>CAWIJO010000029.1:0-472245 GCA_963836355.1 uncultured Actinomycetes bacterium | reverse complement strand
GCTGCGCGCTGCCGCGCGTGCGGAACACCCAGGTTGCCGAGCTCCAGCTCGTTGGTCCGCAGGTCCAGGATCAGGTCGTCCAGCTCCCGGGTCATGGCCAGGGCCCAGAAGCCGGCGCCTTGCGCGTGCACCTTAGCGATGTCGGCTGGGACGTCGGCTCCGGGGCCGGGGATGGTGATCTCAGCGACCCCCCGGGCGCGATCGAGGGTGGCTGCCACGTACTCGTAGGAGATTCCTTTAGCGGTGCGGGTCTTGGGCAGCGGGGTCAGCTCGATGCCCGCCACGTCGCCCGCGCTGGAATGCTCAGCCAGTTCCCGTGACCGTTGCGCGACGATCTTGTCCCATTGGGCGCGCGGGACGGCTTCGTCGACGAGCCGCCACTGGACGGCTTTCTTCCCGCCAACGCCCTCGGACCTGGTGGCGAAGTAATCAGCCAGGTCGCGGCGCACGTGGCGCTTGTCGACGACCCGGGTAAGCCCGCCGGTGCCCGGCAGCACTCCCAGGAGCGGCAGCTCTGGCAGCGCCACGGCCGAGGAGCGGTCATCGACAAGCATAATGTGCTCGCATGCCAGCGCCAGCTCGTAGCCGCCGCCAGACGCTGTCCCGTTCACTGCCGCCAGGTATGTCTGGTCCGAGCTGGCAGTCGCGTCCTCAATGCCGTTTCGGGTCTCGTTGGTGAACTTGCAGAAGTTCACCTTCCACGGGTGCGATAGGTGGCAAGCATGCGAATGTTCGCGCCGGCGCAGAAGATCTTGTCCTTGCCGCTGGTGACCACGACGGCACGTACCTCGGGATGCTCGAACCGCAGCCGCTGGACCAGATCGTAGAGCTCGATGTCCACGCCGAGGTCGTATGAGTTCATCTTCAGCTCGTACCCGGGCACCAGCCCGCCCCGCTCGTCGACGTTCATCGTCAGTGTCGCGACCGGTCCATCGCACGCCAGCTGCCAGTGCTTGTAGCGTTGCGGAAGCACCCGGAAGTCGACCCTCGGCGAGGTGGCCTCCGAGCCAGGCTCGGCGTGCGGTGTCTGCGCGTTCAGGTCGTCATCCGGCATGGTCACCCTCAATCTGTTACCCGAAGCACGACTGCCGCCCCGGAGTCTCCGGCGGCGCAGCCGGTGAACAGGCCGATGCCACCGCCGCGCTGGCGCAGCTCCTCGATCAGTTCGGCGAGCGAGCGCAGGCCAGTCGGGCCCTGCGGGTGACCGAAGATCAGGCTGCAGCCGTAGGAGTTCATCCGGTGCAGCGGAAAGCCTGTCTGGCGGGAAAAGTAGATGTCGTTCACCGCGAATGGATTGTGCGTGGTCACCGCGTCCATCTGGCCGATCGTCAGACCCGCGGCCTCGAGGGCCGCGCTAGCCGCCGGGACCGGTGCCTGGGGCATATGGCTCGGTGCCACCCGCGCGAACCCGGTCGCGAGGATTTGCGCCACGCCGGCGCCCCTGGCTAGCTCACGAGCCTCGTCGAGCGTGGTGACCAGGGCACCGGCGGTGCCATCGGCAGGGTGGGTCTGGGTGGCGAAGGTGTGCAGTCCATCCGGGGACGCCGACGGCAGCCCGCTGATCTCGTCGAGCACCATGGGCCGCACGCCCTCGTCGGCGGCTATCACCCGCGGCGGTTTACGGCGCTGCGGGATCTGGACCTCCACCATGTACCGGCGCTGGAAGGCTCGGTCGTCTGCCAGCGCCTTCTGGTACTGGCTGGACCGCAGGACAGCCAGCTCATCGAGGTCGCCGCGGGATATCGAGGACTCGGCAGCCACGTTCTCGCCCGCTGCCAACATCGAGGTACCTGCCCACGGGTCACGTGCGAAGCTGTCCAGCACCCAGTTGGAACAAATCGGTGCGCCGCCCATCGCCGACGGTGCCGGATACAGCAGCTGCGGCCCGTTGCTGGTGCGATCAGTGGTGACCACAAGCTGGAGGCCCGCACCGGTCGCGACCGCGCCGGCGGCTGCGGCCAGGCACGCAACTGACGTTGCGCAGGCCTGGCTGATCATCGGGCCGCTCACTGCTCCGGCGCCAAGCCGCGCCGCCAGCGTCGGGGCGCCGTAGAAGATGTCCGGCTGCGGGATCGTCCAACCCAGCACCAGGCCGTCGAGCTGGCCAGCGTCGACATGCCGCTCCACCAGGGCCCGGGCGGTGACGTCGGCGGCGAGATCGAGGCTGGATACCTCCGCCAGCGAGCCCTGCCACTTGGTGAATGGCGAGCTCCACGCCAGCCCGGCCGGAATCGCGACATTCTCGTACCGCATCACACAGTCCTTCCTGCGACGATGACGTCGGCTGGTGCTGGCTGGAGGTAGAGCAGCTCGACCAGCGTTGACCGGTTGACGAGGACTTGCCGCTGGTTAACGTAACCCTTGTCGGTGATCTCGCCGCCGTCCATGTCGGCGGGGTGGGCCATCACCACGAGCCGCTCGATGCGGGCAGCTGAGCCCACTGCGGCGTTGTGGTCAGCCAGGACCTGCGCGAGCGTGGTGTGTACGATCTCGTGCACGATCAGCTCGCCCTGTGCTTGCGGTTCCTCGCCGACCACCTTGACTGTTTCGGTGGAATTCAGCCAGGCCAGCGCGCACGCGAACTCGCGGTTCTCGCCCGCGATCACCACATCGGACAGCATCGGCGTAGCCGACAGCAACGCCGTGCGGACCGCGCCGACCCGCACGTACGTGCCGGTCGTGAGTTTGAAGTCCTCCGCGATGCGTCCCCGGAACACCAGGCCGGCGTTCGGATCTTCAGGGTCGGCGGGGACAACGGCGTCACCGGAGCAGTAAAAGCCCTGCCCGTCGAATGCTGCCGCGTCCAGGTCCGGCCGCGCGAAGTAGCCCGGCGTCACTATCGGGCCCTTTACCCGGATCTCGTACGCGCCCTCGGCCGGCACGAGCTTCACCTCCGTGCCCGGCAACGGCACGCCGATGCAGCGGGCGTCAGCGTAGTCGAAGTGCGCTGTCGTCACCGCCGGAGCGGTCTCGGTCGCGCCCCACGATCCGGTGACCGGAACCTCGCGACCGGCGCTGCGCGCCGCCAACTCGCCGAGCCGGCCACGCAGCGCAGCCGGCAGCGCCGCTGCGGCGTTGAACATCAGCCGCAGCCGGGAGAAGAAGCGCGCCGCAAAGACCGGATCTGCCTCCAGGGCCGGCACGAGCTGCGCGTATCCGGCCGGGACGTTGAAGTACATGGTCGGCGGCACCTCGGTGAGGTTCGCGATCGTCTGCGCGAACATGCCCGGCGCCGGGCGCCCCGCGTCCACGTAGAGCGTCCCACCGGAGGTAAGCATCATGTTCAGGTTGTGGTTGCCGCCGAAGGTGTGGCTCCACGGCAGCCAGTCGACGATCACCGGACGCTCGCCAGTGAGGAACGGCCACACCTGCCGCATCATCTGCTGATCAGCGGCTAGCATCCGGTGGGTGTTGAGCACGCCCTTCGGCGTCCCGGTCGAGCCGGAGGTGAACAGGATCTTGGCCACCGCATCCCCGTCGACGGCGTCGAACGCGGCTGCGGCTGCCTGGCCGGGGACAGTGGTCAAGAGCTGGTCAAGTCGCTCGGCTCCCGGCCTGCGGCCCGCGGTCACGATGGCCGGCACGCTGGCGACCGCATCAAGGGCCGCTGCGAACAGGTCAGCATCCTCGGCGAACACCGCGCCCGGACGGATCAGTTCGGCGATGGCCCGGATGCGCGCATGGTCGCGGCTTTGCAGCGAGTACGCGACGCTGGCGGGTGCGACCGGAACGCCAGCGGTCATCGCCCCCAGTGTCATCAGCAGGTGATCGACGCTGTTGCCGGACAGGACCAGCAGCGGCCGGTCCGGGCCAAGCCCGCGAGCTAGCAGCGCCTGGCCGATCGCATCAGCTGCCGCTACCGCCGCGCCGTAGCTGCAACTACGCCACGCTCCGCCAGGCCCGCGTTCGGCAACCAGCCGATGGTGCGGGTTCACGGCGGCCCACGCCCGCACGCTGTGCATCACGGTGGCGGGATAGGCGCCCAGCGGATCGGCCGAGCGAAGTACCACGCTGCCGTCATCGGCATTCACGCCAGCCGTCTCGGCGACGATGCTCGGCGAGGCGAACAACGGCCCTGTTGCGCGGGTCTCCATGATCACCTCCAGGCCCTCGAAAGCGAGCCACCCGGCTTGCCGATTATTCAACTAGCAGGTTGGATCCTGACATTTCCTTGTAGCTCTTTTGCCGTGCTGGCACAACCCTTGGTCCGCGCCGGCCTGCGCGCGGGGGCAGGGGACGTCGGGACCGCAGGCCAGCACGGTGATGGTTGCGCCGCTGGCGGGCAGGGCGCCGTGGTGGGCGGCGGCGTCGATGCCGTAGGTGGCGCCGGAGATAACAGCCCAGCCATGCCTTGCCAGGTCCGCCGCGATGGAGGTGGCGGCATGCTTGCCGTAGGCGGTGGCGGCCCGGGCGCCGACGACGGCCAGCGACTTCTCGCAGCTGGCCCGCAGGTCAGCGGTGCCGCAGACCCACAGCGCGCAGGGCCGTGCGACGCCGAGGTCATCCAGCTGCGCCGGCCATCCTGTCCTGGCGGGTCACTGTGCCACGCCCAGGTAGAAGGGGCGCGGCTAGCGGCGCGCAACATGGCCTGCCCGAGCGGCCGGAGCGCGCATGACCAGCGAATCTAAACCGTGCTCTGTGCGCGCCGGAGCCTGCTTCGAGCGCGGCCTGCTCGTGGAGCGGGAAGCCACCGCGCCCTGCAGGCTGTCGAGCGCGGCCTGATATTCACTGCTGAGCATCGCTATCTCCTGGTCTCGAACGTCCGGGAGATTGCTGGCCAGCCTTGACCGGCTGCCGAGCGAGTCTGCGCTAGCGCAGACCTACGAGGTAGGCAGAGACACTGTGCGGCACGCGATAGCTGTCCTGCGAGACGAGGGACTTGTGTTCACGGTGCCGCAGCGAGGCACGTTCGTAGGGCCAAGACCGGACTAAGGCTTAGCCCCGATCCACGTGCGCGAATTCTCATGCTGCGATGTTCACGCCCGCCCGGGCTGGCCCCGCATGAGTGCCGATGACCCTCATCCAGTAGCGCCCGCTACCGCCCGATGACGGCAGAACTCACGGACGAACGACGGACAGATGATCAAGGGCCTGACCGCCGTGACCAGCGATCAGGCCCCTGACCTGCTGCTACTCCAGTAGCCCCGACCGGATTTGAACCGGCGCCACCGCCTTGAGAGGGCCAAGACGGCATTGTTCAACACAGCCGGCACTTGGCCGGTGCGCGGCTGGTTCCCCTCACGGATGGCGCGGGATCTGGGCATACCGCGCGGCAGTGCGGTCGTAGCTGCCTGCCACGCGGCGCAGTTGCGGGCTGTGTAGGATTCGCGCCGCGACATGCAAGGCGTCGGCTGCCGCCTACGCCGCATCCGCCGCGGCAGCGGGGTCACTGGAGGCGGAGCACTGGATGTTCTTAGCGGCGGCTCCAGCCTGCCCGGGCCGCGTGCTCGAAGATCGCGTCCCGTTCCGCAAGCGTGCACTGGAACGCCTGCGCGGGAATCCCGCGCCGCTAGGAAGTCGCCCACCCATCGCCACCATGAGCTAACCTCCACGTTACTTCCTGTCACTCTGACAAGAAGTGACAATCGACGAGTGACCATCGATGAATGGCAACCGCCTAGCGTGCTCCTCACCGTCGATTTGGTGATCCTTACTTTGCGCGGGACGAGCCTGCAGGTGCTGCTGGTGGAGCGCGGTGTCGAGCCATACGCAGGCGCGATGGCGCTGCCGGGCGGTTTCCTGCGCGACGAGCATGAGCCCATCCCGGTCGCGGCCCGGCGGGAGCTGTCTGAAGAGGCCGGGCTGGACGCCGACGCTCTGCTCCTGGAGCAGTTCGGCGTGTACGGTGACCCGGGGCGGGATCCGCGCGGGCGGGTGGTGTCCGTGGCCTTCCTGGCGATCGCGCCTCGGTTGCCGGATCCCGTGGCGGGCACTGATGCCGCGGACGCGCGCTGGATGTCGGCCGACGAGGTGCTCTCCGGATCGCTGCTGCTCGCGTTTGACCATCAGCGGATCGTCGCGGACGGGGTTGAGCGTGCGCGGAGGAAGCTTGAGTACTCCGCGGTCGCGACTGCTTTCTGTGGGCCGGCCTTCACCATCTCAGAGCTGCAGCAGGTCTACGAGACGGTCTGGGATGTCCGTCTCGACCCCAGGAACTTCTACCGCAAGATCCAGGGCACCCGCGATTTCGTCGTCCCGGCAGGTCCGAGCAAGCGGGCCGGGGTCGGCCGACCCGCGCGACTCTTCCGGGCCGGACCGGGCACGGTGCTCAACCCGCCGATGACGCGGCCCGCCAGCCCCACCCCGATTCTCGGTAAGCGAGGCGAAGGAAAAGTCATGAGCGAGCAGAAGACCATCGTGGTTCTCACCGCCCTCGACCTGGAGTATGAATCGATCAGGGGCAAGCTGACCGATATCCAGGTGCAATCGCACAGGGCAGGTACCCGCTTCGAGGTCGGGCGGCTAGCGGGCCACGACTGCCGTGTGGCGCTAGCCCTCGTCGGCAAGGGCAACCACGCGGCCGCTGTACTGGCCGAGCGAGCGATCTCGGAATTCGATCCCGCGGCCTTGCTGTTTGTGGGCGTGGCCGGCGCGCTGCGGCCGTCAATCGCTCTCGGCGACATCGTCGTGGCGACGCATGTATACGCCTATCACGGTGGGACCAGCCAGGACGACGGACTGAAGGCCCGGCCGCGGGTGTGGGAAGTCTCCCACCGCGCACAGCAGATCGCCCAGCATCTCAGCCGCACCGGCGAGTGGACGCGGGAGCTACCGCCCGACGCGGCACGTGCGAACGTGGTGTTCGGGCCGATCGCGGCGGGCGAGATCGTCCAGGACTCGATGCTTTCCGCCGAGGCGCGATGGATCCGCGAGCACTACAACGACGCGTGCGCCATCGAAATGGAGGCCGCCGGCGTCGCGCAGGCAGCGCACCTCAACGACTCGCTCCCCGTGGTCGTGATCCGGGGCATCAGTGACCGGGCCGATGGCGGCAAGGCGGCGGCCGACCGCACCGGATCACAGCCCCGGGCGGCTGCCAGCGCCGCGGCCTTCGCGATCGCCCTCGCCGCCGCGCTGGCCAGGGAACTCGGCAACGATCAGCAGGGCACTCCAGGATCCCGCGAGACAGGACGAGGTGACAGCACGAACACCAACATCGCCACCGGGAACGCCCGGGTTGGAGTACAGGCCCAGAACATACACGGCGGCATCCGGCTCGGCCCTGACCTCGGCACCGGCCCAGCGACCTTGAGCACCACCAGCAATCGCGCTGTCAGGCCCGGGAAACTACGGCTGGCGCTCGGCTGGGCGGTTGGCGTGCTCAGCGATCTCGCCAGCCTCGCGGCGAGCCTGGTAGCCCCCCTGTCCGCGGTCCGGAACCCGGCATGACCAGCCCGGGAACTTCATCGTTCAACGTCGCGGGCGGGAGCGCTAGCGTCGGCATCCAGGCTCAGTCCATCGACCTCGACGGTGACCTGATCGTCGTCGAAGGCGACGTGCGCCTGACTGCTTTGCCAGGCGATTCACCGGAAGACAAATACCAGATCGGCCTTAACAACCTGAACAGCGGCAAGGCGACGAAGGCACGTGAACTCATCTGGGACGCCATGATCGGGGACTACAAAACCAGCGAGGCACGCTTTCACTGGCTGGTCGCGATGCTCAGCGGCCGGACCGTCCGGCAGTTCTCTCATGAGGATCTGAATCAACTGAACATGACCAGGAGCCAGAGTCCGCGCGACGCGGACGATCCGTGGTCAGAAGGGACCTGGCTCGTCTTCCGGCTCCTCGAATCAGCGGGCGCGCTGAAGAAGGAAGGCCCGGGACCCGATATATCAGCTATTGTCGGTGAATTCGATCGGCTTGGTATTAGGCAACGCGCGTTGCTCCTGCCACATGTTGAGCTCTTCCTTGAAGGTCCGCTCAAAGACGACATGTGGCGGCGTGAACGGGCCAGGGCAGAGGCCGGGCAGGCAGGCAGCGACAGAAAGAACCGGGCATGGAAATTCTTCCAGCCGGTCCCTATCGATCCGCGCGTGCGTTCGGTACGGCCCCCGTCCACCACGCCCGCCGAACGGTTCGCCGCCTGGGCTAGCACGGGGATCTTCGCCGTGGTGGCCGGGTACTTCAGCTGGGAACTGCTGCGGCACGGAGCCGTGCTTGGCGTGCTCGCGTACGCGGCCGGGCTCGCGGGCGGTACCGTCGCCACGATCAACGGCCTGGGTCTGCGCTTCCTGACAGAGCGCCGGCGAATGAAGGACAGGCAGCTTCAGGCGCCGGCGCCAGCCGCGTCTCGCTCTCCCGGCGAGGGATTCGCCGGCAAGGTCGATGCGCTGTTCCGCCGATACGCGCCCAAGTACCTGCCCGATAAGGCGGAAAGGGCTGCGTGGGAGGCCGCAACCGCCGGAATCCGGTCGTTCGACAGGGCCGAGATCGTTGAGGTGTACCGGGAAAGCAGAATCCCCGCCGAACGAGTCGCCTGGCTCATCCGGTACCGGATCCGCCAGTCCAGGGACCGCTGGCGCGATGGGACGCTGTACGACTACCAGAATCAGCTTCTCCCTGAGCTCGGCATGTTAAGGAAATCCCGGATCGGGATCGCCACCGCTGTTGTCGGCGGCATCGTGGCCATCGCCATGCTGCGGACCTCCCCGCTCACCGACGCGGTCAGCGTGATTGCGGGGGCGCTGAGCGGCGTCCTTGCATGGCGCATCTGGCTCCGGATTGACCTAGAGGACAGGCGGCACACGGCGGACACAGTTGAAGCCGCTCAGCGGCTGGCGGAGATCGAGGCGGAGTTCGTGCGATGGACCGACAGGCTGAAGGACCGTCCGAGCGACGCGGAGATAGAGGCCTGGCTGGACCACGACCGGACCGTGCTGCTCGCGCAGGCGATGGATCACTACAAGCTGGCACGCAGCCAGGTCGTCACGTACGCGTTCCTCGAAGAACCAGGCAGGAGGGCCAAGCACGCACGGCTGCGCAACGGCCCGGTGAGGTACTCCAGGTACAAGCTCATCGTGTTCGTGCTGACCTCGGACGGGGTGCGCCAGATGTCAGCCGATCTCGGCTTCGTCGCAGTGACTCTCCGTTTGGGCGACCGGATCAGCTATCGCTATGACGCCGTTGCCTCCGCCCATGTTTCGCTGACGCGAAGTGGCCCGCCCAAGCCTCGTATCCAGCAGAAGTTCACGCTCACGCTGGTGAACGGAGACCCGATCAGCGTCATCGTAACGGACCTCGACCCGGAGGACATCCGGCAGGGAGAGGACGAAAATTCGCTCTCCGAGGCCACGCTTGATGCGGCGAACGTGGCCAACACCCTGCATGTGCTGGAAGGTATCGCCGCCGAAGGAAAGGGATGGTTCCGGAACGGAAGACGGCTTGTGGATGAGAAAGGGACCAGGGGTTTGCCAGCGGAAGCGCGCTGCGTCTGTTACCGCATTCCGGTCGCGATCGGCGGGCCGCGCCACTACAGCCTGTTTCTGCTGAGTCTCCGTTGCCGTTAGTTTCCACCGTCCGAGGGTTGCTCCGCGCGACGGACAGAAATTCGCCCCCCGCGCCGCTCCCGGGCCTGCAGGACGCGCCGCGCCTTGCAGGCTGTCCCATCCCGTCGCGATACGAGGCGCTCAGCCGCCCGCCGTCCGCCTGAGCGCCCACCGAAGACCCGCTATTGGCCACCCCATGCCTGTTCAACGAACACTACGGCACCCGCATCCGGCATGCCATCCAGAGCCAGTCCGTGAGGCTGAGTGCCAACCCACCCTGTCCGCCGCGACGGTCAAATGACGGTCAAGCGATCTTGAAACGCTCTAGATGATCTTAGAATTACGCTCTGACCTGGGAAAACGAGTGGAGCTATGGGGATTCGAACCCCAGACCTCTGACCGGAAAATAACGGCCTCAGCCACGGCGCGGCAGCGAACCCTGGCCGGTGACTGGCGGAAGATCTGAGCAGCCGGGGTCAGGCGGCCTGGGCGAGGGTGACGGTGTAGCCCAGTGCCTCCAGCTGTCGGACGTGGCTGCGGGTCTTGCGGTTCTTGTCGATGCGGCTGGCGTAGTAGCCGGCGCCCAGCTCGCGGAAACGGGCGGCTGGGTCGGCGAGCAGGTGCCACACGATGACCAGGATGGAGCGGGCGACGGCGACCAGGGCCCGCAGCTTGCCGCGCCGCCGGGCGATGCGCCGGTAGCGCTCGCCGAGGAAGGTGTCGGTCCGGCCGGCCGCGGCGGCGGCCTCGCCCAGGACGCCCTTGAGATAGGGGTTTCCCTTGCCGGTGCGCCCGGACTGGTTCCTGGCCCCGGACTGGATGGTCCGCGGAGATAGCTTCGCCCAGGACACCAGGTGCCCGGGAGTGGGGAAGACGCCCATGTTCAGGCCTATCTCGGCGATGATCACCTGGGCGGCCGGAGCGCCGATGCCGGTGACCTCGTCCAGGCGGTCGACCGCGGGCAGCACCGGCGCGCCCGGGCCCAGGCCCGCGCCCGGGCCGGTGACACCATCGGCGTCCACGCCCCACGCCCCACGCATCGCCGCGATCAGCTCCCCGGCACGGCTGGTGATCTTGTCGATGTGCGTGGTGAGGCTGTCGATCTGGTCCAGCAGTACCCGGGCCAGCTCGCCGTGGTGGTCATCGAACCGGCCGTTGAGCGCCTCAACGAGGCGATCGTGCTTGGCCCGCATCTTCCCGCGGGCCAGCCCGGCGAGGACCTCCGGGTCGCGCTCCCCCGCGATCAGCGCCTCCAGCATGTCCCGGACCGACTTGGAGCCGGTCTTGCTGGCCACCGCCGTGACCTTAATCAGGGCATCCTCGAGCAGCTTCTCCAGCCTCGACCAGTGCCGGGTCCGCTCCCGGGTCAGGTCAGTCCGCAGCCGCGTGTAATCCCGCAGCCGGCGGATCTCCGCGGGCGGCACGAAGCTGGGCCGCAGCATCCCCCGCTCCGTCAGCTTCGCCTGCCACACGCAATCCAGCTTGTCGCTCTTCGGGCGCCCCGGGACGTTCGCCACGTCCCGCGAGTTGACCAGCTGCACGTCCAGCCCGGCCGCCTCCAGCAGGTAAAACCAGATCCGCCAGTAATCCGACGTCGACTCCAGGGTGACCTTCGCGATCCGCTCGGCCGCCAGGTGATCAGCCAGCTCCATCACCGAGCCGGTGTCCGCGTCCACCTCCCACACCCTGGTCTGCCGCCTCCCCGGCCTGGCCGGATGCGGCACCCGGGTGCACACCATCCCGGTCGCCTTGGCCACGTCCACCGCGGCCACCCGCTCCAGGACCTGCTCGTACTCCGCATCCTCGATCTCCTGCGGCACCATCATCGCCAGCACCTCTCGCCTCGCCATCAAGACACGCGCGCGGATGCCCGGGGGCCTCAGTAGGAACCGAAATTCTGACCGGCGTGCTCAAAGGCAACAGTGCGCGACCCGAAGGTCAAGGCCCCGGCGCCAGACTTGCATACGGGCTTGCGTCCCAGAGAGAAATACCGGCGTCAGCGGGCAGCCACCAGCACCCTGCCACCGCCCAGGCCATTCCACAGCCCGACCACGCAAAACCACCCCCGAAGCCGACACCACCGCGCGGCAGCCCGCCCGCGCCGACGCCCGCCCGACCGCCATTTTCACGCCAGCGCAACGTCCCCACAAGGACACCAGGACTTGCATGCCATGCAACGGCAAGCGCGTCATTGACGACCAGGACGTCGGCGGGTTCAGCTGGGCTGGGTGCCGTTGCGGCAGTACGGGTGGCGTCCGGAATAGGTGGCAATGCCGCTGTACCAGTGGAGTACGGCTCGGCAAGCGGCGCACATGAGCCCAGGTCATCTGCGACCACCACGAGCAGGATCTCCGCCCAGCAACACTCAAAGAACGCATGAGAGTCCTGCCGGGACGGTGGCCAGGACCGCACGCCGCGCCGGCCTACGGGGGCACCAGGCGCTTGACGGTGTAGGTGGTCAGGGACCAGGCGGCGTCCCAGTAGGTGCGGCCGTCGCCGCCTTCGCGGCGCTCTTCCAGGCCGGCCAGCTCCCAGCCGTCAGCACCGACCTGGTTCATCAGCTCCAGCACCGTCCTGGCCGCTGCCGGAGAAGTTCTTGCCCAGGCCCTGTCCGGGCCCGTGCCACAAGATCGTGCACGAGTCCTCTCCGCCGCGGCCCTCGAGCCGGATCGTTAACTGTGCGTACTGCCAGGCAGACATACCGGCCAGTTTCTCAGCAGCCGCCGACAAGCCCTCGCAGGCGCGCTGCCGCGCTGCCGCCTGCCGGAGGAGTGTCGGCCCGGAACCGGGGATTCGCGATCGGCAGGCTCTGCCTTTCTTGATCGGTTAACTGCGCCGCCGTAGCGCGGCGTTCTACAAGCTGCTGATGCCCGCCCAGCGGACAGCTGTGGCGTTAGCCCGCATGGCCCGTGCGGCGTAGTCGTTCTGCATGGCCGTCCGCAGCTCTGCCGCAGCGCTGGCCGTGATCACTGCCTCTGGCTCGGCTGCGGGTATCGCCGTCCAGCTCTTGCCCTCGCAGTTGATCGCGTGCGCCGTGTCCCAGTGCCAGCGCAGGCTGTCGAGCGCGGCCTGATCTTCCCTGCTGAGCATCGCTATCTCCTGGTCTGCGAACGTCCGGGAGTTTGATAGTACCCAACAAGGGCAGATGTTGCCTACCAGGTCGAATGTTGCCAACTAGCGGGGAGTCGGCCGATGTTTTCTACGTTGGCTACGTGCCGGTTAACCCGTACTCTCACGTTCCTGTTTACGAGCAGGTAGCGGCGATCTTGCGCGGGCAGATTGCGTCAGGCGAGCTGGCCAGCCTTGACCGGCTGCCGAGCGAGTCTGCGCTAGCGCAGACATACGAGGTAGGCAGAGACACTGTGCGGCACGCGGTAGCTGTCCTGCGAGACGAGGGACTTGTGTTCACGGTGCCGCAGCGAGGCACGTTCGTAGGGCCAAGACCGGACTAGGGCAGACCTACCTTCCCGCACAGTCGCGAGTAGCCGCCCCACGACCACGGCAATACTTGCGCCCGCCCGCGCACACCGGAATGCGCAGCCACCGGCACGAGAGTAGCCCGCCGCGATCCCGGCGGTGTTCACGCCAGCCCGGGTCCGGCCCTGCATGAGTGCCGATGGCCCTCATGCAGTAGCACCATCACGTCACTGAGTTCAGATCGAGCCGGGAGACCAGCCAGATCAGGTACCGACGCGTAACGGAAAATTCGTTTAGGCACGCGCAGTGTCACCCGAGGACGCCCGTCCTGGTGACATCGGCGTGACAAATGATCTTGGAAGCCTCGCCTGGCAGCTCTCGCAAGCCACTGACCTGTAGGTTTGGGCGGAGCTGAGGGATTTTGAACCCCTGACCCCCACGATGCAACGATGGTGCAGCTGGTTCATTTGGATGTCTGCCCGTGCCGACGGATATCCCGGAATGTCGAAGGTTGCTGCTGCGGCCGTGTTGTGGCAGCAGTCTGAACCCTGCCGAGTCGCTCGCGGGCAGGTGGGCCTGCCAGGAGGTGGCGTGATGTCACCGCGCATCACGGCGCCGCCGACGGCGGGCGACACCACATCGTGGCACTGACCCGCGGCGTCGTCGTGATCGAGGCTGCCGAGCGCAGCAGCATCCCTGATCACCGCCTGGCACGCCAGCGACCCGGGCCGCCCGCCGGTGCCTGTCCGGGCCCTGTTAACTCTGCGACCTCTCGGCTGACTGCCACGCGCCCATCCGCGCAGCGCGCCGCCTGCTGACCAGCGCCGCCGGCATCATCGCGCACGTGCCACTGCGAGCGGACACCAACAGGAACTGAGTCACCGACCGCAGCCGAGCGCGCTCGCTAGCTGAGGCAGTCCCTAGCGATCGCGTTTATATGAGAGGGGATGCCAGACGCGCGCGGCCGGTCAGGGCTTACCGCACATGCCGAATTGAGTGCGTTGCGTGCGCGCATGCTTATGCGCTGACCGGCATGTTCACTCGTAGTGTTGAAAGCTGGCACCTGCGCGCGCCCTTCGGCCGACTGCAGTGGGGAGTCAGGTGCGCATGGCCTACGCCCTAACATCGCTGATCGGAGACGTCTGTCTTACAGCAGGGACTGGCAATCCGCCAGGTAGGCGCGAGCTCAGGACAGAGCAGGATCTCAGCTGCCCGGGCCGGAACGACCCTCGGCTGATGGCCGGGCGCGGGTGACTTCGGGCTCGTGGGCGTGGACGTCGTCGACGCTGATGTCGATTTGGCGGAGGCTGATGCCGAGCTGGTCGCGCGCGGCGTTGCGGAGAGTGGCACGGACGTGGCGGGCAGCGGTGACGGCTCGCAGGCCGTAACGGAGGCTGATGCTGATGGCTGCGTGGGTGGCGTCGCCGGGGGTGGGAAACTGGCAGCCGCGGCTGGTGACCCCCGGGATCGTGTCGACCGCGCCGGACATGATGGCGGAGGCGGCGTGTTCGGTGATGGTCAGGGTCGAGGGTGATTGGGCGGGCAGGGCGAGGTAGCGGGTGCGGCGCATGTCGGCGCGGATGCGGGCCATGACGGATTCAGCGAATCGGGCGGGCGGCTCCGGCCTTTGCGCGGCGAGACTCACGACGGCCTGCAGGACGGGGGCGAAGGCATCGGCGGCCTGGCGGCAGCCCGGGCAGGCCTGCTCGTGGGCGTCCAGGGCGCCGGCTGTCAGGTGCTCATACAGCGTGCCGAGGTCGCGGCCGCAGGGCAGCCGGCTGCCGGGCTGATGACCATCGGGATGGTTTATCGCCATGAGGTCAGCTCCTCCGCGAGCCGGACGCGCGCTCGGTGGATGCGGCCGCGGACGGCGTCCGGGCTGGCCCGGGTGATGCCGGCGATTTCGTCATAGGACAGGCATTCCAGCTCTCTTAGCACCCAGCATGCCCGCTGCCGGGCGGTGAGCATCCCGAGCGCGCGGGCGAGGGCGGCGCGCAGATCGGCGGCGAGCGCGTGCTGTTCGGGGTCGCCTGCGCGCGAGGGCGGCAGGAGCGCCTCGCCGAGGCCGGTCTCGTGTCGGCGGGCGCGCGCGGCGCTGATGGCGCGGGTGGTGACGACGCGATACATCCAGGCCGCGAACGCCTGCTCGGCGCGGATCTCCCCGATCCGGCGCCAGGCGGTGATGAACGCTTCCTGAGCCGCGTCGGCGGCCGCGTCGGTGTCGCCGAGGACGCGCAGCGCGATCCGGTACACCGGGCCCGAGTAGCGGCGCACCAGCTGCTCGAAGGCGGCCGTGTCCCCGCCGCGGGCGCGGGCGACCAGGCTGTAATCGTCCGCCTGATCGATCACGTGGGCACTCTGCCCCTCTGCGCGCGCGGCACACCAGCCCGAATGAATGTGATGTACATCACACCACATTGCCCGTGAGGATCCGCGGTCCGGGTGCGTCCTTCGTTCGTCTGCTGCATGGCACTGGCCGCAGACCGCGAGAGGAGCATTTCCGATGGCTGACCCGAGAAACCAGCCCGGCAGGCCATCAGGCGGCGCTGCGCAGATGGGCGGGCGGCGATCACATAGACACCAGGACCATGCCGGATCGAAAGGGAGCACTGGGTGAGCACACAGGCGAATGAAAAGACGACGAGGGTCGCTGGGGCGAGGACCGCCGGCACGGTGACCGGGCACGCGGGCGCAGAGCTGGTCGGCGAGCTGGGCAAGACGACGATCGCGGATACGGTCGTGTCCAAGGTTGTCGGGATGGCGACCCGGGAGGTACCCGGGGTGTATGCGATGGGCGCCGGGATGTCCCGTGCGTTCGGCGCGGTTCGGGAGCGGATACCGGGGGTGGCCGCCCCCGGTATCACGCAGGGCGTCACGGTCGAGGTGGGCGAGCGTCAGGCTGCTGTCGATCTCGACCTGATCGTCGAGTACGGGGTGTCCATCCCGGATCTGGCCGCCGGGGTGCGCCGCAACGTGATCACCGCGGTAGAGAAGATATGCGGGCTGGAGATCACCGAGGTCAATATCACCGTCGGCGACGTTCACATGGCTGGCGAGGAAGCCGAGGAGCCCGCCGAGCCGCGTGTCCAGTGAGCGATACCCCGGCGGCCAGGACATGCCCGAGGCGGGGCATCTGGCCGACCGGATCGCCTTGGCTGTGGTTGCCTGCCCGGCGGTGGCCACCCTGGCCGACGGCCCGGTAGCCACCTACCTGCCTGGCCGGGTCGTGACCGGGGTGGCTGTCCGTGACAAGCTGGTGGTAGTGGTGGTGGTCGCCCGCCACGGGCGGCCGCTGGCGGAGGCCGCCGGCCAGGTGCGAGCCGCGGTGGCCGAGGTCGCGCCGGGGCTCGCCGTCGATGTGCGCATCGATGACATCCGGCTACCCGATGCCGGGGCCGGCCGAAACGGGGGAGCCGGGCAGTGAGCGGTACGGAGCCGGACACCGGCGCACGGCAGGCGTTCCGGGCCTGGGTGCGGGTCCACCATCCGGATGCTGGCGGCGATCCCGAAGAGTTCGCCGCCGGGCTGTCCCGCTGGCGCGCCGAGCTCGCGGTCCCGGTCGGCTGCGGAAGAGTCGAGGTGACCGTGTTCCGCACCCGGGGCGGCCTATGGCTGATCGAACGCTGGTGGCAGCGCCACCAGCGCCACGGCACCCGCCGAGTAGTCTAGCGCAATGGAAGGTGAGCAGGTGTGGCAGACATGGACGAGATGCGCTGGCGGCCGGTGATCGGGCTGGCGTTCGGCACCGCGCTGGGGTTCGCGGGAGCATTCGGCGGCTTCTCCGCTTTCGTGATCGTGCTGGTGCTCGGCGTGGTCGGGTTCCTGGCCGGCCGGGCGCTAACCGGTGAACTCGATCTCACCGAGCTGCTGGGCGTCCGGAAGCGGTCGTGATCACAGACACGGATGCAGGCTCTGCGGGCCGCCCCGGCGCGGAGCTGGTTCCGGCATCGCCGGCGGCGCTGCGGCCGCCGGAAACCCGCGGGCGCACCGAGATCGCCGACCGCGTGCTGGAACGGATCGCCGCCCGAGCGGTCACCGAGGTGGACCAGGCCGGCGGCGCGGCGCGGCGGCTGCTCGGCGTGCCGCTCGGCCGCGACACCGAGCACGCCGCCCCCCGTGCCACGGCGCACGTGGACGGTCAGCTGGCCACGCTCCAGGTGAGCATGTCGGTGGTCTACCCGGCGCCCATCCGGCAGGTGACCCGCCGCGTGCGCGACCAGATCATCACCCGGGTCGGCGAGCTGACCGGCCTGGAGGTGCGCCAGGTGGACATCGAGATAGCCCGGCTGATCCGCCCCGGGGAAGACCGCAGGCGCGTCCTGTGACCACATCGGATCTCGTCCCGGCCGCCGCCGCGGAACACGCGGGCACACCGCCGCGGCCCCGCGCAGGCGGCCGGGCGCTGCGCCGGGCGGCGGCGCGCGCCTTCCGGCCCCGCCGGGTGATTCCCGCCGTCATGGTGGCCGCAGTGCTGGCCGCTGCCGCGATACTGGCGGCAACCGAGGTGATCTCCACGCTCGCTGGCCATCCGGCGCATGTCCTGCCGGTGGCGTGGCTGGCCCGGGCGGGCCGGGACGTGCACTGGGACGATCCTGCGGCGCTCGCCACTGCGGCTGTGGCATGCGCCCTCGGGATCGTGCTGATCGCGGGGGCGCTGGTACCGGGCCGCAGCCGGATGATCGCCCTTGATTCCGGGGATCCGCAGACGGTGACCGGCATCACCCGTGCCGGGCTGCGACGCTATCTGGCCGCCGCCGCAACCGGGGTCGATGGCATCGCCCGCGCACGAGTGCGGCTTGGCCGCCGGCGGGTACGGGTGCAGGCCGCGAGCCCGCTGCGCGACGCCCGCGGGCTTTCCGGCCTGGTGGAGCAGGCCGTGACCGGCCGCCTGGAACAGCTGTCGCCGCTGCGGCCGCTGCGGGTCCGGGCCACCGTGCGACGGAGAGAGGACTGAGCCGGTGAGCCGCCGTACCGCCCGCGGAAACCGCATCGGCATGCTCGTCGTCGGCCTCGTCCTGACCGCAGCCGGGGCAGCCGCGCTGGCCCGCGGCCTGGCCATCCGGCCCGCGCTGCTCGGGCCGGCCCACGCGGCGGTGACCGGCGAGCAGACCCGCCGGTACGCCGCCGCCCACTCCTGGTTCTGGCCCGCCCTGGCCGCCATCGCGGCGGTGATCGCGCTGCTGGCGTTGCGCTGGCTCGCCGTCCAGACCCGCACCGACGCCATCCGCCACATCGGACTAGAACCCGACCCCGGCCACGGCGTCTCCCGCCTATCCGCCGGGGCCGCCACCGGTGCACTGGAGGATGACCTGTCCGCCAGCCCGTACGTGCAGCGGGTCAACGCCACCATCACCGGCGCCCCCACCACACCGCGGCTGGCGCTGACCGTCACCCTGCACACCCACGCCGATCCCGCCTTCGCCGGCCAGCGCATCCACCAGGCGCTGGCCCGGCTCCGCCAGGCGCTGGAGACCGAGCACCTCACCGCAACAGTCCGGATCCGCACCACCGGCCGCCGCTGAACCAGACAACGTGGCCAGGGCTCACAGAGCGTCCGCGGCGGGTGCTTGCAAGAGCCCGATCCCGGCAAGATCATCCGAGACTGGGGAAAGCTGACCACGGAGGTAGCCACCAGGGTCGCACCGATCCTGCTGCTCATCCGCGCCGCTGCCGCCAACGACCCCGAGATGGCCGGCCGGCGCGCCGAGATGGACACCGGCCGCCTCAGCGGCATGACCCGCAACGCGCGCGCAACCTGGCCAAGGCCGGGCACGCCGGCGAAGTGCCGTAGACCTACAGCTCACCCGAACTCTGCGAGCTGCTCGTCCTGCGCTGCGGCTGATCGGCCCCCCTGCTCCCACCCGAACCGCCCACGCATCACGCGAGCCAGCGCCCCTGTCCCGCCCACATCTCGCGCTCATCGGCATATCAGGATTACCGGCATAACCCAGCTGAGAGTGCGCGCTCATCGGCTACTTGTTGACTTGTGCTACGGCGATGCCACGCAGGCCTGCCAGCCTGGGTTCACGACCTACCAGGGAGCTATACGATCCATCTGCAGCCGACCGACAGCGGGCACGACGACTGCCAGCGCGCGCATATCGGGTAGGTGTGCGTGTGCGTGGTGCTCGCCGACCTCGCCAACGGATCGCCAAACGAGACGAGGCGCGGGCGCCGCAGCCTGCAGATGCAGCACGGTGCATAGTTCAGCCTGTCGCACAAAGCCGTGCAGGGGAGCAGATCAGGGACCTTGGAACTCAGATACGGGGTGCGAGGCGGCGATCTTGAACGTTCTAAGTCTTGACATCCCGGGGATGGGCCTTTGATCGTTACCCCTCGATGCGGTGCCGGTGCAGCTTGCGCAGATTGTGCGCGGCGCTGGCGAGCAGCCATTCGCTTTCGGACGCGGTGAGGCCGCGCCGGGACATCATGGTCAGTTTCTGGCAGGTCTTGATCTGGCCGAATACTGGTTCCACGGTGCGGGCCCGGAGTTTGTAGTCGGCACGGCCGCGGTGGTGCCGCATCCGCCGGGTCGCCCGGGCGGTGGCGGGCAGCTTGGTCAGGTCACGTTGCCTGGCCGGGTTGCCGGCGCGGTGCTTGTCCGGGTCCTTGGCGAGCGGGGCGAGCAGCCGTATTTTCTGCTGCTCGGCGCGGGTGAAGTTCTCCTCGCTGACGTAACCGGAGTCGGCGAGCACGGTGCGCAGCCGCGGGCGGATCCCGGCCTCGGTCAGCTGCTGGCGGCAGGTGTCCAGGAGGGGGTGCAGCAGGGTGCGGTCCACCGGATGCTGGCTGAGCATCGCGCCGACGATGACCTGGTCGGCGGTGACCACGAGCTGGCCGTTGTAGCCGGCGACATAGCCCTTCTGGTTGCGCATTACCCGCACGTCCGGGTCGGTGGTGTTCGCCCGCGGCTCGGTTCCGGCCCGGTTGGCGCGCGGCGGCTCGGCGGCGGGACGGCGCCCGCGCCGTTTCCCGGCTGCCGCGGCAGCATCCCACGCTTCCTGCCTGGCCCGCTGCGCGTCGCGGCGGGCCTTGTCCTCGGCGGCGAGGCGATCCCGGGCCCGGGCCAGCCGCTCCCGCCGCTCGGCCCGGCGGGCCAGCGTCCGCGGGGTCGCCGGCGGCGGGCTGCCGCCTTGCCGGGCGTCCTCGGCGGCGTCGGTCCTGGCCGCCTCGGCGAGAACCTTCTCGATCTGCGGCAGCGTCCGGTTCGCTTTCTGCGCGGCGTTGCCGGCCAGCTTGGTGCCATCCAGGCTGAGCGTGCCCAGCGACACCATGCCCTCCGCGGCCAGCAGCCGCAGCACCTGGCTGAGCAATCCGCCCAGCGCCTTCTCATGCCGGGCCCGGAACCGGGCGATGGTGGCATGATCGGGATACAACCCGCCGGTGATCACCCGGTAGGCCACATCGCGCACGCACCGCTTTTCGATCACCCGGCTGGACCGCTCGCCCTGGCAGTAGCCATACAGCAGCAGCGCGACCATCATCTCCGGGTCGAACGCCGCCCGGCCGTGCCCATCAGCCCGGTACCGGCGCCGGAACTCGCCCAGATCCAAGGCTGCGACCGCGTCCAGCACAACGAACACCAGATCGTCCTCGGGCAGCCAGTCCCGCATATCCAACGGCATCAACATCGGCTGATCACGCTGCGGGCAAAGGAAATTCTGCGGCATAAACCATGATCTCAAGCACCGGGCCTGCCCCCACGAAGGCGCGCCGTTTATGCGACAGGCTGAGTTATGCGATATCACCAGCGGCATAGGAACGTCCGCAATTGCCGCTGAGGGCGCGTAGCGTTGAGCCAGATGTGGGCTAATGGGCTGCCTCGTACTGGCGCATGATGTCGCTGCTGATCCGCCCGCGCCCGGAGACTTTCAGGCCAGATGTCCTGGCCCAGGCCCGCACGTCAGCGAGATCGGCCGATGAGCCACCCGGGCGGCCGGCACCACGGCGGCGGCCGCCACCCGGCACTCGCCGGCCTTGATAAACGGGGCCAGCGCCTTCTCAAGTCTGGCCCGGTTCTTCGTGCTGAGGTCGACTTCGTAGGTCACGCCGGCGAAGCCGAACGAGACCGTCTCAGCGCTCCCGGAACCTCAAGATCGTCCGTGATGATCACGGACACGCTTTTGGACATGGCCCTGATGGTCGGCCGTGGCGCGAACGGCTGTCAATGCAACGCACCGCGAACAATGAGCACAACCTGGACACGGCCAATCGCGAGCGGCCTGCTCCGCGCGGCGGCTGCGCCAGCCTGGTCGCTCCTCGACCGGGGAGGCGGCCCCGGCCGGCTCACGGAAATGCGCGCCGGGTAGCGCGTATGCCCGGGCAGACCGGATCGCGCCCAGCGGGCGAGACAGATTGATACGCCGCTGCTCCGGGATGGACCTGGCGTGGAGCAGGAAGAGTTCGCAGCCGGTCCCCTGAACCCGCGCGACCGTCTTGACAAAGGACCGGGTGGTGGCCGACGCGTTCAAGACCTCCGCGATGGCCATGCCTGGGCGATTCATAGCTTTCGGCTTAGCGCAAAACCTCCGCCTCGGCGATGTCAGCATTGCCGCACGCCTCACACAACCAGAAATGGACCGCCAGGCCCGTGGCCGGCTTAGCGACAACCACGCAATCACGACGCGGATCCCCCGCCGGGCGGCCGCAGGCGCTGCAAGCCGCCCCGCCGCCCAGCACCTGCGCAGCTTCCCAGCAGAACCCGCACAGCAGGCCATCCGGCTGCAGCGCCACCCAGAACGCATCCTCTCCTTCAGCCAGGTGCTCACACTCCACCAGCATGCTGAACCGCGCCAGCACCGACTCGATCGCGCCAGCACCGACTCGATCACCGCCAGCGCCCGCAGTCCTACGGTCATCTCGGGCTCCCCGCCAGGCCGCCCCGGTTGCTGTTCCATGATCACGTCTGTTCCTCCGCCATCTGCCACCGACGCTACGCGCAGACGCCGACAGCGGGGCCAGGCGCTAGCATCACTCAGCCACCGTGCCCGGCCCGCTCGCGCACACAGGAATGCGCAGCCAACCAGATACGGGACAAACCTGCAGCGATCACTGCGATGTTCACGCCAGCCCGGGTCTGGCCTCGGATGAGTGCCGATGACCCTCATCCAGTAGCGTCGGCTGACGCCGGCTGACGGCAGAACTCACGGACGAACGACGGACAAAAGATCAAGGACCCGACCGCCGGAACCGGCGATCAGGCCCCTGACCTGCTGCTACTCCAGTAGCCCCGACCGGATTTGAACCGGCGCCACCGCCTTGAGAGGGCGGCGTCCTGGGCCGCTAGACGACGGGGCCAGGTGAGACGCGAGCGGTCGGCGACCGCGGCGCGGACTAAGGCTAGCGTACCGGACCGGAGCCACGCCAAACGGTGGTGCAGTGACCAGCCGCGACCTGCCGCCCACCGCGGCATCCAGGGCAGCCGGGCACCGAACCGTGCCCGGCGTCGCCGCATGTTTGACGGCAAACGCGGTAACTAGGGCCGCATGGTGACATTCATAGTAGTTCTGATCATCGTCGGCCTCATTGCTGGGGCCATCGCGCGGCTGCTCGTCCCGGGCCGCGACAGCATGGGACTCATTGGCACCATCCTTCTCGGGATCGTGGGTTCCTTCCTGGGCGGGTTCATCGAGAACCTGGTCCAATACCACCGGCTGGCGATTCACCGGTTCCATACGACCGGCATCATCGGCTCCATCATCGGCGCGATCGTCCTGCTGCTGATCCTCCGGCTCACCGGCGCCGAGCGCGGCCGCTCCCGCAGCCGGATTCTGACGGCCGACGGGCTGCAGCAGACCTGGGCAGCAGACCTGGATTGCCGGGGATCCCCCGCTCCCCGGCAATCCGCCCGTAGTCAACAGCCAGGGGGCCAGCCACCGGGTAGTCAACCCGGGGCGGCCGGCCCACGGCGATCCGACCGCGGCCAGCCGCCAGGCGACCCAGCGCCTGCGTCGCCTAGCATCAACAAATGCCCAAAGTCGCTGACATCACTATTCCGGTCCGCGGCGGGACCCTCATGGTCCAGGATGCCGACCCGCCAGACGGGTTGCCCGTCCTGGTTTATTTCGGCAGCCCGGGCTCACGGCAGTTGTCCCCCAGCGCGCTGAGCCAGGCCGTCCCGGCACACCTGCGGCTGATCGGCGTTGACCGGCCAGGTTATGGCGGATCGACACCGCGGCCAGGGCGACTGGTCGCCGACGGTGCCGCGGACGCCAGGGCGATCGCCGCAGCGCTCGGTCTCACCAGGATGGCGGTCTGGGGCGTTTCCGGCGGCGGCCCGACCGCCCTGGCCTGCGCCGCGTTGCTGCCCGACCTGGTCTCCGCGGTTTGCGTGTTCGCTTCGCTCGGCCCGTACGGCCGGCCTGGCCTGGACTTCCTCGACGGAATGAGCGACGGTGCCCGGGACGGCGTGCGGCTGTTCTTCGAGGACCGCCCGAAGGCACGGGAGAACTTCCGCACGGACGCGGCCGAGCAGTTCGAGCGGATGTCCGCGCCCGCAGGATGGCTGCAGCTTTGGGGAAGCCGGGCCGAAACCGATGCCGCGCATAGCCGGGAGGTGGCCGAGTACCTGGCGCTGTGCTGGCGTGACGGCATGCGCGACGGGGACCAGGGCTGGTGGGATGACTGGGCGGCGTTCCTGCAGCCCTGGGGATTCGATCTCAGCACGCTCCAGGTGCCGGTACAACTCTGGCACGGGCAGCGAGACACGTCAGTCCTGGCCGCGCACGGGCGGTGGCTGGCCGACCGGATCCCTGGCGTGGACGCGCACTTCCCCGCGGCGGACGACCACATCACCATCGAGCCCAACCATCGCCGGGCGGCCTACGACTGGCTAATCGACAAATCCTGACAGCCAGCCGGCCCGACGGCCCGCTGGCGCCCGGACGGACGCCCAGCGCGCGACGGCCCGCCAGGGCCCGGACGGACGGCCAGCCAGTCCCGCCTCAACGGCTGGCCGTCAGCTCAGCCCTCGCTCCGCCAGATTTCATTGGCCGTCACGCTATGGCGCCGGCCGGCAGCGCGATATCCCAGATTGCTGGGGTTCCTGGGTGGCGCGTACGCTCGGCGGATGGCCAGCACCTGGGCGCGATCTCGGGCCCGCGAGCGGATCGCGGCCATCGCCGCGGAACCGCTCGACGCGATCTGGCTGCGCCGCCAGGTACTCGACGGCCTCCGCGAAGTGATCGGCTACGACGCCTACGTCTGGCTGCTTACCGACCCGGTCACCGCGGTCGGCGCCGCGCCGCTGGCCGATGTGCCCTGCCTGCCCGAACTGCCGGCCCTGATCAAGGCCCGGACGTTCACCGAGCCGGCTATCCCGCGCCAGCCTCACCGGCCGCGAGACCGAATTGCTCAGCCTGCTCGCCACCGGCAGCGACACGCGCACGATGGCCCGCGAGATGTCGCTGTCCGAGCACACGGTCCAGGACCATCTAAAGTCGATCTTCGCCAAGACCTGCGCCCGGGACCGAGTCACCGTGCTGTCGCGCGCCCTCGGCACCAGACCCGGGCAGGCAAGCTGAAACAGCTGGGGTACCAGGACTCGAACCTAGACTAACGGGGCCAGAACCCGTCGGGCTGCCAATTACCCCATACCCCATCGGACCGGGCAACTGCCGCCCGCTCGCGCCTGTGCAGCATAGCCGAAGCCGTGCCCGGCAGCCAATGAGATCACCTTCCGCCCGCAGCGGATGGCGGCCTGCAAGCCGACGAAATGATCATGGCATGGCGGCAAGAAGACCAGCATTAACGGATCCATCATGGCTGGTGCCACTGCTGGCCTGGCCGACTGGACGGCTCGCCGGCCGGCCGCAGTACCACGCTCGGCCCGTTTCAGATAGGGGTTCTGGCCCTGACCGGCGGCGCGGGACAGCAGCCCGCGTCGCGTGGCTGACCGGGAATCCGGCAGGATCTGCGGAACAGCCGCCAGACCCCGGGAGCGTTCGCATGCCATGGTTCGACCTGCCGCCGGAGCAACTGCTTGAGCACCGCACGCACGCCGAGGAACCTGCCGGGCTTGATACGTGGTGGGCGGAACGGCTAGCGCAGGCCAGGGCGGCCGGGCGGCCGGCCGCGCTGACCCGGCACCGGCCGGGCGTGTACGGGCCGATGCAGGCGTACGACGTGGAGTTCTCCGGCGCCGGCGGTGACCGCATCCGGGCCTGGTACCTGCGGCCGCCCGGTGCGGGCGACGAGCCGCTGCCGGTGGTAGTGCAGTTCATCGGCTACGGCGGCGGGCGCGGCCTGCCGGCCGATCACGCCATGCTCCCGGCGGTCGGCTTCGCGGCGTTCGTGATGGACACCCGCGGCCAGGGCGGCCGGTGGACGGTGGGCGCGACCGGCGACATCGGGCCTGGCCCGGAGTACTCGGCGGTGATGACCCGCGGCATCGCCAGGCCGGACGGCTATTACTACACCAGGCTGTACGCGGACGCCGTGCTGGCCGTCGAGACCGCGGCCGGGCTGGACGGCGTCGACAGCGACCGGGTCGCGGTCAGCGGCGCCAGCCAGGGCGGCGGGCTGGCGCTGGCCACCGCGGCGCTGCTCGGCGATGCGGTGGCGGTCTGCCATTCCGATGTCCCGTTCCTGTGTGATATTAGCCGCGCCATCACGCTGACCGGCAAGATGCCGTATGCGGAGATAGCCGAGTTCCTCGCCCAGCAGGTCGACCTGGTACCCGATGCGCTGGACACGCTGCGCTACATCGACTGTGCGCTGCTGGCCCGCCGGATAACCGCGGACTGCCTGCTCAGCGTCGGCCTGATGGACGAGATCTGCCCGCCGTCCACCGTGTTCGCCGCGTACAACGAGATCACCTCGGCGAAGGACATCGCGGTGTTCCCGTTCGGGGTGCACGCGGTGCCGTCGGCTCACCTGGAGACCCAGCTCGGGCACCTGCGCGACCGGCTCGGCGGCTGACCAGCCACGGCCGGGTAGCCGGCCTAGCCCGGCCGGGACAGCCCGGCCCGGACAGCCCGGCCCGGGACAGCCCGGCCGGGACAGCCCCGGCCCGGACAGCCTGCCGGGACAGCCCGGCCCGGACAGCCCGCCGGGACAGCCTGGTCAGGACGACCTGGCGGCCAGGCCAATCGCGCGGGAAAGCCGGGCAAGGGTGCGGTCCCGGCCGAGCAACTCGATGGACTCGTACAGCGGCGGGGAAATCCGCCGGCCGGTCACCGCGACCCGCACAGGGGCAAACGCCACCCGCGGCTTCAGGTCGAGCTCGTCAAGCAGCGCGTGCTTCAGCGCGGCCTCGATCACTTCCCGCGCCCACGGCTCGGCGCCGGCCAGCGTCGCCTCGGCAGCCTGCAGCACCCGCTCGGCGTCGGCTGTCAGCGACTTCGCCGCATCATCGGCGTCGATGCCGAAGTCGGCATCGCCGACCAGCAGGAAGCCGAGCATGCCGACGGCCTCGGTGAGCCGGGAGATCCGCTCCTGGATCAGCGGCGCCGCGGCGGTAACTAGCTGCCGCTGCGCTGCCGTGGGCGGATCGGCGACTAGCCCGGCGCGCTGCAGGAACGGCGTGATCCGGGAAACGAAATCGGCCGGGTCCAGCGCCCGGATCTTGTCGCCGTTGATGGCCTCCAGCTTGCGCACGTCGAACTGGGCCGCGTTCTTGTTGACCCGGCCCAGGTCGAACTCGGCCGCCATCTCCGCCAGCGTGAACGATTCCCGGTTCTCCCCCGGCGACCAGCCGAGCAGGGCAAGGTAATTGCAGATCGCCTCGGGCAGGAATCCCTCGTCCCGGTACCAGTTAACGGAGACGACCCCGTTCCGCTTCGAGAGGCGCTGGCCGTCCTTGCCGAGCACGTATGGCAGGTGCGCGAACCGCGGGAAGTCGGCCGCAGCGACGCCCATCGCGCGGTAGACCGCGAGCTGGCGCGGGGTCGAGGAAAGCAGATCCTCGCCGCGGACCACGTGCGTGATCTTCATCAGCACGTCATCGACAGCGACCGCGAGCGTGTACAGCGGGCTGCCGTCGGCGCGCTGCAAGACGAAGTCGGGGACGAACGCGTGATCGAAGCTGACCTCACCGCGGACCAGGTCGGTGAACTTGGTGGTGCCGTCCGGCATCCGCAGCCGCAGCACCGGCCGCCGGCCCGCAGCCTCGTACCCGGCGGCCTGCTCCGGGGCCAGATCCCGGCAGTGCCCGTCGTAGCCGCTCGGGCCACCCGCCGCACGGGCCGCCTCTCGGCGCTGGGCAAGCTCCTCCGGCGTGCAGTAACAGCGGTAGGCGTGCCCGGCGGCGAGAAACTTCGCAGCCCAGTCCGCGTAGATCCCCAGCCGCTGGCTCTGCTGGTACGGACCGTACCCGCCGCCGACCGCCGGCCCCTCGTCCCAGTACAGACCCAGCCAGCGCAGCGTGTCCAACGCCGAGCGCACGTACTCGTCGGTCACCCGCGACTTGTCAGTGTCCTCGATCCGCAGCACGAACGTGCCGCCAGTGCGGCGGGCGAAGGCCCAGTCGTACAGCGCTGTCCTGATGTTGCCGACGTGCAGGTCGCCGCTTGGCGACGGCGCGAAGCGCACCCGGACGGGCTGGTCCCCAGCCCCGGTCAGCTCAGCCCCGGTCAGCTCAGTCACGGTCAACCACCCTATTGCTGAGCGTCCCGATGCCCTCGATGGTCACCGCCACCGTGTCGCCGTGCACCAGCGGCCCGACCCCGGCCGGGGTGCCGGTCAGCAGCACGTCGCCCGGCAGCAGCGTCATCACCGCGGTGACGTAGCAGACCAGCTCGGTGATGTCGTGCAGTAGCTGCGAGGTCCGGGCCTGCTGCTTGACCTCGCCGTTCACCGTGGTGGTCAGCTCCAGGTCGGCCGGATCCAGGTCGGTCTCGATCCACGGGCCGAGCGGGCAGAACGTGTCGAACCCCTTCGCCCTGGCCCATTGCCCGTCCCTGGCCTGCAGGTCCCGCGCGGTGACGTCGTTGGCGCAGGTGTAGCCGAAGATGACCTCGGGCACCCGCTCCGCTGGCACGTCCCGGCAGAGCCTGCCGATCACCACGGCAAGCTCGCCCTCGAAGTCCACCCGCTCGGACAGCTTGACCGGCCTGGCCACCGGGTCGCCGGGCCCGGTGACCGCGGTGGACGGCTTCAGGAAGATGACCGGCTCGGCGGGCGGCTCGCCACCCATCTCGCGGGCGTGCTCGGCGTAGTTCTTGCCGATCGCGATCACCTTGGTCGGCAGCACCGGCGCCAGCAGCCGCACGTCCGGCACCGGGTAACTGGCCCCGGTGAACCGCACGCTGCCGGTCCCGACGCCGAACGGATGCCCGTGCAACGCGGCGATCAGCAGTCCTTCGCCGTCCGGGCCGGGCGCGGCACGCCCCGGGCCGGGCGCGGCACGCCCCGGGCCATCGGGCGATGCGTCCTGGACGACGCCATAGGCGACCTCATCGTCGCGGCTGAATCTGGCGATGCGCACGGCTGTCTCCACGGGTATGCACGGCTGCCTCGGCGGGCTTCCCTCCCCAGAGCCTACTGAGCGACTGCCGAAGGTTCCCCCGGGCCAGCGCAGCCCGCCAGGCCTGCTGCCAACCCGGCCTGCCCGGCGGCCCCCCGTCCGCGGCCGGGACTCAGCCGCCCCGCCGACCCCGGCCCTCAGCGCAGCCGGGCAACGTGATGGATGTGACATTGGGCTAGTCAGGTGTGGTTGAACGTCACATTCAACAGCTGGCAGAACACGGACTGGCGGGCCGACCGAGCGGGCGGCGGGCAGCATGACTACTGCTGGTAACCCTCGACCTCGGAGACCGGACGCACGATAGCGTCGTCCGGGTTCTCGCCGAACTCGCGCCTGGCCCGCCGCTGCCGCAGCAGATCCCAGCACTGGTCCAGCGCTTCCTCGGCGGCTCGCAGCCGCTCCCGATCCTCGCCGCTAGACAGCGACCCGGCGGCGAGCTTCGTGCGCAACTCGTGCTCCGTCTCGATCAGCTCATCAATCTGCCCGAGGATCTGCTTGTCGTCCATCCCGCCTACGGTAAGGGGCGAGTCCCTGGGCTGGCCGGCGGGGGCCGCGGAAATGCTGGCCGGCGCCCTGCTGGCCGGCGCCCTGCTGGCCGGCGCCCTGCTGGCCGGCGCCCTGCTGGCCGGCGCCCTGCTGGCCGGCGCCCTGCTGGCCGGCGGCGCGGCCCGGTCGCGGGCGGCTGCCTAGACTCGACTGGTGCTTTTCGAGAAGCGCCTGCGGGACGGAATCCATGACGGCCAGATCACGCTGGCCTTCCGGCGCTGGCAGCGTAGCCAGGTGATAGCCGGGCATCGATACCGCACCGGCCTGGACCTGGTCGAGGCCGAGGCAGTCGACGTCATCAATCCTCGTGATATCAACCGCATGCAGGCACGCGCGGCTGGCTACGGCACGGTCAAGGACCTGCTGGCCGACCTGCGCGGGGACGACCGCCTGCCGCTCTACCGGATCAGGTTCCGGCGGCTCGACGAGAGCGACCCGCGCGCCGACCTGGCTGCGACCGCGTCATTGGCCGCGGACGAGGTCGCTTCAGTGACCGCCAGGCTGGCACGGATGGACCAGGCGAGCGCCCTAGGCCCGTGGACCGCCGCGGTCCTTGCTCAGGTTGCGGACCGGCCCGGAGTCTCGTCCGCCGTGATCGCCGAGGCGATGGGCTGGATCCGGGCGGATTCTGAAATTGCACATTCGCCGCCTCAAGGAGCTTGGCCTGACGATCAGCCTGGACGTGGGGTACCGGCTATCCCCCCGCGGCGAGGCTTACCTGGCCGCGGTCCGGCCAGTGGAGTGAGCGGCCGGCCGCCTGATCCGTCGACGTACGGTGTACGTTCGCAGCATGCAGCCCGCGAGCGGATCATCGTCATCGCCGCCGTGCAGTGACGAGGCGATTGGCGAGCAGCTGGACGCCCGGCGATCGCCGCCGAGGAAGCAGCCAGGGCCCGATGAGGTCGCCGAGGTCATTGCCGGGCGCGGCAGACGATCCAGGGAGGCCGCCAGCTTGCCATCGACCTACTCCGCGCTGACCCACCTGGAGTGCTCGCGGTGCCAGCGCGATTACGATGCCAGCCAGATCCAAGGCACCTGCGCCTGCGGGGCGCCGCTGTTTGCCCGTTATGACCTGAAACTGGCCGGAGCCGCGGCAGGCCCGGCACAGATCGCCGCCCGGGAGCCCGGACTGTGGCGCTACCACGAGCTGCTGCCGGTGTCTGCGCCCGGCACCGTGGTGAGCTTCGACGAGGGCATGACGCCGCTGCTGCCGATGCCACGGCTCGGCCGAGCGCTCGGCCTGCCGGGGCTGCTGATGAAGGACGAGAGTCCGCTGCCCACCGGCACGTTCAAGGCCCGCGGTGCCACCGTCGGGGTCTCCCGCGCGGCCGAACTCGGTGCCGCTGGCGTCGCTATGCCGACCAACGGTAACGCCGGAGCCGCATGGGCCAGCTATGCCGCCAGGGCTGGTCTGCCCTGCCTGGTCGCCATGCCCGCCGAGGCGCCAGCGATCACCCGGTCCGAGTGCGCCGCCGCCGGGACCGACGCTTACCTGGTGGACGGCCTGATCAGCGACGCAGCGCGGCTGATCGCGGCGGCCACCGCAGAGCGGCCTGGCTACCAGGACGTCTCGACCCTCAAGGAGCCGTACCGGCTGGAGGGAAAGAAAACGATCGGGCTGGAAATAGCCGAGCAGCTCGGCTGGCGGGTTCCCGATGTTATCGTCTGCCCTACCGGTGGCGGGGTTGGCCTGATCGGCATCCGCAAGGCGCTGGCCGAGCTCGCCGAGCTTGGCTGGACCGGCAGGAAGACGCCGCGGCTGGTCGCGGTACAGGCGGCCGGGTGCGCCCCGGTGGTGCGTGCATTCGCCGCCGGGGAACGTGAAACCAGGCCATGGCATGGCGCCAGGACGGCCGCGTTTGGCCTAACTGTGCCCAGCCCGCTCGGCGGATTTCTCGTGCTGGACGCTCTTTATGCGACCGGGGGGACGGCCGTTGCCGTCACCGACGCCGACCTGCTGGCCAGCTTGCGGCAGGCAGCGCGTCTGGAAGGCACCTGGATCTGCCCGGAGGGAGCGGCCTGCTTCGCGGCCGCAGGCCGACTGCGCGAGGCCGGGTGGCTGGCCGAGAGCGACGAGGTCGTGGTGCTCAACACGGGCTGCGGGCTGAAGTACCCGGAGACGATGCCGACCAGCCCGCCGCTGCTCGCCCGATCCGATCGCATTCCGCCGCCCGCGGCAGCAGCGGGCAATAAGCGCTGCACCGGATAAAAAATCCGGATTGCGCAAGCCGAGAAAACTGGCCAGCGCAAATTTCCGCCGCCGCTTAATGGTGTCTTCATCTTGGGCGGGTAGACCTGTCGGGAGTACACCGGCTGCGGGGGCGTAGGTTGCCGGGTTTTGTCTTAAGCGTCCCCGCAGCCGGTTACGGCTGAGCGCTTGTGGGGCCAAAGGAGGACAACCGCGTGCCTCGATCTGCGACGTCCGAGCCGAGGGCTGACCGGACTGACATGCGGAATGGCAACCTTCCGGGCGAACGCCGGCTGCGGCAGCGCGGCTGGCCCCCCCGGCGGCGGCTGCGCGACCGGCGCGGCGCGCGGATCGCGCTCGCGGTCATGATCGTATTCTTCGGCTGGTTCGCCTGGTCGATGGGTCACGCGCTGACTGCGCCCGGCGGCGGGACGTTTCCCGAGCGGGTAGCAGAATGGGCGCGCGATCACTATCTCGGGCCGCTAGTGACGCTCGGCGAATGGATTACCTATCAGCCACCGAAGGCTGGCGGCAAGCCTTCCTTCGCCCTGACGATACCGGGCTCAGGTCAGCCACCGCCGGGTCACCTGGCCGCGGCGAAGACCACGCCAGGACGTCATCAGCTCACCGGCATGTTCCCGGCCCGGCTCACCTCGCCGGCCGGCTGGCGGTTGCCCGGCGAGGGCGCCTGGCGGGTACTGGACCGGGTCAACCGCGGGCCGGCCATATTCGGCACGTACCTGCGCCCCGATCGCGTGCACACCTCGTACCTGGAGGGCATCGCCTCGCTGGACCAGCGACTGGTCCGCTTCCAGCTGCATCCAGGCGCGGAAGATCCGGGCCCGGGCAACTGGAAGGTCCCGCCGACGATCCCGCGCAGATCCCGGTCCGGGCTGCTGGCGACCTTCAACGGCGGTTTCAAGATTGCGTCCGCCCGCGGCGGCTTCTACCTGAACGGCTTGCACAAGGGCACCTTGACCCGCGGCGCCGCCTCGATGGTGTATTACCGCAACGGCCGGATCGCCATCGGCAGCTGGGGACGCGACGTGCAGATGACCCCGCAGGTCAAGGGCGTACGGCAGAATCTCCGGCTGATCGTCGACCACGGCAAGGTTCCCGCGGCGGTGGATGACAATGTACAGAGCAACTGGGGCGCCACCCTCGGCGGCGGGGAGTTCGTCTGGCGGTCCGGAGTCGGGATCAGCTCCGACGGACGGATCATCTACGTCTACGGCCCGGCGCTGAACGTGCGGGAACTGGCCGACCTGCTGCAGCGGGCCGGATGCGAGCGGGCCATGCAGCTCGACATCAACCCGGACTGGATGTCGTTCATGTACTACCACCCAGGCCGCCATCCGGCCGACCCCAAGCCGGTCAACCTGCTGCCCGACCAGGTGCAGTCGCCGAATCGGTTCTACGCGATCTCCAGTCGCGACTTCACCGCTGTGTTCGCCCGGTGACAACCGGACTTCCTGCGCCGCCTACGGCGGGCGCGGCCAATGTAACTGCCGCCAGGTACCGGGCCCCCGCGCGCTGGCTGGTTGCCGTGCTGCGGACCGCACGACCCCGGCAGTGGCCGAAGAACCTGCTGGTCTTCGCGGCGCCACTGGCAGGCGCTTCACTGGGGCGGCCGCATGGCCTGGCCTACGCGCTGGTCGCGGCGGCTGCCTTCACCGCCGCCTCGATCGCGGTTTACTTCGTCAACGACGTACTTGACGCGGAGCGCGACCGCGGGCATCCCTACAAGCGGAACCGCCCGGTAGCGGCGGGCACGCTGCCCGCCGCGCACGCGCTCGCGGTCGCCGCGGCCTGCGCCGCGGCTGCTGCGGCGGCAGGTCTCTGGATCGGCGAGCCCGGGCTGTCGGCGGCCATCGGCGGCTACCTGGCGGCATCGCTGGCCTATACGCTCGGGCTCAAGCATGTCCCCGTCCTTGAGCTATTGCTCGTAGCATCAGGATTCGTGATCCGCGCACTTGGCGGCGCTGCCGCAACCGGAGTACCACCGTCCGGCTGGTTCCTATTGGTTTGCAGCCTCGGGGCGCTGCTGGTGACGGTCACCAAGCGATCCATGGAACTGGCCGTGCTCGGCCCGGAAGCGGCCACGCACCGGCCAGCTATGCGCTGGTATACGGCCGCGTCGCTGCAGCTCAGCCAGTATTTCCTGATAGCGGTGATGGTGCTCGCCTACGCGGCCTGGGCATCCGGCGAGCAGGCCAGCTGGACAAGGTACTGGCACCTGGCAAGCGCGCTGCCGCTCGCCGCGGCGCTGCTGCGGTTCAGCCAGCTCGGCGCGGGCGCGGCAAGCAGGCCGGTCGAGGACCTGATCACCCGGGATCCGGTGATGGCCTGCTGCGAGGTCACGTGGCTGCTCATGTTCGCAGCCGGGCTGGGAGCCGGGCTCTGATGGCCAGCCCAGGAGCCAGGCTTTAAGCGGCCGGGCCGTACCGGAAGGAGCCACCAACATGCTGGACGCCCTTGGCAAGCCCAGCCGGGTCCTGTTGCTAGGCGGGACCAGCGAGATCGGCACCGAGATCCTGATCGCGCTCGGCGCGCGCAGGGAGACCGAGGTGATCCTGGCAGGCCGAGACGAGCAGCGGCTGGCTGCGGCCGGCCAGGCGCTGCCTTATCAGGTGCGGACGGTGAGCTACGACGCGACCGAGCTTGATACACATGCGGCGCTGATCGAGCAGATCTTCGCCGACGACGACGTGGACGTCGTCATTTCCGCGGCCGGCATCCTGGTACCGCAGGAAACGCTGGAGCACGACCCGCGCCAGGCCGGGCTGCTCGTCGAGACCAACTTCACCGGGCAGGTCACCACCCTGCTGGCGGTCGCGGGCCGGATGCGGGCACAGGGCCACGGCACGATCGTGGTGCTCTCGTCGGTGGCGGCGGTGCGGCCGCGCAAGGCCAACTTCGTCTACGGCGCCGCCAAGGCTGGGCTGGACGCCTTCGCCCGAGGGCTGGCCGACTCGCTGCAAGGTACCGGCGTGCGGGTGCTGCTGGTCCGGCCGGGGTTCGTGACCGGCCGGATGACCGACGGCATGACTCCAGCGCCACTGGCCACCACGCCGTCCGCGGTCGGGGCGGCGACTGCGGCGGCATTGGCCACGAAAGCCGGCACCGTCTGGGTACCCTCGTCGCTTGCGGTGCTCGCCGGGGCCATGCGCCTGGTGCCCAGGCCGTTCTGGCGCAGGATGTCCCGCTGAGGCCGCGATGAGAGTACTAGTGGCCGAGGACAACCGGGGTCTGCGGGAAGTGCTGGCGCGGGGCCTGCGGGAGAACGGCTACGTGGTGGACGCCGCCGCCGACGGCACGGCCGCGCTGGCCTTCCTGCGCGCGTACGACTATGCGGTGGCCGTGCTCGACTGGCGGATGCCTGGCACCTCCGGGCTGGAGGTCCTGCAGGACATGCGCCGCCGCGGCTCCGCGACGCCAATCCTGATGCTCACGGCCAGGGACGCACCCGCCGACCGGGTGGCCGGGCTCGACCAGGGCGCCGATGACTACCTGATCAAGCCATTCGACTTCGGCGAACTGCTGGCCAGGCTGCGGGCGCTGATGCGGCGCCCAGCGGCAGTCCAGCAGACCAAGCTCGTGATCGGCGACCTAGTACTGGATCCGGCCGCGCGAGAGGTCAGGATCGGCTCCCGCTCACCCGCGTTGACCGGAATTGAGCACGGCATCCTGGAAATGCTCGTGCGCCGCTCCCCGGCAGTTGTCCCGCGCCGGTCGATAGCGCTGCAGGTGTGGGACAACGAGGCCGATGCCCTTGGCTCGAACACGATCGACGTCCATCTCGCCAGGCTGCGGTCCAAGCTGGCCGGCGGCCGGGTGCGGATTGAGGCCGTCCGCGGCGTCGGATACCGGATCGTGGCGCGTGACTAGGCGGCCGTTCTGGCGGCTGCCGCGTCGGGTTGCGTCCGCCGTGCGCGTTGCGCTGGCCGCGACGGTACTGATCGGCATCGTCTACGCGGGCTGCGTGGCTGCCCTCGACGCGCTGCTGGCCAGCCGGTTCGTAGCGCAGGTTGATGCCCGTCTCTCCGATCACCTCGCCGATGGCGCCCGTCGCAACGTGGCCGGCCGGGCCGGCGCCATCAGCCAGGGCAGCACCGGCGGCACCAGCAATGGCGGCCGGGCGGACGTGGCCGGCGGACAGGCAGAGGTGGCCGGCGGGGATGCGGACGACCAGGACGTCGACGGCGCCCCGGTATTCCTCTGGCTGGTACGGCCGGGCACTGCGACTGTCACGCTCAGCCCGGGCGCGCCGCCGCTGCCCGGCAGCCTCCGGCCGGCCAGCGGCCAGCCGTGGACGGCCCAGATCGGGGGGCACGCGTTCCGGCTTGCGGCGGCCCGGCAGCCTGCCGGTTCCTGGCTGGTGGCCGGTCAGAGCATGGCAGAGGAGACGCATTTCCAGGGCGTCCTTGTCGACGGCGAGGTACTGGCGGCCCCTGTGCTGCTGCTGGCGGTATTCGCCGGATCGCTGATCATCGGGCTCAGGGCGCTCGCACCGATCGAGCAGTCCCGCCGCCGTCAGCTCGATTTCACCGCGGATGCCTCGCACGAGCTGCGCACCCCGCTGACCGTCATCGCTGCCGAGACGAACATCGCACTGAGCAGCCCGCGTGACGCGGCCGGCTACCGGTCAGCGCTAGTCCGCATCCAGGGCGAGAGCCAGCGGCTGCGCACGATTGTCGAGGATCTGCTCTGGCTGGCCAGGTTCGACTCGAATCCGCCGCCGCCCGGCGATGAGCCGATCGACCTCGGGGTGATCGCCGAGGAGTGCGCCGGGCGGTTCGGTGCGGTCGCCAGCGCCGAGTCGACCGAGATCACCGTGTTGGCGGGCGCGGACGTCCCGCCAGGCAATGACGAGCACGCTGCCCAGGCTGCCGACCTGGCCGACGCTGGCTCGGACAGCGCAGGCGCGAGCGGGCGGGCGGGCAAGAGCAGCTGGACAGGCGCGGACACCGGGCCTGGCTGGGATCACGGGCTGACCGGCGATGGCGGCCTGGCCTGGATCAGCGCACCGCCAGACTGGATCGATCGGCTAGCTGGCGTCTTGATGGACAACGCCTGCCGTTACGCCGGGCATGGCGGACGGGTGCGGATCTCCGCGCTGGCTCAGGGCAACTCGGTCAGCCTGGTCGTCGAGGACAGCGGTCCTGGTATTCCGCCGGAGGACCGCGCACGGCTGTTCGACCGCTTCCACCGCGCGACGGAACATGGCGGCGGCGCCGGGCTCGGGCTTGCCATCGGCGACTCGATCGTGCGCTCGACCGGCGGCCGCTGGAAGATCGGCGAATCGCCACTCGGCGGCGCCCGGGTGGAGATCTGCTGGCGGCGCGTGCAGCAGCGGCCGGATCGGTCAGCCACCGGTTCAAGGGCCAGCGCGGCAGTCGGCGGCGCCGATTCTGGTAGCGAGTAGCGGCCATCGATTGCGCCAGCGTCGCGCAATTGACCGCAGACGTCGGCGCTGCGCGGTTGGACGACGCCGCAGCAGGTGCGACGAGTCAGAGGATCTTGTGGATCCAGCCATGCGGATCGGGCAGGCTGCCGAACTGGATCCCGAGCAACTGCTCCTTCAGCCTGGCTGTCACCGGCCCCGTCTTGCCATCGCCTACCGGCCAGCAAGCGCTGGTTCCCTTGACCATCCCCAGCGGGCTGATGACCGCGGCGGTACCGCATGCGAAGACTTCGCTGATCTCGCCAGACTGGCATCCGGAGCGCCACTGGTCCAGCGAGATCCTGCCTTCCTCGGCCGGGATGCCCAGCTCCGGGGCCAGGATCAGCAGCGCATCCCTGGTGATGCCCGGCAGTAGCGTGCCAGTCAGCGCTGGCGTCATGATCCGGGCCTGCCGTCCGGAACCGTAGACGAAGAACAGGTTCATCCCGCCCATCTCCTCAACCCACCGGTGCTCGGCTGCGTCGAGCCATACCACCTGGTCACAGCCGTTGTTCAGGGCCTCCTGCTGGGCGGCGAAGCCGGCCGCGTAGTTGCCGCCCGTCTTGGCAGCACCGGTGCCGCCGGCCGCGGCGCGCGTGTAGTCCTCGGCCAGCCAGACCGAGACTGGCCCGGCCGCGAAATAGGGCCCGGCCGGCGACGCGATCACGGCGAACAGGTACGACGGGGATGGCCTGCTGACACCGAGGCCGACGTGGGTGGCGATCATGAAAGGGCGCAGGTAAAGGCTGTGGCCCTCGGTCCCGGGAACCCAGTCCCGGTCGCGGGTTACGAGCAGGTCGAGAGCGCGGACGAACGCGGCTTCTGGCAACTGCGGCATGGCCATCCGGACTGCGGACCTGTTGAGCCTGGCAGCGTTCGCCCACGGCCGGAAGGCAACGACGGGGCCGCTCCGCTGCCGGTAGGCCTTCAGCCCCTCGAAGATTTCCTGTGCGTAGTGGAACACCGAGGTGGCCGGAGCCAGCGAAATCGGGCCGTAAGCGCCAAGCTGGCCGTTGTGCCAGCCGCGCTCCGTATCCCACCGGATAGTGATCATGTGGTCGGTAAAGTGTCGGCCGAACCCGGGCTCAGCAAGGATCCGGGCCCGCTCCGGCGCGGGCAGCGGGCGGGCTGGATACACGGCAAAAGGGATCTCGCCGGTTGTGCTGGCGGTCATGACGGTCCTTCCTCACCCGCGGACATGGCGCCATTGCCGGGCCCGCTGCGGGTCACCTCATGCAGCCGTGCCCGCACCTACCATCTTGCGCTACCCCGCCACTCGCTCGGCGATGTCATCGCCGACTTCCGGGGTTGACCGCGCCGCCCAGGCGCCCTGCCGCTCGACCAGATCGTCAGCGACGGCCTGCTCGATCCTGGCCTTCTCGGCGGCCAGCCCCAGATGATCGCAGAGCATCGCGGCTGACAAGATCGCGGCGGTCGGGTCCGCCTTCTGCTGGCCGGCGATGTCCGGCGCGCTGCCGTGGACAGGCTCGAACATGCTGGGCGAGATGCGCTCGGGGTTAATGCTGGCGCTCGCGGCGAGTCCGATGCCGCCCGCCACCGCGGCGCCGAGCGCGGTGAGAATATCGCCGAACAGGTTATCGGTAACGATCACGTCGAATCGCTCGGGAGCGGTGACGAAATAGATGGCCGCCGCGTCCATGTGGCAATACTCGGCGGTCACGTCCGGGTACCCGGTGGCAAGCCCGTCCACCGTCCGCTGCCACAAGTCTCCGGCGTAGGCCAGTACGTTCGTCTTGTGCACCAGGGTCAGCTTCTTGCGGCGCTCAGTAGCTCGCTGCAGCGCGTACCTGGTCACCCGCCCCACGCCGAACGCGGTATTTATGCTCTCCTGGGTCGCCACCTCGCCGGGCGTGCCCTTCCGCATGATGCCGCCCGCGTCGGTATACGGGCCCTCGGTCCCCTCTCGCACCACCAGCATGTCCACTGACTCGGCGCGCAGGCCGGATAGCGGCGAGGCAACCCCCGGATAGAGCCGGACTGGCCGCAGGCTGACGTACTGGTCAAATTCGAACCGCAGCCGCAACACCAGGCCTCGTTCGAGCACGCCGCTCGGCACGGTCGGATCGCCGACGGCGCCGAGCAGGATCGCATCGTGCCCGGCCAGCTCACTGAGCACCGAGCCGGGCAAGGCTTCCCCGGTGCGGTGCCAGCGACGCGAGCCGAGGTCGTAGCCGGTGGTCTCGACCGTTACCTCGGTTGCCGCGGTCCGGAGGACCTTGACCGCCTCGGCGACCACCTCGGGACCGATGCCGTCACCGCCGATCACAGCGATCCTGATCGTTCGTGCCGCCATGCGCGTACCTTACTGGTCAGGCGTCGCGTGATGGCAAGATCCGCCACCTGGCCACCGGGGGCATCCGGTCAGGCGTCCTGGCCGCAGGGCATCCGGTCAGGCGTCCTCCTGGTCGAGATCGACCGTCTGGCCGACTACGGCGCCGATCGCCTCGGTGATCTCGGGCAGGATGTCCGGCGGCAGCCGGGAGTCGACAGTCAGCACGATCAGCGCCAGGCCGCCCCTGCTGTTCCGACACAGGTGCATGCCGGCGATGTTGATCTGCTGGTCACCGAGAATCTGGCCGACGATGCCGACCATGCCGGGCCGGTCGGCATAAGTCAGGAACACCATGTGCTCAGCCGGCGCGATCTCCATGTCGAAGCCGTTTACCTCGACGAGCTTCGCTACCTGCCGCCGGCCGGTCAGCGTCCCGCTGACCGACACGACCTGCCCGTCTGGCAGCGTGCCGCGCAGGGTCAGCATGTTGCGCCAGTCCGGGCTCTCCTCGTCCGTAGTCAGGCTGACCTCGACCCCCCGCTCGCTGGCGAGCAGCGGCGCGTTGACGTAGGTGACCGGATCCTCGACGACGTTACTGAAGACGCCCTTCAGCGCAGCCAGCTGCAGCACGCTGACGTCCAGGGCGGCGATCTCGCCACGTACCTCAAGCTCGATCCTGGCCGCGATGCCGCCGGCCAGCGCGGTGAAGATCTTGCCCAGCTTCTCGGCCAGCGGCAGGCCGGGCTTGATCTCTTCGTCTACCGCGCCGCCCTGCACGTTCACCGCGTCCGGCACGAACTCACCGGCCAGCGCCAGCCGCACCGACCGCGCGACCTGCATGCCTGCCTTTTCCTGAGCCTCGTGGGTGCTTGCCCCCAGATGCGGGGTAGCCACCACGTTGGCGAATCCGAACAACGGGCTATCCGTGCACGGCTCGGTGGCATATACATCAAGCCCGGCACCGGCTACCCGGCCCTCCTTGATCGCGCTGGCGAGCGCGTTCTCGTCCACGATGCCGCCCCGCGCGGCGTTGATGATCCGCACCTCCGGCTTGACCATCCGCAGCTCGCGGTCCCCGATCAGGCCGACGGTCTCGGCGTTCTTTGGCAGGTGCACGCTGATGAAGTCGGCCCCGGCCAGCAACTCGTCCAGGCTGGCCAGGCGGACGCCGAGCTGCGCCGCCCTGGCTGCCGACACGTAGGGGTCGTAGGCGATTACCCGCATGCCGAACGCGGCAAGGCGCTGGGCAACGAGCGCCCCGATCCGGCCGAGGCCGAGGATGCCCGCGACCTTGTCCTGCAGCTCTATCCCGGTGTAAGCCGAGCGCTTCCACTCCCCGGCCTTCAGCGAGGCGGCAGCCTGCGGCACATTCCGCGCGACCGACAGCAGCAAGGCGACGGCATGCTCAGCCGCGCTGACAATGTTGGAACTCGGCGCGTTCACAACCATGACGCCTGCCTTTGTGGCGGCATCGACGTCGACGTTATCCAGGCCCACGCCGGCCCTGGCGACTACTCGAAGCCGCGGCGCATGCGCCAGTGCCTCGGCGTCGATCCTGGTGGCACTGCGGATGATCACGGCGTCGGCGTCGGCAAGCGCGGGCAGCAGCGCGCCGCGGTCCGCCCCGTCGGCATAGCGCATGTCGAAAACGGATTCAAGCAAGGCGATCCCAGCCGGGGAAAGTTCTTCTGCGACCAGGACGATAGGTGCGGGCACGGCGCTCCCCAGGATGGCGGCGGTCGGCATAGTGGTCAGAATCGGCCCACCGGCGGCGATCGGCCTAACGATGGAGGTCGGCTGATGCCTACGGCGGCTCGGCTTAACGCTTAACGGCGCAGATCGGCTTAACACCGCTGATCGGCAGATTCATTCTACCGAGGCTTGTGAAATCCTTCACGAACTCTGCATCCGCCGGCCGGCTCCGCCCGATTGCCTGGCTGGCCACGATCTCAGGAATGGGTAGTCGCCGCCACATCCCCAGCTCGGATCCCGCCGCCGGCCACCGCTGGACCCCCGGCCTGCGCCTCGGTCCCGGCCAGTGTCTCGCTTCCGGGCAGCGTCTCGCTTCCGGCCAGTGTCTCGCTTCCGGCCAGTGTCTCGCTTCCGGCCAGTGTCTCGCTTCCGGCCAGTGTCTCGCTTCCGGGCAGCGCCTCGGTCCCGGCCTGCGCCTCGATCCCGGCCAGCGTCTCGACGCCTGCCGCCGGCATCGGCCGGGCTACCAGGTATCCCTGGCCAAGGCCGCAGCCCATCTCGCGCAGCAACTCAAGCTGCTCCGGCCGTTCGATACCCTCCGCCACCACCTCGATGCCGAGGTCATGCCCGACTCGGACGATCGTGCGAGTGAGCATGGCCAGAGTCGGATCCTGGCCGAGACCGGCCACGAACGACGGATCGATCTTGATAATGTCCACCGGTAGCTGCCGGAGGTAGGCCAGCGAGGCGTGGCCGGTGCCGAAGTCATCAATGGCCAGCCTGATGCCGCGGCGGCGGAGCTCAGCCAGCCTGTCGACCATCGGCCCGGTGCCTTCGATCAGCACTCGCTCGGTGACCTCGAGAGTGAGCGACTCCGGCGCGAGGCCGGTGTCCTGCAGCACCGTCAGCACCGATTCGGTGAACCGCGCCGCGCTCACCTGCCGCAGCGAGAAGTTGACCGACATGCCGATCGGCGGCCGGCCGCTTGCCAGGCGGCTGCCTGCTCGCATGCCTCATGCAATACCCAGTCGCCGAGCGGCACGATCAGGCCGGAATCCTCCGCCACCGCGAGGAATTCCGCAGGCGGAACGGCCTCGCCCGCCCGTGACCAGCGGACAAGAGCTTCCACGCCGGTGACAGCGGACGTGCCGAGATCGACCACGGGCTGGTAGTCGAGCCGCAGGCCGCCTTCGGTGATCGCCTGGCGGAGGTCGCTGGCCAGTTCCAGCCGGCGAACAACGTCAGCGTGCATATGCGCGGCGAAGATCTCGACCCGCCCGCCACCGGACTCCTTTGCCCGCGACATCGCCACATCTGCGTTGCGGAGCAGGTAGCCGGAGCCGTCAGCATCCGCGAACGCGACGCCAACGCTGGCAGTCAGCGAGATGTCACGGTCGGCCACGCGGAACGCGGTGGCCGCAATGGACCCGGCCAGCCGCTCCGCGATGTCCACGATTTCCTGGGCACTTGCCGCGTTCTGCACCAGCACGGCGAACTCGTCCCCGCCCCACCGGGCCACGGTCTGGTGCGACGGGACCTCGGCGCGCAGCCTGCGCGCGGCCTGGGCGAGCAGCAGATCGCCTGCCCCGTGCCCGACCGAGTCGTTGACCCCGGTGAAGCCATCCAGGTCAAGGAAGATAGCCCCGGTCACCACCTGCGGCTCCCCGGCCGCCTGGTCGTCACCGGCGGCCGGCCGGCCGACCCCGAGGACGTCCTTTGCCCGCTCCTCGAAATATGCCCGGTTCGGCAGCCCGGTCAGGCCATCGTGAAAGGTCAGATGGGTGACCTGACGGCGCAACGCCACCTGGTCACTGACGTCCCGCGCAGTGACGAGCAGCTGGTCGGCCGAACCCCGGTGGTGCTGCCGGGATACCGTGGCCTCGACGTGCCGCCAGGTTCCGTCGGACGACCTGACCCGGCAGGGGAACCGGCGGGTAGCCGGGGTCCTACGCGCCGCTGCATGCACCGACCTGATCCCGCCTGGCAGATCCTCTGGATGGATCAGGTCGGCCAGCGCCATTCCGTCGAGCTGCGCCGGCGAATAGCCGTACTCAGCAACGGCCGGGCTGGCGTACCGGACCGTGCCGTCGAGATCGCAGACCAGGACAGCGTCGGTGATGCGGTCGGCTAGCTCGCGGAACTGGCGGCCGGCTTCCTGCTCCGTGACGGACGCGGCCCGATCGCTGACCAGCAGCCCGGCGATTCTGGCGGCCAGCGCGAGCACGGCGATACCGGCCGCAGCTGCGACGGCAGGCTCGGCGGCTGATCCGCCGGTCACCGCCCGCACGATGATCACCAAGGCGGCAGCCGCCGCGGCGATCGCAGCTATCTGCGTTGCCAGCCCGCCCGCCCGCCTGGCATGGCCGAGCCGGGCGAGCCGGGTCATGCCGCTCACCGGGCCGCGCCGGGGAAGCCAGCCCAGCCCGGCTGCGGCCAGCGGCACCGCGCCCAGCAGGAAGAACGCGGCAAGCTGCATGAGCTGCGCCCAGATCCCCGGACTGGCGGCATTGACCTTGGCGCCGACGGAGAGAGCGTCGCTTACCGTGACCGCTAGCAGCGCCAGGAACGGCGCGATCCCGCGGCGGCAGGCCCGCACCGCGTACTGCAATGCCACGCCGAGCACAGCCAGATCCGCCAGCGGGTGAAGCAGCGCTAGCACGAACGTGCCCGCGCCGTCCCCGGACCGGTGATAGATCGACCCGAATAGCGCTATCCAGCCGATGATGAACAGCGAAGCCGCCAGAATGTAGCCATCGGCGAGCCGGGCCAGGGCGTCGCGCGGCAAGAGGACGGCCGCGCCGCGCCCGGCACCCGGCTCGCGGTCGGCACCCGGTCCATGCCCCGCGCCCGGTCCGCGTCCTGCTGCGGCCAGGCCGGCGAACCCGGCCACCATCGCGGGCAAGGCGAGCAGCGAGAGCAGATCACCAAAGGTCAGCGGGACGGCAGCCCCGCCGAGCGGGCCGATGAGCGCCTGCTGGGCCACGAACCCGGCCCCCCACGCAACCGCCACTACCGAGAACCAGCGGTAGGCAAGCCGCACCGAAGCCTCGTGGCGGCTCGACCCGCGCCACAGCACCGCAGCAGCCGCAGCAGCCGCAAGCGCCCCGGCCGCTGTTTCTGACTGGACGGCCAGGCTCATCGCGCATCGCCCGACGGAACCAAGCGCACTGAGCCTCCTTATTGCCGCGTCCGCCGCCTGCAACGAGCCCGGCCCACCCTGGTAGGCCTGCCGGGCAGCTGCCCTGAGCCGGTGCGGCCGTGGCGCTGCCAGCGCCGCGGCTGCGGTCAGCCAGAACAATGGATTCGCTGCACCGCGATGTGCAGCGGGGTGTCGGCGTACAAAACGCGGTCTCGCACTAAGCGATGTGACCTAACTCTACGTGCCCGAGGTCACGCTTAGATTGAGGAAGGGCCTACGCCGAGATACAACTTTGGGAACGCCAGCAACAGCCGCCACTGGCCGCTGCCCGGCACCTGCCCGTGACCAGTCAGTACTCCCCCGCGATCACATTGCGGAGTTCCTGACCGTCGCTAAATCGTTGCACTTGATCCCGCACAAACTTCAGCGCTGACCGCCCGGAAACAGGGGTAGAGCCGGCCACATGCGGCGTGATGAACACGTTTGGCATGGCCCAGAGCGGATGTTCCGGGCCGAGCGGCTCGGGCTGCGTGACATCTAGTACCGCGTTCAGCCGGCCCGCCCGCAGTTCCTCGCACAGGTCATCGGTGACCACCAGCGAGCCCCTGGCCGCGTTGACGAACAGCGCGCCATCCTTCATCCGGGCCAGGAACGCCGCATCCACCATGCCGATCGTCGCGGCGGTCACCGGGGCGAGCAGCACCACGACATCCGCCTCGGGCAGCAACGCCGGGAGCTCGCCGATCGGGCTGACGCCATCCCGTGCGCGCCGCGCCACCCTGCGCACTTCCACCTCGAAGCCGCTCAGCCGGCGCTCGACTGCCGCGCCGATTGAGCCGTGACCAACGATCAGAACCGTCTTGCCGGCCAGGCAACCGGTGAAACGGAAGCTCCACCGGCCCGCCGCCTGCTCCCCGGTGAAATAGGGGAACCGCCGGATCGAGGCGAGCATGGCGGCGACAACCCATTCGGCGGTACCCGCGTCGTGCACTCCGCGCGCATTGCACAGCACGGCGCCCTCGGGGACATGCGGCCGGAGCAGGTCGATGCCCGCGGTCAGCGACTGCACTACCTTGAGCCGCGGCATCTCGCGCATCGCCGCGATCGACGGCGGCCGGGGAAAGAACGGCGGGACGTAAAATTCGACCTCATCGGCGCTGGCAGGCAACTGGTGCCGACCCGCCTGGCCGGCGTCCGGGCTGAAGCCATCGTCCGGGCTGAAGCCATCGTCCGGGTTGAAGCCATCGTCCGGGTTGACGATGTCCACCGTCACGCCGGACAGCCCGGAAAGGGCGTCGGCCACCTGCACTGTCGGCACCCATATCCGCACGAGGCCACCTCGCTAGTTCCGTGGCTAGGCGCGTTTCCGCGGAAACGCCGGGCGGCAACGACGGTACCGGGCCGGGCCGGGCCTGCGCGCAAAATCGCTTCAGCCGGGCTGGAGGCTGATGATCAAGTCCCGTCAGCCGATCCGCGGGAAACAGGCTCAGCGGGTCGGGCAGCGGGCCGGAGGAATCGTCACAGGCCGCCGTCACCCTGGCGGCGACGCCGGGATGAACGGGGCCAGCTCAACCGCCAGCGTGCGGCAGGCCACGATGAGCGCGCCGAGCACGGCGTCCAGCCGCGGCCCGGCGGTCACGTCGCCAGCCCGCTCGGCGGCTGCCAGCTGCCAGGGCTCGGCCTGCCCGACATAGCGGTTCGCCAGGTCAACGACATCCCGGCTCGCGCTGGTCGCCGCCCGGAAGTCGTAGCCGGCCAGCGCAGCCGCGACCCGGCCAGGCACTGCCCGGCAAGCAGCGAGCAACGGCCCGGCGCCTGCGCACGCGCCCACGGCCGGGATCCCCGGGCGCCGGGCGCAGCCGGCCCTGCCGGTACCCGATGCGCCATCGAGGTCACCCGGCTAACCAGGTTGCCCAGGCCGTTGGCGAGATCGTCAATGGCCCGCGCGATCAGCCGGGCGACGGTGAAGTCGGCGTCACCGACCCGCGGGACCTCGCGCGGTAGCCACCAGCGGACCGCGTCGGCCCCGAACCGCTCGGCCAGGGCAACCGGGTCGGTCGCCACGTCGGCGCCGCCGGACTTGCTGATCTTGCGCCCATGGATGGTCAGGTAGTCGTGGACCAGGATGTCGGTAGGCAGTGGCAGGCCGGCCGACAGCAGGATGGCCGGCCAGTACGCCGCGTGGAATCGCACGACTCCCTTGCCGGCCAGGTGGATCCGGCGGCCAGCGCCGCCCCACCAGCGTGCGTAGAGCTCGCCGCCATCCGTGCCGCCGCTACCACTGCCGTAGCCAAGTGCCGTGATGTAGTTGCCGAGCGCGTCCCACCAGACGTAGATGACCTGGCCAGGATCGTCGGGCACCGGGATGCCCCAGCCGCGGGCGCGGGCCACCGACCGGGAGGCGCTGAAGTCCTGCAGGCCGTCGGGGATGAACCGGAGCACCTAGTTCCGGCGGGCGGCCGGCTCGGTCCGCAGCTGTCCGGAGCTGATCAGGTCAATCAGCTGGCCGGCGTACCGGGACAGCCGGAAGAACCAGTTCCGCTCGGTTACCTCCTGCGGCCTGGTGCCGTGCTCGGGGCACCAGCCACCGGGCAGCTCAGCCGGCTTATAGAACTGCTCGCAGCCGACGCAGTACAGCCCTGAGTAGTCCTTCTGGTACAGATCGCCGCTGGCCAGGCAGGCCTGCCAGAGCTGCTGCACGCCCGGTCGGTGCCGCGGATCGCTGCTGGTGCGGATGAAGTCGAACGACAGCGCCAGCGGCTCAAGCGCGTGGCCGAGATGCGGGGGCCCGTTGACGTACGGAATCGTGGTGCTGAGGTAAACACGTTCGGAGGGGGCCGCGCGCGCCAGCAGCGGGCTTGGCGGATAAGCCGGCTCGTACATCTCCATCACGACGACCGGGCGAGGCGCTGCAGGATCAGCTCGCGGACCCTGGCGGCGTCGGCCTGGCCCCTGGTCGCCTTCATCACGGCCCCGACGAGTGCGTCCGCCGCGGCGACCTTGCCGGCCTGGATCCTGGCTGCCACTTCGGCGTTCGCGGCGATGGCCGCGTCGACCGCAGCCAGCAGGGTGGCATCGTCGCTGACCACGGCGAGGCGCTGGGCGGCCACGATCTGATCCGGGTCGCCCTCCCCGGCCAGCACCCGGTCGAGCACCTGCCTGGCCAGCCGGTCGTTCAGGGCCCCGGACGCCACCAGCCCGGCGATCCTGGCTACCTGAGCCGGTGTTACTGGCAGCGCGGCAAGCTCGGTGCCGGAATCGTTGGCGTGCCTGGACAGCTCGCCGAGCCACCACTTGCGCGCATCGGCGGGTGCCGCGCCCGCAGCCACGGTGGCGGCCACCAGGTCGAGCGCGCCGGCATTGCCGAGCGCGGTCATGTCCAGGTCGGACAGCTCCCACTCGCTCTGCAGCCTGGCCCGGCGAGCGGACGGCAGCTCGGGCAGCGTCCCCCGCAGTTCCGCCACCCAGTCGGCCGACGGCGCGACCGGCACGAGGTCCGGCTCCGGGAAGTACCGGTAGTCCTGCGCCTCTTCCTTGCTCCGGCCCGGCGTGGTCTGCCCGGTCTCCTCGTTGAAATGCCTGGTCTCCTGCACGACGCGGGCGCCGGCATCGAGTACTGCGGCCTGCCGCTCGATCTCCGAGCGGACGGCCCGCTCGACCGACCGCAGCGAGTTGACGTTCTTGGTCTCGGTGCGAGTGCCCCACTCGCTGGCGCCGGCAGGCGCCAGCGAGGTGTTGACATCGCAGCGCAGCGAGCCCTCTTCCATCCGGACGTCGGATACCCCGAGTGCCCTGAGCACCTCGCGCAGCTCGGTGACGTAGGCCCGGGCCACCAGCGGGGCGAGCGCGCCGGTGCCCGGCACCGGCTTGGTGACGACCTCTACCAGCGGGATGCCCGCCCGGTTGTAGTCGACCAGCGAGTAGGCGGCGCCGTGTATCCGGCCTGTCGCGCCGCCGACGTGCAGCGACTTGCCGGTGTCCTCCTCCAGGTGGACCCGCTCGATGCCGATCCTGAAGTCAGCGCCGTCGATCGTGATGTCCAGCCAGCCGTCGGTGCACAATGGCTCGTCGTACTGGGAAATCTGGAAGTCCTTCGGCATGTCCGGGTAGAAGTAGTTCTTCCTGGCAAACCGGCACCAGGACGCGATCGAGCAGTTCAGCGCCAGCCCGATGCTGATGGTGTACTCGATCGCGGCCCGGTTGGCCACCGGCAGCGAGCCGGGCAGGCCAAGGCAGACCGGGCAGACGGCGGCATTCGGCTCGGCGCCGAATCCGGCCGGGCAGCCGCAGAACATCTTCGTCACGGTGCCAAGCTCAACGTGCGTCTCCAGCCCGATGACCGGCTCGTACCTGGCAACGGCTTCGTCAAAGGGGACTGTCGTGATCGTCTCGGTCACCGCTCCGCCCTCTCGCCGGGGTCGGCCTCGCTGAGCCCGTTCGCCTCGTCAAGCAGCGGATGCCCCCGACGCCGGCCGAGCGCTGCTTCCACCGCCGCGCCGACCCGGTACATCCGGTCGTCGGCCAGCACCGGCGCCATGATCTGCAGCCCGACCGGCAGGCCGTCGTCGGGCGCCAGGCCGCACGGCACCGAGATCGCCGCATTGCCCGCCAGGTTGGACGGGATCGTGCACAGGTCTGCCAGGTACATCGCCATCGGGTTGTCGGCCCGCTCGCCGATCGGGAACGCCGTAGTGGGAGTGGCCGGCGAGACCAGCACGTCGACCTGCTCGAAAGCCGCGTCGAAATCCCGCGTGATCAGCGTGCGGACCTGCTGTGCCTTGCCGTAGTAGGCATCGTAGTAGCCGCTGGACAGCGCGTACGTGCCGAGCATGATCCGGCGCTTGACCTCGGCGCCGAACCCGGCGGCGCGGGTCAGCGACATGACCTCCTCGGCGCTGCGGGTGCCGTCGTCGCCGATCCGCAGGCCGTACCGCATCGCGTCGAAGCGGGCCAGGTTCGACGAGCACTCGCTCGGCGCGATCAGGTAGTAGGCCGGCAGCGCGTAGCTGAAGTGCGGGCAGGAGACCTCGCTGACCTTGGCGCCGAGCGATTCGAGCAGCTCGACTGCCTCGTGGAACCTGGCGATGACGCCCGGCTGGTAGCCCTCCCCGCCAAGCTCGGTGACCACCCCGATCCGCAGCCCGGCCACGTCCGGCTGCCGGGCGGCGGCCACTACCGGCGGGACCGGCGCGTCCACCGAGGTCGAGTCGCACGGGTCGTGCCCGGAGATGGCCTCGTGCAGCAGCGCGGCGTCCAGCACCGTGCGGGCCAGCGGCCCCGGCGTGTCGAGCGACGAGGCGAACGCCACCACGCCGTACCGGGACGAGCCGCCGTACGTGGGCTTCACCCCGACGATGCCGCAGACCGCCCCCGGCTGCCGGATTGACCCGCCGGTGTCGGTGCCCATCGCCAGCGGGGCCTCGAACGCGGCAACGGCAGCGGCCGAGCCGCCGGACGAGCCGCCGGGCACCCGGCGCAGATCCCAGGGGTTGCGGGACGAGCCGAACGCCGAGTTCTCGGTCGATGAGCCCATCGCGAACTCGTCCATGTTGGTCTTGCCGAGGATGATCATCCCGGCCCGCCTGAGCCGCCCGGTGATGGTCGCGTCATACGGCGGCTGCCAGCCGTCCAGGATGGCCGATCCGCAGGTGGTAGGCATGTCCGTGGTGGTGAAGAGGTCTTTGAGCGCCACCGGTACCCCGGCCAGCGGGCCGAGTGGCTGGCCGGACGCACGCTTGTCGTCGACGTCGCGGGCGGCCTGCAGCGCGCCGTCGGCCGCCACGTGCAAGAAGGCGTGCAGCCGGTCGTCGACGGCGTCGATACGGTCCAGGTGCGCCCGGGTGACCTCCACCGCGGACACCTCGCCCGCCGCCACCGCGGCCGCGATCTGCGCCGCCGTCATCCTGGTCAGCTCGTCGCTCATGATCAGTCCCCCGCCAGGATGCGCGGGACGCGGAAGCGGCCCAGCTCGGCCGACGGCGCCTGGCTGAGCACGGCCTCGGCACCGAGCGGAGGCACCACCGTGTCCGCGCGGAAGACATTGGTCACCGGCACTGCGTGCGTCGTCGGCGGGATTCCGTCGGCGGCGACCTCCTGCACCCTGGCCACCGCGGCGATGATCACGTCGAGCTGGCCGGCGAACCGGTCGAGCTCATCCTCGCCGAGGGCCAGCCTCGACAGCCTGGCCAGGTGGGCGACCTCCTCGCGGGTAATAGACATGGACGCCATCCTAGGGGCGGGCCGGGCCGCAGCCGACGCCATTTACCGCCAGCGCACGACGGTGCCGGCAGCGGACGCTGGGGCGCCGCCCGGCCGCAGCGCCAAAGACGCAGGCCGCGGCGATGGCGCGGCCGGCCGCAGGGCGGCCATGCCCTGGCGCGGTGCCACGCCGTCCTGCAGCTGCGCGGGACTGCCCTGCCGCGGGGCGGGACTGGGCTGCCGCGGCGCCGGGCCGGGCGATGCCGGGACGCCGGCTGGCCGCGGGATGCCTATAGTCCAGTCGGTCGCCGCCGGCGCCGGCAGGCCGGCCCGGGCGCCGGGCCGGCCGCCACGGGCGCCGGGCGCCGGGCGCCGGGCGCGCCGTGCTCCGCCAGCCACACGGTGGCCAGCGCTGCGCTCAGCGGCCTGCTGAAATACCACCCCTGGGCCGCGTCGCAGCCCATCAGCTGCAACGCGGACGCCACCTCGGCTGACTCGACGCCCTCGGCGACCGAGCGGATGCCCAGGGCATGCACCAGGTCCACCATTGAACGCACTATTACCTCATCGTCGGCGGACGCCAGCATCCGGCGGATGAACGAAGAGTCGATCTTCACCTCGCTGACCGGCAGCTGCCGGAGCCGGACCAGCGAGGAGTAGCCGGTGCCGAAGTCGTCCAGGCTGAGCGCGATGCCGAGCGAGGCCAGGCACTCCGCCGCGGTGACCGCATGAGCTGGCTCGCTGCTGAGCACCCGCTCGTTGATCTCCAGCAGGACCGCATCCGGCGGCAGGTCGGTCTTGGCCAGCCCGCGGGAGATCGTCTCGGCGAGGCCGGCGTCGAGCAGGTCCCTGGCCGCGACATTCAGCGATACCTGCACCGGCAGGCCGTCCCGCCACCACTTCGCGGCCTGGGCCAGGGCCATGTCCACCACCCGCGCCGTGAGGTCGTGCATCAGGTAGGAGTGCTCGACCATGGGGATGAACTCATCCGGTCGCATCGTGCCGCGGACCGGGTGCCGCCAGCGCACCAGCGCCTCCATCCCGGCGGTCCGGCGGTCCGCCAGGAAGACCTTTGGCTGGAACTGCAGCTCAAGCTCGCCGCGGTCGATGCCGCGGCGCAGGTCACCGAGCAGCGCGAGGCGCGCGGGGGAGTTGCGGTCGGCATCGGCGATGTACCGCTCCACGCCGGTGCGGCGTTCCTTGGCCAGGTACATCGCGACGTCGGCATGCTGCATCAGCAGCTCGAACCCGGTCGCGTCGTCCGGGTAGAGCGACAGCCCGACGCTCGCCTCGATCTCGATCGACATGCCTTCCAGGCGGATCGGCTCGGCGATGGCGGCGCGCAGCCGGGCGGCGACCTCGCGGGCCGCGCTCACCTCCCGGATCGGCGGCAGCAGCACGGCGAACTCGTCGCCACCGAGTCGGGCCACGATGTCACCCGGCCGGACGCTGTGCGTCAGCCGGTGCGCCACCAGCCGCAGCAGCCGGTCGCCGGCCGGGTGCCCCAGCGTGTCGTTGACCTCCTTGAACCGGTCCAGGTCCAGCAGCAGGAAGCCGACCGCGCGGCCCGATCTGGCCGCCTCGGCCAGCGCCTCCTCGGTCTTCCGTACCAGCAGCTTGCGGTTGGACAGGCCGGTCAGCTCGTCGTGGTGGGCCTGGTGTTCCCGCTGCACCAGGATCTCGGCGTTGACGTAGACGGCGGTCAGCGGCAGCAGGAATAGCACTAGCAGCATCGGCGAGCGGCTCACCACCACCGCGATCAGCGGCGCGGCAGACAGCAAAACGAAGTTGGCGAAGGCCTGGTAGGGCAGGTTCGAGCGCAGCGTGCGGAAGTACGATGACCGCGCGTGCAGTGCTACCGCGGTGCCGACCAGCAGGAAGTTGACGACGAAGTAGGCGATCGCGGCCAGCGCCACGCTGGGCAGCCCGTGGCCGTCCGGCAGCCATGGATCGCCGGGTGCCGGGTGCAGCCTGGCGGCCGCGATCACTATCCCGGCTGCTCCGAGGCTGAGCGTGAGCTGACCCGCGTTGAACGCGATCCGGTGCAGTGCATTGCGCTTCGCCGCGCTGACTAAGGCCGTGGAGAGTACCCGCAGCAGGGCGGCGACAGGGAACCCCCAGAACAGCAACGCGGCGAAGCTGAAGGCGACCGAGACGACGGCCGCGTCCGGGCCGGACCGGCCGGGCGTCGCTATCGGCCGCACCTCGCCGATCACGACTAGCGCCGCGATGACCCAGAACCTCGGGTCGTGCGCCAGGCTATTTCGGCCCGCCAGGCCAAGCCGGCTCACCGCCCAGGCGAGGACCACGACGCCCGCGCCCGTTACCCCGGTCATGTGAATCCAGAGCGGCGAACCGGGCCGCGGGCCGATGTCCCTGGTGTCGTTCGGGTCCTTCATGGGCATCCTCACGCGCTGGGCAACCGCGGCGATAGGCGAATGCTCCTGCTGCTCATTGAGAAGCGTACGGCGAAAACCATACTTGCCGAAGCCAATTGCATACGATCCGTTACAACCTTTCGGCACAGCAGGCCATGACCTGATCTTTTTGCATATTTTCGGCGAATCAGCTGGCCGAATCAGCACCAGCCGCCTCGGCGGCAGCACCGCGATCAGCAGGCCCGCCGGCCCCGCCGGCACCGTCGGCACCCTCCATGCCCGGCGGACCAGCCACCGCCGCCGCGCGGGCCGCATCCGGCCCCCGCTCCAGCAATACGGTCAGGCCAGCCTCGTCCAGGATCGGCACGCCGAGCGAGGCGGCCTTGTCGTACTTAGACCCCGGGTTCTCCCCGGCCACGACGAAGCTGGTTTTCTTCGAGACCGAGCCTGCCACTTTCCCGCCGAGTTGCTGCACCGCCTCGCCGGCCTCGGTCCGACTGTAACCGGCGAGCGTGCCGGTGATGACCACCGTGACGCCGGTCAGCGGCCGGGCAGCGCGGGAGCCACCGGTGAAATTCGGATCCGAGAGCGCGACGCCGGCGCTGCGCCACTTTGCCACGATCGCCTGATGCCAGTCCACCGCGAACCAGTCGATCACCGAGGCGGCGATCGTCGGGCCGACTTCATCGGCGGCGGTCAGCTGGTCGGCGGTCGCCGCCGCGATCTCGTCCACCGAGCCGAACTCGGCGGCGAGCGCGCGGGCGGCGGTCGGCCCGACGTGCCTGATCGACAGCGCGACCAGGATCCGCCAGAGCGGCCGGGTGCGGGCCTCCTCCAGGTTGCGCAGCAGCTTCACCGCGTTCGCGCTCAGCGTTCCCTGCTTGACCACGAAGAACGGGCAGCTGGCGAGCGAATTGGCGGTCAGCGTGAAGATGTCGCCCTCGTCCGCCACCAGGCCGGCGTCCAGCAGCGCGACCACGGCCTCGTAGCCGAGCACCTCGATATCCAGCGCGCCGCGGCCGGCCAGGTGGAACAGCCGCTCCCGCAGCTGGGCCGGGCAGGACCTGGTGTTCGGGCAGCGCCAGTCGACCTCGTCTTCCTCCCTGGCCAGCGCGGTCCCGCAGGCCGGGCAGCGCGTCGGGAACTCGAACGCCCGCTCCGTCCCGGTCCGCAGGTCGGCCACCGGCCCGACCACCTCGGGAATCACGTCGCCGGCCTTGCGCAGCACTACCATGTCGCCGATCAGCACATCCTTGCGGGCCACCTCGTCGGCGTTGTGCAGCGTTGCTCGGTCCACCGTGGAGCCGCTGACCTTCACCGGCTCCATCACGGCGAAGGGGGTCACCCGGCCGGTCCGGCCGACGTTGACCCTGATGTCGAGCAGCCGGGTGGTGACCTCTTCCGGCGGGTACTTGTAGGCGATCGCCCAGCGCGGCGCCCGGCTGGTCGAGCCGAGCGCACGCTGCACCGCCAGCCGGTCGAGCTTGACCACCACCCCGTCGATCTCGTACGGCGTATCGTGCCGGTGCTCCGCGTAGTTGCCGATGTAGTCACGCACCCCGGCCAGGCCGGGAACCACCCGGACCAGGTCACTGACCGGCAGGCCCCAGCCGCGCAGCAGCTCGTACCAGCCGGACTGGGTGTCCGGGGCGGCGGCCGGCAGGCCGGCCGCGTCCGGGGACGGCATGCCGCCGCCGCCGGCGTCCTCACCGGGCACCGCCAGCCCGTGCACGATCAGGCCGAGCGGCCGGGTCGCGGTCACCCGCGGGTCCTTCTGCCGCAGCGACCCGGCGGCCGAGTTGCGCGGGTTGGCGAACGGCGCCCGGCCCGCCTCGGTCAGCCGCTCGTTCAGCTCACCGAACGCGGCGACCGGCAGGAATACCTCGCCCCGCACCTCCAGCGTGTCCGGCCAGCCGGAGCCGGCCAGCCGGGCCGGCACGGCGGCGATCGTCTTGACGTTCGGCGTCACGTCCTCGCCGGTGACCCCGTCGCCCCTGGTCGCCGCCCGGACCAGCCGCCCGCCCTGGTACACCAGGGCGATCGCCAGGCCGTCGATCTTCAGCTCGCACAGGTACGGCCCGACGGTCTCCAGCGACGCGGCGCTGCCAAGCCGGTCGGCCCGCGCCGCCCAGCTGTCGAGCTCCGCGGCGGAGAACGCGTTGTCCAGGCTGAGCAGCCGCTCCAGGTGCTGCACCGGCGTGAAGTCAGTGGAGATCGCGCCGCCGACCTGCTGGGTCGGCGACTGCGGGCTACGCAGGTCCGGGTAGCGCTCCTCCAGCTGCCGTAGCTCGCGCATCAGTGTGTCGTACTCGGCGTCGGAGACCAGCGGCGAGTCGAGCACGTGATAGCGGTAGTTGTGCTCGGTGATGTCCGCGGCGAGGTCGGCGTGCCGGTGCCGGGCGGTCGCGTCGGCGACGGCGGGCTCCGGCGTGTCAGCGGCGGCAGGCCCGGTCACCGGTGGCCTTCCTCGATCAGCTCGGGCAGGATCCGCGCGGCCTCGCGGCAGCTGGCGAGCGCCGCCCGCGCCCCGGCCGGCGACTCGGCGGCCAGCCCGCAGGCCGGGGTGATGACCACCTGCTCGGCCAGCCCGGCCTTCGGCAGCCCGATCCGGTGCCATAGCCCGATCACCCCGGCAGCCGTATCGCGCGGGGCAGGCGATGCTGCGCGGAGTTCCCGTTTCACCACGTTTGTCCCGGCGCCGGCCAGTATGCCCAGGCCAGCTTCTGCCACCTCGGCCAGCCCGTCCTCGTCCTCGCGCCGCAGCAGGCGCAGGTCAAAGCCGATGGCCCCGGCCCCGGACTCCCGGATTAGCTGAAACGGGATTTCCCCGGCGCAGCAGTGCACGATGCCGAATGCCTTCGATGCCCGGAGCACCGTGCGCAGGCCGGCCGCCGTGTCCGCGGCATCGACCTCGGGAACCCGGTTCAGCCCGCTGGCCGTCGGGATGCTCCCGGCCAGCACGGCCGGCAGCGCAGGCTCGTCCAGCTGGAGCAGCAGGGGCGCGGCCGGTACCCGCTTCCGGATCTCGGCGACGTGCGCCGCGACGCCCTCGGCGAGCGATTCGGACAGGTCGGCTACCGCGCCCGGGTCGGCGAGCGCCGGGTTCTGGCTACGGGACAGCTCGATCGTCGCGGCCATCGTCCACGGCCCGCACAGCTGAATCTTCAGCGCGGTGTCCAGGCCGCCCCCCGCCTGCTCCAGCGCGTCGAGGTCATGCTGCAGGAACCCGGCGGCACGGCGCTGGTCGCGGCCCGGCCGGGCCGCGAACTTCCAGCCGCCAGTGGTCGTCTCTACGGCCAGGCCGACGAGCAGCGCGGCGGTCCGCCCGGTCAGGTCCGCGCCCGGACCGCGGCCAGGTAGCTCGGGCAGGTACGGGAAGCCAGGCAGCTCGCCGAGCACGACGGCGACGGCCTCGGCCGGGTCGGTGCCCGGCATCGAGCCGACGCCGGTCGCGCTGCCGGCCGGCCAGGGGTAAGGCTGCGTGTCTTGGCTCACCCGGCAAGCCTAGCCACCGCCGCCGTCACGCCGCGGAAGCGCCGCCGCCCAGCCGGGGAGGTCCTGAACCCGGCTCCCGGGCCGGTGCCGTCGCCCGGTCGGTGCCGGTGATCGTGGCGGAGCCGAGCACGGTGTCCGCGGCGTAGAGCACGGCGGCCTGCCCCCTGGCGACCCCGCGGGCCGGCGAGTGCAGCCTGATCCGCAGGCCGGTGCCTTCCGGCCAGGCGGTGGCCGGGCCGGCAGCGCCGTGCGCGCGGAGCTGGACCAGGCAGTCGAACGGCACCGCGGGCGGCGGGCAGCCGGTCCACACCGGGCGGCCGGTTTCGATCTGCGAGACGTCGAGTGATTCCGCCGGGCCGACGGTCACGGTGCCGGACCCGGGCTCGATGTCGAGCACGTACCTGGGCCGCCCGTCTGGCGCTGGGTAGCCGATCCCCAGTCCCTTGCGCTGGCCGATGGTGAAGCCATAAGAGCCGTCGTGGCTGCCGACGGCGGTGCCCGCCTCGTCCACGACCTGGCCGGGCGCGGCGCCGAGCTGACCGCGGAGGAACTTCCTGGTATCCCCGTCGGCGATGAAGCACACGTCATGGCTGTCCGGCTTGTCCGCGACAGCGAGCCCCCTGGCCGCGGCCTCCCGGCGCACCTCGGCCTTGCTGGATTCCGCCGAGCGGGAACATGGCGCGGCTAAGCTGCTCGCTGGTCAGCACGGCCAGCACGTATGACTGGTCCTTGCCCGCATCGACGCTGCGGGTGAGACTGGGCGCGCTGGCGTGCCCGGCGGGCGGCCTGAGCCGCGCATGGTGGCCGGTGCACACCGCGTCGAAGCCCAGGGCAACGGCGCGGTCGAGCACGGCGGCAAACTTGATCTTCTCGTTGCAGCGCAGGCATGGGTTCGGGGTGTTGCCGCGCGCGTACTCCTCGACGAAATCCCGCACCACGTCGTGCTGGAACCGCTCGGCCAGGTCCCATACGTAGAACGGGATACCGATCACGTCCGCTGCCCGCCGGGCGTCGCGCGCGTCCTCCAGGGTGCAGCAACCGCGGGCACCGGTCCGGTAGGAACTCGGGTTCGCCGACAGCGCGAGATGGACGCCGGTCACATCGTGGCCTGCCTCGGCGGCCCTGGCGGCGGCCACCGCCGAGTCAACGCCGCCGGACATGGCGGCTAGCACGCGCAGTCGAGTCACGCCTACGAGGGTATTCGCCCCGCGGAAGATCCGTGCCGGGACCGACATGCCCGGGGAGTGCGTCAGCCGCCTGGCGGGCTAGCGGCCCGTGGCGCGGCGGGCGCGCTGCACTACCTCGCCGATAGCAGCGCCGAGGGCATCCACATCCTGCTGGATCGAGGAGTGGCCGAGTGAGAACCGCAGCGAGCCGCGGGCCCTGGCGTTGTCCGCGCCCATTGCGAGCAGCACATGGCTTGGCTGTGCCACTCCCGCCGTGCAGGCCGAGCCGGTGGAGCAGGCGATGCCCTTCGCGTCGAGCAGCATGAGCAGCGCATCGCCCTCGCAGCCGGGAAACGAGAAATGCGCATTGCCCGGCAGCCGGTCCGGCCCGGGGGGCGGGCCGTTCAGCATCGCTTCGGGAACCGCAGCGAGCACCTGGGCGATCAGGTCGTCCCTGAGCGCGGCCAGCCGCTTCGCCTCGCCGTCCCGGCGCAGCCGCGATATCTCCACGGCAGTGGCGAAGGCCCTGATCGCCGGGGCGTCCAGGGTGCCGGATCGCACGTCACGCTCCTGCCCGCCGCCGTGCAGGATCGGCACCGGGTCCGCGCCCCGGCAGAGCAGCAGCGCGCCGGCCCCGACCGGGCCGCCGATCTTATGCCCGGTGATGCTCAGCGCGGTGGCGCCGCTGCCGGCCAGGCTGACTGGCAGCTGGCCGGCCGCCTGGACGGCATCGCTGTGAAACGGGATTTCGTATTCGCGGGCGACCGCGGCCAGCTCGGCTATCGGCTGCACGGCCCCGACTTCGTTGTTCGCCCACATCACGCTCACCAGCGCGACGCTGCCGGGGTCGCGCTCGATAAGCTCGCGTGCGGTCGCCGGGCTGAGCATCCCGGCGGCGTCGACGGGCAGCCAGCATTCCTCGGCTCCCTCGTGCTCGGCCAGCCAGCTGACCGAGTCAAGGACGGCGTGATGCTCGGTCGCCGCGGCCAGGATCCGCCGGAATCTGGGCCGCGCCGCCCGCCGGGCCCAGAACAGTCCCTTGACGGCAAGGTTGTCAGCCTCGGTGCCGCCGCTGGTGAATACCACTTCGCTCGGCCGCGCTCCGCAAGCCTCGGCGATCTGCTCCCGCGACTCCTCGACCACCCGGCGCGCCCGGCGGCCCTGGTTGTGCAGCGAGGAGGGATTGCCGAGCTGGGCCAGCTCCTCGGTCATCACGGCAAGGGCCGCTGGCAGCATTGGCGTAGTCGCCGCATGATCGAGATACACGGCGCGGTCCGGGCCTGACCTGCGACCGGTGACGTTCTCGGGATATGTCATGACGGGACTTAGCCTAGCCTTGCCAGGCCCGCGGACGGCCCGCTGCTCAGCCGGCGGATCGCTGCCGTATTCCATCGACGAGCTGTGGCACCACCGAGAACAAGTCACCCACGACGCCGAAATCGGCCAGCTCGAAGATCGGCGCTTCCGGGTCCTTGTTGATAACCATGATCGTCTTCGAGGTCTGCATGCCGGCCCGGTGCTGGATCGCGCCAGAGATACCGATGGCGAGGTACAGCTGCGGCGAGACGGTCTTGCCGGTCTGGCCCACCTGGAACTGGTGCGGGTACCAGCCAGCGTCGGTAGCCGCGCGGGACGCGCCGACGGCGGCGCCGAGTGCGTCGGCGAGCTTCTCGATCAGCGCGAAGTTCTCCGCGTTGCCGACGCCGCGGCCGCCGGATACCACAATCGACGCCTCGGTGAGCTCGGGGCGCTCGCCGCCGGTGGAGACCATGCGCTCGGTGATGCGCGCGCTCTTCGCCGCGTCGCTGACCTCGGTGCCGGCTGGGACGAGCTCGGCAGCGCCGGGCGCGGGCTCCGGCGTGACGGCGTTTGGCCGCACCGCGATGATCGGCGTGCCGGACTTGACCCTGGAGTTCACCACGATCGCGCCGCCGAAGATCGACTGCTCGGCGATCAGGTCGTCGTCGATGCCCACCGCGTCGGTGATCAGCCCGGAGCCGGTCTTGACCGCCAGCCTGGCGGCGATTTCCCTGCCCTCCGCGGTACTGGGCACCAGCACCGCGGCGGGAGAGCCGGCCGCGACCAGGCTGGCCAGCAGCTCGGCTTTCGGCGCGACGACGTAGTCATCGAATTCCCGGCCGACCGCGACGTAGACCTTAGCCGCGCCGTACTCGGCCAGCCGTTCGCGACCTGCCTCGGCGCCGTCTCCGGCCCAGACCACCGCGGGCTCGCCGAACCGGCGGGCCAGGGTCAGCAGCTCGCTGGTGACCTTCTTGACGGTTTCGCCAGAGTGCTCGGCGAGAACCAGGATTTCAGCCATGTGTGGCAGCCTTCCGCTGGGACCTGCTCAGATCGGCTCGATCAGATTCGGCTCGATAGATTCGGCTCGGTCAGATTCGGCTCGGTCAGATGGACGCTGGGAGATCGGCTCGGCTGGAGCTCAGATGAACTTCTGCGCGGCGAGGAATTCGGCCGCCTTGGTGCCGCCGTCGCCCTCGTCCTTCACGGTCGTGCCGGCCTGCCGGGCCGGGCGGCTGGCGAAGCTCACCACCTCCGTGGCGCTGGCGGCGAGCCCGACGTGGGCGGGATCGATCCCGGCGTCGGCCAGGCTGAGGATCTGCACCGGCTTCTTCTTCGCCGCCATGATTCCCTTGAAGGAGGGATAGCGCGGCTCGTTGATCTTCTCGACCACGCTTACCACGGCCGGCAGGCTGGCCTCGACCTTGTCGTAGCCGTAGTCGGTCTGGCGGTGGATCCGGATTTCCTGGCCGTCCGTCTCCACCTTGCTGGCGAAGGACAGCTGCGGCACGCCGAGCCGCTCGGCCAGCATCGCCGCGAGCACGCCCATCCTGGCGTCGGTTGATTCTGACCCGAGGATGACCAGGTCAAAGCCGATCCGGCCGAGCACGGCGGCGATCGCCTCAGACGTCTGCAGCGCGTCCGAGCCTGCCAGCCCGTCGTCCACGAGGTGCACCGCCTTGTCGGCGCCCATCGACAGCGCCTTGCGGATGGCCTCGGTTGCCCTCGGCGGGCCCATCGAAAGGATGGTTACCTCGCCGCCGTTGGCCTCGGCGAGGCGCAAGCCCTCCTCGATCGCGTACTCGTCGAGCTCGTTGATCACCGCGTCCGCTGACTCGCGGTCCAGGGTGGAATCAGCGGGCTTGAGCGTGCGCTCGGACCACGTGTCGGGGACCTGCTTCACGCAGACGACGATGTTCATCACCGGCGGCCGACCTCCCTCTGTCAAGCAGTACGGCCCGGCTGGGCCCATGCGGCCCGGCTGGGCTTACCAGCCCGGGCAGCGGCAGGTAAAGCCTGTCAAACAGGGCCGGCGTCCTGCACACGGGGTACCCGGTCGGTCCGCGCCCGGTCATATTACCCGTTAGTAGAACTCGGTTCGGTCCGACCGTCCGGCTGGCTGCGCCGCCGTGGATGCCCCGCGGATACTCCGGTCAGCCGCCGAGCTCCGCGGCCGCTACCACGTTGGCCAGCAGCATCGCCCTGGTCATCGGGCCGATTCCGCCGGGCATCGGGGCGAGATACCCAGCCACCTCAACGACACCGGGGCTGACGTCGCCGACCAGCCCGGCGGCGGTCCTGGTGATACCCACATCGAGCACGGCGGCGCCGGGCTGGATCATGTCCGCGGTCAGCAGGCCGGGCTGCCCGGCTGCCACCACGACGATGTCAGCGGACCTGGTGTGGGCGGCGAGATCCTTGGTGCCGGTATGGCAGAGCGTGACTGTGGCGTTCTCGCTGCGGCGGGTCAGCAGCAGGCCGAGCGAGCGGCCGACGGTGATGCCGCGGCCGATCACCGTCACCTCCGCGCCGGCGATCGGCACTTGGTAACGGCGCAGCAGCACCACGATCCCGTGCGGGGTGCACGGCAGCGGGCCGGGCTCGCCGAGTACCAGCCGGCCGAGATTCACCGGGTGCAGGCCGTCGGCATCCTTGGCCGGATCCATCCGGTGCAGGACCCGCTGCGGGTCAAGTCCCGGCGGCAACGGCAGCTGGACGATGTAGCCGGTGCAGGCCGGATCGGCGTTCAGTTCGTCAACCACGTCCTCGACCTGCTGCTGGCTGGCGTCGGCCGGCAGGTCGCGGCGGATGCTGACAATCCCGACCTGGGCGCAGTCCCGGTGCTTGGCGTTCACGTAGACGCGGCTGCCCGGATCGTCGCCGACCAGCACGGTGGCCAGCCCTGGCATGCGGCCGCGGCTGGCCAGCACACCGACCCGGCGGGTCAGGTCTTCGCGGATCGCGGCGGCGGCCGCCTTGCCGTCCAGGATTCGTGCGCTCATCGCGGCTCATTCTGCCGCAGCTTGCGGCCTGGCAACCCGATAGATGTGACATCGAGCGGGCCAGATGCCGTTGAAGGCCACATTCAGCGGGTTGCGAACCCGGCGCTACCGCTAGGCCGGGGAGGCTGGCGCCGCTGGCCCGTTAATGAAAGAAGTGCCGTACGCCAGTGAAGTAGATGCTGATCCCGGCGGCCTCGGCCGCCTCGATCACCTGGCTGTCGCGGATAGAGCCACCGGGCTCGGCGACCGCGCGCACGCCCGCGTCGGCGAGCACCAGCAGCCCGTCGGGGAACGGGAAGAACGCGTCGCTGGCCGCAGCCGAGCCGCGGGCCCGGTCGCCCGCCCTGGTGACCGCCAGCCGCGCCGCGTCCACCCGGTTGACCTGGCCCATGCCGATGCCGACCGAGCCGCAGTCAGCGGCGAGCAGGATGGCGTTCGACTTCACGCTCCGGCAGGCCTTCCAGGCGAAGGCCAGGTCCCGCATCATGGCCGCGTCGGCCGCCGGGCCCGCCTTCAGCTGCCAGTTCGCCGGGTTATCGGCTGGCTCACTGGCCCGGTCGGCTGACTGCAGCAGCATCCCGCCGCTGACCGGGCGCCACTCTTCGCCGACCGCGCCGTCCGGTGGCGGGCAGCACAGCAGCCGCTGGTTCTTCGCGGCGGTAAGGATTTCCAGCGCATCAGGCTCGAAGCCGACAGCGATAACGACCTCGGTGAACACCTCGGCGATCTGCCGGGCAAGGCCAGCCGTCACCACCCCGTTGACCGCTATGACGCCGCCATAAGCCGAACTCGGGTCGCAACTGTGCGCCTTGCGATGGGCCTCGGCGAGGTCGGCGCCGGTCGCGATCCCGCAGGGGTTCGAGTGCTTCATGATCGCCACGCACGGCTCGGCGAAGTCGAAGGCGGCCCGCCGCGCCGCGTCGGCGTCTACGTAGTTGTTGTACGACATCGCCTTGCCGTGCACCTGGACGGCGCCCGCGATGCCGGATCCGGCCCCGGACACGTACAAGGCCGCCCGCTGGTGCGGGTTCTCGCCGTAGCGGAGTGCCTGGCGGCGGGTCCACAACGAGCCGATGACGTCCGGCCAGCCGGTATCCAGCGCCACGGCGTCCGGCGCGTAGGAGGAGGCGAACCAGGACGCGACCGCGACATCATAGGCGGCCGTGCGAGCGAACGCCTGTGCCGCGAGGCGGCGGCGCTGCTCCAGGGTGAACCCGCCCGCGATCAGCGCTGCCGCCACTGCCCCGTACATCGACGGGTCGGTCACGACGGCCACGCTGGCGTGATTCTTCGCCGCTGCCCGGGTCATCGCTGGGCCGCCGATGTCGATCTGCTCCACGCATTCGTCCGGCGCCGACCCGGCCGTGACCGCCTGCTCGAACGGATAAAGGTTGGACACGAGCAGCTCGAACGGCGCAATCTCGAGCCCGGCAAGCTGCGCCAGGTGATCCGGCCGACGGGCATCGGCGAGCAGGCCGGCATGGACTGCCGGGTGCAGCGTCTTGACCCGGCCGTCCAGGCACTCGGCGAATCCGGTCACGTCCTCGACCTTCGTCACCGGCAGGCCGGCCGCCACGATCGCCGCCGCCGTGCTGCCGGTGGAGACGATCTCGGCGCCTGCCGCGTGCACGGCCGTGGCCAGCTCGGCCAGCCCGGTCTTGTCATAGACGCTGATCAGCGCCCGCTTGATCGCTACCTTGGTCAACGGCCGAACCTCCACTTCCTGCCCTGGACGGTCCACCCTTCGCGGGCCATCCGGCCCACGGTGCCGGCCAGCAGCGAGCGCTCAGCCAGCTTGATCCGCTCGTGCAGGGATGCCTCGTCGTCATCATCGCGGACGGGCACCGCGGCCTGCGCGATGACCGGGCCGGAGTCGATTCCGGCGTCCACCGCGAAGACCGTGCACCCCGTTACCTTCACGCCATAATCCAGCGCGTCCCGCACGCCATGCATGCCGGGGAATGATGGCAGCAACGCCGGATGGGTGTTGATCACCCGCCCGTCGAACCTTTCCAGGAACGCGCTGCCGACCAGCTTCATGAAGCCGGCCAGCACGATTAGCCGCGGCTTAAAGTGCGCGCAGGACTGGGTCAGCGCGCGATCCCAGGCGGCCCGGTCCGGGTAGTCGGCGATCCGGTGCACGAAGGTCGGCACCCTGGCCCGTTCGGCGATGGCCAGCCCGGCGATGCCATAGCGGTCCGCCCCAACGGCGATGACGCGGGCGCCGTACGCATCGTCGGCGCACGCGCTGAGCAGCGCCTGCAGGTTGGTTCCGGTGCCCGACACGAGCACGATCAGGCGCGCGGTCATGCGGTCACCATAACGTTGGACGCGCGGCGCGGCCCGGACCGAGCCGGCGGCGCGGCGGAAGGTGATGGAATAGCAGTAGCAAGACAACCGGTCGTCACGCCCCGGAAAGGAGTCCGCACTGCCTGCCGACAAGAGCCCGCCGCGGCCTCCGCTGAGCTTCCCCGAGCAGCCCGCCGGGCAAGGGCCGACCCCTTCGCCCGAGGACGCGCCGGGCGGCGAGCCGCAGCACGGGGCCGCCCCCCAGCACGGGGCCGCCCCCCAGCAGGGCGCCGCGCCGAAACAGCCGCGCGGGACGCCGCCGAATGGCCAGCGCCAGCCCGGCCGCCCGCCCGCGCCCGCGCTGCAGCAGCGCGCCATCGTGGGTCTCGTCCTCGGCCTGCTGAGCATGTTCGGCCTGCTCGGCGTCTCCGACCTGATCGGCGTCGGCAATGTGCAGCGGTACGTCTACCTGGTTGCGTTCTCGCTCTGCGTGGGCGCGATAGCGCTCTGGCTCGGCGTGTCGGCGGTCGTGCGATCGCGGCGCACCGGCAGCGGGCGGCCCAGGGGCGCGGTCTCGGCGATCATCCTCGGCGGCATCGGCGTCCTGTTCAGCATCTTGCTGCTCGTTACCTTCACCGTCTTGTGGAAGCAACTCTCGGCCTATTCCAGGTGCATGGCTGGTGCCAACACCCCGACGGCGCAGCAGGCCTGCCGAGATCAGCTGACCCGCTCGCTGAACGCCGAGACCAGCAGGTTCCGCTCGTCCCGCTAGGCGAGGCCGGGGGGAAGGCTGAGCTGGGAAAGTGCCGGACTACGGCAGGGCAGATGGGCCGTGGTCGGCCGCTGGCCTGCCCTGTCTGTTGCCGGGCTCGCCTTCGCCTGCCCACGGATCCAGGTAGATGGTGTGCCCGCCGTCATCCTCCGCGATCGTTATCGGCACCGGCTGGCTACGGGCAACTTGCCCCGGACCGCGGCCGGCTGCGCCGCCGTCCGCTCGGCCGGTCAGGCCGTCTGCCAGGCGGCCGGCACCGCTCCGCGCTGCCGCCGCCCGGCGCAGCGAGAGCCAGTTGGCGAAACCAGCGGACACCGCGGCCGAGATGGCTACCTCAAGGATGGCCACCGCGGCAGTCTGCCAGCCGGACGGGCCCACGGCCGAGAGTCGTCCGTGCCCGAGCGGGCCGCCGGCGAAGGCAGCCAGCGTGCCGATTACGCAACCGGCCAGCGCGCCGGAGGCGAACCCCCAAAGCGGGGCTGCCTCAAGTGCTGACGTTGGCGCGGCGCGGGTCATCAGCAGCCCGCCGAATGCCCCGGCCAGGTAAGGCATGGCGAGCACCGCGACGGACAGCCAGGCAGGCAGTGCACTGTGCACCCCGGCTGGCAGCGCGGCCAGCATCGGGAAAGCCGGTAGCGGTCCCAGCGCAGAGCCGGTCGGCGCCACGGCTGTGCCAGCGCCGAACGCGAACCCCGGGCCGAGCATGAAGGAGATCGCCCAGATGATCGCGTTTGGCACGTAGCTGAGCTGGGCGAGCAGCAGCAGGATCGCCCCGATCACGCCAGGCGCTAGCGCCTGGTTGACGGAATTGAAGTTGCCGAGATGAGCGGCCAGCGTGGCCCCGGCAAGCACGCAGCCCGCCGCTACCAGCACCAGCAGCGCCCCGGTGCTGCCCAGCAGCACCGAGCGGGCGCGCACCGAGAGCAGGCCAGCGAGCTGCCGCCACGGCGCCAGGGCGCGGGCGCCGCCGAGGCCGCCAGCGGTGAATGCCAGCAGGAACCCGGCAATCACCGCCTGCGGCGCCGACGGCGCCGCCAGCCGGGACGCGCCGGCCAGGGCCAGCGCGCCGGCCACCATGGCATAGGGGACGGCCAGGGCGAGCGCGGCGTAGCCGACATGCCGGAGCCTGGCGACCCCGCCGCTGCTGACCACCCACCGCCCGGCCCGCCAGAGCAGCGCACCTGGCAGCAGCACCAGGCCAAGCGGCAGCATGCCGATCCGGCCGGCCCCGTGCAGGGTAAAGCCGACGTGATGGCCGACCAGCCATAGTGCCGCGGCGGTGCGGAGCACCCCGGTCAGGCCGAGTCCCGCGTGCGGCGCGGCTATCCAGCCGACCAGCACCAGCATGGTCAGCGCCGTCAGCCCGGTTCCCGCGGCGGCCCCCGCGGCGATGGCGCCGGTCACTACCAGCGGGCGGCCCGGGCCCGGCGGCTGTCCCGGTCCGGTGCGTGGCCGGCCGACTGCTCTCGCCGCATTGTCCTGCGTTGCGCCCGGGCGCTGCGAGCCTAGAGCTGATGTCGCCATAATGCCCAAGCCTCGCAAGGTCTGGCCCAGGCAGGGCGGAGGCGCGCCGGAAGGCGCTGTTCGCCGGGCTTAGCAGGTATCGTGCGCCACGCCAGTCACGGCAGCCGGGGTAACTGGCAGGCGGGGTGACACGGGGTAACCGACTGAGACGGCGTGCGATCAGCGGGATCGCATGATCTCCCGGACCAGGCCGGCCGCGCCGCTCGGCGTCTTGCCGACGCGGACACCGGCCTTCTCCAGCGCTTCCTTCTTGGCCTGCGCGGTGCCTGCCGATCCGGAGATGATGGCGCCGGCGTGACCCATCGTCTTGCCCTCGGGGGCGGTGAAGCCGGCCACGTAGGCGACCACCGGCTTGGTGACGCTGCGCTCGACGAAGGCCGCGGCGCGCTCCTCGGCGTCCCCGCCGATCTCCCCGATCATCACGATCGCGTCGGTCTGCGGATCTTCCTCGAACGCGCGCAGGCAGTCGATGTGCGTGGTCCCGATGACCGGGTCGCCGCCGATGCCTACCGCGGTGGAGAACCCGATATCGCGCAGCTCGTACATCATCTGGTAGGTCAGCGTGCCCGACTTGGAGACCAGCCCGATCCGGCCCTCGGTAGTGATGTCGGCCGGGATGATGCCCGCGTTCGACTGCCCGGGCGACGCGACCCCCGGGCAGTTCGGGCCGACGATCCGGGTGGCGTTCCCGTTAGCGCATGCATAAGCCCAGAACACCGCCGTGTCGTGCACCGGGATGCCCTCGGTGATCACGATCACCAGCGGCATCCGCGCGTCGACCGCCTCGATCACCGCGTCCTTCGTGCCGGCCGGCGGGACGAACACCACCGACACGTCAGCGCCGGTAGCAGACATCGCGTCGCCCACCGTGGCGAACACCGGCACCCCGCGGCCAGACAGCTCGACGGTCTGCCCGGCCTTGCGCGGGTTCGTCCCGCCGACCACGTTCGTCCCGGCCGCGATCATCCTGGCGCCGTGCCTGCGTCCCTCGGAACCGGTGATGCCCTGCACGATGACCCGGCTCTGCTCGGTCAGGAAGATCGCCATCTCATGCTCCCGTCACGGCCGATGCGGCCAGTTCGGCGGCACGCCGCGCCGCGTCGTCCATGGTCGCCGCCTGCTCGACTACGCCGATGCCCGCTTCGTCCAGGATGCGCCGGCCCTCGGCGGCGTTGTTCCCGTCCAGCCGGACCACGATCGGGTGGCTGACCTGCTCACCCCGCGCACCGAGCATCCCGATCGCCGACACGATCCCGTTCGCGACCGCGTCGCACGAGGTGATCCCGCCGAACACGTTGACCAGCACGCTGCGGACCGACGGGTCGGACAGCACGATCTCCAGGCCGTCCGCCATCACCTCGGCAGACGCGCCGCCGCCGATGTCGAGGAAGTTGGCCGGGCGGACCCCGCCGAACTCCTCGCCCGCGTACGCGACCACGTCCAGGGTGGACATCACCAGGCCCGCGCCGTTGCCGATGATCCCGACCTGGCCTTCGAGCTTGACGTAGTTCAGGTGCTTGGCCTTCGCCCTGGCCTCCAGCGGGTCGGCCGCGCTCGGATCGGCGAACCTGGCGTGCTGCTGCCGGAAAGCCGCGTTGTCGTCCAGGCTGACCTTGCCGTCGACGGCGAGCACGTCGCCCTGGTCGGTCAGCGCCATCGGGTTGACCTCGACCAGCGTGGCGTCCTCGTCGGCGAACACCGCCCAGAGCCGCTCGGCCAGCAGGGCTGCCTGCTCGGCGGCCTCTGCTGGCAGCCGCCCGGCCTGGACGATCTCGGCTGCCTTGGCCGCATCCACGCCGGTGAGCGGATCGACCGCGATCCTGGCCACCGCGTCCGGGTTGGTGTGCGCGACCTCCTCGATCTCCACACCGCCCTGCACAGAGCAGATCGCGACGAAGGTCCGGGCGGCCCGGTCGAGCAGGAAGGAGAGGTAGTACTCCTGCGCGATGTCACTGGCCTGGGCGATCAGGACATTGTGGACGGTGTGCCCCTTGATGTCCATGCCGAGGATCTGGCGGGCCTCCTGCTCCGCCTCGGCCGGCCCGTCAGCCAGCTTGACCCCGCCCGCCTTACCGCGGCCACCGACCTTCACCTGTGCCTTCACTACCACCAGGGGCGTGCCCTCGGCCGCGAAATCAGCCGCGATCTCGCTGGCCTCCTCCGGTGTCGCAGCGACCCGGCCACGCTGCACGGGAACGCCGTACTCCGCGAAGAGTTCCTTCGCCTGATACTCGAACAGGTCCACTCGGGTCCGTCCTTGTCCGCTGCCCGGCCTGCGCTCAGCCTGACCGGCGCGCTGCCCTTAAGGTCTGCTGTGGTCTGCGCAGGAAGCCTAGTGGGGGATGGCCCGCGGGGCCGAATTGGGCCGCAGCCGAAGCGCCCCGGCCCTGGCGGCCAGCCAGTCAGCCCGGTCAGCCAGCCAGCTGGGCACGCAAGCCAACCAGTCCTAGCCCACTGCCTCGACGCTGCCGAGTTCCGACCGGACCCAGTCGATTATCTCCGATGTCGAGGCGCCCGGCGTAAAGATCTTGGCCACGCCCAGCTGCGTTAGCTCGGCGATGTCGGCTTCCGGGATGATGCCGCCGCCGAACACCGTGATGTCGGTGGCGTCACGCTCCCTGAGCAGCTCGAGCAGCCGGCTGAACTGGGTCATGTGCGAGCCGGACAGAATCGACAGCCCGATGGCGTCGGCGTCCTCCTGCAGGGCGGCGGCAACGATCTGTTCGGGGGTCTGGTGCAGCCCGGTGTAGATCACCTCCACCCCGGCATCACGCAGCGCCCTGGCGACCACCTTGGCGCCGCGGTCATGGCCGTCCAGGCCAGGCTTCGCGATAACGACCCTGATGCTATTGCTCATGGCCTGCCTCCTACCTGGCAGCCTAACCGCCATCGGCGGCATGGTCGCCCCGGCCCGGCCTACAGCTTCTCGATCGGGGCATAGCGCAGCAGCAGGTGCTTGATCCCGTAGTCCCCGCCGAAGTCGATCTTGGCTTCCGGATCGTCGCCGCGTCCTTCCACGGACAGCACCCGGCCGAGTCCGTAGGAGTCGTGATTCACGTGGTCGCCCGGCGCCAGCGACGGCACCGGCCGGTGGCCGACCACGTTCATCCCCGGCCGCCGGGCCAGCCGCTCCGAGGCGGGCGGCGTGGCGGCCGACTCGTCCCGCCGCCAGCCCAGCAGATCGGCCGGCACCTCGCTGAGGAACCTGGACTGCTTGTGGTAGGCCGGCCGACCCCACCAGGCCCGGGTCATCGCCCTGGTCAGGTACAGCCGCCGCTGCGCCCGGGTGATCCCGACGTAGGCCAGCCGCCGTTCCTCCTCAGAATCCCGCTCGTCGCCGACCGAGCGCTCGTGCGGGAAGACGTTCTCCTCCAAGCCGGTAAGGAAGACCACCGGGAACTCCAGCCCCTTGGCGGTGTGCAGCGTCATCAGCGTCACCAGCCCGCCGTGGTCCTCGCCGTCCGGGATCTGGTCGGCGTCGGCGACCAGGGACACCTGCTCAAGGAACTCCAGCAGCGACCCGTCCGGGCGCTGGCCGTCGTACTCGCGGGCCACCGACACGAGCTCGTTCAGGTTCTCGATCCGGCTCGCGTCCTGCAGGTCGCTCGATGCCTCCAGTTCGGCCAGGTAACCGGAGCGGTCAAGCACCGCCTCGGCGACATCGGCCACCGGGGTGCCGGCCGCCACCATCTCGCGCAGGCCGCCAATCAGCTCGTTGAACGCCTCGATCGACCGGGTCGAGCGGGCCGCCAGGCCGGGCACGTCCTGCGGCCGGGCCAGCGCCGCGGCGAACGTCAGCCGGTCGCGGTTAGCCAGCGCCGCGACGCATTCCTCGGCCCGCTCGCCGATTCCGCGGCGGGGCACATTCAGCACCCGGCGCAGTGACACCTCGTCCGCCGGGTTCGCGATCAGCCGCAGGTAGCCGAGCAGATCCCGGACCTCGCGCCGCTCGTAGAACCGGACGCCGCCGACCACCTTGTACGGCATGCCGGCCCGGATGAAGACTTCCTCGAAGACCCGGGACTGCGCGTTCGTCCGGTAGAACACCGCGACTTCCCCCGGGGTCGCGTCGCCCGCGTCAGAGAGCCGGTCCACCTCCTCGGCGACGAACGCGGCCTCGTCGTGCTCGTTGTCCGCGACGTACCCGACGATCGGCGGCCCGTCGCCCTGGTCCGACCACAGGTTCTTGGGTATCCGGCTGGCGTTGCGGGCGACCACGGCGTTGGCCGCGGCCAGGATGTTCTGGGTAGAGCGGTAGTTCTGCTCCAGCAGGATGACCCGCGCGCCGGCGAAGTCCCGCTCGAACTCCTCGATGTTCCTGATCGTCGCGCCGCGGAAGGCGTAGATGGACTGGTCGGCGTCACCAACCACGCACAGCTCGGCCGGCCCGTCCGGCGACGCCGGCCTGCCCGGCTCAGCGACCGATCCGGCCGGCCCGGAGGCACTGGCCACGGCGTCCCCGTTAAAAATAACTTGCCCGGTTCGTTGCCTGGCCAGTTGCCCGGTTCCCTGCCCGGCGAGTTCCCTGACCAGGACATACTGCGCGTGATTGGTGTCCTGGTATTCATCGACAAGCACGTGCCTGAACCTGCTCCGGTAGGCGGCGGCGACCTCGGGGAAGGCCTGCAGCAGGTTAACCGTGATCATGATCAGGTCATCGAAGTCCATCGCGCCGGCCGCCACCAGCCTGCGCTGGTACTCCGCGTACGCCTCGGCCAGCGCCTTCTCCCGGTAACCGGAGGCACGGGCGCCGAACGACTCGTAGTCGACGAGCTCGTTCTTCAGGTTGGAGATTTGGGCGACCATCCCCTTCGGCGGGTGGTACTTGGCGTCCAGCTCAAGCTCGCGGCAGACCAGCGCCATCAGCCGGCGGGAGTCGGCCTGGTCGTAGATCGAGAACGACGACGGGTAGCCGAACCGGCCGGCCTCCCGGCGCAGGATCCGGACGCAGGCCGAGTGGAACGTCATCAGCCACATCGAGCGCGCCCGCGAGCCGGTCAGCGCGGCGGCCCTGGCGGCCATCTCCCCCGCCGCCTTGTTGGTGAAGGTGATCGCCAGGATCTGGGCGGGTGCCACTTCCCTGGCCGCCAGCAGGTAGGCGATCCGGTGGGTGAGCACCCGGGTCTTCCCGGAGCCTGCGCCTGCCACGATGAGCAGCGGGCTGCCCTCGTGCACGACGGCAGCGCGCTGCTGCGGGTTCAGCCCGTCCAGGAGGGTGTCAACAGCCGTCGCGGTCACGTGCCCCAGCGTAGGCGCTGGCACCGACGCCGGGGCACGCCAGCAGGCCGCGGCCGGCTACTCGTCCGGTACCAGTGTCGGGGTGGCCCTGGTCAGCGTCTGCTTCTCGAAGTACGCCGGGTTGTCCCTCTTGCAATAGAGGTAGCCGGCCACCCCGACGATCGCGCAGATCACGGCGATCACGAACGCGCCGCCGATCTGCCAGTGGATGAACGGCACCGTCCACATCGTGTAGTCGTTCTCGGTGGCCACGTCGTAATCCAGCCAGACGCTCCAGCCGCCGAGGAAGAACAGGATCACGCCGCCGGTGACCGGCAGGATGCCCTGCATCCACAGGTTGCGCGCGCTGCTGGTCAGGTTCCGGCGGTAGTACCAGGCGCAGGCGAAGCCGGTCAGCCCGTAGTAGAACGCGATGTACAGGCCGATTGCGATCACCGCGTCGCCGATGACCCCGATGCCGTTGGAACTGTAGTTGAAGGCCACGTAGACCGCGATCGAGATGGCGCCCATGGTGATCGTGGAGACGGTCGGGGTCAGGTACTTCCGGTGCATCTTGGCGAACTGGGGCGGTATCGCCTTGTACACCGCCATCGAGAGCGTGGTCCTGGCGGTCGGCAGGATCGTCGTCTGGGTCGAGGCGGCCGCCGAGGAGAGCACCATCAGCAGCAGCAGGTGGGTGAGGAACGAGCCGAAGCCGGACGTGCCGAAGACGAGATTGCCCTGGACTGACAGCACGTCACCGGCGTTCGCCACATTGCCAAGGCCGTTGCCCGTGGACTTGATCCCGGCGAACGACTCCATGGACAAGATCACTATGGCGTAGGTGACCAGCAGGATCACGGTGGACAGGATCGCCGCGCGGCCCGGGGTCTTGTTCTTGTCCTTGGTCTCCTCGTTGATCGCGACCGCCGTGTCCCAGCCCCAGTAGATGAAGACCATCAAGATGATGCCGCTGGCGAAGGCGCTGAAGCTGGTGATGTGGAACGGGTTGAACCAGGCCAGGCTCGGCGTGAGATGGCCGGGCGGCGCGTTGCCGGTGCCCACTTTCACCAGCGCGGTGACCGACAGCACGAGCAGCATCACCAGCTCGATGCCGAGCAGCGCCTTCTGGAAGTTCGCCGAGACCTCGATGCCGCGGTAGCAGATGTAGGTCATCACGACGATCCAGATCACGCCGACCAGCAGCACCCAGCCGCTGGTCGGGTTCGAGCCAATGCCCTTGGCGTTGAACAGCAAGAACCCGTACTGGCCGGCCACCTGGGCCAGGCTGGCCATCACCAGCACGTCGGCGGCGATGATCGCCCAGCCGCCGGCCCAGCCGGTCCTCGGCCCGAACGCGCGGGCGGCCCAGGTGAAGGTGGTGCCGCAGTCCGGGTCGGCCTTGTTCAGCTCGCTGTAGCCGATGGAGCACAGCAGCATCGGCACGAACGCGAGGACGGCCACGGCGGGCGCCTGCAGCGCGACGGCGCCGACCACGAACACCAGCGTCGCGGCGATGCTGTAGGCGGGCGCAACCGACGCGGTCGCGATGATCGTGGTGGAAACGAGTCCAAGAGCCCCTGCTTTGAGGCCCTTGTCCACCTCTTGTTCTATCGACACATTGGTTTGCTCGGCGGTGGACATGTTCACCCCTCCTGGCGGTGACCCGGATCTGCCGGATCAGGCACGCGATTGCGGCGGTGCCGGCACCGAGTGCGACGACCCGGGCACTCAGGCACGATTTTCCGCGCCCCAGTGCGACGGTTCTAGCACGAATTACTATCCGTTGGAACGATTTCAGTTGTAACAGCTCTGCATCGCCACTGGTCTCGTGGGTACCAGCTGTTTCCGGGCTAGGATCGCCCGTATGCGCATCCTTCTCGTTGGGGCCGGCGGAGTCGGCACCGCATTCGCCCGGATCGCTGCCCGCCGTAAGTTCGCCGAGCTCATCATCGCCGACTACGACCTGGCGCGGGCGCAACACGCCGCCGGGCCATCCGGGCGCGCCGTGGCGCTCGACGCCCGGGACGAGCAGCAGGTCGCCGCATTGGCGACCGAGCACTCGTGCGACGTCCTGATGAACGCGACCGATCCCCGGTTCGTGATGCCGCTATTCCGGGCGGCGCTGCGGGCGGGCACGCACTACCTGGACATGGCCGGGTCGCTGTCTCGCCCGCACGCCGATGAGCCTTACAGCAAGACCGGCGTCAAGCTCTGTGACGAGCAATTCGCGCTGGCCGCACAGTGGGAGAACCGCGGGAAGCTCGCTATTGTCGGCATCGGCGTCGAGCCGGGGCTGTCCGACATCTTCGCCCGGCACGCGGCCGACACCATGTTCAGCGATATCCGGGATATCGGCGTCAGGGACGGCGCGAACCTGGTCGTGGCCGGCTATGACTTCGCCCCCACCTTCTCGATCTGGACGACGATCGAGGAGTGCCTCAACCCGCCCGTCATCTGGGAGCGCGACCGGGGCTGGTTCACCACCGAGCCGTTCAGCGAGCCCGAGGTGTTCGCTTTCCCGGCAGGTATCGGCCCGGTCGAGTGCGTGAACGTCGAGCACGAGGAGGTGCTGCTGATCCCGCGCTGGGTGCAGGCGCAGCGGGTCACCTTCAAGTACGGGCTCGGCGCCGAGTTCATCGGCGTGCTGCGGATGCTGCACAAGCTGGGGCTCGATTCCGCCGAGCCGGTCACGGCCGGCGGGGCCAGCGTGTCGCCGCGTGACGTGGTCGCCGCGTGCCTGCCCGACCCGGCCACGCTCGGCGACAAGATGAGCGGCCTCACCTGCGCGGGCACCTGGATCACCGGCACCGGCAAGGACGGCGGCCCGCGCGAGGTCTACCTGCATCACGTGGTGGACAACGCCTGGTCGATGGCCGAGTACGGCTCCCAGGCGGTGGTCTGGCAGACCGCGGTCAACCCGGTGGTGGCACTTGAGCTGATCGACTCCGGCACCTGGTCCGGCGCTGGCGTGCTCGGCCCGGAGGCGCTCCCGGCGGAGCCGTTCCTCGACCTGCTCACCGATTACGGCTCGCCATGGGCATGCGATGAGCGCAGCCCGGCCGCGAGCTAGCCGGCGCATCGCCGCGGGCAAGGAAAGACCAAAAAGATTCTGAAACGGAGGCCTCGTGGTGGAAGAGCTGCGCAACTTTATCGGCGGGCAGTGGACCGATACAGCGTTTGACAAGCGAGCCGAGCTGATTAACCCGAGCACCGGCGAGGCTTTCGGCACTGCCCCGATTTCCGGCGATGCCGAGGTGGACGCCGCGTTTGCCTCCGCCGCCGACGCGTTCGACGGCTGGCGGGACGCAACTCCCGGCGAGCGCAGTCTTGCCCTGCTGCGGATCGCCGACGCGATCGAGAGCCGGGCCGATGAGTTCGTCGCCGCCGAGTCGCAGAACACCGGCAAGCCGATCGCGCTGACCAAGTCCGAGGAAATCCCGCCGATGGTGGACCAGATCAGGTTCTTCGCCGGCGCAGCGCGGATGCTGGACGGCCGGTCGGCCGGCGAGTACATGTCCGGGTTCACCTCGTTCATTCGGCGCGAGCCGGTCGGCGTCTGCGCCGCGGTCACCCCGTGGAACTACCCGCTGATGATGGCGGTGTGGAAGTGGGCGCCGGCCCTCGCGGCGGGCAACACCATGGTGCTCAAGCCGTCGGACACCACCCCGGCGTCGACGCTGCTGATGGCCGAGACGATGGCCGAGTTCCTGCCGCCCGGCGTGTTCAACGTGATCTGCGGCGACCGGGACACCGGCCGGGCGCTGGTCTCGCACCCGGTGCCGCAGATGGTGTCGATCACCGGCAGCGTGCGAGCCGGTAAGGAGGTCGCAGCGGCCGCTGCGGCCGGGCTGAAGCGGGTACACCTGGAACTCGGCGGCAAGGCCCCGGTCATCGTCTTCGATGACGCCGACCCGGCGAAGGCGGCCGAGGCGATCGCGATCGCCGGCTACTTCAACGCCGGGCAGGACTGCACCGCCGCGACCCGGGTGCTGGCCGGGGCGCGGGTGCACGACGACTTCGTGGCGGCGCTGGCCGAGCAGGCCAAGGCCCAGAAGGTAGGCGGCCCGGATCTGCTGGACGCCGACTTCGGCCCGCTGAACAACGCCAGCCAGCTGGACCGGGTGGCCGGCTTCATCGGGCGGCTGCCGGATCACGCGCGGGTGGTGGCCGGCGGCAAGCAGACCGGGTCCCGCGGGTTCTTCTTCGAGGCAAGCGTGGTTGATGCGCTCCGGCAAGACGACGAGATCGTGCAGAACGAGGTGTTCGGCCCGGTCATCACCGTGCAGCAGTTCAGCGACGAGGAAGAGGCGCTGCGCTGGGCCAACGGGACCGACTACGGGCTGGCCTCGTCGGTGTGGACCTCCGATCACGGCCGGGCGATGCGGATGTCCAGGCGGCTGGACTTCGGCTGCGTGTGGATCAACACGCACATCCCGCTGGTGGCCGAGATGCCGCACGGCGGCTTCAAGAACTCCGGCTACGGCAAGGATCTGTCGATGTACGGGTTCGAGGACTACACCCGGATCAAGCACGTCATGTCCTCGCTGGACTAGGCAGCGCCGGCGCTGCCCTGCCCGACCCGGCCCGGCCCGGCCCGGCGCTGCGCTGCGTTACCCGGCGCTGCGCTGCCCGGCCCGGCCTGGCCCGCGAGGAGCGGCATATTCGACATTGGTTAACTTTTTTCCGGTTCTGGCCGGACACATCTTAACCACTAAAATTCCCCAGCTGATGAATTGTGGTTCAAGGTATCTGTGGTGTCGTAGATGTGTGTGAGGTCATGTTCTGAAGTAGTGCATGACCAGACCCGAGCGAGCGCCGCCAGGCCATGCTCGGCGTATGCCGTCGCTCACTCGCGCCACCCCTTCAGCCGAACAGCGGGTATCGATGCGGTGAAAACTTCGCTTTCGCCTCGTGCGGGTGGCTGCCGCGCCCATGATGTCCCTGTCGGCGCCTGATGTCTCTGTCGGCGCCGCGGCGGGATGCGGACGAGGGGACTGGCATTGTCGACGGTCGAGGAGGACAGGAACGCCGGGGCTGCCGTGCCCGGTGCTGCCGTGCCCGGGGCTGCCGTGCCCGGGGCTGCCGTGCCCGGTGCTGCCGTGCCCGGTGCTGCCGTGCCCGGGGCTGCCGTGCCCGGGGCTGCCGTGCCCGGGGCTGCCGTGCCCGGGGCTGCCGTGCCCGGTGCTGCCGTGCCCGGTGCTGCCGTGCCCGGTGCTGCCGTGCCCGGGGCTGCCGTGCCCGGGCCAGGCAGGCCCGTCGCCGGCCCGGCGACTGGCGCCGACCGGCGGCAGCCCAGCCGGCGTCAGGCCAGCCTGGGCGCGGGAAAGCGCGCGGCCCAGCGGTCGCGTGCTGGCCTGGCCCGGCTCTTCGCCCTGGCCCGCCGGCACTGGCTTTTCGCGACGGCGCTCGGTCTCAGCGTCGTCCTGCGGGCCGTGGTCATGGCCGGATTCGCGCCTGCGGCCTTGTTCAAGCTGGATACCTATGACTACTTGTGGGACGCGACGCATCTGCAGCCCAACCCGGTGAACCCGAGTGGGTATGCGGTGTACTTGTGGCTGCTGCGGCCGTTTCATTCACTGCTGCTGATCGCCGGCTTGCAGCACCTGCTCGGCCTGAGCATCGCGGTGATGATCTACGTGGTGCTGCGGCGCCGGAGCGTGCCGGGCTGGATAGCGGTGCTGGCGACGGCGCCGGTGCTGTTCGACCCGGCGCAGTTGCTGATCGAGCAACTGGTGATGGCGGACATCCTGGCAATGTCCCTGATGATTGCGGCCTTCACCGTGCTGCTGCTCCGCAAGTCGCCGTCGGTGACGCGGTCGGCCACCGCGGCGCTGCTAATGGGCGCATCGGCGATTGTCCGGCCTACCACGCTGCCGCTCATCATCCTGATGGCCGGCTACCTGCTGATCAGGCGGTCCGGCTGGCGCGCCGCCGTGGCGGCGCTCGGTGCCGGGCTGCTGCCGGTAGCAGCGTACGTCGCGTGGTTCGCCTCGGTATCCGGCAACGTCGGGCTGACCAACAGCGACGGGCTGTTCCTGTGGTCGCGGACCATGAGCTTCGCGAACTGCGCAACGATCAAGCCGCCTGCCGACCTGCTGAGCCTGTGTCCGGGCAGGCAGCCGCGGTCGCGGCTACATCCGACGGCCACTTACCGGCTGCTGCCAAGGCAGTACCTCTGGGATCATCATGCCTGGCTGTGGCAGCCGCGCTCGACCGGGCTGGTCCCGGACACGGCTGGATTCACACCGGCGAACAACGCCCGCGCGAGGGACTTCGCGATCCGCGCGATCGAAGCCCAGCCGTTGGCCTACGCCAAGGTCGTGGGGAGCGGCGTAATCAGGGCGTTCATCAGGTCGGACCAGCTGCATTTCCCGGGCACGCAGCCCGACGCGGTCTACCTCACGACGGCCGACCGCCGGTACATGCTGGCCGCTGTGCGGGGATATGCCGGCACCACCGCGGGGATCGGGCCGTACCTGGGCGTGCACACCGGGACCCGGCTGCAGGAACCGTGGGCGGGCCTGGTCTCGCGGTACCAGGACCATATTCACCTGCCTGGTCCGTTGTTCGGGCTGATTTTGCTGGTCGGACTGGCCGGCATCGTCGTCCGGCGCACTCGCACCGCCGCGGGTGCCCTCGTCTGGGCAGCCGCCGCGATCGTCATGATCCTGCCGGTGGCCGAACACGAGTACACCTACCGGTATGTCATCCCGGCCGTTCCGCTGGCCTGCCTGGCGGCCGCGCTCGCCCTGCGGGACAAGAAAAAGGACGCGCCGGCGCTAGCACCGGCTAGCGAGCAGCTGCCCGAGCCGTCAGTTGCGGACTGGATGCCCGAGACTGCCAGCTGAAGCTGCTGGCTGCCGGGCCGCACTCGGCCCGCCGGGTGCGCCTCGGCGGCCTGCATACGCCGCGGCCCGTTAGGATCATGAGCGTGCTGGACGACTCCGAGGTAACCCGCATCCTGGTCATCGCTGCCCATCCCGACGACGTGGACTTCGGCTCGGCCGGCACGGTCGCGCGCTGGACCGACGCCGGAATTGACGTCGTTTACTGCATAGTCACCGACGGGGACGCAGGCGGCAGCGACCCGAGCATCTCCCGCCCCGAGATGGCCATCTTGCGGCGCGCCGAGCAGACCGCCGCCGCCAAGCAAGTCGGCGTTTTTGACCTGCGGTTCCTCGGCTACCCGGACGGCCGGGTGGAAGCCTCACTTGAGCTACGCAAGGACCTGGCGCGGGTAATCAGGCAGGTCCGGCCCGACCGGGTGGCCTGCCCGTCGCCGGAGCGCAACTACGCGCGTACCGGCGCCAGCCATCCCGATCATCGTGCGGTCGGATCCGCTGCGCTCGATGCCGTGTACCCGGACGCGCGCAATCAGTTCGCCTTTCCCGATCTGCTTACCGAGGAAGAACTCCAGCCGTGGACGGTGCGTGAGGTGTGGATCGGCGGCGGCCCGGCGCCCAATCAGTACGTGGATGTAACGGAGACCTTCCTGCGCAAGGTCGCCGCGCTCCGGGCGCACGTGAGCCAGACCGGCCACATGGACAATCTGGAAGAGTTCCTGCGCGGCTGGTTGAGCCGGGCGGCTGAGCGGGGCGGCCTGCCGGAGGGCCGGCTCGCGGAGGTCTTCCAGGTAATCGACACCGGCTGAGCGCTGCTCAGCACCGTAGGCCCGTTCCGGCGGCAGGCTCATTCCGGCCGCCGGGCCATTCCGGCCGCCGGGCCATTCCGGCCGCCGGGCCATTCCGGCCGCCGGGATGGTACCGGCCGCCGGTCATACCAGCCGCCGCGCGGTCGCCCAGCGGGACAGCTCGCGGCGGTTCGACAGCTGCAGCTTCCGCAGCACCGAGGACACGTGACTCTCCACCGTCCGGACCGAGATAACAAGCTCGCTCGCGATTTCCTTGTAGGCGTAGCCGCGCGCGATCAGCCGCAGTACCTCGCGCTCCCGGTCGGTCAGGGAATCCAGCTCGGCATCCGGGGCCGGCCATGTCCCGGTGCCCGCCCCGGTGCCCGGCCCGGTGCCCGCCCCGGTGCCCGCCCCGGTGCCCGCCCCGGTGCCCGCCCCGGTGCCCGCCCCGGGGCCGGCCCCGGCGGCGAACGCGTCGAGCACGAAGCCGGCCAGCCTGGGCGAGAAGACCGCGTCCCCGGCGGCGACCCTGAGAATCGCGCCAGTCAGCTCCGATCCGGATACTGCCTTCGTGACATAGCCACGGGCCCCGCCGCGGACCACGGCGATCACGTCCTCGGCCGCGTCCGAGACGGACAGGGCCAGGTACCTGACCTCCGCGGTGGCCGCCTGCCGCAGCACCTCCACCCCGCCGCCGAGCGGAAGATGCACGTCGAGGAGAACGACATCGGGCCTGGTCGCCCTGATCACGGCCACCGCGGCGACCGCGTCACCGGCCTCCCCCACGACCTCGATCTGCGGTCCAAGCTCGGCGCGCACCCCACTGCGGAACATCTGGTGATCATCGACGATGACTACCCGCACCGGGTCAGTCATGCTGGTCATCTCCGCGCTAGCTGGAGCTCGACCTCGGTCCCGGCACCGGGAGCCGCGCGCACGGTGGCGTGCCCGCCGCAGCGTTCCATCCGGCCGATGATGCTCTGCCTGATGCCCATCCGGCCGACTGGGACCGAGTTCGCGTCAAATCCCCGGCCCCGGTCGCGGATGAAGATGGTCACGCGGTCAGGCTCTGCCTCCGCGTAAACCGCGATCTGCGGCGCTCCTGAATGCCTGGCGGCATTCACCAGGGCCTCGCGGGCGGCCAGGATCGTGGCGGAGGTGCGCTCGCCGAGTTCCATGTCGCCGACGCAGACGACCTCGATCGCCGTGCCATGCTCGTCTTCAACCTCGCCTGCCACCCTGGCCAGCTCGGTTGCCAGAGTCACCGCCACGGCGCCGTGGTGGCCGTATTGCAGCCACGAGCGGAGCTGCCGCTCCTGCGACCTGGCCAGCCGCCGGACCTGGCGCGGATCATCGGCACTGTGCTGGATCAGGGTCAGCGTGTGCAATACCGAATCGTGCACATGCGCCGCGAGCTCGGCCCGCTCGTCGGAGCGGATCCGCTGGCGGCGCTCGGCATCGAGTTCCCGCAGCAGGCTCAGCAGCCACGGGGCCGCGATCACGCTCAGCCCGATGATGATCGCCGCCATCGCGGCGAGGCCGTGCCTGGCCGCGCTGAGCTGGCCGCGCGAGGCGAGGAAGCCGATGATCCCGCCGACCACCAGCAGCCCGCCAAGCAGCCCCCGCGCCCAGGCCCGCCGTCCGGGGGCAAGCCAGTAAATGGCCGGCCGACTCCGCGCAAGCTGCGATGAGGCGAGGCGGTTTCGCAGCCCGGGATCGGCCTGGTCCCACAGGATCAGCGCGCCGACCCCGGCGGCGATTACCGGCCATGGCACCGAGCCGAGCAGCGGGCCTGCCAGCCAGGCCAGCAGGAACAGCGCCAGCGCGAGCCCGCCGTAAACGGCGGCCTGAACCCAGTCCCGGCCACCTCCCGCCGGGGCGGCCGACGGCTCGTCGGGCGGGCCAGCAACGGGCGGTCGCGGACCGGGCACGGGTGCTCCAGGCGCTGGCGCATCGCGCGGGCCGCCGGGATTCCGTTGGCCCGCGCCCGGCGGCGCCGCTGGGCCGCGCTGCCGCCTGCGGGTCCTGAGCATCATGCCAGGATCGTCACACACCCGGACCGGCGCCCGCATCAGGGCACAACCCGGAACAAACACCGAGCCAGCCCGGAGACGCCACGGACACCACCGTTGCCGATCCTGACCAGGCGAGGTACTGGTGCGGCACGCCCGCCGCACCTAGGTTTGCATCAGGCGCACCTGGTGTCCCGCGAGGAGGAGAACCACGCATGGCAGAGATTACCGTCACAGTCGACGGGGTGAGCTACGTAGATCACGTCGAGCCCCGGATGCTGCTCGTCCACTACCTGCGGGAAGTCGTAGGGAAGACCGGCACGCCCATCGGATGCGATACGTCCAACTGCGGCGTATGCACCGTGCTGATGGACGGCGCCTCGGTCAAGAGCTGCGCGGTGCTCGCCGTGCAGGCGGACGGCGCGCAGATCACGACCATCGAGGGGATGGCGAACGGCGAGCTGCACCCGCTGCAGCGTTCTTTCCACGAAGAGCATGCGCTGCAGTGCGGTTTCTGCACGCCGGGCATGATCATGGCGGCGGCCGACCTGCTCAAGGAGAACCCGCACCCGAGCGACCAGGAGATCCGGGACGGGCTGGAAGGCAACCTCTGCCGCTGCACCGGCTATCAGAACATCGTCCGCGCTGTGCGGCGCGCTGCCGAGGCGGGAGTCAGCGAATGAGCACCCAAACCGAGGCGCCGGCCGCGGAACTCGGCCAGGCCCGCCTGCGCAAGGAAGACGCCCGGCTGATCACCGGCCAGACCAACTGGACCGACAACATCACGCTGCCGGGCATGCTGCACATCGCGTTCCTGCGCAGCCCGTACGCGCATGCGCGGATCACCTCGGTGGATGTTAGCGCCGCCCGCCGCGAGCCCGGTGTCATCGCGGCTTTCGCCGGAGCCGACTTCGCCGCTGAGCAGGGCAGCCTGCCCTGCGCCTGGCCGGTCACGCCCGACATCGTGATCCCGGCGCACCCGCCGATGGCAACCGACGAGGTCCGCTACGTCGGCGAGGCGGTGGCGTGTGTCATCGCCCGCGACCAGTACGCGGCCGCTGACGCCCTGGCAGCCATCGAGATCGACTACGAGCCGCTGCCGCCGGTGCTCGACATCCGCACGGCGCTCGATGATGGCTCGCCGAAGGTGCACGAGGCCGGGAACAAGAGCTTCGAGTGGGTATTCGCCAACGGCGACCTCGACGCGGCATTCCGGGACGCGCCAGTCGTGCTAGAGCGCAATTACCGCCAGCAGCGGCTGATCCCGAGCGCGATGGAGCCACGCGCCGTGGTCTGCTCCTGCGTCGGCGACGAGTTCACGCTCTGGTCGGCGACCCAGATCCCGCACGTGCTGCGGGTCATGCTCGCCCTGGTGACCGGCATACCAGAACAGAACCTGCGGGTGATCGCGCCGGACGTGGGCGGTGGTTTCGGCTCGAAGCTGCAGGTCACCGCCGAGGAAGTGCTTGCGGTGCTGATCGCGCGCAGGCTGCACCGCCCGGTCAAGTGGACCGAGTCGCGCAGCGAGGGCAACATGACCGTGCACCACGGCCGGGACCAGTGGCAGCGGATCAAGATCGCCGCGGAAAGCGACGGCAAGATCCGCGGCCTGTCGGTGGATCTGCTGGCCGACATGGGTGCCTACCTGATGCTGGTCACGCCCGGTGTTCCGTTGCTCGGCGCCTTCATGTTCCCCGCCATCTACAAGATGGATGCCTACTCGTTCCGCTGCACCGGCATCTTCACCACCAAGATGCCAACGGACGCCTACCGCGGCGCGGGCCTGCCGGAGGCCACCTTCGCGATCGAGCGGATCATGGACGAGCTGGCTACCGAGCTGGGCCAGGATCCGCTGGCGGTGCGGGAGCGGAACTGGATCAAGCACGAGGAATTCCCGTACACGACCATCTGCGGTCTGACTTACGACTCCGGCAACTACGAGGCCGCCACGGCCAAGGCCCGCGAGCTGTTTGACTACGACGCGCTCCGCCAGGAGCAGCAGCAGCGACGGGCCAGCGGCGACCCGGTCCAGCTGGGCATCGGAGTCTCCACCTTCACCGAGATGTGCGGGCTTGCCCCGTCCCGGGTCCTCGGCTCGCTCGCGTACGGCGCCGGCGGCTGGGAGCAGGCATCGATCAGGATGCTGCCCACCGGCAAGGTCGAGGTCGTGACCGGATCGAGCGCGCACGGCCAGGGTCACGAGACCGCGTGGAGCCAGATTGTCGCTGACCAGCTCGGCGTGCCGTTCGAGGACATCCGGGTGCTGCACGGTGATACCCAGATCTCGCCCAAGGGGATGGACACCTACGGGTCAAGGTCGCTGGCCGTCGGCGGCATGGCCCTGGTCTCGGCCTGTGACAAGGTCATCGAGAAGGCCAGGGTCATCGCGTCCAAGATGCTGGAGGCGCCACCCGACGACGTGGAGTTCGCGCACGGCGTGTTCAGCTCCCGCAGCGGCGCGGGCGCGACGAAGACCATTCAGGAGATCGCCCTGGCTGCCTTCGCCGCACACGACCTGCCGGACGGCGTCGAGCCGACCATCGATGCCGACGCCACCTACGACCCGGACAATTTCTCCTTCCCGCACGGCACGCATCTGTGCGCGACCGAGGTCGACACCGAGACCGGTTTCGTGAAGATCCGCTCCTACGTGGCGGTGGACGACATCGGCAAGGTAGTCAACCCGATGATCGTGGACGGCCAGGTGCACGGCGGCATCGCCCAGGGCATCGCGCAGGCGTTGTACGAGGAGGCCGTCTACGACGACGACGGCAACCTGCTGACCACCACGCTGGCCGACTACCTGGTGCCATCGTCAGCCGACCTGCCATCGTTCACGACCAGCCGCACGACGAGCCCGGCCGACAACAGGCTCGGTGTCAAGGGCGTCGGCGAGGCCGGGACGATCGCGTCCACGCCCGCGGTGGTGAACGCGATCGTGGACGCCGTGCGCCCGCTGGGGATCAGGGACATCACGATGCCTTGCACGCCGGAACGAGTCTGGCGGGCGATCCAGGCCGCCCGCGGTGCCAGCCAGGCAACCGCGGCCGAGCAGCACGAGGCCCGGCAGAGCAACCAGACCCAGGGCAACAGCCCGCAGGGCATGGTGGCCGGCAGCGACGACGCACAGCAGACCGGAGGCGCGGCATGATCCCGGCGAAGTTTGACTACGTCCGGCCGTCCACACTGGCCGAGGCCGTCGGCGCGCTGGCAGGCGGCGGCGAGGACGCCAAGGTCATTGCTGGCGGGCAGAGCCTGCTGCCGTTGCTCAGGCTCCGGCTGGCCTATCCCGACCTGCTGGTGGACATCGGCGGCCTGGCCGAGCTGCGCGGGGTCAGTGACCAGGGCGACGTCTTGCGGATCGGCGCCCGGACCACCCATTACGAGATCGTCGGCGACCCGCTCATCGCAGCCCATTGCGGGCTGCTCGCCGAGGCGGCGAGCACCGTTGCCGACCCCGCGGTCCGGCACCGGGGCACACTCGGCGGCTCGCTCGCGCACGCCGACCCGGCCGGTGACCTGCCCGCGGTGATCCTCGCGCTGGACGCGACCCTCACCGCCAGCGGGCCGGGCGGGCAGCGGGACATCACCGCCGCTGACTTCTTCGTCGATTACCTGACCAGTGCGCTGCAGCCGGGCGAGATCCTGACCGCGATCACCGTCCCCAAGCTAGGCGATGGCTGGGGGTATCGGTACGAGAAGTTCCACCGCACGGCACAGGCCTGGGCAACCGTCGGCGTAGCCGCGCTGACCAGGCGATCTAACGGACAAGTAGCCGAAGCCAGGATCGGGCTGACTAACATGGGGCCTGTCCCAGTCAGGGCCACGGCGGCAGAGTCGGCCGTGGCAGGCGCGCCGGCCAGCCGTGACGCGCTGCGTTCGGCCGCCGACCATGCGGACGAAGGAACGCAGCCGCCCGGCGATCTGCATGGCGCGCCCGACTACCGGCGCCACCTGGCCCGGGTGCTGACCGGAAGGGCGCTGGCAGCGGCGGCAGGAGTCTGAAAGATGGAACTAGAGCACACCTTCACCGTCCCGGTCCCTGAGGAGCGGGCGTGGGACGTGCTGCTCGACGTCGAGCGGGTGGCGCCCTGCATGCCGGGCGCCTCCCTCGATTCCGTGCAAGGCGACGAGATCAAGGGCCGGATCAAGGTAAAGGTCGGCCCGATCTCGATGACCTACGCGGGCACGGCCCGCTTCACCGAGCGGGACCCGCAGGCGCACGTCATCACGCTTGAAGCAACGGGCAAGGAGACCCGCGGCGCCGGCACGGCCTCGGCGACCGTCCGTTCGATGCTCGAAGCGCGCGGCGACCAGACGCACGTCATCGTGCACACCACGCTGAACGTGACCGGGCGTCCGGCGCAGTTCGGCCGGGGCGTGATGGCCGAGGTCGGCGGCAAGCTGATCGGCATCTTCGCCGGAAACCTCGCGCAGATGCTGACGGCCGACAATGTCGCCGGGAGCCCGGCCGAGGCGGCCTCGCCGGACGCGGCACAGGCAAGCCCGGCCGGCCTGGCACCGGCGGACCCGGCGCAGCCTGACGCCGCCGGAGCCGCAGCTGACCTTGCCCTTCCGGTCGAGGAACTGCACCTGGCACTCCGCTCGCATAACAGCCTGCGCCGGGACGGCATTCACACCGTCGGCGAGCTTGCCGCCCGCACCGAGCAGCAGCTGCTGGCTATCGATCACATCGGCCCGGCTTCGGTAGAGGAGATCAGGCAGAAGCTCGCCGAGCGCGGCCTGTCGCTCAGCACGGCCGGCGGCAGCATGCTCGCGGAAGAGACGACTACGGCCGCAAGCACCGGCGGCGCAGGCTCCGGCTCGGCCGGCCGCGCGGACACTGGGCCCGCGGCCGGCCACCGCGGCGCCCCGGATAGTGCCGCTCCGGGCGCAGCGGCCGGCAACGGCGCCGGGCCCAGCCGGGCCGCCGCCAACGGCGACTCCAGGCCGGCCGCTGCGCGTCCGCGCCCGGATCCGGCCGACTTCAGGCCGCCCAGCGAGGAAGCCATCGACCTGCTAAGCGTGGCCGGCCTGCCAGTGCTCAAGCGCGCGATCCCGGTGCTGGCCGGCCTGGCCGTGATCATCGCTGTCGTGTTCGGGCGCAGGCTGCGGCGGCGCCGCAGGGCAAGGCGCTAGGCCGCAAGCACGGGCACGCTGACCGCGATAGCCTCCAGGACGTGGCAACGGACCTGGACTACCTCGCTCACCTGGCCCGCGAGTCGACCCGCTTCGCATCCGGGCCGCCGATACCGGGGACTTGGCTATGAACGGAAGTCTCGGCCCCACTTGAACGAGTCCGCTGGCCCCAAACCACATGATCGGACACCGCGGGCCGGCGGTCCACGCCCGGCCGGCTGGGTGCGCCCGCTATCCTGCCCGGCGTGGACTCGGAAAAGTACGACCTCGCCGTGGTGGGCGCCGGGATCGTAGGGCTCGCCGTCGCGCGCGAGCTCACGGCCCGCCGCCCCGGGTCGAAGCTCATCGTCATCGACAAGCAGGCCGCGGTGGCGTCTCACCAGACCGGCCACAACTCCGGCGTGATCCACAGCGGCGTGTACTACAAGCCTGGCTCGCTCAAGGCGCGGCTCTGCGTCGAGGGCGCCCGGCTCATGTACGAGTTCTGCGACGCGAACGCCATCAAGTATGAGCGCTGCGGCAAGCTGATCGTCGCGTTGCGCGACGACGAGCTCCCGCGACTCGCCGACCTTGAGGCGCGCGGCCACGCGAACGGCGTCCCCGGGCTGCGCCGGGTCGAGGCCGCCGAGATCACCGAGATCGAGCCCGAGTGCCAGGGCCGCGCCGCGCTGCACTCGCCGGCCACCGGCATTGTCGATTTCGGCGCGGTGGCCCGCGCGATGGAGCGAGAGTTGCGCGCGGCAGGCGTCACGTTCGCGCTCGGCTGCCCGGTCACCGCGCTCCGCCGGTGCCGCGGGCAGGCCGTCATCACGCACGCCGCTGGCTCGTACCGCGCGGCCGCCGCCATCGTGTGCGCCGGGCTGTGGTCCGACCGGCTGGCCGTCTCGGCCGGGGCATCGGCGGACCCGCGCATCGTGCCCTTCCGCGGCGCCTACCTCCGGCTGTCGGCCGGCCAGCCGCGCGTGGTCCGCGGCATGGTCTACCCGGTGCCGGATCCTGAGCTGCCCTTCCTCGGCGTGCACGTGACCCGGCACATCGACGGGCACGTCATGCTGGGGCCGACCGCCATGCTGGTCGGCGCCAGGGACGCGTATAACGTCTGGACGATCCGCCCGCAGGACCTGCTGAGCACGCTGGCCTGGCCCGGCACCTGGGTAGTGGCGAAGAACTTCTGGCGTACCGGGATCAGCGAGCTGCGGATGGCCGCAAGCCGCCGGGCATTCGTCCGCGCCTGCTCGCAGTACGTTCCCGCCGTCGGGTCGATGCGGATCGACCCGGGCGCGGCGAGCGGCGTCCGGGCCCAGGCGGTCGGCCGCGACGGCCGGCTGCTCGACGACTTCGTGATCTCGCAGACGCCGGGCGCGACCCATGTCCGGAATGCGCCGTCCCCGGCGGCCACCTCGTCACTGGCCCTGGCCAGCGAGCTCGTCGACCGGTTCGAGGCAAGCACGACCTGAACAAGCAGGATTTTTAACGGATTGGCCGGGGCCGGCCGTATTCGGCCACGTGATCGGCGGCGGCATCGACGAGGACGGCGCGGACGCAACCGCCACGCTGACGAATTCGCCGGTGCCCGTCAACCGGCCAGACAACTGCGCCCCGGCAGTTTCGCACGAAATATGCGTTAAATATCGCCGTGAGTCTTTTGTGGAGCGTGATCAGCTCTCGGCTAGGGTGAGAATGTGGCGATGATCCGCACCGACCGGGCCCATGCCGAGACCCTCGACGCCGCGGATCCGCTGGCCGGGTTCCGTGACCGGTTCGTACGCAACGACGAGTCGCTGATCTACCTGGACGGGAACTCGCTCGGCCCGCTGCCGGCCGCCACCGCGGCCCGGATCACCGAGGTGGTGCGGCAGGAATGGGGCAGCCGGCTGGTCAGGTCGTGGTCCAGCTGGATCGAGCTGCCCCGGCGGGCCGGGGATTCTGGTCGGCCAGCACCTGCTCGGGGCGGCGCCGGGCCAGGTCGCCGTCAGCGACTCCACCACGGTCAACTTGTACAAGCTGGCCTGCGCGGCGCTGGACGCGCGGCCAGGACGGGACGTCATCGTCACCGATGACGACAACTTCCCCACCGACCGGTACGTGCTCGAGGGAATTGCCCGGCAGCGCGGCTGCGAGCTGCGGCTGATCAGCACGGACATGGACGAGGGGATCAGCGCGGGCGCTGCCGCGGCCGCGGTGGACGAGCGCACCGCGCTGGTGAGCCTCTCGCATGTGGCCTATCGCAGCGGCGCGCTGGCTGACATGGCGGGGATCACCGGGCTCGTGCACGAGGCCGGCGCGCTGCTGCTTTGGGACCTGTGCCATTCGGCCGGCGCGGTGCCGGTCGAGCTAGACGCGGCCGGCGCCGATCTTGCCATCGGCTGCACCTATAAGTACATCAACGCCGGCCCCGGTGCGCCGGCCTTCCTCTATGTGCGGACTGAGCTGCAGGAGAGCTTGCGTCAGCCGGTGTGGGGCTGGTTCGGCCAGCGCGATCAGTTCGCCATGGGGCCCGGCTACGACCCGGCGCCCGGCATCGACAAGTTCCTGACCGGGACGCCGCAGATCATCGGCATCGCGGCCGTCGAGGAGGGCGCCCGGCTGCTCGGCGAGGCGGGCATCGGCGCACTGCGGGCCAAGGGCGTCGCACTGACCGAACTGCTGATCGCGCTGGCCGACGAATGGCTCAGCCCGCACGGCTTCGCGGTTGCCTCACCGCGGGACAGCGCGCGCCGCGGCTCGCACGTCTGCCTGCGCCATCCGGACGCATGGCAGATCAGCCAGGCGCTGATCGAGGCCGGGGTGATCGGCGACTACCGGACGCCGGACCGGCTCCGGCTCGGTCCCGTGCCGATCATTAGCCGGTTCACCGACGTGTGGGACGCGCTCGACGCGGTCCGGCGGATAGCGGCCGACCGCCGCTGCTACTCGGGACTGGCAGCGGAGCGCGGCCGGGTGACCTGAGGCGCGTCCGGCGCGAGCCCGCCGGTCATTCCCACTCGATCGTGCCTGGCGGCTTGCTCGTTATGTCGAGCACGACGCGGTTGATCTCGGGCAACTCGTTGGTGATCCTGGTCGAGATCGTGGCCAGCACCGTGTCCGGCAGCCGGGCCCAATCGGCGGTCATCGCGTCTTCGCTGGTCACCGGCCGCAGCACGACCGGATAGCCGTAGCTGCGCCCGTCGCCCTGGACGCCGACCGACCGGACGTCGGCGAGCAGCACGACCGGGCACTGCCAGATCTCGCGGTCCAGGCCCGCCCTGGACAGCTCGGCCCGGACGATGTTGTCGGCCGCGCGGATGATCCGCAGGCGCTCCCTGGTCACCTCGCCGACGATCCGGACACCCAGGCCAGGACCGGGAAACGGCTGGCGCCAGACAATCCCCGGCGGCAGGCCGAGTTCGCTGCCGACCTTGCGCACCTCATCCTTGAACAGCGTCCGCAGCGGCTCGACCAGGTCAAACGCCAGGTCGGCGGGCAGCCCGCCGACATTGTGGTGCGACTTGATGCTGGCCGTACCGGTGCCGCCGCCGGATTCCACCACGTCGGGATAGAGCGTTCCCTGGACCAGGAAGCTGACCGGCGCCTGATGGCCGCCGGGAACGCTGCCTTCGCCGCGGCCGGCCTCTCCGGTGACCTCCCGAGCGGCCTGCTCGAACGCGCGGATGAACTCGCGTCCGATGATCTTCCGCTTCTCCTCCGGGTCGATCACGCCGGCTAGTGCCCGGATGAAATCATCGGCCGCGTCCACGACCTTGAGATCGACCCCGGTAGCGGCCACGAAATCCTTCTCCACCTGGCCGACCTCGCCCTCGCGCAGCAGCCCGTGGTCGACGAAAACGCAGGTCAGCTGATGCCCGATCGCCCGCTGGACCAGCGCGGCGGCGACCGCGGAGTCGACCCCGCCGGACAGGCCGCAGATCGCCCGGCCGCCGCCGACCTGATCGGCGATGCGGGTGACCTGGTCGGCCACGATGCTGCGCATGGTCCAGGTCGGGCGGCAGCCAGCCGCGGCGAGAAACTGGCGCAGCACGTGCATGCCGTGCTCGGTGTGCAGGACTTCAGGATGGAACTGCACGCCATACAGGGCCCTGGCAGGCAGCTCGGCGGCCGCCACCGGCGCGGCGGCCGTGCTGGCCGTGACGGTAAAGCCGGGCGGCGGCGCGGCGCAGGTGTCGCCGTGCGACATCCAGACCTGCTGACTGGCAGGCAGGCCGCCGAGCAGGACGCCTCCTGGCCGACCGGGATCACCGGATGGGTCCGGGGCCGGCTGCCTGCCGGGGGCCCCGGGCGGGGCGGAGAGCACGGGCAGGGCGGGCTGCAGCACGAGTTCCGTCGCGCCGTACTCGCCGCCGCCGGTGCGTTCCACCGAGCCGCCGAGCCCGGCCATCATAAGCTGGAAGCCGTAACAGATCCCGAGGACGGGAATCCCGGCGTCGAGGAGGCCGTGCGGAGCGGGCGGCGCGCCAGGCGCGTAGACGGATGCGGGTCCGCCGGACAAGATGATTGCCCGCGGGTTCCTGGCCAGCATTTCGGCAGCGGGCATGGTGGCCGGGACGATCTCGGAGTACACCTGGCACTCGCGGACCCGGCGCGCGATCAGCTGTGCATACTGGGCCCCGAAGTCGACGACGAGAACCGAGTCGGCGGCTGCGCCGGTGCTGACGCCGGCGCTCGTGCTGGCGTCAGCGTCGGTGTGACCTGGGCGCACGAGCGCCGCCTTCCCGAAGATCGGCATTCCAGCCTGCAGGGCTAGCCAGTCTAGTTGGCCTGGCCCGGGGCCTGGCTGGCCTGGCCGGGGGGATAGTCCGCGTCGGCCGGCGGCGACAGCTGGCCCACCCGCACCCGGGCGATGCGCCTGCCGTCCATCTCGGCAACCGCCAGCTTGCGGCCTGCTATCTCGACGGCCTCCCCGTTGCCTGGCACATGGCCGAGCGTGGCGAGGACGTAGCCAGCCACTGTCTCGTACGGGCCGTCCGGCAGCTCGATGCCGGTCTGCTCGGCGAACTCGTCCAGGTTCAGCAGGCCATCCACCTCAAGCTCGCCGCCGAGCAGCCGCCGGGATGGCCCCCCGGCCACGTCGTACTCATCCTGGATGTCGCCGATCAGCTCCTCGACGAGATCTTCCAGGGTAACGATGCCGGCCGTGCCCCCATATTCGTCCACCACGATCGCGAGGTGCGCATGGTCTTTCCGCATCTCCGACAAGGCGGACAGCACCGTCTTGGTTGTCGGCAGCAGCTTGACCGTCCTTATTACCTCGCCGACCAGGCGAGCACCGTCGGCGGCCGGGTCCAGCAGATCCCGGGCGTGCACGAAGCCGATCACGTCGTCGTAAGAGTCCTGGTAGACGGGGAAACGGGAATACGGCGCCGCAACGGCTGTCTTGGCCGCCTCCTGCAGGGACATGCTGGCCGGCAGGAAGTCGACCTCCGTCCTCGGCACCAGCACCTCGCGGATCTGCCGTTTCCCGGCGTCGAAGACCTCGCCGACAATGTGCCGCTCGTCCGGGCTCAGCGCCTGGGTGCCGGCCAGCAGGTCCCGGATCTCCTGCTCTGTCATCACGCCGCGGCCGGCCGCCGGGTCACCGCCGAGCAGCCGCACGACCAGGTTGGTCGATCTCGACAGCAGCCAGACCAGCGGACGGGCCAGCGTCGCCAGCCGGTCAAGCAGCGGGGCCGCGACGAGCGACACCCGCTCGGCCCGCTGCAGCGCGATCCGCTTGGGCGCGAGTTCGCCGAGCACCAGGGTGAAGAACGAGATGGCGAGCGTCACCACCGCGACTGAGACGATCGACGCGGCGCCCGGGGACAGGTGGTGTTTGAGGGTCGACTCCAGCCTGCTGGCAAGGGTCGCGGCACCGAAGGCACCGGATAGCAAGGTTGCCAGGGTGACGCCGATCTGGACGGCGGACAGGAACCGGTTGGGGTCCTGCGCCAGCTTGGCGGCCCGCTGGCCGCGCTTGCCGCGCTGCGCAAGGGCGCGCACCTGGCCGTCACGCAGCGAGACGAGCGCCATCTCGGCTGCGGCGAAGAAGCCGCCGATGATCACGATGACCAGGACAACTAGAATGTCCCAGCCGATGTCATTCACTTCTGGTAATCCCTGGCCTCAGCGATCGGCATGGCGGCATGGCGGCGTGGTGTCCGGACAGTCTAGACCTGGCAGGCAGTGCCCGGGGCCAGCGACGGGCCAGGTCCCTGGTTGCGCCGCGTGACGATGCCGGGTCCATGTGGCGCCGCTCACCGATGTCGCCCATGCGATCCTGAGGGACGTAAATGGATTCATTGGGTAAGGCCGTGCGAAGGGGACAGCGGATGCCGACTGAGGTACACGCCGATGCCACGACGATCGCTAGCGACCTGGCCGAACTGCGCCAGGCGATCCACCGCGAGCCGGAGATCGGGCTTGACCTGCCCAGGACTCAGGAAAAGGTGCTTTCCGCGCTCGGCGGGCTGCCGCTTGAGGTCAGCCGCGGGCGCGGGCTGAGCTCGGTGACCGCCGTGCTGCGCGGCGGCAAGCCGGGCGCCACGGTGCTGCTGCGCGGCGACATGGATGCCCTGCCGGTGACCGAGCGGACCGGGCTGCCCTACTCGTCGCGGATCGACGGCGCGATGCATGCGTGCGGCCACGACCTGCACACCGCGATGCTCACCGGGGCGGCCCGGCTGCTCTCGGCTCGGCGGCAGGAGATCGCCGGAAACGTGATCTTCATGTTCCAGCCGGGCGAGGAAGGCTACGCGGGGGCACGGCAAATGATCTCCGAGGGCATCCTCGACGCGGCCGGCGACCGGCCGGTTGCCGCCTTCGCGCTGCACGTGGCCTCAGCCACGCTGCCCTGCGGCGTCTACAGCACGAAGCCGGGCACGATGATGGCCGCGGCTGACGTGTTCGAGATGGCCGTACGCGGGCACGGCGGGCATGCCTCTCAGCCGCATCGGGCCGCCGATCCTATTCCGGTCGCGTGCGAGATCGTCACCGCCCTGCAGACGGCGGTAACCAGGCAGTTCGACGTCTTCGACCCCGTTGTCCTGACGATCGGCAGCTTCCACGCCGGCACCACTGACAACGTGATTCCCGATGAGGCGAAGCTGCTTGGCTCGTTGCGGACCTTCTCGGCGGAAACCCGGACCCGCGCGATGACCCTGTTCGTGCGGCTGGCCAGGGAGATCGCCGCCGGGCATGGCCTCACCGCTACTGCCGGGTTTCCCACCGGATACCCGGTGACCGTGAACAATAGCGATGAGGTGTCTTTCGCGCAGCGGACAGTGACGGAGCTATACGGCAGCGGGCGCAGCGTGACCGAGCCCTTCCCGCTGACCGGCGCGGAGGATTTCTCGTTCATCCTCGAGCAGGTGCCGGGCGCGTTCGTCATGCTGGGGGCATGCCCGCCGGGGCTCGATCCCTCGACCGCCGCCTACAACCACTCCGCGGAAGCGGTCTTCGACGACGGGGTTCTGAGCGACGGCGCGGCGCTATACGCCGAGTTGGCGCTGCGGCGGCTGGCCGCCGTCTGACCGCAGGCGTAGCGCTCGTCGATCAGGCTGGCTGGCCACCGGCGGCCAGCGCTTCAGAGGCTGGCGACGTCGGCCTGCTTCGCCCGTACCGCGTCGGCGGCCTCCCGCAGCGCGGTCAATTCGGCCTCGGTGAGGTCCCGCTCCACTACTTCCCGCACTCCGGACGAGCCGACCGAGGCTTCGATGCCCAGGTAGACGCCGGAGATACCGTACTGGCCATCCACCCATGCGCAGACCGGGAGGACGGCGCCGGAGTCCTGCGCCACCGCCCGCGCCATCCAGGCCGCGGCAGCCGACGGGGCATAGTAGGCGGACCCCGTCTTGAGCAGGCCGACGATCTCGGCCCCGCCGGCCCGGGTCCGCTCGACGAGGGCGCCGATGTCAGCGGCCGACAGCAAGTCGGCAAGCGGCTTGCCGTTGACCGAGCACGCGGACGGGACCGGCACCATGGTGTCACCATGCGAGCCGAGGGTCAGCGTGCGCACGGAGCCAACTGGCACGCCCAGGCGCTCCGCGACGAAGTAGCTGAACCTGGCCGTATCCAGCATGCCCGCCTGGCCCAGCACGCGGTGCGGCGGGAACCGGGAGACCTTGGCCGCCAACGCGGTCATCTCATCCAGCGGGTTCGAGACCACGATCAGCACGGCCTCCGGCGCATGCTTGACAACCTGCTCGACAACGCTGCGGACGATCTTCGCGTTAACCCCGATCAGGTCCATCCGGCTCATCCCGGGCTTGCGCGGTAGACCGGCCGTGATGACCACGATCCCGGATCCGGCGATTGCCTCATAGCCTTCGCCGGCCGGGCCAGTCGTCTGCCCGGTCAGCTTGGTCTCGAAGCCCTGGATTGGCCGGGACTGATTCATGTCGAGGGCAAGCCCCTCCGGCTTGCCGTCCACGATATCGGTGAGCACTACCTCACCGAATATGTCGTATTCGGCGAGCCGCTGAGCGGTCGTCGAGCCGTAGAAACCGGCCCCGACGACGGTTATCTTCCCGGTGCGAGCCATTTGCCGTGATCTCCTTTGCTCTGCCTCATCAGCTGTAGCTCCGTCAGGACCCGGCCATGGCCGAGCGCAGGTTCTCCGCCAGCGCGGCGAGGAATTCCTGCGTCGTCAGGAACGGCGTGCCGGCGCCGACCAGAAGCGCGAGGTCCTTGGTCATCTTGCCGCTCAGCACCGTATCCACGCAGACGCGCTCGAGCGTCTCGGCGAACTTGGTTACCGCTGGCGTGCCGTCCAGCTTGCCGCGATGTGCCAGGCCGCGCGTCCAGGCGAAGATCGAGGCGATCGGATTCGTTGATGTCGGCTTGCCCTGCTGATGCTGACGGTAATGCCTGGTCACGGTGCCATGCGCGGCTTCCGCTTCCACGGTGGACCCGTCCGGCGTCATCAGCACGCTGGTCATCAGGCCGAGTGAGCCGAAGCCCTGCGCGATGATGTCGGACTCGACATCCCCGTCGTAGTTCTTACACGCCCAGACGATTCCGCCGTCGCCCTTGATCACCTGCGCGACCATGTCATCGATCAGCCGGTGGTCGTAGGTGATCCCGGCCACCTCGAAATCGGACTTGAACTCAGCCTCGAATATCTCGGCAAAAAGGTCCTTGAAGCGCCCGTCGTAGGCCTTCAGGATCGTGTTCTTGGTGGACAAGTGGAGCGGGTAACCGCGGTCGAGCGCGTACCGCATGGTAGCGCGGGCGAAGTCGCGGATCGAGTCGTCGAAGTTGTACATGCCCATGGCGATGCCGCCGCCGGGGAAGCGGGCGACCTCAAGGTCAATGCTCTTATCACCGTCATCGGGCGTGTAGGAGATATTCACCGTGCCGGGTCCGGGGACCAGGAAATCGGTGGCCTTGTACTGGTCGCCGTGGGCGTGCCGTCCGATGATGATCGGCTTGGTCCAGCCGGGCACGAAGCGCGGGATGCTGGCCATCACGATCGGCTCGCGGAAGACGACGCCGCCCAGGATGTTGCGGATTGTCCCGTTCGGTGACCGCCACATCCGCTTGAGCCCGAACTCCGTGACGCGGTCCTCGTCCGGCGTGATAGTGGCGCACTTGATGCCCACCCCGTACTCCTTGATCGCGTTCGCCGCGTCGACCGTTACCTGGTCGTCGGTGGCGTCCCGGCGCTCGATCGAAAGGTCGTAGTACTTCAGCTCGATGTCCAGGTAGGGCAGGATCAGCTGCTCCTTGATGAACTGCCAGATGATCCGCGTCATCTCATCGCCATCGAGCTCGACGACGGGATTAGTTACCTTGATCTTGGCCATGCCGTTGTCTTCCCTTCCTCATGCCCGCGCCGTTGCGGTGGCGAAGCTTACCGGGCGCGAGCCTACTGGTACCGCGCCAGGCCTTGATCAGTTCTGGGCGGGAAACACCAGGCCAGCGGCCAGCAAGGCGACGCCAAGCACGGCGAACGCCGCGACGTCGGCCAGCCGCCGCCGAGAGGCGAGCATGCCCGCACGGCGCTCCGGCAGGACCAGCCTGGCCACGGCCGCCGCGAGGACAATGCCAGCCACCGCCAACGTGCCTCCCCTGACATTCTGCGGGCCGCGCCACATGTAGGCCAAACTCAGGGCCACCCCGCAGAGCGCGATGCCGTAGGCGGCGCCCACCCGCTGCCGGCCGGCCATGGCAGCCCGGCGCCGACCGGAACGAGTCGATCCCGCGGCCCGCGGCCCGCGCGATCGCGGCGGGCCGGCGTGCGGGCGCCGGGGGTGCCGGGAGTCGGCCTGCGGTGAATCGGGCCCCGGCGAGCCGGACCGAGCGGAATGGGGCGACGGACTGCCCGCCGCCGACGTATCACCGGGCGCCGGGCCGGCCGCCCCGGCTGGCGGAGCGTCACTGGCTGGCGGAAGAACGGCTGGCGGCAGCGGGGCGGCGGCCGGCCGCACGCCAGGCGAAGATGGCGGCGGGCCGGCCGGCTGCGGCGGGCCGGCCGGCTGCGGCGGGCCGGCCGGATGCCGCGGGCCGGCCGGCGGCGGCACGCCAGGCGAAGATGGCGGCGGGTCGGCGGGCGTGCCTGGCCCGGCGCCGAGCCGCGGTGGCTGAGCCATCCTGGCACGATGAACCACCTGGGTAAGCCCCGTCAGCTCGGCCGGATCGGCCAGGCCGGATGGCCCGGACAGGTCAGGCTGCTCGGTCCCGGCTGCGCTTTCCGGCCGAGCGTGCCGCCGTGGCCGGCCAGTCAGCCGGGCTGGATCCGTCAGCCGGACCGATCCGCTGGCCGCATGCCTCACCGCTGGTCCAGCGGGGTCCAGGTGAGATCGCGCGCACCGGCGTATTCGCTGTCGGGACGGATCAGCCGGTTGTCCGCGTGCTGCTCCATCACGTGCGAGGTCCAGCCGACCATCCGGCTCACCGAGAAGACCGGGGTAAACAGGTCCGTGGGGATGCGCAGATAGTGGTACACAGTGGCAGCGTAGAAGTCCACGTTCGGGTAGAGGCCCTTCTCCGCGAAGACAACCTCCGCCATTTTCTGGGACATGCGGTAATAGGTATCGTCGCCGGACGCAGCGCCGAGCTCCGCCGCCATCTCCCGCAGATGCGCCGCTCGCGGATCCCTGGCCTGATAGACACGGTGTCCGAAGCCCGGGATCTTCTCGCCCTTCCTGAGCCGGGCGAGAACCTGAGTCTCAGCGGCTCCAGCAGGATCGGCACCGCCGCTGCTCCGCATCGCCTCAAGGCCCCGCATCACCTGCTCGTTGGCGCCGCCGTGCAACGGCCCCTTGAGGGTCCCGAGCGCCGCAACTACGGCTGAGTGCATGTCAGAGAGCGTCGCCGCGCACACCCGGGCTGCGAAAGTCGACGCGTTCATGGTGTGGTCGGCGTGCAAGACGAGGCAGGTGTCGAGTATCTGCGCTTCCCGGTCGGACGGCGGTGTGCCGGTGATCTGCAGCAGGAAATTAGCCGCCATGCTGGCGTCGGGATCGGGCGGCACGCTTTCGCGGCCCCGCCGCGCGACATGGTAGCCCGCGAGCAAGACCGGCTGCTGCGCGGTAAGCCTGGCGGCCTTGCGGGTATTGGGCCCTGGTTCGTTGGAATCCTTGTCCGGGTCGTCAGCGCTGGCCAGCGAGACCAGCGAGCGCAATGCCTCCATCGGCTCCTGGCTGCGGGCAACCTCCGGGAGGCTCATGGTCACCAGCTTCCCGAGGGCGCGCCCGGCCGCGATCTCGCCTCGGTAGCCAGCGAGCTCACCGCGGCTTGGCGGCGAACCGCGCTGCAGGAGGTAGGCGGTCTCCTCGAAGCTCGCGGCCCCGGCCAGCTCGTTAATGTCATAGCCACGGTAGAAGAGGCGGCCCGCCTGGCTGTCGACGTCGCTTAGCGCGGTGGAGGCGGCTACGACGTCCGCCAGCCCCTTGGACGGCTTTTCCGCCATGTGCTCCTCCTGGACGGCTCGCTCGGCAGTGTACTTCCGCGGCAGCCGCAGCGCTGCCGGGGACGTCCCGTACGCCCCTTACGTTCCGCTGCTGGCCGGCTGGGCCGTCATGAGCCCGGATCCCCGAACCGGTCGCGCCGAACACGGTAGGAACCCCCGCCGGGAGGGTAGCCCGACCGTAAGACATCAGTAGCTACTCGGACAGGCAGGAGGAACGGGTCATGGAGGACCCATTCATCCGCATAGAGGAAAGCGGCGCGGTTGTCTCGCTTTGCGCGGATGTCACCACTATCGGGCGTGGCTGCGCTGTAGATGTCCGCCTCAGCGACCCGAGTGTCTCGCGGCTGCATGCGGAGATCATCCGCCGCGGACCCTATGCCTATGTGACTGACCTCGGATTATCGAGGAATGGCACCAGGGTAAACGGGCGCCTGGTGGCCCGCCGGGTGCTTGCGGACGGCGATGTCCTCACGTTCGGCTCGGCGCGCTGCCGGGTGGGCGGGATCGCGCACGAGGACTTCGCCGCCGAGGTGGAGCTCCGCAGGTCGGCCGCGCCTGAGCTGACCCGCCGTGAGCTCGACGTGCTGACCTCATTGTGCCGGCCCGCGCTCTCGGACGAGGCCTTCGTCGCGCCTGCCACAGCGCGCGAGATCGCGTCGGACCTGGTGGTAACGGAAGCCGCGGTCAAGCAGCACCTGCTGCGCCTCTACCAGAAGTTCCGCATCCCGGAGGGCACGAACCGGCGGGTCCGGCTGGCTAATGAGGTCGTCGCGCTCGGCCTGGTCCGGCCGCTGCCGCCGACCGGGCGTCCGGAGCCGTCCCAGGCGCCGCAGCCGACGCCGGGTGACCTCCCAGCCAACGCGACCATCGGTGCCGAGGTGCACGACCGCCGCGCCAGCTGAATCGGCCCACGGCCGGCCGCGCGGGGTCACGAAACGCCGGCGCGGCTACCCGAAGCGTCTCAGCCGGCCACCCGGCCGGCCAGCCGGATGATCGCACTCCTGGCGTGGCTTGCCGCGATGTGCAGCGAATGCAGATTGCCGCTTGGCGTGCCGAGATGGTGCAGCGGCCAGTAAAGGGCGGGCTGCGAGGCGGCCATGGCGATAGCGGCCAAGGCGAGCGCGGAGACGCCGGCCAGCGCTACGACCGTGGCAGCTGGCGTTCGTGCCACCGCGTCGAAGAGCTTCCCGATCTGCCGCCTGGCGGCCCCGGATCCCGGGCCCAGGCCATAGCAGGCAACAAGCGCCCCCGCCCCGTAGGCTATCGCGCGCGGGAATGGGTCAACCGGCACCGCCACGATGGTGAGGCCGGCTGCGATCCCGCCGGCGACCAGCGCCAGCGGCGCTAGCAATACGCACCTGATCACTGACCAGGCCAGCATGACCGGATAGGTAAGCAGCGTCACCGCCGAGTCGCTTGTCCGGGCACCGCGCGCGGCCCGGCGCCGGGCAAGGCGACCTTGGGTCAAGTCGGCGGCTCGCAGCGAGACGATCGCGGTCAGCGCGGCCAGCGTGCCGACGACAGGCAGGATTACGCTCGCGCCCACGGCCACGCCCGCGGCGGCAAGGATGAACAGCGAGCGCCCGCGACGCCGCGCGGGTGCCCTGTCTGCCTGCCCGGCAGACCCTGGGTAACCGCCGGCCCTGGCTAGCCTGCCGCCGGTCGGGAGCGCACCGGCCGCTCCCGCACCGGGAAGACCGTACTGCACCGCTGGCAGCAAGTCGCCGACGGCAGGACCAGCTGGGTTGCCGACTGCCAGCGGCTGAGTGACATGGGGCAGTGCGGCGGGCGCGGCAGGCGAATCGAGATCCCGGCGGGCCGTGCCATGGCAGCCCCCTGCCTGGTGCTCCCGCTCGGGGTAGCGCAGCTCCCGGCACGCCGCTCCCCGCCGCCGCATGGCCAGCCCCGGCCGGGATGGCGCCGGGAGCACGACCGGCGCCATTGCCCTGGCCTGCCGGACTCCCCCAGTCGCCCACCGTCGGCGGCGCCACCGTCCCGGCACCAGCGCTAGCAGCAAGCCCGGCACCGCCGGCGGCCCCGGCCAGCTGCGGCCATCCAGCGGGCCCGGCGCCCGGTCCGGTCACCGGCGCCGGCCCGGCGACGAGCGCCGCGGGAGCCAGTGCGGCGGCCTGCTGGTTCAGGCCCGCAGCGGCGGGCCTGCGGGCAGGATCCCTGGCCAGCGCCGCGGCCACCAGCGGCAGCAGCGGCAGCGGGCAGCCCTCGAGATCCGGCTGCCCGTGCACGATCCGGTAGAAAATCGCCTCGAAGGTGCCAGACCCGAACGGCGGCCGGCCGGTGGCAGCGTATGCCACCGTCGCGCCCCAGGAATGCACATCCGACGCCTGGCCGGTGTCCTTTCCCTCGATGACCTCTGGCGCGAGGTAGCCGGGGGTGCCCATGAACATCCCGGTCTGGGTGATCCTGGTCGAGTCCGGGGAGTGCGCTATGCCGAAGTCGATCACGACCGGCTCGCCACCGGCCAGCATGACATTTCCCGGCTTCAGGTCCCTGTGCACGACGCCCGCCGCGTGCACGGCTGTCAGCGCGGCAGCGAGCCCGCGACTCACCGTGGCCAGCTGCTGGCCCCGCAGCGGGCCATGCTCGGTGACCACCTGCTCAAGCGTCCTGCCCTGCACGTACCTGGTGACGATGTAAGGCGGGTCACCGGTAACGTCCGCGTCAATGACCTCGGCGACGAACGGGCTGCGTACCCGCCGCATCGTCTCGACCTCACGGGCGAGTCGGCGCCGGGCATTCGGGTCGCCGGCCACCGCGGGCCGCAGCACCTTGACAGCGACCGGGCGCTGCTCGGTGTCCGCGGCAAGGTAGACAACGCCCATCCCGCCCTCGCCGATGCGCTCAAGCACACGGTAGGGCCCGAACTTGCCCGGCGTCCGGTCCTGCTCAGTCATGACCGCACCAGCCTACGGATTCCGTGCGCATTCCGCGCCAGGCCCGAAGCAGGAAGAAGCCCGGTCAATCTCGGCGCGCTGCCTTTCCGGCCTTACGCAGCAGCCAGCGCGGGGCGGCCCTGGCGAGCGGAACAACCGCCTTGTACTGCGCCCCTGGCACAGCGACCGGCCGACCGGCCGCGACGGCATCGAGACCGGCCCGCGCCACCCGGCCGGCCTCAAGCCAGCCGAAGGCAGCCGCCGCGGCGCCGCCGCGGCCCGCACCGTGGGGCTCGGTCCTGGTCAGCCCGGGACACAGGGCAGTAACGTGCACACCTTGGCCTGCGACCTCCGCCTGCAGGCTGTCGCTGAAGGACGTCACGAACGCCTTCGTCGCCGCGTAAGTGGCCCCGCCGGGCGAGATCAGGACACCGGCGACCGATGAGACGTTGAGCACACCCCCGTGACCGCGCCGCAGCATCCCGGGCAAGGCGGCGTGCGTCAGCCGGACCAGGGCGAGCACGTTGAGCCGGATCTGCGCTTCCGCGCAATCGCCCGTCGGCGGCCAGCAGCCTGGCCAGGCGCTCGCCGATGCCGCTGGATGCACCGGTTACAAGCGCGGTGCGGTAGGCATGGTGCATCGATCTTGGGCCTAGTCTCCGGCTACCAGCCGGCGCAGTGCCTGCGCTGTCTGCGCGTTCTCCGCCGCGTGCGCGACCAGCGCCCTGGCCAGTTCCTCCGCCCAGGCGCCGACCGGAACGGGCTGGCGGGACAGCACCACCCCGCGGACCTCGCGGCAGATCTCCGCCACCGGGGCGCCATGCTGCACGGCGAGCGTCATGACGCGCTCGCCCATCCTGACAGTGATCTTGGAGACCTGGCCAGGACGTCCCCGCATCCGGTCGGACACGGACCGATCCCGGCCGATCGTCACCCACCCTGGCGGCAGCGCGTCGCCGAGCGACTCGGTGAGTACGCGCGCGTAGACGGCCACGTCGGCGCTGTCCGCGCGAAGCGCGGCGGTGACCATGTCCAGCGAGAGACTGTCGCCAGGCTCGATCACTTGGGCACCATCCTTCGTTGCGGTACCGCGCGGCTGGGGCGTGTCATCGGCCGGCGAACGATGCCTTCCCTGGCCCATTCTCGATGAAACTGCGCATTCCTGTCCGCTGGTCTTCGGTGGCGAACAAGCCGGCGAAGTTCAGCCGTTCGATCTCCAGCCCGGTGTCGAGATCGACCTCAAGGCCCTCGTCGATGGCCTGCTTCGCGGCGCGCAGCGCCACGGCAGGTCCGCTAGCGTAGCGCCGCACCAGGTCCAGGGCAGCCTGGAAGACACCCGCATCGGGGACTATCTTGTCCACCAGGCCGATGGCGAGCGCCTCCGCCGCGCCGACGAACCGGCCGGTGTAGACGATGTCCTTGGCCCGGGACGGCCCGACCAGACGCGGCAGGCGCTGGGTGCCGCCGGCCCCGGGGATGACGCCAAGCAGGATCTCCGGCTGGCCTAGCCGGGCACTCTCGCCAGCCACCCTGAAGTCGGCGCACAGCGCGAATTCCAGGCCGCCGCCTAGTGCGTATCCGGCGATAGCGGCCACCACCGGCTTCGGGATCTTCGCCACCGCGGTGAACGCGTCCTGCAGCCGGCCGGCGTCAACGGCTATCCGGCTGTAATCGGCCTCCGCCATCTCCGTGATATCCGCCCCGGCGGCGAACACCTTCTCGCCGCCGTAAAGCACGACGGCGCGGATGGCCTGATCGGCGGTCACCTGCGCGGCCGCGGCCGCGATCTCGCCCTGTACCTGGGCATTGAGCGCGTTCATCGGCGGCCGGTCCAGCCGGATCACGGCCAGCGCCTGATCGATCTCCAGACGAACGAACTCACCCATGCCTGACCTCCGAGCCTAGCCACGATCCTATGCAGGCATTCTGCCGGTTCGCCGTCAGGCCCGGTGCCCCCGCCCGGGCAAGCCGGGTACTACTGACAGTGACAGTCGTGCCCGCAGTCACGGGACTGGCAGCCAGGGGCATGGCCGGCGACCCGGCAGTGCCCCAGCAGGCACGGCACCGACAAGGTCAGCGCCAGGTCCACCCGGCGGGCACGCCGCTTCCGCATGCGCACCTGGGCGGCTAGCCAGGCCGGCCCGGCCGGTTGCCGGCCGGCCAGCACGGACCCGGCCAGCCGGCTCAGGTAGCTGACCCGGCCGGCCGCGCCCCGCCGCTGAACGACAGCAGCGGCAGCCATGCTGGCCTGGGCACAGGTACCCCGGGCATGCTGGGCCTGACGGCGGCTCCGCGCCGGAGCCGGCCAGTCAAGGGAAAGCATCAATCCCATCTGCATTAACCCCCCTCGGGTAAAACCCGTGGCGCTTGCGCCGCGGGCGGCAGCCGGGATGCGAGGGTCCTGGCTCCCGAGCGCCAACGTAGTGCGATTAAATGCGAAGGGTCAAGAACGTCGCGATTAGCTGAAGGACGCGTCGCGGCCGGATAACACCATTGAGGAGGCTTGCTAGCGGACCGGGTACCTTGCCGGATGCCCAGGACAGCACTGCGAAGTTGTGCGAAGGTGATGGCATGCCTGCACGACCGATGCCGCCGCCATGGGGCGGACTGATCACCGGTGCGCTGCGCGGGGCCGGGCTGTCCGCGCGCGAGGCCGCCCGCAGGGCCGGCCTAAGCGAAGGACGCTGGCGCCAGATCACCAGCGGATATCAGGTCGTCAGCGCCGGGATCTACGCACCCGTCCGGGGCCGGCCGGGACGCTCGCCAGGATGGCTGCCGTGGCCGGTCTCTCGCCGGCCCAGCTCGAAGCTGCCGGGCGGGCCGACGCCGCGGCAGCGCTGGCCGACGCCCTGGCCGCCGACCCGAGCGAAACGATCCGGCGCCGGATCATGGAGATGAGCAGCGATCAGGCCCGTCAGCTGCTGGCCACGATCGCCATCCAGGTCGGTATCACGCTGGCCGACCAAGACGACCTGGGCTCCGGCGCCTCCGCCGGGCCGGGGCTAGCTCCCCGGCAAGGCAGCTAGCGCGGCGCGGCGCGCACGCGGATTTCTGGCCGGCGCTGATTCGCAGGCGAGTTGCGGCGGAACCTTCATCCGCCGGGGAAGGCCGACCTCCCCGCCCGGCCCTGCCCTAGCTCTCCTCGGCGCCTGCCCCGGCATCGCCCCGGGGCAGGCACCGGCCCGGTCACTCGCCTGACGCGCGGGGCATCGACACCCGCTGCCAGCCGTTCAGGAAGCCGCGGACTTCGCTCTCGCTGTAGCGGCGGTGACCGCCGGGTGTGCGAATCGACGACAGCTTCCCGCCGCGCGCCCACCGCGTCACGGTCTTCGGGTCAACCCGGAGCATGGCTGCAACCTCGGCAGGAGTGAGCAGGCGGTTTTCCGGCTTGATCTTGGTTCTCACGAGGCTGGTCCTCTCACGCTTGGGGGTAGTTGGCCAGTAACAGAAAGTAGCTGATCGTCAGCGTTACTCACCGAGAGCGTTCTATCACAGGATGTCATGCCCCCCTGGCTTTTGCAGGCGTTCCACCTGGCACGGGGATAAATTTCCCGCGCCCGCCCTTGATGTCCTCGTTATGAGGACGCCACGACCACTCCGCAGGTTTACTCGCGTGGCGTGACGCGACCAACACGCTATATCGCACTAATATCGCACCAGCCTGCCACCAGGGCGGCCGCGAGCATCCACGACGCCGCCCACGGCGATAGGGCCGCGGGCACGGCCCCGGGGTTAGCGAAGGTCGCCGTTCGTCATTCCGGCCGGGGCCGCTGGTACGGCAACCAGGCCGAGTTCGGCCTGATTGGCGAGCAGCCGGTGCCGCGGCAGGACCCGGACGGTGTAGCCGAACGGGCCGGGGCCGCCGAGTTCTATCTCGCCGGCGTACCTGGCGACCGGCTGACCGCCGGGTAGCCCTTCCAGGGCGAGGTCGACGTGCCGCGGATCGGCGATCTCATCCTCGTCCCCGGCCCGGCCGTAGACCACCTGAACGGCGATGTCTTCCGGGGTCAGCTGACCCAGCGCGACAATGGCCCGCACAACCAGCCGGGCGCCGGGCCGCTGCTCCCCTTCCTCCGCTTCCACGTGCTCGATCCGGATCGCGGGCCACTCCCTGGTTACCCGCTCCTGCCAGGCCGCCAGCTCGCGGGCGCCGCTGAAGTCCGGCTGCGCGCCGCCGGCTGGCGCACCTTCGGCCGCGGCGCTGCCGGCCGCCCCGCTGGGGCCGGTCAGCGCCCGGGACGAGCAGGCCGCGGGCAGGTACAGCTGCCCGACGTAGTCGCGCACCATCCGGGTGGCCTCAGCCCTGGGACCCAGCGTGCCCAGAGTGTGCGCCACCATCTCCAGCCACCGGCGCGGCGGGCCGCCGTCGGCGGCCTCGTAGAACAGCGGAGCGACCGACTGGCCGATTAGGTCGTAGAGGGCCGCGGCCTCGACCTCGTCCCGGCGCACCGGGTCGGCGAGGCCGTCGGCGGACGGAATCGCCCAGCCGTTGGCGCCGTCGTACCACTCATCCCACCAGCCGTCCCGCACCGAGAGGTTCAGCCCGCCGTTCAGCGCCGACTTCATGCCGGAGGTACCGCACGCCTCAAGCGGCCGCAGCGGATTGTTCAGCCAGACGTCGCAGCCCTGCACGAGCGCCCGGCCGAGCGCCATGTCGTAGTCCGGCAGGAAGACAATCCGGTGCCTGACCCGGGGATCATCGGTGAACCGCACCATCTGCTGGATGAGCAGCTTGCCGCTGTCGTCCGCCGGGTGCGCCTTCCCGGCGATCACGATCTGCACCGGCCGCTCGGGATCGAGCAGCAGCGCGGTCAGCCTGGCCGGGTCGTTCAGCATCAGCGTGAGCCGCTTGTAGGACGGTACCCGGCGGGCGAAGCCGATCGTCAGCACGTTCTCGTCCAGCACATCGCTGATCCAGATCAGCTCGGCGTCGGATGCCCCGCGCTGCCGCCAGGAGGCATGCAACCGTTGCCTGGCCTCCGCAACTAGCCGGGCGCGCAGGATGCGGCGGATCTGGAAGATCCGCCCGGGCGACGCCGCGGCGATTCGGTCCCAGGCCGGCACTTCCTCCAGCAGGATGCCGTCGGCCGCGGCCGGCCCAGCAGCCGCCAGGCCTGGCGGCGACCGGTGCGCAGCTGGCCTGGCCCGGTCAGCCGGCTGCAGCGAGGCCGGCCCGCTCAGCGTTTCCAGGGACCTCCGGCAGGCCGACATCAAGTTCCAGGATCTCGGCCGCGACCCAGGTCGGGACGTGCACGCCATTCGTCACCGAGCCGATCGGCACCTCGGCGGAATCGAACCCGGGCCACAGCCCGGTGAACATCTCCCTGCTGACCTGTCCGTGCAGCATGCTCACGCCGTTGACCCGCTGGGCCAGCCGCATCCCCATCACGGCCATGTTGAACACGTCGGGATCGCCGCCAGGGAAGGTCTCGGCGCCAAGCTCGAGCACCCGCGCGCAGGGCAGCGCCGGATCTTCCGCGGCCCCGCCGAACTGGCTCTCCATCATTTCCCTGGCGAACCGGTCGATGCCGGCCGACACCGGCGTATGGGTGGTGAACACCGTGCCTGCCCGGCAGGCAGCCAGCGCCTCGGCGAAGCTCAGGCCCTGGTGGACGTACTCGCGGATGCGCTCTAGGCCGAGGAAGCCGGCGTGGCCCTCGTTGGTGTGGAAGACCTCGGGCTGCGGGTGCCCGGTGATCGCGCAGAACTCCCTGACCGCCCGCACCCCGCCGATGCCGAGCAACAGTTCCTGCCGGAGCCGGTGGTCACTGCCGCCACCGTAAAGCCGGTCGGTGACCTCGCGGAGCGCTGGCTCGTTGCTCTCCATGTAAGAGTCAAGCAGCAGCAGCGGGACCCGGCCGACCTGGGCAAGCCAGACTTGCGCAGCGAGCGTCACGCCGCCCGCGAGCGCGACCGTGACCTGGAGCGGAGTGCCCTGGCTGTCGCGCAGCAGGGCCAGCGGCTGGCCGTTCGGATCCCCGGCCGGATAGCGCTCGGCCTGCCAGCCTGGCTCGGACAGCGACTGGGTGAAGTAGCCGTGCCGGTACAGCAGGCCCACGCCAATCAGCGGCACGCCCAGGTCGCTGCTCGCCTTGAGGTGATCCCCGGCGAGGATGCCGAGGCCGCCGGAGTACTGCGGCAGCGCGGCCGTGATGCCGTACTCCGGGGAGAAGTACGCCACCCCGGCCGGCGCGTCCGCGAGTTCCCGGCTGGTCTGGTACCAGCGCGGGCCGGATTGGTATTCCCGCAATTCGTCGGTGGCGTCACTGAGCCGGCGCAGGAACCGCCGGTCGGCGGCCAGGCTGGCGAGCCGCTCCTGCGGCACCTCGGCCAGCAGGGCCACCGGGTCCTGGCCGGCCCGGCGCCACCCATCCGGGTCAATCGCGGCAAAGAGGTCGAGTGTGTCCGAATGCCATGACCAGCGCAGATTCAGCATCAGCTCACGCAGCGGCGCGAGTGGCTCTGGCAGTACCGGATAGATCGTGAACCTGCGGATCGCTCTCACGCACAGCGACCTTAATGGCTGTTGGGGGCTAGTGGGAACCGGCGCGCTTGCACTCGCGCGCCGATGGGTAACGTTGCAGGGTGATAGGCCGAATTCCGATCCTGGACGTGCAGCCGGTACTTGACTGCGGACGGCGCCCCGCCAAGGCCGTCAGCGGGGAATCGTTCTACGTCAGCGCCACGGTGTTCCGCGAGGGACATGAGATGCTCGGCGCGGCCGCGGTGCTGCGCTGCCCGGGCGGCGACAGCGGCCCGCTGGCCGTCATGCGCGAGCTGGCCGAAGGCAGCGACCGGTACGGCGCTGAGGTCACTGTCACATCCCCCGGGCAGTGGCATTTCCGGGTCGAGGCCTGGGGCGACCCCATGGCCAGCTGGCGGCATGACGCGGCCATCAAGGTGCCGATCGGCCAGGACACCGAGCTCATGCTGGCCAGCGGTGCGTTGCTGTTCGAGCGCGCCGCGCGGAACATCAGGCCATCAGGCAAGGGCGACCAGGCGGCCGCCCGGCTGGCCCCAGAGCGGCAGGCGGCCGTCGAGGCACGGGCCGAGCTAGCGGCGGTGGCGCAGCGGCTACGGGATCCCGGCATCCCGGCGATGGAACGGCTTGCCGTCGCGCTGCGCCCGGAGGTTACCGCGATCCTCGCCGCCCGGCCGCTGCGCGACCTGGTTACCCTGTCCCAGTGGTACCCGGTCGCCGTGCACCGGCAGCGGGCACTCTACGGCTCCTGGTACGAGTTCTTCCCGCGGTCTGAGGGCGCCCGGCCAGCGCAGGACGGTGGCGAGCCCCAGCCGGGAACGCTACGCACGGCGGCCGGCCGCTGGACGCGGTCGCGGCGATGGGCTTCGACGTCGTCTACCTCCCGCCGGTGCATCCGATCGGGACAACCGCGCGCAAGGGCAGTAACAACACCCTCAAGGCCCGCCCCGGCGATCCTGGCTCGCCGTGGGCCATCGGCTCGCCGGCCGGCGGCCATGACGCGATTCACCCGGACCTGGGCACGCTGGCGGACTTCGATGCCTTCGTCGGGCGGGCGGGCGAGCTTGGCCTGGAGGTCGCGCTGGATTTCGCCCTGCAGGCATCGCCGGATCATCCGTGGGTCCGCTCGCATCCCGAATGGTTCACCACCCGGGCTGACGGCACGATCGCCTACGCCGAGAACCCGCCCAAGCGTTACCAGGACATCTACCCGCTCAACTTCGACAATGACCCGGACGGGATCTACGCGGAGGCACTGCGGATCCTCCGGCACTGGATGAGCCACGGGATCAGGATCTTCCGGGTGGACAATCCGCACACCAAACCACTGCCGTTCTGGGAGCGGCTGCTTGCCGACATCGCGAGCACCGACCCGGACGTGCTGTTCCTGGCCGAGGCCTTCACCCGGCCGGCCATGATGCACGCGCTGGCCAAGATCGGCTTCCACCAGTCCTACACCTACTTCACCTGGCGCAACTCGGCCGCCGAGCTCGCCGAATACATGCGGGAGCTGGCCGGCCCGGCAGCCGACTACATGCGGCCGAACTTCTTCGTCAACACGCCGGACATCCTTTGTGAGTACCTGCAGTACGCCGGGCCAGCCGCATTCAGGGCGCGGGCAGTGCTGGCGGCGATGCTCGCCCCGTCCTGGGGCGTCTACTCCGGTTACGAGCTTTGCGAGAATCTGCCCGCAGCGCCTGGCGTCAGCGAGGAGTACCTAAACTCGGAGAAGTACCAGTACCGGCCGCGGAACTGGGGCGACCCGCAGGACGCGGCGGCGAGCATCGCGCCTTTCCTGACCCGGCTCAACATGATCAGGAAGGCACACCCCGCGTTGCAGCAGCTTCGCAACCTCCGCTTCCACGCCGCCGACCAGCCAGAGCTACTCTGTTTCTCCAAGAACTCCGGCGGGTTCTCCAAGAACTCCGGCGGGTTCTCCAAGAACTCCGGCGGGGCAACGGGCGGACCGCCGGACCGGGATGTCGTTCTTGTCGTCGTTAACACTGACTGGCGCCAGCCGCGCGAGGCCACCATCTGGCTCGATATGGCTGCGCTTGGCCTTGACGCAAATGCGGAGTTCAATGTCACCGACGAGCTTTCCGGTGAGTCCTACCGGTGGCGGCAGGCAAACTATGTACGGCTGGACCCGGCAGTGGCGCCCGCGCACATTTTCACCGTCGGCAACAGCTAGCAGATCAGGCAAGACCCAGCAGCGCAGGAGAACGCAGTGGCCAGAAAGCCTGAGCCAGCGCCGGCCAGCGGCCCGGGATTGCCGCCCATACCCACGGCGGAATTCCCGGTCACGCTGAACGAGCCGGTGCCCGACTCGTTCTCTTTCGGCAAGCCGCGGGACCCGGAATGGTACAAGCGCGCAGTTTTCTACGAAGTTCTCGTGCGCGGTTACCACGATTCAAATGGCGATGGCACCGGGGACATCCGCGGTCTCATCTCCAGGCTCGACTACCTGCAATGGCTGGGGATCGACTGCCTCTGGCTGCTGCCCATCTATGCATCGCCGCTCCGCGACGGCGGATACGACATCGCTGATTTCACATCGATATTGCCAGACTTCGGTACTATCGGGGATTTTGTCGAGCTGGTCGAGGCTGCGCACGAGCGCGGCATCCGGGTTATCGCCGACCTGGTCATGAACCACACCAGCGAAGATCACCCATGGTTCCAGGCATCGCGCAGCAATCCGGACGGCCCCTATGGCGATTTCTACGTGTGGGCGGAAACTGACGAGGGCTACCGAGACGCGCGGGTCATCTTCGTGGACACCGAGCATTCCAACTGGACTTACGACCAGGTACGCGGCCAGTACTACTGGCACCGGTTCTTCGCCCACCAGCCGGATCTGAATTACGACAACCCGCGCGTGCAGGATGCCATGATCGAGGTGCTGCGGTTCTGGCTCGACCTCGGCATCGACGGGTTCCGGCTGGATGCCGTGCCTTACCTGTACGAGCGGGAGGGCACGAACTGCGAGAACCTCAAGGAAACCCACGAGTACCTGCGCCGCGTCCGGGCCGAAGTGGACCGGCTCTACCCGGACCGCGTGCTGCTCGCCGAGGCGAACCAGTGGCCCGCCGACGTGGTCGAGTACTTCGGCGATCCGGCCGTCGGCGGCGACGAGTGCCATATGGCCTTTCATTTCCCGCTGATGCCGCGCATCTTCATGGCCGTGCGGCGCGAGCAGCGCTACCCGATCTCGGAGATCCTGGCTCAGACACCGCCGATACCGGCCGGCTGCCAGTGGGGCATCTTCCTGCGCAATCACGACGAGCTGACGCTGGAGATGGTCGCCGACGACGAGCGCGACTACATGTACGCCGAGTACGCCAAGGATCCCCGGATGAAGGCGAACATCGGGATCCGGCGCCGGCTCGCGCCGCTGCTCGACAACAACCGCGACCAGCTCCAGTTGTTCACCGCGCTGCTGCTGTCGCTGCCCGGCTCGCCGGTGCTGTACTACGGCGACGAGATCGGGATGGGCGACAACATCTGGCTAGGCGACCGGGACGGCGTGCGCACCCCCATGCAGTGGACGCCAGACCGGAACGCCGGGTTCTCCGGCTGCGACCCGGCCCGGCTCTACCTGCCGCTGCTGATGGATCCGAACTACGGCTTCCAGGCGCTCAATGTGGAGGCGCAGCACAAGAACTCGGGCTCGCTGCTGCACTGGACCAAGCGCATGATCGAGATCAGGAAACGGCACCCGGTCTTCGGCCTCGGCCGGTACGAGGAACTCGGCTCGTCCAACCCGAGCGTGCTCGCGTTCGTTCGCGAGTACACCGAGCCGGGCGCGGGAACCGAGGGCGCCGACCAGATCTTGTGCGTGAACAACCTGTCCAGATTCCCCCAGCCAGTAGAGCTCGACCTGCGCAGGTTCAAGGGAGTAACCCCGGTCGAGTGCATGGGCGGCGTCACGTTCCCGCCGATCGGGGAATTCAGCTACCTGCTCACGCTGCCCGGGCACGGCTTCTACTGGTTCCAGCTACCGCCAGTCGTGCACCGGATTGCACCGGCCAGATGATGGGAGCGGGCAACAGCTCATGCAGATAAGCGCAGGTTATCGCGGTATTCCCGCTGGCAGCGGTGGTGCACCCGTGCTACTGCAAGGTTCACACCCTGCATGACCGGCATGCCTTTTTCGTCGGGCATTCCCCGGCGAGCGCGGCCGCGCTGTCCTCGTTCCGGGCGGCCATCCGCGCCCGCCCGGCGTCGTACTGCGGCGGGCTGCCTGCCTCGCGGACCGCGTCGGCCCGGCGGACGCGAGTAGCCCGCCATGGACCAGCCGGCCCGCTCGCCCGCGGCGACTAAGCTCGCGGCGGCTATCTACACCCCATGGGCACGGGCCGACCGCGCCGCCCCGTACGGTTGTTTACAGCCGACGGGAAGGGACACATGCCCGCAATCATGACACTGGAACACTCACTGGCCACATGGCTGCCAGCGCAGCGCTGGTATCCGGGCGGCAGCGCTGCCGCTGCCGCCGATCTCGCGATCATCGCTGACACCCCGCTCGCCAGCGGCGATCCCGAGCTGCGGCATCTGATCATTAGCGTGTCCAGCGGTGGCGCGGCGGTCCGGTACCAGGTTCTGGCAGGCATCAGGGCGCAGGTTCCGAAGCAGCTGAAGCATGCGGTCATCGGGCCGGACGGGCACGGCAGGACGGCCTACGACGCGCTGCACGACCCGGCCCTGACCGGCGTGCTTACCGGCGGCATCGCCGCCGGGCGGGTGACCGGCCCGCTGCGATTCGTTCCCGAGCCCGGCGCGCCGATCGACGCGGCCGCGCGCAGCCTGGTGCTGTCCGCGGAGCAGAGCAACACCAGCCTGATCTTCGGCGAGTCCGCCATCCTCAAGGTATTCCGCCGGGTTTTCCCGGGCCAGAACCCGGATCTCGAGGTAGCGCACGCGCTGGCCGGACTTGGCTCGGAGCACGTGGCCCGGCCATTCGGCTGGATCGAGGCCAGCCTGAATGGTGACGAGCCCGCGCTGCTCGCGATCTTGTCTGAGTACCTGCGCGGCGGCTGCGACGGCTGGTCGCTCGCCGAGACCAGCCTGCGGGATCTGTATGCCACCGACGAGACCAGCCGGGCGGCCGACGCGGGCGGTGACTTCGCCGGCGAGGCACACCGGCTCGGTGCCGCTACCGCCAGCGTGCACGCCGACCTGGCCGCCGCGTTCGGCACCAGCCTGCTGGAGGCCGGCGCGGTAGCCGAGCTCGGCGCCCAGATGACCAGCAAGCTCAAGGAGGCCAGCGCCGAGGTGCCGGAGCTGGCCAAGCTGGCCGGCCCGGTCGAGGCCGCCTACGCGCAGCTGGCCAGCCTGGGCACGCGGCTGCCGGTCCAGCGGGTTCACGGCGACTATCACCTCGGCCAGGTGATGCGGACCCAGACCGGCTGGGTATTGCTCGACTTCGAGGGCGAGCCCGCCGCCCCGCTGGAACGGCGCCGATCCCGGTCCCCGGCCCTGCAGGATGTGGCTGGCATGCTGCGGTCGTTCGACTACGCGGCCAGGCATCAGCTGATCGGCCATCCCGATGAGGCGCGGCTGTCCGCGGCGGCCAGCGACTGGGTGGTCAGGAACTCCGCTGCGTTCTGCGCGGGGTACGCGGAAGCCAGCGGGACGGACCCGCGGGCCCAGAGCGTGCTGCTGCGCGCCCTGATGCTCGATAAGGCGGTTTACGAAGTGACCTACGAGGCCAGGCACCGGCCCTCATGGCAGCCCATCCCGCTCAGCGCGATCGCGGGAATGTAGCCATGCCCGCCCAGAAGGACACCACCGCCGGGGTCAGCCTCGGCGAGATCGACCGGATCGTGGCCGGTCTGCACCACGACCCGCATTCGGTACTCGGCGCGCACCCGGTGGCCGGCGGCATAGCCATCCGCACGCTGCGGCCGCTTGCGATCTCGGTGACTGTCGTGCTCGCCGACGGCAGCCGGTTCCCCGCCGGGCACCTGCATCAGGGCGTCTTCGCCGCGACGCTGCCGGGCACGGAGATCCCGGACTACCGGCTCGCCGTGACCTACCCCGGTGCCGGGGACGGCCAGGCTGACGCCGGGCCAGGCGGCCGGAGCGGGGCCGGGCTAGCCGGCCAGGCCGGCGCCGGAACGCCGGTCCCAGCCGGCGAGATTCTGGTCGATGACCCCTACCGGCACCTGCCCACGCTCGGCGAGATCGACATGCACCTCATCCGCGAGGGCAGGCACGAGGAGCTCTGGCAGGTGCTCGGCGCGCATCTCCGGCAGTACCCGGCGGGCGGCGGCGATGACATCCCCGCCGAGCAGGCCGCCCGCGGCGATGACATAGCTGCGGCAGGCGGGCCGGCGGCAGCGCCTGCAGCCGCCGCCAGCGCTACCGGAGCCAGCGGGGACAATCCGTTTAAGAAAGGCTTTGATCCTGTCACCGGCAGCTCATTCGCTGTCTGGGCGCCGAACGCACGCGGCGTGCGGGTGATCGGTGATTTCAATTTCTGGGACGGGCACGCGCACCCGATGCGGTCGCTGGGCAGCTCGGGCGTGTGGGAACTGTTCGTGCCCGGGGCCGGCGAGGGTGCCAGGTACAAGTTCGAGATCTGCGGGCCGGACGGCAGCTGGCAGCGCAAGGCCGACCCGATGGCGCAGGCCGCGCAGCGGCCGCCGGACACCGCCTCGGTGGTATACCAGTCGCGATACCAGTGGGGCGATGGCGACTGGCTGGCCGCCAGGGACGCACGGAACCCGCTCAGCCAGCCGATGAGCGTCTACGAGGTGCACCTCGGCTCGTGGCGGCCCGGGCTGTCCTACACCGAGCTGGCCGACCAGCTCGCCAGTTATGTCGCCGAGCTCGGCTTCACGCATGTGGAGTTCCTGCCGGTGGCCGAGCATCCGTACGGCGGGTCCTGGGGCTACCAGGTGACGTCGTATTACGCGCCGTCGGCCCGGTTCGGCAGGCCCGATGAGTTCCGGGCGCTGGTGGACCGGCTGCATCAGGCCGGCATCGGCGTGCTGGTGGACTGGGTGCCCGCGCATTTTCCCCGCGACTCGTGGGCGCTGGCCAGGTTCGACGGCACGCCGCTGTACGAGCACGCCGACCCGCGGCGCGGCGAGCACCCGGACTGGGGCACGCTGATCTTCGACTACGGCCGGACCGAGGTGCGCAACTTCCTGGTCGCCAACGCCGTTTACTGGCTGGAAGAATTCCACGTCGACGGCCTGCGGGTGGACGCCGTCGCCTCGATGCTCTACTTGGACTACTCGCGGAAGGACGGCGAGTGGTACCCGAACTCGCTTGGCGGCCGGGAGAACCTGGACGCCGTCGCGCTGCTCCGCGAGGTGAATGCGACCTGCTACCGGCGGGCGCCCGGCATCATGATGATCGCGGAAGAGTCGACCGCCTGGCCGGGAGTGACCCAGCCGGTGTACCTGGGCGGGCTCGGATTCGGCCTGAAGTGGAACCTGGGCTGGATGCACGACACGCTTGCCTACGTGGCGCACGACCCGGTGTTCCGGCACTATCACCACAACGAGCTGACTTTCTCGATGATGTACGCGTACACCGAGAACTTCGTCCTGCCGCTGTCGCACGACGAAGTCGTGCACGGCAAGGGGTCGCTGCTCGGCAAGATGCCCGGTGACGAGTGGCGGAAGTTCGCCGGCCTGCGGGCGCTGCTGGCCTACATGTGGGCGCATCCGGGCAAGCAACTGTTGTTCATGGGCTCGGAGTTCGGGCAGGCGGCCGAGTGGTCAGAGCAAACTGGGCTGGACTGGGCGGCGCTCGGCGGTCCCCGCCAGGCCGGGTTGCAGCGACTTGTCATTGATTTGAACGCGGCCTACCGCGCCGATCCCGCGCTATGGGCCAATGACTTCTCGCAGACTGGATTCGGCTGGATCGACGCGAATGACTATGCGGGCAACGTGGTGTCATTCCTGCGGTACGCCGGCGCCGCCCGGGTTACAGCTGCGAGCGCGGGCGGGTCCGGCCCGGGCGGCGTGGCTGACGGGGCCAGGCCGGGCGGCGGGTCCGGGATGATCGCCTGCGTGGCTAACTTCGCCGGGGAGCCGCACCTCAACTACCGGATCGGGCTGCCAAGGGCAGGACGGTGGCGCGAGGTGATCAATACCGATGCGGAGATCTACGGCGGCAGCGGCGTCGGCAACATGGGAATCATCGAGACCGTCGATGAGCCGTGGCATGGCCTGCCAGCGTCAGCCGTGCTGACCGTTCCTCCGCTCGGCACGCTCTGGCTCGCTCCCGAGGCCTAGCCGGGCCCGGCCAATAGGGACCCGGGCCCGGCGCAACCGGCGGGCGGTCGGCGTGCCGGCATTCCGGGTAAGGAGCAGCTGTGGATGAGGAACTCGACGCGCAGGCCCCAGACCATGAGCGGGTGCCGCTCGATGCCGCCGAGAAGGTCGCAGCGAAATCGGCAGCCGCCATCATCCCTGGCCGGATGCCGGCGATCTACCTGGGCCACGGCGCGCCACCGCTGGTTGATGACCCGTTGTGGGTGACCCAGCTGGAAGGCTGGGCCCGCGCGCTGCCGCGCCCCAGCGCCATCTTGATGGTGTCCGCGCACTGGGAATCCGCGCCACTGACCATCGGCGCGACCAGGGATGGCATGCCGCTCATCTACGACTTCGGTGGCTTTCCCGAGCGCTATTACCATGCTCGTTACCCAGCTCCGGGCAGCCCGGAGCTGGCGGCCGCGATCCGGGACTTGCTGGCGGGCACCGAGCCCGTTGCCGACCAGCCGGACCGGGGACTCGACCACGGTGCTTACGTGCCGCTCACCGTCATGTACCCGGACGCTGACATCCCGGTGCTGCAGATCTCCATGCCGACCCTGGACCCCGCCCGGCTGATCAGCATCGGCGCGAGGCTCCGGCCGCTGCGGGACGAGGGAGTACTGATCATCGGCAGCGGATTCCTCACGCACGGGCTGCCGTTCCTGCGAGAGTTCCGTTTCGATGCGACGCCGCCCGGGTGGTCCACCGAGTTCGACCAATGGGCCGGCCAGGCTCTGGACAGTGGTGACATCGACGCGCTGGCCACGTTCCAGCGCGCGCCGGGGGCCCGCTATGCGCACCCCACGACGGAGCATTTCGCCCCGCTGTTCGTGACGCTCGGCGCGACGGCCGCCGTTGCGCCGCCGGTCACCACCATCACCGGCTACTGGCTCGGTCTGGCCAAGCGCTCGGTCCAGGTGGCCTGAGGGCGCCGCTGCGGCCGCCCGTCAGCCAACCGTCGCTGACTGGCGCGGTCGCAGCGCCCTGGCGGCAGTCGTCTGACTGGCGCTACGGGGTCCAGCAGACGTGCAGCGACGGCGGCTTGCGGAAGACAAGCCCGCGCGGTGCACTCGGCCGGGCTGCGTCCAGCCGGACGTCTGGCAGCCGGCCGAGCAGCGCACGGATCGCGGACTGCGTCTCCAGCCGGGCAAGCTCGGCGCCCGGGCAGAAATGCGAGCCGCGGGCGAAGCCGAAATTCTGCCGCGCGTTGCGCCGCCTGATGTCGAACCGGTCCGGCTCGGCGAAGACCGCCGGATCGCGGTTGGCCGCGGCGATCGAGACGATCACCAGGTCGCCACGCCGGATGCTGGCTCCGCCGACCAGCGCGTCCGCGGTGGCGTAGCGATCGATCACGGCCGCCGCCGGCTCTAGTCGAAGTGACTCCGCTACCGCGCTCGTCAGCAGATCCCGGTCGGCGACCGCCGCGCTGAGCTGATCGGGATGGCTGAGCAGGTGCAAGATCGCGTTGCAGATCATTCCCTCGGTGGTCTCGATCCCGCCGAACAACAGGACGGCCGCGTTCGACACGACCTCGTCCGTAGTCAGGCCGCCGGTTGCGGCTGCCGCGGCGATAAGCGAGGGCGTGTCGCCGCGGCCGATCACCGGCTCGATGCTGGCGCGCAGCTCGCCGAACGCTGCCCGGCCCGCCCGGTACGCGACGTCCGCGGACCGGGCACCGGCCGGGCGGCCGGACTCCGCCGACAGCGCCGTTACCGCGCCGACGATCGCGTCGTACCAGGACAAGATCACGGCGGGATCGGTCTCGGCCAGGCCGAGCAACTCGGCGACCACGGCCGCCGCCAGCGGGCCGGCCAGGTCACGGCGCAGCTCGGCCTGGCCGGCCGGCTGCACCGCGGCCACCAGGCGGGCGGCCTCGGCGGCGGCGAGCGCGGCCAGCCGTGCGTTCGCATCCGCGCCGCGGAAGGCCTGGCTGAACGGATCGCGGTGGCGGCGGTGCGCCGCGCCGTCCAGCGAGAGCATCGACGGCCCGACCACCCGGGCCGTGGAGAATCGCGGATCGTCCACGGTGAACGTCTCGCTGTCGCGCATCACCCGCAGCGCGAGATCGTGCCGGGTCACCAGCCAGCCGCCGAGGGCCGGCAGCCAGGAGACCGGCTCGCGCTCGCGCAGCCGCCGCAGCAGCGGATGCGGGTCGCCGTCCAGCTCGGCGATCGCCGCGGCCGCGCCGAGCGGGAACGAGCCGCGGCCGGTTGCGGCGGCAGCCGCCGCGTCGTCGGGGATGCCGGGCATCCTGCCGACGGTACACCGGCAGGCCGCGCGCCGGTCAGAGCATCCCGAGCAGCCAGCGCGGGCCGGTGACCGATGCCCCGGCGGCCACGCACCTTGAGCGCAGTTCCCGGTCCGCGGTCACGACGAGGCGCTGGCCGCCAGACCTGGCCGCCAGCTCGGCGATCAGGTCGTCACCCGACCCATCGGCGGCAACCGCGCTGACCTTCCCGGCGGCCGAGCGGCCGGCCGCCGGAACCGGCGCGCGCGATCCTGCGCGGCCAGCCGCCGGCGTTTCGGCCCCCGGAACGGTCCCGGCTGAGCCCGCCGAGCCCGCCGAGCCCGCCGAGCCCGCCGAGCCCGCCGCGGGCTGCCCCGCTGGCTGTCCCGCGGAGCCCAGCCTGCGCAGCGCGGCCCGGGCCGCGCCTTCCAGGACCAGCACGAACCGCGGGAACCAGCGTTCCAGTGGTGGCGCCGCCATCGAGTCAGGCAGCCCGGGGACGCCGCGCCCGGCCAGCGCGGCCAGCTCGCCGTGCAGCCGGGCCGCCGCCCCCGGCCGGTCCCGCCACCAGCCGTCGGCCCGCGAGCCCATCACGTTCGCCACGTCCACGATGACCGTCAGCGGGAAAAGCGCCGTCTGCAGCGCAGGCCATTGCGCGGCGAAGCCGGGATGCAGCGCCAGCCGCCCGACCTCGGCAGCCGGCAGCCAGCGGGCGTCCGCGGTCTCCGCGCTCACGGGGCGCACCGCGAACGGCTCGGCGACCTCGGCGAGCACGGTCTGATAGGCCCAGCCGCCGTGCTCGTCGCGGAAAATGCCGCCCACGTCGATCTGGTTAGCGGGCAGGTCGACCTCCTCCGCTGCCTCGCGCAGCGCAGCGGCAACCGCCGACTCGTGGCTGTCCCGTGCCCCGCCCGGCGGCCCCCAGGTGCCCGGATGGTGGCCCCACCAGCCCCGGCGCTGCAGCAGAACGGTGGCTGCACCGTCATCTCCCGGCACGTAGGCGAGCAGCCCGGCCGCGCCGAACCGGCCCCAGTGCAGGTGATCCTGGGCGCACCTGACCCACCCATTACCGTCCCGATCAGCCATTGCGGCTGACGATAGCCGACGTGCCGGCCGCGCACCCCGATCCGCCCCCGCCCCACCCGGGTTAGACCTCCCAAAGTGTTGAATGTGATGTTCAACCACACCTGACTAGCCCGATGTCACATCCACCAGGTTCCCGGCTCGGGCGCGGTCCCGGTTGGCGGCACGCACAGGCACGGCGGCCGCGGCGTAGCCCCGTGGCCGTGGCTGCCGAGGATGTGGATGGCTGGGCTGGGATCGGCCAACTGGCTGGCGTCCGGGCCGTCCCGGACGAACCGGCCCCTAAGCTGGCCCCATGGTCGAATCGATGATTTCTGATCAGGTCGCCAGACTGCGCCGCCGCCGCACTGCCCCGTTCATCCTGGAACTTGATCTTTCTGACGGCCTCATCGAGGAGCGCCCAGCCGACCCGTTGTCGGCGGCTGTGCTGGCGCGGCGCAGGCTGCTGCTCGCCGACGTGCTCGACGGCCTGCGGCGGGCCCGTGGCGACGGCCGGGTCCGGGCGCTCGTTGCCAAGGTTGGCGGGCGGAACATCGGCCTTGCCATGGTGCAGGAACTGCGGGCCGCGGTCGGGGAGTTCCGTGCGGCAGGCAAGCTGACGGTCGCCTGGGCGGAGACATTCGGCGAGTTCTCGGCCGGCAACGTGCCGTATTACCTGGCCACCGCGTTCGACAACATCTACCTGCAGCCATCCGGTGACCTCGGGCTGACCGGGATCTCCGTGGAACGCCGGTTCTACCGCGGCACGCTGGATCGGCTGGGGGTGGAATTCCAGGTCGGCAAGCGGCACGAGTACAAGAACGCGGCCGACCAGTTCACCGAGCGCAGCTTCACCGAGCCCGCCAGGGAAGCCACCGGGCGGCTGGCCGCGTCCATCATCGAGCAGCTGACCGACGCGATCGCCGACCGCCGCAAGATCGAGCCAGCGCAGGCCAGGGCCCTGATCGACCAGGGCCCGTTCATGGCCGCGCAAGCCCTGGAGGCCGGCCTGGTGGATGCGCTCGGCTACCGGGACGAAGTGCTGGCGAGCGTCCGCAAACAGGCCGGGCCGGACGCCGTGCTGCAGTATGTCAGCCGCTACCGGCGCTCGCAGGCGCTCGCCGAGCGGGCCAGGAAGCTGCCGGCCACGCGGCAGGAGTCGGTCGCGCTGATCTACGCGACCGGCCCGATCAGGCGCGGGCGCAGCGGGCACGGGCCGCTGCCGGGCGGCGGCGCGATGGGCTCGGACACGATCGCCGCCGCGCTGCGCGCTGCTGCCGGGGACGACCGGGCCCGCGCGATCGTGCTGCGGGTCAACAGCCCGGGCGGCTCCTACGTGGCTTCCGACACGATCTGGCGCGAAGTGGTGCGAGCGCGCGGGGCCGGCAAGCCCGTAGTGGTGTCGATGGGCGACGTCGCGGCGTCCGGCGGCTATTACATCTCGATGGCCGCCGACGCGATCGTGGCGCAGCCCGGCACGGTGACCGGCTCGATCGGCGTGCTGTCCGGCAAGCCGGTGCTCGCCGACCTGCTCGGCCGGGCCGGGGTGACCACCGACTCGGTCGCGGAGGGCGCCCACTCGGCGATGTTCACCACCAACCGCGCGTTCAGCGAAGACGAGTGGGCCCTGGTCAACTCCTGGCTCGATCACATCTACGCCGACTTCACCGGCAAGGTTGCTGCTGGCCGCGGGCTGGCCGCCGAGCGGGTACACGAGCTCGCCAGGGGCCGGGTATGGACCGGCGCGGACGCACTGGCGAACGGCCTCGTCGATCAGCTCGGCGGGCTGGACAAGGCCGCCGAGCTCGCCCGCACCAGGGCAGGACTGCCGCCCGGCGCGCCGCTGCGGATCTACCCACGGGTGCGTCCGCTGGACCGGCTCCGCTCGCCAGCATCGAGTGACAGCCGCCCGGCTGCCCGGTCCGGACTGGCGGCCGGGCTGGGCGTTGGATTGCTGGCCGAGAGCTGGGGGCCGGTGTGGCAGCTGGCCGCGCGGGCCGGCTTCACCCCGCACGGGCCGCTGGTGCTGCCTGGCAGCTGGACCTTTGAGTGATGAAACGGATGCGCCCCGCTCAGTCTGCGGCCCAGCTGGACGAGGTGCTCAGGGCGTTCGCATCGAGCGTTACCCTGGTCACCGTCGCCGACGGACGGGATGACATCGGGACGACCGTGAGCGCGTTCTGCCCGGTTTCGCTCGACCCGCCGCTGGTGCTCGTGTCGCTGCTGGCCGGTTCCTACCCGGCGGAATTGCTCGGCCGGGTGGACCAGTTCGCGGTGACCCTGCTGGCAGCAGGCCAGCGGATGCTGGCTGGCCGGTTCGCGGCGGCCGGCCGGCCCGGCGCCCGGCTGATGCTCGATGGCGTGCCGCACCGGCGCGGTGCGCTGTCCGGGGCGCTGATCCCCGACGACGGGCTGGCCGCGATCGAGTGCGTGGCCCGCCAGCGGGTTCCGGCCGGGGATCACTTGCTGGTCATCGCGGGCGTCACCGCGGTGCGGTACGTCGCGCCCGGCGGCCAGCCGCTGATCAGGTTCCGCGGCGGCTACCCGCCCCTCGGCGCCTCCGCCTCCGCGCCCGCGCCCGCGCCCGCCTCCGCCTCCGCGCCCGCGCCCGCCTCCGCGCCCGCGCCCGCCTCCGTGCCCGCCCCCGCCTCCGCGCCCGCGCCCCGCGATCGTTGATCACGGATGATTCGGGGTGCTGGAGCGCCTGAATATTCCGTGATCATGAAGCCCGCGCTGCCTCGCTAGGCGGTGCGCTTTCCGCCTCGCCAGATCGCCGCGATCAGCGGGACACCGGGCCGGTAGGCGAGGTAGGCGTGTGACGGCGCGCTGAGCATGAGCAGGTCGGCGCGCGCGCCGACGCCGAGGTGCCCAACGTCGGTCCGGCGCAGCGCGCGTGCGCCGCCCGCCGTAGCGGCCCACACCGCCTCCTCGGTGCTCATCCGCATCTCGCGCACCGCGAGCGCGATGCACAGCGGCATGCTGGAGGTGAAGCAGGAGCCGGGATTGCAGTCGGTGGCGATCGCCACCGTGACGCCCGCCCCGAGCAGCCGCCGGGCGTCCGGGTATGGCTGCCGGGTGGAAAATTCCACGCCGGGCAGCAAAGTGGCGACCGTCGTCGATGCGGCCAGCGCGTCGACATCGGCATCATCGGTGTACGTGCAGTGGTCGGCCGAGGCGGCGCCGTGCTGCACGGCGAGCTGGACGCCAGGCCCTGGGCCAAGCTGATTGGCGTGCACCCGCGGCTGCAGGCCGGCCGCGGCTCCGGCGTCGAGCACGGCGGCAGCCTCGTCCGGGCCGAACGCGCCCCGCTCGCAGAACACGTCTACCCACCGCGCCTGCGGTGCGCAGGCGTCCAGCATCGGGCCGCAGGCCAGCTCGACGTAGCCGCCCGGGTCGCCGGCGAACTCCGGTGGCAGCACGTGCGCGCCCAGGTAGGTCACCTCCGGGGTGAACTCGGCCGCGAGGGCAACGCTGCGCGCCTCGTCCCGGACAGTGAGCCCGTAGCCGGACTTGCACTCGAACGTGGTCGTGCCCTGGGCAAGGAACTCGGCGGCCAGCGAGCGCAGGTTCGCGCCGAGCTGCTCGTCGGTGGCGGCCCTGGTCGCGGCGACGGTCGAGCGGATGCCGCCGGCGGCATAGGGCAGGCCGGCCATCCGGGCGGCGAACTCGGCGCCACGCTCCCCGGCGAAGACCAGGTGCGCATGCGAGTCGACGAAGCCAGGCAGCACGGCCCGGCCAGCCGCATCGACCGCCTCGTCCGCGGCCGGCGCCCTGGCGGCAGGCCCGGTCCAGGCCACCTGACCGGCCTCGATCACGAGCGCCGCGCCAGCGATGGAACCAAACGGGCCGGGACCGGCCGGCTCACTGTGGTCGGCCGACGCGTTGGTGACCAGCTCACCGATGTTGGTGATCAAGAGGCTCACGTGCGCATCGTGCCATATCTGGCGTTCTCGCTAGTGGACAGCGGGGTGGCTGGCCGGGAGCATATTAGTTCTGGGAGAGAGAAAGACCATGGCCAGCCTCGTGCTCGGCTGCGCTGGGCACGACCCGGTGCCTGGAGAACGATCACGAATGAGTTCATCCCGGCGCTGGCCGACCTGCTCGGCGGGGCAGAGTGACGCCGCGCTGCGAGCGGCCGGCTGGACCGAGGAGCCGATTCGCGAGTTCGCCAAGCGGCCCGGCGCCGGGCAGTCAGTCCAGGAGGGCGCGGACTGACCCTGACAGGGCGGCCGAGACGTCCTCGATGAGCAGGTGCCGGCCGTCGCGCACGATGTCCTTGCCGCTCACCACCACGTGGCGGACGTCGGCGGCGGTCGCCGCGAAAATGACCGACTCCAGCGCAGCGGCTGGCCGGGTCCCAGCCAGCCGGGGGCTATCAAGTGCGACGGTCACCAGGTCAGCGAGCGCCCCCGGCACGATCTCGCCCGCCTCCGGCCAGCCCAGGCAGGCGTGCCCGGCGGCGGTGGCGGCAGTGGCCAGCTCGGCGGCGGTGAAATGGCCGCGCCGCTGAGTGGCCAGCCGCTCGCCGAGCTCAACCCGCCTGGCCTCCTCGAAGATGTCGATCACGGCGTGGCTGTCGGTGCCAAGGCTGAGTCCGCAGCCGGCCGATGTTAGCGCGCGGGCGGGGCCGATCCCGTCGGCCAGGTCGGCCTCTGTCGTCGGACAGAAGCAGGCGAAGGTGCGGCTGCCGCCCAGCAGGCCGATGTCCTGGCCGGCCAGGTGCGTCGCGTGCACCACGGTCGTGCGCGGGCCGAGCGCGCCGGCCGCGTGCAGCACCCCGGCGGGCGTTGCCTGGTAAGCCGCCAGGCAGGCCAGGTTCTCCGCGGGCTGCTCGGACAAGTGCGCGTGCAGCGGCGCGCCGTAGTGCCGGGCCCAGGCGATCACCGGGTGCAGCTGGGCTCGCGGCACCGCCCGCACGGAATGAATCGCGGCGCCTGCCCTGGCCAGCGGGCCGAGCCTGCCGTGAGGGTCGGCACCAAGCGCCGCCGCCCTGGCCGCCCACCGGTCCGCGTCGCCGTCGCCGAACCGAAGCTGCGGCCCGGCCAGCGGCAGCGACGAGCCGTCGGAGTTCAGGCCACCGGACAGGTAGCAGGTGTCAAGCAGGGTGATCCGCAGGCCGGCTTCGGCCGCCGCGGCGATCATCGCCTTGCCCAGCTCGTTCGGATCGGCGTACGGGGTGCCGGCCGGGCCGTGATGCAGGTAGTGGAACTCCCCCACGCAGGTGATCCCGGCCAGCGCCATCTCGGCGTAGACCGCCCTGGCCAGGGCCAGGTAACTGACCGGGTCCAGGCGGGCGGCCAGCTGGTACATCCGGTCTCGCCAGGTCCAGAACGTGCCCTGGCCGACCTGGGTGATCCCGCGCAGCGCGCGGTGGAACGCGTGCGAGTGCGCGTTCGCCAGGCCGGGCAGGGTGAGGCCGGGGAGCCGGGTCGCGCCGGGGGCGGCGGCCGGCGGCGTGCCCGGGGTGACCGCGGTGAACCGGTCGCCGGCCCCCTCGATCAGCACATCCGGCACGACGCCCACGCCAGGCAGCCAGGCAAGCTCAGCATGCCAGCGCCGGCCGGGCCCGGCTGGCACGGACGGCTCCGCTGGTCCAGCCGGGGCCGGCCCGGCTGTGGCCGGCCCGGCTGTGGCCGGCCCGGCTGTGGCCGGCCCGGGCGGCGGGCCGGTCACTGGCCGGCCAGTTCCTCGAGCACGGCGGCCAGGGCCAGCACTCCGGTCTCGCAGTCGGCCGCGTCGGCGTGCTCGGCCGGCGCGTGCGAGATCCCGGTCGGGTTGCGGACGAACAGCATGGCAGTCGGCAGCCTGGCGGCGAGTATCCCGGCGTCATGACCGGCTCCGGTGGGCAGCACCGGAGCCGTGATCCCGCGGGCCGCGAGCGCGCCGGCCAGTTGATCGCGCAGGCCAGGGTCGAAGTCCACCCGCGGAGTGAACGACTCCCGCCGGCTGCCGAACCGGCAGCCATGCCGGTCAGCCTCGCGCTCGGCGGCGAGCCGGATCCCGGCTACTGCCGAGCCGAGGTCTGGCTCATGCGGGGCCCTGGCGTCCAGCCAGGCTGATACCGACGAGCTGATCGCGTTGACCGCCCCGGGCGAGGCGATAACCTTGCCGAAGGTCGCCAGCATGTGATGCTCCGCCGCGGCCTGCCTGGCGGACAGCACGGTGGCGGCGAACGGGAGCATCGGATCGCGCCGATCCTCGAGCCTGGTAGTGCCGGCGTGATCGGCCCGGCCGGCGAAGTCCAGCCGCCACCGGCCATGCGCCCAGATGGCCTCCGCGATCCCGACCGCGGCGCCCGCCCCGGCCAGCGCGCTGCCCTGCTCGACGTGCAGTTCGACGAACGCACCCAGGCTGGCCAGCAGCTCCTCGTCCGGGCCGATGCCGCCTGGGTCGAGCCCGGCCGCCGTCATCGCGCTGGCCAGGCTCACCCCGCTGCCATCGAGCAGGCCGCGGGCCACATCCGGGGCGACCGCCCCGGTGAGCAGCCGGCTGCCCAGGCAGGCCAGTCCGAACCTGCCGCCCTCCTCTTCGGTGAACGCGGCGACCACGATCGGCCGCGCCGGGACGAAGCCGCGCGTCCGGAGCAGGTCGATCGCGGCGAAGGCGGATACCACGCCGAGCGGCCCGTCGAAGGCACCGCCGTCCGGCACTGAGTCCAGATGGCTGCCGGTGGCGATGGCGCTGGCGCCTGACGGCGATCCCGGACAGTCCCACCAGGCCCACAGGTTGCCGTTTCGGTCACAGTCCGTCCGAAGATCCCGTTTCAGCGCATGATCTTTAAACCAGGTGCGGCAGGCCGAGTCCGCTTCGGTCCAGGAGAACCGCCGGTACCCGTCGGCCGGCTGGCCGCGGCCTAGCGGGAGCAGCGAGTCCCAGAGGGCAGCGAACGTCACGGCACATCCTCCCTCACGATCGTCCGGCTTGCCGGGCCGGCCCGTCACGGGCGGCGGGCAACCCCGCAATACATGATCCGCGACCCGTCGCTGTCCGCCGTCGCCGGGTCATCCGCGCCCCAGATGCCGAGGTGGCAGAGCACCGGGCCGGCGCCGTGATAGGGCTCGACGAGGTCAAGCCCGGTGAAGAAGCGCTGCAGCTCAGCCTTCGGCCGCGGGTACGCCTGCTCGGTCGCGCGGGCATATGTCTCGCGGGCCGCTTGCACCATGCCGGGCGGCAGCTGGTCGCAGGTGCAATGCGACAGCGCGAGGTAACTGCCCGGCGCCAGCGCCGCCATGTACCGCCTGACCAGTCCCCACGGATCGGATGCGTCGGCGACGAAGTGCAGCACGGCCGTCATCAGCAGCCCGGCCGGCTCGGCGAAGTCGATCAGCGCCCGCAGGTCGGGATGGTTCAGCACGGTGCCGGGGTCGCGCAGGTCGGCCGTAATCAGCCGGGTACTCTGCCGGTCGGTGAGCAGCTCGCTGGCGTGCACTGCCACCAGCGGGTCAATGTCGACATAGACCACCCTGGCATCCGGCACGTCCCCGAGTAACAGCTGGTGCGTGTTGCCGGCGGTGGGCAGCCCGGAGCCGATGTCGATGAACTGGCGCACGCCGCGGCGGGCGATCCAGCGAGCCGCCCGCTGGTGGAAGCCGCGGTTCGCCCACGCCGCATCGGAGAGCTCAGGCATGGCCAGCCGGAGCCGCTCAGCCGCGATCCGGTCCACCTCGAAGTTGCTCGTGCCGCCCAGGTAGTAGTCGTATAACCGGGCCGGGGTCGGCCGGGTCACGTCCACGCCCTCGGGCACCTGCCCGGCACCGCCCATAACGCCTCCACGACGTATGCCTACATTCCGGTATACCCCGTACGCGCATCGTGAAGGCTATCGCAGTCACCGTCTAGTCACTAATCGGGGCCGGCCTCCGACATCGGCACCCGCACGCCGCGCTCGACCGCGACCTGGGTCGCCTCGTCGTACCCCGCGTCGGCATGCCTGATCACGCCCATGCCGGGGTCGTTCGTCAGCACCCGCTCCAGTTTCTGGGCGGCCAGCGCGGTGCCGTCGGCCACGCAGACCTGGCCGGCGTGAATTGACCGGCCGATGCCTACTCCGCCGCCGTGGTGGATGCTTACCCAGGAGGCCCCGGACGCGGTGTTGACCAGGGCGTTGAGCAGCGGCCAGTCGGCGATCGCGTCGGAGCCATCGGCCATCGACTCGGTTTCCCGGTACGGCGAGGCGACCGAGCCGCAGTCCAGGTGATCACGGCCAAGCACAATCGGGGCCGCCGCGTCGCCGCGCTCGACCAGTTCGTTGAAGCGAAGGCCGGCCAGGTGCCGCTCGCCGTAGCCGAGCCAGCAGATCCGGGCCGGCAGCCCCTGGAAGTGCACTTTCTCCCTGGCCATCCGGATCCACCTGGCGAGCGCCTCGTTGGCGGGGAACAGGTCGAGCATCGCGTCGTCGGTCGCGGCGATGTCGGCCGGGTCGCCGGACAGCGCCGCCCACCGGAACGGGCCCCTGCCCTCGCAGAACAGCGGCCTGATGTAGGCCGGCACGAAGCCGGGGAAGCCGAACGCCCGCTGGTACCCGGCCAGCTCAGCCTCACCCCTGATCGAGTTGCCGTAGTCGAAGACCTCGGCACCGCGGTCGAGGAAGCCGACCATCGCCTCGACGTGCGCGGCCATCGATTCCCTGGCCCGGCGGGTGAACCCGGCCGGATCCTCGGCCCGCAGCGCGCCCATGTCCTCGAACGCGACGCCGCGAGGCAGGTAGGTCAGCGGGTCATGCGCCGAGGTCTGGTCGGTGACGATATCGATCGGCGCGCTGATCGCGAGGAGTTCGGGCACGACGTCGGCGGCGTTGCCGAGCAGCCCGATGGAGAGCGGCTCGGCCGCGACGCCGGCAGCGGTGGCCCGGCGCACCGCATCGGCGATGTCGTCGGCCGCGACGTCCAGGTAGCCGTGCTCGATCCGGCGGGCGATCGCGCGCGGGTCGCAGTCGATGCAGATCGCCACCCCGCCGTTCATGGTGACGGCGAGCGGCTGCGCGCCGCCCATCCCGCCCAGGCCGGCGGTCAGCGTGATCGTCCCGGCCAGCGAGCCGCCGTACCGCTTGGCCGCGATGGCGGCGAACGTCTCGTAGGTGCCCTGCAGGATGCCCTGGGTGCCGATGTAGATCCAGGAGCCCGCCGTCATCTGGCCGAACATGGTCAGTCCGAGCGATTCGAGCCGCCGGAACTCCTCCCAGGTGGCCCACTGCGGTACCAGGTTGGAGTTGGCGATCAGCACCCGCGGCGCCCACTCATGGGTGCGGAAGACGCCGACCGGCTTACCGGATTGGACCAGCAGCGTCTCGTCCTGCGCCAGGCCCTGCAGCGAGCGGACGATGCCGTCGAAGGCAGCCCAGCTGCGCGCCGCCCGGCCGGACCCGCCGTAGACGATGAGCTGGTCCGGGTGCTCGGCGACCTCCGGATCGAGGTTGTTCATCAGCATCCGCATCGCCGCCTCCTGCGGCCAGCCCCGGCAGGACATGCTGGTGCCGCGGGGCGCCCGGACGGGGCGCGGGCCGGGTGACGCTGGCGCGGGTGCTTGGGCCGGTGAGTGCGGGCCGGGCGGATGCGAGGCTGTCAACGCTGGCTCCTCGTCAGGTCGGTAGCGGGATGCGCGGCGGGCCGCGCCGCGGCCATCGCATCATCATCTCTGGTCAGGCAGCCGATGCGGTAGCGGGGCAGGGCGCAGCCTTGTCCGCCCGCGGCCCGCCCGGGCCGTCGACGGCGGCCAGGAAGCCGGGCGGCTGGCCGGGAAGCTTCAGCGGCAGGCCGCTGGGAATAAGCTCTGCTGGTGCCTGTGAGTGCGGCGACGGACGGCTTCCGGCTGGTGTATGACCGGGCCGGCGACGGGCCGCCAGTGCTGCTCCTGCACGGCTGGCCCGGGGACCGGGCTGACTACCGGCAGGTGGTCCCCCGGCTGGCCGGATTCGACGTCATCGCGGCCGACTTGCGCGGGTTCGGCGAATCGGACAAGCATCGCCGCGACCCGGCCGGCGCATATTCTGCGGCCGCCCAGGCCCGCAGCGTCATCGCCTTGATCGAGGAACTCGGCCTGCGGGCGGTGGTACTCGCGGGCTATGACATCGGCAGCCGCATCGCGCAGCAGGTCGCGACCGAACGGCAGGACCTGCTGCGCGGCCTGGTGCTTGCGCCGCCGCTGCCCGGCGTCGGCACCCGGGTGCTTGGCGCCGCCGCGCAGCGCGAGTTCTGGTACCAGTCGTTTCACCAGCTCGGCCTGGCGGACCTGCTGATCGACGGGAATCCCGGTGCCGTGCGCGGGTACCTTGCGCACTTCTGGTCGCACTGGTCGGGGCCCTCGTTCAGGCTGGCGGCCGCAGACCTCGACCGGCTGGTGCGGCACTATGCCGCGCCGGGGGCGTTCACCGCGTCAATCGCGTGGTACCGGGCAGGCGCGGGCACGGTCGCCCGCTCGCTGGCCGAGCAGGGGCCGGGCCCGGGCGGCCGGATCCGGGTACCGGCGCGGGTGCTCTGGCCCCAGCATGATCCGCTATTCCCGCCCGCGTGGTCGGACCGGCTGGCTGAGTTCTTCGACAAGGTCCAGCTCCGCCTGCTGCCGGCTGCCGGCCACTTCTCGCCGCTGGAGGCGCCGGACGCCTTCGCGGCGGAAATCCGGGCGGCGGCCGGCTGACCGGCATCGCCGCCAGCGGCTCCGGGCTTCGGCGCTGGCTGCCGGTGACCAGTCGCCGGCTAGCGGGATCGGCCCGGCCGCGCGGGTCAGTGGCCGGCTGCCGCGTCGAGCAAAATCGCCGCGGCAGCGCGCGCGGCCGCTGCGGCGGACGGGTCGCGGTCCATGTTTCCGGCTACGCTCGCCCCGTCGTAGAGCAGCTCCAGCTGCCGGGCCAGGCACTCCGGATCGGCGGCGCCCGCCGCCCGGCCGAGTTCGGTGAACAGGCCCCGCAGCCAGGCACGGGACTCGGCGGATACCTGGACGGCTGCGCTGCCGGGGCGGGCCTCCGCGCTGGCATTGACGAACGCGCAGCCGCGGAATCCAGGCGCCGCGATCGACTCGCCGAGCACGTCGAACACGCCGAGAAGGCGGTCCCTCGGGGCCGCATAGCGCGCGAGGCCGCGCATTATGCGCTCCTGCCTGGCCAGGTGGCGGGCGGTGAGATAGGACCGGATGAGCTCGTCTTTGCTGCCAAAGACGCTGTAGAGGGTCGCCTTGGCAACGCCGGCCCGCTCGATCACGCGGTCGATGCCGACACTGTGCACGCCGCCCTGGTAGAACAACTCGTCGGCGGCGGCCAGCAACCGGTCACGCGCCGGCAGCCGGGCAGAGGTATTCGCTGACATGACTTGACACTAACAGACAGGTCTGTCTATTGTCACTGAGCAAGACAGACTTGTCTGTCTGAGAATCCTCAGCCCGCCGAAGGAAAGCGCCGATGAACCCCGTCTCCGCCCCTCCCGCCACCCGCCCGGATAGCGCAGGCGCGGCCGCGGCCAGGGCCGGCCGCAGCGTGCCGGGCGCCCGGCACGTGCGGCTGTCCCGGCCGGCCGCGTTCACGATGATCACCGCGATCTTCGTGCTCTTTGCGGCCGCGGCCAGCGCCCCATCGCCGCTGTACGTCGTCTACCAGCAGGAGTGGGGCTTTTCTGCCACGACGCTCACGGTCGTCTTCGCCGTGTACGTACTCGCCCTGATCCTCTCGCTGCTGGTCCTCGGGGCGCTGTCCGATCATGTCGGCCGCCGTCCGGTCCTCACGGCGGCGATCGCGCTGGAAGCGGTAGCGCTGGCGGGATTCATCGCCGCGGATGGCGTCCCGGTCCTGCTCCTCGCCCGGATCGCGCAAGGCATCGCCACCGGCGCTGCGCTGACAACGCTCGGGGCCACGCTGGTGGACCTCAACCCGCCGCACGCACCGGGCCGCGCCGGAGTCGTCAACGGAATCGCGCCGATCGGCGGCCTGGCGCTCGGCGCGCTCGGCTGCGGCGCGCTCGTGCAGTTCGCGCCCGCGCCAACGCGGCTCGTCTACGCCCTGCTGCTCGGCGGGATGAGCCTGGCAGCCCTGGCAGTAGCCGCGTTGCCAGAGACCTCGGCCCGCAGGCCAGGCGGCGCGGCCTCGCTCGCCCCCCGCCTCGGCGTCCCCGCCCGCCTTCGCCCCGACGTCCTCGCGCTCGTCCCGATCCTGGTAGCCAGCTGGGCGCTCGGCGGCCTTTACCTGTCCCTCGGCCCGTCGGTTGCCGCCAGCCTGTTCGGCCTCACCAGTCACCTGATCGGCGGGCTGGTGGTCACGCTGCTTTGCGGGACGGGCGCCGTGACGGCGTTCGCCCTGCGGGCCTGGCGAGCAGACCGGATACTGACCGTCGGTGCCGTGCTGCTGGCGGCGGGGATGGCGCTGACGCTGGCCGGAGTCCAGGCGCATAACGTGACGATGGCAGGCGCCGGCACCGCCGTTGCCGGGCTCGGCTTCGGCGCATCCGCCCTTGCCTGCTTCGGGACGCTGGCCCGGCTGGCGGCGCCAGCCGAACGCGGCGAGCTGTTCGCGGTCGCGTACGTCATCGCCTACCTGGCCTTCAGCCTGCCTGCGGTGCTGGCCGGCCTGGCCAGCACCTCTTTCGGCCTGCGCGCCACGGCGCTCGGCTACGGCCTGGCCGTCGCGGTCCTCAGCCTCACCGCCCTGGCCGTCCAGCAGCTGCGCCCGGCAACGCTCCGTCAGGGCTGAGCCAGCAAGATGCCCGTGATGTCCGCGGCGGGGGGTATTGGCCAGCACCTTGTCGTCCAGCGCATCCGCGGCGATCTGGCCGAAGTCCCCGGCGGCGATACCGAATCCGGCCATCGTGTGCGCCATTGCCAGCTGGCCGCGCAGGCTGCTGATGAAGTCGATCACGGCGGCGGAGTTCCAGCCCGCCGACCGGGCGCTATCGGCCACGCTCATGGCGGCGGCGATGTCCGCGAAGCGTTCCTCGCAAGCCGGGCGGTTGAAGCGGAGCACCTGCGGCAGCAACATGGCGAGCGACCCGCCGCCGACCGTTGCGCTCAGGAGATCACCCATCGCGGTCAGCAGCGGGCGTGCGTCCAGGAAGGCCTGCCTGTTGCCGCCGAAGAAGATCTGCAGCGTGCCCGCCCGCGCCCCACTGGCCATGCCGCTGACCGGGGCATCAAGCACCTCGATGCCGCGCGGTCCGGCGAGCGCGCGTACCCGGCTGGCGACCGCGGGGACGCTGGTGGACATGTCAACCCAGATGGCGCCGTGAGACAAGCCGTCTAACAAGCCGTCCTGGCCGAGCAGTACCTGTTCCACCTGCTGCGGCGCGGGCAGCATGGTGATGGCCACCCCGCCACGTCGCATCGTCTCTCCCGCCACGTCGCATCGTCTCTCCCGCCACGTCGCGGCCGGTCTCGGCGTTCCGGCGGCCGGCCCTCGTCCCTGATAGAGTCGGCCAGCTGCCCGCCTGCGCATCCGCCCGGCTCCCGGTCTGCCCGGCTCCCGGTCTGCCCGGCTCCCGGTCTGCCCGGCTCCCGGTCTGCCCGGCTCCCGGTCTGCCCGATCTCTGTCAGCCCAGCGCCCAGCGGGCAACTGCGGCCTCGTCGATCTCCGTGCCCAGGCCCGGCGACGTGGGCACGGACAAAAACCCGTCCGCATCGGTGAGCACCGGCCTGGCCAGGAAGAAGTCACGCCGCTGCGGAGTCCATCCGGGCGGGTCATAGGGGAATTCCAGGTACGGGCCGCCGCCCAGGCCGGCCGCGACGTGCAGATTTGCCAGCAGGCCGAGCCCGTTAGTCCAGGTGTGCGGGGTGAACCAGCGATTGCGCAGCTGGGCGATCTCGGCCACGGTCCTGGCCCGGAGCATGCCCACCGACAGCACGACGTCGGGCTGCAGCACATCGAGCGCGCCAGCATCCAGCGCGCTAAGCAACTCCGCCAGGGTGCGCGCCATCTCGCCGCCGGCGACCCGGACTCCGGTCTGCTCTCTGAGCGTCCGCATCCCGTCCAGGTCGGTCCCCGGCAGCGGCTCCTCCAGCCACAGCACGCCAAGCTCCGCAAGCTCGATGGCGAGCCGACGGACATCCGGCAGGTCGAGCGGGACGGAGACATCGCCTGCCATCCGCCACCACTGGTTGAGATCCACCATGATCGCGAGGTCGTCGCCGATGGCGTCCCTGGTCGCTCGCACCGCCGCCAGACCGGACGCTGGGTCTGCCCGGCTGATCCGGATCTTCACCGCCCGGAAGCCGGCCTCCTTCGCGGCAAGGGCCGCTTCCACCCGTTCAGCTGAGCTCATGACCGCCCCGAAGGATGCGTACGCGGGCAGGCGCTCGAGCGCGCCGCCGAACAGGGCGGATACCGGCTGCCCGGATGCCTTGCCGATGATGTCCCAGAGCGCCGCCTCCAGCGGCCAGTACCGGCCGGCGTGGAAGTTGATCGTCTCGATCACTTTGACGTGCCGGATGATCTGCCGAGGGTCCCAGCCGAGGAACAGGTCCTGGTAAGCGGCGAAGCCGTCCATGGTGTCGCCCGAGCCGTAACCCGTGATGCCCTCGTCGGTCTCGACCCGGACCAGGGTGGCATCGAAGTATCCGCGCGGCACCGGGTCCCAGGCGGCGCGGAACGGCGGACCAAGCGGCAGCCGCATCCGGTCAAGCCGGACGGCGGTGATCTTCACCGCGATCCCGGCCCGGTATCCGGGGCGGCCGCGATGAGCAGCAGGCCGTCAACGTCAGCCGCGCTAATGATCGAGTCGGCGACCGCGTCCGCGCCGCCGCCGCCGCCGACCACGCCTGCCTGCGCCGCGCCCCAGGTGAGGACGCCATGCTGGTCGCTGGCAATGGACGCCTTGTTGACAAACAGCGTCATCGGCTTCGCCGGAAGGCCTGGACGCAGCACGGCAACGAACGCCGTATGCCCCGGGCGCGGGCTTGCCAGCGCCGACGCCCAGGCCATGCCCACCGGGCCTGCCCGGTTTCCGAGCATCGTGTTGATGTGCGCAGCCTCGGCGCCCGCGCCGATAAAGCTCTCGCCGATCTGCATTACCGGCATTTCGTCCCGCATGAGCCCGAGCGTAACCGCGGCGTGCAGGCCATCCCAGACCCAGATTCCGGCACGCAAGCTCCGGCTGGCCGGCCGCATTGAGCGCGGAGCAGGCCGGATCCGGAGCGCTCCGGGCCCGCACCGCAGGCAACGAAGCGGACTCAGCCAGGGAACGCTTCCGTTGTGAAATAGCATCGTTAGCTGCGTAGCCGGTGAGTTAGCGGGAAACTTCCGGTGAGTTAGCGGAAACCTGGCTGCCGTCAGGCAGCAGGCGATATTTCCGAGCGACATGCTAGGGTGCCGTCCAAGGGAGAGGCCACGTGACGACGTACCTGCTCCGCCGTCTGGGGCTTGCGGTCGTCACGCTCTGGCTGCTCAGCGTCATCGTGTTCTTCGCCGGGCAGGTGCTGCCCGGCGACCCGGGCCGGGCGATCCTGGGCCCGCTGGCCGCCCCGGGCGCGGTGCGGTCGCTTGATCACCAGCTCGGCGTGGACCGTCCGCTGCTCGCCCAGTACTGGACCTGGATCACCGGGCTGCTGCACGGTGACCTTGGCCTGTCCTACCAGTACCGGACCGCGGTCGAGCCGTTCGTCCAGGCAGCGATCGTCAACTCGGTCAAGCTGGCGGCACTGGCCTTCATCGTGGTCGTGCCGCTCGGCATCCTCGGCGGAGTGATCGCGGCCCTTAATTACGGCCGGGGCCTGGACCGAGTAGTCTCGGTCAGCGGCCTGTCGGCGGCGACCGTGCCCGAGTTCGTGTCCGGCATCATCGTGATCATCATCTTCGGCGTGGAGCTGAAATGGCTTCCGGTCACCGCCAGCGCCGGCGCCGGCGCCTCGGCATCCAGCCAGCTCGAGCATCTGATCCTGCCCGCCATCCCGCTGGTGCTCGTCTTGTTCGGCTATATCGCCCGGATGGCGAGAGCCGGCACGATCGAGGCACTCGAATCCGACTACGCGCGCACCGCGACGCTGAAGGGCCTCAAGCGGTCGGTGGTGATCCGGCGGCATGTGCTGCGTAATTCGCTACTGCCGACGATCACCGTCATCGCCACCCAGACCGGCTACCTGATTGGCGGGCTGGTGGTCGTGGAGACGCTGTTCAACTACCAGGGGATCGGAAACCTGATCTACAAGGCGGCCCTGGCCAAGGACTTCCCGATGCTGGAGGCCGGCATTCTGCTCATCGGGGTGGTGTACATGGTTGCCACGCTCGTGGCCGACACGCTGTCCACGTTGCTGAACCCGCGGCTGCGGTTCGGGAGCGCCGAGTGACCGAGCTCACCGCGCCGGCCGCTCAGGTAGCCGTCGCGCACCGGTCGGGGACAACGGCCTCAGCGCCCTGGCGGCTGCTGTTCGGCCGGCCAACGTTCGTGGCGGGCGCGGTGATAGTGCTGTTCTGGGTGGCCTGCGCCCTGTTCGGGACCGCGATCGCCCCGCACAGCCCGTACGCGCAGCAACTGCTCGCCACGGACGCGCCGCCGTCGGCGGCGCACTGGTTCGGCACCGACCAGATCGGCCGCGACGTGCTGTCCCGAGTCATCGTCGGCGCGCGCGACATCCTGCTCGTCGCCTCCGTGGCCACCCTCCTCGGCACCGTCCTCGGCGCTATCCTCGGCCTGGCGATGGGCTACCTCGGCGGCCTGACCGACATCGTCGTCGGGCGCATAGTCGAAGCCGTGCTTGCGCTTCCGCTGGTGATCGTGTCGTTCCTGTTCATCGTGGCGCTGGGGGCGTCGCCGCTGACCCTGATCATCGTGATCGGCCTGATCTTCGCGCTGCTGATCGCCCGGACGGTCCGGTCGGCCGTGCTGGTCGAGAGCCAGCAGGATTACCTTTCTTCGGCCCGGCTGCTCGGCGAGAACTCCGCGCACATCATGTTCGTCGAGATTCTGCCGAATGTGCTGCCCGCGATCCTGGTCGAGTTCACCGTGCGGCTCGGCTATGCCATCTTCGCCGTCGCCACGCTGTCCTTCCTCGGCTTCGGCATCCAGCCGCCCACCCCGGACTGGGGGGCAGACATCGCCCACAACTATGTGACGCTCGGGGCCGGCTACTGGTGGCAGACGCTGTTCGGTGCGCTTGCCATCGCCTCGCTGGTGATCGGGATCAACCTGGTCACCGACTCGATCGAGCAGGTGCTCGCCTCATGACCGCCGAAGCCGCTACCGCGGCGCCGGGCGGGCACGGCAGGCCAGCGAACACGCTCGAGGTCGGGCACCTAGACGTTACCTACCGGGTGCGCGGCCAGGACCGGCTGGCGCTGCGCGATGTCTCGTTCCGGATCGGCCGGAACGAGTCGTACGGCCTGGTCGGCGAGTCCGGGTCGGGCAAGTCGACGGTGGCGCTCGCGCTCACCAGGTACCTGCCGCGCAACGGCCGGGTCAGCGCGGGCACGATCGCCATCGACGGAATGGACCCGCTGGCCATGGGCGAGTCGGCGCTGCGCCGACTGCGGGCGGGCACCGTGTCGATGGTGTACCAGGAGCCTGGCAAGGCGCTGAACCCGTCGATCCGGGTCGGCCGCCAGGTTGCCGAGGTGTACGAGATAGCCGGCGCGAGCCGCAAGGCGGCCCTGGAGCACGCCGAGGCGATGCTCCGCAAGGTCCAGATCTCCGATCCCGGGCGGGTCATGGACCGGTACCCGCACCAGCTCTCCGGCGGGATGGCGCAGCGGGCGGTCATCGCGATGGCGCTGGCGTCCGAGCCGTCACTGCTCATCCTGGACGAGCCGACCACGGCGCTGGACGCCACGGTCGAGGCCGAGGTGCTCGACCTGGTGTCGGCGCTGCGCGCGGAATTCGACACCTCGGTGCTCTTCATCAGCCACAACCTCGCGGTGATCGCCAAGATGTGCGACCGGGTCGGGGTCCTGTACGCCGGCGAGCTGGTCGAGGAGGGCACCGCCCGCGCGGTCTTCGACCAGCCGCGGCACCCGTACACGGTCGGTCTGCTGCGCTGCATCCCGCGGCGCGGCCAGCGCAAGGACCACGGGCGCCTGGACACGATTCCCGGCTTCCTGCCGCAGCCCGGCCACACGCTCGCCGGGTGCATCTTCGCGCCGCGCTGCCCGATCGCCGAGGACCAGTGCAGGCACGTCCCGCCGCCGGCCTTCGATGCCGGCCCCGGCCGGACGGCACGCTGCTACCTGCATGACCGGGCGCCCGGCATGCCGAGGAATACCCCGGCGGACGCGCAGCTGCCCGGGCCGGTCCAGGCTGCCGAGCCGATCCTGGCTGTGCGGGACTTGTCCAAGACCTTCGCGACCCGCAACGAGTCGGTGCAGGCGCTGGCCGGCGTGAACCTGAGCCTGGTACGCGGCGAGACGCTCGGGCTGGTCGGCGAGTCCGGCAGCGGCAAGACCACCTTGGCCCGGCTGCTGCTCGGGCTCATCGCGCCGGACGTCGGCGCGACCGTCGAACTGGACGGCAGGCAGCTGGGCGGCGAGGCCCGGCGCCGCCCGCGCGAGCAGCTGAAGGCCATCCAGATCGTCTTCCAGAACCCGGACTCGGCGCTGAACCGCCGGCACACCGTGCGCCGCCTGATCGGCAGGCCGCTGTCCCGGCTGGCCGGGCTGTCCGGTGCGCGGCTGCGCGAGCGGCTGCTCGACCTGGTGCGCTCGGTCCGGCTGGAAGAGCGGCACCTGGCGCTGCGGCCAAGCCAGCTGTCCGGCGGCCTCAAGCAGCGGGTGGCGATCGCGCGCGCGTTCGGCGGCGGACCGCGCATCGTGGTCTGCGACGAGCCCACCTCGGCGCTGGACGTCTCGGTGCAGGCTGCGATCCTCAACCTGCTGGCGGACCTGCAGGCCAAGGAGCAGGTGACCTACCTGTTCATCTCGCATGACCTCGGCCTGGTCCGGTACCTCTCGGATCGCATCGCGGTGCTCTACCTGGGCCGGGTGATGGAACTCGGGCCCGCCGAGACGGTCTTCACCGGGCCGCATCATCCGTATACCGAGGCGCTGCTGTCCGCCGTGCCGAGCCTGGACGGGCTGCATGCCGAGCGGATCCGGCTGTCCGGGGAAATCCCGTCCGCGGCCGACCCGCCGTCCGGCTGCGTTTTCCACACCCGCTGCCCCCGGCGGCTGCCGACCGGCGTCTGCGAGTCGACCGAGCCACCGCTGCTCGAAGTAGCGCCCGGCCACCTGATGAGCTGCCACATTCCCCTCGATGAGCTGCGAACCCTGCAGGACAACGGACAGGCGCCGTGACAACGGCGCGCCCCGGGCATAGGTTTTTTCGATCTGCGCCAGACGGCGCGGACCCAAGGGAGGATCTCCAGTGAACGTTGATCACGGTCGGCTCGACCAGTTGCGCGCGGACCAGGGACCGGTCGAGAACCACGTCATCGACGAGTTCGTCGCTGGGCGGCTCACCCGGCGGGACTTCATGCGGCGCGGCGCGGTCGTCGGCATCTCGATCCCGGTGCTCGGCGCGGTGCTCGCCGCGTGCGGAAGCTCCGGCAGCCCGGCGCCGTCCGCCAGTGGCGGCAGCGGCGGCGGCGGCGGCGCGGCCGGGGCCACCATCAAGGCCGGGATCATCGTGCCGGCGGCGGCGATCAACCCGCTGACCGTCGCCGACCAGGGCGGACTGGACATGCTCGCGCAGACCGGCGAATACCTCTGCCTCTCCGACCAGCACCTGACGCTGCGGCCGGTGCTGGCCGAGAGCTGGAAGCCCAACGCCAAGGCCGACGTGTGGACCTTCAAGATCCGCCAGGGCGTCAAGTTCCACAATGGCACGGCGCTCACCGCCGACGACGTCGTCTACACCTACAAGCTGCAGGCCAACCCGAAGAATGCCGGGGCCGCGCTGTCCGCGTTCGGCGGCGTCCTTGTGCCGTCGGGGGTGCAGAAGGTCGACGACTTCACCGTGGCCTTCCACCTGGAGGCGCCGAACGGCAACTTCCCTTACCTCACGTCCTCGGACAACTACAACATGATCATCCTGCCGAAGGGCTACGACCCGGCCAAATGGGAGAAGTCGTTCATCGGCACCGGTCCCTTCGTGCTGAAGAGCTACACGCCGAAGCAGGGCGCGTCGTTCACCCGCAACGAGCAGTACTGGGGCCCGAAGGCGCTGCCGGCGGCCACCGAGTTCACTTTCTACGCCACGCAGACCCCCCAGATCCTCGCGCTCACCGGCGGGACGATCGACGTCGTCGGGCAGTTCTCGGTCTCCGGCGGTCAGCAGTTGCTCAATGGCGGATTCAACGTCATCCGGCTGAAGTCGAGCGCGCACCGGGAACTGTCGATGCGCAACGACCAGGCGCCCTTCACCGACGCGCGAGTACGCCGGGCGATCGCGCTCACGCTGGACCGGCCCGGCATTATCAAGGCGCTCTTCAAGGGCTTCGCGGACCTCGGCAACGACAGCCCGTTCGCCCCGGTCTACCCATCTACCGACACCAGCGTCGCGCAGCGCGCCAAGAACATCGCGATGGCCAAGTCGCTGCTGTCGGCCGCCGGGCACCCGAACGGGTTCTCCACCCACCTGATCGGCAACGACGTGCAGGAAATCTCCGATTACGCGCAGATCGTGGCGCAGTCGGCGAAGGCGATCGGCGTCAACATCAGCGTGAAGATGGAGGCACAGCCGACCTATTACGGCAAGTTCACGTTCGGTAACTCCGACTGGCTGGACGCCACGATGAGCCTGGTCGACTACGGCCACCGGGGCGTGCCGAACGTGTTCCTGGGCGCCCCGCTGCAGACCATCAACGCGAAGAAGGGCACCGGGTCGTGGAACGCCGCGCACTTCAGCAACTCGCAGTACGACAAGCTGGTGGGCAAGTACACCGCGGCCGTCGACCCGTCCACCCAGCGGCAGATCGCCGGGCAGATCCAGAACCTGCTGCTGACCGAGACGCCGATCATCTACGCCTACTTCTACAACTACCTGACCGCGTCGGCGAAGAACGTGCACGGCGTCTACCCGACCGCGGTCGGCCACCTGTTCCTGACCAAGGCGACGAAGGGCTGACGACCCGAGGCCCGGCCCGTGCCCGCCGTGCCCGCCGGGCCTGGCGGGGTCGCGGCGGGCGTGGCGGCCATCGGCGGATGCCGTTGACCGCCATGCCAGGACGGCCGGCCTGTGGATCCGGTTCATGTCCGGCCCGGACATCGACGCGCGCCCAGCTCATCCTGCACCGGGCCGAGGTAGCCGATGCTGGCACGATGATCCGTTATAGATAATCATGATTAACCGGACGATCACCGACCCAGCCGCGCTAGATCCGGGCCTGATCTGCGCGATTGCGGCCGGCCACGTGGCGCTGCGGCTCGGGCCCGAGCTGCTCGGCGAGGTGCAGCGGCGGTGCGAGCAGGCACGCGCGGTGCTGCGCGGCGGTGCTGCCGTCTACGGCGTGAACACCGGCATGGGCGCGCTGTCCGGGATGCGCCTCACCGGCCCGCAGCAGCTCGCGCACCAGCGCAACCTGATGCTGGCGCGCGCGACCGGCGGGCCGCCGTGGCTCGATGCCGCGGACGTGCGGGCGATCTTCGCGGTCCGGCTGCGCACGTTCCTGTCCGGCGACGCGGGCGTATCCGGCCGGCTGTGCCAGCAGCTGGCGGACTTCCTGACCGCGGGCATCGTCCCGGCGGTGCCGCGGGCCGGCGTCGGCTGCGCCGGCGAGATCATCCCGCTGGCGCACGCATTCGGCCCGCTGGCCGGCATCGGCCGGGTGCTCGAGGCCGGCGGCGCCACCAGGCCAGCCGCCGGCCCGCTGGCCTCCCGGGGGCTCGGCGAGTTCGTGCTGGGGCCGAAGGAGGGAATCGCCCTGCTGGGCGGCGTTCCTGGTGCGACGGCGCTGGCCATCCGGCGGGTCGAGGAAGCACGGACGGCTGCCGCCATGATGGAGGCGGCGGCGGCGCTGTCCATCGTCGCGGCCGGGGCGTCCCGCGATCCGTACGCCGCGGCCTGCGCGCGCGGTGACGACATGCTGGCCGGCCTGCTCGGACGGCTCAGGACGCTGATCGGCGACGACGCCGGCGATGCCACTGCCAGCGGCGGCGCGAGCGGAAACGCTGCCAGCGAAGGTGACGGCGGCGGTACCGCGCTTGGTGGCCGCGGCGGAACGGCCAGGGAAGCCGCGGCCAGGGCGTTGCAGGCGCCGGCCTCGTTCCGGGTGGCCGGCCCTGTCCTCAGCCACGTGCTGCGAACCGGCCAGGCGCTCACCGCGGCGATTGGCCGCGCGCTGACCGGCGTCACCGACTCGCCCGCGTTCCTGGACGGCCGGTTCGTCGGCACCGCGGGCTTTCACGGGATCGACCTCGCGGCGCACTGCGACCAGCTCACCGCGGCGCTTGCGCACGCCGCCGAGGTCTCCGCCGCCCGGCTGCACCGGCTGCTCGACCCGCGGGTCACCGGCCTGCCCGCGCAGCTCGCCCCGTCACCGGGCCCGGATACCGGCCTGGTGACCGTGCATAAGCGCGCCGCCGGGGAGGTGCACGCGCTGCGCCGCCTGGCCACCGCGACCCCGGTCGGCCTGATCGAGACATCGGGCGGCCAGGAGGACGTGCAGTCCTTCGGCTGGGAGGCTGCCGAGTCGCTGCGCACCGCCTTGCGGCACGCGCGCGTCGTCACCGCCTGCGAGCTGCTCGCCGCGTACCAGGCCGTCCAGCTCGCTGGACGACCTGGCCCGGCCGGCTGCCGCGACCTGCTCAGCTGGCTGGCCGGCCTCATCGAGCCGATCGTCGCCGACCGCCCGTTCGGCGCTGACATCGAGCGCATCCTGCGGGCGCCCTGGCCATGGCCTGCGGCTCCGGGCCCCTGGCCAGGCGGTGGCCGGGGGAATAATGGGCGGTGACGGCTCGTTCCGCAGTCGTTCCCCGCTGCGCAGCGCGCATTCGGCCCCGGCTCGACGACCTGGGGGCAGACACGAAGATCCGAGGCACTGAGCGATGACGACCGCAGGCGAGGCGCAAGGCGGGCTGCCGGACGAGATGCCGGAGGAGGCGCACGGCCATCAGCACCGTGACGTGTCGGGCGGCTGGCTGCGGCCCGCCGTGTTCGGCGCGATGGACGGGCTTGTCACCAACGCGTCCCTGATCGCCGGGGTCGGCGGCGGCCTCGCCGGGGCTGGCGGTGGCGTCGGGTCATCCCAGACGATCATCCTGACCGGCCTGGCTGGCCTCGCGGCAGGCGCATTCTCGATGGCCACCGGAGAGTACGTTTCGGTATCGTCGCAGAACGAGCTTGTCGGCGCTGAGGTCACCAAGGAGCGGTTCGAGCTCGAGCACAATCCCGAGGATGAGCGGCGCGAACTCGCCGCGGTGTTCGTGCAGCGGGGCGTGGACCCCGAGACGGCCGACCGGGTGGCCCGGCAGGTCTCCGCGCACCCGGAGGAGGCGCTGCGGGTGCACGTGCGCGAAGAACTGGGAGTTGACCACCACGAGCTGCCGTCGCCGGTGACGGCGGCGGGCGTGTCGCTGGTGACGTTCGCGATCGGCGCGCTGATCCCGCTAGTGCCCTACCTGGCCGGGTTCGGCTCGCTCGCCGCCGCGCTGACCTTCGCTGCGGTCGCCGCATTCGCCGGCGGCGGCCTGGTGTCGCGGATCACCGACCGGCCGTTCCTGCGCGGAGCCGTGCGGCAGCTGGCGCTGGCCGCCATCGCCACCGGGCTTACTTACGCGATCGGCACCCTGGTGGGCGCCGCGGTCTAGGCCGCAATTCCAGGGCGCCGGGCGCCGCCGTTACCAGGACTCGGTGCTGAACGAGTCCTCGGCCTGGCCGCCACCCGCCGAGAGCAGCTCAATGTCCGACTCGACCATCATCGCCACCAGCTCCTCGAAGCCGATCTTCGGCTCCCAGCCGAGCTCATCCCGCGCCTTGGCCGGATCGGCGCAGAGGTGATCGACCTCGGCCGGGCGAATGAACGCCGCGTCACACACCACGTGGTCGCGCCAGTCCAGTCCGGCAACCGCGAAGGCGAGCTCGACTAGTTCCTGCACCGCGTGCGTCACGCCGGTGCCGATCACGTAGTCGGCGGGCTGAGCCTGCCCGAGCATCAGGTGCATGGCGCGCACATAGTCGCCCGCGAACCCCCAGTCCCGCCTGGCCTGCAGGTTCCCCAGCCGCAGCTGGCGCTCGTAGCCGAGCTTGATCTTGGCTACCCCGAGCGAGACCTTGCGGCTGACGAACTCGGCACCGCGGCGCGGCGACTCGTGATTGAACAAGATCCCGGATGCCGCGAACATCCCGTAGGACTCCCGGTAATTCTGGGTCAGGAAATGCCCGTATGCCTTCCCCACCCCGTACGGGCTGCGCGGGTGGAACGGGGTCCGCTCGGTCTGTGGCGACTCCCGGATCATGCCGAACATCTCCGACGAGGAAGCCTGATAGAACCTGATCTGGCCATAGGCCGGGCTCCGCGATGCGCTGATCCCGCTGCACACCCGGATCGCCTCAAGCACCCGCAGCACGCCGAGCCCGGTGACCTCGCCGGTCAGCTCGGCCTGCTGCCAGGACATCGGCACATAGGACATCGCGGCCAGGTTGTAGACCTCGTCGGGCTGAACCCGCTCGACGGCCGAGATCAGGCTGCCCTGGTCAAGCAGGTCGCCGCGGACCAGCCGGACGTCGCTGACGAGCTGGCGGATGCCGCGTACCCGGGGGTTCGCCTGGCCCCGGATAAGGCCCCAGACCTCATACCCCTGGGCATGCAGGTACTCGGCGAGATACGACCCGTCTTGCCCGGTAATCCCGGTGATCAGCGCGCGCTTCGTCAGCAGAGTCTCCGCTCTTTCCGGCAGGCCAGCCGCCCCGAGTCAACCAAGGTTACGCCGCGGCAGCCTACGTCGCGGTGCCCATCGGGGCACCGGCCGGGTCCCGGGCCCGACCCTGGCCCGGTATCCAGCCCGCGGCCGGCCCGGCCCGCGGCCCGCGCACCGGCGTCACGCACGGTCAGCGCGACTCCCGCGGCCCGCCTCGCCCGGGATCAGGGAGACGCAAAGTACCTGCTGGTAATGTTCGCCCCCTAGGGGGTCACGCGGGCTCGCTCCGGCATCACCGGCGGTCAGCGGCAGATGAGGAGGCGCAACCTGCGTGAGCAGCACGGATCGCCAGCTTCGCGTCGCCATGCTGTCCTACCGGAGCAAACCGCACTGCGGTGGCCAGGGCATTTACCTGCGCCACGTCTCCCGCGAGGTGGCCGCGCTCGGTCACCATGTCGAGGTTTTCTCCGGCCAGCCCTACCCGGAGCTTGAGCCAGGGCCGCTGCTGCGCACGCTGCCGAGCCTGGACCTGTACCGGGAGCCTGATCCGTTCCGGACGCCCCGGCTGCGCGAGTACCGCGACTGGATCGACGTCCTCGAGGTCGCCGCGATGTGGACGGCCGCCTTCCCCGAGCCGCTCACGTTCAGCCTGCGCGCGCTGCGCGCGCTGCGACAGCGCGCGGCCGACTTCGATGTCGTGCACGACAACCAGGTGCTTGGCTACGGCATGCTCGGCATCACCAGGCTCGGGCTGCCGCTCGTGACGAGCATCCACCACCCGATCAGCGTAGACCGGCGGATCGAGCTGGCAGCCGCGACCGGCTTCTCCCGGCTGTCCAAGCGGCGGTGGTACGGGTTCGTCCGGATGCAGGGCCGGGTCGCCCGCCGGATAGGCCCGATCCTCACCGGCTCCGAGTCGTCCCGCGAGGACATCTGCCGCGATTTCCGGGTACCGCCGGAGCACGTGCAGGTGATCCCGCTCGGCGTCGACACGCGGCTGTTCCACCCGCGCAGCGGCCCCCGGGTGCCCGGCCGGATCCTGGCGGTGGCCAGCGCCGACTCGCCAGTCAAGGGGGTCGGCACGCTGCTTCGCGCGGTAGCCAAGCTCGCCACCGAGCGCGACGTCAGACTCATCGTCGTCGGCAGGCCCGCGGCCGGCGGGCCGACCGAGCGGCTGGTCGCCGAGCTCGCGCTCGGCGACCGGGTGCGTTTCGTCACCGGCATCAGCGATCTTGAGCTAGCCGAGCTGGCCGCCAGCGCAGAGATCGCCGTGGTGCCCTCGCTGTACGAGGGGTTCTCGCTGCCCGCGGTCGAGCACATGGCGTCCGGGACACCGCTGGTGGCCAGCCGCACCGGCGCGCTGCCCGAGGTGACCGGCGATGCGGCGATGCTCGTTACCCCGGGGGATCCGGACGAACTGGCCGCGGCGCTGGGCCGGCTGCATGACTCGGCCGGCCAGCGCGAGCGGCTCGGCGCCGCCGCCTGGGAACGAGTGCAACAGCGATTCGCCTGGCCGGCCGTGGCCCGCGCGATCGTGGCCCAGTACTACCGCGCGGCCGAAGGCGCCAGGCCCGGCCGCCGGCCTGCCGAGCCGACGGGGCCTGCCGGTAATCCGCAACGGAAGGAGCGGCGCCCTGCTGACCGTTGACTTCGCCCGTTTCCCGGTCCGGCCGGGCGATCGGGTGCTTGACCTCGGCTGCGGCGCGGGCCGGCATGCGTTCGAGGCACTACGGCGCGGCGCGCACATCGTGGCGCTGGACACCGACACCGGCGAACTGCGTCAGGTGTCCGCGATGTTCGCCGCGATGCACGAGGCAGGCGAGGTGCCCGGCGGCGGATCGGCTCAGGCGGTAGCCGGGAACGCCACCGCGATGCCGTTCCCGGACGGTTCCTTCGACCGGGTGATCGCCGCCGAGGTACTTGAGCACATCCCGGCTGACCAGGCCGCCATGGACGAGATCACCCGGGTGCTGCGGCCCGGCGGGCTGGCCGCCGTCACCGTGCCGAGCTGGCTGCCGGAGCGGATCTGCTGGCGGCTGTCCGACGACTACCACAATGTGCCGGGCGGCCACCTGCGAATCTTCACCCGGCCCGAGCTGGAGGCCAAGCTGGCCAGGTCCGGCCTGCGGGTAGGCGGCCATCACCACGCGCACGCCCTGCACTCGCCGTACTGGTGGCTGAAATGCGCTGTCGGGGTGACCGACGACGACCATCCGCTGGCCCGCGCGTACCACCGCATGCTGGTCTGGGACATCATGCGCAAGCCCGCGCTCACCAGGCTGGCGGACCGCGCGCTCAACCCGCTGATCGGCAAGAGCCTGGTCGTCTACGCCACGAAGGGCGCACCGGACGAGCACCGCGGCCCGGCGCAGGACCAGCCGCAGGCCCGGGACCAGGCGCATGCCGTCGGGTGAGTTGTCCGCCGGAAACAGCGCCGCCTGTCCGCCTGAGGTGCCCGGCATCCTCACCGCCCGCGACATCCTGGCCACCGGCCGGTGCATCGCCGCCAGCCAGCAGCGGGACGGGGCCATCGGCTGGCCGGACGGTCACGTCGACGCGTGGAACCACGTCGAGTGCGCGATGGCAGTCAGCGCGTGCGGGCTCACCGATGCCGCCCGGCGGGCCTACGACTGGCTGCGCGCAACCCAGCGCCCGGACGGCTCCTGGCCGCGGACCGCGACGGCGGGCGTGGTCACCGACCATGCCGCGGAGAGCAATCACGCCGCCTACCCGGCCGTCGGCGTGTGGCATGAGTTCCTGGTCACCGGCGACGAGGCGTTCGCCGCGGTGATGTGGCCGATGGTGCGCCGGGCGACAGATTTCGTGCTCGGCCTGCAGACCGCGCGCGGCGAGCTTGGCTGGGAGCGCACCGCGTCCGGCGCGGCCGGTGGTTACGCCTTGCTGGCGGGCTCCGCCAGCGCGCACCAGGGCCTGCGCTGCGCCATCGCGCTGGCCGAGTTCGTCGCCGAGCCGCAGCCCGGCTGGGAACTTGCCGCCGACCGGCTCGGCCACGTCGTGGCCTGCCACCCGGCCGCGTTCGCCGACAAGAGCAGCTTCTCGATGGACTGGTACTACCCGGTCCTCGGCGGCCCGGTCCGGGGCAGCGCCGGGCTGGACCGGCTGGCGGCCGGCTGGGACGCCTTCGTGGTACCTGGCCTGGGCGCCCGCTGCGTCCGCGAAGAGCCGTGGGTGACCGGCGCGGAGACCTGCGAGCTGGTGCTCGCGCTGGACGCGGTCGGTGACCGGGACCGGGCGGTTGACCTGTTCGCCGACGTTCAGCACCTGCGGGACCCGCTGGGCGGGTACTGGACCGGCTGGCAGTACGCCAGCCAGGCACATTTTCCGGCCGAGCAGAGCAACTGGACGGCCGCCGCGATCATCCTGGCCGCCGACGCGCTGTCCGGTGCGACCGCGGGCGGGCGGATTTTCCGGGACGCGGCAAGCCGGTGGCCGGCCAGCTGGCCAGCGGATGCCGCCGCCTGCGGCTGCCCGGAGGCGGCACCGCCGGGCCGGGCCCGTGCCTCAGCCGATGCTCTCCCCGGTTCGCTCGAGCACCCGTAGCGAGCCCACGCGGCGGACCTCGGCGAACGCGCCGGAGCGCAGCGCGCGCAGGTAGACCCGGTACGGCGGCTGGCCGCCGTCGGCCGGGTCCGGGAACACGTCGTGGATGGCCAGCGCGCCGCCCGGCGCGATCCACGGCGCCCAGCCCGTGTAGTCAGCCTGGGCGGCCGCATCGGTGTGGCCGCCGTCGATGAACAGCATGCCGAGCGGCGCCCGCCACAGCGCGGCAACGTCCGCGGACCTGCCCACTACCGCGATCACGTGCTCCTCCAGGCCGGCCGCCGCCAGGGTCGACCTGAAATGCGGCAGGGTGTCGAGCCGGCCGGTGACCGGGTCGACCAGCTCGCGGTCGTGGTATTCCCAGCCCGGCTGGTTCTCCTCCGAGCCGTGGTGGTGATCGACCGTCACGACCAGCTGGCCGGCCGCCCGTGCCGCCGCTGCCAGGTAGATCGTGGACTTACCGCAGTAGGTCCCGATCTCGGCGACCGGCCCCGTCTTCGCGTACGCGGCGGCGGTCTCGAACAGCGCGAGGCCCTCGGCAGGCGGCATGAACCCCCTGGCCGCCTCGGCGGCCTGCCGGACCCCCTCGGGCAGCACATTCTGCATGACGGACAGTCTCCGCCGGCCGCGCTTGCCCCGGCGAGGCGGGTCATGCTCTACTCCGGGGAACGGCGCAGGGAACGGCGCAGGGAACGGCGCAGGGAACGGCGCGAGGGAGGCCAGCCGGTGCGAGTGCAGGTTGACGTCGACGCGTGCGAGGCCAACGGTGTCTGCGCCGGCCTGGTGCCCGAGGTTTTCGAGCTCGACGACGATGACAGCCTGCACGTCCTGGCCGGTGACGTGCCCGCGGAGCTGCTGGCGACGGTGCGGCTCGCGGTGCGGTCCTGCCCGAAGGCGGCACTCCGGCTGGCGTAATAGGCTGCGCAGGAATCACAGCAAGGGAGATCAGCACGTGCGAGCGGCGGTCCTGCACGAAACCGGATCCGAGGCACTGGTCGACCTGCGCGACGACGTGGTCACGGTCGGCCCGGGTCCCCGCGAGGTCAAGGTCAGGCTCCGGGCCACCGGCGTGTGTCACTCCGACCTGTCGGTACTGTCCGGTGTCATCCCGTCCGGCCTGCCGGCCGTGCTCGGGCACGAGGGCGCCGGCCAGGTGACCGAGGTCGGCGAGCAGGTGACCGCCGTCGTCCCCGGCCAGCGCGTGGTGATCTGCTGGACGCCAGCCTGCGGTGACTGCGCGGAGTGTCATCGCGGCGCCCCGTTCCTCTGCCTGTGCTACGTCGTCGAGGGATTCAAGGTGCCGCGGTTCAGGCTCGGCGACGGCACCGCGGCATTCGGGATGGCCGGCTGCGGCACCTGGGCGGAGGAGATGGTGGTGCCCTGGCAGGCGGTGATCCCGGTCGACGACGACGTGCCGTTCGACTGCGCGGCGCTGCTCGGCTGCGGCATCCCGACTGGCGTCGGCGCGGTGATCAACACCGCGAAGGTCAGCCCGGGCTCGTCCGTCGCCGTGGTCGGCTGCGGCGGCGTCGGCCTGGCCGCGATCCAGGGTGCCCGGATCGCGGGGGCGGCCACGATCCTGGCCGTCGACCCGGTGCGGGGCAAGCACGCCAGGGCACTGGAACTCGGCGCCACGCACGCCGTGACCCCGGACGACGCCGAGCAGGCCAGGAAGGAGCTGACCGGCGGGAAGGGCTTCGACTACGCCTTCGAGGTGGTCGGCAGGTCAGCCACGATCCGGGCCGCCTGGCGGCTCGCCCGGCGCGGCGGGGATGTCATCGTGGTCGGCGCCGGGGCGCGGACGGACAGCGTCCCGTTCAGCGCGTGGGAACTGCTCTTCGACGGCAAGAGCCTGCTCAGCTCGCTTTACGGCGGCTGCGACCTGCGGCGCGACATTCCCAGGTTCGTCAGCCTGTGGCGGGCAGGCCGCCTCGACATCGAGGGCCTGATTACCCGCCGGATCTCCTTCGGCGAGCTGAACGACGCCATCGGCGCGCTCCGCGGCGGCGACGTGATCAGGCAGGTCGTGATCTTCGACTGAGCCGCGGCGCCGTCCGCGGCCGGGCACAGCCCGGCACCGGCAGCACCCGAGGCCGGCCCGGTGAATTACAGTGCGGCTATGCGGGTTGCACTGTGCCAGTTGCCGATCAGCGAAGATCCCTCGGTGAACCTCGGCCGGGTCCGGGCGGCCGTCGCCGACGCGGCCGGGCGCGGCGCCGGGCTCGCCGTGTTCCCGGAGGCAACGCTGGCCAGGTTCGGCAGCGACCTGCGATCGGCGGCGGAAACCATCGAGGGCCCGTTTAACAAAGGTCTTTCGGTGATCGCGCGAGAGCACGGCGTCGGTATCGTGGCTGGTGTCTTCGAGCCGGCGCCTGGCGGCCGGGTGTACAACACCGTGGTCGGGTACGACGCGGCCGGCGCGCTGGTGGCTACGTACCGCAAGATCCACCTGTACGACGCGCTAGGCCAGCGCGAGTCGGAGCTTGTCGAGCCGGGTAGCGAGCCCGTGCTCTGCGAGCTCGGCGGGCTCCGGATCGGCGTCCTGACCTGTTATGACGTGCGGTTTCCCGAGCTCGCGCGGGCGCTCGCGGTCGGCGGCGCGCAGCTGCTTGTAGTGCCGGCCGCGTGGGCCGCCGGGCTGTTCAAGGAGGAGCACTGGGTCACCTTGATCCGCGCCCGGGCAATCGAGAACACCGTGTGGGTGGCGGCGGCGGGCCAGGTGCCCGATCCGGCCGACCCGGCGCCCGGCGCGCCGACCGGGATCGGGCGCAGCATGCTGGTCGACCCGATGGGCACGGTCAGGATCGACCTCGGCCCCGGCCGGGGTATCGCCGTCGGCGAAGTCGACCCCGGGGTAACCGCCGGCGTCCGGGCCATGCTGCCGAACCTTGAGCACCGGCGGGAGGACATCTTTGGCAAGTCTTGGAACTTCCGGCCTTAACGGATAGTTCGGCGCCGGCGGCTCAGCAAGCAGCCCGGCGGGATCCGGTGCTGACCACCGCGTCCTGCAGGCTGGCCAGCTCGTCGTCGCTGACCCGCTCCAGGAACCGGCGGATGGTCAGCCGGTGGTCGCCGCCGGACCGCAGCGCCTCGGCCATCAGCCTGGCGTCGTGTTCTTCCTTCGTCTCGGCGGGCCAGTACCGCCAGGCGCGCCCCTGCTTCTCGCGCCGCAGCACGCCCTTGCCGTGCAGGATCCCCATTACGGTCATCACGGTCGTGTAGGCGACCGGCCGCCCGTATGCCATCCGCTCGCGCACCTCACGGACGGACTGCGGCCGGTCTCCCGCCCAGATGACGTCCATGATCGCGCTCTCCAGCTGGCCGAACTCAGGCATCTGACACCTCCCGTGCGGACAGCTAAGCACAGCGGCCCGAAGCTGCCGCGCCGCTGCCGCGGCGCCGCGGCAGCAGCGGGGGAGGAATGCTGAACCGCAGCGAGGATTTGCCCTCCGGGCCGGTCCGGCGCTGCTACCTGCTGCCCGCGGCGCAGTGCCTGCGCACCGCCCACCCGGTGACCGCGACGAGGACGAGCGCCGCGATGACTATCGCCAGGCCGGCGCCGACCTTCTTCTCGACCGCGACGTAGGCGGATCCGGCCAGGTAGCCGAGCAGGCAGTAGCCGACTCCCCAGATCACCCCGCCGATGGCGTTGAAGATGAGAAACGTCCGGTACGGCACCTGGGCCGCGCCCGCGGCGGCCGGCACAAGCGCTCGCAGGATGGCGACAAAACGGCCGATCAGCACGCCCGCGCCGCCTTTTGCCTGCAGCGTGGACCTGGCCCGGTCCACGCCGCCGGGGATGCGGCGCAGCGCGCGGGCGGCGAACAGCCGATCGCCCATCCGCCGACCGATCTCGTAACCGACCAGCGGGCCGAGCACCGCGGCCAGCACCACGATTATCACCAGCCAGACGATCGAAAGGTGCCCGCGGCTGGCCAGCACCCCACCGAGTACGACGGCAGCCTCGCCGGGCAGCACGAAACCGAGGAAGACGGCCGTCTCGCCGAACACGAGCGCGGCCACCACGGCGTAGGCCGCCCAGCCGCTGAGCTGGGCGAGCCCGCTCGTTATCGAGCCCAACCGGCTCCCCCTCGCTGTGCTGGCGTTCTGGTTGCGGATCCTGTCTGGCGGATCCTGTCTACCGGACAATCCGCCGCAGGGAACCAAACTCGCCGAGTACCAGTTCAGTGTCGTGAGCATGCCTGACCGGAGGCCGGACGCGGACTGCCGTTGTGATCATGTCCGGACTCCGGGTTTGCCATGATCTAGTAGGACCGCACGCGACGTCCAGTTCGTCGTCCAGTCGGCCCTGGGCCCAGTCCGGCCCTGGGAAGGGGAAGGTGATGCCAGCCACGCCTCCGCCATTCTTCGCGATCACCCCAGCGGGCGGCTACGTGCGGCATCAGGACGCATTCACCGGGCTGATCACGAGGGACGGGACGAGCGGTTACCTGGCCGAGCCGGGGCGCTACCAGCTGTATGCCTCGCTCGCCTGCCCGTGGTCGCAGCGCGCGCTGATCGTCCGCAGGCTGCTCGGCCTGGAGCAGGTCATCGGGCTGTCGCTGACCGACCCGATCGCCGGCGAGCGCGGCTGGCGATTCCCGGCCAGCCAGGGCGGCCGCGATCCGGTCACCGGTGCGCGGTTCCTGTCCGAGGTCTACCGGGCCAGCGATCCGCTCTATCTGGGCTGGTGCACGGTTCCGTGCATCTGGGACACCAAGACCCAGCGCATCATCACCAACGACATCGCGCAAATCACCGTCACCTTCGAGACCGAGTTCATCGGCTACCACCGGCCAGGGGCGCCGCAGCTGTACCCGCCCGGGCAGCGCCGCGAGATCGAGGCACTCAGCGCGCTGGTCTTCCACGCCGTCAACAACGGCGTCTACAAGGCCGGCATGGCTGGCACCCAGGCTGCCTACGAAGAGGCGTTTGACGCTTTGTTCACTACCCTGGATGCGCTTGAGGACCGGCTAGCCAGGCGGCGGTTCCTGCTCGGCGACCAGTTCTGCGAGGCTGACGTACGGCTCTACCCGACGCTGGCCAGGTTCGACGCCGTCTATTACATCCACTTCAAGTGCAACCTGCGCCGGCTGGCGGACTACCGGCACCTGTGGGGCTACGCGCGGGATCTGTTCCAGCGTCCCGGATTCGGTGACACCACCGACTTCGGCTCGATCAAGCGGCACTATTACCAGTCGCAGGACTGGATCAACCCGTCCCGGATCGTGCCGAAGGGGCCATTCGTCAGCTGGCTCGAACCGCACGACCGGGAAAGCCTTTCCGACTGAGCCCGGTTACCCGGGCGGCCTTGCCCTGAGCCTGCCCTGAGCAGCTCCCTGAGCCCTGCCCTGAGCACCGCTCCGGTCCGCCGCGCGGGCCCGCCGCGCCGGGTAACCTGTGCAAAGCAGAGCAGGCCAGTAATCCACGGAAGAGGCGATGTCCGCCGTGTCTTCTGAGTCTCCGCGGACATCCGCGGATTCTCGTCGAGCAAGCAGACGGCGGTGCCGCATCGACGGCACTGGCCGGGCCGGACGGGCCGGCCAGCGAGGGCCAGGCGCCGACCGCGGCACCGGACCGCGGTCCTCCGGCTGGCCATTCAGCTAGCCCCGACTTCGGGCCGAATCAGTGGCTCGTGGATGAGCTGTACCAGCGCTACCAGGCGGATCCCGGCTCAGTGGACAAGGCCTGGTGGAACTTCTTCGCCGACTACGAGCCGCAGCCCGCCGCTTCCTCCGCCGAGAGGCCGGCCAGCACGGCTGCGCCGCAGACCGCGCCGCAGGCGGCGCCACCGCGGCCGGCTGCCGAGCCGCAGACAGCGCCGACGCCTGCCGCACCTGCCGCCGCGGCGGCGGCCGCGCCGCTGGCCGCCGCGCCACCCGCCCTGTCCGGGACCGCGCCCGCTGGCCGGGCCGGCGGCCGCGTGCCGGCCGATCCGCCCGCCGGGCCGGCGGCCGCCCAGCCAGCAGCCACGGCGCCGGCCGCGCAGGCCGCGCCGGACGGTGCCACCGAGGCCCGGCTACGCGGCGCCGCCGCCCGGACGGCGCTGAACATGACCGCAAGCCTCGCCGTCCCCACCGCGACCAGCGTCCGGGCCGTCCCGGCCAAGCTGCTGGTGGACAACCGGATCGTGATCAACAACCACCTCAGCCGGGGCCGCGGCGGGAAGGTCTCGTTCACCCACCTGATCGGGTATGCCGTGATCAGGGCGCTGGCCTCGGCGCCGGAGATGAACGACTCCTATGCCGAGGCCGACGGCAAGCCGGTGCTGGCCCATCCCGGGCACGTCAACCTCGGCCTGGCGATCGACACCAGCAAGGCCGACGGAGCGCGGCAGCTGCTCGTACCCAGCATCAAGTCCGCGGAGAACATGGACTTCCGCCAGTTCTGGATGGCGTACGAGGATGTGGTCCGCAAGGCGCGGACCGGCAAGCTGACCGTCGAGGACTTCGCCGGCACCACGATCACGCTGACCAATCCGGGCACCATCGGCACTGAGCATTCAGTGCCCAGGCTGATGGCCGGTCAAGGCTGCATCGTCGGCGTCGGCGCGATGCAGTACCCGGCCGCCTACCAGGGCGCGTCCGACGAGACCATAGCCAGGCTGGCGATCAGCAAGACGGTAACGCTGACCTCCACCTACGACCACCGGATCATCCAGGGCGCGCAGTCCGGTGACTTCCTGCGCCTGATCCACCAGCTGCTGCTCGGCGAGGACGGTTTCTACGACGAGGTCTTCCAGGCGCTGCGGATCCCGTATGAGCCGGTCCGCTGGGTCAGGGACATCCCGGCCGGGCACGAGAACGACCTGTCCAAGGCCGCCCGCGTGCACGAGCTCATCCACGCCTACCGGGTGCGCGGCCATCTGATGGCGGACACCGACCCGCTGGAGTACAAGCAGCGCAAGCATCCAGACCTGGACATCAACGAGCACGGCCTTACGCTCTGGGATCTGGAGCGGGAATTCGCCACCGGCGGCTTCGGTGGCAGCCCGCGGATGCGGCTGCGGGAGATACTCGGCGTGCTGCGCGACTCGTACTGCCGCACCGTCGGCGTCGAGTACATGCACATGCAGAACCCGGAGGAACGCGCCTGGCTGCAGGCGCGCATCGAGCGGCCGCACGGCCGGGCCGACCATGACGAGCAGCTCCGGATCCTGTCCAGGCTCAACGTCGCCGAGGCGTTCGAGAAGTTCCTGCAGACGAAGTATGTCGGCCAGCACCGGTTCTCGCTGGAAGGCGCCGAGTCGCTGATCCCGCTGCTGGACGAGGTGCTCAGCGAGGCGGCCAGCGCGCAGATGGACGAGGCAGTCATCGCCATGGCGCACCGCGGCAGGCTGAATGTGCTGGCCAACATCGTCGGCAAGTCCTACGCCCAGATCTTCGGCGAGTTCGAGGGGAACCTGGATCCGAGCACCAGGCATGGCTCCGGTGACGTGAAGTACCACCTGGGCGCGGACGGCGTCTACACGGCCGGCCACGGCCGCAGCATCAAGACATCGCTGGTGGCGAACCCGAGCCACCTGGAGGCCGTGGACCCGGTAGCCGAGGGCGTGGTCCGGGCCAAGCAGGACGTCATCGACATGGGCGAGCCGGGCTTCACCGTGCTGGCCGTGCTCATCCACGGCGACGCCGCGTTCGCCGGCCAGGGCGTGGTCACCGAGACGCTGGAGCTGTCCCAGCTGCGCGGCTACCGGACCGGCGGCACCGTGCACATCGTCGTGAACAACCAGGTCGGGTTCACCACGGCGCCCGAGTACTCCCGGTCGAGCGTGTACTCGACGGACGTCGCCCGGATGATCCAGGCGCCGATCTTCCACGTCAACGGCGATGATCCGGAGGCGGTCGTCCGGGTCGGCAGGCTTGCGTTCGAGTACCGGCAGTCGTTCAAGAAAGACGTCGTCATCGACATGATCTGCTACCGGCGGCGAGGGCACAACGAGGCGGATAATCCGTCGTTCACCCAGCCGCTGATGTATGACCTGATCGACGCCAAGAGGTCAACGCGCAAGCTGTACACCGAGTCGCTGATCGGCCGGGGCGACATCACGATGGAGGAGGCCGGGCAGGCGCTTCGCGACTATCAGCTGGAGCTTGAGCGCGCCTTTTCCGAGACCAAGGCCGCCAGCGCCCCGGCCGAGCCCGGTGCGTTGGTCCGGCCGCAGCCGGAGGAACCGCAGCCCGCGCGGCATGAGCAGACCCCGACGGCAATCACCGAGGAGAGCGTCAAGCGCATCATCGACACCCAGCTGAACATGCCAGCCGGCTTTACCCCGCACCCGCGGCTGCAGCCGCTGCTGCAGCGCCGGGCAACGATGATCGAGCAGGATGCCATCGACTGGGCTACCGGCGAGCTGCTCGCGTTCGGCTCCGTGCTGCTCGACGGCCATACGGTACGGCTGGTCGGGCAGGACACCCGCCGCGGTACCTTCGGCCAGCGGCATGCCGTCATCGTGGACCGGAATACCGGCGCCGAGTACACCCCGCTCCGGCAGTTCAATACCGCTACGGTCCGTTGCCACGTCTATGACTCGCCGCTGTCCGAGTTCGCCGCGGTGGGATTCGAGTACGGCTATTCCGTCGCCAGGCCGGATGCGCTGGTGTGCTGGGAAGCCCAGTTCGGCGATTTCATCAATGGCGCCCAGACGATCGTGGACGAATTCATCAGCTCGGGCGAGCAGAAATGGGGAGAGCGCTCCGGCGTGGTGCTGCTGCTGCCACACGGCTACGAGGGCCAGGGACCGGATCACTCCTCGGCCCGTATCGAGCGCTTCCTCGGGCTTTGCGCGCAGGACAACATGACGGTGGCGATGCCCACCACGCCCGCCAACTACTTCCATCTGCTGCGCTGGCAGGCGCTGTCGCCGCGGGTCAAGCCGCTGATCGTGTTTACCCCCAAGTCGATGCTCCGGCTCAAGGCGGCTACCTCGCCGGTGACGGCATTCACCAGCGGCTCGTTCCGGCCGGTGGTCGGCGAGCAGCCAGGCGCCGGTGACGCCGCGGTCCGGACGGTACTGCTGTGCGCCGGCAAGATCTACTACGACCTCGCCGCGAAGCAGCAGGCGGGTGAGCTGGCCGAGACCGCGATCGTCCGGGTGGAGCGGCTGTACCCGCTGCCGGCCGACGAACTGCTCGCGGAGCTCGCCCGCTACCCGGGCGCTGCCGAGGTCCGCTGGGTCCAGGAGGAGCCAGCAAACATGGGCGGCTGGCCGTACATGGCCCTGCGGCTGCCCGAGTTGCTGCGACGGTCAATCCGGCTGTTCGCCATCCCGGCCAGCTCCGCCCCGGCTGGCGGCTCGGCCAAGGCACACGCGGCCGAGCATGCCGGACTGGTCGAGGCTGCGCTGCGCGGGGACCGCTAGCCGATGTACTTCACCGACCGCGGTATCGAGGAACTCTCCGGCCGGCGCGGAAATGATGAGGTTACGCTGGGCTGGCTGGCTGAGCGGCTGCGCGAATTCGTGGATCTCAGCCCCGAATCCGAGGCGTCGGTCGACCGGCTGGCCAGCTGGCTGGCACGCCTCGACGAGGACGAGGAGTAGCACACAGCCCGCCCGGGCAGGGCGGACCGTTCCGGCGGCAGGCGACCATTCCGGGCCGGTCCGGGGCGACGCCGCCAAGTCGCGATACATCTTGACTTTGCGACGACACGACATATCGTCTGTATCGTGAGCATGCACGGAGCAGTGCCTGGCGGCGCGCAACGCCGGCCGGGGAGGAAAGGAATCGCGATGCCGCGCTGGATCATCGACGCGCCTAAGACCCTTGAGTTCGATGGCGTGGCCGCCCTGCGAGTGCGGGTCATCTCCGGCACCGTCGCGGTGCTGGCGTCCGGCAGCGCGCCCGCCGTGGACGTCGCGAGCCTGTCCGGCCAGCCCCTGCTGGTCAGTCACGAGGCCGGGATGCTGACAATTACTTACGAGGATCTCTCCTGGGACGGCCTGCTCGGCTGGCTGCGCCCGCAGCGGCACTCGGCCGAAATCACCGTCACCGTGCCTCGCGGCTGCCCCACGCAGCTCGGCGTGGTGAACGCGAGCGCTATCGTGTCCGGAATCTCCGCCCATGTTTCGGTCAAGAGCGTCTCCGGAGACATCACGCTTGATGGCGTCACCGGAAAGGTCGACGCGAAGACGGTGTCCGGGGATCTGGAGGCGCGCGGGTTGGACGGCGGGGTCAACTTCAACTCGGTTTCCGGGGACCTGACGCTGGCTGGAGGCTCGGTGCAAGATCTTGATGCGAAGACGGTCAGCGGCAAGGTGACCGCCGACGTGGATCTCCGGGCCGACGGCGGCCTGCGGGTCACCACGGTCTCCGGCGAGGTCGCCGTGCGGCTGCCGGCCGACGCCAGTACCGAGGTCGACCTGCGATCCACGTCCGGCCGGGTCCATACCGGCTTCAATGGCCTGCAGACTGCCCGCAGCCCGGGCTCGAATACCGTGGCAGGAACGCTCGGGTCCGGCGCGGGCAAGCTGACCGTCGCCACCCTTTCCGCGCCGGTCACCCTGCTCCAGCGAGGTCAGCAGGCCTGTCCGCAGGACGCGCCGGGCAGCCCGGCGGGTGATGCCTGATGAGCCCGGTCTTCCGGCACGGGCGGCTCCGCCTCTACCTGCTCAAGCTGCTCGACGAGGCACCCAGGCACGGCTACGAGGTCATCCGGCTGCTGCAGGACCGGTTCATGGGCGTGTACGCCCCGTCACCAGGCACTATCTACCCCCGGCTGGCCCGGCTGGAGGAAGAGGGCCTGGTCACGCATGACGAGATCGACGGCAAGAAGGTATACCGGATCACCGAGCAGGGACGCGAGGAGATCCAGGCCAGGCTGGACGACCTGGCTGACCTCGAAGAGGAGATCACCGAATCGGTCCGGGACATCGCCCGCGAGGTCACCGAGGACGTCCGCGACACCGTGCGAAACTTGCGCGAGGAACTGACCTGGGCCTCCCGCGAGGTAAGGGACGGCAAGGAGCGGGCGCGCGAGGCCGCCAGGGAGAAGGCCAGGCTTGCCCGTGAGCAGGTCCGCGACAGCGCCAGGCAGGCCCGCGATGAGCTGTACGGCGAATCCCGCGCCCGGCGGGCTGGCGACGAGGAGCTGGCTGGTGCCGGGGCCCGGGCCGGAACCGGCGGCGGGGATCCGGCTGGCGCACCGGATCGGGCTGGCCCGGGCCGGGATCGGCCCGGGCGCGAGCCAGGCGACTGGCCAGGTCTCCAGGACTGGCCCAGCTGGACTGGCTGGGCCAGCCGCACAGGCTGGCGCGGCTGGGCCGACCCGGCAGCCAGGCTGGGCCGCCAGGGAAAGCCGCCCGGGGGCAGGCTGGACGTCGGCCTGGTCCGGGACCTGGAGCGGACGGCGCTCGACTTCGCCAGGGAACTGCGCGCGGCGGCCTGGCATACCGAAGCCGTCGGCTCGGACGCCGTGAGCGGCCTGCGCATCATCCTGGAGGAGACGCTGGCCAGGATCAAGGATGAGATCTTCGGCGGCGGTCCTGGCGCCCCCGGCCCAGGCGCCGCAACCGAGTCCGAGGCATCGGGCAGCGGCCAGGAAAGCGCACCTGAGGCGTCCGGCGAAAGGGGCAGCGGCGGCCAGGACGACTGACCCCTCGCCTGACGGGCCAGCGGCACCGACAGCGACACCTGACCCTCGGGCGGCTGACTGCTACACGGTGAACACGATCTTGCCGAAAAGGTCGCCAGCGATCATGGCGGCGAAACCGTCTGCAGCGCTGGCCAGCGGCATGGTGCGATCAATGACAGGGCGGACGCCGGTCTGCTCGCAGAACCGCAGCAACCGCCCGAGCTGATCCCGGGTCCCCATCGTGCAGCCGACCACGGACAGCTGCAGGAAGAAGACCCGGGACAGGTCGGCGGGCGGCATCGGCCCGCTGGTCGCCCCGGATACCACGATGGTCCCGCCCGGCTTGAGTGCCCGCAGCGAGTGCGCCCAGCTGGCCTCGCCCACGGTCTCCATGACGGCATCGACCCGCTCCGGTAGCCTGGCTCCCGCCGGGAACGCCTGATCCGCGCCGAGCTGCACGGCTCGCTCGCGCTTGGCCTCGCTGCGGCTAGTCGCCCACACCCGGTAGCCGGCCGCACGGCCGAGCAGGATCAGCGCCGTGGTGACTCCGCCGCCGGCGCCCTGGACGAGCACCGTTGCCCCCGGCTGCAGGCCGGCCTTGGCGAACAGCATGCGGTAGGCAGTCAGGTAGGCGGTCGGCAGACAGGCAGCCTCGGCGAAGGACAGGCCGGCCGGCTTGGGCAGCAAGTTGCGCCGCGGCACGGCGACCCGCTCGGCGAACGTCCCGTCATGGCGTTCGGAGAGCAGCGAGCGGGACGGATCCAGGGTCTCGTCCCCGCCGCCGGCCGTCGCGTCCCCGATGATGGCGTGCACGACTACCTCGTTGCCGTCCTCGTCGAGGCCGGCCGCGTCACAGCCGAGGATCATGGGGAGCCGGTCCGCGGGCAAGCCGACACCGCGCAGCGACCAGACGTCATGATGGTTGAGCGAGGTGGCCTTGACTGCGACCGTGCTCCAGCCCGGCGGTGGCGACGGATCATCGTGCGGGCCGATGGTCAGGCCGGCCAGCGGGTCATCGGGCTCAATACTTGCGGCAGTGACAGCGAGCATGCGTGGACTTTAGCCGAGTGCTTGACCGGCGGCGAGTCTACAGCCGCGGCGAGGGAGCCGCGAGACGCCAGCTGAGCCGCGGACCACCCAATGAGGCGGGCGCGGCGGAAGGCAAGACTGCCGGAGATTCGTATGCCATACTGCGGTGCGGGCAACGACTCAAGAAACCCAGCAGGTGAAGGATCTCTGTGGATCTCACCTCCTACGCTGAGCTAGCTGTGCGCCTCGTCAACTCGGCCGAGAGCGGCGAAGGCCGCGATGACTCGCTCAGCCATCCTGATGCGCTCCGCGCACTGGTAGCGGATCGCTCTCATCTGCACGGCCAGATCTCGCATAACGACGTGACCGCGCTCCGCCAGCTTCGCGTCGAGCTGGCCTGGATCTTTATGGCCGCGGCGGAAGGCGACGAACTGGCCGCGGCTGAGCGGCTGAATGCGCTGCTCGTCCGCCATCCGGTTCACCCGGTGATCTCCGCGCACGACAATCAGCGCTGGCACCTGCATCTGAGCGACAGCGGCTCAGTTGCCGACCGGTACGCGGCCGGCGCCGTCTTCGGCCTGGCGACGATCGTCACCCAGTTCGGTGCGGATCGGCTCGGAATCTGCACGCTGGCCGCATGTCACGGCGTCTTCATCGACGCCAGCACCAACCGATCAAGGCGCTATTGCTCGGATCACTGTGCGAGCCGGGCAAATGTCACCGCATTCCGTGCCAGGCAGCGGACCGGCGCCGCCGGTTCGGCGTCAACAGCAGCCGGTTAACGACAGCAAGCGCCCGCTACTTTGGCGAGCATAAATCGGCCGCCGACCTGGTCGGCTATCACGGTGCGATCTCGTTCATCCCACTGCCTTCGGCCAGCCCAGCCACTGACACGGGAGTCACCTGTGTTACCGAAATGACGCCAACGGGCTTCTTCTCATCCCCCGGGGCGATCATTACCATGAAGCCTACTCACGGGGGCCGATGGCCCACGCACGCGGACCGGAAAGAAGGTTCGATCATGGCAGCTGAGTCGGTAGCTACCGAAACCAGACCGGCGGACGTCGGCCTCAAACGAGAGCTGGGGCTGGTCGGCGCCACCTGGGCATCGGAGACGTCGATCATCGGCTCGGGCTGGCTGTTCGGCTCGCTCTTCGCCGCGCAGGCGGTGGGCGGCGCCTCCGTCCTGGCCTGGGCCATCGCCGGCGTCGTGGTGACCATCCTGGGCCTGACCTACGCGGAACTCGGCGCGATGTACCCGGTCTCCGGCGGGACGGGCAGGTTCCCGCACTTCGCGTTCGGCAGCCTGGCCGGCATCGGGTTCGGCTTCTTCGCCTACCTGCAGGCGGTCACGATCGCGCCGGTCGAGTGCTACGCGTTCATGAACTATGCCTCCTACTACTGGCCGAGCATCTACGACCCCAAGACCGGAAACGTCACCGGGATCGGCTTCGTGCTGACCATCGTGCTGATGGCGATCTTCACGGCAGTCAACTTCCTGGCCATGCGCATATTCGCCCGGGTCAACAACGTCGTCACGTGGTGGAAGGTCGCGGTCCCGGTCCTCGCCATCATCGTGCTGCTGTTCAAGTTCCACGGCGGCAACTTCACCGCTGGCGGCCAGGGGTTCATGCCGGGCGGGATCAAGGCCCTGTTCGGAGCGCTCCCAACCGCGGGCATTATCTTCGCCTATTCCGGCTTTGAGCAGGCGGATCAGCTGGCCGGGGAGGTCAAGGACCCAGGGCGCAACCTGCCGCGGGCGATCATCCTCGCGGTCGCGATCGGCACCGTGATCTACTGCATGCTGCAGGTCGTGTTCATCGGCGCGATGCCAGCGAGCCAGCTAACCCACGGGTTTGCTGGCATCACCAACGCAAACGTCCTCGCCGGGCCGTTCGCCGGCGTGGCGGGCCTGATCGGGCTGGGCTGGCTGGCGACCATCCTGCGGATCGACGCGTTCGTCTCCCCGTCCGGCACCGGCCTCATCTACGTGACCGGGACCTCGCGGGTCAGCTACGGCCTGGCCAGGAACCGGTACTTCCCGCAGGTCTTCGACAAGACCAACAGCAACGGTGTGCCGTGGTTCGGGGTTCTCGCCGCGTTCATCATCGGGTTGTTCTTCCTGCTGCCGTTCCCGAGCTGGCACTCGCTGGTCGGCCTGATCACGGGCGCGAGCGTGCTGATGTACGCCGGGGGACCGCTGGCCATGGGGGCGTTCCGCGGCCAGGTTCCCGATGCGAGCCGGCCATACCGGATGCCGTTCGCCGTCGTGCTCGCCCCGTTCGCGTTCGTCATCGCCAACCTGCTCATCTACTGGTCGGGCTTCGAGGTGGCCTGGAAGCTCGGCGTCGTCCTGGTGATCGGGTACGTGATCATGGGCGTCCTGATAGCGCGCGACAAGCAGCGCCCGCCGCTGGACTGGAAGAACGCGCTGTGGATGCCGGTCTGGCTGGTCGGCCTGGGCATCATCTCCTGGCAGGGCCAGTACAGCGGTTCCGGTGATGCGCACCCGTTGCCCCCGACGAACACCTTCAACATCCCGTTCTGGTGGGACATGGTTGTGGTTGCCGCGTTCGGCCTGATCATCTACTTCTGGGCCATGGCCACCAAGTTGCCCAGGGATGAGATGCTGCGGCTCGTCAGCGCACAGGCGTCGCACGGCGAGGAGCCGGAGGTGCCCCGTCACTGACGCGGCAGCCCGACCCGCATGATCGATGCGCTGGCCCCGTCCCCGCCCGGGGACGGGGCCAGCTGGTGTCTACCGTCCGCGCATCGGCCAGTAGCGCGTGATGACGCGGCCCTCGATCAGAGCCGCGCCGACCGCTCCGAACTCCCGGCTGTCCACCGCACCGGCCCCGGGATTGTCGGACTCCAGCCACCAGCCGCCGTGCTCCCGCCAGGCCGCTCGCTTAACCAGAAGCAGATCCAGCCTGCCGGGATGCCGGGCAATCACCAGCTGGCCGGGGCGGATTCTTGGCGGCCGGCCGGGCCGCATGCTGCGCCGGACCAGCAGCCAGTCCCCGGGCCGCAGCGCGGGCTCCATCGACCGCTCGGCCACCGCGACCCGCCATAGCGGCCACTGCATCGAGCCCTCCCTGATTGGCCTGCGGCCCACCGGGTACTGTCGGAATTCCGGTATCCATGATCTGACATGAGAGAAGGAGATCAATGAGGTTGCTCGCACGTCTCCTCGAGCCGCGCGCCGTCGCGCATGCTCACTGCGACCTTCCCTGCGGCGTCTACGACCCGGCGCAGGCCAGGATAGAGGCCGAGTCCGTCCGCGCCATCTGCGAGAAGTACCAGCAGAACGCGGATCCGGAATTCCGTGCCCGCGCGCTGCAGATCAAGGAAGAGCGGTCCGACCTGGTCAAGCACCATCTGTGGGTGCTGTGGACCGACTACTTCAAGCCCCCGCACTTCGAGAAGTACCCGCAGCTGCACGAGATGTTCAACGAGGCCACCAAGCTAGCCGGTGCCGGTGGCACGAAGGGCAGCACCGAGGTGGCAACGGCCGACAGGCTGCTCGCCAAGATCGAGGACATCGGGAAGATCTTCTGGGCGACGAAGCAGGGCTGACCTGCCGCTACCAGATATCCTGCTTGCCAGCCATGGGGCCGCGCGGACGGTGACCGCGCGGCCCATCTGACTGCGTAGCCGTGACGTTACGGTCGGCCGCGCGGCCAGGCAGGGTGCGGTCGGCCGCGGGCGCTAGCCGCGGCCGGCCGGGACTGACCGCAGTGCGCTGTCGCCCCGCCGCGGTCACGCCGCGCGGCGCGTCAATCCACCGGCGCGCTAACGGTAAGTTGCAGGCAGGAGCCGGCGGCCCGCATCAGCGGGATGCTGGCCGGCGTCGTGGGAGGGCAGACGTGACCGAAGAGACGACCGCAGCGGCGACCAGGGCGGCCGCCAGCGCCATGGCGCGCGGCGGGGACCGCGTTCCCGGCACCAGCGCGGCCGGCGTTCCCGCGCAGCCGGGCGGCGGCCGCGAGGCGCGCGACCAGGTGACGGTCTGCATGCCCGCTGAGGGCGCGTACCTGTCCGTGCTGCGCACCGCGACGGCTGGGCTGGCCGCGCGGCTGGATTTCACCCTGGACGAGATAGAGGATCTGCGCATCGCCGTTGACGAGGCGTGCGCCATGCTGCTCGGCCAGGCAGTGCCTGGCACCGGGCTGGAATGCACCTTCACCCTCGGCCGCGACCTGATGACCATCTCCGTCTCGGTGCTGAGCCAGGCCGCCCGGCCGCCAGCTAGCGACACCTTCGCCTGGACCGTGCTATCCGCTCTGGCCGGCAGCGTCGAGGCACTGGTAGGACCGGGTAACCGGCTCACGATCGTGCTGCAGAAGAGCCGCGAGCTATCGGGGTCGGTGTGACGGGGGAGATCGAGGTGCGGCTGACCGAGGAGTTCGATCTCCCGGTAGCCAGGCCTGCCGGCGCACACGGGCCCGCCGACCCGGGCCCGGCCTCTGCGGAGGTACTCAGCTTCCGGGACGCCGCCGCCTTCGATCCCGATCCCGACGCCGACGCCGACGCCGACGCCGACGCGGATGCCGAGCCCGAAGCCGGCCCAGCCGGTGAGCGAGCCGGCGGGCCCGAGTCGTCCGTCGCGTCAAAGGTCCACGCGGTCCGCGAGCGGGGCCACGCCAGGGACTTGTTCGCGCAACTGGCAGAACTGCCCGATGGCGATGACGAGCGGCTGCGAATCCGCGGCGAGCTTGTCGAGATTCACCTGCCGCTCGTCGAGTACCTGGCCAGGAGATTCCGCAACCGGGGCGAATGGCTCGACGACCTGACGCAGGTGGCCACGATCGGGCTGATCAAGTCGATCGACCGGTTCGACCTGGGCCGCGGCGTCGAGTTCTCCACCTACGCGACGCCGACCATTGTCGGCGAGATCAAGCGGCACTTCCGCGACAAGGGCTGGGCCGTCCGCGTGCCGCGCCGGCTGCAGGAACTCAAGCTGGCGCTGACCAAGGCCATCGGCGATCTGGCCCAGCGTGAGGGACGCGCGCCGACCGTCGCCGAGCTCGCCGCGCACCTGCAAATGAGCGAGGAGGATGTACTCGAGGGCCTGGAATCCGCCAACGCGTACTCGACAGTGTCGCTCGACGCCCCTGATTCCGGTGACGAGGACGCGCCCGCAGTCGCCGAATCGCTGGGCATGCTCGATGACGCGCTGGAAGGCGTCGAGTACCGGGAATCGCTTAAGCCGCTGCTTGAGCGACTGCCGCCCAGGGAGAAGAAGATCCTGTTGCTGCGCTTCTTCGGCAACATGACGCAGTCGCAGATCGCCACCGAGCTCGGCATCTCGCAGATGCATGTCTCCCGGTTGCTGGCCAGGACGCTGACGCAGTTGCGCGAGGGGCTGACTACCGAGGACTAGCCTGCTGCCGAGGACTAGCCCGCCGGGCGCGCGGGGAACTAGCCGGCCTAGCCCGGCGGCCCGGCCGGCGGCGCCGGGCGCCCGCTGGTGAGGGCCCGCAGGGATGGCGGGACCAGCAGCATGATGAACCCGGCGGCCGCCAGCACGAGCGCCGGTCCCCCCCAGTCGTACCGGTCCCCCTCGACAAGGTAGATGCCGACGATGCCGGTGAACAGCTGGGTGAGCAGCGCAGGGGTCCGGCTCCACCGCCTGGCCCGGGCGAGGCCGACGGCCACCAGCGCGAGCGCCGCGGCCGTGCCGAACCCGATCAGGGTCAGCGCGATGCCACTGCCGGTCCGGTAGGACTTCCCGGCCGTGGCATCAACGGCGGACAGCACCGACGCGGCGCAGACGACGGCCGCCTCGGCCGCCTGCACGGCTGCGGCCGCCCGGACCGTCGGCGGACTTTGCATTTTCATTACTCCTCGTGCGGATCGCTACCCTGGGCCGGTGCACGCGATCCTGATCGTCAATCCACGGGCCACGTCGACGACCTCGCTCCGCCGGGACGTCATCACGCGTGCCCTGGCGTCCGCCGTGGAGCTGGCGGTCACGGAAACACGGTACCGGGGTCACGCGACCAAGCTCGCGGCGGCCGCCGTCGAGACCGGGCACGGGCTGGTGCTCACGCTCGGCGGGGACGGCACGGTCAACGAGGTGGTAAACGGGATAGTCGGTACCGGCCAGGCTGACCATGGCGGGATCCAGCCGGCCCGGCGGCCGGCTCTCGCCGCGCTGCCCGGCGGCAGCGCCAACGTCTTCACCCGCGCGCTGGGGCTGCCGGCCGATCCGGTAGACGCCGCCGGGCAGATCATCAGCAGCCTGTCCGCTGGCCGCAGCCGCAGCATTGGCCTCGGCCTGGCCGGCGACCGCTACTTCACCTTCAACGCCGGCCTCGGACTCGATGCCGAGGTGGTGCGCGCCGTGGAGGGGCTGCGAGCGCAAGGCCGTCCGGTCACCCCCATGCTGTACATGCGGATGGCCTTGCGGCAGTACTACCGGGTGACTGACCGGCGTCATCCCGCGCTGTCGATGGACAGCGACGGCCAGCCGCCGATCGGCCCGCTGTTCCTCGGCATCGTCTCTAACACCGCGCCGTGGACGTACGTGGGACGCCGGGCCGTGCATACTAGCCCGCAGGCCGGGTTCGACACCGGCCTCGATATCTTCGCGCTCCGCAGCCTCCGCACCGTCGGCACGGTCAGGACGCTGCGGCAGATGCTGGCCCGCGGCGGCCGCCCGCCCCGCGGGCGGCACGTTGTCAGCCTGCACGATGCGGCCGAGGCGACGATCCGGGCCGACCGGCCGGTCGCGTTCCAGGTCGACGGCGAGTACATGGGCGAGCGCGAGTGCGTGTCTTTCAGGTCGGTCCCCGGCGCACTCCGCGTGATCGCGTGATGGCATGACCGGCAGCCTGCCCCGGGGCAAGGCACCCGGCCCATTCCGATAGCGGCATATCCCCGGCCAAGCCAGCCGATCTCGGCATCCGGCCCGAGGCTGGTACTGCGGCCCCGGACGCGACTCCTGCCAGCAAATGTGACTCATCTGACACCGAAATCCACCCGAACCTTTGCCAAAGACCCTTGCGGTTGATCGGTTAGCTTGAGAGGCTTGTACCGCTCCCGGGGGCGGCGCGCCAGCCACGTGCCTCAGCCTCCTTGGGTCATGACTCTATGGTTATGGTCCGAGTGCCCTTCGCTCCGGGAGTGAATACGGAGCACAAGTTGCATTGCGTAATTGACATTTCAAGTTCGGGGACAATCGGTTAATCCTCGGCGCACGGCCTAGCTCGTGAAATCCTTCACAAGCACGACTGAGGTGACGGGCCGCTGGCCACGGCTCTGTCCTCACAGAGGAGTGGACCTCATGGACTGGCGTCATATCGCCGCCTGCCGTCACGAGGACCCTGAGCTGTTCTTCCCGATCGGGAACACCGGGCCTGCCTTGGTACAGATCGAGGAAGCGAAGCTCGTCTGCCAGAGTTGCCCGGTGCTAGAGCCGTGCCTGCAGTGGGCGCTGGAAAGCGGCCAGGACGCCGGCGTCTGGGGCGGACTGAGCGAGGACGAGCGCCGCGAGCTGAAGCGCCGGACGAGCCGAATCAGGGCCCACGTCTGACCGCTCGCACCTGACGACCATGGACTGCCCCGTCATGGACTGCCCCGTCATGGCCGCGACGCTGGCCAGTGCGCCAGGGCTGCAACAGTGGCCGACGGCTGCGTGGTCAGCCTGCGGGCTGCGCCGCAATGCCGCCGGGCAGTTCCACCGGCAAGTCGACAAGCACGGCCGTCCCCCCGGCCGCGCGCGGCATGATCTCCAGCCGGCCGCCGAGTTCGGCGACCACCAGCGTGCGGACGATCTGCAGCCCCAGGCTGGTAGACGTGTCCAGGTCGAATCCGTCCGGCAGCCCCGCGCCGTTGTCGGCCACGGTGACGATAAGCCGCTCGGCCCGCCGCCGGGCGGTCACCTCGATCCGCCCGGCAGGCATTCCGCCAGCCGGGCGGGACAGGCCATGCTGGACTGCGTTTTGCAGAAGTTCGGTCAGTACCAGCGCAAGCGGCGTCGCAACTGAGCCAGGCAGCAGCCCGAACGTGCCGGATAGGGCCAGCGCGATGCGCGCCTCGGCGGCCGACACTTCGCCGGTCATCATCGCCACCCGGCCGGCGATCTCGTCGAAGTCGACGGCTTCCTCGGGCGCCTGTGACAGCGTCTCGTGCACGAGCGCGATCGAGCCGACCCGGCGCACCGCCTCCTCCAGCGCGCCGCGCGCCTCCGGTGCCTGCAGCCGCCTGGCCTGCAGCCGCAGCAGGGCGGCGACCGTCTGCAGGTTGTTCTTGACCCGGTGATGGATCTCCCTGATCGTCGCGTCCTTGGTGATCAGCTCGCGCTCCCGGTGCCGCAATTCGGTCACGTCCCTGAGCAGGATCAGGGCACCGGCCCTGGAACCGCCCACGACCAGCGGGATCGTGCGCAGCTGGACCACCGAGCCGTTGCCTTCCACCTCCGCCTCCCTGGCCGCGCGGCCGCTGGCGGTCAGCATCAGCGAGTTGTCCCGCGGGGCATGGCTGGAACAGAGCCGGGCGGTCAGCGGGCCAAGCTCGGCGCCCACCAGGTCGGCGGTCAGGCCGAGCCTGCGGTACGCGGACAGCGCGTTCGGACTGGCGTAAGCAACCTTCCCGGACCGGCCGAGGCGCAGCAGGCCATCCCCCACCCGGGGCGACCTGACCAGTGCAGGTGCCTCGCCAAGGCACGGGAATATGCCGGCGGCGACCATCTGGGCCAGGTCGTCGGCGGCCCGCAGGTAGGTGAGTTCCATCCGGCTGGGCGTGCGCGCGGAACTCAGATTGGTGGACCGCTCGACCACCGCGATTACCTCGCCGTCCTTCGCGACGGGAATGGTCTCATGGCGAACCGGGACGCCATCCACCCATTCCGGGTCGCCTTCCCGGCAGATTCGCCGTTCCCGCAGCGCGACATCAAGGAATGGCCGCGCGCCGGCGGGCAGCACGGAGCCAACTACGTCATCGGGAAAGGCGGTCGGCCCTGTCGTCGGGCGCATCTGCGCTAGCGCCACCCAGCCGCTGCTGTGCCGCAGCGGCGCCCAGAGCACAAGGTCGGCAAATGACAGGTCGGCTAGCAGCTGCCAGTCGGAAACGAGCGCGTGCAGCCAGTCGAGGCCGGCCTCGGTGAGATCCGCATGCCGGCGGGCGAGGTCGGTCAGGGTAGGCATCTGGCCATCATCGCACCGGCCCGGCCGGCCGCATCCGGCCACCGCGCTCCCACCCGCACTAGCTCTCGCCCGCCGGGCAACGCGATAATTCGCGGTGCGCCGGTTCCGGGCCGGCCGGGGTAGGCCATCATGGCCGGATAGCCCCCGCCAGCGGGAAGGGAACCAAACGTGACTGCCTCCCCCGCCCTGCCAGCCGGCGCCCAGCTCGGGTTTCCCGGTCCCCGGCTCCCCAAGTACTACGGCGTGAAGCGGCAGTTGCTCGAGCTGACCGGGGTGATGGCGCCGGGCACCGCGGTACCGCCGGAACGCGAACTTGCCCAGCGCTTCGGCACGTCCCGCACCACGGTCCGGCAAGCCCTGGCCGAGCTGGCGGTCGAGGGCAGGCTGCTCCGCATGCAGGGCAAGGGGACGTTCGTTGCCAAGCCGAAGGTCGCCCAGGTGCTGGAGCTGACCGGCTATACCGAAGACATGCGCGCGCATGGCCTGCAACCCAGGACCGTGATCCTGGACACCGGCTACATCGCAGCCGAGGAACAGCTGGCGGGATATCTGGGCATCCGGGCCGGCGGCCGGGTACTGCGAGTGCACCGGCTCCGGCTGGCAGATGGCGAGCCGATGTCGATCGATGTCTCCTCCTTGTCCGCGCGCCGCTTTCCCGGGCTGCGCCGGAGCCTGCGGAAGAACGCTTCCCTGTACCAGACCCTGACCTCGGCGTACGGTGTCGAGCTGGCGGAGGCGGAGGAGACCATCGAGACGGCGCTGGCGGGCCCGGAAGATGCCCGGCTGCTCGGGGTAGACGTGGGGCTGCCGTTGCTGCTAGTCAGCCGGCATAGCTTCGACGCGTCCGGCTCACCGGTCGAGTGGGCGCAATCCTGGTATCGCGGCGACCGGTACAAGATCGTCACCAGGTTGCGCAGGCCCGACCCGTGAGCGCCGCCGGAGCACCGCAGATCGGGCTGATAGCGTCACGCGCATGAGTGCGGCAGCGCGGCCCCGACCGGGCGAAAGAGGCCAAGCCCCGGGTGCCGGAGCGGCCCAGGCACCGAGCGGCGAAGCGACCCCGGCCCAGGCGGGCGGAGCAGGGCAGCAGCCGGGCGGCAGGCCGGCAGCGGGCAGCGGGCAGTCCGCAGCGCACGGCGGCGTGCACGCGGTCGCCGCCGCATTCCGGCATGGCGCCCAGACCATGTTCACGTTGTCCGGCGGCCACGTCTTCCCGCTCTATGACGGCGCGGTCACGGCGGATCCGCCGATGCGCATAGTAGACGTCCGGCACGAGCAGACTGCCGTTTTCGCCGCGGAGGCCACGGCCCGGCTCGAGCGCACGCCAGGATTCGCCGTACTCACGGCCGGCCCGGAGTCACGAACGGCATCAGTGCGCTAACAACTGCGTTTTTTAACGGGTCACCCGTGGTCGTGCTGGCCGGCCGGGCACCGGACTACCGGTGGGGCTCAGGGAGCCTGCAGGAGATCGACCATCCGCAGCTGCTCGCGCCGATCACCAAGCGCGCCTGGACCGAGCACGAGGCGGCCAGGGTCGGCGCGTCGGTTAATGAGGCGTTCCGGCTGGCCGCAGGCCGGCATCGCGGGCCGGTGTTCCTCGACATCGCGCTTGAGGCGCTCTTCGGCCCGGCCGGCCCGCTGCCGGGTGCGGCCGACGACGCCGGCCGAGACACCAGCGGTGCTGGCCGAGGTACCGGCGATGGCCGGGCTGCCAGCGGGGAGACGGCCGGCGGGGAGACGGCCGGCGGCGGAACCGGTAGCGGCTGGGCGCACGCTGCCGGGCCTGGTCCGGTGCCCGCCGACGGCGGCCAGCGGAATGCGCCTGACCCCGCCTCGATCACTGCCATCGCCGGCCTGCTCGCCGCGGCCGAGCGCCCGGTGCTCGTGCTCGGCTCGGACGTCTGGCTGGACCGGGCCGACACGGCCGCGCGACAGGCCGCGGAGGAACTCCGGCTGCCGGTAATCGCCAACGGACAGGGCCGCGGCGTGCTGCCTGCTGATCACGAACTGCTTGTCACCCGCGCCAGATCCGTCGCCTTCGGCCAGGCTGACCTGGTGATCGTGGTCGGTACGCCGCTCGACTTCCGGCTCGGCTACGGCGAGTTCGGCGGTCGGGACGGGGCACCGCGTGCCCAGGTGGTACACGTGGCCGACGCGCCCGGGCAGCTTGCCGCGCACTGCCAGCTGGCCGCATCCGCGGCCGGCGATCTCGCGGCGTTCTGCGCCGGGCTGGCGGCGGCGGCCAGCTCCGTCCGGCCCAGCTGGGCCGGTTCCTGGCTGTCGCTGCTGCAGGCCGCCCGCGACAAGGCCGTTGCCGCCGACGGGCCGCTGCTGGCCAGCGATGCCGACCCGGTGCACCCGATGCGGGTATACGGCGAACTGGCGAAGCTACTTGCCGATGACGCCGTGGTGATCGGCGACGGCGGCGACTTCGTCTCGTATGCCGGCAGGTACATCGAGCCGCGGCGTCCGGGTGGCTGGCTCGACCCCGGCCCGTATGGCTGCCTGGGCACCGGTCTGGGCTACTCGATCGCCGCCCGGATCGCGCGCCCGTCGGCGCAGGTGGTGCTGCTTCTCGGGGATGGTGCAGCCGGTTTCTCGCTGATGGACGCGGACACGCTGGTACGGCACCGGCTGCCGGTCGTGATGGTCTGCGGCAACAACGGGATCTGGGGCCTGGAGAAGCACCCCATGCAGGCGCTCTACGGCTACGACGTCGCGGCTGACCTGCAGCCGCAGTGCCGGTACGACCAGGTCGTCGCGGCACTGGGCGGGGCCGGCGAACTCGTCACAAGCCCGGCCGGAATCGGGCCGGCCCTGCACCGCGCGTTCGACTCCGGCGTGCCCTACCTGGTCAACGTCATCACCGATCCAGCCATCGCCTACCCCCGCTCCACCACCGGCGTCTGACCCCGCGGCTGTCCCGGCCACCCCTCCGCAGGCTGCCGGCGGCTAACCCGCCCCGCCGTGTATTCCATGATCACGGGTGATCCGGGGGCCTTTTGACGCACGAATCATCTGTGATCTTGGATGGCGGACTCGGCCAGGGCGTGGTCAGGCACGGGCTGGCGGGGGGCTGGCGCGGGCTAGGAAGCGCTCCGCGTCGACGATTACCCGCTCCAGCGTGCCGGCGCCCAGTATGTGCTCGTCGCTGTCGCCCGGCTGGCCGCCCGCCTCCTCGCGGAACGCGATGAAGCTGAACACCAGCCGGCGGCCGTCCACCTCGGTCAGCTCGGCCTCGACTATGAGGGCGGACCCGACCGGGCTGGCCCGCCGGTGCTCAAGCAGCACGGACGTGCCGACTGTGGTCTCGCCGACGGCCAGTTGCGAGGCGACCGCCGCGACCGCGGCGGCCTCGGCGAGTGCGAGCAGCCGGGGCGTCCCGAGCACCGGCAAGTCGCCGCTGCCCAGTCCGGTCGCAGTGTCCGACTCGCTGACGACGGCGCGCACCGTGGCGTTCAGGCCCACGGAAAGCAGCATGTTAGTCACCTAGCTCACCCGATGACGGCGATGAGGTCGCCTTCCTGGATCACGTCGCCTTCCGCCACGGCCAGGCTCGTCAAGATGCCGTCGCCCTCGGCGAGGACGGGTATCTCCATCTTCATCGATTCAAGGATGACCAGGGTGTCGCCGTCGCGCACCTGCTCGCCCGCGGTCGCCACCACTTTCCACACGTTCGCCACCATCTCCGCGCGAATCTCGGTCACGTGCACCCCTCTTTGCTCCTGGCCCGGCTGGAACCGCCGCCAAGGTCACCGGCACCATCATTGTCGCTGTCAGCCCGTCCCGGGACGCAGCCGGGCAATCACGGACGTGTCATAGGCGCCGCTGGCGAACTCGCTGCTGGCCAGCAGGTCGGCGAGGAAGGGAAGATTGGTCTTCGGCCCGGTGAGCACGAATCCGGCGACCGCCTCGCTGGCCCGGGCGAGTGCCTCAGCCCGGCTGGCGCCGTGTACACACAGCTTTGCCAGCAACGGGTCATAGAACGTGGTCACCGCATTGCCCGCGCCGTAGCCGGCATCCACCCTGATGCCCGGGCCGGACGGCTCGTCCCAGCTGCTGATCATTCCGGCACTGGGCAGGAACCGGCGCGGGTCCTCGGCGTAAATCCGCAGCTCCAGGGCATGCCCGCGGAACGCGACGGCGGCCGGGTCGAAGCTGACCGGGCACCCGTCGGCAATCAGGAGTTGCTGCTCCACCAGGTCGATCCCGGTGACCAGCTCAGTGACCGGGTGCTCGACCTGGAGCCTGGTATTCATCTCCAGGAACACGAAATCCTGTGCCGCGGTGTCCACCAGGCACTCGACGGTACCGGCACCGCGATAGCCAACGGCCTGGCCCGCCTGCACCGCCGCGGCCTGCATCTTGGCCCGCAGGCTGTCGGTCAGTCCGGGTGAAGGGGTCTCCTCGGCGACCTTTTGATGTCGCCGCTGCGCGGAGCAGTCCCGCTCGCCGAGAGCGATGACGCGCCCGTCGGCCAGGCCGAGGATCTGAATCTCGATGTGGCGAGCCTGCTCGATGAGGTGCTCAAGCAGGATCGCGGGATCGCCGAAGAACCGCTCTGCCCGCGACCGGGCAGTCTCGAACGCCGCGCGCAGCGCCGCGGCGTCAGCCGCGGGGCTCATCCCGATGCCTCCGCCGCCAGCCGAGGCCTTGACCATCACGGGATAACCAAGCCGGTCAGCCTCGGCGAGCGCCGCCGCCACCTCGGTGACCGGCGCCTTGCTGCCTGCGGCGACAGGCAGGCCGGCCCGCTCCATCAGATTCCTGGCTCTGATCTTGTCGCCCATCTGCTCTATCGCCGCGGGCGACGGACCGATCCAGGTCAGTCCCTCGGCGATTACCCGGGCCGCGAAGGACGGGTTCTCGGCGAGGAAGCCGTAGCCCGGGTGGATGGCCCTGGCGCCAGTCCGCCTGGCGGCACCGATCACGGCGTCGATGTCGAGATAGCTACGAGCCGGCGGGGCCGGGCCGAGCAGCGCCGCGGCGTCGGCCTCGCGCACGAACGGCAACTCGGCATCGGCCTCGGAGTAGACCGCGATGGCCCGGATGCCCATCCGGCGGGCGGTCCTGATCACTCGCCGCGCTATCTCGCCGCGGTTGGCGACAAGAACTGATTCGAGCATCCCGGCAGCCTACCGGCGCCCGCCCGCCCGCCCCGGCTGGCTACCAACTTGTTGAATGTGATGTTCAACCACACCTGACTGCCCCGATGTCACATCCATGGGGTTCCCGCCACGTCCACGAGGGTAGCGGGACGGGGGCGAGCGAGCAGGGGCGCGAGCGGACGGGACGCGAGCGGACGGGACGCGAGCGGGACGGGACGGGGGCAGGCAAGGCGCGGGGCGCGGCCGGCTTCGGCTAGATGCAGCTGAACCTGCGCCTGCCCGCGACCTCGCTCAGCGCCTCGACGACGCCCGCGTCATACTCATATGCGGTGTCCAGCCGGAGCCGCTCAAGCGCGGCGGCGCTGCGATCACGATCGGTCGAGGCGCCGACCAGGTCGTCAAAGGCGTTGGCGGCACGGATAATCCGGCTGCCGACCGGCGGCTCCGGATCCTGCCCGCGGGCGGGCAGGCTCTGGCAGCGGACCAGTTCCGCTACCCGGTCAAGCACGCCGGCTTTGGCGATCACCTCTGCGCCGAGCTCGGCGATGCGCTGCTGGTCAGGGCGCGACACCAGGACGGTGGCGCCGCCGGGAATCGGGTCCCGCAGGGACAGCTGCCCGATGTCGTGCATGAGGGCGGCGTACTCCAGGTCGAGCAGGTCGGGCTCACTCATGCCAAGCTCCCTGCCGACGGCCACGGCGAGCACGCTGACCCGGCGGGAATGACCGCCCTCCACGTAGCCGCCCACCTCGGTGACCCTGGCGAGTGCGCGGACCGTCTGCAGGTACGTCGAGCGGATCCCGGCGTACCGCCGGAACGCCAGCTGGGTGACGAGCAGCGGCACGACGAAGACGGCCAGCCCGGCAATCCCCATGGTCTCCGCGGCAAAGACGATGATTATCGCCGATGCGCCGACCGCCGCGCCGAGCGGCCACTGCACCCGCATCTCGTCCCAAAGCGCGACGCCGAATCGTGCGCCGAGGTCATCCGCCCTGATCAGGGCACCGATTACCGCATCGACTAGGCATCCGAATATCACCAGGACGGTCATCACGATCGCGGCCAGCCACCAGCGGTCGACGATCAGATTGATGCCGGTCAGCGGGCGAAACGCGAAGGCCACGCAGGACACCGCGACTAGGCGGGACGCCATGCCGGTCAGGCCGACCGGCCGGCCAGCGGCCATGTGCGGCAACGCGCCGATGGTCATGGCGATCGCGGCTACCGCGATGACCTGGAGCGGGGAAACCCCGGCCGGCAGCCCGCCAGCCGGCAGGTGCCCGACGTACATGAGCAGCGCATAGGCCATCGCGCCGGCGGTGGCAATGGGCGCGGCCTCCCGGCCGCCCGGCAGCGCGAGCCTGAGCAGTTCGCCGAGCGCGATAAGAACGCCGAATGCCACCGCCGGGTGCGGCGAGCGGACCGGCACGGTGGCTGAATGCGCGATTGCGGCCACCGTCAGCATCCCGGCCGCGGCAAGCAGCAGCAGCCGCCCCGAGTCCATCGCCTGCCAGGACGACCAGCGCTCCGCGGACTGCTGGGAAGTCGCTGCCGCTTCGCCGGTCACAGGCTCTCGACCACCCGGAGCGGCGCCGTCGGGTCGTCATGGTCCTGCGCGGTGAGCGTCTGGTGGTCAAGCGGAACCGCGGCCGGCGCTGGCAACTTCCAGCCATCCCGCTGCAGCGCCGAGATGAATGCGTCCACCAGCGCCGGGTCGAACTGGCTGCCTGACACCTTGCGGAGCTCGCTGACCGCCTCGTCGACGCCGCGGGCCCGCCGGTAGGAGCGATTCGAAGTCATCGAGTCGAAGGCATCGGCAACCGCGATCACCCGGGCGAACTCGGGAATCTCGTCCGCGGCGAGGCCCATTGGGTAGCCCTTGCCGTCGATCCTCTCGTGATGATGCATGATGCCGGTGAGCGCCTCATCGAGGAATCCGATCTCCCTGACGATCTCCAGGCCGCGCATCGGGTGCAGCTGGATCGCCGCGTACTCCTCCTCGCTCAGCGGCCCGTCCTTCTGCAGCACCTTGGTGGGAACGCCGAGCTTGCCCACGTCATGCAGCATGCCCGCGTACCTGATGGCATCCACCCGGTCCGGCCGCATGCCGATCTCCCTGGCGATCATGCCCGATCCCCTGGAAACCCGCTCGCTGTGACCGCGGGTGTAGAAGTCCTTCGTCTCGACCGCCTGGCAGAGCGCCTCCATCGTGGCCGCGTACGCCCGCTGCTGCTCGGCGAACTGTCCCATCGCCCACCGGGCCACGATGAGCGGGACGAGCACGAGCACCGCGGCGAAAGCATAGGTGACCGTCCAGAGCGCGGCGATCAGCAGTCCGAGCACCGCGTAGCCGAGGTCTGAGGCCAGCAGCAGCGGCAGGCTGGATTCCACCCGGACCCGCTCGGGCCGCCGCCCATCTCGCCTGATCAGCTGGAGCGCTCCCCAGAGCAGCCCCTGGTTGGTGATCACGTGCACGGCAGCGGCAGCGGCGAACGGCCAGATGACCCCGGGGCTGTGATGCGGCAGCAGCCGGCCCACCGGGCCGCCCAGTGCCACGTACGCGCTTCCGGCCGCGTACCCGGACACGGCGTACATGGCGCCGTTGAACAGCCGCTCGGCCAGGATCAGGTGGCGGCGCAGGCTCACTACTGAGATGGCGCCCACCAAGGCGGCACCGGCCGGCCCGAGCAGTACCACCGCTGCGAGCGTCGCCGACGAACTCGGCGACCACGCAGACTGCCGCGAGGCCAGCGGCGTCGGCGTTGAGTCGCAAATCAGGAAGAGCATCTGCAGCACGCCCAGCTCGAACCACCAGCGGACGTTCTGGTCATCGAGGTGCGTCGGGGCGATGAGGGCCACGGCCACGATGACCACCGCGGCTATGTAGAGCCACGCGGCCCTGGACATCTTTTTGCCCATGACTCCTCGCATTCGCTCTGCCGACCCGCTCCCCGGACTCCCTGGCCCCTGCTGGCGATCAATCTGCTGGCGCCTATATTCCGCCACGCGTCGCCTTTTCAGCACTCAGAGTAACGCCAGTGGCTGGATTTGCGTAGGCTTACAGTAACATTGCCCACAATGGGTAACCGACCAGATACCGAGTGTAATCAAGAGTCATGGCCGACCCAGCATTGCGCAATGTCGGAAGGCTAGCGCCTGCTGGTGCCCGGGCGGGCGGGTACGGCTAGGCCGATAGGTATCGCGGCCGGACCGGTGGCGGAAACGGCGGCCTGGCCGACACCGCAGGCTCCTAGCGGGCTATTCCGAGCGGAACTCGGTGATCTCAAGCTCGATCCGGACGGCCTGGATCCGGCTCAGCACCTTCGTCCGCAGTTCGCTCGGCACCGTCTCGGCGCCGCAATGCTTGTGCACCAGGCGCTTCACTGCCTCTTCGAGGCCGTACTCACGCAGGCACGGCCCGCACTCGTCAAGGTGCTGGCGAATCTTTGCGCACCCGGAGACCTCGATTTCACCGTCCAGGTAGCTGTAGACGCGCGCCAGCACCTCGCTACAGGGCACGTCGTGCGGCTTGCCGCAGCTCATCTCGCGTCCTTCCCGGGTTCATCGCCCGATGATGACGCCTCGCCGTTACTCGCTGCCGCCGCGGCCAAGCCGCGGTCGGCCGCATAGTCCTGGAGCATCTCGCGCAACTGTCGGCGGCCGCGGTGCAGGCGCGACATGACGGTGCCGATCGGAGTCCCCATGATGTCGGCGATCTCCTTGTAGGCGAATCCCTCGACGTCAGCCAGATACACCGCGATCATGAATTCTTCCGGCAGGGTCTGCAGGGCCTGCTTCACGTCGGAGTCGGGAAGCCGCTCCAAGGCCTCCGCCTCGGCCGACTTCAGCCCGGACGACGTGTGCGACGCGGCCCTGGCCAGCTGCCAGTCCTCAATTTCCTCGGTACCGGCCCGCTGCGGCTCGCGCTGCTTCTTCCGGTAGGAGTTGATGAAGGTATTGGTCAGGATCCGGAACAGCCAGGCCTTCAGGTTGGTGCCCGGCTGGAACTGGTGGAACGAGGCGTACGCCTTGGCGAACGTCTCCTGCACCAGGTCCTCGGCATCCGCCGCATTGCGGGTCATGCGCATCCCCGCGGAGTACAGCTGATCCAGGTATGGCAAGACATCGCGCTCGAAGCGCTCGCCGCGCTGCTCGAGTGTCTCGGTTACCGGACCCACCTCCTGCGCGATTCTCGCCGCCGGCTGGCGAGCGTGCCAGCCGTATAGGCCGGAGGATATCTTGCCAGGGCCGACGGCACCGAGGGCAGCTACCGGCCCAGTGGCGCCGCGTGGCTGGCAACCGGCTAGGGACATGCGGTGTTCAACACGTCACGGTTGCGCTTCATTCCGGCGCGATCAGCGCCGCAGCCGGTCCCGCTTCCCCTGGCAGGCCACGCAGCGGGCCGCCTCGGGCCTTGCCTCCAGCCGGCCCGCTGGCACCTTGGCGCCGCAGTCGGTGCACACCCCGTAGCTGCCCTCCTCAATCCGGGTCAGCGCGCTGAGCACCTCGGACCGCTGCTGCTGCGCCGCGGTCACCATCGCCGCAGACCGCTGTGTCTCGGTCAGATTCGCGCCCGCGTCCGCAGGATCCTGCGGGTACTCCGGCACCTGGGGCTGCTGCGGGCCGGATCCCCCAAGCACCGCTATCGACCGGTCGAGTTCGTCACGGATCTCCTCAAGGCGCTTGCGCGCGACGACGGTATCCATTTAATCCTCACCTACTCTCCGCACAGGGCTTGGCAGCACGCCTGAATCAGGGGGCGGCGGCCAGGCCCGGCTTGCAACGGGTCAGAACAGCGTGTCCGGACTATCGCCCGAGGTGCCCCGGGACGCGGCGGTCGGTAATCTCCGCGCGGGACTGCCCGGTTCAGGCTCGGCGGGCTCGATCAGCCGGGGCCCGTTGTTACGCACCGAGTTCACCGCGGTCGATACCGGATAGGAGGTCAGCTCGCCGGACGCGGCCGGAACAAGCAGGCCGCGCACGTCGCCGGTGTCGTTGTTGCCGGGATCCAGCCAGTCCGCCCAGCTGGCCGGACTGATCACCATAGGCATCCGCTCATGGATCCGGCCGAGCTCGTCCGGCGCGCTCGTCGTGATGATGGTCGCAGTCCACAGCCACGCATCCGGGTGATCATCGGGTACCGCCCGGTCCCGCCAGAGTTCGTACAGGCCCGCGAACGCGAGCGACCCGCCGTCCGCACGTCGGATGTAGTACGGCTGCTTGGCCGCCTTCGCGTCGCTGCCTGGCCGGTACCACTCGTAGTAGCCGTCGGCGGGCAGCAGGCACCTGCGCCGCGCGAAAGCGCTGCGGAAGGCCGGCTTGGCGTCCACGGTCTCGGCTCGCGCGTTGATCATCCGGCTGCCGATGGACCGATCCTTGGCCCAGAACGGGACCAGTCCCCAGCGGACGACGCGGAGTTCTCTCGCCTCGCCGCCGGACCTGGCGCCTTCGTCCTGGGCGGCCTCAGCCCCGGCGCCCGGCGCGGCGCTGACGCCCGGCGCAGTCCTGGCGACGGGCTTGTCGCCGTCACCGCCGGCCTCGCTGCTGCGCGGACGGCGGGTAAGTACCGCATAGACCGATTTGGTCGGGGCGACGTTGTAGTCCGGCTCCAGCGGCTCGGCGACCCGGTCGCGCTCGACAGCGAACTCCTCAAGGAGCTCGATGCGCTTGCGCGCAGACGCGTACCGACCACACATGTTCTCTACCTTGACGCCGCGTAGCAGACTCGGGGAAGCACAGATTGAGGCAGTTCATAGCCAACATCCGGGTTTGCCAAACCTTGCGGGCCGGACCAGTCCGCGCAACTGCGGGAAATCCCGCCGCGGGTCAGCCGCCCGCGCAGCCAGTACGCTCGCAGCATGGACAGGGGCGCTGCGCACGGAACCGGGCCGGCCGACGGCCCGCGGGCGCACTACTGGCAGGCGCCCGCGGCGAGCGCCCCGGTACGCGCGCTGGTGCGGCTGCCTGGCTCGAAATCGATGACCAACCGGGCCCTGGTGCTCACCGCGCTCGCGACAGGCCCGGCCACGATCCGCAATCCGCTGCGCGCCCGGGATACCGAGCTGATGGCCGCGGCCCTGCGCGCGCTCGGCGCCGAGGTCGAGGACAGCGGCGCGGCCGGCTCGCCGCCAGCACATTCCTGGCTGGTGACGCCGGCCCGGCCGGCCGGCCGCGGGCCAGCTCGATCCGTGCCCGGCGGCGGCACGCCCGGCGGTGCTCCGGCGGACAGCACGAAGCCGGACGGCCCTGGTCCGGCGAGCGGAGGCAACGCCGACGGCCCGCGCAGCGCGACGGTCGACGTCGGGAACGCCGGCACCGTGCTGCGGTTCGTGCCGCCGGTCGCCGCGCTCACGACGGCTGACGTGAACTTCCGCGGCGATGACCGGGCGTCCGCACGCCCGGTCGGCCCGCTGCTGGCCGCGCTGCGCGAGCTCGGCGCGACGATCGACGACGAGGGCCGCGGCGCCATCCCGTTCACCGTCCGCGGCGGTGGTGCCGTCCGCGGCGGGACAGTCACCCTGGATGCGTCCGCGTCATCCCAGCTAGTGTCCGGCCTGCTGCTGGCCGGCGCCCGGTTCGACAAGGGCGCCGAGATCCGGCATGACGGGCCGCGGCTGCCGTCGGCGCCGCATCTGGCGATGACCGTGCAGATGCTCCGCGCAGCGGGCGCCGACGTGGAGACCGGAAGCTGGCCGCGCGAGGGCACCGGCGCCGCTGGCCCCGTTAATAATCTGTGGCGTGTTCACCCTGGCGTGCTGGCGCCGGGAACGGTAACCGTTGAGCCCGATCTGTCCAATGCCGGGCCGTTCCTGGCTGCCGCGCTGGTGACGGCAGGCACCGTTACCGTGGCCGGCTGGCCGGCCCGGACCACGCAGCCGGCCACCCAGATCCTGGCCGTGCTAACTGCGATGGGCGCCGTGTGCACCGCGACAGCGGACGGCATGCAGGTGACAGGCCCGGGCGAGATCCGCGGCGTGACAGCGGACCTGCGCGACGTCAGCGAGCTCACGCCGGTACTGACCGCCGTGGCTTCGCTGGCCAGCGGCCCGTCGGTGTTCACCGGAATCGGGCATCAGCGGGCCCAGGAATGTGACCGGCTGGCGGCGCTGGCCCGCGAGATCAGCGCGCTCGGCGGGGATGTCACCGAGCGCCCGGACGGCTTGCAGATCCGGCCGCGGCCGCTGCGCGGCGACGGCGCGATGTTCGCCAGCTATGACGACCACCGGCTGGTGATGGCAGCTGCGGTGCTCGGGCTCGCGGTGCCCGGCCTGCGGGTGCGCAACGCCGCCACGGTGGGCAAGACGTTCCCCGGCTTCATCAGCTCGTGGGCGGCCATGCTGGGACAGGCGCCCTGAGCAGGCGGATCGGCTACGCCGGCCTGGACGAGGATGACGTGCGGATCAGGCCGGGCAAGGGCTCGCGACCCAGGACCCGGCGACGGCCAGCGCACGAAGATGCCGCCGAGGCGTTCGTCGCCGCGGTTGACCGGGGACGGTACCGCTGCTTCGTCGGCGACCGGGCGGTCACCGCGATGGGCGCGCGCGAGCTCGGCCACCGCCGGGTGGTCGTCGGGGACCTGGTCCGGCTGGCCGGTGACACGTCCGGCGCGCCGGGGGCGCTGGCGCGGGTGGTGAGCGTCCTGCCGAGGAAGTCAGTGCTGCGGCGGTCGGCCGACGACACAGATCCGGTAGAACGGGTGATCGTCGCCAATGCCGAGCAGCTAGTGATCGTCTGCGCGTTGGCGGATCCGCCGCCGCGCACCCGGCTGATCGACCGGTTCCTGGTCGCCGCCTACGACGCGGGCTTGGCACCGCTGCTCTGCCTGACCAAGTCCGACCTGGCGCCGCCGGATGAGATCCTGGCCGGCTACGCGCCACTAGGGCTGCGGCATGTGGTCACCCGCCGGGGGCCGGGGGCCGAGGTAATCCCGGGCAACCTGGGCGCGGAGCTAGCCGGCCGGGCCAGCGTGCTCGTCGGGCATTCGGGTGTCGGCAAGTCAACCCTGGTCAACGCGCTGATCCCGGCGGCCGAACGGGCCGTAGGGACGGTCAGCCCGGTAACCGGACGGGGCCGGCATACGTCGTCGTCGGTGGTGGCGTTCCGGCTGCGCGGCGGCGGCTGGATCATCGACACCCCCGGGCTGCGCGGCTTCGGCCTCGGGCATATCGCGCCGGACCGCGTCGTGCGCGCCTTCCCGGATCTGGCCGCGGGCATCGAGCGGTGCCCGCGCGGCTGCACCCACCTGGAGGCCGACTGCGCGCTGGACGAATGGGTCGACGCGCAGGACGACGACGGGGCGCTGCGCGGCAGGCTCGACTCGCTGCGCAGGCTGCTGCGAAGCCGGGAAGGCGGCGATCCCGCCGGGGATGTGGAGCCAGACCTGCAGGACGAGCCGGGCCCGGCGGACGCCGGCTGGTGACCGCCGCCGAGGCCGCGACGCTGATCGGGGCGGGCGTGCTCGCGGGCCTGGTCAGCGTCGTCGCCGGCCTGGCCTCGCTGGTTTCCTATCCGGTCCTGCTCGCACTCGGGGTGCCGCCGCTCAGCGCGAACATGACCAACACGGTAGCGCTGGTGTTCACCGGCCCGGGCGCAGCGGCCGGCTCCCGGCCGGAACTAGCGGGCCAGGGGGGCCGGGCGCTCCGCATCGGCCTGCTGACGGCGCTCGGTGGCGCGGCCGGTGCGGCACTGCTGCTGCTGACGCCGCCGGGCGCGTTCGAGTTGGTCGCGCCCGCGCTGATCGCCGGCTCGTCCGTGGTGCTGCTGTTGCAGCCGGTCCTGCAGCGTCCGGCCGGCCAGGAACGCCGCGAGCGGAGCCGGCCGCTGCGAGCAGCGGTGTTCAGCGTCGCTGTCTACATCGGGTACTTCGGCGCGGCCGGGGGGATCATGATGGTCGCCGCCCTTGCTGCCATCTTCGATCAGTCGCTGGCTAGGACCAACGCGCTGAAGAACGTGGTGTCCGCGTCGGCAAACGCCGTCGCCGCGATCGCCTTCGCCGTGTTCGGGACGGTGCGGTGGGCATTCGTGCTGCCGCTCGCGGCTGGCTTCCTGATCGGTGGCTGGGCGGGCCCGGCCATAGTGCGCAGGCTCCCTGGACCGGTATTGCGCACCATCATCGGCGTGTCCGGCCTGGTCATCGCGGTCAAGCTGGGCAGCACCGGCTACCGATGAGCTGGCCGGAGCGTCCAACCCTGCTCGGTGCGGGATTCCAGCCGGGCTATGTCAGGTAGGCCAACGCCTTAGCTGGCTCATTCCCGTTGTCCTGGCCGGTCTATTAGCCAGCCGATCAGGAATAGTGCCATCATTCCCGCCATCATGCATCCGGCGGTGACAGGATTGCGCCATGACCAGGCGACCGGGTCGTAAAACAGGTAGTGCCCTGTCGACCTGAGTAACCAGCTAAGTAACGCCCCGAATCTGTCGATCATGGGCTTAGCCTCCAGAACTGAATTGAGTCAGAGCACATCTCTGCGACCCCCGCCGTCTTGCATAGAGAGGGGCCAGGGCTGGGCGAAGTAAACCAACGAGACGGCTGGCAACTATTGGGACGGCCAGCCCGGGCAACCTGGGAGCCAGATTACCAAAGATGCGCGCCGGGCTGACCAGCCGATTGTTAGGTTATTTTCGGCGCGCGCGGAACACCGATAAATCGCCGGCGGCGCGGTGCGCCATGCGATTTATCCTGGCGGTATAACATTCGGCCGCGGCGAAGGCTGCCATATTCACTGGCTATGCACTCGCCCTGGCCCCGTCAGGCTGGAACGAGCAGTCGGACGGCAAGGGATCGCTTGGGTCTAGGGCGGCGGTGTCCGGCCGGGCGTGGCCGCGGTTACGATCGGCTGCGCATCGTCCCGTTGGTGCGGGTATGCCACGGCCGGGGCACGCCAGCAGGGGCCAGCCATGGCCCCGGGACCCCGCGAGGCTGTACCGTTTCGCGGCATGGCGGGCTATGACGACGACCTGCGTTTCGCGCACGTGCTCGCCGACGCGGCGGACGATATTACCGCGCGCCGGTTCCGTGCTGTTGATCTGCGGGTGGAGACCAAGCCCGACCTGACCCCGGTGACGGACGCGGATCACGCGGCCGAGGAATCGCTGCGTAACGTGCTGCGCCGGGCCCGGCCGCGGGACGCGATGCTCGGCGAGGAGTTCGGCCGGACCGGCGCCGGGACGCGGTGCTGGGTGATCGACCCGATCGATGCGACGAAGAATTACGTCCGCGGCGTTCCGGTCTGGGCGACCCTGATCGGGCTGATGGACCACGACGAGGTCGTGGTCGGTGTCGTCTCCGCCCCCGCGCTCAGCCGCCGCTGGTGGGCTGCCCGCGGCAGCGGCGCGTGGACAGGCCGCGGGCTGACCAAGGCAACCCGGTGCCGGGTTTCTGAGGTGTCCAGGCTGGAAGATGCGTCGTTCTCCTACTCGGACGTATCCAGCTGGGGGCAGAGCGGCCGGCAAGACGGTTTCCTCAGCCTGGCGCGCTCGGCGTGGCGGACCCGCGCCTACGGCGATTTCTGGTCGCACGTGCTGGTGGCTGAGGGCGCGGTGGACATCTCGGCCGAGCCGGAGGTCTCGCTCTGGGATCTGGCCGCGCTGCAGGTGATCATCGAGGAGGCGGGCGGCATCTTCACCGACCTCACCGGCAAGGCGACACCGGATGGGGGCAGCGTCGTCTGCACCAACGGGCTGCTGCACGGCCAGGTGCTCGACCATCTCGCGGCTGGCGCCTGACTGGCCGGGCGCAGAGCCCTTTTCGGCCGCCGGCTGGCGCCGCTTGAGCCGTTAAATGCCTGGCTTGACCCGCGCGCCAGGTTCTGACCGGCTCTCGTCCGATTCCTGACCGGGCCGGGCGGGGCGGGGACTTGATGCGCGCGTGCCAGTATCCGGCCAGACGGCATTCCCGTGGGGGTTGCTCCCGGCGGTGCTATCGCCGATGCTGGGTGCAGCGGCATTCACAAGTTCACAAGCTAGGCCGGACCGCGGGCGCTTCGGGCGGGCGAGGCGGCTGCCGCCGTTTCCGCGCGCGCCCCTGGAGGGAGTGATCGATCATGAAGGTACGGGACGGGATGACCACGGTGGTCCTGGCTGTCGGCCCCGCGCATACCCTGCGCGAGGCGTCCCGGCTGATGTCGGCCCGCCGTGTCGGCGCCGCGATCGTGAGCGACCCAGAGCAATCCGGCATCGGCATCCTGACCGAGCGGGACATCCTCGACTCGATCGGCGCCGGCCAGGATCCCGATACCGAAACAGTCGGCCAGCACCGTACCAAAGATGTGGTGTTCGCCTCGTCCGAGTGGACGCTCGAGCAGGCCGCGCACGCCATGGTCCGGGGGAATTTCCGGCATCTCATAGTCATCGACGGCGGCGAGGTGACCGGCCTGCTATCGATGCGCGACATCGTCCGGTCCTGGACGCCTGCCGACCTTCCCGTCGCGGCGGCCATTACCTCATCCTGAGCCACTCGCCCCATCATCTTTTCGCCGTCGGCTGTCGGCTGCCGCGGACGCCCTGCGGTCAGCGGAACCGGCCCCGCGCTGCGCCGCCCGCCCCCGCCGTCACCGCAAGGCCCCGAACTCATCAGATCCGCCCCGCACCCGGCCCCCCGCCGCAGGCGCCCCGAACTCAGCGGACCCCGTGCCCCTCGCATCGCGCCGCGCCGCGCTGCCGCAGGCGCCCCGAACTCAGCGGATCCGTGCCCCTCGCATCGCGCCGCGCCGCATCCCATTCGCCTCTACCGCAACGTTCGCCTCTATTACCCAATTCACCGAGCGGAGAATTTTTGTGGTTAAGATTTGCCCGGCAATGGCCGGATGGATGCTAACCACAAATGATGGCGCCCGGGCCGGCTGGCCCGGGCCGGCTTGCCCGGGGCGCCCGCCTGGGCCAGAGTGAGGCGGCATGCGGCTCGATGGCGCGACAGCACTTGTCACCGGGGGATCTTCCGGCATCGGCGCGGCTGTCGCGCGCGCACTCGCCACTGCTGGCGCCCGGCCGCTGATCGCCGGCCGGGATCCGGCCCGGCTGAAGGCCGTGGCAGCGGAAACCGGCGGGCTAGCGCTGGCAGCCGATCTCGCGGCTGCCGATGGGGCGGCCGAATTGGCCGTGGCGGCCGGGGAAGCAGCCGGGGAAGGCGGCATCGACCTGCTTGTCAACAATGCCGGGATCGGCTGGGCCGGGCCGATTGAGCAGATGACGGCGGAGCAGGTGGCAGGCCTCATCGCCGTCGATCTCACTGCGCCGATTCAGCTGACCAGGCTCCTTGTGCCCGGCATGGTTGCGCGCGGGCACGGGCATGTCGTATTCGTCTCCTCCATCGCCGGGGCAACCGGGGTTCGCGGGGAAGCCGTCTATTCCGCGACGAAGGCCGGCCTGGGCTGTTTCGCCGAGAGCCTTGCCTATGAGCTGACCAGCCGCGGCGTGGGGGTATCGGTGATCGTGCCCGGCGTCATCGACACGCCGTTCTTCGAGCGCCGCGGCCGCCCGTACGACCGGCGGAAGCCGGTCCCGCTGCCGCCGCAGCGGGTAGCAACCGCGCTGATCGCTGCCGTCGAACGGGATCAGAGCGTAGTGTTCGTGCCGCGCTGGATGCGGTTTCCCGCGTGGCTGCACGGCGCGCTTCCCGGCACGTTCCGCCGACTGGCGGCAAGGTTCGGCTGAGCCAGCGCCGGGCCAGCCGAACCGCTGCGACAGCACTGCAGCATTTGCGCAGACGTACACCAAACCGAGCGTTAAGGCGTCGAACATACGCGGGATTCGCCGGGGAGGACGCAATGACAAGCCCACACGAGCCACATGATGCTCGGGAGCATGACCAGTCACAACGAGGACGAGCTGGGCTTGCGACGTTACGGCGTCATTGGCGGTGGGTGGCGTTCGGTGCCGCCATCGCGCTTGCAGGCCTGGCCGTCGCCTACCTGCCCGGTCAGGGCAATGCTTTTCCGACCTCGTTAGGCAACCGCCCGCCGGCGGCCGCCGCGGCGAGCCCAGCCACGACTGCCGGGACCCCGGCACCGGGGAGCGCGGCAGTGGCTGCCGCTGCTCCCGCACCGCCGCCTTTGCCGCCACGGCTGGCGCATGCGCTCACGAAGTGGCAGGCCGGCCACGGCGGCGCAGCGCTTGCTCTCTTGTCGAGCGAGGTCGGCAATGCGACACAGGCTTCTGGCCTCCGGCTCTACCCGGCAATGAGGCAAGCCTGCGTGAAGGTGGTAGGCGCCGTGGCCGTCGCGAAGGCTAGCGCGGCGATCCCCAGCGCGGCTTTGCAACTGCGCTACGGCAGGGCGCTCGCCAGGTTCGCGAGAGCCGCCGCGGACTGCGAAGCGGGCATATCCGCGCATCCCTACGGGGACGAGGCCATCGAGACACATCAGAACCAGCACGTGCTCCACCGGGCGATGTCGGAGTTTGCGACCGGGGCTAAGGAGCTTTTCCGGGCCACGGCGAGACTCAGGGAACTCATCCTCAGCCACCGCCGCTGAGCACCCTCCGGGGCAAGGCCCCGGTAGGGCCGCCGCCAGATTCGCGCATGAAAGCTGCGGCAGGATCCGTAGCCAGCCGAACGGAGTATCTCACTGTGGAGACCGCGCAGGTGCAGCGGACGGCTGACGTGGACCAGCGTGCCACGCTGGGACCAGGTACCACCGTCTGGCATCTCGCCCAGATAAGGGAGAGCGCCCGCCTTGGCAGCGGCTGCATCGTGGGCAGAGGCGCCTACGTAGGACCTGGGGTAATCATCGGTGACAACGTGAAGCTGCAGAACTACGCGCTTGTCTACGAACCAGCCCGGCTCGAGGACGACGTGTTCATCGGCCCCGCTGCAGTCCTGACCAACGATCGGTATCCCCGTTCTGTGGACGTCGCCGGAAAGCTCAAGAGACCCGAGGACTGGGCTGCGGCAGGTGTGCTGGTACGGGAGGGAGCATCCCTCGGCGCCCGGACGGTGGTCGTTGCCGGTTGCGTGATCGGGCGCTGGGCGCTCATCGCGGCCGGTGCGGTCGTTACCCGTGACGTACCTGACTTCGCGCTGGCCGCAGGAGTGCCCGCGCGGCGGATCGGATGGGTCGGCCGGGCCGGCCAGCGCCTCGCAGAAGCGGGTGCCGGCCGCTGGCGCTGTCCGCAAACAGGTAAATTTTATGACGAAAAGGACGGAACTATCGTCCCCAGCCCAGCTGGATCACGTTAGCGGGCGGCCAAGCAAAGAAATACCCAGCAAAGTCGGCTGATTGTGGCATCCGGGTCGCTGTGCCCCGCGTCTAGTTGATAGCGGACGAAGCGGTCGGCTCGTTGATGTGCGGCTAGCGGTGGCTGGTCGCCGTGCCAACGTCACATGCGAGCGCTCGCAGGCTGGGGAGAGTCATGAGCAGGCATCTGGGGGGGACCCTGGCGCGGCGGCATTTCGTCGCCCTGTCGTCGTTACGTATCCGCAGGCGGGCTTGGCGGCTCCTAGCCATGGCGGTAGTGGCGGTACTGGCTGTGGCCTTGACGGTGGTGCTGCCCAAGCCGCCCGCCGCACAGGCCAGTTGCGGCAACCCGGTCGCGTGCGAGAACGCGATGCCCGGCGCTCCCAAGTCCCAGTGGGACGTGGGACCGGGCGAGGGCACGACGATTCAGGGCTTCGCCGACCCGTTCAGCGTCAACGTCGGGCAGTCGATCAGCTTCAAGATCAAGTCGTCGGCCACCGCCTATGCGATCGACATCTACCGGATGGGCTACTACGGCGGGGACGGCGCCCGCTTAGTCGCCAGCGTCACGCCGAACATCGCGGTATCGCGCAGTCAGCCAGCCTGCACCAGCAACGCCGCCACGGGCTTAATCGACTGCGGGAACTGGGGCGTTTCCGGAACCTGGAACGTCCCCGCCACGGTCGTTTCCGGCGTCTACTTTGCGCACATCCACCGGACCGACAGCAGCAGCGACGAGAACCAGATCCCGTTCGTGGTGACCAGCAACGCGAGCCACTCGAACGTCGTCTTCATGACCGCCGACGAGACCTGGCAGGCGTACAACGACTGGGGCGGCAACAGCGTGTACGCGGGGAATGCTGAGGACACGGCCAGCAGCCCGCTCGATCCGGGGCGCGCCGAGCAGGTCAGCTACAACCGCCCGTTCGCGACCCGCTTTGACACGCCGGGCGGGCAGGACTTCTTCTTCTACGCCGAGTTCCCGATGGTCCAGTTCCTGGAGAAGAACGGCTACGACGTCAGCTACGTCAGCCAGCAGGACGTCTCCGCCCCGGGAGCTGCCTCGATGCTCGAGCAGCACAAGATGCTCGTGAACGCCGGGCACTCGGAGTACTTCGATGCGGGCGACCGGGCCAATCTCACGGCGGCCAGGGACGCCGGGGTCAGCCTCGCCTTCTTCGCCGGGAACACGATGTGGTGGAAGACCCGGTGGGCGGCGAGCACGTACGGCAACGAGGCCAACCGCACGCTGATTACCTACAAGGAGAGCCTGGACAGCGCGCAGACGGATCCGGCTGATCCGCCTACCTGGACCGGGGCGTGGCGGGATCCGCGGTTCAACACCTCAGGAGACGACGGCGGTCAGCCGGAGAACGCGCTGACCGGGCAGCTCTGGCTGGTCAACTGCTGCTCCTATGCCATGCAGGTGCCGGCCGCGTACGCCAAGCTGAGGTTCTGGCGGAATACCAGCGTGGCCAGCCTGCAGCCGGGCCAGACCGCCACCATGCCCGGCGAGACGCTGGGCTACGAGTGGGATTCGGACGTCGACAACGGATCCCGGCCGCCCGGCGAGATCGACATGTCGAAAACCACCGAGAGCGTGTCGCAGCTGCTGCTGACCCCCAACGAGCAAATAGGCCCGGGCCAGGCCACCAATAGCCTGACGCTGTACCGCGCCGCCAGCGGTGCGCTGGTCTTCGACGCGGGCACCGTCCAGTGGGCATGGGGGCTGGGTTCTGACCATGACGGAGATGCGAACAATCCGCCGAGCCCGGCCATGCAGCAGGCGACCGTCAACTTGCTCGCCGACATGGGCGCGCAGCCAACAACGCTCGCTCCCAGCCTGACGGCCGCCACGGCATCCGGCGATCACTCACCGCCGACGTCCGCGATTACCTCGCCTTCGGCAGGTGCCACCTTCGGCAATGGCAGCACGGTAACCGTTAGCGGCACAGCCAGCGACTCCGGGGGCGGCGTGGTGGCGGGCGTCGAAGTGTCGGCCGACGGGGGCACAACTTGGCACCCGGCCACCACGATGTCCTCCGCTGCCACCAGCGTCACCTGGAGCTACACGTGGTCTGCGGCGGGCAACGGCCCGGTGACGATCAAGTCGCGCGCGACGGACGACAGCGGCAACATCGGAGCACCAGGTTCGGGTGTCGGGGCCACAGTCAACTGCCCGTGCGGCCTGTTCGGGAGCAACTACATCCCGTCGGTCACATCGGCGAACGATTCCACGCCACTTGAGCTCGGCATGAAGTTCCAGTCGAGCGTCCCTGGCTGGGTGGCGGGCGTGCGATTCTACAAGGGCACCGGAAACGGCGGAACGCATACTGGCTCGCTCTGGATTTCCAGCGGAACCCAGCTCGCTACCGGTACATTCACCAACGAGACGGCCAGTGGCTGGCAGACACTCAAGTTTGCGAATCCTGTCCAGATTAGTGCGAGCACCACTTATGTCGTGTCCTATTTCGATCCAAACGGTCACTACGGCGATGACCCAGACCTCTTCGACTTGGCCCTGAACACCGCTCCCCTGACCGCACCGAGGGCAGTTTATACCGGTACCGGCGGCGGGAATGGCCTGTTTAACGTCGGGGGTCACGGCTTCCCGACATCCACCTTCCAGGGCTCAAGCTATGCCGTCGACGTGATCTTCGACACGACACAGCCGCCAGGGGCACCTCCGGCCGTAGCCAGCGTCACACCCTACGCTGGCTCGTCCAGCAACCCTGTCTCCACCACGCCCACTGCGACATTCGCTGCGCCCGTCGTTCCCGCCTCGGCATCGTTCACCCTGAAGGATCCGAGCGGGAACACCATCCCGGGCACAACATCCTTCGACAGTACGGACACGGTCGCGACGTTCATTCCGACCAACCAGCTGGCGGCAGGCACCGCGTACACCGCTACCATCAGCGGGGCCCAGGATCAGTTCGGCCAAACTATGACCCCGGAAACCTACACGTTCATCACCAGCAAGGCATCCACGCCGGGTCAGTGCCCGTGCAGCATCTGGCCCGATGTTACGCCGTCGGGCGCGTCCGATGGCGCAGACACAAGCGCGGTCGAACTCGGCCTAAGGTTCCAGGCCAGCGGCAATGGAACCATCTCGGGTGTCCGGTTCTACAAGGAGCCCGGCAACACCGGCACCCACGCCGGCAGCCTGTGGACGTCCGGCGGGACTCTGCTTGCAACGGGGACGTTCACCAGTGAGTCCACGACGGGATGGGAGGAACTGGACTTCTCTAGCCCGGTGGCAGTGACCGCAGGGACGACCTACGTCGCGTCATACCACACGAATACGGGACACTATGCTGTCACACTGAATGGCCTCGGTAACGCTGTGACGAATGGACAGCTGACGGCGCTGGCCGGTGGCGGAGTTTATGCGTATGGCTCAACGAGCACATTCCCCTCTAACGGCTATAACTCGTCGAACTACTGGGTCGATGTCATGTATGCGAGCAGCGGCCCAGCGGTAACCGCAACGAACCCATTGAAAGGCCAGACAAGCGTACCGACCGGCACGGGCATCTCGTTTACGTTCGATGGACCAGTACAGGCGAACACGATACAATTCACGATGGCCGGCCCAGGTGGCATTTCAGTACCGGGGACGCTGTCCTACAATTCATCAACCAATACCGGCACTTACATTCCGTCGGGCGGGATGGTCGGGGGCTCCGGTCCGCTGTCATCTGACACCACTTATACCGCCACGGTGTCCGGCGCCAAGGATACCTCCGGGACGGCTATGGGGAGCCAGTACACGTGGAGCTTTGTGACCGCTCAGCCGACGCCGACGCCAGGGCAATGCCCTTGCTCGATCTGGCCGGACTCCACGCTACCCTCGATGCCCTCAGTGAACGACCCGAACGCAGTCAACCTCGGCGTGAAGTTCACATCGGATAGCACGGGTTGGATTACAGGAATTCGCTTCTACAAGGGAGCCGGCAATACGGGCACGCATATAGGCAGGCTGTGGGACGCGAGCGGCAGCTTGCTTGGTCAGGCGACCTTCACAAATGAGTCGGCGGCCGGATGGGAGCAGGCAAACTTCACGTCTCCGATACCGGTAAGCGCGAATACGACGTACATCGCCTCCTACTTCGCACCGAACGGGAGCTACGCTGCCGAGTCAGGAACATTCGCAAATGCTGTTGACAGCCCACCACTGCATGCGCTGCAATCCGCAGGCAATCCTGGCAACGGCGTATATCTCTACGCGAGTGCGCCAGGATTCCCTGATAACAGTTACAACGCGAGCAACTACTGGGTGGATGTCGTGTTCACCACCACGGCACCGTAGGGACACTCAGCCGTAGTCTCCAGACGGAAGGACTCTCGTATGCCACCCATCGGGTTAGCGGTTTTCGGCGCCGGATATTGGGGACCGAACCTCGTCCGCACCGCATTGGCCACGCCAGCCTTGCGGCTGGAGTGGCTGTGCGATATGGACGTCGAGCGGGCTAAGGCGACGCTCGGTTCGTACACGACTGTCCGGGCCACGGACAGCATTGAAGCGATCCTTTCAGACCCGGCGGTGGCAGCCGTCGCGATTGCGACGCCCGCCGCAACGCACTTCGACCTCGTCCGGGCCGCCCTTGACGCTGGCAAGCACGTGCTGGTGGAAAAGCCGCTTACGCCCTCGCTGGCCGAGGGAAGGAAGCTTGAAGCGCTGGCGCAGCGGTCCGGCTTAGTACTCATGTGCGACCACACCTACTGCTACACCCCGGCTGTGCAGCGAATACGTGAACTCGTCCGGGGCGGCCATATCGGTGAGGTCCAGTTCGTCGACTCGGTCCGCATCAACCTAGGGCTCGTGCAGCCGGACGTTGATGTTTTGTGGGATCTCGCACCGCACGACCTTTCGATCCTTGACTTCGTCCTTCCCGAGGAAATCCAGCCGGTGGCAGTCGCTGCCCACACCGGCGACCCCATCGGAGCTGGGCGGGCCTGCATTGCGTACCTGTCGGTATGGTTGTCGAACGGCGCGCTCGCGCACGTGCACGTTAACTGGCTCAGCCCGACCAAGATCCGGAAGACCGTATTTGGCGGCTCGCGGCAGACGATCGTCTGGGACGACACCAACCCGGCGGCACGGCTCGCGGTCCACGACCGCGGAGTCGACACAATGCAAGCCGGAAATATGCAGCAGGACGCACGACGCCAGGCCCTCATCTCCTACCGGACCGGCGACACCCTGGTCCCCGCACTGCAGGAACGGGAAGCGCTGATGTCTGTCATGACTGAGTTCAGTACCGCAATCCGCGAGCGCAGATCGCCGCTCACTGATGCGGCGGCTGGCCTGCGCATGCTGGCTTTGCTTGAGGCGGCATCGCGAAGCGCGGACAACGACGGAGAGCGGATGTTGCTGACGGAGGTGGGCGCGTGATAGCCGGCCAGAGGTTCCTTGTCACTGGTGGCGCGGGCACGATCGGCTCGACGATCGTCGATCAACTTGTGGCGGGCAATGCCGGGGAGATAATAGTTCTAGACAACTTCGTCCGAGGAAGGCCCGAGAATCTGAGGTCGGCTCGCGAGAGCACCGTGGTCCGGCTGGTCAATGGCGATATACGGAATCGTGATTGTGTCCGCTCGCTTATGTCTGGTATTGACGTCGTGTTCCACCAGGCTGCTATCCGGATCACCCAGTGCGCGACCGAGCCCCGGCTGGCGCTCGAGGTTCTTGTCGACGGCACCTACGAGGTGGTCGAGGCCGCGGCCGATGCGGGAGTGCGCAAGATCATCGCGGCATCGTCGGCATCGGTATACGGACAGGCAGAGAATTTCCCGACACCGGAACGTCACCATCCGTATGCAAATGATACTCTTTACGGCGCGGGAAAGACCTTCAATGAAGGCCTGTTCCGCAGCTTCCGTGCGATGCGCGGCCTTGACTACGTAATGCTCCGCTATTTCAACGTGTACGGACCGAGGATGGATATTTACGGTCTCTACACAGAGGTCCTGATCCGCTGGATGGAACGGATCGAGGCTGGGAAGCCCCCGGTTATTCTCGGCGATGGCCTGCAGACGATGGACTTCATCTTCACTGAGGACATCGCGCGCGCCAACCTGCTCGCCGCCGCAAGTGACGTCACCGACGACGTCTTTAACATCGGGAGCGGCACGGAGACGAGCCTGGTCGAGCTAGCTGATACGTTGCAGCACGTGATGGGCTCGCGCTTGCCCCTCGAATTCGGCCCGCCGCGCGGTACCAACGGGGTGACCCGGCGTCTGGCGGACGTCTCCCACGCCGGGCAGAGGCTTGGCTGGAAGGCTGAGGTGGGCCTTGAGGAGGGCTTGCGGCGGCTTGTCAACTGGTGGCGTTCTGAGCGCGCGGCGGCCGGTCAAGGGGATGCTCAATGATCCCGGTAATCCGGCCGTGGCTTGGCGAAGAGGAGGCTGCGGCGGCTGCCGCGACTGTGGCATCCGGGTGGATTGCGCAGGGGCCGCGAGTGGCGGAATTCGAGGAGAAATTCGCTGAGGCATTCGGGACCGGCCACGCCGTAGCCGTGTCCTCGTGTACCGCAGCGCTGCACCTGGCTCTTATCACCGCCGGAATCGGGCCGGGCGACGAGGTCATCGTCCCGTCCCTGTCCTTCATCGCGACCGCCAACGCGGTCCGTTACGTAGGCGCGCAGCCGATCTTTGCTGACGTGGACCTCGCGACGCAGAACCTCGTTCCAGAAACCGTGACACCGCACCTCACCAGCCGGACGCGCGCGGTCATCCTTGTCGACCAAGCGGGCGTGCCGGCCGATCTGGACAGGCTGCGGGCGCTATGCGATCCGCGCGGCATCGCCGTGATCGAGGACGCGGCCTGCGCCGCAGGATCGACCTACCGGGGCCGCCCGGCAGGTGCCAGTGCCGGGCTGGCGGCATATTCGTTCCATCCGCGGAAGCTCATCACTACCGGCGAAGGCGGCATGGTCAGCACACCTGACGCATCGGTCGCCAGCAGGATTCGCCGCTTGCGCGAACACGGCATGAATGTCAGCGCGACCGAGCGGCATCGCAGTCAGCAGCCAGTGATCGAGCACTACACCGAGGTTGGTTTCAACTTCCGGATGACGGACATCCAGGCCGCTATCGGCCTCGTGCAACTCCGCAAACTCGGTCGGCTCGTAGCCAGACGCCGAGACCAAGCGGAGCGCTACCAGCGCCTGCTGTCATGCATCCCCGGCCTGGAGACCATCGGCGATCCTGACTACGGCACCACCAATTATCAGTCCTTCTGGATCATGCTTCCTGACGATGCACCCGTGTCCCGTGACGAAATGCTGCGAAGCCTCGCCGAGGCGGGCGTTTCGGCCCGTCGCGGAATTATGGCGGTCCACCTTCAGCCGGCCTACGCAGACCGTACGCACGGAATGCTTCCGGTAACCGAACTGCTCACGGCCCGCTCACTCATCCTTCCGCTCTTCCACAATATGACCAAAGAACAACAGGACATTGTTGTCTCTGCGGTTCGCGCCGCTCTGGGGCATTCTCATTCTTCCTCAAGATCCGCCGCCAAGGTCCCCTAACATCTGCCCGCGGAGGCGGCTGTTCGTGGTGTTTGGCGCGCGTCGGCGCACCATTAGAGGTGACGGCGACGTGCCACTCAGTGAGGTACCGACAGAAGTCCCGCGAGGTAAACGCAGAAGTCTCGCACAGCATATATGCTGCACAGAAAGTTTCAAGATGAGCATTCACAGGAGACAAAGTGACCGTCAGTTCAACGACCGTCCCGCTAGTCGATGTGCAGGCTGCGCACCTTGAGGTGGCTGACGAGATCGCTAAGGGCTTTCAGCGGGTTCTGGCCAGCGGAGCGTTTATCAAGGGCCCGGAAGTGGCAGCGTTCGAGCGTGAGTATGCAGCATTCTCTCGTGCAGTGCACTGTATCGGGCTTGCCAACGGCACCGATGCGGTTGAATTGGCGCTGCGCGCTGCTGACCTTCCGGCGCACGCAGAGGTCGTGCTACCTGCCAATACTTTCGCAGCCACCGCCGCAGCAGTCGTGCGCGCTGGCGCTCGCCCGGCCTTTGCCGATGTCGATCCGGATCATCTGCTGCTTGACCCGGTCTCGGCAACCAAGGCAATAGGTCCCAACTCTGCGGCCATAATTCCTGTTCATCTTTACGGTCAGCTGGCACCTATGGGGGCATTGGCCGATGCTGCCAGAGAACATGGAGTTGCGATAATCGAAGACGCTGCCCAATCCCACGGAGCGACTCAGCGGGGGCTTCCGGTCGGCTCTTTCGGTCAGGCTGCAGCAACCAGCTTCTATCCGGGCAAAAATCTCGGTGCGTATGGCGATGCCGGGGCGATCGTGACTAATTCAGCAGCCATTGCTCGCAAAGTTCGATTGCTCGGCAACCACGGCAGCGAATTCAAGTACTTTCACACCGAACTTGGATTCAACTCGCGGCTAGACACTTTGCAGGCGGTCGTCTTGAGAGCGAAGCTGAGGCGGCTCGCAGACTGGAACGAGCGGCGCCGCGAGGCCGCCGGGCGCTATCGCGAACTCCTCACCGGATTGGATGATGTCACGCTGCCGCGGGCGGCGCAGGATAACGTACACGTCTGGCATTTGTACGTGGTCCAGGTACCGCAACGCGATCATGTACTTGAAGTTCTGCAAGGGCTAGGAATCCAAGCCGCGATTCACTACCCAATTCCGGTCCATCTGCAACCCGCGTTCCGGCGCGTCGGATACGGCCCAGGCGATTTTCCGGTGGCTGAGGCGGCGGCCTCCCGAATCATCTCATTGCCGCTTCATCCGCACATCACACCAGATCAGCAGAAGACCGTCGCAGACGCCTTACGGCGAGCACTAAAATCTTCGACAACCTGACCGCTGAGTCGTCCGGTCCTAACGGCGCCAGTACCGTTTCGTCGTCCGAGTATAACTACGGCCAATGCATGACAAGTATCGAAAGCATATGGGCATCGCCCGAGGTCATGCTGCAGCGCGTCTGAAGCCCTCAGGAGCGTCCGGCAGAACGTCCGGCCTTAATGACCTACTGACCGAGTGCAGTTAGACCCCTGCCCATCTCCGGCGCCACCATCGCAACTTGTACATCAAGTCACGCGTTGCTTCGCGTGCAATTAGTGACGGATCCCAGGCTGGCCGACCGCCACGAAACGTACGTAGCCTGGACAGTGTTCGCCATTCGCCGAGACTCCGCGCGTTGGGCCATGCTCTCAACGCTAGCGCAGCATATTCATCAACCGGCTCCTGGTCGGTAACTCCGCGGGCACATGCACTTATCGCATGACCCAGCGCTTCGCGAGCGAGCGCGCGGTGCGCCGCGTCACGCAGCCGACTCGGCTCGGTCAATAACCCAGAGCGATCGCTAAATAGAGTTTCAAACGTGCTCAGCCTCTCGGAAACATCCGCGAGTATATCAAAGGAATGGTGCATGTTATTTCCATGAATTCGATAATATGCCTGGTCCGCCCCGCCCACGTAACCGATATCCGACACCATCGCCGCCCGCATCCACATCTCGAAGTCTGCAGAATGAGGCAGATCAGGCCGAAATTTGCCTATCTTGCGGAGAACCGCAGTTCGAATAACCGCTTCCGGAGATATCAGAACATTTTGGCCGGTCTTGCACCTATGCGCCAGCCAGCTGAGCCCTGGCCATATTATCCAAGTTGTCGCGACAGTGCGCGCAGGGGGAAGGCAGTCATCTCTGAAATGAATCGATGAGCCATACGTCAAGCCGACCGAAGGATATTTCTCCATGAGGGAAGTTGCCCTCATCAAGCATCCGGGTGACAGCAGATCGTCGGCAGAGAGGAGGACCGTGTATTCGCCGGTTGCTAGAGCCAATCCCTCGTTGTAGGTGGCAATATGGCCGCGATTTGTCGGATGGCAAATCATACGAACTCGTGAGTCCTGCGCAGCGAGGCGGCGAACCGTCTCGGCGCTTCCATCGGGTGAGGCATCATCGATGATTAGTACATCAACATGAACATCTGGCTGATGGAGCACGCTCTCAACGCACTGTAAAAGGTAACGCCCGTAGTTGTAACATGGAATAATTACCGACACTGACGGGCGGCGGTTTTGGCGGCGTGGTCGAGTAATATCGACCCTGGCCTCCCTGGGCAATAGCACCCGACCCGCGAGAGTGCTCAGCATTTTTCTACCTGACCCCCGACCTGGTGTCCGTCTGTACACGTTCCACGGTCGTTAGCGCCACAGTCATTCTCCACGGCCCTCCGCCCCATCACACTAGCGCGCCCGGCTCGTCGGCCGTGACGCCATCATGATGCTGGATACTTGACGCTCCAGAGCTTCATTTGGAGGTCACGACCAAGTAGTCGTTACCTATTTGTTATCATACCAAGTCCAGGCTAGCGGCCACGAAATGATCTTTACGGGAAGCGGGCCACCCGCCGCCGGGCAACCTAACTTGATCGCGAGAGATGGCTGGACCTGTGTGCCTTGTATTCCAGCGACAAAGTCGTGGTTTACTGGCTCTTGTGGACAGAGCTGGGCGAGAGATCAACCGAGGAGCTTCAGCAAATCCTAGGGAGGCACAACTTGTTTGACCAGGGGGCCGGCAGGCGCGCGGCGGCTCGCTTCGCAGGCGGAGCCCGCCGAATGGTCCGCTTGTCTCCTGCGCCGATACGCGCATGGCTAGGCGGCGCCCTCGCGTGGTTAGACCGGCGGCGCTCCGCACCGCTAATCGAGGACTGGTCGAGGCCGCTTGTCGGGATACGCTCCGGCTCTACGGCACCGCACAATGGCCTGATCAGGGTGGCTGCGCCCGTCGCTAGGCCGGCTGTGGCCGAACCTTCGCCGTCGCCCAGCCCAGCTGCCGCGATCAGCGCTAGACCCTCGACGTTGCGGTGCCTGGTTGTGGTCAGCGGCCTTTTGGACGCAGGCGGCATGGACGAGGTCGTGGCCTTCCTTGCTCGACGCCTGCCCGCCTACGGAGTGCAGACCGCGGTGCTGCTTGCCACGCCCCACCCATCAGCCAGCGGGAAGCCGAGCGGCCGCGTCGGGCGCATGCTCCAGTCCAGCGGTATAGAGGTCCGCGAGGCGGACGAGAACGACGCGCCGGGCTGGATCAGGTGGTGGCACCCCGATGTCATCAGCTCGCACGGCGCACAAGAGTGGATCTTTGCCAGTGCCAGACGTCTAGGCGTGCCCTACGTTGACACCCTGCACGGCATGCATTTGTTGTTCGGAGCCGACTGGCAATGGCATGCCGATGCGGCGCGTGGCGCCGGGCTTTCCGCGGTAGTGGCAGTCAGCGAGCTGGTGCGTCTGCAGTATCTGGCCGCCAACCCCGATTTCCCTCCCGGCCGGATCGTGGCAATCCCCAACGGCGTCGACGACGAGCGGCGATCAGGTGGCGATCGGGCCGCTGCCCGTGACTGGCTCGGCCTCACGGACGAGTACCTCTTCGTGTCGCTGGCGCGCCATTGCCTGCAGAAGAACTCTTATGGCCTGCTTACGGCATTCGGCCAGCTGGCGCGGCATCGCCCCGAGGTGCACCTGTTGATCGCCGGGAGACCCGATGATTTCCGGTACTACCGGCAGGTCCGGCGGTTGCGCGACAGCCTGCCCTGCCGCGACCGTATCCACCTGCGTGATCACATGGCGGCGCCTGCTGAGCTGCTCGCCGCCGCGGACGGCTTCGTCCTCAACTCCTTCTTCGAGGGCTGGTCCCTGGCGTCCACGGAAGCGTTGTTCGCGGGCGTGCCTGTCGTGCTAAGCGACGTTGGGGGGGCACGAGAGCAGATCGGCAATGACAAGGCCCGGGGATATCTCGTGACCAACCCACTGGGCGATCCGCTGATCGTTGACTGGGAATCGGTCGGGACGGCACGCTACCGGGCTCAAGTTAACAGGCACGAGCTGACGGCAGCCATGGAGAACCTGGTCGCCCACCGGGTGGGGTACCTGCGCGACCGCGAGCGGCTCGCCGCGGAGTCCGCCGACCGGTTCAGCCCTGATACCTGCCTCCGGCAGCACGCTGCCGTGCTTCGCGCGGTGGCAAACGGCACCGATCTGCCGGACAGCGACCACGTCCAGACAGCATCGCGGCCCTGAACCGACGCCAGGTACCTTTACCACTACCCAGACAGGACTGATGATCAAATGAGTCGAATTACGATTCTTGGTTACCGTGCCCACCACAAGCCTATCAGCGTGCGTCGACCAGCAAGAATCTCTTGGGCCCGGCAACGCCGGATCAGCAACCAACCGGTCGCTCGGTGACAACATGCACATTACTAGCCACGACAGTCTGCCCAGCTGCAGCGTCAGGTTGACCAGTTCGCCCGGCGTAAGATCTATATATCGGAGATGTCGGCTAACGTCGCACATCGACGGAGTAGTCAGGGAGCCTTCGGCTATCCACCATACAATCCCGGCATCCGGTGACGGTGACTAGCCTGGCAACACCTCGGAGCAATGAGCCATCCGGCCCTGGGATTCCCTCGCAAGCGGATTCAGGGCCGTTGTCTGCCAGTGTACGTCACGGGGCTCTCTGGAGCATGGCGAGTTCACTGCTACTACGGCTCACCGGCATCCTAATTACCGCTGTTGTTGCGCATATTCTCGATCCCCGCGACTTCGGCGTCTTCGCTGTGGCATTGACGGCCTATACGATCGTATCCAGCATCGGCGAGCTTGGTGTCTCGTCGTGCCTAATTCGGGCCGACCTGAACATTGACTCGCTGGCGCCTACTATGGCCAGTATCTCAATGACAACGAGCGTAATACTCGCGTTCGTGATGACGGTTTTTGCGACGCCAATAGCCATTGCACTTGGTTCAGCGGACGCTGCGGGCCCGATCAGGGTAATGGCCCTGACTGTAATTATCGTCGGCGTATTCGCGGTTCCTAGCGCCCAGCTAGTGAGAGACTTCAAACAAGATAAGATATTTCTTGCCAGCGTAATTAGTTTTATACCATCGACCGCCGCGTTACTCCTTTTGGCCAAGTCCGGGAGCGGAGCGATGGCGTTTGCGTGGTCCAGAGTCATCGGTCAGCTTGTCTCGGGCTTCGTGGTAGCCTTGTCCACATCAAAAACCTACTGGCCTGGTGCGGCACGCAGTGCGCTTTCCCTGCTATTTAGATTTGGCCTTCCGCTGGCCGGGGCCAATTTCGTAAACTATATTCTCCTAAATGTCGACTATGCACTGATCGGCCATCTTGTAGGTGCCGTTGCGCTTGGCACCTACCTACTTGCCTTTAATGTAGCTTCTTGGCCCGCTAGCCTTCTGGGCTCCGTGATCAACAATGTATCGATGCCCGCATTCTCGCGAGTCAAGCACGATGCTGACCTGCTAAAGGATTCCATCGTAAGAGCGCTGCGCGCGCTTTCCCTTGTCATAATGCCGATTTGCAGCTTGCCAATGGTTCTGGCTCGCCCGCTTATTCTGACTCTGTATGGCGATAAGTGGGCAGCGTCAGCCGAGGTGCTATCGATACTTTCACTTTATGGCGCAGTATCGATCATATGCTCCCTTTTTGCGAACATACTTGCCAGCCTGGGTCGAACAAGATTTCTTCTCGGCGTCCAGCTGATTTGGCTTGCGTTCTTGTTTCCGGCGATGATTGCTGGAGTAAATAGCGATGGTATCGTCGGCGCAGCCGTCGCTCATATAGTTATCATCGTACCAATTGTGCTGCCAAGTTACTTGTTCGCCTTGAATAGGACCACTGAAGTTCGTTTCATCCCGCTGGCGAAGGCCATCATGCCAGCCTTGCTAGCGTCATTGGCTGCAGCTCTCGTTGCCGGCTTCACTGCCGCGCAGTTCACAGATCCACTGGTACAGCTTATTTCTGGCGCTATATCGGGCGGCTTTGTCTATCTAATTGCGATCGCTCCGCTAGGTATCACGTTGCTCAACCGAGGGGCAGCCAATAAAGGGCGCGCAATGCGTATTGTCGGTTTCTATGAAAATGCGGCTCGCATGGTGGGCCTGCGCGTCGCCGGACGGCCTAAACATCACGCTGGCGGCGGTGGGCAACAAATGCAACTGGCGCCCGCGTCCGCCGGGGAGTCCGCCGAAGCAGAACGCAGCCCGACCGCACCTATCGAGACCGCTTCCGCTGAGTCTGCGGAGTCGGCTGCCTCAGCCCTGGCACTGCTCCTGTCGCTGGCCAAGCCGTTGGCAGCGGCAGCGCCCGTTACTAGGCCGCTGCCCGCGCTTGTCGAGCCACTGGAGCAAAAGGGCATGCCAGAATGAGATATGGTCATGCGGGACTCGACACTGCGACTGCTGAGCAGGAGAATTATTCATTGCACCCTGGCTCAAACTCCTGACCTGCGACGACGGTCGGGACAGGCCATCAATGAATAAGCCTCCAGGTGTCCGTGTTTCGATGCGAGCGCTTGGTTGGCTGGGTGCATCGCCAGGCTGAGGAAGGCCCGCCTTCTGAAAGCCATGAGACATCCGCTGCACTCAGGTTGCCCAGCGGCGGGGCCTGGGTGGTTGGGCTGGCGCGATGCAGTGGTATGGCAGCCGAGGAGCATGCCGAGCAGCTCGCTGGCCGGTGGCGTGCCGGACAACGACTGGCGGTGCGCGCGACGGTGCCAGGGCCCCGGCCCTCTGATGACCTGCGGCGGCCTGGACGCGGCCGAGCTGAGCGTCGCGGGCCGTAGCGGCTGGCCTGCGTCAGATCGACTGGCTCAGCGCGGAGATGGCACCCATGCCTTGAGGCGCACCGTCCCCTTGACCAGGCCCCGCTTCATCGGGGATGCCATGTACGCGCCTGACGCGCTCATCCATTCCGCTTACCAAGGCCGCACAGAAGGCCAGCATCCCGCGGTGAGCAGGCGGCAGCAGGTCATCAGGGGGCCGGCTGCACGGTCGCCGGGCACCCGCCCGGCTCTGCTGACACCCAGGGAGGCCCAAGCCATCTGCGATCGGCTGAAACTATTCCCAGAACGGGCAAACCTTCAGGGTGAGCTGTGCGTCAAACAAACAGGGCGAAAGCCTCTGACCGCGTATCATGACTTATCGGATCTTCTCACCCGGCGACAACCACATGGACACGTTGACATGACGATCACGACCGAACTGAACATCGTCAAACGCCTGCTTGCTGACAGGCCTTCATTCCACCTGGATGGCGAGGCCCGGTGGGATACTCTCCCCGGGACACTCGAAGCGGTCCACAGCGCCGCGGAAAACGGAGCTTCGACGATCGAGGTGGGCGTAGGTGTATCGACTGTAGTGTTCGCTGCCTCCGGCGCCTACCACACCGCCATCAGCCCTGATCCGAGTGAGCACGAGCGAGTCCGGAGCTATTGCCGACAGATCGGAGTTGACGACAGCCGGGTCAGCTTTGTCGTGGGCCTCTCGGACGAGATCTTACCTTCGCTGCTCACCAATGAGCGCACGCTGGACGTGGCCTTGATCGACGGAGCGCACTCGTTCCCGTTCCCGGTAGTGGACTGGTACTACGTTACCCGGTCGTTGAAGGTCGGCGGAAAGCTGTTCATGGATGACATTCCAATCCCGGTGGTTGCACAGGTATTCCGTCACATGAAGCTCGAGCCCAACTGGCGCCTTGACGGAGTCTTCGATGATCGCGCCGCCGCTTTCACTTTGCTCGCCCCGCCAGATTCGGCCGATGACTGGCCGAACCAGCCTTTCAACAACGACTACCCAGACTTCAGTTTTGCAGGCTTGCCCAAGCGCGTGCGGCTGCGCATAGCGTATCTCCTAGTGCAGGTTCGCCACGACGCTGGCCAGCGATACCCGAGCTTGCGCCGCATTTACAAACGCAGCACATGATCAGATGCACGTAAATACGGCTAATGATGAGCGCTGATCGAGTGATTGCGCACGCAGGCCATGCACACAAGAGCGAAGATGCTAGGCCCGTTCAGCTTGATGACTACCCGTCACGGCTTGCCAAGTGCAGTCTCCGGGCTGGAGACTCCGGTGACGGCTGCTCTGAGCAGGAGGCTCTTTGAGCGTAAGGATGCGCCAACTGGTCTGGATGGCAGGCGAGTCGTGGGATGGCATCCGTGGCACTGACTGGCATCTGGCGACGGCAATGGCGCGGCACGCCCGCGTTCTCTGGGTCGATCCGCCAGTTTCACTAGCAACTCCAGCATCGCGGCGTAACGGGGCCAGGAGGTCCTTCAGCCCGCTGCTCTCGTCCGTAGATAATCAGATCGTCCGACTGACCCCTACTGCGCTTCCTGGACTCAGCCGACCCGGTGTGCGTGCCACTACAGCTGCGCTGGTGCGCAGCCAGGTAAGCTGGGCTCTCCGCCGACTAGGCATCCGACCGTTCGCCGTTGTGTCGACACAACTTGAGGATCTCCTCGGCCACTGGGGGCGAGACGTCGTAAACGTACTCTACGGAACTGACGACTACGTGGCAGGAGCGGAACTCATGGGCCTGTCCACTCACCGGCAATGCAGGCAGGAGTTGCGCGCCCTGGCTCAGGCCAATATCGTGGCTGCAGTTTCGCCGGAACTGGCGCTCCGGTGGAGCACTCTCGGGGCCAGCCCGGTAGTTATTCCCAATGGCTGTTCGCTGACCGATGTCGCCATGCAAGCAGTTCCGCCGGCAATTCAGGGTCTGCCTCGGCCGGTGGTGGGGTTGATAGGCCAGCTATCCGAGCGCATCGATATGGATGTGCTCGAGGCAATCGCAGTCGCCGGATTTTCACTTGTCATAGTTGGCCCGTTGGACCCGCGGTGGCAACAGCAGCGGTTCAAGGACCTGATCGGCCTATCGAGCGTACTTTATACCGGACCTGTCCCAGCTGATACGATACCGTCATATCTGGCGGCAATAGACGTCGGCATCACTCCGTACCGGGACACGCAATTCAATCGGGCCTCATTTCCACTGAAGACGTTGGAGTACCTTGGAGCCGGCCTGCCGGTGATCAGCGCTGACCTTCCAGCAGCGAGGTGGCTGCGCGCCGATCTCGCCCGCGCCGATCACGCTCATGCCGCCGACAAGATCCTCGCAATCGCCCGCGGCAGCGCAGAATTCGCTGATGCCATTCACCGCATCACCGCCAGTGAGCACTACATCACGCGTGTCGGCTGCGGCCCCACCAGGCATGACCGCGATCAAGTCCGGTTCAGCCAATGCGTTGCATTCGCCGACAGGCATACCTGGTCGCGACGCGCCGACGCGTTCGCCGCCGCGATCGGCCTGACATAGCTGGCTGACCAGCAGCAGGCGGTTACATTGGCCGACTGCCTGGCCTGCTGCGATGGTCCGCGCGGCGGACGGCGTGATCACTGTCACGCCGCGGGACGATCCGGGTCGGCCGGCTCTCGTGGCCAGGCTCTGGGCACCTGGCGCGGTTGACTGTGACCTGGCAGGCCGGTCAAGTGGTCCCGGTGCCGGTGGGGAAACCAGAGGCCGGTGGTGAAGAGCCGGCGGAGTGCGCCGAGCTAGCTGGTGCCTCAGTTGGCGGCGATCGGCAGGTATGACTGGACGGCCGCGAAGCCGACGAGTCCTTGCAGGGTCCGCCAGCACCGCCGGATGGCCGTTGCCGGACCTTGACCGGCCTGACGCCGCGCTCGGCCTGGGTGCTGGCCAAGGCCGGCGGTCGGGCCGGTCATGAAGCGAATCATGCCTGCACGCTGGCCGAGGCGGCGGGCGCCGCACCAGGCTGCAGCGCATCGATCAGGTGCCCCTAGCCTGCGTAGCCGTCGCGCACGATCGTCCCGGTGCAGCCGGGCGGCACCTCTCCCGCATCGATGCCAACAGCGCCGTGGCCACTGGTATGCATGCAGGTGAGGAACATCGTGGGGGCCACATTGCTACCGCTGACGGCGTCTCCGGCCGGAGCGTCGGCCCGTCAGAATCTGAGCCTCCTGCCCTCTCTGTCCCGAACCGGCAGATCCACCTGACCCGACTTGGGCCACGCTTCGGTGTTCCAGCCTGCCTCGGGGCGTTGACCTGGGCGTTTACCGTCGGCTACCACGAACTTTGTGCACTAAATTCTGGGCCGTTGGCCTGTCCGGTGTCCCGGCCGGGCCGGAAAGCAGCAAGTAGACCTCCGTCCACTGCTGAGCAGGATCGTCGTCCTGCGGTCCGTAGACTTCCCAGCGGGTCCCGTCCGGCCGGTGCCCGTGAGCGGCGCACCAGTCGAGAACGGCGCCATGGGCCGCCCCCACGTCCCCGAATGGGCCGCGGTGGACGGTCATGGCCGCGGTCCCGGCGGGCAGCGCGGATGCCACCACGCGGCCGGTGAACGGGCACGGCTGGCCGAGCAGGACGCCGACCTCCACGTTCGGCACGCTGTCCAGGTAGAGCATGATGTTGCGGCATCCCCGGTAGATCCCGCCCGCGTGCAGGCAGTCCCACACCTCACCAAGAAGCTGCCCCCACAGCGCAGGGAACTCCGGCCAGGTCGTCGTGGCGGCAACGACGGCGATCCGGCGGGACTCGACATCAGCAAGCCTTATCTCGTAGTCCATCCGGCCATCATCGCCCTGCGGTCACCGCACTGTCACAAGCGGCCCAGGAAGCTCGGCAGGCACCAATCGCCTTCCGAATGCACACAAAGTTGGCCCAACTCGGGGGGCCGTCAGAATCTGAGCCTCCTGCCCGCTCTGTCCCGAACCGGCAGATCCACCTGACAGCGCTCCTCAGCTGACCGTAGTCGCGGAAGCGCGTTTATGCCTAATCAGACGCCATGCAGGGCGGCAACGTCCTAGATTTGCTGAAATTTGGCCTCACTTGGCCGTAAACCAGTATGACTGCTCCGGCGTCCAGTACATCGAGGGGATTGTTCATGGCGGCCGATCCGGCCGGGGGAGGAGATCAACCGTGACATCTATCGGAAGTTTGATCGACACGCCGCGGAGCACGGCGACACATGTCAGGTTGGCCGGACTTGACTTCGACCGGCTCGCCGAGGCGGAGGTCGTCCAGCACATCATCGAAAAATTACAAAGCGGCCAAGGCGGCTGGGTCGCGACTCCAAACGTTGACATTTGCCGTCAAATCCGTCACAAGCCGGCTATCCGGACCATCTTAAGAAACGCAGCGCTCATCGTGCCCGACGGCATGCCGCTATTATGGGCGGCTCGTCTGCGAGGTGATCGTCTCGCCGAGCGGGTCACCGGCTCCTCGCTGATCTTCTCGCTGACAAGCGCCGCCGCCCGAAACAGCCGGTCGATCTACCTGCTCGGCGGCGAGGCTGGCGTTCCCGAACTCGCGGGCGAAGAACTGGCCCGTCGTTACCCTGGCCTGAGGGTGGCCGGAGCTGCTGCCCCGCACATCAGCCTCGGAGAGACGCCTGATGAACTGGCTGCGGTACGCGAAAGCCTCCTTCTTGCCACGCCCGACATCGTCTATGTGGGACTTGGATTCCCGAAGCAAGAGCGCCTCATCACGCAACTCGCCGCCTCGCTTCCGTCCGCGTGGTTCATCGCCTGCGGCGCCGCAATTTCCTTCGCTGCCGGCGCGTTACCCCGTGCGCCCTCGTGGATGCAACGGTCGGGTCTCGAGTGGATCTTTCGCCTGTGCAGTGAGCCTCGGCGTCTCTTTCGCCGGTATCTGATCCATGACCCGCCGTATGCGGCTCAGTTACTCGCCTCTTCTGCCTTAGTTCGCATCCGCGCTCACCTTCCCTGGATCACCAGGATGCGCTCTCCGGTGTGGCCTGGCCACCATCGGCCCGTCACCCCGCAACCAGCTGACCCCCGCATCCCGAGGGCCGCCAACATCTCTGCAGACACGGTCACCGCACAGGACTCATCGAGCGTGGACGACACGTAAGTTCTACGAATTCGCACACACTACGGCTGCGTTCTCGCTTAAACTCCGGGCGTAAGCCAGTGTAGTGACATCTATCGGCCAAATAGTCGAAACTTCAGAACCGGAGTAGTACGTATGGCTACGGGCAGCCCGGGCCCTCCATGCGGCCAATAAACGATCACCGCTTCGACACCCGCACGAAGGAGTCGGTCATGCCCATCACGCTGGGCGGCAAGGCACGGCATTTATTCATAGCCGGGCTCGTCCTTGGGCTCAGCCTGTCCGCCGCATGCTCCGGCAGGTTGCATCCAGTCAGCCACCCGGCCACTAGCAGCCCCGCCCACCCTGCCGGGAGCAGGACCGCCACGTCGCACCGGAACAATCCGGCCCATCCTGACGCGAAGCCGCCCGCCAGACTCACCGCGAGCTCGCCGGCCGCGCATGGCGGCTCTGGCGTCAAGCTGCGACAAGTAGACGGCGGCAGACGTTACTATGCCAACTTCTCGCATTCGCTTCCCGATACTCGATCATTCTTTCCTATCGGCGTATGGCTTGCGGCCGTAAATCAACCCTCAGATCTTATGTCGGACCGGGCCACGGGAATAAACACCTACGTCACCCTTACAAACAATAGTGACTTCACCTTGGTTCGGCGGTCGGGCATGTACTTCATCTCCAATCAGCCGCCTAATGGTGGAAACAACACAGTCGGCTGGTTTGTAAACGACGAAGCTGATATGTGGGGAGGACCAGGTAGCGGAGCATGGACTGGAAAGTACCCTGGTCAGGGCGATATTTGTCATCCTACTAGTGTCGCATGCGGCTATACGGTCCAGAAATCAATCATCCAAAAGCTTCCCAGCGATCGCAGATTCAAGTATGCCAACTACGGCAAGGGAGTGACTTTCTGGGAGACTAACGCCGAGGCCGTGCCGTTCATCCGCAGGTATCAGGATGTAGTGTCCGCTGACAACTACTGGTTTACGGACGACAGCATCTGCACTGCCAGCCAGGGCGGCGAATGGTTTACACAAAAACTGCTAGTAGGCAACAACCTGCCATCCCGGCTCTGCCATCTGGCATCAAATTACGGCCGCACCGTTCATAGGCTCCGAAACCTAGCAGTAGATCGAAAGCCAGTATGGGCTTATGTTGAACTTGGTCATCCGTTTACTGAAAACAACTGGCCTTCGATTACCCCCCGGGAAGTAACCGCGGCTGTCTGGCAGAGTTTAATCGCCGGTGCTCGCGGTATTATCTACTTCAACCATAGTTTCGCCGGACGTTGTATCACTGACAACGTGCTGCGAGACCCTTGCTATGCCAAGATTCGCGCAGCAGTTACCAAGCTCGATGGGCAAGTCGCCCGGCTAGCTCCAGTGCTCAATGCGCCGTATGCCAATGGTGTAGTAAAAGCTAGCTCTGGAGTTAATGTCTCGACTAAATGGTATCAGGGCCACTTCTATGTCCTAGCCGGCTCTGAGCGACCCGGCACACAGATCGCGACATTTTTCATGCCATGTGTCGGCTCTGCCATTGTCAAGGTACTACGCGAGCACCGCAGGCTAAAGACGAGTAACGGTTCCTTCACAGATCGCTTTTCCGACGGCAATGCTATCCACATCTACCGCGTTGATGGCGGTTCCAGCTGCGGTGCCTACTGAGCGTCTGGTGCCCAAGCTGGCTACCGGATTACGATAATACGAATTTCGAGATTCAGTTACGCGAACCAAGACTCATTGCATGCGTGCTTGCCCATTCGCGAAATCGAAAGAGCGAAGCGCGATGCTCCGTACGTCCGATGGCGTGCGCGATTTGGACTGAATGAGTATCGCTACGTCATCTGGGCCAACGCTCGCCCCGAATCTGGCCGCGCCTTCCGTCGTTAGCGGCGCTGGATCCCAGTAACTGTGACATAGCGAAGCCTCCGCCGGTGCGCCAACCGCATCTCGCATAAAGGCTTCCACGAAGACACCGTAGAGCGTCCACTCCGAGAAGGTTTGCTGCGCGGTGACGGCATCCATCCAGCGCTGGCCGGTCACGCGCTCTATCCGATCGAGCATCGAACGCAGGACACGCGGATCCCAGACGTTAAGGGATGATACGTAGTCGGGCACCGGGAACTCAGGCGCTGGAAGGCCTAGCAGACCCCGTGATACCGCATGCCACTGCGCATGGCCTGGCATACTCGCGTCCACGGCGCCCGGCTTGCGATAGAACCGGGCAAGTCCCGCCGGCCGCAAAGCCGCCTCTGCTACGGGCCGGATCAGCACCAGGTCCGAGTCAAGCAGCAGCACAACGTCGGCATCGACGTGGCAGCATGCCTCGATCTTGAGCGCCTGCTGCATAATCCAGCCTCTGATCGGATGGAGCGGACGCTTGAGGTTCAGCGCTGCGATCCTGGCAGATGCTGGAATTCGTGGCAAAAGATGCAGCACACCATTTATAGCTGGCGCCGGACGATAGTGACGGGGATACAAGGATTCCTCTGGAACGACGACGCACCTCGCCCCGCGCAATCGAGAGAAGAACCCGACATCGGCCTCAGGAACGATGACGTAGTGCTTTACAGACTCCGGTGTGTGGTGAAGAACAGACTGATGCAAGTCGAGGAAGAGCGGCCAGTCGTTACGGTAGCTCAGTGTGATGACGGCAAGTGCCATAATTCTCCCCTAGAGCCAGACCCTCAAAGTCGCGATGGTTGCTCAGATGATGCGTCGATCTCATCAGCCCCAGACACCTTACGTCGCGCTCTCACCGGGGGATCCGCTGTGATCGAACCTCCCATACTCCTCTTATCCAGCACGTCGGTCACGGAGACCACGACGAAGAGCAGGACACCGCCAAGTCCTAGTACGGCAATAAGGGTGCGAAGTTTCCCGGACACGGAGAGCTGCGCGTGATGAGGTCTGACAAGCTCAATTGATTTGATCATGTATAGATCGTTGACGCCCTGGCGCGCTTGCGCGTGATGAAGCTCCGTCTTAGCGGCCGTGGCCACCAGGTTCGCCGTGCGGATCGCTTCCTGCGGACTTGGCCCCACGCCTGTGATCAGGATAATCGGCGGCGAGCCTACGTCCGGGCTTAGGCCGATTTTGTACCGAGGGTCCGCCCCGGCCGCGAGCAGCGCCTGCTGGCTGGCGTCACCAGTAAGAAGGTTGATCACGACGTCTGCGACCACGGGCAGGCTGCCAAAATTTGTATACGGGTTGTTGGTATTTATGTTTCCCAGCTTGGGATCTGCGGCAATCTGCGCTGCGGTCGGCGGGCCCGGCGGGTTGACAAGCAATACGCTGGACGATGCTTGGTATACCGGAGCCTTGATCGCGATGACGTAAAACACGCCCAACGCGGTCAGCAGCATCACCGGAATAGCGGCGATCTTATGGCGCCAGACCGCCTGAACGATCGAAAGCAAATCCATCAGTTCGCCCCTCCATGCACGGCGGCTCCCGCTCCGGCGCTTGACCGACTGTTGACTATTCCGTTGGACGGGCTGCCTGGCCTGTCGCGCCAGGTGCCGGACTTGGTCTCGGCCCGCCGTTCCACGAGTAGCCAGGTCGCGCCGATCAACCCGATGACCAGTGCCTGGACGTTAACGAACATCGGGAAAGACAACGAATCGAAGGTCACGGAGCAGAACGTGGCCGCCAACTCGGCGCCCGCCAGCGCGGCGCAGAGATCACGTAGCCCGGCGTCCATCGTCCGGCTACGGGCCACAAGGACCGCTAAGGCGGGCCAAAGCAGGAAGAATGTCAGCGCCACCACCCCAGCCAAGCCCAGTTCGATCGCCGTCGACAGGTACTGGTTGTCGAGGATCTGGGTCGCACTCTGCACGATGTACGTGCCCCCGCCGCTGCCGAACCACGGTGCTTCCTGCACCAAATGCTCGACCAAGGGATAGGTGTTTACCCGGTGGGCGATGGACGGGTCACTTGCGCCGGCGAGGAAGAACGACGCGAGTGTGCTGATCAGCCCGCGAGCGGTAACGAAGATACCTGCCACCGCCAGCGGCATGACGGCGAGTGCTTTTAGCCGCCGCGCAGGAGGCAGCGAGACGACGAGCACGCCGAGCGCAATGCACACCGCCAAGATGGCGGACCGGGAAACCGAGGCTGCGACGGTGAGCGCAATGCAGACAACGGGCAACCAGCGGCGCGTCCTTGAGCGCTCGATGTCGTGCAAAGCCAGGTAGATCGCAAGGGGCAGCAGCATTCCTGCAACAACGCCAAGTTCAATCGGGTCAGTCGCGGTACCTGGAACGCGGTTGAGGGCGCCCCTGCTGCCGAGGACGGCATTAGTGGCGGCGACCTGGTTCAGCGAGAAGCCGGGCAGCATCCGCAGATAGGGCGTGATGTCTAGGCGCAGCCAGAACTGCAGCGCCGCGACGATGCCACAGAACGCGCCTCCCCACGTCAACGCCCGCAGCACACGCCTGACGTCTTCGAGCGAACGAAGACACTCTGCAGCGACCAGGACGACGCCCGAGACGGCTGCAAGCTGCATCAGCCATCGATCGGCTCCCGCTTGCTGGGCGATGGTCAGATTCGCCCTGTTTATCAGCGCGTACGAAGCCAGCGAGACTATCCAGAGTCCGCACACAGTGACCCGGACCGGATAACGGTAATCGAGCGGATTATGCAAGCCGAACAGCGTGGCGGCCACCCAGGCCAGGAACAAGCAGTATCCGACCAGGGCCGCGACATAGCCGCCCCCGCCGATCGCCTTGATGACCGTGTCCGCCGGGAATACCATGACGGTAACGGCAAACACCTGCAGCAAGAGCACCGCATCTGAGCGGACCGCGAGGCGCTGGGCTAGACGCTGCTCGATAGTCAGCATCGTCATCGCAGCCTAGCCCTCGAACTGTTGTCCCGTCCCCACGCTACGGGCTCGGCAAGCATCAGCGACAGCCGGGCCACGGCAGCGAGCGCCGCGTACGCTGCGGCATCGGCCGCCTTGTGAGGCCCGGCTAACGCGAACCGGATAAGGTCGTGGATGGTCGACGTCGTGCCGGCCGACTGCGTCGCCGGGGAAGTCGGAACTGTCCGATTCTCGGAGTTCCCATGGTAGACCCGGCGCAAGATCCGCAATAGGTCCATGGTCCGGCGCGGCACGCCAACGATCACCGGCAGGGTGCTGACTATCTCGACCTCCCAGCGGCGGAAGAGCTGATCCACGAAGAGATCGTCGGCGACAAGATCCGGGTAATACCCGAACCGGGATCGCCCGGCCTCGGACAGTCCGTAGACGCCGGCTCCCCACATTGATCCCATCACGGCTGGCACTCCAGCCCGAGCACGGTAATAGCTGCGGACGAGCAGCGACGAGCCCGCCGCATCGTACTCAATTGGCGGCCGGGCTGCCAGGGCGGGACCGGCCCGGAGACGCTCCAGAACCCGCGCCGCTGCGGCAGCGGTGAGTGTCACGTCAGCGTCCAGATAGAGCCTTGGGAAGGCTGTAGCGACCTCCTCGGCCGCGCGCAGCGCAGCAGGCTTCGATGCAACGGCCACCTCTAAGACTCGCACGGTATGCCCGGAAGACCGGATGACCTCCGCAGTGCCGTCGGTGCAGCCGTTGCACGCGACGATGACTTCAAGCTGCCCTGGCTCTAAACCTGTGAACAGGGCATCGAGGCAGCGCAAGATGACAGCAGCCTCATTGTGCGCCGGGATCACTACCGACCCGAGTAACGCTGGCGCTGTCACCGATCCTCCTCAGCCAGACCTTGCATGGGGGCAGCGTCAGCATTTGTGCCCGCCGAAGGGAAACGCAGGCCGCCAACAATCCGTGGCCAGCTCGACCGCCGCAGAACGGCGCGCAGCGCGGTCCTATGACCGGCGTCGCCGGACCGTAACAGTTCGTGGAGGACAACCGCCGCCCGATAGGAACCGGGCCGACGGGATTGCTTCTCCATGTACCGGAGTCGGTTTACTGCCATTAGCGCGACCAGGGCGCCGGACTGCCCCGAACCCCCTCCGCGGTGCCGGACCCGCGCCGCGGGCAGGTATTCGATTCGGAACCCTGCAGCGCGTGCGCGGGCACAGTAGTCTACTTCCTCCGAATAGAGGAAGAACTGCTCGTCCCAGCCGCCGACGGCGCGATCACAAGACGCCGAGACCAGCATCGCCGCGCCCGTCGCCCAGTCGACGGGATGGCGGCGAACGTAATCTGTCTCACTTCGTGCGATCTCACTGAGCCAGCCAGGCCGCCCGCTGAAGTGGCTGCCCAGCAACGCATCACCAATCGCCCGCGCGAGCGTCGGCTCACGGCGCAGCGACGGATAGAGCCGATCGTCGGCGTCAAGCAGCAGCGGCACAATCATGCCCACCGTGGTCTCTTGCAGCGCTGCGTACATCTTGCGGATTGCGCCTGGATCGAACACCAGATCAGGGTTGCTCACCAGTAACGCAGAGTAGTCGCCGGCGTGCTCGCGGCCGACATTGATGCCGGCGGCATACCCGAGGTTGGAGCCGGTTTCGATGCAGACAACTTCAGGACGGCTGCGCACCAGTTCGACGGTGGCATCGGCGGAGCCGTTGTCTACCACGACGGTGCGCAACGTGAGCCCTGCAGCTGCCGGCGACAGCGAGTCAAGGAGACCAGCGATGTCGCGCGAGCTGTTATATGTCACGACTACAACTGCACAGTCGACACGTCCTTGCGGGCTTGACCATGACCTGCGGGGCGCCGGACAGGCTGCCACCTGTCCCGCCGGGGGCCTCATGCCGGAGCCGCCGGACGTGCATGTCTGATACCTGCAACCTGAGCGCCGTTGACGCTGGTACTACAACGCGTCATTTTGTACCCCCCACCCAGGATGTAGTTGGGCGATCCATGGCACCGCGCTGCGGGCTCGCGCAGGCCAGCCCGGGCATGTAGTTGACGCTCTGCACGCCTGAGCCGATGGCCTTTGCCTACACATGTTACCGATTTGTTATCTATCTACCCTGGAGAGAGTAGCATCCAGTTTTTGGCGATCTCACCCGGGCAAGACTCCCGCCTTGCCCTACATCACATGATGGCCTACCGGCCGCCTAGCTCATTCGCCTCGGCCCTCGCGAGAGCGGGAAATGCCCGGCGGAGCGCGTGCCGCCAGTCCGCGATGGGCGCGATGCCTGCCCGCGCCCAGCCGTCGTGACCGAGCACGCTGTAGGCGGGCCTGCGCGCCGACCGGAAAAGCGCGCTGCTCGCTGTCGGCGTCACCCGGGCCGGGTCAGCGTCCAGCAGCCGGAAGACCTCGCGAGCGAACCCGAACCAGGTGGTCTCGCCGGAACTCGTCGCATGATAGATGCCCGGCGCGGCTGCTCTCTGGATCAGCGCGATGATCTGCCCCGCCACATCGCACGTCCAGGTCGGCTGGCCGTGCTGATCATTCACGACGGCTACCTCAGACCGCTCCCCCGCCAGCCTGATCATCGTGCGCACGAAGTTCGCTCCATGCGCGCCGTAGAGCCATGCGGTCCGCACGACGTAGCCACCCTCGCGGAGCCCGTCTCGCACAGCCTCCTCGCCGGCCAGCTTCGTCCTTCCGTAGGCAGTGCGCGGCGCCGGCGTCTCACTCTCCGCATAGGGCCGGATGGCTGTCCCGGCGAAGACGTAGTCGGTGGACATCTGCACCATGCGGGCGCCACCCGCTGCGCAGGCGACAGCGAGGTTGGCCGCGCCGCGGCCGTTAACCGCCAGCGCGTTGGCCTCGTGCTCCTCGGCGTCATCCACTGCCGTCCAGGCAGCGCAGTTTACGACAACCTCGGGCAGGACGCCGAGAAACACGTCGCGGACGGCCGCCGCGTCGGCTATGTCCAGCTGCTGGCGGGTCAGGCCGGTCACCGTCTCGCCGTCACGTTCGAGCAGAGTCACGAGGTCACGGCCAAGCATTCCGGATGCCCCGGTGACCAGCCAGCTTGTCACGGCACATGCCCCGGACTGGCTCCGCATGCGCTGCCGGTTCCGGGGATCCCTAAAACCTGCACGGCCGATTGAGGGCGGGCCGGGCCGGGCCGGGCCGGGCCGGGCCGCTTCAGCGGTTCCCACCAGGCGCGATTCTCCTCGTACCAGCGGACGGTAGCCTTGAGCCCTGCCTCGAACGGAGTGCCGGGAGCATAGCCGAGCGCCCGGAGCGCCGAGTCGTCGAGTGAGTACCGCCGGTCGTGCCCCTTCCGGTCCTCGACCGGGGCAACCATGTCCCAGCCCGCACCGCAGCACTCCAGCAAGGCATTGGTCAGGTCGCGGTTGGTCAGCTCCGCGTCGCCGTTGATGTGGTAGACGGCTCCCGGCGCCCCGCGATCGGCCACCAGCTGTATGCCGCGGCAATGATCGTCGACGTGCACCCAGCCGCGCACGTTGCGGCCGTCACCGTACAGCGGGACCTTCAGCCCGTCGAGCAGGTTGGTGACGAACAGCGGTATGACCTTCTCGGGATACTGATAAGGGCCGTAGTTGTTGCAGCAGCGCGTGATGCTGACGTTGAGCCCGTGCGTACGCGCGAAGGCGCGCGCCATCAGGTCGCCGCCGGCCTTCGCGGCGGCATACGGCGAGTTAGGCTCGAGCATCGAGCCCTCGGCCCATGATCCCGTGGCGATGCTGCCGTACACCTCGTCCGTCGAGACCTGCACCACCCGGCGCACGGACGCGGTAAGGCACGCCTGCAGCAAGACCTGGACGCCGGTCACGTTCGTGGTGACGAACTCCGACGCTCCCTCGATCGACCTGTCGACATGTGTCTCGGCGGCGAAGTTGACCACCAGATCGTGCCCGGGGACGACTGACCCGAGCAGCACCGGATCGCAGATGTCCCCCTGCACGAACGTAAACCGCGGGCTGCTGGCGGCGGGTTCTAGGTTTGCCAGATTGCCCGCGTAGGTGAGCTTGTCCAGGACGGTCACCCTGGCATCATCCAGGCCCGGATACCCGCCGGCGAGAACTGTTCGCACATAATGCGAGCCGATGAAGCCTGCGCCGCCAGTTGCTAAGATCCTCATCACCACGGCGCGGGTTTCCCCTGTGGCGCGGACATCTGCGTTCCTCCTGCCTGCGTCGGCCGGTCGCCGCAGCTCCACGGCGTCAGGAGCTGATCTGAACCTTGCTGTGATCACCCAAGATCAGGCGATGCGCCCTGGGGACCCTCGGTGCCGGGGTGACCTGCACCTCATGCCCGATCAAGGACGCCTCGATCCTCCGCACTCCCTGAATAGACGCCCCGCGCAGCACTATGGAGTACTCGATCTCGCTGTCGGCGATATCGCAGCCCTCCGCGATAGAGGTGAACGGGCCGACGTAGGAGCTGGTAATGGTCGTGCCGGCACCGACGATCACTGGGCCGACGATGCGCGATCCGGCAACCTTCGCGCCTTCCCCGATCACCACGCGCCCGATGAGCTCGCTCGCCTCATCCACCACTCCGCGCTGCGATGGTTCGACACCCTCGAGAACCATTCGGTTGACCTCGAGCATGTCCGTGACGTTCCCGGTGTCCTTCCAGTACCCGGAGATGAGAGTTGACGTCACCTTCCGGCCCTGGTCGATGAGCCACTGAATCGCCTCGGTGATCTCCAGCTCGTTGCGCCATGAGGGCCTCAGCTGGCGCACGGCCTCGTGCACAGCGGGCGTGAACATGTAAACGCCGACCAGCGCCATGTCGCTCTTCGGCCGCGCTGGCTTCTCCTCTAGGCCGATGACATGCCCGGCTTCATCAAGCTCGGCCACGCCGAACTGGCGTGGATCGGGTACCCGGGTAAGCATGATCTGCGCGTCGGGCCTGGCGCTGCGGAACTCGTCGACCAGACCTGATATGCCACCGATGATGAAATTGTCCCCCAGGTACATGACGAAGTCCTCATCGCCGAGGAAATCACGTGCCACGAGCACGGCGTGGGCGAGACCAAGCGGGGCATCTTGGCCAATGTATGTGGCATCGATACCAAATCCCGATCCATCGCCGACTGCGGACCGGATGGCACTCGCAGTGTCTCCGACGACAAGGCCCACGTCCGTGATACCGGCATCCCGGATAGCCTCAAGGCCGTAAAACAGGACCGGCTTGTTGGCAACCGGGATGAGCTGCTTGGCCGAGGTGTAGGTGAGTGGCCGTAACCGAGTCCCCGCGCCCCCAGCCAGAACCAGTGCCTTCATGACGGTAAACCTATCGTGCTCGACGTCACTATCATGTGGAACTGGGCATTCCTTGACGCGCTGCCATCGTCAGTACCCTTACGAGGTCTTGATTGCGATATCAGGAACTTGAGCATACCAGTATGCGTTCGCACCTTCAGTTCAGGCCCGAACCGCGAGTAAGCGGGTGACACGGCCCGCAATGTCGATAGGTGCCGCCCTGATGTCATGAAGGAGAGGGGCCTCCGCTCCCGGCGGATGCTGGCGTTGTCACACGTGCGCCGCGCTTTACTCGCTGCAATATGGCCTGGCGGGAGGCGCGGGCGGCGCGGTGGATGGTGACCCAGCCACCAGGCGCGACCGCTGGGTGTCCGGACCGCGACAGCGGTGCCTGCCTGGTCCGGTTCGCCGGGCCGCCCGAACTCTCGCAGGCCACCGAGCGTACCGGACAGCCGCCGGGACAGCGGGAGGCAGTGCCGCGCGAGGCCTGGCTCCGATGTCGTCGCTGACCACAGGCGTGGCTTGGACGGTTACCGGGATCGGGTACTCTCAGTGACCATGACTGTATAAATCCGCGACGAAATGGTATTTTCGTTCATCGGGGGTTACGTCAACCAGTTGGCCGAGCTGGGCGTCATGTCTTATAGGTGGCGCTGGTTCGGTCTCCACGAGGGGCTGCCGCGGGCGCTGTAGATGGCCGATGCGGTGCGTTGGGATACTTTGGGGGACTTTGCGTGAGTAGCGCTGTCGCTGACGTCGGTCACCGGGTGGAAAGCACGATCGCCCGGCAAACCGCCGGGCGCCGGGCCGCCCGGGCAAGCAGCCACCTGCGCCGAGCCGCGCCGGTTGGCTACGCCGTCACCACGATGACGGAGCAGCCTGTTGGCGCCTCCGACGTCGCCCGGCTGGTGCAATGCGCTGCTGAAGGGGACCGGTGGGCGTGGGAACGCCTCGTCGACCAGTACGCCAGGCTCATCTGGGCCATGACCCGTGACTTCAGGCTGGTGGAAAGCGACGCTGCTGACGTCGCCCAGGCGACCTGGCTGCGCTTGCTGGAGCACATCGACCGTCTTGAGTACCCGGCGCGGGTGGGTTCCTGGCTGGCAGCCACCGCGCGGAACGAGTGCCTGCGCAACGTGGCGGCACGCAAGAGAGTGGTGCTGGTACAGGACGACGTGGCCCTGAAGGGCGATGTGGCACACGAGCCGCCCGTCGATGAGCGGCTGCTCGCCGACGAGCGGGCCCAGGCCGTCCGTGCGGCGCTTTCCCGGCTGCCCCGGCGGTGGCAGCGGTTGCTCGAGCTGCTGATGGCTGATCCGCCGGCATCCTACGCCGAGATATCCGACCAGCTCGGGCTTCCGGTCGGCAGCATCGGCCCTACCCGCGGGCGGTGCCTGGAGCGGCTACGTGAGCTGCTGCAAGCATCCTTATCGGCTGCCGCAACGGCAGGATCCGATGCGATTCCGGTCAGCCGCCAGCCGGGCAGCGGCTGAGCGTGTCTGCGTCCACCCATCGCCCGCCTGCGGCTTCTATCTCGGGAAATGCTGTGCGGACTTCTGGCATCAGGTCCGCGAGGAACAGCACTACGGCGGCCGGTCGACGAGCGGTGAGCTGCGCTGGGCTGACGACGGGAATGTCGGTTCCTGGCATCCGCAAGCCCTGCTTGGCTGGCGAGGCGTCTATCACCGCGGGCAACAGCGTGCGGTCCACTCCGGCCCAGCGCAACAGGGCAACCGCGCGCGAGGCGGCGCCGTAGCCGAGCACGCTGTGCCCGGCCGACCGCTCGGCGACCAGCCAGTCGCGCAGCCCGTCGGCCCTGGCGCGGGCACTGCGCTGCAGGCCGCCGAGCACTACCGGGTCACGGACGCCGACTCGGGCATCCTCGGCAAGCAGCGACTGCACCGAGCCGTCCGGCCTGACGCCCGCATCGGCGTCCCGGCTGGCGGCCAGCAGGACGGTGCCGCCGTAGAGCTCGAACTGCCAGGCCAGGCGAGGGCTGAAGCCGTTCGCGGCCAGCATGGCGGCGAGGGCCGTCGTCGAGTAGTACGCGTAGTGCCCATGCCGGAGCGCGTTCCACTGGCCGCAACGGATGATCGTGTCCAGCGAGTGGTACTGCAGCAGCAGCACTCCGCCCGCTGCCACCCGGGCCACTCGCTCGGCGAGGCCTGCGGACTGGCTCGCGGCGTGCATCAGGCCGAAGCAGTCGAGGACCACATTGGCCGGCTCGCCGTCGGCCGATGGCGAGACTTCATGCCGGGCAAGCAACCCGAGCCAGGAACCGCCGTGCGGACTGCCGAACTCGGCGACCCGGCCGCCGGCCTGCAGCAGCCCAGCCGCGGCGACCCGCTGCACGGCATCGGCCGCCTGCGCGACCAGCGCGGCAGGCTCGGCGCCCCTCGGCTCCTCCGGAACGGTCGGGTCGGCGACCAGCTGCGCCAGTCCGCACGACGAGCACAGCCACATCTGCAACGGGTACTCCGGATCGGGCCCGGGGTCATCACGACGCGGAAAATAGTCGCAGGGCGGCTGCGCACCGAGGTCGAGTACCAGGTGGCCGGCCTGCCCACGGCAGGCCCGGCAGGCAGGCTCGCCCATACACGCTCTCCTCTCGACTGGATCTGCGGAAGCGGCGGCCGAGGGCCGAGGGGCGCGGTGCCGACGCTGGCCGTCTCCCCGTATCGCAGGAACGACTCGCTCCGTGCGCCGCCCGTACCGCTGGCCCGACCGTATCGCAGTCCGAAGCATCACCGCGCCGGCCGTCTATCCGCCCGGCCTGGACCCGCACGCACACAGGCGAATCCTGGAGGCGCCCTTTGGGCATGGCGGATAATTCCTGATTTTAGCAATGATTTCCGGTATCGAGACGATCAGTGTTATTCTGCTCGCCGACCAATCGGCAGTTTGGGGAAGTATGTCGTCGCTACACCTGTGTCGCCTGTGCGATGCGGAAATTACCCGCACGTTCGTTGACCTGGGGATGTCTCCGCTTTGCGAGAGCTACCTTGGCAAGGAGCAGCTCGACGAGGCGGAGAAGTTCTACCCGCTACACGTACGGCTGTGCGATGCCTGCCTGCTTGTGCAGATCCCCGCCTATGTATCTGGCGAACATATCTTTTCAGACTATGCCTACTTCTCGTCGTACTCGGATTCATGGGTGGCGCACGCGAAGCGATATGCCGATGCGATGATCGGCCGGCTCGGCCTCACGCCGGACAGCCTGGTCACCGAGGTCGCAAGCAACGATGGCTACCTGCTGCAGCACTTCCTGGCCCGCGGTGTCCCGGTGCAAGGCGTCGAGCCTGCAGCGAACGTGGCCGAGGCCGCCCGCGCCCGCGGCATCCCGACGGAAGTGCAGTTCCTAGGGGCCGGGACAGGCCTCCAGATCGCCGAGCGGAGCGGGCAGGCGGACCTGGTCGCGGCGAATAACGTCTTCGCTCATGTTCCGGACATCCGGGGATTCGCCGCCGGCCTGCGCGAGCTGGTCAAGGACACCGGCTTGGTAACGCTGGAGTTCCCGCACCTCCTGCGGCTGATCGAGCGGCGGCAGTACGACACGATCTACCACGAGCATTTCTCGTATCTTTCCCTGCTGACCTCCTCGCGCGCGCTTGCCACGGCGGGGCTGCGGGTGGTTGACGTCGAGGAACTCGGCACCCATGGCGGCTCGCTCCGCGTCTACGCCCGCCCCGAGGCCCAGGCCGGCGAGCCCAGCACGCGGGTGAAGGCGGTGCTCGGCGAGGAGGAAGCCGCCGGGCTGCACACGGTGGCCGGCCATGCGGGCTTCGCCGGCCAGGTGCTGAAAATCAAGAGCGACCTGCTGGAATTCCTGCTGACTGCAGCCTCGGAAGGCCGGTCGGTGGCTGGCTATGGTGCTCCCGGCAAGGGCAACACGCTGCTCAATCACTGCGGCATCCGAGCGGATCTGATGGAGTACACGGTTGACCGAAGCCCGGTGAAGCAGGGGATGTTCCTCCCGGGCACGCATATCCCGATCTATGCGCCCGCGCGTCTCGCCGAGACCAGGCCGGACTACGTGCTCGTCTTGCCGTGGAATCTCCGGGAGGAGATCAGCGAGCAGCTTGAGTACGTCCGGTCATGGGGGGGTCAGCTGGTGTTCCCGATCCCCGCACTTGAAATCGCCTGAATGTTGAACTAGCTGAATAGGAGTGAGGTTCTATGAAGGTCGTCATGTTCTGCGGTGGCCTCGGCATGCGGATGCGCGATGGCGTCACCAGCGGCCCCAAGCCGATGGCTATGGTCGGGGAGCGCCCGCTGATCTGGCACGTCATGCGCTACTACGCGCATTATGGGCATACCGACTTCGTGCTCTGTCTTGGTTACGGCGCCTCGGCGGTCAAGGACTTCTTCCTGAACTACGACGAAACCAGGTCCAACGACTTCGTGCTGGAGAAGGGCGCCAGCGAGGTCAGGCTTTTCAGTACTGACATCTCCGACTGGCGGATTACCTTCGTAGACACAGGGCTGAACTCCCCCATCGGCGAACGGCTGCGTCGCGTTCGCCGATTCGTCGAAGACGAGCCGGTGTTCCTGGCGAACTACGCTGACGTCCTCACGAACGCGCCGCTGCCCGACATGATCAAGCGCTTCGAGGCTAGCACCGCCGTGGCCGGCCTCCTGGCCGTGCCGCTTCAGTCATCGCACCATGTGGTGGATATCGGCGACACCGGGCTGATAACCCAGGTGACTCCCATGCAAGACCTACGGCAATGGGAGAACGGCGGCTACTTCGTGCTCCGGCCCGAGATATTCGATCATCTCAACGAAGGCGAGGATCTCGTTGATGATGCGATCGTGCGGCTGGTACCCCAGGGTCGCGTGCTCGCCTATCCGTATAAGGGGTACTACACGCCCGCCGACACCGTGAAGGAGCGCGCACAGCTAGAAGAGATGTACCACCGGGGAAAGTGCCCCTGGATGATCTGGGACCCAGAGCGGTCAGGAGCAGATGCCCTGGTCAGTGACCCGTTGCTGGATATTGGCGGTGACCGGGTTCCCGATCACGCAGCGATGCCCGGGCCACGGTGATCCGCTCGTGCTGCCACTGCATCTGAAGCCGCCGCCGGGCAGACCGCTGTCCGTGCTCGCGGTTGGCGCCCACCCCGACGACATCGAGATCGGCGTCGGCGGGACGCTGCTCAGCCTCGCCGGCAGCTATCCGGGCTTGCAGCTCCGCTATGTCGTGCTGACCGGGACGACGGATCGCCAGGACGAGGCGCGCCAGGCGGCCGGCGCGTTCGCGCCGGCCGCGGACCTCACGATCGAACTGCACAAGCTGCCCGAGGGCCGGCTCCCGGCGGCCTGGCGGGACGTCAAGGCAGTACTTGAGCAGGTGGCGCGATCCTGCTCGCCAGATCTCGTCGTCGCCCCGTCGCGCGACGACGCGCATCAAGATCACCGGACTATCGGCGAGATCGTGTCAACCGCCTTCCGCGACGCCCTCTACCTCGCGTACGAGATCCCGAAATGGGACGGCGACCTCGGCCGTCCATCGATTTACTTTCCGCTGTCGGCGGGCACGGCCCGGCGGAAGGTCGAGCTGCTGCACAAGTGCTTCCCGTCCCAGCGAGGCCGGGACTGGTGGGACGACGAGGTTTTTCTGGGCATGGCCCGGCTCCGTGGCGTCGAGTGCCGGGCGCGCTATGCCGAGGCGTTCTACTGCGTGAAGTCCATCATTTCGCCCGAGCGCCTCGCGCCGGACACTGACAGCTGAGGAACATGAAAGGTAACCACAATGAATGTCCGCGTCGATGTGGCCGCGCCCGGCGGCCGGCCGCAGAGTTCCCGCCGCCCTGGCAGAACGCGTAGATGAAGGGCTTCGCGGCGTCCAACGCCCATCTGTCAGCTGTGCACGCCCTCATTCCTGGCGGGGCGCATACCTACGCCAGGGGAGACGACCAGTACCCGGCCGGCCTGGCACCGGTGATCGAGCGCGGCTCTGGATGCCGGGTATGGGACCTCGACGGCAACGAGTACGTTGAGTTCGGCAGCGGCTTGCGCTCGACCATACTCGGTCACGGATTCGAGCCGGTGGTGCATGCCGTCCGCAGCCGGCTGGCTGATGGCATCAGTTTTGTCCGCCCGCATCGGATGGAACTCGAAGCCGCGGAGCGCGTTACCGATCTCATACCGAGTGCAGAGATGGTCAAGTTCGGGCTCAACGGCTCCGATGCCACCACGGCGGCGGTGCGCCTGGCCCGGGCCTATACCGGCCGTGAAATAGTCGCCGTGTGCAAGCAGCATCCCTTTTTCTCCACCGACGACTGGTTCATCGTTACCACGCCGATGTCCGCGGGGATCCCGGCGGCAGCCGAGCGCCTAACAGTGCAGTTCTCTTACAACGACCTGCCGGACCTGGCCAGGCTCTTCGAAGCGTATCCCGGCCAGATTGCGGCGGTGGTGCTCGAAGCAGAAACTGTCGAGCCGCCTGCGCCTGGCTACTTTGCCGGCTTGCGTCGGCTTTGTGACCAGCACGGGGCACTGCTTATTCTCGATGAGATCATCACCGGATTCCGGTGGCATGAGCGCGGTGCCCAGTTCGTCTACGGCATCGAGCCAGACCTCTGCATATTCGGCAAGGGCATCGCTAACGGATTCCCGCTGTCGCTGCTGGCCGGCCGGCGGGATGTGATGCGGCTGGGCGGCTACGTCGATGACGTCGATCGGGTCTTCCTGCTGTCGCAGACGGCGTCCGCGCAACCATGGGCACTAGCCGCCATGCTGGCCGTTATCGACACCTACCAGCGCGAACATACCGCCGAGCGGCTGCATCAGATCGGCGGCGAACTGCGGCGCGGCATCGAGGAGGTGACCGCTGACGCCGGGCTGAGCTCGCATTTCGAGTTGCGCGGGCGTGATTGCAACCTGTCTTATGTAGCACGAGACGAGCAGGGGCAGCCCAGCCAGGCGTTTCGCACTCTGGTACTGCAGGAGCTGGTGGGACGGGGAATTCTGGCACCGTCATTCGTGGTGTGCGCCGCCCACGACCCGGCAGCGATCCGCCATACCATCGATGCGGTTGCCGAGCTGATGCCGATATACCGCCGCGGTATTGAGGACGGCATCGCGACAGTGCTGCCCGGCAGGCCGGTCAGGCCAGCCCTCAGGCCGCGCGGTTGACGAAGCGCGCGGCCTGGGGGCTGCCAGCCGAGCCGAGTTGACGCCTGCCAGCCAGGCCGAGCTAACGCCTAGCGGATGCCTGCGCGAGTAGACCTGATCTTCGGGCTGGCAGGCGCCCGGCGCCCGGCCGGAACGAGCAAGGCGGACAGGGCCGCGAACTGCCCGTCGAGGTGTTGCGCCTGTGCCGCGCAGCGATCCGCGATCGTTCGCCTCAGTTGCCCTGAACGGCGCTCTAGTTCCGTAAACTGCTCGATCAGCCGGTCGACGTCCAGCGAGCTGGCGGACTGGCAGAACTCGGCCAGCCCCATGTCCGCCATCAGGGTCCTGTTCTTGTCGGCGTAACCAATTGAAATCGTGGGCTTGCCGAGCTTGAGCGCGCAAATAACATTGTGATAGCGGGTAGCGACAACGGTGCTGACCGGTGCCATTGCCCGGGTGAGTTCCGCGAATGAGCCTACCGGGTCCGCGACCACTCGCGACGGATCCAGTCCTGGCCGGTGTTCCCGCAGGTCGTCCATGATTTCCTGGACCATGCTGTCGTCGGACGCATCTCCGACAAATAGCCTGATCCTGCGGCCGTTGTCGACCAGCCACCGGATGAAGCACTTCATGTTGCCGACGTAGGAGGCATGGATCTCCTCAGCCCGGCCACGGTCGTCGTTGGTGCCATAGAACTCCATCACGCCCACGCCGACGGTCAGCGGGTCGCCCGGATCGAAGGGTGGTGCCGGGATGCCGAACACAAGATCGGGATAGACAGGATCGTGCGCGCTATCCCGGCCGCGGCGGCGCATTGCGTCACGTGACGGGATGTCTCGGTAGGAGCGGTAGCAGGCAAGCCGTGCGGCCGAGCTGAACAGCAACCGCGTCAGCCGCTGATTTATCACGGTGGCGCCGACACTGACTAGCGCAACCTTGGTCCCGAAGAACCTGCCGGACGCGCTGAGCAAGAACATCGCGTACGGGACGCCGGACGCCCGCAGCGGAAGGCTTGCCTCAAGGACACCCATGCCAGGCACGATCACCACATCGTGCCGGCGGACCCAGGACGCCGTCCTGAACGCGTCGACGACCTTGCCGAGCACCTTGACCGCGATCAATGTCCGGCCCGATGAACGCTGCTCGTATTTCCGTACCCAGAGCAGGGGGATAGCCTCGATGCCGTAATCGTCCCGGAGCTTCTCCGGCCCCATGCACATGGCGTCAACGATGGCGTCGGGATGCTCAGCGCTAAGGTACCCGAGCACCGACTCCATGGAGGCATCATTGCCGATGTTGCCCGAGCCGAGGAGGCCGAACAAGCCGACCCTCGGGGCGGCGGCGGACCGCTCAGGCAGGCCGGCGAGCCTGCGAGAGGTCACGCTGGCCTGCTCTCCCGGCCTGGCACGACTGCGTCGACCAAGATGTCAGCGCGCGGAGCGGAAATGCCGGGCTCGGGCGGCCCGGTACGGCCCCGGCGAGCCCGGTTGGCCGCCCATTGCGCGAGTTGGCGGTAACACTCACGCCGGTCGGCCGGCGACAGCGGCGCGCGCCGGATCGCGGCCACATATGCCCAGATGTACTCGGCCCACAGCCGGGCGGTCGGGTGCCGTAGCCGGTCGGCCCGGCGCGGGTCAAGGTTCGTGCACCAGGTACGCACGGTCGGGAAAGCCCGCAGCGCCCGGTCTGGATGATCTCGCCGGAAGTAGAGCCAGTCTGGCACCTGATAGAACCGGCCATGCAAAGCGAGCTCGGCGATGATAGTCCGGTCCGAGTGGTAGTAGCTGTCGAGCGGCGCCACCCGGCGGAGCACGTCCATGCGGATGACGCCGCCGTCGTCGTCGCCGCCCTCATCGAACAGCATGCTCCGAAACCGCTCCGGCGCCCGCGTGGAGGACGTGGCTAGCGGGTACTCGATCGCATTGGTGACGGCGCCGGACGTGTCGATCATCGCAGTCCAGGAGTGGGCGAGCACGACATCGGGGTGCTCGTCGAGAGCCTCGACGCAAAGCCTGAGCAGGTCGCGGGCATACAGGTCGTCGTCGGACGCCCATTTGAACAACTCGCCGCTGGCATGTTGCACGAGGAAGTTATGGTTCGGGGCGCAGCCGATATTCCGCGGCTGGCGGACATAGCGGATCCGCGAGTCCATTTTCTGGTAGCGACGGCAAACATCGGCCGTCCCGTCGGTCGACGCGTTGTCCGAGACGATCAACTCGAAATCCTCGTAACTCTGACCAAGCAGGGCGTCGAGCGATTCGGCGAGATAGTGCTCGCCATTGTAAACCGGGAGCCCGATGCTCAACCGAGGTACCGCGTTCATATTCCTTGTCTCCTTATTCTTACGTCGTAGCCGTACCGGAGGTCAGGTGCGCCAATCGCCGGTAACCGGGGCAACTCGGCGACCCTACCGCGTACAGTCCAAATGCACCTTAATCAAGATCAACGGCGGCCGACCGGATACTGGGCAATTCATGCGCTCTCACTTTCCTCAGGCCGGATCGGCTCCGTCGCCTGCGGGCGGTCAGAATGCTGACGGAGCATGATCTCCAGCGGCAAAACCTGGCCGGGTAGCGTGTCCAGCTGCCCGCGCAGGCGGATCCGCTCGTCCCACTCCCGGCGCTTGCGGGGCCGCACCGGCGGCCGGCGGCGCTTTAGCCGCAAGGCGGGCCTGCGGTGGCGCGGGGCCAGGCGCTGCGATCGGGCCGAGCCGGGCGCGCTCGCGCCGGCGGACTCCCGCAGCGCCGCGTGCAGCTGCCACCACCAGAACAGCGTGCCCAGGCAGGTCGCCACGGCGACGCCCAGCACCGTTCCGAGGGCGCCGCCGTAATAGGCGCCAACCAGGCCACCGATCAGATACGCGGCCGACGTGATGACCATGGCGCGCAGGCTGCGCCGCGCGGCCCCCAGGGCATGCAGCCCGGCGGTGGCGCCTGCCGACACGCACGCGCCCATGAGGGCAATGGTGAGCGGCAGCACCAGCTCGTAGGCTGGCCGCCAGATCGGGCCGAGCAGCCAGTCCCCGAGCCCCCTCGGCAGCAGCACGAGCAGCGCGGCCCCCCAGGCGAGCGCCGCGACGGCGAGTCCGCCGCCAACAAGGACGCAGAACAACCGCAGGCGCCGGGGAGATTTACGCAGCACCCGGGCGGCCTCCGGCACCGCGACCAGGGATATCCCCATGAAGACAACCAGGAAGGGGCCCATCAGCGTACTGGCAGCCTGTACATAGCCGACAGCGGCCAGGCCCACAATTAGGCCGACCCCGTAGATGCGCAGCTGCGAGGTGCCGCTGCTGGCCGTGTTCTCACCCAGGTACCGAAGCCCGAGGTCACGATGCTCCGACACCCATCCGCGTGCGCGCGCGATCCTGGGCATGACCCGTGCCTGCAGCGGCCCGGCGGCAGCAGCGACCGTTGCCGCCGCGCCCCAGACGAGGACAAACCAGAAAACGGTCTCGCGGCCGGTCGCCCGCAGGAACAGCAGGGCGGGCACGAGGGCCGCTGCCCAGATGAGGTCGTTGAGGAAGGCCTGGCCGCCGCGGCCGAGCGCGAAGAACGAATATCGCCAGCTATCCTGCAGCAGCAGGCCGGGCAGCATCAGTCCGAGCGCCAGGAAGGCACCCCTTGCCGTGCCGCTGAGCAGCGCGGCCGCGCCGACCGCGGCAGCGCCGGTCACCAGGCCCACGGCGGTGGCGGTCCCCGTGCAGCTCGCCACGGCCCGTCGCCAGGCCGGGAGCTCCGCGCCGCTGAACCTGACCATCAAGGGGTCGGTGGCAAGGCCGCGGGAGGCGCTGAGCGCGAACGAATAGGTAACGTAGGCGAGGCTGAAAGCGCCGAACTGCACGGCACCCAGCGTGCGGGCAACGTAGAGGCTGATGGCGAAGTTGGTCAGGCTGGAAACTGCCTGGTCCACCAGCCCCCAGCCAAGGCGGCGGCCGGCCTGGAGCGGCAGCCGGGAGAGCAACTTCGGCCGGGGCCTCTTGAGCACTGTCGCCCCCCCAGGACCATCGGCATCAACTGCCAAATCTACCCTGTATACGCTGTGCCGAGGCCTGCCCTGGGAGGGGGGACTGTGCCCAGGATGGCCGTCGGATTCGCTGCCACTGGCAGCGTCGGCCGCTACCACCTCACGTAGGCCGCAGCGCCCGTGAGCTGGGCAGGAGCAATGCATCAGGCCCGGTTCCGGCCTCCGGCATGGCGAACTGCTCGTCTGTGCGCCGCCGCATCATCTCGTCGATGAGGCCGGCTGCCATCAGCTCATTTATCCGCCGCAGCCGGACGAAGCGTGATGACATGAAGTCGTCGTAGGTCAGGCCGTGGTCAGTGAAAGCGCGGACAAGCTCGGCTACCCCCTCCCGGGTGCTCCAGCGCAGGCTCAGCTCCGGGAAGGTCCCGGCCAGCTTGGCGAAATCGACGCGGTAATTGCGCAGATCCGGCCCGGCGCCTGCAGCGAAGGACAGACTTGATCCGGGCACAGCATCGCGGACCATCTCAGCGATGTCGCGGACCTGCACGTTGTCCTGCGGGCGGCCGACGTTGAAAGCCTCGTCATGCACGAGCTCACGCGGGGCCTCGAGCACGGCGAGGAACGCACGGCTGATGTCCTCGATATGCACGAGCGGCCGCCACGGCGACCCGTCACTCTCCAGCCGCACCTGACCTGTCGTCATCGCGACCGCGGTGAGGTTGTTCACGACGATGTCAAGGCGCAGCCGCGGCGAGGCACCGTAGGCGGTGGCATTGCGCAGGTAGGTCGGGCTGAAGTTGTCATCAGCCAGCAGCGAGAGTTCACGCTCGGCCGCGACCTTCGTCTCGCCGTACGGCGTGACCGGAAACAGATCCGCGTCCTCGGTCACCCCGTCGGAGCCTGCCGCGCCATAGAGACTGCACGACGACGCGAACAGGAAGCGCTCAACGCCGGCCTCCTTGGCGGCCTTCGCCAGCTGTAGCGTCCCCGCCAGGTTCACCGAGAACGTGGTGGCCGGGTTGAGGTGGCCGAGCGGGTCATTGGACAGTGCCGCCAGGCAGGCCACCGCATCGTAACCGGCTAGCTGGCCGGCCTCGGCATCCCTGATATCGCGCGGCGGCCGCCCGGCGGCGGCCGCGGGGCCGAGGTCGCAGCCCTCGTAAAGGCCCAGGTCAAGCCCGTCGACCTCATGACCGGCCGAGCGCAGAAAGGGAACGAGAACAGCTCCGATGTAACCACGATCGCCGGCAACGAGGACCCTCATCGCAAAACCCCAGACCTTGAAGACGAGTTGACCGGGCGGCAGACAGCCAGCCCGCAATCAGAGGACACGCGACGGCCCCGTTCTGATACATCCGGGGCCTGTGACCTCTTCGTAACAAATCCACGGGCAGTAGCTCATCGAAGTATTTCCGTCACTGTACGTAGAGGATGGCTGAATTCCTGCTGACATCCTGACTTTAGGAGGCTTTTGCGTATCAAGGTCACCCTGTAGATGTTCCTATGCATGCAGGCCCGCGCGCGAGGACAATTTGAGGTGACCTGATGAAGCTTGCAGTGGTCGGTCTCGGCTATGTCGGCACCGTGACGGCAGCCTGCATGGCGTCCAACGGCCACGACGTCTGGGGAGTGGACGTCGACGCAGCCAAGGTCGAGGAGATCAACGCCGGCCGCAGCCCGGTGGCGGAACCTGGTCTTGACGAACTCGTCGGCCAGGCGGTAGCGGGCAGCACGTTAAGAGCGACGACGTCGTGCGCCGACGCCCTTGACGGGGCGGACGTTTCGCTGGTATGCGTCGGCACGCCGTCGACGGCCCGCGGCGGCACGGATCTGTCTTACGTCCGGCGCGCGGTAGACGACATCGTGGCGGCGCTGCGCATCCTGCCGCCGCCGGCGTCCGGTCGGCACAGCGTTATCATCCGCAGCACTGTTCCGCCGGGGACGGTCGAAGATGAAGTGCTCCCGGCGCTCACCGGCGGGCTGGCCGACACCGGTATCGCCGTCGGCGCCGCGATGTGCCCGGAGTTCCTCCGGGAAGGCTCCGGGATCGCCGACTTCTTCGCCTCGCCGTTTGTCGTCGCAGGGACCTCCGACCCCGCGGTCGCTGAGGCGGTCAGCAGCGTATTCAGCTTCCTCGACCAGCCGGTGCGAGTAGTGGACATCCGCACCGCCGAGGCGCTCAAGTACGCCTGCAATGCGTTCCACGCCACCAAGGTTTCCTTCGCCAACGAAGTGGCTCGGCTGTTCCGCCTCCTCGGCGTGGATTCCCGCGAGGTCATGTCCTTGTTCTGCGAGGACCGGGTGCTGAACATCTCGCCGAGCTACCTGAGCCCTGGATTCGCCTTCGGCGGTTCCTGCCTGCCCAAGGACCTCAGATCGCTATTGCACCTGGCCCGCATGAACGGCGCGGACCTGCCCCTGCTCGCCGGGACCCTGGCCACGAACGAACTGGTGATCAGCGAGGTGGTAGACCGTGTCGTCGCGTGTGATGGACGGTCCATCGCCCTGCTCGGCCTGAGCTTCAAGATGAATACCGATGACCTGCGGGAGAGCCCGAAGGTCGAGCTAGCGGAGCGATTGATCGGCAAGGGACTGGACGTCCGCATCTATGACCCGGTCGTCAATCCGGCCCGCCTGGTGGGCGCCAACCGCCGCCATGTCGAGTCGAAGCTGCCACACCTGGGGCGGCTGCTCGCCCGTGAGCCCGCCGCCGCGCTGCACGGAGCAGACGTAGCAATTGTCTCGTCGAGTGACCGCGGTGTGGTCGACGCGCTGCTGGCAAGCTCGCCGCGCCATCTGATCGACCTTTGCGGGCGGCTGGGCAGCGACGTGGAAGCCCTCCCCGGCTACGAAGGGCTCAGCTGGTGACCCGCGTCCTGATCATCGTGCAGAACCTCCCAGTGCCCTTCGACCGGCGAGTGTGGCTTGAGTGCAAGGCGCTTACCTCCGTCGGTCACCAGGTCGCAGTGGTCTGCCCCAAGGGCGATGGTGACCCGTCGCATGAGGTAATCGACGCGGTGGAGTTGTACAAGTACAAGCCATACGCGCCTGGCGGCAGCAAGCTCGACTTCGTCACGGAATACGTCTACTCGTTCCTCGCTACCGCGTGGCTGACGATGAAGGCACGCAGGTCCGGCCGGTTCGGGGTAATCCAGGCTTGCAACCCGCCCGACATCTTCTGGCCGATTGCGCTGGTCCTGCGAGTCCTGGACGGTGCCCGCTTCGTGTTCGACCACCACGACTTGTGCCCCGAGCTGTATGAGTCCCGCTTCCCGGGTGGCCCGAGGCTGCCCTACCGGGCGCTGCGTGCACTTGAGCGCCGGACTCACCGGACCGCTAATCATGTGATCTCCACTAACGACTCCTACCGGAACATCGCCGTGACGAGGAGCGGCAAGTCACCGGCCGATGTCACGGTCGTCCGCACTGGCCCCGACCCGCAGCGGATGCGGCGCGGTCAGGAATTCCCCGAGCTGCGCCGGGGTCGCCGTTTCCTGGCCGCTTATATCGGCGTGATGGGGCCACAGGACGGCGTGGACAACGTCGTGCGGGCCGCCGACTTCGTAGTGCACAAGCTCGGCCGGGAAGACATCGCCTTCACGCTGATCGGCTCGGGCGACTGCTTCGACGAACTGGTGGCCTTGCGTGATGAGCTGGACCTGGCTGGTCACGTGGAGTTCACCGGGCGCGTGCCGGACGAAGTCGTCGTGCGCATTCTTTCCACTGCGGATGTCGGCCTGTCGCCAGACCCAAAGAATCCGCTCAACGACCTGTCAACGATGAACAAGTCGATGGAGTACATGGCCTTCGGGCTTCCGGTAGTCGCCTTCGACCTGCGTGAGACGCGTGTTTCAGCTGGCCCTGCCGCGGTGTACGTCAAGCCCAACATCGTGTCCCTGTATGCCGAAGCCATCGTGGAGCTCATGGACGACGAGCGGGGCCGCTCGCTCATGGGCCGCCTGGGACGAACACGGGTCGAGAACGACCTTGCCTGGAATCACCAGCGGAACGCCTACCTGGATGTCTACCGGGACCTGATCTCCGGCGGCCATAAGACGCTGGACCGGAACGAGGCCTGATATGTGCGGGATAGCCGGGTGCTACCAGCAGCCCGACGGACTGAAGCTCGTCGACGTCATGAGCGACCGCATCGCGCATCGCGGGCCGGATGCGAGCGGGATTCTGGAGTCACGAGGACGACCGGGTGGCGGTGCACCTCGGCCACCGGCGGCTTTCGATCATCGACCTCAGCGCCGCAGCCGACCAGCCGTTGTCCAAGCATGGCATGACGCTCGTCTACAACGGCGAGCTGTACAACTACAAGGCGCTGCGGACCGAGCTGGCCAGCCGCGGCGTGCGGTTCGCCACCGGATCTGACACCGAGGTGGTGCTGGAGGCCTGGCGATGCTGGGGACCTGATGCACTGCGCCGGTTCCGCGGCATGTTCGCGTTCGCGCTGCTCGACGAGAGCACCGGCGATCTCATCCTGGCGCGCGACCCGCTTGGCATCAAGCCGCTGTACTACCTGCCCCGTGGCGGCGGCGTGATCTTCGCCTCGGAGCTGAAGGCCCTGGTGGCCGCGGTGGGCTCCGAGCTGCGGATCGAGCCTGGCGCGCTGGTGGCGTCGATGCTCTATTACTGGGTGCCCGAGCAGCGGTGCGCCATCGACGGCGTGCAGAAGCTCCCGGGCGGCTCGTGGGCGCGCTGGCGCCCCGACGGCAGGTTCTCGGTGCAGCATTACTGGCGTCCCGCGGACATGGCAGCAGAGGCCGCGACCGGGCCGCCAGCTGACCTGGGCCCGGTGATCGAGGAGTCAGTCGCCGCCCACCTGGTATCGGACGTGCCGGTGTCGAGCTTCCTGTCCGGCGGCCTGGACTCCAGCATCGTCACCGTGCTGGCCCATCAGGCCGAGCCGGGTATTGACGCATACACCATCACCTTCCGCTCTCAGGACCAGCGGCTTGAGGCGATGCCGGACGACGCCGTCTACGCGCGGAAGGTCGCGGCGCGCTACGGCATCGACCTGAACGAGATCGAGATCTCGCCGGACATCGTCGACATGCTGCCCCGGATCGTCGATGTGCTCGACGAGCCGATCGGCGATCCGGCCGCAATCAACACATTCCTCATGTGCGATGCCGCCCGGGCACGCGGGATCAAGGTGGTGCTGTCCGGGATGGGCGCCGACGAGCTGTTCGGTGGCTATCGCAAGCATCTCGCGTGCCTCATGGCCAGCAAGTACCGCAGGCTGCCTGGCGGCCTTGTCCGCGCTCCGGTGCGATCCGCCGTGGGGTGGCTTCCGGTCAGCGCGGGGGGCCGAGGCCTGCGCTATGCGCGCTGGGCCAAGCGCTTCCTGACCTTCGCCGAGCTGCCTGAGGAGCAGCGGTTCCGCCGCAGCTACACGTTGTACGACCCCGCCGAGCTCGCGGCCCTGGTAAGCCCTGATCTGGCCGGCTACGTCGACCAGATCGTCGAGGAGCACAGCGACGTCTACAACGACAACTCGCTGCAGGACGAGGTCAACCGCATGTGCCTGGCCGATACGCGGATGTTTCTGCCCGGGCTCAACCTCGCCTATACCGACCGGGCGAGCATGGCGGCATCCGTCGAGGTGCGAGTTCCCTTTGTCGATCCGGTCGTGGCGCAGGCGGCGTTCTCAATCGGCGGCAGCGAGAAAATCCAGCGGCGCCAGGGCAAGGTTGCGCTCAAGCGGGCTGCCGAGAGCTGGCTTCCGCGCGAGATCGCGCACCGGCCCAAGGCCTCGTTCAGCGCTCCTCTCCGGGCGTGGGTGCGCGGTGACCTGCAAGAGGTCATCCGCGACGTGCTCGTGGGCGGCGAGCTCGCCGGATTCCGGACTGATCCGGCGGGATGCCCTGGCCCGGCTCATCCACGACGAGTACGCCGGCCGCGAGGACCGATCCAAGCAGATATGGCAGCTGCTGACGCTGGAGCTGTGGTATCGCCACGCCCAGTCAGAGGGCGTGGCGGTGTAGCGCCGAGCATGCCCGCCGCGCAGGCCAACCACATTCGACCAGAGGATGCAATGAAGCAGATAGCACAGAACTACAAGTCCGGGGAGCTCAGCGTTCTCGACGTGCCGGCCCCGGTGTGCCGTCCCGGCGGCGTCCTCGTGCAATCGCTGTTCTCGCTCATCTCCACCGGCACGGAAATGATGAAGGTGACCGAGGCCAAGATGTCGATGGTCGGGATGGCGCGGGCGCGGCCAGATCAGGCGCGCAAGATCATCGACTCGGTGGCACAGCAGGGTGCGGTCGCCACCTACAAGAAGGTCATGAACCGGCTCGACTCGTACACGCCGCTCGGCTACTCGCTTTGCGGTGTGGTGGTCGAGGCGGGGCGCGGCGCCGAGGAATTCCAAGCCGGCCAGCTCGTCGCGGCAGCCGGCAATGAGTACGCGCTGCACGCCGAGTACAACTGGATTCCGAAAAACCTGTGTGTTCGGGTGCCCGGGGATGTGTTGCCGGAGCATGCCGCGTTCGCCACCGTCGGGGCGATCGCCATGCATGGGGTGCGTCGCGCCGAGGTCCAGCTGGGCGAGACCGCGTGCGTCATCGGCCTCGGCCTGGTCGGTCAGCTCGTGGTCCGCCTGCTGCTCGCGGCCGGTGTCCAGGTCGTCGGGCTGGACGTGATCGAGGACCGCTGTCGGCTGGCTGAGCAGGCCGGCGCGATGTTGTCCGCCGCGCCCGATGACGAGGGCATGGCCGCCGCGTCGCAGGCAGTCGCCGAGATCTCCGGCGGGCGCGGGGCCGACCATGTGTTCCTGGCCGCGGGCGGATCGTCCAACGGGCCGGTAGAGGCGGCCGCGCGGCTGGCCAGGGACCGCGCCCGCGTCATCGACATCGGCAAGACCCGGCTTGACCTGCCCTGGAACGCCTACTACGACAAGGAACTCGACGTCCGCTTCTCCCGGTCCTACGGGCCAGGGCGGTATGACGAGCGGTATGAGCTTGACGGCATCGACTACCCGGCGGGCTACGTCCGCTGGACGGAGCGGCGCAACCTTGAGTGCTTCCTTGACCTCATTGCGCGCAAGGAGATCGAGGTCGAGTCGCTGGTCTCTGGCATCTTCCCGATGGAGCAGGCCACCACCGTCTACGACGACCTGTCGACCGGCTCGCTGAAGGCAGTGGGGGTCCTGCTCAAGTATCCGGAGCGCCCAGCGGACAGTGCGGCGCCGGCCGCGAGCCGCGTGGTCGCGGCCACCCGGCCGGCCGGGCCCCGCGGCGTCGGCGAAGGGGTGCCAGCGATTGGCTTCATCGGCGCCGGCAACTACGCGTCATCGATGCTGCTGCCGCACCTCGCCCGGCTCAAGACCATCCAGCTGGCTCACGTCGCGACCACCAGATCATTGTCGGCGGTCAACGCACAGCGAAAGTTCGGCTTCGTGACCGCCTCGACGAGCGCAGACGCCGTGCTCGAGGACAAGTCGCTGGACGTGATCTTTATCGTCACCCGCCATCACACGCATGCCGACATGGTCTGCCGCGCGCTGCAGACCGGGAAGGCCGTCTTTGTCGAGAAGCCGCTCGCGCTGACCCGCGAGGAACTGCAGCAGGTCATGGACACCGTCATGAGCACCGGAAACGACCGGCTCATGGTCGGGTTTAACCGCCGCTTCGCGCCGCTGCTGGTGCAGATGAGGTCCTGGTTCGGCCAGCCAGGTGGCGGCTCGGGGACCCGATACCTGGTCAATGCGGGACGGCTGGATGCCGACAGCTGGTATCTCAACGAGGATCTGGAAGGGTCGCGGTTCGCCGGCGAGGGCGGCCATTTCATCGACACGCTCAGCTGGTGGGCCGGCCGCCATCCCGCGGAGGTCTACGCCGTACCCGGGCCAGAGGCCGGTGACCTGCAGGCCACCGTGCGGTTCGAGGACGGCTCGATCGGCACGGTCAGCTACCAGACCACTGGCAATCCTCGCTATCAGAAGGAGACGCTGGACGCGGCGGGCGGCGGGCGGAGCGCGCGGCTCGATAACTTCCAGAAAGCCGCAGTCTGGGCCGGACGGCGGCGAAATTCCGAGCGGTCGCGCGGCGGCGTGGACAAGGGCCAGCGCCATGAGCTTGAGCAGTTTCTCGGCGCCTGCCGGACCGGCGCGCCGATGCCCATCTCACTTGAGTCCCTGGTAGCCACCACCAGGGCAACTATCGCAGTGGGTGAGAGCCTGTCGAGTGGTCGTCCGGAGCTGGTGTAAGCATGCGCACTTCGCGGCTTGGCTGGTACGCCCGCAGGGCAGCCCGGATGTCGCCAACCGAAGCGGCATGGCGCGCACGTGACCAGGCACTCCGCCTGGCCTGGTCGGGCCGCCAGGTGAGCCGTGCGCAGCTTGCGACGGCTGCGAGATGGCCGGCCTGCAAGCGCAGGTTCACCGCCATCCTTCCGCCGGATACCGCTGCGCGGGTACCCGGGCCGGCCAAGGCGGACCTGCTAGCCGCCGCGGACCAACTGCTTCGCGGTGACTGGGAGGTATTGGGCGTTGCCCGCAGCGATCTGGTCCGCCCCGACTGGTTCCACGACCCGGTTACCGGCCGACGGTCCCCGCAGGACAGGTACGCGTTCCGGATCAATCATCGTTCCCAGGAGCAAACCGGCGACATCAAGCAGGTCTGGGAAATCTCCCGCCTGCAGCACCTCACGTTGCTGGCCACAGCCTGGTTTCTCACCCACGACGAGCGTTACGCCAGCCGGGTAGCCGACCAGCTGCGCTCCTGGTACGCCGAGAACCCCTTCCTGTCCGGCGTGCACTGGACGAGCGGTATCGAGATCGGCATCCGGCTGATCAGCCTGGCCTGGATCCGGCGGCTGCTGGACGACTGGCCAGGAGTGGGCGGCCTGTTCGAGCATGACCTGCTGGCCGTGCAGCAGATCCGCTGGCACCAGCAGTACCTCGGCACGTTCCGGAGCCGTGGCTCGTCGGCCAACAACCATGTCATCGCCGAGGCGGCCGGGCAGCTCGTGGCCAGCTGCGCCTTCCCGTGGTTCCCGGAGAGCGAGCGGTGGCGGCGGACCTCCGCGCGGCTGCTGGAGCGCGAGCTGGCCCGCAATACCTTCCCGTCCGGAATCGGCCGTGAGCTCGCGTCCGGCTACCAGTGCTTCGTCGCGGAGCTCGGGCTGCTCGCGGCGGTTGAGTCCGAGGCGAGCGGCCACCCGCTGGGCGAGGCCGCATGGCAGCGGCTGTGCGCGACGGTCGACAGCGCCGCGGCCTTGCTCGATGAGCGGCTGTGCCCGCCCCGTCAAGGCGATTGCGACGACGGCCGAGCTCTGCTGCTCGACGCTCCGGTAGCAAACCGCTGGCCATCGTTGCTGGCGCTCGGGGAGGCATTGCTCGGGCGGCTGGACTGGTGGCCGCGCACCGCGGCGGACGCCGGCAGCTCGATCGTGGGTGCGCTGACCGGCCCCCTTCGCGAGATGGCCGGCCGGCCCGGGCAGCGGCCATCGCGGTTCGCCGACGCCGGGACGACCCTGCTGCGCACGGCCGCAGGGCAGCGCCCGGAGATCTGGTGCCGGTGCGATGGCGGTCCGCACGGATATCTCAGCATCGCCGCGCATGCGCATGCCGACGCGCTTTCGGTGGAGGTCCGCTATGGCGGCGTGGAGGTCCTTGCCGATCCGGGCACCTACTGCTACCACGGCGAGCCGGACTGGCGGTCGTATTTCCGCTCCACGATCGCGCACAACACCGTCGAGATCGACGGGCAGAGCCAGTCCATCGACGGCGGCCCGTTCCTCTGGCTACGGCACGCGGACGCCAGGGAGATCGACGCGCTCGATGGCGGCCAAGTCGCCCAGTGGACCGCAGAGCACGACGGTTACGCTTCGCTCGACCAGCCGGCCGTGCACCGCAGGTCGGTCCGGCTGGACCGGGGATCGCGCAGCATCGAGATCCTCGACAAAATCGGCGGCGGCGGTCACGACGTCCGCCTTGCCTTCCACCTGGGCCCCGAGGTTCAGGCCGAACTCGACGGGGACTGCGCGGCGCTGCGCTGGCCCGGCGCGGTCACGCCCGGAGCGGCGCGGCTGCAACTTCCGCGCGGCCTGCGGTGGAGCCTGCACCGGGGTGAAACTGACCCGATCCTGGGCTGGTACTCCGGCGGCCTCGGACGGCGGGTGCCCGCCTGCACGCTCGTCGGAGCCGGGCGCTCGGCGTCCGGCGTCAGCTTCGCCACGCGGCTGGAGTTCCTCGACGCCAGCTCGGCGGCGGGCACTGGGCGTAACCAATCGGACGTATCATGGCATGCCCGTGATGCCCTGGTCAGTGAGGTTACGGGGATCCACGAGGGAGCCAGATGAGCCAGCAACCGCTGGACCTGAGAAGGTCCCTGCAGATCGTGCGGCGGTACAAGGCCGTCGTCGGCGCCGCCGCTGCGGTGGGCCTCCTCACCGGCTCGGTTTTCACCGCGCTGCACCCTCCCCTGCTTGCCAGCCAGGCGCTTGTCTTGCTGCCGCCGGTGACTCGTGACATACCGACTCAGGTAGTGATCGCAAGCAGCAACACCGTGCTGGCAGGCGCGGCGCGAAGTCTTCAGCCGACGCCGACGGCCAAGGCGCTGCGCAGCCACGTGCAGGTCAAGAGCCTGACCTCCAACGTCATCTCGATCTCCGCCGAGGCTGCCACGGCCGGGCGGGCAGAGGACATCGCGAACGCGGTCGCCACCAGCTACATCAGCTACCTCAGCTCGCCGACCAGCCCAGGCGGGCAAGTGCCGGCGAAGCTGCTGTCAGCAGCGACGAACGCCGCCGGGACGCCGCCGGCCGTGCACCTGGTCATTATTGGCCTGCTTGGCGCCCTGGCCGGTGCGCTCGCCGGCGCAATCCTCGCGCTGGCAATCAGCCGCGGCGACCGGCGGCTGCGTGAGCGCGACGAGATAGCCGATGCCATCGGGATACCGGTGGTGGCATCGGTTCCGGTCGCTCACCCGTCGAACGTGGCCGGCTGGACGAAACTGCTGGCGAACTACGAGCCCGGCGTCGTGCACGCCTGGCGCCTGCGCAAGACCCTGCATTTCCTCGGCCTGACCGAAGGGAGCCGCGCCGACAGCCGCGACGGCGGCGGTCCCTCGCTCGCCATCCTCTCGCTGTCCAGCGACCCTGGCGCCCTCGCCATCGGCCCTCAGCTGGCAGTCTTCGCCGCCTCCCTGCGGATCTCCACGGCGCTCGTCATCGGGCCGCAGCAGGACGCGAACGTCGCGGCCACGCTGCACGCCGCCTGCGCCGCGCCGGCGCCGACGCAAAAACCGAGCAACCTAAGACTCACCGTCAGCGATCAGATAGAAGCGCGGCAGCCCGATGTCGCGCTGACCATCGTGGTCTCGGTAGTCGACGGCCGTACCCCGCGGGTGGCTGACACGATGCGCGCGACCACGACGGTGCTCGGCGTCTCGGCAGGCGCGGTAACCGCCGAGCAACTCGCCCGCGTGGCGGTCAGCGCGGCCGCCGACAACCGCCAGATCGTCGGCATCTTCGTCGCCGACCCGGACTCAGCGGACCACACGACCGGCCGTGTTCCGCAGCCGGTGCGGCTAGCACAGCGGAGGCTGCCAACGCGGCTCACCGGCACCACGACGGAGATCAACCGGTGAATGACCCGGACCAGACCGTGACCTTTCCGGCGATCACCACCGACGATCAGCCTGAGCACTGGCCCTACGACGACGACTTCGCGGCTGCCGAGGACCGGCCGGTCTCCGATTTCGCCGCAGGCCTCACCAGCCTGCCGTACATCAGAGCGGCCCTGCGGCGCGGCGCTCGGCTGTGGTGCGCGATAGGCGTGATAGGGATGCTGCTTGGCTTCGGCCTCTACGTGACGCTGCCGCCCGCCTTTAGCGCCTCGGCGACGGTATATGTCCTCAACGATCCCACCGAGGATCCCATCTCGGCGATGCTGACCGACGAGGCGGTGGCGAAGAGCCGGGCGGTGGCCGAGATCGCCATGCGAAGACTGAGGCTGCGGGAAAGCGCCGACAGTTTCATCGCGGCGACCACGGTCACGGTCGCCGCGGACCGCCTGCTGCTCATATCGGTGACCGCGCCGTCGACCAACGACGCGGTGCACCGGGCGAATGCCCTGGCCAAGGCATTTCTCCAGTTCCGGAAACAGCAGCTGGCAGGTCAGCAGCAGCTCACCCTCGGCCAGCTCGAGCTGAAGATAACCCAGGCCAAGCAGAAGGTTAAGTCGCTAGACAGCCAGATCAGCCAGCTGTCGGCGGAGCCCTCATCCCCCGGGCAGCAGGTCAAGCTCACCGGCCTGGAGGTAAAGCGCAGTCAGCTGAGCAGCGCGCTGAGCACGCTGACGACTATCACCAGGAGTACCGAGGCGACCGCGCAGGTGACCATGGCGAACATGGTGTCGGGCAGCATAGTGCTTGATGCTGCCGCGCCGGTCACGCATTCGCGCAAGAAGCTCGCGCTCATCTACGTCGTCACCGGGCTCATCGCGGGCCTGGTGATTGGCATGGGTCTCGTGGTGGTCCGGGCGCTGACGTCCGACCGCCTGCGCCGGCGTGACGACGTCGCGAACGCGCTCGGCGCGCCCGTCAAACTCAGCGTCGGCGCTGTGCGGGTCAGCCGCTGGCTGCCCGGCAGGCACGGGCTGGCGGCTGCCCGGGGGCGTGACATGCAGCGGATCGTCGCGCACCTGGGCCGCGCGGTGCCGGAAACCGCCCAGGGGGCCGCCACCCTGGCGGTCATCCCGGTGGATGACCCCCGCATCGCGGCGCTTTCGGTGGCTTCCCTGGCGGTGGCCTGCGCGCAGCGGGGCCAGCAAGTCATCGTGGCGGACCTCTGCGCCGGAGCTCCCGCTGCGCGCCTGCTGGGAAACGGCGATCCCGGGTTCCGCGCGGTCCGGGTAGACGGCGCCCGTCTGCTGATATCCGTTCCCGACCGCGCTGACGTGGCGCCCGCCGGCCCGCTCCGGCGCAGCTCGCCGTCGCCGCAGCCGTCGGGCCAGCCCGGCCTGGCCGCGGCGGATCCGGCCAGCGAACCGACGGCCCCGCCGGAGCTGGCCGCCGCCTACGCCGACGCGGACCTGCTGCTCACCCTGGTGAGCCTCGAACCGTCGTTTGGCGGCGATCACCTCTCGACGTGGGCCACCGATGCGGTGGCGGTAATCGCGGCCGGCCAGTCGTCGGCGACGAAGATCCACGCACTGGGCGAGATGACACGGCTGGCCGGGACGCGCCTGGTCTCGACCGTGCTGGTGGGAGCGGACAAGGCAGATGAGAGCCTCGGCGTCGCGGTCCCGCCGGTCCCGCCGAGCCCGCCGAGCCCGTCGACGCCGCAGCCGCCCGCCGGTCCCGCCGGTCCCGGTCTGGGAATCATAGGCTGATGACCTCGGCCGTTATTGCGCCCCGCACCCGCCGCGCCCGGTCGCCGGCGGAGGTCGCCGAGGCGCGCGAGCGCTGGGCACGGCGCCGGGTCAGCCTGGCATGGGCCTTGCTGGTCCTCAATGTGCTGACCTTCTACCACGTGACGTGGAGCGGGATGCCGCTGATCCTGCCGATACCATCGATCATCGGCAAGGGCGTCACGCAATCGTCACTGCCTGCCGCGCTGCTGCTGGCATTGAGCGTGAATCGGCGCCAGATCATCCGCCCGAACGTCTTCCTCTGCCTGGTGAGCCTGCTCGTGGTCGAGGCGCTGATCACGAGCCTGCAAGCGCAGCATTTCGGCACCATATACCGGACTTTCCGGCTGGCCGGGTTCGTGGCCACCCTCTGGATGCTCACCCCCTGGTGGGGGCGGCGCGACCTGCTGCTGATCCGTACCCACCTGCGGGTGATGTCGGTCGTGCTCGGCTCGGTACTGGCCGGCCTGCTCATCTCGCCGGGTAGCGCGCTCGGCGGGGGCAGGCTGGCCGGCGCGCTCTGGCCGACGCCGCCCCCCCAGGTCGCGCAGTTTGCCGCGGTCTCGCTCGGGCTGGTGGTGGTGCTCTGGCTCTCCGGCCTGGCGCGCGGTCGTATCACTTTGCTCACCGTGGCCGCCGCCGGATTCATCCTGCTCATGACGCACACCCGGACCGCGCTGATCGCCATGGCGGCGGGCATCCTGGTGGCCGGCCTGAGCCTGTTCACCGCCAACGCGCGCGTCCGCAAGGCGTTCGCGATCGGCGGGATAGTGGTATCGATCGGGGCCATCACGCTGTCAGCCGTCGTAACGACGTGGCTGGCACGCGGACAGGGCACGCAGCAGTTGACCGAGCTCACCGGCCGGACCAACGTGTGGAGCGACGTCCTCAGCACCCCGCGCAACTGGTTCGAGGTGATCTTCGGCTTCGGCCTGTCGAACAAGGCGTTCAACGGCCTGCCCATCGACAGCAACTGGCTGTCGTCCTACTTCGACCTCGGGCTCCTCGGCGTGATCATCTGCGCGACAATGCTGCTATTCCTGCTCGTGGCGGCCTATTTCCAGCCGCGTGGCGCGCCCCGCGCCCTGGCACTCTTCCTCGTGACCTACTGCCTGGTGGCATCCTTCACCGAGACCGGCTTCGGCGACGCCTCGACGTACCTCCTCGAACTCACCTTGGCTGCGTCATTGCTCGTGTCGTCCGCCGTGAACAAGGGGGCGTTATGAGAGTCGTACTGGTCCACAACCGCTACCGCTCAGCCGTGCCAAGCGGAGAGAACCGGGTCGTCGACCAGGAATTCGAGGCGCTCACGGCCGTCGGACACGACGTTGTGCGGTTTGAGCGGAACAGCGACGAAATCGAGCAGTGGTCCGGTGCGAAAAAGGCAGCGCTGCCAGCCCGGGTCATCTGGAGCCGTGAGGCGCGGCGCGGCCTCGCGGCCACGTTGCGCGAACATCGGCCTGCCGTCATTCACGTGCATAACACTTTTCCCTTGATAAGCCCGGCGATCCTTTATACCTGCCGCGACGCGGCAATTCCGGTAGTGGCCACCATCCATAACTACAAGCTCGCTTGTGCCCGCGGTAACTTCTTCCGCGACGGCGCCGTCTGCCACGACTGTGCGGGGAACCTTCCGGTACACGCGGTATTGCATGGCTGCTACCGGGGATCGCGCGTCGCCACCGCGCCGGTGGCGATTGCCACGAGCGTGCACCGGCAAGCGTGGCGGTCGCTGGTGTCGGCCTACATGTTTATCTCAGCGTCACAGCGCGACCTGCTCCGCGGCCTTGGCCTCGCCGAGAACCGGACCTTTGTCAGGCATAATCTCGTTCCCCGGCGCGAAGAACGCCCGGTGGCCCCCGAGCCGACCGTGGTCTATGCCGGAAGGCTCGACGAGGCCAAGGGCCTGCGCGTGCTGATGGCTGGCTGGGACGCCTACCGGAGCGGGGCCCGCGGCGCCGGGCTGCGCCTGGTCATAGCCGGGGCGGGACCCATGGAGTCCGAGTTGGCTGCCTGGGCGTCGGCCCGGCCTTCGGTGCACCTGGCCGGGCAGGTGGACAGCGCCGGGTGCTCCGACCTGATGTCCCGGGCCCGCGCGGTCATCGTGCCGTCCGCCTGGGAAGAGACGTTCGGCCTGGTCGTCGTCGAGGCGATGGCCGTTGGCGTGCCCCCCATCGCGTCAGACCATGGCTCGTTCGTCGAGCTCATCACTCCCGGCGTGGACGGCGCGCTTTTTAGGCCAGGCGATCCCGCGGCACTCGCGCTGGTCCTCGCCGACGTCGAGGCGCACCCGGAGCGATACGAGACCTATGGCCAGCAAGCCCGCAAGACATACGAGCAGCAGTTCAACCCGGAGCGGAACCTTGAGCAACTGCTTGAGATCTACCGCTTCGCAATCGCGAATCCGGCGTTATGTGACCTTTATGTCATGGTAGATTCCAAAGACCATGATTCGTGGGGGATGACCATGAGCGACCAAGACGGCGGCAAGGACGTTGCCGCGCCAGACGCCTCTGGCGGCACCGCGATGGCTGCAGTCTCCGGAATTTGCTATAGCAGCGTGGACTTAGATGAAACCGGCTCAGCCGGGCGTATGCCGCTTCCCCGCGTGCCTGCCAGCCAGTCGTGACGGCATGCGCGCCGGAGCCCCATGAGCCGGCACGCGCGGCGGAAACTCATCGACGACCGGACCGCGCAACTGCTGCGTGAGCTGATCGATCCAAGCCGGCTGCGTTTGTGGCCGCTCGTCTGGGTTATGGCGGTCTGCATCGCGGCCACGGTGATCGGCCTGGCCGGGCCGTCCTGGCTCGATAACTCGGGGCAGAATCCCCCGGAGCCGCATCTTTCCGCCGCCGGGCCCGCGTCGCCGCCCGCCCGGGTGTGCGGAAATGCCGCGGTCCTCGGCGGCGGGCCGTCATCCGCTCCGCCCGGGGCGGTTACCGTTCCGGCAGGCGACAACTCCGGCATCAACTGGAGCCGGCGCCATACCACCTACTGGTTCGCCCCAGGCACGCATACGCTGGGATCGGGTCAGTATACGCAGATCGTGGCCGGCGCTGGCTCAACGTATATTGGCGCGCCAGCCGCAGTCATCGACGGGAAGCGGACGAACTTTTACGCATTCAGCGGCTTTGCGCCAAACGTTACAATTAGCTATCTCACGGTCCGGGGCTTCGGCCAGAGGGGCGGTAACAAGAACGAGGGCGTCGTTAACCACAACTCGGCCCCGCGATGGACTATTGACCATTCAACGCTGCGAAACAACGCCGGCGCGGGTGCTATGCTCGGCAGACACAACACGCTCTCATACGACTGCCTGAAAGACAATCAGCAATACGGCTTCAGCGCTTACTCCAGGGCCGGGCCCGCTCATTTGATCATCGAGAATAACGAGATCGCCGGGAATGACACCTATAATTGGGAGAAGCACGATCCGGGCTGCGGCTGCACCGGCGGCGGGAAGTTCTGGAATGTCAACGGTGCCGTCATCAAAGGCAACTGGGTGCACGACAACCACAGCGCCGGGCTCTGGGCCGACACGAACAACCGAGGCTTTGACATCGAGGGCAACTACATCGCGGGCAACTACAGTTCCGGGCTAATCTACGAGATCAGCTACAACGCCCTCGTTAAAAACAACACCTTTACCCGCAACGGCCTGGAAGCCGGCCCGGCAAACCCGGGATTCCCGACGGGTGCGATCTACCTGTCGGAATCGGGGTCAGATAGCCGGATACCGGGTAAGTACGGCCACATTTTCTCGATAACAGAAAACACGTTCAAAGATAACTGGGGTGGCGTCGTGCTGTGGGAGAACGCTGACCGGTTCTGTGCTTCGCCGGCCAATACTAGCACTGGCGCTTGTACGCTAGGCCACCCGGCGGTGGTAACCGTGAAATCGTGTAATGCAGTCAATATCGCGAACCGCCCGTACTATAACGACTGCCGGTGGAAGACCCAGAACGTATCTGTACGCCACAACGTATTCGACCTTGACCCGGCCGACATCGGACCCTCTTGCACTGCGGCGAATGCTTGCGGCGTCCAGGGCCTGTTCTCGCAGTTCGGTAGCTTCCCGTCATGGAGCCCGTATAAGGGCGCGAGGGTGGAGAATCACATCACGCTCGACCAGAACAATCATTTTGCCGCGAATATCTACGAAGGCCCGTGGCGGTTCATGGTGCACGAGCAGGGCAATTTGGTGCCGTGGGTAATTTGGCGAGGCAGCCCGTATGATCAGGACATGGGCAGCACCATGAGCCCGCGCCGTGCCTGACCGGGCCGCCCGCGGCGAACGTGTCGTTATGGCATGCATCCTGGTGCGCCGCGCCATCACTAGCATCAGTTCCGGAATCCGAGTGGAGGCCTTATGCATGTCAGCCCGGTGCCAGGTATCGCGGGCGCGCTATTGTTCAAGCCAGCCCCGCACGTGGACGAGCGCGGCTTCTTCTGCCGCACCTTCGACGCGGAGGTAGTGCGCGCGGCCGGAATCGACCCGGGCGTGTTCGCCCAGGACAGCATCTCCCGGTCGGCCCGCGGCGTGGTGCGCGGCCTGCATGTGCGCCGCGGGGACGGCGAGGCAAAGCTCGTGCGGTGCTCATACGGCGCAGTGTTCGACGTGGTCGTGGACTTGCGGCCGGCTTCGCCGACCTACCGGAACTGGGAGAGCTTCGAACTTCGTGACGACGAGCAGGTCACGCTCTACGTGCCGGCCGGCTGCGCACACGGGTTTCAGGCCCGCACCGACCCGGCGGACGTCTGCTATCGCATCGACCGCGCTCACGATCCTGCTGAGGATGTGTCCATCGCGTTCGATGACCCCGAGCTGGCCATCCCGTGGCCGCTTCCGGTGGCCACCATGTCGCAGCGGGACCGCCGGGCCGGCCCACTCGCCGCCGCGACGAGATTGCTGGCATGAGCTGGGGCGGCTAGCCCGCCAGGCGGGGGGTGCCAGGCGGGCGGGCCTCTCCGCCACTCGTCAGCCAGCAGCGGACCGGCTCAGGGTGCTGCCAGCGTCCTGGTGGTACGGGCTTGCCTGCCATTTTGCCCAGCTCACGACGTTGCCCAGCTCACGGGCCATAAACCGCCACGGCCCGTGGTAAGTGTTCCCCGCGAAACGGTTGTGCTGGCTGAAGGTGATGTGGTTCTCTACCCTCGCGCCCTTATACGGGCTCCATGACGGGAAGCTGCCGAACTGCGAGAACAGGCCCTGGAACCCGCACAGCCGTCGGACCGTGCAGTTACTTCCGATGTCCGCCGGGGAGAAGTCAAACACGTTGTGGTCTACCAGAACCCGCTTCGTCTGCCACCGGCAGTCACCGAAGAACGGCCGTCGTGCGATGTTGGCCTTGGCACATGAGTGGATCGTCACTGTCGGCCGGTTGACGATGGTGCAGTCTCCGGTGCTGGAGTTCGCCGGAGAACCGCAGAACCGGTCCGCGTTCTCCCACAAGATCACCCCGGCCCAGTTATCCCGGAACGTGTTACCGGTCACCGCCAGCGTGCTCCCGTACTTCCCCGGCACCCGGCTATCGGACCCCGATTCGGACAGGTAGATCGCGCCGGTCGGGAACCCGTCGGTCCGCGGCCCAGCCCCCAGCCCGTTACGGACGAACGTATTACCGCTAATACGCGCGTTATAGCTGATCTCATACACCAGCCCGGAATCATAGTTGCCTGAAATGTAGTTACCCGAGATATCGAAGCCACGGTTATTCGTATCTGCCCACAGCCCTACGCCGTGGTTCCCGTGCACCCAGTTATCCTTGATCACTGCGCCCCGCACAGCCCAGAACTTCCCGCCGCCCGTGCAGCCGCATCCATCGACGTGCTTTTCCCAGTTGTAGGTGTCGTTCCCGGCGATCTCGTTGTGGCTGAGCATCAGCCGGGCCGGGCCCGGCACCGAAAATGCGTTAAACCCGTACTGCTGATTGTTCTGCAGGCAGTCATACGACAGCTTGTTACGGCTGCCCAGCATCGTCCCCGCCCCGGCGTTATTGATCAACGTCGAGTGGTCGATCGTCCACCGGTGCGCCGAGTCGTGGTTGACGACGCCCTCATCCTCGTTGCCGCCCCACTTCCCGAAATGCTGCACCGTCAGGTAACTGATCGTCACCCGCGGGGCGCTGCCGCCGAACGCGTAGAAATTATTATGCCGCCCGTCCAGCACCGCGCCCGGCGCGCCCACGAACGCCGATCCGCGGCCGGGGTCAATCTGGGAAAACCGGCCCGGGCCCAGCGTGTGGACACCCGGCGCGAACCAGTAGGTCATTCCCGCCCGGCTAAAGTTCACCCGCGAATTATCCCCGGCCCGTACCGCAACCGCCCCGGCCGGCGCCGACGACGGCCCGCCCCCCAGCACCGCAGCATTGCCGCAGACCCGCACATGACGCGAGGCCCCGGCACCTGCCGCCGAAAAATGCTGCAATCTCAAATGCTGCGTCTGCGCTGGCCAGTTCAGGCCGATGACCGCGGCCGCCGCGAGAACCGCCACCACCGCGCAGCCAACCGGCCACAACCGCAGTCCGCCGGAGTCATTCCGCCACGGCTGTCTTGCTCGCATACTCCGGCCGTTCATTAGCTGCCCACCCCAACTGGCCCAGATCATGTGATGTAGCCACCCTAGCTCTTCCGGCTCGATCATTTGGCCGGCCTTGCGGCTGTCCGGCCTACTTGCCAGCATCGAGCCGGCCAACAGGTGAAATCTGGCTCAATATCACTACCGGGATGATCCGGTCGGTGCTGACCTCGGGCTCGGCGAAGAACGGGTAGGCCCCGGCGCGCTGCCCGGCCGACAGCTGACTACCGCCGATATCCGAGTCAAAGACCAGCATTAACGGGCCGCCGGACCCAGTCCCGCGCCTCCTCGCTGGCCCCGCACCGGGGCGGGCGCCTTGACACGCCGAGAGTGGTTGAAACACTCAGAGGCAGAGTGGTTGAAACACTCAGAGGCGAGGACGGACGGCTGCCCGGGGCCGGGTCCGCGCTAGCACCGGCGAAGAGGAGCAGGGATGGGCGAATGGCCCAAGAACTGGGAAGATCTGGTCCGGGGCATCGGCTGCGCGATGTGCGAGCACGGGCGCCCCGAGGCCGACGCGTACGGCGTGCGGATCCACGCGGGCACCTACACGGATTCTTACCTGCAGCGCGCTGACGTGCAGCGCGGCTACACGGTGGTCCGCTGGCACGGCCGTCACATTACCGAGCCCACGGAGCTGACCGAGGCCGAGGCCGCCGGGTACTGGGCCGAGGTGCTGACCGTCTCCCGGGCGCTGATCGGCCTGTACCGGCCGCTGAAAATGAACTACGAGACGCTGGGAAACTCACTACCGCACCTGCACACGCACCTGATCCCGCGGTTCCCCGATGACCCGCGTCCAGGCCGGCCGTTCCCGCTATCGAGTGGCACGCCTGCCGCGAAGATCCCCGAGGACCGGCTCCTGATCGACGTTGCCAGGCTGCGTGCACGGCTGAGCTACTCCGGCGCCGGGCCGGCCGGAGGTTCTTGATCGCGGAAGATTCGCGCGCTGGAAACCCCGCATAGTCTCCGCCATCTCAACCGACCGGCGAGCTTAGCCGGATCCAGGTGGCGCTGGCGACGCCGACCGCCAGTCCGCCTGCGGTGAACAGCGCAGAGCCAGCCAGCATCTTGCGTCCCTGATCCGCCAGCCGCCAGCCGACCACGACATGCGGCTCACCTGCCCTGACCGGGCCGTGCTGGCGGACCGACAGCCGGCCTAGCACGGATGGCGGGCTATTCGGCGCGGTATCCCACAAGGCACCGACGCCTCCCGCGCAGTCGAGCGCGGCCCACACGAACTCGGGCCGGACCTCGCCATCTGACTTGGCAACGGACTCGTCGGGATACCAGACATCGGCAGACAGATCCCGGCCTGCAACCCGGCCGACCAGGATGCGCAGGCCGTCCCCGGGCACGCGGTCCGGCCCGCATCCGAAACAGGCCGGGAAGGGATGCTCCTCCGGGTGGACCCGCAGGCGGCAGCCGGCGCCGGCGGCGCGAGCCGCCAGGATCGGGACCGGATCGGGAAGCTCGACTGCCAGGCTGGCCGGCGACGGGGCTGCCTCGGCAATCAGGTGCTGGCCGGCCAGGACGCGAACCGCGCCGTCGCCGTCCCGCTCGATGGCCATGGCCGTCGCCAGCGGAGGTGGCCGTCGCAGCGTGACCGACACCGGGCCGCCCGCCCAGGCAGCGATCAGCCCGCACGCGTAGCCGCCGTTGCCGACGTCCGGCGGCCCGCAGAAGCGGGGGGCGATGACGAGGGAACCTGACATGCCTCGACGCTAGGGTCGCTGGGTCCGGACGGCAATCGGGTGAACTACCGGCAATGCGAGGGTGCTTCCCCGGCCGCGACCGTCATGCACATTGCGCATCGGGCGAACTACCGAGGCGGCTCACGAGCGAAGCCGGTGCTCCGTTACCCACGTCGCGATCTGGGCCCGCGAGCGCACCTGCAGCTTGCGCCGGATGTTCTCGACATGCGCTTCCGCCGTCCGCGGCGCGACCGACAAGCGCATAGCGATGGAGTGGTTGGTCAGCCCCTCGGCGACCAGGGCGGCCACCTCAAGCTCACGGCCGGTGAGCCGCGGCCCCGGCCCGGCGGGCTCGCCGAGGAAATCGAGCATCGCTGCCAGGACCCCTTGCCAGTCGCCGTGATAAAAGAGGTGGCTGGAGCCTGGCAGCGGGATCAGCATCGCATCGGGGATAAGGATGGACACCTCTCGTCCCAGCTCGAAACCGGTGGCCCGGTCCGCCTCGCGGTGCAGAACGACCGTCCGTGCCCGGATCGCCGGAAGCAGCGCCCTGACATCGGTGTCGTAATAGACCTTAAGGAGCCCGCTGGCCACCGCGGCCGAGGCGCTGGCCCGCTGAAACCGGGCGAACGCCTCGACATTCTCGGCGGTGGGGTCGGGTATGAAGATGCCGGTCAGCACCTTCAGGCCAAGGCCCCAGTGCGCCCGCACCAGGGCCACGATCGAGTCGCGGATCTCCGCGGGCGCCAGGTCACCGCCGCTGGCGCACATCCCGTACAGGACGAGCGCCTCGACCCGGTCCGGGTACCTGGCCGCTATCGCGGCGGCAAGCTGGCCGCCCTGCGAGGCGCCGAACAGGTAAAAGCGGTCGGCGTGCACCGCATCGGCGACTGCCATCGCCGCCGCTATCTGCCCGTCGAACGACAGGTCAATCCGGTCCCGGTCGGACAGGCCGCAGCCGGGCTTGTCGTAGCGGACCACGGTAAACCGCTCGGCCAGGCGCTCGACGAAGCTGCTGAAGGAGAACAACTCCAGCTGCCCGCGGAGATGGGTAACCCAGCCAGACTCGAACAGCAACGGCGGACCAGCACCCACCGTCGAGTAAGCGATGCGGCCCGCGGGCGTGCTGCAGTACCTGATCGTCGGCATCACCAGCCCAGGCTGGCATTCCCGGCAGAAGCCGTAAAGGGCGGGCCCGGCAGCCATGACCACCGGCATCGCGATCCGTGGCCAGCCAGCACGAGGCTGGCCACGGACGCGATCTGCTGGATACTGCTCAGCGCCGCACGCCGACAGCCTCCAGGTACTCACCGGGTGCCAGCACGGTGCCGTCGTCGGCGCCGTTGAACTGCCTTGCCACGTCGGCGAGATCTGCGGCGAATTGCGCGCGGGCCACGTCGCTGAGGGTGCCGGCCAGCCGGGTGACCGGCCCGTAATACCGGCGGAACCACTCCGAGAAATGCTCTGCCGAGTAGTAGCAGAAGTCAAACGTGCGCTTGGTTAGCGATGTCCACTGGACCTTGTCCCCGAACAGCTCCGCGAGCCGGCTCTCGGTACCCCAGAGCATGGGTGACCGGACGCCCGGCGGTGGCGGTCCGTACTTGCCGATGGTCTTGAACAGGAACCCGACGAGCCCGTCGGGCGTCCAGCTGGCCAGCGCGATCTTCCCGCCGTGGCGGGTGACGCGCACCAGCTCGGCGGCGGCGCGTTCCTGGTCGGGTGCGAACATGACGCCAACGGTGCTCAGTGTGGTGTCGAACGCACCAGCGGGCCACGGCAGCCGCTCGGCGTCGCCTTCGGCGAACGTGACGCGCAGGTGCTCGGCATCGGCCCGCTCGCGCCCTTGGGCCAGCAGGTTCGCGGCATAGTCAACGCCGGTCGAGTTGGCAAAACGGCGCGCTGCCGCGATCGCGGCGTTGCCCTGCCCGCACGCGACGTCCAGCACGACCTGGCCGGAATGCACCCCGGCGGCCGCCACCAGCCGCTCGGCGATGAGCTGAAGCGTGTTGCCGATCCGCGGATAGTCGCCTGCTTCCCAGCCCATCCGCTGGCGTTCCTTGATAGCCGCGAAGTCCACGGTTTCGATCTGCATCGTGAGCTGTCCTCCAATTTGGCCCCAACTGCGGCGGACCCTCGGTAGGTCCGCCCACCAGCCAAGGTCAGTCAGCGCAGCGCGGCAATCGGGTGAACTACGGCATTTCGCGGGGCTAGCCAGACCGGGACCGGCAGGCCCGTCGCGGGCATCGGGCGAACTACTGAGACGGCTCAAGGGGCCGCCGCGGCCCTGGCGCGCACCGGGCCCGGCCGGGCCGGCGTCAGCAGCTTCGCTGCAGGACCACCGCCCGGAAGGTCGCGGCCCACTGGTAGGCGATCTGATAGGGCCATTTGGATGCGGGCAGCGCAGTGGTGACCACGTAGACGTGGCCGGCGAAGCAGCGCCGGAACCAGATGCGCGCGCGGGTGTCCTGGTCCGGCGTGGTCACCAGCACCACGGACCGCCAGTGGTACTGCTTCGTGAGACGGCCGACCGACTCGGCCTCCCCCCGGGTAGTGCCCGGCTCCGGCAGGAAGCAGATGAGCCTGTAGGCCCGGCCACGCTGCCCGCAAACGCGGGCGAGGAGACGGTCGTCGGGTAGCCCCCTCGAGACGGCGAGGACGGGGGCCCGGCCCTGTTGCGCCAGCTCCATGCCCTTGCCCAGCCGGTCCCCAGGACCGCCAAGCACGACGATGGCGTCCACGCGGTCCGGCATGCCCTGGGCAGGCCAGATGAAAAGACGGCCCGTGGCCACGCTGAACCCGGCGAGCATGATGATCAGCACCGCAGCGACTTTGCGCAGGCGCCTGCGACGGATTGCTCGGCGGTTGGCTTGCGCTACCCCGGGCCGGTCAGGGACCTCACCGGTCAGCATTGACGCGTCCTAGCATGTTCTTCCGCCTGGCCTGGCCACAGCTGCCCAGTATGACAGTTCTCCTGGCCCGGGCCGAGTCCCCGCCCAGGTCAGCGGGTTATCTGGCACGGAAAGCGGAAGTCCGGCGAGGTCCGCAAATCAGCTGCTCGCCTGGTCGTGTCGCGGGTATGTACTCTCATTGACGTGACAGCGCGTCTTGCTTATATACCAGCTCGGTTCCTGCTGATCCCGAAGCCTGCTGGCCAGTAGCCGCAGCGGCTCGCATTGCAGCAGAGATCAGGAGCGCACGTGCAGGCCGGCGGGGGTGCTTGGCGTGTGACCGGGTCGGCTTCGGCTATCGGGGCGAGCTCAGAGCCGGTGCAGCGGCCGGTTTCGGGCATTGCCCGCGGCGCCGCGATCATCGCTGGCCTCACGATGTTGTCCAGGCTGCTCGGGCTGGTCCGCACGCTGGTGTTCTCGCAGACCATCGGCGCCAACTGCCTGGGCGCCGCGTACGTCACCGCGAGCCAGGTGCCCAACATCGTCTATGAGCTGGTCCTGGGCGGCGCGCTGACCAGCGCGATGATCCCGGTACTGGCCCGCTCGGCCGAGCGGGCCACGTCTGATCCGGCCGAGAAGGCGCGGGTGAGCCAGATCTCGTCAGCCCTGCTGACCTGGTCCGTCCTAATCCTGGTGCCGGTTGCCGTGCTCATTGCGGTGGCCGCCGGGCCGATCGCCGCACTGCTCAATCCGGCCAACGCGAACGCGCACTGCGCGCGGACCGAAGTGGTCGCCAGCACCAGCAGCATGCTGGAAGTATTCGCCCCGCAGGTGGTCCTGTACGGGCTCTCGGTGGTGCTCTTCGGGCTGCTGCAGGCGTACCGCCGGTTCGCCGGGCCTGCGCTGGCACCGGTGATCTCCAGCCTGGTGCTCATCGCCTCCTATCTCGCCTTCGTGCCGCTAGGCAAGGGCTTTCCGCTGGCCAAGCTGCCTCTCTCGGCCCAGCTTGTGCTGTCGGTGGGCGCCACGCTGGGCATAGCCGCGCTGGTCCTCGTGGCCATGGTGCCGACGTGGCGGCTGCACCTGAGGTTCCGGCCAGCCCTGCGGTTCCCGCCCGGCGTTGCGCGCTGGCTCGGCGGCCTGGCGTTCGTCGGCATCATCGAGTTTGCCGCCAACGACCTGGAGACCGTCGCAGAAGTCACCCTGGCCAACGGACTAGGAACGACTGGCGCGATCGTGATCTACAACTACGCCTGGCTGGTGTTCAGTTCCGTGCATGCAGTGCTGGCGCTGTCGATCGCGATCAGCGCGTTCCCCGTCCTGTCCGCCCGCGACGGGCAGGTGTTCGACCAGACCTGCGCGGCATCGACGCGAGCGGTCCTGCTGGTGTCAGGGCTTGGCACCGCCGTGATCGCGGCGATCGCCGTTCCCGCCGCTCACGTGCTCGCCGGCCAGCCAGCTCAGGTAACAGAGCTGGTCTGGGGATTCGCTATGTTCGCGCCCGGCCTGGCGGGCATTGGCGTGATCGCCAACCTGTCGCGGGTGATGTTCGCCCTCGGACGGCTCAAGATCGCCGCCGCGGCGCTGGCCGGCAGCTGGCTGCTGGTGATAGTGGCAGATGTGGTGCTGGCCGAGCTTGCGCCGGCCCGGCTGGTGGTAGCCGCGCTTGCGCTGGGCTGCACGATAGGCCAGACCGTCGTCGCCGTCCCGCTGGTGATAGCTACCCGCCGGATTCGCGGCCCGGCTGCCGTGCAGGGGGTTGGCCATGCGGCGATTGCCGCACTGGCCGCCGGAGCCGCGGGCGCGGTAGTCGGCATCGCCGCGGGCTTTGCGCTGCCGGTGAGCGAGAAGCTGCTGGCCGCCGGGACTGCCGCGGTTGCGGCCGGCTGCGCGGTCATCGCGTTCGGCGTGGTCGCGTACATCCTGGATGACGGTGACCTGCGGACGGTCCTGGCGCGGCTGCGGCGGCTCACCAGGTTGCGGTAGTAACGTCAGGCTGCTGCTGCCGGGCGGTCCCAGGATCTTCGTGTGCTCCGGCAGTGAGCGGCCGGGCGGGCTGTCACGACGCGAAGTCGGGCGTGCCTGACCTTGCGGACTCGCTACGGCCCTTGGGCTCCTCCCATTCCTCTTGCCGGCCGAGGGCAGTGAGATCAAGGAAGTAGTAGGAGCCGCCGGTGGCTTCGAGGCCGCGGGCGTACTGGGAGTAAGTGTTGAAGTCAGTGCCATGCGAGGAATACCAGGGCACGTCCCAGCCCTTCTTGGCCTTCCACCGCTCGAGCTTCGCCAGCGGCGCCCGCGACACCATGGCGTAGCTGGTGTCCCTCGTGTGCAGGTGCGCGAAGAAGCCGGCCGACAGCTCGTCTGTGCCGGCGGTACAGCTCGGGCAGCCGTCCTCCCACTCGGGGTCGAACATGAAGTGGTAGATGATCAGCTGCGGGCGGCCCTCGAACATGTCGACGAGGCGCACCGCGCCGTCCCGGCCGTCGAATATGTAGTCCTTCTCGATCTCGACCATGGGCAGCTCGCGGCGCTCGGCGTTGAGCGCATCCCGCTGCCTGGTCAGGTCCTTCTCCTTGGCGAGCAGCTCCTTGCGGGCGGCCAGCCACGCGTCTCGGGTAACGATCTTGGGCAGGCTCATCGCGGTCTTCTTGCGTTCGCTGTCTGGTCGGGCGCCTCGGCCCGCACTGGGCTATGACCAGATGGCGAGCTCAGAATCATCGCTCGGCAGCCATGTGGAAGGTGAACATCCTGCTGGCGTCGATGCGGGCGTAGACCGGCCCGGAATCGAGGAATGTCTCCCAGTCCGGGCCGTACCGCGGCACGTACACGTCGAGCAGAGCCTGCCGGAAACCGGCCTGATCAGCGCTCCGGACCTGCACCGGAACGGCCTGGCCGTGTACCGTGACCGCCAGCGACTCAGCAGGGAGATGAGTGGCGCTGACGTAGGGGGTACGGCGGATATGGCGGAACCTGACCGAGTCCGGCGCAGACCCGAAGTAGAAGGACCCCCGGTAGAAGATGCCGTCGACCGGGCCCACCAGCGGCCGCCCGCGGGATGTCACGGTCGCCAGCGCCAGCAGTGACATGCCGGTCAGCCGGTCGCACACTTCCTGGGCGCTCAGCCGGCGCTCCGGCGTGATGATGCGCGACAGGTGCGGGCCCGCGGCCGACATGCTGCGATCGAGCAGGTCCTGCAGCGCAGCCAGGTCAGCCGAAGTCTCCCGCATGCTCGGATTCTCGCAGAAACGAACTCACATCTTGATGCGCTTGTTCGCCGGGTCATACATCGGGCGCAACGACGTGACGGCCGGATAGATCGAGGCCCCGATCTGGACCGTCCATTCGCCGGAATCCAGGTAGGCCTGGTCGATGGGCTCATCAGCGTCGATCATCGCCAGCCCGACCGCGCCGCCCAGCGTGAACCCGTAAGACGCGGACCGCAGGTACCCGGCGGGCCTGCCGTTCCGGCGGACCACTTCAGCGTGGAACATCAGCGGTTCCGGATCTGCCACCAGCACCTGCACCAGCCGCCGGGTGAGCTTCCCGCCCGCCTTCTGGGCAAGCACGGCGTCGCGGCCGATAAAGCCGCCCGGCTTGTCCAGCGCGACCGCGAAGCCGAGTCCCGCCTCCAGCACGTTGTCGGTGTTGTCGATGTCATGGCCATAGTCGCGATAGCCCTTCTCCATGCGCAGGCTGCTCAGTGCCTTGAGCCCGGCGTGCCGCAGGTCCACCGCGCGCCCTGCCTGGACCAGCCGGTCATAGACTCCGGTAGCTTGCCCGGCCGGGATGTACAGCTCGTAACCGAGCTCGCCCAGATAGGTGATCCGGACGCACAGCACCCGGGCGAACCCGATGTCGATCTCGGCGGCCGCGCGGAACGGGAACGCCTCGTCGGACACATCCGCAGCGGTGACTGATGCCAGCAGTTCCCGCGATCGCGGGCCCTGAACGTTGATCTGCGCATAGCCCGACGTCACGTCTGTGACGAAGGCGTGCGCATCGCCGAGGTGGCGACGCATCCAGGTTTCCACGTGCCGGTGCGCGGTGTCCGAGGCGACCACCCAGAACCGGTCGTCGCCGAGCTTGGTCACCGTAAGATCGGCTTCCAGCTTGCCGCCGGGGTTGAGCCACTGGGTATAGGTAATCCGGCCGGGCTCGCCGTCCACCTGGTTGGCGGAGATCCGCTCCAGCACGCGCCCGGCATCGCGGCCCTGCACGTCGAACTTGGCCATGAAGGCCATGTCCATCAAGATCACGCCGGTGCGCGCGGCATGATGCTCGGCCGCCCAGTAGCCAAACCAGTCCGGCCGCCCCCAAGACAGCTGGCCGGCCTTCGGCTCGGCGCCCTCGGGCGCGTACCAGTCGGCGCCCTCCCAACCGCTGACGTCCTTGAAGTACGCCCGCTGGGCTTCCAGCCGGTGGTGAACCGGCGACACCTTCGCGCCGCGCGCGGTCCGCATCGACCTGCCCGGGTAGTGGGTCTCATATACCAGGCCAAGCGATTCCACCGTGCGAGTCGCCCGGTACTCGGGATTGGCCTGGTAGCGGTGCAGCCGGTCGATGTTCATGCCCGTCACGTCGACGTCCGGCCGGCCGTCGGCAATCCACCGCGCGATCACCCGGCCGATCCCCCCGCCGGTCAAGATCCCGATCGAGTTCAGGCCCGCGGCCACGAAGTAGTTTCGCAACTCCGGCGCCTCGCCGACAATCGGCAGCAGGTCAGGAGTAAAGCTTTCCGGGCCGCAGAAGAACTTCTTGATCCCGGCATCCGCCGACACCGGGACCCGGGACATGGCACGTTCCAGATAGGGAGCCATCCGGTCCCAGTCCGGGGGCAGCTCTCCGAAGGAGAAGTCCGCGGGGACTCCATCGACTTTCCACGGTGCGCAGTCCGGCTCGAAAAGGCCGAGCATCAGCCCGCCGCCCTCTTCCCGGTAGTAGCCGTAGCTGGCGGGATCCTCAAGCACCGGCCAGCCGCCATCCACCCCCTCGATCGGCTCGGTCAGCAGGTAGTAATGCTCGGCGGCCTGCAGCGGCACGTTCACCCCGGCAAGCTCACCAAGCTGGCGAGCCCACATCCCGGCGCAATTGACTACGTACTCAGCCTCGATGTCGCCATGCGGGGTGCGCACGCCAGTTACCACGCCGCGGCGGGCCAGGAAGCCGGTCACGATCGCGCCCTCGATGATCCGCACGCCGCGCATCCGGGCGCCCCTGGCCAGCGACATCGTCACATCGACCGGATTCACCCGGCCATCGGCGGGGATATAGAAGCCGGCCAGCACATCATCGACCCGCGCCAGCGGAAACAACTCGGTGACCTCGCGCGGCGAGATCTCATATACGTCCACACCACACAGCCGGTTGAAGGCTGCAACCCGCCGGTACTCCTCCAGCCGACCCGGCTCAATGGCGAGCTCGATCAGCCCGACCTGCTTCAGACCAGTTGCGAGCCCGGTCTCTGCCTCCAGCCGGGCGTACAGATCCCTGGTATACATCCGCAGCTCGGTCGAGGTCTGCGAGGTTGACCCGAAGGTGGCCATGAGCCCGGCAGCATGCCAGGTCGAGCCCGATGTCAGCCGGTCGCGCTCCAGCAGCAGCACATCGGCAACGCCGAGATGCGCAAGGTGATAGGCGACCGAAGTCCCGATGATGCCCCCACCGATGACGACCACACGGGCACGATCGGGGATGGCAGCGGTGCCCGGCACAGTCATGCGATACTCGTTCCGCTCGGTCGGGGGTTCTCGCAGCGTCCCGCCTAGCCGGGCACGCCGCCGCGGCACGAGCATAAGCCGCCGCATCCGCGAGCCTGGCTGCGAGGCAGCCTAACTCCCTTGTCTCGCCCGGCATGTCGCTGACTTGACGAGACCTGGGACGCCCGGCTGGGCGGCAAGCGTGCCGTGATCCCAGAGGATCCGCTGGGCACAGATCTGCCCGCGGTGGAAGCTGACGACCGCGATGGTCAGCACCTCAGCACGCCGGGCGTTGTCACATGCCCGAAACTACCCGCATGATCAGATTTGCCGTGTCAGTAGCGCCACTCGCCGCTGCAGACCGCGACACATGTACCCATGGTCAGGCAGCGCGGCGCGCGCGGCCGACTGCTGGCCGGGCGGGAGGCAGGCAGGAACGGGCCGTCGAAGGCTCGCCCGCTGCTGCCGGCCGCGGCGCGGGCGAGGCCGAGATCTCGCCGATAAGCTGCCGGACCCAGCGCATCCGGTCCAGGGCCGCCTCAGGGTGGTCGCCGAACTCCTGTGCCATCTGGCTGGCGCAGCCGCGGGTGCCGAGCTGCCGCACGGTGCAGCTGATCGCCTGCGTCACTGCCTCGGCATTGGGCGCTTCCGATCGCTGCAGCCCGGATGCGAACAGCGCCTCGCACCTGGCGTCGTTGACATTCAGCCGGGCCATGGCAAGCCTCCCGTGCTTCCCTTGCCGGGCCACCGCCCCGGCTCCGTGGAGCTGACTAGATGGATGACGCCGCCCGGCGCCCGCGACGGGCGGCGTCCTGGGCAATAGGTTGGTTCGGCAGCTGGCCGCAAGCAAGGGGAGGCATCCCCAGGCCCGGGCGGCCGGCCCCCGCGGCGGCACGCTGCGGGCCAGTCTTGGTCATCGAACGACGAACACCGCGGCTACCGTCATTCGGTGGCCGGTCGGCGCGGGTTCGGCTCGGCAGCTCATAACTGAGTTCCGCCGCTGCGCATGATGCGCTGTGTCGCCCTTGTCGTGACCCGGTTGAGATGACGGGTCCCGACGCTGGGGGTATGCGCGATCTAGCGTGCTGCGTACTGAGCGTCCGAAGCGGCGCGGGCCGCGCGTTCATCGCAATGGCCGTCCTGCTGGGCGCGGCGTCCGGCTGCTCGGCCGGGCCGGGGCATGCCGGTTCCGCTGCGCGCCGGCGGCCCAGGCCAGCGTTTCAGCTTCCGGGACGGCCGGGTCAGGCCCGGTAGTGGGTAGCCGCGGGCTGCGTGCGGTCCGGCCGTGCCCGGGCATCCCGGCCTTCAGCTGCGGGATGCTGAGCGTCCGGCTTGATCCGTTCGGCTCGGCACCGGGCCGGCTGTGGCTGCAGGTCGCGGTGTCGGATGTGGCTGCCGCGCCGCGCGGGGTGCTTGTGCTGCTGACCGGCGGTCCCGGCGAGCCGGGGGTCCCGTTCGTGTCGCGGCTCGCAGGCCGGCTGGGGCCTGCGCTGCGCGGCTACCGGCTGGTGATGTTCGACCAGCGCGGCACCGGTGCCGGGGCGCTGGGATGCCCGGCGTTGCAGCAGGAGATGGGTGCCTCCGACCTTACGGTGCCCAGGCCGGACGCGGTCCGCTCGTGCGCTGCGGCCATCGGGCCTGGCCGGCGGTACTTCGCCACCGCGGACACGGTTGCCGATATCGAGGCGCTGCGGAAGGTGCTCGCAGTCAGGCGGCTGGCCCTGGACGGCGTGTCGTATGGCTCCTACGTCGCGGAGCAATTCGCGCTGGCGCATCCGGCCCAGGTGAGCCGGCTCGTCCTTGACTCGGTGGTGCCGACCTGGAACGTGGACCCGCTTCAGCTGGCCAGCATGCGGCAGACCGCGACGGTGCTGCGCGCCGCATGCGCGGCCCGCGGCTGCGCATTTGATCCGGCGGCCGATCTGGCAGCAGTGGTCCGCCGGTACCACGATGGGCCCGCGCTGCTCGACACCCTGGTGGCGATGAGCGTTGGCGATCCGGCGTTCCCCGGGGTCCCCGAGGTGCTGCACGCAGCAGCAGCCGGGCGGCCCGCTGCGCTCAGCGCGCTGATCGCCCGGGTTCATGTGGGCGATGCCGCCACGGCCGGCCAGCTGAGCCAGGGGCTGCACGCCAGCACCTTGTGCGCGGACATGCAGATGCCCTGGGGCGGGCCGGACACGCCGCTGGCCCAGCGGCCCGCGGCGCTCGCCCGTGCCGTGGCCAGGCTGAAGCCGGCCCAGGTCTGGCCCTTCGACCGGGCCACCGCAGCGGGCAACGGCTTCATCCGGACCTGCCTGTGCGGCGCAGGCTGCGTCGCACGGCTGGGCGCCGCCGGCTCGCTGGACACCACATTCTCCGGCGACGGCAAGAAAGCCTTCTCCTGGGGCGCGCCATATTGGCTACACCCAAGCGCGGGGGATGTCGCGGTCGCGCGCATTAACGCCAGCGGGTCTCCGGACACCAGGTTCGGCGCCGCCGGGAAGACCACCGTCGACTTCGGTGCCGCCATTTTTGGCTACGCGGTCGCGCTCCAGCCGAACGGCCGGATCGTCATCGCCGGCCAGCGGACGGGCGCCAACGACTTCGCGGTTGTGCGCCTGCTGGGCTGACTCTTAACCGCTTTGCGACGCGTTACAAATCAGCCTTGTTTCGATCCCAAAGATCAAATGCAGACGATTTAGCGTATTCCTTCCTGCTTAGCCTCAGCCACGTGTCGAGCGCGAAGGCCCCCCAGCGGCTTGAGAGGGGCCTTCGCCTGGGCTCTGATCGACGGCTATCCTGAGCAGGACGCTATGGAACTTTGCCCGTCGCGGTCATATTTAGCTGAAATTATCGAATTCACCGTTTCGCACGCCGCCGAGGAACGCATCCCATTCGTCCGGGGTAAACCGGAGAACCGGGCCTTCGGAGTCCTTGCTGTCGCGAACACCGATCTCGCTATGCGGCAGGCTGGCGACCTCGACGCAGTTGCCGTTGGAGAAACTCAGTGAACTCTTAATCCAGTATGAATCTAAACCGGCCCTTCCCGGACGATCCCGGGGCGTACGTCTTTCCATGTCCTTACCTCGCTAATGTCGTGAGCTTATGGTCTAGGGCTGTAACTACGCGCCGTACCCTACCAACTACTCAGAGCATTAACATCGGAATCTGGCTAAGTTGCGCCACATAGCCGCGGTGTTTGATGTTTCCGCTGGTAGACGCGGTGCAGTGCGATGAGCACCAGCCACGGCCACCTCAGCCCGATCCAGGCTGCCCGGCCGAGGAGGGTGATCCTCACCCAGTCAAGCCGAGCGGCGCCGCCGTCACACCACGTCGCGGGACCTGACCCCGGACCAATGCGATTCAGCCGTCTGGAGTATGAGCGCCCTAGACGACGCCGGGTCCAGCGCCGCACCGGCGAGCAGCTGAAACGCCCGCCTATGCAAGTAGGTTTCTCTCTCGCCTTCCACGGAGAAGGCGTTTTTCAGATGCTCAGCGCTCACCACATCTTGCAGCATAGCGTCACGATCTGGCCCAAAGCGGAATATAACAAATGACTCTCCGAAGACCATGTGCTGTGTGTCAAGCGGCAGGATCCGCAGCGTTACGTTTGGCTGGTCGGCCTCATGGGCGAGCCGCTGAAGCTGCTCGTACATCACCAGATCATCGCCAATCCGGCGCTTCAAGATAGCCTCATCGAGCACGACTGAAAGCTGCATCCCTGGTTCGCGAGCCAGCACCTGCTGGCGTTGCATCCGGACCCTGACCAGCCGCTCGATCATACCTGGCGCGACCGGCTCGACCTGGTCGTAGCCACTGATTATGTGCCTAGCATAAGCTTCTGTTTGTAAAAGGCCAGCTACTACCTCAACGTGCCATATATCGATCGAACTTGCCTCATGTTCTAGACCGATGAACTGCTGATAGTCGGCGGACAGGACATCGGCGAATTCTTCCCACCAGCCCTTCCTGGCCGCATCCTCGGCGAGCGAGATGAGGAGCGCGCGACGGGATCCGGTGATCTCGTAGTAGTCGAGCAGCCTGGCCACTTCCCGTGGCTTCAGGCCGGTCCTGGCCAGCTCGTATCTGCTGATCTTGGAAGGCGACCAGCGCAACGCTGCGGCGACCGTATCTCCGCTCCTGCCCTTACTTTCCCTGATCTCACGCAGCTCCGCGGCCAGCCGTCGACGCCGTACCGTGGGGCTTCCTGGCACGGCCATCCGGCGTCCTCCTCCTCATGCGCGAGCGGTATCAGTGCGACAATCACTTGAATTTTACATAGCAGCAGTAATGAACTCTAATTGCACCTCGCACTGGAGATCAGCGCAACCGGGACTTCGCTGCGCAACCCGGAGGAGGCGGGCCGGCCAGCAGAACGTGGCCGATACCGCGGACGTGGCGGCGGCATCGAGGGCGCGGGCGCCGTAACGTGGAGGGTTTTTAGTGCCGCAGCACTAACAACCCTCCACGATCATGTAACGCGGCCGGACGGGATCGCGGACGGCGGCCGGACCGGGATCGCGACGGTGCACGATAAACGCGGCTGGCTTGCGCGCAGCGGGTGAGCGCAGCGGGTGAGCGCAGCGGGTGAGCGCAGCGGGTGAGCGCAGCGGGTGAGCGCATGCGGCAGCCACTGCGCCTGGCCGGACACGGCGCCGTAGCGGGTGAGCATCCGGCAGCCAGTGCATCTGGCCCGAGCACGGCAGGCCAGGGGCCGGGGACCGGTCTGGCCCGGTCAGCGGGCAAGAACGCGGCGGTTGCGGCCCGGCGGTTGCGGCCCGGCGGTTGCGGGGCCCGGCGGCCGACCATTGCACGATGCCTGGCCGAGGCGGCGCGGGGCCCGACCATTACACGATGCCGGGCCGAGGCGGGCGCGGGGCCGGCAATACCGGCGCCGTTATCCGCAACTGCGCCACCGTTATTTGCGGCCAGTTAGCTCAAGTGTGGTAATAGGTGTTGGAGTGCGCGGAAGCGGTCGTTGCCTGCACGTGCACACTAGGCGCGTGCCCGGCTGCCGCGACCATCGCCGAGCCAGCCATGGCCGAGCCGGCTAAGCCGAGCGCCAGGATGGCGGGAATAATGAGAGCTCGCCCGATGCGCATGACTCCTCCATGGCGATTTCCCAGGCCGACGGCCTGATACATAGCCTCGCCAGCCTGCCCGGAGTATTTACCGTCTGGTTATGTTGTCCCCGGTACTTGGTTATTTTATGCGTCTTGAGTAGTCTTTCCTAGTGTTTAGTGTATAATGAAAGTTACCGTTCTAAATGACAATAAAGATGCTTATCTTCATGCACCGTAATGTTTGACTGGCCGTGCGCTGAAAAATGTGGAGAAACTTGCAGCGCACGGTGCGGCAACGCCGGCAGCGCCATTGCTGGCGGAAGTGGCGAATTTGCCCCCCCGTGATTTACCCCGGAAACGTCGCTTGTGTCCATAATGTTCTGGTAGTAAAATCCGCTCCGTGCCCACCGCCCCCCTGGCCGGCGCGTTAGTCGGCCGAGACAGCGAGACCGCGACGCTGGTCAGGCTCATGACGGCGGCGGCCGGCGGGCGGGGCAGCGCGGTGCTGGTCGAGGGCGAGCCCGGAATCGGCAAGTCCGCGCTGGTGCGGGCGGCGGTGGCCGAGGCGGCGGCTGGCTGTCAGGTGTTCTGGGGCGCCGGTGACGAGCTGGGGCAGGCGTTACCGCTGCTACCGCTGCTAGAGGGCTTACGGGTACGCGAGCCCTCGGCCAACCCGCGGCGGAATACGATCCTCCGGCTATTGCGGGGCGAGCTCACCGCCGATCGCGGCGCGGACGTGTCGGCCGCGCTGGCGGAGCAGTTGCTGGCGCTCATCACCGAGCAGTGCGCCGTTCGGCCGACGATCCTGGTCATCGACGATCTGCAATGGGCGGATCAGGCCAGCGTCACGCTGTGCGGGCGGCTGGCAAGGTCGGTACGGCAGTTGCCGCTGCTGCTGGTCGGGATGATGCGCCCGGTACCGCAGCGGGACGACTTGCTGGCGCTGCGGCGAGCGGTGGACGATGCCGCGCGGCTCCAGCTCACCGGGCTTTCCGGGACGGCAGTGGCCGAGCTGATAGCGGCCCTGTCCGGCGGCAGGCCTGATGGCAAGCTGCTGCGGCTCGCCGGCGGCGCGGCGGGCAACCCGCTCTACCTCACCGAGTTGGTCGCCGCGCTGACCCGCAGCTCCAGCCTGACCATAACCGGCGCGGGCGCTGCCGAGCTGACCAGTGGCCCCGCGCCGAGCTCGCTGTCGGCGGCCATCGCGGACCGCCTTGGCTTTGTCTCCGGATCAGTGCGCGAGGTGCTGCGGGCGGCGGCGCTACTCGGCGTGGAATTCGCGGTGCCGGACCTGGCGACCGTTCTCGATCGCGGCGTGCCGGACCTGGTTCCGGCCGTCGATGAGGCATGCGCCGCCGGCGTGCTGACCGAGTCCGGCAACGGTCTCGGGTTCCGGCATCCGCTGATCCGCGCGGCGCTATACGACGAGATACCGGCGCCGGTGCGGGCTGCCTGGCACCGCGATGCCGGGCGAGCCCTGGCCAAGGCTGGCGCGCCGGCCGACCGGGTGGCCCGGCAGCTGCTGTGGGCAGTTGGCGGATCTGATGACGTGACCGAGCCGATGGACGAGTGGATACTCGGCTGGCTGGTCGGCACCGCAGAGCTGCTGGTCGGCCAGGCGCCGCGAGCCGCGGCGGAGCTACTCCGCCATGCGGTCGCCAGCTCCCCGGCCGGCTCGGCCCAGCATGACTGCCTGATGGGCCGACACGCCGATGCTCTCTACCGGGTAGGCGATGTGGCCGAGGCCGAGCAGGTGGCGAACCGCGCACTGGCGCATACCGTCGAGCTCGATCTCCGCATGGACTTGCACTGGACGCTGGCGCAGTGCCGAATGCGGGCTGGCCGGTCCGCGGAATCCCTGGCCACGCTGAACCGGGCGCTGGCGGACCAGAGGATCTCGGCCCGGCACCGCGCCCGGCTGCTTGTGCTCGCCGCGCGGACGCACAGCATCCTCGGCGAGGTCGAGACGGCCGGCCGGGTCGCCGCCGCCGCGCTGGCGGCGGCATCGGAGGCGAATGACGACTGGGCACTCGGCTGGGCGCTGCACGTGCTGACCATCGTGACCGCGGTGCAGGGCCAGACGGCTGACGCGCTGCCGCTGTTCGACCAGGCGCTGGCCGTCACCCAGGCCGATCCGGCGCTGACCGACCTGCGGCTGCTGCTGCAGATCAACAAGGCCATCACGCTGGGCGACCTCGACCGGTACGACGAGGCATTCGCCGCCGCCCGGCAGGCCCGTGACCTGGCCGACCGGGCCGGCACCGTGGTCCGGCTGGCGCAGGCACATGGCGCTCTCGGCCAGCTACTGTTCGACACCGGGCGGTGGGACGACGCACTGGCCGAGGTTGAGGTGCTGCACGACGACCTGAATGAGCCGGGCGCGGCCTGCAGCGATCACGGCATCGCGGCCGTGATCTGCTTCCATCGCGGCGAGACAGCCACGGCGCGCGATCATATCGCTGCCGCCGTCCCGTATGCCGAGCGGATCGGAACCCGGGTCGTCGGCCCGCTCGCGCTGGCCCGCAGCCTGGACTTCGAGCAGGCCGGCGCGCTGCCGGAGGCGCTGGCCGCGCTGACCGCCGGGTTCGCCGACAACAAGGAAGAACTCGACGAGATCGAGAACCTGTTCGCCGATGCTGTCCGCCTCGCCACCAAGACTGGCGACCTCAGCACCGCGAAGGCCATCGCGGATCACGCGGTAACCCTCGCCGCCGAATCGGAGGTCCCCCACCGGCAGGCGAACGCGCTCTATTGCCATAGCTTGCTGGACCATGATGCCACCCGGCTGCTGACGGCGGCGGAACGCTATGGCGACGCAAGCCGGCCGCTGCTCAGCGCGAAGGCGCTGGAGGCGGCTGCCGGAGAGTTTGTCTGCGCCGACGACCGCGACCAGGCCCGGGCTGCCTTCACCAAGGCTGTGGACATCTACGCCTCGCTCGGTGCCGCCACCGACGTCGCCAGGCTACGCACCAGGTTCCGCGCGCACGGCATCCGCCGGGGCCCGCACGCCAAGCACCGGCACGCGCAGAGCGGCTGGGACAGCCTCACGCCGGCCGAAACAAAGATCGCCGCGCTGGTGGAAGAGGGATTGTCCAACCCGGAGATCGCCGCGAAGCTCTTCTTGTCCCGGCGGACCGTCGCGTCCCACGTCTCCCACATCCTGAAGAAGCTCGGCGTCCATTCGCGGATAGACATCGCCCGCGAAGCTGCCTTGCGCACCATCGTGTCGGAATGATCGCGACGGAATGGTGCGCACGGCGTGTCCGGCGGATCCACCGGGGGGGCAGGAGTGGATCCGCCGGCACGATTTACCGGACATACCGGCACGATTTACCGGACATAACTGCGATCGCCCTGCGGGCTGCGATCCTCGTCCCCGTCAGGATCCGCCTGGAAGGCGAGCGTGAAGTACACGGCCTTACCGCGCAGGGTCCGGTAAAAGCCCCACTCAGTCGAGAGGCTGGCGACCAGCATCAGGCCACGTCCGGTCACCGCGTCGACTGGCGCATCTATCGGCGCCGGCAAGGACCACGACGTGTCGTGGACATCGACGCATAACCGGCCAGAGGCGCAGGTGATGACGAGCATGATGGTCTCGCCCGCCACGTGCGCTATGGCATTGGTCACCAGTTCGCTGGTGAGCAGGACCGCGACAGACGAGTCGACGGGGACATCCCATGCGCAGATGGCCGCCCGGACCTGGCTGCGGGCTTCGGCCGCAGCGGCCGGTCCTGCGGTCAGCGAGATACGGCGCGGGCGGTGCATAGTCGGGCGAATCGGCGTCATCGTGTCCATCTGGTTTCCTTGGCAGGCCGGCTTGAGTCGGCCCGGGAGAGCGCAAGTCACCCTGCGCGGCCAGTCCGGAGGCGATCCGATCAAGACTGCTGACGCTGGATCGTGCCGGTAGTTGCAATACAAATACTTCTGCAAGTTGCAGGGAAAGACATCGGTCAGGTGACGGATCTATGAAGCCGCGATCGCGACCAGAGATTTCAGCGCCGGCCTAACGGCGCCTGCGGAGGCGCCTGCGGAGCCTGCTCGGCGGCGCAACCCGGAAACCATGCCCGCCAGCGCGCTGTTCGCCACGCGCTGTTCGCCACGCGCTGTTCGCCAGGCGCAGCTTGCCTGGCGCTGCCCGGCAGCAGGGCTGCGAGCTCAGCCGCAGCCAACCTTGCCGGGCAGGAAATGGGTCACCGTTGGGTAACGCCCTTCACGTGCGCGGTGAGCCCGCGCATGATTGAGGCAAATACGACCAGGCTCAGATCTGGGTCGTATCCGCCGATCGGACAAGCGCGGTCTGCCGGATGAGCGCGGTCTGCCGGATGGCTAGACGAGGTTCCGGGCGCGAGGGTCAAACAGATCATCAGCATGTATGGCCGCGGGCGCTGGCAGCTAGCTAGAGGGGTGCCTTGGCAAGTGACCGAACCCAGCGGCACGGCGGCCGCAACACTGATCGAAGCCGACGTACGTGAAGGCACCTACGGTGCCAAGGTAGCGGTCGTCGAGCCCGGCGGAGCCGAATTCATCCCGCTCAGCGAGCGGCACGGCAAGCCGTTGCAGCAGTTCTGGACGTGGGTGTCGCCGAACATGGAGTTCGCGACCATCTTCGTCGGCATCATCGGCGTCTGGTTCTTCGGCCAGTCATTCTGGATGGCCTCGCTGGCCATCCTGCTCGGTACCGCCCTCGGCTCCGTTTCGATGGGCGCGCTCGCCGCCCGCGGGCCGTTGTACGGCGTGCCGCAGATGGTGCTGTCCCGGATCGGGTTCGGGTTCCTCGGCAACATCCTGCAGGCGGCCTCAACGCGGTCGTGGCCGGCATCGGCTGGTTCGCGGTCAACAGTGTCAGCGGTGCGTTCGCGCTGAATGCGCTGCTCGGCTGGAATTTCGAAGATCTGCCTATTGATCATCGTGCTGGTCCAGATCGCGGTCGCGTTCTTCGGCCACAACCTGGTGCACGTGTTCGAGCGCTGGTCGTTCCCGTTCCTGGTCGTGGTCTTCGTCATCGCCTCGGTGGTGATCGTGTCCAAGTCGCACCCAGGCGCACACGTAGCCAGCGTCCCTGGCGGATTCCTGATCACCTTCGGAGCGGCGTTCGGTTATGCGGCCGGCTGGAACCCGTACGCCAGCGACTACACGCGCTACCTGCCGAAGGACACGAACCGGAGGGCGACTGGCCTGTGGGCCGCGCTCGGCGTGTTCGTCTCGTGCGTCGTGCTGGAGATCGTCGGCGCGGCCGCGGCCACGATCACCAGCGTCGACAAGTTCGCCGACAACCCGACGGCCGGTTTCACTGCGCACCTGCCGACCGCGCTAGCGGACGTCACGCTCCTCGCGATCGCGCTCGGCGCTGTCTGCGCGAACCCGCTCAATGTCTACTCGGGATCCATGTCGTTCCTGGCGCTCGGCGTCAAGCTCCCGCTCTCATTGCGGCGGGCCCTCGTCGCGACCGTCTTCGGTATCGTCGGCTTCATCCTGGCGCTGTACGGACTGCACGATGCCGGCGCCAAGTACAACAACTTCCTGCTGGTCATCGCGTACTGGATTGGCCCTTGGCTCGGTGTCTTCTTCACCGACCAGTTCCTGCGGCGCGGCAAGCACGTCGACGGCTTTCTCTTCGACCGCAAGCACAACCCATGGGCCGGCCCGGCGGCGATGGCCATAGCGATTGCGGTCTCGATCTACTTCTTCGCCAACCAGACCGACTACATCGGCGTCGTCCCGACGCATTACCCGCATTTCGGCGACATCGCCTTCGAGGTCGGCTTCGTGCTTGCCGCGCTGCTCTACGCGGTCTTCTTCCGGTGGCAAGGCGAAAGCGGCCGCGAAGAGACCCTCGTGATCCCCGGCGAGCAGCCAGTAGTGCCGGTGGACTAACGGCTCGTCCAGTTTCAAGCTCACCAGGTCGGCAGCCTAGGCGCTACGGCTGGCCGCCGCGAGTCCGGCGGATTTGGCCATTCTGCGGCGGTCTGGGAGCCGGCCCGGGCATATTATGCGGCCAGGGGATCCGGCGGGCACCGTGGCATTGGCCGCGGGCACGCGCTCGGCCTAGCAGAGGAAAGGCTGATGAACACAGACCCGGCCGGCATGAGCCAGCAGCGGATTGACCTGCATACCGACCGGCCGCACCCGGCGCGGGTCTATGACTACCTGCTCGGCGGGAAAGACAACTTCGCCGCCGACCGGGCCGCTGCCGAGGCGGGCCTGAAAGCCAACCCCAACTCGCGGATCCCGCCCAGGGAGAACCGCGCGTTCCTGCGCCGCGCGGTGCACTATCTCGCCCGTGAGGCGCGCATCAGCCAGTTCCTGGACATCGGCACCGGCATTCCGACCTCGCCCAACGTGCACGAGATAGCACAGGACGCCGAGCCGCGGGCACGGGTCGTGTACGTCGACAACGACCCCATCGTGCTTTCCCACGCCCGGGCACTGCTCACCGCGGGCCCGGCGGGCAGAACCGCCTATATTGATGCTGACCTGCGCGATCCTGACAAGATCCTCAATTCCCCGGACCTGCACAACACGCTGGACCTGAGCCAGCCGGTCGCCTTGCTGCTGATCGCGATCATGCATTTCATTCCGGCCGCTGATCACCCCTACACCCTGGCCAGCCGGCTGCTGGACGGGCTGCCATCCGGCAGCTACCTGGCACTGTCTCACCTGACCGGTGACTTCGACCCGGCGGCATGGGAAGGGGTGGCCGCGGTATTCCGGCGCAGCGGGGTAACCATGGAAGTCCGCTCCCTGTCGGCGGTTGAGCGGTTCTTCACCGGCCTGGATCTCATCGACCCAGGCGTGGTATCCCTGCCCCGCTGGCGTCCCGGCCGCACCGACATCGGCCAGGCAGGCAAGCCAGATGACGCCGCTGTCTCCGTCTACGGCGGCATCGGCCGCAAACCATGACCGCGCAACCCCGATCGCGCTTTGAGCTGCGCCCCGAGCAGGAATCGAACCTGCGACCTACCGCTTAGGAGGCGGTTGCTCTATCCGCTGAGCTATCGGGGCTGGACGGGCGGACCAGCGGTCGCGCCAAGCCTAATGGTAGCCACCGGGCCGGGCCCGGCGGCGCGGGCCGCCGACCGAGCCAGCAGACAGCCAGGACAGCAGACGGCCAGGCCGGCGGCCGCCCAAACCGGCTGGAAACGCAGTCAGGGCAGCGGGAAGGGCAGGTCCATGCCGTCCAGCGCCCGCGGGCACGGGCAGTCCCGCTGAGCGGAGAGCCGCTCGATCGTGGCCATCAGCAGGTCCCGCAGCCGCCCGATGTTCTCGCCGAACACCCGGAACACCTGGGCATGAGTGACCCCTTCCCCCTCCTCGACGCCGGCATCAGTGTCGGTGACTAGCGCGATCGTCGTATAGCAAAGCGCGAGCTCCCGGGCCAGCACGGCCTCGGGACACCCGGTCATGCCGATCAGCGTCCAGCCCTGCGCCGCATACCACCGCGACTCGGCCCGGCTGGAGAACCGCGGGCCCTCGATGACCACGAGCGTCCCGGATCCGGCCGGGACCCAGCCGGCCGCCCGGGCCACCGAGATCACCGTCGACCGGCCCCGCGGGCAGTACGGGTCGGCGAACGGGACATGGACCGCGCGCTGCTCGTTATAAAAAGTCTGTGGCCGGCTCATCGTACGATCGACCAGCTGGTCCGGGATGGCCAGCGTGCCGGGTCCGTAGGATTCCGTCAGCGAGCCGACCGCGCTCGGCGCCAGCACCTGCCGCACGCCGAGCGAGCGCAGCGCCCACAAGTTCGCCCGGTACGGGATGCGGTGCGGCGGGTACTGGTGGTCGCGGCCGTGCCTGGGCAGGAATGCGACCGAGCGGCCGCCGACATCGCCGACGACGATCCGGTCGCTGGGCGGCCCGAACGGCGTCTCGACCGTTACTTCCTCGGCGCCGGAGAGGAACTCATACAGCCCGGAGCCGCCGATGACGCCGATGCTGGCCTGGCCGGCCACGGCAGGTCAGGCGACCTTCGAGCCCGACGACGAGGACGACGATGAGTTGCCGGAGGACGAGGAACCTGCAGGGGAGGGCGAGCCGCCCGAGTTGCCCGCGGACGACCCCGAGCCCGACGCCGCCGCTGACTTGTCCGCCTTCTTGTCACCGGACGACGACTCGCCGCCGGACTTGGCATCCGAGGACCCCCCGGAGTCCGACGAGCTGGCCGAGCCCGACCCGTTCTCCGAAGATCCGTTTAGCGCCTTGTCCTTCGTGGCTGCGGCCTTGGCGGCGGCGCGGGAGTCGGTGCGGTAGAAGCCGGATCCCTTGAAGACGATGCCGACCGGCGAGAAGACCTTCCGGAGCCTGCCACCGCACAGCGAGCACACCAGCAGCGGCTCGTCGGTGAACTTCTGCACCACCTCGACCCGCTCCGCACAGTCCGTGCAGGCGTACTGGTAGGTCGGCACATTTCCTCCTCGGGTGGCGTTAGCACTCGCCGCGTTCAACTGCTAAATGGTAGCAACCCTCACGACGCCCTGGTGATTCCTTCGCGCGGCTGGGCGATCATGCGTACCGGGAGGTCATGCGGGCCGGCCGGGACCTCATCAAGCAGTTCGCCGTCGTACAGCAAGGCCACGGTCAGGACCGGCCCGCCGACCCGGGCCAGGGCACGGTCGTACGAGCCGCCGCCGCGGCCGAGCCGGACGCCGCGGCGGTCCGCTGCGAGCGCGGGAACGATCACGAGGTCGGCGCTGGCTATGGCGGCCGTCCCGCGCGGCGGCTCGGCGGGCTGCAGCAGGCCGCGCGGGCCCGGCGCCAGCGAGCCAGGGCCCTCGTAGGAGGCCCAGTCCAGGTCGCCGCCGGGCAGCAGCAGCGGCAGCAGCACGTACGTGCCGCGTTTCCACAGCGCATAGACCAGGCCGCGGGTATCCGGCTCGGTGCCGACCGAGTAGTAGGCAGCGGCCGTCCCGGCCATCTGCGCCTCGGGCAGCGCGAGCACCGCATCCCGGAGCAAACGGCCTGCCTCGGCGCGCGCCGTCTCGGTCAGCCTGCCGCGGGCCGCCACGAGCCGGCGCCGCAGCGCGGCCTTCGCGGCAGGCAGGCGGTCGGGATTACCGGCGGGGGCTGCTCCGCCAGTAACCGCCGCCCCGGCATAAGCCGCTGAAATACCATCTGAAACGGCATCAGCGGCGCCGGCGCCGCCCGCGACGGAAGCACCGCCTGGGACTTCTGAGGCCATGCCGTGCACGAGTCCTCCCGCACCATAGCTAGGGTTCTCAGCATGGCTGATACACCCCCCGTGACCAAAGCAGTCATCCCGGCTGCTGGCCTGGGCACCAGGTTTCTGCCTGCGGCCAAGGCCATCCCGAAGGAAATGCTGCCAGTCATCGACACTCCCACGATCCAGCTGGTCGTGGAGGAGGCGGTCGCGGCCGGGCTGCGTGACGTGCTGATGGTGACCCGGCGCGGCAAGTCCGCCATCGAGGACCACTTCGACCGGGCCAGCGAGCTTGAGGACGCGCTGACCGCGAAGGGCGACGGTGCCGGGCTCGCCACCATCCGCGCGGCCACCGACCTCGCCGAGATGCACTACGTGCGCCAGGACGCGCCTAAGGGCCTCGGCCATGCGGTCCTCTGCGCCGCCGAGCACGTCGGCGACGAGCCGTTCGCCGTGCTGCTCGGCGATGATTTCATCGACCGCCGTGATCCGCTGCTGCGCCGCATGATCCAGGCCAGGAAACGGTACGGCGGCAGCATCGTGGCGCTGATGGAGGTCCAGTCCAGCCAGATCTCGTCTTACGGGTGCGTGGCGATCAAGCCGACCGACGAGGACGATGTGGTGGCAGTCACCGACCTGGTGGAGAAGCCGGATCCGGGTGAAGCCCCGTCCAACTGGATCATCATCGGCCGGTACGTCTGCGACCCGGCCGTGTTCGGCGTACTGCGCGATACCCCGCCGGGCCGCGGCGGTGAGATCCAGCTTACTGACGCGCTGCGGACGCTGGCCATGGCCGACCGCGGCGGCGCCGCGGACAGCGGCGGCGTGCACGGCGTGCTGTTCCGCGGCCGCCGCTACGACACAGGCAACAAGCTCGACTACCTGCGCACGATTGTCCAGTTCGCGTGCCAGCGGGAGGACGTGGCCGGCGAGTTTGTGCCGTGGTTGCGTGACTACCTGGACAGCCTGTAGGAACCGGGCAGCCAATGGACTCCGTCGACGACTACCTGGCCGAGATCCTGGCGGCCATCGCGCCACTGCCGCCGCGTGAGCTCGGTCTGGAAGATGCGGACGGCAGCGTGCTGGCCGAGGACATCACGGCGCAGTGGCCGCTGCCGTCGTTCGACAACTCGGCCATGGACGGTTACGCGGTCCGCGCCGCCGACATCGCTGCCGCCACCAGTGACGCCCCGGTCACGCTGCCGGTGCGCGGCGAGGTGGCGGCCGGCGACACCCGCGAGCATCAGCTCGCCCCCGGCAGCTGCCTGCGGATCATGACCGGCGCGCCGCTGCCGGACGGCGCGGATGCCGTCGTGCCGGTCGAGCTGACCGACGGCGGAGCCGCTCGGGTGCAGATCAGCCAGCCGGCGGCGGCCGGTGACTCAATCCGGCGGGCGGGCGGCGACGCCGCTCCGGGGGACGTGCTGCTCGAGGCGGGCGCCAAGATCGGCCCGGCGTCGCTCGGCCTGCTCGCCGCGGCCGGCCGCGCTGCTGTCCTTGGCCGCCCGCCCCCCCGGGTGGCAGTGTTCTCCACCGGGAACGAGCTCGCGGCGCCTGGAACCCCGCTCGCCCGCGGCCGGATCTGGGAGTCCAACAGCTTCATGCTGGCATCGGCCGCGCGGCAGGCCGGTGCCGACGCCGCCCGGCATCCGAGCGTGCCAGACGACCCGGATCAGGTACTGGCCGTGATCGAGGACGCGGCTAACCGGGCCGACCTGCTGCTGACCAGCGGCGGCGTCAGCATGGGCGGCGAACACGACGTGGTGAAGGCCGCGCTGCGGAAACTGGGGACGGTCCGGTTCCGCAAGGTGGCGATGCAGCCGGGGATGCCGCAAGGGTTCGGGATGATCGGCCCGGACAGCACGCCGATCCTGACGCTGCCGGGGAACCCGGTCAGCGCGTTCGTCTCGTTCCAGCTGTTCGTGCGGCCCGCGCTGCGGGCGCTGCAGGGGTCAGCGGCCAGGCGGCAGCGGACATCCCGCGCGACACTGGCCGCCCCGCTGCGGTCGCCGCGGGACAAGAGATCGTTCCTGCGCGGCGTGCTGGCTGCCGACGGCACCGAGGTAACGCCGTTGTCCGGCCAGGCGTCGCATCAACTGGCGGCGCTGGCCCGGGCGAATGCCCTGATCGTCGTGCCGGAGCGGGTGACCGGCATGCAGGCGGGCGAGGTAGCCGAGGTGATCTGCCTTGATGACTGAGTATTCGGGGGCTGAGCAGCCTGGGCGGCCGGACAGCCTGGGGCCGGACAGCCTGGGGCCGGACAGCCTGGGGCCGGACAGCCTGGGGCCGGACGGCTGACGCACCTCGACGCAGCCGGCCAGGCCCGGATGGTCGACGTGTCCGGCAAGAACGTGACCGCCCGTTCGGCGCGGGCGTCCGGCCGGGTATTGCTATCCGCCGACGCCGTGGCCGCGCTGCGGACGGGCCGGACGCCGAAGGGCGACGCGCTCGCGGTGGCCAGGGTCGCCGGCATCCAGGGCGCGAAGCGGACGCCGGAACTGATACCGCTGTGCCACCCGATCGGGCTGCACTCGGTGGCCGTCGACCTTTCCGTGCAAGACGACGGCGTGCTCATCGTGGCCGCGACCCGGACGGCGGACCGGACCGGCGTGGAGATGGAGGCGCTGACCGCGGTCACGGTCGCCGCGCTCGCGCTGATCGACATGGTCAAGGCCGTGGACCCGGCCGCGGTGATCAGCGACGTGCGGGTCGAGGAAAAGACCGGCGGCAAGACTGGCCGGTGGGCCCGGCCGTGATCAGGGCGCTGGCGATCACGGTGTCGAACCGCGCCGCGGCCGGGGTGTACGCGGACCGGTCCGGGCCAGTGCTGGCAGCGTTGCTTGCCGCCGCCGGGTGCGCCGAGGTCGGCGGTCCGCTGGTCGTAAGGGACGGCGAGCCGGTGCTTGCGGCGCTGCGCGAGGCGGTGGCCGACGGCTACGACGTCATCGTGACCGCCGGCGGGACGGGTCTAACCCCCAGCGACCGCACGCCCGAGATGACCAGGGCGGTGCTTGACCGGGAAATCCCCGGCATCGCCGAGGCGATCCGGTCGGCGGGCGCCGCGGCCGGCGTGCCAGCCGCCGTGCTGTCCCGCGGCCTGGCCGGGCTGGCCGGCCGGACGATCATCGTCAACCTGCCTGGGTCGTCCGGCGGCGTGCGGGACGGGATGGCCGTGCTTTCGCCGATCCTGGCGCACGCCGTGGATCAGGTGCGCGGTGGCGACCACCCGCGCGCGGCGGAAGGCGCCAACGGCCAGTAACCCGGCGAATTCGTGCCCGCCTCATTGGGTGACCGAATGGCGTTCAGCTACAGGACAGGGGAATGATGGCTTCGTGGGACGTATGCGCGGATGGCCGGTCACGCTTACCGAAGCGGACCTCCTGGATGCACCGGTCGGGCTGCGGCCGGTGCGGGTGAAGGATGCATCCGTCTGGCGCGAGACCCGGATCCGCAACGCAGGATGGCTGCGGCCATGGGAGCCCACTAACCCGGAGACCCCGCTGTACCAGACCAGCCTGGGTCCATACATCGCGATGGCCCGCCTGATGCGCCGGGAGGCGAGGCAGGGCCAGACGCTGCCGTGGGTAATCACCTACGCGGACCTGTTCGCCGGGCAGCTTACCGTGGGCAGCATCGTCTGGGGATCTGCGCGCACGGCCCAGGTAGGTTACTGGGTCGACGAGGCGGTCGCGGGCAAGGCCGTGGTTCCGACGGCCCTGGCGATGGCAGTGGACCATTGCTTCTTCGTCGTCGGCCTGCACCGCGTCGAGGCCACCATCAGGCCCGAGAACCAGGCCAGCCGGCGGGTGGTCGAGAAGCTCGGATTCCGCGAGGAGGGCCTGCGGCGCCGGAGCCTGCATATCGAGGGCAGCTGGCGGGACCATCTGTGTTACGCCCTGACGGCAGAGGATGTGCAGGGCGGGCTGCTGCCCCGGTGGCGCAGCGCGCTATCCGCGTCCCGGACGCGGGCGCACTGAGGCTTACCCGGCGCGGATCCGGCGGTCTTTATCGCCGGGCTGGCCGAGGCGATCTGGCGACACACCGGGGTCAATGCTCGCCAGTACAGGCAGCTGGCCCTACCGTGCGTGACGTGAGCACGTTCGTGTCGCCCGCTTGCCCGCAGGGAAAAGCCTGCCGGACCGATGCTGGCGTGCCATCACTGGCTCGCGTCCTGGCGCATTCTGGCGCTGCCGGGAGGCACTGTGAGTAGCGCGATCCTCTACTTGGCGATCGTGGCGATCTGGGCCGTGATCCTGGTGCCCCTGCTGCTGCGCCGTTCGCACGACGGGTCCGGCGTGGCCGACGGCCTGCCCGGGGACGGCTCCGGGACGGCTTCCGGATCAGCCGCGGACGGCGCTGCGCATGCTGCGCATTCGGACGGCGGCGCGCATGCCGACGGCACGACGCACTCGGCGGCTGGCGTATCCGCGGCCGACGCTGTGCAGGCCGACGGCATGGCGCGTGAGCACGGCGTGAGCGTCGAGCATGGCGTGGCTTTCGAGTACGACGCGGCTTTCGAGTACGGCGAAGTACGCTCGGTCACTTCGGTGACCGAGTACGAGACGGCTGTCGAGTACGAGTCGGCCGTGGAATTCGATGCCGTGCATGACGATCGCGGCAGCGCCAGGGCTGATGCGGGCTCCTCCGATGACGGCGAGACCGAGTCGTCACTTACCCTGCGGGGGCGGCCGCTGTGGTCCGAGGGACCTGGCTGGCACCCGCTACGACGGCAAGATCGGCCGCGTCCGGCCGTCACGCGGGCGGCGGCGCTGCAGGCACGGCGGCGGATGCTCACCATGCTCGTGACGCTGACAGTGGTCATGGTGGCACTGGTGGCCGAGCGCCTAGCGCCAGCATGGATGATCGTCCCGCCCGTCGGGATGCTCGGGATCCTTACGCTGCTGCTGCACGAGGCCGCCCGGGCGGACGCCGAGGCGACGGAGCGCCGCGCCGCGGCTGACGCAGCCCATGCCGCGCTCCTGGCTCGGCTGGCAGCGCGGCAGCGTACGGCCCGTGAGGTCAAGGTCACCGCCGTACCGGAACGCACCGCCAAGATCATCGATATCTCGGCCCGGGTCGGCGATCAGCTCTACGATCAGTACGCAGATGCGGCAGTGCGCGCGGTGGGTGATTGACACCGCGGTCGGCGATGGACACGCTGGCCGGATGCTCTCGGTCTGGTGGTTCGCGGGTTTCAGGATGATCTGCTGACGGCCGCGCCCAGGGCCCGATAGCCCGGCGCCGCGCCGACGGGCCGCGCTGGTGCGGATGTTTGCTACGCTGGCTGCCGGTCTTGGGGCTGTAGCGCAGTCCGGTAGCGCACCTCGTTCGCATCGAGGGGGTCAGGGGTTCAAATCCCCTCAGCTCCACCCAAAACCGCAGGTCACGAGCCCATTGATCTTTCCGGTAACTTGCTCCGAAGATCGTTTGTTGGCGGCTCGTTGGCGGGACAGAGCATCACCTGGCGGCACGAACCGCAACGCAGCCAGCCCTGACGACACGGCAGACGCATGTCGCCCTGCCGACTTCGACGACGATGGGACGAGACAAACCGAGTTCGCGACCAAATGCCGGAGCCGGGCGAGATCCGCTACTCCGGCCCGGCTGGCACGCTTGCGCCGAGCTAGGCAGCGGGCCGCCAAGTTACCGGGCCAAGCGCCAGGTACCGCAGGTCATCGCCATCACGCTCTTTGTGCTAGCGGCCTACGTGGTCGACACCGCCCGGGTCGAATCGGGAGCGGCCACCGACCGGCACTGGCCTTACCGTCGAACCGCTGAGGGTCACGCCGCTCCTGAGCTGGCCGCTACCGCAGCTAACCAGCCAAAGCCCCGCTCGTGCCCATGATCCCTGGCCTGCACGCGACCATGGATCACGGGCGGCAACGGCACGCACGAACGTGAACGGCCATCCCGGCAGGGGGCCAGTTCTTTCCCTTCCACCGAGCGGCCGGGTGATGAGAACCCGGCGAAAACCCTGACAAGCTGGACCGCAGATAGTCATCTCAGCTGGCTACCTTTTTCAGAGCTAGGCTGCCTGCTCCTGAAGTCGCCGCAGCATCATGTCCCATCCGCGGACCGTGGCAGGTGCACCGGCGTCATCCACGCCATCGTCGATCATCCGGACGACGGACCCGCCAGCAGTGCCTAGGCCAACGTGGATGTCGTGCGCTGGCCCGGGGCGCCTTCGGCGGCGCTGCCAGTGTGACCGGGGCCTTGCAACCCGGTGGCGACGCGTCGTGTCTGGGCGGGTGTAGGCAGCAGCGTCCCCAGCGGCTCTCGATCGCGCCCATGGCGCCATGCAGCAGCATCAGCGGAGGGTCGGCTGGGCGTCGGAGCCGGTGATCGCCGCTTGGCGTGTTCAGCCGTGTCAAGTGCGTGCTGGAGCAGCGGCCAGGCCTGGTGCAGATCGCGTTGCCAGTACGGCCAGTTGTGCGTGCCCGGGCCGTAGAAGTCGAACTGTGCCGGGATCTTCAGCGCGCGCAACCGCCGGGCGAGGGCAGCGTTCTCCGCGGCGAGCGACGATTCGATTGTGCTGGCCGCCGTACCGGGAGGATCCAGCGGTCCGGGCTGTCCGTTGCCGACCGCCAGGAACAGCAGCGTGCCGCGCAGTTTGGGCGCCAGGTCATACGGGTTGTGCGCGGCCCACACAGCAGAGGCCTCGCGCGGGTCGCCCCACAGGTGATCCGGGTCCGCGCCCTGGGAGCGGACCAGGTCCGCGTATCGCATCGACTCCTGCGGGGTCAGGCGCGTGTCGACGATCCCGCTGAAGGACGCAGCGGCGCGGAACAGGCCGGGATGCCGGGCAGCGTAGGCCAAGGCGCCCAGGCCGCCCATCGATGCGCCAGCGATCGCCATGACCTTGCTGGCCCGGTAGTCCCGCTGGAGGATCCGCCGCAGTTCGACCAGATGGAACGTTTCCCATCGCGGTCCGGTCAGCCAGTCGGAGTAAAAACCCGCCTTTCCGCCATCGGGCATCACCACCAGCACATCGCTGTGCGCGGTAAGCGCCTCGACGTCGGTCGACCGGGTCCAGCTCTGATAGCTGTCACAACAGCCATGCAGCAGGTAAAGAACCGGCCAGCGGCGGCCGGGCCGCGCCGGGTAGCGCGCCGGAAGCAGCAACCGGACCCGCACCGTCCTGCCGAGTGCGGGCGAGGCGACGGTAAGGTCTCGCATCCGAGCCGAGAGCACGGTCGTCGCCACGATCCGCAGCTGCGCAACACCCCCCGCAGACCCGATCCCCGGCCAGGCCTTCGTGCCCCCGCCGCAGCCGACACCACCTAACGCGACGATAACGGCGAGCATCGCCGGCCACGCCACACGCATCGGCGCAGGCAACCTGCGAAGTAACCCTCGACCCGTCACACCACAAAGTCTCCTCCCTCGGCGCTGGCCCGGCAAAGACAGGCGACCGCCCGGCGGCCCTTCGGCCCTGGGGGCAACCGATCGCGCGGCGGCGACAGGCCACACTCGTTCGCGCTGAGGACTGCGTGCTCACTATCGCGAGCAGCTGGACGGCGCCGCGAAAGCGGCCCCCACCGGCCGCCTCATGCATCGGGCAACTTTGCCCGGGCCGCCCCGAACGTCATGACCTAAGCGGCTGCGGCTAGCCGCGAAGTCGGCCGTCGGTTCCACCTGAAAGCTCCTCTGGTTCCGGGTGAATATTGACCCGCCCCTGACGATCAAGGGGTGCTGAAGGTGGAGCACTGGGCGGAGATCCGCCGACTGCATCGGGCTGAAGGGCTGGCGGTCCGGGCGATCGCCCGCAGGCTGGGGCCGGTCCGAGCATGAACGGCCTGCCAGCGGGAACGTGCCCATTGGCTAAACTCGGTTGATGTCCAGTGCGGTTCGAACTGTCACCGGATGATCCATCGCGCGAAGCAATGGCTCACAGTGGAGGAGCTGCAGAACCTTGTTGCCGCGCAGCGGCAACTGGTACCGGGCGGATCGGCGCCTAGCCCCGAAAGCAGTACGAACCCGACGGATCGTTTAGGCCCGAACGAAGTCCACGACAATGATAGATCGGCCGAAATCGCTAGTAACTACGAGCAAGCCATTGTCTCTACACTCCAGGGTACTGAACTTCGCGATCAATCCATTATTGTCGGTGCTAGTAAAGGTAATCGGCCCATTGGGTACTCCGATTGAAAGCTTGATCGGGACGGTGGCTTGCATATCGAACGGCTGTCCCCCCGCGGCTATTCGGTCGCTAAAATACTGTGCTGCTAAGCCTTCCAGCGCAGAACCTTGCTTGTTGACATAGTTTGAGTATACAAACAGGACGAAAGGATTAGCTCCTGCTCGGTTGCCTCCTATAAGGATCTTTAGGAAAGGTGCCGGCTGTCCAGGCGGCTCAGGTGCGGAGAGATAATTGATTAGGGGCTGAAAGAAATCTTGACATGATGATGCGCCGGGCGCAGTAGCACGGCCGACAAAAAGCCTGCGGTGATCAGAGCGGCTAACAACGTGCAAATGGCGCTGAACAAAGCCACCCCAACGCCCAGAATCTGCACTTTCTGGCCGGCGCACCCCACGTTCACTGCTGCCCGATCAACGGGTTAGGGTCGGGTAAGCGGGGCGCATTGCTGCGCCCCGCTCCCCTCAGAACCGGACTTGAATGGTTTCCATTCATCCGGCTCAAGCAAGCCCTATTGGCTTGATGGCAGGCAGAGTTGCCGGTTTCCTTGCGACGCTGGCTTCGTACCGGCGTGCGCAGTAGGCGTGTATTAGGCGGAGCGCAGCGTGACCGCCCGACGTGCCGTCTCCCGCATCCGCGATAACTGCTCGCTTGCGCATCGCCTTGCGGGTGACCTTGACCCACATCTCCCATTCCTGCGGGGTCTGTGGTTCCTGGTCGGCGTGCAGCAGCAATCCCCGGCAGAGCGGACAACGGCCGTGCTGCGCCTGCAGCAGGCGCAGCCGGGACCTGTCCAGCGGGGGCTTGCGGCGGCGGCGCCGCCCGGCCCAGTATTCGGCCAGCGCCGGGTCATCGGGTGATGCCCAGCCCTTGACCTGCTGGTGTCGGATGATCTGTGTCCAGGCGAACTTGGCGAGGAAGGCTCCGCTGTCACGATCGCCGAAGATCCACCTGTCCCGCCTGGTCTTGTGGAATGCGCCGAAGTACCGGTCAACGACCCACCGGTCCCGTTTATTCGGGTGACGACGCCTGGCCCAGCTCATGGCCAGCTTCCACATATGAGTGTCCAGCTGGGTGAACGTCCTTTTGGACACCACACTCCGGTAATAGGCTGACCAGCCCCTGATAATGGGGTTCAGCCTTCGGATCACCGCCGGAGCGCTGGCCCCTCTGAGGGACCTCATCTCTGCGGTGAGCCGTTTCCGGAACCGCTGCACAGCCGCCTTGCCCGGTTTGATCAGCAGCTTCCCGTTGCGATACCGGCGGATATGCATCCCGAGGAACTCAAAGCCTTCTTCGAGACGGACGATTCGCGTCTTGTCATCGTTGAAGGCCAGCCCCCTGGGCGCCAGCCACGCGGCCAGCCGCGCCTTGACCTGCTCGGCCTGCTCGCGGCTCTCGCACATCGCCACAAGATCGTCTGCGTACCTCACCAGGACAGGGCTGCCCGGCACCACCCGGTCGGCGTTGACGCCGGACGTGCGGTAGCGGACCCCGGCAGCCTGCTCCATGCCGTGCAAGGCCACATTCAGCAGCCCGGGGCTGATCACTCCGCCCTGGGGTGAGCCCTCCCAGGTCGGGGTGAACCATTCCTGCTCGACCACGCCCGCTTTCAGCCACCGCTCGACCAGCCCCCTGGCGGGAAACGTGCCGATCTGACTGAGGATGTGACCATGATCAAGCCGGTCGAACGCCGCCGCCAAGTCTGCGTCGAGAATCCACCGCCGTTGCGGGTTGTGCCCGTGCACGGTGTTGAAGATGGCCTCGATCGCGTCATGGCAGCCACGGCCCGGCCGGAAGCCGTAGGACTTCGGCTCGAACCGCGCCTCCCATTCAGGTTCCAGCGCGCTCGACGCCAGGGCCTGCAAAATCCTGTCGCCGATCACGGGGATACCGATGGGCCGCTGCTTTCCGTTCGCCTTGGGCACATACACGCGCCTGACCGGCTTGGGCGTCCACGACCGGGAGCGGTTCTGGGCCCAGCTGGCCCACTCGGCCTTCGGCTGGGAGCCCATCACGACCTTGCCATCGACGCCCGCCGTCAGGCGACCGGCGTTGAGTTCCGTCACCCGCCGCACGCTCAGTAGCGCGCTGGCACGTGAGCGGAGCATCAACTTCTGGAGATTACGGACCTTCTTCAGGTCCCCTGCCCTCGACGCCGCGAAGATGCGCTGCCGCAGCCGCCGTACGTCCTCCTCGGCCTGGCGCCAATCCACGCCGTCCCAGCCAGGAAGCTCGCCCTCAGGTCCGTTCACCACGGCACGCCCGTCCGCGACCTCGGTCACGGCCAGCCTCGTCGTGGCGTCCAACTTGTCCCTCGGTTCTGGTGCCGTCGTCATCGTGCCTTCGCAGGCTCACCTGACGCACGTGGGCGCTCTTTCGAGCCGGGCCACCAGGGCCCGTATCCGGGCGGTTACCCGGCACCACCGCAGGAGGCTGCGGCCAGCGGTGCCGGTCTTCCCGTTGCCTTTCGGCATCCCGGCCTTGGCTTGTTGCGTCATCCTTCGCCCGCTGAGGACTTCAGCTCTCCTCACGGTCGGCCTACCAGGCCACACCGGCCTGGACCTCAACGGGATTGCCACGTTCCGCAGGCGCAAGACGCGATCGGGGTGGGCCTCTCCTCTATCCCGGGGCGGCGGTGTCCTCCCGGCCGGCAGGGCTTAACCGTCCGGCGCCTGCCGCTTCCCAGCGGCCAGCCCTTCACCCTCGCTACCCAACCCGTCTGCGAGGGAGGCAGTGACGAGACATCAACGGAGATTCACGCAATTGACCCGTCCGATCTTTCCCTAGCCCGTGCCTCCCGGACGGAACGGGGAAGCCTCCGGCGTTTCCCCGGGCTTCACACCCCGCCGTTGCCAGCGGCGCATGCCGGGGCGGGAACAGGTCTCACGGACACTGACCCGGAGCTACACCTTCGACATGTGCCGAACCTCCAATAGCTAGCCCACTCAACACCTGCGACTTCGTGTCGCACCACCCGGCTCTACCCCTGCGGCATCGCCACGGCTACGCCGTAGACCTTCACCATGGCCTCCAGGCCCAGACGTGAAAGACCCAGCCTGGAGTTCCCCCGCCCCTAGGCAGCGGGCAGGGCACGCGCCGCAACCCAGCCCGAATCCACCGGGTTAGAGCTGGTCACGGATCAAGAGGCGTAACGAAGCCGGTTTCTCGCGTATACCTTCCCATCTCGCTCACCGGGGTGAAGGTCTCGGCCGGGTTCGTGGCCGGGGTCCGCGGCAAGGCCGCCGCCCGGCTGGGTCCGTTCACGGACCGGGTCCGGGCGCTGCTCCGCGACGCCACGGTGCTCTACGCCGACGAGACCCCCGCCCGCACGGCCGGGAAACTGCATTACGTGCACGTCGCCTGCACCGAGTTCCTCACCGCCATGCACACCGGCGGCCGGGCCGCTGAGGACATCGACGCCGGCGGCATCCTCCCCGGCTACGCCGGCACGATCGTCCGCGACGGCTACGCCGGATACGCCCATCTCAGCAACGCCCTGCACGCTTGGTGCGGCGCCCACGGCCTGCGCGACCTGCGCGGCGTCCACGAGCTCGACCCGGACGGGCAGATCTGGGCACGGTCCATGGCCGGCCTGCTCATCCACGCGAACGCGAAGGCCACCGCCGCCCGCGCCGCCGGGAAACCCAGCCTTGATGACACCGCGCTCGCCGAGATCCGCGCCTGGTATCGCGGCGCGGTCGCCAAGGGCATTGCCGACAACCAGCACCGCCGCGGCCGGGCCGGCAAAGACGGCCTCCGGCTCGCCCGCCGGTTCCGCGACCACCAGGACATGATCTTGAGATTCACCACCGACCTCGCCGTCGGATTCACCAGCAACCAGGCGGAACGCGACGTCCGCCCCGTCAAAGTACAGATGCGCACCTCCGGCGGCTGCTGGCGCACCCTCGAAGGACTCGCCGACTTCGCCGTAGTGCAGTCCTACCTGCCGGCCGCCGCGAAATGGGGCATCGACCAGCTCGACGCCCTCACCCAGCTCTTCACCGACGGACCCTGGCTGCCCGGCGCCATCAGGCCCGGCTAAATACCTACGCCGCACCGACTCATCACCATCAGCCGATCCCCGCCCGCTGATAGCATGCCCAGCTCACTCAGGCTGAATAGCTACGCGCGGGCGGCTCACCGAGGCCGAACGCGCCATCGCGGCCAGCGTCACCGGGTAGCGCGAGACCGGCCAGCGGGCCCGGCTGCTGCTGGCCCAAGGTGACCTGGCCGCCGCGGCCAGTTTCGCGCAGGACAACGGCTTCGCCCGGACGATGAGCCGGACTACGCGCGCGAGCCCGGGCGCTTGGTGCTGGCCCGGGTGCTGCTCGCCCAGGACCGGCCTGGGCAGGTGCTGGCGCTGCCTGGACCGGCTGCACGCCGCGGCGGTCGCCCAGGACCGTACCGGCAGCCTGATCGAGATTGGCGCGCTGAGGGCGCTGGCCCTGGCGGCCAGCGGCGATAAAGCATGCGCGGTCACGGCCCTCGCCGGGGCGCTTGCGCTCGCCTGCCCGCAGGGTTACGTGCGGGTCTTCGCCGACGAGGGCGCGCCGATGGCCGCGCTGCTCGGCCGGCTCATCGCGGCCCAGCGCACCGGCCGGGCAGCCGCCGAGGTCCCGCTCGGCTACCTGGCCCGGCTCCAGCGGGCCTTCGGCCCCGGACGGCCAGCGCACGATCCCGTCCCTTCCGGCATCGTCGACCCGCTGACCAGACGCGAGCTCGAGGTCCTGGAAATGCTGGCGGCGGGCCGGTCGAATCAGGCCATCGCCGCCGAGCTCGTGGTCACCCTCGACACCGTCAAGAAACATGTCGGCCATGTCCTGGGCAAGCTCGGCGCGGCCAACCGCACTGAGGCCGTCGCCCGGGCGCGCGAGCTGAACATGCTGTTAGCGCGGGGGCGTGTACAGCCTGCCGGTCGCCTCAGGACACCGCGAAGGTGTGATGTGTGACGGCGAGGACGAGACCGAACGCGCAGATCAGCACGATCGCGACGAGCAGCGAGAGCGTCCACTGGCGGCCCCCGGTCGCGGTAGGCGCGAACCCGTAGCCAGCCAGCGCCAGCAGCAGTCCCAGGACGAGGAACCAGGGCTCGAAGATGCCGAGGTCGCGGAGCGCCGCGAGGTTCTTCTGCGCGGCCGTCAGCCCATGCTCGGGCCAGCTGACCGCAGCATGCGCGCCTGCCACGTACAGGCCCTTGGCAGCGATGCCGAACAGAGCGTGCGAGATGCACACCACCGCGCCGGCCCACACCGGCACGAGCATAAGCATCGCCAGCAGCCGGCGCGACCAGGCCGGGTCAGCCCGAGCAGGAACAGCGCCCCGCACGCCAGCAGGACCGAGATGGCCAGGTTGGTCGCGTGTATCCCGGGCAGGTCAGCTGTTGCGGCGCCGCCGGGCAGCCCCCAGATCCCGCCCAGCCCCAGTACAGGTGGACCGGGATGGCGGCCAGCGCGGCCAGCGCGGCCAGGTGGGCGAACAGCGGCCCGCGCCGCCACCCGGTTCCGGCCGGCTCCGGCGTCTGGTCCTTCGGGGCCTGGATGTCTGGCATCCGGGCTTCCGTGGTCTCAGTTTCCGGAACCGCAGCGTTGCCCCGGGACGCCTTCATGCCGCCGTCCGGACTGGGCCGACGGTGGCCGGAGCCACGGCCCGGCCGGCGGGAGCATTGCCCCGCCGTCGTCAAACAGCACCACGCCGTTGCACAGCAGGCTCCACCATTCCTGCCCGGGATGGTTTGCCACGATCCTGGCCGAGCTGCGACCTGGCGCCAGCGCATCCGGGCACCGTGGCCGATGCGGGCACTCCCGTTTTCCGGCTCCGGCCGCCTTGATGGTTCTCACGGCCGGCAGCTCTCCACCCGGTCGTCCGCATCTGGCTCGACCAGGGTCCAGGGTCCTAGGCGGCAGCTCCCGGATGTGGTCAGCGGTGAGCTGCCGCAGCATGGCTGGATGCACGGCGTCCTCCTCGCGGGGTCAATCTGGGTTAATCGGGACCGAGCCGACGTACCGAAATCAGGACCAGGCCGAGGTCGCAGACCCGGTTCAGCAGCCCGTGCAGGGCGGCCTGGTCCGCGACCGGGCCGGAGATGACCGTCTGGCTGTCATCACTGCCGATCGCCAGGCCCTCGAACCAGGCCGTCCAGCGCTGGCCGAGGACCCCCTCGACGCGGATCTCGTAGCGCAATGACCGCGCCGTGTCGCTCATCTGTACCGTCCTCCCGTCGGGTTCCGTGATCTGCACGCTATGAAGCAGCACGCGGCATGGCGTCACCCGGAAGTGGACATGCCGGGTGGAATCTTCCGCGGTGCCCCCGGGCACCAAGGTGCCGTCCCCGGACGATGAGCCGGACTACGCGCGAGAGCCCGGGCACTTTGAGGCAGGCGCGGTCACGGGCCCTGACCGGGGCGCTCCTGCTCGCTGCCCGCAGGGCCACATACGGCTCTTCGCCGACGGGCGCGCCGATGGCCGCGCTGCTCGGCCGCCTCATCGCGGCGCAGCGCGCCGGCCAGGCGGCCGCGGGCATCCCGCTCGGCGACCTGGCCCGGCTCCGGCGTGCCTTCGCCGCCGGCCGCCCGCGCCTGATCCCGCCCCTCCGCACCATTGAGCCGCTGACCAAGCGCGAGCTCGAGGTGCTGAGGGTGCTGGCGGCGGGTCGGTCGAACCAGGCCATTGCCGCGAACTGGTGGCACCCTGGACACCGTCAAAAGGCACGTGAGCCACGTCCTGGGCAAGCTCGGCGCGGCCGATCGCACCGAGGCCGTCACGCAGGCCCGCGAACTGAGCCTCATCCCCTGACGCGCCGCCCGTCCCACCGGCGGGCGGCGGACAGCGGCACCAGGGTGCCAGGCGCAAACGCCGGGCCAGGTTGCACCTTGGTGCCCGGTGCTCCCCGGAAGATTCCACCCGGCATGTCCACTTTCGGGGGACGCCTGGCCCGCCGGATCTTCCTAGCGTGCGGGAGGACGGAATGCACACCGGAAGGAGGAAGCGCAATGGCCACCGTCAAGCCCGACCCGTCCAACGGCGGCACCGCGCTCACCCGCACCGCCCCGGCCCTCGCCAGCTGACCCCGCCCTGGTATGCGCAGTCAGACCCCCACTATTCTTCCTTGCTAAGTACCAGTAGCTAGTGCTACTATCTAGCTGTAGTCAGTATGACTGAGTAGCTGCGGGAGGAGGTGTTCCATGACCAAGCTGGTGACGGAGATGCTCAAGGGGACGCTGGAGGGCATCGTTCTGGCGATCCTGTCCGGCCGGGCCGCGTACGGCTACGAGATCACGGCATGGCTGCGGGAGCAGGGCTTCTCCGACATCGCCGAAGGGACCGTCTACGCGCTGCTCATCAGGGTCGAGCAGCGCGGCCTCGTCGACGTGGAGAAGGTCTCCTCCGTGAAGGGACCGCCGCGCAAGGTGTACTCCCTCAACGCCAACGGACGCGAATATCTCAAAGAGTTCTGGAGGACCTGGAGCTTCCTCACAGAACGGCTGGAACAGCTCCACAAAGGAGGCAACTGAAATGGCAGCGAAGTGGATCGAGCTGGTCACCGGGTCGATCGAGCAGAAGAAGCAGTACAGGCAGGACAGGGCCCGCATCGAGGCTCTGCCCGAGCCGTACGGCACCGTCGCGAAGGCGCTGCAGCGGTACTTCATGTACTACGGGGGCGTCACGGACGGCGAGACGGCCCTCAAGATGTTCGGCGACTTCGCCGACCTCTGGGAGCGTGCCGCAGCCGACGGCACGCCTGTGCGCGCGATCGTCGGCGACGACCCGGTCGAGTTCGCCGATACATTCGCGCAGGCCTACACCGGAAAGAGATGGATCGACAAGGAACGCGCCCGACTGACCAAGGCGATCGAGGACGCGGAGCGAGGGGAGCAGGAATGACCACCGACGCAGCCATCCGCGTGCAGGGTCTGGAGAAGTCGTACAAGGAGCTGCGTGTGCTGCGTGGCGTGGATTTCGAGGTGGCGCGGGGCAGCATTTTCGCCCTGCTTGGCTCGAACGGCGCGGGCAAGACCACGATCGTGAATATCTTGTCCACGCTGCTTAAGGCTGACGCGGGGATGGTCACCGTTGATGGCTTCGGTGTCGCCACGCAACCGGCGGACGTGCGGGAGTCAATCAGCCTCACCGGGCAGTTCGCGGCCGTGGACGAGATCCTCACCGGGCGGGAGAACCTGGTGCTGGTGGCCCGGTTGCGCCACCTGAAGCACACCGGCCAGATCGCGGACGGCCTGCTGGCCCGCTTCCAGCTCACCGACGCGGCGCAGCGGCGGGTGTCGACGTATTCCGGAGGCATGCGCCGCCGCCTGGACATCGCCATGAGCCTTATCGGGAACCCGCCGGTGATCTTCCTGGACGAACCGACCACCGGGCTCGACCCGGAGTCTCGCCTCGAGGTGCACAACAGCGTCAAACAGCTCGCCGGGCAGGGCACCACGGTGCTGCTCACCACGCAGTACCTGGACGAGGCCGAACACCTCGCCGACCAGATCGCGATCTTGCACCAGGGGCGGATCATCGCCAACGGCACCCTCGCCGAACTCAAACAGCTCCTCCCGCCCGCCAAAGCCGAATACGTCGAAAAACAGCCAAGCCTCGAAGAGGTCTTCCTCGCCATCACCGGCCACGACGGTAATGGCAGGAACGACAGCGGGCTGGCAACGACGCCACCCACAACCAAGGAACAACGATGACTACGCACTTCTTCGGCGACACCACCGTCTTGACCGGCCGGTCCATGCGCCACATAACGCGCAGCCCAGACACCATCATCACGACCGCGATCATGCCGATCGCCCTCTTGCTGCTGTTCGTCTACGTGTTCGGCGGCGCGATCCACACCGGGCCGGGGCGGTATGTGACCTACCTGCTGCCCGGCATCCTGCTCATCACGATCGCGATGGGCACCTCCTACACCGCAGTCCGGCTCTTCACCGACATGCAAAGCGGGATCTTCGAGCGATTCCAGTCCATGCCGATCGCACGCTCAAGCGCGCTGTGGTCGCAAGTGCTGACCTCGCTGGCCGCCAACCTGATCTCGCTCGTGCTCGTTGTGCTCGTCGCCGTGGCCATGGGCTTCCGCACCGGCGCAGGAGCGGCGGCATGGCTCGCCGTCGCCGGCATCCTCGTCCTGTTCACCCTGGCACTGACCTGGATCGCCGTCATCGCCGGCCTGTCCGCCAAAAGCGTCGAAGGCGCGGGCGCCTTCGCCTATCCGATCATCTTCCTGCCCTTCATCAGCTCGGCATTCGTGCCCACGGGCACCATGCCCGGCCCGGTGCGCGCCTTCGCCGACAACCAGCCCGTGACATCCATCGTCAACACGATCCGCGACCTGTTCGCCCAGCAGCCGGTCAGCACCAGCATCTGGACCGCCCTCGCCTGGTGCCTCGGCATCCTCATCGTCGCCTACGCCCTCGCCATGACCACCTACCACCGCAAGACCGCCTAAGACCTGGTGTCCCGGCGGCGGGACCTCAACCGCTGACCTGGGCCGCGCCTTCCGCTGAAACCTCCGACCCGAATGACCACACACCCCACACCGAGGCAAAGACACACCGAGGAAGAGGCAGCGTAAGCAACAAACACGCCTATGCGACCGACTCCGCGGTCCGCCGTGCGGCTGGCGGCGGGCGCAGGACGCTCACCAGAGGCCCGGGGCCATTCGGCGGGCTGGGACGGGCTGTAGTGCGCCACCCGTGGCTGACTATCCTGGCCTGGGTGGCGGTCGCGGTCGCGGTCATCGCCACCTCGCCGGGCCTGCCGACTACGAGCAATGAGAGCAGTTTCCTGCCGAAGAGTTATGAGTCGATCCGGGCCGCGGACCTGCAGGACAAAGCGTTCCCGCAGGCTGGGCATGTGACCGCGGCGGCGGCCATCATCGTGTTCTCCCGGGCCGATGGGGCAGGCTGACCGCCGCCGACTCGGCCAAGGTCGCATCGGTGGCCTCGTCACTGGACGCCAGGCATATCCATAACATTGTGGGCGTCACGCCCGGCCCGCCATCGCCGAACCGCCTGGTGCAGACGGCCCTGGTCGCCATGCCCAGCAACGTGGTCAAGGTTCCAGTACGGCGGCTGGTGACGCGGTCAAGGTGCTGCACCCCCGATATCAAGCCGCTGGTAGCCGGCACCGATTTGCGCCAGGGGGTCCTCATAGTGGTGCTGTTCGGCATCGGCACCGACTACATCTTGTTCCTGATCTTTCGCTACCGGGAAGCGCTGCGCGCCGGTGAGAACCCCAAGCAGGCCATGGTGACCGCGGTGGCCCGGGTCGGCGAGGTGATCGCCTCGGCGGCCGGGGTGGTCATCGCCGCGTTCCTGGCACTACTGCTGTCCACGCTGAGCGTGCTGCGCTCGATCGGCCCGGCGCTGGCCATCGCCGTCGCGGTCACGCTGATCGCCGGGCTGACCCTGGTCCCGCGGTGGTGTCGCTGCTGGGTCCGCGCGTGTTCTGGCCGTCCAGGACGTGGCGCCGTGAGCCCACCGGCGCGCGGTTCGCGGCCATCGGCCGTTCCCTCGGCCGCCGGCCCGCCACCTACGCCCTCGTCTCCGGCCTTGTCCTGGCGGTGCTGGCCATCGGGGCGTTCAGCTACAAGCCGACCTTCGACCTGTCCTCGGCCGGCATCCCCAGCCACGCCGAATCACAGACCGCCCTCAAAACCCTGGAAAAGGGCCTGCCGCCCGGCACACCGACCCCACCATCGTGCGCTCGCACCAGTCCTCCGGCGGGGCGCTGCCCGCCGGCGACCTGGCCACCTTCGGCGCGAAGCTGAAAACGCTGCCCGGCGTGGGCGCGGTCGCCCCGCCAAAGCTGAGCACCGACCACGCCACGGTCGCCTACACCGTGACGCTCTCCTACAACCCGCAGTCCACGGCCGCGGTAAACGTGCTCAGAAAACAGCTGCGCCCGGACGTCCACGCGGCCGCACCGCCCGGTACGTCTGCGCTGACCGGCGGGACCACCGCGGTGTTCGCCGACATCCAGCGGGCCGTCAACCACGACTACGCGGTCGTGTTCCCCACCGCCGCGATCATCATCCTGCTCATCCTGGGCCTGCTGCTGCGCAGCGTGGTGGCACCCTGGTATCTGCTGGCGTCGGTCGTGCTCGGCTTCGGCGCGACCCTCGGCGCCAGCGTGCTGGTCTTCCAGGGACTGGGCGGCCAGCCCGGCCTGGTGTTCCTGCTACCGGTCTACATGTACCTGTTCGTAGTCGCGCTCGGCACCGACTACAACATCCTGATGATCGCCAGGCTGCGCGAACAGGCCAAGGATGCGCCGCAGGGAGGCGCCTGGCCGTGGTGCATGGTGAAAACCGAGGCGGGCGACAGGCGGCTGCTGTCGCTGGGCCGCTGGTGGCATCCGCCCAGTGCCGGATCGTACTATGACGCCATGAGTGCCCAGCCCGCTGAACATCCCGAGGATCCGCTGGACCCGCAGCGGATCTTCCGGGAACTGCCCGGCCGGGAGCCCGCGAACTTGCTCGCCGCCTACCGGGAAGCCCTGGACGGCGCGCGAGATCCTGCCGGGTGGGGGCATCTGCGGCGCGTCTTTCGGCTCTGGAGGATCCCGGTGGTTAATTCGTGACACGCTGGTGAACTTGCCCGGTTCGAGCTGTGGTGCGGGGCATGATCTGGCCTGCGGCCGTTACCGTTGTCCTTCTGTCCCTTCGTCCCGGCCGCAGGATCGGGTATGTCATGTGCGTGCAGCCTGCCCCGTGGCCGGAGCCAGATCCGCAGATCGCGGCGGCGATCGCGGCGAAGTATCCGGGTAAGCGGCCGCGGCCGCTGGCGGTGCAGGTCCGTGACCGGCTGGGCCAGTGGCTGGAGGATGAGCAGTTCGCGGACGCGTTCGGCATCCGGGATCGGCCGGGCTGGTCTCCGTCGCGGCTGGCGCTGGTGACGGTCTTGCAGCGGGCGGAGAAGCTGACCGGCCGGCAAGCGGCGGAGGCGGTGCGGACCCGGATCGACTGGCAGTACCTGCTGGGGCTGCCGCTGGACGATCCGGGCTTTGATCATACGGTGCTGGCGGGGTTCCGGGCCCGGGTCGCCGATGGCGGGCTGGAGCAGGTGGCGCTGGACGCGCTACTGGCCAGGCTGGCGGCCGAGGGCCTGGTCAAGGCGGGCGGGAAGCAGCGCGCCGATTCCACGCACGTGGTCGCGGCGGTGGCGGCGCTGAACCGGCTGGAGCTGGCGGGGGAAAGTGTGCGGGCCGCGCTGGAGGCGCTGACGGCCGCGCACCCGGACTGGCTGGAACAGCGGATCTGCGTGGCGGACTGGGCCCGCCGCTACGGCACGCCGATGACCTCGTGGCGGCCGCCGCAGTCCGAGGCGAAGCGCGAGGAGCTGGCGATCGCCTACGCCCGCGACGGGTACGCGCTGCTGGAGGCGGTCTACCACCCGTCCTCGCCGCCGTGGCTGCGTGAGCTGCCGGCGATCGACGTGCTGCGGCGGGTGCTGCTGCAGAACTACACCCGCACCATCACCGAGCACGGGCGGGAGGTGATCAGACGGCGGGAGAAGGAGCCTGAGGGTGACGGTCTCCCGCCTGGCCATGCCCGGATCGCCTCCCCGTATGACACCGATGCCCGGTGGGGCGTCAAGCGGGAGGAGTTCTGGCTGGGCTACAAGCTGCACGTCACCGAGACCTGCGACGACGCCCCGGCCTGCAGCTGCCTCCCGGCTGCCGCGGGCAGCGCGGCCGGGCCGGACCGCGGGCATGACAAGGGCTGCGCGCATCTGACGGCCCCGAACCTGATCACGCACGTGGCCACCACCGACGCCACGGTGACCGACAGCCAGATGACCAGCGTCATTTGCGAGGACCTGGTCGCACGGAACCTGGCCCCGGGACGGCAGTACCTTGATTCCGGCTACCTCAGCGCCGCGCTAGTGGTCTCCGCCCTGACCACCTGGGGTATCGCGCTGATCGGGCCGCTGCTGGCCGACACCTCCGCCCAGGCCCGCGCCGCGGCCGGCTACGCCCGCGCCGACTTCACCGTCAACTACGACACCCGGGCCGTCACCTGCCCGCAGGGCAGGACGTCGGCGTCGTGGTCGCCGTGCACCCAGCACGGCAAGGATGCCATCGTGGCCACCTTCTCCGCCCGCGACTGCGGCCCCTGCCCGGCCCGCAGCCTGTGCACCACCAGCGGCGCCAGACGGCGGCACCTCACCTTGCCGCCCCGCGACCTTGCCGAAGCCCAGGCCGCCGCCCGCGCCGCGGAAAAAACGATCCCGTTCCAGGCCGACTACGCCCGCCGCGCCGGCGTCGAGGGCACCATGCACCAGGCCACCAGTTACGGCGCCCGGCGCGCCCGCTACCGCGGCCTGCCCAAGACCCGCCTCGACCACGTGTACATGGCCGTCGCCCTCAACCTCCTCCGGCTGGAGGCCTACTGGACCGGCACGCCCCTGGACCGGCGGCGAACCAGCCACCTGGCACGCCTCGAACTCGGCCTCGTCGCATGATCCAGAATTAACCACCGGGATCCTGGAGCGGGATGGTGATCGCCATGAACCGGCCCGGCTTCTACGAGGCGCAGGAGGCAGCGTTGACTGGGACTGGCGGCGGGATGCTCCTGGAGGATTACATCCGGCTGCGCCGTACCCAGGCGTGAGTTACCGGCCGTACCTGGAGTCCGCCGCGCTCCGGCAGATGTACGGCCTTCCGGAGCAGGCGTTCGACTTGCTCGTGACGCTGCTGGCCAGGATCTGCGACGACCCGTACTACCCGATGTTCAGCGCGCCGACCGGAGTGCCGCGACGGCGGGTCGCGGACGCTGGCGATTTCGGGTTCAAGGTATTCGCGGCCGGCGAAGCCACCTGTCTGGTCCGCGTTTTCGATCTCGCGTGGACAGGCTGAGGCCGCAAGTCGTTGGGCGGGAACGGCGGTCAGGTCAGTGCGGCAGCACCTGCCCGGCGTGATGGAGTTGGCGTGGCCGCCTGGCGGGTTGAGCCTGGCGGCGCCGGCATACTCCGGGGCACGCGGCCACAGCCGCGGCAGTCGACGGTCACCTGGCAGTACCCGGCGGCGGGTGCAGGCGAACACCCGCGGCAGCCTCCAGGCCGGCAGCCACCGGCTGCGCGGTCCGTCCAGGCAGGACGGGCAGTACCGGGGGTGCAGCCCATCCGGGCGCCGGGGCCGCCCGGGGCATGGGCGCACGAGGGCTCACTCCCGGTCGGCGGGCCGCGCCGTTCGCCGGCGCCAGAAAACCCGCTGCGCTTGCAGGCCGGCCGCGCCCACCACCACCAGCACCATCACGTTGAGGATCAGTTGCGCGAACGAGCCCAGGGCAGGCTGCCAGTTCCCGAACGCGGCGAGCACGCCCACCCCCGCGGCAGCCGGGATCGTCGTGACTGAGATGAAGACCCCCATGAGGGCGTTGGCCCGCGACTCCGTAAGTGACACCACGCCAACGATGCCGGCCAGCGCCGCAATGATGACCGAGAACGCACCCGGCGTGGCGATGAGACTGGCGACCGGCCTGACCCCGCCGATGAAAGCGCGGGGCACCAGGCCCGATTCGCGGATCACCAGCGTGAACAGATACGTGATCACCATTGCCGCCGAAAACCCCCAGCAGAGCGCGACTAGGCCATCGTGGATGGCGGCCCGGTGCCGCTTGGTGATGGCCAGCGCTACCGCGATGATCGCGGTGTACTCCGGGCCAACCACCATGGCGCCCACGATCAGGATCTGCGAGTTGGTCAGGATGCCGACGGCAGCGATCATCCCGGCGATGGTGAGCAGGATGAAAAAGCTCGGGGCGTAGACGGCCTGCGCGCGGATGGCGGCTTCCACCAGTTCCCAGACCGGGGTGATCTCACGCCGCGGCGAGCCGATCTCGCCACCGGGACGCGGCGGGTCGGCCAGGACCGCGTCCGCCTCCCCGGCGGTGACGGCCCCCGGCCGGTCCAGATGCAGACCGCGCAATAGACGGAACACGGCGTTGGCGGCGCCCTGGCGCACATCGAACTCGACGGCGTCGCCGTCGGGCCGGCGCGCCATCCCGCGCAAGACCACGACGTTTCTCACCCCTGGCTCGGCGTCCAGCGCCTCCAGCAGGCGGCCCGTCGTGCCCGCGGGGCTCATCACGCGCACGCGCAGCATCGGCTACCTACCTTCCAGCCAGGGGAACACCACCGCGCGGCCCTTCCCGGCAAGAACACGCCGGTCATGCCGGCACCGCGGTTGCGGTGATGGCATCTTCGGGACGGCCCGGGCGGCATGACGGCCAGGGCGCTGACGCCGGCCAGTGCAGACACGGCCCAGGTGTGAAAGGGCAGCAAAAGCAGGCAGATCCCGGGTGAGCGCGCCCGGGCTGGGTCACTGGGCTTCCCGGTCATGCACGGTGACCGTGGCGAGCTGGATGAGCTCATCTGCGTCCCCGGACAAAGATGACCCTGGTCGCATCGCCGGCAAGCAGCGGGCGGCCCAGATGCCCGGCATGCCAGAACTCGGCCACGCGCGGCGCAGTACTCCATCCGCGTAGCTTGGCATCACGGGGCATCTGGTTTCTCGCGCCCGAACGCCCTCGTCCCGTGGCGCACCTAGCCGGCAGGGAGGATCCGGACCTCGCCGTCCCGCCTATCACGCCTTGTAATCAGCCGAGCTGCGGCAGCCGAGAAATATCCGCCGCTATGGGCGGCTAGTGGATCCTTAGCGCTCGTCGGGCACAGGCGCGCAGATCAGGTCGATCTGGCGGGCGACGATCCTCCGCAGGAGGGCTCAACATCTACCGCAAGTAGCCGGGAAGAGGGCGTCCCGGGCGATTCAAACTGCGGCGGCACGGGCCGCCTGGCTTGGGCACCGGTCGGGCAGACTTCGCTGTTGGCCACCGCGGGCCGCCGGCGGCTGCCAGCCGTCCCTCCGCCGTGGATCTTCCGGGGTGGGGACGTTCCGTTTTGAACGCGGCTGGGGTCGCGGTGATTCAGCCTCACGCACCTGCCGGTCTCACGCCACGGTGACGACGGCCTTGCCGCGCGCGTGCCCCTGTTCCACGTGGCGCAGGCCCTCGGCCGTATCGGCCAGGCGGTAGGTCCGGTCGACGACCGGCGTGAGCTTCCCGTCCTGGATGAGCCCGGTCACGGCGAGCAGCTCCTGCCGGTTCTGGCGGGACGGCAGCGGGCGCAGCCGCTGCGAGACGAACGCGCTGGTCACGACTGCCCGCAGGATGCCGGCGACGGGCCCGAACACGTGGCCGGGCGAACCGCCGCCGTTGAGCACGAGGGTCCCCTTCGGGGGTGAGCACCCCGCGCAGCCGGGTCAGCGGGAGGCTGCTCACGTTGTCGAGGATCACGTCGTACCGCGCCGGCCCGCCGGTGAAATCCTCCGTCGTGTAGTCGATGACGCGCGCGGCGCCGATCGAGCGCACCAGCCCGGCGTTGCGCGTGCTGCACACCCCGGTGACCTCGGCGCCCAGCGCCGCCGCAATCTGGACGGCGTAAGTGCCCACCCCGCCGTCGGCCCCGTTGACGAGCACCCGCTGACCGGCCTTCACCTCGCCCACGTCGCGGATCCCGCGCAGGGCCGTCGTCGCCGCTATGGGGACCGCGGCCGCCTGCTCGAAGGTAAGGCTCGCCGGCTTGGGCACCACCATTTCCGCCGCGGCGCACGCGTACTCCGCGAACGCTCTCCGGCAGAAGCCGAGCACCTCATCGCCGATCCGCAGCCCGCGCACGTTCGCGCCGACCGCCTCCACCACGCCCGCCGCGTCGATCCCGGCCACCCGGGCCTTCGGCCTGGTCAGCCCCACGCCCATCAGCCGCGCGACGAGCGGGTCTCCTCGCAGGATGTGCCAGTCGGCCGGGTTGAGCGCGGCGGCGTGGACCCGAACCAGCACGTCATCGGGCCCGGCCTTGGGCCGACCGGTGTCGGCCAGCTGCAGGGTGCCCGGCGGGCCGAACCTGTCCTGGACGATCGCTTTCACCGGGTCCTGCCCCTTAACGTCACGCCGCGTCGTGGTGACCGATACTAGACCGCCCCGCTGCCGACTGCGCCCGTCGAAATACGCTGGATGGGCGCCCTCACTCACCGCCTGCCGCGCCATAGCCGATCTGCGCGGTTGGCGGTCTTCGGCGACAGCCAGCCGGGCGCGTGCAGATCAGGTAGCTATGCGCGCGGTACTGTCCGGATCTTCCGGTTATGCCGGTGACAGCGTGGTGACTTGAGGGCGGGTGGCGGGCGGAGACGGTGATCCGCCGCGTGCAGCGTCCCTGACTCTGCTCGTCGGATCGTCGATCAGGGGCGATCGTCCCCTGGCTCGAGGAGCCTGCCGTTCTTCGACAGGTCCGGGTCGGTGCATGCGGAGAGGTTGAAACAGCAGGGCCGTCTCTTCCCGCTCTTCATCTTCGAGATGCTCACGTCGACCCGTCGTCTGCGCGTGTCAGGGTTCTTCGTGGCGTTGACCCAGCGCACCCATTCCCATCGCGCCATCGGGGTGATCTCGTTCCATAGGTTCTGGATCTCCTGCGGGGCAGCTGCCAGAGCTGTCGCAAGATCCTGGGGCACGCTCGGCTCTGGCCAATCCTTGGTCACCTCGATGTCGAGCGTCGCAGTGTCACCCGCGCTGATGCCAGCGGCGTGTTGCAGCGTGTCATCGACCCTCAACCAGTGGCCAAAATTTCCGTCTGGTTCGAGCACCGTCTGGAACTCGACGCCATTGATCGTTCCGTGGACGGCGACCTGCCCGCGCGAGGACAAGTCCTTGCTCGCCGTCTCAGGCAACCGCAACACAGTCGATGTGTCGATCGTGGACAGCGTGGCGTCGAAGCGAATGGTCGCTCCCTCTGTGCGCTGAGTCACCGCCGTCTCTCATCTTCTCCGTTTCCGGACCCGGGCACCCCGACGGCGGCCACCGTCATCGAGTGCGTCACGGTTGACACTCTACAGCGAGAGTTCCCTGACGCCGGGCCATGATCAACTTGGGCTAAGCGGCATGGCCGTATAACGCCAGATACACGGGTGATCAATACTCCGTCGCTCAGAGCGAAAAGCGGCAATGATCACCCGTGTATTACACGATCGGAATCTGCAGGGAGGCGCGCCGGTCTCACGGAGTGCGATCGGTCCAGAACTTCGTAGCCGCGCACTCCCGCCGATATGGCCGACAAGTTGGCTTCCGGAATCGGCGTCGTTGCCGCGACCGAATGGATGATCTGCGCTGGTTGATTCTGTTCGGGTGGATTGGCAGTTATTGCCGGGATGGGCTAGTTGGATGAATCGCGCTACTCACCGCAGTCACGATAGCCGCCTCGCGACCGTCGGAATGATGATCGCACCGGCGATCAGGTGTGCGGCGGCGAGCGTGAGCTTGGTCGAGATCGCCGTGTCGGCTGCTGTGAGCGGCACGGCGAGGGAGAGGGCGAGCAGCGGCAGCGCCGTATGGAGGTAGGTGCGCTTAGGGCTCTTCGCGAAACGGGCCATCAGGATGACGGCGAACGTGAACCAGAACGTGACGACCATCGTCCCCATCGCGAACATGCCGACGGTAATCGGCGTCGCGTGGTGCGAGCCGAGGCCGGTGGCCCTCATCGGCACGCCGACGGCGCGCGCGGCCAGTCCCCACGTCTCGACGATGACGCTGGCGGCGAGGCCGGACAGGTAGCTGATCTGCCAGGCGGGGCGGCGCGCCAGGAACGACGCGGCGGACGTATGCGTGGAAGCGGCCGTGCTGGACATGATGTCCTCCTGGATTCTGCGATGGTGCATTCTCAAGGGGGAACGGGGCCGATCGGCGTTTCTCGACACCGGCCCCTGCGATCGGGTAGGAAAAGTCCGGTGGGGGCATGTCGAGAACGTGGAGGCGGCTCCGTTCCTCCGGTGAGAGCGCGCGGCCGCGCGTGCCGACGGTGGCCCGTCGGGCTGTGATCTACCGGAGAGAGGAACCGCGATGAAGTACCTGCTCATGATCTACGGCAACCAGGAGAAGTGGTCCAGCATCCCGGCAGAGGACTGGCCGCGCGAGATCGCCAAGCAGGACGCCTACAACAAGAAGTACACAGCGACCGGGGAACTGCTCGGCGGGTACGGGCTGGCCGATGCAGCCGCCGCAAAGCTGGTGATGCGCAAGGACGGGGTCCCGGCCGTCAGCGACGGCCCGTACCTGGAGACGAAGGAGTACATGGCCTCCTTCTACCTGGTAGACGTCGAGAGCGAGGAGCGTGCTTACGAGCTCGCTGCAGAGATGCCGTGGGCGGACCAGAACCCGACCGAGGTCTGGCCGATCCTGCACGAGTCCGCCAGCGACGCCTGAGGTCCAGGGCCGAACCGGTGGCGGACGGAGTCCGGCGACGCGTTGAGGACCTGCTGCGCGAGCTGGCGCCGGAGGTCCTCGGCACGCTCACGCGTCGCTACGGCCAGTTCGACGCCTGCGAGGACGCCACCCAGGAGGCGCTGCTCAAGGCCGCGCAGCACTGGCCCGAGGACGGGATCCCCCAGGGCCCGCGCGGCTGGCTGTTGACTGTCGCGTCCCGCGTCCTGATCGACGAGTCCCGCAGCGACAGTTCGCGTCGCCGGCGCGAGAACGCGATCGTCGCCGCGACGCCGCAGTCTGAACTGCTCGGCCGTCCCGCGGACGCGATCGCGGACCCCGGCGAGGCTGCGGCAGACCGTGACGACTCGCTGAAACTGCAGTTCCTGTGCTGCCATCCGTCGCTGTCCGTGCCCAGCCAGATCGCGCTGACCCTGCGCGCCGTGGGCGGATTGACGACGGCGCAGATAGCCGCGGCTTTCCTTGTCCCCGAGGCGACGATGGCGCAGCGCATCAGCCGCGCGAAGGCGACGATCAAGTCCAGCGGGATACGGTTCGAGATGCCGGAGGGCGAGGCCTGCGAACGCCTGCGCGCGGTGCAGCACGTCCTCTACCTGATCTTCAATGAGGGTTACACCGCGTCCTCAGGCGAGGACCTGACCGCGCCGAGCCTGTCGGACGAGGCCATCCGCCTCACCCGCCTTCTGCGCCGGCTGCTGCCGGAGGACGGCGAGACGGCCGGTCTCCTGGCCCTGATGCTGCTGACCGATGCCCGGCGCCCCGCCCGAATACTGCCCGACGGCGCCCTGGTCCCGCTGGCCGAGCAGGACCGCACACGCTGGACGCGGGCCTCGATCGCCGAGGGCGTCGCCCTGATCTCCGAGGCGCTGCCCCGCAGCGCGGTCGGGCCCTACCAGCTGCAGGCGGCGATCGCGGCGGTGCACGACGAGGCGCCCACGATGGACGACACCGACTGGCCGCAGATCCTCGGGTTGTACGACCTGCTGGAGACGGCCGCGCCGAATCCGATGACGACGCTGAACCGGGCGGTCGCGGTCGCGATGGTGCACGGACCCGAGGCAGGGCTGGCGCTGGTCGCCTCCCTGGAGCCCGACAGCCGGATGGCGCGCAACCACCGGCTCCTGGCCACCCGGGCACACCTCAGGGAACTGGCCGGCGATCACAACGGCGCCGCGTCCGACTACCTGGACGCCGCGCGGCGCACGGCCAGCATCCCCGAACGGCGGTACCTCACCGGCCGCGCCGTCGCCCTGGACGCCTGACTCCCGGCAAAGGACCAATCGACCGACAATCATGACAATCGTATGACACCGCAGCCCGGTCGGACGTCAGGGCGCCGACCGTCGCGGTGACAACAGGCTGACCCGCATCTCCACACAATCGGGCCCGCTGTCAGCCGCCGCCCAGCCCCCCCGCCCTCCGAGGCGGGCCGGGTCACCACGGCCGACCCCGTCAGACAGAGGCGGCCAGCCCGCAGCCGGAGCCCAGCCAGGCATAACGCAGACACATAACGGGGTAATACGAGCGCTTCAGACATCCACTTACCAGGAACGCCAGACATGCCGAGTCGGCGTTCGGGTGTGGTTTCTGCGGTGGGCCGCTGTTCAGTTGGGCCAGGGCGCGGTGACCTTGCGTGATCGTCAAGGTGGGCCTAACGGTGAATTAGTCATCATCGCTGGGGCCTGGGCGGCCCGAGTTCCGGGTCTCAGCCCGATCCGGGAGGCGCCCGATGACCACATCCGCCCCGTCCGTCGCCCTCGTCCCCGTGCTGCCGGTGTTCACGACCGCCGAGCGGCTCGCCCTGGCCGGGTTCCTGGCCGGCTACTCCGGCCTGACCCGCCAGGCGTGTGAGCTGGACCTGCGCCAGTTCGCCAGCTGGTGCGGCGAGCGTGGCCTGCCCTTGTTCCAGGCCCGCCGCCCGGACATCGAGTGCTTCGCCCGGGACCTGGAAGCCCGCGGCCGGGCCCCAGCCACAGTCACCCGCAGGCTGTGCACGATCGCCGGGTTCTATAGGTACGCCGCCGGGGAGGAGCTGCTGGAGCACTCCCCGGCCGCCCATGTACGCCGTCCCGGCTGGACTATGAGTCGCACGCCACCGGCCTGGACCGCAACGAACTCGGCGCACTGCTGGTCGCCGCCGGGCTCGGGCCGCCCGGCGAGCACGCGCTGATCTCCCTGCTTGCTCTCAACGGGCTCCGCGTCTCCGAGGCCACCGGCGCCGATATCGAGGCCCTGGGCCTGGAACGCGGGCACCGGACCCTGGTCATCACCCGCAAGGGCGGCAAGGTCGTCACGATTCCGCTGGCGCCGCGCACTGCGCGTGCGGTCGACCTGGCCATCGGCGAGCGATGCCAAGGACCGGTCTTCCTCGCCCCTGACGGGCGGCGGCTGGACCGGCACGGAGCCGGGCCGATCCGCCGCGTCGCCCGCCGGGCGGGGATCGCCAAGAACGTCGGGCCGCACACGCTGCGGCACGCATTCATCACCGCCGCCAAAATGAGCATTGTTGCTTTAGATGCATCATTCGGCGGATCCGGTGAACACGCGCCACCTGCGGTGCAGCGTGCGGCCCTGAGGCGGGCTCACCGGGACAACGGGCCGTACGGCATGCGTGACCTGCGATGTCAACACCGGCTTGCATCAGGTGCCACGATCATGCACCCAGTTCGGTTGCACCGGATACCGGCATGATGCAGCAGGCACAACCAAAAAGTGCGGCGACGAGGGCAGATGCCACAACCGCCCGTTCGCCGAGCTGACCTATTCGGCAGGGTTGGAACATTGCTCTCTACCAGTTTCGACGCCGACGTCCCGCTGCGGGACGTACAGGAAGCCGCTTCCACGCCGACCCACGGACAACCATGAGATACGACCGGGCCAGGGCATCCCTGTACCGGCACGCCACCTACATCGTCGCTGCCTACGTCGCAGGAGCCGCCCGCTAGGCAGATGCGGGCCCTCCGCCCGACCGCCAGCCGGCGGAAGCTCGCGTCACGCAACGTGATCCCGAAAGTAACCCACGAACCGCCTGATTGGACGGCTGTTAAGGGGATCTACTTGCGGCCGTGCCCCGTGCATAACGGGATGATCTGGTGAGCCGCACTTGTACGCGGGACGAACGACCGACACGCTCGCCATCGGTGCTGTCAGGGACTCTTCGCGGGCTGGATTGAAGCCCGCTATGCCGTAACGAGCTCGGCCAGCTCATCGGATGGGCGTTTTGACCGCCCTTAGGATGCGGAGAATGACGGGAGGGCCGCTCCATGGCACAGCAGTTGCTGCTCCTGGTCGTGGGATTCGCACTGACCAGCGTGCTCGGCGGGGTGCTTGGCTATATGCTCCAGCGCCGGGCCTGGGCGCACCAGCATGACGTGCAGCGCCGGGATGAGGAACGTCAGCAGGCGCTGAAGACATTTGAGGAGGTCAGCCTGCTTCTGGACCGGCGGCTGTACCGGATGCGGCGCCTTTACTGGGCGGTCAGGGACAGGGCCGCTGGCGCAGCTGATGAGCAGGAGCTTGCCTCGGCCCGGGCTGGCTACCGTGAAGTTCTCGCCGACTGGAACGACAACCTCAACCGCACCCTTGCCCTCGTCGAAACCTATTTCGGCCGGCAGATCAGGGAGATCCTGGCGGATCAGATCTACGAGGGCTTTGCCGCGCTTGGCCGGGGTCTCGAGGAGATCGTCAGGATGGTCTCGGCGGGCAGAGGCGAGCATGTCGAGGTACCTCGCTTCGGGTACCGGGTGACCAGGCTGAGCAATCGCGTCTATGCGCTGAACGTCCGGATGCTGCGCCTGCTGGAGGACGACAGTATTGGCCGGTCCGCCCCCCGTGGGCCTGCTGCTGCCGCGGCAAATCCGGCCGGGAACCCGGTGCTTGAGATCGGCGACCGGGGCGGGGCGGTTCGGCGCCTGCAGCGGGCCCTGCGCCGCGGCGGTCAGGAGGTGGGCGTCGATGGGTACTTCCGGCAGGAGACTTGGCAGGCTGTCCGCTCTGTGCAAAGAGCCCACGGTCTCAGCGTCGACGGCATCGTCGGTGCAGATACCTGGGCAGCGCTCCCCTCGGGCGCGCCGATGCCATTGCTGCGCCCCGGCTCCAAAGGCGAGGTGGTCGCCGGGCTCCAGCGAGTCCTGGCCCAGCAGGTGCAGGATCGCGGGAAAGTCTCGCCGGAAACGGTGACGGGCATGTTCGACGCCAGCACATCCGTAGCAGTCCAGGCTTTCCAGCGCCATTGCGGCATCCCCGCAGACGGGCTGGTAGGAGACCAGACGTGGGCAGCTGCTGTCGGTGACTCCGGCTCCCTCGAGGTCGCCGTCGGACTCGAACACGTTGCAGGCGACAGGAACCGATGATCGCCGGCGTCGGGGCTCCGCCAACCTGATCAGACTGATCATCCGCACCAGAAATTGGCGTTCTGCGGGTGACTCTCGATTACACAGGAGATCGCAGCCGAAGTCGCGCTCCGTAGTCTGCGTCCGCGCTACTGCGCCTGCCGGAGCCGTTCTGGCGCAGAATCTCTGCCGTCCGGCGAGGCTGGCTGCGACGCACACCCATGGTCGGCAGGCCGAACAGTTGCTCGGTGGTGCCGATAAGTGGGGTGCCTGTGGGTTAGCTCCCAACACCACGTACTTAAGGCGTGCCGGTTTCGATGAGCTTGTGACCTGGGATTTTGTGCTGGTTTGGAGGCGGGGAGGGGCTCCTGGTAGGCGTTGGGTGACTAGTCCGCGCCGTCTCAGGAGCCCCTTGTGTGTTCTTATCTGCCTGCCGTCGTTGATGCAAGCCGGATGGCGGAGTTCCCGGTTACCGGGGCTCCGGCGGGGACGGTCGCGGTGCGGGCTTCTGGCCTGCGGTTTCTCGGCGAGACGGTCACGGTGGCGGGCAACGCGCCGTCAGCGGGTGAGCTGGCGGTGTTCTGCTGTCCGGTGGTGACGGCCCCGGCCGCGGTGCGCAGGGACGGGACGGTGCTGGCGGACGCGTGGCTCCCGGACCTGGTGCGGCTGGGTGAACTGGAGCGGCATCTCGGCGACGGGGTGATCGAGGCGGCCGTGGACGCGGCGGCCGCGGAGGGGCGGCTGAAGCCGCGGCAGCGGCGCCGCCTGATGTCGTATCCGCTGGTCATCCGGCTGATGCTCGCGATGACGCTGATGCCGGACGCGTCGTATGGCGAGGCCCTGCGCAGGGTCGCGGGGCTGCTCGCGGACATCCCGTTCACCCGGGAATGGCACGTCCCGACGGGCAAGGTGATCACGGACTGGCGGCTGCCGGTTCCCCCGGACGTGATGGAAAACCTGTTCTGGCAGGCAGCCGGGCCGCTGATCAGCGATGACGAGCCGTCGGCGGTGCTGCTGGCCGGGATGATGGTGCTGGCCGCCGACGGGATGCTGGTGAGCCTGGCGGACACGCCGGCGAACCGGGCGTTCTTCGGCTGCACGGGCACCGCGGCCGAAGACGGCGAGGGCGCCGCCCCGTTCCCGCAGCTGAAGGTCGTCGCGCTGGCCGGCCGGGCCGGGCGCGCCATGCTCGGCGCGATCCTGGGACAGGCCAGGGCCGGGGAGCAGACCCTGCTGAAACGGCTGGTCCGCCGCCGCCCGGACCTGTTCGCCGGCCGCGTCACCTGCTTCGATCGCAACTTTCCCGGCCATGACCTGATCACCGCGATCCTGGATGCGGGCGGGCACGTCATCGCCCGCGTGAAGGAAGGCATCAGCCTGGACTTCGCCGACAGCGAGAACCGCGGCTGGCTGCCCGACGGATCCCGCATGACCTGGCTGAACGCTCCCTCCGGGAGGAAAGATGACCGGCTTCCGGTCCGGGTGACCGAGCACAACGCGGTCATGCCCTCCGCTGACGGGAAAGAAGAAATCTCCGGGACCTGCACCGTCATCACCACCCTCCTGGACCACCAGGCCGCGCCCGCGGACCAGGTCCGGGAAACGTATCTCACCCGGTGGAGCGCGTCGGAGACCACGTTCGGCGAGGACAAGACCACGATCACCGGCGCTGGCAACCGCACGTCCGGCCCGGTCCTGCGGTCCGGGTGCCCGCGGCTGGTCATCCAGGAGGCCTGGGCCTGGCTCACCGCCGCCCAGCTGACCCGCGCCAGCGCCGCCGCCGCGCTCCGCGGCGAGGCCGCGCAGGCCCGCGCCCTGCGCAGGAAAGACACCGCCATGGTCACCGCCGACGAGGAATCCTTCACCGCCGTCCGCCATCACATGATCCGCTCGATGACAACATCCCAGGTCACGGCCACCTCGTCACTGGACGCGCTCGCCGCAGCGGCCGATGCCGCCGCCCGCGCTGCCCTGCACATCCTCAACCTCCCCCGGCGGCAGCGGCACTCCAGGCGCGCGCAGAAGGCACGCCCGAAATTCCCGCACGCTACCGCCACCAAGACCACCGTCACCGGGAAACCCCAGGTCACCGAATTCGCACCCGGCTTCTACTAGCCCCGGCCAGGACCGGGAAGCCGCCAGGAAGGAGAAATGCCCCGCCTCGCGGGGCCGCGGACCGTGGAACCGCGCGCCATTCCCGCCGCGACACGCGGGTCCCGGGCATGTCCTCACACCATCCGGAAACAGGCTTCCGTGCATACACGGAACACAAGCACCTCAACACCCCAGAAAACCTGAAACACCTAAAGTACGTGGTGTTGGGGTTAGCTCCCGTGAGTAGGTACCGCCGCTGCTTGGTTGCGGTGGCGCCTGCTGAGCCGGGCAGACACGAGGAAGGCGAGCGTGGCCGAAAGGAGCACCCCGGTGTGGAGGCTACGTCAACGGCCGCTCGGTCATCAATCGGCTTGTGAAGGAGGCCGTGTCACATCGAAGGGGCCCTGCAAACGGGCTGTCTTGCAGTTCCGGCGTGATCTTGGAGCACATGGCCGATGGCTCGGTCAATCGGCATCAAGGGTGCTCCGCATGATTCTCGGGAGAGAATCGCGGCTCGCGCGATATGCCGCCCATGCGTTCTGGAATGCTTCATCCCCCTGACGAGAGCCCGTACCTACCACGTCCCGCCATTCGGCGAACCGAGTACTGGCTTCTTCGGCTTGGTGAACGACGCCAGCTGGCGCTATCAGCGATAGATCGAACCTCGCCCCCTGAACTTCGTGATCCTGCATTGCTGTCATTGCTCGCTCCAGCCAGCCATCACCATGCTGATGGGCGGCATGCCATACTTGCTCTACCGCCTTAGCCAGATTCGTCAGGTAACAAGCATAGGAGGACTTCAACTCATCACGCCGTCGATCGTCACGACCCAAAAGACCACCGTGCGCGCTCGGAGAGGACGGCCGCCCCAATACCAACTACAGCGCCGAGGACAGTACCGATTGGGACACTCCAGTCCATGTAGCCAGGCTACTCCAGCGACGATCGCATATCAGCTACAAGCACCACCGAAAACCGGCTCTTCGAAGTTACAGTAACTTCGAGGAGCCCGAAAACCCGCCACCCGATTCGGGCGCCCTGATCTGATCAGTTGAGGGCAGGCGCTGGGAGCAGAGACGCCGACGTGAGACCCTCGGATCGGGAAGTGCTTCTGCCGCATACGGCGCGCGTCAGGTCAGGTAGGACCTTGCCACCGCGGCCGGGACGTTCGCTCGCATCGTCGACGCGTACATGGGCCTGGCGGTGACCTCCCGGTCAGGCACGCCGCGCCCGAGTCGGCGGCGAGCATTGGGCTGTGTCGATCGACAATGCTGAGTGACGGGGGCCGTCGGACAAACGCTCGCTGAGCCGCCGATCTGCGAGTTCGATTCGGTATTGGGGCGCCGTTTGTGATGACGCAGATCTGAGTGCGCCGCCGACGTGGTTAGCCTTGTTCGAGCCGCTCGTCACACCTCGTCGATTACCTTGCCGCTTGGGTCGGCAAGCACTGTGTCTTGTCCCGAGTCTGCTGTTTCCGGAATACCGAGGTCCGACCTGATTGCATTGCGCAGCTTCTCTTCTGCCACATCAAAGTGGAACTGGTTGTCGTAGAACTGCTCGCCATCCTGGGAGAACCGAGTACCGTCCCCCCATCGCCATACAGCAGTATAGGCATTATTGGCTGCCTCAGCGGTTATGGGCGTGGCGTAAATCCGTAGGTGCTGAGGTTACGGAATGTCAGAAGTTGAAAGTCGGGCGGCGGGCGGCCCTCGTCGTCGGGCTCTCCGGCCAGCCCCATGCCGAAGTTGTAGATGAGGAATGCCATGTCACGTAGTGACTCGTAGAAGTCAACGTAGGCATCACGCCGGTAGCTGAAGGTGCGGTCGGCGTCTTCTCTTGCCCAGCGTTCCCGCTCGCGCGTTCTTTCTCGTTCCCACGCGATGGCATCGCGGCGGCTGGCCTGCCGCTGGGTGAGAACAACGCCGACAACCGTGCCTCCAACCGTTCCACGAGGCCCACGGCTGCGACCAGGACCGTCAGCCACGTCGATGTGGCCATGGTCAGGCAGGGGATCCGGAGGCAGCGCCGGACGCTACGAGGGCAGACACCCCGGCGATTACGGCCAGAGCCCTCTCCCGGTTCCACGTGATGCCGACCGCGCCGTCGTCACCGTGCGCCGCCGGGCTTGCTAGCCCGTGAAGAGCGTGGCGAAGCATCGCCCGTCTCTGGTCCAGCGTGCGTTCGTCCTTCTTGATGACCGCGATGTGGCGCTCGGACTCCCAGTCCGGCTGCCTGCTGTCCATGGCATCGATGGCCTTGCGGGCCTCGGTCACGGCGTCCCCGTACTCGCCGTTGTTGACCTTGCGGATGGCCTCACGCAAATGGCGGCCCACGCGTCCTGCCGCACTGGCGTCGAGCGGGACAGGAAGGACCACCGCCAGTGACATGGCTGCTGGAATCTGGCTAAGGAGCCGGACCCACTTCTCGCGGTAGATATGAACGGTCTCATGGAAGGATCGGCGGTCTCAAGCGATCGAAGCAATTCAGGCCGGTGGAATCACGGCTTCCTGAAGCATTAGCTCCGCGAACACTTCGCTTGGCTTCCTGAATCCGAGTATAGCACGGGGCCGGTCATTAAGTGAGTCAGAGACCATCCAAAGGTAATTCATGTCGCCGGTTATTTCTGTCCCTTTCGGGAAGTATTCCCGGATGAGCCCGTTGGTGTTCTCGTTGGTGCCGCGCTCCCACGGGGAATGCGCGTGGGCGAAATACACGGGAAGGTCCGCAGCGAGGGTGAGGGCCGCATGCCGGGCCATCTCGGTGCCCTGGTCCCAGGTCAGCGACTTGCGCAGGTGCGCGGGCAGGTCTTTCACCGCGTCGAAGAGGGCGTCCTTGACCGAGTCGGCGTCGTGCCCGTGCGGCAGCGCGACCGGGCACAGGAACCGGCTGACCCGCTCGACCAGGGTGCCCATAGCGGACTTTCCGCCCTTGCCGATGACCAGGTCGCCCTCCCAGTGGCCGGGCACCTGCGGGCCCGCCACCTCGGCCGGCCGGTCGTCGACCGACCGCATCCCGGTGATCCTCGCGCCCGGGATCTTCTTGCGCCCGCGGGGTTTCCGCTGCTCGCGGCCAGTGCGCAGGATAATCCCGGCACGGGCCAGCTCGCCTTTGGGCTGGGCGTAGATCCACGTGTAGATTGCCTCGTGCGATACGGACATGCCCGTTTCTCCCCGGGACCGCTCGTAGCACAGCCTGCCCGCTATCTCCTCTGGCGACCAGCCTTTCATCAGGTCGCCGGCGACCCGGTCCCGCAGTTCAGGACCGGTGTCTATTTTGCGCTCCTTCGGGCGGCTTCGTGATTCGCGGGCGGCCGCGTCTGCTTTCCATGCACGGTACGCTTCCCGGCCACCGTGCCGCGCGATCTCCCGGGATACGACCGATTCGTCACGCCCGATCGAGACCGCTATGTCCTTGTTCTCCAGTCCTTTCGCCAAGCCGCGGGAAATGTCCTCACGGTCTTCCATGGTAAGCGGCATGCGCCTGGGCGCCACGTTCTCTCCTGCCGTCTCGCGTGTCGCGCGAGATTTTCACAACAGGAAGATCATCACCGGCAACGCCCGATTCGGACGTTAAACCCGTGTCGCCCGTTAAACCCGATTGCTTGGACCGCCTGTGATCAAGATCCTTGCGCTCAAACGATCACCGCCTCCTTCAGACCTGGCAGTCCCTTCATGGCTGACCGCACGGCCACGCTGTGACGAGGCCACAGTCCAGGGCAATCCGCGCTCGGAAGGGTCGCCCGACTCGCCCCTGGACAGGGCCGTGAGGATCCGTTGCCGACGCCGTCCGTCTAGCCTCCCTGTGAGGAACTGGTGTCTGGGTGCGCTCCAAGCCGCCGATAGGCGCGGCCGCAGCGGCCTCTGCGGTGATCAACCCGCAGATACAGATTGGGCGATCTGGGCATGAGGTGCGGCCGCGGTTGGTGGAGCCGGGCGCAGTCAGGCCGTGCGGGATTTGCGAGGATGACGGCATGCGATTCGCCTTCAAGACCTCTCCGCAGAACACCACCTGGGGCGACATGCTCGCGGTGTGGAAGGAAGCCGATGGCATCGAGCTCTTTGAGTCGGGCTGGACCTTCGACCACTTCTATCCGATCTTCTCCGACTCGAAGGGCCCTTGCCTGGAGGGCTGGGTGACGCTTATCGCGCTCGCGCAGGCGACGCGCCGGCTCCGGCTCGGCACGCTGGTCACCGGCATTCACTACCGTCATCCCGCGGTCTTGGCCAACATGGCCGCCACCCTCGACATCGTGTCCGCCGGCAGGCTTGAACTCGGCATCGGCGCCGGGTGGAATGAGGAAGAGTCCGGCGGCTACGGCATCGAGCTGGGCGGCCCGGCCGAGCGCAGCGACCGGCTCGAGGAAGCGTGCCAGGTCATCGTCAGCCTGCTGACGCAGCAGACCACAGATTTCGCGGGCAGGTACTACCAGCTCACTGGCGCGCGCTGCGAACCCAAACCAGTGCAGCAGCCGCACCCTCCCCTGGTGATCGGCGGCAGCGGCGAGCGGCGGACGCTGCGCACCGCCGCGCGATTCGCCCAGCACTGGAACTTCGCCGGCGGCCCGCCCGAGGAGTTCGCGCGCAAGCGCGACGTGCTCTACGCGCACTGCCACGACATCGGGCGCGACCCGAAGGAGATCACCTTGTCCAGCCACATCCGGCTCGGGCCCGGGGGCGAGGCAGGGCCGGCCGTGGACACCGCGGCCGCGCTCGGCGAACTCGGCCTCGACCTGGCGATCGTCGTGCTCCCGCCACCACACGACCCCGCCGTGCTGGCCCCCCTCGCCGAAGCCCTCGCCCGGCTACGCTGACGCGTCAAAGCCGACGCCTCAGGCGCTGGTCACGGAGGGCGATCGAGTCACGGCCACCGACCCGCGCCCGGACCCGCCGATCTGGGCGGCCACGCTTGTTCGCCGCTCATCAGCTGCGGCACGCAGATTTGGTCTGCGTGCACCATGATCGTCCCAGCGGGGCTACGGTTCAGGGCCGCAGGGGGCGGGTTGTCAGGGTTGAGGAAGCTTCGCTCTTTGAGCCAGCCGTACAGCGGGGTGCCGCCTACGCGAGTACTCCCCTGGTGCCTAACGTTCGCCTGAGGGTTCCTGCTTCGACACAGCACTTGGCGAGGGGCACCCGAGCAGATCGAGGTCGCGCACGCAGAAGCTGTGGTGCGCCCACTCCTCGTCCAGCACCACGTGCACGCACTCGAGCACCGACTTGCCCCTGGCGTACGGCGGCCAGCCTCGGCCCGCTGGCACTGGCGCGGGCGCCGACAGCTCATCGGGCGTAACGGTCGACAGCCAACGCTCTAGCCCGGCGCCCTGCTCGCCGCGCGCGGCCAGCACCTCGTCGAGGCTCGGGGTCGCCGCTCGATCCAGGCCCTGCTCCTCTTGGTCGGGGACGAACTCGGACGCCAAGCCGATCGCGGTGAACGGCTCGGCCGACCCCAGGCAGCAGCGGCGGAACCACGAGTCGTGCACGAACACCAGATGGCGCAGAGTCTCCACCGCCGACCACTCGCCGCCGACACGCTGGTTCTCCGAACCCTTGGGCATCCCCCGGAGCCGCCCGAGCGTCGCAGCCCAGTCCGCCCGAAGCTGCCGGAAGGCTTCCCGCAGGTCGGCCGGATCGGCCGAGCGGATCAGCAGCCGCACTGGATGCCGCCGGTCAAGCTCGGCCTCCACGTACGACGTCACCTCGACGCCGTTAACCACCAGGTTACTGACCAGCCCGTCGATCACAGCGTCCTGCATCACCACCCCGATCAGACTGGCGCGGGTCAAGTCGCACTCACGAAATTCGGCATCGGTCAGGTCCTGGTCCTCAAATCTCGCCATGCCGGGCAGTATCCACCGGGGTACTGACACCCCGTGCCAGGACGGCGGGGTTGTGAATCCCTGTCCTCCCCGCCGCCGATCCGCTAGCCGCACGCCCTGATGCGCTGATCGGCGTCAAAAGCACAGAACTGGTCTATTGCGCGCAGACCACGGCCTAGGACGGCTCTGAATGACTGACCGGTCCTTCCGGGCGTTTCTGCCGGCATTGTGTTCGAAGATCTGGGATGATCTTCTCATGCAGGGAAGATCACGGCTGGGCAGGGAGCTGCTGGACGCCGAGATGATCGCCGGGCACCTGGTCCCGCCGGGCAGCGTGTTCGCGTTCCTGGCTGAGCACCGGGCGGAGCTGTTCCCCGGCAGCTTCACCGCGGACCTGTTCCCGTCGCGGACCGGGCGGCCGTCACTGCCGGCGGACCTGGTGGGGGCGGTGCTGGTGCTGAAGGAGCTGCATGACCTGTCCGATCCGCAGACGGCGGACGCGCTGAAGTTCGATATCCGGTGGAAGGTGGCGTGCGGCCGGTCGCTGACCCAGATGTCGTTTGACCCGTCGACGCTGGTGTACTGGCGGCGGCGATCGCCGCCTCGTCCCACCCGGGCCGGGTGTTCGGCGCGGTCGCGGCGGTGATCGCGGAAACGGGGATCCTGGCCGGCCGCCGCAAGCGGTGCGCGGACTCGACGGTGCTCGACGACGCCGTGGCGACCCAGGACACCGTCACCCAGCTGGTGGCCGCGATGCGCAAGGTCGCGCGGGTGGTGGACGGCGCGGCGGAGGTGATCGCGGCGGTGTGCAAGCTGGATTACTCCAGGCCCGGCAAGCCGGGCATCGGCTGGGACGATCCGGCCGCGAAGGCGGCCCTGGTCAGCGCCCTGGTGAATGACGCGCTGGCAGTGCTCGCGGAGCTGGCGGGCCCGGATGCGCCGCAGCGGGAGGCTGCCCGGGCGGATGCGCTGGGGCTGCTGGCGCTGGTCGCCGGCCAGGACGTGGAGCCCGCCGGGGACTCCGACGGCACGAACGGGCGGTGGCGGATCGCCCGCAAGGTCGCTCCCGGCCGGGTCATCAGCACCGTCGACCGGGAGGCGCGGCACACCCGCAAGAGCAAGTCAAAGCGCCGCGACGGGTTCCGCGGGCATGTGGCCGCCGAGCCGGACACCGGGCTGATCACCGGCTGCGAGATGACGATGGCCGCCGGGGAAGGCAGCGCCGATGCGGAGAACGGCGTCAAGATGGCCGCCCGCGACCGGTTCCGCCCGGGCCCGCCCGCCGCCGACGACGGCGGCCCCGCGGGCCCGGTGCCGGGTGCGAGGCGGGAGAGCGCGCCAGCGGGCGGCACGGACGATGCGCAGCCGCAGGCCGGCGCCGGGGCGGAAGCCAGGCAAGGGCCGGACGCGAGGCTTGAGGTCTACGGCGATTCGGCTTACGGCAGCGGCCAGGCCCGCGCTGACTACCGCGACGCCGGGCACGACACCGTCATCAAGCCCGGGCCGCTGCGGCCCGCGGTGCCCGGCGGGTTCACCTGCGAGGACTTCACCGTCGATGAGGAGCAGGGCACCGTCACCTGCCCGGACGGTGCCACCCGGCAGATGAGCCCGGCCAGGACCGTCACCTTCGGCGCCGCCTGCGCGGCCTGCCCGCTGCGCCGCCTGTGCACCACGGCCAAAGATGGCCGGTCCATGACCATCCACCCGCACGACGGGCTGCTGCGCGCCGCCCGGACCCAGGCCCGCACCGAGGAGTTCAAGCGCGCCTACCCGACCCGGGCGTCGATCGAGCGGACCATCGCCTGGACCGCCACCCAGAACGGCCGCCGGGTCCGGCTCCGTTACATCGGCACCGCCAAGAACAACGGCTGGCTCCACAACAGGTGCGCCGGGCTGAACCTGCGGACCCTGGTCAAGGCCGGCCTGACCCGCACCGGCGGGGCCTGGGCCCTGGCCTGACCGGCCCGGGCACCCCTTCCGCCGCCTTCCCCAGCCCCTGGTCCGGCCTGGGAAGGCCCCTCAGCAGCCCACTACGCGGCGCTACCCACGAAAACCGGGACGAGCCCGAACCTGTCACCCCCATGTCCAGCCCACAAAGCGAACAGAGACGGCCCGTCGACCAGCCTTGTTCACAGCCGTCCTAGAGGTTGTCAGCGGAAACGCACCGAGTCGGCGCTCGGGCGCGGCAGCGGGTGAGGAAGCGGGTTTCGTGGCGCCGTCATTGTCGTGACCTGGTGTAACGGTCACAGTCGTCTTACCGTGAGATTCTCGTCATTCGCTGGGGCCTGGCCGGCCCAGCCTCCGGGTCTCAGCCCGATCCCGGAGGTGCCCGATGGCTACCACGATCCCATCTACTGCTCTGATGCCTGCTGCGCCGGTGTTCGGCAACACCGAGCGGCTCGCGTTAGCCGGTTTCCTGGCCGGTTACAGCGGCCTTACCCGTGAAGCGTACGGACTGGATCTGCGCCAGTTCGCCAGCTGGTGCCACCAGCATCATCTGCGCCTGTTCAGCGTCTGCCGACTGGGCGACGGCACAAACGCAGATCACCGGGAGCGAACGCGAAAGGTCACTCGCGAACCGCCGCTATGCGCGGCAACCTGGTCGCCCAGACGGCTGGCTCGCGCCGCGCCGTACTGGATGTTCTGCGTCCGGTCACTCCCGCAGCCCAACGGTCCTGCCAGCGCTCTGGATCTGCCGATGAGCGCGCGCACACTCGCTCGCGACGGGCCTGGCTGTCGCTCCACCGGGCGATCAGTGGTTGCGGCGACCGGTCAGCCAGGAGGACCGGGCTTCACGTCCAGTCCAAGAGGTGGGGTGCCCCGAAGCTTCCGGACAGTCCATCCAATAGGATGGACGTCTGGAAAGGTGAAGTAATTGCCTCGACCGAAGAAGAGCTTCTCACCGGAATTCAAAGATGAAGCCGTGAAGATGGTGATCGAGACGTCGCGTCCGATCGCCCGAGTGGCGAAGGAGCTCGGTATCAACGAAGGCACACTCGGTAACTGGGTGAGCGTCTACCGCCGTGATCATGCCGGCGAAGAACCGCCGCTAACCGTGAATGAGCGCGCGCGGCTGCGCGAGCTCGAGCGGGAAACCCGGGAACAGAGGATGGAGCTCGAGTTCCTGAAAAAAGCCGCGGCATACTTCGCCCGCGACCATCGGTGACCGAGAAATTCGAGTTCATCGACGCGGAGTATGCGGCTTACCAGGAATCAGATGAGCGGTACGTGCCGTCGGTCGTGCAAATGTGCAGGTGGATGGAGGTGTCGCGGTCCGGGTTCTACGAATGGCGGAACGCGCCGGAATCGGCGACGGCGAAAAGGCGCGGGGAACTCGCTTTGATCGTGCGGAAGTCATTCGATGAATCGGATGGGACGTACGGGTACCGGCGGGTGCACACGGACCTGGTGGCCTGGGGCGTGCCGGCCGGGCCGGAGCTGGTGCGGTCGGTGATGCGCGAGCTGGGCCTGCAGGCTTGCCAGCCGCGGCCGTGGCGGTTCAGCCTCACCGAGGGCGACGGCCAGGAGCATGACATTCCCGATCTCGTGAACCGGGATTTCACGGCCGGCGCGCCGGGCGAGAAAATGGTAGGCGACATAACCTATATTCCGACCTGGCAGGGCTGGCTCTATTTGGCGACGGTTATCGACTGTCATACGAAGGAAGTGATCGGGTGGGCTACGGACGATAACTACAAGACGCCGCTCATCGAGAGGGCCATCGAGATGGCCGCCCGCAATTATCCTCTCGCCGGGAATGCTATCTTCCACTCCGACCGCGGCAGCAACTACACATCCCGGCAGTTCGCCGGGACGCTCAGGAAATACAACCTTCGGCATTCGGTCGGGCGCACCGGGATCTGCTACGATAATGCCATGGCCGAATCGTTCTTCGCCGCGCTGAAGAACGAGCGCGTCCACCGGACCCAGTATCCGACTCGTGAGCACGCGCGCCGGGATGTTGTGAGGTACATCGAATTCTGGTACAATTCGAAGCGCAGGCACTCCGGGCTTCAGTACCGAACCCCACGGCAGGTCCGCGAGGAATACCTGGAACGGCAGTCCGCAGCGTGAATTAACCACAAATACGCTGTCCGGAAAGCCCGGGGCAGATCAAGGCGCTGCCCCGCGTCCCCGGCTCAGGTCGATGCGCAGACCCGCGTTGTCAGACCACCGCCAAGGCAAGTCCTGCTCTAGCGCTGCGGGTCGCCTTCGATCAAACGCAGCCGGGACGTCAGCGTCGGCTATCAGCCTGGCGGAGCATCGCGTCGAGTTCGGGGTCGGCCCCGATCTCCCGGACCTCTTGCGCGCAGCGGCAGGCGACGGCGATCTTGGCAGCCCACCGCAGCGCCTCCTCGCGTGAGGGCACGTCGATGAGCATGAATCGCAGCCCGGCCGCGCAGCGGCGCCCGCAGGGCGTCCTCGACGCGGCCGCCCGCGAGCCGATAATGCCCCGCAGCGGGGAAGGACACTCACGCCAGGCGCCATCCCATCAGCACTCGACCTTGACTTCGATACAGAGAGGCGTTCGATCTGGGCGGCCACGCGGTCCTTGGCGCTCACCCTTGAGCCATGCAGACCCGGTCGATCTGGCGCGTCATGAGCTCGCGCGTTGCGCCGGCGCCTGCCGGATCTGCCCGTGGCCGGCTTGAGTCCGTCGTGTTCGGAAGGCGGGGCTGCTTGGAGGGCCGTCGGCCGTTTCGAGGGCCACTCTGTTAGGTGAATATGGAGACTTCGAAATCGCCTGCCGTGTCTCCAACCACGGTGGCCATCGGCGGGAGGAGCCGCACCGCGGTGGTGACCTGCGGCCGGGTCGATTGACGCACGGGGCCGCCAGGGAGAGACTCGTCCGACGGTTTGCTACCGGTTATGGAGGAGCGGAGCGGTCCTCGGTTGAGCTGGAGGTTGGACGATGGCACGAGAACGCGATAACGAAGCTGGCGTATCTGCGGCTCGCTGCTACTCGCTGGCGCCCAAGAACGCGCGCCAGGTCATCGCCTCCAGGGGCGCATTTCGAACGGATCCGGCGAGCGAGAGCCCAGCTCTGCCGATGGGGGTCCACCCTTCGGTGCCAGTACCGGCCAGCAATGAATAGCCGGCTTTTCGTTCCCTGCGCGCTCCTCGTCTTCTCGGGGTTTCTCGCGTTCGACATCTGGCTGGTTTTCATCTGGCCTAGTGGTTCATGGCAAGACCACGCCGGGCTTTGGTTCGCGCTCGTTGGGATTTCCGCGCTCGCGACCGGCCTCTTGAGCACCACCGAACTTCGGAAGGCTCTCCCGGAGTCACTCATTGATAAGATCACCGCGCCCATCCCTCGGCAGTTCCTCAGCGGTAACTTTATGCTACTTGGCCTCTTCGCAAGCTTCGGGATCGCTCTTCTCTACGGTCGGCCTCCGTGGGAAGCCGTAAGGCGGGCTACGAGGCTGGACTATGCGTCGTCACATTGGCTGACAGAGGTCTTCTCGTTCATCATTTCGATGCTCGGACTCTTCGCTGCGGTCGTCATTGGCCTATCGTGGTTCGGTGCGGTCGTCATCTACACCGTCCTCGTGATGCCTGTCGCATATCCCGCCTACGCGGCGGTGGGATTCTCGCTACTTGCCATTCGCGACGGAGACGCCGAACCCGAGAAGGTTATTCTCTACCCCGGCTTCGATCCTCGCCAAATCGTCCGAGACCACATGGTCTCGATCAGCGCCTTCACAGTCGGAGGATTGGGAACGATTTCGGGGTTTCTGCTCACTGTCACCACTCTGTACTGATGCTCGGACGAGCATAAATGCTCGATCCGCGCGCGTGTCGGCGTCGGCCATATATACCGTCAGAGAGCGCCGATTCGGCAGGGAGACTGTGGATAGTGCTTCCGGCCCTGCTTGCGCGGTTTTGCGGTGGTGCGGGCGTAGGGTCGGAGGCCTGGGTCCCGGCCTGACCTCCGATTCGGCTGACGCCGCTCGGGCTGTCCTGCGAGACGATCTGTCGGCCGGGTCCCAGGTTTCTGGCACCCACCGGCGCTGCCGGTCTGATCTGCCTGGCCTGGATCAGAGGCCGGGGTTCACAGGTCCGACGGCCAGCGGGTGCGTGCCATCCCTCACCAGAGAAAGGGACGGCATTGACCATCGTAGAGACACGCGCTGAAACACGCGTCATCACAGGCGGGGTGGACACTCACGCCGACGTGCACGTCGCGGCCGCGCTTGATCCGGTTGGCGGGCTGCTCGGCGTCCGGGAGTTCCCTGCCACTACGGCCGGCTATGCCCGGCTGCTGGGCTGGCTGGGCGGGTTCGGGACCGTGTGCCTGGACCGGGATCGAGGGGACCGGCAGCTACGGCGCGGGCCTGGCTCGCCACGTCGCCGCGGCGGGCGTCCGCGTGGTGGAGGTGGACCGCTCGGACCGCCAGGACCGCCGCCGCCAGGGTAAGTCCGACCCGCTGGATGCTGTCAGCGCTGCCCGGGCCGCCCAGTCCGGCCGGGCCCGCGGCGCCCCCAGGGGCCGCGACGGCGCCGTGGAGGCGATCCGCGCGCTGATGGTTGCCAAGCGCAGCGCCGCAGGCGAACGTACCCGGACCATCAACCAGGCCAGGGCCCTGATCCTGACCGGCCCCGATGACCTGCGGACGCGGTTCGCCAAGCACACCCCGGCGGCCCTGGTGGCCGGGATCACGCCGCTGCGGCCCCGGCCCGGCGACGTCGCCGGTTATGCGACCCGCGTCGCGCTGCGCGAGCTGGGACGGCGCGCCGTGTTCCTGGACGGCCAGCTCGAGCGCCTCGATGAGCTAATCGTCCCCCTGGTCACCGCCCGCGCTCCCGGCCTGCTCGCCCTCTACGGGATCGGCCCTAACACCGCAGCGCTGCTGCTCATCGCGGCGGGAGACCATCCCGGGCGGCTCCGCTCCGAGGCGGCCTGGGCACACCTGTGCGCGGCCGCCCCCATCCCGGCATCGTCGGGGAAAGTCACCCGCCACCGGCTCAACCCCGGCGGCGACCGGCAGGCCAACCATGCCCTGTGGCGGATCGTGTTCACCCGCATGGGCTCCCACCCCGCCACCCGCGCCTACGTCGAACGCCGCACCAAAGAAGGAAAGTCCAAGGCGGAGATCATCCGCTGCCTGAAGCGGTACGTCGCCCGGCAGGTCTACCCGCACCTGCGCCCTGACGCCGGCTGACGCCCATACCCCGGGGACGGCCTGACCCAATATTCGGCTGCCGCGAACTTGCTGGCCTGCGAACGATTCGCCGGCCGTCCCCGGCCTCATCTGACCTGCTGGGCGTGACCTCATACTAAGCCGTGCGTAAGTAAGTCGACCAGATTCGGGTTATGCGGTGATGTAGTGCAGGTGCGGGTCGGCGAAGAAGGCCCGGACCAGGGCGGGGCGTTTCTGGAGCCGCCGCAGGGCGCCGATGGCCTTGGATTTGAGGTCTTGCTTGCTGGTGACGCCGGTCTTGCCGATGCGGTCGTGCTTGACGTTCTTCCAGACCCATTCGTCGGGATTGAGCTCGGGTGAGTAGCCGGGCAGGAAAAACAGATTCAGCCGGCCTTCGGTGGAGGCGGCGAATTTCTTAGTGGCGGTGGCGCGGTGCGCGGGATGGCCATCGACGATCAGGTACACCGGGCCCGGCGAATCGTGCAGCAGCCGCTTGCAGAAATCAATGAACACCGCGGCGTTCGTGTTGCCCTCGTAGACCGCGAACCGCAGCGCGCCTTTCGCGGACACCACGGAGATCATGTTCACCGAGTACCGGGCGCCGGTATTGCGCACTTCCGGGGTCTGCCCCACAGGCGCCCAGGTGGTCCCGGCGTGGTAATCCGACCGGATCCCGGCCTCGTCCGCGAACCAGACCGTGGCGCCGTCAGCCTCGGCCTGAGCCCGGATGGCGGGGTACTCCTCGCGTTTCCACTTCTCGACTGCCCCGGGGTTCTGCTGATAGGCGCGGTGCAAGGGCCGCTGCGGCGAGAGCCCGAGCTTCCGCAGAAGGCGGCCGACGGAAACCACGCTGAGCCGGACGCCGAACTCGCGGCGGATCACCTCGCGGACCATCTCCCGGGTCCACAGCGCGAACTCGAACTGCATCTGCCGCGGATCCTGGCCCGCGATCAGCCCGTAAAGCCGGGCCATCTGCGGGCCGGCCAGCTTCGGCGGGCGGCCCGGCACCGGCCTGGCCGCCAGCGCGCCTTTCCCGCCCTCGCGGTATTTCGCCAGCCACCCGTACACCGTCTTGCGGTGCAGCCCCAGCGCGGCGGCCACATCCTCCGGATGCGCGCCTTCCCCGACCTGGTCCACCGCCCGGATCCGCAGCACCTCGAGCGTCTTGTGATCAAGCTTCCGGCCATCATTTTCGCGCACGTTCCATTATCGCAGATCACAAGATCAAAGTCGAGCTACTTTCGAACTCCTTAGTAAGAGCTTTCCCCACCCGAGTGGACCTTCCCTGTCTTGTCCGCAATCCAGCAAGCTGCCCGTTCAACATCCTTTTTCAGAACCCAGAAATGAGATCAGGAAATGTCATATGACCCCATTGACAAACATAAGAGCATCGCTCGGGAGCGGTGCTTGGCAATGGGCGCACATCCGTGACGCCCCGTGCGGTGACCGGCGCTCTCCCATGATCAGGGTGCGTGACAGATCCTGAAGGTCATGAACGACGGGTCGGGTTAGAAAGTAAGTGGTGAGTTCGCGCTGGCCGATCATTGCGGGGCTAGCCAGGTCGCACACTCGGCGTTCGCCCGCTGAAGTCTCGCGCCCGGTGCGTCATGGGGCTCTGGTCGCTGTAGCCGGCGATCGGCCGGCCCGGCAGTTCGCCGGACCGGCCGGTCGTTCCGCGGTCGGCCGGGCATCCTGAGCCGCGGCAACGAGCTGGCGCTGAGCTCGGCAGTCAGGTCGATCAGGAATCGAGAAGCGTCGGTCGGTGATCCGCTAATAGCGTGGCACCATCGGCGCAGCAGCGGTCAGCGATGTGACCGCCTTACCCGTGAGGAGATGAAGATGAGTCCCACGATCCGTAGCCTGGTGATCCCGGTGTCCGATCTGGATGCCGCCAAGGCCGTGTACAGCGCGCTGCTGGGCTCACCGCACACTGACGAGTCGTACTACGTCGGCTACAACATCAACGGCTTCGAGGTCGGTCTCAATCCAGCCGGCGAGGGCGGCGGGCTGGTGGCCTTCGCCGATGTCGACGATCTCGACGCGGCCCGCGAGACCGTGCTCGCGGCTGGCGCCACCGAGCGCGACGCGCCGCGTCAGGTCGCACCAGGGGCGCGCATCTGCGTGCTCGCTGACCCGGAAGGCAATCCGATCGGCCTGCGCGGAAAGTAGCCGACATGTGGCAGTGCCGCCGCCGTGCCGCAGCAGCCGAGGTACGGCGGCTCGTTTGCCGACCCGGCGGCTACCTCTGGAACATCAGATACAGCGCCCGAGGAAAGAACGAGCCCTATGCGGAGTAACCGTCGAGAAAAGCTTGTGGTCATTGCCGCCGAGGCCCTGGCGGCCTGGCTGGGCCGGCTACAGGATGCGTCCTTCAGCCGGGCCGGCCGGGCGTTGCGCACTGCGTACCCGCCGCAGCGGCGGATGACAGGGCGGTCGGTCGGCTGCTGTTCAACGTGCTCGCGATGATCTCTGAATTAGAGTCCGACCTGATACGGATGCGCACAAGGGAAGGGATAAAGTCGCCAAGGCCAAGGGCCGGCTCCGCGGCAAGCAACCCAAGCTCAAGCCCGCGCAAGAGGCCCACCTGGTCGAGCTGCGGCGCGGCGGCAAGCACACCTCCGCCGACCTGGCCGATCTGTTCAACGTGGCCCGCTCCATCGGCTACCGGGCCGTGCAACGCGCCGGAGACGCAGGAGCTGACCCACCAAGTAGCAACCGGCCGGCGGGTTGCAATTCGAGCGCAGACTCGGCGATCGGCTTGCCTGCGAGCGTTAAGGGACCCTGCCGCACTCACACCGCGCAGCCGACCCCCCCGCTCCCGGCTGGCTGCAGTCCGAGAAAGACGGACCGCTAAACCTTGCTGGCCCAGGTCGTCGGGTCAGCCGATGCTGTCTTGCGACTGGCGTATCTGCTGGACCGCTTCGGCGACGCCGCCGGTCCAGGCGTCGCCGTGCCCGGGAAGCACGTAGTCAGCGGAGATCGCCTCCAGGCGTGTCAGCGATCTGACCGCCTGAACGGCGTCGGCGGTGAACGGCGCGACCCGCGGGCCACGGGCACCAGTGGTCACCGCGTAGGTGGCGAACGCGTCGCCGACGAACAGGGCGCCCAGCGATGCGACGTGCAGCGCGGCGCTGCCTGGGGTGTGGCCAGGCGTCAAGATGACCCGCGGGCTTCCCGGGACGTCCAAGGTCGCCCCGTCGCCGAACGTCGCGACCTGCTGCAGCTTGGGGGTGCGAAGCCCACCGTGCAGCAGCGAGAACCGCAAAAAGCCAAAAAGCGGCCCGAGTTTGACCGGGCCGAAGCCCTTCGACGGGTTCGGCACCTCGCCACGCGCCAGCGCGGCGTCGGCCTCGTGAACCGACACCGGCACTGCCCGCTCGCGGCGCAACCGCTCCGCGAAGCCGATGTGATCGGAATGCCCGTGGGTCAGGACCAGCGCACGGACATCGGCGGGCGCCCGGCCCATCGCGGCCAGTTCCCGGTCGATATCGCCGTAGTAGCCGGACAGGCCCGCGTCAATAATGGTCACCTCCCCGGCCTGCTCGACCAGGTAGGCGTTGATCATGCTGTTGCCGCCGATCCGGTGGATGCCCGGAGCAATCTTCATGACCGAATCCTCCCACCCGGCAAGATGACGCACGGCCTCAGATGGGGTCATCGCCAACACAGCACCACCCCTGCAGCACAGCCCACGTGGCGAAGACCGCGCAGCGGCCCTTGAGACGGGCCCACGTACGGTGACCGGCATCCGGCCCGGCCAAGCGCGCATCGCCGCCGCTCTGCGCGGATGCCCTGCTGGCGGGACGCTATCCGCCGTCGGGCAGAACTGGGTGTTCGGCGTTGCCGGTGTCCACGGCGCCCGAAGCGGATAGGGCGATCCATGCGCCTTCAGCGCATGGATCGCCCTATCCGCGTTAGTCGGGTGCACAGGCGCCGCCGGTTCCTCGGGGGCGGCCTGGGCCCATGCGGCTCGATGCGGTGGCGGGGCGGTGCGTCAGCGGTTGCGACTCGCGCTTGGTGGGGGAGTGGCTGCGCGCGCAGGCGGCGGGGGGATACGTCACTTATGATCCGCACAGCGAGCGGTACTCGCTCACCCCCGAGCAGGCCTTCGCGCTGGCTGATCCCCTGGGCATGTCGCTGCCCGGCGCCTTTCTCGGAGTGACCGCGACCGCGAAGACCGAGTCGGCGATCACCGAGTCGTTCCGCACCGGCTCCGGCGTGCCGTGGGGCAAGCAGCACGCGGACCTGTTCCCCGGAGTCGCGCGGTTCTTCGGCGCCGGCTACGCGGCCGAGCTCGTGCCGTCGTGGATTCCGGCGCTCGAAGGCGTGGAGGAGAAGCTGCGCGCGGGCGCGCGCGTGGCCGACGTCGGCTGCGGCTACGGTATCTCGACCATCCTCATGGCGCGGGCCTACCCGAACTCGTCCTTCGCCGGCTTCGACATTCACGAATCGTCGATCGAGGCTGCCCGGAAGCGGGCCGCGACTGAAGGCGTCGGCAGCCGCGTCTCCTTCGACGTCGCAGCGGCCGATACCTATCCGGCGCATGACCTCGACCTGGTCACGGTCTTTGATGCGTTCCATGACATGGGCGACCCGGCCGGCGCGGCACGCCACGCTCTGGCGTCGCTGCGGCCCGGCGGCACGCTGATGCTGGTGGAGCCGCGGGCGGGCGACCGGGTGGAGGAGAACGTCAACCCGGTCGGGCGGCTCTTTTATAACGCCTCGGCGCTGATCTGCGTGCCGAATGCGGTGTCGCAGGAGGGCGGCGCTGCCCTAGGGGCGCAGGCCGGAGAAGCGCGGTTGCGCGAGGTGCTGACCGGGGCTGGGTTCACGTCCGTGCGCCGGGCGGCGGAGACCCCCTTCAACATGATCCTTGAAGCGCGCTCCTAGCGTGGCGGCTGGCGCGACGGGTGTGCTTGGCTTCCGTTCATGGTGAGCGGTGAGCACGCAGTCACGCGGGCGCGTGCGGATGCGACTGCGGCGATCATGGACGCGGCCGAGCGGCTGCTGGTCGAGGTGGGCTATGAGGGGATCACGACGCGCAAGCTGGCCGATGAGGCGGCGGTCAACGCCGGCCTTATCCACTACTACTTCGGATCGATGGAGGAGGTATTCCTCCGGGTGCTGGAACGCTTCACGGCGCGGCTCACCGAGCGGCAAGCGGCGATGTACGCCGGCGATGCACCCTTCATCGAGAAGTGGCGCACCGCGATGCGCTACCTGTTCGAGGACCGGGCCAGCGGCTACCAGAAGATCGTCTTCGAGCTGTTCGCGATGTCGTGGAACAAGCCCGAGGTCCGCGCGCGGATGGCCCGCATCGACGAGCGCTGGACAAAGATCGTGGCTGACGCGGTCGCCGACGCGATGTGCGAGCTGGGAATCGACACGGCGCGGTTTCCGGTGAAGGCGGTCACGTGCCTGATCATCTCCTTCAACAAGGGGATCATGCTGGACGGGCTGACCGGGTTCGAGTACGGGCACGCCGAACTGCTCGACATGATCGACCAGTTCCTCGTTCGGCTCGGCCGGGAGCAGCAGGGAGAAGATCATGCGGGCCCGTTACCCTGACTACCAAGGACTCATCGAGCGGGACGGGGTGAAGGTCGGCTACGAGGTGTATGGCGACGCCGGGCGCGCGCTGCTGTTCATGCCGACGTGGACGATGGCTACCTCGCGGGTGTGGAAGGCGCAGATCCCCTACTTCGCGCGCCGGTTCCGCGTCCTCACATTCGACGCGCGCGGCAACGGCCGTTCCGACCGGGTCACCGATCCGGTGGCGCATGACGACCGGGAGGTCGCGCGCGACGCGCTCGACCTGCTTGACCTGTTCGGCGTCCCGAGCGCAGCGGTGGCCGGGCTGTCGCGCGGGGGCCGGTACATCCTGCGGCTGTGGGAGATGGCCCCCGAGCGTATCGAGCGAATCGCGCTGATCGGAGCCTCGCTCGGGTCGAGCCGGGTCACCAGCGGCGGAGTGCCACAGGGGGACTTCGGCGCCGTCCGCGATTCCTACCAGGGGTGGCAGAAGCGCAACCGCCACTACTGGAAGGCCGACCCGCAAGGCTGGGCCGAGTTCTTCACCGGCCAGATCTTCCCCGAGCCGCATTCCACCAAGCAGATCGAAGACGGGATCGGCTGGGTGCTCGGCACCACGCCGGAGGTACTGATCGCGTCGGTGACAGCTCCCCCGTTCCCGGCAGACGAACAGCGGCGCATCGCCGAATCCATCACCTGCCCCGTGCTGGTGATCCACGGCGAAAACGACCGGCTTGTATCCGTGGAGGCAGCCGGGGACCTCGCCGCGGCGACCGGCGGGAGGCTGGTCGTGATGGCAGGCTCGGGCCACTGCCCGAACGCGCGCGCGCCAGTCAAGACCAACCTGCTGCTGCATGACTTCCTCGACCCGCAGCCGCGGCCGCGGCACCGGTCACGCCGCAAGCGCGCGCTGTACCTGTCCTCCCCGATCGGCCTCGGCCACGCCCGCCGCGATCTCGCCCTCGCGCGCGCGCTGCGCGAGCGGCACCCGGGCCTGCACATCGACTGGCTGGCGCAGGACCCGGTCACCCGTGTGCTTCAAGCCGAAGGCGAGAGCATCCACGCACTGGTGGTTGATATGCGCTCACGGGCAAGCGCGGCGTTCGCGCCCGCGGCAGCGCTCGTATTCGGCGATCCGGCGCCACGTCGCCTCGGAGGCCGGATCACGGTCCGTGACTGCGGCTGGTCGCTGATCGAACGCGAGTAACCGCCGTTCGTTCGGCGCGGCTGCCGTCTCTTGCGTGATCGCCAGCCGGAGCGCGCAGGTCAGGTCATTCTGTGTGCCTTCCCACCGCGGGTATGGCGCGGTCCCGGGGGTGCCGCCCGTGGTGGAATCTCGCCGTCGTCACGATGGTTGCTGCTGCCATGAATGTGGAGATCTGGTCTGACGTCGTGTGCCCGTGGTGTTACATCGGCAAGCGCCGGTTCGAACGCGCGGTTGCTTCCTTCGGCCATCCGGGCGAGGTCACGGTCACCTACCGGTCCTTCGAGCTCGACCCGGACGCGCCCGCGCAGCGTACTGGAACCCATGCCGAGCATCTGGCGCGCAAGTACGGCATGACGATCGCCCAGGCCGAGCAGGCCGGCCAGCAGATGACCCAGCGCGCGGCCGCTGACGGCCTGGAATTCCGGTTCGGCCTCATCCGTGGCGGCAACACCTTCGACGCCCACCGGCTGCTCCACCTGGCCAAAGACCACAGGCTGCAGCCGCAGGTGAAGGAGGGCCTGCTGCGCGCTACCTTCACCGAAGGTCGCCCGATCGCCGACCGGCCCACCCTCGTGCGCCTGGCCACCGAGGCCGGCCTGCCAGCCACGCAGGTCCAGGCTGTCCTGGACGGGGACGCCTACGCCGACGCGGTGCGAGCCGACGAGCAGCAGGCCGCGCGGTACGGCATCACCGGCGTGCCGTTCTTCGTCGCCGACGGCAAGTACGCGGTCAGCGGCGCGCAGCCGCCCGAGGTGCTGCTGCAGCTCCTGCGGCGTGCTTACGACGAGGCAAGCCAGCTCACGCCCGTTGCCGACACGACCGGCAGCAACTCCGAAGCGAGCTGCGACGGCGACTCCTGCGCGGCGGGCTAACGCGCCCACTCCCAGGCCGGCTGCCGTCGGCACCCGGCGCTAAGCCAGGCCCGAAGTCCGAGTCACGCTGGGTGATCGGGCTGGTCGGCGAAGCGCGCGAGAGATCCGCCTCGTTCTGCGCGGCCGTGGGATAGAGATTGACTACGCCGGCGGCTTCCCAGATCCGGTTTTCTGTATCACCGCCCGGAGATTGATGTTGGCCGGGCTGGGGGCTGTTTGCCTGCTCCCGGTTCGCGTGTCGCCAGCCGCAAACGATCGTGACGGTCAGGGGCGGCCGACCGCCCAGGCCCCCTCGCTAGCAGCCGGGAAGGCGGTTGCGGATGGCGGTCCGTGCGCGTGCTACAGCGCCGTCGTCGTCGTGGAGGACGGCGACGATGTTGGTGCCCGCGAGCATGGTGCCGAGCTCGAATGCGAGCTGCGCTGGATCGCTCCCTGGCGGGAGCTGCCCGTTCCCGGCGGCCAGGCGGGCCTCGGCCGCCAGCAGGTCGCGCCATTCCTGCTGGACGCGGGCGACCCGGTCGTGGACACGGCCGGGGCGGGCGCCAAGCTCGGCTGATACCCCGACGAAGAAGCAGCCACCCGGGAAAACACGCCGCTCGACGTAGGAGAGGAAGCCCTCGCAGAAAGCGTGCAGCCGCTCGCATCCGGGCCGAGCCGATCTCAGCGCCGGGCCGATCACCTCGGCGATGAAGCTGTCGCGGGCGGCGTCGATGGTGGCTAGCTGGAGTTCTTCCTTGGAGCCGAACAGTGCATAGACGCTGCTCTTGGCCATCCCGGTCGCCTCGGCGAGTCCGCCGACCGACAGGCCCGCGAGCCCCTCGATGGTCGCCAGCCGTGCCGCCTGCTCCAGGATGCGGGCCCGTGAGCGCTCCCCCGGGGCGCGCGTCCGCCGCGCCGGCGCCTCTTCAGCCAGCTGCTCGCTCATATCAGCCTCCTCTTGACAGCTTATACGAACGGCCGTACAGTCGGTTCTTGTACGGTCGTTCGTTTATAACGAGGAGGAACCATGCCGCTCATCAACGTCAAGCTCATCGAAGAGGTGTTCACGCCCGAGCAGAAGCGCGAAGTCGGCGAACGGCTCACCGACGCCATGGTCTCGGTCGAAGGCGAGAACATGCGGCCAGTCACCTGGGTCATCGTGGAAGAGGTCAGAAGCGGCGACTGGGGTATCGGCGGCAAGCCGCTGACCACCGGTGACGTCAGGGCCCTCGCCGCCGGCGCTCCTGCGGCTTAAAGCTGTGCCCGGGACCTGGCAGGCCAAGGCACGCCAGCGGCCTCTCCGGGGCGCTCTGCCGGGAGCGGCCCGAAGAGGCCGTCACGGCGAAGCAGGCCAGGACCTCACCGGCCAGCAAGGGCCGGTGACCGTTCCACGGCGAGGCCGAGATCGGCTGTGAATGACGATGTGGGGGCGGTCGAGCTGCCCGGCTGCCGGATCCGCCTCCGGGGGCTGCAGCCAGCACCGATCCGCGCCTGCTTGGACGGCTAGCCGCGGCCGGCGAGCGGTTCTGCGTCAACCCCGACACGCTCGGCAATGGCGTCCACGTGCGCATCGCCGCTGACCTCTGAAGCAGTGCGGAGCAGGCTCACCCTCGCGATGGGGTGACAGGCCGAAAGCCAGATAGGCCCGGACGGCACCGGTGATAATCTGCTCGGCAGCCTGGCCAGGGAACCCACCGTGGTATGAGGTCGGCCGGCGGACCGTGCATCGCCATCCACGCCTCGCACCCGGCGACCACGACCTGGCCATCCGGCAGTCATGCTTGGCTGGCGCGGGAGGGCGAGCGGCTGCGGGCCGCGACAGCTGGTCATGCGCCGCCGCGGGCGGTGGCAGGTGTGCGAACACGGACCGCGTGACCCGTGCGGTGATGTGCCCGGCGATTTAGTCTGCGTCGCGGCGCATGCCGTGGATCATGGACGAGGCGAGCGCGTACTGGAATAGCCGGCCCAGGAAGCACAGGCCAGGCTGCGCCGGCACGACACCTCGGCGATGTTCCGGCTGACTCGTCGGGCCCGAACAATGGCAGGATCCGAGCACCGTGACAGGCCATGCCCAAATCGACGGCGGGAGCAGCCGGGAATACGCAGGTCGAGCGGGCAGCACTGCCCTGCGGCCAACCGTCTGGATGACACAGCGTGCAGCCGGCGAGCAGGAGCAGAAGTACGCACAGAACCACTCCATCTGGCTGCTGGCGCCACGTCGGACCGCTCCGCTACCACCAGCTTAGATTCGGCGTTATGCCTGTTCCATAGATGCCATCCGCGGACGGCAAGACAGCGGGACCGGCATGCGCCTATTGAACTGCGCGAAACCTACTGTCACCTCAAGCACCAGGCGATACGGCCTGCCATCAATCTGAACCGCTGACCGCTTCGTTCGCATCGAGGGGGGCAGGAGTTCAAATCCCCTCAGCTCCACCCAAAAACCGCAGGTCAAGCTTCTGTTGATCTTTCTTGTGTATCGCTTCAAGGTCATTTGTTGGCGACTCGCTGGCGGGACAGAGCGCCACTAGGCGTCAGCTTTAGACATGCATCCGCCACCAGCGCGATCGGCCGGGCACAAAGCCGCGAGTGGCAGCTTCGGGGCGATGCGCCGGGTTCATCCCAACTGGGCGATGTCCCCTCCGCCACCGGCGCGGCAGGATGCGGCCCAGGGCGCTGGCCTGGATGCGGCCGTCCCGGGCTGTCCTGGATGGCGGGTTCGTGACCTGGTGATGCATGTGGGCGGCGTTCACCGCTGGGCGGCGTCCATCGTCGGCGGCGCGCTGGCGGACAACGATGACGTCACCGGTGACCGGGTCGGGACCGGGCCGGCCGATCCGTTGCTGATCGGCTGGTTCGGTGACGGCCACCGGGCGCTGGTGCAGACGCTGCGCGACGCGCCCGGCGACCTGGCGTGCTTCACGTTCCTGCCGGCTCCCTGCCCGCTGGCCTTCTGGGCGCGGCGCCAGGCCCATGAGACGGCCATCCACCGCGCCGACGCGCAGGCCGCCTGCCGTTCTGCCAGCCCGTTCGATCACGCGCTGGCGCTGGACGGCATTGATGAGATCCTCACCGGGTTCGCCGCGCGGCCCAGGACGCTGCCGCCCGGCGCGCTGCGGATCGAGGCCGCCGGGGACGCGCCATGGCTGGTCACCCTCGGGCCCCGCGGGGTGACAGCAACCCGGCCCCCGGGCGAGGACATGCTCGCTGATGTCACCGTGCGCGGCAGCGCAACGGACATCTACCTGTGGCTGTGGAACCGGCCCGCGGCCGTCACGATCACCGGCGAGGCAGCAGTCGCTGACCGGTGAAAGCAGATCCGCGTTCGCTGGAGCTAGCGAAGACAGCTCGGCGTGACTGGCCTGGAAGTCGCCGCCGGGCTCTGGTTCCCGTTGATGATGCGAGGGAACGCCTCGGCCGCCGGTGGCCAGATCCTGCCTGACCTGACGCGCGCTATCCGCGGAAGAGTGCATTCGATCTCGAATTTTCTGTCGCTATTGGCGGTTCGCGTTGCCCGCGACGAGAGGCAGGAGATCGTTCAGCACACGGTGAGATCACTCCCGGTGCTGCGCTGTGCATCCGGTGAGTGTGCCGCCGTGATATCCGGGCCCGGCTTATTCGACCGCTGACCCAGAAAGATCAACTGCTTAGCATTGTTTTTGGCCGGACGCTACGGATGAGCCTTCTCGGTGTGATCAGTCAAGGCAGAATCTCGACGTACCCGTCGGTTCCGTGCACGCGGATCCGCTGCCCATCGGGGATCAGCCGAGTAGCATCTACCACACCGACGACGGCCGGCAAGCCGTACTCCCGTGCGATCACTGCGCCGTGCGTCATCAGGCCTCCCACCTCCGTGACCAGGCCCGTGATCGCCACGAACAGCGGCGTCCAGCTGGGGTCCGTGTAGGCCGTGACCAGGATGTCGCCCGCTTCGAGATCGGCCTGCGCCATATCCAGGATGACGCGGGCCCGCCCTTCGATGACCCCGGCGGAGACCGGTAGGCCGACCAGGGCACCGGTCGGCACGTCGTCGCGTCGGTACGCCCCGGTGATGACCTCGCCGTCCGATGTGAGCACCCGGGGCGGCGTGAGCGCTTGATACGACCGGAACGCGTCCTTGCGCCGGCAGATGAGCTGGTCATCCACGTGGTTCGTGCGCGCGACGTCGTGGAGCTCTGGGAACCTCAGGTAGAAGATGTCTTTTTTCTCACGAAGCACGTGGGCCTGCACGAGGCGCTCGGCCTCTTTCAGCAGGGCCTGCTTGTACACGAAGTAGCGGGTGACCATGCCGTACTTCGGGTACTCCCGGTACCCGATGAAGGTCCGCACCCGGTCGATCATCCGCTTGGCCTCTTCGGACTTCCGCTCCCCGTCCGGCAGGGCCCGCAAGCGCTCCAGCACGTCCTGTTCCTTCGCCCATGCCTCCTGCCGCCCTTGCTCGAAGCGCCGCGCGCTGGCGCCCGGCTCGAAGTTCTTGATGTTGCCGAGGATCACGGGCACGAGCGTGGAGGGGCGCTCGCTCCAACGCGGCCGCGTGATGTCGATCTCGCCGACGCAGCGCATGCCGTACTTTTCGAGCCACGCCTCGATGGCGTCTCGCGCTTCCCGCCCGCCCGGGAGCTTGGCCAGCTCGTCCAGGAAACCCTCGTCCTCGACGTGGTGCAGAAACGCCACCACGTCCGGATGCGGGCGGATCACGTCCGCGACGTCCAAGAGCGCCAGCCCCATCTCAGATGTGACGTTATGGGGAACGGAGTGCGTGAGCGTGTCAGCCGCGTTCTTCTCGCCCAGCCACGCCTGCAGCTGATCGTTGAGCCACCACGCGGCCTCCATCGCCGACATGAACACCTGATGGCTCTGCGGATCGAACAAGATCCGCCTCAGTTCCTGGATGTCCGCCTGGATGAAGTCGAGCAGCGCCTCTCCGGACTTCGTCCGGATGTCGCGTTCCGAGGCGGCGATTGATGCCTGGCTGCGCCCGATCAGCTCCGTGACGATGGCCGGATCGGTCTCGACCGGAGCTGGCGCGCCGCCAAACAGTGGCCCGGGTGGACCCTCGTAAGGCAGCGGCCGGGTGAAGCCGCCGCGCTCGATGATGGTCTGCAGCGCGTCCCCGGTCAGCGGATCGGATCTCCCCAGGGCCTCCAGGAGGCCGGCGCGGCTCGCCGGCGAGGCCAGCCTTTGGGCGACGTCGACGAACAGGCGGCCGCCGGCCTCGGCCATGGGAGCGGGGGTCGTCATCTGCCAGAAGGACAGCCCGAGGGGCTTCATGGGGTCGGTCATCATCTGCTGATGACCGACGGAGACATAGACGTGATTCTCCCGGTCGCCGGACTCGGGGATGGGGAACAGCGTGGTGATCGGCCGGCTCTGGACGATCTGGAAGCCATCATCGACCAGGCACCATTCGATGTCCTGCGGACGGCCGAAGTGCGCTTCGATCCGCCGGCCGAGCCGCGCGAGCCGCACAACCTGCGCATCCGTCAACGCCGGCTGCTCCTGCCGTTGCGGGTCGATCGCCTGTTCCTGCGTCCCGCCAGCCGGCGAGGCGTGAACCGCACGCTGCTTGGCGGCGATCGCCTTGGCGACGACCTCGCCGTCGCGCACCTTGAAGACATCCGGGTTCACCAGGCCGGAGACCAGGGCTTCACCGAGGCCGAAGCTGGCCTCCACGGAGGCGACCTTCCGGTTGCCCGTGACGGGGTCGGCCGTGAACAGGATGCCGGCCGCATCCGGGAAGACCATCTGCTGCACGATCACGGCCATGTGGACCTTCCGGTGGTCGAAGCCGTTCCGCAGGCGATAGGTCACGGCCCGCTCGGTGAACAGCGACGCCCAGCACCGGCTGACATGCTGGAGGATCGCCGCCGGCCCCACGACGTTCAGGTACGTGTCCTGCTGGCCCGCGAAGGAGGCCGTCGGCAGGTCCTCTGCCGTCGCGCTGGATCGGACGGCGTAGGCGGCTTGCTCGCCGAGCTGGGCGAGAGCGCGGGTGATCGCCGCCGCGAGATCGCCCGGGATGGCGATCCCTTCGATGGTCCGGCGGATCTCCGCGCTGAGCGTGCGGATCGCCTCCCGATCTTCCGGGTTCAGGCGCGACAGCTGATCGAGCCGACCGTCGATCGACGGCGCTTCCGCCATGATCCGCCGGAAGGCGTCCGTCGTCACGCAAAAGCCAGCCGGCACGCGGACGCCGTCGATCCGCGACAGCGCCCCAAGGTGCGCGCCCTTGCCGCCAACGACCGCGACCTGCATCTCGTCAACCTCTTGAAGACCCAGCACGTGCTGCTCGCTCACCGCGATACCTCCCGAGGCAGCCGTGCTCCGTTGCACTGCACTGGCCGATCGAATCACCGGCGCCTCCAGCTCTGTCGAACCTAGTGTTGGGCACGTCCTCATCTCTCGTTGCCTTCCCTCTGACGAGTCGGCCGCCCGCTCCGCCCAATCGGGCGGCGCGCATACCTGCACCTCCGCGCCCAGCGCTCGCAACCGCACCGCCAGTCCCACCAGCGGTGCGTCACCGTGTCCCCATAGGTCGACAACAACACACGCACGTCGTGCCCCATGTCTTCGTCCGTTCTTGATCCGGCCGCCGATTCTGCAGCACGACCCGGGTCTTGCCGCAAGCCCCCCAGTCTGCTATACGTTGAAAGTGGCAAGGAGTGAGATCTCCTTGCCCTTGCCTTTGTCGTCCGCTGGGAACTGACAACCTTCTTGCGAAGCGGCGCCGCGCCACGCGAGCGCTGGGCGAAGCTCGCTAAACGGACGACCGCCGAGCTTCACGGCCGCCGTAGCCCAAATCGGCCGGCACCCAAGCGAATGGCCCCACGCCACCCCGCCCGGTCGCCCAGATCGTGGCCCGGCTGTCCCGCCGCACCGACCAGATCCTCGTCCCGTGCGCCGGCCTACACCGGCCAGCGTCGACGCCCGGCAACGCCGCTGGAGCGCCACCCAGCCCGCTCATGACGGAAGTGCACTCAAGCATGTGCGGTACGCCCTGACCGGCCGCGCGGGTCTGGTAGCCCTCTCATATAAACGCGATCGCTTGGGACTGCCCCAGCTCGCGAGCGCGCGCTCGGCTGCGGCCGTGACTCAGTTCCTGCTGGTTTCCGCTCGCAGTGGCACGTGCGCGATGATGCCGTCGGCGCTGGTCACGCACACTGAGCGCTGGTCGCGGATGAGCGCGTGGCAGCCAGCCGACGTCGATGAGGTAACAGAGCCGGGGACAGGCATCAGCGAGCAGCCAAGGTCGTCGGCGTGCCGGGCGGTGAACAGGGGTGCCGCTGCGCTCGGCAGCCTCGATCACGACGATGCCGCGTCCAGCGCCGCGATGGTGGTGCCGCCCGTCATCAGGGCGCCGTGATGCGCGGTGACGTCACGCCATCTCCCGGCAGATCCACCTGCCCGCGAGCGATTCGGCAGGGTACAAACTGCTCCTACGACACGGTCGCAACAGCACATCCAACATCCAGGGATATCCGGCGGCACGGGCAGACATCCATATGAACCAGCCGCACCATCGTTCGCATCGAGGGGGTCAGGAGTTCATGTAAGTCCTGATATCCCTGCGGGGGACGTCGTGCCGCCGTGAAAATCGGGGCGGGCTGCCCGACGACGCCGGCTGTTCCTTGGTACCTGAGCCCGTATGTAAGTCTGGCGCCGGGGCCTTGACCTTGACGGGTCGCGCACTGTGCTTCGAGCACGCCGGTCAGAATTTCGGTTCCCGACCGAGGTCTCCGGGCATCCCGCCGTGTCCCGGATGGCGTGAGGAGATGCCTGGCATGAGGGAGCCGCAGGAGATCGAGGACGAGGAGCACGAGCAGGTCACTGAGCGGGTCGCTGCGGTCGATGTGGCGAAGGCGTCGGGGATGGTGTGCACGCGTGTGCCGCATCCGTCCCGGCCGGGCAGCCGGCGCACCCGGGTATGGGGAGTGGATGCCACCACGAACGCGATCATTGAACTGGGCGGGCGGCTGGTGGCTGAGGGGATCGAGAAGGTCACGATCGAGTCGACACCGGTTATCTGGGGTAACGAAGATCAAAGACGGTGTTGCCGCAGGTAGGGCTCTCACGTACGCGTCTGCGACGGGCAGGGCAAAAGCGCCATCGACGAGAGGCCGCAGCGGGATGAGCTCTATTGTCGGCTGCCCGCGTGGCGGAGGCTGCCCAGATAATCCGTCCGCGACGGAAGGAGAAACGGGCAAACCAGGACCGTCACCGGCCGTGGCAGACGCCCGCTGGCGACCCCGGATTACTTCCGATTACTGGCGCCCGTTTTTCTATCTGCTGGAAGCGGCTGGCCTGGCGGTGCAGCTGGTCAATGAATCCCCCCGGCGAGTCCGGAGACTCGATCTGTTGGGAGAGTGTCCGGTATGGGACGAGCAGCGAAGAACTACCCGCGTGAGCTGAAGGATCGCGCCATGGCCATGGTGCGCGAGGTACGACCGGATTACCCGTCGGAGTATGCGGCTATCGAGGCGGTCGCCAAGAAGCTGGCCATCGGGACGCCGGAAACCTTGCGGAAATGGATTCGGCAGGCAGAGATCGATTCTGGTTCCCGGCAGGGCGTGACCAGTGAGGAATCAGCCGAGGTGCGTAAGCTCCGCGCGGAGAACCGGGAATTGCGCCGGGCGAACGAAATACTGAAGGCAGCCTCGATTTTCTTCGCAGCGGAGCCCGGCCGCCCACTTCGGTGATCGTCAGGTTCATCGGCGAGAACAAGGACAGGTACGGGGTCGAGCCGATGTGCGCCCAGCTCGCCGGGCTGGGCTGCGCATTTGCCCCGTCCACGTATTACGACGCCCGCCGGCGGCCGCGGTCGCGGCGCGCTATCGCCGACGAGTATCTCATGGAGCTCATCCAGAAAACTTATGACGAGAATTACTCGTGTTATGGCGCGCGGAAGGTCTGGCTGGCGCTGCGCCAGGATGATCACGACGTGGCCCGCTGCACCGTCGAGAGGCTCATGCGCGTCCTGGGCCTGCGGGGCACGTCCCGGGGCAAGGTCAAGCGCACGACGGTCGCTGACCCGGCCGCGCCCAGGGCGGAAGACCTGGTCGGGCGCAACTTCGCCCCGCCGGCCCCGAACCTGCTGTGGGTCGCGGACTTTACGTACATATCCACGCTGGCCGGCTGGGTGTATGTCGCTTTCGTCATTGACGCTTACGCGCGGCGCATTCTCGGCTGGAAAGCATCGTCGTCGATGACGGCCGAGCTGGTACTCGCCGCGGTCGACCAGGCCATATTCACACGGAAACGCCAGGGAGTCAATAACTTCGACAGGCTTATACATCATAATGACGCCGGCAGTCAGTATACGTCGCTGCGGTTCACTCAGCGGCTCGCCGAGGAAGGAATAAAGCCGTCGATCGGGATAGTTGGCGATGCTCACGATAATTCTCTCGCCGAATCCATCAACGGCCTCTACAAGACCGAGCTGATCAAACCCGGGCGGCCGTGGCGGGGCGTCGATCATGTGTCCGCTGCCACTGCTGACTATATCGACTGGTTCAACAACCGTCGCCTCTACGAGTACTGCGGAGATATGCCGCCGGCGAAACTCGAGGAGATTTACTATCGCACTCTTGGATCAAATGGAGTAGAATAGCTTCCATCAAAGGCAAGTCTACGGGCTAGCCGGGGTGACTCACCCTGCCCATTCCCTGGCTGAACAAGACCCTGCGCTTCACGTTCCCGCCACGATGACCACCCCGAACCTCAACTCAATTATCCGACCGAAAATCGAGGCTAACCCATGCCCCGGCCCGGCCGCCCGGCGCCCTCCAGCAGCCCTCACCCGGTCCCAGCCTGACGCCACCCCGGCATAGCCCCCCCGCCCCGCGCGGCCAGCGACACCACCGCGCGGCGCGCTGCCAACCTCCCCAGCCAGCCACAGCAGCAAGAGATCAACGTCAAGACCTGCCGGAACGTGAACACCGAACGCTGCCGACTCATGTGCAAACAGCGCGGCCGCTAACAGATGGCTGGTTGGGAATGTTCAGCGGCGACGCCAGCAAGGTCAGCCTTGGAGTCCTCCCAAACGCTCTGGACGCTAACCGGGCCTCTTTACATCGTCGGTGGCCTGCTGTTGGCATCGCGACGTTCCGCTCTCGCATCTGCCGTGTGGGACTGGCATACTGCTGGCTGCGGGCCGCATTGGCCCCCCGTGGCGGGGCTGCTTCCCCTTGGGTGGCAGCCGAAATCGCGATTCCGACGGGGCTAGCTCTGGCCTGGTTCGGGTGTGCGCTCTGGTCTGAGCGGCCCACGCAGACCTCACAACCCAACAACCGAACGATGGAGACCGTATGAGCAATTCCATTGTGTCTTCGCACAGAAGAGTCTCGCTAACGGCAGGTATCCTCTACCTACTCACCTTTGTGTCGCTACCGACGCTCGCTCTGTACAACTCGGTTAAAAGCGCGAACTATGTCGTCGGCTCTGGTCCGGACACCGCCGCCATCGTGGGTGGCCTTCTGGAGATCATTGTGGCCCTCGCCGGCATCGGCACCGCCGTCGCTCTGTTCTCCGTGCTCAAGAAGCAGAACGAAGAGCTCGCGCTGGGCCTCGTCGCCTCCCGAACCCTGGAGGCCGCCACCATCTTCGTCGGTGTGGCGTTCATCTTGTCGATCGTGACCTTGCGGAAGGCCGGAGTCGGGTCAGGTGGGCTGGTCACCGGCCATGCGCTTGTCGCCCTGTATGACCGTATCTTCCTCCTCGGGCAAAGTTTCATGCCGGCCATAGATGACGCGTTGCTGGGCTTCATGCTGTATCAGTCGCGTCTGGTACCTCGAGCCCTCTCCCGGATCGGGCTCATTGGATCGCCCCTCCTCATCATCGGCTACCTCCTCGTGCTGTTTGGTGCCATTGGGCAACACAGCTCCTTGGCGGCATTGTTCGCACTTCCGGTTGCCCTCTTTGAGTTCTCGCTAGGTGTCTGGCTCGTGGTCAAAGGATTCAATCCGGAGGCTGTTGCCGCGCTTGAGTCCAAGAACTGACCGTCCTCAACCGCAACTCAAGAGCCGCCACTCGCAACTCTGCGGGTGGCGGCTCTTTCGCTGTTCTGGCGAACAGGCAGCGAGCGACCTCTCAGAATGAAGAAGCCCCGATGAGAAAAACGACGGCTCCTCATCGGGGACTCTGGCAGGCGACACTACCTCGGTACGTGTCAAGTCAAATGAGACACAGGGTTCTGCTGTTTCCTAAGCCGCCTCCAGGGGCGGGTATTGCGATTTGTCGCTGTCAGTGACTGGCTTGTTGATCCATGCGGTGGCGGGCATCTTGGGTGGCCTGGGGCGGCGGGTGAAGCGCCGCGGGTTCGCGGCGCAGGCGGCGTTCAGCACGTCCTGGCGTTTCTCCTGGATCGCTGGCGCGGTGCCGATATGCACCGAGTATGGCGTGTGCAGCCCTATCCCGGAATGCCGGTGCTCGTGGTTATAATAGGCGAAGAATGCGCGGCAGAAAGCGCGGGCGTCCTGAAGTGACCCGAACGTGCCGGGGAACGCCGGGCAGTACTTGAGGGTTTTGAACTGCGCCTCGCTGTACGGGTTATCATTGCTGACCTTCGGCCGGGAATGTGATTTAAGGATCGCCAGGTCCGACAGCAGCGCGGATACCGGCCTGGACGTCATCGAGGTGCCCGGCCGGCGTGGATGGCGTGCGGCGCGATGCCGCCGTTCAGGCGGATCGCCCCGGTCATGAAATCTTTCGCCAGCTCGCCCAGCCCGGTGGCGCGCACCTCGAAATGCACGGCGCACCGGGAGAAAATATCGATCATCACGTACAGGTGGTAATACACGCCCGGCCGCGGGCCCGCCAGCTTGGTGATGTCCCATGACCACACCCGGTTCGGCGCAGCAGCGATGAGCTCCGGCTTCTTGCGGGCCGGGTGGGCGGCCTGCGCGCGGCGCTCGCGGACCTGCCCCGCCTCCCGGAGCAGCCGGTACATCGTGGAGACCGAGGCCAGGTAGATGCCCTCATCGATCAGCAGCGCCCAGACCTGCCGCGGGGCCTTGTCCCGGAACCGGGGACTGTCCAGCACCGCGACCAGCTCCTCACGCTCGCCGATGGACAACGCGTTCGCCGGGACCGGCCGCCGCTCACGGCACCCCGGCCGCGTGCCACCGCGCCCGCGGTAAACGGTGGCACGTGATTTACCAGTGAGCTCGCACGCCTTTTTCACCCCGGTCACAGGGCTCCAGAAGGTCGAATGTGTCATCACTTACCTGGCGGACGGCGCCGGCGAATCCGCGCTCTCGGAGAGCAGCTACCGGCATCCTCGCGTATCGGGGTGTTGCGGGTTGTCCGTCGATGACCCTGGGATGACCGGCGGCTGGTTACCGGGTGTGGTCGCCGGCGGCGTACCGGCTCCAGGTGTCCCCGGCTGCTGCGGCGTTGCTGGTGGCTGCGGTGCCGGAGTAGCCGAGGGCCTGGGCGATGACGGGTGCGGGGGCTTGCCGGACCAGGGCCCGGAACGCCGCGGTGCGGGCGGCCGGGACCGGGATGCCGTATTCGGTCAGCAGATGCGAGAGGGTGGCGGGGTGGAGCGGGCGGCCCGCGTTCTGGCCGGGGAACAGCCAGCGGCCGGCCGCTGAGATGGCTGCGGCCGGGTGGTCGGCTGCGGCGGCGGCTGCCTGGCGGAGCAGCGCGGCGAAGGGGTCGGGAACGCAGACGGGCGGGTCTCCCAGCCGCAGGAACGTGGTCCCGGTGCCGTCGGTGGTGATGTCGTCCACGGTGAGCCGGGTGATTCGGGATGCCGGCTGGGCGAACAGCAGGACCAGCAGGCCCGCGGCCCGGGTCCGGACCGGGCCGGTGCTGTCGGTAAGCGCGCGGCGGACCAGCGCAAGGCGCTGCTGCTCGCTGATGGGCTGAGTGGTCGGGCCGGGAGCCGGGTGGGCGGGCAGCTTCAGCCGGGGCAGGGAGCCCTCGGTCATGGCGAAGCCGAGGAAGCCGGAGGTCATCTTGGCGGTGGTGCGGCTGGCGGCGGCGTGCCAGCGGTCCAGGCCGGCCTGGGTGAGGCCGCCTGGGCTGATCCCGGCTGCCTGGAGCCAGTCGCAGAACGCCTGGCCGCAGGTAAACGCGCGGGCGGCATACCGGGCGGAGCCGGTGATCAGGGTTCCCGGCGCCGCCGCGCGCAGCCGCGGCAGCAGGCAAAATGTCGCATACCGGCGCAGCACGCCCAGGTGCGGGTGCCCGGTCAGGAACTCCAGCCGGTGATGCAGCCACGACTCGAAGACGGCAAGGTGAGGATCACGGCCGGGCAGGACCCCGGTACTGGTGAGCAGGTCCCGCAGGTGACCGCCGGCCTGCCGGTTCGGCCAGGCCGACAGTGCCTCGTGGGTGAGCTCAAGGGTCCCGGTCGCCAGCGCGGTGAGCAGATCGAGTGCGGGACGGTTGCGCAGCCAGGCCAGGCCGGCGCAGGGCCTGGGCATGTCCAGCAGCGCCTGGCGCAGCGGCAGCAGGGCAGGGGCGACCCGGCCAGCACCGTCGTCGAGGACCGTGTCGAGCCGCTCGGCCAGCGCGCACCGTTCACAGACCTTCCCGCTGGTCAGCAGCCCTTCGATGCCGCACCGGCCGCAGGTGAAGTCGCGGCTGATCCCGGCGCAGTCCCGGCAGATCGCCGTGCCGCCGGCCAGCCCGGGCAGCAGCCGGGCCGCGCCGCAGCGCGGGCAGCGGCCCCGGATGCGGGACGCGCGTGCGATGCAGGTGCGGCAGATCCTGCCATCAGGCCAGGTCGCGGCGGTGGCCACGGCCCGCTGGCAGCGGGCGCAGCCAGCCGGCGTCACGGCTCCAGGGTGACCCGCCTGGGCCGTGGCGGGGCCAGGCCGGAGGCGGGTTTGCCGGTGCCGGCGCTGGCGACCGCGGTGGCTGCAGCGTCAGCGGCGTCCACGGTGATCAGGTCGGCGGGACTGACGTGCAAGATGTCGCACAAGGCCGCCAGGACGGTCAGGTTCAGCCGCTCGGGCGTGCCGGTGACCAGCCGGTGCACCTGGGACGCCGACAAGGTGATGCCCCGCTCGGCCAGCGGCCCGGCCAGGGCGGTGCTGGTGAACATGTCGGCATCGGCCATCGCCCTGCGCAGCCGCCACCGGTAGCTGACCTGCCGGCTCATCTCATCACCCCTCATGTCCCTGCCCGGTCTCCAGCGCCGCGCTTATTGTCTCGTCCAGCACGCGCCGCAAGGTGCGGGTCCGGAAGTCCGACGACACGCACGTGTACAGCGACGTGGTCGAGGCATGGGCGTGGCCGGCCTGCTGCTGGATGAATAGCGGGTCCCAGCCGGCCTTGATCAGGTGAGTGATGTGCGAGCGGCGCAGCGAGTGGAACTCCAGCGCCGGATCCAGGCCCAGCACGTCGCGCTCGGCGGCGAACCGCCGGTCGATCGCCGGCAGGCCGATCCGGCCGCCGCGCTCCGATGGCCACAGCGCCGCCGTGCCATCGCGGGCCAGCGCCGGCCGGACCTCGCTGATCCACTGGTCCAGGATCTCCGGCAGCCACCCCCAGACCGTCAGGACGCTGCGCCGCCTTGGCGGTGACCCGGCGCTAGCCTTGCCATACCGGACCTGGCAGACCCCGTACCTGCCGAACTCCGGTGCCCGCGGATTGGCCGACAGGTCGGCCAGGTCGAGCATCGAGACCTCACGGCGCCGCAGCCCGAACGCGTACGCGGTCTTGACCAGCACCGCGTCCCGGAACGCCGGCAGCCAGCCCTTGCGCCCCGACCCGTGGACCGCCGCGACCCGGTCATCGAGATGGTCGAAGAACACCTGCAGCTCCGCGACGGTGAACGCGCGGCGCTCAGGTCCTGATTCGCCGTCCTGGACATGGCGGGGAGTGTTCCACCGGGTGCAGACCTGCACCGGGTGCGTGCCGAAATACCCCCAGCACACCTCCGCCCAGGCGTAAACCGGGTCGGTCAGGTACTCGCAGAACAACCGGACCGCGCCGGCCTGCCCGCGCAGCGTCGAGGCCGCCACATGGTGAACCGAGCGCAGGTCAGCGCACCACTCCTCGAACAGCTGCGCCGTCCACAGCCACGGCGGGCACCCCGCGTGATCGGCGAAGGACCGCACCCGTCCCCGCCGGCCGCTGATGGTCTCGCCGCCCAGGCCGCGGGCAGCCTGCTGGCCGGCCCAGCCCGCCAGCATCGCCTCCAGCACCTGCTCCTCAGGGCGCAGCAGCGCCACCCCCGCGACCAGGACCGCATGGCCCGAAACCTGACCCGTGCTGCCGCCGGTCACCGTGACCCGGCCCGGAGCCGGGACAATCCCCGCGCACAGGCACGCGGCATCCCCGGGATTATCCTCATCAGGCTCCTCTTCGCGGGCCGCTCCGGCCACGCGCCTAGCGCGCGTGACAACGATCCGCCGTCGCGTCAGACAGCAGATACTGGCATCTAATGCACCTCGTCGGCGGTAAACGCGGGTATCGGTACCGCAATGCCGCCTCCGCCCGGCGCAAGCACTAGCCGCACCCTCACGGACGGTAGCCGAACCAGCAGCCAGCAGGACGCGAAATTCCCGCATCAGATGCGAACACAGGAGTCCGCCCACGTCAGCAACCGGCTCAGCTGACCCCCTGACGCCACCCGGAACACCCCGGACCCGCCCCCGCAGCCCGGCGAAGCACCGCAAAAGGCCAGGTAAAAGACCCTCCACCCCGGATCACAGGCCACCAGCTCACCACCAGCGCGTATTCACCATCCGCTGCGATCCGCAACACAATCCAAAAGCGCAAACGCTTTTCCCATGATGTCCAGCGCAGCGCGGGTCTGCTCGAGTTTCACCTCTGCCTTCGCCAGCCGCTTCCGCAGCCGCTCGTTCTCCGCCTGCCCGGCCGGGGCGGCCCGTATGAGCCGCCGCGGGAACGGCAGCGGCCGAGGCCGCCAGCGCGCCGGAATCCCGCCCCTTGCGCCAGTAGCTGATATGCGAGTCATGCAGGCCCTCGCCGCGCAGCAGCGCGCCCTTCGCGCCCGGCTCGGCCGCCGCGTCGTACTTCTCGATCATCGCCAGCTTGTACGCCGCGGTGAAGGTACGCCGTTTCGGCTGACCCGACCGCGGCCCGTCCTTGCGGGCTGGCCGGCGCCTGGCCGGGATGGTCTCCTGCATTTCTGAGCTAGTCATGGTCACTGTCTGCTGATCCCGTCTAGCCCTCAAGTTCCACCAGTAACTGTTGCCCCTGGTGTCTCACCTGATCCTGGCACGGAGGGTGCTGGGAGCGATGGTCCTGGTTACGGCAGGCTTCACGACGTACATCTACTGAGGCGCTGAGGATACTGGGCACCAACGGCATCTTCGTGCTGACCGGTGTCCCTGGCCTGCAGGCCTTTATCGAGGCGGATCCGGCTCGCCGGATGAGGGAAATGGTGCTGAAGAACCAGGTTCTGCTGGGCACGGTGAACGCCGGGCCGGAGGCTTTCGCATCCGCGCTTCGGGACCTTGACGTCTTCCGCCAGCGCTGGCCGGCCGTTGTACGGACGCTCATCGCCGGCCGCTACCCGCCAGAGCAGGCACCAGACCTGATTCTCGGGAGGCCAGCCGACATCAAGAGCGTGATCGCCTTTGACGTGCCCGGCTGACCGGCGAAGACCGGCTCACAGGCGAAGAGCTGCCGGGACGGGCGATTGGGCGACGGCAAACGCTGGATTGGCCGCAGTGGACAGCTAGGTGCTGATCGGAAAGGACGTGGGCGATGCCTCGGGACCTGCAGCGCCGCCGGCTTCCGGCGCGGACAGCCGCTGTGTGACGCCGGTTACTGTAGCAGGATCTTCGCGGCCCATCTGGTGGCGATGTCCTCCACGCGGCCACGTCCGTGGTGGACACCATGGATGCCTCATCGACCACCAGCAGGTCCCCGGGCGTCACTAGCGGGTGCGGTCGCTGTCCTTGATCCGGCCCAGGAAAGTCCGCGAGGCTGTGGCAGCCGTGAGTCCCTCGGCGGCCGTACTCGCACCACAGCCGCGCGTCGATGCGCGCCCGGTCCGCGCCGAGCAGCGCGGCGGCGCGGACCGCCGCGATCCTCGGCCGGCCGGGCGTCGACGTCATGATCGGTAAGCGTTGTCATGGCCACCATCCTCTGCAGTGTCGGCAGTGACCTCGACGATCGGGCACTGCCGGTGAGCCCAGTTAACTTTCGCCCGCGCACCGCCGCCCCAGGCCTGCGTCCCGCGGAAGCGCGGAGGCAGCGGACGAGGATCCTGCGCGGGTCGCCGGCCGGCCCCGCGCCGTGCCTCCCCGGCAGCCTTCCTGAGCCGCCGATCACGCCGCCCGGCCGACGGCAAATTCGCCGGTGTCGCATGGGTTATCGGTGCACTCGCCCCTCGGACAGCGATGATCGTGCTCTGACTGGGGATTTGAGTCGCCACCGGACACTGACTATGGCCCCAGTAGCGGGTGGTCAGCCGGGCCGCTTCCCGGCTACACAGCGCCGTCATCGATCCGGCCCAGCTCAGCGCTAGCGTGCACCGGCGGATACCGGTGAGCCCATGGCCGGGCCGACTCGAGCTGGCCGGCGAGCCGGAAAAGTGTTGCTTCCGCTCCTGGCCGGCCGAGGAAGTGGACGCCGACCGGGATGCCGTCCTGGTTCCACCACAGCGGCACGGACATCGCCGGATGGCCGGTGATATTGGCGATCACGCCCGCGTAGGCGACGGTCCGCCCGCCGCGCTCAAGTGCCCGCATCGGCTCGGCGGCCGTTGAGACGATCTCCCCAATCGGCAGCGGCGGTGTAGACAGCGTGGGCGTGAGCCACAGGTCCATGCCGGTCATCACATTTGCTACCCGTCTGGTGAAGGCCTGCAGGTCCCCGACGGCGAGCAGGTAGTCAGCAGCCGTCACACGCTGCCCGGCCTCCCAGTAGGCGCGGGTCAGCGGCTCGATTTCGTCCTGGGCGGGGTGGCGGCCGAGTCGCCGGATCCAGTACTGGACGATCCACGCGGTGGCCGCGCTCATGACGGTTCCGATTGCTGCCCCGGTTTCGGGGGTCAGCGCACTGAGGTCCGCCTCAGTAACCTGGTGCCCGAGTTGCTCGCACAGCCTGGCGGCATCATCCAAAGCTGCCAGGCAGTCCGGGTGACCTGGCTCGCCGCTTGCGGTCTTGGCGCTGTATCCGATGCGCAGCCGCCCCGGATCGGCTCCGACCTGGGTCGCGAAAATGGCAGGGCCTGGCGGAGCCGGGTACGGGTCGCCCGGCGCGGGACCGGCCACCGCGTCGAGCAGCGCAGCGCTGTCTCGGACCGACCTGGTCAGCGCGTGCTCGACGGCCATACCGCTGACTGCGTCGCCGTACTCAGGACCCAGCGGGATGCGTGCCCTGCTCGGCTTGAGGCCGAAGAGCCCGCAAGCCGAGGCTGGGTACCGGATCGAGCCGCCCAGATCGTTGCCGTGCGCGGCGGGCACCATGCCCGACGCCACAGCGGCCGCCGAGCCGCCGCTCGATCCGCTGGTGGAAAGCGCCGGATCCCAGGGATTGCGCGTGGCTCCGAACAATGCGGACTCGCAGGAGGGAACCATGCCGAACTCGGGGGTGGCGGTCTTGCCGAGGATGTTCAGCCCGGCCTGTCTGAGCCGCACGACGAGCTCAGAGTCGTAGTGCGAGACCAGATCCTGCAAGAATCGAGAGCCTTCGGTGAAACGAACCCCCTGAACCTCCGCGACAAGGTCCTTGACCAGGTAAGGGACGCCGGTCAGCGGGCCGGCCGCTAGATTGCCGCGGGCCAGATCCTTCGCGTGCTCGGCTGCCTGCTCGAACATCGGCGTGACGACGGCGTTCAAGCGCGGATTGAGCAACTCGACGCGTTCGATGGCCCACTGCGCGAGTTCCGCAGGACTGACGTCGCCGTTGCGAACGAGTTCGGCTTGGCCGACCGCGTCATAGCTGGCAATCTCACTCGCCGGCCGGGCGGGAGCGGTCATGACCGCACAGCCTCTCCCACCTTGGCAGCGTACACATCACCGCACGGCGTGATGACCGGTTGGGGCAACCCGGCTGCCGCGATGGCCGACGCGAGCTTCTGGCTGGCATTGAATGCCTCGAACACCTGCCGATTCGGGCAGGTGTCGTACACGGTGATGCCGTCCGTGCCCACGACGCAGACGTGGAGCAGCAGGGCATCTTCCGGATAGCTGGTCATGAAGCTCTCGTAGGCCTGGATGAGCGCCTGCGGGTCGCCCGGAAAATAGTAGGAGCCGAAGAACATGACTGCCTCCATCCTGATGGTGTTAACCAGGAGGCGCTAGATCAGTTCTAGCGGTTGCCAGGCCGGGACTCGCGGCTGCTAGCAGGGCGGGACCAGGGTCGAGCACAATGACAGGGTGTCGGGCATGATCGTCGGTCGGGGTCGGCCGCTTGCCGTCCTCGCCGAGGCGGTGGCCGCGCTCGGCCGCGGCCGCGGCGGCTTCGTCCTGGTGGCCGGCGAGGCGGGCATCGGCAAGACGTCGCTCCTGACCGCCGCTGCGGGGCATGCGGCGAAGGCAGGTGCGCTGGCTGTCAGCGGCGCGTGCTGGGACGGCGGCGGGGCGCCAGGCTACTGGCCATGGATCCAGGTCGTGCGCAGTCTTGAACGCGCAGTAGGCACCGGGGAGTGGCCTGCCATCAGACGGGCCGGGGGCGACGGGCTTGGACTCCTGCTCGGCGAGGATTCAGCCAGCCGAGCGTCCCCTGGGGGACAGCCGACTGCTGGCACTCTGCCGGACTTCCAGGTGCTCGACGCCGTCGCGGCCGTGCTGATCGCCGCAGCCGCACGGCAGCCGATTCTCGTGCTGCTCGATGACCTGCAATGGGCCGACCCTGCCTCGATCAGGATGCTCGACTTCGTAGTGCGGCACTCAGCCCTCAGCCAGGTCCTTGTCCTCGCCGCCTACCGCGACACCGAGCTGGTGAGCCCGGAGAATCCGGCCGGGCCGCCGCTGGCAGCGGCCGTAACGGGCGCGACCATAGTCCAGCTGGCCGGACTCGATGAGGAGGCGGTCACCGAGCTGGTCAGCCAGACGGCAGGCGGAAGGCCTGATCCGCGGATCGCGGCGGAGATCTGCCGCCGCACAGGCGGCAATCCCTTCTTCGTTCAGCAGGTCGCCGGCTTGTGGAGCGCGACCGGGACCATCGCCGGCGTCGCGCCCGGGCTGCGGGACACCATCGACAGGCGGATCGCCCAGCTGACTCCCGAATGCAGTGACCTGCTGATGACGGCGGCTCTCCTCGGTGGCGAGTTCGACGCGCGCGTAGCGGCCGCTGCAACCGGAACGAGCGAGGCAGCAGCCCGGCAGATCCTGGCCGCAGCTATCGCGGCCAGGATCGTGCTGATAGGGCCCGACGGCACGTTCAGGTTTGTCCACGACCTTATCCGTGAGCACCTGCGCGACCAGCTGGACGACGCAGGGGCCCGGCAGCGGCATGCCACGATCGTGCGTGCGGCCGACGCGGCGGCGGGGACGGGCCGGCCGCTGTTGCCTGCCCAGGTCGCCGCGCACGCCTATCGCGCCGTTCCGGACATCGACGTGACCACGGCCGCTCGCCGGCTGATGGACGCTGGCAAGGACGCGTCCAGGCGGCACGCGGCCGAGGAGGCCTGCGGGCACTTCCGGCGTGCCCGTGAACTGCTCGCAGCGCAAGGAATGGCAGGGAGCGCCGACGCAGCCATCCAGCTCGGGATTCACCAGCGGCAAAGCGGCGACATCGACGCGGCGAGGCGCACGTTCGGCGAGGTCATCGCTGTGGCGCGCGACAGCGGCGACGCTGGCTCTTTCGCCGGCGGGGTGCTCGGCCTGCACTCGCTCGGCCTGGCCTTCAGAGACGGATCCGACGCAGTCGTCACCCTAGTGGGTGAGGCCAGGTCGCGGCTGAGCGCCGATCCGGGACACGCTGGCGGCAGCCCGCTGCTGGCCATGATCATGGCCGCCGAAGGGCAGGAAGCCTCGCACTCTCTTGGGAACGATCCACCGGCTCTCGAGCGTCTCAGCGCCGATGCGCTGGCGATGGCGCGCCGGCATGGTGAGATCGAATCGCTGTGCTTCTGCCTGCTTGCCCGGCATGATGCCATCTGGCGTCCTGGTACCGCCAGCGAGCGTCTCGCGATAGCCGATGAAGTGCTGGCGCTATCCCGCCGCACCGCTGACCGCGAGCTCGAGCTGCAGGCAAGGCACCTGCGGGTGGTGGCGCTGCTGGAAGCCGGAGATCCGCAGAGCCTCGCCGAGCATGAGTCCTTCGTCGTGCTCGCCGAACGCACGAGGTGGCCGAGGTTCAGGTATACGGCCCTGGCCAGGCAAGCGACCGTCGCGACCCTGCAAGGCAGGTTCGCCGAGGCGCGGCGGCTCGTCGACGCAGCCGCGGACCTCGGCCACCAGATCGGCGAGGTGGACACTGAATCCGTCCGCCATGACCAGCTCTGGGAACTAGCCAGGCTACAAGGCCACCAAGGTGACATCGACGCGATGATCGCGGCGGACCGGCTGAGCGGCAACCCGCTCGGCGCCGTCATCGCCGGGCTCACCGCCGTGGACAGCGGCGACGCTGGGATGGCCGCCGAGCGCGCCGACGAGGCGGTCAGGGTGGCCGGCATCTGGCCGCGCTGGGCCGGGCTGATGTGGATGACGTACCGAGCGCAACTCGCCGCGCTCTTGCGCGATCGGCGGATCGGTGCCGTGACCAGGGCCGAGATCGAGCCCGTACGCGAGAACTGGGCCGTGCTGGCCGGCGCGGTGATCGTTCACGGGCCGATGAGGCACTGGCTCGCCGTTCTGGACGCGGCTGAACAGCGCTGGGAGGAGGCCATCGCGGGGTTCACCGCCGCAGAACGTGCCGCTGATGCGCTTAACGCGAGACCCTGGTCGGTCCTCGCCAGGCTCGAGTGTGCTGCAGCTATCCTCGGGCTCGGTGACCAGCCAGCCGCGCGCCAGGCGGCAAAGCTCCTCGACCATGTTGAGAAGGACGCCCGTGAACTGGGCCTAGCGCCAGCGGCCGCCCGTGCGGTCCAGCTCAAGGCCGTAACGGGTGCCGGGTTCGTGCCTGATCAGGAGAGCGGGCCGGACCTCGCGGCCACGACTCGAGCGGCTGGCAGCTCCGCGCAGATCTTCCGTTTCGACGGCGAGGTCTGGACCTTGACATTCGCAGGTACTACTGCGCTGCTGGCCGACGCCAAGGGCATGCACGACCTGCGCGAACTGCTCGCTCACCCTGGCACGGACATCTCCGCCACGGCGCTGCTCGGGCTGACCGATGGCACCGGCACGGCGGCCGTCGCCGGTGCCGATCCGGTGCTTGACGAAAAGGCCAAGGCTGAGTACCGGGCCAGGCTGACGACGCTCGAGGACGAGATCGACGCCGCCATGACGAGGCAAGACGATCAGCATGCTGAGAGGCTCGAGCGCGAGCGTGAGGCGCTGCTCGGGGCGCTCAGGGTGGCCTTCGGCCTCGGCGGGAGGCCGCGGCGCCTTGGCAGCGAGAGCGAGCGGGCCAGGAAAGCCGTGACAGCCAGGATCAAGGACGCGCTCCGCCGGCTTGACTCGCGTCATCCGCCGCTCGCCAGGCACCTGCGCAGCACCGTTTCCACGGGAACATACTGCTGTTACCGTCCACCCGTCGCCGTCAGCATGCGCTGGCGGCTGTGACCGGATGAACGTAGCCGCCAGGCTGTAGAGGTGAGCGCGCGTCGCGTATGAGCGGAGTGCCTGGCCACCGCACGTACGCCTGCCGTTTTGTCCGCATCGGCGCGGGGCGATGAGCACGGAATTCCGGGCGCGCTTGCTTGGCCCCATGGACCTGCGGCTCGGGACCAGCAGTTGCCGCCGCTCGATTCCGCCCGCGCGGAATCGCTTCTTGCCTTCCTCTTGCTCTATCGAGCTGCGCCGCGGCCTCGGTCGCACCTGGCATTCGCATTGTGGCCCGACTCGACAGATCGGCAGGCCCACACGAACTTGCGCATGGTTCTGCATAACCCTGCGCCGCGGGCTGCCCGACGCTGACCGGCTGACCGAGGTCGGCCCGCGTACGCTCCGGTGGCGACCGGATGCTCGGCTCAAGCTTGACGTCGCGCACTTCCTCGCCGCGACCTGATCAGGCAGAGCCAGTCAGTGAATCGCCAGCACCATACGCTGCGCAACGCCAAAGACAGTGTCGGCAACGCCGCAGTCGGTGAATCCGGCAGCGCGGTAGAACTCCAGCGCGTGCGGGTTGGCCGTCACCTCCAGGCGTTCCACGCCTCGCGCTCGCAGCAGGCTCGCGATGCGGTCCACGAGCGCGGTGGCAATCCCGCGCCGCATCCAGCCTGGATTCACGAACAAGTCTTCCAGTTCGAAGATGCCGATTTCCTCGCTCCAGGTGGCGAAGCCGACCAGCGACCCCTCCTCCTCCGCGACGAGAGTGCGTCCCTGGGCTAGCCCTTCGGGCCCCAGGACCAGGTACTCCGGGTGGGCAAGCAGGTTGTCACGGTCACCCGCATTGGACAGCGAAGCGCTGCGATAAATGTCAGATGCGGCTCGGAGGTCAGCGGGCACGCCAGGCCGAATAGTTGGCTCAGCATCTGACCTGCGCGCCGGCGACTGCGGCATCAGGACGACCGATCCCAGTCCTCGGCATCGAGCGGGACGCCCGGGTAGCGCCAGAAGTGCCGCCCGACCTTGGCCGAAACCTCGAAGATGACGAACTTATACCCCCAGGTCGTGAACCGGCTCTCGCCCCGGAACTGCCCGAGCCTGCCGATGATAGCGGCCAGCGCGTCGGCTGCCTGGTAGGCCAGATCATCCAGCTCAGGCCCGGTGAGCTGCAACCGCGGGCCACGCCGCCGGACCTCACCACGTGCGATCCGCAGCAGTATCGCATGCAACCGTGCCAGCGCCGTCTCCCGCCCCGGGCCGACGTCGGTGAGCACCCGCAGCCACTCCGCTGAGTCAGAATCTAGCCCGGCAGCGGCGACAGAATCCTGCTCGATCCCAGAATCCGCCGGCATCATGACGATGATGTTACCCAGATGTCCGACTCCGGTTCCTGGCATAGGCGTCCGCCGCGGCGAGCAGCATCCCCGCGGCGGACAGCGTGTCGCCGCGCATGCCCCGCGGATAGACGCCTGGCACGCGGTGGGCCGGGGCGGGTACGACACGATGCTGGTGAGCGACTACCTGCCGCTCGCACCCGGCCTCGGCGACGCGCTCGCGGCCGGGGCCGGGCTGACGAACGTACGCTTCGAGGTGGCCGACGTCGCCAGCTCGCGGGACCGGCCCGCCTTGACGTGATCTTCGTATTCGATGCGGTTCACGATCAGGTGGAACCGGACGCAGTGCTCACTCGGATCTGCGGCGCACCCGTCCCCGGCGGGCTGCTGTTCATGCGGGAGCCGCGCGCGGCGGACACACTGGCCGGGAACCTGGCCAATCCCATGGCACCGGTCCTGTACTCGGTCAGCAACCTGCACTGCATGACCGTGTCGCTGGCCCACGGCGGCGCTGGCATCGGGACGGTATTCGGCGAGCAGCGGGCTGGGAAGATGCTGGCTGACGCGGGCCTCGCCGAGCCGGAGGTGCAGCCAGCGCTGCGCGCCGTCTCGGCGGCCGCCGACCTATCCGGCGTGGACCAGCTCGCGCCACCACAGCGCGAGATGGTCGCCGGGCTGATCAGGATGTGCCTGCGGCAGGCGCAGGGCCTGGTCGACGATCCTGGCCGCGCTCCGGGGTGGACCTTCACCGATCCGGACATCCTCGCGGGCTGGGGACGTGGCTCGATGATGGTGCCTGGTGCGCTGGCCTCGGCGCCCGAGCTCACCGGGATCCGGTCGTTCCTCGACGTCGGCACCGGCATCGGGCTGCTCGCGATCGCGGCCGCCCGCACCTGGCCTGAGGCAAGGTCACCGGCGTCGATGTCTGGAGCCTGCCCTGCGGCAAGCCGGTCGCTGCGACCGGGCGGATGGCTGGTGCTCGGGAGGATGATGCCGCCGCCCGACCCGCTGGCTATCCCCGCCAGTTCCTGGGCCCCACACCCGCAGGCCAGATATGGGTGGCACACAGATGGTGACGGATAACCGCCCGGGCGGCACTGCACGCGTACCGTCACCGCTGGCCGGCTGGGCTCTGCGACCATGCAGCCGCCTCGTCAGCATCCTCGGCAGCCCTTGGTGGGTTAGCAACGAGTAGCCCTTGACCTTTGTTGTTGTCGATCAGGTCGATGCTTTTGCTTGCCGCCTTTCGCCCGGCGCCGGGGTTAGGTGCGGGCCGGTTGCGAGGTGCGAGTGGGTTGCGATCAGCTCGGCCGCGTGTTGGGCGTCGACGAGCCAGGGGGCGTGTCCGCCGGGCACCTCATAGAGCCTGGCGCCGTGAATCTGGTCGATCGACGGCCGTGCGCGCTCGATGGAGAGGTAAGGGTCGTCGGATCCGAGGATGAAGATCGTGGGTGTCATGATCGCGGCGAGCTCTGCGCTTGTGAGGACACTCTCGGGGCGCGGGCGTCGGAACAGGTCGATCGCGTGCATTAGCGACGCCACGGTTCTCGCGTTCTCCGGCCGGCGTGCGGACAGGCGTAGCGCCTCGATCAATGAGTCCGGCGCGGCTGCTACCTCGGCGGAGCCAAGCCCCTGGGCAAGCAGGGTGCGATTCGAGAAAGGACTCGTCGACGTCCGCGCCGACCGCGGCAAACAGGTTCCTCTCCGCGTCGTGGATGCGCCGCTCGAGATTCCCGATCGCCCGGGGCTGATGGTTCATGACTTCTCCTCTCGCTTGACCTCGGCCTTCTTGGGGCTTCTGGTCATGGCCGCCAAGTTGGCGAGCCACCCTCGCATGGTTCGCTCGTCCTTGCGGCTAAGACCTGCGAGCGCAGCGTGCTCCACCACGCGCACTCGGCGCGTTGCCGTCTCCAGGCACTTTCGGCCTCGCATCGTCGGGCGCACAAGCACGACCCTTTGATTCCTCGCGCGGCGCTCAACCAGCCCCGCCGCCTCGAGGCTGAGGACGGACGTGTGCATCGTCTGCCTCGTGACCTGCGAGATGCGAGCAATCTCGGAGGTGGAGAGCTCGGGCCTAGTCTCGAACACGCTCAGGATCCCGAACTCCTGCGCGGACAGCCCGAGGTCCTCCAGTTCGCTGTCCAGCAGCGCCCGGAAGCGCTGGTGCGCGAGCCGGAACAGGTAGCCGAGATCCGCGTCCGGCTGGGGAAGCGGCCGCGCTGAAGTTGTCAGTCTTTCTGACATAGTGCCCAATGTATGAGTTGTCAGTGTGCCTGTCAACTATGCGGCTAGGCCATCACACTCCGGTCGGCGCGCATAGCAGGCGGGACCGCGCACCTTGCCGCATCGATGGCCGATCACGCAGCGTGAGGTGACAGTTCACCCGGCGGTTTGGGCGGACCGGGTGTGCCACCGGGCTCGGCCGTTATAGCTCCCGCGCTGTCAGCGGCAGGAACGAGCGCGCTCGGCAGGTTCGCCGAGCGCATCCGTGGTAAGTGGGCCGGCGCCGGGATTCGGGTCAGTTGTCGCGGAGCGCGGCGCCGGTGCTGTGTGAGGCCTGCCCATTCTCAGCCACAAGAACAGCAGGATCAACGGCACGGCGAGACCGCCTATGCCGTAGATGAGAAACGCGGCGAGGCCATGCATGCGTCCGACTAGCCAGGCGAAGTTCTGGCCGAAGAAGCCGGTTACGAATGTCAGCGGCAGGAAGACCGTGGCCAGGATCGTGAGCTGCTCGATGGTGGCGTTCTGCCGGACGCTGACCTTCGTCTGCTCGACTGAGATCACCGCCATGTTGGCCTCCAGCACCGTGCCGAGCAGGTCACGCTGCGCGGCGACCTCCTCGTTGACCAGGAGCAGGTGATCCTGGACATCGCGCAGATACGGCAGCAGCCCCGGGTCCGCGGTGGCGCGTTCGACCGCGGCGACCACGCCGAGCAGCGGGTGGACGGCACGGTAGAAGTCGGTGGCCTCGCGGCGCAGTGAGTAGATCCGTTCGGTCGGCGCGACGGAGCCGGAGAATACGGTGGCCTCGATCTGGTCGATGTCGCGTTCGAGCCCGGCTACGACGGGCGCGTACCCGTCCACCACATGATCCAGGATCGCCCAAAGCGCTGATGCGCTGCCCGTGGCCAGCAGTTCCGGCCGCTGCTCCAGGCGCTGCCTCGCGCCCCGCAGCTCGCTCGCGACGCCTTGCCGCACGGTGATCACGAAAGTCGGCGCGAGGAACACGCTGATCTCGCCAAACTCGACTTCTTCGGCCTCGTCGTCGTACCGCGCGGTACGCAAGATCACCAGCCGCACGTCCTGCTCGTAGCTTTCGACCTTCGGCCGCATATGAAAATTCTGCGCGTCCTCGACCGCCAGCTCGTGCAGCCCGAAGGTGTCACGCACCTGGGCCAGCTCCTCCACGCCCGGCTCGAACAGTCCCAACCACACGAAGCCGCCCTGCCCGCAACGGGCAGCCGCATCCTCCAGCGACACCGGCCCTTCGCCTTGCCGGCGGCCGTCCTGATAATGAGCACAATCAATGATCATCTTGAGGACCCCCTTGTCGGGCAATCGGGGCAGACATTCGCTACACAGCATGACGGAATCAGCGGCCGCCGGTTTGCCGGTGCGGCACGCGGGCCGGGTCGTGGTGCTCGACCCGGGTGGCCGCGTGCTGCTGCTGCGATACGACAACGATCCTCCGGACGGGCGGCACTGGGCCACCCCCGGCGGGGGCCTGAACCCGGGCGAGACCTACGCGGCGGCGGCCAGCCGCGAGCTTGCCGAAGAGACCGGCTGGACCGATGTCGCCTTGCTGGGCGAGATTCACCGGCACGTGCGCACGATGGAGCACGGTGGCCGGATCGTCCGCCAGCATGAGCGGCTGTTCCTGGCGCGAACCGCCCATGCCCGCCGCGAGCTCGGGGACGTCGCCGCGATGCACGCCTGCGATGGCATAGCCGCATGGCGATGGTGGACCCTGGCGGAACTAGATACCACAACAGAGGTCATCTGGCCCGCCGGGCTTGCCGGACTAATCCGGGCCGTGTCCGGGAGTCGCTAGAACCTGCCGGGGCGTCCCAGCGGTCCCAGTCGGGCCCGTCGTGGTTGTTGTCGTAGTCGTTGCTGAAGGCCTGGGCGATGCGGACGAGCGCTGCCGTGGTCCTGGGATCCGGGCTTTGCCGCGTCGTAGCTGTTGCGCTGGGCTGCGTTCTTGCCGGGCAAGCGTAGGCGGCGATCCTCGCCCAGCAGGGAACTCCCGGCACCGGGCGGTGCGCTCCCGCCCAGGCGGCGCGAAGCCGTCCGGCTGGCCTTATCTCGATCGTTGTCGTCATGGCTGGCTCCTTCGAGGTCCGCATGTCTGCGGTCGTGTTCTCAAGGTGCCAACGGCTAGGTTCTTCCCATGGCGATCGCGCGATTCAAGGACTTGTGCCTGGACGCGGGCGACCCGGCCCGGCTCGGCGCGTTCTGGGCGGCCGTGCTCGGCCGCACCTGGGAGGCCAGGGATAACGGCGAGGGGCTGCTGACAGGGCCGGCGCCGCAGCACACGATCTGGGTCAACCGGGTCCCCGAGGCCAAGACTGTCAAGCACCGGGTGCACCTGGACATTTACGCCAGGGATTTGGGGGGCCTGGAGGCGCTCGGCGCGACCATCGTGGAGCCGCAGCACGGCACGCGCACCTGGACGGTCATGGCTGATCCCGAGGGCGGCGAGTTCTGCGCGTTCCTGCGTTCGGAGATCCCGGCTGAGCGGCTGCACGGCCTGGCGGTGGACAGCGCCGACCCGGAAGCGCAGGCCCGGTGGTGGGCCGGGGTCTACGGGGTCAGCGTCACCGAAAACGATGGCTGGTTCACGCTGGAGGGCGTGCCTGACATGCCGATCCTCACCATGGACTTCGCTGCGGTGCCCGAGCCGAAGACCGTGAAGAACCGCATCCACTGGGATGTCACGGTTCGCGGAGTGGCGCCGCTCGTTGCGGCCGGGGCCACGGTGCTGCGCGAGCCGGACGGCGACATCCGCTGGCACGTGCTGGCCGATCCGGAGGGAAACGAGTTCTGCGCGTTCGCCGAGTAACGAGTTCTCCCTGCACATTCGGAATCACTCAGCAGTGTTATCGATCGACGCGGCCGGTGACGCCGCCGACTCGGGCGCGGCGTGACTAGCCTGGAGGTCGCCACCGGGCCCGGCGCGCGGCGATGATGCCGGCGAATGTCTCAGCTGGCCAGGTGTACGGGTTTCTCGATCCGATGGGGGTGGTTGCCCGGCGGCCGAGTGGCGTCCTGCTGAAGCACGCGCCGCCGGAGGAAATCCTGCTCGCTATCCGCGCAGCGGCCGCCGGCAATGCCCCGTCTCGCCAGCACCAATGCGGCGGCTCGTCGAGCACTTCGGCCGCGGCAGGCCGCGAGTGGCCGCCGACCTGAAGGCCGGACCGGCCAGGCCCAGCAGACAGAACTGGGTCCGGCGCGCGGCGTCCGGCGCGGTGCCGTGGCGGCCACCCTGGCCGCTACCGAGGGCTGCTCAGCTGCCACCCGGCTAACACCTCCGGTTACCCGCAGCCTTATCCGGGCTCCGCGGATTCCACCCCCAACCGACACCTCCAGGTGACGACCCACCCCGGTGCGGCCCTTTAACGTGCCGGCAAGGCAACAACCCCGGGAGGAGCCCGTGATGAGCCTGCCAGCACCGCCCTTCAACACCAAAGAAGGCCCGCGATGAGGAACCTGGTGCAAGTCGACAGCCAAAGCCCAACAGGCATTATGAGCCGACCCGCGGCGCCAGCGTGGCGACGCCAGCCGATTCTGGTCGCGGCGACACTGGTGTGCGCGGCCAGCATGCTGATCCTCGGCGTCTGGGCGTTCTCCGCGCCAGAGTCGTTTTCGCGCCTCATTGACTATGCCCCGTACAACCAGCACCTCATCCACGACGCCGGAGCGTTCCAGATCGGCATCGTAGCCGCCCTGCTGCTCGCGCTGATGTATCCGGACGCTCTGCTGGTGGCCCTCACCGGGTTCACGGTCGCCACCGCCCTGCACGCCATCTCGCGTTACATCGACCGGAATGTCGGCGGCCACGACAGCGACGTGCCGACACTAGGCCTGCTCACGCTTGTCGGGCTGTACGCCATCTGTGCACGCATCCGCAGGAGGAAAGTATGAAGGTCCTGCTTGCTGGCGCGACCGGCGCGATCGGGACGCCGCTCGCTCGCCAGCTCATGTCTCATGGTCATCAGGTGCTCGGGCTGACCCATACCCGGTCTGGCGCCGACCAGATCGCTGCCGTCGGCGCCAAGCCCGTGGTGGCAGATGCATTGGACCGTGACAGCCTGCTGCGCGCGGTCGACGGTCTGTGCGCCGACGCGGTTATCCACGAGCTCACCGCCCTGAGGAAGCCTCCTCTCAGGCACAGCGGCATGGCCATCACTGACCGGCTGCGCACGCAAGGGACCACGAACCTGCTAGCCGCGGCGGAGGTACTTGGCGCGCAGCGGTTTGTCACCCAGTCGTTCATCTGCGGGTACGGCTATTACGATCACGGCGACCGCATCCTTACCGAGCAGGAGCAGTTCGGCCGCCCGGCGGGAAACAACTCCGATCCGCATGTCGCAGCCATGCGCTCTGCCGAACAGCAGGCGTTCACCGCGTCCGGGGGGATCGCCTTGCGCTACGGCTTGCTGTACGGCGGGAACGCGCACGAGATGCGCGCCTTGCTCGCCAAGCGCGCGCTGCCCGTCGCTCGCGGCGGGCTGCTCGGCTGGGTCCACCATGACGACGCTGCCGCGGCCACGGTCGCGGCGCTGGAACACGGGCATTCCGGGGAGGCTTACAACATCGTCGATGACAAGCCAGCCTGCTGGGAGGAGGTCATCACCGCGATGGCATCGGCGGTCGGCGCCCGACCGCCTCGCAGGCTGCCGGGCTGGCTGTTGCGGCTCGCCGCACCGTACGTCGCCTCGTTCGTGGTTGGCACTTCCATGCGCGCCTCCAACGCCAAGGCCAAGGCCGAGCTCGGCTGGTACCCGATCTTCCGCACGTTCCAAGAGGGCATCCAGACCATGGTCACTCCCGGGCAACTGGGCCGGCCAGGCGCCGCGGTGGCAGAGAAGTAGCACAGATTCCAGGTGAAAGGAGTCCCGCAGATGCGCATAGAGCGAGTGATGTTTCCGAGCGGCCCGCTGCGCTGCGCCGGCGATCTCTACCTCCCCGCCGGTACCAACGACGGGGCGCCAGCACCCGGAGTGGTCATGGGGCACAGCGTCGTCATGGTCAAAGAGGCGCTCCGGCCGCACGCCGAGTACCTCGTGAACGCGGGCCTGGTGGTGCTGGCCATCGACTACAGGACCGTCGGATCCAGCGAAGGTGAACCGCGCTGTCAGTGGTTCCCCGAGCGCCAGGTCGAGGACATGCGCGCGGGCGTATCTTGGCTGCGCGCACGGCCGGAGGTCGACCCGAAGCGGATCGGGCTCTGGGGCCACAGCACTGGGGCAGGCGTCGCGATTGTGGCAGGCGCCATCGACCGGCGGATCAGCTGTGTCGCCTGCCAGAACCCCAGCATGCTTGATGCGTGGACGGCGCTGGCGAAGACGCGCGGCCGCGCTCAGATAAGCACGGTCCGCGCGCTCCTGCAGCAGGATTTCGAGCGGCGGCTGCAATCCGGCGAAGGCGCCAGCGCCCCTGCCCTTGCCTCCGCCGACCCCAAGCTCGCTGGCTACGTGGCCCAGTCAGAGGAGCTGTTCCCCACCTTCAAGAACCAGGTGACGCTGGAGTCGCTGGAGCATGTGCTGTTGTGGGCACCGGTGAACTTCATCCATCGCCTGGCGCCCACGCCGCTGCTCATGGTGACTGGGGTAGACGACCAGGTCCACGCCATCGATGAGGTCCTCAGGACCTACGACCGTGCGTGGGAGCCCAAGCGGCTTGAGCTCTTGCAGGTCGACGAGTTCGGCCTGTCGATAGAGCCCGGCCTGGGCCAGTCCATGAACCTGGCGGCCGAGTTCTTCGACCAGCACCTCCGCCAGACCCACCGGTTCGTGCCATCCCCGGCCCCTGAGGAAGCTCGGTCCCGGGGCCTGCGACCGGAATACCGGAACGCGTCGTGAGGCCCGCTCCCATCAAAAGGAGGCACATCTCGGCCGCCTGCATGTGCCCATCGTTCCTGACAAGCGAGATGACAGCGCAAAAGCAGACCCAGCCGCGTTGCGGGTACCAGGCGATGGCCGCCGCGCTACCGCTCGGCCAATGCGATCACCCACAGCCGACGGGCACCGATGCGCGCGGGGCAGGTCCTGGCACCCACCGGAGGGCGTGAACGGCAGGTGCGCTACGAGATCCGGGTCGAGGGCCTCCTCGATCAGCGCTGGTCCGGCTGGTTCAACGGGCTGCAGATCACCAACCAGCCTGGCAACGTGACGGTGATCGTCGGCCCGGTCGCCGACCAAGCCGCTCTGCACGGCCTGCTCGCCAAGGTTTTCGGCCTCAACCTGCCGCTGATCTCAGTACGCCGCATCGAATCCCAATGATCCGGCTCGGCCCATGAAATCGTCTAGGTCGACCCGCGTACCGTGGCGGCGCCTTTGGGCACCACCTGTGGGCACCACCTGCCGCTGGGTCCGCCATGTCCGAGCCGGGCCGGCGAAGGTGGACTCGAGGCGGTGGCGTCTACGCAGTCGAAGCGGACGCTGCGCATGTGGGGGAAAACGCAGCCGGCTAGTTAGGTGGAACGGTCAGGAAGTGTTCGCCGCATCGCGACACTGCTGTCGAGATGCAACGAACGTTGATACTCCTTTGTTGTTTCGGTTGACTCGGACTCGGCGTCCAGGAGCCACCGCGCCCGATCAGCCAGTGAAGGACCCGGGGCCGAAGCGGCCGAACGCCACGAAGGCGATCATGGCGAGATAGGTCAGGTTCAACAGCACGTGCTTGAACTCTTGACGGCGGTAGGTCACGATCGCCGCTCCCACCATGATCGTTGCCAAACCGGTTGCGGCCAGCGGCACCAGAACCGGCGCGATGTCGAGCAGGGCGGGCAGGATCAGGCCGACGGCGCCCAGGATCTCGACTGCTCCGAGGGTCTTGACGAAGCGGGCGCTGAAGTTCAGGACCCATCCACCGCCAGGAGCCTTGGCCAGTTTCTCCCGCGGTATAAACAACTTGTTGGAGCCGGCCACCAGGAAGACAGCGGCCAGAAGTCCGGCAATGATCCACAGAGCTGTGTTCATGAGATTTCTCCTTCCAGTGAGTGCCGGATCGTCGCGTTGATCCGGTTGGCGCAGTTTGCGAACGCGATCATCAAGACGATCGCCGAGAGCCGGCTGCCGCCGCGTTCCAGATCTCGTCGGTGACAGGGTTCGCGCGGTCGGCCAGCCGGGTCGCAGCCTCGGTCAGTTCGAGCGCGGCGCGCTCGTTGCCGGTGAAGTATGGCGTCTCTCGCCAGCTGACCAGGTTGTGCAGTCGCTCATCGGTCTCGCCCTGCTTCTTGGCCGGCTCGACCCATGGCCACGCAGGTGATGGTCAGCGCGTCCTGGCTGCGCGGCGGGCGGGAACCACGATGAGGATGACGCCTGCGGCCAGGATGAGGATCCCGCTGGCCAGCAGGCCGCCAGCGATCCAGGGCAGTGACGGCAGCGCGGCGGCGACGCTGACACGCACGGCCACCGGACGCGACCCATCGGCGTTCATGGCAACCACAGTCCAGTTGCCGCTCCTGTCCGGCCAGGTCAGGGTCTGGGTGCCGGGCCCGGCCGCGCGGGCGGTCCAGATATCGGCCCTTGCGGGCGCAGTCACCGGAGCTCCGCCGCTGTGCCCGGTGTAGGTGGCGTGGTGATGGGTGACGCTTCGGACGGTGTCGTAGGCGACCCCGGCCAGGTAACGACTGGCCGCGCCGGCCGGGGCGATGCCGACAAACACCGGACTCGCGCCGCTGGACGATGTGGCATGGATCCGGACCGCCCCGAGCAGCGGTCGCACCGCGGACAGGCCGCCAGTCGCCCCGTACATGTCCGCCGCGGTGCTGGCCACCGCGTAACCCGTGCTGCGGTAACTCCAGGTGCCCAGATTAATATCACCGCCGTGACGCTGGGTCGTGCTGGCCCACAGTGCCGTACCGCCGGCCCCGAGAAACCCGAGCGAGCACAGGGCAAGCAGCGCGCCGATGAGGGCAGAGACGATCCGGCCGATGGTCCACCCTGCCCGCAGACTGGGGCCCGTCGCAGAACGGTGGGACCTGAGAGCAGTCATTGCTATTCCTCCTGTCGGAGTGGACTTGTTCCTTCACCGGACACGGTATGAACGGGCCCTGGCCCGGTCGTCACCCGAAGGTATGCATGCGGGTGGAAACTTTCTCCTCCGGCGGCGATAGCACTGAGGCGTCACCCGGCCCGTATGGGGAAGCTCAGGTCGCTCTGGCGCACAGCGCGGTTCGGATGACTCAGGCGTGATGAAGGCGGGCGGCCGGGCGCTGCCGAGATGGCTCCGGCCGTCATCGCCATTCAGCGTGCGTCCACCGCAGCCATCGAAGACTGGGTCCAGTTCGAGGTCTCCTCCGCGGCGCAGTTCTCCGGAAACGGCTGCGACGCCTGGGCTGCGGGTTCATCGATGTCAGGAATGACGCCGGTGCCATCCCAGCTGGTGATGCTCGCTTGGTTGACTGGTGCCACGACGGTGATGGTTGCCTCCAGGCGAGGGTGGATGCGGAATCCCTCGCGTGCCTGGCCACCACCCGCCAGGGCCTCCAACGGCGCGCTCAGCAGAATGATGTGGTCGAACTACGCATGGAACTTCGCCTGGTTCTCCTCGCAGCCGACGACGAACAACACCTCCGCGCCTCCCGACATCCCGGTCAGAAGAACCCGCTTCATGCCCCAGCGGAACTCACGCCAGGAAGATCGCCGAAGCGTGCCTTCACGTCGAAAGTAAGGACGATGCGGTCAGTTTGCACCGCGTGCGCGGCGATGATCAGGTCATGTGCACCGCGAGGCGTTCCGGCCCGGCGGGTGTACGCGATCAGCTTCGCGTGCTGGGCAGCGGTGGCTTCGGTGTAGTCGAGCACGTCGACGGCCGAGGTAATGGCGACCAGGGCACGGGCGCGATCGGCCGCGCGGCCGGGAGAATTGGCAAGCTCGATGCCAACCCGGTACTCGGCGATGGACACGGCCGCGATGGCCAGTTCGTCGGCGTCCAGGGCAGCCCGGTCGATCGTTCCGCGTTCGTAGGCGATCAATACGTTGGTATCGAGGATCAGGCGCCTGCCCACGGATCGTTCCCCTCATTGGAGATCAGCGCCAGCGCGCTCGCAATATCCTCGGTGAAACGAGCATCAGGCGGCGGGATGGTCTCAAGCGCTGTCCGCAGGTCTGCGCCAGTGCGGCGCCGGGCCGGCCTCATCTCAGCGACCACGTGATGTCCCCGGGTGATCGTGACAGTCTCGCCCCGCTCGATCGCGTCCAGCAAATCAGAGAAATTACGCGAGGCCTCGGTGGCAGTCATCGTTCGCATGCCCTCATACTATCTGATAATCAGATAGCGCTCTGCAACGTGGCAGTTTGAACCAACAGCAACCTCATTCGCTGAGGGGGTCGTGGGTCAAATCCCCTCAGCGGCATGGATCGGCGACGAGGCCGCCGCTACCTTCAGCTACTGATCCCCGGGCGACGGCGGGGCGGCCGCCCCGGATGATGACGTCACCCGCGCCGCCGAGCGCCTTGTGCACCGTTCGGGGGTGTAGTGACCATCTGACCTGCGTCGCCCAAAGCCCCAGGTTTCATAGTCGTCACCATCGCCGTTGCCAGCGGCATCCTCTAGCACACCCATTAACCTTCCCCCATGACCGATAGCGCGGGCCCAGAACCTGCCGCCCAGCCGGAGGCGAGACCCCCGAGCCGCACGATCGTGCGGACTCTGCTGCAGGCCGTGGGATCCACCGTCGCGCTGGTGGCCATTTACTATCTGCTGCCCCTCGACAGATCCTCGACCGGGGCCGCCGTCACGATGCTGGCAATCGGGCTGGCGGTGCTGATCGGATTGGTCGCCTTTCAGGTCCGCTCGATCATCACATCACCGTTCCCTGGTCTGCGGGCGGTCGAAGCCCTCGCTACCAGCATTCCGCTGTTCCTGCTGCTGTTCGCCAGCACCTATGTCGTCATGGCCACGATCTCTGCCAGCAACTTCAGCGAGCCGCTGAGCCGCACCGACGCGGTGTACTTCACCGTCACCGTGTTCGCGACGGTCGGGTTCGGCGATATCACCGCCAAGACCGAGGCGGCGCGGCTTGTGGTCACCGGGCAGATGATCGCTGATCTCGTCATCATCGGGCTCGGGATCAGGGTCATCGTGGGGGCGGTCAGGCGTGGCCGCCAGCGGCGGCCGGTAGATGCTGGCACCGCGCAGCCCAAGGAGTAGGCCCATGCTCCCGAGGAGGAAGACCGGGGACCTGACTCGCTTCGCGACCGCCCGGCCGCTGGCCAGGCACGCCGGGCTGGCCGCGGGAGACGATATCTGGCAGCTACGCCGGGCGGTGAACAGCACCTGGCGCAGCGCCTGCCGCGACACCGACCGTTCGCTGTGCTGGCCGTCCCCGGACTGCACCGGCAACGGAATGGAGGCCGTCACACACATGTTCTCGGTGAGCACGTTGAAGTACCGCGGGGTCCGGGCGCAGGTGGCTACGAACACGTCGAACAGCCGCGGAGGCAGGCACTCTTGCAGCGCGCGGAGCTTTCGGCGGCGCGTGAAAGCAACCCGGCGCCGGTTCAGCTGGACGCTGTTCTGACGATATTCCGCAGCGGGCGGCCCGCAAGGTGGCGAGCAGCTTGCTCTGCCACAAACATGGGTGCACGCCGGGCAAACGCGTGCGTGTCGCCGCCGACGTGGGGAGTGATCAATACGTTCGGGAGCAGCCACTCCGGGCGGTCAGCAGGCAGCGGCTCGGCATCTGCGACATCTAGCGCTGCTCTCAGCCTGCCCGCGGAGAGCTCCCTGGCCAGCGCTGGCGTGTCAGCGACAGGCCCGCGGGCAACGTTCACGACCAGAGCCCCCGCCGGAAGGGCCGCGAGCACCTCCCTGCTGACGATTCCCTGGGTTTCCGGGCTGAGGGCGACACAGATGACCAGGATGTCCGCCGTGGCGGCAAGCACCGGCAGGCGCGCCAGCGGGGCCACGCCATCGCGGGGAGTACGAGATACCCGGGCGATCAGGGCACCGAATGGCACCAGCCGCTGTTCGATGGCCGCGCCGATAGCGCCGTAACCCACCAGGAGCACGCGCTTGCCGTCTAGGGTGTCCGTCCGCATGTGATGCCAGGACCGGCGGGCCTGCTGCGTAACGAAGGCAGGGATCTGGCGGAGGCTGGCAAGGATCAGCCCGACGGCGAGTTCGGCGGTTCCTTCCTCGTGGCCCAGCCCGCGCCCGTTGCATACGACCGCCTGTGGCGGCACGGCGCCGAGCACATCATCTACGCCGCTGCTGAGGCTCTGCACCACCTGAATTAGCGGCAGCTGGCGGATCAGCCCGATGCTGGCGTGCTCACCCATGTAGGGCAGGCAATAGAAAGTGACATCACGAAGGCGGGCGTGATCGGTCTCGCCGTAACGAAGTATCGCCGTCTCGGGCAGGCACTGCTGGACATGATCGGCGACCCCATCGGCCGCCGGGAGGAGAAGGGCCACTGCGCAACCGTATTCCACTCCTTCCTGGCCGCCTCCGCCTGCTCGGGCGCTGCTGCGATGGACGACTCCCAGCTGCTACCGCGACGCTGTCCTGACTGACCTCGCGCTGGGGTGTGCGGAAATGATTACTGCAGGCACGTTGCGCCGAACGTCGCGCGAGGAGAGCCGCCCTGAGCCGTGACATCGGCGGCTTCGGCAGGTAACGGTCGCTGTGCGCGTCTGCGGGCGCGGCCGCCGCCCGGTCGTGCGGGGAAGCGGTAAACCATAGCTCGGCGCTCGCCGTCTAGTGACGGATGGCGCATTGCAGCATGCGTGCGGAATCCAGGGCAACGCCCGGCGGCAAGGAGAAGAACATACCCATGGCAGCCACGCTTCAGGAGATCCTGCTCGCGCCGGACACCCGGCCAAAAGTGATCGCCGACTGCTACACGCTGATTGAGCAGGAGGTCTCGGATAAGTCAGGGATCTCCGGGACCGCGGTCAAGCTCGCCTACAAGACAGTGAACGCCTTCCTGCCGGGCCACATCCGCCACATGGTGGAGTCCCTGCTTCCGCAGATAGCGGACAAGCTTCAGCCGTACTGGGCGGACTTCAGCACCTCCGGCGGCTCTGAATTCGGCGACTACCTGGCCAAGCGCGGCGAGGAGGTGCTCGGAGGATCTGCTCTCGGTGACCGACGCCCGCGCGGCAGCCTCCGGCCGACCCACGATCATCAAGGCGTACGGCACCGTCCGCGGCAGCGCCGCCAAGCACGTCGAGACCGCGCTCCCGCGCGTAGGCGACCTGGTATTGAAGTACGCGCTCTGACCGCATCAGCTCCAGGCCGGAACGAGGGCAGCGAACACGCAAACGTGACGACCCGCACGGAACATGGCTGCACTGGCTTCCCGCCTAGACGCTATGGTCGGCGCCGCGGTTGGATTGCCTGTCATGCCGACAGGTCCCCCGCACCAGGCGAAATTGAAATAGTGTCGGGCGGGATTGAACCCGCTGGCTCTAGGCTGCGTAGGACCCCGATATGAAAAACAAGACGCCCCTCATTACGCTGCTGACCGGTGGCGCACTCGGCGTCATCCTGCTGATCGCCAGCATGCTGGCGACATCGAAGGCACCGGCCCGCGGATCAGGCGGCGGGCCAGGCGCCGCCGGTGCGGCGTCCGCAGCTCCCGGCGGCACCATCACCGCCCCGACAATCCCCGGATGTACCCCGGCGACGGCTTCAGCCAAATCGCTGAGCCAGGTGAGACGTTCCCTGGTCAGCCTGGACGGGAGGCCATTCGCCGTCGGGATCACTCCGGACCGGAGGTTCTCATTCGTCACGCTCGGCGACTCGCTCGCGGTGCTCAGCAACAGGGCAGGGTTGGCGCCCACGCTGGTCCACGTCCTCCAGGTGCCCGGTGCGAGAAAAGGCGAGGCGATCACCAGGAACGGTAAGTACCTGCTGCTGGCAACCGGCGGCGGCGCAAAGGTGCTCAGCCTCCCAGCTGCAGAGCGTGGCAATATCGTCGTCCTCGGGACGCTGGACAGCCCCAATGGCCGCGGTGCCGTCCAGGTCACGATGTCCCCGGATGACCAGTTCGCCTTCGTGACGCTGCAGGGCAGCGGCGGGGTGGCGGTATTCAACCTGCGGCAGGCACTGGCCGGCGGCTTCGCGTCCGGCTTGGTGGGAATTATCCGGACCGGGAAGGAGCCGGTCGGGATCGCCGTGTCAGCCGACCGCGCCCATAAGTGGCTGTACGTGACGAACTGGGGTCCGCCCGGAACGATCAGCGTCGTCGACATGCACCTCGCGGAAACCGACCCGCAGAAGGCGCTGTCAACGAGGCCCCCCGTTCCGGCCGGATGTCAGCCATCGCGGGTGGTGACCTCAGCGCACGGTCGCTTCGTGTGGGTCACTGCGCAAGGGAGCAACGCGCTGCTCGCCTTCAGCGCCGCCAAACTGCGCACGGACCCCGCGCACTCGCTGATCGCGATAGTGCAGGTGGGCGAGAATCCGATCGGGGAAAAGGCCATCAATGACGACAGGCAGATCGTCGTCGCGAACTCCGGCCGCTCGCACAACCTGATGGTCGTCGATACCCAGAAGGCGCTGTGCCAGCAAGGAAAACGGGCCCTGGTGGGGTCGATCGCCACGAGCAGGGGCCCTCGGGAACTCGACCTGCAGGACGGCAAGATCCTGCTGGTCACCGACTTGGGCTCAGGCCGGCTGGAGGCGGTCAGCATCAGCGATATTCCGCTGCCCAGCCCGGGAACGCTGCCGCCGGGGCAATGCAATAACAGCGGATGATGAACGGACCCAACGTGGTTTAGCCCTAAATCGGCCGTGGCCAGTCGATGGGGCAGGTCCGCGCGCTCGCGGGTCGTCTGGGCACGCTGGAGCACATTGACGTGCTCGTCAACAACGCGGGTCTGATGGCTGACCAGCGCCGGGTTACCGCGGACGGCTTCGACGAGGTCTTCGCCGTCAATCACCTGGCGCCATTCCTGCTGACCAATCTGCTACTAGGCAAGCTGACTGCCGCCGCCCCCGCACGGGTGATCACGGTGACCTCCGATGCTCACACTGCTGCCCGCCTCGATCTGGATGACCCGCAGCTGGAGCGCGGGTGGGAGAGCTGGCGGGCGTACGCCAACAGCAAGCTGGCGAACATCGTGTACCTGGCCACGTCGCCAGACGTGGCGTCCGAGACAGGCGGCTATTGCGCCAGACGCCAGCGGCGCGAGCCTTCAGCAGCCGCCCGCGACTACCCGACAGCCCGCCGGCTGTGGCGGCTCAGTGAGGAACTGACCGGCCTCACTCCAGCACGCCCCGCCGCGACGTGAAAGACGCCCGCGCCTCATCGCAAGAGGCCACCCGAGAAGCGAGCGTTTTGACGGCTTCGCTAAGCGACCTGGATATGAGTGGTGGATTGAAATAGTGTCGGGCGGGATTGAACTCGCTGGCTCTAGGCTGCGTGGGACCCGGATATGAAGCGCAAGACGCCCCTCATTGACGTGGCGGCGGGCACTGCCCAGGACGGCAGCACCGCCGCCGTCGGCCACGGCCGATCAGCGGTGTCAGCGGCAGCGGATTTTGACAGCATTAAACCCGGCCACCAACACGGAGACGACCATGACCGTACAACCGGGCACGTCCGTGCCGCTGCCGCCGGATCGCGCCACCTCGGGCGCGGCCAAGCTCGTAGTGCCCAGCCTGATCGGCGCGCTGGTCGCGCTGACCCTGGGTATCTACGGGCACCTCCATCACCCGGCCGGCATAGCGATCAGCATCGCGGGTTTCTCCAGTCCGGCCGCTGTGAAGTCATGGCTCGCCACGGCCGCAACCGTGTTCGCGCTCGTCCAGGTGGGCTCGGCCCTGGTGATGTACGGGAAGATCCCGCGCATTGCCGCGCCCTCGTGGATCGGCGGGTTGCACCGGTGGTCAGGCCGGATCGCATTTCTCCTGGCCGTGCCGGTCGCCGTGCACTGCCTATACGCGCTCGGGTTCCAGAACTACAGCTCCCGGGTGCTCATTCATTCGCTGCTCGGCTGTGCGTTCTTCGGCGCGTTTACTGTCAAGATGTTGATCCTGCCCAAACGCGAACTACCAAGCTGGATGCTGCCGGCCTGCGGCGCGCTGGTTTTCACCGCACTGACCGGAGTATGGCTCAGTTCCGCTTACTGGTTCTTCTCCACCTTCGGCATCAAGCGCTGAGGAGTTACGCCATGACAGAGCCCAGTGTCCCCGCCGCTAGTCGCCGCACCGTGCTGGCCTGCGCCGGCGCCGCCTGCGTCGCCGCGCTTGCCGGATGCGCTCGCTACAACTCCAACGACGGCGGAGTAGCCGGTAGCCAGCCCGCCCAGGATAGCTCCCCGCCAACTGCCTCGACCAGCCCGCGCTCTGGCGGAGGTGCCTCGAACGGCCCCCCCGTGCTAGCCAAGACCGCCGATGTTCCTGTCGGCGGTGGCAAGATCCTGGCCGACCAGAAGATCGTGATCACCCAGCCGAAGGCTGGCTCGTTCGATGCATTCACTGCGGTGTGCACTCATCTGGGCTGCATCGTCGGCAGCGTGGCTGGCGGCACCATCAACTGCCTGTGCCACGGCAGCAAGTTCAGCATCGCCAACGGCTCAGTCGTCAACGGCCCGGCCACGTCCCCGCTGGCCCCGATCAGCATTAAGGTTCATGGCAGCTCAATTGTCCGGGCATAACTGACCCCGATCGCCGGGTAAGGCGTCCCATGTTCTTGTCAGGCCGGTCCGGCTGCTTCGTCCGAGTATCAGACGCCAGGCCTGCTGCCGTGTCAGTATGCGCAGATAGTCGAAGTACAGTGCCCGGAATGCCTGATCATCAGCATCCAATACCGGCTACGCCGGCCGGAACGATCCGGCCACCGCAACCCTGGCCGACTTGGCCGCGGACATTGCCAGCCACGGCCTTGCCTTCACCATGCGGGCGCCGGAGCAGCAGCCGGCCCGCGATACGCAGCCTGTCCTGATCGTGACTACCGATGAGATCCCCGGCTACCGCATCATCCAACGCCGTCGTCGCGATGCGCTTTGGCTGCAAAGAGATCGGCGACATCATGTCCGAGATAGCCGCCTACGGCACGGCAGCAAATGTCGGGCCAGTCTCCGCAGCAGCGGCCGGAATCACGCGCGAGGCCGGATAATAAGCCAGTTCGAGTCGCTGCTCGCCGAATGGCCAGTGACCGCCCAGCCATACCGGCCACGTTCACTGGTCGGCCGCGCGCCGGTCAGGCCTGCTGCGCGCGCTGGAGCCGATCTTGGCGCTGCGTCTGCATCGGCTCGGCGAGCTCCATGGCGGCGAAGGCGGCGGGCCAGCCGGCCGGGTCATACCCGGTGCCTAGATCGCAATGGTGGAGCTCGACTTCTACCAGCCGGCGGGTCAGCAGCTGGGCGGCTGGGAACCGGGCCGAGTCCAGCACCCGCACCGGGAACTGCCAGGCATCGTCGGGGAGCTGCCTGGCGATGGCGCGCAATGCCATCGCCGAGCTGGCCAGGTCGGCCATGAGCTCCTTCGGCTGCAGGCCAGCGCCGTGCTCAAGGTCGGCCGCCCGTGCCTGCCTGCTGGCGTATCCGGGGCGGTCCTGCCCGGACCTCGCCCCGATCAGCAGGTTGCGCATCGCGTCAGCGCCGCGGGCCAGGTGCGCCAGGACATGCGCCCGCGTCCAGCCCGGCAGCAGCGACGGCGCCCGCAGATCCGGCTCAGCGATGACCCGCGCCGAGCCGAGCAGCCGCTGCGTCGCGTGGTCTATCTGGTCGCTCAGCTGACGTAGCGCGGCGTCCATCTGCTCACTCTAAACAAGATCCGCTTGGACCGGCAGGTGGCTGCGCCTGTGGACAGCGACCAGCAGTTACGTTGTTGCACGCTCTGACGTAACTGCAAACGACCGCGGATAGAGCTGTTGTGCTGCGCGGCCGTCGGCTGCACTGGCGTGGCGACCGGATTGCGGCCTGCTTCAGCGCGTCTTCCGGTAGCGGACCATCGGGCCGAGCAGGCCGGGCACCACGTCGAACGGGGTCATGCCGAGCCGCTCGACGACCGCCAACGACGCGGTGTTGCCGCACGGCCGCCGGGCTACCGATCAGCTCACCGGAACCGGTCCGCGGGCACGCCCCCCGCGGGCACTGCCGACCGGCGAGCGCCGACCACCCCGGAGGGTGCACAATCCCGACATGCGCCCAGATGCGGTCGACTCGGCGGATGACCCGCTCAAGCAGGATGCTCCGGATCACCGGCCGGATGACCCGGCCATCGCGTCGTGGTTCCTCGCCGAGGGCGACCGCGCCAACCCGGCAACTGACCTGCGGGCCTTCAGTACCGGGAATCGGGTCCGGCCGCTCGTGGACGGGCACAGCTACTTCGCCCGGCTGCGTGCCGAGATCGTCGCGACTCAGGCGGCTGACCAGGTGTACTTCCTGGACTTCCGAGGGGACTTTGCCGAGCGGCTGGACGGTCCGGGGTCAGCCGTCGGCGAGGTGCTTGGCCTGGCCGCACGTCGCGAGGTCAAGGTCTTCGGCTTGCTGTGGCGCTCGCAACCTAAGGCACTGCAGCAATCCGAGCAGGACAACGCCGAGTTCGTCCGCCAGATCGACGAGGACGGGGGGCAGGTCCTGCTCGACGCCCGGACCCGCCGGGGCGGCAGTCACCACCAGAAGCTGGTCGTGATCCGGCATCCCGGCTCGCCCGAGCGCGACGTCGCGTTCGTCGGCGGCATCGACCTCGGCTATAGCCGCAATGACGACTCGGACCATGCCGGCGATCCGCAGGTCATGGAGTTCCCGGAGGCGTACAGTTCGCGACCGCCCTGGCACGACATGCAGGCCGAGGTACGCGGCCCCGCCGTGCACGACCTGGAGCACACTTTCCGGGAACGGTGGTACGGCAGCAGCGTCCTGGATCTGAGCAGCCCGCTCCGCCAGCTCTACGATCGCGCCTATCACATCGGCGCGATGACGAGCCGGCCGCTGCCGGAACCGATGGCCGCCGACGAGACCCGGCGGGGCCCGCACGCGGTTCAGGTACTGCGCACCTATCCGGCCCGGCTTCGCCGCTATCCGTTCGCCCCGCACGGCGAGCGGAGCATCGCCCGCGCTTACCTGAAGGCATTCGCGCGGGCTCGTCGCCTCGTCTACCTGGAGGACCAGTACCTATGGTCGCGCCAGATAGCCGGCCTCATCGCGTCAGCCCTGCGGGACAAGCCCGACCTGCATGTCATCGCGGTCGTGCCCAGGTACCCCGACAGGGACGGCGCGATCACCCGGTTGCCCGCCATGCTCGGCCAGCACGACCTGATTCATGCCTGCGCCGCTGCGGGCGGCGAGCGCTTCGCCGTGTACGACCTGGAGAATCACCAGGGCACCCCCGTGTACGTGCACGCCAAGGTCGTGGTCGTCGACGATGTGTGGGCAATGGTGGGGTCGGACAATCTCAACCGGAGATCATGGAGCCACGACAGCGAGCTGTCGATCGCGGTGCTCGACGCCGAGCGTGACACCCGGGAGCCCCGCGACCCGGCTGGTCTCGGAGACGGAGCGCGGACATTCGCCCGGGATCTCCGCCTCCGGCTATGGCGCGAGCACCTCGACCGCGACCCGGCGGATACTGCGGATCTGCTGGATCCGCCGGAAGCCTGTGCGGCGTTCCGGCGGCAAGCGCACACGCTCGCCGGGTGGTACCAGGGCGGCCGATCCGGATCGAGGCCCCCCGGCCGGGTACTGCCTCATCAGGGCGGCAATCTCACGTCAGCCGAGCGGCTATGGGCGTCGCCGCTGTACCGGATGGTCTACGATCCGGATGGCCGCTCCTGGCGGGACCGGCTGCGGGGCCGGCTCTGACGCGGACAGATCGGCATGTGTGAACGTCCGCACGATGGGCAAGTGGGCGGGCATGTCGCGCCACACCCTCGACCGCCTGCGCAGTGGCCTTACGCCGGTGACCGCGGTCATAACCGCAGCGGCGGTCTTCATGATCCTGCTCGTTCTGGTGCGCTTGCAGTGGCGGCCGCTGGAGTCGGCCGACCATAGTGCGGCCGTCAATCTCAACAGCCTGATCGCGGGTCACGCCCTTCTCGTCACGGCGGTCAAGGCGGTTACCTGGCTGGGTAGCGACGGCGTGCTGTGGACGGTCATCGGGGCGGCGGCGGTCATCCTCGCGATCCGGCGGCGCTGGCGGCTGGCGATCTACCTGCTCGTCACGGGCGCGGGCGCGCTGGTGCTGGACCCGGTACTCAAATCGCTGGTGGGCCGGCTGCGCCCGGTGCTGGCGCATCCGATCGCCCACGGCACCGGGAACAGCTTTCCCAGCGGGCACGCGCTCGGCTCGATCGTCTGCTACGGCGCGGTATTCCTGGTCTTCCTGCCCGCCGCGCGCGGCCGGTGGCGCACCGCGTTCACCGCCGTGATCGCGATCCTCATCGCCCTGATCGGGATCAGCCGGATCCTGCTCGGCGTGCACTACGTATCCGACGTCGTAGGCGCGTGGGCGATCGGGATCCTGTGGCTCGGCATTACCGCCTTCGCCTTCGAGCTGACCCGGCAGGCCGGCGGCCTGCCGGTGACCCATCCGGTCACCGAAGGGCTGGAGCCCGAGGCCCGGTCCGACCTCAGGCCGGCCAAGCCTGAGCCGGCCGACCAGGGCGCGCTGAGCCGCCATCGCGGCCGCATCGCCGCCGGGGTCCTGATCGCCTGGGTGCTGATCCTCGGCATCGTCGTCGGCGTCGGCGAACTGGTCACCAAGGACGGGAACGGCAATGTGCTGGGGGACACGGCGATCCCGCACTGGTTCGCCGCGCACCGCACGCCCGCCGGGATCCGCTGGAGCCTGATCTTCACCACCCTCGGTGCGACCACGGCGATCCTGATCGTGTCCCTCGCCACCTGCATCGTCTTCCTGGCCGTCACCCGGCGCTGGCGGCCGGTGGTCTACATCGGCACGCTCATGTTCGGGGAACTCGCCGCGTTCCTCGCCGCCGCTGCCGTCGTCAAGCGGCCCAGGCCGGATGTCAAGCAACTCGACAGTCACCTACCCACCTCGGCCTACCCGTCCGGGCACACAGCGGCGACGTGCTGCATCTACATCGCCGTGGCGATCCTGGTCATCGGCAACGCCCGCGGCTGGTGGCGGTGGCTGTTCCTACTTCCCGCGATGGCCATGCCGGTCCTCGTCGCGATCTCCCGCATGTACCGGGGAGAGCACCACCCGACCGACGTCATCGGCAGCCTGCTATTCTCCGCCCTCTGGCTGACCGCGGTCACGGTGCTGATCAAGCCCAACGCCGACGGCCGCTCCCGGGCAGTTGCGGGCACGTCCGGCAGCGCCCGGCGGCGGCCTGCCAGCGGCGCGCCCGGCGGGGCCGGGTCTGAGGCGCGGCAGGCGGCACGGCAGGGCTGAATCAGCCTGCGGCGCATGGCGACGAGCATCGGGACCTCCGGCTGGAGCTATGACCACTGGGAGCCCGGCCCTGTACCCGCCTGGCCTGCCTGCGCGGAGCAGACTGGCCCGCTACGCCGAGGTCTTCTCGACCGCCGAGCTCAACAGCAGCTTTTACTGGTGGCCCAGGCCCGCCGCCTTCCTGGCCTGGCAGCAGCGGCTGCCAGCCGGGTTCCGGCTCTCGGTCAAAGCACCGCGCGGCCTGATGCACGGCAAGAGGCTGTACGCGCCCGAGACATGGGCATGGCGGATAGCGGCCTGCTGGCACGAGCTAGGCGACAAGCGCGCGGTCTTGCTGGTCCAGCTCGGGCCTTTCCACGTCCGCGACGATGCCCGGCTGGCCTATTTCCTGCAAGTGCTTCCCCAGTGGGTGCGGGTCGCAGTGGAGTCCCGCCACCCCAGCTGGCAGCACGAGGATGTCTTCGCGCTGCTGGAAACGCGTGGCGCCGCCTACTGCGTCATGAGCGGCGCCCGCCTGCCGTGCGTGCTGCGGACGACCGCGGACTTCGCATACGTCCGGATGCACGGCCCGGATGACGATCATCTGTACGCAGGTTCTTACACCGACGACAACCTGGGCTGGTGGGCAGACCGGATAAGGGAACGGGAGCGCCTCGGCAAAGACGTTTTCGTTCAACAACGACGGCAATGCCAACGCCGTGCGTAACGCAGGTACCCTCCGCCGCCTGCTCGGCCAGCAGCCGTAAGGCCGGGCGCAACTGACCGTCAGATCGGCACGTTCACGCTTCGCGCCGCCGGACGGGCGCTGCTAGGCAGGCTCGACGGCGCGCTCGCTGGCAAGCTCCGCCACGGCGTAGCGCTCGACATGCTCGGGTCGGCCAGGCTGATCGTCCGGAGGCGCTGCCGGGCCAGCCGCTCGTTGATCTCGTCGAAGTGCTCGCAGACGAGCTGCTTCTCCTCGTCGGTGACCTGGCCCCGGCGGGGTTTGCCGGCCTGCTCCAGGCTGGCGCAGTTGACGCGATCGCTGCCGGCCGGCCGTGCTGGTCCGGCCGGGTTCGAGGGCTGCGACCGCCGGGCTGGCCGGGCTAGTAGCGGTTCCCGATGGCGGCCGGCGTCGCATCGAGCTCGGCCAGGTCGGCGGTACTCAGTTCTAGCTCCGCTGCCTGGCAGTTCTCCGCCAGGTAGCGGAGCCGTTTCGTGCCTGGGATAGCCAAGATGTGCTCGGCCTGCGCCAGCACCCACGCAATCGAGATCTGAGCGAGGGTCGCATCATGGCGCCGGGCGACTCGCTCGATGACAGTCAGGATGGCCCGGTTGCGCGCCATCGCGTCGGCCGTGAAGCGCGGGTTCCCGAAGCGGATGTCATCCGGCTGGAAGCCGGCCCTGCGGACCGTCCCGGTCAGGTAGCCGCGCCCCAATGGCGCGTACCCGACAAACGCCGCGCGGTGTGCCCGGCACCACGGCACGATGCTGGCCAGCGGCCGCGCGTCCACAGCGACAGCTCCGACTGGACCGCGGCGACCGGCAGGCCGACTGCGCACGGTCCAGCTCGGCGACTGACACCTCCGACAGCCCGAGCGCCCGCACCTCCGCCGCGGCGACCAGAATCCGCCATCGCGCCCCAGGACGCCTCCAGGGGTACCGCCGGGTCGACGCGATGCAGGTAATAAACGCCGATCGCGGCAACGCCAAGCCTGCGCAGGGACGCCTCGCACGATGCGCGGATGTGCCCAGGGTCGGCGCGGCGGACGACGCGGCCAGTGGCTGCGTCCTGGACGAGCCCGACCTTGGTGGCAACGACGACATCGGCCGCGCGTGCGCGGATGCCGCGGCCGCCCAGCAGCTCATTGGCGAACGGCCCGTAGACGTCGGCGGTGTCGAAGAGTGTCACCCCGGGGTCGAGCGCCCGCGCGATCACCCGTAGCGACGCCGCGTCATCGATGTCCCCGGTGTTGTACTCCGCGGACATGCCGCGCAGCCCAGGCCCGCCGCGCCAACCGAGCGGCTCAGCCCTTCCAGCCGCCGTGCTGGCACTCGCGGGCCGCCTTTCATCGTCAGCCTGAGCCCAGCGGCTCCGGCAGCTTGCGAAGCTGCTTGATGGCGAACGCCTGAGCCTCGGGAGTCCAGGTGCCGGGCCTAGCCAACCGTCACGGGCTGGCCGGGCGGGCCCGCCTGGCGGGCCCGCCTTGCGTGCTTGGCCGACCGGGATCGAGCGAGTTCTGGCTCTGGCCCACGGCCTGCGTCACGACAAGGAGTGAGGCGGCTACCAGCGGCGGGATCCCACCCGGTGGAGGCGACAGCCGCCTGGTAAAGCGGTAGGGCTCCGGCCGGGTCTGCCCGGTGCGCGGGCAGCGGCCCGGCCGGGTCGGCGGCGGCCAGCACCGGAACGGCCATGGCCAGCAAGGTCTGGACGCCGGCCGTCTGGTCAACCGGATCAGCTGGCTGGGACTGGCGGCTGCCGACCGCAGGATTGACGCGCACGCCCGGCAGCATACAGCGATCAACAATGTGCGGTTAGTGACATCCAGCGATGGCCGGCTGTCCAGCTTCGGTTGCCGCGGCAGCTGGCGATACTGCCCTCGCGCTCGCGGCGCTAGGCGGGTTGAATCGCAGGGAGGTTCCTTTCTCGCTGCCCGAGGGAGCTGCCGTGACCACGGTGACCGACCTGGACCTTCCCGTTTTCGACACGATGGCAGCCGAGCTGACCGGGGAGGTGCCGGACCGCACTACTGCCTTGGCGCCAACCCAGCCGCGCGGAGCTGGAGGAAGCGCTCATCTTCCTCGCGTCGCGCATGCCTGGCCTCGCCGTGGAAGGCGCGGCCGAGCTGGGCGGCGTCGAGGGCATCTACGGGATCAAAGCGCTCCCGCAGCGCTGGACCGGCGCCGCCGCCCGGCGCTGACCATGATCGTGGTGGGTTTAGGTAGCCGAGAGCCCGCCAACAACCACCACGATCAAGAACGGCGGGTAGGCAGATCTAGGCCGGCCGGCGGATGTCTCCTGCCCGGCTGCGGCGGCACGGTAGGGGAAGTCACTGCAAGCTGCGGCGACGCCGGCTTCTTGGAGGTTGCCACCATGAGCTCAGCACAAGCTTCCGGGCGGGTACTCGCCGACCGTCCTGGCCGCCCGGAGCGAGTCGTCATCGTCGGCGGCGGTTTTGCCGGCTTCCATGCCGCGCGCACGCTGTCCCGCATGGTTAACCGCCGCCGGTGGCCGCGGCGGGCTGGCACCGATCAGGTCGAGATCGTCCTGATCAGTCCCACGGACTACTTCCTCTACCTGCCGCTGCTGCCCGAGGTGGCAGCCGGGATACTGGATCCGCGCCGGGTCGCGGTGCCGCTGGCGGCCGCCGGGCCCGGGGTCAGGACGGTGTCAGGCACGGTCGACGAGATCGACATCGCCGGGCGGAGCGTCGGGTTCGCCGATCCGGAGGGAATCCGGCGCACCATGTCCTATGACCGGCTGCTGCTAACGGTGGGCAGCGTAGGCAAGCTGCTCCCGGTCCCTGGTCTCGCCGAGCATGCGCTCGGGTTCCGCAGCATCCGCGAGGGCCTGGCGCTGCGCGACCATCTCGTGCGGCAGATCGAGCTGGCTGCCGCGGCAGGCGTCGTCGCCGCAGCCGACTCCCCCGGCCCGGGCGGAGCGCCCGATCCCGCTGTACCGGACGGCCTGGTCGGGGTGCCGGGCCATTTCGCCGCCGCCGAGCAGGACGCGCGCTGCACCTTCGTGGTGGTCGGCGCCGGCTACACCGGGACCGAGGTCGCCGCGCACGGCCAGTTGCTCACCCGGGCGGTCGCACGCAGGTACCCGGCGCTGCGTCACCAGCAGATCCGCTGGTTGCTGCTGGACACCGCCCCGCGAGTACTGCCGGAGCTGGACCGGCATCTGTCCGCCACTGCCCACCGGGTGCTGACCAGCCGCGGCGTCGAGATCCGCACCGGCACCACTATCGAGAAGGCGGCCGACGACGGCGTGCTGACGTCCGACGGCGAGTTCGTCCCCACCCGCTCGCTCATCTGGTGCGTCGGAGTACGCCCCGATCCGCTAGTCGGCACGCTGGGCCTGGCAACGTCCGCGGGCCGCCTGTCGGTCGACGAGTACCTCAGCGTGCCCGGGCATCCGGAGTTCTTCGCCTGCGGCGACGCCGCGGCCGTGCCGGATCTCACCCGCCCCGGCGAGATCACCGCCATGACAGCGCAGCACGCCGTGCGGCAGGGCCGCCGGGCAGCAGGCAACATCGCCGCGTCGCTCGGCTACGCCCGGCCACGGCCATACCGGCACCACGATCTAGGCTTCACGGTCGATCTCGGCGGCGCCAAGGCGGCCGCGAACCCAGCTGGGCTACGGCTATCCGGCCTGCCGGCCAAGGCCGTGACCCGGGGCTATCACCTATCCGCGATCCCGGCCAATAAGATGCGGATCGCCTCCGAGTGGCTACTCGACGCCGTACTGACCCGGCAGTCCGTGCAACTCGGGCTGCTCGAGGACACCCCCCGCGTCCCGTCGGCACCGCAGCGCCTCTCCTGGTCCCGCCGCGAGGCAACGGGGTGACGGGCCGACCAGCCTATGGCGCCAGCGCCGATCCGGGGCCTCGTGCAGTGCCTCGATGCCTGGTCACCTCGGCGGCGAGCTGAGCGCGGGAGGAGATGTCCAGCTTGGCGAAAACATGCGCGAGATGGGTCTGCACGGTCCGGGACGACACATAGAGCCGCTCGCCGATCTGGGGATTGGATAGCCCCTCGGCGACCAAGCCCGCGACCGTGCGCTCGGTCGGGGTGAGGCCGCGCCAGCCGATCTGCGGCCGCTTCCTGGCGCCACGGCGGCCACGCCGGACGCCTGCCGAGCGAAGCGTCGCCTCGGCACGGGCGAGGTCGCGCGCGGCGTCGAGCCGCTCGTAGCTGGCGATGGCCTGGTCCAGCAGCGGTCGGCCGCGGGCCATGTCGCCTCGCCTGGCGAAGGCAGCGCCGGCGTCCTCGCTGGCAAGCGCAAGCTCCAGCCGCCGCGGGCCGCGTTCGTAAGCGCAGGCGGCCGCGTGCAATAGCTCGGCGTCACCTTCGGCCAGGCCCCGGCAGCGCAATGCGGCGCCGGTCAGCGACGAAACATCATTCTGATCCGCCACTTCGGTAACAGCCGCAGCCACGTCCAGCGCCCTCCCCGGCTCGCCGCCGGCCAGCGCGAGACGGACAAGATCGGTCCCGATAAGCCGGTACTCCAGCGTGAGCCCCAGCTCGGCGCAATGGTCCCAGCACTCGGTCAGCGTCGTGAGCGCGGCGGCGACCTGGCCGTCGGCCTCGAGCAGGAGCGCTCGTGCCCACGCCGCCCACTGGGCGCGGAACCGCAGGCCGGCTGCGGCGTACTCGCCGGCGGCGGTGGCGGCGGCATGAGCGCCGCGCAGGTCATTGCGATGCAGTCCGATCAGCGACCGCACACCGAAGGCGTACGCGAGCGTGTACTTCGAGCCAGTCTCGTCCGCCAGGCTGACGCTCGCCTCAAGTTCGGCAATGGCGTCATCCCATTCCCCGGCGATGAAGCGCTCCATGCCGCGGACCGCCTGATAGCCGGGCAGGTGCCAGCGGACGCCGAACTCCTCGCTGATCCGCCGGCCGACGTCGAGCGTCGCCCTGGCCTCCTCGAGCCGGTCGAGCTCGCGACCAGGGCCAGCGCGGTACTGGTGGTCGCGTGGTCGCCGGCCGCCGCAGCTCCCGCGCTGCCCTGCTCAGCCACTCGATGGCTTCAGCGTCCCCATGACCTGCCCCGCGGGCTAGCTGCTCGGCCACTTGCAGGACCGGCGCGCCCGATTCCGCCAACCGCCGCCCGGCCTCCCGGTGCAGGCCGCGGCGGACGCTGAGCGGCAGGTCCGCATAGAGCGCCTCGCGAATCAGGTCGTGCCGGAATCGCAGCCGGGCGCCGTCGTCTTCCAGCACCTGTGCAGTAATGCCCTCCGCGAGGATCCAGGCCAGGTCCAGGGCGGGTTGAGCCATGGTCACCGACAGCTCAGTGAACGTGAAGCTGCAGCGGGTTGCCGGCGGCCCCCTCGATCGCGGCCAGCAGCTGCGGCCCCGGCTCGGCAGCCACGGACTCAGCCGCCAGCTCCGTCACTGCCTCCGCGCCGAGCCTGCCCACGACCAGGCGGCGCCCGCCGACGTCGTGCAGCAGGCCGGCCAGCCGGTCCAGCTCAGCGACGCGCGGCGCGGGCCGCAAGCATCCGATCAGCGCCACCGGCAGATACCCGAGACTGCGGACCAGCGTTCCCAGCGTCAGCAGGCTGGACGGATCTGCCCATTGCAAGTCGTCAACCCCGATCACCAGCGGCCTCGCCCAGGGCATCGATCTCCACCGCGCGCCCGCGCAGCCGCGGCGGGGACGTCATCCTCGCCATGATCGCGATGCTACTGCGGATCCACGCCTGCCGACACCGCGCGATCTCGCCCGCCAGGCGCTGGATCAGAAAGGATGAACCTATGACAGGAGTGCACCGGCGGCTGCGGTTCGCAGTGGTGAACGAGACGATCCCGGATCGCTGCGAATGGCTCGATCATGTCGGCCGGATCGAACAGGCCGGAGTCGACACGCTGCTGATTCGTGACCATATCGCCGCCGAGCCCTACGGCCCGCAGCTCGCGCCGATGGCTATGGCATCAGCGGTGGCCGCGCACACGACCCGGCTGCGGATCGGCACCATGGTTCTCAGCAACGACTACCGGCACCCGGCGCTGGTCGCGCACGAAGCCGCGACGATCGACTGGCTCTCTGACGGCCGGTTCGAACTCGGTCTCGGTGCCGGATGGCTGCACGGTGAGTACGACCAGATGGGCATTTCCTTCGACCCGCCGCGCAGCCGCATCGCCCGGCTGGCGGAAGCCGCCCAGATCATCGCCGCCCTGCTGAAGGGTGACACCGTCAACTTCCAGGGCAGCCACTACACCATCAACTCGCTGCGGCTGCCGATCGCGCCCGTCCAGCGGCCGCGCCCGCCGCTGCTGATCGGCGGCGGCGGGCCGAAAATGCTCGCGCTCGCGGCCCAGCGGGCCGACATCGTCGGCATACTGCCCGCGCCCATCCGCGCGGGCGAAGATACCGACGACCCCGCTGATCGCGGGCCGGCCGCGATGCATGCGAAGCTCGACATCCTCAAGGCCGCCGCGGGAGAGCGGTTCCCGGATCTGGAGCTGAGCACGTTCGCGACATTTCTCATCACCAGTCACCGGCGGCGGGACACCGAAGAACTCATCCGGCAGCGAGGCTGGACCGGGACCAGCTGCGAAGAGCTTTGGGCAATGCCGTCGGTCTTCATCGGGTCACCCGATCAGATCCGCCATGACCTGCAGGCCAGGCAGCACGCCTTCGGGCTCTCCTACTTCGTCACCTCCGACCGTGAGCTCGAGCAGCTTGCCCAGGTCATCGGCGGCATTAGAGCCAACGGATCGGCAGGCGGACTGACCGGCGCGGCGGACTGACCGGCGGCAGGCTAGGCGTTGCCGAGCAGACGGGACAGCGAGCTGGCCGACGGCCCGGCGCCGCGGCGGCTGCGGTACCCGGGCCGCCCGGCGGGCTGGTTTCGCGGCGCCAGCCGGGCTATCCGGCCGGGGCGGCTAGTTGCCCGCCGCGCGCAGCAGGTCTGCGACGGCAGCGATGCCCGGCTCAATCGCCCGCTCGCTGACCTGGCCGAACCCGAGAACGAGCTGAGCCGGCCCGGCCGCGCTGGTGGCCCGGTGCGGGGCCATCCCGTAGAGGCCGACGGAGCGCTCGCGCGCCGCCGTGACGACTGCCTGCTCGTCGGCGGGGGCTGGCAGCTGCGCCACGGCATGAAACCCCGCCGCCAGTCCGGTCAGCCTGACCTCTGGCGCATGCCGCGCGAGCGCATCGATTACCGCGCTCCGCCTGCGCGCGTAGATGGCGCGCATGCGCCGCAGATGCCGGTCGTATCGGCCGGACTCCAGCAGGGCTGCCAGCGCGATCTGGTCCAGCCCGGACGAGCCGCGGTCGCTGATCCGCTTCTCCTCGGCCACCGCGGCGGCCAGCAACGGTGGCACGAGCACCCAGCCGAGTCGTACCGCTGGCGCCAGCGCCTTGCTGACCGTGCCGATCGCGGCGACCCGGTCCGGTGCGAGTCCCTGCAGGACGCCGATCGGCTCCCGGTCATAGCGGAACTCGGAATCGTAATCGTCCTCGATGATGAACGCGTCGTTGCGGTTCGCCCACTCGACCAGCGCGTGCCGCCGCCTGGCCGTGAGCACGACTCCGGTCGGCGCCTGGTGCGCTGGAGTCACCACGACCACGCGGGCGGCGCTCGCGTCGAGCGCCGCGACGTCGATGCCGGATTCATCCACGGGCACGTGCACGACCTGCATGCTGGTCGCGGCCGTGGCCCGCACGGTCTCGCTGGTCTCGGTGCTCCCGTAGCCAGGATCCTCGAACGCGGCGCACCGCACGCCGATCTGGGCCAGCACGCGCAGCACAAGGTTGAGGCCCTGAGCGAACCCGGTGCAGATGACGATGTGTTCCGGTTCGGCGACAGCTGCGCGGACGCGCCGGGCGTAGCCGGCGACCACGTGGCGCAGCACGGCGCTGCCGCGCGGGTCACCGTAGTCCAGGTCCGCCGTCGCCACGGTCCGGCACGCCTCCCGGGTTGCCCACACCCAGTCGCTGCGCGGAAAGCTCGCCAGGTCGGGCACGCCCGACCGGAAGTCCGCCAGCAGCCGCTGCGGCGCGGCCAGCCCGGGGGCTGGCCCGGGCAGCGCCCGGTGCGCCCCCGTCGCGACCCGGGTAGCCGATCCGACGTGACTGGCCAGGTACCCCTCGGACAGCAACTGCGCGTAGCACTCCTGCACCAGGCCGCGGGACACGCCAAGGTCGCGGGCGAGTTCCCGGGATGACGGCAGTCGCTCGCCGACCCCTAGCCTGCCGCTCCTTATCGCGTCCCGGATCCCGGCTTCCAGCTGCGGCCGGAGCGGCCGACCGGATCCGCGATCCAGCCGCAGGAGCAAGTCCGGCCCCAAACCGGACCACTGGATAGTCATGAAATTGGACCTTATCAGTGTTCCACTTCAGACTTACCGTCGCAGTCATGAGCACTCTCATCCTGACTAAGTCCGCCCCGTCCGCCGCCCCCGCCAAGACTGCCGCCGCCACCGGGTCGGCCGTCGATCCCGCCCCCCGCGCCCGGCTCGTCAGCGGCCGCTTTGCGCTGGTTCTGATGTCTTCCTTCGGCGCGCTCACCAGCTTCTACCTGCTGCTGTCGGTGACACCGATGTACGCTGTGTCGGCTGGCGCGGGCAGTTCCGTGGCCGGCCTCGTGACGGCCGCCTTGATGCTGGCCTGCGTGGCGGCCGAGTTCGCCGCGCCGGCCCTCATGCGGCGATACGGCAACCGGGTGGTATTCGCCTTCGGGGCATTGCTGCTCGGCGGACCGGCGCTGGCGCTGCTAGCCCCCGACCGGATGTACACGATCGTCGCGGTGAGCCTCGTGCGCGGCGTCGGCTTCGGCCTCAACACGGTGGTCACCGGCGCCCTGGTGGCCACGGTGCTGCCGCGGGAACGGCGCGGCGAAGGGCTAGGACTTGCCGGAGTGGTGTCCTGCGTGCCCGCGGTCGTCGCGCTGCCGTCAGGGGTCTGGCTGGCCGACAACACGAGTTACGCGGTCGTCATCGTCATCACGGCAGTTGCCGCGCTTGCCCCGCTGGCGGCCACCCCGTGGCTGCCAGCCGTGGCTGGCCATGACGAGGCGGCGGCGGGCACCGAGCAGCCGGCCTGCTCGCCGGCCTGTGCCGGGGCGGTCAGCTGCGCCCGTCCCTCGTCTTCGCGGCAACCACCGTGTCGGCCGGCGTGGTGGTCGCCTTCCTGCCGCTCGCCGTCGGGGCGGCCGGCAGCGTCGCAGCCGCCGGGCTGTTCGCGCAGGCGGCGACGGCCACGCTCGGCCGCTGGGTCGCCGGGCGGCATGGCGACCGGCACGGTCACGCGGGCTTGCTGATTCCCGGCCTGGTGATTGCCGCAATCGGGATGACCTTGCTGATCTGGGTGACGACCCCGGCGGCGGTGATCACGGGCATGTGCCTTTTCGGGGCTGGCTTCGGGGTCTGCCAGAACGCCACCTTCGCGCTGATGATCGACCGGGTGCCGACCTCCGGGTACGGGACCGCCAGCGCCCTGTGGAACCTGGCCTACGATGCGGGTTACGGGGCCGGCCCAGCGGTGTTCGGGCTGTTCGTTGCCAGCACCGGTTACCCAGCGGCTTTCGCCCTGACCGGGCTGCTGATGCTCGGCGCGCTGGCGCCGGCCTGGCGCGAGCGCGCTGCAGGCGTTAACGGCCCCCGATGATGCGCCCCCCCGCAGTGCCCGACACTAGTTCCATGACCACAATCCACTCAGCCGCCAGCACGTCCTACCGGGCGGCTGAGCCGACCATCGCCGGCCGCCGACTGCCGATGCTGGACCGGGCCCGGATCTACGCGTGCGGGATCACCCCCTACGACGTCACGCATTTGGGACATGCCGCCACGTTCGTCTGGATAGACACGCTGAGCCGCGTCCTGCGCTCTCTCGGCGTTGAGCCGGAGATATGCCGCAACATCACGGACGTGGACGATGTGCTTGACGCGGCGGCGCATCGAGCGGGGGCGCCCTACGACGCGTTCGCGGCAGTCCAGCAGTTCCATTTCGAGCGGGACATGGCCGCGCTGGCAGTGCGCGCGCCGCAGCACGAGCCGCGTGCGCACCGTTACGTGAACCAGGTAGTCCGGCTGGCCGCCGGACTGCTTTCGACCGGCACCGCGTACCAGCGTCGGGGCAGCGTCTACTTCCGCGGCCAGGCCGCCTTCGGCGCTTCCGGCCTGGACCGGACCGAGGGCCTGCGGCTATCCGGCGAATACGGCGGCCGGCCGGATGATCCGGACAAGGATGACCCGCTGGATGTAGCGGTATGGCAGGCCGGCGAGCCAGGTCACCCGGCGTGGGAGTCACCCTGGGGAACCGGCAGGCCGGGATGGCATGCGGAGTGCGCCGCCATGGCCCTTTCAGTGTTCGGCGTCGGCGTGGATATCCACGCGGGCGGGAAAGATCTTCGCTTTCCACATCACGCCTATCACGCCGCGATGGCGGAGGCATTCACCGGCGTGCGGCCGTATGCGCGCGCCTGGCTGCACGCCGGTACCGTGACGCTGCGGGGCATGAAGATGGCCAAGTCCGCCGGCAACCTTGTCCTGCTCCACGACTTGCTGGCCGGTCATTCCCCGGCTGCTGTCCGGATGATGATCCTCGACCGGCCTTGGGCGCAGGACTGGGATTATGTTCCCGGCCTGCTCGACGCCGCGGCGGCGCGGCTGGAAAGTCTCTACCAGGCAGCCGGCCGCACCAGTTCAGCCAGCGATGGCAGCATCGCCGAGGTTGGCCGCCTGCTGGCCGCCGACCTGAACGTGCCCGCGGCGATCGACCTCGCGACCGATGCGGGCGGCGCCGCCGCCCGCGCCCTCGCCACCACCCTCGGGTTCTGACGGGTGCACGGCCGGCCCGGGCGCTACCCCGGTGCCGCCAGCGGCCGAGCCTGCTCGTGCTGATCGCCTTCCGGGCGTTGCAAGTTATCGGCGCGGCCATGTTCCAGGCCAACAGCGTTGCCATCACCGCCAGCGCCGTGCCCGGGGACAGGCTCGGCCGGGCCATCGGGATCAGGCGGCGGCGCAGCGCTCGGGCTGGCCATCGGCCGGCGGCCGGCGGCCGGCTGATCGGGTTCGGCGGCTGGCGGCTAATCTTCTTCGTCAAAGTGCCGGCCGGCCTGATCGGCACCGCCGCGGCATGGCTTCTCATCCCGCGTAGCCGCGACCTTTCCAGCCGCCGCCCCGTTGACTGGGCCGGCCTGGGCATCTTCCGGCCCGCGGTGTCCGCGCTACTGCTCGCGATCTGCCATGACGGCAGGTACGGCTGAGGATCACCGCTCATTACTGGGCTCTTCGCTGCCTGCGCCGTCCTGCTTGCCGTCTTTGTCTTCCGGCAGCGGAAGGCCAGCGCGCCGAAGATTGACCTGGGCTTGTTCGCCAGGTTCCCGTTCAGTGCGGGCATCGCCGGCGGGCTGCTCAGCTACCTGGTGCTGTTCGGCACGCTGACCGCGGCGCCGTTCTTCCTGGAGGCCGCCCTGCACGAGCAGCCGGGGACCGCAGGGCTCCAGTTGCTGGCGCTGCCGCTCGGCCTGGCGCTCGCCGCGCCAGTGGCCGGCCGCTGGCTGAGCGCGCCGACGGCCGCCCGCTCACCGTGGGCGGCATCCTCAGCGCGGCCGCCGCCCTCGCGGTCAGCGCCGCAGCGGGCGATCATCCGGCCGTGTTCCTGCTGGCCCTGGCGGTAACCGGAATGGCAATCGGTGCCTTTACCCCGCCGAATAACGCGGCCATCATGCGATCGGCACCGGCCCGCCAGGCAGGCATGGCCAGCGGCATTCTCAACATGACCCGCGGGGTGGGCACCTCACTTGGCCTTGCCCTGGCTGGCGCGGCCTACACGATCGGCGCCGGGCCGGCCGACTCGGCCCCGGCCGGAGCGACCGCCGGCTACGCCGCGGCCGCGCTGTTCCTCGCCGCCGCGGCAGCGTCGGCTGCCCTCATCGCCGCCTTGCGCGGGCCCGCCCGTTCAGGTGCTGGATAGCCGGACAGCCCGGCGGTGCTCCGCGCGAGGCCCAGCTGCGCGGATGCGACCGGCCTGGTGGCCGTCGAAGTCCGTCAGCGCGCGGGCCAGGGGGTCGTGCCGTCCAAGCTGTAGAAGTCGAAGATGCGGGTGCGGCACGCGCCGAACGGGATGAAAGAAAGCCCGGCTGGTACACATGCGTGTCGTTCTGGTCCACCATCGTCCGCCGACCGGGCCATCGGGATTCTGCGCCCGGCGGAGTAACAGGTGAGCAAGGATGGCTGCATGCTTGACCACCTTTCGATCCAGTGCGCCGACGTGGCGGCGAGCGCCGTGTTCTACGACGCGGTGCTAGCCCCGCTCGGCGGCAGCCGGGTAATGGACTTCGGCGAGGTCATCGGCTTCGGCATGGCACCCAAGCCAGATTTCTGGATCGGGCCGCGGACGACCGGCGAAGGGTTCCGTGAGTCGCATATCGCGTTCGCCGCGCCCAGCCGGGCGGCCGTGCGGGCCTTCTTCGAGGCGGCGGTAGCCGCCGGCGCCGAAGTGCTGCACGAGCCCCGGGTATGGCCCGAATATCACCCCAGCTACTACGGGGCCTTCGTACGCGACCCCGACGGCAACAACACCGAGGCCGTCTGTCACTCCCCCGGGTAGCCCGCTATCAGGACATGACTGCCTGGCTAAGGCTGTAGATGCCGAAGCCGGTGAGCGCGACCGCGCCCGCGATACGAACCCACCGTTCGGGGATCAGTCCTAGGACCTTCGGGCCGACGAAGACCGCGAGCCCGGACACCGTCCAGAGCGCGGCCACCGCAGCCACCGCGACAATTAGCGGCTGCTGGTAATGGGCGGCGAAGTTGGCCGTGGTGACTTGCGTGATATCGCCCCACTCGCCGACGAACACTACCGCGAAGCTGGTCGCGGCCACCCGCGGCATGCCCGGCGACGCCGCCCCGAGCCTGGCCGCGTCAGGCCCCGGCTCATCTTCGTCCCCTGGCCTTGATCTCAGCATCCACACCGCGCCGCCGAGAAACAACGCCGCGCTGACAAGCTGCACGATCTGGTGCGGCGCCGCGGTGAGCAGGCTGCCTGCCGTGACGGCCAGGCCCACGTGCACGGCGAACGCGGCCATGACGCCAAGCCAGACGTGCCATTGCTTATAGCGGGTACCCAGCAGCAGCGACGCGAACAGCGACTTGTCGGGCAACTCGACCACGAGCGTGACGGCGAACACCGTCGCCAGCAACGCGGCACCAGGCACCGGGCACAGGCCTTCCCGGTCCGGATCGGCTGGCGGGAACAAGGACAGACCCCGCCAGATGAGCCGGACTCATCGGCGAAGGTCTCGTCCACCCCGTCCCGTTGGGGCCTGACGACCGGGTGCGATCAGCGCACCAGCATGTCGATCTGTCAGCGAAGGACTACTCCCCTTCTGCTGCCACTATAGGTCAGTTCCCGCCAGCAGGCTGCTGGATTATGCGCCCCGAGGTCTCCTGGGTGAAACGCGGGAACGAGTCGTCGTAGTGCACTGCGGCATCCCGGCGGGCTCGGGGCCCGCAGGGCGCCGCGCTCAGCATCGTCCAGCCGCAGGCCGGCCAGCCGGGCTGACGCTGCTGGAGCCAGCCGAGAACGCCGGAGCTAGCTGCCAGGGCCGCCGGCCCGTGCCGGGCCGGCGCCGTCGCCCGCGTTCGGACCGGCCCGGGCGGCAAGGCTCCAGGTACCTCGTGACCACCCGAGTTCTGGCACTCTGAATGTTGTATGCGGGCAAATCACCGTAATGTTCCACCCAGACCACTGGGCCTAACGAGAGGGAACAACGGTGATACCGCCGATGGTGACTCGCGCGACAGGCACCAGCCTGCAGCGGCTGGCCGAGGAAGCATGGGACCGCGTGGCGGTCGGCTCAGTGCTGCACTACGAGGGGACGTTGTGGACCGGCGCGCAGCTTGCCGAGCGGGTGCGCCGGGTCAGCGGCGGGCTGCGCGCCGCGGGCCTGCACCCTGGCGAGCGGGTTGTGGTCTGCATGGCCAACTGTCCCGAGGTCGGCATCACTTACCAGGCCGTGTGGCGCGCGGGCGCGGTAGCGACGCCGGTGCTGTTCCTGCTCAGCGAGGACGAATTGCGGTACGTGCTGGCCGACAGCGGCGCGGCCTACGTGGTCACCACCCCTGAGTTCCTGCCTAAAGTCATCGCGGCAGCGTCCAGCCTGCACGACGTGCGCGGCATCGTCGTGTGCGGCGAGTTGCCGGCTGACGATCCGGTCGGCCCCGCGCTGCTGCGTTATTCAAAATTGGAGACCGGCTCGGCAGCGGAGCTTGTCGATGCCGACCCCACCGGGCTGGCCGCGCTGCTTTACACCGGCGGCACGACGGACCGGGCCAAGGGCGTGATGATCAGCCACGACGCGCTGTCCTCGGCCGCCTGGGCGGCGACCGCGACATCGCAGGACGGATCCCGCCGATGCTCGCTGCTGCCGCTGCCGCTCTCGCACGTCTACGGGCTGATGGTCAGCGTGATGTCGCTGCATTCGCCGGAGCCGGCGACCTCGGTGCTGATGCGCTGGTTCGACCCGGTCAGCTGGCTCCGGCTGGCCGCCGAGCATCAGGTCAACGTCAGCCCGCTGGTCCCGTCGATGCTGCAGATGCTGCTGCAGCAGCCGCTTGAGGACTACGACCTGTCCGCGCTGACCCGCATCACCAGCGGCGCGGCACCGCTGCCGCGGCAGGTAGCCGAGGAATTCAGCCGGCGGCTGCCGAAGGTCGAGATCGCCGAGGGATACGGCTGCACCGAGACGGCGGCCATCATCGCCACCTCGCCGATCGGGCAGGCGCGGCCGGGCAGCGTGGGCAGGCCCGCCCCGGGAGTGGAGGTACGGATCGAGCGCACCGACGGGTCAGCGGCGGACCAGGGCGAAGACGGCGAGATCTGCGTCCGCGGTCCGGTGGTGATGAGCGGTTACTGGCATGCCGAGCGGGAAACCGAGCAGGCGCTGCGGGGCGGCTGGCTGCATACCGGCGACGTCGGCCGCCTGGACGCCGACGGCTACCTGTACATCGTGGACCGGATCAAGGACATGATCATTCGCGGCGGGTTCAACATCTACCCGCGTGACGTCGAGGACGCGCTGCTGGCGCACCCTGATGTGGTGGCCGCGGCCGTGGTAGGGCGCCCGGACCAGAAGTACGGCGAGGAAGTGGTCGCATTCGTGCAGCTGCGCGAGGGTGCCAGCGCCGATCCGGCCGATCTCGTCGAGTTCGGCCGGACCCGGCTGTCCGCGGTGAGGTGCCCGCGCGAGGTGCGCATCGTCGATCAGATCCCGCTGACCAGCATGATGAAGATCGACCGGAAGCGGCTCCGGGCCACGCTCACCGACTGACCGTGGCCACGGTGCGGCGCACGGCGGAATCCGCGCCGCCGGATGCGTGCGCGGCGGGCCGGATCGCCGGATGATGAGATGGTGACCGGCCTCGATGATGCGGATCCCGGCAGACCGGGGCGGGATGACCTAGTGCGGTTCGGCCCGTTACGCCCCCGGCGGCGGCCGCCGCGGTGGCTTCCGGCGGCCGTGACGGTGCTCGTCATCTCGGGCATCGCGGCGGGCGTCGTCGTGACTGTCGCGCGCGGGAAGAAGCCTCCCGCGGCGGCAGCGACGCCGACGCCCGCTGCCGCGGCCCCGGTCACCGTGACCCGACTGGGTCATCCACTGCTCGGCGAGCGAGCCGGCTGGGACCTGTTCGCCCTGGGCGGCGGCGGGTACGCGCTGGGCGGGGACGTGCTGGTCCGCATTCAGCTGGCCGCTGGGCGGATCACCCGCACGGCCGTCTCGCCGATGCTCAGCGACGGCCCCGTTTCCTTCCTGGCCGGCCCGGATAACGTGATCATCCGCCCGCTGGACCTCGTGCCCGGCTACCTCGTCCCGGACGGGCAGCCAGCGCGCAGCCTGCGGGCCGCCCTCAGTCACGGGGGCATGGTGTTCCCGGGCCCGCGGCCCGGCCAGCTGTGGGCGCAACCAGCAGCCGGCAGGCGCGCGCGGATGTCCCTTGTCGGGCCGACGGGCCGCAGGCTGGGCCTGGCCATCCGGGTGCCCGCTGGCGGTTACTGGCCCATTGCCGCAGACGGCAGGGGCTATCTCCTGATCCACTGGCGCGGCGCCGTGTACGACGCCCGGCCAGGCGGGCGCCGCCGGGTTACCGTGGGAACGGTGGCGGCCGTCGGCCCGACCCGCTTGCTGGCAGTCGAGTGCAGGCACCGGCACCGCTGCGCGGACATCGTGATCGACCCGGCGACCGGAGCCCGGCGGCTGCTGGCCCGGCGCCGGATCGACGTGACCGTGCCCGGCGTCATCTCCCCCGACGGGTCGACAGCCGCGCTATTCCTGGCTGGCCATGCCGGTAGGATCACCATTCACCTGCTCAGCCTGAACTCGGGGGCTGACCGCGCCGTTCCAGTTAATGCTGATCGTCATTCGCTTAGTGCCGGGAGCCTGGCCTTTTCGCCAGACAGCCAATGGCTGTTTGCAGCCTCCGAGCACGGGAAGTTGCTTGCCGTCAGCGTGAGCACCGGCCGCGCACGGGGCCTCGGGGCAGCGCTCCCGCCGGTCAGCCAGCTGGCTGTCCGGGCAGGACAGGCAGGATAGCCAGGCCTAGATTAGTTGTTTAACACAAACTAATATAGCAGTCATAGCGTTGCCGAGTGGAGGCCGACAGCGCGACGGTTATCGGGAACAGCAGATGAACCACGAACAGACACAGCCGAGCCCGGGCGAGCCAGAGCATCCGGCCCGTCGCAGGCCACCCCAGCCCGGTCCCGCGCGCCCCCGTCCCGTCCAGCCGGGCCACCCCGATCCCGCCCAGCCCGGTCCCGCGCGGCCCAGCCCGGCCAAGCCAGCGCGCGCCGCCCGGGCCAAGGCCGGCCCTGACCCTGACCCTGGTCCGGATCCGCTGGGCCGGCCAGGACCGGCCCGCGGCAGCAGCCACCCGGTCGTCGCCGGATACGACGGCTCCCGGTCGAGCCGGAATGCGCTCGCATACGCCGCCGGAATGGCCCGGCGGCTCGGCCGCTCGCTGCTGCTTGTCTACGTCGTCCCCGGTATCTGCTGCGAGCCGCTGACCGGGCAGGTCATCGGCGCGAACCGGGATGACGCCGAGATGACGCGCTGGCTGCTAGCCGAGCTCGACCAGGTCTTCGATCGTGACGGCCTATCGGTGAGCGTGCTCATCCGGCGCGGTAACGCGGCCCGGGAGCTCGCCGCCGCGGCGGACGAGGCGAGTGCTGATGCGCTGGTCGTCGGCGCGCCCGGGCACCGCTGGCATCAGGTGGCCGGCTCGGTCCCCGGCTGGCTCGCCAGGCATGCCCGGTGCCCGGTGATCGTCGTACCCTGAGGCCAGGGCGCCGCCGGAGCGCACGACGGAGGTGACGGATATCGCTGACCCCGATTGCGATCTGGTCGTCCGCGGCGGGACGGTAGTCACCGCGGGCAGCTCGGCCGAGTGCGACATGGGGATCTCCGGTGGCCGGATCAGCCAGCTCGGCGGATCCCTGCGCGGCCGCCGGGAAGTCGACGCGGCCGGCGCCCTTGTCCTTCCCGGCGGGCTGGACATGCACGTTCATCTGTCCTCGCCGGAACCGCCGGAGCCAGGCGTCCCGGCCTGGGTTGACGACTTCTACTCCGGCTCCCGGGCCGCCATCGCCGGCGGCGTGACGACGTTCGGCAACATGACATTCCAGCGGGACGGCGAGTCGCTGCGGCAGGCGCTTGACCGCGACCTGACCGCCGCCGCAGGCGCGGCGGCCGTCGACTACGTGCTGCATGCCGTCCTGACTGACCCCTCGCCGGCTGCCGTTGCCGAGCTACCGGCGCTGGCGTCCGGCGGGCACCAGAGCCTCAAGCTGTTCATGATTTTCCCCAGTTTCGAGACGGGCGCTGACCAGGTGCTCGCCGCGATCAGGACGGCCGGCCGCTGCGGGACGCTGACCATGCTGCATTGCGAGGACGGGCCGCTGGTCCGTGCCGCCAGCAAGCAGCTGGTTGCGGACGGCCGCGGCGGGCTGGCCAGCTGGGCAACTGCCCGGCCGGTGCTGGCGGAGCGGGCCGCGGTCGAGCGGGCCGTGGCGATCTGCGAGGCGACCGGCTCGCCGGTCTACATCGTGCACCTGTCGTCGCAGGCCGCGCTGGACTCCGCGCGCCGGGCGCAGGCCCGCAGCCTGCCGGTGTTCGTCGAGACCCGCCCGATGTACCTCTACCTGACCAGCGCGCTGCTGGCGGAGCCGGACGGCGGCAAGTACATCGGCTGCCCGCCGCTGCGCGAGCCCGCCGACGTCGAGGCGATGTGGTCCGGCCTGGCCGACGGCTCCATTCACACGCTGGGCAGCGACCACGCCCCCTGGTCGCTGCGGGACAAGACGGATCTGGCGCTGGACGTGACCGGTGCCCGGCCGGGCGTCGCCGACCTGGAGACTATGCTGCCGATGCTGTTCTCGGCCGGCGTCCGGACCGGGCGGATCTCGCTGGCCCGCTTCATCGAGCTCACCTCGGCGAACCCGGCCCGGCTGTTCGGGCTCTATCCGCGGAAGGGAACGATCGCGGTAGGCAGCGACGCGGACCTCGTCGTGCTGGATCCGCAGCTGCGCCGCACCATCGACGGCCGGTCCATGCAGTCCAACGCGGACTACTCGGTCTACGACGGCGAGCAGATCCACGGCTGGCCGCGATTCACCATAAGCCGCGGCGAAGTTGTCCTGGCAAACGGGGAGGTGCTGGCCGAGCCGGGCCGCGGCCAATGGCTGCGCCAGGGCCCGACGGCCACTCCGTGAAGCCGGCCCGCAGCCCGTCCGCGCCGTCCTGCCTGCCCAGCTGGCGCGCGGACCGTCGCCGTGCACGGCCCGCGGCAGCTCGCGGTCATTGCCGAACTAGTCCTGAGGCGGCCGAGTCGGCCAATTCCGTGGCCGGCCGGTGCCGCCCGGCGGGCAGCCGGCCCGCGGCGTGCTTCGGGGAGATGGGCTCGAACCGCCTCTTGAGGCGCAGGAATGGCAGCTCGACCACCAGCCATGACAATGCGGCGGCAAGCACCGACATGGCCGCTGCGACCAGAATGCCGGGTTCGCCATAACCTCGTTCATGAGCAATATAGATAAGCGGATAGTGCCACAAGTAGATTGCGTACGACCGGGCCCCGGTCCACAGCAGCGGCCGCAGGGTGAGCAGCCGCCCTAGCCCGATGGCGCGGTCGCGCATTCCGGCGATGGCTGCAGCCGCCGCGAACTCGCACATGAGGTTCCAGCCCGCGGCCCAGTGCAGTCCGGCGGTAGCTGAGGCGGCCAGCGCGATGACGATGCAAGCCAGCAGCCCGGCGTTGGCCAGCAGCGCCGCCCGGGCCACCGACCGGTGCCGGATCCCGAAGGCCAGCGCGCACCCGATCAACAGACCATGTGCCTGCCAGAGCGGATTGAAAACGGCGACCGTGATCGCGCCGCTCCGGTTGGTCACCGTGGCGACGGCGAGCTGCGCCCAGGTTGCCGATCCGATGGCCAGCACCGTCAGGATGGTCACGGAAGCTCGCCGGCCAACCCTGATGAAGACCGGCAGCAACAGCGGCCAGAGCCAGTAGAACTGCTCCTCCAGGGCCAGTGACCAGGTGTGGTCGAACGGTGCGGCGCCGTCAAGCCGCAGGGTCATGAAGAGGTTGGTCGTGTAGGTCGCCGCGATGAGCACAGACTTGATGGCGGCGGCGCCGGTGATCATCATCAGGCCGAGCAGCACCACCAGCGCGGGATAAAGGCGTAGTGCGCGGCGGATATAGAACAGTCCGCGCCGCAGCCCGCCGGTCTTCTCGAGCTCGCCGAGCAGTAGCGAAGTGATCAGATACCCGGACAAGACAAAGAAAATGCAGACCCCGACGCCGCCGCCAGCAAACCAGGGCACACAGTGATCAACAACGACAAGGCCGACGGCGAGTGCGCGTAACCCGTCGAGCTGAGAAATCCGGCGCATAACTGCCCTTCGTGAGTACGCCCGCCATCTTCCCAGGATTCATTGCCAGGTAATTCTGCAGGATCTGGCCTGGCTCTGTTTTACCCTGGCGTCCTCCGGCTCGGCTGGATAACGCGCCAGGCCGTTCGCCAGAACGGGTGGATTAGGCCGTATATGGCAGACTAAATGGCGGCTGGATTTGCCGATGTATTACCAGTGCGGCTGCCCAGGCGCTAGTGGCGCCAGCCAGCCAGCAGCGTTCGCCGGCCAGCAGGGCGTCGATCGCCGCAATGGATTCCGCCGTGCCCCGGTGCAGGACGCCGTGGATGCCGATCCGGCAGGCGGCCTCGACGTTCTCCGGCACGTCGTCAAGGAAGACCAGGTCGGCCCCGGCCAGATTCAGTTCGGCGCACAGCAGCGCGTATATCCGCGAGTCGGGCTTCACCAGGCCGACCTCGTGCGAGTAAATAATGATGTCGAACAATTCCGCGAACGAGTACCTGGCCTGTTCCTCGCGCCGCGCCCCGTCCGAGGAGTTGCTCAAGATCGCCGTCGCGTAGCGCGGCCGGAGGCTGGCGGCGTACGCCATCAGCTCCTGGTCCAGTTCACCGCAGTACCAGCGCCACATGTCAGCCATGAACTCATCCGTCTGCGTGCCAGACAGGCCGAGCGCATCCGCGAACCGCTGGCGGTACGCCGCCTCGGTCAGCGCGCCGGTGCCGATGCCGCCGTCCGGGTCTACCCGCGCCAGCGCCGACGCTAGCCCGGCCGCGTCCAGCCCGAGGCGCTGCTGCCAGGGGCCCAGCCAGTGCTCTTGCGGCGCGACCCGCTCCAGCACCCCGCCGAGGTCGAATGCAACCGCCCGGATCGCCATCACCCGAGGATCCCACACAGTGCCGCCCGGCCGGCCGCCGCCGGCCTGGCGCGGGAGGTCACCGGCTGTACCTTCCGGCTGCGGCAAGTGGTGCACAACGCGAGGCACTCGCGCCGCCTACTCTCGGCGGAGGGCTGCGACTGGGCAGTGCCGAACTTTAGGGTCCTCGGTGTATGGAAAGCGCGAAGACCTGTCTGCCCTCAGAGAGGGCAGCCGCGGCGACCAGCTTGGGCTGACTGCGTCTGTGACAGGGTAGGGCGCTGGGTTGCTCAGCTTCTGAGCACATGTCGGCACCAGGCGATAAAGTCGGGCCTTGCTCGGAGCGCCTGCTCCCATACGATAGTCGGCTGTGGTTCGATGTGCTCGAACGGACGTTCGGTGCCTGCCCTGCCAGAGTCACGACGAGAGAGGCATCCTGTGCGTCAGTTGACCTGCCTCGAAATTTGTGCCGGCGCTGGCGGCCAGTCGCTCGGCTTGGAGCGCGCGGGCTTCGGCCACGTTGCCGCCGTTGAGATTGACCCCGATGCGTGCGCGACCCTCAAGCTAAACCGACCACACTGGGATGTTATTTATAAGGACATTCACCACTTCAACTGTACCGATTACAAGAATGTTGACCTTTTTGCTGGTGGTGTGCCTTGCCCGCCATTTTCAATCGCCGGAAAGCAGCTTGGCGCCGACGACGAACGCGACTTGTTCCCTCGCGCGCTGCAGATGATTAAGGAGTGTGAGCCGACGGCCATCATGCTTGAGAATGTGCGCGGGCTGGCGACGGCTCGCTTCGCCCACTACCGAGAGCAAGTCTTGGGTCGGCTGCATGACATGGACTATGAGGCAGACTGGCAGGTGCTGAACGCTTGTGAGTACGGAGTTCCGCAGCTTCGCCCACGCTTCATCCTGGTGGCAATGAAACTCGACGCCTACAAGCATTTCGAGTGGCCGAACGCCGTCAAGACGCCACCCACGGTCGGACAGGTCCTGCATCATCTAATGGCGGAGGATGGATGGCCAGGTGCCGATGCCTGGGCCAGCAAGGCCAACGGCATTGGTCCCACACTAGTCGGCGGCTCCCGTAAGCATGGCGGACCTGATCTTGGCCCGACTCGGGCTCGTGAGGCTTGGCGCGCGTTGGGCGTCGATGGCCGGGGGCTGGCTGACGCTCCGCCTAGGCCGACAGACCCGGTCAATCTTACTCCGAGGCTCACCCTGCCGATGGCGGCTGCGATCCAGGGTTTCCGGACGGACTGGCGGTTCACTGGACGAAAGACCGCACGTTACCGACAGATCGGCAATGCCTTCCCACCGCCTGTCGCGACGGCGGTTGGCGCGAGCATAAGCGTTGCGATCAGGGCCGCTCGGGAAGCCTCGCCTGCGCTGCCCACGTCGGAACGCATGCTGCGTGCCGTATAGCTAAATTTAGCAAAGCTTGCGACGCGACTGATCTGCTCCGAAAAGGCAGCAATAGGCCTGGAGGTATTGACGCTTGCCATCGCGGCAATCTTCATATACCGGTTGCAGGTTCTCGGGATTATTCGTACCGCCCAGTCCGTCGGCACTCGCAAATCCACATCCAGCACTACACAATGTTGGATCGGAGTCCTGCCGCATTGCGCACAACGAGCCGGTGCCAAAACCTGAGCGCGCAGCCGCGGCCCAGTAGGAAGCACGTTAATGATTGGCCGCGCGCCAGCCCAGCCGCACAGCTTGTAACGCATCAACAGACCGTAGCCGGCAAGCGAACCATTCTGGATATTCCTGCGCCCAGTGGCGTTAAACTATCTCAACAGCGACAAGTGAGGCTTCTTGATAACTCTTCAGCTCGGGCTCCCACCCGACGACGTAGACCCTGAACTTGATGCAGTCGAGGCTGAGCTTCACATTCTCGACCCGACGGGCGCCCAGGTCACGCGAGTACTCCGTGACACCCTGGACCAGCTCTACGACGGCCAGCACACTGGCCGCTGGAACTACGACCAGCTGCACAAGACCGAGAAGACGCACATGGGCACGCTGGTCGAGATCAACCTGCACAGACGGTTTGGCTTCGATGACGGCAACGTCACCGACTACCGGATCGCAGGTGTCGAGGTGGACTGCAAGTACTCGATGACCTACGGCGGCTGGGAGTTGCCGCCGGAAGCCGTCGGTCAGCTTTGTCTCCTGGTCACGGCGGACGATAAGGCACGCAGCTGGTCAGCAGGTCTCATCCGGTGCCGCGAGGAATACCTGCGCGGCAAGCCCAACCGTGATGCGAAACGCCAGCTGACCGCCACTAGCCGAGCCCGAATCCGCGATCTATGGCCGGGACATAATCAATTGGCCGGGAATGTGTTCCTCATGCTGGATCCCGCAACCAGGGACCGGATCTTCAGCGCGCGTGCCCACCGCGGCCAGCAGCACGGTCAGGCGCGCACGAACGAGCTGTTCCGCAGCGTGCAGCGGCGGATCATCCGCCGGGCCGAGCTGGCCACCGTCGCGCAGCAGGACGACTTCATGAAGCGCGCGCGGGGAAACGGCGGCGCGCGGACCCAGCTGCGGGCCGAGGGCATCCTCGTGCTCGGGCACCAGGACAACGACCCGCTGATAGCGGCTGCCCTCGGGCTGCCCGCACCGAGCAAGGGCGAGTTCATCTCGGCCTGGGTGATACCCGCCCGGGAAGGCCGGGCTGACCCGGTCGCTGTCATCGACGGCCAGCCCTGGGCGCTGGCCCGCTCCGGCGACCCGGTGATCCTGGCCCCCGCAGTGCCAAGGAAGCGCCCCGCCGCCGAGCCCCTCTAGCCCGCCCGGCCACCCACGCCGCCAGGGACCCCAAGCCCGCGCCAGCGGACCCGCCGCCAGCCCCAGCAAGCCCGCGCCAGCGCCAGGCCGGCGGGGCCGGGCTTGTCCCGCCCAGGGACGTGACCGGCATCGGCTGGGACGCCGCCGGCTTCGTCGATGCGGTCGCTCCAGGGGTAACCTGGGCATCAGCGCGATCGTGCCCGCTGAGCCCGAGCGGCGCCACCGCGTACATGACCACGCCGGGCACCAGGCCCGCACCCGCTCCGACGGCCAGCGTGGCCGGGGCTACCCGGGACCGCCGCGCGGTCAGCGCGAGGATGACAGTCAAGTAACGGCCACGATGAGCAGGAAGTGGATCCGGTGCTGCCGTGGATCCGGCGGTGGATGAGCCGGTGGACAAGCTGGCTTTGGCTGGGGAGAACAGCGCACGTCCTGTGGATGAGTTGTGGATGGCCAAAGATTCTTGGAACCGGTGACCGGAACCCCTTGTGCGGCCTTGGGCGGGGGGCGTAGAACTGCTCTCACTACCGAAACGGGTACCGGGCTCCGGGGGCGACCCCGGGGACGTGGGAAGGGCCGGGAAGCCGGCGCTTCGCGCGGGTGTTCGGATCGGTGACTGGCCGGGCGGCGCGAGGCGGCCGAACGACCGGCACGCGAGTGCTGTCGTTCAATACGCGGGTGTTGTGCGGCTGGGCTGAGGCCCCTCCATCTCATACATGGAGGGGCCTCGTCTTATCTTGCCGGACCGACATCCCGGCGGCCCGCATTGACACGCGGGCGGACGGGCCTGCGCGGGCCGGGCGAGATGCCGGTCATAACGGGTCATACCCGCAGGCTGGGCTGGTCACACGGCGGAGCCTGGCGGGTCAGCGCGCTGCCCGCGGCGCGCCGGCCTGGCGCCGCGGCAGACCGGCGGGTCAGCCCAGGGACTGCGCGGGACGCGTCGGCAGGCCGGCTGCCTTCCAGCCCTGGAACCCGCCATCCAGATCGGTTGCCCAGCGCAGCCCGATCCGCCTGAGGCTGGCTGCCGCGAGAGTGGACGCGTAGCCCTCGGAGCACATCACGATGACCCGCGCGTCGGCACGGGCAAGCGCCGGGATCCGCGCGTCACTGCGCGGGTCGAGGCGCCACTCCAGTACATTGCGGCCGATGATGATCGCGCCGGGCACCTCGCCCTCGACGATCCGCTGCTCCAGCGGCCTGATGTCGACCAGCGTCGCGCCATCGGTCAGTGCCGCCAGGGCCGTCTCTGGCGGCAGCCGCTCAAGGCCGCCGCGGGCCTCCGCGATCAATTCGTCGATGCCGGGGGCGCCGTCCGGCAGGTCGTCGGTGGTGAGTTCCGCCACCGACGCCGTCGCGTCGGCGAGCGCCGTATCCGGGCCGCCGCGGCCCCTGGCACCTTCCGGGCCCTCGATCGCCACGGTCTCCCTGGCCAGCAGCCCGTACGCGGTCTGCTGGTAATAGGTCATCATCATCAGCGGCGGCGAGTAGGCGTGAATGCTGATCGATGGCCCCGCACCGCCATGCGCCACGTCGTGCACATGCCCGGGTCCGAAGGCGACGGCCCGGCCGATTTCCAGCAGGCGGCGGCTGCACCCTCGGCCGCTCGCCGCGCGGTACTGCTCAAGCAGGCTGCCCTCCGCGACAGTGAGCGACCCGGAAGATCCGCCGTGGTCGTGCCAGTCGGTGTCCTGGCCGCGTTCCCAGGCCAGTAGCCATACGTCGCACACATCCGAGCGGTGCAGCGGTAGGTACCAGCGGACGTCGGGGTCGTGCACGATCAGATCGGCCCAGAGTCCGGCCTGGGCGGCGATCGTCACGGTGATGGCCCGAAGCTGCGTCGGCGACAAGCGCCCGGTCAGCCGGACCAGGCCCTGGATCGTATCCAGGATCGACTGCTGCCGCTCGGGACTTACGCCCCAGCCGTGCCGCAGTCCGGAGCCGGCCGTTCCGGCTGGGTCCTCGGCGCCGCCGCTGGCACTGATCACGGCGACAGACAAGCGACCTCCTTTGGTGCTACGAACTATACTCCCGCAAGCCCCTTCCGGGCCGGCTGGCAACACGCAGTGGCGGCGTCCGCACCGGGCCGCCCGCACCGGAATGACCTCGCCGGATAGCGGCTGACCACGAGCACGACTCCGGCACCGGAAAGGGATGCCGCCAGCCATGGACGCCCCCGTCGACCTGCGCTCGGATACCGTCAGCAAGCCCTCGGCGGCGATGCGGCAGGCCATGACCAGCGGCCCGAAGCGGCTGAGCGAGGATCACGCGAACGCCCGCCGCCTGGCCGAGGGAATCGCCGAGATCGTGCCGGGCGCCGTTGACCTGGCTGGCTTGACCACCAACATCGTGTTCGCCGACGTGACCGGCACCGGCCACGATGCGCGAGACTGGACGGACCTGCTGGCCGCGGAGGGAGTGCTCGTGTCGATCATCGGCGGCCGGGTCCGGATGCTAACCCACGTCGGCATCGGCACGGACGACATAGGCACGGCGCTGACTGCAAGGCGCCGTGCCGCGGACAAGGCAGGGCTGCCGCGATGAGCATCATGTTTACCGCCGAGCACGAGGCGTTCCGCCAGTCGGTTCGCGGCGTGCTGGCCCGCGAGGTCACGCCGCACGCCGCGGAATGGGAGGAAGCCAGGGCCTTCCCCGCGCACCGGCTCTTCAAGGCGCTGGGCGCGGCCGGGCTGTTCGGCCTGGAATACGAGCCCGGCTACGGCGGGCAGGGCGCCGATCACTCCTACACGGTGATCCTCGGTGAGGAACTCGGTCGGATGGGCTGCGCCGGGGTGGCGATGGCCGTCACCGTGCAGACCGACATGGCCACCCCGTCCTTGCACCGGCACGGCAGCCATGAGCTCAAGCAGCGGTACCTGGCACCGGCGCTGAGCGGCGAGATGGTCGCCGCCATCGCCGTCACCGAGGCGGACGCCGGCTCCGACGTGGCCGGGATCCGGACCAGGGCGGTGCGTGACGGCGACGAGTGGGTGATCAACGGCTCGAAGCTCTACATCACCAACGGCACCCAGGCGGACTGGCTGTGCCTGCTGGCCCGCACCTCGGACGAGGGCGGTTACCGTGGCATGTCGCAGATCCTGTGCCCGACCGATATCCCCGGGTTCTCGGTCAGCCGGAAGCTGAGCAAGCTCGGCAATGACTGCTCGGACACGGCGGAACTCTCGTTCGCCGACGCCAGGGTCCCGGTGTCCAACACGATCGGCCCGATCGGCCGGGGCTTCCAGCAGCAGATGAGCCAGTTCCAGAACGAGCGGATGATCGCGGCCTACACCGCCGTCGGCGGGATGGACGCCGCCCTCCGCCGCACCGCCGGCTACCTCCGCGAGCGGCAGGCATTCGGCGAGCCGCTGCTGGCCAAGCAGTATGTGCAGTTCCGGCTGGCTGAGCTGTCCGCCGAGCTGGACATGCTGCGGCATTACAACTACGCCTGCGCGGCGGCCTACCTCCGCGGCGAGGACACGACCCGGTTCGCGACCATCGCGAAGCTCAAGGCCGGCCGCCTGGCGCGCCAAGTCGCCGACACCTGCCTGCAGTTCCACGGCGGCTTCGGTTACATGGCGGAGACCTGGGTATCGCGGTATTTCCGGGACAGCAGGCTGCTGTCGGTCGGCGGCGGCGCCGACGAGGTTATGCTCCAGATCCTGGCCCGCATGGACGGCTACACGGCCGGCTGAGCTGGCGCGGCCGCAGTGCCGCGGCGGATTCCGCGCGGCGGCTGCGGCGCGGCCGTGCGGGCGGGAGACACGGGAGGTCCCATCGATGGCTGCGCCGGCCCTGCCCACCGCCGTCGACACCAGCGCCGAGGCATTCCGCGCGAACCGCGACCAGATGCTCGGCCTGCTGGCGGAGATCGACCGATTGCTGAGCGAGGCGGCGCTCGGCGGCGGCGACAAGGCGATCGAGCGCCATCGCGGCCGCGGCAAGCTCCTGATCAGGGAGCGCATCGCGCTGCTGCTCGATCCCGATTCGCCCTTCCTTGAGCTGAGCCCGCTGGCCGGCTACCAGACCAACTACGCGGTGGGCGGCGGCATGGTGCTCGGGATCGGAGTGGTCGAGGGAACCGAGTGCGTCATCGTGGGCAACGACCCGACTGACCTCGGCGGGGCGATGACCGCGGTCAGCATCCGCAAGCTGATGCGGGCCCTGGAAGTCGCCAGGGATAACCGGATGCCCTACATCCAGTTCGTGGAGTCGGCCGGCGGCGATCTGCGCGGGCTGTCGTCCGGCGAGGACCCGGCTAAGGTGATGCAGCGCAATCTCAGCCACTTCGCGGAGAGCGGCCGGATGTTCCACGACATCACCGAGCTGTCCGCGCGCGGCATCCCCACCATCTCGGTGGTGTTCGGCAGCTCGACGGCGGGCGGCGCTTACCAGCCGGGCATGTCGGACTACAACATCTTCGTCCGCGGCCAGGCCAAGGTGTTCCTCGGCGGCCCGCCGCTGGTGAAGGTGGCCACCGGCGAGGACTCGCCGGACGAGGAGCTCGGCGGCGCGCAGATGCACGCCGCGGTCAGCGGGCTGGCCGACTACCTGGCTGAGGACGAGCCCGAGGCGATCCGGATGGCCAGGGACGTGGTGGCCCACCTGCACTGGCGGAAGCAGGGGCCAGGGCCGGTCACCGCCGCGCCCGAGCCGCCCAGGTACGACGCTGAGGAGCTACTCGGGCTGATGCCAGCCGACCTGCGCACCCCGGTCGAGGCGCGGGAGATCATCGCCCGGGTGGTGGACGGCAGCCGGTTCGAGGAGTTCAAGCCCCGGTACGGCCCGACGCTGGTGACCGGCTGGGCCGGCATCCACGGCTTTCCGGTCGGGGTGCTGGCCAATAACGGGGTGCTGTTCTCCGACTCGGCGCAGAAGGCCGCGCAGTTCATCCAGCTGTGCAACCAGACCGGCACGCCGCTGGTGTTCCTGCAGCACATCACCGGCTACATGGTCGGCCGCGACTACGAGCGGGGCGGCATCGTCAAGCACGGCGCCCAGATGATCAATGCGCTGTCGAACTCGGCCGTCCCGCACGTGACCGTCATCCTCGGCGCCAGCTACGGGGCCGGCAACTACGGCATGGGCGGGCGGGCATTCGACACCAGGTTCGTGTTCCTGTGGCCGACCGCCAAGATCGCGATCATGGGGCCCCGGCAGATGGCCGGAGTCATGTCCATCGTCCGCCGCGAGCGGGCCGCCCGGCACGGCGAGCCGGTCGGCGAGGAGGCCGAGGCCGCCGTGACCCAGGCGGTGGAAAACTTCGCCGAGGCCGGGTCGCTGGCCCTGTACGCCACCGGGCGGGTGGCGGACGACGGGATCATCGACCCCCGCGACACCAGGACCGTGCTGGCCATGGCGCTGTCCACCTGCCACAGCGGCCCAGTGCAGGGCGCCAGCGGCTACGGGGTGTTCCGGCTGTGATCACCAGGCTGCTGATCGCGAACCGGGGCGAGATCGCCCGCCGGATCGCGGCGGCCGCCGCCGCGATGGGCATCGCCGCGGTGGCGGTCTACGCCGACGGGGACGCCGAAGCGCCATTCGTGCGGGAAGCCGACCGGGCGGTGCCGCTGCCCGGCCGGACGGCCGCCGAGACCTACCTCAGCATCGACGCCCTGCTGCGTGCCGCGGCCGTCAGCGGCGCCGACGCCGTGCACCCGGGGTACGGCTTCCTGGCCGAGCGGGCAGGCTTCGCCCGCGCGGTCACCGGCGCCGGGCTGACCTGGGTCGGGCCGCCCGCCGATGTCATCGAGGTACTCGGCGACAAGCTGGCCGCCAAGCGGATGATGGCCGGTGCCGGGGTGCCGGTGCTGCCATCCTGGGAAGTCACTGGCGGCGGACTCCCCGTTGCAGAAAATGATCTTCCGATGCCCCTGCTGGTGAAGGCAGCCGCTGGCGGAGGAGGCAAGGGCATGCGGGTGATCCTGGCCGCGGCAGGCCTGGCCGATGCGGTGGCCGCGGCCGGCCGCGAAGCCGGCGCCACGTTCGGCGACCCCACCGTGTTCCTCGAGCCGTACGTCACCGGGGCGCGGCACGTCGAGATCCAGGTGCTCGCCGACGGTCACGGCGGCGCGGTGCACTGCTTCGAGCGCGAGTGCTCGATCCAGCGCCGGCACCAGAAGATCATCGAGGAGTGCCCGTCGCCCGCGCTGGACGCTGGCCTGCGGGACCGGATGGGCGCCGTCGCGCTTGCCGCGGCCAAGGCGGCCGGGTACCTCGGCGCCGGGACCGTGGAGTTCGTGCTGGATCCGGCGGGCGACTTCTGGTTCCTTGAGGTCAACACGCGGCTGCAGGTAGAGCATCCGGTTACCGAGGCAGTAACCGGGCTGGATCTGGTCCGCGAGCAACTGCTGGTTGCCCAGGGGCGGCCGCTTTCGGTCAGTCAGGCCGACCTGGCGATCACCGGTCACGCCATCGAGGCCCGGCTCTACGCGGAGAACCCGGCGGCCGGCTTCCTGCCCACCACCGGCACCGTGGCGGACTGGCAGCCGGCCGCCGAGCCGCGCTGCCGGTGGGATTCGGGCGTCGAGGCGGGCAGCGTGGTCGGAGTCGAGTTCGACCCGATGCTGGCCAAGATCATCGCGCATGCGCCGACCCGGACGGAGGCCGCGCTGCGGCTCGCGCTGGCCCTGCAGCGAAGCCGGATCCGGGGAGTCACCACCAACCGGGACTTCCTGGTCGCGGCGCTGCGCCGGCCCGAGTTCCTGGCGGGAAATACCACTACGGCCTTCATCGAGCAGACCGGTGTCGCCGTCGCGCGGCCGACGGCGGCCGGGGAAGTGCGTCTTGCCGCGGTGGCCGCGGCGCTGTCCGCGCAGGCCAGCGCCCGGGCCGCCACGCCGGTGCTGCGGATCTTGCCGAGCGGCTGGCGCAACTCGGTGATGCCGCCGGAGCGCGCCGGGTACGCTCGCGGGGCGGACGTCATCGAGGTCAGCTACCGGCGGCAGCGGGACGGCCGGTTCGCCGTCGAGGTCACCGGGCCAGGGCCCGCCGGGGCGGCGCGCGAGAGGACCGAGCCGGGCGGCGAGGCCGCCCGGCTGACGGTCACCGTGCACCGGGTCGCCGGCGGCTGGATCGACCTGGCCGCGGACGGGCGCCGGCACCGGCTGCACGTGTTCCGCCGTGGCGACCGCGTGTGGGTGCAGGGCCCGGACGGCGACATCGCGCTGACCGCCGTCCCGCGCTTCCCGGCCGCGGGGCCTGAGCCGGTGGCCGGCGGGCTGGTCGCGCCCATGCCGGGCACGGTGCTCTCGGTGCACGCGCAGCCCGGCGACACGGTCAGCACCGGCCAGCTGCTGATGATCGTGGAGGCCATGAAGATGGAGCACCGGATTACCGCGCCGGACGCCGGGATACTGGCCGAGGTCCGCGCCCGCCCCGGCGACCAGGTCAGCGGCGGCGACTTGCTGGCCGTGATCACGGCGGCCGGATGACCGCCCCGGTCCGCATCGCCAACTGCAGCGGCTTTTACGGCGACCGGCTGGCCGCCGCGCGCGAGATGGTCGACGGCGGGCCGATCGACGTGCTCACCGGCGACTGGCTGGCCGAGCTGACCATGCTGATCCTGGCGAAGAACATGCTGCGGGACCCGGCGGCCGGCTACGCCAGGACGTTCGTGACGCAGCTTGAGCAGGTCATGGGCGACTGCCTCAGCCGCGGGACCAAGGTGGTCTCCAACGCCGGCGGGCTGTCGCCGCGGGGCTGCGCCGACGCGGTGGCCGCGGTGGCCGCCAAACTCGGCCTGGAACCGGTGATCGCGCACGTCGACGGGGACAACCTGGTTCCCCGGCTAGACGAGCTGCGGGCGGCCGGCCTGGATCTGGCGAACACCGACACCGGCGAGCCACTCGGCGACCGCGCCGTGCTGACGGCCAACGCCTACCTCGGCGGGCGGGGCATCGCCGAGGCCCTGGCCCGTGGCGCGGACATCGTGATCACCGGCCGGGTGACCGACGCGGCACTGACCGTGGGGCCGGCCGCATGGTGGCACGGCTGGCGGCGCGACGACTGGGATGCCCTCGCCGGTGCCGTGGTGGCCGGCCATGTGATCGAGTGCGGCACGCAGGCCACCGGCGGCAACTTTGCCTTCTTTACCGAGGTGCCCGGGCTGGAGCATCCGGGCTTCCCGATCGCCGAGGTGGCGGCCGACGGCTCCAGCGTCATCACCAAGCATCCCGGCCACGGCGGGCTGGTGTCGGTGGACACGGTCACCGCCCAGCTGCTCTATGAGATCGGCGGCCCGGCGTACCTCAATCCCGACGTGACCGCTCGGCTGGATAGCGTCCTGCTGTCCGCCGCAGGCCAGGACAGGGTGCGGATTTCCGGGGTGCGCGGCGACTCGCCGCCTGCCACTGCCAAGGTCGCGCTGAACTACGTTGGCGGCTGGCGCTCTACCATCACGGTGTATCTCACCGGGCTGGACATCGAGGCCAAGGCTGACCTGGTAGAACGGGCCCTGTGGGCGGGCGTGCCCGGCGGCCGGGACGCCTTCGACGCCGTCGACGTCGCGTTGCTGCGGACGGACAAGCCAGACCCGGCGACAAACGCGGAGGCGATGGCCCAGCTCCGGATCATGGTCAAGGACGCCGACCAGCACGTGGTCGGGCGCGCGTTCACCGCCCGGGTCACCGAGCTGGCGCTGGCGTCCTACCCGGGCATGTTCGGGGCCGGCCTCACGGCGGGCCCGCAGGCGTTCGGCGTTTACTGGCCGGCGGCAGTGCCCGCGTCGCTGCTGCGGCAGCAGGTGACGGTGGCGGGCAGCGGCAGCGTGACGGTCGAGCCGGTGCTGCCGCCGGAGCCGCCGGTGCGGGCTGAGGTGGCAGCCGTGCGGGCAGCCGCCAGGACTCCGGCCGTGCGGGGGCCGACCGTCCGGGCGCCCCTTGGCCGGGTGGCCGGGGCCCGCTCCGGGGACAAGGGCGGCAACGCAAACCTCGGCGTGTGGGCGCGTACCGACCAGGCGTACCAGTGGCTAGCCGGCTTCCTCACCGTGGAGGCGCTGAAGCAGCTGCTGCCGGAGACGGCACCGCTGCCCGTGCAGCGCTACGAGCTGCCCAACCTGCGGGCGCTCAACTTCGTCATCGCCGGCCTGCTCGGCGAGGGCGCCGCGGCTAGTACCAGGCTGGACCCGCAGGCCAAGAGCCTTGGTGAGTGGCTGCGGGCCCGGGTCGTCGACATTCCGCGGGAACTGATGCACCAGCCACCCGGAGCATTGCCAGGGGGAAGCGATGACGAAGGAAGCTAATTCCACCGGCGGCGCGGAAGCGGTGCGCTACTCGGCGGCTGGCGGAGTAGCCACGCTGACCATGGATCAGCCGCACAACCGCAACGCGCTGACGCCGGCCCTGCTCGACGGCCTCGCCGACGGCCTGGATGCAGCACTGGCCGACCGGGCCGTGCGGGTAGCCGTGCTGACTCATACCTGGCCCGCGTTCTGCGCCGGCGCCGACCTGTCGGCCGGCCGGAGCAACGCGGCAGCGCCGCGGGCCGGACTGGCCGACATCCTGGCCGTCATCCAGGACGCGCCGAAACCAGTAGTCGCCCGCATCGCCGGGCACTGCCTTGGCGGCGGCGTCGGGCTGGCGGCGGCCTGCGACCTGTCCATCGCGGCTGACACCGCGCGATTCGGTTTTACCGAGGTCCGCATCGGCGTCGCGCCGGCCATCATCTCCGTCGTCTGCCTGCCCAAGCTGCGGCGCGCGGATGCGCTCGACCTCTTCCTGAGCGGCGAACGGATTTCGGCCGGGCGGGCCGCTGAGGCGGGCTTGATCACGCGGGCCGTGCCGCCAGACCAGCTCGACGCCGAAGCCGCCGCAACAGTCGCCAGGCTGCTGGCCGGCGGCCCGGCCGCGCTGGCCGCGGCGAAGCAGCTGGTGTACAAGGTGCCGGAGATGGAGCGCTCGGCGGCGTTCACCCGGACCGCCGAGCTGTCCCAGGCACTGTTCGCCTCGGCCGAGGCCGCCGAGGGGATGGCCGCATTCCGGGAGAAACGCCCCCCATCCTGGGCGCCGCCCCGCCATCCACTCTGACGGATCCCGCTGCGTTCCAGCACGGAGGATCCGGCGCCGGAGCGTGTCGTCACAAAATCCGAACGGTCGGCCCCGCCACCAGTGCCGCCTGCTGGTCATCGAATGGACAGCCCAGCTGGCTCTTGGCCGCCGTTCGCCTTGGCCAGCTTCTCGCTCAGTTCCGGCAGCGAGTGAGCTACCAGGACGTGCAGGGCGCTCGGCTGAGGCCGGCACACTGCCGTCCAGACCGAGGGCCCCTCGGCGTGGCCGATGCTCCAGTTCTCCCCGTAGCGCCCCATAAGGTCCGCTAACAGGCGCTGCGTTTCAGTCATGCTGCCTCCAGGGTGCGCGTGGCCACAGGAATGCGTTCCAGCTAGCAGGGCTGCTCCGCGAGGACATCACCACGGGCAAGCTCGCCAAGGATGACCCCGTGCCCAGCGAAAGTTACCTAGAGCAACAACACGGGGTATCACGTGCCACGGTCCGCCGGGCCATAAGGCAGCTGCGAGACGAAGACCTTGTCTACACGCTGCCGCAACGCGGCACCTTCGTGCGCTGAGCGCTCTTCGGCGACTACCCCGCTTGCTCTCGCTGGCCAGCCTGCACCTTGATCGGGCTCCGCCATCGGATACTGACGCCGAACCGGGTGCACGGAGCAACCGCGGCCGCCAAACGCCATTTCGCCGTGCGAGGCCGCCAGCAGAACATCAACGACCGCGGCGCCGGCGATGACGGACCAGTCGCTAGCGCAGCGCTGCCACGCGGCTAGCGCGGCCCAGTTTCGGATCAGCCGGTGATAGCGTGCTGGGAGCCTGGGCGGCTCACGGATTCGCGCAGCAGCAGGCTCATCGGCTCGCGGACCAGCACGTCCCCGGGCTGGCCACCCTCTACCCGGGCGATCAGCGCGTCGACCGCGGCGCTGCCGAGTTCCGCCAGCGGCATGCAGACGCTGGTCACCGGAACGTCGAGAAAGGCCAGGCATTCGTCCTCGTCGAAGCTCACCAGCGACATCGTCGTTGGCACGGCGACGCCCGCGTCGCGCAGCGCGCCCATCACGCCGAAGAGCTGGTTGAGACTGCCGACGCCGCATGCGGTAGGGACCGCGGCGTTCCGCAGCAGCCGGGTGGTGGCCTGCCAGCCGCCTTCCTCGGTGGGCGCGGCGTGCCGGACCGTGAGCCGGATCCCGCGCGCCGCGCATATCCGGCGGGCGGCGGACACCCGGCGGTGCACGGTATCGACCTCAGGCGGCCCGTCGATGATCGCGATGCTGCGGTGGCTAAGCCCGATGACATGGTCGAGGAAGAGCCGGACCGCGCCGGCCTCGTCCATCACCACGTCGTTGCCGCGCTGCGGACCGCGGCGGTTGACGTAGACGTGCGGCACGGCCGGCAGTCCGCCGGCGTGCTCGGGGACCCGCAGCGCGGTCGCCACCAGCAGGCCGTCGGCACGGCTTTCCTCCACCAGGTAGCGGTACGCGCCGGGCGGCTGCGGATCGTCGGTTGGCTCCTCCATGATCATGACCACGTACCCGCGCTCAGCCGCCCGTTGCAGCGAGCCGCGCTGCAGCTTCACCCAGATCGGGTTCCGCAGCAGCGGGATGACGAAGGTGAAGGCCCCGGCCCGGGATCGTTTCAGCGCGCGGGCCATGGCGTTGGGCCGATAGCCCTGCTGGCGGGCGGCGGCCAGGATCCGCTCGTAGGTCTCCGGCCGGATTGACTGGGCGGGGTCGCCGTTCAGTACCCGGGACACGGTTGACACGTGCACGCCCGCAGCCTCGGCGATGTCGACCAGGCGCGATGCACGGCGCCGGGACGGTGACGATGCCGGGCGGGACTCAGGTGGCCGATTCTCCGCTGTCACGGCATTCCCTCCAGCCGACATCGGTGGCCCGGTGGGCGCTGTCGCGGGATCAGCGGTAAGCCTGGCGAGCCTGGCCCGGGACGTCCGCCGCGAAGCGCTCGCAGCCGGCCGCCCCGGACGACCGCGAATCCGTCGCCGGAGAGCCTTCGGCAGATCGCGGCGCCGATGCCGCCGGCCGCTCCGGTAACGACCGCCACCCGCGACGCGGCCGGCTCGGCAGCCGGGGAGTGCAAGCCTGGTTCCAGCAGCGGCTGCACCGGCGACGGCGGGATGATAGCGTCGGCTGCCGCGTCTTCAGCCGTCACACTGCCTCCGCAATCGAGCTGGTTAGCAGGACCGCCGAGGCGAACGACCGGTACACGGACAGCAGGTCGTCGCCTTCGATGCGCAGTTCCCTGGGGCCCACCCGGGCTACCCCGCGCACCCAGGCAGCCGCCTCGGCGATATCGGTATTGCGGACCGAGATGTCCAGGCTGACCGGCGCCGTGAACGGCGGCGGGCCCGCCGCTGCCGCACCCAGCATTGCCTGCTGCGCGGTCTCCCTGATTAGCTGGCAGGCCCGGGCCGGGTGCAGGCTGTGCGCGGCCAGCCTGCTGACGTGCTCCTTGACGACCGCGGCGTGCACGCTCGGGATCAGCGCGGCGGTCTCCTCGCAGCCGCACCGGTCACCGGTCACCAGCACGACCGGCACCCGGTAATGCGCGGCCACCAATGCATTGATCCCGGCCTCGCCGGTCACCGTGCCGTTGATCCTGGCTTCGGTGATCGCGCGGGGATTGTAGGTGTGCGACAGCCCGGCCGGGGCGCCGACCGAGCCGTGATAGGAGACGAACAGCACTGCGTCGAACGTCGAGTCAAGGCCCTGCATCATGTACAGCGGCTTGTGGCTGCCGGAGATGTAGGAGGCGTGGCCGGCGATGGCCGCAGGGGGCAGGTTGCGCATCTGGTAGTGCGAATCGTTGACGACGATCTCGGTGGCGCCGCCTGCCATGGCGCCCTCGATCGCGGCATTGACCTCATCCAGCAGCAGGCGGCGGCCTTCGGCCGCCTGCGGCCCGTCGCCAACACATTGCTCCCAGGCCACGACGCCGGCCGTGCCCTCCATGTCGCTGGAAAGGAAGATCTTCATAGCTGCCCCCTCGCCGAGATGCGGAAATCCTGATCGCTGGCGGTCATCACGCTGTAAGTCGCTCCCGGCTTGGTGGACGCCCCGCCGTGCCTGCCGTCCGGGGTCAGGCAGAGCGCCTGCAGCGGAGAGCGGAAATCATCAGGCAGCGCCATGGTCTCGGCCAGTGCCTCGGCGCAGGCCGTAGCCGGGTCATGCCCGGCCGCCAGGCAGAGCAGCACCGATCGCGCGGTGTTGCCGCGGATGGCGAGCTCGCCGCGGCCGGTGCAGGCGGCGCCACCGACGGAGTTGTCGCAGTAGTTCCCGGCGCCGATCAGCGCGGAGTCGCCGACCCGGCCCGGGTATTTCCACGGGTAGCCGCTAGTGCTCACGCCGACCACCAGATTGCCCGCCGAGTCCAGGCCGATCACGTTGACGGTGCCCCATGGGCCGTCCGGCGGGGCCATCGCCTTCAGCCGGTCCAGTGCCTGCTGCCGGTAGATCACCTCGCCCGGTCCGTGCATTCCCTCGGCCCGCTCCAGGCCCGCCGGGCTGAGGCCGTCTTGCCACAGCTGGCGCGCCTCGTCGGTCAGCGTCTCGCCGCGCTCGATGCCGACCTCGTCGGCGAACCGCTCGGCGCCCGCCCCGACCAGCAGCAGATGCTGCGGCAGCTGCTCGCAGACGGCCCTGGCGATGGAGATCGGATGCGGGAACCCCCGCACCGCGCCGACCGCGCCCGCCCGGCGGGTCGCGCCGTCCATGATCGAGGCGTCCAGTTCCACCTCACCAAGCAGGTTCGGCAGCCCGCCGACGCCAACGAAATGGTCGGCCTCGTTGGACTCCACGACCCGGATAGCCGCCTCCACGGCGTCCATCGCACTGGCCCCGTCGCGGAGCAGGGCGATACCGGCCGCGAGGCCGGTTTCGCCGCGTTCGCTTGCGATCATGACTGGCTCGGCGATGGCAAATCCCTCCTAGGCCCGGCCGGCCGCCGCGGTCCAGTCCGCTGCCTGGCCGGCAAATGTGATCGCGACCGCTGCCTAATCGGCGGCCCCCGTTGTGGCTGAGCTGTCCGGCCCGTCGGCTACGCCCGCCGGGCCGGCGGCAGGAAACGCGAAATGGCATGCCGCGCTGTGCGCTGCGTCGCCCGCCGAGAGCAGCAGGGCGGGATCCTCCTGCTCGCAGCGATCCTGCGCGATCGGGCAGCGGGTGCGGAACCGGCAGCCGGCCGGTATCCGCAGCGGGCTCGGCGGATCCCCGGCGATGGCGGGCGCGCCGTCGTCACCGGAGTTGCTCAGCTTCGGGATCGCATCGAGCAGGCCCTTGGTGTACGGGTGCTGCGGGTTGCTGAACAGCGTCTCGGTGGGCGCGACCTCGATGATCCGGCCGAGGTACATGACCGCCACCCGGTCGCAGAGATGCCGGACGACAGCGAGGTTGTGCGAGATCAGCATCAGCGTCAGGCCGAGCTCTGCCCGCAGGTCCCGCAGCAGGTTCAAGATGGTCGCCTGCACGCTGACGTCGAGCGCGGAGACCGGCTCGTCGGCGACCAGGATGTCCGGGCGCAGTGCCAGCGCCCTGGCGATGGCTACCCGCTGCCGCTGGCCACCGGAGAACTGCCGGGGATAGGCCGACAGCGCCTCGTCACCGAGCCCGACCAGGCCCAGCAGTTCCCGGCTGAACGGCGCCACCTCGCTCCTTGGCACGACATGGTGCACCCGGAGCAGCTCGGTGAGCATGCCGCCGACGGTCAGCCGCGGGTTCAGCGACGAGTAGGGGTCCTGGAAGACCATCTGGATCCGGCGCTGGTCGGCGCGCTTGCGGCGGCCGGGCAGCACCCGGCCGTCGAACCGGATCTCGCCGCTGGCCAGTGGCACCAGCCCAGTCAGCGCCCGGGCCAGCGTGGACTTGCCGGACCCGGACTCGCCGACCAGGGCAAGTGCCTCGCCTCGCCCGATCTCCAGGTCGACGCCGTCGACGGCGCGCAGCACCCGCTCCTCGTGCCGCAGCCTGGCGGCGACCGCCGAGCCGACGGCGAAGGTAACCGACACGCCGCTCGCGGTGAGCAGCGGGCCGCCATCCTGCCCAGCCGGAGCAGTGGCTGCTGGCATCGCCGCGGCCGTCACTGCGCTGCCCTCTCCGCATCAATCGACTCGATGCAGCGCTCGTGATGCAGACAGGCCGTCGCCCGCGGCCGGCCAGCAGCTTCAGCGGCGGCACCGTCACCAGGCAGTCCTCCTCGGCGAACTTGCAGCGCGGGTGGAACCGGCAGCCCTCCGGCGGCGAGATGAGGCTCGGCGGCGAGCCGGGAATCGGCACCAGCGACTCGCGCACGTTGTCGAAGTCCGGCGCGGACCGGACCAGGCCGAGGGTGTACGGGTGCCGCGGGTCGTTCAGCACCTCGCGGACCGGACCGGACTCGACCAGCTTGCCGCCGTACATGACCGCCAGCTGCTGGCAGACCTGGGCGACCACCGGCAGGTCATGAGTGACGAAGACCAGGCTGACCCCGGACTCGCGGCAGAGCCTGGCCAGCAGCCGCAGGATCTGGTCCTGGATCGTCACGTCGAGCGCGGTGGTCGGCTCGTCGCACAGGATGATCTCCGGCTGGCAGGACAGCGCGATCGCGATCATTACCCGCTGGCGCATGCCGCCGGAGAACTCGTGCGGATAGGCACGGTACCGCCGCTCCGGATCCGGGATGCCGACCCGGCGCATCAGGTCGAGCGCCAGCTCCGCCGCCTTGGCCCGGCTGATGCCCAGGTGGATCATCGGCGCCTCGGCGATCTGGCTGCCGACCCGCATCACCGGGTTGAGCGCGCTCATCGGTTCCTGGAAGATCATCGACATCTTCGGCCCGCGGATCCGGTTCAGGTCGGACTGGCGCAGCGGCACCAGATCCTGTCCGTCCAGCAGGACCTCTCCGGAAGTGACCCGTGCCTCCGGCGGCAGCACGCCGAGGATGGCTCGCAGGGTCATGCTCTTGCCGGAGCCGGACTCCCCGACCAGCCCGAGCGCGTCGCCCGCGGCGACCTCGAACGACACTCCGTCCACTGCGCGGACCACGCCGCTGCCGCTGGCGATCTGCACATGCAGATCGCGAACCTCGAGCATCGGAGGCGTCATGACTGGCCCGGCCGCAGCAGGTCGGCGAGGCCGTCGCCGATCAGGGAAAGCCCGAGCCCGACGATGATCACGGCGATACCGGGGATCGTCGCCAGCTGCCAGTGCGTGGTCAGGAAGTCCTGTCCCTCATTGATCATCGATCCCCACTCCGCCGTCGGCGGCGGGATGGCAAGGCCGAAGTAGCCGAGGGTGACGATCGCGAGGATGTCCTGCACGATGTCGGACATCCCGTAGATGATCGACTGGCTGATGACGTTCGGCAGCAGGTGCCGGCGCATGATGCGCAGGTTGGACAGGCCGCCGCCGCGGGCGGCGAGCACGTACTCCTGCCGCTTGGCCACCAGGATCTCGGCGCGGACCAGCCGGGCGTACGAGACCCAGCCGACGATGGTGATCGCGATGTAGATGCTGCTCTCGCCCGGGCCGAGCACGAACACCAGCGCGATGATGAGCACAAGGAACGGGAAGGCGACCACGACGTCGACCAGCCGCATGATCACCACGTCGGCCCAGCCGCCGAAGTAACCGGCCAGCGTACCAAGGATGGTGCCCAGGCAGAACGGGAACAGCACGGCGATAAACCCGACCTTCAGGTCCACCCGCGCGCTGTAGACCAGCCGGGTCCAGATGTCCCGGCCCAGCTGATCGGTGCCCAGCCAGTGCTGGGCGCTCGGCCCCTGCAGAGTGTCGTTGAGGTTCTGCGCGATCGGGTTGTACGAGGTGATCAGCGGCGCGGCGATCGCCATCGCGATGATGATGCCCGTGATCACCAGCCCGGCCAGCAGCGCAGGCTGCCGATACCAGGTAGCCCGGCGTGGCCGCGCGCTCTGCTCGACTGCCGGACGGTCAAATCCGACAATCCCGCCGCCGGCCAGGCACGAGATATTGTCCGCCAATGTCGGGATCGATCACCGGTCGAAGCTCACTCTCGGGTCGAGGAACGCGTACGCCACGTCGGCGAGCAGGTTCACCAGGATCACCAGGACGGCGAACACCAGCGTGACGCCCTGCACGATGGGAAAGTCCCGCTGGAAGATGGCATTGATCATCAGCTGGCCGATGCCGGGGATGGCGAAGACGGCCTCGACGATCACGGTTCCGCCGATCAGGAAGCCGATGTTGATGCCCAGCACGGTGACGGCCGGGATGACGGCGTTCCGCAGCACATGGCGAAAGAACAGCCGCCCGCCCGGCACGCCCTTAGACCTGGCCGTCGTGATGTAATCTGCGCCGAGGACGCTCAGCATGCTGGCCCGCAGGCTGCGAATGACCACCGGGGCGAGTGCGATCGCGACGGTCAGGGCCGGCAGGAACATGTAATACAGGTGGCCGAGGAAGCCCGATCCGTAGCCGCCGACCGGGAAGACCCGGAGCTTGATCCCGAATCCGTAGATGAGCAGGAATCCGACCCAGAACGCTGGCATCCCCAGCCCGAGTAGCGGCACGGCCCGGACCACGTGGTCGCGGACGCCGTCCTTCCTGGTCGCCGCGATCATCGCCAGCGGCACGCTGACCAGCACCGCCATCACCACGGCATAGGTAATTAGCCACAGGGTGGCAGGCAGCCGCTGCATGATCAGGGTGCTGACAGGCACACCGTAGATCAGGCTCACCCCGAGATTGCCGTGCAGCAGCCGGTCCAAGAAGAGCCAGTACTGGCTGAGCAGCGGCCGGTTCAGCCCCCACTGGTGGTGCAGGATCGCGATCGCCTTGGGAGTCGCGTGGATGCCGAGGATCGTCCTGGCCGGATCGCCGGGGATCAGGTGGATCATGAAGAACACGACGATCGTGACGCCGACGGCTACTGGCACGAGCTGCAGCAGCCGCCGGCCCACGAATGACATCCGCCCCACGGGCGATCGTTACCTTTCGCGCGTTCCCGCTGGCGTTACTTGCTCAGCCAGACGTTCTCCATGTGCATGTTGCCGAGCGGCGTCACGAAGAACCCGTGCGTATTGGTCGTGGTCGCGTAGGGGTAGGGCGAGTAGTAGAGGAAGGCCATGAAGGCGTCCTTGGCCGACTGTGACTGGACGAAGTTGTACAGGTTCTGGCGCTGCGTCGTGCTCAGCGTCCGCTGGGCGGCGTGGGTGTCCTTGACCACCTGGGGACTGTCATAGCTGGTGAAGAAGGACTTGGCGCCCGACTTCGGGTCGACGGCGAAGGTGGCCAGCTCGTCCGGGTCGGCGATGTCCATTGTCCACAGCGTAAGCGTCATGTCGTACTTGAGGTCCTGCGTGTCGGTGTGGACCACATTCGGGTCCAGCTGCTGGATCTTTAGGTTGATGCCCAGCGGCTTGAGCTCGGATTGCAGGATGGTGGCGACCGTCAGGTTGTCGGAGTTGCCCGCCTGGATCAAGATGGTCGTGGTGAAGCCATGCGGGACGCTGGACTTCGCCATCTCCTGCTTCGCGGCCGCCACGTTGTACTGCAGGCCGGGCGTGGCCGCCTGATAGAACGGCACCTGCGGCGGGAACAGCGAATTGGCCGGCTTGCCGTTGCCGAACAGGACGGCCTTGACCAGGGCGTTCCTGTTGATGGCCAGCGAGATCGCCCGCCGGACGTGCGCATCCTGGAACGGCTTGCGCAGCTCGTTGAAGGCCAGGTAGTCGGTCTGGGTGGAGTTGAACAGGTGCATACTGACGCCCTGCGTGGCCTTCAGGCTGGCTACCGTGGACCACGCCGGGGTCTGGTCGATCTGCGCCTGGCCGCCCTTGAGCTGCAGCTGCCTGGTGTTCTGGTTCGGCACATCGGTCCAGGTGACACTGTTCAGGTAGGGCTTGCCCTGCTGCCAGTAGTAGGGGTTCTTGACCAGCTTGAGCGCGGAGCCCTTGTGCCAGTACGCCCACTTGAACGGGCCGGTACCGATCGGGTGGGTGTAGAACTGTGCCTCGGTCTCGCCGCCGTAGTTCTTTGGCACGATCCCGTTGGCGAAGATCGACAGATCCGCGAGCAGCGGCGCCCACGGGTACTTGAGGTGGACAACCACGGTCTCCGGTGCGGGCGCGGAGACGGACTTGATGGCCGTGTTGATGAAGCCCCAGCCCTCGGCGGCCTTGGTGTTCTGGTCGATGGAGAACTTCACGTCCGCCGACGTCATCGGCTTGCCGTTGGAGAACTTCACGCCGGGCCGCAGGGTGAACGTGTACGCCTTCTTGTCCGACGAGACCTGATAGCTGGTCGCCAGCCAGGGCCTCACGCCCTTGCCGTTGTTCGTCACAGTGTAGAGCTGCTCGAAGATCTGCTCGAAGATCCAGATCGAGTTGTTGTCGAACACCGTGGTGGCGTTCATGGACTCCGGGTCCTTGACGGCCGCGAAGACCAGGTTGCCGCCGTGCACGGGGGCGCCCACGCTGCCGCCGCCGGTCGACGATCCGCCCGACCCGCCCGACGAGCCACAGGCGGCCACCAGGACCACAGCGCCGATTGCGGTCAGCGCTTTCAGCGCATGAGTCCGATATGTCATGGAAGCTCCCTGCTGGGGGTAATTCGGCCGGGCGCATGGCCGGTGGACAGGTCAGGTCAGGACGGCGCAGAGCAAACCTTTGTCCCAGCCAATGTGTCCCTAACGAGGCTTTTTGTAAATAGCGGACGTTAGGCATGTCGCACGCTTTTACGATGTTGTAACATCTCGCGCCGTGCGCTACCTCGTGCTCGGCTGCGGTGCCATCGGCGGCACGGTGGCGGCCGGCCTGGCCAGGGACGGCCATGATGTGCTGGTCAGCGACGCCGACCCGGCCGTCGTCCAGGCCATCAACGAGCGCGGCCTGACGATCACCGGGCCGGCCTGGAATTTCACCGCCGACGTACCCGCCGTCAGCCCGGCTGACCTGCCGCAACGGCTGGACGGGCCGGTGCTGCTCGCGGTCAAGGCGCACCACACGGCGGCGGCTGCCAGGACGCTGGCCGGCCGCCTGCACGGCGACGGCTACGTCGTCTCCCTGCAGAACGGGCTGAACGCCGGGCTGCTCACCGGCCTGCTCGGCGCCGACCGGGTCGTCGAGGCGTTCGTGAACTTCGGCGCCGACGTCATTGAGCCCGGCGTGGTGCTGCGCGGCAACCGGGCCACGTTCGTCGTCGGCGAGATCGACGGCGGCATTACCGACCGGGTCCGGGCCCTGGCCGCCGACGTCGCCGACGCCAGCGTCACCAGCAACGTGCTCGGCTACCTGTGGGCCAAGCAGGCGTATGGCGCAATGCTGTTCGCCACTGCCGTCAGCGACCTGCCGATATTCGAGGTACTGGCGGACCCCTCGTTTCAAATCATGCTGACCGACCTGGCCAGGCAGGTTCTCGCGGAGGCGCCGGTCACCCCGATGGCGTTCGATGGCTTCGATCCGGCGGACCTGGCTGGGTCGCTCGGGCGGCTGGCGCAATTCAACCGCCGGTCGGCGAAGACGCATTCCGGCGTGTACCGGGACCTGGCCGTGCGGCACCGCCCGACCGAGGTCGAGGCGATACTTGGGCCGCTGACCGGGCCGCTGGTGCGCCGGGTCGCTGAGCTGGTGACGGCGATAGAGCGCGGCCGGCGATCCTGCTCGCGGGCGAACCTGGAGTTGCTGGCCGCCTACGAGCGGCTGGAGCGGCTCGGCAGGCCGGTCAACGCGGTCGTCTCGGTAATCGGGGCGCCGGACCGGGCGGCCAGCGGGCCGCTGGCCGGCCAGCCGGTGGCGGTGAAGGACATCATCGCGGTAGCAGGCGTGCGTACCACGTACGGCAGCCCGGCGCACGATCCCGCTCCCGCCGCTGCCGACGCCGAGATTGTCCGGCGGCTGCGCTCGGCCGCCGCCGAGGTGTTCGCCACCACCCAGTGCCTGGAGTACGCGGCCGGGTTCGCGCACCCGGATGTCGGTGACACCCGCAATCCGCGGGATCCGTCGAAGACCTCGGGCGGGTCGTCTGGCGGGTCGGCGGCACTGGTGGCCGCGGGCGTGTGCGGCCTGGCGATCGGGACCGATACCGGCGGCTCAATCCGGATTCCCGCCGCCTACTGCGGGGTGGTCGGGCTTAAGCCGACCGCCGGGCTGGTGCCGCTGGACGGCGTTTTCCCGCTGTCACCGACCTGCGACCACGCGGGGACGCTGACGGCCACTGCGGCCGGAGCTGCGCTGCTGCTCGATGTGCTGACGGGGCAGGCCGGGCCGACCGGCCGGAATGGCGAGGGCGCGGCGGGCGACAACGGGGCGGGCGGCCACGCGGAAAGCCAGCACGCGGAGCCCTTGGCGGCGCCGGTCGTGCTAGTGCTCGCCGCCCAGCTGGCCGACTCGTCGGTCACCGGCGAGGTCCGCTCCGCGGTACTGGCCGCGCTTGACGCGCTGGCCGCCGCTGGCTGGGACGTCCGGGAGCTGACCGCGCCGTGGCTGGACGAGCTGGCCGCCTGGGAAGAGCCGCTCGGCGTGATCGTCGCCAGGGAGGCGCACCTGGTGCATGCCGGCCGGGATACCCGCCGGTATGCCGACGGGACCAGGGCGCTGCTGGAGCTCGGCGCCGCAGTGACCGAGCAGCGCTATGCCTGGGCCCTGGACCGCCGTTCGGAGCTGGCTGCCGCCATCGAGGCGAGCCTGGCTGGCGCCGACGTGCTGGCCGGCCTACGGTGGGCTTTACCGCTCCCGGGCAGGATCCCCCGTTCGGCATCGGTGATGACAACGCCGAGGGCCGCTTCACCGGGCCATATAACCTCTCCGGTCACCCTGCCGTGTCGCTTCCGGTGCCCTCGGCAGGACTGCCGGCCGGCATCCAGCTCGCGGGCCACCGCGGGCGCGATCAGGCCCTGCTCAGGGTCGCGGTCGCCGCTGAAGAGCTGATGCCAGGTCACCATCCGGCGCGGGTGCTAGCGAACGGGAGCTGATGTCCATGCCACCGAAGGTCGTCCGCCGCACGCTCGACCTGGCCGGGGTTCAGGTGCCGTTCATCGAGATCACCGGGAGCTCCGGCGGCCCGGAGCTGACCGTGATCGCCGGGGTACACGGCTGCGAGTACGCGTCCATTGCCGGCGTCCGCAACTGGGCGCGCGCGCTCGAGTCGGCGCAGCTGCGCGGCCGGGCACGGGTCGTGCCGGTGCTGAACATGTCGGCGTTCCGCGCACGGCGGCCATTCGTGGTGCCGGAGGACGGCAAGAACCTCAACCGGTGTTTTCCGGGTAATCCGTCCGGCACTCTCGCCGAGCGGCTTGCACATGCCGCGTTCAGCAAGCTCATCGTGGGTGCCGATGCGGTTGTCGACGTGCACTGCGGCGACATGGTCGAGGCGCTGGAGCCGTTCACGCTTTACGAGGCCGGGCCGGCTGAGGACCGGGCGCGGGCGCTGGCCACTGCGTACGGCCTCGGCTATGTGCTGCGCCAGGAGCCAGGTCCCGGCCGCGCGGTCGGCGGCACGACCAGCGCCGCGGCTGCCCAGATCGGCGTTCCGGCGATCACCGCCGAAGCCGGTGGCTGCGGGCTGGTCGAGCAGGCTGCGGTTGACTTGCACGTCCGCGGGCTGGACCGAGTACTCGCCGAGCTCGAGATGATCGACGCCCCTGCGGCGCGGGCCGACGGAGGCCAAGCCGGGGACGACGGACCGGCTGAGGGCGGGCCGAGGCCCAGCTATCTGGGCAGCTTCCGCTGGCTGCGATGCGCTGACGAGGGCTGGTGGGAGCCGGCCGTCAAGGCAGGTGACAAGGTATCAGCAGGGCAGGTACTTGGCACCGTCAGCACTATCGACGGATCCGTTACGCAGGAAGTGATCAACGCGCCGGACGACGGGGTCCTGCTGTTCATGACCAGCTCGCCAGCGGTGGCCGCGGACGGCCTGCTGCTCGGCCTCGGCGCCCGCTAGCCGCAGCCCGCAGCCGCCGGGGCGGCTGGCACCCGCGCAGCGGCCGCCCCGTCGGGCTCCGGCACGGTGCCAGCTCGGGGCGCCTGAGCGGCCGTGCCGCGGCGGAAGCCAGCCCGCGTCGCGAGCACGCTGCCGCCGAGGATCAGCGCGAACGCCCCGGCCATTGCGGGAGTGAACCGCTCGCCGAGAATCGAGACGCCGAGGGCGACGGCTACGGCCGGGTTCAGGTACGTGATGACGGTGGCGCGGGCCGGCCCAACCTCGGCGATCAGCGCGAAGAAGAACAGGAACGCCACGGCCGTGCATGCCGCCGCGAGGCCGACGATAGCCGCCAGCGCCTTCGCTGATGGCATCGCATCAGGCCAGGTCAGCGCGGCGGCCGGCGCATAGACCACGGCAGCGAAGGCAAGGCATACCGCGGTCATCCCGAGCGGCGGGGCGTCGCTGAGCTTCCGGCTGGCGATCAGCGGGCCGGTCGCATAGCACAGGCCGACCAGCAGGACCTCGCCGATCGACCAGGCATCGCCGCCGGCCGCGCCCGGGCCGACCAGCAGCGCCACGCCAGCCAGGCCGCCGAGCAGGCCGGTCCAGCGGATGACCGTCAGCCGTTCGGCATCCCCGGTGAGCCTGGCGAGCAGGGCGCCAATGATTGGCACCGACGCGATCAGCAGGCCGCTCAGCGAGCTGGAAAGCTTGCGTTCGGCCTCGGACAGCAGGAACCACGGCGAGATGATCTCCACCACCGCGAAGACCGCGAGCCACTGCCAGTAGGGCAGCAGCGCGCGGAGCTGGCCGCGGCGGATGGCCAGCGGGAGCAGCAGCGCGGCGGCAATGGCCACCCGGGCCAGTACGAGCACGGGAACAGGCATCCCGGCCACCGCGACCTTGATCAGCAGATAAGGCACGCCCCAGATCACGCTCATCGTGGCGAATAGCGCCCAGCCGCGGCGGCTCACTTGCCTCTCCTTCCGGTCGGCGTGCTGCCTGCTGCCAGGCTGGCGCACCGCTCGCCCGGCTGTCTTGAACGCTCTTGCGCCGAGCCGCGCCGCGCTGCCCAGGCTGGCAGCGGCAGGCCGGTGCGGTCCGGGACCGGTCCCGGACCTGCCACCCGGCAACCGCATGTCGCCGCAGCAGGCCGGCTACGTCACCACACAGTGACCACCGTGAGACGCCTAATATTCCGCCGGACGCGCCCCGGGCGGCGACATCCCTGGCGATGATCGTGACGGTGATGGCGCCGACCTGGCCGGGCGCGCGGAAGCCGGGCGCGCGGAAGCCGGGCGCGCGGAAGCCGGGCGCGCGGAAGCCGGGCGCGCGGAAGCCGGGCGCGGCCAGGCAGCGCCCGGATGATCTGTCGGAGCTGGCGGGTGCCGGCCGCCGGGCGCCACGCCGCCCGGCGGTGGCGGGCCACCCGGACCGTTGCTTCCGCTCGGCCGCGGCACGGGGCTGCTGCGGCTGATGCCGACCCGGACACTGCGCTCGGAGGCATCCCCGGCGTTGAACCGGACCGAGACGGAGACCAGCAGCAGATAGGCGGCGGCCACGGCCACGATGATGATCAGCGGCGGCAAGAAGACCGCCGGGTGCATGCGGATCGCGGCGAACCCGTTCCGGACGGTGGTCCTGATCCGGTCTGCCGCGAGCGCGCGGGCCACGCCAGGCGCGGGCAGCCCCGGCCCATGGCCCACCCGGGCCGCGCTCCTGGCCCGCCGGATGGCGGCTTTCCGCTGCGCGGCGGTCAGCCCCGGCAGTAAGTACAGGATCGTATTCCTGCCATGGACACCGACGCGCACATGTAGCCCGCCCGGCAGGTCTGAATAGCGAATCTTGATCACGACGGGGACCTCGCGGGCGGGCCAGAGGGGCGGACTCGCCTATTGGACTAAGAACAAACCGTAGTGACGGTATCACGCTCGATCACCGTCATCAGGCGAAATGCAAAAGTCGCTTTGCACAAAGGGTTTCGCACGTAGCTGGTGGCGAAATGCGGCCCGGGAGTTCCGGATACGCTCGCAGCAGTCATAGATGCTAAAACGGGCCGCAGGAGGTCGGTGATGCTCACCGGAGCCAGTGACGAGGTGCCCGAGAGCATGGCCCGTCCCGCGCCGCAGCCTGCCCGGACGCCTGCGCCGCCAGCCGGCCCGGTCCCGGCGGGCTTCCGGCTGCCAGCGCGGCTGGCGCTGCTCGCCGCGCTCGGCGGCGGTGCCGCGCTCGCGGCGGCATTCCCGCCCGTCGGCGCCTGGCCGCTGGCCGCGGCGGGTCCGGCCTTGCTCGCCGTGGCACTATGGCGGCGTAGCCTGCGCGGGTCACTGCTGGTTGGCCTGGCGTTCGGCCTGGCATTTTTCTGTCCGCTGCTGTCCTGGCTGGTCAACGTCGCCTGGTACGCGTGGGCCGCCCTCGCGGTCGTGCAGGCGCTGATCTTCGCGGTGCTCGCCGTAGGCCAGCGCCTGCTGCTGCGGCTGCGGGCCTGGCCGCTCGCGGTGGCGGGCTGGTGGGTGGCGGCGGAGGCGGTGCGCGCCAGGTGGCCCTATGCGTTTCCATGGGGCAGGCTCGCCATGAGCCAGGCCGGTGCTCCCACGGCTCGGTGGTCGGCAATCGGCGGCGCGCCGCTGCTCACCTTCGTGGTGGCCCTGACGGGCGCCTGCCTGGCCTGGCTGCTGCTCGCGCCAGGCCGCGGGACGGCAGCAGCCCGCGGGCCGGCCCAGCCGCGGCCGGCCCGGCGCCGGGCCTGGCCGGCCCTGGCCTTCGCCGCCGCCGCCGGCCTCGCGCTCGGCGGCCGGCTGCTCCCGGTGGACCAGGCCACTCCCGGCGGTCCGACCGCCACGGTCGCCGCGATCCAGGGCAATGTCCCGCATTCGCGGAACCTGCCAGACCTGCTGCGCGCCGCCACGGTGACCCAGAATCACGCCGCCGCGACGGAGGCGCTGGCCGCCCAGGTCCGGGCGCGCTCACGGACGGCCCCGGACGTGGTGATCTGGCCGGAGAACTCCACTGACCTGGATCCCGGCCTTAACCCGTCCGCCTATGCCACGATCCAGGGCGCTGTCGATGCGATCAACAGGCCGGTCCTGGTTGGCGCCGTGCTGCAAAACCCGCAGCGCAACGTCGGGCAGCTCTGGCAGCCGCACCGCGGCCCGGTCGCCACCTATGTCAAGCGCCAGCTCGTGCCGTTCGGCGAGTACATCCCGTTCCGCGGCCTGCTCTCGCAGGTGACGTCGCTGACCGCGCTGCAGCCGGTCAATTTCACGCCCGGCCACCGCGCGGTGGTGTTCGGGCTCGGCAAGATCAGGCTCGGCGACGTGATCTGCTACGAAGCCGGGTTCGACAGCTTGGTCGCCTCGGAGGTCAGCGCCGGGGCCAACCTGCTCGCGGTGCAGTCGAACGACGCGGACTTCGAGCTGGACGGCCAGCCGGGCGAGTCACAGCAGCAGATCGCGATGGCCCGGATCCGCGCCGTCGAGAGTGACCGCTCGGTGGTGTATGCGTCGACCACGGGAGAAAGCGCCATCATCGAGCCGGACGGCACGGTCGCCGTGCACAGCGGGATCTGGCAGCGCGCGGTCCTGATGGCGCGAGTCCCGCTGCGGAGCGGCCGCACGCTCGCGGACCGGGTCGGCAGCTGGCCCGAGTACGTGATCACTTTGCTCGTGCTTGCCGCACTGGCCTGGACGCTGACCGATGCACTCGTCCGGCGAGCACGAACACGACGCGGCGCCCGGCCGACCGCCGGCTGAACCTGATGCCCCGGTTGACGGCAGGGCGGACGCACAATGGAGGCTATGGCACGCTGGCGCGCCCTCCCCCGGCCCGCCCGGTACGCGGTCCTGCTGCTGGCCGGCGCGCTGCCCGTGCTCGCATTCCCGGCACCCAACCTTGAGTTGATCGCATGGTTCGGCCTGGTGCCCGGGCTGCTGCTGATCCGCGCCTCGGCGTCGGCCAGCCAGGCCGCGGTAGCAGCCTGGTGGTTCGGCGCCGGGTACCTGCTCACCGCACTCACTTGGCTTATCCCGAACCTGGGCCCCGGGCTGCTGCTGGTAGTGGCCGTCCTCGGCGCGCTTTGGGCCGGCGTTGGGGTGGCCTGCTGGGCCCTGCTGCGGCCGCCGGTCACCGCGCGCCGCAGCCTGGCAGCGCTGGTTGTCCTGCCCAGCTGCTGGGTGCTCGGCGAATGGATCCGGTCCTGGCAGGGCTTCGGCGGCCCGTGGGCAGTCTTCGGCGCGAGCCAGTGGCAGCATCCAACGGTGCTGGCGCTGGCCGCCGTCGGCGGCGTCTGGCTGGTCAGCTTTGCCCTGGTTGCCGCCAACACGGGCCTGGTGGTCCTCATTACGGACGGCCGCGGGCAGGTCAGGCTGGTCGGCGCGGTCGCCGTTGCTGCCGCAGTCGCGGCCGGGCCAGCCGCCTTCGCGCGCACCACGCCGCCGTCGGCTAGCCGGACCGTCACGATCGCCATGGTGCAGCCCGGTGTGGTGCACAACCCAAGGATCCGGGTGAACGCCAGCCAGCGGCTGTCCGCCGGGCTGCGCCAGAATCATGCCGACCTGATTGTCTGGGGAGAGAGCAGTGTGGGCTCCGACCTGGACACGGACGCCGCGCTGGCGGGCCGGCTGGAAAGGCTCTCGGCGGCCGACGGCGCACAGCTACTTGTCAACCAGGACTCGATAGCACCCGATGGGGCGAAGTCGAAAGTCGCCGTGCTGGTCGGCAGCAACGGCATCGACGGCAGGTACGTCAAGACACGCCTCGTGCCGTTCGGCGAGTACATCCCGTTCCGGCAGCAGTTCGGCTGGCTCGCCAGGATCAGCAAGGCTGCGCCGCAGAACATGATCCCGGGCACCGGAGCACGCGTGATGCGGGTAACCTCGCCCGGCGGCAGGCCGCTCACCATCGGGGTACTGATCTGCTTCGAGTCCGCGTTTCCCGACATGTCCAGAGTCGAAGCTGCTCAGGGCGCCCAGGTGATCGTCTATCAGACCTCGGACTCCACCTGGCAGGCCAGCTGGGAGTGGGTGCTGGCGCAACACGCCGCCCTCGGTGCGCTGCGGGCCGCCGAGACCGGGCGGCCCGTCGTGCAGGCCGCGCTGACCGGCGACTCAGCCGCCTTCGATGCCCGGGGCCGGCTGCTCGCCTGGGCCGGGCCCGGCAAGCACGGACTAATTCTGGTCCGCCTCCGGGCATCCGCGGCGGCCGGCCGCACTGTCTACGACCGGTTCGGTGACTACGTTCCGTGGACGGCAACAGGGATCGCGGCGCTGGCCGCCGCCATCGCCCTGATCCGGGCGGACCGGATACGACATCGGCTGGTTCGTGCGCATCGCCCAGCCCGGATACTGTTGGAACGCAACCGTCGGCATGGTTCGTCCGTCAAGGTTACGACCGGTTCCTCCGCGAACGCGTCCAGGGCGCAGTCGGCTGGCCCGGCAGACGGGACCGACCGGCCGCCGTGAACGCAGCCGTTCACCTGCGCACACCGGCAGGGGCGCGCGCAGCCGGTCGCCTGAATCGATAGGTCGCATGCGCGGCCGTTCGGCAGTGCCCCTGGCGGGTAACAGCCAATCAGCAGCGGGAGGTCAGGTGCGGGACGGCAGCGAATCGCGCCGGCGCCGAGGCGGCCTAGCCGCCGCGGCAGTCGGCGGCGCGTTGTGCCTGCTCATCGCCGGATGCCAGGGCGGCTCCGGGTCGGCCGCAGGCACCGGTTCAGGCTCAGCGGCCACCACGTCACCGTCTGCCGCCGACATGCGGCTGGACATCACCCCGGCCAACGGCGCCAGGCAGGCCGGCACCGGCCGGGGCATCACGGTAACCGCGTCCGGCGGCAAGATCACTGCGGTAACCGTGCGTTATGCCAGCGCCCCGGCAGGCGCCGGCCTGAGCGGCGCGGCGAGCGCCTCGGTGCCCGGTGCCCTGAACGCTGCCAAGACCCGCTGGCACAGCACCTGGGCGCTGGCCACCTCGGCGCATTACACCGTCACGGTCAACGCGGTCAGCACCGCTGGCCAGGCCGTAAAGCAGACGAGCTCGTTCCGCACGATCAGCCCGGCGCAGAGCTTCCGGACGATGATCTTCGAGGGCTACCACCAGACCTACGGCGTCGGCATGCCGATCATGCTCACCTTCAGCCAGCCGATCACCAACAAGGCGGCGGTGGAAAGAGCGCTGCAGATCAAGACTTCTAAACCGGTGACCGGCGCCTGGTACTGGGATGGCGATCAGGCCCTGAACTTCCGGCCGCGCGGTTACTGGCCGGCCCATACCAGGGTCAGCTTCACCGGGCACCTGGACGGCGTCGAGGGCGCGCCGGGTATCTACGGCACGCATACCCTCACGCAGTCGTTCAGCATTGGCAGGTCGCTGATCGTGGTGGCCAGCACCGCCTCGCACCACATGAAGCTCTACCGGGCTGGAAAGCTGTTCCGGAAGTGGCCGATCAGCACCGGCAAGCCAGGCGACAGCACGCCGAACGGCACCTACCTGACGATCGAGAAGGGGAACCCGGTGCTGATGAAGGGCCCGGGCTACCGGATCCAGGTGCCCTGGTCGGTCCGGTTCACCTGGTCCGGCGACTACCTGCATGACGCATTCTGGTCGGTCGGCCAGCAGGGTTTCACCAACGTCAGCCACGGCTGCGTGAACATGGCGCCCGCCGATGCGGAGATGTACTACAAGATGGAGCTGCCCGGCGACCCGGTGACCATCACCGGCAGCCCACGGGCAGGCCAGTGGGACAATGGCTGGACCGAGTGGTTCCTGTCCTGGCACCGGTACCTGAAGGGCAGCGCGCTGCACAAGGCGGTGCAGGCCGGGCCGGACGGCAGCACGTTCGTCAGTCCGTCGACGCTGCCGGCCGCGGATCCGCCGTCACCGCTTGGCGCGCCACCGCCCGGCAACTGGGCCGCCGCCTGATCACCGAGTCCCCCGATCACCGGGCCGCCCGCGGCCAGCAGCGGGCGGCCGGTCACCGGCCGGTGGCGGGCCGGAGTGCCGCCGTGCTCCGGGCAGCGCCGAGTTCCCGGCTGACGCCACGCCCTACCGCCACCGCGTCCACCGCGACGGTGATGATCCGGCAGCCGCTGTCCAGGTACAGCCGCGCCGTGCCGCCGTCCGACGCATGCACCCCGGCCGGCTTGCCGGCCGCAGCGCAGGCAGCCCAGATGCGCTCAAGCGCCGGGCGCAGCACCGGGTCGGCGGGATCGAGCGCGCAGCCCAGCGAGAGCGACAAGTCCCTGGGCCCGACATAGATCCCGTCCACCCCGTCCACCGCCAGCGTGTCCTCGACCTCGGACAGGGCGTTCGCCGACTCCACCATGACGATGCACAGCGGCCGCGCTGGCCCGGACAGCACGCCGCCCGCCGACCGATAGCCATCCGGCGGGTAGCGGCATGCCCCGGCGACGGCCGCGGCCTGCTCGGCCGAATTCACGTTGGGGACGATCACGCCATGGCAGCCAAGGTCAAGCGCGCGCCCGAGGTCGGCCGGATGAGCGTGCCTGACCCTGGCCAGGGGCGTCACCCCCGCGAGGCCGATGGCTGCCGTCATCCCTGGCAGGTCATGCTCGGTCGCGGCACCGTGCTGCAGGTCGATGGCCACGTAATCGAGACCGACCGCCGCCACGGCCCGGGCGCTGACCGCGCCCGGCAGCACCGACCAGGCGCCGAATACCGTATCCCCGCGCCGGACGCGGTCCGCAAGCGCCGTTTGCTTCACCTGGCCAGCCAAGCACACTCACATGCGGAGCACAGCACCCGCACAGCCAGCCGAGCACCCGCATAGCCAACTCCAAGCGCGCGCTGCGATCCTCCCTGCGGGAGCTAACAGGCTGGGCTTCAATGCCTTAACGTGCATATGTCTCAGAGTGGCAAACTCTCGCTCGTTGGCCATATGGCATGCGCGGCGGCCCTACACTCGGCGTTACGCAATAGACAGCAATGGATGGTTTGGGTGGGAGTGGCATGTTTTGTAATCGTGGTCAGGTCGCCAGGACGCTGATCGGCCTTGCCGCGGGCACGCTCGCGGTCACCTTCGCAGGCGCGGCTGGCCCGGCCACCGCCGCCCAGCACAAGTCGGTGTCCCCCAGGCCGGCCAGCGGGACGCCGCAGCTCTCCCCGAACGGGAAGACGGAGCAGGTCAGGCAGCTCGTGCAGTGCGGCAGCAGGATGTACGCCGTCGGCAGTTTCACCAAGATCAGCCAGGGCGGCAAGGTCATCTCCCGGCGCAACGCGTTCAGCTTCAAGGCGACCGCGCCGTACACGGTGACCAGGTGGCGGCCGGGCGTAAACGGTGAGGTCAATTCCATCGCGTTCAAGGGCCGCAACTGCTCCAGCGCTTACCTGGGTGGTTCGTTCACCCGCGTGCACGGGACCAGGGCCAGGAACATCGTGAAGGTCAACACTTCGACCGGCGCGGTGCGGAAGCGGTTCGCCCGCCGCGCGGACAGGACCGTCGAGACGGTAGTAGTGCACGGGTGGCACGTGCTGACCGGCGGATTCTTCAAGTCCATCAACGGCTCAGGGCGGAACTTCTACGCGAGCCTGAACTCCAGGACCGGCCGCGACGACCGCTACCTCAGGCTGGCCATCTCGGGCCACTACAGCTTCCCTGGCGTGGTCGGCAACCGGACCCGGATCTACAACCAGCAGCTCAACCCGACCGGCCGGCGGCTGCTGGCGGAAGGCGACTTCACCCGGGTGCACGGCACCCACCGGGAGCAGATCTTCATGCTCAGCCTGGGCAGTAAGCAGGCGCGGGTAACCAAGTGGCGGTCGACCGAGTTCAACCATGCCTGCGCCGCCAGCGAGCCGTTCTACGCGCAGGCGGCGTCCTGGTCGCCGGACGGCCGCACGATCTATGTCGCCGCGAATGGCCTCAGGCCCGTCGGAACGCACAAGACCGATCCCAGGACCGGGCTGTGCGACGCCGCCTCGGCGTTCTCGTCGGCTAACCGGAAGGTCCGTCACAAGTGGGTCAACTACACCGGCTGTGACTCGCTGTTCTCTACCGCGGCGGATTCCAGCACCGTCTACGTCGGCGGCCACGAGCGGTGGGCAAGCAACTCGAACGGTTGCAATTTCGCTGGTACTGGCGCGATCCCCGCTCCCGGCATGGCCGGATTTGCGCCGGGCACCGGGAAACTGCTGGTCAACTCCAGCGGCACAGCGGGACTCTATAGCAGGTCACGCGGGCTCGGTGCCGACGACATGCTGGTCACCAGCAGCGGGTTGTGGATCGCCAGCGACAACTTCGACGCCAACAAGGCTGGCAGTGACACGTGCGGCGGCGTGTCCGGCCACTCCGGGATCTGCTTCCTGCCCAACGCCTGACCGCGGGCTGACCCGTCGCGGATGCCGGGCCGACCAGCGGCCGCCGGGCCGACCAGCGGCCGCCGGTCTGACCGGACCGGCCTGCGGCCTGACCGCTGGGCCCGGGCATGCGGGATCATGAGCGGATGAGCGAGCACGGCTGGGTTTGGCAGTCGCCCCCTGGATGGCCCGACCCGCCGGCCGGATGGGTTCCGCCTGATGGTTGGCAGCCCCCGCCGGACTGGCCGTCCCCGCCGGACAACTGGGTCTACTGGGCCCCGGCTGTCCCGTCGTCGGCTGTCCCGTCGGGGCCGGACCGGATAGCGGGTCCGTCCCGTCGCGGCTTAGTGGCGGAGACCTGGTTCGTCCAGGCAGCGTTCCTGCTGCCCGGCATCGTCGCCGCCGTTGACGTCCTCGCCGCGCATCTGGGCGGGGTAAGCGACATCAACAGGTTCCCGACGGTCGTGCCCGGGCATCCGGTGGAGAATCTCGTTCTTGGCATCTTCAGCTATCTCGCCGTAGGCGCCGTGGTGCCGCTCGCGCTGTTGCTGCTGACCCGGACCGGGCAGGGACCGGCAGCACTCGGGCTGAGCCCGTCCGGGTGGCGCGGCGACCTGTGGCCGGGGCTCGGCCTCGCGGCCGCCGGCTACGGTGTGACGTTGCTGATCGCGCTACCGTTCAGCGCGCTGATAGCCCGGCACAGCGGCCTGTTCAGTCAGGTCCAAACCGGGCACGTGCCGAAGTATTACATCATCTTCGGGCTGGCCGTTTCGGCGATCACCGCCGTTACCGAGGAAACGCTGGTCAGCGGCTACCTGCTGACCAGGCTCGGGCAGTTTGGCTGGACGCCGCGACGGGCGCTGCTGCTCAGCCTGAGCCTGCGTACCAGCTATCACGTGTACTACGGACTCGGCTTTCTCTTGACCATCCCGGTCGGTTACCTGCTGACCCGCTCGTTCCAGAAACACGGCCGGCTCGCACGCACGATCATGGCGCATTTCATCTATGACGCCGTCCTGATCACGATCAGTGTGCTGGCCGCCTGACGCGAGGCACCCGGCGAGCGTTCCGGCACCGGCTATATTGCTCATCGCCGACATCGGCTTCCGGCCGATCCACCTGGGTGATGACGACGGCGCCCTTGAGGCAGTCGACGGACTCGCCCGGCTCTGGTTCCTGCTGGCCTACGGCCAGGGTCATGGCCGCCGCTCGGCCCGCGTTTCCTCACCGAGGAGAATGACGCGTCGCGATAAGCCAGCCACGTGGCGGGCGCAGCTGCGGCGCCGGACCGTCGCTGGCCCGGCGCCGCGGCTGCACTCGGCGCGCTATGCCACCCGGCGCCGACCGACCAGCAGGCCGCCGAACACGCCCAGAGCCAGCACGAGCAGCCCAGCACCGGCGCCGAGCACGATCTCGCGGCCGGTGTTGTAGCTGGACTTCGTGCTGCCTGGCCTGGTAAACGATGCCAGCTTCAGCGCATTCGGCGCCTGGGTCAGCACATATGTCCGCCCGGCCCCGCCTGGCGCAGTGGTAGCCCGGCTGGCGCCGGCGGTCAGGATCGCGATCTGCTGCAGGGAGGCGTTGCCGGCGCCCTTGATCTGGCCGGAATGCGGACCGACTGCGCCCTTCTTGACCTGCTTGAGGCCGCTGTGCACCTGCTTGCCGCCGGACAGCGCGGCTGCCGCGCCGGATTGCAGCGCGCCGATCCCGGACTTGGCGTTCTGCAGCCCGCCGATCAGTTGATCGAGCCCGCCGGCTACACCGTTGAGAACCGCCGTGGCATTGGCGTTCGTGCTGCCGATTAGCTGCAGCGCCTGCTCGACGCCACCCTTGATCTGCTGGGCACCGCCGATGGCGGTGTCCGTGCCTCCGGCGAGCTGCGCCAGACCGCCCGCGATCTGCTGCAGGCCGCCGGTCAGGTTCGCCTGGCCGCCGTGCACCGTGGCAAGCCCGCTCGCCAGCGACTCGAGGCCGCTGTGGATGGTGCTGAGGCCGCCGGTCAGGCTCTGCTGTCCGGAGTGGATCGTGCTCAGCCCGCCGGTCAGGCTCTGCTGTCCGGAGTGGATCGTGCTCAGCCCGCCGGTCAGGCTCTGCTGTCCGGAATGCATTGACGTCAAGCCCTTGGTAAGGGTGGCCTGTCCCTGGTGAATGGTGTCAAGTCCGCTGGTCAGCGATTGCTGGCCGGCATCGATGGAACCCAGCCCGCCGGACAGGCTCTGGGCACCGCTGAGCGCCTGGTGCACCGACGCCGGTGGTCAGCTGGCCCGGGCCCTTGTCGGCGCCTGCTGCCTCGGCGCTCCAGGTTCCGCTCTGCGCCACACGCACTACAGCTCCGGCCAGTTGTTCGGCCGGGCCCAGTCTGCCGCCTCGGGGCTGTCCGGCCTCGGGATCGTGCCCGGCGACCGGATAGTCGTGCTGATGGCAACTGCCCGGAGGTCCCGATCGCGTACAACGCGATCTGGCGGGCCGGGGCCGTCGTGACGCCCGTCGTGTTCCTGGTGACTCCGCCCGAGCTCGAGCACATCCTCGCGGACTCGGTGCCGTCGCGGTGATCACCACACCGGAACTGCTCGCCACCGCGGCGGCGGCGGCGGGCGGCGCACTGCACTTGTGGCACCTCATCGTGGTCGGCAGCGGCCGCGCGCAGCTTCCCGCGCACGTTCGCTGCACCGATTTCGGCGAACTCGAATCAGCCCGGGCAGGAACCATTTCCAGCCGTTCGGACGACGATCTCGCGGCGCTGATGTATACCCGGCGGCACTACCGGCCGGGCCAAAGGAGTAATGCTCTCACACCGCAATCTATACCGCTGTTCCGCCAGCTCATTTGAATCCGCAGAGGCGCCGGGCATAACTTCGGCGCTGGTGCCATTGCCGCTGTCGCATGCTTACGGCATGATCGTCACGCTGGTTGGCTTTCATGTCTTTGAGCCGGGACTTGCGGTGCTGCAGCGCTGGTTCGATCCCGTGCAATGGGTGATATTGGCTCAGGAATACCGCATACAGCGGACCTCAGTCGTTCCCGCGATGATCCAGATGCTGCTCGCGCAGCCGCTCGAGGACGCCGATCTGTCGGACCTTGTCTACGTCAACAGCGGCGCCGCGCTGCTGGCGGCCGAGACCCGGGAGCAATGGCAGCGGCGAGTGCCGAGCAGCCAGGTCCTGGAGGGCTACGGCTGCACTGAGTCCGGGGCGGTGATCTCCACCACCCCGCCGGGTGCATACCGGCCCGGCTCAGTTGGACTGCCCATACCCGCCCATACCAGCCCATACGCGGCTACCGGGTGGTGATCCGGGACGACGGTGGGCGGGACCTGCCGCCCGGCTCCGATGGAGAAATCTGCGTTCGATCCGAAGGGGTGATGACTGGCTATTGGAAGTCCCCCGCGGAAACCGCCCGCGCGATGCGGGGCGGCTGACTGCACACCGGGGACATCGGCCACCTCGACGCGGACGGCTATCTGTATGTAGTCGACCGCAAGAAGGACCTGATCATCCGCGGCGGCTTCAACGTCTTTCCGCGGGATGTGGAGGACGCGCTGCTGCAGCATCCCGCCGTGGCCAAGGCCGGCGTCGTCGGACGGCCAGATGCCAGGCTCGGCGAGGAGATTGTCGCGTTCTTATCACTCTGCCCTAATGCCACCGCGCTCCCTGCCAACCTGACCGCCTTCGCCCGCGAGCGGCTGGCTGCGCACAAGTGCCCGCGCGGGTGCACATCCTCGATGCGCTTCCGCTGACCAGCGTCGGCAAGCTGGACCGCAAGGCGCTGAGCGCCAGTGCGCCCCGAGGCTGACCCGGGCTCAGCCACCGCCCAGGGCGAGCCGCGGCGGCCAGGCCGGCGGTTAGATGCTGAACCCGGCCTGGGTGAGCAGCGCGGTGATGACGCCGACGACGGTTTCCCTGGCCTGCCGGGGGCTGAGGCCGACGTCAGTGCGCAGCGAGTCCCAGAACGCCCAGATGCTGATCCCGTGCAGCGCATCGGCCAGTGCCTTGCGCTGCTGGCCGGCCAGCACGGCCAGTTCGGCAGCGAATACCGATTCAAGCTCGGCCCGGCCCAGCGCGGTCATTCGTTTCTTGCTGCGCCGCAACTCGGGCGAGAATGGCTGCTGGATGCGGGCCGCCCGCCAGCCCGGGGTCATCTGCTCGTGCACCCGGGTGCGCTGATCGGCAAACAGCTCGATTCGATCGGCCAGCGGCAGATCCGTCCCGATCGGCCGGACGATCTGCAGCAGGATTTCAAGATCCCGCCGACCGGCCTCCAGCAGAAGCGCCTCCATGTCGGCGAAATGCTGCCAGACCGTGCGCAGTGACACCCCGGCGCGCGCCGCCACCCGGGGCGCCGTCGGCCGCAAGTCACCCTCGGCATGCAGCGCACGCATGGCGTCTACGATGGCCCGCCTGGTCTGGTGCGACCGCGCCATCCGGCCGTCGGCCGGCCTTACGTCCGCGAGTAGGCGGGCGATGTCGGAGCGCAGGATCTCCGCATCCTCGCTGCCCAGCACCGACAGGTAGGAGTCGAGCCGTTGCCAGGATTTCCGTGCGGTCGCCGGAGTCTCTGCGAAGGTAGTCACTGGCGCAGCCTTCCGCGATCGGCCGGAGCAAGCATTGCAGAATTCTAGCAGACCCCGTGCAAATACTTGTCAGGGCAGGCCCCGCAGCGGCACTGGCCAGCCAGTTCATCATACGCGGAGCTGTCTCGCCCAGTCACCGGCCCGCGCTTGGCCCCAAAGGACGCCGGTGCCCGCCCCACCTGCGGGCGGGCAGCTGCCAACGCGGCAAGTCGGCCCTTGACGGCGCGCCTCCGTTCATAGCAGCCTCAGTGCAAGATCTAGCAGCCCGGCGTCGTTGCCGGTCCTGGCAGCCCCCCCGGGACGGGCCGGCACGACCAGGCAACGGTTAGTCACTAGCGGGAGGCCGCGTGACAGTAGATCGCCGGCCCTACCGCGCGGCCGTCCTCGGCGCTGGCTGCGCCAGAATAGCCGTCGGGCGGCATTCGGCCACCGGCGGATGCTCCAGCTGGTACCTGCACAAGCACGGGCGGAACTCCGCCCCGTGGCCCGGCTACACCTGGCGCTACCGACAGCGAACCCGCCGTCTCGACCAGCAGCCGCAGGAACCGGACCGCGCGGACGCCCAGGCTTCACCTTTCGGCCATCGGCCATTCGGCCGCGGGCCGTCGCGGCGGTGTCATCCGCCGTAAAGCGCGGACGTCCAGATATGCAGTATCATCGAGATCAGGGTCTCCTGATCGTCGAACGGCGGGGTGCCGGTCGCGGCGAGGTAATACAGCCGCTCGCCGAGCCAGGTCAGCGAGCTTGCGAGCGCGGCGATAGCGATGCCGCCAAGTCGCTGCAGTGCCCGCGGGTCGCTCCGGATCTGGGCCAGCGTGGCGTCGGTGAAGGTCTGCATCTGCGCTAGCCACAGCGCCGTCAGCCGCGGGTCAGTGCGCCAGTTTTCCACGATGGCGCGCAGGATCGGGTCGTTCGCCTGCCACAACCGGGCGCCGGCCGTGATCCCGGCGCGCAATGCCGCATTCTTGTCGGGCGGGCCGGCCAGCCAGGGACGGGCGGCGTCGTGGCCAAGCGCGACCGCCCGCCGGACCAGCTCAGCCAGCACGTCATGCTTGCTGTCGAAATAGAATTGGAAGGTGCCGCGCGACACCCCGGCCGCCGCCAGGACGTCGCTGACCGCGAGGTCGCCGAATTGCCTGCCGTCAAGCAGGCCGGCCGTCGCGGCCAGAATGGCCTCGCGGAGTTCCGGGCGCTCGTCCATCGGCCGCCTAACCCGGCGGCCATGGTGCCGCCGGGCACCCTCAGTGGCAGCAGGCGGCACTCGGCGGGGCGAAGTCGGCCGAGACTGATCGGGTTCCCTGACCTGGGCATCGTGTCGCCGCTCACGCTCGGCGGAACCTACGGCGCGCTGCATCTCCCGGTCGAGGATGCCGACAGCGCGTGGCAGGCGGCTCTCGACGCGGGCGCAGCGCAGGTCGAGCCGCTGCACGACGCCTTCTGGGGCCACCGGACCGGACAGTTCATCGACCCATTCGGCCATCGGTGGGCGCTCGACCAGCATCTCCGCGACGTGCCGCATGACGAGATCGTCCGCCTTGCCGCCGAGGCCTTCGCCGGCACAGCGGCCACCTAATGCGCTGGCCAGGTTCGGCCGCACCGGCTTGCGCGTGTCCGAGCTGTTCCTCGGCTCATTGCCACCGGCTCAGGGCAGCGGTCTGCGCATCCGCACCTCGATCATCGAAAAGCCGAGCGTATCGTCCTGCTTGGCTGCCCCGTCCTCAGCCCAGCCGTTGCCGGCATAGAAGCGCCTGGCCCGGACATTAGAATCGAGCACCCATAGGGTTGCCTGCGCATATCTGGCCACGGCAAGGGACTCCACCGATGCTGCCATCAGCTGCCGTCCTAGCCCCTTGCCCCAAACCTCAGGCAGCAGGTAAATCGCTGCTATCTCCGCGACCTGCTCAGGATTGGCGTCTTGGTCGCGCGAGGGCCCGAAACATGCGAAGCCAAGCAAACCTGCGTCAGCGGCGAGAACAAGCACGCCAGCCCCCCGCGGCCAGTTAGTCTTGCTGACGATGCGCCGCCAGCGCTGGATGCGATCCGCCGGGTCAAGCCCTTGGAGGTACTCGTCCGGCAGCAGACCGCGGTAGGCGCGCTGCCATGACCGCACGTGAATGGCGGCAAGCTGACCGGCGTCCTCAGGGCTTGCCGGGCGGAAAGCATACAGCATCACGGTCATCCTCCCGTACCTCAATGGTCCAGGTCCTGACGGCCACACCGGCGCGGCTGGCAATGCGGACGCAAAGAGCCGCTTCCGGGATGGGTGCAGCTCCTTAGGAGTGAGGTGACCGGTCAGGCGCCGAATGCGTACTGGCCCTGTACGGTGCCGGGGTAGAGTCGCTGGTGCTCGCGGGCGAGGTGGAAGCGCCAGTACTCCTGGAAGTCGCCGTTGCTGATGACCGCACGCAGGGTGAGGACGGCTTCGGCACCGTCCAGGCCCCATCTGGCCCCTCCTATATCGAGGCGGTCGGCGATGAGGTGCCGGCATGCGCCTTCGATGATCCCGGTCGCGATCGGCCAGCCGGCTTGGAGGGCCTGGTCGTAGCGGAGGAACTCCTGCTTGCTGCCCAGGTACCGCACGCACGTGTCCGCTCCTGTGCGCTGGTTGCCCGTCAGGCCGGCGGCGCCAGCCTCGGCGGTGATCGCGGCGGCGGCCCGGCCGCTGCCGCCGGCCAGTACCGCGAGCCTTGACCGCGACCCAGTCCTCGGCGGCGGGATCGCCGGCCGCGTGGGGGCTCCATGCCGTCGTTGTTCGTGAGTTCTGACCGCATGGCGCGGCTCATCGTGAGATAACGGTGCGCTTCGCGACGAAGGCCTGCGTCCGCTCCTGCGGCCGAAGCCACGGCACGGATGGTGGCCCGCTCGTACCCGGCGCCGACGAGGACCCGGGCGGCGGCGGTCACCCCCGGCAGGCCCGTCAGCACCTGAGCGAACTTCCCGCCGTCTATGACCGGTTCCGGGCTTACCAGTACCGCACCCTGGCCGGAATGGTCAGCGACGCATGTCACCACGCCGGGCGGAGCCGACCCGGTGGTACGACCGCCTGAAGGGCTGACTGCAAGGCGCCCATAGCGGCGGTGCCGAGCTGGCGTCTCCAGGCGTCGGTGGTGTCGGCGGCGGCCTGCTCGGCGGCCCGGGTGCACGCCCAGCCGCGTTCGGTTAGCTTCAGTATCCGGGACCTGGCGTCACCGGGGTCGGCTTCGCGGATGACGTACCCGCGCTGCACAAGCTGCTCGACGAGCTGGCTGGCAGCCTGCTTGGTCACGCCCAGGTAGCCGGCGACGTCGATCATCGAGGCGTCGCCTGTGCTGATCCGGACGAAGGCGAACCCGTGGGCGGGCCGGACATCAGCGAATCCCCGCTCGGCCAGCCCGTGCTGGATCCCGTCAACAACCTGCGTCGCGGCGCCTAGGACGAGCATCGCTACGGCCACGCCGCTGTCGTCAGTCATGACTCAGTTTGACATACAGGTCAATGTGCTTGACCATGTAGTCAACTGACTTGACCATTTGGAGGACCCATGCCAGTCATTCGCTCAGCCGACGCCGCCGTGCACCAGGTGCACGGCAGCACGTTCAGTTCGTTCGTGGCGCCGTCACGAGGCAGCGCGCAGCTTTGCGCCTGGCAGTTGAATGTGCCCGCTGGCCTGCGTGGAGTCGCCCACCGGCCCACTCGGGAGGAGGTACTGCTCCTGCTTGAAGGGGAACTCACCGTCACGCTGGACGGGATAGCCACGGTTCTCGCTGCGGGTGATGTCGTCCTCGTGCCAGCCGACAGCGAATTGCGCCTGGACGGTGGGACGGCCGGTGCCACAGCCTGGGTGACAACGACGTCCGGTCTTGAGGCGGTCATGGCCGACGGCAGCCGGATCGTGCCCCCGTGGGCGAACTGAGACCCGGCCGGAATACCGCAGATCAGGACCAGAACCGGGGCCCAACGCAGCGACGGTCATCGCCCCGCCGAACACCGCAGATGGGTACAAGGGACTTCTGACCTGCGGGTTTGCCTGATCTCCGGTTGATCGGCGATGTGGTCTTCTACCGTCGCGTGCAGGGGAAGGAAGCCGTGGATGGGCTCGCTGATCGAGGAACTCAGGCGGCGGGAGGCGGCGGCACGGGCCGGGGCGGATCGTTTGCGCTGCCGGATCGAGGAGCTTGCGGAGGAGCTGGCCAGGGCGGAAGAGCAGGTCTCGCGGCTGGTGATCGCCCGGGAGGAAGTCACGCGGCTTCTGGGAGGGCCGGCCGTTGCTGAGCCGCCTGCCGGGCAGCAGGCTGGCGGGTTCGCGGGGGAACCGCGGCAGGCCTCGCCGATCGGGGCGGTGACGGTGCCGCCGTGGCAGGACGGCGCTGAGGCGTCGGCGCTGCCGCGGGCGTATCAGGACCTGCTGGAAGTGGCGGCCGACGCGGGGCGCCCGCTGCGTGCGGCGGAGTTCGCGGTCGCGGCGGGGCTGGCCACGGACAGGTCGAAGGTGGAGGGCCTGCGGTCGAAGCTGAAGCTGCTGGCTGCGCGGGGCTGGCTGGCCGGGGGTGCCCGGAGGCCTGTTCACTCTGCCGGATCACTCAGGGAAAACAGGGAAACCCGGACGGTAACGGGTTCTTCTTCCTAGGTTCGAAGGTGCTACTCCATCCGGACCTCAAGGAAGAAGAACCCTTCATGGCAGCGTACTGCGCAGTCCCTCCTGATGATCCGTTCGCCGCGTCGAAGGCCATTTTCGACGGGCTGGCCGCCGAGCTCGCCGGGCCCGCTGCGGCCGGCCTGACGGCCGGCGAGCTGGAGGAGCTCCTGGACGAGCGAAGGACGGGAGGTACTGCGGCAGCTGCTGCAGGACCACTTCGACCTGCGGGCGGCGCGGGAAGAACAGCAGGCCCGCGAGCGCCGTGCCCCGGTGACGGGCACGGACGGGATCGCTCGGACCCGGCTGGAGACCGGGCACGGCAGGGGGCTGGCCACCCTGTTCGGCACGGTGCGGGTGACCCGGTGCGCCTGGCGGAAACCGGGAGCGGGCAACTGGTGCCCGGCTGATGCGGCCTTGTCGCTTCCGGCCGGGCGGCACTCTCACTGCCTGGCGAAGCTGGCCGCGCTCGAGGCCGCCCGCGGCTCGTTCGGTGCCGCGCACGACGCGGTTACCCGCCGCTGCGGCCCGGTGATGGGCAAGCGGCAGCTTGAGCAGGCCGTCACCGGTGCCGCCGCCGATATCCCCGCGTTCTACGCCGCCCGGATCCCGGAGCCGTGCACGTCAGCCACGCTGCTGATCCTGTCCGCGGACTGCAAGGGCATCGTGATGCGCCCCGGGGCGCTGCGCGCCGCCACCGCGAGGGCCGCCGCCCGCCTGGGGAAGATGCGGACCCGGCTGCCGGCCGGGGAGAAGCCGAACCGCAAGCGGATGGCCGCGCTCGTCACCGTCTACGACGCCGAGCCCGCGAAACGCCGCCCGCACAACGTGATCGCCCCGCCCGGCGGCCGCTGCGGAACCCGTGAACCCCGCAAGGGCCCCCGCGCGAGGTCGAAGTGGCTGTCCGGATCGGTACGGCGCGACCCCGCCGAGATGATCGCCGCCGCGTTCGACGAGGCCGAGGCCCGCGATCCCGGCCACCTGCGCACCTGGGTCGTCCTGGTCGACGGCGCCGAGCACCAGCTGGAGCTGATCCGCGCAGAGGCCGCGCGCCGCGGCACCGCAATTCACGTCATCATCGACATAAGTCATGTTCTCGAATATCTCTGGAAAGCGGCGTGGGGCCTGCACGCGGCCGGCGATCCCGCCGCTGAGGACTGGGTCGCGGTCAAGGCCCTCGCGGTGCTGGCCGGCGACAGCGAACGGGCAGCCGCCGCCATCACAGCCGAGGCAGACGCCGCCGGCCTCACGGGCAACCAGCGCACAGGAGCGGACACGTGCGTGCGGTACCTGGGCAGAAAGCTGCAGTTCCTCCGCTACGACCAGGCCCTCCAAGCCGGCTGGCCGATCGCGACCGGGATCATCGAAGGCGCATGCCGGCACCTCATCGCCGACCGCCTCGATATAGGAGGGGCCAGATGGGGCCTGGACGGTGCCGAAGCCGTCCTCACCCTGCGTGCGGTCATCAGCAACGGCGACTTCCAGGAGTACTGGCGCTTCCACCTCGCCCGCGAGCACCAGCAACTCTACCCCGGCACCGTACAGGGCCAGTACACGCTCGGTGCCTGACCGGCCAGCTCACTCCAAACGAGCTGCACCCTTCCGGGATAATGGCTGCCGCTGGCTCCCGCGGCACCTGGTCAGCGCAGGCCCGCTGGCCGGGCAGCCCCACAGATGCTGAGCGTCAGACGTTGCTGGTAACTTGTGGCACGATCCGCAAGGAGGTACCACGGGTGACGGTCGACCCGCTGCTTGACCTGGGCAGTCAGTCAGCCCCGGGCAGTCAGCCGGCACAGTGCCCGCATGCGCCGCCGGTGAGAGCTGACATGCGAGGCGGGGCGCTGCCGCCGCTGCCGGAGACTCCAGGCGGGTGGTCAACGCTCTTGGCCGATCCGCCATGGCGGTTCGTCAACCGGACCGGGAAAGTCGCTCCGGAGCATCGGCGACTTGATCGTTATGACACCATGACCGCAGAGAACATCTGCGGCTTGCCGGTCGCTGACGTCCTTGCTGACAGCGCCCACTTGTACCTGTGGGTGCCGAATGCACTGCTTCCCGAGGGCCTCCAGGTCATGGAGAGCTGGGGCTTCCGCTACGTTTCGAATCTTGTCTGGGCCAAACGCCGGAAAGATGGCGGTCCTGATGGGCGGGGCGTCGGCTTTTATTTCCGGAACGTGACTGAGCTGATTCTTTTCGGAGTTCGTGGCTCGCTGCGAACTTTGCCGCCAGGCCGCCGCCAAGTCAACATCATCGAGACTCGCAAGCGCGAGCACTCGCGCAAGCCTGACGAAACGTACGACCTCGTCCAGGCCTGTTCACCCGGCCCGTACCTTGAGCTCTTTGCCCGGTATCCACGGCCGGGCTGGGCCGCCTGGGGCGACGAGGCTGATCCCTGCACCACTCCCCGGGGCAGGCAATGGCCGGCCTATGGGGCTGGTGGTGAAGGCACTATTGGTAACAAGATCTGACCATGACGAAGCCACCCAAACTGCAACCAGGCCAGCGCCTGTCCAGTCCGCAGCGTGACGACATAGGAGCTGACCTGCTGCAACGTTACGCAGCCGGCAGCAGCATTCGCCAGATCTGTGCGCAGACCGGGTACAGCATCGGCCGTGTCCGCCGCCTCCTTCTCGAAGCCGGTGTCGAGTTCCGAGGTCGCGGTGGTGGTAACCGGGCCTCTCGGCAAACGGAAGGCGGATCGTCCGGATCCAAGTGCTAGTTTCGTGTGACCGATGGCGAGGCTTGCATTTCCGATCGCGATATCTGGAGCCTGCACGGACCGACCGGTGCCGCCGAGCCTGCTGCCTGGATAGGCCCGTCCTGCTGGCGGAGAAGTTCATCCGGCCAATCGGCCGGGACGCTAATGCTCGCCTGGCTGAATCATCTGATAGCAAGGTCCTAAGAGTCGCCGGTGCCCCCGAGATGACGCCGCTTCGGCGTGAAAATTCCGGCAGCTGACCCGCCGTCGTGGTGGGCCCGGCTGCGCCGGGCGCTGCCGTGGTGGTGTGCCGGGTCGTTGCCCGCGGATGTTCGCGTGGGCGCGGGGTGGCCTGAGAGGCTGTGGTCGCGGTCGTTCGCTGACGTCGTTTACTCCTTGGCGGGCCTGACCCGTCTAAGAGTCTGACGCCGGGAGCCGATCTTCAGGGTCGCTAAATGGTGCCTCGAGCCCGCGGACCAGATTTCCCGCTTGCCCCTGGCTCCTGCGAACGACCGCGCCCGCAATTACTGCCCTCTCATCGTAGGAGCCCTGAATGCAAGACGTGCAAGACGAGCCGCTGTTCGCCGAGCGGGTGGCCGGCCTGGACATCGCCGAGGCCGAGGTCGAGGCCGCCATCCGGGTGCCCGGCGACACCCGCCCGGGCCGCCGCCAGCAGGAGACCCGGACCTTCGGCACCACTCGCAGGGAACTGGAGTCGCTGGGAGACTGGCTGCGCTGCTGGGGTGTCACCAAGATCGGCATGGAGGCCACGGCGTAATCCGGGGTCGCCAGCGGGCGTCTGCCACGGCCGGTGACGGTCCTGGTTTGCCCGTTTCTCCTTCCGTCGCGGACGGATTATCTGGGCAGCCTCCGCCACGCGGGCAGCCGACAATAGAGCTCATCCCGCTGCGGCCTCTCGTCGATGGCGCTTTTGCCCTGCCCGTCGCAGACGCGTACGTGAGAGCCCTACCTGCGGCAACACCGTCTTTGATCTTCGTTACCCCAGATAACCGGTGACTACTGGAAACCTGTGTTCTTCCTGCTGGAATCACGCGGGTTCGACTGCGAGCTGTACAACGCCGCGCAGGTCAAAGCCCTGCCAGGGCGCCCGAAGACGGACCGGGCCGACTCAATCTGGCTCGCCAGGATCACCGAGCGGGGCATGATCCGCTCCAGCTTCGTGCCGCCCGAGCCGATCCGCCGCCTGCGCACCCGCACCCGCTACCGCCGCCACCTCACCCAGGCCCGCACCGCCGAGAAGCAGAGAGTGGAAAAACTGCTCGAAGACGGCCACCTGAAACTGTCGTCCGTGATCCCCGGCATCCACGGGACCTCGGGCCGGGACATGCTGAACGCGCTGGCCGCCGGGCAGCGCGGCCCCCGGGCACTGGCGCAGCTGGCCCGCGGCACGATGCGCGGCAAGATCCGCCGGCTGGAGGAGGCGCTGGAATGCTCCTTCTTCACCGGCGAGCACGCCGCCGGGCAGCCCCTGACGGCCACCATCGACCACTACACCGCCCAGATCGAGCAGCTCACCGCCAGGATCGAGGTGCTGATCGAGCCGTACCTGCACCAGGCCGGGCAGCTGGACGAGATCGACGGGATCGGGGCCATCTGCGCCCAGGACATCATCGCCGAGATCGGCACTGACATGACGGTGTTCCCCACCGCCTCCCACCTGGTCTCCTGGGCCAGATGGTCCCCCCAGGTCAAACAGTCCGCCGGGAAACGCAAAGGCAGCAACGCCACCGGCCGCGGCAACCCCTACCTGGGTGCCGCCCTGGGCGAGGGCGCCGCCAGCGCCGGGCGCACCCAGTCGTTCCTGGGCGCCCGGTACCGGCGGCTAACCAGGCGCATGCCCAAGAAGAAAGCCCTGGCCGCGACCGGCAACTCAATGCTCACCATCATGCACGCCCTGCTCAGCGACCCCGACGCCCGCTACACCGACCTGGGCGCCGGCTACTACGAAACCCGCATGCACGCCCGCCGGCAGGCCCGCAACCACGTCCGCAGCCTCGAACGCCTGGGCTACCAGGTCACCATCCAGGCCCCCGGCCTACCCGCCGGGCAGCCCCTGACCGCCACCGCCTAACCGGCCGCCAGCCGCCACAAGCGCCCGCCCAGCTAAGGTCTCATTTTCGGACCAGCACTGGAAATTTCGTCGATCATGCGCTTGCCCGGCCCATCTAGGCGGCAGGGGGGCTCGCCGGGCTCCAGGCCGCTTCTGCTGACATCCGCGGCGAGGCGCAGATACCAGGGGCCGCTGGCGGCGACCTGGCGTATGCGGGCCCCGGCAGCAGCGTACGGCAGGTCGTCTGCGGCAGCATACTGCTGCGCGGCATGCGCTGACCGGACCTGCGCCGACGGCCACCATGGGAGCGCCGACGGCTACCGTAGCCAGAGCGCATGGCCTAATGTGGCCGCCGGCCGGCCAGCCGGATGTCCGCGCAGCCCGGTAGCCCAGGTGAGCCAGATGTGGATCGCACGAATGTGTGTTCCAACTTGGATCGCTCTTCACACTTAGCTCGTACATGTGTTCTAATAGCCAACATGCCTGAAGTCACTCGCAGCACCGTCGCGGTCCGGCGCTTCCCTGCGCGTGCACCGACCGCGCCAGGCGCGTGCCTCGCTGGCTTGAACACCACCTGGCGGCCTGGCCTGAGCCGGTGCGCGGCCGGTGCGAGCGAGCCGGGGGGTGCTTGCCGCGACGCACGCCGCACTGAGCCACGACCACCGCCGACGATCGTCAATGCGGCGCAATCGAAGGAGGTCGGCACGATGCAGGTCATTGCGGGTAACCGGCCGCCAAAATAGCCAACCGGGGACTGGGCTATCGCGTGAATGGCCGATAACTGGCGGCTGCGCCGACCGGGCTGACCTCAAGCGCAGCTCCGCGAATTGTCAGTAATACCAGGATTGATGAATGCCACGGAAGTAGGTTTGCGCCGGTGAGCCTAACGCCGGGGATATGCCGGATACAAGGCCGTACGCTAGAGGTGAAGAATGAGGACGCAAGTCGAATCCAACATCCGCCTGACGAGCCAGCGGCTTGCTGATCTGCGGCACCGGGCTGCAGAACTCGAGCGTCAACTGTCTGACACCTGCGAGAGCATGTCAGACCTCTATGACGTGCCCAATAAGGGACCCGGCCCGGCCCACGTGGATGCCGCTGACCAGTCGTACTCGCCCGAGGGGCGGACCGAGATCCTTGTCAATCATGGCCGGCGCAGCGCCCATCATCCCGGTCTCTCAGTTGCCCGTATGCTGGCGACGGGAACGGCGGTCGCGCTGGTACTGGCTGCCGTCCTCGTGGTGATGCAGTTCGGCAAGGGGGCGGCGTGGCCATCGAGCGTGGCGACAGTGCAGCGCGAGGTTGCCAAGGCCTGCCAGAATCCGGACGTGAAATCTGAGCCTGGTCAGGTGAACTTTGCTTGCGCTAAGGGGACCCGGCAGATTCTCTGGGTGTTCGCGATATTGACCAGCGAAAATAACCCAGATTTCGCGGACGCCAGAACTGGCCGAGTTGGCCTGGAGCCAATTTTGCCTGGCCAGGGAGGCCAAGTGGCCTGGTCGCTGAATCTTCACCACCCGTACGACCCGACCAATCCGATCGACAGCCTGCAGGTGGCGGCGCGGGCCATCAACAACATCATCGGCGGAGCGGCCCGTACTCGCGCCAATGGACATCCGGCTGTGCAGACCGGGCTGGAAGGCCATCCGGCAAACTGCGTACGGTACACCGGGTCAGCTGCAATCACATCGCGGCAGGGATTCCCCCACCTCTGTGCCAAGCCGGTAACTAACCCGGCAGGCCAGGCCGCCTTGGTCGCCGACGTCTTCCAGAAGTGGGTCGTCGGCGCCGCGCCCGCTGCCGCTCAGGCCGCCGCCGTGCTGTTCGAGAATGCAGACAACCCCGGCGACCAGCGGGTCCAGGCAATCCTCAAGCAGCTGCCAAGCTCTAAACCGCTGGCCTAGACCCAATCGACTGTTGCAAACCTCAGCAAGCCTAACGGCCGCCAACGCGATCCTGGGAGAGGTGAGCTTATGCATTCCGTGGCCAGGCCCCGATGGCAGCACGTGACTGCGCTCGTGAGCCTCACCACCGGCGGTGCGATAACTGGGTTCGCGTTCGTCCCCGGTACGGTACCTGACCTCACATCGCCTACCGGCATGCCGATCAGCCTGCTGGCCATGCAGCAATCAGTTCAACCGGCGCATGCGAATGATGCGATGTTGCGCTCGGCCATCGTCAACGTGGCCAATTACTACCTCCGGATGGCCAAGAGCAGGACTGCGGCTGAGATGCAGGCGATCATCTGGCAGAACGACAGCATTGATGGTGCTGATCACGGTCAATCGTGCGCCGCCTTTGCCAGCCTGACGCTGGAGTTGGCCGCCCAGGTGGTTGGCCGGCAAAGCTGGGTCACCGGCGGTACCTCTTACCCGTGGCCACTGCAGAAATGGGCCGACGTCCGAGTCGACTCCAATCCGCGTTCGCCCGGCGTTATCTCGATCCGCCAGGATGCTGCCGCTCATCATCGCTGGCATCCGCTAAGCGACGGCTATGAGCCATTGCCGGGAGACTGGGTATTGTTTAGCGGTCACGTCGAAGTAGTACGCAAGTATGCTGGCGGCGTCCTAAAGACTGTCGGCGGCGATTCCTTGCCAAATTTCTCCGTCAACGCCCACGAGTATCGTGATCCGCTCGACGCTCAGGGCATCGTCGGATTCGTCAACAACGGTGAGCTGCCCGGGGCTGCAGGCAACCTGGTTAATGGCCATGCGGCCTCGTCGGGTAGCCAACTGGCGCCGGCTGACATGCGCGACCACCCGCGGCACCAGCGGCACCTTTCGCGCGGCCGGGCAAACCTTGGGCAGGCGGCAATCCCGGCTGCGGCTGCCTCTGGTCATGCCAGGCCGACCTCTGCCCGTCGGCCTGGCGGCGCCGCAATTCCCTCGACGCGGACGCCAGCGCCCAGCCCTGTCGCAGCCCGGCCAGCGGCGCCGCGCCACGGCTCCCGGGGACAGGAAGGCACCGGACGCGGCAGCGTGTCGCAGGGCAGCGCGTCGCAGAGCACCACGTCGCACGGCAGCGCGTCACCTGGCAGCACGGCGTCTGCTGGCAGCGCGACGCCGAAGCAGGCACAGGCCACCGCTGGCCAGCGGCAATCGGCCAGTGCGCAGCTGCCTGGGTCAGGCTTCTCAGCACCGCCCGCCGTTGCGGCGCAAGTGGCCGCATCGGGCACCGCAGCCATCCCCGGCATAACTGCAACTTCCCATCGGCGGGAATCTGGCGGATCGAATGCAACATCGGGAAGGCCGTATCGCAGGCACCACCCCGGACTCGCCACCCCGCCGCTGAATGACATCACCGCTCAGCAGGAATTCATCGGCGCCATCGCGCCGGGAGCGGTGGCCGCCGAGCGCAAGTACGGTGTTCCGGCGGCGGTAACGATCGCTCAGGCAATCGATGAATCTGGCTGGGGCCGGAGCAGCCTGGCTACCAAGGATCACAACTTGTTCGGGATCAAAGGTACGGGTCCCGCTGGCGGCGACTCGCTGCCGACACAAGAGTTCGAGAATGGCCACTCGGTGACGAACGTTGCCTCATTCCGCGTGTACCATGACATTGCCGAGGGCATCGACGATCATGGCAAGCTGCTGGCGACCAGTGGCTACTACCGGCAGGCCATGACTGATCGGCACGATCCGAATGCGTTCGCCGCCGCCCTGACCGGCATTTACGCCACGGATCCCGATTATGGCGCGAAGCTCATCGGCCTCATGCGGCGACATCACTTGTATCGCTACGACAGCACGACGCCAGCCACTGATTCTTCCGCGGCAGGGGCAGGCAGCGCGTCAATCCCGGGTCAGCAACATGCCTCTGCCGTGCCGTCTGCAAGCAGGCCGGGAACACCGGTACCGAGCCCGGCACAGCCCGCTGCACCAGCACCAGGCCCGGCGCAGCCAACAGCCCCAGTGGCGCAGCCAACAGCCCCAGTACCGAGCCCGGCACAGGCTGCACCGGCACCGACTACTGCGCAGCCGGCTGGACAGTCAGCACGCGCCACACCATCACCGAGCACATCACCTGTGCAGGCCGTGCAATCCGACGCTGGCCAGCCGCTTTCCGGGGCGATGCCATCGACCCAGAACGTATCCGCCCGGAGAATGCCGACGCCGATCAGCGACCGAAGGCGGCGCGCTCGTGCTGTTCGCCCGGGTACGAGCCAGTATCAGCTGCAGATTCCGCCGTCGGTCATGAACGCCTTCTTGGCGGCAGCCAGGGCGCCGCTTGTCCGTGCGGAGCCTCTCTACCGGGACGTTGCCGCTCACGCCGGGATCAGCTGGGAACTGCTCGCTGCCTGCGACTGGATGCAATGCAAGGCCAGTTCACGCTACTCGCCCGTGCATGGTGAGAAGCTCGGCACTGAGAACCCCGGCGGAACGATTTACCGGACGAAGTCGGCGGCGCTAGAACGGTGTGCCGACGATCTGGTAGAGCTAGCCCGGGCAGTTTACCAGATCGACCTTGACGTGCCGCGATACCTCTCAGTTCGCGATCTGGCCAATGTATTCGCCGCATTCCGCTGGGGCCGGCTGCTCAAGCTGCACCACACCTCGGCTATGGAATTCCCGTACTCCGTCGCGGGCCTGACCGACCAGCACCTTAACATGCGCTGGCCGAACATCGCTGAGCCGGATACGCCAGATAAGCCAGGCGCACGATTCCGGATGCCTTTTGGAGCGGTGCCCGTTGCGCTGATCCTAAACTACCCGGCCAGCATCTAGCTACTAAGCAAACATAGCAGGAAGGTGAACCGCATGGTTCGTCTCTTGACCGCTAAGCCGGCTGCCCCGGACTTGCCGGGCGGCGGTTTTGCTCCGCGCCGTCGCCGCCTCAGGCCTTGGGTCAAGGGAACGGCTGGCCTGATTGTGGTGGGCCTGATATTCCGCCGGGCGATTGCATCCGTCGTGCTGATTGCCCTTTCTACCGTCCTGCACTTGGTTGGGCTTAATGTACACCTGCCAAATATTAAGTTCGCGTGGCCGTGGCAGACGATCGGTGCGGGAACCACAAAGAATACCGACCTCGGCCCATGGGTCCTGCAAAAAATCGAGGGTATCTCCAGGCCTGCCCTCGGCCAGGCTAATTTTAATTTCTTGTTCACTCACAAGGTTTCGAAAAGCATTGGTCCATGGCCATGCTGGTACGCCAGTACGTTCCATGCCGTGGGCCACGCGTCCGCCACCGTTAACCTAAATCCGGGCCCGGACTGGTGGGCGCCGGCTACGGGCCACTACGTGATGCGGGTCCTTAGCCGCCCCCGGGACGGCAAACCAGGTCACCTGATGGTCGCGATGGTTCTGCCACGGCCGCAACTCCCGCAGTCGGTGCACGATATCACCGTCGATAACGTCCCATCGCAGCCGATAGATTCGCAGCATAGCTGGACATACCCCGGATTCGGTTGCGGTGTGGCCATTCGGCCCCAGTTTCCTGAGTCAGTGCTATATTCCCAGGCTCAGCAGATCGCTTTCTACAAGTCGCAGCACGCTCCGCAGATTACCGGCCCGCTGACTAAGGCCGCCGAGACCGAAGCAGCGCGGACGATACGAGACAACTTTATTCAGCCGACGGTCAATTCGCTTGGCTACAACCTCGATGGATTCACCATTCGCTGGGCCGCAGCGCCCTACCGGGGGGTAATCAGCAGAGCCGGGCAGTAGCTGGCTGCGCGCGCCGTGGCGGAGGAGATCGTTGTCTTCGGACGGAATTCGCGGTTCGCGGAGCCGGCGCTCGTCGACGGCACCGTGGGGGTTGTGGTCGCGCCGCGTGGACGGCTGCTGCTCGCCCTCACCTTCACGATCGAGGGCGAGAAGATCGTCGGGTACGAGCTCATCGCCGAACCCACCCGACTTCAGCAACTCGACCTGGCCGTCCTCGACAAGTGACGGGCGAGGAACACCTAGGACCTGCTGTTTAGCTGGGCCTTCGTGGAGTTTTGGCGTGAAGGTCAGGCTTGTGGCCCTTCGGGCGACCGGTACTGGGCTGCGATCGGCAGCGGCGTCGCAATGCCGGACGACTGCCCGACGTCCGCCGCAACGTCAACCAGCATCCTGCATGATCTGCACGACGGCTGGCACGAGTTCACCTCGCGCCGCTGGCTCTGGATCATCGTCATGCAGTTCGCGCTCCTGGTCGCCGTCTCAACAGCTACCATCAACGTGCTCGGCCCGCTGGTAGCTGACTCCCACCTCGGCCGCCGATAAGCGCACTCGGATGCCTGATTGCCCGCGCCAGGTGCGGGCAGAAGCAAGTGCTCCCACTCTTCGCGGGCGCCCCAGCTCCCGCCGATGCTTCTGACCTGGCCCTACATGGTGGAGCTGGTGATCAGAATCGAACTCGTACAATGGCTTGGGAATCTGCCGCATTACTCCAGTCAGCGCATATCCGCGCGCCCGCGAGCGACGGCTGGCGTTTCGCCATGGTTACGAATTGCCAAGAGCCCGCTTCAGGGATTCACAGTTCAGCCGCCAACCTACGATGGTTACGCCGGTGATCGTGATCAGGGGAAGCAGGGAAGCCGCGCTAATGGACGTTGCTGACGTAGCTCACCTGGCCGAGGCTCTGACGGGAGTGCGCCGCACTGCCCGGGAAGGGCTGGCCGAGTGGCGGTATCACAGCAGGCTCATCGCACGTCAGCTGGACGACGCGCACCTGGTGATCCGGGCCGATTTCGACTTCCGCGATTCGATACTGCGACAGTTCCCCGGAACCTTCAGCGTCCCGGCCCGGTATATCAAGCACATGATGGTTGTAGCTGACCTCGCTGGAGGCGACGCGGGTGCGATCGAGGATGCCCTCGAAGCAGCGTGGCAGCTTCAGCGGAGCGCCGACTGACGTGACCGAGCGGGCACTGACGGTTACGGCCCCGGCGGGCGCGCTCGACCCCGTGGGCCAATCTTAGAAGGCACCGCCCAGCTGTGTCGGAGGTCCGTGGTCTGGGCACTGTCCTGGCGGGAGTACACCGTGGAACGATGATCACCGGCATCGTTGGTGTCAGTCGTGGGTGTCACTAGCTCCAGCTCGTTCGCCCGGTGACGATAGCCAGCCTCACGCCGGTGGCGACGGACCCGCGGCGTCGGCGCCGGTCTCAGCGCAGCAGGCGGGCCAGCAGACCGACGCCGAAGCTGAGCGTGACCACCGGCAGCACCAATGCCAGCAGCCCGGCCACCGCCACGATCGAGACGAAGCCGGCGACCACGACAACGGCGAACAGGACCGGCGCTCCCTCGCTGAAGCCGCGAGTCAGCGGCGCGGTCACGGCCAGCGCGACGAGCGAGCATGCGGCGACGGCGAGGAGGACCCGATGGTGCCCGTTCCAGGTTGCCATCGACAGGAGGTTGTGCCGCTTGTCCAGCCACGGTCCAGCCGTCATCATCCAGACGATCGTCATGCAGTCCAGCGCCGCGACGGCCCACGCCCACCGGGTTGCCCACCTCGATACCCTGATCACCGTTCGCCGCCGCAGGGCAACGGTCTTGAGCGGCAACAGCATGGTCACCACTCCCACTTCGTGCAGGGCACCCAAAGCGCGGGCGCGCCCTGTTCAAGCCGTCCGTCTGCGCCGATCAGGCCGAAGATCACCGGGTCGAGACGGCGCGCCGTCTCGCGGGCCAGCGCAGTCACCGGCCTGGCAACGGCGGTTATGGCCCGGCCCATTGACCGGGCCAGCTGGGCTGCCCGTGGATCCGCGGGAACCGGGCCGACCAAGGCCCGGGCGAGGTCCGGCGGGCAGGACCTCGGGCCGTCGCGCAACTGCGGGATCAGTTGCCTGGCCGGACCGTTCAGGTCGATCTCATGGCCCACGACCATGGTGTGGAATTCAATGCCCGCGTCGGCGATCCGGTGCAGGTCGGCCACCGCGGACGGCGGCAGAACGTACTGTCCGCCCGGTCCGGTCAGCGGATCACACTTCAGCGGGGACAGCATCCAGACACGGTCGTTCGCCAAGCGCAACTGCGGCCGGTCGATGCACGGCCCGATCCTTGACGCGAGACCGGGCACGGCGGACTGGATTTGCTGTTGCAGAGCAGTCAGCGTCTGGCGGCAGGCGGGGACAGCGGTGTCGTGTTCCGCAACGGTCATGGCCATGGGAATCCTCGTCGATCGAACAGTGACGTTGGTCCGCCGGAGTGCGGACATCCTCTGGCTGATCCCGCGCCGGTGTCTGCTTACCGGGCCAGCAGCAGAACGACCAGCAGGATTACGCCTGCGGTCACCAGCACGGCCAGCAGGACCAGCACGACGGCTACCACCACGGCCGCCGCCGCGACCACAGAGCTGACCGCCAGCGCCCCCAGTACCGGAGCGGTGCCGACCGTGAAGGCTCTTGTCAGGCAGGCAAGAATGACCAAGGACACCAGGCTTCCGGCCGCCAGCGACAGCGTGAGCAGCGGATGCCCGGACAGCGTCGCAACTTCGCAAAGCCGACTCGTGCACCCCAGCGAACCGTCCTGGACCCCAGCCAGCCAAGCCGTGACTGCCGCGTCGCAGATCAGCAGGGACCACACGACCAGCGTGACGGCGGGCGGGATGCTCGCCGGGACCATGGCCCACGGCGTGTGCTGCCGCAGCAGGTCACCGAGTGCGTGCCCGTCGATCAGCGGTGGCGGGTCGTCGACCCGCCCCGTGATGATGTTCTGCGGCTCACTCATGGGGCCTCCTAGCGGGATCGGCGTGTGCTTTGACAGGCTGATCCCGCGCGCCGGCCGACGGGCGAACCGACCGGGTACCTTTCCTGCCCCAGCGCCCTGTGAGCAGTCATAGTGATCTCCTGGCCTGGATGTTCAGGAGGCAGGGGTGCGCGAGTCGACGAAAGGCGCCTCGGTCGAGGACCATGTCCGCCATCTACGCCGGTACAAGGGCGAACTCGTGCGCGACCTTGCTTACGGCACGGTGAGCCTGCCGGCAGCCTGGCTCGCGTCGGGCGACGCAACGATCCTCGCGCTCGACGCCTTGGCCCGGCTTGACGCCGACCAGAACATCCGGTTCAAGGTGCTGCTCGACCAGTGCGTGCACCTGGTTGACCTGATCGAATCGCAGATCAACACCTTCATCGGGCAGCACAGGGCCACCGGTTTCCGGTTCACCAAGAACGACCTGGAATCGCTGCGCCGCGGTCGCGGGCCCGGCCGAGTCCGCGATCTGCTGTTCCTGCGATTCCCGACCTGGCCCGAGTCAGTCACGGCCGAACTGGCCCAGGACATCGCAGCGGTACTGTGGAGGTGCCTGCAGGATCGTCGATCACATCAGGCCGCCGCCGGCCGGGATCCACGTGACCTCAAGGCGTTGATCCAGCCGCTGATGCCCGAGGTACGGCAACTGGTCTTCGAGTGGGCCACGCTCAAGCGGTTGCGGCCCGACGAGGCCGACTACGTTGTCAGCGAGGTGCTGGATCAGCTGATCAGGACGGTGGCCGAGCGAAATGGGCCACCGGGGAACCTGGCCGCCTGGAGTCATTCCACCGCGCGGTGGAAGTGGCTGGCCGCCCGCACCGGCCCGATCGATGTGGCGCTGGTGCGCGAATTTGGCACGTCGGGGACCGACGACATCGACGACGAGGTCTCCCGGCGGGTGGATCTGGAACGACGCCTGCAGACGATCGCAGATCTGCTGCATAAACGCGCCACGTGGTACGCCACGTTGGACCCGTCCCGCCCGGCCGACGCCCGCATCTACCGTGCGGCCGCCGAGCTGGTCGGCACCGGGCAGGTCGAGCTGCTAGAGGCTATCGTTCGCGGATTCCCGGAGGGCGTGACGGCGGTGCGTGCCGTGCTCGCGCGGCAGGCGGGGCCGCCATCAGCGGGTCACGAGTCGGCGGTAATCCGGATCATTAGGGACATGCTCCGGCGCCACCTCGACGCGGAGACGTGATGGGTGGTGCGTTATGTTAAGCTGACCCAGCGTCACGGGTCGATCAGACCACTGGCAGCATCCACCTCGGCCACCAGGAGATCGCCGACGCCGGCGGTCATGGCCCGCCGGGTGGCGGCAGCGGCCGACACCGGCTCACTGCCCTCGGCCAGTTCGTCCGCCGTGGCCTTCGGGTCACCGCTGACGGCCCGGACCTGGGCCGTGATGTCGTTCGTCTGGAACTCGCCGAGCCGTACGGCAGCGGCCAGTTGCCGCCACGTTGCCAGCAGGACCGCGGTTTTCCGGGTGGACAGCAGGTCGGGATCGGCGTCGCTCGACGCCGACGGCTCATCACTGGTCCCGTCATAGACGTCAGCCCGGAGCCGATTCAGGTCGGCACGGGGCAGCGGCACGACCGCGCGGAAGACGGGTGATGCATGCTCTGCCCCGCTCTCCAGGGTCAGCACGGCCCCTTCGACGTCGGCACTGGTCTCTGTGTCGATCAGGCGAACCGACAATTGCTGGCTGGCACTTCCGCCGCGCAGATTGCCGTGGCCGGGTTCGTATGCGGGTGCCTCGACCACCACGGCGTCACGGCCGTTGGTCCGCGTCAACCGCATACGGACTTCGCCGACAGTCGGCTCCCTCGAGAGCCGCAGTATCCGGCCGGGGATCTGCCGCGGATCGATCATGCTGATGACGTCGGTGACGAGCGACGTTGCCAGAACGGCCCGCTGAGCGCAGCCGGCGGCGGCGCGCGTGCAAGCGCGATTCTCATCGACACCAGTGGGAAGCCGATCCAGCACCCCCCGCCCTGCCCTGACCACAGACCGCAGTTGCTGGTCAGGCTCGGGCAGCTCAGCGGCCAGCGCGTGGTATCCCTCGATGAGGTCGTTCAGGACCTTGCGCAGGCTCTCGGGCACCGGGTGCGGGCTGTGGGCGAGACGGCCGAGATATTGGACGAGCGCCCACGAGGCCGCACGGGCTAGGCGCAGAGCATCGGCCAGGACCTCATTACGGGCCCGGCCCGCTTCAAGGGTGCTGGCCGCGTAGCCACGCGCCACACCACGCTCGGCGTCGACGAGAGCCTGATTGAGCGGAAGGTGCAGCCAGCGGTCGAGAACATCCACGGCGGCCACGCGCAGCCAGGGTTTCGCGGCCCCGAGATCGATCGCAGCTACGGTGCGTGCGCGAGTCTTCAGGGGCTGATCACCCCAACCGCAGGTGGCCGATCCTGATCCGTCCGGGTACTGACCTGGCAGATCGAAGTCGATCCAGTCGAGATCCGGTTCCGATCCCCTCCCGGAGTCTGACTGGCTGTCGAGTTGCTGCACGGCACTGGGGCCGATCAGCGCATTCAGCAACGGCCTGGCGTGGTCATTCCACGCGTCCACCCAGATGACGTGCCATTGTCCCGGGTTGGCGGCGTTGACACGCACCCGCACCCCGGCGCCCAGCGTGCAATCGTGCATCAAGCCAGGTACTGTACTCCCGCTGGGAAACACGACCTGCACTCGCGGCGCGTGTCCAGGAGTTCGGCGGCGGCTCACGGCGACTGGCATGGCATCCCCTCGCCTCCCGAAGGATTCGACGTGCCTGAAGGCTGATCCCGCGCCTGTACGTTTCTCAACTTGACTGAAGACAAGTCGACTCAGCCAAATACGTGACAGTACTGCTTATATGATCGCACCGGACCAGCGGTTTACCAATAGGCGCACCGTCAGCTGACCTGGCGTGCCCAGGCAAGCGCCGTTGTGTACGCCGTGCGCTGCACGACGCGTGGTGAGTGAGCATCATCCCGCTCGGCCAGCGCTGCCAGGGCTGCCAGGGCTGCCTCATGCAGACCACGATACGCGCCCAGGTCCTCCCACACCTTCCGGGTGAGGCTGCCCCGGAGGGGGCAGACCGAGTGGAACAGCTCATTCGCCCTGCGCAGGAAGTACTCTCGGCCGGCCTCCCCGAGCTTGCCCCGGGTCACCCGGTCGTTGACCGGGAGCCATTCGCCAGCCTGCGGGGCACGCCAGGTGAAGCGGTCAAGGAAAACCCAGGTCAGATGGTCCGCGCAGCCTTCAATCAGGCAGGTGCGCTTGGGGCAGACGGAGTCCTCGATCCGGGCCCACTGGCTGCGGGCCTGAATCTCTTCGCGCCAGCCGACAAGGACGAGGCGGCGCCAGAACTCGTTTTCCGCCTGGGATGGCCAGCACAGGGGGACCCGGTCACCAGGCCAGGTGGGCCGTGGGCTGGACCGCCGTTCCGGGGGACAGCACGCCGCCGCTGCCGCCAGGGCTTGCCAGCTCTCGGTGACCATCCCTAGGGCACGCTCCCGCATACTGAGGGCCAGCTGGCGAACGGCAAGCCCGGGCCGGCCGAGCTGTTCCGCCAGCTCGTGGGCCGTTCGCCAATCACCTCGTTCAAGGGATTCCACGGCAAGGATCGCCTCAGACGGTGCCCGTGCCGACGCCGGCACGGGAAGGATGTACTTCGGCCGGGCGGTCACTTCATGCGCCCGGACCGCATCGAGATCCACGGGTGCGTGCTGTTCGTACCTTCGGTCGCGTGACCGTTTCATGGCCCGCACCTCCGAACCAAAGATCGAACTAGGCACTAGCTCGTCTCGAATAGAGAAAACTAGAGTCCGCTAGCGGTAGCTATCTCTAGCTTGTGCCGGTTGTTCAATTCGAGGTTACGCCCTGCCCAGCTAGGCATCAATAGAACTGAGTTGACATCTAGATGATCATTCGTGTAATGGCAGCGCCCCACGAGGCGTCGGCTCGCGCACGACGGGCACTGGCTCCGCACTCAGCCTGCAGGCTCATGGTCTCAGGTCCCGCGCCACTTCCGCACGCGGCATGCGCCAGCACGTGGACGCCGCGGTTTCTGGCAGAACCTATGCCCGCCGCTGGTCCTAGCTGGTACGGCGCAACGTTGTGCTGCTAGCGGCATACCGCCCAGCGACCGCCTGGATGGTGGCTGGGACCGAGCTGCGCTAGCGATGTGAGGTCGCCACGCCAACAAAAATTGACGAGAGACAACTACAGCAGACTCTAGTAGTCCTATGCTGTAGTTGCGACACCACCATCCAATCGGACGTCCGATCACGATCGAGGCGTTGCAGCCCTAGGGCTGCCCCAAGAGAGAAGGCGGGGGCGTGGCTCCATCACCAACGCCTGCCGAGGCGCAGCTCGCCCTGCGCCTGCGTCAGCTACGTGAGGACACGCACCTGACCCAGGCGCAAACGGCCGCTCTCTTTAGCACGGAGTTCAAAGTGGGTGCCGCCTCCATCTCGTCGTGGGAGAACATGCGCACACCCACCTCGCCGCCACAGTCGCGGCTCGAGCCGTACGCGCGCCTAATCGCCACGAACCACCGCCCCGGCGACAAGGCCCGGCTGCCCACCCGGGATGAACTCACGGACGCTGAGAAAGAGCACCATCAGCGGCTTCTGATCGACCTGGAGCGCCTGTGGGAAGCAGCCCGCGGCTCCCAGGAGCAGGAGGCTGCTGCCGCGGTCACCTACCGGTCCTGGTTCTTCGACGACGACGGCCCGGTCGCGATCATCTGCCCCGATGCACCTCCGGGGGTAAGAGGCCCATTGGCGGACGCGCAGAACCCGAACTACACCAGCGCGCACGCTTACGCTGATCTTGATGCCCTGATCGAGCTTTTCGGCCATATCCGTGCAGAGAACGACGCGCTTTTCCCCGTCAGCTACAAGCTTGCAGGCGCCGTGAAGGCCGACGATCTTTCCGGGCACCTGGTTCTGCTGGGCGGGGTGGCGTGGAACGACCTCACCCGGCATCTGCTGCGCTCGCTCATCAGGCTGCCTGTCCGGCAGTTTGAATCTCCCGACCTCGCCTCCGGCGAAATCTTCGCCGTGGGCCGGGATGCCAGCGAGCAACGATTCGAGCCCGAGTGGGCACCGGACGATCCTAAGGAACTGGTAGAAGACGTGGGTCTGCTCGCGCGGGTGCGCAACCCCTATAACTCCAGCCGCACACTGACCCTGTGCAACGGCATTCATAGCCGCGGCGTGCTGGGCGCCGTGCGTGCGCTGACCGATGTTCGCGTCCGGGACGCCAACGAGTCCTATCTGGCCGAACGGTTCGGCACTGACGAGTACGCAATCCTGATGCGGGTTCCGGTGTTCCAGGGGGAAGCCCTGTCACCAGACCTGCGCAACCCTGAAAGCCGACTGTACGAGTGGCCATCCCAGGCGGCAGAACGTGGCCGCAGGTGATGGAGAACTCCGCGTTTCCCGCTTCTGACGACCGAAGAGGTCTCCCGGCCCGTCAGCGCTCCTCCCATGCCACGCTGATCCGGGATCTCTCTGCGAGACCGCCACACAGTGGGCGGGCCAAGCCGCTAGAGGCCCTCATTGTCCCCGCAGGCCGCAAAGCCGATAAATTGAAGACGGTCGCTGAATTGGCGGCCTCGGCTGACGTCCTGCTAGTGGTCCTGGCGAGCCGTGAGTGCGATGTGATCGAGGCATCTGAACTGGTGGCCTCCATCCAAGGCTGCCATGCTTTGATCGCTGGTATTCCGGATGACTACCGGAACGACGCCCTGACCTTTCAGACCTCGGATCCCTCGTTCGCGGGTCTCAAGGCAGGACGGAACAGCGACCTGAGCCTGAAGCGCAACATCGGCCTGTTGCTGGCGCGGCTGATGGGCTGGGAAAAGATCATATTTCTCGATGACGATATCTTCGGCGTCACGGTGACCGACCTCGCGAAGATTGCCTCGCGATTGGACAATCATCAGGTGACAGGCCTCATCTCGCGCTCATTCCCGGACAACTCCGTCGTCTGCCACGCTAACCGGCTGAGCGGCCAGAGGCAAGACAATTTCGTCACCGGTGCCGCACTCGGCGTCAACTGCGCCGAGGATCCCCTGGATTTCTTTCCGGACGTCTACAACGAGGACTGGCTTTTCTTCGCATCTCACGCAGCGCAAGGAAAGGTAGTCTCCGTCGGCGAGGCGCGCCAGCAGCCTTACAAGCCATTTGCGGATCCAAATCGCGCCGTTACCGAGGAGTTCGGGGACCTCATCGCTGAGGGTCTCTATGCACTGTTTAACGATGGTCAATCACTGGAAGCCGCAACGAAACCCTACTGGGACGATTTCATCGACGCGCGCAAGGAACTCATCTGTAGGATCGCCAAGGATCTCTTCCTCATACCGACGCATGAGGCAGCAGTCCAAGCCCACGAGTCGATGCTACATGCCGACAAGCAACTGGCCTCGATCAATGCAGACGAATGCGTTCGCTTTGTGAATGCATGGCGCAACGACCGCGGAGCCTTCGCGAGAACGGCAAAGAATACGTCCCGGGTGGGCAACTACGCGGCCGCGTGCGAGTGCCTCCAGCTCACCAGGTGGCGCGAAGCAGAGTTCGGGGTCGCTGACAGCCGCCGGTCGCACGTGACCGGAGCCCCCCAGTCCGTCAGCAGGAGCAAGAACGCCGGCTCCCGGTCTAGCAGCCTTACCTGAAACACCACCTTCTGATCACATAGACGAGAAGCTCTTCGACCATCTTCTCTCGTTCTGGGACAGGTTGTATCCAGCCGGTGGGCCTGAAACCCATTTTGAAATAGAAAGCTCGTGCGTAGTCATTGCTGTCAATGACCCAGAGCAGGATCTCCTTGATCCCGGAGTTCCGCTCACGCTCGATCAGCCAGTGCACCAGTCTGCCTCCGACGCCGAGGCGGCGGAACTCCGGCGCCACCCAGACTGCCTCGATGTACCGCCTCTCCGGCGACTCTGTGTCCTGGCTCGACCGGGCAACCCCGATGACGTCATGCACCGTACGGGCGACCACCCACCGGGCCTGCTGGACAACTGATCGCCAGTCCTCCTCCAACCAGCCGGCCTCCTGGCTGTGCTCGGAGACGAACGCCTTTGGCGCTCGGTACGACTGCGGGCGCTGACCGCGCGGCGTAATGCAAATCACCTCCCGCGGCTTGGAAGTGACGAGATCCCCGGCCTGGGCAGGCAGGCCGCTGCCGCGCTGATCGCCGAGATCGGCCTGGACATGAGCCGCTTCCCGGCCCCGGAGGCGCTGGTGTCCTGGGCCGGGCTCACCCCGACCGCGCGGCAGTCCGGCCCCCGCAAGGGCCGCGGGAAGAAGGGCCACGGCAACACCTATGCCAAGCGCATCTGCGTCCTGGCCGCCTGCGCAGCCGCGAACACGGACACGTTCCCCGCGAGCGCTTCCGCCGCCTGGCCTCCCGCCCCGGCGGCGGCGGGCGGAAGAAGGCCGGCTGCGCCGTGGGCCGGTCCATCCTCGTCATCGTGTGGCACCTCCTGAACGACCGCGATGCCCGCTACCGGGACCTCGGATCCGGCTGGTATCTCAGGCACACAGACCGCAGCCGCAAAGCCCGCAACGCCCGCCGCCAGCTCGAAGCCCTCGGCTACGACGTCACCCTCACCCTCCGCCAGGACGCCGCCTGACCCGGGAACCAGCAACAACCGCATAACCGCCACCGCAAGCCCCAGGCAGCCCTTGTCCCGGGGTCACCTCGTCATGCCCGGAACCGCGGTCACCCGAGCGGGCTGAGGTGGTTATTTCTTGGTCAGACCTCTGGCGGGAACGCTGTGACCTGCAGGAACGCGGGTGACTACGGCCGTTCAGGCACGTATTGGACACAAGCGTGCTGACGCGCAGGCGTCTCTTCGCTCTGCGCGGCAGCAACTTGACAACTCAACATTGTGAACCGGCATCAGGAGCCTGGGCTTCAGCCCGGTCAGCCCGGGCCGGTGCGGCAGTCGAGCGGCTTCCGTGCCGTTATGCAGTGGGATGACTCTGGCGACATGGCTGGCCAGCTGACAGTGGGCCTGCTGAACCCAGTCGAAATGCGGCCTGAGCGGCCAGACCGGCTGTCATGGTGCCAGCATGGATGGCCGGGATCTTGCTCTGGGATCTCTGCCTCGACCTGAGTGATCAGAACTGCCCAGCGACTTCATGACGGAGCACAAGGATCTCTGCGTCCTTGGACAGCTGGCGGCGGCCCAGCAGCAACAGCCAGCCAAAGACCCGGATCATGATCAGATACAGCAGGCGAAGAGACACAAACCGCGATCCTGCTGTCCCAAACCCGGGGCATCCGGCCAACTACAGGTCCAGACCCTGCGTCGAGTTCTGAAGCGGTACAGCCTGCGTGCCCGCTGGCTGCGGCCGGCGGGCGCTTTGCTGAGCCGGTGATGGGCAGTACTTCGCCGCGGGCTGGGAGAATGGCTGGCCCGCCACGCGGCGGGCCAGCCATCTCAGCGGGCGCTGTTACGGCAGGGTCACCGGGCCGTGTGCCTGGATGACGGTCTGGATCGCGATCGGCTTGCGGGAGCACCCGTGAGCGGTGTGCCGGGCGACGATCAGGCCACGGAGGCTATAGCGGCCGTGGCCGCTGATGCCCGCGTACTTGCCGGTGCCGTGGCTGAGCTTGTAGGTGCCGCGCTCGCGGAACGTTCCCGCGCAGGTCCTCTTGCTGAAGTGCTGGTGGGTGTGGGTGGCATGGTGCGTGACGCGGAACTTGCCGCCGGGGAACTTGAAGGTGTCCCTGGTATTGCTGATCGAGATGTCGACGCCGCTGGCGTTGAATACGCCATAGGCGGCCAGCTTGCTCCTGTTAGACGTCAGCGAGGTGGACACGGCCTGGAAATGCTCTGTCCCGGTAACGGCACGGTGGGCACTGGCCGGGTGGGTGATCGTGACCGGATGGGCGGGGCTGGCCGAAGCCGCCCCGGCTCCGGCGATCATCGTGACCGTGGAGGCCGCGCCGATCAGCGCGGCGAGGATCTTGCGCATTGCTGTCCCCCTTCTTAAAGGAGACATCAGCGTTGCGCGGATCGGCAGCGCCGTCGAGGGCGCATCCGGTTATGAAAGTGTCCCCGCTGGCTACGGCCAGCGGGACGCTCGGCCATAAACTAATCTCTACGTGATCTCCACGTCCACTGCATGCCGCCTGCACACGCCGGGCCTAAGGCATCGTCAAGCGCGGGGATCCTCGTCACGGGACACGACGGGCCACCGGGTAGCGGTGCGGGCCGCCTGACATGCCCGGCCGAGGGCACCGGCCAGCGCGGCCAAGGGAGCCAGACTATGGGCCAGAAGCGGAAGTCTGCTTTACGGCGGCGGCGAGAGCGGCGGAAGCTTCGTCGCCTCGAACTCCCGGGAGCGCAAGATCACCTCCCGCGAGAACCTGCGGGACTTCACGCGCCGAACAGGCGACGATCTGCGCTAGTGAACAGCGTGCCAGGCGTGCCCGACAGCCCTGACGGCAAGCCCGCCAGCCGGAAAGTCACGCGTCTTGAGCGCACCCTACGGACCCGCTGGTGGCCCAGGTTCCTGCTCACGGGCGTGCTCCTCGCAGTAGTTGGCGCCACCCTGCTCAGCGGCATGGCGAAAGCCGTGGTCGCCGGCCTCGGCGCCCTGATCATCTTCGTAATCTTCATCCGGGCACTGTCGACTCATGGCTACAGCCACGAGCCGCCAATGCCACCCGGCGCGGGCGGCGCCGGGGACGGGTAGGCGCCTGTGTCGGTGAGATAGGCCAGGAACCGGTCCACTGGAACGACCGGCAGGTCGTCCCCCAGCACCGTCCCCGAGCGCGTCCCCGAGCCGGGGACCACCACCGGATGCACGAGCATCGTCTCCTCCTTGACCAACGTCATGGACAAGGCAGGAGATAACCACGGATCAGCCGCCATCCGGGCAGGTCGAGGCGCTCGTGGCGGACGTTAAAGACACCTCAGCTGAGGCAGCAGATAACGTGCGCGTAAAGGCTGATGATCATGTCGTCCAGGCCGCCGGAGACCCGCCCGGACCGCTTGGGCACCAGCACCGGCCCGGACATCCCGGCCCGGTCCCGGGGCACCTCGATGCCTACCGGCCCGATCCCGGTCTGCACCTTCTTGCCGATCGTGCCATTGCGCGAGTTGCCGGAATTATGGCCGGACGGGTCATGCCGCGCATAGCCCAGGTGAGCCGTCAGCTCAGCCTCCAGCGCCCGCCCGGCACCGCCTTGACCAGCTCGCCCAGCATCGACCCCCGCACCGGTCAGCCGCAGCCCCCCGGCCTCATCCCGCGAACGCTCCAGCAGCACGCCGGCAGCCGGTCATCGATCAGCTGCCGCAGCGGCGCCAGCGCCTGCCCGGACAGAGGGGATTTTTCCCCGCCGTAAGGAGCAGCATCCCCCTGAACCGGGCCTGCTTCACCACTGTGCACCAGCCCGGGCGAGCCAGGCTCCTGGCGTGTAATGGACATGATCATTGTTCTCCCCCCGTAACAGTGACCATTCCCCCTGGCCACTCAGTTCCCTTTAATCACTCCTTACACACCTAGAGAGATACCCCCTCCGTCGAAGCGGCGCAAGAACGCCTGCCACAGCCGGTCCACCTCACCAGGGGTGGCGCCAGTGCGCGAGGACCACAGCCACACCGGCTGGGGGTCCCGGTCACCGGGCAGGTGATCGACTGTCAGGCGGATCAGGGTGCCTTCGATGACGGGCAGCGGGCCGTCGTGGTCCAGCCAGGCGGAGCGGTGGGTGAGCCGCGGGTGCAGCCGGTCCGGGCTTGCGCCGCAGCGGTGCCGTACCGGGTGGTCGCCGTCGTGGTGGTGACCGGCGGCTGCGGCCAGGTGGCAGGGCCGGCGAGGGCGAATTCCGTCCGTGCCTGCGGGGCCGGCCCTGCGTGCCGGGCTGCCGGGCCGGCACCGGGAAATGCAGCACGCGGTCCGAACGCAGCCGGCCCAGGATCTCCACGGGCAGGCCAGCGAGGCGGCAGGCCAGCCGCATAGGGTCATACCCGGCGTCGAAGACAACCAGGATGGGCGGGTCACCCTCGCTCCAGTGCCCGGCAGCAACCAGCCGGGCGACGACGCCGCGGACCTGCGCGGCTGTCACCTCTGCCTCGTCGTCATCGGGGCCCAGCCGGACCGCGCCGGCACCGCGGTCCAGGACGTGCGGCCCGGCTCCAGGGCGGCGATGACTGAGTACGGCCAGCCCGGGATCATCTGCGCCTGGCCCGTCCCCCGCCCGCAGGCATGGCAGAACAGCCTTTCCGGGCTGGCCGCCGCGCCGGGCCGAAGCCAGTTACTCACATCTGCGGCCAGCTGAGGATTCCGAGCGAATCCGATCGCCTATTCCGATGCAATCCGATCGCTGATTCCGATCGAATCCGATCACCTATCGGTGGCGTGTCGTAACACCACGGAGGTTACGGGCGCTGAGACGCTTACTCGGACATAGCCCCTGTGCCCGAGGAAAAGGCTCGATGCCGCGACCCCGCGTCGACATGCGCAAGATCCGCGAAGTTCTCCGGCTGGCTCTGGGCGAGGAGCTGAGCCAGCGCCTGGTCGCCGCGGCGTCGGGCGTACCGCAGACCACGGTGCACGACTACCTGGTCCGGGCGGCGGCCGCGGGCGTGAAGTGGCCGCTGCCCGCTGACCTGGACGACGCCGGGCTGGAAGCACTGCTGTACCCGCCGGTGCTGCCGGCCGGCACGGACCGGCCGGCGCCGGACTGGCAGCACGTGCACGATGAGATGCGCAAGAAGGGCGTGACGCTGCAGCTGCTGTGGGTGGAGTACCGGGAAGCCCATCCCGGCGACGGCTACGGCTACTCGCAGTTCGCGAACTTGTACCGGTCCTGGCGCAACGGCATCGACGTGAGCATGCGCCAGGCCCACGCGCCCGGGGAGAAGCTGTTCGTCGACTTCCCCGGCGACACCTTCCCGGTGCACGATCCGGTGACCGGCCAGATCGCATTGAAGGCCGAGCTGTTCGTCGCGGTGCTGGGCGCGTCCGGCTACCTGTATGCCGAGGCGTTCCCCTCCCAGGAACTGGCGTACTGGGTGACCGCGCACGTCCACTGCTTCGAGGCCCTGGGCGGCTGCCCGGCGATCGTCGTCAGCGACAACCTGCGCTCGGCGGTGACCAGGCCGGACCGGTACGAGCCGGACGTGAACGCCACCTTCGCCGAGATGGCCGCGCATTACGGCGTGGCGATCATCCCGGCCCGGCCGTATAAGCCGCGCGACAAGCCCAAAGCCGAATCGGGCGTGCTGCTGGCCGAGCGGTGGATCATCGCCCGGCTGCGCGGCTGGAAGTTCACCAGCCTGGGCGAGGCCAACGCGGCCATCGCCGGGTGCGCCGCGGAGATCAACGCCCGGCCGTTCCAGAAGCTGGACGGCAGCCGGCAGGAACTGTTCGAGCAGCTGGACCGCCCGGCGCTGCGGCCGCTGCCGGCGACCCGGTATGAGTTCGCCACCTGGCGCAAGGCCCGCGCCGGGATTGACTACCACATAGCCGCGGACTCTCACTACTACTCCGTGCCCTACCGGCTGGCCCGCCAGCAGGTCGACGTGCGGCTGTCGGCGGGTGCGGTCGAGGTCTTCCACCGCGGGCAGCGGGTCGCCTCGCACCCGCGCTCGCAGGTCCGGCACGCCTACACCACCGCCGACGAGCACATGCCCGAGTCCCACCGGCGGCACGCCCAGTGGACGCCGCAGCGGATCACCGAGTGGGCCGCCAAGACCGGGCCGTCCACCGCAGCGCTGGCCGAGGCGATCCTGGCTTCCCGCACGCATCCCCAGCAGGGCTACCGCGCGGTGCTGGGCATCATCCGCCTGGCCAGCAGCTACGGTCCCGGCCGCACTGAGGCCGCGTGCGCCCGGGCGCTGGCGCTGCGCTCGTACTCCTACCGCAGCGTCAAGTCGATCCTGAGCACCGGGCTGGACCGCCAGCCGCTGCCCGGCAGCGCCCCGCCGCTGTCCCCGCACCCGGTCCACGGCAACCTCCGCGGCCCGGGCTACTACCAGTAGAAAGGACACCCTGTCATGCTCGACAACCCCACCATCGACGGGCTGAAAACGCTGCGGCTGCACGCCATGGCCGCCGCCCTGGCCGACCAGCAGGCCCAGGCCGGCTACGCCGGGCTGAGCTTCGAGGAACGACTCGGCCTGCTCGTCGACCGGGAGCTGACCGAGCGGGCCAGCCGCCGCGTCACCCGCAGCCTCAAGACCGCCCGGCTGCGCATCCCCGCCGCCGTCGAGGACATCGACTTCCGCCACCCCCGCGGCCTGGACCGCGGCCAGCTGCTCAGCCTCGCCGCCGCGCACTGGGCCGCCCAGCCCCGCGCCATCGTGATCACCGGGCCCACCGGCACCGGCAAGACGTTCCTGGCCTGCGCCCTGGCCCACGCCGCTATCCGCAACGGCCACACCGCCCTCTACCAGCGGGCCCCGCGGATGCTCGACGAGCTGGCCATCGCCCGCGGCGACGGGCGGATCGCCCGGCTGCTGGCTTCCTGGGCCCGCACCAGCGTGCTGGTCATCGACGACCTGCTGCTCCGCCCCCTCACCGGCGACCAGGCCGCCGACTTGCTGGAAGTCATCGAGGACCGGGCCGGGCTGCGCGCCACCATCGTCACCAGCCAGCTGCCGGTCGCGATGTGGCACCAGGCCATCGGCGACCCGACCATCGCCGACGCCGCCCTGGACCGCCTGCTGGGCAGCGCGGAGCGGATCGAGCTGACCGGCGAGTCGCTGCGCAAAGACACCGCCGCCCAGCCTGTCTCCGCCGCCGGAACCGGCACGCCCCGCGCTGAGTGATTTTCATTTCACTTCTGATCAGACATGAAAATAAAGAAAGAAAGGAAAAGCAATGACGGCCACCATCCCCGGCACTGCTGACGCCAGCGGCCAGGACCACCCGGCCGAGGGCCAGCCGCAGCCACCCGCGGCGGCGCAGGCATGCAAGCGACCCGGCTGCGCCCGCCCGGTCCCGGCCTCCGTCGGCCGCGGCCGCAGCCGGGTGTTCTGCAGCGACGAGTGCGCCCGCCGCTACCACAACGACGCCCGCCTGCCCGCTCCCGGCGCCGGCCCCGACAACGGGGACGCTGACCCACTGGCCGCCCTGGAGCAGCTGCTGCGCCAGGCCGGCGCCTGCGCCCGGGCCGCCCGCGAGCAGGCCGCCGCGCTGCAGCCCGCACGCGTCCGCGCCGACATCGCCGGCGCCGAGGCCGCCCGCCGCCTCGCCGAGGCCGCCGCCGCCACCGCCGCCGCTCTTCAGGCCGAAGCTGAGGCCGAAACCCGGGCACTGGCCGAGGCCCTGGACGCCGCCCGGGCCGACCAGGACTCCGCCCGCGCCCTGGCCGCCGAGCTGGACCAGCTGCGCGCCGAGACCACCAGGCTCACCGCAGCAGCACAAGCCGCCACCGCGCAGGCCGACGCCGCCGGCCAGGAAACCGGCCGGCTGCAGGCCGAACGTGACGCCGCCATCACCGCCGCCCGCAGCGACACCGCGGCCGCCGCCGCCGAGACCGCCCGCGCCCGGCAGGCCGAAGCCGACGCCCGCGCCGAGGCCAGCCGCGTCCGCGACGACGCCGCCCGCGAGCGCGACGCCCTCACCGCCAGCCACGCCGCCCAGATCCAGGCCCAGCAAGCCCTCACCGACGCCGAACGCGACCGTGCCGAGCGCGCCGAAGCCCAGCTGGAAACCGAGCGCACCGACCGCCGCCAGCTCACCAGCCACCTCGCTGCCAGCGCCAGCGCAAAAGCTGCCCGCGCCCGTGTCCGCCAGGAAGTGAGCGCCGATGCCAGCGCCTGACACCAGCCCCCGCGGCACCGCAACCTGCCCGGCCTGCGGAAAGACATTCACCCGTGCCGGCCGGCGCATCTGGTGCTCCGACACGTGCAAGCAAGCCGCCTGGCGGCGCCGCCACCCCCCGCCCGCCGCCCCCCAGCTCCCGCCTCCCCGACACCGCCGCGAGCACACCGTCTACGAATGCAGCGAATGCGGCCAGCGCCAGACCGGACGCCAGTGGTGCGACGACTGCGCCCGGCCATGCCGGCGCATCGGCCCGGGCGGAGACTGTCCCACGTGCGGGGAACCTGTCGCGCTCAGCGATCTCATCCCCGGCACCTGAACCCCAGCGCCACGCCCCCTCCAGCTCGCACCGCCACACCAGAAATGGCACACTACCGACCAGAACCATAAGGAGGTGACAAGCGGGGAGGTAAAAGCCAGCGTCGGCCGCTACGCGGCCTCCGACCCGACGGGTGACCGGAAACCTTCGGACCGGGTGATTGGATTCATCGGAATACTCAGCCAGCATCAGCCGCCCGCCGGCAGCGCGTGGTAACGGCAGCCCGGCCAGCGACCGCCGCAGCCGGCCAATGTCGATCCGGCCATGGTTCACCGCGTCATACAGGGCGCCGTGACCACGCCGGTGCCCCGGCGCCAGCGACAGCCCCGCCAGTACCCTGACCGGCTCACCAGCGCACAGCACCGGTTGGGTCGGACCGGGGCGCCCTGCCGTGATTGCTCACGGTGGGTTTCCCCGGCCCGCCCGCCGCACCCGACGTGCACGTTTCCGCGCATCGGGCGCTTCACGTGTCTTGCCCGCTGATCAGCTGTTGGCTGCCGGTTTCGGGGTCCACGGGGTCGGGATGGTGCTGCCGCGGCAGCGGTAGCGGGTCACCGCGACGCTGGATGCGCCGGTGAGCACGACCCCGTTGCAGGCGAACCTCCACCCCTGGTCGCAGAAGCGACGGCGGAGTTCCTTCATGGACAGCCCGGTTTTGCCCGCGTACTTGGCGCGTATCCAGCGCATCAGCCGACCCCATACGAAGTAGTCGACCGCGCTGAAGGTTGCCTTGGACGATCCGTGCCGGAAGTAGTTCGCCCACCCTGCCAGTGACCTGTTCAGGCTGAGGATCAGCTCGTCGAGGTCCATGTGGAGGGTTGACCTGTACGTCTTGGCCTTCGCCTTGTCCTTGATCGACGCGATGGCCTTCTTGGACGGCTTGGTGTAGACGCAGTACTTCGACGTCCCCCGCTTCCGCTGGCGGCGGATGTGATGGCCGAGGAACACGAAGCCCTCATCGATGTGCAGCACGGCGGTCTTCTCCGGTGCCAGCCGCAACCCCAGGGGGGCGAGCACGGCCGACACCTCCTCCCGCAGAGCCTCGGCGTGGCGGCGTTCACCCGACACCACCAAGACGAAGTCGTCACAGTAGCGGACGAGCCGCCAGTTGCCTTGGCCGTGCCTTCTGCGCTTGGCCCGTTGCCCCCCGGTTTTCATCTCTTGCTGCCATTGCCGGTCGAAGTGATCGTCCAGTGCCGATAGCGCGATATTGGCGAGCAACGGTGAAAGAATACCGCCCTGTGGGGTACCCGTCAGTGTCTCTTCCCTGTTTCCGAGTTCGGTGAAGACCCCGGACTTAAGGAACGCCTTCACCAGCGCGCAGATACGCTTGTCCTTGAAGATTATTTAAAAGTCCTCAGTTGATCTCGGCTCTCGCGTCATAGGCAAGCGTCATCAAATAGACATTCTTTGGTTCGGCGCGCCTGCCGGGCAACGACTTCTCCATCCGATAGAAGGGATGTGCTACCAAACCTTTCACGGAACGGAGAAGCCGTTGCGGTACGATCGTATGTCAGGGCTTGACTCAGAGCAACTCGACGAACTGGTGTGGCGCATCGAAGAACAGCTCGAAGAGCCATGGCATAAAGGAATCGGGCGCCCGAAGGACCTTTCTCTGCGAGAAGCCGTCGTCGTGGCGAGCGGGTACATGCGACAGAACATCATCCAGGAAGTCTGGGCGGAAATCTTCGACACGTCGCAGCCGGTAATCTCCGGGATCATCGCGAAATTCACGCCGCTCATCGAGGCGTCCACCGAAGAAGACAGGCCGACCGCCGAGGAAGCGGAAGAAGCCGTCGCCCGTGAGCAGACGGTGCTGGTAGACGGCTTCCTGGCACCCACCTGGTCCTGGCGCGATACACCAGAACTGTGGTCGGGAAAGCATAAGACAACCGGCTTTAATGGTCAGGCCGTCTCGAATCTCCGGGGCGACCTCATATTCGTATCCGAGCCCGTTACCGGGCATAATCACGACATGACAGCCCTTGCGGAGACAGAAACCGCAGATGTCATGGCGGCTGCTTTCAGCGGAATCGGCGACAAAGGCTATCAGGGCTCGGGCTTCATCACCCCGTTTAAGAAGCCGCAAGGCGGGGAATTGCTCGACTGGCAGAAGGAATTCAATGCCCAGGTAAATATGCTGCGTGCCCCGGTCGAACGCGCGATCGCTCATCTCAAATCCTGGCGTATTCTCCACACCGATTACCGGCGGCCGCTCCGTACGTACGCCACGTCCTATCGGGCGGCTGTAGGACTGTACTTCTTTAAACTCAATTTTGGATAAGCTTCCTTGATCCTCACCCGGAAGCGGTCCATCAAAGCCGCGTGCGAAATTTCGTCGAAGCAGGCTTTGATGTCACACTCCAGCACCCAATGGTAGTTCCTGGTGCTGGCGGTGAAGTAATGGATCTCAGCAATAGCGTCGTGCGCGCGCCGGTTGGGACGGAACCCGTAGGAGCACGGTTTGAAATCCGCCTCAAAGATGGGTTCGAGCACCAGTTTAAGGCTGGCCTGGACCACGCGGTCGGCGATGGTGGGGACGTGTACTTCATACTGCTTTCCTTTCCAGGCGTTGCGCGGCTTGGGTTTTGACATTGGGCGGGAGCTTGTATGAGCTGGCGATCCGCCGGAGGCACGCGGTTTCGACATCGGCGGTGAAGCAGATCCACAGGCGGCCGCCCGGGCCGCGGCGGGCGGGCACGTGGCCCCATTCGGCCCACGCGTAGATGACGTCGGGCTTGACGCCGGGCCGGCGGGCCACGTCGGCGACATCATGCTCGTCGCCGGCCCGCGGGGCGGGGTCGGTGTTGCGGTGCTGGTGGGCGGACCCGGCGGCGTGGTCGCGGCAGGCGGCCTCGGTTTCGGGCGGGAAGGGAACGGCCCACCGGCCGGCGGCGCCGCGGCGGGCGGGCAGGATGCCGGCGTTGATCCAGTAGTGGATGGTGCTGGTGGAGACCCCGATCCGCTCGGCGATCTGGCGGGGGGTGAGCTCGCCGTCGCAGAGCAGGCCGGGATAGGGGATGTGGTGGTAGTTCCGCAGGTTGGCGGCGGCGACGCCGTCGAAGGGCTGCCCGGTGCCGGTGCGGTGGCCGGCGTCGTTGAGAGCGGCGGCCAGGGCGTTGTTGTCCAGGCCGGGGCCGATGCGGCGGGCCAGCTCGATCGCTGCCGGGCTGGTGGTGCGCAGCTGGATGGCGTTCTTGCGGCGGGTGAGGTGGAGCTGCTGGGTGGCCCCGGATTTCCAGCGCAGCCCGGCCGTGAGCTGCGCGGGGTCGGCGTCGGATGGGGTGATGGTGACGTCGCCGAGCAGGGTGCGCAGCAGGCGCTTGCGGTCCTTGTCGCTGGTGGTCGGGGCCGACCACAGGGCGGGCAGGTCGGCGACGGTGGCCGCCAGTTGCTCCGCGCTGGGCAGCTCGGGCCGGGCGGATAGCTGCGCGGCGAGCGCGGCCTCGGCCTGGGCGAGGTCGGTGAGCCTGGTCTCCCAGCGGGCCTCCAGGCTGCGGGCGACCAGCCGGTTCTCCGGCTCGCAGGCCAGGAAGGCCCGCTCGGCCCGGTCGGCGTCGTAGCGGGCCCGCTCGGCGGCCAGCTCAGCGGCCCGCATCGACCGCTGGCGCCGGGCGGTGACCTCCTCGGCGGCGGCCAGTGCCAGGGCGACCTGCGCAGGCTCGACCACGGCCAGCAGCGCGGCGGTGACGGCCTCGTCGATGGTGTCGGCGCGGACCGACCCGCATAGCGGGGTGGCGACGTGGTCGGCGCGGGAGTGGGAGCACTCATAACGGGGGTGCCGGTCCTGGTAGCGGACCTGCATGGAGCGGCCGCAGGCGCCGCAGAACACGATGCCCTGGCATAGCGCGGTGCCCTCGCGGGGCGGGCGGGCCCCGGCGTTGGTCCGGTTGGCGGCCAGCTTCGCCTCGTTCGCCAGGTAGGCCTCGAAGGTGATGTAACCCTCATGATGGCCGGGGATGAGGACTTCCCACTGGTCGCGGGGAAGCTCGGTGGTGGCTGAGTGCACCGACCCGTCCGGGTGGACGACCTGGCGGG
>CAWIJO010000028.1:0-192124 GCA_963836355.1 uncultured Actinomycetes bacterium | reverse complement strand
CGGGGCGATCAGGCTCCTGGATCGCAGTCTGAGCCAGCAGAAGATGAGACCGGCGACGAACGTAACCGCAATCGAGCCAAGCACCAGCATTACCTGCCCGCCAACAGTTGCGGAGGCGCTGCCCAGCGCGCGGTTATCCGACATCGTGTGCAGGGTCGGCGCGATGTGCCAAAGCCCGAACAGCGCCGAGGTGATCAGGCTCGCGCGCCATGGTCCCCACAGCCTGAGCGCCGACCCCAGCAGCACGCCGCGGAAGGCGAGCTCCTCCGGGATCGCCGTTAGCAAAACGATCGAAACCCCCAGCTCGTAGAGCAGCCGTCCGCCGCCGATCTGCGCTCGCGAATCGTGCAGGAAGCCATTCGTCACCGGGATCACGGCAGCCATCACTAGAACCAGCAAGACAACCCCGAAGGCACCGGCCCCGTAACGCAAGCCCGCACCCATATCCGTTCGGCCAAGCCCGAGGTCAACGCGTGTTGCGCCCGCACTCCAGGCGATCGAGACCAGCACTGCGATGAGGACGCCGACATAAACCGCGGGCGGGCCCAGCAGCCCGAACGCCCGCGCGACGGTGAACACGACCAAGACGCCCACGGTCTGCACGAAGCAGCGACCGGCGCTCACCATTTACTGACCACGTCGGCAGATGCGCCCCCACCCGGCTGCTCTCTGTTGCCGTTGCCCGGCCAGGGCAGCCGCCCGGCGTTTCAGGCCCACGTCGTTTCCGGCAGCTACTGCTCGCCGGGATTCCGCGGAGGCCGGCCGGACACTGACGTCACCAGGTCCGTCCCCGAGGACTTCCCGCCGCCTGCATAGGCTCTTTTCGCCGGCGCATCCCGTGGCCTTCTCAATAACCGGTGCAGCAATACGGCGAACCCGTTCGATTTGCTATGGTCACGCAGCGTCATCTGGGTGCGACCTGCGATGATATGCGTGTTTCCTGTATACCCGAACGCCACGTGCACCCACAACCGACACCAGCGCGCTGCTGAATCGGACCGGCATGTCTGCCCCGGGCGACCCATCAATCGGAGATCTCCATCGCGGCGCAGCGGTGGACCACCGCCGGGCGTACATCGGATTCGGCTACCCCGAACACGACTGCGTACAGGCACGCGAGCGCATCAACCAGTTCGTCGCGCGCGCCCGGTATCCAGTGCTGGGTTCCCGGTGGACGCGGCACCACTCGACCTTGAGCCGCGCCGATTCCGCCGGGTCCTGCGGGCGACTATGGGCGGCCCTGACCAGCGCGTAGAACCTCCGCATGAATCGCCGGGCCTGCGCTGGATCGTTGCCGGAAACTGGCGCCCACAGCTGGATGGCACGGAGCGCAAACCAGGCCGCGCGACCGTTGTCGGCCAGCTCATCCCCAGCCCGGCGCGCAGCAAGCTCACCGCCGTGACCAGCAGCCTGAGCAGCGCCGACGATAGTAAGCGACCCAGGCGGCACACTCGAGGCCCGCGACGCGGGACGGATCGAAGGACCGCAGCCGAACTGGCTGGCCCCGGCGCGCCGATGAGCCGGGCAATGACCGCAACCAGCTACTCGCCCGTCACTGTCCATCGCCGCCTTACTCCCCTGCGACGACCCGGCCCGCCCGGCGCCTACCATCCGCGGCCGGCCACTTACCTGCCGCTTCTGGGCATGAATACTCTGCCTAGCGCCTCGAAGCTCATCGGCCGTCGAGCCCGGAGGACACCAGCGGCGATGGCCCCAAGGAAAAGCCATCCGAGCGCCACGAAGGGCAGTAGATCCACCAGTCCGTGCGCACGTGGATGAAGGATCCCCCACAGGGGAAACAAGAACAGCACGGCGGCCGTTGCCGGGACCAGCAGATGTCGCCAGAGCCCGAAATCGTCGCGGAACTCGGTGCGGAACGCGCGGATGGTCGCGATGTTCACGGCGAGGTATACGAGCACAACCGATAGCCCGCCAGCTCCGGCGAGATAGCCGAATGTGCGCGCGCCGCCGTATGCATAAATCAATGGCAGCCCGAGCACGAGCGTGAGCCCGGCGACGAATCCAATCGAGACCACCGGGGTATGGCGACTGGTCAGCCGGGCGAGCGGTCGCGGAAGGGCCCGTTCGCGTCCCATGGCGAACAGGACCCGGATGGCTGCGTTGAGGGAGGCGATGACAAAGCCGAGGCCGGTGAGCACGACCACAAATTCGATGGCCCACAGCGCTGATGGCGACCAGTACCTGCTGGTGAGATAACCCAGCGGATTGCTCTGCCGGGCGAAGCCGGGGATGCTTTGCCGCCCCGCACCGAACATCTCCGCGGAAACGACGAGCAGATAGAAGGTTCCTGTCACGACAACGATGCCGATGGCGCTCATCGGGATGGAGCGACGCGTGTTCCTCGCTTCTTCACCGAGCGCTGCGGCCGCCTCGAAGCCGGCGAATGCGGTGATGCCGTAGATCATCGCAGTCGTGATGTCGGTGAGCTGGCCGTTCGGCGACGATGCCGGTGAGAGGACTGCAATCGAGTAGTGCGCAGGTCCGATCTTGACCAGGATCGTGATGGCGAGTGCCGCGATGACGGCTACTTCCCCGGCAACGAGGACCAGGTCGACCGAGGACGAGGTTCCGATACCCAGGTACGCGACCAGGACCACCGCCCCCAGGATGATCATGAACAGCGCCCAGCCGGCGATGGTCACGTGCAGCGTGTCGGCGAGCAGTTGCGACGCATACGCGCTGGTCAGTGAAATGCCGGCGGGCACGTACAGCGCGTACGCGAAGATCATCATCCAGCCGGTCAGGAAACCACCGATCGGCCCTAACCCGTGGCTGTTGTAGGTGTACAGCGAGCCAGCCGACGGCAGCCGGCGAGCGAACTCCGCGATGCTGCTCGCGCAGCACAGGGACGCGGCGAACGCGACGAGCACGACCAGCGGAGACGCGAACCCGGCATAAGACACGACGATGACCAGGCCGCCGACGACCGCACCTGCCGGGGCCACGTTGCTCGCTCCAAACGCGATCACCCGCGCCGGCCCGACAACCCCGTGGGCCAGCCCGCGGGCCTCATGATTGCTAGCGCCGCCGAACAACCGTCCACTCCGGCCTGGGCTAATCAAAGCTCTTCACACCTGCCTTCGTTGCGACTGGCCCCGGCGGCGCCTGGCAGCAGCCTGCGGACCTTGCGACGGCGGAAATACCTTGCCGCGAGCAAGGCGCAACGGCCGCGATCGCCAGCCCGGCCACCAGTGCGCCCAGGCTGCCCCCGTCCTGCTCGCCGGACGAGACCTTGCCCGCGCCGTAGGCGGCGGGCCCGACCGCCAGCACATACACGGCACCGACGACGAAATTCCAGACTACGAACTGGGAATACTTCATTCTCAGAATGCCGGAGATCACAGTCGACGTGAAAAAGACGGCCAGACGTCCCCATTTCGCATAGATCGCCGCTGCCGTGGCTACGGCTTTCTGCCGCCGCTCCTACTGCCGGTATCCCGGCGAACGACAGCGCCATCAGCGCGAAGACGGCCAGATAGGCCCACGCGCCGTACTGCGTCGCCGATGAGGCCGCTGCTATTGCGTGCATATGGATGCCTCGAGGCTCTTGGCTGCCGACCCGCCGGGCACCTCAACGATCACCTGCAGCACCGATGTCGCGCCTCCCCCGCAACGGGTGGTGCGGGCCGCCAGGCCGTTCCCGTCCTAGCCCGGCGCTCGCGTGAATGTCCACCGGCATGCTCCGCGACGACAGCTCTACCAGGACCAATCTGGCAGCTCATCCATCGCCGTCTGACAAAGGGATTGAGAATCAGGCACCGGCGTCACTCCCGGCATCCGGCCACTGGCAAAGCCACTCCGCATAGGACCTGGAGGCATCCGTGCCGGGTTCCACCCCGCCTGGCAGGGCCTCGGCGAATACGAGAGTGGCGGCGGCCGCGAGTTCGCGCCGGAGCACGTCGGCGGGGCCTGTCGCTTCGAACCCGAGGGTCCACCAGGCCTCGCCTCGCATGCGGACCTCGGTGAGTTCCACCTCGCACCGCGCCTCCTTGCCCAGCCCGGGGGCGCGTGCCAACATCCGTCCGCTGGCCAGCGAGAACCGGCTGATTCGCCGCCTCTTGCCTACCGGCCTCCAACCAGCCTGGTTACCGCTGTCCTGGCTGAGGGGGCCACAGGGAAAGGACCACTTCTGCCAGGACTCCAGGCGACCACGGGCGCATCCCGCCACCTCGAGGATTCCCGGGCTGCCGCAGTACACCTTCACATCAAGTGCCACGCCCCCGCGGACCTTCATGGACAGCCCGCGCACATGCGGATCAAGGAGATAGGAGTCTTCGCGGGACTCCATCCGAGCCGGGAAGCGCCCGAACCATCCGGCCACCGCAGTATCCAGCTGGCCCGGGAAGATCCACCGCACCTCAAGGCTGCGGACGCCTTCAGTGACCGGGCGCTCAGGCTGCGCAGCTGTCATCATTACCTGCTCCTGACCCTCCCGGGTGCGCCCCGATCTGCGCGAGATCAATCATTGCCCGGGTGGCGGCGCCACGATATGCAAGTGGAGGACTTCAAGCCCGAGGCCGGTGATCCGGAGTACGAGCCCGCAGAGGGCTGCCTGATCTGGCAGCTCGGCGCGAAGGGTTGTCGTGCCCGGGCCCGTGGTGACCTCGCAGTCGTCGAATTCCGCGCGTAGCGTGGTGCCCGCCTGGCCCTTGAAAATGATCTCATACGTATGTGGTCGCACCAAAGTGACGCCTCGCGGTCTGCTGGTTCAGCGTGCCTCCAGCGTGCCTGAGGGCTGAGTCTGCGTCCTCACCCATCCGAGGGTGACCCCGGACCTGGCAGCCTGGCCCGCGATCGTGCTTCACCCTACAATCAGGAACGGACCGGGCCTGTGGCTGCCGCCTATGGGCGGGGAACTGCGGGAGAGGTGTCGTGGCCGACGACGCGACGACTGAGCGCGGCGCCTCACTGGGCGCGCGGTTTGCCATGGCGAAGTTCCGGCCCACGACGCTGCCGGCCACGCTGGTCACAAGGTTCGTGCTGCATGACCGGCTGACGTCGGGGGCTGGCCAGCGCTTGACAATGGTTGTGGGGTCGGCCGGTGCAGGTAAGAGTGTGCTGCTGTCGAGTTGGGCAGCGGCCAGACCACCTGGCGTGACTTCATGGCTGTCATGCGATGGGGCTGACGCTGACCCGGTCCGCTTCTGGGCCGGCTTCATCGAGGCCCCCAGGGCTGTGGCGCCGGGGTTCGGCGCCGACGCCGCAGACCTGCTGGCGATGGATGGTGTTATGTCGGCCGACGTCACCGCGTCCATCGCGAACGACGCTGCGAAGCTGCCCGCTGGGTCGGCGATCATCGTGGACGACTTCCATACTGCGGCGGCAGCGGCCGCCAGGAACATGACCGATCTTGTCGAGCGCTGGCCGGCCGAGGCCGCCCAGCTGGTGCTGGCCAGCCGAGTCGAGCCTCCGCTGCGGCTGCACAGGCTGCGGATGTCGGGTGAGCTATGCGAGCTACGCGACCGTGACCTGTATTTCTCCCTGGCCGAGAGCAGCGATCTGCTGGCGCGCTTTGGCGTGAAGGTCGCCGCTGCTGACCTGGCCCTGCTGCATCAGCGCATTGAGGGGTGGCCTGCGGCGCTGCAGATGGCGGCGCTGTCGCTTCGCGGCGCCAGGGACCCGGTGCGGGCGGCGCGGGCGCTGGACGTCCGCAGCCACGCGATCGCCGAATACTTTATCTCTGAAGTCCTTGAGCAGCAGCCGCCTGAAGTTGTCCAGTTCATGCTCGACACCGCTGTTCTCGGCGAGCTAACTATCGGCGCATGCGTAGCCGTCACTGGCAGGCCGGACGCGGCGGCGCTGCTGCGCAGCATTGACGCGGCCAATTTGTTCATGGTGGCAGTCGATGATGAGCGGACGAGTTTCCGGTACCACCATCTGGTGCGCCAGCTACTGCGCGCTGAGCTGCGTGTCAGGGACCGGGCCCGTGAGCAGGCGCTCCAGTTGCGGGCGGCCGAATGGTTCGAGTCAGCCGGTGACATGCGGCGTGCGGCCCGCCACTTCCTGGCGGCGCAGCAGGCCGACCGGGCGCTGGCCCTCCTGCAAGACCGGGTCGTGACCGACTTCCTGCATGACCCGGCGATTCCGGCGGCGCTGGATCTCAGCACGGTCGATCCATCGTTGCTTGCGGATGCCCCCGACCGGCTGCTGGCCCTGGCAACCGACCTGCTGCTGTCGGGTCATGCGGCCCGCGGCGGCGAGTACCTTGACCTGCTAGATCGCGTCCAGCCGCCGATCCTGCCCGAATCGAGGCTGGCGGCCCGGCTCGCGGCGATGCGGTCATTTCACCATGCTCAGATCGGCCAGCTAGACGAGGCCGTGGGTGAGGCGCTCGCCGCGCGGGCCATCCAGGAGCGGACGCGGCTCCAGGACGAGTGGAACGCCGCCGTCCCGTTGATCCTCCTGCGCATATATCCATGCCTGGAAGACTTCCAGGCAGTGGAGCGCGAGGCTGCGGCGGCCCTGGCGATGCCCGAGCTTACCGAACCGGCCAAGCTGGTGCTGGTGCCTAGTGCACGGGCGCTGGCGTGGTACGAGTCCGGCCGCCTCGCTGAAGCCGCCAAGGCCGCCAGGGCCGCCGGCGAGGATGCGCGCCGACTGGGATTCGATCAGCATTTTTTCGCTGTGGATTACCTGCGCGTCCTGGCTGGCCTCGCGCTTGAGCGGCGGGACCTCGATACCGCGGAGCAACTCGCCGAGCGAGTGCTCACGATAGCGGAGCGGCGGCGGCCCATCTTTGAATTCCTCGCGCTGCTCGACCGCGCCGGGATCTGGGCCTCTCGCGGGCAGGTCCGCGAAGCGCTGACGACTATTGATGCAGCACGTCTCGTCCTGGCCGGGACCGGGTCGGTTCTGCTGGCGAGGGCCGATGAGCTTGAGGCGCTTATGCGCCTGTCGCTCGGCGATCTGCGCGCCCCTATTGAGCTGGCCAGCGGGCTACCCGCAGCCCGCCGGGACCTAATGCTGGCCAGGGTCGCGCTTGCTTCCGGCGATCACCACGCCGCGCAGGAATACCTGCAGGTGCCGTCGCTGGGTGACTTGACGCCGCGGCGCGCGCTGGTGCGCCAGATACTCCTGGCCGCGGCCGCGATCGGGCGGAGCGACCCCATGACCGCGAGCATCGTGGGCGGCGTCCTCCTAGCAGCCCGTCGCGAGGGCTTCCTCAACACGGTCGTCACGACCGCACCCGAGGTGACGAGTTACCTGGTCGGGCATTCGACACGAATGCAACCGGACCTGTTCATGGCGCAGCTGATCGTTGCGGCCCTCGAGGTGCGCGCCGCCCAGGCGGACACCGCCCGGTCCCGTGGCGTGCTTGTTGAGCCACTGACCGCTGCCGAGCTGCGGATCCTGAAGCTCCTGCCGACCAGCACCTACCTGCAGATGGCAGCCAGCCTCTACATTTCGCGCAACACGGTAAAGACCCACCTCCGGTCGGTCTACCAGAAGCTCGGGGTGGCGTCGCGCTCGGAGGCCATTGAGCGGGCAGTCGATCTGCGTCTGCTCTGAGATCGTTCTGCGGTGCGGCCCGATTCTGCTGTGCGGCCTGCCCGGCAAGCAGCGCTGTCATGACCGCCGAAGCCGCCGGAGCGAGCGGGATCACCCTCGGATGGGTGAGGACACCCCCGAGACGGCTGGAACAGGATCTGGAAAAGCGTCTCGTACAGGAGCGGGAGCAGACGACGGTCACGCGTCGATATGCCGCACTGTGTTCGTCGCGCGCCAAGAGCGCAATAGTTGCGTCCTGAGGAAGGGAACGACCATGGATAGGCGTGGTGGAGGGTGGGTAATGTTCGCGGCCATCGTGCTGGGCATGGCGGGCATCATGCGGATCTTCGACGCTATCTGGGCTTTCAGCTATCACGGGGTATTGCCGGAGAATCTCCAGGGTGCGATCTTCGGGCATAGCCTCAAGACTTACGGCTGGGTCTATCTCGTTGTGGCAGCCGTGCTCATCGTGTGCGCGTTCCTGGTGCTCAGCGGGTCGCAGGCGGGCCGGTGGGTCGGGATAACGGCCGGTGCTATCGGGTGCATCAGTGCCATCTGGTGGATGCCCTATTATCCGATCTGGTCGCTGACCTACATTGCCATCGGCGCCCTCGTTATTTACGCGCTCGCCGCTTACGGAGGCAAGGCCGAAGCGGCGTAGCGCGGCAGTCGGCGGGCAGCACCGAGCCTGCGCTTGCCCCAATCTGGAAAGGAGGTACCGGCGATGGCTGACAAGAGGGCGAAGCGTATCGCGGAGCTGATCGAGCCGCTGCGGGTCAAGCCGGAGTCGAAGGTGAACCTGGCCAAGGATTTCGACCCGGGCTACAGGGCGGGCTTTTTGAAGAAGAAGGACGGCAAGGAACTGCTGCAGACCGGTGTCGCGCTGCTGGCTGACTACCAGCGGCGGCTGGCCGCCCAGGACACCTATGGGGTGCTGGTTTGTCTGCAGGCGCTGGACGCCGGGGGCAAGGACGGGACGATACGCCATGTGATGAGCGGGGTGAACCCGCAGGGCGTTAAGGTCAGCGGCTTCAAGGTGCCCTCGGCGGAGGAGCTGGACCACGATTTCCTGTGGCGGTATGCCTGCCGGCTGCCCGCACGCGGGGACATCGGGATCTTCAACCGGTCCCACTACGAGGAGGTCCTGGTGGTGCGGGTGCATCCGGAACTTCTCGACCGCCAGAAACTGTCGGCCGATGCGAAGGGCAAGGGAGTATGGGAGCGGCGTTACCGGGAGATCAACGACTGGGAGCGTTACCTGTCCGACAACGGGTTCAAGGTCGTCAAGCTGTTCTTGAACCTGTCGAAGGAGGAGCAGCGGACCCGGTTCTTCAAGCGGCTCGACCTGCCGGAGAAGAACTGGAAGTTCTCCGCGGCTGATGTCCGGGAGCGCCAGCGGTGGGACGACTATCAGAAGGCTTTCTCGGAGATGCTGTCGGCCACCAGCACGCGCTGGGCGCCTTGGTATGTGATACCGGCGGACCATAAGTGGTTCGCGCGCGTCTGCGCGGCAGCGGTGCTCGCCCACACCCTGATCGGGATCGATCCGCAGTACCCGGAGGTGACCGCGGACCGGCGTCAGGAGCTGCTCGTGGTCAAGGGTGAACTTGAGGCCCAGGCGCCCAAGGGTGCCCCAGCCGACCCGTTCGCAGCCAAGGAGGCCAAGGCCGCGGCCAAGGCAGAGGCCAAGGCAGAGGCCAAGGCAAGGGCCAGGAGGAAGGCAGCAGCCAGCGAAAAGGCAGCAGCCAAGGCAGAGGCCAGCCAGGCTGCCGGGGACGGGCATCGGCCTGACGAGAGCCGGGGTCAGCCGGCCAGGGCAAAGCGGGCCCGGAGCAGGACGACCAGCCAGGACGGGGCGGCGCGGCCGGCCCCGGGAGCAAGCCGGGCCCGTAGCGGCGCAACCACCCCGGGCCAGCCGGCACAGGCGACCTCACGGCCGAGCCGTGCCCGGGCCAAGAGCTAGCCGGGCTAGCGGATATCCGGGTTGGAGGCATGAACATGACGGTGCAAGCTGACGCCTCGGGGCAGCCAGTCACGGCGGGCCAGGACTGGTACTCGCGCTCCCCGGATGAGGTGACCGCGGCGCTCGACGTCGATCCGGCCGTTGGGCTGACGGCTGCGCGGGCGGCCGAGCTGCTGAGCGCGAACGGGCCGAACGCGCTACCGGAGGAGAAGCCGACACCGGGCTGGCGCCGGTATCTCGAGGAATACCGCGCCTACATGCAGATCATCCTGGTCGCGGCGGCGGTCGTGTCGCTGGTGATCAAGGAGTGGAGCACCGCGGCCCTGCTGGTGCTGCTGACGGTACTGAACGCGGTTGTCGGCCTGCGCCAGGAGGGCAAGGCCGAGAGCGCGATGAACGCGCTGAAGTCGATGATGAAGGCAACCGCCCGGGTGCGGCGCGACGGCGCCGAGGCAAAGATCCCGGCCGAGCAGCTGGTCGTCGGCGACGTCGTGCTCATCACGGCCGGGGATCAGGTCCCGGCCGACGGCCGGATCATCGAGGCCAGCGCCTTGCAGATCGATGAGTCGGCGCTGACCGGGGAGAGCACCCCGGCGGCCAAGGACGCCGTGACGTTGTCTGGTGATCAGCTGGGCCCGGGTGACCAGGCGAATATGGCGTTCATGAACACGCCGGTCACGCACGGCAGCGGCACGGTGATCGTCACCGGCACGGGCGCTGGCACCGAGCTGGGGAAGATATCCGGGATGCTGTCGGCCACGGCCACGGAAGAATCGCCTCTGACCAGGGAGCTCAACCGGCTCACTCTGTGGATCGCGGCGGCGGCGGGCCTGACGATGATCGTGATGTTCGCGCTGGGCCGCAGCCGCGGTCAGGCGTGGGACGCGTTGTTCGTCAGCGCCGTCTCGCTCGCCATCGCGGCTATCCCCGAGGCGCTGCCCACGGTGACGCAGACGATCTTGTCGCTCGGCGGTGTCGACCTGGCCAAGCGGAACGCGATCGTGAAAGACCTTCCCTCGGTCGAGACGCTGGGTTTCACCTCGGCGATCAACTCGGACAAGACCGGCACGCTGACGATGAACCAGATGACCGCCGTCGAGGTGGTGCACCCGACCGACCGCTACACAATCTCCGGCATCGGGTACGGCCTGGAGGGCAAGGTCCATCACGCCGCTGGCTCCACGGCCACGATCGATGACGCGATCCTGCCCTTTGTTGTCGCCAGCGATGCCCGGCTCGTCGACGGCAAGGTGGTCGGCGATCCTACCGAGGGGGCCCTGCTCGTGCTGGGCCACAAGGCCGGCCTGGACATCGACGCCACCCGCGACAACCTCCCGCGGCTGGCCACGCTGCCCTTTGACCCGAGGTACAAGATGATGGCCACCTTCCACACGGCCGCCGACGCCTCCGGACGCCCGGTGGTGCGGTGCTTCGTCAAGGGCGCGGCGCCCGCGGTGATGGCTCGCGCGGCGACGGCATTGTCGGGCGGCGTCAGCATCCCGTGGGATGCCGGCCTGAGCAAGCGAGCGAACGCGCACATGGAACGCATGGAGGCCGCAGGCCGCCGGGTCATGGCCGCCGCCACTCGTGACCTCGATCCGGCCGGCTTCGACCCGGGCGGCGACCTGCTCGGCTACGTCACCCATCTGCAGATGACCAGCCTGGTCGGGATGGTCGACCCGCCCCGGGACGAGTCCACGGCCGCGGTGGCCGCCGCCCAGGCGGCCCGCATCCGGGTCCGCATGGTGACCGGCGACGACGTGATCACCGGCGCGGCCATCGCCAGACAGGTCGGCATCGGCGGCGAGGCCATCCTGGGGGCCGACTTCGCCGCCCTGCCGGAATCCGAGCGGCTGGCCCGCATTGGCAGCATCGGCGTGGTCGGCCGAGTCGCGCCGGAGCACAAGGTGCTTCTCGCGGACACGCTGAAGAAGACCGGTGAAGTGGTAGCCATGACCGGCGATGGCGTCAACGACGCGCCGGCGATCAAGGCGGCCGACATCGGGATCGCCATGGGCACTGGCACGGAAGTGGCCAAGAACGCCGGCCGGATGATCTTGTCCGATGACAATTTCGCCACGATCGTGTTCGCGGTCCGGCAGGGCCGCAAGATCTACGACAACCTCACCAAGTACATCCGCTTCGTGCTGGTGCTGCTGGTGGTTTTCGTCCTGACGTTCCTGGGCGCGGCCCTGTTCAACATCGCCGCCGGCGAGCCGTTCACGCCTGCGCAGGTGCTGTGGATCCACTTCTTCGTCAACGCCCCATTCGGGTTCGCGCTCGGCTTCGACCGGGAAAGCCCGGGCCTCATGGCGCGCATGCCACGCCCCAGGGGCGAGTCGGTGCTCACCAGGCCGGTGATAGTGACGGTCGGGCTCGCCGGGCTGGCCATCACCATCGGGCTGCTGTTGCTCATCCAGCTCGGGACATCTCACTTCGGCAGCACCGCAATCGGTAACTCGATCGCGTTCACGTCCTTCGCGCTCTGCCTGATCGTGGCCGCGCTGGAATGCCGCAGCGAGACCGGCACGGTGCTGACGACCGCCAGCTTCGACAGCAAGCAGATGAACTGGGCGATGCTCGGGGAATTCGCCCTGGCCGTGCTGGTCACCCAGATGGATGTCTTCGAGCGGCTGCTGGGAACAGCCCAGCTCAACCTGCGGCAATTCGCCTGGGCGCTGCTGCCCGCCATCGCGCTCCTGGCGCTGTGGGAACTCGGCAAGCTCCTCGCCCGGCGATCCCGGGCCGGCCGGCTCCGGCCGCCACCTGATCATCAGCGCAACCCTGACACGTGGACCCGCCCGGCAGGCAGGAACTCGGGACAGGCGATCTAGCGAGGTGCGGGAGGATGGATAACCGGGTTCGGGTCTCACGGCAGCCGGGCCGATGAGCGGGCCCCGGTCAGCTCCGGCGCGGGACCGGTGGCGCTTTGTACCGATGGCCGGGTGGATCCGCGGCTATGAGCGTCGCTGGCTCAGGGGTGATCTCATCGCCGGGGTCACCGTCGCTGCCTTGATCGTTCCGAAGAACCTCGGCTACGCCGGGATCGCGGGGATCCCGCTGCAGAACGGCCTCTACGCGGCCGCGGCCGGCGCGATACTCTACGCGGTCTTCGGGACCAGCCGGCAGATCTCGACCGGTCCGAGCTCGGGACTGGCGGCTGTGGCCGCGAGCGCCGTCGCGGTGGCCGGGGTCAAGGGAATCCAGGACGCGGCGTCCCTGGTCGCGATGATCACCCTCGTTTCCGGCGTGCTGTTCCTTCTCCTCGCGGTGCTCAAGATGGGGTGGATCGCGCAGTTCCTCTCCCGGGCCGTGGTCACCGGGTTCTTGTTCGGCGCGGCGATCGACGTCGTGATCGGCGAGCTGCCCAAGCTCACCGGCACGAAGGCCACTGGCTCGAACCCGATCCGGGAGCTGTGGTCCTGGCTCGGGACGCTCGGCGATGCCCAGGTGGTAACGGTGGTTGTCGGCGCAGCCGGGCTGGTGGTGGTGTTCGGGCTGCGGGCGGTCGCGCCGCGCATCCCTGGCGCCCTCGTCCTGGTCGTCGGCGGCCTGGTGGCGTCCTGGCTGTTCGATCTCGGCGCTCACGGCGTGGCCCTGGTCGGCGAGGTGCCCAGCGGGCTGCCGTCCCTGCAGGTCCCCGACGTTTCGCTGCTGCGCGATCATGCGAGCACGATTGCCCTAGCGGCGGTGGCGCTCGTCCTCATCGGGTTCTCGCAGACCGCGGGCGACGCCAGGACGTTCGCGGCCCGGCACCGCTATCGCATCGACATCAACCAGGAATCGGCCGCCCAGGGCATGGCGAACGCCGGCGCTGGCCTGTTCCAGGGAATGCCGGTCTCCACCAGCCTGTCCGCGAGCTCGCTGAACGACCACGCCGGCGCGCGTACCGGCCTGGCGTCGCTCACCTCCGGCGTGATGGTCCTGCTCACCCTTCTGGTGCTAGCGCCGCTCTTCTCCAATCTGCCCAAGCCCGTGCTCGCTGCCCTGATCATCGAGGCAGTGGTCATGGGGATGATGGACGTGCCCGAGATGCGCCGCCTGGCCAGGGTGCAGCGGTTCGACTTCTGGATCGCGATCGCGGCGATCATCGGGACCCTCCTGGTCGGCGTGCTGGCCGGGGTGCTGATCGGGATCGGGCTCTCGCTGATCTGGCTCATCTCGGTGGCGACGCGCCCCCGGATGCCGCTGCTGGGACGGGAGCCTGGCACGCAGGCGTTCAGGGAACTGGACGAGCACCCCGGCGACGAGCGGTTCCCCGGGGTGGTGATCCTGCGGCTGGACGGCGGCCTGTCCTTCGCCACCTCGGATGCCCTGGAGGACCGGGTCCGGGAGGTCGCATTGGCCACGCCCGGCGTCACCGGGATCGTGCTCGATTGCGAGGGCATCGACTTCATCGACTCCCAGGGGTCGGCGAAGATGCACGAGATCCTCGATCTCACCGAGCACGCCGGCGCGACCCTGCGGCTGGCCCGGGTCAAGCCCGCGGTCCGCGAGCTGCTAGCGCGCGATGGCGTCCTCGACCGCATCGGTGCCGGCCAGACCCACGAAAACATCGATCTGGCCGTGGTGGCGCAGCTGGCCGCAAGAGGAGGCAGCCGTGCAGAGCTGTGATGAGCCCGCACTGGGGTGGACGGTGGTGCTGCGGCGCCAGCCGGCCGGATCGTTGACGGCCAGCCGGAAGGCGGCTATACCGAAGCGTTCGAGCTCATCTGCTGTGCCTGTGGTGACCATTCCGGGTGGAGGCCACGATGACTGACACGACAGCGTCCAAGGCGGGTGCCGCCGGCCGGGCGATGATCCTGCCGCTAGCGCTGGCCCAGTTCATCGCCAGTTACGCGGCCACGAACATGAACGTGGCGATCAGCGCGATCGCCAAGGACCTGGGCACGACAGTGGCCGGCGTGCAGACGGCGATCACATTGTTCACCCTGACGATGGCGGCGCTGATGATCCCGGGCAGCAAGCTGACCGACATCTGGGGGCGCAAGAGGTGCTTTGTGCTGGGCCTGATCGTCTACGGGGCGGGAGGGCTGCTGGCGGCGCTGTCGCAAGGTCTCCCATTGCTGATCGTGGGGTACTCGCTGCTGGAAGGCACGGGCTCGGCACTGATGATCCCGCCCATCTACATCCTGGTCACGGTGGCCTTCCCGGACGTCAAGTCACGGGCCAGGTACTTCGGCGTGGTCAGCGGCGCGGGTGGCCTGGGTGCCGCCGCAGGGCCGCTGATCGGCGGCCTGGTGACCAGCGCGATCAGCTGGCGCGCCTCGTTCGGCCTGCAGGTCCTGGTGGTGGCCTGGATCGCTGTCCTGGCTCGCAATATCAATGACCCCGCCCGGCCAGGGCCGAAGCCGCGCTTCGACCTGACCGGGGCGGTTCTGTCGGCCGCAGGGCTGTTCTTCGTGGTGCTCGGGCTGCTGCAGTCCCGGACCTACGGCTTCGTCAAGTCGCGGGAGAACTTCACTATCGGGAACACGGTCGTGATTCCAAAGGGCTCGATTTCTCCGGTCTGGCTGTTCGTGTCTATCGGCGCGCTGTTCCTGCTGTGGTTCTTCCTGCACGTCCGGTCCGGCGAGAAGAAGGGCACGGATGTGCTGCTCCCGCTGCGGCTGTTCCGCAACAAGGTAGCCAACCTGGGGATGGGAACCCAGGTCATCCAGTGGCTGATCCTGCAAGGATCTTTCTTCACGGTCTCGGTCTACCTGCAGGAGGTCAACGGCTACAACGCGGTCCAGACCGGCTTGATGCTCACCCCAGCCACGATCGGGATCCTGGCCGCCTCGGCGGGTGCGGACAGGTTCGCCCGGCGGCACCCGCAGCGGTGGCTGATCATCGCCGGGTTCCTGGCCACCGCCGTCGGCATGATCTTGCTGCTGGCGCTGGTCAGGGCGCATTCGGCCATCCTCACCTGGGTGCCAGGGCTGCTGCTGTTCGGTGCCGGGGTCGGGGTTATGCTGACCTCGTCGGTCAACGTCGTCCAGTCCAGCTTCCCCGACGCCGACCAGGGCGACATCTCCGGCCTGTCTCGCAGCGTCTCCAACCTGGGCTCATCGCTGGGCACCGCGCTGGTCGGCTCGGTCCTGGTGGCCGTCACACTTCCCGCAGGCAAGCCGTTCGGCGTTGCCCTCGCGATCATGCTCGCGATTACGCTGATCGGGCTCGTTCTCGCCATCTTCATCCCTCGCCAGCCTATCGAGGCCACCGAACCAGCAGGTTCAGGCACGGCACCTGCGACATGACAGCCGGGACATGTCCTATGTGGACGACCTTCCGAGCCGCATGCTGATCGGTGCTGGCGCGCGGCCGCAGCGCCTCGGCAGGATCCTCCGCATGGTGCGCAACGCGCACTGACCATTCCGGCACCCGAACGAGGACCGTTCAACTGCCGAGTACCGATGTAGGACCGTGGTGGCGTTCGCTGCCGATTCTCCGCGCTGCGTGCCGCGCTGCGGGGTTCAGTCTCGCCAACAGATGGCCAACAGACGATCAATGGTATGATCACCACATCGGGTGATCATGCCATCTACCTGGGACTACTGGTCGGGGTGGCCGGATTTGAACCGGCGGCCTCTTCGTCCCGAACGAAGCGCGCTGCCAAGCTGCGCCACACCCCGGCGACCGCCCGAGCAGTCTAGCTGATCCGCGGAACCAGCGTGAGCAGCGTGGCTTCCGGACGGCAGCAGAACCTGACCGGCGCCCACGGCGACGTGCCGAGGCCGCCCGAGACGTGCAGCCACGGCCGGCCGGCGCCGTCGCCGGCCGCAGCGCCGTCCGGGGCGGCCGGATGCCGGTGCAGCCCCCGCGCCCGGCCCGGCTCGATGCCGCAATTCGTCACCACCGCGCCACGCAGCGGCAGGCAGACCTGGCCGCCGTGGGTGTGCCCGGCCAGCAGCAGGTCGAAGCCGTCCGCGGCGAACCGGTCGAGCACCCCGGGCTCGGGCGAGTGCAGCAGGCCGAGGTGCAGGTCGGCAGCGGGATCGGCGGGCCCGGCGATCCGGTCGTAACGGTCGCGATGGACATGCGAGTCGTGCACGCCCGCCACCTCGATGTCGACGTTCGCTGCCTTGATCCGGCCTCGCCGGTTGTTCGCGTCCAGCCAGCCGGCCGCCGTCATACCGGCACCGAGTTCCACCCACGGCAGGTCGGTAACGTCCCGGCTGTGATCGAGCGCGCTGGTCCGCCACAGGTAGCGCGCCGGGTTCTTCGGAATCGGCGAATAGAGGTCATTGGAACCGAAGACGAAAGCGCCAGGCCGGGCAAGCAGCGGGCCGAGCGCGGCAAGAAATGGTTGAACGGATTGTCGGTGGGCGATCGAATCACCGGTGTTCACGACGACGTCTGGCTCAAGAGCGTCCAGCGACCTGATCCAGGACATCAGCCGGTGCCTGCCGGGGGTCAGGTGGGCGTCGGAGATATGCAGCAGCCGGAGTGGCCTTAACCCCTCGGGCAACACCGGAACCTCGTAGCGGCGCAGCACGAACCAGTTGCGCTCGATGATGGTGGCGTACGCGAACACGGCGCCGCCAGCCACCGCGGCAGTCCCGATCAGGCCTCTTGGTCGCATCCATTCATGGTGCCATGCGCTGCCGGATGGCCCGGCCGGGCGGCCCGGGGAGCCGGCGAACGGCAGGATGGGGGCATGACCGGACTCAAACAGCGGCTGCGCGCTGATCTGACCGCGGCGATGAAGTCCCGTGACGAGGTCCGCACCCGGACCCTGCGGATGGTGCTGACGTCGGTGACTAACGAGGAGGTCGCGGGCAAGGCTGCCCGTGACCTTACCGACGACGAGGTGCTCCGCGTCATTGCCAGGGAGGCCAAGCGGCGGCGGGAGGCAGCAGAGGCATTCGACACGGCGGGGCGCCGCGATCAGGCTGCCGCCGAGCGGGCCGAGGGCGATGTGCTCGGCGGCTATCTGCCTGTTCAGCTGTCCGACGCTGAACTCGCCGACATCGTCACCCGGGTAATCGCGGAGAGCGGTGCATCCGGAACTGCCGCGATGGGCCAGGTTATGAAGGCGGTCACGCCGCTGGTGGCCGGACGGGCCGAGGGCGGCCGGGTGGCCGCCGAGGTCCGCCGCGGGCTAGGGCGCTAATCGCAGCCGGCAACCACCTCGAAACGGCGATCAGCCAACCGGCCACCACGGACTGTTGCCGCCGCCGCCGTTGCCCCCGCCGCCGCCCCCGCCGTTGCCGCCGCCTCCGCCGTTGCCGCCGCCGCCGCCCCCGCCGTTGCCGCCGCCGCCGCCGCCCCCGCCGTTGCCGCCGCCCCCGCCGTTGCCGCCGCCGTTGCCGCCGCCGCCCCCGTTACCGCCGCCGCCGCCTGGTGGCTTGTGCGGCTTGTGCGGCTTGTGCGGCTTAGGCGGCTTGGGCGACGAGACCCCGGTGCCCATCGAGTAGAACGGGCTGTCGAATGGCACCGCAACGAAGTTGGCGATCGACTTGCCCAGGTAGGCGTGCTCGAACGTCATCTGCCAAATCTGCCCGGCGTTGGCGCCGAATACCTGGCCGACGCAGCCTGCGCGGTAGCACGAACCGGGGAAGCCGCTCATCGGATGGCTGATTGGGCCTTTGGGATTGAACATCGAGACGTAGCCGGCCAGCCGCGGCGTATACCCGCCGAACGCGGCGAAGTCGAAGTCATTGGCGGTTCCGGTCTTCCCGGCTTGCGGGATGACAACCCCGTTGCGGATGACCTCGTCACCGGCAGCGGTACCGGGCGAGACCATCACGCCCTGCAGGATGTGCGTGGCCGCGTCCGCAACCTGAGGCGAGAGCACCTGGTGGCAATTTGCGGACTTGACCGGGAGGGAGCCGCCGGACCTGGTCACGATCCTGCCGATGGCGATCGGCGCGCAGTACTTGCCGCGTGCCGCGACCGTGGCGTAGGCGGCTGCCATGGTCATCGGCGACACGTTCACCGCGCCGAGCGTGAACGAGGGAATGTCGTCGGCCGGGTACTGGTAGCCGGCCTGTCCTGGCTTCCCTACGCCCTTGAACAAGGACGTGCCGTCGGCACGGTGGACGCCGAGGCTGGCTGCGGTCCTGACCACTTCGCACAGGCCGGCTTTCTGCTCCAGATGGGCATAGAAGACGTTTATCGACTCCGTGGTCCCGTTGTAGAGCGTGAACGTGCCTTTGCCGGCCCCCTCGGCGTTGTTCACCAGGAAGGGACCCGTCTGCTGGCCATGGCAGTCGGTGTAGCCGGTCAGGGTGGAGGGCGACACGATCTTCTGGTTAAAGCCGAACGGAGTGCCTTGCTTAAGCGCGGTCAGCAGGGTGAACAACTTCGACGATGAGCCGGTCTGCACGCCGGCGCCGCCGTTGTACCTGCTGTCTACCGCGTAGTTGACGTTGTCCCGCCGCCCCCCGAACCCGTACGGGCGGTCGACCGCGATCGCGCGTACCTTCCCAGTCCCCGGCTGGATCAGTACCTCGGCGGCGGCGTTGCCAGCCGGGTTGATCGACGATGGCGGCGCCGGGACCATGTAATTGACCGCGTGCTGGGCGGCATGCTGGTCCTGTCGGCCCAGCGTGGTGTAGATCTTCAGGCCACCCTTGTCAGTCAGCTGGGTCCATGCCTGGTGGTACGCAGGGTCGTTCTTCATGACGGACAGCACGTAGTCGCAGAAGAAAGCCGCGTGCTTAGCCGACCGGCTTGTGCAGCCGCTTTGCAGGGCGTGGAAGGACGGGTGCAGCCCGAGCGGGGCGCGCGCCGCGGTCTGCGCCTCGGCCTGCGTGATGTAGTGCTGCTGCGCCATCTTCGCCAGCACTTCGTTGCGCCGGCTGATCGCGTTGCCCGGGAACTGAAGCGGGTCGTACTTCGTGGGGTTCTCCACCATGCCGGCCAGCAGCGCGGCCTGAGTCAGCGTCAGGTGCTTGGCGGTGGTGTGGAAGTAGCGTGCCGCCGCCAGCTGTATGCCGATCGCATGGTTGGCGAAATAGGCGGCGTTGAGGTAGGCGGCGAGCAGCTGGTTCTTGGTCAGCTCATGCTCGACCTTGATGGCTATCCGCAGTTCGCGGATCTTCCGCGATGTCGTGTCCTGCTGCGCGGCCAACGTCCCGGCCTTGGTGGTCGCCGTCAGGATCAGGGCGTTCTTCACGTACTGCTGCGCGATCGATGAGCCGCCCTGGACTGGGTTGTGCTGAAGGTTATTTACCAGCGCGCGGAGGGTGCCCTTGAAGTCAAGCGCACCATGCTGGTAGTACCTGGCATCCTCGATCGCCACGATGGCGTTCCGCATGATCGGCGCGATCTGCCCGAAGCCCACCGGGACGCGGTCGATATTGTCCGGGTAGTAATAGGCGATCAGGTGCCCGTGCCGGTCCAGAATCTCTGAGCGGACCGGCAGCTGCCCGAGGTCTTTCGCGGCGAGGTTGTTGAACTTGTTGGCCGCATCGCGGGTCAAGATGCCGATGCCGCCCACGGCGGGCAGCGCGAGCGCCGCGAAGAGCAGGCCGGCGACCGCTGCCATGACGACAACCCGGCCAGCCGCGCTTATCCGGGCGCGGCTATCTGATGTCAGCACGGAATCAGGGTACGCTGACCGCCGCCGCGCCCTTGCCACGATGCTGAATCCGCAGCTCGCAAGGGCCTGGCCAGCCCCGCCACAGCGGGCTCCCGGCAGGCGTGACTAGTCACGCCTGGCCGCATAGCCCATGCGGACTATCCTCGAAATGGGCCCGACAGGGTCTAGCGCTCAGGCCCGGACTTCCGTAAGTTACATTTCCGCGACCATGACACCGGAGCCTGGCGCTGTGCCATCGGCTCCTACCCGCCAGTGAACGCCGTCCGGCGTGACGACCCTATGCGGACGTGACGATCAGGAGGAGTTGGGCAAAATGTGGATCACGGACTGGACCGCCCGCGCCGCGTGCAAGGGAACGGACCCTGACGAGCTCTTCGTTCAGGGGGCGGCGCAGAACCGGGCCAAGCTGATCTGCCGCGGCTGCCCCGTCCGGACCGAGTGCCTCGCGGACGCACTCGACAACCGGATTGAGTTCGGCGTGTGGGGTGGCATGACCGAGCGTGAGCGGCGCGCGCTGCTGCGCCGCCGCCCGGACGTGGTTTCCTGGCGCGGCCTGCTAGAGAACGCGCGAAACCAGTACGAGCGCACCGGCGACGAACTAGTCGCCAGCTGAGCCCGTCGCTAGCTGAGCACGGTGCTCAGGCCCGCCATGACAGGCGCCACGGCGCGGTGGCAGTTACCTGGCGCCGAAGCTTTCCCCGACCGTCCTGAGCCCGGCCAGGTCATGAACGTCCTCAGCCTGGGCGGGCACCTCGGCGACGGGAACCAGCGGGTGAGCCGCGGTAAAGCGTTCAGCCAGTCGCCGCTCGGTGGCGACTAGCTGCATCCGCTCCGCGTGCAGCCTGAGCGCCGCGGTGGCCAGCGCATGCGGTGCCCGGCCGGGCTGCGGCACGGGCTGCTCGTTCTGCCGGGCGGCACCGTGCCGGGCATCATCACCGTGCCGGTTGTCGTCACCGTTCTGGCCGTCGGCAGACTGCAGGCTCTCGGCCGCGGCCAGGCTGCGGGCGGCGGACAGCCGCGCAGCGGGTGAGCGGTGCGCCCGGTTGATGATGAGGCCGGCCAGCGGCATGCCCTCTACCGCCAGCCGCTCCACGAAATACGACGCCTCCCGCAGCGCATCTGACTCCGGGGCGGCGATCACGAGGAAGGACGTGCCCGGCGCGCGCAGCAGCTGGTACGTGTACTCCGCGCGCTCCCGGAAGCCGCCGAACATCGTGTCGAGCGCGGTCACGAATGTCTGCGCGTCCCGGAGCACCTGGGCGCCGAGGATCTTGGTCAGCACTCCGGTCACCACGCCGAACCCGGCGTTCAGCATCCGCAGGTAGGCTCGTCCGCCCACCTTCGCCGGCGCGGTGAGGAGCCGGAGTAGCCGCCCGTCGAGGAACCTGCCGAGCCGCTGCGGTGCGTCCAGGAAATCCAGCGCAGACCGGCTCGGCGGCGTGTCGACTACGATCAGGTCCCACTCATCGGCTCGGCGCAGCTGCCCGAGCTTCTCCATTGCCATGTACTCCTGGGTGCCCGAGAAGCCGGAGGACAGCGACTGGTAGAAGGGATTTGCCAGTATCTGGGCCGCCCGGTCCGGGTCGGCATGGGCCTCGACGATCTCATCGAAGGTCCGTTTCATGTCGAGCATCATGGCGTGCAGGCTGCCGCCGCCCCCGTTTTGCCCTGATCCGTCTGTTCCGTACGGCCGGCCTCCCGCCGCCACTCCGGATACCAGCCGGGGCGTGTTATCCAGGGATGACAAGCCCATCGACTGGGCAAGCCGACGCGCCGGGTCAACGGTGAGCACGACGACATGGCGGCCGCGCTCGGCGGCCCGCAGACCGACTGCGGCGGCCACGGTGGTCTTCCCGACACCGCCGGATCCGCAGCAGACGATGGTCCGGATGCGGCGATCGTCGATCAGCCGCTCCACGTCGAGTGCCGGCGGTACGGTCCGCGCCATCAGGCTGCTCCCTGGTCCCGCAATGCGGCCGCTATCCGGTATAGCCCGGCCAGGTCGATGCCGTCGTTGATCATTGGCAGGTCATACCTAGGCTGCCCGGCCCCGGCCAGCCGGCGCCGCTGGGCGCGCTGGCCGCTGACGGTCCTGGCATGCTCCACGAGTTCGGCCGCCAGCGCCGAGGCGAGCCGCTGGCTGTCATCGAGCCCGGCGGCCTTCAATCCGACGGCGAGCTCGTCCTCGTCGACTGATCCGCTTGCCGCCGTGCGCAGCTGCGCAGGCGACAAGGCCAGGGGATGCACCATGTTGATCATGATGCCGCCAGCCTGCAGGCCGCCGTTGCCGAGCCCGGCGAGTTCCGCAATGCCGTCCAGGGTCTCCTGCACCGGCATCTCCTCCAGCACGGTGACGAAATGCACGGCAGTCTCCGGTGAGCTGATCAATTTCTGCACCGTGTCAGCGTGGCCGTGGATAGGCCCGACCCGGGCGATACCGGACACCTCGGCAGTCACGTTCAGGAACCTGCCGATCCGCCCGGTCGGCGGCGCGTCCATGACGACCGCGTCGTAGACATGCTTTCCGCCCTTACGCCGCCGCGTTGCCTCGGCGGCCTTACCGGTCAGCAGCACATCACGCAGCCCCGGCGCGATCGTCGTGGCGAAGTCCACGACGCCGAGCCTGGTGAGCGCCTTGCCGGCATGCCGCAGGTTGTAGAACATCGCGAGATACTCCAGCAACGCCGCCTCGGGATCGGCGACTAGCGCGTACACCTCGCCGCCGGGCCGGTCGATGGTTGCCGGGGCAACAGCGACCTTGCGCTCCTCGTAGGGGAGCGGCGGGCAGTCGAAGACCTGAGCGATCCCCTGCCGCCCCTCGACCTCGATGAGCAGCACCCGCCTGCCGCCCGAGGCCAGCGCCAGCGCCAGCGCCGCGGCCACCGTGGTCTTGCCGGTTCCGCCCTTGCCGGTGACGACGTGCAGCCGCACGCCTTCCCAGTCTGTGTCCCGCGCCCTCACGCCATGGAGGTTATCCGCGCTCGCGCACTAGGTCGCCGCGCACCGCCAGCACAGCAGACGCGCACCGCCAGCACAGCAGAGATGTCACTAGGCTGGGCCTGGAAATCGGCATGCAGCCCGGGAAGAGGTGTTCGCGGTGCTCGAGGGTCTTTTGGTCATCCTGGTAGTTCTCGTGGTGGCGGGTCTGGTCGCGACCGGTCGGGCGATGCGCGTCGTGCAGCAGTACGAGCAGGGCATCGTCTTTCGGTTCGGCAAGGTGTTGCCGGGAACGCGCGGCCCGGGGCTGCATGTGATCAGGCCGATCGGCGACAAGATGCAAAAAGTCAACATGCAGATCATCGCCATGGCCGTTCCGGCACAAGAGGGCATCACGAGGGACAATGTCAGCGTGCGGGTGGATGCGGTGGTCTATTTCCGCGTTGTCGACCCGATCAAGGCGACGGTGAATGTGCAGAACTACATGTTCGCCGTCTCGCAGCAGGCGCAGACATCGCTCCGCTCGATCATCGGCCAGTCGGAGATGGACCAGTTGCTTGCCGAGCGGGCAACGGTCAACAAGGAACTACGCCGGATCATCGACGAGCCGACCGAGGGGCCATGGGGCATCCGGGTCGAGCGCGTGGAGATCAAGGACGTGAGCCTGCCTGAGGGAATGAAGCGGTCTATGTCGCGGCAGGCGGAGGCGGAGCGGGAGCGCCGGGCGCGGATCATCACGGCCGACGGCGAGTACCAGGCGTCCAAGCGGCTCGCCGCTGCCGCCAACGTGATGGCGCGCGATCCTGCCGCACTGCAGCTCCGGCTGCTGCAGACAGTGGTGGAGGTAGCCGCGGAGCGCAACAGCACGCTGGTGATGCCGATCCCGGTCGAGATGCTGAGGTTCTTCGACAAGCTGGCGCCCGCAACGCCGGGCAGTGAGAAGTCGGCCGCGGAATCGGCATCGATGGCGGACTTCGGCGACCAGGCCGTGGCCGAGGCAGAAGCCGGGGCGGAACTCGGCGGCGTGCCCGCGGCGCCGCTCGAGATACCTGAGATCCCGCCGATCCCCGAGATTGTCGTCGATCCAGGCGATGCCTTGCCCGCGATCGGTGATGCCGCGCCCGCGGACTTCGGGCCGGCCGATGCTGCGGCTGCGGACACCGGGCCGGCCGATGCTGCGCCCGCGGACTTCGGGCCGGCCGATGCTGCGGCTGCGGACACCGGGCCGGCCGATGCTGCGCCCGCGGACTTCGGGCCGGCCGATGCTGCGCCCGCGGACTTCGGGCCGGCCGATGCTGCGGCCGCGGACTCCGGGCCGGCCGATGCTGCGGCCGCGGATACCGGGCCGGCCGAGGACGGGGCCGCCATGACCCGGGTGATGCCGGCGGTCGCCGACGCCGCGCCCGCCGCTGACGGCCCGGCAGTGACCGAGACGATGCCCGCGGTCGGCGACGCCGAGGCCGGGACCGGCGGCGCGGCGCCTGACGCCGGCCCGGCCGCTCCGGCCCGGGGAGCGGTGAGCCGCCAGCGGAAGGCGGCAGGCGGACAGCGCCGAACCACAGTCGGCCAGCGGCGGTCGGCGACGAGCAGCAGGCGCAAGCCCGACCCGGTCGCGGACACGGACCCTGGCCCGTTCTCGGACCCGGGAGCATGAGACTGCAGCAGGGGCCGGCCCGCTAGAGTCGGATCATGCAGAAGTGGGAGTACGCAACGGTGCCGTTGCTCGTCCATGCGACCAAGCAAATCCTGGACAACTGGGGCGACGATGGGTGGGAGCTGGTCGCCGTCGTGCCCGGCCCCAACCCTGAGCAACTCGTCGCCTACCTGAAGAGGGGCAAGCAGTGACCGCGGCCCGGGACGGCGCCCCGGGCGAGAACTCCCCCGAGGCACGACTGGCCGCACTAGGGCTCACCCTGCCGAAGGTGACGGCCCCGCTGGCGTCCTACGTGCCGGCCGTGCGCACCGGAAATTACGTGTACACCGCCGGGCAGCTGCCATTCGTGGACGGAGTGCTGCCCGCGACCGGAAAAGTCGGTGCCGGAATCGATGCCGCGGCGGCCAGCGCCCTCGCGCGGATCTGCGCGCTCAACGCGCTAGCCGCGGTCGCCTCGGTGACGGGCGGGCTGTCGGCAGTCCGGCAGATAGTGAAGGTGACCGGATTCGTGGCCAGCGTCCCCGATTTCACCGCGCAGGCCCAGGTCGTCAACGGAGCGAGCGAACTGCTGATCGAGGTTTTCGGCGATGGCGGCCGGCACGCCCGCAGCGCGGTCGGCATGGCCGTCCTGCCACTCGATACCCCGGTCGAGGTCGAGCTGATCGCCGAGGTGAGCTAGGCAAGCCGCCAGCCAGGGTCACAGGAGGGCTTGTGGTGGCAGATTCCGCGGACGGCACGGCGATCCGGCTGCCTGGCCGGCCGGCCAGGCATGCTCTCGACGTGCTGGCGGGGCGCGTGCGGCCGGCCACGCCGCGGGACGCGGCAACCGTCATGCTGTTGCGTCCGGCCCAGCGGCCCGGAGACGGTGCGCAACCCGCCGACGGCCCTGAGGTCTACCTGCTGCGGCGCCAGCCGTCGATGGCGTTCGCGCCGGGTGCGTTCGTCTTTCCCGGTGGCTCTGTTGATGCCAGAGATGCCGACGAGCAGGTTGCCTGGGCCGGACCCGGCGCCGGCGAGTGGGGCCGGATCTTCGACGCGCCGCTGGATCTGGCACGCGCGCTGGTCTGCGCGGCGGTCCGGGAGACCTTCGAGGAGTCGGGCGTCCTGCTGGCCGGACCGTCAGCCGGCTCGGTGGTGGCCGACGTGACGGGCGCGGACTGGGAGGCGGACCGGCAGGCGCTGCTCAGCCGCTCGCTCTCGCTTGCTGAGATGCTCGGCCGGCGCGGGCTAGTGCTCCGGTCCGACCTGCTCAGGCCATGGTCACGGTGGATCACCCCGGTGATCGAGAAGCGCAGGTTCGACGCCAGGTTCTTCGCCGCCGCGCTGCCGCACTCGCAGCGCACCAGGGACGTCGGCGGCGAGGCGGCGGAGGTGACCTGGCTGCGGCCGGACGATGCGATTGCCATGGGGCGCCGGAAGGAGATCGTGCTGTGGCCGCCCACCGCGGTAACCTTGGCGGAACTCGCTGCCTGCCGGGACGTGGCCGCGGCGCTATCGCCGCGCCAGGTCAGGCCGGTGCTACCGGAGTCGAGCATGGAGCAAGGCGCGGTCTGGCTGACGCTTCCCGCGGCGCTGGGGTATCCGCTGTGACCGCCAGCCGCGACGGCGCACTGAGTGCGGAAGCCCGGCCGGAGTCGGGGATCGACGGATCCGGCACGGCCAGGGCACGTTGCGCGCTGGCCCCGAACCCGTCACTGATGACGCTCGATGGCACGAACACCTGGCTGATCGCCGAGCCGGGCTCGGCGGCCGCGGTCGTGGTGGATCCGGGCCCTGACGACGAGGGGCACCTGCGCCGGGTGCGGGCGCTGGCCGCGGAGGCCGGGCGGCGGGTTACCCGGATCCTGCTCACGCACGGACATCGTGATCACTCGGCCGGCGCCCGGCGGATGGCCGAGCTGACCGGCGCGCCGGTGCTCGCGCTGGATCCCGCGCACCGGCTCGGCGCCGAAGGGCTCCGGCCCGGCGACGTGGTCACCGCGGCGGGCTGCGAGATCCGGGTCATCGCCACGCCCGGCCACACTGCCGACTCGGTGTCGCTAATGGTGCCCGCTGACGGCGCGGTGCTCACTGGGGACACGGTGCTCGGCCGCGGCACGACCATGATCTCCCGGGACGGCAGTCTGGGAGATTACCTGGGGTCGCTGGGCCGGCTGCGCGCCCTTGCCGAGTCCGCGCCGCTGGCTGTCTTGCTGCCTGGCCACGGCCCGCTGGTGGCGGATCCCGCGGCGAAGCTCGACTTCTACATCGCGCACCGGGCGGACCGGCTTGCCGAGGTCGAGGCCGCCATCGCGGCTGGTGACCGGACGCCCGCTGACATCGTGGCGCGGGTCTACGCGGCCGTGGACCGCGGCCTCTGGCCGTTCGCTGAATGGTCAGTCCGGGCGCAGCTTGCCTATCTGGCTGATCGCGGGCTGGCGCCGCCCGAGGCCGGCAGCGAATCAGCGTAATCGCTTGCTTCAGCGTGATCGCTTGCGCAGCCGCTCCGGCTCGATGAGCAGGACGGACTTGGCCGCTAGCTGCAGCCAGCCGCGGGCCGCGAAATCGGCCAGTGCCTTGTTAACGGTCTCCCGCGAAGCCCCGACCAGCTGTGCCAGCTCCTCCTGAGTGAGGTCATGGTTGACCTGCAGCCCGTCTTCCTGCACCGTGCCGAACCGGTCCGCCAGGTCAAGCAGGGCCTTCGCCACCCGGCCGGGCACGTCGGTGAAGACGAGGTCGGCCATGACGTCATTGGCCCGGCGGAGCCGCTGAGCGAGCGCCCGGAGCAGGTGCAGGGCCACGTCGGGACGGCCGGTCAGCCAGCTGCGCAGGTCGTCATGTGCGAGCGCGGCGAGGCGGCTGTCGGTCACCGCGGTCGCGCTCGCGGTGCGCGGCCGCGGGTCGAAGAGGGACAGCTCCCCGAACATCTCGCCGGGCCCAAGCACGCTCAGCAGGTTCTCCCTGCCGTCCGCCGCGGCCCGGGTCAGCTTGATCTTGCCATCAAGAATCACGTAGAGCTGATTGCCGGAGGCCCCTTCGTCGAACAGCCGCTCGGCCCGGGCAAGGTCTACGACGGTGACTCCGGTCTGCAGCGCGGCCGCACTGTCATCGTCGAGCGACTCGAAAAGAGGCGCCCGCCTGAGCACGTCATCTGCGTGATCCACGGGTGCCTCCTTGCCTCCGTCGCCGCTTCAATAACCAGTGTCGCCTATTTGCGACCACGCGGCATCAGTGTCCCCGGTGGCTCTCCGCTGCCCGGAGTCGCGCCCGGCATGCCTCGATCTCAGTCTCCGCATCAGCCTGACCTACCCAGGTAGCCGTCTCCACTTCCTTGCCGGGCTCGAGCGCCTTGTAAACCTCGAAGAAGTGCTGGATCTCGAGGCGGTCGAACTCCGAGACATGCTCGATGTTCCGCAGGTGGGCCATCCGGGGGTCCGTTGCGGCCACGCAGAGGACCTTGTCGTCGGCCCCCATCTCATCCCGCATCCGGAACATGCCGATCGCCCGGCAGTGGATCAGGCAGCCAGGGAAAGTCGGCTCGTCCAGGATCACCAGCGCATCCAGCGGATCGCCGTCGTCCGCAAGCGTGTCCTCGATGAACCCGTAATCCGCGGGATACCGGGTCGAGGTGAACAGCATCCGGTCCAGCCGGATACGCCCTGTTTCATGATCCATTTCGTATTTGTTGCGCTGGCCTTTCGGGATCTCGACGACCACATCGAATTTCACGATTCCGCTCCCTGCACACGTAGATGATTGACTCCGTTGCCAGGATCAGCATCTCGCGAAAGGAGGGGTCGTGACGAGCCGACTCCGGCAGGTAGCCGTGGCGACCCTCGCGCTGCTGATCGCAACGACCACGGCGGCCGGCGCCGCGGTCGCGCACCTGCTGCCAGGCCGCCTCGCCCGCTGGCAGATACCGCGGGTGGCCGGGCTTCCGCTGGCCGCCGCCAGCCAGGTACTGCCCGCGGCGGTCCGGCCGCCGGGGCAGGCCGTAACGCCCGGCGGCCTGACCGCCCAGCTGTCCGGCACCCTCGGCCTGCCGTCGCTCGGCCCGCACGTCGCCGCGGTCGTTGCCAGCCTGTCGACTGGCCAAGTGCTGTTCGCCCGGAACGGCAATTCGCCGTCCGCGCCGGCCTCGACGGCCAAGCTGGCGACGGCGGTCGCCGCGCTGCAGGTGCTCGGCCCTGGCGCCCGGCTCAGCACGCGGGTGGTGGCAGCCAGCGGGCGGTCCGCCATCGTATTGGTCGGCGGCGGCGATCCCACCCTCGCCGCGGGCCGCCCGCCTGCGGCGGACTATCCGCAGCCGGCCACGCTCGCGTCGCTGGCCGCTCGGACGGCTCGCGTGCTGCGCGCCACGCATCACCATACGGTGCGGCTTGGCTACGACACCTCGCGCTACGCCGGCCCGCTGCTAGCGCCGTCGTGGCCACCGAGCTACCTGGCCACCGGCAACGTCAGCCCGATCACCTCGCTCGAGGTTGACCAGGGCAGGCTGACCGCGGACGGGTCGCCGCAGGACGCCGATGACCCGGGTAACTTCCGACCGCGCTCGCTCACGCCGGCGGCCGATGCGGCCCGTGCGTTCGGCTCGCTGCTGGCCGCCCACGGGATCCGCGTGCACGGGCCGGTGCGGCGGACCGCGGCGCCGTCGGCCGGTGTCAGCATCGCCAGGGTGTCCTCGCCGCCGCTGGCGCAGATCGTGCAGTGGATGCTGGTGGAGAGCAACAACGTGATCGCGGAGAACCTGGCCAGGCAGGTGGCGATCGCCGCGGGCCTGCCCGCCACCTTCGCCGGCGCCGCCGCGGCGGTGACGGCAGCGGACCGGCGGCTGGGCGTACGCGGCATCCGGCTGGCAGACGGCAGCGGGCTCTCGCCCGCGGACCGGATCACGCCGCTGGCCCTGGTGCAGCTGGTCACGGTGGCCGGATGGCAGCATGACCCCGGCCTACGGCCGACGATCACCGGCCTGCCGGTGGCGGGCTTCTCCGGGACGCTCGCCCCGGGCGGCAGCGTCTTCGGCGCTCCCGGGCCAGCCGCGCTCGGCGTGGTGCGGGCCAAGACCGGCAACCTGACCAGCGTGGCTGCGCTGGCCGGGGTGGCCTACGCCAGGAATGGCCAGCTGCTGGCCTTCGCATTCATGGCGGATCACGTGCCGAAGAACGGGCTGGGCCAGGCCGGCGGCGCCATCGACAAACTCGCCACCGAACTCGCCGCCTGTGGCTGCCACTGACCGCTGGGTTCGGCGCGGGGCAGCCGCCGTGGGTGTGCCTGCGGCAAAGCCCTCCGTCCGGGCACGTACGGTGGAGGGGTGAGCAGCGCACAGATGATCGACTGGGATGTGGCCACTTCCACTGGCGTCCGCTGGGCCAGACCGGGTCCGCAGGTCAGCCGGGCCGAGGCCAGGAAGGTCGTGGCGGAGCTGCGCGAGCTTGCCGCAGCGGTGCACGATCCGGTGCGCGAGGTGACCGGGCTGACCGGCCCGGCAGACGGCGGCAGCGTTGCGGTGGTGGACCGTCCTGGCTGGATCCGGGCCAACGTCGACGGCTTCCGCGTCGTCCTTGACCCGCTGGTCGAGCACCTGCAGGAACGGGCGGTCGCGCCGCAGGGATCGGTGATCACCGCGGTCGGCTCGCGGGTCACCGGCATGCAGGCCGGGCTGATCCTCGCCTACCTGGCAGGCCGGGTACTCGGCCAGTACGAACTATTCCTGCCGCCCGACCCGGACCTGCCGGAAAGCACTGCCCCGGCGGGACGGCTTACCCTCGTCGCGCCGAACATCGTGATGGTCGAGCGGGAACTTGGCGTCGACCCGCATGATTTCAGGCGCTGGGTCTGCCTGCATGAGGAAACTCACCGGACGCAATTCACCTCGGTCCCCTGGCTGCGACCGTACGTGCAGCAGCAGATGACGGATTTCCTGCTGGCCTCGGATCTGGATCCGGCGTCAATCCTGGAACGGCTGCGCTCGGCCGCGGACGCGGTGGCGGGCGCGGTGCGCGGCGGTGACGGCGAGAGCCTGATCGAGGCGATCCAGAATCCCCGGCAGCGGGAGATCCTGGAGCGGCTGACCGCGGTGATGACGCTGGTGGAGGGACACGGCGACTACGTCATGGATGCGGTAGGCCCGAGCGTCGTGCCGTCAGTCGCGCAGATCAGGGAGCGGTTCAGTGCACGGCGCGGCAGCGCGGGCAGACTGGAGCAGGCGATCCGCCGGATCCTCGGCATCGACCTGAAGATGAAGCAGTACGAGCAGGGCGCGCGGTTCGTCCGCACCGTGGTGGATCAGGCGGGCATGGCGACCTTCAACAAGGTGTGGGAATCGCCTGGGTCCCTGCCGTCCAAGGCCGAGATCGTCAGCCCAGGTGCCTGGCTGGAGCGGGTAGCCGGCGGCAGCGCAGCCGCGGGCTGACCGGCTGTGGGCCCCGATCCGGCAGTTGCGCTGGTGCGGCTCGGCGTCCGCCAGGCCCTGGCGAGCCTGGCGCCTGGTGATCTCGTGCTGGCGGCCTGCTCAGGCGGCCCCGATTCGCTCTCGCTGGCGGCGGCGCTGGCATTCGAGGGCCCCCGGCTCGGCCTGCGCCATGGCGGAATCACAGTCGATCATGGCCTGCAGGCGGGCTCAGCTGAGCGGGCCGCCCGGGTGACTGCCGAGCTGGCGGCCATGGGCCTGCACCCCGTGCAGAGCATCCGGGTCAGCCCGGCCGGACCGGGCGGCCCGGAGGCAGCTGCCCGGGCGGCACGGTACGCCGCGCTGGACGATGCGGCCGGCCGCCTGGGCGCGGTCGCTGTGCTACTCGGCCACACGCTGGACGACCAGGCCGAGACCGTGCTGCTCGGCCTGGCCCGCGGTTCGGGTGCCCGGTCGCTGGCCGGAATGCCCGCGCGGCACGGGCGCTACCTGCGCCCGCTGCTCGGCGTCCGCCGCGCCCAGACGATGCAGGCCTGTGCCGCACTTGAGCTGCAGCCCTGGGCAGATCCGCACAACTGCGATCCCGCGTACACCCGGGCCCGGGTCCGGCATCAGGCCATGCCTGCCCTGGCCGACGCGCTCGGCCCCGGCATCGCCGAGGCCCTCGCGCGCACCGCCAGCCAGTTGCGAGCTGACGCGGCCGTGCTGGACGCGCTGGCCAGGGCCGAGTCGGCGCGGCTGCGGGATCGGGCCGGGGCGCTTGAGGCCGGCGGCCTCGCCGCGCTGCCAGCCGCGATCAGGACCCGGGTGCTGCATGCTGCCGCTACCGCAGCGGGCTGCCCGGCCGGGGCGCTGACCGCGCGGCACGTGGACGCGCTGGACGCGCTGGTGACGCGGTGGCATGGCCAGCGCTGGGCAGACCTGCCGGGTGGCGTTCGCGGTTTGCGGAGTTATGGCAAGCTGATCCTCTCCGCGGGGCCGCATGCGCGGGAACCAGACGGCGCGGAGAACGCGGAGAACGCGGAGGGCGCAGGTGGACGCGAAGGACATGGGCGCCGAACTTGAGGACGTGCTGATCACCCCCGAGATGCTGCAGGCGCGGATACGAGAACTGGCGGCGCAGGTCGATGCCGATTACGCTGGCCGCGAACTGCTGCTCGTCGGGGTGCTCAAGGGCGCGGTCATGGTAATGGCTGACCTGGCGCGGGCAATGCATCTGCCGGTGCAGATGGACTGGATGGCGGTGTCGTCGTACGGCTCGGGCACTAAGTCATCCGGGGTGGTCCGGATCCTCAAGGATCTGGACGCGGACATCACCGGCCGGCACGTGCTGGTAGTCGAGGACATCGTGGACTCGGGACTGACCCTGTCCTGGCTAGTCGGCAATCTGCGATCACGCGAGCCTGCGTCCCTGCAGGTCCTGGCGATGCTCCGCAAGCCGGCCGCACTGCAGATGGACGTGGCGGTCGGCTACGCCGGCTTCGATATCGACAACGCGTTCGTGATCGGCTACGGACTGGACTATGCCGAGCGCTACCGGAACCTGCCGTTCATCGGGACGCTCGCGCCACACGTCTATGCCGGGGAACACATTCCGCGATGAAATACGTTTAGCTTGGAGAGAGGCCGCGTCGAGGCGACGCGCGTCGGGCGGTGCCTCTTGCGTGCCGGCGGCAGCCGGTCCGGTGTAACGTCAGATAATCCCTGCGCATCAGCCGGGAAGACAAGGAAGCCGCGCGTGGTCACTGGGACGCATGGCACTCCCGCCGGGGGTCGGCGGGACATGACGCTCGTCAGGAGGGACCGGCCCCGGAGCTGCGGGGTCGTTCGTCGATGGATCTGAAGCGCTACTTCCGCGGGCCGTTCGTCGCCCTCCTCGTCGTCGTGATGCTGTTCTTCTTCGTGTACAAATACGCGAGTTCAGGCACGTCGTACAAGCCCGCCAGCACCTCCCAGGTGATCTCGCTGATCCAGAATGGCCAGGTGAAGTCGGCGCTGCTGATCGATAACCAGCAGACCATTCAGGTCACGCCGTTGCACGGGCAGCCCTTGCAGGCGAGCTGGGTCGGCAACCAGGGCACCGAGATCGCGGCGCTGCTGCAGAAGCAGGTAGCGGCGCACAAGCTGCCGCAGGGGTACAACGTCCAGGTGCCCAAGGGCAGCTCCCTGCTGGCCCTGATAGTCGGCTGGCTGCCGTTCCTGCTCGTCATCCTAATTTTCCTGTTCCTGCTGAACCAGATGCAGGGCGGCGGCTCGAGGGTGATGAATTTCGGCAAGTCCAAGGCCAAGCTGGTCAGCAAGGACACGCCGAAAACGACTTTCGCCGACATAGCGGGCGCGGACGAGGCCATCGAGGAACTGCAGGAGATCAAGGAGTTCCTGCAGAGCCCGGGCAAGTTCCAGGCCATTGGCGCGAAGATCCCCAAGGGCGTGCTGCTCTACGGCCCGCCGGGCACCGGCAAGACACTGCTGGCGCGTGCCGTGGCCGGCGAGGCGGGGGTGCCGTTTTACTCGATCTCCGGGTCCGACTTCGTGGAGATGTTCGTCGGTGTCGGCGCCTCCCGGGTGCGCGACCTGTTCGAGCAGGCGAAGGCGAACGCCCCGGCGATCGTTTTCGTCGACGAGATCGACGCGGTCGGCAGGCACCGCGGCGCGGGCTTCGGCGGCGGTCATGACGAGCGCGAGCAGACCCTGAACCAGTTGCTCGTCGAGCTTGACGGCTTTGACACCAAGGGCGGCGTGATCGTGATCGCCGCCACCAACCGGCCCGACATCCTGGACCCCGCATTGCTCCGTCCTGGCCGGTTCGACCGGCAGATCGTGGTCGCGCAGCCGGATCTGGTTGGCCGCAAGGGCATCCTGCGGGTGCACGCGCGCGGCAAGCCGATCGGGCCGGATGTGGACCTGGACATGATTGCCCGCCGGACCCCTGGATTCACCGGCGCCGACCTGGCTAACGTGATCAACGAGGGCGCGCTGCTCACCGCCAGGGGGAACATGACGCAGATCGCGATGGCCGCGCTCGAGGAGGCGATCGACCGGGTTACCGCAGGGCCGAAGCGTAAGAGCGTGCTGCTGTCCGAGAAGGAACGGAAGATCATCGCGTATCACGAGGGCGGTCACGCGCTCGTCGGGCATGCCCTGGCGAACGCCGACCCGGTGCACAAGATCACGATCATCCCGCGCGGCCGGGCCCTCGGCTACACGGCTTCGGCGCCTACCGAGGACAAGTTCCTGGTCAGCAGGGCAGAGATGATGGACCAGCTGGCCATGCTGCTCGGCGGCAGGACCGCAGAGGAATTGGTTTTCCACGAGCCGACCACCGGCGCGGCCAACGACATCGAGAAAGCAAGCTCCATCGCCCGCGGGATGATCACCGAATACGGGATGAGCGAGCGGCTCGGGGCGAGGAAGTTCGGTACCGGGGACGGTGAGCCGTTCCTCGGTCGTGAGATGTCGCACAGCAGGGACTACTCCGAGGAAATCGCCTCCGCCATCGACGACGAGGTGCGCAGGCTGATCGAGTCCGCGCATGACGAGGCGTGGGAGATCCTGGTCCAGTACCGCGACGTGCTCGACAACCTGGTGCTAAAGCTGATGGAGCACGAGACCCTGTCCAGGGACAAGGTGCTCGAGATCTTCAGCCCGGTCCGCAAGCGCACCACCCGCGGCTCGTATACGGGCTACGGCAAGCGCTTGCCGTCCGACCGGCCGCCGGTGCTTACGCCTAAGGAACTGGCCCTGACTGGCGCGGAAGGCGCTGCGCTGCCTGCCGCGGGCAACGGGCAGGCGTCCGGCTCCGGGACCGATGGCTCGTCGGTGATCGGTGGCCCCGGCGCTATCGGGCCTGGCGCTATCGGGCCAATAGGGCCGGGCGCGCCGATGTCCGCCCGCGAACCGGACGATGGCTCGCGCGGCGGGGCACATTGAGCGGCGGGATCGACCTCGCGCGCATCGAGCGCGCGGTACGGGAGATCCTGCTCGCCATCGGCGAGGACCCGGAAAGGGATGGCCTGCGCGATACTCCGGCCCGGGTGGCGCGCGCCTGCGCAGAGCAGTTCTCCGGTCTCGGGCAGCGCCCGGAGAACGTGCTGACGACGGTCTTCGACGCGGGCCACGACGAGATGGTGCTGGTCAGGGATATCGACGTGTACGCCACCTGCGAGCACCATCTGATCCCGTTCTTCGGCGTCGCGCATGTCGGCTATATCCCGAACGAGAAGGGGCAGATCACCGGCCTCTCCAAGCTGGCCAGGCTGGTGGACCTCTATGCTCGCCGGCCGCAGGTGCAGGAACGTATGACCAGCCAGATCGCGGATGGCCTGATGAACGTGCTGGAGCCGAGCGGCGTGATCGTGGTGATCGAGGCCGAGCACCTGTGCATGGCCATGCGCGGAGTGCGCAAGCCCGGGGCGAAAACCGTCACCTCAGCGGTCCGCGGCAGCTTCCGCGACAACAACGGCACGCGGGCCGAAGCGATCAGCCTGCTCGTCGGCCGCCATACCCGCTGACGTACCGGACGCCGGGAACGTGCCGTCGCCGGCATTGCGGGGTTTGGCCGCGCCGGAACTCGGTGGTGACTACGCTGATGCCCCGTGCCCAGGGGCTTGACCAACTTGTCCGAGATGACTGAACGCAGCGGGGGAAGCCCGGCAGCGCCCGCATCTGGTGGCGAAAGGCGGTCCGCGGCGCGTCCGCCGGATCGCCGGCATCAGCGGCGGTGGGTGCCGGTCGCCGCGGGCTGGCTGGCGTTGCTGATCGGCCTGGCCGATGTCATCGAGGGTGCGATCCCCAGCCTGTACGTGCATTACCGGCTGCACCGGATCGGCGACCTGGCACCCGGCACGCTGGCCAACCTCACCCGAACTGCCGATGTGATCACCGGCCTGCTGCTGCTCATGCTGTCGCACGGGCTGCGCAGGCGGAAGCGCCGGGCCTGCCGGGCCGTGATCCTGCTACTCGGCGCCAGCGTCATGATCCACCTGGTGCACTACCCGCACATCGGCGGGGCCGTGGTGACGGCTGCGCTGCTGGCCGTGCTGGTGTGGTACCGGCGCGAGTTCTACGCGGTCGGCGATCCGCGTACCAGGTGGCGGGCGCTGGCCGTGCTCGGCGGCCTGGTGCTGGCTGACATCGTGATCGGGCTCACCTTCATCACGTTGACCAGGGGGCTGAAGTCCGACTACTCGTTTATGCAGCGAGCCCAGTCCGTCGTCTACGAGCTATTCGGGTTCTCCGGCCCGGTCCAGTTCGGGCCCGAGGGCCACGGTGACCTCTTCGGCTTGCTGACCAGCGCGCTCGGCCTTTTCACGCTGATCGCCACCGCGTACGTGTTCCTCCGGCCCGCCGAGCCTGCCGGCCGGCCGAGCGGTCAGGACTCGGCCAGGATCCGGGACTTGCTGGACCGCTGCGGAGAGCAGGACTCGCTCGGCTATTTCGCCCTCCGCGATGACAAGAGCATCATCTGGTCGCCGACCGGCAAGTCGTGCATCGGCTACCGGGTGCTGTCGGGGGTGATGCTGGCCGCCGGGGATCCCATCGGGGATCCGGAAGCCTGGCCTGGCGCGATACACGCGTTCCTCGATGAGGCGGCGCGGCACGCCTGGGTGCCGGCCGTGGTGGGCTGCGGTGAGCTCGGCGCGGAGATCTGGTGCCGGGAGGGCGACTTGACCGCGCTCGAGCTCGGCGATGAGGCGATCATGGACGTGGCCAGCTTCACGCTGCAGGGCCGTGCCATGCGCAATGTCAGGCAGATGGTCACCAGGGTCTGCAAGCATGGCTATGTTGCTGAGCTGCACCGCACCGGTGATCTATCGCGGGACCAGATCGACAACCTGATCAGGCAGGCCGACTCCTGGCGCGGCAGCCCGACCGAGCGGGGCTTCTCGATGGCGCTCGGCCGGGTCGGCGGCCGCGATGACGGGCGCTGCGTGATCGCGACCGCCACCGAGGATGGCGTGCTGCGCGCGATCCTGCATTTCGTGCCATGGGGATTTGACGGGCTGTCCCTTGACCTGATGCGCCGCGACCGCTCTGCGCAGCCCGGCCTGAACGACTTCCTGATCGTCGAGACCATCTCCCGCGCGCCAGAGTTCGGGGTCCGGCGGATCTCGCTGAACTTCGCCGCTTTCCGGTCCGCGCTGGAGCGCGGCGAGCGGATTGGCGCCGGACCGATCATCCGCGCCTGGCGCCGCGTCCTGCTCTTCATGTCCCGGTGGTTCCAGATCGAGTCGCTGTACAAGTTCAATGCCAAGTTCTGTCCCGACTGGATGCCCAGGTTCATGGTTTTCCCGAGCACCAGGGATACCCCGCGGATCGGCCTGGCTGCGCTCGAGGCGGAGGCGTTCCTGGTCTGGCCGACCCTGGAAATCCGGCGGCTGGCCCGCAAGCTGGGACTGAGCCGGCTGCGGCGAGTGCGACGGTTACGCCGCGCCGGGCGGCGGTCACGGCCGACGGGCTAGACCGTAGATTGGCGCTCATGATGAGCGACGCACCGGCGGCGGGATCCGGGCACCGGCGTCCGGCCCCCGGCGGGCCGGCCTGGCCGGCCGTGCCCGGGTTGCCGGCCCCGGGCAGGTGCCTGGTGATGGGCGTGGTCAACGTCACCCCGGACTCCTTCTCCGACGGCGGCGAGTGGTTCGCGCCCGCCGCGGCGATCTCCCGCGGCCTGCAGCTTGCCGCCGAGGGCGCCGACATCATCGATGTGGGCGGTGAATCGACTAGGCCGGGCGCGGACCGGATACCGGCTGCGGAGGAACTGCGCCGAGTCGGCCCGGTCATCTCCGAGCTCGCCGCCGCCGGGCTGACGGTCAGCGTCGACACGATGCGCGCCGAGGTAGCGGAAGGGGCGCTCAATGCTGGTGCGAGGCTGGTGAACGACGTGAGCGGCGGCCTCGCCGATCCGGGGATGTACCGTCTCGTCGCCGCGGCCAAGGTGCCCTACGTGGTCATGCACTGGCGCGGACACAGCAGCGAGATGCAGCAGCGGGCCCGCTACGGTGACGTGGTGCGAGAGGTCTGTGATGAGCTGCGCGGCCGCGTCGACGCGGCCGCTGGCGACGGCGTCGAACCGGCGCTCATGGTGCTTGACCCCGGGATCGGCTTCGCCAAGCTCGCCGAGCACAACTGGGCGCTGCTGACCCGGCTGCCGGAAATCGCCCGGCTCGGCGGCTGCGCGCAATCGCCGTTCCCGGTGCTGGCCGGCGCATCAAGAAAGAGCTTTATCGGCCGCCTGCTGGCCGCCGATGACGGGACGCCGCGGCCGTTCGCCGGTGCCGATGACGCGACGATCGCGCTGACCGCGCTGGCCGCCACCGCCGGGGCCTGGTGCGTGCGGGTGCATGCGGTCCGCGGCAACGCCGACGCGGTCCGGGTAGCGGCGCGCTGGCGGGCGGCCGGCCCGGGCGGCGAGGCGGCATGACCATGGACCGGATCGCGCTGCGCGGGCTGCGGGCCCGCGGCAGGCACGGCGTTTTCGAGCACGAGCGCCGGGACGGCCAGGAATTCGTCGTCGATGCCGTCCTGTGGACGGACACCAGGGCAGCGGCGGAGGCCGACGAGCTGTCCCGCACTGTCGACTACGGCGCGCTGGCCGGGCTGACGGCCATCGTGACCGGCCAGCCGGTCCGGCTGATCGAGACGCTGGCCAGCCTGCTGGCGGCCGCGTGCCTGCTCGACCATGGCGTCGCGGAAGTGGAGATCACGGTGCATAAGCCGCAGGCCCCGATCTCACATCCGTTCGATGACGTGGCCGTGACAATCCGCCGGAATCGCCAGTGACCGGGCAATGCAAGTGACCGGGGCGGCCGGGCCGGGGCTGCCGGTCCGCGTGGTCATCGGGCTCGGCAGCAACCTCGGCGACCGGCTGGCGAACCTGCAGGCCGCGGTGGACGCGCTATGCGGGCCGCCAGGGCTCGGTTTCCTGGCGGTATCCCCGGTGTACGAGACCGCCCCGGTCGGCGGCCCCAGCCAGCCGGACTTCCTCAATGCCGTGCTGCTGGCCACCACGGCGCTGCCGGCCCGCGCCGTGCTTGACCGCGCGCACGCGGCCGAGGCGGCCCGCCGCCGGGTCCGCGGGGGGGTGCCCTGGGGGCCACGCACCCTGGATGTCGACATCATCAGCTATGGCGCAAAGACCAGTACGGATCCGGCGCTGACGCTGCCGCATCCGCGGGCGCACGAGCGGGCCTTCGTCCTCGTGCCATGGCATGACGTAGACCCCGGCGCCAGCATCACGGGCTACGGCCAGGTCACGGACCTGGCGGCCGCGGCCGCTGCCGCGGCCAGCCCGCGCCGAATCCCCGGCACGCTGCGGCCGCCGCCATGACCGGCCGCTGTGCGGCCCCGGCGGTGCGTCGGTGACCCCGATCAGGCCGTGGCCGCTGGCGGTACTTGCCATCTGCTGCGCTGCGCTCGGTTGGCTGGTAATCCGGCTGACCTACTCGTCCTTCCCGCCGCTGCCGTGGACTGGCGTGCCAGCCCTGCTGCTGCTCGCGGTGGCCGAGGCCTGGAGCGGGCGGAACGTGCGAGCACGAATCGAGGGGCGGCCTGGCGCGAAGCCGCTGGTGCCCATCGCGGTGGCCAGGATGGCCATACTGGCGAAGGCCAGCGCCCAGGTCGCGGTCATCTTCGGCGGGCTGTCCGTCGGCTTCCTCAGCTACCTGGGCGGCCTGCTGGCCAAGCCCGCACCACGGTCCGACGCGATCACCGCAGCCGCCACGCTGGTTGCCGCCCTGGTTCTGGCCGCCGCGGCGCTCTACCTCGAGCGCTGCTGCCGGGCACCCGATCCGCCGGACGACCCGGACGATGAGTAGCCAGGTCGGTTACCGGGTGACCGGGCAGGCCGCGGATATGCTGAGCCTCGCCGTCCGGTACCGGCAGAGGACTGGAACGAGATGAGCAATAACGACCCGCGCGGCCCCGCCGCCGCGCCAGCAGGCGGTCCTGCACCGCACCCCGCCCGGCTCGGCGTCGGCGTTATCGGCGCGGGCCGGGTAGGCAGCGTGCTGGCAGCCGCGCTCGCCCGGGCCGGGCACCGGGTGGTAGCCGTCTCCGCGGTATCCGACGCGGCTGTCCGGCGGATTCGCCGGAACCTGCCCGGTGTGCCCGTGCTGCCGCCCGATCAGGTGCTGGCCGGTGCCGATCTGGTGCTGCTGACCGTGCCCGATGACGTGTTGCCCGGCCTGGTCGCCGGGCTGGTCGCGGCCGGGGCGCCGATGCAGGGCCGCCTGGTCGCCCATGCCAGTGGCCGGCACGGCCTGGCCGTGCTAGAGCCGGCCGCCAGGCAGGCGGCACTACCGCTTGCGCTGCACCCGGTGATGACCTTCACCGGCAGGCCGGATGACATCGACAAGCTAGCCGGGATCTGCTTCGGGGTAACCGCGCCGGAGCCGCTCCGGCCGGTCGCCGAGGCGCTGGTGGTCGAGATGGGCGGGGAACCCGTGTTCATCGCGGAAGAACTCCGGGATCTCTACCACGCCGCGCTCGCGAGCTCGGCTAACCACCTGGTGACCCTGGTTGTCCAGGCAGCAGACCTGCTGCGGCAGGCCGGAGTGGCCAATCCGGGCCGGATGCTCGGGCCGTTGCTGTCCGCCGCACTCGACAACGCGCTCCGGCTCGGCGACGCTGCGCTGACCGGGCCGGTGGCCCGCGGCGACGCGCAGACCGTAGCCAGCCACATCCAGGCGCTGCGCGTCGCGTCGCCGGAATCCGTCACTGCGTACGTCGCGCTGGCCAGGCTCACCGCCGACCGCGCCCTGGCGGCCGGATCGCTCGCCACGGCGGACGCACAGCGCCTGCTTGACGTGCTTGCCGGGGTTCCGCGATGATCCCCGTCCTGGCCAGGACACGGGCCGGGCTCGCGGCTGCGCGCGGCGGCCTGGCCGGGCCGGTGGTGCTCGTGCCGACCATGGGCGCACTGCACGACGGCCACCGGGCGCTGCTTCGCCGGGCCAGGCAGATATCGCGGCCGGCCGGGGCCGTCGTGGTGTCCGTTTTCGTCAACCCGCTGCAGTTCGGGCCAGCCGAGGACTTGGGCCGCTATCCGCGGGCCCTGGACCGGGATGTGGCCGTCTGCGCGGAAGAGGGCGCAGCGGTCGTCTTCGCACCGGATCGCGGGCAGATGTACCCGGCCGAGCCAACGGTCACCGTCGATCCTGGGCCGATGGGCCGGCTGCTTGAGGGACGCTCCCGGCCGGGGTTCTTCGGCGGCGTGCTGACCGTGGTGCTCAAGCTATTCCAGCTGGTCCAGCCCGACATGGCAGTGTTCGGCGAGAAGGACGCGCAGCAGCTTGCCCTGGTCCGGCGGATGACCGCCGATCTGGACCTTGGGGTGGAGATCGTGGCCGAGCCCACCGTCCGGGAGGCCAGCGGCCTGGCCGTGTCCAGCCGGAACGCCTACCTCTCCAGCCCAGAGCGGGCAACGGCGCTGGCGCTGTCGCGCGCCCTGGCGGCAGGCCGGGCGCGTGCGCCGGGCGGCCGGGCCGACGTACTGGCCGCCGCGCAAGCCGTGCTCGACAGCGCCGCCGCCGCCGATCCGCCGTTGCAGCCCGACTACCTGGCGCTGGTCGATCCGGTCACGTTCGGCGAGGCAGCCGACGGCTACCAGGGCCCGGCCATCCTGCTGGTGGCCGGCACGGCCGGATCCACCAGGCTGATCGACAACGTGCCGCTGCTGGTCGGCGGCCCGAGCGCGCCCAGCCGGGCCGGCGAAGCTGAGGGGAGCCCACCGTGCTGCTGACGATCGACGTGGGCAACACCAACACCGTGCTCGGCGTCTTCGACGGCGACGAGGTAGCCGAACACTGGCGCATCGCCACCGTCCCGGACCGGACCGCGGACGAGCTGGCGGTCATCCTGCAGGGACTGCTCGCGCAGAGCACCCTGGCCAAGCAGCCAGAGGTGACCGGCATCGCGCTGTGCTCCACCGTGCCGTCTGTTCTGCATGAGATGCGGGAGATGTTCCGCCGCTACTACGCCGACCTCCCAGCCGTCATCGTGGAGCCCGGCGTGAAGACCGGCGTGCCGGTGCGGATGGACAATCCCAAGGAAGTCGGCAGTGATCGGATCATGAATGCCGCTGCCGCGGCGCATCTGTACGGCGGGCCCGCCGTGGTCGTCGACTTCGGTACGTCGACCAACTTCGACGCGGTGAGCGAGCGCGGTGAATTCGTCGGCGGCGCGCTCGCGCCAGGCATCGAGATCTCGGTTGACGCGCTCTCCCGGCGGGCGGCGCAGCTGCTCAAGGTGGAGCTGACCCGCCCGAATCGGGTCATCGGCAGGAACACGGTCGAGGCGCTGCAGTCCGGGATCATCTTCGGCTTCGCCGGGCAGGTCGGGGGCATCGCAGGGCGGATGGCAAGGGAACTCGCCCCCGGCGATCCTGATTCGGTCACTGTCATCGCCACCGGAGGCCTGGCGCCCCTTGTCATCGACGAGGTCGGGCTGATCGACGCCTACGAGCCGTGGCTGACGCTGATCGGCCTCCGGCTGACGTTCGCGCGCAACACCGCGGACGGCTAGTAATCTCGGGCAGATGACAGCGGACCAGGCCGGCCCTGGCGGGCCGCCCGAGCGGACCAGTGACCTGCCCGAGCAGATGCGGGTCCGGCTGGCGAAGCTCGACGCGATCCGCGCGGCCGGCGGTGACCCCTACCCGGTCGGCTTCCCGCGCACCGCGGCCATCGCCGAGCTGCGGGAGCGGTTCGGCGGCCTGGCGCCGGACACGGCCACCGGCGAGCAGGCCGGCATCGCCGGCCGGGTAATGCTCTACCGCACTAGCGGCAAGCTGTGCTTCGCCACCGTCCGCGACGCCACCGGCGAGCTACAGGTGATGATCTCGCTGGACCGGGTTGGCGGGGAAGCGCTTGCCGCCTGGAAGCGGGACGTGGATCTCGGTGACCACGTCGGGGTGACCGGCGAGGTAATTTCGTCCCGCCGCGGTGAGCTCTCGGTGCTTGCTGACTCGTTCGCGATCACCGCCAAGGCGCTTCGGCCGCTGCCGGACAAGCACGCCGGCCTGGCGGACCCCGGCTCGCGGGTACGGCAGCGCTATCTGGACCTGATCGTCAACCCGGAAGCGCGCCGGATGGCCGAGCTGCGCGGCGTCGTCACCAGGTCGCTGCGCGAGGAACTGCACCGGCGCGGCTTCCTCGAGGCGGAGACGCCGGTACTGCAGGTGCTGCATGGCGGCGCGAACGCCCGGCCGTTCGTCACCCACATCAACGCCTACGACATGGATCTGTACCTGCGCATCGCGCTTGAGCTCTACCTCAAGCGGCTTGTCGTCGGCGGCATCGAGAAGGTCTACGAGATCGGCAGGATCTTCCGGAACGAGGGCGCGGACGGTACGCACAATCCCGAGTTCACCATGCTCGAGCTGTACGAGGCCTACGGCGATTACAACTCGATGGCGACGCTTACCAGGGAGCTGATCCAGGCAGCGGCGCGGGACGCGCTCGGCGGCACGGTGCTGCGCAGGCCCGATGGCTCCGAGCATGACATCGGCGGCGAGTGGCAGCACAAGACGGTGCACGGGGCCGTGTCCGAGGCGGTCGGCGAGGATGTCACGCCGGACACCGGCGAGGAACGGCTGCGCATGCTGGCCACCAAGGCGGATATTCACCTGGAGGCCGGCTGGAACCGGGGCCAGGTGCTGCTGGAGATGTACGAGCACCTAGTCGAGCGCCGGACCGTGCTCCCGACGTTCTACCGGGACTTCCCGGTCGAGGTGGCCCCGCTCACCAGGGCACACCGCGATGATCGGCGGCTCGCGGAGAAATGGGACCTGGTGGCGTTCGGAACGGAGATCGGGACTGCCTATTCGGAACTCGTCGACCCGGCAGAGCAGCGGGCTCGCTTCACCGCGCAGTCCCTGCTCGCGGCCGGCGGCGACGCCGAGGCTATGCAGTTGGACGAGGATTTCCTGCGGGCGCTCGAGTACGGCATGCCGCCGACCGGCGGGATGGGGATGGGGACCGACCGGCTGCTCATCATGCTCACCGGCGCGAGTGTCCGGGAGACGATCTTGTTCCCGCTCGTCCGGCCGGAGTAAAAACCCAGCCGACCGGAGTAAAACCCAGCCGGCCAGCGGCCTGGGTCAGGCGACGATCCGAACTGCCCCGACATAGCCGCTCCAGAAGACCGGCTGGATCTGCACGACTTCCCCGGTCTGCGGCGCGTCCAGCATGAGCCCGTCGCCGACGTACAGTCCGACGTGGCTGATATCAGGGAAGAAGAACACCAGGTCTCCCGGCTCCAGCTGGCTCCGCGAGACATGCACGCCCGAATTCCACTGGTTGCCGGTGAAGTGCGGCAGGCTGATCCCGACCTGGGCATAGGCCCACATCACGAGCCCGGAGCAGTCGAATACGTCCGGCCCGCTGCCGCCCCAGACATAAGGGTCGCCGCGCTTCGTCAGCGCCCACCGGAGTGCCTGCAGGCCGACCGAGTTGCCATCTGGGATCTTGACGTTGGGATACTTGCCGGTCTGCTTGAAGACATCCATCGCGCGAGCGAATGCCGCGCTGTTCAGCACGTTCTCACGGCGCTGGATCGCGTGCACCTTGGTGTTCATCTGGGCCGCGAGCACGGCGGCCTTGGCGGCTTCCTGCTGCGCGGTCAGCCGGGCCCGCTCGGCGGCGGCCTCGGCCGAAGCCAGGCCGGTGACCTTGTCGCCGTTCTCTTGCTGGATCTGGAGCATGATCGATGCCCGGTTGACGAATGCCTGCGGGTCGCTGCTCTGCAGTAGTTGCAGGGCCGGGTTGAAGCTGCCATTCATGTAGCCCTGAGCGGCGATCTGGCCGACTGCGACCTGACCGGCACTGAGCTGCCTGGCATCTCGCCTGGCTGCCTCCCTGGCGATCCTGGCCTCGGTCTTCGCCTCGGTGAGCTGGATCTTGAGCCCGTCGTACTGCTCGCTCAGGCTGTCGATCTGGTTGGCCAGCTTGGTGGCCTTGGCCAGCAGCGCCTTCAGGCTGGTCGGCTTGGTGAGTGGTGCCGCGCTGGCGGAAACGGCCGGCAGCGCGAAGCTTGCCAGCGTTGCCGCCCCGGCCAGCATGGCAACGCGGCCCCATGCCCGGTGCGATATACCTGCCCGGCGTGACCTGCCTATCCGGACTGTCCGGTAAGAGCTGGCACGGGCGCGATTCCCCCGTGAGTGACCTTCGACCTGCCTGCCGGTGGGCAAGCGCTCCACGTGGAGTCTCCTCTCCTAGGCCGCCTACCGGGTTAGCTGACGGGTTCGGGCCGGAGCAGCCCTACGGCAGGCCGCGACCGCGGAGCGGGCACGGCCCGCCGATTCACCCCGGGGAAATCTGGGTCCCCGGCTCCCTGGACCGCTGGTCGCGGGCCAGGAACTCGGCGGGTCGTGTCAGCCGCCCCGAGGGGCGGCTGACAGCGGGGTAACAGCGTTGGAGACTAATCGAAGGAAGAGCCGCCGCCAACCAGAACGACAGAAGTTTTAGACTTTGTCGCCAGTGCCGGTTGTTGCAGGTTTTACCTCGGTAGTGGTAACGGCCGTGCTGCTATACTCCACCGCCCGCAAGCCGTATTCAGGGAAAGCCAAGTCTGCGCAGGCCACAGCGTGCGTTCCGGCGTCTTCCCGGCATCCGTGATTTGCGCGTGATTTGGCGGCCCAGGCCGTTCCCCGATGGTCCTGCGTCACTACGTAATTGCTTCGTAACACCGTGTTGTGTCGCGGGCGAATTGCTCCGGGGAGCTCCGGGCCGCCGCCGTTCAGAGCAGCCGGAGTTGCCGGCCTGCGGGCGGGCGTGGCCGGGGTGGCGACAGGCGATCGAGCAGTGCCGGATCGATCGCGGCCAGGAACGGCGACGGGCCAGCGACCGCCACCGCGCCATGCCTCGTGCGCCGGGCGGCGCAGCTCAGGAATAGCCGGGTTCGCGCCCTGGTCATGCCGACGAACAGCAGCCGTCGCTCTTCGGCCAGGTCCGGCCCCGCGGCCGGGGCAGCGCCGGGTACCCAGAGCGGGAGCAGGCCCTGCTCGCAGCCGGCCACGAAGACGGCGCCGAATTCCAGGCCCTTGGCGGCGTGCAAGGTCGCCATCGTGACGGCGCGCGCCCGCGGATCCGGGGCGTCCGCGACCGCGCCCAGGGCTATCTCGGTCAGGAACAGGCCCAGGTCGCTGCCGCATCTTTGGGCCAGCGGGAGCAGGATCTGGCCAGCCGACCGGACATCGATGGCCGGGCCGCCGCGGTCAGGCCGGCCCGGGCCGGTGCCACCGGTGCCGGTGGCCGCCAGCCTGCGTACTGCCGCGCGGAGTCGGCCAGCCACCGAGGACTTGCGCTGCCCGGAGTCGCCGGGGTCCGGGTCACCATCGGCGTCGCCGTAGCCCCGGCCGCGGCCGGCGTCCCCGGCGCTCGCCAGCCGCATCTCCCTGACGATCTCAGCCACGCCCGCCCGGCGCTCCAGCAGGTCATGCGAGATCTTCTGGAATGGCAACCCGGCGCGCCCCAGTGCCCGGCCGAGCGGACCGGCCTGCGCATCCGTCCGGTACAGGACAGCCACCTCTGAAAGGTCAATTCCGTCCTGGCCAGAACCGTCCGAGCGGCCGCTGTCCAGCGAGTGGAAAGACGATCCGCCAAGCAGCCGGTCGATCGCCGCGGCGATCCAGGCCGCCTCGGCGTTCTGGTCGGCCGCCTCGTGGAAGAGGACTGGGGCGCCATCCGGGTGCACGGCTTCGAGGCGGCGGTCGGGCACCAGCGTCGCCGGGGCTATCGCCTGCATGGCGGCGGTGACAATCACGCGACTCGCCCGGTAGCTTCTGGTCAGCTGTCGGGTAGTGACGCCAGCGAAGTCGGTGCTGAAACGAAGGAAGAAGCCTACGTCCGCGCCGCGGAAGCCGTAGATGGCCTGGTCCGGATCGCCGATGACGGTAAGGCCGCGGCCGTCGCCCGCCAGCAGCCGCAGCAGGTCGTACTGCGCGGCATCGATGTCCTGGTATTCGTCCACGCTGATCAGCGGCCAGCGGCCGCGCAGTCGGCTGGTGAGCGCGGGATCATCGCGCGCCATCGCGACGGGCAGCTCGATGAGGCCGTCGAGGTCGACCAGGTTGCGGGCAAGCAGCGCCTTGACGAGCAGCTCCCGCTGCGCCGGGTCGGCCGCGGCGGCCAGCAGCCGCCTGCCGTCCCGCTGGGACCCGGCCAGCTCTGCCGCGACGCCGAGCCGGGTGGCATCATCCGCGATCTGGAAGCCGCCGGCCAGCCCAGCCTGTTCGTGGTGATCCCGCAGGATCATCAGGCCGAGACCGTGGAATGTGGTGACGACAGCCTGCCGGGCTTGCCGGGTAACCGCGGCCTGCCGGGCAACCCCGGCCTGCGGCCGGGCCAGCGCAGCTAGCCGCTCGCGCAGCTCGCGTGCTGCCCGCCGGGTGAAGGTGATCGCCAGGCACGACTCCGGAGCCACGCCGCGTTCGGCGATCTGGTGCCCGATCCGCTGCGCCAGCGTCCGGGTCTTGCCGGTGCCTGGCCCTGCGATGATCATCAGCGGCCCGTCGGCAAGCATCGCCGCGCGCTGATCGGGATCCAGGCCAGCAGATGGGGTGCAGCCATTCGGCAGCCGCTCGCCCGGCCGGGATCTCGCGGCTGGCTGCTGGCCGAGCTGCGGTGCAGGCAGCGCGCCGGCCGCTGGTCGCGTCACTTCGAATAGCGCCGCGGACTGATCGAGTTCGCCTGGACCGAACAGTCTCACCACGCCGTATTCGCCGTCATACCCGGCTTCCCGCCGTACCTCGCCGCGGCGCAGTCGGGCGATCGCCTCGGCCAGCACGCTGCCGCCGACCTGGCTGAGATCGCTCAGCGGGATGTCACTGAGGATGCCGAGTTCAGGACCGAAAACGGCAACGAGCCGGCTAACCTCCGTGCCCACTTTCTTGCTCTTCGCGCCGGTTGCCAGGATTTCGCCGACAACCTGCGGCAGCTGCACCAGATTGGTGAATCGGGCCGCGTCCGGCGGCAGATAGCCGGCCGGCCGGTCAGCAAGCTCCGCGACCCTGTGCAGCACGCCAACAGTCACCTGCTTCCCGCACTCCGGGCAGCTCCCGCCGCTGGCCCTGGTCTGCGCGGGCTCGAAGCGCACGCCGCACTTCCGGTGGCCGTCTAGGTGATACTTGCCCTCCTCCGGATAGAACTCGACGGTGCCAATCAGCCCGTCGCCGGTGCGCAGCGCGCCGGACATCGCGAAGTAATCAAGGCCGGTACCGAACGTGGTCGCCTCGCGGCCGAGCATCGGCGGAGAATGCGCGTCCGAGTTGCTCATCAGCCGATAGGCATCGAGCGCGGAGCACATCCAGTTCATCGGCGGATCCGAGGAGAGCCCGGTCTCGATGGCGAAGACTTCTCCGGCCAGATCGGCGTAGCAGTCCGCGATTGAATCGAAGCCTGATTTGGAACCGAGCACCGCGAACCACGGTGTCCAAACGTGCGCGGGAACGAGATAGCAGCCAGGACCGCCGTCCAGCGTGATCTCGAGCAGATGACGCGAGTCGAGCCCGAGGATCGGCCTGCCGTCCGATGCTAGATTCCCGATCCTCGATAGCGCGGCAGTGATGCGGTCAGCCGCCTCGAACGTCGGCGCGTACAGAAGATGATGAACCTTCCTGGTCTGATCGCCACCCCGGTAGATCGTGGAGATCTCGGCCGACAACATGAAGCGGACCTGCTGATGGCAGCTCGGCGGCGAGATGCGTCGTACCCGGTCCGCGATCTGCGGGCGCAGCTGGAAAAGGCCCGGCTCGGCGGGAATTAGCTTTTCCCTCAGCTCTTCAGCCCAGGCAGGGTGGGTAAAATCACCGGTACCCACAACGGTGATGCCCTTGCGCAGTGCCCACCACGCGAGGTGCTCTATGTCGCAGTCTCCACTGCAGGCCCGGGAGAACCTGGAGTGGATGTGCAGGTCGGCATGGAACAAGCTGTCGCCGTCCGCTCTGACGGATCCGCGCTGAAGGATCCGCACTGAAGGATCCGCACTGAAGGAAACGCTGCCAGTGCACTGAGCCGGGCTCCGATATTGCCACGGCCGCCGGGCCGGGATGCGCAGTTCCGCAAGGCTCCCCAGGGTGACCGTGCCAAGGCGGGTGCGTGACAATGCGATGGGAGTTGCCGCCTGGTGCCCGGGAGCATCGCTACCGTGGCCTGGCCAGCCGGCCTAGGCGGAGGAGGGCACTGTGCTCGATGACCTTGCCGTACTCACTCCGCCCCTTGTTGTCTGCGCGGCTTTGCTGATCGCCATCTGGGCGTTCCTGCGGCATGAGATGGGTACTCGCGGGCGAGGCGGCGATGGGCCACAGTCTTCGGATATTTCAGCCAACGACCAGATCTCCGATCCCGGAATCAGTGCGCGTGCTGTGTCGCCAGATGCGGGGGCTGCCAATGACCAGCAGGCGGAAACTGGACAGGATGGTTGCCCGGCCCGGTCAGTAGTATGTGGCTGGCCGTAGAGTCAGGCATCGTAGGCATTGTCTGCCCCGCCCAGGTGCTGATTACGCAGAGTTACTGTCACCTTCCGGAATGCCGTCATTCTCGTAGTAGGCGCAACTCAGGGCGCGAATCGCGGGAGCGTGAATTGTCAGACGCAACGGTTCTGGTATATGTTTGGCAAACCTAAAATGCTGGCTGCAGCGGAAGGGCTGGATCTCATGGCACGGAAGATTACGACGACGGTCGTCTGCGACCTTCCCCACGATGGTGAGGTCGTGAGTAAGGAGACAGTTTCGTTCTCCTTTGAGGGAACTGCGTACGAGATCGACGTGTGCACTGCTCACGCCAAGGAACTGCATGACAAGTTCAGCGCATACACCGGTCATGCGCGGCGCGCTGGGACCGGCGGCCGGCGCCGCCGGGCACGTACCGGCCCGGGTCGCGAGCGGAGTGCGGAGATCAGGGCGTGGGCCCGGCAGCGCGGCCACAAGGTAAGCGAGCGCGGCCGCATCCCGGCGACGATCATTCAGGAGTACGAGGCCGCTCACTAACGGCGTACCGGGGGAAAGGGCGCGCCCGGCCAGCGCCCACGGCCCCGGCCCGCTGATCGCTCGCAGCGCAGTTTCCAGCAGGCGGCGCGCCGCGCGCCAGGTGCGCGCGGCGCGCCGTTGGCTGATCCGCGGCGTTCGCTTCCGGCGTACCTGGGAACACCTCTCCGGGTGGCCTAGGTTGGATGGGGGTGAACGCCCCCGTCTGGGGAACGTTTTACATGTGCGACATATCGCATGAGTAACGTCGCACGGGTAACGTCGTCCGGCGCGCGGGCTAGCATGCGGAAGGACAGGCAACGCAGTTTGCCTCCCCGACCGCTCTGTGAGGGAGCGACGAGATGTTCGAGAGGTTCACCGACCGGGCGCGGCGGGTTGTGGTCCTGGCTCAGGAAGAGGCCAGGATGCTCAACCATAACTACATCGGCACCGAGCACATCCTGCTCGGCCTCATCCACGAGGGCGAGGGCGTAGCCGCCAAGGCGCTTGAGTCGCTCGGGATCAGCCTGGAGGCCGTGCGCCAGCAGGTGGAGGAGATCATCGGGCAGGGCCAGCAGGCGCCGTCCGGGCATATCCCGTTCACCCCGCGGGCCAAGAAGGTCCTTGAGCTTTCGCTGCGCGAGGCATTGCAGCTCGGCCACAACTACATCGGCACCGAGCACATCCTGCTCGGCCTCATCCGCGAGGGGGAGGGCGTGGCCGCCCAGGTGCTGGTCAAGCTCGGCGCCGACTTGAACAGGGTCCGCCAGCAGGTGATCCAGCTGCTGCACGGATACCAGGGCAAGGAGCCGGCCGCGGCCGGCGCGCCGTCCGAGACGGCACCGTCCACCTCGCTGGTGCTCGACCAGTTCGGCCGGAACCTGACCGCGGGCGCCCGGGAGGGCAAGCTCGATCCGGTGATCGGCCGGGAGAAGGAAATCGAGCGGGTCATGCAGGTGCTGTCCCGGCGCACCAAGAACAACCCGGTACTGGTCGGCGAGCCCGGCGTCGGGAAGACCGCCGTCGTCGAGGGACTGGCCCAGAAGATCGTCAAGGGCGAGGTGCCGGAAACCCTCAAGGAGAAGCAGCTCTATACGCTGGATCTCGGCGCGCTGGTGGCCGGCTCCAGGTACCGCGGTGACTTCGAGGAGCGGCTGAAGAAGGTGCTCAAGGAGATCAGGACCCGCGGGGACATCATCTTGTTCATCGACGAGCTGCACACGCTGGTGGGCGCTGGCGCAGCAGAAGGCGCGATCGACGCCGCCTCGATCCTGAAGCCGATGCTGGCCCGCGGTGAGCTGCAGACGATCGGCGCGACCACGCTGGACGAGTACCGCAAGCACCTGGAGAAGGACGCGGCGCTGGAGCGCAGGTTCCAGCCGATCCAGGTGGCCGAGCCGACCATCTCGCACACCATCGAGATACTCAAGGGCCTGCGTGACCGCTACGAGGCGCACCACCGCGTGTCGATCACCGATGACGCGCTAGTCGCTGCTGCCCAGCTCGCCGACCGCTACATCAGCGACCGCTTCCTGCCGGACAAGGCGATCGACCTGATCGACGAAGCCGGATCCCGGATGCGGATCCGCCGCATGACTGCGCCACCTGACCTGCGCGAGTACGACGAGAAGATCGCAGACGTACGGCGGGAGAAAGAGTCGGCCATCGACTCCCAGGACTTCGAGAAGGCTGCCGCGCTCCGGGACACGGAGAAGCAGCTGATCGCGAAGAAGGATGCCAGGGAGAAGCAGTGGAAGACCAGCGACATGGATCTCCCGGCCGAGGTTAACGAGGAACTGATCGCGGAAGTCCTGGCGACCGCGACCGGCATTCCGGTCTTTAAGCTCACTGAGGAGGAATCCCAGCGGCTGCTGCGGATGGAGGATGAGCTGCACAAGCGGGTGATCGGGCAGAATGTCGCGATCAAGTCGCTGTCCCAGGCCATCAGGCGGACCCGGGCCGGGCTGAAGGACCCGAAGCGGCCCGGCGGTTCGTTCATCTTCGCTGGCCCTTCCGGGGTCGGCAAGACAGAATTGTCCAAGACCCTCGCCGAGTTCCTGTTCGGCGACGAGGATTCACTGATCCAGCTCGACATGAGCGAGTACATGGAAAAGCACACGGTGTCCCGGCTATTCGGCTCGCCGCCCGGTTACGTCGGCTACGAGGAAGGCGGCCAGCTGACCGAGAAGGTCCGCCGCAAGCCGTTCTCCGTGGTGCTGTTCGACGAGATCGAGAAGGCCCATCCGGACATCTTCAACTCGCTGCTGCAGATCCTTGAGGACGGGCGCCTCACGGACGCGCAGGGCCGGGTGGTCGACTTCAAGAACACCGTCATCATCATGACCACGAACCTGGGCACCAGGGACATCTCCAAGGGCGTCTCTGTCGGGTTCGGCACGGCGAACGAGTCGAAGGGCTCGTATGACCGGATGAAGACCAAGGTGAACGAGGAGCTGAAGCAGCACTTCCGGCCGGAGTTCCTGAACCGGGTGGATGACACGATCGTGTTCCATCAGCTCAGCCAGGAGGAGATCGTCACCATCGTGGATCTGATGATCGCGAAGGTCGACGAGCGGCTGAAGGACCGCGACATGGGCCTCGAGCTCCGGCCGGCCGCGAAGACGCTGCTGTCCGAGCGCGGCTACGATCCGGTGCTCGGCGCGCGGCCGCTGCGCCGCACGATCCAGCGGGAGATCGAGGACAACCTGTCCGAGAAGATTCTCTTCGGTGAGCTGAAGGCCGGCCAGATCGTGATGGTCGACGTCGAGGGAACCGGGCCGGAGGCGCAGTTCACCTTCAAGGGCGTGGCCAAGCCCGAGGCCGTGCCGGACGCGCCGCCTGCGGCGATCAAGAGCAAGGCGGCCGCGGCTGGCACCGACGCGGCAGTGCGCAGCGGCGAGTAACGCCAGGACCGGGAAACCCGCGCGGCCGGCCCGGCACCCGCTGGGTGCGGGCAGGCCGTCGGCCTGCGGGCCGGCCGCCGGCCCGGCTAGCTGCCCGGCACCTGGCCGGGCAGCGCGATCCGGCCGTCCGGCAGCGGCTCCGCAAGGCCATCGGCCACCAGGCCGTGCAGAGCCCGGGCCCGCTGCTGGTGATCGGGCCAGGCCGCGTCGAGCTGAGCTGCCTGCACGGGGCCGCCAGCGTCGCGGAGCACGACCAGCAGGCTGCCCCGGCACTGCCGGTCGCTGCCTTCGTAGCGTGGCGCCGCGGGCGACCTGGCGCCCGGCGGACTGCCTGCCTGCCGCCAGCAGCATTCCGGCGCGAGCGGGCAGGCGGCGCATCGCGGCCGCGCGGCCGTGCAGACCAGGGCGCCGAGTTCCATTACGGCAACCGACCAGCGGGCCGCTTCCCGGCGCCCGGACGGCAGCAGCGACTCGGCGAGCCGCTGCTCGGCCGCTGAGGTGCTGCGCGACGGGAACTGCTGGCCGCGAACCAGCCGGGCAAGCACCCGGCGGACGTTCGTGTCGAGGACCGCGTGCCGCTGCGCGAAAGCGAAGCTGGCGACCGCGGCTGCGGTATAGGGGCCGATGCCGGGCAGCGCTGCCAGCGCATCCAGCGAGCCAGGAACCTGGCCCGCATGCTGCTCGGTGATAATCCGGGCGGCAGCGTGCAGCCGGAGCGCACGGCGCGGGTAGCCAAGCCGACCCCATTGCCGCACCGCCTCGCCAGGCGAGCACCGCGCCAGCGACCTAGGGGCCGGCCAGCGGGCCAGCCATGCCTGGTAGGCGGGCAGCACGCGCGCTACCGGCGTCTGCTGCAGCATGACCTCGCTGACCAGGATTGCCCAGGGCGAGGCGTCGGGCTGCCGCCAGGGAAGTTCCCGCGCATGCGAGGAGTACCAGCTCAGCACCGGCGCCAGGTACCCGTTCCGCATGACGGACACGATCCTGGCACAGCCGCCGGGCCTGCTGGCACCTGACATCCCCGCAACTGTTCCGACCTGCGGTAATACCCTGGCAAGGGCCGGCGGGTCGGCGACCAGCGCCGGTGCGCCTCTTGCATACTCAAGGCATGGGGGACGTTACTTTCCGTTACAAAAAAAAGGAAGAGGGGCCGGCGGCTACCTACTGGCGGCGACGATTCTTTGCGCTGCTTGGGGGCCTTGCGGTCTTCGCGCTGCTGGCCTGGTCGGTCTCGGGGGCGATTGGCGGGGTGAACACAATCAGGCCGGCCGCCAACGTGGTCACCGGCCACCAGCACTGGCCAGCCGGGAGCGGCGCGGGGCCCGGGGGGCCCGGGCGGCCGACGGCACCGGCACCGAGCCAGTCCGCGAGGCCGCAGCCGTCTGCCCTGCGGTCGGCGCGGCCGAAGGGTCGCACCCGGCCGAAGCGACCTGCTGGCCGTGCCAGGCCAGCGCCGCATGGCCGCGGCAGCACGGCCGGCAAGCCGCGAGCCTGTGCCCGCAGCAGCATCGTGATCAGCCTGTTCGCCAGCCAGGTCAGTTACCCGGCGCACGCCAGGCCGGTGTTCGATGTGGACGTGGTCTCCACCCGCGGCAAGACCTGCACCTTCAACGTGGGGGCCAGGTACCTGGCGCTGGCGATCAAGGCGGGCAGCGCCCGGGTGTGGAACTCAGCCGACTGCCTGCAGGGCCGGAAATCGCTTTCCACTGACCTGGTCAGGGGAGTACCGACCGTGCTGTCCTTTTCCTGGGATCGCCGGACTTCAGCGCCCGGCTGCAGGCTCGGATCCGGCGCGGTGCCCGCCGGGATCTACACGGCCACCGTGACCAGCGGAACGCTCAGCAGCAATAAGGAGATCTTCAGGATCCGGTGAAAGGAGATCTTCAGGATCCGGTGACGGCATTGGTCGGCCTATACGTACCGCTCCAGGATGGATGACTCGGCTAGCCGGGAAAGCCCTTCCCGGATGCCCCGGGCCTGCGGCTCGCCGATGCCGGTCACCCGCTGCAGATCCTCGACGCTGGCCGCGAGCAGCTTTTGCAGCCCGTCGAAATGCTCGACCAGCCGCTCGACCGTGAGCCGCGGCAACCGCGGGACCTTGGCGAGCAGGCGGTATCCGTACGGGCTGACCGGACGGTCGAGCGCGTCAGGCCCGCCGAATCCGAGGGTGCCGGCCACCCTCGCGACATCGAGCAGCTGGTCCGGGGACAGCCTGCCCAAGTCCGCCAGGACAGCGTCCATGGCGAGCTGGCGGCCGCCGTGGTCAGCGGGGACGTAATCGAGCACCAGCAGTTCGCGCTCGGTCGTAGTGCCCGCCACCAGCTCATCGAGCTGCAGCGCGAGCAGCCTGCCGCCGGTGCCGAGCTCCACCATGTAGCCCTCGATCTCGCCGGCGATACGACGGACCATCTCCAGGCGCTGCGCCACGGCTGTGACGTCCCGGACCGTCGCGAGATCCTCGATTTCCAGCGCGGAGAGCGCACCGGAGACCTCATCGAGCCGGAGCCGGTACCGCTCCAGCGTCCCCAGGGCCTGATTGGCATGTGACAAGATGGCGACGGAGTCCTCAAGCACGTGCCTGGTGCCATCGATGAACAGGCCGATGGTCCGCATCGACTTGCTCACGGCCACGACTGGATAGCCGGTTTGCCGTGCGACACGTTCGGCAGTCCGGTGCCGCGTCCCCGCCTCGTCTGTCGGCAGGGCAGGATCGGGCATCAGGTGCACGGCGGCTCGCACGATTTGCTCCGCCGCGCAGTCGAGGACAATCGCGCCGTCCATCTTGGCCAGCTCGCGCAGCCGGGTCGCTGAGAACGAGACTTTGAGCTCGAATCCGCCCGAGCAGAGGTCCTCAACAATCTGGTCGTACCCGAGCACGATCAGCGCGCCGGTGTTTCCTCGCAGGATCCGCTCCAGGCCCTCCCGCAGTGCCGTCCCCGGCGCAAGTGCCGTGAGGGCTGCCCGGCGGCGCTCGTCTCGGCCCTTGCTTGCTGCAGGCACTGAACCCCCGGGGATGAGGGACTACTGACTACGCCACTCTATCGGCGACTCCGCGGCTATCGGCGAGTCCGGGGCTCCGCGGCTATCGGCGAGTCCGGGGCAATGCCCCGGCTAGTGGCCTAGCGCCGCCACCAGCGCCGCCCGGATGTCGCCGGCCTCCCTGACGTCGGTCAACTGTCCGCTTGCCGCCCGGGCCGGGGCGCCCCCGGCAGCCATGCCCCCGGCAGTCGTGCCCCCGGCAGTCGTGCCCCCGGCAGTCGTGCCCCCGGCGCCGTCCCCGGGCAGCCCGCCGGAGCCACGCGGGACGATCGCAGTGCGGAAACCCATCCGCTCGGCCTCGGCCAGTCGGCGCTGGATCCCAGGGACCTGGCGGATGTCGCCGGCCAGGCCGACCTCACCGATGGCGACCAGGTGCGGCGGCACGGTCAAATCCGACGTCGCGCTCGCTACCGCCAGCGCGAGGGCCAGGTCCACGGATGGCTCAGTGAGCCTGACTCCGCCCACGGTCGCGGCGTAGACATCCTGCTTGCCGATCGGGACGCCGGCCCGCCGCTGCAACACGGCGAGCACCATTCCCACCCGCGAGGCGTCCAGACCGGATGTCACCCGCCGGGCCAGGTCCGCGGTCGATGCGCAGACCAGCGTCTGCACCTCGGCGACAAGCGGGCGGCGGCCCTCCAGGGCTACCGTCACGCAGGTGCCGGGCACCGGGTCGCGCGCCTGGGAGAGGAACAGCCCGCTCGGATCGGCCAGCCCGATCAGGCCGAATTCGCCAAGCTCGAAGCAGCCGATCTCGTCGGTGGGGCCGAACCTGTTCTTCAGCGCGCGCACCATCCGGAGCCGCGAGTGCCGGTCGCCATCGAAATGCAGGACGACGTCAACGAGATGCTCAAGGGCGCGCGGCCCGGCTATCGAGCCGTCCTTCGTCACGTGCCCGACGAGCACGGTAGTCAGCATCTGCTGCTTCGCCACCTCCATCAGGGCGGCGGTCACCTCGCGGATCTGGGTAACCCCCCCGGGCGCGCCGTCAAGGCCGGCCACGTTGATGGTCTGCACCGAGTCGACAATCAGCAGGCCTGGGCGGACCGCATCGACATGGCCGAGGACAGCGGACAGGTCAGTTTCCGCGGCGAGGTAAAGCTGATCGCTCACAGCCCCGATCCGGTCAGCGCGAAGCCTTACCTGCGCGGCTGACTCCTCGCCGGTGACGTACAGGACCCGGCCCGTCTCGGCGGCGAGCGCGCCCGCCTCAAGCAGCAGGGTCGACTTGCCGACGCCGGGCTCGCCGGCCAGCAGAACCACCGAGCCGGGCACCAGCCCGCCGCCGAGCACCCGGTCGAGTTCATCGAGGCCGGTCGGCCGCGCGCCAGCGCTGCTGGCGTCCACGTCGGTGATCGGCACGGCGGCGGCCGACCCGGAGAAGATCGCCTGCCCGGCCCGGGCCGACGAGCGCAGCCCCGCCCGGGCCGGGGCCGGGACGCGGGCCTCGGCGACCGTGCCCCAGCCCTGGCACTCGCCACATCGGCCTGCCCACTTCATGCTTCGCCAGCCGCATTCCGAGCACTGATAGAGCACGGCAGCAGCTGACTTTCCCATGGCTGGCACAGTAACGGCCACTGCCGACAGTCCGGGGTACTTGCGGGGCGCGGGTTCGGCTCTGGTCGGCATAGGCTTGGCCACGCGCGGATATCGCAGGCTGGAGAGATCCGGAGAGTAGGGGAGAGACGCCTTGGGCCGCATTGCACCGGCTTCGGGTGCGCTGGTGGCACTATCTAGTGCTTCAGTTTTCCCCGAACGGACACCGGACGCCTTCGAGGCGGCCGCCAGGCTTGGCTATGACGGCGTCGAGGTCATGGTTTCGCTTGACCTGATCAGCCAGGACGTGGATGTGCTGCGCAGGCTGTCGGACTATCACCATGTTCCCGTCCTGGCCGTGCACGCGCCGTGCCTGCTCATTACCCAGCGGGTCTGGGGCCGGGAACCGTGGGGAAAGCTGAACCGGGCGAGGGAGGCGGCAGAGAAGCTGGGCGCGCGGGTCGTCGTGGTGCATCCGCCGTTTCGCTGGCAGCGGGAATACGCGCGGGATTTCGAGGCCGGGCTGGCCAGCATGGGCGAGGAAACCGACGTGGTCTTCGCCGTGGAGAACCTGTACCCGATTCGCGCGCGCGGAGCCGAGGTTGCTGCCTATGCCCCGCACTGGAATCCAGTCGAGCTGGACTGCCGTCACGTGACGCTGGATTTGTCGCACACGGCCGTATCGGGTTCCGATGCAATGGAGATGGCCGCCGAACTCGGTCCCAGGCTGGCGCATGTGCATATGGCCGACGGCAACAAGCCCGGCCTGCCTGACGAGCACCTGGTGCCGGGCCGGGGCGGCCAGCCGTGCGCGGAGTTGCTGCAGCGGCTCAGATCCACCGGCTATTCCGGCGTGGTGGTTCTTGAGGTGAACACGCGGCGCGCGCTGGCCAGCGAGGAGCGCCAGGCAGACCTGGCCGAGGCGCTCGCCTTCACCCGGCACCATCTCGGCCAGTATGGCAGCCTGGCACCGGCTACGCCTCAAGGATCAGGGTCACGGGGCCATCGTTGACCAGCATGACCTTCATGTCTGCGCCGAATACGCCAGTCTGGACCTCCGCGCCGAGGCTGTGCAGCTCGTCGGCGAACGCGCTGACTAGCGGCTCGGCGACTGACCGCGGTGCCGCCGCCTGCCAGGTCGGCCGCCTCCCCTTGGCGGTATCCGCGTAGAGCGTGAACTGGCTGATGACCAGCAGCGGCGCGCTCGTTTCCGCGCAGGACCGCTCGCCTTGCAGGATACGGAGATGGTAGATCTTGCGGGCAAGCGCCGCCGCTGCCGTCGGCGTGTCCTGGTGGGTCACCCCGACGAGCACCACGAGACCAGGACGGGCCAGCGAGCCTGCGATCGTCCCGGCCACCTCGACGCTCGCGGTACTTGCCCGCTGGACCACAGCTCGCACGAGAAGGCATTCTTCCGCTCATGACGCCGGACAGCACAGGCCGCCCCGCCGCTAGGCGATCCGCCGCTCCCGCCCCGCACTCCCGTTATGGGTGCTGCGATGTCTCCTGACCGGGCTGGCACGCTCATTACCGTCGCCCCGACCGGTGCCGAGTCGGACAAGGCGTCGGTGCCCGCGCTGCCGGTGACCATCGACGAGCTGGTCACGACCGCCAAGGAGTGCAGGGCAGCGGGTGCCGCGGTCATCCACGTCCACATCAGGGACGAACACGCGCGTCCCACTCTGGATCTGGGCAGGCTGACGGACACGGTTCAGGCTCTTCGCGCGGGCACCGATCTGATCGTCCAGCTGTCCACCGGCGGGGCGGTCACGGACGGCTTCGGGCCGCGCCTTGCCGTCCTGGAGGCCAGCCCGGACGCGTGCTCGCTCACTTGCGGCACGGTGAACTTCGGCGACGAGGTGTTCGCCAACCCCTGGCCATTCATCCGGGAGCTTTATGCCAGAACAAAGGAACTTGGGGTCGTACCCGAATTCGAGCTGTTCGACATGGGCCATGTCGCCACGCTGCACCGGCTGCTCGATGATCTTGGTGCCCCGCATGGCGGGCAGGTGCACTGTGACCTGGTAATGGGGGTGCCGGGCGGGATGCCGGGCAGCGCCGCGCAGCTGGTCCAGGCGGTGGCCGCGCTGCCGCCGGGCGCGACCTGGTCGGCGACCGGCATCGGCCGGACGTCGGTACCCGTCATCTTCGCGGCCCTGGCGGCAGGCGGGCACTTGCGGGTTGGGATGGAAGATACGATCTCGTTCGCCCGTGGCCGGCCGGTGACGCGCAACGCCGAACTGGTCGAGCGTGCGGCCACGCTCGCGGGGCTGGCACAGCGACCCGCGATGACACCGGATCAAGCTCGGGCAATGCTCGGCGTGTCAGGTTCGGGCAATTCAGGTTCGGGCAATGCTGGCCGCGAATGACAGCCGTTTGAGATCTGCGGTCCGGGCCGGACTGGCACATTCCGGCGGCGTCAGCGACTCCGGCGGCGTCAGCGGAAGCGGCTAGACGGGGTAGGGCGGTGGGGTTACGGTCCTGGTTCTGCCGTTGGGCATGGTCCAGATGAGGGTGCCGGGCCAGGGCTGCTGGAGGTGCCAGCCGGGTGCCTGTTTCGCGGCGTGGTGCCGTCTGCACAAAGGGGACATATTGCATTCGCATGTTCTTCCGCCCTGGTCGTGCGGCAAGGTGTGGTCGTCGTCGCATTGGCGGGCCGGCCGGCGGCAGCCGGGGTAGGTGCAGGTCCGGTCGCGGATCTTGATGAGGTGGCGGAGGGTGGCTGATGGCTGGTAGGCGCGGGTTTCGCGGGGGTGGCCGCAGGCGGCGGTTTCGAGCCAGCTGATCTTGAGCCCGGCGAGCCATCTGGCGGTGCCCTCGCCAGCCGGGTTGCTCGTTCCGGCCGGGCCGTTCGCGCCGGGCGGGTTGTATGTGTCCCAGGATGGCGGCCCGATCCGGCCTGAGGCGTTTCCGCTGGGTGGCGGATCAGTGCCACCTCGTGGCGGGCTGGTTGCGCTGGGTGGTCTGGTTGCGCTGGGCGGGCTGGTTGCGCTGGGCGGGCTGGTTGCGCTGGGCGGGCTGGTTGCGCTGGGCGGGCTGGTTGCGCTGGGCGGGCTGGTTGCGCTGGGTGGGCTGGTTGCGGGCGGTGGTGGTCCGGCGCGGGGCTGGGTGCAGCCGTGGCCGATGGCCTGGCCATCGGGGCCGAGGATGGTGAGGCACCACCGGCTGCCGGGCCTGGCGGCGATGCGGCTGGCCAGGTCGCGGCTGGTTGCTGCGTCGAGGGGGCCGGGTCCGGGGGCTTCGCCTGGGTGGCCAGTCAGGCCGAGCCAGGCGGACAGCGGGATGGTGAGGTTGACTGATCCGGTGAGTCCGGGCGGGAGGCCGGTTCCGGTGCCTGCTGGGGGCCAGCGGCCGGACGGGCCGGTGCCGGGCCCGGGCAGGCGGGTGCCGCCGCCGCCGTTGCTTTCGCCGGGGTTGTGGTTGCCTTCGCCGGGATCGTTGTCATCTTCGCCAAGGCGGTTGCCGTCCGCGCCGTGGCTGGCACTGCCGGCGCCGGCTGCGGGCCCGTCCGGGTTCCCGCTGCCCGCCGCGCCGCGGCTGCCGTCCGCGCCGCCTGCAGGGCCGTCCGCGCCGCCTGCAGGGCCGTCCGGGTTTCCTGCGGGGCCGTCCGCGCCGCCTGCAGGGCCGTCCGGGTTTCCTGCGGGGCCGTCCGCGCCGCCTGCAGGGCCGTCCGCGCCAGGGCCGTCCGGGTTTCCTGCGCTGCCGTCGTTGCCCGGGCAGTCATCGTTGCCGGGCAGCAGGGTATACAGGGGCCTGCTGGTCAGCAGGGCGGTGAATACTTTGGCGCGCAAGAATTCCAGGGTGCCGGGGGTGCCGGCTTTCTTGAGCTGGCGAGCGTAGTAGTCGATGTTCTTGTCCGCGGCGAGCACGTCGGCGGGCGGCAGGTCCCGCCCGGCCAGCGCGGCGGTCCCGGCGTTCTCGGCCCAGGTTTCCACCCGGGCGTCCTTCTGCGCCTGCTGGCGCTTTTTCCGCGCTGCGTCCGGGTCATGAGCCAGCACCAGCCGGCGCAGCACCGCGCCGAGTTCCCCCGTCGTCAGCCCGGCCGCGTCCCCGATCGTGACCGCGGCGATCGCGGCGGCCGGGTCATCGGCGAGCCCGGCCAGCTCCAGCGCGTAAACGTTCGCCTTGGGCAAGTCGATCCGCCCCGCGGCCAGCGCGTTCATGACGGCCGGGAGCCGGGCCAGGTTCACCGCCAGGCCCAGCAGCTTGTCCGCGGCCCGGCAGGTCAAGGTGAGCGCGGCGGCGATCTCATCGGCGGCATGCTCAGCCTGGCGGCGGTCCCGGGTCTTCGCGGCATCAGCCTCGCGGCGGGCGCTCAGGTCCGCGACTGCGGCCAGCTCCACGCTCGCCGCCCGGGATGCGAGCCGCCGCGCCGAGCCGAGCACCCCGATCAGCTCATCGTCAGTTAACGTCGACAGGCCGCCGGTGACCGCGTCGTCGGCGAACCCGGCCAGCGCCGGGCCCGGCTCCATCGTGTCCAGCGTCCCGCCGGCCGCCCAGCCGCGCGCGCCGGGGACATGATCGCGGTGGGTGAATCCGGCTGCCAGCACCTCCCGGACCCCCGCCGGGGGCTGGTGCGCGGCCAGGTACTCATCCGCCACCGGCGACGCCACCTGCGCCAGCCACGCCTCCTCGCCTTCGGGCGGGCCGTAATCCGGATCGAAATACGCCTCCGCGTCAAACGGCTCACCATCTTCATCCGCGAACACCACCGGGGCAGAGGTCGACGCCGAGCCGGAGACGGGCACAGACGCAGGGCCGGCGGGCGCAGAGCCAGGGGCAGACGCAGACGCAGATGCAGATGCAGGGGCTGGAGCTGACGCAGACGCAGACGCAGGATCAGCGGACGGCGCATGGTCAGCGGGGGGTTCGGGAGGGACGACGGGTTCCTCTTGCATCGGCTCTTCCTCCCTCCCCGGTCATGACCTGCTGAATTGGCCTTCATCGCCAAAGATATCGTCAGCCGCTGACAAAATGGCCTCTGTCTGCCCCCGTCCGAGAAATAATCCGTCAGAATTTTCGATAACTGCGCCATCTGTCAATGGGGGTACGGGGTGCTGGTCCGCGGGGTGCTGGTCCGCGGGGTGCTGGTCCGCGGGGTGCTGGTCCGCGGGGTGCTGGTCCGCGGGGTGCTGGTCCGCGGGGTGCTGGCGATTTGCCGGTGGTGCGCCGGCTGCCTCGCCGGGAGCGTAGGGAGATCGTGGCGGCAATCAGCACCGGCTGACGTCAGGAGGCTGGCCGGCCGGATCGCGATCCGGCTTGTCAGCCGAATCGCGTGACCGGTGTGACTGGCGTGACTTGATGGCCTGAGCGGTCGAGACGGAGTTTGCCAGCGGCGGTGCTGGTAGCGAGACTGGGAGAATGAGCCCGGAAATCGTCAGCTCGATAGGTAGCTTCGTTCGCGAGCAGCGTGAGCAAGCCAAGCTCTCCATCCGCCAGCTCGCCCAGATCGCGGGCGTGTCCAATCCGTATCTGAGCCAGATCGAGCGGGGGCTGCGCAAGCCGAGCGCGGACCTACTGCAGCAAATCGCGAAGGGCCTGCGGATCTCGGCCGAGGCACTGTACGTCCAGTCCGGGATCCTGGAAGACCGGCCACACGTTAGCGTCCCGAGCGTGGTACTCGCCGATCCTGAGCTGACGGAGCGGCAGAAGCAGATGCTGGTGCAGCTCTATGAGTCGTTCCGCAGGGAGGCGGCGCTGGCTGCGGGAACAGGCGATGCCGGCCTGACGGAGCACGCCGGCCTGACGGAGCCCGCCGGCCTGACGGAGCCCGCCGGCCTGACGGAGCCCGCCGGCCTGACGGAGCCCGCCTGGCCTGACGGAGCATTCCGGAGATGCGGCCCTGGCCGGCCGGGCGGCGCGGAAGCGAATGGTTCCGAGCAGGGCCGCCAGCCGATAGCCTGACATCGTGATTTTCAGCAACCCGGGCGCGTACTCGGCGCTCACCTGGCTCTTCGAAGTGCTGGCCATTGCCGCATTCGTCGTCGAGGCATGGGCATTCATCGACGCTCTCCGCCGGCCTTCGCAGGCGTTCGTGGCGGCCAGCAAGCAGACCAAGCCATTGTGGCTGATCATCCTTGGCGTCGCCACCGCGATCGGCCTTGGCACTGCGGCAAGCACAGGCTTCGCGGCCATCGGCATCTTGTCCGTGGCAGCTTTCGTCGCGGCAGCGGTCTACCTCACCGACGTCCGGCCTCGGGTCAGGGGATTTAACGGCGGGTCGACGCGACAGGGTCCGTACGGCCCCTGGTAGGCAACCCACTAGGCTCATGGCCCGTGAGCGAGACTCAGTGGCGAACGCACCGGCTTGAGCTAGCTGACCAGACCCTGCGCGAATGGGAGGCCGTGGTTCTCGCGGCGTCGCCGGACGGCATCGTGCTCGACCGGTCGGCGTTCTATCCTGGCGGCGGCGGCCAGCCGCCAGATCATGGTGTCTTGCTCTGGGGAGGCGTGCAGACGGGCATCGCGGGCGCGCGCAAGGGCGATGATCTGTACCTGATCCCGGCTGACGGCGACCCGGTCCCGCCGCCTGGCACCGCCGTGCGCGGCGCACTGGCAGACGAGCGGCGGACCGCGCTGATGCGCACGCACTCGGGCCTGCATGTGCTTTGCGGCGTCGTGTTCAGGGACTTCGGCTCGCTGGTCACCGGCGGGAACATGGAGCCCTATGCGGCCAGGATGGACTTCGACCTCCCGGCAGTCCCACCCGGCTTCAAGGAGGCAGTCGAGTCGGCCTGCAACAAGGAGATCGCCGCCGGACGGCGTATTGACGTCCGGGTACTGCCGCGCGCGGAGGCCTTCGCCATTCCGGACATCATCCGCACCGCGACCAACCTAGTCCCGCCGGATGTGCCTGAGGTCCGCATCATCGACATCGTCGGGCTTGACCAGCAGGCCGACGGCGGCACGCACGTGGCTACCACCAGCCAGATCGGCCGGATCGAGGTCGTCAAGATCGAGAATAAGGGCAAGGGCTTCCGCCGCCTGCGGATCCGCATCGCGGACTAACGACTGGCCGGATGCTTCTGCGCCCCAGAAGTGCCCGGAAGGAACCGGAAGAAACGCCCAGAGCGCCCAGAAGCGCTCAGAAGGAAGTGAGCAGGAGCGCGGCGGGAACGGCCACAAGCAGGCCGGCCGCGCCGCAGACGAGCGCGAGCACCGGCGCCGGCAGCCCTGGCGCCGGCCGGAGCAGCCGGGCGACGCGGACTGCTACTTCACCGGAACCGTCACTAATAGCGAGCGCACCGGATGGCACCGGCGATCCCGCGGCGCCGACCCGGATCAGCGCCGTCGCTAGTTCCCTGGCCGGGCGATGCCGCAACGCATGGTCGTCGGCCAGCATCTCGACCAGCAGCGCCACCGCGCCCGCGGCCCGGCGGGCGACCGCGGACCAGTGGAACGCCCGCAGCAGCGCGATGAACGGCAGCAGCACCAGATCGTGCCGTTCCCGCAGATGCGCCCGTTCGTGCGCGAGCACGGCGGCGAGTTCGGCCTGGTCGAGCAGCTCGAGCGTGCCCGCGCTGATCACGATCCGCGACCGGAGGCCGGGCACGCAGTAGGCGGTCGCAGCCGGGTGATCCACCACGAGCGCGCCCGGTACCTTGGGGTCGCCGTGTGCCAGCAGCGTGAGCAGGTCCCGGTGCCGCCGGCGAGCGCGCAGCACCGCCGCGAACGCGGCCACCAGCACCCAGCAGAGCAGCGCGAGCAGCACCACCGCGGCGCCAACGGACGCCAGCCGCAGGCCGTCCAGCAGGCCAGCCGGCCCCGGCCGGAACGCCGTGCCGCGCACCGCGACCGCCAGCGCCGCCCGGATCATCCCCGGGTGCCCCAGGCCGACCGCTCCCGGCCCCGGCTGCGCGCCCAGGCCGGCTAGCGCCCCTACCGCGGCGAGCCCCCAGCCAAGGCCCAGCGCCTGCCAGAGCAGGATCGCCGCTGCCGGTGACCGGCCGGGCCAGCTAGCCGAGGCAAGCGCGGACGCGGCCGGGATGCTGCCTGCCGCGACCACGACGAGGATCAGGACTGCAGGGGACACCTGTGGTCAGCCCTTGACGGTTACTTCTGCGGAATCGGCCGGTACTTCTGCGGAGTCGGCCGGTACTTCTGCGGAGTCGGCCGGTACTTCTGCGGAGTCGGCCGGTACTTCTGCGGAGTCGGCCGGTACTTCTGCGGAATCGGCCGGGCCGACCGGATCTGGCGGCCCGACCGTCCTGCTGGCCTGGTCTGAGCGGTCGAGTGCCTCCAGCGCCCGGCGCAGCGCCCGGGCCTCCGCGCCTGACACGCTGCGGACGAAGCGGGCTAGCGCCGCCTGCCGGTCACCAGTCTGGTCAAGCGCGTGCAGCATCAGCTCGGTGACATACGCTTCCCGGCTCTCCGCGGCGCGGTATCGCCATGCGCGGCCGTCTCGCCCGCGCCGCGCGAAGCCCTTCTTAGCCAGTCGGTCGAGCACGGTCATCACCGTGGTGTGGGCCAGGTCCCGCTCGGTCAGCTGCCCGCTGACCTGGCGGACCGTCAGTGGCTCGGGAGATTCCCAGAGCACATCCATGATGGCGCGTTCGAGTTCGCCGAGCCGGTTCACGGCGCCACTTTACCCGCGCGGGCCGGCCCTGAGTAGACCCGTTAAAGCCGGGCAGGCCGCGCAGCCGCGCCGCCGGGCCCTGGGAGCTAGGCTCACCGGAGTGAGGCTCACCATCGTCCGTGGCGACATCACCGGGCAGCGGGTGGACGCGGTCGTCAACGCCGCGAACTCGTCGCTGCTCGGCGGCGGCGGCGTCGATGGCGCGATTCACCGGCGCGGCGGCCCCGCCATCCTGGCAGCCTGCCGCGCGCTGCGCGCCGGGCCGTACGCCGGCGGCCTGCCAGCCGGCCAGGCGGTCGCGACGACCGCTGGTGGGCTGCCTGCCCGGTGGGTGATCCACACCGTCGGCCCCGTCTACGCTCCGGGGCAGGACCGCTCGGCGGTGCTGGCCTCCTGTTACAGCGAGTCGCTGCGGGTAGCCGGCGAACTTGGCGCCCTGACGGTGGCGTTTCCGGCGATATCCGCCGGAGCCTACGGCTGGCCGGCCGACGACGCCGCCCGGGTCGCCGTCGCTGCCGTGCGCCAGCCGGGCCCGCAGCTCGACGAGGTTCGCTTCGTGCTGTTCAGTGACCAGCTGCTGGCCGCGTTCAGCGCTGCGTTCGAATCAATGACTGGCGAGTAGCCTGGACTGGCGCCCGCAGGACAAGCCAGGAGGACAAGCCCAGGAGGACAACGGTGTCCGAAAGCTCCCCCCGCTTCCGCTCGATCCTGGACCGGTTCGCGCCCTACCAGCCGGGCCGCATCCCGGCCGGGCCGGACGGCAGGTCGTACAAGCTATCGTCCAACGAGTCCCCGTTCGGTCCGCTGCCCTCGGTGGTCGAGGCCATCGCCGCCGTGGCCGGGCAGGTCAACCGGTACCCGGATAACGGCGCGGCGGCGCTGACCGACGCGATCGCGAGCCGGTTCGCCGTGCCGGGCGCGCACGTCGCGGTCGGCTGCGGCTCCGTGGGGGTGACCGGGCAGCTGCTTGAGGCGGCCGGCGAGCCGGGCGCGGAGATCATCTACGCCTGGCGCTCGTTCGAGGCCTATCCGCTGCTGGTCGACCTGGCCGGGGCCGTCTCGGTGCGGGTGCCGCTCAGCAACCAGGCGCATGACCTGGCCGCGATGGCCGGCGCGATCACCGCGCAGACCAGGATGATCTTCATCTGCAACCCGAACAACCCGACCGGCACGGTCGTGCAAAGGGCCGCGCTGACGGCTTTCCTGGACCGGGTGCCGGCCGACTGCCTGGTAATACTCGACGAGGCCTACCGGGAGTACGTGCGGGACGGCGATGTGCCGGACGGGCTTAGCCTGTACCGCGACCGGCCCAACGTCGCCGTGCTCCGCACGTTCTCCAAGGCATACGGGCTGGCCGGCTTGCGGGTCGGCTTCATGGTGGCGCACCAGCAGGTAGCCGCTGCCGCCCGCAAGACGATGCTGCCGTTCACCGTGAACGCCATCGCCCAGGCCGCCGCCATCGCCTCGCTGGCCGCCGAGAGCGAACTGCTCGACCGGGTGGACGCGGTGGTGAAGGAGCGCGACCGGGTCCGCGGCGAACTGCTCGCGCAGGGCTGGACGGTGCCGCCGACCGAGGCCAACTTCGTCTGGCTGCCACTCGGCGACGACACGGCCGGGTTCGCGGCTGCCTGCGAGCGCGAGGGGATCAGCATCCGGCCGTTCGGTACCGAAGGCGCGCGGATCACGGTCGGCGGCGAAGAGGCCAATGACGCGCTGCTGGCCGTCGCGCGCGGGTACCCGCGGCGGCACTAGCTGACTTCAGATTATTAACGGATCCTCCGGGCCTGGTCGGCTGCGGCCTGCGCTGATCCGGCTCGCGGTGATTACGCTGGCCCGGTGAAGGTCTACGTCATCCACGAGAACCCGGACTGGTACGCGCCGCTGGCGGCCGCGTTCGACGCTGCGGGCGTGCCGCACGAGCAGTGGCTGGCCGGCGACGGCGTGCTCGATCTCGGCGCGGTGCCGCCGGACGGGGTGTTCTGGTCCCGGATGAGCGCGTCAGCCCATACCAGGGGGCACCCGCACGCGAAGGACCTGACCCGCGGCCTGCTCAGCTGGCTGGAGTCCCACGGCTGCCGGGTGGTCAACGGGCGCCGGGTGCTGGAGCTGGAGATGAGCAAGGTGGCTCAGCTGACCGCGCTGCGCGCGGCGGGCTTCGACGTGCCGCAGACGGTTGCCGTGGCCGGGCAGGCGGAACTGCCCGCGGCGGCCGGGAAGCTGCCGGTCCCGTTCATCAGCAAGCACAATCAGGGCGGCAAGGGCCTTGGCGTCCGGCTGTTTGACAGCCACGACGAGTTCGACGAGTACCTGTCCGCGCCGGGCTACCAGGCACCGGCCGACGGGGTGACCCTGCTGCAGGAGCACCTGCGCGCCGCCCAGCCGTTAATAACCAGGGTTGAGCTGGTGGGCGGAGAGTTCATCTATGCGATCACGGCTGATACCGCTCGCGGTGGTTTTGAGCTTTGCCCGGCCGACGCTTGCGCGATCGGCCAGCCGCCCGGCGCTGGCCTGTTCGCGCTGCGGGCCGGTTTCGATCACCCGATTATCGGGCGCTACCTGGAGTTCGCCCGTGACCAGGGCATTGAGATCGCCGGATTCGAGTTCATCGAGACCGAAGACGGCCGGCTCGTCACTTACGACGTGAACACCAACACCAACTACAACGCCGGCGTCGAGGCCGCCGCGCGCCGCCCGGCGCTGCCGGCCGTGGCCGGTTTCCTCGGCGGCCTGCTGGCCCGCCAGACTGCGCGGGGCCAGGCAGAAAGAGGGAAATCCTGATGCGGTTCGGGTACTGGATGCCGATTTTCGGCGGCTGGCTGCGCAACGTCCCGGACGAGGGCATGTCCATCGGCTGGCCGTACATCAGGGACCTGGCCGTCGAGAGCGAGCAGCATGGCTTCGAGCTGAGCCTGATCGCCGAGCTGAACCTGAACGACATCAAGGGCCACCGGGCGCCGTCGCTGGACTGCTGGACGGTCGCGCCAGCGATCGCCGCGGTGACCCGGCGGCTGGAGCTGATGCTCGCCGTCCGGCCCAACTACCATTCACCGGCGCTGACCGCCAAGGCGCTGTCCACGCTGGACGTGATCGCGCCAGGCAGGCTTTCGCTGAACGTGGTGTCGTCCTGGTGGAAGGACGAGGCGGCGCAGTACGGGGCGCCGTTCGACGTGCATGACGCCCGTTACGCGCGCACCCAGGAATGGCTGGATGTCGTTGGCCGGCTGCTGCGCGAGGACACCGTGACGCACGACGGGCCGCTGTACCAGCTCGGCGGCGCGATCTGCGAGCCGAAACCCGGCATGCTGCCTGCCGTCTACATGGGCGGTGAGTCGCCGAAGGCCAAGGACGTGATCGCCGCGCAGGCGGACGCCTACGTGATGCACGGCGACGCGCCCGAGGTCATCGCGGTCAAGGTCGCCGACCTGAACTCCCGCCGGGCCGTGGCTGGCCGGCCGCCGCTGATGTTCGGCGTCTCGGGGTACGTGATCTGCCGCGACACCGAGGCGCAGGCCCGCGCCGAACTCAACCGGATCCTCGATGTCCGCTCCTCACCGGAGGCGTATGCCTCCTACCAGGACTTCGTCGAGGGCTCGCAGCTAGAGTCGCGGATCTCGGTGGAGGAGTACAGCGTCTCCAATCGCGGCCTGCGCAGCGGGCTGATCGGCACCCCGGACCAGATCATCGACCGGCTCCGGGCCTATGAGCAGGCGGGCGTCGGCCTGATGCTGCTGCAGTTCTCGCCGCAGCGCGAGGAGATGGCCAGGTTCGGCAAGTCGGTGATCAGCCGCTACGCCGGCTAGCTCGGCGGCTCCCGGTTCAGCTTCTCCACCACTAGCCGGTAGAACTGGCGGGGCCGGCCGGGCTGCGGCGTCCGGCTCGGCGGCAGCGGCCAGGCCAGGCCGTCGGCGGCCAGCGTGTGCAGCAGCCGCCTGGCCGTCCGGGGCGTGACGGACAGCACCCGGCTCGCGGTCTCCGCGTCCACCACCAGCCCGGCCGTGCTGGCCGGCAGCTTGTCCGCCAGCCGGGCCAGGGTCTCCAGGCCGCGCTGCCGGCCTGCTGCCCCGGCCGGCTGCCGCGGCGCAGGCACCAGGGCATGGCCGCCGGCGTCCAGCGCGAAGCTCCGGCCGGCCGCGGCGACCGGCGCTGCCACCAGCACTGCCCTGGCATGCGCCTCGGCCTCCTGCGCGGTGCGGCCGAGGCCGACGCCGGCCTCGATGCCGACGCCGAGTTCCGCGCGGGCCCGCTCGATGAACGGCGGCTCCCTGAACCCCTGGGTGGCGGCCGCCATCGAGCCGCGGGTGGCCGCGACCAGGAAGCCATGCTCGCCGATCGGGCTCACTGTCGCCTGGATTCGCTGCGCCTCCTGCACCAGGAACCGGTTCACGGTCAGCCGCAGTTCCTCTCGCGCCTGGCGGGGGACGCCCCGCCGCGGTGCGGCGTCCCGTAACGTCGGCACTTCCACGACCGCCACGGCGAGCTGTGCGTCCTCGAGCCTGCGGCACCAGCCGAGCAGGGCCGCGGTGCGCAGGGCCGAGCGGACCGCGGCGGCTGTCGGCCGCAGCGCGAAGGCCGGCACCCGGGCGGCGGCCAGCTTGGCCGCCACCGATGGCAGGCAGGTGAAGGCGACTGACGTCTGGCCACGGCGCCACAGCCGCTCGTGAAACGAGGCCAGCGAAGTCGCGCTCGCCGGTTCCGCGTGCACCTGCACGTCCCGGGCTGGCACGCCGATCTCGCCGAATGCCTCATCGACCTCGTCTCGGTTGAGCACATCGATGCTTGCCCTGGTCAGGTCGGGCCGCTGCTCGCCCAGGCAGGCCCGAAGCAGGGCAGCGTACAGCGCACTGCCGCCAACCGGGACGCAGGTGGCCGGGCTGGTGAGCACGCCTGCCCGCTGCGCGTATTCCTGCGATACCCGGCTGGCGAACAGGCAGACGTCGATCCCGGTGCCGAGCCGCACGACCTTGTCCGGCGCCTCCTGCTCGTCCCGGTACGCAGCAGCGACCAGCCGCCTGGCGGGCAGCGGCCAATGGCCGTCCTGGCCCGGCGAGCCGGCCGCCGCTGGCCCGGACAGCATGATCCTCTCGACGAGGTCGTAAGGCCCGACGATGCCGATCGTCAGCTCGCCGGACGGCTGCCCGGTGCCGGTCACCCGGAGCCATGCCTGGCGGCTGCGATCCTGCCTGCGACTAGCGCCATATCCCGTTCCCATCCTCAGCAGCCGACGCCGCGAGATTTCCCGGCCACTCATTTCGTAGCGCATCGGGAGTATCTCTGAAAGAGGTAATTATCGGGTGCTCTAGTGACAAGCGCTATCGATCACGGGCGAATCGCTGCCGGAAAGACCGGAAGCCGGGTACGGGGACGATAACGCCCGGCCGGGGGCTTTAGCCGACGGTCTCCGCGGTAATATCCGCGCCGAGCGTGGTCAGCCGGGCGGCGACCGAAGAGTGCCCGCGGTCAATGAGATAGCCGGGCGACACGATGGTCTCCCCCTCGGCCGCGAGCCCGGCGAGCACCAGCGCGATCCCGGTGCGAAGGTCATGCGCGACGACCTCGGTCCCTTTCAGCACCGAGGGCCCGTGCACGAGCACGACGCTGCCGTCCACCTCGACTTTCGCGCCGAGTTTGTTGAGTTCGCCAACCAGGGTATAGCGCCCGTCGAAAATGGTTTCCCTGATGTAGCTGGTGCCGTCCGCCAGGCAGCTCAGCGCCATGATCGGCGACTGCAGATCGGTGGCGAAGCCCGGATACGGCGAGGTGATCACGTTGATCGGGCGCAGCTGCCGGTCCCGGCGGACCTGCAAGATTGCGCCCTGGGTGGCGAACTCCACGCCCATCTGCTCCAGTTTCCAGCGGACCACGCCGAAGTGCTCAAGCGATGCTCCGACCAGGCTGAGCTCGCCGCCGGTAATGGCGGCGGCCATGGCGAAGACGCCGGCGTCGATCCGGTCCGGCATCACCGTGTGCTCGACCGCTGTCAGCTCGCTGACCCCGCGGACTGTCACGAACCCGGTGCCGCCGCCGGTGATGTGGGCGCCCATCTTCGTCAGGAACATGATGACGTCGAGTACCTCGGGCTCAAGGGCCGCGTTGTCGATCACCGTAGTGCCCGGTGCCAGCGAGGCCGCCATGATCAGGTTCTCGGTGCCGGTGTGCGACGGCGTATCCAGGTACAGGTGGGCGCCGCGCAGCCGGTCGGCCTTGATCCGGATATGGCTCTCGCCCTCGTCCACCGTCGCGCCCAGCCGGGCGAAGCCCCGGTAGTGGAAGTCGAGGTCGCGATTGCCGAGATTGCAGCCGCCGATGCCCTCGATGACGGCCTCGCCCAGCCGGTGCAGCAATGCGGGGACGAACAGGACCGAGCCGCGGAACCTGCGGGTAATCTCGGCCGGCAGCACCGGGCTGGTGAGCTCGGAGGCGTCGACCACCAGCGTCCGCTCCGCCTCGTGGAACTTGACTACCGCGCCGACCGCCTGGGCGAGTTCCACGGCCCGGCGGACATCCTCGATCGCCGGGACGTTCCGCAGCACGGTACGGCCCTTGGCGGCTAGCAGCGAGGCGGCGATCATCTTCAGAGCGGCATTCTTGGCGCCCTGCACGAAGACCGTGCCCTGCAGCTGGTTGCCTCCTCGCACGCGGTAGCGGGTCTGTGGACCGGTGGTCATCGGGGCAGAGCTCCTGTCGGTCGGGGTGCGGGGTACCTGGCCTGGGGCTGGGGCTCGAGCTGGACGCGGCGGCTGGCGCGGGCCAGCCAAACGGCAGGCTGCCCGGCCGAGCCGGACAGCCTGGTGCATGTGCCGTCCAGTATTCCACCGCCCCCAGGTTTCCGGACCATCCCCGCATTGTTACGTAACGTAGCCGCTGCGCCCGATGTCGTCACGCACCCGGCCCGGCCAGTCGTCACTCCCACCGCAGGCCGGTGAGCCGCTGATATGCCTCGATGTAGGTCTGCCGGGTCCGTCGCACCACGTCAGCGGGCAGCGGCGGGGGCGGCAGCGGCCCGTCGCGGTCCCAGCCGGACTCCGCCGACGTCAGCCAGTCACGCACGTACTGCTTGTCGAAAGACGGCTGGCTCCGGCCCGGCGCCCACTGGTCCGCTGGCCAGAACCGGGACGAGTCCGGGGTCAGCACCTCATCGGCAAGCAGCAGCCTGCCACCGGCGTCGAAGCCGAGCTCGATCTTGGTGTCCGCGACGATGATTCCCCTGGTGGCGGCCAGTTCGGCGGCGCGCCGGTACACCGCCAGGGTGATCCGCTCCAGCTCGGCGGCGACCGCGGCGCCGGCCTGCTCGGCCACGGCGGCGGCGGGGATATTCAGGTCGTGCTCGCCGCGCGGCGCCTTGGTGGCCGGGGTGAAAACAGGCTCGGGCAGCCGGGAACCGTCGGTGAGCCCGGGCGGAAGTGAGATTCCGCACACTTCGCCCGTCCGCTGGTAGTCCGCGAGCGCCGAGCCGGCCAGGTAGCCGCGGGCCACGCATTCCACCGGTACCATCGACAGCCGCCGGCACGCCATCGCCCGGCCGGCAAACTGCGCCGGGACCGGCGCCTGCACCAGGTGATTGGGCACCAGGTCGGCGAGCTGCCCGAACCACCACAAGGACAGCTGGGTGAGGATCTTCCCCTTGTCCGGGATCGGCGTGTCAAGCACGTAGTCAAAGGCGGAAATGCGGTCCGTGGCGACGAGCAGCAGCACGCCGTCGGCGGTCTCATAGAGTTCCCTGACCTTGCCCGAGCAGAGATGCCTCAGGGCCGTCATGTCAGGGCCGTCACGTCAGTCGCTCCAGCCGGTCGAAGACTGGTCCAAGCCTGGCGACGAACCGCTCCGGGCGGCATGCCTCGTCCAGCCGGGCCTCGTCCAGCGGCTGGCCGCGCCCGGCGGCATGCTTGCGCAGCGTCTCGCGGAACCAGGTGCCGTGCTGCCAGCAGTCCATCGCGGCGGCCTGGACCAGCGCGTAGGCGTCTTCCCTGGACATTCCCGTGGCGACAAGCTCAAGCAGCACCGCCGAGGTATAGATCAGGCCGCGGGTCTGTGCCAGGTTGGCGCGCATCCGGGCCGCGTCCACCACCAGCCCGGTCACCAACCCGGTGGTCTGGTCAAGCAGGTAATCGGTAGCGACGGCGGCGTCCGGCAGCGCCACCCGCTCGGTCGATGAGTGGGATATATCACGTTCGTGCCACAGCGGCATTCCCTCCAGCACCGGGGTGACCTGAGCGCGCACGATCCTGGCCAGGCCGCAGATCCGCTCGGACCGGACCGGGTTCCGCTTGTGCGGCATCGCCGACGAGCCCTTCTGGCCCTTCCCGAAAGGCTCGGCCAGCTCGGCCAGCTCGGTCCGCTGGCCGTGCCGCACCTCCAGCGCGATGGCCTCGCAGACGGTCGAGATCAGCGCGAGCACGCTGACCCACTCGGCGATGCCGTCGCGGAACACCACCTGCGTCGCCACCTCGGCCGGCCGCAGCCCGAGCGCGGCCATCACCTCGGTCTCGATCGCCGGGTCGATGTTGGAGTAGGTGCCCACCGGGCCGGACAGCTTGCCGACGGCGACCGCCTCCCTGGCCCTGGCCAGCCGCAGGGTGCAGCGGTGCATGGCGAACGCGAAGTCGGCGACCCGGTGCCCCCAGACGTCCGGCTCGGCGTGAATTCCGTGCGTGCGTCCGGCCCGGAGAGTGGCCCGGTGCGCCAGCGCGTGCTCGCGCAGCGCCGCGGTGAGCGCGGCGCACCGGGCGGCCAGCAGGCCAGTGGCCTCGGTGAGCTGCAGCGCGAGCGCGGTGTCGATCAGATCCGACGAGGTCATCCCGAAATGCACGTAGGCGGCGGCCGCGCGCGGCGAGGTGTTGTCCGCCCACGCGGACAGGAACGCGATCACATCGTGCCCGGTGACAGCCTCAAGCTCGGCGACCGCCTGTGGGGTCGGCGGCGGCGCGGCCCGCACCGGGCCGACGCTGCTGGCCGGGACCGTGCCGGCCGCGGCGTGCGCTTCGAGCACCAGGGTCTCTATCCGGCACCACAGCTCGTATTTGCGCTCGTCACTCCAGACGCGGCCCATCGCGGGCAGGGTGTAGCGCTCGATCATGCTGCCTATCCTGCCGCAACGTCATCTGCCGGCGATTCCGGCCGCCAGCGTGATTGCGGCAGCGGCCGATCCGGCTGACGGTGGCGCCGCGGTGCGCGCAATCGCCTGCTCGATTCCGGCCGCGACCGCGACGATACCGAGCAGCAGCGGCGTATGAGCGTAGAAATAGGCATTCAGGATGGCGCCCGTCCGCTGGCTGCTGTCCGCGCTGGCAAGCGCCCGCTCGGCCCGCTGGTCCTCGTTGCCGCCGAACAGTGTCCACCAAAGCGCGGCGGACAGGGCGAGGCCGAGCAGCGACACGGCAACCAGCTCGGCGGTCATCCCGCCGGCCCGATTTGCCAGCCGGGACGCGCCTATTCCGACTGCGGCGCCTGACTCGCCGAGCGCGACAATGACCAGGGCCGTGTGCCGTTCCACGATGTGCGCTGGCCGCAGGCCGAACAGGCCGCGCGGGTGTACCACAAGCGGCGAGCCGAGCTGGATCACGACTGCCAGGATCCACAGCGCGTAGGCGGCGAGGCGGTGCTCCCCGGCGGGCCTGGACACTATCCCGGCGGCGATGATCAGCAGTGCCGAGGCGATGCTGAACGGGGCGATCCGAAGGATGTTCCTGTTCACCCGGAAGTACAGCGCGGCGTGCACGAGCACGACGACCAGGTAGCCGAGCCCGAGCGCCACCCCGTTCTGGCGAAAGCCGGCCGGTATCGCCAGCCCGACGATGAGCAGGCCGGCCATGCCGACGAGCAGCAGCAGCCGCTCGGCGCTGCCGGCCGGCGGCCGGGCGTTGGTCAGCCAGGCGTATCCGGCGTACATCCACCAGATCAGCGTGAAGATGAGCAGCACCTGCGCGAGTGCGGCCAGCGAAGCCTCGTCGGCCAGCAGCGCGGTGAGCTGGGTGAGGGTGAAGGCGAAGACGAGGTCGAAGAACAGCTCGATCGTGGTCACCCGCAGCTGCGGGCCGTCCTCGCCGCCGGGCAGGCCGGCCCCGGCTGGCTCATCCGGCTCCGCGAATGTCACAGCACTGGTTCCGCCGCGATGTCGGTGCGATACCAGCCGCCGCGCATTTTGATCAGGCTGGCTGCCCGGTAGGCGGCGGCGCGCGCGCTGGCCAGGTCCTGGCCCGTTCCCACCACGTTGAGCACTCGCCCGCCGTTCGATGTCAGGCGGCCGGCCCCGTCGCCGAGGTGCCTGCGTGCAGGACGTAGGCAGCTGGCTGCCGTTCCGCATCTTCGAGGCCGTCAATCTGGTCGCCGCCCGCTGGCGCGGCGGGGTAGCCCTCCGCCGCGATCACCACGGTGACCGCCGCGCCTGGCGACCAGGCGAGCGGCCCGGCGCCGGGCAGGCCGCCGTTCGCCGCGGCGTCGAGCAACCCGCCCAGCGGCACGGCGAGCCGGTCCAGGATCACCTGGGTCTCCGGGTCACCGAACCTGGCGTTGAATTCCACTACCCGGATCCCGGCCGGGGTCAGGCACAGGCCGGCGTACAGCAGCCCGCTGTACGGCATGCCGCGCCGGCCTAGCTCAGCCAGCGCAGGCTGGATCACGGCGCCGATAACTTCCTCGGCCAGCCCGGGCGGCGACCAGGGCAGCGGGGCGTAGGCGCCCATTCCGCCAGTGTTCGGGCCCGCGTCCCCGTCCCGCGCGCGCTTGTAGTCCTGTGCCGGGAGCAAGGGCAGCGCGGCGGACCCGTCGGCCAGCGCGAAGACAGATACCTCCGGGCCGTCCAGGAACTCTTCGATGACCACCGTGCCGCAGTCGGCCGCGTGCTTGCTTGCGGCGCGGCGATCGGTGGTGACGACCACGCCCTTGCCGGCTGCGAGCCCGTCTGCCTTCACCACGTACGGCGGCCCGAATGCGTCCAGCGCTTCGCCGACCTCGCTGGCGCTGGCGCAAGTGCGCGCGGCCGCGGTCGGAATGCCCGCCGCGAACATGATCTGCTTGGCGAAGGACTTGGAGCCCTCGATCATGGCCGCGCGCTGGCTGGGCCCGAAGCAGCTGATGCCGGCTGCCCGGACTGCGTCGGCAGCACCGGCGACCAGCGGCCCCTCAGGGCCGATGACCACAAGGCCGGCCCCGATCCGGGTGGCGAGTGTCGCGATGCTGGCCGGGTCAGTAATTGCCACCTGATGGATCTGCGCGATCCGGGCGATACCCGGATTGCCTGGCGCGGCGTGCAGTTGCGTAACGCCGGCATCCCGGGCAAGCGCCCGGCAGATGGCATGCTCGCGGCCGCCGGAGCCGACTACCAAGATCCGCACCCGGCCGAGCCTACCGGGCAGCCGCCGCAGATTCGGCTGCTGCGTGGTTCCGTGCTCCCGGGCAGCCGGCGCACCGCGGCCCGATCAGCGCCTGACGGGACTAGCTAGAAGCCCGGCTGCACCGTTGCGACGGTCAGGTCATCTGCATACCAGGAGTAGGTCCGGCCGGTGGAGTCATCGCCTAGCTGGAAGCTGCTCATCGGGACGGCCGTCGACTGGCTGGCTACCTTGACCCAGCCCTGGGCGTACAGGGTCGGCGACGATCCGGACAGTTTCTGCAGCGCGAGCGCCTGGCCGCCGTGACGTAGCTGAGAATCGTATTCGGCCCGGCGGTAGCGTTGCGCTCGTAGTCGTGCGCGCCCAGCCACTGGTACTCCTCGTCACCGGGCAGGAAGCGGGCATCTGCGTCGACCTGATAGATCTTGCAGTTGGTGGAGCCGGCGGTGAAGGGCAGGACGAGCCTGCCGCGGTTCCCACGTTGCCGTCATTCCAGGAGGCGTCGCCGCGGCCTGCCAGCCCGTCACCGCGGACTTGCCACTCGCCGACGCGGTGCTTGACTTCGTCGGTCGGCGCTTCGAGCAGCTGATGATCGACCTCGGACATCCGGCCGCTGACCGGCCGCGGCGGGCAGGCCGCGCCAGGCGATCAGATCAGCGGGCGCAGCTGCAGCGTCTGGTCACGGCGCGCCCCGACGCCCACCGCGGCGACGGGCGCGCCGATCATCTCCTCCAGCGTCCTGACGTACGCCTGGGCATTGCGCGGGAGATCGCTGAACTCCTTCGCCGCCGAGATGTCCTCCCGCCAGCCGTCCAGGTACTCGTAGACCGGGACGGCGTGATGGAACTCGGTCTGCGTCACCGGCATCTCCTCGTGCCGGGTGCCCGCCACGCGGTAGGCCACGCAGACCGGGACCTTCTCCAGGCCGGATAGCACGTCCAGTTTGGTCAAGAAGTAGTCGGTGATCCCGTTGACCCTGGTCGCGTACCTGGCGATGACGGCGTCAAACCAGCCGGTCCGGCGTTCCCGGCCGGTCGTGACGCCGTATTCACCGCCCGTCTTGCGCAGCCACTCGCCCTGCGGGCCGGTCAGCTCGGTCGGGAATGGGCAGGCCCCGACCCGTGTCGTATAGGCCTTCACGATGCCGATTACCTTGGTGATCCTGGTCGGGCCGATGCCTGACCCGGCGCAGGCCCCGCCGGCGGTGGGCGAGGAGGAAGTGACGAACGGGTACGTGCCATGATCGACGTCGAGCAGGGTCGCCTGGGCGCCCTCAAGCAGCACGACCCGCTGGTCGTCGAGTGCCTTGTTGAGGATCAGCCCCGTATCGGCCAGATAGGGACGCAGCCGCTCGCCGTAGGCCAGGTACTCGGCCGATACCGCGGCCACGTCGATCCCGCGCCGGTTGTACACCTTGGTGAGCACCTGGTTCTTCTCCCGCAGCACGAGCTCTAGCTTCTGGCCGAGAATCCCGGGGTCGAAGAGATCCTGCGCCCGGATCCCCACCCGGGCCACCTTGTCGCTGTAGGCGGGCCCGATGCCGCGGCCGGTCGTGCCGATCCTGGCGGTGCCGAGGAACCGCTCAGTCACCCGGTCGAGGGCCCGGTGGTGTGGCATGATCAGGTGCGCGTTCGCCGAGATCAGCAGCCGCTCGCAGGACACCTTGCGGGCCCGCAGCCCGTCGATCTCCGCGATCAGGACGCCCGGGTCAATGACCACCCCGTTGCCGATGATTGGTATCGCGTCCGGCGACAGCACCCCGCTTGGCAGCAGGTGCAGGGCGTAGCTCTCCTCGCCGATAACGACCGTGTGCCCGGCATTGTTGCCGCCCTGATACCGGACGACGTAATCGACCCTGTCGCCGAGCAGGTCAGTCGCCTTGCCCTTGCCCTCGTCACCCCACTGGGCGCCTACGATCACAATGGCCGGCATCGTCACCAGCCCCTTCCAGCCGCCGCGTGCGGGCAGCCCCTGACCTGACGCGGAAGCCCCTGGTCGCACCGGTCCGGGTATTGCTGGTGCGGCAGGGGCTCTTGCGCTCCGAGGCTACCCGCAGCGGCGGATAGCTGCCGAGCTGGGGATCAGCCGGGCTCGAGTGCGGCGGCCGCGGCCGGGCTGCTGTCCCGCAGGAAACTGGAGCAGCGCTCGGCCTCGTCGTGCTCGCCGATGGCTGCTGCGGCGCTGGCGAGCATGTGCAGCGCACGCAGGAAGCCGCGGTTCGGCTCGTGCTCCCAGGGGATCGGGCCGTATCCCTTCCAGCCAGCCCGGCGCAGCTGGTCCAGGCCGCGGTGGTAACCGGTCCTCGCATACGCGTAAGCAGCGACCGGGTCGCCGGCCGCCATCGCCCGCTCCGCCAGCACTGCCCAGGCCTCGCAGTACGCGGGGAACCGGGCGGCGACGCGGGCCGGCTCGCCGGCCGCCCGCAGCGCCGAGCTGGCCTCCTCGTTGCCGGGCAGATAGGTGGAAGCCGGCCCGCCGAGCAGATTCTCATACGTCATGCTAGCCATCCTGCCGCCTGCCGTCGTGCGCGTCTGCCAGGCGGGTCAAAGTCAGGTCCTGCCGACCGGGCCGGCGTCAGGTCCTGCCGACCGGGCCGGCGAATCCGGCCCGGTCTGACCGCTCTGCGCGGTTCGATAGGTTTTCCCCATGGCAGCGATCAGTCTTCCCGCCGCGTCGAGCGGAGTGTTCTGCATCGGCGGCGGGCTGCCGGTGACCAGGCTGGGTTACGGCGCGATGCGCATTACTGGACCCGGGATCTGGGGCGATCCGCCGGACCGCCAGGCAGCCATCCGGGTGCTGCGGCGGGCCGCCGAGCTTGGCGTGGACTTCATTGACACCGCTGACTCCTACGGGCCGCATGTCAGCGAGGAGCTGATCAGGGACGCCCTGCATCCCTACGGCGGTATCGCGATCGCGACGAAGGCGGGGCTGGTCCGCACCGGGCCTGGCCAGTGGCATCCGCTCGGCCGTCCCGAGTACCTCCGGCAGTGCGCGGAGCTGAGCCTACGGCGACTCGGCCTGGAGACCATCGACCTCTTCCAGTTGCACCGATTCGATCCTCGGGTACCGGCGGCCGATCAGGTCGGCGCGCTTGACGCGCTGCGCAGGGAAGGCAAGGTCCGCTGCATCGGGCTGTCCGAGGTAAGCCTCGCCGAGCTCGGCGAGGCGCGGCTCACCGCACCGATCGCGTCAGTCCAGAACCGCTATAACCTCATCCGCCGTCAGCACGACGACGTGCTCGACTACTGCGAGCGGGAGGGCCTGGGCTTCATTCCGTGGTGCCCGATGGCGACCGGCCAGCTGGCTGAGCGGGATGGGCCGTTGTCGGCGCTGGCCAAGCAGGCCGACGTTACCGCGGCCCAGCTGGCATTGGCCTGGCTGCTGCACCGGTCCCCGGTGATGCTGCCGATTCCGGGCACGGCTTCGCTGGCGCACCTGGCCGAGAACGTCGCCAGTGCGCAGGTAGAGCTGACCGATGAGCTATTCGGCACCATCTCGGCGCTGACCTAGGCGCGCCGCCCGGCGCCGGGCGGCCTGCCGGTCAGGTCAGCTGCTTGCCCGCGGACAGCAGGTCCTCGCAAGCGTGCACGACGCGCGCGGTCATTGCCTCCTCGGCCGCCTTGCCCCAGCTGCGCGGGTCGTAGTCCTTCTTGTTGCCGACTTCACCGTCGATCTTCAGGACGCCGTCATAGTGCGTGAACATGTAGCCAGCGACCGGCCGGGTGAACGCGTACTGGGTGTCGGTGTCCACGTTCATCTTGACCACGCCGTAAGAGATCGCTTCCCGGATGTCCGCGAGGTCGGAGCCCGACCCGCCGTGGAAGACGAGGTTGAATGGCTTATCCCGGCCGTATTTCCCGCCGACGGCGTCCTGGATGTCGGCTAGCACGGACGGCCGCAGCATGACGTGCCCGGGCTTGTAGACGCCGTGCACGTTGCCGAAGGTAGCGGCGAGGATGTACCGGCCGCGCTCGCCGAGCCCAAGCGCCTCGGCGGTCGCGAGCGCATCCTCCGGCGTGCTGTACAGCTTCTCGTTGATCTCACCGACGACGCCGTCCTCCTCACCGCCGACGACGCCGATCTCCAGTTCCATCACGATGTGCGCCCGCGCGCACTCATCCAGCAATTCCGAGGCGATCTGCAGGTTCTCGGTCAGCGGCACGGCGGAACCGTCCCACATGTGCGACTGGAAGAGCGGCTCCTGACCGCGTGCCACTCTTTCCTGGGAAATCCGGACGAGCGGGCGGACGAAGCCGTCCAGCTTGCCCTTCGGGCAGTGATCCGTGTGCAGCGCGACATGGACCGGATACCGGTCCGCGACCCCGGCGGCGAACTGGGCCAGCGCAACCGAGCCAGTCACCATGTCCTTCACCGCGGCGCCGGAGAGGTACTCGGCACCGCCGGTGGAGACCTGAACGATCCCGTCGCTGCCGGCTTCGGCGAAGCCGCGCAGGGCGGCGTTCAGTGTCTGACTCGAGGTCACGTTGATGGCCGGGTACGCGAAGCCTTGCTCCTTGGCCCGGTCGAGCATCTGTGCGTAAATCTCTGGGGTTGCGATCGGCATGGCAGTTGCTCCCTGTTGTCGTGGCATTCCCTAGTATCCCCCGAGCCAGCGCCGACGCGAGTATCGCCGGCCGGCCGGTTACCGGCGCTAATGTCTCCGGCGCAGGTTAGCCGGGGTTAGTCTCGCTGCATGGGACGTCATGATGCCGATCCCAGGGAACGCCTGCGGTACGTGATCGTCGCGGTAGTCGTGATAGCGGTGATCGTCCTCCTCTTGGTGGGGATCTCCGCTGTGCATGACCTGGCCAGGCACTAGCTCAGCCAGACATCAAGTCGGCCAGGTCATAGGCTGCGCGGTACCGCAGCCCCCGTCCGGCGACATGCTCCCGCCCGCCGCGGTCCACGATGACGGCAACGCCCACGACGTCGGCCCCGGCCGCGCGGAGCGCGTCTACCGCGGTAAGCACCGAGTTACCGGTCGTCGAGGTGTCCTCGACCGCGAGCACGCGGCGGCCAGCCACCTCCGGGCCCTCGATCCGCCGCTGCAGGCCATGCGCCTTCTCTGCCTTGCGCACCACGAAGGCGTCCAGGGTCCTGCCGTCGGCGGCAGCGGCATGCATCATGGCCATCGCCACCGGATCGGCACCGAGGGTCAGGCCGCCGACGGCGTCGTAGGCCAGGTCGGCGGTCGCCTCGAGCATGACCCGGCCAGCCAGCGGGGCGGCCCGGCCGGCCAGCAGGACACGGCGCAGGTCGACGTACCAGCTCGCCCGCTGTCCCGAGGACAAGATGACATCGCCCGGCACGATGGCCTGGCTCTTGATCAGGGCGAGCAGGTCATCGCGTTCGGTCACGGAATCCGACCCTATCCCGCGGCGCCAGGGCCGGCCAGGTGGCGCCCTGCCCGCCAGCCGAACTGCCCCGCCTGACATGCTTTGCGCCGGGTCGCGCAGCCTTTGCGCCGGGTCGCGCAGCGGCGACATGGTGGGTACGTCCCTGATCCGAGCTATATGTCACGGCAATCGCCGGGCGCTGGTAACGTCCATCGTCGAGGGAAGGACGGTGTCGCGTGGATCGTTGCGCGCTGTTCGTGGACGCGGGCTATGTGCTCGCCGATGGCGCAATGGCCGTCCACGGCACACGCCACCGAGACTCTGTTTCCTGGGACTATTCGGGCTTGCTCAAGTTCCTGTCCGGGCTTTCGCGAGACCGCAGCGGCCTGCCGGTGCTGCGATGCTATTGGTATGAGGCAACGGTCGAGGGACGACGGACATCCGAGCACGATACCCTTGCCGACCTCGCCGGGCTCAAGCTGCGAATCGGCCGGCTGCGGCCGGGCCGCCGCGAGGGCGTCGAGAACGAAATGCATCGTGACCTGACAACCCTGGCCAGGAACGGCGCGATCATTGACGCCATTGTGGTAAGCGGGGAGGAAGACCTCGCCGAAGTCGTCGCGGAAGTGCAGGATCTCGGGATACGGGTAATTCTCGTGCATATCACGGTGGACGGGAACTGGACCGTATCCAGGCCGCTCCGGCAGGAATGCGACGACATTCTGGAGATCGGCAGCGCCCACTTGCGCCCGTTCGTCGACCTGATCCCCGGCGCAGAGCCTGCCCGCCGTGGCGATGAATACCCGACGGGCGCCTACTCCGGGCGATCCCTGGCCAACGGGCACGGGTCGGTCATCGGCGCGGTGACCCACCACGGGCTGCCGGCGGCGGCGCTGCCCGCTCCGCCGGCCAGCTACACCGCCCCGGTCGTCTCCGGCTATCAGCGGGCTGCCCTGCCGCCGTCCGGCGCCAGGGCGGCTACCCAGGATGAGCAGCAGCCCGGGCGCAGCCAGCAGGATGATCTGCCCGGCCAGCCAGGCGGAGCGCAGTCGGGCGGAACGCAGCAGGCCCAGCCAGGCGAGGGGCAGCCGGGCCAGGCCCAGCCAGGCGAGGGGCAGCCGGGCCAGGCCCAGCCGGGCCAGGCCCAGCCAGGCGAGGGGCAGCCGGGCCAGGCCCAGCCGGACACAGTCCACGGCCAGGCCGGTGACCTGCCAGGCCAGCCATCTAGCGTGCGGCCTGCGCATGCTGCCGGGCCGGGGCCTGGCAGGCTGCCGCAACGTCAGCCGGGCGGGGCCCAGGGGCAGGCCGGTGACCTGCCGGGCCAGCCAGTAAGCGCGCGGTCCAGCCAGCCCGGTCTGCCGGGCCAGTCCGGTCTGCAGAGTCGGCCGGGCGGAACCCAGGAGCAGCCGGGGGCCGCGCCGCCAGCTCAGTCCGGTCTGGCGGGCCAGCCCGGCGCAACCCAGCAGCAGGCCGCCGGGACCCGGGCCGAGGCCGGCGGCAGGCCGGGCCAGCCCGGATTCTTCGGCCAGCCGGGCGGCGCCCAGCCAGACCAGCCGGGCGGCCTGCCGCGAGCCGGCGGCTCGCCAGCCAGCTTCGAAGTATCGGCCCCGCTGAGTGCGCCCACCGGGTCAGGACCAGGATCGGGCCTGCAGGCTGCGCAGCGAGGCGACGAGCCGCAGTCGCGCGGCCAGGGTGCCCAGCCCTATCCGCCGGATCCGTTCCTTGACCGGCCCCCGGCCGCTGCCGCAGACGGCGCACCCGGGCAGGAGGTGGGCCGGCCCGGCGGGTCCCAGCGCCATGGCGCCGGCGGCGGCCGGTCATATCCGCCGCCGGATTCGTACCCGCCCGCCGACCTGTACCCGGCCGCGGAGCAGTATCAGCCGGCCGCCGATCAGCACCCGGCCGGGCATTACCCGGCAGAGCACCCGGCAGGCCAGTACCAGGCAGGTCAGTATCCGCCGGCCGGCGGCGGCCAGTACGGCGGAGCCGCCGGGCAACTGCCGGCTGACCAGTTCTCCGGGCCTCAGCACGGCCAGCACGGCGCGGCGCTAGGCCCCTCGTTCGGCATCCGGCAGGACGGTCCCTACAGCGGCCCGCGGCCTGCGGCGGGCCAGCCGCCGGCGCCGCAGCCGGTTGCCATCTCGATTGCCGACGCGGTGCAGGCGGCGCATGCCGAGGGGTTCGGTTTCGGCGAGGCGGTGGCGCGGGACGCGCCCGCCCTGTGGCTCGAGGCCGTGCTTGCGCGCAAGCCCCGGATGCCGTCCGACCTGGAAGCCAGGCTGCTGCAGGGCTCGGCGCTGCCGATCGACTCGCTGCTGCATGACGAGGTGCGGCATGCGCTGCGGCGCGGGTTCTGGGATGCGCTGGAGCGGTCACGGCGATAAGCCGGGCCGTATCCAATCGGTAACCACGCCGTGCGTTGAAAGCCCCGTCCGGGTGGGTACGGTCTGTATCGTGCCTGTTTTGAGCCGCGAGGAGTTTGACGCCATAGAGTTCGATGCCGCCTTTAGCGGCGATCATGAAGCCGCCGCGCAGCGGATGAGCAGGCTTGCTGTCACCGGCACGCAGACTTCGTCCATGCCGCGGGCGGAAGCGTTCCTGCGAGCGGGCGAACAATGGCTGCTTGCCGATGACCCGGCCGCAGCCGCCAGCGGATTCCGGCTGGCACTCGCCGATGGCGGCCCGGTATTCGTGGATCCGAGAGTTCCGCTGTCCAGGGCGCTCTTCCTGCTCGGCAAATCGGCCGAGGCCCGCGCTCTGATTGCGGCGCTAAAGGATGAGGGGCGGCGTGATCCGCGGGCGTGCGACCTCGTCGCCGAGGTGCTCGTCGAGCGTTCCGACCTGACTGGCGCGCTGGACTGGGCGACGGCAGGCGTGGAGCTATGCCTGCAGCGCGAGGACGGCCAGCCCCAGCGCTCCGGCCTCCGGGCCGTGGGCACCGATCCCGGCGATGACGACCGGGCCGAGCTACGGATGCTGCTGAGCCTGCGGTACCGGATCCGCAATGACCTCGGGCTGCCCGAAGACGACTACGACAAGCTGCTCGACGAGCCGCCGGGCGGGGACGACGGGACGGCCGCCGGACGGTCACCGCGCACAGTCAGCGAGTCCGATGCCGGATCGAGGTCAACCAGGACCACGTCGCCATCGCCGATGTCGCCGGACAGCAGGCCGCGGGCCAGCTGATCCCCGATCGCCGACTGGATGAGCCTGCGCAGCGGCCTGGCGCCGTAGACCGGGTCGAAGCCAGTGACTGCCAGCCACTCGCGGGCGGCCGGCGTCACCGTCAGCGCCAGCCTGCGGCCCGCGAGGCGCCGGGTTAGCCTGGCCACCTGCAGGTCGACTATCTCGGTCAGTTCCGCGGTGGACAGCGCGTCGAACAGGATGACGTCATCGAGCCGGTTCAGGAACTCCGGCTTGAAGGTCGCCCGGACCACCGACATCACCGCCGCTTCCTTGGCGGCATCGTCCAGCGCGGGGTCGGCGATGTGCTGCGAGCCGAGATTGGAGGTGAGGATCAGGATGCTGTTCCGGAAATCGACGGTGCGGCCCTGCCCGTCGGTGAGCCTGCCGTCATCGAGCACCTGCAGCAGGATGTCGAAGACTTCCTGGTGCGCCTTTTCCACCTCGTCGAGCAGCACCACGCAGTACGGCCGCCGCCGGACCGCCTCGGTGAGCTGGCCGCCTTCCTCGTATCCGATGTAGCCGGGCGGCGCGCCGACAAGCCGGGCGACCGAATGCCGCTCCGAGTACTCGCTCATATCGATCCGGATCATCGCGCGCTCGTCGTCGAAGAGGAAATCGGCGAGCGCCTTGGCCAGCTCGGTCTTGCCGACCCCGGTCGGCCCGAGGAACAAGAATGACCCAGACGGGCGGTCAGGATCCGAGATGCCTGCCCGCGACCGGCGGACTGCATCGGAAACGGCCTGGACGGCCCGGGCCTGGCCGACGATCCGCCTGCCAAGCTCGCCCTCCATCCTGAGCAGCTTGCCGGTCTCGCCTTCAAGCAGGCGCCCGGCCGGGATGCCGGTCCACGCCGAGACGACATCGGCGACGTCGTCCGGGCCGACCTCTTCCTTGACCATCGGGCTGGCATTTGGTGCAGGCTGGCCGCCGCCCTGGCTGCCAGCCGCCTCGGCCTCGCTGGCTGCCTGGGCCGCCGCCTCGGCGATTTCCCGCTCCAGCGCCGGGATCTCCCCGTACATGAGCCGCGACGCAGCCTCGAAGTCCGCGTCCCGCTGGGCCCGGTCGGCCTGGCCCTTCAGGTCATCCAGCCGCTTCTTCAGCTCGCCGACCTTGTTCAGCCCGGCCTTCTCCCGCTCCCAGCGGGCGACCAGCGCGGTCAGCTGCTCCTGCCGGTCGGCAAGGTCGGCGCGCAGCCGCTCCAGCCGCTCCTTGCTGGCCGGGTCGGCCTCCCTGGCCAGGGCAAGCTCCTCCATCCGCATCCGGTCGACCGACCGCTGCAGCTCGTCGACCTCTACCGGCCGGGAATCGATCTCCATCCGCAGCCGGGACGATGCCTCGTCGACCAGGTCGATGGCCTTGTCCGGGAGGTATCTCGCCGTGATGTACCGGTCGGACAGCGTCGCCGCCGCCACCAGGGCGGCGTCGGAGATCTGCACCTTGTGGTGCGCCTCGTAGCGCCCGCGCAGGCCGCGCAGGATCGCGATGGTGTCAGCCACCGACGGCTCGTCGACGAAGACCTGCTGGAAGCGGCGCTCCAGGGCCGGATCCTTCTCGATCCGCTCGCGGTACTCATCCAGCGTGGTAGCGCCGACCATGCGCAGCTCACCGCGGGCCAGCATCGGCTTGAGCATGTTGCCCGCATCCATCGCGCCCTCGGCCGCGCCGGCCCCGACCACGGTATGCAGCTCGTCGACGAACGTGACGACTTCGCCGTCGCTCTGCTTGATCTCGTTCAGTACCGCCTTGAGCCGCTCCTCGAACTCGCCGCGGTACTTGGCTCCGGCCACCATCGCGCCGAGGTCGAGCGCCACGATCCGCTTCCCGCGCAGTGACTCTGGCACGTCGCCGGCCACGATGCGCTGGGCCAGGCCCTCCACCACGGCGGTCTTGCCCACTCCAGGCTCGCCGATCAGCACCGGGTTGTTCTTGGTGCGGCGGGAGAGTACCTGGATCACCCGGCGGATCTCCGCGTCCCGGCCGATCACCGGATCGAGCTGGCCATCCCGGGCCAGGCGGGTAAGGTCGATGCCGTACTTCTCCAGCGCCTTGAAGGTTCCTTCCGGGTCTTCCGTCGTCACCCGGGCGCTGCCGCGTAGCTGCTGGAATGCGCCGAGCAGCTTGTCCGGGGCAGCGCCGGCCTCGCGCAACAGCGTCGCGGCCTGCCCGCCATCGGCGGCGAGGGCGGCGAGCAGGTGCTCGGTCGAGACGAAGTCATCCGAGAGTTGCCTGGCCTGCTTGGCTGCGGTGGCCAGCGTGGTGAGCAGATGGCGTGAGGTCTCCGGCGCGCCGACCGTCGTGCCGGCCGCGCTCGGCAGTCTGGCCAGCAGCTCTTCCGCCCGTTTGAGCACGGTCGCCGGGTCGGCCCCGACGGCTTGCAGCAGCGGCTTCGCGGTGCCGTCGTCGCCCTGCTCGATCAGGGCGGCAAGCAGATGCAGCCCGTCGGTATGCGGGTTCCCGGCCGCGGCGGCGCGCTTGACGGCCTCGGATAGCGCCTCCCTGCTCTTGCGAGTCAGCTTGTCATCCATCGCCATCGGTTCTGTTAGCCCTTTCGGATGTCGTTCGCTTGGTGGCTGGCCGGGCCGGCATCTGGCGGCTGGCTGGCCGCGGCAGCCGGCCCGGAGGGGAGGGCCGGCGGCAGCCGGCCCGGCTGGCCTGGGCGGGGGGGCCCGCCGCCAGCCGGGCGAACTGGCACGAGCGTGCCGCTGCCGCCGGAGTTCCTGAGCAGGCCCGCCAGCCGGGCGGCGACGGCGCGGGTGGACTCAAGTTCCGCGCGCAGCCGGGTGATCTCGGCCTGGATCTCGGCCAGCCGCAGCCGGCTGCGCCTGCTCTCGTCTTCCAGCGCCAGGATCCGCTTGATGCCGGAGAGGTTGATGCCCTCCTCCTGGGAAAGCCGCTGAACCTCCCGGAGCACGAGGATGTCGCGCAGCGAGTAACGGCGCCCGCGGCCCGCGGCTCGGCCTGGGGAGACCAGGCCCATCCGGTCATAGGCGCGCAGCGTCTGCGGGTGCAGGCCGGAGAGCTGGGCAGCCACGGAGATGACGTAAACCGGCGAATCGTCGGACAGCTCGAACTCGTTGATCATGTCATTCCCCGCACCAGTCTCAGCCGGCCTTTGCCCGCCGCAGCAGGTCTTCCCTCGGGTCCTGGTCCCCGGCTGCCTTCCGGAATGTCTCTAGTGCCTCGCGCTCCTCGTCGTTCAGCTGCCTCGGCACCTGCACGTCGACGGTGACCAGGAGGTCGCCCACGGTGCCATCCGGGCGGCGGACGCCTTTGCCCCGGACCCGGAACGTGCGCCCGTTGGGAGTCCCGGCCGGGATGCGGAGGTTCACCGGCATCGCGCGATGGGCCGGCACTTTGATCTCCGCGCCGAGCGCAGCCTCGGAGAACGTGACGGGCACGCTGACCGTCAGGTTGTGCCCGGTCCGGGCGAACACCGGGTGCGGCGTCACGTGTACCTTCACGTACAGGTCGCCGGCCGGGCCGCCACGCTCCCCGGGAGCGCCTTTGCCCTTGAGCTTGATCCGCTGGCCATCGCCGACACCGGCCGGGATGCGGGCCTGGATGGTCCTGGTGCTCATCGCCCGCCCGCTGCCCGAGCACACCGGGCAAGGATCGTCGACGACGAGGCCGCGGCCCCGGCAGGTCCGGCACGGCTCGGAGAAGGCGAAGTTACCCAGGTTCTTGCTAGCCTGCCCGCTGCCCTCGCAGGTAGGGCAGACCTTCGGCACGGTTCCCGCCTTCGCCCCGGTGCCCATGCACGCCTTGCACGGCCCCTCGCCGGCCAGCCGGAGTGACACGGTGACACCGTCGATCGCGTTGCTGAAGGTCAGCGACGTCTCGGTCTCGATGTCCGCGCCGCGCCGCGGCCTCGCCTGGGTGGTGGTCCGGCCGCCGAAGACGCCGCCGAGCAGGTCACCGAGGCGCCCGCCGGTGCTGCCGGGCTGGCCGCCGAACAGGTCACCGAGATCGAACCCGAACCCGCCCTGGCCGCCGGCCTGGCCAGGCATGCGCACGCCACCGCTGCCGAACAGCGACCTGGCCTCGTCGTACTCCTTGCGCCGCTTCTCGTCGGACAGCACGTTGTACGCCTCGGAGATTTCCTTGAAGCGCTCCTCCGATGCCTGGTTGCCCTTGTTGGCGTCCGGGTGGTACTTGCGGGCGAGCTTACGGTACGACTTCTTGATCTCGTCGGGGGAAGCGTCCTTGGCGACGGCAAGGACCTTGTAGTAGTCCTTCTCGAGGAAGTCCTTGGTGCTCATCGGCCACTCCTCGTCCGGTCAGTCAGGATCATTTGCGCCCGGCGCGCCGCCGTCGTCCCCGGCGTGGCCGGCTGCGCCCGAGTCTGGGCCGGCGCCGGCCGACTGCCCGGCGTCCGCGTCCGCTTCGCCCCGGTCGCCGGATCCGGTCGGCTCACCGGATTCCGGCGAGGTCGCCGGGCCCGGCGAGGCCGCTGGGCTCGGCCACGGCCACCCTGGCCGGGCGCAGGATCCTGTCCCCGATCTTGTAGCCAGGCTGCAGGATCAGCACGCAGGTCGGCTCGCTCACGTCCGGCGAGTAGGAGTGCATCAGTGCCTCGTGCAGGTTCGGGTCGAACGCGTCACCCTGTTCCGCGTAACTGGTCAGGCCGAGCTTGGCGGTGGCCGCCTCAAGCGACTCGGCTACCGACTTGAACCCGCCCGCCAGTTCCTCGTGCTCCCTGGCCCGGCCGATGTCGTCCAGGATCGGCAGCAGCGCGGCCAGCACGTTCGCCAGTGCCTGCTCCCGCACCGCAACCCGGTCCCGCTCGACCCGCTTGCGGTAGTTCGCGTATTCCGCCTGCAGGCGCTGCAGGTCGGCCGTCCGCTCGGCCAGCCGCGTCAGCGCGGCCGCCTCGTCGTCGCCCGGCCGGTCCGGGCCGGACGGCGAGCCGGGCTGGCTGCTCTGCTGGTCATTGCCGCCGGCCGGGCCGGGCGCCGGGCCGGCCGTGCCGCCCGGCTTGGACGCGGCGTGCTTGCCGGGCCGGGCACCGGCGGGCCCCTCGCGCAGCGGCGAGCCAGCACCGCGGGGCGGGCCGGACTGAGCCGCGCCGGAATGACCCGGATCCCGGACCTGTCCCGTCACCGGATCGATGCGCCGCCGGTCCCGGATCACCGGTCCGGTGCTCTCCTCTTCTGGCGACCTCATCAGGCGGCGCCACCTTCGCGCTCACCCGGCTTCTCCTCATCGACGATCTCCGCCTCCACGACGTCCTCGTCGGATGACGCCGCCTGCTCGCTCGGCTGCTCGCCGGCCTGGCCGTCGGCGGCCTGCTGCTGCTGCTGCTGCGACTGGGCGTAGATAGCCGTGCCCATCTTCTGGCTGACCTGGGCGGCGTTCTCGCTGGCCACCCTGATCGCCTCGGTGTCGGTGCCCTCAAGCGACTTCTTCAGCTCGGCGATCGATGCCTCCACCTCGGTCTTGATGTCCTCGGGGACCTTCTCGGCGTTCTCCGCCAGGAACTTCTCGGTGGTGTAGGCGAGGGTCTCCGCGCGGTTGCGGACCTCGGCCTCCTCACGGCGCTGGCGGTCCTCCTCGGCGTACTTCTCCGCGTCCGCCATCATCCGCTCGATGTCGTCCTTGCCCAGCGCTGAGCCGCCCGAGATCGTGACGGACTGCTGCTTGCCGGTGCCCAGGTCCTTGGCCGAGACGTTCACGATGCCGTTCGCGTCGATATCGAAGGTGACCTCGATCTGCGGGATGCCGCGCGGCGCTGGCGCGATACCGGCCAGCTCGAACATGCCGAGCTTCTTGTTGTAGGCGGCGATCTCGCGCTCGCCCTGGAAGACCTGGATCTGCACGGACGGCTGGTTGTCGTCGGCGGTGGTGAAGATCTCCGAGCGCTTGGTCGGGATAGTGGTGTTGCGCTCGATCAGCTTGGTGAAGATCCCGCCCTTGGTCTCGATGCCCAGCGACAGCGGGGTCACGTCGAGCAGCAGGACGTCCTTGACCTCGCCCTTGAGCACGCCGGCCTGCAGACTCGCGCCGACCGCGACGACCTCGTCCGGGTTCACGCCCTTGTTCGGCTCCTTGCCGCCGGTCAGATCCTTGACCAGGTCGACCACGGCGGGCATCCGGGTGGAATCCGCCGACCAGCACCACGTGGTGGATCTTGTCAAGGCTGACCCCGGCGTCCTTGATCACCTGCTGGAACGGCGACTTGCAGCGGTCCAGCAAGTCAGACGTCATCTTCTGGAACTCGGCCCGGGACAGCTTGGTGTCCAGGTGCAGCGGACCCTGCTCGGAATGGGTGATATAGGGCAGGTTGATCTGCGACTCGGTCGAGCTGGACAGCTCGATCTTCGCCTTCTCCGCGGTCTCCCGCAGCCGCTGCAGCGCCATCTTGTCCTTGGACAGGTCGGTGCCGTAACTGTTCTTGAAGTCCTTGACCAGCCAGTCCACGACCCGCTGGTCCCAGTCGTCGCCGCCCAGGTGGTTGTCGCCGCTGGTGGCCTTGACCTCCACGACCCCCTCGCCGACCTCGAGCAGCGAGACGTCGAAGGTACCGCCGCCCAGGTCGAAGACCAGGATGGTGGCCTCGGTGTCCTTGTCCAGGTGATAGGCCAGCGCCGCGGAGGTTGGCTCGTTGATGATCCGCAGGACGTTCAGCCCCGCGATGGTACCGGCCTCCTTGGTGGCCTGGCGCTGCGCGTCGCTGAAGTATGCGGGCACGGTGATCACGGCGTCGGTGATGGTTTCGCCGAGGTAGGACTCCGCGTCCCGCTTCAGCTTCTGCAAGATGAACGCGCTGATCTGCTGGGCGGAGAACTTCTTACCGTCGATGGCGACCGACCAGTCGGTGCCCATCTGCCGCTTGACCGACCGGATCGTCCGGTCGACGTTGGTCACTGCCTGCCGCTTGGCCACCTCGCCGACGAGCACCTTGCCGTTCTTCGCGAATGCCACCACCGACGGCGTGGTCCGCGAGCCCTCCGCGTTGGCGATAACCGCCGGCTCGCCGCCTTCCAGGACGGCGACGACAGAGTTGGTGGTCCCAAGGTCGATGCCTACCGCACGTGCCATGAGTTAGTCCTTGAGTTTGATTCGTGAGCAGAAGATTGAGCGTTGACGACGCAAGTTTGCCATCCGAGGATGCTCAAGTCAAATGAGTTGAGTCAAACTCGCTCAACTTTCCCACGGAGTCGGCCGACTCCGCCGCGGCAAGCCGCTGACCTGCTGTGATGCGCCAGTCGTTAGGCGGTCCGGCGAGCCCGCGCGGCCGGCCGCAGCCCGGCGCTGAGCCGCAGCACGAACCGGTCCGGCGCGCCGGCCAGCACGCCGCCGGCCGGGTCGTCTTCGCCATCGCGCCGCACCAGGTCGGCGGCCGGCCGCAGAATGTCCCGTACCACCAGGCCGGACAGCAGGCCGACGGCAAGGAACCTGCCGAGCAGAACAACGAAATACTGGCTGGCCCCGATGCCTCCGGACGCCGAAGGCCCGGCGACGATGGTGATCAGGTAGGCCCAGATCCCGAGGAAGTAGGCAATCTCGGTGAGCTGCCAGAGCGCATAGGAAAACAGCCGCGGCCTGGCCAGCACCACGAGCGGCGCGAGCCAGATCACGTACTGCGGCGACCAGACCTTGTTGAACAGCAGGAACGCCGCGATGACCAGGAAGCAAAGCTGCGGCAGCCGGGGCCGCCGCGGCGCCGCGAGGGCCAGCAGCCCGATCGCCACGCAGGCGATCCCGAACAGCGCGAGTGACACGGCGTTGATGGCGCCCAGCGGCATGCTGCCGAGCACGGGCCAACGCTCGGCCTCGAAGAAGTACCAGATGGATCCCCAGTCGGCGCCCCTGGCCGCGTTGAACCGGTAGAACGTGGCCCAGCCCCCTGGCGCGGCGGCGGCGACTGGCAGGTTGACGGCCAGCCACGCCGCGGCCGCCGACCCGGCGGTCACCCAGAACGCCCGCATACGGCCCGCTCGCAGGCAGAGCAGGAGCAACGGGCCGAGCAGGAAGACCGGGTAGAACTTGGTGGCCACGGCCAGGCCGAGCAGGACGCCGGCCGCCACGCAGCGGCGGCCGGCCCAGGCCGCCAGGCCCAGCGTCGCGAGGCTCATCGCGATCAGGTCCCAGTTGATGAACGCGGCCAGGATCACCGCGGGCGACAGGGCTACCAGCAGGGCCGTCCATCGCCGGGACGGGCCCGCCAGGTATGCCGTCGCGAGCACGGCCGCCACCGCGAAGATCACCAGCAGTCCTGCGGTCACGTCGAAGAACTCCCGGCCCCTGATGGCCGGATCGCTGATCGGATGGACGACCCAGGCGGCCGCCTGCATGGCCGCGCCGATGACGACCGGGTACTCGACCGGATGGCCGAGGTAGGGGACCTGGCCGGCGGAGAGCCGCTCGGTGAAGTACAGCGGGTAGATATCGGTGTAGCAATGCGCCTGGTACAGCCCGATGCCGGTGTTCCAGGCCCCGGCCCGGCAGGCTGCCTTGCTGAGGAAGCCGAGGGCACCGCCCGCCAGCCCGGCGGTTATCAGCGCCGTGACCGAGCCCGCCAGCAGCGCCAGCCGGGCAGACGGCGCTGGCCGGGACCGCAGATCCGCCCCGTGTGTCCCCGGCCGGGCCATCGCACGCTCCGTCATCAGCTATCAGCCGCTGGAATCCGCTGGGCCTGGGTAGTTCAGTGCCCCTTGGTCAGGCTAGCGGGCCGGGGATACCGCGGCGGGCCGCAATCGCCGGGCCGGCGTACGCTGGCACCGGCGCATGGCCGGTCTTGCGCCGGACGGCGCCGGTCGGCTGGCGCCGCGGGAGGAGAGACTCGGTGGCTCTGCGGATTGTTATTGGCCTCATCATCACCGTGGCGGCGATCGCCATCGCTGCCCGCCGGCTGTGGTGGCTTGAACGGCTCGCGATGGCCGGCCAGCCCGCCCCGGAGCGGGTGCAGGCAATGCGTGAGCACCCGGGCCGGAGTGCGGGAACGCAGGTCACCGAGGTGTTCGGGCAGCGCAAGCTGCTGAAGTGGTCAGTGCCAGGTGCCGCGCACTTCCTCACCTTCTGGGGCTTCGTGATCCTGATCCTGACGATCATCGAGGCGTACGGGGACCTGTTCAGTAAGACGTTCGCCATCCCGTGGATCGGCCACTGGGCGGTGATCGGCTTCGCCGAGGATCTCTTCGCGGTCGCCGTGCTGGCGGGCATCGTGACGTTCGCCGTGATCAGGCTGCGCAGCGACCCGGCCCGGGCCGGCCGCCGGTCCCGCTTCGCCGGGTCGCACACCGGCGCCGCCTGGCTCGTTCTACTCATGATTTTCCTGGTGATCGCGACGCTGCTGCTGTACCGCGGCGCGCAGATCAACACCGGCGACTTTCCTTACCCGCACGGCGCGTTCGCGTCGCAGCTCGTCGGCCACTGGCTGAGCCCGCTCGGCAGCGGGGCGAACAGCGCGATCGAGACGGCCGCCCTGCTGGCCCAGCTTGCCGTCATCCTCGGGTTCCTGGTTTTCGTCACCTACTCCAAGCACCTGCACATCTTCCTCGCGCCGCTGAACGTGCTGTTCTCCCGCCGGCCGGACGGGCTGCGAGATCTGCAGCCGATGCGCTCCGGCGGGAAGGTACTCGACTTCGAGGAGGCTGATCCGGACACCGACACCTTCGGCATCGGCAAGATCGAGGATCTCAGCTGGAAGGGCATGCTCGACCTGGCCACCTGCACCGAATGCGGCCGCTGCCAGTCACAGTGCCCGGCCTGGGCGACCGGCAAGCCGCTGTCCCCGAAGATGCTGATACTCGACCTGCGCGACCACGCGTTTGGCAAGGCGCCGTACCTGCTGGCCGGTTCCGACGAAGCCCGCGAGCAGCTCGCGGAGTCCGTTAAAGCTGAAGTTGAACGGCCCCTCGTCGGGGACTCGGCAGCGAACGGCGTGATCGACCCCGACGTGCTCTGGTCCTGCACCAACTGCGGCGCCTGCGTCGAGGAATGCCCGGTCGATATCGAGCACATCGACCACATCACCGGCATGCGCCGGCACCAGGTGCTGATCGAGTCGGCGTTTCCCGCCGAGGCGTCCTCGATGCTGAAGAACCTGGAGAACAAGGGCGACCCGTGGGGAATGGGCGAGTCGAAGCGGACCGACTGGATCACCGAGCTCGACTTCGATGTCCCGGTCGTGGACGGCCCGATCGGCCCCGACGTGGAGTACCTGTTCTGGGTCGGCTGCGCCGGGGCGCTGGAGGACCGGGCGAAGAAGACAACCAAGGCGATCGCCGGGCTGCTGCACACTGCCGGGGTGAACTTCGCCGTGCTCGGGCCGGCCGAGACGTGCACCGGCGACCCGGCCCGGAGGATGGGCAACGAGTTCGTGTACAGCATGCTGGCGCAGCAGAACATCGAGACGCTCAATGAATCCGGCGCCCGCAAGATCGTGGCCAGCTGCCCGCACTGCTTCAACACGATCGCCAACGAGTACCCGCAGCTAGGCGGCAGCTACGAGGTCATGCACCACACGCAGCTGCTGGCCCGGCTGGTGGCCGACGGGAGGCTGACTCCGGTCACGCCAATCGACGAGAAGATCACCTACCACGACCCGTGCTTCCTCGGCAGGCACAACAAGGTCTACACCGCGCCACGGGAGATCATGGAGCAGGTACCCGGGGTGCGGGCGCAGGAGATGCACCGGTGCAAGGAACGCGGGTTCTGCTGCGGCGCAGGCGGCGCCCGGATGTGGATGGAAGAGCGGATCGGCAAGCGGATCAACACCGAGCGGATCGAGGAGGCGCTCGGCACCGACCCGGACACGATCTCCACCGGATGCCCGTACTGCATGGTCATGCTGGGGGACGCGATCAGCGCCAAGAAGAGCTCAGGCGAGGCCAAGGAGTCGCTGCAGGTGGTTGACGTGGCCCAGCTGCTCGCCCGCTCGGTGCGCCCGGCCCGCCCGGCCGGCCCGGCGGCGCCCGCCGGCCAAGGCGACGTGGACCCCGGCTCGGCCTGACCGGGCTGGCGTCGCGTGGAGTCCCGCCGGGCCGAGTCGTTCAGCGACGGCGTCTTTGCGGGATCATCTGGCTGAATCATCACACGCTGCTCTCGCAGGTCACCCGGGTAGACCGGGCGCTGCTTGGCATCAACTTGTTCCTGCTGATGGGCGTGGTGGCGATACCCTTCCCGACCGCGCTGATCGCCGAGCACCTGATCGGCGAGTCCCGGGCCGGCGGGCCGGTAGCGGCGGTGATCTACGGCATCGCCATGATCGCGATCTCGATCGGTTACTCCGGGATGTGGCTGTACAAAGCTACTCACCGGGACCGGCTCGGCGCGTCCGCGCTAATGCGCTCGCCGCGCGCGGCGAGCGTGCGGTTTACCGCCGGCCTGGGCGGCTATGTGGTCGCGACCTTGCTCCGCGCGTGGTGGCTACATGCGGTCGGGTACCGGGATCCCGAGCAGGCCCAGCCCGGTCACCAGCACCCGCAGGGTGAGTGCGGACAGCGCGAGCCTGCTTTTCCGGATGGACGGCTCGGGCGCCTGCAGCACCGGGCACTGCTCGTAGAACGTGGTGAACGCGCTGGCGGTGTCGAAGAGGAAGCCGGCCAGTTTATGCGGCTCTGCGCTCGCCGCCACGCCGCGTACCGCCCCGCCGAACCCGAGCAACTGGAGCGCAAGCGCGCGCTCGGCGGCCTCGGTGACCAGTATCGGCCCGGCGGCCTGGTCCGGCTGCAGGCCGGCCCGGTGGAAGATCGAGCGGATCCGGGCGGTGGCGTACTGCAGGTACGGCCCGGTGTTGCCGGTCAGCGCGAGCAGCCGGTCCAGGTCGAGCGCATAGCTGGAGTCCCTGGCGACAGAAAGGTCGCCGTATTTGAGCGCGCCGATGCCGACCGCGTCAGCGATCTGCCGCCGCCGGTCCGGGTCGTCGTAACGGTCCTTGATGACTTCTTCGGCGCGTTCGACTGCCTCGTTGATCAGGGTGATCAGCTTGAACTGATCGCCCTCCCTGGTCCGCAGCCGCTGCCCGCCCGGGCCGGTGACCAGCCCGATCACCGCATGCTCGGCGCTGGTCCCGGCGGTCAGCCAGCCCGCCTGGCGCGCGGCTGCGAAAATCATTTGCAAGTGCAGAGCCTGCTCGGATCCGATCACGTAGATGAGCCTGGTCGCGCCAAGCTCCACCAGCCGGTACCTGATCGCGGCCATGTCCGTGCTGTCGTAGCCGTATCCGCCGTCGCTCTTGCGCAGGATCAGCGGCAGCGGCTTGCCGTCCCGGCCGGTGAACCCGGGTGGGAACACGCAGAGCGCGCCGTCACTGATGACCGCGATGCCGGCCTGTTCCAGCTCGGCGCAGACGCTGGCCAGCATTGGGTTGTAGAAGCTCTCCGGCGCCATCTCGTCATCGGTCAGGGTGATCTGAAGCCTGGCGTAGATGTTCCTGAGGTACTCCATCGAGTCGCCGACCAGCAGCCGCCACAGGCTCAGCGCGCGGGCGTCACCTGCCTGTAGCTCGACGACCCGCTGCCTGGCCCGGGCCGCGAAGGCCTCATCGGCGTCGAACTTTGCCCGTGCTGCCTGATAGAAGGCGGTAAATTCGCCGGCTGCCAGCTGCTCGTAAGTGGCCTGCTCGCCGATGTCCAGGGCACGCTCGATGAGCATGCCGAACTGGGTGCCCCAGTCGCCGAGATGCGCGGCCCGGACCACGTCGTAGCCGAGGTACTCAAGTACCCGGACGACCGCATCGCCGACCACGGTGGCCCGCAGGTGACCCGCGTGCAGCTCCTTGGCCACGTTGGGGCCCGAGTAGTCGACGACCGCCTTCGGTGCCGGGTCCGTAGGCGGTACGCCGAGCCGGTCATCGTCCAGCTGGCCGGACGCCTGCTCGCCAATCCAGTCATCGCTCAGCGTGAGGTTGATGAAGCCGGGGCCGCTCACCTCGACGTTCCCGAGGATCCGAGCCGTGGCCAGCTGGCTGGCCAGCTCGGCGGCGATCTCGCGCGGCGGGCGGCCCGCGCGCTTGCCCAGGGACAGCGCGACGTTCGCCTGGAAGTCGGCGAACTGAGATGGCCGGATCAGCGGGTCAGTCCCGGCGTGCTCCGGGCCGAGCACCGCGCCGAGCGCGTCGCCGACCAGGCGGGCGAGCACCTCCTCTGGATCGGCCATGCCGCAAGCTTATCGGCCCCGGGGTCAGGGCCGGCGCAGAAAATGACCGCTGCGGCCAGGGCCGAGCCGTTCCCGGATCTTCTCGGTGATCTCGCCGCCGGCCAGGCTCGCGGCAAGCGCACATGCGGCGGCGATAGAGCGGGCCTTCGCCGCCCCGTGCGCGATCACGATGGTCCCCTCCAGCCCGATCAGCGCGGCCCCGCCATGGCTCTCCGGATCCAGTCGCCTCGCGAGCTCACGCAGGCTGCGGCGCTGCAGCAGGGCGCCGGCCCGGGCGGCCCTGGAGCTGCCCAGGGCGGCGCGCAGCTGACCGGCCGTGAAGGCCGCCGCGCCTTCCAGCGTCTTCAGCGCGACGTTGCCGGTGAAGCCGTCGGTCACGATTACGTCCACCCGGCCGGCCAGCAGGTCGCCGCCTTCGACATTGCCGGTGAAGCCGATGGGCAGCCCGCCGTGCGGCGGGTCCGCGACTAGCAGCTCATGCGCCCGCCGGGTCAGCTTGTTCCCCTTGCCAGGCTCGGATCCGATCGTGAGCAAGCCCACCCGGGGCTCGTCGATGCCGTAGGCCGCCTGCGCGTAGGCGACGCCAAACTGGGCGAACTGGACCAGCATCTCCGGCTTGGGATCGGCGATCGCGCCGGCGTCCAGCAGCAGCGTGGGCCCGGGCGCGGTCGGCAGCACGACGGCCAGGGCAGGCCGCAGGACCGCCGGCACCGGCCGGAGCCGGAGCCGGGCGGTGGCCACGATCCCGCCGGTCGAGCCGGCCGAGACCACCGCCGCGGCCTGGCCGCGGCGGACTAGCTGGCAGGCCACCGCGATGCTGGACCGGGGCCTGCGCCGGCTGGCGAGAGCCCCTTCATCCATCGAGAGCGAGTCATCGGCCGCGACGATCGGGATGTCAGCGAGCGCACCGTGCCCGGCGAGCAGCGGGCGCAGCGGGCCAGGCCGGCCGGTAAGGAGCACTGGTATCCCGCTCTCCCGGAGCGCACGGACGGCCCCGGCGACGATCTCGGCCGGCGCGTGATCACCGCCCATTGCATCCACCGCGATCACCGCCCGCGGCCTGCCGCTAACTGGCCTCGTGCTCGCTGCCGCAAGTGGTTCCGCCGGGCGAGTCAGGTTGCCACCATCAGCGCGCTCCTGGTCGTACAGTGTCCCGCATGCGATAAGCCTCTCACCGCCGGGGCGGCTGTCGGCCACGGGTGCCCGCGGCACGGCCGTGAGACCTGGGACATGTGAGAAAGCGTGCCTCTGCGGGGTATACCGAGGTTGACTGGCGGGCAGCACACGCCAGGACCCGACCGGAGCGGCCAGGCAGGAAACCCAGGGCAGTCCCTGGAGGTTCATTGATCGTGACCTTTTTGTATTGTAGCGAGCTGCCCGACCGGGCGGCCGCGTCTCAGGGATACCGGCACTGGCGGCGGACGGCCGTCGCCGGGCCGGCCACTCGCGGCGTGGCATCGGGTCGCCGCCGCGACCGGAGGGAGATGCGTGACCGGAATTCAGCACACAGTGCATGACAGCTCGCTGGCGGGCCGCCGTTTCCGCGCGTACACGGCGAAACACCTGGACTCGCTCATCGCCCGGGCCGGGCTCGATGCTGACCAGCGGCTGGCAGTCCAGGCCGTCGCCACCGTCCTGCCGTTCCGGACCAATGCCTACGTGATCGACGAGCTGATCGACTGGGCAGCGGCGCCGGATGACCCTATTTACCGGCTGGTCTTCCCGCAGGCGGACATGCTCCCGAGGGCGGACGTCCGCAGGATTGCCGGCCTGCTCGCCAGCGGCGCACCGGACGGGGCGGTGCGTGCCGAAGCGCACCAGGTGCGGATGCGGCTCAACCCGCACCCCGCCGGGCAGCTGGCACTCAACATTCCCGACCTTGCCGACGGGCCAGTCCCCGGGATCCAGCACAAGTACCCGGAGACCGTCCTGGTTTTCCCCAAGCAGGGGCAGACCTGTCACGCGTATTGCACCTACTGTTTCCGCTGGGCGCAGTTCGTCGATGAGCCCAACCTCAAGATGGCAACTGCCGATGTCGACAGGGTGATCGCGTACCTGCGGAGGCACCGGGAAGTCACCAGTGTCCTGATCACCGGCGGCGATCCCATGATCATGGGCGCGCCGGTATTGCGCCGTTACGTCGAGCCGCTGCTCGACCCGCGGCTCGACCACATCGAGTCAATCCGGATCGGAACTAAGTCGCTGGCCTACTGGCCGCAGCGATTCGTAAGCGATCCCGATGCCGACGACACGCTGCGCCTCTTCGAGGAGGTGTCGGAAAGTGGCCGGACGCTGGCCTTCATGGCGCACTTCTCACACCCGCGCGAGCTCGAGCCGGAGATGGTCGGAGCGGCAGTGCGCAGGATCAGGTCGACCGGCGCGGTGATCCGGACGCAGGCGCCGCTGATCCGGTCCATCAACGACGAGCCTGCTACCTGGTCCGGCATGTGGCGGGCACAGGCCCGGATGGGGATGATCCCCTATTACATGTTCGTCGAGCGGGACACCGGGCCGCAGGACTACTTCGCGGTTCCGCTCGCCCGCGCCTGCGAGGTCTTCGGTGCCGCTTACCGGAGCGTGTCCGGCCTGTGCCGGACGGTACGCGGTCCCTCCATGTCGGCGACGCCGGGAAAGGTATGCGTGGACGGCGTCGTGGAAGTGGCCGGCCAGAAAGTATTCGCCCTGCACCTGATCCAGGCGCGGGATCCTGAGCTGGTGGGCAAGCCGTTCTTCGCCCGGTTCGACCCGGCCGCGGTCTGGCTGTCCGACCTGGAGCCGGCCTTCGCCGCCAGGTTCCCGTTCGAACCGGCGCCGGACGAATTGCCCGGCCTGCTCGGCCCGCCGATGCTGATGCCGGTGAGCTGACGGCTGCTGAGTTTCACCCCGCTACGGGCACGGCCCGCCAGGATTCTCCTGGCGGGCCGTGCCCGTGCTGGCGCGGAACCGGATGGGTGCGCGCCAGTCAGGCCGGTGCCTGCGCCGACTCGCTCGATGCGGCTGGCACTGCCTGGTCAAGTTCAGCCGGCCGCTCGCGCCGCCTGATCGCAAAGCAGCTGGCCGCGCCGATCAGCAGCAAGGCGACCGGCATCACCATGGTCGTTCGCATGGCGTCCACGTAGCCGAAGGCGAACACGTCGTGGCCGATCCGGCCGACCTCCGCCGCCAGACTGGCCGGAAGGCCGGCCTGGTGACTGATGCCGCCGTTCTGGCCTGCCCCGACCTGAATGCCGTGCCTGGCCGAATTGCCGATCTCGGTGACGAACCGGCCCCGGACCGTTGGCGGCAGCGCCGCCGCACGGGCCGTGGCCTGGCTGGTCATCGATGACACCAGCCTGTTTTGCAGCAGCGCGCCGACCGCGGCGGTGCCGATCACCAGGCCGACCTGCCGTACCGTGTTCAGCACGCCGGAAGCAGCGCCAGCCATCCGCGGGTCGACGTTCCGCATGGCCACCGTGATCAGCGGCGCGAAGGTACAGCCGATGCCGATCCCGGCCACGGTCAGGGGCAGCACGAAGCTCGGCCAGCTGGAATCCGGGCGCGCGATCAGCGCCATCCAGCCCATCCCGACGGCGAACAGGGTCAGGCCGGACATCAGGATGAACTTGCCGCCGATCTTGTCGGTCATCCGGCCCGCCACGGGGGCGACGAACATCGAGATGAGCGAGGCGGGAGCCATCGTCAAGCCGGCCTTCAGCGCGGAGAAGCCGAGTACCGACTGCAGGTAGATGGTGAACGGCAGGAAGATTCCCATCATGCCAACGGCCAGCACGCCGGATACCCAGTTCACCACCGAGTAGTTCCGGTCACGGAACAGCGCGAATGGCACCAGCGGCTCGCGGTCCTGGGTCAGCCGCTGAACGGCCACGAAGGCCGCGAGCGCGGCGACGCCGACCGCGAGGATGAGCGGGATGCTGACGAACGAGGTGATCTTCCCCCAGCTGTACCGCTGCCCCTCGACCAGGCCATAGCAGATGGCAAGCAGCGCGGCGCTGGCAAGCAGCACGCCCGGGATGTCGATCCGGTGCCTGCGGCCAAGCCGCAGGTCGGGGATTATGGCCGGAGTGATCAGCAGCACCAGCAGGCCGATCGGCAGGTTGACGTAGAAGATCCAGCGCCAGTCGAACGCGGTCACCAGCAGCCCGCCGAGGGTCGGCCCGGCGATGGTGGCCACCCCGGCCACCGCGCCCCAGACGCCGAAGGCGGCGCCGCGCCGTTGCGGCGGGAAGGTGTTCGTGATGATCGTCAGGGTCTGCGGCATGAGCATGGCCGCGCCCAGGCCCTGCACGGCGCGGAACCCGATCAGCACGCCCGGGTTCGGGGCCAGGCCGCACGCGGCGGACGCAGCGGTGAACACCGCGATGCCGCTCATGAACATTATCCGCGGCCCGATCAGGTCGCCGAGCCGTCCGGCGGTAATGACCAGCACCGCCAGCACGAGGGCATACGCGTTGATGACCCAGAGCGCGTCATCGAGCGACGCGTGCAGCTGCGTGATCATGTCGGGGATCGCGATATTGACGATCGTCAGGTCGAGCAGGGTCATGAAGAACCCGAGCGAGACGACCAGCAGCACCGCCCACGGGTTCCCGCGGTACTTCTGCACGTTTCCTCCTTAACCGGCCGGGCTGGCCCGGCCGCGAAGGCTCGCATCCCGCCGTCGGGCGGATGCCAGGGTCAGCAGCAGCCCCGGCGGGCGCATTCCCGAGCCTAGGCCCGAGCACTGACAGAACGCCTGCCCGAACCTCGTTCGGTCCGCTGAGCAGCCGCCCAGGCTGAGCAGCCGCCCAGTAAGCTCCGCGCATGGAACTGAGCGGAACCGCGGCGATCGTGTCCGGCGGCGCCAGCGGGCTGGGCGAGGCGACCGCGCGCGGGCTTGCCGCCGCGGGCGCGGTGGTGCTGGTCGCTGATCTCAACGAGGAGCTGGGCACGGCGGTCGCCGCGGCGGCCGGCGGGCGCTTCGTGCGCACGGACGTCTCGGACGAGGGCTCGGTGCAGGCTGCAGTCGATGCGGCCGCCGCGCTGGGTCCCCCGCTGCGGATCGCAGTGAGCTGCGCCGGGATCGGCTGGGCGGCCCGGACCGTGGGCCGCGACGGGACGCCGCACGACCTGGCCGCCTATCGCAAGGTGATCGACGTCAACCTGATCGGCACCTTCAACCTGATGCGGATCGCGGCGGCCGCGATCGCCGGCACCGGCCCGGCCGACGATGACGGGCTGCGCGGCGTGATCATCAACACCGCGTCGATCGCGGGCCTGGAGGGGCAGACCGGCCAGGTTGCCTACTCGGCGTCCAAGGGCGGCATCATCGGCATGACCGTTCCCGCCGCGAGGGATTCTGGCGGCCATCGGCGTGCGGGTCAACACCATCTGCCCGGGCATCATCGACACCCCCATCTACGGATCCGGGCCGGCCAGTGATGAGTTCAAAGCGGAGCTCGCCGCGCCGGTCGTCTTTCCCAAGCGGATGGGCACCGCCGCCGAGTTTGCCGGCCTGGTCCGGTCGCTGATCGAGAATGACTACATGAATGCCGAGGTCGTCCGCTTCGATGGCGGCATCAGGTTCCAGCCCAAGTGAGCGGCGCCAGGTCGGGCCGGCAGTGAGGTAATGATGGCGGAAGCGGTCCTTGTCATGGTGGCTGACGGCATCGCCGTCGTCATGATCAACCGGCCGGAGGCGCGCAACGCCGTCAACGGCGAGGTGGCGCGCGGCATCGCCCGCGCTACCGACGAACTGGCCGCGCGCGGTGACGTCCGCGTGCTGGTCCTCACTGGCGCGGGCGGAAATTTCTGGGCCGGCATGGAGCTGAAGGGCTTCCTGGCCGGCGAAGTTCCCACCGTGGCCGGCCGTGGCTTCGCCGGGATCACCGAGCGGCCGCCCGCCAGCCGGTCATCGCCGCGGTCGAAGGCTATGCGCTGGCGGGGGCGGGCGACCTGGCCGCTCGCGTTGCCCGCGGCGCCCCGCTGGCACTGGCCGCCAGCAAGCGGGTCATGGTGGAATCCGCGGACGCCGGCAGCGCGGACGCGTTCGCCCGGCAGGGCGAGATCATCGGCCCGGTATTTAGCTCCGCCGACGCGATGCAGGGAGCGGTCGCCTTCGCCGAGAAGCGGGCGCCTGCGTGGCGCGGCGAGTAGGCGACGGCGGGCGGCGGCCAGGCGCAACCATGCCGGCGCCGAGAAATGGCTCTGCGCCCGTGCCCGGGCACAGCTGTGTAGGGTGATCCGCACTGTGCCGGATCTCCTAAGCTTTTGGGGGTGCCTGGCTGGCCTGCCACCTGGGGAAATAAGGAGTTGAAAAGATGACAGTGCCGCAGATCAGCGTTGTTGTGCCGTTCTACAACAACCAGGATCTGCTTGGTGACTGCCTACGGTCCATCGCCGCGCAGACGTTCGCCGACCTGGAAGTGATCATGGTCGATGACGGATCCACTGACGACGGCGCCGGGATCGCCCGGGGCATGGCGGCCGCCGATCCGAGGTTCCGGCTGATCCGGGTGCAGAACGGGGGCCCGGGGTACGCCCGCAACCGGGGCCTCGAGCAGGCCCGCGGCGAGTTCCTCGCGTTCGTCGACGCGGATGACATGCTGCCGAACCACGCCTACGAGAAGCTGCACGACGTCCTGGTGAAGTCTGGCTCAGATTTCGTTTCCGGCAACGTGCTGCGGGTCGGCCCGGCCGGCACCCATCAGTCGGGCTTGCACGCGAAGGCAATCAAGGGCCGCCGCATCGGCACGCATATCAGCAAGGCGCCGCAGCTCTTCTACGACGTTTCGGTATGGAACAAGCTGTTCCGCAAGGCGTTCTGGGACCGGGCAGGCCTGACCTACCCCGAAGGCATGCTCTGGGAGGACCTCCAGATCATGACCAGGGCGCATGTCCTGGCCAAGGCCGTGGACGTGATCCCGGACCCGATTTACTACTGGCGCGAGCGGGATAAGGGCGCGCTGTCCATTACCCAGTCCCGCACTGACATCAGCAACTTCCGGGACCGGATCGCGGCGCTGCTCGCCATCGACCGCTTCCTGGCGGAGAACGCCCCGGTGAAGCTGCGCCGCCAGCATCAGCGCAAGGCGCTCGCCAACGACCTGTGGCTTTACGTCTGCGATCTTTACCGGACCAGCGACAGCTACCGGGCCGAGTTCGTCGAGCTGGCAGGCCAGTACCTGGATCAGGTCGACAAGCGCGTGCTCGCCAAGCTCCCGTCGACCCACAAGCTGGCGTTCTACCTGGTCAGGCAGCGGGCGCTGGGTCAGCTCATCGAGTTCAACCGGTGGCAGCTCGAGCAGCCGGTCAGGACTATCCCGGTGCTCAGGAAGCACGGCAGGCTCCGCGCCGATCTGCCATTCCTCGGCGATCGCGTGGTCAACGCCCCAATCCGGGTCTACCGGCCGTACTGGCGCGAGCTGGACCCGGTTGTCCGGGTGGAGCGCGTCGGCTGGCACGGAAGCCGGCTGGTGGTCACCGGCTGCGCCTACGTGCCGTCGATCGACATCACCAAGCGCAGGCACACGTCGAAGATCGTGGTCTTGGTCCCGCGCAGCCGCCGTCGGCCGCCGATCGTGCGGCCGGCCAGGTCGTTCGAGCATCCGGACGCCACCGCGTGGTCGAATCAGGAGCGATACTCCTATGACTGGGCCGGGTTCGAGTGCGAGATCAGCTCGCGCTGGTTCCGGGCGGGCAGCCGGTGGCTGACCGGCGACTGGGACGCGTACATCCTGGTCCGCGGGCGGGGCGTGTGGCGGCCCGCCCGGGTGCACACGCCGGCCATCGGCCCCGCGGAGCGCCCCGAGTACCTGGAGGTGGCACCGGGCATGCGGTTCGGAGCACATTGGGTCGGCCGCCAGCTGCATATCGGCGTGGTCAGGACGCCCGCGGTGCTGCGCGGCTGCGCGCAGGCCGACGGGCAGCTCGCCATCGACGTGGACCTGGATCCGGCCGGGCTCGGCTCGGCTGCCGAGTTCGTGCTGGCCTGGTCCAAGGGCGCGGCCACCAGGCGATTTCCCGCCTCCATCGAGCGACCCGGCGGCGGCGCCGCCCGGCTGCGGGCCGTTGTCACCATCGCCGGGCTGACCGCCTTGGCCGACGATGCCGCCATGGCTGCCGCCGAAGAAGCGGCAGCGCTGGATCCCGCCAGCGCGGACGCGGCGAGTTCGTCCCCGGCGGCAGCACCCGGCCCCGGCCAGGCGGCGCTGGATCCGGGCGAGGCGGGCGCGCTGGATCCCGGCGAGACCAGTGCCGCTTCGGCCGAGGCGGCCACGGCCGGTGATCACGTCCAGTGGGACCTCTACGTTCAGCCGGCCGGTCAGCGGCGGCTGGCGGTGGCCTTTCCGGCCGGGCTGGCCGAGTTCAGGTACCCTAGCGGCGAGCGGGAGCTAGCCGTCGAGCGGACGCTGACCGGCAACGTGGCAATCGTGCAGGGCGACCTGCGTCCAGTGATCGACGAGAACGCATGGAGCGCCGAGGGCCGGCTGACGCTACGGGGCAGTTACCCGGCGCCAGCGGGCGGCAGGTATGAGGCGGTGCTGCGCCGCCGTGGCTCCGCCGACCGGCACGTGGTCGCCCTGTCGCGGGACGGCGAGCGGTTCTCGATCGGCATCGACGCCGGCGCGATGCCGTCCTTCGGCCGCCTGCTGCCGTTGCGGGACGGCAGGTGGGACGTCTTCGTGCGGCGGGTGGGCGCCGCCGACGCCGGACTCGTCGGCCTGGTCTATGACCACGCCAGGCTGACGCAGGTTACCGGCGACAAGGTCGGCATAGGGCCGAAGAGCTACCGGTTCACCACGGCCGGATACGACGCGCCGATGCTCGTGGCCAAGCCGATGGTGAAGCTGTCTGAGAAGGGCCGCTTCCAGCGGAAGCTGCTCCGCAGCGCCTATTACCCGCTGCAGCAGCGGTGGCCGCTGCGGGATGCGGTCCTGTTCGTCAGCTGGAAGGGCAAGCAGTGCGGTGACAACCCGCTCGGCATCGCCGCCGAACTGCGGCGGCGCGGCGACGATCGGGAGCACATCTGGGCAGTCAACGACTGGTCGGTGGCCACCCCGGACAACGCCCGCGTGGTGCTGCGCGGAACCGAGGAATACTACGAGGCGCTTGCCCGCTCGCGGTACGTCATCGCCAATGACGATATGGATGCGGTATTCAGCAAGCGGGACGGCCAGGTTTACGTGCAGACCTGGCATGGCACGCCGCTGAAGAAGATCGGCTTCGACGTCGAGCGGCCGCAGTTCATCAGCGGCAGCCGCTACTTCGACCAGCTCGCGAATGACGTCGCCAAGTGGGATCTGCTGCTGTCGCCCAACCCCTTCAGCACCCAGGTCATGCGCCGCGCGTTCAGGTACGACGGCGAGATTACCGATTCCGGGTACCCGCGCAACGACATACTCCTCAGCGGTGATGCCGCTGGGGTGGCGGCCACGGTGCGGCAGCGGCTCGGCCTGCCGGCCGGCAAGCGGGTCGTGCTGTACGCGCCGACCTGGCGAGACAACCAGTACTACGCGTCCGGCCGCTACCGGTTCGACTTCCGGCTCGACCTGGAGCGTGCCTGGCAGGAACTGGGCGACGATCATGTGGTGCTGTTCCGCGGGCATCATCACATGGCCGACGACGTCCCGGCGGGCAGCAGGCCCGGCTTCGCCGTCAACGTCACCGGCTATCCCGACATCTCCGAGCTCTTCCTGGTCAGCGACGTGCTGGTAACCGACTACTCCTCGGTGATGTTCGATTTCGCGGCAACCGGGCGGCCGATGCTGTTCTTTACCTATGACCTGGAGCAGTACCGCGACGACCTGCGCGGGTTCTACTTCGACTTCGCGGCGGAAGCGCCGGGCCCGCTGCTCGCGACATCGGACGAGGTACTCGCCGCGATCGGGAACATCGACTCGGCCGCTGCGCAGTATCGCGGCGCTTATCAGAAGTTCACCGAGAAGTTCTGCCCGCTCGATGATGGCAAGGCCGGTGCCCGGGCCTGTGACCGGATCTTCAAGAGCTGACCCGGCGGGATCACCGCGAGCTGAAACGGCGGCACGGCCTTAACGCCTAGTTCATGCTCACCGCAATAGCATGGCGGCCATGCCGGGAAACCTCCGTTCCCCCGGCGCGACACAGCGGCAGCCGGATAGCGCCGCCGATCGGCGCCCACCGCATCGGCGGCCGGACTGGCTGGTCATCGCGGTGCCCGCGGCGGCAGCGCTGGCGCTTGGCGGCTATCGCATCGGCGGTCCTTCGCTGTGGCGAGACGAGGCTTACACGATCAGCGCGGCGCAGCGCTCGGTCGGCCAGATCCTCGTCCTGCCCGTCCATACCGACGCGGTGCATGGCCCCTATTACCTGCTGATGCACGTCGTCGTCGGCCTGCTCGGGATATCCGCGGCGGCTATCCGGCTGCCGTCGCTGCTCGCCATGAGCATCGCCGCGGGATTTACCGCCGCGCTCGGCCGCCGGCTTGCCACGATCTCGGGACGGCTGGCTCCGCCGGTTACCGGGCTGCTGGCCGGGCTGCTCTTCGCGGCGGCGCCGATGACGACCTATTACTCGCAGGACGCGCGGCCATACGGCCTGGTTGTGCTGTTCGCGGTCATCTCGACGTACCTGCTCAGCCGGGCCAGTGCCGACGGCCGCTGGCGCTGGTGGGCGGGATACGGCGCGGCGATCGCGCTGGCCGGCCTGTTCAACCTGTTCGCGCTGCTGCTCGTGGTCGCGCATGGCGTGACGCTGGCGCTGGCCCGAGCGCAGGCCGGCCGCGGCAGCCGGGCCAGCCGATCAGCCCCGGCCGGGCCGCCGATGGCGGCAGGGACCTCCAGCACAGCCGCCCGCCCGCCCGCTGCCGAGCCGCGGACGTCCCGGTGGCTGGCCGCGGTCGCGGCGGCCGTCGTCGTGCTCGCGCCGATGATCTGCCTCGGTTACCAGCAAGGCCGCACGCTCGGCTGGGTCAAACGGCCAGCGGCCCATGCCGTCGTCCGGATGGTGACGGATTTCGCCGGCTCCAGGCAGCTCATCCCGCTGGTGGTCATCACCGCGCTAGGCGGCGCCGTCGCCGGATGGCGTTCTCGCCACCCCGGCCAGCCCGCGCTCGCCGTGATCGCGCTGCCGTGGCTGGTGTTCCCGCCGCTCATCCTGATATCGGTATCCCAGATTCACCCGGCCTATGTGGAGCGGTACGTAATCCTCTGCATCCCCGCGCTCGCCCTGCTCTGCGCGGCCGGGCTGGCCGGGCTCAGCCGGCTAGCCGCAATGGTCCCGGCGGTCAGGCGGCGCCCGGCACTCGGCTGGGCGCCGGCCGCCGTGCTGCTGGTGATCCTGGCGGTCCTGCTGGCCGGTCCCCAGCACCTGTCCGGCCCCGCTGCCGCGCGGCCGGACGACCTGCGGGCCGCAGCCGCGGTCGTCGCCGCGCACGAGCGGCCGGGTGACGCGGTCTGCTATGTCCCGGCCAAAGCACGGGTCGTGAGCTTCGCCTACCCCGCACCGTTCAGGCAGCTTCGCGACCTGGCGCTGGCAAGATCCCCGGCCGCCTCAGCAAGCCTGGTCGGCACCCAGGTGCAGCCGTCGGCGCTGCGCAGCCGGTTCGCCGGCGTGCGCCGGGTCTGGCTGATCCAGTGGGCGCGGCAGCAGTCTGCCGCGCCGCGGGAGGCAACTGGCCGGGCGGAACTGGCCCAGCTCGCGAGCATGCACCTGGTCCGGCGATGGGTTGCCCGGTCAATGGTGCTCACCCTGTACCGGGCTAGCTAGCGCCGTACCGAGGCTAGCTAGCGCCGCGGGGTGCGGGCGGCGAGAAGCCGGTCAGCGCGGCCAGCCCGCGCTTGGGCGCGTAGGCGGCCAGCTTATGCCGGAGCTTGCCGCGGCCGCGGTGCAGCCGGGACATCACGGTGCCGATCGGCGTCCCCATGATCTCCGCGATCTCCCGGTACGGGTAGCCCTCGATGTCGGCAAGATAGACGGCCACCTTGAACTCCTCGGGCAGATCCCGCAGGGCGCCCAGGATCTCCGAATCGGCAAGCCGGTCCAGTGCCTCGGACTCGGCCGAGCGGGCCGGGGCGGCCAGCGGGTCGGTGCCGATCTGCCAGTCCTCGTGGAAGTCGGTGCCGAGCGCCTGCAGCGGCTCGCGGCGCTTTTTCCGGTAGCTGTTGATAAAGGTATTCGCCAGGATCCGGTGCAGCCAGGCGCGCAGGTTCGTGCCCGGCATGAACTGGTGGAACGCCGCGTATGCCTTGGCGGAGGTCTCCTGGACGAGATCCTCGGCATCGGACGGGTTCCTGGTCATCCGGAGTGCCGCCGGGTAGAGCTGGCCCAGGAAGGGCACAACGTCCTGCTCGAAACGCGTATCCTGATCCGGGGCCTGATCGCTCGGGCTCATCGTCGCTCCGCTCTTCGTTAAGCTGTCACTCATATAGACGTAGCGGAGCGCTGTCCGGACGCAACATTGCGGTTACGGGACGCCATCGCTCTTGGTAACAGGCTAGTTTCCCGCTGCCTCCGGTGTCATCGCAGCCCCGGGCTTGGCGTCGCCTGGCCCTGGTTCCGCCGCCGGGTGCTGGCGGCTTCTTACCCCCGCCCGGCCGGTCAAACACGATCACCCGGCTCAGATCCAGCCGTGGTACCACATCCTGGACAGCCAGGAAGCATAGGGAATAACCCTGGCCGCCAGCGCCGGATACAAGTAGTAGAAATCCGCCAGCACGGCGATCAGGTAGACGCCGGTGACGGTTGCGCCCGCCGCCCGGCGTGCCGGACTCGACTGGGCATAGCCGATGAGCAGCCCCAGGCAGAGCGTGATCGAAATCACCAGGAACGGGTCGAACACCACCGCGTAAAAGAAGAACATCGTGCGGTGGTCATGCCAGGCGAACCAGAACCACGGCAGCCAGCCGCCGGCCACGCCGGCCAGCACGGCCCCGGCCCGCCAGTCCCGGCGGGCCAGCCACCAGATCAGGCAGGCGGCGAGCGTGAGGATGGACGCCCACCAGATCGCCGGCGTGCCGATCGCGAGAACTTCCTGCGAGCAGCTCCTCGCACCGCAGCTGTTTGACGACCGGACGTAGTAGAACGAGATCGGCCTGCTCATCACCAGCCAGGTCCACGGCCAGGACTGGTACGGGTGGTGCGTCGTCAGGGTAACGCCGAAGTTCCACATCGCCTTGTTGTACTGGTACAGCGAGTCAAGGGTCGACAGCACCGGCGTGTGGTTGCCATGCTGCGCGGCCCAGTTCCGGTCGTAGCCGGCGCTAGAGGCAAGCCAGCCGCTCCAGGAGGCGATATAGGCCGCGGCCGGCACGAGCCCGAAGCTGACCGGCAACCAGCTCGCGTCGCGCAGCAGCGCGCCACGCCACGGCCGGGCATAGCCGGCCGCCCGGCGGGCGCCGACATCCCATCCGATGGCGAGGCAGCCGAACACCGGGATGTACCAGAGACCGTTCCACTTGGCCGCGCAGGCAAGGCCAAGGCACAGCCCGGCCGCTGCGCGCCACCAGCGGATGCCGAGCCGCGGCCCGCCGTCGTCCGCCTGCCCGGCGGCTGCCGCGGCCGCGATCCGGGCTCGGCCGCGGTCCCGGTCGATTACCAGGCAGCCGAACGCGGCGAGTACCCAGAACATCACGACGATGTCGAGCAGGGCTGTCCGGCTCATCACGAACTCGAGCCCGTCCAGCGCGAGCAGCAGCCCGGCCACGCAGCCGAGCAGCGTGGACCTGGTCATCCGGCGCGCGATCCGCGCCGTCATCAAGATGGCCAGCGAGCCGAGCACCGCGACCGAGAACCGCCAGCCGAACGGGGTCAGGCCGAACAGCCACTCGCCGCCGGCGATGAGCACCTTGCCGAGCGGCGGATGCACGACGAACTCGCCGCCGGAGCCGAGAATGTGCGTGGACTTGCCGCTGGCGAGCAGGACGTCAGCCTTCTTGACATGGTTGATCTCGACGCCGTGCCGCAAGATGCCATAGGCGTCGCCGACGTAGTACGTCTCGTCAAAGACCACCGCATGCGGCACGCTCAGCCGATTGAAGCGCAAAAATGCGCCGAAGGCGGTCACCAGCAACGGGCCGAGCCAGCCCCAGAGCGCGCTGCCGGGGATGGCCGGCCCAGCCGGCTAGCGCGCGCGGACGCCTGATCGCCGCGCCCGGCGACCGGCGGTACGGCTTCGGATGCCATCATCGGGTGCCATCGTAGGCGCACAGGGCGTTACCGTGTGCGGCGGAGGGAAAGGCGGCATGGACAGCAGCGAGGTCGGCCCCGGCACCGGAATACTGCTGATCGCCGCCGCCCCGATCGGCCGGCCAGACGACGCCTCGCCCAGGCTCGCCGCGGCGCTCGCCGCGGCGCAGATCATTGCGGCCGAGGACACCCGGCGGCTGCGCAGGCTCGCCGCGGCGCTCGGTGCTGAGCTGACCGCGCGGGTCGTGTCCTACTACGACTTCGGCGACGTCGAGGCCAGGCGGGCCGTCGGGCTGCTCGCCGACCTGCGGGCCGGGCACGACGTGCTGCTCGTCACGGATGCCGGGATGCCCGGCGTCAGCGACCCCGGCTACCGGGTCGTCGCGGCGGCCGCGGCCGCGGGCATCCGGGTGAGCGTGCTGCCCGGGCCATCGGCCGTCACCGCCGCGCTCGCGGTCTCCGGGCTGCCCACCGACCGGTTCTGCTTCGAGGGGTTCCCGGCCAGGAAAGCGGGCGAGCGTGCGCGCAAGTTCGCCGAGCTCGCGGCCGAGCGCAGGACACTGATCTTCTTCGAGTCCGGCCGTCGGCTGGCCGGCACCCTAGCGGGGCTGGCCGCGGCCTTCGGCGATGACCGGCGGGCTGCGGTCTGCCGGGAGCTGACCAAGACGCATGAGGAGATCCGCCGCGGCACTCTGGCCGAGCTGACCGACTGGGCCGGCCAGCGTCTGCTGGGCGAGATCACGCTGGTCGTGGCTGGCGCTCCGGCCCGCCCGCCCGAGGGCGGCCCGGCCGCTGGCGGAGCCGCCGCCGAGGCCGCGACCGCGGCAGCGGTGGCCGACGTGGCCGCCCGGGTCCGGTCCGGCCTGCGGCGGAATGCCGCGATCACCGCCGTGGCCAGGGATCGCGGGCTGGACCGGGGCGAGCTCTACGCCGAGGTGGCTCGCCGCAGGAAAGCCGCCCGCAGCAGCCAGCCGCCGGATGCGCAGCCGTCACGCTAGCGGGGCAGCCCGTCCCGGGTGGCCCTAGGCTGGTGGCCATGTCGCCGACCCGCCACATCCTGGCCGCACCAGCGTGGCCGTACGCCAACGGCCCCCGTCATATCGGGCATGTCTCCGGCTTCGGGCTGCCCTGCGACATGTTCAGCAGGTACCAGCGGATGGCCGGCCACAAGGTGCTGATGGTCAGCGGCACCGACGAGCACGGCACCCCGATCCAGGTCCAGGCCGACGCGGAGGGCGTTACCGCCAGGCAGCTCGCCGACCGGTACAACCGGGTCATCGTTGATGACCTGGTGGGCCTGGACATGTCCTATGACCTGTTCACCCGGACGACGACGCTGAACCACCGGGCGGTGACCCAGGAGATATTCACCGGGCTGTACCAGAACGGTTACATCTTCGCCAGGACCGCGATGGGCGCGATCTCGCCGTCTACCGGCCGGACGCTGCCAGACCGTTACATCGAGGGCACCTGCCCGATCTGCGGCTACGACGGTGCCCGCGGTGACCAGTGCGACAACTGCGGCAACCAGCTCGATCCGGCTGACCTGATCAACCCGCGCTCGAAGATCAACGGCGAGACGCCGGTGTTCGCGGAGACCGAGCACTTCTTTCTTGACCTGCCCGCGTTCGCCGACGCGCTCGGCACGTGGCTGCAGAGCAAGAGCGGCAAGTGGCGCCCCAATGTGCTGAAGTTCTCGCTCAACCTGCTGAATGACCTCAAGCCGCGGGCCTACACCAGGGACTTCGACTGGGGAGTGCCGGTTCCGCTGGACGGCTGGCGGGACCGGCCGGACAAGCGGATCTACGTCTGGTTCGACGCGGTGGTCGGCTACCTGTCCGCGTCCATCGAATGGGCCAGGCGATCCGGCGATCCGGATGCCTGGCGGGCCTGGTGGCAATCGAGCGATGCCGAGTCCTACTACTTCATGGGCAAGGACAACATCGTCTTCCACGCGGAGATCTGGCCGGCCATGCTGCTCGGCTACAGCGGCCTGGGCGCCAAGGGCGGCCAGCCCGGCGCGCTCGGCGCACTGAACCTGCCCACCGAGGTGGTGTCCAGCGAGTACCTGACGATGGAAGGGCGGAAGTTCTCCTCATCCCGGTCCGTCGTCATCTACGTGCGGGATTTCCTGGCCAGGTACGATGTCGAGGCGCTCCGGTACTACGTCGCGGTGGCAGGCCCGGAGAGCCAGGACACCGATTTCACCTGGAGCGAGTTCGTCCGGCGCAACAACGACGAGCTGCTGGCGAACTGGGGCAACCTGGTCAACCGCTGCGTCTCGTTCGCGGCCAGGAACATCGGAGAGATCCCGGCGGCCGGCCAGCTGACAGATGTCGATCAGGCGATACTCCAGCGTTCGCGGGCCGCGTTCAAAAATGTGGGCGAATCGCTCTCCAGGTCGAGGTTCAAGGCGGCCAGCACGGAGACCATGCGGACGCTGGCGGAGGCGAACAAGTACCTTTCCGACCAGGCGCCGTGGAAGCTGCGCGAGTCCGATCCGGCGCGGATGCGGACGATCTGCCACGTCGCACTGCAGCTTGTCGACGACGGCAAGACGCTGCTCACCCCGTTCCTGCCGGAATCGTCGCAGCGGGTTTACGAAATGCTCGGTGGCGGCGGAACCTGGTCCGGGATGCCGCGAGTCGAGGAGGTCACGGAGGACGGCGGGCCGTCGTATCCGGTCATCACCGGCGACTACCAGGCCGCAGCCCGGTGGCAGCACGCGCCGATCCGGCCGGGCACCCCGCTCGCGCCGCCTAAGCCGCTGTTCACCAAGCTCGACCCGTCGGTCGCCGAGGAGGAGCTGGCCAGGCTGGAGCGGGCGTGAGCCGCCGCCCGGCGGCGGGCGCCGAGGAGCCGGCTCCGCTGGCGCCCGGCGCCGCGCGGCCGGCCGAGGCGTTTGACAGCCACTGCCACCTGGACATGATCGAGCGCCCGGTCGCCGAGATCATTGCCGACGCCCGCACGGCCGGGGTTACCCGGATGATCACGGTCGGCTGCGACCTCCCCTCGTCGCGGTGGGCGGCTGCCTGCGCCGCCGAGCATGAGCCCGTCTACGCGGCGGTCGCCATCCACCCGAACGAGACGGCGACCGCGGCGGCGCAGCCAGGTGGCGCCGACGCGGTGCTGGCCGAGATCGCCGCGCTGGCAGCGCTGCCGCAGGTACGCGCCGTCGGCGAGACCGGGCTTGACTATTACCGGGACTGGGCCGACCCTGCGGTGCAGCGGGACTGGTTCCGCGGGCACATCGCGATCGCCAAGGCGGCGGGCAAGCCGCTGATGATCCATGACCGGGAAGCGCACGACGACGTGCTGCGACTGCTGGACGAAGAGGGCGCACCGGGGCAGGTCGTGTTCCACTGCTTCTCCGGTGACGAGGCGATGGCGAAGCGGTGCGCGGCGGCCGGGTATGTGATGAGCTTCGCCGGAAACGTGACATTCGCCAACGCGCAGCGGCTCAGGGACGCGGCGGCGGCGGCACCCGCCGAGCTGATCCTGGTCGAGACCGATGCGCCGTTTCTCACCCCGGTGCCGCACCGGGGCAAGCCGAACGCGCCCGCCATGGTCGCGCACACGCTGCGCTGCATCGCCGAGGTGAAGCAGCTTGACGTTGCCGGGCTGGGCGCGGTCATCGCCGCTACCGGCGAGCGCGTTTTCGGCCGCTGGCAGGCCTAGCGTGGCGGGCGTGGGCCTGCTCGGGCCCGCCGACATCAGGGAGCTGGCTGGCCGGCTCGGCATCAGGCCCGCCAAGCGGCTCGGCCAGAACTTCGTCACCGATGCGGGCACGGTCCGGCGGATCACGGCACTGGCCCGGCTCGCGCCGGACGATGTCGTGCTTGAGGTCGGCCCGGGGTTCGGCTCACTGACGCTGCCGCTGCTCGCCGCCGCCCGGCAGGTGACCGCGGTCGAGCTCGACCCGCTGCTCGCCGCGGAGTTGCCGCGCACGGTCGCGGCGCGGGCCCCCGGGCTCGCCGGACGGCTCCGGGTGCTGACCGCAGACGCGGCCCGGGTGCGAGAACTGCCTGATGACCCGCCCACCGCGCTGGTGGCGAACCTGCCGTACAGCGCCGCGGTCCCGGTGCTGCTGCACCTGCTGGCCACGGTGCCGTCGCTGGGCCGCGGGCTGGTCATGGTCCAGGCCGAGGTGGCCGACCGGATGACCGCGCCGCCGGGAAGCAGGATCTACGGAGTACCGTCGGTCAAGCTTGCCTGGTACGCCGAGGTGCGCCGGGCCGGATCGGTGCCCAGGAGCGTGTTCTGGCCGGTGCCGAGGGTCGATTCCGGGCTGGTCGCGTTCGCGCGGCACCCGGGCCAGGCCGGCGGGCCGGATGGCCGCCCGGCCCGCGACGTGGTATTCGCCCTGGTGGACGCGGCGTTCGCGCAGCGGCGCAAGACGCTCCGCGCCGCGCTGGCGTCCTGGGCAGGCTCGGCGGCCGATGCGGAGCGGGTGATCAGGGCGGCCGGGATCGATCCTGCGCTGCGCGGCGAGTCGCTCGGGGTAGCCGAGTTCGGCCGGATCGCGGCGGCCCGGCTGGCTGGTCACCCGGGCGGGTGGCCGGGTGCCGGGGCAGGCGGGCGGCCGGGTGCCGGGGCAGGCGGCTGACCAGGGCACAGCGGCGCTCGCGGGGTAGTCTGCTGGCCGCGTACGATCATGTAATCGTGACCCCAGTGACCGTCCGGGTGCCCGCGAAGGTGAACCTCCAGCTCGCCGTCGGGCCGCTGCGTGCCGACGGATACCACGAGCTGGTGACGGTTTTCCACGCCGTCTCGCTGTTCGACGAGGTGACGGTTCGCCCGGCCGGCCGGACCACCGTCCGGGTAACCGGCGAGGACGCGGCCGCGGTCCCGGTCGGCCAGGCGAACCTGGCCGCCCGCGCCGCGGCGGCACTTGCCAGGGCCGCCCGCCCGGCGGGCCGCAATGCTCCGGCTGGCCGCAAGGCCCCCGGCCCCGGGCCCCTGGGCGCGGCCGGACAGGGGGTGGCGATTGAGATCCGCAAGCGCATCCCGGTGGCCGCCGGGCTGGCCGGCGGCAGCGCGGACGCCGCCGCCACGCTGGTTGCCTGCAATGAGCTCTGGCAGGCCGGCCTGTCCGGGCCGGACCTCGCCGCGGTGGCGGCGGGCGTCGGCAGCGATGTCGCGTTCGCCCTGCTTGGCGGTACCGCCGTAGGTCTCGGCCGGGGCGAGCAGCTCACCGTGGCGCTGGCCGCCGGTACGTACCACTGGGTGCTCGCCTTTGCCGCCGTGGGGCTGCCGACGGCCGAGGTCTACGCGGCCTGCGACCGGCTCCGAGCGGCCCGGGCCGCCCGCAGGTCCTCGGTCGGCAGCCTGGTCGGCACCGGCGCTGCCGCCGGGCCTGCGGTTGGCCGTGCGCCGCCGCAGCTCAGCACGGAGCTGATGGCCGCGCTGCGGTCGGCTGATCCGGCCGCGGTCGGCCCGCTGCTCGTCAACGACCTGCAGCCGGCCGCGCTGTCCTTGCGCCCCGGGCTCCGCCGCACGCTGGCGGCAGGCCGCGAGCTCGGCGCCATCGGCGCCATGGTCTCCGGGTCGGGGCCAACCTGCGCATTTCTTGCCGCCGACGCCGGGCACGCGCGTGAGCTCGCGGTCTCGCTGGCCGGCGCTGGGGTGTGCCGGGCGGTGACCAGGGTGCACGGGCCGGCCCCGGGCGCAGCCATCAGCCCTGGACCGGAGCAGGCGTGAACCTGGTCAACCTGGAGGCCGCGGCCAAGGCGTTCGGTGCTCAGGTACTGCTTGACGGCGTCTCGCTCGGCGTCGCAGCCGGGGACCGGATCGGCGTCGTCGGGCGCAATGGCGCGGGCAAGTCCACGCTGCTCGCCGCGCTGGCCGGAACCGCCGGGCTGGACTCCGGCCGGGTCACCCGCACCAGTGGCCTGCAGCTCGGCTACCTGCCGCAGAGCGAGGATTTGGCCGGCCGCGTCGGGGAGCTTGTCTTCGGCGCGATCCCCGAGCATTCCTGGGCAGCCGACCCGCGGACGCGCGGGGTGGCCGGCGCGCTGCTCGGCGGCATAAGCCTGGACGCCCTGGCCGAACGGCTTTCCGGCGGTGAGCGCCGCCGGGCCGGGCTGGCCGCGGTGTTGTGCCGCGATCACGACCTGCTGCTGCTTGACGAGCCGACCAACCACCTGGACATCGAGGCAATCGGCTGGCTGGCGGGCTATCTGCGCGCGCAGGCCCAGGCGTTCGTCGTGGTCACGCACGACCGCTGGTTCCTCGATGCGGTCTGCGAGCGCACCTGGGAGGTCGCCGACGGGAAAGTCAGTTCGTACGAGGGAGGTTATTCCGCCTACGTGCTGGCCAGGGCGGAGCGGGCCAGGCTCGCCGATGCGGCCGACCGGCGGCGGCGCAGCCTGCTGCGCAAGGAACTCGCCTGGCTTCGGCGCGGCCCGCCGGCCAGGACGAGCAAGCCGAAGTTCCGGATCGAGGCGGCCACCGCGCTGATCGACGGCGAGCCGGCGCCACGGGACCGGGTGGAACTGGCCAGGCTGGCGGCCGGCCGGCTCGGCAAGACCGTGCTCGACATCGCGGATGTCACCGTGCTGGCCGGGCACCGGACACTGCTCGATCACGTTAGCTGGCAGCTCGGCCCCGGTGACCGGGTAGGCGTGGTGGGCATCAACGGGAGCGGGAAGACCACGCTGCTGCGGCTGCTCGCCGGGACATTGCCGGCCGGGGATCGGCCGGCCGGGGATCGGCCGGCCGGGGATCGGCCGGGCCTTACCGTCCGGGGCCGGGTGATCCGCGGCAAGACCGTCCGGATCGGCTGCCTGACCCAGGAGGCGGACGGCCTTGATCCTGCGCTGCGGGTGCTTGCGGCTGCCGAGCAGGTTCGCCGCAACGTGCAGCTCGGCAAGGGTGAATTGTCCGCCAGCCAGCTGCTTGAGCGGCTCGGCCTGGGCGGCGACAAGCAGTGGACGCCGGTCGGCGAACTGTCCGGCGGCGAGCGCCGGAGGCTGCAGCTGCTGATGCTGCTGATGGCCGAGCCGAACGTGCTGCTGTTTGACGAGCCGACCAACGACCTCGATATCGAGACGCTGACCGAGCTCGAGGACCTGCTGGACAGCTGGCCGGGATCGCTGGTGGTGGTCAGCCACGACCGCTACTTCCTGGAGCGGGTTACCGACCACGTGCTGGCGCTGACCGGCGGCCGGCTTGCCTATCTGGGCGGCGGCATCGGCGAGTACCTGGTGCTTCGCGAACGCGAGCGGGCCGCCGAGTCGGCGGCTGGCCGCCCGGAGCCAGCCAGGACGCCGTCACCGGCCGCCAGGCAGCGGGCCGGCCAGAAGGAGCTCAGCAGGCTGGAACGCCAGCTCGCGACGGTATCCCGGCAGGAAGCGGAGCTGACCGCCGCGCTGACGGCCAGCGTCAGTGACTATGCCGCGCTGATCGACCTCGGCGCGCAGCTGCGCGCGGTCCAGGCGGAGAAGGAAGGCCTGGAGGAACGCTGGCTGGAGCTGGCCGAGGAACTGGCCGGCTGAGCGAAGGCCGGCCTGCCGGAAGGCCCGCGCGATAACGCGGTAGCCGGCCGAGTTGGCGTGCTGGTTGGGCCCGCGCGGCGGCCGGGCGCACGCCCAGGTCCAGGAGCAGATCAGCGCGACATTGCGCGGCACCGGGCCGGCCGCGGGCAGGCTGACCTGGCCGGCGAAATCCGCGCTACGGAACGCGCCGGCCACGTCAGCCACCCGGGCGCCGGCCGCGGAGTAGGCGCCGGCCAGCAGGTTGTTGTAGCCGGCCGCCAGCCGCTCGCTGAGCCGGGCCAGGGCCTGGCCGACCAGGCCGTCCCGCCATTCCGCCAGCTCGGGCACGTAATAGCTCATGCCGATGACGGCGACCCCCGGCCCGGCCGCCGTCCGCAGCGTGCGCAGGATCCTGGCCAGGTTCCGGACCGCGCCCGGGATGCTGGACTCGACGCAGCGAGCGACGTTGCCGAGGCTCGGATGGAAAATGCACGAATTCGGGTCGTTCGCGCCGATGTCGATCGTGACCAGGGAAACCCGGCCGCGGTGCGCCCGCAGGAACCTGACGGCCGCGGCCAGCTGGGATCCGGCCGGGTAGCGGCAGATGCCGCCATGGATCATCGTGCCGGTAGTCTCGCCGGAGCAGCCGAGCTTGACCAGCCGCAGCGCGCGATCGCCGGGACGCAGCATCGCATAGAGCTGATCGGGGTAGCCCTGGCCGGTCGGGACGCTGGCGCCGGCCCGGTCCGGCTGGACGCCGCGGGACAGCGAGTCGCCGAGGGACAGGTAGTAGCTGGCGGTCGGCCTGGCGCCGGTCCGGGCCGGCTGCCGCGGGCCCGCCGCCTGCCGCGGGCGGCCCGGCCCGCTCACCGTGACCAGCACGATCGCCGCAACCGCCATGGCGACGGCCACCGCCACCGCCAGCATCGCGGCTACGGCTCGGCGCATCCGCTGTCCCGCGCGTCCAGCGGCGCGAGCAGCACCCGCAGCAGCCCGGCCAGTTCCGCCTGCTCCGCGGCGCTGAGCTCGGTCAGCAGCAGCCGCTCGCGCCGCAGCAAGTCGGCCAGCGCCGCGTCGGCCACCTCCTTGCCGCGCGCGGTCAGCGTGACCAGCACGCCGCGCTTGTCCTGCGGATCCCGGTGACGGCGGACCAGCCCGGCCGCGGCCAGCCGGTCGATCCGGTTGGTCATGGTGCCGGAGGTGACCAGGGTGGCCCGGAGCAGCGTGCCCGGGCTCAGCTGATAAGGCGGCCCCTGCCGACGTAGCGCGGACAGCACGTCGAATTCCCAGGTCTCCAGCTGATGCGCGGCGAATGCCGCCCTGCGGGCCCGGTCAAGGTGCCTGGCCAGCCGGGATACCCGGCTCAGCACCTGCAGCGGCGCGACGTCAAGGTCCGGTCGCTCGGCCCGCCAGCCGGCCACCAGGCCATCCACTTCGTCCCGCAGCGGCGAGCTGATCGCGCCGCCGAGCTGCTCGGCCATGACCCGAAGCATATCTCTTGACATCAAGAATTCACTCTTGTACACCGTAACCGGATATCTCGATGTCGAGGATTCAGGAGGACCGCAATGTGGGATCCTGGCCAGTACCAGCGATTCGGCGGCCAGCGCAGCAGGCCATTCTTCGAGTTGCTCGGGCGGGTCGGCGCCGCGGATCCTGGCCTGGTCGCTGACCTGGGCTGCGGGCCAGGCGACCTGACCGCCGCGCTGGCGACCCGGTGGCCGGCCGCGGAGGTCATCGGCGTGGACAACTCGCCGGAGATGATCCGGGCGGCCGGCCGCCTGCCGGAGGCCAGCGCGGAAGCCGCCGGGCGGGTCAGCTTCATGCTCGCGGATCTGCGGGACTGGCGCCCGGCCCGGCCCGCCGACGTCATCATCTCCAACGCTGCGCTGCAATGGATCCCCGATCACCTGGCGGTACTGGCCCGGTGGCCGGGCCTGCTGGCGTCCGGCGGCTGGCTGGCACTTCAGGTGCCGGGCAACTTCGATCAGCCGAGTCACGAGATCCTCAGGGAACTGGCCTGCTCACCGCGGTGGCGCCCGCTGCTCGCGGGCGTCCAGCTGAACCGCCAGTCGGCCCAGCCGGCCGAGTACCTGGACCTGCTTGCCGGGGCAGGCTGCGAGGTCGACGCGTGGGAGACCACCTACCTGCATGTCCTGCCGGGCACCGATCCCGTCGTTGACTGGTACCAGGGAACTGGCCTGCGGCCGGTCCTAGCGGCGCTCGATGAACGGGCGGCTGGTGAGTTCCTCGCGGAATACGGCGCCAGGGCGCGGGTGGCTTATCCGGCCGCGGCATACGGCACGGTGCTGCCATTCCGCCGGGTATTCGCGGTCGCGAAACGCCGCTAGCGCCGCTTTTCCCTTAACTTCTTGATGACCTCGGCGGAGATCTGCGGCTCTGGGTCGAGCTGGGAAAGCCCGTTCCAGGCCATATTGACCAGGTGGGCAGCGACCTCTTCCAGCTTGGGCTTGCGCGCGTCCAGCCACCACTGGCCGGTGAAGGCCACCATGCCGACCAGCATCTGGGCGTACATCGGCGCGTGCTTCGGGTCGTAGCCTCTGGCCGCCAGGACGTCGCCGAGTATGTACTCGACCTGGCTGGCGATGTCGCTGATCAGGCTGGCAAAGGTGCCAGATCCTGAGCCCGGCGGGGAATCGCGAACCAGGATGCGGAACCCGTCCGTGTTCTCCTCGATGTACCTGAGCAGGGATATCGCCGCAGCCTCGAATTTCTCCCTGGTGTCCTCGCCTTCCAGCAGCCTGGTCGCCATCGACAGGAAGCGGTCTACCTCCCGGTCCACGACGACCGCGTACAGCCCTTCCTTCCCGCCGAAGTGCTCGTATACCACCGGCTTGGACACGCCTGCCTGCGCGGCGATCTCCTCAATGGAGGTGCCGTCGAGGCCGCGCTCAGCGAATAGCCTGCGGCCGATGTCTAGCAACTGTTGTCTGCGTTCCTTGCCGGTCATTCGTTTCCGGTTAGGTCCAGCGGGCTGGCTCGTCACTGCTCCATCATGGCGACCGGTGGGCAGGTCAGCCAACCGCGTTAGTCGTCTTGGCCGCCTGGCGGGTGGTCATCGAGCCGAGCGGCCGGCCGCTGCCGGTCTGCTTGGCGGACAGCCGGACCGCATCGGGCCAGCGGACGTCATAGGCCCAGCCGAGCTTCTCGGCCAGCCAGATCCCGCGCGCCGCGATGTCGATCTGGCCCTTGAGCGCGCCGTGCCTGGCGCAGGTCGGATCGGCATGATGCAGGTTGTGCCAGGACTCGCCGAAGGACAGGATCGCCAGCCAGGACACGTTCCTTGACTTGTCCCTGACCTCGAACTCCTCCTTGCCGAAGGTGTGGCAGATGGAGTTGATCGACCAGGTGACGTGGTGCAGGAAGGCAACCCGGACCAGGCTGGCCCAGAAGAACGCGGTGACCGCACCCTGCCAGGACATCGACCACAGCCCGCCGATCAGGGCAGGTGCCAGCAGGGAGGCCGTGACCAGCCAGGGGAACCACCGGGAGATCCTGGAAATGTCGGAGTCGGCCAGCCAGTCCGGGCAGAACTTCTCCGGGGACGTGACCTCGCCGTCGAAAAGCCAGCCGGTATGGGCGAAGGCAAGGCCCTTGGTGAGCGCCTTCCAGTCATTCCCGAAACGCCACGGCGAGTGCGGGTCGCCCTCCTTGTCGCTGAACTTGTGGTGCCTGCGGTGATCGGCGACCCAGGTGATCACCGGCCCCTCGATTGCGAGCGACCCGGCGATCGCCAGCGCGATCTTGAACCCGCGGACGGCCTTGAACGACCCGTGGGTGAAGTACCGGTGCAGGCCCATGCTGATCCCGAGCCCGGAGATCAGGTAAAAGGCGATGGCGATGACGATGTCGTGCCAGCCCAGGCCCCAGCCCCAGGCCACCGGCACGGCGGCCACCAGGGCAAGGAACGGCACCGCGACGAAAGTGGCGACGAGCACCCGCTCGAAGGTGCTGCTCGGCTCGGGCTCGACGTCCGGACGCGGGCCCGGGGCGGGTACCTGCGGCGGGCGCAGGTACTCGCGCCGCGTTCCGGCGCGTTCGGTGATAGCGGTCATTGGCGCTCCTCGCTCGGCTGGATTTCAGCGGACAGATGGCGAGCGGCTTCGCATACACCATGGTCAGGGGCCAATGCAAATACGCTTACGTAACCGTAGGCTACGATACCGTAGGTTGCGCAAGGGTTCAGCCGCAATCTTTGCCTGACTGTCGGCAGGATCACATTTTCCTGACCGCTCTGCCGTACCCCGGGTATCAGCAGCGACCAGCGAAAACCAGCCAGCGCGGTGATGCTGGCCGGCTGCCTGGCCGCCCGCGAAGGCGGGCGCCAGGCAGCACGCCAGGAACGCCCGTGATCAGCAGTAGCAAAACGGGTAGTTCCGGCGCCTGGACTCGAACCAGGACAAACAGGATTCAAAGTCCTGTGGGCTGCCAATTACCCTACGCCGGACAGTCGTCTCAGCCGGAGTTGCCGGACAGGTCGCGCAACCACGATACCGACTTGGCGGGCCCCCGCGGTCCGGGCTAAGGCCCCGCTCGCCATGGCAGCGGCGGTCCACCCCCCGATCTTGCCGTACCGGTCTGCGCTGCTCCGTACGTCGATGCGGAGGCGTCCGTGATAGCCCGCACCGGCGTTCCTGCGAGTGGTGACGGGGCTGTGCTTCTTGAGCGCTGTCTTCCTGAAATTGCGCTGGCGCGGCAGCCGCCGCCGCGAGCCAGAACTTCTCCGCGGCCGCGACGTCAGCGCTCTGATCGGCCCGTCCCGGGGTGCGTCACCGTGCCTGGCGGTATCCTGCGGGAGTCCGGAACGTGAACCGGCGGGGGGTCCTCCTGCCTTGTGCCTGCACAAATGCACCTGCACCAACACCAAAGGAGCCTAGTGAGCGCGAGCGGTCCGGCCGCCGTCATCATCCTCGCAGCGGGTGAGGGCACGCGGATGAAGACCCGTACTCCGAAGGTCCTGCACGAGATTCTGCGGGCGGACCATGCTGGGCCATGTCCTGGCGACCGCGCGCGAGCTCGCGCCGCAGCGCCTGGTCGTCGTCACCGGGCAGGCCCGTGGCCAGGTGGCCAGGCAGCTCGCTGCGCAGGCGCCGGACGCGACGATGGTCGTCCAGGAGCGCCGGGGCGGAACCGGGCACGCGGTACGGACGGTAATCGAGTCGGTCGGCATGATCCACGGCACGATCGTCGTCACCTACGCGGACACCCCGCTGCTGCGGTCACAGACGCTCGCCGAGCTCGTCGCGGTGCATGAATCCGGCGCCGCCGCCGTTACCGTGCTCACCGCGGTCGTCGACGACCCGGCCGGCTACGGCCGGATCGTCCGGGATGCCGCCGACGGCTTCGCCGGGATCGTGGAGGACTCGGATGCCACCGCCGCCGAGCGGGTCATCACCGAGATCAACTCAGGCGTCTACGCGTTCGCCGGTGACCTGCTCGCCGATGTCGTCAAGCGGGTGCCCACCGACAATGCCAAGGGCGAGGAGTACCTCACCGATGCCGTTGGCATCCTGCGCGGTGATGGCTACCAGGTGGCCACCGTGGCGTGCCGGGATCCTGACGAGGTGCTTGGCGTGAACGATCAAGCCCAGCTCGCCTGGGCCAGGCGGGTACTGAACGAGCGCGTGCTCGCGCGCTGGATGCAGGCCGGGGTGACCATCCACGATCCCGCGTCCACCTGGATCGACGTCAGCGTGCAGCTGGAGCCGGATACCGAGATCGGGCCGGGCAATCAGCTGGAGGGCAGCACGGTCATCGCAGCCGGGGCCAGGATCGGCCCTGGCTGCCTGATCCGTGACACCACAGTCGCGGCCGGGGCCACGGTGATCCAGTCGGTCTGCGAATCCGCCGTGATCGGCCCCGGTACCAGTGTCGGGCCTTTCGCGCACCTCGTGCCAGGCACCACACTGGCAGGGCAGGAGCAGGCGGCCGGCCATGGCGGCCCGGTCCCCGGCCGCGGCAAGCCTGGCACTCCGGGCGACGTGGCGGGCGCCCGGGCGGGCTCGCCGCCAGATGAGGGAGCGCGGGACAAGTGACTGGCATCACGGCCACCGGCGAGAAGAAGCTGCTGCTTTTCTCCGGCCGGGCATTCCCCGGCCTGACCACCGAAATCGCCGGCTGCCTCGGCATCGAGCCGACACCGACCAGGCTGTACGACTTCGCGAACGGCGAGATCTTTGTGCGGTTCCTGGAGTCGGTCCGCGGCTGTGATGCCTTCGTGCTGCAAAGCCACACCGCGCCGATCAACCAGTGGATCATGGAGCACCTGATCATGGTGGACGCCCTCAAGCGGGCGTCGGCGAAGCGCATCACGGTGGTCGCCCCCTTCTTCGGCTACGCCCGCCAGGACAAGAAGAGCCGCGGCCGGGAGCCGATCTCGGCCCGGCTGATGGCCGACCTGTTCGCCACCGCGGGAGCGGACCGGCTGATGGCCGTCGACCTGCACACGGCCCAGATCCAGGGGTTCTTCGACGGGCCGGTCGACCACCTCTTCGCGCTGCCGATCCTGGCCTCCTACATCGAGGAGAGGCTGGATCTGTCCGAGGTAACCGTGGTGGCGCCGGATGCCGGGCGGGTCAGGGTCTGCGAGCGGTGGACCGACCGGCTCAGCTGCCCGCTGGCGATCATCCACAAGCGCCGCGACACCGACGTGGCCAACAAGGTGAAGATCCTCGAGGTGGTTGGCGAGGTGGCGGGCCGGACCTGCATCCTGGTGGACGACATGATCGACACCGGAGCGACGATCGTGAACGCGGCCGACCTGCTGTTCGAGCAGGGAGCCGCCAAGGTGATCGTGACTGCCACGCACGGGGTGCTGTCCGGGTCAGCGGTGGACGGCCTGAAGAACTCCAGGATCAGCGAAATCGTCGTCACCAACACGCTGCCGATCCCGGCGGAGAAGCGGTTCGACAAGCTCACCGTGCTGTCCATCGCGCCGCTGATCGCACGCGCGATCAACGAGGTGTTCAGCGACGGATCAGTGACCAGCCTGTTCGACGGGCAGAGCTGACCCGCGCGCCACGGCGGAGCTGACCCACGCCTACGGGGGAGCTGAACCGCGCGGTACGGCGGAACTGCGCAGCGCGCGGACTGGCCAGGGCCGCAGTCGGCTAGACTGCGCAGGAATTTTCTTATCGCTGAGGAGTCCCACCGTGTCCGAGGTACGCATCGCCGCCGAGCCGCGCGACCAGTTCGGCAAGGGCGCCGCCCGCCAGATCCGGCGCCAGGGCCGGGTGCCCGCCGTGCTGTACGGCCACGGTACGGATACCCGGCACGTAAGCCTGCCGGGCCACGAAGTGCTGCTGGCGCTGCGGAAGGCCAACGTGCTGATCCGGCTCGAAGGGCTGCCCGGCGGCAACGAGCTCGCGCTGCCGAAGGCGGTACAGCGGGATCCGATCAGGGGCTCGGTCGAGCACGTGGACCTGATCCTGGTCACCCACGGCGAGAAGGTGACCGTCGACGTGGCCGTGCAGGTGACCGGCGACATCGCCCCGGACGGCCTGCTCGACCAGCAGCTCGTGCAGATTGCCGTCGAGGCGGAGGCGACCAACATCCCGACCGGGATCGAGGTCAGCGTGGAGGGCATGACGATCGGCACGGCGGTGCATGCGGGCGACTTGCTGCTGCCCGAGGGCGCGACGCTGGCCGTCGACGAGGATCTGCTCGTGCTGCATGTCATCGCCGCGCCGACTGCCGAGCAGATGGAGGCCGATCTCGGCATCGAGGCCGAGGAGCCGGCCGCGCCGGTGGACGGCGAGCCTGCGCCGGTGCCCGACAGCGCGCCACCGGCCAGTGCCGAGGAAACTGGCTGACCTGGATTCCCGGCTGGCCAGCCCAGCAGGCCAGCCGGCGGTGAGCCCGGCCTGGGGTGAGCGCGGATGGCGGACGAGCGCTGGCTGATCGCGGGGCTCGGCAACCCCGGTCCCGAGTATGCGGGCAACCGGCACAACGCCGGGTTCATGGTGGCCGACGTGCTCGCCGCGCAGATCGGCGCGCGGTTCAAGCGGGACCGCTCTGGCGCGTCGGTAGCCGTCGGCCGGCTAGCCGGGCTGCCGGTCACGCTGGCCAAGCCGTTGTCGTACATGAACCTCGCTGGCCGTCCGGTCGCGGCGGTGCGGAGCTTCTACAAGGTCCCGTCGGAGCGCGTGCTCGTCGTGCACGACGAGCTGGACGTCCCCTTCGGCACGATCAGGCTGAAGCTTGGCGGCGGTGATAACGGACATAACGGGCTCCGGTCCGTTACCGCCGCCCTGGCCAGCCGGGACTACTACCGCGTCCGGGTCGGCATCGGCCGGCCGCCTGGCCGGATGGACCCCGCGGCGTTCGTGCTGCGTGATTTCTCCGCCGCTGAGCGCAAGCAACTGCCGGCCGTGATCGGCCGGGCCGCCGATGCCGCCCGCGCGCTGCTGGCCGACGGCCTAGCCGCCGCCCAGAACGAATTTCACCCCGATATTTTACCGGCAGATTTCCGTCCGAATCCCCGGTGATTACTGGGATATTGCATGGTCAGAGGCATGATGACCGCTTCGGGCAAGTATGTTAACTCACTGTTATCTAGCCTATGATGCTCAGATCGCGGGGAAAGCTGTCAACCGTCCCATTTGGCTAGGCGTCTTCCCTATGCAAGGCGGGGTGAACGCGCTGCAAACGTCGGCGTGGCGGTGGGGAGAGGTCGGGTGCCATAGTGTCAGGTCAGACAGCCGTCACGGGGGACCGGCGAGCTGACAGGGTGCTCGCTCGCCTGGCTGCGCAGACACCGGCGGTGTGGACGAGCGGTTACCTGCGCCAGGTCATCACGGCGGATGGCCTCTGCGCGCTGGCGAGCGGCATGCTGGCGCTCAAGCTGCGGTTTGACGGGGGCGGCATTCCGCCGAGCAGGTACCTGGCGCTCAGCCTGAGCCTGCCGCTGATCTGGCTCTGCATCGTGGCGCTCACTGGCGGATACGACTCACGCTTCATCGGGGTCGGCACGGATGAGTTCCGCCGGGTAGTGAACGCCGGATTGACGCTGACCGCCGCCGTCGCGATCGCGGCCTACGCGACGAAGACGGAAATTGCCCGTGGCTACGTGGTCATCGCGCTGCCGTGTCTCACCATGTCCAGCCTGACCGCCAGGTTCTTCTTGCGCAAGCGGCTGCACCGGCTGCGCACGATGGGCAGCTGCATGCGCCGGGTAGTGGCCGTCGGCCACACGCCGGTCGTCGCCGACCTGGCCAGGGAACTGCGCCGGGAGACCTATCACGGACTGTCCGTCGTGGCCGCCTGCGTGGCCGGCCCGGAGGGTGATTCCGAGGTCAACGGGATTCCGCTGGTCGGCGGCCTGCGCAACGTCGCCAGCGTGGTGCGGCGGTACGGCGCCGACACCGTTGCCGTGCTCGCCTGCCCCGAGATGAGCGGCATCCGGCTCCGTGAGCTTGCCTGGGAACTGGAAAAGACCGGCACCGACCTGTGTGTCGCCCCTGCCCTGCTGGATGTCGCCGGGCCGCGCACGACGATCAGGCCGGTGGCCGGGCTGCCGCTACTGCACGTCGATCACCCGGAGTTCACCGGTGCCAAGCAGGTCATCAAGGATGCCTTCGACAAGGTCGTGGGGGTAACGGCGCTGCTGCTGCTGGCGCCGGTGTTCATCGCCGTGGCCATCGCCATCAGGGTCTCCGACGGCGGCCCGGCGTTGTTCAGGCAGACCAGGGTGGGCAAGGACGGCCGCGCCTTCACCGTGTATAAGTTCCGCACGATGGTGCTGGACGCGGAGGACCGCAAGGCGCAGCTCGCGGTCAGCAACGAGAAAGACGGCGTGCTCTTCAAGATTCGTAACGATCCGCGGATTACCGCGGTCGGTGCACGGCTCCGCCGCTGGTCGGTGGACGAGCTGCCGCAGCTGATCAACGTAGCGCGCGGGGACATGTCGCTGGTCGGCCCGCGGCCGGCGCTGCCCGATGAGGCGGCCAGGTACGGGGACTACGTTCGGCGCCGGCTGGTGGTCAAGCCGGGTCTCACCGGGCTGTGGCAGGTCAACGGCCGGTCAGATCTGTCCTGGGAGGAATCAGTCCGGCTTGATCTACGCTACGTAGAGAACTGGTCGCTGGTCCTCGACCTGCAGATCTTGTGGAAGACGAGTTCGGCGGTACTGCGCGGGTCCGGGGCCTACTAGTCCCGCGCCGCGGGACAACCACTGGATGGAGCCCTGCCGGATGATGTCCGATGACCATCGCCTTGCCCATGACCTAGCGGCCGAGGCGGGTCGGCGCCTGCTTGAGCTGCGCGCGGCGGGCGGTGATCCGGACGCGCTGCGGAAGGCCGGTGACCGGCAGTCGCACGAATTCCTGGCGGCCGAGCTGGCCAGGCTGCGGCCGGCCGATGCCGTGCTGTCCGAAGAGGGTAACGACAACGACGCCCGGCTGTCGGCCAGCCGGGTCTGGATCGTGGATCCGCTGGACGGTACCAGGGAGTTCGGTGAGCCCGGCCGGACCGACTGGGCCGTGCACGTGGCGCTCTGGGAGCTTGGCGAGCTGACCGCGGGCGCGGTCGCGCTGCCGGCCCAGGACAAGGTGCTCAGTACCGCCGAGCCGCCCGGCACGGCGGCCGGCTCGCTGGCCGGCCATGGCGCTGCCGCGGCCGGCCCCGGCGCTGCCGTCAGCGGCCAGCCGGAGCTGCCGGGTAATCTTCGTTTCATCGTTAGCAGGACCCGGCCGCCGGCGTTCATCAAGCTGCTGGCCGCCGAGGCCGGTGCCACGCTGGTACCGCTCGGCTCGGCCGGCGCCAAGGCTGCCGCGGTGATCTGCGGGGACGCCGATGCCTACATCCACAGCGGCGGGCAGTACGAGTGGGACTCCGCCGCGCCGGTCGCGGTGGCGCGGGCGGCCGGGCTGCACGCTTCCCGGATTGACGGCTCGAAGCTTGCCTATAACCAAGAGCACCCCTCGCTGCCCGATATCCTGATCTGCCTGGCCCCGCTGGCCGGCCCGCTACTCGCGGCGATCGGCTCCGCCGCGAGCGCCGGCCAGTAGCCCGCACGGCCCGTACAGCTAGCACCGCCAGCGCAACACCGCCCGTTCCCTATAGCCGGAGTTTCCTGATGGCAGCGACGCGTTCTGACTACCTGCTCTCGCAGCTTGACGTCCTGCAGGCCGAGTCCATCCACGTGATGCGCGAGGTCGCGGCCGAGTTCGAGCGGCCCGTGCTGCTGTTCTCCGGCGGCAAGGACTCGATCGTCATGCTTGCCCTGGCGGAGCGGGCGTTCGCGCCGGCCCGCATCCCGTTCCCGGTCATGCACATCGATACCGGGCACAACTTTCCCGAGGTGCTCGAGTTCAGGGACCGGCGTGCCGACGAGCTCGGCGTCCGGCTGATCGTGGCGTCGGTGCAGGAGTCGATCGATGCCGGGAAGGTCGTCGAGGAATCCGGCCGCTGGGCAAGCCGCAACCGGCTGCAGACGACGACCCTGCTGGACGGCATCGCGGAGCACCGGTTCGACGCGGTGTTCGGCGGCGCCCGGCGAGATGAGGAGAAGGCCAGGGCGAAGGAACGCGTCTTCTCGTTCCGGGACGAGTTCGGCCAGTGGGACCCGAAGAACCAGCGCCCCGAGCTGTGGAACATCTACAACACCCGGATCCGCCGCGGCGAGCACATCCGGGTGTTCCCGCTGTCGAACTGGACCGAGCTTGACGTATGGCACTACATCGCCAGGGAGGGCCTGGAGATCCCGGCCATCTACTTCGCGCACCAGCGGGCCGTCTTCGAGCGGGACGGGATCCTGCTGGCGGAGAACCCCTTCATTACCAGCGCGGACGACGAGCCCGTCTTCGAGGCGAGCGTCCGCTACCGTACCGTCGGCGACATGACCTGCACCGGCGCGGTGGCGTCCACCGCGGCCACCATCAAGGACGTGATAGCCGAGATCGGGGCGACCCGGATCACCGAGCGGGGCCAGACCCGCGCGGATGACCGGGCCAGCGAGGCAGCGATGGAAGACCGCAAGCGGGAAGGGTACTTCTGATGATGGCGGCGCAGAGCGCGGCGGGCACCGGCCCGGCCGAGGCAGACCGGCACATGGACATCCTCCGGCTGGCGACGGCCGGCTCGGTGGACGACGGCAAGAGCACGCTGATCGGGCGGCTGCTGTATGACTCCAAGTCCATCTTCGAGGACCAGCTTGCCGCGGTGGAGCGCACCAGCCGCGAGCGGGGCGAGGAGTACACCAATCTTGCGCTGCTGACCGACGGCCTGCGGGCCGAGCGGGAGCAGGGCATCACCATCGACGTCGCGTACCGCTACTTCGCCACGCCACGGCGGAAATTCATCATCGCGGACACGCCAGGTCACGTTCAGTACACCCGGAACATGGTGACCGGGGCGTCGACCGCTGACCTCGCGGTCATCCTCGTCGACGCCAGGAACGGGCTGACCGAGCAGAGCAGGCGGCACGCCTTCCTGGCGACGCTCCTCCGGGTGCCGCACCTGGTGCTGGCGGTGAACAAGATGGATTTGGTCGGCTACGACGCCGCGGTCTTCGAGCAGATCGCCGAGGAATTCACCGCGTTCGCCGCCAAGCTTGAGATCGGCGACCTCACCTTCATCCCGATCTCCGCGCTGCACGGCGACAACGTGGTGCAGCGCTCGGCGAGCATGCCATGGTACGACGGGCCGTCGCTGCTGCATCACCTGGAGCACGTGCACATTGCCTCGGACCGGAACCTGATCGATGTCCGGTTCCCCGTGCAGTACGTCATCCGTCCGCATCAGGCCACCGACCCGGACCTGCACGACTACCGCGGCTACGCGGGCCAGATCGCCGGCGGGGTGCTCAAGCCCGGTGACGAGGTTATGCACCTGCCGTCCGGCCTGACCACGACGATCGCGCGGATCGACACCGCGGCCGGGCCGGCCGCCGAGGCCTACCCGCCCATGTCGGTGACGCTGCTGCTTGCCGATGACCTCGATGTCTCTCGCGGTGACATGTTCTGCCGGCCGCACAACCAGCCGCCTGCCGCCCAGGACATACAGGCGATGGCGTGCTGGATGAGTGAGGTAAGGCCGCTTGCCGCGGGCAGCCGGCTGATCGTCAAGCACACCACTCGCACGGTGAAGACCATCGTGCGCGATCTGCAATACCGGCTTGACGTGAATACCTTGCACCGGGACGAACAGGCCACTCAGCTAGGCCTCAACGAGATAGGCCGGGTGACGCTGCGGACAACGCAGCCGCTGTTCTGTGATCCGTATACCCGCAACCGCATGACAGGCGGCCTGATCCTCATCGATGAGGCAACGAGCGCCACCGTCGGAGCCGCGATGATTACCGATGCCGGATGAGTCCGGCGGATCACCGGGAACCGGCGGGTAATCCGTGAATTCCGGCTTCGCGAGGAAACTAGCTAAAACCCGCTGACTAGGTTTGCTATGCAATCGCCTGACGTCCGGGCGCGGGTGCCATGGACGGCTCGGCGAGCGGCAGCCTGGCGGGGCTGGCTGAAGCCTGGGTCATGCTGGTTCAGGTGATTAATCCGCTGGTCAGCAGCACTAGCTGACGACCAGTTACGGCGGGCGCGAGCATCTACACGAGCGCTTTCGCAAACTGTGCTCCCTGCGCCGCAAACGCCGGGCACGGGGGTGCCCGCTTACGGGCCGGCCAGGCGGCTTACCGGCAGGCCAGCGGTTGTCGTTAACCGGCCCGCATATGGCCAGTGCATTGCTTGCGGGTTTCCCCGAGTTCATCAGCTGAAGGCAGCAGATCACCGCTTTGGCGGCAAGTACCGATGGGATGCCTGGCGGCCAGTTAATAGTGTTTTCGCGCCGCGCTACTAACTGTATTCGTACAACTACGCTAGGTAGTGATTTGAGTAAAGATGGCAGTCTCGCGCAGATATGGCATAATTACTGAATTCGACGCGGGCAGTGCCCGTAATTCAAGCTGGGGGTGTATCAGTGCAGGTTGGCGGTATCCATCTACTGAGCAGGGCGGGCGTGATCGCAGCGACGATCGCGCTGGGCGTGGGAGGCGCCGCGGCACCGTCCATGGCAGCGTCGGGACAGCAGGCCGCGTCGCCGGCCGGGGAAGTGTCACCGACGCCGGCGTCCGGTACGCCGGCCCTGGCCGCCAACGGCTCGATCGAGATCGTCCGGCAGCTTGTGCAGTGCGGCGGGACGATGTACGCGGTGGGCACGTTCACCTCGATCAAGAAGGGGAGCACCACCTACGCCCGCAACAACATCTTCAGCTTCCGCGCGACCGCGCCGTACACGATCACCGCCTGGGACCCGAACGTCAACGGTGTGGTGAACACCATCGCGTTCAACGGCGGCAACTGCGCGGACGCCTACATCGGCGGCAAGTTCACCACGGTGCACGGCACCACGGTGAAGAACCTCGCGGAGATCGACACCAGCACCGGCGCCGTGGTCACCGCCTTCGGGCACAGTGCCGCAGCCCAGGTCGAGACGCTGCAGGGCTACAACGGCCACATCCTGGCCGGCGGATACTACACGTCGATCAACAACAGCACCGCCAACCCCTACATGACCAGCCTGAACGCGACGACCGGCAAGGACGACGGCTTCATCCACCTGGGCATCTCCGGCATGTACGTCTCCAGCGGCGGGACCAGGGTCTACAACCAGCAGCTGAGCCACGGCGGCACCCTGGACCTGGTGGAAGGCGACTTCACCTCGGTGGGCGGCCTGCAGCGGGAGCAGATCTTCATGCTCGACCTGAGCGGGCCGGCCGCGACCGTGACCGGCTGGACCTCGCCCGAGTTCGACGGCAGCCAGGCGCAGAGCACGTCGGCGTACCAGTGCGTTCCGAACGAGGCGTTCTACCTGCGGGCCGCGGCCTGGTCACCGAGCGACTCGGCGGTTTACGTCGCCACCACCGGCTATCACCCGAACGGCTTCTCGACCAGCATCCCGCGCAACGGTCTGTGCGACGCGGCGGCGGCCTTCCCGGCCACCCAGGCGTCGGTGCACCACACCTGGATCAACTACACCGGCTGCGACTCGCTGTTCTCCGTCGCTGCGGACACCACCAACGTCTACGTCGGCGGACACGAGCGCTGGACGATGAACTCGAACGGCTGCGACGCGCAGGGCCCGGGTGCGGTGGCCGAGCCCGGCATGGAGGGCCTCTCGCCAGGCACCGGCCTGATCACCTCCAACCCGCCGGTCTACACCAGGGGCCGCGGCAACGGCGCGGACGATATGGAGATCACCAGCGCTGGCCTCTGGATAGCCAGCGACAACGCGCAGAACACCGACGGCTGCGGGGGCGTCCATGGCCACGCCGGTATCTGCTTCCTGCCCTACTAGCAGCCCGCTGGCTGCCCAGGTGGACGGCTCCGCCGGACCGCGGATCCTCTACCTGGGCGGCCTCGGCCGTAGTGGCAGCACCCTGATCGAGCGGCTGCTCAGCGAGCTGCCGGGGGTCTGTGCCGTCGGCGAGGTCGTGCACCTGTGGCGGCGCGGCATCGTCGCAGGCGAGCGCTGCGGCTGCGGCGAGCCGTTCGGCGACTGCCCGTTCTGGGGACTAGTCGGCAAGACAGCCTTCGGCGGCTGGGACCGGGTAGACGTCGGCCGGGTCGCCGCCCTGCAGCAGGCGGTCGACCGCACCAGGTACGTCCCGCTGCTGGCCGGGCCCGCGATGCGGCCAGGATTCCGGCGGGCGCTCGGCGAGTACACGTCGTATTACCAGCGGATCTACTCGGCGGTTGCCGGGGCGAGCGGCTGCTCGTTCATCGTCGACTCGAGCAAGCATGCGTCGCTGGCGTTCTGCCTGGGCCGGCGCCTGGATATCGACCTGCGGATCCTGCACGTCGTAAGGGACAGCCGCGCCGTCGCCTATTCCTGGACCAAGACGGTCAGCCGGCCGGACGCGGCGACAGCGAGCTATATGACCAGGTACTCGCCCGCTGCCGCGGCGGCGCAGTGGAATACCCAGAACGGCGCCATGCATCTGCTCGCCCGCACCGGCACGCCGGTGCTGCGGGTGCGGTACGAAGACGCCGCGCGCGCCCCCGAGGCGACGCTCACGGACATCGCGGCGTTCGCCGGGCTCGCCGCCGACCGCGCGGCCCTGCAATTCCTCGGCGGCGCGGGCGCTGACCGCTGGGCCGAGCTGCACGCCGCGCACACCGCGTCCGGTAACCCGATGCGCTTCACGACGGGCCGGATCCCGATCCGGCTGGACGAGAAATGGCGCACCGCGATGCCAGCCGGGCAGCGGCGCATGGTCACCGCGCTGACGCTGCCGCTGCTTTCGCATTACGGCTACGCCCGACCGGCCGCATGACCGGCTGGCCAGCCGTGGGCGTGGTCCTGCCGACCTGTAACCGGCCGGCCCAGCTGCGCGTCGCGCTGGCAGCGGTGCTCGCCCAGGACTATCCAGGCGAACTGCGGGCGATCGTGGTGCATGACCGCAGCGAGCCGGATCAGAGCCTGGCTGACGGCAGCAGAGTCCAGGTGGTGCGCAACAGCCGGACGCCCGGGCTGGCCGGCGCCCGCAACACCGGCGTGCTGGCATTGCCGACGGAGCTGGTCGCGTTCTGCGATGACGACGACGAGTGGCTGCCGGGCAAGCTGCGCAGCCAGGTCGAGGCGCTGGCAGCGCGGCCAGGAGCTGACTTCGCGAGCTGCGGGATCATCGTGGACTTCGCCGGTCACTCCAGCCCGCGGCTGGCCGGCCGCGCCGTGGTTACCCACCAGGACCTGCTGCGATCACGGATGGCGATGGTGCACTCATCGACCTTCCTGATCCGCCGGGCAGCCCTGATCGGCGAGATCGGACTGATCGACGAGGAGATCCCGGGCAGCCACAACGAGGACTGGGATCTGGTGCTGCGCGCCACCCGCCGGCACCCGATCGTCTACCTGGACCGGCCGCTGGCGCGAATCGCCTGGGGCGACGGGTCGCACTTCTCCCGGCAGTGGGAGACCAAGGCCGAGGCGCTGCGGTGGATGCTCGACAAGCATCCCGACATCGCTGCCTGCCGGGCTGGCGCGGCAATGGTCTACGGTCAGCTAGCCTTCGCCTATGCCTGCCTTGGTCGGCGCTCGGATGCCTGGAAATGGATAGGCCGGGCGCTGCGCAGCAACTGGCACGAGCGCCGGGTGCCGTTCGCGCTCGTCGTGGTCACCGGGCTGGTGCCGGGCGAGACCGTGCTGCGGCAGCTGCATGCCCGGGGACGCGGGATCTGACCTTGGCAGCAAGCTCGCCACCTCCCCGGCCTGCGCGCGCTGGCGGCAGGTCCGGCGCTCGGCGCTGGTCCGCGGTCCTGTCCGGAGCCGCCGCGATGGCCGTCGCGCTGGCGCTAGCGGGCTGCTCCGGCAGCCCCGGCGGCTCAGCCGCCCCGGGCGGCTCAGCCGGGAGTCAGCCGAGCGGGCGACCGGCGCCCAGCACCACGGTCAATCCGCGAACCGCGCCCGTCCCGCCCGCCCATGGTGCCTACTTCGGCGCCTGGGTGAAGCCCGTGCTCTACACCCAGCCCGAGCGCATCGCGGCGGTCGAGGCCCTGCAGCGGCAGATCGGCCGCCGCTTCGACATCGTGCACACCTACGTCCGGTGGCTTGAGCCGTTCCCGACCAGCAGCGACCTGGCCTTCATGCAGCACGGCAGCACGCTCCTGCTGTCCTGGGGCGGCGTTGACCCGCGGACGATCGTGGCCGGGACCTACGACAGCTGGATCCGGCAGCGCGCCCGCGCCATCAAGGCCACCGGAAAACGGATCTTTCTTGAGTGGCTCTGGGAGATGGACCGGCCCAACCTGCGCGCGGAGGTGCATTCGCCCGCCGACTTCATCGCGGCCTGGAAGCACATCCGGGCCATCTTCGCCGCGCAGCAGGTCGGCAACGTCGCCTGGGTGTGGTGCCCGACCGCCCGGGGATTCGCCGCCGGAGACGCTGCCGCCTTCTACCCCGGCAATGATCAGGTCGACTGGATCTGCGCCGATGTCTATCCCGGCCCTGGCCCCTATCGCTCCTTCGCCGACACCGCGCACGCCTTTCTTTCCTGGGCAACCCGGCAGCCCAAGCCGGTCATGATCGGCGAGTATGGCGTGCCGCAGAGCTACCCGGCCGCGCAGCGCGCCCGGTGGCTCACCAGCGCCGCGCGGACGGTGCGGCAGGACCCGCAGATCAAGGCACTGGTCTACTTCGACGGCGATCCGGCCTGCCGGCTGCCCGCTGGCCGGTATGCGCTGACGAGCGACCTGAACGTGGTCAGCGCGTTCCGTGCCATCGGCAGGCAGCCGTACTTTAACCCGCGGCGCTAGCGTGCGGCAGGCCTGGCCTGGTCTCAGCGGTAGCCGAGCCTGGTCAGCAACTGCCCGGTCTCCTGCTCGACCGCGCTGGCCTGCTGCTCGTTGAGGGCTGACCGCCACCGCCCGGCCGAGCCCGGCTTAGCCTCGGCCAGCCCGGCCGCGACGGCCTGGTGCCCGGCCGGCGAGGCACCGAGGAAGTCGCCGAGCAGCCGTGCCGTGCCAGCGGGATCGCGCACTACCGATTCGTACCTGACCTCGATGCTCCGCTCGGCCGGCAGGCTGGCCAGCCCGTCCAGGGCAGCTTCGGTGAATCGGCGCCAGCACCATGCCGACCGCACGATGTCCGGGACCGCGACGAATTCCGCGCGCCGGTCCGGCTCAACCCACCAGCGCGGATACGGGCCCCACAGCTGGCCGCCCCGTCCGCGCTGCCCGGCCCCGGCCGACGCGGCCGACAGCCATGGCTGCTCGGCGTGCGATACGGCGACGTCCCGGCCGTCGCGCACGATATGCACGAACTGAGCGCCGGGCAGCGCCGTCGCGAGGAACGGCACCACGAAGCTGTTCTCCGGGTTCTTCTCGCTGAACCGGCGGCCGCCGTCCAGCGCCGCGAGTAGCAAGCTGGCGTAGCAGAACCGGAAGACGGTCGCTGCCCGCCGCTCGCTCCATGACCCGTCGTATACGCACCGGGCGGCGGCCTTGGTGAGCCTGGGCTCGAAATGGTAGGAGATCTCGGGCATCCGCCCGATGCAGCCCGCCAGGAACGTGGTCCCCGACCTCGGCGCACCGATCACCAGGACCGGCCGGTGCAGCCGCGGGTCAAGCGCATGCACGGAAGGGCGCTTGCGCAGCGTCGGATCCTGCCGCCGGTCGCGGAGGTCCGATACGACGCCGGCCAGGCCGAGCCGGAGCATCCGCGGCAGCGTGAGGTCGGGGGATGGTGACGGAAAGGAGCCGGTCGCCGGATTCGTCATTGCGGAGTTCGCCATCGCCGGGTTCGTCACCGCCGCCAGCTCGGTTCCCAGCCGAGCCATTTGGCCAGCCGCTCGTCGTAAAGCCGGAAATGGTCGTCCAGCTCGGCCCGCAGCTCGTCCGGCAGCGGCGAGCGCGGCCGGGCATTGTGCCGCTCGAAGACGGGGTCACCCAGCTGCGGCAGATCGAGGAACTCCAGCACGGCCTGGTAGGCCGGCTCGGGCGCGGTGAAGAAGTCGCTGCTGTCCACCACGTGGATCCGGTCCCGGCCGAATAGCCCTTCCAGCCGCTCCAGCTGCTCGACGTACTGGCCGCGGGCGCGGTACGCCTGGTGCTGGTGGCTGTGGCTGACATAGCCCGGGTCGGCCGTGATTCGCTCCGCCTCGCCCGCCAGTCTGACCGGCTCAAGCTCAAGCGCCCGGGCAAAGGACTCGGTCTCGTAGCCGCGCGCGAGCTCGTGGGCATGCGCGGAGTAGGCTCGCTCGACCGGATCCCGCAGCAGCACGAGCAGCTTCACGCCCGGGAGGTCGCGGGCGATCCGGCCGGCCGCCAGCGGGTGGAACATGTAATAGGGGCTGGACTCGAACGCCACCGGGGCGATGCCGGGCAGACCCCGGATAGCCCGCCGGGCACGGGCTCGCAGCGGGAAATGCGCCTGGTACCAGGCCGGCCCGCGGGCGTAGTCGGTGTCGAAGTAGTGCACGCCCTTGTGCCATACCGCCTTGGCCACGGCCGGGTGCTGGCTGAGCGTCCGGTACATCGAGGTGGTACCGCACCGCTGCGCGCCCACGATCAGGAAAGCCGGCCGCAGCCTGGCCCGGTAGGTCAGCCGCCCCGTCGTGACCGAGAACCCGTGCGCCGCCCGTTTGACCGATGGCGAGAAGGATGAGCCGTCAGCCATCTGCGCGTATGCCTCCGAGTCCGTGGTTGCTGAGATATCCGTGCTTGTTGCGATATCCGGTGCTAGCTGAGCTATCTGGTGCTTGCTGCGAGCGAGTCATAGCCGGGTCACCGCATCGGTGATCGCCGGAATGAGCCAGACCCCCACCCGGCCGAACCTGGCCCCGGCCTCGTCCTGCCGGTCGGCAAGGTACCTGATGGCCAGGTCAGCTAGGTACAGGATAGCCGTGAGCCCGGCATCAGCCGGGTCGACCCCGAACGGCGCGAGCAGTTGCGGCGCCCGGTCGATGCAGCCGGACGCCGCCGCCCTTGGCTCGCCGCGGCCCGGGCCGACCTCGGTCTGCAGCCAGTAATGCAGCGCGTCGAAGCCGGCCGGCACGTCACGGGTGAAGCGCTCCCAGTCCCAGACCAGCAGCCCGCGGTCGGTACTGGCCATGTTCCACGGCGTCCAGTCGCCATGCCACGCGCCGAACGCCAGCCGCCTGCCGCCGAGCCGGCGGCCAGCGCCGTCAGCGCCCCGGCCAGGGCGTCATGATCCGGGCCGGCGTCTGCCGCCGCCAGCCGGCCGGTGAGCCGCCGCCAGTAGCTGCTGCCTGCCATCGGCGACCGCTGCAGCCCGTCAACGCCGGCGATCTCGCTCATCGCGGCCGCGAGCCTGGGCCACGGGACGGGCCGGCGGCGCAGCCATACCGGCAGCGCACCGAGGACCAGGACGTCGAGGCCGCGCCACTGCCCGTAGTGCAGGACCTCGGGAATGGCCAGCCCGGCCAGCCCGGCGCGGCCAAGCCGGCCGAGCGCGTCGCGTTCTGCCCGGACGAGCTCGCAGGTGAGCGGATTGATGCCGACCTTGGCGAAGCCGGCCGGCCCGCCCTGCGGGGTGAGTAGCTGGAGCACCGGCTTGCGGTTGGCGCGGGCCTCGCCGAGGTGCATGCTGATCAGGATTTCGCGGCCGAGCGCCTCGGCCAGGTACGACTCGATAGTGTCGGCTCCGGGCGGCGCCTGCACCCGGACCCGGCCGCGCAGCACGGCTCCGCCGACCCCGGAGGCCAGGGCAAGCGACAGAGCCCGGGTGACCAGCCGGGTGGTCCGTGCCCCCGGCTCGCCGTAGCGGCGCACCGCGGCCGCTGCCGGGCGGGCCGCGGGAGGGACGAGCAGCCGGGGCCGGCTCAGCCTGGGCAGCACGATGAACTCGCTGCCGCCGGGCGCTGCCGTGACTCGCCGCCGGGCTCGGCGCACGGTGACGCTGGCCGGCGGCGGCCACAGCAGGCCGGAGATCTCGCGCAGATAGCCGGCCTTGTCCTGGTGGCCGGCCGGGCCGGGAACGGCGCGCGGCGAGGCGGCATTCACGGGGTCGGGCCCCTCGGTACCCGGGACCCGAACTGCCGCTCGGCAAGGAGCCTGGCGAACGCCCGGACTGCCCTGGCGTGCGTGCCCATCGAGTACGCGTACGGACGGCCGTTGCTGTCGGTGCCGTCACCGCTGAAATAGCTCATGGCCTTGATCCGCGGAAGGTGGCCGGCCAGCCGGCCGGATGCGGCCAGCCAGGCCGGCCAGCCGGCCGGATTCCCGCCGACGCCGAACTCGCCGATGATGACCGGTTTGGGATGGTGCGCGGCCCAGTCCAGGAATGGCCCGGCGGTCACGCTGAGTGGTACCGACGGCGAGGGCGAGTAGGCGTCCGCGCATACCCAGTCGACCTCTTTGTTTCCCGGGTAGAAAGCCTGCGCGCGGCCGATCATGAAGCCGTATGCGGTCGGACACCACACCCAGCTGGCATTGGCGGCGCCCGCCGCCATGAAGATTGCCCTGATATGGTCCCAGGCGGCGATGTACTTGGCCGGAGAATGCATCGCCCATTGCAGGTTCGCCCGGTCCATCTCGTGCCTGAATTCCATCAGGATCGGGCGGTGCAGGCGCTTGACCGCCTCGGCCCGCTGCCGGATCAGCGCGTCATACCCGCCCGCGATGATGGTCCTGGTGTCCGGTGTTCCGCCCCAGGTGAGCAGCAGCACCTTGCGGCTGCGGGCGAAATGCTTGTCAGCAGCCGATGGGAACGGCGAATCCCACGGGTGGTAGACGTGCACCAGGCCGAGCGGGCGGCCAAGCTGCTGCTCGAATGAGCGGACAGCGTCGATCTGCCCCTGCGAGGTGTACGCGGCGGGCTGCACGTAGGCGCCGAGGTAGGCACCGGACGCGGGCACCAGCGGACTCGCCGCCCACCGGTCGCCGTGGCCGGCCACCACGCCGCGGGCACCGGTGCTCCGCTGGCCGCTGCCCGCCGGCCCGGCTGCGAGCCCGGCCTCGGCCCGCGGTCGCAGCCCGGCCTGGCCTGCGGCGTCTGCGTGCCATACCGATGCAATCGCCGCGGCAGCCGTTACGATGCCCGCGGTCGCGGCCACCGCCGCCAGCGCGAGCCTCGGACTTATGCTGCGCCTGGCCCGGCGCCTGGTGCCCTTGCCCCGACGGCCGCGGCGCGGGCCGCTCATCACCCGGGCAGGCCGGCAGTCGGCTCTCGCACCACGTCCGGGGCAGTCCCGCGCAGGCCAGGTCGGCCGGGCATGCCCGAACTGCCTTCGACATAACGGACGGCGAAGATGAACAGCAGCAGCAGCAGGCTGCCGTAAACCCAGCCGCTGAGCACATCGGTGAACCAGTGCAGGGTCAGGTAGAACCTGGTGTAGCCCTCGGAGAAGGCCAGCGCGGCCACCGTAGCGCCGGCCCAGATGCCCGCCCGCCGCTGGCGGCTGAACTCATACCAGAGCAGGTAGGCAATCAGCCCGTAGAAGAGGATGATGCGGTCGCAGCCGCCGGACGGGAACGTGCCGTGCGGGCTGCCCGGCGGGCCAGGCCGCTCGAACGTGTGCCGGATATACAAGGTCGTGAAGTGGTCGACCGCGATGGCGGCCCCCAGCGCCACCGGCGGCAGCCACCGGTTCCGGCGCCAGGTCACCGCCAGGCAGACCGCCGCGGCCGCTACCGCGCCCCAGGTCGTCCAGGTATTCCCGATCTTGGTGAGCCGGTTCATGATCGCGGCCCATTCGTGCACCCGATGGCCGGTGGTCCAGGTCAGCAGCGGCTTGTCGATGGTCGGGCCCGCGTGCACCACCAGCAGCCCGAGCAGAGCCGTCAGGCCGTAGACCGCGACCGCTCCGGCGACCACGATCAGCACGAACCTGGCCGCGCCTTGCACGGCGGGCGGCAGGGCGGCCGCGCGGCCGCCCGGCGGGGTGCCGTGCCTGCTGCTGCTCCGTCCGGCGGCGGCCGGGGTGACCGGGCCAGCGCCGCCCGGCATGCTGCGGGGGCCGGGCCCGGCAGGCGCGGCACGCCTGGCCAGCACCGCCGCGACGGCAAGTATCGCGGCGATTCCTGCAGGCCAGAGCAGGACAAGCAGAATCTTGGTCACGTTCCGTTCCCGTCCTCAGGTCTTTCCGTAGCTTACCGCCCCACTATTGTGATGACGGATGATACCGGAGCTACCAGCGCAAGCCGGAACGCTTGCGCAGGATTGAGCGCGCGCGCGGAATGCACCGATATCACCGCCGGGCCGCCTCAGCCGGTTCCCGCGCCGCGATTCCTGGCATTCCGGTCGATAAATGCCAGGCCTGGCATAAAGGCCAGCGCAAGCGCATGCCGGAATCGCCACAGCCCGGCGGCGAGCAGCAGGCAGCCGGCCGCCACCGCACCGGCTGAGACGATCAGGCTGTCCCCGGCCAGCGCGCGCGCGGCGAGCGGCACGGCGGCGAAGCTCGCCGCCGACAGGGCACAGGCGATGAGGGTGCCGCGCCCGAACGGGTGCAGCCGCACCACCGCGGCCACCTGAGCGAGCGGGACAAGATTGGTGATCGCGATCGCGACCGCCCAGCCGATCGCCGCGCCGAGGATCCCGTACCGGGGGATGAGGAACAGGTCAAGGCTGACATTGATGGTGACCGCCAGCAGCCCGTTGGCGAGGCTCCAGCTGCTGCGGCCGGTGGTATTGAGCACCATGTCGACCTGCCCGCACGCGGTAGCAAGTAGCATCGTCAAGCCCAGCACGACTATTACGCTGTCCCCGGCGCGATACGAGTGGCCGAAGATGACCAGGAGTTGCGGGCCGTAAATCACCGCGAGCAGGTATAGCGGCCAGGTCAAGATGACCAGCCAGGCAGTGGTGGCCTGATAGACGATGTTCGCCCCGCGCCGGTCACCGACGGCGAACATCTCGGTGAACCGGGGCTGCGCTGCCATGCTGATGGCCGCGTTACCTAGCTGGCCGACCACGAGGAACCGGGTCGCGGCGGTGTAGATGGCCGCCTCGGCGGGCCCTCGCATGATCGCCACTAGCACGATGTCGATCCGCTGGATCGTGATCTGGGCCAGGGTGGACAGCCCGCGAGGTGCCGTGAAGCGCCAGAAGCCGCGCGGGTTGGCGTTCGCCAGCCGCCTGTTCTCCATCCTTGACTTGGGACGCGGATCGCCCGGGCCGGCCCGGGCGGCCGCTGGCTTGCTGGCGGCTGGCTGGCCGGCCGGCGGCTGGCTGGCGCCCGGCCCGGTGAGCATGGCCAGCGTCACCCGCCGCCGCGGCGGCCGCCTGCGGCCGATTCGCCGCAGCCAGAGCCACGCCGCCGCAGCCGCCGGGATGTAGGGCACGGCCCACAGCGGCGCGAGCAAGGCCGCGCTGCCGGCCGCGGCGGCGGCAGTCACCGCCAGGCACTGGGTCAGCGACCGGCCGATCCGGTCCACCATGACCGTGGGCCGCATGTCGCGGTAGCCCCGGCTGGCGCCAAGGAACGTGTCAGCCAGGGTCGCGAACGGGAGCGCCAGCGCGAGCGCCCGCAGCGCGTTCGCCACCGCGTGCGGGCCTGCCCCGCCGCGTCCGAGGTGGCCGTCAAGCAGGACGTGCGACAGCGGTCCGGCGAAGACCAGCATGAGCGCCGTCGCCAGCGCCGACGCCACCATGACCGGGATCACCGCCGCGCGCATGATCGCCGGGATCCTGGCCTCCTCGCCGAGCGAGCGAAGCCGCGCGATGAAGTACACCGCGCCGGTATAGGCGCCCAGGCTGGCTACTGCCTCGATGATCAGGAACAGCGAGGTAGCGGTGAAAAATGCGCCGGCCTCCGGCCTGCTGAACTGTCTCGTGACGATCACGGTCATGCCGAGGGCGGCGACCGCGGAGATCGCCGCGCCGGCCAGGTTGAGCGTGCCGCCGCGTGCCACCTCCGCCAGCCCGGCCCCCCCGCGCCCGGTCGGCGCCGCCTGGCCCGGTTGCGCCGTAGCGCCCGGTGGGGCGGTAGGGTCCGGTGGGGCGGTAGCGTCCGGTGGGGCGGTAGCGCCCGGTGGGGCGGTAGCGCCCGGTGGGGCGGTAGCGTCCGGCGCCTGGTCTGGTCCGGCTTGCCCGTCGTCTGCGTGCGCCGGGCCCGCGTGGCCAGGCACCGCGCGCTCCGGCCCGGCATAATCGGGCACCATGGGGAGCGGCAATGTGAGGTCCGGTACTTCATGATCGGGCCCGGCCTGGCCCGGCTCATGGGCCAGGCCCGGCTGACCGGGGCCGTGCTGGCGCTGCCCACCGTGCCCGGGACCTGGCCGGCCAGTCTCGGCTGGCCCGATGTCCGCGCCCGGTGCTGGCTCCGGCCCGTTCCTCGTTACATTCTCGCCGACATGCTGCCCCGCCTGCCTGCCCGGCCTTGCCCGCGCCTGCCCGGCAGAAGCCCGCGCCATCACGCAGGCAACTCGGCTGAGCCGGCCGGTTCCGCTGCCGCGGCCATCGCGGCCGGCGGCTGGCCAGCCAGGTCGTTGCGCCAGAGCAGCGCGTAGGCCAGCATGGTGAAGCCCAGCGGGGCGATCACGGCGACATAAGTGAACATGTAGGCAAAGGACAAGAGCAGGATCAGGACGCCGGCCAGGCCGTACGGGCTGGTATCTCGCCAGTACCGCCAGCACCCGAAGGCGAAGAAGGCCAGATACAACGCGGCACCGACGATCCCGTTGCAGATCAGTAGCAGCCACAGCTGCCCATTGCCACCGACCGGGGTCTGGCCGCAGTTCCCGCATTTCGCCGTTGGCCCGATCGCGATCGAGCTCGGGCTGCCGATCTCCTGCCTGGTATCGCCGTACCCAAGTACCGGCGATGACAGGCCGTCCTTTATTGCCACTGCGGACAGGGTCGCGCGCAGGTCGTTGCTCTTGCCGTTCTGCAGCCGCTGGGTGATGACACCCTGCAGCGGGGTGGCCAGCACCGCCACTCCGACCACGGCGATACCGGCAAGGACCGCAGCCAGCAGGCCGAGCTTGCCGCGGGCGGCCATCCGGACCGCCAGGTAGCACGCCGCCAGCCCGATGCCGATCCATACGCCCCGGTTCAGGGAGTAAACCAGCGGCACCAGCGCGATGACCATCGCAGCGCCGCTAACCAGCCGCTGCCTGCGCGTCCCGGCCAGCCACCAGGCCACGATCAGCCAGGGCAGCAGGATAGTCAGGCTGTTGCCCCAGGCGTTGGTGTAGTCGAACGGCGCTTTCGGCCGCCCCTGCCCGCCGGTAGTCCCGAAGACGTTCTGCACCTGCGCCAGGCCAGGGTGCATGGAGGCCTGGATCTGCACGTTGGCCTGCAGGCTGTGCGGGATTAGCAGCAGGGTAGGCGAGCTGAACTGGAAGTGCGGTGCGACAACCCCGCCGATCCCGCCGCCGATTGCGTAGAGCGCGACCAGGCCGAGCAGCCAGGCGAGCTTGCGGCGGGAGAACTCGCGCTCGGTCAGGTTGCCGACGTACAACAGCAGCACGGTCACCCCGCCATAGCTGGCGGCCCTGACCGCGAACGAGATCAGGCGATGGCTGATCTCGCTGTCGACAGTTCCCGGCGCGGTCAGCATGAGCATCGGCAGCCCGGCAAGCACCCAGATCAGGAAGAGCAGCCAGATGCCGAACCCCGCTGGCGCCCGGATCCTGCGGCGGCCGGACTTGTGCCAGGCCAGCATCCGGGCCGCCATGGGCACTGCCAGGATGAACCAGATGAAGTCGGCCACGCCGAGCGCCCACCACAGCGGATAGCCAGCTAGCAGCGCCGTCACCGGCCAGCCGGGATGGCTGGCGAGCCATCGCCGCACCGGGTGGCCCCGGTCGCCGCTCGCGCGGCGGCCGGACCGCGCCGGCCAGCCGGCCCGCTGGCGGCCGGGAATCAGCCCGGCCCGGTAATCACCGGATGTCCCGGCGGCCGGGCCGTCCAGCCGGCCGCGCAAGCCGGTCGTCATGGCCGCATCCGGGCGGTGGCGACAGCTCCCGCATGGTGCCCTGGCCCTGGCCCAGGCTCCAGCCCAGCCTGCATAGTCAGCTGCCCCCGGCGGCCTTCTCCGCGGGATCCTCCGACACCGGCTGCGGCGTCTTCTTCTCGGCCCGGGATGCCACCGAGATGCGCGGCAGCGGCCAGGTTTCGCCCGCACCGCGAGCCGTGCCCGCGGCTGCCGGCGTCCCGGTGCGCTGCGGCTGACCCTGGCCGGGGAGCACCCGCGGCCGCGACTCGGGCGGCACCGGCCGCGGCTTGGCCTGCTGGCCCTGCCCTGGCCGCGGCTTGGCCTGCGCCAGGCGTGGCTCCGGCTTCGCCTTCGCGGTCCGCCCGGCGGCCTTGGACTTGCCGCGGATCGGCGGCAGCACGGTGGCGCCGAGCACCGCCGTCCGCATCCGGTCCAGCCGCCGGATGCTGTCGGCCGCCTCGCCCTGCCTGGTACCGGACACCTCGATCACGACGAGGGAAGCATCAGCGAACTCGGCCAGGCTGAAGGTATCGGCGCCATCGCCGGTCGCCTGCGCCTCGATGACCACATAGCGCGCGTCCCGCTGCAGTTCCGCGATGATCCGCCTGGTGGCATCGTGCTGCAGGTGATTGAACACCGCCGCGGTGTCCACGCCCGGGGTGATCACCCGAAGCCGCGGCACCTCGGCCGGCCGCCGGGCGACCTCGCTGACCGTGGCCGTGCCGGCCAGCACCTCGGCGAGCCCGCGCCCGTCGCCGACCCCGAGCAGCACCGGCGTCACCGTGTCCCGCAGGTCGGCGCAGACCAGGATCGTCTCGGACCGGGTCCTGGCCAGGTTGGCGGCGAGATTGGCCGCGATCACGCTGCCGCTCTCGCCTGCCGAGGTGCCGGCCACCAGGATCACGTGATTCCCGTCGCCGAGACTCGATGCGACGCTCTGCGCCAGGTCGGTAAACGCCCGGCCGGTCCTTGATCTCGGCGACACGATCGAAGCCTGCGGGCTGAGCCGCTTCAGCGGAAGGCTGAACAGCACTGGCAGGTCAAGGAAGCGCTCGACGTCCTTCGCCGAATGGATCCGGTCATCCCGGCGGTCCACCGCGAACGCCAGGACGACGCCGAGCAGCAGGCCCACCAGCAGGCCGCTCGGGATGTAGAGCAGCGGCTTGGGGTTGCTCGGCGCCAGCGGCACCGAGGCCGGGGAGGAGATGTTGCCGGGGTTGGTATTGACCGACGCGGTGAGCGCGGAGATGGCCGACCGCAGCTTGAGCAGCAGGCTGATCTTGTTCTGCAGGTCGGACTTCAGGTTCGCCAGGGCCACGGAGCCGGCGGGCAGCCCCTGCTCCTTGTTCTTCAGCTTGAATACCTGCGCCTGCGTCGTTCGTTGCTTCGACACCAGCTGAGCCCGCTGGCTGGCGAGCTTGTTGACGGCGGCCGCCTGCCGGACCGTCAGGTATGCCCGGGCGAACGCCTGGGCGCATGCCTGCGCGCCGGCCGCCGAAGGTGCCGAGCAACTGATGTTGAGAAATGAGGTGTTCGCCGGCACGGTGACGCTAACCTGCTTGGCAAGCTGCGCGGCGGAGCGCTTGCTGCGCAGGTATTTCCCCGCCTGCGCGGCAACCGTGGTGGACTTGACGACCTGCGCCTCGTTGTCCATGTTGACGGTGGGACCGGTGGCGGTCCGGCTGCCTGCCACGTTGTTGACGTTGGCGGCATTGGGGGTGACCTGCACGCTCGAGGTAGCCGTATAGCTCTTCGGCGTGACCGCGACATAGGCAGCCGCCGCCAGCGTGCCAAGGCACACCAGGCCAAACACTATCCACCAGCGGCGCCGCAGCACACCGGCGTAGTCGGTCACCTCGAATGAATCCGACCCTGGCGAGATGGCCATTCTGCAGTACTCCTCACGCTGCGCCCCAGCCCCGGGTGCGCGAGACGGCCGACGGCAGTGACTGGTAGACGGATAAGCTAGATAAGAGCATAGGTCGCCAGCAGTGAAAGCGAACCCGTTCGACCCCCCGCAGAGCCTGACCAAGCTTATTACATCTCTGTATCTCCCTATTCGACTGCGCCCAACCAGTCCGGCAGCTCCGGCATGTCCGGTATTGTGGCGCTTTTCATCGAGACGCGGTCGTTGCGCCAGATCGCATCGCTGGCCAGGCGGCAGGTTGCGGCCTGGCAGCCGTGTAGCAACACCCTGTATCATCGGCCGCTACCCCGCGTATTCTTGCGGGCAAGCGCTTGACCAGCAAGGATACGAGCGCGAAGCGGACACCTCGGGGAAGGAACCCGGCGAGATAGTGGAACGCGTACTTGTGACTGGTGGGGCTGGTTTTATCGGTTCGCACCTGGTCGACCTCCTGCTGGACGGCGGCGCGCGGGTGCTGGTAGTCGATGACTTCAGCCTCGGCCGGCCCGAGCACCTGGAGGGAGCCGCCGCCACCGGGCGGCTCACTGTACTGGACGCGGATATCCGGAGTGAGGGTGAACTCCGGCCGGTGGCCGATTTCGCCCCCGATGCCGTTTTCCACATGGCCGCGCTGCATTTCATCCCCTACTGCAACGCCCACCCGCAGCAGGCGCTGGACATCAATGTGCTCGGCCTGGACGCCGTGATCAGGGCAGTCCGGCTGGCGCCGCTGCGGGCCTTCGTGTTCCCGTCCAGCGGCGCGATCTACGGATTCGGCGATGCGCGCAGGCCGGAGACGGCGTTGTCTAGGCCAGACGAGATCTACGGCATTTCGAAGTGGATGGGCGAACACGTCATGGCCAGGTTCCACGCGGACCGGCCGGAGGTTCGCACCGTAGTGGCGCGGCTGTTCAATACCTACGGCCCCAGGGAAACCAACCCGCACGTGCTGCCTGCCGTGATGGCGGCCATGCGGGCGGGCCAGCCGATCGGGCTGGGGAACCTCTGGCCGCAGCGTGACCTCATCTTCGTCACCGATACGGCAAGGGCCGTCGTGGCCACGGCCGCGGGCAGCGGCTTCGACGTCTTCAACATCGGAACGGGCGTCGGCACCACCATCGCCGAAATGCTGGCCACCATCGAGGCAATTCGCGGCGAGCCGCTCGATGTCCGGGAGGAGCCGGAACGCAGGCGCGCGGACGACGGGCACCTTATCGCCGATCCGGACCGGCTGATGGCCGCCACCGGCTGGCGGCCCGAGTACGATCTCAAGGCCGGGCTCAGTGAGTTGCTGACGTCGGAGGGACTGCTGTGAGGGCGACCGGGGAACCGGCCGCCAACGGCCGTCCAGTCGGCCGCCAGCCGTCGGGGTTGCGCCCGGACGGCGGCCGGGCTACCGTGCCCGGGCTGCCGGACGCCCTCTCGAAGGAACTCGGCGAAGGCTACCGGGCCGGGAAACGCGAATTCCTCGGCATCGGTCTGTCGTGCATGTCGGACGCGGAATTTGTCGGCGCGGTACAGGAGGCAGTGCGGACCCGGTCGCGCCTGACCGTCTCGTTCATCAATCCGGACTACGTCGTTCGCGGTCACCAGACCCCTGGCCTGGTGACCAAGATGAACGGGTTCGATGTGGTGCTTCCGGACGGATGGGGGATCGTCCTCGGCGGACGCGCGCTCGGGCTGCCCGTTCCGGACCGGCAGGGCAACGACGACATCTGCCCCAAGATCTTCGAGCTCTCCGCGGCTGACGGCCTCTCGAACTTCCTGTTCGGCTGCGCCGAGGGCATCCCGGAGCAGGCCGCAGAGAACCTGGTAGCGGCATTCCCTGGACTGCCCATCGCCGGGACTCTGCACGGCTTCTGGGACGTGGCACGCGGCCACCCTGGACGGTATGACGAGGCCGACGTCGACATGATGGTCAAGACCATCAACGCCGCCCAGCCTGACATCCTGCACGTGTCCATTCCGACACCGATGCAGCAGGACTGGGTCTGGGAGGTCAGCCGGCCTGCTGGACGTGCCGGTGATCATCACTGGCGGCAGCTACCTGGATCACCTGGCCGAGCGCGTCTACTGGTACCCGCGGTGGGTAAACCGGATGCGCCTGGGCTGGGCCTACCGGCTGTTCCGGGAGCCGGGGCGGCTCTGGAAGCGCTACTCGGTCGATCTGGTGACCTACGGCCGGATGATTCTCCGGCACCGGCCCGGCCAGGGCCGGCGGTCCGCGCGCTAGCACCCCGGGCGTCTTCCTGCGCGGCAGGCCCGGGCGATAGGTTCCGCTTACGGCCAACCAGATGTTCGCCACCACCGACCTGCCCTCGTACTGGCGCAGGCGTTTCGGCGACCCGCTCAAGCAGCCCGAGCGGTACCTGGCGAACTCGCCGAACCTGCACGTGGATGCCGTCAGCACGCCGATGCTGGTGATCCACGGGGACAAGGACCACCGGGTGCCGGTCGGCGAGGCGCTGCGGCTGTGGGCGGACCTGGCCGGCCGGGCCAAGGACGCCAAGTTCCTCTACTTCCCGGACGTGGACCACTGGCTCCTCGCCCCCGGTCAAGTGATCGTCTGGTACGAGACCGTGCTCGCATTCCTCGCGCAGCACGTTCTCGGCGAGCCCTGGCGGCGGCCGGCCCTGCTGTGCGCCAGGCCGCCGCCAGCGAGCAGGCCAGCCGTGCGCTATGCCAGGCTGGGCGGATGACCCGCGCGAAGCTCGACAAGCGGCCAGGCGAGGTCGCCGCGATGTTCGACCTGGTCGCCGAGCGCTACGACCTGCTCAACGACGTGCTGTCGCTCGGCCAGGACCGGCGCTGGCGCCGGGTGGTGGCCAGGGCGGTCGGGGCCGCCGCCGGGGACCGGGTGCTTGATCTCGCGGCGGGCACCGGAACCTCGTCCAGGGCGTTCACCGGGGCGGGAGCGACCTGTGTTGCCTGTGACTTCTCGCTCGGCATGCTGCAGGTAGGGGCGCGAAAGCCGGCTCGCTCGGTGGCGTTCGTGGCCGGCGACGCGCTGGCGCTGCCGTTCCGCGCCGGGTCGTTCGATGCCGTGACGATCTCCTTCGGCCTGCGGAACCTCGCCGATCCCGATGCCGGGCTGGCCGAACTGCGCCGGGTCACCAGGCCGGGCGGCCGGCTCGTCGTCTGCGAGTTCGGCCATCTGCCCTGGCCGCAAGCGGACGCGCTGTACGAGCGCTATCTCGCTGCCGCGCTGCCGGCGGTCGCCCGGCTGCTGTCCGGGAATCCGGCCGCTTATGAGTACCTGGCCGAGTCGATTGCCGGCTGGCCTGCCCAGCCCGAACTGGCCCGGCGGATCGGCGCGGCCGGCTGGTCGGCCGTCGGCTGGCAGAACCTGACGATGGGAATCGTCGCCGTGCATACCGCGCTGCGGCCGCCTGGGTGAGCGCGGCTCGGCGGAAGCCGCTGGCGGCGGGCGGCCGGGCCGACTCTGGCCCGGTGGCGGAGACGGTTTAGACTGCGAGGGTAAGCACTTGTGAAGCTGTTCACAAGATAGTCAGGACGGGTCCGTGACCGAGCAAGTACCCCTCGCTGACGCTCCGGACATGGCATCGCGTGATATCAGTTCGGCCAGCGAGCCTGCGCGCGCGCGCCGTGGCGCCAGCGGCGGCAATTCCCCCCAGCGCGGCGAGTGCGCCGACGTCATAGTCGTCGGCGCAGGCCCGGCCGGCGCAGCGGTTGCCTATTACCTGGCGACGGCCGGCCTGGACGTGCTGGTGCTGGAGAAGACCCGGTTTCCGCGGGAGAAGGTCTGCGGCGACGGGCTTACCCCGCGGGCGGTAAAGGCACTGACCGCAATGGGCGTGCCGATCAGCGAGGCCGACGGCTGGCCGCGTAACACTGGGCTGCGGATCATCGGCGGCGGCGGCCGGATCGAAGTCCCGTGGCCGGATCTGTCCAGCTACCCAGCCTTCGGGATGGTGCGGACCAGGCTGGACTTCGACGAGATCCTGGCCCGGCACGCGGAAAAGGCCGGCGCCCGGCTGCTGGAAGGCGTGACCGTCACCGGCCCGCTGCTGGACGACCGCACCGGGCGCATCACCGGGGTCACGGCCCGCGGCACCAACCCGGAGGGCACTGCCCGCGGGGCCGGGACTGAAGATCATGATGAACGGGTATTCCGTGCCAGGCTCGTCGTCGCCGCTGACGGCAACTCGTCGCGACTGTCAGTTTCGATGGGCCTGCAGCGGCGCGACGACCGGCCGATCGGCGTCGCGGTGCGCACCTACTACACCAGCCCCCGGCACGATGACGACTACCTGGAGGCCTGGCTGGACCTCTGGGACGGCAACTCGCTGCTGCCCGGCTATGGCTGGATCTTCGGCATGGGCGACGGCACCAGCAATGTCGGCCTCGGCCTGCTGAACACGAGCGCCGCATTTCAGCACATCGATTACCGCGCGCTGCTGCGCCGCTGGCTTGCCGCGATGCCGGCCGAGTGGGGCCTGCGGGAGGAGAACAGGACCGCGCCGATCCGTGGCGCGGCACTGCCGATGGGCTTTAACCGGACCCCGCACCACACCAGGGGATTGCTGCTGGCCGGCGACGCGGGCGGGATGATTAACCCGTTCAACGGCGAGGGCATCGCGTACGCGCTGGAGTCCGGCGAGATCGCCGCCCGGATCATCGCCCAGGCGCTCGCCCGGCCCACGGCGGCGAGCGCGGAGAGCGCGCTGCGCGGCTACCCGGCGGCCTTGCAGGATGCCTACGGCGGCTACTACACGCTGGCCCGCACGTTCGTCCGGCTGATCGGCCACCCCGGGTTCATGAAGTTCGCGACCAGGCACGGCGTGAAGCGCCCGGCGGTGATGCGGCTCACCATGAAGCTGCTGGGAAACCTGACCGAAACCCGCGGCGGCGACGCGGTCGACCGGCTGATCAACGCAGTGTCTAAGATGACGCCGGCGGCCTAGCCGCGCGGACCTGATGCTGCCCGAGACGATGTTCCGGCAGCCTGCTGAAGGAGGTGAAGAGAGGCGATGAGCTTGTACGTCCCAATCCTGGTACTCGCGGCGCTAGCCGCCGTCTTCGCCGTCTTCTCGCTCGTGATGGGCTCGCTCGCGGGCCCGAAGCGGTGGAACCGGGCGAAGCTTGAGGCGTACGAGTGCGGCATCGAGCCGACCAGGCAGCCCAGCGGCATCAGGTTCCCCGTCAAGTACTACCTGACGGCGATGCTCTTCATCGTCTTCGACATCGAGATCATCTTCCTTTACCCGTGGGCGGTGGCCTTTGACCGGCTCGGCGTCTTCGGGCTGGTCGAGATGGTCACCTTCATCGCCACGGTTCTCGTCGCGTACGCCTACGTCTGGCGGCGCGGCGGCCTGGAGTGGGACTAGCACTGGAGTGGGACTAGCACTGGAGTGGGACTAGCAATGGGCCTGGAAGAGAAGCTGCCGAGCGGGATACTGCTCACCACGGTCGAGAAGGTGGCCGGGTACGCGCGCAAGAGCTCGGTCTGGCCGGCCACCTTCGGACTTGCCTGCTGCGCGATAGAGCTGATCTCCACCGGCGGCCCGCGGCATGACCTGGCCAGGTTCGGCATGGAGCGGGCGTCCAACACGCCGCGGCAGGCCGACCTGATGATCGTGGCCGGCCGGGTGAGCCAGAAGATGGCGCCGGTGCTGCGGCAGATCTACGACCAGATGGCCGAGCCCAAGTGGGTCATCTCGATGGGCGTCTGCGCGTCGAGCGGCGGCATGTTCAACAACTACGCCATCGTCCAGGGCGTCGACCATGTCGTCCCGGTGGACATCTACCTGCCCGGCTGCCCGCCGCGGCCAGAGATGCTGCTGGACGCGATAGTCAAGTTGCACGACAAGATCCAGAACATGAAGCTCGGGGCTAACCGGACCCGCGAGATCGACGACCTCGAGCAGGTCAGGCTGCGGCGGCTGCCGCTGGCAGCAGGGCTCGGCGGCCAGCCAGGCCCGCAGCCCGGAGGACGCCAGTGAGCGACGAGACACCCGCCGAGCAGCAGCCGAACCCGCCGGATGAGGCGGCGCTGGCCGGCCGCGAGCGGCTGTCCGAGCAGGTCGCGCGGACCGGCATGTTCGGGAGCCAGACCACCGGCGACACCTCAGGCTACGGCGGGCTGATAGTCCGCAGGCCGCCTGCGCTGTCCACCCCGCGGCCCTACGGCTCGTACTTCGACGACCTGGCCGATGACCTCGGCGGCAGCCTTGAGGCGGCCGGGATTGCGTTCGACCAGGCGATCGAGCGCGTAGTGGCCGACCGCGGCGAGCTGACCTTCGAGGTCAGCCGGGAGCACCTGACGACGGTGGCCGCCCGGCTGCGCGATGACCCCGCGCTAGCCTTCGAGCTGTGCACGGGGGTGTCCGGCGTGCACTACCCGGCCGACCGCGGCCGCGAGCTGCATGCCGTGTACCACCTGGTGTCGCTTACCCACAACCGGCGGCTGCGGCTGGAGGCGGCGGTGCCCGACGCCGACCCGCACCTGCCGACGATGGTCGGCGTGTACCCGACCTGCGACTGGCACGAGCGGGAGACCTGGGATTTCTTCGGGATCATCTTCGACGGCCATCCGGCGCTGACCAGGATCGAGATGCCAGACGACTGGAAGGGCCACCCGCAGCGGAAGGACTACCCCCTCGGCGGCATCCCGGTCGAGTACCGCGGCGCCACGGTGCCGCCGCCGGACGAGCGAAGGGCATACGAATGACCTCGCGGGCTGATGCCGAGGCGGAAGGCCGCGTCTACAACGTCGGCGGCCAGGACTGGGACGACATCGTCGCCGCCGCTGACGAGGCCGGGGACCGGCCGGGCGAGGAACGCCTGGTCGTCAACATGGGCCCGCAGCACCCGTCCACGCACGGGGTACTCCGGCTGATCCTGACGCTGGACGGCGAGACCGTCACCGAGCTGCGCCCGGTGGTCGGCTACCTGCACACCGGCATCGAGAAGAACATGGAGGTCCGCACCTGGACGCAGGGCGTCACGTTCTGCACCCGGATGGACTACCTGTCGCCGCTGTTCAACGAGACCGCCTTCTGCCTGGCCACCGAGCGGCTGCTGGGCATCACCGATGCCATCCCGGCGCGCGCCTCGGTCATCCGGGTGCTGATGATGGAGCTGAACCGGATCTCCTCGCACCTGATGGCGATCGCGACGTTCGGCCTCGAGCTCGGCGCCACTACCGTGCTGCTGAACGGGCTGCGCGAGCGGGAGAAAGTGCTCGACCTGTTCGAGCTGATCACCGGCCTGCGGATGAACCATGCCTACATCCGGCCGGGCGGGGTGTCCCAGGACCTGCCGTCCGGCGCGATCGAGAAGATCCGGGAATTCGTCGGCATCATGCCCGGTCTGCTCGGTGACCTGCGCAAGCTGCTCGACGCGAACCCGGTCTACCTGGCCAGGACGCGGAACATCGCCTTCCTCGACCTGGCCGGCTGCATCACGCTGGGCGTGACCGGGCCGATGCTCCGTTCCACCGGCCTGCCCTGGGACCTGCGGAAATCACAGCCCTACTGCGGGTACGAGACCTATGAGTTCGACGTGCCGGTGCAGGACAGCTGCGACGGCTACGGCCGCTACCTGGTCCGGATGGACGAGATGGAGCAGTCCCTGCGGATCATCGAGCAGTGCACGGACCGGCTGGCGGCCCGCAAGCCCGACGACCGGGTCATGATCGCCGACGCCAAGATCGGCTGGCCCGCCCAGCTGGCCCTCGGCCCGGACGGGCTCGGCAACTCGCCTGACCACATCAAGCACATCATGGGCCAGTCCATGGAGGCACTGATCCATCATTTCAAGCTGGTCACAGAGGGCTTCCGGGTGCCGGCCGGCCAGGTCTACGCGGCGGTCGAGTCGCCCCGCGGCGAGCTGGGCTGCCATGCGGTCAGCGACGGCGGCACCCGGCCGTACCGGGTGCATTTCCGTGATCCGTCGTTTGCGAACCTGCAGGCCCTGCCCGCGATGTGCGAGGGCGGCATGATCGCCGACGTCATCACCGCGGTGGCCAGCACTGACCCGGTGATGGGCGGGGTGGACCGGTAATGGCGCTCAACGACGAACAGCGCGCCAGGCTGGCGGCGGATGCCGCCGAGATCATCGGCCGGTACCCGAAATCCCGGTCGGCGCTGCTGCCATTGCTGCACCTGGTGCAGGCCGAGGAAGGCTACGTCTCCGCCGACGGCATCGCGTTCTGCGCCGGCCAGCTCGGCCTGACCGAGGCCGAGGTGACCGCGGTCGTCAGCTTCTACACCATGTACAAGCGGCGGCCGGTCGGTGAGTATCACGTCGGCGTCTGCACCAACGCGCTGTGCGCGGTGATGGGCGGCGACGTCATCTTCGCCGACCTGCAGCAGCATCTCGGCATCGGCAACGACGAGACGACCCCGGACGGCAAGGTCACGATCGAGCACCTGGAATGCAACGCCGCCTGCGACTACGCGCCGGTGATGATGGTCAACTGGGAGTTCTTCGACGACATGACACCGCAACGCGCCAGGGACCTGGTCGATGACCTCCGGGCCGGCGCCGACGTCAGCCCGTCCCGCGGCGCGCCACGGCTGTGCACCTGGCGGCAGGCCGCCCGCATCCTGGCCGGCTTCCCGGACGGGCAGGCGGCCGACGGGCACACCGCCGGGCACGCGTCCCTCGCCGGGCTGCGGATCGCCAAAGAGCATGGCTGGACGCCAGACGGAGGGCAGTCATGACCACGGATATGCCCGGCTCGGTGCTCATGCCGGAACTTACCGCGCGGTGGGACGAGCCCGACTCGTTCACGCTGGCCGCCTACCGGCGCAATGGCGGCTACCGGGCGCTGCCAGCCGCGCTCCTGATGGAGGCCGGCGACCTCATCCAGCTGGTCAAGGACTCCGGCCAGCGCGGCCGCGGCGGGGCCGGCTTTCCGACCGGGCTGAAATGGGGCTTCATCCCCCGCGGCGACGGCAAGCCGCACTACCTGGTGGTGAACGCCGACGAGTCGGAGCCCGGCGCCTGCAAGGACATCCCGACCATGCTGGCCAACCCGCACGCGCTGATCGAGGGAATGGTCATCGCGGCATACGCGATCAGGGCCGACAAGGCGTTCATCTACCTCCGCGGCGAGGTACTGCACGTGATCAGGCGGGTGCAGCTCGCCGTCGCCGAAGCCCGCGAGGCCGGTTACCTTGGCACGGACATCCTGGGCTCGGGCTTCGACCTGGACGTGGTCGTGCACTGCGGCGCCGGCGCGTACATCTGCGGCGAGGAGACCGCCCTGCTGGACTCCCTGGAGGGCTTCCGCGGCCAGCCGCGGCTGAAGCCGCCGTTCCCCGCGATCGCCGGCCTGTACGCCTGCCCGACAGTGGTCAACAATGTCGAGACGATCGCCAGCATCCCGTTCATCGTGGGCGACGGCGCCGACGCGTTCGCCGCACTGGGCACGGAGAAGTCCAAGGGCTTCGGGATTTTCTCGCTGTCCGGGCACGTCAGCACGCCCGGCCAATACGAGGCGGCGCTCGGTGTCACCCTCCGCGAGCTGCTCGACGTCGCGGGCGGCATCCGGGCCGGGCACTCGCTTAAGTTCTGGACCCCGGGCGGGTCATCGACGCCGATCTTCACCAGCGAGCACCTCGACGTGCCGCTCGACTACGAGTCGGTGGCCGCCGCCGGATCCATGCTCGGCACCCGGTCGCTGCAGATTTTCGACGACACCACCTGCGTGCTCCGGGTGGTGCTGCGCTGGACCGAGTTCTACCAGCACGAATCGTGCGGCAAATGCACGCCGTGCCGGGAGGGAACCTACTGGATGGTGCAGGTACTCCAGCAGCTGGAGCACGGCGCGGGCAGCGAGGCGGATCTGGAGAAGCTCCTCGATATCTGCGACAACATAGTCGGCCGCGCCTTCTGCGCCCTCGGCGACGCCGCCGCCATGCCGGTCGTCTCGTCGATCAAGCAGTTCAGGGATGAGTACATCGCGCACCAGACCCACGGCGGCTGCCCGTTCGATCCGGCGGAATCCGCCCTGTTCGTCGGGGAGCCGGCATGACCATCGCGCCGAATGCGGGCACGCCCCAGGCGGTGGCCAGGCCCGCCGACGGCATTACCGTCACCATCGACGGCTTCGAGATCACCGTGCCCAGGGGCACCCTGGTGATCCGCGCCGCCGAGCTGCTCGGCATCCAGATACCAAGATTCTGTGACCACCCGCTGCTCGACCCGGTCGGCGCATGCCGGCAGTGCCTCGTGCACATCGAGGGCCAGCCGAAGCCCCCCGCTTCCTGCACCACGGCCTGCACCGACGGGATGGTCGTGCGCACTCAGCTGACCTCCGAGGTGGCCGAGAAGGCGCAGCGCGGCGTGATGGAAATGCTGCTCGTCAACCATCCGCTGGACTGCCCGATGTGCGACAAAGGCGGCGAGTGCCCGCTGCAGAACCAGGCGATGTCGGCTGGCCAGGGCGAGACCAGGTTCACCGGCACTAAGCGCGACTTCGCCAAGCCGGTGCCGCTCTCCGCCCAGGTGCTGCTCGACCGGGAGCGCTGCGTGCAGTGCGCCCGCTGCACCAGGTTCGCCGATCAGGTAGCCGGCGACCCGCTGATCGAGCTGCTCGACCGCGGCCCCCGCGAGCAGGTCGGCATCGCCGACGGCGTGCCGTTCGACTCGTACTTTTCCGGCAACACGGTGCAGATCTGCCCGGTCGGCGCGCTCACCAGCGCGTCCTACCGGTTCCGCGCCCGCCCCTACGACCTGGTGTCCACGCCCAGCGTCTGCGAGCACTGCGCGGCCGGCTGCCGGCAGCGCACCGACCACCGCCGCGGCGCCGTCACCCGCCGGCTGGCAGGCAACGACCCGCAGGTGAACGAGGAGTGGAACTGCGACAAGGGGCGCTGGGCATTTACCTATGCCTCCCAGCCCGATCGCCTGGTGACACCACTGGTCCGCAACTCCGAGGGAGTGCTCGAGGCTGCCTCCTGGCCGGCCGCGGTGGCAGCCGCGGCCAGCGGCCTGCAGGCCGCCCGCGGCCGCGCGGGCGTGCTCACCGGCGGGCGGCTCACCCTGGAAGACGCCTACGCCTACGCGAAATTCGCCAGGCTGGCGCTGGGCAGCAACGACATCGACCTGCGGGCCCGCCCGCAGTCGGCCGAGGAGGCCCAGTTCCTGGCCGACCAGGTAGCCGGCCGCGGCATCGGCGTGAGCTACGCCGACCTGGAGCGGGCCCCGGCCGTGCTGCTGGCCGGCTTCGAGCCGGAGGACGAGTCGCCGATCGTCTTCCTGCGGCTCCGCAAGGCGGTCCGCAAGCGCGGGCTGGCCGTCTACTCGATCGCCGCGCTGGCCAGTCCGGGCCTCGGCAGGCTCTCCGGCGTCCTGCTGCCGACCGTGCCCGGTGCCGAGGCCGAAGCGCTCAGCGACCTGACCGCCGGCGCCGCGGACCCCGGGCCCGGAGCTGCGGGCTCCGCGGGTGCGGGCCCGGCTGCGGCCGGCCCGGGCGATGCCAGCGGACGCGCCCGCGCTGGCGTCGCCGAGTCCGCCCGCGCGGCGGCTGCCGCCCTGCGCTTCGACGGCGCGATCATACTGGCCGGCGAGCGGCTGGCCGAGGTTACCGGCGCGCTGTCCGCGGCCGCGCGGCTGGCCGAGGTCACCGGTGCCAGGCTGGCCTGGATACCGCGCCGCGCAGGTGAGCGCGGCGCGATCGAGGCCGGGGCACTGCCCGGCCTGCTGCCCGGCGGGCGCCAGGTCACCGACCCGGCCGCGCGCGCCGAGGTGGCCAGGGCCTGGGGAACCGGCTCGCTGCCCGCCGAGCCGGGGCGGGACACCGCGCAGATCCTGGCGGCGGCGGCTGGCGGCGAAGTCGGCGCCCTGGTCATCGCCGGGGTCGACCCCGGCGACCTGTCCGACCCGGCCGGGGCGCTGGAGGCCATGGCGGCCACCGCGTTCATCGTCAGCCTGGAACTGCGGGCCAGCGCGGTCACCGACCGCGCTGATGTCGTACTGCCGGTGGCGGCGGTCGCCGAGAAGGCCGGGACATACCTGAACTGGGAGGGCAGGCCGGGTTCCTTCGGCCCGGCGCTGCAGGTCCCGGCCGTCCAGTCCGACCTGCAGGTACTCGGCGAGATCGCCGACGCGATGGACGTCCACCTCGGGCTTCCGTCCACCGCGGCGGCCCTGGCCGAGCTCGCCGCGCTCGCCCCGGCCATCGCCGCCGCGGCAGGCTCACAGGCCGGCCAGCCGGGTTCCGCGGCGGCCGGGTGGCCGGCCGGCTCGCCGCGGCCGGCCACGGCCGCGGGCCGGCCGCCGGTGCCGCAGGCCGCCGTGACCGGGCAGATCGGCCAGCTGGGCCGTAGCCACCCCGGCCCGGGCGCGGCGATGCTCGCCACCTGGCACCAGCTGCTGGATGCCGGAAGGCTGCAGGACGGCGAGCCGAACCTGGCCGGAACGGCGCGCGCCGCCGTCGCGGTGATGTCAGCGGCGACCGCGGCGGAAGCCGGCACGGCCGATGGCGATAAGGTCACCGTTGCCACTATCCGCGGCGCGGTCACCGTCCCGGTGCGGATCGCGGACATGCCCGACCGGGTCGTCTGGCTGCCCGCCAACTCGGCCGGCTGCGCGGTCCGCAGCGAACTCGGCGCGGGCCACGGCACCCTGGTGACGGTGAGGAGGGCGGAATGACGGCCATCACGTCCGTGCCGCAGCCGCGCGCGCTCGCCGCGGCTGATCCCACGCTGTCCAGCTTCGGTCACGATACCTGGTGGCTGATCGCGCTCAAGGTGCTGGTCATCTTCGCGTTCCTGTTCATCACCACGCTGCTGGCGATCTGGGCCGAGCGGCGGGTGATCGGCCGGATGCAGTCCCGCCCCGGGCCGAACCGGGCGGGCAAATACGGCTTGGCGCAGTCCCTGATGGACGGCCTGAAGCTGCCGCTCAAGGAGGACATCATCCCGCGCGGCGTGGACAAGCTGCTGTTCGTGATCGCGCCGGCCATCGCGCTGATCCCCGCCTTCATCAGCTTCGCGATCATCCCGTTCGGCCCGATCGTCTCGATCTTCGGCCACCACACCCCGCTGCAGCTCGCCGACCTGCCGGTGGCGGTGCTGCTGGTGCTGGCGATGAGCTCGATGGCCGTGTACGGGATCGTGCTGGCCGGCTGGGCATCCGCGTCGCCGTACTCGCTGCTCGGCGGCCTCCGGTCGTCGGCCCAGGTGATCAGCTACGAGATCGCGATGGGGCTGGCTTTCGTGCCGGTCTTCCTCTACTCGGGCTCGCTGTCGACTACGGCCATCGTGCAGGCGCAGGCAAACGGCGCCAAACTGCATGCGGGCGGCGTGACGCTGCACTACCCGTCGTGGTTCGCGGTGCTGCTGCTGCCCTCCTTCGTGCTCTACGTAATCACGATGGTGGGCGAAACCAACCGGCTGCCGTTCGACCTGCCAGAGGGCGAGGGCGAGCTGGTCGGCGGCTTCCACACCGAGTACAGCTCGCTCAAGTTCGCGCTGTTCTACCTGGCCGAGTACATCAACATGATCACGGTGTCCGGGCTCGCGGCCACCTTGTTCCTCGGCGGCTGGCGGGCGCCGTGGCCGATCACTATGTGGTCCGGCGCCAACAGCGGCTGGTGGCCGCTGCTGTGGTTCCTCGGCAAGATCGTGCTGCTGCTCTTCTTCTTCATCTGGCTGCGCGGCTCGCTACCCAGGATCCGTTACGACCAGCTGATGAAGCTGGGCTGGAAGGTGCTCATCCCCAGCGCGCTCGCCTGGACGCTGATTGTCGCGACCATGCGGGTGTGGCGCCAGCAGGGCGGCAGCCCCGTGGTGTACGTAGTGGCCGGCGGGATCGTGGTGGTGCTGATAGCGCTGCTGCTGGCCGGCGAGGTCGCGGCGGCACGGGCAGAGCGGGCCGCAGCCGAGGAGGCTGCCGAGGCCGGCCAGCCAGACCGCGAGACTGGCGCCTTCCCGCTGCCGCCGATGGACCTGCCGCACTATCACGGCGTCGGCGTGACCGTCGGCGCGTCATCGGCGCCTGCCGCCGTTGCCCCCGGCAGCGCCGGCCCGGCCACCGTAGCGGATACGGCGAAGGAGGTCACCGGTGCTTGACTTCCTCAACCCGGTCAAGGGGTTCTTCGTCACCTTTAAGCAGATGGTCCAGAAGGTCGACACCGTCTATTACCCGGAGGAGAAGCGGCCGACCGCGCCCAGGTTCCACGGGCGGCATCAGCTCAACCGCTGGCCGGACGGCCTGGAGAAGTGCATCGGCTGCGAGCTGTGCGCCTGGGCCTGCCCGGCCGACGCTATCTTCGTGGAAGGCGCTGACAACACCGAGGACGGGCGGTTCTCCCCGGGCGAGCGGTACGGCCGGGTCTACCAGATCAACTACCTGCGCTGCATACTCTGCGGCCTATGCGTCGAGGCATGCCCGACCCGCGCGCTGACCATGACGAACGAGTACGAGCTCGCGGATGACAGCAGGGAGAGCCTGATCTGGACCAAAGAGCAGCTGGTCGTGCCGCTGCTGCCGGGGATGGAGGCCCCGCCGCACCCGATGCGGCTCGGCGACACCGAGGTGGACTACTACCAGCTCGGCGGCTCCGGGGTAGTGGGCGCCGACGAGACCGCTGACGACGACACCGACGGAGCGGGCCGGTGAATCACCCCGTGCTGCTTGCCACCGGCGCCGCCGCCGCCACCCAGGCCGCCGCGTTCTGGGTGCTCGCGATCGTCGCCGTCGCCGCTGCCCTCGGCCTCGTGCTGACCAGGAAGGCCGTGCACTGCGCGGTGCTGCTCGCGGTGGTGATGCTCAGCCTGGCCATCTTGTACGCAATGCAGGGAGCGCCGTTCCTGGCCTTCGTGCAGGTGATCGTCTACACCGGCGCGGTGCTGATGATCTTCCTGTTCGTGCTCATGATCGTCGGCGTGACCGCGGCCGACTCGGTCGTGGAGACCATCAAGGGCCAGCGGCTGGCCGCCGGGGTCGCCGGGATCGGGCTGCTGGTGCTGCTGAGCCTCATCATCGGGCAGGCCGTGATCGGGCCTGCCGCGACGACCGGTCCGAACTTCGGTTCGGCGAACGTCGGCGGCATCGCCGCCCTCATCTTCACCAGGTACGTATTCCCGTTCGAAGTGACCAGCGCCTTGCTGATCACCGCGGCGCTCGGTGCGATGGTGCTCGCGCACCGCGAGCGGACCAGCCCGCGGCCAACCCAGCGGGACCTGTCCATCCGCCGCATGTCCGGCGGCAGGCCGGCGCCGCTGCCCGGCCCTGGCACCTACGCACGGCACAACGCCGTCGACATGCCGGCCCTGCTGCCCGACGGCAGTCACGCACAGCTGTCGGTCAGCGCGGTGATGACCGGGCGCGCCGAGCCGGCCCCCGTGCTGACCGGCCGCGCGAACTCAGCCGGGGCCGGGCAGGCCGGGGCCGCGCAGAAACCCGCGGACGAGGCACCGCCGCCCGGCAGCGAGGCAGCGGGCACCAGCGACGAGGAGGAGTAGCGGTGGTAAGCCCCGCCCACTACGTGGCGCTATCGGTGATCCTCTTCGTGATCGGCGCCGTGGGCGTGCTGGTCCGGCGGAACGCCATCGTCATCTTCATGTGCGTCGAGCTGATGCTGAACGCGGTGAACCTCGCGTTCGTTGCCTTCGCCCGGATGCACGGGAATCTCGATGGCCAGGTCATCGCCTTCTTCGTCATGGTGGTCGCCGCCGCTGAGGTCGTCGTCGGCCTGGCGATCCTGACGTCGATCTTCCGTACTCGCAGGTCAGCGTCAGTAGACGACGCGAACCTGCTGAAATATTGACCCGGGGGCTCCAGGCCATCGGGGCCATGGGGCTTCCTCCCGGAGGGCGCAGTGTCCCGCCGGGCCAGCATTGCAGAAGGGCTAGCCAGTGACAGGCTCAGTTGCGGGCGGGCACGCGCCGTCAGCGGCGGTGACGACGACCCTGCAGGCGGTCGGCATCCAGCGCGCGGCGTGGCTGCTGCTGGCGTTCCCGCTGGCAGGCGCGGTGATCCTGCTGCTCGGCGGCAAGCGCACGAACGCCTGGGGGCACCTGCTCGGCGTCGCCATGCCGGTCGCCGCTTTCGGCTATGGGGTGCTCGCGTTCGTGGCGATGCTCGGCTACCCGGCCAGCCAGCGGGCCCGCGACATGACTCTTTTCACCTGGATCGACGTCGGCCGGTTCCACGTGAACATCGGCCTGCTGCTGGATCCGCTGTCGATCTGTTTCGTGCTGCTGATTACCGGCGTCGGCTCGCTCATCCACATCTTCGCTGTCGGCTACATGGCCGAGGACCCCGAGCGCCGGCGGTTCTTCGGCTACATGAACCTGTTCCTGGCCTCGATGCTGCTGCTCGTGCTGGCCGACAACTACATCGGCCTTTACGCGGGCTGGGAGGGCGTCGGCCTCGCCTCGTACCTGCTGATCGGGTTCTGGCAGTACAAGCGCACCGCTGCGACGGCGGCCAAGAAGGCCTTCATCGCGAACCGGGTCGGCGACGCCGGGCTGTCCCTGGCGATCATGCTGATGTTCGCGACCTTCGGCACGGTGTCCTTCACCGGCGTCTTCCAGGCGGCAGGCACCGCTGGCCAGGGCACCCTGACGGCGCTCGGATTGCTCCTGCTGCTCGGGGCATGCGGTAAGTCCGCGCAGCTTCCGCTGCAGTCCTGGCTGCTCGACGCGATGGAGGGCCCGACCCCGGTGTCGGCGCTGATCCACGCCGCGACCATGGTCACGGCCGGCGTCTACCTGATCGTCCGGTCCAACCCGATCTTCAACCTGTCCCAGGACGCCCGGCTGGCGGTCACCGTCGTCGGCGCCGCCACGCTGCTGTTCGGCGCGATCATCGGCTGCGCCAAGGACGACATCAAGAAGGCGCTGGCCGGATCGACCATGAGCCAGATCGGCTACATGATGCTGGCCGCGGGCCTCGGGCCCGCCGGTTATGCGTTCGCGATCGCCCAGCTGCTCGCGCACGGCTTCTTCAAGGCGGGCTTGTTCCTCGGCGCAGGCGCGGTCAAGCACGAGATGAACGACGAGGTGGACATGCGCCGCTTCGGCGGGCTGCGCTCGGTCATGCCGATCACGTACGTGACGTTCTTCCTCGGCTATCTCGCGATCATCGGCATCCCGCCGTTCTCCGGCTTCTTCACCAAGGACAGCATCATCGACGCGGCCTTTGACAAGGGCGGTACCTCCGGGTTCATCCTCGGCTGCGCTACGGTGCTCGGCGCCGCGATCACCGCTTTCTACATGTCCCGGGTCATGTTCATGACCTTCGGCGGCGAGCGCCGGTGGGCAGCGGATGCGCATCCGCACGAGGCCCCGCCGGTGATGACGGCCCCGATGGTCGTGCTCGCCGTCGGCTCGGTGGGCGCGGGCGCATTCCTGATCGTGAACGAGCGGCTGGCCGATTTCCTGGCGCCCGTCGTCGGAAAGCCAGCCGCCTTCCACGGGCTGTTCAGCGTGCCGGGCCTGGCCACGCTCGCGCTGGTGCTGATCGGGATCGCGATCGCGTGGGCCAGGTACGGGCGGCAGGAGATCCCGGTCGCCGCGCCGGCCGGCCGGCTGGTCACGGTCGCGGCACGCAAGGACCTGTACGGCGACGCGATCAACGAGTCCGCCTTGATGCGGCCCGGCCAGTGGCTGACCAGGCTCTCGGTGTACTTCGACAACCGCGGCGTGGACGGGCTCGTCAACACGCTGGCCGCCACCATGGGCGGCACCTCGGGCAGGCTGCGCCGGCTGCAAACCGGGTTCGTGCGCTCCTATGCCGCGACGATGTTCATCGGCGCGGTACTGCTCGTCGGCGCGCTCCTGCTGGTGAAGATATAGACCTGGTGAGGCTGCGGATCCCATGAGCACATTCCCCTGGCTGACCGTCGCCGGCGCGATTCCGCTGGCCGGCGCGGTGGTAGTAGCTGCGGTGCCGGGCACCACGTCGGCCAGCGATGCCGCCCGGAGCGCGCGGGACACGCTGGTCAAGCGGCTGGCGCTGGGGTTCTCGCTGGCCACCCTCGGCGTCACGATCGCGATGGCGTTGCGCTACTCCCCGAACGGCCCCGATTTCCAGTTCAGCCAGAGCATCAGGTGGATACCGCAATTCGGCGTCCGCTACGCGGTCGGCGTGGACGGCATTGCGCTCGTCCTCATCCTGATGACCGTCGTGCTGCTGCCGGTTGTCGTGCTCGCCTCCTGGAATGATGCTGACGGAGGCTCGGGCCCGGCCGGCGAGACGCCACCGCGGCGCAGCGTGAAGACCTACTTCGCGCTGCTGCTTGTCCTCGAGACCATGATGATCGGTGTCTTCGCGGCCACCGACGTCTTCCTGTTCTACGTCTTCTTCGAGGCCATGCTGGTCCCGATGTACTTCATGATCGGCAGCTACGGAGTCGGCCAGCGGCAGTACGCGGCGGTCAAGTTCCTGCTCTACAGCCTGCTCGGCGGCCTGCTGATGCTGGTCGCGGTGATCGCGCTCTATGTCTACTCGGCTCGCGGCGGCCATCCTGGCACGTTCGCGTTCAGCCAGCTCACCCAGCTCACCCTCAGCCCGGTGACCCAGCGATGGCTGTTCCTCGGCTTTTTCGTCGCTTTCGCTATCAAGGCGCCGCTCTGGCCGTTCCATACCTGGCTGCCGGACGCGGCGACCGCCGCGCAGCCGGGTGCCGCCGTGCTGCTGGTCGGCGTGCTCGACAAGGTCGGCACGTTCGGCATGATCCGCTACTGCCTGGAGCTCTTCCCCTCGGCGTCGCACTACTTCACGCCGCTGATCATCGCGCTCGCGGTGATCGGAATCCTGTACGGCGCGATCGTGGCGATCGGGCAGGCAGACCTGAAACGGCTGATCGCCTACACCTCGGTATCGCACTTCGGCCTGATCGCGCTCGGCATCTTCGCGATGACCAGCCAGGGCCAGACCGGCGCGACGCTCTACATGGTGAACCACGGGTTTGCCACCGGCGCGCTGTTCCTGCTGGCCGGATTCATGATCGCGCGGCGGCGCTCCTCGCTGATCGCCGACTACGGCGGCGTGCAGAAGGTGGCACCGATGCTGGCCGGACTGTTCCTGATCGCCGGCCTGGCCGGGCTGGCGCTGCCGGGGCTGTCCACGTTCGTCAGCGAGTTCCTCGTCCTGGTGGGCACGTTCACCCGGTACGAGGTGCCAGCCATCCTGGCTACCGTGGGGATCATCCTCGCGGCGGTTTACATCCTGTGGATGTACCAGCGCACGATGACCGGGCCGGCCAGCGAGAAGGTCGTCGGCATGCCGGACCTGAAGGCCCGCGAGCTGTGGGCGGTCGGCCCGCTGATCGCGCTGATCGTCGTGCTCGGCGTCTACCCGAAGCCGGTGCTGGACGTCATCAACCCGGCGGTGCATCGCACCCTGGTCCAGGTGCATTCCACCGATCCAGTTCCGCCGCACCCGGCCACCGCGGTCCAGCAGAAGGGAGGCGCCCGGTGACCGGGATCCTCGCCGCATCCGCCCCGCCGATCGCCGCGCCGCATATCGAGTGGTTCCAGCTGTCGCCAATGCTGCTGGTCTTCGGCCTGGCCGTGGCCGGGGTGCTGGTCGAGGCGTTCGCACCGCGGCCGCTGCGGCGCGGCATTCACCTGGTGCTGACGCTCGGCGGCCTGGCCGCCGCGTTCGTGCTGACGATCGTGGTGGCCTCGTCGAAGTCCGTGTTCGGCGACGGCAGCCCGGGCCGCGTTGCCGCGGTCGGGGCGGTCGGCGTCGACCGGCCGACTCTCTTCATCCAGGGCACGATCCTGGTGCTGGCCTTCATCAGCGTGCTGCTGATCGCCGAGTCCTCGCATGAGGTGAGCCCATTCGCCGCGCAGGCCGCGGCGGTGCCGGGCAGCGCCGAGGAGCGGGAGGGGCTGCTGGCGGGCATCACCCACACTGAGGTCTACCCGCTGACGCTGTTCGCGATCGGCGGCATGCTGCTGTTCCCGGCATCCAACGACCTGCTCACCATGTTCGTCGCGCTTGAAGTGCTCTCACTGCCGCTCTACCTGCTGTGCGGCATCGCCCGCCGCCGTCGCCTGCTCTCCCAGGAAGCGGCGATGAAGTACTTCCTGCTCGGCGCGTTCTCGTCGGCATTCTTCCTGTTCGGCATCGCAATGCTGTACGGCTTCGCCGGGTCGGTCCGGCTGTCCGTCATCGCGGCGGCTGCATCGTCCAACACCACCAGTGCGACGCTGCTATACGCCGGCGTCGCCCTGCTTGGCGTGGGGCTGCTCTTCAAGATCGGCGCGGCGCCGTTCCAGAGCTGGAAGCCGGACGTCTATCAGGGAGCTCCGACCCCGGTGACCGCGCTGATGGCGTCCTGCACGCTGGTGGCCGCGTTCGGCGCGTTGTTCCGGGTCTTCTATGTCGCGTTCGGTCAGCTGTCCTGGAACTGGCGGCCGGCGATGTGGGGCGTGGCGATCCTCACCATGGCCGTCGGCTCGATCGTCGCGGTGACGCAGACCGACGTGAAGCGGCTGCTGGCCTACTCCTCGATCGCGCAGGCCGGGTATGTGCTGACCGGCTTGGTCGCCGTGAGCCCGGCCGGGCTGTCCGGCAGCTTGTTCTACCTGGCCGCCTATGGCATCGCGGTGATCGGCGCCTTCGCGGTAGTGACGCTGGTGCGGGACCAGACTGGCGAGGCGGCGCACCTGTCCCGCTGGGCCGGCCTTGGCCGCCGCTCGCCACTCGTCGCCGGGGCCTTTGCCTTCTTCCTGATCGCCTTCGCCGGCATCCCGCTGACCAGCGGCTTCACCGGGAAGTTCGCGGTGTTCCAGGCAGCGATAGCCGGCGGGGCGCTGCCGCTCGTTATCGTCGGCGTGCTCAGCAGCGCGATCCTGGCCTTCCCCTATGTCCGCGTCATCGTGCTCATGTTCTTCAGCGACCCCGCGCCGGACGGCCCCGCGGTGGTCCGGCCGAGCTTGTTCACCAGTGCCGCAGTATCGGTCGGCGTGCTGGTCACCCTGGTACTCGGGGTGCTCCCGCAGCCGCTGCTGAGCCTGGCGAATCATGCCGCCACCCAGCTCTTCGTCCGCTGAGCTCGCCGGGGTGTCCGGCAGCGGCAAGGCGGGAATGTCCCTGGTTACCTTGCCGTGGACATATCTTGGGCGCGGCTTGGTAATTGCCGCGGGCGGCGGCTCGCGGGTGACCTCTCGCGGGCGCCTCGCGGGACTGATGAGGGAGCCCGATTGATCACAGTTGTCCCGGTGGAACTCACCGACGCGGCGCTGGCGGCCGAGGTGGTTGATGGCCTCGCGCTGGTTGAGGAGGGCCTGCACGAGGCTGCACGGGCGCAGGACGCGTTGCTGACTGAGACCTCCGGCTACCTCATGGATGCGGGCGGCAAGCGGTTCCGCGCCACCCTGGTGCTGCTGGCCGCGCAGTTCGGCGACGCCAGGGATGGCCGGATCGTGCCGGCCGCGGTCGCGATCGAGCTCACCCACCTCGCCACGCTGTACCACGACGATGTGCAGGATGAGGCGGCGGTACGGCGCGGCCATCCCAGCGCGAACTCGCGCTGGGATAACACCGTGGCGATCCTGACCGGCGACTTTCTCTTCGCCCGTGCGTCCCAGATCCTCGCCGATCTCGGCGAGGAAGCCATCAGGATCCAGGCAGCGACCTTCGCTCAGCTGGTAAGCGGCCAGATCGCGGAGACCGTCGGCGTGCGGGCCGGCCAGGATCCGCTCGGCCACTATATGAAGGTGATCACCGACAAGACCGCGTCGCTGATCTCGACCGCCGGCCGGTTCGGCGCCATGTTCTCCGGCGCGCCTGCCAGCGTGACCGAGCGGATCGCCCCGGCCTGCGAGGCACTCGGCGTTGCCTTCCAGCTCTCCGACGACATCCTCGATGTCGCCAGCGAGTCCGCCGAGTCAGGCAAGACGCCGGGCACTGACCTGCGTGAGGGCGTGCCGACGCTGCCCGTGCTGCACGCGCTGCGCTCGGCCGGCCCTGGTGATGCCCGCCTAGTCGAGCTGCTCAGCAGCAGCGAGCTAACCGATCCCGCCCTGCATGCGGAGGCGCTTGCGCTGCTGCGTGAGCATCCGGCGATGGGCATGGCCCGGGCGGACCTGCGGTACTGGGCGGAGCTAGCCCGCAGCGAGATACTGGCACTACCCGACGTGCAGGCCCGCGCCGCCTTCGAGGCGCTCTGCACGTTCGTGGTCGAGCGCACCGGCTGAACTGCCCGTGCGCCGTCGCGACTGCGCACCCGCCAGCCGGCCCGCGAGGTCATCCCATGATCACGAAGCCGCGATAGCATGTGTGCGATGAGAACCTCCGGGCGCACAGCGAACGATGAGACTGTGCCTTCGCCGGCCACTGGCCTGACGGGCACCGGGCTTCCCTCAGCGGGCCCGGGCAAGGTGCCTGCCGCCGCCCAGCCACCGCCCAGGAACAGCGACTTCGTGCAGTCCCTCGACCGCGGGCTGGCGGTCATCCGCTCCTTCGGCCCGGATCGGGAACGGCTGAGCCTCAGCGAGGTCGCCCGGGCAACCGGGCTGACCCGGGCCGCTGCCCGCCGGTTCCTGCTGACCCTGGTAAAACTCGGCTACGTGCGCAGTGACGGACGCGAGTTCTCGCTCCGGCCGCGAGTGCTCGAGCTCGGCTACGCCTACCTGTCCGGGCTGGCGCTGCCCGACGTCGCCGCACCGCATCTGGAGGAGCTCGTCGCGAAGCTGCACGAGTCCTCGTCGATCTCGGTGCTCGACGGTCACCACGTGGTCTACGTCGTGCGGGTGCCGACGAAACGGATCATGACGGTGGCGATCTCGGTTGGCACCCGGTTCCCCGCCTACGCCACCTCCATGGGCCGCGTGCTGCTCGCCGCGCTGAGCCCGGGCGAGCTTGACCGCTACCTGGCAGAGGCAGACTTCGAGCCGCTGACTGCCCGGACCGTCACCGATCCCGGCAGGCTGCGGGAGATCATCGGCGACGTTGCCCTTCAGGGGTACGCGATCGTGGACCAGGAACTGGAGGAGGGCCTGCGGGCGGTGGCCGCCCCGATCCGCGGCGCAGCAGATGTCGGGACCGCCGCCATCAACGTCTCCGCCCATGCCGCCCGGGTCAGCATTGCCTCGCTGCGCAGCGATATCCTGCCGGCGCTGCTGGACACGGCCAGGGCAATCGAGACTGACCTGCAGGCCCAGGGCCTGGCCTAGCCACCGCCTGGGCCGGGGCAACGGGGCGGCACGCCCGTGACCAGTTCCTGAGCCCGGCGAGCATAGTCACGGGAGCGTGGCCGGTGCTTGCGAGGATGTGGCCCGGGTTGCCCGGCGGGCTGTCAGGCTGGCGGAATTTGGCCCCCGCACGGCCTGTTCGGCCGTCCGCTCAGCGCCCGCCAGATGGCCGCCATAACGGGTCCGCGGCGGTTCGGGCGGGTGGTTGACAGTCGCGGAGAACGCGTGGTTAAGTTCTACATTGCGTATAGTCGTACGCTAAGCGAACATCTTGCAGGTTCCCCGGTTCCCCGGATAGCCGGCCGAAGCGAAGCCTTTCGCGGCCCGGCAAACGGGATCCCGGGCCCGCGGGCGCTGACTTCAGAGGAGACGGAATGGACCGTCAGGGAGCGGACGACAGAATGCTGCGGGATCAGCCGATCGCGCGGCGTTCCTTGCTGAAGGGCGCAGGCGCGGGCACGCTGGCGATGGGAGCCGGCGGATTCCTGAGCGCGTGCAGTTCCGGTATCAAGGGCGCCGGCGGTCCCGCCAAGACGGGCACTATCACGATCGGGTTCATCACCCCGCTGACCGGGCAGCTGGCCGGGTTCGCCTCCGGCGACCAGTACGTGCTGAGCCAGATCAGGAGCAGTTCGGCGTACCAGCAGGGATTCAAGGCCGGCGGTAAGACCTACAAGGTCAACATCGTGGTGCAGGACAGCCAGTCCGACCCGAACCGGGCCTCGGCCGTGGCCCGGCAGCTGATCCTGCAGAACAAGGTCGACATGATACTGACCACCTCGACGCCGGAGACCACCAACCCGGTTGCCGGGGCGTGCGAGAAGCTCGGCACGCCGTGCCTATCGACGGTGTGCCCGTGGGAGTCCTGGTACGCGGGCCTCGGCGGCAACCCGGCGAAGCCGACCACGACCTTCAAGTACTGCACCCTGTTCTTTTTCGGCCTCCAGCAGTTCCAGGGCTGCTTCGTGCCGATCTGGAACCGGATCCACACCAACAAGATCGTGGCCTGCATGTACCCGAACGACGCCGACGGCAACGCATTCCGCGGCGCCTTCGAGCCGCTGATCAAGGCGTCCGGCTACAAGGTCGTCGACGGCGGCGCCTACCAGGACGGCACCACCGATTTCAGCTCCATGATCAGCAAGTTCAAGAGCAAGCACTGCGAGGTGTTCAGCAACGCGCCGCTGCCACCCGACTTCAACACCTTCTGGAAGCAGGCATCCCAGCAGGGCTTCAAGCCGCGGATCGCGACCGTGGCCAAGGTGCTGCTCTTCCCCGCTGACACTGCCGCGCTCGGCCCGCTCGTGAACAACATCGCCACCGACTCGTGGTGGGGGCCGTTCATGCCGTACGCGTCCTCGCTGACCGGCGAGACTGCCAGCGCGCTTGCCGCCGGGTACACCTCGTCCACCGGCAAGCAGTGGGTTCAGTCGATCGGCTCGACCTATGCCCTGTTCGAGGTGGCCAAGGAGGCGTTCACCGCGGCCAGCAACCCGCACGACAAGGCGGAGGTCGCCAGCGCGCTGCATAAGGTGAACTACACCGGGATGTGCGGCGCGATCAACTTCGCCGGCGGCCCCGCGCCCGGCGTCGGCATCATCCCGCCGATCGGCGTCCAGTGGAAGAAGGCGACGGGCAAGTTCCCGTTCGAGATGCAGGTCGTGGACAACTCGCTGAACAAGAACGTGAAGATCCAGGCAAAACTCGAGCCGACGAATGCCTGATGCCGCGGGGACGGCGCTGCTGGAGCTCGACGGAGTCTCGAAGAGCTTCGGCAGGGTCGTCGTCGCGGACAACCTGTCGCTCACCGTCGGCCCCGGGGACATCGTCGGGATCGTCGGCCCGAACGGCGCGGGCAAGACCAGCCTGTTCGGCCTCATCGCCGGCGACTTGGCGCCGTCGTCCGGCGAGATCAGGTTCGGCGGAACCCAGGTCACCAGGCTGAACCAGGCGGCCCGGTGCCGGCTAGGGATCGGCCGGACGTTCCAGGTGCCCAGGCCGTTCGGGGACATGACCGTATTCGAGAACGTGCTGGTCGCCGTCCAGCAGGGCGCGGGGCTGCGCCGCCTGGCGAGCTACGCCGCGGCGGCGGACGTGCTGAACCGGACCGGGCTGAGTGCCGACGCGAACCTTCCGGCCGAGCGGCTCGGCCTGCTGCAGCGTAAGCGGCTTGAGCTGGCCCGCGCGCTGGCGTCCGGCCCGCGGCTGCTGCTGCTCGACGAGGTGGCTGGCGGCCTGACCGATCCTGAGGTCGCGCAACTCGTCGCGATCGTCAGGTCGATCCGCGCCGAGGGCATCGCGGTGATCTGGATCGAGCACGTGGTGCGGGCTCTGACGGCCGCCGTTGAGCGGCTGGTCTGCCTGGCGGCCGGATCGTTCGTCGGGGACGGCAGGCCCGCCGACGTGCTGGCCGACCCTGCGGTCCGTGAGGTATTCCTTGGTACCGAGGTGACGACGTCGCTAACCGGCCCGGCGCCAGGCGAGTCCGCCGTGGAGGGCCAGTGAGCGAGGGCACGGCCCTGCTGGAGGTGCGCGACCTGACCGTGCACCACGGCCAGCTCCGGGCGCTGTCTGAGGTTAACCTGAGCGTCTTCCCGGGTGATGTCTACGCGATGATCGGCGCGAACGGCGCCGGCAAGTCGACCCTGCTGCGCGCGATCGCCGGGCTGCACCAGCCCACCTCCGGTGCCATCTTGCTGGACGGCGCTGACCTGGCCCGGCTGCGGCCCGAGCGCCGGGTGGCCCGGGGGGTCGTGATGGTCCCGGAGGGCCGGCGGCTGTTCCCGTCGCTGACCGTCGAGGAGAACCTGCTGGTCGGACAGTCGCACGCGCGGCCCGGTCCATGGGGGATCGAGCGCATCTACGAGTTGTTTGGCTGGATGCGGGACCGCCGCACGCAGCGCGCGGCACAACTGTCCGGCGGTGAGCAGCAGGCCGTCGCGATCGGCCGAGCGCTGGTAGCCAACCCGCGCGTGCTGTTGCTTGACGAGCTGTCACTCGGGCTGGCGCCGGTGGTGGTCGGGCGCATCTACGGGACGCTGCCTGAGTTGCTGGCGGCCGGCGTCACGGTGCTGCTGGTAGAGCAGGACGTGAGCCAGGCGCTGCGCGTCGCCTCACGCATCCACTGCCTGCTGGAGGGACGGACGACGCTGCAGGGACCGCCGGCCGAGCTGAGCCCGGAGCGCATCGAAGGCGCTTACTTCGGGCTGGCCAGCCCGAACGGCAGCGAACCGCGGTCCGGGGGCGGCCAGTCATGAGCTGGGTCAACGCGATCATCCAGGGAATCCTGATCGGCGGGCTCTACGCCTTGTTCGCCTGCGGGCTGTCGCTGATGTTCGGCGTGATGAAGGTCATCAACCTGGCACACGGTGACTTTGCGGTCGTTGCCGCGTACGTGGCCCTCGGCGTCATCGCGGTCACGCACGTCCCGGCGGTCTGGTCGTTCCTGCTGGTGGTGCCGATCTTCGCCGGGCTCGGGTACGTCATGCAGCGGACAGTGATCCAGTCGGCGCTGAACCGCAGCGTGCTCACCACGCTGCTGGTCACCTTCGGGCTGTCGGTGGTGATCGAGAACGGCCTGCTCCAGTTCACCTCGGCGAATAGTCACTCGCTGGACATCGGCTCGCTGGTGTCCGACTCGTTCAGCATCGGGTCCCAGATCAACATCGCCTACCTGCTGCTCGTGATCTTCATCGTGGCCGTGGCCGTGCTGCTCGGCCTGCAGTACTTCCTGTCGTCGTCCCGGCAGGGCCGGCTGATCAGGGCCGTTGCCGACGACCGGGAGGCGGCGCAGCTGTCCGGCGCCGACTACCGGCACGTGTTCGGCATCGCCGCCGCGATCGCGTTCGGCACGGTCGCGCTGGCGGGCCTGGCGTTCGGCATGTACTCGTCCTTCGACCCGACGATCGGCACCGATCAACTGCTGCTCTTCGCGTTCGAGGCAGTAGTGATCGGCGGGCTCGGGTCACTGTGGGGGACGCTGGCCGGCGGGATCCTGCTCGGCGTCGCGCAGCAGATTGGCGCGCAGGTCAACGCCGCTGACCAGATCCTCGCCGGGCAGCTGATGTTCCTGGTCATCCTGGTGGTCATGCCGCAGGGCCTGACCGGCCGGCGGGCAGCGGCGTGAGCGCGACCGGGCAGCGCGCGGCGCAGCCGCGCCGCGCCGCGCCGCATGGACCCATCCGGGTTACCCGGTCCAGGCGCTCCGCCCTGTGGGCCGGGATCGGGGCCATTGTGGCAGTCGTGATTCTCGGCTACCTGCCCTACGCGGTCGAGTCAGGCACGACAGACCTGCTGGTCAACGTGTTCATCCTGATGACGATGGCCAGCATGTGGAACCTGCTGGCCGGGTACGCCGGGCTGATCTCGGTAGGGCAGCAGGCGTTCACCGGCCTCGGCGCGTACTTCGTGCTCATCCTGGCCAACCACGGCGCCAACCCGTTCCTCGCGCTGCCGGTGGCCGCGGCAGGCTGCGGCATCGTCGGGCTGCCGATCTGGCGGCTGGTCTCGCGGCTGCGCAGCGGCTATTTCGCCATTACCACCTGGGTGATCGCCTCGGTCTGCGAGCTCATCATCGTCCGGTTCCCGTCGCTGGGCGGCGGCACCGGCGCGCCGCTGCCGGGCTTCGCCAGCCTGGATCCGACGCTGCTGACCGCGTATACCTACTGGGTCTCGCTGGCCGTGACCGTGATCGTGATCGCGTCCGTCTACATCATCCTGCGCAGCCCGCTCGGGCTGGTGCTGACCGCGGTGCGGGACGACGAGACCGGCGCGCGCAGCATCGGCGCGCGGGTATCCCGTGCGCAGCGTTCCGTCTTCATGGTCGCCGCGGCTGGCTGCGGCGCCGCTGGGGCGCTGCTGATCATCAGCCAGCTCAACGTCGAGCCGACCGCGGCGTTCAGCGTGCAGTGGTCGGCAGAGATGATCTTCGTGACGATCATCGGCGGCATCGGCACGATCGAGGGCCCGATCCTGGGCACGATCATCTTCTTCGTGCTGCAGCAGACCCTGGCCAGTTACGGGACCTGGTACTTCATCATCCTCGGGCTGGTCGCCATGATCGTCGCGATCTGGGCGCCCCGCGGGCTGTGGGGGCTTATCGCCGACCGGCTGCACATCCGGCTGTTCCCGGTCGGCTACTGGCTCTGGCCGGCCGGCGGACCGGGTCCGGCCGGGTGGCAGGGCCTGCGGCTGCTGCGCCGCCGGGCGCGCACCGGACAGGCCGGCGCTGGCCGCGGCACAGGCGATCTGGAGAGCCCCGGCGACCAGGGCATTGCCGGCGGGCCAGCGGCCGCTGGCCCGCCGGATCACGGTGACCAGCCGGGCTGAGCACCGGCGGCAGGGCGGTCCGGGCGGTGCGGCGGGTCGCGGCCAGGGATGTCCGGGCCGCGCGACAGTGCGGCCCCGGGCGATCCGGCAGTCAGCCCGGCTGGCCCCCGGCCGTGCGGGAATGCCGGCCGGGGAGTTTCCGTTCTAAATCGTGCGGTAGCTGCCTGGCGGCGATCGCGCTGGGCGCGGCGGCAGGCCGGCCGAAACGGCGGGCCCGGGCCGTTCCGCCAGCTCCCCGGTAATGACGGGGACAACCCGGAGGAGGCAATGGTGGGAGTATTCGGTTTGCACAAGACGCGGATGATCACGGCCGACGAGGCGCTGCCCGGCCGGATGTCGGCGATGCCGGTGCCCGGGCGGCATGCGGTGCTCGATGCCCCGCTGCAGCCGCCGTACCCGGCCGGTGCCGAGATCGCGGAGTTCGCGCTCGGCTGCTTCTGGGGCGCCGAGCGGATCTTCTGGCAGACTCCGGGCGTGCTGACCACCGCTGTCGGCTACGAGGGCGGGTTCACGCCGAACCCGACGTATGAGGAGGTCTGCAGCGGGCAGACCGGTCACTCCGAGGCGGTCCGGGTCGTGTTCGACCCGGCGAAGATCAGCTACTCGGACCTGCTGCGGATCTTCTGGGAGGCGCACGACCCGACCCAGGGCATGCGGCAGGGCAACGACCGCGGGACCCAGTACCGGTCGGCGATCTTCTACGCCACGCCCGCCCAGCAGGCGGCCGCGCGCGATTCGCTGTCGGCCTACCAGCAGCGGCTGGCCGAGGCCGGGTTCGGCGAGATCACCACGGAAGTGTCCCCGGCGGGCGAGTTCTACTTTGCCGAGGACTACCACCAGCAGTATCTTTCGGATAGTAAAAACCCCAACGGGTACTGCGGCATAGGCGGGACGGGCGTGTCCTGCCCGGTGGGCGTGGCTCGCGCTGACGGCTAACGGTCCTGGCAGAGCTCGCCGGGTAGTTCAAGCAGCGGGCTCAGGGTCGCGTGATGCGCTTTGCGCCCGCTATCTGGCGCCTGGGCTGAAGTAGGTGCCGCGTCGGCACGGTGAAGACGAGGCCCGGTTCGCGCAGGAGGCCGATGGCCCGGAGCATGGTGTCGCGGCCGATGCCGTATTCCGGACTGGCATCGGCGCCAGCACAGTGTGCTTGGCCCGGGCGACGAGCCAGGCAAGGAGGGGCGGGAACTCGCGCCCCCGCCCCGTTGCCATGGATCGAGGCATCTTCTCAGTAGCCGAAGCCTCCGCCGCCTCCGCCGCCTCCGCCGTGGTTGAAGAACAGGAGGAACGCGATCAGGTAGACGACGACGGCGACCAGCAGTACCTGCACAAAGTGCCCGGCGGGTACTGCGGCATCAGCGGCACCGGCGTGTACTGCCCGGTGGGCATCAGCCCGTGCAAGGGAAAGACCGCATTCCGGGTGGCCATGATGGCCGGATCGGCCGGATCGGCCGGATCGGCGGGATCGGCTGGGTCGTAGCCGGACTCGAACGGCACGAACTTGGCTGGTGCCCCATCTGTCATCTGCTCGGGTGCGGACAGGCCAGTTCGCCGCGCAACGTACTCACGCCACGGAAGGGGTGTCGGCGTCCCTGGGTCGATCGGCTGGCCTGCGGCCTCGGCTATCAGGTGCGTCCAGGTCCGCGGTACGACTTGCACCAGTTCATATCCTCCGCCGCCGGTGAGCAGCCACCGTCCGCCGGCCAGGTCGTGAGCTAGCGCATGGATCGCGGCATGAGCCGCGCGCTGTGCGTCGATGCTCAGCTCCAGGTTGGCCAACGGGTCCAGCCGGTGCGTGTCGCAGCCATGCTGGCTGACTAGCACCTGTGGCCGGAACTGCCGGAGCAGCGGCGGGACTATCGCGTGGAAGGCGCGCAGCCAGCTGGCATCCCCGATCCCCGCTGGCAGCGCGACATTCACCGCTGACCCCTCGGCGCCGGGCCCGCCGGTCTCGGCGGGCAGGCCGGTGAAGGGGAAAAGGGTCGCCGGGTGCTCGTGCAGGCTTATCGTCAGCACCCGCGAATCGGCATAGAAGGCTGCCTGTACACCGTCGCCGTGGTGCGCGTCGATGTCCACGTAGGCGACGCGCTCGGCGCCCTGTCCCAGCAGCCAGCTGATCGCGATCGCCGGGTCGTTGTAGACGCCGAACCCGCTGGCATGAGCGGCCATGGCATGATGCATACCGCCCGCAATGCTCGCGCCATGCCCGGCTGAGCCTGACCAGGCGGCGCGGGCTGCTGCCAGGGTCGCCCCGGTAATCAGCGCCGATGCCTCGTGCATGCCGGGGAATACCGGGTTGTCCTCGGTGCCCAGCCCGAACATCCGCGCAACGCGGAGCTGGGTTCCCGCCAGGCCGTCGCTGGCGTCGGGGTGCTCAGCCCAGCGGCTGACGGCATGCACTGCCGTGACGTACTGCGCGTTATGCACAAGCTCCAGGTCCGCGTCGGTGGCCGGGGCCGGAGCGGTCAGGGCCACTCCGGGCTGGTTCCACAGCCCGAATTCGTGCGCAAGTCGCATCGTCAGCTCCACGCGCACCGGTGCCATGGGGTGGCCGGGCCCGAAGTGATAGTCGGCGAGCCGCTCGTCCCAGGCCACATGCAGGGTGCAGGCCATCTGCCACGACCTCTCTGAAATTCCGGAACGAGATCCGGAGCCTGCTCGATCGATCGGGCCTGTCGCAGCAGGGCTTCGCCGACCGGATAGGGACCTCGCGGTCCCGCCTGTCGACGTACATGTCAGGGAAGTTGGTGCCCTCGGCGGCTCTCCTGGTGCGGATGCGGCGGGTGGCTGAGCACGCCTCGGAAGCGCTGGCTATCGCCGGCGCCCGAAGGTGAAGTATGAGATTGGCGCGCCGCCGAAGGAGTTGATGAGCACAATCGCCGTGGCCCATAGCCACTTCGGGCCCCGGATCTCGCTGGCCGGCCTGCGCCTGATGTCGAGGAGGGCCGCCGTCTTGAGGCCGGCCTCGGCAACTGCTACCGCGATGATTAACCTGCGGGTGCGCTTGCTCAGCTCGCTCCATTGTCGTCTGGCAGCCATGTCATCCTCCGCTCGCTGCGCGGATCCTCGGCGGGCTTCCCTATCCGGGATGCGTGCGCGCGAATCGACCCTACCCGGCTCCGGCAAGGGTCCGCCAGTCAGGCGGCCGCCCTGCGGAGGGCGCAAGCGGAGCTGATGACCGCCGAGGGACGGCGCCTGGCTTGCACTGGCTTGCCGTCAAGCCAGTGCGCCTCGGCGCGGACCAGCCGCACCGCGACGATCTGTGCCGGCTCGCCGGTCCTGACCTGGCGCAGCAGCGCACGGAACAGTTCCTCGCGGGCGGCGCCGGCACGGCACAAGTCAAGAAGTTCGCCGCCAAGCTGCTCGGCGAGGTCGAAGAGCGGCCCCGCGAAGCCAGCGCCGCTTCCCGTTCCAGCAACTGCATGTATCCAGTGTCGGTCATGCCGTCGGCTGCCAGCGCGGGCAGCGCCAGGAAAGCCAGACCGTGGGGCAACTTGGTCTGATGATGCTGACGAACCGACAGTGCGGTACAACAGTTCACTTTTTATTCATATTCAAGTCGGTAGCGCGTTGACCAGCGGAGGTACTTTCGTCACGAAAGCTAGCTGGCGGGCGGGAGCAGGCTAGCGAGGCAAAAGGGGACATGAGTGGCCGACACCCGATCCAACGATCTGATTACCGCGCTTGATGACGCGACGCTGAGCAAGTTCCACTTCCGCGCCGTGCTGGTGTCCGGGATGGGGTTCTTCACCGACGCGTACGACCTGTTCGTCATCGGGATCGCCTCGACCCTGATCACATTGCAATGGGATCTGAGTTCCGGCAAGCTGGCGCTGCTGAACGCCACCATGTTGGGCGCCGCATTCCTTGGCGCCTTGGTGTTCGGGCGGATCGCGGATCTGCTCGGCCGCAAGCACGTGTACTGGATGGTAGCGGCGATCATGGTAGTGGCCGCGCTTGGTTCGGCAGTGTCGCCGAACTACTGGGTCCTGATCGGCTTCCGCTTCCTGCTCGGGCTCGGCGTCGGCGGCGACTACCCGGTCAGCGCGGTGCTGATGACCGAGTACGCGAACTGCAAGGATCGGGGCAGGCTGGTCGGGCTGGTGTTCTCCACCCAGGCACTCGGCCTGGTGGTCGGGCCGCTCGTCGCGCTTGCCCTGCTCGGCGCGGGAACCAGCAACGACATCGCCTGGCGGGTGCTGCTCGGGCTCGGCGCCGTGCCCGCGGCCGCGGTGGTCTACCTGCGCCGCAAGATGCCAGAGTCGCCGCGCTACCAAGTCCAGATGCAGGGCCGCGCGGCCGAAGCCGAGACCGAGATGTCCGAGTTCAGCGACGGCAAGGTGCAGGGCAGCACGGTCGGTGCCGCGCGGCGCCGGATCGGGCTGCGCGCGTTCCTCACTAACCGCAGCTTCCTGGTGATGCTGGCCGGCACGGCCGGCTGCTGGTTCCTGCTCGACTACGCCTACTACGGGAACACCATCTCCACCCCGCAGATCATCGAGCTGATTTCGCCGAACTCCTCAACCATGTCGACCATCGCGATCCAGCTGGCCATCTTCGTGGTCGCGGCGGTACCCGGCTATATCCTCGCTATCGCCCGGATGGACCGGATCGGGCACCGCAAGCTGCAGCTGGGCGGCTTCGTGATGATGGGCCTGTGCTTCGCCGTCCTCGCGCTGGTACCGGGCATGACCACGGCCGTGCTGCCGTTCCTTGCGGTCTACGGGATCAGCTACTTCTTCACCGAGTTCGGTCCGAACATGACGACGTTCGTGATGCCCGGCGAGCTATTCCCGGTGTCGGTACGGGCCACCGGCCACGGGATCTCGGCCGGAATCGGCAAGTTCGGGGCGTTCGTCGGCGTATTCCTGTTCCCCGTGCTGAAAGACAACCTGGGCTTGCGCGGCACGCTGCTGCTCACCGCCGGAGTGTCGGCGCTCGGCGCGCTACTGACGCTGGTGCTGCCCGAGCCGTCCGGGCGCACCCTGGAGGACATCTCCGGGCACCACGACGTGGTCACCGCCGCCGAGCGGGTGCTCGCCGACACGAGCCCGCCTGCCGAGCCTGCCGACGCGCCCATCACGGTCGCCGAGACCTGACGCGGCTCGCCGGGCCGGGGCGATTACTGCCCGGCCCGGCGAGCACCGGCAGCGCGGGCGGCCGGTCACGCGGTGACGGCGAACAGCACGTAGCCATAGCTGATGCTGGTCGCGACCGGATGCCTGGCCAGCCAGCCGTCAGCGACGCGCGCCGGAAACTCGATCCGCAGTACCGCCTCGAGGTCAGCCCGGCGCTCGAAGGCCCAGCCCGAGTGCACCTCACGGCGGATCGCGCCGCGGTCACGCCACCAGGCGTCGGTCAGGTCGGCCTTCTTCCGCCCGCCTTCGGATGAGGACGCGTCCAGCAGCTTGGCGAACTCGCCCCACCGGTAGTCGTTGTCGACCACCACGAGCGCACCGCCCGGGCGCAGCGCCCGCAGCACCGCGGTGAGGCCCTTGTCGCCGTTCGGCGGGAAGAAGTAGGCGAACCTGGCGTGCACCACGTCGACCGAGGCTGCCGGGAGTCCCAGGTGCTCGGCCGAGCCTGCCACGACTTCGACGCCGGGCCGCGCAGCCGCTGCGGCCGCGGCTTTCGCCCGCAGCGCCGGATCGGGCTCGATGCCAATGACCCGGCCGGCTTCGCCGGCGTACTTGCTGAGCCAGAATCCCGTTCCGCAGCCGAGGTCAACGATGGTCCGGCCGGTCCACGGCGCGAGCTTATGCATTGCATTTATAACGTGGCCAGCCCCGGCCAGTGCCCTGTTCTCGATCTCGTATATCCCGGGGCTATTGCCGATGTTCGGCGCGAATCGCCAGTCAGGGAACGCCCGGCGCGCCTCGTCCGCGGCCCGTGCCGCCGGCGGCCAGGTACGGGCGGGCAGCCGGGCAGCGTCCTTGACGGTCACCCGCCCATCCTGGCAGACGGCCCATCCCGGCGGACGGGCTGGCCTTTCCGGCGGCCAGGCCCGGCCGGCCCGGCCGAACCGGTCGGCGGGGCCGGGCGTGCCGGCCAGGCGGCGGCCCTGGTCACGATGGCAGCCCGGGATCCCCTGCGGCGGAGGTCACTGGCCCGGCTGCGGCGCTTCCTCGCCCGGCTGCGGCGCTTCCTGGCCCGGCTGCGGCGCTTCCTGGCCCGGCTGCGGCGCTTCCTGGCCCGGCTGCGGCGCTTCCTGGCCCGGCTGCGGCGCTTCCTGGCCCGGCTGCGCGGGCGCCCCGGGCAAGGTGATTGTGGTGCCTTCCTCGGGGCTGCCGAGTTGCGCCCAGATCCGGTTCAGCTCGTACTGGTAATACAGGCTCTGCAGGCTGACCACGAACGCGCCGAGGATGCCGAGCACGCCGTTGCAGCTCCGCTCCAGGCCGGCGGCTTCCTGCATCTGGGCAATCCGCTCGCCGGTGCGGTAAATCGACACAAACGGCGGGACGATGATCAATGCGCCGATGGACACCGCTAGTACCGACAGCACCGGGTTTACCTCTATCCGGGCGTCGAAGTCGCGGGCCTCCCGATTGATCTTGTACCACCAGACCAGGTGGTAAATGCCAAGCGTGATGAGCGGCCAGACCAGCCAGACGAGCACGATGTTCCTGGTCTTGCCCGTGCGTCCTGTCATGATTCCCCCGTACGCGGCCCGGCCGGCCTGCTGCCTGGCTGGCGCCGGTCCCGGCGGGCGTTTCCGCACGGTGATTCGTGCCCCGATTGGCACTGGCCGCAACCTGCCAGGCCAGGTCGGCAGGCTAGTCCGGCGGGTGATAACGGGAATTTCAGGGAAATGCGCCGCCGCGGCCCGCCCCGGCCTGGAACCGGGCCACGCCGTCGGTGGCTTCGGCAGCGGCCAGCGTGGCCATTCCGCGGCGGAACTCATTGGCCATCGCGGATCCCGTTTCAGATCCGGTGCTTTCCAGCGCGGACAGCCGGTCATTGCGCAGGCAGGCCTGCGGGAACGCGGATATCTCGCGGGCGAGCTGCTCCGCGGCCGGGCGGGCGCCGCCGTCCGGTACCACCCGGCTGACCAGGCCAAGCTGGGCGGCTTCCGCAGCCGGCACGGCGCGCCCGGTCAGGATCAGGTCAAGCGCCCGGCCGAGCCCGATGATCTGCGGCAGGCGGACGGTGCCGCCGTCGATCAGCGGAACGCCCCAGCGTCGGCAGAACACGCCGAAGACGGCGCCTTCCTCGGCGACCCGCAGGTCACACCAGAGGGCGAGCTCGAGGCCGCCGGCCACGGCGAACCCGGAGATGGCCGCGATGACGGGCTTCGACAGCCGCAGCCTGGTGGGCCCCATCGGGCCGTCGCCGCCTGGCTCGGCCCGGTTGCCGTCCGGGCCGCCGACCGCCTTGAGGTCGGCGCCGGCGCAGAAGTTACCGCCCGCGCCGTACAGCACGGCCGCATGCGCGCCCGGGTCGGCGTCGAAGGCGCGGAAGGCGGCGGCCAGCGCGGCGGCTGTCGGCCCGTCGACCGCGTTGCGCCGCTCCGGGCGGTCCAGGATGACCGTGGTGACCGGCCCGTCTTGCTCCACCCGAACGGCCACGCCTGCCTCCAGGCTTGCTGCTGCCAGCCTCAGCTGACCTGCCAGGTATCGCCGCCGGCCAGCAGGGCGGCGAGATCACCATGACCCTTGCGCTGCCGCTCGGTCTCGATCTGGCCTGCCATCAGGTCGTCATAGGACGGCCTCGGCACCTGCCGGAAGATCCCGATCGGGGAGTGCGCGAAGTTCGCCGTGTCCAGCCGGGACAGCGCGAACGCGTAGGACGGGTCGGGCACCTGCTTGTCGTGCACCAGCAGCCCGGCAGCCTCGCCCGCCGCGTCAACTGCCTCCAGCGAGCCGTATTTGCCGAACCGCAGTCCCTGGTCCCGGGCGGCCCCGAACCGCACCGGCTCGCCGTGCTCCAGCCTGATCAGCCGGTCGTCCCTGGAGGCGGCGTCGGTGACCGGGGCGAACGCGTCATCGTTGAAGATCGGGCAGTTCTGGTAGATCTCGATGAACGCGGCGCCGCGATGGTCCGCGGCGGCGCGAAGCACGCCGGTGAGGTGCTTGCGGTCGGAGTCGATTGTCCGCGCGACGAAGCTCGCCTCGGCGCCGAGCGCCAGTGATACCGGGTTGAACGGGGTGTCCAGCGAGCCGAATGGAGTCGACTTGGTGACCTTGCCCTGCTCCGAGGTCGGCGAGTACTGGCCCTTGGTCAGGCCGTAGATCCGGTTATTGAACAGCAGGATCTTGACGTTGACATTGCGCCGCAGGGAGTGAATCAGGTGGTTGCCGCCGATGGACAGCGCGTCGCCGTCCCCGGTGATCACCCAGACCGACAGGTCAGGGCGGGACGCGGCCAGCCCGGTGGCGATGGCGGGCGCCCGGCCGTGAATCGAGTGCATGCCGTAGCTGTTCACGTAGTAAGGAAGCCGGGACGAGCAGCCGATGCCGGAGACGATGACCAGATTCTCCCTCGGCACCTCGAGTTCCGGCAGGAACGCCTGGAACGCGGCCAGGATCGCGTAGTCGCCGCAGCCCGGGCACCATCGGACTTCCTGATCGGACTTGAACTCCTTGGTCGACTGCTTTTCTGCGGCCTTGGGCACCAGGGTCAACGAGACCGGACGGTGCATGCCATTGGCGTCGGCACCGTCAGCGGGGCCGCCGCGCTGGTCAGACATTCGAGATCACATCCTGGATGACGCCGGCTAGCTCGGCCGCGCGGAACGGCAGCCCGCGCACCCGGTTGTAGGAGATCACGTCGACCAGGAACCGCCCGCGCAGGACGAGCGCCAGCTGTCCGAGGTTGATCTCCGGGACAAGCACCTTGTCGTAAGCGCGCAGTACCTCGCCGAGGTTGGCCGGGAACGGGGACAGGTGCCGCAGGTGCGCCTGGGCGATCGAGCCGCCAGCGAGCCGGATCCGGCGGACCGCGGCACCGATGGAGCCGAAAGTGGAGCCCCAGCCGAGGACAAGCACCTTGGCCTGGCCGTCCGGGTCGTCGACCTCGAGCAGGCCGATGTCGGCCGCGATCCCGTCGATTTTCGCCTGACGGAGCCGGACCATCCGGTCGTGGTTGTCCGGGTCGTAGGAGATCGTGCCGGTCACGTCGGCCTTCTCGATCCCGCCGATCCGGTGCTCCAGGCCGGGCATGCCCGGGATCGCCCATGGCCGGGCGAGGGTGCGCGGATCGCGCTGGAACGGCAGGAACTCGATCTTGCCTTCGGTGTCGCACCAGTCGCCCGGGCTGGCAAAGGAGAAGTCATCACGCAGCCGTGGCAGGTCAGCGACCTGCGGGATCCGCCACGGCTCCGAGCCGTTCGCCAGGTAGCCGTCCGACAAGATGATCACCGGCGTGCGGTACTTGACCGCGATCCGGACGGCCTCGATGGCGGTGTCGAAGCAGTCCGACGGCGTGGCCGGGGCCACTACCGCCACCGGCGACTCGCCGTTCCGGCCGTACAGGGCCATCAGCAGGTCGGTCTGCTCGGTCTTGGTCGGCATGCCGGTCGACGGTCCGGCCCGCTGGATATCGCAGACGATCAGCGGCAGCTCGACCGAGGCCGCGAGGCCAATCGTCTCAGCCTTGAGGCACATGCCGGGGCCGGACGTGGTAGTGACGCCGAGCGCACCGCCGAAGGCCGCGCCGAGCGCTGCCCCGACGCCGCCGATCTCGTCCTCGGCCTGGAACGTCCGGACACCGAACCGCTTGTGCTTGGACAGCTCGTGCAGGATGTCGGAGGCCGGGGTGATCGGGTACGAGCCGAGGAACAGCGGCAGGCCGGACCGGCGGGAAGCGGCCACCAGCCCGTAGGACAGGGCCGCGTTGCCGGTGATGTTCCGGTAGGTGCCGGGCGCCAGGATGGCCGGCTTGACCTCGTACTGGACCGAGAACGCCTCGGTTGTCTCGCCGTAGTTCCAGCCGGCCTGGAAGGCTGCCTTGTTCGCCTGCATGATCTGCGGCTTGGTCGCGAACTTGGACTCGAGGAACTTCATCGTGCCCTCGGTCGTCCGGTTGTACAGCCAGGACAGCAGGCCGAGCGCGAACATGTTCTTGGCCCGCTCGGCCTCCTTCCTGGAAACCTCGAAGCTTTCCAGCGCCTTGACGGTAACCGACGTGATCGGCAGCGCGTGCAGCTGGTAGGCGGACAGTGACCCGTCTTCGAGCGGGTTCTCCGCGTAACCGACCTTGGTCAGGTTCCGCTTGGTGAACTCATCGGTGTTGGCGATGATGTCCGCGCCCCGCGGCAGGTCGCCGATGTTGGCCTTGAGCGCCGCCGGGTTCATCGCCACCAGCACGTCCGGGGCATCGCCCGGGGTCAGGATGTCGTGGTCGGCGAAATGCAGCTGGAAGCTCGACACCCCGGGCAGGGTGCCCGCAGGGGCGCGGATCTCGGCGGGGAAGTTCGGCAGGGTGGACAGGTCGTTGCCGAACGACGCCGTCTCCTGGGTAAACCGGTCACCGGCGAGTTGCATGCCGTCACCCGAGTCCCCGGCAAACCTGATGATGACACGATCACGTTGCTGGACGTGCTTGGTCACAGTGGGAGGACCTCCTCCACGCGCCGCGGCCGGGCTACGTGACACGGTGACGGCGTGCGTCCTTTCAGTACTCAGTACCGGCCTGCGGCCGGGGGCGTGAAGTTAGGGCGAGTGCATCTTACCTACATCACGTCGCTGTCGGTCTGATCCTTGCGGCTCCAGGCGGCCGGGCTGTTTCGTTGCCCGCCAATCTGCCAGCCATGCCCCCCGGGGATAACATAGCGCGATTCTATGACAACACGCTGCTGAGGCGCGTTCTCTCTGTAATAAGACGCAGTTCAGGACGCCATGGTTCATAACGGTACCGGGGCGGGCTGGCCGGGCTGGCCGGGCTGGCCGGGCTGGCCGGGCTGGCCGGGCTGGCCGGGCTGGCCGGGCTGAGGGCTCCGAGCAGGGCTCCGGCGAACGTGCGCCGTCAGCAGTTTCTGTTTTGTCCGACTCGGGTACCCTCACTTAGAGTGTTAGTGCGATCGCATTATGAAGTGCCGTCGCGCTGACGGGGAGGCTGCGCGCGTATGGGCAATCATCCAGCGAAAGATCCCGCGGCCGACGCGATGCCGAGGCAGCGGGCAGCCGATCCCGGCGGGTCGGCGACCGAGCCTGCGGCGACGCAGGAAGGCAGGTCAATGGGCAGGTCGGCGGTGACGACGTCGGCGGCCGGGTCGGCTGAGGGGCCATCAGCCGAGTCACCCGCGAGTTCCCCGGCTGACCAGGTGCCGCGGCAGGGTGCAGAGTCTCGCCGCGCCAGCGTGCGCGACGCGCTGGATACCGCGCTGGCCGGCGCCGCGCTCAGCAGCCGGGACCGGCAGTTCCTGGCCAGGCTGGTCAAATGGGACAAGCGGAACGCCGCGTCGGTGGTCTCGCTGCTGTGGCGAGCCCGGCTGGCCGGCCGCGCCGAGGCCGCGCTCAGCGGGCAGCAGTTCGAGATCGTGCTCGGCGCGCTCGCTGACGCCGCCGCCTACCGTGAGTCCGGTGCCGAGTCCATCGGCTGCTGGGATTGCCAGAACTTCCCCGGCGGCCGGTGCGCTGAGCATGCCAAGGACCTGGACCTGGCGCAAGCCTGTATCGAGCTCGCGGCGGCACTGGTCGCCTGCCAGGGCACGGCCGCCGACCTTCGGCAGCCGGGCGACATCGCCGACCAGTGCCAGTACAGCACGGTGGCCTCGTAGCGCCGGCCGGCGCGTGGCTCCTTCTCCGGCCCGGCCGGCACTGGCGGCTGCCGGGCGGCACTGGTTACGGACGATCCGTTTTAGCTGGTCTTGCTGACGCTCGCGAAGAGACAGCCGACGGCTTCTGAGCGCCGCCCAGCTCGCTGGCGCGACGTTGTCAGCGGTAGTTGACGAACTGCAGTGCGAAGTCGAATTCCTTGCCCTTGAGCAGGCTGATCACCTGCTGCAGGTCGTCCTTCTTCTTGGCGGATACGCGCAGTTCCTCGCCCTGGACCTGGGCGCGGATGCCCTTCGGCCCCTCGTCCCTGATGATCTTCGAGAGCTTGCGCGCGTCGTCCTGGGAGATGCCCTCCTTGAGGGCGACGGACAGCCGGTACTCCTTGCCGGATGGCCTGGGCTCGGCGGGGTCGAGGACCTTGAGCGAGACCGAGCGCCTGACCAGCTTGTCCCTGAAGACATCGAGCACGGCGCTGGCACGTTCCTCGCTGTTGGCCACTATCTCCACAGCGTGGTCGCCTGACCAGGTTATGGATGCGCCCACGCCACGAAAATCGAAACGGGTGCCGATCTCCTTGGCTGCCTGGTTCAGCGCGTTGTCGACTTCCTGGCGGTTGATTTTCGACACGATGTCGAACGATGATTCCGAGGCCACGGGTCCCAGGTTAGTGGGTGCAGCGTGGTCGGCCTCGGTGGGTGTGGCAGGCGGCGTGTGGCAGGCGGTGAGTGGCCGGTGCTTGCCGGGTGAAGCCGGGCGGCTGCTCGCCGGTGCGGGACGGGGCGGCGCGTGCGCTCGCCCTGATGAGCCCGGTGGAGCGGGACTGGGCTGGTCCTCGGGTATGGCGGCGGTCACCAGCACGGAATCGCTCGCACCGCGCGGATGGTGCCACCGCCGTCGCGAGACGGGGCGCCGTCCATGATCACGGATGATCCGGAGGGTTCTGGAGCACGAATCTTTCGTGATCATGAAGCGCGCTCGCCGGGTGTGGTGGCGGTTGGGCCGTTGTGACAGTGGGGCTGTTGTGACAGTGGGGCTGTTGTGGCGGTGGCGCTGTTGTGGCGGTGGCGCTGTTGTGGCGGCGCAGGGCCGGACTGCCCGTTCGATGGTCAGCCGGCGGCCGTGGCCAGCCCGGGTCGGCCGTCTCGGACTAGCGATGACACCCTCCGGCATGCCGGATCCTCCGTGATCATGGAAACGGCTCTCGGCCAGCCAGACCAACCGGGAAGCGGTCCATGCCACAGTTACCAGCGTGATGAAAAGTGGCCCACGTTAAGAAAGTGGCGAACCCGGCAAACAAGCCAGCCAGGGTAGAGGCCGGCCCACGGAGGAGGCCAGCCCGGGACTCGCCCACCGCGGGACTCGCCCACCGCGGGCAGCCCGCCGGGGGGTGGGTGGGCCTAGGCTCCCTGGCAGCGGCGCGGCAGGAGTTTCCTGCTGGTTCGCCAGACGCTGCCGAGGTGCTTGGCGGGCTGATCGGTCGGGCTCCGCGTGCCGTGCTGGGTGCTGTTTCCGCTATTCTTCACTGTGCCGTCTGGCAAGGCGGCGCACGGCAGGTTGCCCGAGCGGCCAAAGGGAGCGGTCTGTAAAACCGTCGGCTTAGCCTACGTTGGTTCGAACCCAACACCTGCCACCAGCAAAATCCCAGGTCAGGCATGGTGAAGCGCGATCTTGGCGGCCGGCTGTGGGAGCGGTTTGCGGAACCGCCGACCCGGCTGCGCCGACTCAGCCGTGATCTTGCCGCCGCTGGCAGAAATGACCGCTGACCTGCACACTCTCGACTGACGCCGGTGATGTCTTGCGCGGCACGGCTCGCTGGCAGCCCGGAAGGGCAGGCGGCTGTGCCCAATACGTGCCCAAGTCTGGCCAGCCGATTTCGCCGGGCGATCTGCGGTGACCGGGCCATGGAACTGCGGGGCCTAAACCGCCGTGACCCGCCCTGTTGTTCAGGCTCTCCTGTGAACATCCGTCGCCACCGGTAAGAGAACGGGCTGGAATCTTTGTCCTGGCGCCGACAGCATCGTGAACATGCTGGCCTTCGATCGTGCCGGTGACAGCGATCAAGCCAGGCAGTTGGCTGTCACGGAAAATGAACATCCACGCGGCGATACAGACATCTACCCAGCGCAGATCGA
>CAWIJO010000027.1:0-45505 GCA_963836355.1 uncultured Actinomycetes bacterium | reverse complement strand
CCGGCATCCCGGGCCTGCGCCCCCACCGCTGCCGCCACACCTTCGCCACGCGCCTCCGCCAGGGCGGAGCCGACCCGGCCCAGGTCCAGGCCCTGCTCGGACACGCTTCCCTCGACACCGCGGCCCGGTACTTCCGCGCCGGACCGGCCGAGAACGCCGCCGTCATCGAGCGCATCTTCGACAACTGACCGTCTCTCCCGCCGTGCGCCGACCCCAGCCGATTCGACGATCATCTATCTGGCGGTAGGCCAGGCGTTTCTTACTAGCGTAACCCGTGCTCACGGAGCGCTGCTGCTACATCACCAAATAACGAATCGCTAACAACAGTGGGCGGCGCGTAACACAAGTATCACGTCACGTGACGCTCAGGATCCTGTACCGATCCTCGTCACGGGCCATCTCAGCCCTTATCGCGGGATCCTGTCCAGCCCAGGCCGGTGCGCCCGGGTAGCTCGTCCGGGCAGGTCTCGCGCTCGCTGGCTAGGAGGCCAGCGGGGTGAGCAGGTCGCGCACCTGGGCGGGTGTCGGCACGCGGCCGGACACCACGACCTTCTCATCGACGACGAGGGCAGGGGTGGACATGACCCCGTAGCCGACGATGGCGGGGTAATCCTCGACCTTCTCGATCGTCGCGTCCAGGGCGAGGGCGTCGACGGCGTCACGGGTGACGCGTTCGAGGTTCTTGCAGTTGGCGCAGCCGGGGCCGAGTACCTTGATGATCACGATATCGATCCTTCCGTGTGGGCGGGTCAGGCGAGGAGGAGGTTGAACAGGTAGCCGACGGCGATGATGCCGGTGGCGACGACGCCGACGAACGCGGCGAGCAGCTGGGGCTTGAGGACGCGGCGCAGCAGGATCATCTCCGGCAGGGACAGCGCGACGACGCTCATCATGAACGCGAGCAGGGTCCCCATCGGCAGGCCCTTCTCGAAGAGAGCCTGCACCATCGGCATGATTCCGGCGGCGTTGGAGTACAGCGGCACGCCGATCCCGACCGCAACAAGGACGCCGAAGGCGTTGCCCGGGCCGGCGTAGGTGGTGAAGAAGGCGGCGGGGACCCAGCCGTGGATGATCGCGCCCAGGCCGATGCCGACAAGCAGGTAGGGCCAGATCTTGCGCAAGATCGTGGCGACCTCTTCGACGCCCATCTGGATGCGCTGGTCGAAGGTCAGCCCGGCGGCGGAGTCGATGACCTGCCCGCCGAGCCTGGTCTCGAACACGAACGGCTCGACCCATTTCTGCACACCCATCCGGCCGAGGACCCAGCCGGCGACGATCGCGATGACCAGCCCGGCCGCGACATAAAGGGCGGCGACCTGCCAGCCGAACAGGCTGAACAACATCCCGATGGCGATCTCGTTGACCAGGGGACTGGCGATCAGGAAGCTCAGCGTCACCCCGATCGGCACCCCGGCGGCGACGAACCCGATGAACGCCGGCACCGCACTGCACGAGCAGAACGGGGTCACCACCCCGAGCCCGGCCGCCATCACGTTGCCGGCGCCCTCGCGCTTGCCGCCGAGCATGGCGCGGGTGCGCTCGATGCTCATGTAGGAGCGCAGCACCGTAACGATGAAGATGATCCCGACCAGCAGCAGGGCGATCTTGATCATGTCGTAGAGGAAGAAGTGGATCGTCTCGGCCAGCCGGCCGGTCCGCGCCATCCCCAGCGCGTCATACAGGAACCGGTCCCACAACCAGCCGTTCACCCAGTAGGCGGCCACCCACGCGGCCGCCGGCGCGGCCAGGGTGAGCCACCGGCCACGCCCCGAGGCCGGCAGCCGCCCGGCGATGCTCATACCCGGCACTTCCACAATTTCCCGCAGGGACGATCCTGGCGCGCATAGAATTTCTTAACGGTCGGGATCATCCACAGCATCATGAATGTCATGAACAGGGGAAAGAACGCCAGCGGCTGTAGCCACCACGCCCACGTATTCACGTGCCACCAAGGTTGCAGGGTCGCTGCGAACGCGAGACGTAGCGCGTAGGCCACCATCCAGCCCGTTAGCAGCCACTGTGTTACTCGTTTGAAATTCATGCTGCCCTCCGGATTGACTCGATCCCGATTGGCTGGAAGTGACCGGCCATACCTTCTGTGTTCACGACGACACCTCCCTAATGCTCAGCCGACCGCCGCGTAGCCGGTAGCCGGCGCGGCGTCGCGGGCGGCCTGGCAGATGCCGCAGCGGATGGTGCGCGCGGGCGGCTCGACGGCCACGACCCGGTTGATCACCATGGTGCGGGTCAGCCAGCGGGCGGTGACGTGCGCGTGATCGCGGCAGACCGCGGCGCCGCAGTCGGCGCAGATGGCGACGGCAGCGGCGTGGTCACCAAGCGCGGCGCAGTCGAAGCAGTTCATGACGCGGCCTCCTCGGCGGGGTAGAAGCGGCGGCGGACCCACAGCGCGACGTAAACCAGCGCGACCATGACCGGCACCTCAATGAGCGGCCCGACCACGCCGGCGAGGGCCTGCCCGCTGGTCACCCCGAACACGCCGATCGCGACCGCGATCGCCAGCTCGAAGTCATTGCTGGCCGCGGAGAACGAAAGCGCCACGGTGCGCGGGTAGGACAGGTGGAGTCGGCGGCTGACCGCGAACCCGGCGAACCACATGATCACGAAGTAGGCCAACAGCGGGAGCGCGATCCGGGCCACGTCCAGCGGCTCGGCGGTGATCTTCTTGCCCTGGAGGGCGAACAGGATGACGACCGTGAACAGCAGCCCGTAGAGCGCGACCGGCCCGAGCCTGGGCAGGAACTTAGTCTCGTACCAGTCCCGGCCCTTCGCCCGCTCCCCGATGGTGCGGGTGAGGTACCCGGCGACCAGGGGGATGCCGAGGAAGACCGCGACCGTGCCGGCGATCTCGACGATGGACACATGCAGGCTGGCAGTCGGCAGGCCGAGCCAGCCGGGCAGCACCTGCAGGTAGAAGAACCCGAGCGCCGCGTACAGCAGGACCTGGAAGACCGCGTTGAGCGCCACGAGCACGGTGGCCATCTCGCGGTCGCCGCGCGCCAGGTCGGTCCAGATCAGCACCATCGCGATGCAGCGGGCCAGGCCGACCAGGATGACCCCGGTGCGGTAGGCGGGCTGGTCCGGCAGCAGCAGCCAGGCCAGCGCGAACATCACCGCCGGGCCGATCACCCAGTTGAGCACCAGCGAAACGGCCATCATCCGCCGGTCGGCGGTGATCCGCCCGATCTCGGTGTAGCGGACCTTCGCCAGCACTGGGTACATCATCAGCAGCAGGCCGAGCGCGATGGGGAGGCTGGTGCCATGGACCGCGACGTGGTTCAGCGCGCTGTTCAGGCCCGGGACCAGGCGGCCGAGCAGCAGCCCGGCTACCATCGCCGCCCCGATCCACACCGGAAGGAACCGGTCCAGCACGGGCAACTGGGCCATCACCGGCCGCTCCTCGGCCGCCGCAGCGCCCGTCGTGCCGCTCTTGACGCTGGTCACCGCTGCACCTCCTTCGCATCGCACGAGGGTCCGCACCAGGCGGCAGTGACGTGATCGCCCGGCAAGGGCACGCCTGCCGCGGACGCCTGCGCCCACAACGCGGCGAACCCATCACCGTCGAGGCGGTAGTCGATCCAGCGCCCCCGGCGGGCCGCGATCACCAGGCCCGCGTCGCGCAGCACGCGAAGGTGGTAGGACAGCAGGTTGGCGGCCACCGGCACCTTTTCCTGCAGGTCGCACACGCACCGGCCGCCGCCGGCCAGCACCCCGACGATGCGCAGCCGCACCGGGTCGGCCAGCGCGGCGAGGCGGCCCGTCAGTTCAACCGGACTTGATGCAATAGCCGTTGAAGTGTTCACGCTGCCATGGTATGAGTGCGGGGCGCGCGGGGACAGGGCCGTTGGTCACCTATGCGCCCGGGCCGTGAGTCCTTTCTTCGCCCGCCGGGCGGTTTGTGCTGGTGCCCCCGTTTCTCACCGGCGCCCGTAATCGCCGGCCGGGGCGGGCCTCCGGGGGACCCCTGCGGTGGCGCTGAGGACGGGTACCGGAATCGGTACGCCAGTTCCCGGGACGTCCGGCCGGCAGCTGCGCCGCGCCCTGGAGATGCTGCCCGCCTGGCGACACCCTGGCGATCTACAAGCCCGACCGGGTCGCCCGGTCGATGAAGGTGCTCGTCCTGCTGGAAGACCAGCTGCAGGCCTGCTGAGCTGCGCCGGGCCTTTTGACGGTCGCGCTGGACGCATGATCCTCCCGTCCGGAGGGTGCCGCCCGCCTCGCGGCGGGACCCTAAGCAGGGGACCCTGATCGGGCAGGGCAGGCAGGTCAGCCCATTGCCCCTTTCGGGCTTACTTGGTCTGCCCCCGGATCCCGCCGGGCGCCGAACAGCAGCCGCCGCCGGTCGGACCGGCGCCGCGGCCCCCGGCCCGGATTGCGCACGTACGACGCCTCGGCCTTCCCGTAGCATGTGCCCGGCCAGGCGCGTTACCAGTCAGGCCGGCCGGGGGCCGGCAGCTTTCCGGTCTCCATCGCCTTCGTCACCGCCGCTATTCGGCCGGACACGCCCAGCTTGCCGCATGCGCGCACGAGGTGCGTCTTGACCGTGGCCTCGCTGATGAACAGACGGCGGCCGATCTCGGCGTTGGTCAGGCCGCGCGCTACCAGCGCGAGCACGTCTGTCTCCCGCGGCGACAGCGCATCCTGCTGCGGGCCTCGGATCCGGGTCACCAGGCGCCCGGCGACCGCGGCCGCGAGCACCGTCTCGCCGCGGGCCGCAGCCCGGATCGCGGCCACCAGGTCGGCCCGTGGCGTGTCCTTGAGCAGGTAGCCAGTGGCACCCGCCTCGACCGCACGCAGGATATCGTTGTCGGTGTCATAGGTGGTCAGCACCATGATCTGGGCCTCGGGAACCTCGCCACGAAGGCGCGCGGTCGCCTTGACGCCATCGCCGTCAGGCATTCGCAAGTCCATCAGGATCACGTCTGGTCGCAGCGCCGCGGCGAGCGCGACCGCCTGCGCGCCCGATCCTGCCTCGCCGATCACTTCGATATCCGATTCCGCGGCCAGCATTCCCCGCAGCCCTTCCCTGACCACCGGGTGGTCGTCGGCCAGCAGCACCCGGATTACCCCGGTGCCGTCGGCTGCGCCCGGTCCGCTCACGCCGGCACCTCAACGCTGACTGAGGTGCCCGCCCCGGGCGCACTGCGCAGGCTAAGGCTTCCGCCGGCCTCGCTGACCCGGGCGCGCATGCCGCGGAGCCCGTAGCCCCCATTGACGCTCGCCGGATCAAACCCGGCCCCGTCGTCGCAGATTTCCAGGCGAATCCCGGCGGTGCAGTAGGTCAGCCGGACCGATGCCTGGCGCGCCCGGGCATGCTTGCGGACGTTGGACAGGGCCTCCTGGCAGACCCGCAGTAGCATCACCTCCGCGCCGGTGGCCAGTGTCCGGGCGGTGCCGCCGACCTGGAAGTCGACGCTGATACCAAGCTGATCGGCTGCCTGCGCGGTGAGCCTGCGCAGCGCGTCGCCGAGGGTTGCGTCAGCCAGCTGCGCCGGCGCCAGCCCGGCCACCAGCACTCGCGTTTCGGCGAGGTTCTCCCGCGCTGTCTCCGCCGCCAGCCGCAGGTGGCGGCGCGCCTTTGCCGGATCGGTCACGATCTCGGCCTCGGCTGCCTGGATCAGCATGACGATGCTGGTGAAGCCCTGGGCGATGGTGTCATGGATCTCGCTGGACAGCCGTTGCCGTTCGGCCAGCACTCCCGCTTCACGATCGGCGGCGGCGAGCTCGGCGCGGGTCGCCTCAACCTGCTCGATGAGCTCGGCGCGCTCCCGGCTCTGATCGATGATCCTCCTGACGAAGCCGCCGAAGGCGACGGAGAAGGCGATTCCCAGTACCGCGATGCCGAGCAGCGAAATGATCTCGGCCCGGTGCTGGCCGCGCAGCAGCGCGATGGACAGCGGAAGGCAGCTGAACACGGACGCTGCCGCTACCGCGCAGGCGAAGGGCAGCAACATCAGGCACTGCGGGCTGAGCGCGAACAGGATGAACGAACTCTGCGCGGTCTGGCTCGCCGCGATGGCGAACAGCGCGCCGAGCCCGGCGAGGTAGATTACGGCGCGCGCGGTGCTCTGGTGCCTCCCGCCCAGCACAGCGCGACCAGCCAGCATGTACCAGGGGACCATGGCGAGAAGGGCGGAACTGGCGATGATGCGGCCCGCCAGCGCCGGCGGCGGCTCGATCTGGATGACCGAGAGCGTGGCGGCCAGGATGATGCCGTAGGCCGCCGTCCAGGCGCCGTCATCGCGCTCCCAGGCATCGTCGCGGCGGGCGGCGCCGGTCACCCTTCCTCCCGGCGCTGCCAGCGGAAAGTTCGCACGCACAGCACCAAGCTTGCTACCAGCCAGGCCCCGAGCACCAGCGCGATCCTGCCCTGCTCCCAGCCATGCGCGGGCTCCGCGGTAAGGAAGCCCTGCGGCAGGAACGCCGAGCGCAGCCCCTGGCACAGCCACTTGAGCGGGAAAATCGCGGCGACCTGCTGCAGTGCCCTCGGCAGGCTGCCGAAGACGAAGTACACGCCGGAGATGAATGACAGCACGAGATAGGGCAGGTTGATCACTGCGGAGGCGCTCTGCGCGGAGCGCGGCAGGCTGCTCATGGCGATGCCGAGCAGCGAGCAGGTGGCTACTCCGAGCGCGAGCACCCAGCCGAACGTGATCCAGCGGGCCGGCGTGGCCGGCAGCCGCAGCCCGAGGGCCGCCACGCCGATCGCGAGCAGGATCGCGGCCTCGGCCGCCGAGATGACCAGGGCGCAGATGGCCTTGCCGATGAAATAGGCGGATCTGGGCATCGGGGTGCCCACGAGCCGTTTCAGCGTCCCGTCGTCACGGTCTACCGCAATCCCCACGCCCAGGTTGACGAAGCTGGTCGACATGATCCCGCTGGCGATGATCCCGGCCGCGAAGTACTGCCGGAACGGGACGCCGGTGTGGCCGATCGTCCCATGGAAGATCTGGCCGAACAGCACCAGCAGGATGATCGGCAGGGCAAACGTGAACACCACGTAGTCCCGCTGCCGGAAGAACGTGCTGATCTCCATCGCGCCCCGCAGCATGCCGATGCGTGCGGCCGACGGCAGCGCGGCGGCCGGCCGTAGCGACAGCTCGGCTCGCGCGCTCGCAGTCATGCCCGTTCTCCGTCCGGTGCGCCGATCAGGTCCAGGTAGATGTCCTCCAGCGTTGGCCGGGTCACGCTGAGGCCGGGGATCTCACCCCGGTAGCGGCTGGCCAGCTCCGCGATGAACCGTGTTGGCTCGCGGGTCGCCGCGCAGTGCGGGCCGTCCTCGGCTAGCCAGCTCACCGTCGCCGTCGCCGTCGCGTCCGCCCGGCCGCCCAGCCCAGCCGGGCTGCCTGCTGCCGCGATGCGGCCTCCTGCGATCACCGCTACCCGGTCCGCGAGTGCCTCGGCCTCGCCCAGGTAGTGCGTGGTCAGCAGGATCGTCGTGCCCGCACCGGACAGGCCAGCGATCAAGTCCCAGAACCGCCGTCGTGCCGCTGGGTCAAAGCCCGTCGTCGGCTCGTCGAGGAAGAGCAGCTCCGGGTTGCCCAGAATGCCGAGCGCGACATCCACCCGCCGCCGCTGGCCGCCGGATAGCTGTGCCAGTCTCGACCGGGCCTGGTCTTTCAGGCCGACCGTGTCAATGACCTCAGCCGGGTCACGCGGCTGCGGATAGTACGCGGCGAAATGCCCGATCATCTCCTGCACGCTGAGCTCGCCCGACTCGGTTCCGGACTGGAGCACGATGCCGATGCGGGCCCGCCAGGATCGGCCGGCCCGGGCGGGATCGGCACCGAGGACGCTCACGTCACCTCCGTCCCTGGCCCGGTAACCGGCCAGGATTTCGACGGTCGTCGTCTTTCCCGCCCCGTTGGGCCCGAGCAGCGCGAGCACCTCGCCGCGCCTGATATCGAGGTCGATGCCGTCCACGGCGGTCATGCCGCCATACCTCTTGCGCAACCCGCGGACCCGGACCGCGCACTCAGCCGTTTCAGTCATGCCCTCAGCCTGTGCCGCGCGCGCGGCCCGCGCGTCGGCCGGCTGGCCACATCCCGGTCATCCGTTCGGCGGACGCGGGTATCCCCGGCGAGCGTCACCGGTCCCCGGAGTCAGCTGCTGATCGTGGAGTTCGAGATAATCGGCAGCCCGCTGCTGTGGAAGAAAAGACCCGGGTACGGGCGGGTCCAGAATACGTAGCTTGGGTTGTGGTGCAGCACTGAGTTCTTGATCGTCAGCGTTCCCTGGTTGTTATCCACCACGAAGAAGATTGCGCCGCCGCCCTCGCGGGCTAGGTTGTCATGCATGACAGTGCCCATGACCGTCACCTTGTAGTTATTCCCGTCGGTGTAGATCGCCCCGCCGCTGCCGCCACCCGGCGTGCCGGGGCGGGCCGGGTTCGCGCCGTGGCCGATGGCCGTGTTGCCGGCAAAGACGCTGTCGACTATGTACCAGGAGACGCCGATGCTGCTCAGCGCGCCGCCGTTGGAGCAGCTGCCGCCGCTGAAGCTGTCAAAGATGAGGTAGACGGGGTTGTTGTTGTACTGGGAAAGCGCACGAATGCCAGCCCCGCCCAGGTCAGGGCCGACACCGTAACAGCGGTTGTCGATGAACCGCGAGTTGACCACCTTGAGCTGGCCACCTTCGTCGAAGATGGCTCCGCCGCCACCACCGCCGAAGTAAGTGCCCGGCGCCTGCTGGACGGCGGAGTAGCCGTCCCTGAGGGTGATGTTCTGCACAACCAGCTGCGGCCATTGCTGGTTGTAGCAATCGTGGGTGGTGATCTTCTGCAGCGGATCGCAGGTGTCCATGTAGAGAATCTCGTGCGCGCCGCCACCGCTAAGCGTGACTAACCCGCCACCATCCAGCACGACCTGGCGCGAGGTGTTCACGACCTTGGCGGTGGCGGTCAGCGTGATGGTCACCGGCTTGAGGCCGCAGGCGAAGGTGATGATGCCGCCGCCGGCCACCGCCTGCACCACTGCGGCCGAAGTGCAGCTGGCCGGCGTGCCGTTGCCGATGACCTGGGTCGGGCGGCTGGTGTTCACCGCGCGCCCCGCGGCAGGGACTTGGGCGTGCCCGGCCGGGTTGCCGAAGATGGGCGGCTGGTGCGCCTGCTGGCCGGCCCAGGCCGCTGTCGTCGTGAGTGAGCCGGCCGCCGGGAACAGCACCAGGCCGCCTGCCGCCGCCAGTGCCGCCATGAGCCCGCCGAAACTGCCTGCTGGTCGCATGGCGCAGAATGCTAGCCCGATAGTCCTGACCAGGGCGTTAACTCGGCCAGGAACCCGGGGCGTGTCGTCACCTTGGGCCCTGGATGTCAGCTGGTGCGGGCCACATCGAGCGAGCCGGCCGCGATCGCCTCGATCCCCGTTCCGCGAGAAGGCAGCCGAAGGCCGAAGAACATTACCGGCTGAGTCGATTATATGTTTGAATATCATCGTGGCAGAGCAGGCACGCTCAGGCTGGCTAGGTTTCAGCGATGCGTGCCATAGCCACCGAGGATGGCGGCGAGGCAGCTCTGACGGCCCGCTCGGAGCCCCGCGACCGCCCCGATCAGGGAGACGACATGCTCGCAGCCGCGACAGCTAGTGCCAGCCACCCGGCGGTCGCCGCCCTGCTCGGGCTCGGGGCAGCCGGGCTCGCGGGCATCGTGGTGGCGATGGCCTGGAATGTGCACGTTCGCCAGATCCGGCTCGCCGAGCAGCTGGCCCGCCGCCAATTCGTCGTGACCGCAGCAGGCGCGGCAGGCCGCACGGCGGATGCGGCCAGCGATCCTGAGCTCGCCCTGGCGGAAGCTAACGGAGCCAACGGCGCCAGGCCGGCCCCACCGGTGATCATCGACGGGCCGGAAACGGTGGTCACCGGCGAGCAGGCTCGCTATCGCATGCGGCCCTCAGGCAGCCAGAAGATGGTGTCGTGGGCGGCCGGCGGCGGCTCGGTGTCGCAGGCTCCTGATCCGGCCCATCCCGACGAGCTGCTCCTGATCGCTGACCAGCCGGGCAACCTGACGATCACCGCGCGGGTGCGCGACGGCATGACCGAACGCCGCGCGACGAAGCCGGTTACCGCCGTGGCGGACGTGACGACGCTCGCGCCGCCCTTCACGCTTCGGATATTCCTGCATGGGTGGGGGCTGGTAGCCGTCGCAATAATGGTCGTCGGATTCGCCGGTGCCCTCGATGCCCTGGGTAACCTCGCATCCTCCGACTTCATCGCGCTGGTTGTTCCGCTGGCCGCGCTGCTCGGCATGGTAGCCGTCGCGCGAGGAGCAGATGACGCACCAAGCCGCCACGGCAACGGGAAGGACGCCGCCAGGGCCGGCCCTGAGCGGCTGCCGGGCGGTTAGCTGGCGGGCTTCTCCCAGATCGAGACATGCTGGCGGCTCTCGCTGGTGAAGGGTTCCCCCGCCCAGCTGTCCCACCGCTCGCGCAGTCGCAGCCCGCCGAGCTGGGCCATCAGGTCGAGTTCGGCCGGCCACACGTACCGGAAGGGGATCGAGGCGTACTCGCCATGGCTGCCGGTGACCTCGATGTAGTTCGAGCTCATCGCCTGGGTGGCGACGTCGTAGAGGTCGAACGCCCACCGCGTCGGGCTGACGTCAAACGGCACGGCGGTCTGCCCCGGCGGGAGCCGTCGCAGATCGGGGATCATGGTCTCGATGACGAAGCAGCCGCCGGGCTCGAGGTGCGCCGCGGCGTTGCGGAAGCAGGCCACCTGCGCCGCCTGCGTGGTCAAGTTCATGATCGTGTTGAAGACCAGGTACGCGACCGAGAACGTCCCGTCCACCCTGGTCGTGGCGAAGTCGCCGATCGTCACGCCGACCCGGTCACCGTCCGGCTTGGCGCGCAACCGGGCGACCATCGCCCGCGACATGTCGATGCCGTGCACCGGGACGCCGCGGCGCGCCAGCGGCAGTGCAACGCGTCCCGTCCCGATGCCCAGCTCCAGGGCCCGGCCCCGGCCGGCCAGCCCGGCCAGGACGCGGACTGCCGCATCCACGATGCCCGGCTCGAACATGTCCGTTCCTGACTCGTCGTAGGTCGCCGCGACACGTTCCCCGAAGTAGCCGTCCGGTTCGTCCATTGCCGGACCGTACCGCGGCAGGCGGCCGCCGCGCACGCGAGATTCGCCCCCGCCGCGGGCGGCGGCAGACCGGGTTCCGGGACCCTGGCGGAGCAGTCTCCGTACCGGGTCCGCCTGGCCCTGCACGGACGACTCGGCTGCTCGCGCTACCGGCCCGCGGCCGGGGGATACGCGGGCGCGTCCTCAACGTCGATGTAGAGTTCCCGGCCTCCTGGCAGCATCACGCCGAGCGAGTACGTGATGGTTCCGTCGAGTATCTCGGCCTGGCCGAGGATCTCGATGTCGACGACGTCAGGATGGTAGATCAGGAGCCGGCACAGCAGGCTGCCCGCATGATCAGCCGGGAGCGCCTCGGGCTTGCCGCGGGCGTTATCTGGAGAGGTCATGCGGCCACCGGGCGAGCGGGACAGCGGCCCCGCGCATTCTCCGCCGCCGCAGCGGGATGACCGCGCCGTGGCTCCCCGGATGGCCGCGCGGCACCGAGCGGGACAGGCCGGTACGGAATGGCATATGCAAGCACATTTCCTAAGGTAACTCGGCGTGAGCGCAGGAACCCGGAATGAGGCGCCAGAACCTTCCTGGCGTGTCATGTGGTGCTGATCGGGCGGGCATTGCGCACCGCCCCGGTGTTGTTGTAGCACCCACCAGTCCCGCCGCCACGCGAGCAGAAGTAGCGGTCCAGGACGGTCTCGCGCGCCAAAGCCCGGGCGTCCGGACCCGCCGGCCGAAATGATTGACCTGGTCACTTTGCACTGCCATCATCCGATGGCGCTGACCTTGCGTCACAGCAGATCCAAACGGGGGCTTCAGGTGAAAACAGAAAGACGTGTTCCGGTGCTGCTCGGGGGAGCGGCCGCAGCGCTCTTGATAATGGCCGGCACACCGGCCGTGGCCAGCCCGGTCGGCCGGCCAAACGCGAGCAATACCGGCGCCATCTCCGCTATACTGAAACCTGGGGATATAGTCACCGGCGTCCGGGGCACGGCAAATGGGAATGTCGTGCTGACTGGCTCGGCGGCGACCGGGAATGGCGCGCAGGCAGCCCCGTTCCTCTACCATGGCCCGCTTACTGGCGCCGCGGCGGGAGCAGCAGTATCGGTGCTGACGCCAGCGCTGCCGGACGTGACCTCGGCGACGTTCTACGGGCCCGATACCCACTCCTTCAACCCGAGGAGCATCCCGGCTGGCGAGGTTCGCGCCGTCGGGAGCTACTCGTCGTCGTCGGCGCCGGCCGGCGTCATCAACCAGGGCATGATCTACCTGGGCCCGAGGAGCGGATCTGGCGGATCATGGACATCGATCGCCGTGCCTGCGGATGGCAGCAACACGGTCGGGCACGTGCGGGCCTGCCGCAAGTTGCTGGTCAACTGCTTCGTGATGGACACCATCGCGCACAGCACGATGGGCGATCTGGTGGTGGGCAACTACGACCTCAACCCCAGCGTGCCCGGCGGACTGCTCTCGGCTAATGCCTTCATCTACAACCTGGCCAGGCATCGGTGGACGCTGCTCGACCTCGGCGGAAGCCTGTCGAGCGAGACCACGCTCTACGGCATCTGGCAGGACGGCGGGGACCACAGCCCGAGATACACCCTGGCCGGCGGCTCGTCGGCCAGCGGAACCCAGCAGGGCTTCCTGATGAACTACAACGAACTGACCGGGACCTTCGGCGCGCCGAGATACTTCAGCTACGGCAATGCCCCGACGCCAGTCACGCATTTCGAGGGAATCACCGCCGTGCCTGGCGGTTTCGACGTCGTGGCCCAGAGCTCAGCCCAGGATGCGTCGATGGCCTTCATTCCGTTCAATGCCCGTAACGGCTCCTTCGGCACGGCAAGGTGGTATCCGGTCAATGTCGCGGAAAGCTCACTGTGCCCGGGTGGCTGCAGCATCGTGACCGGGAATTCCGTGTATGAGAACCGGGTGATGGGGCTCTACATCCCGACTGGCACCAGCGCCCCCAATACCTACCTCGCCGTCGTCTCGACGCGGTCACGACGGCCGAGCCAAGGGCGCCTCGTACGGCAGCAGCCTTCGATTCTGTTGTCCTCACAAACGCATGATCGACAGGCGGCTGCGCTGCGCAAGAACGCTTCCCCAGCCGTGCTCGGGCCCAGGTTAAAGCCCGAACGGCAGCGGCCGGCCGCTAGCCGACGTTGGCCGCCAGGTCTTGATAGGCAGGCAGGAGCTCGGTCCACCGCGCGTCGGCGTCGCAGCGCTCACGCCCGGCGAGGTGGGCGGCGAGATCTTCGACATGGACCTGGATCCCGGCCCCGTAGGCGGCGAGCTGGTCCAGGGGCATGCCCCGTTCCTCCCAGGCCAGGATGGTCTGGTCGCCGTCGGCGGCCAGCGTGACCTCGATGACGTGCTCGTCCGGCTGGCCCGGTTGCCTGGTCAGCAGCAGCAGCCGCCGCGGGGGCTCGCACGCCTCCACGCGCCCGGTACCTTCCCATCCGCTGGCAAAAAAGCGTGCGCGGAACTCACCGCCCAAGCGGAGGTCGCCCGCTACCTCGCCGATCCAGCGGGCCAGACGGCGGGGATCGGTGAGTGCCGACCACAGGTCATCGATATCGGTGTCGAAGCGGTCTTCAACGCGCACGACGCCCTTGCCGTCTGCTGATCGCAGGCTGCCCAGGATGCGGATGCCCGGACGTGCGTTGCTGGTCACCTGGTGCTCCTTCGTTCGCGTTTCCCGCGGGCTATCTCGGTGTGCAGGGCATCCAGCCGCTGCTCCCATAGGGCCCGGTACCTGCCCAGCCATTGATCGATCTCGGCGAGCGGCTGGGGGCGGAGGCTGTAGACCCGGCGCTGGCCTTCGCCGGCCTGCCGCCCGAGCGGGCCCCGCCGCCAGTCCTTGCCGGGTGCCGGGCCGCCGCGGGCCGCGTTGAGCAGCCGCCCGGCCTCCGCGTCGGGAATCGCCGGCCATGCGGCTGGCCGCGCAATTCCATCGCACCGTAGCCGAGCACGGTGACGTCGGCTCCGGTCCGCCCCAGGCCGCGCGTTTCGATCGTCATAGCCGCACGGTACCGCGGGCCCGGGCGTCAGCTGCCGGCCGCCGCCGCCCGCCGCACGGCCGGGCGGGGCAGTCGGATGCCTGGCCGGCCAGCTGGCGGATCCACCGCATGCGGTCGCGGGCCGCCTCGGGGTGGTCCCCGAACTCCTGGGCCATCCGGCTGGCGCAGCCCCGGATGCCGATCTGCCGCACGGTGCGGCTGATCGCCTCCGCCAGCACCGCGGGAGTCGGCGAATCCGATGGCTGCAGCGATGACGCGAACAGCGCCTCGCACCGTGCGTCGGTCAGGTTCAGCCGGGTCATCGCGGGCCTCCCTCGTCGTCGGGGCGCCCCGGCGCCAGTTCGTCTCCATCGATACAGAGCACGCCCCGGCCGCCCTGATACGAGCCCCGCAAACCGCGCGTCGCCTGCCTGGCCAGCCATGGCAAATACTGTTATGAAATGCCGACACGCGATGAGATGGCGATACGTGATCAGTGCCAAGGAGGGCTACCTGCATGACTACGCTCCGCAGTTACGTCTCGGGCCGGTGGCACACGCCGGATGAGGATGGCAGGCCGTTGTACGACGCCTCGACCGGTGCTGAGGTCACCCGGATCACCTCCGCCGGCATCGACATGGCCGCCACGCTCGAATACGGACGCACGGTCGGCGGTCCTGCCCTCCGTGAGCTCACCTTCCACCAGCGCGCCGCGCTGCTGAAGTCGCTGGCGACGTACCTGCGCGAGCAGCGCGATGAGCTTTACGCGCCGTCTACGCGGACCGGGGCGACCCTCGGGGACTCGAAGTTCGACGTGGATGGCGGCATCGGCGTCCTTTTCGGTTATGCAAGCAAGGGCACCAGGGAGCTGCCGAACGCCACCGTCTACGTCGACGGCAACGTCGAGCCGCTGGGCCGGGGGGGCACCTTCGTTGGTCAGCACATCGCCGTGCCGCTGCACGGGGTCGCGATCCAGATCAATGCGTTCAACTTCCCGGTGTGGGGGCCGCTAGAGAAGTTCGCGCCCGCCTTCTTGGCCGGCCTGCCGAGCCTGGTGAAGCCGGCCAGCCAGACGGCCTATCTCACCACGCGCCTAGTCGAGCTGATCGTGGCATCCGGCCTGCTTCCGGCCGGTTCCGTGCAGCTGATCTGCGGTGCCGCCGCGGATCTGCTCGATCATGTGACGAGTCAGGATCTGGTCTCGTTCACCGGCTCGGCCGGGACGGCGCGCAACCTGCGTGCGCACCCGGCGATCGTGCGCAACTCGGTGCGGTTCAATGCCGAGGCCGACTCGCTGAATATGTCCGTCCTGGGGCCGGACGCTGCGCCAGGGACAGCGGAATTCGACCTGTACGTCAGGCAGCTCGTTACCGAGATGACGGTGAAGGCAGGGCAGAAGTGCACGGCGATCCGCCGTGCCTTCGTGCCGGCCGGGCTGATGGACGACGTCAGCCAGGCGGTGCGCGAGCGGCTGGCCCGGGTGACCATCGGCAATCCGGCTAACCCGGACGTGCGGATGGGACCGCTGGCGAGCCTGGAGCAGCGGGAGGAGGTCCGGCGCTCGCTGAAGGCCCTGCTTAGCGCCGGGCGGATTGTCTACGGCGACCCGGAGCGAGTCGAGGTGGTGGACGCGTCGGCCGAGCGGGGCGCGTTCGTCTCGCCAGTGCTGCTGCGCGCCGACGACGCTGCCCGGGCCGAGCCGCATGAGGTGGAGGCGTTCGGGCCGGTCTGCACGATGCTGCCCTACACGTCGACCGAGCAGCTGATCGGGCTCGCCGCGCGCGGTGACGGCAGCCTCGTGGGATCGGTGGTGACCAGCGACGGAGACTTCGCCCGCAGCATGGTGCTCGGGGTGGCGCCCTGGCATGGCAGGCTGCTGGTGCTTGACGCCGAAGATGCCAAGGAGTCGACGGGGCACGGCTCACCGCTGCCGGCGCTCGTGCACGGCGGCCCCGGGCGGGCCGGCGGCGGCGAAGAGCTTGGCGGTATCCGGAGTGTCCTGCACCATATGCAGCGGACCGCCGTTCAGGGCACGCCGACTGTGCTCGGCGCGGTCACCGGCCGCTGGGTGCCCGGCGGCCGCCGGGCGGATGAGTCCACGCACCCGTTCCGCAAGTCACTGGCCGAGCTCAGGGTTGGCGATTCGGTAGTCGCCGGGCCGCGCACGGTCACCCGCGCGGACGTCGACCACTTCGCCGAGTTCACCGGCGACACCTTCTACGCGCATACCGATGAAGCGGCCGCAGCGGCGAATCCGCTGTTCGGCGGGATCGTCGCGCACGGTTACCTGATCCTGTCGTTCGCCGCCGGGCTGTTCGTCTCTCCCGAGCCCGGGCCGGTGCTTGCCAACTACGGCCTGGAGAACCTGCGGTTCGTTACCCCGGTCAAGCCGGGCGACGAGCTGACGGTGGCGCTGACCGCCAAGCAGATCACGCCACGGGAGAACGCCGACTACGGCGAGGTCCGCTGGGATGTCGAGGTGACGAACCAGGACCGGAAGCCGGTGGCGAGGTACGAGTTGCTGACGATGGTGTCGAAGGAGCAGGGCCTGTAGAGCGCTGCCGGGCTGGCATCATCGATGGCATGACCGTCCCGGCAGCGGCGTGGGTAGTGGCCGGCCCGCCGGCATCCGGCAAGACGACGGTGGCTGGCCTGCTGCTGGCCTCCCTGTCGCCGGTTCCCGCACTGCTTGACAAGGACACGATGTACGGGTCATTCGTGTCAGCGGGGCTGGCGGCTGCGGGCCGCGGCGCGGGCGAGCGCGAGGGCCCGTGGTACGACGAGCACATCAAGATCCACGAATACCGCGGGATGACCGCCACGGCCCGCGAGATCCGCTCGCACGGCTGCCCTGTGCTGCTGTCCGCTCCCTTCACCCAGCAAATCCACGACTCCCGGCGGTGGCAATCGTGGGTCGCGGACCTCGGCGGCGGAGCGGTCCGCCTGCTGTGGATCCGGTCCGACGCGGCTACCCTGCGCGACCGCCTGGTAGCCCGCGGATCCTTGCGGGACACCGCGAAGCTGGCGGACTTCAGCCGGTTCGCCGCCAGCATGCGGCTCGATGCCGCGCCGGCCGCGCCGCACGTCGCCATCGACAATCGCGGCACCGCGGGCGCAACGCTGGCAGCACAGGTCCGTGATCTGATCGGAAATCTGCCCGGCTGCCCGGTGTCGGCTGGGTAGCAACGGCAATATGAAACCCATGGAGAGCGTCGTGCACAATTCGGTCGAGAACCTGGCCATCGTCTGGGCATCGGTCGGCCGACTGTGCGCGGGCCTGACCGACAGCCAATGGGACCTGCCGACCGGGTGTCCCGGGTGGACCGTCAAGGATCACCTTTCCCACCTGGTGGACTACGAGGCGCGCGCGCTGGGCCGGGCTGCTCCGCAGCACGACCTCGGGCCGCTGCCGCATGTCAGGAACGAACTGGGCAGGTCCAACGAGATCGGCGTCGACGCACGCCGCTCGCAGCCCGGTGCCGAGGTGCTCAGCGAGTTCCGCCAGGTAACCGCCGAGCGGCTGGCCCAGCTACGGCAGCTGACCGGGCCGGATCTCGCCGGGCCAGCGATGACTCCGGCCGGGCCGGGCACCCTGGCGGACATGCTCACCTTGCGCGTCATGGACAGCTGGAGCCACGAGCAGGACATCCGCCGGGCCGCGAAGCTCCCCGGGCACTGCGAAGGGCCGGCCGTCGACGAGGCCGTGGGCTATTTCACCCGGTTCCTGCCGTACCTGGTCGGCAAGCGGGCGGCTGCGCCGGACGGCTCCAAGGTTGTCTTCCGCATCGGCGGGCAGGCCCCGGTCGTGGTCGAGGTAGCCGGTGGCCGGGGCAGGCCGGCAGCCGATCCGCAGGACGCCACGGTGACCATGACCATTCCGGTTGCCACCTTCGCCGCGCTGGCCGGCGGGCGCGGCGACGTGCCCGGCGGCGTCGTTATCACCGGCGAGCGCCAGCTCGGCCAGCGGGTGCTGGAGTCGATGAGTCTGATGCTCTGACGCCTCGTCCTTGTTCCTGCAGGTACTGGGCACCAGCGTGGCCGCGTTCGAGCCCTCGCCGACCGCAGAGGCCACCCGCTTGAGCGAGCGGTATCGGACGTCGCCGGCCGCGAATACGCCGGGCATGCTGGTCTTCACCAGCACCAGGATGGTGACCTGCGCCAGCGCCGAGCTGCTCACCCCCCAAGAGCTGCAGGTCGCCCGTTTCGTCGCGGCCGGGGCCAACGAGCAAGGAAGCCGCCTGCGGCTCTCCTGAGCCCGCGTACGATCGATGCGCACCTGCGCAGCAACTACTCGAAGCTGGGGATCGCCTCCAGAAGCCAACTGCGGGAGGCTGATCTTGGCGAAATCGGGCCGGCCACGCGCATGACCCGGCATTCATGACCGGCGGCAGCCATCGGCAGGCGGCTCCGGTGGCTGACGCCGGGCAGGTCCGCCGGGCCAGGAACGCGGTCTACATCGTCTTCATCGGGGCTGGCCTCGCCTTCGCCAGCTGGGCCTCGCGGATCCCGCAGGTCCGCAGCCAGCTGGCGGTCACCCCGGGCGTGCTTGGCCTGATCCTGCTGTGCATGGCGATCGGCGCGGCGGTCGCCATACCGCTGGCCGGGGTGGTCATCACCCGGCTCGGGGAAGCACGCACGGTAGCCGCCATGTCGCTCATCGCGGCGGCCGGGCTGGCCATCGCCGCGGTCGGCTACCGCCACGGCATCCCGCCGGTGGCCGCCGGGTTGTTCGGCTTCGGCTTTGGCACCGGCGGCTGGGACGTGGCCATGAACGTGCAGGGCGCCGCCGTCGAGCGCGTCCTCGGCCGCTCGATCATGCCGAGGTTCCACGCCGGCTGGAGCATCGGCACGGTGGCCGGGGCAGCGGCCGGAACGGCCATGGTCGCCGTGGGCGTGCCGGTGACCGCGCACCTGCTGGTGGTCGCGCTGGCCGTCGGCGCGGCTATGCCCGCCGCGGCCCGCCGTTTCCTGCCGCGAGCCAAGCCACCGGCGGTCCCCGGCAAGGCGGCGGCCAGGCCCAGCCCGCTCGCGGCATGGACCGAGAAACGGACCCTGGTCATCGGCCTGTTCGTGCTGTGCGTGACGATCATCGAGGGCGCTGGCAACGATTGGCTCAGCCTCGGCGTCATAGACGGCTATCACACAGCCGCCGCCGTCGGCACAGCTACCTTCGCGATCTTCCTCGCCGCGATGACGGCCGGCCGCTGGTTCGGCCCGGGGCTGATCGACGCCTATGGCCGGATCCGGGCCTTGCGGGTCTCCGCCGTCACCGCCCTGGCCGGCCTGCTGCTGATCGCCTTCGGCGGGTTCTTGCCGGCCGTGCTGGCCGGCGCCGCGCTGATGGGACTCGGGACGTCACTCGGCTTCCCGGTCGGGCTCAGCGCTGCCGCCGACGATCCCCGGCACGCGGCCGGCCGCGTGAGCACCGCCTCCTCGATCGGCTACGCGGCCTTCCTGGCCTGCCCGCTGGCCATCGGGTTCCTCGCCGACCGGGTGGGCGTGCTGAACGCGCTGTCCGCGGCCGGGGTCCTGCTGGTCGCCGCGTTCTTCCTCTGCCGCGCCACCGCGCCCGTCCAGCAGCCGTTAGCCGGAGCTGGCCTCAGCCGGAGCGGGCTCTAGCCGAGGGCTCTAGTCGGAGTGGGCCTTGCTGGCGGATAGGTGCTCCCAGTCGTGCAGGAAGATTTGCTGGAAGTACTGGGCGGCGGCCTCGTGGTAGATGATGACGCCGGCGTCCCGGTTGTACAAGGTGCCGTCGGTGGACCAGTTCTGGCTGCTCACCAGGACGGTAGCGCCGTCGACGATGATGCCCTTGTTGTGCACGTTGTTCTGGATTTTGACATTGCTGACCACGTCGAGGCCCATTTCCTGCAGCTGCTCCAGGTACCCGGCTTTCTCGAACTCGCTCATGATGATCTTGACTTCGACGCCGCCGCGCTGCCGGTCGATGACGGCGCTGACCAGGTCGATGAAGCCCTGCGACGCGGCGTCAGCGACCTTGGGCAGCTCGATGTACTGGAACTGCATGTACAGCGTCCGGGTCGCACTGGCGATCAGATCCCGCACCGCGCCGGCGTAGCCGCCGGGATCGGGCGTCAGCAGCGGAGCGATCTTGATGGTGCCGGTGATCGTGGTGGCCGGGAAGAACTGCCCGAAGGCCGGCGTCCGGGTGCTGCCGAGCGGTGCCGGGGTCAGCGGCGGGCCGGCCTGCTCGGGCGGCTTGTTATGCGCTGCCGCGATCGCCAGGTCGTTGCTGATGAAGTCCTCGAAGACCCCGGCCAGCTGCGGTTGCTCGATCACGACGTGCCAGTCCCGGTCCCGGTGCCTGGCCTTTTCCGCGTCCGCCGCTGCGGCTAGCGGGTCGATGTCGGGCTGGTTGGAATTGTTCCAGTTGCCGCTGGAGAGCCAGCATGCTGAGCGGTCCCGGACGGCGACCTTGATGTGGTACGAGGTCGGGTAGATCCAGGCGGTCGCGTCCTTGTCCAGCCTGGTCAGCGCCCACGCCTGGGTGAACCGCTCGGCGAGCGCGCGGCGGAGCTGATCGACGGTGTCGGCGTCGGTCTGGTCCGCGCTCGGGTTCTTCGGCGGATGATCCAGCACCAGCCTCAGCTGCTTGCCGGCCAGGCTGCCCGTCACGGCCGCCGCGATATGGGCCGCGGTGAAGTCATAGAGCCCGACGGTCAGCGACTCGGCTGTCGCGGCCAGGAATTCCCGCAGCGTCGGCCACCCGGTATCGGGGCTGGCACTCAGCTGAATGGTCGCCTGCGCCTCGATCGGCTGCAGGCTCACGCCGGGCGGCCCGCTGTAGTCAAGCTCGGGCTTCGGAATTCTGGCCAGCCGGGCATGCGCGGACGCCGCCGCCGCCGGGCGGGCGCCGGTCAGGGTCCGTTCGTCCGGAAAGTGCGGCACCGACCCGGTATCCGGTGTCAGCCGGAACTCGGCCGCGTATGCCTCCGGCTGCTCAAGCTCCCTGCGCTTTTCCGGCGAGGCCTGCCGCACGTCCACCGGCAGGCCGGCCACCTCGGCCGGCAGTAGCTCGGCGGCCGGCGGGTGCGCCACCTTCTGTCGCACCGTGACGACGATGCACCGCTGATCGGTCAGCCAGTCGTTCCTGACCCTGAATCCGGGCCGGACCGACAGCACGCCCGGCTTGTCGAAGGCCGCCAGGTGCGCGTCGATGACGGCAGTCAGGTCAGCTGGTTCCGCGGCCATGCCGCCACCCCCCGTTTAGCCCGCCAGATAGGCGCGATCATAGGCAACCGCGGCCCGGCTGCGCGACCCGCCACGGCGCAGCTCACCGTGACTGCGGCAGACTGACCGAGCCGGCTTTGACCGCGGGCGCGGACGACGGCGGCACCACCGGCCCGATGTCGCCGTCCGGCGCCGTGTCCAGGTCGATGATCACCGGGGCGTGGTCGCTGGGCCCGGTGCCCTTGCGCGCCTGCCGGTCTACCCAGGCCGCCCGCACCCGGTCGGCTACCGGGGCGGTGGCCAGCACCAGATCGATCCGCATGCCCAGATCCCGGTGGAACATGCCGGCCCGGTAGTCCCAGTAGGTGAATACCCGCTCGCCCGGCCAGCGATCCCGCACGACATCGCGCAGGCCGAGCGCCTGCAGCCGGGCCAGTGCCGCCCGCTCGGCCGGCGTGACGTGAGTCTGCCCCTCGTAGGCGTCCGGGTCGAACACGTCGGCATCGGCCGGTGCGATGTTCATGTCCCCGCACACGACCGCGGCCGCCGGGCCGGCCGCGATGACCTCTCGCAGCGCGCCCAGCCAGTCGAGCTTGTAGCGGTAATGCGCGGAACCCGGCGCCCGCCCATTCGGCACGTACACGCAATGCACCCGAATCCCGCCGCAGGTCGCGGCCACTGCGCGCGCCTCAGCGCCGGGGAAGCCGGGCGCGCCGGCCAGCCCGGGCGTAACGTCGTCCAGCCCTGACCTGGACAAGATCGCAACCCCGTTCCAGCGCGGCTCACCGTGCACGCCGAACGCGTAGCCGCGGCCGGCCAGCTGGTCGCCGAGCAGCCAGGCGAACGCCTCGTCGGCCAGCTTGGTCTCCTGCAGGCAGACCACGTCGGGCTGCCGCTGATCCAGCCAGGGCAGCAGCCGCGGCAGCCGCTGCTTGACCGAGTTCACGTTCCAGGTCGCTATCCGCACCGGGCCTACGGTAGCCGCAGAGCCGTCAGGCGGCCGGCCTGGTCGTCCGGAAATATCCCGGGTTGGCCTCGGCCAGTCGCGCGGCGACGCGGTAGGCCAGCCCGGCTCCCGGCGGGACCGGGCCGAGCTCAAGCTCGCGGGCCACGATGCCGAGCACGTTGGCGGCTGCCCGTGCCTGAGCTGCCCGTGGGTGCCGACGCCGGCGACCGGCGCTTCGACGCCGAAGCGCGCCTTGACGCAGAGCCAGCCGAGGCCCTCGGCCGGGGGCGGCCGCAGCCGCATCGCTGCGGGGAGCGCCGAAGCCGGAGTCCGACCAGGTCCGGCCCGCCTGGCCGGTCGGCGCCGCGGCAGGCCGCTGCTCCGCTGCCGCTAGCCGGCTGCCTGGGTGCCCGCTACGAGATTCTGCTGGCTGGCCAGGGCCCGCTGGTCCGCGCCGGCGAGCCCTTCCGGCAGCGGATCGTCGGGCAGCCCAGCGAAACTGGCGGCCGGAACCAGATCCGGCTCGGCCGGCGCCTGAGCCAGCCGGGCCGGGCGCGGCCGCCCGGGCGTTCCGGGCGGGCCCGCGCGGCGCGCCAGGCGGGCCAGCCGGAAGTCTTCGGCGACTGCCGTCAGGCTCTTAACGTGCTCGGCCGCTAGCTCCCGCAGTATTGCTGGATGCATGGCTCCTCCTCGACCTGCCGGGCGCCGCCTTGCCTCGCTGAGCCTGCTGGCGGACAGCGGGCGGGCGGCTGGACGTACTTCAGGATGCGATCGCCCGCGCACGCGAGACATCCGCCAGCCGGCCGATATCGCGCCGGTGGAGGCGAGCCGGGGCATCGGTCAGGCGCTGAGATCGCACCGCGCTGGCACGCGATGCCCTACCGCCCCGGCCGGGAGCATGATGTCCGCCGGGCGCTGCGGCCGGCCTGCCGCTGGCGCCGTGCGCTGCGCGCCGATGCCGGCGATGAGCACCAGCACCACCCCGGCGACCTGCCAGCCGGCCGGTAGCTGGCCGAGCAGCACGAGGCCGATCAGCACCGCGATGCCGGGCTCCAGCGCCATCAGGGTGCCGAACACGGCTACCCGCATCCGGCGCAGCGCGAGCAGCTCAAGCGAGAACGGCAGCAGCGGCACGAGCACGGCCAGCCCGAGACCCTGCGCCGCGATGACCGGGGTCAGTCCGTGCAGGGCAGGCCAGGCGGCCAACGGGGCCGCGACGATCGCGGCGGTGCCCAGGGACATCGCCAGCCCTTGCAGCCCGGACAGCTGCGCGCCTACCCGCTGGGTCAGCAGGATGTAGGCGCCCCACCCGGCGCCCGCGGTCGCCGCGAAGGCAACGCCGGCCAAGTTGAGCTGCCCGTGCCACGGCTCGGTAAGCCCGATCACGCCGAGCATCGCCAGGGCCGGCCAGAGCAGCGCCGAGCGCCGGTGGCTGCGCAGCGCGGCCACGCCGAGCGGCCCGAGGAACTCGATGGCAGCCGTGGTGCCGAGCGGGATCCTGGCCACTGCCTCGATGTACGCCAGCGTCAGCACGGCCGTGACGGCGCCGAGCAACAGGACGCCGCGCAGCGCCGGCCAGCCGATGCTGCGCAGCCGCGGCCGGGTGATGGTCAGCAGGATGACCGCCGAGATGGCTACCCGCAGCCAGGCCGAGCCGGACGGCGTGAGCGCCGCGAACTGGCGCGTGCTCAGCGCGGCGCCGGCCTGTACCGACAGCATGGACGTGACGGCCAGGGCGGGTACGGGAACCTTCATGACCCCATTCGATCGTCCCGCCACCGTTCACGTCTAGTGCAAATTAGCGGCTATACCATCCAGCTTCGATGGACAATAATGGACCGGTGGATATCCGTAAAATGAAAGTACTGGTCGAGCTATCCAGGCTGGGCACCATGTCCGCGGTCGCGCAGTCCACCGGGTACGGAACTTCCGCGGTCAGCCAGCAGCTGGCCGCGCTGGAGCGCGAGGCCGGGGTGCCGTTGCTGGAGGCGGCGGGCCGCCGGGTCCGGCTGACGCCCGCCGGGCGGCGGCTGGTCAGCCACGCGGAGGGCATCCTCGCCGCGATGACCGCCGCCGAGCTGGATCTTGCCGCCGCGGCGCGGCCCAGCGGGCTGGTGCGGGTAGCCGGCTATACCACGGCGTTGCGGCAGGACCTGCTGCCCGCGGCCGCCGAGCTGGCCCGCAGCTACCCGCTGCTTGAGCTGGAGCTGCAGGAACGGGAGCCGACCGAGGTAGACGAGCTGCTGGCGGCCGGCCAGATCGATCTCGGGTTCGTGTACGACTACACGCTGGTGCCGCGCGGCGGGCGGCATGCCCGGTCGTTGCTGTGCAACAGCCCGATGATGCTGGCGGTGCCGCCGGACTCAGCCGTCCCGCCGCGGCTCGACACGGCGGCTGACCTGGAGAGCCTGCGCGGCGAGCCGTGGATCGGCAACTCACGTGACCCGGGCGACGACGAGCTTGCCGAGCGGCTCTGCGCACTGGCCGGCTGGACACCCCGGATCCGGCACCGGGCGGACAGCCTGGACCTGGTCATCGACCTCGTGCTGGCCGGGCAGGGCGTGAGCCTGCTGCCCGCCGACGCGCCGGGCACCGGCCGCGTCCGGATGGTGCCGCTGACGCTGGCCAGGATTGACCGCAGGATGTGGAGCGTCGTCCGGGCCGGCACCCAGGCGTGGCCGGCCACCACGGCCGTCATCGATGCGGTCCGCCGCCGCGCCGCGATTCCGGCTGGCCGCGCGACCTAGCGAGGCGGCGGCCCGGCCATCGCCGGAAATATTTCCTGAACGGGTTGTCCGTGGGCCGGCGCCACCCTGCCGGGGCAGAGTGTCCGGTGTCACACTGCGGTGTTGTTTGGTTCCGGCTGCCCGGGTAGGGGAGGCGCAGCGGCGCGACCGGCGCCGGCCACTCATCCCCGGGGAGAAAATTTAGTGTCATCTGATGCGATCACGGTCCTGAAGGCCGATCACAAGGAAATCCGGCAGCTTTTCCGCGAGTTCCAGTCGGCTGGCGGCGGGGCGGTGAAGACCAAGGCCAAGCTCGTCCGCCAGCTGATCGAGCTGCTCACGGTGCACACCTACATCGAGAACGAGGTGATGTACCCGGAGGTGCGCGCCCTGCTGCCGGACCTTGAGGACGAGGTGCTCGAATCCTATGAGGAGCATCACGTCGCCGATGTGCTATGCGTGGAGCTCTACGCCATGCCGGCCGAAGCGGAGCGCTTCGATGCCAAGACCACAGTGCTGATCGAGCTCGTCACGCACCACATCCAGGAAGAAGAGCGGGACTGGTTCCCGAAGGTACGGGCCGGGCTCAGCCGAAACCAGCTGCAGGAGATCGGGGCCAGGCTGGAGCAGGCCAGGGAGAAGGCGCCGCGGGCGCCTGCGCAGCCCAGCGCTCTGAAGAAGACGGTCGACGCCGTCATTTCCTGACCGCTGGTCCCCGCCGGGTGACCAGGAACGTCATGACCAAGAAAGGAGCTGTGTCTATATGAGCACCGAGGACAAGGCAAAGAACGCCGCCGAAAAGGGCACCGGCAAGATCAAGGAAGCAGTCGGCAAGGCGACCGACGACAAGTCTCTTGAGGCCGAGGGCCGGGGCGACCAGGCCAAGGGCGACCTCAAGGACGCCGGGGAGAAGGTCAAGGACGCCTTCAAGAGGTAGCGTCCGCCAGCCGCCGTCCCCGGGCCGGCTGGCCCGGGGACGGCGGCCTGCCGCCGGCTAGTCCTGCTTCTCGGCGTGGCCGCCGAACTCGCTGCGCATGGCGGACAGGACCTTGTCGGTGAACTCGCCGAGGCCGCGTGACTCGAACCGCTGGATCAGCGCGGCGGTGATGACGGGCGCCGGGACGCCCTCGTCCACCGCGGCGAGCACGGTCCAGCGGCCTTCGCCGGAGTCCGACACGCGGCCTTCGAAGTCATCCAGCTGCGGCGAGCGGGCCAGGGCGTCCGCGGTGAGGTCGACCAGCCAGGAGCCGACGACCGACCCGCGGCGCCAGACCTCGGCGACCTCGGCGACATCGATGTCGTACTGGTAGAACTCGGGATCGCGCAGCGGGGTGGTCTCCGCGTCGCCGGATTTCACTTCCGCCTTGCCGACGTTGGCGTGCTTGATGATGGACAGGCCCTCGCCTATCGCGGCCATCATGCCGTACTCGATGCCGTTGTGGACCATCTTGACGAAGTGCCCGGCGCCGTTCGGGCCGCAGTGCAGGTACCCGTGCGGCGCTGTTCCGGTGGTCCGGGTGCGGCCTGGCGTCGGCTCGGCGCTGCCGGAGCCGGGGGCGATGGTCTTGAAGATCGGATCCAGCCGCCGGACCGGCTCGTCCTCGCCGCCGATCATCAGGCAGTAGCCGCGTTCCAGGCCGAACACGCCGCCGGACGTGCCGCAGTCCAGGTAGTGGATCTGCTTCGGCGCGAGCCGCCTGGCCCGGGTGATGTCGTCCCGGTAGTAGGAGTTCCCGCCGTCGATCACGGCATCGCCGGGATCCAGCAGCTCAACCAGCTCGTCCAGGGTTGAGCCAGTGATGGCGGCCGGCAGCATCAGCCACGCGGCCCTGGGCTTGTCGAGCTTGGCCACGAAGTCCGCCAGCGAGGTCGCGCCGGTGGCGCCCTCGCCCTCAAGCTGCTTCACGGCACCGGAATTGACGTCGTAGACGACGCACCGGTGGCCATCGCGCATCAGCCGCCGGACCAGGTTTGCGCCCATCCGGCCGAGCCCGATCATGCCGAGCTGCATGGGCCTGTCAGTGGTCATCTCTGCTCCCTAGATCTTCGCGCGGTTAGCTCTTCAGGCTGCGGTAACGCCGGATGAGAGCGTTCGTGGACGAGTCATGCCCGAGTTCCGGCTCCGTCTCGCTGGTCAGCTCGGGAATGATCTTGGCAGCCAGCACCTTGCCGAGCTCGACGCCCCACTGGTCGAAGGAGTCGATGCCCCAGATGGCGCCCTGGGTAAACACGCTGTGCTCATAGAGCGCAATCAGGATCCCGAGCAGCCGCGGGGTGAGCTTCTCGGCCAGCAGCACGTTGGTCGGGCGGTTACCCGGCATCACCCGGTGCGGCACCACGCCTGGTGCGGTCCCCTCGGCCCGGACCTCCGCTTCGGTCTTGCCGAATGCCAGGGCCTGCGCCTGCGCGAAGACATTCGAAGACAGGATGTCGTGGTGGTCGCCCAGCGGGTTGAGGGTCTGGCCGAAGCCGATCAGGTCAGCCGGGATGAGCTTGGTGCCCTGATGGATGAGCTGGTAGAAGCTGTGCTGCCCGTTGGTGCCAGGCTCGCCCCAGTAGACAGCCCCGGTCTCGTAGCCGACTGGCGCGCCGTCCACGGTGACATGCTTGCCGTTTGACTCCATCGTGAGCTGCTGCAGGTAGGCCGGGAATCGCTTCAGGTACTGCTCATAAGGCAGCACGGCCGCGGTCTGCGCGCCGAAGAAATCCGCGTACCAGATCGCCAGCAGCCCCATCAGCACCGGGAGGTTCTCGCCGAGCGCTGCGGTCCGGAAATGCTCGTCCAGCTCGTGGAATCCGGCGAGCAGATCCCGGAAATTGGCCGGCCCGATGGCGAGCATGGTGGACAGGCCGATGGCCGAGTCCATCGAGTAACGGCCGCCGACCCAGTCCCAGAAGCCGAACATGTTCGCGGTGTCAATGCCGAATTCCGCGACGCGCTCGGCGTTCGTGGACACCGCGACGAAATGCCTGGCGATGGCCTGCCCGGAGCCCAGCTCGCCGATCACCCAGTCGCGCGCCGAGTGCGCGTTCGTCAGTGTCTCCAGCGTGCCGAACGTCTTGGACGAGATGATGAAGAGGGTCTCGTCGGCCGACAGATCGCGGGTTGCCTCGACGAAGTCGGTAGAGTCCACGTTGGACACGAACCGGAAGGTCAGATCCCGCCGGGAGTAGTGCCGCAGCGCCTCGTAGGCCATGACCGGGCCGAGATCTGAGCCGCCGATACCCACGTTGACGATGTTCTTGATGGTGTTGCCGGTAAATCCCTTCCACTCGCCGGAGCGGACCCGGTGCGCGAAGCTCGACATCCGGTCGAGCACCTCATGCACCTGCGCCACCACGTCGACGCCGTCGACGACAAGCGTGCTGCCCTTCGGCATCCGCAGGGCGACGTGCAGCACCGGTCTGTTCTCTGACACGTTGATCCGTTCGCCGCGCAGCATCATGTCCCGACGCTGTTCCAAGCCCGATTCATGCGCCAGGCCGATGAGCAGCCGCATTGTCTCGTCGGTCACCCGGTTCTTCGAGTAGTCGAGATAGAGGCCGGCCGTCTCGGCGGTCAGCCGCTCGCCGCGTCCCGGGTCGGTGGCGAACAGGTCGCGCAGGTGCATGCCGCCGATCTCGGCGTGGTGCTGCTCCAGGGCCTTCCAGGACGGGCGCTCGCGAAGCGGGATGGTCGGCATCGGCTGAGTCCTCCAGATGGCTCTGCTGAGCGGTGGGTAATGCGTGCCCGAACATCATCGCGCCCGGTGCGCTGCGGGCCGGCGCTGGCCCCGGGAATGCCCGGCGGCACGGACCCGGACGCCGCCGGGACCCGCCCGTGCTCAGCCGAGCAGCCCGCGTTTGTAGGCGGCGGCGACGGCGGCGGCGCGATCACGGACGCCGAGCTTGGTGTAGATGTGCAGCAGATGGGTCTTGATGGTGGTTTCGCTGACCAGCAGCTGCCGGGCCGCGGCCTGATTGGTGGCGCCGTCCGCGACCAGGCGGAGCACCTCGATTTCCCGGGGGCTGAGCGCGTCGGGGCTGCGGCCGCCGGCCAGGCCCCTCAGGGCGCTGGCCACCGATGGGGCGAGCACGGACTGTCCGGCGTGGGCGGCGCGCACCGCGCGGGTCAGCTCGTCGCGTGGCGCGTCCTTGAGCAGGTACCCGGTTGCTCCGGCCGCGATGGCGGGCAGGACGTCGCGGTCGGTGTCGTAAGTCGTGAGGATGAGCACCCGGGCCGGGTGCCGCAGGCCCCGGAGCCGGGTGATGGCTTCGACACCGCCCATTCCGGGCATCCGCAGGTCCAGGGGGTCGGCAACGGGCAGGAACGCCGCCGGCACTTCAGCCGCGGCGGGCGGTGACCAGCCATGCGGCGGCACGGACCCAGACGCCGTCAGGGCGCTGCCGGGCGGCGTACTGCTCGGCGACGTCGCCCCGCACCCGCAGCCGACATCCAGCACTCGGTCACCCTGCCTGATGGCCGCCGCGCGCAGCAGGTGCGGGACGAGCCGCTGGTGTCCCGCCAGGTGCCGCTCCCGGTTCGCGATCGAGTGCCGGCCGATCTCGCCATCCACCGCTGCGCCTGTGCCGCATTGGCGCTCAAGCTCATGTCAGCCAGCGCTGCCCGTGCCGGGACGGACGACGCCGACGGTAAGCAGGCGTACTGGCTTCGAGCACGCGGTCGCCTTGAACCCGATGTAGACCGGCGTCGTCTGATTCGGCGGGTAGATCTGCAGGAAAGAGGTCGGCACCGGGCCGCACTCGGACGGCTGGTAGTTGGCCGCATTGACGATCCGCATCAGCGCGTTGCCGACCGCCCGCGGCGCGAGCGTGACGAGCTGCCGCGGGTTCGCGGTGCTCTCCGCGGCCGCCCGGCCGATCCGGCCGACCGGCTCGCCGCCGGCCAGCGAGACGCCGGGATAGCCGAAGATCGTGCAGGCGGCAGTGCCGATGTTGGTGAAGTCAAGCGCCACGAAGGTGCTGCCGGCCGCTCCCTGGCGCGCTCCGACCGTCACCTGCAGGTCGCGCGTCGCGCACGGGGCCACTGCCGGGGGGCTGCCGGATGAACGCACAGCACCCGGCGAGGCAGTGCTGGCCGACGCGGACGGGCTGACCGTGATCGTCTTGGTCGCCGTGGCAGCCGGGCTGGCACTGGAACCGCAGGCCGCGGCGAATACGGCGACGCAGCTCAGGCCCGCTCCGGCAAGCCCGCGCCACGCCCTGCGTCGAGATAACGTCATCCCCGGCCTCCTTCTGCTGAGCGTGTGCGCCACCGCCGACACGAACAGTGTGACAGTTCCCGCACGGGGAACGGGGCCCGCCAGGAGCTAAGGTCCGCCAGCTTTGCGGATACTCGTCCGCGCAGGCTGCCCGCTCCGGCCACGGGCTGACGATTACCAGCGGCTACCTGGCCGCATTCCTCGACCAATCCTTCGGGCAAAGCCGGAACCGCTGCTCAGCGGGCACGCATGTCACCCGTGACGGGTGATGCCAGTGGTCAGTTACGGGGTAATACTGGATTCGCACCGCGAAATACGGCACAGAGTCCAGCTAACTGATCGCGGCAACTGGGCCGGCTAACTAACGCAACTACCGTGGCGTCAAGGAGAAAGCATGGCAATTGCTCTTTCGTCGTCGTCCTACCCGCTGCTGAACATCTTCTGGACGATGCTCGAGTTCTTCCTGTGGGTGGCCTGGATCTGGCTACTGGTCTACGTGTACTTCGACATTTTCCGCAGCCATGACCTTTCTGGCTGGGCCAAGGCGCTCTGGGTCATTTTCGTGCTTATCATCCCGTTCATCGGCGTGCTGGTTTACCTGATCGCCCGCGGCGGCGAGATGCACGAGCGGTCCGAGCAGCAGGCCGAGCGGCAGTTCCGCCGGCAGCAGGCGGCCTTCCAGGAGATGCAGACGTCCGCATCGGGCTCGTCCGCATCGGGCTCGTCCGGCAGTTCCGCTGACCAGCTGGCGAAGCTGGCCGACCTCCGCGACCGCGGCGTCATCACCGCCGAGGAGTTCGCGCGAGAGAAGGCCAAGATACTCGCCTGAGCGGCGTGCCACCGCCCAGCGCGCGGCAGTGCGGCGACGGCCGCGCTGCCGCGCGCTGGCGTTTTCTCCAGCGCCGCGTCGCGTTCGGCGTCCGAGACTCGAATGCCGCCGTCCGGCGTGGCCGGGCACTCTGCTTCATCCACGAGGGCTCCTGTCGGGCCAGCGTCGGCATCGGCGTCGCTTGCCACCGTATGGCCTGCCGCGGTCTGGCGGGCCCGTGGTTCGGCAGGCGGGCGCGGTGACCGGCCGCCGGCCCTCCGTTAATAATCGGTTTCAGCTGGATACCGCGGCGATTGACTATGGTGCGAAGCACGATCAAGACCACGTGAGGACACTGGCATGGCTTCGCCCACCAGCTCCGCGGACCGGCGCAAGCGGCTGGCCCTCATCGCCGCGATCATGGGCTCGTTCGTCGCTGGCCTGGACGCCACGGCCGTCAACGTGGCGCTGCCGTCGATCCGGGCCGACCTCGGCGGCGGGCTGGCCGGCCAGCAGTGGGTGTCCAACGCCTACCTGCTCGCGCTCGGCTCGCTGATCCTGGTCGGCGGCTCGCTCGGCGACATTTACGGCGAGCGGCGGGTGTTCTCCATCGGCGTCGCCGGGTTCGGGATCGTGTCGGTGCTGTGCGCGGCCGCGCCGGACATCGGGATCCTGATCGCGGGCCGGGCCCTGCAGGGCGCGTTCGGGGCGCTGCTGACGCCCAGCGCGCTGGCCGTCATCATCGCCGCCTTCCCGCGCGAGGAACGCGGCGCGGCGATCGGCTCGTGGACCGCCTGGGCCGGAATCGCCACCGTGATCGGCCCGCTGGCAGGCGGCTACCTGGTCGACTCGGTCTCCTGGCGGCTGATCTTCGCGATCAACGTGCCGTTCGTGCTGCTCACGCTCGTGCTGATCAGCCTGGCCGTGCCCGGCCGCGAGCGCGGCGCCGCGCACGCCCCGGTGGACTGGCTGGGCGCCGCGCTCACGTTCGTCGGCCTCGCCGGGCCGGTGCTGGCGCTGATCCGGCTGCCCGATACCGGCTGGGGCAGCCCGCAGGTGTGGGGCCCCGGGCTCGCCGGCATGGTGCTGCTCGGCCTCTTCGTAGTACACGAGCGGCGCACCCCGGCGCCCGCGGTGCCGATGGGGCTGTTCCAGCGGCGGAACTTCTCCGTCGGCAACTTGCAGACCCTTTCGATGTACGGCGGCCTGGGCATCACGTTCTTCCTGCTGGTGCTCTTCCTGCAGGAGGTGGCCGGCTACAGCGCGCTGCGCGCCGGGCTCGCGGTGATGCCCACGACGCTGGTGATGTTCGCATTGTCCAAGCGCTTCGGGAAACTCGCCGACCGGTTCGGGCCACGGCTGTTCATGGGGGCCGGCCCGCTGGTCGCCGCCGCCGGCCTGGCCCTGATGCTGCGGCTCGGCGCGCAGGTGGACTACCTGACCGGGCTGCTGCCCGCGCTGCTGATCTTCTCCGTCGGGCTCGCCGCGACCGTCGCGCCGCTGACGGCAACGGTGCTATCGGACGCGGACGAAGGCAACGCGGGCATCGCGTCCGGGATCAACAACGCGACCGCCCGGATCGCCGGCCTGCTCTCGATCGCAGCCGTCGGCGCGGTCGCCTCGGCGCAGTTCGGCCATGCGCTGGACAAGGAACTGGCCGGTCGCAGCCTCTCGCCGGCCGCCAGGACGGCCATCGCGCAGGCGCGCCGGGAGACGCTCGCCCGGGTGGATCCGGGCCATCGGGTCGGCCAGGACGTCGTGCTCGCGGTGCAGTCCGCGTCGGTGCACGCGTTCCACGTGGGAATCGGGATCTCAGCCGTGCTTGTCGCGCTGGGCGGGCTGCTCGCCCTGGCCCTGATCCGCAACCCGCGGCGCGCGGTACGGTGCGAGGACTGTGCTGGCGGCCAGTTCGCCGGGCAGCCGGTCGAGGTCGGCCGCGAGGCAGCTGGGGCCGGCGCCAACAGCGCCGGCAGCCGATCCTAGGGTGCCGCGCACAGGCGCGCCGGGCACGTGGTGCTCACGTGCCCGGTGCGCCTGCGGGTCAGACCGGTGACAGGTCAGGGATGGTGCACTACGAAGGTGTGGTACCCGCCGCCGCTGGGCAGCGTGATGCCCGCCGCCCAGACCTCGGTCGCCGACCCGGGCACCGCGCTGATGCCCTTCATCACGGGCTGGCCGTCCGGGCCGAGCGGGGTGGTCTCCGGCGTCCACGACGTGCCGTTCCAGTGCAGGACCGACGTGCTGCCGCCGGCCGGGCCGGCTGCCCAGACACTGGTCGAGGAACTGGCGGTGACCGACGCCAGCAGGCCGCTGCCGCCAAGGTTCGGGAGCGTGGCGACCGACCATGTGGTGCCGTTCCAGTGCATCGCGATCGGCTTGTCCGGCAGGAAGCTGCCGGAGACGGTGTCGACGGTGTTCCCAACCGCCCACGCATCGGTCGATGAGATCTCCACTACGCCGTTCAGGGTCTGGCGGACCCCGTTGACGGGGCTGGGCGTGGCCGGGTTGGGGCTCGGGGCGATCGTCCAGGACGAGCCGTTCCAGTGCTCGATCAGCGCGCGGTTGGCCTCGCTGCGGCCGACCGCCCAGGCGTTCCCGCCGCCCAGGTTCGCAACCCCGAAGAGGATCGACTTCGAGCCGCCAGTGGTGGCCGGCGTCGGGACGATGGTCCAGCTCGTGCCGTCCCAGTGCGCCGCCAGCGGGTCAGTGTGGGCGAACCCGGTCCGGTTGGTCGAGCCGACCGCCCAGACGTCGTTCGTCGCGGCCGCCGAGACGGCGTTCAGCTTCTCGTCGAACTGCACGACGTTGGGCGTGGGCACCTGGGACTACCCGCTGCCGTTCCAGTGCTCGGCCAGCATGACCTGGCCGTCGTCGTCGTTCGGGCCCAGGAAGTTGCCGACCGCCCAGGCGTCGGTGCTGGTCCGCCCGTCCACGCCGTTGAGCACGTTGGAGAACGCCACCTTCTGCGGTGACGGGTTCACAGTCGGGGTGATCACCCACGCGGGCGCCGCGAGGGCGGGGCCGGCCAGGGCGATGGCCGCGCCGACGGCGGGCAGGACCACGGCGGTCCGACCGGCCAGCCGGCGGGCACGGCGCCCGGCGAGATTTCGGTTGAGTAGTCGAGTCATGGTCTTCACTGCGGAAATCCCTTCCTAAGGGGCGCCGTCCCTCGGCGCCCTGGTCGACGCGCGCCGTGATCACACTGCGCTGTGCCGTGCCGTCTGGTCAGCATGGCCAGCGGGCCTGGAGCGGGACTGACATCCGCCTGAAACGCGCAGCTCGAAGCCGCGATCGGCCGCCGCACCGGCCGCGGCGTCGGTGCCTCGACGTCTTCGCAGACGCGCGCCGTCCGGCGTGGTCAGCGGCTGCACAGGCTGACGGACTGCCGGACTGGCCGGCCCAGCCCGGCCGCGAGATGGCGGGGCTGGGCCGGTTCCTGGCGGGAAGTGCAAGAAAAGGGAAATGACTTATCTGGCCCGACGCGACCCCTGGCTGCGCCGGCCGAAGCCCGGCCGGCGGACGGCGCGCCCGGATCGCCGACCGAGAAGGTCGACAAAGAGATAAAGCGGCAAAACGCTAAAACGACTAATTGAAGGATCACCGGGATCAGCTCGCTCGGGCCGCAGCTGTTCCCGGCGCCCGGGCTCCCGCTTAGGCTATGACCTCCCGGCGGGACCGGCACAGGGCCGGCGGGGCGATCGGCAGCGGCATCGCCAGGGCCTTCGCGCGTAACGGCGCCAGCGTCTTCCTGGCCGGGCGGACAAAGAACAGCCTGGACGAGGCGGCGTTCCAGAGGGCTGCTCGGCCAGCTCGACCAGATGAAAATGCGGGGCTTGAGCAACAACGGAACGACCAGTGGCGATAGCGGGTGGAAGACTGCTGGGTTGCCGCCAATGGCCGTTCGGGTGGGGGAGGCTACGCCGCGAGCGCCACGGGAGCCGGTGCCTGGACCGGGGCACTTGGTGTGTCGTGCTGGGATGCGCCCCAGTCAGGCACCGGCCGCCACCCCGGATCAGGTCGAGGCTGGTCCGTTGTGTGCGAACGGTTCCCATCGCGCCGGCGTTGCCGCGCTCGGCCCCGGCGCTCGCCCGTTCACCACTTGGCTGCCGGGGCGGACTGGGCGGCCCGTGCGCGGTCTCAGTTTCGCGCCCCGCCCGGTCTGCGGCGGTGTGCATGGCCGGGGGGCGGGGCCGGCGCGCAGGATCAGCCCCAGGCCTGTGCGGTGGAAGTACACGTTGGTGATCACCTGGAGCATGATGAAGGTGACCGGCCACAGTGCCGCGCCCAGTGCGGGGACGGCGTCGATGGGCAGCGTCCAGGCCATCGTGATGCGGATGACCGCGTCGGCGAGCATCGCGGCGCCCCAGATGACGGTGGTGACCCGCCAGGCGCGGCGGAACGCCGGCACCTGGTCCCACAGTTCATCCCAGGACTGCGCCACCGGGGGAGCCCATGTCCTGGCTGCCGGGTCGAAGACGCGCCTTCCTTCCAGCAGTGGCCGGGCGAAGACGAAGGTCGCCGGCCGGCGGGTGAGCAGGCTGGCGAGGAACCATGCGGCCCAGGCGCCGGTGAGCCAGCCGTCCTTGGCCAGCGGGAACCGGGGGCTGCCGGAGATCAGCAACACGCCCGCGTCCAGTGCCATCACGGACAGGCCAAGCGCGCTCGCCTTGGGGTGTCGGTAAGACTGCTGTCACCAGGTACACGCGATTGCGTTGTCCCAGGTCAGGAGCGACCCCTGCGGGCTGGCTGAGGATCTTTGGGCGATCCCTGGGACGTGGTTGATCGTGCGCGGCCAGTATTGATCCGGATTCGCTGGGTTTGCGGTGGGTGGTGGCTGCCGTACTTGCGGGAGAGCCGGACATCTCGTGGCGCGTGTGCTGGATGATGATGAGCTGATCGGGAACTGGACGCTGGCCGGTGATGAGCTGGAGCAGTTGTCCGGGCGGCGTGGCGCGACGAAGCTCGGGTTCGCTCTTCTGCTCCGGTTCTATGCGGTGCACGGCCGGTTCCCGGCGGGCCGCGGCGAGATTCCGGACCAGGCTGTCGCCCACGTCGCGCGGCGGCGGAATGGCTGGCCGCGAACGTGTGCGAGAAGGAGCGCCAGGCCGACCAGGTCCGTGAGGAGTTGCTGGCGCACCTGAAGGGCGAGCGGATCGAGCCGCCGGCCTGGGACCGGGTCCGGCGGATCATCGGCACGGCGCTGCGGCAGGCTGAGCAGGCGCTGACCGCGCGGATCGCCAGCCGGATCCCCGCTGAGGCTGCCGCCCGGATGCTCGCGCTGATCACACGGGCGGCCGACCCTGGCGACGAGGAGGAGGCCGCTCCCGGAGAAGCCGGCGCGCTGTTCGGTGCTGCCGAGGTGACCGGGGTGGACGTGTTCGCGGCGATCCGGGACGAGCCGGGCAACGTCAGCGTGAAGACCATCGGGCAGGAGACGTTCAAGCTCGGCGCGATCCGCGCGGTCGCGCTCCCTGACGACCTGTTCGCCGATGTCGCGCCGAGGGTGCTGGCGGGCTGGCGGGCCCGGGTCGCGGCCGAGGCGCCCAGTCACCTGCGCTCCCACCCACACGAGATCATGGTGACGTTGCTGGCCGCCTACCTGTACTGCCGCCACCGGGAGATCACCGACGCCCTGGCCGACTTGCTCATCGCGACCGTGCACAGAATCAATGCCCGCGCGGACACCAAGGTGACCAGCGACTTCGTGGCGGAGCTGAAGCGGGTATCGGGCAAGGAGAACATCCTTTTCAAGATGACCGAGGCCGCCCTGAAGTCGCCCGGGGAGCGGGTGGAGGACGTCATCTACCCGGTGGTGCCCGGCGGGCACCAGACGCTGGTGGCGCTGCTGCGCGAGTACAAGGCCAAGGGCACGTCCTACCGGCAGCACCGGCAGCGGGTCTTCAAGGCCTCCTACACCAGCCACTACCGGACCGGGCTGATCCAGATCATCGAGGTGCTGGAGTTCGGGTCGACCAACACGGTGCACGCGCCCATGGTTGAAGCGCTCGCGCTGATCAAGCGGTACAAGGCGGATGTGCCCAGCCGGGTCAAGTGCTACGCGCCCGGCGAGCACGTCCCAGTCGACGGGATCATCCCGGCCGAGCTGGCGGAGCTGATGTACCGGCCCGACAGCAAGCGCCGCCAGCGGATCCTGCGCACCGTGTATGAGTGCGGGGTGTTCCAGGCGCTGCGGGAGAAGCTGCGGTGCAAGGAGATTCTGGGTGGCCGGCGCCGAGAAATGGCGCAACCCCGACCTCGACCTGCCGGCCGACTTCGAGGCCAACCGGGCCGAGAACTACGCCCAGCTCCGCAAGCCGCTGGACCCCAGGCGGTTCACCGGCGAGCTGCGGGAGGAACTAGACGCCGAAATGTCAGCGCTGAACGACGCGCTCGGCGGGAAGGGCCTGGCCTGGCTGAAGATCGCCGAGCGCCGCAACGCCGGGGCGATCCACCTCACGCCGCTGGACGCCGCGCCCGAGCCGCGGAACCTGCGCCGGCTGAAGACGGCGATCCGGGCCCGGTGGGGCGTGGTCGCGCTGATGGACATGCTCACCGAAACCTGCCTGCGCACCGGCTGCCTGAACGTCTTCACCCCGGCCGGCACCCAGAACCACCTGGACCCGCAGGTGCTGTTCGAGCGGCTCCTGCTGCTGATCTACGCCTACGGCACCGGCACCGGGATCCGCGCGGCCGCCGCCGGCGACCACCCGCACACCGAGGACGACCTGCGGTACGCGCGGCGCCGCTACCTCACCGTCGAGGCGTGCCGGCAGGCCGCCCGGATCATCGCCAACGCCACCTTCGCCTCCCGGCAGGCCGCGCTGTGGGGCGAGGGGACGACCGCGGTCGCATCGGACTCCACGCACTTCTCCGCCTTCGACCAGAACATCTTCACCGAATGGCACTCGCGCTACCGCCGGGCCAAGCGCGGCGTCCTGATCTACTGGACGGTCGACGTGGCCGGATCGATGGCCGTGCACAGCCAGCTGATCAGCTGCTCCGCCTCCGAGGTGCACGCGATGGTCGAGGGAGCGATGCGGCACGGCACGGACATGGAGATCGAGCAGAACTTCGTCGACTCCCACGGCGCCAGCTTCGTCGGGTTCGGCATCACCAGGCTGCTGGACTTCGACCTGATCGCCCGGTTCAAGCAGATCAACACGATGAAGCTGTACGTGCCGGGCCGCGGCGACCAGTACGCCTACCCCCTGCTCGCGCCGGCGCTGACCCGCCCGATCCGCTGGGACGTCATCGAGAACAACTACGACCTGATGATGAAGTACGCCACCGCGATCCGGCTGCGCACCGCCTCCACCGAGGCGCTGCTGCGCCGCTTCACCTCAGAGACCACCCACCCGGCCTACGCCGCGATGCTCGAGGTCGGGCGCGCCCAGCGCTCCATCTTCCTGGCCCGCTGGCTCCGCGACCGCGACCTGCAGCGCGAGACCGAGTCCGGACTGAACGTGGTGGAGAACTACAACGGCGTCAACGACTACATCCGCTTCGGCAAGCGCGGCGAGCTCGCCTCCAACCGGCGCGAGGAACAAGAACTCGGGATGCTGTGTGCCTGCGCATCCTGCAGAGCAGCCTCGGCCTGATCAACACCCTCATGATCCAGGACACCCTCGCGCTGCCCGAATGGGCAGACGTGCTCACCGACGCTGACCGGCGCGGCCTCACCCCGGTCTTCCACACCAACATGACCCCGTACGGGGAGATCCAGCTGCAGACCGACCGCCGCCTGGACCTCACGGGCATCCCTCCAGCTGCGACTTGATCCCGTGCGGCACGCTCCGTCGCTGGCCATCACGGGGGCCGGTACTGGGCGCAGGGCGCGCCCATCGCTATGCGCCTCCGTGCCGGCTCGCGGAGTGCCGGATGCGTTCCGCCGATTCGGCGGCCTCCTGGATGGTCCAGCTGAACCCGGCCCGGTTGTAGTGGTCGGCGTCCGGGGTGGGCGCCGGTTCGCACGCACTGCTGATCGCCGGGCGGGCACTCGGGGTACACGATCGGGCAGGACCCGTCGGGGCGTTAGTAAGGAGCGTGCGCCCGGCCGCCAAATTGTTGATCTTGTGTAAACTCGGCGTTGGCCCGGATGTAGGCGGCCAGCGCGCCGGCGGCGCTGGATGCGCCCTCCATCCGCTGGGCCAGGAAGCGGACCATCTCGGCGTACACCTCGGTGACGGCCTGGCTGATCAGGTCGTCCTTGCCGGCGAAGTGGTAGGAGATAAGCCCGGTGCTGGACAGCCCGGCCGCCTGGCGATCTGCGCGAATGACGCCCGCGCGAAGCCCAGCTCGGCGATCGTGTCGATCGCCGCCGTCACGATCTGGGCCCGCCGCGCGGTCTCGGTGAATGTCCGGCGTGCTGGCCGTGCCCCCTGGGGCGGGCGCGCCCGGGATGGCGCGCTCATCGACTGGCTGAGCCGCGGGCCAGCACCGGGATGAGCACCGCCACGGCCGCCAGGTGCATGCAGGCGAGCGCCAAGCGGCCCGGCCAGGGAGATCACCAGCACGGCCAGCGAGAGGACCGTCCAGGTCCTGCCTGCCCGGGCGGTGAACCGCTCGAGCACGGCGAGCAGGCCCCAGCCGGCCAGCCCGGCCAGGATGCTGACCAGGATCACCTCAGCCGCCCCTACCTGCCGGACCGCGGTGCCGGGACCGAGATGCACGAGGAGACTGCCGCCTGCCAGCGGACCGGCGATCACCCACACCAAGATCCTGGCCGCGCATGCGCCGGCCACTGCCAGGGCCCGGTCCCGGTCCTGGTCCCGGTCCCGGCCAGGATGCCGCGACGTGCCGCTGGCTGCCGGGGTGCGGGCGGTGGTGATGACTGGCATATGAGGGAACCTCCGGGGCTTCGTTACTGAGGACTTCCGGACACCAAGATCCTCACCACGATCCGTCACTGACCAGCAAGATCCAGCTTCCTGCACCCGATTCCAGGCGGGTTCCATCCGAACCGGAACGCACGCCAGCCGCCTTCACACCACCCCGCCTGACCTCCCCGACAGGGCCTAACGTGCGTTTTCGTTCCGATGTAGGTTCTGCCCCGGTTCGATCACCTCAGGGATCGCGACTTCGGGATGACGCTGAGAGTGCCGGACCATGTGCGATGGTCCGATGACGGGTCAGGCTGCCTGGCCATTGCCGATGAGCGCACCGGCGGCTACTGCCGGCATTACAACCACGAGTGTCTTGCGATCTTCGTCTCGGTCGCGGGCACCGGTGGCCTGGAAGCCGCCGTCACGCAGGCAGCCCGCAGGCTCGGGATCAGCCGGAAGTCGGCCCGGTGTCGGCGGGTCATTAAGACCTGCCCGTCACGAAAACGCGACGAGCAACCCTGAGCGCGGGCACGCCGAGCCGCCGTTCGGCACGGATATCGACGTTCAGGCGCTCGCCGGTTCGGGCGCCCAGATCAGACCGTTCTGGCTTCGGTAAGCGTCAAGGTTGACAGTCGGAAATCCGTTTATGCAGGCTTTCCAGACATGGGTTCCATTCGGTCGTTGACAAGCGTCTCCAGCTGCTTGCCTGCCCGGGCCGAGGCGATCAGGCAGATCACGACGGCGATGATGCCGGGAATCTCGGTGAGCCACACGGCCTGGGGAATACTGACACTGAAGATGATGACCACCCGCACCACCGCATAGGCAAGGAACATCACGCCCCAGACGGTGGAAAGTGAACGCTGAATGCGCACGAACCGCTTGGAATTGTCCGCCATCCATTCGAAGGCGATGATGCCGTTCTTGCCGCCCTTCTTCGCGGCGAAGGTTTTCGTGACGTCCACCGTGACAGGGCGGCCGGTGAAGGTATTCCCCAGGATCCAGATCCCGGCCAGGGCGATGAACAGTGATCCTCGTGCCAGGGTCAGCCGCGGATCCCGGACGGCCAGGTCGAGCACGAGACCGAGTGCGATCTCCGCAATCACCAGGACGCCGAGATTGTCGATCCTGCCGCGCCGGATCGTGTTGAGGATCGAGACGATCGCGGTCAGCCCGCCGCTGATCACCAGCGACCAGAAGGAACTCAGCCCCGCCGCGGTCAGCACGTAGTACGACACCAGCGGAATGATGATGTCGAGCAGGTAGGGCAGGACACCGGTTATCCCGCGCGGTTGCCGCACCGGAACGTCAGTACTCGTGGACACGGTTATTGCTCTCCGATCTGACACTGGCCCCCGGGGAGCTGGGGGATGGCTTTCGCGGCGTGCGCCGGTCTCAGGCATGGGATGGCTCCTGGGCTCTGTAGCTCGCCGATCGCTTGAGCGCCGCGCCGGATCTGCGTTCTACCCGCTGGCGCGGGTGTGCCGCTGCGGGCTGACGATCTGGCCCGGACGGGCGGATCACGTACCAGTAGCCGCCGTCGTCGTTCTTGCCCTGGCCGGCGGCGTGGCCGGGAGATGCGTCGCCGAGGTAGGTGTACAGCGGCCATCCGCGATAGGTGACGACGCGGCCGCCGCCCGGATCCGGCACGGTGCCCAGGAGGTCGGCGCGTACCCCGGCGCCGGCCGCGACCGTCTGGCCGGCGTGCAGCTTCAGCGGCGGCCAGGCCGACGCGCAGTCGCCGGTGCAGGTGACGTGCCGGGCCGCGTCGGGCGGGAATATGTACAGCGCGAACCCCTTGTTGGTGACCAGCGCCGTGCCGGCCTGGCCCAGCTCGGCTCGTTCGACGGTGACTCGCCCCTGCTCGGCGCTGTAGCGCACGACGTCGAGGTAGTGGAAGTACAGGTACGCGGCGCCCGCCGCGGCGCAGGTGACCAGTGCCGCGACGGCGAGGAGCGCCCTGATCCGCCGGCCCCGGGGCCGGGTCACGGGTGGACTCCCGCGGGTGCCGGGGCGGGCTCTGCGCCGCTCGCGGTGACCGGCTGGCTGACCACGGCGATGCCGTTCTCGCGCAGCGCCGAGGCCAGGACGGCGAGGGAGAGCAGGTCCTCGGGATCAAACACGCCGCGAGGGATGGCGCTGTGGCCTGCGCCGGCGGCTGTCAGAGCGCGGGCGAAGACCACCGCGCTTGCGGCGGCGCACCGGTAGTCGCCGCGGCACTGCAGGGTCCGTGCGGCGATCCGCTCACCCCGTCTCAGCACCGCGACCCAGTGAGCTACCGGTTCGCCGCTGGCGTCGCCTCCATCGTTTGCGGGGGGAGAACCGAACGCGGCGCGCGGCAGCGCCGACATGAGACCGGCCTTGTTCACCGCGAGCAGGGCGCGGTGCGTGGTCCGCTCGGCGATGCAGACGTAGGGGCTGGCCATCCGGTCGCCTGCGACGCCGCCCAGCCAGCCGCCGTCCGGTTCGGCGAAGCCGAGGCACCGGCGCGGGCCGAACGGCGGGGGCAGCGGGATGACCTTCGTGCGGTGCCGGCCGGTGGTGGTCAGGTTGCGGTGGCCGAAGTCGCCGCCCGCCCGGCCGCTGGTGCTCTTGGTCGATACGGTGAAGGCCAGTTCGACCTCGTCGGCCTCCGGGTGGGCAGCCAGCAGGTCAGCGGCGATGAGGTTGGTCACCCCCGGCGCGATGCCCGCGTTCATGACGACGGTTCCCCGCGCCGTCCCGGCCTGCTCCCGGAGTCGCCGGCCCGCCTGGGCCGGCATGGCCGAGACGTTGATGAGCGTCCCGCCCCGGTCCAGCACCATTCGCTCCGCGGTGAGCCCGGGGTCGGGGACCGCGTTGATGACCACGTCGGCCTCTCCGGTTGCTGCCGCCACGGTCTCGGGCTCGTCCAGGTCGACGTGGCGGAAGCTAGCGTCGGGATCGGGCCTGCGCCCGGCCCTGACAACGGCCCATCCGGCCGCCTCGAACGCCTGCACGAGGAGCCCGCCGAGCACCCCCTGCGCGCCGATCACGAGCGCCCGGGTGGCGCTGTACTGCTTGGCTTGCGACATCTCGCATCCTTTCGGTGAATCTGAGAACCGGGTCATACGGTAAACATTACATTCGTATGAGACACTGTCAAGCTGACTGTATTAGATGGTGTATGATCTGGCTATGACGAACAGCAGGCAACGGGTGCTCGACGCCCTGGTGGGGATCATCGCCGAGCGAGGCCTGGATCAGGTCAGCATCCGCGAGGTCGCCGCCGCGGCGGACGTGTCGATCGGCACCGTGCAGTACTACTGCCGCAGCAAGGACGAGATGCTCCTGATGGCCTGGGAGTACACCGCCGACAAGATCATCGGCCGGGTGGCCGGTATCGCCAGGACCGGCCCGGTCGCAAGCGCGGTGCGGGGCGTGATCCTCGAGCTGCTGCCGCTCGATGAGACCCGCACGGCCGAGTCACGCATCTACCTTGCCTTCGCCGCCAGGGCGGCGGTCTCCGCGCCACTGGCTGACGTGCAGAACAGGCTTCTCACCAGGCTGCGCGCAGACCTGGCACGGGCGTTCCAGCAGGCCAAGGATACCGGCGAGGCAGATCCCGACCTCGATCCGGTCCTGGAGGCAGCAACCACCGCCGCGCTCATCGACGGGCTCCTGCTGCACCTGCTCACCGACCCGGCCGGCCTGCCACCCGGCGCCGCCGTCGCAGCGCTCGACGCGCACCTGGCCCGCTACCTGGCCGCCGACCAGAAGGAGGCGGCTTGCTAACCATGGTTTCGCTGCTCAAGATCCTGCGGCTGGCGGGCGTGCTCGCCGCCGCTCTCGTGCTGGGGCTGACCCTCACCCATGTGCTCCAAGCGCCGGGCAGCCGCGGGCTGGACGGCCCGGCGTGGCTGCAAGTGCAGCGCACCTTCTACGGCGGTTTCGCTGTCGCCGGCGGGGTCGCTGAGATCGCCGGGCTGGTGGCCGCGGCGACGGTCGCGGTCGTGCTGCGCCGCCGGGCCCGGATGGCGGCCGCGCATGCCGTCGCCGCGGCGTGCCTGCTCGGCACGCTGCTGGCCTACTGGTTCGGCAACCGTCCGGCCAACGCCAAGGTCGCGCACTGGGCGGCAGCGACCCTGCCCGCCAGCTGGCCCGCCTACCGCGACACCTGGCAGACCGCGTACGCCGTCTCGTTCGGCCTGGCCGCCGTTGCCGCCGTGGCGCTGCTCGCCGCTGCCGCGTGGGCGGCGCCAGCCGGCGGCAGCGGCGGACCGCCCGCGTCCCTGACGAGGCGCCGCGACCACGTCGCCCCGTGAGGATCCCGTCCCGCAGCCCCCGCTGGCCGGCGCTATGGCGTGGGGCGCGGCGGCTCGCCCTGCTTTCGGCTGCCGCGCTGGCGGCGGTCATCATCGCGCTGGGGGTGGCTGTCGCCGTCGCCAGCGTGGTGCCCGTCCCGGCGGTCTTTCTCGGCGCTGGGATGCTGGCTGCGGCGGGGGTGTGGGCGATTGTGGTGTGGCGGTACGGTGGCCGGCCTGGCCGGCCACGGCGGCGTATCCTGACCGCGATCGGCACGCTTGTCGCCGTGGCCGCGCTGGCCTGGCTGCTTGTGCCGGTCACCGACCCGGTGATCGCGCCGCGTCCCCCGCCGAACCCGGGACGGTGGGCCCTCAGCGACGGCACCCACCTCGCCTACGGGATGCTGCCCGCACACCCCGCCACCGCCGCGCCGGTGGTGGCGATCCACGGCGGGCCCGGCGTGCCCGACCTGGCCGGAGACCTCGCCGCGCTGCATGAGCTGACTGCCGATGGCCACGACGTGTACGCCTACGCGCAACTCGGCACCGGCGGCTCGTCCCGGCTAGCCGACCCTTCCGGCTATAGCGTCGCGCGAAAGGTTCGCGACCTCGAGCAAATCCGGCGGCATATCGGCGCGCCCCGCCTGATCCTGATCGGGCACTCCTACGGCGCCTTCCTGGCCGCCGCCTACCTCGCAACTCACCCCGGCCACGTCAGCAAGATCGTGTTCACCTCGCCCGGCAGCCTGCGCGACGGGCTCACCGGATCAGCGCTGCAAGCCCGGCTGGCCTGGGGCCAGCGGCTGCGTACCTACTCCCTGGTCGCCCGGCCCCGGCTGCTGCTCGCCTACGCGCTCACCCAGGTCAATCCCGCCGCCGCGCACACGTTCGCCGGCGACGGCGAACTCGACCCGCGCATGGACCGCGTCTACGCCGCCACCCGGCCCGCGCTGCACTGCCCCGGCCGCACCGGGCCGGCGCTGCATGGCACCGGGTTCTACGCCAACCAGGTCCCGCAGTCCTGGCATCATCCGCCCGTCCCGGCCATCCGGCCCGGGCTGCGCACCGTGCACATCCCGGCCCTGGTGCTCAAAGGACAATGTGACTACGTCGGCTGGGCCACCTCCGCCGCCTACGTCACGACGATCCCAGGCGCTGAACTCGCCTACCTGCGCGGCGCCGGGCACGCCATCAAAGACGATCAGCCAGCGGCGTACACGGCTACCATCCGCGCGTTCCTCGCCGGCAAGCCGGCCCCGCACCTGCTTACCAACCCCACCGTCGCACCGGGCGACTTCCAGCATCCGGCACGCCGGCCATGACAAACCCGAATCAGACCGTGGCAATCAAGATCTCCCCGCGAAATCTGCCTGGCCAGGCTCCTTCGCACGAGCGCTCAGACATGGCGACTTGCCATGCTGCCCGCACCTCAAGCTCGTTTGCGGCTGGTGACAGCTTCACCTACTGG
>CAWIJO010000026.1:0-42269 GCA_963836355.1 uncultured Actinomycetes bacterium | reverse complement strand
GCCCGTCGACCCGGACTACCAGGTGCGCGCCCTGGTGGCCGGCCAGCATGTCGGGCAGCATCTGCAGCGCGGTGCCGGTCTTGTCGTCGCGGTAGGCGGGGCTCTGCACGACCTCGGCGTAGACGCCAAAGGAGGCGTTGTTGACGAACGTGCGGTCCGCGATCAGGCCCAGGTCGATATGCAGCTCGACGCCATCGCTGAGGGCATCCAGGCAGGTGGAAGGGTCATCACGGTCCAGCCCCAGATCGAGGGCGAAGTGGTTGCGGGTGCCCGCCGAGATGACCATCATCGGGACGTCCCGGCCCGCGGCGATGCCCGCTACCAGAGCCTGGGTTCCGTCACCGCCGGCGACCCCGAGCAGGTCGGCCCCGCCGTCGACCGCCTGCCGGGCGAGCGCGGCCACGTCGACGATCCCGGGACCTTCGAGCAGGGACACCTGGGCGCCGAGCGCGGTGGCCTTGTCGTTAAGCCCGAACTTCGCGACCTTCCCGCCGCCCGACCCTGGGTTCATGATCACAAACGGCTGCCGCGGCGTCGTCGCCGCATGTTCGCGTGGTTTGTCGGGCAAGGCGCCACTGCTCAATGCCGCGCGCCCGGCAGCCACCGCGACGACGGCGAGCACGACGCTGAGCGCGACCTCCCACAACAGCCCGGCGACGACGTACACGACGATCACGAACGCCGGCGCGGCGACCAGCACCGCGAGCGCGAGCCAGCGCCGGATGCCGCGGCTGGCCAGGAACCACCACGCCGCCGCGCAGGCGATGGCCAGTCCCGCGAAGCCAAGGAGCAGCGCGGTTATGCTCCGCAGGGCACCCGACACCAGGAGCACCACGACCGCGGCGGCGGCGGCCGCGGACGCGAGCCGGGCCAGCCAGCGCTGGCCCTGGCTGGCACGGGCTGATGTCTTGTCGGCCGTGCCCGCGTCGTCTGTTCCGTCCGGCCCGCCCATTTCGTGCAGCGGGCCGTCTTCCTGCGCTGTCACGTCATCGCCTTGCATGCCACGGCCTCACTTCCCGCACTCTCGCGGCTGGCTTCATCCACCTCGCGTTACGCCTGATGCATGCCGAACGGCAGTGTGGGCATCGAACGTTTGCTCGTGAGCCATCACCGATGCGGTCCCACGCGACCATCACATAGCCGCGGCTCCAGCTCGACATCGGCATGGCTCATCGTTTTGCACCCATCGGTAGTTCCGGAGCCCCCGTGATCGGGACCGTTCCCCCAAGCCTCACCTGACCACGCCGATGGGATCATCGCCCAGACGGGATTAAAGCGACTCTCCACCAGCCGCAACCGGCGTCCGGGTGGTATGCGGCATGCTCACGACCGAGTCTGGGGCGTGTCCTACCGCTGTGCAGGTGACGCAGCCTGACGATGGGCCGCAGGCATGCGGCGCGATGAGGCACACGCCATGAACGACACCGCGATGGTGACGCGCAATCTTGGCGATCGGCCGACGGGAAGAAGCGCCGCCGATGGTCGATCCGGAGCTGGCTGATCAGCTGCTGGCGCGGCCCGAGGCGGGCGGGTTGGGCTGCCCGGGCCTTCTCTTACGTACGCCTGGGCCGCGCCCCGATCAGTCTGCACAAGGGTCAGCTCCCACGGGTCTCCACCTCCGGCGCGCCATGTCCCGCCGGAGGGCCGCCGCAGGCCCTATCGGATCTTAAACGCCCTCGACTGCCTCCAGCCGCCCGGACCGGATCGCGTTCACGAACTGCTGGTAGTCGCGCTCGTTCTGGTCGGCGTAGCGCTGCGAGAAGTCAGTGATCGAGTTGTCGAACGCGTCGCTGCCGCCCAGGTAGGCGGCCATGGCGACCGGGTCCCCGGACCGGGCGTGGGCCCGGGCCAGCGTCCACCCGCAGATGCGCGCGTAGAAGGTGAGCCCGAGCGGTGCCATCGCCTCGACTATCGCCGAGCCCTTCATGTCGCGCAGCTGGCGCCAGTAGAAGTGGCGCCGCACGTCCAGCCCCTTGGTCCAGCCGAGGTAGATGTCGCTGGCCGCCTGCATCATCCGCTGCCCCTGCACCACCCGCTCGCCGTGCTGCCGGTACCGGCTCTTGCGCACGTAGGGCTCCAGCACCGAGGCCGTCGCCTCCTTGACCTGCAGGAACAGCGGGTCGGCCGCGTCGCGCCCCTGGAGCAGAACGATGAACGCCCGGGTCCCGACGCTGCCGACCCCCACCACCTTACGGGCCAGGTCCACGACCTCGAACCGCTCCAGCAGGTGGCGCCGGTCGTCCTGCAGGGTGGCCCGGTAAGCACGGAACTGCTCGCGGATCGCGTGGCCAACCTCGTCGGGGGAAAGACCGTAGGTGGGGGCCAGCTCACGCGCCGGGACTACGATCGGCGGCTGGCTGACGATCCGGTAGGTCCCATTGACCAGCTCACCAAGCTTGGACAGCGCCTGCAGGCTGTCGCGGGTGTGCGCCTTAGTCAGGGTCTTGGCCGCCCGCTTCTCTGCCGTCTTCGCCGATTTCTCCTCCTGCCTGGCCGCCTTGCCCGCCTTCTTGCCCGCCTTCCCCGGCGTCTTCTCCTTCCTGGCCGCCCCAGCCACGGCGTTGCGGATCCCGGTCCTGAGCTCGTCCTCGTCCAGGTGGGCGTACCAGATGTCCATCGTCGGCATCAGCGCGAAGGAGGCCATCGCCTCCCGGTAAGCCCGCACCGACGTCATCGTCGCCGCGCGCGTGTCGGTCTTGGAGAACCCGTTGTTGCGGGCCGCGATCGCAAAGCTGGCCGCCATCCGTTTCACGTCATACTCAAACGGCCCCGGCAGCGTCTCGTCGAAATCGTTCACGTCGAACAGCAGTACCCGCTCGGGCGAGGCGAACGCGCCGAAGTTCGACAGGTGCGCATCCCCGCACAGCTGAGTCTCCAGCCCGGCCACCGGCGTGTCCTTCAGATCCGCGGCCATGATCTTCGCCGCGCCCCGGTAGAAGGTGAACGGTGAGGCCATCATCCGGCCGTGGCGCACCGGCACCAGATCCTGCTCGCGGGTGGTGTTCTGCTCCTCCAGCAGCGCGACCGGATCGGGCCGGTCCGCGGCCGGGCGCCACTTCGTGTGGCTCGATGGAGCCGCCCGGTTCCGGGCATCCAAGCCCTTGGCTTTGCGATCGTCGATGCTCGGATGCGCGATCTTCCGCTCTGCCATCCGGCCCACCTCCCGTTCTGGCCGTGACGCCACCCGGCGCCCAAACGCGAACGCTCCCCGCGGGTGCGGCATCGTTCCCTGCGTCACCCCCCACTCTGCCGCCGAGAGAAGCAGAGCGCATCATCCCGACGGTATTAAGAGAGGTCTTGACTGCTCCGTAGTCGGCCACCGCCTCATCGAGGCTCCCATACGCTGCAGCAAGCACGAACAAGGTGTCGGGCCCATACATCTTGGCTTCCTCCCGGCCACCACCTGCGATGCCTCGCTGGAGCGGCGGGAGTTGTCAGTGACCTTTCGGTTCCTCCAGCGCGGCGTCGATGTCATACCCGAGCGCGGTCGCCACACCGGGAGCGGCGCAGACGACCCGGCCGAGCCCAGCCACCGGGGCGATTGCCAGCAGCACGTCGGCGATCTCGTCCTCGGTCGCGCCCGCCGCCAGCGCCCGGCCGGTGCACCATTCCAGGCACACCGCCGGGGACCCGATAGCCGCCGACACCCCTAGCTGCAGCAGCGCCGCGGTCTTGAGATCCAGAGCCGATGCCCCGGCCTGGCCAAGCCGCAACCCAGCCTCGTCTTCGACGAAGCCTTCGTCGATCATCGCCAGCTTGCGCAACGTCTCCTGGAATCTCGCCGTCTGACCCATACACCTCCGCCCGCCGTCAAGGCACCATTCCACCTCGTGGCCGGGCGCGTACCATCCCCCCGATGGGATAAAAGACGGTCATCACCCCAGGAGTCCCAGCTAACGGGACCAGACGACCGCCTGGTTCCGCGCGGAGGCCCAGCTTCTTGGCCGGGCAGTTGCCCGATCCGTCCCCGGTCGCTACCCAGCCAAGCTGGGCTCGATTCGCGGCCGCAGCCCCAACGCTACGCCGCCAGGGGCGTCGAACATGCCTCAGCGCCCGCGTGCCCGGAGCTTCGACGCTGACCGCCGAGCTGCGCCCGCTACCGCTGCTGTCCACCCACCAGTCGTTGCCGGAGATCGCTGAGGAGATGTTCCTGCCCCGCTAGACGATTAAGCCGGAGGCACTTTCCGGTCTACCCAAGCTAGAGGTCTGCTCACGCAGTCAGGCAGCGGGTCCTGGGAGCTAGGGGCTCCTGGAGTGATGATTGCCCGCTCTTAATCCCATCGGGGGGATGGTACGCGCCCGGCCACGAGGTGGACTGGTGCCTTACGGCAAGCGGGGGCATATGGCCAAGGCCGCACGTGGTGGAATCGATACCACAAGTGAGTAAAGGGCTGGAGTCAATGTTCCAGCGATTCCGACGACATAAGGAGCCACAATGACGTCCTCAACGAGCCAGCCGGCCCGGGGCACCGGCGGGCACCGCGCGGAGGGCCAGGGCTATGGCCTGGTCCTGTTCGCGGCCATCTTGATGCTGGTGGTCGGCTGCTTCAACCTGATCTACGGCATCGCCGCGATCGCCAATTCCCACGTATTCACCGCCCACGCGAACTACGTGTTCGGCAACCTGCGCACCTGGGGCTGGATCACGCTCATCCTCGGCATCCTGCAACTGCTTGCCGCCATCGGGGTGCTGGCGGGCAACCAGCTGGCCCGCTGGTTCGCCGTGGCCGTGATCGGGCTCAACGCCATCGACCAGATGCTCTTCATCCCCGCCTACCCGTTCTGGTCACTGATGATCATCGCCATGGATGTAGTCGCGCTCTACGGGCTGTGCGCCTACGGCAGCCGCGCCAACCTGGAAGCCGCCTAGATGATCAATTCCAAGGGGTCAGTGGTCATATGCCACCAGTGAGCGCTTGACGGGCTGGCCGATCCGGTCGTTGTGCCAGATGGCGGCGGTCAGGGCCAGGATGCGCTGCAGGACGCGGGCAAGTACTTCGGCGGGGGTGTGCCCGCCGTGCCGCTCAAGGTCGAGCTGACCCTTGAATGTCTCGTTGATCGACTCGATGACCTGGCGCAACGGCTTGAACAGGCCGGCGCCGGCGCGTTCAGGCTCGCCTTTACGGGCTGGACGCAGCAAGTGCGCGCCGGCGTCAGCGAGTGTGGCCTCGAAGTGCCGGCCGTAGTAGTTCTTGTCCCCGATCAGGGTCTGGCCGGGCCGCTGCCCGAGCGGGCCCGGATCGGCGTCGAAGATGGCCAGCAGCACTTGCCGCTCGTCGGCCTTCGCCCCGGTCAGGGCGAAGCCCACGGGCAGCCCGCCCAGGGTGGCGACCAGGTGCAGCCGCAGGCCCCAGAACCAGCGGGAATGGGAGGCGCAATACCCGTACTCGGCCCATCCGGCCAGCTCAGAGCGCCTGGCGGTGTCACGGGAGCGGCCGCACTCGACCGGGGTGGAATCGACCACCCATACATCGTCGGTCCATGCGGTGGTGTCGGCCGCCAGGGCGCGGATGCAGTGCCGGATCAGCGATGCGGCGCCGCGCAGCCGCTTGTTATAACCGGGCTGCTGAGGCAGGTATGGAAACAGGTGCCGCAGGTGAGCCCGGGCGTGCCGCAGCCAGCGGGCCCCGGAGGTGAACCCACCAGAGCCTGCATGACCGCCAGGGTGACGAGCTCAGCATCGCTCAGCTTCGGATTGATGCCGGTACCAGCCCGGCAAGGCGCGAGCTGCGGCGAGTCCTTCAGCAAGTCATCGGTCGTCACGTACAGTGCGGTAGCGAGGGTATCCATGTCAGTCGTCACAAACTGATCTTGGGTGCCCTCGCTTCATCTTCGCAGTCACCCCTTGGAATTGATCATCTAGTGTGCCGCACCGTGCGCGACATCCGGGCCAGCGTCGAGGTGCGGGCGCTGATCGCTGATCGGAGCGGACAAGCTCTACGAACTGCATAGCGACGCCCTCGCGCGGTATGAGTGCTGGGCAGTGCGGCAAGACAGGCCGCACTGCCCAGCCCATATCAGTAATCGTCCTCGCCCACCGGGCTTTCCAGGTGGTCAAGCTCGCGCATGCGGGCTGCACAGATTCGCAAAGCATCTAGGTCGGCGCCGCCGAGATGAGGGCAGTGCCCGCGAACTGACGCCTTGTCCCCTTGCCATCGCCCGGCACCTTTACCTGACCCCGGCGCGCGCTCCGCCGACCTATAGCCGATGCAAGGTGGAGGCCGCTCTAGGTGGGGGCGGGAGGGCAATGGCCTTGCTTTAAGGTCTGATGTGGTATCGTTACGGTTTTGTGGCGCATGATGGTTCTGAAGGGCTGTCTCCGGATGGCTGGCTGCCGGACCGGATCTCGGTCGGCGTGCTGACCAGGGTTTTCACGGCGGATCTGGTGGATGCCGCGGTGGACGCGGCGGGGGTCCGGGAGCAGCGGCGCCGGCTGCTGCCGGCGCGGCTGGTGATGTACTTCGTGCTGGCCTTGTGGCTGTTCCGCGGCCGGAACTGCGGGTACGGGCAGGTGATGACCAAGCTGGCCGGCGGGCTGTATCACCAGCGGCGCGGGGGTGACCTGCTGGCCGGGCAGCTGGACCCGGACGGCTGGGTGGATGCCGGGGGCGGGCGGCGGTGGAAGCCGCCGAACATCTCCTCGCTGTCACGGGGCCGCGGCAAGCTCGGCCCGGCACCGGTCCGGTTCCTGTTCGAGCAGGTGACCGGGCCGTTCGGGGATGACGGTGACCCGGGGGTGTCCTGCTGCGGGCTGCGGGTGGTCTCGATCGACGGGTCCACCTCGGACGTGCCCGACAGCCCGCCGAACGTCGCGCATTTCGGCCGTCCGTCCAACCAGACCCGGGACGGGGCGTTCCCGCAGGTCAGGTGGCTGGCGGCGGCCGAGTCCGGGACCGGGAGCCTGCTCGGGGCATCGCTGGGCCCCTACCGGGACAGCGAGCAGGCCCTAGCCCGCGACCTGCTGGAACAGGGCTGCTTCGGCCCGGGGATGCTGGTGCTGGCCGACCGCAAGTTCCTGTCCTGGGCGCTGGCCCGGGAGTTCCTCGCCACCGGGGCGCACATCCTGTGGCGCGCCTCGGCGTCCTTCACCCTCAAGCCGGTGAAAGTCCTGGAAGACGGCACCTACCTCGCGGAACTGGCGCCGCCCCGCAAGAAAGACGGCCCGCCGCTGACCGTCCGGGTCATCGAGTACACCGTGCACACCACCCCGGAAAGCGGCGGGGACGAGGAGACCTCCGAGCTGTTCTGCCTGGTCACCGACCTGCTCGACCCGCAGGAGTACCCGGCGCTGGATCTCGCGTGCTGCTACCCGCGGCGGTGGGGATGCGAGACCGTCACCGGCCGCCACAAGACCGGCACGGGCGAGGGACAGCCGGTCCTGCGCAGCAAGGACCCGGCCGGCGTCGAGCAGGAAATGTGGGCGCTGTTCGCCGCCTGCCAGGCGATATGCAAGATCATCGGGATCGGGGCGGCCGCCGCGGGCATCCCTCCGGACATGATCAGCTTCCCGCACGCCCTGGCCGCCGCGACGGATACCGTCGCGGCTTTTCCCCCCTGAGCACCTGGATCTGGCGTTCGCCACGTTCCTGCTCAAGATCCTCGCCCCCGGCACCTTCGTCCGTGACCGCCCGGACCGGGCCAGCCCCCGCAAGACCAAGAAATCCGGTGACTTCCCCGCCCGTAAGCCCGGTGAGCCGAGCGTCACCAACGTCATCCGGAAAATCGAGTTTCACCTGCTCAGCCCGCACAAGATCACTTAAAGCAAGGCCATTGGGCGGGAGGGCCATTCGCTGGCTGACGGCCGGTTCGTCCCGCCGCGATGACAGCATCGACATTGCGGATGAAGTCGATCAACGTGACCGCGAGGAATCCCGCGCCGATAAGCGACAGGATCTCCGCCTCCGGCCGTCCGGTCCGGCGGGCGATCGAACGGGCGACTGGCTTAGCGACTTCCCTAGGTCCAGCCGGTTAGGCCCACCTGGCCCATTGCCATGAAGTTCCATTTCGACATCTGAGGCGCTCCTTCTTGATGCGCTTGACTATGGAACCGCCGTGAGCCGCAAGGCGTCTCCCAATGCCCGCTCATCGAACGGCCGGTGTGACCTTTCGGCTGGGAGCCCTGCTGTCTCGATACTCGGTATGCATGCCACCAAGCGTCATCGCCCCTTCGGGGCTATTTCTGGCAGTGGCAGGCCCGCGGGGTCACTGTCACAGCTTGCTCGGGCACGAGGCCGGTGTTGGGTGGCGCAGGGCCTCAACCTCACCCCAGGCTGACTCTTCCCCTGCCCGGCTGCGGGCTCGCTTGACAGCTCCGCTACCGGTCAAGGGCAGCAGGACAGAAGAGCCATTCCAAGAGCCAACGCAGGCAGATTCCGGGCCACGGCCAGCGGGACTGACTCGAAAATGACCTAGGTGGGGAGCGGCAGCGAACGCCAGGTGGCATGATCGGGTCTGGTTCTGCAGTTGGTCAGGCTGCGGGTGGCTGCGCGGGCTGCAGGGTGACGTTCTTGCCGGTGAGGCGCTCTGGCTTGCGGGTCAGGTCGCGCTCGCGGTGCTGGCGCAAAAGGGCAGGCCGGCCTCGACCAGCACCAGGTCCGGCTGTGGCACTCCTTCCACCGGCACACCGTGCTGTCCATGTGCGCCCTCGCGCTGCTCGCCGTCGCAGCTGCCCGGCCGGTGCCCGCCCCATTACCGCAGGCCGCAGGCGCCATCCTGGCCGGCTCAGCCGCCCAGCCGGCGGACTGGGCCGACACCGGGCCCCTGCCATCCTGCCAGCACCAAGTGCCCCCAGCCGAGATCGGCATGGTCAAAGTCAGCGTCCCCGAAGCCCGCCGCCTGCTGCGCCTGGCCACTACGCCCATGACAGCTGCCGGCCGGCAGCTCGGATACGCCTGGTCCAGGTGGCGCCGCGAGCACCAGGCACGCGCCCGATACCACCACTACCAGGCACGGCTCCCGCCCGCCCCGGCATGATTCATGATCAAGTCACAAACCCGAACTGTAGTACCGGTTCGCCGAGTTCTCCGGGAAGCGGGAAAAACGCTACCCGGCTATTATACGATTGCGGGAGAACGCCTGGGCGGAGTTCGTGCCATTCCTGCGCTTCGACCGGGAAATACGGACTGCTATCTGCACGGACCAACGCGATCGAATCCATTAATGCCAGACTGCGCCGGACGGTGAATGCCCGCGGCCACTTCCCCACCGAGCAGGCCGCCATCAAGTGCCTGTACCTGGCGATCATGAGCCTGGACCCCACCGGGCGAGGCCGCAAGCGCTGGACCAACCGGTGGAAGGCCGCCCTGAACGCCCTCGACAGCACCTTCGACGGCCGCCTGTCCGCAGGCCGGCAGCAGAACCTGCAAGATCAGTTACACCGGAGACTTGACAGGCCCGGCCTTTCCCGGCGCTGGGTGACTATGAGGCTTATTCACGCCATCCGGTAGAAGTGCAGCCCAACAACGGCTGAGATGGTGGTGTCAAAGGTGCCGATCGGGCGACGGTAATCGGTGTGCATAATCCTTCAGGTCTTGAAGTTCGCGATGACCTGCTCGATCATGTACCGAATCTTGTTTACCTGAGTGCTGAATTCTTTCTCCCAGTCCAGAAGATCCCGGCATTCCGGCTTCCTGATGGGCGTTACCATCCCCTTGCCGATGTATCCTTTATCACCCATCTGGCTTCCTTCGGGAAACCCGGCGAGCACTGATGATTCGTCGATGCAATGCGCGTCGTGGCGGCTTCCGTCGACCGGGTCGGATATCCATGCGAGCTCGCCGTAAAGATTGCACGCAACCTGGACGTTCTTACCGGTGGTCTTTCGCTTGCCCGAATACAGCTCCCGGTGCCCGCGCCACGACCAGCAGGGAAGCAGCGTGCCGTCGTAGATGTACTGGGTGTCCGGGTCGAGGTCTTCCGCCGTGGGTACGAACGGGGCAAGCGCGATCGCTAGCCGGGAAGTTATCCGCGAATTAGCTCGGCTAATGGTCGGCTGGGAAGTCGTGTATGTCTCTGCGAGTTCCTGCTGAACTCGGTTTCTCCGCATGTAGGTGAGTGCTATAACCACCGACTTGTAAAGACCGAGAGACGGCGGCCACGGATCGATGACACAGTCCTCCTCGTTTGCAATATCAGTGCGCACAGGTCGGTGATCTCGTCTTTGGTGAATCCGGTGGTATGATACATGCGCGGCCTGTTTCTGTGGGACTGAGTGTGGTAACCCAATCCTTTCGAGAAGCAGGCCGCCTTTCACGTAGGCGCGCCGCTAACCGGAAATTCGTCACAAGCCCGGCGTCTTCGCCTGAATAACCCTGTATGTCCGTGAGGATGGCCGCCAGGGTGCAGCTACGTTACGATTTGTTGCTGAACTCTCGTGAGGGAGGCGCCAGCGATGGCAGAACCAGGAAACGAGGCGGCAGCAGGCGCGTTGGGCCGTAGCCACCTCAGGGCATCTCACGCCGACCGCGAGCAGGTGATCGGCATGCTCAAGATCGCATTCGTCCAGGGGCGGCTGAGTAAGGATGAGCTAGATGCGCGGGTGGGCAAGACGCTGGCCGCGCGGACCTATGCGGACCTGGCCGCGCTCACCGCCGACCTTCCCGCCAGGCTGATCGCAGCGCGGCCGCCTCGTAAGCCCACCCGGGCGGGGACCCGGCCGCCGGTGGGCAAAGTGGCCGCGGGCGCGGCCCTGATCCTTCCGCCGCCAGCCATGGTGGTGGCCACCTTCCTCACCGGTAGTGAGTTCCTGGTCATGCCCACCGCCCTGGTCGTGGTGTTCTTTTTCATAGCCTGGCTCGTTGCCGGGGCGCAGATGTTGGCCAACTGGCATGACAACCGCTCGCGCAGGCTGCGCCCGCCGCGGCGGGTGCAGCGCGGCCGGGCGCTCGAAGGTGAGCAGGACGGCGGGATTGGCGATGACCTCATGCTCTGCGGGGCCCGCCGGGCTGTCCGTGCCCCTCACCTGCCTGGGCATGCAGCTAACCAGCGCAGCAGGCGGTCTCTGCCGGCATGCCGGGACCAGCGCCGGCCTGCGGGCCTGCAGGTCACGGCATACAGTAACTGGTGGGCCCTTCCAAACTGAGTGATGACAGTCATGAGTGCAGGTGCCGTTAATCACTTGTCGGCTGCCTTGCGCATCGCCAATGATTGCGGCCATGGCCACGACCCGACGAGCCGACATGTTCATCGATCTCAAAGACGACCCGCGTGAGAACGGACCAAGGTTGGGCGACGAGCGCACCACGCTGGTCGAAGTCCTGCACTGTTGTCGCCTCACGCTGGAGCTGAAATGCTCAGGGCTTGATGCGGAGGCCATGGCGCAGCGTTCCGTCGAGCCATCCACGATGTCGATCCTGGGGCTGGTGCGACACCTGGCCGAGATAGAGCGTGGGACGTTCCGGAAGATGATGGCGGGACAGGACGTGCCCCGGCTGTTTTGCTCCGACACCGACCGTGACGGTGATTTCGATGGTGCTGTTCCCGACCCCCAATTGGTTGCGGAGGCGTGGGATGCATGGCGTGCGGAGGCGGACTTCGCGACGCGGTTCGTGGCCGAGGCACCCAGTCTCGACATCACCGGCGACGATCCAGAGAATCAGCATGGCAGCGGTGGAGGGCCGATGTCGCTGCGTGAGGTGTTGGTCGGAATGATCCACGAGTACGCCCGCCACATGGGTCACGTCGACTTGTTGCGCGAGCGGATCGACGGACGCATAGGCCAGTAACCCAGCCAAATAGCCGACCAGACGTGCGGAAACCGGTGTGGCCCGGGACATGCGGTGCCGGTACTCGCAGCGTAGGTGCCCGTGCCTGGCCGCCAGCAGGCCCGACCTGGTCCGGGGGATGGTCCTTTGCGGTGTGCCACTGCTCAGGCCGTCCAAGGCAGCCAAACCTCCGGTCACCTACCGGCTCGGCCGCAAAGCACATCAGGCTGGCCTGCTGAGCGACCGCCGCTTCGAGGCCATGCGCCGGGCAAGGGCATCCGACGACTACAACGCGGCCTCCGGGGTAATGCGGAACGTTCTCGTCCGGGTGGTGAACGAATCGTACGAGGCGCAGTTGCGGGCAGTCGCCTGCCCCGTCGCCTTGCTTTGGGGCAGCGCGGACCAGGCCGTGCCAGCGAGCACGATCGAGCAGGCCCGGGGGCTGCTCACCGCGCTGGTGGACACGGAAATTGTCGACGGCGCCGGTCACGATGTGCAGCATCTACTGGAGCAAGGCCGGGGATTTCTACGACGTCGGCGCCGGGCGCGAGGCGGCGAGCTTCCGGGACGGCACCCCGATCGGTTCCGAGCCTCTTTTCGCGGGCCTTGGGTCGGGCAATCGAGCCCGCTGTACGCAGCCGCCGCCCTCGCGGAGCCGTTCCTCAAGGGATGGGACGACATCAACATCGCCCCCCGAACGTGGCCGCAGCACCAACTGCCCGCTATCGAGCGGCCGATCAGGCGCTCCGGGCCGCTGCTGTCTTACCAGGACAAGTACGTGCCTGAGGAAGGCATGGCTGGCGCGGCGCGCGAGTTGCCTGCCGCTCTGGCCGAGGATGTCGCCGCAACCGTGGTTGCCCAGGCGACTGCGATCATGAAGGCCGCGGCGGTACGCGGGGTCGCGCGCCTCGACTTCATGACGGACGGGGCCAAGGTACTCGTGAACGAGATCAACACGATTCCTGGCTCGCTGGCTCGGTACCTCTGGATAGCCCCGGAGATCCCGTTTATCAGGCAACTCTGCGACCTCATCGAAGAGGCCGCGGCCAGGCCCGCGTACCAGCCTGTGCTGGCCGGGGCGGACGGAAGGCTGCTGGGCAGCGCGGCATCGGCGGCCGCGAAGCTGGCTTGACGGCCCGCGGCGGCGTTGCCGCTGGCTCTACATTGTCAGGCTTGCGGCGGGGCAATTAGCCTGATTCGATAACGGAACATAATTCGCAAGGGAGACCGCGCGACCGGAGGCCAGTATGACTGCCAGCGCACACCGGGCCGGAAATGTGCTGGCCGACCCGGACGGGGCACGGCCTGCGCCATTTGCGTCGTCATGGCGGCGGGCGCACCTGACGGCGGACGAGCGGATCGCCAGGGGCCGGGCCGCTCGCGGTGCGGCGCCACGATCCAGCCACGGCCGGTGGGAACCAGCGCCGGACCGCCCGGATCCGATTGCCCTGCTTGAGGAGCAGGGGGAATCACGGGTACCTCATCTCGTCCCGATCCGGTACGGACGGATGCTGGTATCGCCGTTCACGTTCTACCGGGGCGCCGCGCTGATCATGGCAGCCGACCTGGCGGCTACCCCCGTGTCCGGGGTGACCGTGCAGCTATGCGGTGACGCGCACCTGTCGAACTTCGGCCTGTTCGGCACGCCGGAGCGGCAGCTGATTTTCGACATCAACGATTTCGACGAGACCCTCCCCGGCCCGTGGGAATGGGACGTCAAGCGCCTCGCGGCCAGCTTCGAGATCATGGGACGTGACCGGGGCTTCAGCCCGGCCGACCGGCGCACCGTCGTGATGGCCGGGGTTAGCGAATACCGGAACCGGATGCGCCAGGCCGCCGGGATGGCAACCCTGGGCGCGTGGTATGACCAGCTCGAGGCCGGGGTGCTGCTCAACCTGGTGCGCCAGGAAACGCGCGTCAAGCGGGTCAGCAAGAGGGAGGCCAGGGCTTTCGAGCGGGACGTGAAGCAGGCACATACCCGGGATAGCACCCGGGTGTTCGCCAAGCGCGCGGACAAGGTCGAGGGAGAGCTGCGGATCGTCGCCGACCCGCCGGTGATCGTGCCGATCGAGGACATCATCGTGCCGGGGTCGGAATGGGAGAACTCAGAGGTGCTGATCAAGAAGCTGCTCAGCTCCTACCGGCGCACGCTGGGGCATCATCACCATCCGATAGAGGAATTCCGCTACGTCCACACGGCCTACAAGATGGTGGGCGTCGGCAGCGTCGGGACCCGCTGCTACATCATGCTGATGCTGGGCCGCGACCATAACGACCCGCTGTTCCTGCAGACCAAGGAGGCGCAGGCCTCGGTGCTCGAGCGGTTCGCTGGCAAGAGCACCTACCGGAATCACGGCGAGCGGGTGGTAGCGGGGCAGCGGCTGATGCAGGCGGCGACCGACATCTTCCTTGGCTGGGTTCGGATAAGGGGACTTGACGGCGTCACCCGCGACTACTACGTCCGGCAATTCCACGACTGGAAGGGCGGCGCGGACGTCGACAACCTGCTCGTGCCGGGAGCTACCGTCTACGCGCGCATCTGCGGTGCGACCCTGGCCCGCGCGCACGCCCGCTGGGGCGACCGGATCGCGGTCGCCTCGTACCTGGGCAGGGGCGAGGCTTTCGACCGTGCGATCGCGGATTTCTCCGCCGCCTACGCCGACCAGAACGAACGAGACTATGCGGCCTTCGCCGCGGCCGTGGAGTCAGGGCGGCTCACCGCCCAGACTGGCGTGTAGACGCCCGAGTCATACGGAGGATTCCCGGTCGGTGCCTGCCCGCGCCGGGTTCGCCCGGCCCTTGGCCGGTCCAGGCTGCCGTTCATAAGATGATGACAGCCGGCCGTAAACCCGGCTGTCGCATCAGTCACGCGGGCCGCACCCGAGTTCGAAGGAACCTCCATGATCTTCATCGTCGTCAAGATGACCGTCCGGCCGGAGCGGGCCGGTGAGTGGCTCACCCTGGTCGAACCGTTCACCCAGGCGACCAGGAACGAGCCGGGCAACATCTTCTTCGAGTGGTCCAAGAGCGTCGAGCACCCGGACCAGTTCGTGCTGGTCGAGGCGTTCCAGGACGACGGGGCCGCGGCGCACGTGAACTCCGACCACTTCAAGGCATTCATCGCCTGGGCGCCCGACGCCATCGCGGAGACGCCGCAGATCATCAACGTGCAGGTGCCCGGCGACGGCTGGTCGCAGATGGCCGAGATCACGCCCCGCTGAGCCCGCAGCGGCCAGCCGTCGATCAGCAGTTACGTTGTTGTTATCACGTCCGGGCTAGGCGGCCGGCTCCGCGGCCTGGCTCGCCGCCGCGGCCGGGTCGCTAGGCCCGGCCGCGGAGGCGGCGTGGCGGCCGCGCGCCACCGGGAACCCTGCCTGCTGCTGGCTGGCGAGCGGCTGATGCCTGTCCGCCGGTACCGCTGACCGGCGCCGCAGCGAGATGTGCCTGCGGCCAGCCCGGCGATGCGTTCCTGATGCCATCTGAGCCTCCCCTGCGCCCTTGGCCGACGCTGCCCGGTCCGCGGCGTCAAACTGCCCGCTCCCGTGCACCCCAATCACCTGTTAGACGCGCACGGCACGGCATCGGAGGACCCGCAATCACCCGGAATGTAGTTGCCCCAGGTCAGGCTAGCCGCGTGCTGGCCGCCAGCGGCGCAGCTCAGCTCCCGCGAAGTAGCGCCTGGTCGCCGATCGCGGCCCGCAGCTTCAGTCGCGCCTCGTGCAGCCTGCTCTTGAACGCGGCCTGGCTGACGCCCGCGACCTCCGCCGCGTCCCGGGTAGGGAGGCCCTCGATATCGCGCAGCACGATCGCCGCCCGCTGCGCTGGCGTCAGCGCCGTCAGCGCAGTACCCAGCGACCGGCGCAGCTCAGCCTGCTCCGCCTGCTGCTCGGGCTGCTGCCCGGCCGGAGCCGGGAGCTGCGGCGCGTCGTCGATGGGCACGGTGGCCGGCTGCCGGGACCGCCGGGCAAGCGCCCGGCTGGCCTCGTTGACCGCGATCCGGTAGAGCCAGGTGAAGAAGCTGGAGCTGCCGCGGAACCGGCCAATGCCGCGCCAGGCCCGCAGCATCACCTCCTGGGCGACCTCATCCGCCGCGGCGCGATCGCCGAGCAGCCGCAGCAGCACCGCGAACAGCCGGTCCGCATGCGCGCCCGCCAGCAGCTCGAACGCGGCCTCGTCGCCGGCCTTGGCCCGGGTGAGCAGGCTCGCTTCGGTCGCCGGGCTATCCGGGCCGGCCTGACCGGGAGGCGGCGTCACCCGCTGGGGGGCACTGCGGATGCGGCGCCGCCACCGCCGTCGGCGGCCGCGGCGCGGACCCGGTCGAAGATTCCGGCCGGGGCGCGCACTGGCTCGCTGTCCTCGCTTCGGTGAATCAGGCGCAGCAGGGCGCGCATCGCCCGCAGGCCGCGCCCGCAGTCGGCGCAATCCCCGGCGTGCCGGTCTAGCCGGCCGCGGGCGCGGCGGCCCAGATCTCCCTCCGCGTAATGCGAGAGGTGCCGCTGGGACCACTCGTGATCATCGCTCAGCAGGGACATGGCGCCTCCGGTGACCGGCCGGGCTACAGGTTAGCCCGGCTCGTTCCCCGCAGGCTCGCTCTTGGCCGGCTCGCTCGCCGCGGGCTCGCTCTTGGCCGACTCGTTCGCCGCAGGCTTGTTCCCGCCCGGCTCGAAGGCCAGCGCGCACGAGTTGATGCAGTACCGCTGCCCGGTCGGGCGCGGCCCGTCGCGGAACACGTGGCCTAGGTGCCCACCACAGCGGCGGCAGACGACCTCGGTGCGGCGCATGAACAGGCTGTGGTCGGGCCGCAGCTCGACGGCGCTGGCGACGGCCGGCTGGTAGAAGCTCGGCCAGCCGGTGCCCGACTCGAACTTGGCATCCGAACGGAACAGCTCCGCGCCGCAGCCGGCGCAGCAGTAGGCGCCGTCGCCGGAGTTGCGGACGTACTTGCCGGTGAACGCCATCTCGGTGTGGCCGCGGCGCAGCACCGCGTACTGCTCGGGGGTCAGCTCGCGCCGCCACTGCTCGTCCGGCTTCTGGATCTCGGCAGCTGCCGCGGGCTGGCTGCGTGCCTTCGCATTGCGCATGGATTTCGTCCTTCCGGTTTCTGGTTACATCCGGTTAGACCCGCGTCCCGGGGAATCGATTGACCATGCTCGGCCCGTTAATCATGGAAATGTATGCTCTGGCCGGCTGATCAGCGGCCGGCCAGCCGGTCGAGCAGCCGCGGCAGGTCGACGATGGCGAACCGGACCGAGGAGTCGCTGCAGCCATAGGGCAGCAGCACCGTCTCGCCGTGCAGCAGGGAACCGCAGGAGTACACCACGTCGGGCACGTAGCCTTCGCGCTCGGTGCCCTCGGCGACGAGCAGCGGCTCCGGCAGCGCGGCAATCAGCCGCTCGGGCTCGTCCAGTTCGAGCAGGATGGCGCCGATCGCGTACTCCCGCATCGGCCCCACGCCGTGCGTGAAGACCAGCCAGCCGGCCGGGGTTTCCAGCGGCGAGCCGCAGTTGCCCAGCTGGACGAGTTCCCAGGGGCGCGCGGGCTCCTGCACGGTGACCGCCTCGCCCCAGCGGCGGCCGTCCGGTGAGTACGCGATCCCGTTGCGCTCCCGGTCCCAGCGGGACAGCGCCGCGTAGCGGCCGCCGACGCGACGCGGGAACAGCGCCATGCCCTTGTTGCTGGCTGCCCGGCCGGCCAGCTGCGAGATGGCGAACCTGCGGAAGTCCGCGGTCTCGATCAGGTGCGAGGCGACCCGCCGGCCGTCGAACGCCGAGTACGTCGCGAAGTAGACCGGGCCGCCGCGGCCGCTGGCGTCGTCGTCGTCGTCGAAGCGCACGAACCGCGCGTCCTCCATCCCGTGGCTCTCAGCCGGCCCGCTTGGCCACAGCACCCGCTCGGAGATGGCATGCCGTGCATCGAACTCGACCTCGTAGTTCGACGCGGCCAGCCAGCGGACCCAGTCCACCAGCGCCACCGAGTCACCGCGCAGCACCTGCTGCAAGGCCAGTTCCGCGACCGCCGCATTGAGCTCGGCCATGCTGAACCGCGGCGGCAGCAGGCTCCAGAGGAACTGCGCGTTCTCCTCCTCCTGGCCGAGTTCGGCGAGCTTCGCCTGGAAGAGACTCCGGTCGTAGGCAGCCGGGCAGGAGTGCCCGGTGTCGGGGAACCGGCCCGGCGGGTCAATGCTGATCTCGCCGCTGCCGCCGACCGTGCCGGTCCTGAACTCGATGCTGGACAGGTGACCCTCGCCGACCGCGCGCAGGCTCAGCACGAACCGGACCTCGCCAGCCGCGCAGCCGGCCTGGTCCGGATGCGGCACGATGGACGGGTTGAACAGCGCCGCGGCCTCCAGCGCGTACTGCTGGGTGAAGTACGCACCGATCAGCCGCCGCCGCGCGCAGCCTACCTCGATCTCGCCGCCGAGCCGGTAGGCAACCAGCCCGAAGTTGCGCTCCAGGGTCTCCGCCAGGTCGCGGTACCTGCCTGCGAACCTGGCCATCGTCCTGGCCAGCGTCCGGTCCGCCTCGTCCTCGCTCATTGCCAGCACCCGGTCGATGACGGCCATCGCCCGTGACTCGCCCCTGATCAAGTTCTCCTGGCCCGGCACGAACAGCCGGCTCAGCGTGCGGGATGCGTCTGGCCGCAGTTGGTGCTGCGTCCGGGTCAGCAGCCCGCGCGCGGAGCCTGCCGCGGTCACCGCGGCGCGGCGATCAGCCGGCGGCCGTGTTGCAGTACGGAGATCATGGCGATGGTCGACTCGGCGCCCTGGTTGCCGTTGCGGCCGGAGGCCGTGAGGCCGTCGCAGCCGCCGCCGGTCTGCTCGTCGAGCAGCGGGACGCCGGTGTCGTTGTCGCCGAGGAACCAGGCCACACACATTTCCACGCCCGCCAGCCAGCTCGTGTCGCCGGTGACGGCGGCCGCCCGGGTGCACGCGTCGGCGAGCGCGGCCGCCTCGATCGGCTGCTGGTCAAAGGCCGGCCGCGGCTCACCAGGGCCCCAGCCCCCAACCGGCACGACGGACAGACGACCGTTCCTGATCTCGCCCGCCAGCAGCCATTCGAGCATCCGCAAGCCACCCCGTAGCACTTTGTCTTCACCAAGCTTCTCGCCTGCCACGATGACTGCCTCGGCAACCGCACCGTTAGCGTAGCTGAGCCGCGGCTCAGGCCACGGCCACGCCGCGTCCATGGCCGGCCCGCCGATCGTCTCGGCTGCGCTGGCCAGCAGGCTGAGCGCGCCGGAATGGTCGGGCCAGCCAGCCAGGATCTCGGCGGCGCCGAGCGCGGCGAACGCCATCGCATGCGGCCACGCTGACCGGACCGCGGCGCCCTGGTCGAACCGGGCAAGCGATTCTGCCCGGATGCCAGCGGCGGGCCCGCGCAGCGCGGCGGTGCCGAGGCCCCACATAGCGCGGCCCCACCAGTCCTCGCTGCCGGGCCGGTCGTGCCAGCGGTGGTCGTAGCCGAGGCGGTTACGGAACCTGCCGTCTGCCCCCTGCGCCTGCACGAGGAAGCTGAGGTAACGGTGCGCCATGGCGACAAGCTCCGGCGCCGGCGATGGCTCCCGGCATACCACGATCAGGCCGCGGGCCACGTCGTCGACGCAGTACCCGTGCTCGTACCGCGGCACGATGCCGCTGGCATGCTCCAGCAGGCCGATCTCGTCGGTCATCCGCTCCAGATGCTGGAACGGCGCAGCAGGGCAGATCATAGCGTGGCTCCCGCCGGGGTCCTGGTGAGCGCGGCGGCGAGCTCCCGGTAGCAGGCCGCCACGGCCGGCCAAAGCAGCTGCGGCGCGATGTCCGCGGCGCGCGCGCTCATCCGCTCGGACAGGCCCGGCTCGGTGAGGGCGCTGCGCAGGGCGGCGGCGATGCCGGCCGGGTCCCTGCGCCCGATGAGCAGCCCGGCGCCGCCGCTGAGCAGCTCGACGGCGTGCGGGAACCTGGTCGAGATCACCGGCTTCGCTGCGGTGACTGCTTCGATCAGCACGCCGGAGGTGACCTGCTCCACCGAGTCGTAGGGCAGCAGCACGAGGTCCGCGGTGCCGACGAGATCCACTAGGGCGCTGACCGGGAGATACCTTCCGTCGAAATGCACCGCGTCGTCGACTCCCCTGGCCCGCGCCAGCGCCTGCAGCGACTGGCGGTAGGCCTCGCCGCTGCGCGCCCGTACCCGCGGGTGAGTCTGGCCCGCCACCGTGTATTCCACCCGGAGGCCGGCCTCGCGCAGCAGGGCGATCGCCTCGATCGCATGCTCGATTCCCTTGCCCGGCCCGAGCAGCCCCCAGGTGAGCACCCGCGGACCACCCGACCGCCGGGGTGCCGACGACCTGGCCGCCAGGGTGCCGGCCGCGCCGTGCGGGATCACGAAGACCTTGTCCGGGCTCGTGCCGTACCTGTCGAGCACTCGCGACCGGCCGGTCTGCGTCATCGTTACGACCGTGCCGGCGGCAGCGATGATCTCGGCGAGGACCATGCGCTGATGATCCGTCGGATCCGCCAGCACAGTGTGCAGCACCACGATGCTCGGCACCGTCAGCGCGTTCAGCAACGGAATCAGATCCGCGCCGTCCTGGCCGCCGTAGATGCCGTATTCGTGCTGCACGATCACCACATCGAAGTCATCGATAACGCCGACCGCCGCCGCCGCGCACGCGGCCGAGCCGGTCCGCAGGTCATGCACGACGAGCGGCGAATTCCGCGGGCTAGGCTCATCGATCACCCGCACGACACCTACGCTGTCGGCTGGCTCCGGAAGGTGCGCGAGCAATGCCGCGCTGAACGTCGCCAGCCCGCACTGAGTCGGCGGGAAGGTACTGAGCATGGCGTAATCCGTGGGCATGATTGACTCCTTTACCGGCGCTCGCGGCAGGACAGCAACATGGCAGGCGAGCGCATCTTCGGATCGCAGGATGCCGCTAGGCGGAGTTATGAAATGCAGCGCCTCGCAACGGCGCAGGCAGCCGGACGGCCGCTGGCCAGGGACCTGATCAGCCGACTGGAATTGCCCGGCGGCCCGCTCATCGCGGCCGCGCCGGGGCTGGCTCAGCAGGCCTGATAAGCCTGCTCGCAATCCGGGCAGTGGCAAGCCGCCAGCTGCCGCCTTGCGTAGTCAACGTACCCTCCCCAGGGATAGCCGACTGCTGCACCAATTTCCCCCGCGGCCAGCGATATGCGCCCGGACGATTGACGATTAGGCTGACCATCCGGATCACTTGCTGGCCCGGCGAGATGCTTACCCACGCAGTCACCGGTTAATCACCGATAGCGACAATTAAGCGCCGCGCCGGGCTGTTACTTGCCACTGCGTTAACATTCCATGCCCGGGTCGGGATTTGGATAGTCCGGGTATCGGGATGCGCATGATTATCGGGATGGGCCGGCCGGAGGGCGCGATTTTGGCCGCGGTGAAAGCAGCGACCGCTCCCCTGGCCAGGGGAGCGGTCGCCGGGCGGAGGACCTGCGGGACGGCGGCTGCCGTGCGAGCCGCGAGCGGGCTATGAGACCGCCGTGCTCTGCTCGGCCAGCCGGTCGGGCTCCCGGATGGACTCCCTGGCCAGCTTGCTCGGCCACCAGATCCAGCGGCCGATGTCCAGGTTCAGCGCCGTGACCAGCACGGAGCGAACGACGAGGGTGTCCAGCAGCACGCCGAATGCCACCGCGAACCCGAGTTCGGCCAGGAACGTGACCGGTAGCGTGCCGAGCACAGCGAACGTGCCGGCCAGCACCGCGCCGGCCGAAGTGATCACCCCGCCGGTCGCGGCCAGCGCGGTAAGCGCACCGCGCCGGGTGCCGTGCCGCTTCGCCTCCTCCCGGACCCGGGTCATCAGGAAGATGTTGTAGTCGATGCCCAGGGCGACAAGGAAAACGAAGACGAACAGCGGGAACGAGGTGTCTGCCCCGCCGAAGTTGAACACGTGGTCGAAGACGAGCGCGCTGACGCCGAGGGCGGCGCCGAATGACAGCACCACGGTGGCGATGAGCATGACCGGCGCGACGATCGCCCGCAGCAGCAGCGCGAGGATGAGGAAGACCACGGCCAGGATGACCGGGATGATGACGTTCCGGTCATGCGTGGCGGCACGCGCGACATCGAGGTTGATGGCCGTGTTGCCGCCGACCAGGGCATTCCCGCCGGGCACCGGATGCACGGCGGAGCGCACCTTGTCGATCGTGGTGTAGGCGGCCTGGCTGTCCGGCGGGACCGTGAGGGTGCCTTCCAGGTAGGCATGGCCCGCTCGGACAGCGGGCGGTGTGACCGCGGTGATCCCGCTTGTTCCGCTGAACGCGGACCGCAGCTGCGCGGCCTTGGACTCGTTGCCGACCACGACGACGGGCTGCCCGGCGCCGGCCGGGAAATGCCGGGCCAGCACCGTCTGACCGACCACGGAGTCCGGGTGGCCGCGGAAGGATTCCGCATTCGAGAGGCCGTCGGCGTGCAGGCCGGTCAGGCCGAGCGCCATCGCGCCGAGGACAACGGCGGTGCTCACCCAGACGATCCGCGGCCGGGAGGCGATGCCCCGGCCGACCCGTGCCCAGAAGCCCGCAGTGGCCGGCTCAGCCGAGCCGTACTTCGGCTTGACCGGCCAGAATATCCAGCGACCACAGATCACCAGGAGCGCGGGCAGCAACGTGATCATCGCAAGCAACGCGACGCCCACACCGATGGCCAGCACCGGGCCCATGCCCTTGGTCGAGTTAAGCTCGGCGATGATCAGCGTCAGCAGGCTGATAATGACGGTGCCCGCGCTAGCGATGATCGCAGGACCGGCCCGGCGCAGCGCCACCGCCATCGCCTCGTGCCGGTCCTCGTGGCGGCGCAGTTCCTCCCGGTACCGCGCGGTCAGCAGCAGGGCGTAGTCGGTGCCCGCGCCGAACACGAGCACATAGAGGATGCCGGCGCTCTGCGCGTTAACGGTCAGCCCCGCGTGCTTGGCCAGGAGATAGATCAGGGCCTCGGCGCTGGTCAGGGCGATGCCGGCCGAGATGACCGGCAGCAGCCACAGCACCGGGCTGCGGTAGGTGATCAACAGCAGCACGATCACCACGGTCAGCGTCGCGTACAGCAGCGTGCTGTCGATGCCCTTGAATGCCTTGCTCGAGTCTGCCGCGGTGCCGAGCGGCCCGGTGATGTGCACGGTCATGCCACTGGCGCCGGACGTGGCGACCGCGCGAAGCGAGGTGGCGGCGGTCCCGGCCTGGTTCCAGCCGTTGTGGCCGAGGTTGATCGGGACAATGGTCTCGATCGCCTGGCCGTCCTTGGCGGGAATCGGCCCGGCCACCTGGCTCGCAAGCACGCCTGGCTGCCTGGCGAAGCTCCGCGCGTCAGCGGCTGCCTTCGCGCGGTCGGCGGCGGTCAGCCCGGAGGCGCGGTCATACACCACTACCGCGGGGAAAACGTTCGGGGAGATGAACTTGGACTGCAGGTCGAGCACCTTGGTCGACTCCGCCTTCGCCGGGAGCCACGACGATGCGTCGTTCTTCTCCACGCCCATCAGCTTGCCGGCCAGCGGTCCCGCCAGCGCTACCACAATCAGCCAGAAGGCAAGCACAAACCACTTGGTGCGGCGCCCGGCCGGCACGCTCGCGACGGTGCTGACTCTGCTCATCGGATCCCCTAGGTCAGCGACGGCCGGCTCCCCCGGCGCGTCTTCCTGGTCATAGGACGCGGCCGCTCTTCCAGACTCATCGGACGCGGGCGCACTTCTTGATTATCGGATATGACCGGCAAGTGTCAAGATATATCGCGTTAACGTCTTACCGGTTCGGTACGGTCACCGGGCTCTTGCTATACCGCTTCCCATACCCGCCGACCGTAAGTACTCGCCCCGGCGCCGGTCAAACCATTTGCCTCCGGCCTCGGCTGGAGTGCGCCTGGCTAGGCTCTTCACCGGACGGCGGCGCCGGCTTACCGGACGGCGGCGCCGGCGGAAGGAGCAGACCATGGCGGAGCCGATCGCGCCAAAGCCCCCCGGGACCGGCCTGACCGACCAGGTCCTTGACCTGGTCCAGCCTGACAGCCCGCGGACCGGCGAGCTGCTGACCGCGCTGATCCGGCATCTGCACGACTTCGTCCTGGAGACCAGGCCCACGCCGGATGAGTGGCGCCACGGCCTCGACTTCCTGGCCAGGACCGGCCAGTTCTGCACCGGCGACCGGCACGAGTTCATCTTGCTGTCGGACATACTCGCGCTGTCCTCGCTCGTCGACCGGCTGAGCAACGAGGGACCGGGCACGCCGAGCACCGTCGAGGGACCGTTCCATACCGCCGCGCCGCCGCGGGAGATGGGCGCGATCATCGCCACCGGCGACGAGTGGGAGCGCGGCGGCTGGACCGTGCTGCACGGGACCGTGACCGGCCCCAGCGGCGGGCCGGTAGCCGGCGCCGCTATCGACATCTGGCAGTCCGATGACCTCGGCCGGTACGACGTCCAGGATGCGGCCCAGCCGGCCGGCAATCTCCGCGCGCTGCTGGCGACCGGCGACGACGGGTCGTACCTGGTGCGGACCATCCGGCCCGCCAGCTACCCGGTGCCGGTGGACGGCACCGGCGGGGAACTGCTGCGGACGATGCACCGGCATCCGATGCGGCCCGCGCATATCCACGCCGAGGTACGCGCGGCCGGGTACCGGACGCTGACCACGCACCTGTTCGTGGCCGGCGACGAATACCTGGCCAGCGACGCAGCCTTCGGCGTCCGCGACGGGCTCATCTTGCCGTTTACCCGGCAAGCTGACCCGGCGGCCATCGCGCGGTTCGGGATGCCAGGGCCGTTCTTCGACGTGTCCTTCGATTTCCGCCTGGCCGACGCGTCCTAGCGTGCTGCGAATTCCGGGACAAGCAGCTCAGCGATCTGGGCGGCGTTCAGTGCCGCGCCCTTGCGGAGGTTGTCGCCGCAGATGAAGAGGTCGAGCGCGGCCGGGTCGTCCATGCTCTGCCGTACCCGGCCCACCCAGGTCGGGTCGGTGCCGACCACGTCGGCGGGCGTCGGGTACTCGGCGCCGGCCGGATCGTCCAGCAGCACGACGCCGGGCGTGCCGCTCAGCACCCGCCGGGCATCCTGGCGGGTGACCTCGCGGTCGAAGGCAGCATGCACGGCGACCGAGTGAGCGGTCACCACCGGCACCCGCACGCAGGTCGCGGATACCTTCAGGCCCGGCATGCCGAGGATCTTGCGCGACTCGTCGCGGATCTTCAATTCCTCCGATGACCAGCCCTCGGCCCGGAGCGAGCCCGCAAAGGGCACCACGTTCAGCACGAGCGGGGCCGGGAACGGCCCGAGGTCACCGAGCACGCCGCGCAGGTCGCCGGCCCGCTGGCCGAGTGACCGGTTTCCGGCCACCTTGCCCAGCTGGTCGTAAAGCGCGTCCACGCCCGCCTGGCCTGCCCCCGACGCCGCCTGGTAGGAGGCGACGACGAGCTCGCGCAGGCCGAATGCCCGGTGCAGGGCGGCCATCGGCACGATCAGCGAGAGAGTGGTGCAGTTCGGCACCGCGACGATTCCGCGCGGCCTGATCGCGGCCTGGCCCGGATTGATCTCGGGCACCACGAGGGGCACCTGCGGATCCATCCGGAACGCCCCGGACTTGTCGATCACCACCACGCCGTGCTCCACCGCGACCGGCGCCCATGCGGCGGACACCTCGTCGGGCACGTCGAACATGGCCAGGTCGACGCCCTCGAAGACGTCCGGAGCGAGGCCGAGGACCTCGGTTCGCACGCCGCGGACTGTCAGCCGCCGCCCGGCCGACCGGGGCGAGGCGACCAGCCTGATCTCTCCCCAGACATCGTCCCTGGTGGAGAGAACATCGAGCATGACCGTCCCGACGGCGCCAGTGGCGCCTACTACGGCCAGCACCGGCCGGCCGGCCGCCCTGCCGTCGTGCCGCGAGCCGGTCACCGGCCCGTCCCGCCGTAGACGACCGCCGCCTCCTGGCCGGTCCCGAGGTCGAACGCCACGTGCGCGGCGTGCACCGCGACGCTGACGTCGTTCTCGTCGACCACGACCGAGATGCGGATCTCCGAGGTGGAGATCATCTCGATGTTCACCCCGGCCTCGGCGAGCGCGCCGAAGAAAGTGGCGCTGACGCCGGGATGCGATCGCATGCCGGCCCCGATCACCGAGACCTTGCCGATCCTGTCGTTGTAGAGCAGCGAGTCGAAACCCACCTCGTCCTGGAGTTGCCGCAGCGAGGTCATCGCCGCCTGGCCGTCCTCGCGCGGCAGGGTGAACGAGATGTCGGTGCGCCCGGTCGCGGCAGCCGAGACGTTCTGCACGATCATGTCGATATTGATTGCCGCCGCGGCGATGACCCGGAAGATCCGGGCCGCCTCGCCGACCTTGTCCGGCACGCCCACGACAGTGATCTTCGCCTCGCTCCGGTCATGCGCGACGCCGCGAATGATCGCCTGCTCCATCTCGCTGTTCTCCGTCTCCTGCGGTGGCATGCGGGCGACCCAGGTGCCGTCCCGGTTACTGAAGGATGACCGCACGTGGATCGGGATGTTGTACCGCCGCGCATACTCCACGCAGCGCAGCATCAGGACCTTCGCCCCGCTGGCGGCCATCTCCAGCATCTCCTCGTAGGAGATCCGCGGGATGCGCCGGGCGCCGGGAACGATGCGCGGGTCAGCGGTGAATACGCCGTCCACGTCGGTGTAGATCTCGCACACGTCGGCGTCGAGGGCCGCAGCGAGGGCAACTGCCGTGGTGTCAGAGGCTCCCCGGCCGAGCGTCGTGATGTCCTTGGTGTCCTGCGATACGCCCTGGAAGCCGGCCACGATGGGGATGGCACCAGCATCCAGCGCAGCCTGGATCCGGCCCGGCGTCACGTCGATGATCCGGGCGTTGCCGTGCGCCGAGTCGGTGATCACGCCGGCCTGCGAGCCGGTGAAGGAACGGCCCTCCAGGCCGAGATTGGCGATGGCCATGGCAAGCAGCGCCATCGATATCCGCTCCCCGGCGGTCAGCAGCATGTCGAGCTCGCGGCCGGGCGGCAGCGGGCTCACCTGATTGGCCAGGTCACGCAGTTCGTCGGTGGTGTCGCCCATGGCCGACACCACCACTACCACCGAGTCGCCGGCTTTCCGCGCCACGACGATGCGCTGGGCTACGCGCTTGATGCCGTCGGCGTCGGCTACCGAGGATCCACCGTACTTCTGTACGACCAGGGCCACAGGTCGCCGCTCCTTCAATTCCGGCTGCTGGCAGGACGTCCCGCCGAGTCTATCCAGCGGGCGGCTTGCCGAGCACCGGACGCGATGCAGCGGCAGTCAGCCCCGGTGGCGCCGCGGTCAACTGCGGTGGCGCCGCGGTCAGCCTGCGGTGCTCTCCTCCGCCACGTCCAGCCGGGCATGCGCGACGACCGCATGCAGCGCCCGCATGGCCGCGCCACCATGCAGGCCCCAGTGGTTGACGTACGAGTACTGCCACCACCACAGCGCCTCGGAGGAGCGACCAACCTGGTAGTGCTTCAGCCCGTGAATAAGGTCGGCGGCGACTGCGGCCAGATCATCGGACAGCCGGAACGGAGTTGCCCGGGTGTCCGCGTAGGGATCAAAGAGCTCGGCATACTCGTCGCAGCTAAGCAGCCTGGCCGCCAGGCCGGTGCGGAGCAGGTCCAGATTCTGGGTCGGCGCCGACGTCGGGCTCCCAGTTGCCGGGCAGGATGACGTCCTTGCTGGCACCGAGCTTTGCCCCGGCCAGCATGATCTGGGCCACCTCGAGCAGCAGCAGCGGGACGGTCTCCTCGCCACCTTCGCCCCGGGCAAGCGCAGCCATCCCGTCCAGGTAGTCCTGGGCGTTCCTGGCGATCTGGTTCGCGAGCGGGCGCCAGTCCTCGCCTGGCCTGGCAGCCGTGTCCCGGTCCTCGCCGGCGCTCACCATGACCCGCTCCGCCCGTGCGGAAGTTCCGGGTCCGGTGCCCTAGACATCGATCAGCCTCCGTCCTTCGAATGCGCGTCCAAGGGTGACCTCGTCGGCATACTCGAGTTCGCCGCCGACTGGCAGGCCGCTAGCGGGCCTGGTCACCCGGATCCCGAGTGGCTTAACCAGCCGGGCCAGATACGTTGCGGTAGCCTCGCCTTCCAAGTTTGGGTCGGTGGCGAGGATCAGCTCGGTGATGGTGCCGTCGGCCAGCCGCGTCATCAGCTCCTTGATCCGCAGATCTTCCGGGCCGACCCCGTCGATAGGGCTGATCGCGCCGCCGAGGACATGGTAGCGGCCACGGAACTCGCGGATCTTCTCAATCGCCGCGACGTCCTTCGGCTCTTCGACCACGCAGATCACCGACAGATCGCGCCGCTGGTCCCGGCAGATGCGGCACTCGTCATCCTCGGCCACGTTGGCGCAGATGCGGCAGAACTTCACCCGCTCGATAACCTCGAGCAGCACGGCTGAGAGGCGTCGCACGTCCGCCGGGTCGGCCGTCAGCAGGTGGAACGCGATCCGCTGCGCGCCCTTCGGGCCGACGCCGGGAAGCAGGCCGAGTTCGTCGATGAGACTCTGGACAACACCTTCGTACACGTCAGGGCCCGCCCGCGGAACCTGAGCCCGGCCCGGAACCTGAGCCCGGCCCGGGCAGGCCAGGGAAGCCGGGGATGCCAGGGATGCCGGGCAGGCCGGACTCGGCGCCTGGCTCATCGCCGCCTGGTGCGCCGCCGAAGCCGGCCGCGAACGGCCCCATCATCTGCTGCTGTAGTTCCCCGGCGGCGCGGTTCGCATCGCGGACGGCGGCAAGCACGAGATCAGCCACCGTCTGCGCGGACTCCTCCGGATTGGCCGGGTCGATGGCGGCAGCGTCGATGCTGAGGTCCACCAGCTCGCCCTGCCCGTTGACGACGGCCGTCACCAGACCGCCGCCTGCCGAGCCTTCCACCTCCGCGTCGGCCAGTTCCTCCTGCGCGTTCAGGAGCTGTTCCTGCATCTGCTGCGCCGCGGCAAGCAGTTGCTGCATGTCCAGCTGACCGCCAGGATCCACGTTGCTCCCCATCTGCTGTCATCGCCTTCGCGGCGGGCCTGCGGATTACCGCGCGCCGGGTAGCGCCATGGCAACCGCCTGTCGTCTCCGAGCCTAAGCCTGCCAGGGCCCAGCGACAGAATCGCACCTCCGGTCGGCGGGCCGCGGCTGGGCCGGCGGCTGGATTGGCTAGCCGCCGAGTTCCTCGATGACCTTGCCGCCTAGCTCGCGCTCGATGAGGTCCATGCCGGTCAGCGAGTCACTGCCGCTGCCCGGCCCGGCCGGCGTGCCGTCATACGGTCCTGGATCCTCGGGGAAGTCGTCCGCTGGCCGGGAGGGCTGCTGCCATCGGGGCGGCTCGGCATGGCCGGGGGCCAGGCCTGTCTGCCGCCTGCTCGCCTGGCTGCCCGCCGCGGTCAGGCCAGCCGCCCGGCCCGGGGTGCCCGCCCGGCCCAGGGTCGCCGCCCGGTCCGGAATAGCCACCCGATCCGGCCTGGCCGCCCGGGCTGCCTGGCCCGGCAGCGGTCCTGATCTGCACCACAGTGCCGAGCATGGCCTGCAGCACCCGGGCGAGATCCTGGTCGCAGCCGCTGCCGGTGAAGCCCTTCGCCTCGCCTTCCCTGGCGAACCGCAGGGTCAGGACGCCGTCGCTGACCGAGTCGACGGTCGCGTTGCCGAGCAGGATCCAGGCGACCTTGCGCTCCCGCTTGACCGCTTCGAGGATCTCCGGCCAGCGATCGGCGATCGATTCCGTGCCTCGGCCGGCCCCTCGGCTGCCTTTGCGCCTTCGGTAACGGGCTGGTCGGCCGGCTCGTGCTGCGAGCCGCGCTGGGCCGGCCTGCTGGGCCCGGTCCTGGCGGCTGCGGCACTGGGCTCATCCCCGGCGGGCTGGCCGCCCGCCGCCGGGCCGCCCGCCGCCGGGCCGCCTCGGGTAGCCGGCGGGTTACCTTCGGCCGGCGCTTCGGGCCGACCGCCCGCCGGGGGCTGGCCGCGGCCGGCCGCTCCAGGCGCGCTCCCGGTCGCGAGCTTGTGCTCAAGCGCCTCCAGCCGCGCCATCATCGCCCGCTCGCCCGTCGCTGCGCCCGGCAGCAGCACCTGGGCGCACATGAGCTCGAGCAGGAGCCTCGGCGACGTCGCGCCGCGCATCTCCACCAGGCCCGCGTTGATCACCTCCGCTGCCCTGGCCAGCCGGGCCTGGCCGAACTCTGCCGCCTGATTACGCATCCGCTCAACCCGGTCGGCCGGGGCGTCGAGCAGCCCGGTCTGGCCGGCGTCCGGGACGGCAGCGAGCACGATCAGGTCGCGCAGCCGGTCCAGCAGGTCGGCGGCGAACCGGCGCGGCTCGTGGCCGCCCTCGATTACGCGGTCCACCGCGTGGAAGATGGCCGCGCCGTCGCCTGCCGCGAACGCGTCGGTGACCTCATCGAGCAGGCCGGCATCGGTATGGCCGAGCAGCGCTATCGCCCGCTCGTAGGTGAGCCCTTCCGGGCCGGAGCCCGCGAGCAACTGGTCGAGGATGGAAAGCGAGTCACGGGCCGAGCCTGCCCCGGCCCGGACAACGACCGGCAGCACGGCAGGCTCGTACCCGACGCCCTCGCTGGCGAGTACCTCCGCCAGCAATTCCCGCAGCACGCCGGGCGGCACCAGCCGGAACGGGTAGTGATGGGTCCGTGACCTGATGGTCGGGATGACCTTCTCCGGCTCGGTCGTGGCGAAGACGAACTTCAGGTGCGGCGGCGGCTCCTCGACCAGCTTGAGCAGGGCGTTGAAGCCGCCGCCGGTCACCATGTGCGCCTCGTCGATGATGTAGATCTTGAAACGGGCGGAGACCGGGGCGTAGAAGGCACGCTCCCGCAGGTCCCTGGCGTCATCCACGCCGCCGTGCGAGGCCGCGTCGATCTCGATCACGTCGATGCTGCCCGGGCCGGACGGGGCCAGCGCTATGCAGGATGCGCACTTGCCGCACGGATCGGGGGTCGGGCCCTGCTCGCAGTTCAGCGAGCGCGCCAGGATCCTGGCGCTGGAGGTCTTGCCGCAGCCGCGCGGGCCGCTGAAAAGGTAGGCATGGTTCACCCGGCCGCTGCGCAGCGCCTGCCGCAGCGGCTCGGTAACGTGATCCTGCCCCTTGAGCTCGGCAAACGTGGCCGGCCGGTACTTCCGGTACAGCGCCAGCCGGATTCCGGGAGCCCCTGGCTGCGCTGGGTCCACCGGAGCGGGACTGGGCACGTCGGCTGCCATGACCTCATCCTTACCAGGACGGAAGGGACCCCCCGCACACCCGCCAGAGCCCGCGTACCCTTGCTGCCTTCCGGCCCTGGGGGAGTTGGCGGGATAAACGCCGTGCGAGGGGTCTGCCGCCCAGTCTAGCCAGCCGCCGGGGCCCGTTGTCCCCGATCCGGGCATGGCGCCGCCATCGCGGGCAGGGCGTCGCGGCCGGCCGGAAAGTCGGTAGGCTGGCCGACGGAGGATTCGCCTAGTGGCCTAGGGCGCACGCTTGGAAAGCGTGTTGGGGGAAACCCCTCAGGAGTTCGAATCTCCTATCCTCCGCCACTTTGACCTGCAAAAACACTGTTTATCGCCGCCGACCGCCAGGCGCTCCGAGTTTCCGCCGGTCTCATTTGTGGTCTCAGTTCTGAGCGTCGGAAGGTGCCTTCGGCGGCTTAGCGCTGCCCTATTTTGCCAGGTCACAGGCATGCCAGGCGGCCATGAACGGAGAGGTGCACGCCGCCGAAGCGTGCGCGCGCCCTGCCGTTCAGGGCAGGCCGGGACCGTCCATGACCGGCCGGATACCCCGCCAGCTGACAGACCGCATCACACTGAGTGATCGAGATGTTCCAGGAGAACGCGCGCCGACCCGCCGATCTGCGCAGCGGGCAAGGCAGGCGGTCTAGCTCGTGATATCGCGCAGGTTTGGGGACTCTGGGCGTCTGGTACCGCAGCAGCCACGGGCTCCAGCCGGGCTGCGAACTGCTAGCGGAACTGACTGCGGCCGGGCCAGGAAGCCGGTTGGGGCCGGAACCAAAGGCATCCAGCACCTACCGGACTCGCACATGCCTCCTCGTTCAAGCCAGGTCACAACATGACTTCGCCAAGAGTGCCCGCCGCAGCGGGGTTAGACGCTGCTCGGCGTCACCTCTTAACAGCGACCTTCAGGTGAACCGTCAGGCGTCGTTGTGCGATGAGTTTGGCGGCGCGCAGTCGTCCAAGTGATCGTGAGTGCCCGCAAGGGGCGCCGGGCCTGCAGCAGGAGGAGTAGACGATGAATTCGATGGCTCGCCGGATGTTCGAGCTCGTCGAGCCGATTGGTGTCATCCCTTACTCAGCCGACGAACCCAACGAGGCGATGTTCGCCCTGGGGTTCACCAACTACTGGGACACCTACTTCGCCGGACGGGCGGCGCCCTTGGGGCTCGCCGCGGCGGAGGTGGTGGACGCGCTGTTCTACAACTTCGCTCCCGGCGAGGTGGCTCGCCACATTCCGGAGGTGTGGCGCACCACCACGCCTGAAGCGGCGATCGCCGCTCGTCAGACGGGCTGCGTGAAGGCGCTGCGGCGAATCCTCGGCGATCGCGTCGGCACTCCCGCCTTCGCCCGCGCCGCCGAACTGTTGATGAAGGCGGCGACCAGCGCCCCGTTCGAGGGCCGGGCCATGTACGCCGCGCTGCGCGCGATCCCGATCCCCGACGACGTGGTGGCCCGTTTCTTTCATGCAGGCTCCTTGCTGCGCGAGCACCGTGGCGACGGGCACATCGCGGCCCTGATGATCGAGGGTGTCGGCGGCCTTGAGGCTCACGTCCTCTTCGCCCTCGACATGGGCATGCCGGCGGAGAAGTTCGGACGCATCCATCACCTCCCGGCAGCGCAGCTCGCCGCCGTGATCGACGGGATGCGCGATCGCGGCCTGATCGGGGATGACGGTTGGCTGAGCGAACCGGGTCGCGCCGTCAAACAGCGGGTCGAGGCGCTCACCGACGACCTCGCGGCGAGGCCCTACGAGAGCCTCGAGCCGGACGAGCTCGATGAGCTCATGGCCACCCTCGAGCCGCTCGCTACGCTGCTACTCGCTGCCCAGGACTAGGACGAAGGCTCTGGTGGTTCAGTTCGGCTGAACCGCGCCCGGCCAGATCGTGGTTCGCTTGGCTGACGCTCTGACGAGCCAGCGTCTCGAATGACTTTCCGAGCGACTCGGTGAACGGTTCGCTGATCACGATGCTTGGGCTCGATCGCCCTTGGTGGGTAGCGCACCTCCCGCTCTCGCGAGCGAGAGTTCACATCGACGTGTCGAGCAGAACCGTCACGATTGAGCGGTCGGGCCGATCATAAGAACGCACGCGAACGAACCGGATAGAGGCCCCGGGAATGAGGCTGCGCAGCATGCGCGGAGATCCGGAACCGCCTTCGATCTGGGCGGCAACCTGGATCGCCAGAGTGACTGTCGTTACCGCGCACGAACAGCTGTTCGGCTGGCGGCGGGGGGCAAACAAGCCTTGCTAGTTTGGCAAGCTTGCGCTTGGCCGCCCATGCCAGCATCGCCGCTGCCCTGCGCTTTCACGCCGCCGCCCAGATCGCCCACTGCAAACGATCATGAGGTGCTGAACGGCTTTGGCCGGCGCCCTGCCTCCTGCCCTGCCATGCTGCCGGCCGTTACCGGCGGCTGAGGGTGACGTGGGTGACGCCGCTGGGGCTGTTCACGGCCTCAATCTGGAAACGTTCTTCGAGCCCCTCCAGACCGTCCCAGAGCCGTTCCCCGCGGCCCAGCACGATCGGCACCACGACAATGTGCGCGTAGTCGATCAGGCCGGCGGCCAGGAATTCGCGGATGGTGGACGGGCCGCCGCCGATGCGGACATCCCCGCCCGCGGCAGCCTGGCGCGCCTGCACAAGCGCCTGAGCGGGGCTGGCGTCGAGGAAGTCAAACGTGGTACCGCCGTTCATCTGGACGGCGGGCCGGGGATGGCGGGTGAGAACAAAGACCGGGGTGTGGAACGGCGGGTTGTCTCCCCACCATCCGTTCCACTCCTGGTCCGGCCAGGGGCCATGGTGCGGGCCGAACTTGCCCCGCCCCATGATCTCAGCGCCGATGCCCGGGGCCCAGGCGCTGGCGAAAGCGTCGTCGATGCCGGTGCTGCCGCCGGGCTGGCCCTGCATGGCGCGGAAGGTACGAGTCGGGAAGAACCACTCGTGCAGCCGGGTTCCCGCATGCCCAAACGGGGCATCCAGGCTCTGCCCCGCGCCGGTGCCGAACCCATCCAGCGACACCGAGAAGTTGTGCACCCGGACTTGCGACACGATGACCTCCTGACAGGTTGCTTTCACAGCGACCGGGGCCGGTTGCCGCGGCCCGCCACCAGTGAGGACGATCCGCTGGCCCAAAGTCATCGCCAGCGCCTGGCCGCTGAGCATCATACCTGCGGATCACCAGGCGTTTCTGCTCACGGTGCGTAACCGGCCCTGGACTCAGATAAGGCGCGCATCGCCGCCGATCTGCGCGGGCAGCTGAGCGTAGCGCCGCCATCGCTGATGAGCGCGCAACCAGCTGATCTGCGCGCGTTCGACAGCTATCCAACGCCCGCACATGCGTGCTGGCAGGGCGTTAGCTGTACTAGTCGATGAGCTTACGGACAGAAGTCTCCCAGCCGGCTGGGAAGCTCGTCAGATCGAGACCAGGTCACACACAAAGATGAGGGTCTCGCCCGGTGCGATCACGCGCCCGGCGCCCCGGTCCCCGTAGGCCAGACCCGGGGGAATGATCAGCTGGCGGCGGCCGCCGACCTTCATGCCCTGCACGCCCTGGTCCCAGCCGGCGATGACCCGCCCAGCGCCGAGCTCGAACTGCAGCGGGTCGCCCCGGTCCCAGCTCTCGTCGAATTGCTCGCCTGTAGAGAACGCGACCCCGACATAGTGAACCTTGACCACGTCACCGGGGTTTGCCACGGGGCCATTGCCTTCCCAGATGTCGGTGATCTCCAGCTCGGCCCGCGGCTCGCCGCCGGGAAAGTCGATCTCAGGCTTGCCGACGCTCATACTCGCCTCTCTCTGTAGCTCTCGGCCGGAGCGCGCTGGTCCCAGCCAGGCAGCCATGCGCCGCATTCTGGGCGAGGCCTCTCCGTCTCGCGCAAGGTTATGCCGCCCAGGGTCCGCACCGTCCGCAACCTTAGGAAGCCAGGTCCCAGGTCCCCGCACATGCCCGGGCAGCCCACCCGGGCGGCAGTTCTGAGCTGTGTCAACGATCTTGGACAGTTTTCTTGGCTTGTTGATCATGCAGCGGTCGCTGCGGCCTGGAATTCTGTGAGTACCTCAAAGGGCGGGCGGTAGCCGAGGCCGAGTGCAGCCGCTGGCGGTTGCAGGAGACCTCGATTTAGTTAGCAATAGCGAACCTGGCGTGGGCCCGGCCAGGGAATGACTGCCGGTAATACATCTCGTTTCAGCGCGCTGAAGAAGCTTTCGGCGGCGGCGTTGTGCCAGCACACCCCGGTCCGCCCGGTGCTGGTGCGGATGCCAAGTGCCTGGCAGAACCGAGCGAATTCCTCCAGAGGGATATCGTCCGCGTGCAGTTCGTGGACCCAAACTGAGACCTAAGGCGCGTTATGTGGGTTGATCCCGGCGTCACCTTGATCACGTAGCGGCCCCTGCGACAGACAAGTAATCGACCAAGATCCTTGTCCCCGCAGAGGCCATTGCCCATGTTGCCGACAGAAGACCTGTTCGTCTACATCTACGTGCTGATCGATGACCTGATCACCGCCGGGTCCGTTACTGTCCCGCCGCGGCCCGGGCCGGCACCTGGCTGCAGCGACGCCGAGCTGCTGACCATCGCCACGGCGCGCCACGTGCTGGGACGCCGTAGCGAGGCCGGGTTCCTGGCCGAGGTGGCGCGCGACTGGGCGCACCTGTTCCCGCGGCTGCCGCACCAGAGTGAGGCTAACCGGCGGATCCGCTGGCTGTGGGGCGCGTTCGAGCAGCTGCGCGGGTACCTGGCAGCGCAGCTGCCCGAGGATGACTGCCAGCAAGTTGATACCAGCGCGCTGCCGGTCAGGCACGCCTCCCGGGTCCGCGGGCCCGATTCCTGGACCGGCCCTGACGGGCTGCATGCCCGGTTCGGCCGTGATGCCGCGCACGCCGAATGGTTCTACGGGTTCCGCCTGGCCATCCGGACTGACCTGGGCAGCCGCGTCGTCCGGGCCTGGGCCATCGTGCCCTCCGCCGTCAACGAGCGTGACGTGGCCAGCGACCTGCTGGAAGCCGACCTGCCGCCCCGCGACCTGCTCCTGGACAAGGGATTCACCGGCAAGGACTTCGCCGCCGGCCAGGCCCGCCGCGGCACCGCCGTGCTTATCCCGCTGGCGAAAGGCCAGCGCCACCGAATGCCGCCGATCCTGCGGAAGATCATCGCCGAGTGGCGCAACCGGATCGAGACCACCTTCAAAGAGATCACCGACCAGATGGAACTAGCCCGCCACGGCGCGCACACCTTCTGGGGACTGCTCACCCGCACCGTCGCGATCATCGCCGCGCATACTCTTATGCGGGCATGCCTCGCCGGAGCGTAGATCAACGCACATAACGCGCCTAAGACCACGGCCAGCGCATATGCGCAATCACCGAACGCGCGTTCGCGCAGATCAAAGAGTGTGGTCAGGGCGGGGTCGAACGGCCGGCCTTTCCGCTTTTCAGCCCCTGATATCCCTGCGGTGATGCCCGTTCTGGGCGGAAAATCGGGTGTGGCTGCTGTCCGGTGACGCCGGTTACTCCATGATCTTCGAGGTCGATTTTCAGCCGGGTGCCGGGAGCCAGCCGTGGGCCCTTCAGTGTCGCCTTGAGCACGAGGATCAGATTCCTCCAGTTGTCCCTGTGACTCCCGCGGGCAGCAGCCGCCTTGGATTCCGGTGACGGCAAGGAGGCCAGGATGCTCACTGAGACGCAGGACAACGAAGAGATCATCGCGCGGGTCGCGGCGCTGGATATCGGCAAGGCCGAACTGGTGTGCTGCGTGCGGGTCCCGCATGAGGACCGGCCGGGGCGGCGGCTGCAGGAGGTGGAAACGCATTCCACGATGACCCGGTCGCTGCTTTCCATGGCCGACCACCTGCGCTGCCTGGGGGTGTCCCGGGTGGTGATGGAGGCAACGCTACTGGAAACCGGTGTTCTACCTGCTGGAGGCGGCCGGGTTCGACACCTGGCTGGTGAACGCCCGGGACGTCAAGCACCTGCCCGGGCGCCGCGCTGGACGGCAAGATCGAGGAGATGATCGCCCCTTTCGCCGCCGCGGCACAGCGCCTGGATGAGATCCCCGGCATCAACTCCATCGCCGCGTGCGTGATCCTGGCCGAGACCGGGATCGACATGCACCGGTTCCCCACCGCCGGGCACCTGGTCTCGTGGGCCAAGTTCGCCCCCGGAGTCAAGGAATCCGCCGGGAAGAAGAAGGGCAAGAACACCACCGGGCACGGCAACTCCTACCTGGCGCGGGTGCTCGGCAACGCCGCCGTCTCCGCCGGCCGGACCGACACCTTCCTCGGAGAGCGGTACCGGCGCATCGCGCGCCGGCGCGGCAGAAAAAAAGCGGTGGTGGCCATCGGCCGGTCCATCCTGGTCATCATCTGGCACCTGCTCGCGTGCGCCACGAGGCGCTGTTGTTTCCGGATGGAGGTGAGAGACCGTCCATCTCCTTGCCGTCGCAGCGGCGGGGGTGAAGCTGGAGGCAGCCTGATCCGGGGGTCGCCGGGGAGGGCGGGAGCAGCCTCGACAAAGTCGCGTCGGCCCGGTACTGCCGGATGGGCCGGGCGCGGTGAGCGAGACGGGAAGGTATACGAGAGGAACCGGCTGCGTTACGCCTCTTAATGTGCCGCCAGCTCTAACCCGGCGGATATGGGCTGGTTTGCGGTGCGCACCCGCTTTTCATGACGGCGGGGAACTTCAGGCAAGGTCTGCGAGGCCGGACCTGAAGGCCATGGTGAATTGTCTGCGGCGTAGCCGTGGCGATGCCGCAGGGGCAGAGCCGGGTGGTGCGACACGAAGTCGCAGGTGTTGAGTGGGCTAGCTATTGGAGGTTCGGCACATGTCGAAGGTGTAGCTCCGGGTCAGTGTCCGTGAGACCTGTTCCCGCCCCGGCATGCGCCGCTGGCAACGGCGGGGTGTGAAGCCCGGGGAAACGCCGGAGGCTTCCCCGTTCCGTCCGGGAGGCACGGGCTAGGGAAAGATCGGACGGGTCAATTGCGTGAATCTCCGTTGATGTCTCGTCACTGCCTCCCTCGCAGACGGGTTGGGTAGCGAGGGTGAAGGGCTGGCCGCTGGGAAGCGGCAGGCGCCGGACGGTTAAGCCCTGCCGGCCGGGAGGACACCGCCGCCCCGGGATAGAGGAGAGGCCCACCCCGATCGCGTCTTGCGCCTGCGGAACGTGGCAATCCCGTTGAGGTCCAGGCCGGTGTGGCCTGGTAGGCCGACCGTGAGGAGAGCTGAAGTCCTCAGCGGGCGAAGGATGACGCAACAAGCCAAGGCCGGGATGCCGAAAGGCAACGGGAAGACCGGCACCGCTGGCCGCAGCCTCCTGCGGTGGTGCCGGGTAACCGCCCGGATACGGGCCCTGGTGGCCCGGCTCGAAAGAGCGCCCACGTGCGTCAGGTGAGCCTGCGAAGGCACGATGACGACGGCACCAGAACCGAGGGACAAGTTGGACGCCACGACGAGGCTGGCCGTGACCGAGGTCGCGGACGGGCGTGCCGTGGTGAACGGACCTGAGGGCGAGCTTCCTGGCTGGGACGGCGTGGATTGGCGCCAGGCCGAGGAGGACGTACGGCGGCTGCGGCAGCGCATCTTCGCGGCGTCGAGGGCAGGGGACCTGAAGAAGGTCCGTAATCTCCAGAAGTTGATGCTCCGCTCACGTGCCAGCGCGCTACTGAGCGTGCGGCGGGTGACGGAACTCAACGCCGGTCGCCTGACGGCGGGCGTCGATGGCAAGGTCGTGATGGGCTCCCAGCCGAAGGCCGAGTGGGCCAGCTGGGCCCAGAACCGCTCCCGGTCGTGGACGCCCAAGCCGGTCAGGCGCGTGTATGTGCCCAAGGCGAACGGAAAGCAGCGGCCCATCGGTATCCCCGTGATCGGCGACAGGATTTTGCAGGCCCTGGCGTCGAGCGCGCTGGAACCTGAATGGGAGGCGCGGTTCGAGCCGAAGTCCTACGGCTTCCGGCCGGGCCGTGGCTGCCATGACGCGATCGAGGCCATCTTCAACACCGTGCACGGGCACAACCCGCAACGGCGGTGGATTCTCGACGCAGACTTGGCGGCGGCGTTGGATGCATGATCACACTGCTCCTTTTGCTGATTGTGGTGGTCAGAACAGCCCGTCTTGGGGGGCTGGTGGTTCGATACGCAGGCCTTTCCTGCGTCCGGTGCGGACGTGGACGGCGCGGAGCCGCCCGTCCTTGACACGTTGCATGATGGTCTGGCGGGAGACGCGGTAGGCGAGGGTGGCCTCGAGCATGGCCAGCCAGCCGCCGGGGGCGTCGTCGACGAACAGGGCGCGGATGTCGGGGGTGAGCCGGATCCGCCACGGTGCTGCGGGGGTGAGCTGCTCGCCGGCGATGAACCCGTCGTTCAGCCAGCGGTGCAAGGTGGACGGGGCCAGTCCTAGTTCGGCGGCGGCGTCGGCCACGGTGAGCAGTTCTCCTTCCTGCGGATCGTCGCCTGGCTGGTAGCAGGGGATTTTCCAGTGGTGGCGCAGTGACTGGACTCTACTGGCGGTGTATGACATTCCGCGGGCGGTGGGCGGTGCTGCCGGTTGAGGATCCCGGCGATCTTGGCGTCGGGGTAGTGGGCGGCCAGGCGGCGGATCAGGTCGACGGTGTCCTCATCGGTGCGCAGCCGCCGCGGGGGTGTGCGCTTGATGGGGATGGCCAGCTCGGTGATCGCCCCGCCTTTCCAGCGCAGGACCAGGTCAGCGTGCCCGGAATCGTGGTCGCGGTGCACGGCGATGTTCACCTCGTCCAGCAGGGTGCGCAGCAGCTGCTTGCGGTCCTTATCGGTGGTGGACGGCGCGTCCCAGACGGCCTGCAGGTCGTCGCCGAGGGCCAGGATCGCGGCGCGCCCGGCGCCGGTGAGCGCGGCGGGGCGGGCGGCCTGGCGGCGGGCCAGCTCGGCTTCGGCGGCGGCCAGGTCGGTGAGGGCTTTTTCCCAGGCGGCTTCCAGGCCGCGGGCGACCAGCCGGTTTTCCGGGTCGACGGCCTGGTAGCGGCGCTCGGCCCTGGCGGCCTGGTAGCGGGCCTGCTCGACGTGGCGCCGGTGCTGGGCCAGGGCCGCGTCGTGGCCTTGCTCGATCTGCCCGGCGGCTTGCAGGCAGGCCTGCAGCGCCACCGGCTCCAGCGCGGCCAGGAACGCGGCGGTGACCGCGGCGTCGATGGCCACGCCGCCGGCGCGCAGGTGCCGGGTGCCGCGGCCTTCGACCATGTTGCCGGTGCCGGTGCAGTAGTAGCCGGGGGTGGCCTTGTGCTTGCCCTCGTAGTAGACGGCGAGCTTGCGGCCGCAGGTCCCGCAGGTGGCCAGGCCCTGCAGCAGGGCGCAGCCCTCGCGGACCGCGCCGGTGCCGGGCTGATGTGCCATCGGCCGGATATTCTGCCCGATCTTCGCCTGGTTGGCCTGGTAGGTGTCCCAGTCGATGAACCCGGCGTGGTGGTCTTTGATGAGCACCTCCCACTGGTCTTGCGGCAGCACGCGGCGCCTGACCCGCGGCGTCCCGTCGTCGCGGACCAGCCGCTGTTGCCGGCTGCGGCCGAAGGTGTACGCGCCGGCGTAGGCGGGGTGGGTCAGCACGTTGTGCACCGCGTGGTAGGTCGGCTCGGTCCAGATGATCTCAGAGCCGCGGACGTAGGCGCCGGGCTGCAGCGGGAACTTCAGGCCCTGGTCACGCAGCCACAGCCAGACCCCGCGCACCGACCCGCAGCCGGCGAGCCGGCCGAAGATCGCGGCGATGACACCGGTGACGGCCTCGTCGGGGTGCATCAGGATCTCCCCGTCGGCCTCGCCCCAGACCAGGCCCGACGGGCAGCCCGCGGCGCAGCTCGCCGCGGGCGGCCTTGTTCCGGATCCCGCCATCCAGGCGGGCCCGCAGGATATGCAGCTCCATTTCGGACATGGTGCCCTTCATCCCCAAGACGAGCCTGTCGTCGAACAGCGCCGGATGGTAGACGCCGTCGGCGTCGGCGATCAGGGTGTCGGTCATCCCGGCCAGCTCCAGCAGCCGGTACCAGTCCGCGTTGTTGCGGGCCAGCCGGGAGACCTCCAGCGACAGCACGATCCCGACCTGTCCCATGCCGACCTGGGCGGCGAGCTGCGCGAACCCGGACCGGCCGGCCGCCGAGGCGCCGGAGACGCCCAGGTCGTCATCGATCACCGTCACCGCGCTGCGGGGCCAGCCCAGCTCGCGGGCCCGGGAGACCAGGTCGTACTGGCGGGCGGTCGACTCACGGTTGCGTTCCACCTGCACCAGGGTCGACTGGCGGACGTAGATTACGGCCGCTCTGGAGCGGTGCGAGGCGGTAACCTTCCACTCACTCATCCCCGGTCACCCCCGGCTGGCCCGCCTTGGCGATCAGGCCGGCCAGAGCCATGATCGCCGCGGTGACCTGCGATCCGGGGAGCCGGGCCAGCAGGTCCGGGGGTGGCGCCGGAACCTGGTCCGGCAGCAGACTGAGCTGGGCAGGCTGCACGATTGTCCTCCTTGGCCGGTGGCTTTCGCGCAGCCTGCTCCCGCCCCTCCCGGTCACGGGCGGAAAACGCCGAAACCAGCACAGACGCAGCCAGCAGGTCAGCCACCGACCCCACCGTCCCCGCGCCCCCGCCACCGTGACCTGTACCGCCATCAGCCGCCCCGCCGTCAGCGTGCTGGCTGGTCCACTCCGCCGGGATCAGCCGCTTGCTGCCATCGGGCAGCACCAGCAGCAGCTCCAGCCGCCCGTGCCGGCGCATCCCGCCCAGCACCCGCAGCTCAAGGCCCTCCAGCGGGTGACGCGGGCGCGTGACCACCACCGTGCCCGGCAACGCGGCGGTCACCGGCCAGCCTCCACCACCACCGTGACACGGCGGCCGGCCGCATGGCACACCGCCTGGGCGGCCCGCGCAGCGTTGGCCGCATCCATGCACAGCGCCGCCTCGCGCAGGTCAACCGGGATGCCCTCGGCGATGCTCGCCGCCACCAGCAGCACCTGCCGCTCCCCGTCCGAGCACGGCAGCATCCCCTGCACCGCGTCCGCCGCCGCCGCGAAATCGACCGCGGCGACCTCCCGGCCCAGGAACGGCTCCCACCCGACCTCGACCGCGACCTGCAGGAAGTCCTCCCGCAGCAGCCAGCCCGGTGCGAGATCAGCAGCTCGGCGGCCGCCTCGGCGGGCAGCCAGCCCTTCGCCCACGCCCGGATCGCCTCGGCGAGGTCCTCGATACCGGTAGTAAGTCGGGGATTCGTTCGACGAAATCGATCACGTGGCTTTGATGGATCGCCTACGGGCGAGGATCAAGGATAAGCGTATCTGCGCGCTGGTGAAGGCGTTCCTGAAATCCGGGGTCCTTACCGGCCTCGGAAACCGGGAAGAGACATGGACCGGAACCCCGCAAGGCGGAATTGC
>CAWIJO010000025.1:0-75658 GCA_963836355.1 uncultured Actinomycetes bacterium | reverse complement strand
AGCCAGTCGCGGGCGGCATCGTATTCGAGCCACCTGAGCCGCCCGGCGAATTCGGTGAAGGCCGTCAGCAGGCCGCCGAGCTGCGAGTGCTGATCCTGGCCGCGCCAGACCAGCGACCAGGCGTAGAGCGGGTTGGACCGGCCAGCGGAACAGGGCGGATGCCCGCGGCGCCGGGCAGCGGGAGGTCGGCGGGCAGCAGCGCGAAATGCCGAGCGCTGGTCCGGACGCGGTCGATCAGGTGATCGAGACCGAGGTTGGCTCCGCCGTGCTCGGCGGAGAACCCGAACTGCCCGGCGAATTGCCGCAGGAAATCGAGCCGGTCCAGGGCAGCCGGGCACCAGAGCGTGCTGTCACGCAGGTCCGCCGGGCGCAGCTCGGCCGATCCGGCGAGCGGATGCGCGGTGCTCACGATGGCGTCGACCGGCTCTAGCCGGGCGAGCCGCGCGGTTAGTCCCGCCTCACGCTGCTCGCCGAGCGGGTGCACCCGGCCGAAGCCGGTGTCGATCTCCTCGTGCAGCAGAGCGGTGACTGCTGCGGGGTAGTCGCGGCAGTTCCCGATCTCGGTGCTCAGCTCCGGCCTGGCCGCGATGACCTGGCTCACCGTGCGCATCGGGGCGTACAGGTGCCCCCATACGTCGATCCGCAGCGGCCGGTCGGCGAGCCGGGCCGCGGCTACGGCCCGGTCCCCCGCAGCCAGCGTCTGCCTGGCCGGGCGGACGAAGCGGCGGCCCGCCTCGGTGATCCCGCGGCGCTTGTCGCGTGCAGTACGCCGCGGTCCCGGCCGGATCGCTGGCCGCGGTACCGGACAGCGTCAGCGTCGTCCAGGCCGCGGCGCTGCCGCTGGCCGGCCTCACCGCGCTCCGGCTGCTACGGGCCGCGGGCGGCATCACCGGTCGGCGCGGCCGAGGTCATCCACGACGTCACCGCCGCCAGCGGGCCCTATGACCTGGTCCTGGAATCAACCGGCGGCAAGAACCTGCCGCTCGCGATCGACCGCCTCGCCGACTCCGGGGCGCTGATCTGGTTCGGCCAGGCCAGCCTCGAGCCGGCCACCCTGAGCTTCTTCGACATCCTCGGCAGGCACGGGTCAGTGACCATCCGGACGTTCGCCTATTACGACTGCGACACCTCCGGCGGCGACGACCTCGCGGTCCTGGTCCGGCTCGTCGCCGCCGGGCGGCTGCACCCGGAGATCGGCCGCGTCGCCGACTGGGCCGATACCGCCATGGCCATCACCGACTTGCAAGAACGCCGCATCCGCGGCAACGCCGTAGTCATCATTCCCGAGGAGGAATCAGCATGACCGATCCCGCCAGCACTGTCATCCGCTACGTCGAGGCCGTCCGGGACGGTGACCTCGACGCGGTCCACGACGTCTTTGCCGACGATGTCACCTGGGACTACCCCGGTGACCTGCCCCTGTCCGGGACATGGCGCGGCCGCGAGACCATCGTCGCCGATTTCCTCGGCGGCGTGCGCACGCTGCTTGAGCCGGGCTCATGGGTAGGCATCGAGCTCACCAGCGTCATTAGCGACGGTGATCAGGCGGTGGCCGAGTGGACCTCGCAGGGCACCGCCCGCGGCGGCGCCGCGTACCACAACCGCTGCATCGGCGTCTTCACCGTCCGCGACGGGAAGATCACCTCGGTCCGGGAGTACCTGGACACCCAGCACGTCGCGCGCGTGCTCTTCCCGGATGCCCGGCAGCAGGAGTTCGCCGGCCAGCCAGGGCACTAACGCCGCCGGCTGCGGAGTGGCAGCCGCCGGCCGGTGCCTTTGTGCGGTATTTTCCCTGCGTCGGCTGCCCGACCGGGAGGAGCGTGCACGTGCGGAGCAGGCAATACGGCCAGGACGTGCTCGCGGCGCGGCCACCGCGGCCCGGGCAGCGGCCGCTTCCGCGGGTAGCCGCCGAACCCGGGCTGGTCGTCGAGGACAGCGCCGGCGCGTTCTGCGGGGCGGTGGTTTCCTGCGAGAAGCACGCGGTCACGATCGAGGACCGCCACGGCAGGCGCCGGGTGTTCCCGCTGGCCGAGGCCTTCCTGCTGGAGGGCAAACGGGTCATGCTGGCCCGGCCTGCCCAGCCGGCCGGGCAGGCCGGGCAGGCCGGGTCCGGCCGCGCGGCCGCGGCCAGGACCGCCTCCGGATCGGTTCCCGCGCCGCGGCAGCGGGCCAAGGTCGCCCGGGCGAGCCGGATATACGTCGAGGGCCGCCACGACGCGGAGCTGGTGGAGCGGATCTGGGGTGACGACCTGCGGGACGCCGGCGTCGTGGTGGAGTACCTCGGCGGCATCGATGACCTGCCGGCGATCGTGGCCGCCTTCTCCCCCGGTCCGGCCCGCCGGCTGGGCGTGCTGGTAGATCACCTGGTGGACGGGTCGAAGGAAAGCAGGATCGCGGCCGGGGCGAAATCACCGCACGTGCTGATCACCGGCCATCCGTTCATCGACGTCTGGGCAGCGGTCAAGCCAGCGGTGCTCGGCATCGGCGGCTGGCCGCAGGTGCCCCGCGGCCAGCCGTGGAAGGAAGGCGTGCTGCGCGCCATCGGGTGGCCGGAGGACACCGCGGCCGGCTGGCAGCGCATCCTGCGATCGGTGACCTGCTTCGCCGACCTGGAGCCGGAATTCCTCGGCCGGGTCGAGGAGCTGATCGACTTCATCACCGCGCCGGGCAGCGAATAGCGGTAATGGGCGAGCGGGGCGGGCTGCCGTCGGGCGGGGGCGGAAGAACAGGATTAGCGGTCGGCATTTAGCCCGGCAACTCGCCGTTCATCCGCGGTAAACCGGCGCGCCATGATATCTGTCCAACTGGCAAGCAAAGTGAGCAATGAGACTGAGTGGGGGTGGGGGGCGGGGATGACGATGCGCCGGATCGGCCGGAGTTCGCTGGGTGCCAGCGCGCTCGCTGCGGTGCTGCTGGCGGGGACCACGGCGACCGCTACGGTCAGCGGCCGCGGCGCGCGGCTGGCATCGGCGGCCGGATCCTGCCCGAGCGCGGCTAATCCGAAGGGGCACTGCCTGGGCCTGGTCGCCCATGACCTACCGCCGAGCACGACTTACCTCAAGAAGTTCGTGAAGGCCGCCGGCGTCAAGCCGAACCTGATCACCTACTTCCGGAACTTTGGGAAGAAATTCGACGCCTCGGACGCCTGCATGGCGACCGGCCAGGGCGCGCTGCCGTTCATCCAGATCGAGCCGTTCCGGCCGTACACCGTGAGCAGCATCGCGAACGGGCACTGGGACTCCTACCTGAAGTCCTACGCCGCCGCGGTGAAGGCATTCCGGGCCAGGATCGCGCTGGGCTTCGGCCACGAGATGAACGGCGACTGGTACCAGTGGGGCTTCGGCCACGTGCCGCCGCGCACGTTCATCGCCGCCTGGCGGCATATCCACCGGGTATTCGCCGCGGCCGGCGTGACCAACGTCAAGTGGGTCTGGACGATCAACCGTGCGGTGCACCCGCCGAAGCTCTGGTGCCCCGGCAAGAAGTACGTGACCTGGGTCGGCATCTCCGGCTACTAACGTCATGCCGACGACCGCTGGGCGCCGCTGTTCAACAGCACGCTGGCCAACGTGGCGAAGTTCAGCACCAAGCCGATCCTGATCGCGGAGACGGCCGTCGGGCCGTTCCCCCGGCGGGCCAAGATGATCAAGAATTTCTTCGCCGGGCTGAAGCGGCACCGCCAGTTGCTCGGCTTCACCTGGTTCGACCTCAACAAGACCGAGAACTGGCAGCTGGAGGGCGACAAGCCGGCCGTCGCCGCGTTCAAGCAGGCGGCGCCGTCCTACCTCAGCCAGCGGCGCTAGCCCGCCGGCGCTAGCCCGCCGGCGCGCCGGGCTGCCGGGACGCTGGCGCTGGGGGCTAGGCGTCCGGCTGGTCGGTCCGGACCGTCGCGCACCACGCCGCGATCTCGGCCCGCCGGGCCGCGCCCAGCTTGGTGAGGATGTGCGTGACATGTGCGGAAACGGTCTTGGTTGCCAGGAATAGCTGCCCGGCGATCTGCGGGTTGGTGAGCCCGGCCGCGATCAGTTGCGCGACCTGGAACTCGCGCTCGCTCAGCGGATACCACGGCTCGGCTGTCCGGCCGCCCAGCAGCCCGGCCAGCCGGCCGGCCGCATCAGCCAGCGTGACCGCGCCGGCCGCTGTCGCGATGGTGCGTGCCTCGTCGATCAGCCGGGCGGCCTCGCCCAGGCGCCGCGCCCTGACGGCCACCTCGGCAAGATCCAGCATCGCCCAGGTGCCTTCCCAGAACCTGCGCCGGGCCTGCCAGGACTCCGCGGCTGACTCCAGCGCCTGGCGTGCCGCGGGCACGTCCCCGCGGGCGAGCAGGATGAGCCCCCGGCCATGCTCGATCGCGGGCAGGGCTCCAGGGATGGGGCGGACCGCAAGCATCGCGCTGACCCGGTCCGACCAGGCCTCGGCGGCATCAGCGTCGCCGCGCGCGAGGTGTGCCCGGACGCCAGTGAGCAGGTACGGGTACAGGGCCGCGGCCTCGATGACATCGGCCGAAGCCGTGTAGCCACGTTCGCACAGCGCCAGCGCGCTGTCATAGTCGCCCTGGCACCGTGCGGCCTCGGCCAGCCCCCACAGCGGCGGTGACAGCCGCTGCACCTCGGCCATCTGCTCACCCTGCGCGAGCGCTTCGGTCAGTAGGCTGGCGGCGCCGGCCCAGTCACCACGTCCCATGGCAAGATAGCCAAGGACGTACTGCGCGGTGATCCGGGTGGTGATGCCGCCGCGCCCGTCCGCGAGGACGTGCTGCGCGGTCTGCGCGGCCGTGTCCCACTGGCCGGTGGCCCACTGCACGTGCGCCAGGTGCGCCGCCATGTAGTGCCGGTGATTCCAGAGCTCGACCTGCTCTGCATAATGCACCCCGTCGGTCAGCCAGCGCTCCGCGCGCTCGTACTCCACCAGCACGGACGCGCACGACCCGATCATCCGGTACGCGCGCGCTGCCTCCGCCTCCTGCTCCGCGCCAACGGCGCGGACGACCGCGTCCTCGAGCAACTGCCAGCCCTCGTCCAGCCGGCCGACCAGCACGAGCGCCGTGCCAAGTGTGGCAGCAGTGTTGAGGGCGGCCTCCTCGTCGCCGATCCGCTGGCTTTCTGCCCGGCTGGACTCCGCGTGGCTGATGGCCTCGTCGAGGCGGTCATCCAGCACATAGGCGGCCGCCATGGCAGAGCGCAGCCTGGCCCGCTCGCGATCCGCGCCAGCTTCGGCGGCCAGGCTGTCCAGCGCCGCCTGCAACATGCCGACCCGGGCATCGAGACCGTCCCCGAGCAGGTGCGCGACCGCGACCATTCGCGGTACCAGCGCGGCCGCGGCGCGCACGTCACCGGCCGTCACAACCAGGTCATGGGCGGTTCGGTACGCCTCCGCCGCGGCCGTGTTGTCGTCAGCGGCGGTGGCTTCGTCACCGAGCGCGGCGAACAATCCGGCCCGGTCCAGGGCCGGCAGGCTGGCAGGCAGGCAGCGCGCCGCCCTGCGGTAAAGCTCCAGCGCCTGGCCGTGCGCCGATACCGAGGCAGCCTCGGCGGCGGCGGCCAGCGCATGCTGGTAGGCGAGATCGGGATGCTGGGCCTGCTCGAAGTGCGCCGAGACGAACGCGTCGCGGTAGCCGCGGTCCAACGCGGCTCGCGCTACCCGCTCGTGCAGCCAGCGCCGTCTCGGCAGGTCCGTGTCGGCGTAGAGGGTCTCGCGGATCAGCGCGTGCCGGAAGTCGAAGGTGACCTCGTCAGCGCCGGGCAAGACGAGATATACGTCCTGCAGTTCCCGCAGCGCGCTGGCCACCCCCGCCGCGTCGGCCTCGGTAACCACGGTCAGCAGGTCGAAGTCGAACGAGCGCCCGATAACCGCGGCGGCTGCGGTTACATCGCGGGCACCGGCGGTCAGCTGCTGCGCCCGGCTCCGCACGGCGTCGCCCAGTGTGTCCGGCACCGCGGCGGCCAGCACCATCGTGCCGGACTGCCGGGTCAGGGCCTGCTCGTCGATGGCAGCGAGGAGTTCCTCGACATGCAGCGGGATGCCGTCGCTGCGCTTGTGGACCGCCGCCACTACCCCGCCCGGGGCCCGCCGGCCGAGCATGGCGCTGACCATCGTGGCGGTCTGGGCCAGTTCTAGCCGGGGCAGCCGGATTTCCTCGGCGAGCCGCTGGGATAGCAGCCGGGCCCGCAGATCCCGCATCGGCAGGTACCGGTAAAGCTCGTCGCTGCGGTACGCGGCCGCGACCAGCAGGGGCCTGGTCGCAAGCCGGCTGGCCAGGTGGCCGAGCACGTCCAGGCTCAGCTCGTCGGCCCAGTGCAGGTCTTCGAGGATCATCAGCACCGGCGTCCCGGAGTCTGCTGAGGCCAGCAGGTCGACCAAATCCTGCACCAGCAGCCGCCGGCGGTGGTGCGCGTCGCCGTCGGCGCCGGCCGAGATCGCCCGCACCCGCGACGACAGGCTCCGGCCGAGATCGGTCAGCGCAGGCTCGGCGGCGGAGATCAGGTTGCTGGCCAGGTCCAGCAGCAGGCCGGCGAACGACGCCGCGTCGCCGGGGAACGCCGCCGCGCGGACCACGGCGAATTTGCCGCGGCGGGCCTGCCGCTCGATCGACCCGAGCAGCCGCGTCTTGCCGATGCCGGCCTCGCCGGCGATGAAGAGCAGCTGGCCCGCGCCCGCTCCGACCGCGGCCAGCCGGTCTGCCGCCAGCGTGAGGAAGTCGTCCCGGCCGACCAGGACCGGCGACTGGACCATGCCGCCAACCAGCACCGCGCACCTCCTCGGAAGACTGCGCACCGGACCGGCCAGCAGCGCTGGCTGCCAGCCCCGGCCCGGTCCGGCGGTTTCCGATGACCCTACGGTAGGCCAGGTGCCGACCGCGAAAGGGAATTGTCAGCGGCGGGGAGCGGCGCCGGGTGACCGGGCCCGAGCACGTCATGCAGGAAGTCGCGGATCACGGCCTGGAACCTATCGGCCTCCTCGATCTGCGGCGAGTGACCCGACTTCTCGAACACCACCAGTCGCGAGTCCGGGATGAGGGAGGCGATGGTCTCGGCCGACGACACCGGCGTGACCCAGTCAGCCCGGCCTACCGTCACCAGCGTCGGGCAGCGCAGCGACAGCGACGGCTCGGACGGCCGCCACATAGCCCCGTCCGCCGAGATCACCAGATCTGCGGCCAGCTCGCTGGCGTGCGCGCGGACGAACGCGGGCAGGTGCGGGCTGCCGACCTCCTCCTCGCCCTCGAACAGGAACTTAACGTTCAGCGGCAGGCCACCGTCCTGAGCCAGGAACGCCTGGGCGGTCTTTAACCGTGATGTAAACCGGCTCCTTGTCGTCCGTCACGCCGCGGCCGCGGGTGATGTCGCCGTCGGCGCGCAGCTCGAACGGCGGCGTCTGCCACTCGGCCAGGTTGCCGGTCGGCTGCACGTCGTAATGCCCGTAGACCAGGATGGTCGGCGCCCCGGCCGCGCCGAACCATTCCCCCCGGACGACCGGGTGACCGTCGGTCTCGACCACCCGGCCGCCGGCGAACGCCAGCTGCCCGGCGAGCCAGCGCGCGGCGGCGCGCATCGTGTCCGGGCTGGCGTCCCGGCTGACGCTGGGCACGGCCACGAACTCGGCGAGTTCCCGTATGTACCGGGCGTCGCCGGAGTCAAAGGAATGCACTGCCGCCGTCGATCGCCATAGTTTGCCCGGTTACCCACGAGGAACGCTCGGCGGTGAAGAACCGGACGCCGTTGGCAATGTCAGCGGGCAGCCCCAGCCGGCGCATGGCGATGCCCGCTACCAGCTCCCGCTGGCCGTCTTCGCCGTAGCTCTCCCACTGCCGCTCGGTCGTCGGGTTGGAGCGGATGAAGCCGGGGGCGATGCAGTTCACCGTGATGCCGAACGGGCCGAGCTCATGCGCCAGCTGCCGGGTGAAGCCGATCTGGCCCGCCTTCGCGCTGGCGTACGCCTGGATGCCGGTCCGGCTGACGGTCAGGCCGGCCGCCGACGAGATGTTCACGATCCGGCCCCAGTGGCGCTCCTTCATGCCCGCCGCCACCGCGCGCGTGCACAGGAAGGCGGTGGTGAGGTTGGCGTCGACCACCTGGTGCCAGTCGTCCGCTGACACTTCCTCCAGCGGGTGGCCGACCTGCCCGCAGACGCCGCCGGCGTTGTTGACCAGGATGTCGACATCGCCGAGCCCGGCGAAGAACTCCGCTACCGCGGCGGCACTGGTCAGGTCGGCGGTGTCCTTGTCGACACCGTGCACGGCCGCGCCCTCGCCGCGGAGCATGTCGGCGATGGCGGCGCCGATGCCGTGCGCCGTGCCGGTCACGACCGCGACCTTGCCGGGCAGTCCGGTCGTCATCGGACCCGGCCGCCGGCCGGCTTCGCCCGCCCGGCCCGGCCCAGCCGGGCATGCCAGGTACCCTGCGTCAAGCTCGCGTTGAACACCCGCACGGTCGGCTCGCCACCTGCCTTGTCAGTAGTGCTGCGGCCGAGCGGCAAGCAGCGCCCGGCGGGCCCGCGCCCGCTCCGTCACTCACCCGGCAGGCAGGTCGTCGCAGCAGGTCAGCGAACTACAGCCGGTTGGCATAGTAACGCAAACCGGGCAGTGTCCGTCCAATCCCATTTTAAACGGGGCCTTCGGGCCGGATCCGCCGCGGCCTGGCCGGGGTCAGACCCAGCTACGCAGCCACATCTTGGACAGCCAGGACGCATATGGGATTGCCCTGGCGGCCAGGACCGGATAGAGGTAGCCGAAGTTCGCCAGGACGGCCAGCAGGTAGCCGCCGGCCGCCACCGCCCCCGCGGCCCGGCGGCCGGGAGTCCGGACGCTGGCCGGGCCGATGATCAGTCCGAGGCACAAGGTGAGTGCGATGATCAGGAAGGGCTCGAAGACCACGGCGTAGTAGAAGAACTCAGTCCGGTGGTCGTGCCAGGCGAACCAGATCCACGGCAGCCAGCCCGCGGCGAGCCCGAGCAGCGCCGACCCGGCCCGCCAGTCCCGCCGCAGCAGCCACCAGATCAGGCAGCACAACATTGCCGCGGTGGCGGCCCACCAGATCAGCGGGGTGCCGATCGCCAGCACCTCCTGCTCGGTGGACCCGGCCGTTCCGCACTTATGGACACCTGGCGGCAGGCAGGCGGAGAAGAAGGAGATCGGCCGGGCCAGCACCAGCCAGCCCAGCGGGTTGGACTGGTACGGCTGCGTTGTCCCCGGCTGGGCATGCAGGCCGAGGCCGAACTGCAGCATCCATTTGTTGTCGGCAAGCCAGGCCGCGATGGCGGAGGTGTGCTGATGGTGACTGGCCAGGACGGTGCCGGCCCGGTTGTAGCCATCAGGGCTGGCGAACCAGCCGGCCCACGAGGCGACGTAGACGGCGGCCGGGATAAGGCCGAACCACAGCGGCAGCCATTTGGCGTCGTGCCGGGCCACCGCGGACAGGCTGCGGCCGAACCCGGCAGCCCGCCGTGCGCTCAGGTCCCAGGCGACGGCGAGGCCGCCGAACGCGAGGATGTACCAGACGCCGTTCCACTTGGATGCCGTGGCGCAGCCCAGGCACACTCCGGCCAGTACCCGCAGCCAGCGGATCCCGAGCCCGGGCCCGCCGCCGCCTTCGCCCGGGCCGCCCGGGCCGCAGTCGGGCCCGGCGGCCGCGGCGGGCCCGGCGGCGGCCGCGGCGGCTAGCCGGGCCCTGGTCCGGTCCCGGTCGATCACCAGCAGGCCGAACGCGGCCAGCACCCAGAACATCACGAAGATGTCCAGGATCGCGGTCCGGCTGAGCACGAACTCCAACCCGTCCAGCGCCATCAGCAGGCCGGCCACACAGCCGAGCAGGGTGGAACGGGTCATCCGCCGCACGATCCGGGCCAGCAGCAGGATGGACAGCGAACCGACCAGGGCCACCGAGAACCGCCAGCCGAACGGCGTCAGCCCGAACAGCCACTCCCCGGCGGCTATCGTGATCTTGCCGAGCGGCGGATGCGCGACCAGCTCGGCCTGGGTGCCGGCCAGGATATGCGTGTTACCCCGGAGCAGCAGCGCGTTGGCGTTCTTGACATGCACGATCTCGACGCCGTGCCGCAGGATGCCCCACGCGTCGCCGACGTAGTAAGTCTCGTCGAAGACGACCGCCCTGGGCAGCCCGAGCCGGCTGAACCGGAGGAATGCGCCGAACAGCGTTATCAGCAGCGGCCCGGCCCAGCCCCACAGCGCGCTGCCCGGCATCGGCGGCATGCTGCCCGCGGCCGCGGGCGCAGCATCCCGATCCTGCGCATCCTGGCCCTCGGCGTCCCGGGCGACGGCATCCGGGCCGGCGCCGCCAGGCAGTATGGCGCTAACTGCCCGGCGCTTCCGGCCGGGCTCTGCCGCTGCCTTATCTCCGCTCACTGGGGTCATCCTAGGAGCGGGCTGCCGCGCTAGCCGACTATCAGCGCGGCCGAGTTCGGCACCGACCTGCCATCAAGGGCGTCGCTGCTCACCGCGCTTCCCGGCACCGCTGTCAGCCGTCCACCGCCAGCCGGCACCACTTCGAGCTGAGTCGGTCCCGCGCCGCTATTCGCGTTTGGGCTAAGGCCCACCTGGAGCGCAAGGAATCCGCCGTCCGGGCTGAACGCGCCGCTAGCCACCGAGTTCCCGCGGGGCAGCTTGACCACGGTATCCCGGCCGGTCGCCAGATCCAGCACATGCACCCGGCAGCGCGGGGCGCAACGCGGAGCCCAGGCGATGTCCCTGGCACTCGCTGCGAGCACTCCGGCAAAGGTCCGGCTGGTCCGCCGGGAGCCCGGATCCCACAGCATGTCGACGGCCCGGCCGGATTGCGGGACCGCTGGCGCTAGCAGCAGGCCGTGGCCAGTCGCCCGCTTGATCGCGTATCCGGCTGGCAGCCTTAGCTGCGGACCGAGCGGCGCGCCGGAGTCGCTGACTTGCTGTGCCACCCCCGCCGCGGTGCTCATGTCGGCACCTGGCGGGTAGTTGGTCAGCCACAAGGCGCCGATGGTGGCGGCCGGCGCGACGTCGTCCGCCACGGCGACTCGGGTCACGGACAGCGGCGGTCAGCGAGAAAGTAGACCGGCACCGGCGGGCCGGCGCAGCCGTCGCAGCCTGGCCCGGCGCCAGTATCGGGCCGGACCGTCCAGCCGCCGCCGACGCGGGCGAACAGGTACCCGGACGGGTCCCGCAGCAGGCCGCCGATCGGCTGGCTGCGGCCGGTGCACGGCGAGAGCCAGGCCGGCTGCTCGCCGGTCACGGGCAGCCGGAGGCCGGCGTCCCAGGGCAAGGTGTCGCCGATAATCCCGTCCGGCTCGGCCGACCTGCGGCCGGCGGCTGGCGGCGACGCGGAAGAGGCCAGCGGATGCCGCGCCGGGGACGGCCGGTGCCGTGGGAAGTGCAAGACCACCACGACAGCCAGCAGCACGGCGAGAACGGCGGCCACTGCCAGGCGACGGCGGCGCCGCGGGCTGGGCCCACCATCCCCGCCCTGGCTGAGGATGTCACGCACGGACACACCGCCAAAGCGCATAATTGATCTCTGCTGGACACGACGATACTCCGGCCCGGCCCTGATCACGGCGCTGAGCTGCGCCAGTTAGCCGGATCGATTCCGGGCTGCCCCTGACGTCGATTGCGCCCGGGCGCCCCGCCAGGCACGACCGGCGACTGACCATCGAATGGACAGCCCGGCCCTGAGCCGCACAACACCCCCACAGCCCATAGCCATCACAGCCCGCACCCACAGCCACCATAACGCCGCAGCCACCACAGCCACACAATCGGCGAGCGCTTCTTGATCGCGGAAGATTCGTGCGTCAGAACCTCCCGGATCATCCGTGAGTCAGCTTTCGCCCGCGATACGGCCGGTCGTCTTTTCCGCCGGGCAGTCACTGCCCATACTTATTGCTAGTCACCGGAACCTAGCTAGCCATACCTGAGGGGGAATCATGAAACTGACCACCCGCGCCGTGCGCCGGATTGCCGCTTCGGCAGCCGCCGCCTCCGCCGTGCTTCTGCTGCCCGGCCTTGCGCTTGCGGCGCCGGGATCGCCCGCTGCCCCGGCTGCCCCGGCTGCCCGGGCTGTCCCGCGCGCATGCGAGACACCCGGGCTGGTCATCTGGATTAACACAAATGGCAGCGGAACGGCCGGCAGCACCTTTTATCACCTGGAGTTCACCAACTTGTCCGGGCATCGCTGCACACTGAACGGCTTCCCCTTCGTCAGGGCCATCGACCTGCACCGCCACCGGCTCGGTAGCAGGGCTGCCTTTACTCGCACCGCGCACTCCGTGACGATCGGGCGTGGCAAGACCGCGACGGCCGTGCTGCAAATCGTGGACGCCGGCAACTTCCCGGCGTCGGTATGCCATCCGGTCACTGCCGCCGGACTGCGGGTGTTCCCGCCGAATCAGACCAGGTCCAAGCTGATCCCGTTCCCGTTCAGGGCCTGCTCGCGGACCGGGCCGGTCTACCTGATCGTGCGGCCCGTGCGGAAGTAGCGGACCGTAGCGACGCGATCACCAAGGCGCCGGGGCCGCCGCCATCCAGGTGGCCTCGGCGCGGCACGCCATCCGGGAGGCCTCGGTGCGGCGCCGACGGGATGCCGACGGTCTCGTCCGCCTGCTGGTCAGCCTGGCTGGTACACCGAGACGTGACTGATGCTGTCGGACCCGAACGGCCGCCGGTCCCAGCCTGCGTACCGCTCGGTGAGCCGGAGGCCGGCCTGGCTGGCCATCAGGTCGAGCTCGCTCGGCCAGGCGTAGCGCAGCGCTACCGGCAGCATCCGGATCCCCTGGCCGCTGAAGGTGATCTTCTGAGTGCTGTAGCGCTGGGCGACTGGGTCGTGCCTGAGCACCTCTATCGTCGCTGAGTCTTCGGTCACGGCCAGCGCCTCGACGCGCTGGCCACGGTCGAACCGGGCCGGGTCGGGCACGAGGCATTCGATGACGAACATCCCGTCCGGGTCCAGGACCTTCGCGACGTTGCGGAAGCATGCTATCTGCCGGTCCTGGTTGGGCAGGTTGAACAGCGTGTTGAACACCAGGTACACGAGCCGGAACGGCCCTGTTACCGGCACATCGGCCAAGTCGCCGATGGTGACCGGGATCTGCTCGCCGCCCGGCTTGGCACGGAGCCGTGCCACCATCTGCGCAGAGGCCTCGACGCCCTCCACGGTGACGCCCCGGCCGGCCAGCGGCAGCCCCACCCGGCCGGTTCCGATCGCCAGTTCCAGGACCCGGCCGCCGTCTGATAGCCCGGCGAGGAACTCCACCGCGAGGGCAGGATCGGGGCCATCGGGACCCGGACCCTGCACATAGGCATCCGCCCACCGCTCACCGAAGAACTCGGGATCATCGAACCCAGTCATGCAGGCCACGCAACCAGGCCGCACGGGGTGCACGCCACTGGTTTTCCCCTCAGCGAGAGGGGCCAGTCCGTCGAGACCTACATCCGGCCGGGGTTGCAGGCGCTGTGCAGCGCGGCTCGTGCAGCGGCAGCGAGCCCGATCAGCGCGCCGGTGTCCTGGTCGTTCGCGGTCGGCTGCAGCACGATGGTGGTCGCGCCCGCGTCGGCGACCCGGCGGATGGCGTGCGCTACATCGGCAGGCGACCCGACCGCGGCCCGGTCGGTGCGCGGCTCCGCTGACTCGGCGAGTTCTGCCTCGATCCGCTCCCAGTCAGCTGGCCCAGCACCGCACAACAGGTACACGACGACCTGCTGGAGCCGGGCCGCAGCCGCCTCCTGGGGCCGGGCCGCAGGAGGCGGCTCCTGGGGCCGGGCCGCTGCGGCCGCCGCGACCGCACGGCCGACGCGGACGGGCGAGATGCCCGCATCGAGCACGAGGCCGTCGGCGATTTCCCCGGCCAGCGCGAGCGTCTTCGGCCCGCGCGCGCCGACCAGCAGCGGCGGGGCAGCATCCGGCGGCCAGCCCAGGGCAACCCGGTTCAGCCGCACGTACTCCCCGCCGACCGTGACGCTCTGCCCGCCGAGCAAAGACCTGGTCGCCGTCACCCACTCACGCAGCAGCCTCATCGGGGACCTGGCCCCGGCCCCCACCTGGTCCATCCACGGCAGCACGCCGTGCCCGGCGGCGGGGACGAAGCGGCCGGGAAACAGCCGCGCCAGCGTCGCGATCTCCATGGCCGCCAGCGCCGGGTTGCGCAGCGGCACCGGCATCAGGCCCAGGCCGATCCGCACCGAGCTAGTCCACGGGAGCGCGGCGGCAGCGCTGGCCAGACCGCCTTCCGCGAAACAGTCTTCCCATAGCCAGACGTCATCCAGGCCGGCCGCTTCCGCCGACATTACGAACTCGCGCAGCCGCTCGGGCGGCAGCTGCGGCCGGAACACGACGCCCACTCTCGGGACTTGGCTCATGCGGGCCACTGTCTCATGCCGGCGCGGCAGCGATCCGCGGGAGGATGTTGCGATGGATACCGAGGCATTCCTGACTGCTGCCTGCGAGCTACTTGCTGTGCCATCGACCTGCGACCGGCCCGATGACCTGCGCCGGGCACTCGGCTATGTACTCGGGTTCGCCGGCCCCGGCGGCACGGTGGAGCGGTTCGACTCCAACGGAAAGCCGAGCGCGCTGGTCTATCCCGGGACGCGGCGATCGCGGTTCCGGGTCATCCTCAACGCGCACCTTGACGTGGTGCCGGCGCCGCCAGACCAGTTCCGGCCGCGCCGCGATGGCACCCGGCTGTACGCCAGGGGCGCCCAGGACATGAAGCTGTCGGCGCTGGTCATGGCGCAGGTATTCGGCGAGCTGGCCGGCCGACTGCCGTACCCGATCGCGCTGCAGCTGGTGACCGACGAGGAGGTCGGCGGCCGGGACGGCACGCTGCACCAGCTTGAGCGGGGCGTCAGCGGCGATTTCGTCGTCATCGGCGAGCACAGCGGACTGGATATCGTGACCGAGTCCAAGGGAATCGTCACCGCGACGCTGCGGGCTACCGGGCATGGGGCGCACAGCGCGTACCAGTGGCTTGGCGACAACGCCCTGGTCAAGCTGCACCACAGCGTGGGCAACGTGCTGGCCAGGTACCCCGTCGCCACCGAAGAGGCCTGGCGGACCACCGTCAACCTGGCGAGAATCCAGACCCCCAACACCACCCGCAACCAGATCCCGGACCTGGCCGAGGCCTGGCTCGACATCAGGTTCCCGCCCGGGGACGCGGACTTCAACGGCAGGTCCGGCGATGAGATCGCGGCCTATCTGACCGCCTGCTGCGAGCCCGGCGTCACGGCCGAGGTCGATCATGCCGACCCGCCGCACCGCGCCGATACCGATCGCCCGGAGGTACGCAGCCTGCAGCGGGCCGCGCGGAACCAGGGTTACCGCGGCGGTTTCCTGCGCAAGCACGGCGCAGGCGACGCGCGCTTCTACTACCAGCGCGGCATTGCCGCCGTCGCCTTCGGCATCGGCGGCGACGGCCAGCACGGCGCCAGCGAGTACGCGGACACCGGCACTATCGCGCCCTACTACCGGGCACTCAGCGAGTTCCTGGCGGATCCGGGAACACCTGACCCAGGCCCGGACGACCGCCAGCCGGGGCGGCCGCCCGGTCTGGCCGGCCAGTGCAGCTAGCCCGGGATCATGTCGAACTTGCCCGGATGGCCCGGTCCTGGTCCCGGCATCCAGCGCGCTGATCGCCTCCATGTCCTGGTCAGACAGCTCGAAGTCGAAGATGTCGAAGTTCTCCTTGATGCGGGCGGGGGTTACCGACTTCGGGAAGATGATGTCGCCACGCTGGATATGCCAGCGCAGCACCACCTGGGCCGGGGCTCTTGCCTGCCTGGCCGGCGATCATGACGATATCCGGGTCGTCGAGCGCCTTACCCCGCGCTATCGGCGACCAGGCTTCGACCGTGATCTGATGCTCGGCGCAGAACGTGCGCAGGTCGAGGCTGGTCAAGTACGGGTTTACCTCGATCTGGTCGACCGCGGGCCGGATGTCGCTTTCCGCGAGCAGCCGCCGCAGGTGGTGCGGCTGGAAGTTGGAGACCCCGATCGAGCGGGCCCGCCCGTCCCGGTAGAACTCCTCCAGCGTCTGCCAGGTCGACACGAAGTCGCCGTCGTACCTGGTGGGCAGCGGCCAGTGGATCAGGAAAAGGTCGAGGTAGTCGAAGCCGAGCGCGTCCAGCGACTGGTCGAAGGCCTTGCGGGCGTCGTCCGGGCGATGGGCGGCGTTGCTCAGCTTGCTGGTCACGAACACGTCGGCCCGGTCCAGGCCGGACTTGCCGATGGCCTCGCCGACCTCTTTCTCGTTGCCGTACATCTCGGCGGTGTCGATGTGCCGGTAACCGGCCTCCAGCGCCACGATGACGGCGTCGGCGGTGTCAGCGGGCTCGACCAGGAAGACGCCGAAGCCAAGCTGCGGGATCGTCTTGCCGTTGTTCAGCATGATCTCGGGTACTACGCTCACGACGGATTTCTCTCCTCCGGCGATGGGTGAAGGTCGCTGGTCGAGTACTTCGCCTACCCGGAGACCGGGATTTCACTCATGTCCGGGCGGGCGGCAGGCCTGGTCCCGATGACGATGGTGGCGGCCAGCTCGGCGGACCTGGCCACCCGCGGGATCAGCCCGCTGCGGGCGACGGCTTCGGCGGCGCGCGGCGCCTGGCGCTCGCTCAGCTCGACCAGCAGGTGGCCGCCGGGGGCGAGCCACGGCGGCGCTGCGGCGATCAACCGGGACACGAGGTCGAGCCCGTCCGCGCCGCCGTTCAGCGCCATCGGCGGCTCGTGCATACGGGCCTCCCTGGGCAGCAGCCTGACCTCATCGGCGGGCACATAAGGCGGGCTGGCGACCAGGACATCCACGCGGCCCCGCAGCCCGGCCGGCAGCGGCTCGCACAAGTCGCCTTCGTACACCTGGCCGACACCGTCGATGTTGCGGCGGGCGCATCGGATCGCGGCGGGGTCGATGTCGACAGCGTGCAACTCGACCTGACCGTGCTGGCCGGCGGCCGGCCAGGACAGCGCGGCGGCTATCGCGGCGCCTATCGCGCCTGAGCCGCAGCACAGGTCAACGACGACGGCCCGCGGCTGGCCGAGGCGGCCGAAGGCAGCCCCGCGGGCACCCGAGGCGGCCTCGCGGGTGCCGGAAGAGATCCCCCGAGCCAGGGCAGCGGCCTCACGGACCAGCAACTCGGTGCGGCGGCGAGGCACGAACACACCGGGATCCACGGCTATCCGCAGGCCGCAGAACTCAGCCCAGCCGAGGACGTGCTCCAGCGGCAGGCCGGCCGCCCGCCGGTCCACCATCGCGGCGAGGTCACCTGGCACTGGTGCCGCCGAGATCAGCAACTGCGCCTCGTCTTCGGCGAAGACGCATCCCGCCGCCCGGAGCCTGGTGACGATGGCCGACCGGGTGAGCGAGGGCGGAGGTGGCGGGGAGCTAGGTCGGGGAGGAGTTGCCGGGGAAGACGTCATGAGCGCCCCTTCATGGTGACGATGGGCGCTCTCCGGGTCACCTATGCCAGGTGGACCGCATGGCCGCGAAGGCAGAGTACCCGGCCCGATCTGGCGATAACGGGTCTCACCTCCCTGGCACGTCCGCTGCTCGGCGGGCCCGTCCACCGCTCCTGGGCGCGTCCGCTGTTACCGACCGCAACACTACCTGAGCCGGGACGTGCTGAGACTACCTGAGCCGGGACGTGCTGAGCCGGATAGCCTAGTTAAGGTCAGCGAATTTCAGGATGCGGTGGATGATCTGCGCCCGACGTTCGCACGGCACAGCGTGAGCGGCGGTGCGGGAGAGGACTAAGCAAATGGCTCAGTCCGGCCGCGCAGACCGCAAATGGATGGAGCTCGCCATCGAGCTTGCGCAACGGTGCCCCCCGAAGGAGAGCGCCTATTCAGTCGGCGCGGTCATCGTGGGTGAGCACGGGCAGGAAATCGCCCGCGGGTACTCACGCGAAACCGATGCGAGCGTGCATGCTGAGGAAGCGGCACTTGCCAAGCTTCCACCAGGAGACCCCCGGCTGTCGAAGGCCACGATTTACAGCACTCTTGAGCCGTGCTCGCAGCGCAGCTCACGGCCGCGTACGTGCACGCAGCTAATCCTCGATGCCGGGATACCCCGCGTCGTCATGGCCTGGCGCGAGCCTTCCCTGTTCGTGGCCGACTGCCAGGGCTACGAGCTACTGACAGGCGCCGGGGTGAGCGTGATTGAGCTTCCCGAATATGCAGCGCGGGCACAAGCCGTCAATTCACATCTGACCTTTGACGACTAACTGGAGTGGGTGGCCGGCCCGGCCGGACCCGTCGGATCAGCCGGGCCGGCGCCCGCGGTGCCGGGGCCCGCGGCGCCCGGGGACGCCGCGCCCGAAATCGGTTCCGCGGGCTTGACCTGCTGGCTGCGGGCAGCGTGCCTGGCATCGATGCCGCGATGCCGGCGGGCCACCACCCGCAGCTGCACGATGCGCGCGGTTCCCGGGATCACCACGAGCAGCACACCGAGGACCGCTGCCAGCAGCAGCGCGACGCCAAGCGGCAGGTGCCCGTGCGCGCCGAAGAAACTGATGTCTACCCGCTGGCTGTTCTCCAGGATGAAGATCAGCAGTAGCAGCAGGATTACGGCGAAGAGCGCTGAAGCGACCCACCACCCGCCGATCCGCGTCCGCCGCACCACATGCTGAGCGGGCGCCTCCCGGCTTTCCGTTACCTGGGGCCGACGGTCAGGGCTAGGCCGGCCTCCGCCGGGCGGCTGTGACGTCATCGAGCATCACACTCTTCCTGATCTGGTCAGCGGTGCTAGCCCTGTCCGGGAGCCCTACCCGCCTGATCGCTGATAGCCCTGCCCCGGAGTTGCCCGCCTAATCAGCGGTGAGCAGGCCAGCGCGGTGCAGGGCACTGGCGGCGGCTGGTCAGGCCGGCGGGCTGTCGGCCGGCGCCTGGTCCAGCGCAGCCAGGAAGGTCGCCGCCCAGTGCGCCACGTCGTGGTCCTGCACGCGCCGCCGCATCGAGCGCATCCGGCGCCTGGCCTGCTGCGGGGAGATGGTCGCCGCGCGCACGATTGCGTCCTTCAGGCCCTCGATGTCGTGCGGGTTGACGATGAACGCGCTGCTGAGTTCGTCTGCCGCGCCGGTGAACTCGCTGAGCACCAGCGCCCCGGTCTCATCGTGCCGGCAGGCGACGTATTCCTTGGCGACGAGGTTCATGCCGTCCCGCAGCGGGGTCACCAGCATGACGTCGGCGGCAAGGTACAGGGCGGCCATCTCCTCGCGCGGGTATGACTGGTGCAAATAGTGCACCGGCGGGTTGCCCACTTCGCCGTGCTTCCCGTTGATCCGGCCCACCGTTACCTCGACCTCATCCCGCAGCCGGCGGTAATGCTCGACACGTTCCCGGCTGGGGCTCGCGACCTGGACGAGCACCGCCTCGGGCAGCCCCAGGCGGCCCTCGCTGAGCACCTCCCCGTAAGCGTTCAGCCGGTGCAGGATGCCCTTGGTGTAGTCGAGCCGGTCGATGCCGAGCAGGACGACGCCGGGGTTGCCCAGGGCCGTCCGGATCTCGCTGGCCCGGGCCCGGACGTCCGCGCGCCTGGCAATCTCCCCGAACCCCGCCGAGTCGATCGAGATGGGAAAGGCCGCGGCGCGCACCTCACGTCCGCCGCGCTGATCGCCCTGCGGACAATCCGGGACCCGCACGAGGGATCCGCGGGTGGCCAGCCTGGCCGTCCGCCGGCAGGCCCGCAGGAAGTTCGTGGCATCGCCGCCGCGCTGGAATCCGAGCAAGTCGGCACCGAGCAGGCCCTGGACGATCTGCCTGCGCCAGGGCAGCTGGGCGAAGATCTCGTACCCAGGGAACGGGATGTGGGTGAAGTGACCTATGCGCACGTCGGTGCGCAGCTCGCGGAGCATCCCCGGAACCAGCTGGAGCTGGTAGTCGTGCACCCATACGGTCGCGCCGATGGCTGCCTGCTCGGCCACCGCGTGCGCATAGCGACGGTTGATCGTGACATAGGCGTCCCACCACTGCCGGTGGAACTCCGGCCGCGCGATGACGTCGTGATACAGCGGCCACAAGGTGGCGTTGCAGAAGCCCTCGTAGTAGTCACGGACCTCCCCGGCCGACAGGCCGACGCTGACCAGGTGCATTCCGCCCGTGTCGAACGGCTCCGGCGGCATGCCCGCGATGCCGGCCCAGCCGACCCACGCGCCGCCGGCCTCCCGCATCACCGGCTCCAGGGCGGTTACCAGCCCGCCGGGGCTGGGCTGCCAGTCGACCCCGCCGCCGGAGCCCTCGACCCGGTCTACCGGCAGCCGGCTGGCGGCCACCACGAACTTGTGATCGCCGGCCGCGGGCCGCGGATCGGTGTCCGGCACCGGGGCGGCCGCCGCCTTGTGGCCTTTCGGAGTGGACTCGTCCACGAGATCAGCAGGTCCTTTCCTCAGCGGCATTGCACGATGGCGGCAATGCACAACCCTATCCGTTACCCCTGCTCAGCAGGTTCTGGCGCCAAACCCGGAACTGACGCGGGAGGCAACGCCGCAGCCCGCCGAGGACCTGCTGGCTGGCCGGATGGTGACTGATCAGGGCCGGAATCCGGGTGACTCCGGGCTTAGCAGGGTGATCGCCAGCGCGGCGACCGACACGGCGGTGACCGCCACCGCGATCAGCAGCAGCAGCCCGGAGCGGGCCTGCCCGGCCCGCGGCGCGCAGGACATCCGGCCAAGCTTCCAGATCAGCACGGCGAGCGCCATGATCGGGATGCCCGCGTACGGACGGCTCTTGAGCAGGAACCCGCCCAGTGCCGCGAAAGAGATCGCCGTCCGGGTCCAGGACAGCTCGGTCCGCTGGCGCGCCAGCCCGGGATCGGGGTCCGCCATGTCCTCATCGGGCATCATCGGCTCCCGGTCACCCCCGACACCAGCGCAAGCACCGCGGCGACCAGCCCGATGATCGCGATCGTCGCCGACAGGACGCCGGGCAGGCGCGAGCGGGTCATGGGCTCTCCGCGGCGCAGCGCGCGCTGGTTGCGCGTCCATTCCAGGTAGCTGACCACGGCGACGACGGAGCCCAGGATGATCAGCGGGGTGCCGATGATGTGCCGGCCCCACGGCACCCCGGGGAATGGCGGCAGCAGCTGGACGATCGCCAGCCCGGCAGCCACCAGGGCGAGGGCAGTGCGGCTCCAGGCCAGGAAGGTCCGCTCGTTGGCGAGGGTGAAGCGGGCATCGGGCTCAGTGCCGTCCGCTGGCTCCGCGGCACCGGCTGGATGCTCAGGGCGGCTAGTGTCCGTGCTCCCCTCCTCCTCCTGCACATCCGCGCCAGCCGCGCCGTCCGCTGGTCAGGCGAGGGTGAGGAACATCTTCTCCAGCTGCTCCCCGACATCGGGGAGTTTTATTTAACGGGCCTACCCCGATCCGTCGCTGCCGCCACCCAGCCGCGCTCGGCGGCCAGCCATTTTAGATGCCAGCCGGGCGGGTCCTACGCTATCCCGGCGGCAGTCCGTAGAGTCGAAGCCGACCGGCAACTTCCCCGCTGGCTAGGAGCGCACGTTGACCGAGCCCATCACCGTCGAGCGCGATGAACACGTACTGCTCATCGGGATCAACCGCGCGGCGAAGCGCAACGCCTTCGACCTGGCGACCATCGATGCGCTCGGCGCCGCGTACGAGCTCCTCGGCACCGACGATGAGCTGCGGGCCGGCCTGCTGTTCGCGCACGGCGAGCACTTTTCGGCCGGCCTCGACCTGGCCGAGGTCGGTCCCGCAGTGGCCGAGCACGGCCCGGCCGCGATCTGCGGCTCGCACCGCTTCGACCCGTTCGCGGTCTGGCGCGATCCGGTACCCAAGCCGGTGGTGCTGGCGGTCAACGGCATTGCTTACACCCTGTCCATCGAGCTCGCCCTCGCCGCCGACATCGTGGTCGCCGCTGACGACGTGCGGTTCTGCCAGCTGGAGATCGGCCGCGGGATCCTGCCATTCGGCGGCGCCACCTTCCGCGCGCCCGCGCAGCTCGGCTGGGGCAATGCGATGCGCTTCCTGCTCACCGCGGAGGAATTCGGTGCCGCCGAGGCGCTGCGGATCGGGCTGGTGCAGGAAGTCGTGCCGGCCGGGTCGCAGATCGGGCGGGCGCGGGAACTTGCCCAGATCATCGCCCGGCAGGCGCCGCTGGGGGTGCAGGGCACGCTCGCCAGCGCCCGCACCGGGCGGAATCAGGGCCCGGACGCGGCGCGCGAGCAGATCGCCTCGCTGCTGCCCGGGCTCCTGCGCAGCCAGGACGCGTCCGAAGGCCTGCGCAGTTTCATCGAGCGCCGCGAGGCACGATTCACCGGACACTGACCGGCCGCGGGCTGCCTGACCGATTCACTCCGTCATGCTGAACCGCATTTCCGGCATGCTGCCGGTCCGGCCGTTCAACGAGGCCCTGCTCGGCCCGTTCACCCAGCACACCGGATTGGACTGGAAGAGCCTCGGCGTGCTGCACGCCTGGGGCGTCGCCGGGGCATTCGTCGCCGTCCGCCGCTTCCGCTGGAAACCCCCGGGCCGAATGATCGCCGGCCAGCCCTGGCCAGATTGGCAGCCCGATATCCTGACCTTGATGACCAGTTGGGGGGAATCAATGCAGGACGGGCCGCGTATTCTGGTCGCTGCCGCGCTCGGAAAGATCATCGAGCCGCTTCTGCAACAGTCGCTGAGCGACGCCACGGTGCGGATCGCCGCAGACAAGGCGGCAGTTGACCGCGCGGTGGCTGAGCGCCTGAGGTTTGACGTAGTGGTGGCCGACCTTACCTGGAACGATTACGCGATCGAGTACTCATTCGACGGGCTTGATGTCTTGAACGCCCTGCGCGATGCGGGCCGGCAGACGCCAGTGATCTTCGCCGCGCAAGGCCACGGGCTTGAACGTGATCATTTGGACGAGGCGGTCGAGCAGCCCGAAGTGGTGGGCATCTACCGGAAGGCGACCGGGCCCCAGCCGCTCATCGATGCCATTGAGATTGCGGTCAGAGGCGGCAATCTGGCGACCCGTCAGTTCCCCCCGGGCAGCAGCCCGCCGGATATTCCGCGGATCCATTCATACTTTGCGAAAGGGAAAGGGACGACTGCCGCGCGGCTGGCCGGGGCGATCGCATCAGGCCGGGCAGTCAACCACGAAACGCTCGCCAGCACGGCACATGTGGGGTACGACACCGCCGCAAAGCTTGTCGACTACCTTGGCCCGCTGATCAAGGATCGCCGCGAACACAGCCCTGAGCTGAAGATGACGCCTGAGGTGGTCTACCGGTGGTGCGGTGAACACGCGCGCTACATCCTGAGCTGGTGCCGCCGTAACGGCTATGCCGACATTGCGACACGCGTTACCACCTTGCTGGTGCCATAAGCTGCCGGGCCCGCAGCCTGCTGGCGCGGAGCCCGGCTGGTCCAGGCAAGTTCTTGCATGGCCAGATCGGGATCTTGCAAGAATTTACCTGATAAGCGCTGCATCGATGGTGCTACCTGGTTTCTGGACATAATTGGACCTGTTTGGCGGGGGGGCGGCGTCGGCCGCAGCCGGGTACCCGCGCGCACAATGTGCGCGCGGGTACCCGGGCCGACGTTCATGAACCTCCGCCGCGCTGCTGGACCAGGAGCGCGACCAGGCGTTCGATGAGGTCGTACGGGATGGGCTGCTGGAGCGGGAATCTCACCGTGCCCTTGCCTGCCAGGTACGGTGCCAGTACGCGTTCGAAGGCCTCATCTGCCGCGGGTACCGGGTAAACAGAGATGTGCCGCTGCCACGCGGCGAAGTACACCAGATGCCTGCCGTCGAGCGTGATCGTGGGAATCCGGTAGCTGATCGCCTCGCCGGCTTCCGGCACGACGTTCCTGATGCTGCGCCGGACCGCGCTCAAGATGACCCGCACGTCTTCCGGAAACGAGTTGATGTACTGGTCAATCGTCGTGAACTGCTCCGTCACAAGATCACCTTCCGGTTCATCGCGGCCAGCGCGGGACACAAAGTGCCCGCAGCCACGGTGGCCGCTAAGGATAACGATCCTCGGCGGCTCTCAGCTACCTAGAGATCGTGCTGCGCCGCGAGATGCATCACGGTCGCTGGCCTGGTCCCGCAAGCGCCTGGCCGCTGCCGGGATCAGGTTTACTGCTGACGGGCGGTCTTCCGAGCGACCATCGAATGGGCAGCACGGCTCTGACCCGCCACAACAGCCCCACTGCCACCACAGCCGGCGGACGCTTCATGATCACGGAAGATTCGGGCGTCAGCACCCCCCGGATCATCCGTGATCATGGATGGTGCCCGGCTAGCCGAGCGCGGGGACTTCGGCCTCGATGAGATGCGGCCCTGGCTCGGCCAGCGCCCGCCGGAGCTGCCGGGCGAATTCCGCTGCCGTGCTTGCCCGGCCTGCCGGGACACCCATGCCACCCGCCAGGGCGACGAAATCGAGGTCGGGCCCGGACAACTCGAGCAAGCTCCGGGCAGCCGCGCCGGTCGCCATGGCGCCGACGCGATCCAGTTCCATGCCGAGGATCGCGTAGGCCCGGTTGCTGAAGATGATCGTGGTGATGTCGAGCCGTTCCCTGGCGTGGGTCCACAGGGCGGAGATCGTGTACATGGCGCTGCCGTCCGCCTCAAGTGCCAGGACGCTGCGCCCGGGACTGGCGATGGCGGCGCCGGTGGCAACCGGCAGCCCCTGGCCGATCGCGCCGCCGGTCAGGGTGAGCCAGTCATGCGGAGCTGCGCCGGCCGTGGCCCCGGGCAGCCACAAGCCGGAGGTGTTGGCCTCGTCGGAGACGATCGCGCCTTCCGGCAGCAGCGCCCCGAGCACGGCTGCGGCCGACTCCGCGGTCAGGTCCCCGTCCGGGAGCGCCGGCCGCTCCGGCTGCTGGAGCAAGGGCTTGCTGCCGGGAGCGACCAGGTCGGCCAGCGCGGTAAGCGCCCCGCACACGTCGCTGCCGGCGTCCCCGAGCAGATGCACATCGCACCCAGCGGGCACCAGCGAGCTGGGCTTGCCCGGGTAGGCGAAGAAAGAGACGGGGGCGCGTGCCCCGGCCAGGATGAGATGGCGCACGTCGCCAAGTTGCGCGGCGGCGAACTCGGCCAGGTAGGCCAGCCGGTCGATCGCGGGCAGGCCGGCCCCGCGTTCGTGCCGGGCCGGGAATGTCTCGCCCAGCATGCGCGCGCCGGTTGCCTGGGCAATCCGGCTGGCCGCCGCCAGCCCGGGCCGCCGCATGGCCTCGCCGCCAAGCAGCAGCACGCACGGCGCGCCGCTGCGCGCTGCCGCCGCGGCGGAGCCGACCGCGTCGCCGGGAACGGGCGCCGGTCCCGGCACCGGCAGCGCAAGCGCCGGCTCGGCGCCCTCGGACCAGGACACGTCCGCGGGCAGGATCAGCGTTGCCACCCCGCTGGGCGGGGTCATTGCGGCGGCCGCTGCCGCGGCCGCGGCAGCGGCCACATCGGCGCTGCGGGACGGCCTGCGGACCCAGCCTGACACCGAGCCGGCCAGCGCGTCGATGTCCGATTCCAGCGGCGCGTCGAATTGCTTGTGGTAGGTGGCATGGTCGCCGACCACGGCCAGCAGCGGTGTGCCGGCCCGCCGGGCGTTATGCAGATTGGCCAGGCCGTTGGCCAGGCCCGGCCCCAGGTGCAGCAGCGCCGCGGCCGGCTGGCCGGTCATCCGGCCGTAGCCGTCCGCCGCGCCGGTGGCGGTCCCCTCGAACAGGCACAGCACCCCGCGCATCTGCGGGACGGCGTCCAGCGCCGCGACGAAATGCATCTCCGAGGTCCCCGGATTGCTGAAGCACACATCCACGCCGCAGCCAGTCAGCGTGCGGATCAGGGCCTGCGCGCCGTTCATGCTGTCACCGTCCCAGGTAGGCACGCTTAAGATGCTCGCTGCGCAACAGCTCGGACGCAGCGCCCTCGAGCACGATCTCCCCGGTCGACAGCACATAGCCGCGGTCGGCGATCGACAGCGCCATCGCCGCGTTCTGCTCGACCATCAGCACGGCGACCCCGGATTCGTGGATTTCCTTGATGATGCGGAAGTTCTGCTGCACCAGGGCGGGTGACAGGCCCATCGACGGCTCGTCCATCAGCAGCAGCCGCGGCCGGGACATCAGCGCGCGGCCCATCGCGACCATCTGCTGCTCACCGCCGGACAGCGTGCCCGCGAGCTGGTTACGGCGCTCGTGCAGGCGCGGGAATAGCCCGTGCACCCGTTCCAGGTCGCCGGGCAGCGTTTCGCGGTCATGCAGCACCGCGCCGAGCTCAAGGTTCTCCCGGACGGTCATATCCGAGAACAGCCGGCGGTTCTCTGGCACGATGGCGATTCCGCTGGCGATCCGCCGCGGCACCGGCCACCGCGTCACGTCCGCATCGCCTAGCAGCACTCGTCCGGCCCGCGGTCGCACGATCCCGAGCACCGTCTTCAGCGTTGTCGACTTGCCGGAGGCATTGCCGCCGAGCAGGCAGACGAGCTCGCCCTCGCCAACCTGCAGCGAGATTCCTTCCAGGATTCGCATCTGCCCGTAGTAGGTGGTGACGGCCTCCAGGCGCAGTAGCACTGCGCTCATTCCGGCTCCGCCAATGCCTCGGGATCGCGTCCCATGTAGGCCTCCGCTACGGCCGGATGGCCCGCGACCTGGTCAAAGTCCCCCTCGGCGATCTTGACGCCGTGATCGAGCGCGATTACCCGGTCGGAGCAGCCCTCGACCACGTGCATGTCATGCTCGATCACCAGGATCGCGAGGTCTCGCTCGGCACGCAACCGTCCGATCAGCTCGGTGACTTCGTGCGTCTCGGTGGGATTCATCCCGGCCGCGGGCTCATCGAGCAGCAGCAGCCTGGGCCGGGTGGCGAGCGCCCGGGCGATCTCCAGCCGCCGGCGGTTCGCATACGACAACGAGTACGCGGGCTGATCCCAGCGGTATCCGGCCAGCCGCTGGCCGAAGAACGACAGGACATCCTCGGCGAGCGCTCGCACCTCCCGCTCCTCGCGCCGGGCTCTCGGCAGGTGCAGGATCGATTCGACCGGTGTCGCCCTGGTGCCGCCGTACGTGGCGGCTATCACGTTCTCGATCACCGACATGTTCAGGAACAGCCGCAGGCTCTGGAACGTCCGCGCGATCCCGAGCCGGGCGATGCCGTGCGGCGAAAGGCCGGCAATCGACCGTCCGACGAAACGGACATCCCCTGAGCTCGGCTCATAGATACCGGTGATCACGTTGAATACGGTTGTCTTGCCGGCGCCGTTAGGCCCGATCACGCTGACGACCTCTCGGTCGCCGACGTTCAGCTCCAGGTCGGACAGCGCGCGCAGGCCGCCGAATGACAGCGAGACGCGGTCGAATTCCAGCACCGGCCGGCCCGCCTGGTCTGCGGCGGCAGGGTCAGTCGGCGGCGCCGGGTCTCCGGCCCCGCTCACGTCAGCGCCTCGACGCGGCGCGCCCCGAGGAGCCCCTGCGGCCTGGCGTTCATCATCACGATCAGGATCGCACCGATCATCAGCTGCCGGGTGACCGCCGGCTCCACCACCAGCCGGCTCTCCCACACGAACGACGCCAGGTAGATGGTCGGCACCAGCAAGATGGTCCGCCACGGGTCGTGCAGCTGGACGAGCGCGATCAGCAGGCATACCAGTAGCACGAAGCCGTAGTTCCCGGACACCTGCGGGTCAGCCGGGACGATCACCCAGTCGCGCAGCGCGTCGCCGATCCAGCCACCCGACCCCGGGCCGCCGGCGATCGCGCTAGCCGAGACGGCACTGGCGATGGCATGTGCCGCGAACCCGAACGCGACGATCGCAGCCAGCACTGCGGCCAGCTTCCGCCACGGGCGCATCTTGATCAGCAAGGTCACCAGGATCAGGCCGTAGAAGACGTAGCCGGCATCGGCCGGGCTGCGCAGCACCCCGTCCAGGGTGACGTTCAGGACCAGCGCACCGACCACGGCGCCACCGATGCTGCCCGCGCCGCCGAGGATGAGCGCGGCGTAGACCAGGATCAGGTACGGCGTGTCGAAATCCGGCGGGAAGACGCTGATCTGCTGCGCGGCGAAGATCGATCCGGCCAGCGCGGCGATCATGGCACCGAACGCGAACGCCATCAGCTTCACCCAGTTCACCGGGATCGTCATCGACGCCGCCGCCAGCGGATCCTCGCGCACCGCCCGCCAGCCCCTGCCCGTGCGGGAGCGCTCGAGCAGCCGTAGCGCACCCATCGTGAGCAGCACGACGACCAGCAGCAGGTAGTAGTAGCTCGTGTTGGTAGTCAGCTGGATCCCGAAGGACCGGATCGGGTCGATCCCGACGATCCCGTTCGGCCCGCCCAGCTTGCCCGGTGCCACGTTGTTGGTGAACTCGACGAATGCCTCGCCGAAGAACAGTGTCACGATCGCCAGGTAGTCGCCGATCAGCCGCCGGGACGGCAGCCCGACCAGCAGCCCGAGGATCGCGGCGGCGGCCATCACGATCGGCAGCGACGCGATCGCCCACAGGTGGATCCCGAGCTGGCTCGAGGACAGCAGCGCGAACCCGTAGGCGCCGAAGCCGAAGAACGCCACATAGCCGAGGTCGAGCAGCCCGGCCCAGCCCACCACGACGTTCAGCCCGAGCGCGAGCAGTGCGAGCACCAGCGAGTCGATTCCCACCTGGAGCTGAAATCCCCCCAGGCCGGCCAGCGGCAGCAACGCCCCGGCCGCGCCCGCGATCAGCAGCCAGGGCCACCAGCCGATCCGCTCGAGCATGCGCTGCCCGCCGCCGAGCACCGATGGCAGGTACTCACGCCTGTGGGCCTGCCTGGCGACCCATTCGTCGGCTCCGACCTGCGGTCCGGCGGGCGCGGGGGGCTGCGGCTCGGTGCTCACGGCGGCCTCATACCTTCTGCAGCTGCGCCCGGCCGAGCAGTCCGCTGGGCCGCACCAGCATCACGAGGATCAGCAGGGCGAACACGAGCAGGTTGGTGTACGTCGAGGATATGTAGCCGGTGATGAACGACTCCGCGATGCCGATCAGCAGGCCGCCGAGCATCGCGCCGGGCAGCGAGCCAATCCCGCCGACCACGGCCGCGGTGAACGCCTTGAGGCCGACGATGAAACCGATCGTGGAAGTTACCTGGTTGAACAGCAGCCCGCCCATCACGCCGGCCACGCCCGCGAGCGCCGAGCCAAGGAAGAACGTGGCCGCGATCGTGAAGTTCACGTTGATGCCCATCATCTCGGCTGCCTCCCGGTCGGCGGCCACCGCCCGCATCTGCTTGCCGAGCTTCGTCCGGCGGACCAGCTGGCGCAGGCCGGCCGTCAGCACCACGCCGAGGACGAGGACGAGGATCTGCACCGAGTCGATGGTGACGGACCCGATCTGGATCCCGGACTCCAGCGAGATGAAATCCGCCGTGTTGTAGACGCGGTACTGCGCGCCGAACAGCAGCAGCGCCGAGCTTTCCAGGAAGAACGAGATGCCGATCGCGGTGATCAGCGGGGCGATCCGCGGCGCATCCCGCAGCGGCCGGTAGGCGAACCGCTCGATCGCGACTCCCAGGCCGCCCATCAGGAACGCCGCCAGCCCGAACATGATCACCAGCAGCAGCGGCACCGGGATCGTCAGCGCCGACGGGCCGCCGAACCACTGGATCACGAAGAAGCCGATGTAGGCCCCGATCATGTACAGGTCGCCATGCGCGAAATTGAGCAGCTTCAGCACCCCGTAGACCATCGAGAAGCCGAGCGCCACCAGCGAGTACAGCGCGCCGGTGGTGACGCCGTTCACGAGTTCCTGGAAGAAAAACGCCATGCGCGGAAGTCCTGCCGAGGATCATGCGCCGGGCGGCGCGCCTGCTCGGGGCAGGCGCGCCGCGGCAGTTGCGCTGGTTGATCAGCCTGGGATGAGCTTGTACTGACCCTTCGCGTTGATCTTGAACAGGAAGAACTTGCCGTTGACAGTATCCCCGTGGGAGTCGAACTGGATCGGGTGCCCGAGGATCGTGGTCGGCTCGTTGGTCTTCTTGATCGCCGCCAGCACGTTGCTGCGGCTCGGGGTCTGCCCGGACTTGCAGACCGAGGCGATCGCCTCGTCGATCACGTGCGTGGCGGCGAAGATGGGCGGGCCGAACGTGCCGAACGATCCGTACTTCGCCTTCGCAGCGGCGGCGATCGCCGCGTCCGCGGGCATCGCGGTGATGTCCGGGCCGAACGCGGACACATACGAGCCGTTGATGGTGAATGCGCTGGGCGAGAACAAACCGTCCGTGCCGAAGATGACGGCCTTCTTGTGCTGCTGGGCGAGGTTGCGACCGAACTGCTGCGCGTTGGCTGCGACCTGCCACGGCAGCACCACCACCGACGTGCTCGGCGTGACCTTGCTGACCAGCGAGGAGAAGTCGGTCAGCTTCTGGGAGACCGACTCGTGATCGACCTTGATCCCGGCCGCCTTGAAGATCGGCAGCATCGTTGCAACCAGGCCGGTTGAGTAGGCCTCCTGGTCATCGACGATCATCAGGGCCTTCGGGTGCAGGTTGTTGATGATGTAGTGGGCGTCCTGCGGTCCCTGCACCGCGTCGTCCGATACGACGCGGAAGAACGTCGGGTACTTGCCGGCGGTGAGCGTCGTGGCAGTGGCCGACCCGCTGATGAAGGCCATCCCGGCCCTGGCCATCAGCGGCCCGATAGCCTCGACTTCCTGGCTGCCCGCCGGGCCGACGACCGCCAGGACCTTGGAGTTCGAGGTGAGCTGCTGGGTGACGGTCGTCGCCTGCGCGGGATTCAGCTGCGTGTCGCCCTGGACGATGGTGATCTTCGTCTTGTTGGCCAGGTTGTCTCTCGCGACCGCGAGCTTCGCGAAGTGCAGCTGCTCCTGGCCGAGAACCGCCACCGGGCCGGTCAGCGGGCCCTCCATGCCGATCGCCGCGACGCACGACTTGAGCGCGGCCGGGCTGCTCCCGCTGCCGGCCCCGCCGCCGCTGCTGCCGCAGCCTGCCACGACCAGCGCGCCGAGCGCCGCCGCGGCGATGATTCCGCCTCTATACATGGATAAGGCCTCCGTTTTCCTGAATGCTTCAAGCGCCGGAGTCAGGTGATCCGGCGTACCGTGGGGTGGGCTGACCACCCCGGCTGCCTGGCCGGGCTGCGCCGCTCAGCCACTGGTCAGGCTCGCTTCAAGGGTGATCTCGGTGCCGGCCAGCGCGCGGGACACGGTGCAGTCTTTCGCCTGCCGGGCCAGGTCGGCGAAAAAGGCGCCGTCCACTCCGGGAACGTCGCCGACTGTGCTGAGCTCAATGCGAGTGATGTTGAAGGCTGCCCCCACCGACGCCAGCGTCACCCGCGCGGTAGTGCGGAGATCCCGGGCGGGATGACCTGCCTCGCCCAGCAGGCTGGCCAGCGACATCGTGAAGCAGCCGGCTTCGGCCGCGCCGAGCAGTTCCTCCGGGTTGGTCGCGTGCTCGCCGTCCTCGACCCGGGCCCGGAGTGAATAAGGCCCGTCGAATGCGCCGCTGCCGAGCGTGATCCGGCCGCCGCCATCCGACACGGTTCCCTGCCAGTGAGCCTCGGCGCGGCGGACCACTCGGAAACTCAAGGCGCCCTCCCGGCGGTCGAATATGTGGGCTGATCAAACCATTGCGCTGCGTACCGGGGCAAGGGAAGCATTTTTGATGTTCGGCTGACAGTTGTGATTCGATCGCAACCAGCGGCGCCCGCCGGCGCCCGCCGGAGAGGAAGCTGCCGATGACCGAAGTACTCCGCACGGGCATCGATGTCGCCGCCGTCCGGGCTCGCTTCTCGTCGCTGCGGCAAGGCTTCGCGTTCCTCGACGCGCCAGGCGGCTCACAGGTGCCCGACGAGGTCGGCGACGCGATCGCTAGGGCGCTGCGCGAGGCAAGCGCGAACCTCGGCGCAGGCTACGCGACGAGCCTGCGGGTCGGGGAGATCCTGGCGGAAGCCGAGGGCAAAGCGGCGCGGTTCCTCGGCTGCGAGCCCAGTGAGGTGATCTTCGGGCCGAACATGACCTCGCTGAACTTCACGTTGTCGCGCACCGCAGCGCGGGCTTTCCGGCCGGGCGATGAGATCCTCGTCTCGTCACTGGATCACGACGGTGGCGTCGCGCCGTGGCTGGAGCTCGCGCATGACAACGGCCTGGTCGTCCGGCACGTCGAGCTGAATGACGACACCACGCTCGATTTCGGCGACCTGCGGCGGAAGCTCGGGCCGCGCACGAAGGTGGTCGCGTTCGCCTGGGCGTCCAACGCAGTCGGCACGATCGTGGACGCCCGGCGCATGTGTGAGCTCGCGCACGAGGCCGGTGCGCTGGCCTGGATTGACGCCGTCCACTATGCGGCGCACGAGCCCATCGACGCGCGTGAGGTCGGCGCTGACGTGCTGATCTGCTCGCCGTACAAGTTCTGCGGGCCGCATCTCGGCGTCGCCTACGGGCGGGCCGAGGTGACCGAGCGGTGGCGGCCGTACAAGGCGCGGCCGGCGCCCGTCCGCCCGCTCGGGCGACGGTTCGAGACCGGCACGCTCCCCTACGAGCTGCTGGCGGGGTTCAATGCGACGATCGACTACCTGGAGTCGATCGGCGGATTCGCCGCGGTTGTTCCGTACGAGCGCTCGCTCGGCCAGCGGTTCCTGGACGGCATCTCAGCCGCGGTCACGGTGTACGGGCTGGCGGGGATGGCCGGCCGGGTGCCGACGTTCCTGGTCAATGTCGACGGCGTGGCTGCGCAGGACGTGGCATCGAGCCTGGCCACCGCACAGATCGGGGTCTGGGCACACGATTCGTGGTACTCACTGGACCTGTACAAGCGGCTCGGCTACGACGACAAGTCGGTGCGGATCGGCTTCATCCACTACAACACGCCGACGGAGGTCGACCGGCTGCTCGAAGCCCTGGAAGGCGTGCGCAGCAGATAGCCCGCGGCCGGGCACGCGCTCACCCGGGCAGCTGTCCCGGCTGGCCCGTTCGAAATGGGCTTTGCCGGGCTTACCGGCTGCGGACCTGCAATCCCGCGGCTTATCCCGTGGCGCCGCCCAGTATCCCGGCCAGCTTGCTCGAGTTGATGTTGCCGCCCGAGACGACGCACACGACCTTGCCCGCCCCGGCCCGGCCGCTCAGCGCCGCGGCGACTGCCAGCGCGCCCGCGCCCTCGGCGATCACCCGGGCCCGCTCGGCGAGCAGCCGCACGGCAGCGGCGGCTTCGCCGACCGGGATCGACAGGGCGCTGTCGACGAGCGGCCGGACGAGCGGCCACATGCTGTCGAGCACGCGCCGGCTGCCGGCACCGTCCACGAAGGACGCCCGGTAGTCGACGTCGGCTGGCTGCCCGGCGGCCAGCGCGGCGGCCAGCGCGGCGCCGGTTTCCGGCTCGGCGGTAAGGATCTTCGTTTCCGGCCGCAGTGCCTTGATCGCGCTGGCAATGCCGACGGTCAGCCCGCCGCCGCCGTACGGGATCACCACCGCGGCCGGATCCGGCAGGTCTTCGAGGATCTCCAGGCCGATCGTGCCGTTCCCGGCCATCACCCCGGCGTCCTGGACCGGGTGCACGAACAGCCCGTCGACCCCGTTGACATGGCTGGTGATGATCGCGTTCCACCAGTCGTCGTAGGGCAGCTTCAGCACCCGGCCGCCCAGCCGCTCGATCGCCGCCAGCTTGGCCTGCGGCGCGTGGTCGGGCACCGCGATCGTGGCGGGGACGCCGAGTTCGCGGGCCACCCACGCGACTCCCTGGGCCATGTTGCCCGCGCTGGCGGTGACCAGGCCCGCCGCCCGCTCGCTGGCTGACGCGAGCATGATCGCATTGGTCGCGCCCCGGATCTTGAACGAGTTGATCGGCTGCAGGTTCTCCAGCTTGAGGTAGATCTCGGCCGGGGCGGCCTCGACGTGCAGGCGCACCAGCGGCGTCCGCAGCGCCGCGCCCTTGATCCGCTCGCGCGCCGCCTCGATCGCCGCCAGCCCTATCACAGCTCCACCTCCGTGCCAAGGCCACCGGAGGTCGCGGCGGCGACCGCGCACTCGGCCGCGGCGAGATCCTCGACGGCGAGGCCGAGCGAGCGGAACAGGGTCAGCTCGGCCGCGTCCCGGCGGCCCGGCGCGATTCCGGCGAGCACCTCACCGAGCTCGGCCCGGACATGCTCCTGGCCGGCGATCAGGCCGTCCGCGATCGCGAGCCGGAACTCGCCGGCCTCGTGCCGCAGCGACTCGCGGCTGTCACAAAACAGCGCGCTCGCGGCCACCGTGGCGGTATCGATCTCGCGCGCCTGCGGGATGCTGGCGCCGACCGCGTTGACGTGCGCGCCGGGCTTCAGCCAGTCGCGGCGGAGCACCGGCTCGCGTGCGCTGGTCGCGGTAACGACGACGTCAGCATCGCGGATCGCTTGCTCGGCGCTGAGCGCGACGGTCAGCTCACCGCGCATGGAGGCAGCCTGGTCCACTAGCGCGCGGGCGTGCGCCTCGGTCGGCGCGTAGACGCGCACCTGATCGAATTCGCGGACCTGCGCGAGCGCCCGCAGATGGGCGCGCGCCTGGGTGCCCGCCCCGAGGATCGCGAGCGTCCGCGCATCGCCGCGGGCCAGCAGGCCGGTCGCCACCGCGGTGACCGCGGCAGTGCGGATCTCGGTGATCGCGGCGGCGTCAAGGATCGCGGTCGGCACGCCGGTCTCGCCGTCGAACAGCGTCACCAGCCCTTGATGCGCGTCCAGGCCGCGGGCGGGGTTGGCGGGGATTATGCAGACCGCCTTGAGCGCGAACGCTGCCTTGCCCGCCGATGCTCCGGCGCTGTCGCGCTGCGGCCCGCTGTGCTGCGGCCCGCGCCAGGCCGGCATCAGCCCCAGGAAGCCGGCTGCTTCCGGCGGTATCATCACCGACCGCAACGGCATGTATGTCGCACCGCCGGCCCGCTGCACGAGCGCGGCCGCCATCGCCTCGGCGCACGCCTCCGGCGAGAGCGCGGCCAGCACGTCGCGGTGACTCAGGATGAGGGCGCGCATCAGCCGAACACGCTCCCGACGGCAACCCGTTCGGCGTCCGTGAGCGGGTGCTCAAGCGCCTCGCCGACCGGCACCAGGTGCTCCGGCCGGCCGGGGCCGATCACGATCTGGGTCACCCGGTCGTCGGCGAGCAGCCAGGCGAGCGCGAGGCCGGCCACCGAGGTGCCGCGGCCGGCCGAAACTGCCTGCAGCCGGCCGAGGACGTCGAAGGTCCGGTCCGCGGTGAACGCCAGATACGGCTCGGGCCGCTGGGTCATCCGCGAGCCAGCCGGGAACGGCTCGCCGCGACGGTACTTGCCGGTAAGCCAGCCGCCGGCCAGCGGGCTGAACGCCAGGTAGGCGACGCCTCGCTGCGCGCACAGCGGGAGCAGCTCCGGCTCGTCCTGGCGGGTCAGCAGCGAGTAGCAGTTCTGGATCGCCTGCGGTGCGCCTGCGGCCAGCGCGGCCGCCAGCTGCCGGCCGTCAAAGTTACTGACGCCGTAGGCACCGATCGCGCCGCCAGCCTGGGCCTGGCCGAACGCGCCGAGCGAGTCGGCCAGCGGCACGTCCGGGTCGAACTCGTGGGCGAGGTAGAGGTCGACATGATCCACGCCGAGCCGGTCGAGGCTGGCCCGCAGCTGCCGGCTGATCCGCTCGGGCCGCAGGCCGCTGTCCGCCCCGGCTTGCACCGGGTTAAATGTCTTGGTCGTCAGCAGCGGGCGGACCCCGCGCGACCGGATCCAACGGCCGATCGCCAGCTCACTTCGCCCGCCGCCGTACGCGTCGGCAGTGTCGAAATGGGTGATGCCGCACTCCCAGGCCGCGTCCATCAGCTCCAGTGCCTGGTCCTCGGCCAGCCCCTGGCCGAAGAACTCCGGCGCAGAGCCGACCCCGCCGAAATTGCCGCAGCCGAGCGCGATCCGCGGGACCGTGACAGCCGAGCTGCCGAGTGGCCGCCTGACGTCAGGCGCCGCGATCATCCGCCGGCGCTGCCAGCGGCGACGTCGATGCCTGACATGAGCCGATCGTAGCGCCGGGGGACGTCAACTCGGGTCGCCGGGACCCGGTGCCGTAATCGCGGCACTGACCTGCGCGGTGCGTTCGGGCAGCAGCAACAGCGCAGCTATCAGGAAGCACATCGCGCCGACCAGAGTACCCAGATTCGACCGCTCTGCGTTGTGCAGCTGGCCGGTCGCCGGGCTGATGTATCCAGCCACGGCAGACACGCCGAAGGCGACGGACCCGATTAGGTTGGCCAGCGTGATCCACCATGACCACGACCGGGGCCGCCAGGCGGCCCAGCCGTGGCAGACCTCGAACCAGGCCAGCGCGCTGGCGACAAGGAAGCAGATCGAGCCAACGGCATCGGGCCGCCACACCTGCTGATTCGCGGCCTGCGCGGATAGGTCTACCCGTAGCGCGTTCCCGGTGCTGACATTGAAGTACAGGGTCCCGGCGAGTTGCACCGCCGTCGCCCACCAGTCGATCCGCCGGGGCTGGAAGACAAAGAAGCGCCGCCGGCTGGCACCCGGCGGCTGCTGGCCGGCGTCCACGGCCTCCCGGTAGGTCAGGAACCCTGCCATGGTGAAGAACAGCGAGCCGACAAAGAAGGTCACCGCATCCCACCGGGTTCCGACAGCGCTCGCGTACCCGGGGACGGCGCCGAGCGCGAAGAGCAGCGACCCCGCGGCGAACAGGACGGCGATCCACCATCCGCGGGCCCGGGGTGCCCACCACGTCGAGCCGGCAGCTGACGTGCCCGGCAGGTGCTTTCGGTGCAGACGGGATTCCCAGCGGGCTACCACGCCGTCCGGGCGCTCGTGGTCGACGAACGTCACGAAAGGGCCGACGCTGCCTTCGCGGCCTCCTCGGTCCTGCACAGACATTGGCGCGTCCTAACTGATCGGCTCGATCTTCCCAGACGGCCCGGGCGACTCAGCCCCCGTTACGGCCGCGGCCAGGCATTGCGCACCCACAGCATGGCAAGCAGCTTGCCTCAAGATCTTCCGAACTCACCCGAGACGGGTGGTGACGTCCACGGTCCCGCCTGTCAGTGTCGTAAGCAATCAGTGTCGTGAGCAATGCCGTCTCCCGCCGAAGAGCGGTGCCAAGTCGCGGCGATCCCGAGGCGGGGCGGTCCCGATCGAGGAGATGCCGGCCATGCCGTTGCACGATCGTGAAACCGTCCGCCAGCAGCTGGAAGACTCCGTTTTCGCCGAGCGCGATCTGACCAGACCGGTGCCCAAGTACCGGTTCCCCCAGGACGAGACGCTGTCGAGGGACGCGTTCCAGCTGGTGTCGGATGAGCTGATGCTCGATGGCAATGCCCGGCAGAACCTGGCCACGTTCTGCCAGACGTGGGTCGAGCCCGAGGTCCTCGCCCTGATGGCGCTGTCGGTCAACAAAAACATGATCGACAAGGACGAGTACCCGCAGACCGCAGAGGTCGAGCGGCGCTGTGTGCACATGCTGGCTGACCTGTGGCACGCGCCGGAGGCCGCCAATACCGTGGGCGCGTCGGCCATCGGCTCCTCGGAGGCCTGCATGCTGGCGGGCATGGCGGCCAAGTGGCGGTGGCGCGCCAAGCGGCGGGCCGAGGGCAAGCCGACGGACAAGCCGAACATGGTGTGCGGTCCGGTCCAGGTGGTGTGGCACAAGTTCGCCCGCTACTGGGACATCGAAATGCGCGAGGTCCCGATGTCGCATGGCCACTACGCGATGGATCCAGCCTCGATGCTGGAACGGGTCGACGAGAACACGATCATGGTCGTCCCCACCTTCGGCGTCACCTATACCGGCGCCTATGAGCCGGTAGAAGCCATGTCCAAAGCGCTCGACCAGCTGCAGGCTGACACCGGCCTTGATATCGACATTCACGTGGACGGAGCGAGCGGCGCCTTCCTCTCGCCGTTCTGCGCGCCCGACGTAATCTTCGACTTCCGCCTCCCGAGGGTTAAGTCGATCAGCACCTCGGGGCACAAGTTCGGGCTGGCTCCGCTAGGCGTCGGCTGGGTGATCTGGCGGGACCGCCAGGAACTCCCCGACGACCTGGTGTTCCACGTGAACTACCTGGGTGGCGACATGCCTGTCTTCCAGATCAACTTCTCCCGCCCGGCCGGGCAGATCATCGCCCAGTACTACAACTTCCTCCGGCTCGGCCATGAGGGCTACCGGCGCATCCACCAGGCGTCCTACGAGATCGGTCAGTACCTCGCCGCCGAGATCGTCAAGCTCGGCCCCTTCGAGCTGCTCTGCGACAGCAAGCCGGACACCGGAATCCCGACGGTCACCTGGCGAATCCGCGAAGGCGAAAACCCCGGCTATACCCTGTTCGACCTGGCCGACCGGCTGCGCACCCGGGGATGGCAGGTGCCTGCCTACACCCTCACCGGAACAGCTGCCGACATATCCGTGCAGCGCATCCTGGTCCGCCTGGGCGTGAGCCAGGACATGGCCTCCTTGCTCCTTGACGACTTCCGGAACGCGGTGGCTCACTTTGCGAAGCATCCGGTCACCGTGCCCATGTCAAAGGAGGAATCGGGCGGGTTCAACCACCTGTAACACCTCCGCAGAACATGCCCCGCAGACGCTCGCCATGGCGAGCGTCTGCGGGGCAATAGGATGGTGGACAATAGCGCGTCCGGCTTCCCCGGATGGCAGCGGGGAGACGGCGATGATGCCGGCTGATCGGCGTTGAACGCGGCGTTCTTCGGGCTGGCGGTGCTGGCGGCGCTGAACCCGAAGCTGTTCGCCGTTGACCTGCTGCTGATCGAGAACGCCCGGCCGCGGCTGATGTTCATTTGCTTCCTGCTCGGCGGCGTGGGCATGAGCCTTGCGGTCGGCCTGCTGGACGTGTTCGTCATCCATGCCGATGCGATCAGCGCCCAGGGCTCGGTCAGCGCGGGGCTCGACCTGGCCCTCGGGGTGCCGCTGGTGGTCATCGGCGCGCTGGTGGCGACCGGCCGCCTGCACGGCCGGCGGCGGGCACCGTCCCCGGCCGTGGGCGGCCAGCCGCCGAAGCATGACGGCTGGGCGCAGCGGGCCCTGCGGGAGCCCAGGTTCGGGCTGGCCATACTGCTCGGCGCGGTGGCCGGCACGCCGGGCGCCACCTATGTCACCGCGCTGCACCAGCTGGTCACCGGGAAGTCCGCCACCGCGGTGCAGGCCGTCGCGGTCATCGTGTTCGTCCTCATCGAATTCTCGCTGGTGCTCGTCCCGTTCGTGTTCCTGCAGTTCCGGCCTCAGGCCACCAAGGCCAGGCTGCAGCGCTCCCAGGAATGGCTGATGAGCCATGCCCGGCAACTGATGGCCGCAGTCGCCTTGTTCGTCGGCGCCTACATGGTGATCAGCGGCCTGGTACGCCTGCTGACCTGACCGCTGCTGGCTGGCCTGGGCGGACCGCTGTCGTCCTGGCTGCCCGGCTGCGAGTTGTCTGTCCACCCGGATCCGCTCAGTTAAGCTGACCGCGTGACGGGGGTACTGGCGAGCTGGAATGACGGCGCCGCGAGACGGGCGGTAATGGAGTTCGCCGAGCGGACGGTGGCGGACGGAGTTCCGGCCGCCGAGCGGGTCGCGGTATTCGACAACGACGGCACTTTGTGGTGCGAGAAGCCGATGCCGATCCAGGCTGACTTCATCCTCCGGCGGCTGGCCGAGATGGCGCAGGCCGATCCCGGGCTGCGCGGCCGCCAGCCCTGGAAGGCGGCGTATGAGTGCGACTATGGCTGGCTCGGTAAGGTGCTCGCCGAGCACTACGCGGGCAACGACGCCAACGTAGGGACGCTGCTGGCCGGCGTCCTTGCCGCCTATGACGGGATCAGCGTCGAGGATTTCGAGGCGAAGTCGGACGCCTTCCTGCGCACCGCGAAGCACCCCACGCTCGGCCGCGGGTACCTCGAATGCGCGTATGCGCCGATGGTCGAGCTGCTCGGTTACCTGGCAGCGAACGGGTTCTCGAACTACATCGCATCCGGTGGCGGCCGAGATTTCATGCGGCCGATCAGCCAGGAGGTATACGGGATTCCCCGGGACCGGGTGATCGGGAGCGCAACCACGTTCCAGTACACCAGTAACGACCACGGCGGCACGATCACCCATCAGGCCGAGGCCGACTATCTCGACGACGGCCCGCAGAAACCGATCCGGATCTGGAGCCGGGCCGGCCGCTGGCCGCTTCTCGCGGCAGGAAATTCGAACGGCGACCTGCCGATGCTCGAGTTCACCTGGCATCCCGGCAAGCCGTCCCTGCGGCTGCTCATCCTGCACGACGACGGCCAGCGCGAGTTCGACTACACCAGCGGCGCCGAGCAGGCGCTGGAGCGGGCTGCCAGCAGCGGCTGGACGATCGTCAGCATGAAGAACGACTGGGCCACCATCTTCTGACATACGCCCGCCCGAAGCCGCCCAGCGCACGGCCGTCGCGCCAGGCCCGCCGTCAGCTGCGGCAGCCGACGGCGAGGACGGGGCCATCGCGGGCAAGGTGCGATCAGAGCAGCTCCAGCTGCCGTGCGCGGCGCACCGCCTCACCGCGATGAGTCGCCGCCAGCTTCCGGTAGATGCTCTTGAGATGAGTCTTGACGGTGTTCACCGAGATGTACATCTCGGCGGCAATCTCAGCGGTGCTCAGCATCCCCGATACGTGCTGGAGCACTTCGAGCTCACGCTCGCTGAGCCGCTCGACGACCAGGGGCGCGGCTTCCCCGGCGCCGGGCTGCCGTGCGGGCAACCAGCCGGGGCTGACCAGGTCGGGCTCGAGCAGATGCCGGTAGGCGCGGGCTAGATCAGGGTCGCGCTGTAGCACCGGCCGGATCCAGGTCCGCTCCATGGCGAACGGCAGCCGGAGCTGCTCGGGTACACCCAGCAGCAGGGCGTTCTCGAGTGACCGGCGACCGCGTGCGCTGTCACCGCTGCCGTAGCTGAGCCGTGCGTCGATCAGCCAACCTTCCAGCCGGACGATGTCGGGCGCCTTACCGCCTGCAGCCACGCCGGCCAGCGCATGCCTGGCAGCTTGCGGGTCTCCGGCAGCCAGCCACGCATGCGCAAGCGCGACAGCCACGTCAAGCCAGCCGCCCGGACCGGCGCGCGCGGCCGCGTCGACCGCTGACCCGATGTCCGATATTGCCGCGCAAGCCCGCGACTCGAGCAGCGTCAGCCGGTATTCGAGCCAGGAGGGCGGCGACCAGCCATGCCGTGCGCGGCCGATCATCTCTGCCGCCGCCCACGCTCGGCCTTCGGCTAGGCTACGGCGGGCCGCGACAAGGCAGGCCGCCGCGCCGATCAGCTTGTCGGGGCGAGCCTGCAAGGCGGAGTCCGCTCGCTTCAGCCGGCCATGGGCGAGCGACAGCTCGTTGCGCTCCAGCTGCACGCACGCCACCGCCAGCTCCGCGGCGGCACTCACGGGCCCGGCTGGCCAGGCAGTGTCGTTCGGCGGCGGGACCGCAGCAGCAGCGGCTAGCTCTGCCGCGTGACTCAGCCGTCCCAGCAGGGCCTCCATCAGCGCGAGATGCCCGAGGCAGTCGGCTCGCTCGTACTCGCTGTCCGGAACGCACGCGGCATTCACGCCCGCGTCGAGGGCTGCGGCTGCCGCATCGAGATGGCCCGACCAGAATTCCACCGCGCCGCGCCCAGCCAGCACCTGCGCGCGCACCCCCGGATGCCGGGCGAGCAGCCCGGCGGGGATTGCCTCGAGCAGAACCTCCGCCCTGGCGGCCGCGGCTGCCGCGGCATCGAGATCCCCGGTGCGCCGGGACAGGGCAAGGCGGATTAGCGCAGCGGCAAGGCGGGACGGGCTCTCGGCATCAGCGGGAAGGCGGTCGAGCATGCCTTCCGCGACGTCGAGAGAGGCGCCGTCCGGGTCGTCCTGGGCACGGGACAGCTCGATCGCGGCATCGACGAGCAGGGGCTGCGGCTCGGTCCAGGCCGGGCCATGCGGCATGCACCGGAATCCGTCGGCGAGCGGTTCGTTGCCCCGCGGCTCGATGAGCTGGTCCACGGCAAGCTCATCGAGGACAGTCCGGGCAGCGAGCTGCCAGTCGCCCGCGGCCGCCGCATGACGGACCGCCTCGGTCAGCGACCCGTTCCGGCGGTACCAGCTGACAGCCCGCCGATGCAGGTCAGGCACTTGCTCGGGGCAGTCACGGCGCAGCTTCAGGCGCAAGACCGCCGCGAACAACGAATGGTATCGGTACCAGCCACCGCCGTCCGGCCGGACGAACGCGTTCCCCCGCGCCAGCGCCGGGAGGACGGTTTCGTCCAGTCCGCCGCCGGTCAGCTCGCTGGCAATGTCGGCACCGACCCGATCCAGGATGCTCGTTCTCAGCAGGAAGTCCCTGATGTGAGCGGGCTGAGCGTTGAGAACCTCCTCCACCAGGTATCCGGCCACGGCGCTGTCCTCCGCGGCCAACTCCTTGACGAATTGCCCGGGGTCGGGGTGTCCGTCCATCGAGATCGCCGCTAGGCGCATGCCCGCGGCCCAGCCCTCGGTCCGGCTGGTGAGGCACTCCAGCGACTCGGCCGACAGCTCGATGCCGTGCTGCGCTATGAGCAGGTGAGATTCCGGGATAGTGAAAGCGAGCTCGGCGGCCCGGATCTCCGTCAGCTCGCCGGTAAGCCGGTACCGGTGCAGCGGCAGGAGCGGGTCCATGCGCGAGGAAACCACCAAGTGCAGGCCCGGTCCGGCATTCTTCAGTACATAGGCCAGTCCATCTAGTGCCTTGGGCTCGGTCAGTAGGTGCAGGTCGTCGAGAACCAGCGCCACCGGTGGATTCTGCGCGGCCATCGCCGATGCGAACCTGAGCAGGAACTCATGGTTGACGGCGTACCCCCGCGTCGTAGCGGACAAGGTCAGCGGAACGGTAACGCCGGCCCGCCGCAATGCCGCCAGCACATAGGACCAGAAGGCCGTCGGCCGATTGTCGTAGTCGTCAAGGGTGACCCAGGCGACGGGGCCCTCGCTGGCGGCGGCCCACAGTGCCAGGGCCATCGTCTTGCCCGCGCCAGCAGGGCCTGTGACAGCAGAAAGAGGCCCTCGCGCGCCCCGGGCAATCAGCCCGTCGATACGCGGACGCGGGACTGCCCAGCCGGGCAGGCTAGGCACGGTGATCTTGGACGTCAGGACTGGATCGTCAGCGCCGGCCGCCCGCAACTTGGAGCGGGCCGGCTCCTGTCTAACCGCATCGGTCGCCATCAGGTACCTCCGCTCCCCCGGCCAGCGAGCTGACGGCCGCTCACCATCCGGGTCACACGTTGCGGCCTGCCGGGGGAAATATGCCCAGCCGCCCAGGGAGGGCTGCCTTGCCCATAATCACGCAACGCCGGCGGAGCTAGCCGCGCATCATACGATTGGTATGAAATCCGGATTCTCGGTGCAGCAGATCCCGAGCAGGCCCTAGAGAGCGTCCAGGCCGAATTCGTGGGTCCTGGCAACCGCCTCGCTGCGTGACGAGACCCCCAGCTTTCGGTAAACGGAGTACGCCTGCGTCTTGACCGTGTGCGAGGAGACGTACAACCGCTCACCGATCTCTCGGAACGAGAGGTGCGTGGACAGCAGCGGTAGAAGCCGCAATTCGGCTGCCGTAAGCGACGACGCACCGAAGGCTACTGCTTTGATCTTGGCAAGCCTGGACTGCAGCTGGCCGGCCATTGCCGGAAGGACGCCCAGGTCAGGTCGCTGCTGGAGAATGTCGTGGACTTGCCTTAGAACCGCTCCGGCGCCACCTGGGTCAGCGAGCGCGATGTAGGAGCGCGCCATCTCAAGGAGTGCCTGGACGGAGACCACAGGGAGGGCGTAAGTGAGCAGCGGCCGCAGCCGGGCGGCACGCCCGAGGTAATACCGTGCGTTCGCGATGTCTCCGCCCCGCAATGCGGATCTGGCCGCCCACGCGTAGACGAGGGCGCTCGTCCAGTAGTCGTCGAAATGCCCGCCCTCCACCACCGCGAGCGCGCGCGCCGAGAGCGCCGAGACCTCGGGCCAGTCATCGCGGTCGGCTGCCACAATGCAGCGTTCGGCCATGATGAGGGCCGTCAATGGCAAGGCGTCGGCGCTCGTCGCGACATCGAATGAGTGAGCGAGGATCGGGTCGGCCCGGTCCGGGTCGCCCTGCAGCAGATAGGAGATGGCCTCGGTGTACAACATTGTCGCCCGGTACGGACTCGCCGGGCTTAGCCCGTCCCAGGCGATCTGCGCGTCGCGCCGCATCTCGTCGATGCCATCGCGACACAAGATCGCGCGCAGGTACGCCAGCGTGCCCTCCGTCGAACTTCCGTCGGGAAGGGCCCCGGCCGGGGATGCCCGTTCCGCGGCAGTTGCCCATCGCTCGGCCTCGCTCGGCTGGCCGAGCAGCGCGAAGATCAGCGAGCCGTGCACGGCTATCGCGCCGTAGTGCTCCACTGAAGTAAAGTCCCTGAGCCACTCCATCCAGCGCAGCACAGTCTCGACGCGCCCGCTGGCCCAGACGGGCTGCTGGAGCTCCAGTACCAGGCGGGCCGTTCGGTCGTAGTCTCCCGCCGCCTGGGCATGCTCGATCGCAGCCTCCGGCATGGCATTCGCCTCGTACCACGCGGCCGCCCGGGAGTGGAGATTCTGGACCAGATCGGGCTCTCGCCGCCGGAGCTCCGCCTGCAGCAGGTCTCGGAGCAGGCGGTGGTAGCGGTACCACTCCCGGCGACGGTCGAGCGGAACGACCAAGAGGTTCCTGGCCTCCAACTGCTCGAGGACACGCCCCGATCCCGTTACCCCCAGGATCGTGTCGCAGAGCGGCCCGCACATACGGTCGAGGACCGAGGTCCGGGTCAGGAAGGAAACTTCCGTGCCCGAAACGCGGTCAAGGAGCTCAGAGCGCAAGTAGTCGCCCATGAAGCGGTCGCGGCCGGTGAAAGTGAAGCCGGCTTCGCTCTGCCGAGTGCCGGCCTTGATGGCCAGCGCGGCGATGTACAGCCCGGCCGGCCATCCTTCGGTGCGCTGGACGAGTTCATGGATGCCCGCCGTACCGGGCTCGACGCCCGCGCCTTCCAGCAGCCAGGACGCTTCCTGCGGGCCCATCGCCAGATCTTCGGCGCCGATCTCGGCGATCCCACCCTGAGCGCGCAGGCGCGCCAGCGGCAGCGGCACATCGGTGCGCGAGGCCAGCGCGAGCTGCCATCCACGCGGGAGGCGTAGGGCGAACTCGGCGATCGTATTCAGGCATTCTTTGTTCGTAATAGCCTCGGTATGGTCGAGCACCAGGGTGACAGGCCGGTACATCGAGGCGATCGCGGACACGAAGCTGGGAACGACGGTGATGCCGGCTCCCGAGGAGGCCAGCGCCCGGAACACCATCGGGTCGATAGCCTCGATCCCGTCCAGGGCAACCGCGAGGGCGCTCAGCAGCACGACAGGGTCGTTGTCTCCGTCGTCGCAGGAGACCCACGCCAGCCGCGGCCGGGCCAGTTCGGCCCACTGTGCCAGGAGGGTTGTCTTGCCATAGCCGGGTGGCGCGACAACGGCGATGACCGCCGTTCGCGCGGTGACCAGCCGGTCGACCAGAGCTGTCCGGGTTACGATCCCCGGACGGGGATCGGGCGGGCGGAACTTCGACTCCAGGAGCTCGAAGGCCGGCCTTAGCGCGGTTCCGGGATTTAGGTCAGGGATCACGGCGCCTCGACGACCTCCGGCTTCACCCTTGAGAACGTACTCTCGGATCAAGGCCGCATCAACAAGGACTCGCGTCACCTTCGAACGGCCTGAGCGAACATGTACCCGATGATCCGGCGTCGCCACAGCGGCTCCGCGTACCACGGCGCGGCCCGGCGACGGGACTCAGGCAATATGTTCTGCGGTCCGTGAATGGCGCTGCTGTGGCCGCATCCGGGCGTGCAGACTGGGGTCCCGACATTCGCGTAATGTCGGGCGCATCGTGCAGAGAGGGATCAGCATGAGCTCACCGGTGCATTTCGATCCGCCGCCGGACAACGCGGACCTGGAGCGTCTCGTCACTGGCCGGCATCACGATCCGCATGGCCTGCTTGGCGCCCACCCGGAGCGGGACGGCAACGGCCGCGACCGGGTGGTGATCCGCGGGTGGCGCCCGGACGCGATCGCCATGGTCATCCTCGCCGCCGGGCAGCGCACCGAGATGCACCGCCTGCATCCCGCCGGGCTGTTCGCCGGCGTGCTGGCGGGCCCGGACATCCCGGCCTACCGCCTTGAGGCGACCTACCCCGACGGGGTCGTGGCGGTGGCCGACGATCCATATCGGTACTGGCCCACCCTCGGGCCGCTTGACCTGCACCTGCTGGCCGAGGGCCGGCATGAAGGGCTGTGGCACCATCTCGGGGCGCAGGTGCGACTGCATCAAGGTGCATCCGGCACGTCGTTCGCGGTCTGGGCGCCCAGCGCCCGGGCGGTGCGGGTAGTCGGCGACTTCAACGGCTGGGATGGCCGCGCCCACCCGATGCGGGCGCTGGGCAGTTCCGGGGTCTGGGAGATCTTCCTGCCCGGGGTGGGCCCGGGCGCGCACTACAAGTACGAGGTGGTGAGCCAGCACGGGCCGGTGAGCCTGCGGGCGGACCCGTTCGCCTTCGGCACCGAAGTGCCGCCGGCCACCGCCAGCATTGTCACCCAGAGCAGGCATGAATGGCAGGACGCAGCGTGGTTCGCCCACCGCGAAGCTACTGACCTGCTGCATGCCCCGGTGTCGATCTATGAGTGCCACCTGGGCTCGTGGCGGCTCGGCCAGGATGCCGATGGCGGGTGGCGGCCGCTGACCTACCGCGAGGCGGCCGAGCTGCTGCCTGAGTACCTTAGCGACCTCGGTTTCACCCACGTCGAGTTCCTGCCGATCGCGGAGCACCCGTTCGCTGGCTCCTGGGGTTATCAGGTGACCGGGTTCTACGCGCCGACGGCGCGGCACGGCACGCCAGACGACTTCCGCTACCTGGTCGACCGGCTGCACCAGGCGGGCATCGGGGTTCTGGTCGACTGGGTCGCCGGGCACTTCCCCAAGGACGACTGGGCGCTGGCGCGCTTCGACGGCACGGCGCTGTACGAGCACGTCGACCCGCGGCTGGGTGAGCACGCGGACTGGGGCACGCTGGTGTTTAACTACGGGCGCCACGAGGTCCGGAACTTCCTGCTCGCCAACGCGCTGTTCTGGATCGAGGAGTTTCACGTCGACGGGCTGCGCGTCGACGCGGTCGCCTCGATGCTCTACCTGGACTATTCACGCCGGGAGGGCGAGTGGGTCACTAACCGGTTCGGCGGCCGGGAGAACCTGGAAGCCGTCGACTTCATCAAGGAATCCAACGAGGTGGTCTACCGCCACCATCCCTCGGTCATGCTGGTTGCCGAGGAGTCCACCTCCTGGCCCGCGGTGTCCCGTCCTACTTACCTGGGCGGGCTCGGCTTCGGGTTCAAATGGAACATGGGGTGGATGAACGACACCCTGGTGTACTTCGCCAAGGATCCGATTCACCGGCGCTATCACCATCACGAGCTCACGTTCGCCCTGCTGTACGCGTTCACCGAGAACTTCATGCTGCCGCTCAGCCATGACGAAGTCGCGCACGGAAAAGGATCGTTGCTCGGCAAGATGCCAGGGGACCGCTGGCAGCAGTTCGCGAACCTGCGGGCGTTGTTCGCCTGGATGTGGGCGCATCCCGGCCTGCCGCTGCTGTTCATGGGCGGCGAGATCGCCCAGAACGACGAGTGGCGGCACGACGGCAGCGTGGACTGGCACCTGCTCGATTATCCTGAGCACGCTGGAGTGCAGGCCCTGGTTCGCGCACTCAACGCGACATACCGGCACGAGCCCGCCTTGTGGGAGCAGGACTTCGACTGGACCGGCTTCCGCTGGATCAACCCCAACGACTCGGACAACAGCGTGCTGTCGTTTCTCCGGTTCCCGCTGGCAGGCGGACGTAGCATCGCCTGCGTGGCGAATCTCACGCCGGTGCTTCGCCAGGACTACCGGGTCGGACTTCCGCATGCCGGGCGCTGGGTGGAGATCCTCAACTCCGACAGCGCGGAATTCGGCGGCAGCAACGCCCTGGTCGGCGCGGTCACCGCCGAGGCCACCGGCTGGAACGACCTCGATTACTCGGCCGCGCTCACGCTGCCGCCGCTTGGCGTGCTGTGGCTCGCCTACGAGCCGTCCGGCTGACGGCAATCGCCGATATCGATGCCGACGCGGCATGCCATTCATCCTCGCCACGGTGAGGCCGCTGCCACGATCATGGCTGCGACCTACGCAGATTCTCGCCGGGACGCCGGGCGCCGTCGTGGCCACCGGCGGTCCGGGGCTGGCCAGCGCGATCAACGGCATTGCGCACGCCGCGCCCGACCGCCGGTCGTCGTCAACGTCGACGCCCGGGCCAGCGGACTGCTCCCTCAGGATGTTGACCTGGGCAGCTGTGTCTCTGACGACGATCTTGCGCCGTTCGTCGCGGGACCTCAGTGAGGTTTTCTCAGCGACTTTCAGTTGAGCCAGCCACCGCTCGGCCTGGTTGATCCACGACGAGTAAGTGGGGGTGAAGTGCAGCACGAACCGGGGGCGGGCCAGCAGCCATCGCGCACCGCCGGCGCTTTGCGGGCGGAGAGGTTGTCGCAGATCACGTGGACTGCCAGGGCGGGATCGGCCTGGCAGTCGATGTGGTCCAGGAAGTCACGGAAGTCCACCGCCCGGTGCTGGGCGGGCAGCTTGCCGATCACCTTGCCGGTGGCGATGTTCAGCGCGGCGAGCAAGTCGATCGTGCCGTGCCGGGTGTAGTCGAAGCTGCGCCGTTCGGGTACCCCGGGCATCATCGGCAGCACCGGGGCGGTCCGTTCCAGGGCCTGAATCTGCGGTTTCTCGTCCACGCTGAACACCGCCGCGTTCGCCGGCGGGGCCAGGTACAGGCCCGCCACGTCGCGGATCTTGTCCAGCAGCAGCGGGTCCGGGGAAACCTTGAATGTCCCGGTCCGCCACGGCTGCAGCCCGAACGCCCGCCAGATTCGGTGCACGCTGGCCGGTGAGATGCCCGCCCGCCGGGCCAGTTCCCGCTTCGACCAGCGCGTGCCACCCTCGGGGACTTCCTCCAAGGTGCGCACCACCACCTCCTCAACCTGGGCATCGGTGATGGTGCGCGGCACCCCCGGCCGCGGCTCATCCGTTAACCCGTCCAGCCGATCGCGCAGGAACCGCGCCCGCCACTTGCTGACCGTGCCGCGGTTGGCACCCAGCCGCGCCGCGACCGCGATGTTGCTGCCGCCCTGCGCGCAGGCCAGCACGATCCGCGCCCGCAGCGCCAGGCCCTGCGCCGTGCTACGGCGCCTGGCCCAGCTCCCTAACCTGCGCCGCTCGTCCCCGGTCAGCACCAGCGGCTCCAGCCTGGGAGATCCCCAAAGCCCCGGCCCAGCCGTGCGATATCGGGCCGGTCCCGGAACCAGGCCAGCGCGAACACTGCCTGCCGCCAGCAGCTCAGCACCCGGGTACCGATCTCGCGGCGGCGTTCGTGCAGCAGGCTCGTGAGGTAGCGGGCCAGTTCTGCGGGCACGTCGAGGATGACACGATAGGACAGCAAGCGAGCCCTCCCGGTCGATGGTGATAGTCGGCGAGACCCCTGCCGGGATTCGGCGCGCTGCCGGCGTGCTCAGCACGATGTCTCCAGTCGCGGCCGGTGACCGGATCGCCTCGCCGGTAACGCCTTCACCGGCTCAGGCGCCGGTACCGGTGCAGGGATAGCGCGAAGAAGACGGCGATGAGCAGCAGCGGCCAGGCGACTGCCATGAGGACGGCGTGGTCTGTGATCCAGGAGGGGTGTGCCCCGGTGGGGTCGCCGAAGAGCTTGCGGGCGGCTGTGACGGTGGAGGATAGCGGGTTCCACAGCGCGATGGCGCCGAGCCATGCGGGCATGGTGGAGACGGCGACGAACGGGTTCCCCAGGAATCCGATGGGGAACTCGATGGTCCGGACGGCGGTGACTGCCTCCGGATTGGGGTAGAACCGCAGCCCGAGGTAGACGCCGATCCATACGAACGCGAACCGCAGCAGCAGGAGCAGGCCGAGCGCGGCGATTGCACGGGCCGCGCCACGGTGCGGGTGCCAGCCCACGAGGAATCCGCATCCGGTGAGCACGGCCAGCGCGGCTGCCGAGTTGAGCATGTCCGCAGCGGCCCGCCCGGCGATGACGGCCGGGGCTGCCATGGGCAGGGAGCGGAACCGGTCGGTGACCCCGCGGGCGGCGTCGGCGCTGACGGCGGACAGGGTGGCGCCGATCCCGAACACCATCGTCATGGCGAACATGCCCGGCATGAGGAAGTCGCGGTAGTCACCGCCGCCGGGCACGGTCATCGCCCCGCCCAGCAGGTAGCCGAACATCAGCACGATCATGATGGGGAATAGCAGGGTATTAGCGATCACCGCGCCGGGCTGCCGCGCCCAGTGCGCCAGGTCACGGCAGGTGATGACCCAGGCGTCGGTGATCGCCCAGGCCAGCCGGGAGCGGAGTGTTCGCGGGAGCACAGGCGTGAGCGTCATTGCGTGCGCGCCCCGGCGGGCTGGGAGGAGGGGGAGGCGATGCCGCCGGATGGTGGCTGGTGGCCGGTCAGATGCAGGAACGCCTCATCCAGGGTCGGCCTGCGCACGACGATGTCTTCTGCGGTGATGCCTTCCTCCTGCAATGAGCGGATGATCTCGGTCAGGGCGGCCAGCCGGTCGGTGACCGGCACGCTGAGTTCCCGGCTGTCCTGATCGAGGCGCACAGCAGTGCGGAGCCGGGCCTGCAGGAGCCCGGCCGCGGGTACCAGGTCCCCGGCGGCGCGCAGGATGACGTCGATCCGGTCGCCCCCGGCCAGCGACTTCAGCTCCTCTGGGGTGCCTTCGGCGACGACGCGGCCCGCAGCGATCAGTGCGATGGCGTCGGCGAGCTGGTCAGCCTCTTCCAGGTACTGCGTGTTGAGCAGCACCGTCGTACCGCCCCCGGCCAGCGTGCGGATCATCTGCCAGACCTCGTTGCGGCCGTGCGGATCGAGCCCGGTGGTGGGCTCGTCGAGGAACAGCACGTGGGGGGCCACGATGAAGCTCGCGGCCAGGTCAAGCCTGCGGCGCATGCCGCCCGAGTACTGGCGGACCGGCTTGCCGCCTGCCTCGGTCAGGGCGAACTGGCCGAGCAGTTCGTCAGCCCGGCGCCGCGCGGCACTGATGGGCAGGTGGCACAGCCGCCCGAACATCACCAGGTTCTGCCGGGCGGACAGGATCTCATCCACGGCGGCGTTCTGCCCGGCCAGCCCGATGCGAGCACGCACCTGGGCTGGCTGACGGGCCACGTCGAAGCCGGCGACCCGGGCGTGCCCGGAATCAGGCCGCAGCAAGGTCGCCAGAACCCGGACAGCGGTTGTCTTACCCGCCCCGTTCGGCCCAAGCAAGCCATAGACAGCGCCCTCCGGCACGGCCAGATCCAAGCCGCCGAGCGCCGTAGTTTCCCCGAAACGCTTGCACAGGCCCTCGCATGCTATAGCGGAGGCTACCAAGAGCGACCCTCAACTCTCTACACCGTAGGAAGTTTGATTACCATACAGTGTATGTAGTTCTAGCGCAAGAACGGACCAGGATGTGCCCACCGAGTACAGCGGCAGTGGAGACCCCCAGCGCACCATCGACCTGCTCTGGGGGGTGCACCGTCGCCGCAGGGGGCCCAAGCCCAGCCTGAGCGGCGAGCAGGTCGTGACCACGGCGATCCAGATCGCCGACCGGGACGGGCTCGGCGGGCTGTCCATGCGCCGGCTCGCCGACGAGCTGGGCATCACCGCCATGTCCCTCTACGGCTACGTGCCCAGCAAAGCCGAGCTGCTCGACGTCATGGCCGACCGCGCTTACGGCGAGATCGCCGTTCCCCGCGACTCCGCCACGTCATGGCAGGCACGGCTCGCCGCGCTCGCGGAACAGCACTGGACGCTCCTGCTGTCCCATCCATGGCTCCTGCAGATCGCCGCCAGCCGGCCGCTGCTAGGCCCGAACATGACCGCGTTTTATGACGCTGAACTCGCCGCCGTGGACGGGCTCGGCCTCACCGACATCGACATGGACCTCATCGCCAGCCTCCTCGACGACTACGTCCGCGGCGCCGCCCGGGGCGCCGCCGAAGCCGCCGAAGCCCAGGCCCGCACCGGCATCTCCGACCAGCAGTGGTGGCAAACCTACGGTCCACTGCTCGCCGAGGTCCTCGACCCGGCCCGCTACCCCACCGCAGCCCGCGTCGGCGCTGCAGCCGGCGCCGAGTACACCGCCGCCCACGACCCGGCCCGCTCCTTCAGATTCGGCCTGCAACGCATCATCGACGGCATCGCGATCTTTGTTGGCCACGCCTCCCGGTGAGCCGATGCGGGGCCGTGACGAGCCACCCTCCACCACGATCTGCCCGGCCCCAGCCGGCATCAGCGGCCTCAACCTCGGCCAACTCGAAATCAGATGCTCACCCAAACTTGCTGAGAAAACTTCAGTCGGCCCGCCGGCCCGTTATAATTCTTGGTTCGCTGGCTCTTCCATGCACTGCCGCCGGGCGAGCTGCTCTCGAGGGCACGACGTCGACGCCGTTGACCCGCAGGTTCTTGATCTCGCCACTGACGTCCACGTTTACCAGGACGGCACCACGGATCGTGACCCCCCGTCAGGTCGACCAGGTGGAAGCGCGCGTGCTGAGGTCGACAGTGTGGAACCGGGCGTCGGTCAGGTAGACGTCCTCGAACCGCGCGCCGGTCAGCTTCTCGCTGGTGAAGTCAGTCACCCGGCCAGGCTTCCACGAAAGTCGGGTTCATCTGCCACTGGCGCTGCGGGTCAGTCAGCTGCGGGTGGTCCGGCTGATGGCCGCCGGCCTGCCTGCCCGCCGCGGGATGTCATCATCGGCAGATGACCCCGCGCGCGCCTGAGACCTACCGCAGCCTCGCCGATGCCGCGTGGCGATGGGTCCTTGACCAGGTGCGAGAGGAGGACGGACCCTGGATTCCCGGGTCCGGGACAACGGCGGAGGCCCCCGAGATCCTGGCCGTCCCGGCCGACCGCGATGGCATGCATAGCGGAGTGGGCGGTCTCGCCCACGTGCTGGCGGAGATCCGTCTCGTGCGGCCCTGGACGACCGAAGAGCAGAGCCTGGCGGACGCGATCGCCGATCGTGTCCGCAACGGAATCCCTGACCAGGCCGACTGCACCTACTTCGACGGGCTGGTCAGTGCAATCGGCGTACTCACCGCGCTCGATGCCCCCGGGATTGAGACTGCAGTGGCCCGTCTGGCGGCGCTCGCGACCCCCGACGGCTGGCCCCAGATAGTCATTGGGCCGCCGCGCTTCCTCCCTGATGCGCGCATCAATGACCTCACCCTCGGCACAGCGGGCGTGCTGCTCTCGGCGCTGTGGCTCCGGCGGTTCGGAGTGGCCGGCGCCCGCCGGCTGGCCGAGCAGGTCGCCGGGGTGCTCATGGCCGAGGCAGAACCCCTGCCTACTGGCACCAGCTGGTCCTTCGTGCCTCGGCGCTTCTGCACCGGCCCCTACCCTGCGATGCCGAACCTCTCGCACGGCATCGCAGGTATCGGGGCAACCCTGGCGCTCGCCGGTTCCGAGCTCGACCGCCCAGACCTTACCGCGGCGGCCCGCAGCAGTGCCGAACATCTAGTGGCGCTCGGTGACACGAGCGGGCGGGGGTTCGTCGGCCCTCGCTGCATCCCCAGCGCGGATCCGGTGCGGACGAGGTCACTTACACCTGGTGCCACGGTGCCGCCGGCACCTCGCTGTTCTTCCTCGCCTTGGACCGAGCAGGCGTCGAGGACATCGCTGGTCACAAGCCGCTGACGTGGCACCGCAGATGCCTGCACAGCGTCCGCAGCTCAGGTGTGCCCGCCCGCCTCCACCCGGGCTTCTGGGACAACGACGGGCGCTGCTGCGGTACGGCGGGAGTGGGCGATGTGTTCCTGGACTCCTGGCACCGGGCAGGCGATGACCGCGACCTCGAATTCGCCCTGCACCTGGCCGACACCCTGGTCGAACGCGCCATCCTCGATGGACCTCACGCCTACTGGCGGTTCCTGGAACATCGCGCAACCGAGCCACTGCTGCCGCCGGGAACCGGCTGGATGCAGGGAGCAGCCGGTATCGCCGCATTCCTTTTCCGCGCCAGCCGCATCGTGCAAGGCGGCGACCCGAGGGCCCGGGCGGTCCAGCGGATGGACAACTGGTGGGCGCTTTCCGCCCAAGAACAACCAGGACACGCAGCAAAGGCAACCGCATGACTCATCGGAATCCGTCAGTACTCAAGGCACGGTCCATCCGGGTCAATGGCCATCCTCGCCTGCCGCGGATGCCCTTGGCTCCGCCTGCGGCGGGGTGGCCGCGTGGCGGTGCGCGACCTTCCACTCCCCCATCTGAGACGGTTAGCATCTGGCGGCATCATCCCCGCCGGGTTCGCAGTTGCACACAGCGCGATCTTGGCGGGGATGATCCTTTTGTCATGCCAGGCACGCCGCATGCCAAGAAGATCACGCCATGCGGTCAACCCGGTTACGCAACGGTCTCTGAGCCTGAGAGCGCGGCGGTTCCGCTGCGGACATAGTGTCAATGACGGAGCCATGGCCATCTGCGCTGCGCATTCCGGGCGGCGCGCAGTGCGGTACCGCAGTGGAGGCACGGTGTGAGCATCGGCAAGGCCCTCGCGGAAGCGCGGCGCGGCGCCGGTCTCACTGTCGCCCAGGTCAGCCAGCGGACACGCATCAGGGAAGCCATCATCACGAGAATCGAGGGCGACGATTACTCGGCGTGTGGCGGGGACTTTTACGCCCGGGGGCATATCCGGGCCATCGCCCGGGCGGCCGGGGCTGATCCGGAGCCGCTGATCCGGGCGTACGACACGGCCCGGCAGGGGCCGCCGCCGTTCCCGGCGGATGTCAACGAGCCGGTCACGCCCGCCGGGGAGTACGACATGGCCCCACTGGCGCCGCTGGCGCTCCCGGCGGATGTCACCAGGCAGGTCACGCCCGCCAGGGGGGACGAGCGGCGCCAGCTGAACTGGGCCGCGGCGCTGGGGCTGGCGCTGGGGCTGGCGCTGGTAGTGGCGCTCGGTTCCGTGGCGTACTACCTTCTGGCCGACTCGCGCCAGGCGGCGAGCGCCGGACCCAGGGCCCGGGCTCATCCGGCGACTCACCACCACGCCAGCCACGGCACGCCCACGCCGAAGACGACGCCAGCGCCGAAGGCGACCACTCCGGGCGCCAACCCGGCGCGGCCGCTCACCCCGGCCAGCGCCAGGGCATTCGGTCCCTATGGCAGCGGCCAGGGCGACAACCCCCGGCGCGCGCACCTCGCGATCGACGGCACGCCCGCAACGGCATGGCATACCGACTGGTACACCACTGCCCGCTTCGGGAACCTGTATCCGGGCACCGGCCTGCTCGTGGACATGGGCAGGCCGGTGATTATCACCGCCGCCCAGATAACCCTCGGCAAGGCCCGCGGTGCCCGCTTCCAGCTGCGCGTTGGCACGGCACCCGCACTGGCAGACCTGCCGCCCGTCGCGAGGGCGGCTAGCGCAGGCGGCCTGGTGCGGCTGCGGCTCAGTAGGCCAGCGCACGGCCGTTATGTGCTCATCTGGTTCACTCGCTTGCCGCCAGACCCGGCCGGCACCTTCCAGGCAAGCGTGCATAGCCTCCGGCTGGAAGGCCGGGCCTGACCATACCCAGGTTCCCTGGCGGATTCCGGGAACACCGTCGGCACACATTCCTAGTTCCCTGCAACATCACACGCGCACGGCCAGCGCGCATGGACAGCAGCACCCATGACCGGTTCGCTGCGTCTTCCGCGCAAACGCCTGCTCAGCCTGTTGACGCTCAGCAACCAGAAGGCCACGATGACTGCATGGACCTAGGCGGATTTCATTCGCGCTGCCAGAGCTGCCGGCTTCATCGTGCGGGTCCTGGTCTCGTACGCGGTTCCTGACCTGCTCGCTTGCATCTGGATGCCCGCTCCTGACTTCCTGCTTATATTGGCTGTCATGGCGGAGCGGGGGGCAGGTTTGAGTGTCCGTCTCGCCGAACTGCTAGCTGTCCTGTCGCTGGCGACCGACCTGGGCATGGGCCAGCCGATGGAGCATGTGCTGCGCCAGTGCCTGATTTCCTTGCGGCTTGCCCAGCGCCTGGGTCTGGATGAGGCCGACCGTGTGGTCGTGTATTACGCGGCCCTGCTCGCCTGGGTGGGCTGCCACGTGGATGCCTATGAGCAGGCGAAGTGGTTCGGCGACGACCTGGCGCTCAAGGCTGACTTCCGGCATGTCGATTTCGGCTCTGCCGCGGCCGGGCCGCTGTTCATGTTGCGTCATCTCGGCGCTGGCAAGCCGGCGGTGGAGCGGGCCCGGCTCGGGGTTGCTTTTCTGGGTGACGGCCGCCGGGCGGCGGAGACGATGCTGGAAAATCACTGGCTCGCGGCTGATGCGCTGGCAGCGCGGCTGGGCCTGGCCCAGCGGGTCCGCGACAGCGTGGAGCAGACCTTTGAGCGCTGGGACGGCAAAGGCGTCCCGAACGGAGCAAAGGGGGAGGAGATCCTCTTGACCTCCCGGCTGGTCACGCTGGCGGACGTGGTCGAGGTCTTTCACCGCGCGGGCGGGACGGACGCCGCGATCACGGTTGCCATCCAGCGGCGCGGGACGCAGTTCGATCCGCAGGTCGTGGACATCTTCGCCACCGAGGCGGCATCGTTGTTCGCGGAACTGGGCGAGGTGAGCAGCTGGGACGCCGTCATTAGCGCGGAACCAGCCCTGGGGACGCGGGTGGCCGGGCCGGAGTTCGATGCTGCGCTAGAGGCGATTGCCGATTTCACCGATGTAAAGTCGCCGTACACAATCGGCCATTCGCGATCTGTGGCCGACCTCGCTGGCGAAGCCGCGCGCATCTTCGGGCTGGACGGCGAGGCCGGGAAACTGGTCCGCAGGGCCGGGCTGGTGCACGACCTCGGCCGGCTGGGCGTGCCGAACTCGATCTGGGACAAGCAAGGCAGGCTCAGCCACGGTGAGAGCGAACGGGTTCGCCTTCATCCGTATCTCACCGAGCGCATGCTGGCGTACTCACCCGCGCTTGCCCCGCTGGCTGCTGTCGCCGTCCAGCATCATGAGCGACTAGACGGTTCCGGCTACCCGCGCGGCCTGTCGGGCGGTGCCGTCAGCGCTGAGGGACGGGTGCTGGCTGCCGCCGACTTCTATCACTCACGGACCGAGCCGCGGCCTCACCGGCCCGCTGGCACGGCTGACGAGGCGGCCGCCCAACTGCGCGCCGAGGCCCGCACCGGCCGGATGGACGCGGAGGCGGTGGCCGCCGTGCTTTCTGCTGCTGGTCACCGAGCTGGCCGCCGGCAAGCTAGGCCAGCTGGCCTGACCGGCCGTGAGGTCGAAGTTCTCCGGCTGCTGGCCCGTGGCCTGTCGAACAAGGAGATAGGCGAGCATCTCGTCATCTCACGCAAGACGGCCGCCCATCACGTCGAGCACATCTACGCCAAGACGGGAGTCGCCAATCGCGCGCTTGCCAGCCTGTTCGCCGCTAACCACGGGCTGATAGGCGACTCATCCGGCACGGACCGCCGGCGGACCGGGAGTTCCCTGCCACCATCGTGACGTGGCTCATCAGCGTGCTGCCGGGCGATCGTCGTGGAGCGGCTGGTAACCAGAGCACATGACCCGCATCCAGGTGATATGCGCCCCGTCGGTGCTGTAGTAGGCCTGCTGCTCGACCAGGTAGTCATCGCCAGAGCGGCCCACGCGTAGCCGGTAAGCGACATGCTCGCGTTCCGACACCTGGCCGGTGGTGACTGAACACAGTTCCTGAATGTGGTCCCCGGCGCCGAACCAGTACCCCAGGATGATCTCCTCGACCACCTCCCGGGCAGTGGCGGCCTGCCAGTGGCGTCCCGGCGTCAGGGCCTGGAAGTCGATCCTGTCGGCCAGCAAAGCGCAGAGCGCAGCGTCGTCCTTGGCCGCGAGAGCCTGCGCGAAGCGCTCACCTGCAGTAGCAATCATGGCTCTCCCGCCATCGTGTTCAGTAGCTGAAAGTGGTCGCGGGCCCATCACCGATCCATTCCCACATCGGCACGGTGCAGCCGAGTGCGGAGTTCTCTACCAGGGCATCTTCGCCGAGATGCCGGGCGTTGAAGCAGATGGGGCAGGCCAGGTACTGGCCGCCGGCCGCCTGGAGACGCTTGGCCAGCTCGGGCAGTGACGGGCACCCCTCGCACGCCACGCCCTGGGCCACGCCCGCCAGCACGAGCCGCACCGCTTCCTTGGTAAGGAACATCGGCTGGCCAGACGACAGGCAGAACAACTTGCCCGAGGGGTCGAGCCACGCGCGTTCGAAATGCATGTGAACGTCGCCACATCAGAACCCTTACCCTCAACCGACCGGGTTTGGCAAAGAGAGCTGCTGCGAGCAGCGCCGCGACCCTCACAACTTCTGAGGATGGCGTGGGCGGGTGATCAGCGCATGGGGCAGCTGCCCCATCTTTCAGCTCCTGGAGCTATGCGCTGCGGGCGGGTGTAGCGAACACACGGCCTGCCGCATGGTGTGCGTACTGGGGCTGGCTGTTCTCGCCCTGCTGGCCAGGTGCAGAGAAGCCCATGGAGGGGGACGGCGGAGGGGGTCAGCCACCTGGGCGGGATCTTGCTCCGCATAGCGGCGGGCAACTGCCGGAGCGTCGGTGTCCCAGTTGGGGTAGTGCGGCCCGCCGGTCGTCAGCATCAGCACGAGCCGCTCGTCATACAGCCACAGGACGTCACGGACATGGCAGGCGTACTCCAGCGCCGGCCAGGTACCCGGTGACGGCCGCCGCGCCAGGTCGCCGGGCCGGGCCGGCACCTCCTGCCACTGCCGGGCATTGCGGCTGGTCATCCCGGCGATCGCGCCGCGGGCAGAGCCCTGCGTGTTCAGGCCGCAGTCCGGGCACGGGCGCTCCGGCACCCAGGCCCAGTCTCACACCATCCCAGTTCAGCGAGCGGGTCGACTGCTCGACCGCCTTGGCACGCACAGCCTCAGGCGAGGTCTTGTGATAAGGGGTCATGGCGGATTTCCCGCAGGTCCTTGCGCTCCTTGATGCCGGACGGCGCCAGCCGCAGCTGGGTCCAGCCCGCCGTCCTCGCGGTCGTAGGTGCGCCAGTTCAGCTTGATGCCGTAGACGTTGACCGCCCTCCACTCGGCGGGGAGCAGTTCGACGTAGTCGTCCGGGCCGAGCGCGACCGGGACGTACCCGGCCTTCTCCACCAGGGCGTCGGCCGCTTTCGTCGTGGGGCGCAGCACCGCGGCGGGCACCACCCTGGTGGCGACGTCGATCATCCCGGTCATCTCCACCCGCCCGGGAACCCCGTCGTCCAGCAGCACCAGCACATCCAGCGGGTTGGAGTCGATCTGCACGACCTCACCGGGCGCCGCCACCGCCAGCGACCCGAACGGGCCCTTCGGCCGCCCGGCCAGCGACCGGCCCGTGGAAGCCGATCCCGTCACTTGCCGGCCGTGCGACAACGTGCCGAACAGCCGGTAGAACGTCCTGTCCGACGGGACAGGCCCGTCATAGCCGGCCTCGCCAAGGATCTCCTTTGCCCGCCAGCCCGCCCGGCGGGGCCGTGCCCGCCGGGCGGACCGGCGGTCGACGAGGCCGGCCAGGCCGTGCGCCTCCCACAGCTGGCGCCGGGTGCTTGACGGTGCTGGGCGGGACCGGCCTGCCCGCCGCGGACAGCTCGGCGGCCTTCGCCCGCTCCCGTTCGGTCAGGCTGGTGCGCTCCGGGTCGTACTGAGGCCTCGGCCTCGTTCCCGCAGGCGCGTCCGGGCGAAGGCCGTAGACCACCTCGGCGATATGCGCCTCCTACCAGGACCCCTCCTCCTCCACCGCGGCGGCCGGAAGGCCCTCCAGCCCGATACCCGGCCTCGTCCCCCTCGGCGGGCGGCGGCCGGGAACTCGAACCGCGGGTCAGCGACCAGCTCGGCGATCGTGGCCGTGCTGACCGTGCCGTCCTCGGCGGCCATCCGGACCCGGGTCCCGGCGATACCGATGACGGCAACCGGCTGGCCGGCGGCCAGGAGCCAGTCACCGATCCCGACCCGCCGGCGGGCGCCGCTCACGAGATCCCGCCCGCGTGCAGGACAGCCGACATGCCCAGCGGCACCTCCAGGTCGGCAGTGAGCTGCCGCTGCCACATCAGGTGGAACAGCACCGGCAGCACCCGCAGCCGGTCCCAACCAGCTCAGCTCCCTCGGCCAGGACCCGGCCGCCGTCGAAAGCCTCCAGCAGGACCGCGGCGACCTCCGGCACCAGGCACCGCCGGTGCCGGTAGCGCGACAGCCACCGCACGTTCGCGACCATCACCGGGTCGAGATCACCGACCCGTTGGTACTCCCAGCCTGCGGCCTCACAAGCCTCCGCGGTGACCGCGAGCTTCTGCTCATCCCGTTCCGGGATCCGGTCATCGGGACGGACATCGACGACCACGGCCCTCCCGTCATGCCGACGGGCGAAGAAGTCCGGCGCATGCCGCCGGACATGATCGTCTTCGTCCCGCCAGCGGAGCCAGAACGGCTGTGACGCGACCGCCCGCACCTCGGGATCGAAGTCCATGAGCATGAGGTGCTCCCTTATCCGAACATTACGGAGAGTAATCTCTTGTCAACCTTGTGGAAGATCTGGTCACGCAAGGTAAGTCGGAGAAAATCTTGTAGCGCTGGCCGTCCGGGCGTGTCGCACGGTCAGTCTTCGATGAGTGTGCCGAGTGCCTTCAGCAGGTTCTCGGTCAGGCTCAGTCTCGTGACCAGGCGGTTTCGTCTTGGCTGAGCAAGAATCGCAGGTAGAGCGAGGCCGAGAAGACCTCGGCTGTGACAGGGACGAGCTGGTCGTCGTTGACAGAAGTTGATGTCGCCTCAGACCTGAAGCTGGTTCCGTCGCACGAGACTGGTCTCCAGATCGCCAGGATCCTCCGCAGCTCGGGCATGGCCAGTGCGGCGGCTGTCGAGCTGAAGCTTTTCGGCGGACACAGCGGCAGGTAGACCTTGTTGTCGTCTGTCCAGCCGTCAGTATCGATGTGGTCGGCCTTCAGGGTGGTCCACCGTTGGCGCGCATAGGCCGCGAGTTGTTCCGGCTCGTCCGGCGCCGTGCTGCCGTCGAAGGATGACGCGGTCCTGTGCTTGCATTCGACGGCGACGAGTTGGCGGCCGTCGAGAAGGAGCCAGGCGTCGAGGTTCCGTTGCTTGGGGCGCGGGTAGTTCGCGCCGAATGCCGTGTCGTCCCGTGTGGGCTTATCAGGAAGCATCGTAACCGTGTGCCCGCCGGCCGCGAACGAATGAGATAGGGCCTCGATCAGGAGGGCTTCACCAAGGAAGCTCCCGAGGGTTCCCGTTACTGCGGTTTCTGTGCGGGTGTCGAATCGGCGTATCAGCGCCGCGATGTTGTAAGCCACCATGAGACGCATCTTCGCAGTCAGGTATGACACTGCCGGAGCTTCCTGAGTGGCGGCCGACTGCCTCGCGGAAATTGGGCATGCCGAGGTGGGTGGGGCCGTGGCGGGCGGCGAGCTGCTGCATGGCGCGGAGTTTCTGGTTGGCGGCTTCGAGGGTGGCTTCCAGTCCGGCGATCTCTCCGAGCCAGCCCTCACGGCGGGCTTCGGCGATGCGGGCTTGAAGGTTGTCGCGGATCTCGGTCAACCTGGGTTCCTGGGCCGGGTCTGGCCTTAGCTGCGGGCATCTGACGCAACTGTGCTCATGGGCGCACGGAGTCCCGAAGTCCCTGGTGCAGACGCCAAGGGCGACCTTGCGGAGCTCGAAGTGGTGCAGGAACTGGTCCCACTCTCCTGGGGTGAGGTCACGGTATTCTTCGCCGGGGCGAAGGGCGCGTCGCCGGGCTATGAAGGCCCGATGGTGAGACACGACGTCCTCGGAGTAGATCGCGGCATATCCCATAGTGGTTCCGAGGTCAGCGTGCCCGAGGATCCTGGCGGCGATGTGCGGCGGCAGGCCCGACCGCAGGGCATCGGTCGCGAAGAGCCTCCGAAAATCGTGAGGGGTGAATACCAGCGGCCTGTTCGAAGCGTCGGTGAGCCCGGACACGGCGAGGGTGTGGTTGAGGAACTGCCGCAGGGTAGTGCGGGATATCGCCCGCCGCTCGGGGCCGCGGGGGCGCTGGAACAGGAACGGCATCGGCGTACTCCAAGTCCGTTCGTAGGGATCGTAGGCCGACACCAGCGGCAGCGCGGCCCGGCCGCCGCGGACACGGCCGATGACCTCGGCGAGGACCTCCCCGAGTTCGGGCGAGACGAGCAGCAGCCGTTCGACGTCGGTCTTGGACGGGGCGATCTGGAGCATCGGGACGATCTCGCCGGTACTGGGGAGTTTGTAGGCGACGAAGCTGTGGTGAGTCAGCTCGACCAGTTCCTCGATGCGGATGCCCGTGGCCCGCAGGACCTCGATGGTCGCCCATGCCCAGAAGGCGCGTTCCTCTTCGAAGGTCAGGTCCCGCCGGCGGCTGGTGGCTAGGTCGGTGACGTAGATCCTGCCCGCGACCGCGTTTCTGCGCAGCAGTTTCTCGCCGTCGACGTCGATGACCTGGCCCGGTGCCGCGGGCAGCGCGGCGTCCAGCCTGGCCCTGGTCGCCTTGCGCTGCTCATCGGCAGCGCGCACCAGCACGGGCAGGACCGGGAGGCGGGCGCGGGTCCGCTGATCCATGGCGGCCTTGCGGTGCTTGCGCTCTTTGGCCATGGAGCACTCGCTGGCCCTGACCGGACACGGCATCGCGTGCTCGGCCCACCGCGACGGGTCCTCGGCGGCCCACTGGGCGATGTCGAGGTAGAACGCCCGGACGGTAAGCAGCTGGCTGCGGACGTTCGCCCGGTCACCGACCAGGCGCCCGTCCTGGTCGGTGATCTGCCTGAGTCGTTCCTTCCAGGCGGCGGCGACCTCGGTGTCCAGTCGCAGCGAGGAGATGCCCGGGTGGTGCTGCTCCAGGTCCCGCCAGAAGTTGCCGCATAGCGTGTTGGCCATGCCGACCAGGGATGCGTAGTCGAGTTCGGCGGCCCGCTCGGCCAGGTAGGAAGTAAACAGTTCCCGCATGGACTCGTCTCGCAGGCCGTACTTGGCGACGAGCCCGGCCGGGGTGAGCTGCCCGGTCATCCTGGCGGCTCTCATGCTCGGCGGGGCGCCGGCGGGCAGCACGCCGGTCTCAGCCAGCAGCGCATAGAACAAGGGCTTGTTGTTGGCTCCTTGGCACTGGTGCTCTTGCAGCGCGTCGCCGAGCTCGATGCAGTCGCCGATGGTGATGTCGCGGATCAGGCCGCCCTTGCCGAGCAGGATCCAGGTGATCCGGTTGGACGCTTCCTTGAGGTCTTGGGGGTTGCCCCGGCCGGTCGCGTCGAAATGGGTCCGGAGGCGGGCGAACCCGGCCGGGTCGATCCGGCGGCGGGCCTCTTCGAGCATGGCGCTGGGACGGTAGCGCAGCAGCCAGCCATAGCCGGGGCGCAGGACTTGGCCGGTGAGCAGCAGTCGCATCGCCGTCAGCAGGTCGTTGCGGACATGCTCGGCTGGCCTGGCGGCAACGGACGGGACCAGGTCCGTCCAGGCCGGCCCTGCGGCCTCGGCTCCGCTGGCCAGCCAGCGGTCTTGCCAGGTCGGGCCGGGCTGCTGTTCCAGCCAGTCCAGCAGCGAGGCCAGCCCCCGTCGCATGGACCGGCGGACCTCGGCGCTGGCCGGCAGGAACGGCGGCGACGACAGCTGCTCCTCGAGCTCGGCACGGCCCTGCCTGGTCTTCGGCCACGACTGCGGCCTGGGCCGGGGCGGGTACTGCTCCTGCTTCACAGGCATCCTGGTCCCGGCCGACGGCGCCGCCGTGGCGACGGCGGTCACGATGCCGCCCCGGTGCGGGTTGCCGGGCCGCCGAACAGGACATCAAGGATCTCGGGCCGGTAGCCCGGGGCCGGGACGGGCGGCGGAGCCTCAGCCTGCCGCTCGTGGTGAGCCAGGAGGCGCTCGACCATCTCGTCAGGGTTAGGCGTCAGGTAAATCTCGGTCGTCGACAGGTGCGCATGGCCCATCACCCATTGGATGTCGACCAGGGACATGTGCTCATCGCTGACCATGCGGTATGCCGCACTGTGACGAAGGTCGTGCAGCGACCAGTTCGATCCCAGGGCTTGCTGCGCCCGCCCGAACATCATCCTCGCGGCGTCATACGACAGCGGCCGGAACGGGCGCCGGAGCGTCCACCACACCGCGTCGTCCGGCCCGGCCGGGACTTCTCCTCCGAGTTCGCGCTGGTAAAGGCGCAGCCAGACGAACGCGTCGGCGGACGCTGGCAGCATCTGCAGCGCCCGGGTTCCCTTGCGGACCACGCCGATCAGCTGGTCCGCAGGCTCGACCCTGCTCCGCACGACGGTGAGCAGCTCCGAGGCACGGGCCCCGGTCGAGATCCAGAACGCCAGCAGTGCCCTGTCACGATTGGAGGACAGGGCGACGAACACCTCGTTGAACCGCGCATCCGGGATAGCCCTCGGGATGCGCTTGACGGCCCTGGGCTGATACGGCGCCGACTTTCCGGGCCGCTTCCACGGCTGCAGCGGGTTATGGTGCGCGTTCACCTCGCCTCCGGCGCCGCGGCCGACCGGGAACGGGTTGACCAGCGGACGGCCGTGCTCCACTCGGTGGTACTCATAGAACGCGTGTATCACGGCGCGCGCGTGCCGGCGGGTCGCCGCCGAGTACGTCTCGGCCGGGTGCTGCTTCCCCGTGACCTGGTTCACCGCCCCCGGCGGCGGGCTGTCCCCGCGCCGTGTCCGCAGCGGCTTCCGGGCCTGGGACAGCCAGAGCGCGTAATCGCGGGCCTCGGCCCGCGACGCCCGGTCCCACGAGACGTCCACCGCGTTCAGGAACCGGAACCAGCCGAGAAGCTCGAACGCATATGAGCGCGCAGTGGTCGGCGAGCAGTCCGACGCCGTCAAGTTCCGCAGGAACTCCGACACGGCCGCCACCTCGGCCCCGGACGCGTCGACCAGCCGGTATGGCACCAGCTCGCCAAGAACCTCCTCGACACGGCCCGTCCGTGGAACCACAAGCGTGTCGATGTTCCGTTCTTGCTCGGGCACTGCACCAGCCTCCCAGGTCCGTCACGATTACCGACGACCCGAGATTCCAACACAAACCGAACCCTGCCAGGACAGCCCAGAATCGAAGCTGCCCGGCCGATCTGTCACCGTCAGTGATTTCGCGGGATAACAGGCAAAGCGGCGTGACCTGGGCTAGTTCGGTTAACAGGTCGCTCGAGCCAAGATTCGAACCCGACATGAGTGCCCCGTCGTGGCGAAGTACCACCAGCCGGCGAAGCTCTGAAGACCATTCTCGAACCGGAACGGCCGGGCCGGCAGCGCATCCTCGAACCGCGTGCCATGGCACGACGACAACGGCTCACGCTGCCAGGAACCATCGGCAACCTGGAACTCCACTTCGACCCGTTCACCTGCGGCATCCGCCGCGACAGCGACCCCCGCCATCAGCCCGCCCTCGTCGTCACAAGAACTGCCCGGTCTCATCTGATCTGACGCTCGCACGTGGCCTTTGTTCTCTCCGGGTCTTGTGACTGGTGTGCACTGCGGCATGTGACGGGGTTGGTTCTTGGTGCACGCCACGTTCTTTCGGGATGCGGCACACGCTGCACACTGTGACCGATAGCTTCTCATCGCTTACTCAGCGTTGAAGGAGTTCGGGTGCGGGTTTTCCTGGTCAAGCTGCCGTCCTTGGTGCGGTACTGGACAGTGGTCGATGACGGCTACCGGGTGGTGCGCGTCGCGGATGAGTACCTGCAGCACCTGCGTCTCGGCCAGGATGCGGCGGAGAGTACGACGAAGGCGTACGCCGAGGCGCTCGCTCTCTACCTGCGGTGGTGCGAGCAGACCTCGCGGGACTGGCGGACAGCCGTTGAACGCCTGGGCGGGTTCATCACCTGGTTGAAGCACACGCCCAGCGATCCGGACGCTCCGATCGCGGGGCCGGGGGTCAGGGACGTGCGTGGCCCGGGCCGGATCAACCGGATCTTGAGCGTGGTCAGGGGATTCATCCGGCACGCGGTCGTGATCGGCGAGGTGCCCGGTGAGGTGCTCAATGCGCTCTACGACATCAGCGACGACCGGCATCTGCCGGCCGGGGTGCGTGGTGAGGCCTCTGGCCTGCGGTATGTCGCGCGCCCACGTCACCGCCTGTCGGAGACCGAGACGGTGGTCGACCGTGCCACAGACGCCGAGGTGCTGGAGCTGCTGAGGGCGTGCCGATCGGCCCGTGACCGCTTCATCGTGATGGCGATGGCCAGGGCGGGTCTGCGCCGCGGTGAGGTGACCGGGCTGCGCCGCGAGGACATGCACTTGGTCTCCGACGCCACCATGCTCGGTTGCGCGGTGCCCGGTGCTCATCTGCACGTCCAGCGGCGAGACAATCCCAACGGAGCCTGGGCGAAATCACGCCGTACTCGTCCGGTTCCCGTCGACGAACTGCTGGTCCTGGCCTACGACACCTACTGGTTTGAGCGGGAGGAATGCCGCCCCGCGCGCCGGTGTGACTTCGTGCTGGTGAACCTGTTCCGCGAGCCGCTGGGAGCGCCGATGCGCCCAGGGGCGCTCAACGAGCTCCTGGCCGCGTTGTCGCGGAGGGCGCAGCTGGCCAGGGACGTTCACCCTCACATGCTCCGGCACTGTTTCGGCAGCAACGTCCTGGAGGCCGGCGGCGTCCTGGACGAGGCGCAGGCACTGCTCGGGCATGCCTCGCCGGCCAGCACTCAGGTCTACCTGCACCCCTCACAAGATCGGCTCCGGCAGGCCGTCGACCGGGTCGCCGCCCGCGCTCTGCCGGGAGACACGCGATGAGCGCCGTTCTGTCGAGCCTTGCCCGCCCGGTCCCGTCGAAGGACGAGGTTGAGGACCTCCTGCGTCACCTGGATCCCGCGTTCCTCGCTGAGGCCGGGTGGAACCCGGGGACCCAGGCCCTCGCGCCCTCACCAGATCATCCGCTGCTGGGATACCGGATCTGCCTCGTCCGGGGCTGCGCAGGCCAAGGGCTGGTGCCCGACGAGCTCTGCGCCACCTGCCACAGCACCCGCCAGCGAAGTGATCTGACCATGGAGGAGTTCATCGCCTCCGGGCCCGTCCGCGTCAAACAGCACGGCGAGGTCATCTGCTCGGTGGACGGGTGCCCTCGTCCGGTCCGCACGAGACGACTGCAGCTGTGTTACACCCATGAGCATCGTCGCAAGCACCTCCAGCTTCCGCTGGCGGACTTCCTGCAACACCCGCGGGCGCAGCCGCTGCCCGGATTCGGTCCGTGCAGGGTCGTGGTCTGCACCCGGCAAGCGCATGCCCGGCGGGGACTCTGCCGTGCGCACGACGTCCGATGGTGGGAGCAACACCGCGCGGGAACTGTCGCGGTCACCGACTTCGACGTCTGGTGCCAATCGAGCGCTCCGGTCGCCAGCGGTCACGAGGTCGTGCTGCGGGGGCTGGTCCCGCTGGTCCAGGTCGAGATCCTGTTCGGCCTGCAGGAACGCTGTCGTCATGGGGCGTTGACCTACCTCTACCAGCTGCGGGTCTTCTGCCGTCGGCTGCTGGGCATCCACGCATCGACGATCGTCGGCTTCGACGTCTCCCGGCTCGACCGCACCGGGTGCTGGCCCAGGACCTGCAGCATGCGGTGCTGCGAGCGGGGACGTCGCCGGAGGACGAGCAGCGCAAGGACCTCTGGAACACCGCCGTGCTCGGCCACGGCCGCCGCCGGGTCATCGACTTCACCGGCATCTCGCAGATCTGGCTCCGCGAGGCCCTCAAACGGTGGGTCGCCGAGGAACTGCCCACCCGGCGGGGCGACCACGCCACCGCGATCCTGCAAGATCACGTGCGCCGGGCCGGGGAGCTGTCGGCCAGCCTGCGGCTGCACCGCGATGACCACGGCGACGATCCCCGGCCACTAGGCCGTGCCGACATCATCGCGTTCCTCAGCCGGCTCAAGCATCGCCAGGCCACGGGCCAGATGTCATCATGGCGCCGTTCCACGACCTGCCGTCAGGTCGCCATGATCCTTCGGGAGTGCCGGGCTCTGGGCCTGACCCGGCCTGGCCAGCCGATGTCCGGGCTGCCCGATGACTTCGCTGTCCGCCGCGACGACATTCCGCAGCAGGCCTTCGACGACGCGCCCGGCCGGGCGCTGCCCGCCGGTGTCCTCAACCAGCTGATCGCCGCGCTTCCCATACTGGAACAGTCGGCCAGCCCTGCCTTTCGGGCCGCGGTCGAACTGCTCATGGACACCGGCCGCCGGCCGACCGAGATCTGCAAGCTCGGCTGGGACTGCCTGGACCAGGACTCCGATGGCAAGTACGCCCTGATCTACACCGACTTCAAGGCCAACAGAGCAGGACGGCGGCTGCCCATCACCGACGAGACCGCCAAGGTGATCGTCGGCCAGCAGCAGCGGGTCCGTGCCCGCTATCCCGGCACCACAGCAGCCGAGCTCGCGCTCTTTCCCCGGCCGACCAGGAACCGGGAGGGGAAGCGGCCCATCGTCGACAGCGTCGTGGCCTCCCACCACCGCACCTGGGTCGGCTCCCTCCCCGCACTGCGGCTGGAGGACGGCCGCGAGTTCGACAAGACCGCCGTGTTCCTCTACGCCTACCGGCACAGCTTCGCCCAGCGCCACGCCGACGCTGGAACACCCGTTGACGTGCTCAAAGACCTCATGGGGCACCGTTCAATGAGCACGACTCAGCTCTACTATTCGGTCACCGCCAAACGTGTCCGGGCCGCGGTGGACACCCTGGCGGCCTTCCAGTTCGATCGCGGCGGAGACCGGGTCTGGAGCCAGGCCCGTGCCCTGCTGGAGAGCGAACACCAGCGCCTGGCGGTCGGCCAGATCGCGGTCCCGTTCGGGGTGTGCTCCGAACCCTCCAACGTCAAAGCCGGCGGTGGAGCCTGCCCGTTCCGGTTCCGCTGCCTGGGCTGCGGCCATTTCCGCTCGGTTAGGCGAGCACTTTCATCGTGTCTCGGGCAGGGGCGGCACGCGGTTATACGTCTTGATCTACGTGTTGCGAGTGGCTGTGTCTCGCGTCTAGCTTCCGACGGGTGCATCTGATCTTCTTTTCCCCTACCGGGTGGCAGGACTGGGATGTCGAGCGCGAGCCGCTGATCCGTTCAGGCATGCCGGTGCTGATCGAGAACGATCTCCGGCTTGAGGACCACGTCGGGCCGCGGGCAAGCGCGCTGGTGAACCGATGGCTACGGGAACTTCCGGTCAGCGGGGCACCCTCGCCGAATACCTGGGAGGCGTACGCGCGGGCGCTTCGCGATTGGCTGGCGTTGCTGGGCGAGCGCGGCGTGGCCGTGTTCGATTCCCGCGACCGGCTGCGGGCAGTGCTGAGCGTGTACGCGGAATATCGCCTGGCCGGGCCGCTGGCCGTGCGGCTGGCCGAGTCGTCGTGGAACCTGCACGTGACGGCGGTGGCCAGGTTCTACGAGTGGGCGGTGGACGAGGGTCACGCCACGGCGGTGCCATTCACCTATGCCTGGGCCAGGCGGTTCGTGCACGGCGAGGCCAGGACGGTGCGCCGGAACCTGGCCAAGCTGAGAGAACCCAAGCCGGCCACCACCATCAAGTACCTGGAACCGGACTTCGCCGAACTGTTCGTGCAGGCGCTGGAGGGCCTGCGGCCTGACGGCGCTCCCGACCCGGACTTCCGCGGCCACGACCCCAGCCGGAATGCGACGATGGCCCGGTTCGTGCTGGCCAGCGGGCTGCGCAGGCGGGAGTTCACGTATCTGCTGGCCCCGGAAGTGCCGCCTCTGCCGCCGGAGCCGACCGTGCTGCCGGCCCTGCTGCCGGTGCCGGGGAAGATCGCCAAGGGCGGCAAGCAGCGCACCACCTGGGTGTCCTACGACGCGCTTGCCGCAGTGCACCGTTACCTGGAGCTGGAACGGCCGCTGGCCGCTGAGGGATCGTCATGGCGGCCAGACCCGCGCCGGGGCGAGCCGCTGGTGGTGACACATGCGGACTGGCGGGGCGGGGTGATCAACGGGCGCCGGCGGGCCTGGTCAGGGCTGGGGGCGGCGGAGCGACTGCGCCTGGTCGATGACAAGGGCGGATCGCTGCTGTTGGCAGTGCAGCGGGACGGGGCGCCGTTCGTCGACTGGGCCACGGTGTTCCGCAGGGCCTCTGACCGGATTCGAGACCGGTTCGAGCCGCGGTTTCCGAATGTTTACCCCCACCGGCTGCGCCACTCGTTTTCCCTGGGAACCCTGGAAGACCTGGTCTCCGGCTATTACGCCCAGGCCGCGAAACTCGTCGCCGACACCGATAACAATGCGGCGCTCGCTTTGTACTTGACCAAGGCCGATCCGATCCAGGTGCTGCGCGACCTGCTCGGCCACTCATCGGTCCTCACCACGCAGGTTTACCTGTCCCGGATTGACCTCAACCGGGTATTCCGGGAGGTCTACGAGGACGTCGGCCGGCAGACGGGCCTGTCCGGCGCGGTACTGGCCGAGGTAGACGACGAGCTCGCCGACGAACCGGTGGAGGCACGGTGAGCGCCCGCGTGATCGACGAGCCGCTGGCGGTGGCGTTCGCGTTCAGCGACGGTACCAGCTATACCCTCAACCTGCATCATCTTCCGTGTCCGGCGCTGGTACGGGATTTGGCGCGCGGCCTGGCAGCGATGGCTCACCCGCACGGCGCCGTCGATGCCAGGAACACGGCCGGGCAGTACCGGACGGCGATCGGCCAGATGAGCCAGTCTCTGGGCGAAGCCGGATTCACCGGCGGTGCTGGCCGGCTGACCAGGACTCAGCTGATTCAGTTCTGGCTGGCCCACCAGCCCCGGGCCGAGCAGCGGACCCGGCTTCTGCTGCGCAGCCTCGATCGGCAGCAGCAGGGACTGCTGCTGCCGGAGGCGAGCCAGTACCTGGCGGGACCGCCGTTGCGCAGGCGGCCGAAGCCGAAGCCGCTGGCGCCCTACAGCGCTGTTGAGTGGGGCCGGCTGCGGCTCTGCTGTGAGAAGACGATTGCCCAGGCCGTCGCCGGGCAGAAGGCGGCGACCGCGTTGGCCGACGCCGGGCGGGATCCGCGGCCGGCTGGCTGGCGCGAGGCCGCGAACCAGATGTGGCTGCTGCGGCTGCACGGCCCGATGACCACTATGGAAGTCGCGGACTATCTCGGCTGTTCGCCCAAAACGGTGAGGATGCTGGGAGCGCCGGGCGAAGCCGCGCGCCGGCTGTTCCCGACGATGCCGACGGTGGTCGCGTTCCGTCTGCTGCTGGGGATGACCAGCGGTATCGTGCCCGACGGCCTGGAGGACCTGGGCCTGGAAGATGTCGACTGGGCCGGGAATGCCACTGTGCTGCTGGACTATGTCAAGGGCCGGACCCGGCGGGAGAGCCTGAACCTGCCCGCCGAGGCGGTCCGGGTGCTGCGCCGGTGGCTGGAGTACTCCGCGGTGCTGCGCCCGTTCGCTGACCAGCCGGATCGCTCGGCGCTCTGGCTCGCTTACCATCGCAGCGGCCAGGAGCGAGTTGCAGCCGCCCGTTTCAACGACGAGACCATGCGCCGATGGGCGCGAGCGCAGGAACTCGCCGGCGAGGACGGCAGGCCGCTGATCCTGCACCGGTCCCGTATCCGCACCACGTTCGAGCACCGTAAGGACAAGAGCTCCTGGACCGGGCGGGCCACGATCGACCCGAACCACAGCGCGCGGGTGGAAGGCGATCACTACCTGGCGCCGGTTACTCCCGCGCACGTCGATGCGCTCGCCACGGTGATCGAGGAAGCCCAGGCCGATCTGGTCCGCAAGGTCCGCAGCCCGCTGGTGCTGTCCGCTGAGGACGCCGAAAGCGCCGCCGGGCAGCTGCCCGCCCGGATTTCGCACCTGGCGCTCACTGATCAGGTGGTCCAGGAGCTGGTGGGCGGACGACGGGACGTGTTTACCGCAGCCTGCGCCGACCAGCTTGCCGGGCTGCACGGGCCGAAGGGGCAGCCCTGCCCGGCCCGGCCCTGGGTATGCCTGCTGTGCCCGCTGGCGGTGTTCACCCCACGGCACGCCGCGAACCTGCTGCGGTTGAAGGCGTTCTTCGCCCGGCAGTTCCGGCAGATGCCGGTCCCGCAGTTCCTGGCCGTGTTCGGCCCCTACGCCCACCGGCTGGACGCTGACATCCTGCCGAAGTTCGCACCTGCCGTGCTCGCGGACGCCGCCGCCGGGGTGCGCGACCGCGACAGCGAACTTCCCCTGCGCCCCGAGGAGACCACCGGATGACCGCGCGCCCCGCCTCTCATGACGCGGCTGCCCGGTCGCCGTTCACCGGACAGAACGTGCATGAACTGCTCGGCGTCGACCTCAGCGCCCACGGCCCGCGCCCACTGTTCGACGACGACCGGTGGGACCTGCGCGGGGCTCAAGGCGCCCCGATCCAGGTCAACCCGGGCGAACTGGACTGGGATTTCACAGAGATCCCCCGGCCGCACTGGCGGCTTCTGGTCCGCGAGTTCATGGTCGCGCTCCGCGCACCGCACCATGAGCGGATCGCCCGCCTGCCCTGGGCCCGCCGGGAACCACTGTCCCTGCGCACCTGCGCCCAGCGACGGTTCTTCGCGGTCGCCTGGCTGCGCTGGCTGGCGGGCAACGGAGTCCAGTACCTGGAAGAAGTGACGCAGGAGCACTGCGACCGGTGGCTGCACCAGCGACGCGGCGAGGATGCTGCGGCCAGCAGCATGTCGAACGAGGTCACGGCGATCAAGGACCTTGCGCGTTACACCGAGCTTTTCACCGCCGACCGCTACCCGGCCGGCTTCATGCCCTGGGCCGGCAAGACCGCCACCCAGGTAGCGGAAGCCGACTGGGCCGGCGAGAACAAGACACCGCCGGTCCCCGACAGCGTGATGAGGCCGGCGCTGCGCGCCGGCCTCTACCTCGCGGAAACCATCGGTCCCCACGCTGCGGCCCTAGCCGAAGAACTCGCCACTCACCGGCAGAGCCGGACAAAACGCAGAACACGCTGCGACGAGTACGCGGAACTGCTGGCCCGCTATGCCGGGCAAGGCGAGCCGCTGCCCCAGCTGGACGGGCATTTTGTCCGGGCACGCCTGAAAGCCGGATGGGATCCGGATGACCCGCTGCTGCGAGTCGGCTTCCGCGAGCTGGCCCACGACCTGCGCGCCGAGCAGTTTCCCGCTGCCGGCATCCGCCAGTGCCGGAAAGCAGCCGAATCCGCGGTCGCGCAAGTCGGGGTGGCCCCGCGGCGGGCACGCCACGCCGCGCTCGTCCAGCGGGCGGACGACGCCAGCCAGATTCCCTGGACCATGCCGCTGACCACCCAGCAGGTCGACGATCTCACCTTGACCGTGTTCAACGCGGCGCTATTCGCGGCAGCGGCACTCACAGGGATGCGCTCAAGCGAGCTGATGGAGCTGACCAGCGATTCCTGTGTCCTGCCTGAGGAAGTCACCCCGGGGCTGTTCCGCTACCGGCTGGCCAGCCAGCTGATCAAGGGCCAGCCGTGGGGCGGAACCGCAGACGAATGGGTCGTCATCGAACCCGCCTACCGGGCCATCGAGCTGGCCATCCGCCTGACACGGGCGAAGACCTGGCTGGCCGCCCCGCAAGCACGGGAGTCGCTGTTCGGCCGCTGCAACCTGGGCAAGCGGTTCCGCGCGCTCCGGAAGTGGGTCAACAGCCCGGCCGGCGCCCGGCTGGGACTGGAGCCGATCCCGGACGGCGACATCACCGGCCGGATGGCACGGCGAACGCTGTCCCTGGAACTGGCGCACCGTCCCCACGGGCTCTGGGCCGCGAAAGTCCACCTCAAGCAGGTCAGCGTATCCACAACAGAGGGCTACGCCGCCCGGCCGGGCGGAGCGCAAGGACGCCTGCACGCCGAGATGAAACGAGAAGAACAAGCACACAAGCTCGCCCTCACCAAGGCTGCCTACCAAGCCTGCCGCGACGGGAGAATGCCCGCCGGCCCCGGCGCCCGGACCCTGATCGCAGCGTTCGAGCACGTCGATGCCGAACTGGAGAAGCTCGACGCCGCGCCCGCCACAGTGGTGCCCACCGACCGGCACGTCGAGCTGCTGCTGAAAAAGCGGGCCGCCACCCTGCACATCCAGCCAGCCAACTACTGCTGGTTCACCCATCCGGCCAAGGCACTCTGCCTCAAGCTCGCCGGCACGCCGACCGCGGATCAGCCGCTGGCCGGAATGTGCGACGCAGCCCGCTGCCCGCAGGCCACCTTCCACCCCGAGCACCGCGAGGCCTGGGCCGGCTGCGCCACGACGACCGAGGTTTTTCTCGGCAACCCCCGCATTCCCGCCGGCGAGAAGAAGCGCCTGGCCGCCGAGCACGACCGTGCCAGCCAGGTCGTCGCCGCCATAGACCAGGCCGCCACCAAGGAGCGCCAGTGACAATCAGCCCTATCCAACGGCGCCAGACCGAGGACAGCATCCGCGCCGCCATGGACCGGCTGCTTCGCGGGCAGATCCCGTCCGGCGGCGGCTGCGATATCACCACACTGGCACGCGAAGCCGGCATCTCCCGCGCCGCCCTCTACCGCAGCTACGGGCACCTCAAGGACGAATTCGCCCGCCGCCTCGCCCAGATGCAGGCCGACGGCAACATGCCTGATCCGCGAGCCGCGCAGATCGTCCGGCTCAAGGACGAGAACGCGCACCTCCGCCGACGCCTACTCGAATCCGAACAGCAGATTGCAGAACTGACGGAGTTCCGGGCCACTGCAATCTCCCGGCTGGCCGCCCAGCACGACGAGATCACCCAGCTGCGCCGAGCCCTGGCCGCCCACAGCAACGTCCGAGCGCTCCCCGCCACCACGGCAACCCGCCATGCTCAGTGACTTGCATCACAATGACAGACTCCTGGATTCGAGACACACGAGGAAAACAGCCATGCGGTTCGCGCCAGCATTCGCTCCGCCCGCGCCAGCGACAGGAGCAAAACCGGACACGGCTTCTGCCGAGATAAGCACCGACCCCTCCTATCTGCCCGAGCTTCGCGACTACCTCGACACCCTGCTGCAAACCCGAGAACGCATCCGATCCACCCGGCCCCTCGACGAGTCGGCCAAAGCCGAGGCCATGCCCTCCGACCAAGAAATCACAAGGCTGGGCGACTTAGCCGCCGGGCCGAGCACGATCTCGGCCAGCTCGACGAAGCCGACCAACGCCAGATCACCCAGGCCGTCGAAATGGTCCGCGCGACCCGTCGCGCCGTTCACCTGGGCATGCCGAGCATCCGCCCCCCTTGCCCGACCTGCTGCGGGAAGGCCACGCATGACCGGCCACGCGACGGAATCTCTCATCGCGGCCCGGCGCCGCGACAGCACTCGCCGACGGCAGCGCGTGCTCAACGCCCTGGACCAGTTGGCCGCGGCCAGCCAGGAGATCAGTGTCTCGGCCGTCGCTCGCGCCGCCGGCATCGACCAGTGATTCCTCTACCGTCACCACGATCTGCGCGCCCAGATCCACGCACGCGCCACCGTCCCCGAGCACAGCCCCGCATCCACCGCCGCCAGCAAGCAGTCCCTGCTCGCAGACCTGGCCAACCTCCGCGAACAGAACCAGCGGCTCCGGCGGCAGAACATCGACCTCACCGCCCGGCTATCCGAAGTACTCGGCGAAGAGGTATTCCAGGCCAGCGGCATCGGACGCACCGACGAATCCGAGGCACTCCGGACCCGCGTCGGCCAGCTGGAACAGCAGGTGCTCGACCTGCGCCAGGAACTCGAAGAGCGAACCGACGAGTACCTCGACGCCTCCCGGGCCGCCA
>CAWIJO010000024.1:0-83212 GCA_963836355.1 uncultured Actinomycetes bacterium | reverse complement strand
CCAACGGGATGAAACGGAACAGGCGCGGCCTTTGGGAGCCGTCAGTAACCGTCGGGTTCCTCCAGCGCAGCTGCGACGTCATACCCGAGCGGTCGCCAGAAAGCCGGGTCGTCACCCCGCGAGGAGCCCCAGCTCAAGAGATCGTGAGACTCCTGGCTGCGTGAGGAGACGCCTAGCTTGCGGTAGATCGAGTTCGCTTGCGACTTGATGGTGTGGCGGGACAGGAACATCTCCTCGGCGATTTCGGGGAACGGCAGGTGGGTGGACAGCAGCGGCAGCAGGCGCAGCTCGGCGGCGGTCAGTGCCGACGCTCCGGGGACGGCTGAACCGCGGTCCCTAGAGAGCTGGGCCCGGAGCGTCCCGGCCTCCCCGGCGGGGGTCCCGAGGCCGGGGCGGCGTCTGAGCAGGTCATCGACCTCGCGCATGAGCGTCCTGGCACCTGCGATGTCGGCGAGCGCGAGGTGCACGCGGGCCAGCTCGATTCGGGCCTGGACAGCGAAGTGAGGCAGTGCGTAGGTCAGCAAGGGCCGCAGGTGCTGGGCTGTGACGAGCTCCCGGCGCGCCGCCTGGGTATCTCCCCGGTGCATGGCTGCGCGGGCTCGCAGCGCGCAGATTAGGGGTGTCGCGTAGCTTTCCTCGATCCCGGCCTTGCGCAATACGGCGCGTGCCTGGTCGGCGAGGACTTCGGACCGGTCCCATTCGCCGCGTGCCATCGCCACCAGCGATCGCTCGCACAGCGCGAGCGTGAGATCATCGGACGCGCCGGCTACCTCGCCGATGCTGACCGCATCCTCCAGGGACAAGTCGCCACCATCGAGGTCACCGCAAAGGATGCGCGCGATCCCTTGCAAAAGCGCGGGGGCTGGCGTCACGAAGCTCTCCGCCGCGAACCTGCGCACGGCCTCGTCTGCGTCGGCGCGCATCTGCTCGGCCCCGCGTCGGCACAAGATGGCCCGGAGCAGGGCGGCCCACGCCTCGGCGGACGGGTTATCGGGCCGCGCTCGATCGCCGTACTGCCAGCGATCGACCGCATCGGCCCACCGCTCGGCCTCGACCGGCCGCGCCGTCAGCGCGGACAGGAGCGAGGCCAGCACCGCGACCATCGGGTATCCTTCGATCTCGCCCCGATCCTCTAGCCAGCCGAACCACCGCTGGACGGTCGTGACCCGGCCCTGCCGGTAGGCTGGCACCGCGAGCTGCCCCGCCAGGCGGGCGGCACCGTCGACGTCGCTGGCCGCCATGGAGTACTCCAGCGCTTCCTCGGGCATGCCGTTGTCCAGGCACCAGCCGGCCGCGCGGCGCCGCAGGACGGGCATCAGGCCGGGCTCCAGGCGTCCCAGCTCCGCCAGCAGCATGTCGCGGAACAGATGGTGGTAGCGGTACCACTCCCCGCGCCGGTCCAGCGGCACCAGCAGCAAGTTCGACCGGGCCAGATCCGCCAGGATCGCAGCGGATCCGGCCATGTCGAGCACCGCCTCGGACAGCGGGCCGCACATGCGCTCCAGCACCGCGGTCCGGGTCAGGAACACCCGTTGCTGGCGGGAGATCCGCGAGAGGAACTCCGACTCCAGGTAGTCGCTCACCAGCCGGTCATCGCCGCCGAAGGAATTCGCCGCGCTCGCGAACGAGCCTCCCTCCCTCAGGTAAAGAGCCGCCAGGTACAGCCCGGCCGGCCATCCCTCGGTCCGCTTATGCAGCTCCGTCACGTCTTCCTCGGCCAGCGTGAGGTCCACGTTCCGCAGCAGAGATGCCGTCTCATCGCTGGTCAGCGACAAGTCGCCCGGGCCGATCTCCGTGATCTTGCCCTCGGCGCGCAGCCGCGCGATCCGCAGCGGCGACTCGGCCCGGCCGGCGAACGCCAGCCGCGAGCCGCCCGGCACGTGATCGGCCAGCACCGACAGCGCAGCCCGGCATTCGGAATTGTGCAGCAAGTGCACGTCGTCCAGGACCAGCACCACCGGAGAGGTCATCGACGAGAACGCCGAGCCCAGCCTGGGGACGACCGAGCCGGGCACCGAGCTCCCCGGGGAGGCCAGCGCGTCGAACACCCGCTCATCGACCGGCTCGACCGCATCGAGCGCTTGAGCGACATAGCTGAGCAGGACCTTGGGGTCGTTGTCCGCTTCGTCGACCGACACCCAGGCAAACGACTGGCCGTTACCCTCGGCCCACTGCGACAGCAGCGTCGTCTTGCCGTAGCCGGCCGGCGCGACCACCGAGACGATCGGGCGGTCGCCCCGCGCCAGCCGTTCGATCAGGGACGTACGGCGCACGGTCCCGGGCCGGATCAGCGGAGAACGGAGCTTGGACGCGACGAGGTCGAAGGCTGACCCGCCCGCACGCCGTGACCGGCCGTGCCGCTGATGCACGTCGCTCTCGCCCATGATCCGACGGCGCCCCCCAAGAATGGTCTGCCGCTCCATGATCTGCCGAAATCTCAGATCGGGTCAAGGCGCGCCAACACGCCCCGCTGGGTTAATCCACTCCAAACGCTGCATGACTGACACGAGGCCGGGCGGCAAGCCGGGAAGCAACTGCTTTTAGCCAGATGACCGTCCATCCAGTGTTTGTCAGCCACAACGCGCCCAAGGTGCTCCGCCCACCCCAGAGGTACTCCGCCCACCCCAGAGGCGCTGTTCGACGCCCGGATGCCGCGGCGCTCGGGGCTGCGGGCCGCGAACGAGACCAGCATTGCAGGGCAGCGGCTAGGAGGACGGATCAGCCAACTGCCGCCGCGAAGCCGGGCCTCCGCACGGATCAGGCAGTTGCCCGGTCCCGTGGGCTGCGGCTCCTGCAGGCGATGGCCGTCTTTCATCCCATCAGGGTGATGGAACCCGCTACGCCATGACGTGGACTGGTGCCTGACGGCAGGCGGAGGCTTATGGGCCAGACGGCGAGATTCCAGGAGACTTTGCGCAGGCTGGCGATGATCGATGAAAGCTTCGTCGAAGACGAGGCCGGGCTCGGGCTTGGCCCGGTCAAGACATCGTCCCTGGATCCCAAGACCGCGGCGCTGCTGCAAGTTGGGGTGTCGGTGGCGATCGGTTCACCGGCGGTGTGCCTGGAATGGAGCACCGGCCGGGCGCTCGCGGCGGGCGCGAGTGAGGACGAGATCGCCGACGTGCTGCTGGCGATCGCCCCGGTAGCCGGGCTCGGTCGGGTCGTCTGCGCCGCTCCCGATGTGGCGATCGCGCTCGGGTATGACATCGCGGCCGCGCTGGAGGAACCGGACGGTTCCTGACAACTCCGGCCTAGGCGGAAGGAGTGGCTATGACAGTGAAGGCGAAGGGTGGCCTGTCGGCGAGCCCCGCCGCGCGGGCATCCGGTAAAGATCCAGTGCGGGCCGGGACGGTGGAGCAGCTGAGTCGTGCGGACCGGGTGGCGCGGGGCAAGGATGCCCGGGCCGTGGCGCCGCTGGAGTCCCATGCCGAGTTCGCGCCGAGTGGTGCGCGGGACTCGGTCGGGCTGCTGCTAGGCCAGGCGAAGTCGCGGGGTGCCGGAGCTGGTGCCGGTGCGGCACGGGCGGATGCTGGTGTCGGCGTTCACGTTTTACCGGGGGGCGGCGCTGCCGATGGCCGCGGACCTGGCCGGCACGTCGGCGTCGGGGCTGCGGGTGCAGTTGTGCGGGGATGCGCACCTGTCCAATTTCGGCGCGTTCGCGTCACCGGAGCGGCGGCTGGTCTTCGACGTCAACGACTTTGATGAGACCCTGCCCGGGCCGTTCGAGTGGGATGTCAAGCGGCTGGCCGCGAGCTTCGCCGTGGCCGGACGCGACAACGGGTTCACCGCTAAGGACCGCCGCAAGATCGTCTTGGCAGGCGTCGAGGGCTACCGGACCGCGATGCGCGGCTTCGCCGGGCAGCCGTTGCTGGCGGTCTGGTATGCGCACCTGGACATCGAGCAGGCCATCGGCGAGTTCCGGTCCCAGATGAAGACAGGAAGGTTCAAGAAGGCCGAGGCGCTGCTGGCCAAGGCCCACACCAAGGACAGCACCCAGGCGCTGGGCAAGCTCACCACTGTGACCGACGGCCGGCGGCGGATCATCAGCACCCCGCCGACGATCGTCCCGGTCGAGGAGGTCTTCGCCGATGTGCAGGCCGGCGCGATCTATGAGCAGATCCGCGGTGTGCTGGGCAAGTACCGGCGCTCTCTGCAGTCTGACCGGAGGCACCTGCTGGAGCAGTTCACGCTGGTGCAGGTGGCCCGCAAGGTCGTCGGGGTCGGCAGCGTCGGTACCCGGGCCTGGATCGTGCTGATGGACGCCGCCGACAGTGACGAGCCGCTGTTCCTGCAGGCCAAGGAAGCCCAGCCCTCGGTCCTGGCCGAGTACTGCGGCCACAGCCGGTACAACAACCAGGGCGAGCGTGTGGTCGCCGGGCAGCACCTCATGCAGGCCCAGAGCGACATCTTCCTGGGCTGGACCCGCATCACCGGCCATGACGGCGTCGACCGCGACTTCTACGTCCGTCAGCTCAAGGACTGGAAATTCTCCGCCCCCGTCGAGGCGATGATCCCCTCGGGCATGACCGTCCACGCCCAGCTGTGCGGCTGGACCCTCGCCCGGGCGCACGCCCGCTCCGGGGACCGCGTCGCGCTGGCCGCCTACCTCGGCGGCTCCGCCTGGTTCGACCAGGCAATCGCCGGCTTCGCCGAAGCCTACGCCGACCAGAACGAAAACGACTACGCCGCGCTCCAGGCCGCCGTGAAAGAAGGCAGAGCCGAGGCCACCACCGAGATCTAACACCGGACCCTGATCCGCCCGTCAATCCGTCAAGGGAAACATGGAAGGCCCGCGCCATGGCTCACGTCACCACCGATATGGGCGCAGAGCACGCTGGGTTGCTCGGGCGCCGCTACCTGATCCGGTTCGAGGAAGACACCCTTCGCCAGCGGCCGTTGTGGATCCAGCTCATCATCGAGTTCCTGGGCACGTTCGTGCTGGTAACCGGTGGCCGCCGGATCCGGGGTGATCAGCCACTACGCAGGCGGCGGCCCGATCAGCCGCACCGCGGCAGTGATCGCGCCCGGGGCGGTCGTGATGGCCATGATCTACGCCTGGGGGACCACTGTCGGGACTGCACATCAACCCCGCCGTGACCTTCGGCTTCACAGCCCACGGAGTGTTCCCCACCAAATGGGTGCTGCCGTACTGGGTGGTCCAGCTCGCCGGAGCCATCTGCGCCGCCCTGTTCCTGCAGCTGATGTTCGGGGACGTCAGCGCCGGCGGGAACACCCGATCACCACGCCCGGCGGCGACTGGCGCTCGCTGGTGATGGAAACCGTCCTCACCGCGATCCTGGTGTCCATCATCCTCAACACGGCGACCGGCGGCCGCAGCATCGGCCATAACGCCGCCATCGCGGTCGGCTCCACGGTCGCGCTGCTCGGCCTGTTCGCCAGCCCGATCAGCGGCGCCTCGATGAACCCGGCCCGCACCCTCGGCCCCGACATCGTCGGCAACGACTACACGGGCTGGTGGGTGTATATCGCCGGCCCGGTGATCGGCGCCGCCATCGCCGTCGCCATCATCGCAGCCGTGCGCGGACTGCCCAACAAGGATGAACGTGACGCCGCCGAAGGCGGCGACCTGCCGATCCTTGATGTCCCGTCCCGTCCCAGGATGGCCACTGAGCCAGGCCGCAGTGGGCGGCCTTCGGCTCTGGGAGGGCGACGTCAACCCGCGGCGTCTGCTCGGCGCCGCGTTCCGGCCGCTGGTGTCGCTGGCCGCCGGCCAGCGTCAGGAGCATGTGATGATGGCGGCTGAACCGCCTCAGAGCCTGGTCACCGATATCGTCCGCAGCCTTGAGGTGCGCTGGATCTTTCCGGGCCAGCTGGAGGCCGCGGTGGCCCGATGGTTCTCGCGGTTTCCAGCCAGGACAGAGTCACGCGAGGACTCCTATCTCGTGGATCCGCAGTTGCCCGGGCTGTCGGTTAAAGTCCGCGGGGGCGGGGCGCTGGAGGTAAAGGTACATCGCGGGAGCCCGGGGAGCCTGGAGGTGGCGGGCCGCGCCCGCGGCCGCATGGAGTCCTGGCAGAAGTGGTCCTTCCCCTTCAGCCCGCTCAGCCCCGGCGGCGGCGGCGGCCCGCCCGGCTGGCGGCCGGTGCGCAAGAGGCGGCGCATCAGCCGGTTCTCGCGCGCCAGCGGGCGGATCCTGGCGCGCGCCCCGGGGCTGGGCCAGCAGCCGCGGTGCGAGGTGGAACTCACCGAGGTCCACGCGAGCGGCCGGCACTGGTGGACGCTGGGATTCGAGGCGACCGGCCCCGCCGATCTGCTCCGCAGCGAACTCCAGGCCACCGCCGCGCTCGTGTTCGCCCACGCCCTGCCCGGAGGTGTGGAACCCAGCCCGGATCAATCCAGCTCCTATGCGCAATGGCTGAGCCAGCGGTCCGGCGCCGACAGTGACGCCAGCGCCTGAAGACTGACCCACTGCCCACGCCAGGCACAACAGCACGATCCCAAGCGCCACGGTGGCAATCACCACCGCGGCGGCCTCCTGAGCCGGCACCAGACGGGTTTCAGCGGAGGACCGGTCGGCGAGCCCGCCGCGTCCACTTGCCCCGTGGGGGATCCAGGACTAATCTCACGCCTGCCACCGCCGTAGCGAGCATGGATGCATCACTGGTGCGCCACGAGGCGCTGCTATTCCCGGATGGGGGTGAGAGACCGCCATTTATTCGCCGTCGTAGCGGCGAATTGAAGCTGGAGGCAGCCTGAGCCACGGGTCGGTGGGGAGGGTGGGAGCAGCCTCGACGAAGTCGCGTCGGTTCAGCACTGCCGGATGGGCCGGGCGCGGTGAGCAAGACGGGAAGGTATACGCGAGGAACCGGTGTTGTTACGCCTCTTGAGCATCCGCCAGCCCGAAACCCGGCGGATCTGGGCTGGTTCGCGGCGCGCACCCATTCATCATTGCGGATGGGGAACTCCTGGCTAGGTCTTAGTAGCCGGGGCCGGGAGGCCATGGTGAATTGTCTACGGCGTAGCCATGGCGAGGCCGCAGGGGTAGAGCCGGGTGCCTAACCCGTCGACCGGATAGCAGTGAACGCGGGAACCATCCGTGGCCGTTCCGGGCCTTGTCCCCGGTCAGGGGAGAAAGGCCCGGATAGGCGCGACGCCGGCTGAAGGCGCGGATGGGACGGAGCCGCCGTAGTACTCCGGGCGCGGGAGAGCCGCGAGCATGGGGAAGGGCGGCAGCGTGTCAGTCAAGGAGGGAAGGTAATGTCCGAAGATGCGCCGGTGAATTCCGGCGCCGTGAAGTGGCCGCATCCTGATTCGGCCTATTTCACGGTACGGAGTATGCAGATCAAGTTGCACCGCTGGGCGGGAGAGGATTCTTCCCGCCGGTTCGGTGACCTGTTCAACCTCGTCTACGACCCGGCGTTTCTCGTGCATGCGTGGGAGCGCGTGTCCGGGAACAAGGGGGCGCGGACACCGGGTATCGATAAGGCCACGGTGGCCATGATCGAGACCTGGGTCGGGGTGGAGGAGTTCCTGGGTCAGATCCGGGACTCGCTGAAGTCTGGCGGGTTCCGGCCGGTCGAAGTCAGGCAGGTGACGATCCCTAAGGGAACGCCAGGGAAATTCCGGAAGCTAGGTATTCCCACTGTCGCTGACCGGGTGGTCCAGGCTAGCCTGAAGGCAGTTCTTGAGCCTATTTTCGAGGCGGGCTTCAAGCCGTGCTCGTATGGGTTCCGCCCGAACCGGCGCGCGCAGGACGCGATCGCCGAGATCCACCACTACGGGACCAGCGGTTACCGCTGGGTACTGGAATGTGACATCAAAGCCTGTTTTGATGAAATTGATCATACGGCATTGATGGATCGCCTCCGGGCGAGGATCAAGGATAAGCGCGTGTGCGCACTGGTGAAGGCATTCCTGAAATCCGGGGTCCTCACCGGCCTCGGAGACAGGGAAGAGACACTGACCGGAACACCTCAGGGCGGGATCCTTTCGCCGCTGCTCGCTAACATCGCCTTGTCGGCGCTGGACGATCATTTCGACCGGCAATGGCATCAGGAGATGGGCTCAGACGGGCAGCGGAGAAAGCGCAGGCGTGACGGTAAGGGCAACTGGAAAATCATCCGCTATGCGGATGATTTTGTCCTCATGGTACATGGGGAACGCCGTCATGCTGAGGCGCTGCGGGAGGAGGTGGCGGCCGTGCTCGCTCCGATGGGGCTGCGGCTGGCACCGGAGAAGACCGCCGTGGTCCACCTCGATGAGGGCTTCACGTTCCTCGGCTTCGACATCCGCAGGATGCGGAAACGGGGAACGCAGAAGTACTACGTCTACACCCGGCCGTCCCGCAAGGCTATCCAGTCCATCAAGGACAAGGTGGCGGCCAGGACGTACAGGTCAACCCGCCACATGGGCCTGGACGAGCTGATTACCAGCTTGAACAGGTCACTGGCGGGGTGGGCGAACTTCTTCCGGCACGGGGTGTCCAAGGCAGTGTTCAGCGCGGTCGACAGCCATGCGTGGCACCGGCTGATGCGCTGGATACGCGCCAAGTACAAGCAAGGAAACCACCGGATCGGGATGCCAGAACTGCGCCGCCGTTTCTGCGACCAGGGATGGCGGTTCGCCTGCAACGGGGTCGTGTTCACCGGCGCGTCCAGCGTCGCTGTGACCCGCTACCGCTACCGCGGCAGCACCATACCGACCCCCTGGACCCCGGCACCAGCCTCGCGCTGATGACCAGCGGGCAAGACACGCGGAGCGCCCGTTGCGTGGAGACACGCACGGCGGGTGCGGCGGGCGGGCCGGGGAAACCCACCGGGAGCAATCCCGGCAGGGCGCCCCGGTCCGACCCAACCGTGATCGCGCCCCGTCCTGGTCTGGGCGACTTGCCAGCGATACGGCCACTGGCCCAGGAAGCGGAATTTCGCGGATCCATTGATCAGCACCGGCGGGCGGGCTGATCCCGCACCGAATCTCGGCACGGCTGGCGGGGCAGGAACGCCGCTCCCGGTAGCGAGAATCGGTTTCCACGTCGCCGCCCCGGATGTACAGATCCAGCAATCTCGGTTCGCCTGCCGCTTCACTCAGCGCGTGGTCCTCCTCGATGAGGCAAACCAGCAGCTCGCGATGGTTGAAGTTGTGTGTGTGCTGGAGTTCCACATGGACGATGGGCCAGAACCTGACGCCGAAGCACTATCGGCCTACGTCGACCACAACGCCTACTTCATCGCCAACCCGTACCTGCGGGAGGCTGTACAGTCAACTACCGTCAAAGCTAGGACTGGACCCGGTCGTACTTGGCATCCTGCATCGCAGCGAGGCACGCCCTTCTGAGATCACCATCGGGCGTTCTGGGTAGCCGCACAGTCACTGCCCGATCCCGAGGATCCACTGACCTGGCGGAGCCGCAGGGATCAGACCCTGGCCAGGCCTGGGTGGTAGTTCCCAGCGCCGGGAGCGACGGCAAATCCGCCGCCGGGCGGGTACGGCGGCGTGCCGGCCCCCTCTCTCCGCGGCCGGGTCCTGGCCGCGGAGCCGCAGTATCTTGCGGCGGGTTCTCAGCGAACCAGGCGGCCCGGCAGAAGCTGAACGCGCAGTTGACCAGGGCCTGGTGGCGGCGGATGGCGGTGTCGGGGCGGGCGCGGGCGGCGTCCGCGGGAGTGCAGGCATCAGCGCCGCGGGCCCAGGTCCCGCGGCGGGGCTTGAGGACCATCACGAACGGCAGCCCGGCCTCCGCGAGCTCGCCGCGGAACCCGTCCTGGTCCCCGTACGCGCTGTCGGCGGCCACCGCGCGGAACACGAAGCCCGCCGCCCGGGCCCGGATCGCCGAGATCCGCGGCAATCTGCAGCTTGGTACGGAACGCCGGATCTTCCAGCAGCAGCTCTCATCTCCGGTTATTGACCATGCTCAGGTCACACCGGGACTCGGACAAGAAGAACTGCAGCCGCTGCACCGACCGATGCTGCGCTCCGGCCACCGGCTCCGCCGCGGCCAGCGCCGTCAGCGTCTTGTTCCGGTCCCGCAGCGCCAGCAACCCCGCCAGGTGTCCCGCTGGAGAAGGACTTCATCGCGCTGTTCCTGCGGGCGCTTCGCGGGCTGGGGCCAGACGGGGAGGATCCCGGGTTCCGGGGGGCGTGAGCTGGCCCGTAACGGCGCGGTCGGCGGCCTAGCCGCGGCGGCTGGCCTGCGCCTTCGCGAATTCAGCTACCTGCTCGCGGCCGAGGTACCCGCGTTGCCCGGGCGGCCGTCTGAGCTGCCGGTCCCGTTCCCGGTGCCCGCCGCGGTGACGAAGGGCCGCAAGTTCCGCACGACGTGGATCTCTTACGAGGCGCTGGCCGGGGTGCATGGCTATGTGTCGCTGGAACGGGCGATGGCGGGCAGCGGGTCGTCCTGGCGGCCCCCGCCGCGATGGGGGCCGCCGGGCGCGGGGCTCGCCGGTGCCGGTCGCGGCCCCACGCCTCGGCGATCAGGTCATCAGCCACGACGGTGACCCGGTCGCCCTTGCGGACCGACTCGCCGGTCCGGGTGGCCAGCAGCCCGAACGCGGTGACCTTGATCCACCGGGTGACGCCCTCGCCCGCGCCGCGGGCCGGGATGTCCAGGGCCAGCCGCAGCTCGACGCCGTCGGTGCCGTCGCGGGTGGTGAAGATGCGGGGGTCATCGCCGAGCCGGCCGGTGACGGTGACGCAGATCGGGTTCATGGCTTCCTCCGTGAGGCACGTGGCCGGGAGGGATGGCCGCCCTGGTGGCGGGCCTGGGGACTGCGGGCCCTTCCCGGCAGTCAGAGCCAGCGCCGTGCAGGCAGGGGCCCGTCACACCGGCCGGCCCGGGCCGCCCAAGATGTTTCCCGCGGGCCCAAGAAGGCAGGACAGCGCCGGCGAAGCCGGCACCACGAACGGGTTGCCCGCGCCCGGGAAAGATCTCTGGACGGCCCGGTGCGAGCGCAGCGAGAGGCCGGTTGCGGGAACCAGCTAAGCCGCGCAAGCTGACCAGCCGGGATAGGGACAAACGCAGACCCCGCCGCCACCAGCCGCCAGCCCGGAAGCCGGTTAAGCCACGCGAGGAAGCCCGAACCCGGCCGCCTCCGGGCACAGATCAGGCTGCCCGCCGCAGCTCACCAGCCGCAGCCCGGCTCGTCCTGCCGGAACGCCTGGCCGTGACAGCCGATCAGACTGGCGGCAACGGCACACCCGGCGATGAGCAGCCTTGCCGCCGCGAAACTAATCCTTCTCTGGCACGCCAGCCGGGTGATAAGAATCCCGGCAAGGACCTGACGGGCCGGGCCGCGCATAGCCACCGAGACAAGCAGAGTGGGCCAGCAGCCGCCGGCCGCGGGCCGGTCGGTATGACGGCGGTTCCGCGGCGGAGATCGATCTCGGTGCGCAGCCTGCCCCCGCTGGGTTGGTCGGGAAGGTGGCAAAGCGCACCGGACTGCTTGCGTCGTCACATGCTGGGTCACACGGCGGGGGTGCATGGTCGGTCTAGGCGAAGTCTCAAGGAGCGAAGGAGCAGGCCATGCCGCTTGTTAATGTGCGCCTGATCGAGAGGGTCTTCACCCCGGAGCAGAAGCGCGAGATGATCCACCAGCTGACCGAGACTATGGTGGAAATCGAGGGCGAGAACCTGCGTCCGGTCACGTGGGTGATCGTCGAGGAGGTCAAGAGTGGGGACTGGGGCATCGGCGGCAATGGTCTCACCGCCGCGGATGTCCACGCTATGCAGGGCCAGGCCCCGGCCACGGTCTCGGGCTGAGGTTCACCGGTGGTGACACGGCGGGCGCGGCTGCTCGGGTCTCCTCGGATCGAGGACAGCGGGCAACTGTGCCCGCCGCCGCGCGGCCTCAAGTCGTGGGCGGTGCTGGCCCGGGTGGCGCTGGCCGGGCGTCCGGTCGGGCGGCGTGAGCTGGCCGGCGAGTTGTTCGGCGGGGCGGATGACCCGCTGGGTGCGCTGCGCTGGTCCCTGGCGGATTTGCGGCGTAGTTTCGGTCTGCCCTCGTTGCTGTGCGGCGATCCCCTGAGCCTGTCGCCGGGCGAGCTGTGGGTGGATGTGCGGGCGCTGGAGGACGGTTCGCTGCCGGCCGAGGACATCGGCGGGGGGCTGCTGGAGGGGATCGAGCTCCGGAATTGCCCGGGGTTCGACACATGGTTGCTGCTGGCCCGGCTGGACTGCGCAGCCCGGGGCAGGGAGGAGCTTCGCCGGCGGGCGCTGGGCCTGCTGGCCACCGGGGATGCCGGGGCCGCGATGGCGGCAGCGGGGCGCGCGGCCGGGCTGGACCCGCTGGATGAGGGCGCGCAGGAGCTCTTTCTGAGGGTTTTGGTGGCGGCCGGGCGCGGTGGGCTGGCATCGGCGCATCTGGCGTCGTGCGAGGCGCTGTTCGCGCGTGAGGGGCTTGTCCCATCGCCGGCGCTGCGGTCCGCTGCTCGCGATCCTGGGCTGGCGCCGCGCCCGCGGATGCGGGCCGGGGTGGTCGCTGCGTCGCTGTTGCGGGCGGGAACAGCTGCCCTGGACGCGGGCGCGGTCGACGCCGGGGTAGAGACGCTGCGCCGCGCGGCTGCCGAGGCCGGGCGGGCGGCTGACCCGGCTATTCAGGCTGAGGTGCTGCGCGCCCTGGGCGGCGCCCTGGTGCACGCGGTCCGGGGATCCGATGGTGAGGGAGCGGTGGTGCTGCACCGCGGGCTGCTGGCCGCCCGCACCGCGGGCCGGCCCGCTCTGGCCGCCGATATCCTGCGTGAGCTGGCTTTCGTGGATGTGCAGGCGGGCCGGCACACCTCCGCTGACCGGGCGCTGCGCGAGGCCTCGCAGCATGCTTGCGGTGATCCTGGCCTGCTGGCCGGTATCCTCGCCGTCCAGGGAATGAACCAGGCTGACCGCGGGCGGCACTTCGAGGCGGCGGAATTGCTGACGGAGTCAGCGGGCATGGCCCGCGGGGCCGGGCGTGCCCGCCAGGAAGCGTGGTCGCAGGGGATACTGGCCCGGTCGCTGCTGCTCGCCGGGCAGGTGCAGCCGGCCCAGGAGGCCGCCGGGCGGAGCACGGCAGTGGCGCTCAGCGAGCGGTGGAATGCGTTCCTGCCCTGGCCCCAGGTGCTGCATGCCCAGTGCCTGGCCGCGGCCGGCCGCTGGGACGAGGCCAGCGAGGACGCCGAGCATGCGTTCGCGCTGGCCTGCGAGCTGGGCGATCCCTGCTGGGAGGGGATGGCCGCCCGGGCGCTGGGGCTGCTGGCACTGCACGCGGGTGACCTGGGTGCCGCGCAGGCCTGGCTCGCTGACGCCCGGCGCCGCTGCGACCGGGTGCCAGACCGGTACGTGTGGGTCTCCGCCTACATCGGCCTGGCCCAGCTGGAAACGGCCGCCCGCGCGAACACCGAGCTGGTCGCACCTGCCGCGGCCCGGCTCTACGAGCACGCGGTGCGCGGCGACCTGCCGGAGTTCCTGGCCTGGGCGCTGGTGTACCAGGCCGAGTCTGGCGACCATGCCAAAGTCCCGCTGGCGCGCCGCGCGGCTGCCGGCATCGCCAGCCCCGTTTTGCAGGCCCGGGTCCAGGCCCTGCCGGCCGGTGAGCCCTATCGGCAAAGCGGGGCGAAAAGAAGCGCCGAAACGGCTGCGAGACGCCGCCCATCCGGCGCGACAGCTTAGGCATCGGCACCGGCGCAGGGTCAGATTGATACACAGCCGTCGTCGCACCTGCTGGACGGTGGAGACCGGGCACCCGATCGAGCCGGTCGCCGAGGACATGCTCGCAGATTTCCGCGACTATGGCTGGCCAGCCAGCCTGGCTGCCGTCGACTCACCTGGCTTCCCGCCCCATCCGACAACCAGCTGGCCCAGGAGCCCCCCGTAGAAGATTCCGCCCCAAACTACACCGTGGCAGACAGCGCCCGGCCACCGTCCTGGCTCATCCCTGCTGGCGACCAGGAGACCGATGCCCTGTTCACCGAACCGCCGACCACGATCCGAATACCAGATGGGCGGAGGCCCAAATTGATACCGCAGCGATCCCGGCATCCGGAACGCGTTGCTGAACACCCTGCCCCGTGACCCGGCGAGCACGTCCGGCGCCTCGCAGGTTCGGCCCGGCAGGCCTGACACGGAAGAGGTCACCGGTTTCAATCCCAGTACCGCGCGCCAGCTCAGCCCCATGGCATCAGAGCCACTATCCTGCTTCATCGCGGGGACGCTGGGCCGCTACCCGGGGCGGCTGCGGGCTTGCCTCTATGGGACGGCCGAATGTGACGGCATCGCGCACGGGAGCCGGTGCCAGCGTCCGGTACTCGGCGTCCGGGCGCGCCCCCAGCGCGTCATTGACCGTGGACAGCGCGACACGCAGCGCAATGTACACGGTCATGGCGAAGATGTCGGCATCGGAGAAGCCGGCGTCCCGCAGCTCCTGCACTTCCTTGGTGCTGGTGCCATTGGCGTCCCTCGTGACCCGGCGCGCCCACGCTGCCATCGCGCGCTCAGCCTCTGTCAGCGCACCGTCGTCGCCACGCAGTACTCCGGCCGCAAGCTGCGCATCGGCCTTCGCCGCGAGCTTGGTCCCCCAGGCCAGCGAGCAGTAGGAATCACCGAGTGCCGAGGCGCACGCGGCCACGAGGATGCCGCGTTCCCGGAACCCGAAAGGCCGCGCCGAGGCGACCTGGCTCATCAGGCTGAACAACATGGCCAGCGCCTCCGGCTGGTAGGCCCACAGCCGGGACGCGTTCATCACGAAGCCCAATTCCGCCAGGTCCGCGTCGAACAAGGCCCGGACCTTCTCAGTCACTTCAGCGCGACCGAGAAACTGGGTCGCGCCGGCCATGTCACTGGCACTCGCCATCTTGATCTCCCTCGGTGCGGTGTGCCGCCTCGTCATCGTGATCTCCCTCGGTGTCGGGTGCCGCGCTGGTCACGAGCGGGTTGTATTCGGATCGGGCTTGCGGCCGAGGTATCCGACTACGTCAATTTCCGCGCGCAACGGCAGCCCGTTTCGGGCCTGAGCGGTAGCGGCCCGCATTGCCGTCTCGGTGAACGCAGGCTCGCCGATGTGCTGGATGGCCTCGTAAGCCGGTCCGGTCGAAGCCAGCGCACGGGCGAACGATCCGGGATCGGCGAACTCCCACGCGAACGGGATGGTGCGCCGCTGCACGCCCGCGAAGCCGCAGCGGGCGAGGAGTTCCTCACCCCGGCCAGGACGGCCGAGGGCTACCATCGCGGCCTGGTTGGCCACCTTGGGCTCTGCTGCCAGCTGGAACGGGGCGAGCGCCCAGGCGCCCGGCGAGACCTTGAGATGACCCCAGACCGTCAGGCCGATGCGGCCGCCAGGGCGCAGCACCCGCCAGGCCTCCTCCAGCACGGCCGGAGTCGTTCCCCAGATCCCGCGGAAGCTCGTCACCACCGTGAATCCGCCGTCGTCCCAGGGCAATGCGTGCATGTCCCCCACCCGGATGTCGGCTCGCGGACTTCGGTCCCGCGCGACGGCGACGAGCCGGGGAGAGGCGTCGATGCCCGCGCAATCAGCACCGCGCACGGATGCGAGCTCGATGGCCAGGCCGGCTCCACAAGCCACATCGAGCAGCCTGTCGCCATTGTCGACGCCGAGCATGTGATGCAGGGCGACGTACTCCCGGCAGTTGGCCGGCTCGCTGAGCGTCGCGAAGTCCACCGCCCTGCGGCCCCAGCCCTCGTCCACCACGGTCCAGTCCGGTCCGCTCGCACATTCCCCTGACATCTCGCTCCTCGCTGCCCGTTCCCCTCCTGGCGGCCCTATCTCCCCCTAAGTATCCGCAGCGAGCATGTGAGAAGACGTGTGAGCAAGACGCGAGACGCACGGCCATTTGCGGCCGGCGACGCCGCGACCGCGTACAGAGTGCGATGGCCGATCTCCGCCATCAGCTGATTGCCGATGGAGCTGGTGAGGGATGCCAAGGGCAGGCGAACGCCAGCCCGAGCAGGATGCGCTTCTTCAACATCTCCCTCGGCTTAGATCAGATTAACCGTTCGGTGCGCGGCACGACGGTCTTCCGGCCGCCGGTACCGGCGCTCTCTATATAGTCGGCTCGGCGAGCGGTTACACTGGCAGCTTGCGTTTACTGAGCGTGATGCTCTTGGCCGACGTGGCCAATGCTCGCCGCCAGCTCGCCGCGGCGTCCTGGCCCGGAGGTCACCGTTGACAACCGTCGGCCCCAGGCGCCGTCGATGATGGAAGCACGTCCCGGCCGCCAGTGGCACGAGCCTGCCTGACCTGATGCGCCACTCGCTGCAGATGAGGGCGGGGAAAGGTCGTCGGCTAGCAAGCCACTGCGGTGACGTTTCCCGTCTTGTCGGTGACGTAATGTCCCTTGGACAAGTCGAGCAGCACCAGGATGTTGTCAAACGGGTCTGCCACGACAGTCACCTGGCCGACGGGAATGTCGAAGGGCTCGGTCACCACTTTGCCGCGGGCGCCCGTGGCCACGGGCGCCGTGCCCCTATGCGCGCCAGCATCGAGCGCGGGGCGCAGCAGCTCATGCACGGACTCCACGAACAGCTTGCGGTGCTCATCGGGCAGACGGCGCAGGTCGATCAGGAAACCCGGCGTGCGGACATACTTCATTCGCCAGCGCCGAGATCGGCCACCAGCGCTTCCATCGAGTCATACACGCCACCGTCAGGAACACCATCACCGGGCCGGGACGGGTGCCTGCTCTCATGAGCAGCCCAGTACAGCTCAGCCTCCCGCTGCTCCAGCGCCTTCAGCGCGCGGTACTCCTCCATTGGGACCACGACCGCCTCAGCCTGGCCCGCCCTGAAGATCACCTGATGACCGGCGACCTCAGACCCGATTCCGCGAGTAGTGCGTTGAGTTGATCTTCGGGCGGAAGTTGATCTTTGCGGCCGGGGTTTCGCGGGTGCGGGCAGGCTTGAAGGCCCGGCGCCGTGCCGGGTTCGTTTCCGGGTTCCTGGCCGGGGCCTTGCAGGCCGGGCTGGTCAGGTCGGCGCGGGGAGGGCTCGGAGGCGGGCCAGGACCTCGGCGAGCAGGTGGTCGCCGGGCGGCAGCCGCAGGGTCAGCTGCCCGGCGTGGCGGACCAGGCGGGCGGGGACGGCGATCAGCCGCCACCGCAGGGTGGCGATCATGGCCTTGCCGCCGCGGGTGCCGTGACCGGCCAGGATGTCCTCGCCGCGGGTGGCGGTGGTGAGCTGGCGCAGCCAGCTGGCCATGCTCGCGGCGAGCAGCGCGCCCCACATCCAGGCGGTATTGACCTGGACATATCCGGACGGGAGGTGCCGGAGGGCGGCTCCGGGCTTGCTGTCGCGGAAGAGGTTCTCAGCAGCCGCGTGGTGGCGGGCCACCAGTCCGGGCAGTAATCGGCCACGGCAACCTGCGCGTTGTCCATGCCGGTCGCGTCGCGCCAGCAGTCCTCGCCGATGCCGCCGGCAGCCGCCACAGCGGCGCGATCCGCTTGGCGCCGATCGCGAAGGCGATGTGCTCGTCATGGGCGGCGCGGGCCAGCGCGCCGGCGAAGTACCCGGCGTCGGCGCGCAGCGCCACCCGCCCCCCGATGCGTGCCCGCTCCGGCAGGGCGCCCAGCGCCCGGCGCAGCAAATCCGGCGCGGTCGCCCGCGGGGCATCGGTCCCGGCGCCCAGGTCAGCGGCCAGTACGGTCTCCGTCTCGGCCCACGCCGCCACATGCGGGCGCCCCGCCCGCTGGCCCTGATGGTTATAGGCCACGCCGCGTTTCCGGCGGCCGTAAACCTTCGACGGCCGCCTCAGCGCGGGCAGGAACTAACAACCAAGATCAAGTTACACCGTTAAGTTGACAGACCCGGGCTACTAGGGTGGCTCGATCCCCATTAGGAGGAGATGACGAAGACGCCGCCGGATCATGAGCCCCGCCTGGCCTCACCGCCCGGTTGCCCTTGCAGCAACCTGATGGTCCGCTGCGTGGGTCAGCCCAGCCGCGGCAACGCCGACCTGGCATTGTCCAGGCTGTCCTCGGCGAAGCCCGGGCAGGCTGGCTGCCACCGTGTCCGCGCCGACGCCGGCCAGCCGGGGCGGATGCGACGGCGGCACGAGCGCCACCGTGCGCGTATCCTCCAGCGCCCGAGCCGGACACAGCAACCGGCCTGGACAAAGCTGGACGGAGCCGCAGCATCCGCCAAGCCCAACCCATACCCCGCATCCCGGCGGGACCATCCCCTGAACGCCGGCCGTTCTGTTTCAGGACGTCCAGCCGGACGCTACCTCGATCAGGCTGAGCTCGTTGGCGTGCACGCGCTCTGGGCCGACTCCGAAGTGGGGCGGGTAGAGCAGCGCCCAGTCGACGACGCCGGCGTAGCGGCGCAGCTGCCCGGCGACGTCTTCCGGCGTGCCGAACAGGGCGCGTTCGCCGACCATCGCCTCTCCCGCGGCTATCACGCCGGGCACGTCACCGCGGGCCAGGGCCGCCCGGGCCGCGTCGCGGTCGGCGGCGAACTGGCCGTCCGGGAAGAGCGCGTCGTAGCCCTTCGGCGTGGCGTAGAAACCGACCTGGGCTGCGGCGTCCCGGCGCGCGGCGCGCGGGTCGGTGCCGGCCGAGGCGACGATCTGCGTCGTCATCCGCAACTGCGCGACGTCCCGGTTCGCTTTGGCCGCGCCCTTGGCCAGCGCCGGGCGGGCGATGTCGCGCAGGTAGGCGGCCGAGGCGATGGTGTGCCCGACGAACCCGTCTGCGCATTCCCCGGCCACCCCCACCATGCGCTCACCCACGCCCGCCGCCAGGATCGTCACGCTGCCGGGCAGAGCGGTGCGGTCATAGTGCGCCATCGAGATCTGGTCGAACCTGCCCTCATACCGGAACGGGCCACTGCGATGCGCGATCAGCCGGCGGATCAGGTCGATCCGCTCCCGAACCTGCGGTGCGGGGTGCGCCAGCGCGGTCCCGTACCAGTCCTGGTTCATCCGGCGCGTGCTGCTGCCCACACCGAGGACAAAGCGCCCGCCGGCGATCGCCTGGACGTCGGCGGCGGCCGAGGCCAGGGCCAGCGGCGAGCGAGCAAACAGCGGGGTGACGCTGGTGCCAACGACGGAAGTCTCAGAGACGGCCGCGAACGCCGCGCACGGGTGAGGCTGCTCCGGTTGTAGTAGTCGATGGTCCACAGCGAGTGCACGCCGCCTCGGTCGGCCGCCCTGACGATCCGCAGAGCGTCTGCCGGGTTCTCGTCCATGACCACGAGCCCGACCTTCATCGTGTGCTCCCTCCGGGCCGGCCGGACACAGGACTGCGAGAATACACGCGCTGACTCGAGGGGAGCCGCTCATGGGAAGGCTTAACGACAAGATCGCGATCGTGACCGGCGCCGGCCAGGGCATCGGCCAGGCAATCGCCGGGAAACTCGCCACCGAGGGGGCGACCGTCGTCGTCACCGACCTGGACGAGACCACCGCCATCCACACGGCGAACGCCCTGCCGGCCGCCGTCGCGATCCGCGCTGACGTCACCGACCGCCAGGGCGTGCTCGCGATGGCCGACCGGGTCCTGGAGCAGTTCGGCCGCATCGACGTCCTGGTCAACAACGCTGGCTGGGACAAGGCCAGCCCCTTCGCCGACTCCGATCCGGCCGACTGGGACCGGGCGATCGCCGTCAACCTGTACGGCGTGCTGCACACCTGCAAGGCAGTACTGCCGATCATGGCCGGGCAGGGCAGCGGAACGGTGGTGAACCTGGGCTCGGACGCCGGCCGGGTCGGCTCGTCCGGCGAAGCGGTCTACTCCGCGGCCAAGGGCGGGGTCATCGCCCTCACCAAGTCGCTCGCCAGGGAGATGGCGCGCCACCAGGTCAGGGTCAATTGCGTCTGCCCCGGCCCCACCGACACCGCGCTGTTCGCCTCGTTCGCGGGGCCGGGGCTGCGGGAGGCCCTCACCAAGGCGATCCCGTTCCGGCGGCTCGGCCAGCCGGAAGACATCGCCAATGTCGTCGCGTTCCTCGCCTCGGACGAGGCGTCCTTCATCACCGGTCAGACCGTCAGCGTCAGCGGCGGCCTCACGATGACCTGAACCCTGGCGATCGTTTGCCGAGTCCGGTGCCCGCCGCGGTACCCACTCAGCGTGACGGCGACGCCTTCGTGCGGGCGACCCAGGACGTCCGTCTGCTGCCTTGGCAGGACGTGAATCAACCTGCTGGCTCCCCACCTGGCTCCCGGCCGGACCCAGCCACCGCTGCCATCCCAGATCAGCAGCATGTCAGCGCGCTGACCTGCGAGAACACCAGGTCATGCTAACTCACTCGATAACTTGACCTCTTGCACGAATAGCAAGCGGTCAAGATCGGCACAAACAGCCTCTGAGCTGCGAAAACGTGGAGCTAAGGGGACTCGAACCCCTGGCCTTGCATGCCATGAAGTCCGAGGCCAGCCCCTGACCAGCCCTAACCCGGCGTGACCAGCCAAACAGCGACCCGGAGCAACGCAGAGCGACGCCGAACAACGCCCGCAGGCACTCATCTGCTACCCCTACCGCTACCCAGGGCATCGCTTCTCAGCGCACCCGGCACCAGGTCAACGGCTACCCAGCGCTGATCCTCCGCCTCGACGGCGAGATCGACACCGTCATCGCGGTACGCATCGACGACGGCCTCATCACCGGGCTGTACGCCGTGCGCAATCCCGAGAAGCTGTCGCATGTGGAGCGGGAAATCTGCCTGCGCCGCTGAGTCCTTGGCGCGAGATGTCAGCGGGCGGCTGCGGCCAGGCGCCGGCGCGCGCTGAACTTCCGGCAATTGACCGCAGCCGCCGGGCGGGCCATGGTCGTGCCATGGATGGCCTGCCGCTCGATGCTCTGGTTACCCGGATACTGTCGAGATCTCCCTTCGAGTACCGGGTAGCCGCCGATGACTCCGAACGCGAGGTCGCGTACCGGCTGCGCGGTAGCGCGGTGCTCGACCGGGGCTGGTGCACGGCAGGCGAGCTGCCCGGCGGCATGGAGCGCGACGGGTATGATGACCGTGCTATCCAGGTCATCGGCTGGGACGGCCAGGTCGCCATGAGCACGGGCCGGGTGGTGCTTCCCCCCGGATTGCCGACCGAGGAGGCCTGCGGGATCGTCGTGGAGCCACACGGCGGGGTTGTCGACGTGGGCCGGATGTGCGTGGCACGCAGCCATCAGAGCCTGGAACACGCCGCATTCACCGGCCTGATGTGCCGGCTGTACCTGGCGATGCGTGAGAACGGTTTCCGAGTCGCCTGCGGGATGATGTCGGCTCCGGCTCGCGCCCTGGTGGGCCTGCTGGGCCTCCGGCTCGAGATACTCGGGCCCGAACGGACGCACTGGAACGAGCCGCGGGCACCGGTACGGTTCAGCCTGATGAGCGCGGCGAAACTCCTGGCCGGAACTCAGGGTCAGTCGGCTGATCCCCAGGCAGCGAGGACGAGCGAGGTGTTCGCGCCGCCGAATCCGAAGGAATTGGACAGTGCATAGCCTCGCTTCCCTCGCCGGGGCGCGTCCTGGACGATATCGAGGTCGAAGTCCGGGTCGATGATGCGAAGGCCGGCAACAGGCGGGACAAGCTGATCGCGCAGGGAGATCAGGCTCATGATCGCCTCGACCGCCCCGGATCCGCCGACCATATGACCCGTCGAGCCCTTGACGGCCATGACCGGCGGGCATGAGGCCCCGAACAGGATCCTGAGCGCGGCGGCCTCGGCCCGGTCATTGAGCACCGTGCTGGTGCCGTGGGCGTTGACGTGTGCGATATCGCCGGGCTGGACGCCGGCGTCCGCCAGGGCCAGGGCCATGCAGCGGGCCGCGCCCTCGCCGCCCGGGCTCGGTGCGACCAGGTGGTGGGCGTCAGCGGTGGAGGCATGCCCGAGGACGAGCCCGAGCGGCTCGGGCCCTGATGCGGAGAGATCCTCGAGCCGCTGAAGCACGACGAACCCGGCCCCCTCGCCCATGACGAACCCGTCGCGGTCCGCGTCGAAGGGGCGGGAGGCGAGTTTGGGGCAGGCCACGTTATGGCTCATCGCGTCCAGCCGAATGAAGCAGCACATAGCGCCGTAGCCGACCAGAGAGTCAACCCCGCCGGCCAGCACTATGTCGGCCGCACCTCGGCGCAGCAGCTCAACGCCCTCGCCGATGGCCGTTGCGCCGGACGCGCAGGCAGCGGACACGGTCAGGCACGGTCCTTCGAACCCGAGCCGGAGCGACATGTGGGCGGCGACAGAACTCGGCATGACAATGGGGATGGTCAGTGGGTTCACCCCCCGCACTCCGCGTTCGAGGAGCCCGGATGTCTGCTCTTCGTAGGTCGACGCGGCGCCGAGCCCGACGCCGCACACCACCGCCCGCCTGGCGGGGTCAGGCAGTCCGGCGCACTGGCTGAGCGCGTCGTCCGCGGCGCCGATGGCGAGGGCATGGGATCTGTCGAGCCGCCGCAGCTCGACAGGCGTGAGGTAGGCGGCCGGATCGAAGCCGCTCACCCGGCACACCAGCGCTGCTGTCCCTGGCGGCAGCCGGTCGTCATCGAAAACCTGGGCCGACGGCCGGCCGGCACACAGGTTCGCCCACAGTTCGCCGACACAATTCCCGGCGGGCGTCTTCACCCCCGCCCCGATGACGGCGACCGGGACGGGGCTGGGGGACGTCATGGCGCCGCCGCTACTCGATGGACCAGTTCCCGGCGATTTCCAGCTGCGCATGGGGTGCGGGATCGCTGCGATGTCCCAGCCCGGTGGCGAAGAACCGCAGGCGGGTCCCCCGCCTGCCGAACGTGTGGCCGGCCAGCGGGCCCGAAAGCGCGTGCGCGGCCGTCTGAACCATGTCACCGGTGAGGGTGGGCAGGCCCGTGTCTGGCGCGAAGACCGTCAGGATGTCCTGCAGGGTCATGTGGTAGCGGGCAACCGGCGTTCCGGCCCGGAAGGATGCCGGGTGATCGAAGCTGGCTCCCGGCGATCTGCGCTGGTAAACGGTCATCGTGCCGACGATGTCGAGGGAATGGACCGCCATGTCGACGGTGCGGGCGTGGAGTTCGCCCGTTGCGTACGCGGTGAGCAGCGCGGTCGCCTCGCTGAGCGGCGTGCCGTGGAACAGGCCGCTCCGGCGCGCGTGGCTCGCGCGGATGAGGTAGCCGAAGCTGGTGAAGCTGTGGCCCGCGGGGCCGGACTGGATAACCCGGCCGCGGAACTCGATCGTCGTCGTACCCGGCTTGCCCAGCGAAACCGCCCTGCCGGCCGCGGCATCCGCGTCCGCGGGAATTGCCGCCAGACCCACGCCAGCAGCCGCGGCCGACACCGTTATCGCCCGCCGCCTCGACAGTCCTGCGTGCGGCGCAGACCCTGCCTGGGCGCTGGCCTCATTCGCCACATCGTGGCCATGATCAGACATTCCCGCTCTCCTCCCTGTCCGTGACCGCCGCCGGCGATCACTGTTTGCGAAAGATATGGCCAGCCCGGCCGGACGCTAGATGCGCTGTTCTGACCGTCGGCGCAGGACAAGCCGGTAGTTTGTGACGATCCGCGTCCGGAACTGGATCTCTGACGCGGCGAGATAGCGGCGGAATTGCCGTGCGGTCTGTTCGCCGACGACGGCCGCTGCCTCGCGCTCGTGGGCACGCAGCGCGGTGAGCCAGACCCGGCACGTGCGCGCGAAGTCACCCGGATCCGAGCGAAGCATCTCGACCTCGAAGTAAGGCTCGAAGCCGAGCACGATCTCCCCCAGATGCGGGCAGACGGACTCCGGATAAAGGCTCAGTACGAAGTCGCCCAGCGGTCCCCGTCCTAGTGGCGCGGCCGTGTCCGGCGCACCATCGTGAGCGATCGTTTCGAGCCCGAGGCGGCCCCCCGGAGCCAGCCACCGCATGCACGAGCGGAAGAAATGGCGGTCGCCGGCGATGCGTTGCAGGCCAGTCGTCCCGTCCCGGGCGAAGTGCTCGAACGCGCCGAACGAGAAGATCGCGTCATATGGCTCGCCCGGGTCGTGGTCGTTCCAGTCCTCGAGGCTGGTATCGGCGCCGGGAACCGGGTGCTGGGTCAGGTAGGCGAGCTGCGCCCGGCTCAGCGTAAGTCCCGTGGCATCGGTGACCCAGTGCGCCTCGGCGAGCCTGCGCATGGTCCCGCCCCAGCCGCAGCCTATGTCCAGGACTCGCCTGGGACCGGTTCCCGGCAGTACCCTGGCTGCGAAAAAGTCGATCTTCCGCTGCTGGGCACGCTCAAGATCCGTACGTGTGCCGGGGCCTTCCCACATGGCCGAGGAGTACATCATCGACGGACCCAGCCACAGCCCATAGAACGAGTTGGCCACGTCATAGTGGGAGCGGACCGCATCGGCCGAAGCGCCCACCGGGGCGCTGCCCGGATCCGGCGCTGCCGGGACGTCGCTGGGGCGTACCGTGACGGCCCAGCTCTTGGGTTCGGGCCGTTTGGTGAGGATCACGCGGTAGAGCGAATGCTCGCGGAGCCGGAAGGCGGCCTCACCGGCTGCGAAGTACCGGGCGTAGGTGCGGCAGGTTTCCGCGCCGACGAACGCTCGCGCGAGTGCCTCGTGCTCCCGGTAGGCGAGCGTCCAGGTCCGGAAGGTGCGCTGGTAGTGGGACGGGTGATCGAGGAACTCATCCAGCTCGAAGTGCGTCTCCCAGCCCAGCACGAGCTCGGACAGCGACGCGGGCATGGACTCAGGAAAGATGTCGCGCAGGATGAGATCAGAGAACGGACCGCGTCCCGCCCGGCTCCGGGCATGTCCCACGTTGTCGAGGCAGATCAGCTGCAGGCCCATCCTCCCTCCGGGCTTCAGCCACGACGCGGCACCCTCGAAGAACCCGCGGTAAACCTCGACCTTCTCGTCCGGGCTCAGCGCATCGGAGGCGAAGTGCTCGGTTGCCTCGATGCAGGTGATTGCGTCGTACGGCTCGTCGGGCTCATGGTCGGTCCAGTTCTGCAGCCGGTACGACACCTCGGGCGTATTGCGCCGGGCTGCGTAGTCAGCCTGCGCGGGGCTCAGGGTAAGACCCACCCCTGAGGCGGCGCCGTGTACGCGGGCAAACCGCTCGAGGAGCGCGCCCCAGCCACAGCCGACGTCGAGTATGCGGCCACCTGCCACCCCGAGGCGACCGGCGAAGAAGTCGAGTTTGCGAAGCTGTGCCCTGGCGAGCGAATCGTGGCCGTCCGCGGCATCCCACCAGCCGCAGGAATACACCATCTCCGGGCCTAGCCAGATCCGGAAGAAGTCATCGGACAGGTCATAGTGGTGCATGATCGCCCGGGTCGATGTGCCCATCGCTGCCAGCCGGCCGGAACTGGTCATGGCTCGCTATAGACAGGCGGGCTCCCGGCCCCGGCCTGCAGATGGGCTGCGACTTCACCGACGGTCCGCAGCTTGCTGAGGCCGCGCAGCACATCCATCGGCAGTTCGATCCCGGACCGGATCTCTACGTCGGTGATGATCTCGGCCGCGGTGAGCGAGTCGACCCCCAGGTCCTCCAGCGTCGCGCTCGATGAGATCTGATCGGCGGGCACCCCGCAGATTCTGGCGATTGATTCGCGCAACTCTCGGTCGAGATCCATCACGCAGTCCCCCTCCAGGCAGAGGAACAACAGTAGACCCACCCACGACCTGTGAAAAGCAGGCGCAACATGCGGGCTATGTTGAATTGCGGATAGGCGCCAGATGGCTGCGGCACTTCCACCCGCGCGATCCGGGCGCAGCCTGATACCCCGGGCGCGGCGAGGCAGGACGGCGATGACCACATTCGAGACAGGGGCCTTGACGCAACTCGAGGCCGTCGTCGAGGAGAACCTTGACCGGCACCTGGCCTCGGCCGAGGACTGGATGCCGCACGAATACGTGCCGTGGAGCGACGGACAGAATTTCACCGCCCTCGGCGGTGAGCCGTGGTCCGTCGAGCAATCGAAGCTCTCGCCGATCGCACGCACCGCCCTGGAGGTGAACCTGCTCACCGAGGACAACCTCCCGAGCTACCACGCCGAGCTCAGCCGGACATTCGGCCGGAAGGGAGCCTGGCACGCTTGGGTAAACAGGTGGACGGCCGAGGAGGGCCGACACGCGTCCTGCATACGTGACTACCTCCTGGTCACCCGCGGGATCGATCCCGACCAGCTGGAGCGTGCCCGGATGGCGACCGTGGGGGCGGGGTTCGGCTCGGGCGGCAAGCCGCCACTTCACGCATGCGTCTATGTGTCCTTCCAGGAACTCGCCACCCGCGCCGCGCACCGCAACACCGGCCGCTACTGCGAAGACCCCGTCGCGGAAAGACTGCTCACCCGGATCGCGATGGACGAGAACCTGCACATGATCTTCTACCGGAACCTCGTCAGGGCCGCACTCGAGATCGCGCCCAGCCACACCCTGCGAGCGATCACCGACGAGGTCACGAACTTCGCGATGCCGGGCAGCGTCATTCCCGGCTTCGCGCGCAAGGCGGTGCAGATTGCCCAGGCAGGCATCTACGACCTGCGCATCCACCACGACGACGTCATCATGCCGCTGGTGCGTTACTGGCGGATCTTCGAGACAGAGGGTCTGGACGCGGAGGGCGAGCAGGCCCGGCAGGACCTCGCGGCAGCGCTATCTGCACTCGACGCCCGCGCCACCAGATTCGCCACACGGCGGGCCGAAGCGCAGGCCGAAAGGCCGGCCAGCCAGAGCCGCCCCTGACGCCCTGGCCGAACCCCCGGCCGCCAGCTGCCCGCATCTGCTCCCGGGGCACCGGGGCCACGCCCGGCACCCGCTCAGCGGTGCCCGGCGCAATCAGCTACGAGGATCCTTCAAACAATGATCGTTCGGTGGCGGCAAGATCCCTCTCGGCGCTCCCGGCAACGGCCATGCTTGCGCTGAAATCCGTCGGGGGTGCAGGGGTTTCGTGCACGGCCATGGGCCCGGTGCGAATCATCCGGTGGATCCTTCGAGCGCTTGGGCCGTGGCCGGGTCGGCTGGATAGAAAGCCTCGATCATGAGTTCTGCGGCGGTGACGTCGCTCCTGGGATCTGCGCCTGAGCCGGGCTCAGCGCCCGGCGCCGCGGCTCAGCCCGCGCCAGGCAGCAAGGTCGGCTCTCATCGCAGCCGCCAGCTCTACCCGCCCCAGCACGACCAGCCCCTCGCTGGCCTCTTGCCGGAGCGGATCAAGCGCCGGCCCGTCCTCGACGGCGAATACCAGCGGGCTGGGCCGCGTAGAAGCTCAGGTCAAGATCGGTGGCTGAGTTCTGGAACCCCACAGTGGCCGGCGCTGATGGTCTCCACCTACTTCGGCGAGATCGGTGACGCACTGCCCGTGCTGGCCGCCAACCCGGTGGAAGCGATCAGCCTGGACTTCGTGGCCGGCCCGGGAAACCGGGAAACGCTCGGTCGATCAGCGACCACATCTCGCCGGCTTCCACCCGGCGCATGAACTCCTCACATGTCCGTTGGTCGATTCCGATAGCCTGCCGCGGTGAGCGGGATGAATCCGACGCAGCTCCGTGCGTTGGTCGACGAAGCCACGATGGGCTGCTACGACCAGGACGAACAGGTCATGGGCCTGTACACCATGATCCAGGACAACCTTGACCTTCCTTTCGAAACCACGGTTGTCGGTGTTGGCGTGACGGTCGACAGCGTCGACCTGACCGGCAGGGCTGCATCGTGGCGCAGTGCGCCCGAGGCCAGTTCCGGCAGGCGGTCTCGATCCTCGATCTTCCGTTGCCGACGCCACCACCAGACGGCGCGCAGGGGATCGACGCCTACCGCCACTGGGCCGACCGGCCCTAGGCCGAACCCCGCCATGGCCGACCGCGACGAGCCGAAGCCAGGGTAGGCACCGTAGGTATGGGCAACAACAAGAAGGCGGCCCTCCCACCTCGATTGCAGGACTGGGTCGACGCCCGCAAGCGGCACAAGCTCTCTCATGCGCAGGTGCAGATGGCGCGCGAGCTCGGGCTGAACCCGAAGAAGCTCGGCGGGATGGACAATCACCGCCAAGAGCCGTGGAAGGAACCGTTGCCGCAGTACATCGAGCACCTCTACGCCAGGAGATTCGGCCGGGAACGGCCCGACGTGGTCCTGTCGATCGAAGAACAGGCACGACAGGCGGCCACGAAGCATGCCGTGCGCAAGGCCGCCAAGGCGGCGCAGCATCGCCAGACCGCTATGGAGATGCCTGGTGAGTGAGTACCAGTACTACGAGTTCCTGGCCGTGGACCGCCCCCTGGATGCCGACCAGCTCGACAGGCTACGCGCGTTGTCCACGCGGGCAGAGCTTACCTCCGCCAGCTTCGTCAACACCTACCACTGGGGAGACTTCAAGGGGAACCCGCGCGCCTTGATGGAGGAGTACTTCGATGCCTTCCTCTACACCGCGAACTGGGGCAGCCATCAGTTGATGATCCGGCTGCCGGCCCGGCTGCTCGACCTCGAGACCGCGCAGCGGTACTGCGGCATGGACTCGGCCAGCGCGTGGGCCCACGGTGAGAACGTGATCGTCGAGATGCGCCGCGAGAACGATGACGACGGGTACTGGGAGGAATACAGCGGGGAGGGACGGCTGGCGTCGATCATCCCGGCCCGCGCCCAGCTCGCCTCCGGTGACCTCCGGTTGCTGTATCTCGGCTGGCTGCTGTCGATCAGCGTCGAGTACCAAGGCGACGATCTGGACGTCGACGTCCTGGAACCGCCGGTTCCGCCGAACCTGGCGCTGTTGAATGGGCCGCTGCGCAGCGTGGTCGACTTCCTCCGGCTGGACGAGGATCTGCTCGCGGTCGCCGCCGAGGCGAGCGAGCGGCAACAGGTCACCCGGCGCTCCGAGGACGAGCTGGCCTCCTGGATCGAGCAGCTCCCGGCGGCAGAGAAGAACGCGCTGCTGATGCGAGTCGTCCACGGTGACGATGCGCTCCTGCGCACGGAGCTGCTGCGACGCTTGAACGGGCAACCCGACCTTCGCCATCAGGCCACGAAAAGGCGGACCGTGGCGGAGCTGCTGGAGGCCGCAGAGAAACACGGGCAGGAGCGGGAGCGACTGGCCGAACAGCAGCAGGAACGCGAACGCGCCCGACGGGAACGCGCAGCAGCGATCGTCCGCCGACAGCAGCTGGACTCCCTCGCACGGGAGGGTGGACACGCGTGGCAACGGGTCAGCGCCCTGATCGACACGAAGAAGACCCCGCAGTACGACCTCGCGGTCGAACTCCTCGGTAACCTGCGAGACCTCAGCGAGCGAGATGGCCGGCTGCGGGAGTTCGGGCAACGCGTGCAGCGGATCCGCCAGCAGTACCCGAACCGACCAGGCCTGCTCCAACGCCTCGACAGTGCCGGATTCGTGGCCCTCGCCAACCCCTCCCGTGACCAGTCCTCCTCGACAGGATCCCGACCATGATGATCCATTCCCCCGAGTTCAGGGTCGCCGACCTGCTCGCCCAGGCCGGCGACGAGGCATTCCAAGCCGCCGGGAGTGATGTCCGCGAGATCGACGGGCCGCACGAGGACGAATGGAGCCTCGGCGGGTTCAAGGGGTCGTCGCAACAATGCCGGTAGATGACCCCTTCCGCGCCAACCATACACGGTGAGCGGCCTCGCGCCGGGTGCCGCATCCCGCGCCGGGGCAGGCTGCCGGCCTGCCCCTTTGGTACTGCCGTCAGGGGCCAGTGGTCTCCGGGGTCAAGGTCGGCCCGCAGGGCCGTCGCGAAGCCAATGCCGCGAAGTTAGGGCAACCGTGATCAAGTCAAGGGTGAGTGCCTGACTGCGTGACGAGGGTTGATAGGCGACGGGACCTCTGATAGATCGGGTCAACCCACCACGATCTTTCCGGCTACCAGGGGTCCCGTTGCGTACTCAGTCTGCCACCGCCACTGTCACCATCACGCATGCCGTCACTGTCGCGGCGGGGGTGTTCGCCCCCGGCCATCTGGGCGAGTTAACCCAGTACCTGCCGTTCGAGCTGGTCGACGATGTCCTGGAGCAGACCAGGACCGTGCAGCGCCGGCTGCGGGACCTGCCCTCACGGGCCGGGGTGTACTTCGTGCTCGCGCTGGGCTTGTACCCGCGCCTGGGTTACGCCCGGGTCTGGACCAAGCTGACTGCCGGGCTGGCGGGCATGACCGTGCCGCGCCCGTCGGAGAAGGCGCTGCGTGACCTGCGCCGCCGCCTGGGCCCGGCTCCGCTGAGGGCGCTGTTCGAGGTGGTCGCCGGCCCGCTGGCCCAGCCGCGCACCCCAGGGGTGCGCTTCGGCGGGCTGCGCACCGTCGCGTTCGACGGCCTGAACTCCCTCAAGGTCCCCGGCACCAGCCGCAACAGGTCCTGGATGGGCCGGATCCGCTACCGGCAGGGCTTCGCCGGGTATCCCACGCTGCGGCTGATGGCGCTGGCCGAGACCGGCACCCGTGCTCTGCCGGGCGCCGCTATAGGCTCCGCAGCCAGCCGGGACGAGGCTCACCTGGCCCGGCGGCTACTGCCGCTGCTGCGGCCGGGCATGCTCGTGCTGCTGGACCGGGCCTTCGACGCCAGCGCCTTCCTGCGCGACGTCGCCGCGACCGGGGCGATGCTGCTGGCCCGCGCCACGTCCACCCGCAAACCGCCGGTGCTGGCCCACCTGCCCGACGGCTCCTACCTGTCGCGCCTGGACGGCCTGGCAGTGCGGATCATCGAAGCTCACCTGGCCGTGACCGGCTCGGATGGCAGCAGCGTCCGGGACAGCTACCGGCTGATCACCACGCTAACCGACCACCGCCGCTACCCGGCCGGCGCCCTGGTCCGGCTCTATCACGAGCGGTGGGAGATCGAGACCGCCTACCTCGCCCTGCGGCACACCCTGCTGAACGGCCATGTCCTGCGCTCGGGTGACCGGCCAGGCCTGGAACAGGAGACCTGGGCCTTGCTTACCCTCTACCAGCTGCTGCGCATGGCCATGGTCACCGCCGTGGAAACCCGCCCTGGCATCGACCCCGACCGGGCCAGCTTCACCACCGCCATCGAAACCGCACGTGACCAGCTCACCGCAGCCGCCGGAGTCTGCCCCGGCGGCCCCGCAGACCTGCCCGGCGCCATCGGCCGGGCCGTCCTGGACACCTTGCTACCCGCCCGGCGGCTCCGCTACAGCGCCCGCAACGTCAAATGCAGCACCTCCCGCTACCACGGCCGTGACGACGGCCGCCCTCAGCTCCCGGCCACCATCACCGCGATCGACATCACGATCTGTACCCCGCCGCTCGATGCCACGCCCCGCCGGACCCGCCATACGCCCAGGTCGCCCCAGCCGCCCACCCGCAGGCAGCGCATCATGACGATCATGAACACCGACCCTGGCCGGGACTGGAGCGGCAGCGAACTCGCCGGGCACCTCCAGGTCAAGCCCCGCAACCTGCTCACCCAGCTCGCCGAATGGGCACGCTGGGGGTTCCTCACCCGGACCGGACCCGGCACCTACGCGCTCAACACGCCGCCATAAATCCTGGACAACGCCGCCAATCCCCTAACTTCGCGGCATTGGTCGCGAAGCGATGCCGCAGGCAGCCTTGAGGCCGGAGGGGCGGCCCCGTAGGCTGCGGCACCCGGCTTCGGGAACTAGCGGCGGCGCTAGCCGCCTCCTTGTCAGGCCGCCTGGGCGGCCAGGAACTCGTCCAGTGCCGACCTACGGGACGCTGGCCGGGGAGTTCGTCGCGTTCGCCGGCACCCGCGGCGGGCTGGCCTGCTGTGACGCCGCCACGATCGGGGCGTTCGTCGCCACGCTTGCGGGCTACCAGTTCAAGACTGTCGAGCAGAAACTGTGCGCGGTGCGGTCGTTCCTGCGGTTCGCGTCCGCCGTCGGCCTGGCCGGCGGCGCGTGCCTGGAGGCGGTCCGGGCGGCACGCTCCAGCAGGCAGGCCAGGATCCCGTCGGTGTGGGATCCGGGCGAGGTGGCCAGGATCGTGGACGCGATCGACCGGGACAACCCGTGCGGGAAGCGGGACTACGCGATCATCCTGCTGATCACCAGGCTCGGGCTGCGCGGCGTTGACATCAGGCGGCTGGAGTTCGCCGACTTCGACTGGCCTGGCAGCCGGCTGTTCGTGACGCAGGCCAAGACCGGTCACCGGGTGCAGCTGCCGCTGCTGAAAGAAGCCGGCTGGGCGGTGATCGACTACATCCGCCATGGCCGGCCGGACAGTGACTGCCCGCAGGTGCTCGTGCGGCACCTGGCCCCGATCGGGCCGTTCTCCGACCAGGACCATCTGCATCAGATCCTGGTCTAGCACGCCCGGGTGGCGCACGTGCGGGTGAGCGAGAAACGCCGTCATGGCATGCACTCGCTCCGGCATACGCTGGCGACCCAGTTTGAAGGGCGCGGAGTTGCATCAGATGCATCACTCCCCGGAAAGCGTGAGGACGGCGCCGTAAGGGAACCGGAACCGTGCTTGCCGACTGCCGTGTGCAGTGCTTGGCGAGAAACCGCAGGTCAACATGGTCGTGTGAGGACTGGGTTGCGGCAGACGGCACGATGTTGCATCAGCTTTTGTAACGCCGCATGACGCGTTGATGCATCTGCGGCAACGGCAAAGACGCACCAAGGAGGACGAGAGTCCCCATCTCGCCGCTCCTCGACTTGAGGTATTCGACACGGCCGGTAAACCGCTCCCTACCAGTTGAGGGCGGCACGCCGGTCGAGCAGATCGCCGACATCCTCGGTCACCAGTCCGTCCAGTCGACCGGCGTCTACCTGAACCCTCCTTGGGCCTGCTCTCCAAGTGCGCGCTGGATCCGGATGCGCCGGCGCGCGAGGTGTCACGGTGAGCCCCGCCGTCACGATGACCGGGGCGATCACGGCCCTGGTCCCCGAGAAACGCGCCACAGGCTATAACTCGTGTTGGGGGTATTCATCTGACCGGACTAGCCCAGGTGGGCGGTTCGCCAGGGCCGGGCCGCTCGGGGGCGCTCGATGCTTGGCGGGTGGCCTCGCTGGCCGGGTGCCGCGGGTGGCTTCGCTTTGGGCTTCGGGTCGGCGATCAGGTCCTGTGGGGTGCCAGAAGTCTGGCCGGCCTGTGAGCTGCAGCGATGCGCTAGGTTACCGGTAGGCCATGATGATCGCCCGTGTCCCTTCGTCTGCTCTATCTCATCTTTATCCGGGTCTGCGGCTGGCTGGTCCTGTGCGGCCGTTCATCCGCCTCCAAGAACGCCGAGCTGCTGGTGTTGCGGCACGAGATCGCCGTGCTGCGCCGTGCCACTCCGCGGCCCCGGCTGGACTGGGCCGACCGCGCCGTCCTCGCCGCGCTGATCCGGCTCCTGCCGGGAAGGCTGCGATTGCACCGGCTGGTCACGCCCGGCACGGTGCTCCGGTGGCACCGCCGCCTGGTCACCCGGAAGTGGACCTACCCGAACCGGACGGGACGGCCGCCAGTCAGCGCCGAGATCACCGCGCTCATCGAGCGGCTCGCCACCGAGAACACCGGCTGGGGCTGCCAGCGGATCCAGGGTGAGCTGCTCAAGCTCGGCCACCGGGCCAGCGCGCCCACGATCCGCCGGGTGCTCAAGGCGCTGCGGATCCCGCCGGCTCCCAAACGACGCACCGACACAACCTGGCGGCAGTTCCTGCACTCCCAAGCCGCGGCGTGGCCGTCGTCACCATGCCTGCAGAATCTCCCCCGTAGAGTGCCACCGATGAATTCGGCTCGATTCCGCTCAGCGGGACTGACGGCGGCGATCGTCGGAGGGGAAACGGCCTACGCGCATGCGGGCTGGCTGCTCACGGGACCGTGAACGCCGTGTTCACCCCTTCAGGGGTGATGTCATCCCGGTGTGGTGATGCTTGCCTGGTAGCAGAATCAGGGAGTCATCCGTGGTGCGTTTACCGGCCGGTGGTATCGCGCTGCTGCGGCCCGGAGGGGAATGGTCATGACAGTGACGGCTGATCGTGCGGCAAAGGGGAGGCCTGCTGTGCGGGCTTCTGGCCGGGGTCCGGCGCGGGCGGCGGTGGAGCAGCTGAGCCGCGCGGACCGCGCGGCGCGGGGGAAGGATGCCCGGGCGGTGGCGCCGCTGGAGTCCCATGCCGAGTTCCGGGCTGGTGGTGCGCGGGATCCGGTCGGGCTGCTGCTGGGCCAGGCGGAGTCGCGGGTGCCGGAGCTGGTGCCGGTGCGGCACGGGCGGATGCTGGTCTCCCCGTTCACCTTTTACCGGGGGGCGGCGCTGCCGATGGCCGCGGACCTGGCCGGCACGTCGACCTCCGGGCTGCGGGTGCAGTTGTGCGGCGACGCGCACCTGTCCAATTTCGGCGCATTCGCGTCACCGGAGCGGCGGCTGGTCTTCGACGTCAACGACTTCGACGAGACCCTGCCCGGCCCGTTCGAATGGGACGTCAAACGGCTGGCCGCAAGCTTCGCGGTGGCAGGACGGGACAGCGGGTTCCCCGCCAAGGCCCGCCGCAAGATCGTCCTGGCTGCGGCCGAGGGCTATCGCACGGCGATGCGCGGGTTCGCCGGGCAGCCGTGCTGGCGGTCTGGTACGCCCACCTGGACATCGAGGAGGCCATCGCCGGCAGTTCCGGGCGCAGGTCACGGCCGAACGGTTCAAGGCTACCGAGAAGCTGCTGGCCAAGGCCCACACCCGGGACAGCATGCAGGCGCTGGCAAGCTGACCACGGTGGTCGACGGGCGGCGGCGGATCATCAGTGACCCACCGATGATCGTCCCGGTCGAGGAGTTCTTCGCCGAGTGAGGCTGATGCGTTGTACGAGCAGCTGCGCAGGTGATTGGCAAGTACCGGCGCTCTCTGCAGTCTGACCGGCGGCACTTGCTGGAACAGTTCAGACTGGTCCAGGTGGCCCGCAAGGTCGTCGGGGTGGGCAGCGTCGGTACCCGGGCCTGGATCGTACTGATGGAGGCCGACGACGGGACGAGCCGTTGTTCCTGCAGGCCAAGGAAGCCCAGCCGTCGGTCCTGGCGGACTATTGCTGGCCGCAGCCGCTACGCTAACCAGGGCGAGCGGGTGGTCGCCGGGCAGCACCTGATGCAGGCCCAGAGTGACATCTTCCTCGGCTGGACCCGCGCCCCGACCCCGTCGACGGGGTCGACCGTGACTTCTACGTGCGGCAGCTGCGGGACTGGAAATTCTCCGTGCCGATCGAGCAGATGCTCCCCGAAGGTATGACGATCTACGCCCGGCTGTGCGGCTGGACCCTGGCCCGGGCGCACGCCCGCTCCGGGGACCGCCTCGCGCTCGCCGCCTACCTCGGCGGCTCCGCCCGGTTCGACCAGGCCATCGCCGGCTTCGCCGAAACCTACGCCGACCAGAACGAGCGACGACTACGCCGCCCTTAAGGCCGCCGTCAAGGACGGCAAGGCTCAGGCCACCACTGAGATTTAGGGCAGCGATTGCAGGCCGTGCAGCGCCTGGCGGTGCCGGGTTGGACAGGCCGACTGGCGGGAGGTACGGGATGGCAGCAGAAGGCGCGCCGACGAGGGGGTCGTATGCGCTGATCGCGCTGGCGACTGCTCAGTTCGTGATGGTTCTGGACCAGTCGGTCATGAACGTCTCGATCAGCGCCCTGACCAAGGATTTCGACACGACGGTCACCACGATTCAGGCTGTCATCACCTTGTATTGCCTGGTGATGGCCATGCTGATGCTGGCGGGCGCCAAGATCGGCGACATCATCGGCCGCCGCCGGGCCTTCGCCGTCGGCCTTGTCATCTACGGCTGCGGCTCAGGCCTGACCGCGGCCGCACCGACCGTGGGGGTGCTGGCCCTGGGGTGGTCGGTCCTGGAAGGGATCGGTGCCGCGCTGGTGCTGCCCGCCCTGGCTGCGCTGATCGCCGGGAACTTCGAAGGACGAGCACGCAAGGCGGCCTATGCGGTGATCGGCGGCGTGGCCGGCGCTGGCATCGCTGTGGGTCCCATCCTCGGCGGCTGGGCCACCACGGAGCTGACCTGGCGGGTGGTGTTCGTCGGCGAGGTGGTGCTGGTCTTGTTCATCCTGGCCATGACCCGCCTGGTCGCAGACGCTCCCCGGGGCGGCCCGGCTCCCCGCTTCGACCTGGCCGGCGCGGTGCTGTCCGCGTCCGGCCTGGGCCTGGTGGTGCTGGCCGTGCTGGAGTCGAGCACATGGGGCTGGGTCAAGCCGAAGAACTCCCCGGTGGAGCCGTTCGGCTTGTCGCTGACGATGTTCGTCATCGCGGCCGGCGGGGCGCTGCTGTGGGGCTTCGTGACCTGGCAGCGCCACCGCGAGGACGCCGGCACCGACCCGCTCGTGCATCTGGACCTGGTCAAGTTGCCGCCGCTGCGGTCGGGGCTGGTGGGCCTGTTCACCCAGAACCTGATCCTGATGGGCGTCTTCTTCGTCGTTCCCCTGTACCTGCAGCTAGTGCTCGGCCTCGACGCGCTCCAGACGGGCATCAAAATGCTGCCCATCTCCATCACCATGTTCCTCACCGCCGCGGTGGGTTCCCGGCTGTCAGCCCGCTACCCTGTCCGCTCCATCGTCCGTGCCGGGCTGATCACCACCGTCGTCGCCGTCATCGCCCTGCTCGCCACCATCAAGCCAGCCCTGGCCGATGCCGGCTTCGCCGTGTCGATGGGCCTGCTCGGCATCGGAATGGGGCTGATGGTCTCCCAGCTCGGCAACGTGGTGCAGTCCTCGGTCGAGGAATCAGGGCGCAGCGAAGCCGGCGGCCTGCAGTACACCGGACAGCAGCTCGGATCATCGCTCGGGGTCGCCCTGATCGGCGCGATCGTCCTGGCCGGCCTGACCGGCACGTTCGTGTCGAACATCCAGGCCGACCAGCGGATCAGCGACCAGGTCGCGGCCCAGGTCGGCGTGGCCGCCGGCAACAGCACCAACTTCGTCTCCACCAGCCAGGTCAAGAAGTCCGCGCAGAAAGCCGGCCTCGACCCGGCCACCGCCCAGGCAATCGTCGAGGACTACAGCCAAGCCCAGCTCCGGTCACTCAAAGCCGGCCTGCTAGCCGCCGCGCTCCTCGCGCTGATCTCCCTGGCATTCACCCGGGACCTCCCCCACGCAAAACCACCCCCCAAGAAGAAACCCGCCGACCGCGCCGCAGTCGCGTAACGAGCACCCCGGATCTGTCCCGGCCGGCCGGTGAGCGGGTCAGCTGACGGGTCCTGGCGGCGCTGCACCGGCAGCGTACTCCTGCATCGGGACGTCCCCGGCTGTCCACGCCTTAATCACGGGGTCGATGATGCGCCAGGCTTCCTCGGCCTCGTCGCCGCGGATGAACAGGGTCGGGTCGCTGTTGAGCATTTCGAGGATCAGATGGGCATAGGCCGTGAACCGGGGTGGTGTCGAGCGCGCCTCGAGCTGCTGTGTCTCGGCTGTGCGCTCCGGGCCGTTGAGCGTGGTGGACAGCCGCACGTACGGCTGTGCGAGACCGAGCCTGAGGACATTCGGTTCGACGCCGGGCCACTGGTCGAGCAGGTATCGGGGAATCGGGCGGAATTGGATGGCGATCTCGGCCGAGTCCGCCGCGAGAGCTTTGCCCGAACGCAAAGTGAACGGAACCCCCGCCCACCGCGGGTTGTCCACCTCCACGGTCAGGGACGCGTAGGTCTCGGTGTTGCGGCTGGGGTCGACGCCGGGCTCGTCGACGTAGGACGGCACCTGCCGGGTCCCGATCGTGCCGGCGGTGTACTGGGCGCGGACGGTTCGGCTGCGCATCCGCTCCGCGGCCGGTGTGGCCACTGCCCGCAGACCCTCGACACGCACGCCCCGGAACGAGTTGGCGTCGATGCGGGCCGGCTGTTCCATGAGGACCAGCGCCATGACTTCCATGAGATGGTTCTGCACCATGTCTTTCATGGCGCCAGCCTTGTCGTAGTAGGAGGCCCGGCCTTCGAGGGTCAGGCTTTCCAGCCAGCTGATGTCCACACTCTCGACGTGTACCGCGTTCCAGATCGGCTCGAAGACCCGGTTGAGGAACCGGAGGGTGACGACCCTGCGTACGAGCTCGCTGGACAGGAAGTGGTCGATCCGGAAGATCGTCGGTCGCGGCAGCTGGATGCGGAGGATCTCGTTGAGCCGTTGCGCTGAGGCCAGGTCGGTGCCGAAGGGTTTCTCAATCGCGACCGCGTCCGAGATGCGCAGGCCTGCTGCCGCCAGTGCTGGCAGTACCGATAGCAGCAGGCCCGGCGGCAGTGCGAGGTAGACCAGCGTGTCCGGGCGGTCCTCGCCGATCAGCTGGCTGACCTCGGCTGGCCGGGTGACGTCGGCGGGCTGGAAGCTGAGCATCCTCATAACCGCATCGAAGGTCGCCGGTGTCACGCTGGCGTGTTTGTCCAGGTTGTCGGCTATGTGCTGGCGGAACGCGCTCCGGCAAGCGCGCTGGTGGGGAAGGGACGCCCGCGTACCGCGGCGAGGGGCGCCCGGTCGCCCCGGGGCGGCAGCGGAAGATTCCGCCGGCCAGCGGCTGGGCGGCACGGCTTCTTCTTCGAGGTCGAACCATGAGGTCGTGATGAACAGGTCGCCGCCGTCAATGCCGCCGAAGGCCAGCGAGGTGGGGTTGCTCGTGGGTATCTCGATCACGCCGTCGAGCGTGCCGTCGGCGCGGTAGCGGTGGACGGCCCCGGCCCGGCCCAGCGCGACCCATAGCATGCCGTCGTCGTCGACGGTCATGCCGTCCGGCCAGACCTGCGCATCGTTGAAGTCGAGGAAACGCCGACGGCCGGCCAGAGTGCCGGCTGCGGGATCCAGGTCGAAGACGTCGACCACGCTGATGCCGGTGTCGGCGAGGTAGAGGCGGCCCGCCGGCTCGTCGAACGCGGGCCCGTTGCAGATCGTCAGGCCCGTCGGCCATGCAGGTCACCTGGCCGCCATCGACCCGGTACAACGCAGCGTTGCGCGGCCGCTTGTCATGCGCCATCGTGCCGACCCAGGCCCTGCCCCGGGCATCGGCCTTGACGTCGTTCGCGCGGTTCTCGGTTCTGTCGCGCTCGACCGGAACGCGAAGCTCCATCGTGCCTGTGCTGCGATCGAGCACAGCCAGGCCGTCGGGGGCCGCGACGACTGGTTCCCCGGCCGCCTGAGGATCACGCCGCCTGGCTGCCCGGGAGTGCCCCAGGAGCTGTCCTTGCCCGATTCCGGGTCGAGGCAGTGCACCCGTTGTCCGGTGATGTCCACCCACCACAGGCGTGCGGTTGCGGCGTCCCAGAGCGGGCCCTCCGCGTGCTCAGCGCGGATGCTCAGCGCGACGTCAACCCGGATGTCACCCATGACTGCGGCCTGCGATCCCCGTAGCTCGTCAGACGTGCTCGAGGGCTCCGGGGCGCCGGGCCAGCTCATCCTCGGCGTGGGCCACCACCGGCATGCCGCCCTTGCCCACCGTCAGCGGCGTCCTGTGATAGCCGTGGTAGGTCATCGTCCCCCCGGACAGGAACGCCACGTCGTCCCACCCGTTCTGCTTCAGCACGCAGTAGGCGATGTAACTGCGGAAACCCGACCGGCAGTAGGTGTACACGGGCTTGTCCCGGGGCACCTCTTCCAGCCTCTGCCGCAGTTCCGTGAACGGCAGCAGGACCGCCCCGGGGATGTGCCAGGCACCGTATTCGGCTGGGGTGCGCACGTCGAGGATCGTCACCCGGTCACGGCAGCCCGGGTAGTCCTCGGGGTACCACAGGGCGATGTCGCCGCGCAGCAGGTTCGAGCTCAGGAAGCCGGCCATGTTGACCGGGTCCTTCGCCGCGCCGTAGGGCGGCGCGTAGGCGAGCTCCAGGTGCTCCAGGTCGAACACCGTCATCCCGGCGCGGAGCGCGACCGCGAGAACGTCGATGCGCTTGTCCACCCCGTCCCAGCCGAGCACCTGCGCGCCCAGCAGCTTCCCGCCGGCCGGGTCGAACAGCACCTTCAGGAACAGCGGCGCGGTGCCGGGATAGTACGCGGCGTGGCCGTTCTGGTGGGTGTACACCTTGCGGTAGTCCTTGCCGGCCGCGCGCAGCTCGGTCTCGGTCAGGCCGGTGCCGCCAGCGGTCATGTCGAACACCTTGACCACGGCGGTGCCCTGGGTACCGCGGTAGGAGCTGTCGCGGCCGGCGATCGTTTCGGCGGCGATCCGGCCTTCCCGGTTCGCGGGGCCGGCCAGCATCGACAAGGTGGGCTCGCCGGTCAGGAAGTGAGCGGTCTCCACGGCGTCGCCGACCGCGAGAATGTCGGGTGCCGAAGTGCGCATCTGCGCGTCGACCGCGATGCCCCCGCGCGGCCCGATCTTGATGCCGGCGTCCCGGGCGAGATCGACGCTGGGACGCGCCCCGGCCGCCATCACGATGACATCAGCCTCAAGCGACGTGCCGTCGGACAGATCGACTACCAGCCCGTTGCCCTGCCCGTGGCGAACTGCCATGGCCGACGTGCCGAGCCGCAGGTCCACATCGTGGGTGCGGACGTGATAGTCCAGGATCCGCGTCATCTCAGGATCCAGCCACGGCATCAGCCGCTCGGTCCGCTCGACCACGGTGACCGCCAGCCCGCGTGCCCGGAACGCCTCCGTGAGTTCCAGGCCGATGTAGCTGCCGCCGACGATGACCCCGCTCGTGGCGTCCTTGTCGAGCTGGGCGATGATGCGGTCCATGTCTGGGATGTTGCGCAGCACGTCGACGCGCGGGTCATCGGCACCCGGGATCGGCGGCCGGATAGGTTCGGCCCCGGGGCACAGCACGAGCTTGTCGTAGGACTCCCGGTACGTCCGTCCGCGCGCGAGGTCGCGCACCTCGACTTCCCTGGCGTCACGATCGATGCGGATCACGTCCTGCCCGGTACGCACATCGAGCGCCAGGCTCCTGCCCAGGCTTTCCGGCGTCTGCAGCAGCAGGCTGTCCCGGTCCGGGATAGCCCCGCCGATGTGGTACGGCAAGCCGCAGTTCGCGAACGAGACGTAGCGGTCCCGCTCGAGCACGACAATCTCGGCCGACTCATCCAGCCGCCTCAACCGCGCGCCCGTCGAGGCACCGGCCGCAACTCCCCCGACAATTACCGTCTTCATCTCATCACCCTGTCCGCCAGGCCGCATGCCCGGCATCTACTGGATAGTTGGTGTACGTGCTCGGCGCATGACCCTCAGGGGATGAGACGCTCGGCATCTCCGCGACCGGACACTCTTCTCACCCGTCAATGGCGCGAATGGCGCGTGCGCCTCAAGGGGGCGGAAGCGGCACTGCCGCCTCCGCCTCCCGGCGGAGCAGCCCTCCCCGCTGCGGGCAGGTCAGGCTGCCGGCAGGCTGAGGACCTTTTCCTTGCCCCGCTCGTAGTCGGCGTCGCTGATGACCCCGTGGTCACGCAGGTCGGCCAGCTTGGTGATCTCGTCGGCAGTACCGTTCCCGTGCGCCGCCTCGCGGACATAGGCCCGGGATGCCTCATCCTGCGCCTGCGCCTGGCTAACCTCACGGTCGGCCATCTTGCCGCCGCGCGCGATCAGGTACACCAAGACGCCCAGGAACGGCAGGACGATGGCGAAGACCAGCCAGCCGGCCTTGCCCCAGCCGCCCAGGTCCCGGCTCCTGAAGATATCCACGATCACCCGGAACAACAGGAAGAACCACAGGATCCAGAGGAAGAACCACATCATGGCCAGGAACACATCTAGCAATGGCATCTTGCACTCACTTCCAGGAGAGCAGCCGCCGATGGCTTCTGCCCGCCGCTAATTTATACATTTGTAAACATTAGACGTCGAGGGGACGCCGCGGACAAGGGTCTTTGGTCCCGACATGGGCGGGGCCCGGCTCCCGGGGCCGCCGGGAACTGCGGTCTCTCATCAGCACCCGCGTTGTGCCCCGGTGCGGGCGCAGGGCCGCGCGCCGCGAGCGGCGGGAGCCTGCTGTGCCTGCGTGCTGCCTACTCTGGCCCTGTGTCCGGCAGCGCAGGTCCGGGCGGTGAAGGCCAAGGGGTGGCGCCGATGCGTCGGTTAACGGCGGTGACGTCGTCGCGGAGGTCCTGGACAGGAATCTGCTCCAGGCCGCCGGCGGCGATCAGGTAGCGCTCGAAGAGCCGCCAGCCCAATGCCAGGGCAGCGATCTGGGCGGCGCGGACCGCTGCGCCGGCGGCCCGGCTCCGTAGTTCTCCGCAAGGACCCGGGCCAGGGCTCTGACCGGGTTGAATGACGCGGTCGTGCGGTCCTGGCCGGCCCCGGTGATGACGAGGTGGTGGAGCACAACGACCCACCGCCCCATGTTGGAGTCGCGCTCGAAGCTGATCTGCTCGAGGGGACGGTCGACGAGCTCCTGGGCGAGCGAGGCACTCAGGTCGTCGAAGACGGCGTCGATCAGCTCCCTGCGGGTCCCGACGTAGCGGCCGATCAGCGCCAGTTGCACATCGGCAGCCGCGGCGATGTCGCGCAGCGAGACGCCCTCCACATCACGGCGGGCGAAAAGGTCCGCCGCCGCGTCGAGCAGCGCCCGGCGGACGGCTTCCGGGCCAGTCGGCGCCCCTTCACTCCGGCGAGGGCCCGGAGTCCGCCTGGCGGCCTTGGAGAGATCTCGGTCGGCCATGGGACCCCTCACGCGCGTAGCCTGCAGCTCGCTCGAAACTGCCTGGTCAATCGCCGCCCCCCCCGGCGATGCTGCCGCAGGCGGTGGGCCTGACGCTACGGAAGTGCTGCCTAGACTGCCCTGCGGCATCGTCTACAGTTGTAGACAATAGGAGGTTCTGGTGCGAGGGGCAAGAGTCGAGCCCGATGACATCGGCGGACACTGTTGCGTTGCGCCATCCCTGTGCGCGGTCATGACATGGTCGCTCGAATCCCCGCTGGTCACACCGTGATTGCCAGGTCGCCGATGGCCTTCCGTAGCCTGTGGTGATCGGGGACGTCGGCGGCAATATCGTAATGGCCGCGGCGCAGCTTCCGCACGAAGGCGAGAATCCGCGCTGAGCGGTGACGTTATGCTTCCCAGATCCTCGTCAAACCGCCACGAGGCGTCATCACCCTTCCGCGGGTGAAATTACGCCTCAACATCGACGACCCGGCGCGACAGCGCCGTTACCGTGGTTCGGCGGCGGCCGCCGCCGACCGAAGGACGGTGTCAGAGCAGACGCAGATCCACGGCTCGCTCAACCGCCTCGAGCCGCGACGACACCCCCAGCTTCAGGTAGATCGACCGGAGGTGGCTCTTCACTGTGTTGCGCGAGATGAAGAGCATGGCTGCTATCTGCAGGTACGTATTCGTGGGCAGCAGCTTCAGGATGCGTACCTCGGCAGCGGTCAGCGGCTCTGCGAGCTTGCCACGGGATCGTGACCCGGCGGGCTGGATGGCTCGTACCTCGAGCGCCGCAACGATGAGCCGCTTCAGGAACGGGTCCGGCGGCACCTGCGCCGATTGTTCGATCAAGTAGCTCGCCACCTGGGGTGCGGTCGTGACGACCGTGCCGAGGAAGCCCTTGTGGCGGGCTGTTTCAAGTACGCCGCCGACGATGCCAGCGGCACCGGGGTCGCAGCGCTCGATCGCGGCGGCCGCCAGCAGTATCTGGCGCACCAGCACGCCCCGCGGCGTCAAGCCCCCCGGTGACGGCGCCGCCAGGTGTTCCAGTGCCGCCTGGTGATCGTTCGCGGCGAGCGCGACCCTGGCCAGTAGAAGGCCGCGCCGGGAGGCCGGCAGGCGGCTCGCCAGCCCTGCCGGAGAGCGCAGGTCGCCGAGCGAGAGGCGCAGCAATGCCTCTGACTCGTCGGCTCGCGCGAGGAGAACGGACGTCGTTCCGGCCAGGACGAGACGCGCGGCCTCGACCGTCGCCAGCGCGTCGCGGATCTGGCCGCGGGCGGCCCAGATCCCGGCCCGGTCGAGCAGGGCGAGAAACTCAAAGACGGGCCGTGTACGCTCGGAGATCGATAGCGCACGTTCGGTGAGATTCTCTGCGGCGTCGAGGTCACGCCGCTCGAACGCGGCGCCGGCCAGAGTGCGCAGGTAATCCACGGCGAAGGGGTGCTGTTCGAAGCCCAGGCGCCGCGCGGCGGCTTCAGCTGCCCTGGCGGCATCAGCGGCCTCGGTTATCTGGCCAGCGTCGAACCACGCGAGTGCCTGGGCCCCGCGGATCACTACCAGCTTGACCGGCTCGGTGAGCGAGGGCATCGCATCGGCCGCGGCGGCCTCCCGGTCGACAGCCTCGAAGTCTTCCAGCCACGCATAGGCACGCAGGAGGATCAGCGGCACGGCGGCGTTCCACTCATCGCCAGGCAGCGTCCTTTCTTCGATGCTGCGCGCGGCGAGGGCATGGTGGATCGCTTCGTTTGCCTCGCCGGTCAGGGCACAGCGCAGTGATCGCATCGCCGCGAGCCGGGCCGCCAGCCCCGAGTCGGGCGGAATCGCCGGCTGCGTGCGCTCAAGCAAGTCCAGGTATTCGCCGCCACGAACCCAGTTGCCCCACACCAGCAGCTCGGCCGCCAGGGCCAGCAGCCGCTCGGGCGCACGCACAAGCACCGAGGAGTCGACCATCCTGAGGTCGAGCGCTGTCGGCAGCGCCGGGTCTTGCAGGTAGTCAGTAACGGCACGGTCTTGCAGCAGGGCCAGTGCCCGGTCGGCCTGCTGCGCCGCGAGGAAGTAACGGCTGGCGCGCCGCGTGTCGCCCGTGGACTCGCACCATTCGGCCGCCCGGAGCTGGAGCGCAAGCTCCCGCGGCCGGTCGGTGGCATGCAGCTCGGCACGCAGTACCTGGCGGACGAGATGGTGGTAACGGTAACCTGTCCGGTCATCATCGAGTGCCACGATGAACAGATTGGCCGCGTCGATGCTGCGCAGCAGCGCTGCCGCATCCTCCCTGCCGGTGACGGCTGCGCAGGCCTCAGCCGTTAGCTCGCCGAGAACAGATGTGTCGAGCATGAAGCGGACCACCTCAGGTCGCTGCTGCTCGAGGACTTCGGAGATGAAGTACCCGGCGATCGCATGACTGCGGACCTCCAGTGCACGCGCTGCCTGCACAGGGTCGGTGGTGCCTTGAAGCGTGAGAGCGGCCATCTGCACGGCCGCGACCCACCCCTCGCTTCGCTGGTGAAGGCGCGCAAGCTCAGCGGCGGCGATCTCAACGCCGAAGTTCGCCAGCAGGTCGCCGCTTTCGCTGAGCGACAGATACAGGTCGCGGTCGCGAAGCTCGCACAGCTCGCCCGACATGCGCAGCCGGTGCAGCCGCAGCGGCGGGTCGACGCGGCTAGCCAGCACTAGCTGCACGGTCTTGGCCGGCCAGCGCTCGACGAGATCGGTCATGTGGTTGGCGGCCACAGCCGCCGCGGCCTGGAAATCGTCAACAATCACCGCCGACCCGGCAGGCAGCCTCGCGGCGTCGTTCGCGATCGAAGCGGTGACGTCGGCGGACATCGCCCCGTCCATCGCGAGCAGCTCGGCGGCGTCGGCGCCGAACCCTGGCGCCACTACGCGAGGGGCCTCGATGAAGCCCGCCCAGAACCGGACCGGGTCCGCGTCGGCCTCGTCGCAGGACAGCCAGGAGGTCATGCCGGGCTGCCGTGCCGCCGCCCAGCTCGACAGCAGCACGCTCTTGCCGGCGCCGGCCGATCCCACCACAACCGTTAGCCGCTTGCTGGCCCCCGCGTTCAGCCGTTCAAGCAGCGCAGACCTTGTGACCAGCGTCGTGGGCAGCGTTGTCGGGCGGAATTTCGTCAGCGCGAACCATGTGCTCCGCGAGGCGTCCCGCCCCGTCGTTGCACGCTGTACCACAACACGCCCCGCAGTCCCGCCCGCCGTCTGCGCGGCAGACCCATGCACGCTTCGCCCAGCAATTATAGGTAGCAGCGCGATCGCAAGCCCGGCGGGCAGCTCAGGTATCACCCTCCGGAGGGTGATGACGCAGACCGGGCCATCAGGCATCCTCGCAAAAAGCGTATACGGAAAACGGCTGCGAGGCGCAAACCTGGTGCGATCACGTACGTACGAGATCACCTTCGTGGGTCAGGCAGGTACCGCACTTCGCGGTGAATTCGACGACTGCGAAGCCAGCGTAGGCCCGGGCACGACCACCCTTCGCGCCGACCTGCCAGATCAAAGTGCCCTGCAGGGACTCTTGCAGCGGATCAGCGGCCTCGGGCTCGATCTGGTGGACGTGCGCGTGGTAGCGCCACCGCCCGCGCAGTGACGCCGTCGCAGACCACGCACACCCGCAAGCGCTGCCGCCGCAGGCGAACAGATAGGCGAGCACGCTGAGGTACGGCAGCGTGACCAGTTGGCCGTCTGGCTCCCGTTACCTGAACAGTCCAGGCCCGCGACGACGCCGGTCGCCCCGGTCGTCTTGTCGGTCATCGCGCTTGTCGCCCCGGTCATCGCGCCGGTCGCGGCCTCGGCCGAGCATGCCTGGCCGATCACCCCGGTCTCTGAACGGTGGCATGTCAAGCTCGTTGCGCGTTTGGCGGCGCGGTCGGCGTCGATCGCGGCCAGGATTGCCTGGGTCGGGATGCGGCCGCTGGTCACGAGCTGGCCACCGGACCCGCGTACGGCGGCCCCGAACGGTGCCGCCCACGTGTTCTCCCACACCAGCACCACCGCCGCGCAGCCAGGTTCCAGCACCCTGCCGATCTCTTCGACGTCTGACTCGGCTAGAAGCACCGCAAGATCTGCCTCCGCGGCGCGCAGCTGGCCGACCTCGCTGTCGTCTGCATCGCGCAGCTCGGAGGCCTCCACCGACCCGTCCACGTCTTTGGTGAGCAGCAGCAGTTCAAGCAGCCGCACGCTGTTGCTCTTCATCAGGGCCGCCAGCTCGGACGCCATCTTGCCCGAGAAATCCGCCTGGCCCGCCGGGAACGCGACCACCACGTAGTCGACCGGCCCAAGCTCGGCATCGGCGTCGCTGCCCATGGTCGTCCAGGTCGTCCTGTCGCTGGGCAGTGTCGAGCTCACGAAGGAAAGGCGATCATCAAGGACCTGCCGTCGGTCGAAACGCTCGGGTTCACCTCAGCGATCAACTCCGAAAAGACCGGGACGCTGACGATGAACCAGATGACCGCGGTCGAGGTCGTCGACCCGACCGACCGCTATGCGATCACGGGCACCGGCTACAGCCTGGAGGGGAAGATCAGCCACCCGGCCGGCACGACCGATACCATCGACGCCGCGATACTGCCCTACGTCGTCGCGAACGACGCCAAGCTCGTCGACGGCAAGGTCGTCGGCGATCCGACCGAGGGCGCGCTGCTCGTGCTGGCGCACAAGGCGGGCATGTACATCGACGCGACGCGCGAGCGGCTGCCCCGCCTCGCTACGCTGCCGTTTGACCCCTCCTACAATCTGATGGCCACCTTCACGGGCGGGCGAGCGGACATCGACGGCCTTCGTCCCGGGCTCGCTAATGAGTATCAGGGACGCAGCTACCCGGTTCATCATCTCGCGACGACGAAAGTGGACGTGCCACCACGTAGATGACGACAGCCCGCAGAACGACGTCCACGGCTAGGGAAACACGGTGATAGCACGGCGGGCGGTCATCAGCAGCGTGCCTCCATCGTAAAGCGCGACGTCCTGCGAGTGCCGGCCAGCGTTCGTCGGGTTCACCTGCCAGGCGATCCAGATCCGGAACGCCACCCCTGCGCTCAGCTGCCCGAAGTCCCAGACCTGCCAGCGGCCCTGGGCACTCTCGCTAGCCGGCTGCGGCGTGAGCCCCATTAAGGTCATGCCCGCAAACCAGCCTTCATCGAGGAACAGCCGCGCGTCATGCAACTGCCGCCGCGGCGTGATCACGATCTCGGTAGTGAATACCAGCCCGCCGCGGACATGGGCCGGTGAGTTGATCACCAGCGACGCCACGGAGCCCTGGTAGCTGGCGAACCGGCGCGCTGCCCGAACACGTTCAGCAGGCCCAGCACCGGAAGCGCCGCGATCAGCGTCAGCACGCCCCGGCGCCACCAGACGTGGCGGTTCCGCCCGGCCAGATCCTGATGCCTTGCCCGGTCGATGCCTAACGGGACATCCGCGTCAGTCATCATCTGCTTTCGGTACCGGCTTGCTTATGCGGCGCTAACGGTATCGTCCCGAATCTCGCGAATCACGCCGCCGCGCCACCGCCGCAGACTGAATCGTCAGCCGACGTTCCCGGAAGCGTCATTCCCCGCCGGGGCATGATCGGCAACCTGGGCACGGCCGAGCATGGCCTGGAGTGTCCGGGCGTTACGGACGGCGTGCGCGGCGCCGTCGTTGTTGAAGTAGGCGAATACGTCGGTGCCCTGGTGAATCCAGTCCCTGATCCGATCTGCCCACCAGGCCATGCTGTCGTCGGAGTAAGAGCCGGCGTACAACTGATGGCCGTCCGGGCCGTGCAGGCGGAGGTAGGTGAAGGGTGCTGTCACCCGCAGGATGCACGGAAGCTGCGCACCGCTCATGACGCAGTACGCCGCGCCGTGCGCTTGCAGCAGCGCGAACACCTCTTCGTGATGCCAGCTCGCATGGCGGAACTCGACGGCGACCCGGATCCAGCCAGGCAGAGCCCGAAGGAACCAGTCAAGCCGGTCATCGTCTCGCGGCTGAGCGGGCCCGAGCTGGACCAGCAGCACGGCGCGCTTGCCGTCAAGCTCATGCCACCCGGCGGCGATCCGCTCGATCCACGTCTCGGGCTGCAGCAGCTTCCTGGCGTGGGTCAGGCCACGCGGAGCCTTGACCGACATCACGAAACCGGTGGGCAGGCGCTGCTGCCAGCTGGCGAAAGCGGCCGGCCGCGGCCAGCGGTAGAAGCTGCTGTTCAGCTCGACGGTGCCGAACGATTCGGTGTACCGGGCCAGCCGCTGGGCCGGGGCAGGCCGGCCGGGTACAGCTCGGGCTCCCAGTGGTCATAACTCCAGCCGGAAGTGCCAATGCGTATCACAGATGGCTGCGCTGCCCACGGCTGGGCACCGCAAACCTCACGGCACAGCGGAGGGGAGCGGGGTAAAGGCTTGCCGGTGGGGTAGCTGGCCACGATGAGCGAAAATCTGAAGGCTGTGCTATTCGACATGGATGGGACGCTGATCGATTCCAGCTACCTGCATGCCGTGTCGTGGTGGGAGGCCTTCACCCAGGCCGGGCACGAGGTGCCGATGGCACGGATACACCGCGCGATCGGGATGGGCTCAGACCAGATCCTGAACGCGCTGCTGCCTGGCGGACGGGACAAGGATGCAGACGCCGGCATCAGCGCCGCTCACAGCGCGCTGTACTCGGTGTACTGGGCCCGGCTGCGGCCACTCCCCAGCGCTGCCGACTTGCTGCGCGCCTGCCATCAACATGGCCTGCGCGTCGTCCTCGCGAGTTCCGCCGGCCCTGGTGAACTTGCCGTCATGCGCAAGGCTATCGGCGCTGACGACGTCATCGACGAGGCGACGTCCGCGGGTGACGCGGACCGCAGCAAGCCGGCCCCGGACCTGGTCCAGGTGGCGCTGCAGAAGGCGGGTCTGCGGCCGGCTGATGCGGTGTTCGTTGGTGACGCGGTCTGGGACGTCAGGGCCTGCCAGCGCGCCGGGGTCAGCTGCATTGGCGTGCTCAGCGGAGGCATCAGCGAACAGGAGCTGCTGAGTGCCGGAGCTCTGCGGGTGTATCAGGATCCGGCGGAGATCCTGTCCGCCTTCCCCGCCAGTCTCCTCGCGGGGAAGGCCGGTGCATGAGCGCCGCTGCCGGTAAGGCCTGATCGGCACGCACGCCGCGCAGCCGGGAAAGCGGCTGGCTGGGCTGGTTACCGGGAGCGGTGCCATCCGGCCAGGATGCCGCCGAAGCCGGCCGCTGCAGCGACCGCAGCACTGACCTGGCGAGCGTGCTGGGACATCCACAGCTGCGGGCTGAAGTTATGCGACCGGCTGTCGAACGATCCGTGTGCGCCGTGGTCGCTGCCGGGCTTCTGATCGACGGGCTCCCACAGGTTGCTCGGGCGGCCAGAGTCCGCCCGCTGGCCGGTCTGCTGGCTGTCGATGCCGGTCCGGGCCAGGTAACGGTCCAGCAGCGGAGCGGCGAACTTCTGGGCGAGCAGCGTCGCGGCGGTGCTCTCCCCCACCCAGTACTGCTTGCGGGCGGGGTGATCCGCCGCGAAGACAATACCGCGAGCAGCTACCTCTGGCTCGTAGATGGGCGGTACCGGCTGCGGGTCGCGGGGCAGCCGGGACCGTACCCAGGAGAATTGCGGGGTGTTGACGGCCGGCATCTGCACCACGGTGATGCGCACGCCACTCCCCTCGTGCAGGAACTCGCAGCGGACTGACTCCGTGAAGCCGTTGATGGCGTGCTTGGCGCCGCAGTATGCGGACTGCAGCGGGATGCTGCGCTCCCCCAGCGCGGATCCGACTTGCACGATCGTGCCATGATTACGCGGTTTCATATGCCGGAGCGCGGCCATCGTCCCGTAGACGTACCCCAGGTAGGACACCTCGGTAACCCGCTTGAACTCGGCGGCGGAAATCTCCGTAAACGGCGCAAACACGGAGGTGAAGGCCACATTGATCCACACATCGATCGGGCCGAGCTCTGCCTCGGCCTGCTCGGCGGCGGCGTCAACTTGATCTGGCTCGGCCACGTCAGCCTGGATGACCAGCGGTGTGCCGCCGGCGGATCGCACGTCCGAGGCTGCCGCCTCCAGCCCGGCTTTCCCCCGGGCCACCAGCGCCACGTTCGCCTGCCTCCGGCCGTACAGCCTGGCGGTCGCCCGGGCGATACCCGCGCTGGCCCCGGTGATCACGACGGTCTGCGTCATGCCTGCATCTCCTTCACGTGGTTAACGGATCCGGTCAGGCTGGCTGGCCGCCGCCACCGGCGGGACCGGACAGCCGGACGGCAGTTTCCAGGACCGCGGCGTGCACGAAGGCCTGGGGGAGGTTGCCGCGGAGCTGGCGCTGGTGCACGTCGTATTCCTCGGCGTAGATACCGGCCGGCCCGCACGCGCCGCGGTTGCGCTCGAACCAGCGGGCGGCGCCCGTCTCGTCGCCGAGGGCATGTGCCGCCAGGGCCATCCACAGCCCGGACAGCAAGAACGCCCCCTCAGCCTGGTGCAGGGGCCGCGCGTCCTGGCGGAAGCGGTACACGAACCCGTCATCGCCCAGCGCATCCATGACGGCCTGGACGGTCGCCCGCACCCGCGGGTCATCCGGCCCGGCAGCGCCCCGGATAACCGACAGCAGGAGCGCAGCGTCCACCCGCTCGTCACCAGGAGCGCGCTGCCACCTCCCGGAGGGGTGTGCGCAGTCCTTCAGGCTGGCCATGATCTGGTCGGCCAGGCCGCTCCAGTTCCCGGCCTCGCGCCTGGCACGCTCGCCGCCGGGCCGGCCAGCGGCTGCGGACATGGCCCGCAGGCCGGCCACACAGGCCATCCGGGACTGCGCCCAGTGCTGAGAATCCAGCTCCCACAGGCCCGCATCCGGGTCGTTCCAGCGCTGCTCGATGGCCGCCGCAGCTACCTGAGCGGCCCGCCAGTTGTCCGGCCCGGCCTGGTCGAGACGGGCCGCAGCAGCGAGCAACTGGAGGGCCTCGCCCAGCGTGTCCAGCTGGAACTGGTCACGGACGCGGTTCCCGGCCCTGGCGCCCCCGCCCGGGTAGCCCCGCACCCGAACTTCCCGTTCGTCGGGCACCGGGCCGCCCGTCACGGTGTAGGCGGGCATCAGGCCGGGGCCGTCGGCCAGCACCCGCTCAGTGATGAACGCCACCGCGCCGTTCAGCAGCGGATGCGGCCCGTGCGCGGCGACGGCCAGGCCCGTGTAGCACTGGTCGCGGATCCAGGCGTAGCGGTAGTCGTAATTGCGGAAGCTCTCCCGGCGCTCGGGCAGCGAGGTCGTCGCGGCGGCCACCATGGCCCCGCTGCTGGCGGTCAGCCCGGTCAGCACGGCGTAGGCGTGCCGGGCATCGCTGACAGCGACCAGGCTGGTGCAGTCAGGGACCGCCGCGGACCAGGCGTTCTCCGTCTTGGCCCAGGCAGAGTCCGGGTCAGGCGGTGACCCGCCCAGTTCGCGGTCGGCCAGCTCCAGCACCAGGTCATGGTGCTCGCCGGAGTTCACGGCCAGCGTCATCTCAAGACTCTGCCCATCGCCGGCGGGCCGCGCCCGGCCGGCACCGGTCAGCCGGAATCGGACACTGCCGCTCCGCCCCGTCCATACACCCCCGGATCTGGCCAGCTCACGTACAGGGCTGCGGCCGAAGGACGCGCGGAGGTCGAGGGTGACCCGCACCCGGGCGCGGCCCTCGACGGCCAGGATGCGGCGCAGCAGAACGGCGCAGTGCGGGCTGGCCGGCCGGGCCAGCGCCTCCCGGCACTCGGTCACCGCGGACCCCACCCAGCGGCTGTGCCAGATCAAGGTGCCAGGCTCGTAGTAGCCACCCCAGGCATGCCGCGGATCAGCCGGGGTCACGGCATAGCCGCCCCGTCCGCCGATCAGCGAAGAGAAAACGGCAGGGCTGTCCCAGCGCGGCACGCACAGCCAGACGATGGCCCCATCCGGGCCGATCACCGCCCCGCGCTCGCCGTCAGCGATAAAGGCATACTCGCGCAGAACCCGCGGCAGCCAGGTTTCAGTGATTGCGCAGGGCCTTGATCAGCTGGTCCTTGTTCATCGTGGAGCGGCCCTTGATGCCTATCTCGCGCGCGCGCCTGACCAGATCAGCCTTCGGCCAGTCCGGGTATGACCCGCTCCGGCCGCCTTTGGCCGCCACCTTCTGCCGCGAGCTGCTGGCTGAGGCGTTCGCGATCCGGGCGGACTTCTCCTTGGTCTCACCGCGCTTGCGGAGTTCCTGGTACGTCTTCTCGTCCTTGATCTGTGCTCGGGGCATTGCCTTCTCCTCCTGTCCGGGTCGGTGGCTGGATCGTGGCCCTTACCCCCAAGATGCCGATTCAAGCCACCCGGGCTCTACCGGGTCCGGTATCGCTCGGCATCGGCGGCGCGCAGGGTAAGGCCCAGGCCAGCTGCGTCCGGGTCGGGCTTGATGACACCGCCGGCGGGGTTGAGGGCGCCGTCGAAGAACATCGATTCGATCCGCACGTGATCGTGGAACCATTCCAGGTGCCGCAGGTTCGGCACGACGGCGGCGGCGGCCGCGTGCAGATGCGGGGCGCAGTGGCCGGAGATCTCCAGCCCGTAGGAGGCGGCGACGGCCGCAGCGCGCAGCCATTCGGTGATCCCGCCACACCGGGACACGTCGGCCTGCAGGCAGTCGACGGCGCCGGCCGCGCACATCCGGCGGAAGTAATACAGGTCATGGCCGTACTCGCCGGCGGCGACGTCCGCCTGCACCGCGTCACGCACTTCGCGGAGCCCGTCCAGGTCATCGGAGGAGACCGGCTCCTCGAGCCACCGCACGTCCAGGTCCGCTGCGGCGGACATGACCCGGATGGCCTGCTTGCTGCCGTAGCCGCCGTTGGCATCCACGAACAGCTCGGTATTCTCGCCGATGACGGCGCGAGCCTGGCGCATGCGCTCCAGGTCGCGGCCGGTAGCCCGGCCCCAGGACTGGCCAACCTTGATCTTCACCCTGGGGATTCGCTGCTCCACCGCCCAGCCAGCCAGCTGCTCCCGCAGCTGATCCTGGCCGTAGGAGGTGAAACCGCCGCTGCCGTACACCGGGACTTCGGTGCGCACCGCGCCCAGGAGGCGGTGCAGCGGCAGTCCCAGCAGCTTCGCCTTCAGGTCCCACAGGGCGACGTCCACCGCGGAGATGGCGTAGCCCACGGCACCGGGACGGCCGGCGTTCCGCACGGCCCGGACCATCGCCTCGAATGCACTGCTGACATCCAGGACGCTCCGGCCGCGGACGATCCCGGCCAGCATGTCGGTGATGACTGCCGCGCAGGCCGCCGGGCCGTAGGTCCAGCCGATCCCGGATGCGCCGCCGGCCCGGACCGTGGCCAGAACCATGGTGGTGGAGTCCCAGCTCAGCGTCCCGTCAGCCTCGGGGGCATCTGTCGGCACGGTGTAGGTGCTTGCCTCAACCGATTCGACAAGTTCGTCTCGCATGCTGCCCCGTTAGCTGCTGGTGTGCGGGAGCAGCTCCTGGATCTTGGTTTTCACGCCTTCCTTGATGACACCGATCCTGTCCGGGTCGCCCTTGATCATGGCTTTGGCGGTGTCTTTGGCCTGCTCGAAGGTGGCGTGCGGCGGGATCGGCGGGATGTCCGGGTCGGTCCGCACGTCGAGGACCGTCGGCCGGTCCGCGGCCAGCGCGGCTTCCCACGCGGGCCCGAGCTGGTCGGGCTTGTCGACGCTGACGCCGTGCAGGCCGAGGCTGGCCGCGAAGCTAGCGTAGTCCACGTCGGGTAGCCGCTGGGACTCGGTGAATTTAGGGGCGCCTTGCATCGCCCGCATTTCCCAGGTGACCTGGTTGAGGTCGTCGTTGTGCAGGATCGCGATGATCAGCCGCGGATCGGCCCACTCCTGCCAGTAGTGCTTGATGGTGATCAGCTCCGCCAGGCCGTTCATCTGCATAGCCCCGTCGCCCTCGAAAACAATGACCGGCCGGCCAGGGTGCCCGAACTTGGCGCCGATGCCATAGGGCACGCCGGGGCCCATGGTGGCCAGGTTGCCCGACAGCGAGCCGCGCACGTCGCCGCGGAATTTCAGCTGCCGGGCGTACCAGTTCGCGGCAGAGCCGGAGTCCGCGGCTACGATGGCATTGCCGGGCAGGCGGGTGGACAGCTCGTGGAAGAGCCGCATGGGGTTGATGGGGTCGGCATCCACCATGGCCTCAGCCGTCATGGTTTCCCACCAGCGGGTGACCTTGGCCTCGATGCCCTCGCGCCAGGAACGGTCCTCCTCGCGCTGCAGCAGCGGGATGAGGGCGCGCAGGGTCGCGGCGGCGTCCCCGATGAGGTTGACCTCGTAGGGGTAACGCATCCCGATCTGCTTGCCGTCGATGTCGATCTGCACCGCGCGGGCCTGGTCGAAGGCGGGCAGGAACTGCGTGTACGGGAAGCTCGACCCGACCGTAAGCAGGGTGTCGCAGTCTTTCATCAGGTCGTAGCTGGGCCGGGTGCCCAGCAGGCCAATGGAGCCGGTGACATAGGGCAGCTCGTCGGACAGGACGTCCTTGCCGAGCAGCGGCTTGGCCACGCCCGCGCCGAGCAGCTCGGCGACCTGCACCAGCTCGGCCCGGGCGCCACGGGCGCCCTGCCCGGCCAGGATCGCGACCTTGCTGCCAGCGTTCAGGATGTCCGCAGCCCGGGCAATGGCCTGGTCGTCCGGCACGGCGGTAGGCCAGGCTGCCCCCAGACTGGACGGAACCATTTTGAACGCATGCGTCGGCGCTGAGTACTCCAGCTCCTGGACGTCCGCCGGGATGATAAGAGCCGTTGGCGCCTGCTCGGCCAGGGCGATCCGGATCGCCCGGTCAAGGACGTTCGGCAGCTGCTCGGGAACGGTGACCATCTGCACGTACTCGCTGGCCACGTCCTTGTACAGGCTGAGCAGATCGACTTCCTGCTGGTAGGAGCCGCCCATCGCCGACCGGTTCGTCTGCCCGACGATCGCGACGACTGGCACGCGGTCGAGCTTGGCGTCGTAGAGCCCGTTCAGCAAGTGAATGGCCCCCGGGCCGGAAGTGGCCATGCACACGCCCACCCGGCCGGTGAACTTCGCGTACCCGACCGCCTCGAACGCTGACATTTCCTCGTGCCGTGCCTGGACGAACTTGGGCTGGTTGCCAGCGCGGCCCCAGGCCGCCAGGATGCCGTTGATCCCGTCACCGGGGTAGGCGAACACGTGGTCCACGCCCCACGCGCGCAGTCGCTCCAGCAGGTAATCGCCAATCGTTGATGCAGCCATGGTGTTCTCCTCCGGATCAGGACGGCCAAGGACGGCCGCCGTTCAGCTGCCGCCGTGAGCGGCGGCGCGGACCATACCATCGGCGGCCCGGGCCGCGACGGCCATGATCGTCAGCGCTGGGTTGGCGCTGCCCTGGGTCGGCAGCACGCTGCCGTCGGTCACGTACAGATTGGGTACCGCGAAGCTGCGGCAGTCGCCCCGCACTACGCCGTGCTTCTCGTCGGCGGCCATCCGGGCCCCGCCGACCAGGTGCGCGTACCGATCGATGGTGATGACCTCTTCGGCGCCGGCGGCCTTCAGGATGTCCTCCATCACCGCGCGGGCCGCCTTCACCAGCTGACGGTCGTTATCGCACTGGGTGTAGTCGAAGCGGGCGACCGGCAGCCCGCAGCGGTCTTTCTCGTCCGCGAGCGTGACCCGGTTGCCGGGCTGGGCCAGGAACTCGCACAGTCCCCCCAGGCAGGACCAGTGGACGTAGTCGCTCAGGTAGTCCCGCAGCTGCTGGCCCCAGTGCCCCTGGGCGGCGACGTGCTCGGCCCAGGTGATCGGCAAGGGCGACACGTTCTGGATGGAGAACCCGCGCCGGTAAGGCCTGGCCGGGTCGGTCTCGTAGAACTCCTCGCTGCTGACCTCGGGCGGCGGTGCCTTGTACATCCGGACCTCGGCGCCGAACCGCCCGGCGGTCTGCGGTGCGCCCTGGACCATGAGGTAACGGCCCACCTGGTCAAAGTCGTTGCACAGGCCGTCCGGAAACCGCCGCGAAGCCGAGTTCAGCAGCAGCCTCGGGGTCTCGATCGAGTAACCGGCCACCGCGACGGCCGCCGCCCGCTGAAACCGGTGCACGCCGCCCCGGACGTAATGCACGCCGCTGGCCCGGCCCGTCCGCTCGTCGACCTCGATGCCCGTCACCATCGCATCCGCACGGACCTCAGCGCCGTGCGCCAGCGCATCCGGGATATGCGTGATCAGCGGGGATGCCTTGGCGTTTACCTTGCAGCCCTGCAGGCAGAAACCCCGGTAGATGCAATGCGGCCGGTTGCCGAACCGGCCGTTGGCGATGGCCACCGGGCCGACCTTCGCCGTGATGCCCAGCGCACGGGCGCCGCGCAGGAACACCTCGCCGTTGCCGCCCACCGGATGCGGCCGGTGCGGGTAGCCGTGCGGGTCACCCCACGGCCACTGCTCCCCCGCCACCGGCAGCTCCCCCTCAATGTCGCGGTAATACGGCCGCAGGTCGCGATAGCTGATCGGCCAGTCTGCCCCGACACCGTCATCGGTGAAGGTGCGGAAGTCGCTGGGGTGGAACCGGGGGGTGTAGCCGGCGTAGTGCACCATCGACCCGCCGACACCCCGCCCGGAGTTATTCGACCCCAGCGGCACCGGGTCGGACCCGCCGATCACCCTCGGCTCCGTCCAGTAGAGGTGGTGCGAGCCGGCCTCGTCGCTGACCCAATCGGTGTCCGGGTCCCAGAACGGCCCGGCGTCCAGCCCCACGACCCGCCAGCCGCGACGGGCGAGCCGCTGCATCAGGGTCGAGCCGCCCGCCCCGCAGCCGACAACCACCAGGTCGACTACATCGGTGTCCGCGAACCGGCGCATGTCGCGCCGCAACCGGTGATTGGCGCGGGTGCCGTCATTGGGCAGCAGCCACGCCGACTCATTGCGATCCCGCACCGTGGCCATCAGCCATCCTCCGCGACCGGGTCATCGGACGGGCGGGTGTCGGCTACCTCGAACGGCTCCCGGCCGTCCACCGCCGCGTTCTTGTAGCCGCGCGGGTAGGCCGGGCCCGGGAAACCCATCTCGTCCCAGGCGGAAGGGTGAGCGTAAAACGCCGTGCACGCATACCTGGTCCACAGGCTCCAGACGTGCTCTGCGACCAGGCCATGCCAGTCCTTCGCGCCGAGGTCCTGGACCGCCTGGATCACTGCCCGCTGGTCCGCGGCCGCGGCCTCCGCCAGGGTGCAGGAGACCGCGGCCTGGCAGTCGGCGTCGAGATACCCCAAGGTGGCCCGCCACGCCTGGCCATCTTCCGGCATGTCCTCGTAGCGCCAGCCGTCCGTTTCCTGCTCGGCCAGCCGGGCGTCAATCTGCTGGACCGCAGGAACCTTAGGCTCGCTGTCCTGGCCCAGCAGCTGGTCGCACAGCGCAGTAGCGGCCGCCTCCTCCGCGGGTGTGAAGAACCGGATGCCGGGAGGTATCCCGATCCGGGACAGCACCACGCCCGCCGTGACCCGATCCCAGTGGCCTGCCTGGTCCAGGACACGGAAGCCGGGGAACCGGTCACCGCTGGTCATTGCTCACGCCGCAGGACCGCAGCGAGCAGCCCCATACCGCCGACCATCGTCACCAGGAGCGGGGCCAGCAGCGGAGGCCCCATCTCCAGGTTGTAACGCGCATTGGACCAGCCGCCTGGCTTCTGCCCGATGCCGCGGGCGTGCAGGTAGAAGCCCTGCAGGCCATTGGCGACGATCGCCGCCGATGCCACCGGCAAGGCCGTCTTGGCCAGCCGCTCGCTGAAAAAGCCCGCCACCCCGGCCACCGCGCCGACAGGGCCAAGCGCGACTGGCAGCCACATCATCTTGTTGCCGAAACTGGCACTATCGTGCTCAAAGAAGATCTCGGCCGCAGTCACCAGGGCGCCCGCTGCCGTCAGCGCGGACAAGCTGCGCTCGAACCGGCCGGTCTCGATATTCCCGATCATCCGGTCAATGCCATGAACAGCCTGCGCCGGCGCACGGCGGTTGTGCCCCAGATTCATCCGCGGTTCCTACTTCCCCTGCTACGGCCCAGATCTCCGGCTGGATGCCCGGTAACTACGCCCTAGCCGCTTTCCGCCTCCGCCGGACCCAAACATCTGGACGAGCGCAGATGACGGCATCTGGATGAGCGCACATGACTGGTCAGGCGGGCCGTGGGGCGCTGCCTGCAGGATTCGCCGCCGGGGCATTGCCGCGTGTGCGCGAAGTGGTGATCGGTCATCTCGGCGGCGCGGGCCTGTTCAGGGACCGGGTGCTGGCCGTGGCTATCCGCCTGATCGACCTGGGGTTCTTCCGGCCTGGCGGGCAGGAGTACGCGGCCGAAACGGCACCTACGGCCTGGCGACTATCCGCCGGGACCACGTCACGTGCAGCCGCGGCCAGCTTCGTCTTCGACTACACCGGTAAGTCCGCGAAGCACCGCGAGCAGGCGATCGCGGACGCGCAAGTCTGCGCGGTCATCCGCAGCCTTAAGCGGCGCAAAGATGGCGGGGACGGCCCTCCCCGGAAGCCTGGCCGATTGCGCGGGAGTAGTGGACTCGCAGGCGGCCAGATGGGCCAGGATGCCGCCGCGGCCGTATTCGCCTTCGGCTCGCATGGCCCGGCACGGCCCGGCCGGCAGGGTCTGGTGGATGCGGCGGCGGGCCTGGACGCCGGGTTCTCATGAGGTACTGCGCAAGGCCGCGTCATGACCGCGGTCCAGGGGCGGCCGCGCTTCGGCACCTCCCAAGAATCCGCCGGGAAAATGGCGCCGAGTATAGCTGCAGCAATCGCGGAGATACTGCGGGGAAAATATCGCAGGCCGGGCCCGGATGCGCGGGCGCGACGTCGACGTTCTGGCGGCACGGGGAACTGGTCTTGATGGCAGCAACCCACCCGGACCTCGCGGATTTGGTTGACCGGCAACTGGCGAGGGAAAGCGGCCCGGTACCTGACGCGATCCGCACCGGCGCCGCGGCCGACTGAGCTGACACGCTAGCCGAACTGGACGCGCCTGACGCCGAGCGGCGGCGGCCGGAGTACGCAGAAGATGCGCTGCACTACGGCATCCGCTGCTCCGCCACGCTCGTGCACAGCCTCGACGGGGTACTGGTAACGCTGACCCTGTACGGGACGAAGCCCAGAGCGCTTGACCCGGCGGCGGTACCGGCGGCTTCCCTGCTGGCCGCCGTCAGCGGCGTTTCCCTGGCCAACGCATCGCGGTACGACAGCACACGCCGGTCCGCCGCGGAGCTGGCCGGGGCGACCAGCTCCAGGGCAGTGGTGGACCAGGCCAGGGGCCTGCTCATGCGCGCCCTGGGCTGTGACGCGGACCAGGCCCTTTCCCGGCTGCAGCACCTCGCGCAGGCCCGCCGCGTCCCGGTAGCCGAGATCGCGCAGTGGCTGATCGAGGAACGCTCCCGGGGCGAAGATGGCTCGCTGCCCGCGCCCGATGACGGGCCCGCTATCGGCCCGCCTGGCCGCGCCGAGAGCCGGGCTGTGGCTCCTGCCCAGCGCCCGCCGGAACCAGGCAGGCGGCCGCCGCGCTGAGCCAGTCCCGGTTCTGCCAGCCGGGCTGCGCCCTGGTACTCCGGGGTCAGCCCCCGTAGCCCAGGGGCCGCCCGCCGGCCCGCGTGACGATCTCGGCGGCAAGGTCGCGGAGCTTCATGCTGCGGTTGTTCGAAGCCCGCCGTAGCATGGCAAACGCCCGGCCGGCATCACACCGTGACTCAGCCATGAGAATCCCCGACAGCATGGTCGATGCCCGCCCGCGATTGCAGGGCCTGCTCGAGCTGAGCGGCCAGGTCGCGGGCACCGGAGTAGCGGCTGATGGCACCAGGGCGGCCGCGGCCGGGGCAGTGAGCAGCGAGATAACCTCTTCATCAAGCTCGTCGAACCATCAATGTCACGGCTGGACAGATTCAGGGCGCCCAGCCGGCGCCCCGGCCACGCCAAGGCCCGCGGGCCGATTGGTGCTGAGTCAGGGCCATCGCCAGCCCGGTGATCGGTTCGGCAAGATCCTCCTAGCGTCCGCCGGACGAGGCAGGCGGCTCGCCGTGTGCCACCAATGCCACCTCCGTGGTCGGACGGTCGTGGTGCCGGGTGTCACCGCTTCGGTGCGGCTAGTGCGGACGCCCCCGCGTGCGGAGCGCCTGCCGGCGACTTTGCGCCTCCCTGGCGGGGATGCCGGTGATCGCTGCCAGGAGCTCCCAGCTCAGGCCCGCCTACGGTGCAGCGTCGAGCAGGCCGGCTTCAAGCTGGTCCAGGTAGACCCGAAGGTTGCCGATCAGGACGAGGCCGGCTCCGATCTCCAGAGCGCCCGGACGCTCTGCGCGCCCGCCGACGGCATCGAGCAGCGCGCTGATAGCCCGGATATCGCCTAGCGCGGGTGAGCGGCTCCGCGTAGTGCGCGCGGGTTACCACATAGTGCGAGGCGAGCCGCAAGCGCGCGTCATCCACGAGATCACCGTCCGGGACGGGGAACTCGGCGGGACCAGGCGGCTGGCCTGCGTCGTCCGCTGCGGGAACGCCATCCGCTTTGTCTCCGAGCATGGCCAACTCCTGCTGTCACGAGTGACAGAGGTAGCCGCGCTGCTGGGCTACATTAACGAGGCGCGCGCCGCGCCCTGAAATTATGATCAAGGCGCCAACCCCAGTCAAGGCGCGTGACGGAGCCCGAGTTTGCTGGGTGCTGACTAGCCAACATCCGGCCGCCTGTCCTACGCCTGGCGCGGCTGCGTGCGCCTGGCGCGGCTGCGTGCGACTGGCGACGATGACTGCGGCCAGGCCTGCTGGTCACCGACACAGACCGGTACACACCTGTCACAACGGGCAGCGCGGCGGCACTCCGGGAGCTGGCGCTTAGCGGGAGCTTCCGGTCCTGCTCACCGCGTGAGATTCCTGGTTGATGTGCCTGCCACCCTCGATGGCCCGCCTGCTGCGCGCCCGGTGCTAGCACCGAGCGTCATCCAGCTCCGCGTGCTGACAGAAGAGCCGGCTTCCTCGCTGCGGTCGTCCTCGCGAACCTCGAGCAGGTCACCGAGGACCTGGCCGCAGGCGCTGATCGTGATCAGCGAGACCCGCATCCGTGCGCGACGACTCCCGGGTCTTTGGGTCATCACCGTCGCACGTCTGGAAATGCGAAAGGGGCGGCGTCCTGGATCGTCGCTGCCCGGTTTGCGGCTTGCCCGGATGGGCAGCGTCCGGCGTATCAATGCAGGCAGACACCACAGGCCCGCCAGCATAGAGCGGCAACACGCCCGCGCAGCATCTGGGGCGCTATCGGATGAGGGGACTCATGACACCACAGCCACGGCAGGACACTCCATCGGCGCAGGATCCGCCGCCTGCGCAGCAGCAGGACTATCCGGGGCGCACCGCGGAGATGACCCGGAACCCGCCGACGAGATGCGCGCCTACACCGGCCGAGGCCTGCTTGACGGCCGCCGCGCGCCCCGGTTACCGGCGGCGACTCGGGTATCGGCCGGGCGGTCGCGGTGGCCTTCGCCAAGGAGGGTGCCGACGTGGCCATCGCCTACCTGTCCGAGCACGAGGATGCCGATGCCCGGCACACTGCCGAACTGGTCCAGGCGGCCGGGCGCCGATGTGAGACGATCCGCGGCGACCTGGCCGTGGAGGAGAACTGCGATGCGGCGGTGCGCCGCACCGCCAGCGAGCTCGGCGGCCTGGACATCCTGGTCAACAACGTCGCCACGCAAAGCCCGCTCGATGATCTCGCCGAGCTGTCCAGCGAGCAGTGGGAGCGTACCTTCCGGGTCAACATCTTCAGCTACTTCTGGACCATCCGCGCCGCGCTGGAGCACCTACCCGATGGCGGCTGCATTATCAACACCTCCTCGATCACCGGCCTGCGGGGCAACAAGACCCTGATCGACTACGCGGCCACCAAGGGCGCCGTCCTCGCCCTGACCTACTCCCTGGCCCAGTCGCTGCAAGACCGGGGGATCCGGGTGAACTGCGTCGCGCCCGGCCCGGTGTGGACCCCGCTCATCCCGGCCACCTTCCCGGAGCAGAAAGTCGCGAAGTTCGGGCAGCAGGTTCCGATGGGCAGGGCCGCTCAGCCCGATGAGATCGCCCCTTCCTACATCTTCTTCGCCGTGCCACAGCTATCGAGCTACTACTCGGGCGAGGTCCTGGCGCCTACCGGTGGTGAGACCTTGCCTGGCTGATCTCTGGTCACCAAAAGGGAAGCCAGGGCCATCACCTGGACATTATCGGAGCTGACGTCCGCCACATCCTGGACCAGCCCGCAAATGCCGGTGCTCTCGCGCGGCGGCGTGCTTCCCGATGCCGGCGACCGTATCGCCGGCACCCGGAAAATGGCTTCTCCGGGAAAGCGGACAGTGGCGCAGACGGATCCGCCGGTCGGCGTCGACCGGGTTCCTGCCGGCCGGGCCGCTAGCTGGCGCCTGCGGGTGGGTGAAACCGGCACGCTAGCCGGGCGCCATGCATACGGCGATGTACACGAGTCCGGCGCCGCCAGCGCGGACGTAGCGGGTTGAGCCGGCCGTGCCGGCGACAAACATTCCCGTCCGGACAGGCACCTCCTCCCCGTCGACGACGACCTGCCCGTCCCCGTGGATTACTGCATACATATCCTCCGCGCCGTCGTCAGAGTGATCATGTTCGACCGAGTTCGCGCGGGGTGGAAGTTCAACCTGATATACGTCAAAGGTCCGCAGGCCGAGCCGCCGGCCCACCCCCTTGTCGTAAGGACTCGCAGCAGGATGCGGCCCGGTGTGGCGGGCAGCGACGAAGCATCAACGATCTTGTATCCCAATCTGGCTCCCGGGTGGTGCAGGCGGATCTTCCGGCTGGTTCATCTACCCCGCTGTTCGCTGACTTTAGGTATGCGGGTCAAATGACTGAGCTGGTGGGACGCTGAGGCCGCGACCGCACGCCGGTCCGGCCCATCGATGACCGGCGCAGCTGTCTTGAGCTGGCCAACCTCCTTCGTCCCGTGCGGATTCGACTGGCTGACCAGACCAGTCTGGGGCGGTCCCGTGGCTGAAAGCTCAGCAGCGATGGCTGAGGGCTTCGCCGCCCTCACCCAGTTCTTCATCGACGACGGCACCCTCCGCGACACGCTGCTGAAGATGGCGCAGCTGGCTTGCGATGTGTCACCGGCCGACATGGCCGGGATCACCATGCTGGTCGACGGGCGCCCCCGTACCGGGGTCTTCACCGATCCCGAGGCAGCCGACATCGACACCGCCCAGCACGACACCGGCCACGGCACCCATCCTGAACCTGTATTCCCGCCTGTCCCGTTTGACGGCGCCGCCGAGGAACGCGTCATGGCCCGGGCCCGGCAGGCGGCGATCGTGCTGGTCAATGCGCAGCTGTACTGGGACTCCCGGCTGCTCTCCGAGAACATGCAGCAGGCCATGCGGTCGCGGTCCGCAATCGATCAGGCCATCGGGATCCTGCTGGCCGATGGCGGCCGCACTCTGAGGAGGCTTTCCAGCTGCTGGTCCGGGCCTTACAGCGCGAGAACCGCAAGGTCCGCGACATCGCCGCCGGCATCCCGGCCGGGCCGCCGGGCGCGGCCGGCCAGCGAACTGGCGGGATAGGACGGCACCGCCCGGGTAGGGAGCCGGGGGCCGGATCGGCGGCCAGCGGCACGACAGCGGCAGGGAGCCAGAGCATGCCCACCAAGGACGCGAACGGCAAGCAGGGCGAGCAGGACAAGGAACTGGACGGCATGGCGGTCGAGGTCAGCTCGAACCAGGTCCGCGATGAGCCCATCCCGGCCAGCCACGATGAGGACAAGGACCAGGCGGGCGTCGTGCAGAATGAGGAGCACTGGCGCCGGTCGGCCGATCATGACCAGGCGGGCAGCAGCCGGGATGACGACCCGGCCGACCGCGTGACGCCGGGCCGGACGGTCCGCGACTGAGCGGGCGAGAGTGGGCCGGTGACCCGCAACCGCGTGTACTTCGTGATGAATAGGCCGTCCGGGCACAATCCTGTCAACCTGAAGGCCCACAAGGACAAGTGATCATTCATCTGAGATGATGGCTTGGCTTCGCGCAGGAGGCGAGTCATGCCGGATTCGGCCATGTCAGGCGACCCGGACGGCCCGCCGCACCCTCGCAGCCTCGCCGACAAGATCAACTGGCTGATCGACGGCGCCCACCCGGCCGGGCGCGGCCCCTACTCCAACGCAGAGATCACCGACCTGATCGAGAAGGTCACCGGCGAGCAGTTCTCCCACACCACCATCTGGAAACTGCGCAACGGCCAGGCCGCCAACCCCCAGATGCGCCTCATCGAAGCCCTCGCCCGCACCTTCGGCATCCCCCCGGCCTTCTTCTTCACCGACTACGACCAAGAACAGGCCGGCCTGCTCCGCGAGCAAGTCGAACTACTCGCCCTCGTCCGCGACACCGGCGTCACCAGCACCCAGCTCCGCGCCCTCCTCGAACTCACCCCCGCCGCCCGCCAGGCCGTCGCCGACCTCATCGAGCACACCACCCGAACCGAAGCCCAAAGACGCCCGCCCGGCAAGGGCTGAGCCTCCGGAGCTCGAGGGTGCAGCATCAGGCCAGCGGCGCTAACGCAGCGGGGGCGTGCATGCCGGCCAGTGCTACTGCTCTCGCTGTGGCCAGCATCCCCAATCACCCGGCCTCAAGAACAGGCCTTCACCCCCTGTGGCAAATGCCGGACGCCGGTTCATCCTGCGCTGGGCCGACCGAAGAACGATGCAGAACGGGTGACCGACGATGGGGTCGGTGAAAACCCTGAAGCCCGTCTCAAGTTCACCTGGGACACGAGTGGCACCCAGGGCGAGCAGTTTCCAGCTCGGCATGGTCGGCACCAATCACCCGGAGGTCGAGGTGCATCTGCTGGGGATACGCCGGTCAGGCCAGCGCGGCGGAACCCATTCGGTGACCCGCTGAAAGGCCAGGTGCCGGAGGCTGGGCTCCAGGCCGATGACCACCCAGCCGCCGGTGTGTCTTCGCTGATCCTCACGCTCAGCACCTGGCAGTAGAACTCCACGAGAGCACGAGGGTCGGGGCAAACCTTTTTACCGTGTCTGGTTTTAGCTGGTCACGGTCTGCTCATGTCGTCGCGGCGGCGTGACGGATCCGATGGTCCCTGAATAGAACAAAGCTCCTGGTAGGCGGGGTTGTCTACGCCCTTTTCGTTCACCTGGAGCTTTGTTGCCTGCCAAGTTTGCCATGGTCATCACGCATGGTCCACTCCGCCCGGCCGCGGGGAGGATTCCGGGCTGCGAGATGGCCGCCCGGATCGCGTCCGGGCCCGGGTTCTGGACGGCTGGCTGGCGGACTGGACCGGCAGGGCCTGCTGGAGAGCTGCTCGCCGAGGACGTGATCGCCCGGGCGCTGCGGGAGCGCCCCCGGGCCAGCGCCGGGGCTGACGGCGATGACCGTCATCTGCGTCCTGGCGCCTGCCTGTTCCCCGGCGCCGGAGCACGGTGCTCGCGACGGCGTTCGGGCTGCCCGGCCTGCCTCGGCCCGGCGCGGAGTGCCGACCGGGGCGGCGTTCTCGCGGCCCGCGGCTCCTCGGCGGCGGTGGAGAGACTTCGAGCTCGACGCCGCCGTCGCCGACGCGGACCTCGGCTCGGCCGCTGTGGAGGGCCTGGAGGTCACCGCCATCGACGGCACCACGATGGACTGGCCAGGAGGCGTGCTCGGACGGGTTCGGCGCCCGCGGGGGTGCCCGCCCGCTGCGCGGTCACCGCCCACGTCCGCACCGCGACCTTCCGGTGGTCGGCGCGCGATCGGCGGCTACCACGACGGCGGACGCCCTGGCAGATCAGCTGGGACAGCTTCACGCCCGGCATCCTCAACCTCGCCGACCGCGGCTTCTTCTCCATGCACCGCTGACCGGTTCCCGGCACCGGCGCTGACCTGGCCTGCGGGTCAGAACGGCGCGAATCCGTCCCGCTCAGACCCTGGACTCTCCCCGATGGCTCTGAGCTGGTCATGCTCCATGATCGACGGCAGCGCGCCCGGCGCGAAGAGCAGGCGACCCGCGCCGCACGGCTCCCGGACACCATCGCCCGCCCCCGCGCCCGCCCGGCGCCCCCCCCCCCGCGGCCAGAAGCCTGGGCACTGCTGCTCATCCACAACATCACCGCCACCGCATCCGCCCGCGGCCGATCCGCCGGCATGACCCCGGCGTCATCCCGTTCACCGCCGTGCTCGGCCTCACCGCTCCCACGTCGCTGCCGAGACCCCCTGCCGCACTGCGGCACCGCCCCGCCAGCCCGCTGGCCAGCCTGAACACCGCGATCCTCGCCCTGCCCCCCACCGTCAGGGCCGCCAGCGAACATCCGGGAGAACCGCAGCCGAACGACGAGCCAGGCACACCGAAGAAGTCACTTACATCATCGACATCACAAGTCAATCTCCGAAATGGACACAACTCCGACTTAACAGTGGGGTCGGGAGTCGATCACTGTCTCTTCGAGGCGTCCGATCATGCCAAAAAGCTTGTCAGCATGCTGGCGCACCTAATTCCCCTCACATGCAGTCAGTGACGATCACCCGCAGCACACCGGGGCAGCGGCAGCCCCGCCAGCCACGGCCCGGCCTCCATGACCACTGACCGGACGTCCGGGGAGCGGCAATGGCGGACGTTCTATGAGGCTTGGACTGGTGCCAGGTCGAGCAAGTACCAGGCCTTGATCGTGGAGTCGCGGTCATCGTCTCGCCGGCTCATATTTTCGATCTCAAATGTGCGAAGTACCATGCCCGAGTGGCCGGCAAGAGCCCGTCCTGGATCGCTAGCGACGTCATCTATCTGACTGTGCTCGATCTTCAGACGGCGCACGTACCAGTCGCTGCGCAGATCGGGCAGGCCGAATGCATCCCACTCGTAGTCGGCCACCACGCTGAGCATGCACTGCGCGGTAAAGCGCGAACCGGCAGCGACCACGGACGCTCGCCCTGCGGTCCGGGCGATAAACGCCTGATCACCGGTGGTGATCACGAACTCCGAGCCGGCATGCCGCTGCGCAGGCCCCTCGCCGGAGTACACATCCCGGGCAGCCCCGGCCAATCCGATGAGTTCATGCAAGTGGCCGCCGGCGCGATCCGCCAGTTCCGCGATGCCATCCACTGGTGTCCTGGGCGCCCACGCTGAGGCAGTCGGCCCGCAGCCCGACACCGGCCAGATACGAGCCGCGGCCAAGTTCAGGAGCACCATCCTGAACGATCCAGGTCACCATATACACCCACATGAAGAACATCATCCCGCTGCGCTGCCGTGCCCGTCCCCTCGCGGCACGCTCAGCCCGGCAATAGCTGTCCGCTACCAGCGGCATGACCGGATGGATGCTGACCGGCCCGGGCACGTGCCTGGCCGAACTACTCCTGTCGGTTGAGTGGTGCTACATAGCTTAGCGCCTGATAACCCTCATATCGTCACCGGCAGGGCATTGGCTTTCCGGTGTTGTTTTTGAGATGTCGCACTCCGGACGTTGAAGTCGATCTTCCTCAACCTTCCGCAATCCGGCTGGCCAGCAGTGGACCTCTCTGGCATCTGAGATATTGCGCGCAGATACTTCTAGAACAAGGGCGAACTCGGGAGATTCGGAGAAATCCTTAACTATCTGCCGAAGTACAGAGTCCCGCGTGAGATATTGAGCCGCTCCTTTTGTTCCGGCCTTACCTATCCCGGCACATACGAGCCAGACCGAATTCGGGGCAGTGTTGCCACGGACTCTTGCAACGATAGCGTAGTCCGTCGAGATATCCGGCGAGTCTTGTGTCCAGAAGTCAGCGAGTTCCTGGTCATCTCGACCCAACGGAAGGAATCTTTTATAGCTGTCCTTCCCCGAGCGCACCCAGAAGCCGACCTGTTCATTCAGTGGCCTGAAGACCCCAGCCGAGTGCCGAACATGATCCCAGTATGCGTGTACCCATGAATTACTGTAGAGCCCGAGGAGTATTGCCGGTCTATCCAGGTCAACGGATTGGCCTTCATCAGTCTTGAAGATCGGAGTGAACGACCCTTGAGTCAATGCTCCGATAGCACTGGCCAGCAAGATTCCCGCCTCGGAATCGTTACCTGCCAAGGCGAAGTCTAAAGTGACCTTGTGGTTGGGCATGTATTTGTATACTGACTGATTCCTGTACAGATCGAAAATGCGCTTGCCCGGGCCATCAATAGATTCAAGCGCTGCTTCAATCTTCCTTTGGACGTCTGGATTGATGCGAAACTGTGGCAGTACAACATAGAATGATCCATGCCCATTAGAGCTAAGTTTCGATTCTATACCGTGAAAGACTTCAATGAAGCTCTTGTAAGACGACCGGTAGAGATTTATGTCGCGCACTATAATACCCAGAGCGAGAAAAAGTGCAGCATTCACAAAACTAGCTAATAGGTCAATGCCAGGCTTCTTGCCGTCCAGCCACAGGATTATCAATGCCGTCGCGCAAAGCAACACTAAGATCGGCGCGAGAAGCCTACGCGTCCCGAATCTCTGAACCATAGCCTCCCGCTTGCATATCCATACTCCCGCCCCGCGCGGACTCGTGACGACGCCACTGTGCCCAGTATTCTGCCCACTATCAGCATGTTTCAAGCTACAGCAGGCGTTGTCGCCCAGCTTTCCATCCACACCGACCGACTGTCGAGCTGGAAGAGCCAAAGGGTTCTCCGAGCGATCGATCGCTCAGCGGCTACTTGTTGACTTGTGCTACGGCCGGTGCCTGGCGAGGCTCGGTTGAGGTGACCGGCGGGACGCTCTCTCATTCGGCTGCCCACCTGTGAGTAGGTGTGGCTCTCACATTGGCGTGCATCCCGCCGGCCGCCGTGGCGCGGGAGGGGCTCAGGAGGGGCGTGCCCTGCTCGAAGTAGCGCTGCCCTCCTCGCCCGCAACTGCCCGCCGAGGGAGGAGAGGTAGTCATGGGATATGTGATCATCGGGATGGACCCGCATAAGCGGCCGGCGACGATCGAGGTCATCGACGGCCAGGAGAAGATCCTCGCGCAGGGCCGGTTCGGCACTGACCGCGACGGTTACAAGGCGATGCTGGCTGCAGGCCGCGGGTTCCCGGACCGGACCTGGGCCGTAGAGGGCTGCGGCGGCATTGGCCGGCACATCGCGCAGCGGCTGGTTGCCGACGGTGAGTCCGTTGCTGGTGTTCCGGCGAAGCTGTCGGCTCGGGCGCGGGTGTTCGCCGCCGGCCAGGGCCGCAAGACCGATGCCACCGACGCTCACCCGGTGGCCGTCGTGGCGCTGCGGACCCAGGGGCTGCAGGTCGTTGCGGCGGACGGCGCGACCGTCGCGCTGCGGCTGCTGGCTGATCGCCGTGACGGGCTGGGCCACGCCCGCACCGATACGGTGAACCGGCTGCACCGGCTGCTGCCGGGTATTACTGCCCGGCGGGGCGAAGAAGTTCCTGTCCGCCCAGCAGGCCCGCGCCCTGGTGGCAACTGTGCGGCCGCGTGACATTGCCGGGCGTACCCGCCGCCAGCTGGCCTCGGAGCTGATCAGCGAGCTCGCCGCCACCGGCCAAGAAGATCAAGGCCGCGAACGCTCAGCTGACCGGGCTGGCCGCTGCCACTGGCAGCAGCCTGCAAGACCTCCACGGCATCGGACCGTCCAGCGCTGCCCGCCTCCTCGGCGACGCCGGTGACATCGCCCGTTTCGCTGACCGCGGCCACTTCGCCTCGTGGAATGGCACCGCGCCCATCGATGCCTCCTCCGGCGACCAGCAGCGCCACCGGCTCTCAGGGCCGGCAATAGGCTGCAACCAGGAAGGAGGAATAGCCGCTCGGTCATGGCTCCCCTGTATGTCAAGAAGTCGTTGTTCCGTATCAGCCGGGTGCTGCACATCATGGCCATCGTGCAGCTGCGCAACGACACCCCGAAGGCGCCGCGCCCTATTACCGTCCGCTATCCCGCGCCAAGTCTTCTTTAAGCTCGCCGCCGGCAAGACCACCATGGAAGCCATCCGGTGCCTCAAACGGCGGCTGCCCGATCAGGTATACCGGCAGATGATCAACGATGCGCGGGCATCAGCGACGGGCCCGGGAGGACACACGGGGACGGCTACTGGCTCTAGCGTGGCCGCTTGCACCCCAGCGCCGGCACTTCAAAGAAGTCACTTCCCGGACCCGCCACCTGCGACCCTACGCCGGCACGCCGGTCCACTCTCCAGGTTGCTCCCGGCGCCTCCCCTTTCACGCCGGACCGCAGCCGTCGTCAAGCGCCCTCTGCTTGACGACGGCGAGGACCGGCGCACACTGGCGAGGCGGGAACAACGACCCTCTTGACATACAGGGGAGCCATGACCGAGCGGCTATTCCTCCTTCCTGGTTGTCAGCCCTCGGTGCCGTGGCCCTGAGATGATCCTCCGTGTCGGCCGTCTGGCTCCGGAGGAGGACTAGGAAGCTTGGGTGACCTTGGTCTTTAATTCTGAGTCAAGTCTTGTGTTTACAGGTCGGGATAGTGGGGTGGCGGCGCGCGGTGGTCAGGCGGCGAGGCCGGCTTGCCGGCCGAGGTCGTCGATAGCGCTGGTGTAAGCGCGTGTGGCGGCTGATAGGCCGCGGTCGCTGGTGGCTGGACCGGCCAGGTCTGCCTGTGGGGTGCCAGAAGTCTGGCCGGCCTGTGAGCTGCAGCGATGCGCTAGGTTACCGGTAGGCCATGATGATCGCCCGTGTCCCTTCGTCTGCTCTATCTCATCTTTATCCGGGTCTGCGGCTGGCTGGTCCTGTGCGGCCGTTCATCCGCCTCCAAGAACGCCGAGCTGCTGGTGTTGCGGCACGAGATCGCCGTGCTGCGCCGTGCCCCTCCGCGGCCCCGGCTGGACTGGGCCGACCGCGCCGTCCTCGCCGCGCTGATCCGGCTCCTGCCGGGAAGGCTGCGATTGCACCGGCTGGTCACGCCCGGCACGGTGCTCCGGTGGCACCGCCGCCTGGTCACCCGGAAGTGGACCTACCCGAACCGGACGGGACGGCCGCCAGTCAGCGCCGAGATCACCGCGCTCATCGAGCGGCTCGCCACCGAGAACACCAGCTGGGGCTACCAGCGGATCCAGGGTGAGCTGCTCAAGCTCGGCCACCGGGCCAGCGCGCCCACGATCCGCCGGGTGCTCAAGGCGCTGCGGATCCCGCCGGCTCCCAAACGACGCACCGACACAACCTGGCGGCAGTTCCTGCACTCCCAAGCCGCGACGATGCTTGCCATCGACTTCTTTCACGTGGACTGCGCAGTGACGCTCCGCCGCTTGTACTGCTTGTTCGTGATGGAGGTCGGCAGCCGCTATGTGCACATCCTGGGGGTGACCGCGCATCCGGACGGGCCGTGGACCACCCAGCAGATCCGCAACCTGCTCATGGACCTCGGTGACCGCGCCGCGGACTTCCGGTTCCTGGTCCGCGACCGGGCCGGGCGATTCACCGAATCGTTCGACGCGGTCCTGGCCAGTGCCGGTATCGAGGCGGTGAAGATCCCGCCCCGGAGCCCTCGGGCGAAACCTTTGGTTTCACACTGCACCTCTTCGGGTCGGTTCGCGGGTGTCTGATGTTTGTGCAGGTCGCCGGTCGGAGAGCCGGGGAGATCCGTGGTGCGGGGCCGGCGGGTTCGGTCCGGGTGGGTGGTAGAGCGCCTGGCCTTTATCGTTGTAGTACTGGCCGCTGACAAGACCGGCGTGGCGCCACGCCTTGACCGTGCCGGCGGACACGCCGAGCTGGCCGGCCATTTCGTCCAGGGTGAGCATGCCGGCGTCGCGGAGCCGCTGCTGCCGGCTGCGCAGCCCGTATTCGTCGCGGATGTTGCGGATGATCAGGCGGTGGAAGGGGTGGCCCTCGCCGCTGGTGTGGCCGCGGGCGTTGAGGATGGCGGCGATCTCGGCATGGGTGTGGTGATCCAGCAGGTCGTCGATCGCCTCGACGACGTGCGGTGCGGTCTGGCGCAGTTCCCAGGCGGTTTTGGGGACCGGCAGGGTAAGGGTGCGGTCCTGGCCGCCCTGCCATCGCATGTTGCAGGTGATCGTTTTTGCGTTCCTGGTGACGGTGACGTCGGTGAGGAGCAGGCGGGTCATGCGCTTGCGTTCTCTGCGGGGTGGCCGGGTCGTTCCAGATCGCGGGGAAGTCAGGGGCGGGTACTCCTCCTTTCCGGTGCGCGGGCGGATAGGTCAGCGGCTTTTGGAGTGGCGTTCCCGGTGCCGGGCCAGCGCTCGCTCGATGGACCGGGGGTGCGCGCGCACGCCGCCGCCGCGGCGGCGGTGACCGGCACCTTGTCCACGGTGACGGCGCGCACCATCTCGTACTTGACCTGGACCACGTCGCGGGCGTCGAAAAACTCCTCGGCCAGGAACGCCGCATCGGATACCTGCTCGGGATGCGGGTTCAGGCACCGCGCCTCGCGTAGCGCCGCTGCCTTCGGGTCCTCGCCGGGTTCTCGCCTGGCCATGCCGCCTCCCGGGATGCTCTTCCGTAAAGCTTATTATGCCCAGAATGTTCGGAGGGCCTGCGGTGACACGCCAGTACGCGGCTGATATCAGCAGAATAAACAGCGCCAATGCGTATCCGCGAGCGAGGAGAGCACACCAGCCCAGCCAGGTACCCGGCATAATTGCCTTAACGTTCACGGCATAATCTGCTTTACAGCTGTACCGCTGCCCGGATGGGACCGCAGCCGGTCAATCAGATCCGCGACGGCCAGCAGGCCCTCGGCAGTGAAGGGGCACCGGCCCGCCGCGATGACCACGAACGGGTCCGCCGGCGCAACATCGGTCCAGGCCGCCGGAAGCGAGAACAACTCCCCGCCCGCGTCCCGGCAGTAGACCCGGTCCTCACCCCAGTTGCGCCGGTGGACAACGAACTCGAAATCGAGGCCGGACAGCGGATGGAACCGGTGAGTTACCCGGACACGCCGGTACCGATCATCTGGATCGGGTGCAGTCGACGGCGTCGTCCAACGCTTATGCGGAGCGGTTCGTGCTCACCGCCCGGACCGAGATCACCGACCGCATGCTGATCTACGGCGAGCGCCACCTGCGGCTGGTCCTGGCCGAGTACGCGGCCCACTACAACGGGCGACGACCCCACCGCAGCCGCGAACTCCGCCCGCCGCTGCCCGATCACCCTGTCGCCGGCCTCTCCCGGAGCGGATCAAGCGTCGGCCCGTTCTGGGCGGCCTTCTCCACGAATACGAGCGGGCTGCGTAGAAGCCCAGGTCAAGGCCGGTGGCCGACTTCTGGAACCCCACACGCAATCCGCCGCCAGGCCCGTTCCGACCGTGGCGGCCGATACCCGGAACATCCGACTCTGAGAGAAAGCGTACGCTTGGGAACCGCTGTTGACATCCGTGTCGTAGCGCCCGCCGGGCGTGTGACGACAAGCCCTACCGTGGCCACGCCGCTGGCGCGAGCCTGCACACGGCACCGATAACTGAGAGCCTGCACACGGCACCGATAACTGAGCAGCATCGTCGGGCGATCACCGCGCTGCCGGGCCTGAGTGGGACTGCGGGCCGCTGCTAGCCGGAAGGAGCAAGGCGGCCGCTGGTCGCCGTGGGTTCTCCCGGTCATCCTGGATCGTCGAGCGGCCGGCGGAGCCGCTCTCGGGTCATTGGCCGATATGTCGTTGACGCATTGGCTCTCAATCATTGACCGGGCCGTTCTCGCGCCGGGTTGCTGGGCGGATCGGATTTGTCCAGCTCTGCCAAGAGCAGTTCGCCGACGAGTTGGACTGTGTCCGCGTCTATATCGGTGCCTTCAGGGAGTTCACGAATAAGACGGAGGGTCTGCTCCTTTAGATTGACGAACCACCTGTGTGCGTGAAGGCGTGCGTCTGCTGCGAGCTGTGCATCCGCTCCGCCAAGCTGCATGCGCGCTAACGGGCCCGCAGCGCGGTCCAAGGTCAGCCGGACTATGTCCAGCAGGTCTGTGCGTTCCTTTTCTACAGGCCGGTTCATGATCGACTGGAGTTTCATGGCTATCAGCGGTCCCGGCTCTGCCACCCGCACGAGAACCTCCGTAGATGCGCCCTCCGACGGACTGGCTGCGCGGATTCTCACGGATGTGGCGGTCCGGATGCCCCAGGCGTGAGAAAGCACGTGGAGCCGGTCGGTTTCATCGTCGGGGAGGTGGCTGAGTTCTGCATCAGTGACTTCGATGACATCGACTTGCACCATGCCTTCTGGCGTAGGAATCCAAACACCGGCCGGGCCGGCTTGTGTCACACCGTCATGTTGCAGGAGTACATCGAGTTGGGCCGGTTCTCCGGCGACCCGGCGGTTGGCGGTGTCAAGGTCACCAGTGGCCCGGTACGCGGTGCCAAGCCGGCAGAGAACAGCGAGACCGCCGATGACGACAGCCTTGCGTCCGGTTCTGGCTTCAAGCTCGGGAACGGCCTGGACGATAGCCAGCATGGATCTTCCAGCCAAGTCCACGGCTGGGATCTTGGCCACATCGTCAGGCGGGCTATCGCCTGTCACCACACCCGGCGCCATGGTCGCGGAGGCTGCCAGCCTTCGAGAATCTCGCGGCCACGTCCAGGATCGCGTGCCAGATCGAGGGCGACGAACAGTGGATGCGCCAGTGGCCACGGCTCATTGGTGAATGCCCACGCCTTAGCCTGCTGGCCAACAGGATCAACCCTCTGCTCGCAAACCGCGGAGACCGGCGAGACGCGGACGCTGGCCCGCCGGTGATCAGCGTCGATCGCTATACCCAGGAGTCGCATAGCGCGCCGTAGTATTACCGGGGTGGGGACGTAGAACTCAGGTGGGTAGTCTGATCTTGCCGCGACCGGGGCGCCATAGACAGCTGCGGCGAGCGTGCCGGAAAGCGCCCAGCCCGGCTGTGCCTCGACATCATCGAACCCGAGCTGCAACGCAGCATTTACCGAACCCGTTCCCGGTCGCGGCAGATCCGTAAGCGGAACGTCGCGGGGCCGCCAGGCGCTGACGGTTTCCCAGAACAGGTCCGGGAGAACTGCAGCGCCGTCTGACCCCACGAGACCTTGCCTGCGAAAGGCGTGCAGCACCTCAGAAACCGTACTAGGCGACCGGGCGATCCTCCGCGCGAGATCCCGGACGCCATGCCGGATGTCTGGTTCCAGGAGAAGCGCGGCGGCTACTTCGAGGCCTGCCGAACCCGAGAAAGCATCCTTACGATCAGCCCGGCCCTTCACCGGCGCTACATCCGCATCGACGAATACCCCGTGGCCAGCCAGGTGCAAGTGCCCGCGCAAGTCCAGCCAGCCCCATCCGCGGCGGCGCAGCTCCGCCCGGATCACCTCAGGGATCCTGTCGGCCACGAGAACGTACAGCGCGTCTGGGTGTCCTCTTCGTTCTCCGTCCGTTACAAGGCGGGACACCTGCGCCGGAGTAGGCGTCGACAGGCGCTTAAGCTCCACAAGGACGTGACGTCCGTCAGTATCAACCAAAACCATGTCAGGCTCGTCTGGCCGGCCACCTTCTACAACGGGCAGACCCAGCTCTTCCATCAGCTCAGCGAAGATCTCCGCAGTCTCCGACTCTTGCAGGGCCACAGCACCAGCGTAGTCGCTGCCGGTGTTCGTGTTCGGTGTTCGGTACATCCCGAACGCCGCGCAGGACACACGCAAGTCCGTCTCAGGGCAGAACAAACGGTCCGACAGACGCCGGTAACGCGCCACGCGCGCTCCCCGGAGCAACCGGGCTATGGCAACCCAGCCTGGCCTGCTGGCGTCATTCGTCATGAACGCTGACGTCACTCCAGAGGGGCGCGGAGCAATCGGGTGGGCCGACCGCACTCCCAGGCGACGTTCACGATGTCGCGGTGATGGTCGGCATGAAGACTCCGGCCGGTTGCGATGGGCTCGCCGGACACCCGGCTGGCTTCCCAGGCGCTGACGCTCCGTGACAGACGGTGACAGCTCGGCGGGCACGTGGCATGCGATATCCGCCGTTAGGGCGTTGGTCCTGACCGTTCGGCGGTGCCGTCGAACGTCGCGCCGAACAGGCGATTCTGCGCCGCGCTTGATCGACCACCTGATTGCCTGGTGACCTTGGTTCCTGGCCGGTCTTGCTGGCGGGGACACCTGGGCGAGCCGGGCTGCCTCGCTCATCTTCACCGATGCAGGCTCCCCTGCTTCCGCTGCTCACGGCCGCGGGATACGCGACGTTCGCTACCGGAAGTCGTCGATGCCTGCGCCGTCGTGGCGGTCCCAGCCGTAGGCGGCCAGATAGCCCCAGCAATCGGGCCTGCTGCCGTCGGTGTCGGTGACGCCGTAGGCGTCGGCGAGCTGGCGGGCGGAGATGATCGTGCCGGCCCAGCGGCTCGCGTCGCCTGCCTGGGCGAGCGCGGCGACCCCCCTGGCGACATATGCGGGCGACTCGGAGATCGCGAAATCTGGCGTCCTGGCGCACGCGTCGCGCCAGCTGGCCTCGGTGACGCCGAAGTTTTCCAGCATCTTTTCCGAGCGGAGCCAGCCCGGCGTCACGCCGACCGCGGTCACCGGGTGGTCTTCCAGCTCGGCGGTGAGGCCTTTGACGATCCGCTCGACGTTGGCCTTGACCAGGTCGTAGTAGAAGCCGACGTTGCGCCGGAAGGCCGCGTTGGCCTGCGCCGTCCCGTCGGTCATCTCCACGATGAGGCCGCGGGTGCCGTGCGCGGCGGCGGTGCGCAGCATCAGCGGGATCGCCGCCCGGCTGGTGATCAGGTGGGTGTGCACGCCCATCAGCAGCATCCGCAGGCCGCCCGCCCAGTCGTGCTCCCACAGCGGCTTGTCCCATTCGGAGTACCGGTCGCCGCCGAAGATGTCATTGACCAGCACATCCAGGCGGCCCTGGTCACGCTCGACCGTGGCAACCAGGGAGCCGACTGCATCCGGGTCCTCATGATCGGCCACAGCTGCCGATCCCTCCCCGCCCGCGGCGCGGATCAAGTCGCCGGTCTCCTCGATGGTCTCGGGCCGGTCGATCTCGGACCGGCCTGCGGTACGGCTACTGCGGCCGGTCGCATACACGTAGGCGCCGGCTCGGGCGAGTTCGACGGCGATCGCCCGGCCGGCGCCCCGGGTGGCGCCCGCGACGAGCGCAACTTTTCCTGCGAGCGGGGTGTCATCGGCCATTAATCTTCTCCTTGGGTGTGGCCCATCCGGACAGCAGTGCGTCCAGGTCTGCCGCGAGCCGGCGGATCAATGACCCGTCGGGGTGTACCGACCAGGCCAGGCAGCCGCCCTCCATGGCGGCCATCACGATCCGGGCCAGCTGGGCCGGCGGCGGTGCGCCGGCCAGCTCACCGGCGGCGGCCGCGGCGGCCGCGTGACGTTCCAGGTGACGGCGCACGTGCCCCCAGCCGACGTGCAGCAAGCCGCGCATCTCGTCGTTCTGCAGGTCGATCGCCAATGCCGCGAGCTGCTTGGAAGCGGTCTGCGGATTGTCCAGGTCGTGGTAGTTGTGCAAGGCCACGATGCGCAGCCGGTGCAACGGCGAGTCCACGTCCCGGGCCGCCTCGCCGAGTTCACCGTCCAGCGAGGCGGCCCAGCGCTGGGAAAGCCGCAGGAACAGCCGTTCCTTCGAACCGAACCGCTTCACGAAGGTCGCAGCGGACACCCCGGCGGACGCTGCCGCCTTGGCGAGGGTGAAGCCGGAGGGGCCTTCGGTCATCAAGACAAGGTCGGCGGCGTCCAGCAAGGCGTCATCGGGGGTGCCGATCGGCCGCGCCACGGCCAGCGGCCCGCTACCGTTGCCAGGCCTCCTCGCTGCCCTTGCCGTAGTCGACGAACGCCTGCCGCAGGCCGCCGAGAACTTCGGCTCCGGTCTCCAAGGCCGCCTTCAGCTGCGGGTCACCGGCGCGTCGGATGATCGCGCGCACGTCGTCGCGAAGCGTCGCGAGCTTCGCCGCCGTCGCCTCCGCCTGCCGGGTGTCCTGCTGGGCCGCCATGTCTGCCTCCTCCTGGTCGGGGCTGAGCACCTCAGCAATTAGTAAATCGCCGTTTACTAACGATGTCAAGCCATACCCCCGCAGCCATGCCCGAAGCACCCCAACACCGAAGGGCGATCCGGCTTTGACACAGCCAGCGAAGCAGCGCCGGACCATTTGGCCCGACCGCCGCCGCATCGGGTTCCTGCAGCGGACCGCGCCTGCGCAGGCTCAGTGCCTGACCAAGGCAGGGCTGGCCCTTTCTGACGTGGCCCGGGTCGAGATCCAGACCCACGAGGCCAACGCCATCAGCGCTGCCAGCCCCGCGACGGCTCGGTTACCGGCTTGCCCGGCTGGACGAACTTCCGCCTGAGGCTCCCGCACACTCCGGGCGACTGCAGATCTGAGTCATGAACCCCCCGGGCCAGACCGGCAGGATTAACCGCCGCTGCATCGCGGTGCGGGCCGACTTACTGTTTTAGGAGGACACTTCGGGGGCGGCGGGACCAGCGAAGACCCAAGTCACGGGCTGTCTGGATGCCTCATGAGCCGTCGTGCCCGAGCACGAGAGGAGAGATTGCGTGGCACGGATGTGGCACGGCCGGGGTCGGGGGGTGGCGGGGGCGGCAACTGTAGGCTGAGGCCATGTCCGGCCCGTTGACAGCGGCTTCTGAAACTATCCAAGTGACGTCTGTGGTCCCGATCCTGCGGATGTATGACGTTGCGGCGACCATCCGCTTCTATGCCGACTATCTCGGATGCTCACTGGACTGGCAGGCCGGTGACGGCGACCGGCCGGTGTACCTGCAAGTCTCGCGTGGTGCCATGACGCTCCACCTGTCCTCCCATCATGATGATGGAACACCAGGGACGGCGGTCCTCGTGGAGGTACGCAACCTCGACGCACTGCACGCCGAACTACACCAGCGCAGATACCCGTTCCTCAACCCGGGCATCGGGCCAGGTCCTGGGAACGTCCGGGAGATGCAGCTTATCGATCCTGCTTCCAACCGGATCCGCTTCTACGAGCCCGCATCAACCGGGTAAGGCCCAGCAGCAGGCCAGCCGCGGCTGACCAAGAACAGCAGATGCCCCCTACGAGCCCAGCTGAGGATTCCGAGCGAATCCGATCGCCTATTCCGATGCAATCCGATCGCTGATTCCGATCGAATCCGATCACCTATCGGTGGCGTGTCGTAACACCACGGAGGTTACGGGCGCTGAGACGCTTACTCGGACATAGCCCCTGTGCCCGAGGAAAAGGCTCGATGCCGCGACCCCGCGTCGACATGCGCAAGATCCGCGAAGTTCTCCGGCTGGCTCTGGGCGAGGAGCTGAGCCAGCGCCTGGTCGCCGCGGCGTCGGGCGTACCGCAGACCACGGTGCACGACTACCTGGTCCGGGCGGCGGCCGCGGGCGTGAAGTGGCCGCTGCCCGCTGACCTGGACGACGCCGGGCTGGAAGCACTGCTGTACCCGCCGGTGCTGCCGGCCGGCACGGACCGGCCGGCGCCGGACTGGCAGCACGTGCACGATGAGATGCGCAAGAAGGGCGTGACGCTGCAGCTGCTGTGGGTGGAGTACCGGGAAGCCCATCCCGGCGACGGCTACGGCTACTCGCAGTTCGCGAACTTGTACCGGTCCTGGCGCAACGGCATCGACGTGAGCATGCGCCAGGCCCACGCGCCCGGGGAGAAGCTGTTCGTCGACTTCCCCGGCGACACCTTCCCGGTGCACGATCCGGTGACCGGCCAGATCGCATTGAAGGCCGAGCTGTTCGTCGCGGTGCTGGGCGCGTCCGGCTACCTGTATGCCGAGGCGTTCCCCTCCCAGGAACTGGCGTACTGGGTGACCGCGCACGTCCACTGCTTCGAGGCCCTGGGCGGCTGCCCGGCGATCGTCGTCAGCGACAACCTGCGCTCGGCGGTGACCAGGCCGGACCGGTACGAGCCGGACGTGAACGCCACCTTCGCCGAGATGGCCGCGCATTACGGCGTGGCGATCATCCCGGCCCGGCCGTATAAGCCGCGCGACAAGCCCAAAGCCGAATCGGGCGTGCTGCTGGCCGAGCGGTGGATCATCGCCCGGCTGCGCGGCTGGAAGTTCACCAGCCTGGGCGAGGCCAACGCGGCCATCGCCGGGTGCGCCGCGGAGATCAACGCCCGGCCGTTCCAGAAGCTGGACGGCAGCCGGCAGGAACTGTTCGAGCAGCTGGACCGCCCGGCGCTGCGGCCGCTGCCGGCGACCCGGTATGAGTTCGCCACCTGGCGCAAGGCCCGCGCCGGGATTGACTACCACATAGCCGCGGACTCTCACTACTACTCCGTGCCCTACCGGCTGGCCCGCCAGCAGGTCGACGTGCGGCTGTCGGCGGGTGCGGTCGAGGTCTTCCACCGCGGGCAGCGGGTCGCCTCGCACCCGCGCTCGCAGGTCCGGCACGCCTACACCACCGCCGACGAGCACATGCCCGAGTCCCACCGGCGGCACGCCCAGTGGACGCCGCAGCGGATCACCGAGTGGGCCGCCAAGACCGGGCCGTCCACCGCAGCGCTGGCCGAGGCGATCCTGGCTTCCCGCACGCATCCCCAGCAGGGCTACCGCGCGGTGCTGGGCATCATCCGCCTGGCCAGCAGCTACGGTCCCGGCCGCACTGAGGCCGCGTGCGCCCGGGCGCTGGCGCTGCGCTCGTACTCCTACCGCAGCGTCAAGTCGATCCTGAGCACCGGGCTGGACCGCCAGCCGCTGCCCGGCAGCGCCCCGCCGCTGTCCCCGCACCCGGTCCACGGCAACCTCCGCGGCCCGGGCTACTACCAGTAGAAAGGACACCCTGTCATGCTCGACAACCCCACCATCGACGGGCTGAAAACGCTGCGGCTGCACGCCATGGCCGCCGCCCTGGCCGACCAGCAGGCCCAGGCCGGCTACGCCGGGCTGAGCTTCGAGGAACGACTCGGCCTGCTCGTCGACCGGGAGCTGACCGAGCGGGCCAGCCGCCGCGTCACCCGCAGCCTCAAGACCGCCCGGCTGCGCATCCCCGCCGCCGTCGAGGACATCGACTTCCGCCACCCCCGCGGCCTGGACCGCGGCCAGCTGCTCAGCCTCGCCGCCGCGCACTGGGCCGCCCAGCCCCGCGCCATCGTGATCACCGGGCCCACCGGCACCGGCAAGACGTTCCTGGCCTGCGCCCTGGCCCACGCCGCTATCCGCAACGGCCACACCGCCCTCTACCAGCGGGCCCCGCGGATGCTCGACGAGCTGGCCATCGCCCGCGGCGACGGGCGGATCGCCCGGCTGCTGGCTTCCTGGGCCCGCACCAGCGTGCTGGTCATCGACGACCTGCTGCTCCGCCCCCTCACCGGCGACCAGGCCGCCGACTTGCTGGAAGTCATCGAGGACCGGGCCGGGCTGCGCGCCACCATCGTCACCAGCCAGCTGCCGGTCGCGATGTGGCACCAGGCCATCGGCGACCCGACCATCGCCGACGCCGCCCTGGACCGCCTGCTGGGCAGCGCGGAGCGGATCGAGCTGACCGGCGAGTCGCTGCGCAAAGACACCGCCGCCCAGCCTGTCTCCGCCGCCGGAACCGGCACGCCCCGCGCTGAGTGATTTTCATTTCACTTCTGATCAGACATGAAAATAAAGAAAGAAAGGAAAAGCAATGACGGCCACCATCCCCGGCACTGCTGACGCCAGCGGCCAGGACCACCCGGCCGAGGGCCAGCCGCAGCCACCCGCGGCGGCGCAGGCATGCAAGCGACCCGGCTGCGCCCGCCCGGTCCCGGCCTCCGTCGGCCGCGGCCGCAGCCGGGTGTTCTGCAGCGACGAGTGCGCCCGCCGCTACCACAACGACGCCCGCCTGCCCGCTCCCGGCGCCGGCCCCGACAACGGGGACGCTGACCCACTGGCCGCCCTGGAGCAGCTGCTGCGCCAGGCCGGCGCCTGCGCCCGGGCCGCCCGCGAGCAGGCCGCCGCGCTGCAGCCCGCACGCGTCCGCGCCGACATCGCCGGCGCCGAGGCCGCCCGCCGCCTCGCCGAGGCCGCCGCCGCCACCGCCGCCGCTCTTCAGGCCGAAGCTGAGGCCGAAACCCGGGCACTGGCCGAGGCCCTGGACGCCGCCCGGGCCGACCAGGACTCCGCCCGCGCCCTGGCCGCCGAGCTGGACCAGCTGCGCGCCGAGACCACCAGGCTCACCGCAGCAGCACAAGCCGCCACCGCGCAGGCCGACGCCGCCGGCCAGGAAACCGGCCGGCTGCAGGCCGAACGTGACGCCGCCATCACCGCCGCCCGCAGCGACACCGCGGCCGCCGCCGCCGAGACCGCCCGCGCCCGGCAGGCCGAAGCCGACGCCCGCGCCGAGGCCAGCCGCGTCCGCGACGACGCCGCCCGCGAGCGCGACGCCCTCACCGCCAGCCACGCCGCCCAGATCCAGGCCCAGCAAGCCCTCACCGACGCCGAACGCGACCGTGCCGAGCGCGCCGAAGCCCAGCTGGAAACCGAGCGCACCGACCGCCGCCAGCTCACCAGCCACCTCGCTGCCAGCGCCAGCGCAAAAGCTGCCCGCGCCCGTGTCCGCCAGGAAGTGAGCGCCGATGCCAGCGCCTGACACCAGCCCCCGCGGCACCGCAACCTGCCCGGCCTGCGGAAAGACATTCACCCGTGCCGGCCGGCGCATCTGGTGCTCCGACACGTGCAAGCAAGCCGCCTGGCGGCGCCGCCACCCCCCGCCCGCCGCCCCCCAGCTCCCGCCTCCCCGACACCGCCGCGAGCACACCGTCTACGAATGCAGCGAATGCGGCCAGCGCCAGACCGGACGCCAGTGGTGCGACGACTGCGCCCGGCCATGCCGGCGCATCGGCCCGGGCGGAGACTGTCCCACGTGCGGGGAACCTGTCGCGCTCAGCGATCTCATCCCCGGCACCTGAACCCCAGCGCCACGCCCCCTCCAGCTCGCACCGCCACACCAGAAATGGCACACTACCGACCAGAACCATAAGGAGGTGACAAGCGGGGAGGTAAAAGCCAGCGTCGGCCGCTACGCGGCCTCCGACCCGACGGGTGACCGGAAACCTTCGGACCGGGTGATTGGATTCATCGGAATA
>CAWIJO010000023.1:0-145084 GCA_963836355.1 uncultured Actinomycetes bacterium | reverse complement strand
AGTGCCAGCATGCGTAAGGAGTTACGTTCGTGCACGGCGCACACAACCAGCAGGTCAACCAGTACATCCAGACCTATATCGAAAATCAGCAACTGCCCACGGCACCGGTAACGGGCCCAGTGGTGACCCGCGAGATCCCGCCGCCGCCGTCGGCGAGGGCTGACGGCTTGTCTGTGAGTACCCCGCGAAACCTGACCACTGACCGACCCATCGGGCACGCAACGGGCACGCTTAGTCGGCTGGCTCAGCATCCCCCGCCGTGCTGGGGCGCTGGATGGCTTTCCGGCCGCGGCTTTTCAGAATCCCCACGCAACGCCGTGGCCTGCGGGAATGTCAGCTCCCTACGGAGCCAGCCGGGCTGGTCGAAGTGGCTGGTCGCAGCACGGCAGGTGCCCAGTTCGCTGCATTTCGCTCACGGCCGCCGCCCAGGTCACATCTGTGGCACGTACGTCGGCGTGGGAAACGCATGTGGGCGAACTGCAAATACGAGCGATCCACTTGGGACTGGGTGACGCATGGCGCTGGTCGCCTTCTGCGGCGGCTGCCGCGAACTGACCGGATTGGGCCCTGCGCGGTCCGAATCTCACCGTGCTTTAGCTACCGCGCGGGCTTCCCGGGCGGATTGTTTGCCCGAGATAAATTGGAGCGCTGCCGGGATCACGATGATCGGAACCACTAATGGAAACAGCAGCAGCTTCAGCCAGCCCCAGAGCGTGTATCCTTGGTAACCCGTCCATGCCCACCCCCAGGCATAGCCGCCGATGATGGTGATGATCCAGCCGAGAGCAACGAGAACAATGAGACCTTTCTGATAAGGACGTATCGAGCGGACGGCCGACGGCAAGAATGGCGCGCTGGCCACCGCCAACGGCATCAGGAGCAAGCCGAACCACTGCCACAGCTTCTGGTCGCGGAAGCCGGTCCATTTGAAGAGGGGAATCCCGTAGCCGGCCACAACCAACCCAGCGAAAGCCGAGATGACAAGCAAATACGTCACCCGCCCGGCTCGGCTGAAGTGCCCCCGGCGCTGGATCCACAAGGGGACAGTGGCGACGACGACTGGCAGCAGCAGGAGTGTAAGCCAGTCCCACAGCTGGTGTCTCGCCTGGAAGCCGGTCCACTTCCATCGCTGGATGTAGCCGCCCCAGAGCACTACCATAGCGGTGAACGCCAAGACGCTAGGAACGTACCTTCTCACCCGGTCGTCTTTCATTAATGCAAGCAGGGCGCCATCTGGCTCCGCCGCTTCGGCTGCGCGCTTCCTCGCGGTTTCCGGGGAAGGAGCCCACGGAAGGCCGAGTTCATCCAGCCTTGCCGCTAAGGCGCCGCGCATCAGCAATCCCGCTGTGACGGCGATATCATTCGGACCCCCATTCACCGCCTTGTCCATCAGCGCCAGTGCGCCTAGCCCCAGGAATTCGTCCCGCGCGATAGAGATCGAAAGTTCGGCCATACAGCAATTCCTTCCAGCGGGGGCGCGCTCAAGCTAGGTTCCGTGCCGGAAATTGATCGATATGCACCCTGAGGACAAAACGGCACCCGGCCTGTCCCGTGATCTTGGAGTGGACCGCAACGACCGCTAGGCTCACCGTCGGCATCAGTAGCGCGCCTGGCTAAGCCAACCGCACCGTTTTGACATAAGAACTGCGTCACATCAGATGCCGGCGCCCGCATCTGGTCGTCACCGAAACGGACGGATCCCAAGACGCCCCGGCTAAATTCGAAGCCGACGCGGAACCCGCGCGGCATAGCAACTCACGGCGAGGCTCAAGGGCCCCGAACACTCTCGCCGAGACCCGACCTCGCGCCTAAGTCACAGGACGGACACCTGATCATGGGACCCCCCCAAGCACAGGACCTGAGCGGCAAACGGCACGCTCTCCTCCAATGGTGCCACCAGTGAGACGCGTGGCACAACTACCAAAACCAGCACAGTGACGACTTCTGAATAGCCCTAGGCGGCCGCCACCTCTGCCTGCCGTAAGTCCCGCTGCGAGTAGTGAGGCGGACGTTGAGCCGCGACCGGTTCCTTAGAAGATCGTTTCGGACGGCGCCACGTGCACGTCCGCAGGTCAGTCCGCTATTGGTCAGACCTCGAGTGACCGTGAATGACCTTCGTTTTCAGGTGGACCCGAGGGGAGGCCCTACGTGCCCGCTTCGCAGCTGAAGATGAATATCGTGGTCGGGAGGCAGACGTCGAAATCGGAGTGCTCGAGGCACGGTCGCGGGACGCGTTGCTCCAGACCCATAGTCGTTACTGGCTATCTCTCGATAAGCTAGCCGAAGCCATCCGGGCCGCTGAGGCTGAGTAGAGTTGGCTTTCTTCGTAAAGAAATTGAGCTGAGCTGGTCAACTGGCTCCTCTCTTCTTCATGACTGCTAAATCTAGCCCTTGTGAACGGGCGGCGGATCTTCGTACGATTGCGTGTTATCCGTGCTTCGCGGGCGTAACACAGCGTTCCTGACCTTACCCCCACCCCAAGGGGACCCCGAGGGGACCCCGAGGGCGAGGTCAGGAACAGCCAGCCAAAGCACAAACAGGCAGGCGGGCGAACGACAAACAGCAGCAAGCAAAACCAGAGGTCAAAGGCACGAGCCTACGGCTCGGCGGGGGACACCACGGGGGCACTTTTCCCACAGCCCCAGAGTTTCCCCCGTACCCTCATTCTTACCCCCTCCGGGCCCAGCCCGACGCCCCGCCACGCGGGGCACAGACGATGGAGGTAGCCGCAGGACGCCAGGCGCAGACGGAACAACCCCAAGGACGCACCGAAACCAGGGTGACGCGAACTGCCGCTAGTGAGGAGGCGCCGTAGCCAGACGCAGCAGATCGAGGTGCCCCGAATGTCCTCAGCAACGGCAAGGTTGCATTCCCTATCGCTTAACCTGGGACTAGACATAAGTCTGCCGAGAGCGGGAGATTGCGCATGGCTGAGGCTGGCACGCTTGGTGACCGGCTGCGCAGGAAGCGGCGCGAGAGTTCCTTAACGCAGGAGGAACTCGCGAGCATCTCCGGCGTCAGCCAGGTGATGGTCGCCAAGATCGAGCAAGGCCGGCGCCAGCCGCGCCTTACGGTCTTGACCCGGCTGGCGAACGCCCTCGATATCCCGCTGTCCGAGCTGGTCGACAAGCGCCCCCGGCTGGACGGCCACCGCGAGGGAGCGAGCATCCTCGCCGTCCGCGACGCGCTGCTCTCCCCTTTTTTCCTGCCGGGCATCGACCTTGCCAGCGACGACGGCGAGCCCACGCCGCTGCCGCAGCTGCAGCAGGCGGTAACCGAAGCGGCGCGGTGCTACTGGGCCGGCGAATTCGCCCGCCTCGCTGCGATCATCCCCCCGCTGATCGGCGAGGCCCGGCTCACCGCCCGGTCCGCAGGCGCGCCGGCCAGCAGCCTGCTCGCCCAGGCATACGACCTCGCCGCCGCCCTCATGGTCCACATGGGCAAGGACGACCTCGCCGCCCTCGGCGCCGAGCGCGCCATCACGGCCGCCACAGCAGCCGGCGACGAGCTGCTGCACGCCATGCTCCAGGCCACCTATGCATGGGTGCTGCTCCACCAGGCACGGCTAACCGAATCCGAGCACCTGGCCGTCACCGTCGCCGACAGCATCGAGCCCTCTTTCTCCGCACCCGCCAAGCACATAGCGGTATGGGGCCACCTGCTCATGACCGCCCTCGGCCCGGCGGCAGCAGCCGGGCGGGACGTCACGCAGTACATCTCACTCGCGTCCGCCGGCGCCGAGCGGATCGGCCGCAGGGTGACGATCTACCAGACCTCATTCGCGCCCGCCAGCGTGCACATGCAGGCATGCCACGCCTACGCCGTCACCCGCGAGCCCGCGAAAGCACTCACCGCCGCCCGCAAGCTCAGCCCCGGGAGCCTGTCCGGGATCTCCTACGGACGGCACCTGCTCGACGTCGCGCAGGCGCACGCCGACGCGCGGCATCCCAAGGCCGCGACCGCCGTGCTGGCACAGGCACGCGCGCTAGCCCCGGTCTGGTTCCGTCACCAGGGCATCGCCCGGTCACTGATCACCGACCTGTGCGAACAGCAAAAGCGCCTCTCGCCCGCCATGCGCGAGCTGGCGGCATCGGTAGACCCCGACTGGTACGCGCCGTATCACCGCAGCCCGAAGTAACCCGGCCACTGGTACCCGCCGTATCTGGTCACACCTAGGCCGCGCACGCACAATTACTGCCTGTGGACAACAACGACCCGGCCCGTCCCGCCAGCAACGCAGGCGAACCAGCAGACGACCTCTCCGGCTTAAAGGCCGACTTCCCGTGCTTCCGGATCTGGCGGGAGGAAACCTGCAACCGTGCGCTTTACGTGGCCCGCAGCCTGCACCTGGAACTGAACCCGTACACCGTCGTCACCGGCGACATCCGCGAGCTGCGCACCGCGCTGGCACCCGCCCGCCTGTTAGCCTGCCCCCGGCCGCACCCCGCCGGGCAGGCACCGTCAGCCCGCCCGCTACCGGCCACCGCGCCATGAGCAGTGACGACGCGGCCCGCATGCAAGCCGCCAAACAGCTACGCGTCGCCCATCCGAAATGGCTGGTCATCTGGGTCGCCCGCACCCAGCGATTCCACGCTTACCTGCTCGCTTCATCCCGCGCCGAGACCAGGGAACTGGCCGACACCGAGCCCGCCGGACTAGCCGCCCAGATACAACAGGCCGCACACGCCACCGCCAGCCGGCGAACCAGGCCACCGCGCGCGTCCGCCGCGAGCAGCACCTAGCGCCGGTCGGCGTCACCATCACAGCCAGCCGACCGGAGAAACCAGCCATGCCACCCGCCCGGACCATGCCGCCGCGCTTAGCGAGGATTTCCCCGGCTGGGCGTTATGGCCCAGCGGCACCGGCCGGTGGTGGGCATCACGGCGGGATGAATTCAGCGCTGCCGACCAGGCTGCCGGTGGCGTCCTGTTCCTGCACGCCGACAGGCCCGAGGCGCTGGCCGGGCAGCTCCGCGCGCAAGAAGCGATACGGGCTCCGGCGGCAGGTCACGAGGTAAAGCTGGACGGGCCTGGGGGCCCCTATAGCGTGCACGAACGTCACTGCTCTCGGGTCCGAGGGCTGACCGGCCGGATTCCGGGCTCAGGCCGGCCGGGCTCGCGTCCGGGCCTGGCCTGCTAGGCCCGGCAGCCGCCGCATTATCTCGGCCGCTTCTGCTGCGCTGCGGTCCGCCATGCTCGCGGTGACCCGCTTGCCAGCGACGTCCAGCCGGACCGACGCGAGCCCGAGCCGGCGCTGCACCGGGCCCTGTACCCAGCGAATGCTCTGCACCTTCTCCAGCGGCACCCAGGTCGTCTTCCGGCAGACCCGGCCGCGCGAGGTCACCACGTACCGAGCGTCGCCGCCCCAGGCTAGGAAGTGATACGTCAGCGGCGTCTTCCACCGGGCATTTCGCGGGGCCCGCCGCGACGGCGCGGGGCGGGCGGCCAGCAACTCGCTGATCATCCGCTCTGCGTCGGCGCGGGAGCCGACCGGGACCAGCGCGCGGAGCCGCTGCCCCTCCGACCGGTTCTCCCGCCGTTGCCGCGGCCCGGCCACGTCGACTTCGAGTCGGCACCAGCCCAGCGGCCGCCAGGCCAGCGGCTCGACCAGCCGCACCGCCTGGACGCGGCCAGCGCGGATCGTCTCCGCGGTGGTCTGCACCAGGCCGGACCGCAGCCGCAGGCCGTCGGTGGCCGTGACCACGACGATCCCGTAGTCGCCGTTGAACTGGCGCCAGGCCGCGAGCACGATCGCGATCGCGAACGGCAGCAACGAGGCGACGATACCCGGCTGGCTGGCAAACGCGATGACGGCGGCCATCGCCGCGATTGCGGCGGCCGCCATCACGCCGGTCCGGCTGAGCGCGATGGCGGCGGCCAGCCGGTTCGACTGCACCCGGAACAGCAGCCGGCCGGGCTCGATCGGGTCCGCCGGCTGCCCGTCCGGGCCTGGCCGGCCGGTCCGCGCCGCGGCCGGCCCGGTGGACTCGGCCCGGCCGGCCGGTGCCCGGGCCATCGCGACGAGCCGCTGCCGGAGTCGCTCGGCTTCGGCGAGCGGCATGGAGGCAAGACGGCCGCCGGAGGAGTCGGCGCCCGCCATCCGCAGCCGGAGATCGGCGAGCCCGAGTACCCGCGCCAGCCCGGTCTGCACCACGTCGATGGCCTGGACCTGCGACAACGGGAAGCGTCTCGACTCACGTCTGATCAGGCCCGTTTCGATGCGCAGCACGCCGTCGGCGACCTGCCAGCGTGTGACGAGCCAGCTCACGACGCCGCCAACCAGCACGATCCCGACTACCACGAGGTTGGAGATGACCTCGTTGCCCGCCCCATTGTGGTTGGCGAAGAACAGCACCAGCACCAGGATCACGATCGTGACCAGGTGGCGCCCGGCGCGGACGACCGGCGACAGCGGGTGCAGCCGGTGCCAGCTCGCGGCGTCGCCGGCTCCAGCCGGCTGCCCGGCTGGAACCGGCTCGCTGGCCGGAGCTGGCTGGCTGGCCGGAGCTGGCTGGCTGGCCGGATCGGGCGACCCGGCCGGAACCGGCGACCCGGCCGGTACCTGCGTTTCCGCGGGATCCGGCGGACTGCCAGGCGGCGGGCTCGTCACAGCCCGGTGGCCTGCGCCTCGCCGAGCGAGGCGAGCTGGTCGCGCAGCTTGGCGGCCACCGCCCGGTCCAGCCCGGGAATCCGGGCATCGCTGGCGGCCGCGGCGGTGTGCATCCGCAGCGTCGCCAGCCCGAGGCTCCGCTCTACCGGGCCGGCCGTGACGTCGATGAACTGCATCCGCCCGTAGGGGATCACCGACTGCCGCCGGATCAGCACCCCCCGCCGCACCATCAGGTCGTCATTGCGCTCGGCGTAGCCCCAGGCGGCAACCCGGCGGGCCAGGAACCGCTCCCACAGCAGGCCCACCGCGACCAGCCCGAGCCCGGTGCCGAGGCCGAGCGCGGGCGACACGGAGAAGCCGAGAATGAGCCCCGCGGCGAGCGCGGCCGGGACGGTCACCAGGCCCGTCTCGATCCGCCTGGCGCGCAGCAGCTGCGGCGACGGGCGCTGCCACGAGATGCCGGCGTCACCCGGCGCCGCGTCCCCGGGCGCCTCGTCCCCGGTCCCCAGCGGGGAGCCGGGGACCGTTACCGGTGCCCGCTCGCCTGGCACTGGATCGCCGGCGCGCTCTGCGCGGGTCACGATGGCCCCGCCTCCCTGCGTGCGTGCGGCAATTGCGACATTTGACGATATCAGTTTCAGCCGGGCTGACCGGCGCCTGACGCCGGGTGCGAGCCCGCGGGGCGGCGCTAGCCGGCCTGGCGCCCGGGGCGGCCCGGCCGGTGCGGGTCCCAGCGGAAGAAGCGTACCGAGGCAAGCAGCCCGGCAGCCGCCCAACCGGCGAGCACGGCCAGATCACGCCCCTGGATCAGCGGCACGCCGCCGCCGGTGTGCTGCAGCACCCGGGTCCAGGCGTCGACCAGGGGCTGGGCGGGCCGCTAGCGCAGCAGGCCGGCAGCGGGGTGGCCCGCCACCGCCGGAGCGTCCCGTTTTCCCTGGCCGCGACCAGGCCGGACGCATGGGTCACGTAGGCGGTGCTGAGCACGCCGAAAACCGCCAGGCCGGCCACCAGCGTGGCCGCCTGCGCGCCGCCGGGGTGGCTGTCGCCGCGCAGGCGCAGCACCAGCAACAGCCCGGGCAACAGCAGGCTGGCGAAGATCGCCCGCGGCGTCCGCGACAGCAGCCGAAGCTGGTAGCCGACCTGCGCGGAAATGAGCCGAGCGACGCCAGGCGGCCGGGCTGCCCCGGCCGGTGCCTCAGCCATGGTGATCGCCTCCTCGCCGGCGTAGCCGGAACTGCCGCAGCCGTTGATGTCCGCGCGGCAGCTGCGAGCGGTGGCCAGGCCGGGAAGCCTGCTGGTGCGGCCGGTGTCCGCTGGGCCAAGATGGCCGCCGGTTACGCGGGCCTGGCTGATCAGCGCGAGGTAGGCGTCCTCCAGGCTGGGCGGCCCGACCTCAAGCCGGTCAGTTCCCGCCGGTTGCGGCGCGCCCAGCCGACCAGCCGGTCCAGCACCCCGGTGATGTCCGCGCTGCGCGAGCAGCTCACCGCGTCCCGGGTCGACGTAGCCGGCCAGGTCGGCTGGCAGGTCACCGGACTGAATGCCGGTCGGCAGCGGGTACCTGATCGTCGATACGCCGCCGTCTGACCGCAGCCGGCTCGGCGCCGCGTTTGCCACGATCCGACCATCGGACAGCACGATCACCCGGCGCGCCAGCCGGGTGGCCTCGTCCAGGTAGTGCGTGCTCAGCAGGACCGTGGTCCCGGCCGCTGTCAGGCTCTCGATTACCGCCCACATCTGCCGGCGCGCCTCCGGGTCCAGGCCGGTCGTCGGCTCGTCGAGGAAGAGCAGTTCCGGTCGGCCGATGACACCAAGCGCCAGATCCGCCCGTCGCCGCTGTCCACCGGACAGCGCCCCGATCCGGATGCCCGCATCGCCGCCGAGGCCGAGCATTTCGAGCACCTCAGCCACCGGCCACGGCCGCGGGAAGAGCCCGGCGAACAAGCTGGCCGCCTCGGCGACCGTCAGCTGCAGATCGAGGCTGGTCGACTGCAGCACCAAGCCGATCCTGGACCGCCACGCCCGCCCGGCCCGGCGCGGATCCTGGCCCAGCACCCGGACCGTGCCGCCGGTCGGCGCGATGAATCCCTCCAGCATTTCGATGATCGTGGTCTTGCCCGCGCCGTTCGGCCCGAGCAGGGCGGTGACCTGCCCGGACGCGATAGCGAAGGTGACGTCGTCCACGCTGGTGTGGCCGCCGAAGCGCTTGACCAGGCGCTCGGCGACGATGCCGCGGGATTGCTGCCTAGTCCGCCAGCCATGTGCCCTCCTTTGATGTCGTCTGGCAACCCCTCCACGGTGCGCCAGCCCGGCGGCCTGGGTCTTCGGCCCGCGGACCGAACTTGCCGCCGCGGCTTCCCTCCACCCGGGGGCGGAGCCGCGCTCGCTGCCGGGTGGAGGGCACGCTGCCAGGAACCCACCCGCGGACTGACCCAGCCGGAATGACCGATGTTCAGCGCGGCCCGGTGGCGTAGTCGCCGTCCCTCGTGCCTCGCTATCGCCCTGGTCCAGGTATCTGCGGGCTCCGTGCTGCCTCTATCCCATCAGGGGCAGAGCCAGGATGGTGGTGTTGGGCGTGGCAGTCAGCAGGTTCCGCTGGCCGGTAGCTAACTGGCACTCGCCGGTGCAGCGCAGTTCCAGGCTGGCCGTTGCGGTGGCCGCGCTCGGCGCGGTTCTTGCCGGGCCGGCTGCGGTGGCGCCGCCCGGCTTCTGCCCGCCGTTCATTACCGGACCGGCCGGCCTTACCATCGCGCTGGACACTCCGGCAGGCAGCGCGCAGCCAGTCGCCGTCACCTGGGAGAGCGAGACGCCACCCACCGCCGCCGCCGCGCTTCCGCAGTTCCACACCTATTCGGGGGCCGGCCTCTACCGGGTGCAGGCAGTCGACGGGACCGGAGGCCTGGTCGCCGCCGGGGGTGTCCAGGTCGGGGCAGCGAACGCGGCACCGTACTCGTTCTCCGCGACGCCGATCGCCGTGGCGGGGTCGCTACCCCCCGGCGGGACCGCGCAGCTGACCCTGACAATGACCGGCCCGGGTGGGGCCGTCCCGGCAGCCTGCGGCGCCGGGACAGATGCCGCCTTTGCCTGGCTGAGCTTCAGCTCCAGCGGAGGCAGCGCCGCCGCAATCCAGATCAGCGGCGGCGGGTCCACCGTGGTCCCGCTCGGCCCGGCTCCGCAGCTCTTCCAGGGCGACGCCAGCGGCCATATCGCGATTAGCTATACCTCCCCTGCCAGCACCACCGCGGCCGGCCTCGACACGATCACGGCGGCCAACCTGCCAGGCGGTGCCACGGCCGCGGTGTCAGACTCCTATCAGCACCTGGCGCCGGGCAGCTCGCCGCCGCCTGCCGAGCCGGGGATCGGCGGCCTCACGGTGAGCCCGCGGAGCCTGCCCCGCCGCGGCGGCGCCGTGCTGGTCAGCTGGATTGCGCATGATGCCCGGACCTGCTCGCTGACGGCGAGCCGGGCCTGCCGGCTGCGGTCGTCCCTGCAAGGCATCCCGTGCTCGGCAGGCCGGGTCAGCAGGCAGCTGCGTTTCCCGCCCGACCGGCGGCACCACCGGGAGACGTACCGGCTGACGGTGACCGCGGCCGGCGTAGCCGGGACTACGCCGGCGACGGCGCAGGCGACAGTGCGGGTGCGCGGCGGCGCTGGCCAGGTGGCCCCGCAGGTGCAGAAGTCACATCTGCCAGTGCTGCTGATCGTGCTCGGGCTGCTCGCGCTGCTCGCCGTGGCCTGCGCCGCGGTCTTGCTTGGCCGTCGTTACTACCGCCGGAACCACCAGCCCGCGATCCCGCAGCAAGTGCAGGCGGTACCGCACGCCGAGCCAGGCACGGTGGCCGTTCACCGGGCCGGCCCTGGTACTTCACTGGTCGTCCGCGTCGAGCCGCACGCCGCCGCGGGCATGGCCATCCAGCTCACCAGCGCCAGCGCCAGCCGCAGTGGCGAAGACACTGCCATCGAGGAGGCAGGCCGCACGGCCGGCCAGGATGCGAAGGGCATCGACTTCGCCGATGCCGATGCCGATGCCATCACCTTCGCGGAAGCCGACACCGCCGCCCTGGCGGACGCCGGCGCTACCGCCAGCTACCACGACGGCATTTCGGCCAGCCAGCAGGAGAGAACATGACGACCGCCGTATCCGAGCACCCGCCGACCGCGCTCAAGTTGCTGTTCGGCAGCGACGACGACACGCCGAGGGTGATCGCGGGCCGGGTGCTTGCGGTCGCCGACGGCGGCGAACTCGGCCACGTCCTGGCACGACTGCCGCAGACGATGCGGGATGCCGCCACGCACGAGCTCGCCGCCGCCGCGAGCGGACTGCTCGATCTCAACCTGCTCGACGTGATCATTTCGGCCTGGCGGAAGCACGCGGATCTCACCGCCGCCGCCAAGCGCACGCTGGCCAGCCACGGCAGCACCGAGCTCGTCGGCCTGGCATCGCACCGCATCACGATGACCCAGGAGCCGTACGTCAGCCTGCTGGCCGATGGTCACCGCGTCGCGACCCTGCGGCTCGAGTTGTCCCTGACGCTCGACATCACCGCGGTGGTCGCCAGGGTCCATGCCGGGCGGCTCACCGCGCTGCAATCCGGGCACTGCGACGTCACCGCGTCACTGGCCATGCAGGGCATAGAAGTCGAGGCCCAGCAGGCGCGGCTGGAACTGCCTGGCGCCATCGAGTTCGGCACCGGCATCCCGCTGCTTCGGCATGGCCCGGCCAGCAGCCGCGCCGCCGTCGATGACCCGGTCAGCGAGGAATCGGCCGGCCCGGCTGTGCGCGGCTGATTCTAGCGATCGCCGCCGAGGCGGCGATCACGGTGCTCCGCGCCCATTTCGCCGTACGGGTAGTCGGCCGGCCGCGGGTCACTGGCGGTATTGAGCGCAGCGACTTCCGCTGCGCTAAGGCGCAGTTCCGCCGCGCGCAGGTTGGTCGCCAGCTGCCCGGCTGTGCGGGCGCCCAGGATTGTCGAGGTCACCCCTGGCCGGCCGGTTACCCACGCCAGCGCTACCTCGGCCATCGAGACGCCGCGTTCTACGGCGATCTTCTGCACCGCGTCGATTACTTCCCAGGTGCGCCGCGTGCCCCGCCGGTCGGAGGCTTCCATGCCGCGGTCCGGATCCTCGCCGAGGCGGGTAGCGCCAGCCGGGCGCTCATCGCGCCGGTACTTGCCCGACAGCCAGCCCCCGCCGAGCGGGCTCCAGGGGAGCAGCCCGAGACCCGCATCCAGCGCGGCGGGCACGATCTCCCATTCGATCTCACGCACAAGCAGGCTGTACTGCGGCTGCAGGGTCACCGGGCCGGCCACGTTCAGCGCGCGCGCCAGGTGCACAGCCTTCGTCAGCTGCCAGCCGGTGAAGTTCGACAGGCCGTAGTAGCGGATCTTGCCAGCGCGCATGAACCCGTCGAGCGTGCGCAGCGTCTCCTCAAGCGGCGTCCATGGATCAAACGCGTGCACCTGATACAGGTCAATCGCGTCAAGACCTAGCCTGGTCAGCGATGCGTCCAGGGCGCGGGTCAGATGCCGGGCGGACAGTCCGGCGCCATTCGGGGAATCAGTCAGCGGAAAGCGGCCCTTCGTGGCCAGCACTACCCGCTCGGTGACCTCGGCCTGGCCTGGCGAACCAGCGGCCGATGATCTCCTCCGACGTCCCGCCGCTGTAAACATCAGCCGTGTCGACCAGCGTCCCGCCGGCCTCGACAAAACGGTCGAGCTGCGCTTGCGCGCTCTGCTCGTCCGCCTCCGACCCGAAGGTCATGGTGCCGAGACACAGGCTCGACACCGCGCAGCCGCTATGTCCCAAAGTGCGATATTCCATATTTTCAAGCTACGCCGCAGGCGTCAGCCCAGCTCTCCAGGCTGCCCCGAACCCGCGCGGACAGCCGGTCTAGCCGTTCGGCACTGGGCCGCGGACTACTAGTAGGCGCGCGGGCCAGCCTGGCGGCGGGCGTTTAACCGGTTGCCCGGCCGGGTCCCGGGCTGTGAGGATTCCGACGGGGCCGCCGACGGAGGACGCCAGATGGCTAGTGAGCAGCTCAAGGCCGTGCTTGAGTTCGTGGGCAGTGCTGACCTGGGCACCTTGACGCTCCAGGAGAGCCGCGCGCTGATGGCATCCGGCGCGCCGCCGCCCGAGGGCACGCAGGTCGATCCGGTCGACGCGGATGGCGTTCCGGCGGAGTGGGTGGTCGCGGCCGGGGTGACAGGCGAGCGGGTGGTGCTGTTCTTCCACGGCGGCGCCTACCACCTCGGTTCGCCCGCCCGGCTCCGGGGGCTGCTCGCGCTGCTGTCGGCGGCGGCGCAGGCGCGGGTGCTCAGCGCCGGCTACCGGCTGGCCCCCGAGCATCCGTTCCCGGCGGCCGTCGAGGACGCGCTGACCGCCTACCGCTGGCTGATCGCCGACGGCACGCATGCCCGGCAGGTCGTCATCAGCGGCGACTCCTCAGGTGGCGGCCTGGCCCTCGCGGCGCTGGTGGCGCTGCGCGACGCCGGCGACCCGCTGCCCGGCGCGGCCGTCGTCATTTCGCCGTGGACCGACCTGGACCTGGGCGGCGAGTCGGTGCGCAGCCGGGCGGCGGTGGATGTGATGCTCACGCCGGATGGCGCGCGGGAGGCGGCGGACTGGTACCTCGCCGGGCAGGATGCCCGGCACCCTTACGCCTCACCGCTCTATGCCGACCTGCGCGGCCTGCCGCCGGTCCTGATCCAGGCCGGGGACGCCGAGATCCTGCGCGACGACTCCGTCCGGTTCGCCGTGGCGGCGCAGGCCGCGGGGGTCGACGTGACGCTCGAAATCTGGGCGGAGATGCCGCATGTCTGGCATGCGTTCGCCGGGCTGCTGCCGGAGGCGGACGAGGCCGTCGAGCGGATCGGCCGCTGGCTGCGCGAGGACCGGCCACCCGGTGACGGCGCCTAGCGCCAGGCCGGCGTTATCGACCCCGGGCACAGCAATGCGCATGCGCCTCGCGAAGGGCACGGACCCGGCGCCACACTGGCCCGCGGCGGTATCCGGGCGGTGCCGGGCGGGTCAGCGCTGCCCACCAGCAAGCGCTAACCGCGCGGGCGAGGCGCGCTGCGCGGACCAGGCGGGCCGCGGAGACCGGGCTGGCCGCGCGGACCGGGCCAGCCGGGCCGGTCAACCGGACGGCAACTGCCGATGCGGCCAGGACCACCAGCCCGCCGACGGCATCCAGCAGGTAGTGATTCGCCGTCGTCACAATCACCGCGATGGTAAGCAGCGGATATGCGATGGCGGCGACGCGGACCGCCGTCCGCCCGGCCGCGACTACCAGGACGCCCGCCGTCCAGGCTGCCCACGCCGTATGCAGGGAGGGCATCGCCGCGTACTGGTTGGCCAGCGTCGCGACGCCGGATGATCCCCAGGAACCCCAGGTGTGCCGGACCACCAGCGTGTCCACATAGCCAGGCAGCAGCCGCGGCGGTGCCACTGGGAACAGCCAGAACACCACCAGGGCGGTCAGCGTGGTGGCGACGAGGATCGCCCGGGCCCGCCGGTAGAGCGCCGGGCGCCGCCAGTAGAGCCAGACGAGCACGCCGATGACCGCGACGAAGTGCACGGTCGAGTAGTAGTAATCGGCCAGCGTGGCGAGAACCGGATGCACGGTCAGCCATATGTTGGCCTGCTGCTCGACCGCGATGTGCAGCCAGCCTTCCGCGGCGCGGATGGCGGCCGCGTCCGCGAACGCCGACAGGCGGCGGGCCGGTGCCAGGTCCCGGGTCAGCGAGTACAGCCCATAGCCGACGCTCAGCAAGATCAGTTCAGCCCACAGTCTCGGCCGCACGCTGCCCGCACTTCCTGCCATGCCCGCACTTCCTGCCATGCCCGCACTTCCCCCCAGGCCTGCACTTCCCGCACTTGCCGTGGTTCCCGCACTTGCCGTGGTTCCCGCACTTGCCGTGGTTCCCGCACTTGCCGTGGTTCCCGCGCTTCCCGTGGTTCCCGCCGTGCCCTCCGATCTCGCGACGGCCGCCCCGCTGGCAAAGTCCGGTGATGTCGCGGTGGCTGGTGACCTCACGCTGACCTCCGAGCCCGGCTGCATGGTGGCCCCCTTCCGTCGGGCTGTCCCGAAGATCGATCTTTATACCCCGTCCGGTCCGATGGCCAACGAATTGTCGTCATGATGACCGATGAGATGAGTCAGCCGGATGAGGCTAGCGCGGCGCGACTCGGGGATTCCACTGCCCGAGGCTGCGGGTTCGCCGCCGTCATGACCGCCTCACCGGGGCTCATAGCCGCGGGTCGACCGGCTCGCTCTCCAGCGCCAGCACGCCGAACACGCATTCGTGCACGCGGAACGTGGGCTCGCGGCGGACGAACCGGTCCAGCGCCTCCACGCCGAGCGCGAACTCGGCAGCCGCAAGCGATCGCTTGCGCCCGAGACTGCGCTCCCGCAGCCGGTCCAGGTTGCCGGGCAGCAGGTACTCCGGCCCGTAGATGATCCGCAGGTACTCCGGGCCCCGGCACTTGATGCCCGGCTGGGCGATGCCCCGCCGCCCCCTGGTGATCGGCTCAGCAGGCTTGACCACCATGCCCTCGCCGCCGGCCCCGGTTAGCTCCTGCCACCAGGCGGTCACCGCCGGACCGGCATCGGCGCCACCACCGGCATCGGCGCCACCACCGGCATCCGGACTGCCGTCGGCGAGATCGACGACCAGATGGCGGGTGGCCATGATGAGCGGATCGGCGGCGGCGAGGCGTTCGGCCGCCTGCATGTGCCACTCATGATCCCGGCCGAAACAACTGCCGGTCGATCCGGCCAGCAGCTGGAACGGGGCCAGCCGGACATCATCGATGCCGGACACCGGCCAGGAGTAAGGCCGGTAGGCGCGGACGAACGACTCCGCGGCCCGCAGCCGCTGCCCGGTCCGGTCGCGGAGACCGGCTAGCTCAAGGCCCCTCGCCAGGGCGGCGTCCAGAGTCTGCGCGGTGGCGCTCAGCCCGGCTACGGCAGCGGCGCCGACGGCTGCGTAATGGCTCCTTATCAGTTCTGCTGCCTTCAGCGACCACGGCATTATCTCGCAGTCGAGGGCGGCCCAGTCGCCGAGTTCTGCCCAGAGCCCGGCCGCCCCGATCGCCTCGCGCAGTCGTCCGATCACTGCCTCTGTTAGCCCCGGGCTGTTAAAGAAGCGGCGGCCGGTGCGGGTATAGACGATGCCGCACTCGTCAGCTCCGAACCAGTCGCGCGCAGCCGCCGCGGCGCGGCAGACCACCGCGACAGCCCGCGAGCCCATGTGCTTCTCCTCGCATACCACTCGCCGCAGGCCGTCGCGGCGGTACGCGGCAAGGGCGTCCTCGGGATGCTCAAGCAGGCCGGGACGGGCGCTGGCGGGCACCGGGGCCATCGTCGGCGGCAGGTAGATCAGCCACTGCGGAGCGACCGCGAAGCGGCTCATCACCTCGATGGCGGCGGCCGCGTTCTGCTCCGGGATGGTCACCCGGCCGCGCAGCGACGTCTCGATGCCCCGTCGGCCGAGCACGTCGGCCACGTCCAGCAACTGGCCGTGCGGGTCTGCCCCCCAAGGCTGCGCCGCCGCCGCTCCCGCAGTCGCCGCTGCTCCCGTGGACGGCCCCGCCGCTGCCGCAGGCTGCGCGCCGCCGCCGGGCGCGGCCAGCGGGCGGGCCGGCTCGTAGTACACCCGGCGGGCGGGCACCGATACAAGCTCCCGCTCCGGATAACGCAGCGCGGTCAGCCGGCCGCCGAAGACGCAGCCAGTGTCGATGCAGATGGTGTTGTTTACCCAGGCAGGATCGGGCACCGGGGTATGGCCGTAGACCACGGCCGCCTTCCCCCGGTAGTCCTGCGCCCACGGGAACCGGACCGGCAGCCCGAACTCGTCGGTCTCGCCGGTCGTCTCGCCGTACAGGGCGAAGGCCCGCACCGCAGCCGACGCGCGTCCGTGCATCTCCGCCCGCAGCCCCGCATGGGCGACCACCAGCCGGCCGCCGTCCAGCACGTAGTGGCTGATCAGGCCATCCAGGAACGCGATAACCCGGTCGCGGAACTCGTCCGGCTCGCCGCCTAGCTGGGCCAGCGACTCGGCCAGGCCGTGGCTGACCTTGACGTCACGCCCGCGCAGCGCCCGCAGCAACTTGCTCTCGTGGTTACCCGGCACGCAAAGGGCACTGCCAGCCTCGGCCATCGCCATCACGGTGCGGAGCACGCCGGGAGTGTCCGGTCCGCGATCGACCAGGTCGCCGAGGAGCACCGCGGTCCGGCCGGCCGGATGCTCGCGGTGCCCGCCGGCCGATTGCTGGTAGCCGAGGCGGTCCAGCAGGTCAGCCAGTTCCGCCTGGCAGCCGTGCACGTCGCCGATGATGTCGAACGGGCCGCCGGCGTCGGAGCGGTCGGTCCAGGCCCGCTCGCGGGCAACCTGCGCGGCATCGACCTCAGCCGTGCCGCGCAGGAAGAACACGCGGCGGAACCCTTCCCGTTCCAGCCGCCGGACCGAGCGCGCGAGCGCCGCGTGCTGCCGACCGATGACGGCGGCTCCGAAGGCGCGATCGGCGCGGGCCGCGTTCCGCGCGATGCAGGTCCTCTCGTCGATATCGAGCACGATCGCCACCGGCAGCACGTGCTGCTCGCGGGCCAGCGTGACCAGCGGCCGGCGCGCATCCGGCTGGACATTCGTGGCGTCGATCACGGTCAGCCGCCCGATCGCCAGCCGCTTCGCGGCTACCACGTGCAGCGCCTCGAATGCCTCGGCCGTGACCGTCTGGTCGTTCTCGTCGTCGCCGACTAGGCCGCGGAACACGTCCGAGGACAGCACTTCGGTCGGCCGGAAATGGCGCGCGGCGAAGGTCGACTTGCCGGAGCCGCTGACCCCGACGAGCACGATCAGCGACAGCTCGGGGACCTTGATCGTGGTCATCGGCGCCGGGCCAGCACGGCTAGCTGGGTCGGCGGGCCAGCCTGCGGGTGATCCGGCCCGGCAGACTCGAACGTGGCGGCGTAGCCGTGCCGCCGGGCCACCAGCTCGGCCCAGGCCCGGAACTCCGCCCGGGTCCACTCGAACCGGTGATCCGGGTGCCGCATGGCGCCCGCCGGCAGGTCCGGGTAATGCGCGTTGTACTCGGCATTGGGGGTGGTCACCACCACGGTGGCCGGGGCGGCCGCGCCGAAGACAGCCTGCTCCAGCGCGCCGAGCCGGTCCGGGTCGAGGTGCTCGATCACCTCCATCAGCACGGCCGCGTCGTAGCCGGCCAGGCGGCGGTCCGAGTAGGTGAGCGCGCCTTGCAGCAGCCGCACCCGATGCCGCTGCCGGGGAGCCATTTCGTCCAGGTGCAGCCGCCGCGCCGCCCGCTCCAGGGCAGCCGCCGAGGCATCCACGCCGACTACCTCCTCGAACTGCGCGCTTGTCAGCAGGCCGGCCAGCAGCCGCCCGTCACCGCAGCCGAGATCGAGAACGCGCCGGGCGCCGGACGCCGTCAGCGCGCTCAGCACCGCGGCCATCCGCAGATCCCGCAGCCGCGCGTGCTCCGTGGGCGGGTTAGCGGCCTCGGGGTCCGGCTGAGCCGCGGTCGCGTCATCCTCGAGCAGCCGCCCGACGGCCTCGGCTGCCAGCCCGCGCTGATGCCGCAGGTAGCGGTGCACGATCAGGTCCCGCTCGGGATGCCCGGCCAGCCATCCCGCGGCGCCGTCGACGAGCTTGTCGATCTCATCGCTGGTCACCCAGTAGTGCTTGGCGTCGTCCAGCACTGGCAGCAGCACATAAAGCTGCCCGAGCAGGTCACGGACCCGGCAGTACGCGGAGATCCGCACGTCGAAGTACGGGCTGTCGCCCCAGTCCGGGACCTGCTCGTCCAGCGGGATCGCCCGGGCGCGCACTTCGTAGCCGAGCGGCTCGAACAGGCTGCGCAGCAGGCGCTCGCCGCCGCGGGCAGGCAGCACCGGAAGCCAGGCGGAGAGCTCAAGCGGCTGGTCCACCAGCTCGGGCCGTTCCTTGCACTTGCCCTGCAGCGCGGTGCCGAACATCTTGCGCAGCGCCACGCTCATGAACGATGACGCCACGTACGGCCGGTCGTTGACGTACGGGGCGAGCGGGAAAGGCCCGCCGCGGCTGCGGCGGACGAGCGCGACCGGAATCCACCTCGAGCATCATCGCGATGGTGCAGCGCCCCGGCTCAGCCTCCGGGTAGCAGGCATGCGCCACGCCGAAGCCCAGCTCGACCGATCGGCTGGCCGCGGGGTTCTTGTGCAGCAGGAACCCCAGGTCCGTCGCGGGCGGCGACGTGCTGGTGATGGTGAGCAGCATGGGGGAATCGTACGCAGCGGCCGCGCTGGCCGCCGGGTCAGTGCGGCAGGGGCGGCAGCCGGAGTACCTGGAACCCGGCCTGCCGGAGCAGTTTCGGGATCTGCTTGACCGCGGCCTGGTCCTTCTGCTGGGCTAGCTCGCTGAGTTCCTCCCATTCGACCAGGTCAGGATGCTGCTTGCGGTCCCGGTCCGGTCCGGGCTGGTAGCCAAGCGCCCGCCGCTCCAGCATCCAGCGGTCATGCTCCATCCGGGCCAGCCGGTCTATCTCGCCCTCGGTGAAGGCGAACTCGGCGGGCGGATTGGTTTGCGGCGTAATGACGCAGTCGATGCTGGTGAGCTTTACGCCCATGTGCGCGGCCTGGGCGAAGTTGGACTGCCGGAGATGGTCGGGCAGCTCCTCCCAGGGCCGCATGGACTTGTTTTCCTGCGGCGAGTCCCCTCTGGCCGCGCAATCTTCCAGGTAGCCCCGGTGGATGGCCCGGGCGAGCCGGTCGTTGGCGTCATCCCTGATGCGGCTGGGCATCGTGGCCTCCTCGGTGACGTCGAATACCGTCAGGCGGCCACCGACATCGTCAAGCAGGGGACGCTGGCCGGAAAGGACCGAGTCGAACGGGGTCGGCTCGCCCATGCACAGCACCACCCGGTCGGACCGGTCGGCCACCGAATGCGCGGCGGCCAGTCCCGTGCTCAGCGCTTCCTCGTTGTCGGACAGGCAGACGAGCAGCAGGGTCGGCTTGCGGTCAGCGAGCTTGAACTGCTCCGCCCGGTTGGTGACCTCGACCTCGCAGCTGTCGTTAATCGCCGGGAAGCGCCTGATGAAGCTGTCCACCGCCGCCGGGCAGTCGTCTTGCACCAGGACCCGCACTTTCGGCCCGCCCGGCCCGCCAGGCCCGCCAGGCCCGCCCGGCCCGCCTGGTGCCCGGCGCCGGGCGATCTCGCGGAGGATGGCCTGGCCGAGCCAGCCGAACCCGACGATCACCACGTGCGCGGCGTTGCCGTCAGCGTCGGTCACCGGGTGCTTGTCCAGCAGCACCCTGGCCGCTATTTCCTCGATGGCGAAGAAGTCGAGGCGCAGCAGCGGATCGCCGCTGGCGCCGATTCGCCTGGCCCGCAGCGCCGCGCAGATCTCCGCGTCACGGACCTGCGCATAGGTCGTCAGCGCCCGGCTGCGCCGGGGAGAGCTCTCCAGCGCCTGCAGCACCGTCGCGGCGTTCACGGTGCTCCGGCTGCCGCAGGCATACAGCTCATCCGCGCCGGCCAGCCCGGCCGCGCGCAGCGTGCCCGGATCCGCCGGGTCTCCGGATACGGTGAGCAACCGGTACCGGCCGGCCTGGGCCACCGCGGCCGCTGCGGTGCTGACCAGCACGATCTTACGGTTCTCGGCATGCAGCTGGCGGCAGAGCTCAAGCGCGTCCGGGCCGTCGCCGGTAACGATCGCATGCTTGGACGCGCGGGCCGCCCGCCAGCTCCGCAGCTGCTCGCCAAGCAGCACGAGCAGCGCCCCGATGCCGGCTGCGATCGTCGTGGCCGGCGCCAGGAAGCGGGCGATCTGCAGTGCGAGCGTGTACGGCCCGGGGCCGTTCAGCGGCGCCTGCAGGGCGAACAGCTGCACGTCGTCAAACGCGATATCCAGCCAGCTGGTGCCGAGCCCGGCCTTAGCGCCAGCCGGAGTATGCACGTACGTTCTGAGCCCGAAGTACCCGAGCGCGAGCGCCACGAAGGTACAGCCAAGTACCGCAAGCACGCGAGCCAGTGCCGCATTGACGCGTAACATCCCGCCCCTTCGCCGGCCCGGGTGATCCGGTACTCGCTACCGTTCGGACCGCGCCAGGAAAGACCTAATCCCGCTATTCACGCTGCAGTCGATGTACCCGCAGTGCGGCCCTTCAGGCTTTCCGCCCGTCAGGCCTTCCGGCCGACGCCGACCAGGCCCCAGAACTGGGTTGGGTCAGCAGGCACGTCGGCGGGTGAGTCCGGCCGCCACTGCGGGATGTAGACCAGCCCCGGATCCACCAGGTCGAACCCGTCGAAGAAGCGCAGGATCTCCGCATGCGAGCGCAGCTGCACCTGGGTGGCCACGCTCCTGTTGTAAACCTTCTCCGCGGCCTGCGCCACGGTGGGCTTGCTCTCGTTGGTGGCGTGACTCAGCACCAGGTAACTGCCGGGCGCGAGCGAGTCGCGCAGCGCGGCCACCAGCCGCCACGGATCCTCGGCGTCACCGATGAAATGCAGGATGGCCACGATCAGCAGGCCGCCGGCTGGCCGAAATCGACCAGCCGCCGGGCCGCCGGGTGGGCGAGGATCTTTTCCGGATCGCGCAGGTCGGCATCGATGATGGTGGTGTTCTCGGTCTTCGCCAAGATTGCCTTGCTGTGCGCGATCGCCACCGGGTCGAAATCGGCGTAGGCGACCCGGGCCGCAGGATCCGCCCGCTGGGCCACTTCGTGCACATTGCCCTGCGTCGGTATGCCGGAGCCGATGTCGAGGAACTGGCGGATCCCTTCGGCCACCAGAAACCGGACGGCCCGGCCCACGAACGCGCGGTTAGCCCGGGCGATCGCCCGGACGTTGGGCTCGACCGCGGCGATCGCCCGGCCCAGGTCCTGATCGGCCAGGAAGTTGTGGCTGCCACCCAGCCAGTAGTCGTAGACCCGGGCGGCATTCGCCCGCTGTGTGTCGACTCCAGGCGGTATCCAGCCCGGCTCGCCAGCCACCAACGGCCTCCTCACCTGCCCAAATGCCGATCTCCCGGGCTTCCGATCCGGACGGATCGGAAACCGAATCGTATTCTAATGATCTAAGCTGCTGTGCCGATGCCACTTTCTCGCCGACGATGCTATACATTTCCTGATTGCACAATAACGTCGGGTACAGGCAATAGCCGCCCGCATTGAGCCGCAGGATGCGCGGCCGGCAGGCAATTATGAGGACGGGCCGCCATGCGCCTGACGGGCCCGTCGGCAAGGTTGGTACAGATACGAGTGGAACCGCAGACCGCCGGGAAAGGCACGCCGGTCACGCCACCGCCGCAAGCGGAAGGCCTGGCTGGAATCGCCTCGTTCACGCTGGATCACGCCGGCCTGGTGGCCGCGTGGTCGATGACCGCTGCGCGGCTATTCGGCAAGCCGGCCGCTGCGGTCCTCGGCCGCGGGATGTGCGACGTGCTGGTAACCGTGCCCGGCCAGCGCCAGCTGTTACAACAGGCGCTGGCCGAGGTGGCCGCCGGGCGGCTATGGACCGGAACCATGACCGTCGGCGTCGCGGGCGGCGCTGACGTAGGCACCCCGCGCAGTGCCGCCATCGCGATCCGGTGCGAGCCGCTGGCCGGGCCGGGCGGCGGGACGCTCGTGCTCGCCCGGCTCGCGTCGCCGCAAACTGGCCCGAGCCTGTTAACCGAGGCTGCGGTCAGGATCGGCAGCACGCTCGACCTGACCCAGACCGCACGCGAGGTCGTCGATGTCGCGGTACCGCGCTTCGCTGACGCGGCCGCGATTTACCTGCCGGAACACATGTTCGCCGCGGATGAGCCGGGCTCGCATCGGGTGCTGCACGCGGCCTTAGTACGGCGGCTCGCAGCCCGGCTGGCCGGCCAGCCCGATGACGTGACGGAGAGCCTGTTCCGCTCTGGCGAGGTGGTCGTCCTCGGCGAGGGCACGCCCTGCTTCCGCGCGATGGCGGTGAGCAGCCCGGTCCTGTACGACCACCTTGACGTCGATACCGCCGAGCGGATCGGCCAGCGGCCAGGCGGCCGGGAGATCACCGCGAGCTACACGTCTTTCCTGGCAATGCCTCTCGTCGCCCGCGGGGCGGTGGTGGGCTGCGCGGCGTTCGGGCGCACGGCCGGCCGCGCCGCCTTCGGCCCCGATGACGTGATCCTTGCCGCCGAGCTCACGTCCCGCGCCGCCGTGTGCATCGACAACGCCCGGCTGTTTGACCGGGAGCGGCGCACCGCGCTCGCGTTGCAGCACAGCCTGCTTCCCGGCCGGCCGCAGGTCCCGGCCGGCCTGGAGGTAGCGCACCGGCACTTATCGGCCGGCGGCAGCATGGTCGGTGGCGACTGGCACGACATCGTCCCGCTGCCCGGCGGCCGGGCGGCGCTGATAGTCGGCGATGCGATGGGCCACGGGCCGGAGGCGGCCGCCGTCATGGTGCAGCTCCGCACCGCCGCACATATCCTGGCCGACCTTGAGCTGCCGCCCGAACAGCTCCTGCACCGGCTGGACCGGATGGCGTCAGGCCTGGCCGCGCCCTTCGCCACTTGTATCTATACGGTCATCGACCCGGCGGACAGTTCCTGCGTGGCGGCCCAGGCCGGCCACCTGCCGCCGGTCGTGGCACTGCCCGGCGAGGCGCACCTGCTTGACCTGCCGCCGGGGCTGCCACTCGGGCTGGTAGCCGGTTCCTTCGAGGCTAGGCACGTCAGGCTGCCTCCCGGCGCGACGCTGGCGCTGTACACCGACGGCCTGGTGGAAAGCCGGACCCGGCCGCTCAGCGACGGGATGGCCGAACTCTGCGCGGCGCTCAGCGCCGTGTTGGCGCGCCCGGGGATCTTGCTGAGCGATGCCTGCGAGGCGGTCACCGAGACGATGCGCGAGCACGGCGAGGATGACAGCACGCTCGTGCTCGTCCGCATTCGCCAGTGACGGCGCGGCGGCGTGCACGCCATCGGCTGTGCACCGGCTGTGCGTGAAGTTGTGCACGGACTGGTGGAAAAGTGCCTGGTCCGGGGGACAACTGGGCCATATTTGTGGATATCTTGTGGACAGCTAAAGAATCTTGAAATCATTGCCAGGGGGCCCTTGCGGCGGCTGCTGGCGAGACAGTAGAAATACCTCACTGCTGGAGACGGGAACCACGCCGGGGGCAACCCCGGAGACGCGGAAGGACCGGGAAACCGGAACTTCAGGCGGGTACCCGGTACCAGTGGCTGGCCAAGTAGCCGCGGGCTCGCCGGGCAACCGGCAGGTCGGCGGGGAACGGCCAGGCGAGGCCCCTGCATCTCATACATGCGGGGGCCTTGTCGTTTGCGCCGGCCGCGCCCCGGGGCTGCCACATCATATCGGGCCCGCCACGGCGCCAGCCGGCAACGCCGAGTCTGAATCGTTACCTGACGGACAAGTTTCTGGCCCTTTGGAATGCAACGCCTGTCCGAGCTTGAGCGTCTGTTGTTCGGGGAAACGGACGACAGCGGAGGAGAAGCGGGCCATGAAAAGACCACGATGGAGGCTGCGATATGCGGCCATCGCCGTTGCCGGGTGCACGGTCGCAGCGACCGCGCCGTTCGGGGCAATGGCCGCCCAGGCCGGGGCGCCAGGGCCGTCCGTACGCCTGTTCGCCGCACAGAACACCATTACCGTGCCCCGATTCGGACACGAGGTGTTCCTCGACCCCGGCATCTACGTCGAGTCGCTCGGCTCCCAGCTGCAGTTCAATGTGCGGCGGGCCAGCTATGCCAAGCCGCTCACCATCTCGCAGGTCATCCACCTGCCGGGCGGCGGCACCGAGGTCAGGCCGCTGTCGGCCAGCCTGCTGGATGGCTTCAACGGGCTAAAGGGCTTCGTGCACGTCACCGTGACGAATTCCAAGGGCAAGGTGGTGGCATCGAAGCGGGTCACCTTCTGCCCGGACGTGTTCGACCCGCAGCGAGGGAGCCCTAACAGTCCCGCCACCTCGCCCTATCCGATGTTGTTTAGCTGCCTGGGTAATCCCTTCCAGGTAGCCACGGTATGGGGCATCCAGAAGGGCTGGGGAGCCGACCCGTTCGAGTTCAGTGACCAGTCTTACCGGCTCCGGCTCGGCACGTACGAGATCACCGCGACGATCACCAGCAAGTACCGGAGCCTGCTGAACATCTCAGCCGCCGATGCCACCGCGCACGTCAAGGCCATCGTGGTCAAGGGAACCGGGTGCTGCGGACCGGCCCGCCACCAGGCCCACGGCAACGGCGGGACGCTGCCGAAGCTGCCGAAGACCAGGACCCTGAAGAACCCGCCGCGGGACGTTCTCCCGGACCTGACGCCCGCTCCTTCGTGGGGGATCAATGTCAGCCGCATCAAGAAGACCAAGACGAGGCCGGAGCGGGACGAGCTTGATTTCGGCGCCACGGTCTGGATCGGCGGCGGCGGCCCGCTCGACGTGGAGGGCTTCCGCTCCAACGGCTCGCCGGTCATGAAGGCCTACCAGTACTTCTTCCGGAATGGCCACCTCGTCGGACGGCTGCGTGCCGGGACCATGGGCTTCGACACCCGTAAGGGTCACAACCACTGGCACTTCGAGCAGTTCGCCAGGTACCAGCTGCTCAACTCCGCCAGGACGGTGGCCTTGCGCAGCCACAAGCAAGGATTCTGCATACTTCCGAGCGACAATATGAACCTGCTGCTGCCGCATGCGGTATGGAATGCGCTGTTCACCGGCTCCTTCGGGGACTGCGGCTCGCCCACTGCCCTGTGGGTGCAGGAAGAAATGCCGGTCGGCTGGGGCGACACGTACTTCCAGTCGGTGGCTGGCCAGGACTTCAACATCACGCACCTGCCGAACGGCACGTACTACATCGCGGTGATTGCCAACCCGCAGCGGGTCTTGCACGAGTCGAACACCGGAAACGACGTCTCACTCCGTAAGGTGATCCTCGGCGGTACCCGCGGTCACCGGACGGTGCGGGTGCCGGCATTTCACGGCATCGACCCAGAGCGCTGAGGCGCGATGACGGTGCCCGGGGCCGCCGATGACGGCAGTCCCGGCACCGTGTTTGGTACCGCGCCCTTCCGTCCGGGTGTCGGTGTGCCCCTGCGGGTGCCGCATCCCGGTCGGCCCAGCGGGATCGTGGACGGCCCGCCAGGACGGCCGGCTGGTCCGCGGCAAGGTCAGCTGAGGCCGGAATCGACGATGACCGGACGGCCGGCGCCGATGAAGAAGATGCCTGGGAAGCCAGCGGTGTGGAAGCCGGCGCTCGGGTTGTGGTGCAGCGTCGAGTGCGCGATCCGCAGGGTGCCGGTGCGGTCGTTGCTGACGAAGAAGATGGCCCCGCCGCCCTCCCTGGCGTGGTTGTTCCGGATGATCGAGCCGCTGATCCGGACGGTGTAGGAGTTTCCGTCGGCGTAGAGGGCGCCGCCGCTGCCGCCGCCGGGAGTGCCGGGCCGGGCCGGGTTGGCGCCGCTGCCGATCGCGCGGTTGTGGGCGAAAAGGCTGTCCCGCACGTCCCAGGACACCCCGATGCTGCTCAGCGCGCCGCCGTTGGAGCACACCCCGCGCCGGAACGTGTCGTGAATGATGTACACCGGCCGGCCGTGGTACTCGTTCAGCGCGCGGATCGCGGCACCGCCCAGATCCGGCCCGGTCGAGTCGCAGCGGTTGCCGATGAAGCGCGAGTTGATCACCCGGAGGCGGCCGCCGCGGGCGAAGATGGCACCGCCGCCGCCGCCATCGAAATGCCGGCCGGTTGCGTTGCCGCGGGCAAAACTCATGTTCTGCACGACGAGCCGGGGCCGGGCCTGGTCGTCGCAATGCGATGTGGTCCACACCTGGCGCTTGTCGCAGGTGTCCATATACAAGATCCGCCGGACGCCGCCGCCGCTCAGCGTCACCTTCCCGGCACCGTCAAGGACGACCCGCCGGCTCGTGTTGCGGACCTTCGCGGTGGCCTTCATCGCGATGGTTACCGGGCCGGGGCCGCAGGAGAACGTGATGACGCCGCCGGCCCGCACGGCCCGGACGACCGCGCGGGAGGTGCAGCTCGCCGCCGTCCCGTCGCCGACGACATGATCCGGATGGGCAGTGCTGACCAGCCCGGCGACCAACCCGGCGACCGGCGCGGCCCCTCTGGCACCGGCCGCGGTGGCACCGGCCACTGGCGAGTGGGCCGGCGAAGCCGCCGACAGGGATGCCCGCTGCGCACTGGCCATCGTCCCGCAGGCCGAGACGCCCGAGACCGCGGCGAGTGCGGCCACCAGCACAGTGCCACCAGGAATGAGTCGGCCGCCAGGAATGAGTCGGCCACCACGCATGAATCGCATGGAGCCACATGCTAGTGGTGGAACTAATGGTCATATTGCCGTATTCGGGGATCGCCAGGTCACTGGTGCGCTTGCAGCAGCGTCACCAGGCCGGCTAGCTCAGCCTCGATCGCCGCGGCCTTCACCAGCGCCCTGGCCTGCCATGGCTCCGGCGGCGGCGGATGCCGGATCAGCCTGGCGAGCTTGATGATCGCGTGCCGCTGGCCGGCCCGCGGCCCGGGCCCCGGGCAGGTGTGACCGCCCCAGGCCGCACCGCCCATGACGTGAGTGCCGTAACCGCGCCCGCCCGTGCTGTCGGTCACCTGCAGCGGGAACCCGGCGAACGCGGACAGCGCCTCCACCAGCTGAGCGGACGCGGCGATCTGGGCGTCGGTCAGCGGATTCTCGGTGTTGGCGTTGTCGGCGTGCTCGATCGAGTACCAGGTGGCATTGCCTGCCATCTCCGCCCAGGCGATCCATCCCTGGCCGATCGGGCCGAACTGGTGGATGTGGCCTTGCTGATTGATGCCGAAATGCGCGCTGGCCTGATAAGAGGGGTCGTTGAAGACGGTGATCGTGCCGGGCAGGTTACCGACCATTGTGTGCATAACGACGCCCTGAATTGCCTTGGATCCCCAGGATCCGTTAACGCACGGGAACGGATCGTTGTAGCCGATGCTGGCCGGCCCGGTCACCTTGCCGTTGGCCCCGATGGCCAGTTTTCCTGGCATGCTCACGGCTCCGGCCCTGCTGGCCTGCTCGGGTACCGCGGCCGCGGCCGCGGCCTCGGCCTGGCTGGTCAGTTTCCCTTGTGTGCTCACGGGTTCCGCCCTTCTCCCGATTGACCACTCGCGAGCGGACGCTCACGACGGCGGCAATAAAGCATCGAGCTGCACTCATGGTAATAGACTCGGCTGCGCTTTCACAGATTAGAGTCGGCCCGGATTATTTTCCTTACGGACATAGATCTGGACTGCCGAATGAATAGATGGGCACAGATAGGAATATACTCCGGCTTGCCGGAAATACCGCCAGCAGCTCTTTATGGAATGAGGTCCGGCCGGCGCGCCCGGCTGGCCGGCCAGCAGATAAGACTTGAGGTTAGCTCCAGCGCATTTCCTATTCAGGTCGCCGGAGTCTGCGCGGTCCGGCCGATCGGCGAGATCCGGGTATACAGCAGGCACCAGCAGCGCAGCGAGGAACTTTGCGAGCGGCTGCGGGCCGCGCACCCGGGCGTCACCGTGGGCCGGCCCGGGAGACCCGGCATGCGGTGCGCGGCGCGGATATCGTCTGCACGGCGACGAGATCGGCGGAGCCGCTCTTCGAGGCCGCGGATTCTGGCGGCTGCCGCCCGCGATCCGGCGAGCACGCGAAGCAGGCGCCGTACCCGGCTCGCCGGAAGACGCGGTCCGCGCCGGCAGTGATCAGCGGCACCTGCCCACCCGAGCTGACTCCCGTCAACCCGCTGCGCTGACCCGCGCCAGCACTTGCTCCGCAACCTCTTGCCCGGCTAACTCTTACCCGGGCAAAACCGGCTGGCCATTAGCCATTCCGGTTCACATACTGGTGCTGCATGCATGGGCGGGCCGGCGCGCGGGTGGCTGCCCTTCGTGCCGGAGGGAGCGGGTTACGGTGCGGATCGCTTCCGGTCGGCGCAGCGCGGATCGGCCGACTGCGGAAGCGCCTGCGCAGCCGGATGCCGACGAGTCCACCGCCGAGCTCGCGGCCTCGTACTGGGCGGCTTACGACGAGCGGATGGCCTCGACCAGCTTCCGCGCGATGGCGCGGCAGTTCCCTGCAATCGTCGCCCATGCCCTACGGCTGGGCCGCGACGCGAGCCGCCGGGACCTGATTGCGACGATCGTGCTGAACCTTGCCTCCGGGGTGCTCACCGGATACGCGCTGCTCGCGACGGCCGGCGTGCTGGAGGCGCTGTTCGCGGCTGGTCCTACCCCGCAACGGATTCGCGCCGCGATCCCGTCACTGGCGCTGGTCGCTATCGCAACCGCGGCGCGCTCCGGCCTGCAGGCGGCGGCGGGCTGGGCGCAGTCGCGGCTGGAACCGCAGGTCGACCGGGAGGTCGAGATCCGGCTGTTCGACCTGACGACCCAGGTGGAGCTGGCCGCCTTCGACGACGCGGGATTCCACGACGCGATGCTGCGGGCCCGCGACCGGGGCCTGTATGCGGCGCCGCGAGTCGTCTCGGACGTGATCAACTGCGTGACCGGCGCGGTGGGGATCACCTCGGCGGCGGTGGTGATCACTGTGCTGCAACCCGTCCTGCTCGGGCTGCTGCTGGTCGCCGAACTACCGGGCGGCTGGGCCGCGGTCCGCTCGGCCAGGATCGGGTATACGACGAGCTTCGCGCTGGCCGACAGCCGCCGCCGGAAATGGATCCTGACGGATCTGATGGCCGAGCGGCGGACGGCGGCTGAGCTGCGCTCGTTCACGATGCGCAGCTTCTTACTCTCCCGCGTTGCCCGGCTGGCCGCTTACGAGCGCGATGCCCGGCTCGGCGCGGCCCGGCGGCAGGCAGTCACGCAGGTGATCGCCAATGCCGCGCACGGCGTTGCCACCGCCGGCGTGTACGTGGTCCTGGGCATCTTGCTCGCGACCGGAATCGTGCAGCTGGCGGTCGCTGGCACCGCGGTGCTGACGATCCGCTCAGCCCAGGCATCACTGGCTACGCTGCTGTACGCGGTGAATCAGTGCTACGAGGAAGGGCTCTATTTCTCCGATTACCTGGCCTTCTGCGCCGACGCGGCCGGCCGCGTCAGGCGCGCCGGGGCTAAGCCCGCATCGCGCGGATTCGGCCGGATCACCGCAGCCAGCATCACCTTCAGCTACCCCGGCGACGGCGACCCGGCGCTGCGCGACGTCAGCGTGGAGATCGGCCGCGGCGAGGTGATTGCCCTGGTAGGCGAGAACGGATCCGGCAAAACCACGCTTGCCAAGATCATCGCCGGCTTGTACCAGCCCGATTCCGGCGTGGTGCACTGGGACCAGACCGCGATCACCGAGATGGATCCCGAACAGCTGCGGAGCCAGATCGCGGTGATCGCGCAAGACCACGCCAACTGGCCGCTGACCGCGCGCCACAACATCACCATGGGCCGGGCCGCCGACTCCGCTGCCCTGGCCGAGGCGGCCGCAGCGGCCGGAGCCGACACGGTAATCGATGGCCTGCCCCGCGGTTACGACACCCTGCTGGCCCGCCAGTTCAAGGACGGCGCCGAGCTTTCCGGCGGGCAGTGGCAGCGCGTCGCGGTGGCCCGCGGCTTCTATCGGTCCGCGCCGCTGCTGATCATGGACGAGCCCACCGCCGCCCTGGACGCGCGCGCCGAATACGCGCTGTTCAATTCCGTCCGCGGGCATGCCGAGGGCCGCAGCATACTGATCATCACGCACCGGCTGGCCAGCGTCCGGCAGGCAGACCGGATCTATGTCCTGCATGAGGGCCGCGTCATCGAGCAGGGCGGGCACGCCGAGCTGCTCGCGCTCGGCGGCAGGTACGCCGAGCTGTATCACCTGCAGGCATCTCAGTACGACAAAGTGCAATGATCGCGGCGTACCGGTCCGGATCGGCCGGATCTCAATGGTGGCGGGTCGCGACCTCGCTGGAGCGTGGCCGCCCGGCCCGCGGGTAGATTCGGGGCATGAAGAAGCTTTTCGAGCTCCTCATCTGCTTCCTGCATCCGCTCGCCGTCGTGCTCATGTGGATCGACCTGCTGTCCCGCCAGGACATCGGGCGCGGCTCGAAACTAGCCTGGGCCATCCTCGGCCTCATCCCGCTAGTGCCGTTCATCTACGTGCTTACCGGCGGCGACCTGTGGTGACGCTGCCGTAGAGCTGAGGTTCGCCGGGCCCTGGACGCTCGTGCCGATGCCGCTGTCGCAAGATTTGAAACGGGCCCTTCGGGCATAGCGGCCGGCCACCGGTGAGTTCCGTCGCCACGGCCTGTCAGCACCATGTGCTAGTGGTTGATGAAGGCCGACGACCTGATCTGGAGGAATCTGTGTCACCTAGCAGCCCGGGGCCGGCCAGTCCGGCGCCGGCGATTCTGGTGGAGGGCTTGGCGAAGTCCTTCGGCGAGGTCCGCGCCTTGCGCGGCATCGACCTGTCGGTACCCCGCGGCACGGTGCTTGGCGTGCTCGGGCCGAACGGCGCAGGCAAGACCACGGCAGTGCGCATCCTGACCACGCTGCTGCAGCCGGACAAAGGGCGGGCCATAGTGGAGGGCCATGACGTCGTGCGCGAAGCCGCGGCGGTCCGCCGCTCGATCGGGCTGGCCGGCCAGTCGGCGGCCATCCAGGAGGAGCTCACCGGCCGGGAGAACCTGGAGCTCATCGGGCGGCTCTACCACCTGAGCTGGCCGAGTGCCCGCAGCCGCGCGGTCGAGCTGCTGGAGCAGTTCGACCTGACCGAGGCCGCCGACCGGTCGGCGAAAGGGTTCTCCGGCGGCATGCAGCGCCGCCTGGATCTGGCTGCCAGCCTGGTCGGGCACCCCAAGGTCCTGTTCCTGGACGAGCCGACGACCGGCCTGGATCCCGATATCCAGGCTGGGCATGTGGGATATCATCCGGTCGCTGGCCGCCGCCGGGACGACGCTGCTGCTCACTACCCAGTACCTGGACGAGGCCGACGAGCTGGCCGATCAGATCGTGGTCATCGACCATGGCCTGGTCATCGCGGCGGGCACGGCCGAGGAGCTGAAGGGCCGGATCGGCGGGGACGTGCTGGAGTTCACGGTGCCCGACCGGCGCCGGGTCGCCGATGCCGTCGCCGCGATCAAGCCGATCGGCGAGGGCGAGCCGCATGCCGACGCGGATACCGGCGTGATCAGCGTCGGCGTCGGCGGCCGCGGCTCGGAGGCGTTGATCGACGCGGTGCGCGGCCTGGACGCGGCCGGCGTCGAGACCCGCGGGCTCGCGCTGCGCCGGCCATCCCTTGACGACGTGTTCCTAGCCCTGACCGGGCACGCCGCCGAGGATGAACAGCCGGGCAAACGCCGCCGCGGCCGCGGCCGCGGCGGCAAGGATGCCCGCCGCACCGACAGTGCGCAGGTGGCGTCATGACCGCCGTCGCCGCGCAGTCAGGCACGCCCGGCCTGGTCACCCAGGCTCGCTGGGCGGTCAGCGACACGCTCACGCTGGCCAGGCGCAACCTGCTGGTCTGGACGCGGGTACCTGCCTACATCGTGTTCACCGTGATCCAGCCGGTGATGTTCGTGCTGTTGTTCAGCTTCGTCTTCGGCGGCGCGATCCCGGTGCCAGGTAACACCTACGTCGAGTTCCTGATGCCGGGGATCATCGCGCAGACCGCGGCATTCGCGTCGTTCGGCACTGCCATCGCGCTGGCGCAGGAGCTGAAGAAGGGCGTGATCGACCGGCTCCGGTCGATGCCGATGGCGCGCTCCGCGGTGCTGGCCGGCCGGCTGGTCGCCGACACGGTCCGCATGGTCGTGACGATCCTGATCATCGTCGGGGTGGGCTACGCGGTCGGGTTCTCGTTCAAGAACGGCGCTGTCCCCGCCGTGGGCATGGTGCTGCTGGCCACCGTGTTCGGGCTGGCGATCTGCTTGATCGCCGCCTATACCGGGCTGGCCATCGGGGACGAGGAATCGGTGCAGGCGTTCGGGCTGATCTGGCTGTTCCCGCTCACGTTCGTCAGCTCGGCATTCGTGCCGATCGCGACGATGCCGGGCTGGCTGCAGGCATTCGCCAGCAACCAGCCGGTGACCTACGTCGTCGACACGATGCGGGCGCTGGCACTCGGCGGCCCGATCGAGGCGAACCTGCTGAAGAGCATCGCCTGGCTGGCCGGAATCTTCATCGTGTTCGGGCCGCTCGCCGTCCGCGCCTACCGCCGGGCCGGCTAGGCAGTTCCGGCCCAGCGCGATAGCGGTCCGGCTTGACGGCGGCAGCTGGTGAGGCGGGCGCTCGCCGCGTCGGTACCAGCCGGGACTGCGGGTCATTGCCCGGCCGGGAGGACCTCGCTCGGTGGCGACCCGGGCAAGGTAATCGTCGCTGATGTGGCTCGTCGCTGCGCACTCGTCGCTGCGCAGAAGACTCAGGAAAGCGAAGGCAGTGCAAAGAGCCGCTGGCGCCGGCCGGGGCGGAGGCGATGACTGCTGGCAGCAGCAATGGGACACACTCATCACACCAGCCTCACCAGTTACGAAGATCCACTCAGTGGTTACGATTTGACCGGCGGGAGCCGGCTAGATGTTAACCACTGCTGGCCAGGGCCGGGCTGGCCGGTGCCAGCGGCTTAGCCGGGCCGGCCTGCGTCGGCGAGTTCGGCGATGACCATGGCGTGGCAGGGCAGCGGCGCGCACCAGCAGCCGAGCCTGCGCCCGCGAAGGTCCGGCAGCAGCGCCAGCAGATCCGGGCGGCCCAGCAGGTACTCGCGGTAGCTGGCCACGACCTGCTCCCGGCTGCCGTCCGGGCCAGGACGAAACGGGCTGGCCAGCGGGAAGCCGGCAGCTGCCAGCCGCCACGGTGCATGGCCCGCCCGACGTATACCACGTCGGCGAAAGCCGGGTCGTCGCGATGGCCCTTGAGGTTGACGACGGTGGTTGGCACCTTGCCATCCTCCCCGGCCGGGTCGGCTCGACCTCAGCCGGGAGGCCCTCCGGCCTGCTGTCACTCGCCGGCTGATAGCACCCTGCGGGGGTGAACGCCGTCAACGTAGCCGAGGAACGGCGGGTAGATGTTGTAGCCGAGCAGTTCCTGCAGCCGTTCCGGCAACTGCCGGGCGACGTCGCGGGGGACTGCCAGGCACTGGTTCTCCTGCGGGCGCAGCCACCCGGCGGCGTACTCCAGGATCACGCCAAGCCGCGGTTCGGCGGTGGCGTTGGCCCCGCCGCCGTGCCACAGGCTGCCGAGGTAGAACATGGCCGAGCCCGGTGACATGGTGGCAGTCGCCGCGGTGTCCCCGGCGGCCGGCTGGCGGCCCGGTTCCCAGCCGTGGCTGCCCGGGATGAACCTGGTGGCGCCGTTTTCCGCGGTGAACTCATCAAGCGGCCACATCGTGTTGACCACCACTGGCGGGTGCGGCTCGGCCAGCGGGTAGATCGCGTCGTCCCGGTGCAGCACCTGGGCCTGCTCCCCCGGGCCCGATGCGGGATGCACCGGCAGCCCCGGCCGGCCTGAAGACGCTCTTGAGCGGTTCTTGGCTGGCTCTTAACGCCAACTCCGGTGAGGTAGGGCCCCATGAGCTACCCACCTTTGCCCCCAGGACTGGCACGTGACGACGGCATTCGCCGTATTTCCCGGCTGACCTGGCGGGCTACCCAGCTGAGTGCCATCGCCACCGTGGCGTTCGCGACGCTGTTCGCGCGGTCGGCCGGCGCCAACACCGCGAGCACCGCGGCCACCGCAACCAAGGCGCCGGTGAAGTCGGCTGCGCGGCCAGCACAGCCGACGGCGCGGGTCGCGTACGGCATAGTGAAGGTGCCTGCCAGCTGCCCGGCGCCAAAGCGCCCGAGCCGGCACCGGCGCAGGCCGCACCCGGTACCGGCCGCGCCGGCGCCAGTGGCGGCAGCGGCGCCCGCGGCCCCGCCTGCGACAGCGCCCGCCCCGCCGCCCGCGCCACCGGCCCCGGCTCCCGCCCCGAGCCCGGCGCACACGTCCTCCAGCGGCTCGCACGGAGGCGGATAGCAGATGGCCGCCCCAGCAGCCGCGTCCGCGGCTTCCGCCATCAACGCCGTCGGGCCGGCCACAGTCACGGTGGCCGGGCGGACGTTCACCGCCTTGGGAACGTTCGGATCACTGCTGGTCAGCGATCCGGCTGCGCTGGATGACGGGTACCGGATCCTGTCCGGCGAGTTGCAGGCCATCGACCTGGCCTGCTCAAGGTTCCGGCCAGATTCAGAGCTCTCCACGCTCAACGCAGCCGGCGGGCGCACCGTCCCGGTGAGCCCGCTGTTCGCCGAGGCGATCCAGACGGCGCTGACGGCCGCCTGGATGACCGGTGGTGACGTCGATCCCACCTGCGGACGGTCACTGGTCAGTCTTGGCTATGACCGGGACTTCGCCGAGGTCTGCCGGGACTCGTCCGCGCTGCCCAGCGGCCCGGTCCCGGCGGCCGGCTGGCAGACGGTCGAGCTTGACCGGGCCCGCGGATCGGCGCGGGTGCCGGCCGGCGTGCTGCTCGATCTCGGCGCCACCGCAAAGGCCCTGGCCGCAGACCGGGCTGCCGTCCTGATCTGGCAATTCACCGGCAGCGGCGTACTGGTGAATCTCGGCGGAGACATTGCCGTGGCCGGCCCGCCGCCAGCTGACGGCTGGCGGGTCGAGGTGGTCGACTACCTTCCCGCGCCGGAGCCGGCCGGGGACCAGGGCCGTCAGCCGGGCCTGCGTGCTCCCGGGCAGGTGGTTGCCATCGCGGCGGGCGGGCTGGCGACGTCGAGCACGGCGGCCCGCCGGTGGAACCGCGGCGGCCGGCTACTGCATCACATCCTGGCACCGGGCACCGGCCTGCCCGCAGCCGGCCGCTGGCGGGCGGTGAGCGTATCCGCGGCTACCTGCGTCGATGCCAACATTGCCAGCACCGCGGCGATCATCCGCGGGCAGCTGGCGGCTGGCTGGCTGGCCGCGCTCCGCTTGCCGTCCCGGCTGGTCAGCCACGACGGGACGGTGCTGACGTTGGCCGGCTGGCCCGCTGACGATGCGGCAGTCGCCGCGATATGAGCGCCAGCCTGCACGGCCCTGGCCTGTGGTACGCCACCCGGGCAGCGGGCCTGGTCACGCTCGTGTTGCTGACCGCCAGCGTGGTCATGGGGGTGCTCATTACCGCGCGGTTCTCCAGCCCGCGCTGGCCGCGCTTCCTGACCGTCGGCATGCACCGGAACCTGGGGCTGCTGGTCCTGGTCTTCCTCGCGCTGCACGTGGGCACGACCGTGGCGGACACGTACACCTCGATCAGCCTGCGCGACGCGGTCGTGCCGTTCGACGGCACCTACAAGGCGTTCTGGCTGGGACTCGGCGCGGTCGCGTTCGACCTAGTTATCGCGCTGATGATCACCAGCCTGCTGCGGCAGAGACTGGGCTACCGGGCCTGGCGCGCCGTGCACTGGTGCGGCTACCTGTGCTGGCCGGCGGCATTGCTGCATGGTGCGGGCATCGGCACGGACCGGAGCACGGCATGGGTGTCCTACCTGACCGTCGCCTGCATCGCGGCCGTCTTCGGGGCCGTCGCGGCCCGGATCGCCCTGCTCTGGCCGGATCGGAAGCTGGTCAGGCTTGGCGTCGTGCTGGCCGCGGCGGCAAGCGTGGTGTCCATCTGGACCGTCGCCGCCGGGACGGGGCTATGAGGAACACGGGAGATCTGACGCCATGACGGTGGTCGCTATCCGATCGCTGCCGCCGCAGTTGCGGCTGCCGCGGCTGCTGGCCGGACTCGGCGACAGCCAGCCCGGCCTGCTGCAGCATGAGCTCAGATACGGCCCGCTGCCGCGCTGCGGTCAGCGGAGCGGGCCGGGCCGGCTCATCGACACCCTGGAGCGAGCCGGTCTCACCGGACGCGGCGGCGCGGGCTTTCCGACCGCCAGGAAGATGCGGGCCGTCGCTGCGGCCAGGCGGTCCGCCGTGGTCGTTGCCAACGGCGCCGAGGGCGAGCCGGCCAGCCGCAAGGACCGGCTGCTGCTCAGCCGGGCGCCGCATCTCGTGCTGGACGGCATCGCGCTGGCCGCACGCAGCGTCGGCGCCAAGGAGGCCTACCTGTGCGTGCACCACCAGGACGACCGGCTGCTGGCCAGGCTGGAGGCGGCGGCGGAAGCCAGGCAGGTGGCCGGGATCGATTCGGTGCCGACCCGGATTGTCGCGATTCCGGCTGGCTACACCTCGAGCGAGCAGTCGGCGATCGTCGAGTTCATCAACGGCGGCGCCGCGCGGCCCACGTTCGCGCCGCCGCGGGTGCACGAGCGTGGCGTCGGCAGCCGTCCCACCCTAGTCAACAACGTCGAGACCCTGGCCCACGTGGCGCTCATCGCGCGCTTCGGGGCCAGCTGGTTCCGCGGCGCCGGCCTGCCGGCCGCGGCCGGTACCACGCTGGTGACCGTCAGCGGCGCGGTGGCCAGCCCGGGCGTCTACGAGATCGAGCTGGGCACCCCGATCGGCGAGATCGTGCTGCTGGCCGGCGGCCCGGCCGAGCGGCCGCAGGCGGTGCTGGTCGGCGGCTACTTCGGTGCGTGGCTGCCGGCCGAGACGGCGTGGCCGGTGCCGATGAGTCATCCGACGCTGCGCGCGGTCGGCGGGGCCATGGGCGCGGGCATCCTGGCCGTGCTGCCGGAGTCGGCTTGCGGGCTGGCCGAGACCGCCCGGGTAGCCCGCTACCTGGCCGGGCAGACCGCCGGGCAGTGCGGCCCGTGCGTGCTCGGGCTGCCTGCGCTGGCCGACGTGCTGGCCGATCTCGCTTACCAGGGCGGCCGCGGTGACGGGGCGGCCCGGGCCGAGGGGCTGATTCCGCTGATCGAGGGACGTGGCGCCTGCCGTCACCCGGACGGGGCGACCCAGCTGGTCGGCAGCGCGCTGCGGGCCTTCAGTGCCGACGCCCGGTGGCACGACAGCTACGGCCCCTGCTACGGCATCCGGCGACCGCCGCTGCTGCCGATACCCGAAAACGAGGAGTTCCGGTGAGCCATCACCTGCGCGTCAACCCGATCATGTGCACTGGTCATGGCATCTGCGCTGAGCTGCTCCCTGAGGTCATCGAGCTCGATCCATGGGGGTACCCGATCATTCCGGGCGCCGCGGTGCCAAGGGAACTCGTCGGCCTGGCACGCCGGGCCGCCATGGCCTGCCCCACCCTGGCCCTGCTGGTCGAGCGGCGGACCGCCGCGCACCGCTAGCCAGCAAACCGCGGGGGCACCGCCCCGCGGTCAGCTACTCGGTCCCCGGCCGGTACTGCCGTTACTCCCGGCCGGTACCGCCGTCACTCGTCCCCGCCGGTACCGCCATCGTCGCCCGAGCCGCCGCCCCAGCCGGGCAGCAGCACCGCGGGAGTTGCCCCGTGGCAGGTCACGCGCATCGTCAGGGACTGGGATGGCGCGCCGAACCGGACGCTCACGATCGCGGCCGGCCCGCGGATGACGTTCTGCGCCTCGAAGTCCTGCTGCGGGCTCCAGGAGACCAGGTACGCACCGGCCGGCTGGCAGCTGGCCAGGACCGTTCCGCCCGCGGACGCCAGCAGCGTCGGGGCGGGTGCTGACGCTGGGGCGGGTGACGGCGCCGGGGAAATCTGATGGTGCCGGGCACCCGGGCGGACGGTGTGCACCGCGTGGGCCGTGGGCGACGGCTGCCCGGTGCGCGGCAGGCTCGGCGTCGGCGTCATGAGCTGCTCGGCCTTCTCGCGGGCGAGCGCGTCGTTGATCGCGCCGGCGGTCAGCTGCTGATTCGTCGTGTCGACGAGCCCCCGGCCGAGCTGGGAAACAGCGAGCAAGCTGCCGCCAGTCGCCGTGACCGCGCCAAGCAGCCAGGCGCCGACGCCAATGAAGATCCTGTTGCGCACCACCCGAGGCTGGCCCGGTCAGCGTTAAGACAGCGTAAAGACCAGGTCAACAGAGCTGCCCTCGTGCCGGTGCCCGGTGTCGCGATGTCGGTACGAGTCGCTATCCGTTGATAACGTCCTAGCATGGCTCAGCTGCTGCTCGTAGAGGACGATGCAGCTATTCGCGTTGCCCTGATCCGTGCGCTCACCGAGCGCGGCCACGCGGTCGCCAGCACCTCCAGCGCGATGGATGCACTGACGCAGGTACTCGACGCGCCCCCGGATCTGGTCATCCTTGACCTGGGCCTGCCTGGCCTGGACGGCTACGAGGCCCTGCGCATGCTCCGCGCGATCAGCAAGATACCGGTGGTCGTCGCCACCGCCCGAGACGATGAGGCCGAGATCGTCAGGGCACTCGACGCGGGCGCGGACGATTACCTGGTAAAGCCCTTCGGCACCGGCCAGATCGAAGCCCGGATCCGGGCGGTGCTGCGACGCTCGGCGGAGCAGCAGACCAAGCGCAACGCGCCGATCGAGGTCGGCGGCCTGCGGCTGGACGCGGAAGCTCACGAGGCTACGCTCGACGGCGCCCGCCTCGACCTCAGCCGCCGCGAGTTCGACCTGCTGCATTACCTCGCGCAGCACGCGGGCCAGGTCGTGACCAGGCGGGATCTGCTGACGCACGTGTGGCGGCTGCCCTACGGCGGCGCGGACAAGACCGTCGACGTGCACGTCTCGTGGCTGCGCAGGAAGCTGGGCGAGAGCGCCCAGCGGCCCGGCTACCTGAATACCGTGCGGGGCGTGGGAATCAAGCTCAGCGCGCCCCGATGAGACTGCGCATCATCGCGCTGGTCGTGGCGATCAGCTCGCTGGTCCTGGTCTCGTTCCTGGTGCCGCTGGCGCTGCTGCTGCGCACCTTCGCGGCTGACCAGGCCAAGAGCACGGCCACCATCCAGACGCAGTGGATGGTGCCGCTGGTCGCCACCCTGGACGCGCCGAACTTGCGGCTGGCCGTGGCCAGGGTGAACGCGCAGAACGAGGGCCAGCCGGTCACCGTCTTCCTGCCGGGCGGGCGGACCCTCGGACCGCCGGCCAGGCGGTCATCGGCTGTCCAGCTGGCGGCCAGGGGACGCAGCTTCACGGCCGGTGTCCCCGGCGGCGTCGAGGTGCTGGTGCCGGTCCAGGGCCTGCCCGGTGGCACCGCGGTGGTCCGCACCTTCGTGTCCGATGCCAAGCTGAGCCACGGCGTGCTGCACGCCTGGCTGGTACTCGGCGGCATCGGGCTCGGCCTGCTCGCGCTGAGCGTGATCGTATCCGCCCAGCTGGCCCGGTCGCTGGTGCGGCCGCTCCGGACGCTGGCCCGCGCCTCCGAGACGCTGGCCGCCGGCGACCTGTCTGCTCGCGCCCCGATCGAGGGAGCGCCTGAGGTCCGCCAGGTGAGCACGGGCCTGAACCGGCTGGCCGCGCGCATCGGCGAGCTGCTGGCACACGAGCGGGAGACCGTCGCTGACCTCTCGCACCGGCTCAGGACCCCGCTGACCGCTCTCCGGATCGACGCCGAGTCGCTGCGGGACGAGGAGGAGATGGCCCGGGTTATAAACGACGTCGACGGCCTGACCCGCACGGTGAGTGAGATAATCCGCGAGGCCAGGCGGCCGTCGGACGCGGCGGGCACGGCGGCCTGCGACGCGGCCGAGGTGGTCCGCAGCCGGGCTGCCTTCTGGCGGGCGCTGGCGGAAGATCAGGACCGGCAGATGACCGTCGACGTGACGGCAGGCCGCCTGCCGGTCCGCGCGCCTGCCAGGGACGTGGCCGCTTGCGCGGACATCCTGCTGGAGAACGTGTTCGCGCATACCCCCGAGGGTGCGGCGTTCGCGGTCCGGGTCAGCGGCCGGGCGGGCGGCGGCGCCTGGCTGATCGTCACCGACGATGGCCCCGGCTTCTCCGCGCCCGACCCGACGCTGCGGGGCATGTCCAGCGGCGGCTCCACCGGGCTTGGCCTGGACATCGCCCGCCGGATCGCCGAGGCCTCCGGTGGGACGCTGATGCTCGGTCACTCGCCCGGCGGTGGCGGCGGCGTAACCGTCGGGCTGGGGCCTGCCGCCGAGGCGGCGCGGCAAGACCGGCGGCATGTCCGCGCGCGGCCGCGCCTGCCAGCGCGCGGCAGGCGGGCCGAGGATGCCCGGCTGGCCGCCGAGCTGTCCGAATGGGTGGCCGTCACCGGGCCGGACCCGAGCGTGCGCTAGCCGGCCCGCCGGTCAGCTCAGCTGCCGGCGCCATGCTCGGCGTCGTGCCGGAGCAGTGGGCCGAGGATGCGGGTGACCAGCGCCTGCGCCTCGGTCGCGGTGCGGGGGAGCAGCATCGCGGTCTCGTCGCCGTATCGCACCAGCGGCCGCCGCTTCGCTACCGCCGCGCCCAGCGATAAGGAAGCCAGGTACGGGTCCGGCAGATCTGCCGGACCCGGGCTGATCCGGGGGCCCGGCGGGTAGTGCTTCCGGTGATGACGGCACAAGCAACCGGTCAGGAGGCGATGGCGCGGTGATCGACCTTGTCGTCCGCGGGGCCCGGCTGGCCGGCCAGCCGGGCGGAGCGCTCAGCGACCTGCTGGTGGACCGGGGCAGGTTCGCGGAGATCCGGCCGTCCCCGGCCCGGGATGCGGCGGCCGGCCAAGGCGCCGACCTGCCGCCGGCCCGCACCGTGATCGACGCCGGCGGCGCCTTCGCCACGCCGCCCTACGTCGAGCCGCACGTGCACCTGGACGCGACGCTGACCGCAGGCGAGCCGCGGTGGAACGCCAGCGGCACGCTGTGGGAGGGGATCGCCTGCTGGGCCGAGCGCAAGACGATGCTCAGCCGGTCCGACGTGATCGACCGGGCCACCGAGGTGCTCCGCTGGCAGGTGGCGAACGGGGTGCTGCACGTCCGCAGCCACGTCGACGTGACCGATCCCGGCCTGGTCGCGCTCGACGCACTGGCCGAGGTGGCCGATCAGGTCAGGGACGTCATCGGCCTGCAGCTCGTCGCGTTCCCGCAGGAAGGCATCTGCTCATTTCCCGGCGGCGAGCGGCTGATCGCCGACGCCGCGGCGCGGGGCGCCACCGTGATCGGCGCGATCCCGCATTTCGAGGACACCAGGGAGGACGGTGTCCGGTCGCTGCAGATCGCGGCCGACATCGCGGTCCGCCGTGGGCTGATGGTAGACGCGCACTGCGACGAGATCGACGACGAGCAGTCCAGGTTCGCCGAGGTGCTCGCCACGCTGGCGGCCCGCAGCGGGCTGCGGGAGAAGGCGACCGCCAGCCACACCACCGCGATGGGCTCTTACAACTCCGCCTACGCGCTCAAGCTGGAGCGGATCCTGGTCAGGTCCGGCATCAACCTGGTCAGCAACCCGCTGGTCAACCTGCACCTGCAGGGCCGCCTCGACGACTACCCCAAGCGCCGCGGGCTGACCAGGGTCAAGGAAATGCTCGCGGCGGGCATCAACGTGGCGTTCGGCCACGACGACATCATGGATCCCTGGTACCCGCTCGGCACCGGGAATCCGGTGCAGGTCGCCTTCGTCGGCGCGCATGCCACCCAGCTCACCGCGCCGGCCGAGATCGCCGAGTGCTTCGCGATGGTCACCGACCGGGCCGCGGCCGTACTCGGCCTCGGCGATCAGTACGGCATCGTGCCCGGCCGCCCGGCCAGCTTCCTGCTGCTGCCGGCTAGCGGCCCGTTCGACGTGGTACGGCGCCAGGTCCGGCCTTCGCACGTAGTAGCGCACGGGCACGTGGTGGCCAGCACGCCGGCCTCGGTCACCACGCTGCGCTGGCCAGGCCGCCCCGCCGAGGCGGTGGACTTCGTCCGGCACCGCGACGCCGCGGCCGCCACCTGGCGGGAGCTCGCACCGGTCCGGGCGGTCCGGCGCCGTGCGACATCGCGCTCGGGTCCGGCACCCGCGCCTGACGGTTAGCCCAGCCGCATTCCGGCGGTGAATGCGTACCACCCGATATGCGGGTATCTCATGGCACGCTATGGAATGAATTTATTCGTAGGCTTTTTCTCTATACGAGACAGCAATATGCAAACTTTTAAAATGGCGCAACTTTGTTCTTGGCTCGAATTAAAGTGCTCTTAGAGCGTCCGCGGAACTGGTGTGGCCGCCGAGACGGGGAGACGACTGCATGGGGGAGACCACTGCCGCGCTGCCGGACCTGGCCAGGTCTCGCACGTTTCCCGGGCGGGCCGAATTCGTCCGCGAGGCGCGCCGCTTCGTGCGCGGCATCATGTGCGGCTGCCCGGCGGTCATCGACGATGCGGTCCTGTGTTTATCCGAGCTCGCCGCCAACGCGGTGGCGCATAGCGACTCGGGCAAGCCGGGCGGGCAGTTCACCGTCCGGGTCGCCATCACCGGCGGCGACCGTATCCGGGTCGAAGTCGAAGACCAGGGCGGCCGCTGGGACTACTCACCCCGGGCAGGCGAGCAGCACGGGCGCGGCCTGCAAATCGTCTGCCGTCTCGCCAGCAGGTGGGGTGTCATCAGCGACGGCGAAATCGGCCGTATCGTCTGGTTCGAGCTGCCCGCCTGACGTACGGCGCGCTGGCCTGGCCGATGAAGATGGCGCGCGAGCCGCTGCGCGTAGTCGTCGCTCCAGCGCAGCTCGGCGTTGGTCGCCTCCGGCATAAGGTGCTCCCACGGTGCCATCGGCAGGCCCACGGTATGGCCGCCGGCCGCGGCGGCCCCGCGCGCGGTCGCCGCCATCAGCCCGCCGTACCCGCCGGTGATCACGGTCCAGCCCTGCGCGAGCCAGCGTACGGCCGATCCGCGCCTCGCCGCGGGACTCGTGGATGTGCCCGTGCAGGCTGAGCATCGGCTGGTACCTGGTGATGGCCTCCCGTACCGCGGAGCTGCCGACGCCGGTGATGATCGGCGACCCGCCGCTCATCTTCGGCCGGAACTCCTTGTCCAGCGCCATCGCCTGGTCGATTGGCGTGTCCTTCGGCGGGACGTGCAGGTTGAAGATCGCCTTTCCCGGGTCGTCGAGCTTGGCGGCCTCCCGGTCGATCACCGCGGCCAGGTCAGGCTCGTCAAGCTCGCGCGGCGAGTCCCAGGGCGCCCGTTCGAGTAGCCGACCGAGATCATCGGGAACCCGCCGGGCAGCTCGATCACCCGCTCGTCCGGGTCGATCACCGATGCCGAGCTGCGGAGCAGGTCATCCACGAAGAACGGGTCGTCGTTGCCCGGGGCGAAGATGCACTCGATCCCGGTGCCGGCCAGCCGGTCCCCGGCCAGATCCAGCCACCGGCTCATGGTCTCGTTGATGAGCTGTCGACGTCCGGGCGACGAGCCGAGCCAGGTCAAGGGCGTGCGCCGGGTGCGCGGTCAGCCCGGAGTGGCGCTGGAACGCCAGCTCAGCCGCCAGCCCGGCGAAGGCCGAGTCGCCGCAGCCGGTTAGCCACAGGTGCCGGACGCCGCGGCTGGCCAGCCGCTTGGCCAGCGTGGTGATCTGCCCGCCGGCGTCGTCGAGCACGTCGGAGATGACGTCCGGGATCATCCCTATTTCCCGGCGCATCACCCCGATGTCGCACTTCGGGTCAGGAGCCTCATCAGCCCTTTCGGCCTCAGAGCAGCAGGAAGTTGGCGCCCAGCGCGACGTTCATGCCGAGCGAGTTCATGATCAGGGCGTCCCACTTGGACACCTCCCTGACCAGGCCGGTCGAATTCCGGACGAAGAGCTGCCCGTCGCCGGCGAAATCCGATGGGAGGGGAGAGGTCATTTGCCATGTGATCCTCCGGATCAGGCGTGCGGCGCGGGGGCGCCGCCAGCGGGCTGAGACTCGCTTTCCGGCGTCTGCCGCCGGCTTTCGATGGCGAACCGGAACCGTTCCGGCCGGTAGAGCACGTCGGAGTACTCGACGGGGCGGTCCTGCTGGTTCCTGGTGATGCCGATTACCCGCATGACCGGCGAGCCCGGGGCCAGCCCGAGCAGTTCGGCGTCGCCGAGCCCGGCGCGGTCGACTTCAACCATGTTGTCGGCCGACGTCATCGCCGTGCCGTGCACCTCGGCGAGCGCCTCGTACAGCGAGCCGGCGCCGAGGTCCAGATGCCGGACGCCGCGGGCATACCTGGGCGGCAGCCACGCGGTAAGCAGCGCCAGCGGCTCGCCGTCCAGCAGCGCGAGCCGGCGCAGGCACCACGCCTGCTGGCCGCGCAGCGCTAGCGCAGTCGCGATCTCGTGCGATGGCTTGACGAGCTCGCTGGTCAGCACCTGCACGGCCGTTTCCAGGCCCTGCCGGCGAACCGAGTCGTGGAAGCTGCCCAGGATCTGGATCTTCTCGACCAGCTTGCGATCACGGACGAAGGTGCCCTTGCCCCTGGTCCGGTCGACGTAGCCCTCCTTGGTGAGGTCGGCCATCGCCTGCCGGACGGGCGCCAGGCTGACGCCGATGGCATCGGCGAGTTCCCGCTCCCTGGGCAGCTGCTCGCCGGGCTGCAGCCACCCCTCCTCGACGCCCTGAAGTACCGCGACCTTGATCTGGTGGTGCAGCGGGACGGGGCTGTGCCGGTGCACGGCGGCGGCCAGGCGCGGGCTCACCGCAGGGTCAGGAGCAGCCGTCATGACAAAAGACTATAAAGACATAATCAAATGTAAATCAAGGGTTTCCGTCCCGGCCGGCCTCCTGCGGCCGGGCCGATGGGCGGCTATGTTTTCAGGTGTGACACTGCACGAAGCCCAGATGTGGGCGAGCCGCGGTCTGGAGGTCCTGCTGCTCGTGGTGGGAGCGATCTTGGTGACCCGGTTCGCGGCCTGGGCGGGCGGGCGGATCACGGACCGGATCGACGCCAATGCGCAGGAGACGGACGCGCTGGTCCGCTCGGAGGCGGCCAAGCACCGGCACGCGCTGGCGCAGGTGATCACCTGGACCACCCTGGTGGTCATCTACTGCGCTACTGCGGTGCAGGTCGCGGCGGCCCTGACCTTTCCCGTGACGAGCCTGGTCGCCCCGGCCGCGGTGGTAGCCGTGGCGCTGGGGTTCGGCGCGCAGCGCATCGTGCAGGACATCCTGGCCGGCTTCTTCATCATCACCGAGCGCCAGTACGGCTTCGGGGATCTCATCCGCCTTTCGGTGCCGAGCCTGCCCGACCCCGCGATCGGCACGGTCGAGGACGTCACGCTCCGGGTGACCACGGTGCGCACCGCCGACGGCGAGGTGGTGATCACCCCCAACGGCCAGATCACCCAGGTAACCAATCTGTCCCGCGACTGGGCGCGTGCCGTGGTGGACGTGCCGGTGCCCGCTGCGTTGGATGTCTACCGGGTGAGTGACCTGCTGCGGCAGATCGGGGAGGAGTCGTACCAGGAGCCGGAACTGCGCGAGCTGCTGCTGGATTCCCCGGCCGTGATGGGTGTCCAGAGCATCGACGTGGACCACTTCCAGGTCCGGCTGGTGGCCAGGACGCTGCCAGGAAAGCAGTTCGACGTCGGGCGGATGCTGCGGGCCCGGATCGCGGCCGGGCTCCGGCGCGAGGGCATCAACCTGTCCGCCGCCCTGGAAACCGCAGAGCCGACCGGGACCGGCTGATGCGACGGGTCCGGACCTCGACCTGGGTTCTGATCGCAATCTTCTTGGTCGCCCTGGCGGCCAACACGAAATATCACCATTGGTCGGCCGACCAGGGCACCTCGACGATACAGCCGGCAGTCTCGCCCGCGCCCGCCACCTCACCGCCGGCGAGCACTCGGAAACCAGCCTCGCCGACCACGCCGGCGAGTTCGGCGTCCCCGACGACGAGCGCGACGCCGCGTCCGAGCGCGACGCCGCGTCCGAGCGCGACGCCACGGCCGCCGACCAGCGTTCCGCCGACATCGCCGACATCGCCGTCCTCCTCGACGCCGGCTCCCTCAGCTACTGCCTCGTCGTCTCCCTAGCCGGGCCAGCCCGGTGCCGCGGTCCGCGTCTGCCGCCGTGGCAGCAGGCGTCGTAATGCTCGGCGACCGCCGGTGCTCAGCCGCCTCGGCTGCCGCCGCCACGGCAAGAGCCTCCGCCGTGATCGCCGCCGCGGTTGTCGGCCGCGGAGACGAAATGCGGCCGGCCGCTAGCGCACCGTCGAGCGCGGCAGAAACGGCTCGTCAGCTACGGCACCGGCCGCCGTACTCCTTCATCCACGCGCCGACGTTGATGCCGAACCACGGGCCGCCAAGCTGCTTGCGCTCTAACTGGTCGGAGTCCAGCGCCGGGCCGGAGATCCACCCGCCAGCGTCACCGAACACCAGACCGGGCGGGTCCTTGCGGTCGTTGCTCACCGCACTCCTCGCAGCGCTGCGTTCGGGCCGTCCATGGAAGATAACTCTCTACAATGCTATACGTAGCGATGTATAGCATCGCGAGTATTTTGGCAGGTCAACGCTGCCTTACAGTGATCGACATGGCTGAGCCGCCGATCTTCAACCCCGACTCGCCGACACCTCTGTACGTCCAGGCCGCCGACTACATCGCGGCCAGGATTGCTGCTGGCGACCTGGCGCCAGGCGCCCGGCTGCCAGCAGAGCGGGATCTGGCCGATCAGTGGGGGATCGCCTACCAGACCGTGCGCCGGACCATGCGGGAGCTCCGCGAGCGCGGCCTAGTCGCCAGCGTGGTGGGAAAGGGAACGTTCGTCGCCCCCAAGGGCTAGCGGCCTGGCGCACGATCAACACCGCCTGATCCGGTGATCAGTTGTGACTTCGTCCCAGTCACGAACCGCGCCAGTTACGAGTCGGGGTGCGACTGGCCGCGCCGCGAAGCCAGAGCCGGCGCGCGCGCCCGCAGCGACGGGCCGCCGTTGCGCCCGCGATCAGCGGCCGGCGGCTGGCCAGGGCGGCCGGCCATGTTACGGCGCCGTTAGCGTTCGGGCAGCGGGCCGGGGCAGTGCCTGCGCGTTGCTAACGTCCGGGTATGAAACTGCGCAGGCGTCCGGGGGCGCGCGTGCTGGCCGGGCTTGCGGCTGCCGTGCTCGTCATCGCCGCGGTGGCCGTCGTGGTCGTCGCGGCCGGCCGCGCTGCCCCGGTCAGCGTGCGGAGCCTGCGGATTGCCGTTACCGACGGCCCGCAAGGCAACCAGGACGTGCTACTCGACGCCACCTTCTTCACTCCGGCGGGCAGCGGCCGGGCGCCGGCCATCTTGCTGGCACACGGATTCGGCCAGGCCAAGAACGCGGTCCGGCCGCAGGCTGAGCAACTGGCCAGGGCCGGGTTCGCCGTGCTGACCTGGTCGGCCCGCGGATTCGGCAAGTCCACCGGCCAGATCGCGCTCGACTCCCCGGACTACGAGGTCAAGGACGTCGAGCAACTGATCGGCTGGCTGGCCAGGCAACCGCGGGTGCTGCTGGATCATCCCGGAGATCCCAGGGTCGGCATCGCCGGAGCGTCCTACGGCGGCGGGATCGCCCTGCTGGCCGCCGCCTACGACCACCGGGTAGACGCGATCGTCCCGCAGATCACCTGGAACAACCTGGCGACCGCGCTGTTCCCGGATGCGGCGGGCGGCGGCCCGCAAGACGGCGTTTTCAAGAAGCAGTGGGCTGGCCTGCTGTTCACCCAGGGGTCCGTCGGCTTCGGCGCAGGCGGCCAGCGCGGGCCAGGCCGAACCGGGTCCGGCCAGGGCACGCCCGGCCAGGGCACGCCCGGCCAGAGCGGCGGCCAGCCGGGCCGGGCCAGCCAGGCGGCCCTGGCGCAGGCCGTCCAGTGCGGCCGGTTCCTGCCCGCGGTCTGCGCCGTCTACCGGCAGGTCGCCACGCTCGGGAAGCCGACCCCGCAGGCGATCTCGCTGTTGCAGCGGTCCAGCCCGGCGAGCGTGGCCGGCCGGATCGATGTCCCCACCCTGCTCGTGCAGGGCAAGCACGACTCGCTGTTCGGGCTGGACCAGGCGGACGCGAACTACCAGGCCATCAAGCGCAACGGCGCCCCGGTCGACATGGTCTGGTTCGCCGGCGGGCACGACGGCGGCAACCAGGAGACCAGCCGGGTCAGCGCGCTAACCGAGCAGTGGTTCGACCGGTGGCTGAAGCCGCCGAACCAGCCGTTCCGGCCAGCCGCCGAAGGTGCCCCGGCCGGCCGCGCCGGGGGCACCGCCGCTACCGGCCAGCCGGCCTTCGCGGTGACCAGGAACCTGGGCTTCGACCCTTCGGCCGGCACCGAGATTCTCGGCGTCGCCACCGCGGCCCGCTACCCGGGGCTCGGCGGGACCAGGCGGACCATGCTTCGGCTGACCGGGCCCGGGCAGACGATCATCCGCCCGCCAGGCGGCTCGCCGGCCTCGATCTCAGTCTTCCCCGGCCTCGGCTCGCTCGGCGGGCTCACCTTCGACATGCCAGGCCAGAGCGCGGTCTTCCAGTCGGCTCCGCTGCCGGCGCCAGTCCAGGTCACCGGCTCGCCCGCGGTCCGGGTCCGGGTCGGCGGCGCGGCCCGGGTGACGCTCTTCGCCAAGGTCTACGACGTCGACCAGGCGGGCAACGCGACGCTGCCCGGCCAGCTCGCCGCGCCGCTGCAGGTGACCGGTGCGGCCGGCCCGGTGCACACCGTCCGGCTGCCGGTGATCGACTACGACTTCGCCGCCGGGCACCGGCTCCGGCTGGTGCTGACCACCACCGATTTCGCCTACGCCACCCCGCAGCAGGCCGCGACGTATCAGGTCGCGCTGGCCGGCCCCGGCCTGTCGGTGCCGTCTGACCCGGCCCTGGCGGTCATCAACGGCGGGGTGCCCTGGTGGACCTGGGCAGCGCCGCTGGCGGCAGTTGCGGCGGCCGGCCTGATCCTGGCCGCCGGGCGCCGCCGGCCGCGGGACGCGCTGGTACCCGAGCTGGCCGGCGTCCCGCTGGAGATCACCGGCCTGACCAAGCGCTACCACGACGGCCAGCTGGCCGTCGACCGGGTGTCGCTGCGGGTCAACCGCGGCGAGGTCCTCGGCCTGCTCGGGCCCAACGGCGCGGGCAAAACGACCACGCTGCGGATCCTGATGGGCCTGATCCACGCCGGCGCCGGCACCATCATGATCTTCGGCCGACCGGTCCGGCCCGGTGCGCCGGCGCTATCTCGGCTCGGCTCGTTCGTCGAGGGTCCCGGGTTCCTGCCGCACCTGTCCGGCCGGGCCAACCTGGAGCTGTACTGGCGGGCGACCGGCCGGCCGGCCGGCGACTCGCACCTGGCGGAAGTGCTTGCGATAGCACGCCTGGGCACGGCCATTGACCGCCCGGTGCGCGCTTACTCCCACGGCATGCGCCAGCGACTCGCGATCGCGCAGGCCATGCTCGGCCTGCCGGACCTGCTAGTGCTCGATGAGCCGATGAACGGCCTGGATCCGCCGCAGATCAGGGAGATGCGCGACGTCCTCGTCCAGTACGCGGCGGACGGCCGGACGGTAATCCTGTCCAGCCACATGCTCGCAGAGGTCGAGCAGACCTGTAGCCACGTGGTGGTGATGGGCATGGGCCGCCGTCTCGCGGCTGGGCCGGTAAGCGAGATCATCGGCACCGGATCCGGAATCGTGGTGGGCACCACGCAGGCGCAGCGGGCGGTAACCGTGCTGGCCGGGCTGCACGGGATCGACGGCGCCGAGCGGCACCCCGACGGCGTGCTGGTGCATCCCAACGGCGTTGCCGCCTCCGCGGTGGTGGCCGCGCTTGTCGAGGCCGGGGTCCCGGTGGACCGGGTAATGCCGAACCGCCGCCTGGAGGATGCGTTCCTGGCCCTGATCGCGGGCTCCGCGGAGCCCGCCGAGCAGGCCGGTCCGACTGACCCGGCCGGCCACGGCGGGGAGGAGCGGCAATGACAACCGTGCCAGCCAGCGCCAGCGCGCCGGGATACAGCCCGCGCCGCACCCTGCCGTTCCGGGTGGAGGCGGTCCGCCAGCTGCGGCGCCGGCGGACGATGATCGCGTTTGGAATCTTGCTGGTCTTGCCCTGGATCCTAGTCGGCGCCTTCGAGGTAAGCGGCCCGGCGTCGGCCGGAAACGGGACGCCAGGCCTGGTCGCGGTGGCGACCCACGGCGGCCTCAACTTCGCGGCGTTCAGCTTCTTCGTGTCGGCCGGTTTCCTGCTGGTGGTGGCGGTAGCGCTGTTCTGCGGGGATACCGTCGCCAGCGAGGCCAGCTGGTCGTCGCTGCGGTACCTGCTGGCCGCGCCGGTGCCGCGGTCCAGGTTGCTGCGGCAGAAGCTGGCGGTGGCGCTGACCTACTCCTCCGTCGCGATCACCGCGCTGGCCGGGATGGCGCTGGTGGCCGGGACGGTAGCGTTCGGCTGGCATCCGCTGCGGCTGCCGGCCACCGGCGTGGACCTGCCGGCCGGGACCGCGTTCGCCCGGCTGGGCATCGTGCTCGGCTATGTGCTGATCACCGAACTCGTAGTGGCCGCGCTGGCCTTCCTGCTGTCGGTGTCGACCGACTCGCCGCTCGGTGCCGTGGGCGGGGCGGTGGGCCTGGTGATCGTCAGCAACATCCTGGACGCGGTGACCGCGCTCGGCTCCTGGCGGGAGATCCTGCCGAGCCACTGGCAGTTCTCCTGGCTGGCGGCACTCCAGTCACAGGTCACCTGGAGCGGAATGATCGAGGGCGCGTCGGTGTCGGTGTGCTACGCCCTGGTCCTCTTCGCCTTCGCCTTCCGCCGCTTCCGCAATCGCGACATAGTCTCCTGACCGGGGGGCATGAGACGATACCGCAACATCTGGGGAGAAAGGTGGCGGCACCGTGTGGGGACGGCTCGAGCAGCTTGAGGTGCGGCGCCGGGAGCGCCAGGCAGGCGGCCAGCAGCCCGGGCCACGGCCGGCGCCGTCCCGGCCGGCCGGCACCGATCTCCTGCCGCAGATCGAGCACGTCGTCGTCCTGATGATGGAGAACCACTCCTACGACAACTATCTCGGCATGCTGCAGGGCCGCGGCGAGGGCTTCCGGCTCGGCGCGGACGGGAAGCCCGAGTCGTCCAACCCGGCCACCGGCGGCGAGCCGGTTCGGGCCTATCACCTGCCGTCCACCGACCAGCACCCGCAGGCCCCTTCGCAGAGCTGGCATGCCAGCCATCTGCAGTGGGGGCACGGCAAATGCGACGGGTTCGTGGCCAGCACCCAGACCGTACTGCCCGATGCTGATGCCGGCGCCGCCGCGGGCATGGGCTACTGGACCGAAGACGACCTGCCGTTCTACTACGGCCTCGCCAGGACTTTCCCGCTGGCCGATCACTGGTTCAGCTCGTGCCTGGGACCGACGTTCCCCAACCGGCGTTTCCTCATCGCCGGCACGGCGCACGGCCTGATCGACGACTCGCCTCTTGACCTGCTCGACTACCCGCCCGCCGGAACCATCTTCGACATGCTGACCAGGCACGGCGTGTCCTGGGTCAACTACCACCCGGTGGCATCGGACGCTTCCAGGCTCCGCCGCTATGCGCATCACAAGCGCCGGATGGCCCGGCGGCGGCTGCTGTCGGCGAGCCGGGCGGTCCGCGGCATGACCGAGGGGATTCAGAAGGACCTGCAGTTCACCGCGAACGTCTTCCCGGTCGGCATCGGCCGGTACATGCAGCATGTCCGCGGCACGGACCAGTTCTTCACGGATGCCGACAACGGCACGCTGCCCGCGTTCAGCATCGTGGATCCGGACTTCGACAACTACTCCGAGGAGAACCCGCAGGACATCCGGCAGGGCGAGAGCTTCGCCGCCGAGGTGATCAACCGGGTGATGCACGGCCAGGGATGGCCCCGCACCCTGCTGATCTGGGTGTATGACGAGCACGGCGGCTATCACGATCATGTCCCGCCGCCAGCGGCGGTCCCGCCCGACGATGTCGACGGACGCAGCCTCATCGGCAGCCCGACCCGGCTGCAGGCGCTGCTGCGGCCGCTGCTCCCAGGGCTGGTCAAGAACGCGGAGAACCTGGCGGCAGGCCCGCACCGCTATGACCGGTACGGGTTCCGGGTGCCCGCCGTGATCGTCTCGCCGTACGCGCGGCCGGACTACGTCTGCACCGGCGTGCTTGACCACACGTCCGTGCTCAAGCTCCTTGAGCAGAAGTGGAACCTGCCCCCGCTGACCCGGCGGGACGCGGCGGCGATCGCGCCGCTCGACGCGCTGGACCTCACCGCGCCGCCTGCCTTCCTCGATCCGCCGAAGCTGCCTGAGCCCAGCCTGAAGTGGGGTACCTGGTAACGCCTACCGGGCGCCGCTGGCGGTCCTGGCATCGTCAAGCGGTCCGGGGTACGCCTCCTCGGCCTTGCGCACCAGCCGCTGCATGTGCCGGCGCCCGTAAATGATCACCGCGGCGATGACCACGACCACCAGCACGCAGCCGGCGATGGTCACTACCGTGCCGACCTGATGGGCGGCGGCGCCCAGCAGGTACGCGCCGGTCCCGACCAGGGCCGCCCACAGGATTCCGCCCGCGGCGTTGTAGACGAGGAAACGGCGCCAGCTCATCATGTTGGTGCCCGCCAGGAAGGCCGCGTAGGTGCGCAGCACCGTGACGAACCGGCCGACGAATACCACGCTGCCGCCATGGCGCTCGAACAGGTAGCGGCCCACCTTGAGCTTCGCCTCGTCCACGCGCACCCGGTGCCCGTACCGGCGCAGCAGCCGATAGCCTCCGCCGCGCCCGATCAGGTAGCCCAGGTTGTCGCCGGCCACGGCGGCGACGGCAGCCACGATCACCAGGTAAACCAGGCTCAGCCGGTGCGTGCTGCCAGCGAAGAGGGCGGCCGCGATCAGCGTGGTCTCGCCGGGGATGGGCACGCCGACGCTCTCCAGGCCGACCGCGAGGAAGACGGCCCAGTAGCCGTAGGCCTGGACCAGGTGCGCGGCGGTAGCAGTCACGAGCCCCGCAGTACCCCGCATTTGGCCCCCGAACCACGCCGCATAGGTTCTCCGAACCGGGGTAATGGCGGCTGGCCGACAAGAACGCCGGCTTGGCAAGAACTGAGAGGTGGCCCCCAATGCCATCGGTATCGTCGCCTACCGCGAACGTTTCCGCCAGCGCCAGGCGCGCATCCAACAGCCCGGCGGCGCGCGGGCTGGCCAGGGCAGGCCTCACCGCCCGCGGGATCATCTACATACTCATCGGCTGGGTCGCGATCCTGGTCGCGCTCGGCCAGAGCTCACGGCAGCTTGACCAGCAGGGCGCGCTGCAGTTGCTGGCCGGCACCCCCTACGGCCTGGTCTCGCTGTGGCTGCTCGGCATCGGGTTCGCCGGTTACGCGCTCTGGCGTCTCAGCGAGGCCGCCTTTGGCGTCACCGGCGAGGGCAACGGCGCTGGCCCCCGGCTGAAGTCGCTGGTCCGGGCGGTGATCTATGCGGGTTTCGCCTATCTGACCTTCCAGGTGATCTCCGGCAAGCACGGCAGCCAGACCAAGAAGACGCAGGACGTGACGGCCAAGGTGATGCATCATTCCGGCGGCCGCTGGCTGGTGGGCATCGTCGGCCTGATCATCGTGATCGCCGGCCTGACGCTGGTCTTCGAGGGCATCCGCCGTAAGTTCATGAAGTTCCTGCGGACATCGCAGATGAGCCCGCGGACGCGCCGCATCGTCGAGCGGCTCGGCGTGACCGGGACCGCCGCCCGCGGCGTGGTTTTCGCGCTGGCCGGCGTCCTTGTGATCGAGGCGGCCGTCAGCTACAAGCCGGCCAAGGCGGGCGGCATCGACAAGACGCTGCTCACGCTGCGCAACCAGCCGTTTGGCGAGTTCCTCCTGCTCCTCGCGGCGCTCGGCCTGGTTGTCTTCGGCGTCTACGCCCTGTGCGAGGCCCGCTGGCGGAAGGTCTGAGCCGCCGCCAGCGGGTAACCCCCGCGCCGCCAGCGGGATCCGCCCGCCGCCGCGGCTGATCGCTCCCGTCGCCGCCGGGGGCGGTCCGGCCCGGCTCACGTGTTCCGGCACTGTGGTACAAGGGTGCGGACGGGCGTGTGCTGGCGCGGGGGAGGTGCGATGACGGCCCCTGACGGCGACCCGGCTCCGCGGCCGGTGCAACTGCGGCTCGTCGGCACGTTCGCCATCGCCCGCGGCGGCGAGCCGGTGGCCGGCTTCGACCTCGGCAGCCGCAAGGCGCGGACGTTGCTCAAACTGCTGGCGGTGGAGCGCCCCAGGACGGTCCCGGCCGAGCAGATCGCCGCGGTGCTGTGGGGCGAAGCGCGGCCGGCCCGCCCGGCCGAGAACATCGCGACCTTCGTCAGCCGGCTGCGCCGCGTCCTCGGGGCCGACGTCATCCGCGGCGGCCGGCCAGGCTACCGGCTCGGCTCGCCGCCGGCCGTCCAGACCGACCTCGACGATGCCAGCCGGTGGGCCGCCGAGGCGGAGCATCGGCTGGCCGCGGCCGAGCCTGCCCTCGCGGTCGCCGCCGCGACCCGCGCCAGCGACCTGCTGACGGCCGGTCTCGTGCTGGAAGAGGAGCCAGCCGCCGAGTGGGCCGAGCCTGCCCGCGCCGAGCAGGCTGAGCTCATCAAGCGGGCCCGGCGGGTGCTGGCCGAAGCCGCGCTGGCCGCCGGTGACCCGGCCGCCGCCGCCGCCGCGGCCGCGGCGGCCGTGGCCGATGACCCTTATGACGAGCGGGCCCGCCGGGCGCTGATGCGCGCGCAGGCCGCCGGCGGCGAGCCCGCTCGCGCCCTGGCCAGCTACGCCGAGCTGCGCGGCCTGCTCAGCGAAGAGCTCGGCGCTGACCCGGCCGCCGAGACGCAGCAGCTGCACCTGGCCGTGCTCCGCGAGCAGGAGCCGGGCCAGCCGCCCGCCCAGCCGCCCGCCAAGCCCGGCCGTGCCGTGCCGGTTGACCTGCCCGGCCGGGACGCCGAGCTGGACCGGCTGCAGGCCGCCTGGAACGAGGCTGCGGCCGCCCGCCCGGCGCTGTACCTGGTCAGCGGCGAGGCCGGGATCGGGAAGACCCGGCTGGTCGACGAACTGACCACGATCGCGGCCAGCACCGGCGGCACGGTGCTCGCCGCGCGCTGCTACGAGACCGAGCGGTCCTTGTTCCTGCAGCCATTCGCCGACGCGATCGCCACCGTGGTCCGGGCGATGCCGCCAGCCAGGGTGCAGGATCTGGCCGGCCAGCACGCGGCAGCGCTGGCCCGGCTGGTGCCCGAGGTCGCGGAACTGCTCGGCCCGCGGCCGGCCGGGCGCCACGAAACCGCGGACATCGAGCGGCTGCGCGCATTCGGCGGGGTCACCGCGTTCATCCGCGGCCTGGCCGACCGTAACCCGGTGCTGCTCAGCTTCGACGACTTGCAGAACGCGGGCCGGGCGACGGTGGAGCTGCTGCACTACCTGGTCAGGCATGTGCCGAGCACCCGGCTGCTCGCGGTCGCGACGGTCCGCGCCGAAGAGGGCGCCGACGTCCTGGACTCGCTGTCCGACGTGTCGTCCCGGGTGGAGCTCGGCCCGCTGCCGCCCGGCGCGGTCGCCAGCCTCGCCGCGGCCGCCGGGCTGGCCGATCAGGCCGAGAACATCATCGGGCGCACTCGCGGGCACGCGCTGTTCGTGGTCGAGACGCTGCGCGCGCTGACGGCCGGCACCGCCGGGATCCCGGTCTCGCTGGCGGCGGCCGTGCTGGCCCGGGTCCGGCGGGCCGGCCAGCCGGTCGAGACGGCGCTGCGGGCCGGTGCGGTGCTCGGCGCCTCGTTTGACCCGGCCACGCTGGCCGGGCTGCTTGGCGAGAGCCCGCCGGCCGTGATCGGGATCTGCGCCGACGCGCACGCGGCCCGGCTGCTCGTCGTCGCGGAGCGCGACTACGAGTTCGCCAACGACCTGATCCGCGAGGTGCTGTACGCGACCACGCCGGCCCCGGCCCGGCTCGCCTATCACAGCCAGGCGGCCGACCTGCTGACCCGCAAGCCGGAAGCCATGGCCAGGCACGCCGCCGCGGCAGGGGACTGGCCGCGCGCCGCCCGCGGCTGGCTGCTGGCCGGCGAGCAGGCGCTGGCCGGCGCGGCCGCCGCGGACGCCGTCGAGTTGCTGACCCGCAGCATCGACGCGGCCAGCCGGGCCGGCGACCACGAGGTGCGGGCCAGGGCGCTGCTGGCCCGCGGCTGGGCCAGCGAGACCAGGGCCGACTACGCGGTGGCGGTAACCGACATCGAGGCGGCCATCGCCGTGTCCCACGAGACCGGCGACCGCCGGCTGGAGATGGCCGGGCTGCTCGCGCTCGGCGGCGATGCGCGGGTCGCCCTTGGCCTGCCCATCCCGGACGCCATCAAGACCATCGAGCGCGGGCTCTCGATCGCCGCCGCGCTGTCCGACCGGGCGGCGGAGGCGAACTCGCGGGCCCGGCTGGCGATTTACGCGGTCAGCGGGCTGCGCTTCGACGAGGCGCTCGAGCAGGGCCGCCTGGCAGTCCGCGCCGCGCGGGCATCTGGCGACGACGAAGCACTGGCCGCGGCGCTGGACGGGCAGAAGGCGTCCGTCGCCTACCTCGGCGAGATCGACGCGCTGGTGCCGGTGATCGAGGAGCTTGAGCCGCTGGTCCGCCGTCTCGGCGACCTGCGGCGGCTGCACTGGACGATCTTCGAGTCGGCCTTTCCCGCGCTCGCGGCCGGGGACTGGGCGACCGCCGCCGCCCGCATCGACGCCTCCCTCGACGTCAGCCGCCGCAGCGGCAGCATGTCGCATGCCGCCTGGCACGTCGCGATCGGCGGCGCGATCGCCCGGCTGCAGGGACGCTATGACGAGGCGGTCAGCATCGGCCGCCACGCGGTCGCGCTGAGCGAGGAGGCGCCGCACTCCTGGACCGCGGCGGTGGCCGGCGCCGAGCTCGGCACGACCCTGCTGGAGCTGGGCGCCGCCGACGAGGCGATAGCCGTGCTGGCCCGCACCCGGGTGGTGGCCGCGTCGCAGTTCGGCGCGGAAGCCAGCCTGCTGCGCTGCCTGGCGCCGCTCGCCGAGGCGACCGGCTCCGCGGTGATCCTGGCCGACGCGGCAGCCCTGCTCGGCCGGGTCCGGGCACCGGCCGGCTCGGCTTTCATTGCCGGTGACGGCTGCTATCTGGCCGTGGCGCGGGCCTGGCTGGCCGGCGGCGAGCCGCAGCGGGCACGGGCGGCGCTCGCCCCGCTGCTGCGCGCCGCGGGCCGGGTGCCCTGGGTCGCGCCGCTGGCAGCCGCGTCCCTGGTCGACGGCCGGGCGGCGCTCGCGCTCGGCCTCCGCGGGGAAGCCATCGCGCTGCTGGAACGCGCTGCGGAGCTGGCCAGCCGGCATGGCCTGCCGCGCATCGCCAGCGAGGCGGCAGCGGCCCTGCGCTGACTGACGCCGGCCGGGGACCGGCCGGCCCGGATCGCGGCCGGCTGCAATCGGGACTGCAACGCGGCTGCAACGCCCGGCCGGACGATCGCAGTGGCCGGACATCCCCGGCCCTGACTCACGGAGGCAATGCATGGCGATCGACGAAGGCAAGCTGAACGAGTTCCTCGGGCGCTTCGTAACCGATCTGGGCGCGACCGTAGCGGCGGGCAACATCGTCGTCGGGCACCGGCTCGGGCTGTTCCGCGCGCTCGCCGAGGGGCCGGCCACGGCCGAGCAGCTCGCCGCGCGCACCGAGACCGACCCGCGCTACATCGCGGAATGGCTGCGCGGCCAGGCGGCGGGCGGCTACGTGCAGTACGACCCGGCGAATGACACCTACTCGATGACCGAGGAGCAGGTCTTCGCGCTGGCCAACCCGGACGGCGGGGTCTACGCGCCTGGCGCGTTCTTGCTGGCGCTCGGCGCGCTGAAGGCGAACGACCAGATCACCGCCGCCTTCAAGTCCGGCGGCGGGATGGGCTGGCACGAGCACGACGAGGACGTCTTCGTCGGCTGCGAGCAGTTCTTCCGGCCCGGCTACGTGGCGAACCTGGTGCCGTCCTGGCTGCCGGCGCTGGACGGCGTCGTGGACAAGCTGCGGGCCGGCGGGAAGGGTGCCGACCTCGGCTGCGGGCTCGGCGCGTCGACGGTGCTGCTCGGCCAGGCGTACCCGGATTCGAGGTTCACCGGCTCCGACTACCACCAGCGGTCGATCGAGCTGGCCCGCAAGCGGGCGGCCGACGCGGGCGTGGCCGACCGCGTGCAGTTCGAGGTTGCCAAGGCGGCGGAGTTCTCCGGATCGGACTACGACCTGATCACCTCGTTCGACTGCCTGCACGACATGGGCGACCCGCTGGCCGCGGCCAGGCGCGTCCGCAGCGCGCTGGCCGCCGACGGGACCTGGATGGTGGTCGAGCCGGCCGCCGCCGACGACGTGCCGGGCAATCTCAACCCGGTCGGGCGGGTTTACTACAACTTCTCCACCCAGCTCTGCGTGCCGAGTGCGTTGTCACAGCCGGGCGGCTACGCGCTCGGGGCACAGGCCGGCGAGGCGGCCATCCGCCGGATCGCCACCGACGCCGGGTTCACCAGGTTCCGCCGGGCGACCGAGACTCCGTTCAACATCGTTTACGAAGTAAGGCCGTAACCGACAATAAGATCTACAACGCATTTAACGGGGCCAACGGCGGCACTGCAGCGCTCTGCGGTGCAGTGACGATGGATGGGATTAAAGCGATGCGACCACGCCAGCCGGACAGCAGCGGCGTCATCACCCGAGGCGGCGTGCGGGTCGGCTATGACGTCTACGGCGCGGGCAACTCCCCGACCGTGCTGCTCCTGCCGGCGTGGTCCATCGTGCATGCCGAACACTGGAAGTTCCAGATCCCGGTGCTGGCCCGGCAGCACCGGGTGATCACGATAGAAGGCCGCGGCAACGGCCGCTCGGACCGGCCGACCGACCCGGCGGCCTACGCCGTCCCGGAGTATGTGGCCGATGCGGTGGCCGTGCTGGACGTCACCGGCACCGGCCGCGCGGTCATCGCCGGCCTGTCCATGGGCGGCCTGCGCTCGATCGCGCTGGCGGCCGGGCACCCGGACCGGGTGCTCGGCGCCGTGCTGATGTGCCCGACCGTCGGCCCGCTCGGCGCCGAGCCGGATCCGGCGCCCGATCCGCGGAAACCCGGGCCCTTGTTCACCGACGATCCCGGCGACGGCGAGGCCGAGGGGTGGGCGCTGTATAACCAGCACGTATGGCGGCGCGACTACCGCAAGTTCGTGGACTTCTTCTGGGCTACCGTATTTCCCGAGGAGCACTCCAGCAAGCCGGTCGAGGACGCCACCGGCTGGGCGCTGGAGACTGATCCGGAGGCGATGATCGCGTCGGTGCTGGCGCCGCCGTGGGCACCGTCGCGGGACGAGCTCACGGCCCAGATCAAGTCCATCCGCTGCCCGGTTCTGCTGGTGCACGGCACCGAGGATGCCATTGTCCCGGCGCGGCGGAGCGAGCAGATCGCCGGGCTGACTGGCGGCGACCTGCTGCTGATCGACGGCGCCGGGCACTGCCCGCAGATCCGCGAGCCGGTCGTGGTGAACCGCGCGATGGGTGAGTTCATCGACCGGGTCAGCCCGCCGGCCGAGCGGGCGCCGCGGCGTTCGACCTGGACCCGCGCTCGCCGCCGGCCGAAGAAGATCCTCTACGTCTCCTCGCCGATCGGGCTCGGTCATGCCTGCCGCGACGTGGCGATCGCCGCCGAGCTGCGCAAGCTGCATGACGACGTGGCGATCGACTGGCTGGCGCAGCATCCGGTGACGGCTGTGCTGGCCGGCTCCGGCGAGCGGGTGCACCCGGCGTCGGCCCTGCTGGTCAGCGAGTCGGCTCATTTCGAGGCCGAGGCCGGCGAGCATGACCTGCACGCCTTCCAGGCGGTTCGGCGGATGGACGAGATCGGCATCGCCAACTTCTCGGTACTGCAGGGCGTCGTCGAGAACGGCGACTACGACCTGGTCGTCGGCGACGAGTGCTGGGAACTCGACTACTTCTGGCACGAGAACCCGGAGCTCAAGCGCGCCGCCTACGTGTGGATGACGGACTTCGTCGGCTGGCTGCCGATGCCCGCTGGCGGCGCGCCCGAGGCAGTGCTCACCGCCGACTACAACGCGCAGATGATCGAGCACATCGACCGCTTCGGCCGGATCCGGGACGCCTCGATCTTCGTCGGCGAGCCGGCCGACATCGTGCCGGACACCTTCGGCCCGGGATTGCCGTCGATCCGGGCCTGGACCGAGCAGCACTACGACTTCGCTGGCTACATCACCGGGTTCGACCCGGCGGGCAGCGGGCCTGGCCGAGCCGGCGGGGGCCCGCCGACGGCGATCGCGACCGTCGGCGGATCGGGCGTCGGCACGGACCTGCTGCGGAAGGTCGCCGAGGCATTCCCGATCGCCCGCAAGCAGCTCAGTGACCTGCGGATGATCGCCGTCGCCGGGCCGCGGATCGACCCGGCGAGCCTGCCCGATTACGACGGGCTTGACGCTCGCGGCTACGTCCCGGATCTGCGCCGGCACCTGGCGGCTGCTGACATGGCGATCGTGCAGGGCGGCCTGACCACCACGATGGAGCTGGTGGCCGCCCGCCGCCCCTTCCTGTACTTCCCGCTGGCGAATCACTTCGAGCAGCAGCGGCACGTGACGCACCGGCTGGACCGGCACCGGGCCGGCTGCCGGATGGATTACCGGCAGACCGACCCGGACCTGCTCGCCGCCGCGATCGTCGAGGAGATCGCCAGCCCGGCCGACTACCTGCCGGTCGCCAGCGGCGGCGCAGCCCGCGCCGCCGCCCTGATCGCGGAACTCCTCTGACCAGCCCGGCGCAACCCGTTAAATATGGAGTTCAACGGCAGCTGACCCGGTCAACTCCAGCTCGAAAGGGTTCCCGGCGGGCCGCTCGGCCGCGGCGGGCTGACTGACCGGCGGCGGCCGGCCGCTGGCGGCTGCTTGGCGGGCCTCGCGAAGGCCGCAGTAGCATCCAAACATGAACATGCTGGCGCCAATGCCGCGGCTCCGCGGGCGTCAGGCGGAGGCCGCCGCGCTGGGCGAGGCGGTGGACCAGGCCGCGTCGGGGCGGCCCGCGATCCTGCTGATCCAGGGTGAGGCGGGGATCGGCAAGACGCGGCTGCTGGCCGGCCTGCTCGCGGACGCCCGCGACCGCGGCATGCAGGTGGCGGCGGGCCGGGCCGAGGAACTGGAGCGGAGCCTGCCGTTCGGCCTGGTAGCCAGCGCGTTCGGGTGCACCCGGTCAGCCCCGGACCCGCGGCGGGCGGCAATTGCCAGGCTGCTGGCTACCCATGGCAGCGGTAACGGGGCACCGATCACGGTGACCAGCGACCCGGGGCTGCAGTTCCGCGCGGTCGACGCGTTCGCTGACCTGGTGGAGGATCTCGCGCTGTCCGGGCCCTTGGTAGTGGGCCTGGACGACCTGCAGTGGGCCGATCCGTCCAGCCTGCTGACGCTGGCCGCGGTGGCGCGCCGCCTGGCCTATCTGCCCGTTGCCGTTATCGGCTGCTTCCGGCCATCCCCGCGCGTCGCTGACCTGGAGCGGATGATCGGCGCGCTGGAGCTGGCCGGTGCCCGGCAGCTCACCTTGCGCGGCCTCCCCGAGGCGGCGGTGGCCAGCCTGGTGGCCGACGCGGTTGATGCGGCACCTGGCCCGGGGCTGCTGGCCGGCCTGTCCGGGGCGGCGGGCAACCCGCTGTTCGTGACCGAGCTGCTGGCGGCGCTGGTCCAGGAGGGGGCAATCGCGACCGACGGCGGCCGGGCGGAGGTGCTCGGAGCTCAGCCTGCCGTCGACGCTGCGGCTGACGATCCTGCGGCGGCTGAGCTTCCTGCCCGAGGACACTTTGCAGGCGCTGCGGGCTGCCTCAATCCTGGGGTCGGGCTTCTCGCTCGCGGACCTGGCATCGGTCACCGGCCGTCCGGCGCTGGACCTGTCGGTAGTGCTGGCAGAGGCGATCAGGGCCCGGGTGCTGGAAGATGACGGCGCCGTCCTGCGGTTCCGCCATGACCTGATCCGGGAGAGCATCTATGCGGATCTGCCGGCCAGCGTGCGCCGCGGGCTGCACCGCGAAGCCGGTCACCGGCTGGCGCAGGCGAGAGCGCCAGCCCGGCAGATCGCGGAGCATCTCGCGCGCGGGGCTACCCGGGGGGACGCCGCGGCAATCGGGTGGCTGACCAGGGCTGCCCGCGAGGCGGCGGAGCGGTCACCGGATGTCGCGGCAGATCTGCTGGCGCGGGCGACCGGGCTGATGGACCCCCAGGACCCGGGCCGGGACCAGCTGCTTGCCGAGCAGGCCGGCAGCCTGATGCTGGCCGGGCGGATCGCCGACGCCGAGGCGGCCTGCCGCTCGCTGCTCGACCGCGACCATGACCAGTCCGTAGCGGGAGCCGTCCGGATCTGCCTTGGGCACGCCCTGCTCGCCCAGGGACAGGCGGGCGACGCGCTCCGGGAGTTCACTCGCGCCGCCGAGTCACCCGCCTGCACCGGCGCGCAGCTGGCCGCCGCCCAGGCCTGGGCGAGCTACGCCCGGCTGGCGCTGGGGGACCTCGACGGGGCCGCAGCGGTGGCGCAGGAGGCACGCTCGGCAGCGGTACCGGCCGGCGATCACCTGTCCGCCAGCATCGCGCTGGCCTCGCTGACCCTGGTCGCCGAATTCCGCGGTCAGCTCCGGGACGCGCTGCAGATCATCGACGAGGCCGTGCGCCTGGCTGACCGGAGCCCTGGCCGGATGGGACACCGCTATCCGCTGCACGGGATCCGGGCCTGGCTGCTCATCGAGCTCGATCGTCTCGACGAGGCCAGGTCCGCGCTCGCGGCCGGGCGGCAGCTCGGCGAGGAACTTGGCGTCCGCTGGCCGCTGCCCACCTACCAGGTATTCCAGGCGTTCGAGCGCTTCATCGCCGGCGCCTGGGACGATGCCTGCACCGAGCTCGAGGCAGGCTTCGAGCTGGCGGAGGAGATCGGCGAGACCTACAGCCGGGTGTATGCCGACGGCGTGCTTTCCCTGATCAGCTTTCATCGCAACGACATCAGCCGGGCCGACGAGGCTGCCAGCGCTGCCGACCGGGACCTGGCCGGCCGGAGCCCCGGCTACCGGATGACCCTTGCCGCGTGGCCTCGCGCCCTTGTCCTGGCGGCTGCTGGCGATCTCTCCCGCGCGCTAGCCACCATCGCCGGAGCGTGGGACGTTTGCGCCAGGCAAGGGCTCGTGCTGGAATTCCCGGCCGTCGGGGCTGATCTCGTCCGGCTCGCGCTGGCCGCAGGTGATACCGGACGGGCCCGGGATGCCTGCACTGCGGTCGCTGAGGTGGCCGCTGCCAACGAGGTGCCCTGGATCACCGGCGCCGCGCTGCACTGCCGGGGCCTGCTAGCGGATGACGCCGAGATTCTGCAGGCCGCCGCCGGTGCCTACGCGCGCGGGTCGCGTCCGCTTCAGCTCGCGCTTGCCTGCGAGGACGCGGGCGCGGCGTTCGCGCGGCAGGGGGACGTGCAGCGCGCGCGCCCGCTCCTCGATCAGGCGCTCGCGATCTACGAGCGGCTGCAGGCGACCCGCGATCTGGCCCGCACCGAGGCGGTGCTGCGCGAGGCGGGCATCCGGCGTGGCCGCCGGGGGACTCGCGGCCGGCCACAGGCTGGCTGGCGCAGCCTCACCCCGGCCGAGCGCGCGGTCGCCGGGCTGGTCGCCGAGGGACTGTCCAATCCCCAGATCGGCGCGCGCCTGTACGTTTCCCGCCGGACCGTGCAGACCCACGTCGCGCATGTTTTCGCCAAGCTGGATCTCAACTCGCGGGCCCATCTGGCTGCCGAGGTGACCCGGCACCGGGGCAGCGAGACGGCGGTCGGCGCGGACGTCGGCGCCTGAGTCCCGGCGATTTACCCGACGTCCCTGGCCAGCAGCTCGTCCCAGCGCTCGCGCCGGACCACTAGCCGGGCGCCGCCATCGGCGGCGAACACCACCGGGATCCGCCGGGCGCCGTTGTAGTTGTTCGACATCGTGTAGCAGTATGCGCCGGTCACCGGCACGGCCAGCAAATCCCCGACCTGCGGATCAGGCAGCTGCACGTCCGCGCTGAGCACGTCACCCGATTCGCAGTGCCGGCCAACCACGGTGACCCGCTGCCCGCGGCCGGACCGCCCGGCCATCGCGGCCTCGAACCGCTGGCCGACCAGCACCACCTCCAGGTTGTCGGCCATCCCGCCGTCCACGGCGACGAACGTCACCGGCCCGGGCTTGACGGTGGTGACCCGGTACACGGTCACGCCGCCGCGGGCCACCAGGCTCCGCCCCGGCTCGATCAGGATCCTGGCGCTGGCCGGCAGGTGCTCGCGGGCCGCGCCGGTCAGCGCGTCCAGGTACGCGGCCAGGGTCGGCGGCTGGTCGGCGTAGGTATACCGGCAGCCCAGGCCGCCGCCGAGGTCGTAGACGTCGAACTCGCCGAGCGCCGCCACCGGCGCGACCGCCGCGGCCAGCTCGCCCGCGTCCAGGATCTGCGACCCGACGTGCGTGTGCAGGCCGTCCATCCGCAGCCGCCCGGCTGCCTCGATCCTGGCGATGGCCCGCCGCGCGTCGGCCGGCGCCAGGCCGAACTTCGATCCCGCGTGGCCGGTCGCGTAGGCCGGGTAGGTCGAGCTCTGCACCCCCGGGATCACCCGGACCAGGCAGCCCTGCACCCGGCCGGCTGGCACCGCGGCCGCCAGCCGGTCGATGTCATCGAAGTTGTCCACCACGACCGTGCCCACGCCGGAGCTGACAGCCAGCTCGATCTCCTCGGTGGTCTTGGCGTTGCCGTGCAGGATCAGGGTGGCCGGATCGGCGCTGGCCGCCAGCGCGGTCACGATCTCCCCGCCGCCCGCCACGTCCAGCCATAGCCCCTCGGACACCATCAGCCGCTGCATGGCGGTACAGGGGAACGCCTTGGACGCGAAGGCCACCTGGGCATCCGGCCAGCGGGCGGCCAGCAGCTGCCGGTAGGCGCGGGCTTGGCGCCGCACCGCGCCCTCGTCCACCACCAGCGCCGGGGTGCCGTACTCGGCGGCCAGCTCGTCGAGCCTGCACCCGGCGACCCGCAGCATGCCATCGCCGTCCCGCCCGGTGCCCGGCGGGAACAGGCCGAGCACTTCGTCCGCGCCGGTCATGCCGCCGGCCTAATGCTTACCCGCAACGCCGCCCCAAAGCGCCGCCGGGCTGGCTGCGGTGAGCTCGGAGTCCGGCCGCCACAGCTGGGCCCGTACCAGGCCAGGCTCGGCCAGCTCAAGGCCGTCGAAGAAGCGGGCCACGCCGGCCTGGTCACGGAAGCTGACCTTCTCCGCCATCATCTGGTTGAGCCGCTCGGCCATCTTGGCCATCTTCTCCGCCTCGATGTCACTGGCCGGGTGCGAGATAGCCAGATAGCTGCCCGATGGCATAGCGCCAATCAGCGTGCCGGTGATCTCGTACGGATCGTCGTCGTCCGGGATGTGCTGCAGCACGGCCATCATCATCACGGCGACCGGCTGGCCGAAGTCCAGCGTCCGCGCCGCGTCGTCCAGGATCTTGCCCGTATTCCGCAGGTCGGCGTTGATGTAGGCGGTGGCGCCGTGCGGGCCGCTGGTCAGCAGCGCCCGGGCATGGGCCAGCACGACCGGGTCGTTGTCGACGTAGACGACCCGGCTGTCCGGTGCCACCGACTGGGCGACCTCGTGCGTGTTGTTCGCGGTGGGGATGCCGGTGCCAATGTCGAGGAACTGCCGGATGCCGCAGCCGGCCGCCAGGTAGCGCACCACCCGGGCCAGGAAGGCCCGGTTGGCCCGCACCGAGTACACGATGTCCGGGTAGGCGGCGATGGCCTGGTCGCCCGCCGCCCGGTCCGCGGCGAAGTTGTCCTTCCCGCCCAGCCAGTAGTCATACACCCGGGCCACGTGCGCCACGCTGGTGTCGAATCCCTGGCCCTGCGCGGAACCGTGCTCAGCTGTCATTGCCCTGCCTCCCTGGCGGCCTGCCGGACCGGATCGGAGCATAGCGTCCCCCAGCAGGCGCAACGGCGCAAGCCGGGACTTAGCTCAGCCGGACAGCACATCCGCGAGGTTGAACCGGATCGGCTCCTCAAGCTGCCCGAAGCCGCAGGATTCGGGCTCCCGGTCCGGGCGCCAGCGGACGAACTGGGTGGTGTGCCGGAAGCGGGTGCCTTCCATGTGGTCATAGCGGACCTCGACGACCCGTTCCGGCCGCAGCGGGACGAACGAGAGGTCCTTGCCGGCGTTCCATCGGCTGGTTTCCGCCTCGCGCGGATTGCGCACGCCGGATTGCTGGCTGGCCCAGTTCCACGGATGCTCGTCGAAGGTGGTGACCAGCGGCTGCAGCTCCCTCATCAGCTCGCGGCGCCGGGCCATCGGGAACGCGCCGATGACGCCGACGCTGGCCAGCTGGCCAGCCTCGTGGTAGAGGCCGAGCAGCAGCGACCCGACGGCGTCCGGCCCGCTCTTGTGCGGCCGGTAGCCGGCTGACTACGCAGTCGGCCGTCCGCTCGTGCTTCACCTTGAACATGGCCCGCTTGTCGGGCTGGTACGGCCCGTCCAGCGGCTTGGCGACCAGCCCGTCAAGCCCGGCGCCCTCGAACTGCCGGAACCACTGGCCGGCTATCTGGTAGTCGGCGGTCGCCGGGGTGAGGTGAACCGGCGGCCCGGCGGCGGCGAGTGCCTCCGCCAGGGCCGCGCGGCGCTCGGCGAACGGCCGGCCGGTGTAGTCGTCGTCGCCAGCCGCCAGCAGGTCGAACGCCACGAACGCGGCCGGGGTCTGCTCGGCGAGCAGCCGGACCCGGCTGTCAGCCGGGTGAATGCGCTGCAGCAGGGCCTCGAAGTCAAGCTTCAGCCCGTCGGCGCTCGGGATGATGATCTCCCCGTCGATGACGCACTTCTCCGGCAGGTTCGCCGTGACGGCGGCCACGATCTCCGGGAAGTACCGGGTCATCGGCCGCTCGTTACGGCTGCCGATCTCGACCTCGCCGCCGTCCCTGAAGATGATCGACCGGAAGCCGTCCCATTTCGGCTCGTAGCTGAGCTGGCCGCGGGGGATGTCCTTGACCGACTTGGCGAGCATCGGCGCCACTGGCGGCATCACGGGTAGCTGCATGACTCCATGCTGGCATGGTCAACCTGCGGCGGAGCCGTCCGGCCAGCAGATGATCTCCGGCCCCGGTCGCCGGCGTGCAGCGCGGCGACCAGCCCGGCCCGTCGCGCGACCGGGCCGGGCCGGCTGCTTGTCGGCGCCGGCACCAGATGACATCGTTGCTGGCCATGGACCAAGTGATAGTGGCCGCCGTGCAGGCGGCGCCGGTGTTCCTCGACCTGGATGGCACGCTGGAGAAGGCGTCCGCGCTGGTCGCCGAGGCGGCCGGGCGCGGCGCCCGGCTGGTGGCCTTCCCCGAGGCGTTCGTGGCCGGCTATCCCGACTGGGTATGGCGCACGCCTGCCTGGCATGACGGGGAGTTCGTCCGGCGGCTGTATGCCAGCGCAGTCGCGGTGCCATCAGCGGCCACCGAGCGGCTTGGCGCCGCGGCCGCGGAAGCCGGCGCCTACGTGGCGATCGGCGTCAACGAGATCGACGGCGGGACGCTCTACAACACGCTGCTCTACTTCGGGCCGGACGGCACGCTGGCCGGCCGGCATCGCAAGCTGATGCCGACCGGAGGAGAGCGGACCATCTGGGGAATGGGCGACGGCTCGATGCTCGATGTCGTGCGCACGCCGTTCGGCGTGGTGGGCGGCCTGATCTGCTGGGAGAACTACATGCCGCTGGCCAGGGCGGCGATGTACGGCCGTGGCGTCGACATCTACCTGGCCCCGACCTGGGACAACAGCGACACCTGGGTGGGGACCCTGCAGCACATCGCCAAGGAGGGCCGCTGCTACGTGCTGGGCATCGCGCCCTTGTTGCATGGCGGGCACGTGCCACCGGAACTGCGCGGCGATCTCTACCAGGACGACGGCGACTGGATGAGCCGCGGCCACACCGCGATCGCCGCGCCCGGCGGCCAGCTGATTGCCGGGCCGGTCACCGAGAAGGAGGAAATCCTGTACGCCGAGGTGAATCCCGCGGCCATCCTCGCCGCGCGCCGCGAGTTTGACCCGGTCGGCCACTACGCCAGGCCCGACGTATTCAGCCTGTCGGTCGACACCACACCCCGGCGGCCGGTCGACTTCCGGGCGGCCTCGACGACCACGGTCCTCCCGTAGGACCTACCGCCGTCCTCCCGTAGGACCTACCGCCGTCCTCCCGTAGGGCCTGAGGAGATGATTCATGGACCCTCGGCACGAGATTCTTGTTCGAGCCCGTCAGGATCGGGCCCAAGACGCTGCCCAACCGCTTCTACCAGGTACCGCACGCATCAGGTTTCGGCACCCGCAAGCCTCGAACCCAGGCGGCGTTCCGCGCGATCAAGGCCGCATGCGGCTGGGGCGGCGTGTGCGTGGAATACGCGCCGGTCTCCCTTGACTCCGATGAGGTGCCGGCGGTCGAAGCCGATCGTCGCCGTCGGCCGCTACTCAAGCCCGGACCTGCAGAATGCCACGGCCGGCGAGGAATACCGCCGGGGCTGGCACCCCGAGGTCTTCCCGCCCGCGGCCAACGCCGAGATACCCGTGCTGGTGGTCGGCGCCGGCCCGGCGGGCATGGAATGCGCGGTCGTGCTGGGCAAGCGCGGGTTCGCGGCTGTCCACCTGGTCGAGGCCGAGCCCGAGATCGGCGGCCGGCTGCGCTGGACGCGACGGCTTCCCACCCTCGGCGACTGGGGGCGGATCGTCGACTGGCGGGCGACTGCGCTGGGCAAGCTGCCAGCCGTCCAGGTGATCACCGGGCGCCGGATGACGGCCGCGGAGATACTCGGCTACGGCGCCGGAATCGTGGTGCTGGCCACCGGGTCGTCGTGGCGGGGCGACGGGGTCCAGCCGGGCAGGCAGGACCGCATCGCCGGCACCGGCCTTGCCCACGTGCTGACCCCGGAGCAGGTCGCCGCGGGGCAACGGCCACCGGGTCCGCGCGTTATCGTCTATGACACTGACGGCTATTACGTCGCCCCTGGCGTGGCTGAGCTGCTGGTCGGCGATGGCTTCCAGGTCAGCCTGGTGACCACGTTCCGCGTGCTGTCACCAGTCTCCGACGAGACCCTGGAGGGCGAGATGCTCCGCGCCCACCTGCACCGCCGCGGAGTTGACGTCCAGCGCGGCGTCACGATCACCGGGATCGAGGCGGGCCTGGCCAGCGGCCACGACGAGTACGCGGAACCATGGTCAGCCCGCTGCGATGCGGTGGTGCTGGTCACGCAGCAGGCATCGGACGACGGCCTGTACCGGGAGCTGACCGCGGACAGTGCCGCGCTGGCGCGATCCGGGATCCGGGCGGCCTACCTGATCGGCGATGCAGTAGCGCCCAGGATGATCTCGGAAGCGATCTTCGACGGGCACCGTCTCGCCCGCGAGATCGATCGCCCCGACGCCGCGGTTCCCGCGCCCTTCCTGCGTGAGGCGCCCGACGTCGCTGGCACCATCGCAGGCATCCGGCTTAGCTGACCCGCTGGCCTGCCGTCCCCAGCCAGGCGCCGGCCTGCCAGCTGGCGATCGGAGCACGTGATGAGCGCGATTGGAGATTTTCTTGAGCGGATCATCCTTGCGCTGGTCGTCGCCGAGGTCGCGTCGGTGGCCATCACCGGGATCGCGGGCGGGGAGGTCGGCGCGGCGGCCTGGCCGACCGGCCGGTCCTCGTGGTCCGCTTACCTATCCGCGCGCCGTCGCACCGGCCGGGGCATAGATCCCATGACCGGGGCCCGCCAGGGCGTGAGATCGCGGAGGGCATGCGCCGTCAGCCTGCGGCCGACCGGGGCGGCAGCGGGATGAAGCCGCTGGTGCGCGCGGCGTAGGCGGCATAGCCGGGCCTGGTCTCCCGCAGATGCGCCTCAGCGATCGGCTTTCCGCTGCCGAGCGTCAGCAGGTACGTCATCAGGGCCGGCGAGAAGATGGTCAGCAGCCCCCACCAGGAGCCCAGGCTGATCAGGAACAGGCCCCACCAGACGCACGCGTCACCGAAGTAGTTGGGGTGCCGGGTATAACGCCACAGCCCGCGGTCCATCAGCTCGCCGCGGTTAGCCGGATCGGCCTTGAACTGGCCGAGCTGCCAGTCGCCGACCGACTCGAAGACCAGCCCTACCAGCCAGACCAGCGTGCCGGCGACCGCGACCGCCCCCAGCGGTCCCCGCTCGAACAGGCCGGCCTGAACCGGGATCGAGATCAGCCAGATCAGCCCGCCCTGGGCCAGGTAGACCTTCCGGAACGCGTAGGCCGCCGGGCTACCTGGCGCCTTGGCCAGCATCTTGGCATAGCGAGGGTCCTCGCCCGCGCCGCGGCTTCGCCAGCCGATGTGGACCGCGAGCCGGACTCCCCAGGCGACCGTGGTGACCACCAGCAGCAGCCGGCGGCCGGCATCGCCGTGGCCGGCCGAGGTGGCGAACGCGACGACGGCCACCAGGGCGAAGCCGAGTCCCCACCCGGTGTCGACCACGCTATGTCGGCCAGCAGCCAGCGCCACCGCGAACGTGATCATCATCGCGGCGAGCACGGCCGCGGCCGTTGCCAGCAGCGTCAGGCCGAGTCCGCTGGTCATCCCGCTAGCTTTCGGTGGCGGCCAGCGGGGAGCCGGCCCGCCTGCCCGGAGCCGGCCGGACGGCCAGGATCTGGTCGACTCCCATCCGGCCCTGCTCGAACGCGAGCGCGCTGCCGGCCAGGTACAGCCGCCAGACCCGGGCGGACTCGGTTCCGATCAGGCCGGCCGCCTCGTCCCAGCGCCGTTCCAGGTTGCCGAGCCAGGCCCGCACGGTCGGCGGGTAATGCTCGCGCATGGCGTGCACGTCGCGAACCTCCAGGCCGGCCTTCTCCAGCAGGCAGACGGTCTCGCCTACCGGGCGCATGTGCATATCGGGGGCGATGTAGGCCTCGATGAACTTGCCGCCGCCCGCCGCCCGCGAGCTGCGCGACATCTGCTGGATCAGCAGCCGCCCGCCCGGCCGGAGCTGGCGGCTGAGCAGGTCGCAGAAGGCCGGGTACCGGCCCGCGCCGACGTGCTCGCCCATCTCGACCGAGGCGATCGCGTCATGCGGCCCGCCGGTGACGTCCCGGTAATCCTGGTTCCGCACGTCGACGAGCGCGCCGAGGCCGGCGTCCTCGGCCCGCCGCCGGACGTGCGCGGCCTGCTCGCCGGACAGCGTCACGGCGGTGACCCGCGCGCCATAGCGCTGCGCGGCGTGGATCGCGAGCGAGCCCCAGCCGCAGCCGACGTCTAGCAGCCGCAGGCCCGGCCTGAGCCCGAGCTCGCCGGTGACGTAGGCCTGTGCGAGGCCGAGCTCGCCCGGATGCCACAGCATCCGGCGCAGCGCCTGGCGGTCCCGCAGCACCAGCACAGGCACGCCGGCCGGGCCAGCCTGGCTGCCGTCCCAGGCCCGTACCCGCACCGGCAGCTCGCCCCTGCAGAATTGCGCAATGACGGGCACGAGCAGGTCGGCGGCGCCCGCTGGCCGCGACCGCGCGGCCACCACCTGGCGAGTCATCAAGCCCGTTCCCTGTCGTTGTCGTCCCTGGCCAGCAGGAACTGGGAGACCTCGAGGTAGCCGGACCGGAATCCGGCTTCGGAGTAGCACAGGTAGAGCAGCCACATGCGGCGGAAGATCTCGTCGAAGCCGAGTTCCGGCAGGCGGCCGGCCGCGGCGCAGAACCGCTCCCGCCAGATTCGCAGGGTCTCCGCGTAGTGCGCGCCGAAGTCACGCCGGTCGACGACGCGCAGGCTGGTGCGCGCCGCCAGGTGCTGCTCGATGGACGTCACCGACGGGATCAGGCCGCCGGGAAAGACGTACTTGAGTATCCAGGTCAGCGTGTGGCGGGCCGCCAGCATCCGCTGGTGCGGCATCACGATGGACTGCAGGCCGATCCGGCCGGCCGGCCCGAGCAGCCGGTCCAGCGCGGTGAAGTAGGCCGGCCAGTAGCGCTCGCCGACCGCCTCGACCATCTCGACCGACAGGATCGCGTCGTACTGCCCCTCGACCGAGCGATAATCGGCCAGCTGCACGGTCACCTGGTCGGCCAGCCCGGCCGCCGCGATCCGCTGCTCGGCGAGCGCATGCTGCTCCGCCGAGAGCGTGACGGTGCGCACCATCGCGCCGCGGGCGGCCGCGCGGATCGCGAGCTCGCCCCAGCCGGTGCCGAGTTCCAGCACGTGACTGCCGGGCCCGACCCCGGTGACGTCGAGCAGGCGGTCGATCTTGCGCCGCTGCGCGGCGGCGAGCTGCTCGGCGGAATCCGGCCAGCCTGCCCGCGGCATCGGCATCGAACATCGCCGCGGAGTAGGTCATCGTCTCGTCCAGGAACAGCGCGAACAGCTCGTTCGAAAGGTCGTAATGGCGCCGGATGTTACGCCGCGCGTTCTCCGCCGACGCGTCGTCGCCCGGCGGCGGGCTGCGCACGTACGCGCGGCGCAGCCATTGCAGCCGGGGCGGCACGAGCTGGTCAACTTGCCGGGCCAGGATGGTCAGCAGGCCAGTCAGGTCGGCGCAGTCCCAGTCCCCGGCCATGTAGGACTCACCGAGCCCGATGAGGCCGCCGGCGCCCACCCGGCGGTAGAAGTCGGCCGGCCGGTGCAGCACCAGCACCGGCGAGCCCGGGCCGCCATGGCCGTATGTCCGGCTGCCCGCCGGGGCCACCCGGAACTGCATGCGCGCCGCGATCCGGCGGAGCAGCAAGCTTGCGATCAGCGCGCGCGGCCCGGCGGGCGGGACATTGATGACATCGGGCCACCTGCCCGGCGCGTGCCTGCCCGGCCCGCCGCGCCCTTGCCGGGACTGCCGGGAATGCCGGTCCTGCCTGGCTAGTCGGGCCGCCCGCTGGTCGGTTGCCTGGGTCATCGGGCTCCTTCCTCTTGAGGGCGCTGTTCCTGCCGTGGATCCGGTTCCTGCCGGGGGTGCCGGGGCCTGGCGGCGGGCCGCAGGCCGCGGAGATACAGCCGGATGCCCTGCCACCGGATCCGGCCGCTGACCGCGGCGGTCGACCACGGGTGCCGGGCAACGGCACGCAGCAGCGGACCGGCCCCGGCCCCCGCCCGGTGGCCCCGCACGGTGGCGACAAACGAATGGCCATCCGGCCGGTCGAGCACCACGGCGAGGGCGAGCCGGCTGCCGGGCTCGGGCAGCGTCATCCGGTAGCTGCCGTCGACCGGGTAGAACGGCGAGACGTAGAACTCCTTGGGCACCTCGGCCCGGCCACGCGAGTCGGTCCGCAGCAGGTAGCAATGCCGCTGCCGATAGGTGTTGTGCACCTCAGCGAGCACGCACTCAAGCGCGCCGTCCGCGCGGTGGCACCAGAACACGGTCAGCGGGTTGAACACGTAGCCGAGCACCCTGGCGTGCGCGAGCATCAGGATGCGGCCGCCGGCCAGGTCGACGCCCCGCCCGGCCAGGAAGCGCTCGACGTTGTCCCTGATGCTGCGCCGCGGGTCACCGAGGTGATCGGCCGCGCGGAACCCGGCCAGTGGCCGCAGCCAGGGCCGCTGCACGGGCAGGCTATCCAGGTCAACCAGCCACTGGTAGGTCCGGTAGCTGAACGCGTTCCGCAGCGGAGCCTTCCGCGCATGCGCGATCAGGCACTCGTAGATGGCCGGCGTTACGGGCTGGCCGACGGCGCCAGCGGTGGCGCTGGGCCTAGCGCCGCCCTGGTTCTTGGTCCTGGCCGTCACCAGCGGACCCCAAGCGAGCTGGCCGCGGCGACGCCGGACCGGCAGCCGTCCTCGTGGAAGCCCCAGCCGTGATAGGCACCGGCGTAGGCGGTGATCCCGTCGTTCAGCCCGGGCAGCCGCCGCTGCGCGGCGACGGACGCCAGGTCGTAGATCGGGTGCGCATAGTCCATCCGGGCGAGCACCTGGCCGGCCCCTGGTTCGCTGGCGCCGTCGCCGTTCAGGGTGACGATGTAGTCCCGGCCGCCTGGCAGCCGCTGCAGCCGGTTCATGTAGTAGCTGACCTGCACCTCGCCGCCGGTGGCCGCGCAGGATGAGAGCACGTAGTTCCACGACGCGCGGACCCGCGGGCTGGTCGGCAGCACCCGGGCGTCGGTATGCAGCACCGTGGCGTTGGGTGCGTACCTGAACATGCCGAGGATCTCCCGCTCGGCCGCCGTCGGGTCGGCGAGCAGCCGCAGCGCCTGGTCAGGATGGGTAGCGATCACGACCGCGTCGAACAACTCGGCCTGGCCGTGCTGGCTGGCCCGGTAGTCCTGGCCGGCGCCGAGGCTGATCGCCGCGCCGCCGGGGAGCCGCCGGACCGCGGTGACCGGCGCACCGGTCCGGACGCTGGTCAGCTGCTTGGCGACGAGCTCGACATAACTCCGCGACCCGCCGGCCACGGTCAGCCACGGCGGGGATCCGGTTACCGAGAGCAGCCCGTGCTGGTCCAGGAAGGCGAACAGGTACCTGGCCGGGTAGGCCAGCGCGGTGCCGGGCGAGCAGGACCACACCGCGGCGACGAACGGCATCGCGAAATGCGTGACGAAGTACCGGGAATACCCCCCGGCGGCCAGGAACTCGCTGAGCGTCGGCTCAGCGTGGCCGGCCGCGCCGGCGGCGTCAGCTGGATGCCGGAGCAGCCGGCGGGCGCCGCGGTGAAACCGGCGGATCTCGGCCAGCATCCGCAGGTAGGCGCCGCGGCCCCGGCGTACGCCCGCCGCCAGCCCGCCGAGCCCGCGCTGTCCCGCGTACTCCAGGCCGCAACCGGCGCAGCGGACCGACATGCTCATCTCCGACTCCCGGGCGACGACGCCGAGTTCGTCGAACAGCCGGGTGAGCAGGGGATAGGTGCGCTTGTTGTGCACGATGAAGCCGGTGTCGATCGCCACCTCGGTGCCGTCCGCCGCGGTCAACTGGTGCGTGTCGGCGTGCCCACCGAGCCGGCCGGCCGCCTCGAACAGCGTCACCTCGCTGGCGCGGGCAAGCACGTAGGCGGCAGTGAGCCCGCTGACGCCGCTGCCGATGACCGCGATCCGGCGGCTACTCATCAGCCCTGCCAGGGCAGCGCTCTAGTGCGGCGCGCCGGGGCAGCCTCGGTCGGTTCCTCATCACGTGCGTTGGTTCGGTCCCGCGATGGGCGCGGATTGGTGAAGTACGTCACATAGCCCCCCCAGTAGTACAGCAATTACTTACCCCGTCACCCCCACCAGCAACTTTGACTATCGGACACAACTGGCGTCCCGGTACGGCACGGTTGTTACAGGGATGAGTGACCCGGCCGGGATGTCGGCTACCGCAGAAACCTGCCGCGGGCCGAGGGCGAGGCGCGGCCAGCCGTGTTGCCGGCCTGGCCCGCGGCGCGAGATGGTAGGACATCATGAGCCCCGCGAAAGCTCAGCCAGCACCGGGCGTCGTCTCGCTGGCCGCGTTCAATGCCATGCCCGCGCCGGACGCGCACCGGCTGCTGCTGGCCTGCTGCCCGGCGGAACGCTGGGCCGGGCTGGTGGCGGCGGGCAGGCCGTTCAGCGCTGTCAGCGCCGCCCTGCTCCGGTCCGACGCGGCAGTCGCCAGCCTGGCGCAGGCCGACCTGGAGCAGGCCCTGTCCGGGCATCCCCGGATCGGGCAGGGCCGGGCCGAGGCCGAGGCCCGGGCGGAGCAGGCGGGCGTCGATCACGCCGATCGAGAGCTGATCCGGGCCCTGGCCGACGGCAACCGGACATATGAACGGCGATTCGGCCACATCTACCTGGTCTGCGCAACCGGCCGGACCGGCCCCGAGTTGCTGGCCCTGCTACGCGAGCGGCTCGGTAACTCCCCGGCGTCCGAGTGGCGGGTGCTGGCCGCCGAGCTGGCGAAGATCAATCGGCTCCGGCTTGCCCGGCTAGTGCGGGAATCGGGGTGAGCGCAGTCAGCGCCATCACTACCCACGTGCTGGACACCGCGCGCGGCGTCCCGGCCGCGGGAATGGCCGTCCGGCTGGAACTGATCACGGCCGCGGGCCCGGCTGAGCTCGGCCGCGCCCGCACCGACGACGACGGGCGCGTCAGCGGCCTGGGCCCGGCGGTAATCCAGCCGGGCACCTACCGGCTGGTATTCGACACCGGCGGTTATTTCGGCGGCGAGGCCTTCTTCCCGGAGGCCGCGGTCACCTTCCGGATAGACGGCCGGGCCGGCCACTATCATGTGCCGCTGCTGCTCAGCCCGTTCGGCTACTCGACCTACCGCGGGAGCTAACCATGGCCATCGTGCTGGGCCCCAACCAGTACGGCAAGGCGGAGACCAGGGTTGTCCGGATCGTCCGGGACGGCGACCGGCACGAGATCCGCGACCTGAACGTCTCCACCTCGCTACGCGGCGAGTTCGCCGACGCCCACGTTCGCGGCGACCAGGCACACGTGCTGCCCACCGACAGCCAGAAGAACACCTGCTTCGCCTATGCCAAGCAGCCGGGCATCGGCGAGATCGAAGCTTACGCGCTGGACCTGGCCAGGCATTTCGTCACCGACATCGACTCGGTCAGCGCGGCCAGGATCGAGATCGAGGAGTACCGCTGGGAACGGGCCAGTGTGGCCGGAGCCGGCCACCCGCATACCTTCGTCCGGGCCGGTCAAGACGTCCGCATGACGGAGGTGACCTTGCGGGGCGCAGCGGACGGCCAGCCGGACCCGGGCGGTCTCGCGGGCCGGCCGGAATGGGTGGTATCCGGGCTGCGGGGCCTGGTGCTGCTGAAATCGACCGGCTCGGAGTTCTCCGGCTTCCTGACCGACCGCTACACCACGCTGGCGGAGACCACCGACCGCGTCATGGCTACCTCGCTGACCGCGCGCTGGCGGTACGCGCGTCGGCCGGCCAGCTGGGGGGACGCGCATGCCCGGATCCGGCAGTTGCTGATCGAGCGGTTCGCCGAGGTGCACAGCCTGGCGCTGCAGCAGACCCTGTGGCAGATGGGCAAGGCGGTGCTGGCCGACCGCGCCGAAGTGGCGGAGATCAGGCTGTCCGCGCCGAACCGGCACCACTTCCTGGCCGACCTTGCGCCGTTCGGGCTGGACAATCCGGGCGAGGTATTCTACGCCGCGGACCGGCCGTATGGCCTCATCCAGTGCTCCGCCGTCCGCGACGATGCGCCGCCGCCCGGGCCTGCCTGGGACTGGTTCGCCGGGTTCGGCTGACCGCCGGCCGCTGGCCCGGCCGCCGGCCGACTGCTGGCCCGGCCGCCGGCTGACCGCCGGCCGCTGGCCCGGCCGCCGGCTGGCTGCGGCCCCCGGGCTGTTTCCATCTCGAACCACTGGCAACAAGTACCCCCGCCACAACAATTCATCGAGTGGCGAATTTTATTGGTTAAGATTTGGCCGGTGGGAACCGGCAGGATCTTAACCACTGATGATGATCACGATTTTGGGGCGCTGGCGCCGGGGGACAATGGCGGCGTGGGTTACCGTGAAGATGGCGTGCTCAATGAGTCGGCGCTGGGCCGTCCGGCGGCGGCGCTGCGGCCCTATATCGCGCAGTACAGCGGCTACCGCCAGGCAGGGATCGAGCCGGCCAGGCACCGGGGACTGCCCTCGCCCTACCTGACCCTGATCTTCACGCTGGACGAGCCGCTCACGGTCGCTGCCCACCCGGACCCGGCGCAGCCGGCCGGCCAGTACGTGGCGCTGCTCGGCGGACTGCATGCCGGGCCGGCCATGATCACCCACGACGGCAGGCAGTCCGGCATCCAGGTGGCACTGCGCCCGGCCGGGGCCCGGCCGCTGCTCAGCCTGCCGCCGGCGAACTCGCCAATGCCGACGTGCCCGCGGCCGACGTGCTCGGCCCGGTCGCGGGCGAGATCACCGGCCGGATCCGCGCCGCGGCCAGCTGGCCGGAGCGCTTCGCCGCCATCGACCAGGTGCTGCTGGCCAGGCTGGGAGCCGGCTCGCGGCCCGGCCGGTCGCTCGGCCCGGAGGTCGGGTTCGCCTGGCGCGAGCTGCTCCGGACCGGGGGCAGGGTATCCGTGTCCCGGCTGGCAGACGAGACCGGCTGGAGCGAGCGGCACCTGCGCAGCCGCTTGCTGGCCGAGACCGGCCTGACCCCGAAGGCGGCTGCCCGGGTGATCAGGTTCCACCGGGCCAGGAAGCTGCTGCAGCGGCAGTCGGCGGACGGCACGCTGGCGCGCTCCGGCCTGGCCGGCCTGGCGGCCGACTGCGGCTACTATGACCAGGCTCACCTGGCCAGGGAGTTCCGCGCGCTGGCCGGGTGCGCGCCGAGTGACTGGCTGGCGGAGGAGTTCCGAAACGTCCAAGCCGCGCAGGATGCCGCCGTGCCAGGCTCGCTGTATGAGTGACGAGACACCACCACCCCAGGTATGGCCCACCCTCCGAGCCCGCGACGCCCGCGCGCTGATCAGGTTCCTCGTGGACGCGTTCGGATTCGAGCAGACCGTCGTCTACGGCGAGGGCGACCAGGTGGATCACGCCCAGCTGTCCTGGCCGCCCGGCGGCGGAATCATGCTCGGCTCGATCCGCAAAGCCGCCGACGGCGCTGATGACGCCGTCCCGGCTGACGGCGCCGATCAGTGGGGGCTGCGGCCGGGCACGTTCGGCGCCTATGTCGTCACCGGCGAGCCGGACAAGCTGTTCGCCCGCGCGACCGCGGCCGGTGCGACCGTGCTGAGCGGGCTGCACGAGACCGACTACGGTTCCAGGGACTTCGCCGTCCTGGATCCGGAGGGCAATCACTGGTCCTTCGGCACCTACCGCGGCGAGCCGCGCGCCCAGTGACCCGGAGATAGGGCGGGGCCGGTGACATCACCGGCCCCGAGCCCGGGGAGGATGAAGCCCGAGGAGCGACTCGTGGACTTCATTTCGCCGGCCAGCTGGGCCGACGCCCTGGCGGTCAAGTCAGCTACCCCGGCAGCCCTGCCCATCGCCGGCGGTACCGACGTCATGGTCGAGCTGAACTTCGACGCGCGCCGCCCGGAAACGCTGCTCGACCTGACCAGGATCACCGAGCTGGCCGGCTGGGACACCGACAACGGCCGGATCAGGCTCGGCGCGGCGGTCACCTACAGCCAGCTCATCGACCAGCTCGGTGCCAGGCTGCCCGGCCTGGCGATGGCCGCCCGCACCGTCGGCTCACCGCAGATCCGGAACCGCGGCACGGTCGGCGGCAACCTCGGCGCCGCGTCCCCGGCGGGCGACTGCCACCCGCCGCTGCTGGCGGCCGGAGCCGCGATCGAGGTCGCCTCGGTACGCGGCACGAGGACGATCAGGGCCGACGACTTCTACACCGGCGTCAAGCGCAACGCGCTGCAGCCGGACGAGCTGATCCGGGCCATCGTGATCACCCCGCCAGCGGGCCCGCAGCAGTTCAGCAAGATCGGCACAAGGAACGCGATGGTCATCGCGGTCGCCGCGTTCAGCCTGGCGCTGCACCCAGCAGCGCGCGCCGTCGGGACCGGCATCGGCTCGGCGGCCCCGACGCCGCGCCGGGCGCAGGAAGCCGAGCGCTTCCTGGCCGCCGCGCTGGACGACGCCGGGCTGTGGGACTCGGAGGGCGACATCCCCGGGCCGGTAACCGGCGAGTTCAGCCGCCTGGTCCGGCAGGCGGCCAGGCCCATCGACGACGTCCGCGGCACCGCCGCCTACCGGCGTCATGCGCTCGGCGTGCTGGCTGCGCGTACCCTGGCCTGGGCCTGGCGCGATTACCGCCAGTCCGGTCGGCCGGCCGGGAGGGGCTGACCCGCGGATGCGCATCACGATGACGGTCAACGGCGAGCCCCGGCAGGCCGACGACGTCTGGCCTGGCGAGAACCTGCTCTACGTACTGCGCGAGCGGCTCGGCCTGCCCGGCTCGAAGAACGCCTGCGAGCAGGGCGAATGTGGCTCCTGCACGGTGTACATCGACGGCGTGCCTGCCTGCGCCTGCCTGGTCGCGGCCGGCCAGGCGGCCGGCCGCAGCATCATCACGGTCGAAGGGCTGGCCAGCGGGGATGCCCTGCACCCGGTGCAGCAGGCGTTCATCGAGGCGGGCGCCGTGCAGTGCGGGTTCTGCACGCCCGGGCTGCTCGTCGCCGCGCACGACCTGCTGGCCAGGAGCCCGCGGCCGTCCGACCCGGAGATCCGCGAGGCGCTGGCCGGCAACCTCTGCCGCTGCACCGGGTACGGCCAGATCCTGGCGGCCGTCCGGCTGGCCGCGGACCGGCTCGCCGGGACGCCGGCGCAGCAGCCGGGCGGGCTTGGGCAGCCGCCCGGCGGACCGGAAGGTGAAGCGTGACGTCGCTGGTTATTAACGGATGTGCCGTGGCGACCGTGAACGCCCAGCGCGCCGAGTACGCCACCGGTCATGTCCTAGTCGACGGCGCGCGGATAACCGCGGTTGCGCCGGGGCTGGCCCCGGCGGGCCTGCCCGGCGCCCGCTACGTCGATGCTTCCGGCTGCCTGGCAACGCCCGGCCTGGTGAACACCCACCATCACCTGTACCAGTGGGCGACCAGGGGGATGTCCGCCGGCTCCACCCTGTTCGAGTGGCTGACCGAGCTCTACCCGGTCTGGGCCGGCCTGGACGAGGCCAGTACGCACGCGTCCGCGTCAGCCGCCCTCGCCTGGCTGGCCAGGACCGGCTGCACCACCACGACCGATCACCACTATCTGTTCCCGCGCGGCGGCGGCGACCTGCTCGCCGCGACCATCGAGGCCGCCCGGGCGGTCGGCCTGCGGTTCCAGCCGAACCGTGGCTCGATGGATCTGGGCCGCAGCGCCGGCGGGCTGCCGCCGGATGACGTGACCGAGGATCCGGACGTGATCCTGGCCGCCACGCAGGACGCGATCGGGAAATACCACGACCCGTCGCCGGAGTCCATGCTGCGCATCGCGGTCGGCCCGTGCTCGCCGTTCTCGGTGACCGGGCAGCTGATCCGCGACTCCGCTGAGCTGGCCAGGAAGGCGCAGGTCCGGCTGCACACGCACGTAGCCGAGACCGCGGACGAGGACGGCTACTGCCGGGCGCACTTCGGCTGCCTGCCGGTCGAGTACCTGGACTCGCTCGGCTTCCTGGGCAGCGACGTCTGGCTGGCGCATGCCGTGCACCTGACTGGCGACGCGATCGCCCGGCTGGCCGCAACCGGCACCGGTGTCGCGCACTGCCCGTCGTCCAACGCCAGGCTCGGCGCGGGCATCTGCCGGACGCGGGACCTGCTCGAGGCCGGCCTGCCGGTCGGCCTGGGCGTGGACGGGCCCGCCTCGAACGAGGCGAGCTCGCTGCTCGGCGAGGTACGGGCGGCGGTGCTGGTGGCCAGGGCGGCGGGCGGGCCGCAGGCGATGGGCGTCCGCCGCGCGCTGGAAATGGCGACCATCGGCGGTGCCCGGGTGCTGGGCCGGGAAGCCGAGATCGGCTCCCTGGAGCCCGGCAAGCTCGCCGACATCGCCTTGTGGCGGCTGGACTTGCTGCCGCAGGCGGGTATCGCCGACCCGGTGGCTGCGCTGGTGCTCGGCGGGCCTGCTCCGCTGAATCTGCTGCTGGTCAACGGCCAGCTCATCGTGGAGCTCGATCGCGTCCTGACCGTCGACGAGGACGAGGTCGCCAACGCGGCCAGTGCCGCCAGCAAGGCCCTGCTCAGCAAGGCAGGCGTGACGTCATGAGTCCCGCCCCCACCCCCACCCCCACCCCCACCCCCACGACCACCCCCGCCGCCGTCACCCCTACTAGTCCCACCAGCACCACAGGCACCACGGGAACCACGGCCGGCATCGGCGCCAGCGCGGTGCGGCCGGACGGCACGCTCAAGGTGACCGGCCAGTTCGCCTACGGCAGCGACCTGTGGATGGAGGGCATGCTCTGGGGCGTCACGCTGCGCAGCCCGCACCCGTACGCGCGGATCACCGGCATCAAGATCGGCGAGGCGCTGGCCACCGTCGGCGTGTACGCCGTGCTGACCTACCAGGACGTACCCGGCGCCAACGTCTGCGGGCTTGAGCTGTCCGACCAGCCCGTGCTGGCCTCCGACGTGGTCCGCTACCAGGGCGAGCCGGTGGCCCTGGTAGCCGCCGACCATCCGGAGATCGCCCGCCGGGCAGCCCAGAAGATCACCGTGGGCTACGAAGTCCTCGATCCGGTCACCGACGCGCGGGCGGCGCTGCGCCCCGATGCGCCGCGGCTGCACGAGCATGGCAACCTGGTCCGCCATCTCAAGATCCGCAAGGGCGATCCGGCGCCCGCGGCCGAGGTCGTGGTCACCGGCGAATACACGGTGGGGATGCAAGACCAGGCGTTTCTCGGGCCGGAGGCCGGGCTGGCTGTGCCGGACGGCGCGGGCGGCGTCGACCTGTACGTGGCGACTCAGTGGCTGCACGTCGACCAGCGGCAGATCTGCGCCGCGCTCGGCCTGCCGCCGGAGCAGGTCCGGCTGTCCCTGGCCGGGGTCGGCGGCGCGTTCGGCGGCCGCGAGGACCTGTCCATGCACGTGCACGCGTGCCTGCTGGCGCTGCATACCGGCAAGCCGGTGAAAATGTCCTACAACCGGGAGGAGTCGTTCTTCGGGCACGTGCACCGGCACCCGGCGACCATGCGGTACGAGCACGGCGCGAGCCGGGACGGCGCGCTGGCCTACGTCCGGGCCGAGATCTACTTCGACGGTGGCGCCTACGCGTCCAGCACACCGGCGGTGGTCGGCAACGGCGGCACGATGGGCATCGGCCCTTATGTCGTGCCGAACGTGCATGTCGACGCCTACGGCGCCTACACCAACAACCCGCCGTGCGGGGCGATGCGCGGCTTCGGCTCGGTGCAGGCGGCATTCGGCTACGAAGCGCAGATGGACAAGCTCGCGGCGGCGCTTGGCATGGACCCGGTCGAGCTGCGCTGCCGGAACGCGATGAGCCTGGGCAGCGAGGCTCCGACCGGCCAGATCGTGGACAGCCCGGCACCGGTCGAGGAGCTGCTCAGGCGCCTGCAGGCGATGCCACTGCCGGACGGCCAGCGGCCGGGGAATCCGGATCCTGACCTGCGGGACCTGCCCGGCGGGGTGTCGAATACGACGCACGGCGAGGATCTCGTCCGCGGGATCGGCTACGCCGTGGCCTACAAGAACGTCGGCTTCTCCGAGGGCTACGACGACTACTCCACCGCCCGGGTCCGGCTGGAGGCAACTGGCGGCGAGCCGGTGGTCACCGTACACACGGCTGCTGCCGAAGTCGGTCAGGGCCTGGTCACGGTCGAGCAGCAGATCTGCCGCACCGAGCTCGGCGTGGAAAACGTCGTGGTGTACCCGCCGGACACCGCGGTCGGGTCGGCCGGGTCCACGTCGGCATCGCGCCAGACGTACCTGACCGGCGGCGCCGTGCAGGCCGCCTGCGCGAAGGTCCGGGACCGGATCTTCGTTGCCGCGCAGCAGCGGATCGGCCGCACGGTGGCCGATCTCGGGCTGGCCGGCGGCCTGGTGACCTCGGCCGCTGAGGGCACGATCGCGACGCTGGCGGAACTCGTCGGCGGCCGGGCCATCGAGGAGACCGTGCAGTGGCGGCATCGGCCGACCCACCCGGTCGACCCGGAAACCGGCCAGGGCTTCGCCCATGTGCAGTACGCGTTCGCCGCCCACCGGGCCGTGGTGGACGTCGACACCGGCCTCGGCCTGGTCAAGGTGGTCGATCTTGCCTGCACGCAGGACGTCGGCAAGGCGATGAACCCGCAAGCGGTGATCGGGCAGATCCAGGGCGGGACGGCGCAGGGCCTGGGGCTGGCAGTGATGGAGGAGATCCTGATATCCGGCGGGCGGATCCGGAACCCGTCGTTTACCGATTACCTGATCCCGACGATCCTGGATATGCCGCCGATGCGGATCGAGGTCCTGGAGTACCCGGACCCGAACGCCCCGTACGGCCTGCGCGGGGTCGGCGAAGCCCCGACGATCTCGTCCGGCCCGGCGGTGCTGGCCGCGATCCGGGCGGCAACCGGGCTCGACCTCACCCGCGTCCCGGTCCGGCCCGAACACCTGACGGGGACTTCGTGACGACTGCCGGGCGCAGGCCAGCCCGGCACCGGCCAGCCTGGCGCGGGCCGGCTGGGCTGACGGAGGCTGCGATCGCCGGGCTCGACGCGCTGCTCGCCGTGGCTGACACCGAACTTGCCGCGGGCTACCCAGGAGACCCGCCCGGCCGGCAACCGGTCCACACCGTGTACGTGCCCGCCGATAAGTTCGGCCCGGAACTGCCCGCGCAATGGGGTCGGCGGGCACTGTTGGCGCTGGGCAGCTTCGCGCGAGAGTCGGCGGAATTCGCCGCGGCGATGGGCATCCCGCCGGGACTGGCGGCCGGGGTGTTGCCGCTGGTCCGCGCCAAGCTGGCCGCCGAGCCGGTCGAGGACCTGCGGCTGGACTTCGAGGACGGCTACGGCGACCGCGGTGACGAGGCCGAGGACGCCGACGCGGCCAGCGCAGCGGCCGAGCTGGCGGCAGCCGTGGCGGCCGGGCTGGCGCCGCCTTTCACCGGCCTGCGGTGCAAGAGCCTGGAGCCGGCCACCCGGCACCGGGCGATCAGGACACTGGACATCTTCCTGGCCGGGCTGCTCGGCGACGGGCCGCTGCCGCCGGGCTTCACCGTGACCCTGCCCAAGGTCACCTCGGCCACGCAGGTCGAGGCGATGGCGCACCTGTGCCGGTGGCTGGAGGAGGAGCACCAGTTGACCCGGGGCCGGCTGACCTTCGAGGTCCAGGTCGAGACCCCGCAGATCATCCTCGGCGCGGACGGCACGGCGGTGATCGCCCGCTGCGTGCACGCCGCGGCCGGGCGCCTGACCGGGCTGCACTACGGCACCTACGACTACAGCGCCTCGCTCGGCATCGCGGCGGCGTACCAGAGCATGCAGCACCCGGCGGCCGACTACGCCCGCGCAGTCATGCAGGTCGCCGCCGCCGGCACCGGCGTCCGGTTGTCCGACGGCTCGTCCAACGTGGTGCCCGAGGGCAGCCGCGATGAGGTCTTCGCGGCCTGGCAGCTGCATTCCCGCCTGGTCCGCCGTTCCCTGGAGCGCGGCTTCTACCAGGGCTGGGACCTGCACCCGGCCCAGCTAGCCAGCCGGTATGCCGCTACTTTTGGTTTCTTCCGCGAGGGCCTCCCCGCTGCCTGCGAACGGTTGCACGACTACGCGGACCGGAGAGCGAAGGGCCTTGAGGAGCCGGCTACCGCCCGGGCCCTGGCCGGCTTCGTGACCCGCGCCCTAGCCTGCGGTGCCACCACGGAGCACGAGGTCATCACCCTCTCCGGCCTCGACCGCCCATCCCTGGAGTCCCTGCGGTGATACCCGACGGGCGTGCTCACTCGCCTCCCCCGGTGCAGCCGGCCCAGCTCCGGCGGCCCGCGCAGCCTCGTGAATAGCCGCAGCCTGGACCGCCCTGCGGGCGTGCCGTTACGCGATGTGCAGAGGTCGCCCGAACCGGATCAGTCCCCCGCACAGCGCCTGTCCCCCGGAGCGCAAGGGTTCGCGGCGCGCGTTCGTGCAGGTCGATTGTGCGCGCTGACGGCTGGCCAGCGCGATCACGAAACGTTTATAATCTGTTACGTTCCGTAGCCAGAATGGAGGCGGCGGGTGGCGAGGATTCTGGTCGTGGATGATGAGCCGGACGAGCGGTTCCTGCTCCGGAGGGTCTTCGAGCGGGCGGGGCATGAGGTGCGTGATGCGGGGGATGGCGCCGCTGCGCTGCGGGCCGTGCGGGAGTCGGCACCGGATCTGGTGGTGACCGACGTGATGATGCCGGTCATGGACGGCGTCGAGCTTATCGAGCGCCTGCGGGGTGAGGCTGCCACGACGCGCATCCCGATCCTGGCTGCGAGCGGTGATACCCATCTGGCCGGGGCGGCCGATGCGGTGCTGACCAAGCCGTATGACTGGCGGCGCCTTCTGGAGATCGCGGATGGCTTGCTGAAGGAAGGACGTGATTGCGGGTGAACCGGATTGCTACCGGTGTGCCGGGGCTTGACCTGGTGCTGAATGGCGGGTTGGAGCCCGGGGCTGTGATCGTGGTTGCCGGTGCGCCCGGCACGGGCAAGACGATCCTCGGTCAGCAGATCTGCTTCGCCAACGCCAGCAGGGCGCACAAGGCTGTCTATTACACGACCATGTCCGAGCCGCATACGAAGCTGGTGCGGCATCTGGAGCAGTTTGCCTTCTTCGACCGGGGGGCGCTGGGCGCCGCTGTCGAGCATGTCCACCTGGGTGACTTCCTGCGGCCCGCGCGGCCGGGCGGGCTGGAGCCGATGGTCGCGGAGATCACCCGCAAGACGCTGGAGGATGAGCCCTCGGTTGTGGTGATCGACAGCGCGAAGATGCTGCGGGATTTCGCCGGGGAACGCGAGTTGCGCGGCGCGCTCTATGATCTGACCGGGCGGTTTTCTGACACCGGCGCGGTGCTGCTGCTGCTGGGCGAGTACACGCCGGAGGAGTTGCAGAGCGAGATCGAGTTCTCCCTCGCGGACGGGATCATCCAGCTTGATTACCAGGCCCGCGAGCCGGTTGACCGGCGGTGGCTGCGGGTCCTTAAGATGCGCGGCGCGAGCCACCGGCCGGGCAAGCACACATTGCGGATCGGCGCGGGCGGCGTCGCGGTTTTCCCGCGGATAGAGACGCTCATCCCGGCCGCGGTGCCGGCGGTCAGCGGGCGGGTCTCCAGCGGGATCCCGGGCCTGGATGAGCTGCTGGGCGGCGGGATGAGGCGCAGCGACGCGAACCTGATCATGGGACCGTCCGGCGTGGGGAAGACCATCTTCGCGCTGCACTGGATCGCCGAGGCGCTGGAGGATGGGGGCAACTGCCTCTACGTGACGTTCCAGGACACCGAGGCCCAGCTCCTTGACATGGCCGCCGGTTTCGGCTGGGACCTCAGGTCGGCGCAGGCCGCCGGGCGGCTGGTGATCTCACATGTCTCGATGGGCGATCTCGACCTTGACGTCCTTGCCAGCGCGGTGCGCGCGGAACTCGACGATCATCCGGTCAGCCGTATCGCGATCGACAGCCTGGCCGAGCTGGTCATGGCCAACCGCGAATCGGAGCGTTTCCCGGCTTACAAGCGCAGTCTCGTCGGGCTCATCCGGGCGGCCGGCGCCTCGTTGCTGGTCACCAGCGAGACGACCACCCGGGGGCTTACTGCCTCGGCGCTGGACATGCTGATGTTCTTGTTCGACAACGTCATCGACCTGCGGTATGTCGAGGAAGGATCGGAGCTGGGCCGGGCGCTCAACGTCGTCAAGATGCGGGGCGGCAGACACGAGATGACACTGCACGGGGTCACCATCGGCGAGCACGGGCTCGCGGTCGGGCAGAGGCTCGAAGGAGTCACCGGGCGCACGGGGTGGAGCGCACTGCGCTCAGAACACGAGAAAGCCCTGATCTCCGCCGGCCCGTAGTCATGCTTCTGCCGGCGGACCTTCTGGGGGCTGCACTAGGATTTGTCGATCATCCTCCACCGGCGGCACGCGGGCCGGGGAAGACTGAGCGCGGCACGCGGGCCGGGGAGGCCGGGCGCGGCACGCGGGCCGGGGAGGCCGGGCGCGGCACGCGGGCCGGGGAGGCCGGGCGCTGCTTCGCCGCCCGCCAGCGCGGGTCCGGCAGCCGGCCGTCGTCGCGGGCCCGGCATGATCCGGTCAGCGTGCCGGTTACCTGTCCCGGGTCGTGGACTTCGGCCAGGTGCCCCGGCCGTCGGCCTCCAGACGGACCTGGCTGCGGCGCGGTAGCGGAGAACGGCGGGGCGCTCGAGAAGCTGCTGACCGCGCATCCGGCCAGGGCCAGCGCCAGCGTGACTGCTGCGACCGACCGCGCCGCGAGGACCAGGGGAGCGCGCCGCGTCTGCACGCCCTTATGGTGCACGACTTCGGCCGCGCTGATGCCCCGGTCAGCACAGAATGGGCTGGCCCGGCGGGAGAAGCAGGCGGGGCTGCTCGCCCGGCGGACCCGGGACGAGTACCTTGGCGGGCTACGGGCACATGGGCAGATGCGAGCCATCGGCGAGGCGATCATGATTGAGGCTGACCTGATCGTGCGTGGCCAGCGCGTGCTCACGCCCGATGGCATCGGCCCGGCGGCAGTCGCCGTCCGCGACGGCAAGATCATCTCTGTTGGCGGCTACGACGGTCGGGCAGGCGTCGCTGGCCCCGATAGCCCGGCTGGCCCCGATAGCCCGGCTGGCTTCGCTGGCCCGGCTGGCCCTGCTCGCCTCGCTGGCCAGCCGAGTATCACCGAGCTCGCCGCCGACGAGGTGCTGCTGCCCGGGTTAACAGACACCCACGTGCACGTCAACGAGCCCGGCCGGACCAGGTGGGAGGGGTTCGCCAGCGCCACCCGGGCGGCCGCGGCCGGCGGTATCACCGCGATCATTGATATGCCGCTGAACTCGATCCCGCCCACCACCGATCGGGCCGCGCTGAACGCCAAGCGGGCGTCGGCCCGCGGCCAGGTTCACGTGGACGTGGGCTTCTGGGGCGGCGCCGTGCCCGGCAACGCCGGGCAGTTCGCCGCGCTGCACGAGGCCGGCGCCTTCGGGTTCAAGTGCTTCCTGGCCGATTCCGGGGTACCGGAATTCCCGCCGCTGGACGAGGCCGGGCTGGCGCAGGCACTGCACGGGGTTGCCGCGTTGAAAAGTATCTTGATCGTTCATGCGGAAGACGCCGGCCTGCTCGCGAGCGCGCCGCGGCCGGCCGGCACGTCGTACCGGTCCTTCCTGCGCTCCCGGCCGCCCGCCGCCGAGACGGCCGCCATCGCGCGCCTGATCGCAGGGCTGCGGGAGACCGGCGGGCGAGCGCACGTGCTGCACCTGTCCAGCGCCGACGCGGTGGACATGATCGCGGCCGCGCGGCGGGAAGGACTGCCGCTGACCGTCGAGACCTGCCCGCATTACCTGGCCCTGGCCGCGGAGGACATCGCCGACGGCGCGACCGAGTTCAAGTGCTGCCCGCCGATCCGGGAACAGGCCAACCGCGAGCGGCTGTGGGCGGCACTCGGCGCGGGCGTGATCGACTGCGTGGTATCCGATCACTCGCCCTGCCCGCCGGCGCTCAAGCTGCCGGAACTCGGCCAGTTCACGGCCGCCTGGGGCGGCATCTCGTCCATGCAGATCGCGCTGCCCGTCGTGTGGACCCAGGCACGGGCGCGTGGCTACCAGCTCACCGACGTCATCCGCTGGATGGCCAGCGGGCCAGCCGACATCGCCGGCCTGCCTGGCAAAAGCCGGATCGCCCCCGGCTGCGACGCTGACCTGGTGGCGTTCGCGCCGGACGAGGAGTTCGTCGTCGATCCCGGCAGGCTGCACCATCGGCACCGGCTGACCCCGTACGCGGGCATGTCGGTGGCCGGGGTGGTCCGCCGCACCTGGCTGCGCGGCGTGCCGGTCTCCGGCGATCAGCCAGGCCGGCTGCTGGCCAGGACGGCGGCGCCGGGATGACCGAGCGGGCCGTCGGGACTCCGGGCTTCCTTGCCCTGCCCGACCTGGCGTCCCGGCAGCTGAGCGCTGGCGTGGTGTCCGCCAGCGACGAGCTATTCGCCGAGAAGGAGAACCTGATCCGGCCGGAGCCGCCCGCGTTCGCGGCTGGCACCTTCGGGCACAAGGGCAAGATCTACGACGGCTGGGAGACCAGGCGCCGCCGGGAGCCCGGGCATGACCACGCGATCGTGCGGCTCGGCGTGCCGGGCATCGTGCACGGCGTGGTGGTCGACACCGCGCATTTCCGCGGCAACTACCCGCCGGAGATCTCGGTCGAGGCGGTCAGCGCCGACGGCTATCCGTCCCCGGCCGAGCTGGCCGGGATGGCCTGGCAGCCGCTGGTCGGGCGGTCCGGCGCGCGCGGCGACGCGGTGAACAGCTACGCCGTCGCCGACCGGCATCGCTGGACGCACGTGCGGCTGTCGATCTACCCAGACGGCGGGGTGGCCAGGTTCCGGGTGCATGGCGAGGTGCTGCCGAATCCGGCGTTCCTGGCCGGCACGATCGACCTGGCGGCGATGGAGAACGGCGGCCGGGTGGCCAGTTGCTCGGACGCGTTCTACTCATCGCCGGGCAACCTGCTGCTGCCCGGCCGGGCGCGGGCGATGGGGGAGGGCTGGGAGAACGCGCGGCGGCGCGGCCCGGGTAACGACTGGGTACTGGTGGCCCTCGCCGCGCCCGGCCGGCTGCACGAAGCCGAGATCGACACCTCGTATTTCATCGGCAATGCGCCTGGCTGGATCAGGCTTGCCGCCGCCGCCGGCGAACGCGCCGCCGCGCCTGGCGACCCAGCGGAGTGGTGGGAGGTGCTGCCGCGGACCCGGGTGCAGCCGGACACCAGGCATCGGTTCCTGCTGGACAGCCCGCGGCCGGCCACGCACGTCCGGCTCGACGTCATCCCCGACGGCGGGCTGGCCAGGCTCCGGGTGCACGGCGAGATCGTGCCCGAGGCGCTGGCGGGCCTGCGTCAGCGCTGGAGTGCCTGCGCCGCTTCCTGACTAGGCTGGCCGCTGTCGGCGGGCTGCTCCGGCAGCGCCGGCCGGGCCGCGCAAAACTTAGATGCAAAAGGCTTAGATATCGATAGGTCGTGTTACTCTGCCCGGATGCGACCCGTGCACCCGCCGTTCGGCCTGCACCTGGCCCGGGTGGCCCGGGCCGCCAGCCGCGCCTTCGACGACGCGCTCACCGAGTCGGGCGGGTCGCTGCCGGTCTGGCTGGTGCTGCTCAACCTGAAGACCCGGCAGCTGGCCAGCCAGCGGGAGCTGGCGGAGGCGGTGGGAATCCGGGAAGCCACCTTGACCCATCATCTCAATGCTATGGAGGCCGAAGGGCTGATCACCCGGCGGCGCGACCCCGCCAACCGCCGCCTGCACGTGGTGGAGCTGAGCGAAGCCGGCCAGGCGGCATTCCTGCGCCTGCGCGATGTCGCGGTCGCGTTCGACCGCCGGCTCCGCCGTGGCATCACCGACCAGGAGATCGCCTTCGTCGAAGGCGTGCTTGACCGGCTGGCCGGCAACGTGCGGAGCGCGGAGCACGGGCCCGCGCCATGGGCCGGGCCTTAGCCCCGGGCCCTAGCCGCCGCCAGCAAGCGCCTCGCGGCGGCACTGCAGGAAGGCACGTTCGGCGGTGTTGGCGGTGCGGGTGATGGCTGCCTCGTAGGCCAGCGCCGCTTCGGCGCCGCGGCCGAGCCGTCTCAGCAGGTCCGCCCGGATGGCATGGAACAGGTAATAGTCGCCAAGCTGGAGATCCTGCAGGACGTCAAGGGCCGCACCGGGCCCGTTGACCTCGGCCACCGCCACCGCGCGGTTCAGCGCGGCAATCGGGGTGGGGGCGACCGCGAGTAGCTGGTCGTAAAGCTGGAGGATCTGGCGCCAGTCGGTTTCGGCGGCGGTGGGCGCGGCACTGTGCGCGGCGTTGATGGCTGCCTGGATCTGGTACGGTCCAGGCTGATTGCGCCGGAGGCAGGCCCGGACGATGGCCTGGCCTTCGCCGATGAGATCCCGGTCCCACCGGGCCCGGTCCTGGTCGGCCAGGACCACCAGCGCCCCGTCCGGCGAGGTACGGGCCGCGCTGCGGGACTCGATCAGCAGCATCAGGGCGAGCAGTCCCGTGACCTCGGGCTCGTCGGGCATGAGCTCGGCCAGCAGCCGGGCCAGCCGGACCGCCTCCGCGCACAGGTCCTCGCGGACAAGCTGGTCGCCGGAGCTTGCCGTGTACCCCTCGTTGAAGATCAGGTAGATGACGGCCAGCACAGGCCGCAGCCGATCGGGGAGCTCGGCGTCGCCGGGTACCCGGTAAGGGATGCTGGCGTCGCGGATCTTGCCCTTGGCCCGGACCAGCCGCTGTGCCATGGTCGGCTCGGGAACCAGGAAGGCCCGGGCGATCTCCGCGGTGCTGAGACCGCCAAGCAGCCGGAGCGTCAGCGCGACCTGGGCGCTTGGCGCAAGAGCCGGGTGACAGCAGGTGAAGATCAGGCGGAGCCGGTCGTCGCTCACGGCCACCTCCTGCGGAGGCTCGCTGCGGGAATGCAAGAGTTGCGCCTGGGCATGCCGGTCATCCCTGGAGGCCTCCCGGCGGAGTCGGTCGATCGCCCGGTTCCGGGCCGTCGTGATGATCCAGCCGGCCGGGCTCGGCGGCATTCCGGCGGCGGGCCACCGCTGCACCGCCACCGTGAATGCCTCCTGGACTGACTCCTCGGCGAGGTCGATATCGCCGAACACGCGGATCAGGACTGCGACAGCCCGGCCGTACTCCTCGCGGAAGACTCGCTCGATCGCGGCCTCGTCAGCGGCGGGCATCCGGGTATCAGTCCGGTATTTCCGCTTGGAACGGGCGGACCTCGACCGGGCTGGCGCAGGCCCGGGCGGCTCTGGCTGCCCACTCGAGCGCGGCGTCCAGATCAGCCGCCTTGACCACCCAGAAGCCGCCAATGTGCTCCTTGCCCTCGGCGAACGGGCCGTCAGTGGTCAGCACGTAGCCGTCCTTCACCCGGACCACGGTCGAGGTGCTCGGCGGATGCAGCCCGCCGGCGAACAACCATGCCCCGGCGGCCTGCAGCTCAGCGTTGAAGGCGGCAACGTCCTCGTACGCCTGCTGCATCGCCTCGGCCGATGGGGGCGCGTCGCCCGCCGCGGAGTGCACGCTGAGCATGTACTGCTTCATCGGGTTCTCCTTTTGGGGTGAGCCCTGCAATCTACCGGGCTGGCTGGTAGGTGAGCAGCAGGATGCCGTCGCCGACCGTCTTGGAGTCAGTGAGCATGAGCTTGGCTGAATCGCTCACCGCGGCCGGGAAGAGGCGCTGGCCGGCGCCGAGCACGATCGGGAACACCATCAGCCGGTAGTCGTCGACCAGGCCGTGCTCGATCAGGGTATGGGCGAGCTGGCAGCTGCCCTCGACCAGCAGGTCGCCGCCGGGCTCGGCCTTCAGCCTGGCGACCTCGGCCGGGATATCGCCGCTGAGCACGGTCGTGCTGCCCCAGGTCGCCTCGGCGGCAGTCAGCGTGGACGAGACGACGTACTTGGGAATGCTGTTCATCCGCTTGCCGAAGTCGTCGGTGCCCATCGACGGCCAGGCCTGCGCGAACCCCTGGTAGGTGACGCGGCCGAGCAGCAGCGCGTCGCTGGCGAATAGCTCATCGAACTTGAACTTGTCCCCCTCGGGACCACGCTCGAACTGGAATGTCCAGCGCGGTTCCTCGATGACGCCATCGAGCGACATGAACTCGGTCAGCACGATCCTGCTCATTTCCTGGCTCCCGTCTGGTTGATCGCCGGCACCGCGCCGGCTCTTTACACCCCACACGAACGAGCCAGGCCGGGATCGACAGCCCAGGAAAATTCTCTCGCTACGGAGCGGCAGGCCCGCGAACAGGCCCGGGAGCAGGCCCGCGGGCGGGCCCGGGAGCAGGCCCGCGGGCCTGCTTGCGGCCGATGCCAGCGTAGAACCAGACCCGCTCCGGGATGAAATGCAGGATCGTCACCATCAGCACCCCGACCGGCTCGCTGAAGCCGAGCAGCCTGGTGACCCGTCTCCGGTCGCCGTCGGCGCCGATATAACATCCCGAAATGGGACCTGAACGCGGCACCGGGCAAGCGCGCGGGCTGCGCGAGCAGTACGACTTCGTCATCGTCGGGGGCGGCTCCGCGGGCTGCGCGCTGGCCAGCAGGCTCTCCGCCGACCCCGCCAACCAGGTGCTGGTGCTGGAGGCCGGCCGCCCGGATTACCGCTGGGACGTGTTCATCCACATGCCGGCCGCGCTGACCATCCCGATCGGCAACCGGTTCTACGACTGGCGTTACGAAAGCGAGCCCGAGCCGCACCTGCACCCGGTGCTGCACCGCCCTAACCTCGACGTCCGCACCAGGGCGTTCGTGACGAAAATTCTTTTCAATGCGAAACGGGCCTGCGGCGTGGAATTCACCCGCGGCACCGGGACTGCCCGCCGGGCCAGGGCGGGGGAGGTCATCTTGTCCGGCGGCTCGATCAACTCGCCGCAACTGCTGCAGCTGTCCGGGGTCGGTGCCGCGGACCACCTGGCCTCGGCCGGCGTCGACGTGGTCGCCGACCTGCCCGGCGTCGGCGAGAACCTGCAGGATCACCTGGAGGTCTACGTGCAGTTCGGGTCCAAGCTCCCGGTCTCGGTCGCGCCGGCGCTGAAATGGCGTAACCGGCCGGCCGTCGGCGCCAGGTGGCTCTTCCTGCGCAGCGGGCCAGGGGCGACCAACCACTTCGAGGGCGGCGGCTTCCTGCGCAGCAACGATCAGGTCGGCTACCCGAACCTGATGTTCCATTTCCTGCCGATCGCGATCCGCTACGACGGCTCGGCGCCGGCCGGCGGCCACGGCTACCAGGTGGACCGGCGAGGCGTCCGTCGTCGATCCGTCGACCATGCGGGTGCACGGCCTGGACGGCCTGCGGGTGGTGGACGCATCGGTCATGCCGTACGTCACCAACGGCAACATTTACGCCCCGGTGATGATGATCGCGGAGAAGTCCGCCGATCTGATCCTCGGCAACACCCCGCTGCCGCCGTCGGCCGCCGCGTTCTACCGGCACGACCCGGCCCGCCCGCCCGGCCGCGAGCGCCCGGGCCCGGCTCAGCAGTAAGGTGCCTGGCTGGTCAGTGCGGCCGCCACGCTGATGAAGACGCTGAGCAGCCCGAACAGGTCCGGCATCGGGCCGGTGACCTGCGTCGTGCGGGAGTCGGTCAGGCTCACCCCGGGGATGGCGGCCAGCACCGACGGCACCGACGCGGACTGCCAGCGGATGGCCATGGTGACCAGGTCAGGCTGGTCGCCGGCCGGCCCGGGGCCGCCGCCGACCCCGGCCGCGATCACTCGCTCGATCGCCTCCCTGGCCTGGGCGACCGGGGTCAGCTCGGCCGCGAACCGGTCCCGGGCCTGCTTCACCGCCACCGTCGCGACAGCCGGATCCCACTGGCGCATCTCGGCGCAGGCGGCCTGGTCGCCGGACAGCGCGATGACCGGCGCCCCGAGCGCCGACGCGGCCGCGTGCACCAGGCCGATCTCGCCGGCCGGACGGCCGTCCAGCCACATGTCCTCGATCTCGTGGCCCATGAAGCTGTGGCTGAGCACGCCGAACGCGCCGGCCCGGGCGTGGTACCCGATGCACACCGTTGCATCGAAGTCGCCGCTGAGGCCTTCCAGCATCCCCATCGGCTTCGGGCGGCCGCGGATCAGCGCCGCCGCCGGATGCAGGAGCTCCGGCAGCAGGTTGCGCATCGGGCCGTGCGCGTCGTTGACCGTTACCTGCGTCGCGCCGCCGGCCAGCGCGCCGCGGACGGCGGCATTGACGTCCTCGGTCATCATCACCCGGCCGCGCTCGTAGTCCCGGCCGCCAGGCTGGACGTCATGCGCGTCCACCAGCCCGGTGACGCCCTCCATGTCCGCGCTGATGTAGATCCGCACCCGAACCTGCCTTTCCGAGCTAGCCTTCCCCCTAGCATGCAGCGCCGCGTCATTGCTCATGCAGACTGGGCGGATGGCTGACACCGCCGCACCCGGTCCGGATGACCCGCGCGATCCGCGCGGGCTGCGCGCCGACGCGCCGCTGCTTGACGGCTGGCTGCGGTTCACCGCGCAGGCCGCGGCCGGCCAGTTGACGCCGATGAGCGTCCCAGGGCACAAGCAGCGCCATGATCTGGTCGGCACCGTGGTGGCCGGCGACGCGCCGCTGTACGGCGGTGTCGCCCCGATCAAGCAGGCGGACGGCCTGCTGGCCGATGCCGAGCAACGGGCCGCCCGGCTCTGGGGCGCCGACTGGTGCCGGTTCTCGGTGGCCGGCTCCACGCATGGCAACCAGGCACTGGCGCTGGCGGCGGGAAGGCCAGGCAGTTACGCGGTCGTCACCCGGACCCTGCACCGCTCGCTGCTGCTCGGCCTGGTGCTGGCGGGGCTGCGCCCGGTCTGGGTGCGGCCGGAGATCGACCCGGCATCCGGCCTGCCGGGCGCGGTCGCCGTCGAGACCGTGCGGGCCGCGCTGACGGCGCACCCGGACGCCTGCGGCGTGTTCCTCGGTGACCCGTCTTACGTCGGCACGACCGGCGACCTGGCCGGGCATGCCGCGGCCGCGCACGAGGCCGGCGTCCCGCTCATCGTGGACGCCGCCTGGGCCGCGCACCTGGGCTTCCATCCCGATCTCCCGCCGCACGCGCTGACGCTGGGCGCGGACGCGATGGTGACCAGCGCGCACAAGGCGCTGCCCGCCTGCAGCCAGGCCGCGCTGGTGCTCGCCCGGACGAAGCGGCTGGACCCGGCCCGGCTGGACCGTGCCTTCGAGGCTACCCACACGACCAGCCCGACCGGGTCGATCCCGGCGAGCATCGACGCCGCGCGGGCGCTGCTGGCCAGGGACGGGAAGGAACTCTGCGCCAGGCTGCTGGCCTGCGTCGCCGCCGCCCGGCAGCGGCTGCGCGAGGTGCCGGGCCTCGACGTGCTCGACGGCCCAGGCGTGGAACCAGCGAAGCTGGTGGTGCTGCTGGCCGGAACTGGCGCGCACGGCCACGCCATCGAGGCTGACCTGATCGCCGCCGGGATGCCGGTGGAGATGGCCGACCGCGACACCATCATCCCGATCGTGACGCTGGCGGATGACCCAGACTCCGTCGGGGCGTTCACCGAGACGCTGATCGCGGCGGTCGAGCGGCACCGCGGCCATCCGCGGGCCCCGGTGGCGGCCGCGGCCTGGACGGTCGTGCCGGAGACGGTACTCGCGCCGCGGGACGCATTCTTCGCGGCGAACGAGGCCGTCCCGGCCAGCCGGGCAATCGGCCGGGTTAGCGCGGAACTGATTGCGCCGTACCCGCCTGGCGTCCCGGTGCTGGCGCCCGGCGAGCTGATCACCGCCGAGGCGCTGGACGCGTTGCGCGCGGTCCACGCCGACGGCGGCCGCATCGCCTATGCCGCCGATCCGACCCTCGTCACCGTGCAGGTAATCGCCGCGCACTGACCGCCCGCCAAGTGCGCTGACCCACGGCCGGCGGTCATGATCATCATCTGCCCGACGAGGATTCCCAGGCCAGGCGGCTACCGCTGGCGCGGGTGCGGGTAGTCCGGCGAGCGGTGCTGGAAGGACAGGATGGCGGGATTCTGGATCACCCCGGCGCGGATCTCGATGGCCCGCCGGATGGTCTCGTGCGCGTCCCAGGCCGCGGGGCCGGTGAGCACCGCGTGCAGGTGCGGCAGCACGGCCTCGCTGATCTCCCAGGTCGCCGAGTCCCACAGGTAAGACGGACTGTGGTCCACGGCGTAGTAGTGGACGTTGCTGCCCACCTCGAACATCGGCTCGGCAAAGGACGTCGGGCGTGCCCAGCCGAAGCCCATGCCCTCGTCGCAGGACACGTCGACGATGAGGCTGCCATTCGCGAAGGAGCTCAGGTCACCGTTCGTCACGAACATCAGCGGCGCATTGGTGTCCTGCAGCACGCAGTTGACCACGATGTCGTGCTCGGCCAGGAAGGCCGCCAGCGGCACCCAGCCGCTCTCGCCGAGCGCGCGGCTGCTGCCCTGGCCGCCGGGGTCGTCCGGATCCCGCTCGAAGCGCACGATGCGGGCCGAGTGGATGGGCGAGCCGACCGCGCTGACCGCACGGTGGGTCAGCACGTCGACGTCACTCACGCCATGCGCATTGAGCGCGGTCACCGCCCCGCGGCCGGCCGCGCCGAAGCCGATCACCGCTGCCCGGAGCCGGCGGCCGTAGTCCCCGGTCACCCCGAGGAGCTCCATCGCGTGCAGCACCGAGCAGTAGCCCGCCAGCTCGTTGTTCTTGTGGAAGACGTGCGGGCCGAACGAGCCGTCGGGGGCCCAGTAGTTCATCGCCTCGAAGGCGATCAGCGTCAGCCGCCGGTCGATGCTCAGCTGGGTGATCTGCTCGTTCTGCACGCAGTGCGGCCAGCCCCACAGCACCTGGCCTTCGCGCATGGCCGCGAGATCCTCGTGCTGCGGCTTGGGCAGCAAGATGACATCGCATTCGGCCAGCAGCTGGTCACGGGGGCGCAGGCCGGCCACCAGCGGCGCCAGCAGCTCGTCGGGCAGGCCGAAATGCTCGCCGTAGCCATGCTCAAGGTAGATGCGTTCCCGCAAGTCGGCCTCGACCCGCTCGATGTGCTGCGGGTGAATCGCCAGCCTGCGCTCGTTTTCCTTCCGCGACCGCGATACGACTCCGAGGCTGAGCTGGTCCACGCTTGCTCCCTAATCGGTTCTTGTGCAGTCTGCCCAGGCCGGCTGCTTGCGCGGGCGCTAAGCTATTGAGGTGTCCAGCCTGCCCGAGACGAGGCACGCGAAGTGCGGCGATGTGCAGCACGAGACCGATCACCTGCACGGCGAGCTTTACATCGACAAGCTGGCCCTCGCCGAGCGCCGCCGGGTCATGCGCGACCTCCGCCGGCATCAGATTACCGGCCAGCATTAACCCCGGGCGGCCGGGCGGAACCGGCTGCCGCGCCGGGGACCTGGCCGCCTTGCATCAGCCGGGCGAGCCAACGGCTGGCGGCCCGGCCGCGCCTGCTCGAGCTGCTGGCCGGCCGTGCCGCCCGGCAGGATGACGCCCGTCTGCATAGCCCGTCCGGTCATGTTCCAGTTTCAGCCGGGATCACCGACAATGCCGGAGACCTGGCTCTGCCGAGCCAGGTCTCCGGCCGGAGCCTTGCGGCTGGCTACTTCTTTGCGAGGGGGCCGATCGGCAGCACCGCGCGGCCGTAGGTGAATTCGCATGTCTCAGCGAGCGCCAGGTAGATGGCGAGCGCTGCCGCCACCAGGCCGGCCCATCCGCCGAGCCTGATGAGCCCGGTGACATCCCAGTAGTTTCCTGCGCCGAGCGCCAACACGGTGACCACCAGGTCCGCGATTGCCGTGACCACCACGACGTTGGTGCGGAACGACGCGAGGAAAAGCATCATGGTGGGGAAAGCGAAGGCGAACAGGAAGATGCCGAGCGCATGGCCGACTTCGGCCGGCGGCACGGACTTCAGGAAGAATTCAGCCAGCGCGTAGAACGACAGCCAGAACGCTCCGAACGTGCTGAACAGCACGCCGGTGAACGTGTTCCCGTTGCGGAGGCAGATCAACCCGGCGATCAGCTGGACCAGGCCGCCGAACATGAAAGCGACGGCAAAGGCCACCGGCTCGACTCCCGCACTGACGGCGCCGATGTTGATCATGCTTAGAATGAAGGTGGTTACGCCGAACGCTGTCAAGCCAAGCGGTGCCGCGTTCGCCCAGGCTGCCTGGCCGGCTGCCGGAGGAATCGGGGCCGGGGCTGGCCTTGCTGCCGCGGAATCGAGGTGCTGGTCGATGATTGCCATGATGTTCTCCTCGGGCTCTCCTTGCTGATCCGTCATGTTTTCTGCAGCATGCGCTCATGGCCCGTTCGCCGGCAGTGCCGTAGGTCCCGGCTGACAGTGCCGAAAGTACGGATTAATGTGAAGAATCAGGGCTTGATATGCAGGCGTGCCGCAGCACCTCGGCGCGGACAACATCGCCAGGCTGCACGAATCACCGCAGCTGGCTGAGCGCTCGGATCTTCCGCGATCATGAAAGTTCGCCGCTACTCGCCGGGGGTGCTGCCTCGCGCCGCCTGGGCCGCGCCCGCCGCCGCGGCGACCAGCGATTCCGCCTGGGCTGGCCGCTCGTCCGACGGCACCGACGCCAGGTTGATCTTCACCAGCGCAGCGGCGGACCGCGTCCCGGCCTCGGCCAGCAGCGCGGCGGCAACGGCGTCGCCGCGCAGCGCCGGGCTGCCGCCGGCGGCCAGCCGCGCGGCGAGTCCCGCCGTCTCGGCGCCGAGCTCGGCGATCTGCATCGGCACGTCAGCGGCCGCCGACAGCGCGGCGGCGACCGCAAGCTCGCGGGCCGCCGGGTCGTCCCCGGCCGACGACCGCATCGCGGAGATCACCCGGGTATAAGCCTCGGCATCGGCCTGCATGAGCGAGGCGGCCGCCCGGCCGAGCCGTTCTACCTCGGTTGTCAGCTGGCCTGCCGCTGCCTTGTCCAGCTGCCCGGTGGACAGCCGCGCAGCCATCGCGCACAGGCCGGCCCCGATTGCGACCGACAGCGCCGCCGCCGCGCCGCCACCCGGGGCGGGCGCGGCACTGGCCAGCGCGCCGAGAAACTGTCCGAGCGGCATGTCAAGATAGCCCGGCTCAGGCAAGCCAGGAATGGTCAGCCCATCATGTGTCATGCCACCAGGCTGTCACGACAGGCCGACCACGTCGCCGTTCTCGTCGATGTCGATCCGCTCGGCGGCCGAGTTCGACGCCAGCCCGGGCATAGTACGCGTCTCGCCGCAGATCGGGTAAATGAACCCGGCGCCGACCGACGCGCGGATCTCGCGGACCGGCAGCCGCCACCCGGCCGGGGCGCCCTTCTTCGCCGGATCCGCGGACAGTGACAGCGGCGTCTTCGCGATGCATACCGGCAGGCCGCCGAAGCCATTGCGCTCGTAGCTGTCCAGCTGCCGGGAGGCGGCCGCCGTGTAGTCCACGCCATCCGCGCCGTACACGCGGCCGGCGATCGCCTCGATTTTCTCGCGCAACGGCGCGTCCGCCTTATATAGGTAACGGAAACTGCCCGGCTCGTCGGCAGCCTCAGCGACCGCCTCCGCGAGCTCGGCAGCCCCCCGGCCGCCGTCGGTGAAGTTCGTGCACGCCGCCGACCGGACGCCCATCGACGCGGCGATTTCCCGGATCGCGTCATGCTCGGACCGGAAGTCCCCGGGCATGACGTTGATGGCCACCACCGGGGTGACGCCGTGCAGCCGGACGTTCTCCAGCTGCTTGCGCAGGTTGACACCGCCGATGTGCACCTCATCGGGGTTCTCCGCCAGCAGCGCCGACGGCAGCGGCCGGCCGCCGCTATCCGGTGCCGGCCGGAATGCGCCTTCAGCGCGCGCACCGTGCTGACCATGACGGCGGCGTCCGGGACCAGCCCGGATACCCGGCACTTGATGTTGAAGAAGCGCTCCGCGCCCATGTCCGCGCCGAACCCGGCCTCGGTGATCAGGTAGTCCCCGGTGCGGATGCCGACCAGGTCGGCCAGCACCGAGGAGTTGCCGTGCGCAATGTTCCCGAACGGGCCGGCGTGCACCAGGACCGGGGTGTTCTCCAGGGTCTGCAGCAGGTTCGGCTTGATCGCGTCCCGCATGATCACGGTCATCGCGCCGGCCGCCTTGAGCTGCTCGGCGGTAACCGGCTCGCCGCTTGCGGTGTAGCCGACCACGATCCGGCCCAGCCGGTCCCGCATGTCCCGCAGTGACACCGACAGGGCGAGCACGGCCATCGCCTCGGAGGCGGCGGTGATGTCGAAGCCGGTCTGCCTGGCCAGCCCGTCCTGCGCCGAGCCGAGCCCGATCACGATGTTGCGCAGCGCCCGGTCGTTCACGTCGAGCACCCGGCGCCAGGTGATGTTGCGGAGGTCGAGGCCCAGCGCGTTGCCCTGGTGCAGGTGGTTGTCGAGCATCGCGGACAGCATGTTGTGCGCCGCCGTGACGGCGTGCATGTCGCCGGTCAGGTGCAGGTTCAGCGCCTCGGACGGCACCGCCTGGCTGTAGCCGCCCCGCTGTTCGACCCGGAGAACGCCCGGATCCGGAGCTGACACTTGGACCACCGGAGGCCGCCGACCAGCTGCGGGACATGTTGGCCATGGGGGCCGGCCGCGGCGTGCTGCTGGAGACCGACGGCCGGGAGTGGGGCCCGATCGCGACCGCAGCCGCGATCGCCGATGCGGTCCGGACCCGCGCCGACCCGGACGACGCGGCGGGTCGAGCAGAGCCCTACGGCCTGCTGCTGTTCGGGAATGAGGCGGCGGATACCGGCGACTACCAGGTCCCGGTGCGGGTCGCCCATGCGCTCAGCCTGCCGTGCGTCACCGGGATCAAGCACCTGGGGATCAGCGAGACGGCTGACCGGGCCGTTGCCCGCCGGGAGCATGGCAGCAGCGAGGAGGTCTTCGACCTGCCGCTGCCGGCCGTCGTCAGCGTGAAGGAGGGCATCAACCTGCCCAGGTACCCATCGCTGCCCGGCAGGCTGCGGGCGAAGCGGGCCGTGATCGAGCGGCTGCGGCCGGAGTACCGTGCCGAGGGAATGGCGAAGCAGGCGCTGCGGGTGCCGGCCGGCCAGGCCAAGCGGGCCGAGGTGCTCGGCACCGGGCCGGATGCCGTGCCCGCCATGATCCGGCTGTTCGAGGAACTCGGGGTGCTGCCGTGACGGTCCTGTGCCTGGTTGAACAGGACGGCGAAGGGGGCGGCGCCGCGGATGCGTCGCTGCGGGCGCTGACGTTCAGCCAGGCGCTGGCCGCCACCGAAGCCGCGATCTTCGCGCCCGAAGCCGCGGTTTCTGCCGCTGTGCTGTCGGCCTACGGCGTGACCGGCGCCTACGCGGTCGAGTCGGACCGGCTGGCCGGTTACGCCCCGCTGGCCTGGGCGCGGGCGCTGGCTGAGCTGGTCAAGGTGTCAGCCGCGACCGCCGTCGTCGCGGCGGCCACCGACCGCGGGAACGAAGTGCTGGCGCATCTGGCCGCGATCACCGGCTTGCCGATGGCGGCGAACTGCGTCTCGGCGTCCCGCACCGGTGACGGCACTTATCAGCTTGTCCGGCAGCGCTGGGCCGGCAGCCTGCTGGAGGACGCGCTGCTCGACGCCTCGCCCGCGCTACTGACGGTGGCCGTCGATGCCGTCGCGGCGGAGCCGGTGGCCGACCCGGCGGCGATCACCGTGCGCGCCTGGCGGCCGGATCTTTCCGACGAGGATGTCGCGGTGGTCGCTACCGAGTCGGCGGACCGGGCCGGCGGCGTCTCGCTGGCCACCGCCCGGGTGGTGGTCGGCGGCGGCCGCGGCGTCGGCGGCCCGGAGGGATTCGGGGCGCTGGAGGAACTCGCCGGGCTGCTCGGCGGCGCGCTCGGCGTGTCGCGGGTGGTCACCAGCCAGGGCTGGCGGCCGCACCGGCAGCAAGTCGGCCAGACCGGCACCCGGATCTCGCCTGACCTCTACCTGGCCTGCGGGATCAGCGGGGCGATCCAGCACATGGCCGGATGCCTGACCGCCAAGCACATCGTGGCGGTCAACACCGATCCCGACGCGCCGATCATCGCGCACGCGGACTACGCGGTGCTCGCCGACCTGAACCAGGTCATCCCGGCCCTGGTCACCGCGCTGCGGGCGCGTTCCGGTCCAGCAGCCCGGCGGTAGCCTGGCCGACTCCCGCACCGATGAGCGCGCCGACCACGGCATCTCCCGGGTAGTGCACGCCGGTATGCACGCGCGAGTAGGCGACGGCCGCCGCGACGAACCGCAGCCCGGAACCGAGCCACGGCAGCTCGCGCCCGACGGCCGCCGCGAACGCGAAACCGGCGGCCGAGTGCCCGGACGGGAAGGACGACGACAACGGCATGGGCACGTGCCGCTGACCTGGCACACCAGCACCGGCACGATCAGGGCGCTGCCGGGCGTACAAGGGCTTGATGCCCAGGTTCACCAGCGCCGAGGTGACGCCGATGGAGACGGTGCCCGCCACCGCGGCCCGCCTGCTGCTGCGCCCGCCGGTGATGGCAAGCCCGGCCGCTATGGCCAGCCATAGCCGGGAGTTGTTCGCCAGATTCGACAGCCGCCGGATGGGCCCATCAAGATCAGCTGTCGGCGCGGCGGCCACCGCGGCATAGATGGCGCGGTCCAAGACGCCGAGCTGCCGGAGGCACTCCGCAAGCCGCTGCCGGGCCGGAGTGTCCGTGCCGGACAGCCGGTCGGCAAGCCGCTCGGCGACCGGATTAGCGTCCGGGACCACGCCTGGCTCGCCGCCAGAACTCCCTGCTGCCATCGGCGTATGCTAACAAATGGGATTGATGATCGTCGGCCGTAGCCAGCGGGTGGCGGCACCGAGAGCAGGTGGTGACGTGCCGGTGAGTGAACATCGTTCACCCACCGCCGGGGAGCGCGCCGCCGCACTGGCAGCGCTCGTTACAGTGCTGGCCGCGGTCGTCCTGGTGCTCATCGGGATCATTTCGCATGTGGCCTCGGTGATCCTGGCCGCCATCGCGCTGCTGATTTCCGTCACCGGCTGCTGGTATGCGGTGTCGAGGCGCGGCGTGGTCCGGATCGTTTCCGCGGTCGTGGCGGTCGCGGCGCTAGCGGCGGTCATCGTCGGCATTTTCTTCGCCGGCCTCGCCGTCTGGCGGGTGCTCGTGATCATCGCCCTGTCGGTGCTGTCGGTCTGGTCAGCGCGTTATGCCCTGCACCGCAGCGTCCGGCGGCTCCGCGCGGACCAGGCGCAGGCTGCCGTGGCGGCCCGCCCGCGCCATCCCGTCCTGATCATGAACCCGAAGTCCGGCGGCGGGAAGGCGGAGCGGTTCCATCTTGCCGATGAGTGCCGGAAGCGCGGGATCGAGCCGGTGGTGCTCCGGCCTGGCGACGACCTGCTCCAGCTCGCTGAGGACGCGGTCAGGCGGGGCGCCGACGTGATCGGGATGGCAGGCGGCGACGGCTCCCAGGCACTGGTCGCTTCTGTCGCCGCCCGGCACGATATTCCGCATGTCTGCATCCCCGCGGGGACCCGGAATCATTTCGCCCTCGATCTCGGCCTGGATCGCAGCGATGTCGTCGGCGCGCTTGACGCCTTCGCAGCAGGGGTCGAGCGCCGGATCGACCTGGCGACCGTCAACGGGCGGACGTTCGTGAACAACGCCTCCCTCGGCCTCTACGCGAAGATCGTCCAGTCGCCGGAGTACCGGGACGCGAAGCTCAAGACGGCCGGGGAGATGCTGCCTGACCTGCTTGCGCCCGGCGCGGCCTCGCTCGATATCCGCTTCGCCGGGCCAGACGGCGCCCAGCCGCAGGGCGCCCAGCTGGTTCTCGTGTCGAACAACCCTTACCAGCTCGTCCAGGCCGGCGGCCGGGGCACCCGCGAGCGGATTGACCGCGGCCTGCTCGGCGTGGTGGCAATCACGATCGCCGACGCGGCCGACGCCGCGCGGTTCGCGGCGCTCGAGGCCAGTGGTCAGCTCCGGCGCTTCCATGGCTGGCTTGAGTGGAGCACGCAGCGGTTCGAGGTCAGTTCCGGCGGGCTGGTCGAGGTCGGCGTCGACGGCGAGGCGCTGATGATGACTCCTCCGGTGGTGTTCGAGTCAAGGCCCGGCGCGCTGCGGGTGCGGCTGCCGCAGCGCGCGCTAGCGGTATCGCCCGCCGCGCGCGCGGTGCACCTGCTGTCACGCTCGACGGTGGCGGAACTCGGCCGGATCGCCGCTGGCGACAGCCCAGGCTCAGGTCAGTCTGCTGGCGCGGCCTAGGGCAGCCGCCGTCCGGCGCGGCTTAGGTCGGTCGCCGGGCGCGCATCGGGTCAGTCGTCATCCGGCGCGGTGCCCGGGTTTAGCGTCCGCTCGATGGCCGCCAGCCGGTCGCTGATCGAGTCGAGACGGCTGAGGATCTCGTCCAGCTTCCTGGCCTGGGCTGAGCTCTCGGCCCGCGCCGCCGCCGCCCGGGCGGATGCCTGGGTCCGGGCAGGCCGCGGCATCTCCTCGGTCATCGGATTGCCCGCCTGCAGCTGGACCACCTCCTGGCGGAGCCTGTTCAGGTCAGCGCCCAGGTCGGCGAGTACGTGCACGGCGACGCCGTCGCCCTCGCGGATGAGGCCGAGCAAGATGTGCTCGGTGCCGATGTAGTTGTGACTGAGCTGGAGTGCCTCGCGCAGCGAGAGCTCGAGGATCTTCTTAGCCCGCGGGGTGAACGGGATGTGCCCGGACGGGGCCAGCTGGCCCGGCCCAATGATCTCCGCTACCCGCTGGCGGGCCGGCTCCAGGCCTATCCCAGCCGCCTCAAGGGCCTTCGCGGCGATGCCCCGGCTTTCGTGGATCAGGCCGAGCAGGATGTGCTCGGTGCCGATGTAGTTGTGGTTCAGCATCCTGGCCTCGTCCTGGGCCAGGACCACGACGTTACGCGCCCGGTCGGTGAACCTCTCGAACATCTCTCGCTCCACCTCATCGCGATGCCGCGGCTTCAACGTGCCCCGCCTGGCGGGAGCCCGAGGACGACTTCCGCGACTCTCTCAGTGTGCACATCGCTACGGCATTGTCGATGCTGTACGGGGAGCTGAGTCAGTGACTCTAAGGACACGTTTGAACTCGTTCCGTTGCGCTGACCAGTCCGGAAGCCGGCCCGCAATCGTCTGCACCTAGCAGGCCGTTCTTGTCCCAATCAGCCAGGCCGGCCTACGGTGCATCGCATGACCGTCAAACTTGTCGTGCTCTATACCCAGCCAGCAGACGCCGATGAATTCGACCAGCACTATCTCGGCGTCCACATGCCGCTCGTGAGCAAGGTTCCCGGCCTGCAGCGGGCCGAGTATGGCCGGATAGTGGCTGCGGCCGACGCTGGCGAGCTGACCTATTACCGGGTCGCCGAACTCTATTTCGCCGGCCAGCAGGCGCTCGGCGCGGGATTCGCCTCGGCTGAGGGAAAGGCGACCGCGGCTGACTACCAGCAGATCGCCCCGCCGGGATCGCGGATGTTCGTCGAAGCCATCGACGACTGACAACCTGTCATCGGCAACGGCTCCAGGGTCAAGGGCCGGCCCGGTCCTGCAGTCGGTCCAGCAGGGAGCGGCGCCACTCTTCGGTCTGCCGGACCTGGTTGAACGTGAAGACGTGCAGTCCTGCCACCGATGATGCGGGCGAGGCGAGGGCCGTCCCGGTTCGCTCCAGCAGCCGGTCCGGGCTGTACCCGCCGGGCGTGCCGAGGCGCAGGAACCACTCGGCGTGCCCGGCCAGGAACTTGGCCGACTCGGCAACACCCGCCTTCGCCGCCATCCGCAGCAGCCTGGCCTGCTCGACCGGGCCAGCCAGCCCGACATATAGCGGCAGGGTGACGCCCCTGGCCCGGACCCGGCTGATCCACTGCCGCAGCGTCGCCGGATCGAAGCAAAGGTTGCTCACCAGGTAGGTGGCGTGCTGCCGCTTGTCCCACATCGCCTGGATGGTGATGTCATCGACGATCCTCGGGTGACTCTCCGGGTAGCCGGTGATCCCTACCCGGGCGAACGGGCTGCCCATCTCGGTGAGCTTGACGAGCAGCGACAGCGCGCTGGCGAACGGGCCGGCCGGCGGATCGGCATCGCCGTCGGGCACGAACACGTCGTCAACGCCGCAGCCGGTGAGCCGGGCGACGATGTCGGCGAGGTGGGCGTCGTCCCGGACCAGCCGGGCGGACAGATGCGGCACAACGCGGTAGCCGTGGCCGGCCAGCCGCTCGGTGAGAGCCACCGTTTCCGTCAGGCCCTTGGCCGGCGAGGCGGTGACCGTCACGGTCAGTTCCTTAGGCACCCAGTCGACCACCGCCTGCTCGATGCCGGCCGTGGGCAGCACCTCGTACCTGGGGCTGCGCACCAGGAAGTCGGTCAGCAGGTAGGTGCCGGGCTCGGCCTCGAACATCGTCCGCAGCCGGCCCGGCCCGGCCAGCACGTCATAGCAGTGCAGGCCTTGCAGGCGGCGGATGCCGAGGCGTTCGCACAGCGAGTCAATTGCCCCGTAGCTGCCGCAATCCGCGTAGCCGATTGCCACCCGCAGGCCCCGTTTCAAAAAATTGCGGGCTAGCTCTTCAGCGGCAGGGGCAATCTGCCCTGGGCGGTTGTGCAGCAGCGACGGTAGGCAGTGCAGCTCCAGGGTCCAGCCGCGGCGGGCGGCGATCTCGCGGATGTGGCGGCCCAGCGCGCCGCAGGCGATCACCGCGACTGGCCGGTCCTCCGGCAGCACTGCCTCAGCCTGCCGCGTCTCAGGCCGGGAACTGCAGTTGCTCGACGAACCGGTCGTTGAAGTCGGCGCGGTCGGAGAGCTCGACATACCTCACCTCCTCAAGCAGCGCCAGCGCGCCGGCCCGCTCCCGCATGCTGAGCAGCGCCATCTTCGCTCCCTCGCCGGCCACGTTGCCGGCGCTCACCACGCGCAGCAGCGGCAGCCGCGGGACCAGCCCGAGCCTGATCGCGTTGGCCGGGGACAGGTAACTGCCGAACGAGCCGGCCAGCAGCACCTGCTGGATGTCCCGCGCCGCCAGGCCCGCCTCCTCGAGCAGGATGTCCCAGCCAGTGGCGATCGCGGCCTTGGCGAACTGCAGCTCGCGCACGTCCCGCTGGGATAGGTAGATCGAGTGCTCGACGTCACCGGGATCGCCGAGCCAGTGCAGCACGAACACGCGCTCCTTGCCGAGCTGCGTCAGCCTGCTGGCCAGGCCCGGCGCGGCCGCGGCCGCATCCTGTTCCTGGATCAGCCGCCCGGAGGCGTCCAGCAGCCCGAGCCGGACCAGCTCGGCGACCGCGTCCACCAGGCCGGAGCCGCATAGCCCGGCCGGCGGCGCGTCGCCGATGACCTTGAGCTCAAGCCCGCCGGGAGTCATCGAGACCACCTCGATCGCCCCGTCGGCGGCCCGCATGCCGCACCTGATCGCGGCCCCCTCGAAGGCCGGCCCGGCCGGGGCGGCGGTGCCGAGCAGCCAGTCCCGGTTGCCGAGCACGATCTCGCAGTTCGTGCCGATGTCCACGAACAGCCTGGTGCGCGCGTCCCGGTCCATGCCCGCGGCCAGCAGGCCGGCGGTGATGTCACCGCCGACGTAGGCACCGAACGACGGGAAGATCACGGCCCTGGCCCGCGGGTGCACGCTGACTCCGATGTCCGCCGCGAGCACCTCGGGAAACAGCCGGGTGGACATGATGAACGGGGCGACGCCGAGCGGCTCGGGATCGATCCCGAGAGCCAGGTGAGTCATCGTGGCGTTGCCGGCCATCGCCACCTCGAGCACGTCCGCGGGATTTACGCCTGCCTGTGCGCAGACGTCGGCGGCAAGCTCGTTCATCGTCTCGTGCGCGAGCCCGGTCAGCCGGCCGAGCGTGGCCGGATCCATCATTACCGCGCTGATCCTGGTGATCACGTCCGCGCCGAACGGCTGCTGCTTGCTGAGCATCGACGCGACGGCCAGCGGCGTCCCGGTGGACAGATCCAGCAGGGTGGCGACCACCGTGGTCGTGCCGAGGTCGAAGGCGATGCCGTACACCCGGCTGGTGGTGTCACCCTCCTGCACCTCGATCAGCACGTCGTCCACGATCACCGCGGTGACCTTGTAGCCGGCGGCGCGCAGCACCCGTCCGATCGACTGCAGTGCGTGCAGGTCCACCCGCAGCTCCAGGTCATCCACGGCGGCCAGTACCCGTTCGGTGTCGGTCAGCTGGTCGGCCAGTGACGGCTCGGCCAGCTCCAGGAAGCGCTTCTGCGCGGCCGGGCGCAGGATGACCTGAGCGCTTCCGCGAGTGCTTCTACCGGCCGCTGCTGTCCTCCACCGCCAACTACGAGCGGTGGCTGAAGCGCGGCGGCAAGGACACCGCCGCCCGGGCCAGCGAGATCTGCGCGAAGACGCTGGATGAGTACCAGCAGCCGCCGCTGGACGACGCGATCCGGGCCCAGCTCGAGGAGTTCGTCACCCGCCGCCGCGCCGAGCTCGGCGACTAGCCGTGCCTTCCGGTAGTGCGCCGGGCCCGGCGGTGGCCGCACTGCGCTGGCGGTCGCCGGATCAGCGGGCTGCTGCCTGGCTGCGGCTGCTGACCGCTGCCGCGACGTCGGCGTTCTCGATGTCCTTGAAGAAGCGGCGGTGCACCCGGAGGCTCTCCTGGCCGGCCGGGATTCGGTGCCAAAGGCCGGCCCCGGGGCCGAGCCGCGCCGTCCGCGGCAATTCCACTACCACGCCCCGAGCCTTCTTCATGCTCCTCTTTCCCGCGTCGAGCACCAGGATGCGGCCTGGCGTGACGACTAGGATCCGGTATCGGTTGAAGCCGAGGAAGGCGAACACGCCGGTCAGGGCCGCGAGCCACTGACTGGCAGTCTGCGCGCCGATCACGGCCTGCACTTGCTCGCCAGGCCGCAAATATGGAGCAGCCGAATCACGCATTGCATCACGAAGGGTCACGGGTTCCTCCCAAAGGTGGTTGAGAATGGTGTCGCACGGCTCTGGAAGGACTGTAGGCAGCGCCGGCGATGCCGATCATCGGTTGAATGACCTATCTGGCGCGGCCGGTTTACCTACTCCCGGATCGCCTTGAGCCTGGTGCCTTTCCGCAGCTTTCCCCTGACCGGCGTGTCCGTGCTGTTCGCTCCAGCCTGCTCAAGATTGTCATTCGGCCCACCGCGCAGCCCCTTTCAAAGGCAACTGCCAGATGCCCGAGTACGCCTCAGCCGCGCTTGACCGCCTGCAGCGTGTAACTAGCCGCCAGCCGCCAGGGCCGGTCGGCCAGCCGCCATTCGCCGCCGCCAATCTGCTCCATTTTCCCCGGCAGGCCATCCCAGGGCACGCTGTCGTGCTCGGTCAGGCCGGTCAGCGCCATTCCCGCGTCATGCAGCGCGGTGACGATCTCGCCGAGGCCATGGTTCCACTGATGCGTGCGGTTTTGCGTGAAGACCGCGTCGGTCTGCACGTACGTGCCGCCCTCGTCCCAGATCAGCGGCTCCGCCCGCTCGAAGTAGGGCAAGTCGACCACCAGGTCGCCAGCACGGGTCTCGTCAAGCGCCCACAGCATCGGGTGGCCTTCGCGGATGAACAGCCGGCCGCCCGGCTGCAGCAAGTCTGCGACCACCCCGGCCCAACGGCGCACGCTGGGCAGCCAGCAGAGCGCGCCGATGCCGGTGAACACCAAGTCGAACGCGCTGGAGCCGAGCACGCTCGCGGCGTCGTACACGTCGGCCTCGACAAACCTGGCGTCATCGCCGGTCCGCCCGGCCAGGCTGCTCGCCTGCGCCACCGCGGCCGCAGAGAAATCCAGGCCGGTCATCGAGGCGCCAAGCCGGGCCAGCGAGATCGTATCGGTGCCGATGTGGCACTGCAGGTGTACCCCGCGCAGTCCGGTGATGTCGCCGAGCAGCGGCAGGTCGAACCGGACCACCTGGCTGAGGAAGCCGGGATCGGCGACGAACTGATCGACCGCGTAATCCGGCGACGCCGCATGCGCGGGTACCCGCTCGTCCCAGCTGGCCCTGTTCAGTGCCCGGTAGTCCGCCATCGCACTACGGTGGCACATCCAGCGCGCGGCGCCGGTCAAGTGCTGGGGCTATCCGGTTGTCCAGCCAGTCAAGAACGATGGCCCGGAACGTCGCTGGCTGCTCGAATGGCAGGTAATGGCCAGCTTCGGCCACGACGGAGTAACTCGCCGCCGGGAAGCTGCCGAGCGCGCGGAACTGGTCGGCGTACCCGGCTACCTGGTCCTGCCGCCCGGCGATGAGGCAGGCCGGGCCCAGGTAACTGGCGGGGTCATCTTCGTCTGGCAGCCGGTAGCCATGCGAGCGCAGCCGGTCCTGGTACTCCTCGTCGCCTGGCAGCGAGGCCATCAGCGCGGCGGCAACCTTCCCGGCCGCCTCGGCGGTGCGGTTGCCGATGGCCATGGCCAGGTGATCCCGCAGGACGGTGGGCACGCCGTCCAGCCAGTGCCCGAGCCCGGGATCGGCGACCAGGGCGGCGGGCCCGGCTGGCTCGGCCTGGCCGGGCAGGTCGCGGTCCTCCGGCCGGATCCTGATCCCGGCGCAGACAAGCAGCAGCCCGGTGGCTTGGGCCGGCCGCCGCCGGGCGAGCGCAGCGGCCAGGTAGCCGCCGTAAGACCAGCCGGCCAGCAGCACCGGGCCGCCTGCCAGCTGGTCATCGATGAAAGCGGCGAGCGAGTGCACGGCCGCCGCGGACGAGGGCACCCCGGCCGGTGACTCGCCGTGCCCGGGCAGGTCCACGTAGATCCGCCGTAAGCCGGGCCGCAGCCCGAGAACTGGCTCCATCGCCGCCGCCATCACCGACCGGTCCATACCGAACCCGGAAAGGCACAGCACTGGCTCGCCGTCCTCGCCTGGGTCGCCGCATTCGGTCCAGGCGAGCTCCATGACTGCATGAAATCACGGCCGGGACCGGCGGCGCTGCCAGGCCATGGCAGGCGCTGGCAGGCGCTGGCAGGCGCTGGCAGGCGCTGGCAGCCGAAGCCGGAGCTGAGGTAAATGTGGTGGTGAAGTTCGAAATGCCGCTGGCCATACTGGCCCACTCGCTGGCGCCCTACCTTGGCGGCGGCGAGACCACCGCCAAGGCGGCTGGGGCCTGGCCGAAAGCGGCATCATCGGCGGCATGCTCCGCGGCTGACCCCGCCACCCGCCTGACGGCCCCGGCCGGCTGGTCGTCACGGCATGATCGCGATAGCGTGGGGGCTGGTCCTGACCTTGATGGCCCGGCCGGCCTTTCCGGTGGCGGTCCGGATCGGGGTCACCGAGTGGGCATTGGCCACGTAGGCGGTCTTCCCGTCGGGGGTGATCGCGATGGCGCTGGGATCGGTCCCGACCTTGATGTCCCGGCCAGCCTTGCCGGTGGCGGTCCGGATCGGGGTCACCGTCCTGGAGTTGGCGTTGGCCATCGTGCGCACAGGGTGCGTTCGGCATCAGGCCGGCGCAAGGGGAGGGGCTCCCTCATCGCGGTGCTTGGCAGCGGCTCCCCATCCCGGTGCTTGGCAGCAGAGGCGATGATTTCAGATCGCGCGACGACGATCAGCCAGATCGCGGCCATCGCCTGCGGGCGCTGACCTGGGCTAGCTGCCCGGCAGGAGGATTCGCCCCCGAAAGTTGTTGGCGCCTTGCGCTGCGCCGACTCCTACCCGTGTCACGACAGCGCCAGCGCCGCCGCCCGGTGGCCGCTGGCCTGCGGGAGGAGGCTCGAGATGTGCGCATTTGCCAGGGCGTCCGCGGGTGGCGCGCCTGCGGTGACGGCAGCCGGGCCAGCGCTCAGCCTGGGCGAGGCCGCCGCCACCATGGTGGAGTACGGCCGTCGGCCGTAAGCCTGGCCGGATTGTTGTCATCCAGGACATCCGGCGGTGCCGGATGCGCCTTACCGTTGTCTCATGCGTGACCGCGAGATGGTCGCCGCGATCGTGGCCGGCGACCCGGTCGGGCTCGCCGCCGCCTACGACAGCTACGCCGGTCTGCTGCACGCATACTGCCGCTCGCTGCTGGCCGAGCCGGCCGATGCCGCGGACGCAGTCCAGGACACTTTTGTCATCGCTGCCGCCAAGCTCGGCGGGCTGCGTGATCCGGACCGGCTCCGGCCGTGGCTGTACGCGGCTGCCCGCAATGAGTGCCACCGGCGGCTCCGGGCCAGGCGCGGCACCGTCGGCCTCAGCGCGGCGGCCGAGATGACCGATACCTCGGCCGAGGCCGGAGCCTATGCCGAGCGCGCCGACTTGCGTGACCTGGTGATGGCCGCTGTCGCCGGGCTGAACCCGGGGGACCGGGACGTCATCGAGCTGAACCTCCGGCATGAGTTCGACGGGGCCGACCTGGCGGACGCGCTCGGGGTCCAGCTGAACCAGGCGTACGCGCTGCAATCACGCGCCCGCGGCCAGCTGGAAAGATCACTGGGCGCGCTGCTGGTGGCCAGGTCCGGGCGGGAATCCTGCCCGGAGCTCGGGGCGATGCTGGACAGCTGGGACGGGCGGCTGACGGTGCTGCTGCGCAAGCGTGTCAGCCGGCACATCGAGGCGTGCGAGACCTGCGGCGCGCGCAAGCGGCGGGAGCTGAACCCCGCTGCGCTGCTCAGCCTGCTTCCGGTGGCAATCTTCCGGCCGGCCTGCGCCAGCAGGTGCTGCGGCTGGTTGCCGACGAGGCGCCGGCCGCCCGCGCCTACCGGGATCACGTCGTCCGCCGGGCGGGGAAGTTCCGCGCCAGCGGCTTTCCCGCCCCGGTCGCCGCGGCCGGCCGGCCGGGCGCCGCGCGACGCCGGTTGCTGACCGCGTCGACGGCGGCAGCGGTCATCCTGCTCGCCGGAGGGCTGGCCCTGGCCGCCGAGATGCATCACGCCGCGCCCGCTGCCGCCAGGATCCCTGGAACGGCCGCGCGGATCTCGCCATCGCAGCCAGCCGTATCCGCTGGCTCCTCGTCGGCGGCCTCACCGCCGGTCGGCCGTACGCTCCCGGCCGCGGCTTCGCCGTCTCCGGGGAACTCGTCCGTCATGCCCGGGAACAGCGCCAGCCCGCCCGCAACCGGGACGCCGAGCCCGGCCCGCAGCACGACGCCGACGACGCCTAGCCCGGCGACCGGCAGCCCTACCCCGACGATCACCCAGGGCACGCTGTCGGCGTCGCCGGACGTCGTCCAGCTGGCCGCTCCGGCGGCCGGCGGGCGGCCGGCCGGGACGTTCACCCTGACCGCGACCGGCGGCCCGGTGGCGGCGTTCACGATCACGCCCCCGGCGGGCCTGGTGGTAACTCCGGCCGCCGGATCACTCGCGGCTGGCCAGAGCGAGCAGATCGTCGTTACGTTGGCCGGCAACGGCCCGGCGCCCACGTCATCGCTGATCATCAGCCCCGGCGGGCTGACGGTCACGATCATCTATAACCCGCCCGAGTACGCCGGCCAGGCGCTCCCGGCCAGGCGCTCCCGGCCAGGCGCTCCCGGCTAGGCCCCTGCGCGGAGCCGGGCGGCGGCTTCGGCCATCGCGGCGAGTTTGCCGGACGCGACGTCCCGGGGCAGGTACTTCATCCCGCAGTCGGGGGCGAGCACCAGCCGCTCGGCCGGGACGTAGGGCAGGGCGCGCCGGACCCGGGCCATGACCTGGCCATGGGTCTCCACGGTCTTGTCATTCAGAATCCAGGACGCCCAGGATGATCGTCTTGCCGCCCAGCGCGGCGAGCACCGAGCAGTCGAGACCGGACTGCGCGGTCTCGATCGAGACCTGATCGCAGCTGGCCTCGGCCAGTTCGGGCAGGAACGAGTAGCCCTCCGGACGGTCATGGATGATCGCCGCGTAGCCGAAGCAGACGTGCACCGCGGTCGTTCCGGTGATCCCGTCCAGCGCCCGGTTCAGCACCGCGATCCCGTAGCTGCGGGCCTCCTCCGGCCTGGCCTGCAGGTACGGCTCGTCCAGTTGGACGATATCCGCCCCGGCTGCGAACAGGTCCCGGACCTCGGCATTGACCGCCTCCGCGTAGCCGAACGCGGCTGCCTCCCGGCTCGGGTAGTAGTCGTTCTGGGCCTGCTGGGCCATCGTGAACGGCCCCGGCACGGTGATCTTCACGGTCCGGCCGGTATGCGCGCGCAGGAACGTCAGGTCGTCCACCTCGACCGGGTGTCGGCGCCGGATCGGCCCGGTGATCCGCGGCACCGGGTTGGGATGACCGCTGCGGTCCAGCGCGGTGCCCGGGTTGTCGATGTCCACGCCGTCCAGCGCGGTCGCGAACCGGTTGGAGTAACTCTCCCTGCGCATCTCGCCGTCAGTGATGATGTCCAGCCCGGCGTCCTCCTGCGCCCGGATGGCCAGCAGGGTCGCGTCCTGCTGCGCCTCGTCGAGGTATGCCGGGTCCACCCGCCACAGCTCAAGCGCACGGACCCGGGGCGGGAACCGGTGGGCGAGCCGCTCGCGGTCGATCAGCCAGTCCGGCTGCGGGTAGCTGCCGACGAGCGAAGTGGGGAAGAGCATGTCTGGCCTCCGCCGGATTCCTGCGCCTGCGCGTGGTGTCGCTGCCTAGTATGCCGGCACAGCATCCCGTCCGGCCGGCCGCCGGACGTTGTCGGCGACGTCGATCAACCCGGGGGCGGTGAATTAAGTCAATAGGAATTGTGGAAAGCTCTACGCGGTAGGCATCGTCCAAGCGACCCACGGAGGCCCCCGCCATGTCAGTGACCGATGAGCTGCTCGCCAACAACAAGCGCTATGCCGAAAGCTTCAGCGGCCCGCTGCCGCTTTCGCCGGCCAAGCACGTAGCCGTGCTCGCCTGCATGGACGCCCGGCTGAACGTCTATGGCGCGCTTGGCCTGGCCGACGGCGATGCGCACGTGATCAGGAACGCCGGCGGCGTGGTCACCGATGACGAGATACGCTCGCTGGCGATCAGCCAGCGCCTGCTCGCTACCAGGGAGATCATCCTGATCCACCACACGGACTGCGGCATGCTCACGTTTACCGACGACGAGTTCAAGGCCGGCATCCACGCGGAGACCGGCATCAAGCCGGCCTGGTCAGCCGAGTCGTTCGGCGACCTCGAGGCTGACGTACGCCAGTCCATGGCCCGGATCAAGACAAGCCCGTTCATCCCGCACACCGATGCTGTCCGCGGCTTCATCTTCGACGTCGCGACCGGCCTGCTTAGCGAGATCAAGTAGCCAGCCCGTGTTTCAGGATTCCGGCAGGTCGCCGCGGCCTTGCTGTTCGGCGAGGAAGCGCTCGAACTCGGCGCCGAGTTCCTCCGCGGTCGGCATGCTGTCCGGGTCGTCGCCTAGCAGGCTTTCCTGCCCGGCCGTGAACGCGTCGTACTGCTCCTCAAGTGATTGGACGACCTCGGCCACCTCGGCCGAGCCGTCGACCTGCCTGCCGATTTCGATGTCAGTCCGGTGTGCTGCCTCGCGGAGCGCATCGGACGGCAGCGACAGGCCGGTAGCCCGCTCGATGGATTCCAGCAGGGTCACCGACGCGGCCGGGTAGGCAGCCTGGGCCAGGTAATGCGGCACGTGCACGGCGAATCCCAGCGCGGCCCGCTTTTCCTCGCCCAGCCTGAGTTCCAGCAGGCTCGCGGCGCTGCCGGGCACCTGCAGCCGGTCGACGAGCGGCCGGTAGCCCTCGGTCAGCTCCGCCCTGGTGGCGTGCGCGGTAACGCCGAGCGGCCTGGTATGCGGGACGCCCATCGGGATGCCATGGAAGCCGACCGCGAGCCGCACCCCGAGGGACACCGACATGGCGCTGACGGCGCTGGTGAAGGCCTCCCAAAGGTGGTCAGGCTCCGGCCCGTTGAGCAGCAGGAACGGGGTGCCCGCCGTGTCGTGCATGAGGTAGACAGCCAGCTCGGGGGCCTCGTAGCTCTCCCAGTGGTCCTTGACGAAGTTCATCGTGGGGCGGCGGGACCGGTAGTCGATCAGCTCGTCAACGTCGAAGGTCGCGACTTCGGTGTGGTCGAGCGACCCGAGCAGGTGCGCGGCGAGCAGCCAGGCCCCGCCCGCGTCGATGAAGCCATCGAGGTAATACAGCAGCACGATGTCATCGAGTTCGGGCGCGTCGGGACTCGCCTCATAGAGGTTTCCTGGATCACGCGCCACGTTCGCCGCCTCCTCAGACGTCAGTCCCTACAAGTCTTACCAACGTCCGGTACTGGTTGGACAATCCATCCGGCGGAACTTGCCGCCGCCGGGCCGGGTCAGCGCCGGTCAGGCGCCGCCTTGTGCTCCCGCCAGGTGGCCAGCACCCGCGGCAATTCGGCGCTGACGAACTCGAAGTAGCGTACCGATTCGGTCAGCCTGGCCCCGGCCGGCGTGTCCGCGCCGAGGGCCTCGATGCCGTCCCGTAGCACTGTCGTCCATCTTGCCATCAGCCGGTCCCGGCCGCTGATGACCTCGTCCCAGACGTTGTCGGGTACCCGGTAGTGGTGACGGCGGGAGCCGGGCTGCCCCTCCCTGCTGACCATCCCGACACCGATGAGGTATCGGACTCCGCCAGACACGGCGGCCGGGCTGGCCTGCAGCTGCGCGGTGAGTTCCGCGGCGGTGAGCCGCCCGGAGTCGGCGGCCAGCAGCGCGGCGAACACCCGGGCGGGCATCCGCGGGATGCCCGCCTCGACCAGCACCGCGGCGAAGCGCTCGGTGAAGCGGCTCACCGCGTCCTGGTCCCGCTCCGCCCCCGTGTCCGCAGCCCCCGTGTCCGCAGCCCCCGTGTCCGCAGCCCCCGTGTCCGCAGCCCCCGTGTCCGCAGCCCCCGTGTCCGCCATCGCCGCATCGCTCCCGTGCCCGCTCAGATTCCATCAATTATTAACTTTCACGAACTTCTGAATATATAGTAGTCTCAAAAACATGAATGAGGCAATCGCAGTCTCCGGCCTGCGCAAGTCCTACGGCAAGACGGCGGCCCTCGACGGGCTGGACCTGAGCGTGGCAACGGGCGAGGTACACGGGTTCCTCGGCCCCAACGGAGCCGGCAAGACGACGACGATCAGGATCCTGCTCGGCCTGCTGCGTGCCGACGGCGGCTCCGCGCGGCTGCTCGGCGGCGATCCCTGGCGCGAGGCCACCTCGCTGCACCGCAGGCTGGCCTACGTGCCCGGCGACGTCACGCTCTGGCCGAGCCTGTCCGGCGGCGAGGTCATCGACCTGCTCGGCCGGCTCCGCGGCGGGCTGAATGCCCAGCGCAGGGACAGCCTGCTGGAGCGCTTCGACCTCGATCCGACGAAGAAGGCGCGCTCCTACTCCAAAGGCAACCGGCAGAAGGTCGCGCTGATCTCGGCGCTCGCCTCCGACGTCGAGCTGCTCCTGCTGGACGAGCCGACCGCCGGCCTCGATCCGCTAATGGAGGCCGCGTTCCGCGTCTGCATCGAGGAGGAACGGCAGCGCGGGCGCACCGTGCTGCTCTCCAGCCACATCCTGTCCGAGGTGGAGGCACTTTGCGACCGGGTGACGATCATCCGGCTGGGCCGCGCCGCCGAGTCCGGGACGCTGGCCGAGATGCGCCATCTCACCAGGACATCGATCTCCGCCGAGCTGGCCAGCCTGCCCGCCGGGCTTGATCAGCTACCCGGCGTGCACCATCTCGACGTCCAGGGCCGCCGGATGCGATGCGAGGTGGACACCGACAAACTGGACGGGCTGCTGCGGCAGCTCACCGCGGCCGGGGTCCGCAGCCTGACCAGCCAGCCGCCAACGCTCGAGGAACTATTCCTGCGGCACTACGCAGGCGACGGCGCAGGCACCGGGCCGGGCACCAAGAACGGCAGGCCGCCCGCCGCGCAAACCGGGCCGCCCGCCGCGCAAACCGGGCCGCCCGCCGCGCAAGACGGGGTTCCGGCATGAGCACCCTGGCGGGCACCGGCGCGCTCGCTAAGCTGGCCGGCCGCCGCGACCGCATCATGCTGCCGGCCTGGATCTACGTGCTGACCGCGCTGGTGGCCGGCACCGCCTACAGTTTCAGGAAGCTTTACCCGACGCCTGCCGGACGGGCGGAATTCGCTTCGACGGCCGGCCACAATCCTGCGCTGCTGTCACTTTACGGGCCACTGTACGGCCACTCGCTGGGGTCGCTGACGGCCTGGCGTTACGGCGGGTTCGCCGCGCTCGGCGCCGGGCTGATGAGCATCTTCATCGCGATCAGGCACACCAGGGCCGATGAGGATACTGGCTGGCTGGAGCTGGTGGGCTCGGCAATGGTGGGCAGGCACGCGGCGCTGGCCGCAGGCGTGCTGATCGCGCTGAGCGCGAACGTGGTGCTGGCGCTGGTGCTGTCCGCAGGCCTGATCGCGCTCGGCCTGCCCGCGGCCGGCGTTATCGCGCTGGCGCTGGCCATCGCGGGCTGCGGGCTCGTGTTCACCGCGGTAGCCGCGGTCACGGCCCAGATCGCGGGCACGGCCCGCTCGGCCAGGGGGCTCGCGCTCGGCGTGCTGGCCGTGGTCTATCTGCTGCGCGCCGTCGGCGATTCGGCTGGGGCGTCCGGTCCGGGCTGGCTGACCTGGCTGTCGCCAGTCGGCTGGGTCGAGCTGATCCGGCCGTTCGTCATGATCCGCTGGTGGATTCTCGCGCTGCCGCTGGTCACCACCGCGGTCCTTGGCGTGGTTGGCGGAGTGCTCGCCGCGCGCCGCGACTACGGTGCCGGCCTGCTGCCGCAGCGCCCCGGCCGGGCCCGGGCGGCTTCCTCGCTGCGCAGCCCGCTGGCGCTGGCCTGGCGGATGCAGCGCGCCAGCCTGGTCGGCTGGGTCATCGGGGCGCTGGTCTACGGCGCGATCGTCGGGGAGGCCGCCAAGGGGATCGGCGGCCTGCTCGGCAGCGCGGAGATCAGGAAGATCATGATCAGGCTGGGCGGCCAGGCCGCGTTCAGCGATGCCTACCTCGCGGCGATCATGAGCTTCAGCGGGCTGATCGCGGCCGGCTTCGCGGTGTCCGCCGTGCTGCGGCTGCGCTCGGAGGAAACCGAGAACCGCGCGGATCCGGTGCTCTCCACCGGCGCCGCGCGGACCAGCTGGGGGCTCAGTCACCTGGCTATCGCGGCGGGCGGGACGGTCCTGATACTGGCGGCGACCGGCCTGGGCGCGGGGCTCGGGTACGCGTTGCGGTCCGGCGGCGGCAGTGGCGAAGTGGCCCGGCTGGTCGGCGCCGCGCTGGCGCAGGCACCCGCCGCCCTCGTGCTTGCCGGGATTGCGGCAGCGCTGTTCGGGCTGGCACCGAAGGCAAGCATCGGCGGTGGCTGGACTGCCCTGGGCGTTGTCGTGCTGCTGCTGTTCGTCGGCGCCACGCTGCGGCTGTCGCACTGGGTGCTTGACGTCTCACCGTTCACCCACGTGCCTAAGCTGCCCGGCGGCACCGTCAGCGCCGCTCCGCTGATCTGGCTCAGCGTCATCGCGGTCGCCCTGGCCGTTGCGGGCCTGGCGGGCCTGCGCCGCCGCGACATCGGCTAGCCGGGCCAGGCGCTTGGAGATCCCGCCGCGGTACTGCCGCCCTCTCAGGCGGCGCGGGCCGGCGGCCCGTGGCTGTGCAAGGTCCGCTGCCCGTCCGGGCTGGTGGCCGTGACGGTGCCGTCTGGGTGCAGGGTGATCTGCCAGCCCCACTGGTGGACGGCCGTCAGGTGGTGGAAAGGGCAGAGCAAGATCAGGTTGGTCAGCTTGGTACGGCCGCCCTTGCGCCGGGGCCGGATATGGTGCACCTGGCAAGCCGCCGGCCGCTGGCCGCAGCCAGGGAAGGCGCAGCATCGGTCCCGGGCGATCACCGCGCGACGCAAGTGAGATGGGATTTGCTCGTTCGCCTTGCCCGTATCCAGCGGCAGGCTGACTGAGCTCGCGGCGCCCTCAAGCAGCCGAGTGCGCAAGAACGCGGCCAGCCCGGCCGGGCCCGACAGCAGGTCCGCGGCATACCGCAGCACCCGCGCCCGCACGGCCGCGGCGGCCAGGGCGGGATCAGCAGACGGCGGCAGGCCCGCTGAGGCCGGATGGCTGGCGTGCTCGCCGTGTAGTGCAGCAGCGATGCGGTCCAGCAGCGCAAAGTCGACGTGCCCGGACACGATCGGCACGATCGAGGCATCACAATCGGCGCCTGGCGGCGCGGCCGAGCCGCGCCCGGCCCAGGACGCGTGCGCCCAGGCGGCTTCCGCGTCGGCGGCGCCGTCCAGGCCGCGGAGCTGATCGAGGGTCATATGGAGCTGGATCTGAGTGGTCTGCCCGGCCCGCTCGGGCAGGCAGCCCGTGCCCACGAGCCGGCGGCATGCCTCCTCTAACGCGTCGTGGTCGCGCTGGGCCTTGCTCCGGACATCCTCGGGGCCGGCCTTGTTGTCGAGCGCATCCAGCGCCGCATTCAGCGCGGCGGCACAGGCCGGGGTGAGATCTCCCTGCAGCCGCCCGGCACCGTGCAGGGTCAGGTCTAGCCGCAGCCACCGGTCGGCGAACCCGCCGTCACCGTCGGCATCGGGCGAGGCGCAGCGCTTGTGCATCTCCTCGGCCAGGCCAGCCAAGTCGGCCAGCTCCGCGCCGCCGGCCGCGGCCGCGAGCAAGATCGCATCCGCATCCGCGTGCATATCCGCAGCGAGCCGGCCGGTCCACCCGCAGATCGCCTTGGCCCACGAGACGGATATGTCCCCGCCCGCCAATGCATCGGCGACCGCGGGATGCGCGGCCAGCCGCCGCGCCCACGCGCCGGCCTCGGCAGCGGCGCCGCGGGTGATCCTGGTCTGCCACCGCAGCCAGGAGCCGGCCGAGCCCTGGCCATCGTCTTCGAACCCGCGCTGTGCGGCGAACCCGGACAGCATCCTGGCCCGGGCCGCGACGTGCATCGCCGCGGCCTGCTCCAGTTCCCGCAGGCAGTCGGCCTGCACGGCGGCGGGCAGCAATGCCGTGTTAGCCGACGCGAGGAAGGTCAGCGCGGCCTTCGCCATCGCCACCGCATCTGCCGCCGATGCCGGACCTGCAGGCGCGGCCACCAATGCCGGACCTGCAGGCGCCGATGCGGGCCAGGGCTGCTGGCCGGGATGACCGGGCTGGCACATTCGTGCACCTCCCTTCGCGGCTCCGGCTCAGCCGCCGGCGGACCGTTAAACAGCCCGCGCACTGCGGATGAGCCTATTTCGAACTCGTATTTGAATCGTAGAACCCGGGTCTGACAAAACCACCGCCCCCGGCACGCAGGCCGCAAGAAATCTTCCTGGAAATAACCATCCAGGCGATTCTCGCCCCAGCCCCGCAACCGGCTGACCGCGCTGGTGAAGGCCCGGCTCAGACGGATGCAGTGCCGGCCCGGCCTCCTCGACGGCTTCCTCGCCAGCACCGGGCTCGACCTCACACCCTTCCGTCCCGGCCGTTAAGGATCTTTAGTTCAGGGTGCACTGCTTCAGTAGCTCAGGGTGCACTGCTTCAGTGCGGCTGCGGCATTGGCCAGTATGCGCCGGACCAGGTCGGGAACGTCGACTGCCCGGGCATGGAGGTCGCTCCGATGAGGACACTTAGGGTGAGAACGAGGACACTGAGGGTGAGAACCGTTTCGCGCTGTGGCGCCCGCCGGACTAGCCGTGTTCCGGCCGCTGCAGCAGCCCGGCTCCGGCCGGCCACCTTACGGGTAGATCTTCTTGTGCTCGGCCAGCATGGCCACGTACTTGGCGAGTCGCCGGGCCCTGGTGTCCGGCCGCTGCGCGCTGGTGATCCGGTACAAAATCGCGTACCGGTTGACGCTGTCGAGCGTCTCGAAGAAGCCCCGGGCTGAGTCGTCGGCGGCCAGTTCGGCGGCGAGGTCCGCCGGCACGGTGATGGTGGACTGCGACTCGTAGGCAGCTGCCCACCGGCCATCCGCCTTGGCCCGCTCGACCTCCGCCAGCCCGGCAGGACGCATCCGGCCCGCCTCGATCAGCTTGGCTGCCTTCTCCGTGTTGACCTTGGACCACCGGCTGCCGGGCTTACGCGGGGTGAACCGCTGCAACCAGTAGTCGTCATCGAGACGGCCCTTCTGGCCATCGATCCAGCCAAAACACAGCGCGCCGGCCAGCGCCTCCGGATAGGAGACCGTGGTCGCACCCGCCCCCTTCTTGGCGATCTTGAGCCAGACACCGGAGGATGACGCGTGCTCGGCCAAAAGCCACGATTCCCAGGCCGCTCCGGACTCGAAGCTGATTACGGGGAGGCTGTCACGCGCCATGCAGGCAGTTAACCACGCACCGCCGACACCCGCGGCGCAACCGCGCACCGCCGGCAACCACCGCACCGCCCACAACCACCATGCCGCCGACAACTCACAGAGCAACCACTCCGCCCGCACGCCGTCGCCCGGAAGTTAGTTTTCATCCAGCAAATGATGGGAGGCATACTGGCGAGATGGCCAGCAGCGCGGACCCGACGCCCGCCGAAGAGCTCAGCCCCCGGCGCCGGGCACTGATCCTGGCTATCTGCTGCATGAGCCTGCTCATCGTGGGCCTGGACAGCACGATCGTCAACGTCGCGCTGCCGTCCATCCAGCATGACCTGCACGCGTCGGTCTCCGGCCTGCAGTGGACCATCGATGCGTACACTCTGGTGCTGGCCAGCTTCCTGATGCTGGCCGGCTCTACCGGCGACCGGATCGGGCGCCGCCGGACCTTCCAGACCGGCCTGGCGGTGTTTACCCTCGGCTCGCTGCTCTGCAGCCTGGCGCCCGGGCTCGGCTGGCTGGTGGTCTTCCGGATGGTGCAGGCCATCGGCGGCTCGATGCTCAATCCGGTGGCAATGTCCATCATCACGAACACCTTTACCAAGCCAGCCGAGCGCGCCCGCGCGATCGGGGTCTGGGGCGGCGTGATCGGGATCAGCATGGCGCTCGGCCCGCTGGCCGGCGGCGCGCTGGTGGCGAGCGTCGGCTGGCGCGGGATTTTCTGGGTGAACATCCCGGTCGGGCTGGCCGCTCTCGTGCTGACCGCGCTGTTCGTGCCGGAGTCCAGGGCACCGCATCCGCGCCGGGTGGACCCGGTCGGCCAGCTGCTCGTCATCGTCACGCTGGCCTCGCTTACCTACGCGATCATCGAGGGCCCGAACGCGGGCTGGACCTCGGCCCGCATCCTCGGCTTCTTCGCGCTAGCCGTGGTCGCGGCCGCCGGGCTGGTGGTTTACGAGCCGCGCCGCCACGAGCCGCTGATCGACCTGCGGTTCTTCCGCAGCGCGCCGTTCTCCGGGGCGACCATCATCGCGGTGAGCGCATTCGCTGCACTTGGCGGCTTCCTGTTCCTGAACACCCTGTACCTGCAGGACGTCCGCCTCTATTCGGCCTTCCATGCCGGGCTGTACACGCTGCCGATGGCCGCGATGACGGTGGTATTCGCGCCGCTGTCCGGCCGCGTCGTCGCCACGCGGGGACCGCGGCTGCCGCTGATCGCGGCCGGGATCACGATGACCGCGGCCGGGCTCATGCTGACCCGGCTGACCGCGACCACGCCGATGGCCTGGCTGATCGGCACCTACCTGGTCTTCGGCTTCGGCTTCGGCGTGGTCAACGCGCCGATCACGAACACCGCGGTATCCGGGATGCCCAGGTCGCAGGCCGGCGTCGCGGCGGCGGTGGCCTCCACCAGCCGTCAGGTCGGCCAGTCGCTCGGCGTCGCGGTGCTGGGCTCGGCGGTGATCTCGACGATGAGCGGGCCGCTGCGGACCGGCTTCGTGGCCGCCAGCCATGTCGGCTGGTGGATCATCGCGGGCTGCGGCGCGGTCGTGCTCGGCGTCGGCCTGCTCACCAGCGGCCGGTGGGCCAGGCAGACAGCGGAGCGGACCGCTGCGCAATTCGTGCCGGAGACCGCCAGGATCCCGGCGGCCGCGCCATGAAGCGCAACCGCCGAACCGCCGGCCTGCCGCCGTCGTGTGCTTACTGACCAGGATTATCAACGGATTTCTCGATGGTCAGCCTTGCACGTCTGCGGTGATGCCGATGACCGAGAATGTCGCGCCCTGGTCGTCGCTGACCGTCGCCATCCGGCCGTAAGGACTGTCCCACGCAGGACGCACGACGTTGCCGCCGCGCCCGGTAACCGTATCCACAGCCGCGTCAGTGTCGGCCACCGCGAAGTAGGTCGACCAGTGCGCCGGGACCTCGGCCGGGATGTCCGCGGGCAGCCCGCCGATGCCGCCGACGATGTCGCCGCCGACCTTCAGCGTCGCGTAGCTGAAGCCGTCACCGCTCATGTCGTCGTAGTCATAGCCGAAGACGGCCCGGTAGAACGCCTTGTTTCCCTCGAAGTCCCGGCTCATGTTCTCGTTCCAGCACAGCGAGCCTGGCTCGTTGGCGATTCCCACGCCGGTATGCGCCCGGGCCTGCCAGAGGCCGAACGCGGCGCCGGCCGGGTCCGCTGCGATCGCCATCCGGCCCACGTCCAGCACGTCCATCGGCCCCATCAACAGCTGGCCGCCGGACGCCTTGACCTGGGCGGCCACGTCGTCCAGGCTGTCGGCCGCGAGGTAAGTGGTCCACGTGCTCGGCATTTCCGCCGGGCCCATTTTCGGCCCGATCCCGGCCACTGGCCTGCCGCCGAGAAGGCACATGGCGTAGCCGCCGGCCTCCTGCGGTCCGGGCTGGATGTCCCAGCCGAACACGCCGCCGTAAAATGACATTGCCTTGTCGATGTCCTCGACGCCCAGGTCAACCCAGCACGGCGTGCCGCCGGGCCAGGCAGTGTCGCGGGTAACCAACTCGCCCTCCAGTCTCCGGCGGCCAGCGAGCCGCCTTGCTTGCTGCGATAATGGTGCAGGCAGCGTATCCCGCAACGGAGGCCCGTGGCGGGCAGGCGCGCGTGCAGAGCTGGGACGAGGGCTTGGGCATGACTGATCTGGCTGACTTCGGCCGCCTGGTGACCCGTGATCACGGCCTGTGCGTCGTGTCCACGCGGCGCGCGGACGGCACCATCCAGTCCTCGGTGGTGAACGCTGGCGTGCTTGATCACCCGGTGACCGGTCGGCCAGTGGTCGGGCTGGTCGCCAGGGGCGGCAGCCGGAAGCTGGCCAACCTGCGGGCCAGGCCGCAGGTGGCCATCGTGGTCCGGGTCGGCTGGGAATGGGCGGCCGCCGAGGGGCCGGCCGAGCTGGCCGGCCCCGGTGATCCGTTGCCCGGCCTGGCTGCCGGGGACGTGCCGGCGCTGCTCCGCGCCGTGTTCACCGCCGCAGGCGGCACCCATGATGACTGGGACACCTACGACCGGGTGATGGCGGCGGAGGGGCGCACCGCCGTGCTGGTCGAGCCGCAGCGGGTGTACGCCAACTCCTGACCGGCGCCATCATGACCGGTTCCGCCAGCCTGCACCGGATCACGATGGATAGCAGTAGGAGTCGCTGGACGCGTCGCCGCCCTGCAGCCGGATCTGGTGCGCGCGCCGGCCGCGGAATGCCTCGCCCTCCAGGAAGAACTGCTCGTCGAGGGTAATGCCCGGGTCGCTGACGTCCAGCTTGGCCATCCACGCGCCGACGCCGTCCGGGTAGAACTGGTCGTCCCACGCCCCGTACAGGGAGTTGGTGAAGTACACCCGCTTGCTGTCCCGGCTGACCTCGACCATCTGCGGGCCGCCGGACAACGGCTGGTCCGGCCGCGCCGGGTGCGCCTTCCGCCCGACGATCCCGCCGACTCGGACCGACCCGGTCTCCCGCGGGTGGAACGGGTCGGAGACGTCGAACTGCTTGAGCTCGCCGGTGCCCCAGCAGGAGACGTATAGCTTCTGGTCGTCGACCGCCAGGGCCAGGTCGGTGACCAGCGGCGGCACCGCGCCGAAGGGCTGCAGGGCGGGCGGCAGGTCCGCGGCATCAGCGGGCTCGGCCGGGATCGAGATGACCTTCTGCGCGGCCCACTTGCCGTCGTCGCCCTGGTGCCACAGCCAGATGGAGGCGGACAGGTCCTCGACGCTGACCACCACGCCGACGAAGCCGTACTTCTGCGTCGGGTCGTGCGCCGGCCGCAGCTCGAGTGCCATCTGGTGCTCGTCGCCGAGGTCGATGGTCTGGATGTTCTTGCGGGTCTTCATGTCCCAGAAGTGCAGCCGGTGCCCGTACTTGCGGCCGAGCAGCAGGTCCGGCACGATCCCGTTCTCGATCATCGACGGGGTGCCCCACTCGGATGTGATGGCCACGTCGTGGTTGATGTGCCACCAGACGTCGTAGGCCAGGTACTGGTCGCCGCGGTCAGCCTCCCACTGGCCGATCACGTCGAACGAGTTATGGTCGAGCAGCGCGACGCCGCCAGGGCCCTCCTGGCCGTCGCCGCCCAGGCAGGACACGAACAGCCCGCCGGGGCCGCAGTGCACGGTGTGCGGCCTGGAGTAGCCGGCCCGTTTGCCGAGCTCGTCGGCCTCGAGCACCTTGACGATCTTCGGGGCCGCCGGATCGTCCTTGATGTCCAGCACGTACAGCCGGGAGGACCGCAGCCCGGGGACGATCAGGTACTGCCGGCCGCCGTGGTCGTGCCCGCCGCCCGGGCAGAGCGCGCTGGAGCAGGCGTTCCAGCCGAAGTGGTGCAGCTCGTCGCCCAGATTGGGCAGTTCGGTGAAACCGACCACGGAGCTGTAGCTGGCCGAGGCCGGGTCGACGTCGACCACGGCGATCGCGTCCGGCTTGTCGGCCGGGCGGGCGAAGGCGGCCACGTACGCGAGCTGCTCGGCTGGCGCGGCGGCGGCGTCGCGGGGCGAGCGATAGAACGTCGGGTCGGCGTGGTGCTGCTCGTGACCATCGGACATGACATATACCCTTCATAGTCGTCTGAGAATATAGGGATCATCTCAGATGATGCCTGGATGCCGGGGAGTCAGCCAGGATCGAGCTGCGGCCGTCAGGGAGCCCGCCGATTGCCTGGAACCATGCCGGCAGTCTCGGCGATCCCCGGACGCGATGTCAACGGCAGGCCCCGCGGCGCCCGGCCAGCCCCGGCCGAGCCGGATCACCCGTGCCCGGGCCAGTTTCCCGGCCGAGCCGGATCACCCGTGCCCGGGCCAACCACTCGGCCGCGGTCAGCGTCTTACAAGCTAATCAGCTTCTTGGTCACACCAGCGCCAGTTATCCCACCAGCCTCAGGAGCTCGAAATTCTCACTGACCTCGGCGATGCGGAATCCGCAGCTTGCGGCGTTGCCCTAGATTGTGAGCGAGCCCGGGTGCCGTCCCGGGCAGGCCAGGAACGTTGACGACGACTAGGGCCGGCCGCTGATGGCGGGCCCGCGGAAAGGTCCCCTGTGCCCCGTACTCGGTCCTGGGCCCGGATTCCCTGCGCTTTGGCGGCTGTCGCGCTGCTGGCGGGATGCGCGGCAACCTCGGTATCGGGGAGTGCAGGCCTGTCCTCGGCGGCGCAGCGGCAGCCTGCCCAGCGCGGTGCCACCGCGCGGGATCGCGCCGCTGCGCTAGGCAGCGCGGCCGGGGCAGGGCCGAACCGGGCAACCGGGGGTAACGGAGCAAGCGGGCTGAACGGCGCGCACGGCCCGGTCGCCCGGCCTGCCGGGCCGGCCCGGCAGGCGATTGCCGATATGGCGGTCGCGAGCCTTACGGCCGCCGGCGGCCCGACGAGCCGGCCAGCCGGGTCGGCGGCTGGATCAGCGGCGGCCGGAGCGCGACAGCCGCCCGCGCCCCCCGCGATGTCGGACCGCCAGCTGGCCGGGCAGCGGATCATCTACAGCTACGCCGGCCTGACGCCGCCGGCCCGCCTGCTGCGGCGGATCCGGAATGGCCAGGCTGCCGGGGTCATCTTCTTCGCTGGCAACATCGCCAGCCGGGCGCAGATCCGGCAGGTCGCCGCCGAGTTGCAACAGGCGGCGATGAGCACGCGCAACCCGGTACACGAGCCGCTGCTGCTGATGACCGACCAGGAGGGCGGCGTCGTCCGCCGCCTGCCAGGCGCGCCGGCCCGGTCAGAAAAGCAGATCGGCGAGTCGGCCCACCCGGGCGCGGAGGCAACCACGGCCGGTACCGGCGCCGGGCGCAACCTCCATGGCGTGGGCATGAACGTCAACCTGGCGCCGGTCCTGGACGTATACCGCAAGGCAGGCAACTTCATCGACGAGTTTGGCCGTTCCTACAGCATGGATCCGAATGCCGTTTCCAGGCTCGGCGCCGACTTCATCGCGGCGCAGCAGGCTCGCGGCGTGGCCGCCACCAGCAAGCACTTTCCTGGCCTGGGCGCGGCCAGGAGGGCGCAGAACACCGACGAGCGCCCGGTGACGCTGCACCTTTCCGGTAACACCATCCGCACGGTCGACGAACTGCCCTACCAGGCGGCCATCGGCGCCGGGGTCAAGCTGATCATGACGTCCTGGGCGGCGTACCCGGCGCTGGGTTCGCGCCGCCCGGCCGGGCTATCATCCAAGATCGTCCAAGGCGAGCTGCGGCAGCGGCTCGGGTTCACCGGCGTCACCATCACCGATGCGCTGGGGGCCGGCGCGCTGCGGGCCCACGGCACCATCCAGAACCGCGGCGTGCTGGCCGCCTCGGCCGGGATGGATCTGCTGCTCTGCTCGGGTGAGCAGGTCAGCCAGGGTATCCAGGGCCTGGACGGGCTGCTCGGCGGCTATCGCGACGGCACGCTGGACAAGACCGCGTTCCAGGCCGCGGTGGCGCGCATTATCGCGCTGCGGGCCAGCTTGGGCATCCCGGCGCCGCAGCCCTAGCCGGACTTCCGCACCGGAACTGGGCGGCCCCGCGAACGCGGATATCCGGGTGCGGATGCGTGGCGGCGGCGCACATACTGAACGACGTGCGGCGGATATCCGTAGTCGGCAACAGCGGATCGGGCAAGACAACCATCGCGGCGGCACTCGCCGTCGCGATGGATGCGCCTCATCTGGAGCTTGACGCCGTCTTTCACCAGCCAGACTGGGTGCCGTTGGAGCGCGAGGAGTTCCGCCGCCGGGTCGCGGAGTTCGTCGGGGCGCCGTGCTGGGTCACCGACGGCAACTACTCCGCGGTGCGGGACCTGGTCTGGGCCCGGGCCGATACCGTGATCTGGATGGATCCACCTCGGCGCCGCGTGATGCGCCAGATCATCTGGCGGAGCCTGCGCCGCGCCGCGCTGCGGGCCGAGTTGTGGAACGGCAACCGGGAACGGTGGGCCAACCTGATGCGGATGGACCCGATGGAGTCGGTTGTCGCCTGGGCGTGGACCCGGCATCACACCTACCGGCAACGGTACGAGCATGCCATGTCGGACCCGGCCAACGCGCACCTGACGTTCGTCCGGCTGCGGACGCCCGCCGAGGTAACCGCGCTGCTCGCCCGGGTGCGCGGGCCGAGGGCTGCCGCCAGGACAGCTAGCTGACCCGGCTCAGCGGCCCATCGCGTCGATCCTGGCAACCTCGTTTGCGTCGAGCGAGAAGCCAAGCAGGTCGATGTTGGCGGCGATCCTGGCCGGGTCCGCCGACTTGGGAATCACGGTGATCTGGTGCTCGACATGCCATCGGAGCACCACCTGGGCCGGTGTCACGCCGTGCCGGGCGGCGATCTCGGTGAGTACCGGGCTGCGCAGGTTGCTGTCCTTCAGCGGGCTGTAGCCTTCCACCGCGACGTCCCGGTCACGCATCGCGGCGACCAGCTTCTGGTCATACTGGGCGGGACTCCACGGAATCTGGTTGACCGCCGGCGCCTCGCCGGCCGCTTCGGTGAGCTCATCGATCTGGGCGATCGAATAGTTGCTGACCCCGACGGCCCTGACCAGGCCTTCATCCCTGAGCGCGAGAAGCTCGCGCCACACGGCCGGGCTGGCCGACCCGGCCGGCGGCCAGTGCACCAGCCAGAGATCCACATAGCCGGTGTCCAGTGCTCGCAGGCTGGCAGCGAGGGTTGCCCGCTCGCGCCCGGCCCCCTCGCCGGGCAGCTTCGTGGTGACGAAGACGTCCTTGCGATTCAGCCCGCTGTCCCGCAGCGCCCGGCCGACCTCCTGCTCGTTGCGATACATGGTCGCGGTGTCGATGTGCCGGTAGCCGCAATCGAGCGCGGCCCGCACCGCCCGGTAGGCCTGTCCGCCGCGCAGCCGCCAGGTGCCGAAGCCGACGAGCGGCATGACCACCCCGCTGGCCAGCGCCACGCCCGGGATCTCACGATGTTCTGACATGCCGCCCATTCTCTCCCGGCCGCCCTGCCATGCGGATCGGCCGGCCTCGCTGCGCGGATCGGCCGGCCTCGCCACTGGCGAGCCCAGTAGAGCAGCCTTAACCACGCCAGTCATACCAGCCACAGACTAACTCAATGCCACCTTAGTCCAACGAACCATTCGTCACGCCAGTCACACCAGTTGCAAGATCAAAACAATGGTTACGATTTAGCCGGTGATCGCCGGACAGATATTAACCACTAATCCGACCCTGTTACTAAAGACGACGATGTTTTTAGTGGGGCGGATGTGGCCGGCTCAGCTGACGGGAGTGCCGGTGCTGGCGGCGAGCTCGGCTAGCAGGCCGGTCAGCCGGGCGCTGACCGGGGCGGATGTGGCCGGCTCAGCTGACCGGAGTGCCGGTGCTGGCGGCGAGCTCGGCTAGCAGGCCGGTCAGCCGGGCGGTGACCGGGCCGGCCTTGCCCGGGCCGATTGTCCGGCCGTCCACGCTGATCACCGGCGCGATCCCGCCCATGGTGCCGGTGACGAAGATCTCGTCGGCGGTGTAGAGCTGGGTCAGGCTGTAGTCGCCGGTCTGGTGCGGGATCCCGGCACCGGCGGCCAGCTCGAGCACTGCTGCCCTGGTGATGCCCTCCGGGCAGGCCGCCGTGGTGGGCGTCGCCAGCAGGCCGCCGGTAACCAGGAAGATGTGCGTGGCATTGGTCTCGGCGACAAAGCCGCGGTGATCCAGCATGACCGCGTCATCCGCGCCAGCGTTGTTCGCCTCGATTTTGGCCAGGATCGAGGTCAGCAGGTTGTTGTGGTGGATCTTGGGATCGAGCGAGTCCGGCGGCGTGCGGCGGACGCTGGAGGTGATCAGCCTGATCCCGGTCTGGTCGTAGACCGGCGGCTTGTGCTCGGCCAGCACGATCAGGGTAGGGCCGGACTGGTTCAGCCGCGGATCCATCCCGCTGGTGATCTTGACTCCGCGGGTGAGGGTCAGCCGGATGTGCACGTTGTCGGTCATCCCGTTCGCCTGCACAGTCTGCCGGATCTGCCCGGTGATCTCCTGGGCGGACGGGATCGAGTCGAAAGCCAGTGCCACCGCCGACCGGCGCAGCCTGGCCAGGTGCTCATCCAGCCGGAAAATCCGGCCCTGGTAGAGCCGGAGCCCCTCCCAGACCGCGTCACCGCCCTGGACGGCCGAGTCGAATGGGCTGACGGCCGCGGAGTCCCGGTGCACCAGCTGCCCGCCTACGCTGACGATCAGGTCACGGTTGCGCTCGTCGAAGTTCTGCAGCATGGGTTCCCCCGGTCACGGCCGGATTCGGCGCGCGGACATTTCGGTGTAGAAGGGCTGGCACTGCGCGGCCAGCGGTTCCAGCTCCGGCGGCAGTTCCGCAGCCTGCTCCCGGTACGGCCCGAACCCGGTCGACCGCCAGACCCCGTCGTACCAGTGCCGGGCCCAGACGCCGTCGGTGTCCCGCGGCCCGGCAGGCCAGGACAGCATCGCCGGGTCAAACGGGACCGCCAGGGCCGCACAGAGCGCGCGGAGCATGGGCTCGGGCTGCCGCAGGATGTCCCCGGAGTCCAGCACCGGACCGCCGAACATCCGGAATACCTCCACCTGCTGGGCCAGGCCGAGATCGTCCAGCACCGGCCGGGCGCGGACCTTCGCGTAGGACGCGAGCAACTGCCGCGGGTCCCGGATGAGGTAGGCATGCCGCAGCCCGCCTAGCGCCCCGCGATCCACCTCGGGCAGCAGATGGTGCGTCATGTGCTTGGCATAGAAGACTGTCTTGCCGGCCGGGAACGGGGCCAGCGTCAGGTCGTCAATGACCTGGCGCCATCCGTTATTCATGGTCTTGATTACCTCATCGCGGCCGGGATGCGGCACGCCAGTCCGCTGCAGGTAGAACCCGTACAGTGGCTCATCGATGACCACGGTGTCGGCGCGGCTGCCCCAGGCGCGCATGAGCGCCGTGGAGATCGTGCGCGGCCCGGACCACATGGCGATCCGGGCGCCGGTCACAGTGCCGCCGGCGGTGGCGCTGCTCGTCACAGCAGCACCATGGAGCGGAGCACCTCCCCGCGCTGCATCTTGGCGAATGCATCCTCGACCTGGCCGAGCGCGATGGTCTCGGACACGAACTTCTCCAGCGGCAGCCTGCCCTGCAGGTGCAGGTCGACGAGCATCGGGAAGTCTCGGCTCGGCAGGCAGTCGCCGTACCAGGAGGACTTGAGCGCCCCGCCGCGGCCGAAGAAGTCGAGCAGCGGCAGTTCCAGCCTCATCTCCGGGGTCGGGACGCCGACCAGGACGACAGTGCCGGCCAGATCGCGGGCGTAGAAGGCCTGGGTATAGGTTTCCGGCCGGCCGACCGCCTCGATCACCACGTCAGCGCCGTTCCCCTCGGTAAGCGCCTGGATGCCCTCGACCGGGTCGGCATCCCGGGAGTTGATCACGTCGGTGGCGCCGAAGCCGCGGGCCCATTCCAGCTTGCCCGGATCGACGTCTACGGCGATGATCTTCCGCGCGCCGGCCAGGCTGGCGCCGAGCACCGCGGCGTTGCCGACCCCGCCGCAGCCGATCACGGCGACCGAGTCACCGCGGCTGACCCCGGCGGTGTTCAGCGCCGCGCCGAGGCCGGCCATCACGCCGCAGCCGAGCAGGCCGGCCACCTCCGGCCGGATGGCCGGGTTCACCTTGGTGCACTGGCCGGCCGCGACCAGCGTCTTGTCCGCGAACGCGCCGATGCCGAGCGCGGGGGACAGGACGGTGCCGTCAGCCAGCATCATCTTCTGCGCCGCGTTGTGAGTGGCGAAGCAGTACCAGGGCCGCCCGCGCCGGCAGGCCCGGCACTGCCCGCAGACCGCGCGCCAGTTCAGGATGACGAAATCGCCCGGCGCGAGATCGGTCACGCCATCGCCGACCGACTCCACCAGGCCGGCCGCCTCGTGCCCGAGCAGGTAGGGGAAATCGTCGCCGATGCCGCCCTCGCGGTAGTGCAGGTCCGTGTGGCAGACGCCGCACGCTTGCACCCTGACCAGCGCCTCGCCCGGTCCTGGATCGGGCACGATGACTGTCTTTATCTCTACCCCGGCGCCCTTGGCGGCGGCGATGACTCCGCTGACCTGATGTGGCATGGGCTGATCATAATGCCGCGCCCGAGGTCAGAATCCGGTCCTGCCGTCGATGCGCTCGCGCAGCAGGTCGGCATGGCCGTTGTGGCGCGCGTACTCCTCGATCATGTGCACGTATACCCAGCGGATCGAGATCTCGTTGCCGCGCTGGGTGATGAAGGTGTCGTCCAGCCCGTGGCTGGAGACGGCCCGCCGGGCGAGCTCCCACTCCAGGGTCAGCGCCGCGTAGTCCCTTTCTGCGTCAGCCGCGTCGGCCTCCTCGAACGCCGCGTCCGGCATGTCGTCCCGCCAGTAGAGGTAGTCCACCGCCTCGCGGTGCGCATGCCGCCGGAACCAGGACCGCTCGACGTCGGCGCTGTGCCTGATCAGGCCGAGCAGCGACAGGCTGGATGGGGAGACGGCCCGCAGCGCGAGCTGCTGGCCGGTAAGGCCAGCGCACTTCCACAGCAGCGTGGTGCGGTGGAAATCCAGCCAGCCCTCCAGCATCGACCGCTCGCCCGCGATGAACGGCTCCTCGATCCTGTTGATCTCCGGGGCGACCCAGGTCATGTTCCTCCCTCCCCAATCCTCCGCGGCCGCTGGGCCGACGTCAGTAAGCGCGCCCGAAGATGACTCGCTTCCCGTACGCCGACGGCCGGTCGCAGCGCACGCACCGGCCTGAGGCCGGGCTCGCCATCCAGCGGCACGCACCGCGGCGTCGCCGCGGTCTCGGCCTTGATCTCGGCCTCGCATTCCGGCGTGCCGCAGTGCAGCGCGAGCGCCCAGCCGGTCTCGGCGGCCTCGGTGAATTCCGGCCACGAGCTGACCGCGAAGGTCCGGCTGTCGCGGAACTCGGTGGCGCGCCGCAGCAGAAAATCCTGGAACGCCGCGAGCTCGGCTTCGAGCCGCCGCGGCGCGGTGTCCAGCGCGACCGGTTGCTTGCCGGCACCGCGCTTTTCGCCGGCACCGGGTTCGCTGCCGCTATCGAGCCGCCGAACCATCAGCGCGCTGCCCGATTCCAGGTCACGCGGCCCGAGCTCGAGCCTGATCGGCACGCCGCGCAGCTCCCACTCGTTGAACTTGAAGCCAGGCGACAGCTGCGGCCGGTCGTCCACGTGCACGCGGAGGCCGCCGCCCGCCAGCCGGGCGGCCAGTTCCCTGGCGGGCGGCAGCACCAGGTCGGCCTGGCCACCGCGGCCGATGGGCACGATCACGACCTGGTACGGGGCCAGTCGCGGCGGCAGCACCAGTCCCTTGTCGTCGCCGTGCGTCATGATCACGCCGCCGATCATCCTGCTGGCCATTCCCCACGAGGTCGTGTGACAGAACTCAAGCTCGCCGCTCTCCGCCGTGTACTGGATGCCGAAGGCGCGGGCGAAGTTCGACCCCAGGTAATGCGAGGTGCCTGACTGCAGCGACCGGCCGTCGCGCATCATGCCCTCGATTGTGAACGTCCGCTCGGCGCCGGCGAAGCGCTCGCCCGGAGTCTTCTCGCCGGGCACCACCGGCATCGCCGCCACCTCCCTGGCAACGTCGTGGTAAAGGCCGAGCGCCAGCATCGTCTCGCGCATCGCGCTGGCGCCGTCCGCGTGCGCGGTGTGGCCCTCTTGCCAGAGGAACTCGGTAGTGCGCAGGAATAGCCGCGGCCGCATTTCCCAGCGCACCACGTTCGCCCATTGATTCAGCAGCAACGGCAGGTCGCGGTACGAGCTCACCCACTTCGACATCATGTCGCCGATGACCGTCTCTGACGTCGGCCTGACGATCAGCGGCTCGTCAAGGTCCTTGCCGCCCGCGTGCGTGACGACCGCGAGCTCGGGCGCGAAGCCCTCAACATGCTCGGCCTCCCGGCGCATATAGCTTTCCGGGATGAGCAACGGGAAGTACGCGTTGAGGTGCCCGGTGTCCTTGATCCGCCGGTCCAGGTCGGCCTGCAGGAGTTCCCAGATCCGGTATCCGTAGGGCCGGATGACCATCGTGCCCCTGGCCGGGCCGCGGTCGACGAGCTCCGCTCGCAGCACGAGCTCGTTATACCAGGCGGAGAAATCCTCGCTCTGCGGCGTTACTCCGCGCTCGCCTTGTGCCACGTCCCGAGGTTACACAGCCTCCCGGCCGGAAACTGGCCGGATCATTCTGCTAGCCGCCCATGCGGCGAGCGCCGCCCGGGCCCATGCTGCCGGATCCCATGCGAACGACGCGAATGTTGCCGCATGATGTAGTGATCGCGATCGGGCACATGCCGTGCTGGGCACATGCCGTGCCAAAGTCAGGAGTGACTCGGTTCATGAGCAGCGGACGGCCGCAGGACCAGCAGGAGCTGAGCATGCCGCGGGCGCCCCGGGAGGATCCCTGGGCGGCCGGCCAGGGGTTCGGGGATCCGTGGGGTTCCGGGCAGGAATACCGGACCGAGCAGCAGCCCAGCCAGGTACAGCCGCAGTCGAGCCGGGGCCGGCAGCCTGATCCCGGCTTTGACGGCGACGAGGAGTACGACTGGTACCGCTACTTGAGTCATGGCGGCAGCGCGCCCAGTCGTGATGCCGATTCCGCTGGTCTCGCGGCAGGTGACGGCGCTTCCCTGGCAGGTCGCTCCGGCCGGGCGTCGCGTGCCGCGGGTAAGAACCGTGCTGACCGGGGCAGCCGGGAAGAACGCAAAGACAAAGACACCGTTAAACGGAAAACCCGGCGCGACCGTAAGGCCCAGGCGCCTGCTGCCGTCCCGCTGACTGCAGGGCCGTCCGAGCAGGTCGAGGCTGCTTATCCGGACGAGACCGGCTCGCGGCGCGGGATAGCCGCGCCGACCGCCTTCGCCGGCCCGCCTGGAGATGGCGCTGACACCGGGCCACCGGGCGGATTCACGCCAGCCGCTTTCGCTGGCCCGGCCCGTGACAGCGCCGACACCGGCCCTGGTCACGGCTGGCGCACTTATCAGGATTCGGCGCCCGGCCGGCCGGCGCCCGCGGAGGCCGGCTATGGCCGCCCGACGTATCCGGGTCCGGTCTCGGCGTACCCGCCGCCGCAGCCGGAGGCCGGCTATGGCCGGATGCCGTATCCTGGCTCGGTTCCGGGACGCCCGGCGCCCGCGGAGGCCGGCTATGACCGGACGCCGTACCCTGGCTCGGGCTCGCGACCGACGCCGCTGTCGGACGCTTTCCGTCAGGCTGGACACCCCGGGCAAACTGCCGGCGCGTACCCCCGCCCGGCCGTTGCACAACCTCGGCCGGCGAGCCCGCCGGACTGGCCGCCCGCCGGCCCGCCGGACTGGCCCCCGGCCGGTCCGCCGAGCTGGCCGCCCGCGGGCCCGGACGCTGGCCGGAATACGCAGGATTTCCCTGTCCAGGGCTTCGCGCCGCACCCGGACACGCGGCGCGGCAATGAACATCCCGCGGACATGACGAACCTCGGTGACGTCGGTGCCCGCGATGCCGTCGGCGTTCAGTCGCCTGCCTGGCAGCCGCCGGCCGCCGGGCCGTCCACTGGCAGGCCGCCCGTCGCGGCGGAAGCTGCCAAGCGGCCGGCCAAGCGCGGCCGCAAATCGCTCCGGCCGCCTGCCGCGCGCGCTGTCCGCCGTGCCGCGCATCCCGACGTACTAGAACGTGCCAGGGCCGTCGCTGCCGACACTGCCAGGGCTGGCCTGGCCGCGCCGCCCGCCCCGCCCGCCCCGGCCGCGCCTCCGGGCCTGGCTGCGCCTCCCGGCTGGGCTGCGCCGCCCGCTTCTGCCGTGCCTCCCGGCTGGGCTGCGCCTCCTGGCGGAGCCGAATGGCCGGTCCAGCCGGAGCAACATGTTCGCCAGTCGCGTCACGGTGGTCCGGACGGCCCCGTTAATGCTGAAATTCTTGTCAGGCCTGAGCGGCAAGCACGCCCGTCCCGGCCAGTCGACCCGGCAACCGGAGACGATGCTCAGCGGCCAGCGCAGGCCAGCGGTGTCTCCAAGCCCGGCCGGGCCGGGCGCTCGCCGGGCCGGGCGGGCCGGGCCCGCCGTGGCAGACGGCTGCGCCGCCGGATGCTCTGGCTGACCGCGGGGGCAGTCGTCCTCGTGCTGGCCGCGGCTGCGGTGCTGCTCCGCCCGGGCCCGGGGCCAGCCCATGTGCTGATGACGCCTGACCGGATCGGGGCGTTCGCCAAGCAGCCGCATCTCGCCAAGGTGATGGATGCGAGCCAGCTGCAGCAGGACATCGTGACCAAGAGCGCGGGCGAGGCGAAGCACGTGGTCTATGCCGTATACGAGGACATGACGGGCGCCGCCGCGCGCTCCGGCCCGCAGATCATCCTGTTCATCGGCGGGAACCTGACCGGCACCTCACCGGACGGTTTCATCGGCAGCTTCGTCGGCGAGGCCAGGGGCGCCCAGCGAACCAGCGCCGGATCGATGGGCGGCCAGGCCGCGTGCGTCTCCCGGGCCCCCGGTAGCGTCGCAGAATGCGCCTGGGCCGATAACGACACCTTCGGGGTGGTGGCTTCGCCGACTCTGGCTGTCTCGGATTCTGGCGGCCGAGTTGCGCACCGTCCGGCCCCAGGTGGAGCGCCCGGCCGGCTAGCCGCCGGTCCCCCGGCTAGCTGGCCGAAACCGTTACTCGCCCGCGCCCGTCCCGCCGTCATGCGGCCGCTGCGGCCGGAGCGACAGCCGGGCAATAGCCAGCGTGATGGCCGCGGCCAGCACGACCAGGCCCGCGAGCTGGCCGCCGATCAGGCGCGAGTTCAGCGGCAGCGTGTTCGCGGCGGACGCCGCCCTGATCCCGCGCGGACTCCGCTGCCCGGCGGCCGTGCCACTGGGAGAGGGGCTATCCGACGGCTGCGGGGAGACGGTGGGGAACAACTGCCCCGGGCTGGCCGTGCTCGAGGTCGGCTCGGGCGCCAGCGGGATCGGCGGCAGCGGAGGCACCGTGGCCGGCGGGGTTGTCGCCGCCGGGGTGGCCGGCGCGGGCGGGTGGACCGAGACGATCTTGAACGAGCCGCTCGCGCTGAACGAGACCGCGTCCTTCGCGGTCGCCTTCGCGGTAAGCCGCACGTGCTGGCCGGGCTGCGCGGCCTTCCGGATCTTCACCCTGGCCCGTAGCTCGTCAGCACGGCCGCGGGGCAGATTGCCCAGCACGCAGGTTGCCCCTGTTCCGCTGGGGCAGACCGAGAATCGCACCGCGCCGACGCCCTTGACTTGCCCGGTGGCCGAGTGAACCGTGACGTTCTTCGTGCCGGCCCGGGTGCTCCAGACCCAGATGACATATGTTGCCGAGCCGCCGGGGTGTACCCGTGCCGTGCTGGCGAGCGGCTGAACGGACACGCAGAGCTGGCTGGCCTTGTGATGCGGTGACGGGCTGGGCGACGGGGTACCGGTCTTGGTCGGGCTGGGCGAGGGGGTCTTGGTGGGAACGGGAGTGCTCTGATTGGGGCTCGGGCTGCTCGGACTCGGGCTGGCGGTGGCTGACGGGCTCTGGGTCTTGCTCGGGCTGGTGCCTGGCGAGGGGTTGCTGTTGCTGGGGCTGGCGCTGGGCGTGGAAGTCCCGGTTGGTGCCGGGCTGCTCGTGGCCGGGCCAGGCGTTGAGTTCGTGCTGCTTGGCGTCGCTGAACTGCTCCCGCTGACGCTCGCGCTGGGTGACGACGTGCCCTGGCGCTGGCTCGTTAGTAGGGAGATTCCCACGGCATGCCGGGAGGCAGCGCGCCGGGAGGTTGCCGAGGCCACGACGGTCGCCGCCGGGCGGCTGCCGCACGAGTTCTTCGCCGTTGACGCCCGGGCTGCCGTGGTCGGCTGAGCAACCGTGGCCGGCTGAGCAACCGTGGCCGACTGCGCAACGGTCGCCGCCTGCGCTGCCTGCGCGCCGATCAGCAGCGCGCTGACCAGCCCGCCCGAGAGCACGGCGGCCCCGGCCAGCGCGCCGAAAGTGGCGGATCCGGCATGCCGGTTCCTCACAGTATCGGCCTCGCCTCAGTCGATGTCCTAGCGGGGACTTCGCTCGTTGCCATCCCTCATCACACTATGCTCGCCACCCAAATGGGCATTCCCCTCCGTTCCCATTCGACACCTCAGCTGGCGTCGGCAGCAGCGGCGCGATAGTGGAAGCCTGCTTACGAGCCGGTGCATGCGCCGTCCCCGAGGAGGCAACACGGATCCGCGCGAAGTGCTGACCAGGCCAGCGCCACCGCCAGACCAGGTCTTCAGCTACGGCCCGGGCCCGGATCACGTCGCTGACCTGTGGCTCCCGGGCTCTGGGATGGTGGCTGAGGCGAGCAGTCGGCCGACAGCCCGGCGTAGCGGCCGGCCGGCCGCGCCGCTGGTGATCTTCCTGCATGGCGGCTTCTGGCGGGCTGCCTTTGACCGTTCCCACGCCGGACCACTGGCGTCGGCGCTGGCCGCTGCGGGATATGCCGTCTGCGTGCCCGAATACCGCAGGACTGGTCAGGCCGCCGGCGGCTGGCCGGGGACCTTTGACGATGTCACCGCCGCCGTCGATACGCTTCCCGGCCTGGCTGCGGAAGCCGCCCGCGGACTGGTAGATCCGGCGACAGTCCTGCTTGCCGGGCACTCCGCTGGAGGGCACCTGGCGTTGTGGGCAGCGGCGCGGAATCTGCTTCCGGCGGGGGTGCATTGGCACTCCGCCGGCTCGACGGTGCGCGGCGTCATCGCCCTCGCTGCCGTCAGCGACCTCGCCGCATGCGATGCCCTTGACCTGGGCAGCGGCGCGGTGAGGCTGCTAATGGGCGGCGGGCCGGACCGCCAACCGGGACGCTATGCCCTGGCCGACCCGGCCCGGCTGGTTCCGCTGAGCGCGCCGGTCCAACTGGTTCACGGCGCGAATGATGAGGTGGTGCCGTGCCGGCTGAGCGTGGACTACGCGGCGCTGGCGGTCCGCGCTGGCGGCATGGCGGCGTGCAGCGTGCTGCCCGGGTACGGCCACTTCGAAGTGATCGATCCGCTTACCGGCGCCTGGCCGCACGTGCTGGCGGCGCTGCAGGCGCTCATCGGGCCGGACGGGGGACCGGACTAGCCTGCTGCTTACGCCTGCAGGCCGCTGGCCACGGGGGTCACGTTGGTTGTTGCCTGTCGGCTGCGGAAATGGCCGGGCCGTTGCCCTGCCGCGCCGGGTTGACGACGCGCGCCCAGGGTCGGCAGCGCGCCGCGACGGGTAGCCCAGGGCTCCGGGATCCGCGGCGATTTCCGGTCGTGTATGCTCGCCTGGCACGGGCGAGCCCGGCGGCGGATGAGCTGTTCCGAACCCGGCGTGCGCCCGGGTTGGCCAGCGCTGCAGCCAGCGACGGTCACCTGCCCCCTTAGCTCAGTCGGCAGAGCGTCTCCATGGTAAGGAGAAGGTCTACGGTTCGATTCCGTAAGGGGGCTCCGCAGGTCAGAGGCCGTTTCGGGCCATCGGCGAGCAGGGGCTGGAGCGCCGTGGGGGGCACTTTGGGGGGCAAGATTTCCCAGAGCGTCCGTCCGGGGCTGTCGGCCGCTGGGAATCCGGCCTCCGATGCGCTGTACTGGGCGATGCTAAGGATGGTTGGTGATCATGCTAAAAGGCCGTCACCTGCGCAAGCCCGCTACCAGCGCAAACGGCTCTTTTCAGCCCTCGTGGACGCCCGCACGGGCCGCGTCTGTGGTGACCCGTGCAATCGGACACCGTTGTCGCTGGTCACAGGCCCGCCAGAAGGGGTAGGGTTCCAACCGAAGTCACGCCAACAGGCGTATAGAAACATTACACGCCAGGGGGAACCACTTGCGGTACGACTAGGCGCGGTTCCAACCGAAGTCACGCCAACAGGCGTATAGAAACGCTTCTGGGCCCATGGCCAGCTGAGTGCCGTGGCGTTCCAAACGAAGTCACGCCAACAGGCGTATAGAAACAACACCACCCTGACCGGTTCGCCTTTCGCACCCGGGTCGTTCCAAACGAAGTCACGCCAACAGGCGTATAGAAACACGATGATGGCGCCCGCCAGCTCCCAGAATGCGAAGCCGTTCCAACCGAAGTCACGCCGACGGGCGTATAGAAACATGTAGGTGTCGAGCCAGTCGGCGCGGATGGATGGTTCCAACCGAAGTCACGCCGACAGGCGTATAGAAACCGTCTGTTCACCACCGATCGCAGCGCACGAGGTGTTCCAAACGAAGTCACGCCGACAGGCGTATAGAAACTGCGAGTGCCCGACTCGAGGAGTCACAGCTGCGCGAACAGGGATTCCAAACGGAGTCACGCCAACAGGCGTGTAGAAACTATCTCCGCTGTCGGTGAACATGTCAAATGCACCCGCGTTCCAACCGAAGTCACGCCAACAGGCGATAGAAACAATCCATGGAGCCTCGACGTCCCGGGTCAATGGAGTGTGGGTTCCAACCGAAGTCACGCCAACAGGCGTATAGAAACCGTCTTCTTCGACGAACATTGAAGTTCCGCAGTCCGCGGTTGTTCCAACCGAAGTCACGCCAACAGGCGTATAGAAACTTCTTCGTGAAGGATCGACGTTTGAGTGCGCCGGTTCCAACCGAAGTCACGCCAACAGGCGTATAGAAACAATCCGCGGCCTGACCTCCCGATGGCGATGGAGGTGGTTCCAACCGAAGTCACGCCAACAGGCGTATAGAAACCCCCTCAGATGATCGCCCAGACGACTTCCCGCAGAAGTTCCATCCGATGTCACGCCAACAGGCGTATAGAAACTCGCGCGTGGTGAGGTAGGCCATCTTAAGTGTTCCAACCGAAGTCACGCCAACAGGCGTATAGAAACAGCAGGCGTTCGGCGCTGCGTGGTTGTTGATCAGGTTTCAACGAAGTGAAGCCGTGAGGCATGGAGATGACTTTGCTGCTGAGCGTTATGGCTGTTCTCTTTCAGCTGTCAGGATTTGGTTCAGCAGCGGAACTGCTGAGCCGGGTGCCAGCTTGCGGCGCTGGGCTACTGCGGCGTGCCAGAGGTTTTCGAGGGCGTCGCAGAGGCGGTGGCGCATGTCGGGGGTGACGTGGTTGTAGACGGCGTCCATGCCGGGCATGGCGTGGCCGCGGCGGTCCATCTGGATGACCTTGTTGAGGTTGGCGGAGTCGAGCCAGGTGGCGTGGGTGTGGCGGTCGTCGTGAGGCTTGAATTTGCCGACGAGGTTCGGCCAGGTGCTTCGGCGAGGTCGGCTGCCTTGTGCTTCTTGTTGCCCTTGGTGATCGGGATGCCTGGCCAGGGCTCGGCGGTGACGTAGACGCGGCGGCGGGTGCCGTTGCGGGCGGGGTAGAGGCCTTCGGCGGCGGGGGTGAGGTACCGGTCGGCGTAGTTCGACCGGCGGAGGTGGCCGCCCTTGGGGCCGAGGAAGAGGTAGTTCGGCGCCGGTGCGGTCGTCGCCCTTGCAGGAGACGTGGCGGTCGAGCGGGCAGTGGCAGCGGCCGCGGCGGTTGTCCATGGCCCAGCGCATCGAGGTCGGCGAGGAACGGCGGCAGGTCGAGCACGCGGTAGGAGCCGTCCTTGGGCGCGGACTTGCGGACCTCGCCGCCGAGTTCCCGGAGTTGCCAGTCGACGGCGTAGGTGGAGATGCCGTCCTTGCGGATCTGGAGCGGCGAGTCCTCGCCTTCCCAGCCTTCCACGGCGAGGAGCTCGCCCCAGCGGACGCCGGTCCAGGCGGCGAACACGTTCATGACGAAGTCGATGTCGCTGGCCGGACAGCAGCGCGCAGCGTTCCGCCAGGCAGAGCGCCTGGAGCGGGGTGATCACGTTGACGTCGACTGCGGGCGGCCAGGGCTGGCGCGCGGCCCTTGGCCCGGACCCGGCCGCGGCGGCCCTTGCGTCGCTCCGCAGGGTTGCGATCCAAGCGGCCGGCGTGGACGGCGTCGCTGAGGATGGTGATCAGCAGCGTCCGCGCGCCACTAGCGACCGAGCGAGCGTACGGGCGGCCCCTGGCGCTGGTGCGCGTGGGGATGGCCCGTTCCCAGGTCTCGATCTCCTCGAAGGTCAGCGAGCCGATCTGGCGGCCCTGGAACTGGGCAGGATGTGGACCTCGGCCAGGTACTTGTACTTCGCGCGGGTGGTCGGCTCGATCTCGCCGAGCATCCCGGCCCAGATGTCGATCCAGTCTTCGAGCTCGATCTTGGGCCTGACCGGTCGTGCCAGGTGCCGCGCAGCTGCTCGGTGATCTGGGCCATGGCGTCGGCGCGGGCTTCTTCCGGGTCGTCGTAGAAGACGTGCGTATCGCTGGTCCTCGAATCGCCAGACATACCGAGTGCCATGACGGCGATCTTCGCGCCAGGGCTTCGGTTCCGCTTGGACCGTCATTCGCACTCCTTGCTGTCCGCGTTGTGCGAAGCCCTCGCCCGCGATAGCACTCGTCGGTGAGCCACCGGGCCGAGGCCTGGCGGCGCGATGCGGATCACGGCTGCCTCTCCGCGTTCACGTGGGCCGCGGCAATCTGTGCTCGCCTGCAGCCCGCGTGGTCTGCGGCTCGCCACGGGTCCGCCGACGCCTCACCGTTCCGGTGGGCTCTTCGGTGATGGCGGCCCGCCCGGGCCGCTGTCCTTGACGCGGCCCTGTCGTTCACGGAGTTGCGGTCCTCACACCTTGCCTTCGGCGATCTCCTTGAGGTCGCTCAGCGTGAAGGTGATCCTCCGGCCGTTCAGGTGGAAGGGGACCTGCTTGCGGTAGGCGCGCGTCCTGTCGCGCGCTTCGGTCATCTCGGCCAGCCCGAGATCGCCGGAAGAACCTTGGCAGCGCCCGCAGGTGAGAAACCCTGGGGCAGCCCAACTCGCTCAGCTCGTTGCCGGTCATCACGGCTCGCCGTCGGTTTCCCACGAGGTATCCCACGCTGTGATCGCCGTGGCCAGGGCGCCCGCATCGCTGGCGTGGCCTTCCTCGCAGTCGGCCGGGCCACCCGCTTCCGGGCCGTGGTCGATGATCG
>CAWIJO010000022.1:0-6746 GCA_963836355.1 uncultured Actinomycetes bacterium | reverse complement strand
ACGCATCGCTGAGGCTGCGCGTTTCAATGCCGGCCGGCTCGCGGCTATGACTGGGGCGTTTCCGCGCTCTCGCCCAGGAGTTGCGGCTTGGCGTGCTACCGGCCAGGATCCGCAGGCTGCTTCCCGCCGGCTGTCGCCGTACCTGTTCGCGCAGCGGTTCGAGGCGCTCACCGTGGATGAGGCCATCTCTGAGGCCCCTGGGCATCGCTGGCGCCAGCTGCAATTGATTCCAGCAGGTGCTGTGACAGCAGCCTCAGCCGCCGAAGTCGGCTGGAGTCCTGACAGATGAGGGTAGGTGCTCGCGTGCAGAGGCAATCTTTCACAAGCTGATGCTCAGAACCGGATGCAGCTCTACCCCGTCCGGGGCAACACCGTCTGCCCGTGTATGAAGTCGAAAAGCCCGATACCTGTTATATGTACAGGAACCGCAAACTGGACGATCATTGGAGCGGCGGAAACTGGCTGTACCAGCGCCTTCAGCGCTTGCGTTTGTTGCGCGAATCGCGCGTCGAAAACCTGCCGCGCATTCGCGACCGGACAGCCACGGATCACGGACGAGGCAGGCCTCGCTTTGAGAAATGTCAGCGGGCTTCTTGACTGCGCTAGATTTCGCAGAATTAGGACGCGTTGATTTTCGCTGTCTCGCTAGCATCGCTAGCGCTTTTCAAAAAGGCGGTCAGCCCCAGCGCTGTGCGCATCTTCTGGAGGAGCTGGTCGGCAACACCACTGACTTAAGGCGAATGGCGGTGTGACCTGGGCAGATGCCGCGCGGCGGGTGTGAGCGCTGGGTCGCGTATGGCTGATGTCATGTTCTGGGCGTGTCGGTGCGTGTAAATGCTGGACGGCTCCTGTACGGGTGCTGTTGTCTAGTCCAGCAACCTGCAGGAGCCGTCGCCTTGTTGTACCCGATCTCACCGGATATTGCCATTCCAGCAGGTCAAGACGGTGCCGGAGGCAGCGCGAGGGAGATACCGGGCGCGGTGGGCGAGCTGCCGGGGAGCGGGTCCGCGCAGCTCGCGGCCGGGTTGCCGGCCGGGATGATCGCGGTGCGGGCAGCTGATGTGTCCTGGCCGGGCAGCGCGGCGGGGGCAGGCGCGCTGGTGGCCCCCGGCGGGCGGGTGGCCTCGGGCGAGATGGTGGTGTTCACCCATCCGGTGACGGTCGCGCCGGCGGTGGCCGGCCGGGACGGCGTGGTCAGGGCCCGCGGCTGGCTGCCTGATCATGTGCGCCTTGGTGAGCTGGAACGGCACCTGGGCGAGGGGGTGATCGAGGACCTGGTCGCGGCGGGCATCGCGGCCGGGCGGATGCCGGCGCCGCAGCGGCAGCGGCTGATGTCGCTCGAGCTCACGATCCGGATGACCGTGGCAATGACCCTGATGCCCGACGCGTCCTATACCGGGGCGATACGGCGGCTGGCGGGGCACCTGGCCGATGTGCCATGGGACCGGGACTGGCATGTCCCCACCTCGGGGGTGGCCACCGGGTGGCGGGGCAAGGTGCCGCCGGCGGTGATGGAGGAGCTGTTCTGGCAGGTAGCCGGGCCGCTGGCCGGTGACGACGGCGGCGGCGATGAGGAGAAGGATGGCCCGGTGCTGGTGCTGGGCGGGATGCCGGTGTGCGGTACCGACGGGATGCTGGTCGCCCTCGCTGACACCCCGGCGAACCGCGCCATGTTCGGCTGCACGGGCACCCGCAATCAGGAAGGGCCGGGTTCGGCGCCGTTCCCGCAGCTGCTGGCGGTGGTGATCACCGCGCGGGCGGGCCGGGCCAAGCTGGGGGCGATCACCGGGCACGCCCGCGCCGGGGAGCAGACGCTGCTGGCCCGGCTGATCCGGCGGCGGCCGGAACTGTTCGCCGGCCGGGTTCTCGCATTCGACCGCAACTTCCCCGGCCATAAGATCATCACCGCGATCCTGGACGCCGGCGGGCACGTGGTGGCCCGGGTGAAAAGCAGCCTCGCGCTGCCGGTCACCCCTGGCGGGTGGCTTCCCGACGGGTCCCGGCTGAGCTTCCTGAACGCGCCCAGCGGGAACAAAGCCGACGCCCTGCCGGTCCGGGTCGCCGAGCACAACGCGGTCCTGCCCTGCGGCGATGGCCAGGAAGTCTCCGAGACCTGCACCCTGGTCACCACCCTGCTGGATCACCATGCCGTGGATGCCGAGCAGATCCGCGGCGCTTACCAGTCGCGCTGGCCGGCGTCGGAGACCACGTTCGGAGAAGACAAGACCACCATTACCGGCGCCGGGGACCGCACGTCCGGGCCGGTGCTGCGCTCGGGCTCCCCCCGGCTTGTCATCCAGGAGTTCTGGGCCTGGATGACCGCCACCCAGCTGGTCCGCGCCAGCGCCGCCGCGTCGCTGGTCACCGATGCCGCGGCCGCGCGTGCGCTGCGGCGGCGCGAGGACAGCGGCCCGGTCACTACCGACCAGGTGTCCTTCACCGCCGCCCGGCACCACGCGGTCTGCTCGATGGTCCAGTCCAAGGTCACCGCGAGCACTTCCCTGGCCGCCCTCGCCGCCCTGGCCGAGGACACCAGCCGGGCCACGCTGCACACCCTGGTCAGCACCGGCCGGCAGCGCCACTCCCCGCGGGTGCAGAAAGCCCGGCCCGGCTTCCCGCATACCGCGGCCACCAAGAAGACCGTCACCGGCGTCCCGCAGGTGACCCGGTTCCAGCCCGAGCCCGGCTCGACCTCGCCGGCTACCTGCTGAAACACCGTCAGGAAGGAGAAACGCCCCGGCCCGGCCGGGGCCGCGGCCCATGGAACCGCACGCCCGCCGCGGCGTCACGCGGCCTGTTGTCATGCCCCGGCGCAGGGAAACCTGCCATCAACTCAGACAATGAGACCGCTAAAAGACTTAAAGATCACAACGCCCCAGGCGGGCATAGATACCTAAAGTCCCTGGTGTTGAGCTGGTCGGTAAACAATCCTGCGAGACCACCTATGGCGGCAGCGGCGAGCAGCTCTGAACTAGTTTTGTTATTCGAGCCGAAGAACCCGACCTGCAGCAGGGCGTAAGCCAGGACCCCGATACCTGCTGCGGTGAATGGCCGAGTCAGATACCACCACACCCAGCCCCTCTCAAGGCTGTCGTAACCCGCCCGCTGCGCGAAGGTTAGCGCCAGCGTCGCAGCGCTTCCGATCACCGCGGTCAGGACAACGATGACCAGGAGGATGGAAACCTCGTGCGGGGCGAATGTCAGCCCAAGCCAGCGAGCCCGGGGTACAGACTTCGATCTGCTGAGCTGTTCGGCAAGAGACCACGCCCACGGCAGATGGCCGAGCGCGATTGCGGCGAGCGCTATGATCCAGAGCCCGATCATCGTTCGTATCCGCGGCGTCATCCGGAGAGTGGTGCGGGGTCCCTCCGCGGAGCCATCGGCGGCTTTCGAGATCGGCTGTGTCGCGGCCGCCAGACCGCCTTTTGACGGCGGAGAGACAACATTGTTATTCGCATTGCCGGCAGCGTGACTTGTCGTTCGTAACCGCGGGCTGAGTTTGGCCATATCAGTTCTCCTCGCGAAAGAGTCGGGCTGGCGGTATCCATCGGTGGGCGCGGTCACGGCAGGTGAGCATTCTTCGCTGACGCAAGTTCTCCAGGTCGGCGCAGATGGCATGGATCAGCCGGACACGTTGCCGGGGAGTCGGATGCCAAGGTACGTCGTCCGCAGCACCGCCAAGACATTGGCGGTGCTGCGGACATGCTCTCAGTACTGGTCGAGTTCATCGCCCGCGGGCCCCGGGGATGGCGCCGACCCTGTCTGGCACCATCCGGCACTACTGGGTGTGGACAATCAGGTGGAACGCGCGATCGGCAAAGGCGCCATCGGAGTCGTGGGTATCTACCCAGACGCCCTTGTTCGTCTCATGGCCGGCGAGACAGCATCGCAGGGCAACGCCGATCTCGCCGGCAGGCTCAGTGGCGATGCCAGGGCGGCCGATGCTTGCGACGTACACGCCGTCGCTGACGTCGCTAGTGAAGACGATCTCGTACTGACCTGGGGCCAGGTGAGCTACCCGCGCGACATTCCGTCCGCGCACGAACGTGCCGTCCGTCTCGACCACTGCCCAGAACGTGCGGTAGCAGCAGCCCTCGACGCCATACTTGCCCGGATTGTCAGGTCGGTCCTTGTGAAACGCGAGCGCCTCTTCAGCTGCTTGGGCATCTGGGACATTGTGACCGTTTGCCATTTGAATTCCTCTCTCTGGCGGTCCGGGTGCCTTCAGCGTTCGCACCCGGCTGACTGATCTCACAGTTACAGAGAGCGGCCGATGCCTTCCTGATACCTTGCCTGTCCCGTCGCCGCCGCGGCCGGGCAACAGGCATGCGGCCCCTGCGACATGGCGGTGGCTGTCCTCATCGTGTCCGCCGATGTGGACCTGACCGGCATGTCGCCATGGCCCGGACGCCCGATCATTGAGCCGCAGCAGTTCGCGTCGTCGCTGGTCGATGCCTCACGCCGGGCACGCAGGCGCCGGTGGATCCTTCCACCGGCGCCCAATGACTGGCGGGCCCGGTTGAACAAATTCCACCCGTGCCCTCTCAAGGCGGTGGCGCCGGTTCATGTAAGGAACTCCGGCGCTTGATCAGCTCGGGGTTCCAGGGTTGCATGAGCATCCCCGGCTGGTCCGGTAGGTGGCGACGATTTTGGTTCTGAGGCCGGCGGTTGTCTGCCGGGCCTCGCGGATTTGATTGCCACTGCTGGCCTGGCCACGGATGACCCGCATCAGGGAAGTGGGCCAGCCCGGCTGATGGGCCTGGCCCGGTTGCAGCACATGAGTGGGAGCCGTTGCCGGGCTCTTGCACCCTGGGACCGTGGCCTGTGAGGAGGTTGCCGCTTGCTGCGCCGCCGGAACTGATGAGTCCGGACGATGCAGATAGGTGGTGGCTGGTGGAGCAAGAGGACGGGCGGCCGGGGTCGCGGCGCCTGGTCGGGATTGACCTGGGGATCGCGTCACGGCACTCGGTGTGGGTGCTGGAAGCTGACGGGCAGGTGGTGTGCCGGTCGTCGTGCGTGCCGACGGTGGCGTCCCTGGCGGCAGTGGAGCGCGCGGCGCTGGCCGGGGCACCGGAAGGCACCCGGCTGGAAGTGGTGTTCGAGCCGACCGGGCCGGCGTGGATGCCGGTCGCGGTGTTCTTCGCCCGCCGCGGCCACGCGGTGTTCCGGGTGTCGTCGGCGAAGGCCGCGGACCTTCGCCGGTTCCTGCGCCGGCACGCGAAATCGAACGGGATCGACGCCGAGACGCTGGCCCGGCTGCCGCTGGCCGACCCGCGCGGCCTGCAGCAGCTGGAGCTGCCCGGTCCGGCAGCGGCCGCGCTGGACCGGCGGGTCCGGGCCTGCGCCCGGCTCACCCAGGCCGGCAGCGAGCACAAGGTGCGGATCAAGGACCTGGTCCGGCAGCTGCTGCCGATGACACCTCTCACAGGTGACCTCGGCAGGGCCGACCTGGCGGTGCTCGAGCGTTACGCCGGCCCGCGCGCGCTGGTGGCCGCCGGCGAGGCGGAGCTGACCCGGCTGATCACGGCAACGTCGAATAAGCAGCAGGGTCAGCAGCGGGCCGGGCAGTGGCTGGCCGCCGCGGCCGCTGCCCTCGACCTTTACGGGGATCACCCGGGCGTGCCGTTTGAGGAGCTGGCCGCCGAGGTCGCTACCGAGGTGCGGCTGCTGAAGGCCATCCAGGCCGAGCTCGCGGTCCACGCCGCCGCCCGCGAAGAGCACTACCTGCGGGTTGACCCTGACCAGCTGGCCCGGTCGCTGCCGGGGTTCGCCGAGATCAGCGGCCCGGTCCTGGTGGCCGCCATGGGCCGGCCGGGCCGGTTCCGGGACGGCGCCCGGTTCAAGTCCTACGTGGGGCTGGCCCCGCGGGCCAGCGAGACCGGCGAGACCGACCGCAAGGGCCAGCCGATGAGCAAGGCCGGGCCCTCGCTGCTGCGCTCGGCGTTCGTCCGCGCCGCCGACACCGCCCGCAAGCAGGACCCGCAGCTCGCGAAGATCTACCACCAGCAGATGACCGAGCGCGGCGCCACCCACCTGAAAGCCTGCTGCGTCGTCGCCAGCCATCTCGCCGAACGGGCCTGGGCCGTGCTGAACCGCGGCACCCCGTACGTGATCTGCGACAACAACGGCAAAACGGTCACCCCCGCCCAGGCGAAGAAGATCATCGCCGAGCGGTGGACCGTCACCGAGGAGGTCCGCAAACGCCACCGGAGCCGCAAGCTAGCGGGGAAGGCCCCTCAGGCGGCCCATACCAGGCCGGACAGACGAGGCGACCCTCCCCGCCCCCGATCGTCGCGGCACCGTGAGCAGGGCGTCAAGCCCGTCACCTGACACAAGGCCCTCCCGCCCGGCCAGCCCTCTGGCTTCGCCTGCCTGCCACCAGGCAAGCCGGTCCCGGCCGCAGCATCACCCGTCATCCCGCGCACGGCGCCCGCCGCACGGGCATGTCGGCCTGCCCGCATACCGCCAGAAAAGGATCATGAACATGCCCGAGCCTGTCATCGCCCTGGACCCCGGCCAGGCCGAAGACCTGCACCAGCTCCTCGACCACGCCGAGACCCTCGCGCAATGGCTGCTGCACGCCGGCGATGACATCCTCGACGACCTCGCCCGGACCGCCTACCCCGCCCACTTCCAGCCGCGCAGCGCCGTCTTCTGGCTCATCGAGAACCTCATCCACACCCGGTACCGGCTGCACAAGACCCTCAACGCTGGCGGGCTTGACACACCAGCTCCCATAGGGAATC
>CAWIJO010000021.1:0-30657 GCA_963836355.1 uncultured Actinomycetes bacterium | reverse complement strand
CCCAATGCCATGGGCTTTAGGGCGAAGTACTGGCGGGCTTGAGCGCTTGCCGGTCACGCTGGGTGGTTTCCGGTGGTGAGAGGCGTGTTTCGCGGGTTTCCTGTGAGGCGGGCGAGGCTCCTGTAGAAGAGGGATTGCCTAGATCACTCTTCGCCACAGGAGCCTCTCGTGAATGTCTACCCTGTTTCCCCGGGTGTCGCCAGCAGCATTGCGGGCGGCGGTGTGATGGTGGCGGCGCGGCTGGCTGACCTGGTGACGCCGCTGCGGAACGGGATGATGCCGGGCGGGGACTGCCGGTCGGCGCTGGTGACCGCGGGGATGCGGCGGATCCGGACTGGTGATCCGGTCGTGTTCTGCAAGATCGTGGCGGTGGCGTCGGCGCAGGTCAGGCGGGACGGGCGGGTCCAGGCGAAGGGCAGCCCGGTTCATCATGCGACGCTGGGGCCGCTGGAGGAGTGGCTGGAGGAGCAGGCCGGGCCGGGCGTGATCGACGGGATCGCGGAGCGGGCGGTGCTGCGGGAGCAGTACGTGAAGGGCGAGCGGGAGCGGCTGCTGGCCAGGGCGTTCATGATCCGTGTCATCGTGCTGATGACGCTGGTGCCCGGTGCCGGCCTGCGGGACGCGGTGATCGCGCTGGCCGGGGACCTGGCGCTGGTGCCGTGGGCGCGGCCGTGGGTGCCAGCGTCGGAGCGGGCGCTCGGGGACTGGCGGAACGCGCTCGGCCCGGAACCGCTGGAGGAACTGCGGGACGTCGTGCTGCGGGCCTCGTGGCAGGAGCATGAGGACCGGGACTGGCGGGCGGTCATCATCGGCAGGAACAGGCCGCTGAAGACCGGGGCGATCGACGGGACGCTGATCCGGGTACCGGATACGCCGGCGAACCGGGCCATGTACGGTTCGGTCGGCACCGGGGATGACTCGTCGCCGTTCCCGCAGCTGAGAGGGCTGCCGATGACGGACGCCTCCACGCGGGGGCTGCTGGGGATGCCGCACGGCCCGGCCGGCACGGACAAGGCCGCCGCGGAGCAGAAGCTCCTGGACACGGCCCTGCGGGAGTTTCCGCACCTGTTCGCGGAAGACCGGATCTGGGTAGCGGACCGGAACTATCCCGGCGCGGCCCGGATCGCCCGGCTCACGGCCTGCACGCACGTCCTGATCCGGCTGAAAGGCGACATCCCGCTGACAAGGATCTCGGAGATCCTCGCCGACGGCTCGTATCTCGCGGAGATCTCCGGTGACGGCGTCACCGTGACCGTCCGCGTCATCGAGTACTGGGTGACCGTGGAAGGCCAGCACGTGCCGGAGCTGTTCTGCCTGGTCACCGACCTCATGGACATTGACGAGTACCCCGCCGCGCAGCTCGCGGCACTGTATAAGTGGCGGTGGGACGGGTCGGAGACCGCGCTGCGGGAGACGAAGGCGAGCCTGGACGGCGCCGGGCCGTCGGCCGGGCCGATGCTCCGCTCGGGCAGCCCGGACCTGGTCCGGCAGGAACTCGCCGCCTGGGCCGCCGGGAACGAGATGACCCGCGGCGTCGCCCGCGCCGCCGCGCTCGCTGCCGCCCCCGCCCGGAAGGGCCGCCGCGCTGGGATGCGCGTCCAGGCCCGCGAGATCTCGCACGGCCGCACCCGCCGCGCCGTGACCGCCGCGATCCGCGCCGGGATGACCAGCTGCACGGCGCTGACCAGCGAACTCGCGAAACACCGCACCGTCATCGACCGGAACCGGCACCGGCCCCGCAAGGCCAAGTGCGCCAGCACCTTCCCCCGCGCAGGACGCGCGGACACCGCCACCCGGATCGCCCCCGCCGTCATCACCCTCGCGAACACCCTCGCCTGACCAGCGCAAACACCGGAAACCGTCCCAGGACACCAGCCTGTAGGTTCTCATCCTTCTTGCCGGTGGCCATCTCGCCGACGTGGGCGTCCGCGTCGCTTCTCACCGATCTGTCGCCGGGTTCTTCTCATCGGCCTGTCGTTTTCTTCTTCTGTCCGGCGGTTCGGGTCCGCCCTGAGAGCAATGAGTCGATTCACCGCCACACAGGCGTCAACCCATCTGAGAAAGCGCCAGCTACGACGAGAACCTACACAGCCGCCGGTCAGTGGAACCGGCCGTCACCCGGCACGACACGCCGGCCGTCGGCATGCCCGCGACCAGGAACTACCCACCGTCACCAAAACCGGGAACCTCGCATTAACACCCAAATGCCTAAACCCCATGGCATTGGGTCTTACCCTCCGTTCGGGCACGCAACGGGCGCGATGTCTAGCGTTGTCAGCCGGTTGACTCCCGGCAGGCGGTCCTTCGCGCTCACCTCCGGACTTCCGGCGTGTCGGCCGGGACTTACGTCCCTGTTTGCCTGGTCTCTGCTCTGGTTGACTTGCCGTATATTCCTGGCCCCCGTGAGCAGCCGGGCAGCAACATCGTCAATAGCGCACGGCCGGACACTGGCCGCGATGCTCAGGAAGTCAGGCCGTCAACATGCCGGACCGTTGTGAGATGCGATTACCCAGAACTAAGAACCGCTAGGGGACGATATGCCGACCTATGTTTCTCTCGTCAACTGGACCGAGCAAGGCATCAAGAACTTCCCTGACACTATCAAGCGCGCACGGGAATTCTCCCTGCATGTCGAGAGGGCCAGTGGCAAGATCCGCGAGTTACTGTGGACCGTCGGCGAGTACGACCTCGTCCATATCTCCGAGTTCGCCAACGATGAGTCAGCAGCCGCGGCCTTTCTACGGCTCGGGTCGGCCGGTAACGTCCGCATCCGTATGATGCGGGCCTTCAACGCCGCAGAGATGGAGGGCGTCATCAACCTGACCGGCGTTCGGATGGAACACGGCAGCTGGGGCTGAGCACGCCACCGCCGAGGCCGACCAGGCCATCGCCGCCGCGCTCGACCGCCGGATCGAAGGGTCACAGAAGGCCGACGCTGACAGCCAGGACGAGGCCGACGACGGCACCACAGAGGCAGCGGTGGGGACAGGCTAATGGCACTCACCTGGTGATGCGTCGGTCTGTCGACCCGTCCCTGCCTGCGCTAGTCGGATGCCGTTGTGGTCAGCCTTGGTGGTCAGACCTGACTTGGCTCACGATCATGAGTTCACGGCAGACCTACGTCGCTGATCTGCGGATTCTCAGCGGGGGCGATTGAAAAGTGCGCACTAATTGCGCCAGTCTCACGCGTTCTTGGCTGCGAGCCGAGCGGCACGACCTGGGGCTGCCGCGCTCATCCCTGCGTCGGCCTAGTCGAGCGTGGTGACGGATGCACTGCCCGATCGGCCGTGAACGAGATCCACGACCTGGATGCGGCAGAGGCTCGGTTCGAGAAGCGGCACGTCACCGGCTTCGGAACTGCGTTTGAGGCCGGACTGGTCGGGGTGTCTGCCTCGAACCCCAACGAGAGCGCCGAAGCCGACCCGCACCTTCACGAGCGCCAATTACCAGACGCTCACCGACCCGCTTCACGCCGTCCTTGCGATGACCTCGGGCTACTAGCGCAGGCCAGCGGCGTCGAGCCTCCGCAGCAGGAGCGAGGCGAGGGCCAGGTAGTCCAAGGCCTCGTCCGGGGTGTCGCCGATGTCAACTTCGTGGCCGCGTGGGTTCCGGATCCCTGCGGCAGCGCCGGTGAAGATGAACTTGTAACCCTTCTGCTCATCGATCTCCGACTCCGTCGCGAGTCCGTTGAGTTGCACCTTCGAGCCGTTCTCGTTAAAGGCGTCCATCATCAGCTGGTAGCCGGTCTTCGCGCAAATGCCGCTGATCCGCTTGACCTCCTTCTCGATGAACTTGAACGCCTCGAATACCGACTGTTCCCAGTGCCCGTCGTCAAAGAGTTTCCGCACCTTGGTTGGTAGGTCCGGATGGATGTTCCGCGTCTCGAACGGATGCGGCTCTTCGTGCTCGGCGGTCTCGGCGGGAGCAGGGGTAGGTCCGACGACGTCTGCACTGATAGACCGCACGACGCGCTCGAAGCGGTCCCAGCGATCCGCTCACGACATCAGGTGCTTCTTGATGCTCGCGAAGATGAGGTCGTAAGTGTCGGCATCGCCGCTAGGCGGCAGATTGACCTCGATTCGGACAGTCAGGCCCACGTCCTGCCGGTTCTTGCCACCGCCAGCGCCGTCGCGGTCATCCCCGCCCGGCTTCTCCACCTGGTTCTCAGGGTTGTCTTCTTGGGGGTTGTCTTCTTGGCCGCAGAGCCCGGTGTCGAGGCGGCGGTCTTCTTGGCTGCACCGGAGCGGACGGCCGGAAGTTCGCCATGCCCTGCTAACGCGGCCTTCCGCGCAGCGGTTTCGCCCCCCGGTGGCAGAGGCGTCTTGAGTCGTGCGGGTCGCGGTTGGCTGTCCTGACCTGCCCTTTATCACCGCGACCGCCCGCTTACGGGTCCAGGTTACAGGGATGGTAAAGCTGCTTGCTGTTACCTTGCCGATCTCAGGAATTGCAAGGCTGGTCAGGGGAGCGGCCAGTCGCGGGCGCCGGACGATCAACAGGGGATGCCCTGTGAGCAGTGCGAATACCAGGCACTCCGTCCCGGCGGTGCCCGCCGGGATCCGTGACATCCGGCAGTTCACATGGTGGATAAACGCTGTGACAGCGAAACCAGCCCCGAAGCGAGGCTGGGAAGCATTCGCTCAGCCGACGCAGATCAACCAGCGGCGGTACGAGGCGGTCCGCGCCTATGTGCTCGAGGGCGCGCCGCTGGCCGGGGCAGCCGCCCGGTTCGGGTACTCCCCATCGGCGCTGGCGTCGCTGGTGCGCGACTTCCGGGCCGGGAAGCTGGCGCTGTTCGCCGAGCCGGGCAGGCCCGGTCGCAAGAGCGCGCCGAGGAAGAACGCCGCCCGGGGCCGCGTGGTCGAGCTGCGCCGCCAGGGCCTGTCGGTCTACGCGATCTCCGCTTGGCCTCGACGCGCGTAGGGAGCCCGCAGACTGACCGTGCAGAGGAGAACGGCGGGCAGTCCGGTGAGAGTCTCTTCTTGGCGTCATGGTGTCTACTCGCGTCGGTTGCGGCCAGGGTCGCGCGGCGGGTCGGCCCGGAGAGGCCGCACGCCCGCCGCGCGGGGCCTGGCCGCGGCGGTGAGCGGAGCGAGCAGCCCTTGATGATCGTGAAGAAAGTCCTCACAGCTCGGCTAGGCACGGGACCGGCACCTACTTCGGTGCGGCTTCGGTCTCCGCGACGTTGCCGGAAGGCTGTGCGACACGCTCTGGCCAGTCGATGCGGGCCCAGACGGTGCGGGTGCGGTAGTCGCCGTCGATTCCCCAGTCGGCCGCCAGAGCCCGGATGATGTCCAGACCGTGTCCCCGGCTGGGATCGGGTACGGGATCGGTCCAGGTGCCGCCGTTGTCCTCGACCTCGATCCAGGCGTAGTCGCCGTGGTGGATCTCGGCGCGGACGGTGAACTGCGCGCCAATGCGCCCGGAGTGACTGTGCAGGGCAGCGTTGGCGGCCAGCTCAGAGACACAGAGGATGACGTCGTCGGCGACGGGGCAGCCGTCCAGTAACGGGCGCAGATCCGCGCGCACCCGTTGGACCTGGTCGGGCTGCCCCGCGTAAGCGCGGCTGAATACCGCAGCGTGGGTTGATGTTAGAGCTTCCTGGCGCATGTCTCTTCCCCTGCGAGTCTGAGTAAGGTAACGTTCGGTAAGTTATCTACTCGTGTAGATAAGTTGGATCATGGCAATGAGCAGGCAAGATACCTCCAGGGAACTAGACGAGTCGCACGCCGTCGTGAGCGCGGATAGCGGGCGGGGTAGCGAAGTCAAGCGCGTCGAGCACCCGCACGACGTAGGCCTGGTCGGCCAGCTCGGCGACTTCGTCACGATTAGCCCAGCGGACCTCGGCGGTCTCGCTGGCCGTGGTCAGGGCTCCCCCGGCCTGGCCGCAGCGGAATACCAGGGCGACGATGCCCCGGCTCATGTTCTTGTAGACGCCGGTCAGCGCGGACGGCTCGACCTGGAGGCCGGTTTCCTCCGCGACCTCGCGGCGCAGCCCGTCGGCGATGTCCTCGTCCAGCTCCAGGATGCCGCCGGGCGGCTCCCAGTGCCCGTTATCGCGTCGCCGGATGAGCAGAGCCCGGTCCTGATCATCGACCACGACGGCGGCGACGCTCACCGAGTGGCGTGGGCTATCTGTCACGGATGCGGTCCCTTCCGGCGCTACTGTGGCCCAGTACATCACACGTATAGACAGGTGCAGGAGTATTCGTGTCAGGCGATCTAGCTGCTGTTCTCGGCACCCTCGACCCTACAAGCGACCGCGCGGTTTTCCGGCAGATCGCCGACCACCTGCGCGAGGCCATCGAGAAGGGGCGCCTGGCCGAGAACGAGCAGATCCCCTCCGAGACGATGCTCGTCGAGCATTACGGCGTGGCCCGGATGACCGTCCGTAACGCGATCCAGGTGCTCCAGGCCGAGGGCCTGGTCCTCGCCGAGCACGGCCGGGGAGTGTTCGTCCGGCCCCGCCCGCCGGTCCGGCGGCTGGCCTCTGACCGGTTCGCCCGCCGTAACCGGGAGCAGGGCAAGGCGGCGTTCATCGCCGAGGCCGAGCAGGCGGGCAGCAAGCCCGAGGTGGACAGCATCGTGATCCGCGAGGAGCGCGCGTCCCGCGACATCTCTTCCCGGCTGGGCACCACCCGCAAGGTGCTGGCCCGGCACCGCCGGTACCTGCTCGACGGCCGACCGGTCGAGACCGCGGTGTCCTACATCCCGCTGGACATCGCCCGCGGCACGCCGATCGCCGAGACGAACCCAGGACCCGGCGGCATCTACGCCCGTCTGGAGGAAACAGGGCACACCCTCGACCACTTCGACGAGGAAGTCCGGTCCCGGATGCCCATGCCCGACGAAGCCCGCGCGCTGCGCCTGTCCCCCGGCGTCCCGGTGTTTCACCTGGTCCGCACCGCCTACGACACCGAGGGCCGCGCAGTCGAGGTCTGCGACACCATCATTGCCGCCGACGCTTACGTCCTGGCCTACAGCCTTCCTGCCCGTTAGCCTCGATTCCCGGTCAAGTAATTGAGTTGAGGTTGCCCGTGGGCGGCTGGTCATCGTGGCGGGAACCGGAAGCGCAGGGTGCGCCCGGCCCACCAGGGGATTGGTACTTCCAGGTCGGCGAACCCGGCGTCGATGAGGGCGGGGTGGTGGCTGCGCAGGTTCAGCGCGCAGGTGACGCCGTCCGGGCCGATGTGCAAGGTGCCGGTGGCGTCCAGGAAGTCCCGCCAGATCTTGTCGGGGGTGGCTTGCTGGTACCGGTCGAGCTTGAGCGCGAATAGCCGGTAGAGGTTGCCGGCGATCACGGTCAGGGTGGTGTCCAGGTCCACGTTGAGCGGGACGCCGGAGGTGAAGGCGTCCAGGTGGAACCCGCTGATGTAGGCGTCCAGCTCGTTTTCCGCCATCATCCGCCCGGCGTAGCGGGCGAACAGGTCCCTGGCCGGGGTGGCCAGGTCGTGGGTGATCAGCAGGGTGGGCTCGTCGCGGCCGATGCCGGTGACCGCGATCTGGCGGACCTTCGCGCTGACGCCGGGGAGCTTGATCATGTCCTCGTGCAGCCGGGGCCGCCGGTAGCGGCCGGCGCGGGCGATGGTGACGGTCTTCCACGCCGGGGCGGGCAGGGCGGCGAGGCGCTCGAGCTCGTTCTTGCCGCGCTGGCGCAGGGTGAGCCAGTTGATCCCGCGGCCGGTGAGCTGGTCGAGGATCTTGTGGGTGGTCAGCTGGGAGTCGAAGACCAGCATGCCGGGCTCGGATCCGGTGGCCTGCTGCCAGTAGCCGGCGAAGGCGATGATCTCGGCGGCCTGCTCGGCCTTGGTGATGTCGGCGTTGGCGCAGACCATCTCCGCGGAGGCGTGGTCCTGGGCGAAGAACGTCAGGACCGCGCGGGTGCGCTGGGAGCGGCGGGGCACGTAGTGCTTTTCCAGCACCGCCTCGGTGCCGTGGTGGCGGATGGCGCGGAAGTCGCAGTTGAACCCGTCCCGCCCGGTGGCCAGCCCCAGCGGCCGCAGCGCGGCGACCAGCCCGGCCAGCCGGCCAGTTTCGCGGCCTGGACCACATCCAGCCGGGCCGGCGGGCCGCGGCGGCTCTCGTCGCGGCGGGGCAGCCGGGGCAGGCCCTCGGCGCCGAGGATCTGCCAGGCCGTCTGCGCGGACACCGGCAGGCCCCCGGCGGTGAGCGCGGCGGCGATCTCGGTCACGCTGTGCCCGGCCGCCCGCAGCGCCAGCACCTTCGCCCGCAGCAGGCCGGTGGCCTTGCGCGGCCCCTTCGGGCCCGGCCGGGGATCGGTGACCAGGTTCATCTTCCCGCCGCGCAGCAGCGTGGCCATCTGGTGCACGCTGGCGGCGGAGTAGCCGAACCGGCCGGCGACCTGGCTGGCGGGCAGGTCCTCGACGAAGTAGGCGCGCAGCGCCTCATACCGGCGCTGGGAGGACCCGGCCGGGTGGAGGAAGTAGCCCGCGCCCTCTCTCACCTCAACTAATCCTGGCAACATAAGACCCGATACGACAAAGCTACAATCACCCACGCCCAGGCTGGCGCACAGTGGCGCTCCCGGGAGATCCCTGTAGCCTGCCGCAACAGACTGGCCATGGCACCAGATACCCAGCCCGGTATCGCGAAACCACGGCACTGAGCACCACAAGGATAATTCCGGGCAATCAGTTGAGAGACGCGCAGCCACCAACCCTGCGGCCCTCCTGCCAGCGAAAACAGCCGAAGACCCCATCAGCGCGCCGCACCAGGGCGACTCCAGATCGCTTCCCGGGAATCGAGGTTAGTGGCTTACAGTAACGCTTCTGCTCGTCTAATAAAGCACTGCACTCATCTAGACGAGCAGGCGATAGGGTCTAGACGAGTGCGAGGCCCAAGGAAATGGCCTGAGCGAGGCAACCCGCCCAGGCCAGACGCGGCATAGCACCGCGGATTCGCAACCACGATGCTACCGCGCCAGCCCTCGGAACGCCTCCGTCACTACCGGCGGCCCGCCTCCTGTGGGCCTAGACAGAGGAGTACCGCCCGTGCGCAACATCCCCATCCCCATCGACACCGGCCGCCTCACCTTCGTCTGCGTCACCGATCCCAGGCCCCGGCTGATCTCCGCGGCGACAGGCGAGGTCAAGGTCGATCGCAGCGGCCAGACCGTCTACCAGGTCGGCCTGTCCGCCGCCGACGCGAACGGCCGGGCCGAGCTGGTCAACGTGAACGTGTCCGGCGAGCCGCAGGTCCGCATCGGCCAGATGGTCATCCCGGCCGGCCTGGTCGGGTTCGTGTGGGAGCAGGTCCGCAACGGCGAAGCCCGGTGGGGCATCGCCTACCGCGCCGACACCATCACCGCCGTCCATCCGGCCAAGGCCGCCTGAGCAGGCCGCCATGACCGCACATCCGCTGTTCCTGGTGCTGGGTGCCCTGGCCGCGGTCGCGGCCGGGGTGCCCGCCTGGCCCATTACGCTCCCCGCTCCTACTGGCTCACCATCGGGTTCCCGGTCAAGGCAGCGCGCGTCTACCTCACTTGGGCGCACGTCACCGTCGCCTGCGGCCTGGCGTCGAAACGGCGCCGCTGGCGGCTCAGCCTCGACGCCGTTCCCGTCGCGGGCAGCCTCGCCCGCACCAGCGTCCTGCTGACCGAGCGGCGCCGTGTCCGCCGCGTCGAAGTCGCGTATCCGCCGGGCCTGGGCCTGCTCCGTCCGAACGCCCGCGGCTGGTCGGTGCGGATTAATCTCCGTGAGGGCCAGGTCCCCGCCGACTACGTCAAGGCGGCCGAGCAGCTCGCGCACGCCTGGCGCGTCCACGCCGTCCGCGTCACCCTCTCCCGGCCCGGCCGGGTACGGCTCCTGGCCATCCGCACCGACCCGCTCACCACCGTCACCATCGCCCCCGAAGCTGCCGAGCTGCTGACCGTGCAGCCCGGCCGCCTGGAGACCGGGCAGCCGTGGGTCATGGACCTGCGCGTCGTCCCGCACTGGCTCAACGCCGGGGCCACCCAGTCGGGGAAGTCGAACCTGGCTAACGCCATCATCAGGAGCCTGTCCCCGCAGCCCGTCGCCCTGGTCGGTTTCGACCTCAAAGGCGGCGTCGAGTTCACCCCCTACGCCTCCCGGCTGTCCGCCCTGGCCACTACTCGTACCGAGAGCTGCGAACTGCTCGATGACCTCGTCCGGGTGCTGGCCGAAAGGATGGTGACCTGCCGCGCACACGGGGCCCGCAACATCTGGAAACTGCCTGACATCGTGCGGCCGGTCCCGGTCGTGGTCCTGGTGGACGAGGTCGCCGAGCTGTTCCTGATGGCCGACAAGTCCGAGAAAGACGAGGTCTCCCGCACCGCCACGGGACTGCTGCGGGTCGCGCAGCTCGGCCAGGCGTTCGGGGTGTACCTGATCATCTGCGGGCAGCGGATCGGGGCCGACCTAGGGCCCGGCGTCACCGCCCTGCGTGCCCAGCTATCGGGCCGTGTCTGTCATCGGGTCAACGATCCCGAGACAGCGCACATGACCCTCGGCGACCTCGACCCCGCCGCTCTCGACGCAGCCCGCGCCATAGCCGCTGACACTCCGGGCGTGGCCATCGTCACCGGACAGGACGGCACCTGGCACCGCGCCCGCTCCGTCCTGGTGTCCGAGGAAGAAGCCGAGCACGCCGCCCGGACCTACGCCCACCTAGCTCCCGACTGGGCCGCAATCATTCGCCGTAACGCCGCTGCCCCGGCTGGGCCTGACTTCGACCAGGCCCCCTAGCTCATCCCTGCACCCGCGCGGTAGATCAAGCCGCCGACCGGGCTCGGCTGGGCAAGTCCTGGAAGGACACCGGCCTCGTGTTCACCACCCGAACCGGCCGGCCAGTCGAGCCACGCAACCTCGTGTGCTCCTTCGTGCGCGTCTGCGACAACGGCGGCATCCGCAAAATCCGCGTGCACGCCGTCCGGCACACCGCTGCCTCGATGCTCAAGGACCTTCACGTACCGCCGCGCGACGCTCATATGATCCTCGTGCACGCGCACATCTCGACGACACAGCAGATCTACGCTCACGTTGACGAGCCCGCCCGCCGCGACGCGCTGACGAAGCTCGATAACCAGCTCAGCGGCCAGGAATGACGGGCAGGAACGGGCACGTTGTGGTCAGCTCTTGTGGTCAAGGACGGTTTCAAGATCCACACCGGAACGTTTTGCCTGGTGGAGCTAGCGAGACTCGAACTCGCGACCCCCTGCTTGCAAAAAACACCGGGCTGGTTCGGCATGGTGCGTGGCGTTGTGTTCCTTGGTCCACGCGACCGGAACGGACCTGCATGGTTCGGCATGGTTGCTACAGGATGTGGCTACAGACCTTGGCCATGACTCGGCCCCAGCCATCCCTCCGATAGCCGCCGCTGAATCCCTGCGAGGGCGCGGTCCAGGGTCCCGAAGGGATCGCTTGCGACGCGCCTTTAGGCGCGCCCTTGACCGTGACATCGCAGGGCTTCAGGATCGGGCGCCGGAGTGATGGCAACTCTTTGCAGGACCGCGCGCCACCGCAGACCCGTTGCGGTGCCTAGCCCTGTACGGTCGGCCGCGGGGACTGGGCACGCGCCGACGCCGCCGTGGCCCTGAAGGGCCTAAGAGCGGCAGGCGGCGCCAGGCGCGCGACGGTTCCCCGGTTTAAGGCCTGCCTGTCAACGGGCGGCAGTTGCGCCGCGCTCGAAGTCGGCGGATCCTGTGCGCGGGCGCAAACCAAGATCGGCGGCCAGCCCCCGGCCCGGCGCGCTCCGCGCGCCCTTGAAGACGTAGAGAAAGTTCTCACTAGCGGTCCAGCGGCCAGTTCCAGCGGCCAGCGGCTAGGCAGGTTTAAAGCGGCGGCAGAAACGGCAGCTGGCGAACCTATCCGGCTCCGCTTGATGCGCGTGACGGCGACTCCACGCCCGAACCTTGCGTCGTTTAGGCATTCACTTTCCATGTGTGATGCTCGGGGTCGGATGTGGAGCTTTGACTACAGATGTTGAAGGCGGAGGTGCTTGAAAGGTTAGTTGCACTATTAGGGCAAACACGGCAAGTAATGCGGCAACGAACCAGTAAAAGAAAAAAATCTTTTGCTTGGAATGAAGCACGTACCGCCAATTAACCTTTCTCGGTACCACCGGGATTTTAAGCAAGTACGGACTATTCTCCGAAATTCGGTAGGTCAATCCTGCAACCGGAAGAACCTTCCTAAGTTCGGTTTCTAATTCCTGACCATGAACCACAGCACCGACAAGTAGGCGATGATACCAGATTTGATCTACAAAATAGAAGGTCAACCACAACAGTATGCCTAAAGCGAGGATCAATGCGCCCAGTTGAAGTTCGAAGCCGCTAATGCTGACTGCTGTACCATCTCGGATAGCTAGTGATGCACCGCCAAGCACGAAGGTTAGTATAGTCAGCGCCAAGCCACGCACTTTCAACTCTATGTCATTAAAATGTTTCTGGACATCAATCGTTTGTTTCCACAGTTCGATATAAGCATCGCGTTCGTCTGTTGTCACGCCTGATCTCCAAACTTGAAGAACTGAAATATCTCGTCAAAACGTTTATGCAGAACGTATGACGGAGTTACGTTTGGCCTTTCATTGATTCGCCTTTCCCGTTCCACATCGCGTTCGTCCCAGTGGGAGACTTGCTGCAGTAGGCTATATGCTTTGTGATCTTGAACTAGGCCATACTCTGCAAAGACGTCGAACATCCCTACGTCCTTTGCCATGGCAATGTCTTTCATAAGACTGTCGCCAACATACACGGCCCGAGAAGCTGAGACACCAGTCTCTCGAAGAATTCTTCGCAAGATTTTTACGTTTGGCTTAAGAATACCTTTCGGCGTATACCTATGCTCAGTTTCTTTCAGGTCGTAAGACTCTGGTGGGCGGGACCTCAACATGTCTGGGGTTACACCCTCAGGAAAACTATGATCAGGAGGAGAGTAGAGATAGTCGATCACCCCATCCAGGTGCAATTCCCGCAGTCTCCATGCACTGTAGTAACCCAGGGACTCCGTGTATACAGCAATCGGAACGCCGAACTGCTTAATACGAATAAGCGCGTCGCGTACACCAGGATACAGCCGCATGGTTTTGCGCCGCATGGATCTGTAGCTAATAATCGCGTCTTTATACACCTCACTTATATTCTCGCCAGGATGGAGATCTTTTAGAGATTGGAGCTCGTTGAGCAAATAAGAGTACTCGGAAGTCCTGCGGTGCTGGTGAACAGCACGGATCTCCTTAAATAGACTTTCACGTGAAAGGCCGCTCTTTGATGTGACGGCTTCGAGCATGGCGTTGAACGACGGGTACCACATAGCAAACCAGTCGAAGAGGGTGTTGTCGAGATCCGTGACGAGCAGCTCTACGCGTGGCAAGCAGTCTTGCTGGTTCATGTGACATAAGGTACCTGCCAAGTCTGACACTCCAGATTCCAAGTCTTGCCACCACAGTCGGTAACCATGAACACCCAGGGCCTTTGAGCCCTCGCCCCGTGCTGGACCCAAACGCGAGAGACCGAAGCCCCGCTGACCAGCGGGATCCACGGTCACCGGCGAACGTACTTGACCTGTACAGCCACAGACCTTCCAGTCCCAGCCGCATCTTTTCAAACCAAGTGTTCGTCGCTGTGAGCGCAAGTCCACGACAGACTGCATGTGCCGACTCTCAGTAACCGATTAGTAGGACACCCTCGAAGGGCAGCGGGAGACGCTGGCTGGCATAGAGGGCTGACAGGAGATTCCGCACAGTCCTTGTAGGCGCGGACTGAGACCTCTCGGCCGTTGCTGATGTGGCGGTACGCGACGGGCAAGAGCAGGACCAGGTACTGGGCGTCAAGGATCAGGCTGATCCGGATTATGTCCCGGTAGGTGGCGTTGCCTCTTGCACCCCTGCCAGCCTCAACCTCGACCACGATGCCGTGGGCGTCGTGGAAGGCGTCTATTTCATAAGATACTTCTGCGTCTCCGTTACTGCCGAAGAGCACAGGACGCCGGATACGCTCGGATGCCTTCTTGCCGGATTCCACGGCGAACCCGAGTTCGCGGAGGCCAGCGGCGAGCTCCCGGAGAACCCGGTCGCTGTCCAGTCCCGTCTTGCGTTCGACGGTGGAGATGCTCTGCTCTGCCGCCTGGACGTTCGCGATGAACGGCTCGACCCACTCCGGGGGCCGCGCGTTCCGCGGGAACTAGTCCCACGAGGGGTAAAGCTTTGTCTGCACCCGGCCATCCTGCCCTGCGGTGGCGGGAAGGGCCTAGCTGCCCCGTAGGACACGCTCGACACCTTCCCAGCGGCAGCCGCTCTGCCGTGTCGTAGAGGTTTCGTTGCGAAAGGTTACCGCTACGCTTGGGACACCATGGGCGCGGCAGTCAGCCGACACGAGGTCGGCGGTCAGACCTCTCCATCGTTCAGGAAATCGTGCCGAAAGCCTATTCGCAAGTTCCCGCCAGGGCAAGAACTCAGCATCATCAAAGACGGCCAGGATATCGTGAAGCAGGATGTGATCGTGATTCCCTTCAATGGCTTCCTTTGCCCTGCTCTCATGGTCATGCTGTGCGCTTAGCACCTTGAACACCTCGGGCCACAGCTCCGCGTCCCGCAGAAGCTTGAGCGCTATCGCCTGGTCCAGGCGCTGTCCTGGTCCGGCATGCACGTGCCACGAACATGCTCCGCGTGAGTACCGGCTGACCCTGGCTCCAGTCTTGAATTGCTCTCTGCGCTCCGGGTCACGGGCCACTTTGCTGATACCTACAGTGACAACTCTTCCATACGCGCGAATCCGTCCTGCGGTGCCGGACGGCTCATCCGCATACGCCGCCATGACTTCTTTCCGGGAGCGCCGCTGGTCCGGGGTGGCGGCCTCACCACGGCCGGTGAGGTCCGCCAGGCGGATCTGCTTCGTGTGCATGTCTTCCAGGCGCCCTGACGCGGCTTCGTAGGCGTGCTTGATCAACTCCGGATCTAGGCTCATGGCGGCGAGAAAGTAGTCCAGTTCGTGGCTGCGGAACATGAACCGGGTCCCGTTTTCCGTAATGTAGTCCTGCCACAGCCCGCTATCGATCAGCTCCTCAAGGTGGCGGACCATGTCGTCGTATTTGGCATTGCGAATGCCGGAGACCAGCTTCTCAACCTGCCTATATGCTTCACCGCTCATTTAACGTCCCTCCCCTCGTCGTCTCTCCGCAGGAACGCGAAGAACGTCATTGGGTCCTGCTCCATCTTCTTCTGTAGTGAGCTGGCGAACTGCTCAGCATGGACCTCGTCGAGGCCGTCCGCCTTGGCCTGGTCGCGGATGGCGGCGGCGAGCCCCAGATCCACATCATGACCGTCTACGTTGATGTGGGATAGCTCCGGGCCGGTGAGTAGTTCAATTTCCGGCAAGACGCCGGGCTCGGAGATGCACACGCAGGGCTTCTGGTTGCAGCGCCCACATTTGCTCGCCCACTTCGGGCGGCATACGCACCCGGTTGCGGGGGTACGCCCGCAGTTGTTGCAAGGACACACGCAGTACCGCCATGGCAACTTGCACTGGATGCAGATCTTCTCTGGTCGCAGCCGGGGCACAGGCTGGCATGTGCATAGGTATAGTTCCCGTCCGCACCTGGCACACGGCTCCGGGGGCACCTTCAGGACTCGCAAGGACCCAACCAGGATGTCAGCGAACGCGGCTTTGAGTTCTTTGATGTTCGGGATGATGACTGTTGCCGGGATCGGGGCACCGAGTTCCCGTTCTCGCTGGGTGACCCGCATGGCCCGGGCGGCCATCTGTGAGATAAACAGCGGCGCCCGCCACAGGCCCAGGTAGGTGAGAACGCAGACGTCGGGACAGTCGAAGCCTTCAGTGATTTTGCGAACTGCGATGAGGATGCCCTGGTCTTCGGAAGTGCGGAACTGTTCGATCTCATCGTCGGCATTAGAGACGTCGGCATGTGCGAGGTAGACGTGCCGGACGCCGAGTATCTCCGCTGCGCGGGTGTAGACCAAGTCGGCATGGTCCTTGTTATCAACGACAAGGAGCCCTTTGACAGGTGCGCCGCCCAGTGCTGCGGATGCGTGCCCCAGCCGGTCAGCTTTTTCCTCGATGACACCGTCGATGAATTTCGGATCACGGATCATCGCGGCGCCAACGCTGGACTGAAGGTGGCGGTCCCCGTCCAGGTCCACTGCCCGGATCGGCCCTCCGGGGGTGGCTTCCTTCCTGAGGTCGACGGCTTGCACATGCATCTCCGCGTCATAGGCAAGGACCTTGATGTGACGGAGATGGCCTTCCCGGATCAGCCGTCCGGCGTCAACCGTGAAGTCAGGATCGACATCGATCCGGCCATCGGGTGTCTCCATATACCGGATGGTCTGGATCCGCTCGGATTCGTCTGACCGGAACGGGGTGCCGGACATGTTCAGCACCGCGTGAAGGGGCTTGTCGCGGGTGCCGACGATGCGAGATATACCCCAAGCCCACATGCCCGCCTTGCCTTCTTTGTCGATGGCGAGATGGTGTACCTCGTCGAGCACAAACAAGGTGGGAGTTTCTTGCGCATCACGAATGATCTGCTGCTGTTTCATCGGATCGGACAGAACGTGGTAAGTGAGGATGACTCCGTCCCGGTCCCCTCGCTGAGTCACGGCGTCCGTGTCGAGGTGCACGCCGATGGCGGCGAGTTCTTTCTTGACTTGGCGGCGGAGGTTGCGGTTCGGCACGAACCACACGACTCGGCTGACGTCACTGGTGCTGGCGAGCTGCAGGAAGACCCACCCGGCGAAGAGGGTTTTCCCGGCACCAGGCGCGGCAGCCAGGGTAGCGAATCCAGAGCTGCGCAGGATCGGCAGAATGCGCGGTGCGCCTTCGTCCTGCCATTCGCGGGGGACGAAGCCGGGGAGAGCTCGGATGGGAGCTCTGTGATGGCAGTCGGGGCAGACGGCCATTCCATTGTCTATGTGGGTGGGTCCGCCGCTGATCCACGGGATGATGTGGTGAACGTGGAACACGTCGGGAAGGTCACGTTCGCAGACCCCGCAGAGCTGATGCTGCCGAGCGGCGATCGCGGCGCGCTCGCGTGAGGTGAACAGCCGACGCGGGTCCCGACCGCCGCTCAGACGGAGCACACCACTTACGTCCTCATGATCATTCACAAGATCCTCCGCAGCTCCCTGCTGGGTGGCCAAGGGCCTACCACCAGTCAGTTTGAAGGACGCAGCTACCGCGCATATTGCGCGTGGAGCCTGCGGCGCGGCGAGCGCACCAGAAATCTGACCAGACATGCCGCAACATGCCTCTGACATGCGTAGTCCGCAGGTATGATCAGCTCAAATTACGCGCATATTACGCGTGGAGGCGCTGTGGAAGCCGCTACACCCAGAACGCGCGCTAGCAACCTCTCAAGGCAGGGGCCCGAAGCGGAAGCTCTCACTGACTACTGCTCCCGGCCTAATTGTCGAAAAGAGTTTCGACGGGTGGCTGGACCAGGACGTCGGAAGGAGTACTGCTCCGAGATCTGTCGAAGGGCAGCCGAGAAGGAACTCCGGCAAGCACGGTCCCGCTTGGCTCACTTCGAAGATCTAGTCCAAAAGCTTCGTGTTGACGTCGCCGCCTACGGAAAGCCGGACATCGAGGACATTGGCGACGAGACGATGCCTCTACTCCTCGAGGACCGCCAGAAGGCCGAGAATGCAGTGCGCCGGGCCGCTGGTGCGATTGTATTCGCAAATCCTGACGATCCGGCTATGCGAGAGCTCAAGATGCTTTACGAAGCTGTTGCCCCAATTATCCTGTCCGACAGTATGGCAGGCTGACTCAAGGTCGTGCCTAGGAGCAAGCATCGGTGCGGCGTGACTTTGTGTTTTTGGCCTTGCCTGATCTGGGCAGGCCATGACCAAGACCGCCTAATTCCAGATCAGTCGAGTGCTGACGGCCTCCAAAAATTGCCGTATCGGTCAGTTGCAGTGTGACGACTGCCGATTCTAGCAAGATGACCCGTGAGCTCGTAGTAGTCAGCCTTTATAAATGGTCAATCAGAGTATCCACATATTCGCGGTGCCAGCCCAGCGAGACATTTTCGTTGGTTGGCATGACTACGGTCGCTCGCTTTTCGTCTGCACCTGCGCGTCTGATTTCTTCCAGTAGAGCTAGCTGAAACGCGCTATCGCAGGCTGAACCTGTCAGTTGTACGACGCGTCCAGTTATGCACTCTGCACGCAGGCCCGTCTGGGTGTTCTCGATCACTACGATGGAGTCGGCGCGAATCAGAATATCGTCCTGAGCGCGAACCCACACAGTGTCCATTTCGGGGGGCTACCAATCTATTCGATCTGGCATCTTCCATACTGGCGGATGTTGGCTACTTAGCTCCTACCTGGATCGGAAGCATGACCGATGGTGGCAAGCTCGTTGAGGTAGGAGCTGGTAGCTGGCTCGTTGGGATACCGATCTTTGAGGGCTCTCGCAAGGTCACGGCTGACCATGACAAGAGATGGCACGGATTTGCGTTCTCCGATGAGGGCGCGCTTACCGTGATCGATCGCCTGTTCTAGCTCTCCCTGGCGGGCAGCAACGACGCCAAGCGTGACACGCGCTTCTGCGAGACGCATTGGCGCACGCTCGGTGCCGTCAAAGTCGGTACCGGCATGGATCACCTCGTCTGCCAGGGTCTCTGCGATCTTGTCGTCCGCGAGCATCCGGTAGCAGTCCATGGCATAGAAGTCGAACTTGGTGGGGTCAACGACAAAATGATGATCCAAGTTCTCGGGATACGGCATGGAGTCAAGCAAGCGTCGTCCCCGATCAAGAGCGACCTCAGTCTGGCGACGGTCACCGATCCGCGCCCACGCCTTCGCCTCCTGGGCTGCCAGCTGCACGGCAACGCTGCTGTGCGGAGCTACATCCGTACCTGCCTTGGTCGCCGCGACGACACCGTGGTAATCCCCTGTCGTCAAGGCCATCCAGGCGCGTACTTCATACGCCCACGCCGTGATCTCCGCGTGGTCGGCCTCAGTGCCCAGCGACAGGGCAGCCTGGCGTGTGGTCTCCGCAGCCTGCCTGTTGCCGGTGTCGTATTCCACGCAGCCGATCAGTAGCGCGATCCATCCGGCCTGGACCAGAATCTCCCGGTGCTGCGCGAGGGTCAGCCGCTGGCCACGGAACGTCGTGGTCCTGCGCAACCAGGCTTGGCCCTCCGTCAGTAGCTGGTCACTGGGCATGAACGGGTACTCAGAGCACAGCCGGTCGGCCATGATCCGCAGTCCGTCCAGCGTCGCCTGATCCAGGTCCGAACGCTGAAGCCGGCTCGACCAGCTCCAGGGTGTCCATCCCGGTCATCGCCAGGACGTCAGCGTCGGCATCCCGCCGCGGCGGCACCGGGAACATCGCATGCGTGACTGTCCCGAACGTGACCGCGATGATCCGCTGGTAGAAGTCGCTGGGCGTCACCCCTCCTGCTTCCCAGCGCTTCCACTGCCGCAGCAGGCTGGGAGCGTCTGGCAGGTGCACCTTGTCGTCGGCAGCATGTGCCTGCATCGCGTGAACCGCGTCGGCCTGGCTCCAGTTCCGGGCCTGGCGCTCGTTCGTCATCCGGCGGGCCCACGGCGGCCGGTCCTCAGCCATGTGGAGTCACTCCCCTGCATCGCTTGTCTCCCTCCGAGTGTCGCAGATCAGGACAGGGTGACACGCATGGTGACACGTAGGTGTCACGCTGCTGTCATCCCCTGACACCACCTGTGTCACTAGTTCCTCACGGACAGTCGCGCCAGCCTTTCCGCATGGCCAATTCCTGGTCATTCCGCAGATAGGCCCCTGATAAGGGCAAAGGAAAGGAAGTGGTGATCATGCGTCTGATGATCGACACGTCGGCGGTTGCCTTCACGGCGACGAAGGTTCCCGAGCCGCGACGGGACTACGGCAAGACGGAGCAGCGCACGGACAGGAGCACTGGCCGCCCGGAATGGGTTGTCGAGGCGCTCGCCATGGACTCCGAAGGCGGAGTGGTGATCAAGGTCACGGTGGCTGGTGATCAGCCGAGGATGACTCAGGGTCAGCCGGTCCGTTTCGAGAGCCTGGAGGCGATCCCCTGGAACAACAACGGCAAGTCCGGGGTGGCCTACCGTGCTGCGTCCGTCCAGGCCGCTGCCGCGCCGAAGGCCGCGTGAGTTCCCCGCTCGTCCGCTCAGGCAGCCTGCGCTAGCTGCGTATGGCTTGCCTACCGCACATGTCCGCATTGCATCACGCACGAAAGGATCACAAGCTGCCATGACTAGCAGCACTACCACCAAGGCCGCCAGCACCAACGGTGGCGCAACCGCGAAGCCGGTGCCTGCGCAACGCGTGCACGGCATCGACCGAGTCCGTGAGGACGAGTGCTATCACCTCACGACGCTGATCGGCTCGTGTCTTGACGAAGCCGAGCACCTGGTCAGGAAGGTCCACAGCAAGACCTACAACCGGGTTATCGACTACGACGGCAGCAAAGGCACCCAGCCGCTGGACCGCGCCGAGGCCAAGCAGATTCTCGACGAGGCCTACGAGTGCGCGTCACTGGCGCTGACCTACATCTACAACGCCAGTACGCACCTGACCGAGGCTCCTGACGAGCCGCCCTTCTGACAGGTACGCCGGGCCAGGAGGACTCACATTCCTCCGGCCCGGCACCACAGGCCCACTCCCGCATCGCTCAATCCGGAAAAGGGGTACGTGGCATGTTCCACGCTATCAACCAGCAGCTGGCGCGTCTCCGGCGCCAGATCCTCGAAATCGGGCTCGCCCGCGACAATGTCATCGCCGCCGCACATGGCTGGCAGGCCCGGCAGGTCAGGCCCGGCACCTGGTCCTACCGCGACCCGCGGTTCGGCCAGCACCCGGCTGGCAAGATCGCATCGACGATCGCTCAGGCCGCACTCAACGACGGCCACGAAGTGACCGTCATCGACGGCAAGACCGCTTGGAGGCACTGATGCCTGCCAAGAGCAACTTCCGCAACCACCGGAACAACCCCTACATCCTCGACGACCTGGCATTCACCGTGCACCGCAGCGCCGCTGGCGTCCTTTGGCGGATGCGCACCGAACTGGCCGTCCTTATCACGGCAGCAGCCGCGTTCCTGGCGCTCACCCGCGCCTTCCCGATGGCTTGGGCTGGCATCGTCCTCGGCGCCACAGCGCTCATCGCCGCTGCAATGCCCTGGCCGCGCAGGTTCGCTGTCCGGCGAGCCTGGTGCGTCATCTCCCGTCACCGCATCCAGCGGGTGTTCTACGAGACCCGCATGCACACACGCTCAGGACGGCTGTCCCTGGTCCTGCGCATTCATCCCACCGAAGTCGGGGAACGCGCACTGATCTGGTGCCGAGCCGGAATCTGCTTCGAGGACTTCGAAGCCCACACCGGCGAAATCGCTGCCGCCTGCTACGCCCGGGAAGCCCGCATCGAGCGCTCCAAGCGCTGGGCACAAATCGTGGTCGTCAACATCGTGCGCCGCGACACCCTTGCCGCGCACCACGTCGTCGCCTCCGGCTTGGCAACCATGCCTAAGCGCCGCGAGAAGGACGACCCCGCCGCCGCCTGAGCGCGGCAACCACCAAGACGGGATACCCCCGGGACACAAACCCGCCCGGGGGTCTCCCCAGCCACCCACCACCAAGGAAGGAGAGCGATCTCGCCATGGACGAATGGACCTGCGCACGCTGCGGCGACAGTTTCTGGGGCAACCCGCCCGATGACCAGCTGTGCGGCGCCTGCCAGCAGGACCTCGAACACCAGGAGTCCGGGCCATGACCCCCGGCGCTGCGATCCCCGTCGCGCCACTGTCGATCTGGGACCCGATTCACCTGGGCACCGACGAAACCGGCCGCCGAGTCGAAGTCAACCTCGCTGAGCGGAACATGCTCATCGGCGGGGAACCAGGCGGCGGCAAGTCCGTTGCCTTGCAGCTGATCGTCGCGCATGGCGCGCTGTCCGGCGACTGCAAGCTGATCCTCATCGACGGCAAGCGCGTCGAGCTTGGCCTGTGGGCCGAGTGCGCTGAGAAATTCGTCGGGCCCAGCATCGACGACGCGATCGACGTCATGCACGGCCTCCAGGGCCTCATCGACGAGCGCACCGACGTGCTGCTCCAAATGAAGAAGCGCAAGGTCACCCCCGACATGGGCTGGCCGTTCTACCTCGTGCCCATCGACGAAGTGGCCTACTTCTCGGCCACGGTCGGCACTCCCGCCCAGCAGAAGGAATTCAACGCCACTAACCGCGACGTCGTGGCCCGCGGCCGCGCACCCGGCATCATCCCTGTCGAGGCAACCCAGCGGCCATCAGCCGACATCATCCCCACCAGCCTGCGGGACCTGTTCGGCTACCGGTGGGCATTCCGCTGCTCCACCGAAGCCAGCTCCGACACCATCCTCGGACACGGCTGGGCCGACAAGGGCTACTCAGCAACCGAGATCGACCCCCAGGCACGCGGAGTGTCCTGGCTGCGCGCCGAAGACGGCATCCCCCGCCGCGTCAAGGCCGCGTTCCTCTCCGATGACCAGATCATCCACCTAGCCTCCTGGGCAGCCCAGGCCCGCAGCACCCATCACCACGGCGATCAGCCAGACAACACCGGGAAGGTGATCAAGCTACCCGGCCGCGATGCTGCATGAGCCGCGTCCCGTATCTGGACAACCTGTATGGCCAGGGCCTGCACGTCCAGTTCTATGACCCCGAAGGCAGCCGCTACGGACTGCCGACCTACCCCTACCACTGGGCACCCACAGGACTGCTGACCATCCGGCAACTCCGTGCCCGCGGACTGCGCCCCGGCGGGCAAGACATCGCCGCTCAGATTCTGTGGCGCCACCGCAAGCAACGGCGCGTCGCGTACCTCTACAGCGTCGAGCACGCCAAGCCAAAACGACAGGCGACAGCCGCCCAGCTGACTGCCATCAGCAAAGCACTCAGGGCACGGCGCACCTGCCCTACCTGCGGCAACGAGAAACCGTACTGCATCCCCCGGTCCAGGGGCGAATGCAACGACTGCCACGACCAGTGGCAGTCCTGACCAGCTCTCAATCCCCTTGAAAGGAAACTGACATGCCAGCAAACATCGAGTCCATGTTCTCTGTCCGCCAGATGCCCTGGCACCGCGAAGGCACGATTCTGGAGGACTACCCCGGCGACTGGGACACCGCCCGCAAGCTCGCTGGCCTGGACTGGGACCCCATCGCCACCGAGGTCTACGCCCTTGCAGACCTCAACGCCGACGGCACCCCGCGTTATGAGCCGATCGATGGCTGGAAGGCCATCGCCCGCTCCGACAATGGCGCCGTCCTGTCGCTGAACCGCGACACCTACACCGTCATCAGCCACGGCGAGATGGGCGAAATCGTCGAAGCCGTCCTCGCCCAGCCCAACGTCAAATGGGAAACCGCAGGCGTCCTCGACAGCGGACGCTCCGTCTGGTGCCTGGCTCTCCTCGACGAGCCAATCACACTGCCCGGCGACGCCAGCCCCACCCTGCCCTACCTGGCAATCACCAACCGGCACGACGGCACCGCCGCCTGCGCTTTGCGCGCCACCGCCGTGCGCATCGTGTGCGCCAACACCTTCCGTGCCGCCGAGCTCGAAGGCGAGCGCACCGGCGCCACGTTCTCTTTCATCCACAAATCCAGCTGGCGGAACCGCATCGAGGAAGCCCGCCAGGCCGTCACCGGCGCACGCTCCGAGATGCGCCGCTACTCCGAACTCGCCGCCGAACTCCTCGGCATCCACATCACCCCCAGGCAGCGGGAACTGTTCATCACCGAGTTCATCCCCATGCCGCCCCAGGGCCTGGTCACCGACCGCGTGGCCCGCAACGTCGAAGAGGCCCGCAAGGCATTGCGGCTGCTGTTCGACTCCACCACCAACGAGCAGATCGCAGGAACCGGCTACGGCCTCGTCCAGGCCGCCGGGGAATACCTCGATCACGTCCGCACCGCCCGCAGCTGGGAGACCCGGCTCAACCGGACCCTGATCCGGCCCGAACCGCTCAAGCACCGGGCCCTGTCCCTCGTCCGGGACATCACCCGCGAGACCGCCACCGCATGACGGTCCCGGCCGTCTCTCTCGCTCCCAGGCCAGATGACGACCTGGGAGCGGGGGCATCTACCGGAGCCATCCTCGAACTCGCCGCCCGTGACGACTTCCACCGCTGGGAACACCAGCTCGCCGCCACCGGCCACTGCACCAGCCCGATCCGGCTCCAGGGACGCATCGACGCCATCGACCGCGCCACCGGCCAGGCCCGCACCATGTACGACACCGACACCGAACCCGGCCAGGTCCTGCTGATCGCCTGCGGCAACCGCCGCGAGCACGTCTGCCCGGCATGCTCCGGCATCTACAAAAAGGACGCCCAGCAGATCATCCGCTCCGGCCTGACCGGCGGCAAGGGCATCCCCGAGACCGTCACCGGGCACCCGTGCGTGTTCGCCACCCTCACCGCCCCCGGCTTCGGGCCCGTCCACACCACCCGCACCGGCAAGCGCGGCCAGCTGCTGCCCTGCCGGCCCCGCCGCGACGCCAGCCTGCGGCGCTGCCCGCACGGCCGTGACATCTCCTGTCCTCGGCGCCACCAGCCCGATGACTCCCGGCTCGGCAGGCCCATTTGCCCGGACTGCTACGACTACACCGGCCACGTCCTGTTCAACGCCCTCGCCCCCGAGCTGTGGCGCCGGTTCACCATCTACCTGCCCCGCCGACTGGCTCGCCTGACGGGCGTCACCCACAAGCACCTGCGTACCCAGCTCTCCGTCCGGTTCGTCAAAGTCGCCGAATACCAGGCCCGCGGTATCATCCACTACCACGCCATCATCCGGCTCGACGCACCCGGCGACGACTACCAGCCGCCCCCGGCCCGGTACGACACCGCCCTGTTCAAGCAGGCCATCCGCCAGGCCGCTGCCGCCGTTTCGCTTGATGTCGCCGCGCATCTGGCCAAGCTCGCCATCCGCGCCGCAGGCGCTGCGCCCGGCGACACGAGTGTCGTGCCTGTCATCGAGGCGGACCTGCGGCGTACGATCCAATTCGGGACCCAGGCCGACACCCGGACCATCCGCCCGGCTGGCGACCTGCCCGGAACCGGCAGCGCACTATCTGCCCAGGCCGTGGCGAACTACATTGCCAAATACGCCACCAAGACCATCGATGCCCCCGGCCTGCCCGACCGGCCTGTCCGTAGCCCCGCCGCCATCGCCGCCCTGCGCTGCGGCGCCCATTACAAGCGGCTCATCTCTACTTGCTGGGAACTGGGCAAGCGCCCTGCGACAGCTGAGCTGGCGCTCAACAAGTGGACCCACATGCTCGGCTACCGCGGCCACTTCCTCACCAAATCCCGCCGCTACTCCGTCACCTTCACGCAGCTGCGCCAGGCCCGCACCGACCACCGCAGGCGCGAACGCTACCCCGACGGCGAGAAAGACCCCTGGGGCCGTGATCTGGACGAGCACACTGTCCTGCTCATGACTGCCTGGCAGTACGCCGGAACCGGCTACGCCACCACTGCTGAGCACCAGCTCGCCCTCGCTGCCGCTGCGAGAGCCCGCGAGCACGACCGCATCGGACGAGAGGAGACCTGGATGAACTGACGATTCGAAAGGAACCAACCGCATGGACAAGCTGCTTTACCGGCCCCGCGAGGCCGCTGCCGTGCTCGGCATTAGCAAGACCGTCCTCTATGGGCTGATCCGTTCCAACCGGATCCGCTCCATCAAGGATGGCAAATTCCGGTTCATTACCGCCGATGCCCTGCATGAGTATGTACGAGCACTCGAACAGCAATACGAGGAAGCGAGCTAAATGCCAGCAAGCCAAGCTATCCGCAGTCGGCGCCGGATCAACGGTGACGGTTCGGTCTACAAGCGCCAGGACGGCTACTGGGTAGGCGCGTTCTACGCCCGCACTGTCTCCGGCGCCCGCAAGCGAGTCGTGGTCTACGGCAAGACACTCGACGAGGCCCGCAACAAGCTCAGGGAAGCTCAACAACGAGCAAACACGGGCATCCCAGTTCCTGACGAATCATGGCGGCTCGATATCTACCTCGAATACTGGCTGGAGCACATCGTCAAGCAGAACCGCCGCCCGGCCACCTACGTGCTGTACGAGATGATCACCCGCCTCTACCTAATCCCCGGCCTGGGCAAACGGCAGCTGAGCCGACTGTCCATACACGCCGTGCAGATGTTCCTCAACCAGCGCCTGGAGGCAGGCGACTCAATCCGCAAGGTACAGATCATGCGGACCGTGCTCAGTGCCGCGCTCACCCGCGCTGTCCGCGAGGAACTCATCGTCCGCAACGTCGCCCGCCTGGCCGAACTCCCGCAATCGCAACGAGGCACCATCCACCCCTGGTCTGCCGACGAAGCCAAACGTTTCCTCGCCGCAGCGAAAGCAGACCCGGTATACGTCGCGTTCGTGCTGCTCCTGTTCTACGGCCTGCGACGCGGCGAAACACTTGGCATCCGCTGGAGCGACATCGATCTCGACGCCGGGACCATCCATGTCCGCCAGCAGCTCCAGCGCATCGGCGGCGAACTGCGCCTCGGCCCGGTCAAGACCAGCGCCGGACGACGAGACCTCCCGCTGCTCGATATCGCCCGCCAGGCGCTCAAGCTCCAGGCTGAACGACAGGCCATCTACCGTGCCGACATGGGCTCCGCCTGGCCAGCAACAGACCTGGTATTCACCACCCGAACCGGCCGCCCGGTCGAGCCGCGGAACTTCGTCCGGTCCTTCCGGCGCATCTGCGAGGACAACAACATTCGGGTCATCAAGGTGCACCATGTTCGGCACACTGTCGGATCGCTGCTCAAGGGCCTGCGCATCCCCGCCCGCGACGCCCAGGCGATCCTCGGGCACGCCCGGATTACTACGACGCTGGAGATCTATACCGAAACAGACGAGCCAGCCCGCCGCGATGCGCTTACCCGGCTACATGGCCTGCTCGATCAGGATGATGGTTAATTTTATATCGAAGACTGAAAGGTGCACGTCCAGTGTCATTCCAGTGGAAACAGAAAATCGTATGTGCGAAATGCTGCCTCACGCGCCAGTTTGGCAAATTGGTGCGCGCCAAGGCCAGTCGCGAAGATAAAGATCGAAAATATTTGGGAATCAGTTTCGCTTTCCCCGATGACTCTAATGTATGCCAGCAGTACCAGACTTAGGACAAGGCAGTATACGTAGTTGCCGAACAAGAGACGTTCGCTATTGCGGCTGAGGGTGGTGCCAAATTCAGTGTCTGGTAGTGAGTCAGATGGAACAGTCCGCGCTATTGCCGCCAGCCGGGTCTGCATCTCGATGAGGTCCTGGAGCACCCCGTTCGCCGCAAGTTTGGCGTTCAAGTCCGCGGAAACCATGCCTGCCATCGACGCGGCCAGCTTGGCGTTCAAGGCGGCCAGCTTGCCGTTCAAGTCCGCGGAAACCATGCCCGCCATCGCGGGAACCATGCCCGCCATCGACGCGGCCAGCTTGGCGTCCAAGTCCGCGGAAACCATGCCTGCCATCGACGCGGCCAGCTTGGCGTTCAAGGCGGCCAGCTTGCCGTTCAAGTCCGCGGAAACCATGCCCGCCATCGCGGGAACCATGCCCGCCATCGACGCGGCCAGCTTGGCAGTCGTCGCTTGGCTCGGGTTGCCGAGCGTCCTGCTGCCCGTGAACGCGTCCGTCTGCCGGAACCTAGGCACGGTCGCCTTCAGGAGCTGCTCGGCGTCTGACACCGTGTTCTGGATGTCCTGCGCGATGAATGCCATTGATGTAATTCTACCAAGACGAAGTCCGCTGCTACAGTCTCCAGCTACAGAAGCCTTGTCCGCGATCTTGAAAATCGTCGTTTTGCCTGGTGGAGCTAAGGGGACTCGAACCCCTGACCCCCTGCTTGCAAATCGTGTTATCAACCTGCGGCCATGACGCTGACCTGGTCGGAGAGTTGCCCGCGAGTGACCGTAGCGCACCGCTGGTGGCCGGGGTCAAGGCACGTTAATGGCACGGTGATCTTGGCGGTTAGCGGATTGCTGGCTGGCCCCCGAAGAGCGCTTTCAGGGCGCGGCAGGCGTGCCGGCTAATGATTGGGCGGCCCAGATGTATCCGGGCTCGTCCAGCTCCGTTGTCAGCACTTGCGTTAGCAAGATCGATCGTCACGCGCCCGCCAGGACAGGGGGCTTTGCGGGTTACTCGTTGGGGCCTTCGAGGGCCAGCCGGTAGCCGCTGGGGGTGCGGATGAGCAGCCGCCGGTAGGTCCACTCCGGCCCGGGGTTGTTGTGTTCGAGGTCGAAACTGATGCCCGCCTTGCGGCATCGCTCGATGGCGGCGTCTATGTCGGTAACGCCGATCTGCCAGGTGAGCACGCTGGGCGGGTCGTTGTCAGCGGCGGCTTTCTGGATGCCGAAATGCACCGTGTCGGTGCCGAAGCCGATGAAGTCTGGGTACTCGGGGCCCTCGTAGATGACCGGCAGGCCGAGCTTCTCATAGAAGGCGCGCTCGGCGGCTAGGTCGCGCACGTTCAGCACCGGTGCCAGCCCAATGCCATGTAGTTCAGCGTGATCGCTGCTGATGGTCCTGCGGCGGGACGTCCCTTGATCTGGCGGCTTCCGGTTACAGGCTGTGATTTCTGATTGGCTGCAGGCCTGGTTCCGCTGGCTGGCTGCGTGGCTGCGATCGGCGGGCGACACGCCCTTGCGGATGCCGGTACCGGCGGGAGGCTCCCGGTAGAAGAGGAGGTGACTAATCAGCCTTTTCCGCCCGGGAGCCTCCTCATGCTCTTCTACCCTGTCATGCCGCCGGATGTCACGCTCTCGTGTGCGGAAGATGCCGCGCTGGGCCTGCTGGGGCAGGCGGGCATGGTCGCGGTGCGGGTGGCGGACCTGGCCTGGCCGGCCGGGCCGGGCCCGGGTAAGGACGGCCGGACGGCGCTGACCGCGGCGGCGGCGGGGAAGATCCGCACCGGGGACCGTGTGGTCTTCCTCAAGCCGGTGGCGGTCGCGGCAGCGGTGGTCCGCCGTGACGGGCGGGTGCAGGCTGGCGGGCATCCGGCGGATCACGCCCGCCTCGGCGTGGCCGAGGACAGGCTGGATGCCCTGGCCGGCCAGGCGGACGTTATCGGCCAGATCGCCGCGGGCGTCACGCTGAACGGGAAGGTCAAGGGCGCGGCGCGGCGGGCGATGACGCCGGCGCTGGCGATCCGGCTCACCCTGCTGATGACGCTCCTGCCCGACGCGGACTACGCCGAAGTGACGGGCGCCCTGCTCGGGGACCTGGCGCTGGTGCCGTGGCAGCGCCCGTACCGGGTGCCGACCGCGACGGTTTTCTGCACCTGGCGGGACGCGCTCGGGCCCGGCCCGCTGGAGCAGCTGCGGGACCTGGTGCTGGCCGGGATCGACGCCGAGCACCGCGACCACGATTACCGGGCGGTCACGATCGGCGCCCTGGACGCCTGCTCCATCGACGGGTCGCTGACCCGGGTCCCGGACACCCCGGCGAACCGGGCCGCGTTCGGCTCGGCCGGCACCGCCGATGACTCCTCGCCCTACCCCCAGCAGCGGGATCTGTGGCTGTCGCACGCCTCCACCCGCGCCGCCCTGGCGGTGGTGTCCGGTCCGTCCGGCGCCGCCGCCGGCGGCGGGCGGGAGAAGGGCGAGGCCGAGCAGGCGCTGCTGGACCAGGCCCTGAAGGACTACCCGCACCTGTTCACCCCGGGCCGGCTGTGGGTGCTCGACCGGAACTTCCCCGGCGCGCCAAGGATCAAGCGGATGCTCGCCACCGGCACCCATGTGCTGATCCGCGTCAAGGACGGCATCACGCTGCACCGGACCGGGGGCTTCCTGCCCGACGGCTCCTACCTGGCCAGCATCCGCGGCGGCGGGGTCACGCTCACCGTCCGCGTGATCGAGTACACCGTCACCGTCGCCGGGGCCGACGCCCCGGAGCTGTTCGCCCTGATCACCGACCTGCACGACCACGCCGCCTACCCGGCGCAGGTCCTCGCCGCCGCCTACCACTGGCGGTGGATAGGGTCGGAGACCTGCCTGAAGGAAGCCAAGTCCGCGATCAGCGGCGCCGGCCCGTCCACCGGCGCGATGCTCCGCTCCGCCAGCCCGGCCCTCATCGCCCAGGAGCACGCCGCCTGGATCACCGCCGTCGAGCTGACCCGCGCAGCAGCCCGCGCCGCCGCGGCGATCGCCGTCCCGGCCGGAAAGGGCAAGCGCGCCGGCCAGCCCGTGCACCCGCGCGAGATCTCGTTTACCGCCGCACGCCGCGCGATCATCGCCACTACCCGGTCCGGCGCGGCCACCGCCAGCCTGCCCGCCGCGCTGACCGAGGCGAACCGCGACGCCATCCTGGCCAGCCTCGCCCGCCGGCGCGTAGACACCGACCGCAACCGGCACCGCGACCGGAAGACCAAGGCCCGGCCGGGCTTCCCGCCCGGCGGGCCGCGCATTCCCGTCCTCACCGCGAAAGCCGAGATCAGCATCTGCGGCCCCATCGCCGCCTGAACGCCCCATCTCCCAGTCCCCGCACCCTCAAGCACTGCCCAGCCCGCCGACCGTGGAACCGGCCGCATCCGGAGCGACAGCCGGGGCGCCAGCATGCCCGCCCGCCGCGATCACTCTCTGCCGGCCACCCGGACGCCACCGCCCGCCAGCGCGGTCAAGACCGCGAACGCTCCGATCACGCTGAACTACATGGCATTG
>CAWIJO010000020.1:0-300562 GCA_963836355.1 uncultured Actinomycetes bacterium | reverse complement strand
TCCAGGACGCCGACGGCTATTACACCTGCCTCGGCCGCACCGGCGACATGCTCAAGGCGAGCGGAATCTGGGTGGCACAGCCATAGGTGGAGGCCCGGCTGCTGGTGCATCAGGCCGTCGCCGACGCGGTCGTCGTCGCGGCACTGGATGCTGATGGGCTGGAGAAGCCGATTGCGTACGTGATCCTGAAATACTTTGGCCAGATCGCCACCGATGCTGAGCTGATCGAGTTCTGCCGCCAGGGCCTGCCGTCGTTGAAACGGCCTCGCAAGGTCGTTTTCATCAGTGAGTATCCGACCACCGCCACCGGCAAGGTCCGCCGCGTCGAGCTGCACGAGATGGCCATGGACACCGATCTGGCGGCGAAGCGGGCGGCCGACTGATGCTCGACGGCCGCTCGCTCGTGGACGTGCACATGCACGCCGCAAAACCCCGCGCTCAAGCGGGCCTGGAAGCCACGGCCGTATCGCTTCGGCCGCCTGGAGATCCTCGGCGGCGTGCCGGGCACCGCGAAGAATGCGCGCGCCGTCGCCGCTTTGTGCCCCGACGCGGACACCGCCGATCTCGTACAGGCATGCAAAGCCGCGCGCGTCTACAGTCTGAGGCTGCCGGCCTGATGGGTATCTACGCGCTTGGCGAGCTGGTCCCGGACATCCATCCGGACGCCTTCGTGCACCCTGACTGCACAGTGATCGGGGCCGTCACGATCGGGGCGGAGGCGTCGATCTGGCCCGCAGCGGTGCTGCGCGCTGACTACGGTCGCATCGAGATTGGCCAGCTGACCTCGATTCAGGACGGTACCGTTGTCCACACGACTGCGGAGTGGCCGACCGTCATCGGCGCCCGCTGCGTTGTCGGGCTGATGTGCATGTCGAGGGATGCACCATTGGTGACGAGTGCCTCATCGGCTCCGGGTCGGTAGTGCTCAACCGGGCAAGGTTGGCGAACGGCGCTGGGGTCGGAGCCGCGGCGCTGGTGCCCGCGGAGGCCACGGTTCCAACCGGCCAGATCGCCCTCGGCATCCCGGCGCGGCTGCGTCCGGCACCAGACCTGCGCCGCTGGGTGATCGAGGCGGTCCACCTCTATCAGGGCATGTCCAGGCGCTACCGCAACGAGCTGCGCCGCATCGGCTGATGGGGGAGTCATGCGCGACGAGCAGGGTTCTTCCCGGCCAGCGGGCCGAGCTGGACCGTCATGGTGCGCAGGCGCAGGCGACTCTGCGCTGGCCGTTCCTGGCTGCGCGCCGCGGTCAAAGGGCCGCGCTGACGTGCTGGCACCCAAGGCGAAGGAGGAGCGATGACACTGCACTGGACGAAGGAGGACAATGCGCGCTGGGATAACGACAAACAGCGGTTGTTCGGCCCGGACGCGCTGGCGTCGGTGGGCTTCGACCAGCCCGCTCCCGGCGCCGCGATCGCCGACGAGTGGTGGCGAGTTACCGACGATGACGAGACCGTCGTCGGCTACGGCTGGCTGGATTCGGAATGGGGCGCCGCTCAGATCACGTTCCTGGTCGATCCGGCCAGGCGCGGCGTCGGCATCGGCAACTTCATTCTGGACCGGCTTGAGGACGAGGCCGCTGAGCGCGGGCTGAACTACATCTACAACGTCGTCCCGGACACACACCCCGACGCGTCCCGGATGACGCGCTGGCTGACATTGCGGGGGTTTTCTCCCGGCACCGGCGACCTGCGCCGCCAAGTCCGCAGCCCCAAGCCAACGCCGTGACCGCAATGGCACGCCGCGGCTCGAGTTCGACCCGGTCGCCGTGACAGAACAGCCTGATCTGCGCGTCACAGCTAACCCATCACCGAGTGGCTTCGCATACCGATCCAGCGTCCTGTGCGGACGCAACTTCGTCCCCCCTACGCCCCTCATGCGCGCAGCTGCCGAGGCTGCGCGTTTCGATGCCGGCCGGTTCGCCGGCTATGAGTGGGGCGTTTCCGCGGTCTCGCCCGAGGAGTTGCGGCTTGGCGTGCTACCGGCCAAGGATCCGGAGGCTGCTTCCCGGCGGCTGTCGCCGTACCTGTTCGCGCAGCGGTTCGAGGCGCTCACCGTGGATGAGGCCGTGTCTGAGGCCCCTGGGCATCGCTGGCGCCAGCTGCAATTGATTCCAGCAGGTGCTGTGACAGCAGCCTCAGCCGCCGAAGTCGGCTGGAGTCCTGACAGATGAGGGTAGGTGCTCGCGTGCAGAGGCAATCTTTCACAAGCTGATGCTCAGAACCGGATGCAGCTCTACCCCGTCCGGGGCAACACCGGTCTGCCCGTGTATGAAGTCGAAGAGCCCGATACCTGTTATATGTACAGGAACCGCAAACTGGACGATCATTGGAGCGGCGGAACCTGGCTGTACCAGCGCCTTCAGCGCTTGCGTTTGTTGCGCGAATCGCGCGTCGAAAACCTGCCGCGCATTCGCGACCGGACAGCCACGGATCACGGACGAGGCAGGCCTCGCTTTGAGAAATGTCAGCGGGCTTCTTGACTGCGCTAGATTTCGCAGAATTAGGACGCGTTGATTTTCGCTGTCTCGCTGGCATCGCTAGCGCTTTTCAAAAAGGCGGTCAGCCCCAGCGCTGTGCGCATCTTCTGGAGGAGCTGGTCGGTAAACAATCCTGCGAGACCACCTATGGCGGCAGCGGCGAGCAGCTCTGAACTAGTTTTGTTATTCGAGCCGAAGAACCCGACCTGCAGCAGGGCGTAAGCCAGGACCCCGATACCTGCTGCGGTGAATGGCCGAGTCAGATACCACCACACCCAGCCCCTCTCAAGGCTGTCGTAACCCGCCCGCTGCGCGAAGGTTAGCGCCAGCGTCGCAGCGCTTCCGATCACCGCGGTCAGGACAACGATGACCAGGAGGATGGAAACCTCGTGCGGGGCGAATGTCAGCCCAAGCCAGCGAGCCCGGGGTACAGACTTCGATCTGCTGAGCTGTTCGGCAAGAGACCACGCCCACGGCAGATGGCCGAGCGCGATTGCGGCGAGCGCTATGATCCAGAGCCCGATCATCGTTCGTATCCGCGGCGTCATCCGGAGAGTGGTGCGGGGTCCCTCCGCGGAGCCATCGGCGGCTTTCGAGATCGGCTGTGTCGCGGCCGCCAGACCGCCTTTTGACGGCGGAGAGACAACATTGTTATTCGCATTGCCGGCAGCGTGACTTGTCGTTCGTAACCGCGGGCTGAGTTTGGCCATATCAGTTCTCCTCGCGAAAGAGTCGGGCTGGCGGTATCCATCGGTGGGCGCGGTCACGGCAGGTGAGCATTCTTCGCTGACGCAAGTTCTCCAGGTCGGCGCAGATGGCATGGATCAGCCGGACACGTTGCCGGGGAGTCGGATGCCAAGGTACGTCGTCCGCAGCACCGCCAAGACATTGGCGGTGCTGCGGACATGCTCTCAGTACTGGTCGAGTTCATCGCCCGCGGGCCCCGGGGATGGCGCCGACCCTGTCTGGCACCATCCGGCACTACTGGGTGTGGACAATCAGGTGGAACGCGCGATCGGCAAAGGCGCCATCGGAGTCGTGGGTATCTACCCAGACGCCCTTGTTCGTCTCATGGCCGGCGAGACAGCATCGCAGGGCAACGCCGATCTCGCCGGCAGGCTCAGTGGCGATGCCAGGGCGGCCGATGCTTGCGACGTACACGCCGTCGCTGACGTCGCTAGTGAAGACGATCTCGTACTGACCTGGGGCCAGGTGAGCTACCCGCGCGACATTCCGTCCGCGCACGAACGTGCCGTCCGTCTCGACCACTGCCCAGAACGTGCGGTAGCAGCAGCCCTCGACGCCATACTTGCCCGGATTGTCAGGTCGGTCCTTGTGAAACGCGAGCGCCTCTTCAGCTGCTTGGGCATCTGGGACATTGTGACCGTTTGCCATTTGAATTCCTCTCTCTGGCGGTCCGGGACTTATCCAATTAGTTTAAGAATACATCCTACAGCCGCCCGATAGGACGTGGCGTACGTACGGAGCGGCCGCCGGTAATCGGTGTGGAGAATACGCCAGGATTTGAGATGAGCGATCGCGCGTTCGACCGGGGCACGCAGCATATTTACCTGGGCATTGAATTCCTTCTGCCAGTCGAGCAATTCCCCGCCTTGCGGCTTCTTAAACGGGGTGATGAAGCCCGAGCCCTGATAGCCTTTGTCGCCGATTCCGCTGAAAGCAGCCGCCATGACATCTGCGGTTTCTGTCTCCGCAAGGGCTGTCATGTCGTGATTATGCCCGGTAACGGGCTCGGATACGAATATGAGGTCGCCCCGGAGATTCGAGACGGCCTGACCATTAAAGCCGGTTGTCTTATGCTTTCCCGACCACAGTTCTGGTGTATCGCGCCAGGACCAGGTGGGTGCCAGGAAGCCGTCTACCAGCACCGTCTGCTCACGGGCGACGGCTTCTTCCGCTTCCTCCGCGGTCGGCCTGTCTTCTTCGGTGGACGCCTCGATGAGCGGCGTGAATTTCGCGATGATCCCGGAGATTACCGGCTGCGACGTGTCGAAGATTTCCGCCCAGACTTCCTGGATGATGTTCTGTCGCATGTACCCGCTCGCCACGACGACGGCTTCTCGCAGAGAAAGGTCCTTCGGGCGCCCGATTCCTTTATGCCATGGCTCTTCGAGCTGTTCTTCGATGCGCCACACCAGTTCGTCGAGTTGCTCTGAGTCAAGCCCTGACATACGATCGTACCGCAACGGCTTCTCCGTTCCGTGAAAGGTTTGGTAGCACATCCCTTCTATCGGATGGAGAAGTCGTTGCCCGGCAGGCGCGCCGAACCAAAGAATGTCTATTTGATGACGCTTGCCTATGACGCGAGAGCCGAGATCAACTGAGGACTTTTAATAATCTTCCGGGTGCCTTCAGCGTTCGCACCCGGCTGACTGATCTCACAGTTACAGAGAGCGGCCGATGCCTTCCTGATACCTTGCCTGTCCCGTCGCCGCCGCGGCCGGGCAACAGGCATGCGGCCCCTGCGACATGGCGGTGGCTGTCCTCATCGTGTCCGCCGATGTGGACCTGACCGGCATGTCGCCATGGCCCGGACGCCCGATCATTGAGCCGCAGCAGTTCGCGTCGTCGCTGGTCGATGCCTCACGCCGGGCACGCAGGCGCCGGTGGATCCTTCCACCGGCGCCCAATGACTGGCGGGCCCGGTTGAACAAATTCCACCCGTGCCCTCTCAAGGCGGTGGCGCCGGTTCAAATCCGGTCGGGGCTACTTCGGAAGTAGCAGGTCAAGGCCTGATCGCCGGTAACGGCGGTCAGGCCCTTGACATCTGTACGTCGTTCGTCCGTGAGTTCTGCCGCTATCTGGCGGCAGCGGGCGCTACTGCATGCGGGTCATCGGCAATCATGCGGGGCCAGACCCGGGCTGTAGTGAACACCACCGCGATCTAGATCCCCGAACTGGTTGGCGATGCGCTGGATGCGACGGCGTCGCTGGGCAATTGCCCTGCTTCAGCACCGCAGGTCCAGGAATAGGAGCTTTGCTACGAGTGTAGCCAACCAGCTACACTCGTAGTATGACCGCCATCCCGGCACGCGATCTCCGCAACCACACCGCGGAGGTGCTGCGGCGCGTTGAGGCGGGCGAAGAGATCGAGGTCCTGCGGGACAACCGCCCGGTGGCGAAGATCATCCCGCTGTCGCGGCGGATGCAGTGGCTGCCCGCCGCCGAGATCGGCCATGAGCTCGTGCGCTTGGGGCCGGACACCACCGGCCTGGCTGAGGAATTGCGGGCAACCCTGACCGACACGACGGACGATCTCCCGTGGTGACATCCCAGCGGGCGCTGGCCGACACCTCCGTTTTCGTCGGCCTTGAGGCAGCGCGCTTCGACGCCGGCAGGTTCGCCAGCTATGAGTGGGGCGTTTCCGCGGTCACGCTCGGGGAACTGCGGCTCGGCGTGCTGCAGGCCAAGGATCCGGAGGCTGCTTCCCGGCGGCTGTCGACCTATCAGCTCGCGCAGCGGTTCGAGGCGCTCACCGTGGACGAGGCAGTGTCTGAGGCCTGGGCACTGCTGGTGTCCCGGCTCCGCGCGGCCGGGCGCCGGGTGCCGGTGAACGATAGCTGGATCGCGGCCACGGCGATCGCGCACGGCGTTCCGGTCGTGACGCAGGACTCCGGCTACGACGCCATGCCCGACGTCCGGGTCATCAAGATCTGAGGCAAGCCCCGCCAGCTGCCGTTCGACTTCGCTTCTGTGCCTTGTGTCGGCACAGGCAAGACTGGGCCTGCGAGATGCTGTCTGAGGTTGAACGGTGCCGTGCGTTCCTCTCAAGGCGGTGGCGCCGGCTCATGTAAGGTCGGGGCTACCTGTGAAGTAGCAGGGTCAAGGGCCTGATCGCCGGTCACGGCGGTCGGGTCGTTGATCATTTGTCCGTCGTTCGTCCGAGAATTTAGACGGCGGAGTCGGCTGCTAGCAGCACGGCCAGCCAGATGACCGCGAGCCAGCGGGCTGCTCATACCACATCACACAGTCCTGCCTGCGACGATGATGTCGGCTGGTGCTGGCTGGAGGTAGAGCAGCTCGACCAGCGTTGACCGGTTGACGAGGACTTGCCGCTGGTTAACGTAACCCTTGTCGGTGATCTCGCCGCCGTCCATGTCGGCGGGGTGGGCCATCACCACGAGCCGCTCGATGCGGGCAGCTGAGCCCACTGCGGCGTTGTGGTCAGCCAGGACCTGCGCGAGCGTGGTGTGTACGATCTCGTGCACGATCAGCTCGCCCTGTGCTTGCGGTTCCTCGCCGACCACCTTGACTGTTTCGGTGGAATTCAGCCAGGCCAGCGCGCACGCGAACTCGCGGTTCTCGCCCGCGATCACCACATCGGACAGCATCGGCGTAGCCGACAGCAACGCCGTGCGGACCGCGCCGACCCGCACGTACGTGCCGGTCGTGAGTTTGAAGTCCTCCGCGATGCGTCCCCGGAACACCAGGCCGGCGTTCGGATCTTCAGGGTCGGCGGGGACAACGGCGTCACCGGAGCAGTAAAAGCCCTGCCCGTCGAATGCTGCCGCGTCCAGGTCCGGCCGCGCGAAGTAGCCCGGCGTCACTATCGGGCCCTTTACCCGGATCTCGTACGCGCCCTCGGCCGGCACGAGCTTCACCTCCGTGCCCGGCAACGGCACGCCGATGCAGCGGGCGTCAGCGTAGTCGAAGTGCGCTGTCGTCACCGCCGGAGCGGTCTCGGTCGCGCCCCACGATCCGGTGACCGGAACCTCGCGACCGGCGCTGCGCGCCGCCAACTCGCCGAGCCGGCCACGCAGCGCAGCCGGCAGCGCCGCTGCGGCGTTGAACATCAGCCGCAGCCGGGAGAAGAAGCGCGCCGCAAAGACCGGATCTGCCTCCAGGGCCGGCACGAGCTGCGCGTATCCGGCCGGGACGTTGAAGTACATGGTCGGCGGCACCTCGGTGAGGTTCGCGATCGTCTGCGCGAACATGCCCGGCGCCGGGCGCCCCGCGTCCACGTAGAGACCGGGACGCCAGCGGTCATCGCCCCCAGTGTCATCAGCAGGTGATCGACGCTGTTGCCGGACAGGACCAGCAGCGGCCGGTCCGGGCCAAGCCCGCGAGCTAGCAGCGCCTGGCCGATCGCATCAGCTGCCGCTACCGCCGCGCCGTAGCTGCAACTACGCCACGCTCCGCCAGGCCCGCGTTCGGCAACCAGCCGATGGTCCGGGTTCACGGCTGCCCACGCCCGCACGCTGTGCATCACGGTGGCGGGATAGGCGCCCAGCGGATCGGCCGAGCGAAGTACCACGCTGCCGTCATCGGCATTCACGCCAGCCGCCTCGGCGACGATGCTCGGCGAGGCGAACAACGGCCCCGCTGCGCGGGTCTCCATGATCAACTCCAGGCCCTCGAAAGCGAGCCACCCGGCTTGCCGATTGTTCAACTAGCAGAACGGCGCCTGACATTACTTTGTAGCTCCCATGCCGTGCTGACACAACCCTTGGCCTGGCCGACCAGCGGCGAAACCGCCGCGTGCGGAGCGCGAAGGGCCCCCCACGGCTTGGGAGGGGCCTTCGCCTGATTCCTAGTCGACGGCTAGCCTGGGCAGGAAGCTACGGTACTTAGGCCGTGCTGATCGTTCTGCCCGTAGCGGTCATATTTTGCCGAAGCTATCGAATTCTCCGTTTCGCGCTCCTCCGAGGAATGCACGCCATTCGCTTGGAGTAAATCGGAGAACCGCCCCTTCGGAGTCCTTGCTGTCGCGAACTCCGATCTCGCCGCCGGGCAGGTTCGCCACCTCGACGCAGTTGCCGTTGGAGAAACTCAGGGAACTCTTAGTCCAGTACGAATCTGAACCGGGCCCTCCCACGCGGCCCTCAGGCGTACATCTTTCCACGTTTACCTCGCTGAATGTCGGGGTGACAAATGACTAGAACTTGCGACTACGTAGAGTCTCTCAGCAGCTACTTAGCGCACTGTCCAGGTATCCAACCAAGGCCCGCATTCTCGCCGGGCGATGCATCAGATGACCATCTAGCAATCAGTTTGCTATTGAAGCACCAATTATCTCACTTGTCACGCCAGTTTCAGGAGGATGATGGCATCGCGGCCAGGCATGATGCCGGCCACGTCGGTCCGCCTGCGTACCTCCTTATTTCCGCCGTTCCTTGAACCGGGCTCTGGTGATCAGGCAGGCCACAAGGGTTGCGGCTGGTCAGCGTTCAATTCGGTGGAGGTAGATCGGTGAGAGCGTCGGTGACGCGGGCCGTGCCGGGCGGGTCGGCCGACCGCGTTGGTTCGCACCGGATCGGTGCCGCTAGCCGAGCCGGCCGCGGTCGCGCTTGTCCCAGCCGGTCCGGCAGGGCAGCACGGGCGCAATCACGTTGTCCAGGGCAGTGAGCGCGGGCAGCAGGTTGTAACGCTGGACGGCGAATCCGCCGGTCACTCCTCGGCTAGTAGATGCGCGGTAGGCAGGCGGCGGAGCAGTCGCGCGGGCAGCAGCGAGACCGCGACCGCGACAAGAGCCCCGGCAGCGGCAGTGGCCGCAGCGACGATCCATAGGCCCGCCGGGAACTCGCCCGCGAACTGCGCGGCGCCTGCCAGGCCGAATGCCGCACCGGCCAGCGAGCCGGCGATGCCGATCAGCGCGCCTTCGGTGACCACCAGGCGGCCGGGCGCGGACTCCGGCCAGCCGAATGTGCGTATCGTGGCCAACTCGTCTCCGCGCTCCCGGATGTTGAGGAAGAGCACATCGGCCACCGACAGGACTCCGGGCGCGGCCGTCGCCGCACCGCGAGGTAATCGACGCCACGGATCTGGACAGCTATCGCATTGCCGAGCAGAGAGCCGACGACGGTCCCGCGAAACGCAGCGTGATCGCAATGACCAGAGTCAGCGCGGCGATGCCGACCGCCAGGCTGCTCAGCCGGCAGCGCACTCATCTGCTCAGGGAACTCCGCAGCCTCGCCGAAGCCCGTGCGCTTGCCGGGTTGTCCCCTGTGGTGGCGCTCCTGATCACCGCTGCTGAGCTGCACACTCGCGTCGACCTCGGCGTCGTTGATGCCGCGGAGAAAACTCTTGGGCACGATGTGCTCGAGGCACTCAGCCGGTCCGGCCGGTCGGCTCAGCCGGCGACCGCTCCGGCCGCCTCCATCAGAATCCGGTGCGGCGCCGGATAGCTGCTAGCTGGTCAGCGGCCCATCGACGCAGGACGTCTAGGGCGTGTCCTGTGCACAGGACACGCCCTAGACCTGATCACTTCGGACCTACCCGGATCGGCCGGCCCGCCCGGTAACCGTGCGCAGTGCCTTGCCCAACGCCGTGGCGGTTTCCTGGACCGCAGGCCCGGACGGTGAGCTCTGGCCGGACGACGGGTCAGTAGCCGCAGGTAACCCGGAACTTCTCCCATGAGCCCACCCGCGTGGCGTCCGAGTGGATCGTGTCGGTGGTCCGGCCGCCTGCGCCCACGGCGGTTAGGAAGTGACCGTCGGTCGTCTGGATCGCGTACACGCCGCCGCCCAGGGAATCGAAGCTGAATTTCTCCCAGCCGAGCAGGTTCGTCGCATCCGAGTGGATCACGTCGGTAATGCGGCCGCCGCCGCCCACGGCGGTGAGGTAGTGCCTGTTAGTGGTCTGGATACCGTAATGGATGTTGGAACTTCCATCGCCGGAGTCGATCAGCGTGAATTTCTCCCAAGACCCGATTCGTGTCGCATCGGTGTGCAGCACGTCCGTCGTGCGCCCGCCGCCGCCGACCGCCGTCAGGTAATGCCCGTTATAGGTCTGGATGACACAGGTGATCGGGCCGTTGACGGCCCGCACGGCAGATCCGGCGTGGAGTGCGGCCGTGGTGGTGGTCGCCACTGGCTGGGCGGTGCTAGCCGACGCCACGCCGGCCATGCTCAGCCCGCTGATCCCGACCGCAGCGGCGGCAATGCCGGCGACTCGCCAGAGCTTGTTCTTGACGTTCATGGTTGTTCTCCTGTTCTGAATGTCAGCCCCGTTAGCTGCTTGCCGATGAGAGTGCGTCAAGCGGGCAGCCGGGCTCAAGGGGAGACCTCCCCACCGGGAGGAGGCAGATCGTCACGCACTTGGCTTGCCCGAGCCGGCCGCCCTCCCTAGCGCGATGCGGCGCTCGTCAGCAGTGGTTACGATCTTTCCGGCCAGCACCGGACAGATCTGCACCATTAACCGGAACTCAAGACTGCTGTGACTGTTGTGGCGCTCGGTATCTCTGTGAGGCGAACGAATGGCATCGTTCGCGTAACGCTGCGCTGTACGTCACGGTCACGCCATTTCATACCGGCACCAGGGATGGCTCCTGGTCCAGCACGCGAACGATTGCGCCGAGCCGGGCCGCGTTCAATCTGCCAGCCGAGGCCTTCGCTATGTGCTCCGTCCACCGCGCCCGGCGGCGCCGCGGGAGCTGGCTCTGGGCGCTCGGGCGGGAATGCATTGAGCAGGCCGGTTGTCTTCCGGAACCGAGTTGCCGCAGCACCGTCGGCATCCTGGTGCCGTCCCGCATGACACGGTCACCGGGCCTTCCGCGAGCCCGGGCGCCCTTGCCGTAGTAGGCGTCGAACTTCTGCCGGTAGATGTTGGCTGGTGGGCCAGCAAGGTGCCGCCTCATTGAACCATCCAGCGTAGAACTCAGAATTCATTGGTGGCTTGGGCAGGTAGCGCGGGCGATCCCAGGCCAGCCGCTGCAGGTTCAGGACGTACTCGCCCATAACGCGCCGACTCGCAGCCCGACGAACCGGACATACAGCCAGCAAGGCAGGAAGGACAGTGACCAGACGACGAAGGCATCCAGCGTGGGCACGTCAGCCAGCGGCCGTACCCGCAACGGCTAGGCGCTCCCCAGCTGGTACTGCCGGGGCATCCCGGACGTCGCCGTGCCCGGGCAGGTGGCCGAGCGGGACGGGCTGCCGGGCGGGACGGGCTGCCGGCAGACGGGCTGCCGGCAGACGGGCGGGACGGGCTACCGGGCGGACGGGCGCTCTGGCGCCTTTTGCCACGCCCTGGCCTTACGCCACCCGCCGTGCGAGGCGGACGAGGCGGACGAGGCGGGTGCGTCGCCTGGGCGGTCAGCAATGGCTTCGGCCGTCAGGAACTGCTCCACGACCGCGGCCATCCGGCTGGGTTCCGAGACCAGGTCAAGATGGCCGCCGTGATAGATATTCAGTTCGCTCTGGGGGATCAGCCGATGCATGACCCGCGCATTGATCAGGGGGGTCAGCGGGTCGTCGTCGCCCGCGAGTATCAGGGTGGGCTGACGCAGCAGCGGCAGTAGCGGCAGGCTTGTCCAGCCCGCCGCGGCGAGCAGTTGGTAATAGTAGCCCTTGGCCGGCCCGAGGGCAGTGGTCGCGTTCAGCAGCTCGCTGATCGGCGCCGGGTCGGCCCGCATGCTGCCGCCGTAGATCTCACCGGCAATAGTGGCCGCGTGTTCCGGGTCGCGATGACGGCGCGGCGTGAGCATGTGCCGCAGCACCCGAGGATGACCGGGCACCATCAGCGCGCCGGTGGCTGTGGCCACCAGCACCAGGCGGCGGACCCGGGCTGGGTACCGCACCGCGAACTGCTGTGCGAGCCCGCCTCCCCACGAGATGCCGAGGACGTCGGCCTGCTGATAGCCGAGTTGGTCGAGAAGACTGCTCAGCAAGGGCGCCAGCGTCCACAGGTGGTAGGGGATGACCGGCGGAGGAGACCCGCCGATGCCCGGCATGTCGAACCGGACAACTTCCCGCTGGGGGTCGAGCGCGTCCACGAACGGCTGCAGCAATTCAAGCCGGGCGCCGATGCCGTTGCACAGCAGCAGCGGCGGCCACTGCGGGTTCCCGGGCCGCACAGCCACCCGCAGAACCCGGCCAGGGACCTCCATCGTCCGTATGTGGTCGCGCGCGGGGGCGCGCCGCCGCCAGCCCCTGGTCATGGCGCGCCAGCCGCGCTGCCGCTGGTTCTTCCCGGCTGCGGTGGGTCGGCGCAGGTCAGTGCTCACAAACGGATGCCCCCGGGCGCTCGCGCAGCCAGGGCAGCCCGCTGCTGCCGAGTTCGGGCGAAGTGCCGCATTTGCTTTCACCGTACCCCGTTCGGCTAGCCAGGCCGCATACCCGGGCCGTGAACCTGGCTGTCTGGCCGCTATGCGATCGCGCGGGGCGATCATGCAGGATCGGGTCCTGTCCGGTGGCCTGGTTCCGCCACCCGACCCCAGATTAGCTCCTGGGCATGCGACGGCTGCGCTTTCATCAATTACCACTGCCGGTGGCAGCGGTGATAATTGTCACGGCAAACCGGGAACTGCGTGCGCGGTGATGTTGCCACAGTCGCCGACGCACTTGCCCAGGACGGGCGGGCGAGGCCAGGAAAGCCTACATGCGGCAGCCGAGGCGCCTGCCGTCACTTGCGCAACATAGCCGCCTTCCCGCCGCCCGGAAGAATTTACCGGCAGTTACCAGAATTTACATTCCGTTGATGATGGAACCCCCGATCCGCGGATAGCTTTAACCTGGTTACGAATAATGTGCCAGGAAAGTACGCCAGAAAATTCAGCTCCGCCGAAAGGCGGGATAAAGGATGAGGAATCATGAGCGATACAACAGCCGCCGCGGGCCAGTCGGCTCGCGGCGGCCCGCCGCGGCCGGCCTACCGTGAGCATGCCCGCTCCTATGGCCGCAGGACCGGCGCGTGCCAGGTCTTCCGCCAGGCAGTCATCGAGGCGCTGCCGGTCAGCCCCGGACACGTAGTCCTGGACGTGGGATGCGGCACCGGTCTGTGCGCCGGCCCGCTGCACGACAAGGTAGGGCCCCGTGGTGCCGTCATCGGCATCGAGGAGTCACCCGAGATGGCGGAGGTGGCCCGCGAACGCGCGGCCGACGAAGGCTGGCCCAATGTCACCGTGGTGCAGTCCCCGGCCGAGGATGCCGATATTGCGGTGACCGCCGACGCCGCCTTGTTCTGCGCGGTGCACGACATTATGCAGTCCCCAGACGCGCTGCGGAACATCATCGGCAGCCTGCGGCCCGGCGCGCCAGTGGCGGCAGGCGGGGCCAAGTGGGCCGCGCCGGCGATGGCGGCCATCAACTTGCCGCTGACCATCCTGCACGCCCCCTACGTCCGGAGCTTCAGGGGATTCCGGCGGCCCTGGGGCTATCTCGAGCGGCTACTCGACGACGTCAGCGTCCGCGAGCTAGCACTCGGCAGCGGTTACATCCTCACCGGCCACGCACCACAGGCCTCGCCCTAGGGCCGCCTGCCGGTGACCTCCGCGGCCTGCGACCAGGGGTCGGGCCAGCCGCCGGATTAGGGAGTCTGACCGATGCGCCGGCCGCGCCTTAAGACGATCCTCGACAGGGCGGGGAGCAAGAGGTGGCCCGCGCCGAGGAGGATCGATGCACGCCCAAATCCTGCCGCTGCGGGCCGGCCCGGTGGCGCGGTGCCCTGGCTGCGCCACCCCGCTGGACGGCGGGCCAGTCCTGTTCCGCTGCCAGGCCTGCCGCCGGGCTGTGCCGGCAGCCGACGTCGACGCCGAGTACCACGCCTAGGCCGCCGGCGGCCCGCGCCTAGCTAATCTCCCAGACCACAAACCAGACTGAGTATGAATTCGATCTGAGTCTGACTTTGTGTTAGGTTCCTGCCATGATGGTTCAGCAGGGCCGGCGTGAGCGGAAGAAGCGCCAGACCCGCGAGGTCATCGTCGGGGCCGCGTTCACGCTGTTTGCCGACCGCGGATTCGAAGCGGTGACCGTGACCGAGATCGCCGAGCGGGCAGATGTGGCGCGGGCGACCTTGTTCAGCTACTTCCCGACGAAGGAGTCCATCGTTCTCGGCGTCATCGGTGATGACGACCCTGCCGCAATAGTCGCGGCCCGGGCCCGCGGGATTACGCCGGTCGACGCGCTGCGGAGTCACTACCGCGCGTTTGCCCGGGACGGGGCCGCCGATGCGGTAGCTGATCCCGCCGCGGCGGGCGACGGCCCGGGTGGTCCCGGCTTGCTCGCGTGCGTCCGCGTCATCGCTCAGAGCCCGACGCTCACGCTCGGCGCCAACCGGCTGCTCGATGGCCAGCGCGCGGCGCTTGCCCGGGTACTCGCCACCGAATCTGGCGCCGGAGACTGCGACATCCGGCCCGATCTTGCGGCAGCCCAGATCTGCGCGGTGATCGGCGCTCTCAAGTCAAAGTTCTTCGGACGGCTCGCCGCGGGCGAGTCCTTTGAGCGGGCGGCCGCGCGGCTGCCCGACGATGTCGAGCTTGCGTTCGACCTACTCCAGCACGGCATCGGCGATCCGCAACATCCCTAGCACGGGAAGGAAGAGACAATGCGCCGTAAGGGCATCACCTACGACACAGGGACCTTTCCCGGCGGCCGGACCTCGCGCCCGGACTTCGATTCTGGGCAGGCTCGCCGCGAAATGGACGTGATAGCGGCAGATCTGCAGTGTGACGCCGTGCGCATCACCGGCGGCGACCTGGACCGGCTGTCGGTTGCCGCACGTCACGCGGCGGACGCCGGGCTCGAAGTCTGGTTCTCACCGCAGCCGTGTGAGCTCGGCAGGGGGCAAATGCAGCTCTTGTTCGACGACGCCAGCCGCCGCGCGGGCGAGCTTCAGGACAGCTCGGGCACCGAGGTGGTACTCGTCCTCGGCTGCGAGCTCAGCGTATTCGGCAGCGGATTCATCCCCGGCGCCGACAGCTACGCGCGCCTCGCCAGCCTGCTGGCACCGCCGCCGGAACTGCTGGCCGGCTACCAGGCGATCGGGCGCCGGCTGAACGAATTCCTCGCCACCGCCGCAGCGAGGGCCCGCAGGTCCTTCGCCGGCCCGGTCACCTATGCCGCGGCACCGTGGGAGGACGTCGACTGGGAACCCTTCGACATCGTCGGGGTAGACGCCTATCGCGACAAGTCCAACGCGACCGGGTATCGCGCGCAGATCCGCGGCCTCACCGGGCATGGAAAGCCCGCCGCGGTGACCGAGTTTGGCTGCTGCACATTCCGCGGCGCTGCTGATCACGGCGCCGCCGGGTGGACTATCGTCTCGGGCCGGGAGGCCCGCCGCCGGATCGACGGCGCATACCTGCGCGATGAGCATGAGCAGGCCCGTTATCTGCGGGAGCTATTTGCCCTCTACGACGAGGAGGGCATCGACGCCGCGTTCTGGTTCACCTTCGCCAACTACGACAAGCCACGTCGCCCGGATCCGGGACACGATCTCGACCTGGCCTCCTTTGGCGTGGTCGCGGTGCTTGAGCCCGTCGGCCCCGCCGGTCCCGGCGGCGCCGCGCCGTCCTGGGTGCCGAAGGAAGCATTCGCTGCCCTGGCCGGATACCCGCACCGGTCGCGGCCCGCCGGCCGGAAGCCGCCGAGCCAGCGGTGCGCAGCAGCCCCGGCCGGGGAACCGGTTTCATGATGGATCAGCCAAGGCTGGGCTCGGCCGGCCTGCACGTCTCGCGGCTCGGGCTCGGCATGATGAGCTTCGGCGACACCTCCAGACGCCAGTGGGTACTGGACGAGCAGGCGGCGGAGCCGATAGTGCAGCGGGCGATCGAGGCCGGGATTACCTTCTTCGACACTGCGGACATGTACGCCGGCGGCGCGAGCGAAGTCGTCACCGGCCGTCTGCTGCGGAAGCTGATCCCGCGCGACGAGGCGGTCGTGGCTACCAAGGTCTACTACCCGACGGCGCCGGGCGCCAACGGCGGCGGCCTCTCCCGCAAGCACATCATGGCCGCCATCGACGCATCGCTCACCCGCCTGGAGATGGACTACGTCGACCTCTACCAGATCCACCGGTGGGATCCTGACACGCCGATCGAGGAAACGATGCAGGCCCTGCACGACGTCGTCCGGGCCGGCAAGGCCCGCTACCTCGGCGCGAGCACCATGGCTGCCTGGCAGTTCGGCAAGGCGCAGGCGGCCGCCGGGCGGCACGGCTGGACAAGGTTCGTCTCGATGCAGAACCACTACAACCTCCTCTACCGCGAGGAAGAGCGGGAGATGATCCCGCTCTGCATCGACCAGGGAGCTGGCCTGCTGCCCTACAGTCCGCTCGCTCGCGGTTTCCTGGCGAGCCCTCGGACACGCGAGGGCGGACGCCAGACGACCAGGGCCGAATCAGACCCGGTCCGCGGCAGCCTGTACGGACGGCCCGGCGACTTCGCGGTCATCGACGGCCTGGCCGAGGTTGCCGCCGAACGCGCCGTGCCGCCCGCCCAGCTAGCGCTCGGCTGGCTGCTGCATAAGCCGGGCGTGACCGCGCCGATCGTCGGCGCGACGAAACTCCGGCACATCGAGGACGCGGTAGCCGCCACCGAACTCGCGCTCTCCGCGGACGAGCTGGCCCGACTCGAACAGCACTATCTGCCGCACCCGATCTCAGGCTAGGTTCGCTTGGATGAGCTTCGATGTCAGCGCGGACGCCTATCGGCGGTTCATGGGGCGGTACTCGGAGCCGCTGGCGGTTCGGTTCGCTGACCTGGCCGGGATCCGGCGCGGGCAGCGGGTGCTGGATGTGGGGTGCGGGCCCGGCGCGCTGACGGCCGAGCTGGCGGGCCGTGTCGGCGCGGCCGCAGTCTCCGCGGTGGATCCGTCCGCGTCGTTCGCCGCCGCGATCCGGGAACGGGTGCCCGGGGCGGACGTCCGGCTGGCGGCGGCCGAGCAGCTGCCGTTCCCCGATGGCAGCTTCGACGCAGCGATGGCACAGCTGGTCGTTCACTTCATGGCTGATCCGGTCGCAGGCCTGCGTGAGATGGGCCGGGTCACCCGGCCGGGCGGAATGGTCGCCGCCTGCGTGTGGGATCACGGCGGCGGCCGCGGGCCGCTGACCGCATTCTGGCGGGCGGCAGGCGAGCTGGATCCGGCCGCCGTCGATGAGTCGGACCTGGCCGGCGTCCGCGAAGGTCAGCTGGCCCGGCTCTGCGCACAGGCAGGGCTCGGGGGTGCGCAGTCGGCCGCACTGACCGTCCGGGTCCGGCATGCCACCTTCGAGCTGTGGTGGGAACCGTTCACTCTTGGCGTCGGCCCGGCCGGAGCATACGTGGCGTCGTTGGCCCCGGATTGCCGCGACGCGCTGCGCGAGCACTGCCGGCAGCTACTGCCGGCCGGCCCGGTCGAGGTCAGCGCCACCGCGTGGGCGGTGACCAGCCGCACCTGAGCGCACTGGCCCGGAGCTACCATCTTCCGATGAGCGCCGAACCGCTGGGTGAGCCGGGCGCAGCCGCGGCCGCGATCGTCGTGCGGCAGAGCAGGCTCCAGCGGGACGGCCTGTTCGGCGCGTTGCTCGCAGTGTTTGCCCTGGCGTTCGCGCGCGGATTCACCGGGGCGCAGACCGCAGGCGGCCGGATCGCGGTGACCATCTTTGCCGGCGTCGTCACGGCCTTGCTGGGGTGGCTGTGGGTCCGGTCTGCCCGGCGCCCCTGCCACCTGGAGATCTCCGGCCAGGCGATCACCTGCGTGGGCGCTCGGGCCCAGCCGATCACGCTTTCCCGGCAGTACGGCGATGAGCTCAGGTTCGTCTCTGTCGGCAGCGGCAGGTACCGGAACCGGGGTCTCATGATCGGCGGCGCGAGCACCGTCATCCCGTTGCCGTTCTTCAGCGCCAGCGAGATCCGTCGTCAATGCGTCGCGCATGGCTGGCGGTTCGCGCGCTGACTGGCCGCAGTGGCAGTGCCGAGCTGCGCAGGGTGCGCCGGTCGGCAACCAGCACATGCCGGTTGGGCAGCAGCGTCCAGCCGGGCTGCGGCCAGCCGGAGCTTGCGATTACCAAGGCGCTATCGGTGACCCGGTATGCCAGGTTGAAGTACGCGGCTATCTCGTCGGGCCGGCCGGCATGCCCGCGCCGCCGCAGCTCTGCCTCCGGGACCTTGGCCGGGTCATGCCAGTTGATGGCGTAAAGCTTCTCCGGAGACAGCAGGATCGCGTTCAGGCTGTTGGGCGAGAACCGGCGATCGATGTCCGACGTGGTAGCTGCGATCGCCGCGACCACGTCGCCGCCGCGGGCCGCCAGCCGCGACATGATCCCCAGGCAGTAACGCTCGCTGTCGGTTGTGCCGACTAGCTGCCGTTCCCACTCCGGCGGCAGCATCTCGGGCAGCCGGTGCTGCGGATGGATGGCGCCGTTGTGGGCGAACATATACGGCCCGTACCGGAACGGATGAGAATTCTCGTCGCTGACGCCCAGGCCCGGGGTCGCCCACCGCAAATGCAGCAGGCCCAGGTCGCCGAGCGGCTGCTGGGCTAGCTTGTCGTACTCTGGCGCGTCGCCGGCGCAGCGCGGCGACTTGCGGATCTGCGGCTGGCCGGCCTGGTACCAGGCCATCCCCCAGCCGTCGCAGTGCAGCGCCGACAGCGCGGTGAAGTCGTGAAACTCCTCGCCGCCCAGCAGGCGGGCGATAGGCATCCTGTCCCTGGAGCAGTAGCCGAGCAGCCGGCACATAACACCCCGGCCCCCTACAGGAACTTGCCCATGCCGCCGGCCACGTCGATCGACGCGCCGGCGATGTAGCTCGCCCGGTCGCTCGCCAGGAACGCGACCAGCCCGGCCACCTCAACGGGCTGGCCGAACCGGCCCAGCGGCACCTCGGCGGCAGCGAGCTGCCCGAAGAATTCCCCGGCCGGAACATCGGGTGCCCGGCGCTGGTGGATGTTCTCCCACTGCGGAGTCTCGACAAGCCCGATATTCACGCTGTTGACCAGGATCCCCTCGGCACCCAATTCCATCGACAGTGCCTTGGACAGGCTCAGGCACGAGGCCCGGTTCACCGACGAGGCCAGGAACGCGGGGTCCGGGTAACGGGCGTACACCGCGTTGATGTTGACGACCCGAGCGGCGACACTGTGCCGCAGGTACGGCAGCGCGGCCCGGGTGCAGCGGATCTGGGCGAACAGCTTCAGCTCGATGTCCGCGTGCCAGTCGTCGTCGGTCAGCGCCCCGAACCGGCCCGGCCGGGCGCCGCCGGCATTGTTTACCAGGATGTCCAGGCCGCCAAGCGCGGCCGCGGCGGACTCGGTGAATGCGTCGACCTGACTCGGATCCGTTACGTCACAGGGCACCGCAAGCACCGGGCCGGCGCTGGCGCCGCCGTCGGCCGCCTGCTTCGTCAGCTCCTGCGCCGCGGCCGCGAGCTCATCGGCGTGCCGTGCGCAGATGGCGACGGCTGCGCCCTCGGCGACCAGCTCGGCGGCAATCGCCTTGCCGATGCCCTTGGATCCGCCCGTGACGATCGCCCGCCGGCCGGCTAGCCCGAGGTCCACCTAAGCCTCGCCGGCCGGCTCATCCCGCTGGCCGGCCCCGTCCTGGCCGGCCCCGTCCTGGCCGGCCGCCTGCGCCTCGGCCAGCTTCAGCAGGCTCTGCCGGGGCGGGCAGAACACGTCAACTTCCAGGCAATGGCTATCAGTGGTCCACGCCCCATGCGGCACCCAGGCCGGGACGACCGCGACATCTCCCTTGCGCATCGTCCGCACATCCCCGTCCAGGTCGAAGGTCAACTCCCCGTCCAGCACGATGACGATCTGCTCTTCCTCGTGGACATGCCGCGGAGCCTCCGAGCCAGGCTCGAAGCTGACGAAATTCGTCATCGCGCGCTGCCCGAGAACCGGGCGGAAGCCGAGCCCGGGCAGGAACTCCACCGGCTTCAGAGAGTCCACGTTCACGTACCGCCCGGGTCCCGCGGGCTCGCCGCCGGCCTCGGTGCTGAAGTGGCTGGCAGCGTCGCCCAGCGATTCGGTCACTTTCCCTCCAGTGCGGTCCGGAGGACATCGCCGATCCGGCGGATGCCCTCGTCGACGAGATCGTCGGCGACCCGGCTGTACGCCAGCCGGATCTGGCTAGCCCCGTCGCCGCCGGGGTAAAACGGCCGCCCGGGCACGTACGCCACCTTCCGCGATCTGGCGGCGGCGGACAAGGTCACCGTGTCAACGCCGGCCGGCGCGGTGACCCAGATGTAGAAACCGCCTTCCGGCGTCGTCCAGGTCGTGCCGGCGGGCATGTGCGCGGTCAGCGCCGCGGCCGTCGCGGCAGCGCGGCGCGCGTACAGCGCCCGCGACTTGACCACCTGGCGGTCTAGCTGGCCGCTGCGGCCGTACTCCTCGAGCATCCGCTGGCCGAGGGCGCCGGAGCACTGGTCGGAGTTTTGCTTGGCGACGACGAGCCGACTGATGATCTCGCTCGGCCCGGCTGCCCAGCCCATCCGCACCCCGGGGAAGAAGACCTTGGAGAATGTCCCGGCCTGTAGTACTACGTCCGGGGCCAGCGACCACAGGCTTGGCGGCGCGGTCAGCCCGAAGCCAAGCTCCCGGTAGGCGACATCCTCCAGGATCAGGAACCCGTACCGCCGGGCCAATGCGACCAGTTCCTGGCGGCGGGCCGCCGTCATCGACAGGCCGGTTGGGTTCTGGTAGTCCGGAATCGTGTAGAGGATCTTCGGCCGCAGGCCGCCGGTCAGCAGGTCAGCGAGCACGTCGACGCGCATCCCGCCGTTATCTACCGGCACGCCGCGCAGGTCGGCCTCGTAACCGCGGAACGCCATGATCCCGCCGAGATAGGTCGGTGCCTCCACCACGACCACATCACCGGGGTCCACGTAGCTCTTCGCGATCAGTTCCATGCAGTCGATGCCACCGCTGGTAATCATCAGCTCGCCGTCCCCCGGCGCCTGGCCTTCCAGCGACTCCAGCCGCCCGGACACGTAGTCGCGCACGCTGACCAGCCCTTCCGTCGCCGCGTACTGCAGCGCGACGGCAGCGTCCGAGGAGATCAGCCGGGCGGCGATGTCCGCCAGCACGCCGGTCGGGAACGTCGCCGGATCCGGGAACCCGCCGGAAAACGTGATCACGTCGGTAGCGCCTGCCAGCGCCAGGATGGCGGTGATCTCGCCGCCCCCCAGGGCATGCGTCCGCCTGGCGAGACCGGCGCTCCAGTCGCGTTGCTGCAGGGCTTCGGTCATCGTCCGCTCCATCTCTTGACAGCGGATCTTACAAATGTAAAAATCCCAGCACGTCAGATTTACATTGATAACGCTACATTCTCAGCATAGCCCACATAACTAGGCATCCCGATGGGTTACCTGGCAAATGGCAACTGTCTCAGCACCGCTCGCCAAGCTGGCCGAGGTTTCCTCGTCGTCCACGCCGCCGGTCGACGTGGACGACCTGGACCTAGCGCTGCTGCGCGCCCTCGCCCTGGACGCGCGGCAGTCGCAGCGCGCCCTGGCCAGGAAGATCGGGATGTCGCCGCCCGCCGTCGCTGACCGGCTCGCCAGGCTGGAACGCAGCGGCGCCATCCGCGGCTACCGGGTAGACATCGACTGGGCCGCACTTGGCTTCCCTGTCGTCGTCTACCTCGCGGTGACTGCCGGGCCTGGCATGGACCTGAGCGAGATCATCACCGCGATCCGGGCCCTGCCGGAAGCGGAAGACATGAGCGTCGTCACCGGCAGCCTTGACTTGCTGGTCCGGCTCCGGGTCCGGGATCATGCCCATCTTCGTGAGGTGCTACTGGCCAAGATCTTCCAGATCAACGGGGTGCAACGCACCGAGACTTTCCTGTCGCTTGCCGACGTGGAACCGGACAATTTCGCCGCCGCCATGCTGGATCAGATGAGCCGGCGCAGGGGCGATGCCAAGAAGACCTGACCACCGCGGCGTCAGTGCCGGAACGGCAAGCACCGGCACCCGGCGCCGCGCACCACACCTGATCGGAGGTTAGCCAGGTGGGAAGCACCATCCCGAATGGCAGCCGGCCCGCAGTTGACGGCGTAGGCCAGCACGGATTCGTCGCCCGGCACAGCCTGTACACCGCTGAGCAGGCCGCCACCGCGGAGGCCGTCGCGGCCCGGATTCGCGACCTCGACCTGCGCACCGTCCGGCTCGTCGTGGTCGACCAGCACGGCATGCCGCGCAGCAAGTCGCTGGCCCCCGACGTGGCGATCGCCGCGATGTCGAACGGCCTCGACTTCTCCGGCGCGATCTACAGCCTGGACACCGGCAACCAGGTATTCGTGCCGGCCTTCGCCGCGGGCGGCGGTTTCGGCATCGACGAGTTCACCGGGTTCCCCGACGTAGTACTGGTACCGGACGCGGCCACGTTTCAAATCTTGCCCTGGGCGGACCGAACCGGCTGGATGCTCTGTGACGTGTACTTTTCCAGCGGCAAGCCGATGCCGCTGGACGGCCGCGGCCTGATGCGCCGTGCGCTGAGCGACCTCGGCGAGGCAGGCTACGACTTCCTGGCCGGCATCGAGATCGAGTACTACATCGTCAGGCTCGACACCGACCGGATCACGCCGGAGAACGCCGGGTTCACACCGCCGCCGCCCGCGGTGAGCATCTTCGAGCGCGGCTACCAGTACCTGTCCGAGGTGCGGCTGGACAGCGTGACCGCCGTGCTGGAGATGATCCGTGACGGCCTGGCCGCGCTCGGGCTGCCCCCCCGCTCGATGGAAGACGAGTGGGGACCCGGGCAGATGGAGTTCAGCTTCAGCCCGATCGGCGGGCTGGCCGCTGCCGACGCGGTCGTGCTGTTCCGCTCCGCCGTCAAGCAGATGTGCCAGCGGCATGGCCTGCTCGCCACGTTCATGTGCCGCCCGGGCCTGCCGAACTTCTTCTCCTCCGGCTGGCACCTGCACGAGTCACTGCTTTCCCGCCGGGACGGGCGCAACGTGTTCGCCAGCCCGGACGCGGCGCTGTCCGCCGAGGGCAGGCAGTTCGTTGCCGGGCTGATCGACCACGCGCTGCCGATGACGGTGTTCGCCACCCCCACGGTCAACGGCTACAAGCGGTACCGGCCGTACTCGTTCGCCCCGGACCGGGTGTGCTGGGCGGAGGAGAACCGCGGCGCGCTGATCCGGGTGCAGGGCGCGCCAGGTGACTCCAACAGCCACGTGGAGAACCGGATGGGCGAGCCCGCCGCGAACCCGTATTTGTACATGGCAGCGAACATCGCCGCCGGGCTTGACGGCATGCGCCGAAAGCTAGACCCGCCGCCGCCAGTCGAGGCAGACCCATATGTAACGGATAGTCCGCTGCTACCGACCTCGCTTGCCGACGCCGTCGGCGCGCTGGACAAGGACGTCTTCTTCCGCACGGCGTTCGGCGACACGCTGGTCGACTACCTGCTCCAGATGAAGCGCGCGGAGCTGGCCAGGTACGACGCGGCCATCGCCGAGAGTCCGCCGCCGGAGGGCCAGGACGTCAGCGACTGGGAGATGCGCGAGTACTTCGAGTTCTACTGACCACCGCGAGGACAAGGAGCGCCGCCAGGCGCGAACGATGAGGATCCGCCGATGACCGTGCAGCACATCGTCTTGTTCAGCTTCCCCCGCCAGCTCAGCGCCGGCGAGGCCGCCGCAATGCGATCCATGGTGGCGTCCTGGCCTAAGCAGATCGGGCTGATGGGCAAGTGCCGGTTCGGCACCGACCTGACGAAGGCACGGACCCGTGGTTACGAATACCTGCTCTACACCGAATTCGCCGACGTCGACGCGCTGAATAAGTATCGCGCTCACCCCGCCCACCAGCGCTTCCTTGACTGGCTGGTCGAGCGCGACTGCACTCCCCTTGCCTTCGACTATCACCTGGACGGCCGGACCGTCCTGATGCCGGAATGAGCAATCCCCGATGAAGTTGCACGCCGCAGTCCCGCGGACCGGCCCTCCGGCCGGCCGCGCGGCCGGCTGACCCCGCTGGCCGGAGTGAGAGGAACCCCCAGGCATGGCAAAGACCAGTCCCGACCTGATTCCCGGTGCCGGCAGCGGCCAGCTCGCGCATGGCTCGCTGCACCTCTGGGACGCCATCGCGATCTCGGTATCGGTGATCGCCCCCGGCATGGCGATGCTGCTGAACGTCACCGGCGTCGCCGCGGTCGCCGGGGGCTCCACGCCGCTGGCGTTCCTGCTCGGCGGCATCGGGTGCCTGGCGCTGGCGTTCGTGGTCATCGGCTTCACCCGGCGGATGGCCTCCGCCGGGTATGCCTACACCTATGCCAGCCGCAGCCTCGGCAAGGAAGCCGGGTTCATGGCCGGCTGGCTGTACTTCTTCGGCTTCATCTGCTTCGTGCCGATGACCATGTCCGGTGTCGGCTTCCTCGCCGCCGACCTGCTCGGGCTGAACCCCAAGCTGTGGATCCTGTTCTTCTTCATCGGCATGGCCCTGTTCGTGGTGCTGTCCACAATCAAGATCAAGGTCACTACCCGGGTGCAGCTCATCGTCGGGATCGTCACCGTGGCCGTCATCCTGATCGTCGACCTGGTGACTACGGCCAAGGGCGGCAGCCACGGCCAGGCACTGTCCGCGTTCACCTTCAGCCACACCAACTCGGGCGGCTTTGACGGCGTGTTCTACGGCATCATCTTCGGCGTCACGTCGTATATCGGCTTCGAGACGGCCGCCGACTTCGGCGAGGAGACCGCGCACCCGCGCCGGTACATCCCGATCGCGGTCATCACAGCGACGCTGTTCGCCGTCGTCCTCTACCTCTGGACGACCTACTCGATCACGATCGGCTTCGGGGTGAACAACGGTGCCAAGATGGGCGCGGATCCGGTAGCGCTGAAGACCACGGCGACCACCTTCGTCGGCTCCTGGCTCGGCACCCTGACCGAGATCGGCGGCATGTGCGCGGCGTTCATCGTGGCGGTCGCCTGCGCCACGGCGGCGGCCCGGACGCTGTTCGCGATGGGCCGCGAGGGCGTGCTGCCCGCGGCGTTCGGCCGGACGCACGATAAGTTCAAGACGCCTGTCAACGCAACCGTCGCCGTGACCGTGGTCGCCACCTTGATGGCGCTGCTGATCGGCTACCCGCTGTCCGATGACCTGTTCGGCCAGCCGTTCAGCAACTACTACTTCTGGGCCACCACCGGCACGCTAGTGATCATCGTGGTGTACATCATGCTGTGCATCGGCGGCATCGTGTTCTTCCGCCAGACCCGCGACAGCCGTAACTGGAACCCGCTGGTACACGTGGTCATCCCGGCGATCGGCGCGATCGTATTCGGTGCCGCGCTGTACGGGTCGCTGCACCCGACGCCGCCCGGCATCCTGAAGTGGACCCCGTACGTCGCGGTGGCCTGGCTGATCATTGGCATTGCCGTGCTGGCCTGGCTGCGTTCGCGGCGGCCGGACTCGGTGGCGCAGATCGGCTCGATCCTCGGTGAGGAAGGCGGCGTGGACGCGGCGATACTGGATCGGTGACCGCACCGCACCAGGATGCATCGCAGGCCGCGGGGGCCACCGGGGGCGCTGACGCCGCCGGGGCCTCCGCAGCCGCCGGGGCTGCCGAGGCTGCCAGCCTAGAGGCCGAGCTGGTGGCCGCGGAGCGCATGATCTTTTTCGCCGATGCGGTGGTGGCGATCGCGATCACGCTGCTGGTGTTCGGGCTGCCGTTGCCGCGCGGTACCAGCAACAGCCAGCTGCTGCACTCGCTGTGGGATTACCGCAGCGAGTACCTGGCCTTCCTGATCAGCTTCGTAGTGATCGGCAACCACTGGGCCGTGCACCGCCGGCTGTTCCGGTATGTCGTCAGGCTGGGCGGACATGTCAGCGGGCTGAATATGACCTGGCTGCTGATGATGGTGATCACGCCGTTCGCGACCAGAGTGCTTTCCGGCGATGGCGGATTTGCGGTCCGGCTCACGTTCTATGCGCTTGTCCAGGTGACCGCCGCTGTCAGCCTGCTGCTGATGGCCCGCGAGATCGCGCGGCACGGGATGGCTCATCGCCCGTCGGCGTCCGGCGTATCATTAGCCTCGCCAGGATCGGCGGATTGTCGCCGGCGCGGCAGGCGTTGCGGCGGAGGAGCCATGACGGCCATCGAGATTTCTATCCCGGGCAACTGGCCTTCCGGCCAGGCGCTGGCAATGCGGGCGTTGCTGCAGAAATCGCTATCCACCGGATATCCGGTCATCGCAACTGTCCGCCCGGATGCCACGCCGGATCAGATCGAGGACATTTACTCCCGGCTCGGGGCAATGCTCCGCGAAAGCGGCCTGGCCGCCTGACGGTCGGCCCGGCCGCCTGGGCCGACACCCATTGCTGCCGGCCGGCCCGGTATTGTTATTGTGCTAGCCGAGCTGCTAGCGCGGCATCGTGCCAGTTGGCAAGTCCGCAGATATGTGGCATTTCGTGCTGCCCGGGTGCCGAGGAAAGGAACTGGCTATTGTCCGTAAAATCCCGATCCAGCAGCTGAGTCCGGTGCCGGCTAGGCAGGTTCTCGGGTACCGGAGCATGCCGAATCGGCTTTTCTGGCGGGTCGCTGAGGCCATTACGGCGGTATTCATGGTCGCGGGCTGCGGCTACCTCGGCGGTCATCATCCCAGTGCAGCTGGCCAGCCTGCCGCGACGGCGCTTGCCACCGCGACGCGGTCTGCCGCCCGTCACGCCATTGCGCAGCCGTCTGCCACCCGGCCGGGCACGGCGCGGCCAGCGGATACCCGGCCGGCCGCCCGGCCGTCCGCTACGCCAGCCAAGTCCGCCACGTCTACCGCGACAAAGAAGTTCCTTGGCGTGTTCGAAGTCGGTGCAGAGACCTCCTACCAGCGGGTAGAGAGATTCGCGGCCGCCGTTGGGCGCCAGCCCGACATCGTGGTCAGCTTCGCCGTGTGGGGAGCGCCCTTTGACGCCAGTTTCGCCCGGACCGCGCACACCCGGGGGGCGGCTCCGCTTATCCAGCTGGAGCCGGAGCACGCCAGCCTGGCCTCGATTGTCGCAGGCAGGCACGACAGGTACCTGCGCTCCTATGCGGCCGCGGTCCGTGCTTTCCGGCACCCGGTCATCCTGAGCTTCGCCCCGGAATTCAACGGCCCTTGGTACCCATGGGGCTGGACTCGGTCGCCGCCAGCCACTTGGAAAGCCGCGTGGCGTCATGTTGTCACGCTCTTCAGGAAGCGCCAGGCAAGTAACGTTACCTGGCTATGGTCGGTAAATAGGCAATTCCCTGGCTCGGGCCCGCTGGCCGAGTACTGGCCGGGTGCAGGTTATGTCGACTGGGTCGGCATTGACGCGTATTACATCCACCGCAGTGATACTTTCGCAACTGTATTCGATCCGACGCTTGATTCGGTGCGGAAAGTTACCACGAAACCGGTGCTGATCTCGGAGACCGCGGCGGGACAGGTCACCGGGCAAGCCAGGGCTATCCCCGGTATCTTCGCCGGCGTTCTGAGTCGCCATCTCCTCGGGCTGGTCTGGTTCGACATGTACCAGCATCGCGGGATTTACCACCAAAACTGGCGGCTTGAAGGGCATGCTGCAGCGATAGCCGCGTTCCGTCGCGGCCTCGCCAGCTGGAGGCGCCGCGCCTGAAGTGCTCCCAGGCTGCGGGTTAGCCAGCTGATGACCCCTCGAAGACCGCGATCAGTTTCTCGCGCAGGCTGGGATCAGCCAGCACCAGAACGTCGTCGCCGGGTTGCAGCGTGGTGTCGCCCTTGATGGGCAGTAGCTGGCCGTCGCGCACTATGAAGCTGACCCAGGCGTCACCGGGCAGGCCGGCCAACTCGTGGATGGTGCGACCGTCGGCTGGCGAGCCGGCCTTGATCGTGAGGTGATGCACGCCGGCTGGCTCGTCACGCAGCCGGACCCCGAGCGCCCATGGTGCTGGCTCGACGGTGCGCATCTGGATGCGCAGCAGCCGGGCGGCGGTCGGCACCAGGCTGCCTTGCACGACTACGGAGAAGACGACGACCACGGCGACGATGCCGTAGAGCCGGCTGGCTCCGGGCACCCGGGCCGCCAGCAGGAAGCCGCCGAGCAGGATCGGCACGGCGCCTTTGAGGCCGGCGAAAAGCACGAAGTTCCGCTCGTTGCTTTTCAGCCGGGCCGGGATGAGGCACAGCCCGACCAGGACGGGCCGGATGACGAATGCCAGCGCGGCGCCGAGCACGAGTCCCGGGATCCACACGTCGGGCCTGGCGATGACGGTGAGATCAATGGTGAGGCCGAGGACTACGAACGCGACGATCTCGGCCAGGCTGGCGAGCGCGGTATGGAAGCGCTCGATTTCCCGCTTGTAAGGCGCGCGCTCGTCGCCAAGCACGATCCCGGCAGTGAAGACCGCGAGGAACCCCGACCCGTGCGCCAGGGTCGCGATTCCGTACAGCAGCAGCGCGCATGTCAGGGTCCGGAGCGGATACAGGCCCTCGCTGGGCAGCGGTACCCGGCGAATGAACCACAGCAGGGCAAGGCCGCCGACCGCGCCGGCTGCCGCGCCGATGGCCATCTGCAGCAGGAATTCACCGCCGACCTGGACGAGCGCGCCGGCGCTGAGACCGCCTGCGGTGATGAGACTGGCCATCAGCGCGATCCCGACGGGATCGTTCGCGCCGGACTCGCCTTCCAGGATGGTGTCGCTGCGGCCCTCGATCTCCCGCTGGCCGAGGACGGAGAACACCACCACCGGGTCGGTGGGGGCGACCGCCGTGGCCAGCAGCAGGGCGACATACCAGCCGAGGCCGAACGCGAAATGGGCCAGCACGCCGCCGGCCGCGACCGTCAGGAACGTGCCGGCCACGCCGACGACGGCGATCGGGCCGGCCGCGGACCGGAACCGGGACCAGCCGATGTGCATGCCGCCGTCGAACAAGATGGCCACCAGCGCCACCGTCACCACGCGCTGCACCGCGGGCTCTGGCGGCGCATGCAGGGCGGGGATGACGTTTACCGCGATCGCCGCGCCGACCAGGACCAGGGCCGGCGACGGGAGCTTAACCCGCTCGGTCAGGCGATTAGACAGCACGGCGACCAGGCCTACTGCGGCTGTCATCAGCACTATCAGCGCAAACGGCTCAGCGTCGGTCACAATGGCGCTCCTCCGGGCAGTGCATGGCTAGATCATTCCCCCGACCAGGCTTGCGGGTATACCCGCACCGGCTGCTGAATCCGTCCGGCGTTGCTCAGCGCTGGCCGGCCGGGGAGATCATTCAGTTGAAAAGTGGCTGCAGTCGGCCGGGGGTTATGCCGGGATCCCCTGGTCCCAGCCCTGGCGTGACCTGGCGGAGCATGGCGATGGCCAGTGCGGCGCCGAGCGGGCAGGCGAGCGCGGTGGCCAGGTTCGAGCCGAGCAAGTGCCTGGTGGCCGCGCTGCCGTCGAAGTATGCGGGCGGGATAAACGCGATGATGGCGCATCCCGTCATGCACAGGACGAGGATGGCGGCGTCCCGATGCCAGGACGTATTCTCGCCGCAGCGCCGCGATCGCGGCCAGCACAGTCCATGGTGGTGCCAGCCAGAGTAGGCCGAGGTGCGACGGGACGGCCCGGACGAGCCAGCTGAGTACCTGCACCCGGTTCTCCAAGGCGCCCGGCGGATGCCCGCCGCCCGGCGCGTAGTTGCCCAGGTACGTCTCAACCGGCTGCCGGGCTGGCCCGCTGCCGGACCGCGAGGTTCCTTGACCTTCCCGACGGGCGGCTCGGCTACGACGACACTGGCGGTGGTCCCCTGATCGTGTGCACTTCCGCGATGTTGGATTTGCGCTCCGAGCTGCGGTTCCTCACACCGCTGCTGGTCCGTGCCGGGTTCCGGGTGGTGACGCTGGACCAGCGCGGCATGGGCGAGACCAGCGGGCGCTGGCCGGAATACGGCAGCATCCCGCTCGCCCGCGACCTGATGGCGCTGATCCGCCATCTGGACGCAGGTCCCGCTATCATCTACGGCACATCGAACGGTGCCGCCGCGGGCGTATATGTCGCCGCGGAGGCACCCGAGCTGGTGCGCGGCCTAGTCCTCGTCGCCCCGTTCGTGCGCGACGGCAAGCAGAACCTCGCGCAGCGGCTGACCATGAGCCTGATGCGGATCCCGGGCCTGGCCCGGCCGCTCTACCTTTCGTACTTCCCGAAATGGGAGCCGAAGAAGCCGGCTGACTTTGCCGAGCACAAGGCGAAGCTCGCGGCCAACCTCAAGGAGCCAGGCCGCGGCGGCGTGGTGCAGGCGTACCTGCTGCAGCAGACCCACGCCGAGGCGGCGGCCCGGCTGGGCAAGGTTAGTGTGCCGGTTCTGGTCATCATGGGTACCGGCGACGTGGACTGGCCAGACCCGGTTGCCGAGGCGCGTTGGATCTGCGAGCAGCTCTCCGCTGAGCTCGTCGTGCTCGAAGGCGCCGGTCACCATCCGCATGTGGAATTCCCGCGCGAGATCGCCGACGCAGTCGTCGCGTTTCAGCAGAAGATTGATGCCTAGGACAGGGCTGGCCGCCGCTGACATAGTCCCGGCGGGCGCCGAGATCGCCGACGAGCTCGGCTATCACCAGCTGACCCTCGGCCTTCTCGCGCGACGGCTCGGCATCCGTGCTCCGTCGCTTTACAAGCACGTCAGCGGGCTTGGCGATCTGCAGCATCGGATCGCGACGCTGGCCATGGCCGAGTTCGGCGAAATGATCAGAGATGCCGTGGCAGGCCTGGCCGGCCGGGATGCGCTGAGCGCGCTCGCCAACGCGGCCCGGGGCTACGTGACGGTGCACCCCGGCCGTTACATGGCCACGGTCGGCGCTCAGTTCACCGGTCCCGGTGACCCCTTGCTGATGGCCAGCACCCGGGTAATCGGGGTGATCTCGGCGGTGCTTCGCGGCTACCGGATCAGCGACGATGACATGGTCGACGCCATCCGCGCGGTGCGCTGCACCCTGCACGGGTTCGCCACGCTGCAGGCAACCAACGGCTTTCAGTGGGGTGGCGACATCGACGAGAGCTTCGAAAAGCTCGTCAGCTTCATGGACAGCGGCCTGCGGGCCGCCAGCCGGCCGGGTTGACGGCGGCCGCCTGATGGGCAACCACCTGCGCGGCCAGGAAGCGACCGCCAGCCGGCCGGATTGGCAAGCGGTCGGCTGCGGTAAACCGTGCTCGGGAGGCGATATGACCGAGACAGTCCGGGTGCCGGCCGGCGAAGGCAGGGCAGTTGCCGTTAGCGCAGGCCAGACCTTCCGCGTCGTGGACGTGGCCGGCGGCCAGGTAGGCGACCTGTTCGCGTTCACCGCGACCGATCCGGCCGAGTTCGCCAGCGCGGAGCACACCAGGCTGGCCATCGCGAAGCTGTTCCCGCAGCCGGGTGACCCGGTGCTCACGAACCGGCGCCGCCCGATCCTGGTCGCGGCGGAAGATACCTCGCCCGGTCGGCATGACATGCTCTACGCCGCCTGCGACCCGGCCCGCTACGCGCTGCTCGGCGCGGCGGCATCGCACCGGTCCTGCGCGGGAAACCTGCGCGAGGCGCTGCGCAGCCAGGGGCTCGACACGGCGACGATCCCGCAGCCCATCAACGTCTTCATGGACGTCCGGGCCGAGCCTGACGGCACGCTAGTGTCCCGCCCGGCCTCGTCCAGGCCGGGCGACTACATCGCCTTCCGCGCGGCCCGGGATTGCGTTGTCGTGCTGTCCAGCTGCCCGATGGACCTGGTGCCAATCAGCTCCGGCGGCATCACGCCGCTGGAACTGCAGGTCGACGAGACGGCGGACCGCTGACGGCGCTGTCCGCTCGCCCCGATCCCTGCCGATCCCGGCATGGTGCTGCCGCTATTTGCGTTGACGTCGGCGTGAAGGTCTAGCGTCCAGACCGAGGGAGTGATCGATGCGGATCGGCGAGCTGGCGCGGCAGGCGGGCGTGAGCACGCGGACGCTGCGCCACTACGAGGAGCTGGGGCTGGTGCTGCCCCGGCGGACCTCGAATGGCTACCGGGACTACGCCGGTGCCGAACTGCGGGCGGTGGCGGAGATCCGCTCGCTGGCCGGCCTCGGGTTCACGCTGGAGGAGACACGGCCGTTCGTGGAGTGCCATTCCGGTGCTGGTCGACTTCTGGGCGCAGTGGTGCGGGCCGTGCCTGATGATGGCTCCCGTCCTGAAGAAGATTGCCGAGGAGCACGCCGGCCAGCTGCGGGTGGTCTCGCTGAACGCGGACGAGAATCCGGTCACCACGATCCAGCGGTCGGTGCTGGCCATGCCCACGCTGCAGCTGTACGTGGCCGGCCAGCTTGTCACGCAGATCGTTGGAGCGCGACCGAAGTCTGCGCTGATCCGCGAGCTCAGCAACTACCTGCCGGCCCTGGCCCCGCATGTAGTGGGCTGACTTCCTGTCCTGCTGGGCCTGCCGGTTGCACCAACCCAGGCCGGCACCCCGGATCAGGCCGGGTAGGTGTCAGGAGTCTGGATGTAGGTGCGGCCGGCTGCGGTAGCCCAGATGAAGGTGCCGGGTTCTGGCTGAGCTAGGTGCCATCCGGGCCGCTGTTTGAGCCGGTGGTGGGTACGGCAGGTGCCTCCGAGGTTGCAGGAGCAGGTCCGTCCGCCCTGATCGTGGGGAATCGTATGGTCCAGGTCCGCGCGGTGGGCGGGCTGGCGGCATATCGGGGAGCGGCATGTCTGATCGCGGGCGGAAACGTATTCGCGGAGCCGAGGCGGCGGCCGGTAACTGGGACTGGCTTGCCGGTGCGCGCACCGGCCGGGTCTGCCCGCGGGCATTCCGGCGGCTCGGGCGTCGGCATCTGCTTGAGCAGTGGCCAGCAGTGCTTCTTGCAGCGCGGCGGCGAGGATGTCGCTGAGCCCGCCGGGGTTAGGCCCGCCGGGTTCGCCATGACCGGGCTGGGCTTGACCGGGATGGGCTTGACCGTGTTGCCCATGACCGGGCTGGGCTTGACCGTGTGCCCATGACCGGGCTGGCTTGACTGGGCTGGGGTTGACCGGGCATGGCTTGACCGTGTTGCCCATCACCGAGCTGGGGTTGACTGGACTGGGCGTGGCTGGGCGCGGGCCCGGCAGGCTGGCCGGGTGCCTGGCAGCCGGCCTCCCGCACCAGGCTGGCGGGCACGACAAGAGCGACTTGGCTGATCAGGCCAGATGGCTGATTGCTGATGCCGGGTGCCCTGGCGCGAGCGCGGCGAAGCCGGGTGATGGCGATGGCCTGCCCAGCGCCGTCGGTGATGATGATCTTCCATTCGGTGCGGCGGTCGGCAGCCGCGACCGCGGCGAGGTGGCGTGCTGCTTGCGGGGTAATGGGGCCAAGGCGGCTGAGCTGGCCTGCCACGGCGAGGAGGCCGGCCAGGGTCCGCCAGGGGACGATGAGGCGCAGCCCGGTGCTGGCAGGGCCGCGGGGTAGCCCGGCGAGCGCTCCGGTGCCTGATGGGCCAAGCCGGGCCGGGACTTGGCCGGGTACGGGCAGTTCAGGCCATGCCGGATCGCGCGCCCGGCATTGCCGGTCGGCGCCGGGACAGCCCTCGCTGTCTGACCCGGCGCGATCACCAAGATCAGCCGGGCCCCGATCGTCAAGATCGGCCAGAACAGGATCATCAGGATCGGCCAGGCCAGGATCACCAGCATCACCGCGGCCGCCGGGATCGCGCGGGTCATCCTGGCCGCGCGCTTCGCTAGGGCCGCTAGGGCCGCTGGGTTCACTGGGTGCGTCTGCGTCGCTCGGCCCATCCGAATCGCGCGGGCCAGCGGCTTCATCACCGCGCCCGCCGATTTCATCGCCCGGGCCAGTGCGGTGACCCTGGCCATCGCGGCCGCGGCGTGCACGCCGGGCAGGTTCTGCCCGGACAGCGTCGCGGTGCCATCCTCGTCGCCGTACAGGCCGACTTTCGCGCGGCGCTCGGCGTGATGGCGGCGCCGTTCCGCCGCGTCAGGGTCCACGCTGATGACGGCACGGCGCAGTGCGGCGCGGAGTTGCGCGGGGGTCTTGGCTCCGGCCGCGGGCAGGACCTTGTCCTGGGCCAGCTTCGCGCAGCGGTCATCCAGTACGCCGGTCGCCTCGGCGATCAGGCGTGCCTTAGCTTGGCGTTTAACCTCTGCTGTCTGCCTGGCAGCTCTTTGCCCGTACTGTCCGGTGTGTCGCTGTGATAGCAGACGGCCACCGCGTCATCATCTTCGGGTTCTCACCACAGAACTTGAAGACGCAGGGCGGCGACCGTGGCTTTCAGTATGGCCTGGGCGGAGGCCCGGGCGGGCGCCAGGGACGAGACAGATCAGGCATGGGAACGGCTGGCAGGGTTCCGCCGTGAGCTGCACCGGTGCTTCACCGCCCGGGCGGACGCGCTGTCTGAGCTGTGCGACGCGGCGCTGTGCAAGCAGGACCGGGTGCATATGCTGGCGGAATTGTCGCTGGAGCCAGGGCACCGGCGCGGCCATGGCGCCTTGTACGACGCGCTGAACTGCGGGAAGGTGCAGGTCTCGCGGCTGCGCTGGGCACTGGCCGGGGTGCCGCTGCCGGCCTGGGATGATGGCCGGATCCGGCTGGCGGTCGATGTGAGCAACTGGCTGCGGCCGGACGCGGCGACCAGCCCGGGCCGGTCGTTCTGCCACTGCTACGGGCGGGGGAACAACAGCGCGCAGATGATCCCGGGCTGGCCGTACTCGCTGGTAGCCGCGCTGGAACCGGGCCGGACGTCGTGGACCCGGCTGCTGGACGCGGTCCGGCTGGGTCCTGATGACGACCTGGCCGCGGTGACCGCCGCCCAGGTCCGCGGGGTCATCGAGCGGATCATCGCCGCCGGGCACTGGCACGACGGCGACCCGGACATCATGGTGATCTTCGACGCCGGCTACGAGCCGGCCCGGCTGGCCTGGCTGCTGGCGGACCTGCCCGTGCAGGTGCTGGGGCGGCTGGGCACCAACCGGGTGCTGCGGCAGGCGCCGCCGCCCCGCCGGCCCGGCCAGATGGGCCCGCCTGTGCGGCACGGCCGCGAGCTCAAGCTCTCAGATGACGCCGCCTGCCCCGGGCCGGACGTGCACACCACGACGCAGACCTCCCGGTACGGGGCCGCAGACGCCCGCGCCTGGCACCGCATGCACCCCAAGCTGAAGGCCCGCGGTGCATGGGCAGGCCACCAGGGGGAACTGCCGGTCATCGAGGGCACCCTGGTCAAGCTCACCGTCGAGCACCTGCCGCACGACCGCGCCCCCAAGCCGGTCTGGCTGTGGACCTCCTGCCCGGACGCGGATCCCGATGAGGTGAACCGCTGCTGGCAGGCGTTCCTGCGCCGGTTTGATATCGAACATACGTTCCGGTTCCTGAAGCAGGTCCTCGGCTGGACCAAGCCGAAACTGCGCGACCCCGCCGCCGCCGACCGGTGGACCTGGCTGATCCTCGCCTGCTATGCCCAGCTCTGGCTCGCCCGCGGCCTGGCTGCAGACCTGCGCCTGCCCTGGCAGCGCCCGGCCCTGCCCGGCCGCCTGACCCCCGCGCGGGTCCGGCGGGGATTCCGGGCCATCCACGGCACACTGCCCGTTCTCACAGCCGCACCGAAACCCGGCAAACCCGGCCCCGGCAGACCACCCGGCTCGAAGAACCGGCACCCGGCCACCCGTCACGACGTGGGCAAGGCCGCCATCAAGAAGACGACGCAAAAAACCACGCCGAGCCCGGGAGGTTAAACGCCAAGCTTAGTGGCTGGCCCCGTAAGTAACTGGGGGGTTGTCAGGCCGCCAGTAGCGTGGTAGCCGGCTCGGCTGCCGGGGCGGGCGTCTCGGTCTCGATCCGCCTCAGCATCCGGGTGAGGTCGGTGCTGGTGAATTTCCAGTTGAACGGCTTGGCGGTCTTGTTGTACCGCTTGACGAAGGCCAGCAGCGTGGACGCCAGCTCGGCCAGGTTCGCGAAGTTGTTAGGCGATATGACCTTCTTCTGGATGATCGAGAAGAAAATCTCGATCTGGTTCAGCCAGGACGCGTGCAGCGGCGTGTGGATCATGATGCAGTTGGCGTACTTGTCGTTCAGCCGCTTGATCGCTTTCTTCCCGCGGTGGTCGGAGCCGTTATCGACGATTACGAACACCCGCCGGGCCTTCTGGTAGCGATCCTGTGCCATGTAGATGTCCATCAGCGCCATGAACGGCGCGATCCCGGTCGTGGGCGGGCACGTCGCGGTGACCTCGCCGGAGTGGATGTCCTTGCCGGCCAGAAGCGCCAGCGCGCCTGCCCGCTGGTATTCATGCTCGACCTTCGCCGGCTTACCCGGCCGCGCTGGCGTACTGGGGTGGCAGCGGGCCCGCGCCTGGATCGACGGTTTCGCATCGACCGACACGACGCGATCATCGGGGCCCAGCGGCTCCCCCTGATACCAGCCCTCGTACAAATCGAGAACGACCCGGGCCTTCGCGGCGAAATCAGGATCCCGCATAAAGATCCACGACTGGTGCTGCCACGGCTTTACCGGATTCTCCGCCAGAATCCGCAGCACCGACGACACCGACACTGCGTGCACCAGGCCCCGCTCCAGCAACTCCGTACGCAGCTCAGGGCCGGTCCAGCGGGCCAGCGGCACCCCCGTCTGGGCCGGCAGCTGACACGCCAGCGCGCAAATCTGCGCCCGCTCCAGCGCGGTAATCTGACGCGGCCGGCCGCTGCGCGGCCGGTCCGAAAGCCCCGGCAGCCCATCCTCAGCAAACCGGCGCCGCCACAGCCGCGCCATATCCTCGGTGGTACCCAGCTCCCGGGCGATCCTGGCATTCGGCCAGCCCCGCGACGCCAGCAGCACAATCCTCGCGCGGAACCGGTCCCGAAACGGCGTCGTGCGGCCATACACGCGTTTCTTCAGCGTCTTCCGCCCGCTGGCGGTCAGCACGACCGGCACAGCACGCATCCGCGGCATCACGGCTCCCGGGGTAAATTACGCTCAGGTAATCCCCCCTGGACGGCGATGATCATAGCGGGCCCGGCCGGCCCCGCCAGCACAATGAGGGACATGCCCGCCATCCCGCAGTCCACCCAGAACTCCATCACCCTGCGGCTGCTGCACCACGGCCGTGACCGCTGGCCCGCGCTGGCCCGCGTCACCACGCAATTCCGCGGCCCATTCGCCTACGTCACCGGCGTGCTCCCCGACAGCACCGAGCTCCCGCTCTGCCGACTGCGCTACGGCGGCTCCGCGCATTCCTTCGGCTTCGCGATCTACTCGGCCGCGGCCGGCCGCTACGACGACGCCGTCCTAATCACCGGATCACCCGTCGGAACCCCGGAAGAAGCCCTCGACACCGCCTGCGTAGTACACCTCGCCGACCACGACAGCTAGACCACCGACCTCGCAGCCGTCAACCCCCCAGTTACTTCCGGGGCCAGCCACTTAGTCAGGTCAATCGCCCCGGCGGCCAGTGCTGCGCTAGTCCCAGCCAGCCGCCCGGCCAGCGTGATCGCCAGGTCCGTCCAGGCCGACGCGCCGTGCTGCGACAGCCGAAGCGCGAGCGCGATCTCGGCGGCGGCTTCCTCGGGCACCCCAGCGGGCAGCCCGCCCGGGCCGACCGGAACGCTGGAGTCGCGGACGGCAGCCCGCGCGGCGACCTCGGCAACTAACGCAAGCTCGGCGGCCTGCGCCCAGGACGCTAGCCGCCGGCATGCCGCCACCGCGCCGGGCAGTGCGTAATCGCTCAGCTGCCCAGGCTCGAACCGCATCGCCCAGTACGCTGGGCCCGCGCCCGGTGCCATGCCCTCGGCCGCCGCAGCGGCTACCTCCGCCGCCGGCCAGCGCTCGCCAGCGCCGCCCACCGCATCCGCATCCGCGTCCGCGTCCATGGCCGTGGCCAGGTCTTCGCCCAGCGGGTCACCGGCCGCCTCATCAGCGGCCCGGGCCGCGTTCAGGATGCCTGCCAGGTCACCGAGATCTACCACGCCCGCCAGGCCAGGAGTGCCATCACCGTCCGCCAGGGCTGGGAGGCCACAGCTGGTCACCGCACTTGCGGACCGGACGCTGCTCGAACTGCGGGCGATGATCCGGCCCAGCGAAGACCTGGCGCTCTACCGCGCGGACATGGCCAGCTGGGACCGGGCCGAGCTCGGGGAGCGGCCCGGCTGGCGGGCGTACCGGCGCGACTGGGTGCGGGCCAACGACGCGTGCCGCCTGGACATCCTCGATCGGCTTGGCTCATCGGGCCCGCTGCCGTCGCGCGATCTTCCGGATACCTGCAAGGTGCCGTGGCGGTCGACCGGATGGACCAACGACCGCAACGTCACGCAACTGCTGGAGTTCATGGTGCTGCGAGGCGAGGTCGCGATCGCCGGGCGCCGGGGCGGCGACCGGCTGTGGGACCTGGCGACCCGGGTCTACCCCAATGACCCGGTGCTGCCCAGGGATGCGGCGCTGCGGATGCGCAACGAGCGGCGGCTGCGCGCCCTGGGCATCGCGCGCGCCCGGGGACCGGAATGTCCGGTCGAGCCCGCGGACGTGGGCGAGGCGGGCGAGCTGGCCGTGGTGGCGGGTGTCAAGGGGACGTGGCGAGTCGATCCTTCTTTGCTGGGCCAGCCGTTCGCGGGGCGTGCGGCGCTGTTGTCTCCCTTCGACCGGCTGATACACGACCGCAAGCGCACGGTCGACCTCTTTGGATTCGACTATCAGCTGGAGATGTACAAGCCCGCTGCCAAGCGTCGTTGGGGGTACTTCGCGCTACCGATCCTGTACAGCGACCGGCTGGTGGGGAAGCTCGACGCTACCGCTGGCTCGAACTAGACCTCACGCTGCCCGGTTGAATGAACGAGGCGCAGATCGGGCGGCCTCGCGGGGCAGCCTGGCCGGCCAGGAGGTTCCGTCGCACTGGGTTTGGCCGCCAACTATCCTCACTTGGGGTCCAGGCAGATGGGGAGCAGGAACCAGTGTCCAAGGCCAACAGAGGCAGGCAGCAAGCCCGGGCAAGGGTCGCCCAGATGCGGGCAGCGGAGGCACGCAAGCGGCGCCGTAACTGGATCATCGGCGTCAGTGCCGCGGTGGTGCTGATAATCGCGGCGGTGAGCATCGGCCTGGCAGTGGGCGGCGGCAGCGGCGGCGCGGGCGCTGCAAGCGGCGGGAAACCGCAGCTCAAGCTGGCGTCGCTCAGCACGCTGGGCCCGCTCAAGCCGGTCTCCGGAACTACTACGGCCGGACCCGAGGGCGGGATGCCGATTCCTGCCGCGGCGCCGCTGGCGAGCGCTGCTACCGGGGCGGCAGGCAAGCGCGTCGACGGGATCAGCTGCCAGGCCAGCGAGCAGACCATCTTCCACATCCACGCGCACTTGACCATTTTCGTGCACGGGTCGCCGCGCCAAGTACCGGCCGCCATCGGCATTCCCGGCGGCAGGGCCCAGGACACCCCGCAGGGCCCGTTTATCTCTACGGGCAGTTGCTTTTACTGGCTGCACACCCACGCTGCCGACGGCATTATTCATATCGAGTCCCCGGTTCGGCGGACTTTTACCCTGGGCGACTTCTTCGACTTGTGGGGCCAGCCGCTTGGTCCGGACCAGGTCGGCCCGGCGAATGGGCCGGTTGTCGCGATCTACAACGGCCGCCGGTACGAGGCCAGCCCGCGTGACATTCCGCTGAATGCCCACGCCCAGATCCAGCTGGAGGTCGGCAAGCCGCTCATTGCACCGGTAACGATCAAGTTCGCCAACGGCCTCTAACCGCGCCCGGGTAGCGGATAATTGCTGGCGGCATGCGGACAGCGCCGGCCGCAGGCCAGGCCCCTGGCGATACGAGGTAATCTCGGCCAGCGTCAACTGATACCTGGAAACGACGTGAGCCTCCTTGGCAAGAGATACACGTGGCACCGGCCGGCTTGACTGGCTGAGCCCGCTCGACGTGAGCAATCTCCGCGTCGAGGATCACGGGCTGCCCATGCACGTCGCGGCGCTCGCCATCCTCGACGGCACTTCGCTTGTCTCCGCCTCAGGGCAACCGCGCGGCGACGCAATCTGCGCGGTACTTGAGCAGCGCCTGCACCTAGTACCTCGGCTGCGTCAGATCCTTTACCGGCCACGTTTCAGCCCGGGACCGCCAATCTGGGTCGATGCTGCCGGCTTCGATATCCGGCAGCATGTCCGGACCCGGGCGGTGCCCGCGCCTGGCGGCGAGGCAGAGCTGCTAGACGTTTGTTCCGAGCTCGATGAGCAGCCACTGAGCCGGGCCCGGCCGCTATGGGAAATGTGGCTGCTGACCGGACTGCATGACCGGGACGTCGGCTTGTTCATCCGGTTCCATCACGTTGTCGCCGACGGCGTGGCCGCGCTGGCAATGATCGGCGCGTTGCTTGACCCTGCTCCCGATGTGCTGGCCCCGGACCCGCCACCCTGGGTGCCAGTGCCCAGGCCGGGCGCCCGGGAGCTGCTGGCCGGCGACCTGCGCCGGCGCGGCCGCGCACTGGCTGCTGGCTGGTCCCGGCTGCGGCGGCCGCTCATCTTGATCCACCGCTTGCGCGTCCTGGCCTGGCAGGCCCGGCAGGCTGCGGGCGAAGGCCGGGCGGCACGAGTGTCCTTGAATTGTCCGGTAGGCACGCGTCGCCGTCTGCTGCTGGTACGCGCAGACCTGGAACGCGCCAGAGCGGTGGCGCACGCCCATGGCGGGAAGGTGAACGATGTCGTGCTTGCGGCAGTGGCCGGAGGCGCCAACCGCCTGCTCGATGCCCGCAGTGAGCTGACACCGGAACTGGTCATCAAGGCCTCTGTCGCGGCGTCGATACGTAGGCCAGCGGATCCGGAGGCCAGCGGGAATCGGGTGGGGGTCATGCTCGTGCCGTTGCCGGTGGGCGACTGCGATCCGGTCGGCCGGCTGGCCCGGATCATCCGGGCAACCACCGAGCGCAAGCGGCTCCCCCCGTACCAGCCAGGCGGCCGTGTCCTGCAGCGCCTGATGGTGCGCACTATGTCCCGGCAGCGCCTCGTCAACGTGCTCGTTAGCAACCTGCACGGCCCGCCCGGGCCACTGTACTTCGCGGGCGCGAAGGTAATGGAGGTGTTCCAGGTCGGGGTGGTGCAAGGCAACATCACGATAAGCGTCGGGGCGCTGTCGTATGCCGGCCAGCTCAATTTCGACATCGTCGGCGACCCTGCGGCCGCGCCCGACCTGGCGGTGTTCGCCGAGGGCCTGGCAGCTGCCCTAGAGCAGCTGGACGTCCTGGTCAAGATCCGGCCCGAGCCGGATGCGCCGGGGAATTCTGGCCAGGCCGACCCAGATCGGGGCGAAAGTCCCGGCGGTTAGGGCCAGCTGCCTCTGCGGGACGACTACCTGCAGACGCCATCCTGAAGTTGTGGCGCCATACCTGCCCATCAATCCGGGATGGCCATGGGACAAGAAGGTGAGAGGCCATGCGGACACTAGTGGTCTACGCGAGTAAGCACGGTGCCACCCGCGGCATCGCCGAGCGTATCGCCGTGACGCTGGGCGAAGCCGGGCTGCAGGCGGAGGCTCGCCAGGCAGCGGCCGTAGCCAACCTGGCCGACTGGGACGCACTCGTCATTGGCAGCGCCGTCTATGCCGGGCGCTGGCAGAAGGAGGCATCGCATTTCGTGCGGCGCAACCGCGCGGTGCTGGCCAGCAGGCCCGTGTGGCTCTTCAGCAGCGGGCCGCTGGGCACCGAGGCCATTGACGCCCATGGGCACGATGCGAAGGCCGCCGCAGAACCGAAGGAGATCACCGAGCTCAGGGCGCTGATTGGCGCTCAGGATCATCGCGTCTTCTTCGGAGCGCTCGACCCGGAGAACCTCGGCATCGCCGGGCGCCTGATGAGGAAGACAGCAGCCGGCGCGGCGCTGCTCCCTGCTGGTGACTTCCGGGACTGGCCCGAGATCGAGGCCTGGGCTGGCCAGATTGCCCGCGAGCTGCGGCGCGAACGGGCGACGCCGACGTCCCGATGAGGGGCCCGCTCAGCGCAACGTAGCCGGGCCACCGGCGGCGCCTGGCCACCGGCGGCGCCGGTCCTCGGCCGGCTCGGCTCCACTGCTGCGGCGATGGACGGGCAGCTAAATCCGAGGTGATGGCAGTGGAACCCGCACCGCGACGCCAGTCATATTCCGGCCAGCCCGGAGCTATGCGCGGCACCCCGGCGCCCGGTATGCCCGTCGTCTGGCGAGCTTGCGATGTCGTCGCCGAGCGATAGGTAGCTCTCGTCCTCCTGCGCCGTATGCAAGCGCAGGATGGCGTGCAGCCCGTAAAGGAGACCGCGCACGTCGGCCAGGTCAGCGTCATCGGGCTGGCCGGCGCCGATGTCATCGATCAGCTGACCGAGCCGCCTGATCTGATGGGTGATCTCGGCATGCGCCCGGCTCATGGTGGCCGTTGGCTGAGTGCCGCCGAGTAGCCGGTCCAGGGCCGGGTACAGCTCATGTTCCTCGGCCTGCTCGTGCGGCTCGATCTGCTCGACGAGCAGCCGGTGCACGCGCTGGACCACGGCCATCGCCTCGGCGGGCGAGAGGACCCCGACCGAGTCTGCCGCAACGCGCAGCTGGTCAATAGCCGCTCGGATGACCTCATGCTCGCCCTGAAAGCGCCTCGTCAGCGCCGCGTCCCCGGCGGTCAGACGCAGTGCGCCCGAGCCAGGCCGCAGCGCGCGCAGGGCGTTGAGGATGACGGCCACGTCGATTGCCTCCTGCGCAAGGGCTCCCCACACCGCGGGCAGCAGGCCTGCTGCCGCCACGGCCATCGCCGCCAGGGACATCGCCATGCCAGCGAGCACGCTCTGCAAGGCGATCCGCCGGGTGCGCCGGGCCAGCGCGGTGACCTCCCCGAGCCGGTCAAGCCGGTCAACGGTAAGCACGGCGTCCGCGGCCTCCGATGAGGCGGTAGCGCCCCGTGCCCCCATCGCCACCCCGACGTCCGCCAGGGCCAGGGCGGGCGCGTCGTTGATCCCGTCCCCCACCATGATTGTGGGCGCGGCGCGGCGCTCGATGCGGACGGCGTCGAGCTTCTCCGCCGGGGTGCGATCGGCGAGGACCTCGTCCACCCCGATGACGGTGCCGATGGTGCCTGCCACCTCGGCCCGGTCTCCGGTGACCAGCACGATCCGGCTGATGCCGCCCGCTCGCAGCGAGCGGATGGTCCGCGCCGCGTCGGACCGGACCGGGTCGTCCAGGACCAGGACCCCGGCCGGTACGCCGTCCACGGCCACGAACACCGTCAGCGCCCCGTCGAGCCGTGCCTGGCGGCGCGCGGTCTTCGCCCACGCCGGGGAACCGGTCACGCCGATCCAGGCTGCTTTGCCCACCGCGACCTGGTGACCCGCGACAATTCCGCGGATGCCCTGGCCGGGGATCTCTTCGGCCTGGTCAGGCAACGCCAACTCGCAGCCACGGCTGGCCGCGGCGCGGACGACCGCGCCGGCGAGGACGTGCTGGGATACCTGGTCCAGGGAGGCAGCCAGGCGCAGCACATCGGCAGCGGGCAGCGGCCCCGCCGGGAGGATTTCGGCCAGAGCCGGACGGCCACTGGTGAGGGTCCCGGTCTTGTCGAGCAGCAGCGTCGTGCACTGGGCGAGGCGCTCAAGCACGCCGCCGCCTTTGACCACCACGCCGCGGCGGGCGGCGATGGATAGCCCTGACACCAGGGCAACGGGAGCGGCCAGGATCAACGGACACGGCGTGGCCACGACCAGCACGGCTACTGCTCGCGTGGCCCCGGCAACTGCCCAGGCGGCGCCGGCCGCGGCCAGGCTCACGAGCAGAAACCACAGCGCGTAACGGTCAGCCAGCCGGACGAACGGGGCCGGTGTCGCCTCTGCCTCGGACACCAGGCGCACGATCCCGGCGTAGGTGCTGTCGGCGGCCTTGGCCGTCGACAGCAGGTCGAACGGGCGCCCGGCGTTGACCACGCCGCTGCGGACCGGCTCCCCCTTGGCCCGGTCGACCGGGAGTGGCTCACCGGTCAGGGCCGACTCATCCAGGACCGCTGCGGGGCCGGCCACCGTCCCGTCCGCGGGAACCACGTCGCCGGGTGCCACCAGCAGCACGTCACCGGGAACCACCACATCTAGCGGTACCGTCTCAAGAGCGCCGCCGCGGTACCGGCGCGCGGTCCTCGGCGCCCGCTGCAGCAGGGCATGCAGGTCGCGGCGGGCCCGGCCAGCCGCCCACTCTTCAAGGGCCCGCCCGCTGGTCACCATGACGCCGATGACAGCGGCGGCCAGGTTTTCTCCGACCGCGAGCGCACCGCCGAGAGCCAGCACGGCGATAATGTCCACGCCAACGCGCCCATTTCGGAGACTGTCCGCAACCGCCCACAGGGCATACATTGCTCCGCACGCCCCTACGGCGATCCACGCCAGGTCTCCGGCAGCACCGGCCTGCGCGAGATGCAGAACCGCGCCAGCGGCCAGTCCGGATCCGGTCAGGACGAGCAGCACTAGCGCGACATGCTTGGCCAGCCATCGCCGCACGGGGCTAAAACCTGCAGTAGCCACAGCTCCAATCGTCCACCGCGGCCGGTCCGTTGCGCAGTGCCGGAAGTCCGTCTCGCGAGGTCATTCGGCCCTAGGCAAGCGTCCCCGTGGCAGCCAAGGATTGCGTGGCGGCCCAGCACAGGATCCGCTACGTGCCAGCAGAGGAGATGCCGGTGCCGGGGGCGCGCCGCGGCGATCAGCGTCGTCGGCCGGGGACGTTGCTGATGCTGCCGGAAAACCTTCTCTCTGCAGCTCCCGTCGGTCATGATCACGCTCGCCGCGGCCGGCGCCGTCGTCGTGGCGGTTGCGACGCTCACCCGCCGGCCGAGCAGAGCCAGCCGGCCAGCTGAGATGATCGAGGAGTGACCGTGACGAACCGGCACGGCGTCGTCGTCGGCGTCGACCGCTCAGCGCCAAGCGCGGCCGCGGTCAGCTGGGCGGTCAGCGAGGCGAGCATGCGGGGTATCCCGCTGACCGTCTGCCACGTCGGGCGGCTGCCGCAAGGTCAGCGACCGGGTGCGGAAGCTGCCAGCCTGCCGGAAACAAGCGGGCCGGATATCGTCAGCGAGAGCGTCCGGCTAGCCCGGGAGATCGCGCCGGGCGTGACCATAAATGGCATTCGTCGGACGGGCTGGCCGTCGGACGGGCTGCTCCAGGTCGCAGGGGAAAGCGAACTTCTCGTCCTGGGAGTCCGCGGCGCGGGCGCATGGGAAGGGCTTGGCCTTGGCTCGGTAAGTTCCCGGGTGGCCGCGCATGCGCACCAGCCGGTGGTGTTCGCGTATGGCGACGGAAGCTGGCACGGGGAGAAGGTCGTCGTCGGGATAGACGACTCGCTGGCGGCGGAAGCCGCGGCCGGCTTCGCTTTCCAGGAGGCTGCGCTCCGGCAGGTCCCGCTCACCGCCGTGCTCAGCTGGTGGATCCCGCCACTCCCGGTGCGGAGCGGTTATCTCAGCCTGGCCAGCGCGCGGGGCGATCACAGCGGCGGGGAACGCACCACGTATGGCGAGGATATGCGCCAGCTTGCCAAAAATCGCCTAGAGCAGGTGCTCGGCCCATGGCGCAGCGAGTTCCCGGCCGTGGACGTGACAGCAGTGCTGCGCACAGATGCCCCGCCCAGGGCCCTGCACGAGGCCGCAAGCCGCGCGGGCCTGCTGGTAATCGGCTCCCGGGGACTTGGTCCGATCCGGCGGCTACTGCTCGGCTCGGTAGGCCAGGCCGTGCTGCAGCACCCGCCGTGTTCTGTTGCCATCATACATTCCCGCTACTGACTTCTACCGCTAGCGGAATTGGGCGGACCGGCGGAATGTGGAGGCCGGTGGCGGACGAAGCCCCACTGGCAACTGGCGGTTTCGCGGTTGGCGCGCAATCGCCGGCTACCGGCTGGCTGAGCAGATCGGCTGGGGCGGCATGGCCGTGGTTTACCGCGCGCTCGACGTCCGGCTTGACCGGTGGGTCGCGCTGAAGATCCTGGCGCCCGAGATTGCCCGGGACGAGTCGTTCCGGCAGCGGTCGCCCGGATCGGCTGAATGCAGAATGATCTTGAAATAGGTCAGCGGATAGTCCGGCCGGGCTGGCGCGCGCACCCGCCTGGCAGTCGTCTGGCTGCCGTCGCAAGCCGGTTAGCCTTGATATCCCCGCCTGCCCGATGCCATCTACAGTCCCGCTGCTACCCGGAGTGTCATGCCGATGTTGCCGCCAGATCGCCCCCTCCTCGATGTGCTCGGCCGGTACCGCGCCGCGAGCGCGGCCGAGGTGGCCGATGTCGCTCGGCTGCGCGTGCTCGCCGAGACGGCGGCCGACCCGTGGCTGCGGTCGGCTCCGCTGCACGTCACCGCGTCGGCGCTGATCGTGCATCCGGGCAGCGGCCGGATGCTGCTGCGCTGGCATCAGCGGCAGCAGGCATGGCTTCAGGTCGGCGGCCACGCCGATCCGGGAGAAACCGATCCGCTGGCCGTCGCGCTGCGGGAATCCGAAGAGGAGACCGGGCTGACCGATCTGGCGCCGTGGCCGGACGCCCAGGTCCGGCAGGTGGTGATCGTGCCGGTTCCGGCGGGCGGCCGGGAGCCCGCGCACGAGCATGCGGACGTGCGGTTCGTCCTTACTACCGAGGATCCGGCCGCGGCGCGGGCGGAGAATCCGGGCGCGCCGCTGCGCTGGCTGTCCCCGCGCGAGGCTCGCGAGGCGACGTCCCAGGACAACCTCCGGGAACTGGTGTCCCGGGTGGAGCAGCTACTGGCCAGCTGACGCTGTACGGGTTAGTGGTGGTGGCGTCACCCGGTCCGGTATAGCGGTCCGCACTGCGGGCCGGCCACGAGGCACACGCGGCCTGCAGGTGCGCCAGCCCGGTCGCAGCCTAGGTACATCACGTCAAGACGGCAGCGCACCGGGCTGACGTGGGATCATTTGTGCTGGGCCGCGGGCCGCAGGCCGCAGGCCGCGACTCGCCTCGGCGGCCGAAGCGGACGGAGGCGAGATTCGATGCCGGCCACTGTGTTGCTAGTAGAAGACGAGCGCAAGCTCAGGGATCTGGTCCGCTCGTACCTGGAGCGGGCCGGTTACCTGGTGCTGGCGACCGGTTCGGGCGCAGAGGCGATCAGCCTGGCCAATTCGGCCACGCCGGATCTGGTCGTCCTGGATCTCGGACTTCCGGACGTGCCCGGCGAGACAGTGGCCCGGGAGATCCGGGCGGCCGGTGCTCCCTCGATCCTGATGCTGACGGCGCGAAGCGCCGAGGAGGACCGGATTGCTGGCCTGGAACTGGGTGCGGACGACTACGTGACCAAGCCGTTCAGTCCTCGCGAGCTGGTGCTACGGGTCCAGGCGATCCTGCGGCGCGGCGCGGCATCAGCCACCGAGCTGGGGGTGAGCCGATTCGGCGGCGGCGCGCTGGTTATCGACGAACCACGGCGGGTGGTGCTGGTCCGCGGTGCCGAGGTGCAGCTGACCCCTACCGAATGGGGAGTCCTCGTCACGCTCTCGACCATTCCTGGCCGGGTTTACTCACGGTTCGAGCTGATCAACCGCGTCCGCGGGTACGAGTTCGAAGGCTATGAGCGGACCGTCGACTCGCACGTGAAGAACCTGCGCCGCAAGATCGAGGAAGAGCCCGGAAGCCCGGCGATCATCCAGACAGTGCTGGGCGGCGGTTACCGGCTTGGCATCAGCCGGGATGGCTAGAGTCGGCGGCGGCCCGATCGCGCTGCGGCTTGCGCTCGCCTTCGTCGGCGTCGCGCTGACGGCAGTCGCCCTGCTCGCCGGGCTGACCGCAGTGTTCGTCGCCACTGATGTCTCCCACCTGGTCACACGGCAGCAGTCCAGCCTGACCCGCGCCGCCGCAGCGGCCGCCGGGGTGGCCTGGGCTCGCTCCGATAGCTGGGCCAACGCGGATCTGTCGGCTGTGCTGGATCTGGCTGGCCAGGTCGGCGCGGACGTGCAAGTCCGCGACCGGGCAGGCCACCTGGTCAGCGCCTCGCCAGGCTTCTCCGGGCTCTCGTCGAGTGCTGAACGCCAGGCGGCGGTCGTGGTCCGGCAGCAGCTAGCCGGGCATGTCATCGTCCGGTTCAGCCGGAGTGGCCTGGCCGGGGCAGATGATGCGCTCCGGACGGATCTGTGGCGGGCGATTGCCGGCGCAGCCGGCCTCGCAGCGCTGCTCGCGCTGCTGGTGGCGCTGACCGTGTCGCGACGGATCACGCTGCCAGTGGCACGGCTGATCGCGGTGGCGCAGGCGATGGGCGGGGGTGATCGCGCCGCCCGGGCCGGCGATGTGCGGGGGCCAGCTGAGCTGCGCGACCTGTCGGAAGCTTTCGACCAGATGGCTGACTCGCTCGCCCGCCAGGAGAAACTGCGGCGCAACCTGGTCGCGGACATCGCGCATGAGCTGCGCACCCCGATTGCCGTGCTGCAGGGAAGCCACGAGGCGCTCCTGGACGGCGTGGCCGAGCCGACTCCCGGCCAGCTCGCGTCATTGCACGATGAGGTGCTGCGGCTCGCCCGCCTCGTCGAGGACCTGCGCGTCCTGGCCTCGGCTGAGACAGCCGCGCTGCAGCTCAGCCAGCAGCAGTGTGACCTGGCTCAGATCGCCGCCGGCGCGGCCGACAGCCTGTCCGGCTCCTTCGATACGGCAGGCGTCAGCCTGGCGCGGCGGCTCACCGAGGTGCAGATCACTGGCGACCCAGGCCGGCTGCATGAGGTGATCACCAACCTGCTCATCAACGCGCTGAAGTTCACCCCGGCTGGCGGCAGCGTCCTGCTGGAGGCCGGGCCGCGCGACCGCCAGGCCGCGCTCAGCGTCAGCGACACCGGCGTCGGCATCGAGCCCGACGAGCTGCCGCACATCTTCGAGCGGTTCTTCCGCGGCCGCCATGCAGCCGGAGTCGCCGGCACCGGTATCGGCCTGACCGTCGTCGCCGAGCTCGTCCGCGGCCACGATGGCCGGCTGGACGTTACCAGCACCCCCGGCCAGGGCACCAGAATCAGCATTACCCTGCCGCGCCTGAACTGACCGCGGGCGAGGCCCCTCCACGCCGTCAACACAGGGGCTTCACGCGCCGTTCGCGCCGCTGCGCTTTCCTCGGAAAGCGATCCGGCCGAAAACGCGCGGCGAAGGGGGCCAAGGTTGACTATCGCCGACATGCTGCCCCTAGTTCCGTGGCTCATTTTCGGGGCCTGCCTCGCCGTGATTGGCTGCCGCTTGCTGAGCAGCCGCAAAGGCTGCCGGCGAAACAACGGCAGCCGATGAGCTGCCTGGGCTGGATGCCGGGGCCCGGGCTGGCTGCCGGGGCGCCGTCGTCCGACAATGGGCCGGTGATGGACGTGGCACCCGGCCGGTTCGAAGAGATGGTCGTCATGGCGCTGGATGACCTGCCGGATGATCTCGGCAGGCTGATGCGCAATGTGGCTGTCACAGTCGAGCACGATGCGGGGCCGCCCGGACTGCTCGGGCTCTATCAGGGCATCCCGCTGACCAGCCGCAGCACGCACTACGCGGGCGTGCTCCCGGACCGGATCACCATCTACCGCCGGGCGATCTGCGCGGTCTGCCGGACGGAGGAAGAAGTCGCCGACCAGGTACGCCGTACTGTCGTGCATGAGGTCGCCCATCACTTCGGCATCGACGACGACCGGCTCAGCGAACTCGGCTGGTAACCAGCCGGGCCGGGCCGGCAGTGGCGAGCGGGCCGGCCCGGCCGGGCATCGCGAGCAAGCCCGGCCCGGCCGGGCAGCGCCAAGCAAGCTAATGGCCGGCCGGGCAGCGCCAAGCAAGCTAATGGCCGGCCGGGCAGCGCCAAGCAAGCTATCCCGGCCGCGCCGAGCGGGCTAACTCCGGGCCGCGCCATCTGGTCTCCGGGGCGTGCAGCCCGAGCGCAGCCGCTGCCACGAGTACCGCCGCGGCCAGCGTGAACGCCGCGCCATAGGAGATCGTGTCAACGAGGTACCCGGCCGCCACCGGGCCGGTGACCGTGCCGATGTCGCCGGCCATCTGGAACGATGCGACCACGGTGCCGCCCTTGCCGCCGATGATGTCGCCGATGATCGCCGCGGGCGCGACGTCGAGCAGCCCCGATCCCAGGCCGAAGACGGCCAGCGCGGCCAGGTATCCCCAGAGCCCGGGCAGCAGCGCCAGCAGGACCATCCCGCTGGCGGATACACCACAGCCGCCGATGATGACCGGCCGTCGGCCGAGCGTATCCGCCGCCCGGCCGGCGGGCAGCAGCGTCGCGGCGTTGACGGCGGCGACCACGAGGAAGCCGATGCCCGTCCAGACGGCCGACTGGTGCAGGACATCGCGGACGAACAGCGGGACGATGGCGCTGCGCACCCCGATGGCGGCGAAGTTGTCCGCCAGGTTCGCCGAGGCCGCGGCGCGGTATGCCGCGCTCCGCAGCGCGCGGGTGACCTCGGCGAACCGCGGCGCCGTCCGCGGCGCATCCCGGCCGGCCTGCGCAGGCGCGCCGCGTAGCGCAGCCGCGGCGATGACCGCCGGAATGATGAGCAAGCCGCCATAGATGAAAAACGGCGCCCGCAGGGACCATGCGGCAATCAGCCCGCCGATCGCGGGGCCGCTGATGCCGCCGATCAGGAAGCCGCCGGAGTACAGGCCGGTAGCGCGCCCCCGCTGCTCGCTAGGAACGCTGCCGAGCAGCAGGGTCTGAGCGCTGACGCTGAACATCGCCGAGCCAAGTCCGCCGATCCCGCGCAGCAGGATCAGCTGCCCGAACGACGCGGAGAACCCGGCCAGTATGCTGCTCACCGCGACGACGGAGATGCCAGCGGACATCACCCGGTACTCGCCGAGCCGGTCCACCAGCCGCCCGGATGGCAGCGCCCCGAGCACCCGCATCAATGCGAACGCGCTGATCACGCTAGCGGCGGTGGCGGTGCTCACGCCGAAGTGGCGGGCGAATCCCGGGATGCCAGGAGCGACGATCCCGAATCCGAGCGCGACCGTGAACGAGACCGCCGTGAGGACTGTTACCTCACGGGGCAGGTCACGGAACGGTCCACGGCGCGGGAGTCGCACGAAGGGCAGTCTGCCAGCCGGGCCAGACGCGGCCGGCAGATCACCGGCCCAGGCCCGGCGGCAGTAGCATTTGGACGGACTCGCCCTAACCCTCGACCGCCGGGCGGTGCCCATCATGCTTTCGCCGCCCGACGGCTTCAGCCGCCATCCGCGGTCGAGTCCCTTCCTTGACCTGATCGGGCCGCGCTACTCGCGCGGCACGGGGGCGGGCCTGCAGCTGGCGCTGCAGGTGGACCAGCGGCACGCCAACGGCAGCGGCTCGGCCGGCCGGGCAGTGCCACGGGACCGATCAGACGCCGAGTCAGACCGCCGATCAGACCGCCGATCAGAGGGCCGATCAGAGGGCCGATCAGGCAGCGCGCCGGGCGGCGGGTCAGGCGGTGCGCCAGCTGGCGGGCACGGCGGTCAGCCAGACAGCGGGCACGGCGCGTGACGACGGCTGCGCCGGCTTTCGCAGCTGACCCAGCGGCCGGCCGCGTCTTCACGACCGCAGCCCGCCTGGTCCGGAGCACCGACGTCACCCCGGCAGGCCGGCTGCGGTTCGACGCGCTGGCCAGGTACCTGCAGGAGGCCGCAGAGGACGATCGCGCCGAGGCCGGCCTGGCCGAGCCGTATGCCTGGCTGGTTCGCCGGGTCGCCATCGCCGTGCATGGCTATCCGGCTCACCGCGACCGGGTCACGCTGCGGACCTTCTGCTCGGCGACCGGCCCGCGGTGGGCCGAGCGCACCACGACGCTCGCCGGGCCGGGCGGTCATGATCTCATCCAGGCCACGGCAGTATGGGCGGCCGTCACCCGGGCGGACGGGCACCCGGCACCGCTGGGAGAGATGTTCTACCGCCTGTACGGGGGCGCTGCCCAGGGCCGCACCGTGTCCGCGCGGCTGTCTCACCCCGGGCCGCCCGGCCAGCCCGCCGAGCCCGTTCGGAGCTGGCCGCTGCGCGCCAGTGACTTCGACACGGCAGGGCACGTCAACAACGCCATCCACTGGGCCGCTGCCGAGGACATCCTGGCCGGGCTCGACTGGCTGCCGGCCAGGGCCGAGTTCGAATATCACCGTCCCGTGCTGCCCGGCACCGATCTGCAGATTGTCACCAGCCACTCGCCAGGCCAGCTGTCCGCCTGGCTGCTGGCCGGCAGCGACCAGCGGCTAGCCTCCGCCCGGCTGTCCCGCTGACCAGTTCAGCGGCAGGGCGGATGGTAGGCGACGTCCGGGATGTACGACGCCCATTCGGCCCTGGTGAGCGGCTGCCCACTGACGGCGCAGACGGCGCGGGCCGCGGCCGCCGGGCTGGTGTCCCACAGCCGCACGGTGCCGTCGGCGCTGCCGGCCGCCAGGGTCCGGCCACCCTGGCCGAATGCCACCGAGTACACCTGCAGGGCCGGCCCGGTGAGGGTGGCCCACAGGCCGGGCCGGGCGGGATCGCGGACGTCCCACAGCCAGGCGGTGCCGTCGGTGACGCCCGCGGCGAGGGTCTTGCCGTCCGGGCTGAAGGCAACCGAATAGACATAACTGGCCGGCCCGTTCAGCGGCCGGCCAAGCAACCGCGGCCGTGCCGGATCACTGACCGACCACAGCCGGACGGTCTTGTCCGCGCTGCCGACCGCGAGCGTGCCGCCGTGCGGGCTGAACGCCGCCGTGATCGCGTAGCTTGATGACCCGGCCAGCGGCTTGCCGAGCGGCCTGGGATGGGCCGGGCTGGCGACGTCCCACAGCCGGGTGCGGCCGTCGGAGCCGACTGCGGCCAGGATATGCCCGCCGGGACTGAACGCCACGCAGAACACCGTGGCCAGGCCGGCGCTGTGCGCCGTGGCCAGCGGCCGGGGGCGGGCCGGATCGCTGACCGACCACAGCCGCATGGTCCCGCCGCCGGTGGCGAGAATCCCTCCGTCCGGGCTGAAGGCAACGGACTCCACCCGGCTGCTGGCGGACGCCGGGACCGGCGGCCCGAGCGGCACCAGCGTGCCAGCAGCCGCCGCGCGCCACAGCTGGATCATCCCGTTGCCGTAGCCGGCCGCCAGCAGCTGCCCGCCGGGCGCGAATGCCACCGCGTTGACGTTCCTGGCCTGCCCGGACCCCGGGCCGGTCACCGGCTCGGCGGCGAGCCGCTGACGGGTGCGCGGATTCCACAGTTGCAGGTCCGTGCTGCCGACGGCCAGCATCCCGCCGTCCGGGCTGTACGCCACGGCGTTCACCGGCGCCCCGGCTTGCAGCACGGGTGACGGCAGCGTCCAGATCCGGGCGAACCCGTCCGCATCGCCGCTCACTAGATGCCCGCGGTCGGCCCAGGCAAGCGAGGTGACCAGCTGCGGGTGCGGCAGCACGGCCGTCAGCTGCCGGGTGGCCAGATTCCACACCCGGACGTCAGCGTCGCTGCTGCCGGCCGCGAGCAGCTGCCCGTCCGGGCTGAACGACACCGCGTTGACCCGGTTCGCGGCGCCCGCCAGCGGCGGCCCGGCGGGCACTGGCCGGCCGGGCTTAGCGACGTTCCACAGCCAGACCTTGTGGTCACCGCTGCCGGCCGCGAGCTGCCCGTCCTGGCTGAACACCACCGAGGTCACCGGCCCGGCCGGGCCCCGCAGTGGCCGGCCGAGCGGCCTCGGACTGGCCGGATCGGCCAGATCCCAAAGCCGTACCGTCGCGTCCGCGCTGCCCGCCGCGAGCGTCTTGCCGTCCGGGCTGAACGCCACGGACTCGACGTATCCGGCCGCCCCGGTCAGCGTCGCCAGCGATCTGGGACGGCCCGGACCAGCCATATCCCACAGCCGCACCGTGTTATCGGCACGGCCGGCCGCGAGGATGCGCCCATCGGGACTGAAAGCCAGCGAATACACAGTGCTCCCGGGTCCAGCCAGCGGAACACCGAGATTAACGGGGTCGCCGGGGTTACTCACGTTCCACAGTGAAACTGTCTTCCCGGCGCCTGCGGCGGCCAGGATCCGGCCGTCCGGGCTGAACGCGGCAGCGTTAAGCGGTTCGCTGCTCTCCGGCAGCAACGGGGCGCCGAGCGGGGCGGGCCGCCCGGCCTGGGCCACCTCCCAGAGCCGCAACGTGCCGTCTGCGGCAGCCACTGCCAGCACCCGCCGACCGGGGCTGAGGCTGACCGATCGCACCGGGCTTGCGGAGTCGGCCAGCCGTCCGGCGGCTGGCATTCCGGAGGAATCGAGCAGGCTGGCCCGCGCGTCGGGGGTGGCGGCGAGCCGGTATGCGGCCAGGCCGAGCTGGCTGGCCAGCGCGACGTTCTGCGCCCGGAGCTGGTCGGCTTCGATGGCCACCGCACGCGATTCCACCTGGTCGAGCGCCGCCATGGCGTTGTCGCGGGCGGCGCCGGCCGCCTGCCGCTGCTGGAACGCGTACCCGACCACGCTGACGGTCACCAGCGCAAGCGCGGCGAATGCCGCTGCCAGCCGGTGCAGCCGCCTGCTCCGGTTCCGTGCGGCCCGCTGGCGGATGTGCTGCCCGGTCACCGAGGTGTCCACGAACTCTTGCGCCAGCTGGCCCAGGCTGGCGCGGTTGCCCTGATCGGCTGCCCAGCTCCGGGCAATGGCCAACCGGCTGCCGCGAAGCAGCGCCGCGTCGTCTTGGCCGGACTCTGCCCAGGCCTGTGCTGATTCCCTGATCCGGCGCCGGATCATCAGGTTTTCGTGGTCGGTATCGATCCACGCCCGCAGCCGCGGCCAGGCGGTCAGCAGTGCGTCGTGGGATATCTGCGCCGTTTCCGCGTCCATCGTGATCAGCCGCTCGGCGACGAACCTGCCGAGCAGATCGCTGGCGGGACTGCCATCCTGCAGCCCGGGCAGGTCGCTCAGCGCGACGGTGCTACGGGTATCCGGGGCATCGCCCGCGACATGCACCAGGCGCAGGAAGATCCGGCGCGCGATTTCCTGCTGATCGCGGGCAAGGCCGGCGTAGACCTTCTCGGCGGTGCGGGCGATCGCATCCCTGATGCCGCCGCTTGCCTGGTAATCGGCCACCAGCAACTTGCCGCCGCGGCTGTGTTCCCAGGTGGCCAGCAGCGCGTGCGAGAGCAGCGGCAGCGCCCCGGCATCGTGCGCCGCGCCTGGCGGGCTGCCGTGCGCCGTCATCGGGGCCAGATCGCGCAGCAGCACCTCGACGAGGCCGTCTTCCACGTCGAGGCGCATCAGCCGGGCCGGCTCGACTATCGCGGACCGTACCTGCTCGGGCGACATCGGGCCAAGCACCACCTGGCGTTCCTGCAGCGCTGTGGCGAGCTCGGCGTAGCGCAGCGCCCGGTCGTAGAAATCGGCGCGCAGCGCGAGCACGACGACAGCGGGGCCGGATAGTGCGCACACGGCGCGGATGAACGCCTGCCGCTGTCTCTCGTCCTGGCAGTCGGTGAAGGCCTCCTCGAACTGGTCGACCACGATGACCGGCCGGCCGGCCCGGCCAGCGAGCGCTGACGGCACAGTCCCGGCCGGATCGGCAGGCAGCGCTGGGGTTCGCCCGATTTCGTCGGCCAGTTCCGCGATCTCGGCGTCACCGGCAGCTGGCGGCTCCCCGGAGCCAGCTACGGCCAGCGAGCGCAACTGCGCGCCAAGTTCAGCGAGCGGGCTGCTCCCCGGGGTAAAGAGCGCGAGCGCCCGGCTGGCACTCGCCTGGCCGAGGCCGGCCACGCCCTGCTGCCCGTTCCGGCGCAGCGCTGGCTGGCCGGCCTCCGCTGTAGTCGGCTGCCCGCTCCCGGTACCGGCCGGCCGCTCGGCCGCCGGGTCGCCCCCGTCGTCCTCGCCCGGCTCGCCGAGCAAGCGCGGGATAAGCCCGGCCCGCAGCAACGATGACTTGCCCGATCCCGACGGCCCGACTACCACGAGCGGCACTCCGGCGAACCCGGCCTGGGCATTACCGTCCGCGGCTGCCTCAGTCAGCGCGACAAGCCGCTCCGTGACCTCAGCCCGGCCGAAGAACCAGGCCGCATCCGCTTGCTGGAAGCTCTCCAGGCCCCGGTAGGGGGCTCTGGAGCCGGACGCCCGGCGGCCCGGCGCCCGGCGCGCCCGCGCGAGTGCGCTCGTCCACTCCTGCAAGCGGGCGGTGCCGGTCTCCCCGCAGGCGCGCAGGATCTCATGCAGGCCCGGCTGGCCAGGCGGCGGCAGGTGGCGGCCGGAGAAGTAGTCTCCGGCCGTGCTCGCCGGTAAACCGGCCGACCGCGCGACCTCGCGGACGGTCAGCCTGGCCCGCTGCCGGGCAATAGTGAGCTCACGTCCGAAGTCCTGCTGGGTCGCCACCCGCCCGGGGCGCGGATCCGCGTTCTCGTGCGGCGAGTTGCCGGCCAATGATCCCCCCATTGGATCGCGAGCCTGCCCCGGGTTCGCTGACGCACAGCCGACCCGGGGGTAGCCGGCCGGCGCGGGCCGCCCTGGCGCGCCGGAAAAGCCCGGACAACGTCGGACAGTCCGCACCGCTGACGGCGCGAGATGACCGTGCCTATGTTAGGCGTGGGTTCGCGCAATGGGGAGGAAAGCAGGCGATCCCGGCGCAGCGGCCAAGTTGGGCCAGAAGCCTGGCTACGCACGCATCAAGGGGCTACCCCGGGATCGTCATGTTCCCCGTGGCAGGGCAAATGCCCGCCCTGCTTTGGTGATTGCCGCGCATCAGGCCGGTGGCCGTGGTTGGGGGGACGACCACCGGCCTGATGTGCCCGTCTGGTGACGGGCGGTCGGCGGCCGCGAAAATTGTTCCCGGCGCCCGCCCTGGCCGGTTTTCCCGGCGCCCGCCCTGGCCGGGAGGCGGCGCGGCTGTCAAGGTAGCCGCCGGAAGCTTCGGCGGACCTCCGCGGTGCTGCCGCTGGCTTAGCTGGCTTAGTACAAAAACCGCCAAAAGGTTACCTGGGCATTACCCGGCGGTCCAAAATAGGGCGGGAAAGACTGGCCGCGCCGATCGTCGCGGGCAGCAGCAGCTCGAACACCGAGCCCTTGCCCACCGTGCTGCGCACCTGGACGGAGCCGTGGTGCGCCTCGGCGATCGCCTTTACTACCGCGAGCCCGAGGCCGAACCCGCCGATTTCCCGGCTCCGGCCGACGTCGATCCGGGAGAACCGGCCGAAGATCCGCCCCAGGTCAGCGGCCGCGATGCCGGAACCAGAGTCCGACACGGCCAGCACGACCTTGTCGCCGCTGGCCCGCGCGCTCAGCTCGATCTGGTCGGCCGCATCGGTGTGGTCGACGGCGTTCTCGATCAGCGCGTCCAGGGCAAGGGTGAGCCGGTCCTCGTCCGCCTGCACGGTCACTTCGGGCAGGTCGCCGAGCGCCCACTGCCGGCGCGTCTGAGCCCACCGGTGCAGTGTCTCCACCATCAGCTCGGCGACATCTACCGGTGCCGACCGCAGGAAGTCCGGGCCGTCCGTCGCCGCCAGCAGCAGCAGCCGGTTAGCCAGCCGCCGCATCCGCAGCAGTTCGTCCACGGCTACCTTGGCGTCCTCGGCGATCGACTTGTCCGTCGCGGCGTGCTCGATCAGCTCGGCGTGACCGAGCGCGATGGTGATCGGCGTGCCCAGCTCGTGCGAGACATCCTGCAGGAACTGGCGCTGCTGATCGAGCAGCAGCAGGTTGTGCTCTGAGATCAGCTTCATCTCGGCCATGGCCGACTGCCGCCTGCGGGCATGCCAGACCATCACCACGAACATCATCGCGAGCAGCGGGACCTCGGCCAGGTATTCCCCGTCTTGCTGCCCGCGCAGTACCTGCCAGCCGATCAGGCCGCCGGTCGCGAGCGTAACGACCGTGACGGTCAGGACCGTGGAGCCAAGCCGCCACAGCCGGAAGCCGTAGACCGCGGTCAGGCTGACCCAGATGATCAGGAACGGGATCGTCTGCCAGGCCGACAGCAACTGCATGGCCAGCAGGTTCAGCCCGATGAAGGCGACCCAGACGATGTCCACCCAGTAGGCACGGACCAATGTCAGGATCCGGTCACGCGGCACGCCTGTGCTCAGCCTTCGAGCGCCGCGTCCAGGGTGATGTCAACGCCTGTCAGCGCCTTGCTCACCGGGCAGCCTTCCTTGGCCCGCTGCGCGGCAGCCGCGAAGCCGTCCGCGTCCAGGTCGTCGACCTCGCCGCGGACGGTGAGCTTGATGCCGGTCAGCCGGAGCCCCCCGGCCGGGTCGGGGCCCAGCGTGACGTCGGCCCGCACCTCGAGCGCCTGCGGCGTGCCGCCCGCCCCGCCGATCTCGGCCGAGAGCGCCATCGCGTAGCAGGCCGAGTGCGCGGCCGCGATCAGCTCCTCCGGGCTGGTGAAGCCGCCCGCCTCCTCGGCCGTGCGCTTGGGGAAGGACACCTGGTAGGTGCCAATTTTGGAACTGGTCAGCTCGACCTGGCCAGCACCTTCCTGCAGCGTGCCATTCCATGCGGTACGGGCGGTGCGAGTGGGCATGGGTGCTCCTCATGGGCTGGGATCAATCCGGATCAAACGCTGCCAGCTAACAACTCTCACCGACAAGGTAGTCCGCGGCAACCGGCGAAACCGCACCGCACCCGCGCATCACGTAGCGAAGCCGACGTCTGGCCACGAATCCGACGCTTGAGCCGCCTTGCGGGCGGGCAAGACCTCAGCAGGGACCCGGGGGGGTGACTTCATGTCAGCACCGCCGCCAGCACCGTCGCTCGACGTGATGCTGGAACGCATCGTTCAGACGCAGGCGCCGTTACCTGCCACCGCTGTCGTGTTACTCGGCGTAGTCGCACTCGCCATGGTCACGCTGCCCATCTGGCTGCTGTTCGGGTACGTCGACACCATGGCTCACGAGGGGGCGCACGCGCTGGTCCGCTCCGCTACGGGCGGGACCGTCCAGAGCGTGACTATGCAGCCTGACCGCAGCGGGCTGACGGTGACGAGGGGCAACGGCGGTGTGCTGACGAGCGTGGCGGGCTACCTCGGCTCCAGCGCCTTCGGCCTCGCCGCGGCGAAGCTGATCTCGATCGGGCACATTGTCGCCGTGCTGTGGCTGGCCATCCTGCTGCTCGCCATCCTGCTGCTGATGATCCGCAATTTATTCGGGTTCTGCGTCGTCGTCATTACCGGCCTTGTCCTGTACTTCTTCGCCCGCAACGGCAGCGTCGGCTCGCAGACAGTCGTCGCGTACCTGCTCACCTGGTTCCTGCTGGTGTCCGGCCTCCGGAGCGTTCTCGAGTACAGCGGCCCGGAAGGTGACGCGGCTAACCTCGTTAAGGCCACCTATCTGCCGCGCGTGCTCTGGATCGGCATCTGGCTGGCGGGCACGACCTTCGCGTTCGTGCTCGGCGGCAGCTTACTTGTCCTGAGCTAGCATGCTGGCCTGGCAGCCAACCGCGGGTTGTTCGCTTGACCTCAAGGCCGCTTGAAGGTGCAGGCTGATCATGATGAACGAGAAGGAACTGGCCGCGTACCTGAACCGGATCGGCACCGGGCGTCCCGCTAAGGCCGACAGCACGGCCCTGCATGCGCTGCACCGAGCGCATCTGCTGGCCGTCCCGTTCGAGAACCTCAGCATTCACCTGGGCGAGGCCATCTCGCTGGCGCCCGGCGACCTGATCGGCAAGATCGTGACCCGGCGGCGGGGCGGCTTCTGTTACGAGCTCAACGGGGCGTTCGCCCTGCTGCTCGGCGCGCTGGGCTTCGACGTCCGGCTGCTCGCGGCGCGGGTTTTCGGCGACGGCCGGCTCGGGCCGCCGTTCGATCACCTGGCGCTGCTGGTGCACACGATCGACGGGGCCGGGCCCTGGCTCGCCGACGTAGGGTTCGGCAGTCACAGCGAGTTTCCGCTGCGCTTCGGCGAGCGCGGGCAGCAAGACGATCCCGCTGGCAGTTTCCGGCTCGCCGAGGGCGGGGACAAGGCTGAGCCCGGGGATATCGACGTCATCAGGGACGGGCAGCCGCAGTACCGGCTTGAGCCGCGCGAGCGGGCGCTGGCTGACTTCGGACCCACCTGCTGGTGGCAGCAGACCTCGCCGGAGTCCCACTTCACCCGCGCCACGGTTTGCTCGCTGCTGACCGCCAGCGGCCGGATCTCCATCACCGGCCGGACGCTGATCCGGACTGCGGACGGGATCAGGACCGAGCAGGAGTTGCCGGCCGACGACGCCGTCCTCGCCGCCTACCGCGATCACTTCGGCATCATCCTCGACCGGGTCCCGGCGGTGGCGGCGAAGGTCGGCTAGCCCGGCCCAACGTCCTGCGGCTGCGCTGACCGGCGTGACCAGAGTGCGCATCCACCCGGCGGCAGCTGACCGGGCGGGCCAGCCGGGCAGCGGTGTTGCCCTTTGCCTTAGCCAGGCCCGATATTTACCACTACTGTCGGTCCAAAAGGTTGCGGCGCGGCCCCGATCACTGCTGGCAGGGGCGAACTGGCGCGCAGGGAGTGGCGGGAAATGCAGTGAAGGCCTTCGGGATCGTTTTACTGATACTTGGCGCATTTGTCACATTCGCTGTGGCGAGCAGTTACCACGCGTGGCGGGTTTTCGGGATCATCATCATGATTGCCGGATTGGTCGCCTTTGCCGCAGGCAGCGTTCCGGCCGAATGAAGCCTGGCGCGCTGGCTCCCGGTGACTGCGCTACCGGCGGTCGGCCACCGCCCTGCCCAGGCCGGCCGGGCTCGGCGGCGGGCGCCAGCAGCGAGGACGCCTGCAGTTGACCTATTGTTCCGATGTGATCTCCAACGATGCCAGGCCCGAGGTGGCCGCCTGGATGCCCCGGCCCGGCCACTCTGTCGTCGCCATCGCGCCGCCAGGGACGGCGCCAGGGACCTGGGCTGGAGCGCCGAGCGCCGCCCGGGTCAACGGGAACATTTACCTTGCCTACCGGCTGCGGCGGCCGCTGGGACAGGGCCGGGGGTACGCGGTGGTGGTAGCGCGCTCGGCCGATGGCGTGCACTTCGAGACGCTGCTGACGATCGCCAAGGCGGAGATGGACGCCGAGTCGCTGGAACGCCCGGCGCTGGTGTACCTCCCGGACGGCAGCTGGCGGCTGTACGTGAGCTGCGCGACGACAGGTACCAAGCACTGGCGCGTCGAGGTGCTGGAGGCCGCCAGCCCGGGCGCCTTCGAGCCCCGGCGCAGCCAGGTCGTGCTGCCCGGCGATGCCGAGACCGCGGTAAAGGACCCGGTGATCGTGCATCACGACGACGGCTGGCACCTGTGGGCGTGCACGCACCCGCTGACCGACCCGGACCAGACGGACCGGATGGCGACCGAGTACGCGAGCAGCTCGGACGGCCTGGACTGGACGTGGCACGGCACCGCGCTGAGCCCGCGGCCAGGTACGTGGGACGCTCGCGGGGTCCGGGTCAGCGCCGTCCGGCTCAGTGGCGGCCAGGTCGTCGCCTACTACGACGGCCGCGCCACCGCAGCGGAGAACTACGAGGAACGCACCGGCATGGCCACCGGCAGCGAGCCGGCCGCGCTGACCGCGGTTACCGCCGCGGGCGTGGCGCGGGCGCCGCAAGGCGGCGGCCTGCGCTACCTGAGCCTGGTCGATCTCGGCGACCGGCACGAGCGCTGGTACTACGAGCTGACCAGGGCGGACGGCGCGCACGAACTGCGCACCGAACTACGCTGACCAGGGCGGACGGCGCGCACGAACTGCGCACCGAACTACGCTGACGTCGGCGGCGGTTAGAACTCGCGTGGCTGGCCGTTGCGGGACTGCCGCTGCTCGGACGGCCTGGCGCCGACCAGCCCGCCGGAGTCGCCGCGCGGCGCCAGCCAGTCGCCGAAGCTCTCGCCGGTGATGCGCTCGAGCAGCCGGATATCGGCCTCGAATCGCGGGATGAGTGCCTGGCGCTCATCCCAGGTGAGCGGCTGGCGTGGCGGGGCATCTTGCTGTAGACGGCGTTCCAGCTGGCTGGTCGTGGCCGCCTGGGTGCGGCCGGGCAGGACGGCACTCGCCGTGACGGCGATCCGCAGGGCCTGGGACAGCGCACGGTGCCGCAGGGTCAGGTGCGGATGGGCGGTCACGTTCTCCCGCGGCACCTCGGTGAGCACGCCGGTCGGGATCCGCAGGAACGCGCAGATCCGGTCGAGCACCCCGGCCGGATTCTCGATCAGCGCGCGGTAGCGGAAAACCATGACCTGGTCGCCGGGAAACACCGTGTACAGGTGCTCAAGCTGCTCGCCATACCGGCCGAGGGCCGTGTAGTGCCAGAAAGCCGCCCAGCCCGCCTCGATCCGGCGGTCCTCGTCCGCGCAAGCCCGCACCACGCCGCCGATGGGATCGAGGCCGGCCGACCATAGGTGGGTCCAGTTCGAGTGCGCCCGCTCCACCGGATCGCGCAGGATGACGATCAGCTTCGCGTCCGGGATAAGCGCGCGGATACGCCGCTGCGCGGTCCGGTCGTACAGGTAGAACGGCGTCGACTCGCCGCGCAGAACGCCCGCCGGAGCCGAGTCGAACAGCGCCTCGTAGTCGCCCCGCCGCCAGACGTGCTCCCGGTAGGTCGCCGCGTCTCCCGGGCCGCCCCTGGCCGGCGGCGGGCCGTCGGTCAAGAAGAACTTGGGTTCCTTGACCGCCGACATGTACAGCGCCGGATGCCTGGCCAGCGCCGCGTGCAGCGCTGTGGTGCCCGCCTTCGGGGCACCCACGATGAAGAAGTCCGGCAGGGCCATCGAAGCTCCTCGGTGGCAATGGGGCACGGGCCAGATGATTACTATTATACCGACAGGCTTAGTAGAATATTGTGCTCGGCTGAACTTACCAGCGCAGCCTCTACCCCGCCCGTTCGCGATGAATCCGGGCAGTGGCGAAGGTCACAGCCGCCCGGGCGGCGAAGCCAGGGCGGCCTGGCGGAGGCGGCGAAGCCTGGCGGCGAAAGTCCCGAAGCCGGCGCTTTCGCTAGCGGCGGCGGGTGAGGCGAACGGGGTCGAGCGGCGGGGCTGGCAGCGGATCGCCGTCGTAACCGTTCACCATGCCGTACGTCCCAGCAGCCCATTCGCGCGCCGCCGCGGCGATCTCCGCCGGGGTCCGGGCGACGAAGTTCCACCACATCAGCAGCGGCTCGGCCAGCGGCACGCCGCCGAGCAGGAACAGCCTGCTGCCGGCCGGCGCGGCCATCGTCAGCTGCTCCCGCCCGGTACCGAGGTAGAGCAGCTGCCCGGTGCGCAGCGCCGTTCCCTCGACGTCAGCCGACCCGGCGGAGACGAAGACCACGTGCTCGTGCGACGGCACGACCGGGATCCGGCCAGCGGCAGCACGCCCGCCGGCCCGGATGCCCGCGGTCCCGGCGGCGGCCCGGCCTGAGGCGGTGCGGCTCCGGCCGGGCACGGTGCCGCCGAGGGCGGCGGCGGTCCGGCCGGCGAAGATCTCTGCTCCGACGATCTCGGAGTACACGGTGGCCGGTGACCGCGCGCCGGGCAGTGAGCCGAGGAAGACGGTCACCTCGAAGCCGCCGGCGCCGACCGCGGGCAGCTCGCCGTGATGCTCGAAGGCCGGCGCCACCTGGCGCCGTGCGTCCGGCAGCGCCACCCAGAGCTGAACGCCGTGCAGCTGCGGGTCATGCTCGGCGGGTGACTCCTCCGCGTGCGCGATCCCGCGCCCGGCCGTCATCAGGTTCAGCTGCCCCGGCCTGATCATCTGCTCGCTGCCGAGGCTGTCCCTGTGCAGCACGTTGCCGGCGATCAGCCAGGTGACCGTCTGCAAGCCGATATGCGGATGCGGGGGTACCCGCATGCCAGCCAATCCGTCTACCGACATCGGCCCGTAGTGGTCGACGAAACACCATGCGCCGACGCTCCGGCGCTGCCGGAGCGGCAGCAGCCGCCGCACGGTCATGCCGCCAACCTGCGCCTCCCGCGCCCGGGTCAGTCCGTCATCATTGTTAACGGGCCGGCTAGCGATCTCCAGATCGGCGTCGACTGTGCTCATCGGGGTAATCTCCCTCCGGTCACCAGCCGCGCGCAGGACGAGCCGGGCCGGGCTAGCCGACCAGGGTCTTGACCGCGGCGGTCAGGCCGGCCAGGGCCTTCTTCGCGTCGGCGAAGTACATGCTGGTCTTCGGATCCGCGTACAGCTCGTTGTCGATGCCCGCGTAGCCATGCCCCATCGACCGCTTGATCACGATGATGCTCTTGGACTGGTCGACGTCCAGGATCGGCATGCCCGAGATGGCCGTCCCGGCGCGCCGGGCGGCCGGGTTGGTGACGTCGTTGGCGCCGATCACCAGCGCAACGTCGGTCCTGCTGAACTCGGGGTTGATGTCCTCCATCTCCTTGAGCTGCGGGTACGGCACGTTTGCCTCGGCCAGCAGCACGTTCATATGCCCGGGCATCCGGCCGGCCACCGGGTGGATGGCGTAGCTGACATCGACCCCGCGCGACTCCAGCAGGTCGGCAAGCTCGGCGACGCCGTGCTGGGCCTGGGCGGCGGCGAGGCCGTAGCCGGGCACGATGATCACCTTGGACGCGTAGGCCAGCTGGATGGCCGCGTCGTCGGCCTCGATTGCCCGGATCCCGGCGCCGGCGCTGGCGATCGCGGCCACGGCCGAGTCGCCGGTGCCGAAGCCGCCGATGATGATGTTGGGGATCGACCGGTTCATGGCGTCGGCCATCAGCTTGGTGAGGATCCCGCCGGAGGCGCCGACCAGCGCGCCCGCGATGATCAGCGCCCAGTTGCCGATCACGAAGCCGGCCATCGCGACTGCCGTGCCGGTGAACGCGTTCAGCAGCGAGATCACAACCGGCATGTCAGCGCCGCCGATCGGCAGCACCATAGCCACGCCGAACACGAGCGCCGCGAGGACGACGATCCACAACGCGGCCAGGCTTGGCGTGGCGATCATGTAACCGCCGCCCGCCAGCGCGATCGCCGCGATCGCCACGTTGACGATGCGGGCACCGGGGAAGACCACCGGCGCTGACGTGATGGTCCCCTGCAGCTTCCCGGCCGCGATGATGGACCCGGAGAAGGTCACCGCGCCGATGATCACGTCGAGCAGCGTGGTGATCGTGGTCGACTCGGCCACGCCGCTGGTCTGTCCGGCCAGGTGAATGTAATCGTGGATCGCCACCAGCGCCGCCGCGCCGCCGCCGACCGCGTTGAACATGCTGACGAGCTGCGGCATCGCCGTCATCTGGACCGTGCGCGCCGCGTAGAGGCCCGCGCCGCCGCCGAGCAGCGCCCCGATGGCCATCACGGCCCAGCCGGTGGCGCTGATCACGCCCGCGTGCACGATCAGCGCGAACGTCGTGGCGACAGCGATCACCATGCCCGCGGTGGAGAACTGGTTGCCGCGGCGGGCCGTGGCAACGTTGTTCATCAGGTGCAGGCCGAGTATGAAGCAGGAGGCGGCGACCACGTAGACCAGCTGGCTGACCCAGTCGAAGGTGCTCATGACGCCTGTCCGTCCTGGACTGCCGCCGCGGCCGGGGCGGCCGGGACAGTAGGCCGCTTACGGAACATTTTCAGCATCCGGCCGGTGACCACGTATCCGCCGACAACGTTGGCGGCCGCGAAGGCGGCGGCCACGAACGCGATCACGTAGCCGATCCAGCTGTTGGTGGCCGCCGCGATCAGCATGGCGCCGACCAGGATGATGCCGTGAATCGAGTTCGCGGCCGACATCAGCGGCGTGTGCAAGGTGGCTGGGACCTTACTGATCACCTCGAAGCCTATCCACAGGCTGAGGATGAAGATGACAAGGTCAGTCAGCAGTGCCGTCGACACGGGCGGTACCTCCAGCGGGTTCGGCCCGGGCGGGCTCGTCTTGTCCGGGCCCGGCAAGAGCAGGATGAATAACGTCGCCGTCCCGGCTGATGACTACGCCGGCCTGCAGCTCATCGGACAGATCGATAGCAAGTGCGCCGTCTTTCATCAGGTAAAGCAGCAGGGCACTGACGTTGCGCGCGTACATGGCCGACGCCGCGGCCGGCATCGTCGACGGCAGGCTGCCCGCGCCGATCACGGTAATGCCGTTCTCCAGGATGACGGTCTCGCCGGGAACCGAGCCATCGACGTTGCCGCCGAGGTCGCTGGCTGCCATGTCCACGATCACCGAGCCTGCCGTCATCGCCTTTACGGCGTCGGCGGTGACCAGCACCGGCGGCCGCCGGCCGGGCACCTGCGCGGTCGTGATCACCACGTCGTGCCGGGCGATGTGCCCGGTCAGCTCGTCCTGCTGGGCTTGCCGCTCGTCCTCGGTGAGCGCCCGGGCGTAGCCGCCCTCACCGGCCGCCGGGCCGACGGCCGTCAGCTCAAGGAACGTCGCGCCGAGCGACTGCACCTCGGTCTTCGTCGCCGGGCGCACGTCATAGGCGGTCACCACCGCACCGAGCCGCCGGGCGGTCCCGATTGCCTGCAGGCCCGCCACGCCGGTGCCGAGGATCAGCACCCTGGCCGGCCGTGCGGTGCCGGCCGCGGTGATCAGCAGCGGGAAGAACCGGCCGAAGGCGGCCGCTGCCAGTACCGCCGCCTTGTACCCGGCAATATTGGCCTGGGACGAGAGCGCGTCCATCGGCTGTGCCCTAGGCAGCGTCCGCGGGATCAGATCCAGGCTGATCGCTGTCACGCCGGCCGCAGCCAGCCGCTTGGCCAGCGCGGGATTCGCCAGCGGTGCCAGCAGCCCGAACAGGGCCTGCCCCGGCCGTAGCCGGGCGATCAGCTGCTCGCTGGGCTGCCCGACCATCAGGATCGCGTCGGCATCAGCCACGTCGGCGGCAGCTACGATGCTCGCCCCGGCCTCGGCGTAAACGCCGTCCGCCAGCCAGGCCCGGTCACCGGCGCCGGACTCCACCAGTACTTCCAGGCCGGCGGTGCGCAGCTTGGCCACCGTCTCGGGCACCAGGGCGACTCGCCGCTCATCTGACGCGGCTTCCTTGACGACAGCTACCTTCATGGACGCGTCCTCGTGACTTCGGGAGCTGGGCATATCAGGCATGGCCAGTCGTCGCTTGAGGACCTGGCCACTTCAGGAATGACCAGGTCAGGCGTACGGTCGGGCCGGCCGGACGGCTGTTCACGGTACAGACCATACCGGGCCAGTCGGCCCGCCTACTAGAGCCGTTGGTCCCGCCTGGCCGGCGGGCTCGGCCGCCATTCCTGGCGGCATTACCAGCCTGCCGGGCAGCTGTCTATGGCCGCCGGGACCAAGCCTGCTGGCTCCGCGGTTCATGGCCGGCTAAACCGGCAGGGTACCGTCGTAATCCAGGGGCGAGCCGCGGGACAGCGAAGGCAGCTCGCCCGACGGAGGCGCCTGGGATGCGCCGCTGAGGCGCGCCGGGAGGCACAGCCGGGCATGCAGCCTGTTACCGGGCGACTTGTTACCGGGCGGGGCGCCGTGCTGCGGGCCCGCGGTCCCAGCCAGGACCTGCTGGCCCGGTGGCGGGCGGACCCTGCCGCGGTCCTCGCCGCGCCCCGCTACCCGGGCGCAGCGATCCTCATCGCGGCTGCCGACTTCGCGGCGAATGCCGCGTCAGCCGCCGGTGCCGCAGTCGCCGGATGTGGCTTCGCGGCGGTGATCGCACCAGGATATAGCCGGATCTTCTTCGCTGCCGTGACAAAAGGTAACGTATTCCCGCTATGCCTGCCGGCCGGTAAAGTCACCGAATTGCAGGATATGGTTGAGGCTGATCCAGCACTGCTACTGGCTGTTGATATCGGCAATCGCGAGGTTACTGCAGGAGATGATTTTTCTGTCGTGTTCGAGGCGCCCGGGCGCGCCGCCGCCGGGCCGCTGGGCGGCCAGGCCTGCGCCGGGCCGCAAGCGCCCGGCGCCGGTACCGCATTGCCGGGCCGCAGCGGTGACCAGCCGCTCACGGCCGCGGAGCCTGCTCAGCTCGCGGACCGGATACGTGCCGTCCAGCTGCACATGTCTTCCCTCGATATGCCCGCTGACGTGCGGATTCATTTGCAGCGCCGACTTGTGGCCCTATGTGACTCGATGAAGGCGGCGACGGCTGATCCGGCCCGTTGCGCGCGTCGCCTTGCCTCGCTGACCGCCGAGCTCGACCGGATCGCCGCCGCATGCGGACCGGGCAATTCACCGATTTAAATTCCTGACAAATCGTTCTTGAGTCCAGCCGGGTCACTGCCGGGCCGATCACTACCATCCCGCCGACACGCGGTGAATTCCCTTGCCGGTGTTTGTGCAACGCCGCTGCATCGCCTAATTTCAGGCACGTCAGAGGTCGCGAGCCCGGCATCCCTGTCCGCGCGACCTCCCGTTGGGGGAAACCCGCAGGAGTGAGGAATGAACAAGCGTGACCTGATCGATGCGATTTCTGGCCGGATGGGAGACAAGAAAACCGCGGCCGAGGCCGTGAATGCGGTGCTCGACACCATCCAGTCGGCAGTCGCAAAGGGCGACAAGGTCGCCATTACCGGATTCGGCGTCTTCGAGAAGGCCGTCAGGCCGGCCCGCACCGCGCGCAACCCGGCCACCGGCGCGGCCATCAAGGTGCCCAAGTCCTCGGTCCCGAAGTTCCGGGCCGGGTCCGATTTCAAGGCCATCGTCAACGGCGAGAAGAAGGTTCCCGCAGGCAAGCGCTAGCCGGGCGGCGGCGAGCGGCGCGCCTGCGCCGCTCGCCGCCCGCGCCGGTCAGCACGGTGCCGGTCAGCGGAGTCCTGGGCGCTTCCGCAGTGCCGTCTGCACCAGCCGGTCGATGAGCTGGCCGAACGGCAGGCCGCTGGCCTCCCACATCTTCTGGAAATAGGACGCCGGAGACAGCCCTGGGATCGTGTTGATCTCATTGATGATGATCTGGCCATCTGGTGTGTAGAAGAAGTCCACCCTGGCCATGCCCTCGCAGGACACCGCGTCGAACGCCTTGGCGGCAAGCCGCCGGACCTCCAGCAGCGCCTTCGCCGGGATGGGCGCCGGGATGGCCATCGTGCTGGCCTGGTCCAGGTACTTCGCCTCGAAGTCCCAGAACTCTTCGCCGCCCTCGATCAGCAGCTGACCGGGCATGCTCGTGTCCGGCGGCCCGCCATCGGTGCTCTCCAGCACCGAGCACTCGACCTCCACGCCATCGATGGCCGCCTCGACCAGGACCTTCGGGTCGTAGCGCCGGGCCTGCTCGATCGCCTTGTGCAGCCCGGCCAGGTCGGTGGCCTTTGCGGTGCCGATGCTGGAGCCGCCCCTGGCCGGCTTCACGAACAGTGGCCAGCCGAGCTCGCCGATGGCATCGAGCACCCGCTTGCGCTCTGGGTGCGCGGGTTCGGCGTCCGGCCCGGCCGGCCCGCTGGCCGGGCCGGACGGCCAGTCCCGCTCCCGGACGACGACGTGCGGGCCGACCGGCAGGCCACGGGCCTTGAAGATCATCTTCATGTATTCCTTGTCCATGCTGACCGCGCTGGCCAGCACGCCCGCTCCCGCGTAGCGGATGCCAGCCATCTCCAGCAGGCCCTGGATCGTGCCGTCCTCGCCGAACGGGCCGTGCAGGATGGGCAGCACCACGTCGACCTCGTCGAGCAGCCGCGGGATCTGCCCGGGCGCGGTAGCGGTCAGCGCGCCGCCCGGCTGTGCCGCCAGGCCCGTATCCCCGCCGGAGGCCCGGCCAGGCTGCCCGGCCCACGGCACGACCTGCCCGCCCGGCTCGGCGACATCCTCCACCGACGGGAGCTCGCCGCCGGTGATGGCCAGCCGGGCCGGCTCGTCCGCCGCGAGCACCCAGCTGCCCGCGCGGGTAATGCCGACCGGGATGACCTCGTAGCGATCCCGGTCGATGGCGCTGAGCAAGTTGCCGCCGCCCATGCAGGACACCGCGTGCTCGGGCCCGCGGCCCCCGAAGACGACCGCCACCTTGATTTTCCGCTGCACGTTCACGCTTCCTCCTGTCACGTCGCCGGGCCGGCCGGGCTGCGCCGCGGTCCTGTCCCGCGGGTCAGACGCCATAGCGTTCCGGCTTGGCACTGCGGCTGGACAACAGCACAGCTGCTTCGCCGATCGCCAGGCCATCCCGGACGACGGCCACTATGACCTCGGTGATCGGCATCTCCACGCCATGCCGGTGCGCCAGCGCCAGCACGGACTGCGACGATTTCACGCCCTCGGCGACCTGCCTGGTGGCGGCGATGACCTCCGCGATGGGCATGCCGCGGCCGAGGTTCTCGCCGAACGTGCGATTACGCGACAGCGGCGAACTGCAGGTGGCGACCAGGTCACCCATCCCGGCCAGGCCGGCGAACGTGTGCTGGTTGGCGCCAAGGGCCGCGCCGAGCCTGGCCGTCTCGGCCAGGCCGCGGGTGATCAGCATGGCCCGGGTGTTGTCGCCGAGGCCCATGCCGACCGAGATGCCGACAGCCAGCGCGATGACGTTCTTCACCGCGCCGCCCAGCTCGCAGCCAGTGACATCGGGATTGGTGTACGGCCGGAAGTAGCCGGTATGGCAGGCCTTCTGCAGCCGCTCGGCAGCGTCCTCGTCGGTGCAGGCCACGACGGTCGCCGCGGGCTGCCTGGTGGCTATCTCGCGAGCCAGGTTCGGCCCGGAGATGACCGCGATCTGGCTGGCAGGCAGGCCGGCCACCTGAGCGATGACCTGGCTCATCCGGTCGCAGCTGCCAAGCTCGATGCCCTTCATCAGGCTGACGAGCAGCGCCCCCGGCGGCAGCAGCGGCGCCCAGCCGGCCAGGTTCTCGCGGAGCGATTGCGACGGCACCGCGAGGACCACGAGATCGGCCCCGGCCAGCGCCTCGGCTGGATCCGCGGTGGCCCGCAGTTCCTCGCTGAGTGTGATACCCGGCAGGTAGTCAGGGTTGCGCCGGGTAGTGGTGATCGCCTCGGCGAGTTCCGGCCTGCGGCCCCACAGCACAGCGGCAGTGCCCGCGTCGCAGAGCACCTGGGCGAAGGTCGTGCCCCACGACCCGGCGCCCATGACTGCCGCTCTCACGGTGACGGAGCCCCGGCCGGGCGGGAGCCGTCCGGACCATCCGTTATAGCTGCTTGTGGCTCTTCTGGATCTTCGGCACCGGCTGCCCCGGCACCAGCTTCGCTGACATTGGCGGCCTGCTGGCCGGCTTCCTGTGCCCTGGCCAGCTCCTGCAGTTCCTGCCGTGCCTTGCGGCGGGCGATCGCCGGGTGGTACGGCTCGGCCGGCGGCACCGCGCCGCGCAGCTCACCGAGCAGCCGGGTGATGTCGGCCATGATGACCGCGGTGGCCGCGCGGAGGGTCGGGCTGGTCAGCTGCTGACCCGCGAACGCGGACAGGTCAACGGCCGGGCCGGCCAGGATGTGCACCGTGCGGCGCGGCACCAGGTGCGGCTTGAAGCTTCCGTACGGAAGGATATCCTGCGCCCCCCAGTGCGCCACCGGGATGACCGGCGCGCCAGTGGTCAGGGCCAGCCTGGCTACGCCGGTCTTCGCCGCCATCGGCCACTGGTCCGGGTCCCGGGTGACAGTCGCTTCCGGGTAGAACATCACGCACGCGCCGCGCCGCAGGCCCTGCTCGGCGTCCCTGAGCACGAGCGCCGCGTCCGCCTGGCCGCGGTAGACCGGCAGCTGGCCGAGCTCGCGCATGATGTGCCCGAGCACCTTGACGTCGAACAGCGTCGACTTGGCCAGGAACACCGGATAACGGCCGCCCCGATCGCTGAAGATGGACAGCGCCAGCACGTCGGCGTAGGACAGGTGATTGGCCGCGAGGATCATGCCGCCGTCGGCCGGGAAGTGCTCGTGCCCGTGCAGGTCGAGCTTCATCAGCGACGGGACCAGCGGCCGCAAGATGATCTTCGAGACTCTCCGCCAGGCGCGGGAGTAGCTGCCGGCGGCGCGCTTGCTCATCTGATCAGTGTCCCGGTTGGGCCGGCGCCGTGTCGAGGCGGGACCTACGGGCGGGCAGGATCAGACACATGGCCCCGAAACCGCCGCTCCGCTGGTCGCTGGTGATTCCCGTCAAGGTACTTGCCCGGGCGAAGTCCCGGCTCGCCAGCCTGGCCGGGTCACGCCGGGGCGAGCTGGCCCTGGCGATGGCGGCAGACACGGTCGCCTCGGCGCTGGCCTGCCCGGCGATCGCCGCCGTCATCGTGGTGACCGACGACGGCGCGGCCGGGGTCGAGCTGGCCGGCCTGGGCGCGCATGTCGTCGCCGACAAGCCGGGCGCCGGGCTCAATCCCGCGCTTGTCTTCGGGGCAGCTTACGCGGACGCCCGCTGGCCCGGCCGCGGGCGGGCCGGACTCGCTGCTGACCTGCCCGCCCTGGACCCGGCGGAAATCGGCCGCGCGCTGGCGGCGGCGAGCGGCTTGGCGCAGGCGTTCGTGCCGGACGCGTCCGGCTCCGGGACAACGCTGTACACGGCCGGGCCGACGGCGGCGTTCTGCCCGCGGTTCGGTCCGGGGTCGCGGGAGCTGCACCGGGCGGGCGGCGCCGTCGAGCTTGACCTGCCCGGCCTGCCGGGACTGCGGCGAGACGTGGATACCCCGGCCGACCTGCGCAGCGCCGCGGCACTTGGCCTCGGGCCGCGGACCGCCGTGCTGGCGGCGGAGCTGGCCTAGCAGCCAATGAATTGGCGGTTAATATCTGGCCGGTTCCCGCCGGCTAAATCTTCACCGCTAACCCGAGCAGGGCCGACGGGGCCTAGATGTGCACGATCGGGCAAGTCAGCGTGCGGGTGATCCCGCTGACCGACTGAATCTGCGCGACTACGAGCTTGCCGAGATCATCCACGTTGTCGGCCTCGGCGCGGACGATGACGTCGTAGGGGCCGGTGACATCGTCCGCCTGCGTGACGCCAGTGATCTGGCCGATGTGCACGGCAACATCGGCGGCCTTGCCGACCTCTGTCTGAACGAGGATGTAAGCCTGCACCATGCGGTCCTCCCGGGCGCCAGTGTGATCGCCACGCTACCTTAGGTACTGGCTCGCCAGTCCCGCAAGGGGACCTGGCGGCCGGCGGGCCCGGCTTCCCGCAGGCGGCGCGGAGCGCGCCGCGGCAGGCGGCGTCGTATCGGGCAGCGGCAGCGGACCTTGCGGGGGCTTACATCACCGTAGCGGACCTGGGCGAATTCGGGCTCATCGCGGCGATGAAGGCCGCGTTGCCGGCCGGCCCGGCACAGCTTGTCGGCATCGGCGATGACGCCGCGGTGCTCCGCGCGCCCGATTCCCGGGTAGTGGCGACGATGGACCTGCTTGTCGAGGGGCGGCATTTCCGCCGGGACTGGTCGGCGGCGTCCGACGTGGGCTGCAAAGCCGCGGCGCAGAACCTGGCGGACATCGCCGCGATGGGCGCCGCGCCGACCGTACTGCTGGTGGGCTTCGCTGCGCCCGGCGACCTGCCTGCCAGCTGGGCCATGGATCTGGTTCGCGGGCTGGCGCAGGAAACCGCCAGGGCCGGGGCGTCGGTGGCCGGCGGCGACGTAAGCAGTGCCGACACGATCATGATCGCGGTCACTGCGCTTGGCGACCTGGCCGGCCGGGATCCAGTCACCAGGGGTGGAGCCCGGCCGGGCGACCAGGTGGCGCTGGCGGGTGTGGGCGGCCGGTCGGCGGCGGGACTTGCGCTGCTCGCGGCTGGCCGCGCCGAGCCGGCCTCCCTGGTCGCGGCGCACCGGCGGCCGCAGCCGCCGTACGACGCCGGGCCGCAGGCAGCGCTCCTGGGCGCTACCTCGATGATCGACATCAGCGACGGGCTGGTGCAGGATCTTGGTCACGTCGCCGCGGCCAGCGCGGTGCGTATCGACATCGACACCACGCGGCTGCCGGCCGACCCCCGGCTGGCCGAGGCGGCGGCGGCGCTGGGCGGCGCGGACTGGCTCGACTGGGCGCTCACCGGCGGCGAGGATCACTCGCTGGCAGCCACCTTCCCGGCGGGCACGCAATTGCCAGACCGCTGGTCGGTCATCGGCACGGTTAGCGCAGGCCGCGGGGTACGCGTCGACGGCGGCAGTTCGCCTGTGGCCGGCGGATGGGATCATTTCCGCTGAACGGGCAGCAATCACTTGCGGCATCTGATCGACTACATCTCAGCATTACCCCGCAGGAAAGTTGCTTGGTATAAACCCCCCGATGCCACGACACCGTAAAGGCGAGGCAAGGCCCTGGTATGCGCCAGGGCTTGCGCTTGCCATTCGGTCATGGCGGCCCGCCCGTCCGTGGCATGCGGCCACGCGGGCCGGGACGGCCGGAGTCCATGGCGCTGCCCGCCCGCGGGCCCGCTCCTTCCGCGGCATCCTGATGACTCCGTGGCTGTCGGCCGGCGCGGGCATCGTGGTCGCCGCCGGCCTGGCGCTCAACGTGCCGCACGCGGTGCTTACCTACAGCCCGACTTACCCTGGCGCGAACTGCCGGCAGCAGGCCTGTGCCAGCGCCGCGCCGGGGCAGCCGGCAGGCGGCCTGGCCGCGACCAGGCCCGGTGTCCGGCTGCGGCACGCCAGTCAGCCGCGCGCGCGCGGCCGCGCCGGGTCGGGGGTCGGCCCGGCGACGCCAGCGGTGACGCCAGCGGTGACGCCGCCCGGACCGCCAGCGGCCCTGGCACCCGCCGGCCGCCGGCCGGCCGCCCGGCACGGCGCGCCGGTTGACGTGCGGTACCAGACATTGCAGCGCTGGCCGGCCGGGTTCACCGCGCTGATCACCATCACCAGCCGGGCCGATCTCGGCAGCTGGCGGCTGGAGTTCCGCTACCCGGGCGTGCATATCGACTCGGTAACCGGCGCGAAATGGGTGGCCAGGGACGACAGCGACGGCGGGGTCGCATCGGCAGTCCCGTGGCCATGGGGGGAGCCGGCCGGGGACCAGGTCCGGATCCTGATCATCGCCAACGGCTCGCCAGGACAGCCGTCCGGCTGCAGGTTCGACGGAGCCTACTGCCGCTTCGGCGCAATGCCGCGAAATTCCAGCTGAAACGGATTGTCCGGGGCCAGTGCCCCAGCCACGGCGCGCGGTGTTCGCCGCAGCGACGCGTGGCCACCGGTCACCGGGCCGGCTGAGGTACCGCCCGGCGGAACTACCCTGGGTGGATGCCGTCGACTCCCCCTTGCGTGCTCGCCGTGGCCGGCTCCGATTCGGCTGGCGGCGCCGGCATCCAGGCCGACCTTAAGACGATGCTCGCGCTCGGCGTGCACGGGATGAGCGTGGTCTGCGCCGTCACTGCGCAGAACTCGGTGGGCGTCCAGGGGTACTGGGAGTTGCCGCCGGACGCGGTCCGGGCCCAGCTTGCCTCGGTACTCGGCGATATCAGCGTGCACGCCATCAAGACCGGGATGCTTGCCTCGCCGGCCATCGTGCAGACGGTGGCCAGCATGCTGGCCGACCAGCCGGCCCCGGTCGTGGTGGATCCGGTCGCGGTGTCGAAGCACGGCGACAGCCTGCTGTCGGCCGGGACCCTGGAGGCGGTCCGGGCCGACCTGCTGCCGCTGGCCACCGTGCTGACCCCGAACCTGCTCGAAGCCGAGCTGCTGACCGGCACCGAGATCACCGACGAGGCCGGAATGCGGCGGGCCGCAGCTGCGCTCAGCGCGCTCGGGCCCCGCTGGGTGCTGGTCAAGGGCGGGCACCTGCCGGGGAATCCGGTGGACCTGCTGTTCGACGGGTCGGACGCGATCCGGTTCCCCGGCCAGCGCATCGTCAGCCGGCACACCCACGGCACCGGCTGCACGCTGGCATCAGCGATCGCGTCGTTTCTGGCCATGGGAATGGGCGTGCCCGCGGCGGTTGAGGCCGCGAAAGACTACGTGACCGGCGCGATCGGGGCGGGATTCCCGCTCGGGGCGGGAATCGGCCCGGTAGATCATGCCTGGCGGATCCGCCAGCCGGTCAGCGGGTGACCTTGCCGGCCTTGATGCACGACGTGCACACGTTGAGCCGCCGGGGGGTCCGGCCGACCATGGCGCGCACGCGCTGAATGTTCGGGTTCCAGCGGCGCGGGGTGCGGCGGTGCGAGTGCGAAACGTTATTGCCGAAGCCCGGCCTCTTGCCGCAGACGTCGCAGACGGAAGCCACGGGATCGCTCCATTTGGGTGCTGGTGAGATAGGTCGTCGTACCGGACGCGGTCCGGAACGGTCGTCGAAGGATATCCGACCGGCGAAGGATATCCGACCGGCGCAGTTCGCGCGAGCCGGGCCGGAGACGGCCGCCGGGTCTCGGCTGCCCGCGGCTGACGGTTCCTGGTCCTATCGTGGGTGCATGACGGCGCTGCAGGCGATGGACGGTGCTGCCGTCCGGCGGTGGTGCCGGCTGGCCGCTGACGCGCTGGCGCAGACCAGGGCGGCGATCGACGCACTGAACGTGTTCCCGGTCCCCGACGCGGACACCGGGACGAATCTGCAGCTCACGCTGCTGTCCGCGGCGGACGCCGCGGACGCGGTGCCGGCCGGGTCCGAGCCTGGCGATGTCTGGCAGGCCGCCGCACATGGCGCGCTGCTCGGCGCCTGCGGCAACTCCGGCGTGATCGTCAGCCAGCTGCTCCGCGGCCTGGCCGAGATCTGCGGCCCTGCCGCCCGGTGCGACGGCGAGGTGCTGGCCCGCGCGCTGGCCCGCGCCGCCGGGGCCGCCCGGGCAGCGGTGCGCCGGCCCGTCGAGGGGACCATGCTGACCGTCGCTGACGCGGCCGCGCTGGCCGTGAGCGGTTCCCGCGGCTCTCTCACGGCGGTTGTCGCCGCCGCCGCGGCGGGCGCCCGCGAGGCACTGGCCAGAACCTCCGGGCAGCTGGACGTGCTTGCCGCCAGCGGTGTGGTCGACGCCGGAGCTGCCGGGTACTGCGTGCTGCTTGATGCGCTGACAGCCACCGTCACGGGCCGCGTTCCAAATGTTTATCAGGTGCCTGCCGCCGCGCCGCACCATGCCGTGCCAGCCGCCGCGACCGGCGGTTCCGGCGCAGCCCGGCCAGCAGCCGGAGCCGGCCCGGCGGTGGCGCCTGCGGGGGAGGCCGCTGCGGCCGGGCCTGGCGCCGCCTACGAGGTCACCTACCTGCTGGCAGCGGCTGCCCCGGATGTTGCCGGGCTGCGCGAGCGCCTGGACGCGCTTGGCGGCTCGCTGGTGATCGTCGGCGGCGGCGATCTCTGGCACGTGCACGTGCACGTCGCCGACGCCGGCGCCGCGATCGAGGAGGGGCTGCGGGCCGGCCGTCCGCGCCGGATCACCGTCACCTTCCTCGGCACCGCGCCGCAGGCCGCCCGCCGGGTAGTTGCGGTCGCGGAGGGCGACGGGCTGGCGGCGCTGCTGCGCGCTGCGGGCGCGCTGATCGTCCGCTACGACAGCGGCGACCGGCCGACTCCGCCCGCGCTGATCGGCGCGCTCCGGCAGGCCGGGGCTCAGGCCATCGTCGTGCCAGACGGGCCTGCCGGGGCAGCTGTCGCCGCAGTGGCAGCTGCCCGGCTCGGGGACGAGGGGATCGAGGTGGCGGTGATCCCGGTCAGCTCCGCCGTGCAGGGGCTGGCCGCGGTTGCCGTGCACGACCCGCTGCGCGCCTTCGGCGCAGACGTGGCCGCGATGACGGCCGCCGCGGCCGCCATGCGGCATGGCCGGGTGGTGGCGGCCGGGCCCGGCCGGGTGCTCGGGTTCGCCGGGGACGAGCTAGTCGCGACGGGAGTGATGGCAGCCGAGGTGGCAATCTCGCTCGCCGGTTTCCTGCTGGCTGCCGGGGGCGAGCTGGTGACCCTGGTGGAGGGCGAGACCGCAGCTCAGGGTAACGGTCAGGGCGCCCAGGCCGGCCTGGCGGAGCTGGTCGCCGGCCACTTGCGGGAGGCTAGCCCGGGAATCGAGACCGTCTGCTACGGCGGCGGCCCGGCGCGGCTGCCGCTGCTGATCGGAGTGGAGTGACCGGCGATGGCGAGCCTGCAGGATCCGCTCGGCCCGGTGGTCGGCGCGAAGGCGGCCAAGCGGCTGGCGGCCGCGCTCGACGTGACCACCGTGGGCGAGCTGCTCCGGCACTATCCCCGCCGGTATGAGAACCGCGGCGAGCTGACCGACCTGGCCTCGCTGCGGGACGGCGAGAACGTCACCGTGCAGGCCGAGATCGCGTCCGTCTCGGTGCGCAAGATGCGGAACCGGCCAGGCACCGTGCTGGAGGCGGTGGTCACCGACGGCCGCGGCCGGCTGGCGCTTACCTTCTTCGGCCGGGGGCGGCAGGACTGGCGCGAGAAGGCGCTGCAGCCTGGGGTGCGCGGGCTGTTCGCCGGCCAGGTCTCGACCTTCCAGGGCAAGCGCCAGCTCTCGCATCCGGAGTACGAGCTGCTGGGCAGCGGCGAGGCCGTGGTGCGGGCGGCCGAGTATGCGGCCGAGCTGATCCCGGTTTACCCGGCTACCAAGGACATCACCTCCTGGCAGATCGCCGACTCGGTGCGGATGGCGCTCGACCTGCTCGACGTCGATGACGACCCGCTGCCGCGCGCTATCCGGGCCGAGCACAAGCTCAGCGGCCTCGCCGACGCGCTGCGCGGCATCCACCGCCCGGCGGACCGGCGGGACGCGGAGCGGGCCAGGAAGCGGCTGAAGTGGGATGAGGCGTTCGTGCTGCAGGTGATCCTCGCGCAGCGCAGGCGGGCGGCCATCGCGTTCTCGGCCATCCCGCGCCGCCAGCGGCCCGGCGGGCTGCTGGCGGAGTTCGACGGCCGGCTGCCGTTCGAGCTGACCATCGGCCAGCAGCTGGCCGGTGCGACGATCGCGGACGAGCTTGCCCTCGATCACCCGATGCACCGGCTGCTGCAGGGCGAGGTCGGCTCAGGCAAGACGGTGATCGCGGTCCGGGCCATGCTGCAGGTCATCGACGGCGGCGGTCAGGCCGTGCTGCTCGCCCCCACGGAGGTGCTTGCGCAGCAGCACCACCGCTCGATCAGCGCGCTGCTCGGCCCGCTCGGCCAGGCCGGGCAGCTCGGCGGCGCGGAGCAGGCGACCAGGCTGGCGCTGCTGACCGGCTCGCTGGGCGCCGCCGCCCGGCGCAAGGCCCTGCTGGATGCCGCCTCCGGGAGCGCCGGGATCGTGATCGGCACCCATGCGCTGCTTGAGGAGAACGTGCAGTTCGCCGAGCTGGGCCTGGTAGTGGTTGATGAGCAGCACCGGTTCGGCGTGGAGCAGCGTGATGCGCTGCGCGAGAAGGCCGGCGATGGCCGGCCGCACGTGCTGGTCATGACCGCTACGCCGATTCCGCGCACGGTGGCGATGACGGTCTTCGGCGACCTGGAGGTCTCCACCTTGACCGAGCTGCCGGCCGGGCGGCAGGCCATCAGCACGCATGTGGTTCCCGCCGCCGAACGGCCCAGGTACCTGGAACGGACCTGGGAACGGGTCGCCGAGGAGGCGGCCAAGGGCCGCCAGGTCTACGTGGTCTGCCCGCGGATCGGCGGGGACGAGACGGCCCGCGCGGAGGCCGCTGACCAGGGCAGCCTTGACGAGGACCTAGTCGGCCAGGACGCCGCCAGGCGGCCGCCGCTGGCGGTGCTGGACCTTGCCGATCTGCTCGAGCGCGGCCCGCTGGCCGGCCTGCGGCTCGTGGTGCTGCACGGCCGCCTCCCGGCGGACGAGAAGGACCGCGTGATGCTGGCCTTCGCGGGCGGATCGGTAGACGTCCTGGTCACGACCACTGTTGTCGAGGTCGGCGTGGACGTGCCGAACGCGACCACCATGGTGATCATGGACGCCGACCGGTTCGGCGTATCCCAGCTGCACCAGCTGCGCGGCCGGGTCGGCCGGGGCAGCCACGAGGGATTGTGCCTGCTGGTGACCGAGGCGGAGGACGGCAGTCCGTCGCGGCAGCGGCTGGATGCGGTGGCCGCGACGCTGGACGGGTTCAAGCTGTCCAGGCTCGATCTTGAGCAGCGGCGCGAAGGCGATGTGCTCGGCGCGGCCCAGGCCGGGCGGAAGTCGAGCCTCAAGCTGCTGACCCTGCTGGCCGATGAAGAGCTGATCGGCCTTGCCCGGCGGGCGGCCGCCGACCTGGTGGACGCCGACCCGGCACTGGCCGGCCAGCCGGCGCTGGCTGCCGCGGTGCGGGCGCTGCTTGCGCAGCAGCAGGCAGAGTACCTGGAGAAGGCCTGAGGCGAGCGGCAGATGACGCGCATCATCGCCGGGACGGCGGGTGGCAGGCGCCTGGTCGTGCCGGCCGGCCAGGGCACCAGGCCCACCAGCGATCGGGCCAGGGAAGGACTGTTCGGCACCGTCACAGCCATCCGCGGCACGCTGCACGGCGCGGCCGTGCTTGACCTGTACGCGGGCTCTGGCGCGGTCGGCCTTGAGGCGCTGTCCCGCGGCGCGGCGGACGTGCTGTTGATCGAGTCGGACAGCCGGGCGATCCGGGCAATCCGCGACAACATCGCCGCAGTCGGGCTGGCCGGCGCGAGCGTGCTGGCCGCCCGGGTGGAGCGCGCTGTCGCCCGCGGGCCCGGCAGCGGCCCGGCGCGCGATGTCGTCTTCGCCGACCCGCCCTACGCGATCTCCGACGCGGACGTGGCAGCCGTGCTGGCCGCGCTGCTGGCGGCTGGCTGGCTCGCGCCGGCGGCCGTCGTCGCGGTGGAGCGCGCCACCAGGTCGGGGCCGCCGTCATGGCCGGCCGGGTACGCCGCGGACCGGGCCAGAAAATATGGTGAAGCGACGCTCTGGTACGGTCGCGCCGCAGGCGCGGTGCCTGCCGGGGCACCGCCGATGGTGCCGTGACGAAGGAGCACGACGAAGGGCAGGAAGCCGTGGTGCGTCGCGTCGTGTGCCCGGGCTCATTCGACCCGGTAACCAACGGGCATCTGGACATCATCAGCCGGTCCGCCTCGATACACGACGAGGTCGTCGTCGCGGTCGGCGCCAACCTCGCCAAGGACAGCCTGTTCTCGGTGAGCGAGCGGCTAGAGATGCTGGGCGATGTGCTGTCCGGCTACCGCAATGTCCGGCTCGGCAAGTTCGACGGCCTGCTGGTCGACTTCTGCCGGGCGCATGACATCACGGCGATCGTCAAGGGGCTACGCGCGGTCAGCGATTTCGAGTACGAGATGACGATGGCGCAGATGAACTACAGCCTGGCCGGCATCGAGACTCTCTTCATGACCACCAACCCGCTGTACTCCTTCCTGCGGTCCAGCCTGGTCAGGGAAATCGCCAAATTCGGCGGCGACGTGAGCGGCCTGGTGCCCTCCGCAGTGCTCAGCCGCCTCGTCGCCCGGGCGCCGCGGGTGTAACCGCCGGCCCGGCCCCGGCGCAGGCCAAGTTGGGTTTCGGTGCAGCGCCCGGTAGGCTGGGGCGCCCGACACCGACATAGATCATCCCTTTATTTGCCATGCCATACGCCAGCAGGAAGCACCTAAAGCGCCTCGACCCCCGGGGGCCGCTTGTCTTTGACACGCGGGCACTCGGCCCTGGCTCGGTGCGCACCGAAGACCGCACCGTCCCGGCGCCGGCCGGGATGGGCGTCGAGCTAGTCAGCATCCCCGCCGGAGCTGACCTGCAGCTGCACGTCCAGCTTGAGGGAGTTGCGGAGGGCACGCTGGTGACCGCAACGGCAACCGCGCCGCTGACCGGCGAGTGCGCCAGGTGCCTGGAGCCAGTGACCTCCGCGACGCAGGTCAGGCTGCAGGAGCTGTTCTCCTACCAGGCGCCGGCGGACTCCGACGCCGACGGCTACCTGCAGGACGGCGACTTGCTTGACCTTGAGCCGGCCCTGCGGGATGCGCTTGTCCTTGAACTGCCGCTCGCGCCGCTATGCTCTGGCGACTGCCCCGGCCTGTGCATCGAGTGCGGCGTCAGGCTTGCCGATGCGGGTGCCGGACATGGCCACGCCCAGCAGGGCACCGGGCCACTAGACATGCCAACGCCGGACGGGACCTCCGTGCCGGAGCTATGGAAGGAGTGCTGAGGTGGCTGTCCCGAAGCGGAGAATGTCACGCAGCAACACCAGGTCACGCCGGGCTCAGTGGAAGGCCACCGCGCCCGAGCTGGTGAGCTGCCCGCAGTGCCGTGAGCCCAAGCTGCCGCATACGGCGTGCCCTACCTGCGGCACGTACAACCGGCGTCAGGTGATCACTCCTTCCTGAGGGGCAGGAACCCGCTGGGCTTTTGGGGGCTGCCCGCGGCGGGAAGGAGGTCAGCGTGAATGGCGCGTCACGCGATGGTCAGGCTGCCGAATCTAACGGCGCGGACCTGCTAGGCGCCCTCGGAGTACAGCTTCGCGGGGAGATGCTGGGGCGTGCCCTGACGCACCGGTCTTTCGCCTACGAGAACGGCAACCTGCCCACCAACGAGCGGCTGGAGTTCCTCGGCGACGCGGTGCTTGGCGTCATCGTCACCGACACGCTGTTCCGCGACTTTCCCGACTTGCCCGAGGGGCAACTGGCCAAGCTGCGCGCAGCCGTCGTCAACATGCGCGCGCTTGCGGGCGTGGCCCGCAGCCTGCGGCTGGGCGACTACATCTATCTCGGCAAGGGTGAGGAAGGCACCGGCGGCCGGGACAAGTCCTCGATCCTGGCTGACACGCTTGAGGCAGTGATCGGCGCCGTCTACATCGATCGCGGCCTGGCGGAGGCGGACGCCCTCGTGCACCGGCTCTTCGACCCGGTGATCGCCCGGTCTGCCCGGCTCGGCGCCGGGCTCGACTGGAAGACGTCGCTGCAGGAACTTACCGCGGCGGAGGTACTCGGGGTGCCGGAGTACCACGTTGAAGAAAGCGGCCCCGATCACCAGAAGTCCTTCCGGGCGTCGGTCCGGATCGGCGGGCGCGACTACGGCTCGGGCGAAGGCCGCTCGAAGAAGGAAGCCGAGCAGCAGGCTGCCGAGACGGCCTGGAACCTGATCAGCGAGGAATCCTTCACGCCCGCCAGGGAGAGCGGCCCGGCCCAGCAGAACGGCGCTCCCCGGCCGGACGGCCCGGCCCAGGAAAAGGGCTCCGCCCGGGAGAACGGCCCGGCGCGGCAGAACCGGCCCGGCCGGCCCGACGGCAATGCCGACGGCACCGGCGCTCGGCAGCAGGGCTAGCTGGTGCCCGAGCTCCCCGAGGTCGAAATCGTCCGGCGTGGCCTGCAGGGTCATGTGACCGGCCGCACAATCGAGTCGGTGCAGGTGCTGCACCCGCGGGCCGTCCGGCGGCACCTGCCAGGACCGGACGACTTCGCCGCGGCGCTGCGCGGCCGCGTGATCAGCGGCGCGCGCAGGCGCGGCAAATACCTCTGGCTGCCGGTAGATGACGATGCGGTGCTCGCTCATCTCGGCATGAGCGGCCAGCTGACCGTCGGCGACCCGGACCGGCAGCTGTCTCCGCACGTAAGGGCCCGGTTCACGTTCCGTGATGGCGGCGCCGACCTGCGGTTCACCGACCAGCGGACGTTCGGCCACCTGGCCATCGCGCCCGGCGGCGCGGCGGCGCCCGCGGCCATCTCGCACATCGCGCCGGATCCCCTCGGGCCGGGCTTTGACCTGCCCGCGCTAACTGTCAGGCTGCGCGCCCGCCAGACTGGGATCAAGCGGGCGCTGCTCGACCAGTCGCTGGTCAGCGGCATCGGGAACATCTACGCGGACGAGGCGCTGTGGTGCGCGAGGCTGCACTGGGCGCGGCCGTCGGAGACCATGACCCGCGGCGAGATCAGCCGCCTGTTTGCCGCCGTCCAGCAGGTCTTCGCCGACGCGTTGAACGCGGGGGGCACCTCCTTCGACTCCCTGTACGTGAACGTGAACGGGCAGAGCGGCTACTTCGAGCGGTCGCTCGCCGTGTACGGCAGGGCCGGCCAGCCTTGCCGCCGCTGTGGTACCCCAGTGCGGCGGGATCCGTTCATGAATCGGTCGTCGTACAGCTGCCCGCAGTGCCAGCCTCGGCCGCGACGGGCCCGGTGGTGACATGAGCGTGGCTGATTCCGGCGACCGGCCGGATGCCGGTCTGGCCGGCGGCGGTGGGCCGGATGCTGGCCCGGCCGGCGGCGCCACGACCGGCGGCCCGGTAGCCGGCGGCGATGTGGCCGGACGCGATGCGCCCGGTGACCGCGACACGCCGGCCAGGCTCACCGCATGGCTGGCCGGTCAGGTTCAGGGTGTCGGCCTGCGGTGGTGGATTCGCGCGCGGGCGCTGGAACTCGGCCTAGTCGGCTCGGCGGAGAACCTTGAGGACGGCCGGGTGAAGGTTATCGCCGAGGGCGCGGCGGTGCGCTGCCGGGAGCTATTCGCCCTACTGGCTGGCCCGGGAACACCGGGCCGCGTCACCCGGGTGACTCAGCGCTGGGACGACCCGCGCGGCGGCATCACCGGCTTCACGGAGCGGTGATGCCTCGCGACCGTGGCTCCTGCCGGGTCAGGCGCGTGACCTGCATGTTCTGTCAACTTGACCGGATACCCCGCGCGGTGGGACCATGGAGGCGTTACCTGCGCGTAATACTGCGCGTCCTTAACGCGAGAACGCGCGCGCGCCCACTCTGGTCACTCAGTGTGGAGGACCTTTTACAATGGCGAAGGCTATACTCGGCCACGTCGGCGGCCCGGATCCGCGCATGATCTCTGAAATGCGCCGCCTTCAGCAGCGAGTGCGTGACCTGGAGACTGCCCTTGTCAGGCTTCAGGAAGAAAATGATGCGCTTGCCGCGGAAGTCGGCCATGACCTGCTGATTCCTGTCCGCGAGCCGGCGCTCACCTAGACGAGCGCCCGCTGGCCACGAAGTACAGCGGGGATGCCGGAACGTAGGCGTCCCCGCTGTACTCTTCCCAGCAGGGCGCTCTCCCGGGCTCGGCCCTGCGAGCAGGGCATTCTTGCGACGCAAGCACCTGGCCGCGCCGCACGCTTTCTTGGTGCCAGTTTTGCCCGGTTCGGGTACAGCATTATGCCGGTTCGGGTACAGCGTCCTGCCGGGCACCTCTTGCCGGGCACTCATGCCGGGTACCGCATGCGACAGAAACATTGCGACCGTCGCCCCGCCCCGGGGCCCGTCCCCGCGGCGGGGCGGCGGGAATCCACAGAAACAAAGGTCGTTCGCGGTATGGTGCGGAAAAGGCTGGCCGGTCCCGGGCAGCCCTGGCGGGGACGCACGGCCCGGCGCGCAGGCATGGCCAGGCGTGGCGGCGGCGGCGCGCCGGGGAGATGACGCTGCCCGTGGCCACCGCGCTGGCAGGCGGCGGCTGAGGAGGGGAAAACCGGCGGGTGTACCTGAAAACCCTCACCTTGCGTGGGTTCAAGTCGTTCGCCTCGGCCACGTCGCTGCGCTTCGAGCCTGGTATCACCTGTGTCGTCGGCCCGAACGGATCGGGCAAGTCCAACGTCGTTGACGCGTTCTCCTGGGTGATGGGGGAGCAGGGCGTTAAGCCACTGCGCGGCGGCAAGATGGAAGACGTCGTGTTCGCCGGCACTGCCGGGCGGCCGGCCCTGGGCCGCGCCGAGGTCACCCTCACCATCGACAACAGCGACGGCGCGCTGCCGATCGATTATGCCGAGGTCACGATCAGCAGGCTGCTGTTCAGGTCCGGCCAGAGCGAGTACGCGATCAACGGCGACCACTGCCGGCTGCTCGATGTCCAGGAGCTGCTCTCTGACACCGGCCTCGGCCGCGAGATGCACGTCATCGTGGGACAGGGCCAGCTGGACGAGGTGCTGAATGCGGGGCCCGATGCCCGCCGGGCGCTGATCGAAGAGGCCGCCGGGGTGCTCAAGCACCGTAAGCGCAAGGAAAAGGCGCTCCGCAAGCTGGATGCCATGCAGGCCAACCTGACCAGGCTGGTGGACCTCACCGCCGAGCTCGGCCGCCGGCTCAAGCCGCTCGGCCGGCAGGCCGAGATCGCGCGCCGGGCCGCGGTCATCCAGGCTGACCTGCGTGATGCCCGGCTGCGCCTGCTGGCGGACGACTACGTGACCGTGGCGGCCGAGCTTGAGCGGGACGAGTCGGACGAGGCGGCGGCCACGGCCCGGCGGGCGCTGCTTGACCGTGGCCTTGCTCAGGCGCGCGAGCTTGAGGCGGAGCTTGACCTGGCCGAACAGCAGCATGCGCCGCGGCTCGCGGCCGCGCAGCAGGCCTGGTTCGCGCTTTCCGGCCTGGCCGAGCGGCTGCGCGGGGTGCGTGGCCTGGCGGCCGAGCGGCACCGGCACCTGACCGCGCCGCCGGATCCGCAGCCGCCCGGGCGGGATCCGGCGGAACTTGACCGGGAGGCGGCGGGCCTGCGCGAGCAGGAGGCGGCCCTCGGCGAGCGGCTGGCCGCGGCCCGCGAGCGGCTCACTGCCGCGCTGCAGGAGCGCACCGATGCCGAGACAGGCCTCGTCGAGACCGACCGGAAGCTGGCAGCGGACGCCAGGTCAGCCGTCGCCCGCGCCGAGCAGCTGGCCCGGCTGCGCGGCCAGGTGGAGGCGGCGCGAGCCAAGGCGGCCGCCGCCGAGGACGAGGCTGGCCGCCTGGCCGAGGCGGCGGCCCAGGCAAGATCCCGCGCCGAGCATGCCCAGCATGAGTACCGCCAGGTCAAGGATCTGGTGTCTGGTCGGGACGAGGGCAGGGCTGACCTTGCCGCGGCGCATGTGCAGGCTGAGGCGGCACTCGCCGAGGCGACCGCCAGCGTCACCGCGCGACGCGCGGCCGAGCGCGGCGCCAGCGACCGGCGCGCCGCCCTGGGCGCACGTACCGAGGCGCTGCAGGAGGCGGTAGCACGCGGCGCGGACGCGTCCGGCGTGCTGCTGGCCGGGCGCGATAAGTTCGGCGGCGTGCTCGGCGCCTTCGCCGCCCTGCTTACCGTGGAAGACGGCGCCGCCGACGCGATCGCCGCGGCGCTCGGCGCCTCGGCCAGCGCGATCGCGGTATCCGGCCTGGACGACGCGGTGTCGATTATCGCCGCGCTGAAGACCGAGGACGTCGGCCGGGCCGACCTGGTGATCGCCGTTAGCCGGCCGCCAGACGGTAGCCCGCCAGATGGTAGCCCGCCCGGGGCCGCCGTGCCCGCCGTACCCATGCCGCCGGGCGTCCGGCGCGCCCTGGACCTCGTCAAGGCACCCGGCGAGCTTGCGCTGGCCGTCGAGGAACTGCTGGCAGGCGTCGCCGTCGCCGCCGACCTGGAATCCGCGCTCGGCTTGCTGCGGGCGCACCCGCGGCTGCGGGTAGTCACTCTCGACGGCGACCTGATCGGCGCGCACTGGGCCCGCGGCGGATCGGCCGGAGTGCCGAGCCTGATCGGCATGCGCGCGGCCGCGCAGGAGGCTGCCGCGGCGCTGCGGGAGGCGGAGCGCAGCTGCCTGCACGCCGAGCGGGATTTCGCGGCCGCGGCCGCCGAGGAGGACAGCGCCCGGCGGGCCTGCGCCGAAGCGCTGGCCGGATTGCAGGAGGCGGATGCCGCCGCGGCGGAGATATCCGGCAGGCTCGGCACGCTGGCCGGCGCCGCCAAGGCCGCCAGCGACGAGGCGGACCGGCTGGCCGCCGGGATCACCGCCGCCGAGCGCGCCAGCGAAAGCGGCCGGGCCAGGCTCGCCGAGCTAGCGCACGCGCTGGCCGCGGCCGAGGCGGACGCCGACGCCGCCAGCGCCGCCGAGTCCGGGCCGTCCGCTACCGCCGAGCAGGCCCGCGCGGACCGGGACCGGCTCGCCGAGCTGGCGGTAGCCGCGCGGAACGCCGAGATGGACGCCCGGCTTGACGTCCGCACGATCGAGGAGCGGCTGCGGGCCAGCACCGGCCGCGCGGATGCGCTCGCCGCCGCCGCCGCCGCGGAACGCCAGGCCAGGCAGCGGGCCGAGGCCAGGCGCATCCGCCGGGAGCAGGAAGCGGCGCTAGCCGGCGCGGTGGTGACCGGCGCGGGCTTCGCGGTGACCATGATCGAGCGATCGCGGTCGGTGGCCGACGCCGACCGGCAGGCCGCCGAGCAGGCCAGCAGAGGGCGCGGTGACCAGCTGAAGGCGGTCCGGGAGCAGCTCAGGGAGCTGTCCGGCGAGCTCGACAAGGTGGTCGACAGCGCGCACGGCGCGGAGATCGCCAGGGCCTCCAGGCGGATGCGGCTTGAGCAGATCGCCGCCCGCGCAGCCGACGAGTTCGCGGTGGACGCGGAGACGCTGACGGCGGAGTACGGCCCAGGGATCGGCATCCCGCAGGCCGACGAGAGCCAGCCGCCGCTGCCGTACGACCGGGCGGCCCAGGAACGGCGGGCCCAGGCGGCCCAGCGCCTGCTCGACCAGCTCGGCAAGGTGAACCCGCTCGCGCTGGAGGAGTTCGCGGCGCTCGAAGAGCGGCATGCCTTCCTGGTAACCCAGCTTGAGGACCTGCGGAAGACCCGCCGCGACCTGCTGACCGTGATCAAGGAGGTCGACGACCGGGTGCAGCAGGTGTTCGCCGCCGCCTACCAGGACACCGCGCGGGAATTCGAGCACATCTTCAGCACCCTTTTCCCTGGCGGGGATGGCAGGCTCGTGCTGACCGAGCCCGACGACATGCTCAGCACCGGCATCGACTTCGAGGCCAGGCCGCCGGGCAAGAAGGTAAAGCGGCTGTCGCTGCTGTCCGGCGGCGAGCGGGCGCTGACCGCGATCGCCTTCCTGGTCGCGATCTTCAAGGCCCGGCCATCGCCGTTCTACGTTCTCGACGAGGTCGAGGCCGCGCTTGACGACTCGAACCTGCAGCGACTGCTGCAGATCTTCGAGGAACTGCGGGAGAGCTCTCAGCTGATCATCGTCACGCACCAGAAGCGGACCATGGAGGTCGCGGACTCGCTGTACGGCATCAGCATGCGCGGGGACGGGGTATCCACCGTCGTCAGCCAGCGGCTGCGGGAACGCGAGAGCGCCTGACTCGCAGCCACTCCGGTGTCGGGTCGCCGCGGGACGGTAGTGCTGGATGGCGCCGCAGGTCTGCAAGACTGGGTTGGTCATGGACATCCTCATCCTCATCATCGCCCTCGTCGTCGTCTTCGCCGTGGTCGGCAGCTTCCTGCTGGTCCGCTCCCGCCGCACGCAGTTGCCGCCCGGGCCGCCCGCGCAGACTCCCGGCCCGGCCGGCCCCGCCACCCTCGATCCGGCCGGAGCGGACACGGCAGCGGCGCCTGCCGTCGAGACGGTGCCCGAGGCCCCGACGGCGCCAGCCGAGCCCGCGCCGCCGCCGTCGGCTGGCCGGATGGTCCGGCTGCGCGGCCGGCTGGCCAGGTCGCAGTCCGCCTTCGGCGCCGTGCTGCTCGGCCTGCTTGCCCGCGACCGCCTCGACGATCAGACCTGGGAGGAGATCGAGGACACGCTGATCACGGCCGACATGGGCGTGACCCCTGCCCGTGAGCTAGTGCAGCGGCTGCGGACCGAGGTGAAGGTCACTGGCAGCCGCGACGCCGCGGACGTCCGGTCCCTGCTGCGGGCTCAGCTGATCACGGCGGTTGGCCCGGATTTGGATCGGTCGCTGCGCACCGGGCGGCATGGCGGCCGGCCTGCCGTGCTGCTCGTCGTGGGGGTGAACGGCACCGGGAAGACCACCACCTGCGGCAAGCTCGCGCGGGCGCTGGTCGGCGACGGCGCCACGGTGCTGCTCGGTGCGGCTGACACCTTCCGGGCCGCCGCCGTCGACCAGCTGGAGACCTGGGGAAGCCGGGTCGGTGCCCGGACCGTGCGCTCCGACCGGGAGGGCGCCGACCCGGCCAGCGTGGCCTTCGAGGCGGTCAAGGAGGGCATCGAGCTGGCCGTTGACACCGTCATCGTGGACACGGCAGGCAGGCTGCACACCAAGACCGGGCTGATGGACGAGCTCGGCAAGATCAAGCGGGTGATCGCCAGGCAGGCGGAGGTGGACGAGGTCCTGCTGGTGCTTGACGCGACGACCGGGCAGAACGGACTGCGCCAGGCCAGGGTCTTCGGCGAGGCAGTCGACGTCACCGGGATCGTGCTGACCAAGCTGGATGGCACCGCCAAGGGCGGCATCGTGATCGCCGTGCAGCGCGAGCTCGGCGTGCCGGTGAAGCTCGTCGGGCTCGGCGAGGGCCCCGATGACCTGGCGCCGTTCGAGCCTGAGACATTCGTGGATGCCATCCTCGGCGGCTAGCGGCCGTCGCGCGGGCCGGCCCGGCGTCGCCGCCGAGACGATAACCTGGTGACGGCGAGCGCGGCTCTCAGGTGTGCCGTGCTCGGCCAGGCGCGAGGCTCGTGCGCAAGCCAGCCGTGACGATTCACCGCGCCTGGCGCCGCTGACCCCTGGCACCTGCACGAGAACGGCAGCCAATACGTGTTCGAGACTCTTTCCGACCGGCTCACCAAGGTCTTCTCCTCGCTGCGCGGGCACGGGCGGCTGTCGGCCGCCGATATCGACACGACCTGCCGCGAGATCAGGATCGCGCTGCTCGAGGCGGACGTTGCGCTGCCGGTGGTGCGGGCCTTCATCGCCCAGGTCAAGGAGCGCGCGTCCGGCGAAGAGGTCGCCTCGGCGCTGAATCCCGCCCAGCAGGTCATCAAGATCGTTAACGAGGAGCTCGTCGCCATTCTCGGCGGCGAGACACGGCGGCTGCGGTTCGCGAAGGTGCCGCCGACCGTGATTATGCTGGCCGGCCTGCAGGGCTCCGGCAAGACCACGCTGGCGGCAAAGCTCGCACTCTGGCTGCGCGACCAGGGCAACACCCCGCTGCTCGTCGCCGCTGACCTGCAACGGCCCAACGCCGTACAGCAGCTGCAGGTGCTAGGCGAGCGCGCCGCGGTGCCCGTTTTCGCCCCGTTCCCCGGCAACGGCGTGGGAGATCCGGTCGAGGCAGCGCGCCAGTCGCTGGAAGAGGCGCGGCACCGTCTGCACAACATCGTGGTCATTGACACCGCGGGCCGCCTGGGCATCGATGACGAGATGATGCGGCAGGCCATCGCGATCAGGGATGCCGTCGATCCGGACGAGATACTGTTCGTGGTCGATGCCATGATCGGCCAGGACGCGGTGCACACGGCCCAGGCGTTCCTGGACGGCGTCGGCTACGACGGCGTGGTGCTCACCAAGCTGGATGGCGATGCGCGCGGCGGAGCGGCGCTGTCAGTTGCCCAGCTCACCGGCCGTCCGGTGATGTTTGCCTCGTCCGGCGAGAAACTCGAGGATTTCGACCTCTTCCACCCTGACCGGATGGCCTCGAGGATCCTTGACCTCGGCGATGTCCTTACGCTGATCGAGCAGGCGGAGCGGACCTTCGACGAGGACCAGGCGACCGCCATGGCCGGGAAGCTCGCCTCCGGCGAGGGCTTCACGCTGGAGGATTTCGTCGAGCAGCTGGCCATGGTGCGCAAGCTCGGGCCGATCGGGAACCTGCTTGGCATGCTTCCCGGCGCGGCGCAAAATCGCGAGGCGCTTAGTCAGGTCAGCGACAAGGACTTGGACCGCGCGGCGGCGATCGTGAACTCGATGACGCCCCAGGAGCGCCGCAACCCGAAGATTATTAACGGGTCGCGCAGGGCCCGTGTCGCGGCCGGGTCTGGCGTCACGGTGGGTGAGGTCAACAACCTGATCGTGCGGTTCCTCGAAGGCCAGAAGATGATGCGCCAGATGATGGGCGGCGGGATGCCCGGCATGCCCGGGATGCCCGGGATGCGCCGTACGCAGAAAGGTGCCAAGAAGGCGAAGAAGAAGCAGAAGGGAGGCCGTCCCGGTGGCGCGCCCGGCGGCAAGTCCGGCAGCCGGCCCGCCGGCGGGAAACCGGCCGGGCCCGGCGGCGAGCCGGGCGGCCTGCCGGACGGCCCTGGCGGATTCCCCGGTGGCCTGCCTGGCGGCATCGGCGGTCTGCCCGGCGGCCTGCCCGGCGGCGGCCGCACGTTCCGGCTGCCAACCGGGCCACCGCAGGGCGGATCGGGCGGTCCGCCGCAGAACCTGCCGCCCGGGCTGCGCGGTCCGCTGCCGAGCCGTCGCGGCCGGACGGGCAAGAAGGGCAGGTAGCGGGCCTGTTCCCGGTTCCGGGCGGTATTTGCGCTGCAACCGAAACGGTAATTACGCTGCAGCGGATAGCGTCTGGCACAATGTGACCGCAACTGTCGGCACGGCGAGACCCTCTCTAGCTCGCCGCACCGCGCCCATCCGGGCGGCACGGCCGGTCCCCACCCGGCTTTCTTGCCGCCCGTACCCGAATCCGCTGGGAGAAGACCACAGCCGTGGCTGTCAAGATCAAGTTGAAGCGCCTGGGCAAGATCAGGGCGCCCTATTACAGGATCGTCGTCGCCGACGCCCGTACCAAGCGGGATGGCCGGGCGATCGAGGAGATCGGCAAGTACCACCCGAAGGCCGAGCCGTCGTTCATCGAGGTCGACTCGGAGCGCGCGCAGCACTGGCTGTCCGTCGGAGCACAGCCCACCGATCCGGTTCGGAAGATCTTCGAGATCACCGGCGACTGGCAGAAGTTCAAGGGTCTGCCTGGTACCGAGGGGACGTTGCAGACCGCGGTCCAGAAGGAGGACAGGAAGGTAGCCTTCGCCGCCGCGCTGCAGGAGACGCTCGGCGATGCGGCGGCCAGCCCCAAGGGGCGGGCGAAAGTCAAGTCCGGTGACGCCGCCAAGGCTGAGCCCGTGGCGAAGCAGTCCACCGCCAAGGCGGAGAAGCCCGCCAAGCAGCCGAAGGCGGCCGACCAGCCGGAGACAGCCAAGGCAGCCGCCACTGCGAAGCCAGCCGCGGATGCAGCGAAGGCGGCCGACACCAGGGCGGCGTCCTCGGTCGACAGCGCTGAGGCCAAGGCTGACGCTGCCAAGGCTGACGCTGCCAAGGCTGACGCTGCCAAGGCCGACACTGCCAAGGCCGACACTGCCAAGGCCGACACTGCCAAGGCAGCGTCCAAGACGGACCCGGCCGAGTCCGCGGACGATGGCGCCAAGGCAGCGCCCAAGGCGGACCAGGCTAAGGCGGATCCGGCTCTGGCCGAGTCCGCGGACGATGGCGCCAAGCCTGCGGCCAAGGAGGATGCTGCTCCGGCGGCGAAGGCAGCCGGAGCCGAGTCCGGCAGCGGTGCCGACTCCAAGACAGCAGCGGAGGAGCCGGCGGCTGATCCCAAGGCCGCGGCCGAGCCGGCCGATGCAGATACCCAGCCGGAGGCAGCCGGTGAGCCGGTCAGCGGGGACTGACGTGCTCGAAGAGGCCCTGGAGCACCTGGTCAAGGGCATCGTCGAATACCCGGATGAAGTCCGGGTCGAAAGCCGGGAGCTGCGCCGCGGCCGCGCCCTGGAGGTCCGCGTTCACCCGGAGGATCTCGGCAAAGTCATCGGCCGCGGCGGGCGGACCGCGCGGGCGCTGCGGATGGTCATCAACTCCCTGGCGGGCAACCAGTATGTCCGGGTCGACCTGCTGGATGTCGACGAGATTCGCTAGCCGGGCATGCAGCTTGTTGTCGGCCGGGTAGGCAGGCCGCACGGGATCCGCGGTGAGGTGGCCGTCCAGGTCCGCACCGATGATCCTGACCGCAGATTCGCGGCGGGCTCAGTCCTGGCGACCGAGCCCGCTGCGGTCGGCCCGCTGACTGTGCTGTCTGCCCGATGGCACTCGGGCCGCCTACTCGTCACGTTCGCGGGCTCGGCTGACCGGAGCCAGGCTGAGGGCCTCACCGGCACGTTGCTCGTGGTGGACTCGGCGGATGTGGAGCCGCCAGATGATCCCGATGAGTTCTATGATCATGACCTGATCGGCCTGAAGGTCCTCACCGCCGCTGGTGAACTGGTTGGTACCGTCAGTGATGTGCTGCATCATGGCCAGGATCTGCTGGTAATCAGGTCCGTGCCGGAGCCGGGCGCCGATGCTCTCATCCCGTTCGTGACGGCCATCGTGCCCGAGGTCGACATCAAGGCCGGGCACCTGCTAATCGATCCGCCGCCAGGCTTGCTCGACCCGGACTTGGCCCGCCCAGCCGGGCAGCCGGGGCCGGCCGGGCAGCCGGGGCCGGGCCGGGCAGCCGGGGCCAGCCGGGCAGCCGGGCCAGCCGGGCAGCCGGGGCCAGCCGGGCAGCCGGGGCCAGCCGGGCAGCCGGGGCCAGCCGGGCAGACGAGCCGGGACAGGGCTGGCCAGCGGCCGGGCTGACATGCGCATCGACATCATCACGATCTTTCCTGAGTACTTCGGCCCGCTTGGGGTCTCGCTGATCGGCAAGGCAGCGCAGCGCGGGGACCTCACCTTCCATATACACAACCTGCGGGACTGGGCCCATGATGTGCATCACTCGGTGGATGACGCGCCCTACGGCGGCGGCCCCGGCATGGTGATGAAGCCAGCGCCCTGGGGCGAGGCGCTGGATGCCGTGGTGGCCGCGGCGGGCCCGGCCAGGCTCGTGCTGCCCAGCCCATCCGGCATCCCATTCACCCAGCGGATGGCCGCCGGGTACGCACGCGAGCCCCGGCTGATTTTCGCCTGCGGCCGCTATGAGGGGATCGATGCCCGCGTCGTCGAGGATGCCCGCGCGGCAATGCCCGTCGACGAGGTGAGCATCGGCGACTACGTGCTGGCCGGCGGTGAGCCCGCGGTGCTCGTCATGACGGAGGCAATCGGCCGGCTGCTGCCCGGGGTCATCGGCAACGCGCAATCGGCGGCCGACGACTCGTTCGGCGGTGGCGACGGGCCGATGGCCGGGCTGATCGAGGGCCCGGTTTACACCCGGCCGCGGGTCTGGCGCGGGCGGGAGGTGCCGCCGGTGCTGCTGTCCGGTGATCACGCCGCGATCGCCCGGTGGCGCCGCGATTGCGCCCTGCGGGTGACCGCCGCCAATCGCCCCGACCTTGCCGCCCGGCTGGCGGCCGGGCAGGATTCCGTGACCAGGCAGCCCGCTGCGGCCGGTTCCGCCGCCCAAGACGGGCCAGCTGCGCTCGATGCCCGTGACCGTGCGCTGCTGTTCGAGGCTGGCTTTCCGGTCAGTGGCGAAGATGTGGCACACTGAAAGGCGCCGCACCGCATAGGCTGACTCAGCCGGGGGCGTGCCTGAGGGCTATGCCGCCCTTACCGAAGAGACCGAAGCCGCGCTCTTGCAGGCGTGCGCGTGATGAACGACTGAGGAACCACAGCGATGCACACCGCCATTGCCGAGCTTGAGCAGGCGCAGATCCGCGACGACATCCCGGAGTTCCGGCCTGGCGACACCCTCAAGGTGCATGTCCGGGTCGTCGAAGGCAGCCGGTCCAGGATCCAGGTCTTCCAGGGCGTGGTCATCCGCCGCCAGGGTGGCGGGGCGCGCGAGACCTTCACCGTCCGCAAGATCAGCTACAGCGTGGGGGTCGAGCGGACCTTCCCGGTGCACAGCCCGTCCCTGGACAAGATCGAGGTAGTAAGCCGCGGCCGGGTTCGCCGGGCCAAGCTGTACTACCTCCGCTCGCTTCGCGGCAAGGCGGCCAGGATCAGGGAACGCCGCGACGTTCCGGCACGCTAGGTCCGCGGCTGCAGCGGGCGGGCCCCCCGGAGTGCGGAATCAGCGTGGCCGCGGCCAGCTCACTGGCCGCGCAAGTGAGCGCGAGGGTGGCGGGATGCTGCGTTCGGTAAATGGTGATATCGCAGGTAGCGGCGCGCCCGGACTTTCCGTGGCCTGCGGTGCCGGCAGCGTGAGCACTGGCCGGCCGGGCTAGGCTCGAATCCGATGACGGACGATCAGAGCAGCCAGGACCGGGACTTGGCGGAGACGGGCCACGACGGCAAGTTGGCCGGTGCTGCCGCTGCACGGGCTGCCCAGGATCCGGCACCGGCCGGTCCGGCCGTAGCCAGCCAGTCGCCGCCAGCCGGGTCGGCGGCGGGTCCGTCAGGCAGCGACGCCTTCGACGACGCCGACATCAGCGCGCAGCTCGCCGGGGATCCGGAAGCTGCGCCGCCGGGACGGCCGAAGCACCGGTCGTTCTGGCGTGAACTGCCGGTCCTGGTCGTCATCGCGCTGGTCATCGCCCTGCTCATCAAGAGCTTTGTCGTCCAGGCGTTCTACATACCCTCGCCGTCGATGGAGCAGACACTCGACGTCGGCGACAAGGTGCTGGTCAACAAGCTCGTCTACCATTTCCGCTCGATCCAGCCCGGTGACATCGTCGTCTTCAACGGCGCAGGCTCCTGGATTCCGCTGCCTGCGCCGACCAGCACCAGTTCCGACCCGCTGGTACGGCTGTACGACAAGGCGCTGCTCCCGCTGTTCCGGTCGATCATCGGGCTGTTCGGCACCGCGCCGGGTCAGCAGGACTACATCAAGCGGGTCATCGGGGTGCCGGGCGACCACGTCGCCTGCTGCACATCGGCCGGCCTGATCACCGTCAACGGTGTGCCGCTGCGCGAGAAGTCCTATCTGTACCCGGGCAATGTGCCATCGACGTCGCACTTCAGCGTCACGGTGCCAGCCGGTCGGCTGTGGGTGATGGGGGATCACCGCTTCGTGTCCTACGACTCGCGCGGCCACATGAGCTTTCCTGGCGGCGGGACCGTGCCGGAGAGCCAGGTGGTAGGCCGCGCTTTTATGATCGTCTGGCCGCCGGGCAGGTGGCGGGTCCTGCCGATTCCGGCAACGTTCGGGCAGCCGGGCATCGGCGGCGGGAAGGCCGCCGCGGCTGGCCGCGTGGAGGTCGGCCAGTCAGCGGCGGTAACGCCGATGGCTCCGTTTCTTCCAGTTGAGATTGCCCTTGCCGGGGCACTTCCGGTGACCTTGCTACAGCGGCGGCTTCGGCGGCGGATGCACGAGCGCCGGTGGCGCCGGGCATCCCGGTGAGGCCATGCCCGGGTCACAATGGCGCCATCCCGGCCTCACCCCCCGGCGCACTGCGGGGCTGACGGGGTACGAGCGCGTCCTGGCGCGGGCCGGGCTGTCGCCGGTAGCCGGCATCGACGAGGCAGGGCGCGGCGCCTGCGCCGGACCGCTAGTGGTCGCCGCGGTCATCCTCGACCCGGGCAAGCTCAGCCGCCGCATCGAGGTGGCGGACTCCAAGGCGCTGTCACCGGCTGCCCGCGAGGTCGCTTACCAGCAGGTGACGAAGTCGGCCATCGCGTGGCACGCGGTCGTGATCCCGTCCACCGACATCGACCGGCTGGGCCTGCACGTCTGCAATCTGGCCGGGATGCGGCGGGCACTGGCCGGGCTGGCCTGCCGGCCCGGCTATGTGATCACCGACGGATTCCCGGTGCGCGGCCTGGCCGTTCCCGCCCTGGCCATGTGGCAGGGCGACGAAGTGGTGGCGTGCGTGGCAGCCGCATCCGTAGTGGCAAAGGTGACCAGGGACCGGATCATGACCGCGATGCAGGAGCGCTACCCGTCCTACGGGTTTGCCACGCACAAGGGCTACTCCACCCGGGCGCATATGCGCGCGCTCGCCGCGCACGGGCCGTGCCCGGAGCACCGTTACTCCTTCGCCAACGTAATCGGCACCGTGGCCGGCCGGGCTACCGCGATGGCCGGCGCCGAGGAGCTACCGGACGGCGGACCCGGCGACCAGGGCCGTGAGTGGGCGATCGCGGGGCAGCCGGGCGGGTAGCCTCATGCGGTCGCAGGATGGCCGGGGACCTGCCGATACTGGAGGAGAATGGCCCTATGGTTGACCTCATCGCCCGGCCGTGCTCATGGGCGCGGCCGGCCAGGAGGGGAGAGCATGAGCGCTGAAGATCTCGAGAAGTATGAGACCGAGATGGAGCTTCAGCTCTACCGCGAGTACCGCGATGTGGTCGGGCTGTTCAGCCACGTGGTCGAGACCGAGCGGCGCTTCTACCTCACCAACCAGGTCGAGCTCAACGTCCGGACGGCCGACAACGGCGAGGTGTTTTTCGAGGTCGTCATGCAGGATGCCTGGGTGTGGGATATGTACCGGCCAGCCAGATTCGTCAAGAACGTGAAGGTAGTCACCTTCAAGGACGTCAACATCGAGGAACTCGCCAAGAGCGACCTGCAACTGCCCGACGAGAAGGAGCAGGGCTTCTCCTGAGCCCAGGGCATCCAAGCCGGCCGCACTGACAATCCGGCATCCAGCCATCCACAAAAATCGCCTCTCCGCTGCTTCGTCCACACTCGTTAACGATCTTCAGCCCGGCCCCGCCGAATCCGGCACCCTCGGTCCCGGAGGTGGTGTCATTTGAATGCCAAGGATGTGCTGGGCAAGCAGGGCGAACAGCTGGCCGTCGAGTACCTGCAACAGGAAGGCATGCGGATACTCGACCGGAACTGGCGGTGCGCCGAGGGCGAGATCGACATCGTGGCCGCCGATCGCAGGGCCCTGGTCGTCTGCGAGGTGAAGACCCGTTCCGGCGTCAGGTACGGCACGCCGCTGGAGGCCATCAACCGGAAGAAGCGCAGCCGGCTGCGGCGGCTTGCTGTCCGCTGGCTCGTCGCGCACGGGATCCTGTTCGACGAGATCCGCATCGACGCCATTGGCGTGCTGCGGTCTGAGTCGGGTGAGTTCACCGTGCAGCACGTCCGGGGGGTGGGCTAGATGCCGCTGGCCCGTGCTCACTCGATCGCGCTGGTGGGCGTCCAGGGGCATCCGGTCGAGATCGAGGCGGACATCGAGAATGGTCTGGTCGGGCTGCTCCTGGTGGGCCTGCCGGACACCGCGCTCAGGGAAGCGAGGGACCGGATCCGCGCGGCGATCGTCAACAGCAAGGAGGCGTGGCCGCAGCGCCGGATCACGGTAGGCCTGTCGCCGGCCAGCCTGCCCAAGCGCGGTAGCAGCTTCGACGTCGGCATCGCGGTGGCGATTCTCGGGGCGGCCGGGGTGCTGCCCGCGGCGAGCCTGGCCGACCTGATGTTCATCGGCGAACTGGGGCTTGACGGCCGGCTGCGCCCGGTCCGCGGCGTGTTGCCCGCGGTGGCCGCCGCGGTGGCGGCTGGGTTCGGCACCGTAGTCGTGCCGGCCGACAACGCACCGGAGGCGGCTCTCGTGCCTGGCGTCCGGGCGCTGGGGGCGGCCAGCCTCGGCACGCTGCTCGGCTGGCTGCGCGAAGGCTGCCCGGCAGCTGGTACCGCGGGCGCGGCGGTATGGCCTGGCGGGTCGCTGCCGCCGGACAGCTGGACGCGCCCGGCTCGGGCGGATGAGCCCGGCCGTGACCTGGCCGAGCTGGTGGGGCAGCCGACCGCGCGGCGAGCCGCCGAGATCTGCGCGGCCGGGGGGCATCATCTGCTGCTGCTCGGGCCGCCAGGCGTGGGCAAGACGATGCTGGCTGAGCGGCTGCCGACGGTCTTGCCGCGGCTGGAGCCTGCCGCGGCGCTGGAGGTGACGGCGATCCATTCGGTGGCAGGCACGCTGCCGCCTGGCGGCCCGCTGCTGAGCCAGCCGCCGTTCTGCGCACCGCACCACACCGCGACGAAGGCTGCGATCGTCGGCGGCGGCAGCGGCATCATCCGGCCAGGTGCCGCTTCGCTGGCGCACCACGGCTGCCTGTTTCTCGACGAGGCCCCGGAATTCGGCCGCGATGTACTCGACGCGCTGCGCCAGCCGCTGGAGTCCGGCGAGGTCGTGGTGGCCAGGTCGGGGCTGACTGCCAGGTTCCCGGCCAGGTTCACCTTGCTGCTCGCGGCCAACCCGTGCCCGTGCGCCCGGTCGTCCGGACCGGGGCACGGGCCGGCAGGTGCTGGCCAGCCGGCCGCCCGGACGGCTTGCACCTGCCCGCCGGCGGCCCGCCGCAGGTACCTGGCCAGGCTATCCGGGCCGCTGCTTGACCGGGTGGACGTGAAAGTGGATTTCCTGCCGGTCAGCCGGGCGGAGCTGCTCAGCGACCGGGCGTTCACCGAGCCGAGCGCGGTGGTGGCCAAGCGGGTGCAGCTAGCCAGGCAGCGGGCCGCATTCCGGCTGCGCGGCACCCGCTGGCGGCTCAACGCCGAGATCCCCGGCAGCGAGTTACGGCGCAGCTACGCGCCAGCGCCTGGCGCGCTCGCGCCGCTGGAACGGGCGATGGACCTGGGCGAGATCAGCGCGCGAGGCGTCGATCGGGTGATCCGGCTGTCCTGGACCGTTGCGGACCTGGCCAATGTGGCCAGGCCGACGATCACGGAGGTCAGCTACGCGCTCGGGCTGTGGCTAGGGGCGGCGACATGACCGGGGTGAGCGATTCGGAACGGATGGCCAGGGCCGTGCTCAGCTACTTGTCCGATCCCGGTGACGCAACGCTCGGCGCACTGCTACGGCGCTGCCCGCCGGCTGATGTAGTCGCGGCGCTCGCTGCCGGGCGGCATCCGCTGGCCTGGCCGCCGGGGGAGCCAGCGGAACCCTGCGACATCGGTCAGTCGGCTGCGCGTGGCCGGGCCCGGGAGAGCGGCATTCCTGGCCTGGACCGCGCCCTGCAACGGTGGGAGGCGCGAATCGGCCAGGCGCCTACGGCCGACCGCCTCGCCGCGTGGGGCCGGCGGGGGCTCCGGCTGATCTGCCCGGGCGACCATGAATGGCCGACCCAGCTGGCCGCACTTGGCGATGCCAGCCCGATCGCGCTGTGGCTGCGCGGCAGCGCCGACCTGCGCTTCGCGTGCCTGCGTTCGGTCTCCGTCGTCGGCTCGCGCGCCGCCACGGCCTACGGCTCGCACGTGGGCACGGAGATGGCGGCCGCGCTGGCCGAGCGGGGCTGGGCGGTAGTGTCTGGCGGCGCGTTCGGGATCGACAGCGCGGCGCACCGCGGCGCGCTGGCCGCCAATGGCATTACCGTCGCCGTGCTGGCCAGCGGGCTCAGTTATGGCTACCCGAAAGGACACTCCCAGCTCTTCGAGGCCATCGCCAGCCGCGGCGTCCTGGTCAGTGAGATGTCGCCGGACCGCAGGCCGACCAGGCCGGGCTTCCTGATCAGGAACCGGGTGATCGCCGCGCTGAGTCGCGGCACCGTGGTAATCGAGGCGGCGCTGCGCAGCGGCGCGCTCAGCACCGCCACCCGGGCCGGGGATCTGTGCCGTCCGCTGATGGCCGTGCCGGGGCCGGTGACCTCGGCCATGTCGGCCGGCTGCCACGAGCTGATCAGGGAACGGGGTGCCATCCTCGTGACCGGCGCCCGCGATGTCCTTGAGCATGTCGCGCCGGTCGGCGAGGAACTCGCCGGCGCCCGCATCGGTCCCGCCGTGCCCCGCGACTACCTGGACCCGGTAACCCGAGATGTCCTGGAGGCCGTCCCGGTGCGCGGCGGCGGCCCCGCGTCGATCGCCGTGTCGGCCGGCGTCGACCTGGACACGGTCATCCGGTGCCTGGGGTCACTCGCCGCCGGCGGCTTCGTGGAGCGGACGGACAAGGGCTGGCGGCCGAGAAGGGATCGCTGACACCGTGGGCATCCGATGCCGGACGTGGCCCCGCTTCGCCGCATGCGGTGGACAACCTGCGTCAAGGGCCAGCCGACGCTGGGTGGCTGCAGTAGCACTTAGGGTAAGCCTGCGGCCGATTGTTCCCGCCGGAGGCCGAACGTCGCCACCAGGCTGGAATCAAGGAACGACACGACCCGGGCGATTGCCGCGCCCGCGCCCGTGCCCGTGGCGGTGACGGTGAGCACCTGCACTCCGTGCGCACGGTAGACGCGGTCGTGGTCAGGGTGATACATCACGACGGCAGGCTGGCTGTTGGCCCTGGTCAGGACCATCCGCCAGGGACCGTGGGCGCCGCGGGCCCTGGTTATGAGGAAGCGGGCGACTGCGTCGCGGCCGGCGAACCAGGTCAAGTGCGGCGGCATCTCCAGCTCGGCATCCTCGCGCAGCAGCCGCAATAGAGCGGCCACGTCGGCTTTCTGCAGAGCTTCGACGTACTGGTCGAGCAGGGCGCGCTGGTCCGCGTTGCCCGGCTCGGTGATCTCGTGTTCGACCGGTGATGCCTGCTCCAGTTGCGCCCTGGCCCGCTGCAGCAGGCTGTTGACCGCGGTGGTCGAGATTCCCAGCATCTCGGCGGCTTCGGCCGCTCGCCAGGCCAGCACGTCACGCAGGATCAGCACCGCGCGCTGCCGGGCTGGCAGGTATTGCAGGGCGGCGATGAACGCGAGCCGGATGCTGCCCCGCGAGGCCACGATGGCCGCCGGGTCGCCGGGCTGGGAGCCGATCAGCGCATCGGGTATCGGCTGCAGCCAGGGGACTTCGGGCCGCCGGACCAGAGCCACTTCCGGGTCACTGCTCGGGCCGCCGAGGCCGGAAGGCAGCGGGCGGCGGCTGCGACCTTCCAGCGCAGTCAGGCATGCGTTGGTCGCGATTCGGTAAAGCCAGGTGCGCAGCGAAGCGCGTCGCAGATCGAAATCAGCGTGCGCGCGCCATGCGCGCAGGAACGTCTCCTGCAGCAAATCCTCGGCGTCATGCACTGAGCCGAGCATGCGGTAGCAGTGCGCCAGCAACTCGCGCCGGAACGGATCGATGAGACGGGCGAATTCGTCGCCGTCCGCGAACTCCGTTGCCGGCGCTGTCATCGCACTCCTGCTGATCGCCACGTGGTCTCCGGTGCGCATGGGACGGTCGTGCTCGGGCCGAGGATGCCAGGCCGACGGCGCGCACTCGCCATCTGTATATACCAAGCCACCCGCCATAACTCATCTGCGCCGGGCCGATGAGTTCCCGGCGCCTGCCGGTATGTACCGGTAAACGGCCGGAACCGGCCTTCAGCCGCCGGCCATCAGCCAACGGAGGCATCATGAGCAAGACAGTCATTGTGCGCTACAAGACGCGGGCCGATGCCGCGGAGGAGAACCAGCGGCTAGCCGAACAGGTATACGCCGAGCTTGCGCAGGATGACCCGGGTGGCCTGCGGTACGCCACGTTCCGGCTGGCCGACGGCGTGACCTTCGTGCACGTTGCCGTGGTCGAAGGCGACGTCAATCCACTGCACAAGGTCAGCGCGTTTGCCGGGTTCCAGCGTGAGATCGGGGACCGCTGCGCTGAGCCGCCGAATGCGTCTGACGCCACCTTGGTCGGCTCCTACCGCTGGCCGACAAGGTAGCCGCCACCCCCGCGGCGGAGGGCGATCAGGGCTACATCGTCCTCGCGCGGGCCGAAGATGCCCAGCACGTTGCTCGGTTAACGCGCCGATGTCGTTGCTGGCGCCAGCCGCCGGGTAGCCGCCGGCCGCCCGGGTTGCCGCGCTATCCGCGTGCCGTGCGCGCGGCCGGCCGCGAATGGCTGACACTGGGAGGGTGGAGGAGCCGCTGCCAGAAGGCCTTGCTCAGCAGCTGGCCGCGTTCGATCGTCATCTCGCGGCCGAGCGTGGCCTGTCGGCGCATACGGTCCGGGCTTACCTTGGGGACATCCGGTCGCTACTCCAGTACGCCTGCCGGGACGACGGGATGACAGACCTGACCGGACTGGACATCGAGGTGATCAGGGGCTGGCTGGCCGCTCAGTATGCGGCCGGCCAGGCGCGCAGCACGCTGGCCCGCAGGGCAGCGGCGGCCCGGACATTCACCGCGTTTGCGCTGGCATGGGGCTGGCTGGCCAGCGATCCCGGGCCGCTGCTCGGAACCCCCAAGGCGCAGCGCCAGCTACCGCAGGTGCTAGCCCCCAGCCAGGTGGCCGCCGTCCTCGACGCGGCGGAGGGTGCCCGCGCAGGTGGTTCCCGGGCAGCTGGCGGGCGGGCAGCTGGCGGGCGGGCCGGACGCTCCACAGGGAGCGGCGCGGCGGCGGCCTGACGAGGCGGCGCCTAGACGATGCGGCGGCCGGCCAGGACCCGGTGGCCGCCGCTCTCGGCTGGCGGGACGCGGCGGCGGCCGGCCAGGACCCGGTGGCCGGCCTGGACGATGCGGCGGCAGGCCAGGATCCGGTGGCCGCCGCTCTCGGCTGGCGGGACGCGGCGATCATGGAATTGCTCTACGCATCGGCCCTCCGGGTCAGTGAGCTGTGCGGAATCGACATCGGCGACATCGATCACGACCGCAGGACGGTGCGCGTGCTCGGCAAGGGCAGCAAGGAGCGCACCGTCCCGGTGGGGGTGCCGGCCGCCCGGGCCGTCCGGCGCTGGCAGCACGCCGGTCGACCGATGCTCGCAACCGGGCGTAGCGGGCACGCGTTGTTTCTCGGCGCCAGAGGCGGTCGGCTCGATCCGCGCACCGCCCGCCGCGTGGTGCACGCCATGATCGCGGCGGTGTCGGCCGCCCCCGATACCAGCCCGCACGGCCTGCGGCATTCCGCCGCTACCCATCTCCTGGAGGGCGGGGCCGACCTCAGGAGCGTGCAGGAGTTCCTCGGCCATGCATCGCTGGCGAGCACCCAGATCTACACGCACGTCTCGGCCGAGCGGCTGCTGGCTGCCTATCGGCAGGCGCATCCCCGGGCCTGACTACCCGGTGTCTCCCGACGCGCCCGCCACCACCCGGCGTTCCACCCCGCCCGTCACATGGGCCCCATTCGTTGTAACCCCCGCATTAGCGGTTAACATCCGTCCGGCGATAACCGGCTAAATCTGCACCATTAATTTGATCTTGAAACGGTTGTGGCTGAAGAGGCACATGATGTGGGTGCGGCTGCGGGCAGTGAGGATCGGGGTGACGGGTGATGGGCAAGGGCGATGAGCGATGGGCAAGGGCGACGGGTGATGGGCAGGGGTGACGGGTGATGGGCAGGGGTGACGGGTGATGGGCAAGGGCGATGAGCGATGGGCAAGGGGTGACCGCCCCCCGCAACTCGTTCGATGTCACGCTGCATGCGTTGCCTGTAGGGAGTGACCGGGGGGCCGGGGCATGTAGACTACGCACGGCCGGAGTAGTCCGTGCTCAGCACGCACGCGCCGAACCGGCAAATTCGCGCGTCCGCTCGCCGCCGGGGAAAGCCAGGCAGGTTCCCCCCGGCGGAACGAACCTCACCGGTCCGCGGGATCAGTATCTCGCGGCGGGGTCGTACGGGCGCCAGGAGCAACCGAGCCGCGCCTTCGCCTTGCGGCCAGGCGCACGACAGGAAAGGACACCGGCATGGCACCGGTCGTCACCATGCGGCAGCTGCTCGAGAGCGGCGTACATTTCGGCCATCAGACCCGGCGCTGGAACCCGAAGATGAAGCGCTTCATCTTCACCGAGCGAAACGGGATCTACATCATTGACCTCCAGCAGTCGCTGGACTTCATCGACCGGGCCTACGAGTTCATCAGGGAAACCGTCGCGCACGGCGGCTCGGTGCTCTACGTGGGAACCAAGAAGCAGGCGCAGGAGGCCATCGCCGAGCAGGCCCGCCGGGTCGGGATGCCGTTCGTGAACCAGCGCTGGCTGGGCGGCATGCTGACCAACTTCACGACCGTCTACAAGCGGCTGCAGCGGCTCAAGGAGCTCGAGGAGATCGACTTCGACGACGTCGCCGGCTCTACCCTCACCAAAAAGGAACTGCTGCAGCTCAGGCGCGAGCACGACAAGCTGGAGCGGTCGCTCGGCGGCATCAGGGACATGGCCAGGGTACCCAGCGCGCTGTGGGTAGTCGACACGAAAAAGGAGCACATCGCGGTCAGCGAGGCGCGCAAGCTCGGCATCCCGGTAATCGCGATCCTCGACACGAACTGCGATCCCGATGAGGTCACCTACCCGATTCCCGGCAACGACGACGCGATCCGCAGTGTCGCGCTGCTTACCAGGGTCGTCGCGGACGCGGTCGCCGACGGGTTGATTGCCAGGGCCGGAGCCGCCAACGGCGAGGAAAAGCCGGCCGTGACGGCCGACGGCGTGCTCGGTGCCGAGGAACCGCTGCCCGAGTGGGAGCGGGCGCTGCTGGAGGGCGCCGGCGACGGAGCCGCCACGAACGGCCACGTCGTGGCCAACGGCACTGCGGCGGCCAGCGTCACCCAGGCGTCGGCCGGCCGCGTGACCGCGCCGGAAAGCGCGCCTGCTGCAGCTAGCGGCGCGGCCCAGGCGGCGGAGACGGCAACCATGCCGGCCGAGACCTCAGCTGGCGCGGCCGAGCCGGCCGAACCGGGCGAGTCCGCCGGGACGGCAGCCACAGCCGAAGCACCCGCCGCCGGCGTAGCACCTCCGGCTGACGAAGCCTCAGCCGCTGCAGCAGCCGCCAGCGACGGTGCCCCCGCCGAGGACACCACGCAGGCCCAGCAGGCAGCCGATGGCACAGCGGCCGAGTCGGCCTGACCCTGCGGCGCCCGGCCAGCGCGCCCGCCGCGCTGGACCGGCCGCCTGGTGCTCGCCGGCCCGCCAGCTGGGCCGCCAGGCAGCCGCCATGACAAGACGAAGCGAGAGATGAGGAAATGGCGAACTACAGCGCCGCTGACGTGAAGAGGCTGCGCGAGCAGACCGGCGCCGGCATGCTCGATTGCAAGAATGCCCTGGTGGACGCCGGGGGCGACTTTGACGCGGCAGTGGAGACGCTGCGGCTCAAGGGTGCCAAGGATGTCACCAAGCGGGCTGGGCGCACAGCGGCGAACGGCCTGGTCACCGCCGAGCTCGACGGCACCAGCGCGGGCCTGCTGGTGGAGCTCAACTGCGAGACTGATTTCGTCGCCAAGACCGACCAGTTCCAGCAGGCAGCCGCCGACATTGCCCGCGCCGCGATGGCCGCGAAGGTCACCGACCGGCTCGCGCTGCTCGGCGTCGAGATCCGGCCCGGCGTGACGGTCCAGCAGTTGATCGATGAAGCTGGCGCGGCGCTCAAGGAAAAGCTCGAGCTAGGCCGGTTCGCCCGGCTCGAGGGCGGCTACATCGCGAGCTACCTGCACCGCTCCGACCCGGCGCTGCCGCCGGTGCGGGGCGTTCTCGTGCAGTTGGCTTCCGCTGACGCCGAGACCGGCAAGGATATCGCGCAGCAGATAGCGGCGAGCATGCCCGCGTATCTCACCCGCGCCGACGTCCCCGCCGAGATAGTGGCGAAGGAGCGCAGGATCGCCGAGCAGATGACTCGTGAGGAAGGCAAGCCCGAGCAGGCGATTCCCAAGATCGTCGAGGGCCGGGTGAACGCCTTCTTCAAGGACGTCGTGCTCGTCGAGCAGCCGTTCGTCAAGGACCCGAAGAAGACGATCAAGCAGGTGCTTGCCGAGCGCAAAGTCACGGTACGCAACTTCGCGAGGTTCCAGATCGGCCAGGCTGGGTGAGCCCAGGACGAGTAACGGCGACGCCAGGCCCGGCAGCCGTCATGAGCGGAGGGTGCGGCCCGTGCACATTGGCGCCATTCCAGTCAGCGACGATGCGGCCTTGAATCAGGTGGCCGCGCCGGATCATCGCCGCGCCGTCAGCGACAATACGCATCCGAGCTGGCACCGGGTGGTACTGAAGCTGTCCGGCGAGGCGTTCGCCGGCGACGAGCCGCTGGGCATCTCCCCGGACGTGGTTGCCCATATCGCCAGGGAGATCACGACGGCGTGCAGCGAGGACATCCAGATCGCGGCCGTGGTGGGTGGCGGGAACATGTTCCGCGGCGCCACGCTGTCCGCGCGCGGCGGCATCGACCGCTCCCGCGCGGACTATATGGGCATGCTTGGCACCGTCATCAACTGCCTTGCCCTGCAGGATGTGCTGGAGAAGCTTGGCATGGAAACCCGGGTGCAGACCGCGATCACCATGGGCCAGGTCGCTGAGCCCTACATCCCGCGCAAGGCGATCAGGCATCTGGAGAAGGGCCGGGTGGTCATCTTCGGCGCCGGGCTCGGCGCGCCGTTCTTCTCCACCGATACTTGTGCTGCGCAGCGGGCGCTGGAGATCGGTGCCCAGGCGGTGCTCAAGGGCACGCAGGTCGACGGGGTATACGACGCCGACCCGCGGCTGTCGCCCGACGCTGTCCGGTTCGACCAGCTGGACTACGGCGAGGTGCTGCGCCGTGGGCTGCGCGTCATGGACTCGACCGCGGTCAGTCTGTGCATGGATAACGACCTGCCGATCGTGGTGTTTGACCTGATGGGGGAGGGCAACGTGCTGCGCGCGGCGCGGGGCGAGAAGATCGGCACGCTGGTCAGCCGGTCTGCCCGCTGATGACCGTAGCGGCGATGCCGGGCACTGCGTGCCTTTCCCGCCTGGCACCATGGAAGATGCCGGCGCCCGCGGGTGCGCCGGGACTATGGACGGACCCACAGGAGCCGCAGTGATTGACGACACCCTCCTCGAAGCCGAGGAGAAGATGGAAAAGGCCGTCGTGGTAGCCAAGGATGAGTTCAGCGGCATCCGGACCGGCCGCGCGCATCCGGCGATGTTCAGCAAGATCACGGCCGAGTATTACGGCAGCCAGACGCCGCTGAACCAGCTGGCTTCCTTTCACATGCCCGAGCCGCGCATGGTGGTCATCCAGCCTTTCGACAAGTCCTCGATGGGCTCCATCGAGAAGGCGATCAGGAACAGCGATCTCGGGGTCAACCCGTCCAACGACGGCGCGATCATCAGGGTGAACTTCCCCGAGCTATCCGAGGAGCGCAGGCGCGAGTACATCAAGATCGCCCGGCACAAGGCCGAGGACAGCAGGGTTTCCATCCGCAACATCCGCAGGCACGCGAAGGACTCGCTGGACAAGCTGGTCAAGGGCGGCGAGGCGGGCGAGGATGACGGCCGCCGGGCAGAACGGGAACTTGACGATCTGACGCATACCTACATAACGCAGGTCGACGAGCTGCTCAAGCGCAAGGAATCCGAGCTCCTCGAGGTCTAGCTTGCAACCATTGCGCCGGCGCGCCGGACGATCTAAAGGCGGCCCGGTGAGCGAAGGCAAGGAAATCCGCACCGGCCGTAACCTGCCGGTCGCGCTAGCCGTCGGCGCGGCGCTCGGCGGTGCTGCCGTGCTGACGCTCTTCACGCTGAAGGCCACCTTCCTCGGCCTGGTCGCCATCGCGGTCGGAATTGCGCTGCTGGAGCTGAGCCGGGCGTTCGGGGCACGCGGCATCTCGCTGCCGGTGATCCCGGTCGCGGCAGGCGGCGCGGCAATGCTCGGGCTGGCTTACTGGGTCGGCGAGCAGGCAGCGCTGGCTGCCCTCGTCGGCAGCGTGATCCTGCTGCTGGCCTGGCTGCTGCGCGGCGGCCCGGCAGGTTATCTCCGCGATCTCACCGCTGGCGTCTTCGCCGTTGCCTACCTGCCGCTGCTCGCGGTCTTCGTCCCGCTGATGCTGGCCAGGCCGGACGGATCCCGGCGGACGCTCATCTTCGTGGCGATGGCAGTCTGCTCCGACGTCGGCGGCTACTTCGCCGGGATCCTGGTCGGCAGGCACCAGCTGGCCCCCACCATCAGTCCCAACAAGACCTGGGAGGGTTTCGCCGGATCCGTGCTGTTCGGCGTGGCCGGCGGGGCGATCCTGCTGACGACCCTGCTGCACGGACAGGTCTGGCAGGGCATCATCCTCGGCGCCGCCGCCGTGGCGACCGCCACTCTCGGTGACCTTGCCGCATCGATGATCAAGCGGGATCTGGGCATCAAAGACTGGGGCTCGGTGCTGCCCGGGCACGGCGGCGTCCTGGACCGGATCGACTCGCTGCTCGTGGTCTCGCCGGTGGTCTGGTTCCTGCTGACGATCTTCATCCCGCACGGCCGCCACTAGCCGCGGCCGTGCTAGCCGCGGCCGTGCTAGCCGCAGCCGGTGCTAGCGGCAGCCGGCCACTAGCCGACCACCCAGCTGCGGCGCTGCGCGGCAAGCTGCGTCACCAGGCTCGCGGACCCCCGTTCCCGGGCCAGCAGGCGCTCCCGCTCGCTGATCGGGACGACCCACAGCCAGCGAACCGCGTCGCCGGCGAACGTGAAACCGGACAGGTCAGGCACCTCGGGGCCGAGCAGCGCACCCGGCTCGCCGAGGAGCAGCACACCCGCGTTCCCGCCGCCGAGCGGGAAGGTGGCGGGCTCGTGATACCAGCGGAGGCTGTGACCGGGCCCGAACCAGGTCAACTCCCGCCACGGGTACTGGGCGAGCCAGAGGAAGATCCGGGCGGCATCCGTGCTCGGCATCGTGGTCGCTATGGCTAGCTCGATCCTGGCTTCCGGGCTGACGTTCTCGCTGAGTTGCTCGACTATCGGCATCCGCTGGCTGCACATCCCGATGGTAGACAGCACCGTGTAGTTCCGGTAGCCGGTCGGCGACCGCTCGGACACCCCGACCTGCGGTTCCTTGCCTCCGCCCACGTCCCAGTACCTGGCGCCGGGGCCGAGCTTGCCGAGCAGGTGGCCAAGCACGGCCTGCTGGAATCGGGCCCATGCATCGTGGTCTGCCCGCCAGCGCCAGAACCTGGCTGCCTGCTCCACTCGCGGCCCCAGGCCTTCCATCGCGTCGTCAAGCGACCAGCCGAACGGGGTCTGCCCGATGACGTCCCGGCAATAGCCGGGCATGCCCTTGGACATGTCTGACCAGCCGGGGATCACGGCGAGGAGCTCGCCGTTCTCCAGGATCGCGACGCCGTCGCCTTCCTCCAGCCAGATCGCGCGCAGCCGGTCCGGCTCAGGCACCGGCCTGCCATCCGGATGCTTGGCATGCCCGGCCGGCATTACCGGAGCACGGCCGGAGTTCAGCCTGGTCAGGTCGGTCGATTCCGGCGCCTGCTCGTGATTGGCGATCCAGGTGGCCGCGATCGCCGAGGTCTGGTCATGCAGGTAAGCGGCGGTTGTCGCACCGTCATACTCGACCACGACCCGCCTGCTTGCGTAAGGGCTCTCGCTCTCCAGCAGGACCCGGGGCCCGCCGGGCTGAGCGGCTATCCTGGTGTCCCTGGGCCCTCTGCGCAAGGTTGGCATGTTAACGAAATCTACTGACTTGCCGCAGGTCACCTAAACCGGACACGGATATCGTTAAGCGTTTGCAACGGCTCATGCCCGGATCGGTCCGCCGGGCCAGGCGGAAATGGAGTTCAAGGTGCCGAGTGCTGCGCTTCCGGCACCGGCCAGCGGGCTGCCAGCGGGCCTGGCCGCAGACCTGCCAGGCCGGCCGAGCCGACCGGGCCGACCGGCCGGCCGGATGGCGGCCGGCCGGGTCCGCCCCGGCACCTGGCTGACCTGGACCCGGCCAGCCGGCGGGCCGCCGCCGAGGAGCTTGGCCAGCGGCGGTTCCGCGCTGACCAGCTGTCCTGGCACTACTTTGGCCGGCTGACAGATGACCCCGGCGACATGACCGACCTGCCGGCCGGGGTTCGCGCCGACCTGGCCGGAGCGCTGCTGCCCAGGCTGCTGACGGCTGACCTCGAGCTCGCCTGCGATCAGGGCATGACCAGGAAGACCCGGTGGCGGGCGTTCGACGGCGCCTACGTCGAATCGGTGCTCATGCGCTATCCGGACCGGGTGACGATGTGCGTGTCGTCCCAGGCGGGCTGCGGGATGGCCTGCCCGTTCTGCGCTACCGGCCAGGCGGGCCTGACCAGGAACCTGTCGGCCGCCGAGATCGTGGCTCAGGTGGTGGCCGGCGCCAGGGCGCTGGCGGCCGGACAGGTTCCCGGCGGGCCTGGCCGGGTCTCCAACGTGGTGTTCATGGGCATGGGGGAGCCGCTGGCAAACTACCCCCGGGTGCTCGCCGCCGTGCGCCGGATGGCCGACCCGGTGCCCGACGGGCTAGGCATCTCCCAGCGCGGGATAACGGTGTCTACCGTCGGCCTCGTCCCGGCCATCGGGCGGCTGGCGAAGGAAGGGCTGGCCGTGCGGCTGGCGGTCTCCCTGCACGCTCCCGACGATGAGCTGCGGGACGAGCTTGTGCCGGTGAACAGGCGCTGGCAGGTCGCCGAGGTGCTCGCCGCCGCCTGGGGCTACGCCGCTGCGACTGGCCGCCGGGTGTCGATCGAGTACGCCCTGATCAGGGACATCAACGACCAGGCATGGCGGGCCGACGCCCTGGCCGACCTGCTGGCCGGCCAGCTGGCGCACGTTAACCTGATTCCGCTCAATCCCACCCCCGGCTCCCGCTGGACGGCCTCCCGGCCGCGGGACATGCGCGCGTTCGAGGCCAGGCTGGCAGCCCGGGGCATCCCGGTGACTGTCCGCGATACCAGGGGAACGCAGATCGACGGCGCGTGCGGGCAGCTTGCCGCGGCCGGCCGGGCGACCGACGGGGCAGACGGCGGCGCGGCCGGCCGGGCGGACGGCTAGCCAGGCCATGCCGCGCTGGCGAGCTGCCCTGCGCAGCCGGTGCCGCTCGGCCGCAGCCGGCCTCGTGCACGAGGCCTGGCGGGCCGTGCAGCAGGCGGCGATGATCACGGCCGACTCGCGGGCAGGCCGCAGATTCGCGGCCTTCGGCCCCCGGTCCTTGATCGCGTTCCCGACCGGCTCCGTCTACGGCGAAGCCTGGATCGAGATCGGCGACGAGACGATGATCGGAGCGCAGGTCACGCTTTGCGCCGGGATGCTGCCCGGACAGGACCTGGGTGCCAGCCCGGTGCTGCGGATCGGCGACCGGAGCGTGATCGGCCGCGGCAGCCATATCGTGGCGCACCACTCGATCCTGATCGGCGATGATGTCTTCACCGGGCCCTATGTCTATATCACCGACCAGAACCACTGCTACCAGGACCCGGAGACGCCGATCGGCCGCCAGTGGCCGCGTAATGCCGCTGTTTCCATCGGGGCCGGCAGCTGGCTCGGTGCCGGGGTCGTGGTGCTGCCCGGCGCGTGCATCGGGAGGAACGTCGTCGTCGCGGCGGGCTCGGTCGTCCGGGGCAAGATTCCCGGCCAGTGCGTGGTAGCGGGCGTTCCGGCCAGGATTGTCCGTGAGTATGTCGCTGGCGATGGCTGGTCACGCCCGGCATCCGGCCCGGACTGAGCGCTTTGCCTGTGACGTTACCGCGAGTCTGCCACCATGGGCATGGCCGCTTGCGACGTGGGCGGAGAGGCTCCCGCGATACCCGGCCGCCGGTCTGCCGGACCGCGCCGGGGCCTGACCGAGCGACAAGCAGTCAAGAGGGCACGTGCAGGTACGGGATGATCTCGTCGCGACAGCGGCGTACCAGCCTGAACCCGCGGCAGCCGCAGCAGCGCGCCGCTTCGTCCGGGACACCCTGCGGACATGGCAGGTAGCTGGCCGGTCTACCGGGCCGGGCGAGCTCGTCGACGATGCAGTCCTGCTCACCAGCGAGCTGGTCACCAATGCGGTTGTGCACGCGGGCACGCCGGTGCAGGTGACTTGCCGGCTGGCGGCCGGGGCGGTTGAGGTGGTGGTGCTCGACCGCCATCCGGTCCAGCTGATTCCCGATCCGCAGCAGGGCGAGATAACCGAGGCGGAGCGGACCAGCGGCCGCGGGCTCATGCTGCCGTCCGAGCTTGCCTCATCCTGGGGCGTCACGTACGCGCGGACGGCAAAGGCGGTGTGGTTCCGGCTGGGCCTGGCCGACCTCGATGCGGCCGACGAGACGGCCAGGCCAAGCCGCCGCGCCGAGCCGGGCGGGTCTGCGGGCGGCGCGTCAGGCCGGCCCGCTGGCCAGCGGCCGGCCAAGCAGGCCGGCCCCGCCAGGCGGGCAGGCGCCACCGGCATGCTGACGGCCGCCGGGACGGTCGGGGCGGGCCAGCCGGCCACCAGTGCCGGCCGGCCGGCCAGGGATCTGCTGCCCGGCAGCGAGCCGCCCGTTGCCGGACTTCCGGTCTGGGCCCGCCGGAACCTCGGCAGGCTCGGCTACGAGGAACTGCTCAGTCACACGGTCGAGGCCGCTCGGGCGATGATGACGGCGGACGCTGCTTACCTGCTCGCGGTCGGCGATGACGGCGAACTGAAGGTGCGGGCAGCGGCGGGTGCTGGCCCGGCCAGCGGAGCCGGCCTGGCGCAGCTTGCGGTGAGCTCGGCTACCGTCGCGGCGGGCCCGGCCAGGGCCCTGGCCGAGTCGGCGCTTTCCCTGGTCACGGTTCCGCTGCTGGCGGAAGGGCGGGTGACGGGGGTGCTTGCCGCCGTCGCCGCCGAGCGCGGCCGGTTCCGCGAGCGCGATGCGGCGCGGCTGCAGGACCTGGCCGACCGGTCTGCTGCGACGCTGGAACGGGCCAGGCTCGGCGAGCTGGAGCGGGCCAGGCTGGCCCGGGTCAGCTTCCTGGGCGAGGCGGGCGAGATGCTGGCCAGCCACCTTGACCAGGAGAAGATAGTTGCCCTTGCGGCTCAGCTGGTGGTCCCTCAGCTGGCCAGCTGGTGCGCGGTGCTGCTGGCAGACTCCGGCGGGACGCTGCGGCCGGTCTACTTCTGCCACGCCGATGGGTCGCGCGCCGACGCGCTGGGCTGGCTCCTTGAGCATGCTCTTCCGCCGATCGGGGTTGACGCGTTTCCGGCGGACCAGGCCCGTGGCCGCGGCTGCGGCCAGCGCCTGCCGCTGACCATCGGCGATCCTGCCGCCGGGCCGGGCGGCGAGCCGCCAGCAGGCGAGCTGCCGGGCCTGGTCCCCCCGGCCGGAACTGCGCAACTGGCGGCCGACGGGGCCTGGTGCTTCCCGCTGACCGGTACCGACGGCAGCCTCGGCATGCTGGCCATCGGCGGCGAGGCCGGCGGGCGGCTGCCGGCCGAGGTAACCGAGCTTGCCGACGGCATGGCCCGCCGGACCGCGCTTGCCCTCGGCAACGCGCGGCAGCGGGCCAGTCACCAGTTCGCCAGCCGGATACCGCAGCCAGTGCCGTTGCCTGCCTGCCTGCCGCAAATCCCGGGCATCGAGCTTGCCGCGGCATACGAGGGCCCAGCCGGAGCCGGGCAGCCCGGGAGCGACTTCTACGACGTCTTCCCGGTCGGCGCGGACCGCTGGCGGTTCGTGGTCGCCGATGTCTGCGGCCGCGGGCCGGCCGCCGCTGCCGTCGCCAGCCTGGCCAGGCACACGCTGCGCATCCTGGCGCGTGAAGGGCACGATATCGGGGCCGTGCTCGGGCGGCTGAATGATCTCATCCTGGACGAGGGCGAGCAGGCCAGGTTCCTGACGCTGGTGCACGGCGAGGTCACCCCGGCCGCCTCGCCGGCCGCCCCCGTCCGGATCTCGCTTGCCTGCGCCGGCCACCCGCAGCCGCTGCTGCTCAGGTGCGCCGGCGGCCTGCCGCAGCCGGCCGCCGAGCGGCAGCCACTGCTCGGGGTCATTGACGGTCTCACCTTCGGCGCCCAGACCGTCGAGCTGGCGGCTGGCGACCTGCTGCTGACGGTAACCGACGGCGTGACGCGGCGGCGGCATGGCGACCGGCTGCTCGACGACGAAGACGGGCTGGCCAGGCTGCTCACCGGCTGCCGGGGCCTGGCCGCGGCCGCCACGACTGCCCGGATCCAGCAGGCGGCGCGCGAATTCAGCGCAGCCCCGCTGGCCGACGACCTGGCCCTGCTGGTGCTAAGGGCTTCCTAGCTGGGCGCTGAAAACCTCGCCGCGCAGCCCGCGGCCGACCAGGTCAGCCGCGCGGGCGGCGGCCACTAGCCTGCTGCCCTCGGCCCGGTATGCGGCCAGCACCGCGTCAATCCCCTGCGGTGGCAGCACGTCGCCGAGTTCGCTGCGGGCGCTGCGGTAACCCTGCCGGGCGCCCTGCACGCAGGCGGCCAGATGATGGCTGGCCAGCACGGCCAGCGCGATCGGGTGCCGGCGCAGCACTCCGTGCAGCCGATAGTCGGGCGGGATCACGTCCAGCAGCCATGCCACCGCGGTCTCCTCGAAGCCCTCGCTGCCGGGCGGATGGACACCCGCAGGCCAGCCGGGCGGAAGATAAGCTGCCACATGCCTACAATACGCCTTGGTCGAACGCCTGTTCTATGACAAGATCTCGGCCAAAATTCAAGAACATGTGCTGAAACGGATGGCCAGCCGCCGGTCTGATCGGCTTGCCGCATGCTGTCGGCAGTACTGGGCACGACGTGCTCAGCGCCGCCGCCGCGCCTTTCTCGCCGACCTGGCTCACGCGTGCCGGACTGATGCCCCGTACCAGACGGACCGGGACGAGACCGCCGCGGCCGGGGAGCCGTGCCGGGCGCGGCGGGCCCGCCGGGCCCGCCGCGCGACGGTCGCGGTCGCCAGCATGTCCCTGACATGCTCACTCGCGAGGTCCTGGATAATCACCGGGTGCATGGCTGCCTCCTTGGCCTTCGGGCCGTGCTCACGACCCGACACCGTTGAGACTCGCCGTAAGGTGGGGTAAGTCACATTGGGCGGATGCCTTATCTCTGCGACCGGACCGGCTTAGGCCCGCTCAGGGTGACCGCGGTCCGTCGCTGCGCCAGCATGAGGCCGGGCTGCACCGCTACCACCTAAGAACGAATTTCATCCGGGAGTCAGGAGGCTATGGCGCTGGCCTGCGCTAATACCAGCATCGGCCCACCTCACTGGCCGATTCGCCCTGTCCGAAGTACCGGACGGTACCGGATGTTCTTGACAAGTTCTGGGCATTCCGGTGCAGCCATTGTGAGGCCGGTAGTGCCTTCCGGCAGGCGGCGATAGCGAGGCTGCCGGCATCCACGAGCGCCCCGCTGGCTACGGCTGGCGGGGCGCTCATGCGATCTGGACATGCCGCGGGCCTTCCCAAGCGGCGACGCGAGTAGCCTGCGGCCTTATGCCCGACCTTCGCCAGGCCCCGAAGCAGGGCACCAGCATTGACCCGAGTATGCGGGTCACGCTCCTGGCCTTCTTCGTGTTCTGTGCAGTCGTGATCGCCCTCGTGCTGGGGCTCGGCTGGAAGGGATTGCTGCACTGGACCGGCGAACTACTCCTGATCATCGGCATCTCGCTAGCAGCGAAGGGCATCAGTGACGTCCGTCGCGAGTGGACTCAGCTCCCCGGAGCCTGGGGATCCGCCAGGCAAGAGGCCCTGCGGATCCGCGCCCACGCCGCGTCGTTTCTCTGGCTGCGCTGGAACCGGGCACTGGAACGGTGGCCGGTGCTCGCAAGACGCCTGCGCCTGCAGATCCACCTGACACACGTGCATGCTACGGACGTGGCGGTTGCCCTCGATTCCGCGAATGTCCGCGTTGCTGCTCCGCCAGGCCGGGTGATTGTGACCGGGAACCTCACGGTGGAGGCGCGCCTCGACCAACTGGACCGGCTCATGTCGGACGCGCTAGCGCAACTTGAGAGCCTAACCGTCTCGCACGAGCGAGAGGTCCGGGACAGGCAGGCAGGCGTCGAACGGGAATGGGCTGAGAGAACGGCCGAAGCCCAGGCCATCCGGGACAGGATGGCCACTCTTGCTGGAGGCGGTCTGAGGCTACAGGCATGGGGGGTCGTGTGCCTGCTCGCGGGCACTATAACGACCGCGATTTGGTGACGCGCCGTGCATACTAAGTCGAGGCCTGGCTACGGCTGGCGGGGCGTACACCCCACGTCACCCGAAGTACCCCACTACGGCGCAGCGCAGACCGCTTGACGATTGCATAGCAACCCGGAGCGGCTATAACGTGGCCGCATGTCAAACGTGAGCCATACCTCACTTTACTGGGGCGACGGCAAGTCAAAGGGAGTCGCCCTCACCAAGGATGACCGGGCCCGCTGCGATGCTCTCACCGCCGCCGGGTGGTCCCTGCCCGACCTCTTGCGCTCTGGGATGGACGTCGCCGAGGCAATGGGCGACAGCACCGACGACTTGCTGCCCATCCTGCGTGACGTGAGCAAGGCCGTCCGGGAGGCGCTGGCCGACCACGGGATCCTGAACACGATGGACCTGACCGTCACCGCGCCCGCGCCTGCGCTCCCGACGGTGCCGAAGCAGGTGCCCCCGACCGTCGCCGGGCTGCGCAGGCAAATCCTCGCCCCCCGCCCCACCGGGGAGACCGCCCCCGCGCCAGAAGCCCTCCCGGCTGCCGCCGAGCCGTCCCGCTACCCGCGCAAGGACCACCGTGCCGTCGCGAAGCGGCTGGACGCCGAGGGATGGAGCCTGCGCGAGATCGCCGCCGAGATCGGCGTCAGCCATCAGCAGGTCAGTCTCCTGCTGATGACGGAGGCCGAGCGTGAGGCCCACAACGCGGACCGCCGCCGCAAGCGTATGGGAACCACCCCGTCGCAGGCACGCGAAGCCTGACCGGCAGTCCTCCCAGGGGCCGCGAGACCCCATGAAGGAGGGCATGAATTGTCCTTTGTCCCTGGAATGCGCCCGGTAGACCCGTACGCGGAAGCAGCCCGGCCAGGTAGTCGACCAATGCTTGTGGTCGACTGACCCGGTCTGCACCGCCGATCAGCGCATCGGCGTGCGGAAAATCGGCATCGGTTCTGCACTACGTGGAGGACAAAACTATGCATACTATAACTAATAGTCATATACTGTACAAGCTGGCCACCGGGACGGATGGCGCCTAGCGCACCGTCGAGCGCAGCGCAAGCGCCTCGTCAGCTACGGCCGGCGGGGCGCTTCGCTTGTGTGCGCCTCTCGGTGGTCGATCATTTCGGCCAGGCCATCGAGCGTCCCGGCCTTGATCCGCTGCGCCGGCCGGACGCCCCTCGCCACTGCGCCGCCAGCAGACGAAGCCGAACCCGTCGAAGCCGCCTTGCAGCACGTACCGAGGTCCGTACTCCTTCATCCAGGCGCCGACGTTGATTCCGAACCTGGGGCCGCCGAGCTGGCGGGCGTCTAACCGCTCGACGGCGAGCGACGGGCCGGATATCCAGCCGCCGACGTCGCCGAAAACGTGCTCGTCTGCCTCGCCGTCAGTGCTCACCGCAGATCCTCGCTATCCGTCGTTGGCTCATGTGTCGCCGCCCGATCGGCGATCAAGGCCCGGTCTGCTGCCGGCCGGGAACGGTTTCTACGCTGCCGATCGTATATGGCTATGCAAGGCTCTGCCAGGCCCTGCCAGGCGTGGCATAAGCTTGCGCAGGTCAGCGGTGCCTACCCTGGCCATGTGGATGATCACCCGCCCGTTGATCCGAACGCGCCGAAGCTGATCTACGTCCAGGTGGCCGATCACATCGCAGCGCGCATCGTCGCCGGGGAGCTGGCACCGGGCGCTCGCCTGCGAGCCGAGCGAGATCTCGCATCCGAATACGGCGTCGCCTACGACACAATCCGGCGTGCGACGGCGGTCTTGCGGGAGCGAGGGCTGATCATCACCATCGTGGGCCGCGGTACGTTCGTCACCCCGGAAGACCAGCGGCCCGGCTCGTAAGGCACCCGCCCGGCTTCGGTGACCAGCGGTGATCACGCCTCACCTCACGCGCTGCGCCAGCTAACACGCTCTTACCTACCTAGGCTGACCCGCCGCCTGCTGTGCTCGCTTCGAGCGTTCGCCTTTCAGCAGTCCAGGAGCGGAGCGGTCATAGCCTTCCGGCAGCGGATATCGCTCGATTTTTCGCGTTCGGCATGCTCCTAATGGCGGGCCGTCCTTGGGGCTCGCGCAGACGCCCGTGAATCAGTCCCGCGGTGCGCGTGCCAGAGCGTCCGGTCGTCTGATTGCGTTCATCAGTACTTGCGGCGTCGGGTGTGGCAGTCTGCGGTGGTGAACCGTGCGAAGCGCCCGCGTAGCCGGGACGGCTTCAAGTTAGCGGGCCGTCGCCCAACCCGCCGCACTGGTGCAGTTTTCCTGGCGCTGTTGTTCGCCTCGGTTGCGGCAGCTCTGTATTTGGCGCATCGTTACCAGCTCGGCGAGGCCCAGACCCTAGTCGCTGTGCTGGTGGGCGGCGGGGCCCCCGCCGCGCTGTACCTGGCTTGGGCCGCCTATCGTGATGACCGGCGCGATGCAGCCAGGGGCGACGGCTTGAACCTGGCGGAGGTCGCCGACCAGCTCGCCGTCGCCGTAGGCGCCCAGTGGGCAGCAGAGGTCGCAGTTCATCAGCTCAACGACCCCTATCCGCTGCCGGTCTCCTGGAACGCGACAGATGCGTCCCTGACCGATGGCTGAGACGTCCTAGTGAAATTGGCGACCAGTGGCGCAGGCTGGCCTTCGCCCCCGCCGCCCGGCGCTTGAGCGCACAGCCCGGCTGGCCTGGCAGGGGATGGTGGCCAGTTGGCGGACGCGCTGGTCGGGTACCGACTGGCCGACTGGTAGTGCTGGTGAGCCTGGCGCTGGCAAGACGATGCTGATGGTCCGGCTGGTGCTGGACCTTCTGAAAGATCGCACCAGCGGAGCGCGATTCCCGTGCTTGCCTCGCTGGCGTCGTGGAACCCCCAAGATCAGACCTGCATAGCTGGCTGGCAGCCCAGCTGACCATCGATCACCCTGCCCTGGCATATCCCGCGCCGCCTGGCACAGAAGAGGCACACGCGTTCAGGCGCTGCTGGCGGCTGGTCAGATCCCGCCGATCCTAGACGTCTCGATGAGATCCACACGCCGTCCGTGAGTCGACGATCACCCAGATCAACACGCGCTGCAACCTGGCGAACGCTTGTGGTCACGTGCCGCACCAAGCAGTACCGAGAAGCTGTCCGGCCGCCTACGTTGCCGAGGTGACCCTGCGAGCTGCTGCGGCAGTCCAGCTGCGCTCCCTGACACCAACACGTGTCTCGCTATCTACGTGAGGATGCCAGAGGTCCGAACGCAGCGGCCCGCTGAGCTCCTGTTGCGAACGCCCTCAGCACCCAGTCGCCGGTCGAGCAGGCGCTGGAGACACCGCTTATAGTCGGCTTAGCCCGCGCCGTCTATAACCCTCAGCCTGGTAAGCAGATCGAGCGCTTCGCGACCCGCTGAGCTATGTAGCCCGACCTTAGCTGACCGAGCAGCGTCGAGTCGTACCTGTTCGATGCTTTCGTTCCTGCTGCCTACCGCGCGTTGGTCGCTGACGCGCAGCAGGCCGAGGTTAGCTGGTGTTTCTTGCACGTCACCTTGAATACGCCGAAGTGGACCCGACCTCGCCTGGTGGCGGCTACAGAAAGGCAGGCAGGTTGGCGGTTCGAGAACCCCGTGCGCAGTGTCGGAACCGCGCGCGAGTGCGTTCCGTTGTCACGCTTCGCAGTCAGTGTCCTATATTGTCTTGTGATCGGCGTCGCGCTCAGTGAGATCATAGAGTAGACACATCGCACTGAACTCAAGCTGACCAGCCTACCCCTCATCGACGCGTTGATCGTCACGTGCTTGTCAGCCTTTTCATCAGCGGTCTTCTCGCTGTCACCTTCGGTATTGCAATGAAGTTCGACAAGTGCCCAGCGATCTCACCGAAGCGTCCAGTCCCCGCGCCGTGCTAGCGCGTGACCGGCATGCAACGCTGGTCATGAGCCTTGCAGCGGGTCCGTTCGCGGTGGTTAGCTGTTCGCTTGCCATATGAGCGAGCCCTGGAGATGAGTTATAGATCTTCGCCGAGCTTATGAGCGGCACCGTGAGCGAGCTGACATAGACTTAGCTAGAAATAGCCTGGCCCAGCTACGTGATCGTGTCCAGATAGCTGGCGTTGCTTCAGCGCATGCCATAACCGCTAATGCCCTTTCTTGAGACGCCCATCAGCGAGTGTCCTACGACAGACAGACGCGTCTATCAATTCCGGCACATCGAACTGCAACACCAGCTTGCCACCCAGCGCCAACGCCCAGCGACGCCGCGTAACGCCCAGATCGACTACTCTCCAACACCAGAGATCAGCTTCGCGTTCACCGCCGCGTTAGCGACCTGCGCTGTCTGTGCGGCACCGTTCATCATCTGCGCGCACGTCAGCCCAACCGGTCCCGCCGGCCTCGGCTGAGCAATGCCGGAAGAAAGCACCCAGCTTACCTCAGCGTCTAAAGATGTCGACGCTGGCAGCGCCTCACCACCAGCCATTGCGCGCCGCCGTCTTAGCTGCCGTCAGCTCTGCGTCCGCCAGCCGCCGGTAGGCGTCGTAGTTCCGAGCGAACAGCTCGTTGCGCTCGCGGTAGCCCATCGCATTGAACTGCTCAGCGGTCGAAGTAGCGTCCTGTCCGACCTGTCCGTCAGGCTGCTGGTCAGCGCTCATAGCCAGAACCTCTGCGCCTTGCCCTTGACGTAGTCGCGTCAGACGATGTGCCCGTTCTCCGAGCTGAAGTCCAAACCGTCGAGCACAAGTGCTATCGCGGCGCAAACGCAACCTCGCCGGTAACGCTCGACGCCTTCCAGCCGTCCATCGTGATGTTGTGCGCGCTGACGCGCACGCCGTACACTTCGTAGATGTCGCGAGCGACCATGCGCACCTAACCGCCAGACAGAGCCTTGCACGCAGCCATCACGCGCCTCGTGTGAGCCTTCACGAGTTCGTTGTGCGCGGAACCAGCCCAGCAAGCCGCTTCATCGCCGCCTGCGCGTCAGCCAGCGCAGCCGCGATCTGCTCCTAGCTCTCGCGGAGGCTGCCTGCCCCAGCTTGCTCCAGGTCAGCCGTCGCATCAGCCAGCTCCCTGCGAGCAGCAGCAACGCGCTCGCGCTCAGCCTGAGTCCGAGCCGCCTCACGCGACAGCTCAGCGTGCCGAGCGATGTCGCGAGCGCAGCCGAGCTGCTCTGGCTTGACTTACGTGTCGCCGTCGCAGATCGCCTGCTCCAGAATTTCTACCTCAACGTTCAATAAATCAAATACACGATATACTAACAACAACACATAAATAGTCATATACCAACTACTTATCTCGACACCTACAAACAAACTCATCATACACATTCACACACTAACACAATACAAAATAAAAACACAATACATAACAAATACACATCACGTACTCAAAAAACAACTTACAAAACAACAAATAATAATACAAAAAAATACACAAAATACAACAAAACAAAACAAACTAAAACAATCCCAATACAAAAACACTCATACACAACAAAATCACAACATACATCATAACACCTAAAAACACAATACATACAATAAAAAACATAAATACTCACAACACTCACATACTCACACTAACAATATACACACATCAACAATAAATCAAAAAACAACAACACAAATAAAAAAAAACTTTACAAACAAATAAATACAAACAAACATCACAAAAAAAAATAACAACAACAAACACAAACTAATCTCATAAAACAACAACAAACAAAAAATAAACAAAAAATAACATTCATAAAAAAAAACAATACAATAAAACACAAAAACACAAAAATAAAACGTAAAATAATATACAAACTAAAAAAATAAAATACAAACAAAACAACAATCAATATAATAAACATACACAAACAAAACAAAAACAAAAACTCACACTCATAAACAAATCAAACAAAAAACATAATCTCACTAAACATAACAAATAATATAACATACATTCATACAAAACACTTAAAAAACACACACACACATACACAAACAAACACATATTCACACTAATCAAAAAAAAACAAAAATACAAAACATACAATAACAAATAACAAAATCAATAAACAATTCACACACTCAAAAAAAAAACATAAAACAAAATCAAAATCATAAATATATAAAATAAACAACATCAAATAAAAACAAACTCATAAAAAAACTTACAACAAAAATCATAAAAAAATACTTATACATCAACACATATATAACAAATACATAAAAAAAAAACAAAAACTAAAAAAAAAAAAACAAAAAAAAATAAAAAAATCAAAACAAATATATACATAAAATAATCAAATAAAATACACAAACATCATCACTCATAAAACAAATATAATAACACATTAAAAACATAACAAAAATATAAAACATATAAATAAAAAAACAAACAACACAAACAAAAAAAAATACTCATAACACAATCACAAAAAACATAAACAATCAATACATAAAATAAATCAAAATAAACACACATAACAAAAATCAACAAAAATAAATAAACATAACATAAAAAACACAATCAAATCACAAAAAATCACACAAAAACACATCATACATAAATCAAATAACACACACACAAAAAATAAAAACACAAACAAAAAAACAAATACAACATAAAACACTCAAATAAACAAACAAAATAAATATCAATTCAAATCACATAACTTAAACTAAAAAATAACAACAAATATATAAAAATAATAAAATACAAAACAAAATACACAAATAAATATCAACAAAAAAAAAAAACAAATAAATCAAACTCAATAACATCAAAAACATATAACAAATACACAAATCACAAAACAACACAACACAATACAAAATCAAACAAATAACACAATAACAACACAATAAAATCAAAACGTAAATAAAAACAAAACGTATAAAAAAAAAAAAAAACAAAATAAAAACACACAATAACATAACACAAACAAACACATAACACAAAAAACACACAACAAAAAACATAATAAAAAACAATACAATAATAAAAATAAAACACAACATACAAACAAAACAAACAAACAAATACAATACAACACAATAAAATAAACAAAACTCAATAACAAATAAACAATCAAAACACAAAAAATCAACAACACAAAATAACACACACAAATCAACACAATATACTAATCAAAAATACACTAAATAAATATAATAATACACAAACACATATACACAAATTCACAAAAAACAAAAATACAAACACAAACATCAAAAACCTAATCATCAAAAAATAATAAAAAAAACAAAACAAATCATAATACATCAACATACAATTACACAAATAACAATAAAAACAAAAACAAATAAAAAACAAAAAAACAAAAAACACATACATCAAAAACAAAATCACATACACAAAATCAACAAACATTCAATATACAAAAAATACACAAATATCACACATAACATAACACATAAAATAACAACATAAATACAAAATCAAAATCAAAATCAAAATCAAATACAAAACAAAATCTTAAAACAAAAATCAAAAACACAATCAACACACAAAATAACACATAAACTTCAACAATACAACAAATAAATACATAAATCAATATCACAACATCAATAAAACACACAAAAACAATACATCAAAATCTCACAAAAAACACAAAATCACAACAACTCAAAAACAACATCAACACAAAATCAACAAATAAAAACAACATACATACAAAACAACAAAATACAAAACATTACACACACACAAAACACAAACATAAACAAACACAACACAAACAACATAAATACACAACAAACACACAACAAAACAAATAAATCACACACAAACATCAAACAAAACACAAAACAACAAAAAAAAAAAAAATCATATCAAACAAATACAAACACAAAAAAACAATACTCATACACAAACACACATACACATCATACAACATCAAAGCTGCAACTAACAAAACCGAGCGCGACAAAAGCATAAACGCCGCGCAGTCGCAACCAGCCGCACAGCAGAACCGCGCCGTCATCTACCAGACAATCAGACACCACGCTACTACCAACCTGCCGTTCTCGGCCAACACTATCAAACCGATGCTGCTCATCATCAACAACTCTATCATCAATACACACTTCTAAACAAACAACAAATACAATCAAATCAAAACTATCAACAACAAAATAAACAAACAACAACAAAAACACAAACAACAACTCATCCTCTAACACAAAACAACACACACACACTCACACAACAACAAACAAAACACAAAACATAACACATCAACAACACACAAACACCCCCAACCAATCACAAACACTACAACTCAATCTAACACAACATCTAACACAAACTACCTAAAAAACAAAACAACACATCTACTCACTCACAACAAAATACATATCTAACAAACCAACAACAAAAAACAAATCATCACACACATAACAAACAACAACAACAAATACACAATACAACACAACACAACCAACCAATAAACATACAACTAACACACAAACAACTACAACAATACCTATAATCACATCACAACAATCAACATAATCACTAAAACAAAAACAACAACATAATAAAACAACTAATCAACAACAATCTACTCAACACTACCAATAACCTAAACAACCAATAAACAACAAAACATTCCAACAAAAAGGACAAAACAACAAACTCACAACAACAACAACAACAAATACAACACTATCCACTACCCCAATCTTCTCCCTTATCCACACTACCATAATCTCATACCTCTTCAAACCTCACTCCCATCTACCCTCTGAGCCATTCCATACATCCACACCATACCCCTTCCTGAGCTTACAGCCAACTAAACACATACTTATCACTGCTCATAATCTCATATATAGTAACACCCCTAATAACGTATCACTCTACCAATATTCATTCAAATACTCCTCACCTACTTATATCCATTTCAAACCTTTTAGAAATAACCAATTTAATCTCTTCATCACTCACTCAAAAACAATTCTACATTACTACCCCTCTCCCATTCACCACACCAAATACACTTAATAACTCAAACATTTCACAATAAACCTTAACATCTATTCAACCACTAGTCTTCAATTCTTCTCAACCAAACTATATCACTATCCCTAAACACATTTACCCCTTACTACAACTAATCAACCAAACCACTCTTATACTTACAACCTTAGTACTCACTACTATTTAACCCTTATCTTTAACCCATCTAATACCAAACATCTACAACCCAACATAACAATATCAACTTCACACATAAACTAATACATATCACTAACCCATAACACACCTAAAACCTTACCTAACACATCTCATCCTTACTATACCCAATAACCTACTAACCACCTATAACCTTCCAAATTCCACATCACAAAAACCTATACTATCTTCCTCTACTACAACCACACCTTATTCTTACTCACTCTCCAACCCATCTACGTCACTTACAACACGAGCAGCCGAGCACCAGAGCAGCGCAAGTGCTGCGAGTGCACTATCTGATAGCCACTCTCTATACCTGCTCCTACTCAGCCTAGCGCCCGAGCATAGCCTGCCGTCAGACGAGTCTCCGCAAGCCGAAGTGGCTGCCCGAGGCCGCGTCCTAGCCGCTGCTGTGCGAGATCACGCCACGAGGCCACTACTTCAAAGCGCCTACCGAGGTATACCACGCTGAGTACCTCGCGCAACTCGAGCGATACGCGCCCGCCGCATCTCTCGCCGCCTGCGCGAATCGCCCGCTCAGTCTTCGCAGAACCAGCGGAGCGCTAGTGCTGCTCTGCTTCGAGAGTCCCGAGACAGCCGAGTGCGCGTGCCACCGCCTGACATTCGCCGCTTCGTGGCTACGCCAGACCCGAGAAAGAGTGGAGGAATTGTACCGATGAAGATCACCGAGCGCAGCGTCTACCTCGTGCTGAAGCTGAACAACGACATCCGCGCCATCCTGCGCTGCAGTATCTGCCCGCTCTGGCCCGCCGCGCCTACGCAAGTGACCTGCCGCATCGCGAGGAGTGTCTCTGATGCGCAGCGTGTTCGCTACGTGCAGCTGCCGTCACCCGAGACTAGCCAGAGGTACCCAGTCCGCGAGTGCCCCAGCTGTAATGCCCGAGGCACAAGCGCTGTGCTGGTCAGCCGACCTGCCCAGTATCCGCGCAAGCCGCGCCAGATTCCGCGCAGCGCTACCTCACCCGCAAAGATGCCGAGGCCGCTCTGATCGCCGAGAGCCATCAATCCAGGCCTAGACCACGCCGAGCCTAGAGGCCCTGCAGACTACGCTTTCCTAGTCGTGCGTGCACTCTCTCAAGCACGCTGACCTGCTGCCATCTAGCAAAGCCGTCTACGAGAGCGCTGGCCTGCTGCACATCCTGCCCTGTCTCCGCCCGTACAAGCTGGCCGAGATCCAGCCCGCGATGATTCGCGAGCTGCTGCGCTGGCAGGGGAGAGCAAGACGCGCGCGAAGCGCCGCTATCCGCCGCGAGTGTTAGCCAGCTCAAGGCCGCGCTGAGTGCGTCGCTGACCGCGGCACTGCACTACTACCTGATCACCCGTAACCCGTGCTCCGCGTGAAGCCGCCGAAGGCCGAGCGCTCGCTCAAGAAGCCGCCCAGATCGTCGACGCGCGAGCGTGACCTCTTCCTGGCCCTCGTCGCCGAGCGAGAGCCACTACTGCATGCTGCCTACTCCGTCCGCGCGTTCCTGCGCATGCCGCGCCGCGAAGTGCTCGCGCTGCGCTGAGCCAGCGTCAACCTGGACGAAGGCTGGCTCTAAGTCTGCGAGAACGCCGTCGAGATCAGCGCAAGGTCACCATCCGCGAGCCGAAGTCCGACCCGAGCACCAGGACCGTGTATCTCCGCGAGAAGCTCACCGCGATCCTGCGCCAGCACCGCAAGGATCAGGCCACTGCCCGCCTCGCAGCTCCCGAGTGGACCGATGGCGATCTTGTGTTCACCGACGAGGCCGCGCAGATGATCAAGCCGTCGCTGTTCACGATGACATTCCGCAAGCTCGCCAGTGAGGTCGGCCTGAGCGGCTCGCTGCACATCCTGCGGCACACGAGCGTCAGCGTGTACCTAGCCGCCGCGATCAGCCCGTCGTCGTCGCGTACAAGCACGGCCACGACATCCGCACGATGATGAAGGTCTACGCGGACTCGATCCCGAGCGAGAGAGCTGCTGCTGCGGCCGTCTCCGAGCGCTTTCAGGACGCCCCGTGAGGCACTCCGCGGACACCTCGTGCAGCCGCGTGATGCCAGGCACCCGATCCGGCCTTCTAAGTGATACCAGCCCACCTCAGAGGGCGACGTGTATACCTAACTAGCTTTGAACGAATAAACTGGGAGGGCCGGACTCTTCTGGCGCCTTCCTTTAGCTATCGGAGCTTCCTGTCATGCCTGCCCGCGCCGCGCAGCTCGCTACCCGCGATGACCTGCGCAACGTCGCGATCGTCGCGCACGTCGACCATGGCAAGACCACGCTGGTCGACGCGATGTTGTGGCAGTCGGGCGCGTTCCGCGCGAACGCGCAGGTCGCAGACCGGGTGATGGACTCCGGCGACCTGGAGCGGGAAAAGGGCATCACGATCCTGGCCAAGAACACCGCGGTCAACCACGGCGGGCTGACCATCAACATCGTCGACACCCCCGGCCACGCTGATTTCGGCGGCGAGGTCGAGCGCGGGCTGTCGATGGTGGACGGCGTGCTGCTGCTGGTTGACGCCAGCGAGGGCCCGCTGCCGCAGACCAGGTTCGTGCTGCGCAAGACGCTAGAGGCACGGCTGCCGGTGATCCTCGTGATCAACAAGGTGGACCGGCCGGACGCCAGGATCGCCGAAGTGGTCGACGCCTGCTACGAGCTCTTCATGGATCTGGACGCCAGCGAGGCGCAGATCGAGTTCCCGATCGTGTACTCCTCGGCGCGGGCTGGCCGGGCGTCACTGACCCGCCCGGCTGACGGCACGCTGCCGGACTCCTCTGATCTGGAGCCACTGTTCGCGGTGCTCCGCGAGACGGTTCCGGCGCCCTCCTTCGAGCCGGACGCGCCGCTGCGGGCTCATGTCACCAACCTGGATGCCTCGTCCTACCTGGGCCGGATCGCGCTGTGCCGCGTGTACAGCGGGCAGATCGTGCGCGGCCAGCAGGCAGCCTGGTGCAAGCGGGACGGCACGATCGAGCGGGTGAAGATCACCGAGCTGTTCCGGACCGAGGCGCTGGAGCGGGTACCGGCGGCCAGCGCGTCGGCCGGGGACATCATCGCGGTAGCCGGCATCGGCGAGATCATGATCGGCGAAACCCTGGCCGACCCGGACGACCCGCAGCCGCTGCCGCTCATCACCGTGGACGAGCCGGCCATCTCGATGACCATTGGGGTGAACACCTCGCCGCTGGTCGGCCGGGAGAAGGGCTCCCGGGTCACCGCCCGGATGGTGCGTGACCGGCTGGACCGCGAACTGGTCGGCAACGTCTCGATCCAGGTGCTGCCCACCGACCGGCCGGACACCTGGGAAGTGCAGGGCCGCGGCGAGCTGGCGCTCGCGGTGCTGGTCGAGACCATGCGGCGGGAAGGTTACGAGCTGACCGTCGGGCGCCCGACCGTCGTTACCCGTGAAGTGGACGGGAAGCTGCACGAGCCGGTGGAGCGGCTGACCGTGGACGTGCCAGAGGAGTACCTGGGCGCGGTCAGCTCGCTGCTCGCCATCCGCAAGGGCCGGATGGACAACATGACGAACCACGGGACCGGCTGGGTCCGGCTGGAGTTCACGGTGCCGGCCCGCGGGCTGATCGGCTTCCGCACGCAGTTCCTCACCGATACCCGCGGCACCGGCATCGCGCATCATGTGTTCGACGGCTACGAGCCATGGTCCGGTCCGCTGCGGATGCGGCCGACCGGCTCGCTGGTCGCGGACCGAACCGGCACCGCCACTCCGTATGCGATGTTCGCACTGCAGGAGCGCGGCACGCTGTTCGTCGCGCCGACCACCGAGGTGTACGAGGGCATGATCGTCGGCGAGAACTCGCGATCCGACGACATGGACGTCAACATCACCAAGGAGCGCAAGCTCACCAACGTCCGGCAGTCCTCCGGCGAGGAGCTTGAGCGGCTGGTCCCGCCGCGGCAGCTCAGCCTGGAGCAGGCGCTCGAGTTCTGCGCCGCCGATGAGTGCGCCGAGGTGACCCAGTCCACCGTCCGGCTGCGCAAGGTCGTGCTGGCCGCCAAGGACCGGGCCGGCAGCGCGCCCGCCGCGCCCGCGGCGAGTGAGGCTGGCGCAGAAACGGCCAGGGACGGCGGCCAGCATGACCTTGCGCCAGCCGGGCTCTGCCGGGAGGAGGCACCGGATGGGCACGATGATCGCGGCCAGTGCCGGGCGGGCCGGGGACGCCTGGTGACCGCGCGGCTGACGCGGCGCCCCGGCGGGGCGGCCCGGCTGCGGGCGCTGCTGGATTCGGGCGAGCTGATCGTGGCGCCTGGGGCATTTGACGCGCTGTCGGCGCGGCTGGTGGAGGAGGCTGGGTTCCCGGCGGTGTACATGACGGGGTTCGGGACGTCGGCGGCGCTGATCGGGCGGCCGGACGTGGGGCTGCTGACGATGACCGAGATGGCAGGCAATGCCGGTCGGATGGCGGCGTGCGTGGATATCCCGGTGATAGCCGATGCTGACACCGGCTACGGCAATCCGCTGAACGTGATCCGGACCGTCGGGGCCTTCGAAGCGGCCGGGGCTGCCGGAATCCACCTTGAGGACCAGGTGGCGCCGAAGAAATGCGGGCATCTGGACGGCAAGCTCGTCATCCCAGCGGACGAGATGGTGGCGAAGGTCCGTGCGGCTGCCGAGGCGCGCACCCGGCCCGAGTTCGTGATTATCGCCCGCACGGACGCGCGGGCGGTGGAGGGCATGGAGCGGGCCATCGAACGCGGGCGGCTGTACCGGGCGGCCGGGGCCGACGTCTTGTTCATCGAGGCCGTCATGTCCGAGGCGGAAGCCGAGGAGGCGGCGCGGGCCTTCCCCGGGGTGCCGTTGCTGTTCAACTGGGCAGAAGGCGGTAAGACCCCGCCGGTCAGCCTGCCGCGGCTGGCGCAGTTTGGCTACCGGATCGTCATCTTCCCGATCAGCGCGCTGCTGGCGGCGACGGCCGCGATGCGAGCGGTACTGCGGGAGATCGCGCGGGCCGGGACGCCTGCCGCGGCGCTAGGTGAGCGGCCGCCCTTCGGGGAGTTCACGGATTTCATCGGGCTGCCCCAGGTACGCGAGGCTGAGCAGCGGTACGCTGCGGCTGGCCCGATGCCGGGGCCGCAATCGGGATCGGGAGGTAGCGGTGGCGGCGACATTTGAGCGGTCCAGCGTAACCACGGAGCTGGCCAGGACCATGATCGACGCGGCGGAGCGGAAGGCGGCGGAGATGGGTCATCCGTTCGTGATCGCCGTGGTGGACGATAGCGGGGTGCTGAAGGCGTTCAGCCGGATGGACGGCGCGGCATTGTTGTCGGTCCAGATAGCGCAGGACAAGGCCTACACGGCGGCAGGCTTCGGCCTGGCCACTGATGCGTGGCACGACTTCGTGAAGGATGACCCGCCGCTGGCCATGGGCGCAGCGCCCGGCATAAACCGGCTGGTCGTCTTCGGCGGCGGGTACCCGGTTAAGGCCGGGGATGCCGTGATCGGCGGGATCGGCGTCAGCGGCGGCCACTACAGCCAGGACATGGAAGTAGCCAAGGCCGGCCTGGCCGCCGTTCGGCCCGCCTGACGGTCGATCCGCGCCACCGCGGAATTAATCGCTGCGGGCGGGCGCGCCTATGCCGCCGGGGTGCAGAGCAGCATAGGGTCACGGCGCGATTCGGTTGTCACCGTGAGCTACGGCCCGCGGATACCGCGGGACAGGGACCCGTGGACCAGCGGCTAGCGAGGTCGGGAGTACCGGCCCCGGCAGGAATACTGCCGGGGGCCGGTACGCCGATCGCCTGGCTGGCGGCTAGTGGCCGGCCGAGATGTGCCTTGCCACGTGCCGGAACACGTTGCTTCGCAGGCCATGTGCCGTGACCGGCTTGCTGAGCCAGATCCCGATCGCATCGCGGAATATCCGGTTGCGGGCGATCGTGACGCTGACGGGCGTGCCGCCGGAGAACACCAGGACACCCGTTGTCCGCAGGTCCTTCGGCGAGGCGGGCGAGTCGAGCGGGTCACCGTCGATGTTGTTCTTGCCGATGACATTGCCGATGATCTTGTTGCCGCTCAGGTCCTCGAACTGGCCGGGAGCGAGCGTGTGCGCGTGCATGGTCACGCCGGACAGGCCGTTGCCGGCGATGTAGTTGCCCTTGACCACGTTGTTGTACGACGCGGTGCCGGCCGAGGCGTTGGCGAACAGCACACCTGCGCCGAAGCCCTGCAGGCCGTTGGCGGTGACGACGTTATGCCGGATCACGTTGGCATATACGCCGGCCACCGAAGGCTGCCGCTTGCCCTTGGCGTTCAGGGCATTGGGGTTGTGACCGGGCACGGTAATCCCGCAGTCGGCGGCGTTCTTGGTGACGATGTTGTCCGCGATGAGGTTGTGGTCGGTCGGACCCGTCTCGTCGGTCAGCAGAATCCCGCCGGAGTTGCGGCTGATGAGGTTGCCGCGGAGCTTGGAGTGCGCCACGGCAAGCAGGTGGATTCCCTCGCCGCAGTCACCGGGAACCGGGCCCTCCGCCTGGCACTCGAAGTACTCCGAGGCCGGCGGGACCCCGCCGCCGAGGTCATTGTGCAGCACTGCGTTGTGCCGGATCGAGATGTCCCGGATAGTGCCCCTGATCCCGGCGGCGAGGACGCCCTCGCCCAGCGCGTCCCGGATCTTGAAGCCGCCGAGACTGACGTGCGAATGCAAGATCACCACGCCGGCGAAGATGGTCAGCTTCCCGACCCCCGGCGGTGAGACCGTCAGGGTCGGGGTGACGTTCGTCTCGTCGATGATCGCTCGCTTGCCCCGTAGCGACAGCGGCTTCGCGATGACTACCTGCTCGTGATACGTGCCTGCGCACACTACGACCTTGCCCCGCGAGGGCGCCGCGTTGATCGCGGACTGGATCGTCCGGTAGGCGGCCGTCCGGCAGGACCGGCCGGAGTTCGATGCCGTTGCCTGCCGGGATACGTACAGCACGCCGTGCTGGCTGCGATGCGAACCTGCGGCGGCTGCCGCCGCGCCAGCCTGCGCGATCAGGGTGCCGGCGACCAGCACCGGCGCCAGGAGCGCGCCCGCGATACGGATCGTTCGGTTAACTGCCATGTTCGTCCCCCTCTGAGCGAAATGCAGGCCTAAAAGCTAGCATCTAAGCTCATATATTGTCTTTGACCTTGCAAGACTCCATCGGAACAACTGGTGTATCAGCGCGCATCGATGGCCCTCTTAGTAGGCAAGCGCGCGCATGCGGAGGACTGGCCTTCCCAGGCGACGCTCCTGGCGGGTGATCATCGTGGCCGTGGACATGCCGGTGCAGCGACTGCCGGGCGGCCAGCGAGCCCCGGCCGGGCCGCAGCCGCCGGACGGACAGCGGCCGCCGGACGGACAGCGGCCGCCGGACGGACAACCGCCGACGCCTGGGCAGCGCCTAGCGGCGTGGGCGCTGGAGGCAGCGCGGTCGCTGACGGATCGGGGGTTGCGGGCGTGCTACGTCACGCTGGTCCTCGGCACGGTGGCCGCCGCGTTGCTGCCTGCCGTCATGTTCCAGCCGCACAGCCGGATCTTCCTGCTGAAGCTCGTGGCCATCGCGCTGTTCGCCTCGATGCCGGGCCTGCTTTACGTCCAGTTCGTCAGGTTCAAGGGGCACAACCTGTACGACGAGTTCGTCATCAACTTGTTCCGGCTGCGGATCGACCGCTATGGCAATCTGCCCGCGCCGCCAAGGCACACCAGCTACTACCGCCTATGGCGGGCCGAGCACGACAAGCTGCAGAACCCGGGCCGGGATAACCTGTACCGCCGCAAGTTCGAGACGGTCTACGGTGAGCGCGCGGTCAGCACCCGCGAGCTGTTCGCCGACCCGAACCAGCGGCCAGCCCGCAGCGACGGCTTCTACCCGGTCGTGCTATTGACGGCACTGCTCTGCCTTGGCTGGGTCGTCGTGATACAGCCGGAGCTGTACCACGACTTCAACCTGCTCGGCCGCCTGCCGTTCAGCGGGCAGCCGCAGCTCCCGTTCCGGGCGCTGCAGTTCGGCTTCGTCGGCGCGTACTGGTTCATCCTGCAGGACATGACCAGGCGCTATTTCCGTCAGGATCTGAAGACCGCTGCCTACGTAAGCGCCAGCGCGCGCCTGATCGTCGTCACTATCACGGTGGCCACGGTGGCCCTGATGCCCATGGGATCACCGGCCCGGCTGGACGTCCTCGCCTTCTTCATCGGAATGTTTCCCCAGATCGGCGTGCAATTGCTGAAGGCCGGCCTGGGCAAGGTGACCAGCGGTTCGGTGCCATCGCTGGCGGCCAGGTTCCCGCTCGGCGACCTCGACGGGCTGACCGTATGGGATCAGGCGCGGCTGCTCGAGGAAGGCATCGAGGACATGCACGCGCTGGCCACCGCGAACCTGGTCGACCTGCTGCTCGGGACCCGGGTGCCAGTCGGCCGGCTGGTCGACTGGGTGGACCAGGCGCTGCTCTGCTTGTACCTGCCGAAGCAGGCCGGCCAGCGCACAGCCAGGGAGGACCTGCGAATTGCCGGGATCAGGACGGCGACCGACCTGATTCGGCTATGGGACTCCGCCCGGCCAAGCGCTCAGCTGGCCCGCCACCGGATCTCGGTGCTGCTAGGTGGCGATGAAGCTTCGGGCATGGCTGCGGTAGAGGCAATTCTGGCCTCCTTGGATGGGAGCCCCAGCCTCGCGCACGTACGGGCATTCAGGTCCCGCGAGTGGCTGCCTGGGGGTACGCCGAATACCTGACTGTCCAGAAGTTCTTGGCGCGCTGCTATGATCAAGTCGAACTACTACTGCTGACTGTTGGGATACCTTTGCCGAATGCGGTCTCGAAATGCAACAACTGGCACCGCTGGTAGGTCGACGCGCGACCGCCTGTCCGTCGAAGCGGCGCGATTGTTTGCCGAGCGCGGTTACCATGGCACATCGGTCAACGATCTCGCGGTTGCCCTGGGAATCCACAAGAGTTCGCTATATGCCCACATCTCCGGCAAGGAAGATCTGCTTGCCGACATCGCCCTGAGTGGTGCGGCCGCCTTTCATGCCGCCCTGGACCAGATCCCGGCGGACACCGCGCCGGGCGAAAAGATCCAGCTGGCGCTGCGGGCGCACCTTGGCGTGGTCGAAAGCCAGCTGGACGTCGCCACAGTATGGCTGCAGGAATGGCGATACCTGACCGGTGATTACCGGGCACTATTCGTCACGGAACGGTGCCGCTACGAGGACCGTATACGCAGCATGTTTGAAGCCGCCGTGGCGGCTGGCGAGCTACGCAAAGATCTCGACGTGACTTACTCGACGCTCGCCTTCTTGTCTGTCGCCAATTGGGCTTATACCTGGTTTTCGGCTGATACTGACGTCGAGCAGGTCACCGCGAAGTTCTTGTCGATCCTGCTCCGCGGCATCGGTTCGGCGGAAGCGCCAGCCCGGCATTGCTGATCCAGTAGTGAATCTGCCGGCGGGCTGCTGCCGGATTCCTCAGCAGCCCGCTGGCAGGCACTCGCCCGCGCTGGTGATCACTGGAATACGTAGGTGCCGGGGGCCGGCTCCTTCGGCGGGAACTGCTCGCTGCCAATGGCCTCCGGCGCAGTCTTCTTCGGGCCTGATCGCGTCGCCAGCCAGGTCACCCAGTCTGCCCACCAGGAACCCTCGTGCCGCTGTGCATCCGCCAGCCAGTCCGCGGACTCGGCCGGCGTCTCGGGGTTGACGAAGTACCCGAGGCGGGGGTGGCTTGGATCGGCGACCACGGTCTGGATGTGGCCGCTTGAGCAAAGCACGAACCGGTTGTCGCCGGAGAGCAGCTGGGTGCTCTGGTAGCAGCCTTGCCACGGCGTGATGTGATCGGTCAGCCCGGCGGCGACGTAGGTGTCGCAGGTCACGCGCGACAGGTCGACCGGCATGCCGAGCACCTGCAGGGCGCCGGGGTGGACGAACTGGTTGCCGGAGAAGATGTCGAGCAGCTGCTGGTGGAACTTGGCCGGCAGCCGGGTGGTGTCGGCGTTCCACGCGAGAATGTCGAACGCCGGCGGCTTGCGGCCGGCCAGGTAGTTGTTCACCCAGTAGTTCCACACCAGGTCGTTGGGACGCAGCCAGGCGAAGATCTGCGCCATCTGCCAGCCATCAAGCACCCCTTGCCGGCTCGCCGCCCGCTTGGCCAGCGCGAGCGTTGGCGCAGTAGCGAACAGCAGCATCTTCGCATCGACGTCAAGGTCGAGCAGGGTGACGAGCATGGTCGCCGCGTTGACCCGGTCATCGTTCAGGGCAGCGAGGCGGGATAGCAGGATCGCGACCATCATCCCGCCGGCGCAGGCGCCCATCATGTTGACGTCCGGGGAACCGGACACTTCGCGGACAACGTCGATGGCCTCAAGCATCGCCTTGGTGTAGGTGTCCAGCCCCCAGTCGCGCTGGGCCGGCGTTGGGTTCCGCCAGCTGATCCCGAAGACCTGGAAGCCGCGGGAGAGCGCGTACTCGTACATGCTGCGGCCCGGCGCGAGGTCGAGCGCGTAGTACTTGTTCACCTGCGGTGGCACGACCAGCAGCGGGCGCTGGTAGACCTGCTTGGCCTGCGGCGCATACTGGATCAGCTCGAAGACCTCGGTGCGGTGGATCACCGCGCCCGGCGTCGCCGCGATGTTCTCGCCGATCTTGAACGGCGCGAGGTCGACCTGCGATGGCATGCCGTGGTTATGGCGCAGGTCACCGGCCAGATTTCCAATACCTTTAACGAGGCTGCCGCCGCCGGTGTCGATGACGCGTTTCAGCGCCTCGGGGTTGGTCAGCAGGGAGTTGGTCGGCGCCAGCGCCTCCCGCACCAGGCCGAGCAGGAAGCGTACTCGCTCGGCATTCTGGCCTTCGAGGTCGAGGTTGTCGACGAAGCCGTCGACCTCCGACCCGAAGTGCAGGTAGGCCTGCAGATACGAGCGGAGCAGGCGGTTGTCATTCCAGGCCGGATCGCGGAACCGCTTGTCCGACTTCGCGGGCGCCAGCTGCGACTTGCCGCGGCTGATCCGGACCAGTTCCCCGGCGGTACGCGGCAGCCCGTGCAGCAGTACCCGCGGCTGCTGCACGACCCGGTCGGCTAGTACCCGCAGGCCGCCCACCGCGTCGCGCAGGCCGAAGCCGACGAACGCGCTCGGCCCGAGCAGGGCGTCAGCTCCGCCGGCCAGGTGCGCTGCGCTGTCCGCGAGGTCGCCGGCCGGGCCGGCGGGCGGGCCCGGATGGGCCTTGCCGGACTTGCCATCGGCCGGGGCCGGGCGCACCCTGGCTGGCTTGCCGTCGGCCATGGCCGGGGCCGGGCGCGCCTTGGTCGGCTTGCCGTCGGCGCGGGCGCGTGGTGCCCTGGCTGGCTTGGCGTCGGCCATGGCCGGGGCCGGGCGCGCCTTGGTCGGCTTGCCGTCGGCGCGGGCGCGTGGTGCCCTGGCTGGCTTGGCGTCGGCCGGGCCCGCCGCCGCGGCCGCCTTGGCTGGCTTGTCGGCCGCGGCCGGGCGCGTGGTGGCCGGCCCGGCACGCGGTGACCCGGCTGGCCGCCGGGTCCCTGCGCCGTTCTTCGTGCGGACTGCGTCGTCGGAGGTCATCAGGACAGCCTCTCCACGATCATGGCCATGCCCTGGCCGCCACCGACGCACATGGTCTCCAGGCCGATCGTGCCATCGGTGGTGCGCAGGCCGTTCAGCAGCGTGCTGAGAATGCGCACGCCGGTCATCCCGAAGGGGTGACCGAGCGCGATGGCGCCGCCGAGCGGGTTCAGCTTGTCGCTGAACGGGTCGACCCCGAGGGCCTGGGCAGCCGGGATGACCTGAGCGGCGAACGCCTCGTTGATCTCGAGGATGTCCACGTCGTCAATGGTCAGGCCGGCCCGCCGCAGCGCCTGCTGGCTGGACTCGATCGGGCCGAGGCCCATCATCTCCGGCTCCAGCGCGCTGACCCCGGTAGCGACGATCCTGGCCAGCGGCTGGATGCCCAGCTGCCTGGCCAGTGTCTCGGACATCACGATCGCGGCGGCGGCTCCGTCGTTGAGCGGGCACGAGTTGCCCGCTGTCACCCGGCCGCCCGCCCGGAACACCGGCTTCAGGCTGGCCAGCCGCTCCGCCGTGCTGTCCGCCCGCGGCCCGTCATCGCGGGTCATCGTGGTGCCGTCGGCCAGCGGAACGCCGATGATCTCGTTGGCGAAGATGCCGTCATTCCCGGCCTGGACGGCACGGGCGTGGCTCTGCAGGGCGAGCCGGTCCATCGCCTCGCGGCTGACATCATGCTTGTCGGCCACGTTCTCGGCGGTAATGCCCATGCTGATGTACGCGCTCGGCAGGCCTTCGTGGTTGCCTTCGGCCAGCCGCGGGTTCTGCGTATCCGGCTGATCGCAGAACACCCCGAACGGTGACCTGGTGCTCGACTCGACGCCGGCGCACACGAACGCCTCGCCCTCGCCGGCCTTGATGGCGTGGAAGGCCATCCGGGTTGCCTGCAGGGAGGAGGCGCAGTACCGGTTAACGGTCGTCCCCGGCGTCCCGAGACCCGTCAGGATGCTGATGATCCGGCCCAGGTTGTGCGCCTGCTCGCCGCCGGGCAGCGCGCAGCCGCAGATGACGTCGTCGATCTGGCCGCGGTCGAGCTGCGGTACCTGCTTGAGCACCTGTTCGACTGTGAACGCGGCGAGGTCATCCGGCCGCTGGTCGATGAGATGGCCCTTGACGGCGCGGCCGATCGGCGTGCGGCCGATGGCCACGATTACTGCTGCGGGCATTACTGACTCCTGGAATTCGTTGGCTGGCTGGCCGGCCGGGGCGGACGGTGCCGTCTCGGCGACTGGCGGGGGGCTCTCCGGCGACTCGGCGAGGGCGCTGCGGGCTATCCCGCGCTGGCCCCACCCGAGTCGGCGGAGTCGTCCGAGCCGACCGCGGCGCCGCTCACGACCACGTCCAGCCCGCCTTCGGCGTAGCGGGCGCGCAGCAGCTTCTTGTTGTGCTTGCCGACGCTCGTGCGCGGCACTTCGTCGATGAACGCCCAGCGCTCGGGCAGCCACCACTTGACCACGCGGTCGGCCAGGTGCGCCCGGAGATCCTCCGGGGTGAGCGAACTGCCCGGCGCGCTGACGACGCAGGCAAGCGGCCGCTCTCCCCACCGGTCGTCCGGCGCGGCGATGACCGCGGCCTCGCGGACGTCCGGATGGGAGACGAGCGCGGACTCCAGCTCCAGCGTGGAGATCCACTCGCCGCCCGACTTGACCACGTCCTTGGCCCGGTCGCTGATGGTGACATAGCCCAGGTCGTCGAGATGGCCGACATCGCCGGTACGGAACCAGCCGTCGTGGAACTTGGCCGGCGCCGGGTCCCGGTAGTAGCTCGCGGTCACCCAGGGCCCGCGCAGCTCGATCTCGCCGACGCTGCACCCGTCCCGTGGCAGCACCTTGCCGCTGTCGTCGACGACGCGGACCTCGACGCCGCCGAGGACGCGCCCCGCGGTGGACCGGTACTCGATCGCGCGCTCCGCCGGGCAGTTCTTGGGCGGGAACGCCAGGGACGCGACGGGACTCGTCTCGGTCAGGCCCCAGCCCTGTATCAGCCGGACGCCGAACCGCTCCTGGTATGCCTCGATCAGGCTGCGCGGCACCGCGGCGCCGCCGCACATGATCATCCGCAGCGAAGACAGATCGACTGCCGCCGGGTCCAGGCCGAGCATGTCGTACCACACGGTGGGCACGGCGGCGGCGAGGGTCACCCGCTCCGCGGCGATCAGCTGGGCCAGCCGGGACGCTTGGATGAACCGGTCCGGCAGGATCAGGTCAGCCCCGACCAGCCAGCTCGCGTATGGCAGCCCCCACGCGTTGCCGTGGAACATCGGCACCACGGGCAGCACGCGGTCATCCTGGCTGAGCCCGAGCGCCTCACCCGAGCACACGCCGAGCGAATGCAGGAACGTCGAGCGGTGGCTGTACACGACGCCCTTGGGCAGGTCTGTCGTGCCGCTGGTGTAGCACATCGCGGCCGCGGCCGACTCGGCCAGCGCCGGCCAGGGGTATCCCGGCTGCTCCGAGCCCAGCAGTTCCTCGTAGTCGATCGCGCCAGGCAGACCGGACCGATCGCCGTCGCCGAACACGATCAGGTGCCGGATTGTCGTCAGCTCGCCGATGATCGGCGCGAGCACCGGCGCGAGGCTGGCATCGATGATTATTGCCGTGTCCTCGGCATGCCGGATGATGTAGCTGATCTGCTCGTGGGACAGCCGGATGTTGACGGTGTGCAGCACCGCGCCCATGCACGGTATGGCGAAATACGCCTCCTGGTGTTCCTGGGTGTTCCAGCCGAAGGTGGCCACCCGGTCGCCGGGCCGGACGCCGAGCCGTCGCAGCCCGGCGGCCAGTCGCTCGGCCCGCTCGGCCAGGGCGCCGAAGCTGATCCGGCGCGCGCCTTCTTCGCCGGCGCTGACCACGACGCTGTCGGCGTACGTGGCCCGCCCGTGCTCGAAGATATGACCGATCGTGAGCGGAAAATCCTGCATGGTGGCCTGCATGTGTCGCCTAGCCTCCGCCGACCTGAGAGTCCTGCTTGGCCCAGTGCGGGTCGCGCAGATTGCGCTTGAGGATCTTGCCGGCCGCCGACTTCGGCAGTGGCTCGGTCCGCAGCTCGATCCGCTTGGGCACCTTGAAATTGGCGATAAGGGCACGGCAGTGCGTGATCAGCTCTTCGGCGGTTACCTCCGACCGGCAGATCACGACCGCATACACCGCCTCGCCCCAGCGCTCGTCCGGGACGCCGAAGACGGCGACCTCGGCCACTGCGGGATGCGCGGCCAGCGCGTTCTCGACCTCGGTCGAGTAAATGTTCTCGCCGCCGCTGACGATCATGTCCTTGGCCCGGTCGACCAGGTAGATGTAAGACTCCTCGTCCCGGTAGCCCATATCACCGGTCCGGTACCAGCCGCCGCCGGCCATGACCTCGGCAGTCTCGGCCGGCTTGTGCCAGTACCCGGCCATCACGCTGGGACTTCGCACCAGCATCTCGCCTACCGCCATCGGCGGCTGCTCGGCGCCGGACGGATCCACTACCCGGATCTCGACTCCCACGGCCGGCTGCCCGCACGAGCCCGCCCTGGGCGTGTCGAACAAGCGTTCCTCATGCGGCAGCAGCGTGATGATCGGTGTCGCCTCGGTGGTGCCGTACACGTGCAGCAACTCGGCATCCGGGAAGGCCCGCCGGGCACGTCTGAGCGTCTCGGTGGCGATAGGTGATGCCCCGTGACTCAGGTACCGTAGCGTGCTGACGTCCCGCGGTCGGGCGAGCTGGGCATCCGCGGCGGCGGCCAGCATGGTGGGCACGAGCAGCGTGTGCGTGACGCCCTCGCGCTCGATGAGGTCAAGCGCGAGTTCTGGGTTGAAGCTCGGCATCATCACGTGGGTGCCGCCGGACCACACGGTGGCGAGCACGCCGATCGTCCCGCCGGTGTGGAACATCGGCGACGCGACCAGCCAGCGGGTATCGGTGTTGAACGGCCAGGTGGCCATGAAGTGCAGCCCGCTCGAGACCAGGCTGCGGTGGGTATGCATGGCGCCCTTCGCTGCCCCGGTGGTACCGGACGTGTAGAACAGCACAGCCAGGTCGTCTTCCGCGATCGGCGTGGTGACCGCCATCTCGGCTGCCGAGGAGATCAGGTCCTCGTAGCCGTCGGGCATGATCACGACGCGCTCGACCCCGCCGACGTCGCCGATGTCGGCGAAGGCACTCTCGGCGAAGAGCAGGCGGACGCCGGCGTCGGCTACGATCTCGCGCTTTTCGGCCGCGGCCAGCCGGGAGTTGACCGGCACGAGGACGAAGCCCGCGGCCGGGATGCCCAGGTAGAGTTCCAGGTAGCGGTGCGAGTTGAGACCGATGACCCCGATCCGGTCGCCGCGGGCGAGCCCTAGACCGTGCAGCAGGCCGGCCAGCTGGCGGCACCGCCCGGCAATCTCGGCATAGCTGAGGCGATGATCACCGCTGATGACTGCACAAGAATCCGGCGCGGTCTGTAGCGCCCGGTCGAGTGGCGCGGCGAAGGTGTACATCCAGGTCCGTCTCCATGCGAGGCTGCGATGGCTGGCCCTTGCAGCGCAGATCACTGCACTGTGGGCCGATGCTCAGAACCAACCTTAGCTCTAGAAACTCTAGGCCATCATAACCGAACGTTCGGTTGGTTATCTCATCTGGTCTGTGCTTATCGTCATGTTATTGGTGAGTTGCGTCACACGAACAGTATGAACTATAGTTAGACCGACCGTTCGTTTGTTCGTCGGGTAGCCCACATAGGTCTAGTCCTCGCCTGTTTTGGGCTATATGTCATGATATGAACCCGATGTTAGATGCCGAGCGGGTCATAAAGAAGGAGGACCTTGAATGGCAGTATCCATCCCCGCCCCACCGGTCACGCACAAGCAGCTGCGCATCAAGGGACTCAGGGTGCACGTCCAGACCTGCGGGGAGGGCGAGCCGCTGCTGCTCTACTCCGGCATCTGGGGCGAAGTCGGGCTCTGGGATCGGCTGCTCCCGCACTTCCATGGATTCCGCACGATCGCGTTCGACCCGCCGGGCATCGGCCGCACGCAGATGCCTCGGGTGCCGATGACCATGTGGGGCCTGGCCCAATTCGGCACCCACGTACTCGACGAACTCGGCGTGGCCAATGCGCACGTGCTCGGCGCGTCGTTCGGCGGCGCGGTGGCGCAGCAGATGGCGGTTACCCATGCCAGCCGCGTGCGCCGCCTCGTGCTCGTCTCGACGTCGTTCGGCGGCTTCGCGATGCCAGGAGATATCTCGGCGATGTGGCACTTCATCAATCCGGGGAGCTACCACCCGGCGCGGCTGGAGAAGGTGGCTGGCACCATGTTCGGCGGACGGATGCGCACCGAGCCCGAGCTCGTCCGCACGATGCACGTCCGCCGCCCGAAAAGCCCGTGGCAGGCCATGTACCGGATGGCTCCGCTGTTCGCCTGGACTTCCCTGCCCTGGCTGTGGGCCATCCGGCAGCCGACGCTCGTGGTATCCGGTGACGACGACCCGGTCACCCCGCACATCAACCACCGGCTGATGGCCGCGCTTATCCCCAGGGGGCAGCTGCACACCGTTCCCGGCGGCGGGCACCTGGCGCTGATCGACAGCGCGGCCGAGGTCGCGCCGGTCATCACCAAATTCCTGCATGCCGACAGCGGCGCGGATGCTGCCGGGCGCTCATTCGTGACCGCCAACGGTCAACAGCCGTTGAGCCCGCAGGACCTAGTCGATATCCGCTGACCTCTGCGGCGGGGGCGGCCGGCCGCCGGTTACCGCCTCAGCCGTCGTAGTCCAGCACGACCTGCTCGCTGGTCGGGTGGCTCTGGCAGGTCAGCACGTATCCCTCCGCGACCTCGTCCGCCTCAAGCGCGTAGTTACGCGCCATGGCGACCGTGCCGTCGAGCAGCCTGGCCCGGCAGGTACCGCAGACGCCGCCCTTGCAGGCGTACGGCGCGTCCTGGCGAACCCGCAGCACGGCGTCGAGGATCGGCTCGCCGCGGCGAGCGAGCTCGAACGTGGTCGCCCGGCCGTCCAGGGTGACGGTGACGGCGCTGCGCCCGGCGGCGGTCGCGGCGGCGCCGTTGGCGGCCGGTGCGGCTGGCGGGAGCGCGCCGACGTGGAACAGCTCCTGATGAATCCGCGTCGCCGGCACGCCGCAGCCGGCCAGTGCCAGCTGGGCATCGCGCACCATATCGAACGGCCCGCAAAGAAACCATTCGTCCACGTCGCCGGGCGGCACCAGCACGGTGAGCAGGCGGGTCAGCCGCTGCCGGTCAATCCGGCCGGACAGCAGCTCGGCCTGCTGCTGCTCACGGCTCAGGAAGTTCAGCAGGGAGAACCGGTCCGGGTGCTGGTTCTTCAGGTCCTGCAGCTCCTCCCCGAACATGATGGAGCTGGTGGTCCGGTTGCCGTACAGCAGCGTGACCCGGCTCCGTGGCTCCGCCTGCAGCGTGGTGGCCAGCAGGGACAGCACGGGCGTGATGCCGCTGCCCGCCGCGATCGCCACGTAGTGCTTGGCATTCGCCGGGTCGAGCCGGGTGCAGAACCGGCCGGTAGGCGTCATCACGTCGAGCACGTCACCGGGCCTTAGCCGCTCCGCGGCATAAGACGAGAACGCGCCACCGGGCAGCTGCTTCACGCCGATCCGGAGCCGTCCGGATGAGGCCGGCGAGCAGATCGAGTAGTTCCGCCGCACGCCGCTGCCGCCAAGGTCGCACTGGATCGTGACGTGCTGGCCCTGGGTGAAGCGGTACGCGTCGCGCAGCTCGGCCGGGATGTCGAAGGTGATCGCGACGCTGTCGTCGGTAAGGCGGTCTATTTCTGCGACTCGCAGCGGGTGAAACACCGCGTGCCGCTGCGCGGCGCCAGTTGCCGTGGCCATCAGATCGCCTTGAAGTAGTCGAACGGCTCCAGGCAGGCATTGCACGCGTGCAGCGCCTTACATGCCGTGGAGCCGAACCGGCTGAGCTGCCGGGTGTCCGGCGAGCCGCACTGCGGGCACCGCACCGACAGCGTCAGCGGGACTGGGCCGGCGCCGGGCTGACTGCGCGGTCCGGGCGGCGCGATGCCGTACTCGCGCAGCTTCCGCTTGCCCTCGTCGGTCATCCAGTCGGTCGTCCAGGCCGGCCAGAGCACAGTCCGCACCTCGACCTGGTGCCAGCCGCGGCGCGCGCAGGCATCCTCGATGTCGCGGCGGATGGTGTCCATCGCCGGGCAGCCCGAGTAGGTAGGCGTGATCGTGATCAGCACCCGCCCCTGGGCGTCGATCCGGACGTTCCGGAGAACGCCGAGGTCGACGATCGAGAGCACCGGGATCTCGGGATCGGTTACCTCCGCGACCGCGTCACGAATCGGCCCGAAGTCCGTAATCGTGGTCACCATTTCGCCCCCGGATGGGATCGGGCCAGGTGCTGCATCTCCGCTATCAGGTACCCCATGCGCTCCGTATGCAGGCCGCGCCGCCCGCCGCCGGGCGCAATCCAGGTGTCGGGCTGGGTCAGCGTCGCCGCCCGCAGCACCGCGGTGAGGTATTCGTGCCAGGCCGGCCAAAGCGCCGGCGCGTCGACGGCTATCCCGTCGGCGGCCAGCGCCTGCGCCAGCGGATCGCTGCGGAACATCTCGTGCACGTACGGCCAGATCCGCTCCAGCCCGGCCTGCATTCGCCGGTGCGACTCCTGCGTCCCGTCGCCGAGCCGCAGCGCCCATTGGGTAGCGTGATCCCGGTGGTAGCTGACCTCCTTGACTGCCTTGGCCGCCACTCCGGCCAGCGTCTCGTCCCGCGAGTTCTGCAGGTCCTGATACAGCTCTAGCTGGTAGCTGGAGAACAGCAGCTGGCGCGCGATCGTCTGCGCGAAGTCGCCGTTGTCGAGCTCGACAATCTGCAGGTTGCCGAACTCGCGCTCGCCGCGGAAGTACGCCAGGTCGTCCTCCGTGCGGCCGCGGTCCTCCAGCTGGCCGGCGTAACTCAGCAGCGCCCGGGCCTGGCCGAGCAGGTCCAGGGCAATGTTGGCCATCGCGACGTCTTCTTCGAGCTCAGGCGCGGACGAGACCCACTCGCCGAGCCGCTGGGCGAGGATCAGCGCGTCGTCGCCGAGCTGCAGCGCGTATGCGGCGACCGCGCCGCGTCCGGCTGGCCGTGCGCCGCCGGCCGGCAGTGCGCCGCCGACCGGCGCAGGCCGCGTTGTCACAGGTGCTGCACCTCGCTCGGGATGTCGTAGAAGGTCGGGTGCCGGTAGACCTTGTCGGCAGCGGGGTCGAAGAACGAGTCCTTCTCCTCCGGTGAGCTCGCGGCTATCGCGGCCGAGGGCATTACCCAGATCGACACGCCTTCCTGCCGCCGCGTGTAGACGTCGCGGGCGTTGCGCAGTGCCATCTCGGCGTCCGACGCGTGCAGGCTCCCGACGTGGGTGTGCGACAGGCCGCGGCGGCCGCGGATGAAGACTTCCCACAACGGCCAGTCGCGGCTCATGCCACTACCTCCGCCTGGCTGGCCGCCTGGCTGCCCGGCCCGCCGTCGCGGCGCTGCCGTTTCGCCGCGTACGCGAGCGCCGCCTCGCGCACCCAGCTGCCACCGGAGTGGGCGCGGACACGGTGCTCCATCCGCTGCCGGTTGCACGGCCCGTTGCCCTTGATGACCTGCCGGAACTCGGTCCAGTCGATGATCCCTGAGTCGTAGTGGCCGCGCGTCTCGTTCCACCGCAGCTCGGGGTCTGGCAGGGTCAGGCCGAGCACGTCGGCCTGTGGCACGGTCATGTCGATGAACTTCTGCCGGAGTTCGTCATTCGAGTGCCGCTTGATCCGCCAGGCCATTGACTGAGCGGAGTGCGCAGACTCATCGTCCGGCGGGCCGAACATCATCAGCGACGGCCACCACCAGCGGTCGACCGCGTCCTGCGCCATCTCCCGTTGCGCGGCGGTGCCATGCGAGAGCGTGTTCAGCAGCTCGAATCCCTGCCGCTGGTGGAACGATTCTTCCTTGCAGATGCGAACCATCGCCCGGGCGTACGGCCCGTACGAGCAGCGGCACAGTGGCACCTGGTTGGTGATCGCGGCGCCGTCCACGAGCCAGCCGATCGCGCCGACGTCGGCCCAGGTGAGGCTCGGGTAGTTGAAAATGCTCGAGTACTTCTGGCGCCCGGTGTGCAGGAACTCGAGCAGGTCGGCGCGGTCTGCGCCGAGTGTCTCGCACGCGCTGTAGAGGTAGAGCCCGTGGCCGGCTTCGTCCTGCACCTTCGCGATCAGGATTGCCTTCCGCCGCAGGCTCGGCGCACGGGTGATCCAGTTGCCTTCCGGCTGCATCCCGATGATCTCCGAGTGCGCGTGCTGGGCGATCTGCCGGACGAGCGTCTTCCGGTAGTCGGCCGGCATCCAGTCACGCGGCTCGATCCGCTGGTCGGCGGCGATCATCTGCTCGAAGCGCTGCTCTGGCCCGTTATCCGGGTCCGCGACCGGCGCACCGCCCGGCTGCCGGAGATCTTGCTGAGAAGCTGAATATGCGCGCATGCCACCTCCGGCGTTACCAACCGACCGTTCGGTTTAGAATACGCCGAATGGCTGCCCCGGGTCAACGCGCGGTAGCGCAGCCTACTGGCCGCGCATGCCGCGCTGGCCAGTGGCCGCGCGGGCTACTTGACCGACAGGTAGATGATGCTCGCGCCGCCGAACAGCACGCAGTAGATCGCGAACGGGGTCAGGGTGCGGGTCTGGAAGTACTTCACCAGGTAGCGGACCGACAGATAGGCGCCGAGTCCGGACAGGATGCTGCCGACCAGGATCGGGCCGTGGATGCCCTTGGCGAGTGGCCCAGTGAGGTCGGGAACCTTGAGCACGCCAGCAGCCAGGATGACCGGGGTGGCCAGCAGGAAGGCGAACCTTGCCGAGTCCTCCCTGGACAGGCCTCGGAACATGCCGGCCACCATGGCCACGCCATCCCGGCTGATCCCGGCGAGTAGCGCGAGAATCTGCGCCGAGCCGATCACCAGTGCCTGCAGGTAGCCGGACGCGGCAAGCCGGCGGTCTGCCTCCACGCCGCGGCTTACCTCCAGTTGCCGGACTGCGCGCTGGCCGGATGCGTGCGAAGCGGCGCCGTGCCCGGCATCGCCGCGCGCGTGCTCGCGCTCCTTGGCCAGGTCGGCGTCGGCCTGCAGCGACGCCCGGGTCCTGAACCTTTCCCCGGCGTACAGAATCAGCCCGTTCACCAGCAGGAAGATGGCCGCCCTGATCGGCTTGCCGAACAGTATCCGGAACTGGTGCTCGAACACCAGGCCGACCAGGCCGACCGGGATGGTCGCCAGGATGACCATCCATGCCATCTTCTCGTCGGGCGTCTCCGCCCGGCGATGCCGGATCGAGGTGAAAAATCCCTTGATGATCCGGATCCAGTCCCGCCAGAAGTAGATCAGCAGCGCGATCGCCGTGGCGACGTGCAGCCCGACTATGAACGCCAGGTACGGCGATTCCGGGCTGGCGACGTTGAGGTCCTTGGCCCAGCTGCCACCGATGATGGCGGGAAGGATCACGTTGTGGCCGAGGCTGGAAACCGGAAACAGCTCGGTCACGCCCTGGATCAGGCCGACGACCGAGGCCTCCAGGTAGGTCAGATGAGTCGACATGGCAGCCTTTCGCGCGGTGGGTCCTGGCCCTGCGCGCTGTCGCCTTGCCGGGGTCAGGACCTGCGCGCAGCACTCATCGTATTGACTGCGTTCGCCTGCCGCGCCCTGCTGGGGAATGTCCGGCTGCCGGGATTGCTACCGAAGACCCAGCTGAAACGGGTGATCCCCGGCCGGTCGGCACCGGCGGGGGACCATCCGTTCAAAAATGCAGGCAATTAGTCGTTTTTGCCGGGCACTGCCGGGGTATCGTGGCGCGGCCGGCGGCCGATCTTGGCGCCCAGCCACACCAGCGGGTCGTACCTGCGGCCGACCACGCGCTCCTTCAGCGGGATCAGCGCGTTGTCGGTGATCTTGATGTTCTCCGGGCAGACCTCGGTGCAGCACTTGGTGATGTTGCAGTAGCCGAGGCCGAAGTCATCCTGGGCGATCTCCCGCCGGTCCGCGGTGTCGGCCGGGTGCATCTCGAGCTCGGCGACCCGCATCAGGAACCGCGGCCCGGCGAACGCCCGCTCGTTCTCCGGGTGGTCGCGGATCACGTGGCAGGTGTTCTGGCACAGGAAGCACTCGATGCACTTGCGGAACTCCTGCGAGCGGTTCACGTCGGCCTGCTGCATCCGGAACTCGCCGAGCCCGATCGCCGGGTCCGGGGTGAACGAGGGGATCTCGCGGGCTTTCGCGTAGTTGAACGACACGTCACAGACCAGGTCCCGGATTACCGGGAACGTGCGCATCGGGGTCAGCGTGATTGCCTCGGCCGGCTCGAAGATCGACATCCGGGTCATGCAGGCCAGCCGCGGCCGGCCGTTGATCTCCATCGAGCAGGAGCCGCACTTGCCGGCCTTGCAGTTCCACCGGACCGCCAGGTCGCCGGCCTGGGTGGCCTGCAGCCGGTGCAGCACGTCCAGGATGACCTCGCCCTCGTTGGCCTCGACCTGGTAGTCGGTCAGCTTGCCCTGCCCGGCGTCCCCCCGCCAGATCCGGAGCGTTACCTTGTCGCCCATCAGCTTGCCTCCTCCGGGGCCGGCCCCGACTCCGCTGGCAGTTCTTCGTCGGTGAGATACTTCGACAGCTCGGACCGCTCGAACAGGCCGAGCAGGTCCGCTCTCATCGGGATCATCGGCTGGCGGCTGAGCGTCACCCGGTCGCCGTCCAGCGCGCAGATCAGGTTGACCTTCCGCCACTCCGGTGACATGCCGGGGAAGTCGTCGCGGGTGTGCCCGCCGCGGCTCTCCTGCCGCTCCAGCGCGGCCTGCGCCACGCAGTCGGCGATCAGCATGATGTTGCGCATGTCCAGGGCAAGATGCCAGCCGGGGTTGTAGGCCGCGCCGCCCTCCGCGCTGACCTGCACGGTCCGGCCGCGGAGCTTCTCCAGCTCGGCCAGCGCGGTCTTGATCTCGTCCTCCCGCCTGATGATGCCGACCAGGCTGCTCATGGTCTGCTGAACCTCGGCGTGCACCGTGTACGGGTTCTCGCCGCCGGAGCGCTGCAGCGGCGCGAGCGCTTCCGCCTGCGCGGCGGTCAGTTCCGCCTCGTCCGCCACCGGCCGGGGGACGCTGCCCGCCGCGTCCAGGGTGGCCAGGTACGCCACCGCGCCCATCCCGGCCCGGCGGCCGAAGACCAGCAGGTCGGACAGTGAGTTGCCACCGAGCCGGTTGGAGCCGTGCATGCCGCCGGACACCTCGCCGGCCGCGAACAGGCCGGGCACGCTGGACGCCGCGGTATCCGGATCTACCTCGACGCCGCCCATCACGTAATGCTGGGCCGGGCCGACCTCCATCGGCTCCCTGGTGATGTCGACGTCGGCCAGTTCCTTGAACTGGTGGTACATCGACGGCAGCTTGCGCAGGATCTCCTCGGCCGGCCGCCGGGAGGCGATGTCCAGGAACACGCCGCCGTGCGGCGAGCCGCGCCCGGCCTTGACCTCCGCGTTAATCGACCGTGCCACCTCATCACGGGGCAGCAACTCGGGCGGGCGGCGGTTGTTGGCCTGGTCGGTGTACCACCGGTCGGCCTCCTCCTCGGTCTCCGCGTACTGGGCCCGGAATACGTCCGGCACGTAGCCGAACATGAACCGGTTGCCCTCGGAGTTGCGCAGCACCCCGCCGTCGCCGCGGACCGACTCGGTGACCAGTAGCCCGGCCACCGACAGCGGCCAGACCATGTGCGTCGGGTGGAACTGCACGAATTCCATGTTCAGCAGCTTCGCGCCGGCCAGCAGCGCGAGCGCGTGCCCGTCCCCGGTGTACTCCCAGGAGTTGGAGCTGATCTTGAAGGTCTTCCCGATCCCGCCAGTGGCCAGGATGACGGCGGGCGCCTCGAACACCACGAACCGCCCGGTTTCCCTGATGTAGCCGAACGCGCCGGCGATCCGGTCGCCGTCCTTGAGCAACTGGGTGACGGTGGTCTCGGCGAAGACCTTAATCATGGCCTCCGGGTCGCCGTGCTCGACAGCGTCCTCCTGCTGCAGTGCCACCACCTTCTGCTGCAGCGTGCGGATCATCTCCAGCCCGGTCCGGTCGCCGACGTGGGCGAGCCGCGGGTACTCGTGGCCACCGAAGTTACGCTGGCTGATCTTGCCGTCCGGGGTGCGGTCGAACACCGCGCCCCAGGCCTCAAGCTCCCAAATCCGGTCCGGGGCCTCCTTGGCGTGCAGTTCGGCCATCCGCCAGTTGTTCAGGAACTTGCCGCCGCGCATCGTGTCGCGGAAATGCACCTGCCAGTTGTCTTTGGGGTTGACGTTGCCCATCGCCGCGGCGGCACCGCCCTCGGCCATCACCGTGTGCGCCTTGCCGAACAGCGACTTGGAGATGACCGCGGTCTTCTTGCCTGCCAGCCGTGCCTCGATCGCCGCCCGCAGCCCGGAGCCGCCGGCGCCGATCACCACGACGTCGTATCCGAGCCGCTCGATGTCAGTCATTGTTTGCCTGTCTCAGTTGAAGAACCGGAGGTCGCTGATGCTCCCGCTGGCCACGAGCAGGATGTATAGGTCGGTCAGCATCAGCGTGCCCAGCGTGGTCCATGCGAGCTGCATGTGCCGTACGTTGAGCTTGGAGACCTGGGTCCATATCCAGTATCGGACCGGGTGCTTCGAGAAGTGCTTTAGCCGGCCGCCGGTGATGTGCCTGCAGGAATGGCAGGACACCGTGTATGCCCACAGCAGCACCACGTTGACGCCCATGATCAGGGTGCCGAGGCCGAGCCCGAAACCGCCGTCCGGGCCGCGGAATGCCTGCACCAGGTCCCAGGTGTTCAGCACCGAGATCAGGATCACGAGGTAGAAGAAGTAACGGTGCAGGTTCTGCATGATGAGCGGCAGGCGGGTCTCGCCCGAGTAGCTGGCATGCGGTTCGCGCACGGCGCACGCGGCGGGCGCGCGCCAGAATGCCCGGTAGTACGCCTTGCGGTAGTAGTAGCAGGTGAGCCGGAAACCGAGCACGAGCGGCAAGGACACGACCGCGTAGGGAATGATCGACGGCACGTTGCCGAACCACTGGCCCAGGCTGCTCGATCCGTCGGCACACGCGCCGCTGACACAAGGCGAGTAGAACGGTGTCAGGTAGTGGTACCGCGGTACCCAGTACCACCGGCCGAGGAAGACGTGCACGGTCGCGTACGCCACCCAGATGATCAGCAGCGTGGCCGTGATGGCCGGCTCCGCCACCAGGGATCCTGGCGTAGCGTCTTCTCGCTGATCTGCGCCCTGGCGTTGGCCGGCGCATCCGTTGCCTGCGTCATTTGTCGACGTCTCCGCCCTGAAACTGTCTTGGGTCGCTCCGCGGGCCGCACGCGTTTCCCCAGCCGCATGGCCGCGGTGCCGTCTGAACCCTATTCCAAAGGAATATCACCGCTACGGCGCGGGGCGCGCCAAAGAGGGTGTGACACTCGCTACACCGAGCGACTTGCGCAGGAAATCGACCTGTAGCAGCAGCAGGTTTTCCGCCACCACCTCCTGCGCGGCCATGTGCGTCACCCCGGACAGCGGCAGCACGCTGTGCGGCCGGCCGGCCGCGAGCAGCGCCGACGACAGCCGCAGCGAATGCGCGACGACCACGTTGTCATCCGCCAGCCCGTGGATGATCAGCAGCGGGCGGGACAGCTTGTGCGCATCGGCCTGCAGCGAACTGGCGTCGTAGTTCGCCACGGCGTCAGCGGGATGACCGAGGTAGCGCTCGGTGTAATGGGTGTCGTACAGCAGCCAGTCGGTGACCGGGGCGCCGGCCACCGCGGCATGGAACACGTCCGGGCGGCGCAGCACGGCCAGCGCCGACAGGTAGCCGCCGAATGACCAGCCCCGGATGGCCACCCGGCCCAGATCCAGATCGGCGCACCGGGCCGCGGCGGCGTGCAGTGCCTCGACCTGGTCGGCCAGCGGCGGGCCCGCCAGGTCGCCAGCCACTGCCTTTTCCCAGCCCGGCCCGCGGCCCGGAGTGCCCCGGCCGTCCGCCACGATCACGGCGAAGCCCTGCTCGGCCAGCCATTGCGAGGACAGGAACACGCCGCGGCTGATCTGCACCTGCTGCCCGTGCGGACCGCCGTAGGGATCCATCAGCACTGGCAGCATTGCCGTACCAGGCTGATGCCAGGACGGCAGCAGCAGCGCCGTCCTGATACCGTGCTCCCCGGCGGCGAAAATGTCCGGTGCGGGGACTGGCAGCAGCGGCGAGTCGGCAAGCGAAGTGATCCGCGCGACCTGGATTTCGCGCTGCAGGCGGATGTCGCCTGGTCCGGCAACGTCGTGCTTGGCCCGGCTAACGCGCAGCACGTGGATCGTGGCGCCGTCCTGATCCAGGCTCCTGCGCACCGCCACCGTGGTGCCGCCCGCCCGCCGTCCGGTGAGGGTGCCGGGGCCGCCGTCGCCAACCGCGAGCCTGGCCAGGCCTTCGGGCCCGTATGTCCAGAGCCCGATCTCGGCCGGCTCCTCGTCCGATGCGGCGAAAAGGACCGTTTCGCCGTCGACGCTCAGCACTTCCCTGACCTGGAGCCCGCTCGGGGTCACCGGGACGGCGCGATCGGCGGTCAAGTCGCTGGCCGCCGCGACGATCAGCCGGTGCGCGTCGCCGGCATCGGTGGTCCAGACGATCCGGTCGGCAGCGGTCCTGGCTGGCACGCCCGGGATGATGTCCAGCCAGTGCGGGTCACTGTCCGCGCGCAGTGCCGTCGTGGCGCCGGTCTGCCGATCCACCGCTAGCAGCCGCATCTCGCGCTGGTCGCGGGCTTGCACCACGATGAGAAGGTGCGTCCGCCGAGGCTGACCTCGCGCCGGCGGCTGATCCCGCGCCCGCCCAGCATGCGGTGACCAGGTAGGGAAACGCTGTGTTGTCCCAGCTGACCGGCGTGTGTCGGCCGTCTAGCCCGGCTAGCACGAGCGAGACGACGGCATTCGGGGTGCCAGCGGCCGGATACCGGATCTCGGTGGCTGGCTGGCCGGGGTTCGACGGGTCGGCGATATGCAGTCGCTGCACCGGGCCCACATCGACCCGGGCGACAAGCAGGGCAGCCGAATCCGGCGCCCACCAGTAGCCGCGGGCGCGGCCCATCTCCTCGGCGGCAATGAATTCGGCCAGCCCAAACGAGATGTTTCCGGCAGCCCCTCCAGTCCCTGCAGCGCTCTCAGCATCAGCAGATGCGATGGCGCGATCTTCGCCGCTGTCCAGGCTGATGATCCTGAGGCCGCCTGCGCAGGCATAGGCGACCAGCCGCCCTGCCGGGTCGGGCCTGGGATCGGCCGCCGGGGCCAGCGCCGGGACCGCGCTGATCATGGCTGCCCGACCGGCCGCGGGGTCCGGAGTGCTGTCGTGGCCAGCGGTGCCGGGCATGGCCAGGTCCGCCGCGTACACACGCCCGGACAGACCGAACACGGCCAGCCGGACGTCGTCGTCGCAGCCGAATGCCACGATGCCGGCCGCCTGCTCGCGCGAACGCTCCCGGCGCGCCTGCTCCGCGGGGTCCAGGTCGCCGTCATCGGATCCGAGCTTGCCCAGTTCGGCCGGGTCGGCGATCAGATGCTCCCGCCCGGTTGTGACGTCGAGCAGCCACAGGCAGGTGACCGGATCGGACCCGCTCTTGGACCGCAGGAAGACGACCCGGTTACCGTCCGGCGAGATCTGGAAGGATCTCGGCACGCCGAGCGTGAATCGCTGCGTCCTGGCGTACTGGCGCGGGAAGGTATCCGTCATGGACGTAGATCTTGCCAGTCAGTCGCGCTGGCGGCAGCCGTCCTGGCCGGCCGCCGCGGCGCGGGAAGTCGGTTCGCCGGGCCACGGCTAAGCTCGCCGGTATGAGCGCAACCGATGATGGCCGCAGGCTGCTGCTCGTGCATGCCCATCCGGATGACGAGTCGATCGGCACCGGAGCGACGATGGCGAAGTACGCGGCCGAGGGCGCCGGGGTGACGCTGGTTACCTGCACCCTAGGGGAGCTTGGCGAGATCATCCCGCCTGAGTTCGCGCAGCTGGCCTGGGGTGCCGACGCCAGCCTCGGTGAGCGCAGGATCGGCGAGCTGGCCGCGGCCTGCTCGGTGCTTGGGGTGACCGACTACCGGTTTCTCGGCGGGGCCGGCCGGTGGCGCGATTCCGGGATGATGGGCACCCCGTCCAACGACTGGGCAGGCAGCTTCTGGCGGGCCGACCTGGACGAGGCAGCTGGCGAACTGCTGGCCGTGGTCCGGCAGGTGCGCCCGCAGGTAATGATCAGCTATGACGACAACGGGTTCTACGGGCATCCCGATCACATCCAGGCGCACCGGGTGGCGTGCCGGGCCTTCGAACTCGCCGACGGCCTGGTCAGCAAGTTGTACGCGACCACCGTGCCGAAGTCAGTGCTGGCCGAGGCGGTCGAGGTGATGCGCCGAAGCCAGGCTGGAAAGCCGTCCGGCGGTGGTCCTGATTTCAGCCTGGTCGAGTCGGCGGATGACTTCCCGTTCGGCACGCCGGATTACGAGGTGACAACGGACATCGACGCCACCAAGTACCTGGACGCCAAGGTCGACGCGATGCGCGCGCACGTCACCCAGATCGCCGTCGACGGCCCGTTCTTCGCGCTGTCCGACAACGTGGGCCAGCGGGCTTTCGGCCGTGAGTACTACACCCTGCTGGCCGGCCCGCGCGGACCAGGGCGCGGGCCGCACGGCTGGGAAGACGATCTTTTCGCCGGCATTGGCTAGCCTTCAGTCCGTGCGGAACATGACGCCGGGCGGCGGGGCGCTGGTCACCGGTGGCTGTTACGCGCTGCTGTTTGTACTCGGCGCGCTGCAGGGCCTGATCGGCTGCTTCTTCTATGCCGGTTTCATCGGCCCGGTCCCGGCAGCCCCGCTCGCTTTCGCCGCGGCGATCCTCGTGACGACCGTTCTAGCCGCCTGGGGAATGCAGACGCCAACCGGGGGACTTATGCCCGCTGTGGGGTGGTTCACGGCATCGTTCGTGCTTGCCATGACCACGCCGGGAGGAAGCGTCGTGATCACGAATACCGCTGCGGGCAAGTGGTTCCTCTACGGCGGCTCCGCCTGTGCCGCGGCCGGCGTCGTGGCGGCTTTCGCCGGGCTGCCGCGGTCCCGCCAGCCCAGGGCTAGCCGGTGACTGCCCCGGACGCCGCCGCGTTCCGGCGCGCCACGGGCCGGTTTCCCACCGGCATCGCGGTGGTGGCCACGACCCTGCACGGCACCGGGCACGCGATGACGGTGAGCGCCTTTTCGTCGGTTTCGCTGGATCCGCTGCTCGTGCTGTTCTGCGCGGAGAAGATCGCCCGCTTTCACGACGCGGTGCTCGAGGCCGGAATCTGGTCAGTATCGGTGCTTGACGAGGACTCGGAGAAGACGGCGCGCTGGCTGGCTACCCGCGGTCGTCCGCTGGACGGCCAGCTGGACATGATCGCGCACCATCCGGGACCGGTTACCGGCGCGCCGATCCTGGCTGCCGCGCTGGCGTCGATCGAGTGCCGGACGACGGCGGTGCACGATGGCGGCGACCACAGCATCGTCGTGGGTGAGGTAGTCGGCGTGACCGAGCCGAAAGGCGGCGGCCCGCTGGTCTACTTCGGCGGCGGCTACCGCCGTCTCGCCCCGGGCTAACTCCGGACTGGTGATCTGCCCGAGGCCACGCTGGCGGCTCAGCGGATGATCTCCTCGACTCGGTCGATGGCCCAGTCGAGATCAGGCTCGCTGATCATCAGGGGCGGGGCTAGCCGGATCGAGCTGCCATGGGTGTCCTTGGCCAGCACGCCGAGCGCGGCCAGCCGCTCAGATGCCTCACGGCCGGACAGCACGGCGAACTCGACGCCGGCCCACAGGCCGCGCCCGCGGACCTCCCGGACCGCGTCCCGCGGCAGGCCGGACAGCCGGTGGTGCAGATGCGCGCCGAGCTTGGCCGACCGCTCCTGGAACTCACCGGTCGACAGCATCGCGATAACCTCACGGGCTACTGCGCAGGCGAGCGGGTTACCGCCGAACGTGGAGCCGTGCTGGCCCGGCTTGAACACGCCGAGGATGTCACTGGATGACGCCACGGCGGAGACCGGCACGATGCCGCCGCCGAGCGCCTTGCCGAGCACGTACATGTCGGGCACGACGTCCTCGTGCTCGCAGGCGAAGGTGGCCCCGGTCCGGCCCAGGCCGGACTGGATCTCGTCGGCGATCATCAGCGCGCCGTGCGCCGAGCAGAGTTCGCGCACCCCGGCCAGGAAGCCGGGCGGCGGCACGAGCACGCCCGCCTCGCCCTGGATCGGCTCGACCAGCACTGCAACCACGCGGTCGTCCATGACCTCGGCCAGCGCCTCGAGGTCGCCGTACGGCACTACCCGGAAGCCGGGCGTGAACGGGCCATACGATCCCCTGGCGTCCTCGTCGGTGGAGAAGCTGATGATCGTCGTGGTGCGGCCGTGGAAATTGCCATCGAAGGCCACGATGACCGCCTCGTTGGCGGGTACGCCCTTGACCTCGTATCCCCATTTGCGCGCCGTCTTGATCGCCGTTTCCACCGCCTCCGCGCCGGTGTTCATCGGCAGCACCATCTCCAGGCCGGCCAGCGCCGCGAGTTCCGCGCAGAACGGGCCGAACTGGTCGTGCTCAAACGCCCTGCTGACCAGGGTTACCCGGTCCAGCTGGCGCTTCGCGGCGGCGACCAGGCGCGGATGACGGTGGCCGAAGTTGAGCGCCGAGTAGGCGGCCAGCATGTCCAGGTAGCGCCGGCCCGCCACGTCGGTGACCCATGCGCCTTCGGCCTCGGCGATCATCACCGGCAGCGGGTGATAGTTGTGCGCCCCGTGCAGTTGCGCCTGGGCCCGCAGTTCCAGCGTCGTCTGCGGGCCGGCCTCCGGGCCGTGACTACCTGCCATGTCTTGCCCCTTTCACGATCTCAGCTCAAGCGTGCAGCACTTCGGGCCGCCGCCCGCCTTGCGGAGCTCTGACATGTCGACCGGCACCGGCTCGAAGCCGCGGGCGGCGAGCTGCGCGGCAAGGCCGCTCGCCTGCACGGGCAGCACTACGTGCCGGCCATCGCTGACCGCGTTCAGGCCAAGCACCTCGGCATCTTCGTCTTTCGCCTCGATGAGCTCGGCGAACAGCGAGGCCAGCGCCGCCAGGCCCGCGTCGTCGAACGCCGCCGGGTAATAGGCAGCCGTGTCGGCATCGAGCACTGCCAGTGCCGTGTCGAGGTGATAAAACCGCGGGTCGACCAGGCGGACGCTGACGACGGGCAGGCCGAAAAGCTCGGCAAGTTCGGCTGCCACGGCCGTGTCGCTGCGGAACCCGTGTCCGGCGATGACGCAGGTCCCGGTGAAGATGATGTCGCCCTCGCCCTCGTTGACGCAGCGCGGCGGGACCACGATCGGGTAGCCGCGGCGCCTGAACCAGCTGAGGTAGGCCGCGCTTTCCGGCTCCCGCTGCGGATAGCGGAAACGTGCCCCTAGTACCTTGCCGCCGATCACGGTGCCGCCGTTCGCCGCGAAGACCATGTCCGGCAGGCCGGGCTCCGGCCTGATCGTGCGCACGGTATGGCCGAGACTCGCGTAGATATCGCGCAGGCGGCGCCATTGCATCATCGCCCGCCCGGCGTCGACTCCGCCGGCAGGGTCCATCCATGGATTTATCGCGTAATTCACAGTGAAGTGTTCAGGCGGGCACATCAGATAGTTCCTGGCGAAGGCGGTCCGGCCGCGCGCGGCGCTCTCCGTTTGGCTCATACGGCTCCCGTCAGCTGATGATCAAGCAATAATCCCAGCGTAAGAGCCGATTGGCACGCCCAGTCCCTGCAGCCACTGCGCGTTGGCGGCGATCTGTTGCGTAGTGAGCGGTGATATGCGTCAACCGTTGCGTTACCGGGTTGGCCTGCCTGGGCTGACCGTCCATTCCTGGCCGCCTGGCGTGTCGGCCACGGTGACGCCGATCGCGGCAAGCTCGTCCCTGAGCCGGTCCGCGGCCGGGAAATCGCCGGCCCGCCGCGCGGCCTGCCTGGCCCGGAGCTTCTCCGCTGCGCCAGCGGGCAGCGGCCGGGCCTCGGCCGCAGGCCGATGTCACGGGCCAGGTCCAGCCCGAGCAACTGGTCGACGTGCGCGAAGGTCTCGAACTTTGACCCCGGCGGGATCTCGCCGTCCTTCTCCAGGCCGCGCAGCGCGCGCAAGGCGGCCGGGGTGTCCAGGTCGTCGTCGAATGCGCCGGTGATGTCGCCGACGTACTGGGCGCACATCGGCTTGCTCGGCGCGCGAGCCCAGTCCGCTACCCGGTCTCGCCACCTGCGCAGGGTCTTGTCAGCGGCCTGCAGCGTGTCCCAGGTCAGGTTCAGCCGCTGCCGGTAGCGGTGCTCGAGCAAGGCGAGCCGGAGCGCCAGCGGGTCGAGCCCGCGGTCGGCGACGTCGCTGAGCAGCACCACGCTGCCCGTCGACTTGGCCAGCACGGCGCCGTCGAACAGCAGGTGCTCGCCGTGCGCCCAGTGCCGGACCACCTCGTGCCCGGCCACCGAGTCGGACTGGGCGCGCTCGTCCTCGTGATGCGGGAACCGCAGGTCGATGCCGCCGGTATGCACGTCGATCAGGTCGCCGAGATAGTGCAGCGACATGGCGGAGCACTCGGTGTGCCAGCCAGGGAAGCCGGCACCCCAGGGGGCAGGCCAGGTCAGCTCCCGTCCGCCCGGCGCGGCCTTCCATAGCGCCCAGTCCGCGTGGAACCGCTTCTGCTTATCCACCCCGCCGCCGGAGCGGTGCCCGGGCCGCAGGTCGTCGAGCCGGTTGCCGGACAGCTCGCCATAGCCGCGGAACGAGCGTGCGTCGAAGTACACCGACCCGCCCGGGGCGGCGTAGGCGTGGCCGGTCTCGAGCAGCTTTGCGATCATGTCGATCATCAGGCCGATCGATTCTGATGCGCGCGGCCAGTGATCTGGCGGGCGGAGGTTCAGCGCGGAGCAGTCGGCGCGGAACGTCTGCTCGTGCCGTCGGGTCAGCTGCCCCGCGGTAGCGTCCTCGGCCCGTGCCTGCGCCAGCATCTTGTCCTCGCCGGTGGCGTCGGACTCGGTGTCCCCGGCCAGATGGCCCACGTCGGTGATGTTCTGGCAGACGACCGTAGTCAGCCGGTGCCGCTCGGCATTCCGCCTGATCAGGTCCGACAGCAGGTAGGAGCGCAGGTTCCCGACGTGCGCGGCCCGGTAGACGGTAGGCCCGCAGGTATACATCCGAAGCTCGCCGCGGCGGGCAGGCGTGACCGGCAGCACCTGCCTGGCCCGGGTGTCGTACAACCGGAACATGCGACCACGCTAGCCTTACACCGGGCCAGCCAGCTCTGCCAGCTCAGCCAACCGCGAGACGGCGGCGTCGATCCGCTCGTCGGTGGCAGTGAGCGCGACCCGGATGTGCCGCCGGCCGGCCTGGCCATAGAACTCGCCTGGCGCGACCAGGATCCCGGCGCCGGCCAGCAGCTGCACCGATCCCCAGCAGTCGTGCGCCGGATGTGCCGCCCACAGGTAGAGCCCGGCCTCGGAATGGCTGACCGCCCAGCCCGCCGCCTCAAGCGCGGGCCTGAGCCTGTCCCGGCGCGCGGCGTACCTGGCCCGCTGTGCCTCGGCGTGCTCGTCGTCACCGAGCGCCGCTACCATGGCCGCCTGCACTGGGGCGGGCAGCAGCAGGCCGGCGTGCTTGCGGATCTCAAGAAGCTCCCGGACGAGCATTGGGTCCCCGGTGACGAAGCCCGCCCGGTACCCCGCCATATTGGACCGCTTGGACATCGAGTGCACCGCAAGCAGCCCCTGGTGCGAGCCGTCGCAGGCGTCCGGGTGCAGCACCGACATCGGCGTGGCGTCCCAGCCGAAGCCGAGGTAGCACTCATCTGAGGCGAGCACCGTGCCCCGCTCCCTGGCCCAGCTCGCGACCTTGCGCAGGTGCTCGGCAGGCAGCACCTGCCCGGTCGGGTTGGACGGGGAGTTCAGCCAGGCCAGCGCCGTGCGCTCCGGGCCGGACTCGAATGTGCCTGCCGTCGCCAGCGGCCGTGCGGCTGCCAGCAGGGCGCCGACGTGGTACGTCGGATAGGCCAGCCGTGGATATGTCACCAGGTCGCCGGGACCGCACCCGAGCATCGTCGGCAGCGCGGAGATCAGCTCCTTGGTGCCGATCACCGGCAGCACCGCGTCCGGATCAACGGTCACGCCGTGGCAGCGCGCCAGCCAGGCGGCGGCGGCCTCGCGGAGCGCCGGCAGGCTGGCCGCGGCCGGGTAACCGGGCGAGTCCGAGGCGGCGGCGAGCGCGTCCCGCACCACGCCGGGAACGGGATCCACCGGGGTGCCGACGGACAGGTCGACTAGCCCGCCCTGATGCGCGGCGGCCTTCACCTTGGCCGGCTCAAGCGCCTCCCAGGGAAACTGCGGCAGCCGCGCGGCCAGCGTCAGTTTTCTACCTCCTGCGGCGGCAGCGCGGCGATCAGCGGGTGGTCCTTGGGGATTTTGCCGGTCTTGGCAGCGCCGCCAGGGGAGCCGAGATCCTCGAAGAACTCGACGTTCGCCTTGTAGTAATCCTTCCACTGGTCCGGTACGTCGTCCTCGTAGAAGATCGCCTCTACCGGGCAGACCGGCTCGCACGCGCCGCAGTCGACGCACTCGTCCGGGTGGATATAGAGCATCCGCTCGCCCTCGTAGATGCAATCGACGGGGCATTCCTCGATGCAGCTCTTGTCGAGCAGATCGACGCAAGGAAGCGCGATGATGTAGGTCACGTCGGAACTCCTCTTCAGTCCACGCGCTGGCACGCCCGCGAGGGCTGGCCGGGCCTTAGTCTCAAGGCCACAGCCAAGTATCGCAATCCCCTCCTGGTGCGTGCGCCATCGGTCCGGTCCCCGCGCGATGGCAGGCTATCAGCCAACCTGGACGCTTCCGGCCGGTGTGGCAGAAGAGCCTCGGGTCCAGCCGCGGGCGCCCTTCGCGGCGCGCCACTCGTAGCGGCCGTACCGCACATCGCGGAGCCGGTAGTGCCCGGCATGCGACACCAGCCAGGCGGCTATTGACCAGCCCTCGGCTGTCCGCGGCACGGTGACGGTCACCCTGGGATCCCCGGTCTCGCGCACCAGCAGTGGCCCGAACGCCCGGGTCAGGCCCTGGCTGGCGGCCGCCAGCAGGGCCCGCCCCTGGGTCTTCCCGCCGTACCAGCACCAGACCGACCGCGGGTCGTGCCCGGTGAATCCCCGGGTAAGACTTGCAGCCATCTGCTGGTACTGGATGTACGCGGTGCCGTCGGCGCTGCGCTGGACGGCCTGTGCCGCCTTGTAGACCGGGATATGCCGGTAACGCGGTACCCGGGCCAGCGCCTGGAAGAACTTGGTCGTCGCGTAGACCGGGTCTTCCAGCTGACGGGTGCTGCCCCAGCCTTCGGATGGCCGCTGCTGGAATACCCCGACCGAGTCCCGGTCGCCGAATTCGAGGTTCTGCAGCTTCGACTCCTGCAACGCCGCGGCGTATGCGACGGTTACCGCGTGCGCGGGCAGGGCTTGGCGCCGCGCCACGCCGGCGATCGTAGCCGCGATACCGGCCTGGCCAGGATCCAGCTTGAGTACCTGGCCATGCGTCTTAACCTCGCAGCCGCTGGCCGGTGCAAGCAGCGGCTCGACGTGCCGGAACGCGAAGTAGGCGCCGCCGCCGAGCAGGACGACGACGGCAAGGGCGATGCCTGCGGATATGACGCGCCTGCTACTTGTTCCCGGCACAACAACAAAACGTACCCGCTGGGCGCCAGCGGCTAGGCTCGCTCGCCATGAACGCCGCACCGCACCCGCCCGCATTCCAGCCAGGTTCCGCGCAGGTATCGCCGCTGCCCGCCACGATCGACGAGCTCTGGGAGCGCCGCACCGAACTCGGGCCGCAGGACGCAACCGCCCGCTCCCAGGTGATCGCCGCCGTCGACTCGATCGACGCCGGGCGCGCGCGGGTGGCCTGGGCCGACCCGGCCACCGGCGAGATCATGGTCGATGAGCGCGCTCGCCGGGCGATCCTGCTGGCCTTCCGGCTGCTGCCGATGGTCGCCTCGCAGGTCGGCGATTTCCGCTACCACGACAGGGTGCCGCTCACCAGCCATCTGGACGGCGTGCGTGCGGTAGCGGGCTCGATCGTCCGCTGGGGCGCGTACGTCGCGCCCGGCGCGGTGCTGATGCCGTCGTTCGTCAACATCGGCGCCTATGTCGATAGCGGCACCATGGTCGACACCTGGGCGACCGTCGGCTCATGCGCGCAGATCGGCAAGAATGTGCATCTTTCCGGCGGCGTCGGCATCGGCGGCGTGCTGGAGCCGGCCGGCGCCGTCCCGGTGGTAATCGAGGACGATGCCTTCATCGGGTCCCGGTGCATGGTCGTTGAAGGGGCGCGGGTCCGCACCGGCGCAGTCCTTGGCAGCGGCACGATCCTTACCAAGAGCGCGCATGTGATCGACGTCGAGACCGGCGAGGAACTGCCCCGTGGCGAGGTCCCGGCCTGGTCGGTCTGCGTCGGCGGCACCAGGAACAGGAAGTTTGCCGGCGGCGAGTTCGGCATGCCCTGCGTGCTGGTGCTCAAGCGCCTGCCAGCCGGCCGTGCGCACGACAAGGCGGCACTGAACGACATCCTCCGCGACCACGGCGTGAATGCCTGACCTGCCTGGCGGGCACCGACTGGCCGGCTGGCCGGGCCGGGGCGGTGGCGGCCGGGCCGGGGTGGTGGCCGCTGGCCGGGTGGCCGGGCCGGGGTGGTGGCCGGCTGGCCGGGCCGGGGTGGCTGGCTGGGTGGACGGCGGCAAGCACGGCTGCCACGCCGCCTATTCAAGATCAGCCGATAACGAGTCCCTCGTAGCCAGTCACTTCACCAGTCGCGGCGTGGCCTCAGTTGCTAAGCGGCGCGGCCTCAGTTACTGAACGGCGCGGCCTCAGTTACTGAACCGCCACCAGTCCGGCATCCGGCAGTGCATAGACGTAGCCACAGTCGAGATGTATCGTGTCGCCATGGAGCAGCTTGCCCGGGAGGACATCGCCGCCGCGGCGGCGGCGCACCGCGAACTTGGCCGCGATTACGACGGAGCGGTTGCCGAGGGCCTGATCGAGCGAATCGGCGCCGAGATCGACAAGCGCGTGGACGCCAGGCTTGCGCAGCGTGCCGATGACCATCCTGGGCTGCGCGGCGACCCCCCCGCACAGCGCAGCCGGGACGGCAGGCCGGGCTCCGGCCCCGGCGTCGCGGGAATCTTCCTTGCCCTCGGATCGATGGGGATCGGCCTCGGTGCGGCGGCGGCAGTGCTCGCGGAAAATAACGATGGCACCGGGCTGGTCGCCCTGATCTGGGTCGTCATTGCCGTCATCAACGTCGCCTACGCGCGGCGGCGCTGACGCCGCGCGGCCGATCTCGCCGATGCCGCGGCCAGGCGGCGGATGCCCGCTGGGCGTGGGCGACGAGGCATACCCCCGGGCGAGCGGCCCGTTCCCGCGGCTACCTTAGGGATCATGAGCGCGCAATCGGAGTCACGCCGTTTCATGCGCCGCCAGGGCCCGGCCACGCTGCGCGGCAAGGCCATCCCGAAGACCACCACCGACCAGCGCTTGCTGGACCGACGCGGCCCGAGTGACTGGGTGCACACCGACCCGTGGCGGGTATTGCGGATCCAGGCGGAGTTCGTCGAGGGCTTCGGGCTGCTGGCCGAGCTCGGGCCTGCGGTCTCGGTGTTCGGCTCAGCCCGGACCGCCCGCGGAACAGCTGAATATGACCAGGCGGAGCGGATTGGCGAGGGACTGGCCGCGGCTGGCTACGCGGTGATCACCGGCGGCGGGCCCGGGATCATGGAGGCGGCCAACCGGGGTGCCGTCAGCGCTAACGGCATATCGGTCGGCCTCGGCATCGAGCTACCGGTCGAGCAGGGCCTGAACGAGTACGTCGAGATCGGCCTGGAATTCAGGTACTTCTTCGTGCGCAAGACCGTCTTCATCAAGTACTCGCAGGCATTCGTGGTACTGCCGGGCGGGTTCGGCACCATGGACGAGCTGTTCGAGGCGCTCACCCTGGTGCAGACCGGGAAGATCACCAAGTTCCCGATCGTGCTTGTCGGCAGCGACCACTGGTCTGGGCTGCTGTCCTGGATCAATGAGACGTTGCTCACCAGCAGCAAGATCTCCGCGACCGATCCGCAGTTGCTGCGGGTCGCCGATGACCCGGCGGAGGTCGTCGAGATCATCCTGGATGCGCACAAGTCCGGCGTGATTCCCGGCCTCGCCTAAGCCATCGGCGGTTTGGTGTAGCTGGCGGATGCGCTGACCGGCGTCGGCTCGGCATGGCGTGGCTGGCGCTCACTCAGATCCAATCGCGAACACTCCAAGTTGAGACCTCTCGCGCACCTACATCAACGCCAGCCACCTGAATCTCAATTCATCGATTGACGATTTTTAGTGGTTAAGATGTGTCCGGCTAGAACCGGCAAATAGTTAACCGCTAACGAACAGCCTGATCCTAGCGAGAATTCGCGAACGTGCTCGAGTCAGAAAAGTTTTCAGAGTGACCAGTGTTGCCAGCGTTGCAGGTTCGGGCCGGCTCGGGTGGTGATGCGGGCTAGTCCGGCTGTTTCGTGGTCGGGCAGTGTATCTGCGGGCCGGCTCGGGTGGTGATGCGGCCCGCTGGCCTAGTTTCGCGGTTTCGGCGGCGTACGGCCGGGGTTAGCCGAGGCCGCGTACAAATCAGCCAAGGCCGCGTACTGTCCGGGCGGGCGGCCGGATGCCGCGGATGGATTCGGCCATATCAAGCGCGCGCCGCACCTGCCGGGGATGCCAAGTGCGCACAATTGTGGCACCCAGCCAGGCGGAGATCGCCGCGACGGCCAGTATGCCGGCGTCCACCCCGGAGTCGTCTTGCAGGTCGACAAGCGTTGCGTAACCTGCTGCTCGTACCGCCGCCAGGCGGGCAGGCTCGGTCTCAATGAGCAGGCGGCCGGCTGGCAGCCCGTCGCGGCTGGCGGCCACCGGGTCGGCGCAAGCCAGGATCGCCCCGCCGCGCAGCGCCAGAGTCGGATCGCGTGTGATGTCGGCCTGCTCGGCGGCCGCGCAGATGCCAATCCCGGGATGACTGTCCCGGAATGCCGCGATTGCTGCCGGGTCAGCCGCGCCGAAATCGACGAGTGCCGCGCCCACCCGGACCGCCGTGGCTGCCTTCGCCGGGCTTTCTGCCACTGCGAGCAGGGAAGTTCCCTCGGCTGGCAGCCGGTCTAGTGCTCCCGCCATGGCCCCGAGCATGGCACGATTCCCTTTGTGCCGGTGTTACTGATCGTGGTGGCAGTCGCAATAGTCGTCGGCGTGATCATTGTCGCGCTTGGTCGCGGCGGTGAGCTGGCCAAGTCCACTGCTGACTTCGTTCCCTTCGAGACAGCTGATATCACCGCTACCGATGTGGCGCTGCTCCGGCCGCCCCCGTCGTTGTACGGGTATCACATCCCGGCCACGGACCAGGCCCTCAGCCGGATCGCTCAGGCGTTGACGGAGCGGGACGTAGAGATCGCGACTCTGCGGCGGCAACTCGCGGATCTGCGCTCGATAGCAGAGCCGAACGCCGGACCGGGCAGGCGGGCATCGTCGGATTTTCGGGGTTCTGGATCGCCTGAGGCTCCTGAATCGCCAGGAAATATCAGGCCGCCTGAGCTTCCTGGGTCGCCAGGAAATATCAGGCCGCCTGAGCTTCCTGGGTCGCCAGGAAATATCAGGCCGCCTGAGCTTCCTGGGTCGCCAGGAAATATCAGGCCGCCTGAGCTTCCTGGGTCGCCTGAGGTTTCCGGCCCGGCCGGAGGTTCCGGCGTGGCCGGCGTGCCTGGAACCGCTGTTACGGCTGCATTTTCTGGCGTGGCCGGCGTGCCTGGAGCCGCTGGCGTGGCCGCATTTCCCGGTAAGGCTGCATGTCCCGGTGCGGCCGAAGTTCCCGGCACGCTTCGTGGCCCGGCCGTTCCTAGCGCGCATGGCGGTCCATTGCCGTCGCGCCCGAGCGCGTGGCGACGCGAACTGGCCGACCCGCAGCAACCTCAGGATCCGCATCCTGCCCAGGGGTCACATCAGGCTCAGGGCCTGCATCCGGCCCAGGATCTGCATCCGGCCCAGGATCTGCATCCGGCCCAGGATCTGCATCCGGCCCAGGATCTGCATCCGGCCCAGGATCTGCATCCGGCCCAGGATCTGCATCCGGCCCAGGATCTGCATCCGGCCCAGGATCTGCATCCGGCCCAGGGCACGAAGCCTACTCAGTACTCGCTGCGGGCTCAGGATCCGTGGCCACCGCAGGCTCCTTGGTCGGCCTGGGACCGGCAATCAGGGCTAGCTGCCGGGCGGGCTGAGGAGCAGGCGGGCGGGCCGGATGCCGGGCAGGCCGCTGCACCGGATGCCGGGCAGCTTGCCGGGCCCGCCGTCGGGCCGCCTGTCGAGGAGGCCGCCGGGCTGGCTGCCGGGCCGGCCGCGTGGCCGGCTGGCGAGCCGGCCGCCGCATCCCGGCAAGCGGCCAGGAATCCAGCCACCGACCCGGCCGAGGACACCGATCCCGGCGTCCCAGGGGGGGCCTGGTGAGCGAGCTAGGCCGTGGCGCAGAGGTCGGCCCGGACGGGCGCGCGCGCTGCCCATGGTCCTTGACCACCGCTGACTACCTGGCCTATCACGACGACGAGTGGGGTAGGCCGATCCGCGATGACGCCTCGATGTTCGAGCGGCTCTGCCTGGAGGGATTCCAGTCCGGCCTGTCCTGGCTGACGATCTTGCGCAAACGGGAGAACTTCCGTAGGGCCTTCCGCGGCTTCGACATGGCAGCAGTGGCCGCATTCGGGCCGGCCGACGTGGCCAGGCTGCTGGCCGATCCCGGCATCGTAAGGAACAAGGCCAAGATCGAGGCGGCGATCCGGAACGCCAGTGCCGCCCTGGCGCTGCCTGACGGCCTTGCGGCGCTCGTCTGGAGCTACGCGGACGGCCAGCGCAAGGGGCCGGTCACCCTGTCCGACGTGCCCGCCTGGACACCGGCATCGAAGGCGCTCTCGGCGCAGCTTAAGCGGCACGGATTCGGGTTCGCTGGCCCGGTCACGGCCTATGCGACGATGCAGGCTAGCGGCGTAGTCAATGACCATCTCCAGGCTTGTGCCTTTCGCGATATCCCGGCCGGCTGACCAGTAACGCAGGTTGCACCGGCTGGCGCCAAATGCAGGCTGGCCGGTCAACTGAGCTAGTCGCGGCAATGGCGGCCAGCGCACGTCTTGTCTTGCCTTGTGAAGCACGCAGAACGTGTCAGACTGTCACTTAATGGTTCGACTGAGGCGAGCTGATCTAGGCCGGGCGGGCACCGCTGGGCAAGTGCCCGGGCTGGCCGGCCGCGGCCGTGCCCGTGGGCCTACTGTTACCTCAGTCGACTACCGTGACAGGCGTGCCGGTCAACCCTGCGACTGATGGCCGCGGGCCGCAGGCCCTTGGTAGGCCATGTGCTGATGGCTCGATGGAGGCGAGATGACCGAGGTCGAGCAGGCTCCCCCTGGCGTCGATGCAGCGACGCCGTCGCCTGCGCGCCTGTACGACTACTACCTGGGCGGCACCAATAACTTTGCGGTCGACCGCCAGGTCGACGAATTGCTCCGGGTCAGCCTGCCCGAACTCACCGACGCGGCCTGGGCGAATCGCGGCTTCCACCGGCGCGCGGCCCGCTGGATGGCGGCCGAGCTCGGCATCCGCCAGTTCATCGACCTCGGGTCCGGGCTGCCCACGCAGGGAAATACGCACGAGGCAGTGACGCAGGTTGCACCGGATGCGCGGGTCGTTTACGCCGATCCCGACCCGATGGTGCTCGCGCATGCCAAGGCCCTGCTGACCGGCACCCTGGCCACCAAGGTCATCCAGGCTGACCTGCGCGACCCCGATGCGGTGCTCAACCACCCGGAGCTGCGCGCGGTGATTGACCTGGCCAAGCCGATCGGCCTGCTGATGACGGCGGTACTGCATTTTGTCGCCGACGAGGCAGACCCCTGCGGGCTGGTGGCCCGGTACATGCGCGAAGTCGCGCCGGGAAGTTACCTGGCGCTGTCGCACGCGACCGCCGACCGGCTGCCGCCTGGCGCGGTCCAGGCGATGTATGACACTTTCGAGAATGCCACGCAGAAGATTCACCTGCGGACCAGGGCCGAGGTCGAGCGGCTCTTCGCCGGGCTGGAGATGGTGGCGCCCTTCGCCGACGCCGAGCCAGGCGTCACCTTCGTCGGGAAATGGGGTGCCGAGGACGCCTGCGCAGCCGACACCGATGGCTCCCGGGTGCTCTACTGCGGCGTGGCCAGGCGGCCATGACCGCGGCGCTTGCCGCCCCGCCCCGGCCGACCGGGCGGGAGGACCGATGACCCAGCCTGAGCAGGCGCCCGACGGCGTGGACAGCCAGACGCCGAGTCCCGCGCGGATGTACGACTACATGCTGAACGGCAAGCACAACTTCCAGGCAGACCGGGACGCGGTAGAGCGGTTCCGGGTGCAGCTGCCCGATCTGGAAGATGCCGCCTGGGCGAACCGCGGGTTCCATCAGCGCGCGGCCCGCTGGATGGCGGCCGAGCGCGGCATCTGCCAGTTCATCGACATTGGCTCCGGGCTGCCGACCCAGGGCAACACGCACGAGGTCGTGCAGGCGGTAGACCCGGCTGCGCGGGTCGTCTACGTAGATCACGATCCGATGGTGCTCGCGTACGCCGACGACCTGCTGGCTCCCGACGGCACTACCGCCGTCATCCAGGCTGACCTGCGAGTATCCGGGCACCCTGCTGGGTCATCCGGAGCTCCTGGCTCTGATCAACTTCAGCGAGCCGACCGGGCTGCTGATGACTGCCGTACTGCAGTTTGTCGCCGACAGCTCGGATCCATGGGGACTTGTCGCGCGCTACGCGGGCGCGCTGGCCGCGGGCAGCTACCTCGCGCTGTCGCACATCACCGGCGACGGGCTGCCGCCGACGGCGACCCAGACCGGCATCGACGTCTACCAGGACGCCACCGAGCACGCCTATCCACGGTCGCTGGCGGCGATCGAGCGGTTCTTCGACGGCCTGGAGCTGATACCCCCGCATAGCGCAGCCGGCCGGATCGTCACGCACGTCGGGTTGTGGGGAGCCGAGGATCTCGGCGGCCGCGGACAGCGACGGCTCGCGCGCGCTGTACTGCGGCGTGGCGCGACGCCGGTGAGCCGCATCCCGCGCCCCAGCAAAACCGCTCGGACGCGGAGGGCCACCGTGACTAGCAAGCCGACGGTCGACGGGCTGGGTATCGACGTCACCGCTCAGTCCTGGCGGCGATCGGGCGGCGGCGATGGCTCGATCGAGGTCGCCTTCGTCCGCGACAGCGACGGCGCCATCGACTGGGTGCTGATGCGGGTAGCGGGCGACCCGGCCGCCCGGGTACTCGTCTATGACATGAACGAGTGGGCTTGCTTCCTCGATGGCGTCCGGAATGGCGAATTCGACGACGCGGCGGGCTAGGAGTGACCCGGCTGCCCGGCCAAGGCAGCCGATGTAGGCCGAAACCCTTGTACCACCAGACCATTCATGCTATATGCAATCATTGATCACAAAGTTTGTGAATCACAAGTTAAGTAGCGGTATGCTACGAGTGGGCGCCCTGTCAAGAGGGAGATCGCGGATGACCGATGACGCTTACGGCGCGACGATAGCCAAGCGTCGGCTCTCCAGGCGCCTCACTGAGCTCCGGGTAGCGACGGGCTATACGGCCAACCACGTCTGCGACATCCTGAACTGGGGCCGCGGGAAGGTCGGGCGCTTCGAGGCGAATCAGTGGAAGCGCCCGGAGATGAGTGACATCCGCGACCTGCTGCGCATCTACGACGCGCCGCCCGGCGTGCAGGACGAGCTTGAGGAACTTGCGATCAGGGCCCGGGCGCGGCCCTGGTGGCGCGACTTTCCCGAGATCTTCGACAACGAGTTCCCCGGCTTCGAGAATGACGCCACCCGGATCCGTGTATTCATGCCGCTGATCCTGCCGGGCCTCCTGCAGACCCCAGCGTACGTGGAGTCGCTTATGCGAGCGGGCTCGCGGCCGCCGGCCTGGCGGGAGCGGGCGCTGCAGACCCGGCTGCGCCGACAGGAAATCCTGGACCGCACCGGCCCGTCCGTGCCGAAGCTTAGCGCCGTGATCACCGAGGCATCGCTGATGTACCGCTGGGGTACCCGCGCTGACCGGTATGAGCAAGTAGTCCACCTAGCCGCCATGGGCAGCCGGCCCAACGTCGAGCTCCGCATCCAGCGCTTCATCGACGGGCCGTACCCGGGCATGCATTCCATGATCAATATTTTTGGCTTCCCGGATGACGAGCCAAACCTCGTCTACATGGAGACCGACTACGCGATCGAGGAGGTGAGCAGCACGGAGTCCGTGAACACCTACGTCCAGGCCTTTGGCCGTGCCAGCGACGGAGCATTAGAGCCCGCCGACACCGCGGTCTTTCTCAGGCAACTTGCCGAACAACTGGAGTGAAGACGATGACAGATCTGTCTCAAGCCGCCTGGCGGAAAGCAAGCATGAGTTCGCAGAACGGAGGCTGCGTGGAGGTCGCGGCCAATCTTCCCGGCGTGACTGCCCTCAGGGACAGCAAGCGGCCAGATGGTGGCGCACACGTCGTGCGGCGCCCGGCCTTCGCGGCGTTCCTCGCGGACTTGAAGGCCGGCCGTTTCGACACCGACGCCGGCTGAGCCGTCCGCATTGCGAACGCAGGAACCCCCCGGGATGCGAGCCCGGGGGGTTCCGCTATTGCTGCGCCTGTCTCAAGGCCCGGCAGGTCACCAGAAGGCAACCGGCGTGATTGCGACTGTACACGCGGCCTTTGCGGCTGCACAGCGCTGCGCTGGCGCCCTGCCGTCCGCCGCAGCCGCAACACCGCGATCGGAGCGGCAACTGCGACCTGTCCGGCGAGGCAGAGATGCGTTCAATCTGGCCATTTTCCGGGGAGCCCATTGCGAAGACGGGCAAATGACTCATAATCTGTGCTTCACAGATACCTGAGGCGCGAAGGCGGAGGAGCATGTTACCGTCGCCCGCGGAAAGCGGGGAGGACCGGCCCGCCGGGCTTGGTCGGCCATCTAGTGATGGCGGACTTATGGCAGCGCCCGTGGCCGACGCCTTCGCAGTGGCGCCGCAGTTTTCCGCACAACCCAGCGTACGCTCCGGCGGCTGTTTCGCCAGGCCACTGCCGCTTGACGGTAGCTGCGCTGGCGCCGCCAGGCGCTTTTTCCGGGAGGCTGTAGCCGGAATCGGGATGCCGGGTGACCTGATCCACGACGGCATCACGATGGCCAGCGAGCTCGCCGCCAACACCATGCACGCACAGGACAACGTCGAGTTTGGCAGCAACCGGCTGCGCCCGGTGACCGGCTTCCCCGAGCTGTGGCTCTACGCCCGCGGGTCCGGTGCCCGGTGCGAGCTCGTCTGCAAGGTCTTCGATTCGCAGCCGCGGTGGCGGACCGGGGATCTTCCCGATCCCACCAAGCACACGCTTGAGTCGGTGAACGGCCGCGGGCTGCAAGTGGTCAACGGGCTATCCGCTGGTCAATGGGGTTATCACCCGACCAGGGCGCGGCTGGGCAGCTGGAAGGTCCCGGGCAAGGTGGTCTGGTTCTCGCTGCGGCTGCCGCCGTCCTGCGAGCAGGTTCGGTCCGGCCGCCCGCGGCGCAGCCCTGCCCAGGCCGTCAATGAGCTGGAGAAAATGCTGACCGAACGCGGGATCGGCGGTCGGCTGGTCCGGGTTGACGAGCCAGCGGCGGGGCTGGCGGTGCTTTCCGTCAGCCGCGACCTGACGGTGTGGTGCCATGACGGCACGGTTTCGTGGAGGAAGCCGGACGGCCAGTACGAGCGTCGGCTGCTGTCTGATCTCATCGATGTCACCGAGCAGATCATTTGCACACATGAGGAAGTCGAGGCCGTCGGCGCCCCGGCCTGAGCGCCCGGCCCTGGCGCCCGGCCTGAGCGCCTGACCCTGGGTGCCGGCTGCCTGAATGACCTGGCCTGGCCGCGGTCGCTAGTTACGCGGAGCACGCGAGACCCCCCCGGGCAGCCCGTTAAGAATCTTGCTAAGTCAGCGCGGTTGCGGCACCGACTTTTCCTGAGGGCCTTCAGCGGCCCTGGTAGACCGGCTGCTGCTTGCTGACGAACGCCTGGGTCGCGGCGCGGTGATCGGCCGTCCTGCCGAGTTCCGCCTGCAGCCTGGCCTCCATCTCCAGCGAGTCCGCCAGGTCGTGAGCGGCGGCGAAGAGGAGGCTGTTCTTGATGGCCGCGTAAGCGGCTGTCGGCCCGGCGGCCAGCCTGGCCGCCAGGTCATGCGCCGCGCCGGCCAGCTCGCCGTCATCCACGACCGAGTTGAAGAGCCCGTAGCTCAGCGCCTTGTCCGCGGCAACCGGCTCGGCGAGCAGCAGCAGTTCGGCGGCCCTGGCGGCGCCTACCAGGCGCTGCAGCGTCCAGGATGCGCCGGAGTCGGCCCCGAGCCCAACCCGCGCGAATGCCATCAGCACGCTGGCCCGCCGGGCAGCGATACGGAAGTCGCAGGCGAAGGCCATCGCGGCGCCGGCCCGGCGGCCACGCCGCCTACCGCGGCGACTACCGGCTTCGGCATGCCGGTAATCGTCATGATGATCGGGTTGTAGTGCTGCCGCACGGTGTCGATCGATGCATTCCCCGCGGCCAGCAGCCCGGCATGCTCTCGCAGATCCTGGCCCGCGCAGAAGGCCTGGCCCGCGCCGGTCAGGATCACCGCGCGGACAGCGGAGTCCGAGTCGCACTCGCGCAGCGCGGCTAGCAGCCCGTCCTTCATCCCGGCAGTCAGCGCATTCCTGGCTTCCGGCCGGTTCAGCGTGATGGTGGCGATAGCGCCTTCGAGCTCGTAGCGCACGGTATCCGTCACACCAGCCTCCTGGAATCGTCGGGGCGGCCTGCGCCGCCCGATCGCAGACAACAGTCCACGAACCGGGCGGCGGCAGGCAAGAGCCTGGCGGATTCTGCCTCGAAAAGCTCGGCCGCCTGCCGCCCCGGCGACCATGGTGGCAGCAGTTCGGCCGGCCGCCCGGGATCTTTGAAGAGGATTTCCGCCATTCGTGCACCAGCCTGCTCGCTCGGCCGCCTCATCAAGGTGCCTGAGCGCCCGCGGGGTGAGGGCGAAGCCAGCGCCATCCGCCAGCCGGTCGCCATCCAGCCAGCCCTGCCCGGCCATCCGCGACACGGCCGCGGCCCTCGGCGCGGTAATGCCGAGCGGTCCGCGATGGAACGCTGATCGTTACCACGCAGCGTCGGAACTGAAGGATAATAGAGGTACTGATAGACGCGAATGTGGCTGGCAGGTCCCGCAGGTACCGGGGCTCCGGTGCCGTAGGTCTCAGGGTGAGGTCCCCCTGCGGCCCCGCGGCAGGAAGGGGATGCAGGATGGCGGCGATGAAGCCGCGGACAGGCGATGGTCCGCTGGAGGTCACCAAGGAGGGACGCGGCATAGTGATGCGCGTCCCGCTAGAAGGTGGTGGGCGGCTCGTCGTGGAGCTGTCCGCCGTCGAAGCCGCTGCGCTGGGGGAAGCGCTCAAGTCGGCTGTCGGCTGAGCCTTGCCGACCGACCTTCACGTCACGCTTCTCCCGGCGGCTGGCCCGCGTCTGCTAAGTGCCTACCTCGCCGCCGTGGCCGATGGCCAGGCTGATCCGCCCGATCTGATCGCGGTGCCGGTCCAGGCTGGTGAGCTCGAGCAGGGCCGGCCCGAGCTGGATCCTTTCCTCGCCGCCGGCTCCGCCGCGGTGATCGCGGCCGCCGATCTGACCGGTAAGGCAGGCGAGGTCGCCGAGGCAGCCGTCCGGCTGGGCGCCCGCGACAGCCGGGTGGCGTTCCTGGGCATCGGTAACGGATCGCCGCGCGCGCTGCGGCGGGCCGGGGCCGAACTCGGCCGCCGGGCCGCCGCTGCCGATGCGGCCCGCGGGAAGACCGTGCGGACGCCGGCGATCGCCGGCCTTTCGCCGGAGGCGGCGCAGGCGTTCGTCCAGGGCATGCTGCTCGGGTCCTATACCTTCAGCCTAAAGTCCGGCGTGGCCAGGGAACGGGGCGCTGAGGTTGGGCTGCTGACCGAGCAGCCGGCCGACTACTCGGCCGCGGTGAGCCGCGCGATCACCATCGCGGGCGCCGTGGCGCTGGCCCGAGACCTGGTCAACATGCCATCCGCGGGTAAGTCCCCGGCATGGCTCGCCGATGAGGCAGCGCGGCTGGCCGGGCCGGCCTGCCTCAGGTCGCGGATCTGGGCCGAGCGGGACCTGGCGGCGGCCGGCTTCGGCGGCATCTTGGCGGTCGGGTCGGGATCGGCGCGGCCGCCCAGGCTGATCGAGCTAGGCTACGAGCCGGACGGCTGGCGGCAGCATGTCGTGCTCGTCGGTAAGGGCATCACCTTCGACAGCGGTGGCCTCTCGCTGAAGCCGAACGACGGCATGAAGCTGATGAAGACCGACATGGCCGGCGGCGCCGTGGTGATCGCCGTCATGTCCGCGCTGGCCAGCCTCGGCGTCCGGGCGCGGGTGACTGGGCTGGTCGCGGCTGCGGAGAACATGCCGTCCGGTTCGGCCTACCGGCCAGGAGACGTTATTACGCAGTATGCCGGGCGGACTGTCGAAGTGCTGAACACGGACGCCGAGGGACGGCTCGTGCTGGCGGACGCGATCGCCTATGCCGACGCGGAGCTCGATCCCGGCGTGGTGGTGGACATTGCGACCCTCACCGGGGCGGCCAGGGTCGCGCTCGGGACCAGCATCGGCGCGCTGTACTCGACCGATGACGGGGTTGCCGAAGCGCTGCTGGCGGCCGGCCAGGCCACCGGGGACCGGCTGTGGCGGATGCCGCTGCCGGCGGACTACCTGGACGCGCTCGACTCGCCGGTGGCCGACTTGGCGCATGTCGCCCGCAGCGGCACGGCCGGCGCATACGCCGGCTCGATCGCGGCGGCCCTGTTCCTGCGCGAGTTCACCGGCGGCAGGCCGTGGGCTCACCTTGACGTTGCCGGGGCAGCGCGGGCGTCCTCCGACGACGGCGAGATCACCAAGGGCGGCACCGGCTTCGGCACCCGGCTGCTGCTCAGCTGGCTCGGCGGAATCTGACCGCGGCCCCGGCGTTACCGTCAGGGACCCTGCTTGACCGCGGTGAGCAGGCCGCCGCCCACCGGCAGGAGCAGCGGCACCAGCCGCTCGTCAGCCTTGACTTGCTCGCACACTTCCCGCACGGCAGCGGTGTCCGGGTCGGCCTGTCCCTCGTCGCTGGCCCGCTCCCGCCAGAGAGCGTCGGTGACCCGCTGATGCCAGAGCGCATGGTCGAAGACGGCGATGCCGCCCGGCCGCAGCAGCCGCAGCGCCGCGATCAGGTACTCCGGGTACTCCTGCTTGTCCGCGTCGCAGTAGACCATGTCGTAGGCGCCGTCAGCGAGCCGCGGGAGCACTTCAAGGGCCCGGCCGCCGATCAGCCGGTAGCGGCTGGAGGCGAACCCCGCGTTCACGAAGGCCTTGCGCGCCAGCCGCTGGTACTCGGGCTCAATGTCAACGCTGGTCAGCACCCCGCCGGTACGCATGCCCCGGAGCAGCCAGACGCCTGACGTGCCGCAGCCGGTGCCGATCTCGACAACCGATCTCGCGCCGATCGCGGCGGCTATGAAGCGCAGCGCAGCGCCGGTGGCGGGGCTGACCGGCACGGTGCCGCCGACCTCGGCCGCGCTCCGGCGGGCGGCAAGCAGCACGTCGTCCTCGGGGAGAAACTCCTCGACATAGGTCAGGGTGTCCTGCTCGCTGGCGATGACGTCCTCCGTGAACGCTGGCTGGCTCTCCGTGCCGCAGCCTAGCGTTATGTCAGCTGACACGGGAACCTGCCAGGCCTGTCCGGGCGTTGTACTGACGCCGGGCGACGGTTTGCGGAAGTCAGAGCGCGATGCTGGCGTTGGGGATAATAACAAGCTGGAAGAGGGGAAACCGTGGACCGTGCTGGACCCGCCAAGGTGGCTGAGGCTGACTGGACGCCGCCCACCTGGGAGCAGGTGGTCCGGGACCATTCCGCCCGCGTTTACCGGCTCGCCTACCGGCTGACCGGTAACTCGCACGATGCCGAGGACCTGACGCAGGAGGTCTTCGTGCGGGTCTTCCGTTCGCTATCCGGCTATACGCCCGGCACCTTCGAGGGCTGGCTGCACCGGATCACCACGAATCTTTTCCTCGACACGGCCCGCCGCAAGCAGCGGATCCGGTTCGAGGGCCTCGCTGACGACACGGCGGCCAGGATCGGTGGCACCGAGCCGACCCCGGCCGAGGCGTTCGATGAGCGTCACCTCGATGATGACATCCAGGCCGCGCTCAAGGCGCTGGCCCCCGAGTACCGGGCCGCGGTGATCCTGTGCGACATCGAGGGGCTGTCATACGAGGAGATCGCCGCCACCCTCGGCGTCAAGCTCGGCACAGTTCGCAGCCGCATCCATCGCGGGCGCGCACAGCTCCGGGCTGCCCTCGAGCATCGCAGGCCGCGCCAGGCGACAACGCCGGTCCCGCGTCCGCGGGCCAATCTGCAGGTGCGGCTGCCGGAAGGCGGCCGGCCATGAGTCATCTCGGCCGCCGCCTGTCCGCGTTGATCGACGGTGAGCTTGACCACGTGGAACGTGATCGGGTCCTCGTCCACCTGGCCAGATGCGAACCGTGTCGGGCCGAGGCCGCCGCGCTGCGAATGCTGAAGCGGCGGATGAACGCGCTGGGCGGGGCTGCGGCCGATTCGACGCTGACGCACCGGCTGATGAGTCTGGCAATGCCCGGTGACCTGGGCACTGATGGCGGCTCGATCTGGGAGCCTGGCTCACCCTGGCCCGCGGGTGCGGCCGCCGCCGGGATCGCCACGCGTGAGTTCCGGCCGGGCCGGCTGACGCTGGCCGGCTTCTTTGCGCTCTTGCTGGTAAGCCTCGGTGCCGCGGCCTTCGCCGCGGGCGGCGGTGGCCAGCAGCCTGGACCGCAGGTGACGCCCGCGGTTGACGTGTACATGTTCCAGCACGAGATCACGACCGGCGCGATGCTGGCACGGCCCAGCCCGGTGCCGTCAGCCGAGAAAATCGCCCCGCCGCACGAGCCGTGAGCCCAGCGGCATCCCCAGCGCGGCGGGTCACCGGAGTCGCGGTGCTCATCGGCCTGCTCGGGGCCGCGCTCGCGACGCTAGCCCTGATCGACGTCTCGGCTGCGCCTTCGCCGGCCCCGGGGGGGGAGTCCGGCACCCGGCCGGGCGGCCTTCCCCCGGCGAAGCTGGGCCGCCCTGCTGGCGACGCAGCCAGGGCCCGCCCGGCGGGCAGCTCGAAGGCGGGCCTGCGGATGCTAGCCGAGGCCGCCGCCGCCGACGCCAGCACCTCCTACCAGGGCGTCCAGCTCGTTTCCTGGCTGGGGCCGTACGGCAGCATCACCTCGGTGGTGCGCGTGTGGCATCAGCGGAATCACGACATCCTCGCGCAGGTCATCGACATAGGCTCGGCGCCCTCGGCGCCGCTGCCGGAAAGCGACCAGGACCCGAACGGGATACTCGGCCTGTCACGCCAGTTGCTCAACCTGATGTGCGCCAACTACCAGGTGGCGGCGGCCGGTGACGGGCAGTCTGACGGCAGGGCCGCCCAGATCGTCGAGCTGCGCAGGCCGGATGGCAGCCTTGCGGCCAGGTTCTGGCTGGACGCCACGACGAAGCTGCCGCTGCGCCGCGAGATCTTCGGCCCCCGGGAACGCATAGTCAGCGAGGACGCTTTCATCGAGCTGCGAATCGGCGATAGCTGGCTGGCCAGCATGCCGCCCCCGGCCGGGCGGCAATGGTCGGCCCGGCTGGACCTGGCGCAGCTCGCCGCGCTCAGGGCGCAGGGCTGGCCGCTGCCGGCCCAGCTGCCCGGCAGCATGCGGCTCGTCGCGGCACACCGGGCCGATGCCGCGCCGGGCCCCGTCGTCGACCTCGACTATTCCGACGGGCTGTCGGTTGTGTCGGTCTTCGTGCAGCGCGGTCAGCTGCCCGGGACGCTGCCCGGCTGGCAGGAAATCGCGCTGCGCGGCCGCGCCGTCTACGCAACTGATCCGGAACTGCGCAGCCTTGCCTGGGCAGCGCACGGATTCGTGTACACGGTCATCGCGGCGGCGCCGCCGGCGACTGTCGATCAGGTCGTCGATGCCCTGCCGCACGACACCGGACCCGGCTTCTGGGGCCGGATCGAACATGGTCTGAGGCGACTCGGCTCCATGATCAACCCTTTCCGCTGAGCGGGCGGAGCGCAGCTGATCGGGGGAGGAATGCGGGAAAGCGGTGAGTTCTCAGCCGTTGGGCCGATTGGGGCGGCAGCCGGGGTCTGCTGACTCACGGCCCGACCCTGCCCCGGCGGCCGTCCTCGCGCTGGCCAGACGGCGAGCAGGCCGCCCGCGGGCGGATCGCTAGTTCGTGACCGGCGCCCAGAGCGTCTACATTGGTGCTGAGCGGTCTGCAGTCCGTGTGCCGCGGGAAACGCTGGAGCGGTGTTGTGTTCGATTTGTCCATCACCAAGCTGCTGGTGCTCGCGGTCCTCGCCCTGGTGATCTTTGGCCCGGATCAGCTGCCGAAGATCGCATCACAGGCCGGCCAGGCGCTGCGTGACCTGCGCCGGATCGCCGAGGGGGCGAAGGCCGACCTGAGGGATGGCCTCGGGCCCGAGTTCGCGGACTTCGACATCGATGACCTCAACCCGCGTAACTTCGTCCGGAAGCACCTCCTCGAGGACCCCGCGGATCAGGACATACCTGGCAGCTCAGACTCGCGTCCGCCAGAGGCGACCGCGTCCACGCTGCTGCCAGGGGAGAGCCCGCCATACGACGCCGAGGCCACCTGAGTCCCGGGTGGGCTTCAGACCGGGGTAAGGCCGAGTCGCCGCCCGGCCAGCCCGCGCGACCTGTTGGCCAGGCTGCTCGCGATCATGGTGAGCTGCTGTGCCGCGGCGGATTCTGGGTTGCTGATCACCAGCGGCACCCCGTTATCCCCGCCCTCGCGCAGCCGGACGTCGATCGGGACCTGGCCGAGCACCGGCACCTTAGCGCCCATGATCCTGGTCAGCGCGTCGGCGACTGCCTGGCCGCCGCCCGCGCCGAAGAGGTCGACCCGCTCTCCGCAATGCGGGCACGGCAGGTAGGACATGTTCTCGATCACGCCGACGACCTGCTGGTGCAGCTGCGGGGCGAGCGCGCCGGCCCGCTCGGCCACCTCGGCCGAGGCGAGCTGCGGGGTGGTCACCACGAGCAGTTCGGCGCCCGGTATCAGGTGGCCGACCGATATCGCCACGTCCCCGGTGCCCGGCGGCAGGTCCATCAGCAGCACGTCCAGGTCGCCCCAGTAGACGTCGGCGAGGAACTGCTCAAGTGCCCGGTGCAGGATCGGCCCGCGCCACGGCACCGGCTCATTGCCCCTGGTGAACATGCCGACCGAGATGACCTTCACGCCGTGCGATGACGGCGGCATGATCATTTTCTCCACCTGGGTGGGCTTGCCGGTCACGCCGAGCATGCGCGGCACCGAGTGGCCGTACATGTCCGCGTCCAGCACCCCGACCCGCTGCCCGGCGGCGGCAAGCGCGGCGGCCAAGTTCACCGTCACCGAGGACTTCCCGACCCCGCCCTTCCCGCTGGCCACCGCGTATACCCTGGTCAGCGAGGTGTCCTTGGCGAACGGGATTTCCCGCTCCGGCCGGCCGCCGCGGAGCTGGCTCTGCAGGCCGCGGCGCTGCTCGTCGCTCATCACGTCAAGCTCGACCCGCACCGCCGCCACGCCGGCCAGCTCGCTGACCGCCCCGGTGACGAGCCTGGTGATGGTGTCGCGCATCGGGCAGCCTGCCACGGTCAGCCAGACATCAACCCGGACTGTCCCGTCGTCGCCGACCGCCACGTTCTTGACCATCCCGAGCTCGGTGATGGGGCGGTGAATCTCGGGATCGTTGACCCCGGAGAGTGCCTGGGTCACCTGCTCGATGGTGGGCGGCGACGAGACGGCCGACGGGGATGCCATGACCCCATGCTACGAACCACCGGACACCTCGTCGAACGCCAGGCATAGCAACGCCAGGCATAGCATCGTGGGCGCTGCCGGGGCGCCCGGCCTCGCCGCGAGCAGAAACGGCTGCCATGGAGCTTCAGCAGATCGGCCTCCGGCACCCGGCCGCTGAGCTGGTCAGGAACATCCAGCGCAACCGGACCGGGATTCCGCGGCGGATGTTCGTCGCCGAGGGGCTGTACGAGCACAACATCGTGCTGGCCGCCGGAGTCCGGCTGGACACCTTCCTGTGGTGCCCGGAGGCCGCGTACTCCGACGAGGCGCGGAGGCGCAGCGCCGAGCTGGCGGCCAGGGCGGCCCGTGCCTATCAGAATCTCGGCCAAGACGCTGGATCGGCTGGCCGAGCGGCCCAGCCCGGACGGCCTGCTGTCCGTCGCCCAGCTGCCGGACTGGAGCCCGGCCGAGATCAAGCTCGGTGCCAGCGCGCTGGTCCTGGTAGCTGACGGCATCGAGATTCCCGGCAATCTCGGTACCCTGATCCGCACGCTGGATGCCTGCGCCGCCGACTGCCTGGTGCTGACTAACCGCCGGACCAGGCTTACCCACCCGAAGGTGCTCCGCGCCAGTCAGGGGATGAGCATCCGGGTTCCGGCGCTCGACTTCGACCAGGTGACGGACGCCGCGGCCTGGCTGACCGGCAGCGGTTGCACGGTCTACCTGGCCGATACCGACGACAGCATCAGCTACCGCGCCGCCGACTACGGCGGCCGGACGGCCCTGGTGGTCGGCAGCGAGCGCTACGGCATCTCCGCGGCCTGGTACCAGGCCGGCTTTCGCCGGATCGGCATCCCCATGCTCGGCTCGGCGGACTCGCTGAACGTGGCGATCTCCGCGTCGGTGCTGCTTTACGAGGCCCGCGCCGGTAAGAACAACTGGTAAGCCGGCGCCCGTCAGGGCAGCACGCCCCAGGACGACAGCGCCTCGGTCAGGCCGCTGGTCAGCTGGCCGGCCGCGTCCATCAGGGCAACCGCGGCAGGCTCCACCCAGCGGGCCTCGGCGGCGTCGTCGCCGGCCGCCAGCTCGCCACCGGTAACCACGGCGACGTAGTCCCTGATGTCTACCACCGCGCCTGCCAGCCCGGGGCGCTGCACGGAGCCGAGCAGCAGGCCGGCCACGATATCCAGCCCGGTCTCCTCGCGGACCTCCCTGACCAGCGCAGCCAGGTCGGACTCGCCGGGCTCGATCCGGCCGCCCGGGATCGACCACAGGCCAGCGCCGGGCTCGTGGCCCCGCCTGATCAGCAGCAGCCGGCCGGTCTCGTCCTTGACTACCGCTCCCACGCAGGGGATTCGCCGCACCGCCACGAGGTCCATTCTCGCGGCAGCTCGGCCGGCCCGGTGTGCTGGGTCCGCCGGCCCGGTTAGTCTCCGGTAGGTGCGCGCGGACCTGCACTGCCACAGCACCGCCTCGGACGGCACCTGCCCGCCCGCGGAGGTGATGGCCCGCGCCCGCGGCGCCGGGCTCGATGTGGTCGCGCTGACCGATCACGACACGGTGGCCGGGCACGCCGAGGCGCGGCTGGCGCTACCGGCGGGCCTGACGCTGGTGCCGGGCATGGAGCTGTCCTGCCGACTGGCCGGGCACAGCGTGCACCTGCTCGGCTACCTGTTCGACCCGGCGGATGCCGCGCTCGCCGCGGAATGCGCCCGGATCCGGGCCAGCCGCACGGACCGGGCCAGGGCCATCGTCAGCCGGCTCGCCGCCCTGGGCGCCCCGGTCAGCTGGGCGCAGGTAACCGCGATCGCCGACGGCGGCGTGGTGGGCAGGCCACATATCGCCAGGGCGATGGTGGCTGCCGGGGTAATCAGCTCACCCGACGAGGCGTTCGGCCCGGACTGGCTCGGCCCCGGCGGCCGCGCGCACGTGACCAGATATGCGCCCGATCCGGTCCGCGCGATCGGCCTCATCCGCGCCGCAGGTGGCGTCGCGGTGCTCGCCCACCCGCGGGCTCAAGCTCGCGGGTGGCAGGTGCCGGACGAGCAGATCGCACGGCTGGCTGCGGCCGGGCTGGCCGGAATCGAGGTCCGGCACCCAAATCACGACCATCAGAAACGGATTGCGCTAAGTGCCCTGGCCGCGCGACTCGGTCTGCTCGCATCGGGGGGCAGCGACGACCATGGGGCCTTGACCGGCTACCGGATCGGCTGCGATACGATCGCGCCGCAGGCGTATGCGAGGCTGGTCATACAGGCTACGGGGGCCGCACCAGCGAGCGGATGATGAGCGCGTTTTCGAGCTGAATTTCTGCCCGGAGATGCTCACGATTCCCCTGGCAAATCACCGACCCCCGGGGTTACAGGAAAGGCAGGCCGGCATGGAAGCCCGCATAGACCAGGTGGTATCCGGCGTGAATACCTGGATCGTGGGTGACGATGAGGAAGTCATCGTGGTCGATCCCGGTACCGACGCGGATGCGGTGCTCGCCAAAGTCGGCGACCGGGAGGTAATCGCGGTCATCTGCACGCACGGGCACGCCGGTCATGCCAGCGCAGCCCTGGAGGTGGCGGAGCGCGACGAGGCACCGGTCGCGCTGCATCCGGCCGACCGGCTGTCCTGGCGCGAGGTGCACGGCAAGACGGATCCGGAGATCGAGATGGAGGACGGCGGCATCTTCGATGTGGCCGACGTCGCGATCGAGGTGATCCACGCGCCCGGCCACAGCGCCGGCTCGGTCTGCCTGTACTGCGAGGATTCTGAACGTGGTCATCTGCGGTGACGCGCTGGCCGCCGACGGCCTGGTCACCAGCGAGGACGGGTTCTCCAACTTCGCCAGCCAGCTCAGCTCGATCGGCGAGCACGTGCTCACCCTGCCGGGCAAGACCAGGGTGCTGCCCGGGCACGGCGAGGAGTTCACCGTCGCGATCGCTGAGAAGAGCTTCGACTCGTGGATCGCGGCCGGCCCGGCTCGGCATCGTCGGCCGACGAGAGCTGACCCACGGTGGAGCAGCTCGGCTTCGAGGGAATGCCACGGCGGCTCTATGCGTGCACGCCGACCAGGCTGAGCACCTGGCTGGACTGCCCGCGCCGGTACCGGATGAGCTACCTGGACCGGCCGCCGCCGCCGAAGGGCCCGCCGTGGGCGCATAACAGCTTCGGGGCCAGCGTGCACAACGCCCTGGCCGGCTGGTGGCGGCTGCCGCTATCGGATCGGACTGCCCGCGCGGCCGGCGACCTGGTAGACCGCGGCTGGCTGGCCGACGGCTTCGCCGACGCGGTGCAGTCGGCCCAATACCGGGCGCGTGCCAGACAACTAGTGCAGGACTACGTCGCCAGCCTGGACCCGGCGGCCGAGCCGACCGGGGTGGAGCGGACGGTGGGGACTCGCACCGAGCTGATCGCGGTGTCCGGCCGGATCGACCGGCTGGATGACCGGCCTGCGGCAGCTGGGGACGGCCCCGGCGAGCTGGTCGTGGTGGACTACAAGACGGGCCGGCACCAGCTCACCGTCGACGACGCGCGGACCTCGATGCCGCTTGCGCTGTACGCGCTGGCGGCCGGGCGGGTGCTGCGCCGCAGCTGCCGCCGGGTCGAGCTGCATCACCTGCCAGCAGGCCGGGTGCTCGCCTGGGAGCACACCGAGCAGTCGCTTGACCGCCAGCTGCGCCGGGCCGAGGACATCGCCGGCGAGTGCGCCGAGGCCGACGAGCGGTATCGGCGCGGGTGGCCGGCTGCTCGCCAGGACGAGGCCTTCCCGCCGCGTCCCGGCAGCCGGTGCGGCTGGTGCGACTACCGCGGCCGGTGCCCGGAAGGCATGTCGGCCGCCGGGCCCCGCCGCCCGTGGGATGGGCTGGCGGTCGCGGGGCCGGCCGATCCGGTGCCGCCGGGCGCCGTGCCGTCAGCCCGCGAGCCCGCGCCTGCCGAGCTCGCGCCTGCCGAGCCCGCGCCTGCCGAGCTCGCGCCTGCCGAGCTCGCGCCTGCCGAGCTCGCGCCTGCCGAGCTCGCGCCTGCCGAGCTCGCGCCCGGCGAGCCCGCGCCCGGCGAGCTCGCGCCTGGCGAGCCCGCGCCCGGCGGCGCTGCGCCGTGACCGGCGGCCTTGCGGTACCGTTCGCTGCTCTCGGCCGCATTCCAGAACGCGGTTAGCGTGCTTGCCGTGGTCTCCGGCGCCTCGACAGCGGGGGAGTGCGCCGCAGCGGGGATGCAGATCCGCTGCGCCCCTAGCCGCCTGGCCATTCGGTCTTGCACGGTCGGCGTCCAGGCGTCGTCGTTCTCGCCGTAGAGGACGAGGATCGGCGCGCTGCCCAGGCTGGCTAGCTCAGCGGTCTGGTCCGGGCAGGCGAGCAGGTACTTGCCCATCGCGATCAGGCCATCGGCGGAATTGCGCAGCATGCGCTCGCGCAGGAACGCGACGACCGGCGCTGGCACGCCGTCAGCCACGGCCTGTGGCTCGAACTCGGATTCCCACAGCTCGCGGACGCGCGCCGCACGGTGGCCTGGTCCGGCCTTCGCCAACTCGGCGAGCATCGCCCGCAGCACGGTTGCCCGCTGCCCGCGCAGGCTGCCTGGCCCGGAGCCGAGCAAGGTAAGTGAGCTGATGCCGGCCCGCCGGGCCAGCACCGCCTGCCGCGCGATCAGGCCGCCGAGCGAGTGGCCGAGCAGGTGCACGCCGCGGCCGTCCGGCCCGACGGCGGCGGCGATCTCGGCGATGTCCGCGGCGAGCGCATCCGGCCCGTACGCACACTGGTCACCAGGTCCCGGCGTCTCGTACTGCCCGCGCATATCAATCGCGACTACCCGGCGGCCAGCAGCCGCGAGCGGCCGCAGCACGGTAAGGAAGTCTTCCTTGCTGCCGGTGTAGCCGGGAACGAGAAGCGCTGGCTGGCGTTCGCACACACCGCTGCCGGGCATCGCCTCAAGAGCCGCGAATGCCCCGCGGCCGGTCTGGACGTCGACCCGCCGGACCTGGTCAGGCAAGTCGAGGGTCCTTGGTGTGCTCACGGGCTGGCAGCCTACCCAGCATGTCTTGGCATAAATCGCTCATATGTTGGAGATTGCCGAGGTTTACTGTGTGTCGCCGTCGGCGGCCTTGGGCTTGCGGCTGCGGTGCCGCCGCCGCCCGCCGGCCGACGGGCGGTGGCGGCCGCCCGGCCCGGCGTCCTGATCCGGCGCGGCACCGGCCGTGGCCGCCGGCTGGCTGTCCTGGCTGGTGCCGATGGCCGCTCCTGACCTGGTCCGGCGGCGGATCTCGCTGGCCGCGCCTACCCGGCTCACGATCCCTGGGCGCGCCAGTGGCAGAGCCAGCACCGCGGGCATTGCGAGTGGTCTGCGAGCGGACCTTGCCGGTCTCCCCGATGTCCTCAAGATCCTCAGCTTCGAGGCCAGCCCTGGCGCGTTGGGCGCGCGGCAGAATTCCCTTCGCGGTCGACGGGATACTCAGCGCCTTGAACAGGTGGTCCGAGGTGGAGTATGTCTCCGCGGGTTCCGGGTGGCCGAGGCCGAGTGTCTCGTCGATGATCTTCCAGCGTTGCAGGTCACGCCAGTCCACGAAGGTGACCGCCACGCCGGTGCGCCCGGCCCGGCCGGTACGCCCGATACGGTGCAGGTACGCCATGTCGTCTTCGGGGCACTCGTAGTTCACTACGTGGGTGACGTCGTCGACATCAAGCCCGCGGGCGGCCACGTCGGTGGCGACGAGCACGTCGACCTTGCCACTGCGGAATGCCCGCATGGCGCGTTCGCGCTGACCCTGGCCGAGGTCACCATGCACGGCCGCGGCGGCAAAGCCACGGGTGGTGAGGGTGCTGGCGACCTGATCGGCGGCGCGCTTGGTCCGGCAGAACACGATGGTGAGGCCGCGGCCTTCGGCCTGCAGTACCCGGACGAGCACCTCGACCTTGTCCATCTGATGCGCGCGGAACACGTGCTGCTCGGTGCTCGGCACGAGTGCGGTCGCATCGTGCTGCTCGGCTCGCACATGAGTCGCCTGGCGCAGGTGCCGCCGGGCGAGCGTGACGACCTCGCCGGGCATGGTGGCGGAGAACAGCATTGTCTGCCGCTGAGACGGCGTCAGCCGCAGGATGCGCTCCACGTCGGGCAGGAATCCGAGGTCGAGCATCTTGTCTGCCTCGTCCAGCACAAGGGCGCTGGCCCGGGAGAGATCCAGGTGCTTTTGCCGGGTCAGGTCGAGCAGCCGACCGGGGGTGCCAACCACGATATCGACCGTGGCCAGCGCCTCGATCTGCGGTTCGTAAGCGCGGCCGCCGTATAGCGTGACCACGTTGACTCCGCTGCCTGATCCGGCCAGCCGCAGGTCGTCGGCGACCTGGATGGCCAGTTCCCTGGTGGGGACCACGACCAGGGCACGGGGCGCAGCGGGCGTCCGCCCGGCGGATTCGTCCAGCCCTTCGATCAGCGGGATGCCGAATGCCAGGGTCTTGCCCGTGCCTGTCCTGGCCTGGCCGATGATGTCCTGCCCGTTCAGCGCTATCGGCAGCGCCAGTTCCTGGATCGGAAAGGCGGTGACGATCCCGGCGGCTGCCAGCGCGTCGCAGATCGGGCCGGCCACTCCGAGTTCGCGGAAGGTCTTGTCGGCGGCCGCGGATTGAGCCGGCCGAAGTTCAGTGACCGGGTAGTCGGTCCCGGTATCAGGCATCGCTGGCCGGTCCTCCGGCGCGCTCTGCATGGTCTGTGTAGTCAGGGCTTCCAGCCTCCATCAGTTGCCCGCAGGCTCGTCTCGCGCATTTTGCGCAAGGCGCCTTTCGCCGCGGGCTAAGCATTTTCGACTCCCCCGGCAGGACAAGCCTGTCCGTTTCTCAGCGCGGCACTTGCCGCACGCCCGCGGAGCAGAAGTCCGGCACGGCGTCGGGTGCGCCCTTGGGTTACGGGTGCTCCCTTGGCTCTCGGCGATCGCCGCGCCCACATTCAGTGTCAACAAGCCGTGGGTTCGCCGCATTCCTGCTGCGGATCAAAGCACAGTCTAGCAAAGTGGCCTTGACCGCCGCGCCCGGCGATCAAGGCCGGGCCAGGGCGGCGAAGCGGCGAAGGTTGTTACGCTGCGGTATTGGCCGACGCAGACGGGGACAACGGTAGTGGCCGACGCAGACGGGGACAACCAGGCGGCCGGGCTGACCGGCGGGGACGGCGTCGTCGATCTGCTCGGTTTGCTTGCCTATGGGTCGCTGGTGGCTTTCTTCCAGCTTTCCGATGATGCGGCGCTGGCGGCCTCAATCGACGACAAGGCCGCGCTGGCCGAGATGGCCGTCGCAGAATTCGGGCATTTCCGGTTGCTGCGCGACCAGCTACGGCGGGCCGGCTTCGAGCCGGCCGTGGCGATGCGGCCGTTTGTGGAGGTGATCGACGCCTTCCACGCCCGCACTGCGCCGGCCGACTGGCTAGAGGGCCTCGTCAAGGCATACGTGGGCGACGGGATAGCTGCCGACTTTTACACCACGGTGGCGGCGCTGCTGGATCCGCCGACGAAGGCTCTGGTGGTCGAGGTGCTGTCGGATACCGGGCACGCGGAGTTCGTGATCGCCAGGGTCCGCGCGGCGATCGAGGCCGATCCGCGGGTGGCAGGCCGACTGGCACTGTGGGCCCGGCGGCTGATGGGTGAGGCGCTCGGTCAGGCGCAGCGGGTGGCCGCCGAGCGCGAGCCGCTGGCCCGGCTGCTGGCCGGAGGCACGGCCAGCCAGCTCGGCGAGATCGGCCGGATGTTTGCCAGGCTCACCGATGCGCACGCGCAGCGAATGTCCGCCCTGGGCCTTGACCCCTAGCGCGATCCGATCCGGCCGGCGACGCCCGGTGCGTCCGGTCCGGCTAACGGAACCCGATCCGGCGCGAGTCCGAGCCGCCAACCTCGATGTAAGCGATCTTGCTGGCCGGTACGAGCACCTTGCCGCCCTTCTCGTCCGGCAGGATGAAGACGCCGCCCTCGGCCGCCAGCGCGGCGGTCAGCGCTGCCTCGATCTCCTCCTGCGACGTGCTGGTCTCGATCATCAGCTCGCGCTGCACGGACTGCATTCCGATCCTGACTTCCACGGCACTCCTCTCGCCTCGTTCGAGGCTAACCCGGTGCCGGGCCGGGATGGGCCACCGCGGTAACGCAGCGCTACGCCGCGAGCGAAACAGCCGGCCGCCCGGGACGCCGCCGCTGGTGACGCGACACTGCCCCGGCCTGCGTTGGAGATTTAGTCGTCAGCTGGCCGAGAGCGGCCAGCCGCTAATCCCGCGCCAGGCCAGCCGCGCCAGTAGCTGTTCTGCCGCGTCCTGCGGGATCGCGCGATCGGTGCTGAGCCAGTACCTGGAGCTGACCTGCGCCATTCCGACCAGCGCCACGCCCAGCAGGTGCGCCTCGGCCTCGTCGAGCCCGGCATCAGCATGAATGAACTTGCTGACCATCTCGGCGCACTGCTGCATCGTCCGGTCCAGCCGGTCCCGCACCGCGGGCTCGTTGCTCAGGTCGGACTCGAAGACCAGCCGGAATGCCTCACCGCTGGTGCCCACGTAATCGAAGAACGCGCGGAAGGTGGCGGGCACCCGCTGCTTGTTGTCGGTCGTGGATGATAGCGCAGCACGGACGATCGCCACTAGTTCGTCCGCGCTCTCGTCGAGCAGGGCCAGGTACAGGTCGAGCTTGCCGGGAAAGTGCTGGTAAAGCACCGGCTTACTAACCCCGGCCCGGTCGGCGATGTCGTCCATCGCGGCTGCATGGTAACCCTGAGCGACGAAGATTTCCTGCGCAGCTCCGAGCAGCTGCCGGCGCCTGGCGGGCCGCGGCAACCGCGGGCTGGCCGGCCTGGCCTGCCGCGTTGTGCTCACGAGCGTCTCCGGTCCGTCTACTGGATGCCCTGGCGGGATTTCGCTGTCATCTTACGACTAGCCGTCAGCCTGACCGAGACGGTTACCGTCCGCTAGCGTCATAGCGGGATTCGAGAGACAACAGAAGCGGGTCAGATCGAACATTTTGGCGAAACGTAAAATCCGGACAACACTGCATGTATCAGCACCCGTTATCGCGGGGTAGGGAGACACCATGCGCAGCATGTGGAAGGGCGCGATTTCCTTCGGCCTGGTGATGATCCCGGTAAAGCTCTACACCGCAACCGAGCCACAGGACATCGCGTTCCGGCAGGTGCACCGCGAGGACGGTGGCCGGATCAGGTTCCGCCGGGTCTGCTCAATCGACGGCACCGAGGTTCCTTACGAGGACGTCGCCAAGGGATTCGAGCTGCCCACCGGCGAGATGGTGGTGCTGACCGAGGACGACATGGCTGACTTGCCGCTGCCGACGACGCGGAGTATCGAGGTCCTGCATTTCACCCCCGAGGATCAGATCGATCCGATTCTCTTCTCCCGCAGCTATTTCGTGGAACCGGAGAAAGCCGGCGCCCGGGCGTATGTGCTGCTGCGGGACGCGCTCGAGCGGTCCGGGAAGGTCGCCGTTGTCCAGGTGGCGCTGCGGCAGCGCGAGTCGCTGGCGGCGCTGCGCAGCCGGGACGGCGTGCTCGTGCTGGAGACCCTGCTCTGGCCGGATGAGGTACGTGAACCAGATTTTCCGTTCCTCGACCAGGACCTTGACGTGCGGTCGCAGGAACTGAAGATGGCGTCCTCGCTGATCGAGTCGATGACCGAGGAATTCGACCCGGACGCGCATCACGACAGCTACCGCGAGGCGCTGGCCGAGCTTGTCGCGGCCAAGGCCGAGGGCCGTGACGTGGTGCAGCCGCCCGAGGCGGCGGAGAAGAGCGAGCCGACCAGCCTGGCGGACGCGCTGCGGGCAAGCATCGCCGCGGCCAAGGGCAGCTCGGCGAAGACCGGCTCAGCCAAGGGCAGTGCGGCCAAAGGCAGTGCAGCCAAGGGCAGTGCGGCCAAGGGCAGTGCGGCCAAGGGCAGTGCGGCGAAGAGCGGCTCAGCCAGGGGTAGCTCGGCGAAAGGCAGCGCGGCGAGGGCAAAGCCAGCAGAGGAAGCACAGGACGGCGCCGCCGAGCGCCGCTCCCGCCGCCGGGCCAGTGCCTGACCGGGCACGCGCGAAGGCGTCGCTGGTGACTGATCCGATCCCGGCGTGGCCGGGCGAGCTAGTCACGCTGCCCGCAGGAAAGATTTACGTCCGTTCGGCGCCGGCCGACGGCGCGGCCACCGGCAGTGCCGAATCCGCGGTCTTCGTGCACGGCCTCGGCGGGTCGGCTACGAACTGGACCGACCTGATGGATCTGCTCCGCCAGCCCGCGGCGGGCGGCCAGCAGCCAGCTGGCACGGCCGACGGCCAGGTTCCCGCGCTGGCCGGCCAGGCGCTGGACTTGCCGGGCTTCGGGTTCTCGCCGGTCCCGGCCGACGGCGACTACTCGATCGACGCCAAGGCCAGGGCGGTAATCGAGTTCATCGAGCAACGCCGCCGCTGGCCAGTGCACCTGGTCGGAAACTCGCTCGGCGGCTCCGTCGCCGTCCGGGTGGCGGGTCGGCGCCGCGACCTGGTCAAGACGCTGACGCTGATCTCGCCTGCGCTGCCCGACCTGCGGCCCAGGGTGATCCCGCTGCGGGTTTCGGTGATCTGCGTCCCTGGCGTGGGCCAGTGGGCGCTGCGCCGGCTCGACCGGAATACCGCCGAATCGAGGACACTCGGCACTCTGCAAGAGGTCTACTCCGATCCGGGCCTGATGCATCCGCTGAGGTACGCCGAGGAGGCCGCCGAGGTGCGGCGCAGGGACGAGCTTGGCTACGTCCATCGGGTGATGATCGGCTCGGCCCGCGGGCTCGTGCACGAGTACCTCCGCGTCGGCCCGCTCTCGCTCTGGCGTGACGCCGCCCGGGTGACCGCGCCTGCGCTGGTACTGTACGGCAGCCATGACCGGCTGGTCAGGTCGGCCATGGCGGCCAGGGCCGCGCGCGCCTTCCGCGGCGCCCGGGTGGTGGTGCTGCCATGGCAAGGACATGTCGCGATGATGGAACGGCCGGACCTGGTGGCTAGGGAAATGCGCGTGCTGCTCGCCGCAGTGGCCGACCGGCACGCAAAGACAAGCAAAACAGCTTTGAAACGGAGCGCACCGCAGCATGCCGCCGCCCAGGCCGCCGCAGGAAGTGCCGGATGAGCAGGGCGCCAAGCGCGGTGCGCTGATCGACGGCCGACGGCCAGTCGATCGCCCGCGGCTGATCGCCGCAGCCCGGCTGGTCCCGGCCACGGTCGGATTCTGGTGTGCTCGAGCCGGGCTACCTGGCCATCGCCGGCGGCGTATTCACCGAGGCCGGCCAGGGCCCGCCGCCGCGCCCGCCGGACCTCGCGCTCGGCACTGGCGTGCTCGTGCCCGGCCTGGTAGACCTCCAGGTCAACGGCTACCTGGGCGAAGAACTGATGACTGCCAGTGCAGCCGGCTGGGCGACAGTCGCGAGCGGGGTGGCGAGTACCGGGGCAACCTCGTTTATGCCGACCTTCATTACCTCGCCGCTGGCCAGCCTGACGGCGTCGCTGCGCGCGGCGGCGGTGATCGTATCCGGGCTGCCAGCTGGCGGGGCACGCGTCCTCGGCGTCCACCTGGAAGGCCCGTTCATCGCGGCCAGCCGCCGCGGCGCGCACAACTCGGCGTGGATCATCCCGCCGTCCGCGGCCGCGATCGACGCGCTGCTCGCCGCTGGCGCCGGGCTGGTCCGGCTGGTCACGCTTGCGCCCGAGCTTGATGGCGGCATTGCGGCGGTCCGGCAGCTCACCGCGGCTGGCGTGCTGGTCAGCGTGGGCCACAGCGACGCTACCGCGGCGCAAGTGGCCGTGGCGGCCGGCGCGGGCGCCCGGATGGTCACCCACCTGTACAACGCGCAGCGGCCGATGCATCACCGGGAGCCGGGCGTGGTCGGCCAGGCTCTCGCCGATGACCGGCTGACCAGCGGCTTGATCGCGGATCTGCGGCAGGTGGCCGCGCCAGCTTGCGTGATCGCGTTCGCCGCGGCGCCCGGCCGGATCTGCCTGGTCACCGACGCGGCGGCGTGCGCGGGCATGCCGCCGGGGGAGTACCTGCTCGGCGGCGAGCCGATCGAGCTGCCGCCGGGAGACGGCGAGCCGCCGGTGCGCGCCGACGGCACGCTGGCCGGCTCGGCGCTGCGGCTGGACGCCGCGGTGGCGAACATGACGGCGGCAGGCGTCGGCCTGGCGGCGGCGGTGGCTGCGGCGAGCCGCGTCCCGGCCGATCTGGTCGGCCGGCCTGAGCTGGGCAGAATTGCCCCCGGCGCGGTGGCTGACCTGGCCTGGCTCGACGATGACCTGCGGGCGAAGGCCACCTGGGTAGCGGGTGAGAAGGTATTCGGATGACCAGCATGCGCACCGAGATCATGGAGCAGCCCGCCGCGCTGCGCGCGACTATCGACGTGCTGCTGCCCCGGGCTGCGGAAGCCGGGAAGCTCGCCCGCGACACCCGGCAGGTGCTCTTCATCGCGCGCGGCACCTCGGACAACGCCGCGGTTTACGGCACTTACTTGATCCAGGCATACGCCGGGCGGCTGGCGACGCTGGCCTCGCCGTCGATCGCGACCACCTACCGCAGCCGCCTGGACCTGTCCGGGGTGCTCGCGGTGGCGCTGTCTCAGTCCGGCCGGACCGACGAGATTGTCGAGACGCTGGCCTGGGCTGGCGACTGCGGCGCCCGCACGCTGGCGATCACCAACGGGGCAGGCTCGCCGCTGGCCGAGGTGGCCGACGTGGCGTTCGTCACCCAGGCGGGCGCCGAGCGTGCCGTGCCGGCTACCAAGACCTTCACCACGCAACTGGCCGCCCTGGCGGTTCTCGCGATCGGCCTCGGGGCGGGTCTGGACGCCGGGCTGCTGCGGGGGGTGCCGGACCAGATCGAGGCGCTGCTGGGCGGCCGGCTAGAGCTGGAGCCGATCGTGGCTGAACTGCAGGGCGTGCAGGGGGTGGTGGTGTCCGGCCGCGGCCTGGCTTATTCCGCCGCACTCGAGCTCGCGCTGAAGCTCAAGGAGGCCTGCTACCTGCACGCGATGGGGTTGTCCTACGCTGACCTGCGGCACGGGCCGATTGCGGTGGTGGACGCCCGTACCCCGGCCATCGTGCTGGCGGCCAGCACCGGTCCGACCCTGGCCGGGACGGTCGATCTTGTGCGGCGGGTTACCGGCGCGGGCGCGCGGGCCTACGCGATCGGCGGCGATGCTTCCCTCGCCGCGGCCAGCAGCCGTGCGCTGCCGGGACCAGACCTGCCGGAATGGCTCGCGCCGATGGGCCTGGTAGTGCCGGGGCAGCTGCTCACCGAGGCGCTGGCCCGTCAGCTCGGCATTGATCCGGACCATCCGCGCGGCCTGAGCAAGATCACCCAGACGGACTGACGGTTCCAGTCACGGACGGCGGGCGCCCGGCTCCCTGGCGGTGTTGTTCCGCTTGCTCCGCTTGCTCCGCCTGTTCTGCTTGCTCCGCCTGTTCTGCTTGCTCTGCTTGCTCGGCTTGGCTCCGCCTGCTCCGCCTGGACTGCTTGCTCCGCCTGTTCTGCTTGCTCTGCTTGGACTGCTTGCTCTGCTACAGCTCCCTGTGCACCTTGTGCTGGGCGGCCTGCGCCCGCGGCCGCAGCACCATCAAGTCGACGTTGACGTGCGCAGGGCGGGTGACGGCCCAGGTGACCGCGTCGGCGATGTCGTCCTCCGTCAGCGGCTCGGCCACGCCCGCGTAGACAGCGGCGGCCTTGGCCGCGTCGCCTTGGAACCGGTTGATAGCGAACTCGGGTGTCTTGACCATGCCCGGCGCGATTTCTATCACCCGGACTGGCTGTCCGCACAACTCCAGGCGCAACGTCCCCGCCAGCGCGTGCGTCCCGTGCTTGGCGGCCACGTAGCCGCCGCCGCCTTCGTAGGCGACGAATCCTGCGGTGGAGGACATAACCACGACGGTGCCGTCGCCGCTGGCGATCAGCCTGGGCAGTAGTGCTTGGGTTACGTTCAGCGTGCCGAGCACGTTGACCTCGTACATGGCCCGCCAGTCCGCGGCCCGGCTGTCAGCTATCTGGTCACCGCCGATGGCACCGCCTGCATTGGCGACCAGCACGTCGCAGCGGTCCAGCGAGCCGGCCAGCATTTCAACCCCGGCCCGGTCGGTGACGTCGAGCTGGCGGGCTTCGCCCGCACCGCCTTCGTCGCGGATGCGGGCGGCGAGCGCCTCGACGCGGTCGGCGCGGCGGGCCGCCGCAACGACGTAATACCCGGCTCCCGCTAGCCGGACCGCGGTGGCCGCCCCGATGCCGCTACTAGCTCCTGTCACTACCGCTACCCGATGCATGCTGTGATTCTGCCAGCCCGGCCGGGTCGCCAAGGAAGGCCATGCCGCGCTTCGCGCCTGCCCCCGGCGCCCCGCCTGCTCGCCCCCGGCGCCCGGCCTGCTCGCCCCCGGCGCCCGGCCTGCTCGCCCCGCGCCCGGCCTGCTCGCCCCCGGCGCCCGGCCTGCTCGCCCCGGCGCCCGGCCTGCTCGCCCCCGCCCCCTCCCTCCCTCCCTCCCTCCCTCCCTCCCCCCCCCGGCCGCCTGCCGGGCCCGGCACATTGGCGGTGAAGATTTGGCCGGTGCCAGCCGGATAGATCAGCACCACTAACGTGATCTTGAAAACTGCTGAGGTTGGTGTGACGATAGTGCCGCCCGGGCTGCGTGCCGTGCCGCCTGGGCTGCGTGCCGTGCCGCCTGGGCTGCGTGCCGTGCCGCCCGGGCCGCCTGCAGACCCGCCCGGGCTGCGTGCCGTGCCGCCCGGGCCAGCGCCGCGCCGCGCGCTCACTGCGAGGCGGTCGCCTACCATCGGGGTCGTGCCTAAGCTGCGCGGGGTTATCACCGACTGGGGCGGCGTGCTGACCAATCCGATCCTGGAGACGGTCAACGCGTGGATCGAGCTGGAGGGCATTGACCGCGATAAATACGTAGCGGTGATGCGGTCGTGGGTGTCGCAGGCCTACGGTCCGGACGGCAGCAGGAATCCCGTCCATGCGCTGGAGCGCGGCGACTGCACGGACGAGGAGTTCGAGCGTGCGCTTGCCAGCCAGCTCACCCGGGTTGATGGCGGCCCCGTTCCCGCTGACGGGCTGCTGGCCAGAATGTTCGCCGCCACGCTGCCGGACTCGGCAATGCACGGCGCACTGCGTGCCATCCGCCGGGCCGGCTTCCGTACCGCGCTGCTGTCCAACTCTTGGGGCGCGGACGCCTATCCGCGGCACCTGTTCCCCGAGCTATTCGACGTCGTGGTGATCTCCGCCGAGGCCGGCATGCGCAAGCCGGAGCCAAGGATCTTCCTGCATGTCACCGGGCTGCTGGGGCTTGAGCCCGCCGAATGTGTCTTTATCGATGACATCGAGGCCAACGTGCAAGCTGCCGAGGCGGTCGGCATCACCGGCGTGCATCACAGCGAACTCCGCTCTACCACGCAGCGGCTGTCCGAGCTACTCAAGATACCGCTGAAAGACCTGGATTTTTAGCGCATCGCCCATCGCCCGTCCGGCCCCGCGGCGAACTGCCGGCCTGCGCAGCTCCTGCGACCTTGCGGGAGGTCGGCCGGTTGGCGTACGGAGCCCGCAGTTGGCGGTTAGTGGCCAGCCGAGGGTGGCCGGCGGTGAACGGCTGGCGGCTTAGCGACCTGACGGTCCGGAATCCTTACGGCACCGCGGTCGCTGCTCTAGCGTTGGGCGCTGTGGCTGACTACCCGCGCCCGTCCAGCCCGGGCCGCTCGGCGAACATGCGCGCCAACCGGCGTACCGACACTAAGCCAGAGCTTGCGCTGCGCCGAGCCCTGCACGGCAAGGGCTACCGCTACCGCAAGGATTACCGGCTTGATCTTGACGGCGGGAAGCGGGTACGGCCCGACATCGCCTTCACCGCCCGCCGGGTAGCCGTATTCGTCGACGGCTGCTTCTGGCACTGCTGTCCCCAGCATGGCAGTAAGCCGGCCGTCAACGTCGGGTACTGGGACCCCAAACTGCGCCGGAACGTCGAGCGTGACCGTGCCGCCGACAATGCGCTGGCGGCGGCGGGCTGGACGGTCGTCCGGATCTGGGAACACGAGCCGATCGACGACGCCGTGGTCGCGGTACTCACCGCCCTGGCCCGCTACGCACCCGCCCGCGAGCCTGCCTTCTCCTCCGTCCAGCCCGCTGCGGCTGCGGAACCCGCCTCCGCCCGGCCCGCCCGGCCCGCCCGGCCCGCCCCTGCTCAGCCGTCAACATGATGAATGTGGCGTTCAACAACACCTGACTGGCCCGATGTCACATCCATCGAGTTGTCTGCGCCAAGCTAGCCGTCATGGCAGCGAGCCCGGTTGCTCGGGCGTCACTTTGGCCACATGAGATGCCAGCTTCCCGGTAGCTAATCCGATTTCCCGGCCGTAGCACGCCAGGACTGGCACACTCATGCCCACCCTCTCCTCGCTGATCCGGGGAGCAGGCAGGTGTCCGCCCGAATCGGCGCAGGCCGCGGCGTACTTCTGCCAGACCTTCTGGAGGGCCCGTGCGCGTCTACCTGCCCTGCACACTGCCAGCCCTGGCAGTCCTGCTGGCCAGTGCCGATATTGGCCAGCCTCCGCTGCGGGGGTTCGCTGTCACGCCCGCGCTGCGGGAGTCGTATGTCAGCGGCGATCTCGAAGAGCTCGAGTACACGGCGATGACCCAGGCGGCCAGGGCATCGCTCCGGCTGCTGCTCGACGAGCCCGACGCGCCGCCCCGGCGGGTCGTGCTCGCGGTCGAGATCCCGGATGAGCGGATCGTCAAGATCGTCGCACCGGATGAGCCAGCGGCGGTCGAGATCGACGGCGGAATTCCCGTTAATCTGCTTGTCTCTGGTCATGTTGATGACGTCCGCGCTATCGACGACATCCGGGCCGCGGTGGCCGCCCTGCCCAAGGCCGACGAGGGCGACGACGACGCGAGCTTTACGGTCGACAGCGCGGAGGGTCACGAGCTGATGTGGTACGCGGGCCAGGAGCTTGCGTTCCTGGTCGGGTAAGGTCTTTCCGCGCATTCGTGCGACCATGAATCCATGGATGCCGTGACTAATGTTCCGCCGCCAGTCAACGAGCCGATCAGGCAGTACGCCCCAGGCAGCCACGACCGCGCGGTGCTCGAGGCCAGGGTCAAGGAAATGGCTGGCGAGCGGGTCGAGCTGACCATGACGGCGGGCGGCCGGCAGCGGATGGGCGGCGGTGACCGTGTTCAGATCGTCCAGCCGCACAACCACCGGCAGGTGCTCGGCGAGCTTGGCAGCGTCACAGAGCAGGACGTGTCCGCGGCCATCAATGCAGCCGGCCAGGCCGCGCCAAGCTGGCGCGCGCTGTCCTACGACGACCGCGCTGCGATCTTCCTGAAGGCCGCTGAGCTACTCGCCGGGCCGTGGCGGGCGACGATCAACGCGTCCACGATCCTGGGCCAGTCCAAGTCGGTCTACCAGGCCGAGATCGACGCCGCCTGCGAGCTGATCGACTTCTGGCGGTACAACGTGCATTACGGCAGGCGGCTGCTTGCCGAGCAGCCAGAATCGTCCAACGCCGCGTGGAACCGGCTGGAGTACCGTCCGCTAGAGGGCTTCGTGCTGGCCGTCACGCCGTTCAACTTCACCTCGATCGCCGGCAACCTGCCGACCGCGCCGGCCCTGATGGGCAACGTTGTGGTGTGGAAGCCGTCGCACACCCAGCAACTGTCGGCGCACTACCTGATGCGGCTGCTTGAGGCCGCCGGGATGCCGCCCGGGGTGATCAACATGGTGACCGGCGACGGCCGCACCGTGTCCAGGGTCGCGCTGGCGCATGAGGATCTGGCCGGCATCCATTTCACCGGATCCACCGGGACCTTCCAGCACCTGTGGCGCACGGTGGGGCAGAACATCGCCAGTTACCGCGGCTACCCGCGGCTGGTCGGCGAAACCGGCGGGAAGGACTTCGTGATCGCGCACCCGTCGGCCGATCCCGAGGTGCTGACCACCGCGCTGGTCCGCGGTGCCTTCGAGTACCAGGGCCAGAAGTGCTCGGCGGCCTCGCGAGCCTACATCGCCCGGTCGGTCTGGGACCGGATGGGCGACGACTTCGTCCAGGTCGTGCAGTCGCTCCCGATGGGGGACGTTTCCGCTGACTTTTCGCTCTTCATGGGCGCGGTGATCGACGACAAGGCGCTGGCGACCCACGCCGACGCGCTGAGCGCGGCCAAGACCCGACCCTCCATCCGGGTGCTGGCCGGCGGCATGATCGACGACGCCGATGGCTACTTCGTCCAGCCGACCGTGCTGGCCTGCACGGATCCGACCGACGAAGTCTTCACCACGGAGTACTTCGGCCCTATCCTCGGCGTGCACGTATTCGACGACGCGGACTATGACGCCATCGTCGCGCAGGCGGCGGATATCTCGCCGTACGCGCTGACCGGCTCGATCATCGCCCAGGACCGGGCCGCGATCGCGGCGGCCACCGAGGCGCTCCGCTTCACCGCGGGCAACTTCTACATCAATGACAAGCCGACCGGCGCCGTTGTCGGCCAGCAGCCTTTCGGCGGCGCGCGGGCCAGCGGCACCAACGACAAAGCCGGCTCCATCTTCAACCTGATCCGCTGGGTCAACGCCCGCACGATCAAGGAGCTGTTCGTCCCGCCGGTCGATTACCGCTATCCGCATATGGGATAGCTAGCCGCAGGTCGGTCGGCGCGGCCCAGGCAGCCGGGTGTTCGCTGCTGGTGGAACCGCCAGCGCTAATAGCCGACGGCAGTTGCCGCGCCGCGGGCGGACGTGACTGTGTGTCATGTTTCGCCGTGTGCGGCGGTAAATGCTGGAGTTCTTCCGGCTTAGCCCGGAAATCCGGCTTGGCGCTGAAATGCGTGCGTCGCGCGAGCCAGATCATCACTTCCGCGCCGTCCGGCTGCCCGTTCGCCGCGACCTGCTCGTGCTTATTGACCCAGAGGTCATAGGCGACGTTGAAGGCGCTGCCAGCCGGCGTCCGGTCGGTGCTGACGGCCCAGCTCGAGCGTGCATAAGACAGCGAGCTCAGCCGCGCCGGGAACGCATCGCCCGCCTGGGTGCCCCAGTGATAGCCGGTGAAGATCTCCGGGTAGGCGGCCGGCTTGCCGGTGCCGCGGGGGCCGGCCGCGCCGGAGCGGGTCACCCGGAACCCCCGCGTCCCGATCCTGGCCAGGCACTCTGGCTTGCCCAGGAAGTTGTTGTTCTCGATCACGTACTCGTCGGCCGCCGCCCGCCAGTACTGGCCGCAGCCCGCGGCCGCAGCATGCTGGCCCCAGGAACAGCCTGCCGCCCCGGTGAGCGCCGCCAGCAGCGCCAGGCACCGGGCCAGGATCGTGGTCGCCCGGCTATGCACCACGCCGCCTACCCGCCATGGCCCGCGGCAACGGTGTTCCTGGCTGGGTTGACTGGCTTGACGACGTCCACGGCAAGCTCCCGGAATGCCTGCAGGGCCTGCGGGTTCTTGTCTTGCCAGATCTGCCACTGCATGTTGCCAACCTGCATGTTGCCCGCGCCGTAGGAAGGGGCCTGGGACCACACCACGTCCTTCAGCCAGCTGGTATGCGCGGCGTAGCTGGCCAGGTGCCGCATCCAGGCGACCCGGCCCGGCTGCCAAGTGAACATCTCGGCGTGCACGCCGACCTTCTGGTCCGCCCGCAGCGCCCTGGCCGGCATCGGCTCGGAGTACCAGGACTGAAAGCTCATCAGCAGTTCCGGGTGGACCTTGGTGCCGGTAGACCACTTGTGCAGGGCGTTCCCGGCCAGCGCCACCCCGAAGATGCGATGGCCGAGCGGCGCACCGAGCCCGGTCTCGATGACGGGGGCCGCCGAGATGGGATGCCAGGAATGCGGCGCTACGTTCTTGAGCACGCCGGAGGCGTACGCGCAGCAGAACAGCAGAGTCGCCGTGGTTAGCACCGTCCACGCTCTGAGCCTGCGCGGCGAGCGGGCGACCCGGTGATTAGACACCGGCCCGCACCGCAATTCCCAGCATCGCTACCCCGACCACATAAGGAATAATCGCCAGCGGGTTCAGTCGGCGAGTACCGGAATAGCCTGCCGACCCCGGGTTCCCCAGCCCGAATCATGTCCCATGCGCATAAAGCCCGCAATTCGTATTGGCATCAGCAGCAACGTATTGATGGCAGTAAACATCGGCAGATACAGCAGATCGCGCGGCGCGTAGGCAAAATGCCGTCCGAACCGGACCGACATCGAGAGCACCGTCGTCACGATCGCCAGCGCGACCAGGCTCACTGCGGACTGCCAGTGCCCGTCGGGCAGCGGCAGCGCCGCGTACAGCGCACTGTGCGTCCCGTTCGCCGCCGATGCCGCCCAGGACGCGAAGGAGGCGATCAGCATGAACGGGATCACGATGTCGGCCAGGTAGAACAGCGCGAGAGCCGGCGTGTGCAGGATCATCCAGGGCAGCATCCGCAGCGTGTTGTACTGCGATCCGCGGGCCCATCGGAGTTGCTGGTGGATGGAGCTTGCTAAGTGCGATCGGGGCGTCGGTATAGACCAGCGACGACGCCTGATAGACGGTCCGGTAGCCGGCCTTGAGCACCAGGTTGGTGAGCGTCCTGTCGTCCGGCACCTCCAGGAAGATGCCGAGAAACCTGGCGGTGAGGAACTCGGGCAGTACCTCGTGCAGGATGTCGAGCCGGATCGCGATGGTCCGTCCCGGCAGGCAGCCGACCGTCCCGAGCACGCTCATTGCCGGCAGCGAGTACTCGCCGCGGACAGCCTCGAGCCAGTCCGCCCACGTGGTCAGCACCGAGCGCCGCGGCCGCAGGATCCGCTGCCGGGTCGTTACCCCGCCGATCCTCGGATCTCGGAAGGGTTTCACCAGCTCGCGAAGGGTGCCAGTGGTCCACAGGGTGTCGGAGTCGACGATGACGGCGATGTCCCCGGTGGCCCGTGCTATCGCCATCCGGAGCGCATTGCGCTTTCCGGCCCGGGGCGTCCATGTCCATAGGACGCCTTGGGTGCTCGCGCAGATGTCAGCCAGCGCGGGATCTCTGGCCCGTTGATCACCACGAGTACCTCGTCCGGTTCCTGCGCCACGATCCGGTCGAGTACTTCGCGGAACAGTTCCGGCTCCTCGCCCGCCACCGGGATGAGCACCGAGACGGTTGCGTCGCAGGCCCGCAGCCATGGCTTGTAGCTCCGGGCAAAGCAGCACGCGGATGATCCACAGCGCCCAGATCACCGCCATCAGGACGGCAAATGGGTAAACGTGGCCGACTAGGCGAACGGAGTCTATAGGTCAAAGACGGCAGTTTGGGGTTAGTTCATCACTGCTTGCCTGTGGTGATGACGGCGGTACGCTCTGGATTGCCCGAGCGAGCCGGAGGCACTCATTCACTGCCTAGTTCTGTGGAACATTGACCTGACTCTTGTCGACGTCGGCAGGATTACCAGGGACGCATACGCGGACGCCTTCCGCCGGGTGACCGGCCGCCCGCTCGTCCAGCTTCCGCAGCTGGCAGGTCAGAGCGAGTCGGAGATCTTCTTCGAAGCGCTGGCGCGCAATGACGCGGCACCGACCGTGCCGGCTGCGCTCGCGCCGACCGACGACGGCAGCGACGAACTGCTCAGCCGCTTCGTCAGCGAGCTGGCCGCGGCGTTCGGCGCCCGGCAGGAGCTGCTGGCCAAGCGCGGCCGCGTCCTGCCGGGGGCCAGGGAGGCGGTGCTGGCCATCGCCGGCCTGCCCGGCGTGGTGCAGTCGGTGCTGACCGGCACGATCAGGCCTAACGCGGTAGCGAAACTGCGCGCGTTCGGACTCGATGGCTTCTTCGACTTCGAGATCGGCGGCTACGGGTCCGAGGTCTACCCGAAGGGTGCCCAGCTGATGAAGTCAAGGAGCCGGGCAGCCGAGAAATATGGCGTGACCTTCGATGCGCGATCGACTGTCTACATCGGGGATTCGACCAGGGATGTGGAGGCTGCGCACGTTGGCGGTGCCAGGTCGGTCGCCATCGCCACCGGGCGGTCGACCGAGGGTGACCTCCGCGCTGCCGGGGCCGACCTGGTCTTGCCTGACCTGACCGACATCTCCGCCCTGGCCCGGGCGATTCAGCTGCTGGCCGCGCCATCGGCAGGCTAGCGCCCGCTCAGCCTCGCCGCCGTCGATCTCAGCCTCCCGGTTCCTTGATCGCCTAGCGCCCTGTCAGCCTCGCCGCCGTCGATCTCAGCCTCCCGGTTCCTTGATCACGGATGACTGGGGTGCTCCGGCGCGCGGAACTTCCATGATCATGAAATCGTGGGCCGGGTCGGGGCCGGAGCCGGGGCCGGAGTCTCGGCCGGGACCGGGACCGACGGGACCTCGGCCGGGACCGGGACCTCGGCCGGGACCGGGACCTCGGCCGGGACCGGGACCGGGGAGAGACGGGCGGGCGCATGGCGGGACACCGAGATTCAGTTGGGCCAGCGGGCTGAGTGCGGTGATCGCTGCCGCAGGTCGTTTCTGATTTCGTGGCCAAGGCGGCGGGTCTCGTGCCGGTTGAGCGCCGCGCCGGCCATGGCGCCGGTGAGCATCGGGCCGAGCGACGTCGCGCTCCGCCCGGCCCGGGCGAGCAGCCTGCGCTGCAGCCGGCGGCGCAGCGGCGATCCCACCGCTAGCACGATCCCGCCTGGCGCGAGCGCCACCCCGCGCCGATTCGCCCAGGCCGCCACGTAGGCGGCCATCCGCTCGGGGCCCGAGCCCGCCGCGCGCATCCCGTACACCTCGTGCAGCTCAGCGATCAGCTTGAGCTCGATTCCAACTAGGGCCAGTGTCTCGGTCGCGATCTCCACCGGCACGGCCGGGATGACAGGCAGCACCATGGACGCACCGACCGCCGCGCCGACGCCCGCCGCGGCCCGGGACGAGCCACGGATCAGTGCGTCGGCGAGTTCCTCGGGCGAACAGTCAGGAAACTGCCGTCGCAGGGCGGCCTGGTCCCGCACCGGCAGCCGCGGCGCCATCGCGATCACCTGGTCAGCCAGCCACCGGCTTGCCGACTGAGCGCGCCGCCAGGTGACCTGGCCGCCACGGCTCGCCGTTCGCGCGGTAGCAGCCACCAGCCGCTTGATCCGGGCCGGCGAGGCCGGTTTGCTGAGATCCTCGACAAGCTCAGCGACCTGCCCGCTCAGCTCCCGCTCGGCTAGCATGGCCGACCCACCGGACCCGGCGAGGTCACCGGACCCGGCGAGGTCACCGGACCCGGCAGCACCACCAGACGTGTTCGTCTCAGCGGCCGGTTCGATCTCGGCTGACTCGGCCTGGTCACTGATCTCGTTACCTGCTGATGTCATGGAATACGCCTACCCGTCCTGCCGGGCTGTACGCAGCCGTCGCTGTGCGCCGGTCCCGCGGTGGTGCTGGTCGGCGTTGCCCGGCGTCCGCGTCGGCCATCGGCGGGCCAGGCGTCAGTGCTGCCGAGGCTCCCGGGCCGGCCCCTGCGTTGCGGGCCGCCGTCCGGACGTTCCATGCTGAGCCTATGCCTAAGGACGATCATCCGCCCGCCGCCGACCCGGGATCAGCGGCCGCGCTCGGGCGTGACTACGGCGCGGTGCTCTGGGAGCCGACGCCGGAATCGATCGCCGCGGCACGGGTCACCAGTTACGCCAGCTGGCTGGCCGCCAACCGCGACCTCCACCTGACCGGCCACGACCAGCTCTGGCGGTGGTCAGTGACCGAGCCGGCCGCATTCTGGGAATCGGTCTGGGATTATTTCGGGGTGCTGGGCGACCGGGGGAGCGGGCCGCCGCTGGCCGGCCCGGCGATGCCCGGCGTGCGCTGGTTCGACGGCGCCACGCTTAACTACGCGCGCAACGCCTTGCGGGCCGCCCGCGACGAGCCAGCCAGGACCGCCGTGATCTACCGCGGCGAGGACGGCAGCGGCGGGTCGCTCAGCTACGGGGAGCTGGAGCGCGAGGTAGCCAGGGTCGCGGCCGGGCTGCGCGGGCTCGGCGTCATCGCGGGCGACCGCGTGGCCGGCTACTTGCCGAATGTCCCGGCGGCGCTGATCGCCATGCTGGCCACCGCAAGCCTTGGCGCGATCTGGTCGTCGTGCTCGCCGGATTTCGGCGCGCCCAGCGTGATCGACCGGTTCGCGCAGATCTCGCCGAAGGTGCTGATCGCGGCCGGTGGCTACGTCTACGGCGGCAAGTCCTTCGACCGGCGGCCCGAGGTGGCGACGATCGCGGCCGCGCTACCCGGCCTGGCCGCGGTGGTGCTGGTAGGCCCCGCGGCACAGGACCCGCGGCTGGCAGTCGCGGGCCGGCACGCGCTCCGCTGGGATGACTTGCCCGGCGGCGGCGTTGATCCGGCCGATCAAGATGTTTGCGCTGGTGGTGCTTATGCAGCTGGCGGCACTGATGCAGCTGGCGGCACTGATCCGGCCGCTGCCCCGCTTGAGTTCACCGAGGTTCCGTTTGATCACCCGCTGTGGGTGCTGTATTCCTCCGGCACGACCGGCCTGCCCAAGCCGATCGTGCACGGCCACGGCGGCATCGTCCTCGAGCACCTCAAGGTGCTTACCTTCCACCAGGACCTCGGCCCGGACGACATCTTCTTCTGGTACACCACGACCGGCTGGATGATGTGGAACTACCTGGCTGGCGGCCTGCTTGCGGGCGCGACAGTGGTGCTCTACGACGGCAGCGCGACCCATCCGGACACCGGGGCCCTGTGGCGGCTGATCGCCGAGACCGGCGTGACCTACGCCGGCACCGGGGCGCCGTACCTGCTCGCCTGCGCCAAGGCGGAGCTGCGGCCCGCCGCCCAGCACGACCTGTCCAGGCTCCGCGGAGTCGGTTCCACCGGGTCGCCACTGCCGCCGGAGGGCTTCCACTGGGTCTACGCCGAGGTAGGCAGCGATCTGTTGCTCGGCTCGTTCTCCGGCGGAACCGACCTGTGCACCGGGTTCGTCGGACCGAGCCCGCTGCTCCCGGTCCGAGCCGGGGTGATCGCCGGCCGTTGCCTCGGCGCGAACGTGGCGGCGTATGACGCCAGTGGCAATCCTGTCATCGGCGCGGTTGGCGAACTGGTCATCACGGGGCCGATGCCGTCGATGCCGGTCGGCTTCTGGAACGATCGGGGCGGCGAGCGCTACGCAGCAAGCTACTTCGCCCAGTACCCGGGAGTGTGGCGGCACGGAGACTGGATCATGATCCTGCCGGACGGCGGCTGCGTCATCTACGGCCGCTCTGATGCCACCTTGAACCGGGGCGGCGTCCGGATGGGCACCAGCGAGTTCTACCGGGTCGTGGAGCAGTTGCCGGAAATCGCCGACAGCCTGGTGGTTGACACCGGCGGGCTTGGCCGCGACGGCCGGCTCATCTTGTATGTCGCGATGGCCGGCAACCGCGCTCTTGACGACGACCTCACCGCCCGGATCCGCTCGCGGCTGCGTGTCGAGCTGTCGCCGCGGCACGTCCCGGACGAGATCCATCAGGTACCTGGCATCCCGCGGACACTGTCTGGCAAGAAGCTTGAGGTGCCAGTCAGGAAGATCCTGCTGGGTACCCCGCTTGCCGAGGCAGCCGACCCGGATGCGCTGGCAAACCCAGAAGTGCTGCCCTATTTCGCGCCCAGGGAGCCCGAATGACCAGGCAAGCAGGCCGCACCGAGCCCGCAGGCCGCACCGAGTCCGCAAGCAAGGCTGAGGCAGCCGGCCGCGCTGAGGCCGCCGGCCGGGCCAGGGCCGCGCCGGATCGACGGTTCGGCGAAGAAGGCGGCCGGCTGACCTATGGCAGCTACCTGCGGGTGCCTGAGCTGCTCGCCCAGCAGGTACCGCTGACCGACCCGCCGGCCCATGACGAGTTGCTGTTCATCACCGTGCATCAGGCCTACGAACTCTGGTTCCAGCAACTGCTGCATGAGCTCGGCGCCGCCCGGGACGCGATGTCGGCGGACGAGACGTGGCGGGCCAGGCAACTGCTGCGCCGCGCGCACGTTATCGAGCGGCTGCTGGTCAGCCAGATCGACGTGCTCGAGACGATGACGCCGCAGGATTTCCTGGAGTTCCGCGCGGCGCTCGCGCCGGCCAGCGGCTTCCAGTCCGTGCAGTTCCGCGAGATTGAGTTCCTGTCCGGGGCGAAGGACGAGCGGTATATTGCCCGGTTCCGTGCCCTGACAGACTCCGAACGGGACCGGCTGGCCCGGCGGCTGGCCGAGCCCTCGCTCTGGGATGCGTTCCTGGGCCTGCTCGCCGCCCGCGGGCTGCCGGTTGGGGATTCCGATCAGGTGCTGGCCTCGCTGGTCTCGATTGCCAGGGACCGGGCCAGCCAGGATGATCTCTGGCAGCTCGCCGAGGATCTGCTGACCCACGATGAGATGTCAGGACTCTGGCGGGCCAGGCACGTCCAGATGGTTGAACGGCAGATCGGCACGAAATCCGGAACCGGCGGGTCCACCGGTGCGCCATACCTGCACAAGCGAGTGCCGTTGCGCTATTACCCACTGCTGTGGGAACTGCGAGATTGGTTGTAGCGCCGGAGCGAGGCGGCGGCCGGGCGGCACACGAAGGAGTGGGACCGATGGCGGAGCACGCGGGTGACGACAAGCTTGCCTTGCTGGCCGCGGCGGCGCGGCTGGCAAGCGGCGACGCCGGGATAGGCGATCTGCAGAACTACCTGCGGGTCTATTACCGGCACGTCGCGGTCGAAGATCTCGCAGCGGCCGGGCCGGCCCGGATTGCCGCAGTCGCCACCGAGCAGGCCATCTTCGCCGCGCACCGGCCACAGGGCCGGGCGCTGGTCCGGATCCGCGCGGCCGGCGATGCGTCGCTTGAGCCGGCCGGCGCGGTGCTCGACGTCGTCACCGATGACATGCCGTTCCTCGTCGACTCGGTCACGATGGAGCTGGCCAGGCACGATCTGCAGGCGCATCGGGTGGTCCATCCGCAGCTGCGGGTCCGCCGGGATGTCACCGGGACGCTGCTCGACGTGCTCGGCCTGGTCGACGGGTCGCCGTCGGCCCACGACGAGATATGCGAGTCCTGGACGCATATCGAGATCGGCGTGCTTGCCGACGACGCCGAGGCCGCAGCGCTCACCGAGGACCTGCAGCGAGTGCTCGGTGACGTGCGGGTGGCGGTGGAGGACCACTCCAGGATGCGGGCCAGGGCAGTGCAGCTGGCTGAGGATCTCGCGATGTCCGGGCCCGCGGCCACCGCCGAGGCGCCAGCCGCTTCCGTCGAGGCGCCAGCCGAGATCGAGGCGTTGCTGCGCTGGCTCGCTGACGGTCATTTCACCTTCCTCGGCTACCGCGAGTACGACCTGGCGGACGGGCCGGACGGGATGATGCTGCGCGCGGTACCAGCCACCGGGCTTGGCATCCTGCGTCATGACCGGCAGGCGTCGACCTCGTTTGCCGCGCTGCCGCCGGAGGTAAGAGCCAAGGCCCGGGATCCGCAGCGGCTGATTCTCACCAAGGCCAACTCGCTGTCCACCGTGCACCGGCCGAGCTACCTGGACTATGTCGCGGTAAAGCGGCTGGACGAGGCGGGCGAGGTGGCAGGCGAATACCGGTTCCTCGGCCTGTACACCTACGTCGCCTACACCGAGAGCATCACCCGCATCCCGGTGCTGCGGCGCAAGCTGGCCGGCATCCTTGAGTCGCTAGGGCTGGCTGCGGAAAGCCACGACGGGAAGGATCTCGCCGAATTCCTGGAGAACTACCCGCGGGAGGAGCTCTTCCAGATCTCGGTGCCCGACCTCGCCCCGATCGCGGCCGGAGTGCTCCGGCTGCGCGACCACACTCAGACCCGGCTGTTCCTGCGCAAGGACATCTATGGCCGGTACATGTCCTGCCTGGTCTACCTGCCGCGGGACAAGTACACCACCAGGGTCCGGCTGCGTGCGCAGGAGATCCTGCTCAGGGCGCTGAACGGGGTCTCGATCGGCTACGGCGTGATGGTCGGCGAGTCATCCGTGGCGAGGCTGCACATCGTGGTCAGGGCCGCGCACGGCAGCACGCTGCCCGAGGTGGACGAGGCCGAGCTGGAGAAGGAACTCGCTGCCGTCGTCAGGTCGTGGGACGACGACCTGGCCGAGGCGGCCGTCAGGTCGCTCGGCCCGCAGCGGGCCCGCGTGCTCCTTGCCATGTGCGGCGACACCATCCCCGATACCTACAAGACCGATGTCCCGGCCGTGGCCGCCGTCGGGGATCTCACCAGGATCCTTGAGCTGCGCGAGTCGGGCGGCAACGTGGCCTTCGAGTTCTGGGAGTCGGTCAGCTTCGTCGGCGGCGTGCCGGTTCAGCATGACCACGTGACCAGCGCGTCCGGGGCAAGCCGGCGGGTCTGGCGACTGACGATCTACCGGACCGGCTCCCGGATCACGCTTACCGACGTCCTGCCCAGGCTCCAGCACATGGGTGTCGACGTGGTGGACGAGCATCCCTACGAGTTCTCCGGGGTGGCCGGCGCCGAGCCGTTCTGGATCTACGACTTCGGGCTGCGCAGGACCGGTGCCGGGGACGCCGCCGGATCGGGCCAGGACTCGGCAGGCCCGGTCGCCAGATCCCGGGTTCCCGCCTCGCTGGAATCGGTGCGAGACCTGCTCGAAGGCGCACTTGGCGCGCTGTGGCACGGGGAGATCGAGGATGACGGGTTCAACGCCCTTGTCCTGGACGCGCATCTCAGCTGGCGGCAGGTGGTGGTGCTGCGCGCGTACGCCAGGTACCTGCGCCAGACCGGCGCCAGGTTCAGCCAGGAGTACGTCGAGCGGGTGCTGCGCGCGAACGCGACGGTGACGCGGCTGCTGGTGCGGCTGTTCGAATCCAGGTTCGACCCGGACCGGCAGGACGGCCGGAGCGAGCGTAGCGAGGCCATCGCCGAGGAGATCCGCGGCGAGCTCGACGATGTGGCCAGCCTCGACCAGGACCGCATCCTGCGGGCCTACTGGGGCCTGATTGACGCGACGCTGCGGACGAATTACTTCCAGCAGAGCGCGGCGCCCGGCGCCCCGCTACCCTACTTCGCGGCCAAGCTCGACGCTGCCAAGGTGCCCGACCTGCCGGCCCCGCGGCCCCAGTTCGAGCTGTTCGTCTATTCGCCCAGGTTCGAGGGCGTGCACCTGCGGTTCGCCGACGTCGCGCGGGGCGGGCTCCGCTGGTCAGACCGGCCGGAGGACTTCCGGACCGAGGTACTCGGCCTGGCCTCGGCACAGGAGGTGAAGAACTCGGTTATCGTCCCGTCCGGCGCCAAGGGCGGCTTCGTCTGCAAGCAACTGCCCAACCCGGCGGACCGCGAGGCGTACCTGGGCGAGGTCCTGACCTGCTACCGGATGTTCATTTCCGCCATGCTGGACGTCACAGACAACCTGGACGCGAGCCAGCTGCTGCCCCCCGTCCGCGTCGTCCGGCATGACGGCGATGACCCGTACCTGGTGGTGGCCGCGGACAAGGGCACGGCGACGTTCTCTGATACGGCCAACGAGATCGCCGGCACCTACGGGTTCTGGCTGGGCGACGCGTTCGCATCCGGCGGCTCCGAGGGCTACGACCACAAGAAGATGGGCATCACCGCGCGCGGCGCCTGGGAGTCGGTTAAGTTCCATTTCCAGGCGCTGGGCACCGATACCGGCAAGAGCGATTTCACCGTCGTCGGCATCGGCGACATGTCCGGTGACGTCTTCGGCAACGGCATGCTCCAGTCGCGGCACATCAAGCTGGTGGCGGCCTTCGACCACCGGCACGTGTTCATCGACCCGGACCCGGATCCGGCGGCGACCTTCACCGAGCGAGAACGGCTGTTCGCGCTGCCCAGATCCTCCTGGGCGGACTACGACATGGCGCTGATCTCGCCCGGCGGCGGGGTATGGCCGCGCACCGCCAAGTCGATCCGGGTGTCGCCGGAGGCGCGGGCCGCGCTCGGCATCGACGACGCGGTCACCTCCATGACGCCCGATCAGCTGGTCTCCGCTATCTTGTCGGCGCCCGTCGACCTGCTCTGGAATGGCGGCATCGGCACCTATGTCAAGGCGAGCAACCAGTCGCATGCCGATGCGGGCGACCGGTCCAACGACGCCGTCCGGGTGGACGCGACCGAGCTGCGCGCCAGCGTCGTCGCCGAGGGCGGGAACCTGGGCCTGACGCAGGCGGCCCGGATCGAGTACGCGCTGGCCGGCGGCCTGGTTAATACCGATTTCATCGACAACTCGGCTGGCGTGGACACCTCCGACCACGAGGTCAACATCAAGATCCTGCTTGACCAGGTGGTGCGCAACGGCGAGCTGCAGATCGCCGATCGAAACCGGATGCTGCACGAGATGACCGATGAGGTCGCGGCCCTGGTGCTGGCGCACAACTATCAGCAGAACAGGACCCTCGCCGCATCCCGCGCGCAGGCCGCGCAGATGCTGCACGTGCATGCCAGGTACATCCGGAAGCTGGAACGGGACCGGCGGGTGCACCGCAGGCTCGACGTGCTGCCCGGCGATCGGGAGATCACCGAGCGGCGGTCCGCCGGGACCGGCCTCACCACGCCGGAATTCTCCTTGCTGCTCGCGCATACCAAGATCGCCGCGGAAAAGGAGGTGCTCGCCTCCGACCTGCCCGACGACGATTACCTCCGCCGGGTACTGGTCAGCTACTTTCCCACCGCGTTGCAGGAGCGCTACGCGCGTCTGATGGGAGCCCACCGGCTGCACCGCCAGATCATCACGACCGAGATCGTCAACGACATGGTGGACCGCGCCGGGATCACCTTCGCATTCCGGCTGAGCGAGGAGACCGGGGCCTCCGTCCCGGACATCACTCGCGCGTGGCTGGTGGCCAGGCACGTCTTCGGCCTGCCCGGCTTCTGGGCGCAGGTCGAGGCGCTGGACGGCGAGATCGGCACGACGACTCAGATCGCGATGGCGCTGGAGGGCCGCAAGCTGACTGAGCGGGCCGCCCGCTGGCTGTTGCACAGCCGCCGGCCTCCATTCGACATCGAATCCACGATCGGCTTCTTCGCCAGCGGCGTGGTAACCGTCGCGGCCGGCCTGCCCAAGCTGCTGGCCGGCCGGGATCTGGCCGAGTTCGAGCAGCGCCGGGACAGCTTTACCGCCCGGGGGGTGCCTACTGACCTTGCCCACTGGGTCTCCGCCATGGTCCCGGCCTACTCGACCTTCGACATCGTGCAGGTAGCCAGGAGCACCGGCCGCGATATCGAGGAGGCCGCCGAGGTCTATTTCGACCTGGCCGAGAGGCTGCAGATCAGCCGGCTGCGGGACCGGATCACCGCGCTGCCCCGTGCCGACCGGTGGAACACGATGGCCCGCGGGGCAATGCGCGATGACCTGTACTCGGCCCACGCAGCCCTCGCCAAGGACGTGCTGAGAGTGACCAGCCGCGGCAGCCCGGAGCAGCGACTGGCCGCCTGGGCGCAGCGGAACGACTCCGCGGTACGGCGGGCAGCGCAGACAATGACCGAGATCTGGGAGAGCGACGCGTTCACGGTGGCCACGCTTTCGGTGGCAGTACGCGCGATCCGGACGCTGGTCACAGCCAGCAGGCTGCCCGAGTAGCCGGTCCCGGCGGGCGCCGTAGGCCGGCCGGAAGCTGCCAGCCTGCAGGCTGACGTAGGCTTTCCGCCATGGCAATCGACCCCGCCGGCGAAATCTCGGAGCTACAGGCCAAACTCGCCAGCGTGGAGGCCGTCCTTGACCCGGAGACGATGCGAAAAGAAGCGGACGGCCTCCGCGTGCGGGCAGGCGACCCTGGTCTTTGGGAGGACCAGGAGCAAGCCCAGGCGGTCACCCGCAGGCTGTCCTACCTCGACGGCGAGCTAGCCCGGCTGGAAAGCCTGGCCAGCAGGCTCGACGATACCTCGGTGATGTTCGAGCTAGCCGAGAGCGAGCACGACGAGCCGACCAGGGTGGAGGCGATGCGTGACCTCGCGGTGCTGCGCCGCGAGGTCGACCAGCTAGAGATCCGCACCCTGCTGTCCGGCGAGTACGACTCCCGCGAGGCGCTGATTTCGATCAACGCCCAGGCGGGCGGGGCCGACGCGGCCGACTGGGCGGAAGGGCTGCAGCGCATCTACCTGCGCTGGGCGGAGCGGCACGGCTACCAGACCGAGGTCTACGACACGTCCTACGCGGAAGAAGCGGGAATCAAGTCGACGACGTTCGCGATCAAGGCCCCCTATGCCTACGGCACGCTGCGCGGCGAGCACGGCACGCACCGGATGGTCCGCATCTCCAAGTACGACAACCAGGGCCGCAGGCAGACCTCGTTCGCCGGCGTGGACGTGATCCCGGTCGTCCAGCAGGCCGACCACATCGAGGTTCCCGAGGACGAGATCCGGGTCGACGTGTTCCGGTCCAGCGGCCCGGGCGGCCAGGGGGTCAACACCACCGACTCGGCGGTCCGGATCACCCACCTGCCGACCGGGATCGTGGTCTCCTGCCAGAACGAGCGGAGCCAGATCCAGAACCGGGCCAGCGCCATGGCGGTGCTGCAAGCGAAGCTGCTAGAGCGCAAGCGGGCGGAGCAGCAGGCGAAGATGGCCGAATTGCGCGGCGATCACGCCGGAAGCTGGGGCACTCAGATTCGCAACTACGTGCTGCATCCGTACCAGAACATCAAGGACCTGAGGACCGGCGTTGAGACCGGGAACACCGCCGCGGTGCTCGACGGAGAGATCGACGAGTTCATCGAGGCCGAGATCCGCTGGCTGCGCACCCAGGGCCTGTGACGGCCCAGCGAGCGCCCAGGCGGCCTTGGACGAGTGCTGCCTGAGTTGGTCAGTGCAGCTGCATCGCTAGCAGCAGCAGCAGCGCGATCAGCGCCGCAGCGATGATCGGCAGCCGCAAGCCGCCGCCCGCGTGATGCACGTGCGCCCGGGCGGTTTGGCAGACCGGGCAGTGACCCTCTGCCACCGGCCCCGCGCAGGCAGCGCAGATCAGGTGTTCGCAGCTCATCTGGGTCCCTCCGTCCCGGCGGCTACCCGGTCACTTCGCCGATGTTGGACGTTCCTGCCCAGTTTCCCCCCTACACTGGCCCAAGGCCAAACCGGGACGCCTGGCCGCCCCGGCGGGTCGTCCGGTATTTTTTCCGTCGAGCGCCGTGTGATGGGCCTGTGATCCACTTCGACAACGTCACCAAGATGTACCCGAACCAGAGCCGTCCCGCCTTGGAGAGCGTCAATCTTGACGTCGAAAAGGGCGAGTTCGTTTTCCTGGTCGGGCCATCGGGGTCCGGCAAATCGACGTTCCTCCGACTGGTACTCAAGGAGGAACGGCCGAGCGATGGCAGGATCCATGTGGCCGGCAAGGATCTTGCCCGGCTCACCAACTGGAAGGTGCCGCACCTGCGCCGCCGGATTGGCTGCGTGTTCCAGGATTTCCGGCTGCTGCCCAGCAAGAACGTTTACCAGAACATCGCGTTCGCGCTAGAGGTCATCGGCAAGCCGCGGCGGTTCATCCGCAAGGTCGTGCCGGAAGTGATCGACCTTGTCGGGCTGGAGGGCAAGCGGGACCGGATGCCAGACGAGCTGTCCGGCGGCGAGCAGCAGCGGGTCGCGATGGCCCGCGCGTTCGTCAACCGGCCGATGATCCTGCTGGCCGACGAGCCGACCGGAAACATCGACCCGGCGACGTCGATCGGCATCATGAAGGTCCTCGACCGTATTAACCGAACAGGGACCACGGTCGTCATGGCCACGCACGATGCAGCGATCGTGGATTCCATGCGAAAGCGCGTTATCGAACTTGAATATGGCAAGGTCGTGCGCGACCAATCGCGCGGTGTCTACGGCCAGGCCTACTCGCCGGCCCGTCCAGGATTACCGAGGGATCACACAAATGCGTGCGCAGTTTGTCTTCCATGAGGTATGGATCGGTCTGCGGCGGAATCTGACCATGACCATCGCCCTGGTCGTGGTAGTTGCCATCAGCCTTTCGCTCCTCGGCACCGGCCTGCTGTTCGTCAAGCAGGTCAACAACACCAGGACCTACTGGCAGGGCCGGGTCCAGCTGTCCATCTACCTGTGCACCAAGACCAGCGTCAGCCCGCAGTGCGAGCAGAACGGCCCGGCCACGCAGAGCGAGATGGCGCAGATCGAGCAGGACCTGAAAAAGCTGCCGCAAGTGGTGAGCGTCCGGTACGAATCTCAGGCCCAGGCTTACGGCCGGTTCCGGCAGGAGTTCTCCCAGGATCCGTCGTTCGTCAGTTCGGTCAGCAAGGGCGATATCCCGAACTCGTTCCAGGTGAAGCTCAGGAACACCCAGACGGACTTCCCGGTGGTGGCGCAGACTGTGACCGGGCGGGCCGGCGTCGACCAGATCGTGGATGACTCCTCGATCCTGGACAAGTTCTACAAGCTGCTGAACGGCGCACGGAACGCGGTGGTGATCATCGCCATCATCCTGATCATCGCGGCCATCCTGCTGGTCGCGAACACGATCCGGCTGTCCGCCTTCAACCGCCGCCGGGAGACCAGCATCATGCGCCTGGTCGGCGCGTCGAACTTCTACGTCCAGCTGCCCTTCCTCGTCGAAGGCGTGATCGCCGGCCTATTCGGCTGGCTGGTCGCAGCCGGATTGCTGATAGCGGTGAAGTCGCTCTGGCTGGATACGCTGCAGCAGTACTTCCCGTTCAACGTGCAGCTGAGCGCCACCGACCTGGTCGAGGTGATCATCCTTGCGATGATCATCGGCGTGCTGCTATGTGGCGCAACGTCGTTCCTCACGCTCCGGCGCTACCTGCGGGTGTGACGCCTGAGCGGACGGGAGAATCGTGGCAGCGGAGCAGGGCACGAAGGTCATCGCCAGGAACCGGCGGGCCAGGCACGACTATCACATCGAGGATGTCTACGAAGCGGGCCTGGTGCTGACCGGAACCGAGGTGAAATCGCTGCGAGCCGGGCGGGCTTCGCTTACCGACGGGTTCGGCCAGATCAATGATCATGAGGTGTGGCTGTACGGCGTGCACATTCCCGAGTACGCCCAAGGTACCTGGACCAACCACGAGCCGCGCCGTCCCCGTAAGCTGCTGATGCACCGCAAGGAGATCGACAGGCTGGCCAGTGCGACTGCCGAGCGGGGGTTGACGCTGGTGCCGCTGTCGTTGTACTTCAAGGACGGGAAGGCGAAGGTCGAGCTGGCACTGGCCCGCGGCAAGCGGACCTACGACAAGCGCCACGACCTGGCGGAACGGGATGCTGCCAGGGAGGTTGATCGTGCCCTGCGGCGGCGAAGGTAGCGCAGTGGCGGACAATGGCGCGCATCCGTAGGCGCGGATCGCACGCCGCAATGCAGCGTGCGCCGATGCGGGGGCCACGCGCCAAGGGCGCGCGGGCCACCGGGAACGGTGCTGCCGACTCGCTGCCCGACGAGGCCAGCGCGGCATGGGCCCCGTCGGCCGGAAACGGAACGCCGTCGGCCGGCTTGGCCCCGGCTGCCCGGCCCGGGTTGCCACCGGGCCAGCCGCCAGGCAGCACCGGAATCCCGGGCCCGGCCTGGCCAGATGCGGACAGGCCGGCCGACGAGTTCCCGACTGCTGGCCTCCCGGCTGCGCCCGGGAGCGCGGCAGCCGGGAGCGGGCAGCCGCCGGCAGACTCGCCGTCGGCCGGGCAGGCAGTCCCGGGTCCGTGGAGCGGGCAGCCGCCCGAGCCCCCGCAGCCGGCTAGCCGGGAAGTCCCAAGTCCGTCCGCCTGGCCGGTCCCGCCCCCTTCCGGGGCGGCGGGGCCACCGGCACTTGGCCTGCCTGCACCGGGCACGCCAGCACGAACCCCGCTAGCAGCGGGCTCGCCAGTGCAGCGCTCGCCAGTGCAGCGCTCGCCAGTGCAGAGGCCGGCCGCGCAGAAATCGGCAGCGCAACCTCCGGCGGCAGCAAGCCCGTCCGGCCGGCCCGCTGCGCAGGAGTTCCCGGTCACACCCAGCCCGTCCGCCTGGCCGGGCACGCCAGCCCCGGCTGCCCCGGCCAGCGGGCCGCCCAGCGCGGAATCGCCCGGCGCAGGCCCGGCGCCCGGCGAGCCCGGCCGGGACCAGCTCCGCAGCCACCGGACCGCCAGATTCCGGACGTCCGTCCCGGCAGCCCGATCGGTCCGGCGGGCGCAGCCAGGAGATGCCTGCGGTAAGCGCGAACAGTCCGTCCGGGCGGCCAGCGCCAGTGAAGCAGCCGCTGCATGAGCCCGCTCCGGCCGTCGGCCCGGCGGCCGGGTTCCCGCCGCCCGCGCCGGGCGCTGTCCGGCCGGCGGCGCCTGGTCGGCCGGCGTCGCCCGCGCCGTCATCGGGGAACGCGCCGCCCGCCGCCGCAGACGGACCGCCCGCCGCGGCCGGCCTGTGGTCCGCCTCCCTGCCCGCACCTGCCACGGTCCCGCCCGCATCGCCCGCTGCCCACCCGCTGGAGCCGCTTGCCCCGGTTCCGCCACGGCCGGTAACGGCCCCGCCGCGGCAGCCGCCAGCCAGTCGGCGAATCTCGTCGCTGCCGCGCCGCCCGGTCTGGCCGGCCCGCGGGCTGCGGGCAAGCATCACGCGGAAACGTGCCATCGCCATGGTCAGCGGCATCGCGTTGCTTGCCATCGTCTTGGTCAGCGCTCGATCGCCGGACCCGTCCGCGGAGCCGACCGTGCAGCAGTTCCTGCTCGCCTGGGAACAGGGCCAGTACCGGGCGGCCGCAGCGATGACTACCGGCGCGCCGAAGACGGTGATCACCGAGCTGCGCACGGCATACCGGCAGCTGGACGCCGCCAACCTCGTGCTCAGCATGCGCCGGATCAGTCAGCAAGGGGGCAACGGCCAGGCGCAGTTCAACGCCTCGATCGATCTCGGCCGCAGCGGCGCGCCCTGGCAGTACCGGGGGCACTTCGCGCTGCGGATGATCGATTCAACCTGGAAGATTGTCTGGAGCCCTAGCGTCATCTATCCGGGCCTGCGCAGCGGATACCGGCTGGCCGTTGTCACCACCATGCCGAGACGAGCTGCGCTGCTCGATGCGGCCGGACGGCCGCTGGCCAGGCGCACGCCGGTCTACGTCGTAGGCGTGCATCCGGGCCGCCTGGTCAGTCCGCAGCGGACGGCGGACAAGCTCGCCGACGTGACCAACCTCGATGCCAACCAGGTATACGGGGACATCGTCGCGGCACCGTCAGCTCAGTTCTTCGAGCTTGCCCGGATCCGGCCCCGTGAGTACCACCGGCTGGCCGCCCGGCTGCGCCGGGTTCCCGGGTTGATCATCAAGCAGGACAGGCTGCGGCTGTTCGACACGGACGCAAGGCAAGTGGCGGGCTCGGTCGGCACCGAGACGGCCCAGGCACTGCGCGACGACGGCGTGCCCTACCGGCCGGGCGCAACCGTGGGTCTGTCCGGGCTGCAGCTTGCCTATCAGCGGTCCCTGGTCGGCACGCCGACTACCGAGGTGGTCGCAGAGAACGCCACGGGGCGGCAGGTATCCGTGCTCAAGAGCTGGCGGGGGTCCGACGGCAAGCCGGTGCGGACGACCATCGACGCCGCTACGCAGGCCGCCGCCGATCATGCCGTCGGGTCACTGCCCGGTTCCGCGGCGATCGTCGCCGTCCGCGCTTCCGATGGCAAGATCCTCGCCGTAGCGACGCACAAGGCGCACCGCATGCCCGCGATCAACGCGCTGAACGGCCGCTACCAGCCGGGCCAGGCCTTCACGATTGTCTCTACCGCTGCGCTGGTCGCGGCCGGCTTCGATGTCGGCACGCGGATACCCTGCATGAGCCAGAATCAGGTCGGCGGACGGACCTTCAAGAACAGCCCGCCGGAACGGGCCCTGGGCGCGCAGCCGCCGTTTAGCATGGATTTTGCCAGGGCTTGCGGGACGGCATTCGCTGGTCTGTCCCTGCGGCTGCACCCAAGCCAGCTAACCTCGGCCGCCAGCCGCTTCGGGCTAGGTGTGCCATGGCAGCCGGCGCTGCCGCTGCGGGCGTTCAGTGGCTCGCTCGGCAGCCCGGCCAGCGTCAGCCAGCTTGCCGCAGCCTCGATAGGTGCCGGAACGGTACGGACGAGCCCGCTGGGCATGGCGCTTGTCGCCGCGACCGTCCAGGCGGGTGCCTGGCATCCGCCGATCCTGGTGACCAGCCCGGCCCTTCCAAGGCTGTCGCACGCGACTGCGTTTAGCCCGCAGGTGGTCGGAGCGCTGCGGACGCTCATGCGGGGGACCGTGACATCGGGGGATGGCCGCGCGGCTGCTGTGCCCGGCGCGGCCGTGTTCGGACAGGTCGGGAATGTCCCGCTCGGCCGGGCCGGGCATGGCCTGCGGGCCAGCTGGTTCGTTGGTTATCGCGGGAATGTGGCGTTCGCGGTGCTCGAGCTGACCCGGTCCCCACTTACCTCGGCGGCGCCGGTGGCGGGGAAGTTCCTGCGAGGCTTGCCGGCGAATTCGTGACGCTATCGTTACGCGCATTTTGGTAACGAGGAGCAACCATCCAGCTTCGTTCTGGCGTCTTCATAAGTGACTGGGGTGCCGCTTGGGGGTTGCGGCCCAGTCGCCGTGAGGAGAGCGGGCCTCATCTCGGGGGAGGCCCGGTCGTTCAGGACCGGCCCGACCCTGCCGGTCGACCCCCGTGGGCGCGATCTTCGGCCACCGCCAGCGCCCACGGGGGCTCTTCCTCCGCCAGGTTGATGCCCGATGGCCCACTCGGGGGGGTAAGCCATCGGGCTTCTTCCTGTCTGCCGGGGATTATCGCGGTTGGTGCCGATGCGCGGATCGGGTACCGTGGATCACGACGCGGAATCCGGCCAGGCCGGCCCGTGTTAGACAATTCAAGAGGGGGTGACAGGTTTCGACTTTGGTAGTCGATCCAGGGGAAGCGGGCCGAGGGTTGCGGATACGACCTCGCAAATCCCGTGACCGCAAACACTAAGTGCCAACGCAAAGCGCACTCACCTCGCCCTCGCGGCCTGACCGCGAGTTAGGGGTTGTCAGCCCGGGAGAGCCTCCGGCCCGGTGTCTGGCATCAGCAAGGAGGATCCACCGCCTGGCCCGGCCACGGGACTAGGCGGGACACCAAACAGTGGCTGAGCCCGTCGGCGACTCGCCTGCGTGAACGCCGGGGCTAAGAAAAGCTAGCGCAGGCTGCGCCCGGAGAAGCCCTGGTGAAGTACCGAAGGACGCGGGTTCGATTCCCGCCACCTCCACGAGACTCTGGCGACCCCCGTGCTTGCGCGCGGGGGTCGTCTCGTCATCTGCCCAGGGGGCAACCCCCTGGAACCCCCGGGTAGCGCCGGTGACCCGTTGTACTTGCGCGCGGGGGTCGTCTCGTCATCTGCCCAGGGGACAACCCCCTGGAACCCCGGGTAGCGCCGGGCGGCGCGGGATCAGCGTGTCATCAGGGCCAGGTCGCGGAAGGCGGCCTGGAAGCCGCGTCCCTCCGGCGCCGCGCACATCGCCCCGGCGTGCGCCGTTCCCGGCGGCAGGTACACGAGGGCCGCAAGTTCCGGCTCGCGCTCGCCCAGCGCGTAGCGCACCTCGACCGCGTCGCCGCGCCTGGCCAGGAAGAGCCGGAGCGTGCCTGGCACCGCGGGCAGATCCGCGACCGCCCAGCTTGAGTAGTCGTTCGTCACGACGGTGGACAGGCGCATCCGGCCATCGAAATACTCCACGCCGGTCTTGAGCCAGTGCCGCTCGTCGACCCGGACCATCGCTCCCGCCTGGTCGTACTGCTCGGCAAAGGCACCGCTCACGCGCATTGCCAGATCGAAGTCGCCAGCCAGCAGATCACCGTAGAGGTGGCCGTTATCGCGGACGTACCCGTAGCTGGTGGTACGCCAGAAGTCGGTGCCCGGATCGGCCGTCACGGCAAGGCTGCCCGGCTCCGCGGACCATTGGGCTGGCTCGTTCAGCCACTGCATGCTGTCCTCCTGGTGGTGTGCCATGATGCGGAACTTCCGCAACGGGATTTCGGATCCGGGTGAACGGTCATTCAGCCGACTGCATGGCGCTTGCAGCGCGGATAATTGCGGCCTTGGTGCCGACCATGGTAAAACGAGCCGGATGATCGCAAATCCCGCCCCCGGCCAGCCCGCCGAGGCTGGCCCTTGGCCCGCCTCGCAGGCCGCCGTCCGCGTCGCGGGCCTGCGCAAACACTATGGGGGCGTGCTGGCGCTCGGTGGCGTTGAGCCAGCAGTCGAACGCGGCGAGTTCTTTACTCTGCTTGGCCCGTCGGGATCGGGGAAGACGACGCTATTGCGCCTCATCGCCGGTTTTGAGCAGCCGGATGCGGGCCAGATTGAACTCGCCGGGCACGTCGTGACCCGGGTGCCGCCGTACGCGCGCAACGTCAATACGGTATTCCAGGATTACGCTTTGTTCCCGCACATGACGGTTGCCGAGAATATCGAGTAGAAGCTGCTCGCGGACCAGCGCCCGCTGATCAAGAAGTACTGGGGCCTGGCCTCCCAGGAAGTATCCGGGTTCAAGAACGGCGACGCGACCGTCGGGGCCGGCTGGCCTATCCAGGTCAGCACGCTGAAGGCGGCGAAGTTCCCGATCGGCTCCGTGGTACCCAATGAGGGCGCCACCGGTTGGGCCGACACCTGGATGATGGCCGCCAAGGCGCCGCACCCGAACTGCGCCTATATGTGGCTGCGCTACATCAGCACGCCCAGGGTCCAGGCAGAGCAGGCGGTCAGCTACGGCGAGACGCCAGACAACAAGCTCGCCTGCCCCATCATGGACAAGCTGCAGAAGGGCTCCTGCGAGCTGTACCACGCCAACGCGCCGCTAAGTTATTTCGACTCCATCTCGCTGTGGAAGACGCCGCTCCCGACGTGTGACAACGGCCAGCAGGACTGCGTGCCGTACTCGCAGTGGCAGCAGGCCTGGACAACCCAGGTGACTCAGTAGCGTGGCCTCGCCGCGACCGGGCGGCGGCGGCGCGGCGCCGGCCGCAGCCGCCGCGCCCGGCCCGGCCGGGGCGTGGCCCCGGGTATCCGCCGCGCTTTGGCGCCGGCCGTGGGCACGGGCCACGCTGCTGCTGAGCCCCGCGCTCGCCTGGTTTGTGCTGATCTACCTGGCCGCCCTGGTCGTGCTGCTGATCACCGCGTTCTGGCAAATCGACCCCTTCACCAGCCAAATCGTCCGAGTCTGGAACCTCGGCAACTTCACGCTGATCTTCGAGAACTCCGCCTACGGCAAGGCGAGCGTCGGCCCGGTGAACCTCATCTACACGAACTGGGCCGTGTTCATCGTCTTCTGCTACATCTGGCTGCCTTTCATGATCATTCCGGTCTACGCGGCGCTGGAGCGGATCCCGCCGTCGCAGATAGAGGCGTCCCAGGACCTTGGCGCCCGCACCTGGCGGACACTCCGCTTGGTGATCCTGCCGCTGGTGCTGCCCGGCCTGGCGGCGGGCTCGATTTTCACTTTCTCGTTGACCCTTGGCGACTTCATCACGCCGATTCTGATCGGCGGGACGGGCTCTAACTTCATGGGCAACGTAATCGAGCAAAGCGTCGGGATCGCCGGCAACGTGCCGTTCGCCGCCGCGATGGCGCTCATCCCGGTCGCGATCATGGCCGTCTACCTGGTGGGCGCGCGGGCGCTCGGCGCGTTCAGGGCGCTCTAGATGGAGCCGCGGGTGCTGCGCATCGCGCTGCGGATCTGGGTAGCCGCGGTGCTGCTACTGCTGTTCATCCCGATCCTGCTGATCTTGCTCTACGCCTTCGACCGCTCGAACGTCGAGAGTGCCGATGGTCGCCACCTCGCTGGTATCCGGCGCCTTGCTCGCGTTCGCGCTGTCGTTCGATGAGATCATCGTCACGGTGTTCACGGCGGGGGCGCAGAGCACGCTGCCGCTGTGGATCTTCGGCGCGATCCGCCTCGGCCAGCAGCTGCCGGAAGTGAACGCGGTGGTCTCGGTGATCATCGTGGCAACGATCATCCCGGTCGGGCTCGCAGCAAGGCTCGCGGGCTCCGGATCGGTTACCAGGACCGCCCGCGCCGAGCCGGCCGAGAAGGTGGATGGCTAGCCGGGCTCACTTGGCACGTCGAGGTCGGCGCCTGGTTGGCTGGCCGGTGCCGTCCGCGGACGACGGCTGCTTGGGCTGCGCAGGCACCAGCCCGGTGATTGTCCTGAGTTGCGCTGCCATCCGCGAGTTCGCGGCCGCGGCGACGCCGGTGCCGTGCCGGAACACGAGCGTCCCGCCGTATGCGGCTCCCTTCTTGGCCAGCGCCGGACAGCCGGTCAGTTATCAGCCGGTCAGTTATCAGCCGTCTAGAGCGCCGGCTAGCCGTTAATCAGCGTGGTCTGCAGGTGCCGGTAGGCCAGCTCAATCTGGTCGAGCACTTGCTGCAGGTTGGCGGCGTTTGCGGTCTGCTCGTACTGCGCGACTGACGTGGCGGCGGCGAGCTGCTGGAAGATGTGCTGGGCGCGATCTGCGCCGGCGATCAGCTGGCTGGCGGTCGTCTGCGGCGAGCCGGCCGGCATGTCCACCGCCGCCTGGTCGCGGGCGAAGGCGCCGAATGCCTGGCTCGCCTGACTGTCCGCCGCCGTGACGCAGCGGAGCTGCTGCTTTCTCGACTTGCAGGCCGTCGTCTGGCTGCCGAAAGTCGCCATCGATGCGCTCAGCTTGTTGAATGCCGAATTGGTCTGGCTGAGCGCGTCGGCCCGGTTCGCGGTGCTGTTCCGCGCGTTACTGACGGCGACTGCGACGATCGCGATGTAGACCGCCAGCAGGATCGTGCCGAGCACGATGAAAAGGGTTATCAGCTGCTTGGCGGCCTGGGACAGCACGAGCCGCCAGGGCGGGCTGCCGGGAACCGACCAGCTGGCCGTCTGGGTGCCGTACGGCGGACCGTAGCCCGGGATGCCGTAGCCCGGGGTGCCGTAGCCCGGGGGACCGTAGCCCGGGGTGCCGTACGCCGGGGCGCCGTAGCTCGGGGTGCCGTAGCCCGTGTCACCAGCGCCGGGAACGCCGGGGCCAGGGCTGCCGTAGGCCGGCGCATCCTGCGCGCCGGATGCCGCCGGGCTGCCTGGTGCCGGGCCGATGCCGCTGACCTGCTGGTAGCCCTCGGTTCCTGGAATCTGCCGATAGCCCTCGGCCGGCGGCTGCGCAGGCGCCGGCGGGAATCCCGCTGCGGACGGGAATCCTGCGGCTGGCGCCGACCCGGCTGCTTGCGGGTATCCGGCTGCCGGGTATCCCGGGCCGGCCGGGAATCCTGACGGGCCAGCGGCCCCAGCCGGATCGCCGTACAGGCCGCCCGGGTACTCGCTGGTCAGCATGAGGAAATAGCCGAGGTAGCGAATGGTGTACCGCAGCACCGAGCTGATCGCCGCATGCAGCGCATCCGGCATCCGCCCGTTGATCAGCACGATCAGCCAGACGACGAGCATGGTGATCGTCTCCAGGCCGAATGTCAGCACCCCCACCACGATCCCGGCGGGGATGATCAAGATGATCCGGAAGAGCACCGCCAGCCGGTTCAGCGGTCCTGGCCGCGCGGCGACCCGTATCGGGTAGTCGGCGTCATCGAGGGAGAACGGCGGGTACTGGTCAGTGAGCAGCAAGTAGTAGGCGCTTACCCGGGCTTGCCAGCGCAGTACGCCGGAGAGGAACTCGACGGCGAAGTCCGGCAGCCTGCCGGTGAAGAGCGCGGCGAACCAGCCGATGATCGCGACGATCTCGGCCGCGATCGCGATCACGTAAAGGACAATGAACTGCGGAATCGCCAGGATAAGCCGGAAGGCCGTGGTAACTCTGCGCTGCCCGGCCGGGCCGGCGAAGCCGACCTCGATCGGCCCGGCTCCGCCCGGGCCCTGGTACGGCTGCGGCGGCAGCGGGGGCGCGGGCGGCAGCGTTCCCGGCGGTCCAGCTGGTATTTCAGTCACGGTCGCGCTCCCCTTGTCGGGTGAACACCGGTCCGGCGAGCGCAAGTCGGGCACCCGCCAGTCGGGCGAGAATTATAGGTAAATTAGCTGGCTAATTAGGGTAATTCAGCCATTCTGCTCATTCGAGTCGTGCTGTTTTGCTGTGGGCCGGCTGGCCTGCAGGCAAGGCAGTCCCCGGCCAGGCTGCAGGCCAGCCAGGGCCGGCCGCTGGACAGCCGCCGCTGGACAGCCGGCCGGAGGCTGCCTACTCTTGACTGTATGATCAGTCAGTCCGGGTATCCGCACGCGCCCATCGACAAGGCCGGGCTGGCAGCTGCGCTGCGGCCGTTCGGTGAGAGCAGGATGCTGCCGCGGGCCGCATACGTCGATCCGGCCGTGTTCGCCTGGGAGCAGCGGCATTTCTTCGGCGGGGGCTGGCTCTGCGCCGGGCACAGCTCGGAGGTTGCCCAGCCGGGGGATCAGCGCGCCGCGGCGGCCGGGCCCGGCAGCGTCCTGCTCGTCCGGGACGAGCAGGGCATGCTGCGCGCGTTCGCTAACAGCTGCCGGCATCGCGGTCATGAGCTGCTCGCCTGCGGCGCTACCCAGCAGCGCAATGCGATCATCTGCCCGTATCACTCCTGGACCTATTCGCTTTCCGGCGGGCTGCGGCACGCCGCCGGGTTCAAGGGCCGTGCTGGCTTCGACCCGGCGGCGTGGGGGCTGGTCGAACTGCCCGCCGAGGAATGGCACGGACTGGTTTTCGTCGATGGCTCCGGGACCGCGCCGCCGCTGGCCGGCTGCCTGCGGGGGCTGGACGAGCTGGTCGCGCCGTACGAGCCGGAACGGCTGGTGATCGCCGGGCGGCATGACTACGACTCCGCGGCCAACTGGAAAATCCTGACAGAGAACTATCACGAGTGCTACCACTGTCCGATGATCCACCCGGAACTTTGCAAGGTGAGCCCGCCGAAGAGCGGCGAAAACTACGCGGCGGACGGCGCCTGGATCGGCGGCTGGATGGAGCTGCGGGACGGCATGGACACGATGTCGCTGGACGGCAGCAGCCTGGGTGTGCCGTTGCGCGGCCTGGACGCAGCCGGCCTGCGCAGCGTGATCTACCTGAACGTGTTCCCGAACATCCTGCTCAGCCTGCATCCCGACTACGTCATGACGCACCGGCTGACGCCGGTCGCCGCGGACCGGACGAGGATCGAGTGCACCTGGGCATTCGCGCCCGAGGCGCTGCAGCGGCCGGGCTTCGATGCCGGCTATGCGGTCGAGTTCTGGGACATCACCAACCGGCAGGACTGGGGCGCCTGCGAGTCGGTGCAGCGCGGCCTGTCTTCCGAGCACGCGCTGCCGGGGCCGCTGTCGGCCGAAGAGGACGCCGTCTACCAGTACGTCACGATGATCGCGCGCGGCTACCAGGGTGAGTCAGCCTGGAGCCCCGCGGCCAAGACCGCCACCCCCGGCTAGGAGTCCCGGCCGTGGGCCGGGCATGCACTGGCCCGCTGCGGCGTTGAAGGGTTGCGCGGGCACGCTAGCCGTGGTTGGCCCGTTAATGCCCAATCCGAATTCCCCCGGCGCGGGTCTCCCCGGCAGCAGAGTTTCCCCGGGCCCGGGGAGATAGCGAAGGAAACACTCAGTGACCTTGCTCGACACTCCCGTCCGGACCCTGGCCGGCCAGCCCGCGTCGCTCGGAGTACTAGCAGGCAAGACGCTCCTCATCGTCAATGTCGCATCGAAATGCGGGCTGACTCCCCAGTACGAGGGGCTGGAGCGGCTGCAGGAACGTTATGCCGGCCGGCAGTTCTCCGTCGTCGGGTTTCCCTGCAACCAGTTCGGCGGCCAGGAGCCAGGCAGGCCGGCAGAGATCCAGGAGTTCTGCTCGGCCACGTACGGCGTGACCTTCCCGCTGTTCGAGAAGATAGATGTCAACGGGCCAGGGCGGCACCCGATCTACGCCGAGCTGACCGCAGTCCCGGACGCCGGCGGCGAGGCCGGCGACATCCAGTGGAACTTCGAGAAGTTCCTGGTCAGCCACGCCGGCCAGGTACTCGCCAGGTTCCGCCCGCGGATCGAGCCGGAGTCCCCCGAGGTTATCGAGGCGATCGAGGCGATCGAGGCGACCTAGCCTGATCGCCGCAGCGGCGATCAGGCGCCAGCCGGAGACCGCTGGCCAGGTGAGCGTGACCGCGGTTACCGCCAGCGGCCACGCGAGGCGGCTGCGCAGCAACGGCGCAGGCACGTGGCGGCCCAGGCTGGCGAGGCGGGCGGCGCAGTCGGTGAAGCTCGTTGCCACGTCCTGCTGCACCGTTGCCTCCGGAGAATCTGCGGGTGACGGCGGGGGTCCGTCGCCGCAATAATGACGCCCGCCTGCCCTGACTGGGTGACGTCAGATAGTCACGGAGCGATAACATCATCTACGGAACGCGCTCAAAAGGACGCAATGCGTAACCTGCTGCCCGCCGCGGTCAGCGCGTCAGCTAGCCATGCCTGCGCATCCCGGCCCGGTGCGAGCCCTCCGCTATACCAGCGCGCGCACCCCTCGCTTGACCACCTGGTCGGCGATGATGGCGCGCTGGATCTCGCTGGTGCCCTCCCAGATCCGCTCCACCCGCAGCTCGCGGAAGAACCGCTCGGCGACGTTCTCGCGCATGTAGCCCCGTCCGCCGAACACCTGGACGGCGCGGTCGGCCACCCGGCCGGCCATCTCGGATACGTAAAGCTTGGCCATCGAGCACTGCGCATGCTGCACCTTGACGTCCGCGCCGGCATCGATTGCCCGCGCCGTCTCGTACGTCAGCGACCTGGCCGCGAACAACTCGGTCAGGCTGTCCGCGAGCATGGCCGCGACGGCGCCGAACTCGGCGATCGGCCGGCCCTGCACCCGCCGCGACCCCGCGAACGCTGTCATCTCGGTGACCAGGCGGTCGGCCGCGCCGAGGCAGCGCGCTGCGACCATCAGCCGCTCGAACCGGAACCATTCGTACGCGAAGCTCATCCCGTCGCCCTCCGCGCCGACGAGATGGGCTGCGGGCACCCGGACATCGCGGAACGCCACGATCGGGTGGTGATGGCTCAGCGTGTGCGAGTAGGCGGGCGTGCGCACCACGCTGACCCCGAAGCTGGGCAGGTCGACCAGGAACATGGCGTGTTCGCCGTGGTGCGCCCCGCCAGTCAGCCTTGCCTGGAAGAACGCGAAGCTTGCCGTGTTGTACGACGTCACGTGCCACTTCTCGCCGTCCAGCACGTACTCGTCGCCGTCCCGCCTGGCGGTTGCCTCGATAGCGTCGACGTCCGAGCCGGCGCCCTCCTCGGTGATCGCGTAGCACTCCTCGGCGTCGCCGCGGATCGTCGGCAGCACGAACCGGTCCAGCTGGTACGGCGTCGCCACGGCGGGCAGCCAGGACGGGGGCGTGCCGACCACCCAGGCAAGCCCATTGGTCACCCGGCCGACCTGCTCCTGCACGAGCACCTGCTGCAACGACGAGTACCCGCCGCCGCCGAGCTCGGCCGGCATGTTGGCGGCATGCAGGCCTAGTTCCCTGGCCCGCTTTGCGTGACCGGCTACCACGTCGGCGGCCAGCTCGCCGCCGCTCAGTTCGGCGGTGACCTCGAACGGGATCAGCTCGTCGGTGAACTCCCTGGCGCGCGCCTGGATCTGCAGGTCCGCATCGGACAGGCCATACATGGCTCTCCTTGTCACCGGCGCGACGCCTGAGCCGCCGTGCCGGAACCTCGTCATCGGCGGGACGTCCCGCGTCGCCAGCCGGAGCAATCGCCCGCTCTTGACTGAACGTTCAGTCTATGCCAGCATCGACGGCGTGCCAATGCCCTCAGCCGGCCGCCAGGACGCCCCGGCAGCCGGCCCGGATACCGCGGACGCCGTCGTCGTCGGCGGCGGGACGGTCGGCGCGTGGTGTGCCTACTTCCTCCGCCGCAGTGGCCTGGGCCGGGTCGTCCTGCTGGAGAAACGCGCTCTCGGCCAGGGCGCGAGCAGCCGCGCGGCCGGCATCGTCCGGACCCAGGGCGGCACCCCGTGGGCCGTCCAGCTCGGTGAGTGGTCCCGCAGGTTCTACCTGAGCCAGCACGACGAACTCGGCATCGACTCCGGCTTCATCCCGCAGGGCTACCTGCTCCCCTGCTTCACCGCCGCGGATGTCGCAGCCGCCCGCGACCGGATGGCCATGCAGAACGCCGAGGGCGTGTCCGTCCGCTGGCTGGCGTCGGCCGAGCTCGATGCGGCCAGCCCGGCGATGGCGCCGGGGCTTACCCTCGGCGGCACGTTCTGCGCCGAGGACGGCTACCTGTCCCCGCCTCGTAATGTCACCGCCTACGCCGTGGCCCTCGCGACCAGCGGCGTGCAGGTGCGCGAGCACGTCACGTTCACCGGCCTGCGCACGGCCGGGGACCGGGTTGCCGGCGTGGCGACCAGCGCTGGCCCGATCGCCGCCCCGATCGTCGTGCTGACCGGCGGCCCCGAGCTCGCCGAGGTCGGCAAGCTTGCCGGGGTCCGGGTGGTCACCGGCGGCGTCCGGCACCAGGTCGCGGTGACCGAGCCGCACCCCGACCTCGCCGCCAGCCGGCTCCCCATGGTCTTCGACCTCTCCGCCGGGCTGTACTGGCGCCCGGAGGAAGGCGGGCTGCTGTTCGGTATGAGCAACCCGGCCGAGCCGCCCGGCGAGGCAACCCGCATCGACGAACCCTACCTGTCGCTCATCCGCGAGCGCCTGGCCGTGCTGGTCCCGGTCACCGCCAGGCTCGGCCTGCGCAAGATCTGGGCGGCCACCATTGATTACACCCCCGACCACCTCCCGATCATCGGCCCGGCAGCCAGTTCAGATCAGATTTTTAACGGGGCCGTGGTCGCCAGTGCCGGCGGTCACGGGATGATGTGGGGCCCGGCCGTGGCCAGGGCCGCCGCCGATGTCGCGCTGACCGGCCGGTCTGACGTGGTGGACACGGCGCAGCTCGGCCTGGACCGGTTCGACGCCAACGGCCGCAGTCGGCTGGCGACCGACCCCGTCGCGTTGCCCTTCCCCGAGCAGGCACCGCAGGCCAGGCAGGACCCGCAGGCCCCGGGGAAGCTGGCGATCTCCTGACGTATCCAGATCGGGGGAGCTGACTGGCTCCTGACCTGTCCAGAAGGGAAATCAATGACCGACAGCACCGAGAGCACCGCCATAACGCCATTCCTCGCCAACGCCGTTACCGCTGAGCTGGAAGACTGGGGGGCGCTGGAGGAGGCCACCGGCGAGCTGATGCAGACCGCCGGGCTTACCCTCTGGCAGGACGGCGAGCAGGAGGTCGGGGTGTGGGAGTGCACCCCGGGGCCGTCCTACTGGAAGCTGGAAACGCACGAGTTCGTGCACATCGTGTCCGGCCGGATGACAGTGACCCCGGACGGCGGCGAGCCGCGCGACATCGGCCCGGGCCAGACGGCAGTGTTCCCCCGCGGCTGGGCAGGCAGCTGGCAGATCCACGAGAAGATCCGCAAGGTGTACGTGATCTTTTAGCCGGGCCAGTGCCGGCCGCGGCCCCGGCAGGCCGCCGGGTCAGCGCCGCCGGGTCAGCGCCGCCGGGTCAGCGCCGCCGGGTCAGCGCCGCCGGGTCAGCGCCGTCGGGTCAGCGCCGCGGGCACAGGCCGAACGGCCTGCACAGGTTGCGGGTGCTGGCGTCCTTGGCGTGGCCGAGGAAGTGCACGCCGAGCAGCTTCTCTGTCATCTTCAGCAGCGAGTAGTGCGAGAAGTCGGCAGCGGACACCTTGTGCCGGGTGTAGGGCGAGATCACGATGTCCGGCACGATGCAGTTCGCGGCGCTGGAATTCAGGCAATTCGCGCGGAGCTTGCCGCCGCTGCCCTCATCCCAGGCGATGTCGATCACCAGGCGGCCCTTCCGGTAGTCCCGCCCGCCGGTGATGATCGGGATCCAGCTGGCCAGCCAGGCGTTGCCATGGGCAGTCGGGTTCGCGCAACCTTTCACGCCTGGCGGCAGCTTGTGCATGTCGTCACAGAGGCCCGGGGTGATGAAGCTGAACTTCGGCAGGCGGCCGGCCTGGACTGCGCGCAGCAGGGCGCCGGACGTGGTGCTGCCGAGCGACCGGTCAAATCTCTTGCAGTCGCCGCGTACCGGCTCGGCCGAGTAGAAGACCGCCGGGTTGTGCCGGTTGACATAGAAATGACCGGTTGCCGGGTCGCCGACCTGCGGCCTGCGGTCGCAGCGCTTCGGCATGAACTCCTGGTAGCTGCGCCAGGACGGGGCGACCTGGCTGAAGATGCTGCGCACCTGGTAGTTGTGCAGCCCGCCGTCGCCGTGCAGCCCGCCGCTAGTCGCGGCCAGGTAGTTGGGGAAGCTCGGGTGCGTTACCGCGTGGTAATCCGACGTGCTACCGCAGTGCCTAATCAGGGTGCGGTCGATGTACCTCGCCGACGGGTTGCCTGGTATCTGGCCCCTGCGGGTGCCGTACGAGGTGTTCTCCATGAAGATCCACATCACCTTCTTGATGCGGGGCTTGCGGCCCGTCCTGGTGCCGCACAGCCGCGCTGCGCTAGCGGCGGCGGGGTTGACCGCAGCGGGGCTGGCTGCGCCGGGGCTTGCCGATGCGGGGCTGGCTGCGCCGGGGCTTGCCGCAGCGGGTGAGTCCGCCGCGCGGGCGGCTGGCCCGGCCGACGTGATCCCGCCGGCCGCGGCAAGAACAAGCGCGAGCGCCAACGAGCGGCCGATCCGCATACGTACCTCCAGGAAGTCGATCTCAGGCATATGGAACGTAGTGGATCAAGGTCCTGGATGTCGGCTGAACGCGCCGTCGGCGGCAACGTCTCCGTCGGCCGGGCACGACCTTGCGCGTCAACGTCCGGGATCACTTTTCACAAAGTCATGTCTGGCAACTCAAATCCGAATGGCCGCCCCACCGATCAGGCCCTGCCGGCTGGTCATCGGATGGGCAGCCCGGCGCTGAGCCGTCACAACGGTCCCAGCAGGCCCTGCCGGCTGGTCAATGGATGGGCAGCCCGGCGCTGAGCCGTCACAACAGTCCCACTGCCACACAACCGGTGAGCGTCTCATGTTCGTGGAAGATTCGTGCGTCAGAACCCCCTGAATCATCCGTGATCATGGATGTGCCCATCTCGCGGTGGCTGTGGCACCATCCGTGCGGTGCGAGTGATTCCGAGGCTAACTGCAGTGCCCACGATAGGGGGCCGGCGCAGTGGCACCTTCATGATCGTGGAGACTCTTGGCGCTGCCAGCACGCCAAGAGTCTCCACGATCGTGAACCGGGCCGATGCTCACGCCTGGAAGGTCCGCTTATGATCAAGGAAGCGCGGGTCCGGGCCGCGTGGCGCAGGTCGGGCCGCGTGGCGCAGGTCGGGCCGCGTGCCGCGCAGGTCGGGCCGTGTGCCGCGCAGGTCGGGCCGTGTGCCGCGCAGGTCGGGCCACCTGCGCTGGACTGTCGGCCTGGCCGGCTGGGCGCAGGTGGGCTGGGCGCAGGTGGGCTGCCTCCGGGTCAGCCGGGCTGGCGTGGTCCAGGCCGGCTGACCGGCCCATGTTGGGTTGCCCGGCATGATCCGGGCGAGAAGGGATCGTGCGGCTTATGGCGGCTAGCCGGGACGTTGTGATAGTCGGCGGCGGGCACAACGGACTTGTCGCGGCCGCCTACCTGGCCCGGAGCGGGCTCGACACGCTGGTCTGTGAGCGCCGCGACGTGGTCGGCGGCGCCGCCGTCAGCGAGTACCCGTTCGGCCCGGACTACACGGTTACGTCGCTGTCCTATGTGGTCTCGCTGCTGCCCCCGGACCTAGTCCGCGAGCTGAGGCTGGCCAGCCACGGCTATCACGTCTTCCCGCAGGGACCTTACTTCGCGCCCCGCGCGGACGGGCGCTACCTGGCCCTACCGCATGAGCCGGGCGCTCGCCGCGCCGAGATCGCCAAGTTTTCCGCCCGGGACGCGGCCGCTTATGGCGGCTACCAGGCGCACCTGGCCGGGATCGGCGCGATCCTGGGCCCGATGCTGGCCGAGATCCCGCCTCGGCTCGGTTCCCGACGCCCGGCGGACCTGCTGCGGCAGGGACTGCTGCTACGGCACCTGCGCAGGCTGGATACCCGCGGCGCAGTCGATGTCACCAGGCTGCTCACCAGCAGCGTCGCCGATCTGGTCGAGCGCTATTTCGAGAGCGATGCCGTGCGCGGCGTGCTGGCGGTTTCCGGCGTGATCGGGACCTGGGCCGGCCCGCGGTCGGCCGGCACCGCGTACGTGCTGCTGCACCACCACATCGGCGACACCGCCGGTCAGGCCGGCGCATGGGGGTTCCCGCGCGGCGGTATGGGCGGCGTCAGCAGCGCGCTGGCGGCCGCGGCCCGCTCCTTCGGCGCCGAGGTCAGGACCGGCGCCGAGGTAGCCAGCATCCGGACCAGCGGCGGCCGGGCTACCGGCGTGACGCTGGCCAGCGGCGAGGAGATAGCCGCGGCTACCGTGATCACGACGGCCCACCCGCAGATTTCCTTCCTGCGATTGCTCGACCCGGCAGCGCTGCCCACCGACTTCCTGGCCGATATCCGCGGCTGGCAGACCCGCAGTGGCACGGTGAAGATTAACTTGGCGCTGGACCGGCTGCCGGTGTTCGCCAGCCATCCCGAGCCAGATCCGCAGCTGTACGGTGGCACGATCGTGCTGGCCGAGAGTCTAGATGACATCGAGAACGCTTTTCAGCAGGCAGTCTCCGGCAAGCCGTCGTCGATACCGTTCGCGGACATCTGCATTCCCAGCGTTTTTGACGACTCGCTCGCCCCGGCGGGCCAGCACGTGATGTCGATGTTCACCCAGTGGGTGCCGCATTCCTACGCGGACGACCCAGACGATGCCGCGCTCGACGCCTACGCCGACCGCGTGATCGCCCGGGTGGCGGCCGTCGCGCCGGGCTTCACCGAGTCGGTGCTGCACCGCCAGGTGATCGGACCGCGGCAGATGCAGCAGGAGTACGGGCTGGTCGGCGGCAATATCTTTCACGGTGAGCTGAGCCTCGGGCAGATGTTCCACGGTCGGCCAGCGGCCGGCTATGCGGATCTGCGAACCCCGGTCCGCGGGCTTTACCAGGCCGGATCGGCGACCCATGGCGGCGGCGGGGTCACCGGGATCCCCGGCCGCAACGTGGTCCGCCAGGTCATGGCCGATCGCCGCGCCGCCCGCTGGCGCCGCCACCGCCACCGCCGTGCCGCCCGCTGGCGCCGCCACCGCCGGGCCAGCTAGCTAGCGGCTGGCCCCGCAGCCTTAGCCCGCGCAGCCTCAGCCCGCGCAGCCTCGGCCCCGCGCAGCCTCAGCCTCGCGCAGCCTCAGCCCCGCGCAGCCTCAGCCCCGCGCAGCCTCAGCCCCGCGCAGCCTCAGCCCCGCGCAGCCTCGGCCGCGAGGTCTCGGCAGCGAGCATGACCCCGCTCCTGGCCAGATCGCAGCAGAGCGCGCGCCCCTGCAGCGCGCTCTCGTCTGGCCGGGAGCGGGATCCCCCCTCTACTCGGCAGCCGCCCCGCTGATGGCGAGGGCGCTCTCAACGAGGGCATTCCGGAGGCTCCTCGCGTCCTCGGCTGCGCGCTCGGCGGCATCCAGCACGGTGTTTATCAGGAGGATGTCCGGCCAGGTGGTCCAGCCGGGCACGTGGATGATCTTTAAGAGCTGGTCGAAGTCGGCGGTGTTCCCGAGGTCGGTGAAGGCCGCGCTGAGGTCGCGCAACCGCCTGTCCAGCTCATCGACGCGTCGACGGTTGTCCTGGATATCTTGAACTGACATGTCTGATCCTGTTGTCCCTGATCCTGTTGGCGGGAGAGGATTTCTAGCGTCCTGACCCTTTTACGGAGTTCGCAATCTGGCTTGTGATACATCAACCAGCAGGCAATTTGGCCCGCGGCTTGCGGGGCTTCAGCGACTGATCTGGCTGCCGAACAGCCGGGTCGGCCGAATAGGGCATGGTGGCCGAAGCCGCCGGGTCAGACGGCGGTGAGTCAGCGGCGGCTTCGCGGAATCGCCAGCGCATCGACGGCCACTGCGCCGGCTGGGCCGCAGATCAGCGGGTTCACGTCGAGAGCGTCGAGCTGGCTGCCAAGCTCGGTGGCCAGCGCAGACAGCCCAGTGATCGCCCTAATCACGGCCTCCGGGTCGGCGGCCGGCCCGCCGCGGACTCCGGCCAGCAGCCTGCTTGCCCGCAGCCGGCCGATCATGCGCCTGGCCTGGTCCGCGCTCACCGGTGGCAGTGCGACCACCCGGTCGGCCAGCAGCTCAACCAGCACGCCGCCGGCGCCGACTACGATCAGCGGGCCCAGGTCGGCGTCACGGGCAATGCCGAGCGCGAGTTCGGTGCCTCGCGGGACGGTCTCGCATACGATCGCCCGCGGGCCGAGCCGGCCAGCGAGCTTGCGGTAGGCGGCGGTCAGCTCGTCCGGCCCGCGGATGCCAAGCAGCACGCCGCCCGAGTCTGACTTGTGCAAGATTGCTGGCTCATTGGTCTTCAGCACGACCGGATAGCCGATAGCGTCGGCGGCGGCCAGCACGGTGCCGAGGTCCGCGGCCGACTCTGCCCGCGCCGCGGCTATTCCGTACTCGCGGAGCAGGTCAAACAGCGGCGGCCCGGCGGCCGGGCCCGCCGCCAGCAACGCCGTGCCGCCCGCCCGCCGCGCCTCAGCCCGGTGATCATCCGGCTGCGCGCGCCAGGCCGGTGGTCGGTCAAGGCCGGGCTGGTTGCCGTCCGGCCGCGGGCAGGCCGGCGGCTGGCCGGGGCTGGTATGTCGGCCGGTCTGGTCGACCTCGCCGGCTGACCCGGTCCGGGCGGCATGGTCGAGCAAGTGCCGCAGGGCCAGCAGCCCGGTGCGCATGCCCTCCAGCACGGGAATTCCGGCCTGGCGAAGTTCGCCGGCCACCTGCTGGTCGACGGCGCTGGCGAAGTTGGCGAGCACGACGACGGGCTTGACAGTCCTGGCGGCGGCCGCCAGAACAGCGTTCTGGTAGGAGCGGTCGCCGTCGAACTCGCGGACCAGATCGACAGCGAGTGCGACCACCGCGACGGCCGGATCCTCGGCCAGCGCGACGAGTGAGTCGGCGAGCTGCTGCTGAGCGTCGCTGCCGGTGCCCCACATGTCGAGCGGGTTGGCCGGTTCCAGGCCGGGGTCGAGCAGGCTGGCGAGCCGGGCCAGTGTGGGCGCACCGATCGACGCGTACGGCACGCCGAGCCGGTCGGCGATGTCTACCGTGTGGGCGCGTTCCAGGCCGGAATCGTGCACTGTCGCGATCCCCGTCCTGCCGCCGCCCATGATCGTGGAGGGTTGTTGGTGCTGCAGCACCAACAACCCTCCACGATCACGGAAAGGGTGTGGGGGAGGGCTCACCGCGGCGGGGTCAGTGTGGTCGGCGGGTCCAGCTGTGTTGGTGGGGCCAGTGAGACTTGCGGAGGGAATGGCTGGAGGGCTGGGGGCGGTGGGGCCAGTGAGACTCGCGGAGGGCGCGGCTAGCGGGCTGGCGGGAGGGCTCGCGGGGAGCTGGGCGCGGCGGCCCATGGCGAACAGCTCAAGCGTGTCCGTGAGTTCGGCTAGGTCGCCGGCCCGGTGGACGCCGTAGGCGTCCGCAAGCGCTTCCCAGCCGCCGTCCTTGGCCGCCAGCGCCCCGGAGTGCGCCGCCACCAGTGCCTGGCCGCTGGCCGAGCTGCCGACGGTGAGCAGCGCTACCGGGATGTCCCTGGCGGCAGCGCTCGAGAGCACCGCCCGCAGCCGGGCCGGTTCGCGGATGGCCTCTAGCACCAGCGCCAGGACGCGGGTTTCCGGCAGGGTCAGCGCGTACTCGAGGTAGGCAGCGGCCGTGGTGACCAGTTCCTGACCTGAGGAGACCGCCAGCGTGAACCCGATTGCCCGGCCGCTTCGCAGCAACGCGGAAAACACCGAGCCCGAATGCGTGACCAGCGCCACCGGGCCGGCCGGGCGCAAGTCGGGCTCGACGTAGCCGATCGCCCGCAGGCCGCGAGCCACGTTGACGAACCCCATACAGCCGGCCCCGCATAGCTGCATCCCGGCACCCCGCGCGATCGCGGCCAGCCGCTGGCGCAAGGGCAGCCGCTCGGCCTGGGTCGGCCGGTCCGGCTCACCGCCCAGCGGGGCGGGCGGCGAGCCTGGCAGGCTGGACTGGCGGTCTGCCCGCCCGGGTTGGCCGGCGTCCGGCGGCGGCGAGCCTGGCAGGCCGGACCGGCCGGCCGGGGGCGGCGAGCCTGGCAGGCCGGACCGGCCGGCCGGGAGCAGCGAGCCTGGCAGGCCGGACCGGCCCGGCGGGATCGGCGCCGGATCCTCGTGCGCGTTGCCGAAGATCACCGCCGCGGCGCTACGGCAGCCGGCCGCCAGGCTGAGCTGCTCCTCGAGCGCCGCGTCGGGGACGCCAAGCAGTACGAGGTCAGCCGGCTCAGGCAAGTCGGCGAGCGAGGGATAGCAGGTTCGCTCGCCGATCCGCCGGTACCGGGGGTTCACCAGGTAAATGTCCGGCCTGGCCGGGCTCCGGCCAACCTCGTCGATCATGCGCTGGCCGAAGCTGCCTGGCTGTGGTGACGCGCCGACCAGCGCCACGCTGCGGGCTTCGAGCATCGCGGACAAGCCCGGCTTGGCTGGGCCGGGAGCCGGCCGGACAATCCGTTTCAGCGCATGGCTTTTTTCCTCGATGGTCATGACCGCCGGGTGAGCTTACGCACCTTACCGGCCCGGCGGCTTGCCTTCTTGTCCGAGATCGCGGCACTGGCTGCCTGCCAGCCGGGGATGCCGCAGACGCCGCCGCCGGCGTGCGTGGCCGAGCTGCCGTAGTAAAGACCGCTGACCGGGGTGCGGTAGTCGGCGAAGCCGGGCGCAGGCCGCATGTGGAACAGCTGCTCAAGCGACAGCTCGCCGTGGAAGATGTTGCCGCCGATCAGGCCGTACTCGTGCTCCATCTGATACGGGCCGACGATGTCCCGGTGCAGGATCGAGGACTTGAAGTTCGGCGCCAGCTCGTTGTAGCAGTCGATCTGCCGGTCGGCGTAGGCCTCAAGCTCCTCGGTGTGCGGCGCTTCGTTCCAGTCGGCCGGCACCCACTGGGAGAACAGCGACATGATGTGGTAGCCCTCGGGGACCAGGCTCTTGTCGAACGCGGTCGGGATCACCCCGTCACTGAACGGCCGCAGCGCCAGGCCTTCGCGGGCGTCGGTGAAGGCGCGCTCGATGTACTCCACCGTCGGCGCCATCTCCACCGAGCCGGTGTGGTGCTCCTGGAGGTGCGTGCCCGGGTCGGCGGTGAAGTCCGGCAGCTCGGCCAGGGCCAGGTTGATCTTCACGACGCCGCTGCGGGACTTCCAGCGCTCGATGTCGCTGGCGAAGTCGGCGGGCAGGTTCTCGGCGCCGACATGCTCGAGGAACGCCGTGCGCGGGTGCAAGGTGGAGACCACCACGCCGGCGCGGAGCTCGTCGCCGTTGTCCAGCACCAGGCCGGCCGCCTTGCCGTCGGCGATGATCAGCCGGGCGACCCTGGCGTTCGTCCTGATCTCGGCGCCGAAGCCGCGGGCCGCGGCCTCGATGGCCGAAGATACCCCGCCCATGCCGCCCTCCTGAAAGCCCCAGTTCCCCAGGTGGCCGTCCCCGACGTCGCCGATGGAGTGGTGGGCCATCACGTAGGCGGTGCCGGGCTCGCACGGGCCCGCCCAGGTGCCGATCACGCCGTTGACCGCCAGCGCGCCCTTAACCTGCGGGGACTCGAACCAGTCGTCGAGCAGGTCGGCGATGCTCATGGTCATCAGCCGGGTCACGTCGGCGATCGTCCGCACGTCGAGGCCCTTGTGCCGCCAGGCGAGGCGAAGGGTGCCGGCCAGATCCCGCGGCTTGCGTGAGCCGATCGTCGGCGGCACGGTGAGCAGCAGCGGGCCGAGCACCTCGGCCAGCCCTTCCAGCCAGGCATCCCAGCGCGGCATGGCATCCGCGTCCTTCTTGGACCACTTGGAGACCTCCTCGTGGTTCCGCGCCGCGTCGTCCGCGTACAGCTTGATTGACCCGCCCTCGGGGAACGCCTGGTAGTACGGTCCCATCGGGTAGATCTGGTAGCCGTGCCTGGCGAGATCGAGATCCTTGATGATCGTCGGCGGCATCAGGCTCATCACATAGGAGAGCCGGGTGACCTTGAACTCGGGCGCCTCCGGCCAGGGTGCCTCTGTGGTCGCGGCGCCGCCGGTCTTGTGCCGCCCCTCCAGCACGAGCGTCCGCGCGCCTGACCGGGCCAGGTACGCGGCGGCGACAAGCCCGTTATGCCCACCACCAACGACGATCGCGTCGTATGTTGCGGCCATGAGTCCGCCTTCCTGCCAGCTGCGGTCACGAGCCCGCAATGATGGTTGACTGAACGTTCAGTCTAGAAACCTGCTACCGTGATGACAAGAGGCGGAGAGGATTGCCGCGATGACAGACCAGGTCCATGAGGCTGCCCTGGCCCGGGGAACCGCGGAGCCCCAGGGAACCGCCGACCTGCGCCGGGAGCAGATGCTCCGGGCGGCGCTTGAGGTCATCTCCGAGCGCGGCTACCCCGACACCAGGATCGCCGACGTCGCCGAACGGATCGGGATCAGCCCGGCGCTGGTCATCTACTACTTCAAGACCAAGGACCAGCTGCTGACCGAGGCCATCAGGTACTCCGAGGACACCTGGTACGCGGACGGCCAGCGGCGGTTGTCGTCGCTGCCCACGGCAGCGGCCCGGCTTGAAGAGATCGTGGCGATGAGCTGCCTGCCCGAGGCCGACCCGGAGCCGCACAGTTCCTGGCTGCTCTGGCTGGACTTCTGGGCGCAGGCAGCCAGGAATCCCGAGGTCGCCAGCGTCCGGCAGAAGTCCGACGAGCGGTGGCGGGAGATGATTGCCTCGCTGGTGCTGGCCGGCCAGGCGGCGGGCGAGTTCGCGGCCGTGGACGCGGCGGATTTCGCTGTTTGCCTGTCGGCGCTGCTGGACGGGCTGGCCATCCAGATCGCGCTGGCCGACCCGGTGGTTGACCCGGCGGGGGCATTCGAGCTAAGTATGCATTTTGTCGCGAACCAGCTGGGGTTCGAGTGGAGCCCGGGCCGGGGAAGGCGCGGCGCTGACCGCAAGCCGCGTCCGAAGGGAAGGTAGCCGAGTGGCCGGTGGCAAGATCGAGCTGGTCTCGCTGACCAAGCGCTTCGCGGAGGCTGCGGTTGACGACGTCAATCTGACGATTTCCAGCGGCGAGTTCTTCTCCCTGCTAGGCCCGTCGGGCTGCGGCAAGACGACCACGCTGCGGCTGATCGCCGGCTTCGAGCAGCCGACCGCGGGCCGGATCCTGCTGGATGACGTGGACGTCTCCGGCATCCCGCCGCACAAGCGCAACGTCAATACCGTGTTCCAGAGCTACGCGCTGTTCCCGTTCCTGACCGTCTTCGACAACGTGGCCTTCGGCCTGCGCAACCGGCGGCTGGACAAGGAAGAGCTGACAAGCAGGGTTTACGAGTCGCTCGAACTGGTCAAACTCCGCTCGTTCGAGAAGCGGCGGCCCGGCCAGCTGTCCGGAGGCCAGCAGCAACGCGTGGCGCTGGCCCGGGCGCTCGTGCTCAAGCCAGCGGTGCTGCTGCTGGATGAGCCGCTCGGCGCGCTGGACGCCAAGCTGCGCCGGTCGCTCAAGGTCGAGCTCAAGGCGCTGCAGGAGCAGGTTGGCATCACCTTCCTGTACGTCACCCATGACCAGGAAGAGGCGCTGACCATGTCCGACCGGCTGGCGGTCATGCGCGACGGCAAGATCGTCCAGATTGGCGGCCCGCACGAGGTGTACGAGGAGCCGGCCGACACGTACGTCGCGGACTTCCTCGGCGTGTCCAACCTGATGGAGGTCGACGTGGTCGAGCGCGGCCCCGGTACCCGCTGCCAGGTCAAGCTGGGCGACTCGGTGCTGCAGGTCGAGCACGGCAGGGCCGCCAGGGACGCGGCCGGCCGCTTGCATGCGGTGATCAGGCCGGAACGGGCACGGATAGAGGAATTCGGGTCCGAGGGGCCGAACCGCGTGCCGGCGATGGTCGAGCGGCTGGTGTATCTCGGCTCGGCCACCCAGGTCATCCTGCGGCTGGCGGCCGGGGTGGAGCTCCAGGTCCTGCTGCAGAACGACGGCAGCATGCAGCAGCTGGCGCAGGGCACGCCGGTGCACGCGTTCCTGGCGCCGGACGCGCTGCGGGTGCTCGCTGACGCCGGGACTGCGGATGAGGCCGCGCAGGCCGCCGATACCAACCCGCTGAAGGTCGGCTGACCAGCGGGCGCTGCTCCGGGCCGGGCCGCCCGGGGACCCCCGTCAGCTGCCCTCGCGGAGTATGACGCGGCAGGCCGGCCGCCAGCCCCTGGCCGCGGTGTCGGTGAAGTAATCGCCCACCGCCCAGGCGGAATGGGTGCCCGGGATGTCCGCGATGCCGTTGATCTCCAGTGACCGGCCAGGATGGCTGGGGGTGGCGAGCGCGACCCGGTGCCGCGGCGTGTAGAGGGCAAGCCCGGGAGCCGGGTCGATGTAGCTCTGGTCGGCCAGCCTGGCGTGCTGGGTTACCGCCCACAGGCCGGATCCGCCGATGGCGGCGGCGCCGATGCTGACGTCGGCCTGCCCGCTCACCCGGCGCCATTTCCGGCCGTTCCAGTGCAGGACGAACGAACGCAGGTGCTGGAATCCGCCGGTGTAGGTGGTGCCGGTCACCCACACGCTGCGCGCTGACTGGGCCAGCACCTGGCCGAGCGCGGTACTCCGCGTCGCGGTGTCCGGGGGGATCAGGCGGCCGGTCGGCACCACGGCCCAGGAGTGCCCGTTCCATCGCTCGACGCCGCCCAGGTAACCACCCTTCTTGGTGAGCCGATCGCCGATCGCCCACTCGTCCCTGGCCGAGACCCGGCTAACGTCGAACGCGGTCAGCGGCATCTTCGGCCGCGTCCAGGCGTGGCCGTCGTAGTGCCAGGTCCCGGCGGTCTGCGGGCCGATGCCGCCGAACATCCAGACGTCGCGGGGCCCGAACGTCTCGCCGGTGATCGAGAATGCCTCGCCGGGCCATTGCCTGATGATGCGCCAGGTCTTGCCGTCGAACCGTGCCACCGCCGCCGGGTGGCCGCTGATGAACGCCCAGACGTTGCTGGCCGAGGACGCAGCGAGGCCGGTGACCTGGCCGGGGCTGATGCGGCGGATGGAGGCGGGAAGGCTTGCCCGGTTCCACGTCCGCCCGTTCCAGCGCTGCAGGAACGCGTGAGTGCCCGCATTGTCGACCAGCCCGCCCGCCCACGCGTCGGCCGGGCCGACGGCGACCACGGCGGTCAGGGAGGCGCGATCGCCGTAGTTGCTGACTCTCGCGATATGCCAGCCTGGTACCTGTGGCGGCTGCGCAGCGTGCGCGGCTTCCGGTTTATGCGTTGCCCGGGCTGCCTGCGTCGCTTGTGCGGCAGTAGGAGCTAATCCGGCGGCCAATGCGGTAATTCCGCAGCAGCCTGCGGTTATCGCTATACTGCGCCGTGCCATACGCCGCTCCTTAAGCCTGGGCGCCTGCGCCGCCGGAAAGCTCGCGGCCGGCATCGAATCTTGACCTTATCGTGATACTGCCGCGGCCGGGCCGTGCCAGGCCGGGAAAGCCCGGCGCGGCACAGGCAGATCAGTGCTGATTCCGGCGTCGGCGAATAATGCTGACTAATCGCGAATCCGGGCAGATTCCGCGGGGAATCGGCACCGCCGGCCACCGGAGAATGGCTCGGCGGGTGACCGGCATGACCTGGGTCCAGCGCGGAGCCGGGAATTCAAGATGATAGGCCGGCTGGAATACTGCGGCGGTCAGGCACCGGCGATGGTCGCGATCGCCGCCTTCCTGTCGATGCGCTCGCCTCGGGTCATCCATCGGTAGCCGAGGTAGCCGAGCCCGGCTACCACGAAGGACATCAGCAGCATGATCGTGCCGAGAGCGTTGAGCGCGGGCCCGCCGTTCCCGCCGTGCTGCGTCGAGTAGATGATCACTGACATCGGCTGGGTGCTCGCGGTCGATGACAGCAGGTCGACGATGACGAAGTCGTCGATCACGGTGGAGAACACCAGGATCGCGCTCGCGAAGATGGCCGGAGTAAGCAGCGGCATCAGCACCCGGCGCATCGTCTGGAACTGCGTGCAGCCCAAGTCGGCCGCGGCTTCCTCGTACTGCCTGCCGATCGTGACGAGCCGGGCCTGCACGATGATGGCCGGCCAGCTGATGTTCCAGGTGACCAGGCCGAGCGTCTCTGCCAGGGTGCCAAGGTGCACCGAGGTGAAGAGCACGGTGAAGACGAAGAACATCGCGACGCCGAAGATCAGCTCGGGGATAACGAAGGACAGGATCATCACGTAGTTGAAGCTCGATGACGTATAGCCGCGCCACCGGTTGATGCCGAGCGCAAACGCCACGCCCAGCGGCACCGCGATCAGCGTCGTGTAGGCCGACAGCCGCAGCGTCTGGATGACGGCGCTATGCAGCTGCGGATCGTGCCAGACGGAGTTCACCGGGTCGCTGAAGTACCACCGCCACGAGAAGCCCTGCCAGGCGCTCTGCGACTTTCCGTTGTTGAAGGAGAACAGGACGGCGAGGCCGATCGGCACCAGCGACCAGATCAGGTAGAGCCAGGTGAAGCCCTCCAGGAACCAGGGATGCCGCCATGGATTGGCGCGCGGGCGCAGCCTGCCCGGCCAGCCTGCTGCCCCGGTCCCGGCACGGTCGGCGGCGGCCAGCGCGGTGCCTGCCGCAGTCATGCCGCCACCTGCGACGACCGGTGGGTCGCGACCACGTAGTAGATCATCGGCACTATCAGCACCAGCAGCAGGAGCAGCGAGAATACCGCTCCCTGTCCCTGGAACGCCGGCGTCGACAACTGCTGGTTGATCACGTTGCCGATCATCGTGGTGTTGGTCGCGCCGGACAGCAGCTGATTGGTGAAGTAGTCACCAGTCATCGGCAGCACCGTGATCAGCATGCCGGTCAGGATCGGCTGCCTGGACAGCGGCAGCGTGACGCGGATGAAGGTGCGCAGGCGGGAAAGGCCGAGGTCACGCCCCGCCTCGATCAGCGCGGGGTCGATCCGGTCCAGGCGGGTACAGCACCAGGATGAGGTAGGGGATGTAGCCGTAGACGAGGCCGAGTATCACCGTGAGATGCCGCCCGCCTAGCCAGTTGACCGGCTGGCTGATCAGGTGCAGCGAGATCAGCGCCTTGTTGACATAGCCGCTGGTCTGCAGCAGGCCGATCCAGGCGAGCATCCGCATCATGTAGCTGATCCAGAACGGGGCGATCAGCAGGATCAGGAAGAGCCCCTTGCGCGGCCCGGCGAACCTGGCCACGAAATACGCGGCAGGGTAGCCGATCAGCAGCGCAAGCGCCGCCGCCACGGCGACGTAGAAAACCGTCCTGAGCAGGATCGGCCCGACGAAGGACGTTGGCCCGACGATGTCGTGCCACGCCCCGACCAGGTTCGTTGTGCTCCATTGCAGCGGGTTCCAGGCCGCGATCGGGGTGCCGAACAGCTGGTCGAGCTGGCCAGCGGCGATGGCAAGCACCGCATAGAACGGGACGATGAACAGCAGCGCGAGCCAGAGGATGCCGGGTGCGGCGAGCGCGGCCCAGAACAGCAGCCGCGGTTGGCGTTGCGGCTTCCGCCGCTGGCCAGCTCCGCGAACCGCCGGGCCGCCCGCGCCGCCTACGCTCCCTTGCTGGCCGACTGCCACGCCTGTTCCCACAGCTGGTTGGTCGGGATGGGCAGCTGGAGCTCGCTCACCCCGCGGCGGAAGTACGAGGGCAGCACGGCCGTGGAAATCAGGCTCTTCGGCAGCAGGCCCTCCTTGACCAGACGGTGCGGCGTTACCTCGTTAAGCGGCTGCATGTAACCGTTGTAGCTGATGTTGGTCAGCACGTTCGGCAGGTCGAGCATGTAGTTCATGAACAGGTGCGCGAGCACCGGGTTGGTCGCCGTGCGCAGGACGGTTACCAGGTCATTGGCGACCGGGCCCTTGCCGTCGGCGGGGAACCAGTACCCGACGACCTCGACCGGAACGCCCTTGGGCATGTAGGCCGGCGCCGCCGCGATGTCGCCCGACCAGGCATGATGAATCCAGACCTGGCCGTTGGGGATCTGCGTGTAGTCGTTGTTGTTGATCTGCATGCTGGTGAGCTGCGCGAGATCCTGCAGCTGCTGCCCGGCGTTGGTGATCTGGCTGGGGTTGGTCGTATTCAGGTCGAATATCCCGTTCTTCATCAGCCCCAGGCTGATGCCCTCCCGGTAGTCATCCAGGATCGCGACCTTTCCCTTGTACTTCGCCTGCCACGGCATCGCCCACGGATTCGCCATCGCGTAGGGATTCTCGCTGACCTTGTCCTTGCGCCACGCGATCCCGGTCGTGTAGATCGTGTACGGGGTGGTGTACTGCCACTTTCCGTCATAGAAGGGATGCTGGTAGTCCGGCCAGGCCTGGCTGATGTTCGGGATGTAACTGTGGTTTATCGGCTGGATGGACTTCTGCTCGATGAGCTGGCCGAGCACGTCGATGGTGACGCCGAGGAAGACGTCGAAGTCGACCTGGCCGCTGTGGATCTTGGCCAGCGCCTCGCTCATCGTATTGAAGGTGGTGACCTCCACCTTGCAGTTGTACTTCTTGGCGAAGGCATTGAGGCACTTCTGGTTGATGTACGCCACCCAGTTATAAATCCGCAGCGTAGCGCCCTGCTCCGGGGCAAGCCCGCTCTTGATTTCCTTGTTGTCGGTGAAGATCGGCCAGGTCACCGGGTGGTTGACCCTGGGCAGCGGGATGCCGTTGCTGGTGGCATTGGCTGAGCCGCCCGGGCCCCCGCCGGAGCTTGCGCCGCATGCCTCAAGCAGCGAGCCCAGGCCGCCGAGCAGCAGCCCAGCGCCCGCGCCTTGCCGCAGGAACCCCCGCCTTGACAGCCCGGGACGAGACGGGGTCCCGTCGGCCTGCCAGCCTTCTCTCGGGTGCATCCCATCACCTCGTTCATGGATGATCCGCCGCCGGTTACGGCAGAACGACGCTCAACTGTCCCTGACTGAACAGTCCGTCAACTACACCTACTCCTGCGAGGGGCACGGGCACAAGGCCTGATCGGTAACAGCGCCTCATCTTTGCAATGCTGTGACAAAATCGGCGAAATTCCGTATAAACAGGTCAATATCTGCCTCGTCGTGCTGGACCGAGATGAGCCACTGCTCGATTTTGCCCCACGGCGGCAGGAAGACGCCGCCGTTGTGCTGGAACAGCCAGTGCGCGTGGCTGTAGGAGTCCTCGATGTCCAGGAAGCTGCGGAAATTGCGCACCGGCTCGCCGGTGAAGACGACGCAGCCCTTCGCGCCGACCGCGACGACCTGTGCATCGAGCCCGGCCCGCTCGATCTCGCGCTGCAGGCCGCCGACCGCGCGCTGGCGCAGGGCATCGATCCGCTGGTAGGCCTCCGGCGTTGCCACCTCGCAGAGCATTGCCCGGCAGGCAGCCATCGCCAGCGGGTTCCCGTTAAAAGTCCCGACCATCTCGTATCCGCCGTCGGTCACGTGCGCCATGACCTCAGCAGAGCCGCCTACCGCGGCGACCGCGATGCCGCCGCCGATCGCCTTTGCCAGGCAGATGATGTCCGGGACTACCCCGGTAACGCCGGTGGCACCCCGCGGGCCGGCCGTCAGCCCGGTCTTGACCTCGTCGAAGGTGAGGTAGGCGCCGCGGGAGTTCAGCAGTTCCTTGAGCCCGGCCAGGTAACCGGGCTCGGGCAGGATGATCCCGGCGTTCATCATGATCGGCTCGATGATCATCCCGGCCACCTGGCCGGGATGCTCGTCGAGCAGGCGCGCGACGCCGGGCAGGTCGTTGAAGCCGACGACGAGCGTCAGGTCCATGATCGCCTGCGGGATGCCGGCGCTGGACGGGACCTGGGCGGGCCGGCCCGCCGGTCCTACCTCGTCCGGCTCGGGGCAGACCGATACCTGCACCGAGTCATGGTGCCCGTGGTAGCAGCCCTCGACCTTGATGATCAGGTCGCGGCCGGTGATCGCGCGCATCAGGTGGATGGCGTCCATGGTCGCCTCGGTGCCCGAGTTGGCGAATCGCCACTGCGGCAGGCCGAACCGGCGGGACAGGTGCTCGGCGGCGAGGATCGCGTTGTGCGTCGGCTGGGCGAAATGCGTGCCGAGCGCGACCTGGCTGCGGACCGCCTCGACGATGGCCGGGTGGCCGTGGCCGGCGAGTGCCGCGCCGTAGCCGCCGTGCAGGTCGACGTACTCGTTCCCGTCCACGTCGTAGATCTTCGAGCCCTCGCCGTGACTGAGCCAGACGGGCTGCGGGCGGGTTATCTGCCAACTGGACGTTACGCCGCCGGCTAGTGCGTGACCGGCCCGGTCGGCCATCCGGCGTGATTCCGGCTGGCGGCGGGCGAAGATTTCCTCTTGCTTGGCGATGATGACGGGAAGGGTGACCGGGGTCGGCGTCCGAGAGGTGGCTGGCCGCCCGATCGCAGCGGCCTGCTGGGTGGTCATTGCGTACTCCTGACGCGATTGACTGAATGTTCAGTCTAAGTCGCGGCCAGTGCAGCTGGCAAGGAAGAGGTGGTCGGCCTCACCAGCCCTGTTGCGATAGAAGTCCGGATTATTGGTTTTCGGCTATTCTCCTGGCCCGTGTCCGATGCGCGTTCTACGCTGGGCCGAGGCCCCGGGGAAAGAGGATCCTGTGACCCGCCTGCTCATCGCCATCGTCATCGGCGCCGTCCTCGCCATCGGGGGCAGCCTGCTGACCGCCGCCTACCTTGCCGGGTCCGCCAGCAGCACGCCGGCCAATGCGCCGCTGTACAACTACGGGACGGGCTGACTGATGCGCCGCGCTGTCGGTCTAGTCGCAGCCGGGCTCGGCGCGTTCCTGCTGGTCTCCGGGCTGGCGCTGCGCTTTTACGTGGCTGGCCAGGTGGTGAAGTTCGCGCTGAACGAGTACCAGGTCACGACGATGAGCGGCCGCAACGTGACTTATTTCAGCCCTGCCCTGCTGAAAGACGTGACGGGCGTGGACATGCGGGTAACCAGGACGATCGAGGGCGACGTCGCGGCCGGCACGTCATCTCGCGCCGTGTGGGCGCTGTTCAGCTACAGCTACGACGCGACGCATGGCGTGGCCTACCGGACGCTGACCCAGCGGTCGGCGTTCGACCGCCGCAGCGGGGCGCTGGCCGACTGCTGCGGCGAGGCCGTCAATAAGTACACCGGCCGCCAGAGCGGCCTGGCGTTGACCTGGCCGATCGGCACCAAGCAGCAGTCGTACCAGATCTTCGATACGACGCTGCTTAAGCCTATGCAGGCTCAGTTCGCCGGCCAGGTCGACATCGACGGGCTGCGCGCCGACCGGTTCGTCGAGCAGGTCCCGGCGCAGAAATTCAGCGAACAGAAGCTGCCAGGGTCGCTGGTCGGCCTGCATGGCCAGCCCACGGTGTCGCTGGACGAGTACTACCAGGCGACCAACACCTACTGGGTGGATCCGGTGACCGGCACCGTGGTGGATATCAACGAGAACCAGAAACTGACGCTGCGGGACAGCCGCGGCGTCCAGCGTCTCGTGCTGTTCAAGGGCGACCTGGCGATGACCCCGCGCAGCGTACTTAGCTTGGTCCGGTCGCAGCGCGACCGGCGAGCCGGGCATCCAGGCGATCACCTTCACCGTCCCGCTCGGGCTCGGGCTCGCAGGCGTCGTGTTCCTTGCCGCGGGCGGCTGGCTCGCGCTGTGGCGCCGCAAGGATGGAGACGCCCCGGCGGCCCAGCAGTACGCGATGGCGGATACCGCGCTATAACCAGCGGCCGGGCGGCAGGGAGGTACGCGATGAGCTCGCTCGGGTTCTGGCGCCGCGCGCAGCACAATCCCGGCTGGACCGCAGTAATCGAGGCGGACGGCACCAGCCACGCCGCGGGCGACCTGCTGGCCGATGTCAACAAGATCACCCACGGGCTGCGTGCCCGCGGGCTGCGGACCGGCGATGGCATCGCCGCCGTCCTGCCGAACGGGGCCGCGCCGGTTGAGCTGTACCTGGCCGCCTGGACCCCGACGAAGCCGCGGAAGTGGCGTCACTGCTGCTACAGCTCTTCGGGATCACGGCCGGGCCGCAGAACGTGCACCTGATCACCTCGCCGAACTACCACACGGCCGTCACCGTCTTCGGCGCCGGTGCCCTCCATCTCGGGCACACGCTCGTCTGCATGGACGGATGGGACGCGGAAGAGGCGCTGGCGCTGGTCGAGCGCTACCGGGTGACCAACACGCATATGGTGCCCACGCAATTCAAGCGGATGCTGTCGCTGCCGCCGGCCACCCGCAGCAACTATGACCTGTCATCGATGCGATGGCTGATTCACGCCGCCGCGCCGTGCCCGGTGGGGATCAAGCAGGCGATGCTCGAATGGTGGGGGCCGCGGGTCTATGAGTACTACGCGGCGACTGAGGGCGGCGGCACCATCGCGACCCCGCAGGACTGGCTGGCCCGGCCTGGCACGGTCGGCACGCGGAGCTCGCCGCGGAGATTCTCAGCTCGCTGGACGGGCGGCTGGCCAGGATGAAATGGCCGAAGACGGTCGACTTCATTGCGGAGATGCCAAGAGACCCTAGCGGCAAGCTGCTGCGGAGACGGTTGCGTAATCCGTACTGCTAGGAAACCCGCGGTCGTACCATCTGACCCGGCGGCATTCAGCCGCTGCCCGGCTGGCTCCCGCCGCCGGACATGGCCGTGGCTGCTGTGCTGGCCATGCCTGCTGGGCTGTCCATGCCGGGCGCGGCGGCGCCGTCGGGCCTGGCGGCGCCGTCGGGCCTGGCGGCCCGCCGCAGTACGTCGAGCAGCCTTGCCGTGGCTGTCGGGTCGGGCGGCTCGCCGTAGGTGATCGCGAACACGTGCCGGCGCGCGCCCCTGATCGGCGCCGTGACAATGCCCGGGTGGCGGGCCGAGCGCAGGGCGAGGTCGGGTAGCGTGGCGACCCCGAGCCCGGCCGCGACCAACGCCTGCACGGCGATGTAGTCGTCCGTGGTGAACGCGATCTTGGGGGTAAAGCCCGCCAGCGCGCACTCGCGGAGCAGGTAGCCGCGGCACCGTTCGCAGCCGGCGATCCATCGTCGGCCGGCGTAGGCGGCCAGTCTCTCGCCGCTGCTGCTTGGCCGTTTCGGCTGGCTCAGCAATGCCGCCTGCTCAGCTGCCTGCTCAGCCACGCCGCCTGGCTTGGCCGCGGCCGTTACCAGGTGCACCGGCTCGTCGAGCAGTAGCGTGCCGCGCGCGCCGTCGTCGCCGCCGCCCGGCGGACCCGGGTCGGCGGCCTGCTGGTAGTGCTGGAAGACCAGGGCGACGTCGACGTAGCCCGCCCGCAGCATGCGCAGCGCCTCGGGCGGCTCGGCCTCGGTGAGCATCAGGTCCATGCCCGGGCTTTCGGCCTCCAGGCAGGCTGCGGCGGCCGGCACGATCGTGGCGAGAGCCGACGGGAAGGCGGCCAGTCGTACCCGGCCCTGGCGCAGCCCGACGTGCGCGGCGAGTTCGTTCTCGGCTGCGTCGAGTCGCCCGAGTATCTCCGCCGCCCGCTCGGCGAGCAGCCGGCCCGGCGTCGGTCAGCCGGACGCCACGCCCGGCCCGCTGCAGCAGCCTCGCGCCGGTCTCGGCCTCCAGCCGGGCGATGTGGTGGCTGACGGACGGCTGGGCGTAGTTGAGCGCCCGCGCTGCCGCGGTCACCGAGCCGTGCCTGGCCACCGCGACGAGAACCCGGAGCCTCGTCACGTCCAGCATGGCCAGAAGTATAGATCGCCTCGATATTTTACGATGCCGAAGGGCGGAGAGCCTATCAAAGTAGCTCAGGCGATTTCCTGATCGTGATGAGCGCGCGGTCAACTCAGTTCCACAAGATGAGCAGGCAGCGGCTGGTCGGCGCCCAGCACCAGATCGCGTCCAGCGCGATCTGGTGCTGACGATTCAGGTCGGCCTGGCGGCCGGTCAGACCTGGGCGACGAGATAGCGGAAGATGTTCTCTTGCCGGTAGGTCGCGTCGGGCTTCCGGCTGCCGGCGAATGCGCGGGTCAGCGCACCACGGACGGCAGGAAGGCCGGAGCGCTCGATGGCCGTGCGGGCCGGCCCAGAGCTGAGCTGAGTGCGGACCGCTGTCGCGAGGTCGGGATACACCAGCGGGTTGGGCACGTCCGCGACGGTGACCGGGGTAAGGCCCGCCTGCGCGGCAAGATCCTCGAGCTTTCCCTCCTCGCTCCAGGCGACGGCTCCCGGTGCGGCGGGAGGTGCGGGCGGCATCAGCGGGCCGAGCTCGGAGAACAATACGGCGCTCTGGCACTGCTCCGGCGGACCCCACACCAGCAGGCTGATGAGCCCGCCGGGTCTGGTCACATGGCTCATGCCCTTGACGACTGAGACGGGATCCGCGGCGTACTGCACCGAGTTGAACGAGGTCACCACGTCGAAGGCAGCCTCGTCGTAGGGCAGCGGCTCCTCGAGGTCACCGACTGTGAGAGATGCGCCCGGGACACGCTCGCGCGCGATGTCCAGCAAGGATGCGGTTGCCTGTTCCCTGCCTGTTCCCATGCCATGCTCCTCGTGCCGGGTATGTGGTTGCCCGCCATCGTCGGCCGGCCAGCCGAGGCAGCACATCGGGAGAAACACGTATCCGCGCCACGTAATCGGCCGTTAATTGACCTGGCCCGCTCCGGGCCGGCGGTTGCGGTCGGGCGCTTACCGCTGCGGGCCCGGCGCGATGGCCGGGGCGAATGCGTCGGCGTCGGCGTCGGCAGGCCCAGCGAACCGGCGGTCGGTATCCCATCTTTTCCTTGAGTCAGCCATGCCTGTCGTCTCCCGCGCCTGGCTTTAATGCCCGGCTACCAGCCGAGCCGTCCGGCTCGAGTGCCAATCGCCGGCGAGTATCGCGAAGTCAAGCTCTGTGCTCCACTCGCCCTTGAAGAACTCGTTGGAGACCAGCCGGGCTTCCTGCCGCATGCCCAGCCGTCGGGCCAGCCGCGCCGACGGCTCGTTGCGCTCGTCGATCCGCGCGATGATGCGGTGCAGGCCGAGCCCATCGAAGCCGAGCCGCAAGATGGCGTCCGCCGCCTCGGTGGCGTAGCCGTGGCCGCCGAGATCGGGATTGAAGACATAGCCGAGTTCTCCGCCGGCGTGCGCTCGGCTGTGCCAGAACAGCATGACGTCACCGGCCAGCTCGCCGGTCTGGCTCACCTCGGCGCCGAGCGTCAGTGCCTGCCCCTCATCGGTGAGCTCAGTGCGCGCCCACTGCGCCGCGATCCGCCGGGTGATGTCCTCGCGGCTCATCGGCTCGAACGGCACGTAACGGCAGACGTCCGCACGACCGCGGTAGGCGAGCAGCGCGTCCGCGTCGCCTGCCGTCAGCGGGCGCAGCAGCAGCCGTTCGCTGCGGACCGGGTAGTCGGGACGCAGCGCCCGCGCGGGACGGACTGACATGTCAGCCATCCTGCCAGTGCCGCACCAAATGCTAGCCTCCGTCCGCAGGCCGGCGGCCCTCAAGCAACGGCGCCGCCGGCTGCCGCACCGCGGCGCCGCCGACGTCTGCGGCCCCGCCATCCGGCCGGCCCCGCCATCCGGGCCGGCTTCGGCCGCCCCGGCATCTCCGCCCGGCGGCGCCCCAGGCGATCCCGGACAGCGCCTCGAGCACCACCCGGTTGGCGAGGAACGCGGTGATCTCCGCGTGGTCGTACGGCGGCGCCACCTCCACCACGTCGACCCCGGCCACCGGCAGCTCCATCGCGATCCGCCGCACCGCATCGAGTAACTGGCGGCCGGTCAGCCCGCCCGGCTCCGGGGTGCCCGTCCCCGGCGCCATGCCAGGGTCGACGACGTCGACGTCCACCGACAGGAACACCCCGTCGCACTCATCGGTGGCGATGGCGAACGCCTCGGTCAGGCACTCATCCAGGCCGCGCGCCACCACCTCGGACATCTCGTAGCTGCGCATCCCGCGGCCGGCCATCCAGTCCAGCGTCTCCGGCCCCGGCCAGTAGCCGCGCAGCCCGATCTGCAGGAACCGGTCACCCCGCACCGCGCCGGACTCGATCAGCCTGCGCATCGGCGTGCCGTGCCCGTACAGCGAGCCGAACTGGGTGTCTCCGGTATCCGCGTGCGCATCGAAATGGATCATCGACAGCCGCCCCCAGCCGACGTGCCGGGCCACCCCGGTCGCGTCGGGAAAGGTGACCGTGTGGTCACCGCCCAGGATCACCGGGATCGCGCCGCCATGGCAGGCCCGGTGCACGGCAGCCTCCAGCCGGCGCAGCGACACCTCGGTGTCACCCGACGGCATCTCCACGTCACCGGCGTCGGCCACGCGCAGTTCCTGCAGCGGGTCGACGCCGAGCGCGAGGTGCGGCCGGGATCCGTCGTGCGGCAGGTAATCGGTGAAGCGGATCGCCTGCGGGCCGAACCTGGCCCCCGGCCGGTGCGACGTCCCGCCGTCGAACGGCGCCCCGATGATCATGATGTCGGTGCCTGCCCAGGACGCCGGGTCCGCGAGGTCCGCGGCCGGCACCCCGAGGAACGTCGCGTCAGGTCCGTACAGCCCGCCGATCCGCGTCATCTCGTCCTCCCGGAGACCGAGCGTAGCGCCCGGCGCGGCGGCCAGAGCGGGCGGACTCAGCCCGGAGTGCGAGCCGCCGGCCGGCCACCGGGCACGGTGTCCGCACCAGCGCCGGCGCCGGGAACCGGCGGGCCGGCGCCGGGGAGCCGGCCCGCCAGGCTGGCCAGCCACAGCGTCGCCTGCAAGATGATCGCCGCTAGCGCCCAGCCGGCGATGACGTCGGTCAGCCAGTGGTAGTTGGCCCACACCAGCGCGGCGCCGACAAGCAGGCACCAGAGCGGCAGGGCGACCCGGCCGGCCCGGCGGACCGCGGCCGGCAGCAGCGGCGCGACCAGCAGCGCGGCCAGGATCCAGCACACCGTCGCGCTGGTGGTGTGGCCGGAGGGGAACGCGCCCAACCCGCCGGGGCGGAACTGGCCGGGCGCCAGCCGGCCGATCGCCTTCTTCGCCGGGATGACGGTTGCCACCAGCAGGACCACGGCGATGGCGGCGGTGAGCAGCGGGCGCAGGCTGCGGCGCCAGGCGCTGACGGCGAGCGCGATCAGGAGGAGCCCGGGGACGGCGGCGCGCGGGTCAGCGGCGTCGATAATCAGGGCGGCCGGGGAGAAACTGCCCGCGGTCAGCCACTGCCAGCCGGGCGTGGCCGTCCTTGCCAGCACGCCCGCATGGATCCGCTGGTCAATATCGACAAGGGGGCCGCTGGCGAGCACGTTGATCGTCAGCACGGCCAGCACCACGGCCGGGACGCCGGGCAGCAGCGACCAGGATCGCCAGCGCGGCGCGGCCGTCGAGGCGCGGACTTCATCCATGAGGGTCCAGGCTACCGGCGCCAGCCCGATGGCCGGCCCTTAGTGACGTCATGGTCACATGATGACAGTTTCTTGCCGTCCTTGACCGTGGCCAGCTAAGTCCTGAAACTGGAGCAATATCGACAGCTGATGCGATTGCGGGCCTGGCGAGGAGAACTCCACACGATCCACACATCTTGCACAGCCTGCCTGCACCTGGCAGCGCTGGCCTGAGCCGGGGAGTTACGGCACTCCGCGCCGGCCGGTGACTGCTGCAGAGGACCGGCGAGACCGGCGTGCCCTGGCACCAGGTCGCCAAGGTCCGCGAGTTCAGGGCGTGAGGGGCGACAAGGCGTGATGCGGACACCGTGGGTCAGGCGTCACGCGGTTTCACTGGCCGTGCTGGCCGTGCTGACGTGCTCGGCTTGCTCGGCTTCGGCCGGCCGGGGACCGGCAGGCGGGGCAACCGGGCCAGGCCGGTCGGCGGCCTTAATCACCGTGGGCTCGTTCAATTTCCCGGAGAGCGTGCTGCTCGCCGACATCTACGGCGGCGCGCTGGCGGCGAAGGGTTTCCCGGTCCGGATCCAGCCGGATCTGGGCAGCCGCGAACTCGTCGACCCGGCGCTGATGGGCGGCCTGCTCCAGGTAGTGCCGGAGTACGCCGGGTCGGCGGTTGACTTCCTCAGCCTTGGCCGGCTGCCTGCGACCTCCAACGTGGCGGCGACCAACCGGGCGCTTGCCGATCTGGCCGCGCGCCAGCGGCTGGTGGCGGGGAACCCGGCCGCTGCCCAGGACGCCAACGTGATCGTCGTCACGGCGGCCACCGCGGCCCGCTATCACCTGCGGACGCTTGCCGACCTCGCCCGGGTGGCGCCACGCCTCGTGTTCGGCGGGCCGCCAGAATGCCCGGGGCGCGCTTACTGCCTGTCCGGGCTGAAGCGCGTCTACCGGCTGCAGTTCAGGAAATTCGTCCCGCTTGACGCCGGGGGCCCGCTGACGCTCCAGGCCATCGAGGGCCGGCATATTGACGTCGCCCTGATGTTCAGCACGGACCCGCGCATCGCGGCGCGGCACCTCGTGGTGCTGGCCGACGATCGCGGGCTGCAGCCAGCCGAGAACGTCACGCCGCTGCTGCGCGGCGATCTCGTCGCCAGGTTCGGCGCCCGCCTGGTCGACGTGCTCAACGCGGTGTCCGGCCGCCTTGACACCAGCTCGCTGCGCGCGCTCGACGCTCAGGTGGAGCTGTCCGGGCGGGACCCGCGCCGGGTGGCCGGGGACTGGCTGCGTGATCAGGGCCTGGCTGGAAAGGATTCGGCCCGGTGACCGAGAACACCGAGGCAGTGACCTCGCCGGGCGGCGCACCCGTCCTCCCGGCTGGCACCAGCGTACGGCGGGCTGGCCGCCAGCGCCGTCCGACCGGCGCGCCGCCTCCGCTGCCGCACCCGATCGCGGTCAGCACCACGGTCTGGCTGCTACTGGCGGTGGTGGTGCTCGCTGGCGCGTTTCTCGCCGCCCAGAACTCGCCGTCACTCCGGCTCGATGACCAGGCCAGCACCTGGCTGCTTGGCCGGCTGGCCGTGATACGGACGCCGTGGCTGACGGACGTGGCCAACGGGATAAAAGTCGCGGGCTCAAGCTGGGGCGTCACGGTGATCGGGCTGACAGCCGTTGCGCTGATCATGGTATTCCGCCGCTGGCGCCATCTGCTGGTGTTCGTGAGCAGCCTGTTCTTCCTGGAGATTGTCGGACAGTGGGTCTACTTCGCGCTGGCCAGGCCGCGCCCGTACGGTGTGCCGATCATCGCCAGCTGGAGCGGTTACTCGGCGCCGTCGCCGCCGGTCGCTGTCCTGACGATCTTCCTGATGGGCGCCGTATATTGCCTGGCCGTGCCGGGCCGCCCCCGTACCTACGCGAAGCTGGCCGCCGCGGTCGTCATCGCGCTGTTCAGTCTTTCCCGCCTGTACCTGGGTCTCGATCATCCTGGCGACGTGCTGCTGGGCGTGGCGTTCGGCGTCGCGATCCCGGTCACCGCGTTCCGCTTCTTCACTCCGAACGAGGTGTTCCCGGTCGCCTACCGGCGGGGCAAGACGGCGCACGTCGATGTGACCGGCCGGCGGGGCGAGGCGATCGTGCAGGCGATGCGCGACCAGCTCGGGCTGATCGTGACCGAGATCAGGCCGGTCGGGCTGGAGTCCTCGGCAGGCTCGACCCCGCTGCGGCTGAAGATCGAGGGAGATCCGGACGAGTACCTGTTCGCCAAGCTCTACACCAAGGGCCACGTGCGCGCCGATCGCTGGTACAAGCTGTGGCGGACCATCCTCTACGGCTCGCTGGAAGATGAGCATCCCTTCCAGACCGTGCGGCGGCTGGCCGAGTACGAGGACTACGCCCTTCGCCTGCTGCAGGACGTGGGAGTGCACACCGCCAGGCCCTACGGCATCGTGGAGATCACGCCAGAGCGCGAATACATGCTGGTCACCGAGTTCTTCCATGGCGCCGTGGAGATCGGCGAAGCCGAGGTCGACGACGGCGTGATCGACCAGGGGCTGGAGCTTGTCCGCACCATGTGGGATGCCGGGATCGCGCACCGGGACATCAAGCCGGGCAATCTCATGGTCCGCGACGGGCGGCTGCTGCTGATCGACGTGTTCTTCGTCCAGGTCCGCCCGTCGCCGTGGCGGCAGGCGGTCGACCTCGGCAACATGATGCTGGTGCTGGCGGTGCGCTCGGATCCGCACCGCGTCTACCGGCGGGCGCTGCGCTACTTCACCCCGGCCGAGCTTTCCGAGGCATTCGCCGCCACCCGCGGCGTGGCCAGCCCGACCCAGCTGCGCGCCTTCATGAAGCGCGATCCCCGCGACCTGCTCGGCGAGTTCAGGAAGCTGGCCCCGGAGCGGCGGCCGATCGTGCTGCAGCGCTGGAGTGCCCGGCGGGTGGGCCTGGCGGCGGGCATGCTCGCGGCAACCACGCTGGTCGTGACGATCGGGGGCAAGGCATTCTTCCCGGCCGAGGACATCGGCGCCCACCCGCCCGTATGCGGCACCGGCCACGCGATGATCCTGTCCGCCCAGGCGGTCCCGTCGGCGGCCTACCTGCCCTGCATCGCCGCGCTTCCCTCAGGCTGGCGGGTGAGCGGCGAGGACATCGCCAGCGGCCGGGTCAGCTTCTGGCTGGACTCCGACCAGGCCGGCCCGCGGGCGGCGACCATCACCCTCGCCGCTAGCTGCGACACGTCAGGTGCCAGCCAGATCCCTTCCGACCAGCCGGGCACCAGCCGGTTCGAGCATCCGCTGAGCCTGACGCCGCGGTTCACCGACCTGCGCTTCTACTCTTTCCCTGGCGGCTGCGTCCGGTACGAGTTCCGGTTCGCGCCAGGCGCAAGCCCAGTCCTCGCGGACGCTGTCAACACGGCCGTGACATTTGTCCCCCGGTCCAGGCTCGTCGACTATGTCCGGCAGACCGAAGGCCTTGCCCTGTGCGGCCGGGGGGCAGCATGCCCGGGCTGAGCCGCCAGACGGCGCGGCCGGAGGAGCAGCTGCTCACCGAATCCGGCCGGGATGTCGTCGTCATCACCCTCGCCGTGGCGGTCACCGCCGGCTTGTTCGCGGTAATGGCCGACCACGCCATGATGAGCCGCATCCAGCAGCTGGATGACGCCTGGCTGCGGCTGATGGTCTCCGGCCACGACGGGCCGCTCACCGCCCTCGCCAAGATCTTCAACATCCTCGGGCTGGTGTACGTCACGCTGCCGGTGCGGATCGCGGTGGCCGGCTTCCTCGCCGTGCGGCGTCAGTGGTGGCACCTGGCCGCGTTCGCCGCGGCGGTGGTGCTGTCTGAGATCCTGATCGGCCTGCTCAAGGCCAGTTACGACCGGGTCAAGGCCAGCCGCGTCGCTGGTGGCGACGAGCGGTGCGTCGTTCCCGTCCGGGCACGCCGTCGCCGCGTCAGTCACCGTGGTCGCGGCAGTCATCGCGCTGGTACCTGCCGGGAGGCGCACCCCGTGGGCGCTGGCCGCGGCGCTGTTCTCGATCCTGATGGGCCTGTCCCGCGCGTACCTGGGTGCGCACTGGCTGTCTGACGCTGCCGCCGGACTCCTGCTCGGCACGTCGTGCGCACTGCTGACCGCGCTGCTGGTCAGCTGGCTCCAGCGGTGGCGCAGCAGGCGCCGTCCCCGGCCCGCCGGGCCCGAGCGCAAGGTCGGCGTCCCGCCGCCGGATCGCGCCGAGGAAAGACGGTGACCGGCGTGCGCCCGGATCGATTCCTGGGCGCGTCCAGGTACCGCCATCCTGGTGACGTCATCCGGCTGATCGCGGGTGGCCTTGTCCTCATCGGCACGCTTGCGGTCGCGGTTGTTGCCGGGCGCGGCTCGTGGCTGGCGGACACCATGTCGGCACGCCCGGCCATTCTCGCTGGCGTCTCGGCGGTAACGGTGGCCGGATCGGCCTGGCTGAGCCAGCCCTGGCGCCGGGCTGCCTGGAGCGCGCTGTTCGCGGTCGGCGTGGCACTGCTGGTTATCAGCGCGATGCCGCCGGCGTCCCTGGTTCTCGCGTTTGCCGCCGGGGTCACCGCGGGCGCCGGACTGCTGGTCGCGTTCGGCGCTCCCGACCGGCGGATAGGACCCGATGGGATCGCCGCGGCCTTGCGGTCAGTCGGAATGCAAGTCCGCTCGGTGCTTCCCGCGGACGTTGAGACGAAGGGCTCGCGGCCGTTCGTGGCGGTCGCGGATGACGGGCGGCAGCTGTTCATCAAGGCCATCGGAACGGATCAGCGTGACGCTGACCTGCTGTACCGGGCGTACCGCTTCGCCCGGCTGCGGGATGTCGGCGACACCTGGCCGACGGTGTCGGTCATCCAGGCCGTCGAGCACCAGGCGCTTGCCGGGATAGTCGCCGAGCGGGCTGGCGTGCTTGTCCCCCATGTCGAGCGGGTGATCAAGGCCGCTGACGGAACGGCGCTGCTGGTCATGGAGCGCGTGGACGGCTGTTCGCTGGGCCAGGTGCCAGCACCAGAGGTCAGCGACAAGCTGCTGCACGGGCTGTGGGCCGAGGTGGACAGGCTGCACCGGGCCGGTATCGCCCATCGCGGCCTGCGGGCCGCGAACGTGATGGTCGACGGCGCGGGCCGGGCCCGGCTCACCGACTTCAGCTTCTCGGACCTCGCCTCGACGCAGCGGCAGCGCGACCTTGACGCGGCGGAGCTTATCGCCTCGCTGTCTATCCTGGTCGGCGCGGCCCGGGCAGCGTGCAGCGCGAAGGCGGTCATCGGTGCGCCGGGAGTCGCGGCGGCGGCGCCCTTGCTGCAGCCGCTGGCGCTATCCGCTGCGACCCGCCGTGCCATCCGCGGACATGGCGGCCTGCTGGCCGAGGTCCGGGCTGCGGCAACCGCCGCGGGCGGACAGGGCGATCAGCCGCTGACCCGCCTGCAGCGGGTCCGGCCCCGTACCTTGCTGACGATTGCCGCCATGGCCGGCGCCTTCTACCTGGTACTGCCCAAGCTGGCACAGGTCGGCAGCGGCTGGCAGGCCGTGGCGTCCGCGGACTGGGCCTGGCTGCCGGTCATAATCGCGGCCTCCGCGCTGACCTATCTGGCCAGCGCGGTCGCGCTGATCGGCAGCGTGCCCAGCTGGCTGCCGGTCTGGCCGACCGTGTTGACGCAGGCTGCCTCGTCGTTCATCAACCGGGTTTCCCCGGCCAATGTCGGTGGAATGGCACTGAACGTCCGGTACCTGCAGAAATCCGGGATCCCCCTGCGGCCGGCGTGGCCGCGGTTGGCGTCAATTCCCTGGTAGGGGCGCTGGTGCACGTGGTCATGCTGGTGGCCTTCGCCGCCGTGGCTGGCCATACGCTTACGCAGGCATTCAAGCTGCCGTCGGCCAGTAAGCTGCTGCTTGCCCTGGCCACGGCGGCCGCGCTCGTCGGCATCTTCCTGGCGACGCGCAAAGGCCGCCGATTCGCCAGGACGCGGCTGCTGGCCGGGATCCGGTCGGCCGGTGCCAGCTTGCGGTCGGTGGCTACGAGCCCGGCCAGGCTCACCCTGCTGCTGGGCGGCTCATCGCTGATCACCCTGGCCTACATCGGCGGGCTGGCAGCCTCGGTGGAAGCGTTCGGTGGCGGTGTCGGTCTCGCCGCGCTCGGCGTCGTCTACCTCGGTGCCTCGGCCATCTCCGCCGCGTCGCCGACGCCCGGCGGGCTCGGCGCGATCGAGGCCGCGCTCATCGCCGGGCTGACCGGCGTGGGAATGAGCTCAGGGGCCGCGGTGTCTGCCGTGCTGACCTACCGGCTGTCCACTTACTGGCTGCCGATACTTCCCGGCTGGCTCTCGCTGCGGCTGCTGCAGCGGAGGGATTTCCTGTGACCGCCCGCCGGCGCCTGCGGGATCCGCCAGGGCCTGTGTCCGGGGATCCAGCGCGAATCGCCACGGCGGGAATCTGCCAGCCGCCACGCCTGAGAAAGGACCAGCGAACATGAGCACTTCGGAGTATCCCGTACCAGCACAACCGCCTGCCGCGGCCTCGCTAGGCCGCTCACGGAACGGCCTCGGGGTGGCCGCGCTCGTCGTTGGCGTGGCCAGTCTGGTGGCGGCCTTGTCCTTCGTCTTGTTCCCGCGCGGTTTCCTCGGCGGGCTTGTCGCGGTCATCCTCGGCATCATCGCCATCTCCCGGGGCCGCGCGAGGATCGCCGGGGCCGCCAATCGCAGCGAGGTGCTCTAACTGCATCGCCCGCTTCTCGAACGACATTCGCCCATAACAGACAGCTGCGAGGCCGCAGCGCGGAACTACGAGGCCGCAGCGCGGAACTACGAGGCCGCAGCGCGGAACTACGCTGACGGTATGGCAACCTTGCCGGTCGACGACGAGATGGCAGCTGCCTTCGCCCGGGATGGCGTGGCGTGCGTCCGGGACGTGCTCGATCCGGCCGAGCTGGCGGTGGCGGCCAGGGCGATCGCGATCGTGCAAGCCAGCCCCGGCCCGCTCGCCCAGGTGGCCAGTACGGCGGACGATCCGGGCTCGTTCTTCGAGGATTTCTGCCGGTGGCGCGAGATCCCGGAAATCGAGCTGCTGGCCAGGCATTCCCGGGTGCCGCAGATCGCCGCCGCGCTGATGTCGACCCAGCAGGTCCGCTTCTACCACGACCACGTCCTGGTGAAAGAGGGCGGGACCAGGCAGCGTACGCCCTGGCACCAGGACCAGCCGTATTACAACGTCGACGGCCAGGGCGTCAGCGCCTGGATACCAGCGGACCCGGTGCCTGAGGCTGGCTGCCTGGAGCTGGTGGCGGGCTCGCATCGCGGCCCGTGGCTGATGCCGCGTACCTTCCTCGCGGGGGAGGCCAACTGGTTTCCCGAAGGCAGCCTGGCCGAACTGCCCGACATCGAGGCCAGCAGGTCATCGTTCGACATCCGCCGGTTCGAGCTGCAGCCGGGCGACGCGATCTTCTTTGACTTCCTGACCATGCACGGCGCCCCCGGCTTCCCGTACCCCGGTCGGCGGCGGGTGCTGTCGCTGCGCTATCTGTCGGCCGGTGCCCGGCACGCGCCACGGTCCTGGCGCACCTCACCGCCCTTCGATGCCCTCGACGAGGAACTGCCCGCCGGATCGGTCATGGATCACCCGCTCTTCCCCGTCGTCTGGCCCGGCTCCGGGTGATCAGCCCGGCGTGGCCCGGCCGCCGTTATCGGTATCGGAAGCCGTCGAGGAAGCGGCGGAATACGCCGCCTTCGATGGGCAGCGGCGCGCCCGGCGCTGGTGCTGTCGCGCGCTGGGTGGCAACCGGCTGGTCGTAGTCGGTCCGCGCGATAGCGTCGATGACCTGCTGCTCGCTGAAGTTCTCGGAGCCCTCGATCTTCGGCACGAAGCCGACGAGCATCCCGTTCCGCATGACCTGGGCCTCAAGGCCCGCAGTCCCGTCGGTGTCCCATTCGGCCTCGCGGCCGCCCGGCAGCGAGACCCGAACTCCGTACTGGCCTACCCCCGCCCTCATCAGGTGGCCGTTGATACCCCGTTCGCGCAGCGCATCGGCGACCCGCCGGGCCCGGTTCTCGTCCATACCGCCAAAATATCCTGGCCGGCCGACTGCCTGACGTCAGGCACCGGCCGGGCAGCCGCGCCAGCCGTAATGACCGGCTGGGGGGGCGGCAGTGGCAGGATGCGGTGATGGCATTCGACGAGCTCGACGAGCGGATTGTCGTGGCGCTCGTCGACAACGCCAGGGCCACCTACGCCGAGATCGGCTCCATCGTCGGGCTGTCCGCGCCCGCCGTTAAGCGGCGGGTGGACCGGCTGCTGGCTTCCGGCGCCATCACCGGCTTCTCGGCCCGGGTGGATCCATCGGCGATGGGCTGGACCACCGAGGCCTACGTCGAGCTGTTCTGCCGGGGCCGCACCTCGCCGGCCGGCATCGCGGCGGCGGTAACCAAATACCCGGAGGTCATCGCCGCCGCGACGATCACCGGGGAGGCCGACGCGCTGCTGCACATCAGGGCCGCCGATGTCCGCCATTTTGAGCGGGTGGTGGAACGCATCGGCGCCGAGCCGTTCGTCGTCCGGACCCGCAGCGTGATCGTCTTGTCCCGGCTGGTGGATCGGCCTGATGTCCTCCCGCCCGGCTCGCCGGGCTAACGCGGACGTCCACGCAGCCAGGCCGCGGTCCAGGCCCTGCAGCCGAGCAACAGCGCACGGATGGCGATCTCGACGAGCAGTCGATGCCGAACGACACGTGGCGGCTGGCGTCGGCGGTGCCGCTGACTACCCGGGAGGGCAGGGCGAAGTCGTCCCAGTAGGCGGCACGGTCCAGGGCGAGCGTGCCGGCGAAAGCCGCAATGGCTGCCACGACCTTGATGTCGGCACCGGCCACAGGTTGGTTCGCAGCAGCTCGGCACGCCAATGCGAGGCAAGTGCGGGGGACCAGTGACCGCGTCTCATGATGAGCCCTTGCGCTCGAACACTGCCGACCAAACTTCCCTGCTCACCGGGCCTGACTATTTACCGCGCTATTAAGGGTCACGGCAGGCCAGCGGCCGGGATCTCCGCGGCCCGGCGCGACGGCCTGACTGAGCGTGCGCGTTCTCATGGTGTCTGGCATGTTTAACGCGGATCTGGCTGACCGGGAGATGTTCCCTGCCTGATCCGTTAAAGTCGTCAGCATGTCCGAGCGCGAGCCCGAAATCTCCGCGAGCACGACCGATACCTCGGCGAGCACCGCCGAGTTCCGCAGGTTCGCCTCGGGGGCGAACGTCGAGACGGCACCGCCCTGGTCGATGCGGGCGCCCGGCAAGCGCGTGGCCATGCTGGCCCTAACCGTCATCGCCGTGGCGGTCATCCTGGGCATCGTGGCGATCATCGTCATCAGTAAGTAGCCAGGCCCGCCCGCGCGGCTGCCTAACGGCGGCCCGGTTCGTTCGGCTGCCAAGTTCAGCGAGCCATGTGCAGCACGATGTTCCGCTCGTGTTTGGATACGCGGTCATGACCGCCGCCCGCTCTCCCAGCCCGGGGGAGCCCAGCCCGGGGGAGCCGCCTGGCGCTAGAAGCGGCCGCCGAACTCCTTCCAGCGGGTCCATGCACCGGCGGCGAAGCTGCTCGATGCCATGTGCAGGCTGGCATCCAGGCCGCCGGCCGCCGGGACGCCGCCTGCGCTGATCCACGCGGCCGGGCTGCCGAGCAGCTTGCCGCCGGGGATGGCGCCGCCGACCAGCGCCCAGGCTGACCAGGTGGCGGTGCCGGAAGTCCCCTGCTGGCTGATCATCCCCAGCTGGCCGCTGGTCAGCTGCGCGAACACCCTGACCTGGCCGTCGGCCCACCGGATCGCCGCCGGGCCGCGCCGGACCTGCTCCGCGGACGAGCTGCCGGCCAGCGGAGCCCCCCAGGTCCAGCTGCCGGTGGCCGGGTTCTGCCAGGCAAAGTTCAGCCCGTGCGCCGTGGTGCTGACGAAGATCTCGGTCTGCCCGGCGCCGTCGGAGACCACTGCGGGGGTCGCCGCCAGCCCGGCCGGGCTCGATCCGACCGGGTGCCAGCGCCGCCACGAGCCACCGCGCCAGTGATCCACCGCCATGGTCCCGCTCGTCGTCACGCAGAAGACGGCCAGCCTGCCGCGGCCGGCCGAGAACGGCACCGGCGAGCTCGCGCAGCTGCCGCCGATGCTGCGCCACGGCCGCCAGGCGTTGTTGGCATCAGCGGAAACCTGCCGGGCCGTGCTCACCACGCCCCCCGGACCGGTGACGAAGACCGAGACCGCGCCGCCCGGTCCCCGGACGGCTGCCGGGTCGCCGGTCATCGACCCGGGCGTGCTGCCCGCCGAGACCGGGCCGCCCCACCGCCAGCCGTCCGGGGCGCCCGGCTGCTGCCAGGCGTGCACTACCCGGCCCGCTGCCGTCCGCGCGAACACGGTCAGGCTGCCGTTCGCGTCCGCGGCCACCGCGGGGTTGCTGACGATGCCGGACGGCGACTCGCCCACCGGCTGGACGCCGGACCAGGCCTGGCGGCCCGCGGGCTGCTGGTAGTCGTGCACCAGGGTGCCGCTGGCCGACCTGGCGAACCACTCGGCCGACTTGCTCACGTTGCTGCCTACCGCGATCCGGAAGCCGCCGCGGGCAGGCCCGCCGGCGGCACCGCCGCCGAGGACGGCGTCCAGCTGGTCATTGTCGATGTTGATCCGCGCGCCGCCCCAGCTCTCGTTGTGGCCGCCCTGGTACTGATGAATCCGCTGGTGACCGGTCCACATCGAGGTCGGCATGTACGAGCTGTTGGTGACGGCCTTGCCGTCCCAGTCCGCGTAGTGGATGAGATCCGGCTCGGTCATCGTCTGGCTGGCCTTGACCAGGTCGCCGATGTTGGAGAACGACTCGTACACGGCAGCGGCGTACTTCAGCACGTGCAACTCGCTGTCCCAGCTGCTGAGGAAGGTCACCACCTGCGGGCCGCAGCCCGCGTAGGCCTCCATGTCGTAGATGATCGGCGTTCCGTGCGGAATGCCGAGGCTGACTGCCTGGCTGGCCGCGTCGACCGCTGCGGCCTTGCCCTGCGCCGCGGCCTTCCTGGGGTTGATCAGGGCGTCCCCGCCCGCCTTCACGCAGGTCGCCTGCAGGCCGGCGTAGATCGGGAAGTAGTGCCAGCCCGCCTGCTGGATCCGGCGGATCCACCCGGCGGTGAGGTTGGGCTGCGCGCAGGCCCGGTTGACGCCGCCGATGTAGATGCCGATCGCCCGGTAGGGCGACGCCAGCCAGTCGGCAAGCACGCTGGCCGCGGGCGCGCCGCAGGTGTCGAAACCGCCGCCGGTGTACGGCGTCTGCGCGGGCGCGGCGGCCGGCCTCGGCCTCGGCCGCGCCAGCGCGGCTGCCACGCCTGGCCGGTCGACATGGCGCGACCGGGCGGCCGCGCTCAGCCGGATGCTGGCCTGGATCCGCCGGGCCAGCGCCCGGTCCCGCCCGGCCGGGATGCTGACCGCCACGCCAGCCCCTGGCAGCACGTCAACTATCTCAGGATTTGAAACGGGGTGGCCGCGGCCGGTCCGGCCTGGCTGGCCGGCGATCGTCGTGGGCACTGTCGCTGTGCTGACATCGGGGCTGGCCGGGTCGGCGCGGCGGATCCAGACCGCCTCGGCCCGGCCGACCCCGGCGGCCGGGCAGCGCGTGGCCGTCCCCGGCGTGCCGAGGTAGACGGCGCGGACGTTCAGCCGCGGGCAGGCAGCCGGATGCCGGGACAGGTTCAGCACTTTCCAGGCACGCGGAACCTGGAGGCTCACCCCGTCGAAGGTTACTGTGCGCCACCGGCTGGAGATCATGGCCTGCGCGAGGGCAAGCGGTCCAGCTACGAATGAACTTAGGAGAATTAGCAGGACAACAGTAGTTCTTCGAAACCTCATACAGTCATAATCGGGTATCGAGCGATTACGTGGGGTGACTTTCGTCTAACAATTCAGAGTTGGAGGGTGACTCTGCGTTAATAATCCTTACGGCAGCTTCTTCCTCCCGGCCCGGCTGGTAGCGGTAGCCCATCCCCGGCTCAGTGATCAGCCAGCGCGGCCGGGCCGGGTCGGGCTCCAGCTTGCGGCGGAGCTGGGCCATGTACAGCCGGAGGTTGCCCGCCGCCTCGGTGTAGCCGGGCCCCCAGACCTCGGTCAGCAGCTGGCGCTGGCTGAGCAGCTTGCCGGGATGCCGCAGCAGCACCGTGAGCAGGTGCCATTCGGTCGGGGTCAGCCGGATGTCCAGGCCCGGGTCCTGGCCAGGACCCGGCTGCCTGGTGACCCGCTTGGCGGCCAGGTCGACCATCAGGTCGCCGAGACGGACCCTCGGCACCTCCCCGTCGGCTGCCGTCCGGCGGCCGACCGCGCGGATCCGGGCCAGCAGCTCCTCCATCCCGAAGGGCTTGGTGACGTAGTCGTCGGCGCCCGCGTCCAGCGCTTCCACCTTGTCCATGCTGTCCGCGCGGCCGGACAGCACGATGATCGGCGCGCTGGTCCAGCCGCGGAGCCCCTGGATGACCTCGACGCCGTCCAGATCCGGCAGGCCGAGATCCAGGATGACTACGTCCGGCGGGTGCCTGGCCGCCTCGGCCAGCGCCTGCTCCCCGTTCGCCGCGACAGACACGTCGTAGTGCCGGACCCGCAAGTTGATCCGCAGCGCGCGGAGTATCTGCGGCTCGTCGTCGACGACGAGGATGCGGGTCATCCAGCCACCGGGCCGCGGTCGCCGCTGACCAGCTCGCCGGGCGCGGCCGGGGTGTCCGGGAGCGCGGGCGCGGCCGGGGACTGCGCCGCGGGCAGCGACAGGGTCATCGTCAGGCCGCCGCCCGGTGTCTCGTCCGGCTCCAGCGTGCCGCCCATCGCCTCGGTGAGTCCGCGGGAAAGCGCCAGGCCGAGCCCGACGCCGGTGGTGTTATCGGTGTCACCGAGCCGCTGGAACGGCCGGAACATCCGGTCCCGGTCCTTGGCCGGGATGCCGGGGCCGCGGTCGACCACGCGCAGCTCGACCCGGTCGGCCAGGGCGCTCGCGGTCAGCAGCGGCGGCGAGCCGGCCGGGGAGTAGCGCAGCGCGTTGCCGGTCAGGTTCACGATCACCCGCTCCAGGATGCCCGGGTCGACCTGCACGTCGGGCAGCGATTCCGGGATCTCGACCGCGACTGCCCTGCTCTCCGGGCCGAGGTCGTCCAGCGCGCGGGCGACGACCTCCTCCAGGCTGGCCGGCCGGGGGAAGACCGCCAGCGCGCCGGCCTGCAGCCTGCTCATATCGAGCAGGTTGTCGACCAGGTGGGCCAGCCGGTCGAGCGACTCATCGGCGGTGGCCAGCAGCTCGTCGTGGTCCTCGGCGGCCCACAGCACGTCGTGCGAGCGCAGGCTGGTGACGGCGGCCTTCGCCGCGGCTAGCGGGGTGCGCAGGTCGTGGCTGACCGCGGCGAGTAGCGCCGTCCGCATCCGGTCCGCCTCCGCGATGGGCCGCGCGGCCTCCGCCTCCGCGGTCAGCCGCTGCTGCTCAAGCGCGGCCGCGGCGTAGGCGGCGAACGCGCCGAGCACCCGGCGGTCGGTGGCCGGCAGCGGCCGGCCGCGCAGCGCGAGCATGAGGTTGTCGGCGACCGCGACCTCGACGTCCGCCTGCTCCGGCCCGGCCAGGGCCGGCTCGCCGGAACTCGTCACCGCGGTCCAGCCCGCCGGCGGCAGGCGCGGGCCGCTGGCCGGCTGCCGCGAGCATTCCAGCAGGGTGACCGATTCCATCCCGAACGCTTCCCGCACCCGGTCGAGCACGGCGGCCAGTGCCTGCTGGCCGCGCAGAATGCTGCCGGCGGTGGTGACCAAGAGTTCCGATTCGGCGGTGGCCCGCGCCGCCTGCTTGCTCCGCCTCGCGGCGTCGTCGACCAGCCAGCTGACCACCAGCCCGACCGCGACGAACACGCCGAGCGCCAGCACGTTGTTCTTCTCGGCGATGGTGAACCGGTGCAACGGCCGGGTGAAGTAGAAGTTGAGCAGCAGCGAGCCGGCGATGGCCTCTGCCACCGCGGGCACGAAGCCGCCGACCAGGGCGACAGCGATCACGGCGACGAGGAAGGCGAGCACGTCGGTGGTGAGATTGAGATTGTCCCGGTGGCTGGCCAGGAAGAAGGTAAGCAGCGGGGCGAGGACTGCGGCCAAGGCGTAGCCGGCCAGCCGGCGCTGCAAAGTGAGCCCGCCGTGCGCCCTCGGCAGGCCGCGGCCGCGGCCCACGTGCGCGTGGGTGACGATGTGCACGTCGATGTCGCCCGAGCCGTGGATGGTCCGCACGCTGACGCCGGGGCCGGTGAGCAGCGCGGACAGCCAGTTGCGGCGGCTGACGCCGAGCACCAGCTGGGTCGCGTTCTCGGCCCGGGCGAATGCCAGCAGGGCCTGCGGCACGTTCTCGCCGACGACCTGGTGGTAGCTGCCGCCCAGCGATTCGGCCAGCCTGCGCTGGGTGGCCAGTGCGGCCGGGTCGGCGCCGGTCAGGCCGTCGGACTTGGTGACATGCACGGCCAGCAGGTCACCGCCGGACGCTCTGGCCGCGATCCTGGCCGCCCGGCGGATCAGCGTCTCGCCCTCCGGGCCGCCGGTGAGCGCGACCACCACCCGTTCCCGAGCTTCCCAGGTGCCGCGGATGTCGTGCGCCGCGCGGTACCGCTGCAGGCCCTCGTCGACCTTGTCGGCCAGCCAGAGCAGGGCAAGCTCGCGCAGCGCGGCCAGGTTGCCGGCCCGGAAGTAGTGGGTGAGCGCGGCGTCGATCTTCTCCGCCGGGTAGATGTTGCCGTGCGCCATCCGGCGCCGCAGCGCCTCCGGGGTCATGTCGACGAGCTCGACCTGGTCGGCGGCGCGGACCATCGCGTCCGGGACGGTCTCCCGCTGCGGCACGCCGGTGATCTTCTCGACCACGTCGTTGAGCGATTCCAGGTGCTGGATGTTGACCGTGGAGATCACGTCGATGCCGGCCTCCAGCAGCATCTCGACGTCCTGCCAGCGCTTCTCGTTCCGCGATCCCGGCACGTTGGTGTGCGCGAACTCGTCGACGAGCGCGATCTCGGGCGCCCGGGCGAGCACGGCATCGACGTCCATCTCCTCGAAGGTGGTGCCGCGGTAGGCCAGCCGGGTGCGCGGCATGACCTCCAGGCCCCGTAGCAGGGCGGCGGTCTGCTCCCGGCCGTGGGATTCCACGAAGGCGACGACCACGTCGGTGCCGCGTTCCTGCCGCCGGTGGCCCTCGCAGAGCATGGCGTAGGTCTTGCCGACGCCGGCGGCTGAGCCGAGATAGATCCGCAGCTGCCCGCGGGCCTTGGTGCCAGCGGCCTGCGCCGCCTGGGTGGTCTGGGCTGGCTCAGCCGCACGAGCCTGCTGGCCATCGTGCCGCGTCTGGCTCATGGGTTTCCTGTCATTGCGCAGTGTGTTCTCGCTACCAGTGTGCCGAGCCCTGCGGGCGGGATCGTTCACGGGAGGTAGCGGTAGCCCATGCCGGGCTCGGTCACCAGGTGCCGGGGCCGCGCGGGGTCGTCTTCCAGTTTGCGCCGCAGCCCGGCCATGTGAAAGCGCAGATAGTGGGTGCTCCGCTCGTATCCGGGCCCCCAGACCTCGGTGAGCAGGCTGATCGCGCTGACCAGCTGGCCGGGACGGCGCAGCAGGATCTCGAGCAGCCGCCACTCGGTCCGGGTGAGGTGCACTTCCGCTGCGGCGCCGGCTTGCCCGGCCGCAGCCTGCCCGGCGTCCGGCTGGCTGGCCGCGTGCACGCGGTACGTCGCCAGGTTGACCGTCCACCGGCCGATCGTGGCCCGGCTGGCAGCGTCGGCGGATTCCTCCCTGCGCATGGCAGCGCGGAGCCTGGCGAGCAGCTCGGCCATCGAGAACGGCTTGGTGACGTAGTCGTCGGCGCCGGCGTCCAGGGCGCCGATCTTGTCCCCGGATCCGGTCCGGCCGGACAGCACGATGACCGGTGCCCGGCTCCAGCCGCGCAGCTCGCGGATGACCTCGGTGCCGTCCACGTCCGGCAGTCCCAGGTCGAGGATGACGGCGTGCGGCGGCTGCTTCGCCGCCTCCGCCAGCGCCTCCCGCCCGGCGGCCGCCTGCGAGACCGCATAGCCCCGGGCCCGGAGGTTGATCAGCAGCGCCCGGCGCAGTACCGGCTCGTCCTCGACGATGAGCACGCGCAGGATCCGGGCCTCTGACGGGCCGGCCGGGCCGACCGGGCCGGCCGGGCCGGCCGACGGCACCGTCGGCGGGCCCGCCGTCCGTCCGCGCGCCTCAGTCATCGGCCGTCTCGGTTGCGCTCGGCGCCGCTACAGCGGGTACTTCTGGTCGAGCGCGATGTTCAGGGTGAGCACGGTCACCCGCGGCTCGCCGAGGAACCCGAGCACCCGGCCCTTGGTGTACTGGCTGACCAGGGCGCTGATCGCGGCCGGGCTGACATGCCTGGCCGCGGCCACCCGGTCCACCTGGATGGCGGCGTTCTGCGGCGAGATGTAGGGGTCCAGGCCGGAGGCCGACGTGGTCACCGCGTCCGGCGGGATCTGAGACACGCTGACGTGATCGAACTTGGCGATCTGCGCCTGCCGGGCCTTGATGGCGGTGACCAGGTCGGGGTTGGTCGGGCCCAGGTTCGACGCGGCCGAGAAGCCGGGATCGCAGCCGTAGTCGGTCTTGACCTCGGCGTTGACCGCGGCGGACGGCCGCGGCTGGAAGTACTGCGGCAGCGGGTTGCCCTTGGCGTCGGTGAACTCCTGGCAGAGCAGGCTGGAGCCGACCACCCGCCCGTGATAGCTGACCAGCGAGCCGTTGGCGCGGGCATGGAAGGCCGCCTGGGCGACGCCGAACATCACCACCGGGTAGATGATCCCGCAGATCACCGTGAACAGGAGCAGGCCGCGCAGCGCAGCGATGAGCTGCCGGGCCGTGCTGGGAAGACGATTCATTGTGATTAACCGCCGAATCCTGGGATGAACTGGATGATGAGGTCGATGGCCTTGATCCCGATGAACGGGATGATCAGCCCGCCGGCGCCGTAGACCCACAGGTTCCTGCGGAGCAGCGATGCCGCCGAGGCCGGCCTATAGCGCACGCCTCGCAGCGCCAGCGGGATTAGCGCGACGATGATCAGCGCGTTGAAGATGATCGCCGCGGTGATCGCCGACTCTGGGCTGCTCAGGTGCATGATGTTGAGCTTGTCCAGGCCAGGGAAGACGGTGGCGAACATCGCGGGGATGATCGCGAAGTACTTGGCCACGTCGTTGGTGATCGAGAAAGTGGTCAGCGCGCCGCGGGTGATCAGCAATTGCTTGCCGATCTCCACGATCTCGATGAGCTTGGTCGGATTGGAGTCCAGGTCCACCATGTTCCCGGCCTCCTTGGCGGCCGAGGTACCGGTGTTCATGGCCACGCCGACGTCGGCCTGGGCGAGCGCCGGGGCGTCGTTGGTGCCGTCCCCGGTCATCGCGACCAGCTTGCCGCCTTCCTGCTCCTTCTTGATCAGCGCCATCTTGTCTTCCGGCGTGGCCTCGGCGAGGAAGTCGTCCACGCCGGACTCGTCCGCGATCGCCTTCGCGGTCAGCGGGTTGTCGCCGGTGATCATGACGGTCCTGATGCCCATCTTGCGCATCTCGTCGAACCGCTCGGAAATGCCTTCCTTGACGATGTCCTTCAGGTGGATCACGCCGAGCGCCCGCGCCGAGCCGTTAGCCCGCTCGGCCACTACCAGCGGCGTGCCGCCGGCCGAGGAGATGGCGTCCACCAGCGGGCCGAGCTCATCTGCCGGGGTGCCGCTATTGTCGCGGATCCACTGTCGTACCGCGCTGGACGCGCCCTTGCGGACCTGCCTGCCATCGGCGAGGTCGATGCCGCTCATCCGGGTCTGCGCGGTGAACTCGACGAACTCGGCGCCGGGCAGCTCACCTTCATGCCGCTCGCGCAGGCCGTACTCGGCCTTCGCGAGCACCACGATCGAGCGGCCTTCGGGGGTGTAGTCCGCCATGCTGGACAGCTGCGCGGCGTCGGCCAGCTCGCTCGCGGGCACGCCGTTCACCGGCAGGAACTCCGACGCCTGCCGGTTCCCGATCGTGATCGTGCCGGTCTTGTCCAGCAGCAGCGTGTTCACGTCGCCCGCGGCCTCGACCGCCCGGCCGGACATGGCCAGCACGTTGCGCTGCACCAGCCGGTCCATCCCGGCGATGCCGATCGCGGACAGCAGCGCGCCGATCGTAGTGGGGATCAGCGCGACCAGCAGCGCGACCAGGATGACCAGGGTCTGCGGGTCCCCGGAGTAGAAAGCCATCGGCTGCAGCGTGATCACCGCGAGCATGAAGATGACGGTGAGCGCGGCCAGCAGGATGTTCAGCGCGATCTCGTTCGGCGTCTTCTGCCGCTTCGCGCCCTCGACCAGCGCGATCATCCGGTCGATGAACGTCTCGCCCGGCTTCGAGGTGATCTGCACCACGATCCGGTCGGACAGCACCCGGGTGCCGCCGGTGACCGCCGAGCGGTCGCCGCCAGACTCGCGGATGACCGGGGCTGACTCGCCGGTGATGGCCGACTCGTCTACTGAGGCCACGCCCTCGACGACGTCGCCGTCGCCGGGTATGATCTCGCCCGCTTCGACCACCACGTGGTCGCCGAGAGTGAGCTGGGTGCCGGGGACGTCCTCGACCCGGATCTGGGCCTGCCCAGCCGACCAGCCGATCAGCCGGCGGGCCACGGTCTCCCGCTTGGTCCGGCGCAGCGTCTCGGCCTGCGCCTTGCCCCGGCCTTCGGCCACGGCCTCGGCCAGGTTGGCGAAGACCACGGTGAGCCAGAGCCAGACCACGATCGTCCAGTTGAAGATGGACGGCTTGGTGATCGCCGTATAGGTGGTCAGCGCGGCGCCGACCTCGACAACGAACATGACCGGGTTGCGGAGCTGGGTCCGCGGGTCCAGCTTCTTGAACGCGTCGGGGGTCGACTTCCACAGCATCTTGGGGTCGAGCAGGCCCCCGCCGATCCGGTTCGGTGCCGTATCGGCCACTTGCCTGCTCCTGCGGCCGGTAGCTCCTGGTGTCGTTGTCACAGTCATCAGTGCAGTCCTTCAGCGAACGGGCCCAGCGCGAGCGCGGGGAAGTAAGTCAGGCCGACCAGGACGAGGATGACGCCGACGAGCATGCCCACGAACAGCGGCTTGTGGGTCTCCAGCGTGCCGGCGCTGGCCGGCACGGGTTGCTGTCGGGCCAGGGATCCGGCCAGGCCGAGCGCGAAGATCTCCGGCGCGAACCTGCCGAGCAGCATCACGATGCCGCCGACGGTGTTGTACCAGGTCGTGTTGGTGGTCAGCCCGGCGAAGGCGGAACCGTTGTTGTTCGCCATCGACGTGAACGCGTACATGATCTCGGTCAGGCCGTGCGGCCCCGGGTTGAGTATCGAGGCCTGCGGCACCTTCGTCCCGATGGAGAGCGCGGCCGCGGTCAGGATGAGCACGGGCATCGTGAGGAAGTACAGGGCCGCGTATTTCATCTCGGCCGGACGGATCTTCTTGCCGATGTACTCCGGCGTCCGGCCGACCATCAGGCCCGCGACGAACACGGTGACGATGGCAAGGATGAGGATGCCGTACAACCCCGCGCCGACGCCGCCGGGCGCGACCTCACCGAGCGCCATGTCGAACAGCGCGATGCCGCCGCCGAACGGGGTGAACGAATCATGGTACGAGTTCACCGAGCCGGTCGAGGTGACCGTCGTCGACGCGGCGAACAGCGAGGAGCCGGGCGTGCCGAAGGCGACGTTCTTGCCTTCCATCGCCCCGTGCGCGAGTTGCGGGGCGATGGCGGCGTGCTGCGCCTCGAAGAAGCTGATGCCGCCGACTGCCGCGAGCCAGATGAGCGCCATGACCGCGAGCAGCGCGTAGCCCTGCCGGTTGTCCTTGACCATCTTGCCGAACGTGCGCGGCAGGCAGAACGCGGTCAGCAGCAGCAGGAAGATCTCGAACAAGTTCGTGAACGGGTTCGGGCTCTCGAACGGGTGCGAGGAGTTGGCGTTGAAGAAGCCGCCGCCGTTGTTCCCCGCGTCCTTGATGACCTCCTGCGAGGCGACCGGGCCGCCGACGATCGTCTGGTGCTGCCCGGCCAGCGTGGTGACCGTGTGGTAGCTGCTGAAGTTGTCGATCGCGCCGGCCGCCACCAGGATCAGCCCGCCGACGATGGCCAGCGGGATCAGGTACCGGATCGTGATCCGGGTCACGTCCACCCAGAAATTGCCGAGCTTGTCGGTCCGGGACCGGATGAACCCGCGGACCAGGGCGATCGCGATCACGATGCCGACGGCGGCGGACAGGAAGTTCTGCACCGCGAGGCCGGCCATCTGGACCAGGTAGCCCATGGTGGACTCGCCGGAGTAGTTCTGCCAGTTGGTGTTGGTCACGAACGATACGGCGGTGTTCCAGGCCAGGGCGGGCGGCACGTTGGCCATCCCGAGGCTGAGCAGCAGGTAGTGCTGCAGCCGCTCAAGGCCGTACAGGAACAGCACGCTGACCGCGGAGAACGCCAGCATGCTGCGCAGGTACGCGGACCACCGCTGGTCGGCCTTCGGGTCGACGCCGATCAGCTTGTACAGCCGGCGTTCGACCCGCCAGTCCTTGTCGGTGGTGAAGATGTGGGCCAGGTAGTCGCCCACCGGCTTGTAGCAGACGGCGAGGGCCAGCACCAGCAGGCCGAGCTGCAGCCAGCCCGCGAGAGCGCTACTCATCAGAACCTCTCAGGCAGGACGAGAGCCACGAACAGGTAGATGGTCAGCAAGATGCCGGCGATCAGGCCGATCAGGTTCTCAGCGCTCAACGCGCTCGACCCCCTTCACGAGGAGGAAGAGCGCGACGAACACGAGGATGGTCAGCCCGATGTATAGGACGTCGGACACGGAAGCCCTCCTAGGCGTCGCATGCGTACGACGTAAGTGAACTGCCGGAATCGGGCGTCTCTGTCGGCCCATGCGCGACCCATGCGGGGGCGCCATGATCCCTAACAGAACCCATGCGGCCGGAATCGTTACGGCTGGCCCGCAGCATCCCCAGCGTGATAGCGGGCGCGGCGACGCAGGACGCCGGCCGGGCACTTCTGGACATCATTAAGACCAGCGCCAATCGCCGGCGCCGGGCAGTGCCGATCTAGGCTCGCTGGTGTGGGCGAGTCTGGTATGGCCGGGCGCGATGTAGTGATGCTGCACGGCCAGCCGGGCTCGGGCTCGGACTGGCAGCAGCTTGCCGGGCAGCTGCCGGCCGGGCTGCGGGTGCTGGCGCTGGACCGGCCCGGGTACGGGGCCAGCCATCAGGTGGCGGGCGGATTCGCGCACAACGCCCGGGCCGTGCTGGCTGAACTGGATGCCCGGGGCATTCAGCGGGCTGTGCTGGTCGGCCACTCCTACGGCGGCGGCGTCGCACTGTCGGCGGCCACAATGGCACCGGGGCGCGTCGAGGCGGTCGTGCTGCTGGCCGGCGTCGGGCCGGGCTGCCTGAACGGCTGGGACCGGCTGCTGGCCGCCCCGGTAGCCGGGGAGGTCTGCGCGCTCACGGCATGGTGGCTGACCCCGTGGCTGGCCAGGGCCCGGCTCGCGATGATCACCCGGCGGCGATCCATCGCGGCCAGCGAGTATGTCAACTGGCACATCTGGGGGAACACCAGCCGCGAGGACGGGCTGCTATGGCGCAGCTTCCTCATCGAGCAGCGCGCGCTGGTCCGCGAGCTCGACGGCCTTTCCGCCGCGCTCCCGGACGTACGGCAGCCGGTGCTGCTGCTCGCCGATCCCCGCGACACGCTCGTCCCGGTCCTGACCACCTATCAGCTGGCCGCGGCCCTACCCGATGCCCGGATCGAGTTCCTCCAGCGCACCGGCCACCACCTGCCCCGCCGCGGCGCGGCGCAGACCGCCGCGAAGATCGCCGCGTTCCTGGCGGCGCTGGACAGCCGCCCGAGCGCGGCGTAACCCCACGCTGGCTCAGCGCCCGGCCGGGTCGGCTGACGTTTCCGCGGAAACGTCAGGGATGGGCGGCGGTACGGGCGCTCCGGCGAGCCGAGTCCGGATCATCCGGCCCGGCCCGGCCTGTCCTTCCTCAGTCCAGGTCGAGCTCAGTCCAGGTCGAGCTCGCCAAGCCTTACCCTGGCGGCAAACGCCCGCCACTCATCGGGGGTGAAGGTCAGCACCGGGCCCGTCCGGTCCTTTGAGTCCCGCACGAGCACCTGGCCGGGGCTCCCGGCGACCTCGACGCAACCCCCGCCATTTCCGCCGCTATAGCTGCTCTTATGCCAGCTGGCACTGGTCTATTCCGTCCATTGTTCCTCAGCTATCTTCTTGATCAAGTCTCGCGAGGCTCCGCGTGGGAGCGCTTCAGCTCGCAGCGTGTCGAAGGTCTCGCTAACCTTCGCAACTACAGATGGCGCTTCAGTGTCCGCCCCTGGTCAGGCGACTCCATGTACACGGTACCCGGTACGCATTGCCGACGCTCGCGATAGCGAAGCCTCCCAGCAAGCCGACGTGCGCGCCGACCTCGGCGGGACGATCTGAATCGTGATGCTCGGGTCGGCAGGCATGTGTCGCCAGTTGTTGCAGCTGATCATGCATGATCTTTCGCGTCGCCTATCCGGCCTGCGCAGCACCCCTTCATCAACGACGCCCATAGCGTTCGGAGGCCTGGGGCGCTCGAAGATTGCCTGCCGGTCGATGCGGCCATTGACAAGCTCCTCTAGCTCATCTTCGCTGTATCTGGCGCCAGCAGCAATAATCGCTCGGGCATAGTCGGCGGTCTGGACCAGGCCAGGAACTAACAGCGGCTCCCACCAGGACAGGGATGTTGCCCGGCGTTCGGCCTCGATCCACTCGGCAAACCATGACGGATAGCCGCCGTCCCAGCGCCGGGCGAGTTCGTAGATCCGCGCGAATAGCCCGCCCGTATCCAGCGCGCCATCGCAGCCCTCAGCGAAATCCAGTGACGGCGCGCGGTCGCCAGTCTCGACCTTGCCAACCTGCGCTGCGGAGTAACCGACCCGCTGGCCTAACTGCTCCTGGCTCAGGCCCGCCGCTGCCCGCGCGCGCCGAAGCTCGGCACCGAAGAAGTTAAGCGGGCCCGCGCTCGAATCAAGCTCTCGTATTACCGGCACCACGCCACGCTTCCCGACTGTCCCGACGCTGCCTGTGAGGTCCGGACACGTCCTGACGACAGCATGCTCTCGGTAGAGATCCTAGATCTGCCTGGGCATGATGACGACCAGTGATCAGGGCTAGCCGAGGGCACTGGGAGGATGGCATTGCGCGGAACCAGCAACGCATCGGCCGCTCGGCTGGCGCTGGCCTCGATGAGCGGCGGGGCCGGCACCGGGCCGAACCATCCCTGCGGTCCCGATGCGCGCTCGGCGCCTTCCGCGCGAAGGGCGCAACGGAGTTACCTAGAGGTCGCCGCCGCACCCGGCGCGGTGCCGTATGCCCGCCGCTGCACCAGGCAGGCGCTCGCCGGGTGGGACCTCGGCCACGTCGCGGAGGACGCCGAGCTCGTCGTCTCGGAGCTGATGACCAACGCCGTCCGGGCGACGCTCGAACGGTCGCTAACCGCTCGCGTGGTGCTATACCTCGCCGCCGACCCCGGCCGCCTGACGTTACTGGTCTGGGACGCATGCGCTGAACCGCCAGTACGTCGCGCGCACGGTGCCGGCTCGGCAGGCGGCCGCGGCCTGGAAATTGTCCAGGCACTGAGCGACCGGTGGGGCTCGTGGACCCCTGTCCGGGGTGGCAAAGTCGTCTGGGCGTGGTTCGACCTGGGCCGCGGCATCATCCCCGCCGAGCCGTGATCCCGCTCAGACCAGTGGATTCAGGCGCGGGCCGCCGGAGCGACGGCTCGGGCAGGTGCGCCCGGCAGCTTTCGCTGCGTCCAGCCAAGCTGCGGCTGGCCGGTGAGTTTGCCGGCTGGCCGGAGTCGTAGCAGTCAGTGCTGCGGGTGGCTGCGCACTGGACAACAGCGGAGGCCTTGTCGTGCCCGGGATTTTGTCGGTGCAGGATTGTATGGTCATCGCGTCTGGGCAAGTCGGAGGGAGTCTCGATGAGCGGAGTACGGGTCCTGGTGGGCACGCGGAAGGGCGCGTTCGTGCTGAGCGCCGACGCGAAGCGCGATAACTGGGACGTCAGCGGGCCCCACTTCGGGGGCTGGGAGATATACCACGTCAAGGGGTCACCGGCCGATCCGGCCCGGCTGTACGCATCGCAGTGCAGCGGCTGGTTCGGGCAGCAGATCCAGCGCTCCGACGACGGCGGCAAATCGTGGCAGTCGGCCGGGAACCAGTTCAGCTATGACGGCGTCCCCGGCACGCACCAGTGGTACGACGGCACGCCGCACCCCTGGGAGTTCGCCCGGGTCTGGCACCTGGAGCCGTCGCTGGATGATCCGGACACGGTCTACGCGGGGGTCGAGGACGCTGCCTTGTTCCGCTCCGTCGACGGCGGCAAGGAGTGGCAGGAACTCGCCGGGCTGCGCGAACACGGATCAGGGCCATCCTGGCAGCCGGGCGCCGGCGGCATGTGCCTGCACACGATCCTGCTGGATCCGGCCAACCCGGCCCGGATGTACGCGGCCATCTCGGCCGCCGGCGCGTTCCGCACCGAGGACTCGGGCCAGACCTGGCGGCCGATCAACCATGGCCTGCAGTCCGAGGGCATTCCTGACCCGGACGCCGAGGTCGGGCACTGCGTGCACCGCCTCGCCATGCATCCGGCCCGGCCCGACGTGCTGTACATGCAGAAGCACTGGGATGTCATGCGCAGCGATAACGCCGGCGAGTCGTGGCACGAGGTCAGCGGCAACCTGCCGAGTGACTTCGGCTTCCCGATCGACGTCCACCCGCATGAGCCGGACACCGTCTATGTCGTCCCGATCAAGAGCGACTCCGAGCACTACCCGCCGGACGGGAAGCTGCGCGTCTACCGGAGCCGGACCGGCGGGGACGAGTGGGAGGCGCTCACCGACGGGCTCCCGCAGCGCGACTGCTACGTGAACGTGCTGCGCGACGCGATGGCGGTCGACTCGCTCGATTCGGCCGGCGTGTACTTCGGCACCACCGGCGGGCAGGTGTACGCATCAGCCGACGCCGGGGACAGCTGGGCGCCGATTGTGCGGGATCTCCCGGCCGTGCTGTCCGTCGAGGTGCAGACGCTGCCGTGATACGCGTCGTGCTCCCGGCACACCTGCGGACGCTCGCCCGGCTCGACGGCGAGGTGCAGCTGTCGGTGGATGGCGAGGTCACCCAGCGCTCGGTGCTTGATGCGCTGGAAGCGCGCTATCCCATGCTGCGCGGGACGATCCGTGACCATGCCACCGGCCAGCGCCGGGCATTCGTCCGGTTCTTCGCCTGCGAGCAGGATCTGTCGCATCAGCCGCCGGACACCCCGCTGCCCGCCGCGGTCGCGGTCGGCACGGAGCCGTTCCTGGTCGTCGGCGCCATGGCCGGCGGCTGACCCCGCTAGCCCGACGAGGCCCAGGCCGCTGGCCAGCGACCTGGGCCGCCCCTGGGAACGGCCTGCCCCGCGTCCGGCTCAGGCATGAAGACGCGAGGACTGCCGCTACCGCTGCTTACGACGATCAGCGATGGAATATGGTGACAGCATCAGCGGCCCGCAAGGTGTGCAGGTGATCACCACGGCTGGCCCGGGACTTCATAGCGGCTCCGGGCAGGCGGTTGGCGCCTGGCGCTAGGCGGGGACTGAGCCGCAGGTGATGTTGATCGCCGCGCCGGTGATGGTGCGGGCGTGGTCGGACGCGGCGAACACGGCCGCGTTGCCCACGTCGGCCAGGGTTGCCGCGCGTCCGAGCATGGTCTTGCCGGTGATGGCGTCGGTGATTGCCTGGCGGCCGTCGAAGTCCTCCGGCAGCGTCTCGGGTATCCCGCCGGTCTGCAGGGTGACCACGCGGATGCCGTCCGGCCCGAGCTCGCAGGCCAGGGCGCGGCGCAGGGACTCCAGCGCGCCGAACGCGACCTGCAGCCCGCCGACCCGGGGCACCGGGTCCCCGTAGCCGCCGAACATCAGGATCACCCCCGACCGCTGCCTGATCATGTGGCGCGCCGCCGCCCTCGATGTCAGGAACATCGTCCGCACCGCGGTGACCACCGGCCGCTCGAAGTCCGCGGGCGTCATCTCGGCGAGCGGCGTCCCCTGGACGTCGCCATGCGAGATCAGGTTGACCGAGATGTCCAGGCTGCCGGCCTGCGCCGCCACCGCATCCGCGTGCTCGTCGACCGCCCGCTCGTCCAGGGCGTCGACCTGCTGCGTCTTGGCCGCCCCGCCCGCGGACCTGATCTCCTTCGCCACCGCGTCCAGGCTGTCGCGGGTCCGCCCGGCGAGATGAACCTGCGCCCCCTCGCGGGCGAAGGCGCGGGCCACCGCGCCCCCGACCGGTCCGCCGGCTCCGTAGATCACGGCGTTCTTGCCGTCGAGCAACATGTCGTCCTTCCTATCTGCGCGGTCTCCCGCACGGTCCGGTCTGCCTGCGCGGTACCCCCGCACGGTCCGGCTGAATCGGCGCGGTGCGCGCGGCACGCGTCGTACCCGGGCACCGCAGGAGGAAAAGGTTTCGTGCGTCAGCCGGCCTGCAGGCTGGCAAGCAGTTCGGTGAGGCGCTCGTACGAGTCGTAGATGCCGCGCTCCATGCCGGACGCGATCATGGCGTCCCGGTCCTCGACCGACTGGAAGCTGGAGACCGAGCGCGCCAGCGTCCTTCCGTCCTGCTCCGCAAGGGTGAGTGTGTCGAGCGAGACGTGGCCGGGCGTGCCCTCGAACTCGAAGGTCTGCACGATTCCGTCCGGCGACGGGGTGCCATGGAAGACGCCGTGGAAGCCGTACTCGTTGCCCGCCGAGTCCGTGCTGACATACCGCCACTTGCCGCCGTCGCGGACGTCGTACTCGTCGACGGTCATCGTCAGGTCGCGCGGGCCCAGCCACCGCACCAGCAGTTCCGGGTCGGCGTAGGCGCGGAACACCAGGTCACGCGGGGCATCGAACTCCCGGCTGATCAGGATCTGCGGGATGCCGGGTTCCGCCGTGATCTCCGTTTTACCCATTTTTAATGTCCTTTCTGGCCGGCCGCCGCCGGGCGACGGTCGCTGTCGTCTTGCCGATCGCCTTGCAGGGCCGCGAGCAGCTCGTCCAGCCGCTCGTGGCTCTCGTCCCAGAACCGCTGGTAGCGGGCCAGCCAGGTGGTCACCTCGCGCAGCGGCTCGGCATCGAGGTGGCTGAGCCGGGCGGTCGCCCGCCGGGTGCGCGAGATGAGGCCGGCCTGCTCCAGCACCTTGAGGTGCCGGGAGATGGCCGGCTGGGAGACGCTGAACGGCGCGGCGAGCTCGGTGACCGTCGCGTCTCCCTCGGTCAGCCGGGTCAAGATCGCCCGCCGGATCGGATCCGCGAGCGCCCCGAACACCAGGCTGAGCCGGTCGGCCGACATTGATAACCACCCTGTTCTAGAACGAGTTAGTTAAATATGTACCGCCAGTGCGCCCCGTGTCAAGGCGAGCCAGAGCGCGAACAGCACGCGCGCCCCCCTCGTCGTCCTGGCTCACCTGGCTCACCCAGACCACATCGTCGGCGCAATCCCGCCTCGTCGGCCAGCCTCCCGGCGGTCGGTTCGGCGAGGCGACTACCCGAAATTGGCCAAATGGGGGCCCATATGGCGAGACCGGCACGTCTCGCAAGGGGACGCAATGGCGGTGGTAGGGCCAGGGAAACGGTGTCACCCGGACACCGGCGGGTGCAGCGATTACCGATTGTAGTGTTGCGTTACGCTCAGTGCTCGGAGGGTATACGCTAGCCGACGTCTGCATCACAAGGGACAGGGGAAAAGTCATGATGTCGTTGGTACGGCGGAGGCTAGTTCGGCGACTGGTCATGGCGGGCCTGGGGGCCGCCCTGGCAATCGGCAGTTCCGGTTTGGCTCTCGCGGCACCGGGGTACGGTGGGCCGCCGCCGCCGCCGGTTCCGGGTGGCTATTTCAGTGTCGTAACCAGCGTGACGATAGACCCCAGGGGGGGGATCATCGGGCCGGTCATGGTCGACGGCGTCCTGGTTACGCTCAGGGTGCCCAGGAGAGCTTTCCCGATGCCGGTGCAGATCACGCTCACCGCACCGGATGTCAGCGAGATCGGCGACGCCGGATTCCGGCACGAACGGGCCTTCAGCGGCGTGGGCGTTATCGTCCAGCTCGACGGGCAGACCTACTCGGGCCAATTCCTCAGGCCGCTGCAACTCACCTTGGAGTCACGCAGGATCAATGCGAGTGACCTTTTCGTGGTCTGGAACGGCACCCGTTTCGTGCGCGTGTTCCGCACCACCGTTCATGGGCACACAGCCTTCGTCGCCGTGGAGAGCGGGAACGAGCAGGACTTCGCGGAGCTGAGCCATGTCCGCGGACATCGGCGGGGACATTTCACCGCGGCCGGCCACCATCGCGTCGGCGCGGAATTCCTCGCCCGGGAGCTCTTTGCGCCGGCCGGCTCGCAGCTGTTCGGCCTCGGCGTGCTGGCACCTGAATGGCTGCAGTCAGTTTCCTGAACGTAACCCGCTTCTTGAAGGTAACCCGCGGTGCGGGGCGGCGCCGCACACGTAACCCCCGGGCAATGAGCAATAAGTGGAAGGAAGCATGCCATGACGGGTGTGGCGCGCCGCACGACGGTGGTCATCGGACTCGTGTCTGCGGCGCTCATGCTGGCTGCCTGCGGCGGGAGCGGCACTTCGAGGCCGCAGACCTTAGCCAAGGTGATGCCGGAGCGCATTGTCCGCGCGCCGAAGCGCATCCTGGCTGCGGCCGCACCACAGCCGAACGGGATCATCTGGGCGCTCGCCGGCGGGCGTAGTACCGGCTTGTTCGAGATGGACTCCTCCAGCGGCCAGGTCACTGGCAGCGTTTCGGTCAGCGGTGCCGCGCGCTCGCTGGCCGAATCGTCGACGGGCGTGCTCGGCGTCGCGATCGGGACCAACCGGGCCGGGGCGCTCGAATTGCTGGACGGCCGCACCACGAAGCGCATCCGGACCGTGGCGCTTCCCGCGCCGGCCCGCGACGTGGCAGTGGGAAGTGACGGCACCACCTTCTATGTCCTGACCGGCTGGGCGAACTCGGCCAGCGTGACGATCGTGAATTCGCAGAACGGCCGGAGGCGGGGAACGGTTCCGGTGCCGACCAACACCGTTTCCGTCGTGCCCGATATTCAGCAGACCCTGCTCTACGTCCTGGAACGGGACGGGAACATCAGCGAGATCTCCGTCTCCGGCGGCAAGGTCATGGCGAGGTTCAGCGTCGGCCATGATCCCGGCCGGTCCCTTGCCCTGAGCCCGGATGGCAGCCGGCTGTATGTGCTGAAGGGCACCGATGCCGTGTCCAACATCGCGGTCGTAGATGCCGCCACCGAAAGCGTGCGCCGTGTCCTGCCGGCACCGAGTCACTGTCTGGAGGTGCTGGTCTCCGCCAGCGGAAGTCAACTCTTCGAAGTGGTGGGGACGGCAGGCTATGGCAACATTCAGGTTTTCGCGGTCTAGCGTCGGCCAGACCCCGAGGCGATGAGGCCCACCGGGGGACGGCACCGGAGCACGACCACCCGGCTGGCTGACGCCTTCATCATGGCGCCAGCCGTCCGGGCTGGTAACGGCGGCGCGGTAGCCACCCTCGATCGGGCCGGGCAACCACGCACAGCTGCCGCCGCCGGTGATAGCGACGGGACGGCATGGGCCGGGCGCGCACTGCGGACGCTGGCCGGCGTTCTCATCGTCACCTGGTCGTTCCGGCTGTCCGGGTACCTCACCTTCGCCACCTGGCTAGCCATTCCGGTGGCGCTGCTCGGGCTGCTGGGGCTGCTTGCCATCGTCGCGGCCTGGCTCCCCGACTCGGTGCTCGGGAGCGGGCGCCAGCAACAGATCGACTGGGGCGTGCTGCTCGCCGTGCTGGCCGCGCTGGCCCTGTGGAGCTACTTCCAGGTCTTCATCGCTCCTGACTACGGCACCGACGAGATCGCCTTCGACCAGTACGCTGCGCAGCTGGCCCTGCATGGCATCAATCCGTACCTGCATTCCATGGCCCCTGCCTTCCCGCTGTTCCACGTCTCCCCGAACGGCTACACCTTCCGGCTGGACGGCAGCCCGGTCACCGCGCTGTCCTACCCCGCGCTGTCCTTCGAGGCCTACCTGCCGCTGCTCGCGCTCGGTATCAAGACCCAGGCGGCCGTCTGGGCCGAAGTCGCCGCCTGGGCGCTGGGCGCCGTGGTCCTGTTCAAGGTGCTGCCGCGCAAGCTGGCGCCGCTGGCGGCAGTGGTGGTCAGCATGGACGTGTACATCGGCTATGCGGTCGGCGGGATCACCGACTTCCTGTTCGTACCGCTGCTGGTGGGCGCCGCCGTGCGATGGGACCGGTTCGCCGCCACCCGCGGGCCGGCCGCCTGGCGGGGGCCTATTCTCATGGGGCTCGCGATGGCGGTGAAGCAGACGCCGTGGCTGGTGGTCCCGTTCGTGGTGGCCGGAATCGTGCTGGAGTCCTGGCGTGCGCGCGGCCGGGACCAGGCGGTCCGCGATGGGCTGAGGTACCTCGGCATCGCGGCGGCGGCCTTCCTCGTGCCGAACCTGCCCTACCTGCTCTCCGCGCCATCGGCGTGGCTGCGCGGGGTTCTGACGCCGTTTTCGTCCCAGTCCGTCCCGGCCGGCCAGGGCCTGATCAGCCTGAGCCTTTCGCTCCCCGTGGGCGGCGGATCGCTGCGGGCCTACACCATCGTCGCGGCGGTCGTCTTCGCCGCCATCTTCGCCTGCTACCTGGCCACCTACCCGGCGCTCAAGGCCGCCGCCTTTCTCCTCCCGTCGCTCGCACTGTTCTTCGCCACCCGCTCGTTCGGCAGCTACCTGGTGATGCTGATCCCCGCCGCGATCGCAGCCGCGGCGACCACGCGGCGCCCGCCCGTGTCAGCCTGCTGGCACCGCTGGCGATGGGTGGTCCTCGGCGGAGCCGGCGCCAGCGTCGTGGCGATCGTCGCCGCGCTCACCAGCGCAAGCCCGCTGACCATGTCGATCCGGTCGGTTCGCACGACCGGCCAGCTCGCCACGGTGCAACGGCTGACCCTGGCAGTCACCAACGTGACCGGACGCAGCGTGCGCCCGGCCTTCACCGTCGAGAACGGCATGTCCATGACCGCCTTCTGGCGCCGTGCACACGGCCCGGCGGTGCTCGGTCCGCATCAGCGAGCCAGTTACACGATCGAGGCCCCCAGCTTCTTCGCCATGCCGTCGATCAGCAACGGCTTCCAGGTCCTCGCGTTCTCGAGTGGCCCGGCGTCGGTCAGCCGAACCGGCGCCTACCTGGCCAGTTCGTGGCGGGTGGTACTTCGGCCGGCGGCCATCAATCATCTCGTCGCCAGAGGACAGCAGATCACCGTGCGCGCCGGGATCGTGAACCGCCTCGACGAGCCGATACGGGTGGCGAACGTGCCCGTCTACCTCGGCCAGGTGATCTACGACCAGCGCGGCCTTCAGTTCGCCCAGGCCGTCATCAGCCAGGGCCTGCCCGGGCAGACGCCCGTCCAGGCGCTCACCAACGCAGCAGGCGTGGCGACCTTCACGATCCACTCGCCGGTCGCCACCAGCGACCCCGTCTACTTCGAGGCAAACCTGGTGAACCCGAAGGTCTCCTACCCCTACGGCTACTCGCCGATCCTCGCCGTGAGGTTCCGCTCATGAGCGCGGCCACCGCGGCGGACACGCACGCCGCCCCTATGACACAACCAGTTAGGTTGCTGCGTTTAAAGCGCATCGGTTACGCAGTCCTAGGCGTGCAACTGCTGGCATTCATGGTCTGGAGCACCATCCTGTACCGCCGGTTCGCGCTCACCTACGACTTCGCGATCTACCACCAAGGCTGGTACCTAATCGCGCACGGGAACCTTGATCCGTACAACACGGTGCAGCGTTTGCCGTTCTGGCGGGACCATTGCGAGTTCCTCATGTGGCCGTTGGCCCTGCTGTACTGGCTGTGGCCGCACGGAGTCACCCTGCTCTGGGTGCAGGATGCCTGCGTCGTCGGGGTCGAGGCCGTGGCATTCACCTGGATGTGCGAGCTAGCTGGACGCCAGCGCCAGGAGCGAGGCTCCCAGTGGCTTGCCAGCGTCGGCCTTGTGCTGCTGGTCGCCAACCCGTGGACGTGGTGGACGATCACGTAGGACTTCCATATGGAGCCGATGGCAGTCCTGTTAACTGCGCTGCTTGCCCGGGATCTCGCGAATGGACGGCGACGGGCATGGGTCTGGGTGACGCCGCTGCTTGCCTGCGGTGACGTCGCCAGCACTTACCTCATCGGCGTCGGGCTTGCGGGTGTGCTGGCTGGGCGCGGCTTCCGGATGCGAGGTGCTGTTCTGGGGCTGCTTGGCGTGACTGCCATCTTGATCATCACGCTCGGCCACGGCAACAGAGCCTCCGGCGGGGGTCTCCATGCCTACGCATACCTGGCAACCGCCGGTCCTACCGGCTCCTCGCTCAGCTTGTTTGCGATGGCGAAGGGAATCGTGACCCATCCGCTCCGGATATTGCAGGCGCTATGGGCCAAACGTATCGATATATGGGCGAACCTGGCGCCATCCGGACTGCTGGGAGTCGCCTACGTGTGGCTCCTGCCTCTCTCCGTGATCGTGCTGCTGGCAGATAACCTCTGGCCATCCTGGCTGTTCGCGTCACCCGGTTTTCAGAACGTCCCCCTCTACCCTTTGCTGGCGGTGGGAACGGTGGCCGTGCTGGGCTGGCTCGCCGTGCGCCGCCGTCGAACGGCTTTCCTGCTGGCCGGCCTGCTCGCTGTGCAAGCAATCGGCTGGACGGTGGTATGGGGATCACGGACACCGGGACAGTGGCTTAGGGTGTCCAGCGCCAGCGCGGCGACGCTGGCTGGCATCGCCGCTCGCATCCCGGCCTCAGCTGAGGTGATCGCATCTCAGGGTGTGGTTGGCGGGCTGTCCGGACGCAGTGACATCCACCCGATCTTCGGGCCCGGGACGGTACCGGTCGGCCGGGGCGAAACCTGGTTCATCATCACACCTTTGGAAGGCATAGAAACTCAGAGCACGGCAAGTGCGGCGGCGCTGATCGGGGAACTCGCCGACGTACTTCACGCCACGCTCGTCACGCACGCCAATGGTGTATGGGCTTTTCGCTGGCGCCCGCCACCAGGTGTGAACTCGATCACGCGTGCCGGGCAACTCTGCGGCTCTCCTGGCCTGGGCGGCACCGCTGGCGCCCGACACGGTAGCGAAGCGTGTCATGACCGGGCCAGCCGAAACCTGGCGCGTGACGTCGACCGGAGGCAGGGGCTACGTAGCCGACGGGCTCGCCTGGCAGCAGCCGCCCGGCCGGTATCGGGCCCTGGTCAGCCTGTCCGCGACCGGGCCAGTGAATGTGGAGGTCTGGAACGACACCGGCAACATACTGCTCGCCCGGCGGAGCGTCCCGGTCACGACCGGGGTCGAGACGGTAGTCCTACCCGTGGATGCCACGACTGCCTACCGGGCCTAGCCTCTATTCAGGATGGGGCCCATTCCGGGCGCACTTCAACCCGCCGAAGGTGGGCCAGCGACTGGAGGTCCGGGTGTGGTCCGCGGGCAGCGGGACGGTGAACGTCTACGGTGCCCGGATCAGGCCGGCGGGTGGCGGCACCGGCCATCCCGAACATATCGGCCGCACGGGCTCAATTCATCGATAGATGGAGCTATTGCAGAGATTATTTGGACTCGGTAAGCCCTGATAATATGTGTCCTGGTTCGAGATGATAGCAAGACGTAACTCTTGTCAGATAAGCGTCGTAGTGAAATGTTCGTTACTAATTTCTTTAGCCAGAATTTGTGTTAAGGCGTTAGGCATGGCCGACGCTGGGATAAGATTCTTAGGTGTGTTCCGCAGACGGGCGTAAAAGCCTGAGTGACAAGGATGGTCGCCCTCGGATTGGCATCCTCGTCGTTGCCTACAATGCCGAGTCCACCCTGCGTGCCACACTGGACCGGATTCCGGTGGATTTCCGGGAGCGGATCGCCGAGATGATCGTGCTCGACGACGCGAGCCACGACCACACCTTCGCCAGCGGAAAAGCCTGGGCTGAGCGGCCTGACACGCCGCGGACGTTGGTGGTGCGACATACCAAGAACCTCGGCTACGGCGGTAATCAGAAGGCGGCATACAAGCTGGCGCTGGAGCGCGGGCTCGACATCGTGGTGCTGCTGCACGGGGATGGCCAGTACGCGCCGGAACTGCTGCCGGAGATGGTGGCCCCGCTGGAGCGGGGCGAATGCGATGCCGTGATGGGTTCCCGCATGATGGATAAGGGGGCCGCTCGCCGCGGTGGGATGCCGCTCTATAAGCTGGTCGGCAACCGAATCCTCACTCATGTCGAGAATGCGCTGCTCGGTACTGAGCTGACCGAGTTCCATTCTGGGTACCGGGCTTACAGCACCAGGGCGCTGCTGGATATCCCGTTCGAGCACAACACCGACGATTTCGACTTCGATACGCAGATCATCGTTCAGCTGATCCATGCCGGGAAGCGGATCCTGGAAATTCCGATTCCTACCTACTACGGCGATGAGATCTGCTACGTCAACGGTATGCGCTACGCCATGGACGTGGTCAAGGACGTGCTCGCGTACCGGCTGGTGTCCATGGGATTCGGGACCTCGGAATGGGTACCCAAGCCACCGGACTATGCGTTCAAGGACGGTGACGGATCCTCGCACGCGGTACTCCTGGGAAAGCTGGCCGGCCTGCCGGGATCCCGCATCCTCGACCTCGGCTGCTCAAGCGGCCTCTTCGCGGCCCACGCCCGGGCCGCCGGTCACGAGGTGACCGGCGTGGACTACCTGGAAATCCCGGGGGTGCGCGAACGCGCCGACCACTTCGTCAAGGCCAGCCTCGAAGAGGGCATCCCGGGTGAGGTGGGTGGCGGCTTTGACATCATTGTGGCGGCGGACGTCATCGAGCACCTGTCGCGTCCCGGCGAGATACTGCGCGACATGCGCAGGGTGCTGCGGCCAGGCGGCCAGGTGCTGCTCTCGGTTCCGAACTTCGCGCACTGGTATCCCCGGGCGAGGACTGCTGTCGGCCTGTTCGGATACGACCGCCGGGGCATCCTGGACGAGACGCACCTGCGCTTCTTCACCCGGGCAACCCTGCGCCGGCTGGTCCGCGCCAGCGGATTCGACATCGTGGAGGAGCAAGCGACTGGACTGCCGTTTCCGGCCATCTCCGAGGCGGACGGCCGGAAACTCCGGACTCTTCGAAAGATCGACAAGCCTTTGGTCCGCATCCGGCCGACCCTGTTCGGCTACCAGTACATCCTGACGCTGACCCCGCACGCGATGGACACGGTGCATGCCGAAGTCGTCTGAGGTGGGTAGCCGCACGCGTCGGGTTGCGCACGTTGCCACGCCCTCGGCGAACGTGTCCACGCAGCCGCCGGAACGTCAGGAAACAAGGCGTTCGAATCATGCAGAGACACCGAGGAGGCATCGCTTGTCGGTAGCAACCGCGGCGCTGCTGCTGTTCGCCGTAACCGCCGCCGCCGTCGGCCAGATAATGCTCAAACACGGCATGCAGATCGCGACAAGTCGCGCGGCTGAGTCCGGCGGCTCGCTGGCCGCCGGCGCGGCCACCTCGCCCTGGGTGCTGCTCGGACTCGCGGTTTTCGGCATCTCGGCGATGGCCTGGCTCGTCACGCTGTCCCGGGTACCGCTGAGCGTCGCCTATCCATTCAACGCCCTCGGCTATATCGGCATCCTGGCCGTGAGCATCCTCGTCCTGCACGAACGCGCTAACTACTTGACCTGGGCGGGCTCGCTCATGGTCGTGTCAGGGCTGATCGTCGTCGTGATGGCCCGGCCGTAACAGACCGCACGCCGGGTTGCGGGGACGCCCGGCCCCGATCTCAGCGCGGATCCGGGAGGCTGGTGAGCCGATCCGGGCCGGGTCGGCCGAGCAGGGAACGGTCAGCCGGTCAGGTCGCGCACGCCGAGCTCGTCGGCCCTGGCCAGCATCTCGGCCGGGTCGGCGTAGACCCGGTAGGCGCCGGCCCGCTCAAGTTCCTCGCGGCCGTAGCCGCCCGACATCAGCCCGATGCCGATCGCCCCGGCCCGCCGGGCCGCCAGCAGGTCCCAGACGCTGTCACCCGACCACCATCGCGTCCCGCGCGTCGATCCCGAGCTGGGCGGCCGCGGCGAGGAACAGGTCGGGGTCGGGCTTGGCCCGCCGCACCAGGTCGCGGGTCACCATGAAGGTGTCCGGCGGCAGCCCGAGCAGCGGAAGCGCGGCGCTGGCGGTGGCCATCCGGCCGCTCGTCGCGATCATCCACGGCACCTTCTTTGCGGTGAGCGCCGCCAGCAGCTCGGCCGCGCCGGGCAGCGGCCGGACGGAGTCGGCCTGCTTCAGGTACTCCGCCGCGTGCGCCTCCTGCAGCATCTCGATGTCCGCCTCGGACAGCGAGATGCCCGTCTCGCGCATGAGGGCGGAGACGAAGAGTCCGCCGCTCATCCCGATCCGGCGGTGGATCCGCCACACCGACAGGTCGATGTCCAGCCGCGACAGCGCGTGCCGCCAGGCGATCACGTGCTGGTACACGCTGTCGATCAGCGTCCCGTCGAGATCGAAGAGGAACGCGGGCGCGGGCGGCTCGGGGTAGCTGGCTGGAGCAGTCATGGCACCAGTGTGCCCATCCGGCGGCGGGGTATGGCGCGGGGCCGGGCCGCCCGCGCGCTCGTGCACCTCAACGCCAGCCGGACCCCGGCCGCGGTGGGCAATCATCGCGCCGAACGCGGGGGAGGTGCACGTCCCCCGGCCACGGCTCGATGCCGATAGCCGGCACGGTGCGTGCCGGCGGACCATCGCTGCTGATCAAGACGCTGGAGCACCTCATCAATGTGCGTCTCGATCACTACAAAGTCGTCGGCTTCGCCGGCGTGGCCGCGGCCCCTGGACGGCCTGGCGGCGTTAACGTGATCCTGCCGGGCCAGGCCACAGGCAACGGCGCCGTCTTCCACCGAGGGGTCAATACGTGACCTGTGCCAACGCCCTGAACTCCGTGCGGCAGTCGCCGCTCGCCGAGCACGGCCGGGTGCGGCGTCAGCTGGCACTGCTACTGGCGATCCTGCGCGGGCCCGCCCGCCACCAGCCGTGGAAGGCGATCAGGAATGACTCAGTCGCGGCGTTCGCCAGTCGGCATCCGGCCACGGTGACCCTCGTGGCACCCAGCTGACGCCGTGTCCGACTGGAGCCCGGCCGCGGTGCCGCCGCCCGCCAAGCCGGCCCTTGACCAGGTGCCCGCCATGCCGCTGCCGGCCGTGACGCAGCACGGCACCCCGGCAGCTGGCCAGTTCGGCATCCTGTTCGTCTGCACCGGCAACCTCTGCCGGTCGGTAATGGCCGAGCGGCTTGCCCGGCAGGGTCTGCGCGACCGCCTCGGCCTCGCTGCCCGCGGGTTTCGCGTCACGAGTGCCGGGACAGCGAGCCTGGACGGGTGCCCCGTTCACCCGTACGCCGCCGAGGCGCTGAGCTGGCTTGGGACGGATGCCGATGGCGCGGCCAGCCACGGCCTTACGGCCGCCGACGTGGATGCGGCGGACCTGATCCTTGCGGCTTGCCGGGAGCACCGGGACGCCGTCGTGGCGATGCGCCCCCGCGCCTCCCGGCGCGCCTACCTGCTGCGGGAATTCGCCCGCCTGACGGCCTACGCCTCGGCCGCCGCAACGGCCCGGCCGCCCGCCCACCAGGGCGCCGCCGACCAGACCGACGCGGGCGCGCCGTCAGCCGGCTTGCCCGCCGCAGGCTACTCCGCTGCGGACCAGGCACGGCACCTGGTGGCGGAGGTCGCACAATTGCGCGGCCAGGTGCCGTACGTGGAACCGGCCGAGGACGAGATTGCCGAACCGGTCACCGACTCGGCGGCCTTCCTGGCCTGCGCCCGCGTCATCGACGCAGCCGTCAGCCAGGCCCTGGACGCGCTCTGCAGCGGGCTGCCCGCAGCCCAGTACCGGGGCCGGCATACCCGCTGACCCGGCCGTCCCGCGCTACCGCGATGCCAGCCGCGCGCGATCCGTCCGTTGACAGCGGGCCGAGCACGGCCCCCCAACCGCCATTCGTGCATTCGACGGCCATCGTCGAGACGGGCGCAGCTGTCAGGGACGGCCCCGTGATCTGGCATCACAGCCAGCTGCGGTCGGCGCAGCCGTCGGCAACGGCTGCACGCTTGGCAAGAACGTTTCGTCGACCAGGCAGTCAGGATCGGCGACCAGGTGACAGTGCCGCGGACTTCGCGGCCGCGCCTCCTGCCCCTCCGCGGCAATGCCCTTAGCACAGGAATCTAAGACTAGCGGTAGTTTGTTGACTACGGATCAGGCTTGCGGTATGCCGGGGGTAATGGCGCGAGAATGCCCTGGGGTGTGTGATGACGCGACGTCGGCCGTGTCCGCCGGCGCCGGGTCCGCTGGAAGCCTACGCGGCCCGGTTTGATGACCTGTTCTCCTCGCTGGCGCAGCGGCGGGGGTTCCGGGAGTACCTGGCGGGGCTGCTGGCGCCGCGGGACCGGAACAAGACGCTGACCGCCTGGCCGGGGCGGAGCCGGTGGCCGGGGCGCAGCATCGCGGCGGTGCAGCGGCTGCAGTTCTTCCTGTCGGAGTCCCGCTGGGACCCTGAGCGGGTCAACGCCCGCAGGGTGGAGCTGCTGCTGGCCGATCCGGCGACCGCGCCGCACGGCGGCGGGGTGCTGGTGATCGACGACTCGGGGGACCGCAAGGACGGCACGGCGACCGCGCACGTCGGCCGGCAGTGGCTGGGCCGGTACGGCAAGACCGACAACGGCATCGTCACGGTGACCACGCTGTGGGCCGACGAGCGCCTCTACTACCCGCTGCACGCGGTGCCCTACACCCCGGCCAGCACTTCCCGAAGGGCAAGAGCGATCCGGAGTTCCGCACCAAGCTGCAGATCGCCGCCGAACTCGCCGCGCAGGCCCGGGCGGCGGGCGTCGCGTTCCGGGCCGTGGCCGCCGACTGCGCCTACGGCGACCAGGACGGCTTCCGCGGAGAGCTCGCGCGAGGCCGGGCTGCCGTTCGTGATGGCCCTCAAACCGCGCCACGGCACCTGGGCCTACGGCAAGGACGCCTACACCCCCGTCGACGCCGCCCGCGCCCTGGCCTGGACGGACCCGACCATCCCGGCGACTGGCCGCCGGTGACCGGACCTTCCGCGACGGGCACACCGAGACCTGGTGGGCCGCCGACGCCCACTCGGCTGGTGGGGACCCGACGGCAACACCCGCCTGGTCGTGGCCACCGCCGACCCGGCCACCCTGCCCGCCAAGGCCACCTGGTACCTGGCCACCGACCTGCCCCGCCCCGGCGGCCCCCGCGAGGCCGACAGCCCCCACCCGGCCGCCGACCTGCACGAAGTCGTCCGGATCTACGGCATCCGGCACTGGATCGAGCAGAGCTACAAGCAGGTCAAGGACGAACTCGGCTGGGCCGACTTCCAGGTCCGCTCCGACACCGCCATCCGCCGCCACCAGACCCTGGTCACCTGCGCGTTCTCGTTCTGCTGGGACGCCTGGTTCGCTCGACCACCCGCCGCAGCACGTACTGCGGCCCCGCGGCCAGGACCCGGCCGCGGAGAGAGGGGGCCCAAGCGCCCCCACCGCCCCGGCACCGCCTGGCCCCAGGCGATCCGCGCCGTCCGGGCCTGGCTCACCCCCTGGACCGCGCTGCAACGCTGGTGGCGGGCCTGGTCCAACGCACCCCCGCCCCCGAACTCCAAGCCCTGATCAACGCGGTCGGGGCAGGCCGCGGCCTGACCTCTACTTCCCGAATTAACAAACCACCGCTAGTGTGATCCGCCAGAAATCCGTGCAATATATTTCGCGAGGGAGTCGAGGATTTCCTCGGCAGTCTTCTTCCAGATGAACGGCCTCGGGTCGTCGTTCCAGGTCTCGATCCAGGTCCGGACGTCTTTTTCCAGGGCCAGCACGCTTTTGTGCACGCCGCGGCGGATCATCTGGTCGGTGAGGGCCCGAACCAGTACCTGGTTGATCCACGACGATCCGGTCGGGGTGAAGTGCATGCGGAATCGCGGATGCCGGGCGAGCCAATCGCGTATTGCCGGGGTCTTGCGGGTGGCGAGGTTGTCACAGACCAGGTGCACGCCGAGCCCGGCGGGCACGGCCTTGTCGATCGCTACGAGGAACTTCTTGAACTCCATCGCGCGGTGCTGGTGGTGGAGTTCGGAGATCACGGTGCCGTCGGCGATGCTGGACGCGGCGAACAGGCTGGTCACGCCATGCCGGGCGTAGTCGTGGGTGCGCCGTTCTGGCATGCCGGGCATCATCGGCAGTACCGGGTGGGACCGGTCCAGGGCTTGCATGCCTGATTTCTCGTCCGCGCACAGCACCCTGCCCGTTCGGGCCTGACCGCGGTGAAGATCAGCTCGAGCGGTCCACGACGAACGATCCCCCAGCCGGGCGTAGTCGTCACGAGGCCCTCATCCCGCAGAGCGGCGATCACCTTCCGGGCAGTCGTCTTAGCGATCCCGAACTCCTGGTGAAGCGCGACGATCGACGGCACCAGCGACCCCGGCGGCAACTCCCGGACACGATCCTCTGCCGGATTATGGCCGTGACCTGCGCCCATGGCGGCACGGGGGCTCTCCCGGATGACCATGCAGCGCACGTTACCTTGTGGTGACATGCGCCTAACCGTCAGAGCGTGCGGTAACGTGCTATGACACGCTGGTGTTATGACCGACTCTGAGGCCCACGTGCCCCCGCAAGCCCCGCACTAGCTGTGCTCGGCGAGTATGGCGACGCCTGGCAGGTTCAGTTAGACGAACAGGTAGGCGTCTGGACCGCGGTGCAGCGCCGACAATCACCAGCCTGCACATCCTCGCTGACCACAGCCTCGCCGGGCTGGCCGCGAAGCTGGAGGCTGCCGGGGACCGCGGCACCGGGTAGCGGCCAGCGGAACAACATGGCCGACGGAGCACTCCGACTGCGGGCGCCAGGTCGTGGTGATCATCGGCGGTCACAAGCCTCCAACGGGCCGCCGGTGACTTGCATGACCACCCGCCTGCGTGCCCGACCCCGGCGCAAGCGGGCCATCACGCATTTAGCGCGCTGAAGGCCAGCCAGACGGCTGCTGGCGGGTTCCGGCAGCGGCCCGTTATCCGGGCCGCCTGGCTGCCCGGATACCAGGACGCCGAGGATCAGCCACAACATGGTGCATGCGCGGTTAGCCGTCAGCGACGGCAGCCCCAGCGACGCCCCGGCGGCGAGCGCGAGCGTGGCTCCCGCCAGCCGCCACTCAGGCCGCCCCAGCACTGAGCGCAGGTGAAGCCACCGGCACGCCAGGACTACCAGCACCAGGGCCATCATGACCGCGCCCAGGACACCCGAGATTGCCAGCGTCTCGACCCATAGCGAGTCATACGCCCTAGCCAGGCCGCCCGCCCCGAAACCGCACCACGGACTGGAACGCAGGATGTCCGCCACGAGCGGGACGAGGGTGCCGCCGCCGCCGTAGCGGCCCGCGCTGTAAGTGCCCGCCAGGGACGCCGGGTGGAGCAGGCCCGACAGGGAGACGGTGCCCGGCCACGACGGCAGCAGGCGGCGGCAAGCCGCGCGCCGGAAACCATCACGGCGAGGGCAGCCAGAACCCGGATGCGGCTACGCGGCGCCACCAGGGCGGCCAGTCCCGCGAGCGGAACGCCGCCGAGCAGGAATACCTTCGAGAGCGTCAGCACACCGCCTGCGGTCAGCACCATGGCGCACAGGGCGGCCGGCACCGGATGCATCACTTTGCGCTGCGCCAGCCAGATAAGGCAGAACAGCGCCAGCCCGTACGCGATACCCGCCTCGGCCGGCTGGTTGAAGATCCCGCTGTACCTGAAATCACCCGCTGCCAGTGACGCCACCACCCCGCTAACGGGTCACTATCCCAGAAACGCGGCAGGAAGCTCGACGACAGCGGCTTTCCCGGTCAAGAACTGCGCCGCTGCGATCACGGCATTGACGATCATCGCAGCCACCAATACCTTGGTGACCGCCCTGATCAGCGCCGCCGCCGGCGCGCTGAGCGCCCAGTACCACGTCACCACCATCAGTGCGAGCGGCAGCAGCATGAAAGACAGCGCGTGCGAGGCAGGCTGCGCCCCGTAGAACCCCAGGTCCACGGGCCGCGAAATGGACGCGATCAGCATGACGGCGTACGTGCCGGCCCAGAGGACCATCACCGGCATCTGAGCGAGCACCCGGGCCCTGAGAATCCGCTCCCACCCGGTGACTAGAACCCAGGCGCAGGACGCGAATACGACGATCTGCTCAGTCCGCGCGTGCCCGGATACGTAGGGCCCGAACGCCGCCAGGCAGGTGATGCGCGACCACCACAGCGTCCCGCGATAGCCGCCGGTCACCGCTCTCACCGGCGTCCTCGCCGCCAGGGTGACGCTCACGACGGTGATGCTATCTGTCATCAGCCGATCACGTATTGTTATTGCCGCGCATGCGCGGATAGCCGCCTGACCGCACGCCCCTTGTCGTGGAGTTCCTCGGGGAATATCGTCACGAGCTCAGGACTCCTGACATAGGGAGAAAGCCCATGCGGTGCCGGGGTGGGGTTTGGCTTCGTAGCGCAGGATGAGGTCGGTGCCGGGGTAGCGGGCGTGGGCCTGGCTGAGCTGGTCGCAGAGGGCGGCGAGGGCCTGGGTCCGACGCGGGGCGGTGAGCGGGTCGAGCCGGATGAGCAGTTCGCCGCTGGCGGGGATGATGTCGCCGGAGGTGAGCAGGGCTTCGCGGATGAGGGCGTATGCCTCGTCTCCGGCGCGGGCGTAGTGTCCGTTCAGGGCGCGGGCCAGGGCGGTTTCGGAGTTGTATGCGGCCATCCGGATCGCGTGGGTGATCTGCTTGACCTCGGTCTCCAGCCGGGCCATGTCCGGGGCGATGTCGCCGAGGCGGATCCGGGCCGGGACTGCTGCTGCCGCGTTCTCGGCTTCTTCCAGTTCCCGCCAGGCTGCTTCGGCCGGCGCGTTGATCTGGTTGAGGATCTGGCTGGTGATCAGGGACGGCTGCCCGGGGGCGGGGCTGCGCAGTTCGAGGAGCCTGGCGTCGCGGGCGGCTTCGGCGGTTTCGGCAAGGGTCCCTGCTCTGCGAACCTGGCTGGCGGCGGCCTTCTTCGCCGGGTTCGGGACCAGCCGGTCCGGGTCATCGGGCGCGGCGGCGTGGGAGTCGAGGGCGTCGAGGGCGAACCTGGTGCGGGCGTAGCGGAAGTAGTTCTCCTCCCGCCATCGTGACGACATGCGCCAGCACACTTCCCCGGCCGTCAGGTCCCGCCGGGAGGTCAGCGCGTCAATATGGCGGATTCCGCCGCCTTTGGCGGGGACCCGGCGGGTGACCTGCCGCAGGCTCACCTTCTGGCCCTTGCGCGGCCCGCCGCTGATGTCCAGCGTGACCGTTGTGCCGGCCAGGTCGTATTCGTGCTCCCGGCCCCGGTCATCAGTGCAGGTGATGGCGGTGAACCCGGTGGCGGGCAGGTCCGGGGCTGGCCCCTTGCGCCAGGTGAGCAGGTCGAACCCGGCGCCGGCGATGTCGGCGAACAGGCCGGGGACCAGCCGCCCCGGTCGAAGCAGACCGTCACCCGCCGTCCCTGGCCCGCCACCTGCCGCAGGTCCGGGAGCAGCCGCTTCAGCTCGCCGGCCAGCGATTCGGACGGCTCGGCGACGACCATGAACACCGGTTCGCCGTCCTGGCCGGTGACCCAGGTCTCCTCCGTGGCCGGGGCGGGGAATTTCAGCCTGGCGATGTGGGTCTTCTGGACCCTCCGGGTGCCGTAGCAGGCGCGGGCGTGCCCGTCCACGTAGAGGAAGCCAAGGGCATCCGGGCGGGCGGCGGCGTGCAGGCGGGCCAGCGCCATGACCAGGTCCGCCGCCTTGCCGGCGGCGGCCAGCTCGGCGAGCTTGCGGCGGATCGTCTTGACCTCCGGCGCCCGGTCCAGGCCCAGCGCCCGGCCCAGCGCGCCCGGGCCGATCCGGGTCGCGCCCTCGGCGCGGGGCTCCCCGGCCAGGGCTAGGAACACCAGGGTCAGCAGCGTCGCGGCCAGCCCGTAGTACCCGTTCCGCAGCCGCCCGTAGACCTCCCGGGCGCAATCCAGCAGGCCGGTTTCCGCCAGCGGCGGCAGGGCCAGCAGCAGCCCGGCCAGCGGATACCGGGCACCCGGCGTGAACACCGGGCAGGCGCCCTCGCCCAGCAGCCCCCACCGGGCCAGCGCCCGCTCACCGTCGCGGGCCACCGGGTCCGGCAGCACCGGCAGCTCCCCGCCGCTGGCGCCGCCGCGCCGGTCAGCCGCGCCGTCCCGGCTGCTGTCACCGTCCCCGGCAGCCGGGACCTGGCTCACGGACCCGACCCGGCCGAGCGCGTTGCGGACGGTGAACGTCGACACCCCGGCCTCCGCCGCGATCTGCCGCAGCGTATGCCCGGCGGCGTCCAGCTCGCCGATCCGGGCCGCCAGCTCCGGCGTCAGCTTCGACGCGCCCTTCGGCCCCCGCCGGCCGGGACCAGCCCGGCCACCCCGCCCGATCCCAGCGCCCGCTCCCACCGCCACACCGTCGCCGGATCCACCCCGAACCCCTCCGCGACCTGCCCCTGGCTGGCCGCGCGCAGCCGCACCAGCTGCACCGCAGCCAGCCGCCGACCCGCCTCATCCCCGCCGTCCCACGCGTCGGGCTGGTGACTGGCCCGTGCACCGTCACCAGGCCGCCGCCGCCCGGGCCAGTCACCAGCCCGACGCCCGGGCCGATCTCCGCCGCCCCGCCCGGCAGCAGCGGCAGCACCGGCTGAGTGAGCATGCGGCCCATCATCCACCTCCCTGACCCGGAGAAATTCTTGCGATAATTTTCTCACACATCGGGCCTGCGGAACGGGAACGACACGCGGAAAACGCAGATCAGCCCGGCAATCCCAGCGGAACGCCGGCCGCTATGTCAGGAGTCCGTGTGTCCTGGAAGGAGACTGATGGTGATGTAGAAGGTCACCAGCACGAACCGTGCTGTGCCAGTGATGGAGGTCGGCCCTCCGGGCTCGCCGTGCAGGCGGAGAGCCCAAACCACCGGAAGCTGCGGCGGTAAAGAGCCGTCGTGGTGAGCGTTCCGGGGAAAGGCCCGGCAAGACCGGGTCAGGTGTGCGACGAGAAGACGAACATGTGTGAACCACTGCTGACGCATCGAAAGACATCAAATCGGCATCGAAACCCGGATCGGGACTCGTCCCGGGGACAAAGGCACGCCCGCTGGGTGTGCCCTCAGCCAGGGAGCGGCCTGCGTGTGGCCCTGGTGGTGCCCGGTGTAAAGGTGGCGTGAGCTCGTCGCAGGCGCTGGCATGGAACAGGAGAACCTGTCGTCTCGATACCGTCGGCCAGTCTAGATGGGTGATGTCTGCCCGCTGGCCCCGAGAGGGAGGACCCCAAGTGGCGGAAACCGCGAGGGGCAGCGTACCGCGAGGCACAGGGACGGGACGGCCCGTAGTAGTGATGAAGGCCCTGTAATGGGGCTGGAGCGAAGGGGCCGTGCAGGCCGGCCGGCCTGATGTCACCCCGTAAGGGCAGGAGCTGATGGACCGGTCACAGCCGAAGGCAAAGTCGTTTGACATTTCGAAGCGCCTCATCGCCGGGGCGTGGGAGAAGGTTCAGGCCAACGGCGGCGCGCCGGGCGCGGACGCTGTGAGCATCAGCCGGTTCAAGGCCGACGAGATCAACAACCTCTACAAGGTCTGGAACAGGATGAGCGCTGGCAGCTACATGCCCGGTCCGGTGCGGGCGGTGGAGATACCGAAGGATCATGGCGCGGGGATCCGGGTTTTAGGTGTGCCGACGGGCACCGCATACTGCGGGGTCGCGCTCGTCTGCTGAGGTTTCGGAATCTTTCGTCACGGTCACCCATCCGTTCCATCCGCTGGCGGGGCGGCGGCTGCGGGTGCTGTTCGAGCGGAAGCTGGCTGGCGGGCTGGCGGTCAGCTGTGAGGGCGGGCCGCTGGGCTCGCTGATGGTGCCGCTGGCCTGGACCGACCGTGGTCCCGCGGCGGCGGCTGCGCCGCTGACTTATGAGGTCCTGATCGATCTGGCCGGGGTGATCTCGGCCATCGAGCCGCGGCACGAGGGGTGAGGTCGTTGACCCGGGCTCTCTCAGCTGGGAATATCTTGTGTGATGAATACACACAGGAACGATCTGGCGGCGCTGTCCGCGGCGGAGCTGCGCCAGCGGCGGGACCGGCTGGTCGCGGGACTGCCGCAGGCGGCGGCGTTCCTGGCAGGCTCGCTGGTCGAGCAGCGGCGCCGCTGCGGGAAGGAGGGGTGCCGGTGCGCGCGAGGCGAGCTGCACGGGCCGTATGCGTACCTGTCGGTCGCGGGCCGCATGATCTATGTGCCGGCGGTACTGGCGGACGCGGTCCGTGCCCACCTGGAGATCTCGAAACGGCTGCAGGAGACGCTGGAGAAGATCTCGGCGGTCAACCTGGAGCTGCTGTCCCGGCGGGAGCTGGACTAGCCGATGCCTCCCGCCTGCGCGCCCGCGCCGTCCCCGGCGGCCGCTGGCACGTGGGCGGAGATGGTCGCGCCGCTGGCCAACATGGCCGAGTCCGCGCTCGCCGGCGGCGCGCTCACAGCCGCCAGCCAGCCCGCGATGGAGGTCAGCGGCGGTGATCCGCGGCGAGTCGAAGGTGACCCGCGCCCACCTGGAGCGCACCGCGATCGTGTATGTCCGCCAGTCCACCTTGATGCAGGTCCGCGAGCACACCGAGTCCACGCTGCGCCAGTACGACCTGGCCGGCCAGGCAGCCCGGCTGGGCTGGGCCGCCGCCGGCATCAAGGTGATCGACGCCGACCTGGGCCTGTCCGGGCGCAGCGCCACCCGCCGGGACGGGTTCAAGCAGCTGGTCGCCCGCGTGTGCCTGGGCGAGGCCGGGGCGGTGTTCGGGCTCGAGGTCTCCCGCCTTGCCCGCTCCAACGCGGACCTGGCCCGCCTGCTGGAGCTGGCCCGCCTGACCGCCACCCTGGTCATCGACAATGATGGCGTCTATGACCTGTCCGACATTAACGACAGGCTCCTGCTGGGCCTCAAAAGCCAGA
>CAWIJO010000019.1:0-180933 GCA_963836355.1 uncultured Actinomycetes bacterium | reverse complement strand
GAACTAATCCGACCGCATAGTTGTGACAACTTTCTCTAATCCCTTTCAAGGGCACGCCTCCGGCGCGCCAGCCGGGACGGCCTCGGCCGCGCTCGGGCGCAGGCCCTAGGTCCACCGGCCGGGCTGATCCGGCGCGGCGTACCGCCAAAGGCGGCTGAGGTAGAAGGGGACCCTGTTGCTGCTAGGCGGGCTCGCTCGCCGCTCCTTCGAGCGGAAGCCCGCGTCGCGGTGGCGGCCCGCGCATCGCTTCCCCCGTACCGGCCGCAGACGGTACCGGCCGCAGCCCCGGTGACCGTAGCTGCATGAGCTGGCGGCCGTCCCCCTCGCGCCAGTCATCTTGTCGCCGCGCAAAGATCACCGTCAAGTGCGCTCGTTGCGCTCGCGTCCTCCGGATGGCGCTACGCGCCACACTGGACACTGATCTTCCGCGGCAAGATCCCGCGCCTATCAGGAGGACGGGGAAACCGACTCCGACAGCGGCATCGCTGTGCTGCACCGGACCCGGCATAGCTTATTCAGTTCCCGCCGCAGAGTATTTACGGCGGCGGCGTAGCTCTCGCTGCGCCCTGAGCGCGCGAGCACTCTCGGGAACAGTACTTCACGCCTTCAAGGCAATTTTGATCGAGCGTGATCGCCCGCGCTGTCTAACCTCTCGTCAGCTCTCATTGTGTCCGGCAAGTTCACGACGCCATGTGCGGCCCCGGATGTGCCCCTAGGAAGCCCGTCGCCGGGCCACCCTGCTTAGACCACGCGGGTTGGGTCGCGAGCAAGAGCATCGTCAAAGGGGGTCGCCCCGGCCGAGGCCATGGCCTTCACTGAACCCCCGGGGTCTCCGTGGCGCGGCGCCGATGTCGTGAGGAGCCTCGTGGCGGCGCCTCCAGTCGTACACGACCGCCCCAGCCAGCAAGGCGACGAGTAACGCGACCATTACCAGCAATATGCTCATTACGACCCCCCTCCTGGAAGTGCATTCAGCGTACGCCTGCCAACCAGATTTGCCTATAACGCGATGTTCTCAGCTGGTGTCTCGGCCTGCTCGCTACGACATGATCTCGGCTCGGTCCTCCGCGGCTCCGTGGCCGTTGACACCAAGCTGCCGAGGCTGGTCTCCGTGCCACTAGCTTTCTAGGGCACACCGGGGCACATGGCCTCCCAGAGCCGCCGGAAACGATGAGAACTGGCGAGAAGCTTCTTCGCAGGCCAGAATGTGCGCCGAGGAAGCGCAATTGAGACCGGCCGGGTGCTACTTCCAGCGGAAGTCAGCGGCGGGCCACTCGCGACGTGATGGCGTTGCGGCCCATACGTGGTCCAGGTACCGAGAGCTGCTGACGTTCTCGCAGCTTGCGAGGCTGGTCGCCCACCACCTCTGGAGCCATGTGCTTGGCCGACCAGTACCGCTACGCGCGTGCCCGCTGCGTGCCCGATAGGTCGGTCACTAGCAGTGCTTCGTGGCCACTCACGGACAAGCTGACATGACCGCCGACCTGCGGGTGACCTGGTGGCGGCCAGCCTGTTCGCTCATTCCCAAGCTGATAGTCTGCGTGCTTCCAGCCGTTACTGTAACGCTAGCGGCTTGTCGATGTCGCTTGACGCTTGCCGATGCAGCCGCGTCGATGCAGCCGTCCTTGTCTAGCCGTCCTGAACTGCCGAATTGAGCCGTACTAGATCAAGGCGGCGCCGCTATGCGGCGCCGGGTCCGGCGCTCCCCGCGCCGGGCTCTGCGTTGGGACGCCCGCCCGGCACGCCCGCGCCGTCCCGGCCATAGCAGTACCACCAATCTAGGCGGGTCAACCGGCAGCCCGGTGATGAGTGCGGCGCAAGGCCGTCATCCTCGGCTTCGATTGTCCCGCTCGCGGCAGCCGCATCAAGGCCGCCTGCGGCGCCCTCCGGGTCGGCTCCGCCGAGCCCTGACCCGGCCGCCGCTCCCCAGGGATTTGCGCCTGCGAGGACGACGGGCAGGACCAGGTGCTCAGTGAGTACATCCTCTTGCCGACCGCGAAATTAGTAGCTCCGAGGTCCGTCCGCGCAGGCGATTCGTTCGTACGTGTCAGCGCCTAAAGGCCAGCGAGGCGGCGCCAGGCCGGTCAACACGGTAGATGTAATGCAGCGCATCATCAATCGGGTTGTCGGGCGACATCGGGCCTTCAGCGACCCGCTTCAAGCCAGCCTTCTCCAGCGCACGCCAGGAGGCCACATTGGCGGCCACCACGGCGACAAGCACCGCGGGCGCATCAGAATACGAGTTCCAGGTGTCCTCAACGGCCGCAGCGATCATGCGGGATCCGAGACCGCGACCGCGCAGCGCTGGGTCCGCGATGAGGTAGTCAAGCTCGACGGCGCCGACTGGCACCTCGATAACTGCCGAGAATTCCGTGAGATCCTGGGGGTAGTCGCAAATCGCCGAGCGCTGCAGCAGGCCGATTGGCCGGCCGTCGAGGAGAACGAGGAGGTCTTCCCCCGGCTCCTCGCCTCGCGTACTCGCGCCGAAGTCGCGCTCGACCGCCTCAAGGGTTGTCTCATGATTCCACCACCGGGCGACCTGGGGCTCTCGCAACCACTCGGCCAGCATGGGAAGGTCCCCGGCAATCAACGGCCGCCACGACAAGAAACCATCGCTAATCCTCTCCACCGTCACAGCGTAGATCCCGGAAGGGAATCGTCCTACGCGATGGTCTGACACTAGCCAGCCCGGACAAATGGTGATCCGGAACATGCGCGGAACGACCTCCGCTGCCGCCGCCACCATTCGTGCAATCGGCGCAGGTCAGCGCCAAGGTTCGTGCGATCACGCGGGCGGCCTCCGGAGCCGTGTGCGCCCCTAGGGCTGGCCCTACAACGGCCCTAGAACGGCCAGCTAGTGCGGGTAAGCGCGGGACACTCAACGTAGCCGTAGGAGGGCGTGGCATCGCAATGCCCACGTCAGCGGGCCACGACCGTCAGTCGGGCCGGGACGCCGACACCCTGATAAGGAAGGGGTCCCCTGATTAACGTCCTGGCAGGTCCACAGGATCGCGCAGCATAAGAGTTTCGTTTCGGGGTAGCTGCCTGCCATGAATCAGGAGGGAGCAGGCCTGTTCACCCGGCTGGCACCGGTGCTGAACGTGCGCGACCTAGCCGCCGAGCGCGCCTTCTATGAGAAGCTCGGCCTGCCGGTCATCTACGAGGGCCCCGAGTACCCAGACTTCATCGGCTTCGGCACCGACACGGTGCATTTCGGCATCCAGAAAGCCGCCGCTGACAACGACCCGCCCAGCGTGCTCACCTGGCAGATCGGCGTTACCGACATAGACGCCGCCATCGAGCGATGCCGCAAGGCGGGCATCAGTTTCGACCTCGAACACAACAACCCCGGGCCGGAGTGGACCTACCGGCGGCTGCTCATCCGCACCCCCAGCGGCTACCGGCTGGCCCTCGAAGGCCCCAACGAGTAACCCGCAAAGCCCCCTGTCCTGGCGGGCGCGTGACGATCGATCTTGCTAACGCAAGTGCTGACAACGGAGCTGGACGAGCCCGGATACATCTGGGCCGCCCAATCATTAGCCGGCACGCCTGCCGCGCCCTGAAAGCGCTCTTCGGGGGCCAGCCAGCAATCCGCTAACCGCCAAGATCACCGTGCCATTAACGTGCCATTGACCCCGGCCACCAGCGGTGCGCTACGGTCACTCGCGGGCAACTCTCCGACCAGGTCAGCGTCATGGCCGCAGGTTGATAACACGATTTGCAAGCAGGGGGTCGCGAGTTCGAGTCTCGCTAGCTCCACCAGGCAAAACGTTCCGGTGTGGATCTTGAAACCGTCCTTGACCACAAGAGCTGACCACAACGTGCCCGTTCCTGCCCGTCATTCCTGGCCGCTGAGCTGGTTATCGAGCTTCGTCAGCGCGTCGCGGCGGGCGGGCTCGTCAACGTGAAATGGCGGAGTCAGATATTGGAACTGTCTGAATGCCTCAGTTGATCATCGTCGCCCTGCCGGGGGCCGCCCCCTTTGCTGATGCTTTAGACCGATTGCCCGGAGCCCGCCTCACAGCTATCGGGGCGCCGGCCAGTTGTTGATCTTTCCCTTCTGGCGGCTGGTTCGTGCATCAGGCGGGCTTCATGTTGTATCGCCCCTGGTCACAGAGCCGACCGGATGCGGCGATGGATCGCTGGGCGGCCCCGCGCTGACCTGTTAACATGCGGTTTCCTTTCCCGGCTGATGCAATTCCCGAGAGTTAGCGTAGATCTGCTGTGTCGTCGAGATGTGCGCGTGCACGAGGATCATATGAGCGTCGCGCGGCGGTACGTGAAGGTCCTTGAGCATCGAGGCAGCGGTGTGTCGGACGGCGTGCACGCGGATCTTGCGGATGCCGCCGTTGTCGCAGACGCGCACGAAGGAGCACACGAGGTTGCGTGGCTCGACTGGCCGGCCGGTTCGGGTGGTGAACACGAGGCCGGTGTCCTTCCAGGACTTGCCCAGCCGAGCCCGGTCGGCGGCTTGATCTACCGCGCGGGTGCAGGGATGAGCTAGGGGGCCTGGTCGAAGTCAGGCCCAGCCGGGGCAGCGGCGTTACGGCGAATGATTGCGGCCCAGTCGGGAGCTAGGTGGGCGTAGGTCCGGGCGGCGTGCTCGGCTTCTTCCTCGGACACCAGGACGGAGCGGGCGCGGTGCCAGGTGCCGTCCTGTCCGGTGACGATGGCCACGCCCGGAGTGTCAGCGGCCATGGCGCGGGCTGCGTCGAGAGCGGCGGGGTCGAGGTCGCCGAGGGTCATGTGCGCTGTCTCGGGATCGTTGACCCGATGACAGACACGGCCCGATAGCTGGGCACGCAGGGCGGTGACGCCGGGCCCTAGGTCGGCCCCGATCCGCTGCCCGCAGATGATCAGGTACACCCCGAACGCCTGGCCGAGCTGCGCGACCCGCAGCAGTCCCGTGGCGGTGCGGGAGACCTCGTCTTTCTCGGACTTGTCGGCCATCAGGAACAGCTCGGCGACCTCGTCCACCAGGACCACGACCGGGACCGGCCGCACGATGTCAGGCAGTTTCCAGATGTTGCGGGCCCCGTGTGCGCGGCAGGTCACCATCCTTTCGGCCAGCACCCGGACGAGGTCATCGAGCAGTTCGCAGCTCTCGGTACGAGTAGTGGCCAGGGCGGACAGCCGGGAGGCGTAGGGGGTGAACTCGACGCCGCCTTTGAGGTCGAAACCGACCAGGGCGACGGGCTGCGGGGACAGGCTCCTGATGATGGCGTTAGCCAGGTTCGACTTCCCCGACTGGGTGGCCCCGGCGTTGAGCCAGTGCGGGACGACGCGCAGGTCCATGACCCACGGCTGCCCGGTCTCCAGGCGGCCGGGCTGCACGGTCAGCAGCTCGGCAGCTTCGGGGGCGATGGTGACGGTGGTGAGCGGGTCGGTGCGGATGGCCAGGAGCCGTACCCGGCCGGGCCGGGAGAGGGTGACGCGGACGGCGTGGACGCGCCAGGCGTGCGCGAGCTGCTCGGCCGCCTTGACGTAGTCGGCGGGGACCTGGCCCTCACGGAGATTAATCCGCACCGACCAGCCGCGGGCGTTCGGACGGAGCAGGCCCAGGCCCGGCGGATACGCGACTTCGACGCGGCGGACACGGCGCCGCTCGGTCAGCAGGACGCTGGTGCGGGCGAGGCTGCCCGCGACGGGAACGGCGTCGAGGCTGAGCCGCCAGCGGCGCCGTTTCGACGCCAGGCCGCAGGCGACGGTGACGTGCGCCCAAGTGAGGTAGACGCGCGCTGCCTTGACCGGGAACCCGATGGTGAGCCAGTAGGAGCGGGGAGCGTAATGGGCCAGGCGGGCACCCCGGCCGCGACCGCGGCCAGGGCACCCAGCACCAGGAACAGCGGATGTGCGGTCATGGCGGCCTGCTCAGGCGGCCTTGGCCGGATGGACGGCGGTGATGGTGTCGGCGCGGTAGGCGATGCCCCACCGGGCTTCGCCGTTGCGGACCTGCTCCCACACGAACCCGACCAGGCCGGCCGGGATGACCATCTGGCCGATGCGGACCTGCGGCTCGCCGGACACGTTCACGTTGACCAGCTCGGCCCGGCCGTTCGCGTCGGCGGCGGACAGGCCGACCTGGTAGACGGTCTGGCCGCTGCGATCGACCTTGACCTCGCCTGTCGCCGCGGAGATCAGCCGGGGCCTGGGATCGGTGACGCAGACGAAGGTGAGGCGGCCGGTGTCGATGGGGATGGGGATGTTGCGCACGGGCGGTACTCCTCTGTCTAGGCCCACAGGAGGCGGGCCGCCGGTAGTGACGGAGGCGTTCCGAGGGCTGGCGCGGTAGCATCGTGGTTGCGAATCCGCGGTGCTATGCCGCGTCTGGCCTGGGCGGGTTGCCTCGCTCAGGCCATTTCCTTGGGCCTCGCACTCGTCTAGACCCTATCGCCTGCTCGTCTAGATGAGTACAGTGCTTTATTAGACGAGCAGAAGCGTTACTGTAAGCCACTAACCTCGATTCCCGGGAAGCGATCTGGAGTCGCCCTGGTGCGGCGCGCTGATAGGGTCTTCGGCTGTTTTCGCTGGCAGGAGGGCCGCAGGGTTGGTGGCTGCGCGTCTCTCAACTGATTGCCCGGAATTATCCTTGTGGTGCTCAGTGCCGTGGTTTCGCGATACCGGGCTGGGTATCTGGTGCCATGGCCAGTCTGTTGCGGCAGGCTACAGGGATCTCCCGGGAGCGCCACTGTGCGCCAGCCTGGGCGCGGGTGATTGTAGCTTTGTCGTATCGGGTCTTATGTTGCCAGGATTAGTTGAGGTGAGAGAGGGCGCGGGCTACTTCCTCCACCCGGCCGGGTCCTCCCAGCGCCGGTATGAGGCGCTGCGCGCCTACTTCGTCGAGGACCTGCCCGCCAGCCAGGTCGCCGGCCGGTTCGGCTACTCCGCCGCCAGCGTGCACCAGATGGCCACGCTGCTGCGCGGCGGGAAGATGAACCTGGTCACCGATCCCCGGCCGGGCCCGAAGGGGCCGCGCAAGGCCACCGGCCTGCTGCGGGCGAAGGTGCTGGCGCTGCGGGCGGCCGGGCACAGCGTGACCGAGATCGCCGCCGCGCTCACCGCCGGGGGCCTGCCGGTGTCCGCGCAGACGGCCTGGCAGATCCTCGGCGCCGAGGGCCTGCCCCGGCTGCCCCGCCGCGACGAGAGCCGCCGCGGCCCGCCGGCCCGGCTGGATGTGGTCCAGGCCGCGAAACTGGCCGGCTGGCCGGGCTGGTCGCCGCGCTGCGGCCGCTGGGGCTGGCCACCGGGCGGGACGGGTTCAACTGCGACTTCCGCGCCATCCGCCACCACGGCACCGAGGCGGTGCTGGAAAAGCACTACGTGCCCCGCCGCTCCCAGCGCACCCGCGCGGTCCTGACGTTCTTCGCCCAGGACCACGCCTCCGCGGAGATGGTCTGCGCCAACGCCGACATCACCAAGGCCGAGCAGGCCGCCGAGATCATCGCCTTCGCCGGCTACTGGCAGCAGGCCACCGGATCCGAGCCCGGCATGCTGGTCTTCGACTCCCAGCTGACCACCCACAGGATCCTCGACCAGCTCACCGGCCGCGGGATCAACTGGCTCACCCTGCGCCAGCGCGGCAAGAACGAGCTCGAGCGCCTCGCCGCCCTGCCCGCCCCGGCGTGGAAGACCGTCACCATCGCCCGCGCCGGCCGCTACCGGCGGCCCCGGCTGCACGAGGACATGATCAAGCTCCCCGGCGTCAGCGCGAAGGTCCGCCAGATCGCGGTCACCGGCATCGGCCGCGACGAGCCCACCCTGCTGATCACCCACGACCTGGCCACCCCGGCCAGGGACCTGTTCGCCCGCTACGCCGGGCGGATGATGGCGGAAAACGAGCTGGACGCCTACATCAGCGGGTTCCACCTGGAAGCCCTCACCTCCGGCGTCCCGCTCAACGTGGACCTGGACACCACCCTGACCGTGATCGCCGGCAACCTCTACCGGCTATTCGCGCTCAAGCTCGACCGGTACCAGCAAGCCACCCCCGACAAGATCTGGCGGGACTTCCTGGACGCCACCGGCACCTTGCACATCGGCCCGGACGGCGTCACCTGCGCGCTGAACCTGCGCAGCCACCACCCCGCCCTCATCGACGCCGGGTTCGCCGACCTGGAAGTACCAATCCCCTGGTGGGCCGGGCGCACCCTGCGCTTCCGGTTCCCGCCACGATGACCAGCCGCCCACGGGCAACCTCAACTCAATTACTTGACCGGGAATCGAGGCTAACGGGCAGGAAGGCTGTAGGCCAGGACGTAAGCGTCGGCGGCAATGATGGTGTCGCAGACCTCGACTGCGCGGCCCTCGGTGTCGTAGGCGGTGCGGACCAGGTGAAACACCGGGACGCCGGGGGACAGGCGCAGCGCGCGGGCTTCGTCGGGCATGGGCATCCGGGACCGGACTTCCTCGTCGAAGTGGTCGAGGGTGTGCCCTGTTTCCTCCAGACGGGCGTAGATGCCGCCGGGTCCTGGGTTCGTCTCGGCGATCGGCGTGCCGCGGGCGATGTCCAGCGGGATGTAGGACACCGCGGTCTCGACCGGTCGGCCGTCGAGCAGGTACCGGCGGTGCCGGGCCAGCACCTTGCGGGTGGTGCCCAGCCGGGAAGAGATGTCGCGGGACGCGCGCTCCTCGCGGATCACGATGCTGTCCACCTCGGGCTTGCTGCCCGCCTGCTCGGCCTCGGCGATGAACGCCGCCTTGCCCTGCTCCCGGTTACGGCGGGCGAACCGGTCAGAGGCCAGCCGCCGGACCGGCGGGCGGGGCCGGACGAACACTCCCCGGCCGTGCTCGGCGAGGACCAGGCCCTCGGCCTGGAGCACCTGGATCGCGTTACGGACGGTCATCCGGGCCACGCCGTAATGCTCGACGAGCATCGTCTCGGAGGGGATCTGCTCGTTCTCGGCCAGGCGCCCCTTCTCGATGGCCTCGCGCAGGTGGTCGGCGATCTGCCGGAAAACCGCGCGGTCGCTTGTAGGGTCGAGGGTGCCGAGAACAGCAGCTAGATCGCCTGACACGAATACTCCTGCACCTGTCTATACGTGTGATGTACTGGGCCACAGTAGCGCCGGAAGGGACCGCATCCGTGACAGATAGCCCACGCCACTCGGTGAGCGTCGCCGCCGTCGTGGTCGATGATCAGGACCGGGCTCTGCTCATCCGGCGACGCGATAACGGGCACTGGGAGCCGCCCGGCGGCATCCTGGAGCTGGACGAGGACATCGCCGACGGGCTGCGCCGCGAGGTCGCGGAGGAAACCGGCCTCCAGGTCGAGCCGTCCGCGCTGACCGGCGTCTACAAGAACATGAGCCGGGGCATCGTCGCCCTGGTATTCCGCTGCGGCCAGGCCGGGGGAGCCCTGACCACGGCCAGCGAGACCGCCGAGGTCCGCTGGGCTAATCGTGACGAAGTCGCCGAGCTGGCCGACCAGGCCTACGTCGTGCGGGTGCTCGACGCGCTTGACTTCGCTACCCCGCCCGCTATCCGCGCTCACGACGGCGTGCGACTCGTCTAGTTCCCTGGAGGTATCTTGCCTGCTCATTGCCATGATCCAACTTATCTACACGAGTAGATAACTTACCGAACGTTACCTTACTCAGACTCGCAGGGGAAGAGACATGCGCCAGGAAGCTCTAACATCAACCCACGCTGCGGTATTCAGCCGCGCTTACGCGGGGCAGCCCGACCAGGTCCAACGGGTGCGCGCGGATCTGCGCCCGTTACTGGACGGCTGCCCCGTCGCCGACGACGTCATCCTCTGTGTCTCTGAGCTGGCCGCCAACGCTGCCCTGCACAGTCACTCCGGGCGCATTGGCGCGCAGTTCACCGTCCGCGCCGAGATCCACCACGGCGACTACGCCTGGATCGAGGTCGAGGACAACGGCGGCACCTGGACCGATCCCGTACCCGATCCCAGCCGGGGACACGGTCTGGACATCATCCGGGCTCTGGCGGCCGACTGGGGAATCGACGGCGACTACCGCACCCGCACCGTCTGGGCCCGCATCGACTGGCCAGAGCGTGTCGCACAGCCTTCCGGCAACGTCGCGGAGACCGAAGCCGCACCGAAGTAGGTGCCGGTCCCGTGCCTAGCCGAGCTGTGAGGACTTTCTTCACGATCATCAAGGGCTGCTCGCTCCGCTCACCGCCGCGGCCAGGCCCCGCGCGGCGGGCGTGCGGCCTCTCCGGGCCGACCCGCCGCGCGACCCTGGCCGCAACCGACGCGAGTAGACACCATGACGCCAAGAAGAGACTCTCACCGGACTGCCCGCCGTTCTCCTCTGCACGGTCAGTCTGCGGGCTCCCTACGCGCGTCGAGGCCAAGCGGAGATCGCGTAGACCGACAGGCCCTGGCGGCGCAGCTCGACCACGCGGCCCCGGGCGGCGTTCTTCCTCGGCGCGCTCTTGCGACCGGGCCTGCCCGGCTCGGCGAACAGCGCCAGCTTCCCGGCCCGGAAGTCGCGCACCAGCGACGCCAGCGCCGATGGGGAGTACCCGAACCGGGCGGCTGCCCCGGCCAGCGGCGCGCCCTCGAGCACATAGGCGCGGACCGCCTCGTACCGCCGCTGGTTGATCTGCGTCGGCTGAGCGAATGCTTCCCAGCCTCGCTTCGGGGCTGGTTTCGCTGTCACAGCGTTTATCCACCATGTGAACTGCCGGATGTCACGGATCCCGGCGGGCACCGCCGGGACGGAGTGCCTGGTATTCGCACTGCTCACAGGGCATCCCCTGTTGATCGTCCGGCGCCCGCGACTGGCCGCTCCCCTGACCAGCCTTGCAATTCCTGAGCTTGTTGTTTAACCTCGGCTGTCCGCCTTGCCGCGATCATCTGATCTTGTCCGGCGTGTCGCCGTGAGATGACACGGCCACCGCGTGATCATCTTCGGGTTCCTCCTGCAGATCCCGGGATGAAGGCGGTGGCCGTGGCGTTCAGTATGGCGTGGCTTGATGCTCCGGTCGAGGACTTGGCGCTGGAGCGGCTGGACGCCTTCCGCGGCGAGCTGTACAGGTGCTTCACCGCGCGGGCGGACGCGCTGTTCGAACTTGGCGATGCGCTGCTGTGCGCCGATGCGCCGGTGAAGACCCTGGTCGAGCCTGTCGCTGGCGCCTGAGCACCAGCGCGGGCATGGCGCGCTGTATGACGCGGTGAATCACGGCCGGCTCGACATCGGCGCGGCTGCGGCGGGCGGTGGCGGGGCTGCCGCTGCCGCGGGCGGCCGATGGCCGCATCGATGCTGGCCGTCGATGTCAGCAACTGGCTGCGGCCCGGACGCGCCACCAGCCCGGAGCGGCTGTTCTGCCATGTCTACGGGCGCGGCAAGGGCACAGGCACAGATGATCCCGGGCTGGCCGTACTCCTTCGTCGCCGCCCTGGAGCCCGGCCGGACCTCCTGGACCGCGCTGCTGGACGCGGTCCGGCTCGGCCCGGCCGACGACGAGACCGCCGTGACCGCCGCCCAGCTCCGCGACGTCGTCACCCGCCTGATCGCGGCCGGACAGCATGTGGAAGGCGACCCGGGCATCCTGGTCGTCTTCGACGCCGGCTACGACGTCACCCGGCTGGCCTTCCTGCTCGCCGACCTGCCCGTCGAGCTGCTCGGGCGGCTGCGCTCGGACCGGGTGCTATACTTCCCTGCCCCGCCGCGCCCGCCCGGCGCGAACGGCCGCCCGTCCCGGCACGGGCCGGAGTTCAGCTTCGCCGACCCGGGCACCTGGCCGGACCCGCCGGTCACCACCGTGACCGAGACCACCCGCTACGGCAATGCCGTGGCTCAGTCCTGGGACCGGCTGCATCCGCGGCTCACCCGCCGGGCCGCCTGGGACGCACCACGACGGCCAACTGCCCGTCATCCAGGGCATCGTTGATCCGGCTCACCGTCGATCACCTGCCCGGCGACCGCGACCCGAAGCCGGTCTGGCTGTGGTGGTCACGCACCGGCGCGTCACGCCGGCCGACGTCGACCGGCTGCTGGCAGGCGTTCCTGCGCCGGTTCGATCATCGAGCACACCTTCCGCCTGTTTAAGCAGATTCTCGGCTGGACCGTCCCGAAGATCCGCGATCCGGCCGCCGCCGACCGGTGGACCTGGCTGATCATCGCCTGCCCATACCCAGCTCCGCCTCGCCCGCGCAGCTGGCCGAGCGACATCCGCCGCCCCTGGGAGCGACCAGCCCAGCCGGGCCGGCTCACCCCGGCCCGCGTCCGCCGCGGGTTTCGCAACATCCGCGCGAAGACCACCTGTCCCGCCGGCGCACCGAAACCCGGCAAGCCCGGGCCCGGACGGCCGCCAGGATCGAAGAACCGCCGGCCAGCACCCCGCTATGACGTCGGAAAGAGCACCAAGAGAGAGCCCGCGCTCAAGGCCGGACGGAAAAACGCAGGTTAAACAACAAGCTGAGATCGGCAAGGTAACAGCAAGCAGCTTTACCATCCCTGTAACCTGGACCCGTAAGCGGGCGGTCGCGGTGATAAAGGGCAGGTCAGGACAGCCAACCGCGACCCGCACGACTCAAGACGCCTCTGCCACCGGGGGGCGAAACCGCTGCGCGGAAGGCCGCGTTAGCAGGGCATGGCGAACTTCCGGCCGTCCGCTCCGGTGCAGCCAAGAAGACCGCCGCCTCGACACCGGGCTCTGCGGCCAAGAAGACAACCCCCAAGAAGACAACCCTGAGAACCAGGTGGAGAAGCCGGGCGGGGATGACCGCGACGGCGCTGGCGGTGGCAAGAACCGGCAGGACGTGGGCCTGACTGTCCGAATCGAGGTCAATCTGCCGCCTAGCGGCGATGCCGACACTTACGACCTCATCTTCGCGAGCATCAAGAAGCACCTGATGTCGTGAGCGGATCGCTGGGACCGCTTCGAGCGCGTCGTGCGGTCTATCAGTGCAGACGTCGTCGGACCTACCCCTGCTCCCGCCGAGACCGCCGAGCACGAAGAGCCGCATCCGTTCGAGACGCGGAACATCCATCCGGACCTACCAACCAAGGTGCGGAAACTCTTTGACGACGGGCACTGGGAACAGTCGGTATTCGAGGCGTTCAAGTTCATCGAGAAGGAGGTCAAGCGGATCAGCGGCATTTGCGCGAAGACCGGCTACCAGCTGATGATGGACGCCTTTAACGAGAACGGCCCGAAGGTGCAACTCAACGGACTCGCGACGGAGTCGGAGATCGATGAGCAGAAGGGTTACAAGTTCATCTTCACCGGCGCTGCCGCAGGGATCCGGAACCCACGCGGCCACGAAGTTGACATCGGCGACACCCCGGACGAGGCCTTGGACTACCTGGCCCTCGCCTCGCTCCTGCTGCGGAGGCTCGACGCCGCTGGCCTGCGCTAGTAGCCCGAGGTCATCGCAAGGACGGCGTGAAGCGGGTCGGTGAGCGTCTGGTAATTGGCGCTCGTGAAGGTGCGGGTCGGCTTCGGCGCTCTCGTTGGGGTTCGAGGCAGACACCCCGACCAGTCCGGCCTCAAACGCAGTTCCGAAGCCGGTGACGTGCCGCTTCTCGAACCGAGCCTCTGCCGCATCCAGGTCGTGGATCTCGTTCACGGCCGATCGGGCAGTGCATCCGTCACCACGCTCGACTAGGCCGACGCAGGGATGAGCGCGGCAGCCCCAGGTCGTGCCGCTCGGCTCGCAGCCAAGAACGCGTGAGACTGGCGCAATTAGTGCGCACTTTTCAATCGCCCCCGCTGAGAATCCGCAGATCAGCGACGTAGGTCTGCCGTGAACTCATGATCGTGAGCCAAGTCAGGTCTGACCACCAAGGCTGACCACAACGGCATCCGACTAGCGCAGGCAGGGACGGGTCGACAGACCGACGCATCACCAGGTGAGTGCCATTAGCCTGTCCCCACCGCTGCCTCTGTGGTGCCGTCGTCGGCCTCGTCCTGGCTGTCAGCGTCGGCCTTCTGTGACCCTTCGATCCGGCGGTCGAGCGCGGCGGCGATGGCCTGGTCGGCCTCGGCGGTGGCGTGCTCAGCCCCAGCTGCCGTGTTCCATCCGAACGCCGGTCAGGTTGATGACGCCCTCCATCTCTGCGGCGTTGAAGGCCCGCATCATACGGATGCGGACGTTACCGGCCGACCCGAGCCGTAGAAAGGCCGCGGCTGCTGACTCATCGTTGGCGAACTCGGAGATATGGACGAGGTCGTACTCGCCGACGGTCCACAGTAACTCGCGGATCTTGCCACTGGCCCTCTCGACATGCAGGGAGAATTCCCGTGCGCGCTTGATAGTGTCAGGGAAGTTCTTGATGCCTTGCTCGGTCCAGTTGACGAGAGAAACATAGGTCGGCATATCGTCCCCTAGCGGTTCTTAGTTCTGGGTAATCGCATCTCACAACGGTCCGGCATGTTGACGGCCTGACTTCCTGAGCATCGCGGCCAGTGTCCGGCCGTGCGCTATTGACGATGTTGCTGCCCGGCTGCTCACGGGGGCCAGGAATATACGGCAAGTCAACCAGAGCAGAGACCAGGCAAACAGGGACGTAAGTCCCGGCCGACACGCCGGAAGTCCGGAGGTGAGCGCGAAGGACCGCCTGCCGGGAGTCAACCGGCTGACAACGCTAGACATCGCGCCCGTTGCGTGCCCGAACGGAGGGTAAGACCCGTACCCGACGGTCACTTGCGGACAGCTCTACCACTCCCCAAGCTGATAGTCCGACGCAGGCGAACCTGTGGACCAGACGTGGACCAGCCACCCTCCTGGAACGCGGTCCACGTAGGCACGGAGGTAGACCACTAACCGCCTCCGGAGCCGTGTGCCCTGGCATTGGGCTGCGAGTGTCTAACTGAGTGACATTCGCCGTACACGTTGCCGGACGCTTCCGGACGCGCGCGGACCGTTCATGCTGGCCGCTGGGTGGTCAGGCAGAGGCCCAGACAGTACGGACTACCCTCGTAATGAACAGGTCAGACCAGCAGCTACTCGTGCCCGCTGCGTGTCCGATAGGCCGGTCAGTCACCGAGTCCTGCGGACACTCACGGACAAGCCGACACGGCCACCGACCTGCGGATGAGCTGATGGCGGCGCCCACCGTTACGCTCATTCCCAAGCTGATGGTCTACGTGCCTCCAACCGTTGACGCTAGCGGCTTGTCGATGTCGCTTGGCGCCGCTGGCGCGCCCGTCGCTGGGCTCTGCGCTGGGGCGCCCGCCCGGCACGGCGCGCCACTGCCGTCAACTCCCGCAGATCAAGCATGCCAATCCGGCGTGCATGCCGGTGCTGTGCAGGGCAGTCGCCGCAACGTATGCATCCATCGCTTCGGTGATCGCCTCACCAGCGCTACGAGGCTTCCCGATCTCACACCTGCCAGTGACCTGCTTACATGACCGTGGCCGAGGGGTTCGCTGCCCTGCTGCCCGCTGGGCACTGGGCCGCGAGCGCGCCGCCGCCGACGACGTCGTGACCTTGCGCAAGCGCTGCGCCTTCGCCTCTCTGGATGCGTTGGTGCCAGGCAGGGCGGCCAGCACGGGCTCTACGGCAGCGCCTTGCCCTCGCTGCCGCACTCCAGGCCTGGTCACAACATGTTGGCACCCCTGCCCGATCTGGCGAACATGACCACCCACTGAAGCCACGACGACTCGACCGTGCCGACGATTCCGGGCAGATACCCGCAACGCATCCTCCGCCCATACGACGGCAAGACGACTGCTGAGGTCCACGACTACCACGACGGTGCGGCTCGCGGGCGCGTCCGTGCAGATCAGTGAGCCGCGCTCGGTGTCAGCTGGTCTTGGTTGCCAGCCAGAACAGCAGCTTTGCCATCCATGGCGCCGCGTCGGCCAATGCGGGAAGAGCAATGCCGGGCTGTACTGCTGACGCCGCACGCCAGCGCGGCGGGGCGTACCGATTATGCCGTGCGGCCTGGGTGAGGCGGGTAAGCGCGTCTCCCTCGAACTGGCGGACACGCAGCGGGCGACGTCCGGTGGTGGGACGATATCCAGCTCCGCGTCCATATCCTGGCCAGCATGAGCCACCTGGCGCTGCACCAGGGCGAGCCCGAGCAGACGATCCGGTTCGCCCGCCAGGGGTCAAGAAGCCCTCAGCGCGATCGGTGCTCCTGTGCTGGCAGCCCAGCTGCTGGCCATGGAAGCACGCGGACTCGCCGCCCTGCCGCAACCCGAGCCAGCCGCATGCGGCAGGGCCTTGCTGCAAGCCGAACAGGCGCTAGATGACGAGCCCGGTGAGCAGCCGTCACCATGATCAGCCGGTTCGATGAGGGCTCGCTGGCCAGCGAAGCCGCCCGCTGCCTGCGCCAGCTCGGTCAGCTCCTGCTCGCCAGCGTCCTGATCGCCCAGGGCCAGCCCGAGCAGGCGTACGCGCTCGCCGAGGAAGTACTCGACGCCACGCAGCCGCTGAGTTCCTACCTGGTTATCCAGCAGCTCCGCGAACTGGCCAGGGATCTGGAGCCGTACCAGGCAACCAGGCCATAGCCGCCTTCCTCGCCAGCCTGAACGACGCCCTATGTCACCGGCTCAGTCTCTACTCGTGGATGGCCGCCGACGGGCAGCAGCCCGGGACGGTCGCGGAGTCGGCCCGGTGACCGAGGATGTGCCGCTGTACCAGCGCGACCCGACGCCTGGCGGACGCACCTGGCCGAAGGCAACGCCACCCAGCCCGCACGCACTCCATGCGCAGAAGACCGGAGAAACGCAATATCTGCAGGACAGCAAGCTGCGCCGCGAGCTGCCAGACCGCAACGATCAAGCACGAGCAGGCAGTTACCAACTACAATAACCCGTTTCTCCATACCATCCGCATGGCGTTGACACCGCGTCTTCACACGCGCGCGTTCGCCTCCTCGGTAGCGAGCCGCGGCTGCGTCGCTGTACCGGCGTCGAAGAGGGGAGCGCCACATCAAGGCTGAGGCAGATTCCAGCATCTGATGGCGGGAGCTTGCCGGCCGGGGTTCAGGCATTGGAGTGGTATTGCTGAACAGTCTGGCCACCGTCTTGAACGCGCCACCGCCCGGGGATGGTGCGTGATGACATCCAAGGCTGCCCCGGCGGCCGACGCCCTCGACCGGGGCCGGGAGTCTTTCGGACGGCAGGCTTGGGGGGATGCCTTCGCTTTGCTGTCGGCCGCTGACCGGGAGTCCCCGCTTGAGGCGGAGGACCTGGAGCGGCTGGCGACGGCCGCGTACCTGACCGGGAGGGACGAGGACGGCGCCGTCGCCGGGGCGCGTGCGCATCATGAGTTCTTGCGCCGGGGCGGCCTGGAGCGAGCTGTCCGGTGCGCGTTCTGGCTGGCCTTCAGCCTCTTTAACCGGGGCGAGGTGGCCCGTGGTGGCGGCTGGGTGGCCCGGGCCCGCCGGCTGCTCGACGACCTTGAGCGGGACTGCGTGGAACGGGGCTACCTGCTGTTCCCGGCTGGGCTGCAGCGGATGGCCGAGGGCGATGCCGCGGCGGCCGCTGTCACCTTCGGCCAGGCGGCCAAGATCGGCGAGCGTTTCGGCGACCCCGACCTGGTCGCGCTTGCCCGGCTTGGTCTTGGTGGGTCCATGATCCCGCTGGGTGAGACTGCCGCGGGCGTGGCGCTACTGGATGAGGTCATGGTCGCCGTTGAGGCCGGCGAAGTGTCGCCGGTGGTCGCGGGGATCGTCTACTGCGCTGTGATCGAGTCGTGCCAGGAGATCTTCGATCTGCGCCGGGCCCGGCAGTGGACGGCGGCGCTGACGCGCTGGTGTGCGTCCCAGCCGGATCTGGTCCCCTTCCGCGGCCAGTGCCTAGTGCACCGTGCCGAGATCATGCAACTGCATGGTGCCTGGCCGGACGCCATCGAGGAGGCGCAGCGGGCGTGCGAACGGCTCTCCGAGCCGCCTGGTCAGCCGGCGGCTGGGATGGCCTTCTACCAGCAGGCCGAGCTCCACCGGCTGCGCGGCGAGTTCGTCAAGGCCGAGGCGGCCTACCGCCGGGCCTGCCAGCTCGGGCGGGAGCCGCAGCCCGGCCTGGCCCAGCTGCGGTTGGCCCAGGGGCAGGTTGATGCCGCGGCTGCGGCGATCCGCCGAGTGTTGGACGAGGCGCAGGACCGCGTGGCCCGGTCCAAGCTGCTCGCCGCCTACGTTGAGATCATCCTCGCTGTAGGTGACGTCCATGCGGCCCGCGCCGCGGCCGATGAGCTGACGCAGCTGGCCGGCGGGCTCGCCGCGCCGCTGCTGGGGGCGGTGGCCGCCCACGCCCAGGGTGCCGTGCTCCTCGGCGAGGGTGACGCGCGAGCCGCCCTGCATCATCTGCGCCATGCGTGGATGGTCTGGCAGGACCTGGAGGTGCCGTACGAGGCGGCGCGCGTGCGGGTCCTGATCGGGCTGGCCTGCCGCCAGCTCGGGGACGAGGACGGCGCGGAGATGGAACTCGATGCCGCGTGCTGGGTATTTCGGCAGCTGGAGGCCGCGCCGGACCTGGCCAGGGCCGAGGCGCTGACCCAGAAGCCGGCCGGCAGGGGGCGGGCGGGCTGACCGCGCGTGAGCTGCAGGTGCTGCGCCTGGTCGCGGCTGGCCGGACCAACCGGTCGATCGCCGCCGACCTGTTCCTCAGCGAGCGGACGGTGGACCGGCACGTGAGCAACACATTCACCAAGCTGGGCGTGTCGTCGCGTGCCGCGGCCACGGCCTGCGCCTACCAGCGCCGGCTCATCTGAGACCGGCGGGAATCACCTACGCGGCCAACAGCCCGAAGTTGGGTAGTTTCGCCGATGCACGGCCTGCTGGCCAGGTCGCATTGTCGCACTACAGGCACACAGCAGTTGTGTGAGGAGCAAGCGATGATCAGGACCCGCGGCCATGACGAGGCAGCGACGAACCGGCAGCGCGACGTGAACGCCCGCACCCGGCGCTCCACTGGGGAGATCGCCCGCGAACGTCTGCTGGCCGGGATGCCCGTCACCGAGCGGCGGCTGGAGCTGGCCGGCGTCTCGACCGCAGTGCTGGAGGGCGGTGGCGGCCCGCCGGTCCTGCTGCTGCACGGCGCCGCCGAGTTCGCGGCCTGCTGGATGCGGGTGATCCCGGACCTGGTGCGGACCCGCAGGGTGGTTGTGCCCGACCTGCCCGGTCACGGAGCCTCGGTGGTGGCCGGCGACCCGCCGGACGCCGGGCGGGTGGCAGCCTGGCTCGGCGAGCTGATCGAGCGGACCTGCCCGTCGCCGCCGGCGCTGGTCGGGCATGGGCTGGGCGGCGCCATCGCGGCCCGCTTCGCCGTCGGCCAGGGCGACCGGGTCGCCCGGCTGGCGCTCGCGGACAGCTTGGGGCTGGCCCGGTTCCGGCCGGCGCCCAGGTTCGCGTTCGCCATGGTCGGCGTCATGGTGCGACAGACCGAGCGCACCCACGAACGTCTCTTCCGCCAGTGCATGGCTGACCTGGACGGGTTCCGCGAGCAGCTGGGCGAGCGGGCGGCGCTGCTGGAGGCGTACGCCCTGGACCGTGCCCGCAGCCCGGGCCAGAAGGCCTCGCTCCGCAGCCTGATGCCGCAGCTCGGGCTGCGGTTGATCCCACCGGCGGAGCTGGCGCGGGTCGCCGTGCCCACGACCCTGATCTGGGGACGGCACGACCGGCAGGTGCGCCTCGGGGTCGCTCAGGCCGCCAGCGCCCGCTATGGCTGGCCGCTGCACGTGATCGAGGACGCCGCCGACGACCCCGCCGCCGAGCAGCCCGAAGCGTTCCTGCGCGCGCTGCGCGCCGCCCTCGCCCCGGTCGCGTCGAGCTCCAGGCGGCAGCCATGAACCGGCAAGCCACTGAACAGAAACACGACCCACGGACAGCCCTGGCCGCAGCCCCGGAGCGGTTCGAGACAGTCATCGTCGGCGGCGGCCAGGCGGGCCTGGCGGTCGGCTACCACCTGGCCAGGCGAGGGCGGCGGTTCGTGATCCTGGACGCCAGCCAGCGGGTCGGCGACGCCTGGCGCCAGCGCTGGGACTCGCTGCACCTGTTCACCCCGGCCCGCTACGACGGGCTGCCAGGGATGCCCTTTCCCGCACCCGCCTTCTCCTACCCCACCAAGGATCAGGTCGCCGACTACCTGCAGGCCTACGCGACCCGGTTCGGCCTGCCGGTGCGCACTGGCGTCCGCGTGGACCGGCTCTGCAGGGACGGGGACCGGTACGTGGTGGCCGCCGGCGACCGCCGGATCCTGGCCGACCACGTGGTGGTCGCGTCAGGCGCCCACCATAAGCCCCGGATCCCCGCCTTCGCCGCCGAGCTCGACCCGGCCATCCTGCAGCTGGACCCCAACAGGTACCGGGACCCGTCCCAGCTCCCCGCAGGCGGTGTGCTGGTGGTGGGCGCCGGCAACTCCGGAGCCGAGATCGCCTTCGAAGTCTCCCGCACCCACCCGACCTGGCTATCGGGCCCGGCCACCGGCCACATCCCCATCCGCACCGGCAGCAGATGGGACCAGCTGCTCACCCCCCCGTTCTGGTGGTTCGCCTCCCGGGTGCTGACCGTGCAGACCCCCATCGGCCGCAAGGTGCGACCCAAGGCCCTGACCACCACCTCGCCACTGGAACGGGTGCGGCCCAAGGAACTCGCCGCCGCCGGGGTCGAGCGAGTGCCGAGGACAGCCGGCGTCCAGGACGGCTCGCCGATGCTGGAGAACGGCCGCATCATGGATGTGGCGACGGTGATGTGGTGCACCGGTTTCCTGCCCAACTTCGCCTGGATCGACCTCCCGGTCTTCGACCAAGACGGCGCCCCGGCACATCACCGCGGCATCGTCGCATCCCAGCCCGGCCTGTACTTCATCGGGCTGTGGTTCCTGTCGGCGTTCACCTCCTCGCTGCTCGGCGGCGTCAGCAACGACGCCGAGCACATCGCCGAACAGATCGCCAGCCACCAACCCAACGCCCAGCCGGCGGCAGGGGTCCTGGCCGCAGCGCGACGCGCACGGCCCTGACTGCAGCCGCCGCCCACCGGTCCGAGCGATATAGGGATATACAGTCAGGGACAACCCCTGACATGGCACGAAGACCACGAAGGGGAGACCTCACACCGAACCGCTACCGACTATCCTTGGGTTCCGGCCCGCTGGCCCCAGCGCGGCTCTACAGCCCGCAATTCCCGGCCCCTGTAGCGCTTCGGCCCGGTGACCGTCGCCGCCCACACCCGCGAATTACTGATCTGCGCGCCCCACCCGATGAGGGCCCGCCGAGGCACCGGCTACCGTTCCTAACGGCGGCTTGGCGCGCCTTGTCAAGGTCGAGGGTCGATCACATACCGTGAGCGGACGCATCAGGTCGGCGAGATCCGAGCGCCGATTGCCCGGTGAGCTGAGCGGGGAGTCCGGCCCGGGACGGATCGCCCGTCCCGACCGGGAGGTACGGTTCCGGGCCGGTAAGCCGCCGTACAAGGCGCCGCGTGCAGCGCGTCATGCGGGCGGGTCGATGGCCGGCTTGACGTCCGCTACCGGCGTCCCGTCGATTGCCTCCAGGGCGTCGACTTCAATCCGTAGCCGGTCGCGCGCCACGATGCGGGCACGGTGCAGGCCGGCAGGGTTCGGCCGATTGGGCGAGCAGGTGCTGAACACGCCGGTAGGCGGCTGGCTCATGTCGTCCCCGGGATGGGTGCTCAGCTCGTCGCGGGGCGACAGGCGGAGCCAGGTGAGCAGCACGATCTCATCGCCCCGTCGCAGGGTCCCTGGCACCCTCCGCGACCTGCTCATCGAAGCTGATCCACGCCCGAGGCGCGCCTTCGCGCTGGTTCGGCGCATCGCCGGGGACCCTCAGGGCTGACTGCACCCGCCCGATCGGCGCGAGGCCGTAGCTCGTCTGCACGACAAAAGTCTGCTCGCCGGCCGCGGGCGCAGCCCGCGGGGCTGCCCAGCTCGCCCGGTCTGCGGCCGGCGGTGATTAACCTGGCCTGGCAGCGATCCTCAGCAGGAGGAGGGACCGTGCCGCTCACCACGCGCACCGTGGCCTATGCCGGCCAGGACGCTGCGCTGACCGGCGAGCTGTACTGGGTGGGATACCGGCGGCGCGCCGCGTCCGGGCATTTTGCTGATCCACGGCGGCGCAGGCCTCGACGATCATGCCCGCGGGCAGGCCAGCCGGTACGCGGCCCTCGGGTACGTGGTCTTCGCCTGCGACATGCTTGGTGACGGAGTCGCGAGGGACCGTGCGCGGGTGATCGGTTCGCTTACCGCGATGAGCGACGATCCCGGGTTGCTGGCCGAGCGGGCCCGGGCCGCGCTGGCCGGGCTCGCCGGCTGCGGGCTTGCCACCGAGCCCTTCGCCGCGGTTGGTTTCTGCTTCGGCGGGCTGGCCGCGCTGACCCTGGCCAGGTCCGGGGCCGGGCTGGCCGCCGCTGTCAGCATCCACGGCAGCCTCGCCACCACCGGCCCCGCCGGGCCGGGTGCTGTCAGGGCCCGGGTGCTGGCCTGCCACGGTGCTCTCGACCCGCACGTGCCGATGGCCGATGTCACCGGCTTTGCTGAGGAAATGGACCACGCCGGGGCCGACTGGCAGCTGATCATCTACGGCGGGGCCATGCACGGCTTCACCCACCAGCACGCCGTGCCCGGTGCGGTCCCCGGCATCGCCTACCACCGGCTCGCCGGCGAGCGCTCCTTCGCTGCACCCGGGCTTTCCTTGCCGAAGCGCTCAGCTGACCCGCGCCGCCGCAACGGTCGGCTACTTGCGCGCGCCCATCACCCGATTCAGTGCGTTCCACACCCGGGCGATGACCACCAAGATCGCCGCCCAGAACGGCGGCTCGCGCGCGTTCGGCGGCTCACACACGGTGACGGGGCTGTGCGCTCTATGTTCAAGGCTGTCGCGGTGTCCGCCTGGCCGGTGACCGGCCAGGCGGACTGTCCTCGGTAGCGCGCCGGGCGGCCCCGGCGACGTACGCGGCGACGATGTACGTGGCGTGCCGATCCAGTGAGATCCTGGCACGCTACCGCATAGTGGTGCGCGGGTCACCGTGGGAGGCAGCTTCCTGCACGTCGCGCAGGGGGACACCGGCATCCAGCGCAGCGGTGATGAACGCATGCCGCAGCGTGTGGGGCCCGATGAGCTTGGTGATCCCCGCGCGGCGAGCGACGCAGCGGACGATCCGCCCGGCGCTGTGGCGGTCCAGCCGGCGGCCGTCCATCGCCAGGAAGATAGGGCCTTCGGGGCGTTCGCCGATGGCCAGGTCGATCGCCCGGGCCGTGCGTGGCGCGAGCGGGATGGTGACGACCTTGCCGCCCTTGCGGGTAATCACCAGCATCCGGTGCCCGCGCTCCACGCCCAGGGCCTCGATATCGGCGCCGGTGGCCTCGGAGACGCGGAGCCCGTTAAGGGCCAGCAGAGAAATCAGCGCATGCTCTGCTGGCGGCCCGAGCCCGGCAGCGACCAGGATGGCGCCGAGCTCGTTACGGTCCAGGCCGGTGGCGTGGACTCATAGTCCAGGCGGGGCCGCCGGACATGAGCGGCGGGTGAATGGTCGAGGAGTTCTTCCTCAACTGCGTAGCGGTAGAACCCGGCCACGGTACACAGGCGCCGGGTGATGGTGGCACGCGCACGACCAGATCGCGGACGAAGAACTCGATGTCCGCGCGCCGGGCCTGGAACAAGCGCAGCTGCCGCTGCTGGCACCAGCTGGCGAACTGGCGCAGGTCCAGTTCGTACGCCTAGCGGGTCAGGCCGTTGTAGGCGGCGAGGAAACCCGCTAATGCCAGCCGCTCCGTGTTAGTGAATACCGGCGCGACCGGGACGAGGGCAGTGGACGGGGTCGTGGTGGCCATCGGGCAGCTCCGGGGCTTGGGCTGAGACCCCGAAGCCGGGCCAGCCGAGGCCCCACCGGCGGCGCGACTTGCCCTCGCGTCCTCCTGGCCTCGGGTCCACGTCGCGCAGGGGCCGCGGCGATGGTGGCCGACCAGCAGGCACGCGCCGGCGCCTGCGCCTGGGCCCGTAGCCCCAGCCGACGACTCTTGGCTGACAACGCCGACGACCAACGCGATCGCCGCCGTCGCCGTCATAGCAGCGCCAAGTGCCGCCAGGCCCATGCCTGGGCAGAGCCACGCCAGCGGGAAAAAGCGCAAGCCAATGACCGCGCACGCCGACCGCAACCAAGTCCCGCCGACGGTTGCAGACACGACAGCGACCGTGCCGGCCAGCGCGACGGCCTCGGCGCCGACGATGGCGACATACCGGCGATCGACGGCTTCACGTCCGACCGACCTCTGCCGAACATGCCGTGCCAGCACCGGGGTCAGGCAGCCGGCTGCTCACCTGGATCCGCGGTAGCCGACGGTGCTCCTACGCGGGACGGAGGTATGAGAACCGTGGCAACGTCAGGCCGTTCGGCGCGCCTGCGCAAGAGCGAGCCCCGCGACCCAGAAAGGCACGAGGACCCAAACCTGTGCGCGGGTGTAGTTGCGGAGCTCCGCACCCAAGTCGACGCCTGCAAGTTCCCCGTCCAGCGCCGGCTGGCGCCAGAGGGCAAGGACGTGCACGGTGAGCGGCAGGTAGTTGGCGGCAAGCCCCAACAACCAAATCCCGAAGATCACGCCGACGGCGCCGCCCCAGGTCAGAGCCCAGACGCCGAGGGCCGCGCTGCCGACCGTCCCAAGTGCGAACTCGCCCAAGATCACCCACCGGCGACGTCGGGTCCCCCGTGTGCCGTGCATGTCGAGCGCGGCGAGCCGCCGGACGTCGAGTGTCGCGCTCGGGGGAAGCACGCCTCCTACCTTACGACGGATCAGCATCACGACTGGACGAGCGGCATCGGTCCACCCGGCCGCGGCTCGGTCGCAAACAAAGGGTCGGCGCCGGGCCCGGCCCCGGTCCTCGGGGCGCTCAGCCTGCGGCCCCGATCGCTGTTCGCCGTTAGCCCTGGGTTGAGCGCATGCGTTCCGTGGGCGCCGTCAGCCAGAGGCCCGCGACCGCATCTGCCTGCGAGTCGATCCCGACGGGGAAGGCCCGCCTCCGCGCCGCCGTCGATGGCAACGTAAAGACGGTGACCGGCTTCCTGCTCGCCGCCGGCGCCGAGCAGGTCGACGCGGTCCTCAAGCGCACCGCGCGTCGATGCGGCGCGCTCCATGCGCGTCTTGGGTCCGCCAACTGCGCCGATGGGGAAACCTCATACGGGAACACCTCAGGTCGGAGGGACGCCCGTGAGAGGCAGCCCCGTAAGACCTGCCCGGTGAAGAGTCCCGCATGGATGCCCTGTACGGGACACCGGACAGACCCCTGCGGGCTCCTTCAGCAGCGCCAGGCGGAAGGGTCCTCTGCAGCACCCTGTCTTTACCGATGGCTCGAGACGGGCAGCAGTCAGACCGTGACTGAGGCCCGTCCGCAGTCGGCGCCTGTGGAAGCCCAAGCCAGGAGCATGCGTCACTTGCCGTTGGCCATATAGGCGATCAGGAATTCCCCAGGTTGAAGTGGCAGGCGAGGCGTCACGCCAGCAGCCCGGTCGATGTGCGCTGCCCGGGATCAGGTTTCGCCTCGGCCAGGTCCGCTGCCGTCGCCGGTGGCTCCTTCCGCGGCGTGGAAGGCCTCGAGTGCCTCGCCGGGGGTGTCGTAGTAGGCGTCGGGGTCGAGGGCCGCGGTGATGCCGTAGCGGTCGAACTGCTCGTGCACCGGGCCGAGGGCGGTGCTGACGACGAAGCGGATTTGCCGCCGGTGAACATGGTCGACGACCCTGGTGAGGACCGCGGATGCGGTGTAGTCGATGTCTCCGATGGCCGCGCAGTCGAAGACCAGCCAGCGCAGCGGGTCGCCGTGGCCGGCCAGTGCCGTGATGTCGTCGAGGAGCCGGGAAGCGTTGGCGTAGTAGAGGCTGGTGCCGAATCGGTAGACCACCAGCCCTTCCTCGGTTCGGGCGCCTGGCGCGATCGGGGCGGGCTGCCAGTGCCCGGCCGGTGACTTCACCAGCACGCTGCAGCGCGGGCTGTAGCTGTGGCGCAGGTGGTCGATGACCGAGGCGATGACGGCGAGCACGATGCCGAACTCGACGCCCAGGACCACCACCGCGGCCGTGGTGAGCAGGGCAACGGCGAACTCGTGCTTGCGGATGGCCAGGATGCGCCGCATCCCGCCGACGTCGATGAGCCCGATAGCGATGAGGAAGACCACCGCCGCCAGGGCGGCGTCCGGCAGGTAGGCGAGAGGCGCGGTGAGCAGCAGAAGAACGATGAGAACCACCGCGGCGGTCGTGAGCTCGGCCAGTTGGCTGCGCCCGCCCGCGCTGTCGACCATCTGTGCTTTGGTCGGGCTGCCGTTGACGACAAACGTGCCGGAGAACGCGGCAACAGCATTGGCGGCGCCCAGGCCGACCAGGTCGGTGTCTTCGCTGAACGACTCCTCGTACTTCACGGCGTAGGCACGCGAGGTCGCCGCGCTTTGGGCGAGGATGACCACGAACATCGACGCCGCTGCGCCGAGCAGCCCGGCTGCGTCATGCCAGCCGAGGCCGGGCAGCCCCAGGCTCGGCAGCCCGCGCGGGACCGGCCCGACGATGGCCACGCCGCGGCTGGCCAGATCCGCGGCCCAGCTCACGCTGATCGCGATGATCACCGCGATCAGCGCGCCTGGGGTCCGGCGGGTGATCTTGCGCGCCGCAAGCACGATCACGATGACCCCGATCGACACCGCCACATCTGCCCGATGTGCGTCCGGGAGCGCGCGTACCGTGTCCCAGAGCCTGGTCAAGGCCTGCTTGCCGGCGGCAGTTACCCCGAGCATGTCAGGGAGCTGCCCGGCAGCCACCTGGATGCCGACGCCAGTCAGGAACCCGACCAGCACGGTGCGGGAAAGGAAATTCGCCAGGAACCCGAGCCGGGCCAGCCGGGCCAGCAGCAGCATCGCGCCGGCCAAAAGGGCCACAAGCCCGGCCAGCCGGACGTATCGCTCCGACCCGGCCACCGCGAGACCGGTGAGCGCGGCGGCGAGTATGGCTGCGGTGGCGGAATCCGCGGCCACCACGAGGTGGCGCGACGAGCCGAGGACGGCGAACACGGCCATCGGCAGGAGCAGCGTGTACAAGCCGGTGACCACCGGCATCCCAGCGATCTTCGCGTATCCCACAACCTCGGGGATGCCCAGGGCAGCCAGCGTGACCCCGGCGAGCACCTCTGTGGATACCCGGGACCGGTCAATGGGCAGCACCCCCCGCAGAACGGGCAGCGCCCGCAGCCATCCCCGCCACCGGCCCCCACGCGAAGCCGGCACCGTCTCACCCCCTCCGAGCAGTATCGGATTCGTTCATCATCTCGCCGCCAGGCGTTAACTACGGTCACGACAGCTTCAAGTTTCTGCGCGCCGCCGGTCTTGGCGGCGGGACAGCACGCAGAGTCAGTCACCCCGGATGACGTCCAGGACGGGGTGTAGCTGCAGAGGTCACGCCTAGGGCATCTGCAGCCTTCGTCCGCCGGAGGGGCTTCGGAAGGTTCTTCAGATACCGACGTGGCACAATTAGGCAGTTATGCGTGCAAGCACTGCAAAGGGTCGACACTCAAGATCCGCGCCGAACGGCGGTTCCATGCGGTCGGCTGTGTGGAGAATCCCGAACGCTTGGTGAACTTCTTGGCTGCAGGTGTCTCCTCATCCCCGGGGGTTTGCTTTCTGGCTTGCGCTCAGGTGAGGACCATCCATCTCCGGCCGTCGATCAGCTCGCGGGCGGCGTCGAGGTGCCCGGCGTGGCAGGCGGTCTCGGTGATCACATGCAGCAGGACCTCGCGCAGGTTGGCCAGCCGCCAGTTGGACCATTCATCGGGCCACTGGGCTGGTGCGGTGTCCACAGGTGTCGCCGCGATGATTGCATTAGCGTGCTCCGTTTCCTGCCGGTAGAGGCCGAAGACCGCATCCGGCGGAGTATCGTCACCTACGTGCCAGGCCTCGGCTCCCTCATAGAGTTCGACCTGTTCGCCCGCGATGATGGCGCGAAACCAGAACCGCTCAACGTCGATGGCCAGGTGCTGGACCAGGCCCAGGCACGTCCATCCCGATGGCAGGACGCGGCGGCGCAGCGCTTCCTCCGGCAGCCCGTCCAGGATGCCCAGCACGTGATCGCGCTGGCTGTTCAGGGAGGACAGGAGCGCCTCGCTCTCACCGCTTACTGCCTGAGACGACATGGCTCCTCCACGCTCAGCTCGCAGGCTTGCCGACGTAGCTGAGACTAACGTCGCAGGCCCAGCTCATTGGGCCATGACTGACAACCGGGTCGCGATGATTCTCGTGCTGTGCTTGCGTCTGATGTTCGCAAGCCAGGCAAGAATCGCGCTCTTGAGAAAGGAGATCGCCGTGCGGTTTTCTCATGCTGGTATGACCCTGTTGGCTTATTCGGGGGTCAGGCGGCGGTGGTGAGGTCGAGTCGCTGGAGGTGGGTGGTCCGGGTGCGGTCGAGTGGTTTGCTGGTCCACCAGGCGTCGAGCCGGATCAGGTTGATCGCGGCGGCTGCGGCGTTGTGCTCGAGGCGGGTTTTGTCCAGGCCGAGGTAGCGGGCGCGCCGGATGCCGGTGACGTGGGTGGCCTGGCGCATGGTGCCCTCGACTCCGGCGCGGATGTTGTACCGGTTTTTCCAGTCGCTGGTGGCCTGCCCGGCGCGGGCGGCGGCCACGGCCTCGTGGACTTCGCGGGGGCGCAGGGACAGCTGCCGGCCGGTGGCGGAGCGGGTGCACAGGTCCCTGGCCGGGCAGGGCCCGCAGGTGGCCGGGGCGAACCGGACTACGATCGACTGGGTTCGGTGTTTTTGGGTGCAGGGGCTCCAGACGGTGCTGACGGCGCCCTGCGGGCAGGTGACCTGCTGGTTGTCCCAGTCGATGGTGAACTCCCCGGCGGCGTACCGGCCGGCCCGGGCCTGCGGGGAGACGTTGGCGAGCAGCGGGCCGAGCAGGGTGATGCCCCTCGCTCTGGCGGCAAGCAGCAGGTCCGCGCTGGTGTAGCCGGAATCGACGGCGTGCTCGCCGGGGGCCAGCCCGGCGGCGTCGAGCATGTCGTGGACGGGCGTGGTCATCGCCGCGTCGGGCACGGCCGCGTGGGTGGTGGCGGCGCTGGTGATCAGGTTCGGCGCCGGCGGCAGGCCGGTGCCCGGGTCATCATCGGCGGCCTCGCTGCAGGTCTCGCTGAGATGCACCTTGTACCCGAGCCAGCTCTTACCGTGCTTTTCGGAGTACCGGGCATCCAGGTCGTAAGGGGACACGATCCGGGCTCTGCCCGGCGGGACGCCATGCTCGCTGGCCTCCCGCCGGATCACCTTCTCCCCCTGCTCATCGATGCTGCGGTAGTACTGCTGGATCCAGATCGCCCGCAGCGCCCCGACGGCGGGCAGTCCGGCCAGCCACGGCGGCGCGCCCGGCGCGCGCACCGCCTCCAGCAGGTGATATCCGTCCCTGCCGTACTGCACCGCGAGCGCCGTGCGCCTGGTCTCGCTCTCCGGCAGGCGGATCTCGTCGATCCGCTGCCCGTACACCTGCTGCCAGGAGGCGTCGATCACGCCGGCCAGCCAGTCCGGCGCGGCGGCGGCCAGCGCCTCCAGCGCCGCCCGGACGGTCTCCCCGGCCAGCTCCAGCCGGTTCAGGTCGCGGATCCGCGCCAGCACGTGCGTGGAGTCGGTGCGCTGCCGCCCGCCGGCCTTCACCAGCCCCAGCTCCGTGAGCCTGCCCAGCAGCAAGTCCAGGATCTTCAGCTCCAGGCTCCCGGCGACCAGCCGGGCCCGGAACTCGCTCAGCACGCTGAAGTCGAAGCCCTCATCTTCCAGCGCCAGGCCCAGGCAGTACTTCCAGTCCAGCCGGCCCCGCACCGCGTCCGCGGCCTGCCGGTCGGTCAGGTTCCCGGTGAACTGCAGCACCGTGACCATCGCCAGCTGCGCCGGGGAGATCCCCGGCCTCCCCGCCGCCCCGTACGCCCCGGCGAACGCCTCATCATCACACCAGCTGCCCAGCTGATCGCGGGCCCGGATCGCCAGCGCCCCCTTCCGGAACGCCTTCCTGGCGACCCTCGCGGTATCAGCGGGCACTTCCGGCCACGGCTTCGGCTGCATCGACATGACGACCCGATTCTGCGGCCGCAGACGAGGAAGGGGAAGAGCCGACCGCAGAAAAGATCATGAACCAGACCAGGATCCGTCAGCGGGACGCTACACGGCGTGTCACGAAATAAGCCAACAGGGTCTGGTATGCCGGGACAACGTACCTGTTCAGGCACCGCCTGGCCCGGCGGGAGGTGATGTTGAGCAATGGGTGACGACCATGGGCGGCAAGGGGGTGCGCATCACCGGCGATGCCCTCGCGCCCGACATCGAAGCGGTGGCGGTTCGGGTCAGGCAAGACCAACTGCAAGTGACCGAGGGAGCGTTCCTGGACACGCAGGGCGCTCTGCCGGGCTTCGACGTGCTGGAATGCCGAGACATGGCTGAGGCAGTCCAAGTGGCATCGGCCCATCCGCTCGCCAGGCGCTGCGTCCTTGAGCTGCGGCCCGTCTCCGCCGGTTAGCTGGGCTGAAACGGTCTATCCACCCTGGCTGCAATGCTGGGCCGGGTGATGCGCCGGGCCGCGGCGCTGCCAGGACGCGGCTATCGAGGTTCTTGCCCTACGGTCTGCATATGCCTGCCAGGAAGCAGCACACGCCCCAGGACGCGCCCACCGCCCGGCGGATCCTGCTCGACGGGCTGGCCCGCGACGTCGGCGGCCCTATCCCCAGAAGATCGCGATCGGGTCGCGGTCGATCTCGCGTAGCAGGTTGCCGATGTCCGGTGATGGTTCGAGCTGGTCGTATCTGTGGAAGCGGAGATTGCGGTCGCGCCAGTACAGCGTCCACATCTTGGTGGCCTGGGTGTAGCGGAGCCGGGCGATGGGGAACCGCGTCCATTCTGGGCCGATGCCCTGACGCCAGGGCGGCCTGCACTCGACGATCGTCAGATAGCGGGGTTCGAGGTCGCACTCGACGCGGACCTGGTCTCGTGCGTCCGGGGGGACGCGCTGCTCGCACCAGCGGCGGACGCGGGCGATGTCGAGTTCGGGCAGTCCTTGCATCTTGTCAGTGTTCCAGGCGGTGGCTGATGTCGGCGGCGTAGGCGGCCCAGTCTCCGGCGGCGGCGCGCTGCCAGGCGACGGCGACGCTGATGTGGATGCCGAGCAGGCGGGCGAGGATGGCGACGGGCAGGTCAGTGGCGAGCTGGAACAGCGCCGCGGATCGGGACTGCCCGGAGCGGATGCCGAGCTGGCGCAGGCGTTCGGCGAGCTGGTAGGCGCTGATGGGCTGCCCGGGCTGGCCGCCGGGGAACAGCCAGGGCGAGGTGCCCGCGTCGCCGATGGCGGCGTGCCCGTAGCGGGTCGCGACCAGCTGCAGGACCAGGGCGTCGAAGGGTTCGGGGAGGATGACCGGCTCGTGGCCGAGCCGGATCCGCGCCTGGTCATCGCTGGTGTCGACATGGCCGAGGGCGAGGCAGCTGATCGCGGCTGGCCATTGGGCTTAAAAGGAGAACGAGTAGCCCGGCGACGCGGTCTTCGGGTCTGAGCGTGCCGTCGTGCAGCACCCAGCGGGCCTGTTCCCAGCGGGTTTCGGTGTCGATCACGCCAGATGTCCGCTCCACCGGGCGGCTGCGGCGTCCAGCTGGGTCAGCTTGTGCTTTCTGGCCCAGCGGATGAAGTTCCCGGCGTCGGCGCGGTAGGTTTCGTGCTCGCTGGACGGCCATGCTTCCAGGTCGGCTTGCCGGGCGGTGGCCAAGGTCAGGCCGCGCGCGGTGAGCCAGTCCAGCAGGACGGTGGCCGCCTTGATGTTCCGCCGGGCGGCCACGGCCTGGCTGTGGCGTGGGCGCCGCCCAGCCGGGAGCGCAGCCGCCGGACCACGTGCCAGATGGCATAGCGGTGCAGCAGCTGCTGCTGGGCAGGGCCGGGGCGGTCGGCGATGGCCTGGGCGATCCAGCGTTCCAGCCGGCTCATCTGCTCATCTCGCGGCGGCAGGGTTCGGGTAGCCACCAGCACGCTGCGCAGGTGCTCGACCGTCTTGCCGGGAGGCAGCTCGTCCAGGATCCGGTGGCTGAGCGGCCGCTCCCCGGCCTTGAGGTCACGCAGGGCCGCTGGCGCGCGCTGCTGCTAACGAGCCATGACGCCACGGTGGCGGGGCGCTTGACTGCGGCCAGGGCCAGCCGCTCCGCGACGCTGAACACGGGCGTGATCGGGACGAAGACGGTGAAGGGGGTTGTGGTGGCCATCGGGCACCTCCGGGCACTCAGGCTGAGACCCGGGGCGCTGGGCCAGCCGGGGCCCCAGCAGACGACGAGAACTTCACGGTAAAGCGGCCGCGGGCATCACGCCAGGTCACCAGCTGCCGTCCCGTGAAGTCGGCCGCCGCCGCCAATCGCTCCCGAGCCCCGACTATTCGCTGGGACCTGCGCACCGCCCGGGACAAGCCTGAGCGTGCCTATCACCCAGTTCTGCGATGCGATGGGTCGGCTAGTTCGGCTAGTCGGTTTGCGTGTGGCGCGCGGGCCGTGCTGCCGGGTTCACTTCCGCTGGTACAGCAGGGCAGTGAGCGGTGCGAAGACCGCGATCAGCACTCCGGCTGCGGCCACCGCCCAGAGTACCTGCGGGGTAGTGGCGGTGCCGGCCATCAGCGTTCGTGTGGCGGTGACCAGGTGGCTCACCGGGTTGGCGTCGCTCACGCCGCGCAGCCAGCCGGGCATGGTGGCGGGGTTGACGAAGATGTTGCTCATGAACGTGACGGGGAACAGGATCACGAAGCCGATGCTCATCACGGCATTGGGTGAGCGGAGAACCAGCCCCAGCGTGATCCAGACCCACGACAGGGCCGAGGCGAACAGCAAGACGATCGCGATGGCGGCGAGCACCCCGGCGGCGCCGCCGGCCGGCCGGTAGCCCATCGCGAGCCCGAGCCCGATGACCAGCCCTCCGGCCAGCAGATACCGGCCGATGTCGCCGATCAGCGCGCCGAGGATCGGTGCGGGCCGCCAGACCGGCATGGACCGGAACCGGTCGAATGCCCCAGTGGCGAGGTCCGTGTTGAGGGTGACGCCACTGTAGACGGTGACGAACACGACCGCCAGCGCGAGCGTGCCGGGCAGCAGGAACTGCAGGTAGCCGTGTGTCGAGCCTGCCAGAGCACCGCCGAACAGGTAGGTGAACAGCAGCGTGAACAGCACCGGGATGCCGATGACGTCGCCGAGCTGTTCCGGTACGTGCTTGATCTTAAGCAGGGACCGCCACGCGAACGCGAGTGATGCTGCCGCCGGGCCGGCCGGGACCGGGCGCTCGTGCCATGAGATCGCGGTCATCGGATGGTCTCCGTTTCTGGCCGTGCTGATTGCGCCTGTTCCGGCTGTGCCGCCGCGGCCTGCCTGCCGGTGAGCGCGAGGAAGACCTCGTCGAGGCTGGGCTGGCCGAGCGCGAAGTCGCTCACCCCGATCCCGGCGCCGGTGAGCCTGGCCGAGTGCGTGCGCGGCGAGCTCGCCGGCGGTCTCGGCGCACTGCTGTGCCGGGATCCGGGCGGAAATGACGGCTGGGTCGGGCTCGTCGTGGACGACGATCTGGTGGTCAGCGATCAGGTCACGGGCGCGGTCCCGGTGAGCCGGGTCCAGCAGCCGGATCCGGATGCCAGCGCTGCCCACGGAGTTCTTCAGCTCGCCGCGGGTGCCTGCGGCGATCACCCGGCCATGGTCGATAACGGCGATCCGGTCGGCCAGCTTGTCGGCCTCGTCGAGGTACTGGGTAGTGAGCAGTACCGTCGTCCCGTCCGCCACGATGCTGCGGACGATCTCCCATAGTGCGCTGCGGCTGCGCGGGTCGAGGCCGGTGGTCGGCTCGTCGAGGAACAGCAGGTCGGGCGTGACGACAATGCTGGCTGCGAGGTCCAGCTTGCGGCGCATCCCGCCAGACAGCCGGGCGGCCTGGTGGCGCGCGGCGCCGGTGAGGTCGAACGCCGCGAGGAGCTCGCCGACGCGCCGCCTGGCCCGGCGCCGGGAGTAGCCAAGCAAGCGGGAGAGCAGCAGCAGGTTCTCCTCGGCGGTGAGATCGGTATCCACGGACGCGAACTGGCCGGTAAGGCTGACCAGCTTCCGCACGGCGGCGGCCTCGCGGACGACGTCGTGGCCGAGCACGCGGGCGGTGCCGCCGTCGGGGCGCAGCAGCGTGGCGAGGATGCGGATCGTCGTCGTCTTGCCGGCGCCGTTCGGGCCGAGGACGCCGTAGAGGCTGCCGCGGGGGATGGCGAGGTCCACGCCGTCGACGGCGCGCGTCGCGCCGAAGGTCTTGACCAGTCCGTCCGTCTCGACGGCCAGGTCGCCGATAATGCTGGGTGCTGTGATCATGCGGTCAGCCTAGCTAGATTGGGCCATATGGACAAGTCAAATGGACTGGCCGGACGGACAGTAGCGTCCACGCCGACCCGGGAGAAGCTGATGACAGCGGCCGCGGAGCTGATCGCCGAGCTCGGCTGGGGACGGGTGACCACCCGGGCGGTCGCCGAGCGCGCAGGGCTGCCGCACGGCGCAGTCAGCTACCACTTCCGCGGCAAGCAGGAACTGCTGATCGAGGCGGCGATGTTCGCGTTCGCGCGGGATATCCCGGCGGATGAATTCGCGGCCCTGGCCGGAGTGGACGATCTCATCGGGCTCATCTCGGCCGCGGTGGCCGACCGCGACGCGATCGACCCGGTGCTCTCCCGGCTGATGTTCGAGGCGATGCGCGAGGCCGAGCGCGACGCGGCGCTGCGGGAGCGGATGAGCGCGATGCTCACCCAGTACCGCGAGCTGATGATCCAGACTGTTTGCGCCGAGCAGGAGCGCGGCGCGGTCTTCGCCGGTGCCCCGGCCGACGCGATCGCCACGCTGCTCGGCGCGGTCGGCGACGGGCTGCTGCTGCACGCGCTGCTCGATCCCGAACTCGACGTGCACGCCGCGCTCAACGCGCTCCGCGCCATGCTCGCCCCCCGGCCTTCCTAAGCACCTGGGCACACGTCGCCAGCTATATGACCCTCACCGGCATCTACCGCTATCCCACTCAGCACTTCCGCTTGCACCAGCGCCAGCTCACGCTCGGCCGGGGATGAACAAAGCGGCAGTCTGGCGGTGACGCATAGGGTCGGCGTGTGGCCGAATCGCCCTACCTCCGCTACCCGCTCCTTGCACGCGATCTCATCACGTTCACGGCTGAGGACGATGTCTGGCTCGCCTCGCTGAGCGAGGCGGCAGACGGCCGTGGCACCCGGGCGCGCCGGCTGACTGCTGACCAGGCCCCGGTGCCACATCCGCGGCTGAACCCGTCAGCGACGCACGTCGCCTGGACCTCGACTCGCGGCACCCGGGCGCGCGGGCGCCGCGCCGCCCGCGAGGCATATGCGGTATCTGCTGAGGGCGGCCCGGTCAGCCGGCACACCTACTGGGGTGACCGGTTCGCGACCGTGCGCGGCTGGGTCAGCGACAAAGAGGTGCTCGTCCTCAGCCGGACCGGCCAGCATTCCAGCATGAAGACCTGGGCGTTCTCCGTGCCGCTGAGCGGACCGGCTCGCCGGCTCGACTACGGGCCGGCGGGCGACGTCACGGTACGCGACGGTGCTGTGCTGGTTGGCAGTGCCATGATCGTCGAGCCGGCCGAGCCGGCCCAGTGGAAGCGCTACCGCGGCGGTGCCGGCGGCAAGATCTGGTACTCGCCGAGGGGACCGGCGCGCTGTACTCCGCGCTCCCGGACGGCACGGGCCTGCGCCGCCACACCGACCTCGGCCAGTACTACGCCCGGCACGCGACGACCGACGGGCAGCGCGCGGTCTACCAGCAGGCCGGGGAGATTCTGGCTGCTCCAGTCGCTCGACGCCGAGCCGGCGCGCCTGGACATACGGCTTAGCGGAGTCCGCTCCGGGCGGGCCCCCTATCCGGTGTCCGCGAAGCAGCAGCTGGGCTCGTTCGCGCTGGATTCCAGCGGCCGGGTGCTTGCCGCCGAGGTGCGCGGTACCGTGCACTGGCTGCCCGGCCGGGACGAGCCTGCCCGGGCCCTGCTCGCCGAGCCAGGCGTACGCGGCCGGCTTCCGGTGATCATCCCCGGCACGGACGCGGTTGCCTGCGCGTCAGATAACGGCGGGGAGGACGGTCTGGACGTGATCCCCGCTGATGGCTCGGCTGCGCGGCGGATCGGTCATGGCGAGTTCGGCCGGATCCTGGAGCTGGCGGTGGCGCCGGACGGGTGCGCGGCAGCGGTCGCATGCGCTGATGGCCAGCTGCTGACGGTGGCGCTGGATGGCGAGCCGGTCATCACCGAGATCGCGCGGGCTCGGGCGGTGACCCGGCGCTGGCTCAGGGCCTGCTCGGCGCCGACGTCGAGCCCGCCGACGTCGAGCCCGCCGGGGACGGGACCTGGCGGATCGCGCGTATCCTGCCCGGCGAGTCGTCGGTGATCGCCGCGCGCTCCCCGCTGGCCGCGCCGGGCGTCGCCGCGGCGCCGGGCGATCTCATCGTCGCGGTGGACGGGCGGCCGGTGGACCCGGACCTCGGCCCGAACGCGCTGCTGGCCGGCCAGGCCGCGGAGCTCCACCGGGACTTGTACACCGAGTTCCGGCAAGACGGCCTGATCGTGGATTTGCGGGGCACGTCGGGTGGCGACGCGGAGCAGCTGGTGGCCGAGAAGCTCGCCCGGCGCATCATCGGCTGGAACCTGTCCCGATACGAGGAGCCGTTGACCTACCCCTCCGAGGCACCGCGCGGGCCGATCGTAGCGATCACGGACGGGTACGCGATGTCCGGCGGCGACCTCGTGGTCCAGGCGCTGAAGTCCTACGGCATCGCGACCGGGCGCCCCAGGCTGACCGCTTCCTCCTGCGCGGCCAGGGCCTCCCGGTGTCGGCCCAGGTCACCAAGGCCGGCCCCGAGGATTCGACCCTCGCCGACATCGCTGTCCCGATCCTGCTGTTGCACGGCAGGCAGGACATGTTCGTGTCGCCCGGCCACGGCGAATGGCTGGCCAAGCACATTCCCTGCCGCACCGACGGCTGCCCCAGAATCTGGTACCAGCCGCCGCATAGGCCGGGAGCCGAGGTCACCGGTCGGCCGGGCGGCTAGCGGCGGTGACCTGGCTAGCTGGGTGTGCTGGCTACGCTCTGGCCGGTGGCCTGCGGAACGTCAGGTCGGCCAATGTGATGAAATGGTGCGCAAGCGACGAGCACTCCGGGCAGCGACACGTTACCCGGGCCACACGCGCGGTGCGGGGACGGCGGTGGTGACAGCCAGGAAGGCTGTGTCATGTCCAGCGCGCAGTTGTATGACACCATCGGAGCCACTTACACCGGGACGCGGCGCACCGAGCCGCGGATCGCCGCGCAGGTCTGGGCTGCGCTCGGCGATGCGCGGACCGTGCTTAATGTCGGGGCGGGCACCGGCTCCTACGAGCCCTCCGACCGTGACGTCACCGCGGTGGAGCCGTCGGCGCTCATGCGTGCGCAGCGTCCCGCAGGCTCAGCGCAGTGCGTGGCTGCCACCGCGGAGAGCCTTCCGTTCGAGGACCAGTCCTTCGACGCCGCGATGGCTTTTGCCACCGTTCATCACTGGCAGGACCCGATCGCGGGCCTGCGCGAGATGCGGCGCGTGGCTCGCCGCGTGGTGGTGTTCACGCACGACAGCAGTGACACCGGATGGCGTCGCCGGTTCTGGCTTACTCGCGACTACCTGCCTGAGGTCGCTGACCTCCTCGTAGGGCGGCCTTCGCTGACCGAACTGGCCCGCGCGATCGGAGCCCGCCCCGAGCCGGTGCTCATTCCGTGGGACTGCGCGGACGGCTTCTTCGAGGCCTACTGGCGCCGGCCCGAGGCATACCTGGCGGAGAATGTCCGTCGCGGCATATCGGTCTGGGCCAGAGTCGGGCCGGACGCCGAGCAGAGGGCAGTGCACAGCCTGCGTGATGACCTCGCCTCAGGCCGGTGGGCCGAACGCAACCGCGACCTCGTCGATCTCGAGGCGGCAGAGCTTGGCCTTCGCCTGCTTATCGCCTGAACCCCGAGACCGCTAAGACCGCTGCCACCGCGGGACCGGCGTGCCCTTAGCGTGATTGGGCAGGGTCCACTGCGGTCTCTCACGGCCACTTCCCCGATGCCATGACGCCCAGGTCCACAGTGACGGCGCAGGTCGAGACGGCGACACTGATTGAATCGGGCCACGGATAGGTGCTTGCCTACGATGTCGGGTCGTCACCCGGCGATGTCGGGTCCGCACCCGGCATCGCCCGCTATCGGATCGTCGACCGCCGGAGGCGCTTCCTCCGACGCCAGACGTGCACCGCCAGGTATACGACGAGGACGAGCCCGGAGTCAGCGTGCCACCTGTCGAATTGCCTGGGGAGCGGCAGCCGTGTTAGCACGCCGCGGCTCCAGTCCAGGACGCCTGACACGAGCACGTTCAGGGTGATGAAGAGGAGCAGGAGGTCCGAAACGGTGAGGCGGATCCTCCGTCCGACGAACGTCCGGGCCCGGACGTTCTGGGCGGCCATGCGAGCGAGGGTCCGGCGGCGCTGGGCCAGGTGCATGACCACAAGCCCGACGAAGACAAGGCCGACGTCGGTGTGGATGGCGATCCGCACGTGCAGCAGGTCCAGCGTGCCGAGTGCGGCCGCTGCCGAGCACAAGAGACCGAGATGGACCGCCCAACGAGAGAGGGATCGGCGGGCGGTCCGGCGGCCGGCCTGCCGCTCGAGCGACGCCACGGCCTGCGGCTCGAGCGGTCCGTCAGGCATCCGGCACCGGCCGGCGTCCGCGAGTGAGGCCAGCCGAGGGAGTCACGCCGCGCGGTGACGCACGAGCCACGCGGTCGCCGCGAGCAGGAGCACGGCGACCACGAGCAGCTATCCTCGCTCGACGAGCTGGCCGGAACTCCGGCGACGCGGCCCGCGCCCGTACTGGGGTCCCTCGCTCAGCAGCGCTGAGCATCGCATGCCGTACGCTCATGAGTCGCTCAAACTCGTTATCATACCGTGTAGTATACTGAGTATTGCTGAACGGCAAAGGGATGAGCACCTCGGGCTTGACGTCCTCGTCGGCTTGCCGAAGCCCTCTCCGCGACGGTGAGCTGGCGGGCGGCCCGGTCGGCGGCAGCCGCCTGGGCGACGCGCAGTCGCGCTTCGCGCAGGTTGGCGACGGTCTCGATCAGCGCGGCAAGGCGGACGATGAGCGTAATCTGCGCCCGGGCACTACCCCTGCCGAACGCCGTGACCGTCAGCAGCCGGGCCGTCTGACGCAGCCTGTTGCCGGCCGGGGTGGGCCGCGGGATGCCAAGCCTGAAGATCTTCTATTGCCCGGCGGTGAGCGGACCGGACGTAGCCGCGGCCAAGCCGGTCCCGGTACCGTGTCACATGGCCTTCGTGGGCCGGGCAATCTGCGACGCGGTGCTCAGGAGTATCCAGCACGCCCGCCTCGGCGTCACCGAGGGAGCCGGCCACATGACGCCGCTCTCGCACCCGGCCGACCTCACCCGAGTGCTCGTACGGCAACTTGCCTCCGACCGGGCTACCGGAGGATGAGCACGCTGCCGCGGCGCGGGACGAGCTCTCCGATCACTGACGCTCCAGGCAGCTCCCCGGCCACTAGCAGCCCGCCCGACGTCTGCGCGTCGGCGAGCAGCAGCAGGTCCTCCTCGTCCAGCGCGCCCACGTCGGTGTGCGGAAGGACCCATTCGAGGTTTCGCCGGCTCCCGCCAGGTATATGCCCGGCCCGCGCCGCCGCCCGCGTGCCCTCGATGAGCGGCACTGCCGCGTGGTCGACTATCGCCGAGACCCCGCTGGCCCGGGCAAGCTTGAACAGGTGGCCCAGCAGGCCGAATCCGGTTACGTCGGTAGCGCACCTGACCCCGGCGGCAAGCGCCAGCCGGCTGGCGTCGGCGTTAAGCGTCGTCATCACGTCGATCGCTGCCGCGCTGATCGCGCCCGTTGCCTTGTGCCAGGCATTGAGCACCCCGGTGCCGACCGGCTTGGTCAGGCTCAGCGGCAGGCCAGGCTGCCCGGCGTCGATCCGCAGCAACGCGGCCGGGTCCGCGGTGCCGGTCACCGCCATGCCGTACTTCGGCTCGGGATCGTCGATGCTGTGCCCGCCAGCTACATGACAGTGCGCCGCGCGCCCCACGTCCAGGCCGCCGCGCAGCACTTCTGCCGCTAGCTCGGCCGGCAGCTTGTCGCGTGGCCAGCCGAGCAGGTTCAGCGCAACCAGCGGCTCGCCGCCCATCGCGTAGATGTCGGACAGGGCGTTGGCGGCAGCGATCCGCCCGAACGTGTAAGCGTCATCGACGACGGGAGTGAAGAAGTCGGCGGTCACCACGACCGCCATGGACGGGCTGACTCGCACCACGGCGCCGTCGTCGCCATGCTCGACTCCCACCATCAGGCTCGTGCCCGGGTCAGCGGGCATGAGCCTGGCTGTTATTTCCTCCAGCTCGCCTGGCGGGATCTTGCAGGCGCAGCCGCCGCCGTGCGCGTACTGGGTAAGCCGGAAGGCACTCGGGCTCGTCACATGCTCGAATGTAGCGGCTGCCCGGGCGCGCTCTTGATCACCGGGGTGGCTGTGCTCCGCGGACGGGAATGGCGGGCGCCGCCCGGGCGCGGGTAACGTCAGCCCCGGAGGCGTCCGGGTGCCTGGTGGCCCCCCCGGTCTTCAAAACCGGTGGGCGGCGCGTCGCGTCGTCGGCGGGTTCGATTCCCGTCCGCCTCCGCGTGGACTCGGCCTGAAAATGGCCGCCGGCCGTGACGGCGTAGGGTCGCGATTGTGGACCCGCGCCGTCACGTGCCGAGAACTGACGTCGTGCTGGCCGACCCTCGCCTGGCCGCGGCGCGGGGACTGCTGGGCGCGGCGCTGGTCAAGGCGGCGGTTGTCCGTGCCCAGGAACTGGCTCGCGCTGGGGCCATCAGCCCGGCGAGCGTCGCCGACGCTGCGGCAGCCTCGCTGCCGCCGGCCGCCGCCAGCCTGACCCCGGTGATCAACGCGACGGGCGTTGTCGTGCACACCAATCTCGGCCGCGCGCCGCTGTCGGTTGCCGCGCGCGATGCGGTGCGGGCTGCGGCGGGCTGCACGGACGTGGAGTTTGACCTGGCATCGGGCAAGCGGAGCCGCCGTGGCGCAGGCGCCCTTGACGTTCTCGCACGGGCAGTTCCGGCAGCCGGAGCGGTGCACGTGGTTAACAACAACGCTGCCGCGCTGACCCTGGCGGCCACGGCGCTGGCTGCCGGGCGCGAGATCATCGTCAGCCGCGGCGAGCTGATCGAGATTGGCGATGGATTCCGGCTGCCTGACCTGCTGCAATCGACGGGCGCCAGAATCCGCGAGGTAGGTACGACTAACCGGACCGTGCTTGCCGACTACCGGCAGGCGATCAGCACTGAGACGGCGTTCATCCTGAAGGTGCATCCGTCCAATTACCTGATCGAGGGCTTCACGGCGTCCGTCAGCGTAGGGGAGCTCGCCAGCCTCGGGGTGCTGGTGGTCGGGGACATCGGATCCGGGTTGCTCAGGCCGAACCCAGTTCTCCCCGATGAGCCCGATGCCGACTCCTGGCTGCGGGCCGGCGCTGGCCTGGTCACCGCCAGCGGCGACAAGCTGCTCGGCGGGCCGCAGGCGGGCCTGGTGCTGGGCCGGGCGGAGACGGTTACCCGGCTCGCGCGCCACCCGCTGGCGCGGGCGCTGCGGGTGGACAAGCTGACACTTGCCGCCCTTGAGGCAACCCTTACCGGCCCGGTTGCGCCAGTCCCGCAGGCACTGACGGCAAGCCCGTCGTCGATCAGGGCGCGTGCCGAGGCCCAGGCCGGGCGGCTAGCAGCTGCCGGCGTCGACTGCCGGGCGGTACCGACGGCCGCTGTCGTCGGTGGCGGCGGGGGCCCGGGCGTGACCTTGCCGAGTGCCGCGCTGTCCCTTCCCGAACAGCTGGCAGCTGACTTGCGGTCAGGTGCGGCGGTGCGCCGCGGCGACGTGCCAGCGGTAGTCGGCAGGATCGAGGGCGGCCGGCTGCTGCTCGACTTGCGCGCCGTCGGGCCGGCCGACGATAAGCGGCTGGTTGCGGCCGTGCTCGCCATCGCGGCTCGCGATGACGCCCCATCGCCCGCGGCAACGGCGTCCGCTGAAGGCCTGTCTCCCCCGGGCCGGGAGTAGCGGTGCACGTCATCGCGACCGCCGGGCATGTCGATCACGGGAAGTCGATGCTGGTGCGCGCGCTCACCGGGATGGAGCCGGATCGCTGGGAAGCGGAGCGGCGCCGGGGCATGACCATTGACCTTGGCTTCGCCTGGATGACGCTGCCGTCCGGTGCTGAGCTCGCGTTCGTCGATGTGCCCGGGCACGAGCGATTCGTATCAAATATGCTGGCCGGCGCGGGCCCGGCGCCTGCCGTGATGTTCGTGGTCGCCGCCGACGAGGGCTGGATGCCGCAGTCTGCCGACCATCTCGCGGCGATCGACGCACTCGGTGTCCGCAACGGCATCCTGGTGATCACGCGAGCCGACCTGGCTGACCCGGCGCCGGCGCTGCGGCAGGCCGCGCTCCGGATCGCGGATACCAGTCTCGGCCGCGGAACCGGGCCGGCCGCAAGCGCGGGCGCCTGGCCGGCTCCGGATGCCCGGGCGAACCCGGGCGGGCTAGAAGCCGTCGCGGTCAGCGCGCTCACTGGCCAGGGGATGCCGGATCTGGTCGCCGCGCTCGGCAGGCTCGCGGCGCGGCTCCCGCAGCCTGACCCGCAGGGCGATGTCCGGCTGTGGCTGGATCGGGTATTCGCCGTCAAAGGCAGTGGGACCGTTGTCACCGGGACCTTGCAGGCAGGGACCGTGCACGCCGGGGACGAGCTGACGGCGACCCCCGCCATGCGCACGATGCGGATCAAGGGTGTGCAGTCGCTTGGCGCGCCGGCCGCTCAGGTCAGCGGCGTCGCCCGGGTGGCGCTGAACCTGCGGGGCATCGGCACGCGAGAGCTGAGCCGCGGCATGGCACTCATTCAGGCCAGCCGCTGGACGGTGACCAGCGTGATCGACGTCCGCCTGACGCCGGGTCGGCCGGCGCACCAGCAGCCGCCTGGCCCCGTGCGGCTGCCGCCCCGGCTGCTGATGCACATTGGCGCGGCACGCGCCGTGGCGCAGGTGCGGATGCTGGGCAGCCGGGTCGCCAGGCTGAACCTGGACCGCCCGCTGCCGCTGCATGTCGGCGACCGGGTGCTGCTCCGCGATCCTGGCGCGGCCGCGGACCAGGCCCGCAGCCAGCCGATTCTTGGTGCGACAGTGCTCGACGTCTTGCCGCCACGGCTGCACGGCAACGGCGCCGCCGCTGCCGCGGAGCGAGAGCTGGCCTCGTGGCCCGAGCCGCCGGCCACGCCGGACCTGCTGCGCCGGCACCGGCTGCTGCGGGCCAGCACGGCAGCGGCCATGGGCCTGCACGACCTGCCGCCGCCAGTCAGCGGGGAATGGCTGGCAGACCCGGTGCACTGGCAGCGGTTGCGTCAGCTGCTGGCTGCGGCGGTCGCCGCGCACGCGACGCGCGATCCGCTGGCCGCAGGCCTTCCGGTCGATGCGGCCAGAGCCGAACTGGGCCTGCCCGACCGCGGCCTGGTCGAGGCGCTCGCATCCGGGCAGGTAAGCGGCGACGGCGACCACCTGATCGAGGCGAGCGGCGGATACCTGCGCCGCACTGGCGGCAGCCGCGAAAGCGAGCAGCCGGATGCTGCTGGCCGCGCCCGGGCGCCCGGCCACCTGGCCGCTGGCGGCAGTTCCGTGCGGGCCGGCCACCCGGGCCTGCCACCACGGGTGGCCGATGCGGTCCAGGCGGTGCTCACCGGCCTGGCGGATGCGCCGTTCAGCGCACCTGACGCTGAGCGGCTGCGTGAGCTTGGGCTCGACGCACGGGCAGCCGCAGCGGCGGAGCGCGCAGGCCTGCTGCGCCGGCTGCCCGGCAATGTGGTCCTGGCCGCCGACGCAGCCGAACAGGCGACGCGGATTCTGGCCCGCCTGCCGCAGCCGTTCACGGCGGCGGAGGCGAGGCTGGCGCTGCGGACGACGCGGCGGGTCGTGATTCCGCTGCTTGAGTGGCTAGACCGGGCAGGAATCACCCGGCGGCTGGCGGACGATCGCAGGATCATGCGGGAGCCGCCGGGCAGCCGATATCGAACGGAGGACGATGAGCACGCTGGATGACTGGACTGACGCGCTATGCGCCGAACTCGGCCTTGATCCGGAGGATGCCAGCCAGAAAACGGTACTTAACCTGGCCAGGGTCGTGGCCCACGCGGTGGACCGGCCGGCCGCGCCGCTGACCGCATACTTCCTTGGCGTTGCGGTTGGCCGCGGCGAACCGCTGGCGGAAACCGCCGCGAAGCTCCAGGAGCTTGCCCGCGGCTGGCCGGGTGCCGCCGACCCCGGCGCCTGACCGCCGCCGGCCAGCCCGCCGCACGCACCGGGTGACCGGGCGGGCGACGAGCGAAGTCCCGGCCGCGCGCCGGGCCGGCCACGGGCTGCCGGGGCCAGCGACACAGCCGTGCGGCAGGCCCGGCCACCGGATCGGTCAGGCCGACAGCCGGTGCGCTCCGGTATAGACGTTCATCGACGGGCCGCGCAGGAAGCCGACCAGGGTAAGGCCTGCTTCCTCGGCCAGGTCGACGGCAAGCGAGGACGGCGCGGAGACAGCGGCAAGGAGCGGGATTCCGGCCAGGACGGCTTTTTGGACCAGCTCGAACGAGGCCCGCCCGCTGACCAGCAGGATGCAGCCCGCCAGCGGCAGGCGATCGTCCAGCAGCGCCCAGCCCACCACCTTGTCGACGGCGTTATGCCTGCCTACGTCCTCACGGACGCAGATCAGCTCGCCGCCGGCGGTGAACAGTCCGGCGGCATGCAGGCCGCCGGTGCGCGAGAACACTTGCTGCGCGTCGCGCAGCCGTCCCGGCAGCACGGCCAGCACGGCGGGCGCGAAGCGCGCCGGGTCCCCGGCTAGCGCGGCCGTTGGCAGCACGCAGATGTCATGGATGCTCGTCTTCCCGCAGATGCCGCATGCGCTGGTGGTCAGGAAGCTCCGCCGGGCACTCGGCGCGACGGTGACGCCCGCGGCCAGGGTCACGTCGGCGATGTTGCCCAGCCCTTCGTGGTCGCCGTGACCGCAGGCAGTTCCGTCGCAGAGCTTGATCCCGGCGATGTCGGCTGGCGAGCGGATCACGGCTTCACCAACCAGGAACCCGGCGGCGAGCTCGAGATCGTCGCCCGGAGTGCGCATGGTCATGGCCAGCGCGGTGCCGCCCACCCTGATCCCGAGCGGCTCCTCGGCCGCTAGAAAGTCAGCACGCGCCGTGGCGTCGCCGGGCCGCCCGTCGTCCGGCAGCGAGATCCGCAGCACCCGCCGTCGCGCCGTCCGTCCGGACAAAGGATCCGACCTTCCCCTCTTTCGCCCCTTCGAGCAGGGTACGTCGGCCGCGATCACCGGCCCGCCTTGGACTCGTTAATCATCTTTCTGACCTGCCGTTCCCGCAGCACCGGCTGGCCCGCGAGCTAGCTCCGGCTCGAGGGCGGGCGCTACGATCAGTTCGTTCGCTATGTTCCGCCAGGAAGGTGTGCTCGATGCGCAAGCAGGTACGGTTGACGGAGCCCCTTGTCCGGGACAACGGAAAGCTTCGGCCGGCCTCGTGGCACGAGGCCCTTGACCGCGCGGCAGCCGGGTTCGCGGTCGCCCGGGAGCGGGACGCAACGACATCCTTCGGCATGTTCAGCTGCTCCAAGGCCACGAACGAGATGAACTACATGGCGCAGAAGTTCACCCGGGCCGTGATGGGCAGTAACAACATCGACAGCTGCAACCGAACTTGACACGCTCCTAGCGTCGTCGGTCTGGCGGCAGTGTTCGGAGCGGGCGGCGGTACCAGCTCCTACCGGGAAGCGGAAGACGCTGACCTCATCATCTTGTGGGGGTCGAATGCGCGCGACGCGCACCCGATCTTCTTTCACCATGTGCTGAAGGGCATCCGGCGAGGCGCCCGGCTGTACGCGGTCGACCCCCGGCGGACCCCGTCAGCGCAGTGGGCGGACGGATGGCTCGGCATCGAAGTGGGATTCTGATATCTCGCTGGCGAACGCCATCGCCCGCGAGATCATCCAGGCCGGGCTGGTGAACGAGGAATTCGTCCGGCGGGCCACCACCGGCTTCGATGCCTTCACGGCGTCCGTGCAGCCATACACGCTGGCCCGGGCAGAGCGCGACACCGGCGTGCCAGCCGGCCTGATCCGGCAGCTGGCGCATGACTATGCCCGGGCCGACCGGGCGCAGATCTGCTGGACTCTCGGCATCACCGAGCACCACAACGCAGCCGACAACGTGTTCGCGCTCATCAACCTGGCCCTGCTCACCGGCCACGTCGGCCGGTACGGATCCGGGCTGGTTCCGTTGCGCGGCCAGAACAACGTGCAGGGCGGCGGCGACATGGGGGCCATCCCCAACAAGCTGACCGGCTTCCAGGACGTCGAGACCGACCTGGCCGCCCGGGCCAGGTTCGAGGCCGCCTACGGCGCGCCGCTGCCGCCCAGGAAGGGCTGGCACCTGTCGGAGATGTTCGACGCCATGGAAGCCGGCCAGCTCACCGCCTGCTACATCGTCGGCGAGAATCCGCTGCGCTCGGAGGCGGACACCAGCCGGGCCCGCAAGCTCATCAGCGGACTGGAGCACCTGGTCGTCCAGGACATGTTCGTCACCGGCACCGCCGAGCTCGCCGATGTCGTGCTGCCGGCCACCGCGACATGGTGCGAGGGGGAGGGCACCGTGACCTCCAGCGAGCGCCGGGTGCAGCGGGTGCGCAAGGCCCTGGAACCGCCCTCCGGCGCGCGTGACGACATCGAGATCATCTGCGAGATCGCCCGGCGCCTCGGCACCGACTGGGGGCAGCCGTCCGCCGAGGACGCCTGGAACGAGCTGCGTACGCTGTCCCCAATGCACGCCGGGATGAGCTACCAGCGGCTGGATGAGCTTGGCGGCATCCAGTGGCCGTGCCCCGACGAGCAGCACCCCGGCGAGTTGTTCCTGCACGCCCGGCTATGGGCGGAGGACCCGGCCGGGCGCGGGGCGCCGGCCCCGTTCATGCCGGTGGTGCAGGACCCGCCGCTGGACGAGCTGACCCCCGAGTTCCCGATCCGGCTCACCACCGGGCGCCGGCTGGACTCGTTCAACACCGGCGTGCAGACCGGGCTGTACGAATCGCCGCTCCGGCGGCCGGAGACGCTCAACCTCTCGCCCGAGGACACGGCCCGGCTTGGACTGGCCGAGGGCGAGGTGGCGCGAATATCATCGCGGCGCGGGTCAGTGCAGGCGCCAGTTCATGTCGACAAGACGCTCCGGGCCGGGCTCGCCTTCATGACCCTGCACTTCCCCGAGCAGGTTGAAACCAACGTGCTCACGCTGGACGCCTGGGATCCCAAATCCGGCACGGCCGAGTTCAAGGCGACGGCGATCCGGGTGGACAAGCCTGGCACGACCACTCCCAGCGGCCACGAAAGCCGGCCCGCGAAGGCAGGTGCCTAGTTGGATCTGCTGTTCGGGGCCGCGGCGCCGGCCACCGGCGAGGAGCGGGCTGCCGTCGCGGAGTTGCTCGGGCCGCCGCAGACCGGCTGGGAAGGCGGGCAGCGCGCGGCGGCTGACGGGCATATGGCAGTCGGCGGCCACGCGGCCCGGGCCCAGCGGCACCTGCTGCTGCCGGTGCTGCATGCGGTACAGGATCGGATTGGCTGGATCAGCCCGGGCGCCCTCGATCACATTTGCGCCAGGCTCACCATCCCGCCGGCCGACGCGTACGGGGTGGCATCGTTCTACGCCCTTTTCCGCACCACCCCCGCTCCCGCCGTGGCCATCCATGTCTGTGACGACCTCGCCTGCCAGGTCAACGGCGCGGAGCAGGCATGCGAGCAGATGGAGCGCCGGTTCGGGGCCGAGGGCATGGAAGCCGGCTCCAACGGAGCCGGCGTCACCTGGCAGCGCAGCCCCTGCCTGGGCCAGTGCGACCGCGGCTCGGCGGCGATGATCCTGCATGCGGGCGCCCACCCGGCCAGGGCGGTGCTGGCGCCGGTGGACCCCGACCAGTTGCGGCCGGCCCGGTCGGCTGAGCAGCCCGCGTCCGCGCAGCCTGCGGCCAGCCCGCTCGTCCCGCAGGTAGCGGGCGACCGCTCCCCGCTCCGGCTGCTGCGGCGGGTAGCGCAGGTCGACCCCAGCTCGCTCGACTCCTACCGCGCGGCGGGCGGGTACGAGATGCTCCGGCGGGCCGTGATGGCCGGGCCGCAGGCCGTGATCCGGGAACTGAAGGACGCCAAGCTGCTCGGCCGTGGCGGCGCGGCGTTCCCGACCGGGGTGAAATGGGAGGCCGTGGCCACTAACCCGGTCCGCCCGCACTATGTCGTCTGCAACGCCGACGAATCCGAGCCCGGCACCTTCAAGGACCGGGTGCTGATGGAGGAAGACTCGTACGCCCTGCTCGAAGCCGTCACCATCATGGGCTACACCTGCGGGGCCGAGCAGGGCTACATCTACATCCGGGGCGAGTACCCGCTGGCGGAGGAGCGGATGCGGCGCGCTGTCGGGCAGGCGCGCGCCCGCGGGTTCCTCGGCCCCGACGTGATGGGCGAGGGCTTCGCCTTCGATATCGAGATCAGGCGGGGAGCAGGTGCCTACATCGCCGGCGAGGAAACCGCCCTGGTCAACTCGATCGAGGGAAAGCGGGCCGAGCCGCGCAACAAGCCGCCGTTCCCCGCGCAGTCCGGCCTGTTCGGCAAGCCGACCGCCATCAACAACGTGGAGACGCTGCTCTGCGTGCCGGAGATCCTCCGGATCGGCGGGCCAGCCTTCGCCGAGATCGGCACCGCCGAATCCACCGGCACCCGGCTATTCTGCCTCTCCGGCTGCGTCGAACGGCCCGGCCTGTACGAGCATGAATTCGGGGTCACGCTGCGCCAGGTGATCGATGCGGCCGGCGGAGTGCGCGGCGGCCGGCCGGTGCGGGCGGTGCTGCTCGGCGGCGCGGCTGGCTCGTTTGTCGGGCCGGATGCGCTGGATACCCAGCTGACGTTCGAGGGGGTACGGGCCATCGGCGCGACGCTGGGCTCTGGCGTGGTGCTGGTGCTTGACAACACCGTCGAGATTACGAGTTTTCTCCGGCGGATCGCCCGCTTCTTCCGGGATGAGTCCTGCGGCCAGTGCGTGCCGTGCCGGGTCGGCACGGTCCGCCAGGAGGAATTGCTCGGCCGCCTGGTGCGCGGTGCCCCGCTCGGCTCGGCCGAGCGTGAACTCGGCCTGCTTGATGACATCGCCGCGGTCGCGCGCGACGCCTCGATCTGCGGTCTCGGCCAGACGGCGGTCAGCGCGGTCGCCTCTGCCGTGCAGCTCGGCCTGATCGGCGGCAACGCAGCAGGCGGGCCCGGAACAGGCGGGCCCGCAGCAGGCGGGCCCGCAGCAGGCGGGCCCGCAGCAGGCGGGCCCGGAACAGGCGGGCCCGGAACAGGCGGCAACGGAATGGAGCCGGCGTGAGCACGGTGTTCCTGGAAGCGCCCAGGCGGCTGGTCGACGTCACGATCGACGGGGAAACGGTACGCGTCCCGGAAGGCGCCACGCTGCTCGACGCGTGCCGGCAGCAGAACATTGACACGCCTACGCTCTGCTACCTGGAAAACCTCACCCCGGTGAACGCGTGCCGGGTATGCGTGGTCGAGGTGGAAGGATCGCGCACGCTGGCGCCGGCCTGCTCGCGGAAGGCCGAGCCCGGCATGATCGTGCGCACCGACTCCGAGCGGGTGCGCACCAGCCGGAAGATGGTGCTTGAGTTCCTGGCGTCCTCCGCCGACATGACGCTGGCCGCGCCGGAGGTGCGCGGCTGGATGCAGCAATATGGCGCCGACCCGGGCCGGTACGGCGAGCCGGGCCCGGCACATGCAGCCGGGGAGCGGGACGCCGCCCGGCCCGGCGAGCACCACGCGACCGAGGACGCCGCGGCCGAGACGGTCGCCCAGCCGGTGAAGTACGACAACGACAGCTACGTCCGGGACTACTCGCGCTGCATCCTGTGCTACAAGTGCGTGGAGGCGTGCGGCGAGGACGCCCAGAACACCTTCGCCATCGCGGTAGCAGGCCGGGGATTCGAGGCTCGCATCTCGACCGAGTTCGACGTCAGCCTGCCCGACTCGGCCTGCGTGTACTGCGGCAATTGCATCGGGGTCTGCCCCACCGGCGCTCTCATGTTCGCCAGCGAGTACAACCTGCGGCAGGCCGGTGCATGGGACGAGTCGAAGCAGAGCGTCACCACCACCATCTGCCCCTACTGCGGTGTCGGCTGCAACCTCGAACTGCATGTGCAGGACAACCGGATCGTGAAGGTGACTTCACCCCTCGACCATGACGTCAGCAGCGGCCACCTGTGCGTGAAGGGACGGTTCGGCTTCGAGTTCGTCCAGCGCCGGGCCGGGGAATCCTGAGATCCCCTCGCAGTGGGGCGCACCGTCAGGCTGGCATAGCTGTTGTGCAGCGGCCCGGTGCACAACAGCCGGCGACGAGGCGGATTAGGTCCCGAACAGGTCGCCCGCCAGGTACTTCAGCCCGCTGTCGACGGCTACCGTCACGACCGTCCGGCCCTCGCCAAGCTCCTGTGCCAGCTTGATCGCCCCGACCACGTTGAGCGCGGACGAGGTGCCGGCGAAAACCCCGTCCCTGCGGGCAAGCTGCACTGCCATATCTCGCGCCTGGTCCTCGTCGACCGTCCGCGCCTCGTCATAGGCGTCCCGGGTGAGAATCGGCGGCACGATCCCGGCGGCCGTGCCTTCCACCCGGTGCGGCCCGCCGAACCCGGCCGTAAGCATCGGTGAGGTGGCCGGCTCGAAGGCGACGACCCGGGCTGGGCTACCCCCCGCGCGCAGCGCCTGCGAAACGCCTACCAGCATGCCTGCGGTGCCGACTGCTGCGCAGAAGACGTCGATCGGCTTCCCGCTCGAACCGGCCTGCGCCAGTATCTCGCGCCCCATCACGGCGTAGCCGTGCAAGGCGTCGGCATTGTGAAACTGATCCGTCCAGAACGCTCCGTCACGCTCGATGATTCGCCTTACCTCGTCCCGCATCCGGTCGAAAAGGTCAGGGGTAATCTTGCCGTCTTCGCTCGGCACCACCGTCAGGTCCGCCCCGAAAGCACGCATAGTCCGAAGCTTTTCCGGCGAGAAGGCGTCGGACGAGACCAGCGAGAGCGGATAGCCCCTGACCGCGCAGACGAAGGCAAGCGAGGAGCCGGTGCTGCCGCCGGTGAATTCGACCACGCGCTGCCCTGGCCGCAAGGCGCCCCGCCGCTCGGCCCCCTCGACCATCGCCAGCGCCATCCGGTCCTTATAACTGCCAGTCGGGTTGCCAACCTCCAGCTTGACCAGCACCTTGGCTGCCCCGTCCGGCACAACCTTGCGCAGCCGGATCAGCGGGGTCCCGCCGATCGCATCCAGAGCCGAGGAAAGTACGCCGGAGGATTCCATGCCTATCTTCTCCTTGACCAGTCAGCGCCGGACGATCTTTCGCCCGTCAATTGTCCACGAGCGCTCACATGCCGAGCAGCCGAGGCGATCGCCAGACTGGTCTGAGATTCTTCCTATCGTGCCACCGCAGATGCAGGGATCCCCGGCCGCGGCTCGCCGCACTCTGCGCACGACTACGGACGGACCATAGTCACGGCGTGTTTCATGGCGCACGTGCCTGGCACTCGCGACCGCGGCAACTACCAGCAGGGCAATGGCGCCCGCCAGCACGAAACCCAATTTGCGTCTCCCATCGCGAAGCTGTACATCGACCGTACCGCGAGACCTAATGCGCGGGTAGCCGTGCTGCGCCTTTGCTGGGCCTGCGCGGCCTTGCGCAGGTCTAGCAGCGGCGTCATGCTGTAGTCAGGCGATGACAGGTTGGCAGGCCGGCCGATCGCCCAGCTGGCTCGCGGCTACCAGCGGCGACCGCGAGGATCTGGCCAGCATCGCGGCTGACGACGGCTCATCGGGCAGGCTCAGCTCAGTCCTTCCGGCCGGTAACGGCGAGGCCGACGCCGATCGCCACGATGCACAGGCCCCCGACACCGCCGACGAGTTCCAGCCGCCGCGGGGAGCGGGCAAACCATGATCGCACGGTCCCGGCGGCCAGCCCCCAGATGGTGTCGCTGATCAGCGCGATGGCCGAGAAGATCAGCCCGAGCAGCAGGATCTGCACCGGGACAGCCCCGCCCGCCCGGGTAACGAACTGCGGCAAGATGGCGACCAGGAAGATCACCGTCTTCGGGTTGGAGATCCCGACGATGAATCCCTGCAGGAAGTAGCGATGAGCCGGCTGGGCTTCCAGCTCAGGAGTCAGCGCCGCCGCGAGTGACCGCCGGTACCGGAATGTCTGCACGCCCAGGAACACCAGGTAGGCCGCGCCGAACAGCTTCAGCACCGTGAAGACCGCCACTGACCGCTCGGCGAGCAGGCCAACTCCGAACGCAACGGCGGCCACCTGCACGTACTCCCCGGCGGTATTGCCGATGACGGTGAGAACGGAGACCCTGGTGCCGTGCGCGAGCGCCCGCGCGACGATGAACAGCACGCTCGGGCCCGGGATCACGATGATGATGAACGCGGTGACCGCGAAGGCGGCCAGGTCGTCCGCAGCGGGCATGCGAGGATCCTATGCCCGGACGGGAACGATGGCAGCGACGACGGACCGGGTGGGGGCCGTGCCCAGGGCACGGCCCCCACCCGGCCGGTCATTGTCCCCGGGCACCGTGGTCGGTGCCGCCACGGCCCGGGCGGTTCAGCCTACGGCGCGCTGATCGTCAGCGGCGTCTCGGCCGTTCCGCTGCCGCCGGAGTTGCTGGCGACGACCAGTACGTTGTAGCTTCCGGCCGCGACACGCTGGCCGCCGCCGTTGTAGCCGTAGTACGGGACCGTGAGCTTGCCTGCCCCGCGGGCTGGCCTGGTCAGCGTCCGGACCACGCTGCCGTTGCTGTCCAGCACAACCACGGTGACATCTGCGGCCTGGCTGATCGAGAAGCTGATCGTGATGTGGTTCTTGCCGGTAGCCGTGAGGGTCGCCGGGCTGACTGCCAGCCCGGTGATGCCGGGGCCGGCCACCGCCGGCGGCGTACTGCCGCCAGGACTGGGCGTCGGCGTCGCCGTGTCCGTAGGGGTGGGCGACGGGCCCGGTGCGGGCCCGGTCCCGGATCGGGCCACGAAGCTCTTCCACACCGCTATCGATGCCGGGTCGGTGAGCTTTAGCGTGGGGAACTGCGCGTCCCCGTTCCAGAGGCTGCCGAACAGCGCGCCACTGCTCATCAGGTAGTTGCCGACCTTAGTCATCCAGGCTGGCCTGCCGGTTGTGGTGGACAGGCCGAACTCGGCGAATCCGTAGGGCAGCCCGACGCTCTTGGATGCCGTGATGCACGGGCCCATGAACTCAGCCGGCGGCGTCGGCTGCGGGTTGCGGTTGACCGCGCTGCCGACCGGATAGGCATCCCAGGCCAGCGTGCTGATGATGCCGCCGCCCGGCAGGTAGTTCTTCCAGTTGCGCCCGGAGCCCTTCTCCAGGTCCCAGTTCATCAGCGCGAGGGTCGAGTGCAGCGAGGGATTGTGCGCCGCGTCCGCGAGCTTCACCACATGTGCCCAGGCCGACTTGTAGGCGGCAGCGGTGAACTGGCCAGCCGCGATGTTGTCCTCGGGCTCGTGGTAGTAGACGTAGTAGATCGGGTGCCCGGTCGGCGCGGTATTGAAGAAGTGCGAGAGCGTGCCGTCGGCAGCGCCGGACAGGATTTCCGACGGGTTCGCCTTGAAGCTCACGATGACCGCCGAGTGGTTGGCCGCAGGCAGTCCGGTCGTCCACGCGTTAGCGGCGGGCAGGCCGGTGTAGTAGGTGCGGACAATCCCCAGGTGGCCGAATTGGGCGGTTTCCGACTTGAGGCTGGCCATGTTCGCCACCGAGGCTCCGAGCAGTGGCCCGTTGCCGTTGCTCGCGGCGAACTGGATGAACTGCCGTCCGCCGCCGGCGAACGTGATGGCGGCAGCCATCAGGGCGGTAGCGGACCCGAGCACGGCTACCCAGGTGCCGCGGGCCGCTTTCGTTCTCTTCCGTGTTCTGGCACTGGCACAAGCCTGCCAAGACTTACCCGCAGTGTGCCGGCCGTGGGGCAAGCGCTCCACGTCGAACTCCTCTCCTAGGCCGCCTACCGGGTTAGCTGACGGGTTCGGGCCGGAGGAGCCCTACAACGGGCCGGCGCTGCTCGCGCGGGCGCGGCCCGCCGATTCACCCCGGGGATATTTGGGTCCCCGGCTCTCTGGCCGTGAACCAGAGACTCGGCGGGTTTGCTGCTTGTCCTGTAGCGGGTGGGCAGCAACGGGGCTAACAGCGTTGGACGTTAACGGAAATGAGACCTGGTGGTAGCCGGAACGCTGGAATCTTTGACAATGCGCCGACATGCGGCGGACCGGCTGCTATCGCCCCCGTTGATTCGCCGTCGCCGACCGTGAATCATCCGTATTTCATCATTGCTGGTCAACACCCTTACCTAGTAGTTGAGTAGTATTTACTCTCCGGAGTTCCGGGAGGCTATGCCGATGCCTCTCGGCGGGTGATCAGCGCCCGGCGGTGTCGCCCGCGCCGGTCCAGTCATCAGGGTCAACCGGCCGGGCCTTGCCGCCACTGGCGGTGGCGGCGCGAACCGGCCGGGTGCATCCCGCTTCCAGGCATATCCGCAGCCCGGATCGATAGTGTTGCCGGGCTGTGACAGTTCCTGTGACTTCGTCAGCGGACCGGGCCGGGCCGGCCGAAAGCCGTTACCCCCGAGATCGTCCGGTACCTGCGACAATGGCTTCGGCCGGAAATTCAGACAGAAAATCAACAGCAGATTATTAACGGGATCTAGCGTGGTGAATGTTGCACTCCGGCTTATTTCACCGGCCGGCCAGCCCGCGCCGGGCACCGCGCTTGACCAAGGTCCGGTCCGGCCCGGCAGCGCGCTTCGTGGATCATTGGCGGCATGCCTGACACCAGGACGCCGTACCTGCACGGCCACCACGACAGCGTGCTCCGGTCGCACCGGTGGCGGACCGCCGAGAACTCCGCCGCCTACCTGCTCCCCGCGCTGACCCCCGCGGCTCGCGTCCTCGACGTCGGCTGCGGTCCCGGCACGATCACCGCCGGGCTCGCCAGCAGGGTGCCGGAGGGCAGCGTAGTAGGGATTGACGCCGCCGCCGGGGCGCTGCCCGCCGCCCGCGCGGAGGCGGCGCGGCGCGGCCTGCGCAACGTCAGCTTCGGCACCGGCGACGTATACCGGCTGGGCTTCCGCGACGCGGCCTTCGACGTGGTGCACGCGCACCAGGTGCTCCAGCACCTGACCGACCCGGTGGCCGCCCTCGCCGAGATGCGGCGGGTCTGCCGGCCCGGCGGCACAGTCGCCGCGCGCGACGGGGACTACGGCGGGATGTTCTGGTTCCCTGAGGATCCGGAACTTGCCGAATGGCAGGCCCTCTACCGGCAGGTCGCCAGGGCCATCGGCGGCGAGCCGGACGCGGGGCGCCGCATGATCGCCTGGGCCCGGTCCGCGGGCTTCGCCGACCCCCGCGCATCAGCTGGCGTGTGGCTTTACGCCACCCCGGATGAACGCAGCTGGTGGGGCGGCTTGTGGGCGGACCGGGTGACGCAGTCGGACTTCGCCGAGCACGCCGTCGGGTACGGCCTGGCAACGAAGCAGGACCTGCAGCGCCTGGCCGGGGCATGGCGCCGGTGGGCGGCCAGCGACGACGGCTGGTTCCTCATCCCGCACGGCGAGATCCTCTGCCGCGCCTGACCAGGCCGGCCGCAGGCCAGGCGCCTGATCCGGGGTCAGCTGCCGCGGAACGTGAACAGCGGCCCGGCGGGCAGCCTGGTGCCCCGGGCGCGGCTGAGCGGCGCAGTTCTCATCCTCATCAGTCGCAACACTGGCCACCGGCAACTCAATTCACCGAACGACGAATTGTAGTGGTTAAGATCTGTCCGGCAAACACCGGCAAAATGTTAACCAGTAAATGGTGAGCCTCTGGGCAGGGCGCCTGACCGACGATGTGCTGGCGCAGTGGTCCGGCCAGACCCTGGTTGGCCGGCCAGGTACGCCCGATGAGGCGGCTTCGCTGGTCGAGTGGCTGCTCGGTGCTGGCGCAGGTAATCGCCGTGCTGGACCGGCTGGCTGATGCGCTGACGCCGGCCCCGATCGCGATCCGCTCGTTCGCCGAGGCGCATGCTACCCTCTTCACCGGCTGGCGGACGCTGGCCAGGTCGCCCGATCAGGAGTTGCTCGATCCGTGGTCCCGCGCGCACCTTGACGAGCTGGCGGAGCTGGAGCCGGCCTGGGAGCCGCATTCGGCCGGCCGCACCCTGCTGCACGGCGACATTCGCGCGGACAACGTGCTGCTCACCGCGGACCGTGGCGTGATCATCGTGGACTGGCCGCATGCCTGCCAGGGCGCGGCATTCGCCGAACTGGTGCTGTTCGCCCCGAGCGTCGCCATGCAGGGCGGCCCGGGACTCGCCGATCTGCTGGGTATGTCCAAGGCCGGGCAGCACGCCAGCCAGCAGAGCGTGACCGCGGTTGTCTGCGCGATGGCCGGTTTTCTCACCCGCCACGCGCTGCTGCCCCCGCCGCCCGGGCTGCCGACGGTGCGCGCGTTTCAGGCCGCGCAAGGTGAAGTCGCCCGCCGTTGGCTCGCCGAGCTCCTTTGACCGGGGGCCGTACGCGCTCGCGCTCGCCGTCCCGGCGGCCTAACCCCGGCCAGCGATCGCAATGCCAGCGGGTGAGGCCTGGTCATCGCCCTGATATGCCCGCCCCACCCGGCGTGTGCTGGCCGTGCTCGTGCCCTTGCCCGGCCTGCGGGCTGCCGTTCATCATCCGCAGCATCGGGCCGCCGCCAGACCGGAAGAAACGCACCAGCAGGGCGATGGCCAGCAGCAGGAAGGCAATGTTGAGGAACGTCGTGTAGTTCCACGAGACGCCGGCATCGGTGACGTTGGCGGTGCGCTCGGCCGGGATGAGGCCAAGCGCGCCGAAGAGGACCTCGACGATGTACCCGGCGATGACCATGGTCGCGTAGAAGATGCCGAGCAGCGCCAGCATCATCTTCGTCCCGTAGTACTTCCGGTAGATGTTCAGGATCGGGAGGATGATCAGGTCGGCGAAGATGAACGAGATCACTCCGCCGAAGCTGATCCCGCCGTTCCACAAGACCGCGGCCAGCGGCACGTTGCCGATCGAGCAGACGAAGCTCGCAGCGGCGATGACCGGCCCGATGACCGGGCCCCACAGCCTGGCCGCCAGCGGATGCCCGGTCAGGAACAGGTGCTGCCAGAAAGACTCCGGCACCCACGCGCCGACGGCCCCGGCGATCAGCAGGCCGATGGCCACGTCGCGGATGACGGCGGCCCACTCCATCACGAAGATGTTGCTGACCGCGGTGTAGCCATCGCGGCTCATCAGCCGGTTACGCAGGGTGCCGCCGGACCTGATGCTCATGTCCATCGCGGCGTGGCCTTCCATCGACCCGGCCAGCCCGCGGTCCGCCTGCCGCCGCGCAGTGTCGATCAGCTGGGCCCGGACGAACAGCCGGAAGGCCACCGCGAGCAGCACGATCATGATCGGACCGCCGATGAACTCCGCCAGGGTGAATTGCCACGAGATCAGCAGCGCCAGGATGATACCGAGCTCGATGACCAGGTTGGTGCTGGCGATCTCGAATGCCATCGCCGACGTGAAGCTGGCACCCTTGCGGAAAAGGGAGCGGGCCAGCGCCACCGCAGCGTATGAGCATGAGGACGAGGCGGCGCCGAGCCCGGTGGCGACTGCCAGGCTCCGCGGCCGGTCGTCGCCGAGCAGCCGGGTGATGGTCTCCCGGCGCACCACCGCCTGGACGATTGCCGACAGCGTGAAGCCGAGTATCAGCGACCAGGTGACCTGCCAGGTCATCGACCCGGCCAGGGCCAGGGCATGACCCAGCGCGTCAAGCACGCGCATCATCGGCTCCGGCGGCCGGCCCGGGTTCGGTGCCCGGCGCGGTGATGGTCAGTAGCTGCCGCAGGCAGTGCTCGAGCAGCGGGTGCGGGAAACCGTTGCTCAGCCGGTAGCAGACCATCCGGCCGTCCTTGCGGAAGCTGACCAGGCCAGCCAGCCGCAGCATCTTGAGCGCGTAGGAGACCTGGTCCTCGTTAGCGCCGAGCACCAGGGCGAGATCGCCCACGCACAGCTCCCCGGCCGACACCAGGGCGAACAAGATCCGCGACCGCACCGGGTCGGCCAGCATGCCGAGCAGGCCGGCTAGCCGCCCGGCCTCAGCCGCGGACAGCACGCCGGCCCGGCCGGCCGCGACCCCGGCCGGGCTCACCGGATGATCATGACTACCAGGCGGCATCGTTCCTCCGTGAATCCGCATGATTACACGGATTTACGGAATCTGCAATGGCCGGGCTGCGCACCCCGCTGCCGGCCGATAACCGGCGCAACCGGGGAGTCCGGCACGGTGACCGTCCCGCGATGGGACGAGCCGGCCTGAGCCACCGGTGAGTTGCCGGGGCCCGCGGCCAGGGCTGGCCTTATGGTGTGCTCAGGCGATGGCGTGATCAGGGGCGGCTGTGGATGGTGGCGGGCTTGGCGGCTTCCCGCCGAACGCTGTCGTCGAAGGGGACTGCCGCGCGCTCATCCCGGCGCTGCCCGGCGAGAGCATCGACATCGTGATAAGCAGCCCGCCGTACTGGGGCCAGCGAACCTCGGCGGGCAACGGCGTCGAGGCAGACCCGCGCCGGTACGTGGCCGGGCTCGCCGATGCGTTCGCCGCGCTGCTGCCCAAGGTGAAGCCCGGCGGCGTGCTGTGGATCAATCTCGGCGATGCCTACAACACGCCGGTGAACTGGCGCTCGGCCGACCACGCCTACAGCACTTTGGGGCCGGCCAGGGCCCGCCTCGATCCCGGCAACTCCGCCTACGCCAAGCCGCGGCACCGGCGGCGGCCGTTTCTGGATTCCAGCGAGCCGTGGCTTCGCTACGGCAACCTGCTGGCACTGCCTTATCGACTGGTGGTCGCGCTGTCCGACGCGGGGTGGCTGTTCCGCGGCGAGGTGATCTGGCGGAAGCGGAACCCCATGCCCGAGGGCCGGTGCCGGCGGCCGCACCGCCAACACGAGGCCATCTACCTCTTCGCCCGCAGCGAGCAGCATTCGTTCCGGGCCAGCCCGCCGGTCGGGTCAGTCTGGGAATTCGCCAGCGAGCGAGTCGGCGGGGCCAAGCATTACTCGCGCTTCCCGGAGGAACTGCCCAGGCGGTGCATCGGCGCGTACGGGCGGGCAGGTCCCGATGTCGTCGTGCTTGATCCGTTCAGCGGCTCGGGCACCACCGGCCTCGCCGCGCTGCGGGCCGGATGCAGCTATCTGGGCTTCGAGATCGACGGACAGCAGGTTGCCGCCGCCAACCAGCGACTCCGGAACGTGGCGCAGCCGGGTCAGCCGCCCTGATCAAGTGGCTACGGCTGGCGGTAGCCGATGAAGATCTCCCTGGGCGCCGCGTCGCCGGCCGTCGTCTCGATGACGCTGCTCCCCTCGAAGCCGGCCTCGGCCAGCAGCCGCAGCCAGTCATAGCGGCTGAACAGGCCGAGCCGGTGGGTCTCGTGCACGACCTGCACCGACTGGTCGGCGCTGCGGAGCATGAACGCGTATGCGGTCTGCACCCAGCTGTCGGCGGGATTCTGGGTCCCAGGTCCAGCCCAGGTAGCGGGCGCCGCGGCCATCCCCGTCGTCGCTGCCGCCGCTATCGGTGCCAGGCTGGAAGCTCTCGGTGGTCCGGTCGGGCACGAACATGGCGGTACCGCCTGGCCGGCAGTGCGCGTACGCGGCATCCATCGCCTGGCGCAGGTCGGCCTCGGTAAGCAGGTAGTCCACGGCGTCATGCACGAACACGGCGTCGAAGCGGCGGCCGAGGCGCAGCGTGCGCATGTCGCCGCGGTGGTGCTCGCAGTCCGGATTCAGCTGCCGCGAGATCTCCAGCATCTCGGCGGAGAGATCGACCAGGGTCATGGCGAACGACGCCTTCAGGTGCAGCGCGTTGCTGCCGCCCCCGCTGCCTAGCTCAAGCACATCGTGCACGGGCATCGGGGCGGACCGGAGCAGGTCGGCGAAAAACGCCGCCTCAGCCGCGTAGTCCGCTGGGGGCGAGATCAGCGGCCACCAGGCAGCGAGGTCGCCGTACAGGCGGTACTCATCCGGCATGCCAGTCACTTTCCGCAAGCCACCGGTCGCCCGCGGTACCGCGGGTCATCCACGGTGCCAGCGAAATGCGCTGAATCAGCCGGACGCGCCTGGACCTGGCAATGCGGCCGGCCGCCGCGCCAGAATTTCACAATAGCTAAGCCTAAACTCGCCGGGCGGCTGGCCGCTAGCAGGCCTATGCTCGGCGGGTAAGTTGCCGCCCGGGGAATGGCGGCAAGGCAAATTGCGGCAGGTGGGGATACTTGCCGCATCGGGGAAATACAGCACGGGGAAATCGCGCGGCCGCGGGCAGGCCGGCCACGGCTGGGCAGGCCCGCCTGGGACGCCGCGGCCGCGGGCTGCTGGCATGCGGCGCCCGCCGGGTTGTGGCGTTCGGGGGAACTGAAACATGCGCGGGGAACGACGGCCCGGGCACGCGGGCCCGCTGGCGGCGTGGGAGCGGCTGGCGATCGCGGCCATTCTCGCGATCATGGTCGCCCTCGCTATCGGCCTCGCGATGTCCTGACCTGCTGATCTGCTGATCTGCTGATCTGCTGACTTGTCCTGACCTGCTGACTTGTCCTGACTTGCTGCTGTCCTGTCCTGCTGCGACCTGCTGTCCTGTCCTGCTGCTGTCCTGCTGCGACCTGCTGTCCTGACCTGCTGACCAGCCGCCGTGCGTCTCGCCGAATTGCGGATAGCGCGCATTCGAACCGGCGCGGCCTGCGGCGCGGAGCCTATCTGGCCCGTCTTACGGTGAAATTTGCCGGCAAGCCCGCAGGTCACCCGCTAGTTACGTGATTGCACCCGGAACTATCTACCCAGACCGGTAACGTTGATACCCCGCGATGTATCCCGCTACCGTCGCCGTGTCCCGCATAGGCGCCGAACGACCATGGCGCAGCCCGTGGCAACGCACTGCGGCCGCCGATCCGCACATGGAGGTGCGCTCCTGTGGAGCAGGATGCGTTTCGCGAGTCCTTCGCAGTGCAGCAGCGCGAAGGACTCGGCGCCCTGGCGGAGCTATCCAGCGGCGATCTCAGCCTCGATGATGAGCTAGCCGCCCTGCTCGCTCCCGGAGGACATCATCATGAGGTCGGCCCACGCGTCCTTCGCCCCGGTGCTCTGGATTTTGTTCGCGACAACGGGGTGTTTCGTCATCTTGATAGTTACCGGAATCCGCCTTTTCTTCCGCCGGAAGAAGTCGGTTACGGATCTCTAGCACACGAGTACGACATCCCGGATGTCACCTTCAGGCCGCTGCGGGGACTCGCGCTCGTCCCGTTAGTGATGGTCACCGCGGGCTCACTGGCCCTGCACGAGACCGGGCTCAGCGCCCACCTGCTCGCCGATCCCTGGATGGTGGCCGCCTGGGGAACTGCGCTCGCGTTCGTGCTGGTCCAGCTCGCGCTCGCCTGGCTGCAGAAGCCGTACACGGTCACCCGCCGCCAGCAGGCTCAGCTCGACCGGCTGTGGGTGACGGTCAACATCCCGGTCTACAACGAAGATCCCGCGATCCTGGATCGCACCATCTACGCATTGTTCATGCAGACCCGGCTGCCTGATCATGTCCAGGTTGTCGATGACGGCTCGGCCCAGGATTACCGCGAGGTCTACGAATGGTGGCAGGCGCATCATCCGCCCGGCGTGCGATTCTCGTGGGTCCGGCAGGAGAACGCGGGAAAGAAGCACGCCCAGGCGGTGACCTTTACCAGCGATCAGAATGCTGACATCTTCGTGACCATTGACTCAGATTCCGCACTCGACTGCTGTGCACTGGACGAGGGCCTTAAGCCTTTTGCGGAGCGGCGGATCGTCTCGGTGGCCGGGCTGGAGACCGCGTTCAATTACGACACAAACATCCTCACCCGCGCGATCAGCGCGCGCTCCGTTGCGTTCCAGCTGTTCACCATGTCCGCGCAGAGCAAGGCACGCGGAAATGTTCTCATCAACCCGGGGGCGTTCTCGCTGTACCGGGCAGATCTCATCCGGGAGGTCGTGCCCGCCTACCTGGGCGAGACCTTCTTCGGCTGCCCGGTCACGCTGGGTGATGACACGGCGCTGACCATGTTCGCGCTCTGCCGGGGCCGTGCCGTGCATCAGCCGTCCGCGGTGAGCATGCCGGTCTACCCGGAGACCGTGTCGCATCACTTGCGCCAGTGGACCCGGTGGATGCGCGCGTCCACGATCCGTACGTTCTGGCGCATCCGGTACCTGCCGGTGCTGTCCTACGGCTGGCTCTACGTCGTTTACACGCTCTGGGCGTTCTTCACGTCGGTCGCGATCACGATCGTCATCCCGCTGGCCTGGCCGGCCACCAGGAACCTGGCCATAGCCAGCCTCATCGCGCTGGTCGCGTGGCCGTTCGCGATCGCCATCCGGATCGCCACCGTCCGCCGCAGTGACCAGCGCTGGTACAGCAAGCTGGCGGGAGTGCTGCTGCTGCCGCTAGCGGCCCTGTGGTACCTCCTCGTGCTGCGCCAGATCAGGTTCTACGGGATAGCCACCTGCGCGCGGCAGCACTGGGTGACGAGGGAGAAGGTCGAAGTTAAATTGCGCGAGGACCAGTTCACCAGGGAGCTAGCGGCATGACTACACGTGCTGGCCGAGCGGCGGCAATAGCACTTGCTGTCGCGCTCTTGCCGGTGTTCGGCGGCGTCGGCGCATCGCTGTACGCCCTCAACCGCGAAAACGTGCTGCCGGTCTCGGCCGTGGCGCCGGTCAGCAAGACGTACGTGGGCGCTATCACGACCAACATCGGCTCCTTCCAGCACGCCATCGGCCAGAAGACGAACCTGGCCATCCGGTATTTCAACTGGGGCGCCGAGCCGCCGGCCACGTTCGTCGAGCAGTCGGCAGCGGATGGCTCTGAGTCGCTGCTGGAGCTTGAGCCGCGCAGCATCAGCTTGCAGAGCATCATTGCCGGACGCGGGGACAGCTACCTCAAGCGCGTCGGCCGCGCGCTGGCCAGCACGCACAGCCAGGTCATGCTCTCCTTCGCCCCGGAGATGGACGGCCGCTGGTATCCGTGGGGCTTCGGCCACCGGAGCGCGCGCGTATTCCGGCGTGCCTGGCGGCACGTCTACCGCGAGATATCGAGCGTGCCGGGAACGAAGATCACCTGGATCTGGCAGATCTCGCACAAGTTTCCCCGCGCCGAGGCGCTGCACCCGCTGTGGCCGGGCGGCAAGTACGTCTCGATGATCGGCGTCGACGGGTACTACGAGTCCAGCCACAACACGTTCCGCACCCTCTTCGGCAGCACTTTCGACATCCTGCGCAGGTTCACCAAGAAGCCGATCATTATCACCGAGACCTCCGTCGGCCAGCTGGCTGGCAAGGCCAAGAAGATCCCCGGCCTGTTCAACGGGATGATCAAGTACGACATCCGCGGCATCAACTGGTTCGACATCAACCAGAACAACGGCGTGCATCACCAGCGCTGGCGCCTAGAGGGTCACCCGGCGGCGATTGCCGCGTTCAAGCAGGGCTTGGCGGCCTGGCAGCAGGCCGAGAACGGTTAAGCCGCCAGCCCGCCGCCTGGTCAGCCTGCCCGGACTGTCCGGTAGACAGGTTCCCACATCAGCGCACGCACCTGGGCCTGCAGGTCGCCATCCATCCGGGCGGTCGCCACGCCGGCCGCGGACGCGGCCTGGATGACCGCGACCGCGACTGCAATTGAAGTCTCCCGCAGTTCCTCCACCTGCGGCAGCAGCGGCGCACCGCGGGCTGAGGTATCGACGAGATCGGATACGGCGCGGGCCGCGGCGGCGAGCATGTTGTCGGTTACCCTGGTGGCCCTGGCAGCTATCACGCCGAGGCCCAGGCCAGGGAAGATCAGGGCATTGTTCGCCTGCCCGATCACGTAAGTGATCTTGTTGTAGGTGACCGGCCCGAACGGGCTGCCGGCCGCCACGAAGCCGCGGCCCTCGGTCCACCGGATGATGTCAGCGGGCAGGGCCTCGGCTAGCTCGGTCGGGTTCGACATCGGCAAGATGATCGGCCGCTCGGCGTGCGCTGCCATCTCCCTGACGATCTCCTCGGTAAAGGCGCCCGGCCGGGTAGAGGTGCCGATCAGGATCGTCGGGTGCACCCGGCGGATAGCCTCGGTGAGCCCGATACCGCCGAGTTCCGCATCGTGCCGCCAGCCGCGCAGCTCGGCCGGGTCGCGCGCATAACGCCGCTGCCCGGCGGTCAGGCCCGGCGCGTCACTGGTGATCAGGCCGGCCCGGTCGACCGGCCAGAATCGGGCGCTTGCCTGCTCGGCGCTCAGGCCATCGTCGGCCATCGCAGCGAGCAGCTGGTCAGCAATGCCGGTCCCGGCCGTCCCGGCGCCAAAGATGATGACCCGCTGGTCGGACAGCGTGGTGCCGGTGGCCCTGATGGCGGCTAGCACGGCCGCAAGATTGACCGCGCCGGTGCCCTGGATGTCGTCGTTGAAGGTCAGCAGCCGGTTCCGGTAGCGCTCAAGGAGGCGCCGGGCATTGCCGACGCCAATGTCCTCCCAGTGCAGCAGCGCCCTGGGGAACAGCCGGCTGACGGCCCCGACGAAGGCGTCGATGAAGCGGTCGTACTCGGCCGCCTGCACGCGGGAATGCCGGTTGCCGACGTAAAGGGGATCATCGAGCAGGCTCTGTCGGTCGGTGCCCACATCAAGCATGATCGGCAGCGCCCGATTCGGGTCGATGCCGCCTGCTGCCGTGTATACGGCCAGCTTCCCGACCGCGATGTGCATGCCGCCCGCACCCCAGTCCCCGATGCCGAGGATTGCCCCGGCGTCGGTAGCCACGATCAGGTCAACCTCGTCCGGGCCGAGCCCGGCGGCGAGCAGCGAGCGCTCGATCAGCTCCGGATGATCGATGGACAGGTAGACGCCGCGCGGGCGCCGGTACTCGTGGCTGTGGTGCTCGATGGCCTTTCCCACCGTCGGGGTGTAGACGATCGGCAGCATCTCCCGCAAGTGCTCGGTGAGCACGTAATAGAAGAGGACCTCATTGCGGTCGTGCACCTCGGTCAGCAGCACGTTCCTGGCAAGGTCGGTCGGCTGGCTGTCGTACTGGGCCAGGATCCGGGTGGCCTGCTCCGGCAGGGTCAGCCGGGCAGGCGGGATCAGGCCCGTTATGCCCAGCTCGCTGCGCTCGGCGTCGCTGAAGGCAGTGCCCTTGTTGAGCCGCGGATCGGCCAGCACCTGGCGCCCGCGCAACGAGGTCCACCAGTCTCCCGAGTCATCCCGCCACACCGTCTTCATGCAAGCTCCTCGGTTTGCAATGCCGTTTCCCCGCCTAGTCTGCGGCCGGCCTGCCAGGATCGCCTTCCGTTGCCTGGCCGGCGACGTCAGTTCCGCTGTCCCAGACGGCCCGAACGGCATCGATGGTGTCCGCCTCCGCGGCCTCCTTGTCCGGCCGGTAGCGCAACACCCGGGCGAACCGGAGCGCGACGCCGCCCGGGTACCTGGAACTGGCCTGGACGCCGTCGAAGGCGATCTCGGCGACAAGCTCGGGCCGGACGCGCACGACGCCATGCTGCCCGGTCAGCGCCTCGCCGGCACCAGTCTCGTCGGCGCCGGCCTGGCTGCTCCCTGCCTGGCCCGGCGCACGTGGCGGGTCGGCAAGCTCAAGCAGCCTGCTGGTCTGCCAGGCCAGCATCTCGTCGGTCAGGCCCTTGAAGGTCTTGCCCAGCATGACCAGCCCGCCGGTAGCCGGATCGCGCGCGGCGAGGTGCAGGTTAGACAGCCAGCCGCGGCGGCGCCCGTGGCCCCATTCGGCGGCGATTATCACCAGGTCAAGGGTGTGCCGTGGCTTCACCTTGATCCACTCGCTGCCTCTGCGGCCGGCTGCGTACGGGCCGTCCAGCGACTTGACCACGACGCCCTCATGCCCCCGGGCGACCGCATCGATGAAGAATGCCTCGGCGGCGGCCGGATCGCCGGTGACAACACGCGGGATTACCACCGCGGCCGGCGCGATCCGGGCCAGCAGGGCACTGCGCTCGCTGCCCGGCTGGTCAATCAGGTCGGTGCCGTCCAGGTGCAGGAGGTCGAAGAAGAACGGGGTCAGCGGCACATCCGCCGCCTGCCGTCCGCCGTCCTGGCTCGCCGCGCGGCCCGAGGTGACCTGGAACGGCCGGGGGCGCCCGTCCGGGTGCAGGGCCACCGCCTCCCCGTCGAGCACCGCGGTCCGCACGTCCAGGCTGAGCACTGCGGTGGCGATCTCCGGAACCCGGCTGGTGATGTCATCGAGCGTCCTGGTGAATATGGCTACCTTGCCGCCATCGCGGTGCGCCTGGATCCGGATTCCGTCGATCTTCCATTCCACGGCTGCGGGCGATATCCGGTCCAGGGCAGCACCGATGCTGGCCGCGGAGGCGGCGAGCATCGGCCGCACCGGCCGGCCTACCCGCAGCGCGAAGGACCGCAGTGCCGCCGCCGCGCGATCAGGATCGGGCCCGCCGGGTCCGGCCAATGCGGCCTGGGCTACCTCGGGCAATGATCCGCCGAGCTGGTGGGCGCGACGAACCAGTACGGCCGTGACCCCGGCCGCGCGCGCGATGGCCTCGGTCATCACGCCCTCCAGGGCGCCCTGCCTGAGATCTCCCGCCAGCAGCCTGATCAGGAATGAGCGCTCGCCTTCGGTCGCCCTGATCAGTAGCGCGGCGAGCAGTTGGCGGCGAGCAGACTGGGCCCCGGGCCCGGTCACCGCCCCGATGGCCGCGAAGGCCGTATCGGTATCGCTCAGCGTCAGGCCGGGCCCGGCGGGCTGGCCAGCCCGGTCGGCGGTTTCCGCGGCCGGCTGGAACAGGCCGGTTAGCGCGGCGTAGCCAACTCCGATCTGGCGCTGGCGCAGTTCCCCGGAGAGGAATGCGACGGCGACCGGCACCTCGCTGGACGGTACCGCGGCGAGCAGCGCCGCGATCTGGTCGATCTTGGCGCGCCTCGCCTGCACGCCGGCCACGGCTGCCGACGTGCGCACAAGGTCATTCAGGAGCACATGGGCATTGTGCCGGATGGATGGCAGAAAAGCCGGGCGGCATGCCACGCCCGGCGACCCGGTGAATCCCCGCATGCCGCATGCGGGCATGCGGGCATGCGGCGTACGGGCATGCGGGCCCGGCCACTTGCGGCCGGGCCCGCCGCGAGCTAGCCGACGTCAGCTCGCGGTGACCCGGCCATTGGCATCGGTCTTGGCGGCCGAGTCGTGGGCATCCGCGGCCTGGTCGCCGGTGCTGTACCCCGGGTCAGCGGTGCCTGCTCCGGCGCCGCCGATGTCCGGCAGCATGCCCTTCTTGCGCAGCAGCGCCACCACGGCAGAAGCACTGGCCGCCGCCGCGAGCAGCGCTACGCCACGCGCCAGCCGGGCGCGCCGCCGTGACTTACGCCCCGGGTCCAGCCGCCTGGCGGCCTTCGTCATCATGGCCGACACCTGCGGAGCGACCTTTTCCTCCACCGCCTTGCCGGTCCGCTCCACGCGCGGCGCGGCCCACTTGCGGGCGCGGTGCACGTGCGGCTTCGCCCGGGTGGCGAGCTCGTCGGCGCCGTGCCTGGCCGCAGCGCCAGCGCTCTTCGCCAGTGGCACGGCCTGGGCTGCCTTCTCCCGGGCCAGCGGCACGGCCTGGGCTGCCTTCTCCCGTGCAAGGCTGCTCGCACTGGTCCCAGTGCTCGCTCCGCCGTTCTTCTTGCTCCGTAGCGACATATCTACCTTCCCGAGAGTTATTTCCGCCTGACACACTTCCCCAGACGGGCGCGGTCAATCATTCTGCCCGGATCTGCCGGGCCGGCCGGACGTGCGCGAACCCCGGGCGCCGCTGGTCCATGCGGCGCGCTGGACGTTGCACTCCTTCGGCCATGCGAGGATTCTTTCCATGACGAATACGCTCACTGCAACGCTGCGGACGAACCACGGAACGGTTGTCGTCCAGCTCTTCCCCGACCACGCGCCGAAGACCGTGCAGAACTTCGTCGATCTCGCTGAGGGATCGCGGGAGTGGACCGACCCGCGCACCGGGCAGCCTGGCGGGAAGCTCTACGACGGGACGATCTTCCACCGGGTGATCCCGGACTTCATGATCCAGGGCGGCGACCCGCTCGGCACTGGAACTGGCGGCCCCGGCTACAAGTTCGCTGACGAGTTCCACCCGGACCTCGCATTCGACCGGCCGTACCTGCTCGCCATGGCGAACGCCGGCCCGGGAACCAACGGCTCGCAGTTCTTCATCACCGCCGTGCCGACCCCCTGGCTGACCCGGAAGCACACTATCTTCGGCGTGGTCATTGCCGGCACCGAGGTCGTTGATCAGATCGGCAAGTCGGCTACCGGCAGAAACGACCGCCCGGTGACCGATGTCGTGCTGGAGTCGGTCACGATCGAGCGCGGCGGCGATGCGCCGGGGTCCGCGGGATAAGCGCCATGGCTGTCCCCCCCGGCCCGGGCACCCAGCACGACACGACGGCGCCCACCTGCTTCCGGCATCCGGGCCGGGAGACCTACGTGTCCTGCGTGCGCTGCGGCAGGCCTGCCTGCCCGGACTGCCTTCGCTCGGCCGCCGTCGGCCAGCAGTGCGTCGAATGCATCCGCGAGGGCAACCGGGGCAGCCGGCAGCCGCGTACCGTATTCGGCGGTCGCGCAGCTGCGAATGCCCTGGTCACGTGGATTCTCGTTGGCATCAACGTTGTCTTCTACCTGACCGAGTGGATCTATCCGAAGATCGTCGATGACCTGTCGATGATCGGGAACGCCGCCCTGACGGTCGGCGGCGTCGCCGATGGGCAGTGGTACCGGCTCATCTCCAACACGTTCCTGCACGAGCCCGGCCTGAGCGGCTTCGGCCCGGCGCACATCATCTTCAACATGTGGGCGCTGATCTTTGTCGGCCCGGCGCTCGAGCGGCTACTTGGCCGGCTGCGCTTCCTCGCGGTGTACCTGGTGAGCGCGCTCGGCGGCTCGGTGCTCTACTACCTGGCCGGCCCGCCGAACGTCGAGGCGCTCGGGGCGTCCGGGGCGATCTTCGGGCTGTTCGGCGCCTGGTTCGTAGTGTCCAGGCGGCTCGGACTTGATAACCGGCAGATCATCACCCTGATCGTCCTCAACCTGGTGATCAGCTTCGCCGTACCCGGCATTGCCTGGCAGGCGCACATCGGCGGGCTCGCCGCCGGTGCCCTGCTGACGGCTGCCTACGCCTACGCGCCGGGCAACCGCCCGCAGACGCGCGCGCTGTTCCAGATCGGGACGACCGTGGGGCTGGTGCTCGTCCTCGTCGTCGCCGTGCTGGTCCGGAATCACCAGCTAGCGGCCGCCGCGCTCGGCTGACCTGGCCCGCAGCCGGCTAGCCGGGCAGCAGCCGGCTGGGCCTGGCAGGCGCCGGCTAACCGCGCGCCGGCACCGGGTGCCGCCCGGGATCCGCAGGCTGCGTCCTCAGCGCCACTTCGTCGCGAGCCCGACGCCCGCGATGATGAACCCGAACCCGATTACCAGGTTCCAGTTGCCGATGGCGCTCTGCGCAGGGTTGCTGCCGCTGGTCACATAGAACAGTGAAATCCAGGCCAGCCCGACCAGCAGGCTGCCGAGCATCGCTGGCACCAGCCAGCGGGGACTGACCTGGGCCTTCGCTGACCTTGGCGGCGGTGTGTAGACCGCCTTACTTCTGACGCGGGACTTGGGCACGGTCGTCTCCTGGTCGGTCTCGCCACCCGGGCACGCGCTGCCGCGAAAGTGGTGCAGCTACCCGGGCCTCTGGCCATAAGCGTAGTTGCTCTGGCGGGCGGGCGCGGCCATGGTCGCCCGGCACGGCCAGCCCCGGCGCGCCGGGACGGCCAGTCCCGGCGCGCCGCCATCCCGGGCCTGGCCTTGCGCACGGTAGGTAGATTGCGACAACGCGTAACGTCAGCCGCCGGGCAGCCGACTAGCAAGGTGAGGGCTTGCGCCGTCGCCCCCGAGCGGTGCAAGCCCTCCTCGCTTTCCGGCACCGGGTCCGGCCCGGAAACCGGACCGGCGGCTGATAGCTACGACGCAGTTGGCGTCGGGCTGGTCGACGTCGGCGTCGGGGTAGGCGTGGTCGGCGTCGGCGTCGGCGTCGGCGTCGGCTGCTGCGCCACCGACAGCGTTATCTGGGTTTGCGGCGCCACGGTATTGCCGGCCGACGGGCTCTCGCCGACGACCGTGCCGGGCGGCGTCCCTGGATCGGCCGGGACCATAGTGATCCGGTAGCTAAGATTGGCCGCCGTCAGCTTCTGCACGGCCGCCTGGACCGTCTTGCCGACTACGTCCGGGACTGAGACACCGCCGCCGGACACCACGATCGAGACGGTACTGCCCACCCGAGCGGAGGCTCCGCCTGCCGGGCTCTGGCTGATCACCGTGCCCTGCGGCTTGGGCGATGTCGGGTCCGTCTTCGGCGTCGCCACCTTGAAGCCCGCGTTCTGCAGTTTGTTCTCGGCCGTCAGCTCCTGTTCGCCCACCACGTCCGGCACGGGCTTCTTTGCCGGTCCGGAGGAGATGAAGAGCCTGACCGTGCTGTTGGCAGCCACCAGCGAGCCGAAACCCGGCTTGGTGCTGATCACCTTGTCGCGCGGTGTGGTGCTAGACGCCTGCAGGACTACCACGGGCTGCAGCTTCGCTTTGGTGATCTTCTTCTCGGCCGCCTTCCGGCTAAGGCCGATGACGCTCGGCACCGAGATCTTCCCGCCGCCGCCAGCCGCGTAATGCAGGGCATAACCGCCGAGTCCGAGAACCAGCAGCGCGACCAGGCCAACCGTGATCCAGATCCAAAGCCGGCGGCGCTTGCCGGATGGCGGCTCGTCGTCCGCCCCGTACCGGTAGGCCGGGATCGCGCTGGTGGGACCCGCCTGCATGGTGCCCTGCCCCATCCGCCGGGTGCCCTGATAGAACTCGGTATGGGTCGGCGCAGCCACCGGCATCCCGGACAGTGCGCGCTGGATGTCCTGCCGCATCTCCCCGGCGGACTGGTACCGGTCCGCCGGATCCTTGGCCATCGCCTTGAGCACGATCGCATCCGCCCAGCCCGGAATCTCCGGATCCACCCGGGACGGCGGGATCGGGTTCTCCCTGACATGCTGGTAGGCGATCGCCACCGGCGAGTCGCCGGTGAACGGCGGCCTGCCGGTGAGCAGCTCGTACAGCAGGCACCCGGTGGAGTACAGGTCGCTGCGGGCATCCACCCGCTCGCCCCTGGCCTGTTCCGGCGACAGGTACTGCGCGGTGCCGATCACCTGGGCGGTCTGCGTCATGGTGGCCTGCGAGTCGCTGACCGCCCGGGCGATGCCGAAGTCCATCACCTTGACATCGCTGGCGCGGGTAAGCATGACGTTGCCGGGCTTGATGTCCCGGTGCACGATGCCGTTGCGGTGGCTGTAGTCAAGGGCCCGCAGCACGCCGTCGGTAATCTCCATGGCCCGCTCCGGCAGCAGCCGGCGGTCTTCCCGCAGCAGGTCGCGCAGGGTACGGCCGTCGACGTACTCCATCACGATGTACGGGACGGGGGTCGGGCCGAGCATGTCCTCGCCGGTGTCGTAGACCGCGACGATCGACGGGTGGTTAAGCGACGCGGCGGATTGCGCTTCGCGGCGGAACCTGGCCTGGAATGTCTGGTCCCTGGCCAGGTCATCGCGGAGCGTCTTCACTGCGACGATGCGATCCAGACGGATGTCTCTTGCCCGGAAGACCTCGGCCATGCCGCCGCGCCCGACGATCCCGTCGAGTTCGTAGCGGCCGCCGAGCAGCTGGGGCTGGGTCATGTCTCGCACTTGAAGTACCGTCCTGCGTCGTCGTTCGCTGCCCGGTCTGCCGCGATCGGCTGGCCGGTACTTGATCTGCGTGGCCCCAGCGGTCCGGCGGGCTGGTTCCCGTTCAGTGGACCCCCAGGTATGCCTTGATGACCTGCTGGGCAATGGGAGCCGCAGCGGCAGCGCCGAAGCCACCGCCTTTGACTACGACGCCGACTGCTATCCGCCGGTTGCCGACGCCGACCGGGGTAAAGCAGGTGAACACCGAGTCGTCCAATGTCGAGCTGTTCTGCGCCGTGCCGGTCTTGCCCGCGATCTGGAGGTTGGGCAGGTAGATGTTGTGCGCGGTCCCGGCCGGGTTCTGCACCACCTGGATCATCATCGTCTGCATCTCGGCTGCCACGTGCGGGCTGACCGGGCGGGACAGCACCGACTGCCTGGCACGCTCGATCGTGGTGAGATCCGGAGCCTTGACCGACTGCACCATGTACGGGGTCATCAGCGTGCCCTGGTTGGCGATGGCCGCCGAGAGCATGGCCTCCTGCAGCGGCGTCACCTGGTCGTTGAGCTGCCCGATCGCGGAAAGTGCCCGGAGGGAGGGATCCGGCTCCCGCGGGTACGTGCTGGCCGAGACGCGCAGCGGGATCGTCAGCTTCGCGTTGTTGAAGCCGAACGCATTGGCCTGGCGCTGCAGCGGGGTGGCGCCTACCTTGATGCCGAGATTGCCGAACGCGCTGTTGCAGGAGAGGTAGAAGGCCTGAACCAGCGGCGGATTGCCGTTTCCGCAGGTCTCGTCGGCGTCGTTATGCAGCAAGTTGCCGTTCGGCAGCTTCAGGGCCGGCGGGGCGAAGACCGTCGACTGCGGGGTGCGGCTGGCGTTTCCGGACAGCCACGTCGAGCCGGTTACTACCTTGAACGTGGAGCCTGGCGGGAATGTCTCGTTGATGGCCCGGTTGAGCAGCGGCTGGCGGGGATCGTGCCGGTACAGCTTGTCGATCTTGTCGAGCTTGGTGCCGCTGAGCGTGGCGTACCGGTTGGGGTTGAAGCTCGGGTAGGACGCCATGGCCAGGATCGCGCCGGTGTCCGGGTCGATCGCGACCAGCCCGCTCGGCCTGCCCAGGGATTTCAGCCCGGCGTAGGCGGCCTGCTGGGCCTTGGGATCGATAGTGAGGTAGACGGTGGCGCCGAGCCGGGGCTTCCCGGTGACCAGGTCGATCAGGTTGTGCACGGCCAGCCTGGGGTCAGTGCCGGCCAGCACCTTGTTCTCCGCGCCCTCGATGCCGGTTGCGCCGAAGATCGAGTCATAGCCGGTAACCGGCGCGTAGAGCGTCCCGGCCGGGTAGTGCCGCCGGTAGGTGTTTCCGCCCTTGGCCAGCCGGGAGAAGGCGATCGTGGTACCGCCCGCTGCAGCGGCACCGGCTGCCGCGGTGGTACCGCCCGCTGCCACGATCGAGCCGCGCTTGTACTGGAACTGCTGGTCGAAGACGCGGACGTTGCCCGGTTTGGACGCCAGGTTGGTGGCCTTAAACGCCTGTACGTAGTTCACGTTGATCAGCAGCAGCGCGAACATCGCCAGGCAGGCAAGGGAGAGCCGCAGCAAGGCGCGGTTCACCGGGCACCCGCCCGCAGGCTGACCCGGCCAGCCGCTGGCGCCGCCATCAGCCGGCCCGCACGATCTGGGTCATGCCCTCGTCCTGGATCGGCTGTGGTGCGGGCCGCCGCGCGGTGTCGCTGATCCGCATCAGCAGCCCGATCATGGCCCAGCTCGCGACCAGCGATGAACCGCCTTGCGACATGAATGGCGTGGTCACGCCGGTCAGCGGGATCAGGCCAGTCACCCCACCGACGATCACGAAGACCTGCAGAGCCAGCACGAACGCGAGGCCGCCGGCCAGCAGCTTGGCAAAGGGATCCCGGACCAGGATGGCCGCCCGCAGGCCTCGCTGCACAATCAGGCCGAATAGCAGCAGGATCGCCATCAGCCCGGTCAGGCCGAGTTCCTCGCCGAACGCGCTGATGATGAAGTCGCTTTGCGCCAGCGGCGTGAAGAACGGCTGGCCATGGCCGAGGCCGCTGCCCAGGACGCCGCCGAAGCCCATCCCCTCCAGGCCCTGGACGAGCTGGAAGGACGCATGCGTCGGGTTGTGCCCGGCGAACGGGTGCAGCCAGATGCTGAACCGCTCGGCGACATGGCTGGACAGCTTGCTCGCCGCGTAAGTCCCGGCGACGAACAGGCCGATCCCGATCAGCAGCCATGAGGTTCGCTGCGTGGCGACGTAGATCATCGCCACGAACAAGCCGAAGAAGAGCGCGGACGTGCCGATGTCCGTCTCGAAGACCAGGATGAGCAGACTGGCGCCCCAGGCGATCAGCACCGGGCCGAGGTCACGCGCGCGGGGCAGGTCGATCCCGAGCACGCGGCGGCCGGCCAGGGCAAGCACGTCCCGCTTGGCGACGAGGTAGCCGGCGAAGAAGACGGCCAGCGCGAGCTTCGCGAACTCACCCGGCTGAATCGAGAACCCGCCGATCTTGATCCATACCTTCGCGCCGTTTACCTCGCTGAGCGTGGCGGGCAGCAGCGCCGGGATGGCCAGCAGCAGTAGCCCGAGCGCACCCAGGGTGTAGGTGTAGCGCTGCAGTACCCGCGGCTCCCTGATTATCACCAGCACCGCGATGAAGGCGGCAACGCCGATCGCGCTCCATACCACCTGGTAAGCAGTGGTCGATGCGCTGATAGTGCTGATCTTGTTGCCGGGATTGCCAGCCCGGCCCGACTCCTGCAGCCGGTAGATCATCACGATGCCCAGGCCATTCAGCACCGCGGCCAGCGGCAGCATCAGCGGATCTGCCCACGGGGCGAGCCGCCGCACGGCGATGTGCGCAACGAATACGAGCACGGCGAAGGCGGTGCCGTACTCGACCAGGCCAGCCGGCAGCTTGCCGTTCAGGCCGAGCCCGGCGCTCGCGTAGGCGGCCAGCACCACGCCCACCGCGAAGATGAGCATGAGCAGTTCCGTGCTACGCCTGCCGCGGGGCATCGGGGCCGGCGCGTCGGGCACGGCCTGCTCCCCTGCGCCGGAGTGTGCTTTGACGGCCGTCACCCGGCTCCCCCCTGCTGCGGCGGGCAGTAGCTGGGCACGGGCGGCTTCGGCCGGTAGGGCGGGGTGATAGTGCGAACCACCGTCCTGCCGTTCACCTTCTTCTTGACCTTGCGGGGCTCCGGCTTCCCGGCCTGCCATCGCTGCACTTCGGCGAACGCCCGCTGGCACGCGTAGTCATGCCGGATGTTGAGCACGATGTGGCGGGCATCGGCCAGTCCGGCAGCCGTGATCGTGGCCTGGATCTGCCGCACGTCGCCGGCGGGCACCCCGGACATCGGGATATCGGTCCTGGCATACACGCTGGACAGGCTCATCCCGGCGACATTCTCGTTGACGCCACGGAAGATGGCGACCCGGCCGTCGGCCGCGCCGACGTAATACTGGCTCTGGGTATAGCGCCAGGCTGCGTAGCCGCCGCCCGCGATCAGCAGCAGTAGCACGACGAGGATGGACGTGACGACGGGCCAGCGCGGCCGCGCCCACCTGCCCTCGTCCTCGTCCTCGTCCTCTTCGTCGTCAGCCGGCGCCGCGTGCGCGGCCTGACCGTCAAACTCGGCCGTCGTCGTGGCAGGCTGCGGCGAGACCTGGGTGAGCTGGTGCGCGCGCCCGGCCGGGCTGTCCGTGCGGACCTGGGGTCGGCCGGCGCTGCTGGACGCCGCGCCCGCGATGACCGATACCTGGCTGGGCGCGGCAGGATTGGCCGCGGCATCGACCACGTCCGCCACGATGCAGGTGATGTTGTCCGGGCCGCCGCTGCGGATGGCGAGCTCGATCAGCTGGATGACCGCGTCATCCGGGTCGGCAATGCTGACCAGCGTCTTGTGCAGCGTCTGCTCGGTGACGACGTCGGACAGCCCGTCCGAGCAGAGCAGGTACCGGTCACCTACCCTTACCTCGCGGACCGACAGGTCGGGCTCGGCCTCGGTCCGGCCGTCGAGCGCCCGCAGCAGCAGCGACCGCTGCGGATGGATGGCGGCCGCCTCCGGGGTCAGCCGGCCGTCGTCTACCAGCGACTGGACCAGCGTGTGGTCGCGGGTGATCTGGTAGAAGTCACCGGCCCGCAGCAGGTAGGCGCGCGAATCGCCGATGTGGCAGAGCGCGACATGCGCGTCCTGCCAGAGCATGGCGGTCAACGTGGTGCCCATGCCCTCGACCGCAGGGTCGGCCACGCTCATCTCGTGCAGGGTGGTATTCGCGGCGGCTACCGCGGCAGCCAGCGGATCTAGCAGGTCGCCGCCGGGTATCGCGTGATCGAGCCCGGCGAGCGCCGAGATGGCGACGGCACTGGCCACTTCGCCAGCGGCATGCCCGCCCATGCCATCGGCAATGGCGAGCAGGCGCGGGCCCGCATATGCCGAGTCCTCGTTGCCTTCCCGGAGGAGCCCGACGTCTGAGCGGACCGCGTAGCGGAGTGCAAGTGTCATCTGCGCAGTTCCAGGACGGTTTTGCCGATGCGGATTGGCACGCCGACCGGCACCGGGGTCGGCTGAGTCACCTTTTGACGATCAAGGTAGGTACCGTTGGTAGAGCCGAGATCCTCGACAATCCACCGGCCGTCCTGCGGGAATAGCCGGGCATGTCGGCTCGAAGCGTAATCATCCGTCAGCACCAGCGTGGCATCATCTGCCCGACCGATGGTGATTTGCTGATCTGCGAGGCCCATGCTCGTGCCTGCCAGATCCCCGGCCGTCACCAGCAGTTGCTGCGGTGCCGCGCGGCTGGCCCGGCCGGGCCGGGCGGGCTTGGCAGGCTGGGCAGGCTTGTTCCGCGACTGCTGCCGCTTGCGGCCTGGGCGTCGGCCAGTCACCGACGGCCCGAATAGGTCTGTCCGCACGACACCCACGGCGGCAATGACGAACAGCCAGAGGACGGCCAGGAACGCCAGCCTGATGAGGGTGAGGGTGAGCGCATTCATCTGGTCATGTCCTCGGTGGCCGTTGCTGCCTCTGCTCGTCACTAGGCGCGCCCCGGCGCCGGATGGTCGATGGAATTGCCGCACTATCAGTAAATGCCATCCCGGCGGAACACGAGTGTGGTCCGGCCTAGCGTGACACGGGTGCCATCGGTCAAGGACACGCGCCGTACCGGCTGGCCGTTGACGAAAGTGCCGTTCGTGGAGCCTAGGTCGACTAGCACCACCTCGCCGTCTTCCACCCGCAGCTCGGCGTGATGGCGCGAGACCCCCGGATCAACCAGCCGCAGGTCACAGTCGGTCCCGCGGCCGAGGATGGTGAGCGGCGCGCTGAGTTCGTAGGTGCGCTGCATATTCCCGTCCGATCCTGGCTCTGGGCCGGAGACAAGCAGCCTGGGCGCGCCGGTGAAACTGCCCGGCGGGTGCGGGAGATCGCTGGCCGGCCTGCGTATCTCGCCGTCCTCGACCGTCGTGCCCCGGATAACGCCAGAGCGGATCCGGAAGGTTCCCGTCGTCAGGTCGGGCACTCCCTCGAATCGCATTCGCACCGGCCCGACGAAGGAGTATCCCTGTTCCCTGGCATGATCGCGGGCCAGCGTCGCAAGCTCGATACCGAGGCTGTCGGCATAGACCTCGAGGCGCTCGTGATCGGTATCCGCAAGCTCCACGACAAAATCGTTCGGCACCAGCGTGCGGCCCTGCGCGACTATCGCTGCGCGGTCATCCATCTCGCGCTGCACCGCGCTGGCAACCTCCACCGGCTGCAACTCGGACTTGAACGCTCGCGCGAAGGCACCCTCGACCATCCCCTCGAGCCTGTGCTCGAAGCGTTGCAGAACTCCCACCGGGGCACCTCCTTCCATGCTTGCATCCGATCGTATCGGCGGCGTGGGGCAGTTTGCGGACGTGCTAACCTGACTGCCTCGCCCGGGGCGGGTGGCGGAACGGCAGACGCGCACGGTTCAGGTCCGTGTGTCCGAAAGGACGTGAGGGTTCAAATCCCTCCTCGCCCACATCAGGTTGCCTGACCTTCTCCCTTCCTCGCCGGGATGGTGCGCTGGCCCGCAGCCTAAGCGCCCCGAGGGTCCCTGTCACTGGCACTCCTAATCAATGGTCGGCGCATTTTACCTGCGGCGGGCGGTCCGCCAGGCCAGCAGGCCATAACTGGCACGATGGTCACGTGAACCTGGCGGCGGCGGCAGTAGCGCAGGCCAGCCAGATTGCCGCCGACGTGCTGTTGACCGGAGCGACCGCCGCTGGCTAGCGAGCAGCGCTGGCGGCCGGGGAAAGGGCCGCGTGCTAACCTTCCGCCCGGTCAGCAGCGCAGGTACTGGCCGGCCCAAGGCAGAATTGGATCCGTGCCAGAACTTCCTGAGGTAGAGGCACTCGCAGCCGACCTGCGGGAACGCGCCGTGGGCCGGGTGATCGAGCGTGCCGATGTCGCGGAGTTCGCCGTCCTGAAGACCTATGACCCGGCACTGACCGCGTTGGCCGGCCGGACGATCACGGCAACCAGCCGGCACGGCAAGTTCCTCGACCTGATCACCGAGCGCGACCCGGCCGGCCCGGCGCCGGCCAAGCCCGATCCCGGCGGTGCGGTGCTGCACCTCATCACCCACCTGGCCAGGGCAGGCTGGCTGCGGTGGCGGGAGAAGCTGCCGCCCGAGCCGCCCCGGCCGGGCCGAGGACCGCTGGCGCTGCGGGTCAGGTTCACCGACGGGGCCGGATTCGACCTGACCGAGGCCGGGACCCGCAAGCGCCTCGCCGTGTACCTGGTCGCCGACCCGGCAGCCGTCCCCGGCATCGCGGCGCTGGGGCCCGATCCGCTCGACCCGTCGTTCACGGCGGGCACGCTAGCCGGGATCCTCGCCGGGCGGCGTACCCAGATCAAGGGCGTCCTGCGGGATCAGAAGATCATCGCGGGCATCGGCAATGCCTACTCCGACGAAGTGCTGCACGCTGCCAAGATGTCACCGTTCCGGCTGGCCGCCACTCTCTCCGAGGAGGAAGTCGCCGGGTTGCACGCAGTGATCGTCGGCACCCTGCGGGACGCCATCTCGAGGTCGTCCGGGCTGGCGGCCGGGGATCTCAAGGCGGAGAAGAAGGCCGGGCTGCAGGTGCACGGCAAAGCCGGCCAGCCCTGCCCGGTATGCGGTGACACGGTCCGTGAGGTCTCGTTCGCCGACTCGGCACTGCAGTACTGCCCGACCTGCCAGACCGGCGGCAAGCCGCTAGCCGACCGCCGGATGTCCCGGCTGCTTAAGTAAGCGACCGCGCCCGGCCGGGGCCGGCGTTGTCGGGTACGGAAACAGTTGTCCGATAAGCCCATGGATGCGCGGTTCGCCGCTGTTAGCTGGCCCCGCGAGCCGCGCATCCATGGGGCCCGGTTTAGTTGAAGACCTGCCCGATCTTGTTCCACCGCAGGTTGCCGCACCCGGTCTGGCTGAAGCTGGTGTCGATGTGCTTGCCGAACCAGGTGCCGGAGATATGCGCGGTCTTCGTGCTGGCCACGATCATCGGGCACATCTGGTTCTTGGGCAGCGGCGCGAACGGGCGCTTCGCGTGCATCAGGGCATGACAGGCCGCGGCCGGATTCGGGTGCGTGCCGCCGACCGGGTCGCAGCGCAGCGTCCAGCGATGCGCTCTTGCGCCCGGCTTCGCCGCCACCTGGATGACGAGGGCGATCTTCGACGCGGGCTTGGCGCCTGTCGCCGACCCGCCAGTGGCGTGCACGCTGCCGCACGCGCTGAGAGCAGCCGCGCAGACGGCGGCGATCAGGATGGACCGGGCGCCGGTCCCGGCCCGAAACATGTTCATCATCATGCCACTTGGACGCATGCCGGACCCGGCCGGTTCCGGCGGCCGGCCGGCATGTGAGGCTTGGATCATGAGCGGCCTGCTGGCGGAACTTGCCGGTGCCGTCGGCGAGCCGCAGGTGCTGACCGACCCAGGCGCGATGGCCGGCTACCTCACCGACTGGACGCGGCGTTACCACGGGACTGCCAGCTGCGTGGTCCGGCCCGGCTCGGCCGCAGAGGTGGCCGGGGTAGTGCGCTGCTGTGCCAGGTACGCTGCCGCGCTGGTACCGCAGGGCGGCAACACCGGGCTGGTCGGCGGCTCGGTCCCGCCGCCGGTCGGCCCGGCTGGCCCGGGCGGCCGGCCCGGCGGCGTGGTAGTGCTGTCCACCAGCCGGCTGACCGGCCTGGGGGCGGTTGATGTCATCGCCGGGCAGGTGACTGCCGGGGCCGGCGTGACGATCGGCGCGCTGCGCGCGCATGCCGCCGCAGCCGGGTTCGAGTACGGGGTGGACCTGGCATCCAGGGAGTCCGCCACGGTCGGCGGCACTATCGCTACCAACGCCGGGGGCATCCACGGGATCCGGTACGGGCCCACCCGGGCCCAGTTGCTCGGCGTGCAGGCAGTACTGCCGGATTATTCCGTTATAGATCGGTTGTTCGGTTTGCCAGCCGAGAGCGCCGGCTATGACCTGGCTCAGCTGCTGGCTGGCAGCGAGGGCACGCTCGCCGTGATCACCGCGGCCCGGCTGCGGCTGTGGCCTGCCGAGCCGGCCGTCGCGGTCGTCCTGGCCGGGGCAGCCGGAATTGCCGAGGCAGCCGCGCTTTACGCCGGGATCCGCGCCTCGGTGCCCGCCATCCGGGCTGCCGAGTACTTCGAGGCGGCGGCCATCGACCTGGTCAGGAAGCAGGCCGGGGTGGCGCTGCCGCTCGGCCGCCGCTACGCCGGCTATCTGCTCGCCGAGATAGCGGGCCCGCCGTCGGCGGTCGACCGGCTGGCCCGCGCCGGGCTGCCGGCGGACACCGCAGTAGCCCAGGACAGCCGCGGCCGGGCCGCGCTCTGGGCCTACCGGGAGCGGATCACCGAGGCGATCAGCGCCAGCGGGATCCCGCACAAGATGGACGTGGCGGTGCCGGTCGCGGCACTGGCGGCGTTCCGCGCGGAACTTGACGGCGTGGTGCGGGTGGCAGCCGCCGGCCGCGACTGGCCGGTGATCGCGTTCGGCCATGTTGCCGTCGGGAACCTGCACGTGAACGTGCTCGGCCCGGCGCCTGGTGACGAGGCCGTCGACGAGGCAGTTTCCCGGCTGGCCGCCGCGCATGGCGGATCGGTATCCGCCGAGCACGGGGTCGGCCGGGCGAAGGCCCGCTGGCTCGGGCTGACCCGGTCGGCGGCCGAGATCGCGATGATGCGGGCGATCAAGTCCGCGCTCGACCCGGCTGGCCTGTTCAACCCTGGTGTCCTGTTTCCCTGACGGCGACGACCGGCGAATGCCGGGATTGCGAGGATCGGCTATGCCGGATGCTTCCTACCGTGGCTACAAGTCCTACTCCTACCTGGCCCCGGGCGACGACTACGAGGTCTTCGACCTGGCCGACGAGCTGGACCGGGTGCCCGGCTACGAGCTTGGCCTGGCCGGGCCGGACGCCGAGCGGGCCGGGCGGCTGCTCCGTGACAGCGTGGTGATTAGCCTGCACGACCACCCGGTGGTCTTCCCCAGGGACATGACGCAGGTGCGCGACTACATCAGGACAGGCCGCCACCACACCGGGTACCAGGGACTGTCCCGGTCCGGCCTCACCGCCGTGTTCGACAACATGATGGACGGGACTGGCTGCGTGACGAGCAAGTCGGCCTGGAAATGGGACGACACGATCTACGACCTGGGGATGCGGCTCTGCGACCTCGCGCACCAGGACTACCTGCGGGTGGCCCGCACGGTTTCCGACATCACGGCCGCGCACGGCACCGGCCAGCTGGCCATCGTCTTGGGCATGGAGGCCGCGACCCCGATCGAGAACGAGGTCGACCGGCTGGACATCCTGTACGGCCTCGGCGTGCGGCAGATCGGCATTGCCTACTCGGAGGCCAACACGCTTGGCAGCGGCCTGAAGGAGCCAGCTGACGGCGGCCTGACCGTGTTCGGCCGCCGCGCGGTCGAGCGGATGAACAAGCTCGGCCTCGCGATCGACGTATCCCATTCCAGCGACCGGACCTGCCTGGATACCTTCGAGATGTCAAGCCAGCCGGTGTTCATCACGCATGCCGGGGCGCGCGCGGTGTGGCCGACGCCGCGGATGAAGCCGGACGAGGTGCTGACTGCCTGCGCCCGGGGTGGCGGGGTGATCGGCGTCGAGGCAGCGCCGCATACCACCTTGTCGGCGGCCCATCCGCGGCATTCGATCGAGTCCGTCATGGATCACTTCACGTACTGCGCCGATCTCCTCGGGATCGAGCACGTTGCCTTCGGGCCGGACACCTTGTACGGCGATCACGTTGGTTTCCACGGCGAGTTCGCGGCCCAGCTGGGAGTGCACTCGCTCACCGCCCCCGCGTTCGACAAGGTGCCCTACGTGGCCGGGCTGGAGAACCCGACCGAGAATTTCGGCAACATCATCGGCTGGCTGGTCAAGCACGGCTACTCGGATGCCGATATCGAGGCCGTCATCGGCGGGAACGTGCTCCGGGTGCTGAACCAGGTCTGGTGAGCCGGCGGCCAGCCTGGTGAGCTTACCCGGGCCACGGGCCGGGCGGGACGGCATCTCGTCTTCGCTGACCAGGGGCCACCGCGCGGTGCGATCATGAGGTCGTGGGCCTGAGACTCGCGGTATCCGGCAGCCGGGACCGGCTGGACGCGACGGCGCGCGCGGTCATCGATTCCGCGGCCGACGCGATCATGGCATTCGGCGCCGACCGCAGGGTGCTGCTGTGGAATCCGGCCGCGGAGCGGCTCTTCGGCTGGACCGCGGACGAGGCCGTCGGCAGGCAGCCGCAGATGATCCCCGAGGAGCTGAAGGCGGAGCACAACGCGGTTCTTGAGCGGGTCAGCGGTGGCGGCCAGATATCGTTCGCCACCCGCCGGATTCGCAAGGATGGCGGGGTGCTTGACCTGCGCATTGACGCCAGCGCCCTGGTCAGCGATGGCGCCAAGGCGGGCTGGGTGAACATCTGCCACCAGGCGGGTGAGGACGACGCGGTCCGGCACTACATGGCGGAACGGGCCCGGGTGGTGCGCAGGCTCGGCGACGTGGTGGCCGACATGAACGCCCATCTCGACCTGGAGGCGGTGCTGGACCGGATCGCGGCCAGCCTCCGCGAGCTGACCCGCGCCGACGCCGGCGGGTTCGTGCTGATCGACGGCGACCGGCTCCGGCTGGTGAGCATGGACGGGCTTCCTGCCAGGCTCCGTGGCCGTACCGCCGACCTCGGCACCAGCATGGTCGGCGAGCTGATGCGGTCCGGCAAGACGGTAATGATGGCAACCGGCGACTCGGGCGGCTTCGACGACCTGATCTGGTCCGCGCTGCCCGGGCTGCACACGATCACGCTCAGCCTGTCGCACGTGGCCGGGCGCCCCTACGGCGCGCTGTACGCGCTGTACAGCAGGCGCAAGGTCGGCCATGTCGAGCTTGAGCTGCTTGAGCTGCTGGCCGGGCACGCGAGCGTGGCACTGTCCAATGTGACTGCCTTCGAGGACGTGGTCAGGCAGCGAGCGCACGAGCGCGCGGTGATCGACGCCAGCGCGGACGGCATCGCGGTGCTGGACGGCGACGGGCTGGTCCGCCAGTGGAACCCGGCCGCGAGCCGGCTGACCGGCGTGTCTGCCGACGAGGTGATCGGCAAGCCGCTGCCGTTCCCGCTGCCCGAGCCCGGCGCGACGCTGACGCACCGGCTGCAGAACGGCAGCTGGCTCGACATCCTGTGCACCGGCTTGAACGGGCGGGACGAGAAGGTCGTCGACTTCCGCGACGTCACTGCCGCGAAGGAGCTCGAGGAGGCCAAGGACCTGTTCCTGGCCACTACCAGTCACGAGCTGCGGACGCCGATCACCGTGGTGCAGGGCTTCGCCAGCACGCTGGCCAGCCGCTGGGACAAGCTGGCCGACGCCGACCGGCGCAGCGCGGTGCAGACGATCGCCGAGCGGGCCGGATCCCTAGGCCGCCTGGTCGAGCAGCTGCTGCTCGGCTCCCGGGCCGGCGCCGACCAGCTGGCCGTGACCAACGGGCCGTTTGACCTGGCCGGGCTGCTGCGGGGGGCAGCGGTCGCGTTCCGACCGCTGTCCGACCGGCATACCCTCACGGCCGATATACCCGATGAACTGCCGGCCGCTTACGGTGACCCGATGGCGACCGACATCATCATCGGCCAGTTGCTGGAGAATGCGTTCAAGTACTCGCCGCAGGGCGGCCACGTCACCGTGCGGGCCAGGCATGACGGCGACCGGATCGAGGTGACGGTGCAGGATGAGGGCATTGGCATCCCGGCCGCCGACCGCGAGCGGGTGTTCGAGCGGTTCGTGCAGGGCGAGGCCGGGGACCGCCGCAGGTTCGGCGGGATCGGGCTCGGGCTGTACATCGTGCGGCAGCTGGCCCGGGCCCAGGACGGCGAGGTCGCCGCGACCGCCGGCCACGGCGGCGGCACCCGGATGCGGGTGCACCTCCGCTGCGCCGATGAGGACGATGCCGTTGCCGCTGCTGCGCCCGGTGCCGCCGGTGCCGCCGGTGCCGCCGGTGCCGTCCAGGCGGCTGGTCCCGCCGCCGTTGAGCTGACCGCCGTGCCGGGTTCCCTGATCACGGAGGATCCGGCAGGTCAGAGCGTGCCGAAAACTTGGTGATCAAGGGCCGGGCGATGATCAGCGCTTGGCGGCTATCCGCCTGGGAGCATCCCGCTTGGGGCCGCCGAGGCGCTGCCCGGTCTCCGGGTCGCGGACGACCGGCGTGCCGCCAGAGGCATCGATGTAGCGATCGATGATCCCGGGCACGTCCTCCCCTTGCATCACCATCCTGCCTCGCTCCATCCAGATCACCCGGTTGCAGGTTTGCTCGACCTCTTCCAGGTTGTGCGCGACGAGGAAGACCGTGCCGGCGTCCTGGCGCAGCTCTACGATGCGGGCGTGGCTCTTGACCCGGAACTCGGCGTCGCCGGTGGCCAGCGCCTCATCGATGAGCAGTACATCGTGGCTCTTCGACGCCGCGATCGCGAACCGCAGCCGGGAGCCCATGCCGGAGGAGTAGGTCTTCATCGGCAGGTCGATGAACTCGCCCACGCCGGAGAAGTCCACGATGCTCTGGTACTTCTCCCTGGCCTCCTGCTTCGTCATGCCCATCGCCAGGCAGCCGAGGATCACGTTGCGCTCGCCGGTCAGGTCGTCCAGCAGGGCCGCGTTCACGCCGAGCAGCGCGGCCTCGCCGGCAGAGTAGACGTTGCCCTGCTCCGGCGGCAGCAGGCCGGCGATCGCCCGGAGCAGCGTGGACTTCCCCGACCCGTTTCGGCCGATGATGCCGACGGCGTCACCGCGGTAGGCTACGAACGACATGCCGCGGATCGCGTGCACCTCGCGGATCGACCCGCGCGTCTTGCGGCCCATGATCCGCAACAGCGCAGTCGCCGCGGTGCCGCGGTCGCCGCCCGCGCCGTAGACCCGGTAGACGATGTGCAGGTCGTCAACTATCACCATCGGTTGGGCTGTCATTGGCTCAGCCGCGGCCATACTTCGCCTCCGCCCGCCAGAAGTAGAAGAAGCCGACAACAACGGCGAGCACCGCCCAGCCTATGGCGAAGTACCAGTAGTGGTCAGGGTTGGTGACCGGGTGGCAGTACGCGCTGTAGTACAGGAACCGCTTCGGCTGCCCGGTCTTGTAGTGGGTCCAGATGAGGCACTTCGCCGCGTCATACGGCTTGGCACCGGGCTGGCTGAGCCGCTGCGAGAGGAGCAGGGCCCTGCGCACCAAGGTGATGTAGAGCGCCGCCGGGTTGATCTGGAGCAGCGCGACGATTTCGCGGTGCCCCCTGCCGAAGGTGGTGTTGGCCAGCGTCAGCGTGCTGAACAGCACGCCAGAGAGGTACATCCACGTCCGCAGCAGGAACGGCAGCAGCTGGCTGAAGTCGTTGACCTGGGCCCCGGCCCTCGCCACGGTCAGCCCCACGCCGACGTTGAAGATCGTCTGCAAAAGCAGCGCGGGGATGGCCAGCAGCCAGTACCAGGTCAGCGGGTCCTGCCCCGCGGCCAGCACGATGATGGCAAGCACGGCCATCGACAGCAGCATCTGCTGCAGCTCGATCACTACGTAGGCGAGCGGCAGGGCGGCCCGCGGGAACTGCAGCGCCCTGATCAGCGGCAGGCTGTTGGTGATCACGTTGGACGAGGAGATGAACGCCCGCTGCGTGAAGTTGAAGACGAAGACCCCGGTGACCAGGAACGAGATGAAGTCGGGAATGCCCCTGCTGGTGCCCAGGATTATGCCGAAGATGAAGTAGTAGACGCCCGCGTTGAGCAGCGGCGTCAGCACCTGCCAGAGCTGGCCGAGCCTCGCCTCGGTGTACATCGCGATGTTGCGCGCAGTGGCGAAGGCCATGATGAAGTTCCACCGGCGCCAAAGATTGCGCAGATAGGCGAGGACGGGGGGGCGCTCGGCGCTCGGCCTGAGGTCGTACCTGGCAGCCAGATCGGCCAGCGGCTCGTCGGGCAGCTCAGTGGTGACGATCCCGGCGCTGCTCACCTCCTGACCGCCGGCCAGCCGGCCTGGCGCGCTCAGCCGCCTTTCGTCGCGCCTGTCGTCGCTCACGAGAGGGTTCCGCCGTCAGCGGCGGCCCGGCGCGCAGTACGCCGCGCCGGGAAAAGGCGGCCGCCCAGGCCACTGATCCAGCCCGCGGCCACCCATGGGCACGCCGGACATGGCAATGAGTTGTACGGAGCAACTGTCACGCCGCGAACTGTACCCCCGTCTGGTTGTGCTATACAACTGTTGTTGTGAATGACCCACTGCACGATACAGAGCTTGAGCGGCTGCTCGGCCAGTTGCTCCAGTTGGTGAGCCCTGCGCTGGCCGGCTCGGGGCGCAGAGCCTGCCCGGCGGGTCCGGGGCGCAGAGCCTGCCCGGCGGGTCCGGGGCGCAGAGCCTGCCCGGCGGGTCCGGGGCGCAGAGCCTGCCCGGCGGGTCCGGGGCGCAGGGCGTTCCCGGCGGGTCCGGGAACGATGACTCCCAGGCTACGGCGGCGGCCAACGGCGCGGTGGTGTCCGTTTCCGAGGCGCGGGCGCTGATCGAGCTTGTCGCGGCCCGCGGGATCGCCCAGGGGGAGCTCGGCAGCCTGCTGGGCCTGGAAAAGAGCACGGTAAGCCGGCTGGCAGCGGGGCTGGAGCGCAAGGGATGGGTCCGGCGCGGCCGGGACGAGGGAAATCAGCGTTACGTCCGGCTGTACCTGACGAGCGAAGGCGGCGTGATCGCCGCTCAGCTCTGGCGGGCCTGGCAGTCACGGCAGGCCCGGATTCTCGGCTCTCTTTCGCCGGAAGAGCGCGCGGGCCTGTCCGCTGGGCTGCGCGGTCTGGTGCGCGGCCTGGCCGCGGAGGGAATCCTGGGCGAGGCAAAGCCCGCTGCGGCTGGCGAACGCGGGCCCTAGCCGGCCCGGGCGCGGCTGCGCTGCGGCCGGGCGAACGCGCCGGCACTGGCCGGCCTGGGCGCGGCTGCGCTGCGGCCGGGCGAACGCGCTGGCAGCGGCCGGCCCGGGCCAGGCTGTGAACTTTCGCGCGCCGGGAGGCAACTCGGACAACTTAAGTCACTTGGGTGACTTCCGCCACGCCTCACGGTGACCTTTAGCGCCCACCGCGAGGGGCCATCGACAGTGGTTCAGATATGTCCGGTTCCTGCCGGAAAAATCTTAACCACTAAAATTCGCCATTCGGTGAATTGAGTCTGTAGTGGCTAGCGTTACGCTAGGAGCCCGAGGGACGGTATGGCGGTAGGTGCCCGAGGGGGGAGATCGGGCAGGCCTCCGGGCTCCGGCCGCGGCCCGGACTGCCTTGCCGGCCGCCGAGTTCCCAGGCTGCCGAGCTGCCTTGCCGGCCGGCCGCCTTACCGGCCGGCGAATCGGAACACGATGGCGCCGTCAATCCGGTAGGCGAACCGGAAGCCGGCTGCCCGCAGGTAAGTGTCTACCTGGGGGCGCGGATGCCGGGTCCAGACCAGAGCCCAGCCGATACCGAGCCCGCGCAGGTCGGCCCTGGCCGCGGCAAGTTCGGCAGGTGCGACCTGGTTTCCTGCCTTGTTCCGCTGCGGCGCGAGCGGAATTCCGGACTCCGCGCGCACTAGCTGCGCGTAAAACGGGTGCCCGGCGATCGCGTTACGCGTCGTCGCCGGCACCCACGACGTATAGGCGACCGCCCGGGGGTGCCCGTCCGCCGTGGCGATGACCAGCGGGGGCTTGGCGATCTGCTTTCCGTACTCTGGTATTCCGCCGCGCAATCCGAATGGAACGTCGAGCACGATCGAGCCGGACGGGTCGGCGGCGATGGGACCGTCGAGGGCAGGCAGCGCGGTTCGCATGATCCCGCTCTGTGGCGGGCCAACCGAATAGCCCGCCTCTAGCACGCCAAGCGCGGCTACTGCGATGATCACCGGCCTGGCGTGATAGCGGAGCCAGTCGACGGCCGCGCCGGCCAGCAAGGCGGCGCCGACCAGCCCAAGAATGGCAAACCGGTCCGCCTCCCGGAACGCGGACAGCACCGGCAGCCGCATCAGCCAGGTGTAGGGCATCAGCGGCGACACCGGCACGCCATGCCAAATCTGCTGGAACGGCGCGTGCTGCACCTTGCCTAGGTAAAGCGTGGCACCGAGCGCGAGCCAGGCACAGCCAAGCCACAACGCGGCGAGCAGCCAGGCGCTGCGCCGCCGCCAGGAGACAGCCAGGCCGAGCACCGCAAGGACAGTCAGCAGCGAGCCGAACATCGGCATGCCCTCGGCCGTGGGCCCGTGGTTCGCGGCCGACGCGGAGGCCGCCGCCAGTTGGTGCAGGCCGTAGTAGCCGACCCGCTGGGCCGGCGCGAACAGGTCGCCGAGCCCGACGCCGTACTTCTTGCTTGTTACCGCGAGCAGATGCGGATCCACCTGGGTGCCGCCAAGGCTGGCCTGCTGTGCCATGGCGATGAGCTGCGGGCTGGCGATGACCAGGGCGACGACGCCGCCGATCGCGAGCGGCACGAGCCGCCGGCGGACGGGTGCCGGATGAGCCATGGGACGAGCAGCAGCACGGCCAAGATGGCGGCCATGACCGCGGATTCCTGGTTTACCAGCAGGCAGGTACCGAGTACCAGGCCAAGAATGACAGCCTGGCGGCGGCCGGGGTGGCGGCGCAGCCGGACTGCGGCTTCTACCGTCATGGGCAGGAACAAGGTCCCGGCTGCGATGTTGAGATGCGTCCAGTTCTGCTCCGCCAGCATCGAGGAAAGGCCGAAGAACGCGCCGGCCGCGATCGCGCCGGTCTGTGAGCGCAGCCAGAGCCGGGCAGCCCGGTACATCACGTAGCACAGCAGTCCCGGCATCACGATGGTCAGCAGGTTGAACGAGGCCGACGGCCCGAACAGCAGCGTGACCGGGGACATGACGAGCCCGACCAGCGGCATGGTGGTGTCGAAGCCGAGCTGGATTCCGACCGGCGCAGCCATATGGCCGGTGAACCACGGGTTACCCAGATGGATGAGTTGATACGGCAGCCACCACAGGTCCCAGACGTAGCTGGCGACGTCGGAAGTCTCCGGCAGCTGGCCCCTCGGCAGGTAGAGCGTCCGCGGCCAGGTCGCCGCGATCCCCGCGGCCAGGTAGCACGCCAGCAGCGCCAGGTGCTGGGCGACCGGCCTGCTGGCCAGCGCCCGCCGCCAGCTGGCTGAGCCAGTCTCCGCCGACGAGCCGGCCGCAGCCGAAGTTCCTTCGGGAGCCGCGTCGCTGTCGTCGGCGGCGGAACCGGGGTCGGCCGCAGCCAGCATTGCGGCCGTGGCGGGCGCCGGCTGGTCGCCTCGGTTCCGGCCTGCTCGATCCATCAGCTCATCCTGTCCGGCGTCTTCCCTCGGATCTTCCGGTCCGGCGGTCATCGAGATGCTCCTGCTACCGGGAACGTGCCCATGACGGCGGCAGCCCTGGCGGCGGCGAAGACCTCGGCGCAGCTGTGAACTGCTCATGGTAGCCGGGCGGCCTCGCTGCCGCCGGTCGGCGATCGCCGCCGGTCAACTCGTGCGGCGGGCCGGGCAACTTGTGAGGCAGAAGGTGCCCGCGGAGTTTCCGCAGGGCCCGGGCTGGGCATTTTCTTGCATGCAGGTGATTGGTTCTTGCTGGCATCGGGGCGGTGCTCAGGGAGGTGAGGGAGTCGAGCGTCGTGCTCCTGCCGTGCGATCCTGCCAGCGTAGCCGTCGCTCGTCGGCGAATAACCGCGGATTTGACTGCCGCGGGGGTCTTCGAGACCGCCATCGGGGATGCGGCCCTGGTGATGAGCGAACTCCTCAGCAACGCGATCCTGCACGCCCGGCCGTTGCATGGCCGGTGGCTGCAGGTCGCCTGGCTGATGGATGTGGGGTCGATTGAGATCGCGGTGAGCGACGGCGGCGGGCCGACCCGGCCGCATGCCGAGCCGCCTTCCCTGTCCGCCATCGGCGGCCGCGGGCTCGGCATCGTCGATCACCTGTCCGATCGCTGGGGCGTCCGGGCGGAGAGCCCGGGAACCACGGTCTGGGCAGTCTTGTCGGCGCCATGCCCGCAGCGCGCAGGCCGCGCCGCGTGTCGGCCGTGACCGGCCGTGGCCAACCGTTGCCTTCTGGTGACCAGCTGAGTTGCGTAATCAGCGGGAGAAGTGGTGATACTCCGGTGCAGGGGAACTGCCGCGCGGGGGCACGGCAGGAAATGCCGGGGGAAATAGTGAGCTACACGCATGGCGCGGACAGCGAGGTCGGGCGGCTGCGGTCGGTACTGCTGCACCGGCCAGGGCTGGAACTCAAGAGAATCACGCCGCGACGGCGGGACTGGCTCCTGTTCGACACGCTGCCCTGGGTAGGCCGGGCCCAGCAGGAGCATGACGTGCTGGCCGCGGCCCTCCGCGCGCGCGGCGTCGAGGTGCTCTACATCACCGAACTGCTGCAGGACGCCCTGGAGTACCAGTCGGCCAGGGACGAGGCGATCGGCAGCGCGCTCAGCGGCGCGACCCTGGGCGATGAGCTGGCCGATCAGATCCGCGGTCATCTAGCTGACCTCGACCCGGAGACGCTCACTCAGGTCCTGATCGCCGGGCTGACGCCGGCCGAGCTCGGGATCGGTCGCGGCGTGGTGTTCGAGCTGCTTGACCGGCATGATTTCGTCATAGATCCGCTGCCCAACCTGCTGTTCAGCCGGGATTCGAGCGTGTGGATCGGCGACCGGGCGGCGGTCACCAGCATGGCCGCGCCGGCCCGGCGTCGCGAGTCAGCTCTCGTCCAGGTCATCTACCGCTATCACCCCAGGTTCGCGGGCACCAAGAGCCTCTACGGCCCGCAGCTTGAGCAGGTCGAGGGCGGCGATGTCCTGCTGCTCGCGCCCGGCGTGATTGCCGTGGGGGTGGGCGACCGGACGACGCCGGCCGGGCTTGAGCGGCTGGCGCGGCAAGTGTTCGAGGTCGGCCTCGCGCACACGGTGCTGGCCGTGCCGATCGGGCAGGCCATGGCGGCCGTGCACCTGGACACCGTGTGCACCGTGGTCGACGTGGACACGGTCATCATGTATCCGGGCCTCGCCTTCACGCTGACCGCGCACACCATCACGCCGCGGGCAGGCGAAGGGCTGCGGGTATCGCGGCCGCAACCTTTCCTCGAAGCGGCGGCGCAGGCGATGGGCATCGAGCGGCTGCAGGTCATCGGCACCGGGCTCGACCCGCTCACGGCGCCGAGAGAGCAGTGGGACGACGGTGCCAATGCGCTGGCGATTGACCGCCGCGTCGCCATCTGTCATGAGCGCAACGTGGAGACCAATCGCAGGCTCGAGGCGGCGGGCATCGAGGTGATCCGGGTTCCCGGCAGCGAGCTGGGCAGCGGCCGCGGCGGCCCGCGCTGCATGGCCTGCCCGGTAGGCAGGGATCTGGCCGCCGAGCCGGATTCCGCTGTTGTCGCCGAGCCGTACCGGTCGATGGTCACAGCCGGTCAGGGCGAGCCGGCCGGCCGGGCCAGCCTGGTCGCCATGGTGCCGGCCGGCGTCGCCACCGGGCCGCCGCTAGCTGCTTCGGCAGCGGCCGCGGCAGCGAGGCGCTCCGAGCTGGCCCCGGCGGGCTGACTAGCGCCCGGCGCCCGGCGGCAGCAGGCCAACGGTCCGGTTGGCTAGCTGCGTGATCTACGGCTCGAGGACCACTGGCTGAGCCGGAACAAGCTGATGCCGGCCACTGCGATCAGGGCAATCCAGAACAGGAAGAGCAGCGCGTGGACAACCCACGTCACGATCATGAACACTACGAGCGCGGCGATGATCAGGAAAAGTATTCGTCCCATACTCCCAAGGTACGGCCAGACTGGCGGGCACGGTGCAGCCAGGCTGCCCGCGTCCGCGCGGCTAGCCGGGCCGGATGCCGTCCAGGACCTCGGCAAGGGTGCGGAAAGTCGGGCAGGGCCAGCGCCACATGCAGCTCCGGCACCGCTGCACGGGCGCTGACGTGTCGCTGCTGACCCCGCCCGCATCCAGCGGCTGGTGCAGCTCGATAAGGCGCAAGCCGAGCTCGGCAAAGCCGAGCATCTCCACCCTGGCCTCGGCAAGGAAGGTGAGGTCGCGCGCGCTGAACCTGGCTGTCACAGGCACGACTCCGTCATTGTTGACTAGCCGCGCATAGTGACTGCTGGTCTCCAGCCAGGAGGTGGCCCCCTCGGCGCTCCGCCGGACCGCCTCGAGGTGCTCCTGCAGCCGCCCGGCATCCGGCCCGGCGGCGGACTCCGGCCGGTCCGGCGGGTCCTGCGCCGCGACCGTTCCGGCAGGGGCGAGCCGTTCCCGGCTCGCGGCAAGTGCGCTCGCGGAGACCGCCATCGCCCGCTGCGGCCGGGACGGCAGGGGCCCCCGCCTGGGCGCGGCTGCGCGCTGCCGCTGCTTGTCCTGCTGATCGGGTCGAGAATGCATCAGAGGGCTCCGGCTCCTTCATGCGTCTGGTCCTGCTCCAGCTTCGCGCAATGAGCCGCGCACCGGGTGCCGATTGGCCGGGTGCTCTTTGTAGCCTTCTAGTCGACAGCGCCCGCGGGCGGTAAGGTGCGGCACGTGGAACTTAAGGTCTCGTGCCGGTCTCAGGGCGATCACACCATTATGTCGGTAGCGGGCGAGATCGACCTCTACACCGCCCCGCGGCTGCACGACGAGCTGGCCACGGCACTGGCCGGCGGGATGGCCGTCCGGATCGTCGTCGACCTGTCCGGCGTGGAGTTCTGCGACTCCACCGGCATGAACGTGCTGCTCGCGGCGCAGCGCCGCGCCCGGGACAGTGGCGGCGACCTGCAACTCGCCGGTCCCCGACCCGCGGTCAAGAAGGTCCTGCAGCTGACTGGTCTGGAGACCGTCTTCACCGTGCTCGACGACACGGCCACTATGGCCGGCTCCTAGGCTCGGCCGCCCGCCGGGCCAGGCACCCGCCGCCCGCCGGGCCGCGCGGCGCCGCCGCAACCGGCAGCGGCATTAGGATCGCTGCCATGCATCCGACTGGTGATGTTGCCGTCGTCATCCCTGCCAGAAACGAATCCGACCGGATTGCCGCGACCGTGACCGCGGCTGCGAGCCTGCCCGGGGTGGACATCGTCGTCGTGGTAGATGACGGCTCCGATGACGGGACCGCCGCTGCCGCCGAGCGCGCGGGCGCATCGGTGGTGCGGCATGCCCGCAACCGGGGCAAGGCGGCGGCGATGGAAACCGGGGCGGAGGCTGTCCGGCTGCTGGAGGCGAGCGAGGCCAACGGTGCCCGCCGTGTTAATGATTCCAGCGGTGCCGATGTTGCCGGCGGTGCTGAAGGTGCGGGCAATGTTGAAGGTGCGGGCAGTGTTAAAGTTGCCGGCGGTGCTGAAGGTGCGGGCAGTGCTGAAGGTGCCGACGGTGCTGAAGGTACCGGACGGGCCAACCGGCATCTGCTCTTCCTTGATGCCGACCTGGCGGGGACTGCCGCCGCCGCCGCCCCGCTGGCCGAGCCGGTCCGCTCCGGCCAGGCGGATATGACGATCGCCGTGTTCAGCAGCCGGGAACAGCGCGGCGGGCATGGCCTTGTCGTCGGCTTGTCCGGCTCCGGGATCGAGCGTGCGACCGGCTGGCGGCCGGCCCAGCCGCTGAATGGCCAGCGCTGCCTGACCCGGGCTGCCTTTGAGGCGGCCAGGCCGCTCGCCGCAGGCTGGGGGGCGGAGACCGGTCTGACCATCGACCTGTTCCGCAAGGGCCTGCGGATCGCCGAGGTCGAGGTCCCGCTCGCGCACCGGGCCACCGGCACGGACTGGCGCTCGCAGTTGCACCGGGCCCGCCAGCTGGCCGATGTCGCGCGGGCGCTGGCCGTCCGGCAGCCCGGCCGGCGGTCGGCCAGCCCGACGCGGGGATGACGGTCCAGGCCGCGAGACCCGTCCCCGGCGGCGGCCGGCGGCCAAGCGTGGCGCGCACCGGGCGGCTGGGGCTCGCGGCCAGCGCGGTCAGCGTCGCGATGACGTTCGCCGTGGCGGCATGCGGCCCGTCGGTGATGGAGCCCGCGCTGCCCGGCCGGGCCGGCCAGCCGCCGTGGTCCGCCGCCGTGCACCCGTCGCCCTACCTGATCGTCGCCATGACGGCGGTCGCGGTGGCCGCCGGAACTGCCGGGCTGGCGCTGACCATGTACGCGGCCCGCCGTGGCTGGTCGGTCTCGGCCCGGATGATCCTTGCGGCCGGGGTCATCCTGGCGGCGGCGCTGGCGCTGGTGCCCCCGTTCGGCTCCTCTGATCATCTCAGCTACGCGGCCTACGGGCGGATGGTGATCACCGGCCACAACCCGTACACCACCACCCCGGCGGCGCTGGCCAGGCTCGGCGATCCGGTCGCGCGGGCCGTCCAGGACTGGCGGACGAGTCCCTCGGACTACGGCAGCCTGGCCACCGGCGGTCAGGCGCTGGCCGCAGCCATCGGCGGGACGTCGGTCCGCCTTACCGTCTTCGTCCTCTCCCTGCTGAACGTGCTGGCCTTCGCCGTGACCGGGCTGCTGCTGCACCGCATGGCGCGAGGCGACCGGGCCAGGCAGTTCCGCGCCGCGCTGCTGTGGACGGCCAACCCGCTGCTGCTGCAGGTGCTTGTCGCCGGCGCGCACGTAGACAGCCAGGCGATCGTGTTCGCCGTCGCCGCCATTGCGGTTTTTACGACCGCGATTATTAACGGGGCCAACCGTGCCAGCCTGGCTCGGCAGGCGCTCGCGGCCGCCGGGGCGGGCGCACTGATCGGCCTCGGCTTCGCGGTCAAGGTGACGATGGCGCTGGCCGGAGCGGGACTGGCCATCGCGTGCCTGCTGGCCTGGCACTGGCAGGGTCGGCCGCGGCCCGTCCAGCAGCGGCCGGAGGCCGGACGTCGGCCGGGCTGGCGGGAGCCAGCCGCGCTGCTCGGCGGCCTGGCGGCCGGGTTCTGCCTGACGGCCGGGGCAGCGGTCGCGGCCTGGGGACCCGAGTCGCTGCGCCCGGCGCTGCGGGCCGGGAGCTATGTTTCCATCGGCTCGCCGTGGCGCAGCGTCCGCTTCGCGCTCCGGCTCGCAGCCGGCCAGGGAACTGCCGAGGACGTGGTCAAGGCGGCGGCGATCGTGCTCGCGGTGGCGCTGCTTGCGCTCTTGCTGCGATCGGTGCGGGTGCTCGATCCGGCCGCCGCACTCGATCCGGCTGGCGGGAGCAGTTTCCTCCCGGCTGCGCTGCCCGCCGCCGTGGTGTTCGCCATCGCGTTCGCCTGGCTCCTCGCCTGGCCGTACGTGCTGCCCTGGTACGACAGCCTCGGCTGGGCGCTGCTTGCGCTGCTGCCGTGGTCGAGCCTGGACTGGCTGCTGCTCGCTCGTACCTCGGCGCTGGCCTTCGGCTACCTGCCTGCCCGCGGGATCGCCATGCCGGCCGGGCTCGGCTGGCTGCGTCCGGTGATCAGGAACGGGGTTACCCCGGTGATCCTGCTCGCCGTTATCGTGGCACTCGTGATGATGCTGTGGCCATGGCGGCGGTCGGTGCTCCGCGGGCCGCCCGGGGGTGATCCGGCGGGCACCGCGCGTGCCGGAATCTCCTGGCTGTCATCATGAGGGGCATGCCGGATCAGTATGCGTACCTCGGTCCTGCCGGAACGTTCACCGAGGCGGCGCTGCGGGTGCTTGACGCCGGGGCGGCGGCCGTGCCGTGCGCCACCATCTCGTCGACCCTGGACGCGGTCCGGACCGGCGCCGCGCAGCGCGGCGTGGTGCCGATCGAGAACTCGGTGGAGGGCGCGGTAACCGCGACCCTGGACGAGCTCGCCACCGGCCAGGATCTGATCATTCGCGCGGAGGTGCTGCTCCCGGTGACCTTCGGGCTGCTCGCCCGGCCCGGCACGCAGGTTGCCGACATCAAGGTCGTGAGCGGGCACCCGCAGGCGGAAGCGCAGTGCAGGCAGTGGCTCGCGGCGAACCTGCCCGACGCAGAGTGGCGGCCGGCCTCGTCGAATGCCGAGGCGGCGCGGCAGGCGGCCGAAGGGCAGATCGACGCTGCGCTGGCGGGCGAGTTCGCCGCGGGCGTGTATGGCCTGGCGGTGCTCGCCCGGGACGTCCATGACCGTGCCGGGGCTGTTACCAGGTTCGTGGCCGTCAGCCTGCCCGGGCCGCCGGCCGCGCCGACCGGGGCAGACCGGACGTCGGTCGTCGCGTTCCTGGCCGACGACCATCCAGGCGCGCTGATGGAGATCCTCGATCAGTTCGCCGTGCGCTGGGTCAACCTGACCAGGATCGAGTCACGCCCGACCGGGGAAGGACTCGGCCGGTACTGCTTCTCCATCGACTGCGAAGGCCACGTGGCCGAGGCCCGCGTCGGCGAGGCGCTGATGGGCCTGCGCCGGGTCTGCAGCGAAGTGCGGTTCCTTGGCAGTTACCCGCGGGGGGACGGCGGCCAGACCATGGTCCGGCCGGGGACGGCCGACGCGGATTTCGCCGATGCGCTGGCCTGGCTCGGCCGGCTGCGCTGACGCGGCGCTGCCCGTTTCAATCATGACTGGTTCACCTGCCGGAAGCTGCCGGATTTTGTGCGCACGCAGGTGGCCGGCTGGCGCCGGCCCGGTTACAGGTACGGGCCGGAGCCGCGGGGCTGCTCCTCCTGGCCGGGCATCATGCCGGGTGGCATGCCAGGCGAGGCACCTGGCGGCAGCGCCCGGCGCATCTGCTCCAGCTGGGCCCGCGCGGCCATCTGCTGGGCGAACAGGGTGGTCTGGATCCCGTGGAACAGGCCTTCCAGCCAGCCGACCAGCTGTGCCTGCGCGACCCGCAGCTCGGCCTCGCTCGGCACTTCCCCCTCGATGAACGGCAGGGACAGCCGGTCCAGTTCCTCGATCAGCTCCGGCGCCAGGCCGTCCTCCAGTTCCTTGATCGAGCTCTGGTGAATCTGCTTCAGCCGGGCCCTGCTCTTCTCGTCTAGCGGCGCGGCCCTGACCTCTTCAAGCAGCTGGCGGATCATGCTGCCGATCCGCATCACCTTTGCTGGCTGCTCCACCATCTCGGTAACAGGGCGCTCGGTGGCCTGGGCGCCGTCGGCCTCGATGGCCGCGTCGTCGGGGCCGACCACGACCACCCTGCCCTGCTGTTCCTGTTCAGAGTTCGTCTGGTCGCTCATGTCCCTAGTCTGGCCGAGTGTCCGGACGCGCCGCACCGAGGGGCTCGGATCCGCAGCTGCTGCGTCCCTGATCATGGAGACCTTCGATGCCGCTCACGCGCGAGCACGGCGCGATCCGCGCTGGGCCGGCCCGGCTGGGTCCGGTGATGACGATGACACGCGTGTGGTAACCGCCCGGATGCAAAACGTTGCCTGTGGGGTGCCGATGGCGAACGTCTGGCCTAGGCTCGGCTTAGTGCAGCGTGCCCAGCTCATCCGGGCATGCCATGCCTCCCCCGTGCGGCGCGAGGAGCGACCTTGGCCAGTGAGTATCAGGACGCGACGGCCGATGACGAGCAGGACCGGCATGACCGTGATGCGCTCGGTGCCGCCAGCGAGCACGGCGGGCCGCGGTCCCAGGCTGCCGGGGCTGCCGGGGCTGCCGGGGCTGCCGGGGCTGCCGGGGCTGCCGGGGCTGCCGGGGCTGCCGGGGCTGCCGGGACCAATGGTGCCACCCGGGCCCTGTTCGGGCAGCAGCCGCCTTACGCATCACACGACTCATTAGGCCCGAGGCCGCCGGAGGGCATTACCCTGGCTGACGGCGACCCGGACGTGCCGGCCAGGCTCGCCCCCCCGATTCCGGCGAGTTCTCCGGACCCAGCCGAATCGGGAATCCCGGCTGGATCCGGAAGGCCGGCCGGGTTCGGGCGGCCCGGCGGGTTCGGGGCCGCGCCGCCGGCGCCGCCCGGCCCGCGCGACTCCGCTGCCGCGCCGCACGGGGCATCCGGTCCGTCGGATCCTTATGCGCTGCCCGGCGGAGATGATCCGGGTGCGGGCAAGGGTCCTGACCCGGGTAGCGGGCCTGGTGCGGGCAGCGGGCCGCCCGGGGAGTACCTCCCGCCAGGTTCATTCGGGCCGGGCGCCGGGTATGCCGCTGAGCCGTACGAGGCTGAGGCTCACGGTCTGCCTGGTGGCTACAGCGCCGCCGATAGTTACGGCCATGGCCCGGCCGGCGGCGATTACGGCCCCGGCGACGGATACGGTCCGGCGGCCGGCTACCTGCCGCCTGATCCCTACCTTTCCGGGCAGTCGTACTTTCCGCCGGATCCGTATGCCGCGCCGGATCCGTACCACTCGCGCGATCCGGCCGATCCGCGCGTGCTGCTTGACGCGTACGCGCCGCCCGAGCCGCGTCATGCCCCGGGTCCGGCCGGGCCAGCCGCACCGCGCGGCACCCATGCCGCCGCGCCGGTGCCTGCGCCGGCCGGCCCGGCTGACTCCGGGCCGGGGCTGCCGCCGCCCGGCGCTGCCCGGCGAGAGCCCGGCCAGCCGCAGCCGGGAGAACGGCTGGCCGACGAGCCCGGGCCGAGCGCACCCGGCGCGCCAATGAGGTACCGCCCACGCGCTGGCCTGGCGGGTGACCACGGCGAGCCGGGCCGCGCGCCGGAGCCCGCCGAGTCGACCGAGAGCCTCACGCCGGAGTTCCTGCTGCCCGGCAGGCGCCGGGCACCCGCACCTGGCTGGCGCCGGCTCCTCTACCAGGCCAGCGCGGGGCTGCTGAGGGTGCCCGAGTCAGCGGCCGAACTGCGCCGCCGGGACATGATCAACCGGATCCGCACGCCGGTCGCCGGCGGTCATCACCGGGTAGCGGTACTCAGCCTCAAGGGCGGCGTGGGCAAGACCACCACCACCGTCGGGCTCGGCTCGACGCTGGCTTCGCTGCGCGGTGACAGGGTCATCGCGGTCGATGCCAATCCGGATCGCGGCACGCTGTCGGACAAGGTCCGGCTGGAGACGGCAGCGACGGTGCGGGACCTGCTGAACGAGCGCGGCCAGATCGAGCGGTACGCGGACGTCCGGGCGTTTACCTCCCAGGCGCCGAGCAGGCTTGAGTTGCTCGCCTCGGACCGCGACCCGACGGTGTCCGTCGCATTCAGCGAGGACGACTACTGCGAGGTCTCCAGGGTTCTCGAGCACTACTACTCAATCTGCCTGACGGACTGCGGAACCGGCCTGCTGCACTCGGCGATGACCGGCGTGCTGCGCCTGGCGGACCAGATCGTGCTGGTCAGCTCGCCGTCAGTGGACGGGGCGCGGAGCGCGAGCGCCACCCTCGACTGGCTGGCTGCGCATGCCTACGGAGATCTCGTACGGGGAGCGGTCGTCGTGCTCTCAATTGTGCGGCCGAGCAGCAGGAGCACAGTTGACCTGGACCGCCTTGAGCAGCACTTCGCGGCCCGGTGCCGGGCGGTGACCAGGATTCCCTATGACGCGCACCTGGAGGAAGGGGCCGAGGTCGAGCTCGAACAGCTGAGCCTGCCGGCGGCCGATGCGTATCTCGGACTCGCTGCCCTCGTTGGTGATGGGCTTGCCTGGCCGCGAAGCGCGGCCAGCCAGGGCGCGGCGGCCGGCCACGCCTGACGCGCTGCCGCCACTGCGCCGGCCACCTCGATCATCGCCAAGGCGCCCGCGGACCAGCAGGTATTGCGCGCAAATACGCGCTTAGCGGTGCAGCCGGGGCTGCTCCGGGCGAGACTAGGAGTTGTGCGGCTGAGCGCGACATTCGGCAAGGGGACGTGATCAGCAGATCCATGGGCGGGGCAACAGCGCTGGTCAGGCAAGCACAGGCCGAGACCGTGAGACAGGGGACGCAGTGAAAGACACCTGGGGAGCACGGGAGCTGCCGGTGCTTACCGCGGCCGTGGCGCTGCTTGAGGAGAGCTACATGGTCACGGTCAGCGACATCGCCGAGCGGACCGGTCTTGACCTGTCCGCGGTGGCGCGCTCGCTCGATGCGATGGACCCGACCTATGTCGACTTCCGCAAGACCGAGACGGGGGGGGACCCGCGCTTCTGGTACGTGCTCAAGGTAACGCCCGCTGCCCGCGAGGAAGTCGGTCAGTGGCCCGCGCCAGCGAACCTGATCGACCGGCTCGCCGCCGCATTCGACGAAGCGGCAAAGCGCGAGCCGGATCCCATCCGGCGGGACCAGCTGCGGCACGCGGCCGGCCTGCTCGGCGGTCCGGTCCGGGAAGTGGCCGTTCAGGTCGCGGCGCATGCCATGGCGCGCTCGGCCTGGATTAGCTGACGGCGGCGGCTGGCGAGACCGCAGGAATGACAGCCGTGCCCAACCGGCAGGTAGGTCTGACCTGGCCGAGCTCGCTGCGCCGGGTGCTCAGGCAGCTGGTAAGCAGGCGGCCCGGTCCGGTGCGGTGCTCAGGCAGCGGCCTGAAGGTCAGCGGCCTGGTGGCCTGCCGTCCGCGGCCGGGGCCAGCCGGCAGTAGCACGACGACCTGATCGGCACGTCGGCATGCGCGCTGGCGATGTTGAGCTGCTGCTCGATGATGCGGGCCGGCTCGGCCTTGCCCTGCCGCACCAGGCACTCGTGGTAGCCGTGCAGGCTCCAGACGTTGCCCGGGTGCTGGCAGGCCCTGGCCAGGGTGTCATCGAGGCCGAGATCGGCCCGGTACACAGCTTCGGCCTCGGCGACCCTGCCCTGCTCCAGCAGCAGGGCGCCGTAGGCGTGCCGGGCAGGCTGCATCCAGGCCCACGGCTCGTCGTAGGCAAGTCCGTCGTCCAGCTCGATGGCGCGGCGGAGGCTGGCGAAAGCCGCGTCGTAGTTTTCCCTGCGGTACTCCAGTTCGCCGTCCAGCATGGCAGCGGCCACCCGGAGGATGTCGTTGCAGGTGTTATTGAAGACCGTGCGCGATTCCGGCACCCGCCGCGCGGCAGCGGCGAACTGCTCACGGTACTCCAGCGCGCCGCCGATCTGTCCGGTGGCCGCGCAGGCTACGCCCTTCGCGTACAGCATCATCGCCGTGGTCACGCAGTACAGGTCCCGGTCGCCGGGCAGCGGCGCGGCGATGATGTCCGGCCAGCGCCCGAACCTGATCAGCGCGTGCATCTTCATCGGCACGAAGCCCTCCAGCCAGTCTGCCATCGGCGGGACGTCCACCCGGAGCAGCTCTGCCGGGATCGCCGCCGCGAGCTGGTCCGCGGTGTCCAGCGCGGTCTGCGCCTGGCCGAGGAACATCGCGCCGTAGATCTTGAAGTGGTAATTGTGCGCCCGGTACAGGGTGTACATGTTCATCGCGCCCTGGCGCGCGACGAACTTCTGGTCTGCGGTGATCGCGGCCGTGTTGGATGACACCACCTGCCGGTAGTCCCCGCAGAGCACGTCCAGGTGCGTCGGCATGTGCCGGAGATGGCCGGCCTCTCGGGACCAGGTCGCGCAGCAGGTCACCGGCCCACAGCGCGTCCTCGGGGCGGGCCGACATCTCCATCAGGTGGATGTACATGTGCAAGATGCCGGGGTGCCGCTGGCCGTCCGCGCTGGCCAGCGCCCGTTCCAGCACGTCCTTGGCCTCGATGGCGGCTGACCCGGCGGCCGGCTCGCCCGTCACCTGGTCCCAGAGCGCCCACGGGGTGAGGTTCATCAGCGCGTCCGCGAGCAGCGCGGCCACGTCAAGGTCATCCGGATGTGCCAGGTACGCAGTCCGCATTGCGTCGGCGTAGCTTACGTTCCAGGCTGAGCAGTCCCCGGCCGGCTCGGCGGCCGGGTACCGAGCGGCCACGGCGCGCGCGAGCGCGCGCTCGACGGCCGCCGCGGCGGAGGCGCGGTCGGCGGAGGCGCGGTCGGCGGCCGCCGCTGACGCGTTGAATGCGCGGGAAACCGACGACGACAGGTCGACCGGGTCGAACGCCTCCCACGGCTTGTTGTAGTTCGGGCCCAGCGCGTATGCCAGTCCCCAGTAGGCGAGCGCGAAGTCCTGGTCGGCCGCGATAGCGCGCTCGAAGCACCGCACCGCCTCTTCGTGGTTGAAGGCATAGGCCCACAGCAGGCCGCGGGTGAACCAGACCCGCGCCTGCGCCGACGCGGTCGTCACTGGGCGCGCGTAGCCGCCGAGGTCGAAGTAATCAGACACTAGCTGTCCCTCCCGTCCCGCGCCTGCCGTCCCGCGCCTGCCGTCCCGCGGGGCAGCACGATGTTTCTCCGCATAGTCAAACAGGACGCGCCGGCGATTCTGCTGGCGAGTCGGGGCAACACGCCCTCTTGGTGACAGATTCTTGATCATTTGACCAGTAGTATCGGGAAAATCGTCCAGGGTCGTCCGGATGTGCTCCCAGCCGCGGTTAGCGGCCCGGGCGCTGGCCCAGATCGCCGGCAGGAAGGTGAGGCGACGTGGGGTTTCTCCGCATCCTCTTCAGCAAGATCGGCATGCTGATCCTGGGCTACATCCTTGTCGGCATCGCCGTCGGGCCTCCGCCGGGGAGCCAGGGCAAGCTGCCGGCCGTGACGGCCGCGGCAACCGGAGATTCGGTCGGCGCCTGGATCCAGTTCGTCATCTGGGTCCTTTTCTGGCCTCTTGGCCTGGTCTTTCACCATCCGACGTTCACGCTGTAGCCCGTCCCCGCGGGCAACGTAGTGCGCCTAAGGGCACGGTGCGCCTATGGACGCTGCCCTGACACGCGCAGCCGCCGTTCCCGCCGCTGGGCGCTTTCCCGGGGATCGTTGACAGTGCTGACATCGGCGGCTTGCAGATCGGTGTGGTGCTCGATGGTGTAGAAGCGGATCGGGTGTCCGTCGGGGTCGGGCACCTCGGGCAGGATCCAGCCGAAGCTGGCCCGGTGCATTCCGGAGTGAGCCTGACCGAGTGCGTCCAGCCGGGCGGCAAGCCGATGCATCGCCGCCTGGTCGGGCACGCCGATGGCGGGGCGGCGTGAGCTGTAGCCTGATGTCGCTTCCGGGGAGGAACTCAGATGATCAGCGTGTGTGTCGCCGGCGCGACCGGCTGGACCGGCCGGGCCGTCGCGCACGCGGTGCTCGGGGCAGACGGCCTAAGGCTCGGCGCCGCGGTGTCCCGTTCCGCCGCGGGACTTGATCTGGGCACGGCCCTGGGAGGCGAGCCGATCGGCGTCGCTGTGCATGGCGCCGTCGCCGAAGCACTCGATAGCGTCGATGTCCTTGTCGACTTCACCTCCCACCAGGCGGTGCGCGGCAACGTCCTGGCTGCGCTGTCCAGGGGCGTTGCCGTCGTGATCGGTTCTTCGGGGCTTACCGCTGCGGATTTCGCTGACATCGACAGCCTGGCCAGGGACAAGAACGTTCCGGTGATCGCCTCGGGCAACTTCTCCGTCACCGCAGCGATGGTCCAGGCCGCCGCGCTGCTCGCGGCCAGGCACCTGCCGCACTGGGAGATCATCGACTACTCAGCGGCGGGTAAGCGCGATGCCCCCAGCGGCACCGCCATGGAGCTGGCTGAGCTCCTCGCGGACGTCAGGCAGCCGGTCATCGAAGTGCCTGTCGATGCGACTGGCGGGCAGGTCGCCGCGCGCGGGGCAACCGTGGCCGGTACCCAGGTGCACTCGCTCCGGCTGCCCAGCTTTGCCGTCTCCACGGAGATCGTCTTCGCGCAGGCCGACGAGCGCCTGGTCATCCGGCACGATGCCGGCGGTACCCCGGCGCCCTACGTTGCCGGGACCCTCCTTGCCATCCGCTCGCTCGCAGGCCGCACCGGGCTAACCCGCGGCCTCGCGACGCTGCTCGCCGACGACCGCGGCCCGGGCCAGGCGCCAGCGAGTCGAGGCACTATCGCGGCGGCCGCGGACTGGGAATAGGGCGGACTCGATCGAACAGACCTGGCCGGTCGCGTATGTAGCCAAGAAGCTCGCAAAAGCCTTGCCAGCGGTACTGAGAAACCTAACACGATCTCGATGCGCGCAGGAAGCAAATTTGCGCTCTAGCCGAAGGAGTACGGCTAGCTCGAACAGCAGCCAGTCTCGCTGCCAGATTGGACAAACGAGCTAGCTCTGCCAACGTGACAAAACCCGATTCTCAGTTACATCGAACAGGCGAGCTGCTGGCCGCGTCACAAATCCGCGATCTAGGACGTTTCCGCCGGACCGCATGCGCAAACGTAGCAGCCCAGTCGATGCCGCCAGTTACTACTCTGGCGACGTGCCTCGGATTGTGCGAGGTCGGCTTCTGCCGCGGTGACCGGGTACCCAAAGAAGCCTTGCTGGGTCTGGGCCCAGGTGTAGAGATTCGTCGAGAGAGCCCTGTCCGCCATTTCGGTAGCCAACCAGAAAAGATCGGTTGGCGTGCGGCTGCGACACGGGGCAGGTAAGGAGTCTGAGGTCTGCTTCCTGGGCATTCGATCTTGTTAGGGTGGGGAGGTGTCTCAGGCTGAGCTTCCGTCAGGGTGGGTAGCGGCGTCGTCACCCAGGTCAGGCCAGCCTCTGATGACGCTGGTAGAGCGGTATGCTGCGGCGTTGCGCGAGGTTGTCATCCGGCTGGCCGATGAGCTTGTGGTAGGTGCTGAGGATTTCTCGGCGCTATGGGGCCCGCGGGCCGACGGACTCGGATTCAGTCTGCCGGCTGATCCGCGACGTCTAGCCGGGCGGGCTGCGCGCTGCCTGCTTGGCGAGTGGCTGGTTGGCTATGCGGCCGGACAGATACCTGCAACTGCCTCGGTCGCCGACGTGCACCGGTGGTGGATCAATGAGCTACCGCTAGCTGACCGGATCTCTGTTCCCGCCATTTATATCGGCTGGCATGAATCCGAGTGGCCGGATCCGGCTTTGGCCATGGCACTGCTCCCGTATCTGCTTGATCCGATAGCTCCGGCGACGCGGCGCGACGTTCTAAGAGGCAGCCAGGTTCACGGAGAACGCCGCCAGCGAAAGGCTGGCGGTGTCTACTTCACCCCCGGAGACGTCGCTAGCTTCATGGTCGGTGGCCTCGCCGGCGACCGCGAGCCGGGGACATGGCTCGATCCGGCAGCGGGCACCGGCGTGTTTCTGCGCTCAATCCTCAAGCTTTATCCTGCTTCTCGTGTCTTTGGCATCGACATCGACCCGCTAGCAGCCGAGCTAGCGGCTTTTACGTTGACCGCAACAGTCCGGAATGGACCGTCTTTCTGGGCCTCGTGGCAACTTCACCGGCTGAACCTCGTGACCGGCGATGCGCTGACTATCCGCCGTCTGGAGAACGTAGCTTGCGGCTCGCGGACTAGGCTGTCCGATCTAATGAAAACTCGCCAAAACCTCTCCGCCGGAGACGTGGGGACATCGGCGCCAATCACCGGCGGGCTTGGTCAGGCTAGCCTATGGTCGCTGGGTGATGCCCTGCCGGAACTTTTGACTGGCCCCGAAGCGGTAGTTCAGAATCCGCCATACGCAGCACCGCTGTTGGAGCGTACCGCGCTGCTGGCCCGGCGGTGGGGCATGCCCCTTCCGCGGAACATCTTTGCGCTATTTCTTGAGCAGGGCGTTAGCCTTATCCCAGCGGCTGGGCGGATGGCTGCGGTCGTTCCGGCTAGCATTGTCACTAGTAGCGTGGCAAGCATACGCCGATGCAGAGGTAGCCTCGGAGCCGCCGGGGGAGAACTTGAAGTTCTGTCATATGACCGTGCGCCAGATGGCCTGTTCGGCGACGACGTCAAGACCCGATGTTCGGTAATCTTCCTCGACAAGACTCGGCCGGCCGGTATCCGCATCGGCCCGCTCCGGCGCATCACGAGTCGCAACCGCCGGTCGGCTCTCGTGCGAGGACAAGCTGTCAGGGTGCCCGCAGCGGAATTTCAGGCCGCCCTCCCCCCCAAGCTAGGTTCTGCTGCCGAGTGGCAGCAGTTGCAGGCGCTTCGACACACGGGATCCTCGCTGAGCGACCTGATAACTTCGGTCAGCTCAAGACCTCCCGCAGGGGACGGCCGTGACCATCTGCACGTCCTGCTGGCCCCTACCGCATACAACTGGCTCAATGTCATCAGGCGGTCCGCGGACGCGAGAGCAGCTGGTCACGACTCACTTCACCCGTTCCTTGAACTGAGGTTCGCGGACGGCATAGCGGCTGACGCGGCCTATGCGATCCTTAGCAGCCGCCTGGCACTCTGGCTGTGGCGAGTTTTCGGCGACGGCTTCCACCTAGGCCAGTGGCTGCCGCGCCTCGTTCCGGCACCGCCTCCAGGCAATGCCAACGAACTCCAACCCTTCGCAAAGCTCGGTAACGAGATTTGGGCTGCTGTCTCACGCCAGCCTCTGCTCAGCCGGAACCGCGGGCGTACGACGGTTGCATTTCCGCCCAACTCGGCTAGCAGACTCCTGATCGATGAGGTCGACCAGCGTCTCCTCGGCTTAATCGGGTTGTCAGACCCTCCCTTTAGCCTCCGGGAGTGGGCCCACAGCCTCGCTGCTGTCGGCCGCCAACGTGAGCGGACAGGAGCATCGCCGTGGTAGTTAGTTCCAGTGACCTGGAAGTGGCGAGAGAACAACGAGAGAAGAGCAAGCTTACTAAGGAGGAATGGAGGGAATACACCAAGACGGTTTGGCATATTGCAAACACGACAGACGCAGTGCATCCTGCTGTATTCCCGAGCGAGATACCCAGGCGTCTTATCAAGCTGTTCAGCTTCTACGGCGAGACTGTCCTCGATCCGTTCGCAGGCGTAGGCACCACAGGTTTCGTAGCGGCTGAACTAGGCCGTTATTCTATCTGCCTTGATCAGAATGAGCTTTATACACGTCACATGATCACTGAGTGTGCAAAGCTAAACGGTCACGGCGAACTAGTTGACGTTCGCCTTGGGGACGCGCGCGATTTGTCGAGTATCAAGGATAACTCGGTAGGCCTCGTTGTTACTTCGCCACCGTACTGGAACAAGGCCGACTACGGAATTAACTCAGCCAACCTTGGAAATCAGGCGGGCTACCTATCATTTATAGATAGCCTTCGCCCTGCCTTCGCCGAGGCTTTCCGGACTCTGCTACCTGGCCGGAAGCTGGCCGTGGTCACGGCTAACGTCAACCAGCATACCGAGCATGGATTGCTGACCTTCCCCCTGGCCAGTGACATCGTGCTGGTACTCCGCGATCTCGGCTTCGTCCTGGTGAACGAGATCATCTGGTCAAAGGATGGCACCGGAGGACGGTGGGGCTCAGCGAATTCGCAGCGACCAATCTTTGGAAGTTATCCCTATCCTCCGAACTTCCTGTTTAAAAATGTACATGAATACATAATAATCGTCTCAAAGCCGCCACGGAAGAAAACTGCTGGCAAGACCGTACTGCCATATTTGGAATGCATGGTGTAACAAATGCCCCAGCCAGTAATGATGTCTGGAGCCGAGCTCGTGCTATGCGCTCTGGTGCCGAAGGCCGGGCCTCGATGGCAGCGTAGTTCTGGCGTTAGACGTTCGAAGCTTCCGTTATCGGGCTCTCATTCCTGAGCAAAATGGCTATCGCGAGATGCGTGTACTTAATGAGGCCGGCGGCTCAGGGCTTTATGCCGTGGGCTTTCATGTGCTGCGAGGCGGTATCCGGCTGGTTCTAGCCGAGAACGGGCGGGTCAGCACGGCCGTAATCCGGATCACCCACTGCCACCACACCAAAGGGTCGCATTCAAGCTGCCAGTAGGTCAGGGCACCGCTGCGTGGCGCCCCGTCCGCCCACACGGCCTCGGCGCCGACGCCGAGGACCGGCCACCCAGCGGCGGGCAGGACGACGAAACCGGCATGGACGTGCGAGTTGGTGGCGGTGAACTGTCCATGCCCGACCGTTGTCGTGGGGCCCTGGTAGCTGCCGTCCGGGCTATTGAGATTGGCGCCAATGGTTACCTGGGCGGCCACGCCGGGACGGTGCGAGGTGACGGTCACGGTGACCTCGTCTGGGGAAAGGCTCTGCAGCGGCAGCGCGACCTGGCACTGCTGCGTGACGCTGATCGTGATTCCCGCCCCTGCCGTCTCCTGCTGCGCACCAGGGCGCGGGGCATCGGCGGGACCGGCGCGCATGCGACGCCACATGCCAGCTACATCCATGTCCATCATCTCCCCTGCCGTCTTGCTGTCATGCCCACCAGGCCAGCCATCCCGGCGATTTCCATGGCGAGCGTGAATCCACGAACGATCTGACCAAGATTCACGATTCAGAGGCTACGACGCTCCAGATGAATCGGTCGCCGAACCTGCGGATAAAGAGCAGGCTCACGGACCATCGAGGCCGTCCGATCCGTCTTGTCCTCGGGCTGACCTTGCTGCGCCCCACGTCGGAGCTGGACTCGGCGCCCGGGCCGCCGAGTGCCAGGCTGCGTGGGCTGCTGATGTGGTCGGTGTTTCAGGCCGCGCGCCGGCGGACCTTAGCCAGAGGGTCGTGGCGAGGAGCAGCAGGGAGAGCGCGAGCAGCCAGCCGCCCTCGATCCACTGGAACGGCCAGAACCGGCTGGCGGGCTGGCAGGTTGTCAGCAGCGTGTAGCCGTGCTGGATGAGGTAGTGCACGGGGTCGATATTGGCCGGGGTTGCCGGACCAGGCTGGAATTCTCCGAGCGTCACCGACTGTATATCGACCCCGTGGAGCGTCTGGTTGATCATGGGCAGGCTGGCCGGCCTGCCGTCCCGGTCCACGTCTGGCTGATCACCCACGCGGAAGGAGTCACGTTGGGCTGGTGGTGACCAGCGGCACCGCGTAGTGCGCGCAGGAACGATCCGGCCACGAAGGCGAGCCCGGCCCACGCGGCGAGGGTGGCGAACATCGCGGGGATGACCCGCCGGGTCAGGAGGGCGGCCAGGGCGCCGATCGCGAAGGCGGCCAGCGTCGAGGCGGCGAGCGCGACCCCGCGCAAGTCGAAGATGGTGGGACACAGCGGGCCGTTGTGGTCTCCCGCGCCGAAGATCGGCTGGACGTAACTGGAGACGAGCACGCTGAAAGCTCCGGCGGGGACCATGACCGAGACCGCGAGCGGTATCAGCTTGGCGACGGTCCACGGTGCCCGCCCGAAGCCCTGGGTCCACGCGTAGCGGAAGGTGGCGGTTTCTAGTTCCCTGGCCAGCACCGGCGCGGCGGCGAACGCCCCGATCAGCGCCGGGATCACCTGCAACAGCCCGAGGAGAGGCGCCACGGCGGGCGCGTAGGTTTTCAGGAAGTTGCCGGCTACCTGTCGGCAGATACCTGAACCTGCCGGGCGGCAGGCGGCCACGGCGGCATAGGCATGGTGCATCTGCGGGCCAGTGATCAGCAGGTAGACGCCGCCACACCGAACAGCGCGACGACACCGGCCAGCGCGAGCCGGTGCTGCCGCCAGGTGACCCACGCCATTCTCCGCCACGGCACCGGCCGTAGGCTCGCGTCCGCGCGCGGACAACAGCAGTCCGGCGCCGTCCGGACCCCCGCGGGATTCGGGTACTCGCCGCCTACGTCGTTCCGATCACCGGGCACCATCTGTATGGTGTCCTGTTCGGGTACCCGCCTGCCGCGCCGCTGCGGCAACTCAAAGCACGCGGCCGCCTGAAGGTCATCCACGCCCTTGGGTGGCATGGATGGCGCACAAGGCACCGCCGGGCTCGGCGGAAAGCTTGCACTGCCTGCCCTTGCTGGTGGATCCGGTGCACCGCCGGGCGCCCCCGGATTGAGCTGTCCCGGCTAGGCCTGCCTCTTCTGCGATGTGGTCACCGATGGCCGCGAATTGCTCGGTATCCGCGTTCTTATCGTGATCCTCGTCCCCGATGATGACCGGGCCGGAGCGCGGGGACTCGCCGGCGAGTTCCGCCGCTGCAGCCTTGATCCCGTCCACCGGTCCAGACACCACCATGCTCAGGGCCACGACACCCTCATCCGGCGAATGAACCCGGACACCCCGCTCCTCAAGCATGGACTTGAGGACCAGGACGTCCCAGAACGAGGCGCACTTGATCGTCCAGGAAACATCCATGACACCGGTTCTGAGCCAGACAGGCCCTCTTAAACGCAAAACTGGCCGTAGCTGGCGGGGCGCCCGGCCATAGGGCCGGTTTCCAGATGATCTCCACATCCTCGGCATGCCACCTGCACACGCCGACTTGAGCCCAGCCAGGCTGGGGATCTCTTGCCGCGACACGACGGCCGGCCGGGAGCGATGCGGGGCGCCTGGCAATGCCGACTCTGATCAACCCAGGTGGATACGCGCTGGAGCGCCGGCCGCGGCCGCGATTCTCATCCATCGGTCCGGGCCCGCAACGTTAGCCTGTACGAAGCCGGGGCCGATCCGGGCCTGGATGTTGTGACGACCCGCTACGTGGAGTTTCACCGCAGGCGCGGCAACGATCCCAGCATCGGGCTGCGCTCCTTTCTCTTCCGCGTCGGTGTCGAATGGCTCATTACCCAAGCACCAGCGATCCCGGAGCTCAAAGCGGGCGGTGCCGTCGCGGCAGCCACCCGTCCACCCGCCACTTCGAGCCGGGGCGTCCGGGTAGCAGCAAGACGATCAGCAGCCCCATGGCTGACAGCACCAGGCCCAACGTCAAGCCAACCCGATCGCCGTAGCCCTTGCGCTCCGACATCCACGACGCTGCGGCCCCGGAGATCAGCCACACGAACAGCAACAACAGCGCTTTGCCACCGATCGCGGCCTCGGTGATCACGACTTGTGCTTCGTAGCCGGTCATGTCCCCACGTACGCCTTCTGGACCTCGGGGTCGTTGCGAAGGCTCGCCGAATCACTTGCCAGGACCACACGCCCGGTCTCCAGCACGTAGCCGCTGCGGGCGGCGTCGAGCGCGTAGTTGGCGTTCTGCTCGACTAGGAGGATCGCGACCCCGAGCGGTTAATCTCGCCGATGGTCTCGTAGATCCGTTGCACTAGGACCGGGGCGATCCCAAGCGACGGCTCGTCGAGCATCAGCAGCTTCGGCCGGGCCATCAGGGCACGCCCAATCGCGAGCACCTGCTGCTCACCGCCAGACATCGTGCCGGCCTTCTGGCGCTCGCGCTCCTTGAGCCGAGGGAACAGCTCGTAGATCCGATCAAGGTCCTCGGCGATCCCGGAGCCGCGCCGCCGGTGAGCGCCCAAGTCCAGGTTCTCACGCACGGTCATCCTGGGGAAGCAGTGGCGGCCCTCGGGCGCAAGCGCGATTCCGCGGATGACTATGTCGTGCGCAGGCACGCGCGTGATGTCCTCTCCGGCGAACATGATCTTCCCTGTGCTGGCCGGGGTGAGGCCCGAGATCGAGCGCAAGGTGGTCGACCTTCCGGCCACGTTGGAGCCGATCAGCGTAACCACCTTGCCCGCATCGACTGTCAGCGAGACACCTTTCAGCGCCACGATCGAGCCGTAGTGGGTATGGAGGTCTGAGACCTCGAGCAGGGCCATTACTCCTGCCTTCCGAGATATGCCTCGATAACCCGCGGGTCCGTGCGGACCTCGGCTGGCTTACCCTCGGCGATCTTCTCGCCATAGTCGAGCACCGTGACGCGCTCGGAGACGCCCATCACGACCTTCATGTCGTGCTCGACGAGCAGAATCGTCAGCTTCAGCTCGTCTCGCAGCCTGCGCATGCACTCCGTCAGCGCCTGGGATTCGCGGGGGTTCATGCAGGCGGTCGGCTCGTCGAGCAGCAGCACTCTCGGCTCGGATGCCAGCGCCCGTGCGATCTCCACGCGACGCTGGTCCCCGTACGACAGCTGCGAGGCGAGCCGCTTGAAGACGGTCTCGCGCAGGCCAACGTACGCGAGGAGCTCGCGGGCACGCGCGTGCGTTTCCCGCTCTTCGCGGCGGACCCGGGGCGGCTGCAGGATCGACCCGAACAATCCCGCCCGCATCCGTACGTGGTGCCCGATCATCACGTTCTCGATGGCTGTCATCGCGCCGAAAAGGCGGATGTTCTGGAAGGTCCGCGCGACACCATATCCGGTGATCACATCGGGGCGCGTGCGAGTGATTTCCCGCTCGCCGAGGAAGATGCTCCCCTGGGTTGGCCGCAGAGCCTCAGCACGCCCAGCATTACGTCCAGGGCGCGCAAGATGGGCTCCTCGTCCCGGATCAGCTCGCCGGTGTCCGGGGTTACGAGGCGTCCATCGATTGCTGCGGCGCTATAGCGCGTCGGGTGGGATGACCAGGCGCTGCTCATCGAGCGGAGCCGATGGAGTTGGAGGCAGCCTCGTAGGTGACGTCGTAGGCCGGGTTGCGGTTGACCCTGACGATTATCGGACCCAGCCGCCCCCGCACATCACCCGGCGGACCCGCCAGTCGCGGTCGAGTACCACGAGGTCGGCGCGCAGACCGGTCGCTAGGCTGCCGCGGTCGTCCAGGCCGAGCAGGGCGGCGGGTGTGGAGGTGGCCGCGGCCACCGCGGCGACGGGATCGACGCCGGCCTGCACCACGCAGCGGCGGACCAGGTCGGCGGCGTGCGAAGTGCCTCCCGCGAGCGCCGGCGGCTCGGTGCGCGTCCACGCCCGGCCGTCCGCGACCCGCACCCGCATCGACCCGAGCTCGAAGTCGCCGTCCGGCATCCCGGCGGCCGCCATCGCGTCGCTGACGAGTACGACGTGCCGCCCGGGGTCCACCGCGAACACCAGGTGCACCGTCTCGTCGGCGAGGTGCACGCCGTCCGCGATGATCTCCACGTGCGTCGCCCCGCGGGCCAGCGCGTCCAGGGAGGCGGCGACCGGGCCCGGCTTGCGGTGGTGCAGGGGCTCCATGCCGTTGAACAGATGGGTGACCAGGGGCCTGCGCAGGGACCGCAGCGCCTCGCCGAAGCCGCGTGCGTCGGCGCCGGTATGGCCCAGGCCCACCACGACCTCGCACCGCTCGAGCAGCTCGGCGGCGGCGGCCGCACCGGGCAGCTCGGGGGCGAGCGTCACCATCCTGACCGCCGGGCGGCCGGCGTCGCCGACGCCGGCCGCCAGCCAGGCGGCGAGCTCGTCGGGCCCGGGCAGGCGCAGGTGAGCGGGGTCCTGTGCGCCCCGGTGCGCCGGGTCCAGGAAGGGCCCTTCGACGTGGCACCCGACGACCGTTGACCCGGTCGCCGCGACCGAGGCGATTGCCGTGATCGCGGCGACGAGTTCGGCGGCCGGCGCGCTCACCAGGCTGGCCAGCATCGTGGTGGTGCCGCGGGACAGGTGGTGCGCGGCGACCGCAGCGACCTCGGCTGGGTCACCCGAGGTGACGGTGTGGTTTCCGCCGCCGTGGCAGTGGATGTCGACGTACCCGGGCGCGACCGTGCCGGCCGGCTCGGGGACCGGGCCCGGCCAGCCGGACGCCGGCCCAACGTACCCGATCGTGCCGTCCGGGCGGACCTCGAGCACGCCCTCGTCCAGGATCCCGGCGGTCGTCACGAGCCGCCCGGCCAGCGCCAGCGCGGTCATGACTCGGCGGCCCATCCGTCGCGGGCCAGGAGCGCGGCACCGATCACGCCGCCCCGGTCGCCGAGGGCCGACGCGGCCACGTCGGCGGGGTGCACGATAGGGGTCCGCTCGCGGAGCGCGGTCCGCAGCGGGTCCAGCAGCCCGGCGCCGGCCCGGCTGAGCCCGCCGCCGATCACCACCAGGGCCGGGCCGACGAGCAGCGAGACGATCGCGAGCGCGTCCGCGAGCGCTTCCACCGCGTCAGCCCAGACCTGCCGCGCGACGGCGTCCGTGCTCAGCCGGGCGGCGACGTCGTGGGCGCCGGTGCCGTGGCTTCCGCTCAGGCCGGTGTAGCGGCGGGCGATCGCCGCCGCGGACGCGATGGCTTCGAGGCACCCGTCACGGCCGCACGCGCACCGGACTCCGGTCCGGACGGCCAGGTGTCCGATCTCCGCGGTCTCGCCGCGGTGCCCGGTCACCAGGTGCCCCCCGGAAACGATCGAAGCGGCGATCCCGGTGCCGATGGGCACGAATACCAGGTCCTGCGTGCCGACACCCGCGCCGAGCCTGTGCTCGGCCACACCGCCGGAGGCGACGTCGTTGGCGATCCGAACCGGCAGCCGCCACTCGGCGCCGAGTGACCGGACGAGCTCGAGGTGGCGCCACCCGAGGTTGGCGCTGTACGTCGCGATGCCGGCCTCGCGGTCGACGAGGCCCGGGACGACGACGCCTGCGCCGACCACGGGCGCGTCGGGCCGCTGCGCGAGCAGGGCGCGGCCGACCTCGGCGACCGCGTCGCGTGCGCGGTGCCCCTGTGGTGTGGGCCGTTGCTCGGAAGCCACCACGGTCCCCGCGCGGTCGACCAGTTCCGCCTTGATGGTCGTGCCGCCGACGTCGAGGGCGAGTGCGAGCCCGTCGTCGTCGTTCACGAGTCCAGGATGATGGACCGGGCCAGGCTCCGCGGCTGGTCGGGGTCCAGCCCCTTGTCGGCGGCCCGGAGCAGGCACAGCTTGGGCACGCGGACCAGTTCGGCGAGCGGGTCGCGGTCGGAGCTCAGCAGGGTGGCGCCGGATTGCGTAGCAGGTCAGCGTTCTCGCGCGCGACGCGCTCGGCGTCGATCCAGTTGTCCGGTCGGGTGGCCACCTCGACGGCGAGCTGGCTCGAGTGGTCGAGAACAGGAGTGTCCGTTCGCGTCTGCACAGCGCAAGAATGCGACCGGTGATTGATCTTGTCAATATTTTTGACAAAATGATCACTCTCAATCAACGATGGTCGACATTGGTTCGGCTGCGTTACGACGCCACCTCCAACGCGGCGGGCTGCGGCACGGTGCGCCGGCATGGGCCGAGCACTGAACCGAAACACGCGGTGATACGGCGCGAGAGCGGAGAATCAGAGATGCAGACCAGCGTCGTGACGGCGGACGTGGTTGAGGAGCTCGGCAGCGAGCGGATCATGCTGCGCACCCACCATGCCCAGGTGCACGTGTTCTCGCCGACTACGGGCGAGCGGCTGGACTGACGCCGTGGTCTCCATGCCTTCCTCGGCGGCGACGGTACGCCGCACCGCCTTGACCGTGCCGGCGGCGACCCTCGGTCCCGCGAGCCCGTTGCCCCGGTTCACCCGGCTGCGCGAGCTGCTCTACCCCGACGTCGGCCCGGGTGCCACGCCGGACATGCTCGAGCGGGTTGCCTACGGCAGGCTAGAGAGCCCTCTCCCGTACCCCCTGCAGGAGGACTACGACCGGTCGCTGCGCGAGGTCGAGCTCCCGGCGTACGTGCTCGAAAACGGGGTGCTGCGCGTGACCGTGCTACCGACGCTCGGCGGCCGGGTCTGGTCGTTGCACGACGACGCCCGTGGGCGTGAGCTGCTGTTCCGCAATCCGGTGCTGCATTTCGCGAACTTCGGGCTGACCGATGCCTGGTTCGCCGGGGGCATCGAGTGGAACCTCGGCTCGACCGGCCACACGACGCTGTCGTGCCGGCCGATGCACGCCGCAGTGGTTGCTGGTCCGGACGGTGACGTGCTGCGGCTGTGGGAGTGGGAGCGGACCCGTGACCTGGTGCTGCAGGTCGACCTTTCCCTGCTCCCAGGGTCGGACCGGTTGTACGCCTCGACCCGGGTGATCAACCCGGACCCGGAGGAGAAGCCGCTCTACTACTGGACCAACATCGCGGTGCCCGAATCGCCAGGGACCCGCGTGCTGACCACGGCGGACGCCGCCTGGCGCACCGAGTACACCGGCGCCCTGATCCGGGTGCCTGTCCCGTACCCGGATCGCGCGGACGTCGACATCAGCCACCCGATGGCCTCCAGGTCCCCCGCCGACTACTTCTACGACCTGCAGGGGCAGCGTGGTCGGCATATCGTGTCCGTCGAGCCCGACGGCGGTGGCTTCGCCCAGACGTCGACGCGCGGGCTGCGGGGCCGGAAGCTGTTCCTGTGGGGGAGCGGTCCGGCCGGCTCGCGGTGGCAGGAGTGGCTCTGCGGTCCGGGCGCGAGGTACGCCGAGATCCAGGCGGGATGGTGCCCGACGCAGCTCGAGCATGACCGGCTGGCCGGTGGGGCGAGCGTGTCGTGGACCGAGGCATTCGGTGGCGTCGACCTGGACCCGGGAGCAGTGGCGGGCGGATATGCCGAGGCGTGCGCGGCCGCGCAGGCAGCCGTGCATGAGGCGACGGACCCCGATCACCTCGAGGCCATCCACGAGCGCTGGCTCACAGAGGTGGCCGATGCCGCGGTCGCCGAGCAGGTGAGCACCGGGTCCGGCTGGGGTCATGCCGAGCTCAGGCTCCGGGCCGGTCCGGAGGCCGTACCGACCCGGGCCCTGCCGTTCCCACCGGTCGACGACGACAGCCTCCCGGCACGCCACCTGCTCGACGATGACAGCAAGGGACTCGCGAAATCGGCCCGCCTGCTGCCGGTGCCCCCGGTCTCCGACCGCTGGCGCGCCGTCCTCGAGGAGGCGCCGGACTCCGAGTGGGTGCACCTGGCCCGCGCGGTGAACGCCCACCTGCGGGGCGAGCCAGGCCGCGCCGCCGAGCAGTACGACGCGAGCCTGGCCGCCCGCGAGAACTCGTGGGCGCTGCGAGGGCTGGCGCTGCTGGCCGATGATGATCGCGCGTGCGACCTGTACGCGCGGGCGCGGCGGCTCCGGCCGGACTGCCGCGGGCTGACCGTGGAGCACCTCGAGCGGCTGCTCGCCGCCGGACGGCCGGGTGACTGCCTGGACGCCATCGCGGCCCTGGACCCTGCGATGCGCGAACACGGCCGGACCCGGCTGTTTGAGGCCCGGGCGCGGCTGGCCGAGGGGGAGCGCGAGCGTGCCGCCGGGATCATGGAGTCGCTGGCCGTCCCAGACCTCGCCGAGGGAGACACGATCCTCGGTGAGGTCTGGGACGCGCTGCATCCGGGCGCCGCACTCCCCGCGCATCTCGACTTCCGGATGACGTCAGCGGAACGTCCCCCGGGACACTGACCCCTCCAGCCGCCGCTGGAAGATCACGTACACGATCAGCACCGGCATGACCGTGATGACGACCGCGGCGAAGAGCGCCCCGAAGTCGACCGCGTAGCCGGCCTGCGAGGCGAACGACGCCATCCCCTGGGTCAGCACATATTTGCTCTGGTCGGTGTTCAGCGCCACCGGCAGCAGGAACTGGTTCCACAGCCCGAGGAAGTTGAAGATCGCGACGGCGGCCATGCCGGGCCGCGCCATCGGCAGCATGATCCGGAAGAAGGTTTTCCACTCCCCGGCGCCGTCAATCAGCGCCGCCTCGTACACGTCGTCCGGCAGGGTCCTGAAGAACGCGTAGAGGAAGAACACCGTGAACGGGAGGGCGAACGCGACGTACACCATGATCAGCCCGGGCAGGGTGTTGATCAGCCCGATGTTCTTCAGGATGAAGAATAGCGGCACGATCGCAAGGAAGATCGGGAAGGTCAGCCCCGCGAGCATCAGGTAGTAAATAAACCGTGACCCGGGGAACGTGAACCGCGCGAGCACGTAGGCGCACATCGCTCCCAGCAGCATGACGAGTACGAGGGCGACACTCACCACGATGACCGTGTTCAGGAAGAACTGGCGGATCCCGGCGTCGGTCCACGCATGGGCGTAGTTGTCGAATTGCCAGTGCGCCGGCAGTGAGAACGGCGAGGCCAGGATCTCCTTGGTCGTCTTGAACGACGACAGCACGACCCACAGGAACGGGACGATGACGATGATCGTCCAGATGGCCAGGAGCACGTGCGAGGTGGCCTCAACGGCCTTGTCACCGCCCGTCCGTACCTTGCGGTTCCCGGTGACGATGCGCTCGCGGGTGGCGACGGCAGTCATCGGCGCGCCTCCTCTCGCCGCCTCCGGCGAGACGGTTGATCGCGAACACGATCGCGGCGAGCAGCAGCGTCACGACCGCGAGCACGACACCCATCGCGGTGGCGTAGCCGAACTGGCCTTTCCTGAACGCCGTGTTGAAAAGATCCTGGCTCATCGTCAGCGTGGTGTTGTTGGGGCCGCCGTTCGGGTTCAGCGCCTGCATGTAGACGAAGGCGTCGAGGGCGAGGATCCCGAGATAGATGTACGCCGTCTGCACGGTGTCCCGGAGGAGCGGGAGCGTGATCCTGATGGCCGTGCGGAACCGGCCGGCGCCGTCCATGCGCGCGGCCTCGTAGATCTCCGCCGGGATGCCTTTGATGGCCGCGACGAACAGCACCGTGTAGAAGCCGACGAAGCTCCAGATGATCACGAACATGGACGCCGGCATCGCCGTACGTATTTCGCCGAGCCAGGCGAAGTTCTCGAACCTGCTGAGGCCGATCTTGGTGAGGAAGGCGTTGAGGATGCCGGCCGAAGGGTCGTACACCTGCGCCCAGATGAGGCCGATGACGATGGCCGGGACGGTGTACGGGAAGAACGACACGACCCGGTAGAACCCGGAGCCGCTGATCCCGCGGATGCTGCCCCTGGTGGGCCCGTTCACGGTGACGGCCATCGCGATGACGAGCGCCAGCACAATGGTCACCAACGGAACCACGATCGCCAGCTCCACGTTGTTGCCCAGCGCGCGCATGAAGATGTCGTCGTGGAACAGCTTCGTGAAGTTGTCCAGCCCGACGAAGTTGTACTCCGGCGTGAAGCCGCTCCAGTCGGTCATTGAGTAGTACAGGGCCTGGCCGAACGGGTAGATCACGAAGATGAGGTAGATCGCCAGCGGCAGGCCGAGGAACACCGCTATGAAGCTCCGCCGGCCTCGGCCCGCCATCCGGCGCTGCCGGACGGCCGGCCGAGGCCGGCCGCTGGCGGCCGGCGTCACGCTGGTCGTGGTGCTGGTCACGTGACCTTCTGCTTCTTCACCGACGGGTCGTTGGCGATCTTGTCGGTGATGGTCTGCAGGCCCTTGGTGAGCCCGGGGACGTCGGTCTGGCCGGACAGGAACGAGTTCCACACCACCAGCTGGTCAGTGTTCATGCCGTAGTAGTCGACGAACTGGTAGTTGAAGGTGTTGGAGCCGGCGGCGTCCAGCATCTTGGTCTGCGAGACCAGCGCGGTCGACCCGAACCCGTCGGCCGGCACCAGGCCCTTGACGATCGTCGGCGCGAGACGGGTCTTGGAGAAGTTGGTCGCCGCCGCCTTCGACAGCATCGCGCGCAGGATCTCCTTGCCCCCCGCGACGTTCTTCGCCTGGGACGGCACGATGAACGGCTCGCCGGCAGCGGCACGGAGCCCCGCGTACGGCAGCGTCGGGCTGGAGGTGACGGTCGGCTCCGGGGCACCGGTCATGTCGAAGCCGGACTTCGTCGCGTCCTTCATCTCGTTCTCGATCCAGCCGCCGGACGGGTAGAGGATCGCCTGCTCGTCGTTGCTCCACTTCGCCTGGGCGGCGGTGAACTGGGTGCCGGCGCCGCCGGGGACGAAGTAGCCCTTCTTCACTATCTCGCCAAGGGCCTGGAATACGCTCTGGATCTGCGGAAGCGACCAGCACTTCGGGTGGAGGTTCTCCAGCGCCAGGCGGACCTCGTCACCGCCCTCCTTGATGGCGGAGTTGACGGACATCGTCTGGTAGTACGTCGCCGCCTCCTTGCCCCACACCAAGAGGTACTTGCCCTTGGCCTTGGCCTTGGCGCCGAGGGCTATCATCTCGTCCCAGGTCTGCGGCACGGTCCAGTCGTTCTGCTGGAACAGCGACGCGGAGTACCAGATGCCGTAGACCGTCATCACGTAGTTCATCGCGATGAACTTGCCGCCGAAGGTGCCCGGGAGCTTCACGTTCGGGTAGAGCGTGTCCGAGATCTTGGTGCCCTCGTAGTTGTTGGCCTCGAAGACGCCGTCGAGCGTCTCGAGCTGCTGCTGGATGGTGCTGAACCCGATGGCGTTCGCACCCGAGTTGTCGATCAGGTCGGGCGGGGTGCCGCCGACGAAGCGAGGCTGCAGCTGCTGGGCGATCTGCGTCGACGGCGACACCTTCAGCGTGACGCCAGAAAAGCCCTTCTGCTTCTTGACCTGGTCGGCGGCGAACTTGACGTAGTCGTAGCCGTAGCCGCCGTTGAAAATCACGGCCTCCACGCTCGAGGTCGTCCCGAGCCCGAACGGGTTAGTGGCCGACTTCGTGGCACTACTGCTACCACCACCGCCCGAGGACGACCCGCACGAGGCCAGCGTTCCAGCGAGCGGCGCGAGCGCCGCCGTCGCAAGGGCGCCACGAAGCAGGGTCCGGCGGTCGAACTGTGGGATTTCTCGGCTCATCGTGGGGGTCCCTTTCGTGATGATCTGTTCTGTTGGATGCTCGGGTCGTGCGCTTGCCCAGCTGCGGGCTGCCGATCGCTGCGGTCAGGCCAGGCCGGCGATGCGCTCGCCGTACCGCGCCTTGAGGGCGTCGTTATGCGCGTCACCTCCCGGGATGTTGGCTGAGATGTAGAGCGGCGGGACCTCACCCGCGTCCCGGAGCCGCTGAGCCGCGCCGAGGGTGAGGAGCTGGGCGATGTACGCGGCCGTGATCGAGGAGACCGCACCGGCGGACAGCCCGTCGCCGAGGCCGATCGTGGCGTCGCCGAACGGCGCCCGGTTGTCGATCACGATGTCGGCGATCTCCGAGAGCCGCTTGCCGCTGCTGTGCTTGGGGGTGACGGCGTTCGTGTGCTCCAGGCTCGTCACCGCGATGACGGGATGGCCGTCGGCCTTGGCACGCAGGGCGAGGCCGACGATCGACCCGTTGACGCCGGAGTTCGACGCGATCAGGAAGACGTCGGCCGGCTCGAAGGTGTACAGCCCGTAGAGCTCGTCGGCGACCGATTCGTCGCGCTCGAGGGTGGCGCCCTTGAGCACCGAGACGTCCCGGCTGCCGCGCAGGACGACGTCGCGCAGCACGATGGCGTGCGTCGGGATCAGCCCGCCGGCGCGGCCCGCGATCTCCATGGCGAACGCCTGGGAGTGACCGGTGCCGAACGCCTGGAGAACGCCCCCGCGCTGCAGTGCGGACACGATCAGGTCGATGGCCGGGTCGAGGCCGCCGGCCCGGACCTCCTGGTCGAGGTCGTCGAGCCGACGGCGGACCTCGGTGCCGAAGTCGGCGAGAAGTGCGCTCATGCTGTGGCGGTTTCCTTCGACGAGGGCACGGTCCGTGGCCGGGTCGCTGGGCGAAGCGGACGGCGATGCGGCGCGACGGCCGCCGCGGAGGCCGCCAGCAGGCTCGTCGTACGCGAGAAGTCCCGTTGGGCCGCGAGGAGGTAGAGCAGGTCGATCACGAAGAGCTGGGCGTGCTTGGCCGACAGGTCGTCGGGCTGGAGGTACTCCCCTGGCGCGTAGCTGGTCAGGTGGGCGTCGGCGACCTGGGCCATCGGGGAGGCAGGGTCGCTGGTCACCGCGACCGCGTAGGCACCCGACGACTTCGCCAGGGCCAGCATCTCGATGGTCTCCTCGGTGCGGCCGGTATTGGAGAAGGCGATCGCGACGCTCGAATCGCCCAGCAGGGCGGCGCTGGTGAGGCCGACGTGCACCTCGCTCCACGCGTGCGCGTTGATCCCGATCCGGTAGAGCCGGGCCTGCAGTTCGACCGCTATGCCGGCGCTACCGCCGATGCCGTAGATATCGACGTGGGTGCTCTGGGCGACGGCGTCCGCGACCCGGCCGACGAGCGCGGGGTCCAGCCGCTCCGAGGTGGACATAAGCGCCACGGTGTGGGCGTTCACCAGCGTGCGCATCATCTCGGTCGCAGTGTCACCTGGGTGGAAGGCGCGTCCGATGTCGGAGTCCCAGGTCTCGTGGGCGCTAGACCTGCCATGCTCGGCCGCTGCTCCCACACGCAGGGCGGGGTAGCCGGTGTAGCCGATCGCGCGGCAGAACCGGCTGACCGTCGCCGGCGACGTACCGGCTCGCTCGGCGAGCTCGGTGATCGACAGCCGCAGCGGCAGGGACGGGTCCTCGAGCAGGAGCGTGCCGACCTTGGCCATACCCTCGGGCATCTGGGTAAGAGCACCGCGGATCCTGCTGCTGGCGCCGTAGCCTTCCAGCGCAGGGGCCGTCAGCCTCTCAGGAGCACTCAATGAAAATCCTTATCAGCGATGCCACTGGTTGGGAAAAACTATTTCCATGTTGTGGCCCAGGTCACAATCCCCTGGAAGCTACGAATAGGTAACGATGACCGAGCAGTCCACCGGATTGGTCGCCGTCGACGCCGGCGGCACCAGCACCCGCGCCGTGGTATTCCATCCGCCCGGCCAGTGCCTGGGCTACGCCGTCGCGGGCAGCGGCAACCCGACCGCCGTCGGGCCGGAGGCCGCCGCCGCGTCCGTGGCGGAGAGCGTCATGGGGGCGCTGCGCAGGACGGAGGTGCCGAGCACGCGGATCCGGCTGGTCGTGCTCGCGATGGCGGGCGCGGGCAGGACCTCCGTCGCAGCAGAGATCCGCCGCCGGCTCGAGGGCATCGGCCTGGACGCGCCGCTGGTCTTCGAGTCCGACCTGCTGGCGACGTACTTCTCGGGCACCCATCGGCCGGACGGGTACGCCGTCATCGCCGGGACCGGAGCGGGCGCGATCCGGGTGCAGGACGGGCGCCAAGTCGCCGTCGCGGACGCGCTCGGCTGGCTGCTGGGCGACGAGGGCTCCGGCTTCTGGATCGGGCAACGCGTAGTACGCGCGGCCCTGGCCGACCTCGACGGCCGTGGCCCGTCCACGGCGCTCACGCCGCTGATGCTCGCGCGGCTCGGCGTGCCCGGGCCGTCGGATGCCGGCGACCGGAAGCCGATCATGGCGGTGGTGCGGGCGCTGTACGCCAGCCCGCCGGTCCGGCTCGCCGACTACGCCGGGCTGGTGTTCGAGGTCGACAGGGACGGGACCGCCGACCGCATCCTCGACGACGCGGCCGCAGCGCTCGCGCGGACCCTCACCGCCGTCAGGTCCCCCACCGTCTCGGGTCCGGTGGTGCTCGGCGGCGGCATCCTGGGGCGCGACCCCAAGGTCGCCGATCGGCTCGCCGCCGCGTGTGGCGCGGAGGAGGTCCATGCCGTGGCCGACGGGGTCGTCGGCGTCTCCGTCCTCGCCCTCCGGCACGCCGGGACGTACGTCGACGCGGCCGTGTTCCAACAGTTGACGACCTCACTCACCGCGGTGCGCTGAGTTCTACGGCTGTGGGACGATCGGCCGTTGGAGAGGGTGGTAAGGCGCGTCACCATCGCGGGCCACCCCAAGCGGCTCGGCGACCTCAGCCACGTGGCGCTGCGGGGTCTGGCTGGACTACCGTCGCTCACCGAAATATCGTGGCCAGATGGCTCAGATCACGCTCGATCAGGTGGACAAGACCTACTCCGGCGGGGTGAAGGGGATCGACGGGCTGAGCCTGGAGATCGGCGACGGCGAGTTCATGGTGCTGGTCGGGCCGTCCGGCTGCGGCAAGTCTACCGCGCTGCGGTCCATCGCCGGCCTGGAGGAGATCAGCTCGGGCACGATCTCCATCGGTGGCCGCGTGGTCAACGACCTGCCGCCCAAGGACCGCGACATCGCCATGGTGTTCCAGAACTACGCGCTGTACCCGCACATGACCGTCGAGCAGAACCTGGCGTTCGGCCTGCAGCAGCGCAGGACGCCCAGGGACGAGGTCCGGCGGCGGGTCGCCGAGGTGGCCCGGATGCTGGGCCTGGGGGAGTACCTGCGCCGCAAGCCCGCCGCGCTGTCCGGCGGCCAGCGGCAGCGGGTGGCCATGGGCCGGGCTATCGTCCGGGAACCGCAGGCGTTCCTGATGGACGAGCCGCTGTCCAACCTGGACGCCAAGTTGCGGATCTCGATGCGGGCGTCGCTGTCGGAGCTGCACGGGCGGCTGGGCGTGACCACCGTCTACGTGACGCACGACCAGGTCGAGGCGATGACCCTCGGCCAGCGGGTCTGCGTGCTGCGGGACGGCCAGCTGCAGCAGGCCGACAGCCCGCAGGTGCTGTTCAACGCGCCGGTGAACCTGTTCGTGGCCAGCTTCATCGGCTCACCCGCGATGAACTTCGCCACCGCGCGGCTGGTCCGCGACGACGGCCTGGCGGTGACGTTCGCCGGGCACCGGCTGGCCGTGCCGCCGGGGCTGCTGGCCGCCCGGCCCGGCCTGGACGGGTACATCGGCCGGGAGCTGATCCTCGGCGTCCGGCCGTCCAGCTTCGAGGACGCGTCGCTGGCCGAGCCGGACTGGTCGCGGATGCCGGTCACGGCGACCATGACTGAGCTGCTCGGCAGCGAGATCCACGTGCTGTTCGGCGTCGACGCGCCGCCGGTGCAGCACGACAGCCTCAGCGACGCGGTGGCGTCCGACGACGGCGACGCCGCCATCTCGCTGGCCGGCGGCGGACTGGTGTGGACCGCCCGGGTCGCCGCCCGCAGCCCGGTCCGCCCAGGCCAGCCGGCGGTCCTCGCCGTCGACGCCTCCGGCCTGCAGTTCTTCGACCCGGCCACCGGCCTGTCCATCGGCCACCCAGCTACCAGCTAGCCCCTCGGTCACCCGGGCAGCGCCGCCAGCTAAGCATGCCCACCGCCAGCCAGCCACGTCAGTCGCGGTCACCGCCAGCCAGCCACGTCAGTCTCGCTTGTTGTTCTTGACCGCCGGTAGCTGAACGCCTTCACCCCCCAGCGGATGCGCTAGGTGCACCTCCGCCCCAGCCGCGGTCAGCGTGTCCGCCGCCCAGTAGTCACCCGTACGTCGCCTCCAGGACCACCCGCGGGTTCTTCCCGGCCCGGGCGATCTGCGTCCGCAGCTCCACCGGGCTATTGGTGATCCTCACCGTCCCCAGCCGCCGGCCATCCTCGGTCATCCGCACCAGAACCGACCGGCGGCGATGCAGGTCCATCCCGACGACCTGACGGCCGTCATACGCTGTCTCCATTGGGGCCTCCCTATGCCTGGTGGAGACGGATGCTTCGCAACTTCCAGCATCCGCCAGGGAGCGGGAGGCTCCGCCCCTAATCGCATCAAGACCGGCCGCTGGTCGTGTCTGAAACTGGCGGACCGCTTTCGCCAGCGAGTGCTTGGGCACGCATTCGGCATGACCGCGCACTCAGAATTGATGACCATCCACCAGGAGATAGGTGGCTAAGTCTTGGATTTCTCGTCCAGCAAATGGCCGGTTGCTCAGCTGGCGAGAGCCCGCTCTACTAGGGCGGCCGGGCTCGCGCTCGCCACAGCGCTGGCCTACGTGGCGTGGCGCGTCGCCGCTGGCGTGAGCGCGCGCCATGCCGTGCCCGCATACCGGATGACCGTTGTTCGGCCCGCCGGGCCGATCCCAGCGCTGCGGCATAGTACTGCCGCACTTCTCGCCCGCGACCGTACGAATCACGCTTGACAGGGATCGGGTCACCGACAGAACTGCCGGTGATCCAGGGCGGCTTCGTTGTGGGAGCGGTCGCTTCGGCCGGCCGGTCCAGCTCCCAGAACCAGATGTCGAGGCTGGCCAGTGAGGCGGCAAGATCAGGGCGGTAGCGGTCCGGGCCGGCCGCGGCCAGCTGACCACTCCCATCCGCGCTGCGGAAACGCGACGCTCCCTATCCCGCGTATCCCGCGACCAGCGGCCGGCAGCCGCATCCAGTGGCTCAGAGCTGCATATGACCGAACGGCCGGGAGTGGCTGCCAGCAGCATCCGTGCTGATCAGGCGCGATTTCCTCAGGTGAGCGGAGGGTGTGGGATTTGAACCCACGAGGACTGTCACCAGCCCTAGCGGTTTTCAAGACCGCCGCCATCGGCCACTAGGCGAACCCTCCTGGCTGCGGGCTCGCCCGGGTCAGCGGGCCGCGACGCCCGCTGAGTAGAACTGGTCCGCAGATTCCAAAGCACCCTGGCCATCGCAAGGCACCGGGCAACTTTAGCCTCTCACATCACGAAGCTGGGCGGACTGCGTGCCGTCGCTCGCTTGTTCCGGCGTCTGGCCTGATGCGGGGCTGGTTCCAGTAGCGCTCTCCGGCTGCTCGGGCGTCTCCTCGATGGCCAGCCGCGTTGACCGATTCGAGGCCGGATGAGTGGTTAAGTTTCGTCCGGTCATTGGCGGACAGATCTGCACCACTAACGTGATCTTGAGCAAGCTTGAGGCTTACATCGGCGCGGCCGGCCATCACGTGTCCTGCGGCCGGGTAGTGCCAGGCTGGTGGGCCAGGTCGGCTGAGTAGGCTCCTGTCAGGAGGAGGTCACATGCTGCCCCCGTTCGGCTGGGAGCCGGCCATCAGCCGCTGGCAGTTCGCGCCTGTCGTCACGGGCTTCGTGGCGATCGCAGCGGGCCTGTACCTGTGGGGCGCTGTGCGGGTGGGGCGGCGGCATCCGGCCCGGCCATGGCCGCTGTGGCGGACCGGGATGTTCCTCGGCGGGCTGGCGGTCGTCGTGGTGGCCACGCAGAGCGGCATCGGCCGCTACGACGACGTGCTGTTCTGGGACCACATGATCCAGCACCTGATGCTGATCATGATCGCTCCCCCGCTGCTGATCATCGGCCAGCCGGTCACGCTGCTGCTGCACGCGAGCAGGAACCCGCTGCACACCTGGGCCAAGCGGGTCGTGCGCTCCCGGGCGGTCAGCTTCTTGACCTGGCCGGTTCTCGGCTTCCTGGGCTACGCCGGGGCGATCGTCGCGGCGCACCTGACCGGCCTGGCAAACCTGGTGGAGACCAGCGAGACCGTGCATAACGCCGAGCACGCGGCGTTCTTGCTGATCGGCTATCTTTTTTTCCTGCCGATTCTCGGGCGCGAGCCCATTCGCTGGCGGTTGTCCTACCCAGCCCGATTCGTCATCCTGGTGCTCGTCATGCCGGTGGACACCTTCACTGGCCTGGTGCTCGGCTACGGCAACGCCGGCACGCCGGGAGTCCCGGCTGACCCGCGGCCGGCCTGGGCGCCAGGTTCCGTGCAGGATCTGCACTGGGGCGGCGCCATCATGTGGGTCGGCGGCGACGCGATCATGTTCGGCCTGATGATGCTGGTCTTCCTTGCCTGGAGCCGCGATGAAAGGCCTGCGGCGACCGGCCGCGGCTGGTTCGAGGCGGCCCGCCGGGCCAGCATGGCCAGCCTCGTCGCCACGCACCCCGCGCCCGGCGCCGCTACCGCGGGCACCGGGGACCAGTCCGGCGGGGACCAGTCCGGCGGGAGCCAGCCCGGCGGGAGCCAGCCCGGCGGGAGCCAGCCCCGGGACGGCCGGCCGGCCGGGGACCGGTCCGGCGCGAGCCAGCCGGCGACTGGCGACCCGGCGGCCAGCAGCTGGTCGGGCCGCGGCGGGATCGACGACGACGAGCATCTTGCCGCCTACAACGCCTTCCTGGCCAGGCTGAACGAGTCCGAGCCAGGCCGCCAGCGTTAATTTTGCCGGAATCCTGCTGCCGCTGAACCCGGCTCGCGCACGATACGTGCATATAGGCGCGGGCAACCTCCCATGTGGAGGCCTCCGCTGGGTCGGCCGAGGGACTAGTGGCCCCGTCCCCCGGCCGATCCGGCGGCCTGAGCCCGCCGGCCCCCGCCAGGTCCCGGCGCCGCCGCGCTGCGGTCCCCCCACCGTCCGGCGAGGCGGTGGCTGGCCTCCGGCGCAAGGATCCCGGCTCGCCTCCGCGCCGAAGCCCGATGATGCGGGCATGGCGCCACCGAGTTCCCGTTTAAGGTGCTTCTCTTGAACTTGCCCGGTAACGCTGCCGTCAAAGGGAGAAGCAACGCGCGTGGTGGGGACCGGCGCGACGCGGCTGACATGGTTGCGGCTGCCTTACTCCGGGCCCTGGGCCACCGCGACGATCCTTCTTGAAGGGAGCATGCTGATGTCGGTGATCCACCGGCCGCTGCCGCGGCTTTAGCCGCGGGCATGACCGCGGCCGCAGGGCTGGCGATGGCGCCAGCAGCGGGGGGCGACGGCACACTCGCAGCCGTCCTTTATCGGGCATTTTCACAAGCTGAAAACGATCGGCTCGACGGTGCCGCGGAACGGGGATGTCAACCCGTACCGGACCGTCCTCATCCGGCACACCGGGGCAGGCTGCGCCGCGGCGACGTGCTGATCGGCAACTTAAACAACAAGGCGAACCTGCAGCGCACCGGCACGACGATCGTCGAGGTCAGCCCAGGGAACGGACGAACACGCTCCGCCTGCTGCACTAGGGCCCAGGCCCGCGGCCCGGCACATAATCATCCGGGCCCGCGGGCCCGGATGATGCAGTACTGCAGTACTGCAGTACCAACCGCGACACGCCGGCATCGCTTTCTAAGGCAATCTAAGGAAAGCGCTAGATCACCCCATAGGCTGCTATGGCGTGGACCCAGTACGAAACCCTTACGCGCCGGGGGCCGGCCAGCGGCCGCCTGAGCTGGCGGGTCGCGATCGCGAGATCGGCCAGTTCGAGGTGGTGCTCGAGCGCGTCGCGCGCGGTCGTCCCGAGCGCAGCATGGTGCTGACCGGGCTGCGCGGCGTCGGCAAGACAGTGCTGCTCAACGCGTTCAGGTCGATGGCGATGCAGCGGCTGTGGGGCACCGGCAAGATCGAGGCCCGGCCAGAGCAGTCGATCCGGCGGCCGATGGCCGGCGCGCTGCACATGGCCGTGCGCGAGCTCGCGCCGCGGCACCGGGCGCCGGACCGGATCGACCATTTCCTCGGCGTGCTCAAGGCGTTCTCGACCCGGGATCCGGCCGCGCCGAAAGGATCGCTGTCCGCGCAGCTGGGCATCGACGTGCCCGCGGTCCGCGGCCGGGCAGACTCCGGCGACCTGGAGATCGACCTGACCGAGCTGCTGACCGACGCCGCGGCCGTGGCCGCCGACCTGAGCGTCGGCATCGCCCTGTTCATCGACGAGATGCAGGACGTGCAGGCGCCGGACGTGTCCGCGCTCTGCGCCGCCTGCCACGAGCTGTCGCAGTCCGGCGGGCCGCTGATCGTGGTCGGCGCGGGGCTGCCGCACCTGCCTTCGGTACTGTCAGCGAGCAAGAGCTACTCGGAACGGCTGTTCAGGTACGTGTCGATCGACCGGCTGGACCGGGACGCCGCGGATATCGCGCTGCTCGCCCCGGCCCGGCGGGAGGGCGCCGACTTCGAGCCGGATGCGCTGGACGCGTTGTACGCGGCGGCTGACGGGTACCCGTATTTCGTGCAGGCCTACGGGAAGGTGACCTGGGACGTGGCGGCCAGCAGCCCGGTGACCGCAGGCGACGTCAAGGTGGCCGGCCCGCTGGCGGCAGGCGAGCTCGCGGTCGGCTTCTTCGGCAGCAGGTACGAGCGCGCCACCCCGGCGGAGCGCGAGTACATGCGGGCGATGGCGGTGCTCGGCGACGAGCCCGTGCAGACCGCACAGGTCGCCGACGAGCTCGGCCGTAAGCCGTCCAGCGTCTCGCCGGCCCGGGACAGCCTGATCAAGAAGGGGCTGATCTACAGCTCGGAGCGCGGCCTGATCGCCTTCACCGTCCCGCATTTCGGCCGATTCCTGCGCGCCCAGCCAGCCTGACCGGCCCAGCCAGCCTGACCGCGCAGCGGGCCTGACCGGCGCAGCGGGCCTGACCGGGCCCAGCAGCCCGCAGCCGAGGCAGCGGTTGTCTCGCGCTGTCTGCAGCTGTCTCGGGCTATCTAAGTCAAGTTCTAGAGTTCCCTAGAGAACGGCAGATCGCGCAGCCTGGCCCCCGGCACGGCCGGTATCCCGAGGCCAGGATCGGTCGGCGCGGAGAGCATCGGGGCGGGCGCCCGCACCAGCCATCCGGCCCGCCGCGGGTCAGCGGCCGGACGGGCCGGCCCGGGCGGCCACGGAAGGGCATTCCCGGTGGCCGCGTCGACCATGGCCGCCTGGATAGCGGGCCGGTGCTCGCGCAGGAACACGGCGAACACCAGCTCGACCGGCCTGCCGTTTGCCTCGCCGGGAAAGACAAAGTACCGCCAGCACAGTTCGCGCCACATGTCGGCAGGCTGCGCAGACGTGATGAGGCCGGCATGCCTGCGCCATTGCGAACTGCGCCGCAGCGCCGCCAGCGTCCGTTCGGCCGGGACGATCCTCAGCTCGCAGGGCTCCGAGTAGCCGAGCCTGATCAGTCCCTCGCCGACCTCGGGCGACAGCGCGGCGATCACCGCCAGCTCGAGGGCGAAAATCCCCAGCGGCAGGACGGCCGCGACGCCGGGCTGCGGCGGCTGCAGCGGCGGCAGCCCGACCGTGATCAGCGCGGCCGCGGCCAGCAGGGCGGACCTGGCCAGCGTGCGGCCGCTGGCCGGCGCCGTGCTGAACTCGCCGAAGCAGCCGCAGCCCAGGTCCGGCCGGGTAGCCCGCAGTTCGATGAGAGCGCAGGTAGCGACCAGGAACAGCAGCGCGGTGCCGAGCCGCACTGCGTTGGTTGGGGCGCCGCGGCCGATGCTCCCGGCGGTGAGGATCAGCCCGACGCCGAGCACGAACTCGCATCCGCACATAGCCAGGGCGACCGGCTTGCGCAGATGCACCGGGAACAGCGCGGTGGGTCCGAGCGCGGCGGCTATCGACCGCGCCCGCACCATGTGCACGAGCTTCGCCGCGCAGCCGCCGAGCAGCAGCGCCGCCAGCAGCGGCACTTGCACCTCTCGGACCACCGCGGGGAGCACGATCAGCCGCCGATCGTGATCGTCGCGTTGAAGCAGCCGCGCTCAAGCTCACCGCCGAGCGCGACGAAGCTGGCCTGGGTAAGGTCGGCAACCCGGCTGCGCGGCGAGGTGCCGCAGGTGACGCACCGGTCGTTGAACAGTCGGCCGGCGGCGGCGCAGCCGGTGACCGGCAGCGCGCAGGAGCTTCCCGTGCAGTCGTTGCGAACCAGTAAGATGCTGCCGATGGACAGGTAGGGCATCCGGACGTTGGCCGGGACCCCGTGGCCCTCCGCGCACGCAACTTCCGGATCCAGCGCCGGGTAGGCGAGGCCGAGAACTCCTGGCGGCTCGTCGCCCGGCTCATGCCAGGTCGCCGAGCCGCTGATGGTGTCCGGCACGTGCCCGCTGACCAGGGCCGGGGCTGGCATCTGGTCGACACGGTAAGCGGGCTGATAGGTAGCCGGGACCAGCCCTTCCAGCACGCCGCCGCGGCGCAGCCCGATCACGTCGATGAGGTAGCCGGGCTCCAGGTTGGGAAAGCGCACCTGGATGCGGCCGAAGGCGCGCGGCGGGATGGTCACGAACTGGCGCTTCCTGGTCTTGCCCTCGTCGACGAGCAGGCCGTCGGTGCCGCGCTCCAGGATCGTGCCGGTGACCCGGCCGATGTTCGCCCAGATCCGGTCGGCCACCCCGCGGGCAGTCTTGTGCAGCCGCACCACGGCCCGGTCACCAGGCCGCAGCGCGGTCGGCTCCAGCGGTCGGCCGCGCCAGGCGGCGGCGTCCGGGGTGAGGGCAAGCCGCCGCTGTCCGGCGCCGTGACTCACTACCAGGAAATGCGGGCTGACGTCGATGACCGTGCCCGTTATCGCGCGCGGAAGCGCGCCGGGCGCCGCGAACGCGGCCGGCGCCTGGGGTCCGTCCGGCGTGCTGGCACCGGGGCTGCCGCCGGCGTCTGCAGGCCGGAACACTGCGGCCTTCAGCAGGCGGCGGCGGGCGATGCGCGCCGCCGTGCCCGTGCCCGCGCCCGCACAGCGATCGCAACACGCGGGCTCCGCGCGAGCATCCAGCATCCACCCTCCATGGACTGTCAGTCCCAGCCCCATGACCATGCGTATTCACACGGCCTCTCGTCAAGCGGTTCGGTGACCTTCCCGCCGGAGGTCATACATATACGTCTTTGTGGCGAGGCCGAAATAGTGCCACGATCTGTCAATATCCCGCCGACCGGCTCGCCGTTACAGTCCCGGCTAGCACGCTGACGGCCGTCTAATGGGTACGGTGGGACCTGTGAGCGTCGGGGGGCGATCACCGGGTGACTGAATCGCACACAAACGGGGGTCCGCCGGGCGGCCCGGCACACCGCGGAAACGGGGTAGAGCCGGGCCCGGGCGGTCGCGCGAGCACGCCGTCCGGGGAAGCCTGCGGTGATCGCGATCGCGGCGGCGACGGCTTCCGCGAGTACGTGACCGCCCGGAGCCGTTCGCTGCTGCGAACGGCCTACCTGCTGACCGGCAACCGGGCCGACGCGGAGGATCTCGTCCAGGCGGCGCTCGTCAAGACCTACCAGGCCTGGGACCGGATCGAGGACACCCGCGCACTGGACGGGTACGTGCGCAGGGCGATGGTGAACACGCACATCTCCTGGTGGCGCCGCCGCAGGCTCGATGAGTACCCGACGGACGAGGTGCCCGACCGGCCGGTCGCGGACCATTCCGGGGACAGCGACTTGCAGGACACGCTACGGCGGGCGGTCGACCGGCTGCCGCAGCGGATGCGGGCGGCGGTAATGCTGCGCTACTACGAGGACATGAGCGAGGCAGAGGTAGCCAACGCGCTCGGCGTGAGCCTCGGGACAGTCAAGAGCACGGTATCGCGGGCGGTGGCCAAGCTCCGGATCGACGCAGAACTGCTGGCGGAGTGACTGCCCGGCGGCCAGGCGGCGAGTTTCCGGACGCCGCCGAGTGACGTTTAGGCGCCGGCATGGCACTATCCACCCAGGGACAATTCCGGCCAGCCCCAGGGCCGATTCCGGCACCTGGCCGGCCGCCGCCGGCGTGCACACCAGGAGGTTTGTCAGTGCGCAGCACGATGATGGACGTGCAATTGACCGTGACGGCGCTGATGCGGTACGGCACGTCGGCCTACGGGGACCGTGAGGTCGTGACCTGTACCGGCGACGGGTCGCGGCGCCAGTCTTACGCGGAGACCGGCGCCAGGGCCGCGCGGCTGGCGAATGCGCTGCGCGGCGTCGGCGTAGACGCCGACCAGCGGGTCGGCACGCTGATGTGGAACAACTCCGAGCACCTGGAGGCCTACCTCGCGGTCCCGTCCATGGGCGCGGTGCTGCACACGCTGAACCTGCGGCTCGACCCCGCGGTGATCGGCTACATCGCCACCCACGCGGGTGACGGCGTGATCATCGCCGACGCGACGCTGGTGCCGCTGCTGGCGCAGGTACTGCCGCATGCTAAGGCGATCCGGCACGTGCTGGTCACCGGAAAACCAGGAACACAAGGTGAAACGGATGGTCCGGCGCTAGCCGCCCTGGCGAGCCAGGGTCCCGCGGTGCATTCCTACGAGGAGCTGCTCGCGGCGCAGCCCGATACCTTCGACTGGCCCGAGATCGACGAGCGGCTGGCCGCCGCCATGTGCTACACGAGCGGTACGACCGGGCACCCGAAGGGGGTCGTCTACAGCCACCGCTCGACGTACCTGCATTCGCTCGGGGTCTGCCAGGGCAACATCTTCGCGCTGTCCGAGCGGGACAAGGTGCTGCCGGTGGTGCCGATGTTCCACGCCAACGCCTGGGGGCTCGCGTACGCGGCGGTGCTCGCGGGAGCGGACCTGATCATGCCGGACCGGTTCTTGCATCCGGAGCCCCTGATCCGGCTGATCGAGGCAGAGCGGCCGACGCTGGCCGGCGCGGTCCCGACGATCTGGAATGCGCTGCTGACGCATGTCCGGGCGAATGGCGGCGATCTGTCCTCGCTGCGGATGGTGCCGTGTGGCGGCTCCGCCGTGCCGCACGCGCTGCAGCAGGCGTACGAGCAGGAGCTTGACGTCCGGATCGTGCAGGCCTGGGGAATGACGGAGACGTCCCCGCTCGGCAGTATCGCGCACCCGCCGGCCGGGACCCCGGCGGACGAGGCCTGGAAGTACCGCGACACCGCCGGGCGGCTGATGTGCGCGGTGGAAGGCAGGCTCGTCGGCGACGGCGGCACCTTGCTGCCGCACGACGGCGAGGAGGTCGGCGAGATCGAGGTCCGCGGGCCGTGGGTCACCGGGGCGTACTACAAGGACGACGACCCGGGCAAGTTCCGTGACGGCTGGCTGCGCACCGGCGACGTCGGGACCATCGACCGGCTCGGCTTCGTCACGCTGACCGACCGGGCCAAGGACGTGATCAAGTCGGGCGGCGAGTGGATCTCCTCGATGATGCTGGAGAACGCGCTGATGGCGCACCCGGACGTCGCCGAGGCTGCGGTCATCGGCGTGCCGGACGAGAAATGGGGCGAGCGGCCGCTGGCCGCCGTGGTGATCCGGGACGGCGCCTCGGTCACCGCTGCGGACCTGCGGGCCTTCCTGGCCGGCCAGATGCCGCGCTGGCAGCTTCCCGAGCGCTGGTCGTTCATCAGCGAGGTGCCCAAGACCAGCGTCGGCAAGTTCGCCAAGACCAGGATCCGGGAATCCTACGCGCATGGCGATTATGCGGTAATCGAGGCCCGCGGCTAGCCGGCACGGCCGGCCATCGGCCGAGCCTCCACATGGTCTCCACGTCCTCTGCATGCCGCCAGCGCAGGCCGGCGTGAGCATTGTCGTGCTGGGGAATCCTGGCCGCACGGCGGCCAGCGGGGCCGATGCGGGCCGCCTGGCATGCCCCCTGCCGGGTGTGCCTATCTCCGCCAGGCGGCCCGCATCGCGACAACGGCGACCGGGGCGCCCGCCATGCCGGCCGGGCGAGCAGTGCACGGACCATCCGCCCGCTGCTATGGGGACCCCCGCCGTGCCCACTGCCCCTCCGTGCCGCGGGGGGTTCTCTGCGGCCGGGGCACTGCAGCGGCCCTCGCCACCATGATCACTGGCATGAAGCAGGGACCACGCACCGAAGTGCATAGTCCCTGCTCACGGGCGGGCGGAGGCTCGGGGATTTGAACCCCGGATGGGCGCGAACCCAAACCGCATTAGCAGTGCGGCGCCATAGACCGGACTAGGCGAAGCCTCCTGGCGACTTGACGGCCGGCACTCAGGGTACTCCTGCCGCCGGAGACCCGGCAAAGCGCTACCGCGCGCCCCTCGGCGCGGCACGGCTAGTCCTCGTTCGGGTCGGTGTTCGGGTTGGCGCCGCCGTCGGCCATGTCGTCCTCGTACCGGATGGTCGGCGGCGGGGCCTTTCCCGTGCCGTCGCAGTTCGGACAGGGAAAGGCACGCAGCTTGCGCTCCTCGGGCATCACCGTCATCACGTTGCCGCTGCCGTTGCACATCTTGCAGTCAGGCGTCGTCTGCGGCCAGAGCATCTCGCACACTTCTAGGTAGAGGTGCTCGGGATAGGGGAGATAGTCGATCCTCGACAACGCCTGGTCCTGGCCGGCCGACTCGACGATGAACTCGCCGTAGCCAAGCAGCCGGCCCGCCAGGGTCCGCTGGAAGCTCATGTCGGTGACCTTGCCCAGCGGCATCATCCCTACCTTGCGGGTCAGGATGCCGCTGGTCAGCATCATCCGCTGCGAGGTCACCACAAAGTAGTCGACGGCCCAGTTCGTTGCCTGCCAGATCAGGTTAAGGGCGAGCCCGACCCAGAGCAGCCACACCGCATCTTGCGCTGCCGAATTGGTGCTCAGCACGGTCGCGGTGAGCAGGAACGCTACGACCAGCCCGGCCACGGCCAAGGCGATCGGGAATATCAGGATCGCCGGGTGCTTGCGGACGGTGATGATGGGCTTCTCGCGCTCGCGCGGCAAGAGGTACCGGTCAACCGCAGCCGGCCCGGACGGCCGGGACCGGCCGCGTGCTTGCGTCATGGCGTCATCATGGCTCAGAGGGAGTTGACGAACGTGGCCAGTGAGCTAGCGGCGGACTTCAGCACGTTGACGCCGGAGTGCAGGATGTTGGCAGCAGCAACCGGCTGGGTCGCCAGGTAGTAGATGAGGAAGATGACGATCGCCCACTGGATAAGCTTCTTCAAATTCATACTCACCTCCCGCCGGGTATGGAACAACTGACACGGACCGTTGGACGTAGCTTAACCCAGGGTAATTTCCAGGCCAATCTCCGTCGGCCGGAAACACCAAGGTAGCCGACTGGCGACCGCGCATGGTCCGTCCACGCTGACAACGGACGGGAAAATTGGTGCAGACAAGCATTTGACAGGATAGATTGGTGCTGAGTGGCTACGATGAGTGCGTTCATCATGTCTACCTGTAGCAGCTTTGCCCGCATCGGTCACTGCCTCACCGCGCGCCGCGATCAGCACACGAGCGCCGCCGGAATCTGACACCATTCCTTTCCTGGACGCCGCGCCGTGGGGTGGACGATGACCGAGCTGAGCAGTAGCGACTTTTCCGTCGTCGTCTACCGCGAAGATGACGTATGGGAGGCGGCGGTGCTGCCGGCCGCGTTCACCGCGCATCTGGATAGCCTCATCCACGCCATGCGGCAGCAGCCGAGTGTCGGCGCGACGATTAGCCTCGCGGCCGTCGGCGACGATTTCTTCGTGGCGCTGCGAGTGATCGGCAGGCAGGTGTCGGTCTTCCTGTCCGACCTCACCGCCTCGGTGGACTGGCCGCTCGCCCGCCAGGTGCTCGACTACCTGGACATTCCGGTCCCGCAGGACGAGGACCTCGACCAGGTACTGCCGGCCGGCGATCTGTCCATCTTCGCTGACCTTGGCATGGACGAAATGGAACTCGGCGCGCTCGCCGGGGATCTCGACCTGTTCCCGGATGAGGTGCTGGCCAGCATCGCCAGGCGACTCGGCTTCGGCCCGGCCCTCGAGCGCGCGCTTGAGGTCGCCATCGGCCCGGTCAGCTGACTGTCCTCGGCAGCGGCCCTTGAGCACCGGCTACCTGGCGTCCTTCGAGCCCGCGATGCGAGCCGCGATCGGGCAGGCCGCGGCCGCCGGCCGCACCGACGTGCCGGTCGGCGCGGTGATCCTGGACGCGACGGGCACCGTCATCGCCGGCGCGGGCAACCGCCGTGAGGCCGACCGCGATCCCACGGCGCACGCCGAGATCGTGGTGATCCGCGCCGCCGCGCGTGTGGTCGGCAGCTGGCGGCTGTCCGGCTGCGCGCTGGTCGTCACCCTCGAACCGTGCACCATGTGCGCCGGGGCGGTGCTCGCGGCCCGGCTGGGCGCGCTGGTGTATGGCGCCGCCGACCCGCAGGCCGGCGCGGCCGGATCCCGGTGGGACGTGCTGCACGACCGCAGGCTAGGCGGCGACCTTGAGGTGGTCGGCGGCGTGCTGGCCGGCGAATGCCGCGCGCTGCTGCGCGACTTCTTCGGGAGGCTCAGGAATCCTGGCGACAGCCGGCCTGGCTGAGCTAGCGCCCCGCTTGGCAGGCCGCCGCACGGGCCCGGCCGGGTCAGGTAGGCTCAGCGGCGGTGGAGTCGCCTAGTGGCCGAGGGCGCACGCCTCGAAAGCGTGTGAGGGGGCAACCCCTCCGTGGGTTCAAATCCCACCTCCACCGCCATGTGATGTCTCAAGACATCACAGGTAAGACCACTTAGGCTGGTTGCGCGGCTCCGCGGGTGACCAGCGCTCTAACAGCGCGTTAATCCACGACCGGGCGACGCCATAAATTCGTGCCACCTTGCTGACCTGGCGCTTCTCGACAGTGACTGCGACTGGGTCCGCAGTCCGGTCAGACGCTCCACAGGGCCTGGGTGGGAGACAGGCGGGCGGCGCGGATGGCGGGCAGCAGGATCGCCTCCGCCAGGAACTGGGCGGATCTGGCCGCGGGTGGCGCCCAGCGCGCGGCCAGCCCGATCTCCTGGCGGCGCTCCAGCACCGAGATGACCATGATGTTGGCCACCCGATCGCGCCGACCAGCAGCGCGACCGCGCCCAGGCCGAGGAACAGGGTGTCGAGCGCGCCCTTGGCGTCAGCCGCGGCGGTGAGCGCGTCCGAGGGCCGGGAGACGGTGACCTGGCCGGAGCCTTCCGGGTTGGCCTGCGCGCCGAGCAGGCTGCCCACCCGCGTGGTGGCGGCCTGGGTGTCGACGGTGCGGATCCGTGTCCCGGTGGTGTTGGCGCCGGTGAAGGCCGCGTTAATCCAGCTCAAGGACCCGCGCGTGCAGCACGAGGCGCTGGTGCAAGGCCGCGCGCAGCGCCCGGTGCAGGCCGTCTTCGAGGTAGAGCTCCCCCCGCCAGCGGATCACGTGCGGGAAGAGGTCGCCGTAAAAAGTCGAATCCTGGGCCAGCACCTGCTGCAGGTCGAGCACGTTCTTCGTGGTTATGAGCTGGTCCAGCCGGACGGGGCGGGGCGGTATCTCGGCCCACTCGCGAGAACTCCGGGCATGATCGGGATAAGGTCGTCCCTCTCCGACCTGCTTGAAGATCACATGGCGAAGTCTAGATCAGGCAGGCAAGGCCCGCTGGGGACAATCCCGTCACCGGGGACGGCCGCGGGCCATTGACGGCGCTGGTTATCGGCGGTCCCGGAACTGGCCGATAAGCCCTGCTCGCAGCCTTTGCCGCGGCCCGTTATGACCGCGCGAACCGGTTCTCGCGGAGCCCGGCGTGCGCGAAGCGGCAACATCTCGTTGCCGCGCTGTTACGCTCAGCCATCGTGCAGTCGCTGCCAGGCAGCGTTGAAATTCCAGGGAGGGTGCTCACCACGATGTGGCTGACTAGTGTCGATCCGGCCACCCGCTGTGCCGACGTCGTCGCCTACCGTGGCGCGGTCACTGATCTATTAGCCGAGGTAGCCTGCCGCGGCGGGGTGCATGATCCGGCCGCCGCCGGGGCGGTACTGGCTGAGCGGCTCGGTGAGCCTGACTTTGCCGCGGTGCTGTCCGCGACCCCGAATGGCCTGGCCGGCTCGGTCCGGCAGCTTGCCGCCGAGGTCCGCAGCTTCCGGCCGAGCAGCCGGAGCTCGGCGGCCGACCTGCTCGCGATCATCCGCATTTACCTGTTCGCCCAGATCGACGCCATGTGGTGGGGGCAGCTGCCGATGTATGCCACCGACGGCGCAGTGCAAGGCACTGCCGATCTCGTCGATCTCGAGCCGCTGCGCCGGGACGGCCTGCTGCGCTTCCGCTACCGGCGGCAGGCCGAGGCGCTGCTGACCCGGGCGGCCCGCTCGGCGGAACGGCGCGCGCTGCCGGACCGCACCCCGCGCACCGCGGGCCTGCGGCTCGCCCGCACCCGGCCGGAGGCGGTCGTGCTGCTCAATCAGCTCTCGGCTGCATTCGCGGCGGCCGCGCCGCCGGGCACACCGCCGTTGTGGGTGACCAGCCTGGTACGCAGCGTCGCGCATCAGCGGCACCTGCGTCGGCTCGGCTATTCCGCCATGCTGCCCAGCTCGCACTGCGCCGGTTACGCCATGGACATCGAGATCTCCTGGTTCCGGCGGTTCGACGCGCACCGGGCCCTGCAAAGCCTGCTGCTCGACCGCCAGGGCGCGGGCGACATCAATGTCGTCGACGAGGGGCAGGCCTGGCATGTGTGCATCAGCCCGGCCGCGGCAACCGGCCTGCGCCATGCCTTCGAGACGGAGATGGGCGGCCGATAACCGTGTGCGGCATTGCTCTTATCCTCGGCCGCGGCGCGGACGCCGGTGAGTTCCGCCGGATGCTCGGCTCGCTGGCGCAGCGCGGCGAGGTGGAGGAGGTCCTGTGTGCTGACGACTTGCTCGCCGGGACGCAGCGGCTACGGATCGTGGACCGCCGGCGCGCCGTCCAGCCGTGGGTATCGCCAGACGGCCGGTGGGTGCTCTGCCTCAACGGCGAGATCTTCAACCACCGTGAGCTCCGCGCCGAGCTTGCCGTGCTTGGCCGGGACTTCCGCACCGCCAGCGACACGGAGGTCCTGCTCACCGCCTTCATGCAATGGGGCGAAGGCGCGGTGCGCAGGCTGCGGGGCGAGTTCGCCTTCGCGATAGCCGACCGCGCCGCGGGCTGCGTCTACCTGGCCAGGGACCCGCTCGGGGTAAAGCCGCTTTACTGGTCCCGCAGTGGCGGCTGCCTGCTGGTCGCCTCCGAGGTCAAGGCACTGGTGCCGGCGGCCGGCCGGTAACGGAGGTAGCGCCGGGGCATCATGGCTGGGCCGAGCCCGCGGCCGGGCCCGATCTCGTGCCGTATGCCGGCCCGCTACGGCCCGGGCACGACCTGCCGCCGATCGAGGATCCGGATGAGGCGGCGAAGCTGGTCCGGGCCGCGTTCGAGGACAGCGTACGGGTGCGGGTGGATACCGACCTGACCGTCGGGGTCATCCTTTCCGGCGGGCTGGACAGCTCGCTCGTGCTGCTGCATGCCCAGGACATGCACCCCGACTGCGTCGCGGTGACGATCGGCGCGCCCGGCAGCGAGGACGTGGCGCACGCCCGGCGGCTGACCGCGGAGTTCGGCATCCCGCACGAAGTGATCGAGCTGCGGCCGGGTGACCTCCGCCTGGATGACATCAAGGAGGCCATCCGGCTGTCCGAGCTGACCGAATACGGCGACATCATCAACGCCGTGGTGTCCGTGCCGCTGTTCCGCCGCGTGCACGAGCTTGGCATCAAGGTCGTGCTGACCGGCGACGGCTCCGACGAGCTGTTCGGCGGCTACTCCATGTACGAGCGGGTCGGCCCGGCCGGCGCGCGGCGGCTGTTCCAGCACAAGATCCGAAACCTGTGCCGCACCGAGCTGCAGCGGGTCGACCGCACAAGCATGGCCTGCGCGGTGGAAGCGCGGGTGCCGTTCCTCGACCTGCCGCTGGTCGAGCTGGCCATGCGGCTGCCGATGAACCTCAAGGTCCGCGACGGCCAGGAGAAGTGGATCCTGCGCGAGGCGTTCGCCGGCCTGCTGCCCGGCTACATCCGCGGCCGGCCGAAGAACCCCATGTCGCACTCGTCCGGCCTGCACGAGCGGGCCAGGCTGTACCGGCCGTTGTTCGCCCGCATCCACCGATCCTTCGGCTATCACCTGCTGGAGCCGGTACGGCGGGATTTTTCCGCGGTGCTCGAGCAGTGCGGCCACGACCTGGACAGGGCAATCGCCGAGGGTGCCGCGCGGCCGGACTACAGCCTGCGCGAGCATGCCCGCGACCTGGCCGGCGCGGTCCGGTGGAATGCGGCGCCGGCCGCCCGCCGGGTGGTGCGGGCTGGCCGGCGCTGACGTATCAGCGGGTCGCGGGCTTTCCGCGCGGATCGCGGCTTGCCGTGTCCGCTGGTACGGCATGATGTTCCCGCCTTGCATCTTGCGTCGCTCTGACCTCAGGAGGGGACGGCCATGCACAGAGTCGTGACTGGCTACGACGAGGACGGTAACCCGGCGATCATCCGGCAGGGCGAGCCGCCGACCGTTATCCGGGCCGGCCGGTATGTCACCACGGAACTCTGGGTGACCGATAGCACGCCGCCGCGGGCAGCTGCCACGGATACCTCGACCCGGGCCTGGGAGCTGGAGCCGCCCTCCCGCGGCAGCTGCTTCCGGATCGTCGAGATCGCCCCGGCCGGTTCCGCGGATACAGCCGAAGCCGGAGGCGGGCAAGATGCCGCTGCCGACGGCTTCCAGGACGCGCACGCGACCGACACGCTGGACTACGTCACCGTGCTGCGCGGCGAGGTGGTGCTCGTGGTCGGCGAGTCGGCGATCACCCTCGGGCCGGGGGACTCGGTCGTCCAGCAGCCAGGCGTCCCGCACGACTGGCAGAACCGGTCAGCCGAGCGGGCCGTCATGGTCGGCGTCCTGCTCAGCGCCCGCTAGCTGCGCAGCCGGCTACCTGGCGGCCAGCACGATCCAGACCTGGCCCCGGGGCGAAGCAACGACACGTCTGCCGCCGGGGAATCCGTAGCCATGTCCGGGCTGCCCTGGCGTCCGCGTCGTCGCTAGCGGCTGGTCACGGCTAGCTCGGGCACGGGCAGGCTGCCGCTGATGGTAGTGCCGACGCCGGGTACGGAGTTGACGCGCAGGGTGCCGCCTGCCGCGGCCAGCCGGTCGGCCATGCCCTGCAGGCCGGTGCCCTGCCTGGCATTCGCGGGGTCGAAGCCGGCCCCGTCGTCGGCGACGGTGAACTCAAGCTGGCTGCGGGCGCAGGACAACGCTACGGTCGCCCGGGACGCGCGGGCGTACTTGGCGACATTCTGCAGCGCCTCCAGGGCGCAGAAATACACCGCGCCCTCGGCGTCCCGCGGATAGCGCCCGATGCCGTCGGCCTCGACCTGGACTGGCAGCGGGGCCCGGCCGGCCTGCGCTCGCAGGGCTGGCCCAAGGCCCTGGTCGGCCAGCAGCGGCGGGTAGATCCCGCGGGCCAGGGCCCGCAGGTCGCCGACTGCCGCGCGCAGCCCGGCCCGCAGCTGGCCGGTCACCTGCCTGACCTCGGCGGGGTCCCCGGCGGAATCCTCCAGCAGGCTGAGCTCAACCATGAGCGCGACCAGTTGCTGCTGGGCGCCGTCGTGCAGGTTCCGCTCGATCCGCTGCCGCTCCTCATCCTGCGCCCGCACCAGCCGCCGCCGGGACGCCAGCAGGTCATCGATCGTGGCCTGCAGCTCGGCGGTGAGCCGGACGTTGCGCAGGACAAGCCCAGCTTGCGACGCCAGGTGCGCCAGCAGCTTGTCCTCGGCGGCGGACACCGGCTCGTTCCGCGGTTTCTGGATGGTGAGCGCACCGAGCAGTTCGTCACCGTGCCGGACCGCTACGGCCCGCGCGGGCAGCTCGAACGGGGGCAGCCCGCCGTCACCGGCCAGCGGGACGGCCGCGGGCGGAGCGGACCCATGCGGCCAGGTCACCTGCGGGCGCAGCTCCGATCCGACCCGGATCCAGACCTCGACCCGGACCGCGCCGGTCGCGCCGGCCAGGATCGACGCCATCCGGTCCAGCGCCATGTCGAAGTCCAGCTGCCCGGCCATGTCCTCGGCGAAGTCGGCGAGCACCTGGTAGGGCGTGGCCCGCTCGCCGTAGACGAAGCGGTTGGCCACCAGCCGCGCCCGCTGGCGCACCGGCTGGAACAGCAGCGCGACCGCCACCGCGGCCGCGACCGTGAGCACAGGGCCGCCGCTGTAGCCGGCCAGCGTCCCGATGCCGATCACGATTCCGGCGTAGACCGCCGTGAGCGCCGCCGAGAGCAGGCCGTACTGTACGGCCCGGTTGATGATGACGTCGATCTGGTACAGGCCGTACTTCAGGATCGCGAGCGTGATGACCGCGGGAATCCCGAACAGCGCTATGACCGGCACCACGACGAAGGCGGTGACCGTCACCGGGTTCGACGCGTCCCCGGTGATCGCGAAGGCCAGCTGCGCAGCAGCCTGGCAGCCGGCCGCAGCCACTGCCGCCAGGGCGATCCACTTGATTTGCTGCCGCACCTCGCGCGCGCCTGAGCGGTAGCGGATGACCAGGGAGACGAAGGCCGCCGCCAAGAGCACGATGCCCAGCACCGACAGGCCGCCGAGGGTACCGATCAGGACCGTTGAGAGGACCGGCCCCAGCGACCTGATGCCGAGCGGGTTCTCCAACATCAGCGAAGCACCGTCGGGTGCCGGAAGCGCCATTAGCCTCGGCCGCACCACGAACCCGACCATCGTCAGCGCGGTGGCCAGCAGGCCCAGCCCTGCCCACGGGCGCCAGCGGGGCGAAGGCAGCGTCCCGGACGGGAACAGCATCAGCATGAAGCCGATCCCGGTGAGGACCGGGACGAAGCTCCACTCGCCTAGCAGGCCCACCAGTTCAGGCGCCGGCAAGGTGCCGGGATGGGCGACGCCGAGCACCGCATAGGCGGAGGCTAGCCCATTGCTGGCCAGGGCGCCCCCGATGCCGAGCAGCATCCAGCCGATGACATTGCCAGCGCGGCGGACAATCAGCGCTCCGAGAGTGGCATACAAGACGGGGGCAGGCGCATAACTCAGGCCCGCCACCGCGTCCGTGGTCGCCAGGTCGCCGCGCGCCAGGATCGTCAAGATCAGGTTGGCCACCGAAAGCGCCGTGATCACGAGCCACACGATGGCGGTGGCACGCCTGGAGCTGGTCACGGCATGGCCCCCTAGGACTCGCGCTGCCGCGACCGGACGTAGAGGTAGGCCGCGGTGCCCAGGATGAGCAGTCCGTCGAAGGCGTGCAGGCCGCCATAGAGCGCGTGGCCCTCGGCGATGCTGGCGAGCAGGCTCTGCACCAGCGACGTCAGCACCACCAGCACGGCCGCCCCGGTGATCGCGCGGGCGCCCGGCCGGGCAATCAGTGCCAGTATCAGGATGAGCACGGCGACGCCGGCCATGCTGAACCCGACGGCGCGGTGCGGCGCGAAGGCCGTATCGCCGCCGGTTCCGTCTTGCAGGCTGAAGACGCCCAGCCCGGCCAGGAAGATTTGGGCCACCCCCAGCAGCAGGAAGCCAAGCAGCAGCCAGTGGTAGCCGCGGCAGGCGACGCCGCGGAGCCCGGTGAAGGGACCAGCCGAGATTCTCTGGTGACCGGCGGTGGCAGGCTCGTTACCTATCATCTTCTGATCGCTCCTCGTCCGCGGTTACGCTGCGAAACGCTATGAGCGCGACGTGCCCCCCGAACACGGTGCCAGCCGCCGGGATGGGGTGAGGCTGGCCGCCACTGCCGGTGCGGTGCTCCTCCTGTTCGTGCCGCCGTCGGCCAGTCACACTGGGCCTATGCGGGCTGTCTGCATCGCGCTGGCGATCATCGGTGGTTGCGCCCTGGTCGCGGCCGCCGCGATCGAGCTGGCCGCCGGGAACATGGCCGGTGTCGGCTGGCTGCTGCTGGGACCGGCGCCGTTCTATGTCGCCGGGCTGGTCGGCGTGTTCCGCGGGCCGGGCAACCGCGTCGCGGCCTGGCTGCTCGCGTGCGGCGCGACGTTCATGCTGGGGGAATTCGTCGGCGATGCCCTCACCGACCTGCCGGTCATGGCTGGCTCGTCCCTCGCCTGGATTGTCGTGCTGATAGGCAAGTGCGCGTCGAACGCCTCCGTCGTCGCCGGTATCGGGCTGATCGGGCTTTTCCCGACCGGCCTGCCCGAACGCCGCGGCGAGCGTCTGGTGCTGCGCACCGCGGCTGTGACGGCCGTGCTGCTGCCGGTGCTGCTGGTGATTTCCAGCCCGACGCCGCCGCAGGGCCTGTTCCAGGAAGCGGAACCGGGCATCGCCAGCCCGCTGTTCCTGTCCGCCGCCCGGCCGGCCGAGCCGGTCGTCGCGTGGCTGCAATACACCTTCGCCGCGTGGACCGTCCTCGGCGTGATCATGCTGTACCTGCGTTATCAGCGGTCACCGTCGCAGGACCGCCGCCGGATACGGTCGCTGCTGGCGGGAATGGGAACCGCGATAGTGGTCTTCGGCGCGGTCACCGCGTTGTCCTATTCCGTCGGTTCCAGCCTTATCGGGCTCACAGCCGTCTTCGTCCTCTGGTCGCTGGCGGTTGTCATCGTCCTTGGCTCGCTGATCGTCGCGTCGTCCCAGGACGGAGTCTTCGGCATCGACGTGCCGGCCCGCAGATCGATGGTCTACCGGTCGCTGTGGCTGGTGATCACCGTGGCCTACCTGGCCGCTGCCGCTACCCTCGGGCTGCTGGCCAGTCATTTCCTGCCGGCCGGGCCGGCGGTGCTGCTGGCCGTCGGGGCCACGCTGGCGTTCCAGCCGGTGCGGCGCAGGCTGGACCGGCTGGCTGACCGGTGGGTATTCGGAGACCGCCTGGACGGGTACGAGGTGCTCAGCCGCTTCGGCTCCATGCTGGAAGCCGCACCCGGCTCGGCTGACATGCCGCCCCGTCTCGCCGACGCGATACGCCGCGGGCTCGGTCTGCGATGGGCCCGGGTGCGCCTTGACCTCGCCGCGTCCGGCGGCTCCCGGCCAGCTGTCGGCGTGTCTGGGATCGAGCCGGCCGAGCCGGCCGAGCCCGCCCTGGTCGTGCCGCTGACGCACGCCGGGACGACGCTCGGCCGCATTGAGTGCGGCCCGCGCCCCGACGGGCCGCTGCTGGCTGAGGACCGCCGCCTGCTGGCGAGCCTGGCCGGCCAGGTGGCGACCACCGTACGTAACGCGCACCTGACCGCGGAGCTGAGTGCCCGCCTCGAGGTCATCCGCCGGCAGGCAGCGGAACTCACCGCCTCGCGGGCCCGGGTGGCACTGGCCCAGGACGCCGAGCGCCAGCGAATCCAGCGGGACCTGCACGACGGCGTCCAGCAGGACGTCGTGGTGCTGACCGCCAAGCTGGCGCTGGCCCGCGAGCGGCTGCGCCGCGGCGACCAGCGCGCCGACGAGTCGCTCGCCGATCTGCAGCGGGATATGGGCGACCTGCTTGGTCAACTCCGCGACTTCGCGCACGCGATCCACCCGCCGGTGCTGGCTGACCAGGGGCTGCTGGAGGCGATCGAGGCCCAGGCCGCGCGGCTGCCGGTCGAGGTCATGATCGAAGCCGACGCGGCATTGCGCGGCGTGCGCTATCCCCAGCATGTCGAGGCCGCCACCTGGTTTGTCGTCGCTGAGGCGCTGACCAACGCGGTCAAGCACGCCAGGGCCCGCCGGGTGCTCGTCGCACTGACCCAGCCGAACGGGAACCTGGCCGTGGAGGTCCGGGACGACGGCTGCGGGTTCGACCCGGCCGCCGTCCGCGGCCTCGGCCTGGCCAGCCTCGCCGACCGGATGTCCATCGTGAACGGCGCCTTGCGCATCGACAGCAGCCCCGGGCGGGGTACCACGCTGCACGCCGAGGTTCCGCTCGCCGCGGCGGAGGCTGTGGTTGATGACTGAGCAGCTCCGGATCGTCATCGCCGACGACAACTACCTGGTCCGGGAGGGAACTCGGCGGCTACTTGAGGACTCTGGCCAGGTGACGGTACAGGCCGCGGTGGGCTCCGCGCCAGAACTGCTGGACGCGGTACACCGCACCCGGCCCGATGCCGTGCTCACCGACATCCGGATGCCGGTGGCCTCGGCGGCCGGCCGGGCCGCCGGGCCTGCCATGGAAGGCATCGACGCGGCACACAGCATCAAGGCGTCGGCCCCGGGGGTAGGCGTCGTGATCCTCTCCCAGTACGCCGACGAGTCCTACGCCTTCGAGCTGTTCCGCAACGGCACCTCCGGGCTCGCCTACCTGCTGAAAGACCGTGTCGGTGACCTGCGCCAGCTGCTGACCGCGCTCCGCGAAGTAGCGGCCGGAGGATCGGTTATCGACCCGCAGGTCGTCGATGCGCTGGTCACCCGGCGGGTCAGGCTGCGCGAGTCGCCGCTGGCCCGGCTCACCCCGCGCGAGCTTGACGTGCTGCGGGAAATGGCCCAGGGACGCGGGAATGCCGGCATCGCCCAGAACCTGCATCTGTCGGAGTCGTCGATAGAGAAGTACGTCAACGCGATCTTCACCAAGCTCGACCTGGCCAGCGAGCAGCAGGCGCACCGGCGGGTAGCCGCGGTACTGACGTTCCTGCGCGACGCGGGCCTCCGCTCGCCCGGCTGAGTACCTGGCCATCCCGGCGGGTGCGGGCCGCCGGGCGGGTGCGGAATACCGTATGCGCGGCGGTGGTCACCCGCACTCATCCCGGCGGCTGGCCCGGTGCCTGGCGGCGCGCCGCCGTCCTAGCGTTTCGGGTGACCCGGCGCACCGCCGGCCGTCCGCGAAGGGCAGGGCTGAATGGATGTGATCGTGCGGGCCCGCGGCGTCCGGAAGGTCTACCGCGACGGCACTGCGGTGGCCGCGCTCAACGACGTTGACCTCGACATCTCGGCTGGCGAGCTCGTGACCATCGTGGGACCGTCCGGGTCGGGCAAGACGACGCTGCTGAACTGCCTGTCCGGCCTGGAGATCATCGATGACGGGGAGATTCTGGGTAACCGGGCAGAACCTGGCAGCGCTCAAGGACAGCCAGCGGACCGCGTACCGGGCTCGCAGCATGGGGTTCGTGTTCCAGGCCTTTCATCTGCTGCCGGTGCTCAGCGCGGCGGAGAACGTCGAGCTCCCGCTGCTGCTGGCCGGGGTGCGCGGCAGGCAGGTCCGGGCCAGGACCCTGGAGACGCTGGCCCTGGTAGGGCTGGCTGACCGGGCCCGGCACCGGCCCGGCCAGCTGTCCGGCGGCGAGCAGCAGCGGGTGGCACTGGCCCGCGCGCTGGTGCACCGCCCGGCGGGTGGTGTGGGCGGACGAGCCCACCGGAAACCTTGACTCCGAGTCCACCGCAGCGGTGATGGCGCTGTTCAAGCGGCTGAACGGGGAGGGCCAGACAATCGTCATGGTGACCCATGACCCGCTGATCGCGGCCGCGGCGGGCCGGACGGTCCGGATGCGCGACGGGCAGATCGACGACACGGGACCAGCCGCCGGGGCTGTCCGGGCTGAGGCTGTCCGGGCTGAGGCCGTCCGGGCCGGGAGCGCGGAACCGGCAGCGGCTGGCCAGGTAGCCGGGGCGAAGGCCCGATGAGCCCGGTCGTGCTCGCCGTCGCCGGGCTGTTCGCCGTCGGGTTCGGCGCGGTTGCGATCTTCGCCGGGCGCCGCCGGTACCTCGGCAAGCTGGCGGTGCGCGAGGCGACCCGCCGCAAGGGACAGGCCCTGCTGGTGGTGGCCGGCCTGATGGTGGGCACCGCGGCGATAACCGCCGCGCTGGTCGCCGCGGACTCGGTCGATGCCACCTCGGCTGACCTCGCGGTCCGCGGCTGGGGATCGGTGGACCTCACCGTGACGGCGGGGGGCGGGTTCTTCCCGGCGGATGTGGCCGCCCCCCCGGCCGTCCGTCGCGCGGATGACGGACGGCGTCGCGCCCGGGATCGACCTGACGGCAGCCGTTTCCGACCTCGACACCCGGCGGGGGGCGCCGATCACCTTGGTGGGGTTCGATCCGCGTGCCCAGGCACCGTTCGGCGGGTACGTGCTGACCACCGGGCAGCGGACCGTCGGGCGCGGCCTCGCACCTGATGGCGTGCTGCTATCCCGGGTGCTGGCGGACCAGCTCGGTGCCCGGCCAGGCGACCGGGTAAGGGTGCGGGCGGGCGCCGGCGGGCAATCAGCGCGGGCTGGCGGGACGGGCACCGGCGCCCGCCTTGACCTGCGGGTCGCCGGGATCGCCCGGGAGCAGGGGCCAGGCGGCTACACGCTGGGCCCGGTGGTGTTCGCGCCGCTCGGCGTGGCGCAGCGGATAGTCGGCGCCAACCTGGTCAACGTGGTGTGGATCTCTGCCCCGGGCGGGATCCGGGACAGCCTCGCCGCCGCCCGCCGGGCTGTGCCGGCCGTCCGGCAGGCGGTCGCGGCACTCGGCTCACGGGTTCCGCTGCAGGTGCAGGAGGCCAAGGCCGGGGAGATCAGCAGCGCCAGATCCGGGTCGCTCCGCCGGGCTCGTGGCCGCCCGTCTCGGCAGCGCCTTCGCGGCCTACTCCGGGCCGGACGCCTACTCGGAGTTTTCCTTCGTGCTCAGGGCATCGACCCTGGTGACGGCGTTCGCGGCCGGCGCGATCCTGACCCTGGCGGTTACCTTCGCTACCTCTCGCCGGACTGCCCGGATGACCATCGCCGCGGCTATCCGCGATCTACCCGAGCCGCCAGCCGGGCCAAGCAAGTGGTCCTGGTCACGGCGGCTCTGGCTGGCTGGCTGCGCGGTCACCGGCTGCGCGGCTCTGGTCCAGCCCTACCTGCCCCGGCTCGCGGGCGGGATCCTGCTGATCCTGGCGGCCGCGGCCCGGCTGCGCCCCCGGCTGGCGGCCCGGGCGCATGCCACGCTTACCGGGCTGGCGCTCGCCGGATGGTCGCTCGCCATGATCGGCACGTCCGAACCGGGCCCCGACCCGACCGCGTTCATCGGCGTGCTCGTGGCGGCCGCGGTCACGTCGGTGTTCGGGCTGACGATCTTGACCGCCGCCAACCTGGCCATCGGGCAGACCGCCGTCGGCCTGCTGGGCAATGCATCCGGCGGGCTGCGGGCCATCTTGCGCCCGCCGCTGGCGTACCCGTCCCGGCGTCCTGTCCGCACTGGCCTGAGCACCGGGATGTTCGCGGTGGTCGTCGCGATGCTCACCCTGTTCGCGGTGTTCTACGTGATCAACCGGCCGGATTACCAGTCGTTCGGAAACGGCTATGACCTGCGGATCCAGTCGGCCGGCTCGGCTGTGATCCGGCTCCCGGACGCCGTGCGAGCAGAGGTCACGCGCTCGGTCACGGTACCGACTCGCGGCTATACCGGCCGGGTGGCAAGCAGCGACTCGTTCTCCGGCGGCGAGCGCACGTCCGTCCCGCTGCTGCTGATAGCGCGCGGCATGGCTGGCCACCCGCCAGTGCGGCTAACCGCGCGAGAGCAGCGATTCCGTACCCGACCGGGAGGCGTGGGCAGCGGTCGCCAGGGACCCGTCGCTGATCATCTCCGACCTCGGCACGCCCGGGCAACGGCTTACCCTGCAGGGCAGCCGCGGGCCGGTGACGTTCACCATTGCGGGCTCGCAGCCAGCCGGCCTGCTGGACGGCGTGTTCGGGACCGCGGCCGCCGTTGCCCCGTTCCGGGCCGCCCCGCTCGGGGCGACCATGCTGCTCGGCATCCGGGATCCGGGCCGGGCCGCCGCGGTGGCCCGGGCCGTCGAGCGGCTGTCGCCTGGCCTCGGGGTGGCCGCCGTTCCGGTTCAGGCGCTGCTCGCCCAGGCGGCCCGGGGGGACCGGGCGCTGATCATGGTCATCGACGTGCTGATGCGGATGGGCCTGGTAGTCGGGATCCTGGGCCTGGGCATCGTGGCCATGCGCGCCGGGGCAGAACGCCGGCCCGTGATCGGCATCATGCGGGCCATCGGGTACCAGCGCCGGAACATCATCGTCGGCCTGCTGACCGAGGCGGCGGTCAGCGCCACCATCGGGGCGGCCGTCGGCATCGTGGCGGGGCTCAGCATGGGGTACATGTTCTACCGGCAGGGTGACTCCCGGCCCGGATTCGGCGTCGACCTGGCCAGCATCGGCGGCGTCCTGGGGCTCATCTACCTGGCGGTGCTGCTGGTGACCCTGGGGCCGGCCTGGCGCGCGTCGCGCCTGCCGCCAGCGGAGGCCGTCCGGCTCCCGGTGTAGCTGTCCGGTGCCCGGTGCCCGGTGCCCGGTGCCCGGGGGCCTGGGGCCTGGGTTACATACGGCGCGCGGCGCAACCGGCATGTCCGGGTGATCAGCCGGACAGCGATACGAGCTCGAAAGCTTCCACCGGCTTGCGCTTGCCCTTCAGGCTCAGCGGACCGAGGCGTTGCACCTGGGCATGCTTCCCGACCGCGGCCATGGTCGCCGGGCCAATCACGATGTGACCCGGGCGTGCCTGCGCTTGCAGCCGGGCGCTGAGATTCGTGGTGTCGCGGACGGCGGTGAAGCTGCGCATCCGCACTGCGCCCACGTGGCCGACCACTGCGGGACCAGTGTTGACGCCGATGCGAAATTGCGGCCAGCCGGGCTGGCTGCGGGCGATGCGCAGCACCTCATCACGCATCCCCAGCGCTGCCCGGGCCGCCCGCAGCGCGTGATCTGGCTGAGCTGTCACCGCGTTGAACACGACCATGATCGCATCGCCGGCGAACCGCTCGATAACGCCGCCCTCCCGCTCGGCGGCGACTGGCACCACCGCGCTCCAGTAGGTATTCAGCATGGTGATCACCTCGTCGGCGCGATGCTGCTCGGAGAAGTCGGTGAACCCGGACAGGTCGGCGAACAGGACGCCTACCTCGCGTTCCAGGCCGCCGAGCGCGGCCAGCTCCGGGTGCTCCTCGATGCCCTCAGCCAGCTGCGGCGAGATGTAGGGCCGGAACAGATCATCGGTACGCTGCAACTGGCGGGCGGCCCGCTCCAGCAGCGCGACCTCCTCCGTGGTCGCCCGCTCATTGCTGATCCGATCGAGAATGGGCGAGAGCGGCTGGTCCGCCCGCAGGGCGGCGACCAGGCTGGCCAGCGCATCCGCGCGGTGCTTGTCGATCTGCTCCAGCGTGCTGTCCAGGTAAAAGCCGCCAAGCGCACCTGCCAGCGACCGCGCCCGACGGTACTCATTGCGCGCCCCGACGGCGATCGTGGCAAACGCGGCGACCATCAGCAGATGCCACTCCCACCAGGCGGCGTGCCAGGTGTCAGCGAAGGTCACCGCGATCATCGCCTCGGCCAGCAGCACGTAGGCCACCGCGACCGCGAGCAGCAGCGTGCGCGCCCTTGATCCAGCCCTGCGATCGCAGCAGCCGGGCGGGCCTGCGGAGTGCGAGTGCGGAGGCAGCGGCGAACGCCGAGGCGAGCAGCAGGCCCACCGGATTTGCCACCACGAAACCGGTGTTGGAACCGCTGAGCAGGACTCCCGGGGTCGCCAGCGCATGCAGCCCGAGGAACGCGGCACCAGACAGCAGCGCCATGGAGACCAGGAAAAGCCTGGCGTCGCCTTGCCTTCGCGCGATCCCGCTGGTCAGGTAACCCAGGCCGACATTGAGCAGCGCCGCAGCCAGCACCAGCCAGAAATGCATCGGATCGTGGTGATACATGACGTCCAGGGCCGGCTCGACCAGCAGTAGCGCGAAACCCGCAACCGGCACGAACAAAAGGACGGAAAGGACGATGCGGCGGTCAAGCAGCACGGCCGCCGGCATTGCCCGGCGTCCGGTTGAAGTGCCAGCTGACATCGGTGGCCCCCTGTCACTGAATGTCATGCTATTCAGCGGTTGCTGGGCCGGGCTAGTTGCCGGGCGAGGCTGGGGTGGCGGCGTTTGTCGCGTCGCGGGAGGCGGACGGTGATGTCGAGGCCGCCGGCGGGGACGGCGGTGGCGTGCACGGTGCCGCCGTGCACTGCGGCGATGGATGAGACGAGGGCGAGGCCGAGGCCGAAGCCGTCGTGGCGGGTGCGGTCGTCGAGCCGGGTGAACGGCAGGAACAGCCGTTCGACCTGGTCGGATGGTACGACCTGGCCGGTGTTGACGACTTGCACCAGGGACACGCCGTTGTCGGCGGTGGTCGAGATCGCGACGGTGCCGCCGGCGATGTTGTAGCGCTCGGCGTTGTCGAGCAGGTTGTTGACGAGCCGTTCGAGCAGCACACCGTCGCCGGTCACCGGGGCTTCGCCGAGGGCGGTGGTAGTGGTGATGCCGTTGCCGGTGCGTCCCTCGAGTGCGTCCTCGGCGACGGCGGCCAGATCCAGCGGGTCGGTGAGGGCGCGCGCCTGGTCGTTGCGCGCCAGTACCAGCAGTGCCTCGATGAGCCGCTCGCAGTGATCGACGGCCTGGCGCACGTCGGCGGCCATCGACACGAGCTCGTCGCGGGTCGGTTCCGGCTTGGCGAGGACGACGTCGATCGCGGTCCGCATGACGGTCAGCGGCGTGCGAAGCTCGTGGCTTGCGTTGGCGATGAACTGCCGCTGGCTGGTGAACGCGCGGTCGAGCCGTTCGAGCATGGTGTCGAAGGTGTCGGCGAGCTCGCGCAGTTCGTCGCGCGGGCCCTGCAGGGCGATGCGCTGGGACAGGTCCTGCTCGCTGGCCGCGCGAGCAGCTGCGGTGAGCCGGTGCACCGGCCGCAGGATGCGTCCGGCGGCCAGCCAGCCCGCGGCCGCGGCGAGCAGTGTGGTGCCGGCCAGGGTGAGCAGCGAGTAGGTCAGCAGGTGGGTGAGCGTCGTGCTGCGCTGTGCGGCGGCGCCGGCCTGGACACCGTTGGCATACACCGCGGCGCACTTCTGCATGACGCCAGCGTGGCCAGTCCGCGCCGCCTGGAGGCACTGCTCGAGCGCTTGCTGGACCCCCCGTGGGATCCTGGTGCTCGTGGTGGGGTGCAAGGTGTGCGCGACCAGCAGGTAGGTGATCAATACCAGCGCGGCCCCGCCGAGGGCGAACAGCGACGCATACAGCAGCGTCAGCCGCGACCGGGCGCTGAGGTGGCTGCTCACAGCCGGTAGCCGACGCCGGCCACGGTCTCGATCAGCGGCGGATCGCCGAGTTTGCGCCGCAACCTCCCGACGGTCACCGCGACCGTGTTGCTGAACGGGTCGGCGTGCGCGTCCCACACGTGTTCGAGCAGCTCCTCGGCGCTGACCGCAGCGCCATCCGCGCCGGCCAGGCACTCCAGCACGCCGAACTCCTTGCGGGTCAGGGTCAGCGGGATCCCGGCGCGGCTGGCGCGGTGCCGCGCGCGATCGACCACCAGGTCGCCGCGCTGCACGACCGCCGGCGAGCCGGGTCCGCGCCGGCCCAGGGCCCGGATGCGCGCGATCAGCTCGCCGAAGGCGAACGGCTTGCCGAGGTAGTCATCGGCGCCCAGCTCCAGCCCGTCGACCCGGTCCTCGACGCCGGCGGCCGCGGTCAGCATCAGGATCCGGCTGGGCGAGCCGCCGCGCACCAGCGCGCGGCAGACCCGGTCGCCGTGCACGGCCGGCAGGTCGCGGTCGAGGACGACCACGTCGTAGCCGGTGCCGGCCGTGCCCTGCAGGGCTGCCGCGCCGTCGTAAACCACGTCGACGGCGAAACCCGCATCGCGCAGGCCCTCGCCGATCCGGTCAGCCAGCGCAACGTGATCCTCCACGACCAACACCCGCACCTGCACATTGTGCGCCCGCCCCGATGACATCCGGCTAACAACCACTGTTCGGCTCCTGTCATCGGCTGCCTGCTAGACCGAGAAGGGCCGCGCCGGCGCGGACCACTCCGGACGGAGCAGCCATGAACGCGAAACCAGCTAGTCCCGAAGCGGGCCGGCGGCCAGGCGCAGCCACCGCCCAGCCCCTGAGGAGGAACAGCATGATGAACGACAGCGCCCGCGTCATGCGCCGGCCACGGCGGACACGGCCGCGGCCAGCGCGAGCCGCGGCCGCCATCATCGCCGCGGCCGCCCTGGCCCTGCTGGGAGCGGCATGCAGCGGCGGCCCGCCATCCACCGGTTCCGCCGGCTCACCGGATGCCGGAGGGTCGGCGAACTCCCAGGCAGGGATCGACTACGCCCGCTGCATGCGCTCCCACGGGGTGCCGAAGTACCCCGACCCCAGCAGCAGCAATGAGTTGGCTAACGGGTTGCCTAAGGTCAGCCTGCAGCAGCTCGAGGTCAGCAGTTCCCGGTACCAGGCGGCCCAGAACGCCTGCGCACACCTGCTCCCGAACGGCGGCCAGCTGACCCAGACCCAGTCGCAGGAGGACCTGAACGCCATGCGGCGATACGCCCGGTGCATGCGCTCCCACGGCCTACCGAACTGGCCCGGCCCCACCTACGATTCCGCGGCGGGCTGGGGTTTCAATCTGGTCCATGTACACGGCTTCGACCCAAATTCGCCGCAGATCGATCACAAGATGAGCGAATGCTCGCGCCAGTTGCCCCCAGGCGTAGGGGTGCCACTGGCCCGCCCGGGGCACCCCGGCTGAACAGCGGCTCAAAGTAATGGAACCCGTCGCCCACGTACAACGAGGAGCGGAACGGCACTGAAGGAGATGCCATGAGTGCCAGCGCAACACCGGCGACCAGCGAACGTACCGAATTCGCCGAGCACGCTGGTCGGCGAGGCCGGCGCCGGTGGGTGACGGTCATGGTAGCGGGTGTGGTGGTACTGGCCGCGGGCGCGGCGTGGCTGGCGGGCGGGTTCGGCACCCGCGGCCCGTCCGGTTCGGGAAGCGCCTCCAGCCTTTATGGCACCACGACCAAGACCGTGCAGCGGGAGACGCTGTCGGCGCAGACGACGCTGAGCGCGACGCTGGGGTATGCCGGGTCCTACCCGGTGACCGTGCCATCGTCCGGCTCTTCCGGCTCGCCGGGGTCGCTGGGTTCCGGGTCGCCGGCCAGGTTCACCTGGCTGCCGCGGGCGGGCCGGGAGATCCGGCAGGGCCAGGTGCTCTACCGGACCGATAACGGCGTGCCGTCCTACCTGCTGTACGGGAGGGTGCCGGCCTGGCGGGAGCTGGCGGAGGGCATGCGCGGGGCGGATGTGGCCCAGCTCAACCGTGACCTGGTGCGGCTCGGGTATTCGGGCAGCGGGTACATCGCCGGGCCGGGCTGGGATCACTTCTCCTGGGACACCAGGTACGGGCTAGCGCAGCTGCAGGCGAAGCTGGGGCTGGAGCAGACCGGGACGCTGCCGCTGGGGCAGGCGGTGTTCGAGCCGCGGGCGCTGCGGGTGACCGCGGTGCGCGGGTCGCTGGGCGGCGCGGCATCCGGGCCGGTGTTTTCCGCGACATCCGCCCGCCAGGTGGTGGCGATCAGCCTGGACGCCGCCGACCAGTCGGAGGTGACCAAGGGCGATCCGGTGACGGTTACGCTGCCGGACGGGTCGGTGACGCCGGGGGTGATCTGGTCGGTCGGCAGGGTCGCCACCGGGCATGGCAGCTCGGCGAAGATCAGCGTGCAGGTGCGGCTGCGCCATCCGGGAGCGGCCGGGCACCTGGACCAGGCGCCGGTGACGGTGAACATCACCACCTCCCGGGTCAAGAACGCGCTGGCGGTGCCGGTGGCGGCGCTGGTGGCCCGCCCGGGCGGGTATGCGGTGGAGGTCGTCGTACCAGGCGGCAGGCATCGCCTGGTACGGGTGACACCGGGCCTGTTCGATGACGCGGCCGGGCTGGTCCAGGTCACCGGGCCGGGCCTGGCCGCCGGACAGCGCGTCGTGGTGCCGGCGTCATGAGCGGCGCGCCGGGCGTGCTTTCTGGCACGGTCCCGTCCCTGGCCGGCTGCCCGGGAAGGGTGCTGGAGCTGGATGCGGTGACCAAGATCTACCCGAGCCGGCCGCCGGTGACCGCGCTGGCCGGGGTGAGCTTCACGGTGAGAGCCGGGGAGCTGGTCGCGCTGCTGGGCCCGTCGGGGTCGGGGAAGACCACGCTGCTGCACCTGGCCGGGACCCTGGACAAGCCGACCTCCGGCACGGTGCGGGTCACCGGCCTGGACCTGGCCGCCTTGTCGGACCGGCAGCTGGCCGGGCTGCGGGCCGGGTCAGTCGGGTTCGTGTTCCAGCAGTTCTTCCTGGCCGAGCAGCAGACCGCGCTGGCCAACGTGGCCGGCGGGCTGCTGTATGCCGGATACGGCGCCGCCGATGCGCCGGGAGCGGGCCGCGGCCGCGCTGGAGCGGGTCGGGCTCGGCCACAAGCTGTCCGTGCGGCCGACCCGGCTGTCGGGGGGCGAGCGGCAGCGGGTCGCGATCGCCCGGGCGCTGGCCGGCTCCCCGCGATCGTGCTGGCCGACGAGCCCACCGGGAATCTGGACCAGGCCACCGGCGCCGCGATCCTGGACCTGCTGGAAGACCTCAACTCCCGCGGGGCCACGATCGTGGTGGTCACCCACGACCAGGCGATCGCCGCCCGGATGGGCCGGCAGATCGAGATGCTCGACGGGCGGATCGCCGCTGACAGCGGCGAGGCGGGCCGGCGGCTGGTGGCCTGCCCGCGGGCCGGGCAGGAGCAGGGCCGATGACCACGGCGACGCCTGCCGCCGGGCCGGGCTGGCCGGCGCCGCGGCGCCGGCCCGGCTGCGGATCGCCGACCTGGCCCGGCTGGCCGCGGTAGGGCTGGCCACTCGCAAGCTGCGCGCCGCGCTGTCGGCTCTGGGGATCGCGATCGGGGTGGCCGCGATCGTCGCGGTGCTCGGATTGTCGTCCTCGTCGGCAGCAGGGCTGAACACCGAGATCGCCGCGCTGGGCACCAACCTGCTCACCGTCCAGAACGGACAGACCTTCGTCGGCCGGACCGCGGAGCTGCCCACGCCCGCCCCGGGGATGATCGCCCGGCTGCCAGGGGTCACCGCGGTGCAAGACACCGGGCAGGTCAACGGCGTCAACGCCTACAAGTCTCCCTACGTCAACCCGATCGAAACCAACGCGCTCAGCGTGGACGCCGCCACCTTGAGCCTGCCCAGGGTGGCCAGCACTTCGCTCGCGCAGGGCAGGTTCCTCAACGCCGCCACGGCCCGGGAACCCGTATGCGTGCTGGGCGCGGCGGCCGCGCAGCGGATGGGCATCGACCGGATCTGGCCCGGTGAGCGGATCTGGGCCGGCCGCACGTGGTTCTACGTCACCGGGATCCTCAAGCCCGCGGTGCTGGCCCCCGAAATCGACTCCAGTGTGCTGATCGGCTACCCGGCCGCCGGGAAGTACCTGGGCTTCGACGGGCATCCCTCCACCATCTACGTCAAAGCCGCCACCAGCCAGGTCCGGGCGGTGGACAACCTGCTGGCCGCCCAGGCCAACCCGGAAAACCCGTCCTATGTGAATGTGTCCCAGACATCGGCCGCGCTCACCGCCCAGCTCAAGTCCAAGGAGGCGTTCAATACCCTGTTCCTGGGCCTGGGCGCGGTGGCGCTGCTGGTCGGCGCGATCGGGGTGGCCAACATCATGGTCATCTCCGTCCTCGAACGCCGCTCCGAGATCGGGCTGCGCCGCGCCCTGGGCGCGACCAAGGGCCACATCCGCATCCAGTTCCTGTCCGAGGCGACCCTGCTCGCGGCCATCGGCGGCATCGCCGGCGTCGGCGCAGGCGCGGCGGCCACCGCCGTCTACGCCCGGCACAAGGGCTGGGCCACCGTCATTCCGCCCGAGGCGTGGGCCGGCGGCATCGCCACCGCCGTGCTCATCGGCGCCCTGGCCGGGCTGCTCCCGGCGATCCGCGCCGCCCGCCTGTCCCCCACCCAGGCCCTGTGGAGCATCTGACCGGCCGCATCCAGCGACCGCGGCCCAGCTGGGCGGGTCGTGCGGGCCTGGCGGAAGGAGACACCTTTGCGCAGGTAGTGGACCGGGGATCAGCCAGTCCGCCAGCGGCTTGTCGCCTTTCGGCTCTGCCGCCTGCCGACCAACTGGGAGGCCATGCTGCCGGGGATCCCCGACTTTTGCGCCGAGATCTGCCGGTTGGTCCACGATGGTGACACGACCTGGACCGAATGGCGCTGGTCGGGCATCCGCAGTGACGGGCAGGCCTTCGGGATGCGCGGGGTGACGCTGTTTGATGTCGTTGGTGGTCAGATTGTCGCTGGGCGGTTGTACCTGGAGGACATCGAGCGGGAGGCCGTCGGTATCGAGCAGACCGTGGAGGACCTGTCCGGTCGGCGGCCGCGGACTGCGGCCCAGTAGGACGGCGCAGCGCCTCCGGCCAGTCGCCGATCGAATGGGCTGTGTGCGTGGGCTCATAGGGCCGCACCTGCCGTGATGAGGCACGCCAGAGCAGCCAGGCATCCTGCCCGACGCCAGATGCAATCAACAGCACGCGCGCCAGAAGACGCAGCGCCTGCCGAAGGAGTCCAGGGTGCCTCTCACACGGACATGCAGATCTATCCGAGCCTGGCGCCAATCGCGGAGCGTCACAGACTTCCCTGACGCCGCAGCGCGAAGAGCCGCCGATAAGCGCGCTCGCCGCCAGTGTTCGAGCCTGCGCATATCAATCTGTCAGATGCGCACGGTCATGCCGATGACGCGCGACTTGGTGGTCTGCTAGCGCCTGACCGATCATGCCGACGTATTCAAAGCCGAGGCTCTCGGCCGCTCACATGGCGCCCGACGTGCGCCGCTGGTCGAGGAAGTCTCGTGACGCCTCATCGAGCCACCTTCGCGGCGAAAGATCGTCACTCGCGGCGCGTACTGTTGTAGCTCTCTGTCACCCGGTGCTGGCCGACGACCGTTCGATCGCGGCGAAATAACTCAGATTGGCGTCGACGTCTGCGCTGACCACCTCGTAACTGCAGGACTGCCCGTTGGCGAAGCTCGCGGCCAGCCGGTCGAAGACAGGCGCCACCTGACCCAACCGCGAGCGGTTCGTTCCGCGCCGAACAGGCGCGCGGCGCACAGGCCGTATCACCAAATCGGAAGTCTCTACAGTTCCAGGGATTGCCCAACCGGACCTGGCCAGACCGACACGAAACGCACAAGACACGGACGGACGCATCCTCCGCGCCGCTGGAAGTTAGGCGAGGCTGAGCGGCGGTAGGCGGCCCCGAGCGACCCGGCACCGTGACGGTACCGGGACTCCAAGTGAGAGCTAGCCTGCCTCCTGAGACTACTTTCCAAGAGTATGCTCTTGGAGTATTCTCTTGGTTATGAGTGTTCCGCTGACACTGCTTGGCCTGCTTGAGCGGGGGCCGAGCCACGGGTATGACCTGAAACGGGACTACGACGCGTACTTCGGGCGGGGCAGGCCGCTGCGCTACAGCCAGGTGTACGCGACCCTGTCCAGGCTGGCCAGGGACGGGAAGGCGATCCCCGGACTGGCCGAGCAGGGGGCCGGGCCCGAACGGCGGCGGTACGTCATCACCGAGGCGGGCATCGCCGACGTGGAGCGGTGGCTGGCCGAGCCGGCCCCGCCGGAGCCGGACCTGCACAGCGAGCTGTTCGCCAAGGTGGTGCTCGCCCTGATGCTCGACCGCCCGGCCGACGGCTACCTCGACAAGCAGCGGGCGGCGCACCTGCAGCGGATGCGCGAGCTCACCGAACTCAAACGGGCCGGGGAGCCTCTTGACGTGCTGCTCGCCGACCATGCCCTCTACCGGCTGGAGGCTGACCTACGATGGATCGACCATACCGCGGCCCGGCTGGACCTGCTCGAACGGGCGGTGCGCCGGTGACCGTGAAGCTCCCCGCCGTGGCGGAACCCAAGACCGGGAACATCGTCGAGGCGCGGGACCTGGTCCTTTCGTTCGGCGAAACGCCGGCGCTGCGCGGCGCGTCGCTGGGCGTCCGGGAGGGCGAGATCGTCGCGGTCATGGGGCCGAGCGGCTCGGGCAAGTCCACCCTGCTGCACTGCCTGGCGGGCATCCTGGTCCCCGACCAGGGCGAGGTCTGGTTCGGCAGGCAGCGGCTGGATGCCCTGAGCGATGACCGGCGCAGCGCGCTGCGCCGGGGCCGGTTCGGGTTCGTGTTCCAGTCCGGCCAGCTGGTCCCCGAGCTGACCGCGGAACAGAACGCCGCGCTACCGCTGCTGCTGTCCGGCACCCGCCGCGGCCCGGCGATGACGGCGGCCAGGAAATGGTTTCCCGCGCTCGGCCTGGACGGGCTCGAAGGCCGCAGGTCCGGGGAGCTGTCCGGCGGGCAGGCGCAGCGCATCGCGCTGGCCCGCGGCCTGGTCGCCAGCCCGGAGGTGCTGTTCGCCGACGAGCCGACCGGGTCGCTCGACTCGGTGTCCGGCGAGCTGGTGATGGACCTGCTGGTCGCCGCGGCCCGCGAGCACGGCACCACGGTCATCCTGGTCACCCACGACGCGCGGGTCGCCGCCTACGCCGACCGCGAGGTTGTCGTCAGGGACGGCACGGTCGGGACGCTCACCGGGGCCAAGCCGTGATCGAGCTCGGGCTGCGGCTGGCGGTCAGTGGCGGCCGCGAGGCGATCACCCGGCTGGTCATCCTGGCCGCCGCGGTCGGCCTCGGCGTTGGGCTGCTGCTGACCGCCGTGGCCGCGACCAACGCGGTCACCACCTGGAACAGCCGCCACGCCTGGTTCTGGACCGGCACCGCGTGGGTGCCACCCGGCCCGGCGACGGGCACCGCCCCGCTGTGGTGGCACCCCGGCGGCGACACCTTCAACGGCCAGCCCATCAACCAGTTCGACGTGGCCGCCACCGGCACCTCGTCCCCTGTGCCGCCGGGCATCACCCGGGACCCGGGACCCGGCCAGTACTACGCTTCGCCCGCGCTCGCCGCACTGCTGCGCAGCACCCCGGCGAACCAGCTTGCGGACCGCTACCCCGGCCATCTGGCCGGCACGATCGGCGACGCCGCGCTGCCGTCACCGAGCTCGCTGGTCATCATCATCGGGCGCACCCCGGCGCAGCTGGCGCAAACGCCGAACAGCGTGCAGGTGACGTCCATCTCCACGACGGAGCTGGGCTGGCCGGTCCCCCAGACGGAGGCCAACCCCCAGGGCCTGACCTACCCCCCGTCCGACCCGGGAGGCGGGACGAGCGCCACTGACCTCATCCTGTCCGTCGTGGCGCTGGCCATCCTGGCACCGGTGCTGATCTTCATCGCCACCGCGACCCGGCTGTCGGCCGCCCGCCGCGAGGAACGGTTCGCGGCGATGCGGCTGGTCGGCGCGACCCGCAGGCAGGTCTCCCTGCTCGCCGCCACCGAATCGACGGCAGCCGCGGTCCTCGGGGTGGCGGCCGGGTTCGGGATCTTCTTCCTGCTGCGCATCCCGGTCGCGGGCATCCCGTTCATCGGCGAGCCGTTCTTCCCGAGCGAACTGACGCTCAGCCCGCTGGACATCGTCGCGGTCGCGATCGGCGTGCCCGTCTTCGCCGCCGTGGCGGCCCGGCTGGCGCTGCGCCGGGTGCACATCTCCCCGCTCGGCGTCGCCCGCCGGGCCACGCCGAAGCCGCCGCGGGCCTGGCGGGTGGTGCCGCTGCTGGCCGGCCTGACCGAGCTCGGCTTCTGGACCATCCACGGCCACCCGGCCTCCGTGGGCGGGCAGGTCCAGGCGTTCGTGTCCAGCTTCGCGCTTATCATCGTCGGCCTGTTCATCGCGGGCCCGTGGCTCACCATGGCCGCGGCCAGGGCCATGGCCCGGTGGACCAGCCGCCCCGGCACGCTGATCGCCGCCTGCCGCCTCGCCGACGACCCCAGGGCCGCTTTCCGCGCCGTCAGCGGCCTGGTGCTTGCACTGTTCATCACCACCGTGGCCGTGGTGGCGATCACCACTCAAAACGCCAAGGATCTCACCCGGTGGGGCAGCGCCGCCGAGGCGAACGTGCTCACCAACCAGGTATCGGCATCGAACCAGGTGGCCGGCAACAGCGCCCCGGGAACGAGTATGGGCACGGCGCGCCCGGGGCCAGCCGCGCCCGCCGCGCCGCTCACGGCACAGCTGAGCGGGATCCCCGGCGTACAGGGGGTGCTCGTGGTCCGCGCGGACCCGCGGCTGACCATCCCCGCGACATTTCACAACCTCGGCACCAATCAGGGCATCACCGGTCCGATTCCGGCAGGCGTGGTCTCGTGCGCGCAGCTCGCGGCCGTTCCCGCCCTGGGCCGCTGCCCGGCCGGGGCGACAGCGGCGGCGTTCCCCGAAGACGGGTTCAACGGGCACCTGTTCGGCGTGGACGCCACCGCGATCACCTGGCCGGCCGCGAACGTCCCGGCCACGCGACTGGACACCCTGGGCGTGGACGCCATCGACGTGGCGACGAACGGCACCTTGCCGGCGGTCGAGCAGGCAAGGACGGTGCTTGAAAACGCACACGCCTACCCCGGGGTCAGCTCGCCGTCCACCATCGGCGACATCATCGCGCACGACAATTCCGCCCACAGCGACTACCAGCAGCTCGCGAACGTGGTGATCCTGATCAGCCTGCTGATCGCCGGCTGCACGCTCGCCACGGGCATCGCGGCCGGGCTCGCTGACCGCAAGCGGCCGTTCAGCCTGCTGCGGCTCACCGGCGCCCGGCTCGCCACGCTGCGCCGCGTCGTCGCGCTGGAGGGCGCCGTGCCGCTGCTCTCCGTCGCCGCCGTCGCGATCGGCACCGGGTTCGCCGGCGCCGCGATGTTCGCCTCCGGGGCACAGCAGCACCCGATGGTCGCGCCCGGCGCCGCGTACTACCTCCTCACCGCGGGCGGGATCATCGTGTCGCTCGGCATCATCGCGGCCACCTTCCCGCTGCTGGCACGCATCACCGGACCCGAGGTCGCGAGAAACGAATGAACATGCTTCCCGTATTTGACCGGTCCGCCGGACGGATTCCTGCTTCGCGCCACGGCTTCCTGGCTACGGTGCCGTTGGTGCCGGTCCCATAAGGAGGGGGCCGCGGGGAGAGCGCTTGTGACGCTCCTCCTCGCTTGGAGCGCGACTGCATTCGTGACCTGGCGAAGAAATCCAGCCCCTCGCCGTCTCTGGCACCATCGAGCGCACAGCGTGGAGCGGGAGCCATTCCTGCTGAGCCCGCGCAGGTAGGCAGGTACGGCGCCGTCACGCGGAGATGCTCTGGATTCTCGATGGTCACCAACCCGGCGGCGGGCCTGCCGGACGCGCCAATCGATCACCAGGACGTCCTCGCCGTGACCGGGGCATCCGCCGCCCGGCAGGCAGGAGCGCTGCGCCGTACCGGCAACTCGCCCATCGGCCAACCAGATCAGGATACGGCCGTGTTCATCGCCGCAACGATGCCTCCGGTGGCGGCGATCAGCCTCACTCGCCGAAGCCTCCAGCCGGGAGCGTAGCGCGCAGATCATCCAAGCTCGGGCGCGCCCGTTTGGAATGCGGCCGACGACCAGCAGCAATGCCGAACGAAGCAGTTCGGTGTGCGTTCTCCTCGAAACTTCCCGATCACTCAGTGTGATACGTCTGTAAGTTGGCGGGCATCCGGACGCACGCAACAGCAACCTGCACCCAGGTCGCGGACGGTCCCGGCCTGCTCTGAACGGCAGGGCGCACGCTTCGGCGGCGCGCACTCCTTCGCTCAGGCCGTTCAGGTCCGTTCACGACGCCCGTGACCAGGCACAACAGCTGCGGCCGATCCTGGCGATGGCACCATCTACGGTTGATAACTGAGACCACTGAGACCACGCCGACACAAGGCGCTCGCGTGCTAGCGGCCGCTATCGTTGTTTTCGCAGGTCAGCATGGCGGAGGATAGGAGATTCGAACTCCTGAGGGGTTTCCCCCAACACGCTTTCCAACAATGCTGACCAGCGTTCACCGAGGTCCGCCGCCGTCCGTGACCTGGGCTGACCGTAACGGATGGGTCTTGGCGGAAGCCCGCGAACCCAGGCGAATGAGACCACATTTGAGACCAGCCAGACCGGCAGGCCACTGCCAGCAGCGTGGACCTCATCCTGCGGCTCGCACGGCGCCAGCACTCATAGCCTCGTCACCGGTCCTCGCGGCTTGACGGCGCTGCCCGGCGCGGAACCGGCCGTCATCATCGCGGGCTGGCAGATCTGCCCCGCCCAGGTGAGCCGAGCTTCTGGTCACACGACGTCACTGGCGGTGGCGCATGGCCCCCGCGCACCCAGCGCCGAACGCCGACTCGGCGCGCAGCGTCAGGTCCCGGTCGGGAAGCGAAGGCGCTCAGAGCAGCCAACTCGGCGCACAGGTCAAATATGGGTGAGGCCCCGGGGCAAAGGGCCTCCCTGTCCGCGACTGGCCTGCAGGGTGATCAGCGATGGTGGAGGCCGTTGGGGTAGAGGGCCCTTTGCCGGAAGGAAGGTAAAGGCCGCGATGGTGGTGGCGGCCAGGTTGGTGAATGGCGGGCTGGCCGCCGGGGGCGGGGTCAGGGCGCAGGGCAGCGAAGACGGCCCTGGCCCGGGCTCCTGCTGGCTTTGTATCAGCCGAGTGATGACGGCAACAGGTCACTCCGGAGCAGTCGCGAAGAACTGGTCGCGCGCACCCGCTCAGGGGTGCTAACACGAGTTCCCGCTGGTGGCTGGCCACCTTGCTGGAGATTGTTCTGTCCTGCTTTGATCGTCTCGTGCGCGAGCTACGGCCGGATTTCACCTCGTCGGGGACTCTTTGCCGTGGCTGGCTCTACCTCCCCGAGGGCGTGATGCGGCCGCCCGTCATTGTCCTCGCACACGGGATCTCCCTAACGCACTCGTTCCATTTCTGGCGTCGCGCCGAGGCATACGCGGCCGCTGGGTTTGCCGTCAATCCGGATCAGGTCGCGGGTCTGGCGCAGGCGTTGTCGCTCGCTGCGCAAGAGCAGGTGGGCCTTACCGCGCAACTCCCGTACGACGGCAAGGACTTGGCGCGCGCCAACTACTGGCCGTTACCGGTGGGAACCCGTGACCCCGGACGAGGAGCAAGCAAAGATGATAGGTAACGAGCCTGCCACCGCCGGTCACGAGAAAGTCCTGGCCAGTCGCTTCAGTGGGCTGCGCGGTATCGCCTTCCGCGGCTACCACTGGCTGCTGCTGGGATTCCTGCTGCTGGGTGTTGTCCAGATCTTCCTGGCAGGCCTGGGTGTGTTCAGCCTGCAGGACCAGACGCTGGGCGGCGCCGGGGGGGATACGGCCTTCGCGCCGCACCGCGCCGTCGGGTTCACGATGGGCGGCGTCGCGGTGCTCATCCTGGTGCTCGCGGTGATCGCCCGGCCGGGGGCCCGCGCGATCACCGGTTCGGCCGTGCTGGTGGTGCTGACGTCGCTGATGCAGAGCCTGCTCGCCGGGCTCGCCGACGATCACGCGGTCTATGGCGGCCTGCACGCCTTCGACGGGCTGCTCATCCTGGGCATCGCGGGCTACCTTTACGTCCGGTCGCGGCAGCGCGAGTGATAGGGGTCTTGCCGTGACCGGCGCAAGGCGTGCGACCGCCGTCGCGTGGCTCTTGATCACGGCGGCATCGCTGGCCGGGGCGGTGCTGACGGTCATGGCGTGGGGCGACCTGGTGACCAAGGACGCGGTTTCGAACCTGGGGGCCACGGTGGCGGCGGTCTTGTACGCCACGCTCGGGGCGCTGGTCGTTCGCCGCGCGGGCAACCTGATCGGCTGGCTTCTGCTCGGCGAGGGCGCTGGCCTGGCCATCATGTCGCTCGCCTCCGCCTATGCGGTGCTGGGCATCACTCATCCCGGCATTCTCCCGGCCCCGGAGCTGGTGGGCCTGCTGGCTGAGTGGAGCTTCGTCCCGGCCTTCACCGGGCTCGGCTTCATGCTGATGCTGTTCCCATCCGGGAGCCTGCCGTCGCCCGGGTGGCGCCCGTTCGCGGGACTGGGCCTGCTGGCCATCGCGCTGACGATGATCGGGTTCGTGGTGCGGCCAAGGCTGGTGGCGCTGCCGGCACCCGGCGATACGTCGATGATGTTCGAGAACCCGCTCGGCATCAGGTCACTGGGACCGGTCCTCTCCACGGTCCTGATCGGGACCCTCAACGGCCTGGCGGTGCTGGGCACCGTGATCCTGGCGGCGGCCTTCGTCTCCCTGGCGGTCCGCTACCGCTCGGGCGGGCGCGAAGTGCGGCAGCAGATCAAATGGATCGCGCTGGCGGCGGCCGTGGCGGCCGCCAGCCAGCTCGCGGCGCTGCTGGCCCTCGCGGCCACTGGCGACGCGTCTAACCCGGTGACGGTCACCGCCTACGTCGTGATACCGGTCATCGCGCTGTTCGGGATTCCCGCGATCATCACGCTCGCGATCCTGAAACACGGCCTGTACCAGATCGATGTCATCATCAACCGGGCCGTTCAGTACGGCCTGCTCTCGGCCGCACTCACGGGCGTGTATGCCGGAATCGTGTTGGGCATCGGGACGCTGGCCGGCTATGCCGGCGGCCCTGTGCTCACGATCGCGGCTGCCGTGACGATCGCGGTGCTGTTCCAGCCGGTACGCCAGCGGGCCCGGCTCATCGCCAACCGCCTCGTCTACGGGCAGCGGGCCACGCCCTACCAGGTGCTCGCCGACTTCGCCGAGGACATGGCGGGGCAGCTGGACTTCGACACGGCACTGGACCGGATGGCGTCGATCCTGGCCGGCGCGACCGGCGCGGTCCGGGTGGAGGTCTGGGTCAGGGTCGGGGCGCAGCTGCGCCCGCAGGTGATCTGGCCGCGCGGATCCGCTCCGCCCGCGGCCGTCCCGCTGGCCGGTGACGCCGAGCTTCCGACGTTCGAGCTGGCCACCCGGGCCGTAGCGGTCCGGCACGGCGATGAGCTGCTCGGCGCGCTCACTCTCCAGAAACCGCGAAACGAGCCGGTGACCGCGGCGGAGGACAAGCTGCTGACGCACCTGGCGTCGCAAGCTGGGCTTGTCCTTCGCAACGTCCGCCTCACCGCCGAGCTGCAGGCCACGATCGACGACCTGCGGGCGTCACGGCGGCGGCTGGTCAAGGCCCAGGATGAGGAACGGCAGCGGATCGAGCGCAACCTGCACGACGGCGCCCAGCAGCAACTGGTCGCGCTGACGGTCCAGCTCAGCCTGCTGGAGGATTCCGCCGGGGACCCCGCCGAGGTCAGGCAGGTGACCGGCCAGCTGCGGGCCGGGCTGCACGCGGCACTCGATGACCTGCGGGCCCTGGCCCGCGGTATCTACCCGCCGCTGCTGGCCGACCAGGGCCTTGGGCCAGCCCTGCGAGCGCAGGCCGGCCGGGCCCCGCTGCCAGTCCAGGTCGAGGCCGACGGCATCGGGCGCTACCCGCGGGACGCCGAGGCCGCCGTGTACTTCTGCATCCTGGAAGCCCTGCAGAACACCGCGAAATACGCCCGCGCGTCCCGGGCAGCCGTAGCCCTGTCTTGCCCGGGCGGCCACCTTGAGTTCACCGTCGCCGACGACGGGACCGGCTTCGACACCGCGACGGCCAGTCACGGCACCGGCCTGCAGGGCATGGCCGACCGGCTCGCTGTCGCTGGCGGCACCCTCCGCATCAGCTCTGCGCCCGGGAGCGGCACCACCATCAGCGGCAGGCTGCCCGCATCCGAGCTAGCCGCGACAGAGCGCTAGCGGCGTGGCGTGACAGTAACGACAGCAGCCAACGCCTGGCACCAACGGTCGACGGCACCGCGCCACGCTGGGCGGCCGCGGGGTTCACCTGTGCTGCCGCTAGGCCTGATCCGAAAATCGGAGAGTTAGCCGGGCTGGGTTGGCCGCGGAGGGTCAGGCCGCGCGTTCGAGGATGACTTTGTAGCCGAGGGCTTCGAGCTGGCGGATGTGGTTGCGCCTGCGGCGTTCGGGGTTGATGCGGGTTTCGTAGAAGTCGCTGCCGAGGTCGGTGTAGCGGGCGTCGGGGTCGGTGAGGTAGACCCACGGGCGCGGTGCCGATGTTGCCGCCGGTCCGTTTCCCGTGAGTCCCCTCCCGCACCCGGCGTGCGGCTCTCACCGCACCGGGCGCTCCGCGTGCTTTAGCCGCTGGTCAGCCGCTTTCGGCGGTTGCCGGTTTCGGGGTCCATGGGGTCGGGATGACGCTGCCGCGGTAGCGGTAGCGGGTCACCGCGACGCTGGATGCGCCGGTGAAGACGACCCCTTTCCCAGGCGAACCTCCACCCCTGGTCACAGAACCTTCGGCGGAGTTCGTTCATCCCGAGCCCGGTGCGGCCTTTGTGCTTGGCGCGTATCCAGCGCATCAGCCGCGCCCAGGTGAAGGCGTCGATGGCGCTGAAGGTTGCCTTGGACACTCCGTGCCGGAAGTAGTTCGCCCAGCCCGCCAGTGACCGGTTCAAGCTGGTGATCAGCTCGTTCAGGTCCTTGTGGCGGGTTGACCTGTACGTCCTGGCCTTCACCTTGTCCTTGATCGCCTGGATGGCTTTCCTGGACGGCTTGGTGTAGACGTAGTACTTGCTCGTTCCCCGCTTGCGCATCCTGCGGATGTGCTGGCCGAGGAAGTCGAAGCCCTCGTCGATGTGGACCGTGCGGGTCTTTTCCGGCGCCAGCCGCAGCCCCAGCGGTGCGAGCACGGCCGCCACCTCCTCGCGCAGCGCCTCGGCGTGGTGCCGGCTGCCCGACACCATCAGGACAAGATCATCCGCATAGCGGATGAGTTTCCAGTTGCCCTGGCCGTGTAGTCTGCGCGTGCGCCGCTGCCCGCCGGTACCCATCTCCTGTTGCCATTGCCGGTCGAAATAATCGTCCAGCGCAGACAAGGCGATATTGGCGAGCAGCGGTGAAGCCACGCCCCCAACGCAATAGATAACTTCTGCTTTGATGTCACGCTGAGCTACCGGCGGCTGGAACGGCCGCGGCGTGTCCCGGCCAAGTAGTGACATGTACGGTAGTATGGTTATGGCATGGCTGTTCATGGCCGCGCTGGCGGCGGCGAGCATGCTGAGCGGGTCAACGCGGCCGCGGAGCTGGCCGAGGGGGGCGTGCCGCCGGCGGAGGCCGCCCGGGTGCTGGCCGCGCGGTCCGGCTGCTCGCCGCGGCAGGCCCGCCGCTATGTGGATCAGGCGGCGGCGTCGGGCCGGGTCCCGGTGCCGGAAGCCACCGTGGTGTTCACGGTCAAGGTGCCGGCCCGGCTGGCGGCCGCAGTCCGGGAGCATGCCCGCGGCTCGGGGCGGACGATCTCCGCCGTGGTGGCGCAGGCGCTGGAGGAATTTCTCACCCGGGGCCGCAGAAACCATCCTCGCAGGTGAACGCCCGGCCGGTCAGGACCGAATCCGTCTTTGACCGCCATGGGGCCGCGGATTTGACCGGCGGCCTACGCCATATTGGTGCCGCAGCGGCAGGCCCGTATCGTGCGGGCCGGCCAGGAAGGACGGCCGCAGCATGACCAGCGCGGCGATCTACGCCCGGGTGTCCAGCGCCCGGCAGAAGAAGGACGAGACGATCGGGTCGCAGACCGCGGCGCTGCGCGAGCACGCCGCGCAAGCCCGGCTTGACGTCCCCGAGGAGTGGGTCTTCGAGGATGAGGGGCACTCCGGGGCGACGCTGGTCCGCCCGGCCCTGGAGGCGCTGCGGGACCTGATCGCCCAAGGCTGCGTGGACGTGGTGCTGGTGTATTCCCCGGACCGCCTCGCCCGCAAGTTCGCCTACCAGGCGCTGCTGCTGGAGGAGTTCGCCCGGGCCGGGGTGCGGGCCGAGTTCGTCAAGGGCCCGCGCGGCGACAGCCCCGAGGACCAGCTGCTGGTCCAGTTCCAGGGCATCTTCGCCGAGTACGAGAAGGCGCAGCTGGCCGAGCGGTACCGGCGCGGCAAGGCCCACCGCGCCCGCACCGGGTCGGTGAACGTGCTGTCCGGCGCCCCGTTCGGCTACCGCTACGTCCGCAAGACCGACCTGGCCGGGGCTGCCTACGAGATCACCGGGCACGAGGCGGCGCTGGTCGCGGAGATGTTCCGCCGCTACGCCGACGACGGCGCCTCCATCGCGGACCTGGCCCGCTGGCTCACCAGCCAGGGCGCACCCACCCGGACTGGCAAGCACCGCTGGGACCGCAGCGTGGTATGGGCGATGCTGCGCAACCCCGCCTATGCCGGGACGGCGGTGTTCGGCAAGACCATGGCCACCAGCGGGACGCCGGGACTGAACCGGGTCGCCCGCCTGCAGGGCCGCTCCGTGCCGCGGGCGGTCAAGACCGTGGACCGGCCGCGGGAGGAGTGGCTGGAGATCCCGGTCCCGGCCATCGTCGACCAGGTCACCTTCGCCCGCGTCCGGCAGCGGCTGGAAGACAACAAGCGCTACGCCGCCCGCAACACCAAGGTCCCGTCCCTGCTGCAGGGCCTGGCCGCCTGCTCGGCCTGCGGCTACGGCTACTACCGCACCTCCGCCCGCACCACCAGCCGCAAGATCTACTACTACCGGTGCCTCGGCAGCGATGACTACCGCTACGAAGGCGGCCGGGTCTGCGGCAACAAGCCGGTCCGCGCCGACTACCTCGACACCGTCGTCTGGGACCACATCACGCACCTGCTCACCGACCCGGCCCTGATCCGCGCCGAGATCAGCAAGCGGCTGCACGCCGCCCGCACCGCCGACCCTGCCACCCGGCAGCGCAACCGCCTCGACCTCGAGCTGGCCAAGGCCGCCACCTCGATCACCGCCATGATCGAGGCCTTCTCCGAGCAGCTCCTGACCATCGACGAACTGCGCGCCAAGATGCCGCACCTGCGCGCCCGCCAGGCGAACCTGCGCGGCCAGCTCGACGCCCTCGACGCCCAGGCCGCCGACCGCGGCGCCTACCTCAAGCTCGCCGATGACCTGGAAGGCTTCCTGGCCCAGCTGCGCGGCAACACCGCCACCGCCACCGTCGAAGACCGCCAGCGCGTGCTCCGGCTGCTCGTCAAGGACGTCCTCATCGGCCCGGAAAAGATCACCATCCGGCACCGCATCCCCGCCCGCGCAGGCACCGCCAGCACCGGCAGCAGCGACGCCGGACCTGATACGGAGGGTGACCATCGCCCGGATTATCTATTGCGTTGGGGGCGTGGCAATTCCGCCTTGCGGGGTTCCGGTCCATGTCTCTTCCCGGTTTCCGAGGCCGGTAAGGACCCCGGATTTCAGGAACGCCTTCACCAGCGCGCAGATACGCTTATCCTTGATCCTCGCCCGTAGGCGATCCATCAAAGCCACGTGATCGATTTCGTCGAACGAATCCCCGCCTTACTACCGGTATCGAGGACCTCGCCGAGGCGATCCGGGCGTGGGCGAAGGGCTGGCTGCCCACCGAGGCGGCCGCTGAGCTGCTGATCTCGCACCGCACGTGGCTGGAGCGGGAGGATTTCTTGCAGGTCGCGGTCGACGTCGAGTGGGAGCCGTTCCGGGACCGCCAGGTCGCGGCGGTCGACTTCACCGCGGCGGCGGAGGCGTTGCAGGGCGTGCTGCCGTGCTCGGACGGGGAGCGGCAGGTGCTGCTGGTGGCGGCCAGCATCGCCGAGGGCATCCCGGTCGACCTGCGCGAGGCAACCTTGTGCATGGACGCGGTGAACGCCGCCCGGGCCGCGCAGGCGGTGTGCCGTGCGGCCGGCAGCCGTGTTCAGGTGGTGGCGGAGGCTGGCAGGTGACCGCCGCGCTGCCGGGCACGGTGGTGGTCACGCGCCCGCGTCATCCGCTAGAAGGCCGGGAGCTGCGGGTGCTGGGCGGGATGCGCCGGCACGGGCGGCTGGAGCTGCTGCTGGTGCTGCCCGACGGCAGCAAGCGGCTGATCCCGGCGGAGTGGACCAGCCAGCACGCTGACGGCGGGGCGGCTGGTGGCGGCGCAGGTAACGGCGGCTGGGGCGCGGGGACATTGGGGTCGGTTGCTGACCTGCTGGCTGCGTCTGTGCTGGTTTCGGCGTTTTCCGCCCGTGACCGGGATGAGCACGAGCAGGCTGCACGAAAGCCACCGGCCAAGGAGGACAATCGTGCAGCCTGTCCAGCTCAGTCTGCTGCCGGACCAGGTTCCGGCGCCACCCCCGGACCTGCTGGCCCAGCTCCCCGGATCGCAGGTCACGGCGGCGATCACGGCTCTGGCCGGCCTGATCGCCAGGGCGGGCCAGCCGGAGGTGACCGGGGATGAGTGAATGGAAGGTCACCGCCTCGCACCGCTCCAGAGCGGCCGTAATCTACGTCCGCCAGTCAACCCTGGTGCAGGTGGAACGCAACCGTGAGTCGACCGCCCGCCAGTACGACCTGGTCTCCCGGGCCCGCGAGCTGGGCTGGCCCCGCACCGCGGTGACGGTGATCGACGAGGACCTGGGCGTCTCCGGCGCCTCGGCGGCCGGCCGGTCCGGGTTCGCGCAGCTGGCCGCCCAGGTCGGCATGGGCCAGGTCGGGATGGTGCTGTCCCTGGAGTGCTCGCGGCTGGCCCGCAACAACGCCGACTGGTACCGGCTTTTGGAGCTGGCCGGGATGACCGACACCCTGATCGCCGACGCCGACGGCATCTATCATCCCGCGCTGGCCGACGACAGGCTGGTTCTGGGGATGAAGGGGACCCTGTCCGAAATGGAGCTGCATATCCTGCGGGCACGGCTGGACGGCGCGATCCGGAACAAGGCCGCCCGTGGCGAACTGCGCCGCGGCCTGCCCGTCGGCCTGGTCTGGGGCGAGGCCGACGGGGAGATCCTGATGCATCCCGACGAGGCGGTCACCGGTGTCATCGCCGCGATCTTCGGACAGTTCGCGGCGTGCGGGTCGGTGCGCGGGGTCTGGCTGTGGCTGCGCGACCAGGGCCTGAAGTTCCCGCTGCAGCCCGGCGCCTACATCCGCGGATCTGAGATCATCTGGACCGAGCCGACCTACCATGCGGTGCACAACGTGCTGACTCACCCCGCCTACGCCGGCGCGTACACCTTCGGCCGCAGCCGGCAACAGCGGCTGGTCCGAGATGACGGGACCATCCGGGTCCGGCGCCGCGTGCTGCCCCAAGACCAGTGGGAGGTGCTGATCAAAGACCACCACGAGGGCTTCATCGACTGGGACACCTACCAGGCCAACCAGGCAAAGATCGCCCATAACATCCGCCCGTCCGCGCATCAGCCCGGCACCGGCGCGGTCCGCGAGGGCTGCGCGCTGCTGCAGGGCCTGGCCACCTGCGGGACCTGCGGCCGCAAGCTCGCCGTCTACTACGAGGGCAAGCACAAGGCCACCCCGGGCTACTACTGCACCGGCACCGGCCAGCTGGTCGAGGGCCGCGGCACCCGGCACCTGCGCGTCGGCGGCGTGGCCATCGACGCCGCCGTCACCGGCGCGTTCCTGGCCGCGCTGGAGCCGGTGGCGCTGCAAGCCTGCCTGCAAGCGGCCCGGCAGCTCGAGCAGGGCCACGACGCCGCGCTTGAGCAGCACCGGCGCCAGGTCGAGCAGGCCCGCTACCACGCGGCCCGGGCCGAGCGCCGCTACCAGGCGGTCGACCCGGAAAACCGGCTGGTCGCCCGCGGCCTGGAAGCCGCCTGGGAAAAGGCACTCACCGAACTGGCCGCCGCCGAGGCCGAGCTGGCCCGCCGCCAGGCCGCCCGCCCCGCCACGCTCACCGCCGCCGAGCGCGCCGCGATCCTGGCCCTCGGCGATGACCTGCAGGCCGTCTGGGACGCCCCCACCACCAGCGACAAGGACCGCAAGCAGCTGCTGCGCACCCTGCTCGATGAGGTGAACATCACCGTGCACCGCGATCACGACAGCGGGCACGCCGGCCTGGTCCTGCGGTGGAAAGGCGGGGCGATCACCGAGCTGGCCATCCCGGTCAAGCGCACCCCGCCCCGTCGGCTGCGCACCGACGAGGACACCATCAGCCTGGTCCGCCGGCTCGCCGTGCACTACGACGACGCCAAGATCGCGTGGATCCTCAACCGGCAGCACCGCCGCACCCCCCGCGGATTGTCATACACCGCCGGTAGAGTCCAGGGCCTGCGGCACTACTGGGGCATCCCACGCCACCAGGACACCCCAGGTAACCAGGAAGGAGAGCTGCTCACCGTGGCCGACGCCGCCCGCGAACTAGGCCTGGCGCCCTCCACCTTGCACCGCTGGCTCAGCGACGGGTTCATCGGCGGCGAGCAGCTCACCCCCGCCGCCCCCTGGCGGATCCGGCTCACCCCCGAAATCCGCGCCCTGTTCGTCGACGACGCCCCCGACGGCTGGCTGGCCATGCTGGAGGCCACCCTCGCCTACGGCGTCTCCCGCCAGACCATCATGCAACGTGTCAAGGACGGGCGGCTCCGCGCCGTCCACGTCCGCACCGGACGCAGGAAAGGCCTGCGTATCGAACCCCCGGCAGCCCAAGACGGGCTGTTCTGACCAGCCACAATTAACAAAGGAGCAGTGTGACCATGGATTCAATGCCGCCTGCCAAGTCTGCGTCGAGTATCCACCGCCGCTGCGGGTTCTGCCCGCTCACGGTGTTGAAGATGGCCTCGATCGCGTCATGGCAGCCACGGCCCGGCCGGAAGCCGTAGGACTTCGGCTCGAACCGCGCCTCCCACTCGGGCTCCAGCGCGCTCGACGCCAGGGCCTGAAGCACCCGGTCGGCGATCACCGGGATCCCGATGCGGCCGCTGCTTTCCGTTCGCTCTTGGGCATATACACGCGCCTGACCGGCCTCGGCGTCCACGCGGGACGCGCGTGCTGATGCCCAGCTGGCCCTTTCGGCCTTCTCCCGGGAGCCGAGCACGATCTTGCCCGTCGACGCCCGCCGTCTTGCGGCCAGCGTTGAGCTCCGTCACCCGCCGCACGCTCACCAGCGCGTTGGCGCGGGAGCGGAGCATCAGCTTCTGCAGGTTGCGGACCTTCTTCAGGTCCCCTGCCCGCGATGCCGCGAAGATCCGCTGCCGCAGCCGCCGTACGTCCTCCTCGGCCTGGCGCCAGTCCACCTCGTCCCAGTCCAGGAGGCTCGCCCTCCGGTCCGTTCACCAGGCACGGCCCGTCCGCGACCTCGGTCACGTGCCAGCCTCGTCATGGCGTCCAACTTGTCCCTCGGTTCCGGTGCCGTCGTCATCTTGCCTTCGCAGGCCCACCTGACGCGCGTCAGCGCCCTTTCAGGCCGGGCCATCAGGACCCGTATCCGGCCGGTTATGCGGCACCGCCGCAGGAGGGCTGCGGCCATCCGGTGCCGGTTTCCCGTTGCCTTTCGGCGTCCCGGCCTTCGCTTCTCGCGTCATCCTGCGCCCGCTGAGGAATTGAGCTCTTCTCACGGTCGGCCTACCAGGCCACGCCGGCCTGGACCTCATCGGGATTGTCACGTTCCGCAGGCGCGAGACGCGACCGGGGTGGGCGCTCGCCTGAACCCCGGGGCGGTGGTGCGCTCCCGACCGGCCGGGCTTACCCCGTTCGGCGCCTGCCGCCTTCCAGCGGCGGTCCCTTCTCCCTCGCTACCCATTCCGCCTGCGGGGAGGCCACCTAACGGGGCGTCATCGGAGATTCACTCGCGTTCACCCGTCCGGCCTTCCCCTAGCCTGTGACCCCCGGACGGAACGGGGATGCCTCGGGCATTTCCCCGGGCTCCGCACCCCGCCGTTACCCGCAGCGCACGCCAGGGCGGGGACAGGTCTCTCGGACACTGACCGGGAGCTACACCTTCGACATGTGCCGAACCTCCAATAGCTAGCCCACTCAACACCTGCGACTTCGTGTCGCACCACCCGGCTCTACCCCTGCGGCATCGCCACGGCTACGCCGCAGACAATTCACCATGGCCTTCAGGTCCGGCCTCGCAGACCTTGCCTGAAGTTCCCCGCCGTCATGAAAAGCGGGTGCGCACCGCAAACCAGCCCATATCCGCCGGGTTAGAGCTGGCGGCACATTAAGAGGCGTAACGCAGCCGGTTCCTCTCGTATACCTTCCCGTCTCGCTCACCGCGCCCGGCCCATCCGGCAGTACCGGGCCGACGCGACTTTGTCGAGGCTGCTCCCGCCCTCCCCGGCGACCCCCGGATCAGGCTGCCTCCAGCTTCACCCCCGCCGCTGCGACGGCAAGGAGATGGACGGTCTCTCACCTCCATCCGGAAACAACAGCGCCTCGTGGCGCACGCGAGCAGGTGCCAGATGATGACCAGGATGGACCGGCCGATGGCCACCACCGCTTTTTTTCTGCCGCGCAGGCGCGCGATGCGCCGGTACCGCTCTCCGAGGAAGGTGTCGGTCCGGCCGCGGAGACGGCGGCGTTGCCGAGCACCCGCGCCAGGTAGGAGTTGCCGTGCCCGGTGGTGTTCTTGCCCTTCTTCTTCCCGGCGGATTCCTTGACTCCGGGGGCGAACTTGGCCCACGAGACCAGGTGCCCGGCGGTGGGGAACCGGTGCATGTCGATCCCGGTCTCGGCCAGGATCACGCACGCGGCGATGGAGTTGATGCCGGGGATCTCATCCAGGCGCTGTGCCGCGGCGGCGAAAGGGGCGATCATCTCCTCGATCTTGCCGTCCAGCGCGGCGCCCGGGCAGGTGCTTGACGTCCCGGGCGTTCACCAGCCAGGTGTCGAACCCGGCCGCCTCCAGCAGGTAGAACACCGGTTTCCAGTAGCGTTGCCTCCATCACCACCCGGGACACCCCCAGGCAGCGCAGGTGGTCGGCCATGGAAAGCAGCGACCGGGTCATCGTGGAATGCATTTCCACCTCCTGCAGCCGCCGCCCCGGCCGGTCCTCATGCGGGACCCGCACGCAGCACACCAGTTCGGCCTTGCCGATATCCAGCGCCGCGACCCGCGCGATGATCTCTTCGTTGTCCTGCGTCTCAGTGAGCATCCTGGCCTCCTTGCCGTCACCGGAATCCAAGGCGGCTGCTGCCCGCGGGAGTCACAGGGACAACTGGAGGAATCTGATCCTCGTGCTCAAGGCGACACTGAAGGGCCCACGGCTGGCTCCCGGCACCCGGCTGAAAATCGACCTCGAAGATCATGGAGTAACCGGCGTCACCGGACAGCAGCCACACCCGATTTTCCGCCCAGAACGGCATCACCGCAGGGATATCAGGGGCTGAAAAGCGGAAAGGCCGGCCGTTCGACCCCGCCCTGACCACACTCTTTGATCTGCGCGAACGCGCGTTCGGTGATTGCGCATATGCGCTGGCCGTGGTCTTAGGCGCGTTATGTGCGTTGATCTACGCTCCGGCGAGGCATGCCCGCATAAGAGTATGCGCGGCGATGATCGCGACGGTGCGGGTGAGCAGTCCCCAGAAGGTGTGCGCGCCGTGGCGGGCTAGTTCCATCTGGTCGGTGATCTCTTTGAAGGTGGTCTCGATCCGGTTGCGCCACTCGGCGATGATCTTCCGCAGGATCGGCGGCATTCGGTGGCGCTGGCCTTGCCAGCGGATAAGCACGGCGGTGCCGCGCCGGCCTGGCCGGCGGCGAAGTCCTTGCCGGTGAATCCCTTGTCCAGGAGCAGGTCGCGGGGCGGCAGGTCGGCTTCCAGCAGGTCGCTGGCCACGTCACGCTCGTTGAGCGGCGGGCACGATGGCCCAGGCGCGGACGATGCGGCTGCCCAGGTCAGTCCGGATGGCCAGGCGGAACCCGTAGAACCATTCGGCGTGCGCGGCATCACGGCCGAACCGGGCATGCAGCCCGTCAGGGCCGGTCCAGGAATCGGGGCCGCGGACCCGGGAGGCGTGCCTGACCGGCAGCGCGCTGGTATCAACTTGCTGGCAGTCATCCTCGGGCAGCTGCGCTGCCAGGTACCCGCGCAGCTGCTCGAACGCGCCCCACAGCCAGCGGATCCGCCGGTTAGCCTCACTCTGGTGCGGCAGCCGCGGGAACAGGTGCGCCCAGTCGCGCGCCACCTCGGCCAGGAACCCGGCCTCGCTACGGCGTCCCAGCACGTGGCGCGCCGTGGCGATGGTCAGCAGCTCGGCGTCGCTGCAGCCAGGTGCCGGCCCGGGCCGCGGCGGGACAGTAACGGACCCGGCGGTGATCAGGTCATCGATCAGCACGTAGATGTAGACGAACAGGTCTTCTGTCGGCAACATGGGCAATGGCCTCTGCGGGGACAAGGATCTTGGTCGATTACTTGTCTGTCGCAGGGGCCGCTACGTGATCAAGGTGACGCCGGGATCAACCCACATAACGCGCCTTAGGTCTCAGTTTGGGTCCACGAACTGCACGCGGACGATATCCCTCTGGAGGAATTCGCTCGGTTCTGCCAGGCACTTGGCATCCGCACCAGCACCGGGCGGACCGGGGTGTGCTGGCACAACGCCGCCGCCGAAAGCTTCTTCAGCGCGCTGAAACGAGATGTATTACCGGCAGTCATTCCCTGGCCGGGCCCACGCCAGGTTCGCTATTGCTAACTACATCGAGGTCTCCTGCAACCGCCAGCGGCTGCACTCGGCCTCGGCTACCGCCCGCCCTTTGAGGTACTCACAGAATTCCAGGCCGCAGCGACCGCTGCATGATCAACAAGCCAAGAAAACTGTCCAAGATCGTTGACACAGCTCAGAACTGCCGCCCGGGTGGGCTGCCCGGGCATGTGCGGGGACCTGGGACCTGGCTTCCTAAGGTTGCGGACGGTGCGGACCCTGGGCGGCATAACCTTGCGCGAGACGGAGAGGCCTCGCCCAGAATGCGGCGCATGGCTGCCTGGCTGGGACCAGCGCGCTCCGGCCGAGAGCTACAGAGAGAGGCGAGTATGAGCGTCGGCAAGCCTGAGATCGACTTTCCCGGCGGCGAGCCGCCGGCCGAGCTGGAGATCACCGACATCTGGGAAGGCAATGGCCCCGTGGCAAACCCCGGTGACGTGGTCAAGGTTCACTATGTCGGGGTCGCGTTCTCTACAGGCGAGCAATTCGACGAGAGCTGGGACCGGGGCGACCCGCTGCAGTTCGAGCTCGGCGCTGGGCGGGTCATCGCCGGCTGGGACCAGGGCGTGCAGGGCATGAAGGTCGGCGGCCGCCGCCAGCTGATCATTCCCCCGGGTCTGGCCTACGGGGACCGGGGCGCCGGGCGCGTGATCGCACCGGGCGAGACCCTCATCTTTGTGTGTGACCTGGTCTCGATCTGACGAGCTTCCCAGCCGGCTGGGAGACTTCTGTCCGTAAGCTCATCGACTAGTACAGCTAACGCCCTGCCAGCACGCATGTGCGGGCGTTGGATAGCTGTCGAACGCGCGCAGATCAGCTGGTTGCGCGCTCATCAGCGATGGCGGCGCTACGCTCAGCTGCCCGCGCAGATCGGCGGCGATGCGCGCCTTATCTGAGTCCAGGGCCGGTTACGCACCGTGAGCAGAAACGCCTGGTGATCCGCAGGTATGATGCTCAGCGGCCAGGCGCTGGCGATGACTTTGGGCCAGCGGATCGTCCTCACTGGTGGCGGGCCGCGGCAACCGGCCCCGGTCGCTGTGAAAGCAACCTGTCAGGAGGTCATCGTGTCGCAAGTCCGGGTGCACAACTTCTCGGTGTCGCTGGATGGGTTCGGCACCGGCGCGGGGCAAAGCCTGGATGCCCCGTTTGGGCATGCGGGAACCCGGCTGCACGAGTGGTTCTTCCCGACTCGTACCTTCCGCGCCATGCAGGGCCAGCCCGGCGGCAGCACCGGCATCGACGACGCTTTCGCCAGCGCCTGGGCCCCGGGCATCGGCGCTGAGATCATGGGGCGGGGCAAGTTCGGCCCGCACCATGGCCCCTGGCCGGACCAGGAGTGGAACGGATGGTGGGGAGACAACCCGCCGTTCCACACCCCGGTCTTTGTTCTCACCCGCCATCCCCGGCCCGCCGTCCAGATGAACGGCGGTACCACGTTTGACTTCCTCGACGCCAGCCCCGCTCAGGCGCTTGTGCAGGCGCGCCAGGCTGCCGCGGGCGGGGATGTCCGCATCGGCGGCGGCCCGTCCACCATCCGCGAATTCCTGGCCGCCGGCCTGATCGACTACGCGCACATTGTCGTGGTGCCGATCGTGCTGGGCCGCGGGGAACGGCTCTGGGACGGTCTGGAGGGGCTCGAAGAACGTTTCCAGATTGAGGCCGTGAACAGCCCCAGCGGCGTCACCCACGTCACCCTCAGCCGCCGGTAACGGCCGGCAGCATGGCAGGGCAGGAGGCAGGGCGCCGGCCAAAGCCGTTCAGCACCTCATGATCGTTTGCAGTGGGCGATCTGGGCGGCGGCGTGAAAGCGCAGGGCAGCGGCGATGCTGGCATGGGCGGCCAAGCGCAAGCTTGCCAAACTAGCAAGGCTTGTTTGCCCCCCGCCGCCAGCCGAACAGCTGTTCGTGCGCGGTAACGACAGTCACTCTGGCGATCCAGGTTGCCGCCCAGATCGAAGGCGGTTCCGGATCTCCGCGCATGCTGCGCAGCCTCATTCCCGGGGCCTCTATCCGGTTCGTTCGCGTGCGTTCTTATGATCGGCCCGACCGCTCAATCGTGACGGTTCTGCTCGACACGTCGATGTGAACTCTCGCTCGCGAGAGCGGGAGGTGCGCTACCCACCAAGGGCGATCGAGCCCAAGCATCGTGATCAGCGAACCGTTCACCGAGTCGCTCGGAAAGTCATTCGAGACGCTGGCTCGTCAGAGCGTCAGCCAAGCGAACCACGATCTGGCCGGGCGCGGTTCAGCCGAACTGAACCACCAGAGCCTTCGTCCTAGTCCTGGGCAGCGAGTAGCAGCGTAGCGAGCGGCTCGAGGGTGGCCATGAGCTCATCGAGCTCGTCC
>CAWIJO010000018.1:0-470777 GCA_963836355.1 uncultured Actinomycetes bacterium | reverse complement strand
TAGCGGACGGTGCGCAACGCGCTTGATCAGCACAGGCCTGGCGCTGCGCTGGCTGGGATTATCGCGCGCTTGGCCGGTCATACTAAGCCTTGGCCGACCTTGCCTTTCTTGGCAAGCAGGATGGCTGATTTGGTTATTACGGAATCAAGAGACATCGCGCGAAAATTACGAGCCAGCCGAGTCAGGTCCGTGGCTGACACAAGGTAACGTTCGATGTCGATCAATGCAACGGACAAGCCGACAGCTTTGTAGGCATCTTCCATCTCGTGTATTCGACGCCGGTTAGGGGCTCCTCTAGCTGAGCCCATGGCCCGCCACAGAGGTTCAGGAATCCGTAGGAAGGTCAGCGGGTCCTGGTAGGAAAGCCAGACACCATGGGGGCCGAAGTCGATGCGGTGGACCGCGAGGCCGTCCGAGTCGAGCAATGCTGCAGTAGATTTAGCAAATGCCTCTATGTCCGATACATGCTCTGCAACTTGGAATGAACAGACAATATCAAAAGTGCCGATGTTCGCTGCTGACTCGATTGGAATTTCCCAGGTTTTGATTCGATTTGGATAAGCTTCTGGAAAATGAGTGCTTTCAAGCCATGCTGGCCATTGAATATTAGGATATGATTTTGCCCACGAAACCTTAATTCCAGCATACCACTCTTTTGCTTCTGGCCGAGCGTAGTCACCAGCAAAACGATCAATAGCCGTGTATGACGCAGCTCCCGCGGCAAGCATTGCCATTCCTGAGGTCAAGAAGTCACCGGGACCAATCTCGCATATCGACAGGCCTTCTAATCCACCAATGGTTCGGTGCAACACATCGAGGCCTTGGAAGGCGTATCGACGCAGCTGGGCGTCGTCTCCTGTGAATCGAACGCCAGCCCTAGGCTGCCCCAGCCTCCAGCGCCGCACGGCTCGGCACAGTCATGACGGCGTTCTTGATGATCTCTTTGCCTACGTCCACTGCAGTATGCATGGCAGCATTATTGCAGATTAACGCATAGGCAGAAAGCGAATAGCCGCCTTGAGCTGCCCTGCCTCCACTCAAGGCTAATCGAATTGACTGAAATTTCGGGACAATCCAGTCTTGCATGCAAACCGCATGACTGCTTATGCTGCTCTTTGACAGCGAAGCAAAGAGCTTTAGGGCGATTTATTCCTCATCCCTTGCGGCGCGACAGCCCATCCGTCGCATTGCCCGGGAATCTTCGGCGGATGGCGGAGAGCCCGTGTTTAGTGCTGCTGCTCCAGTACTGGCGTTTTACCATAGATCACCGGTGGATGTTAGAGCGGGCAGGCTAGGTCTAGCGGTGGATTGAGGCTTAGCCATCGGCTGGGCTGATCGCTAACGTGTTCGCCGGCGCGACCAGGACCGGCATCCGCTGCTCGGGTAACTGGTCGCCATCGTAGAGCGCGTAGCCGTAGCCAGTGAGGATGTCCGCTACTGTGCCTGCGTTGTTACCGGCGACTTCGCAGATTATGGCAGGGAGTTTGCGAAGGATCTCCCTAGCGCCGGCGAGCACCTTGACCTCGGCTGCTTCAACGTCGATCTTGATTACGTCGGGCAAAGGAAAATGCGAGGCCAGCCAGTCGAGTGTGACAGTGGGCACCAATTCCGTGGTGCGGACGCCCCCCGTCTGTGTTGTGCCGAATCCGTCGAGGTGGCTGGTCGATCGATTGCGCCTCGCGATATGAAATCGGGCGACTCCGAGGCAATCAGCCGCAGCTACGGGCAACACCTGGACCTCCGACTGGCCGTGGTTCACTGCTGCGGACCGGCGGAGCAGGCCAACTAACACGGCATCCGGTTCGACGGCAAGGACATGGCCGCCCGGCCCGGCAGCCACCGAGGCGGCCAAGCTGAACAGCCCCAAATTGGCCCCAATATCCCAGACCACGTGACCTGGCCGTATTACTTCTGCGGCCAGCCGCAACAAGATCGGATCGACGTCATCCAGGCGCGGGCGGAGATACCGGAGGCCGCCCTCGGACGAGCTATAAATCCTAGCGGCGTCAAAAGGCGACGGTAGGCGCCTCCGTATGACAATGCGGTGGGTCGTCTGTTCGATCATCGTCCGCAGCACTACGTCACCTGCGCATCTTGAGTCGGTTCACGTAGAAGGTCACTCTTCCTGAGCGCAACTAGAAGGTAAATCACTAACCGCGATGGTTCTCCAATCAAGGTAACTGATAGAAGGATCGTGAGTCCGTGTCTCCGGGCCGATTGGTCGAGACGCCACGCCCAACAATGCTCAGGTGGCACTCGACGATCTTGAGCCAGTCGAGTCAGAGAGGGGACACCAAGTTGGATCACTGCTGACGCTAACAGATTGAACGACTGTCCCTCAGTCGAAGTCGGCCGTCGTCTGGGCCTGACCCGCTTTGACGGGGACTGTCCGTCAAAGCGGGGCCACCTCCTGCCCAAGCGGCCGGGCGGCGGTCGTCAACTGCCCCTCACCACGTCTGGTAATCGACTAGGCTCTCCGCGTGACTATAGATGAAGGCGGCGCCCCGTTACGGGATCGTCTGTACGAGGCGTACGCCTCACAGCATGCTGGCCGAGGTAGCGGCGAGGCCGCTGCTCTTGCCTACCGTCGTGACATCCGTCCAGTGTTACCGCCGCCAGGTACAGGACCGATCGCCGATATCGGCTGCGGACAGGGCGAACTGGTACGTCTACTTCTTAGGGACGGATATGACGCTGAGGGCATCGATCTGAGCCCAGAGCAGGTCGCTATTGCCCATGCCTCAGGCTTGCACCAGGTGCTGGAGGGCGATTACCGGCGTATCTTGCACGAGCGTGTCGGGAAGCTCGCCGCGGTAACGGCTACCGACCTCTTGGAGCACCTGACGAAGGATGAGGTGCTGGAGACTTTCGACGCCGTGGCCGCCGCATTGATGCCGGGCGGCGTCTTCACCGCCCGGGTTCCGAATGCGGTCAGCCCATTCGGCGGTCACATTCGGTACGGGGACTTTACCCATGAGTCGTGGTACACGGCACGCAGCGTGCGCCAGCTTGCCGCTGCCGCCGACTTCGAGTCAGTCACCGTTCTGCCTTGCCCACCATTCACCCATAGCCTGGTGAGCGGCGCACGCCTGGCGGTGTGGAAGCTTGTCAGCGGCTTCTGCAAGATTGCCCTCGCGTCGGAGACGGGCGTGCTCAGTGGGCACATTGTGACTCAGAATTTGATCTTCGCCGCGCGTAAGTCCGGATGAAGTGAGCAGCCAGCCGGACACACCGGAGCGCCCCAACATGTCAGTGCCAGCAGATCACAATGGGCGAGGGAACCTGAGGATGTGCGGCATTGCTGAGGCAATCGATGCGGACGTAGGCAGGGACCTTCGCGGCCACGTCTCGGCGCCGAATGCAGTTCTGGGATTGATTGGCTCAGGGCGGACGGGATGATTAGGCGCTTCGTCGATCTTGGTTCCGTGCACCGCGCTTTGGGTCGATGCGACCGGCTGTTCGCCACGAACCATGAGCACCTGTGACTGCGCAGGCCGAGGCGGGTCGGCTGCTCGGACTTGCCGCGAGGGTGCGTCGGCGCGGATTCGCCAGGACAGTTGCGCGGACGGCGGGATTCAATGTGGCATCGACGGTTGCAGCCGGGCTCGGCGGCATCATTCTGGCACGCGTGGTTGGGCCAACTGTGCGCGGCGAGTACGCTGCAGTCACGTCCTGGTTCGGTGTCGCCCTCATAGTCGGCGGCATGGGCCAGCCTGCGGCACTATGCTTCTACGTGGCCAGGGATCCTTTGCGTGCCCGCCAGTATGTCGCAACGTCGCGCGCGATGATGCTCACGACGGGCACAGTCGTCCTCATCGTCGGGCTGCTATTCGCGCCGATCCTCGCCCATGGCGACGCGGCCGTGGCCGTCGGCTACCGGATTGCCTTCGCGGCCTCGATCATGGCGTTCGTCGGAGCGAGCTACACGTTTTCTCTGCAGGCGCGGAATCTGGACATCTGGAACAAGGTGCGAGTGAGCCAACCGATGTTAGGGCTCATCGCGTTCGTAGCGCTGTGGCGGCTCCGGCTGCTCAGCCTGGATGCTGCCATTCTCGTCCTCGCGGCGACGATGCTGCTGCAACTCGGCTTGGCTTACGCCTCCTGCCGACGGGCAGGTTTGGTGCCCGGCCGTGCCTCAGCCAGGCTAATCTCCCCGTTGGCAGTGTATGGGGGCGCCCAGATCGCGGCCTCGACGCCAGCAGCCCTCAACGCGCATCTGGACCAGCTTGTCTTGTCGCAGATGGTGTCGCCGGCTGATCTCGGTCGGTATGCGATCGCAGTCTCTCAACCCTGTTGCCGATTCCCCTGGTGTCGGCGATCGGCAATGTCGCATTCCCGCGGCTGGCTTCCCAGCGTGAGGTAACCACAGCAACCCGCAGACTGCAGCGGGCCGCGGTTCTCGGCAGCGCAGCTTTGGCCGCTGCCATACTGACTCCTGTCGCTGTGGCCGCATACTGGCTCGTGCCGATGGTCTTCGGCTCTGCATACCGGGGAGCTGTGCCTCTGCTGTGGATTTTGACCCCTGGGGCTGTCTTCCTAGCATGCGGGCAGGTTGTCGGCGACATATTGAGAGGCAGGAGCCATCCCGGCGTGGTGGCATGGGCGGAGGGGTTTGCGGCGATTTTCACGGTCGGGTTGCTCGTCGTGATGTTGCCACTTGTGGGTGTCTATGGCGCAGCGATCGCCTCCACGATCTCGTACAGCGTGGCTCTTGTGGTGATGCTGCGGCGATTGTCGCGGCTGCCCCGACATGCCCGCGGCAGTGGGCCGAGGATGCATGCTTCGCCTTTACCCAGTTCCGGAACCGTAGGAGGCTGATGTTGGCTATTCGCCATGCCGTTGCGACCACTACAGACGTCGCTTGCCATATTCTGGGCCGCCGGAATGTCGTGCGCGTGGCCCGATTCGTGCTCAACCGCGCGCGTTTCGATGTGCCCAACGATATGCACATCAACGGAGAATTCTGGCTGCAACGACGCATACTCGAACTCTCACCAGTCGGCCAAGATATTCACGTCGTCGACGTGGGCGCCAACGTCGGACTTTGGTCAGTCGCCATGCTGGCAGCGGCTCGGCAAGCAGGCCGGTTTGGCGATCTCGATCTTCATGTGTTCGAGCCGTCCTCATACACTTTCGCGTGCCTCTCAGAAGCACTTGGCATGCATTCTGTGACACTGCGTCAGCTTGCCCTCTGCGAGCGACTCGGATCGTCAACACTGAACGTGATTGCTCCGGGCGCAGGAACGAACTCGCTGCATGAGCAGCCCGAGGCGTCTGCTGGCATCGCGACCGAAGAGGTGACTACGACCACCCTTGACACTTATGCGGACTACGCCGGGCTTGACCACATCACTTTGCTCAAGATCGATACTGAAGGACATGACCACGCAGTTCTTCGCGGTGCGCAGAGGCTGTTCGGTGAGCAGCGGATCTTGATCACGCAGTTCGAATACAACCATCGGTGGGTATATGCGCGCTCGTTCCTTCGCGATGCATTCGAGCTGCTCGAACCCCTTGGCTACCGCCTTGGGAAGCTCACCCCGCAGGGCGTGGAATTCTATCCGGGCTGGGATGCCGACCTGGAGACGTTTGTCCAGGGGAATTACGTCGCTTGCACCCAGTGGGCTGCTGGGAACATCCCCACAGTCACCTGGTGGAAGTCAGGCGGCTAAGGGATCCGGAACCTGGTAGTGTCGCCGCTGCCAGGTAGTGAGGCCCGCTGAAACTGGTGAGCCATGTCTTCATAGCGAGAGAATATCCTCACAGGTGATGACGCAAAACGATAAGCTCGCTGCCGTGCGCAACGGACGTGGGATTCCGGGTGCCCGCCGACGTAAAGACCGCTTGGTAGCGGCACTAACTGGGTGCAGACCGCTATCCCGGACCAACCCACGATCTGCGCGTTGCCATGCCTTGGAGTCGATGCTATGACCGCGACATCCGCAGATGCGCTCGCCCCGTTGCGTCCTGCGTGGCGATTGGCCATTGCTGGATTAGCCCTCATGGCCGCCGCCCTCGTGCTGCTAGCGGAGACGCTGACCAGGTCGGACCGACCGACTTTCGCTGTCGTCTGGGCCAGCCTGACTTTAGCGACCTACTGTGCCAGCCTTCTCTGCCTGGCAGGAGTGGCTCAGCACGGTGACCTTGGTCTCACTCGCTGGAAAATTGGGCCGTGGATGCTGGTCTGGTACGGCGGCTCCTTCGGGATCGCCACTGTGACATGGAGCCAGCCTCAAACTGGGATGCCAGCCCAGATCGCAGTCACCAGTGTGCTTCACGCGCTGTGGCTGATCGCCGTCGGGCTGAGCGCCTGGACGATCGGTTACCTCATTGGGCCTGCCAAGCCGGCCCATGACCTCTTGACCCGGGGAATTGCGGTGGTTGGCAAGCGGTTTGCCGCCCAGGTGCGTAGCCCAGCTGCGCCCTGGATCCTTTATGTCATCGGGATTGCGGCGCGCCTCGCGGTTACGGCGACGTCCGGCATCTTCGGTTACGTTGGTGACCCATCGACTCTGGTGCACTCGGCAACCAGCTACGGAGGCGTGCTGGGTGCGCTCAGCCTCTGCGCTCCGCTCGCGGTCGCCGCGGCCTCCCTGCAGGTGTTTCGGGAACGCTTGCCAGGCGCGCGAGTAACCCTGGCCGTCCTCTTCATGACCGAGGTTGCGTTCGGTGCAGCCGCCGGTGGCAAGGAGAGCTTTGTTATCGCGGTCTTGGCATTGGTGGTCCCGTTCAGTGCCGCCCGCCGTCGGCTGCCAAAAGCGGTATTGATCGCGGCCATCCTTGTATTCCTTGGCGTTGTCATCCCATTCAACCATGCCTACCGTGATGCCGTTCGTCAGAGTTCGGCGACACTAAGCCCGAGTCAGGCAGTCTCTGCGGCGCCCACGATCTTTAAGCAAGCGGTTGTAGGCCACAATGTTGTGACTGTCTTGCCCCAATCCATCGACTACTTGATGCAGCGGATCCGCCAGATCGACAGCTCGGCGATCATTGTTCAGCGCACGCCTCGGCAGATTGGGTTCCTGAGCCCCGTCCAACTGGTTGAAGAACCTGCAGCAGGGATGGTGCCGCGAGCGGCCTGGCCTAACAAACCGATCATGCTGTCTGGCTACCTCTTCGGTCAGGAGTACTTCGGGCTGCCATCCTCGCTGTACACGTCGACCGCCGACACGGTAGTCGGTGGTCTGTATATGTATGGCGGCTGGATTCCTGTATTGGTGGGAATGTTCCTCATAGGTTGCGGGATTCGGCTGCTCGACGACATCCTCGACGTGCGACTGAATCCGCATTCGATCTTTCTCGTACTACTGCTCTTCTCGATCCTGGTGGAAGGTCAGAACGACTGGCAGACAATCCTGGGCACCATTCCGGCGACGTCGTTCGTCTGGCTGCTTTCCGTGGCCCTCACTTTCGGCGCGCGGCGGTCGACATGACGGGCCGGGCATTGCTGCTTGCTCCATCATGCGGACTGGGCGGCGGCATAGAGCGCTACGTTGAGACGTTGGAGTGGGCGTTCGCCGCGTGTGGCGTGGATTACCATCGGATTAACCTTCATGGCTCTGGGCCGGCCGCGCATGTCCGGTTGCTGGCTCAATCCCGCAGGCAGTTACGAGAGGACGAGGCGCCGACCCGCCTAGTCCTCGCTCATCGTGCTCTGATTCCTGTAGCGTCTCTGCTCGCCAGGGAGCGTTCCAACTGTGGCATCTCACTTGTGTGCCATGGCGTTGATATATGGGGGGCGCGGCGGAACATCCGCTCGTTGATTGAGAACCACTTGATGCGCAGTACTCGAGTGCGCATGATCGCCGTGAGCAGCTTCACTGCAGGTGCCGTTTCGGCTGTTCACCAGGCAACTGTCTTGCCGCCTGGGCTGTCCAAAAGCTGGTTCGACTTGCTTGTAAACGCATCTGCCGTTATTCAACCGCGGGCACCGGGGACACGGCTGGCTACCGCATTCCGTCTCTCGGAGTGGCGGGACAAAGGGCTGCCCGAATTGCTTGCCGCCGTTGCTGACCTTCGAAGACCAGACGTGAGTTTGACGGTGTGCGGCAGTGGCGTGCCTCAGCCCGATCTGCTCCGGCTGATCGAAAACCACCCACACTGCACGCTGAGGGTCGGGTTGACAGATCACGAACTGGCTCGTGAACTCGCCGAGGCCGACCTCTTCGTTCTGGCTACGAGGACCCGGCGAGGGCGTCATCCCTCAGGTGAGGGATACGGCTTAGTCCTGCTTGAAGCGCAGGTAGCCGGGACTGCGGTGGTTGGACCGGCTTTCGGCGGTTCATACGGCGCATTCATCGACCTAGTCACAGGCGTCGCCCCGCAGGACGAGACGATTGGCGCGTTAAAACAGGTCCTCGACGAGCTGCTTAAAGACCCGGCACGGCTCGCACAGATGGGAAGGAGCGCCGCCGAGTGGGCGCGCAAATCTTTTGCCCCGGAGATCTATGCATCGCGCGCGGTCACGAGGTTGTTGTGAGTCTGTTTCACGGTAGCGCTACGTAGTGATCTGCTGGCCCGGGCTGGACGCCTGGGTACACCAGAAAGTCGGGTGCTTAAGGATGGAGTGGTATGGTGCGGATCGGAGTTGTGGGTCCGACGGGCATGGACTATTTTGCGGAGAATATAAGCGATAGTCTTCGCCGCATGGGCCAAGTCGTCATTCCATTGGGCCCAGCCCACGCCGAGCACCGGGGGCGGCTTACTCGTGGCGCCGTCATGGTCGCCAGGCAGGCCCTGCCCCGTCTCGATGAGAAACTCCAGCGCCGAATAGTGGCTACCGCACTGGAAGCTGAATGCGAAGTCGTGGTCAATGTCGATGCGCGCCTTATGCCGAACGCTGTAACACGGCTCAGTCGGAATGGAATCCGAGTCGCTTTCTGGTTTCCCGATTCTGTGCTGACCTTCGGCCGAGAGCTCATGCTGCTCGCACCGTATGACGCGCTCTTCTTCAAGGATCCGCACATCGTTGATCGATTGCAAGCAACTCTGGACGCGCCGGTGTTTTACCTTCCGGAAGCTTGCAATCCACGGTGGCACAGGCCTCTTGTCCCAGCAGGCACGGAGCCTCATTTGATAATCGCTGGCACTATGCGCCCGGGCAGGGTTCGGCTGATCGAGCGACTCATGGCCAGGGGTATCCCGCTGAAGATCTATGGCGCCCCTGTCTCACGCTGGCTTGGGGAGAGTCCGATGCGCGCCGCGCACGTCGGCCACCCGATCTGGTGTGAGCAGAAAGCACGAATCTTCCGATCCGCAGCCGGCGTGCTAAACCCTATGCACGTGGCCGAGTTTACTGGGGCCAACGCGCGGCTATTCGAGGCCGCTGGATGTGGTGCCGCAGTATTGACCGAGTTTCGGTCATGCATTCCTGACCTATTCGACATTGGTGAAGAAGTGCTGACATTCCGCGACTTTGATGAGCTAGTCGGACATGCGGTCCGCTTGCTTGGTGAGAGAGGCCTGGCCGCACGGCTCGGCGATGCCGCCGCTCGGCGTGCTCTCCGTGATCATACCTACGAACTGCGGCTTGCGGCGATTCTGGAGAAGGTTACCTGAAAAATATCATTGATCGGTTCATATGCGCGACGTTGGAACAACAGGGACGCTATGGCTGCAAGCGGCTTTCATCGCCGTACCGTGCGCTAAGCGGCACGTTCAAAATTGGCCGCCGCGCGACAGATCCGGCGCCACCCTGATGGGGCGACCGCTAGGAGGTCGGCGAGTTAGGCGGCCTCATGGAGATCTCATCAATCGGTTGCCACAGAATGCGCTTGCAGCGCGGCAACACTGACCTCGTACCAGGCGTGGTAGAAACAGAAGCGCAATCCGGTCCGCCCATCGAGAAAGCCGAGCCGGACAACGTACATATAGACGAAGATGGCAATGGGCTTGAGGGGCACGGAAGGATAGACGACATCCTTGAGGATGGCGCGACTCATCGGCCTGGTGTCAGCACCCTCCCTGAATTGCAGCACTTGCAGTCGGTGTCGCAGCGACATCGGTCGGCCACGCCGTTGCGCCTCTAGCTGCGCATAGCTCACGTGTTTGTGCAACCAGATAGCCAGACCCTTACAGTCGTCATCGACGATGTCGTTGTTCAGCTGGCCGATCTTCCCGTCGACAGAGGCTCGCTCACCGACCAGGCTCCCATCGTATTTTGTGTATCTTCGATCGACGAGACGCACTATCCAGGAGCCTTGATACCAACCGCAATGACGAATCCAGGTTCCTTGGAACACAAGTCGGAAGCGATGTGAGAACCCGGCGCATGATGGTGTCTGCAAATGTGCGGCGACCTCGCTTGCGAGTTGCGGGGAGACCCACTCGTCGGCGTCCACAAAGTAGACCCAGTCGTAGAGGATCGAAGGGTGCCTCAATGCGAATTCGCGCTGGCCGGAAAATCCAAGCCATGGCTGCTCCAACACCTCGGCCCCACGCGAGAGGGCGATTGACACCGTGTTGTCGGTCGAGCCTGAGTCGATCACCACCACCTGGTTGGCCCACGCTACTGACGCAAGGCATCGGCCAATGTTTGGTTCCTCATTAAGCGTGAGGACAACGACACTTACAGGAACAGTACCGCTTGGGGGATCATCGCCTGCATCGTAAGGCCGCAGCCCCAGCCGACTCATCGCGGCTGCCCCAGCAGCCAGGTGAAATATGCGCAGGGATCGAATGGCGCGGGATCCGGTGCTACAAGCGTGGTCAGAGCGTTTAAGGTGGCGTGCCGCAAGGAATCCGCATCACCTGGGGTGAACGCGCATAGCGCTGTGCCTGCGATTTCCCGATTCTGCGCAGTGCCCCGGGCGATTACCGGTCGGCCGCTGGCCCGTGCCTCGGCGAGCGGGTAGCCGAAAGACTCAATTCCAGGGGGAAAGTAGATGGCGCAGCTCCGTGCCCAAAGCTGGCGCAATGTACGATGATCAAGCTGTCCTACGAGATCTACCCTTGGATGATCCGCCAGCCCTACCGGCACCTCACAGCGATTGGCCGTCACGCACAGCCTTACCGGCGTGTCGTCGACGACGTCCATGGCGGCTAGCAGTTCCGTGAGCCGTTCGGTCATACCCTTGTAAGGCGAGAACAGCACCGGACAAAGAATGACAGGATCGCGTGACAAGTCTGGGATCGAGTCGGCCGAGACCGGGTGATGACGCACTACGACGCGGCTGGCCAGGCTCGGCAGGATCCGGATGACGCGCTCAGCCATAGCCGTAGAGGGCACGACAAGCACATCCGCTCGCCGAGCCGCGATGCGTACTACAGGGGCCCGACGCCGGGCGGCAGTTCGGAGGGCTGGGTCGATACTGGCTTCCTCATCGTCGGTCAGGAAATCCAGTGGGTTACGCAAGAGCGTCCAGCGCTCACTGCCCGGCGTGACGAAACTGACGTTGTTGAGTGCTACCCGTCGAGCGCCAGCGGACGTGCTGACTTCACGGCGTACCAGCCAACCCGCATCGACGCGGCGCTCCGCGCCGATGATCTGCACGTCCCGGCGCTCGGTTTGCGCGAGGTAGCGGTGTAATTCGACCCTAAAGCGCGCCGCACCTCCTACCCGACCGCCGGCTGCGTCCACGATCACTGCGGGTGTCATGAGCAATCCCTCATTTCAAATGGCCGCTCAAAGGTGAGAAGCCGCAGCGGCGAGTATTTCCTGGCGTTCGCCTGATGAGCAACGGCGATAAGACCCGCTCGTGCAGCGACGGTACACCACCATTTGCGACAATGCCGTTGGCGCGAAACTTGCAGGTAGGCGAGGTAGCAGCCGAGAATCGGCCAGCTTTCGCCAACCTTTGGGGCCAAGGGGAGCCGACCAGCGACGGCGACCAGCCACTCCAACCAGCGGATCGGGTGCACGATATCGGGCACCGTGCATAGAGCGACGCCGCCGGGCCGCAGTACACGTGCGCATTCGCGCAGTACGTCGGAAGGAGAGTCGACGTACTCCAGGACGCTAGCGGCGACGACCGCGTCGAAACTGGCGGGCGCGAACGGCAGCGTGCGCCATCCCGGCTCGAGTCGTACCCACTTGACCGCGCCCCCCTGATCACGAGCGACCGCACGGTGCAACATCTGCTCCGATATGTCGCAGGCGGTCACTGGCCACCCGCTTGCGGTCAGCACACGAGCCAGCTCTCCCGTTCCGCAGCCGAGGTCCAGGATCCGGCCCCCAGGGGATACGTGCTCGAGGAGCGCTCCCGTGAACTGCCGTGCGCGACTAGCGAGTCGGCCATCCGGTGCGTACTTCGCCGCCCAGGTTGCTGCCTTGGCGTCAAACAGCTGCCGGACCCGGTCGCTGCTATTGGCAACCTGGCCGACCCGATCGGATACCTGGGCGGTCCGGTCAGGTGCGCCAACCCCCCGGCCAGCTTCGGCTCTCGATTTGTCAGTCATGGCGCCCATTTACGCCGCATGCCATGATCGTGGCGCGCATTGTTGCGATCATGGACTCTGTGGGCGCGGCCGGCCCGCCCATGACCGCCTGCAGGAACGCGGCGGTCTGAGCTTGGTGCCCTTTGTCCTGGCGGCCCTTCCATAGCCTCCGTCCGTCCGCCTCCGCACAGCGGAAGTCGTCGATGACCAGGCGGTGCGATCCAGCGACGATTTCGATCCACTCCTTGCCAACCGTTGGCGTGGCGTTGCCATAACCGATCGCGACTAGCGAACCGTCCGTGAACCGCAGCGACACCACCACGTCATCACCGGCCGCCAATCCGGGACCGCTAGCACCGACCAGACCGGTGGACTCAGCGATCTCGGCGCCGATCAATGCCTGGGCGGTGTCGACGAAGTGGCAAACCTCGCCGAGCAGTCGGCCGCCTTTTCGCCGGTCGCGGTACCAGTGCCCGTCGGGCACGCGGCCGGCCGCTACCCGGTACATGACCAACTTCGGTGACGCCATCCCGGCAAGCACTCGCTGGACCGCCTGGACGGCAGGAGACCAGCGCCGGTTGAACCCGACCATGAGCTGACGTCCCGACGACCGCCACGCGCTCTCGATCTCCGCAAGCCCGCTGGCGCTCAGCGCCAGTGGCTTCTCGCACCATACGTGCCGACCAGCGGCAAGCGCCTCGATCACGAGTTCCTCATGGGTGTCGTGTGGGGTGGCCACGACGACGACCTCGACGTCCGGGTCGTCAATGACCGCACCCCCGCCGGAGACGGCCTTCTCAAATCCGTACCGCTGGGCCGTCCGGCGTGCCGACGAGCCGCTGGCCGAGGTCACCGCCACGAGATGGTCGAAGCCGGCGGCGCCGAATGCGGGCAGTAGCGTCCCGGTCGAGAAGGCTCCGGCGCCAACCCAGCCGACACCGGGTGATGAGCTGGCTGTCTTATGGGTCTGTATCAGGATCGGCGCATCGGCTGCGGGCGTCGCCGGATAGCTGAGACGGATCGCAAGGTAAGGATCGGACCGTTTGTCGATCAGCCGGTACGCCTCAGCTGCCTCGCCAATTCCGAACGTATGCGTGACCATATCGGACACCCGCAGCCGTCCGGTGGCCAGCAGATCAAGCACCGCCTCGAAGTTCCGCCCTTCGGTCCAACGCACCTCGCCGACCGGGTAGTCCACTCCCCAGACCTCATAGGACGGGTCGTAGCGACCGGGACCATAGGACCGGGCGAAGCGCAGCGAGAGTTCTCGCTCGTAGAAAGGCGTCCGGCGAAGCTGCAGCCCGACGTCGCCGACGATAACAACCGCGGCTCGGTCTCGGCACAGCTGCGGGGTCCGAAGGATCGTTGACGACGACGAGTCGGCCGCGCACACCAGCACCGCATCTGCACCGCGCCCACGGGACCAAGCAATTATCTGATCGGTTGTGGCGGTACCGCACTCATCGAGGGCCAGGACTCCGCTGCTAATGGCCGTGATGCGGGCGGCCTCGGCCGGCTCGATGCCGGCCACGTCGCAGCCGCTGGCTATCGCCAGCCGTGCCGCGAGTTGGCCAATAAGGCCAAGCCCGATGACTACAATCTTCGAACCCGGGCCCGCCTCGGCCAGCCGTAGGGCGTGGAGCGCGACGGACGCGATCGTGGTGAAAGCCGCATCGCCAGCCGGAACCCCTTCGGGCACTGTGGCGCACAGCAGACCGGGCACTGACTGGAACTCGGCATGACTGGCCTTGCCCGCCCCGCCGGTAGCCACCAGCTGGCCGGTGCTGATCCCGCTCACGGCCGAGCCGACCTCTAGCACGATCCCGGCGGCAGAGTATCCGAGCGGCAAATCCTCGGCTCGCCGGCTCCGGACTGTCTGCGCGGTAGCGCCGACGCCATCGGTCCGCGCCTTGCGCACCACCTGGCGGACCAGATCCGGCCGGGCCCGCGCCTTCGCCAGCAGGCTCGCCTGGGCCAGCGCGGTGACGGCCCGCTCGGTACCTGGAGAGATCACCGAGGCGACGGTCCGAACCAGCACTTCAGTCGGGCTCACGGTAGGCCGGGGTACATCGGCCACCTCGACGGGGCCGCCCGACAGCGGCTGCAAGACCTGCTTCACGCGCTTCCTCCGGCAGCCGCCCGGTGGCAGCGGGTCATGGCGTCGGCGTCCTGCTGGGCCGCGGCGAGCGCGGTCGTCACGTCCCCTGGCACACGGGGGATGCTATCCCGAATGGCCACAGTGAGTAGTCAGAACTTTGCGGAAAGTAATGACAGGGTTTTGCTGTATCAGGGCTATCAGCGGACTAGTGATCCGATCCGGGGGGCCATCTCGGGAGAGATAGCCAGAATGTTCATGGCTCTGCGCGGCAGCGTGCGCAGACGTTCTAGCTCAAGCCGTCCCCGGCCAGTGATCCCGTTGCGCCCCTGGCCGATGCTGAACAGTTCGTGGCCCTTCTGGCGGAACCACTCAAAGGGGGCGCTGGACTTACCGAGGATGAGTTCCGGAGCGTATTCGAAAATAATGGCTGGCGAGAACGCCTCGATCGTCCTAGAAGCGCCCGACACGACGGCCGCCTCGTGTCCTTCGACGTCAATCTTGATGAGAGCCACCGGGTCCTCGTTGACGTCATCGATGCTCACCGCGGGCACCCTGACTGCCGGGCCCGTCAGGTAGGAGTGCTGGAGCAGGCTGGCCCGTCCCTTGTTCGAGTCGCGAATGTCCGGCCGGTACAGTAAGACGCTGTCGCCGCTTCGCTCAGAGGCCGCAGCCCGGATGAGCCGGACATTTTCTAGGCGGTTGAGCATGAAGTTGTTACTGGCCCGCTGGGCCAGCCCTTCGTCCGGTTCGATCGCGATGACCTCGCCGCGCGGACCAGCCAGCTTGGCCAGGCGGACGGTGTGGACGCCGATGTTCGCCCCGACGTCTATGCACCGGTCACCTGGCTGGATCAGGCACCGGAACAAAGCGGCGAACTGCTCCTCGTAGGCTCCGAAGGCCCAGAGCTGCCATTCCAGGAAGCTCGAGAAGTCAGCCTCGAACTCGTCACCGAACTTGGTCGTGAGTCTCCGGCATAAGGTGCCAGGCTGGCAGCTCGCCTTGGTGTAGGAGCGGTAGAGCAGCCGGCGGCCCGCGAAGCGGAACACGCTGACCCAGGACAGGCGCGATAGGGCTCTTCGCCAGGCTAAGCATCGTGGTCACGGTCGCTTTCTTCAGGCGCGGGGACGTGCCGCGCTGGGCGGGCCGCCGCGGGCTGGCCGCTGGCCCGGCGCCAGCGTGTGCTGACTTGTATGGGCAGGCTGCCACTGACGTGGCAGGTAAGCACCGGCGCTTGGGTAGTGACCTGGAAGCCGGCCGCGACCGGCCCGGTCTCGACCGCCAGCTTCGCTGTGCCTGGTGCGGTGATAGTGACGTCGAACTGGCCGGTCGGCGTCGCGACACTGGTGTCGAATGCTCCGGCGGCCGTCGTGGCTGGCCTGCAAGCCGGCTCTGCGGACATCTCAGCACCGGCCGTTTCGCTGCCTGCCTGACTCTCGCATAGCTGGGCGCCCGATCCGGGAGCGGAGTAGCCGAGCGGAAGGTCCTCGGCAAGCCGGCTCCGGACCGTCTGCGCGGTGGCGGCGATGCCTTCGGTCCGCGCCTTCTGGATCACCTGGCGGACCAGATCCGGCCTGGCCCGCGCCTTGGCGAGCAGGCTGGCCTGGGCGAGGGACGTGACCGCGCGCTCGGTACCGGGCGAGATGACCGACGCCACGGTCCGTACCAGCACTTCGGTCGGTCCGGCGGTAGGCCGGGGCACCTCGGCGACCTCAACCGGGCCGCCCGAGATGGGCTGTAAGACCTGCCTCATGCGAACTGCACCCCCGGAGCATTGGTGTCATCGGCCCGTCGCAGGACGGTGCTGATCCGGATCGGCAGGACGCCGGTGGTGTGGCAGACGAGGACAGACGCGTCGGCCCGGCGCTCGAAACCGGTCGCGACCGGCCTGGTCTCCACGGTCAGCGTCGCCCGGGCCGGAGCGGTGATGGTGACATCGAACGCCCCGCCCGGCGTCATGATGGTGGCGTCGAGCTTTCCGCCCGGTCGCACCGCCGACCCGGGCGCCAGGTGCCAGCGCACCGCGACCGCGTGCCGGCCGCTCCCGGTCACCAGGTCATCGACCCGCAGCCCGTCGGCCGACAGCCGCCAGCGGCGCCGATGGATGGGCTGGCCGCCCAGCCGGCAGAACCCGTCGTGCGCGGCCTCGATGGTCACGCCGTCCGGCTCGCTGCGCGCCGCGACGCCGCGGACCCTGGCTCGCCGGGCCGCTCGGAACGCGCCCCAGACCTCGGTGGAGTCGGCGCCGTCGACTTCGACCGTGTTGTGCGCGGCGGTGGACCGCTCGTAGCTGCGGTCCGGTCCCGGCGTGTAGGTAGAAGTCCCGGTGTCGACGAGCAGCGGCAGCCCGTCGACATGCACCAAGCAGCTGAACGTGTCGGCGTGCGCGTGCGCGGGCAGCTCGTCCGGGCAGGGCGCCCCGACATCGGCGAGCAAGTGCCAGCCGCCGGCGGTGGCCACGCACGAGGCCGGTGTCGGGCAGGATCCGCAGCGGCTCGACCCTCAGGCAGCTGCGGACGGAGCGCGGCCAGCGCCGCGGCGCTGACCGGGTATCCGTCGTTGAGCAGCGGTACCTCGCCTGCTGGCGTGATGACGCTGCCCAGCCAGCCGCGCATCCGGGCGATCGCCGCGCTCAGCCCGGGCATCGGCGATTCCCCGGCGGCCCTGAGCAGGCCGTCGATGTCGATGAGGTCACCGAGCACCTGGCAGTGATAGGCCGGGGCCCGCTCGTAGTGACCGCCGTCGGGCAGCACCTGCACGGCCAGCTGCCTGGCCAGCCGGTCAAGCACCCGCCGCAGCAGCCGGTCGTCGGCGAAGAAGACCGCCAGCCCGGCCAGCGCCTTGAGGTCCTTGATCAGGTGGTTCCCGCCGACATCGGTCTCCAGATGCCTGCGCAGGAACCCGGCGTGCGTGGCGAGATCGGAGATGAAGAACGGTTCGAGATCGCTGCCTGCGACGAGTTCGGCGTACAGGCCGCACCACGACCAGGCGCGCAGCGCCGCCGGGTACGGGCGCCACGCGTCGCCGCGGCCGAAGCTGACCGACGCCTGCCACGATCGCCACAGCCGGGCGAAGACCGACCTGGCCGCCGCCCGGTCCCGGTCCGCCGCCAGGCCCCAGGCCCAGTCCCAGTAGTGCAGGTGGAAGCGCCACAGCTGCGCCGTCCCGGCCTGCTGCCAGTCAGCCGGATTGCCGAGATTCCCGGTCGTCCCCAGCAGCGTGATCCGGCCGGCCCGCAGCTCGGCTAGCGCCGGCCAGCCCTCCAGCCCGCGGTCTCCTGGCAACCCGTTCGCGATCAGCGGCCCGCTCGCGTCGAGTGGCCTGAAGCCGGCAGGCCAGCCGCACGCGTCGCACGGGTCGGGCCCGGACAGCAGCCGGCGCCCGAGCTGCGGCCACCGCTGCAGCGCGGTGCGCTGGGCGCGCAGCCGGGCCCGGTGGACCGCCTGGCCCGGCTGCAGGTGCACCGCCGTGCGGGCCAGCAGCGCCAGGTCGGTCCCGGTCACGACGGTCCCGGCGAAGTCCCGGCGGCGCGGACGTCCCTCATCGCGCCAGCCCCAGCGCGCGGGCCTCGGCCCGGATGCCATCGGCGAACGGGCGCGGCGAGTAGCCGAGATCGCGGATCGCGGGCTCGATGCCGAACGCCTTGTCCTCGGCCAGCCGCCGCAGCTGCTCGGCCCGGATCGGCGGATGCTGGCTGACCCGCTCGAAACCGCTGGCCAGCGCGATCACCGGCGTCAGCGGCACCGGCACGAACCGGGCCCGGCTGGCGACGGCCCGCGCGCACACCCGCAGCAGCTCGGCGAAGGACAGCGGCTCGGGCCCGGCCACGTCGTAGGTCATCCCGGCGGCGCCGGGCCGCTCCACCGCGGTCAGCACCGCATCGGCGACGTCGGCGACATGCACTGGCTGCTGCAGGTGCCGCCCGCCGCCGGGCACCGGGAGCAGCCGCGCCCGGCTCAGCAGCCGGAGCAGCCGGGACAGGTTCCGGTCGCGGGCGGCGCCGTAGATCATGGTGGGCCGGATGATCGTCCATTGCAGCTGCGAGTAGCGGATCTGCCGCTCGGCGGCGAGCCTGATCCGCTTCGACGGCGCGGGAAGCGCGGTCGTCACCGCCGTGGTGGAGACGAAGACGGCGCGGCCGATCCCGGCCTGCTCGGCCGCGGCGATGATCGCCGGCGCGTGCCCGAACCCCAGCGAGGCGAGATTGACCAGCGCGTCGCAGCGCGCGGCGGCAAAGACGTCGGGCAGCAGGCCGGCCTGGTCGAGATCACCGCCGGCCGGCCGGGCGCCGCAGCCGGCGACCGCGCGGGCCGCCGCATCGCTGCGCGCCAGCGCCACCGTCTCATGGCCGCGCCGGGCCGCCTCGCGCAGCACGTACTCGCCGACGAAACCGCTCCCGCCGGTCACCAGCAGCCTCATAGGGGACCGCCAGCCGTCTCGAGGATCTTGTGGTACTCCCGCGCGAGGGCGGCCCGGTCGAAGCACCGCTCGACGTAGGACCGGCCCGCCCGCCCGATCGCCAGCCGCCGCTCCGGATAGCCGGCCAGCGCGCGGATCGCGGCGGCGAGGGCCGCGCTGTCCTCCGGCGGCACCACCACGGCGCCCGCCTCGCGCAGGATCTGCGCGGCCTCGCCGGTGACCGCGCCGATCACGGCCTTTCCCGCCGCGAGGTACTCGAACATCTTCGACGGGATGAAGGTGGCGAACAGCGGCACGTCGCGCAGCGGGACCAGGCAGATGTCCGCCGCGGCCAGCAGCGCGGGCACCTCCGCATGCGGCACGCCGGGCAGCAGCGTGACATTGCGCAGGCCGAGCTCGGCCACCCGGCGCTCCAGCCGGGGCTTGTCCGAGCCCTCGCCGACGAACGCGAAATGGACCGGCTGGCCGGCCAGCAGCGCCGCGGCCCCGGCGACCTCCGGCAGCCCGTGCGAGATCCCGTGCGTCCCGGCGTACAGCACGAGGCAGTCCCCGCCGGAGGCGCCGAGCCGGGCGCGCACCGCCGGGTCCGGCGCGACCGCGGGACTGAACTGGCCGAGGGCGACGCCGTTGCGGATCGTGTGCACCTTGCCGGGCGGCACGCCACGGCTGATCAGGTTCGCGCGGAACCCCTCGCTCACCACGACCACCGCGTCCGCTGCTGCGTAGGCCGCGAGTTCGAGCCGCTCGAGCAGCCGGATCAGCCGCCGGCTGGTCAGCACGCCGAGCTCGACGAAGATGGCCGGCCACAGGTCGCGGACTTCCACCACGAGGCGGGCGCGCTTCAGCCGGGCGAGCAGCCAGGCGGCGCCGATCGAGAAGAAGGTCGGCGAGGAGACCACCACCACATCGGCCTTCCCCGACCTGCGGCCGCCCAGCAGCACGCTGCTGATCATGAAGCTCAGGTGCCCTGCCGTCTTGCGCACGATGCCCTCGTTCGGCGTCGCATACAACCAGGTGCGCAGCACCCGGTAGCCATCGCGGCGCTCCAGCCGCCGGATCGCGCCTTTATAGGACGGCGGCACGATCCCGGTCGGATGGTTCGGCATGCCGGTAAGCACGGTCACCGTGTCCCCGTCCGCCGCCCAGGTGGCTGCCAGCGCCGACAACCGGGCCTGCGGGGCTCCGGTCTCCGGCGGGAAGTAGTGGGTCACGATGAGCGTGCGCATGTCAGGCAAGCTCCGCGGCAGGGTCGGGGGCAGGGTCAGCGGTGCGGCCGAGCAGCGCCGGTGACCGCAGGTAGATCGCCAGCACGGCGAGCCCGGCGGCGTCAGCGGCCGCCCGGACGCCGGGATGTCCGGCCAGGCTCGCCGTGCCCAGCAGGCAGAGCAAGGCGGTCGTGGCAGCGGTCACCGCCGTGACCCGCTGGTGCGACCAGCCCACGTCGCACAGTTGCTGATAGGTGTGCGTGCGGTGCGCCTCGGACCAGCGCTCGCCGGCCCGCACCCGCCGCTGCAGCGTCCATGCCGTGTCGGCCAGGTAGAGGGCCACCGGGCCCAGCACCGCCTCGACGGGAATGCCCCGGATGACCGCGCAGGCAGCCAGCACGGCCAGCGCGGCACCGAGGCAGTAACTGCCGGCATCGCCGAGGAACACCCGGGCACGGACGGCGTTCCACGGCAGGAAGGCGAGCGCTCCGGCGGCAACCGCGGCGCCTGCGGCGGTCAGGAACACGTCCGGGCGCCACATCCCGAGGAATGCGTAGGCGGCCCCGCCGATCAGGGCGTGCGCGGCGGAGATGCCGTTCACGCCGTCCATGAAATTGAACGCATTCACGAAGCCCATCACCCACACCGCCGCGACCAGCGTCGCGGCAATCAGCGCCGCTGGCGGCAGCGCGAGCCGGCTCACCAGCGCGGCCGCGACCGCGGTGCTGCCCGCGCCCTGCAGCAGCAGCCGCAGGCCGGCCGTCAGCCCGCGCAGATCGTCAGCGAGCCCGACCGCCGCGAACGCCGCGACGGTGACCGCGAACGTCACGGCGACCGCGCTGTGGATCATTGCCGCTGCCACGACCAGCCCCACGGCAATCGGGGCGCCGCCGCCGCGCGGCGTCGGAACGGTGTGTGACGACCGCCTGGAGGGAACGTCCATCGCCGCGGCATGGCGCAGCAGCGGAATGGTAGCTGGCTCGGCTACCGCCACGACGGCGCCGCACGAGACTGCGGCGAGCGCGATTGTCAGGTCCCCCGTCACGGAGGTGATGCTACCCACCTATGTGGCTCTCCGTAGTCATTCAATTACAAAAAGTTGCCAAGGATGTCGACCGCGGTCACCGGGCGCGGTGCCCGTGCTTGCTGATGACGGATGCGGGGACTGATCCGTTGCCATTTGCGTGCACCGGCACGTTCGTCCGCGGCCGGTCAGGCCCGGCGGCAACGTACGTGCCGTATCCGTAGCTGTAGGCGTTGCTGTACCCGTTGCCGCCCTGCCTGGTCACCTCGTTCAGGACCAGCCCCAGCACGGGCGCGTTGACCTGGGCCAGCTTCTCGGCGGCGCGGTGCAGGTCGCCGCGCCTGGTCTGGCCCGCCGCGACGATCAGGAGTACCCCGTCAGCCTCCTTCGACAGCACCACCGCATCGGTGACGGGCAGCAGCGGCGGGCTGTCGATCAGCACCAGGTCGAAGCCCTTCCGCAGGGCCGCGAAGGCCTCCCGCGCCTGCGTCCCGTTGAGCAACTCGGCCGGGTTCGGCGGCAGCGGCCCGGCGCCGAGGACCCACAGGCCCTGATGGCCGTGCACCGGCTGCACGGCCTGCTCCAGCGAGTGCTGCCCGAGCATCATCGTGGTCAGGCCGATTTCCTCATCCAGCGCGAAGAACTTCCCCAGCCGGGGCCGCCGCAGGTCGCAGGAGACGAGCACCACCTGCTCGCCCGCCTGGGCGAAGACGGCGCCGAGGTTGGCCAGCGTCGACGTCTTCCCCTCGGCGGCCGCCGGGCTGGTCACGAGTATCGTCTGCAGGTCATGTTCCTGCCGGGCGAACTGCAGCGAGGTGCGCAGCGAGCGGTAGGCCTCGGCGGCCGGCGACGTCGGGCTGGCGATCGACACCACCAGCGGCTTGTCGCGCTTCTTCCATGACGTCACCATCGGGACGGCGGCCAGCACCGGCGCCCCGCCGATGTGCTCGGCCGCTTCCTTGGAGTTCAGCGCATCGTCGAGGTTGTCCCGCAGGAACGCGGCGCCGAGTCCGAGGATCAGGCCGGCCGCCAGGCCGAGCAGGCCATCCCGCCTGGGCTTCGGCGCGCTGGGCGAGGCCGGCGCCTGGGCCGGCGTGACCAGCGAGAGCCCTCCGGTGGTCACCGTGCCGTTGACCTGCATCTGGGCGAGCTGCTCCTTCAGCACTGCCTGCTGGTTCAGCAGCGCCGCCACCTCGGATGCCGCGCCGGTAGCTGCCCGCAGCGTCTTGATCTGCTTGCGAAGCGACCGGATCTGGGCGCGCAGCTGCAGCTCGGCGGCCGTCAGCTCCCTGAAGGCAACGGTCCGCTGATGCTTGATGAACTCCCTCGCATAGGTGTTGGCGATCAGCGCGGCCCGGGCGGGGGCCGTGCTGATGGCCGTGATCGCGATGATGTTGGTCTGCGCGACCTGAGCAGCAGATACGGCGGGCTCGGTGCCCAGCTGGCGGAACACCGCCTGCTTCACCGGCGCGCTGCTGACCAGCAGCAGGCTGGTCTGGACCTGGATGGGGGTGACTGGCTGCGGCGCGGCGCCGAGGGCCGCTGATCCGCCGGATGGCTGGACCAGGACCTGAGCCGTGGCGGAGTACTGGTTCGCCGAGGTGACCGAGATTGCGACGCTGATGCCCAGGCCCGCCAGGCCCAGGCCGATCACCCACCATTTCCTCCGGCGGACGACCAGGGCATAAGAGCGAAGGCCCGGCTCGGCGCCGATCCCGGTCGTCATGCGTTTCCCCCGTCACTCGGCGTACAGTCAACTGCGAACTGCGAGTGTACTCATGACTACTCTTGGTAAGGATGTCTTTCTGGATGGCCGATGTCCTTGTCCTGTGCACAGCGAATATCTGCCGGTCCCCGATGGCCGCGGCGCTGCTCACCCGGCACCTTGACGGCCGCGGAGTCACTGCGTCAGTGCGCTCAGCCGGGATGCTGGGAGAGGGCCTGCCGCCGCCGCGCGAGGCAGTCTCGGTGCTGGCCGGCTACGGGCTCGACATCGGGTCGCACCGGAGCCGCCCGGCGACCGTAGCCGACCTGGCGGCAGCGGACCTGACGCTCGCGATGGCCCGGGAGCAGCTCCGCCATGCCGTCGTCACCGCCCCGGCGGCCTGGCCCCGGGCGTTCACGCTCAGGGAGCTTGTCCGCCGCGGCGGGCAGATCGGGCCGCGATCGCCGGGCGAGCCGATCGCCGGGTGGCTGTCCCGCGCGCACGACGGCAGGGAGCGCTCGGCGCTGCTCGGCGCCTGCGCCGATGACGACGTGGCCGACCCGATGGGCGGCCCGCAGCGTGCCTACGCGGAGACCGCCGGGGTGCTTGATCAGCTCGCAGGCCGGCTCGCATGGCTGTGCTGGCCAAGCGCAGGCCCCTGACCAGGGTCAGGTCACGTCGGCGCCGGCCGGGGCCAGGCCCGTCCGCGAGTCGCCATCATCGGCATCAATAACGTTGCCGGCCATGGCGGCCCGGGTGCCGTCGACGGAGCCAGCCGGCCCGCCGGCGCAGCCCGCGCAATCGGCCAGGGCCGCCAGCAGGTTCCGCAGCTCGGCCGGGCCGGCGCCCGCATCGATTCGCGTGGTCATGTCGGGGGACAGCGGCGCAACCGGCACGTGCCGGATGAGCGGGTGATACGGCCGCTCGTCAAGCTCTCCTGGCCCGAGCAGATCCTCAGTCAGCTTCTCGCCGGGCCGCAGGCCGGTGAAGACGATCTCGACCTCGCCGGTCACCCTGGACGCAAGCCGCCTGGCGATGTCGGCAATCCGCACTTGCTCTCCCATGTCGAGCACGAGCACCTTGCCGCCCCGGCCGATCACCGCGGCCTGGAGCACCAGCTGCACGGCCTCATCGGCGGTCATGAAGTACCGGCAGACCTCGGGGTGGGTTACCGTGACCGGGCCGCCCGCGGCGACCTGGGCGCTGAGCGTGGTGAGCACCGAGCCGCGGCTGCCGAGCACGTTCCCGAACCGGACGCTCAGGTAAGTCCCGGCAGCCTGGCTGGCCATGAAGGCGGTCAGCCGCTCGGCGGCCCGCTTCGAGTAGCCGAGCACGCTCACCGGGTCGGCTGCCTTGTCGGTGGAGATGTTCACGAACGACTCAGCGCCGTGCTCGGCGGCGGCCCGCAGCACGGTCAGGGTGCCCCAGACGTTGCTCTTGAGCGCCTCCGCGGGAAAGCGCTCCAGCAGCGGCAGGTGCTTGAGCGCGGCCGCGTGGAAGACGACCTGCGGCTTGTGCTGGTCAAATACCTGCATGACGCGCCGCGGATCGCGGATGTCGGCGAGTGCTGCCTGGTCGGAGTCGAGCAGGGCGCGGCCGTGCAGCGCCAGCTGGACGGCATGCAGGGCCGACTCGTCGCGGTCCAGCATGATCAGCTCGGCCGGGCCGAGCCGGTGCAGCTGGCGGCAGAGCTCCGAGCCGATCGACCCGCCCGCGCCGGTGACCAGGATCCGCTTGCCGGCGAAGTAACCGGAGACAGCCTGCATGTCGGTTCGCACCGGCCGGCGGCCGAGCAGGTCGCCGATACGCGGATCGCGGACGCCCTCGATCCGCGCGCCGCCGGTCAGCAATTCCCGGACGGAGGGAATCACCTTCGGCGTCAGCCCGCACGCCTCGGCCGCCGCCGTGAGCTCCCTGATCTCCTTGCCGCATGCCCGGGCGATGGCGATCACCAGCACGGTGGCACCGGTCAGCGCGGCCACCTGGGCCATCTGGGTGCGGTCACCGAGCACCTGAACGCCCATGACCCGCATCGGCCGCTTCTCCGGGTCGTCGTCCAGGATCGCGACCGGCCGGTACTCCGAGTCCGGCGCGCCGAGCAGCTGCTGGATCAGCTGGGTGCCGGCGCTGCCGGCGCCGAAGACGATGATCTTCACCGCGGTTGACGCGGGCACCCTGGAGCGCTGCCGGACGGCGAACAGCACGTATCTCGCGCCGAGCATCGCGCCGACGGCAACAAGCGCGGCAGCCGCGACCGTGGTCAGCGGCGCCCGCTGACCGGGGATGAGGAACCTGCCCGCCGCCGCAAGGCACAGCCCGGTCAGGCCGGCCGCCAGGGCGACGCCGCTGACCTCATCGAAACTGCCTCGCTGGTAGCGGCCGCGGTACAGGCCGGCCAGCATGCCGCTCGCAGCCGAGAGCAGGCAGATGGCCAGCAGCCCGAGCGATAAGAACGGCGGCCCGGCGGCGGAGCCCGCAACGTCACCCGTGATACGGCCCGCAGCCTCGAGCCCGCCGAGCCAGCAGGCCGCGTCATAGCCCGCCTCCAGGCCCGCGTGCCGCCATCGTCGCCCCGAGAGAGCTCGCATTCGCCAGCGGGCCGAACCGCCGCCAACGACTTCGTCGCTCACGCGCATCCCCCAATATCCGCAGTTACGGCCCCGGTGCTGGCCCTCGGCCGATGATTTTCCTACACTGACGGTGCATCACGTTGAGTAATCGGGTAGAACACTATCTGTAGTCGCAGGACTCGCGCAGTCGACACCGGGGGGAACGGACCACGTGGATCCGAGAGGCGCCTTAGCGCCATCGCGCGATGCCGCCTGGACCACCCAGCGGGCCGGCCCGGCGCCGGCGAACCGGACGTGCCCGGCCGGGCCGTCCCCGGCACCAGAACTTCGGTCAGGACTTGCCTGACCGCGCCTATCCAAGGGGGCAATGAGTATGTCCGATGATCCTGGGTTCACCGACCAGGCCGGGCCCGCGGAGAACGCCGGCGCAGCGGATTCCGGCGGTCCCGTCGTGGTCCGCCCGGCCAGGCGGAAGCGGCGCGGGAGGCGCATCGCGCTGGTTTCCCTGTCCACCGTGGCCGCCCTGCTCGGCATGGTCGCGCTGGGCGGCTTCCTCGCCGTGCGCCACCTGGAAGGCAACATCCATCGCATCCCGAATGTCTTCGCCAGGCTGGACGCGGCCACCCGGCCGGTCAAGCCCGTGTCGGCCCGGCACAGCATGACGATCCTGCTCACCGGATCGAGGACGAAGCCGGCCCAGCGGGGCGGCGGCGGCATCGACCACTCATCCACGGCGCCCGAGGACGCCAGCGGCCTGATCGCGCTCATACACATCAACGCGGGCGGCAAGGCCGCCGCGGCCGTTTCCATCCCGCCGAACACGCTGGTGCACGTGCCCGGCCACGGCCGGGTGCAGCTGGACGCCACGCTGGCGATCGGCGGGCCGTCGTTGCTGATCGGGACGGTAGAGCGGCTGACCAACGTGCGCATCGATCACTACTCGGTCGTCGACTTCGCGGGCCTGGCCAGTGCGCTCGGGCCGCTGCACGGGGTGGACGTCGACATCCCGGACGCGAGCGTGAGCGACGGCGTGGTCTTCCACGTCGGGATCAACCACCTGACCAGCGCCACGGCCCTGAACTACGTGCGCGAGACCTCGCTGACCGAGGAACAGCGCGTGCTGCGCCAGCAGGCACTGCTCCGGGCGGTCTTTACCAAGATCGCCCACGAGCACCTGCTCGGCGACCCGCCATCGGCGTTCAGCATCCTTGATGCCTTCACCAGGGCGCTGAGCGTGGACAGCGACTTCACCAACTCCGGCCTGCAGTCGCTGGCGAAGCACCTGCACCTGCTCGGCGCCGGCTCCGGAACGTTCGTCTCCGCCCCGGTGCGCCGGACTTTCGATTTCGGTGGTCAGACCGTGGTCACGCTCAACTTCCGGATCAGCCACGAGCTGTGGCGGGCGATCAGGCACGACGCCGTCGCGGCCTTCGCCCGGCGGTTCCCGTCAACGGTGACGCCGGAGGCCCCCTTCTAGGACGGCACCCGGGCCCGCTACTCCGGGCCGCCTGCGGCGGCAGAGCGCCGCCGCAGGCGGTCCGGCCGCCACCCCCGTCGTATGTCACCGAGGGTGGCCGGCCGGAGGCGTTGTCAGCTGCCGGGTGGTGCGCCCGCTGGCACGTTCATTGACTGATTGCCCCCGGCCGCTCCCGGGCCCCGGTTCCCGCCAGCAGTGCCGTGGCTATTCGCTGCCCAGCGCGGCCATCCCACAGAGCTGGCCGCTGCGGGGACGGCGGATCCTCGAGTACCTGGCGTGCCGACGCGACAATCCTGTCGGGATCGCGTCCCACCAGGCGGTTCGTGCCTTCTGTGAGCGTTATCGGGCGTTCGGTGTTGTCCCGCAGGGTGAGGCAGGGGACGCCGAGGACGGTGGTTTCCTCCTGCACGCCACCAGAGTCGGTGAGCACGAGGCGCGCCGATGCCTCCAGGGCGATGAAGTCAAGGTATCCCGCGGGCGGTATGACGCGGATCCGCCCGGAGACCCCGGCGCTGCGCAGCCGGTCCGCGGCCCTGGGATGGGCTGGCAGCACGAGCGGGCACAAGCATGCGACCTCATCGAGCGCTCGGAGCAACGCGGCTAGAACCGCCGGATCGTCCACGTTCGCCGCCCGGTGCAGCGTGGCCAGGCCATATTCCCCGGGCTCGAGCCCGAGACGGGACAGGGTGTCGCCGTCAAGCGCTCGGTCAATATTCGCCAGCAGCGTGTCCACCATCACATTGCCTGCCAGGTATATCCGGTCATCTCGGCATCCTTCAGCCCGCAGGTTGGCCACCGCGTCAGCCGAGGGAGCGAAGAGGTAGTCGCTCACCCGGTCAGTGACGACGCGGTTGATCTCCTCGGGCATCGACCAGTCCCCGCTGCGCAGGCCGGCTTCGACATGCGCAAGCAGGGCACCCGACTTCGCGGTGACGAGCGCGCACGCCATGGTGGAGTTCACGTCCCCTACGACCACGACGGTGTCTGGCCGTACGTGCTCGGTTATCGGTTCGAATGCGGTCATTACCCGGGACGTCTGGGCGGCATGGCTGCCCGAGCCCGCGCCGAGGAAGTAGTCGGGCCTGCGGATCCCCAGATCGCTGAAGAAGACGCCATTCATTGCCGGGTCGTAGTGCTGGCCGGTGTGGACGAGGATGACCTCCGCGCCCAGTTCGGCAAGCGCGTCCATGACCGGCTTGACTTTCATGTAGTTGGGCCGCGCTCCCGCGACGCAGATGATTCGCTGCCGCCCCGCGCTCACAGGGTCTCGACGTTCTCTCCGGACAGGACCCGGCGGCAGTCCAGGACGTAGCCAGCGTGGCTGCTGATCTCGGCGATGTCGAAGGCGTCATGGTCGGTCAGCAGGATTACCGCGTCGGCACCGGAGAGTTCGCCGGCCGTCGGCTCGACGCGTGTTACCACCATGTCGATCGCCGTGGTCTCGACGACGTGCGGGTCGGCCGCCCGCACGTCCGCTCCCATGCCCGTCAGCAACTGCGCGACGCGGATGGCGGGCGACTCGCGTGCGTCGCCGGTGTTCTTCTTGTAGGCGAGCCCTAACAGCAGGACGCGGGAACCTTTGACCGGGCGGCCACGCTGGTTGAGCGCCATCATCAGCCGGCGGACAACGTAGTCCGGCATGTGGTTGTTGATGTCGTTGGCCAGTTCGACGAAACGGAAACTCTGTCCGAGTGCCCGCTCCACCCGCCAGGACAGGTAGGACGGGTCAATCGGCAGGCAGTGACCGCCTACCCCCGGCCCGGGAGTGAACGGCATGAACCCGAACGGCTTGGTGGAGGCCGCGTCGATCGCCTCCCACACGTCAATGCCGAGGTCGCTGGCGAACATCGCGAGCTCGTTCACCAGCGCGATGTTCACGTGCCGGAAAGTGTTCTCGATGATCTTGGCCAGCTCAGCCTCGCGCGGTGAGGAGACCGGTACGGTCTGATCAACAATGCTGCGGTAGAACTCCTGGACCGCGGCGAGCGAGCCGGCGTCGATCCCGGAGACGATTTTCGGGGTCGTGACCAGCGTCCACTTGCCGTTCCCGGGGTCGATCCGCTCTGGGCTGTAGCCGAGGTGGAAGTCAGTACCCGCGACCAGCCCAGACCCGTCCTCCAGCCATGGCAGGACCTGCTCCTGCGTCGTCCCCGGATACGAGGTCGACTCCACGATCACGGTCGCGCCTGGTCGCAGGTACCTGGCCAGCGTCCCGGCTGCCGCCTCGATATAGGTGAGGTCGGGCAGCCCGTCTCGTAACGGCGTCGGGACAGTGATCACCGCGACGTCGAAGCCAGCGCAGGCCCTGGCCTCCGATGACGGCCGGAACGCACCATCGCCGAGAGCAGCCGCCAGCTGGTCGGCGGGCACGTCCTCGATGTATGACTCCCCGGCCTCCAGCAGCTTCACCCGGCTGGAGTCAACGTCGTAACCGATCACCTGGTGACCAGCCTCCGCGGCGCGCATGGCGAGCGGCAGGCCAACGTACCCAAGGCCGGCAACGACGACCGTCGTCATCCTCAATCTCCCCCCGCTGGCTCACTACCAGCTCCTTCGGCGGTCAGCCTCGACGGCCGCGGCCACCATGCGGCGCGGCACCGGCCATGCCCGGACGAACCACACGCGGCGGGCATGGCGTGCCTTGAGCTAGGTGACCTAAAGTGATTATAGAACTACAACAAGTAAGATCGCAGCAGGCGGCTGAGATCAGCGCACGTCCATCCCGCAGACCGTGCTGCTGGCCCGCAGTGCCGGCCGGTATCTCTGGTCAAGCCGCCGGCCTGGCAAAATAGCCGGTATGGCGATAAACGGGGGGAACAGCGGCGGCTTCGGCTCGTTCGTCGCGATGGGTGACAGCTTCACCGAGGGGCTCAGTGATCTGCGCGCGGACGGCAGCATGCGCGGCTGGGCCGACCGGTTCGCCGAGCGGGCCGCCGAGGTCACGCCCGGCTTCCGCTACGCGAACCTGGCCGTCCGGGGCAAGGTGGTGCGCGAGGTCGCCGGCGAGCAGGTGCCCCGCGCTATCGCGATGCGCCCGGATCTGGTCAGCGTGGCAGCGGGCGGCAACGACCTGCTGCGGCCGCGCGCCGACCCGGACGCGCTGGCCCTGGCCTTCGACGACATCGTGGCGCGGCTGTCCGAGGCCGGCTGCCAGGTGATCGTCTTCGCCGGGTTCGACCCGGGCGCGTTCCCGCTGATCCGGCTTATCCGCGGCAAGGCTGCCGTGTACAACATGCACCTGCGCACGATCGCCGCCCGTCGCGAGTGCCACCTGGTGGACCTGTGGGCCATGAACGTGCTGACCGACGCCAGGGAATGGAGTCCGGACCGGCTGCACCTGTCGTCCGACGGCCACCGCCGGGTGGCGCTGCGCGCCTGCGAGGTGATTGGCCTGCCGGTCGACGCCGACTGGCGCGCGCCGCTGCCGCCGATGCAGCGTCCCGGCGCCTGGCCGGCCAGGTCAGCCGCGTGGCTCGCCGCCCGCCGGGCGGACGCTCACTGGGCCCGGGAACATGCCGCGCCCTGGGTCAGCAGGCGCCTGCGCGGTGTCTCCTCCGGCGCCGACACCGCCGCCAAGCGGCTGGAGCTGGAACCGCTGGACGCCAGCACCCTAGCCCGCTGAATCCGCCCCGCCCGCCGCCAGCGTGGTGGATCGCGCGATCGCTCTCCTGGGTGGTGTGCGCGGGCGGGCTTTGCCCCTTTGGCCGCCGCGCAGAGGCCCGCTGGCCTGCGCGCCAGCTCCCCGCCTTCGGCCGATGCTGCCGATCCGGACACTGGGCGCATGTGGCGCTGATTCGGGCGGGTATTGTCGGGTAAGAATGGCTGCGACGGGAGAGACGGGGGAAACTCTCGGGACGCATGTGCCTTAATGCGGGCATTCACGCTGAATTGACTTGGTGCGGACGGCCGCTGTCGGCCTGGCGTACCGCGAGCTCACGGGGCAGGTGGACCGCGACATTATGAGGGCATCTCGGACGGGCACGGCGGCCGGCCGGGCCGGGGCAGCTCGGGCGGCGGGCACGGCCGCCGGCCGGGAGGCCGGCCCTGGCCGAATGCCCGCGTCACCGGTTGACCTGGTGGAATTCGCTGTCGGTCAGGTGCTGGCGGACGATGCGGACATCGATGCTAAGCCGGCCATCCTCGGCGCGCTCGCCGGCCTCTTCGGCTGTCGCGCGGCGCTTGCCTTCCAGCCGGACGCGGGCAACGAAACAATCATGCTTGCGGCCCACCCTCGCCGGGCGGCAGCTGATAAGGCGCTGGTCGCGCAGCTCGGCGCATTGTCCGCGGCGCACGGCGACCTGGCCGCGGAGGGCGGGTACTTCGAGGCGGCAGTGCCGGCCGGTAACGGCCAGCCGGTAAGTGTCCGGCTGGCCTACGCGGCGCCTGAGGCCGGCCGGTGCCTGTGCGCGGTCGCCCTGATCGGCGACCCGGAGCGGTTCGCGGTGGACTGCCGGGCCGCTACGCGCAGCATCGCCGCGATCATGGCTGCCCAGATCCGGCATGCCAACGACAGCGCCGAGCTGGCCGACCGCCAGGCCCGCACGCTGGCGATTGTCGAAGGATCGCCGAATGCGGTTATCGCGGCCGACGCCGGCCTGCGGCTGGTGGCGTGGAACAAGGCAGCGGAGGATCTCACCGGCTGGTCCCGGGATGAAGTGCTGGGCAAGCACATGCCGGACGTTCTCATCCCGGAGCGCGACCGTGCCGCCGTGATGGAAGGCACCAGGACCTACCTGGCGTCCGGCGACCGGGGCAAGTTCGTCGGCCGGATGCGCATGCCCATCCTCCGGGCCGATGGCACGGAGCGGAGGGTGGAGCTGAGCCCGGTCCCGATCGTTGTCAATCGTGAGGTGTACTTCTGCGGTTTCCTGCGTGACATCGGCGAGCTAGAGCAGGCCCATGCGGCCCTGCAGGAGAGCGAGACCCGGTTCCGGCTGCTCTCGCAGCTGGCGCCGGTCGGCATCGTGATGACGGACCTGAACGGGATGTTTACCTTCGCCAACGTGCGCTGGTGCGAGCTGGCCGGGATGACCATGGCCCAGGCTCTCGGCGCCAGCTGGCCAGCGGGTATCCATCCCGACGACGTCGATCGCCTGACCCGGGAATGGGAGCAGGCGGCCGCGGCCGGCCAGGAAATGAGCACCGACTGCCGCCTCCAGCCGCCCGGCCGCAGCCAGGTGTGGGTGCATCTTTCGGTGATTCCCATCCTGGGACCGAACGGGTACGCCAGCGGCTTCCTCGGCGCGGTCACCGACGTCTCCGACCGCAAGCGGGCCGAGGCGGAACGGGAACGGCTGCTCAGCGCAGAACAGGCCGCGCGGCGCGATCTTGCCGACCAGACCGGGCGCCTCAACAGCCTGCTCGCCGCTGCCATCCCCGGCATCCTGGTGTCCGACGAGCAGGGAACCATCAGGCAGCTAAACCGCAGCTTCTGCGGCATGTTCGACCTCGAAGGCGAGGACGGGCAGTTTATCGATACCTCGGCGGCGGACATGGTGCTCCGGATCAAGGACGCGTTCGCTGATCCCGGCGAGTTCGTCCGCCGCACCGGGACCGCCTTCACGGCCCGTGCGCCGGTGGGCGGCGAGGAGATCGAGTGTGCGGACGGCCGCACGTTCGAGTGCGACTACTGGCCGGTCTTTGTCGGCGGCGCATACCGCGGCGACATATGGCTGGTCTGGGACATGTCCGAGCGCAAGGCGTTCGCCGACCAGCGCGAGCGCCTGCTTGAGGCCGAGCTTGCCGCCCGCGAGGCGGCCGAGCGTGACCAGGCCAGGCTGGCCGAGCAGAACGCCAGGCTGCAGGCGCTCGATGGCGCTAAGACGCAGTTCATCTCCACCATGTCGCACGAGCTGCGCACGCCGCTGACCTCGATCATCTCGTTCACCGAGCTGATCATGGACGATGCGCACAGGCTGGGCCCGGACACCGTCAGCTCGCTGGCCGTCATCCACCGGAACGCGGACCGGCTGCTCCGCCTGGTGGGCGAGCTGCTGCTGCTCAGCCGCCTGGAGCACGGCGTCATCCCGCTCGATCTTGCGCCCGTCTCGGTCCCCGACCTGGTCAGCGAGGCGGTCAGCTCAGCGTCGCCCAGCGCTGCCGAGCGCGGCATCAGGCTGGATGTTGCTGTCGTGCCCGGGCCGCCGGTACAGGCGGATCCGGTCCGGCTCGGACAGGTCCTGGACAACCTGCTTTCCAACGCGATCAAGTACACCGGCCAGGACGGCAAGGTCCTGGTCAGGGCCGGCCACGATGCCCGGCGGTGGCGGATCGACGTTGTGGACAACGGGATCGGCATCCCGGCCGGCGAGCTTGGCCAGCTCTTCGACCGGTTCGTCCGCGCCTCCAACGCCCGGCTGGCTGGCCTGCCAGGCACCGGCCTCGGGCTGGCGGTGGTAAGGGCGATCACTGAGCTGCACGGCGGCAGCGTCGAGGTGCGCAGCGTGGTGGACCAGGGCAGCACGTTCAGCGTCTACCTGCCGGTAAGCCCATGAGTGCGCAGATCCTGTGCATCGAGGACGACGAGGACATCGCGCTCGCGATCAGCATGGTCCTGCGCCGCGCCGGGTTCGACGTCATCGGCGCCGCTGACGGCAGAGACGGCCTGCGCGCCTTCCACGCGGGGCGGCCGGATGTCGTCCTGCTCGATATCGGGCTGCCCACGCTGGACGGCTGGGAGGTCCTTGAGCGCATCCGCGACCTGAGCGACGTTCCGGTGATCATGCTGACCGCGCATGGCCTTGAGGCCGAAAAGGTTCGCGGCCTGGCACTCGGCGCGGACGATTACCTTACCAAGCCGTTCGGCAACGCCGAGCTTGTCGCCCGTGTCCAGGCGCTGCTGCGGCGCAGCAAGCCAGCCAGGCCGGAAGCCGAGGTCTACGCGGACGCCATCATCCAGCTGAACTTCGCCGCCCGCGAGGTCCGCGTCGGCGACGAGCTGATCGCGCTGACGCCCAGCGAGTTCCGGCTGCTGGCCGCCTTGGTCCGGCACGCCGGGCAGACCCTGTCCCCGGACCAGCTGCTCGAGCAGGCCTGGAACGACCCGATGCGGGTCGGTCCGGAGCGGGTGAAATTCGCGGTCATGCGGCTGCGCCGCAAGCTCGGCCAGACCGACGGCGCCGACTCGCCGATCGAGGCGGTCAGGGGCTTCGGCTACCGGTATGTCGCGCCGCCTGCCGGCTGGCAGGCGAAGCAGGTTCCAGGCTGGCCTGCGGCCGGCGCACTGGGCCGCGACTCGCGGGCGCCCCGCCCACGACAGCCCGTCAACCCGGTCGTGGTCGGCAATGATGCTGACCCCAAGTCAAGGAGCTGAGCTTGCAGCATGACTTCTATCGACCGCGCAGTGCCGCGGGGGCGGGTGCTGCTCGTGGAGGACGACTTCGAGGCGGCCAGGTTCGTTATCCAGGTCCTCGCCGTCCGGAACGGCTTCGAGGTGGTGCACACGCCCGACCCGGCGGAAGCGCTGCAGCTCGTTCGCTCCGAATCCTGGGATCTGGTGATGACGGACGTCGAGATGCCCGGCATGACCGGCATCGAGCTACTGGAAATGCTACGGCAGGCGGATCCCTTTCTGCCGGTCGCGGTCGTCACGGCACATGCCACGGTGGATGTCGCCGTCGGCGCGCTGCGCAACCGCGCCGACGAGTTCCTGGAGAAACCGCTGCGACCGACTCAGCTGACCGCGATGGTCGCAAGCCTTGTCGACAAGGGACGCGCCGCCAGGCTGGCCGCTCGCGAGGTCGTGCTGGCCATCGGCGCGCACCCGGACGACGTGGAGATCGGCGCGAGCGGCGCCCTTTTCGCGCACCGTGACATGGGCCATTCCGTCGCGATCCTGACCTTGAGCCGCGGCGCCCGCGGCGGCACGGAGTCCATGCGGGCGGGCGAGTCGGAGCGGGCCGCGGATATCATCGGGGCCCGGCTGTACCTAGAGGACCTGGAGGACACCAGGATCAGCGAGGCGGATCCGACGATAAGGATCATCAGCCGGGTCGTCGCGGAGGTGCGGCCCACCGTGATCTATACGCACTCGATCCACGACGTGCACCAGGATCACCGCAACACGCACCGGGCCGCGATGGTGGCAGCCCGGGAGGTCGGCCGGGTCTACTGCTTTCAGTCACCATCGGCGACGACCGAGTTCCGGCCTAGCCGGTTCGTCACGATTGACGGGTTCCTCGACGCGAAGCTGCAGGCAATCGACGCCTTCAGTACACAGACCGAGGTGCGGGCCTACCTGGAGCCTGACCTGATCGAGTCGACGGCCAGGTACTGGTCCCGGTATGCAGAAGGGCGCTACGCCGAGGCATTCGAGGTGATCCGCGACGGGGGCGCGGTCGCGGCCGGCCACGGAGCCGGCCCGCCGCAGGTGGCGTCGCCGCCAGTCAGCGCCAGGTCGGCTGCGGTGCCCCGGCAGCCGTTGCCGCGGGCGTCAGGCGTCCGCGGCAGCATCCCTGGCGGTGCCCACCGCACGGAATGACATCCGGTCCGCAGCGCACGCCGCGACATCGCGCATGTCCAGCCGGGTTGCGTGCTGTCCTTGCTGGTACCGCCGACGGCCCGAGCCGCCGATTCCCGCGCCGGACTTAAGAATTCGATGGTCCTACGGACCGTCACCGGGCGGATGTGAATCGTTGATTCACGTATCAGCCAACGCTTCTTGTCGCCCGGACCGAGTCGGCCTGGGCAGGGACTGCCAGGCCATCGGCTCTGCCAGCAGGCACCTGCGGGAGCCCCGCGAGCCGTCCCTGGATGGCGGCCACCACGCCGCTGGCCACTTCCGGCCAGCCAAACTCGGCGCAGGCGACTTCCGTCATGGCCTTGCTGGCCTGTCTCCAGGCATTCGGCGTGTTCGCGGTCAAGGCCAGCCAGCCGGCCAGCTTGTCGGCGATTTCCCGGACGGCGCCCGGACCCAGCTGGAAGGACAGCTGAGCGCGCAGGTTCTGGCGAAGCGCGGGGGCTAGCACCGCGGTCACCTCCGCGAGTCCCGAATGGGCTGCCGAAAGCGGAATCGACCCGCAACACGCGGCTTCCGCCAGGACCATGCCGAACGCCTCCGGGAATGTGCTGGGGATGACCAGCGCCTGGGATACGCACATCAACTCGGAAACGTCATCGTGCTCGATCCGCCCGGTGAAATGAACACGCCGCATGGCAGTACGTGCGGAATTCACGTAGCGCACTCGCTCGAGGCCGGCGAGCCCGTCGAGGAACGCAGCCAGGTAGTGCAGCTCACCCGGTGGCCCGCCCTCCAGTTCCCGCCCGCGTCCGGCGATGATGCGCGCGGCCGCCAGGTCGCCGTCGCCCAGCGTGCGTACGAGTTCCAGCAGCCCGGCACGGTAGGCGCCAAAGCCGGCGATCATGAGGCGGGCCTCGGCAACGCGGTCGATGACAAGTGGCCACGCCGCGATGAGCAAGTCCACGCCCTTCGAGACGATGAGCTTGCCGACAAAGCTGACAATATGGTCCCGGGTAGGGTCGGCCGCCCGGAGTTCCTGCGCCGCGTCAGGTTCGCCGCCCCAGGCGGGTGGGTCTGTCTCCAGGCGCTCGGCCAGCGCCCGCAGCCTGCCTTTGGCCTCTGCTGGCGGGCGCGGGTGGAACCGGCGGATATCGACGCCCGGCGGGAGGAGCCGGGTGCGAGAAGGAAGGTCCGGCATGCCAACGACCTCCCACAGGCTCTCGGCGGTATGCCGGGAGCCGACGAGTACCGCGACTGCCGCCGCCAGGCCCTCGCGGGCAAGCGCGCCGAATCGCCCTCCGTTCGGCCGGACGGTGTACTCAAGCGCCGAGCCGTGGATCTTGACCGCAAATGGGATCCGGCCGGCCAGCGCGCGGGCCAGGATCACCGGGCCCATCACGATGTGGTTCGCGAGGGCCGCGTCCGGCTCGACCGCGGCGACGACATCGCGCACCGCGGCGGCGTTGGCCGCGATGTAGCGTTCGATCTCACCGTCTGTCAGCTCCGGGAAGATGCGCGCGTCGAGTCCGTCATAGCGATCGGCCACATAGACCGGCAGGAGGCTGCCGATGTCCGGGATGTAGGCCGTGCAGCGGACCGGCTGGCGCACAGTCTCGACGTCCAGCCGCCCATGGTGCCAGCGGCCGACAGCGTCCACGAAGTCGAATTCCGCCGCGTGCACGTCCTGGCAGAACAGGTGCACCTCGTGGCCGAGCTTCACCAGCCAGCGGGCCAGTTCCGTATTGTAAATATTACTTCCGGTGCCCCGCAAGAGGTAGCCATGGAATATCAGAACCCGCATGCCAAATCACGCCCCCGACGAATGCCCCGTTAGCCTGGCCGTCACGGCAGCCGCCCCCGGCTAAAAGGGAGATATCCGGAAAATATCCGAATCTGCTAATAGTGCCGAGATTTCTTACCCGCTACGTAAATTCATCATAGCAGTTTGCGTTCGACACTTGATAGGGCGTAAGAATTCATTTCCGGGCTGAATATGGATCCGGGATGCTTCGCGGCGAAAGCTTCGGCTGCTGAATTTGCCGGCGTCCTTACCCAAGGAAGTACATGCGCAACGCGATGACGAGGGCGACGAGCGCGAGAGACAGCAGCGCCTTGACGGCGAGGCCCTTCTCATAGGAGAGCGCGCTGGCGACCTCCTCGTCGAATGACGGCGCCGCGAGGTTCCGCACCAGGGAACGCCGGCCGGCCGCCGCTCACTGGCGGCTGGCCAGCAGCCGTCTGGTCACCCAGCTTGGCCGGCGGCGCAGCCGTGACCTGGCTAGCGACCGGCTGCTGCGGCGGGTCTGGTACCTGGGCGGGGTGAAGGGGCAACCCCGCCGATGGCGGACGCTGCGGCTGGCCCGGTGGCCCGGCCGTCATTCCGGTGCCGCCACTTTGCCGGTCTTCTCCGTCTTGGCCCAGTGCCGGTCGGCCCCCCGGAATTCCTGAACGTAAGCGGTCGTGGTGATCGCGCAGAGCAGCGGCCCGTAGCCACCGATATAGACGAGGACCCGGCTGAGAATCTTGCCGAGCCGGTGCGGCTCGGCAACCTTCGCCAGGTAGGCGACGCCCATGCAGCCGGCCAGCCAGATGTAGATGAACAGGACGGCACCGCGGGCCCAGCCCATGGTCATCGGGAAGCCGCTGACGCCGAGAAGCCGGTGGTATACCCACCCTAGCGGCCCGGGCAGCACGGCGGTGGCGATGATCAGCACGTTGACGGCGCCGGGGAACATGACCGCCTGACGCCAGCAGCGCTTCCCGACGGCCGGGTCGATAAGCAGGGCAAACGACGTAATAAAGACATAGGTGATCACGTTAATCAGCCATAGCGCCCTGAAGGTGGTCCAGGCGAGCGGGAAGTCGATGAAATAGAGCGCGACCAGCGATGCCGAGATGCAGACCATCAGGACCGGCAGCAGTAGCAGGCAGAACCAGAGCAGCCCGAAGCTGATGCTGCCGAGCCGGCAGGCGGCCTGATGCCGGAACCAGACATGCCGGAACATCCTGGTGACCTCCAGATTTCCGCGGGCCCAGCGCAGCCGCTGCTGCCATAGCCCGGCAATGCTGCCAGGCTCCTCGGCCCACACGGTCGCATGCGGCTCGAAGATCGCAGTCCGCCCGGCAAGCTGCGTCTTGAAGGTCGTGACCGTGTCCTCGGCCAGCGTGGTCGCGTCGATCCGGCCGCCGACGGCCTCGATATTCACCCGCGAGTGGAGTTGCGCTCCGCCCGCCAGGCAGGCGATCACGCCTAGCACGTCCTGGCTCCGGCGGCCTGCGGCCTGGGCGGTGATGTACTCGTAGCCGATGAACCTGGTCAGGTAGTTCCCCGGCTGGCTGCCCTCCTTGATGTAGGCCGTGACCGAGCCGACCTCGGGATCGGCCAGGTGGCGGGTCATCATGCGCAGCGCGCTCGGCACGTACATGACATCCGCGTCCATGATCAGGATGGCCTGCATCCAGCCGTCGGCGAGGATCACGGCGAGGCCGTGGTTCAGCGCCGCCGCTTTGCCTTCCCCGCCCGTGTCCCGACGGAGGGGAAAGACGGTCCCCGGATACTCGGCTGCCTTCGCCTGGAGGACCTGCGGCGTTGCATCGGTGCTGGCATCGTCCACGACGAAGATCCGCAGCGACTCCCGCGGGTACTCCAGCAGCATGAGACGGTCGATCGACCCCCCGATGACCGCGTGCTCGTTCCAGGCCGGGATCAGGATCGCCGTGCGCGGAAACCACGGCTGGCACTCCCGGTAATGTGACCGGCGGAAGTGCAGCGCGACGAGCAGAAACTGGTAGCTGGCGACCAGCAGCGGGACGGCGCCGATCAGCACGAGCACCACGAGCAGCCATCTGACTGCGAGCAGGAACTGGGTCATGTCGGCATCGCCACCTTGCCCGTCTTCTCCGTCTTATCCCAGGTCATCTCCGCACCACGCAGTTCTTTCAGGTAGGAGGTGAACGTGCAGGCGCACAGCAGCGGCCCGTACCCCGCGATGTAGATGAACACCGGCGAAAGCAGCCGCCCGAACCGGCGTGGCTCGATGGTCTTGCCGATGAACGCAACCACCATGGAGAGCGCGAGCCAGGCGTAGGCGAACAAGACCAGACTGCGCCGTTCCGCGGCAGTCAGCACGATCCCCGCGATGGGCAGGACGTCGTAGAAGAACATCCGCAGCAGGCTGGGGAAGCAGGCCCCGATGATGATGGCCACCGAGACAACGCCGGGGAACAGGATGCCTTCCAGCCAGGTGCGGCGGCCCGTCTGCCAGTCAATCATCAGCACATAGGACGTGATGAAGACATAGGTCAGGGCATTGATGATCCACAACGCGTGGAAGGTGATCCACGCCATCGGGAAGTCTGCGAAGTACAAGATGATCAGGGACGCGGACGCGAAAATCATGAAGAGCGGGAGCAGGAACAAGCAGAACCAGAACACCGAGAAGCTGACACTGCCCAGCCGGTGGACGCGGCTCGGCCGGCACCACACCCGGGCGAACTGCTTGGTGACCTGAACGTTGCCGCGCGCCCAGCGCAGGCGCTGTTTCCACAGGCCCCTGATGTCGCCAGGCTCCTCCGCCCATACCGTCGCGTGCGGCTCGAAGATCACGCGATTTCCGGCCAGCTGGGTCTTGAACGTGGTGAAGGTGTCCTCGGCGAGCGAGGAGGTGTCGATGCGGCTGCCGATCGCCTCCAGGTTGGCCCGCGAGTGCAGTTGCGCGCCACCGGCCAGGCACGCGACGGCGCCCAGCACATTCTGGCCGCGGCGGGCGGCGGCCTGGGCGGTGATGTACTCGAAGCCGATGAACCGGGTGAGGTAATTGCCGGGGCGGCTGCCTTCCTTGATGTAGGCGGTGACGGCGCCGACCTGCGGGTCGGCAAGGTGGCGGGTCATCATGCGCAGCGAATCCGGCTCGTAGATCACATCGGCGTCCATGATGAGCAGCGCCTGCATCCAGTCGTCTTCAAGGATGATCCGCAGGCCGTGATTGAGGGTATGCGCCTTGCCCTCGCCCCCCTTGTCGCGGCGCAGGTGGAAGACCTGCCCCGGATACTCGTCGGCCTTGGCCAGGATCACGTCAGGCGTATCGTCAGTGCTCGCGTCGTCGACCACGAAGACCCGCAGGGCTTCCGGCGGGTAGTTGAGCCCCATGAGGCGGTCGATCGACGCCCCGATGACCAGTGCCTCATTCCACGCGGGCACCAGGATGGCGGTGCGCGGGAAGTACGGCGCGCAGTTCGGGTAGTGGTTCCGGCGGAAATGGAACGCGACGAGTACGTACTGGTAGGCCGCTGCCACCAGGGGCACCGCGCCGACCATGACGAGGACCACGAGCACCCACTTGAGGGCGATCAGCACCTGGTGCATCACCGCACCGGGCCAGGGAAGGCGGCACCGGCAATGCCCCGGACCCAAACGTAGACTCCGATGTCGCGGCAGTCGTGGCTGTCAGTGCTCGCCACCAGCCGCACGCCCGCAGCCGCGAACGCCCGGACGGTCCGGGCCGACGGGCAGGCCCACTTCTCGTTGACTTCCAGCAGCGCACCGGCGATGCGGGCCCGGCGCGCGAGGTGGCCGATCGCCTGATCAGGGACGCTGGACTCATCGATCCCCATCTTGGGCAGCACGCTGAACAGGTGCGCAAGCTGGGGCCGCCCGGCCGCCTTCAGGGCGTTGGCCGTGGCCTCGATGAGGCAATCGATCACCTCCTGCGCCGTGATCGCACCGGCGGCTATCGCGTCCCGCATCTTCCGCGGATGGACCGGCCCGCGATCACCCGGGAACTGGTGATCTGCGACCAGGACGAGATCCGCGCCGTCAGCGCCGTCCGGGAGGTCAAGCCGCCCGGCCCGGTCCAGGATCTTTGCTTCCACCCCGGCCAGCACGTCAAGTCCGGGCACCGGCCGCAGCGCGTGCACGGCGGACAGGAACTCCGGCACCCATGGCGTCCCGCGGCGGACGTGGTCGGCCAGGCAGAGCGTCCGCAGCCCGCGCTCACGCGCGGCGGCGACGTTCCCGGCCAGGGTGCTCACCGCGTCGTCGGAGAACGTCGAGTGGACGTGGTAGTCCTCATCCAGCCGGGGGCCGGTATTCATGCCGTGAGCTTCTGGACTTCGCCCAGCTCGATGAAACGCTCCTCGAGGTAGCGGATCATGGCTATCTCGCGGAAGTCGGCATGCCCGGGCAGCGCCAGGCCGCGGAGTGAGTCCAGGGCCATCCGAGGCATGTCGACACCGCTTGCCACTGTCAGCGGCATGGCACCGGGAAAGCGCGGGTTCACCTCCAGCAGAGCCGGGTGGCCGGCCAGGTCCCGGCGGCATTGCACGTTCGCGACATAGGTGAGGCCGGTAGCGGCGGCGACGGCACTGCCGAACTGCTCAAGCTCGGTGTCGTGGATCGTCCGGCCGGCTACCGAGACACCCGAGTCCACCCTGGTGCGGTCCCGCGGCACGGAGGCTACCACGTGCCCCCCGGCATCGGCGAGCACGTCGATGGAGTACTCATCGCCGGGCAGGTACTCCTGGATGATGAAGTCGGCGGATGCGTCCATCGCGGCGAGCGATCGGCTGGATTGCACGACGGAGATGTCCCTGGACCCGCTGCCGCTCCGTGGCTTGACGACAACCGGGTAGGCCCAGGAGCCCAGATCAGGGGGAGCGTCGAAACATTCGGTCCGCGGCACCCGGACGTGCCCGGCGCAGCGCCGCACGAGGGCGAGCTTGTCGAGCGTGACGTCCAGCGCCGGGCCTGGCGCCAGCAGCAGCTGGATCCCGTTCCGGGCAAAATCTGCGCGGGCCCCGTTCAGCGGCCGCAGCTCGGAATCGACTGTCGGGATGACGATGTTCACCCCCATCGCCACGCAGCGGGCAAGCAAGGTTCCTGCGAAGGCGGGGTCGAGGCCGGCCGGAATCAGTGTTCTCGCATCCGGTGGCACCAGGTAGAGCCCGGCAGCCCAGGGGTCCATGTCAGCCGCGATGAGTTCCACCGTCGGGTCGCGGCCGAGGGACTTCATGACCGAAACCGCGGCGGGGCCGCCGACACCGGTCACCAGAACCCGGACGGTCCGCAGCGCTGCATTCGGGATATTACGACGCGGCATGCTGCACCGCCCTGTCCCGCATCGGCACGACGTCCCCGGCCACCAGCGTCCGCCCTTGCGGCTTGCCACGTTTGCTGCTCGTCATCTGCCCACTCCAGTTGCCCCCGCGTCCGGACATGCATACGTTTGATGGCAATGAGTTACATCTGAATTACAATACGTGATACCTGCGGGTGAATCCACCCGGCGGCCCGCTCGAGTCGCCGCAACGACGCGAAACGCTGGCAGCCGACGAGACGGCGGCCGGGTACGGCCGCGGCGGGGGGTACGGCCGCGGCGGGGGGCGGTAATGAGCCGGATCGCACTGGCGGGTGTTGCCGTGGTGGCCGGGGCGGCTGTCGTTGCCACCAGCGTCGCGGGCTGCTGGCCTGCCGGGGATCGCGCCACGGCGGCCCCGGCCGCCCGCGTTCCGGCCAGGCAGCTGAAGCGGAGCGTCGCGGATGCCTACTTGTTCCTCGGCCGGATGATGGACCGGTACGCAACCGGCTCCGCCCCCCGCCTCGTGCAGAGCTTCACCGGAGGCGCCCTAGGAAGGCAGCACTTCACGGCCGCGGTGACCTACGACGATGCGCTTGTCATCGATGCGTACCTGGCGGCAGGCACCCCGGCTCGGCGGTCGAGGGCAGCGGTCATCGGCGACGGCCTGCTGTATGTGCAGGCAAACGATCCGCAACATGACGGGCGCATCCGCGCTGCGTACGCGCCGACCCCCCTCCGCAGCCCTGGCGATGCCAAGGCCACCAATGCGGCCGCCTACGTGGGAGGCATGGCGTAGGCCGGCCAGGCCCTTGTCCAGCTCTACGCGGCTACCGGCAGGAATGCCTACCTCGCGGGGGCGGAAGCGATCGGGAACTGGATTCAGGCCCACTGCTACGACACGCGGGGGCAGGGCGGGTATACCGGCGGTGAGAAGGCGACCGGCCAGAAGATCGAATGGAAGTCCACCGAGCACAATATCGACCTGTATGCCTTCTTCGGCATGCTCGCCGCGGAGACGGGCGATCCGGCCTGGTCGGCTAGGGCGGCGTGGGCGAGGCGCTTTGTCGCAGGGATGTGGAATGCACCCCAGGGCCGGTTCTACGTCGGAACGACCGTGGACGGGCAGACCGCGAACGACGTCGTCCTGCCCGAAGATGTCAACAGCTGGTCGTACCTGGCCCTGCGCGATCCCGGCTATGCGGCGTCGGTCGGCTGGGACGTGCGCAACCTCGCCGTCTTCGCCGGCGGGTTCAGCGGCGTGAGCTTCTGCCATGCGGACCGTTCGGGCGTCTGGTTCGAGGGAACTGCGCACCTCGCTGACGCACTTGAACTTCGCGGCGGGCCAGGGGACGCTGCCACAGCGGCAAGGTACCTGGCGGACGTCTACTATGCCCAGACGCACGGGCCCGACAACAACGGCCTAGGCGTCATCGCGGCCTCAAGGAACGGGCTCGGCGACTGCGGCGGCGGCTTCTACTACACGTCGCTGCACACTGGCGCGACCGCCTGGTACATTCTGGCCGCCGGAAAGATCAACCCCTTCACTCTGATCTCCGGCCGCCGACCGTGATCTTGTCCGGACGGTCCCCAGCTGAGGGAGCTGAGTCACGACCCGGGGTAACGGCCTGACATCGTGAAGAAGTCGCGCGACCAGTACGACGTGAAGTAGCGGCCCACCCCGCCTACCATCCCGGGCAGCAGCGCCTTGCCGTTCGCCGCCGTGGCGGCGCCGGTGGCACTGCGCGGATCGTACGTCGCGTAGTCCACCCAGTCGGTGTTGATGTCGAGTTCCATGGCGCGCACGGCCCCGGCCCGGGCCAGCAGATCGGCGAGCGTCGTGATGTTAAGCCCAGGTCCGCCGACATAGACGAGCGCGCCGTCGGCCGTGATGCCCACACCCGATCTCCATACGTAGACCTGGTTGCCCAGCGTGAATCCCCATTTCGTGGTATCGCTGGGGTTGAGTCCGGGGGTGGCCTTGCCGTGATCGACGAGGAGCGCGAGATTCTGCCGTACCGAGACCACGCTCGGGCCCATCGTCGCGTCCCTGCCCCAGGCGGCGATGTTGACCGAGCCGTTGCGGTAGATGACGAACGACGCGGCGCCCTTCCGCAATGGCGCGATCGTCTTGCCTTCGGTGTAGTAGCCGCCCTGCGCGTTCTGCATGAGGAAGCCGGCGTTGAACGCGGCGACCACGCTTCTCGCGCTGGCCGAACCGATCGGGGCGGTATGCCGGTACGGCCCGCCGCCGGGGATCGTGCTGCCGGAGTAGAGCGTTGCCCGGAGCAGCTTGGTATCCATCCAGGCCACCCCGGTTACCAGGCTCGTGTGCACGCCATCGGGGCGCACCCAGGTCTGGTAGACGGCGGGAACGCCGCCGACCGTCCGCCCGGCCGGGTGCCAGACTCCCTCGCCGGCGAGCGGGTGCTTCGCCGGGGTCGACATCCTCGCCGGGCGCGGCAGGTGCGCGGCGGCATGCGTGCCCTTCCGGTGGTGGCCTGGCTGGCCGGACGACTGCAGCCCGGGGATGGAACCCTTGGCCGGAGCACCGCCCACTGGCGGCGGATGGGCTGAGTACCAGGCGTTCTCGGCCCAGTTGACGACCGGGCTCGCGCCATGGTCGCGGGCCCACTCGGCGAACCGCGCGGAGACCGAGTTGCCGAGGCTCGGGTTGGTAAGCGCGCCGCCCAGCGACACCCACACCGGAATTAGCGCGACGGTTACGGCGGCGAAGGCGGTAACGACCGGATGGCGGCCGGCGATCGTCCGCCGCGCCTTCCTGGCGGCCCGCCGGTCAGCCCGCCGCGCGGCCCGGCGCGCTAGGAGGGCGCGGATGATGGCGGGCAGTTGCGGATCGGAGTTGGCCGGCAGCATCCACGGCGGCCGCGCGGGGTGTTCCTGATCGTTTCCCGGCCATTCGGATCCCGCCAGCCCGGGATGTGGCCGGTCATCGGCAGGCTGCTCTGATCCCGGCCACCAGGTTCGCGCTCGCCCGGATCGCGGCCGGTCGGCTCCAGGTCGCTCGGGTTCAGGCGGCTTGGCCCCCGCTCGGGCCTGGCCCGGCGACTCCAGGGGCTGCTGCAGCCGGAATCCGCCCCGGCGGCGCTGGCCATGCGTCACGGCCGCCTGCTCCGTAGCCCGCAGCTGATGGTGGTCATGATCAGCACGGCAGCGGGCCACGGCCGCCCGTTGACGTAGCGCATGCCTCCGGAGGCTACCCGGGAATCATTAAGCACGAATGACAAAAGGCCAGGCTGATGGGCCACTGGCAGCTGTGCTACGGCCCGAGGTCGGCCAGGATGTCGCTGATCCGGCCGAGCACCGCGCCGATCCACGGCAGTGACGCCGGATCCCGGACCTCGAGCGCGGTCTTCCGCTGCCGCCGCATGTCACCATATAGAGCAGGCCGGCGGCGGCAAAGGCGCCATCCACTCCGCCGCGTCGCACCTGGCCGCCCGCCGCCAGGCCTGAGCCGGCCGACCGGCTGGCTCAGGCCCCGGCCCGGGCTGGCGGGCTGTTCCCCGAGACTGGCCGGCCGGCCCGGCGCCGGGCTAGCCGCCTCAGGGCAGCGACAGGGTGCTGCCGGTCAGGGCCTGGTAGTCGGCCGCGAGCTGATTCTGGTCGACGCCCTGCGCGAATCCCCTCGTGCCCAGGTGCTCGGGCCAGATGGCGACCCAGGCCTCCTCGACCAGCGGATTACCCTGGACCACGCCGTTCCAGAACGACTCGGCGAACTCGGTCTCCTTGGCCCAGGTGATGAACTTGACGTCCGAGGAGTAGCCGCCGCCGAGAATGGCGTGACCGCCCTCAATCGGGGAGCCGATCACGTCCGTCCACGGCTTGCCATTGGCGAACTCGTGCTGATTCGCCTCAAGCACGTTGATTCCCAGCCACAGCCCGCCGAAAATGGCGAGAGCGGCCTTCACTTCCGCCATCTGGGTGTGGTCGACCTTGGCGAACGCGACCGCCTTTACGCCGTCGGGGCCGCCCGTCGCGTGCAGGTACTCCAGCCCAGTCTGGATGACCATGCCCTGGTCAGCGTTGCTTCCCGGCCCGTTCGTCCGCTGGCTGCCGTTCGGATCGAAGTCCGGGTTCTGCGTCTGGTAGAACTCAAACACCTGCGCCTGGGTCGGGTAGTACTCGGTGGACAGGTGCGCGGTGACGAGCCGGCGCATGTTTGCCCAGGTGACTGCGTTGCAGTCGCCCACGGCGTCGTTGCCGAGCATCTGCCAGTCGGCCAGGTCGGCCAGGTAGTCCTCCTCGTCCGGGTGCGCAGGAACCCCGTCTGCCCCCCTGCGCAGGAAACTCCCGAGCCGCAGCGCGGGCGCGTTCTTTGGTGGCCGGCGGCCATACTTGTACGCCATCGTGTGCCCTTCCTTGTCTGGCAAAGTTCGGCGCCCCGATCCCGGCAACCAGGCCGGTCCCGGACCCTCTTGAAATAGAGGACGCAGCCGTGAACCTGATACATGCGCCGGACAACTTCCGGCTGCGCCGGACAACTTCCGGCTGCGCCGGACAACTTCCGGCCCAATGCCCCGCCGTCTCGCGTGCCTGGTGGCTGCCGCGTCCCTGGCGGTGGCTTCCGCGGCTCCATTCATAACCTCAATGACCTCATCAACCTCGTTAGAAACTTAGGCATCACGCACAACGCCGTCGAACGCGGCAGTCAATGATCGTGGAGGGTTGTTAGTGCTCCAGCACTAACAACCCTCCACGATCATTGACTGAGCTACGCCAGTGCGCGCCAATCAGCACAGTTGTCCACAGGAGTGAATTCGGATATCCACAGGAGTGAATTCGGACGTGCCGCGTGCCGGCGCGATGACCCACCCTGAGCAGCATGCAATGCCTCCCGGCAACCTTCCGCGACCTTGCCGAATTCCAGCGCGGAGTGGTCACCACCCGCCAGGCACTCCTGACGGGCCTGACCAAGGACACGATCCAGGCGCAGCTCGACGGCGGCCGCTGGCAGCGCATTCACCGTGGCGTCTTTGCCGCCTTCAGCGGCGAGCCTGGCCGGGCAGCACTGCTGTGGGCGGCGGTCTTGCGGGCCGGGCCGGGTGCCGCCCTCAGCCACTACACCGCAGCCGAAATGCACGGCATGGCACGAAAGTCATCGCAGTCAATCCACGTCACCGTGCCCGTCGACCGCCGTCCCGAGCTGATAGCGGGCGTCATCATCCATCGATCAAAGCGCATCCGCCACGCCTGCCATCCAGCCCAGTCCCCGCCCCGCACCCGGGTTGAGGAGACCGTGCTGGACCTCACCGATGTGGCGCGGACCTTTGACGACGCCCTGGCCTGGCTATGCGCTGCCTGCGGCGGGCGGCTGACGACGCCGCAGTTGGTCAATGACGCGATGTCGAAGCGCACCAGGCTGCGCTTCCGCGAGGGGCTGCAACTCGCGCTCGGTGACGTCGCCGATGGCGTCCATGCGGTCCTTGAGTACCGCTATCTACACGACGTCGAGCGGGGCCATGGGCTGCCGCGAGCGCAGCGACAGTTCCGCGTGGTCCGCGGAAAGCGCAGCGAGTACCTGGATGCGCTCTACCGGGAGTACCTGGTGGTCGTCGAAACAGACGGCCGGCTAGCTCATCCGGCCGAGGCACGGTGGGCGGACGTGCGGCGGGACAACGCCAATGCGGCTGATGGGATCATCACGCTGCGATACGACTGGGCCGACGTAACCAAGCGGCCGTGCCGCGTCGCCGCCGAGGTCGGTGCGGTGCTGTCCCGCCGAGGCTGGCCGGGCCCAGTGCGATCCTGCGGCCCGGCCTGCGGTCTCCGCCGTCCGGCTGCCTAGCGATGCCGTCCGGCTGCCTAGCGATGCCGTCCGGCTGCCTAGCGATGCCGTCCGGCTGCCTAGCGATGCCGCCCGAGCAGGGTCAGGTCAGCCGCGGACAGCCGGTCACTGGCGGTTTGGCCCGTCACCCAACGGCATCCGCACCCTGGCAGCGACCAGCACCTGGTCCCGGCGGCCCTTCAGCGCCTGCCCAGGATTTCCTCGGACAGCCCGCCGGACTAGACGTCCGCGTGTCGAAGAGGTTCACGCCTGCGGCCAGGCACTGGTCGACCTGGCGTCGTGCCTCGTCCACCACGGTGGATCCGGCGTCAGCCAAGCCTCCGCAACCGCCGAACGTCATGGTGCCCATGGACAGGACGGAGACCCGGAGACCGGAGCGCCCAGCGCGCGATATTCCATGATCCGACCCTATCGACCGCCAGCCTGACGAGCACCGGGCCGACCGGCCGGCCCCCCGACCTCACGCCAGCGCGCTGGCGGGCGTTTACATGATGTGACAGTGAAACCCTTTGAGCAGATCGTGCATGAGCACGGGCCCACGGTCCTGCGGGTGTGCCGGGCAATGCTGGATCCGGCCGACGCTGATGATGCGTGGTCCGAGACATTCCTGGCGGCACTGCGCGCATATCCCCAGCTCAGGCCGGGTAGCAACGTCCGGGCCTGGCTGCTGACCATCGCGCACCGAAAGGCGGTCGACCGGCACCGCGCCATCGCGCGCGCGCCGGTCCCGGCCGCGGCGGTGCCCGAGCGGCCTGCTAGCTATGGCATTCCGGCCGAGCCCGACGACGCGCTCCGGGACGCACTGCGCGCGCTGCCGCCCAAGCAGCGAGGCGCCGTTGCCTATCGCTACCTTGCCGACCTGCCCTACCACGAGGTCGGCAAGCTCCTGGGCAGCAGCGAGGCCGCCGCGCGGCGCAGCGCGGCCGACGGCATCGCGGCCCTCCGCAATACCTACCAGCCCGACCAGCAGGAGACAGCACCATGATGACCACGCAGCCAAACATGCAGCCCGACGCGCAGCCCGACGCCAGCTTCCTTTCGCCGCTGGCCGCCGAGGACGACCCCGCCTACCGGACGCTCCGGGCCCGGCTGGCCGAACAGGCGGCGCGCGACGGCATCCTCGACGTCGCCTACCGCACCATCGACACGCCAGTTGGCGAGCTGCTGCTCGCCGCGACCGAGCGCGGCCTGGTCCGGGTTGCGTACCCGGCGCAGGACCACGATGCCGTGCTGTCCGCGCTGGCCGAGCGGGTCAGCCCGCGCGTGCTGCACGCGCCGGCCCGGCTGGATCCGGTTGCCCGTCAGCTGGCGGAGTATTTCGCCCGGACCAGGCAGTCGTTCGGGCTGGACCTCGACTTGCAGCTGGCGCACGGGTTTCGCCGGATCGTGCTGGAGCACCTGATGCGGATCGGTTACGGGAACACCGCCAGCTACGGCTCCGTGGCTTCGGCGTCGGGCAGCCCGGCGGCAGTACGCGCGGTCGGCACAGCGTGCGCGCGGAACCCGCTTCCGGTGGTCATACCGTGCCACCGCGTGGTGCGCGGCGACGGCTCGATCGGCCAGTACGCCGGCGGGGCCGCGGCGAAGCAGGCGCTACTGGAACTGGAGGCAGCATGATTACCGAGATCAACACCGCGGTAGCACCATCCGGGCGGGTGGACGCACTCGACTGGGACCGGCTGGCCGGCGACCTGAACGAACTGGGCTGCGCGCTGACCGAGCCGCTGCTCTCGCCGGCCGAATGCGCTGAGATCGCCGCGCTGTACGCCCACGACAACCTGTTCCGGTCGACGATCGACATGGCCCCCCGCCGGTTCGGCAGCGGCCAGTACCGGTACTTCGCCGACCCGGTCCCGGCCTCGGTCAGCGCGCTGCGGGCCGGGTTCTGGCCGCATCTGCTGCCCGTCGCCAGGGACTGGGCAGGCCGGCTGGGCCGGCCGGCGCCGTGGCCGGATGACTTCCCGGACTGGCTCGGCAAATGCCATGCGGCCGGCCAGCCGCGGCCGACGCCACTGCTGCTCAGTTACGGGCCAGGCGACTGGAACGCGCTGCATCAGGATCTCTACGGCGAGCTTTACTTCCCGCTGCAGGTCGTCATCGGCCTGGACGCGCCCGGTACCGATCACACCGGCGGGGAGTTCCTGCTGGTGGAGCAGCGGCCGCGGGCGCAGTCACGCGGCACAGTGACCACGCTCGGCCAGGGTCAGGCGCTGGTCTTCAGCACCAGCGTGCGGCCGGTGCCGTCGCAGCGGGGCTTCACCGCGGCGCCCGTGCGGCACGGTGTCAGCGTGGTCCGCTCCGGCAGGCGCCGGACCCTGGGACTGGTGCTGCACGACGCCAGGTAACAACGCCAGCCAACAACGCCAAATAAGAGCCAGCCCCGGCCGGTGCCGGCTGGGGCCGGCGCCGACCAGAGGCTGGCGTGATTTCTATGGTGGCTTGCCTGGCTTGCGAAACAGGTTCTCTGCCGGTAGCTGCCCGGGTGCAGGCCGCCGCCGCGGGACTAGCCGCGCGGCGCTTGCGGCCCGTCCTTGACCGGGCGGTTCCTGCGCGGGATCAGCCGGCCGATGGCGAGGCCTGCCGCTAGGAGCGTGAACATCGCGAGCAGCAGCCAGACCAGGTTCATCCCTGTCGGCTGGCTGAATGCCGCCGTGCTGACGCCGCAGAGCCCTATTGCCTTGTGATACATGACTTCCTCCTTCACCAGGTCCGGGATCGCCCGAGCAGCGAATCCGCAAGGGCTTTGGCATGAGTGGCCTGAAGAAATACGTCGAAGACCATTTCCGGGAGCAGCGCGATCGCGAGCAGCATCTGCCGCCAGCCGCGAGACCGCACGGTGACCGCTCGCTCGGTCATGAAGATCACTGTGATGCCGAGCCAGAGCGGATGCAGCTGGAGCCCGTGGTCGAGGACCAGGCCCGCCGCGACACTGCCCAGGTATGCGGAGGTGACGACGACGCCGAGAAAGGTCAGGATCTGGTATCCCCAGTACTTCGCGGTTACCTTGGTCAGCCCGTACTGGCCCAGGTTCTCCATGGCGCCGCGCTTCCACCGCAGCCGCTGCAGGTACAGGTCGCGCCACGTCGGCATGACCTCGGTGCTGAGAGTGCAGCCCCGCGGGCTGCGTACCTTCCAGCCAAGGTGCAGCAGGGCGAGAGTGAGCTCGTTGTCCTCGGTCAGCACGCTCGTGTCGTAGACCTCGGGAGCATCGGGGTTCGCGCACGGCAGGCGGCCCGCCCGGCGCGCCGCTACCACCGCGCGGAGAGCTACCACGTTGAACAGGGTCGCGGTGCCGGTCAGCACGAGAACCCGGCCGCGCTTTCGGTTGACGTCACGGCCGTAGCGGGCGTATTCGTTGCACTGGACGGTCTCGACCCACCAGTTCAGCAACCGGCGGATCCGGCTGGCCGGCGCCTGCGAATCCCGGCGTCCGCGGAAGGTGCCGCCGATCCCGCCAAAGACCTTGCTCCCGTCCCCGGCCAGCCAGGATGAGGCAACGGTCGTGAAATCGGCGTCCAGGTAGCTGTCCGCGTCCATCACCAGGATCCGGTCCTGGTCGGATGCGTCCGGCAGGATCAGGCTGAGTACCTGGTTGAGTGCGCCGGCCTTCTTGTGCTTGTTGCCCTGCGTCTCGATCACTGTTACGCCGAGCGTTAGGGCCAGGGCGACGGTGCCATCGGTGCAGTTGTCGGCGATCACGATGATCTCATCTGCTGGCTTTGCCTGGCCGCGTACCGAGGCGATGACGGCCTCGATCTGATCTTCCTCGTTGTGCGCGGGGATCAGGACTGTCAGCTTGCCGTCATGGGCCGTATCGGCCCGGTAGGCCGCTGGCGCCCTGGTCGCGGTTGCTGTGAAGGTCATGCAGCCAAAATGACTCGGCTGCGTAGCCCTAATGGTTCGCTATTGGTAGCTAAAGGGGTGCAGGCATTATCGGTGAGTTGCTATGTCTTGATCCGATATGCGGTAATTACGCCCGCTATGGACGTTGGCGCGGGTTCCCTGCTCCGGTGGTGCCGGTCAGGCGTCGCGCTCGATCGGGCAGCTCATGCACCGCGGCCCGCCCCGGCCGCGGCCGAGCTCGCTGCCCCGCACGGTGATGACATTGATCCCGTTCTCCCGCAGGTACGTGTTTGTGGTGACGTTCCGCTCGTAGGCGACCACCACCCCGGGCTCGACCGCGAGCACGTTGCAGCCGTCGTCCCACTGCTCCCGCTGGGCCGAGTGCACGTCCTGGGTCGCCGTCAGCACGGTGATCCTGGTGCGGCCGAGTGCCGCGGCGATCGCGGAGTGCAGGTCTTCCGGCGGGTGATCGGTGACCTTGAGTTCCAGTGGCCCGCTGCCCGGCTCGACGGTGTAGGACGGCAGCATCCCCATCCCGGCATACTTGATGAACACCCCGTAATCGGCCATGGTCAGCACCGTGTCCAGATGCATGAACGCGCGCCGTTTCGGCATGTCGATTGCCACCAAGCGGTCGGCGGCCCCGGCCGAGAACAGCCGGTGTGCGAGCATCTCGATGGCCTGTGGCGTGGTCCGCTCGCTCATCCCCACCAGGACGGCGCCGTTGCCGAGCACCAGGACGTCGCCGCCCTCGATGGAGGCCGGACCGCCATCAGCGCCGTGATACCAGAAGTCGAAGCGGCTGGCGGCGAACATCGGATGCCACTGGTACATCGCCTCGTCGCTGACCGTTTCCCGCATCCGCGCTCGCTTGCGCATCGTGTTGACGGAAACGCCGCCGTAGATCCAGCAGGAGGTATCGCGCTGGTAGAGCAGATTCGGCAGCGGCGCGAGGATGAAGCCGTCCGGGTCGAGCGAGTGGAACGCGATGCTCTTCGGCTCCGGGATCATCTCCAGGATCTCGCGCTTGGTAATTCCGCCGATCAGGAACCTGGTGAGGCTGGCTGCGTCCAGCCCTTCCAGCGCGCCGCGCAGCGCGTCGACCGCCAGCGGCCCGTGCCAGCGCGAGTCGAACACCTGGCCAAGCACGTACTGCCTGGCCGCGGGAATCTGCATCGTGACGGTCAGCAGCTCGGCGTAGTAGTGCACCCGCACGCCACGATCGCGCAGCGCGGCGGCGAACGCGTCGTGCTCGGACTGTGCCTCGCTGACCCACAGCATGTCGTCGAACAGCAACTCGGCGGCGTTGTCCGGGGTGAGCCGCTTGAGCTCAAGGTCCGGGCGGTGCAAGATGACCTGCCGCAGACGCCCGACCTCGGAGCCGACGTGGAACATGTGCACTCCCCGTTCACGCGTTGATGCCTGCCGTTAGTTATTTCATGCTGGCGGTTATGCTGCCGCGGTGGACCTAGATCTTGCCCAGGACGCCGGGCAGCTGACCGCGAGCCTGGTCGACATCGAGTCGGTGAGCGGCGCGGAGAAGCCGCTGGCTGATGCTATCGAGGCAGCCTTGCGCGGCCTGCCGCACCTGACCGTGCACCGGGACGGCGACGCGCTGGTCGCGCGGACCGGCCTCGGCCGGCCACAGCGGGTGATCCTGGCTGGCCATATCGATACCGTTCCCGTCGCGGCCAACCTGCCTTCAAATTTGAAACGGGGCCTGCTGTACGGCTGTGGTACCGCGGACATGAAGTCGGGGGTGGCAGTCCAGCTGCGCCTCGCGGCGTCGGTGCCGGAGCCGTCCCGGGATGTCAGCTACGTGTTCTACGACTGCGAGGAAGTCGAGGCAGCGCGCAACGGCATGCTTCGGCTGAGCCGGCAGCGGCCGGAGTTGCTGGCCGGTGATTTTGCCGTGCTGCTGGAGCCCACCGGGTGTGTTGTCGAGGGCGGGTGCCAGGGCACGTTGCGGGCCGAGATCAGGGTGACCGGGAAGCGCGCGCACAGCGCACGGTCCTGGCAGGGCAGCAACGCCATCCACGCGGCCGGCGACATCCTCGCCGTCCTGCGCGGCTACCCCGCGCGGCAGCCGGAAGTCGACGGGCTGACCTACCACGAGGGACTCAACGCCGTCGGGGTGCGCGGCGGGGTGGCCCATAACGTGATCCCGGACGAGTGCGTGGTCACCGTGAACTACCGGTTCGCACCGGACCGCTCGCCAGCCCAGGCGGCGGCGCACGTGCGCGGAGTCTTCGACGGCTTGGACGTTACCGTCACCGACGTGGCCAGTGGCGCCAGGCCCGGCCTGGCTGACCCAGCGGCGGCCGCGTTCGTCCATGCGGTCGGCGGTACCCCGCGCGCCAAGCTGGGCTGGACGGACGTGGCCAGGTTCGACGCGCTTGGCATCCCGGCAGTCAACTACGGACCGGGCGATCCCGAGGTCGCGCACACGGCCGGCGAGCATGTCGCGCTCAGCGAGATCGTCGAGGTCGAAGCCAGGCTGCGGACCTGGCTCACGACCTGACGAATCTCGGCTACTCCGGCGGGTGCGCGGTAAGCGTCATGCCAGCGGTGTGCTTGCGCCCGGACGGGTCCACCCAGACGACCGTGATCTGCTGCTTGGGGCGGAATTGCTCCATCGTGGCAGTTAGTGAGCTAGGCGAGGTTACCGGCTGCCCGTTCACCGAGATGATGACGTCGCCGCTGGCCAGTCCGCTGGTCGCGGAGGGCGTGTTGCACAGCACGCCGTCCACCAGCGCGCCAGCCTTGACCGGCGCAATCTTTGCCGGGATGCCCATGTTCTGGTCGGTGGGCAGGCAGCCTTGCCTGCCGGGCCCGTTGGCGAATCCGCTGGCCTGGTGCAGCTGAAGGGCGCGCTGCCGCTGCGGGTTGGTGGCGTTCGCGGCATTCTGCCCCGGCACCAGGACGCCGAGGAACCCACTCAGCCCGAGCTTGATGTTCGGGCCGGCCTGCCCGGACGAGATCTGCCGGGCAACCGCGATTGCCTTATTGACCGGGATCGCGAAGCCGACGTTCTGCCCGCCGCCGAAGGTCCCGGTGGCGGCGGCGGTGTTCATGCCGATCACCTGGCCGTTAAGATTCGCCAGCGGGCCGCCAGAGTCGCCGGGAACGATCTGCGCGTCGGTCTGCAGCATGCCGTGCAAAGTCTCGCGGCCGCTCGCACTTCCTTCGTCGCTGGCGGTAATGGTCTGATTCAGCGCGGTGATCGAGCCGATGACGGCAGGCGCCCCGCCCTGGCCGTCTTCGTTGCCAAACGCAACGACGGAGTTTCCGACCTTGACCTTGGATGAATCTCCGATTGAAACCGTTTTCAGGCCAGCCGCGCCGGTCAGCTTGATCACAGCGATGTCGTCAGCTTTGTCATAGCCCACCACGGTGGCGCTGTAGCGCCGGCCCGACGAGACGACCGACGCGGTCAGCTCTGTGCTGCCGTTGATTACGTGGTTGTTGGTCAGGACGAGGCCAGACGGGCTGATCACGATGCCGGTAGCCTCGGCGGTTCCGCCCGTGTACTTGAGGCTGCTCGTGATGTCAACGACTCCGGGCACCACCTTATTCTCGATGGCCTGCCTGGCCGCATCACTCAGGCCAGATCCGGTGCTGCCGCCCTGCGAACCTGCGCCGGAATCGCCCGTCCCGCGCTGCCGGAACGGCTGCCCGGCGATGGGGGTGGTCGACTTACCGTTATTGATGGCCAGCACGGTCCCGGCGCCGACACCGGCGGCGAGTGCGGCAACCACCACGTAGGTCACGATGGTCCGGCGCCGGCGCCGGCGCCGGCCCGGGCTGGCCGCTCCCTGCTGGATGTAGCCTCCGGGCTGGCCGTAGCCTCCGGGCTGGCCGTAGCCTCCGGGCTGGCCGTAGCCCCCGGGCTGGCCGTAGCCCCCGGGCTGGCCGTAGCCCCCGGGCTGGCCGTAGCCCCCGGGCTGGCCGTAGCCCCCGGGCTGGCCGTAGCCCCCGGGCTGGCCGTAGCCCCCGGGCTGGCCGTAGCCCCCGGGCTGGCCGTAGCCCCCGGGCTGGCCGTAGCCCCCGGGCTGGCCGTAGCCCCCGGGCTGGTCATGGCTGCCAGGCTGGCCGTAACTGCCGGCCCCGGCCTGGCCATAGCTGGTCGGCTGCCCCGGCGCTCCCGGCTGGCCCCCTCCCGGCTGGCCGTATCCGCCAGGCTGGGTGAATCCGCCAGCCTGGCCGTATGCGGCGGGCAGCGGGTAAGTTACCGGCCCGGCTGGCTTCGGGCCGTCGGCTGAGCGCGGCGTGGCACTGTCGTGCGCCCGCATTGCCCGATCGGTATCGGCCAGGTCCGCCCCACGCATCGCCGACAGGCCTGGTGCTGGCTGGGCTGGTGCTGGCTGGGCTGGTGCTGGCTGGGCTTCGGCTGGCTGGGCTGTGGCTGGGCTGTGGCTGGCTGGCTGGGCTTCGGCTGGCTGGGCTGTGGCTTTTTGTGCTGGGCTTCGGCTGGCTGGGCTTCGGCTGGCTGGGCTTCGGCTGGCTGAACTTCCGCGTCCGACATGTACTGAACCAGATCTTGCGTGTGCTCGACCTCGTCCGGCACCTGCTGCGCGCCCTGCGCATGCTGGACGCCGTCGCCCGCTAGCGGTGGCCGCGCGCCGGCCCGCTCCTGCGGCTGACTACCGCTTCCGCTCTGGTCTTCCTGCATCTCCACCACCTCTGGCCCGGTCCCAGCGTACTTTCCGTCTGGAGCCGAAGATTGCCGGCCGTGCGTTGCCCGCTTCCTTACCCGTATCAAGTCAAGTAAGCATCAGTGGCCTGGAGGTTAGCTGAAAGCTCTCTGAGGATTCTCTTTGGCGCCGCAGCCAGACGGCCACGCCGCCGAAGCAGCGCGTTGCCGACATAGTTGATCTGCGGCTTTGGGCCGGGCTTCGGCGCTAGAGCGCGATGAGCCGTGGTTCCCGGACCTGACCCCGTTTCAGATGATAGCTGGACGCCCACCGGCAGCCTCCGCGTCTACCCCTGGGGCCGCCGATCAGCAGCCTCCGCCCTGCCCTGCGTGCTGATCAGCAGCCTCCAGGCACAGCCCTCGCAGGCCAGCGCGGACACAACAGAAGATTAACCAACAAGACCCATTGGTCATTACCTTATTCAAAGCCCGTCGCTGCGCTGGCTATCGCAGTAGTACCATTCAGTACAATTATCCGCGAGTATGCTGGATTATTCTTTACGCCACTCTACTCGAACATTATGTGTCAGCTAGCCTTCGATCTATAATCGTGAATCCATCGCGAATCCGGATGTTCTGGTTGCCGCTTATGTAAGAAATTACATGGCCTTCGGCCCTGCCAATCTTAGCGACTCCGAAGTCTGCAGATACACATCCCGATTACTTGTCGGCTATGAAGGACGGGAGTTTGTTGTTGCCTTTGCTGTCGCAGCACCTAACTGCAGTATCAGGGCTTGCAGCAATTCGCTCGGCGTTGCATGGCTGCTGACACTACCGAATGCAGGACTCCCCATCATGCGAGTTCGCGACCGCGAGGGCCACGATCGCGCACCAGATCCGGTTCCGGTCCAGGTCATGCAGCCGCAGGTTGGTCAGGCCGGTGTCTTTTCGCGGACCGGATGCGGTCCTCGGCGCGGGCCCGGCGGCGGTGACATAGTTCCAGCCCCCTTTCCAGGCCCACCTCGTGCGGGGCCTTGACGTCAGCCGCTCTGTCAGGAACTACTAACCGTTAGTGGATCCTGACCGAGTAAGTGACGGCTGGAGCGCGCTGGCGGACGGGACCCGGCGCGCCATCGTCAGCCGCCTGGCAGAAGGGCCGCAGGCGGTGGGAGCATTGGCCGCGGAGCTGCCGGTCAGCCGGTCGGCGGTCTCCCAGCACCTGAAGGTCCTCAAGGACGCCGGCCTGGTCAGTGAACGCGCGGTCGGCACCAGACGTGTCTACCGGCTCAATCCGACGGCGGTGGCCGCGTTGCGCGATCAGCTCGACACCTTCTGGCAGCGGGCTCTGGCCAGCTACACCGATGTTGCCGAAGAAGCGACCGAGGAGAGTCCATGACCCGAACCGAAGTCCCCGTTGTCCGCAAGCAGGTGGTGGTCAACGCGCCGGTCGAGCAGGCCTTCACAGCGTTCACCGAGAGGTTCGGCGACTTCAAGCCGCCTGAGCATAACCTGCTCGCGGCCGCGATCGCCGAGACAGTCTTCGAGCCCCGCGTCGGCGGACACATCTACGACCGTGCCGTCGACGGCAGCGAGTGCCGGTGGGCGCGGATCCTGGCCTACGAGCCATCAGCCCGCGTGGTGTTCAGCTGGGACATCAGCCCGCAATGGCAGGTCGAGACCGACCCGGAGCTGACCAGCGAGGTCGAGGTCCGGTTCGTGGCCGAGGGACCGGACCGCACCCGGGTCGAACTGGAGCACCGCCACCTCGGCCGGCACGGTCCCGGCTGGCAGTCGGTCAGCGACGGCGTCGACGGCGACCAGGGATGGCCGCTCTACCTGGCCCGGTACGCCGCCCTGCTCGAGGGCCGCTGACATGGCACCGACCATCGCCAGCACTGTGGTGAACAGGCCCGCAGCCGAGTCGTTCGCCTAAACGGCTCGTCCCGCTCATCGTCCGTCGCCGCCTTGACGGGATAGGGACTTATCCGGCCACCGGCGAGGACCTCCACCTGGCTAGCTGGCCCCGGGTCGGATCGCGCAGCTGCGGCCGGCCATCCCTGGCCAGCGGCAGACCGGCCAAATTCCGGCCGCCGACTGGCACTTGGCGAAGAAGCGATATATCTTGACTATGGAGTGCTCGTCCGCGACCCAGGGAGTGACGATGTCGGCACCAACGCGCAAGGGAGAGCCGGGCCTGTCCCGGCGCGACGAGATGGCGGTCTCCGGCGCCGCGATGTCCGAGGCCCCGTGGGCCGCGGCCGGCGCGACGGGCGCGGTCGTGGCCGGCGGCGACCTTGTCTTGCACCTGATGACCGGGCATCTCGGCCTGGCCGGATCGCTGTCGGCTGGCGCCGTTGCTTTCGTCGCAGTGGCTGCGGGCGGCGCCGTGCTGAGTTCCCGGTCGGGCCGCGCGATGCGCTGGGCCAGGCAGAACCCGTGGCGTTTCGCCGTCCTGCCGGGCGTTGCCTGCGCGATGATCGTCTTCGTGCTGTCCGTCGTGCTTGGCGGCGGCGGCATGTTCGGCGGCACATTCGCGGCGCTCTGGCATGGCGCCGCCGCCTACGGCCTCACCGGTGCAGCGGCTTCAGTCGCCGGAAGCCGCAAGCGAAGGGCCTAGCCGCCGCCGGGCGGCTGGTAGCTGCTGCCGGCCGCGGCAGCTGCCCTCGGCGCGGTTTCCGGGCAATCGCCGTCTGCACGGCCCGTGCGCCGCGCTAGGCAGTCGCCCACTCGGTGAGGAAGTGGTAGTCGCCGAGCTGGCAGTCCAGGCGCAATGGTCCAGAACCGGGCATCGGCAGCGAGAAGCAGCCAACCTCGTCTGCCTGCGTTGTGGCCTGCGGGCCGTCTGCGGTCACCAGGGTCACCTGGCCAGGCTGCGGTGGTATCAGCTGACCAACAATCCCGGATTCGTCTATCTCGATCTGCACGCTCATCCGCTCGCCCTGGAAGACCAGCGCCTGCGGCCCGCGCCCGCCGCCACGGACCTGCGCGCCAGCGCCGGCGGGCGAACTCCGTTCTCGGCCGGCCTCCAGGCCGTAATCGGCGACCAGGGTAAAGAGCTCAATATCGGCATCAGTCATACGCCAGCTGAATGCCTCCCGGGCGGCCCGGATGACGGTGTCGTCAACCAGGTCACCCCGCAGCGCGTCGCGTAGCTCCGCCAGCAGTTCGTCGTCGTCAGTCCACTTCGGCGAGCTCACGCTGATCATCTCCCTTCCCCCGGCCGGCGCTCGAGCCAACCGTCAGGTAGGCCCGCACTGCGGTGGTTTCCCGCAGCCGGGCAAGGCAGCGCTGGAGGGTTGGGCCGATACTCCCGATCGGCATCCCAAGCAGCTCGCTGATTTCGGAATAGGGCATCGGCGGGTCGGCCGAGCGAAGGCGCAGCAGCCACTGGTCCCTTGCGGGCAGTTCGGCCATGCCGTCCCGCAGCGCCTGGTGCAGTTCGGCCCGCAGCATTTCGGTATCAGGGTCTGCCGTCAGGTGCTGCTGCATGGCGCCATCTTCCTGCGGATCCACCGGAAGTACCCGCCGCGCTTGCCGAGCGTGATGACGACATTCACGCTGCGTGGTCGTCACTAGCCAGCCCGGCAGCGCATCCGGCTCGCGCAGATTCGACAGGTGCTCGACGAGCCGCAGCCAGACAGTCTGGCTAACGTCTTGCGCGTCCGCGCCGGTGAGCTGGTAGCTCTTGGCCACGGCCATCACGAGCGGGGCGTAGCGGCGCACGAGTTCATCCCACGCTTCGGCGCTGCCGTCTGCGCTGTCCCGGACTAACCGGCTGACTTCGGAAGAATCCGCCATGTGCACCATCTTCCTACCCGACGACGGATCTGGCGCGCCGAAGTGCTGCCTTTTCCGCCTAGGAAAACAGATCGCAGCCGGGCTGCGGTGATACATGAGCTGAGAGTCCGGCATCTTCAGATGCCCGGGAGTATCTTCAGTGCCTGACCGAAATCCGGTATCGGGCGGCCGGCGGCGAGCAGCCTGCGCAGCGTATCGCCGAGCGGTTCGCTGCGGTCGTGCAGCCGGGCGAGGGCGCCGGCCAACTGCGGCGCGGCGAACGACGTGCCGCTCCACACCGCCCAGGCATCCGGGCCAAAATCATGCGGAACCTGATCGACCAGTGGAGACTCCCTGCCCTCGACGTAGGTCGAGCGCAGGCCCAGCCCGATAGTCGAGCAGGTGACCCAGAAACCGCGGGTGGACCAGTGGGCTGGCTTCAGGTCGGACGCGAGCGCGGCGACGGATACCACCCGGTGGAACGCAGCAGGCCAGCAGGGGACCGTGTCGGCGTAGTTCCCGGCCGCCGCGACGATCAGGACTTCACGGCCCTGTTCGCGCTCCAGCTTTCCGATCACATCCAGCGCCGCCCGGATGGCGATCGGCGGGACGTTGTCCTGGGTCTGGCAACCGAGCGAGAGATTGAGGATCTGGGCGCCGTCCTTGACCGCGCGGATCATCTCGCAGGCAACCTGAACTTCCGGGGCCATGCCGTCGCTGCCGATGGCCCGATAGACCTTGATCTCCGCGTCCGGCGCGATGTGCTGGACGATTCCGGCGACAAAGGTGCCGTGCCCGGCATCGAAGTCGAGGTAGCCGTCTCCCGCGGGCATCGGCAGGCTGTCGAGCGGGTCGACGTTGCCGTCGCGCGGTATGTCGCGGAGCCAGCCGTCCGCGCGGGATTCAGCGGAGATGCCGGTGTCGATGATCGCCACCTTGGCCGGCGTCCCCGTGCTGGCGCCAGGCTGGTAGGAGCCGGGTGACGGTGCTGGCAGCGGCCCGCCGATGGACTTCATCACCGGAGCCGTCGGCGTGACGTTGCTGAGCGACGCGGTGAACCCGCGCCGCCGCAGTACCTTGGCCACGTTGGACAGGTCCCGCGGGCTCATCCCCGGGTGGGTGAGCCGGAGGACCCGGTCCCGGAGCTCGGCGCAGTCCACCTCGCTCACCTGCATGCCAAGCGCGTCCAGGTAGTCCCGGGCGCCCCGGTATTGGCCCCGGCCGGACCGGCCTTCGTATGACTCGGCCGTGATCAGCAATTCCCCGGTCACCAGCAGGGTGTCGAAGCCGACAGCGGCCGGCAGGAAATCGAACTGGGTGACCTTGTCAGCAGGACTGCCGCCCACGTCAGGCCCGGGCTGCTGCGCCCCGGCCGCCGCCGGCCGCCCGCCCGAAACCGGTTCAGTTGGCCCGGGCGCTCGCCGCCGCTGCAGCATCCTTAGCCGTTCGTGCCGGAGCGACGAATCGTAGCGGCGCTGCGTCAATTCGGTTACCTGGCGATGCACGGCGGCCGCAAGCTCGCCCCACGGCTCATGATCGGGACGGCCCGCGAAGTCCCCCTCGAACGGATTGCCTGTGTTTTCCTCGTCAAACGGCACGGATTTCACCGATCCTTCTCATATGACGTTGACCGCACGCCGACATTGTCCGCACGGTCCGGGTAGTAGCGAGTTCGCCTCTTGACCGGGACAGAGCCCTCTGACGACCTTTTGATACGTGCGCGGCGGGCGCACGATGACGTGGTAGCCGACCCTGACAAGTACCGCCGCGCCGCCGAAGAGCTCGTTGCCGCGGCTAGGCGGGCACGCCAGCCTGAGGCGTTAGCCTTGGCCCTGCGCGCGCTGGCCTGGGCCGAGCGCGCCCGGCTCGATGACCGCGCGGCCATCCGGCTGCTGGACGAGGCGTGCCGGATCGCCCGGCGGCACCATCTCGATGACACGCTCGGCGACCTGCTGATGAGCCATGCCGACGTCAGCCAGGAACTGGGCCGGATAGCCGCGGCACACCGCGACCTGCGCGCGGCCGCAGTCCTCGTCAGCCGGACGCGAAGCGCGGAGCTCGATATCCACCGGGCCGTGCTGCTGCAGAACATCGGGCAGCTAGCCGAGGCCCAGGCTATTTACCACCGCATACTCTCCGATCCTCGGGCTGACCCGCAGCGCGCCGTGGTGTGCGCGAACAACCTGGCGCTGATCGAGTCCCAGCAGGGCCGGTACGATCAGGCGCTCCGCCTGCTGGCACAGGCGCTGTCCGCGGCGGCCGAGATCGGTCCCGCGCTCGTCGCGCCGCCGGCGCTAAGCCGCGCGTGGGTCACCGTACAGTCTGGACGGTTCACGGAGGGCCTTGCCCTCTTCGATGATGCGGCGCAGGCCTATCGGGCGGCCGGCCTGCCGCTCGGCGAGCACTACATCGAATATGCGGATGCCCTGATCGGGCTGCGGCTGCTGCCCGAGGCTGCCGCCGCCGCCCGGCTCGCCGTAACGGAGTTCTCCGCCGCCGGGGTCTCGCTGATGGTGGCTGAAGCCCAGCTGCGCGTCGCCAGGCTCGCGCTGCTGGAAGGTAACACTGCCGAGGCCATCACGGCATCTGTGGCTGCGGCGGCCACGTTCCGGCGGCAGACCCGTCCGGCCTGGCGGGCCCGCGCCCTGCTCGTGACGGCGGAGGCAAGGCTGACGTCCGGCACCTCCACGCGGGCTGACCTTTCTGCGGCCCACGCCGCAGCCCGGACTCTCGCGGCTCTGGGCATCGCGGCGGACGCGGTGGATGGCTTGCTGGTGACCGGGCGCCTTGCCGCTTCACTCGGCCGCCGCCGTCAGGCGATCGCCGTGCTGACCCGGGCCGGCTCGCTGGCCCGCGGAGCTCCGGTCCTGGTCCGGCTCCGCGGCCAGGTCTCCTCGGCTATCGCGGCGAGCCTGCGGCACGATGACCGCGCGGTGCTGGCGCACTGCCGCCGCGGCCTCAGCGATCTCGCCCGCCATCGCCGCAGCCTGCCGTCCGTGGAACTGCGCGCCCTTGCCTCCGGCCATGGCGCCGAGCTAGGTCTCATGGGCCTGGATGTCGTCGTCAGGACCGGCTCGCCCGCCCGCGCGCTGCACTGGATGGAGCGCAGCCGGGCCGCCGCCCTGCTGGCTGTCGAGCCGCCAGAGTTCGACGAGATCAGGGCAGATCTGACGGCGCTGCGCGCGGTTCATGCCGAGGCCAGGGATGACGGTGCGCAGGATGCCCGGCCCGCTGGCCCGGTCCATGCGCGCGCTCAGCGGATCGCCGCCGAGCAGGCTGTCATCGAGAACCGGATTCGGCAGGCCACCTGGCGGGCGAGTTCTCTCACCGGTGCCCCGGCCGGGCCGGTTACCGTCGGCGTCCTGCGTGATCTGCTAGCCGGCCGGGCGCTCGTCGCGTACGGCCTGGTCGGCGCGGACCTGATCGCAGTGGTGATCGGACCGAAGACCAGCAGGATCGCCGCGCTCGGCCAGATCGCGCCGGTCCGGGAGCAACTACGCGCGTTCCTGTTCGCGCTGCGTCGGCTCGCCCGGCCTCAGCGGCCCGCCGAGGTTGTCGCCGCTCGTGTCAGTGCTGACCTGCGGATTCGCCGAATGACCGAGCTGCTGCTTAGTTCGCTGCAGCTTACTGCCGACACCGAGCTTGTCGTCATTCCCGCGCCTGGCCTGCACGGCGTCCCATGGTCTGCGCTGCACGCCGGGCCGGTCGGCCTGGCACCGTCAGCTACCTTCTGGGCCCGCTGCGCGGCGGCGGCACAGACCCGGGTCGGCTCCGCCAATGCCGCCGGTGCTGCTAATTCCGCTGGTGCCGCCGGTGCCACGGAGGCCGCCGGGGAGGTGGTTCTCGTCGCGGGCCCCGACCTGCCGGGCGCAGTTGCCGAGGTCGAATCCCTAGCGGCCATCCACCCGTCGGCCGTGCGCATCATGCCGCCTGGCAGCACCGCCGACCGGGTCGCCAGCGCGCTAGCCGGCGCCAGCCTCGGCCATCTCGCCTGCCACGGGACGCTGCGTGTGGACAACCCGATGTTCTCCTCGCTGCTGCTCAGCGACGGCCCGCTGACCGTGCAGGAACTTTATGCGCGAGGCCTCGCGCCGCACCGGCTGATCCTCGCGGCATGCGAGTCAGGAGCCCAGGTTAGCTACGCGGGCGACGAGGTGCTCGGCTTCGTCAGCGCGATGCTGGCCCGCGGCACCGCTGGCATTATCGCCAGCACCGCGGTCGTCCCGGACGTCGAGGCCGTCGGCCTGATGACTGCCGTGCACCGGCAGCTGGCCCGCGGCGCCACCCTCGCCACTGCGCTGCACCGGGCCAGGCAATCACAGGACACCGACGATCCCGGCAACTACGTCAACTGGTGCACCTTCAGCGCTCACGGCGCTGCATGATGCCAGGCCGAGTCCGGCCGCCCACTGGCCGCAGCGGCCGCCGCTGGATGGCGACCTCGGCCGAGCACCGGCCGGTCCCGCTGCACCGCCGCTGGCCATGCCTCCGCGTCCTGCACTCGTCCCACTCTCCCATCGTCCCACTCGTCCCACTCGTCCCACTCGTCCCACTCGTCATTCTGAATCGTAACATTGTCCCGTAACATTGTTACTATAATTCCGTCGGCGCTGGAGTCGGCGCTGGAGTCGGCGCTGGAGTCGGCGCTGGAGTCGGCGCTGGAGTCGGCGCTGGAGTCGGCGCTGGAGTCGGCGCTGGGAATCGGCGCTGGGAGCTGGGATGAGCTGCGCGGGCGGGCAAGGTCAGCGGCGAGACGCCAGCGCGGTAGACAGCGAACGCAGCAGAAGGAGAACGCCTCATGGGCACCCTCGTGTCGTATCAGCTCACGGACTCGGTCGCCACGATCACGATGGACGACGGCAAGGTGAACGTAATGGCGCCGCAGATGCTCGCGGAGCTCGGCACCGCGCTCGACTGCGCCGGGGCAGATCGGGCGGTGGTCGTGCTCGCCGGCCGGCCCGGGGTGTTCTCCGCTGGCTTTGACCTGTCGGTGCTCAAGGCAGGTGGCAGCCCGGCGTCCGCGATGGTCCGGGCGGGGTTTGAGCTGGCCGAGCGGATCCTGTCGTTTCCTGGCCCGGTGCTGATCGCCTGTACCGGCCACGCGGTGGCGCTTGGCTCGTTTCTGCTGCTGTCCGGCGATTACCGGCTTGGCGCGGCCGGCCCCTTCAAGATCACCGCCAATGAGGTGGCCATCGGGCTCACCATGCCGCAGGTGGCGATCGAAATCTGCCGGCAGCGACTGACGCCGGCGCATTTCATCAGGGCAGTTACGCTCGCCGAAGTGTTCCCGCCAGACGACGCTGTCGCGGCCGGCTTCCTTGACCGGGTAGTCCCGGCCGCCGAGTTGGCGGCTGCCGCCGCAGCCGCGGCCGCCGATCTGGCCAGGCTCGATATGGGCGCTCATGCCACAACCAAGCTACGCGCGAGGGCGCAGCTGCTGGCAGCGATCCGGTCCGCTATCGAGGCTGATGACGTCGCCATCGGGACGTCTGCCTGAGCCCGGCGGGTGCCCAGAGCCAAGCAGCGAACGCCAGAGCTGCGAGATCACGTCCTGAGCATCGCGCTCGCCATGCTGGCCGCCGATGGCGTCGCCAGGTTCACCACCCGGAAGGTCGCCGAGCTGGCCCAGACGTCGACCCCGGCCGTCTATGAGCTCTTCGGCGACAAGGCCGGGCTGGTCCGGGAGATGTTTTTCGAGGGATTCCGGCTGCTGGGCCGGCAGCTGGCCGGGCTGGCGGAGTCCGCTGATCCGCGGGCTGACCTGATCGGCGTTATCGAGGTCTTCCGCGCGTTCGTATGCGATAACCCGGTCCTCGCGGAAGTGATGTTCTCGCGGCCTTTCGCCGACTTCGACCCTGGGCCTGCCGAGTTGGTGGCCGGCAGCACGGTCCGTAATTTCATCGTCGGGCGGGTGCGGCGCTGCACCGCCGCGGGCATCTTGACCGGCGACGACACCGACATCGCGCATGTCCTGGTGGCGCTCGCGCAGGGACTCGCCGCCCAGGAGACCGCCGGCTGGCTCGGCACATCCAGCGCATCCGTGCACCGGCGCTGGGACCTGGCCATCCGCGCCATGCTAAATGGCCTGACCCGTTCGGCCTGACCCGTTCGGCCGCACTCGCGCGGCCTGACCTCCGACCTGGTCCGCCCGAGGTGCAAGACCGCGCACGGGCTCCTCGCTGGCTCTTTACACCTGCGGCTGGCGGACGTAGCTTCCGCGCCGGGGCCTTGCCCCTTCGCGGAGGAACAGTCATGGCCGAGCAGGCTCCTGAGCAGCCCGTAGCATCTGGCGTCGTATTGCGCGCCGCGCACGTCGCTGTCCGCCTGAACCGCGATAGTTGGAGATTCGAGCTGACATTTAAAGGAGCCGTGGTAAGTCAATTCGACGGCACCGAAGGTAACACGAACCTTACCGCCCGATGGAATGGCAAGTCCGAGCATGACTCTGGCTTCGCCGCCGCGGAAAAGTTCCCAGGCCTTGTCAATCCGATCAGCGCAGCGGACGGCGGCAAGGTCCGCAAGCGCTCGCGTATTGGGCACAGAAGCAGCCAGGCGACCCGCCGAGGTCAGTCACCAAAACGATCACCGGCCAGCCGAGTATCGAAGACCTGCGAGAACTCGCGGCCGTGTTTCACCTTGCTCCGCCGGTCGAGGACGCCGCAGTAAGCATCCCGGCGCTGCTGCGCGACCAGCTCGCGCTCATCGTCGGTCGGCCAAGCCCATGGTGGCTGCCGAGCTGACCCGGTGACAGCCTCCGCCGGGCGGCTCCCGCCGGGCGGCTCCCGCCGGGCGGCTCCGCCGGGCGGCTCCGCCGGGCGGCCCGGATGATTGCGAGTGTCCGGCAATGTCGGTGCCAAGCCTTACGCTGGCGCCGTGCGCGAGGAGATCACCAGCGGGCCGCCGCCCGAGGGCCGCTACGAGGACCTAGTTGGCGAGTTGCTCGGCGAGGCGGGAGTGAGCCCGCCGCAGGGCGGTGGCTTCGGCCGGACAGCGCTCCGCTTCCAGGGCAAGATCTTCGTGATGCTGGTCCGCGGCCGGCTAGTGCTGAAACTTCCCCGGCAGCGGGTCGATGCACTCGTCGAGGCAGGCGATGGCGTCCGCTTCGACGCGAACAAGGGCACGCCGATGAAGGAATGGCTCAGCCTCGACCCGGAGTCTGCCCGCACCTGGCTGCCACTGGCCCGTGAGGCCCTGGACTTCGCCCGCCGCGGCAGCCGTCGCTAGCGCAGGCCGTGCTCGCCCAGCGGGCCGACCCGCAGGGCCCGCCGCGCGCACTCGTCAAGCAGCATCGGCAGGGCACCGAGAGCCGCCGCCGCCGAGCCGGGCGGCGACGTGCACTCGGAATCGTGCAGCAACACCGTGCCGCCGCCGCCCAGGTCCCGGACCAGCGCCGCGTAGACCGACTCCGGCGTCGCCCCGCGCGACCATTCCCGGCCCCAGCTGCTCCACAGCACCGGGGTCAGGCCCAGCTGGCGCGCGGCGAGCAGCGCGCCGCCGGTCAGCACGCCGTACGGTGGGCGGTACAGCCGGGGCGCCACACCGGTCGCGGCGGCTATCGCGTCCACCGCACGCGCGATGTCGTCGCGGGTTGCCCGCGGCCCGCGCAAGGTGAGGTAGCGGTGCTCCCAGCCGTGCACGCCGATCTCATGGCCAGCAAGCGCGATCTCGGCGGCAAGCTGCGGCGCCCGGGCGGCCATGGGCCCGAGCATGAAGAAAGTGGCCCGCACCGGCCGGCCGCCGAGCACCTCGAGGAAGCTCGGCGTGACTTCCGGATCAGGGCCGTCATCAAACGTCAGCGCCACATGATCGGCCGCGCCGCGGCCAGCCAGCCGGGGGAGCATCGCCTTCCGGACCGGCCCGACCGCGGTGACGCCCGGGCCGCCGTGCGCCACTGCCACCCCCGCTGCCAGGCAGGCCGCCGTGCGGAAGGCATGCCGGGCCAGCGCGCCGTTCCGGCCGGCCGGGTCCGCCATCATCGTCCGCCCATCGCTAGTCTGGCCGGACGGCCAGGCCGCGCACGAGCGGCCAGGCACGACAATACGCCCGGCATCGGGCGCGCTGCGGCGCGCCAGGTGCGCGCGAAACCGCATGACGCGGCCGGCTGTTCCTGGGATCATGTCATGCCCGGGGCCGTGCCGGACCGGGTCAGGCGCAACGGATCAGGCGTATCGGACCAGGGTCGACAGCAAGGAGTGCCGGTTTGGGAGTGCAAGCAGCACGGATCGTCTTTCCACCGGGCGACCGGGCCGAGATAGCCGAGGCCATCACCGGCATCCTGAGTACTGGTGCCCTTACCCTCGGGCCGTACACGAAGCAGTTCGAGGCCGCCTTCGCCGAGGCGCACGACGCGGCGCACGCGATCGCCATTGCCAGCGGCACCGCCGCGCTGGAGATCTCGCTGCGCGCCGTCGGCGTCGGCGGCCGGGAGGTGATCGTCCCGGCTAACACGTTCTACGCGACCGCCGCCGCCATCCTGCGGGCGGGCGGCCGCCCGGTGTTCGCCGACATCGACGCCGCGACCTTCGCGCTCAGCCCGGATACCATCAGCGCGGCACTCACCCCGGAGACCGCCGCCGTGGTGCTCGTGCACATCGCCGGGCTGATCTCGCCGCACGCCGACGAGATCAAGTCGCTCTGCGAGCATCGCGGCATCACCCTCGTCGAGGACGCCGCGCACGCGCATGGCGCCACCTACGACGGCAAGTTCGCCGGAGCGTTCGGCGCCGCGGCCGCGTTCTCCTTCTACCCGACCAAGGTGGTGACGAGCGGTGAGGGCGGGATGATCGTCACCCCGTCCGGCGATCTTGCCGACGAGGCCAGGATCTACCGTGATCAGGGCAAGGGCGCATTCTCAGCGAACCATCACGTGCGGCTCGGCTACGCCTGGCGGCTGAGCGAGCAGAACGCTGTGACCGGCCTGGTGCACCTGCGCAGGATGGGCGAGTTCATCACCCGCCGCCGCGAGGTCGCGGCCCGTTACGACAAGGCGCTGGCCAGCCTGGACGGGCTCGAGCCGCTCAGCGAGCCGGCCGGCTGCCGCGGCAACATCTACAAGTACATCGTGCTGCTGCCGGCCGGCGCCGACCGTGCCGCCTTCAAGCGGGACCTGGCGGAGGACCATGACGTCCGGCTGGCCGGCGAGGTATACGACCTTCCGCTGCACCACCAGCCGGTGCTCGCCGAGTATGCCGGGGGCGCGCTCCCGGTGGCCGAGGAAATGTGCCGCCGGCACGTCTGCCTGCCGGTCCACTCGGACATGCGCGACGACGAGGTTGACCAGGTACTGACGGCCGTCGCGGCCGTCTACGACGCGCTTCCCGGGGCCTGAGGCGACCAGGACGCGGCCAGGGTTCACGACCAGGTTGTAAGGAGCGAGCATGCGCGTGGCGGTGACCGGAGGCTGCGGTTTCATTGGCTCTCATGTGGTAGACCATCTGCTGGCGGCCGGGCACGACGTCCGGGTGATCGACACCTCGTCCCGCTGGCTCAACCCAGGAGCTGAGCACCATGACGCCGACCTGTTCGACGACGCCGCGATGGACGCCGCACTCGCCGGGCAGGACGCGGTCTTCCACCTGGCCGCCGTGGCCGACGTCAACGACGTCGACGCGGATCCGGTCCGCGCCGTCCGGCTGAATGTCGAGGGCACCGCCAGGGTGCTGCAGGCGGCCCGCCGCCAGGACTGCGGGCGGGTCATCCTGGCCAGCACGGTCTGGGTATACGGCGCGACTGCGGGCGACGGCGAGCGGGCCGAGCACGCGCTGGTGGACCTGAGCAGCGCAGGCCACGTCTATGTCTCGACAAAGCTCGCCGCCGAGATGCTCATGCATAGCTACCGGCAGATGTACGGCCAGCAGTTCACGATCCTGCGGTACGGCATTCCGTACGGACCCAGGATGCGGGACGCGCTGGTCGTCGCCAAGTTCGTGCGGCTGGCCCTCGACGGCGAGCCGATCACCATCGCCGGCACCGGCGACCAGCAGCGGCATTACGTCTACGTGGAGGACCTGGCCGACGCGCACGTGCGGGCGCTTGCCCCGGCCGCGGCCGACCAGACGCTGGCACTGGAGGGCGGCACGCCGGTGTCCGTCCGCGAGATCGCCGACACGGTAAGCAGCCTGGTCGGCGACACGGCGATCGTGCATGTGCCAGCCCGCAACGCCGACTACAGCGGCGTGAGCGTGTCCAACACGCTGGCCAAGGAACTGCTCGACTGGTCGCCGGTGACCTCGTTCGCCGACGGCGTGCAGCGGTATCTCGACTGGCTCGGCGACGGCTCGCACGAGTCAAGGTCGTCATGAGCCGACCACTGAGCCGGGCCTGAGCCTGGCATGAGGAACGCAGTCCTGCTGTCCGGCTCGCTCGGCATGGGGCATGACGTGCTCGCCGAGGCCTGCACGACGTCGCTAGCCGGCGCCGGCTGGTCCGCCGAGACGCTCGACGCGATGCGCCTGCTCGGCAAGGGCGGCGCAGGCCGGCGAGGCGGTCTTCCGGTCCATGCTAGCCGTGCCCGGCTTGTTCGACGCGGTCCATTTCTCTGCGCTGCGCGCCGGAAGCCGGCTGGCCATGCTCGCCGACGCGGGTGCCAGGCGGCAGGTAGTGCCACGGCTGCGGACCTACCTCGACGCGCACCCGGCGGACCTGGCGATCTCGGTATTCGCCACCGGCGCATCGGCGATGAGCAGCCTGGCCGCCCGGTATCCGGGCCTGAAGCACATCGTTTTCTGCAGTGACGTGACGCCGCACTGGCTGTGGGTGCACGAGAACGTGGACCTGTACCTGGTCACTGCTGCCGCGGCCGAGCCTGCCGTGCGCCGGTTCCATCCGGACGCGCGGGTCATGGTGGTCCCCGCGGTGGTGCGCACGGCGTTCTACCATCCGCCCACCCAGGCAACGGCCAGGGCCAGTCTCGGCCTGCCCGGGCACGCGCGCTGCGTGCTGCTCATGTCGGGCGCCTGGGGCCTCGGCCCGGTCGCCGAGGCGGCCGAGGCACTCGGCGACGCGGGCGTGCACGTGCTCGCGGTCGCCGGGCGCAACGCGAAGCTGGAGGCCAGGCTGCGGGCCGCGGCTCGGCGGCAGCCGCGGGTGCACCCGTTCGGGTTCTCCGACCGTATTCCGGAGCTGATGGCGGCCGCCGACCTGGTCGTGACGAGTTCCGGCGACACCTGCGCCGAGGCGCGCACGATCGGCCGGCCGCTGCTGCTGCTCGACGTCGTCCAGGGCCACGGCAGGGACAACCTGCAGCACGAGCTCGAACTCGGCGACGCGGGCGTGACCTCGCCCCGCCCCGCGGACATGACCCGCAGCGCCCTGGCCGCGCTCGACCAGGTAAAGCCCCCACCGCCCGGCCCGGCGCGCCAGCTGGCCAGCTGGCAGCATGCCTTCGCCGCTGCGCTGGAGAAAATAGGCCTAAACGGGGCCTAGTGCTGCCAGCCTTGCCCCGCCTGCCCGCTGCTGCCCGCCGCGGCTGTTCAGCGATGTCGGCGGGAAACCAGACAAAGGCCACTCCTCCGGATCGGAAGTGGCCTTTGCCGATCTAACTTCCTCTCCGGCAGGCGGCCGGACTGGCGATCATGGCTGGGCGAAGAAGCGGCCTATCTCCGTGGCGACGACTTCGGGCTTGCCGCCCCTGTTGGTCGGGCTGACGTCGCTGGAGCCGCCGTGGTCGAGCCCCGGCAATTCGACGCGCTGGCTGCGCGGGAGGGTCCGGGCGAGGGCGTCGAGGGCGGGCCTGAGGAAGGCCGGCCCCTTCTTGCTGCCGCCGAGCAGAAGGACGTCGGCAGGGACGGCGCGGAAACTGTCGATGGTCCCGGCCATCTCGGCCAGCAGCATGCCCTCGTACTGCACTGTCGGGGCGAGCTTCCGCATGGTGACCGCGTCGCTAGCGGCCTTCTTGTCCTGATTCCTCATGGCCATGTTGGTGAGAGCTTCCAGCAGCCTGCGCGGCATGACCTTGAAGATCGGCGGGGCCAGGTCCAGCCCGTGCATGCTGGTGATCAGCGCAGCCGCCACCTTGCCCCGAGTCATCTCCGCGTCGAAACGGCCGATCCAGCTGGTGTACCTTGTTCCGTCCATCAGCAGCGCGGGCTCGTAGACGGCGACCTTGCGGATGGCTGGGCGGGTGCGGGCAGCTGCCAGCACGACCAGGCCGCCGGCGCTGACCCCGAAGACCAGCTGCGCGCCAGATTCGGCCAGCACCGCATCCAGGTCCTCGACCTCGGTGCGCATGCCATAGCCGGGGCCGTACGGGCCGGACATGCCGCGACCGCGCCGGTCGGGCAGGTAGAGGGTGAACGCGTCGGCGAGCGCTGCGGCGAGCCCGGTGTGGCTGCGGGCCGACTCGTTGCTGCCGTGCAGCAGCACCGCCGCGGGGCCCTGGCCGAGCCGCAGGTAACCGATGCGGGTCCCGTCCTTGGACACGACGGAGCCAGTGGTCATCTGGTCGGCGGTCGGCTGGGCGGTCTTGGTGTTCATCTCACTTCTCCTTCTGGGTGCGGGGTTCCGCCTGGGTGGTGGGAGCGCTCTCGCCGTGGAAGTCGGCCCAGAGGCCGATCCAGTCGGTGCCGGGGTCGGTGATGCGCTGGACGAGTCCGCCGACGAATGCTGCTTCGGCGTCCAGCAGGATGAGCCGGTACTCCTCCTCGATCAGGAAGAGCCCTGGTACCCCGCTGGCCAGTGAAGTGCCGATCAGCTCGCGAATCTCGGCTTGCCGGTCGGCCAGGTGGCCAAGCCGCTTGTGCAGCAGGCCGAGAACCTGGCTGGGCGGCAGCGCCCCGATCAGCGACAGCGCGGCGACGAAAGCGGGATACTCGTGCTGCGGCTGCTCGACCAGTTCGCGGAGCCAGTCCCGCAGCTCGGCGCGGCCGGCGGCGGTGAGGGCGTAGACGGTGCGCTCGGGCCGCTGCCCCTCGCGACTGGTCTCCCGCGCGCTGATGAACCCGGCCCTGGCCAGCTGACCGACGACCATGTAGAGCGATCCGTGGTTGAACTTGATGCTGCGGGCATCGCCGTTCTCGCGCAGGCTGCGCCCCAGCTGATAGGGGTGCATGGGCTGCTGGCTCAGGTATGACAGCACCGCCAGCGCGAGCAGATTCCCGACCTTGCGGTTGCTGGCCATCAGCTCCTCCTCGTGCTCGGTCACGCCGGCGCGGGTCCGCCGCCGCCGGCCACGCCCGCCCGGGCGGGCGCGCCGGTCAAGCGCTGTTCGATCTCGACTATACGGAAACAAATAGTCAAATCCAACTATTTATCAGTGACTAGCACGGCTACTTCGTGGCTGTGCCCGGCCGCCCCGTCCCGTTCCGTCTCGGCTGCTCGTCCCGTCCCCCCGGAAGTACCAGCAACCCGCTCGATGTCACATCGAGCGGGTCAGGCTGCACATCGAGCGGGTACTGGGTGGCCGGGGCTGGTGGCTCATTGGTCTAGCCGGACGAGCCGTAGGGGACCGGAATCTTCATGGTCTGCGCCCTAGTCCAGATGGTGGCATGGGTGGTGAGGTGCCAGCAGGTCAGGATGCTGCCGCTGGCGGCGAGCGCACTGACCTGCCGGCCAGGGCCGAGGACAAGTGCCGCGGCGTGCGCGGGCAGCGCTGGCAGCTGCTGCCAGGACCCGCCCCGGACGATGCGTTCCGCGCGGCCGGTGCTCAAGATGATCCCGGCGGCGCTGGTCAGGCCGCTGCTGTCATGAGTGGGGGCGGTGCCGGCCGCGGTGGCGGCGATCCGGGCGCCGCCGAGCGGGAGCGGCGGCGACAGTGCCCAATGGCCGCTGGGGCTGGCCCAGGCTGCCATCAGGCTCGCCGCTCCGCCGGAGGCAGCCGTGGTCAGCAGCGCGGTGATGCCGTGCCCGTTGGCGGTGAGCCTGAGCACGTTGACCTGGCGGCCCGCGAGCCCGGCGGGCATCGTAGGGCCGGCCAGCTGCCAACGGCCCCCCGCGGCAGCGAAAATCCCGGCGACGCCAGGGTGCGTGCACGGACCGGCCAGCAGCGGCACTCCCGCCGGGGTGAACCCCGCCGCGGTGAGCCCGGCCAGCCCGCAGGCGCGCCCCGCCGAGGTGGCGGCCAGGGACTTGCGGCTGGCCAGCCGTCTCCAGCCGGCTCCGCCCGGTGCCGAAAGCTCGGCCTCGCCGCTGCCGGTCAACGCGATGAGCTTGCCAGCCGGCCCGGCGGCGAGCGCGGACGGGACGTCGGCCAGCCCGGCCGGCAGCAGGCCCGGCGTCCAGCGCGCGCCGCCGTCGCGGGTGGTGGCCAGCGGCGAGAATTTCAGGTCCTGGCTGGGGTTGAATCCGGCCACGAGCGCCGTGCCGCCCAGCGACGCGGCGACAAGCCCACCGTTATCGGCGACCCCCGGCGGCGTGGCCAGCGTCCACTTGGCCGCGGCGCCCGAACGGGTCACCAGCTGCCAGAAGTTGTTGTGCTCCGCGCTGGAGCCGCCCATCTCGACGACCGCCCAGCTCGGCCCGCCGGGAACGGTGAGTGAGGTGACGAGCGGCGGCCGCACCGCGCCAGCCGTGGCAGCCGCGGGACCGGCGGCAGGCTTGCTGCCGCAGCTGGCCGCGGCGAAGGCGGCCAGCGCCACGGCACCGAGCGCGGCGCTGCGGGGGATCGTCCGGTGGTCAAGGCGATCCCCCGGCCGGCGTGCCGCAGCCCGCCGGCGTCCGGCCGCAGCGGCGTCCGGGCGCGTCATGGTGACTTCATCGCGTTGGCGGCGGCGGCGGACAGTTCGGCCGCGAACGAGGATACCGACGCCGCGGTACCGGGCCCGGGGTCGAAGTTCAGCTCGGCGCGGGTACGGCCGGCCGCATCGATCACGTAGGCGACGTCGCCGTGCAGCACCATCCCGCCCGCCGGGACGATCTGTGCGGAGAAGTAGTAGTCGTGCCAGACCCGCTTGAGCTCGGTCAGCGATCCGGTCAGGAACTTCCAGTTCGGCACCCCGGTAAGGCCTTCCTGCCGGTTGAACGCCCGGGTATAGGCCGTCGTGTAATACACCGGGTTTGCGGCGATCGCGACAAGCTCGACGTTGCGGCCGCTTGCGCCGAGTAGCTGGCCGGCCGCCCGGAATTCCTGGGCTATCAGCGGGCAGTCCGACGTGCACACCGGATCGAGGAAGGTCAGCAGCACAACCTTCCCGCGCAGGCTCGCCAGTGACACCTGGCGGCCGTCCTGGTCGGTCAGCCGGAAGTTGGGGGCCGGGAAGTTCAGCGCCGCCGCCGACCCGTCGATCGCGCGCGCGATAAGCGGGTCGGCCGAGCGGCTAGCAGCGGCGGCTGCCAGCGGAAATGCCCCGATAACGGTCACCGCGAGCGCCCAGGCCGCGGCAATGGTCCGGACGTCTGCCGCGCCGAAAGCGCCGGCCAGCCGGCCAGGGGTCAGCCAGCCGCGCCAGCCCCGGCCCGGCTCCTGGTCACCAGGCTGCTGCCCGTCAGATCCTGCATCGGCGGATGACGGCATCCCGGCAGCTGCCGCAACTCCTGCCACGCTTGGCACATCCGCGATTGAGGTTGCTGCTGCCGCTGGGGAAACAGCTGCCGGGGTGTTCCCCGTTTCAGAAATGATGGCCGGTGCCTGGGCGAAGGCTAGGTACCCGGCGACCAGGATGAGTGCCATCGGGACCATGCTGTTCGGGTCGGTGCCGAGCCCGCCGAATATCCCCAGGTCCTCGACAAGCACCCAGTCTGCCAGGCACAGCAGCACTGCCCCGCCGACGGCCAGCCGGATCATTAGTACCGGGCCGCCGGGCAGCGCCGCGCCGGTCAGCAGGGCCGCTGCGATCAGCGCCAGCGCGACGACGGCGAACATGTTGACCGCGAACCCGTGCGCGGCGGTCAGCGAGCCGAACCAGCGGACCCAGCCGGCCAGCAGGCGCGGCTGCGGCGTCTGCGCCATCTCCCTGATCATGCCGGTCAGCGTCCCCGGTCCGGCTGCCAGCCGGCCCTGCCAGAAGCCGCGGCCTGGCCAAGCCTGCAGGACCGCCATCCCGGCGAGGAATAGCCCGAGCGCGGCCAGCATCGCGCGGCCCAGCCAGGGCGCCCGCCAGTAACGCGACGGCAGCGCGATCAGGCCGCCGGCCGCACAGTAGAAGATGGCAGCGCCTGGCGCGCCGAAGAGCCAGGTCAGTCCGGGGGCGAAAATACCGCCGAAGGACTCGCCGAACACCCAGACGATCAGCCCCCAGGCCAGTCCGGCCAGGCCGGCCAGCTGTGACCACCGGCCGTGCCGGGCCGCGAGCAGCCAGCAGCCGATGCCCGCCTGGATCCAGACCGTCGCAGCGGCGGCCTGAACCGGGTGGTAGGACCACGATGTGCCTGCCCAGTTGACCAGGTGCTGTACCCAGGCAGGCGAGCTAGCAGCGCCCGGCTGGATGACGTTCGCCGGCAGGCCTACCACCATCGAGGGCTGAGCCTGCAGCAGGCCATCGAACAGCCACAGCAGGCCGAACCCGATCCGCAGCAGCTTCCGCCACGATGGCTCGGGATCTGCTGCACCGCGGCCGGCGGCATGCCCGGCACCGCCCGGCAGCCATTCCCGGATGCTGACCCAGCCGAGCGCGAGTACCCCGAAGACCAGCAGCACGATCATTCCCTGATGCAGCAGGGCCGACCGGAACGCGGAGATCAGCAGCGGGTTACGCAGATTCAGTCCGGACTGCATCCCAGGCATCGGGGGTTGTTGCTCCTTAGGTACGGCCGGCCGTCAGCCGGGCAGTCTGGGCGGTGTCGCATGGGCGGGCAACGCGGTGCTGGCCGACTCGATGACCGAGTCAATGGCCGCGCGCCTGGCGTCGAGTTCGGCCCGGGCTTGCCGCAGCGCGGCCGACGCCAGGGCCCGGGCCTGCGGGCCGCGGGCGGTCAGCAGGTCGGCCACGTCCAGCTGCATTCGCTGCGCGTCCGGAGCGGCCCAGGCCACCAGGCCGGTGACCACCCGGCTAAGGCGGAAGCTGGCCAGCGACTCGGTCACCTGGTACTGCGTCAGGTCGCCGAGCAGTTCGTTGTTGGTCGGCGAGTCAACCATGTCACCCTCCGCTGCTGCTGCTGCTGCTGCTGCTGCTGCTGCTGCTGCTGCTGCTGCTGCTGCTGCTGCTGCCGCCGCCGCCGCCGCTGCTGCCGCCGGGCGGCGCATCGCCTTTGCGGCTATTCATCAGGGCTACCCCCTCACTGAGCTCCTTGGCCGTCACCGCGCCGAAGATTCGCTTCACGATGTGGTGCTGGGCATCGAGAAAGAACGTCTGGGGCAGCGCGACGACGCCGTAGCCGGCCGTCGTGGCCGCCGGGAGCGGATCGGCGCCGACCGGATACCGGACCCTCGCCGAGCGGACGAATCGCATCGCGGGCCCGGCCTGGTCGTTGGAATCCACGCCGATGATCATGATACGACCGGCGGCCTGGCGGTAGAACCTGGCCAGCGTCGGCGTCTCGCGCTGGCAGGGCGCGCACCAGGAAGCGAAGAAGTTGATGATGACCGGCTGGCCGGCGTGCGCCGCCAGCGAGACGCGCTGGCCGGGATGGCCGAGCGCCGGGAGCGAGAAGTTCCGGGCAACGGCCGGCGAGCGGGGCCCGCTGGCCGCGCCATTTCCGGCCAGTGAGATGCCCGCCAGGGCGATGACCGCCAGCGCCGCCGAGACGCCGACGATCTTCGTTACCCGGCTCACCAGGGCGTCCGGTCGCCGAGCGGCTCAGCCACCTGCACGGGTGCGGGAACGCCGGCCGGGCCTTTGCCCGCGGCCGTCATCGCGGGGAGCATGAGTTCGAACCTACTGCCCGCCCCCGGGGCGCTGCGCACCAGGACCTCGGCGCGCCGCCGGCCGGCGTCAGCCGGGGCGAGGCGAACCGGTCAGAAGGCGGCCAGCTGATAGCCCTCACCACGCACCGTCTTGATCAGTTCGAACCCGAGCTTGGAGCGGAGCCGCCGCACGCAGACATCGACGCAGCTCCGCCAGCGAGAACGGCTTCGTCAGGTAGTCCTGGGCGCCCAGCCGGCCCGGCACTCGGTCGCCGAGGCCGCTGGGGCTGCCAAGGAGTCGGTCGCCGAGGCCGCTGGGGCGGCACGGGAGTCAGCCGCCGAGGACGGGCCGAGTAACGTATCTGGCCGGGACGGCAACCCGGCGCGGGCCGGAAACACCGACCGGGATGACCCTGCGCAGGACAAGGCTGCGCCGGGCAAGGCTGCGGACGGCACGGAGGCCGGCGAGTGACACAGGCGACGAGTGCGCTGCCCGGGCACGGGCCCGCGCAGCTGGGGGTGCCAGGCGGCGGGCGGCGGCCCGCGCGGCTGGTCGCCAGGTCGCTTTTCCTGCTAACCAAGCCGCGGATCATCGAACTGCTGCTGGTCACTACAGTTCCTACCATGCTGCTCGCCAAGCGCGGCCTGCCGTCGGCCTGGCTGCTGGCGGCCACGCTGCTCGGCGGCGCGCTCGCGGCCGCCAGTGCGAATACCCTGAACTGCTATCTCGACCGTGACATCGACGCGGTGATGAAGCGCACCTCGCGCCGCCCGCTGGTCGCCAAGGGAACCAAGGCGCCGATCAAGCCCGGCGAGGCGCTCGCGTCCGGCATCGTGCTCGGCGCGCTGTCCACGGTGCTGCTCGGAATGGGCGTCAACTGGCTTGCCGCCGCGCTGGCCGATGGCGCCATCTTGTTCTACGTCTTCGTCTACACCCTCGGGCTCAAGCGCAGGACCGCGAACAACATCGTTATCGGCGGCGCGGCCGGGTGCTTCCCGGTGCTGGTCGGCTGGGCAGCCGTCACCGGCACGGTCAGCCTGCCCGCGATCGTGCTGTTCGCCGTGATCTTCCTCTGGACGCCGCCGCACTTCTGGGCGCTGGCCTTGAAGTTCCGCGACGACTACGCCGCGGCCAGCGTGCCGATGCTGCCGGTCGTCGCGACTGCCGCGGTGGTCGCGCGGAAGATCCTGGCCTACTCCTACGCGATGGTCGCGGCCACGCTCGCGCTCGCCCCGTATGCCGGCTGGCTCTACGGGGGCTGCGCCGCGGCGCTCGGCGCCTGGTTCCTGGTCGAGGCGCACCGGCTTCGCGGCCGGATCGCCAATGGCGACGCGCCCGCGCCGATGCGGCTGTTCCACCTGTCGATCGCCTACCTGACCCTGCTATTCACGGTGATCGCCGTGACCGCGCTGCTGCCGGCCGGGCACTGGTAGCCGCCAGCCGGAGTAGCCGGCCCGCGCGGTCTCCGGTAAAATCGCACGCGCCGCGCGATGTGTATACCGCCGCGGGCAGGGTAACTGCCGCAGCGTGCCCGGCCCTCCCCCCCGGCCGGGCACGCTGCGGCGCAGCGCGCCCGGCTACGTCCCCGGGCCTGCTGCGCCGCCTTCGAACGCGAGCGATCGCGGGTTTTCACCGCTGGCCGGCCGGGTAGCCCGGCCGGCCAGCTGCATCGGAGCAAGGGGTAGCCACGGGCGGGCGGAGCGTGAGGCAACGGCAGTAGGCTGTAAGCGGCCAATTCATCAGCGAGCGAGGTGGCTCATCATGAATCGGGCGCCAAGGTTTACCCGACGGGCACGATGGGCGGTCCCGTCCGGTGCCGTCGCGGCCGTCGGCGTCGTGGTGGCCGGTTCCGTGCTGACCAGCGCCCAGGCGGCGCCGTCCCTGCAACCCCGCACGCCCGCGCAGCTCATCGCGGCAATAGCCGGGAACAAGTCGGTGCCGGCGTCGCTGAGCGGCACCATCGTGGCGAACTCCGCGCTCGGGCTGCCCGAGCTTCCTGGCACCGGCGATCCCACGTCGATCGCGTCGCTGCTGACCGGCTCGCACACCATCAAGATCTGGTATGCCAGGCCCGGCCAGCTGCGGCTGGCCCTGCCGGTGCCGCTCGGCGAGACCGACCTGCGGGTGAACGGGCGCCAGGTGTGGCTATGGGACAGCCAGCGCAACACCGCGACCCACATCCTGCCGCCAGCCGGCCCGCTCGCAGCGCTGCCGTCGGGGTCGACGTCGTGGTCCGGCAAGCCGCACTCCTCCGCATGGTTCTCTTCCTCGGGCAGCAGCGGCTCGTCCAGCGCGGCCTACCAGAGCACCTTGGTAACCAGCGCGCCGACGCCGCAGCAGCTAGCAAGGCAACTGCTCGCCGCGGTCGGCCCGACGACCACGGTCGGCGCGGCGAGCAACGTGATGGTCGCCGGCCGGCCCGCCTACCAGCTCACGCTCGCGCCGAAGAACGCCGCATCGCTCATCGGGCGGGTAAGCATCGCGGTCGACGGCAGCCGGTACTTCCCGCTGCGGGTACAGGTCTTCGCCCGCGGCGCGGCCAGCCCGGCCTTCCAGATCGGCTACACCTCGATATCCTTCGCCCGCCCGGCCGCGTCCAACTTCGCGTTCACGCCGCCGCCCGGCGCCAAGGTGAAGACCGTCCGGCCGCCGGTCGGCCCGCTGGCCGGGTTCCGGCCAGGCGCCCTGCGCGGGGCAAGCGCAGGCGAGGTCATCCACCCGCCGCGACAAGTGATCCTCCGCCATGGCAAGATCGTCGGGCCTAACGGCGCGCGCAAGGCCGCCGTCAGGCTGCTGCCGATCAAGCGCGCTCAGTGCATGATGTGGGCCGTGCCATTGCCGAAGGGTAGCCTCACCGTGAACCCGATGCGGGCCGCAATGAAGCGGACCAGCATCGTAACGCCGAAGCACCTGTCCAAGAGCCAGCGGCAGCAGTTGCTGAAGATGCTGCGCCAAGGCATCGCACGGGCCAGTTGCCCGCATGCCGGTCCTGGCTGGCACGGTGCCGGCTGGTATGCGTACTCGCCGCTGACTAACACGACCTTCCCGCCCGGCCTGGCCGGCGCACCGCGGGTGATCGGCTCCGGCTGGACGGCGGTCGGCGTCTTCCCCGCCGCGGGCCTGACCGGCCCGGTCGGCGGCCCGGTCGGCGCCCTGCTCCGGTCCGCCACCGCGGTACACGGATCCTGGGGGAGTGGCAGGCTGCTGCGCACTAGCCTGCTCTCGGTGCTGATCACCAGTAACGGCCAGGCGCTGATCGGCGCGGTGACCCCATCCGTCCTCTACACGGCCGCGGCACAGGCGAAGTGACCCCGGGCTCACGCGCAGCCGGCCAGCGGGACGAGATCGCCTTCGGGGACGTCGATGCTGAGCCGCTGTCCGCGGCGCGCAGCCAGCCGCCGGGCAGCGCCGGCCAGCAGCGGGGCACCGCCGTGCCCGCGATCACCACCAGCGGGCTGACCAAGCGCTTCCGTGGCGGCCAGCTGGCCGTGGACGGCATCGGCTTGGCGGTGCCGCACGGGTCGGTCTACGGCTTCCTGGGCCCGAACGGGTCCGGCAAGACCACCACGATCCGGATGCTGCTCGGCCTGGTCCATCCGACCAGCGGCAGCCACGACCTGCTCGGCGCGGCGATGCCGGCGGGCACCAACACCGTCCTGTCCCGGGTCGGATCGCTGGTCGAAGGCCCGGCCTTCTACTCGCAGTTGTCCGGGCGGGCCAACCTGGCCAGGTGCGATGCCGCGGACCGGACCGCCGACGCGCGCACCGCCGACGCGCGGATTGCCGCGGCCCTGGACCGGGTCGGGCTGCTCAGCGCGGCGAGAAAGCACTACCGTGCCTACTCGCTCGGCATGAAGCAGCGGCTGGCGATCGCGGCCGGCCTGCTCAGGCCGCGTGAGCTGCTGATCCTGGACGAGCCGACCAACGGCCTCGACCCACAGGGCACCCGCGAGGTACGCGGCCTGATCAGGGACATCGCCGCCGAGGGGACCACGGTCTTCGTCTCCTCGCACCTGCTGGCCGAGGTCGAGCAGATTCTGCTCGCACGTCGGCGTGATGCGGACCGGGCAACTGGTGTTCCAGGGGACGCTGGACGAGCTGCGCAGCCGGGGCGCCGTCCGGATCCTGGTTCGCACGCCAGAGCCGGCCAAGGCGGCCGGCGTGCTGGCCGAACTCGGACTGGCGGATATCCGGACGGCCGGCCTTGAGGCCAGCGCGCAGCTCGGCGGTCAGCCGCCGGAGGAGATTTGCGCGCAGCTGGTGCAGGCCGGCGTCCCGGTGGCCGGGCTGGAGACCCCGAGGCCCAGCCTGGAGGACTTGTTCGTCGAGCTCACTGGCGAGGGTTTCCATGTCGACGGCTGACTTGACCAGGCCGCAGCCCGATCCGGTAGCGCGGGCGGCTGGCCTGGCAGGCCCCGTTAATCATTGGTTTCGGTTCTTGCGGTCTGAGCTCAGCCTGATCTTCCTGCGGTGGCGGAACCTGGCGCTGCTTGCCGTGCTCGCCGCGATCCCGGTGCTGATCGGGGTGGCGCTGAAGCTGTCGTCGCCGGGCGGCGGCGACGGGCAGGGGCCGGCGTTCATCGCGCAGGTGGCCGGCAACGGCGTGTTCCTGGCGCTGACCTCGCTGACCGTGCTGCTCACCCTGGTGCTGCCGCTCGCCGTCGCGGTGGTCGCCGGGGACTCGGTGGCCGGCGAGGCGGGTCACGGGACGCTGCGCTACCTGCTCACGATCCCGGCGGGGCGGACCAGGCTGCTCGGCATCAAGTATGCCGCGCTGGTCATCTTCTGCCTGGCCGCGTGCGCGCTGGTGGCCGTGTCGGCGCTGATCATCGGCGCGGCGCTGTTCCCGGTGGGGCCGGTGACGATGCTGTCCGGCACCACCATCTCGCTCGGCGCTGCCCTGCTGCGGGTAGCGTTCGTCGTCCTGTACGTGGCGGCCGCGATGGCGGCGCTGGCCGCGATCGGGCTCGCGATCTCGACGTGCACCGAGCACCCGATCGGCGCGATCGCCGCCATCATGGTGCTAGCGCTGGCCAGCGAGGTGTCCGACAGCGTGCCGCAGTTCGCCGTCGTGCACCCCTACCTGCCGACGCACTGGTGGCTTTCGTTCGACGCGCTGCTCAGGTCGCCGATCGCGTGGCCGGACCTGGTGCACGGGCTGCTCTCGTTCGGCATCTACGTGGTCATCTTCGGCGCGGTCGGCTGGGCCCGGTTCACGACAGCTGACGTCACCAGCTGAACCATCCGGTCAGGCGCCAGCCGGTTGACCATCAACGGCGGCCAGCCTACGGTCAGGCGGGTATGAGCATGGAGCACGTGCTGGAGCCCGCCCCGGAGCCCGGGCCGGCCAGGCTGAGCACGGGCCGGATGCTGCGGCTGTCGGCGTCGGCGTTTGTCGTGCTGGCCGCCGAGCCGTTGTTCGTGCTGATCGACACCGCGGTGGTCGGCCATCTCGGGCCGGTGCCGCTCGGCGCGCTCGGCATCGGCGGCACCCTGCTGTCGCTGGTCGCGATGATCGGCGGCTTCCTCGACTACGGCACCACCGGCCGGGCCGCGCGCTGGTTCGGCGCCGGCCAGCGGGACCGGGCGATCGAGGAGGGGACCACCGCCTCGGTGCTCGCCCTGGTACTCGGCGGCATTGCGGTCGGCGCTGGCGAGCTCTTCGCCGGCCCGCTGCTGCGGCTGCTGGCGGGCGGTGCCGGGCCGATCGCGAGCGCCGCGGAAACCTGGTTCCGCATCGCGGTGCTCGGCGTGCCGGGGATCCTGCTGGTGCTGGCCGGCAACGGCTGGATGCGCGGCGTGCAGGACACCCGCCGCCCGGTCCGGATCGTGCTCATCGCCAACGCGCTGTCGGCGGCTGCTTCGCCGATCCTGGTCTACCCGCTTGGCCTCGGGCTGGCCGGCTCGGCGGTGGCCAACGTCAGCGCCCAGGCGGTCGGCGGTTTCCTGTTCCTGCGGTCGGCGCACGCCCAGCGCAGCCGGTGGCGGCCCCGGTGGACCGTGCTGCGCGCGCAACTAGGGGTGGGCCGGGAACTGCTGCTGCGCGAGGCGGGTTTCCAGGCGTCGTTCCTCACCGCGGCGGCGGTCGCGGCGCGGATGGGCACCGCCCAGGTCGCCGCGCACCAGATCGGCCTGGAACTCTGGGAGTTCAGCGCGCTGCTGCTCGACTCGTTCGCGATCGCCGCGCAGTCGCTGGTCGGGGCCGCGCTCGGCGGCGGGGACGCGGACCAGGCCCGGCGCACCGCGTGGCAGGTGGCGCGGTACGGCCTCGGTGCGGGAATCGTCTTCAGCGTGCTGCTGGCGGCCGGCTGGTTCGTGATCCCGGCTGCGTTCACCTCGTCGGCCGCCGTCCGGCACCAGGCGCACCTGCTGTGGCCGTGGTTCATCGGCCTGCAGCCGGCCGCGGGGGTGGTGTTCGCCCTGGACGGCGTGCTGATCGGGGCCGGTGATGTCGGGTTCCTGCGGACCGTGACGCTGGTCGCCGGCGTGGGCGTCTTCGTGCCGATCACGCTGGCCGCGCTGCACTTGCACTGGGGCATCGGCGGGGTATGGGCCGGGCTGGCCGGGTTCATCGTGGCCCGGCTGATCGGCATGCTCGCCCGCACCGCCCGCGGCCGCTGGGCCGTCACCGGGGTGGTGGCGCAAGGCGGCTGACTTCGCGGCCGGGCGGCTGCCTGCGCGGCCGGGCGGCTGCCTGCGCGGCCGGGCGGCTGAGCCGCTCGGCGGTATGGCCGGGTGGCCGCACGAGATCCGCCTGGTAGCGGAGCGCCCTCCCGGCGACCGGGTAGCACAGAGTTCCAGATTGATGGCCCGCCGTGACGTTTGAGCTGGACCGCGCCGAGCACGCTCGTTTTGAGCAAGGGGTCATGTTCTTGCCCAGCCTGGCTCCGATCAGGCTTACAGCATTGCGGAGGTGGCCGGGTGCCTGCCAGGAAGCCGGAACGGCACGAGATCCGATCTGGCGCCACCGCGGTGCAGCGGGATGTCTTACAGGCGGCAGTCGACGTGTGGGTGGGCGACTGGACGCAGAACGCAGCCCGTCACGGAGCACAGGTTGTTGGCCCTAGTCCATGGCACGAGCTCAGCAGGGGATGGAACTCCGATCTGTGCGGTGGTCTCAGCGGAGTCGCGGACACCCTGAACCTCCTGACCGGGAAGCCGCGGCAGTTAATCCAGTGGGCGGTCGCCGCCGTTCTGCAGGCGCACGGAGTACCGCCGTTCCTGGCCAGGGTCATCGGCAGGCTGGTGGCGAACTGGCTGCTCGCCCCGGCTGACCCGATCGGCAGGTCAGCCGACCGGCTCCGAATCCTGGGGGTGCTCCTTTGCGCCCAGGACGGCGACCTGGCACATTGCTCATGCCTGCCCGTACTCGCCCAGGACAAGGCGATCGAGGCCTTGAAGCAGGGTCTTGAAGAGGGGCTTGACATAAGCCCGCAGCCGGCCGAGCAAGCTCGCCTCCGGCCCGCTCCGGCGCGGTTGGCCTCCGTCAACTACGAGGTCCGTGCCCGGAGATCGGCACCGGAAGAGGCCCGGATGCCGCCAGCGGTGCGGAGGCGCGCCGAGCGGCCGAGTGATGCTGCGAGTGAAGGCCCTGCCGGGCGGGATCCGAGTGTCGACGGGTCTGCGGCGGGACCCGCAGCGGCCGGGCCTGCAGCGGCGGGTGCCGAGGGTGCTGGGCCGCCGTCCGGCTGGCAGGATGACGGTGCCGGGCCGGATCCGGGTACTGGCGGGCATGCGGCTGAGAGCGGGTCAGTGGCCGGCCAGAGCGCCGAGCAGCGATTCGATTCTCCCGGAGATGACCCGGGGGCGCAGTCGGCGGCTGACGGCGCGCCGCAGGCAATTGGCACGGCTGAGGACGAGCCTGAAGCCGCCGGGTCAACGCCCGCAAGCCCGGATGACGGCCCAGCCGACGGCCCGGATCCCCGGCTAGTCAGGGCCTGCGACCTGGTCCGTGGTGCCGACTGGGTTCCCGCCACGGCCATATTCGGTGAACCGGACGGCGGACTGTGAAGCAGCTCTCGTCCGGGCAGCAGCTGGCGCTGGACCAGCTGGAAAGAATTTCTGCTGCCAGCCAGGGCGCGCTGCGGATCGAACATGTTGATGATGCGCTGGATCACCTTGGCCGGCTCTGCATCGAGTTCGTCCTGGATTGCCCGCCCGGGCCGGCTGGAAACGGAATCGTCGAGCCCGTGGAGCATGTGCTCATTGGCATCCCGGCAGGCTTTCCGTTCGAGGAGCCGGCGGTCGAGGCCTGCCATGACCGGTTCGCGGGCTTGCCGCACGTGCAGTGGCGCAGGTCAATTTGCCTCTATCAGTCAGCTGCCGACTGGGATGCCGCCGAGGGCATGATGGGCTTCGTCACGCGGCTGTCCACCTGGTACCGGCGGGCCGCGCGCGGCACACTGGATTTGCCGGGACAGCCTTTACACCCGCCGGTCAGTTACGTTTCTGACTGGGCCGGCTGCGTGGTGATCTACCAGAATGCGCCCCGGCACGGTGGCCCCGCAGGGAGCCCGTGGCTCGGCTACGCAGTATTGTGCCGCGCCGGTAACCGCGCCGACGTCGCGGGCTGGCTCGGTGTGGACCACGATGCATGCAGTAGCTACGCCACCCTGAGTGGGTGGCTGGATGAGCAGGCGGAGCGGCTCGGCCGACCGGTGTTCCTGGCCGCAGCGATCTTGCTACCAGGACCGATGACGTTCGAGTTTCCCGAGCATGCCGGAAAGCTCGTCGACGCGATCGCCGATCAGGGCATGGCAGCCGGGGAGACAGTCCATCTTCTTGGGACCGTGGCCTGGATTAACCAGGCGCGTGCGCAGTCTGGCGGCGCCGCCGCGACCACGGAGCCGTTTCCTCCGCTGTACGCGCTTATCGGCACCCCGATGCGCGGCCTCGCCGGATCGCGTGACCAGCCTGTCCACCTGGCAGCGTGGCGGCTCGCCGACTATGAGGCAGAGCTGGCCCCGGCTTTGGTTCAGCTCTGGGACTCGCAGGATCCCGACGAGGAAGAGCAAACCCGCCAGGTCACGGAAGAAGTCAATCACTGGCTCGACACCGCTAGGGCGTCCTGGGCGCAGGTATACGAACAGCGCCCGGAGATCGTCGAGCGCAGAGATAGTAAGCGCCCAGCGCAATGGGTGCGTGGCAAGTGCGTCATGATCCTTGGTTGCGGTGCGCTGGGCGCACCCATCGCCGAGCTGGTCCTGCGCGCCGGCGCCGGAGAGCTGATCCTCGTCGACAACGGGCGCATAAATCCCGGAGTTCTTGTCCGACAGCCCTACGAGGACGCGGACGTTGGCAAGTTCAAAGCTGAGGCCCTGGGCACGCGGCTGCGATCTATCCGCCCGGATTCTGCCATCGGCGTGATCAACGGCAATGTGCTGGACACCGTGCTGCGCAGCGGCGCCCCGCCTGACGTGGATCTGGTGATCGATGCCACCGCCAGCCAGACCGTAGCCGCGAAACTCGAGCTGTGCCGGTGGACCAGCGACGCGGACTGGCCGCCGATCCTCGCCGTGGCTATCGGGCACCTTGCGGAGCGCGGCATCGCAGCGCTTGCCCTGCGCGGGGCGAGCGGTGCAGGCGCCGACATACTTCGCAAACTTTCACTCGCCAACTCCTCCGCTGCGGGGCTCGCTGATGTGGCGGCAGATTTCTTTCCCCACCCGCCGAGAACCGAGGTCTTCCAGCCCGAGCCCGGCTGCTCCGCGCCGACCTTCCGCGGATCTGCCGCCGAGGTGCAGGCACTCGCCGCACAGCTGATCGCTGGAGCGCTGCACGACCTGTTCTTTGCGGATGAAAGTCCGGACGTACTGACAATTGAGCCGATGTCAGCGCGCATCGCCCGGCTTCCGTATACCGCCGGCGTTCTGGCCAGCTCGCCCGCCCGTGACCGGGTGGCTTGGATGAGCGACTGGACAATTGATGATGCGGAGTCGGGCTATCAGGTGCGATTCGAGCAAGCGGCTCTCGACTGCATGCAAGACGAGGCACACGGGACCAGCAAGTCGTTCGGGCCGGACGTCGAGACCGGCGGGCTGCTGATGGGCCAGATCGATGACGCGAGCAGGGTGATCTGGGTAACATCGGCGACTGGGCCCAGCCCGGACAGCCGGCGGTCCTCGTCTTACGTCCGCCTCGGCACAGACGGCGCTCAGGATATCCTCACCGCGCTACAGCGCACCAGCATGGGCCGGAACCGCTTTGTCGGCATGTGGCATACCCACCCGCGCATGCTGCCGTACGAAAGCCGGCTGGATCAGCAAGCCATCGAAGGTCTCCTGACCGACTCCGCTCACCCTCAGCATCGGGCGCTGCTGGTCATCATCGGCGGCGAACCAGTTGAATGGGACGCATGGGTAGACGGACGCGGAACACCCGATTTCTATACTCGTTTCGGCCGCCGGCCCGTCAGCCCGGAGTAGCCCCGGGGTAACGGCGGCCCGCAGCGGCGGGCCGGCGGGTCAGGCCTTCGGGCCTTTTAGACCGGGGAAGTCGTCCTCCCAGCCTCCAGAGGCAAGTTATCCCTCGCTGACCAGCAAGTTCACAGAACAGAGCGTTCTTATCGGATGTATGTGCTATTGCCGTTCATGGCCACTGGATGCCGTTCGTGGAGGTCTCCGGGAGGTACAGCAGAGGTACGAGGCGCGGCTGGGTGGGGAGGGCTCGCCGACGAGAAACCAGACCCGGAAAGCATCAGCCGACGAATTACACAATCCGGAAAGCATCAGCCGACGAATCACAATGAAAGGGCTACGCTGCAGGAGCCTGCGCTAGGGCGTCCAGAATTCGTTCGGCAACGCCTCGGTGTCCGACGCGGCCGACTCAAAGTACTCCGCGACGAACAACAGCCGGGTCCCGGCCGGATCACCGCTATCGGCCATCTGACGAATCGCGGCGGCCTGCCGCCGGGCGCGTTGCACGACGACGGCACCGAATCCTTGCCGGTCTGCGTCGTACCCGTAGGCGTCAAGCAGGAGATGAAGGCGGCGGGATCGGCCGTCGAAGTCGTGGAAGCCCAACGGCTCGACCGCGCTCGGCGGGCCGAGCGGCACCCACCACAGGGCCGAGAGGGCCAGATCGAACTCTCGCGACGACGGCGCCGCCGTGTCCCAGTCGCAGAAACCGACCAGCCGGTCGCCGTCCGCCACTGCGTTGTACGGCGCAGCATCCTGATGGCCCACGATCAAGCCCGGTCGCACCGTGCCGCCGATGAACCACCTTTCGTCCGCCGGCGGCACGAAGCTCACCGTCGCGTCATGGACCCGTCGCAGCCATCGGCCGACCTGGATCAGGGTCGAGTCACTATGTACCCATGCTGGCCACGGTGTCCGGTTGCCGACCGTGTCGCCGGGCAGGTAGGTGAGCATCTGACGCCCTTGGTCATCGAAGCCGAGTGCCCTGGGAACGCCGTCAACGTCGGCATACTCCAGGTGCCGCAGCAGGGCGTGTACCGTCGGCGTCCAAGGTGAGGCCCGCTTGTGGACGATGCCACCGATCCGCACGGCGCCGTCGGTGAGGCCGCCCGGCAGGGTCTCCTCGCTCATTGCTGTTGTATACCTGACCCAATGCCATGTAGTTCAGCGTGATCGGAGCGTTCGCGGTCTTGACCGCGCTGGCGGGCGGTGGCGTCCGGGTGGCCGGCAGAGAGTGATCGCGGCGGGCGGGCATGCTGGCGCCCCGGCTGTCGCTCCGGATGCGGCCGGTTCCACGGTCGGCGGGCTGGGCAGTGCTTGAGGGTGCGGGGACTGGGAGATGGGGCGTTCAGGCGGCGATGGGGCCGCAGATGCTGATCTCGGCTTTCGCGGTGAGGACGGGAATGCGCGGCCCGCCGGGCGGGAAGCCCGGCCGGGCCTTGGTCTTCCGGTCGCGGTGCCGGTTGCGGTCGGTGTCTACGCGCCGGCGGGCCAGGCCGGCCAGGATGGCGTCGCGGTTCGCCTCGGTCAGCGCGGCGGGCAGGCTGGCGGTGGCCGCGCCGGACCGGGTAGTGGCGATGATCGCGCGGCGTGCGGCGGTAAACGAGATCTCGCGCGGGTGCACGGGCTGGCCGGCGCGCTTGCCCTTTCCGGCCGGGACGGCGATCGCCGCGGCGGCGCGGGCTGCTGCGCGGGTCAGCTCGACGGCGGTGATCCAGGCGGCGTGCTCCTGGGCGATGAGGGCCGGGCTGGCGGAGCGGAGCATCGCGCCGGTGGACGGGCCGGCGCCGCTGATCGCGGACTTGGCTTCCTTCAGGCAGGTCTCCGACCCTATCCACCGCCAGTGGTAGGCGGCGGCGAGGACCTGCGCCGGGTAGGCGGCGTGGTCGTGCAGGTCGGTGATCAGGGCGAACAGCTCCGGGGCGTCGGCCCCGGCGACGGTGACGGTGTACTCGATCACGCGGACGGTGAGCGTGACCCCGCCGCCGCGGATGCTGGCCAGGTAGGAGCCGTCGGGCAGGAAGCCCCCGGTCCGGTGCAGCGTGATGCCGTCCTTGACGCGGATCAGCACATGGGTGCCGGTGGCGAGCATCCGCTTGATCCTTGGCGCGCCGGGGAAGTTCCGGTCGAGCACCCACAGCCGGCCCGGGGTGAACAGGTGCGGGTAGTCCTTCAGGGCCTGGTCCAGCAGCGCCTGCTCGGCCTCGCCCTTCTCCCGCCCGCCGCCGGCGGCGGCGCCGGACGGACCGGACACCACCGCCAGGGCGGCGCGGGTGGAGGCGTGCGACAGCCACAGATCCCGCTGCTGGGGGTAGGGCGAGGAGTCATCGGCGGTGCCGGCCGAGCCGAACGCGGCCCGGTTCGCCGGGGTGTCCGGGACCCGGGTCAGCGACCCGTCGATGGAGCAGGCGTCCAGGGCGCCGATCGTGACCGCCCGGTAATCGTGGTCGCGGTGCTCGGCGTCGATCCCGGCCAGCACCAGGTCCCGCAGCTGCTCCAGCGGGCCGGGCCCGAGCGCGTCCCGCCAGGTGCAGAAAACCGTCGCGGTCGGCACCCGGTACGGGCGCTGCCACGGCACCAGCGCCAGGTCCCCGAGCAGGGCGCCCGTCACTTCGGCGTAGTCCGCGTCGGGCAGGAGCGTCATCAGCAGGGTGAGCCGGATCGCCAGCGCCGGCGTCATCGCCCGCCGCGCCGCGCCCTTGACCTTCCCGTTCAGCGTGACGCCCGCGGCGATCTGGCCGATAACGTCCGCCTGGCCGGCCAGGGCATCCAGCCTGTCCTCGGCCACGCCGAGGCGGGCGTGATCCGCCGGATGCCCGCCAGCCTGCACCCGCCCGAAAACCAGCAACAGCGATAGCGATTTTGGTGTCGAGGGCGACATCGACTAAACATCTAGGGTCCGCGTCAAGCATCCCGACGACAATCCGGAAAGCATCAGCCGAGGTCTCACAATTCTGTTAGGCGGTGGCTCCGGCTGGCCGGGCTGACTCTAGTTGTCACCGGCTTCGTGCCTGGAATCTGATCCGTCGCCTGGCCGGTCCGGGGTCGCTGCTATGCCCGGCGGGCGCGGCGTGGTGACCTGATAAGGAGCCCGGCCATTGTGCCTCTTCCCTATGCTGTCCGTCGCTGCCGCATGCCGGTCAACATCCCTCAAGATGCGATGGAGTGCAGCATGAATGATGAGCGCCTCGTGACGGCCGGCGTCGATACTCACACTGACGTGCATGTGGCCGCTGTCCTGGACCAGCCGGGCGGCTGCTGGGCACGGCCAGCTTCCCGGCTACGACCCGTGGCTATGCTCGACTGGCGACCTGGGCCGAATCGTTCGGGCAGGTGGACAAGGTCGGGATGGAGGGCACGGGCAGTTTCGGTGCCGGGCTGTTGCGATTCCTGGCCGACTACGGCCTGGCCGTGATCGAAGTTGACCGCCCTGACCGTTCCGCCCGCCGCCGCAACGGCAAGTCCGGCCCGCTCGATGCCGAGTCGGCCGCGCGGGCCGTCCAGTCCTGCCGGGCAGCCGGAACGCCCAAGTCACGGGACGCCCAGGTGGAGATGATCCGGGTTCTGCGAGTCGCGCGCCGCGGCGCGATGAAGGCCCGAATCCAGGGCGGTGCCCAGATCGACGCGATCATTACCTCCGCCCCGGAGCAGGTCCGCGGCCAACTGCGCAAGCTGAATCCGCGCCAGCGCATCCGTGCCTGCGCTGCCCTGCGGCCCGGCCCGATCACCGATCCGGCGGCAGCGACTAAAGCTGCGCTGCGGTCCCTGGCGGGCCGCTGGCAGGCCCTGCAGGCCGAGATCGACGACCTGGATGCTCAGCTCACTCCGCTGGTCACTGCGGCCGCGCCTGAGCCGGTCGCGCTGCCCGGCGTCGGCGTGGACACCGCCGGGCAGCTGCTGGTAACCGCCGGAGACAACGCTGGCCGTCTGCGCTCGGAGCGGTCTTTCGCGCGCCTGTGCGGTGTGGCGCCGGTCCCGGTGTCCTCCGGCCGCACTGACCGGCACCGGCTGCACCGCGGCGGCGACCGCGACGCCAACAGCGCCTTGTGGCGCATCGCCCTGGTCCGCATGCACTGCCACCAGCCCGCCAAGGACTACGTCGCCAGCCCTCTCTGCCAAGGGCCGAACCAAGAAGAGATCCTGCGCTGCCTCAAGCGCTACATCGCCCGCGAGACCTTTCCCCGCCTGCTGAGCAGTCGCCCTACCAGTGTCGGAGGGCATCGACGGTGAGAAGATCAGCTGGATGCAGCCATCGGAGATTCAACGCGCGCTGGCTGCGGCTATGTCGACAGCCTCGGCGCTTGGCCTGGCCGTCGATGACGCGATCGTTCTGCATGATTCGAACAAGCTCACTGTGCGCCTGCTGCCTTGTGACGTCGTTGCCCGGGTCGCGCCAATAGCGCATCAGGTCGCACGGTTCGAGATCGGGCTTGCCCAGCGGCTCGCCGAATCCGAGAGCCCTGTGGCTGTTCCAGACCCCCGAGCAGAGCCGCGCGTCTATGAGCGTGACGGCTTCGTCGTCACGCTGTGGACCTACTACCAGCCTGCGATGTCCGGGCAGGTCTCACCGGCCGACTACGCGAATGCGCTTGAGCGATTGCATTCCGGCATGCGCAAGCTCGATCTCAGGACGCCGCACTTCACCGACCGAGTGGAAGAAGCTCAGCACCTTGCGGAGACCACTCACCTCGCCCCGGATCTTGCCGACGCGGATCGGAAGCTTCTCATCACTACGCTAAGGACCCGAAGACAAGCGATCGTCGACCGTGGCGCTGCCGAGCAGTTGCTGCACGGCGAGCCGCACCCAGGCAACGTGCTCAGCACGAAGTCCGGACTGTTGTTCATCGATTTCGAGACGTGCTGCCATGGACCGGTTGAGTTCGACCTCGCCCATGTCCCCGAAGATGTGAGCGAGCGCTATGCCGACGCTGATCAAGACCTGCTGAGCCAATGCCGAGTCCTTGTTCTTGCCATGGTCGCCGCCTGGCGCTGGGACCTGGGCGACCAGTTCCCGGATAGGCAACGAGCAGCTCGCGCGCTCCTCAGCGCTCTGCGCGAGGGTCCGCCGTGGCCGCCGCTCGACGTCGTGATGCGCCGACCGCGTGGTCCGTAAGCGACTCCGACCGTCAAGCGCTCGGCCACGCCTGCGACGTGGCATCAAGGCGATCATCGCGAGAGCCGTCGTGGGCCGGGCCTGGCCGGCGCGGTCTTTGGTGCCGCGCGGGGCGTAGCCAGGCAGGGCCGAAAGGCACATCTGGTTGATGGTGCACATGTAGCGCTCCACCTTTCCCCGGCCGCGGGGTTGGGGCTGGCCTGGCAGGGAGAACACCGGGCGCATGCGCAGGTCGGCGGCGGCCTGTTCCATCTGCCCGGGAGGTGAAATCGGAGCCGTGGTCGGTGTGGAACAGGCCCGGGATGCCGCAGACGTGCCAGGATGGCTCGGCCTTGCGCCAGATCGCCTGCCGCAGCACCAGGGCGGTCTGCAGCGCCGACGGCGCGCCGAGGTTGACCGCGTACCCGGCGATGGCCCGGGAATGGTCGTCCTCGATCACGGTCAGCCACGGCCGGGCCGGCTGACCCGCCGGGGTCACCACCCACAGGTCGAGCTGGGTGTGATCGGCCTGCCAGATCTCGTTGGGACGGCTCGCCTGCCTGCGGTAGACCAGCTCGTACACCTCCGCGTAGCGTCTGTCCCCCTCGACCGCCAGGGTCCTCAGCGCCGGGTCGATGCCGCAGATGATCGCGTAGACCCGGGAGTAGGACGGGACGGGCCATCCTTCCCGCTCCGCGACCGCGGTGACCTGGCGGTGCACATGCGCGGCGGACGGGGCCGGCGTGCGCAGCGCCAGTCCCTCCACCAGAAGCCGCAACGGCTCGGGGAAGCGGGACCGGCCGCGGTCGGCGCGCGGGGCCCGGCCCAGGCCAGCCAGTCCGCCGGCCCGGTAGCGGGCCAGCCACCGCTGCAACGTCCGGGACCCCTTACCGGGCCAGCTCCACGGCGGCTGTCGCAAGGTCTGCCTCGTGCGGTTGCAGGGCCCGGTACAGCGTGGACCGCCCGATCTTCAGGTGGCGGGCGATGGCGGTGACCGACTCGCCGCGGGACTGCCGGGCCCGGGCGACGGCCAGCACGTCGTCGTTGACGGCGGCGGGGCGGCCGCCGCGCCGGCCTTGGGCCTCGGCGGCGCGCAGCCCGTCGAGGGTGCGCTCGCGGATCAGGTCGCGTTCCATCTCCGCGGCCATCGCGGCGACCATGAACAGCATCTTGTCGGTGATCGTGGCGCCGTCGGGGCGATGGATCCCGGCGTCTTCAGCGCGCCGCTGAACGCGTCGCACGCCGAGACGCAGTTCCGGTCGGTCAGCACGACCAGCGGCAGGTGCAGCAGCGGGACGCTGCTGTCGGTGTAGCGCGCGGTGCAGCTGCCGTGCGCGTCGCAGTCGTAGGACCAGGCCGCGCCGTGGATGAACGCGCCGAGCAGCCTGGCGGGATCGGCGACGGTGCCGCCGTGCTTGGCGGACACCGCCGGCGGGGGGGCCGGGTAGACCGCGGCGGTCAGGGTCACCGTCCAGGTGCGGCCGGTGGCGGGCCGGTGCAGCTGCACCGTCACCCGGCCTGGGGCCGCGTAGGGACCGGACAGCAGGTTCATTACCCCGTCGGAGATGATGCCGTCGGCGAACGGCGGCGCGCCGTCGACCGAGACGATGATGTCCCGGGGCCGCAGCCCGCTGCGGGCGGCGGGGGATCCCGGCGCCACCGCGGTGATGAACAGCGGCGGCAGCGCCTCTTGCGGCGCGATAGCCGCCACGTACGGCGCCGGTGACGTCAGGATCCCCAGGTCGCCGGGCACATCTCGGGGTGGCGGCGCCGGGTAGGACCACCGGGCGTGGTTGTTGTCCAGGCTGGCGATCATGGCGGTCATGGTGGCGGCGGCAAGTTCTTGCCGCTGCGCCGGGCTGGCCGGAAGCTGGCTGGTCACCTTCTGGTACACGGCGGCGAACGCGGCCCAGTCCCGGTCGCGGTTGCCGGTCAGCGCGGGCATGGTGGCGTCCGGCTGGTCCATCCCGAGTCGGTCAAGCTCCTGGGTGAACCCGGCGAACGCGCCGGCCAGCAGCACCCGGTCATCCAGCACCGGCCCGGCGTAGTAGTGGGCGAACACGCAGTAGTAGGCCTGCCCGATCGTGGTCACCGTGGTCGGGTGCAGCGGCGGCGCGACCGGCGGCGGGTTCGCCGAGCACGGCGGCGGCCGCCCGCCAGGCTGCCGGGCCGCCGTGGTGCCGCCCGGCCCGGCGCTGCAGCCGGCCGAGCGCCACGACCGCCACCGCCGGCAGCGCCAGAACAGGCCGTCTCCAGGCCCGCCAGGCCCGCAACGGCGGCCGGCCTCCTGCAGCCGCGGATGCACCACGACGCGATAACCAGCTCATCGCGATCCCCTCCGTTATCAGCGTCACGATCGCGCCCGTTACCCCGCGCGCGATGCCCGCCTGACCCGCCCCAGCCAGGAGACGATCGCCACCGGCCACACCAGCACGGCGACGACAAGGATGACGAGCCAGGCCGCCAGGAGGCCGTACAAGGGATATGGGAGGGTGACGGCGAGACTGGGCAGGAGCCCGGTCGCTACCAGCCCCGCGACCCGCCGGCCCACGGGGCTGCGTACGCGCGTGACGGCTACCGCGAGCGCGATCGCCAGGACGCCCAGCAGGCGGAAGGCAAGATCTCCCGACGGCGCGGCAGGGTCCGCCAGCTGAACGATCGAGGGGAACCCGAAGCCTGCGGACAGGCCCGCGATCATGAGGCAGGCTCGCCGCCACCCCACGATCGCCAGGCCCCGCAGCGGGCCGGGGGACAAGGCCAGCGAGCAAGCCGCCAGGCTGGCCAGGACGACAGGGACGTCAACCGTGCCCAGGAACTGGAAAAGCCCTTGGGACAAGACACCGCTCTGCTGCACGCTCGCGGTCAGCACAGCCAGCCAGGCGAGCGTTAGCGAGATGGCCGCGATCACCGCGGCTGCTCCCCGGCAGCCGGTCAGCCCCAGCAGCACCACCGCCAGCCAGGCCAGCACCACGACGGACTCCCCAAGAGAGGGCAGGACCGGGAGCAGTGTCCAGAACGGAACCCTCGCGGCGGCGGTTGCATCCATGGCTCCCCGTCCCAGGGCGAGGAGGATGACCACCACCGCCGGGGCGATCAGGCTCACGACGGCCAGGGCGTCCTGCCCGGCGTCGGCGGCCAGCCAGCCGGGGATCCGGCGTACCCGGATCACCAGGCCGCAGGCGGCCAGGTTCACCGCTTGGCCCAGGCCCGGCGCGCGCTGTCCGGGCCGGGCGGCGGCCAGCAGCACGCCGAGCATCTCCTCCCGGTGGGTGGGCGGGTAGCAGCGCAGCAAGCGCAGGTAGCGTCGTTCCAGGACGGCCGCCCCGGCCGGGTCCCTAGCTGGCATGTCCCCTCCCGCCCCGGTGGCCTGGCCGGTTCCGGCCGCGCTCACGCGGTGCCTCCGGCGAGCCGCGCGCGCAGCCGCTGCGCCGCGACGGCGGCGCTGGCGCGCCGGCGTTCGGTCTCGGCCGCCAGCAGCGTCGCGCCCTCGTCCGTGAGCCGGTAGTACCGGCGCAGCCGGCCGTCGGCGGCTTCCTCCCGGTCCGGCTCGATCAGCCTGGCCGAACGCAGCCGGTCCAGGGCCATGTACAGGGTTCCGGTCTGCAGCCGGGTCACGCCACCGGAGATACGCTCAGCATCGGTGATGATCCCGTAGCCATGCTGGGGCCCCGCCGCCAGAGCGGTCAGGATGAGGAACGTAGGCTCCTGCATGCTCCGCTTCTTCATGTCATATACATACATCAACCATCTACCTATGGCAAGCCGTACTGGGGAGGCTGAGACCGATCGTGCCCGCACCTCATTGCACGCGAGTTAAACCGCAATTAAGCGATACGTCAGCTCAGGGTCAGCTCGCTGCATCACCCGGCCGGCGCCGGTGCCCCCCACCGGTATCACTCACTCGCAGGCGTGTTAGGACCCGGAAGCACAGGACCGGGGACGGCCGGTCGCTACAGTACGCCTGCCCAGGCCGACACGCCCGTCTACAGGCTCACGTGAGCCGGGACGCGTTAGTTGGCACCAGCAGGCCGCCGTGACCAGGTGGCCGGGGGTCATCGGGACAGGCTTGTTGGCACCAATTGGTCAAGGTACTTGCCATCCGGGATGAGTTGTCATCCTTTCCGCTACTGATTCCTGAGATTGACAGACTGTGGTGGCCCATGTGCGCTTTGCTATGATGCGTGGACAATGAGGGCGGATGCGGGGCAAGAGCGCGTGGTGTCCCCGTCACTCCGAAACCTCCTCCTCGGCTGGGGGCGAGCTTCCGGGAACGCAACGTGTTCCTCCGCCCGTCCCGGGGCCCGTCCAGCCCCCCCTGGATGACCGCAAACGACAACAAGCATCCGCATTCGCCTGGTCCCGTGTCACCCAAGGCGAACTCCGTTTCGCCCCCCGGCCGATCGAAGCCGGGCAGCCAGAACCAGTCCGCAAAGCCTGGCTCTACCGACGAGGCGCTACATGGTTCCAGCTCTCCCGCCCCGACCCGCTGGCCCACTACGCCGAACTACGAACGCTCCTCATCCAGCACGCCGAGCACCTCGCCAAGGAGATCGACACCCGGGGAGAAACCACCCGGTGCCAACCATCGGGACCAGGTTCCAACTAGCGTGTCCCGGCTCACCACGTCCAGCCAGCGCGGGAACCGCGCCAAATAGCAGCAAAAATCTCCTGCCACTTACCGCCGAAGGTCACACGCTATGTCGCCCGGCGGCTCGGTGATCAGGCGGCACCCGACCTGGCAGCCGAGGTATTCCTAGTCGCTTTCCGGGGCCGGATGGTCTTCAATCCGGCTCGCGGGCTGGCCCGGCCGTGGCTGTATGGCATTGCGGTCCATCTGGTCGCCGAGCCAGCGCCCGGCGCCGTCGTACCACTGCACACTCCACGGCTTGTTCTTGTTACGCGGCCGCTTGGTAAGGGATGCCACGTCCCGATCGCAGCAGTCTGGCAGAGGTACAGCAGCGGAATGCAGGTTCGATCAGTCGCTCTGGTCTGGGGGAACTGCTTTCAGGCCGGGCAAGTCGTCCTCCCAGAACTCCTTGCTGCCGCGCGCGGCCGGGGTGCCGGGGCTCGCGTGCCGGTCGTTCTCCTGCGCCCGCAGTTCGACGCGGCGGATCTTGCCGGAGATCGTCTTCGGCAGGTCGGCGAACTCCAGCCGCCGGATTCGCTGGTACGGCGGCAGCCGGTCCCTGGCATAGGCGAGGATCGCGAGCGCGGTGTCCGCGGACGGGTCGAAGCCGGCCGCCAGCACCACGTAGGCCTTCGGGACCGCGAGCCGGAGTGGATCCGGGGACGGCACCACGGCGGCCTCGGCCACCGCCTCGTGCTCGATCAGCACGCTTTCCAGCTCGAATGGCGATATCCGGTAATCCGATGCCTTGAACAGGTCGTCGGTCCGGCCGATATAGGTGATGTAGCCGTCGGCGTCCCGGGCGGCGACGTCGCCGGTGTGATAGTAGCCGCCGCGCATCGCGTCCGCCGCGCGCTCCGCGTCGCCGCGGTAGCCGGTCATCAGGCCGAGCGGGCGCCGCGCCAGGTCAAGGCAGATCTCGCCTTCGTCGCCTGCCGCTGCGGTCAGCGGATCGACCAGCGTCACCTGGTAGCCAGGCAGCGCGCGGCCCATCGATCCAAGCCGGACCGGCTGCCCGGGCGAATTACCGATCTGCGCGGTGGTCTCGGTCTGCCCGTAGCCGTCCCGGATGGTGATGTTCCAGGCCCGGCGGACCTGCTCGATGACCTCCGGGTTGAGCGGCTCGCCCGCGCTGACGCACTCGCGCAGGCTGCGCACATCGGCGCTGGCCAGGTCGGCTTGCACCAGCATCCGCCAGACCGTCGGCGGCGCGCACAGCGAGGTCACCCCGCAGGCCGGGATCGCGTCCAGCAGCACGGCCGCCGAGAAGCGCTCGTGCCCGAGGATGAGCGAGGTCGCCCCGGCGATCCACGGCGCGAAGACGTTGCTCCAGGCGTGCTTGGCCCAGCCGGGGGAGGAGATGTTCAGGTGCACGTCGCCCGGCTGCAGGCCGATCCAGTACATGGTCGACAGGTGGCCGGCCGGGTATGACGCGTGCGTGTGCTCCACCAGCTTCGGCTGCGAGGTGGTGCCGGAAGTGAAATAGAGCAGTAGCGGGTCGGCAGCCCTGGTCGGTCCGTCCGCAGCGAAGTCTTCTTTCACTTGAAACGAGCCCGCGTAGTCGGCCCAGCCTGCCGGCGCACTGCCGCCGACGGCGATCCGGGTCCAGTTGCCCGCCAGGCCTTCGAACTTAGCCGTGAGGGCTGATTCGGTGATGACATGCCGGACCTCACCGCGTGCGATCCGGTCGGCCAGGTCCTCCGGTCCGAGCAGGGTGGAGGCCGGGATGATGACCACGCCGAGCTTCATCGCGGCGAGGATGACTTCCCACAGCGGCGCGATATTGCCGAGCATGAGCAGCAGCCGGTCGCCGCGGCCGACGCCGAGCCCGCGCAGCCAGTTCGCCACCTGATTCGACCGGGCGGCGAGCTGGGCGTAGCTGAGCTTGATGTCAGTGGCCTCGGTGACGACGCGCAGCGCGCCAGTTTCCGGGTGCTCCGCGGCGATGACGTCGAACCAGTCGAGCGCCCAGTTGAAGGTGTCCAGCTGCGGCCAGCTGAACTGCGCGTTGGCCGCGTCGTAATCCTGACGATGGCGCAGCAGCAGATCACGTGCGGCGCGGTAGGTGGCGGTGCCCTCGGTCGGTTCGGTCATGCAGACATCGTGGCAGTCAGGCACGCCTATCTGCCAGTGCCCGGGCCCGGCTGGCACTGCGACGGCGGCCCGGCGCGGCCCAGCGCGGCCCGGCTACCTAGCTGCCGGACGTCGGCTACCAGCTGCCGGACGGCCGGCGGCCAGTGCCGGCCGATCTTGTACCAGTCGTCCGCGGTCAGCAAGGCGGCGGGAAGGTGCGGGCTCAGGCCGGGCTCGCAGGATCTGTGCCCGGAGCGGGAATCTGATGCCCGGCCGCCGTGCTCCAGCCGCCGCAGTGCCTGGTCCAGCGGCTCATCGCGGCAGGCGTAGGCGGAGCGCAACAGCCTGCGCAGCTCGCGCTGGCCCGCGGCCGACTCGGCACCGGGACGTCGGCGAACGCAGACCTGGGCCGCGTCCGTCGCCGGCGGCGGCAGGAAGCTTGACGCGCGAACCCGGCGGGTCATGCTGATCTCATAACGGCTGGCCCACCAGGCGGACTCGGCATCCCGAGGCCGCGGGTTGGCCAGCCACCTGGCGGCACCCCAGGCCAGGATCAGCTCGGCTCGGGCCAGCGGGACGGCGGTCCCGCCGAACAGTCGCCGACACAGCGCGGTCGTTGCCGAGAATGGCGGGCTGGCCACGACGAGGAAGTCCCGCCGCGGCAGCGGGACGCAGCGCAAGTCGGCCCCCACGACGTGGATCCCGGGCGATGTGCCGAAGCGCCGCCGCAACTGCGCGGCGAGGCGCGGATCGCGCTCAACCGCGACTACCTTGGCGCCAGCCGCGGCCAGCGCCTGAGTGATCGCGCCGTAGCCCGCGCCGAGATCCAAGGCCAGGCTGCCCGCGCCTGCCCCGGCGCTGCGGACCAGCGCGGAAATCAGTTCCCGGTCACGCAGGAAGTGGGCGCCTGCCGGATTCGGCTGCGCCTGCCACCGCCGCCGCCCGGGCACGGAAGACCCTGACCAGGCCCATAACTGTTCTCCCTTGGCTCGGAAGTCGTCGCGCCCCCACGGTAGGCTGCCGCGGCGCTGGCGGCCACCGGGTTTCCGGCTGCCCGCGGCTGCGTTGGCCCGCGGCTGCGTTGGCCCGCGGCCGCGTTGGCCCGCGGCCGCGTTGGCCCGCAGCCGCGTTCGCCCTAGGCCGCGCGTTGGCTCGCGGCAGTTCTGGCCAGGCTGGCCAGCGCGCTGTACCGCCGACTACGCGCGGCCGGGGGTGTTCTAGCGGCATCGGCTAGGGTTCGCAACCAAGGCCACTTCAGCCACACCTACCTCAAGACTTTTCAAGATCACGTTAGCGGTTTAGATCTGCCCGGTGATGACCGGCTATAAGTTAACCAGTCATTCACGGCTGATGGCTGGTGTGATTGGAGTGGCCAGTCTGGCGAATCTACTCAGTCTCGTGGGGTGCTGCAGCGCTCGGTGAGTTCATGCCACGCCGGCAGCGGCGCAACCGCGGGCTGCGGGCCCGCAGCTGCGCTGTGCGGCTCTCATGCGAGCCGGTCGAGGACCCCGGTCTGGGCAAGCATGGCGAACCGGTCGGGCACGCCCCAGTGCTCCACGATGCGGCCGTCGACGATGCGGGCGATGTCGATCACGGTGAATTCGACGTGCCGGCCGCTCGGCGGCCCGAAGTACGGACCGGTAGCCGTCCCCTGTGCTTGTATCCGCACCCAGATGGTGTCGCCGGACTCGACTGCGTCCTCGATGCTGAACGAGACATCGGGGACGGCCCGGTGCACATCACGGATTGCGGCCTTTACGTGCGCGATCGCGTCGGCGCCCGCGCCGGCCGTGCCGAACTGGTGCTCCACAAGATCGGGCGAGCAGACCTGGTCGACCACGGCGTCGTTGCCGATGGCGAACCCCTCGTCGAAGATCCGCTGGATCACTGAGTAGGCCGCGGACCGGCCCCGGTTCGTGGTGGGTGCTGCGGTGGTGGTGGTGGTGCTCATGACGTCCTCCTGAGTACGGCCGGGCAGCTGCACGGCCCGGCGTCGTATTGATCCGAATTATATTCGGATCAATACAATAAGGTTAGGATAAATTATTCAGGCATGTCGAGTAGAGCCGTCTGAGTTGGGGAAACCTCGTCAGCTTCTCGAGACCGGGCCCGGGGCAGCGACCCTGCGGTGGCGGCCCAGCGGACGGCGGGCCCGCGGTGGCGGCCCAGCGGCCGGCAGGCCCGCAAGGGGACGAACCCGGCGGGTCGCTGCGTCAAGCGGACGGGCCGCAGATTGACCGGCCCAGGGATCAGTTCGCGATACCCGCCTCGGGGCTGGACGCAGTTCGCCGTCCGTGTCGCCGGTTACTATTCAGGTCGCGTGGCAGCCATGTCAGTCGTCAGGAACAGCCGGCTCCACGTGTCGGTGAGCCACCGGGCGAACCGCTCCGGCGCCCAGCCGCAGTCACGCACGAGCAAGCTGAAGTACTCGGCAGAGTTCATGCTCCACACGACATCGGCGACTTCCTCGACGTCGATGCCCGGCCTGAGCTGGCCGGTGCCGGCCAGGTCCTGGGCGAACAGGCGCATGTTGCCAGCCCGTCGGGTGGCGATCTCGTCCCTGATCTGCGCAAGCTCGGGAGCCTGGGCGGCGGCGTCCCGCAGCACGAGGTGCAGCGGGGCCAAGCGGGCGTTCGCCGCCACCACGGCGCTGGCATAGATCGCTATTTTCTGCTCCGCTGTTGCCGCTGCCCGCACCTGCCGTACGTAATCTCGCTGCTCGGCTGGGATCGCCTCGTCCGACCCGGAGATCGCGGTCTCCATGAGCAACCGCATGAGCACCGGCTTGGGGCCAACGGAGGCGTAGACGGTATCGACCGCGACCCCTGCCCTGGCCGCGATCTGCGCGACCGTGGTCGCGACGTAACCCTGCTCGCTGAGCAGCAGGCGGGCGGCCTCCAGGATTGCCTGTCGCGTCCGCCGGGCCTGCTCCGCTCGCAGGGACGACCGGTAGGTCCTGGGCTTGACGGGCTCGCGCATACGATCTACCTTACCAGTATTGATCCGAAATAAGTTCGGGCGAATATGAGGAGGCAGCGGGCAGACACCATGGACACCAAAACGACGGACGCCGACGCGACCGCCACCGAGGCGGCTGGCACCGAGGCTGCTGGCACCAAGGCGGCTGGCACCAAGACGGCTGGCATCGAGACGACTACCCCTGCCATTCTGGTCCGGGGCGACGGCGATGGCCCGGCGACCTGGGCACTCGGCGGCCTATTCGAGCAACTGGCCTCAGCCGCCGATACGGCGGGCGCGCTGGGGGTGTCGCTGGTGACCCAGCCGGTCGGCACGGCCACCCCGCTGCATGTGCATACCCGCGAGGCCGAGGCGTTCTACGTGCTGGACGGCAACCTGACCTACCGGGCCGGCGAGCAGACCTACCAACTCACCGCCGGATCGTTTATCTACCTGCCAACTGGTGTGCCGCACGCCTTCCGGGTCACCGGCACCGGCCCGGCGCGGTTCCTCGCCCTTGTAACACCCGGTGACCTGATGGCTCTCTACGACGAGGTCGGGCGGCCGGCGCCGGAACGCCGGCTGCCCGGGCCCGGCGAGACGTCGATGCCTGAGGAAATCCAGCAGTGGATCGAGACCAGCCCGCGCTACGGGCTGCGCATTGTCGGTCCGCCGATACCGGCCGACGCCTGACAATGCCCGCATCACCCGCCTCCCGCGCCGACCCGCTCATGATCATGGGGGATTCGCGCGCTGGAACCCCCCGGATCATCCGTGATCAAGGAATTCTGCGGGGTCAGCGGCGGGGCAGTGCCGGGCTCGCTCAGCGCATGGTGGGGCGGGCCTGGGCGAACGTCCAGCGGTTGCCTTCAAGATCGTCGGTCACGTAGGCGCGGTACCCGTACTGGTGGATGTCCTCGACGATGGCGGCCCCGCCCGCCTGCGCAGGGCGAAATGACCGTCGAGATCGTCCACGAAGACCCAGGGCACGTGGGTGACGGGAGCGCCTTCCGGCCGCTCGCCCGCCAGCCTGGCTATGATCAGCGAGCTGTTGCCTACCCGGAACTCGATCCAGTGCCGCCCGGCATCGTCATCGGGCAGCACGCCAGGCGTCTGCAGGCCGAACACGCTGGCCAGCCAGCGGGCCGCGATGGCCGGTTTGGCGTCCGAGACGGCAAGCCCCAGCGGGCCGTGTCCTCCGGCGGGGGCGGCGCATCCCCGCGCCGGGCGCACCAGGCGCCGAACCAGGCCGGTGCTACCCGTACCCAGAACGTGCCGCCGCGGTCCGCGCCGCCAGCCGGGATGCTGGCCAGCACCCGGACGATCGTCCCGCCTGCCGTCGGGTCGAACCGCACGTCGATCATGACATCGTCGACGGAACTCTGCCAGCACAGCCGCGCAACTTGCTCCCACACGGTGATCCGGCCCAATTCCAGCGCGGCGCAGGTCACCTCGTCGTAGACCTCAAGGATCCGCCCGCCAACACCAGGCTCGCAGGTCACGGCGACGGCTCGGGAGGCGTCGAAGAAGTTGATCGGCCCGCGCCCCCACCACAGGTTCATTTCCCCGGAGAACGCGCCGAAGGCCGTAGCCGCATCCACCGCGACCCGACCTCGGCGGACACCGACCTGGCTTCGGTCATCGCGCTGGCCTTCCCTCCGCGTGCCACTTGAAAGACTGCAGCTGGGCATCCCAGTGCGCCTGCAGCTGATCGAGCCAGCCCTGCAGGGCAACCATCGACTGCGGCCGCAGCCGGAAGAGGCGGCCCCGCGCGTCCTGCGCGATTCGCTCGTCCGTGACGATGCCGGCCCGCAGCAGCACGCGCAGGTGCCTGCTCATCGCCGGAGCGGAGGTACCCGCGGCGGCGGCAAGCTCCCCGGCGCGCAGCGGCCTCGCCACTAGCAATTGCACAACCTGGCGTCTGGTTGCGTCGGACAACGCCTCGAACAGTGGCGCCACGTCCTGATCGCGCAGTGGTCCTACAGTCACGTGACAATATTTGCGCTAGCGATTAATAATTGTCAACTCGGCCTAGTTGCCCGGCCAAGTTGGTCGGGCCATGCCCTGGGCTCCCCTGGCCGTGGCCCCGGCCCCGGACCTGCTCCCCCGGCCCCGGCCCCTGAGGGTCCTGGTTCAGGGGCTCGGTGGCACGAGCACCGCGGTCGGCGCGATAGCGTCGGCGACGTGCCCCCCGGCCGCGCTTCCCAGCCCCCTGCCCACGAGGTCCGCGCCCCGGCAGGCAAGGCGGGTCGCCGCGCGCCGGGGCGGGCCGCGGTGCCCGATGTGACCGGCCTGCTTGCCGTCGCCGTCGCCGATATCGGCGGCGCCGAGCGGCCGGGGCAGGTCGCCATGGCGGCGGCCGTCCAGCGGGCCATCGAGACCGGCGAGCACCTGGCGGTCCAGGCCGGGACCGGGACCGGGAAGTCGCTGGCCTACCTTGTTGCCGCGGCCCGGCATGCGGTGACGCAGGATGCCACCGTCGTGGTGTCCACCGCCACGATCGCCCTGCAGCGCCAGCTGATCGACCGGGACCTGCCGCGGCTGGCCGCCGCACTTCGGCCGGCCCTCGGCCGGCCGCCGGTCTTCGCGATTCTCAAGGGCCGCCGGAACTACCTGTGCCTGCACCGCGCCGGGTCGGGCGCGCCGGAGGATCCGGCCGAGATGCTCTTTGATCCCCGCACGGCGTCGGCGACCGGGCGGCAGGTCGAGCGGCTGCACGAGTGGGCCGCGACGACCACTACCGGCGACCGCGACGAGCTGGTGCCGGGCGTCAGCGAGCAGGCCTGGCGACAGGTCGCGGTCACCGCCAGGGAATGCCTGGGCGCCCAGCGCTGCCCGCATGGCACGCGCTGCTTCGCCGAGCTGGCCCGCGACGAGGCGGGCCGGGCGGACATCGTCGTTACCAACCATGCCCTGCTGGCCATCGACGCGCTTGAGGACTTCGACGTGCTGCCCGAGCATGACGTGGTGATCATCGACGAGGCACACGACCTGGTCGACCGGGTCACCGCCGTCGGCTCGGCCGAGCTGTCCGCGCCCGCGGTGGAGGCCGCCGCCCGGCGCTGCGGGCGCATGATCGAGGACAACATGACGGCCAGGCTGCGCGAGGCAGCGGCGGCAGCCGAGCGGGTACTCGACGAGATCAGCTACGGGCGCATTGACGTGCTCGCCGAGCCGCTCGCCGTGGCGCTCGCCACCGTCCGCGATGCCGCGCACGGCTGCGCGGCCGATCTGCGCGCCAGCGCGAAGAACAATCAAGAAGATTTGGAACGGATTGCCGCTGGCCGGTCCGCGCTCGCCGCTCTTGATGAGCTGCATGGCGCAGCCGACAGGATCCTCGGTTCGTTCGCCGCCGACATCGCCAGCCGGTCGGACGTGGTGTGGATGGACCGGTCGTCGGCCGGGGAGTCGTCCCGCCCGCCGACGCTCCGGGTCGCCCCGCTGGAGGTCGGCGGCCTGCTAGCGGAGCGGCTGTTCTCCCGGCACACCGTCACCTTGACCTCGGCGACGCTGTCACTCGGCGGCTCGTTCGACCCGACGGCCCAGCAGTGGGGCCTGCCGCGGGCAGGCACGCCGGGCCCGGGCCAGCCGGCCCGCGGTCAGGACGCGGCCACCGTGCCCGCCGTCACCGGCGGCAGAGATGACGCTGGCCAGCGCGGCGCGGCGGCGGATGCGGCTGAACCGCCGGAAGCGGAACGGTCGCCCTGGGACGCGGCGGAACCGCACTCGCTGGCCTGGACCGGGCTGGACGTCGGCTCGCCGTTCGACCATCCGCGCAGCGGCATCCTTTACGTCGCGCGGCACCTGCCACCGCCTGGCCGGGACGGGCTGGCTGAGTCGTACCTGACCGAGCTGCAAGAGCTCATCGTGGCGGCCGGCGGCCGCACGCTTGGGCTGTTCTCCTCCATGCGAGCAGCCCGGCAGGCGGCCGATGAGTTGCGCGGGCGGATCGAATTCCCGCTGCTCTGCCAGGGCGATGACCCTACCTCGCAGCTAGTCACCAGGTTCGCCGCCGACGAGCCGACCTGCCTGTTCGGCACCCTGTCGCTGTGGCAGGGCGTCGACGTGCCAGGGCCGTCCCTGCAGCTGGTCGTCATCGACCGGATCCCGTTCCCACGGCCCGACGATCCGTTAGCGTCGGCCCGCCAGCGAGCGGTGGCGGCCCGCGGCGGCAACGGGTTCATGACCGTGGCGGCCGCGCAGGCGGCGCTGCTGCTGGCTCAGGGAACCGGGCGGCTGCTGCGCACGATGAGTGACCGGGGGGTGGTTGCCGTGCTCGATCCGCGGCTGGTCACGGCACGGTACGGCAGTTTCCTGCGGGAATCCCTGCCGCCGTTCTGGGCCACCACCGACCCGGCCGTCGTCCGCGGCGCACTGCGCCGCCTGGCAGGCTAAACCCGGCTCCGGGCGGTGAGGCGAGCTTCACTGGTGCCACCGGCCTGGTCGCGACGCCTAACTGAACCCCCGCCGGGTGTTTCTCTTGTCGAAGGTGAAGTAGAACGTGGCGCCACGATCAACGGAGCCTTCGGCCCAGGTGCGCCCGCCGTGACGTCACGGTTAATCTCCATGAATCTCAGCAGGGACAGCGTCTCGTCTTCCCGTTGGATCAGCATGACGTCCGGCCCCCCGGCGACTACCGGGCCCTGGCCTGCGAGGGCGGCTCGACCCCGGAGCGTGGTCATCGCGAGCTGAGTGTAACAAAAAGTATACGATTGATGACAGATAGTGAGAAGTAGGCGAATCGCCTGGACGCACTTACCGTTCCGCGTCTTGGATTCGTGACCGCTAGGCTCGGGCCTGACATGACGAACTATGGTCGGACCGGATGAGCGGTGACCAGGGCCCGCGTGCAGGCGAAGACGCGGACTCGTCCGCGAGTACGGACGCCGCCGGGAAGAAGAAGCCGAAAGGGAAGCGGCCGTTCTGGATTGAACTTCCGCTGCTGGTCGTGCTGGGACTGGCTATTACGCTAGTGATCAAGACATTCGCGCTTGAGGCGTTCTACATTCCGTCCTCGTCGATGGAGAATACGCTCAAGATCAACGACATGGTACTGGTCAACAAGCTCGCCTATCATTTCCGGTCGATCGCGCGCGGTGACATCGTCGTGTTCAACGGCGAGGGCTCATGGGAACCCGAGCCGCCGGCGACCACAAGCTCGAACCCGGTCGCCCGGGTTTACGACGCGACGCTGCAGCCGCTGTTGCACGCGATTGCCGGGCTGTTCGGGACCGCTCCCGGCCCGGCTGACTTCGTCAAGCGGGTCATCGGGGTGCCGGGCGACCGGGTGGCCTGCTGCACCGCGCAGGGCCTGCTGACCGTCAACGGGGTTCCGCTGCACGAGAACTCCTATCTGTACCCGGGCGACGCTCCGGGCAGTGTGCCAGCCGCCGCTTCGCGGTCTTTCAGCATTGCCGTGCCGCCAGGCCGACTGTGGGTGATGGGCGATCACCGAAGCGTGTCAGCCGACTCCCGGCTGCGCCGCGGCGATCCCGGCGGCGGGACGATCCAGGAAAGCAAGGTCGTCGGGCGGGCCTGGGTGATCGTGTGGCCGCCGGCCAGGTGGCGGATCCTCCGGGTCCCCTCGACGTTCGCCCAGCGGGAGATCAGCTCGCACAGAGCATTCGCCCGGATCAGCGCGGCCATGGCGTCGGCGACCCCGTGCCTGCCGCTGGCTGCGGATTTCGCGCTGGCCGTTCCGATGGCCAGCTTCCTTCGCCTGAGGCGTCCGGGGTACCGTGCCGAGCGCGCGATCACGGTCGCCCGCCCGGTCGGCCGGGTTGTGCCGGGGCATGATCCCGATCGCCAGCCCTGAATGGTGATTTACCTGGAACGCGCCCCGCCGGCGCAGGATGTCGGCGCTGGCCGGCGGAGCGCGCTTTGTGCTGCTCCGCCCGGCACGGTCAGGGAACCCCGGCGCGGGGGGAGACACAGCCAACTATCACCAGCGAACCTGATTACTCGCTGCAGGCTTACTGCACGTAGCCTGGACAGTTGGCGGGTATTTGCTGACCGGCCAGCCGGGCGAGCCCTCCGCGTGGCCAATCATCGATAGCCTGCTGGACTTTGTAAGTGCTGGAAGCCCTTATCCCCGCGCCGAGACCCAGATTCGGCTGACCCGGGAAATAGGCCAAGACCAGCAGTTATTAGAAGTCGCCGCCGCCGGAGGCCCTGTCACCGGAGGGATAACTACTGGCAAAGCCCAACTGCGGCGCAAGTGCCTCTCCGGCGCAAGCCAGACGATACTGCCCCTCGGCGATAGCGCGGCTGACTGCTCCCATGTCCTTGGCCCGTTTGGCTGCGTCGAGGGCCGCGGTCCCACGCCCATAGGCGCTCAATGCCGCGCCCTGTTCCTCCGCCGCTTCAAAGTTGCCTCGGCAGTGATGACATCTACCTGGTGATCGCAGCATCTGGTTCGTCGGGCTACAACAGCACGATGAATCAGATCATCAGCTGGCGCCGGCCTGGGAAGGGGACAGGCAGAGCGCCGCGAGCACACCCACCCCGAGTGCTAGCAACCTTTTCATGCCGTGGGCCTCCTGCCGGGTTAAGTCCGAGCGACACGGCGGGCAGAGCCCGGCTGACCTTTGGCTGCCCAGGTCAAGTGCGCTGCCGGTTATCCCGCCAGGGATACCGATGGCTTAGGTGGCAGTTGCCGCGCTGGCTGGCATCCTCAGAGCACGTCGTGGCCCGGATGCGGCTCTTCCGGCAGCGGCTGCCGCACCGCCGGAATCGAGCCGAGCCGGCCCGCCTGATAGTCCTCGAACGCCTTGACCAGCTCGTCTCTGGTGTTCATCACGAACGGGCCGTAGGCCGCGACGGGCTCCCTGATCGGCTGACCGCCGAGGATGAGGATGTCCATCCCCGCGCTCGGGCCGTCGGCCCGCCGGTCCGCTTCGACGGTGATGACGTCACCATGGCCGAAAGCCGCAAGCTGGCCCATTCTGACCGGCCGCTTCCCGGCCCCGGCGGTGCCGGATCCGGCAAGCACGTAGCCCAGGGCGTTGAAGTCCGGCCGCCACGGCAGCCGCAGCTGGGCTCCGGGCTCAAGGGTCGCGTGCAGCAAGGTGATCGGCGTATGCGTGACGCCGGGACCCTGATGGCCGGCCACCTGGCCGGCGATGACCCGCACCAGCGCGCCGCCATCGGGAGAGCTCAGCAGCGCGACTTGGCCGGCCCTGATGTCCTGATAGCGAGGGCTGGTCATCTTCATCCTGGCCGGCAGGTTGACCCAGAGCTGGAAGCCGTGGAAGAGCCCGCCGCTGGAGACCATGTCCTCGGGCGGCTCCTCGATGTGCAGAATCCCGCCGCCTGCGGTCATCCACTGCGTGTCACCGTTAGTGATCATGCCGCCGCCGCCGTTGGAGTCCTGGTGACGGAAGGTTCCGTCGATCATGTAGGTGACGGTCTCGAAGCCGCGGTGCGGATGCCAGGAAGTGCCCTTCGGCTCACCGGGTGCGTAGTCGACCTCACCCATCTGGTCCATGTGGATGAACGGGTCAAGGGCCCGCATGTCGATCCCGGCGAACGCGCGCCGCACCGGGAAGCCTTCGCCTTCGTATGCCGACGGCGCCGTGGTCACGGCCAGCACGGGACGGTCGGCTGCGACGGCCGGGTCGGGCTCCTGGATGCGCGGCAGGACCAGGGTGTCCTTGACAGTGACCGCTGGCATTGTGTCCTCCTTAACAAGAGCATCGCACGCCTGCCCGGCCGGGACAGCCGGGCAGTGCCTGCACCGGCGGCAACGGTAATTGAACTCGCAACATTCCCGTCGGCCGCACTGGTCAGTTCGGGTTGTACGGCGAGTACCTCAGATCCGGGGCGGGCGTGGAGGTGAGCGACCGCAGCATCATGGTCTCCCTGGAGAGCAGCGCGCGCTCTGAGGTCAGCCGGCTTGCCGCGTCGGCCGCACCGAGCAGCGCCTGCTTGTCGTGCAACCCGATAATCATTGATGCGGCTATCAGGTAGGACAGCAGGACGGGATCGTCCGGCAGATCCGGGATCGCGAGCTGAGCCGGTCCGTGCGCGGCGAGAGCGCTGAGATACGCGCGGAATGCGTCCTGCACGGCGCGCGCCGCCCGGGCCGCGGCGCCCTCATCGCCGGCTTCATCGGATAGCAGGTCCACCTTGCCTTGCAGGTACGGCCTGGAGTCGTCAAGATCAACCAGCCGGAAACGCTGCGTGCCGGCCGTCAAGAGATCGAACCGGCCGGCTTCGCGCTCGGTAACCTGGCGAACTGTCGCGATGCAGCCGATCTGATAGAGCGCGGAGACGCCGTCTAGGCCGGTCTCGCGGCCCTCGCGGATCGCGAGAACACCGAAACGGCGCGGCTCGGGTTCCGCCAGGAGGTCGCGGACTAGCTGGCGGTACCGATCTTCGAAAATGTGCAGTGGCAGTAGCAAGCCGGGAAAGAGCACGGTGCCTAGCGGGAAAAGCGGCAGCGTCTCGCTCATGCCCCGACACTATGCCGGCCATGGTGAGCGGGCGAATAACGGCGCCTGCCGCTGCCGCAACGCCTGGGCCGGCCGCAAGGCGGCTGCCGGGCCCCGCGATCAGGCATGCGCGCGGCGGTAGTGCGCGGCAAGCACGTCCTCGCCGAAGTCACTACGGGGACGGCGCAGCACCGTGTGCGCGTGGTTGCCGCCGCTGCTGGTGTTGTCGTACTCGATCAGCAGGTCGTCACCCTGTACCCGGTAGTAATGTCGCCGGCCGGGTGCCGTCGGGCCTTCCCAGGCGAAATGCAGTTCTCCGCCGGTCACCCTGGCGGCTTCGCGGGCCGCCAGGCCGTCGGCCAGCCTGCCGAGGTAGAGCGCGACAAGCTGCCAGAGGACCGCTCGAGGAGTCGGCCCGAGCCTGGCCGCGGCGATGCCGGACGGCTCGATGTGCTCGGCCGCGCGGGGCCTGGTCCCGGTGCGGATATCGGGAGGCGCCTGATCTGATACCACCGCGGCGGCCCGCCCGTCCGGGCCGAGCGCGTCGAGGAGCGCGCGCGCCAGATCCTCCTCCGGGGCGAGCGGCCGGGACACCACGCGGCCGGCGTAGCTGACGCAGGCGGGGTTCGCCCCCAGGAAGATGGGGGCGGGGGAGACCTGATCGCCGATCAGGGTCATGGTGACCGATACGTGGTGCCCTTCGAACCGCCACGACCATGGCTCGTCACCGGCTGGGTTGCCGAAGACGGCGACCCAGTAGTCGCCGCTGTGCCGGCCCCGCTGCCAGCCCTCGCGGCGGTCGAGCACCTCCTCCAGGGCGATGACGGCCATGGCCTGCGCGTAGGCAGGCTCGCTCAGCGCGGTGGCCAGCAGCCGGTGGGCGGCCTTGCGGCCGGCCCGGTCCATGTCCGCGATGCAGGCGCCGGGGCGGGGCTGCGGACGGTATTCCAGCCATCGCCGTGCAGCGCCGTCGGCGAAGAGCCGGGCCGCAAGCGCGTGTAGCGGGCCGTCCAGCGCGGCCAGCAGGGTGGTCGCGGCGGACCGCATCTGGCCGGGCAGGGAATCGGCAGCCATGCTCCCGGTATAGCAGCCCTAGTTGCAGTACGGCGACGCCGGCGTTGTCGCGGCCGCTCAGTTACACTGAGCACCTATATCGATACGATAAGTAGTTAGCCGGAGAGGGAATCGCCGGAGGTGCCGAGGATTCTGATAGTTGATGATGAGCCGGACCAGCGGTTCTTGCTCAGGCGGGTCTTGGAGCGGGCTGGGCATGAGGTGACTGATGCCAACGATGGTGCCGCCGCATTGAGGGCCGTGCGCGAGTCGGCGCCGGACCTGGTGGTGACCGACATGATGATGCCCGTCATGGATGGCGCTGAGCTAATCCGGCATTTGCGCGGTGAGCCCGCTACGGCAGGCATCCCGATCCTGGCAGCGAGCGGGGACTGCCATCTGGCCGGCTGCGCGGATGCGATCGTGACCAAACCCTACGAGAGACGCCATCTCCTCGAGGTAGCCGATGGCCTGCTCAGAGAAAGCCGTGATCTGCGTTGAATCGGAAGGCTACCGGCCGGATCCGCAGCGGCATCCCGGGCCTGGACGAGCTGATGAGCGGCGGGGCGAAAGAAGCTGACGCCACCCTCGTCACCGGGCCGTCAGGCGTCGGCAAGACCATCTTCGGGCTGCGCTGGACCGCGCAAGGGCTGGAGCAGGGTCAGCACCGTGCACGCGAACCTCGGGGCAAGTCCGGTCAGCGGCATCGTCATCGACAGCGTGGCGCAACTGGTTCTCGCCGCCCGCGTATGGCAGCGCTTCCCCGCCTACATGCGCAGCCTCGCCGGACTGATCCGTGCGCCCGGCAGTTCCTTGCTGGTCACCGGCGAGACGACCGGACATGGGCTGACGGCCCAGTCCCTGGAAGGGCTCATGTTCTTGTTCGACAACGTTGTTCATATGCAGTGCATCGCCGTATCCCGCCAAGCCCGCCACCCTAATGCCGGCGCAGCGTTCCTGAGCCGGCTGAATTCATGATGCGGTCGGCCCGCGCAGACCGTCAGAACACCGGGAGCGTAAACAAATGCCTGCAAAGGTAGCAAATACTGCAGTGCGTATCGTCACGGCCGCTATCACGGCCGCTATCACGGTGGCGCTCGGCGCGGGTCCCGCGGAGGCAGCGCCGGCCGCGAGTCGAGATGTTCCCGTGCCGTGCGGGGCGGGTGCGCTGGCGGCCGGCATCACCGGCGCGGGCGCCGGCGCAATCCTGAGCCTCGCACCACACTGCACCTACAAGCTGGCTGCTGCCCTGCCCGCCATCAGCCAGGATCTCACCATCCGGGGTAACCGGGCGACGATCGAGCGCAGTTACCGAGCTGGCATCCCGGCCTTCAGCATCCTGACCGTCAGCGCGGGCGCCGACCTTGCCATCGGCAACCTGAACTTCCGCAATGGCGGTTCCGCCGGAAGCGGTCGGCCGACTGATACCCCGGCCGGCGGCGCCATCGACAACAATGGCAACCTCACGGTGCGAGGGGGTAATTTTACCGGCAACAGCGCATCAGATGGCGGCGCAATTCAGAACGGGGAGGGCAGCCTGACCGTCCGGGATGCGGCATTCGCCGGTAATAGCGCCGTCAACGGCGGAGCGGTTGAGAACAACGGTACTATGCTGCTGAGCCGAAGCACCATAACCGGTAATACGGCCAGCAATCTGGGCGGCGGCGTGGCAACGGCCGGCGACGCGACGGTGGCCGACAGCAGCCTTACCGGGAATACCGCGTCCCAAGGCGGTGGCATGTGGACCACGGTCACCGCCCATGTGACCGGCGGCGGGTTCCGCGGCAACAAGGCGGCCGCGGGGGGCGGAATCTTCAACGACAACTCGATGACACTGGCGGGCAGCCAGGTCGTCGGCAACAAGGCGGCATTCAGCGGCGGCGGCGTCTACAACGACCTCTTCGGGGATGCGACGGTGACGGGCACCAGCTTCCGCCAGAATCATGCGCTGACCGGCGGCGGCATCGAGAACGAGGATGTGGCGACGCTGTCCCGTAGCCAGCTGTACGGAAATACCGCCGGGCAATTTGGCGGCGGCGTCTACAACGATTGGGTGCTGACCGTCGCGGACAGCCAGATCGTCCGCAATATGGCGGCAACTGGCGGTGGCGGCTTCTACATTGGCGACGACTTCGGCCCGCCCGGCACGCTCGCACTCTCGGGGTCTGTCGTGTTCGCGAACCAGCCCGACAACTGCGAGGGATGCGAGCTCAATCGCAGGCTACTCAGGCCGGCGCCCCGGGTTCGCCGGCCGACCGGCCGCCGCTGGCCCGGTGGCCGCCGGATGACCGGCGTCGTCGCGGCTGCGCACAGCCGAGCAGCGGCGCAGCGCTGATCTGTCACAGTGGCAGGCCGGCCTTGAGGTGCGCCAGGGCGGCATCGATCCGGTCGAACATGTCGGCGGCGCTCAAGCCGGGCTGCCCGAGGGTAACCGCCATGATCACGCCGATGATGGCGCCGGCCACGTTGCGCACGGCGAGATCCCCAGGATCCCGGCCGGCCCGGCTGGCAAGGGCAGCTGCCATTACGTCGATGGTCCGGGTGAACTCATCCACCGCCCGGGCCCGAACCTCCGGGACGGACATGCTCAGCTCGATGGTCTCACTTAGCCGGGCCAGCTCCCCGGGACCCATCCCGGCGAGCATCGTCCTGGTCGCCGCGCGCATGGCGGCGATCGGGCCGAGCCCGGCAGGCTGCGCCTCAAGCGCCGCCAGCGTGACGACGTCCAGGTCGTCCTGCAGGACGACGTCCTCCTTGGTTGGGAAGTAGCGGAAGAACGTCGCCGGGGAGACCTCGGCGGCCGCCGCGATCTGCTCGACCGTGGTCGCCGAGTAGCCCCGCTCGCGGAAGAGGCGCAGGGCGTGCTGCCGGATGGCAGCGCGGGTCTTCGCCTTCTTCCGCTCGCGGAGCCCCATTGGCTTTACCGCGTCGGCCAGCTCGCTCATGGTCGTCATTCTGCCCTGGCGGCGTCGCGGGGCCTAGCAGCCACGACGCCCGCATCCGCCAGATCGCCGCCGGCGCTGCGGCCAGGGCCCGCGGACGCGGCGCCGGTCGGCGCCCAGCGCGGCAGGAACGCCAGCCCCAGCAGGGCGGACGCCACGGCAATCGCCGCGCACACCCCCAGCATCACGTCCATGCCGTGGGTATACGAGACGCCCACGGCGCAGCAGCGGCGCGGAGCCGACCGCATGCGCGATCGTCACGCCGCCGGCCACGCTGCTGCGTGCGGCGGCAGCGGCCGAGGCGGGAAGCCCGGCTACCGGGAGCCCGCTGCGGTAGACGGAGTCCAGCACCGTGCCCAGCACCGCCACGCCGATAGTGGCGCCGACCTGGCGCAGCGCGGTGATCAGCGCGGAACCTGAACCGCCGACCCCGTGTACGCGCAGGCCAGAGATGCCGCGCCGAACAGGGTCAGCGCTCCGGTTAGCAGCTTCTTGCGGCCGAACCGGTCACCGAGCAGCCCGGCGGGCAGCAGCGCCGCAGCCAGCACCAGGCTGTACGCGTCGATGAACCACTGCAGGTCGCCCGTCGAGGCGTGCAGGTCACCGGCGAGCGTGGGCAGCGCCAGGTTGAGGACGGTCAGGTCAAGCCCGACCACGAGCACGCTGAGAGCCAGCGCGCCAAGTGCCCACCACCGGCGGTTCTCTGATTCCTTCATGGTAGTCACCCTCTTCCAATTGCTGCAAGCATTTGGAGGGTACATATATTTGAGAGTAGATATCAAGAAATTTAATCGCCTGTTTCAGGCTGGGAACCTCGCCCTCGGCGACGGATTCACTGGTAGCGGGAGGTTTACTAGATGAGAAGAATCCCGTCGCGGAAGGAGCCCCACCGTGTCCCGCGTACGTCGGATTTTCGCAGGCGTCAGCGGGTCGCCGGGCAGCCTGCAGGCGCTCAGGTATGCGGCGGGGATGGCCCGGCTGCATGACTCCGCGCTGATCCCTGTCCTTGCCTGGACGCCTCCGGGTGGTGACCTCGCCGACCGCGGCGGCCCGTCCACTTACTTGCGCCAGATCTGGCAGGAGGCCGCGTCGCAGCGGCTTTGGAAGGCGCTGGAGCTGGCCTTCGGCGGAGTCCCGGCCGGGGTGCATGTCGAGCCGATGGTGGTCCGCGGCGACGCGGGCTGCGTCCTGGTCGCCGTCGCGAACGGCGCCGACGACCTGATCGTCGTCGGCGCCGGCCGGCGCGGAACGCTCGGCCGCATCACCGCCTGCCGGGTCAGCAGGTACTGCCTGGCGCACGCGACCTGCCCGGTGGTCGCCGTCCCGCCGTCGGCGCTGGCCCAGATGGGCCGCGGCCTGCGCGGCTGGGCGTTCCGGCACCGCAACATCCGGCTGGACCAGGTGAGCCTGCCCGCGGCCGGCGGCTCGCCGGCCCGCGGCGCGTCCCTGCGCGGCCCCTACTGCCCCTACCGGCCCTGCGCGGCCCGGCCGGGGACCGCGGTGGCCGGGGCCGTGCGCGGTCGGGGGAGAATCATCTCGCCGGACCACGTCAGGGAGGTCGCTGTGCCACAGCCAGAAGGCAAGGAACTCGAAGACATCAGGGCGCGCCGCGAAGGGCTACGCAAGAGGTACCTGCGCCCGGAGGGGGAGCGGCCGAGGAGCACCGTTCGCGGCGTGCACCACCTCGCGCTGATCTGCCGCGACACCGAGGAGACGATTCGCTTCTACCAGGACTTCCTCGGGTTTCCGCTGGTGGAGCTGGTGGAGAACCGGGACTACGCGGGCTCCAGCCACTTCTTCTTCGATATCGGGAATCACAACCTCCTCGGGTTCTTCGACTTTCCCGGTCATGACCATCCCGCGTTCACCGAGACCATCGGCGGGGTGCAGCACCTCGCGATCTCCATCTCGGCCGATCAGTTCGAGGCGGCGAAGAAGAAGCTGGACCAGGCCGGGGTCGACTACCTAGGGCCGGACCGCGGGGTCTTGGACAGCATGTACTTCCGCGACCCGAACGGCATCGGACTCGAGCTCTACCAGGAGGAACTCGGCATCTTCAACGGCCAGCGAATCCTCGACTGATCGCCGCCCGGCCCGGTGGCCGTCCCGCGGTAGCGGCGCTAGCGGAGCTCGCGGCGGATGACGAGCCGCAGGCCGGACCACACCTGGTCGATGGCGCAGACCTTATTGTCGACCAGGCCGGTCGGTAGCGCGATCTCGCGCACGGCGTGCTCGGTCATGTCGGTGGGCACCTTCGACGCGCGCTTCGGCCAGGCGATCCAGAGTCCGCAGGCGGGGGCCATCCGGGCCCGCAGCGAGCCAAGCCGTGCCGCCAGCTCGGCGGGCGACAGCACGAACCAGACGATCACGTCCAGCGGCGTAGTAATAGGGCGAAGCGCAGGAGGCGCGTGTTCTGCCGGTGGTAGCTGAGACGGGGACGTCCTCCTGGTGCGATTGTTCGGGCTTGGTGTCCCAGGCGCAACACAGGAGGACGTCCTATGGGCAAGGGTAATGGCATGACGCGGGGGGACCGCAGGCGGAACGCGCGGCGGGAGCAGCTGCGGGGAATGCTGCCGCGTGACGGCGCGGTGATCGGGATCGACCTGGCTGATGAGAAGCAGGCGCTCGCGGTTGTTGATCATGATGTGCGGGTGCTGGCGCGTAAGACGGTGCGGGTGAAGGCGTTCCGGCTGGGCGAGGCGCTGGACTGGGCGGCGGGGCAGGCCGGGGCGAAGGGGTTCAGGTCGGTGACGGTGGCGTGCGAGCCGACCGGGCCGCGGTGGCTGCAGGTGCAGCGGCTGTGCGCGGAGCGGGGCCTGCCGATGGTGTGCGTGCAGCCGCTGGTAACGCATATCGCCCGCCAGCAGCAGGATTACACGACGCGCAAAACCGATGAGGCTGACTGCGTGATGATCGCGCGGCTGGCCGCTGAGCTGCACTGCTATGTTCCCGGGGAGCTGGATGAGGTGTGGGCGGATTCTGCGGCACCTGGGGCGGCGCCGCGCCGCGCTGATCACCTCGGGCACCGCGTCGGTGCAGCGGGTCCGGGACTTCCTGTCGGTGGCCTGGCCGGTGGTGACCGAGGCGTGCGCGCAGCCGTTTGAGTCGATGACCTGGCTGGCGGCCCTGCAGGTGGTGGCCTCGCGGTGCGGCGGCCAGCCGGAGGAACTGGCTGATCTCGGCGTGGAGGCCTTTACCGGCCTGGTCCGGTCCGCCGTGCCCGGCTGGGGCGGGCAGCGGATCCACGGCCCGGTATGCAAGACAGTGTTCGCTGCGCTGACCAGCACTGAGGGCGTGGTGCGCGCGCACCGCCGCGGGCTGCTGCGCCGGATCGCCGCCGAGCTGGGCGACCTGCAACGCGCCCGCGCCCAGCAGCGGGACACCGAGGCCGCCCTGGCCGCCGCCCTGGCCAGCCTCGGCCTGGCCCGGCTGGGCGACATACCCGGCCTGACCGTGACCGGGGCAGCGGCGATCTTGGCCGAGACCGGCGACCCCAACCGGTACGACACGTCATCATCGCTGGTCAAGCACGCCGGGATGTCCCCGTCCGATAACGCTTCGGGCGCCTTCGATGGCGAGGCTCACATCTCCCGCCGCGGCCGTCCCAGCCTGCGCCTGACCGCGTGGCGCGCCGTGTGGCCGATGCTGATCCACAACCCCGTCATGGCAGCGAAATACCAGGCCATGACCGCAGCCGCCGGCCAGGCCGCGGCCGTTGCCCAGGACGACGGCGCCGGGCGGGCCGGGCACGCCAGCGCGGCCGCCGAGGCTGCCCGGCGCCGCCGCGCCAAGGCCCGCGTGGCGTGCGCCGCCGCGTTGCTGCGCTGGATCTACTCCATCGTGGTCCACGGCACCAGCTGGGACCCTGATGTCGCCGCCGGGCGCAAAGACCACCAGGCTGCCCCCCGCTACCTGGAGGCAGCCTGACCAGCGCATACCGCACCACGTCACCAGTGCCCTAGACCAGGCTTCCCTCCAGATGAGGGGAGAGCGAGCCCGCCCCGGCGTCGAGGACCAACCTCGTGAGACACCCTGGGCAGCTCTCCCCTGGTCGCCCGGAGCTTCTCACCAGCTCGGTTGAACGCTGTCGGGGCAGGCCTTCACGGCCGAGCCCGCTTGCACTACGTAGAGCGAGAAGCCCCAGGCCACAAGGCACCCGCGCTACCGCACCACCCAGGCACGAGCATCCGCCCGGGCGGGCGCCAGCATGCCCGCGAACGGCCCAGCCACCGCAACCACCCCCGGACCAGGGGCCACAAGCGCCAGCCGTACCAGCACCCGCCCAGGCCAGCACCACCGAAGCAAGATCAACAACGAATTCCCCGCAGTACCGCTTGACACACGTCCTCTTACGCTGGTGTCTCCGGCCAGCCCGTCCTGCACGGTCACCGGCTCCGGCAAGGGCGCTAGCAGGTCGGCGAATCCGGCCGGAGCGTCGATCAGCGCGATCGCGTGGCCCGCCTTGATGCCGAGCTTCCGCGGCAGCGGCGTCCCCGAGTAACCGGCAGGCGGCGCCGACCTGGAACTCTCCGCCGCCATGGTCTCCTACCTCCGCGAACGTCATCTTGTCACCAACTTGTAACGGGCGTCAGGCACAACATCAGAATGACCGCGCCGCCCGAGCGACCATCCGACCGTGCCTGCCTGGCCTCCTGGAGCTGGCAGCCGACGAGGCCGTGCTGCCGGCCGGAAGCCGCCTCGCCGACGAGCGCCGGCCGGGCCGGCAATGCTTCCTGATCATCGACGGCCGGGCCGCGGTGGAGCGGGCGGGTCGTGGCTGCGGAGCCTCGGCAGCGGCGATTTCGTCGGCGACGTCGGCGAATCCGGCCGCCCGCTGCCGCCGGCGGGGGTGACCGCCCGGCTGGAAACCCGGGCGCGCGTGCTGGTGATCGATTCCGACCGGCTGGCTGCCATGATCGACGCCGAGCCTGCGCTGGGCGCCGCCTGGCGGGCTCTGACCGGCACGTCCCGGCGGGCGGGGGCAGGCGCACAGGGACGTGGACGGGCGCCGGGGCCGGGTCGGCCAGCCGGCCGGGAACGGGTAACCAGGCGGGGGCGGGGCGAGTGGCTGAGGCAGCCCGGTGGCCGGCCTCGGCCACTCGCCTCCCCGGTGCCCGGCGACGGCTAGGAAACGACCGTCGGGTAGTCGAATCCGCCAGCCCGGCGGTTGTAGTCGGCGATCAGTCCGGCCAGGGTGGAGATGGCGATCTCGGCCGGCGTGTGGGAGCCGATGTTCAGGCCTATCGGCCGGTGCACGCGGGCGATCTCACCCGGCGGCACGCCGAGCCCGGCCAGCGCGGGAACATGCGGTGCCGGGTGATGGGCCTTGCCCAGCACGCCGATCCAGCGGGCCGGGCTGGCCAGCGCGTCGCGGAGCATGGCGCCGAGTTCCGGCCGGTGGTGATCGGTGACCACGACGTCCGCGGCCTGGTCGAGGGACGCGGGTATCCCGGTCTCGGCCGTGAGGCCGGCCTTGAGCGCGGCGGCCGCCTGCTTCGGGTCGGGGTCCACCAGCACCGGGCGGAACCCCGCGTCGCGGCCGAAATGCAGCAGGTAGCTGGCGACGGGCGAGAAGAACACCGCGACGAGCGTCCGGTTGTTCGCGGCGGACGGAGCATGCCCGTGCGCGACCGCGCAGGCAGGGTCCTCGTGAATGCTGGTCATGCTGTCGAGCTTGCCACGGGAACCGCCCCCGGGTGAAGTCCGCCTGCGCCACGTGCCGCGCCGAGCTGACCTGCGGCCGCCTGACAATCCGGATATGACATCCGTCCAAGTATTTCTGTAAATTTTTACGTGACAATTGTGCTGCGCAGAAAAACAGAGCTCGCTGCAGACGTGAATTCCCGCGGATTCGTGCTGGCCAATGCTAATTTTGCAATCCGGGAGCCATGAAACATCCACCTTCAGGTTTTCCGAATTCTCTCCAGTATGCATCCATTGCCCCGACGGAGGGTTCATGCACAAGAAACTCGTGCTTTCCGCAGCAGTTATTGTTACCTTTGCGGCTTCTATGGCCCAGGCCCAGGCCCAGGCCAAGCCAGTACCCAGGCCGGCACTTGCCGTGCGCGCGGCGAAGGCCCTGACACCCGCCTACATCATGAAGCACGCCGTTACGCCGGCCATGCGGGCGGCGGCGGCCAAGCGAGCCGCGGCGCTCGGGCTGCGCAGCGCGACAGCCACCGGGACGCGCACCGGAGCGCGCCCCAATGTGCTGACCCCGAACGCCCCGCCCGATTACTTCGGTCCGTATCCCAACTATGCCAACAGCCCGCTGCCCGAGATCGATCCGACGACGCATAATGTGGTACCGGGGACGGGAATCCGGAAGTTCTTCGACTCCCTTCCGGGAGTAGGCCCGGACAACGCTAACAATCTGGGGAATTACATTCCAGCCGCGGCACCGGATACGACCACATATCCCGGCAGCGACTATTACGTGATCGCGCTGAAGCGGTACACGCAGCGCATGAGCAGCGACCTGCCGCCGACCGAGCTGGACGGCTATGTCCAGCTCAACAAAGGGACGGACAGTAACGGCAACAACACGGTCGCGCCGCCGAGCAAGCCGTACTACCTCGGCCCGATGATCGTTGCCCAGCGGGACCGGCCGGTCCGCGTCAAGTTCATCAACATGCTGCCCACCGGCAGCGGCGGGAACCTGTTCCTGCCGGTGGACAAGACCATCATGGGCGCGGGGACCGGGCCGCAGGGCGGCAGCACGACGTATCCCGAGAACCGTGCCGACATGCACCTGCACGGCGGATTCACGCCCTGGATCAGCGACGGAACGCCGAACCAGTGGATCACCCCGGCCGGCCAGAACACCCCCTACCCCAAGGGCGTTAGCGTGCAGAACGTTCCCGACATGCCCGACCCCGGGCCGGGCGCGGTGACCTTGTTCTACACCAACCAGCAGAGCGCCAGGCTGATGTGGGTTCACGACCACGCCCTGGGGATCACCCGCCTCAACGTCTACTCCGGCGAAGTGGCACCCTATGAGCTGCAGGATCCGACCGAGCGGGGACTGGTCACCGACGGGGTAATCCCCTCCGACGAGATGCCTCTGGTCATCCAGGACAAGACCTTCGTGCCGGATGACGCCCAGCTGGCCGCCGAGGACCCGACCTGGGACAAGTCCAAGTGGGGCGGCCTGGGCAACCTGTGGTTCCCGCACGTCTACATGCCGAACCAGAACCCCGGTGACATCACCGGCTCGGCGCCGATGGGCCGGTGGGACTACGGCCCGTGGTTCTGGCCGCCCTACACCGGCCTCACCCACGGCCCGGTCACCAACCCGTACTACGATCCGGCCAACGCGCCGTGGGAGCCGAAGCAGGTCCCCGGGATGCCGGCGCCCACCATTGTCCCTGAGTCGTTCTTGGACACCCCAGTGGTCAACGGGACTGCGTACCCGTATCTCAAGGTGCAGCGCAAGGCCTACCGGTTCCGCATCCTGAACGCATCCAACGACCGCACGTGGAACCTCCAGCTGTACTACGCGAAGTCCAACGGCCCGATGTGGAATCCGAACGGTACCCTGAACGACGCCAATGCCGGCGAGGTCCCGATGGTCGCGGCGGTCAAGACAGACGGCTACCCGCCGACCTGGCCGACCGACGGCCGGGACGGCGGGGTGCCGGACCCGAAAGCGGCCGGCCCGCAGATGATCCAGATCGGTAACGACGGAGGCATCCTGCCCGCGCCGGTGGTCCTGCCGAACCAGCCGGTCAACTACGACTACAGCCGCCGCAGCATCACGGTGCTCAACGTCACGGACCACACCCTGGTGCTCGGCCCCGCCGAGCGGGCCGACGTGATCGTCGACTTCTCGCAGGTGCCGGCCGGCGCCAAGCTGGTCATGTACAACGACGCGCCCGCGCCCGTGCCGGCCTTCGACCCGCGCTATGACTACTACACCGGGGACCCGGACCAGACCGAGACCGGCGGCGCGCCGACCACGCAGCCCGGCTATGGCCCGAACACCCGGACCGTCATGCAGTTCGACGTGCAGGCAGGGACTCCTGCTCCCGAGTTTGACCTGGCCAAGCTGCGGGCACAGCTGCCGATCGCGTACGGAAAGGACGAGCCGAAGCCGATCGTGCCGGAGCAGGCATACGACGCGGCCTTCGGCACCACCACGCCTGCCGACACCTACGCCCGGATCCAGGACACGAGCCTGAACTGGCCGGGCCTGACCAAGCCGATGCCCATGCAGCCGAAGGCGATCCAGGAACTCTTCGACACCGACTATGGGCGGATGAATTCGAGCCTCGGGACGGAACTGCCGAACACCAACGCCACGACGCAGACGACGATCCCGCTCAAGTACCTGGATCCGCCGACCGAGGTCATCAAGCCATCCCAGGTCGGCACGCAGATCGGGTCGCTGAACGACGGCACCCAGATCTGGAAGATCACCCACAACGGGGTGGACACGCACGCCATCCACTTCCATCTATTCGACGTGCAGCTGATCAACCGGGTCGGCTGGGACGGCGCCATCAAACCGCCCGATCCCAACGAGCTGGGCTGGAAAGACACCGTCCGGATGAACCCGCTGGAGGACGCCATCGTGGCGCTGCGCCCGATGGTCCCGAAACTGCCGTTCAAGGTGCCCGATAGCATCCGCCCGCTGGACCCGACCAGGCCGCTCGGCACCACCACTCAGTTCACCGGAGTGGATCCGGTGACGGGCAACCCGATCACGGTCACCAACGAGATGTACAACTTCGGCTGGGAGTACGTCTGGCACTGCCATCTGCTCGGTCACGAGGAAAACGACATGATGCGCCCGATGGTGTTCATGGTCTCGCCCGCCTCACCGACCAGCCTGGCCGGCTCGGTGACCGCGCCTACGACGGTGAGACTCACCTGGGCGAACAACGCTACCTACCCGACCGCGACCCAGATGACGATCCAGCGGGCGACCAACGCGGCCTTCACGCAGAACCTGACGACATTCACCACGACGGGAACGGCCACAACGTACACGGACAGCACCGTGGCGTCGGGCCAGACCTACTACTACCGGGTCAGGGCGGAAAATGACGTCAGCTACTCCACGTGGTCGAACACCGTAACGGTGACCGTGACCTCGCCGGTGCCCGCGCCGACCAACCTGTCAGCGAGAGCGACCAGAAGCGGCGCCACGCGGGCGAGGGTGGACCTGGCGTGGGCGGAGAGCCGCGCCGCCACCGTCACCGGCTTCACGGTCCAGGCGGCGACGGACTCCGCGTTCACCACGGGAGTCATGACCGCGACAGTTTCCGCACGGACCCGGGCGCACACCTTCATGGGCTTGCTGCGGCAAACGACGTACTACTTCCGGGTGCGGGCGCTGAACGGATCCGCGGCTTCAGCCTGGACAACGGTGTCCGCCCGGACACCTTGATGGTCGCCGTCGCGGGAGGGTAGAGACCGATTCGCTCGGCTAGCGCCGCACCGGCCGACGGGACTTCATGTCCGCCGGCCGGTGCGGTCTGGCCGGCCGGGCTGGCTGCCCGGACGGAGCCTGGCCCGGTCCGGCGCTAGCTTGGCAGCACGGCCAGCACGGCCAGCACGGACTCGCGGAGCGGATCCATCCTGGCCCCGGCCGCGCGCCGGGCCTCGGCCAGCCGGCCGCTGCGCACCGGCTCGACCACCTCCAGGTAGGCCTTGAGCTTCGGCTCGGTGCCGCTCGGCCGGATCACTACCCGGCCGCCGGCCAGCCGGTAGCTCAGCACGTCCGCGGGCGGCAGCCCGGCTGTCCCGTCGGCCAGGTCGGTCACCGAGGTCACCGCGAGCGCGCCGAACGCGTCCGGCGGCCGGGCCCGCAGCCGTGCCATGATCTCGTCCGGTGCACTGGTCCGCAGGGTGAGCTGCCCGGTCAGGTGCACGCCGTGCGTGACCTCCAGGGCGTCATAGACATCGAGCAGCGAATCGCCGGCCGACCTGGCCCTGGCGGCCAGGCTGAGCACGGCAAGAGCGGCCCCGATACCGTCCTTGTCGCGCACCACCGTGCCGATCGTGTACCCGAGCGCCTCCTCGTAACCGAAGGTGAAACGGAGATTCTCCGCGTCATCGGCGGCCCGGACGATCCACTTGAACCCGGTCAGCGTCTCGGCGTACCTGACGCCCGCCGCCGCCGCGATGCTCGCCAGCAGGGTTCCGGAGACCACCGTGGTCGCCACTAGCCGTTGCTGCGGGTCTGGCCGGGCGGATGTGCGTTCCAGAATGTAGGCGCCGAGCAGCGCGCCGAGCTGATCGCCGGTCAGCGGCCGCCAGCCGCCCGCGGCCTGCGGATCCGGGACGGCGACCGCGAGCCGGTCGCCGTCCGGATCGCTGGCGATAACCAGGTCGGCGCCGGAACTGCGGGCCTGCGCGAGCGCAAGGTCAAGCGCGCCGGGTTCCTCCGGGTTCGGGAAGCTGACGGTCGGAAAGTCAGGATCCGGCGCTGCCTGGGCGGCGACGACACCGGGCGCGGCGAAGCCGGCCTGCTCGAATGCCCGCAGTGCAAGGCCGGCCGCGACGCCATGCAGCGCGGTGTAGACGAACCGCAGCCCGGCCGCGCCGGTCGGCGCGCGGACGCCGGCCGTGACCGCGTCCAGGTAGGCGCGGGCGATCTCGTCGCCGTGCCGGATGATGAGCGGGCTGTCGGCCGGTGCCACGGGCACTTGCGCCAGCGGCCCGAGCGCGCGGATGGCCGCCTCAATCTCGGTGTCGGCCGGGGGGATGATCTGCACGCCGTCACCGAGGTAGAGCTTGTAGCCGTTGTCGGCGGGCGGGTTGTGGCTCGCCGTGATCATGATGCCGGCCGCGGCGGAAAGGTGCGTTACCGCGAAGGCGAGCAACGGCGTCGGCTGCCGCGGCGGCAGCATGTGCACTCGCAGCCCGGCCCCGGCGAGTACCTGGGCTGCCTCCTCGGCGAACTCCGCCGACCGATGCCTGGCATCGCACCCGATGATAACGTCCCCCCAGCCATCCCCCGCCCCGCCAGCCCGGCCGCGCTCGGCCGCGCCCGGCCCGGCCCCGCCCGCCTCGGCCTGTCCAGGCCCGGCCCCGCCCGCCTCGGCCTGTCCAGGCCCGGCCCCGCCCGCCTCGGCCTGTCCAGGCCCGGCCCCGCCCGCCTCGGCCTGTCCAGGCCCGGCCCCGCCCGCCTCGGCCTGTCCAGGCCCGGCCCCGCCCGCTGTCACAACGTCCCCACCAGCATCTCCGGCCCTGCCAGCCTCACCCGTCGGCGGATCGGCCTCAGCCGGATGTTGCTCGATGTGGCATCGGGCCACACCTGACTGGCCCGATGCCACATCGAGCAGGTTGGCCTCGGTTGCCAAGCTGGTGGGGAGTGCTGCACCGGACGGCGCTGGTGTGCCGGGGGGGAGTGCTGGGGCCACCGGGGCGGCGGGGGTGGCCGGGGATGTCAGTCGGTCGCGGAGCCAGCCGGCCAGGGCGGCGGTCGCGCCGCGGACGACCGCGCGGTTCATCCGGTGCGGCCCGGCGGCCACGGCGCCGCGCAGTCCGGCGGTGCCGAATTCCAGCCGCCCGCCGAACCGGTCCGCGAGCTCCGCGGCCGCGGCCGCGGCCGCGGAGCCGGTGGCCAGCAGCGCGCGCAACTCGGCCCGGTCCCGCTCGTCCGGGTCATCGGCGATCCAGGCGTCGACCCGGGCGCGGAGATCAGCAGGGATCATCTCAGCCGATCCCCGGCAGGATCGCAGCAAGCAGCGAGCCCATCCGGACCGCTGCGGCGCGGCCGGCCGCGATGACATCGACATGGTCGAGGCCGCCCGGGGCCAGGCCGGCCGCCAGGTTGGTGACCAGCGAGATGCCGAGCACCTCGGCACCGAGATGGCGGGCGGCGATGGCTTCCAGCGCGGTGGACATCCCCACCAGGTCGGCGCCCAGCGTCCGCAGCATGACTATCTCGGCCGGGGTCTCGTAGTGCGGGCCCGGCAACGCGGCGTAGACGCCTTCGGCCAGGCCGGGATCGGCGCTGCGGGCCAGCGCCCGCAGCCGCGCGGAGTACAGGTCGGAAAGGTCGGTGAACCTGGCCGGGTAGCCCGCCGGCGGCGGATCACCCGCCAGCGGCGAGCATGCCGTGAGGTTGAGGTGATCGCGGATCAGCACTGGCTGCCCGACCTGGTATCCGGCCCGGATGCCGCCGGCCGCGTTGGTGAGCACGACGGCCCGGCAGCCCGCTGCCATGGCGGTGCGCACCCCGTGCACGACGACGGCGACCGGGTGGCCCTCGTACCGGTGCGTCCGGCCAAGGAAGACGAGCACGCGCAGGCCGCCGATGGCCAGCGACCGGACGGCGGGGGAGTGGCCGGCCACCGTCGGCGGCGCGAACCCGCCAAGCTCGGCCAACGGGATCTCCGCGCGCGCCGTTCCGAGTGCGTCGGCGGCCGGTGCCCAGCCGGAGCCGAGCACGACCGCGGCGTCGTGCCCGGCCTGGCCGCTGAGCTGGGCAAGCCGCGCCGCGCTCGCCGCTGCCGCGGCGTACGGGTCGTCGGTCATGCTTTCACGTATGGCTTTCCGTCGGCGGCCGGCGCCGTACCCGGCCGACCAGCCCGGCTACCGCGATGATGGTCGCCACGTAGGGGGCCATCAGCAGGAAGTAGGACGAGATCGGCACGTTGACCGTGGACAGGGTGGCCTGCAGCGAGTTGGCGAAGCCGAAGAGCAGCGCCGCGGCGGTGGCGCCCAGCGGAGTCCACCGGCCGAAGATCATCGCGGCCAGGGCGATGTAACCGAGACCGGACGACATGTCCTTGCTGAACGTGCCGACCGAGCCGACCGTCAGGTACGCGCCGCCGATGCCGGCGATCAGGCCGCCAAGAACGACGTTGCGGTATCTGGTCGCGCGGACCCGGATGCCGACCGTGTCGGCAGCGGTCGGGTGCTCGCCGACGGCCCGGACGCGCAATCCCCACTTGGTGCGGAACAGGCCGACCTGCACCAGGATGATCATGGCGTACATGATGTAGAGGAAGATCGTCGAGTCGAAGAAGATCGGGCCGATGATCGGGATATCGCCGAGCACCGGGATCTTGATGGCGCTGAAGGTGAGGCCTGAGTTCAGTTCCGGCCTGGATACCAGCACGCGGTCGTTGAGGAACCCGGTGAGCCCGGACGCCAGCACGTTGAGCACCACTCCGAGGATGATCTGGTCGACCAGGAAATTGATGGCGAAGGCAGCCAGCACCAGGCCGAGCAGGCCGCCAGCCATCGATCCGGTGATCAGGCCGAGCCACAGCCCGCCGAAGGCGCTTGCCACCACGGCAGCGGCGAACGCGCCGAGCAGCAGCTGGCCCTCGATCGCGATGTTGATCACGCCAGACCGCTCGCACATGCAGCCGGCCAGCGCGCCGAGCACGAGCGGAATCGACAGGTTCAGCGTGCTCTGCAGCAGGTTGACCACATTCAGCGGGATGGCGTTACCTGCGTATGCCCAGCAGAGCAGCGAGATCACGAAGCAGAGCAGCACCACCGCGATGCTGAGCCGCTTTGCCGTCGGGCCAGGGTCGGTGACCGCGCGGAGCATGCCGATCGCGATCGACAGCGCGCCAAGCACGTAGGCGGTCAGCGCCGCCGGCGCATGAATGCTGGGCACCTGGAACGACGTGCCGGATACCGTGAACGCGAAGGTGGCGTCGCCCTTGTGCGCGAACAACCCGAACAGGAAGATGTCGATCAGCCCGAGCAGGATGAACGTGCCGGCCGTGACGGCTCGTCGGCTGACGGTGGCGTGGGCGCGGACCGGCACGGCAAGCGCGGTCATGCGTTCCACCCCTTGGGCACGGCCTCAAGGCCGGCCGACCCGGCCACGCGGAGCCGGAACAGCGCCCGGATCAGCGGCGGGGCGGCGACGAAGAGCACGATCAGCCCTTGCAGCACCTGGGAGATATCGCCCGGCACCTGGGTGGCCGCCTCCATGTTGGTGCCGCCCGCGTGCAGGGCACCGAAAAGCAGCGCGGCCAGGACGACCCCTACCGGCCTGGCCCGGCCGAGCAGGGCGACCGTGATGCCGTCGAAGCCGAAGGTGCCGTAACTGTTGAACGTCAGGTTCTGCAGCGGCCCCTGGATCACCGCGGCACCGCCCAGTCCGGCCAGGCCGCCGGCCAGCAGCATCACCAGCGCCCAGCTCCGCTCGACGCTCATCCCGGCGCTGCGCGCCGCGCCCGGGTTGGCGCCTACCGTCCGGAACCGGAACCCGACCGTCGACCGGGACAGCAGCCACCACACCCCGCCCGCGGCGGCCAGCGCGACCAGAAAGCCGGCGTCGACCTGCGGCGGCGGCCCGCCGACGTGCGGCAGCCTGGCGTTGCTGGCGAGGTTGGGGCTGATCAGGTTCGCCTGACCCGGCTGCTGCAGCGCCACTGGTGTGCCGAGCAGGAAGGCCAGCAGGTTGTACATGATGTAGTTCAGCATGATGGTGACGATGACCTCATGCGCACCAGTCCGCGCCTTGAGCTCGCCGACCAGCCAGCCGATCACCGCGCCGCCGGCGAAGCCGCCCAGCAGGCAGACGAGCACGTGCAGGACGGGCGGCAGGCTGACACCGAAGCCGAGATAGGTGGCGACGATCGCGCCGCCGATCCACTGGCCGGCCGCGCCGATGTTGAACAGGCCGGCCCGGAAGGCGATGGCCACCGACAGGCCGGTGAGGATAAGCGGCGTCGCGTCGGACGCGGTCTGGGACAGCGGGTAGAAGATCGCGCCGACAGATCCGCCGTGGAATGCCGCCGAGATCGTGTGCGGGTTGAAGATCGCGCCCTCGAACATCGCGGAATAGGCGGCGGCGGCGGAGTCCCACGCTTGCGCGATCGCGTGGCCGGGGTTGGAGAAGAAATTGCCCCACGCGCCCAGCACAGCCGTGTCGCTGAACGCGATCAGCAGGCCGCCGAGCACCACCGCGCTGGCGATCGCCAGCGCGGTGAGGACGACCGGCCTGCCTTCGAGGATCGCGTTGATGATCGCGCGGCCGAACGATCCGCTCGACTGCCCGGCGGCTGGCCCGGCTGCGGCGTCCGGCAGGCGCTGCTCGTCGCTCATGCCGGCCCGGCAGACTCTGGTGCCTGCGGATCTGGTGCCTGCGGATCTGGTGCCTGCGGCGGCTCTGGTGCCTGCGGATTCGGTGCCTGCGGCGGCTCTGGTGCCTGCGGATTCTGGTGCCTGCGGCGGCTCTGGTGCCTGCGGATCTGGCAGGCCGCCCGGCCTTGCCGCCGACGGCCCGGTGACGCCGCCGATCGCGCGGTCGGCCGGCCCGGCTTCGTGCGGCGCTGCCTCCGCTGCCTCGCTGTCGGTGGCGCCGGCCATCAGCAGGCCTAGTTCCCCGACCGAGACCGTCGGCGGCCGGAAACCGGTGATCTTGCCTTCGTACATGACCGCGACGCGATCGGCGAGGGCGTAGATCTCGTCGAGTTCCGAGGAAACGATGATCACGGCCACGCCCTGGTCCCGCTGGTCGACGATGCGGCGGTGCACGAACTCGATCGAGCCGACGTCGAGGCCGCGAGTCGGCTGGCTGGCCAGCAGCACGCGGATATCCCGGCCTACCTCGCGGGCCACGATGACCTTCTGCTGGTTTCCGCCCGACAGGGTCCGGGTCGGCGTCGCGATGGACGATGTGCGCACATCGAACTCTGCGATGCGGCGATGAGCGTGCTGCCGGATCGCGTCCAGGTCCAGCGCGATGCCCGAGGCGAACGGCTTCCGGTCGTAAACGTCCAGGACCAGGTTGTCGGCCACCGAGAAATCACCGACCAGGCCGTCTGCCTGCCGGTCCTCCGGGATGTAGCCGATCCCCGCGCGCAGTCGCTCCCGCGGTGCCGCATTGCTGATGTCGTGGCCGTCGATGTGCACCGACCCGGCTGCGGCCGGCCGCAGGCCGATCAGTGCCTCGCAGAGCTCGGTCTGCCCGTTGCCCTGCACGCCGGCCACGCCGAGGATCTCGCCTGCCCGCACTTCGAACGACACGTCGTCCACGGCCGGCTTTTCCTGTTCTCCGGCCACCGCGAGGCCGCGCACGTCCAGCACGACCTCGCCAGGCCGGGGCGGCGTCTTGCTAACCCGCAACTGCACGGCCCGGCCCACCATCAGCTCGGCGAGCTCGGCATCCGTCGCGGTCGGCGGGCGCTCGCCGACGACTTTGCCGCGCCGGATGATCGTGATCGTGTCGGCGATCGCCTGCACCTCTTTCAGCTTGTGCGAGATGAACACGATCGACCGGCCGCCTGCCCGGAGCTCGCGCATGATCCGGAACAGGTCCTCGGTCTCGCCCGGCGTGAGCACGGCGGTGGGCTCGTCCAGCACGAGCACGCTGGCCTCGCGCAGCAGGGCCTTGATGATCTCTACCCGCTGCTGCACGCCGACCGGGAGATCCTCGACGTACGCGTCGGGGTTGACATCCAGGCCGTAGCGCTCGGAGAGTTCCCGGACATCCCGGCGGGCCTGTCGCCGGTCGAGCATGCCGAGCCACCGGGTGCGCTCCAGCCCGAGGGTGACATTCTCGGCCACCGTGAAGACCGGGACCAGCATGAAATGCTGGTGCACCATGCCGATCCGGGCGGCGATCGCGTCCTTGGGCGACCGGATGGTCACGGCCTTGCCGTCGAGCCGAATCTCGCCCTCGTCCGGCTGCATCAGCCCGTAGAGGACGTTCATCAGCGTCGTCTTGCCGGCGCCGTTCTCGCCGAGCAGGGCGCGGATCTCGCCGGACTGGACGGTCAGGTCGATGTGGTCATTGGCGACGAGGCTGCCGAACCGCTTGGTGATGCCGCTCAGTTCCAGCTTCACCGGCAGCCTCCCTCCGCTGGCACCTGGGCACCACGGGCTGAGCCCGGGCCCAGCCGCTGGCACCTGCACATCCGGGGCGAGGCTGGCAGCCTCGCCCCGGGTACCTGCAAACCGCATGTCCGGGCGGGCGCGGCTCCGCCCGGACATGCCGCCCGACTACGCCGGGCTCTTGGTGGCCGGCTTGATCGTGCCGTTCTCGATGCCGGTCTTGATCTGCGCAAGCTCCGCCTGCACTGAGGCAGGCACCTTGCTGGCGAAGTCGTGGAAGGGAGCGAGCCCGACGCCGCCGTTGGCCAGCGTGCCGAGGTAGTTTCCGCCCTTGAACGTGCCATTTGAGGCTGTCGTCACGGCGTTCTTGACCGCATTCGTGATGCCCTTGTTAACGCTGGTGATGAAGTACTTGCAGTACTGGGCGGCGCTGATGCACCCGTCGGTGTCCACCCACATCATGTTCACCTTCTGGGTGCCCGCCGCGGTGTCGGCGTTCTGGACCGCCTTCGCCGCGCCGAGGCCGACGTTCCCGGCGACCGGGAAGATGACGTCGGCGCCCTCGCTGATGAACGTGTTGGTGAGCCGCTGGCCGGCTGTCAGGTCGGTGAAGTTGCCGGTGAAGCTGCCGTTCTGGGTCTTCTCGTTCCAGCCGAGGACCTTGACGTTCTTGTGCTTCTTGGCGTTGTAGTACTGGACGCCGTCCCAGAACCCGTCCATGTAGATGGTCACGGTCGGCAGCTTCTGGCCGCCGAAGGTGGCGACCTTGCCGGTCTTGCTCATGGCCGCGGCCAGGTAGCCGCCCTGGAAGCCGTCCTCCACCGTGTTGAACACCAGGGCACTGACGTTCTTGAAGGGCTTGGGGTAGGTGAAGTCGACGATCGCGAACTTCTGGCTCGGGTTCGCCTTCGCCGCGGTGGACGTGGCGTCGCCCATCAGGAATCCGACCGTGACGATGATCCCGCACTTCTGGTTGATGAACGAGGTGATGTTCCCCGCGTAGTCCGATGACGAGGCCGACGGCAGGAACTGCGCGGTGATCTTGCCGCCGGAAGCCGACGCGGCCTCGGTGGCGCCCTGGTACGCGGACTGGTTGAACGACTTGTCGTTGATCGTGCCGGTATCAGAAATCACGCACGCCTTGAACTTGGCCGCCGCGGATGCGCTGCCCGAGCTGCTCGATGGGCTGGTGCTGGGCGAGCTCGAGCCGCATGCGGCGGCGAGCAGGGCGGCGATGCCGAGCACGGCGACGCTGCCGAGTTTCGTTCTCACGGTTACCTCCTATGCCGGGGGCAGGCTTCGACTGCCCGGGTATGACCGCCAGCTCGCTAGCGCAGCCCCAGCCGGCCAGGGCAAGGAAGTCCGGAACCCCCTAGATTTCCCGAAGGTTAGCCCTGATGCCGTCCTCCGGGAAGCAGGATGCTGCTGTCCTGACTGGGCTGTTGCCGAATCGAGACCCTTAAGATCGTAGGCCCTCGCATCGGTAGCGGGAAGGTCCGGAACGCCTGGCCGAAATAGCCTGGCCGGATGGGCGGCGGCCGATTCCCCGGCCGGGGCCGGCGCGGCCCGGGCCGCGTTCCACCGTCGGCATGCTGGAGGGCCGGATGACGATCGACTGGACGGAACTGCGAACCGCGGCGACCGCTGCCGCGGAGCGCGCCTACGCGCCCTATTCGCGATTGCACGTCGGGGCGGCCGGACTGGCCTCGGATGGCCGCATCGTGACGGGCTGCAACGTGGAGAACGCCTCGTACGGGCTCACGCTCTGCGCCGAATGCGGGCTGGTCTCGGCGCTGCACGCGTCCGGCGGCGGGACGCTCGCCGCGGTCAGCGTGGTGGCCGGCGACGGCGATCCGCTGCTGCCCTGCGGCCGGTGCCGCCAGTTGCTGCTCGAGGCCGGCGGTGCCGGGCTGCTGGTGCAGACCGCGGCCGGGCCGACCGAGCTCGGGGTGCTGCTTCCTGCCTCGTTCAGCGGCACCGACCTCGCCGCAAGGCGGGCCGCCGATGCCTGACATGGTGGAGCTGATCCGGGCGAAGCGGGATGGCGCCCGGCTGGCCGACGGCGAGATCCGCTGGCTGATCGATGCCTACACCGGCGGCATTGTCGCCGACGAGCAGATGTCGGCGCTGCTGATGGCCATTTGCATCCGCGGCCTCGACCCGGCCGAGCTGCGTACCTGGACCGCGGCAATGATCGAGTCCGGTGAACGGCTCGACCTGAGCGCCGTGCCCGCGCCAACCGTCGATAAGCACTCGACCGGCGGCGTGGGCGACAAGGTTTCGCTGGTGCTGGCCCCGCTGGTGGCGAGCTGCGGCGCGGCGGTGCCGCAGTTGTCCGGCCGCGGACTCGGCCATACCGGCGGCACGCTGGACAAGCTGGAGTCGATCCCCGGCTGGCGGGCCGAGCTGACGAATGCCCAGATGATCTCGGTACTGCGGGCGGAGGGCTGCGTGATCTGCGCCGCGGGCCAGGGCCTCGCGCCGGCTGACCGCAAGCTCTACGCATTGCGCGATGTGACCGGCACCGTCGAGTCGGTGCCGCTCATCGCCAGCTCGATCATGTCGAAGAAGATCGCGGAGGGGACCGCCGCCCTGGTACTCGACGTCAAGGTCGGCAGCGGAGCGTTCATGCGTGACATCGACGAGGCCAGGCTGCTGGCACAGACCATGGTCACGCTCGGCGCGGAGCATGGTGTCCGGACCACGGCCCTGCTCACCCGGATGGACGCGCCGCTCGGGCTGGCCGTCGGCAATGCCGTCGAGGTCGAGGAGGCCGTTACCGCGCTGGCCGGCGGCGGCCCGCCGGACCTGGCCGAGGTAACCCTGGCGCTGGCCAGCGAGATGCTCGCGCTGGCCGGCATCGGCCAGGGTGACCCGGCGAGCGACCCGGCCGCGGCGCTGGCCGATGGCCGGGCCCTTGACCGCTACCGCGCGATGATCAGGGCGCAGGGCGGCGACCCGGACGCCCCGCTGCCACCGGCGGCGCATGCCGAGGTAATCACCGCGCCCGCGGCGGGCTGGCTGCGCCGGCTCGACGCCCGCGCGGTCGGCGTGGCCGCCTGGCGGCTCGGGGCCGGCCGGGCCAGGAAGGAAGATCCGGTGAGCCCCGCCGCGGGAGTGATCTGCCTGGCCAAGCCCGGTGACCGGGTCGATCGCGGCCAGCCCCTGCTCGAGCTGCGCGGCGACGCCGAATCGGTGTTCGCGGCCGCGCGGGACGCGCTGTCCGGTGCGATCGAGATCGGCCCCAGCGTGCCAGACATCGGCCCGCTCATCCTGGAGCACATTCGCGGTAACGAATAGTGTGCGCCTTGTGACATGGCGGGGTCATAGGGTTGCAGCGACCCTTTGCTTCCATGCAGGGACGGGGCCTCGATCGGGGGAGTATGCAGCAGATTTCGCGGGCCGCCGGCTGCGGCCTGGCCGGGTGGGGGGCGGTCCGGCTGGCAGGCGCCGACCGGTTTCGCTGCCTTGAAACTCCCGCGGTGCCGGTGCTCTCGTTTACCCCTCATGCCGCCGCGGCCGGGCTGCTTGGGTCGTTGCTGCTGCGGCGCAACAAGGGGGCCGCCATTGCCTCGCTCGCGGCAGCGGCGGCGCTGACGGCAGTGCTGCTGCCGCGAGCGATCAGGCGCCCGCAGCCGCCGGCGGGCGGGCCGGTGCTGCGCGTGCTCACCGCGAACCTGCTGTTCGGGCGGGCAGCTGCGGAGGCGGTCACCGGCCTCGTCCGGCGAAATGGCGTCGATGTGCTGTTCCTGCAGGAACTCACCAGCGGCGCGGTCACCCGGCTCGGGCGGGCCGGGCTGGATCAGCTGCTCCCGCACGCGATGGCCGACATCAGGGACGATAGCGCGGGTGGTTCTGGCATCTACGCCCGCTTCCCGCTGAGCAGCGGACTGCCGCTGGCGCCGGTTTCCATGGCCCAGCCCACGGCCCGGCTTCAGTTGCCGTCCGGGCAGCGCGTCGAACTGGTCTGCGTCCATCCCTGCGCGCCTTCGCCGCCGTCACTGCGGCACAGCGTCGCCCGGTGGCGGGCGGAACTGGCCGTCCTGCCGCCGCCCGCGGATCCGCCGCGGGTGATCGCCGGGGATTTCAACGCCACCGCCGATCATGCGCAGTTCCGGCGGCTGTTGCGCCTTGGCCACATCGACGCCGCGGAGCAGACCGGGAACGGCCTCGCGCCTACCTGGGGCCCGGCCGGGAAGCCCGCGCTGCTCACGATCGATCATGTCCTGCTCGATCCCCGGTGCGCCGTGCTGGCGACCTCGGTGCACTTCTTGCCGGGCAGCGACCACCGCGCGGTCTACGCCGCGTTCCGGCTGCCCGCCTGACGCCGGAGCACCTGATCTCGGGTTACCGGCAGGGATCTCGGACCGCTGCCAGGGATGTGCCGAGCCCGGCCGCTGTCTGGACTGGGCAAGATTGCCGGAATAACTGCGAATTGCCCCGGTAGGGATCGTTCAGCGAGCAGGATGTAGGCGGTCGCGCACACGCGGCCGCCTGGCCCGGCCTTGCCTGCTGTCAACTCAAGCAGGCGGCAGCGGGCGCTGTAACGCCGTTGAAACGCCCCTGCAACGCCGTGGCCTGACGATCGGGCCAACTTACCCAGCCCTGACAGAGAGGCTCGCCATGAACGCGCTCCAGCGATTTTCGGTTCCGGAGAAAATCACCGCCGCAGCCGGGATCTTGCTGCTCATCGGCATGTTCGCCTTCCCGTGGTACCACATCGGCCTGCCCAGCTTTACGGCCGGCGGCCAGACGTTCGGCGGCGAGAGCTTCAGCAGCAACGTGCTGAAGGGCCCGGGCTCCTTCTTCAGCATCGTCGCCCTGATCGTGGCGATCGCGCTGCTGGCCGAGTTCTTTGTCCGGCGGCTCACCGCGGTGCAGCTTCCCGAGATCCCGGTGGCCTGGAACGTGGCCGAGTTCTTCGCCGCGCTCGCGGTGCTGGCGCTGCTGGTGATCAAGGTCCTGTTCCACATCGGTAACTTCGGCTGGGGCTTCTACGCTGACCTCATCCTGGCTGTCGCGCTGGCCTACGGCGCCTTCGGGATCAGCCGGAGCGGCTCGACCGCCCCGACGCATATCGCCGCACACGGCGGCTGACCGGGCGGCCGGCCCGCGGCAACGGGCCGGCCTCCGGCGGGCCCGTACCGGCAGCACCGACGCGCCGACCGGCGACGCGACCTGACCGGCTCCGGCCGGCCCCCGAAGGTGATAATGGAGAGCGTGTCACTGACCCTTGAACAGCTGCGCACCGTTCCCAAGGTGCTCTTGCACGACCACCTCGACGGCGGGCTGCGGCCCGCTACCATCGTCGACCTCGCCCGCGAGACCGGCTATCAAGGGCTGCCGACCAGCGACGTCGCCGAGCTGACCCGCTGGCTGGCCGGCCCAGCGCAGCACGGCAACCTGGAGCAGTACCTCAGGGCGTTCAAGCACACCGTCGGGGTGATGCAGACCAGGGACGCGCTGATCCGGGTGGCCGCCGAGTGCGCCGAGGACCTGGCCGCCGATGGCGTCGCGTATGCCGAGGTGAGATTCGCCCCGGAGCTGCACGTGACCAAGGGGCTCAGCCTTGACCAGGTGGTCGAGGCCGTGCTTGAGGGCTTCCGGCGCGGCAGCGCCGGACGGGGCATCACCGTGTACGCCCTGCTCACCGCGATGCGGACCGCGGCCAGGTCGCTGGAGATCGCCGAGCTGGCGGTGCGGCACCGGGACGAGGGCGTGGTCGGGTTCGACATCGCCGGCGCCGAGGCGGGCAGCCCGCCGAGCCGGCACCTGGACGCGTTCCAGTACGTGGCCAGGGAGAACTTCCACATCACCATTCACGCCGGCGAGGGATTCGGGCTGCCGTCGATCTGGGAGGCGCTGCAGTGGTGCGGCGCCGAGCGGCTCGGCCACGGCGTCCGGATCGCCGACGACATCCGGGTCGGGGCCGATGGCCCGATCTCGATGGGCCGGCTGGCCAGTTACGTGCGCGACCGCCGGATCCCGCTGGAGATGTGCCCCACGTCCAACGTGCAGACCGGCGCCGCCCCGTCGATCGTGCAGCATCCGATCGGGCTGCTGCGCCAGCTTTCGTTCCGGGTGACGGTCAATACCGACAACCGGCTGATGAGCGAGGTATCCCTGTCGTCGGAGTTCGCCGCGCTGTCCGAGGCGTTCGGCTACGGCTGGTCGGATGTCGAGTGGCTGACCATCAACGCGATGAAGAGCGCGTTTGCCCCGTTCGACCAGCGGCTGCACATCATCAACACGGTGCTCAAGCCCGGCTTCGCGGTGGCGAAGGCCGCCAGCGTCGCCACCGTGCGGGCGGCCAGGTAACGTCGGGTCGTGGGCATCGAGCAGGCGACACTGGCGGGCCAGCCGGCCCAGCCGATCGCGGACCGCCGCTGGCTGACCGAGGTCGGCACGTCCGACGCCGCGCTCCGGCAGGTACTGCACGGGCTGCCAGGCGTCGACCAGGTGGGCGCGGAGGCGCGGGCCGCCAGTCTTGCCACCAGGTCCATCAAGAAGGACGCCAAACTCTGGGCGCTTGACGCCTCGATCCGGATGATCGACCTCACCACCCTGGAAGGCGCCGACACGCCCGGTAAGGTCCGCGGCATGTGCGCCAAGGCCCTGCGGCCGGATCCGGCAGATCCCGATGTGCCGCCGGTCGCCGCGGTCTGCGTCTACCCGGACCTGGTCGCGGTCGCCCGGGCCGCGCTGGCCGGCGGCGGCGTCGCGATCGCGTCCGTGGCCACTGCGTTCCCGTCCGGCCGGGCCTCGCTTGCGGTCAAGCTCGCCGACGTCAGCGACGCGGTGGCGGCCGGGGCCGACGAGGTCGACATGGTCATCGACCGGGGCGCCTTCTTGTCCGGGCGCTACGGCCAGGTCTACGAGGAAGTGCGGGCGGTACGGGAGGCCTGCGGCTCCGCGCACCTCAAGGTGATCCTGGAGACCGGCGAGCTGGCCACCCTGGACAACGTCGCGCGGGCGTCCTGGCTGGCGATGCTGGCCGGCGCCGACTTCATCAAGACCTCGACCGGCAAGGTCAGCCCGGCAGCGACGCCGCCGGTTGCCCTGGTCATGCTGGCGGCGGTGCGTGATTATGCCCGCGCGACCGGCCGCCGGGTCGGGGTCAAGGTGGCCGGCGGCATCCGCACGGCCAAGGACTCGATCCGCTACCTGGTGCTGGTGCGGGAGACCGCCGGGCCGGAATGGCTCACCCCCGCACTGTTCCGGATCGGCGCCTCCAGCCTGCTCAACGACCTGCTGATGCAGCGCAGCAAGCAGCTGACCGGCCAATACGCCGGACCCGACTACTTCACGCTGGACTAACGCCGGGAGGAGTCAGTTGGCTGTGAAACGGCCCGAGCAGGGCCAGCCGGCACCGCCGACCGGCGAGGTTGCCCCGTCCCGGTCAGCAGGCGTGACCGCGGCGCCGGCCCCGCCGGCCTGGGACTACGCGCCGGCGCCGGAGTCGCGCGAGATCGTCTCGATCGAGGCCGAGTACGGACTGTTCACCGACGGTGAGTTCGCCCCGGCTGCGGACGGGCGGCAGTTCCGGACGATCAATCCCGCGACCGAGGAACCGCTGGCCCAGGTCGCGCTGGCCGGCCCGGCGGACGTGGACCGCGCCGTCATCGCTGCCCGCCGCGCCTACGAGCAGGTCTGGGGCCCGATGCCTGGCGCGGAGCGGGCCAAGTACCTGTACCGGATCGCCCGCATCCTGCAGGAGCGAGCCCGCGAGTTCGCGGTGCTGGAGAGCATCGACAACGGCAAGCCGATCAGGGAGTCGCGGGACGTGGACATCCCGCTTGCCGCCGCGCACTTCTTCTACTACGCAGGCTGGGCCGACAAGCTGGAATACGCCGGCCTCGGCCTGGCGCCGCGGCCGCTCGGGGTGGCCGGCCAGGTGATCCCGTGGAACTTCCCGCTGCTGATGGCCGCGTGGAAGCTCGCCCCGGCGCTGGCGGCCGGCAACACCTGCGTGCTCAAGCCGGCCGAGACGACGCCGCTGACCGCGCTGCTGCTCGCCGAGGTGTGCCAGCAGGCAGGCCTGCCGCCAGGCGTAGTGAACGTCCTGACCGGCGCTGGCCAGACCGGTTCCGCGCTGGTCAGCCATCCCGGTATCAACAAGATCGCCTTCACCGGGTCGACCGAGGTAGGCAAGGAGATCAGCCGCGCCGTGGCCGGCACCGGCAAGCGGCTCACGCTGGAACTCGGCGGCAAGGCCGCCAACATCGTCTTCGACGACGCGCCGGTCGACCAGGCGGTCGAGGGGATCGTCAACGGGATCTTCTTCAACCAGGGCCATGTCTGCTGCGCCGGCTCCCGGCTGCTCGTCCAGGAGTCGGTCGCTGATGCCGTGACCGAGCGGCTCCGGGAGCGGCTCGGCACGCTGCGGCTCGGTGACCCGCTGGACAAGAACACCGACATCGGCGCGATCAACTCCCGCGAGCAGCTCGACAAGATCACCGCGCTGTCGGCGGCCGGCCAGGCCGAGGGCGCGCAGCGCTGGTCGCCGCCGGGCCGGCTGCCGGACCGCGGCTACTGGTTCCCGCCGACGGTGTTCACCGGCGTCAGCCAGTCGCACCGGATCGCCCGCGAGGAGATCTTCGGGCCGGTCCTTTCCGTGCTCACCTTCCGCACCCCGGAGGAGGCGGTGACGAAGGCTAATAACACGCCGTACGGCCTCTCGGCCGGGGTGTGGACCGAGAAGGGCAGCCGGATCCTGTGGATGGCGCAGCGCCTGCGCGCCGGGGTGATCTGGGCCAACACGTACAACCGGTTCGACCCGGCCAGCCCTTTCGGCGGCTATCGCGAGTCCGGATTCGGGCGGGAGGGCGGCAGGCACGGCCTGGCCGCGTACCTCGATGCCTGACCAGAACACGGCCGGCAAAGCGGCGGCGAGGCCGGCCCGGCTCGACGTCAGGAAGACCTACAAGCTGTTCATCGGCGGCGCATTCCCGCGGTCGGAGTCGGGCAGGTCTTACCCGGTGACCGGCGCCGCCGGCACGTTGCTCGCGCACGCCGCCCGGGCCTCGCGGAAAGATGCCAGGGACGCGGTGACGTCGGCACGGGCCGCGTTCGGCAAATGGTCCGGGATGACCGCCTATAACCGGGGCCAGGTCCTGTACCGGGTCGCCGAGCTGCTCGAAGGTCGGGCCGCGCAGTTCCACGAGCAATCCGTTTCAGCTGAGGGTTTGCCGGCTGCTGCCGCGCGGCAGCAGGTGGCGGCGGCGATCGACCGCTGGGTCTGGTACGCGGGCTGGCCGGACAAGGTCGCCCAGGTGGCGGGCGGCGCGAATGCCGTCGCCGGGCCGTACTTCAACTTCAGCGTGCCGGAGCCGACCGGCGTGGTCGCGGTGGTGGCGCCGGCCCGGCCCAGCCTGCTCGGCCTGGTCAGCGTCCTCGCGCCGGTGATCGCCACCGGGAACACCGCCGTCGTGATAGCCAGCGAGGCGCACCCGCTGTCGGCCGTCACGCTCGCCGAGGTGCTGGCCACGTCGGACGTCCCCGGCGGCGTCGTCAACGTGCTGACCGGGTTCGCCGCCGAGCTCGCACCGGTGCTGGCTGGTCACCTGGATGTCAACGCGATCGACCTGACCGGCATCGCGGCGGCCGGCCGCGGCGAGCTTGAGCGGCTCGCGGCGGGCAACGTGAAACGGGTGTTCGCTGCCGAGGAGGACTGGGCCGCGCCGCCCGGGCCCGACCGGATGCTGGCGTTCCTGGAGACGAAGACGGTCTGGCACCCGGTCGGCATCTAGCTGGCCCCGTGTGCCTCCATGATCGTGGAGGGTTATTGGTGCCGAACCCCCACAACCCGCCACGATCATGGAAAGCCGGGCCGGGCGCGCTGACCCAGCTGGGTAGTTTCACGGCGTGTGTCGCTTGCTGTGATACAATCATTACTGTCAGTAATATTCGGCGGTATTGAGAAGCGCCTGTGGCGTAGCTCGACGCTAATCGCCGGGACGCTGAAAGAGGTTGACCGGTATGGCGAGTCCTCCGTCTCTGCCCAGCCCGCGGTCCGGCGATGCGGCGCCGAACGGCCACCGTCGCGTTCGCCTGCCGCATCCTCGTGGCGGCCAGCGCAAGTCCCCGTCCGCTGCGGTCCGGCCTCCTGATGTGGCAACGGCGGCCGCGCAAGCGGTTGTCCGCTACCTGAACGAGTCATCCGTCGCGGTGCTGGAACGCCAAGACAGCCGGCCAGCCGGAGCCGACCAGGCGGCCACCGCCACCGCAGCCACTACCACCACGGCCGGAGACCAGGCTCGCGAGGCCGACGTCAGCGCCGCGGCGGCGGTAGCGGCGATGCCCTGGAGCGTGGCCGCTGAGGCTAGCCAGCTGAACGCCGAGTCGGTAGCGGTAAAGGCGGCGGCCGTGAGTGTCGCCGCGCTGGACCGGATCGAGGCGATGGCCGCCAAACTGGAAGCGGACATCGCCGTCGCGCACCGGGCGCAAGCCGAGATCCAGGCCGGGGCTGGCGCCGCCGCCGAAGCGGCGGTACGCGCGGCGCAGGCGGCCTGGCGGTCAGCACGCGCAGCCGCCGAATCCGACAAGCAGGCAAAAATCAGCCTGGTCAAGGTCGCGCGTTACGTGGAAGTCACCGTCGTGCTGCTAGTGATAGCGATGATCATCTTCGTGGTAGTCGCGACGTCGGCGTACTTAGCTAGGGCGCGCTTGGAGATCCGTAGCTGGCGCCTTTTCCGAATCCGGACCGACTGCGCCGTCCGTCAAGCCTGCATGCACCGTGCCGTCCATGTGCTAGCCCCCCGAGCCGGGATCACCGGCGATTTTCCGTGCATATACAACATACAGTTTAAACAGAATTATTACGGCGGGGGAAGCAATTACGCAAATAGACCCGAGCGGACAGGAAATAGAATAAACTGGACGTCATGTCACCCACTGGCCGGGCTTATCATCCTAATCAGGCGAAACGCCACTGGTGTATGCTGATTGCAGCTAGCCGGGGCAGCAATCTTTTCGCGTTGTTTAGCAGGCGTAGTTACTTGATTGCGCGTTCCGGCCGACACGGGGGGTGCGGGTCGTGAACCAGGCACAGCTTGATATCGCGCTCGGCGGCGGCTTGCCGGAGGTCGCGCTGCTCTCGGCGATCGTCAACTCATCTGATGACGCCATCGTGGGGAAGACGCTCGACGGGGTTATCACGAGCTGGAACCCGGCCGCGGAGCGCATGTACGGGTACTCGGCGGAGGAGATCGTCGGCCAGCCGATGACGGTCTTGTGCCCTCCGGACCGGGTCGGTGAGATCACCGAGATCCTCGCCACGATCGGCCAGGGCGGACGGGTCGTGCACCTTGAGACCATGCGGCAGCATAAGGACGGCACGCGCATCCCGGTGTCCGTGACGATCTCACCCATCCGCGACCATAGCGGCGCGCTGATCGGCGCGTCATCGATCGCCAGGGACATTTCCCTGCAAGTCCGCGCCGCGGCCGAGGTCCAAGCGCTAAACGCCCAGCTAGAATCCCGCGTCCAGCAGCGCACGGCTGCGTTGGAGCGGGCAAACCAGAACCTGGAGACCCTCACCTACTCACTCGCCCATGACCTGCGCTCCCCGCTGCGGGGGCTGAACGGGTTCAGCGAAGCGCTGCTGGAGGAATACGGCGAAGTTCTCGGCGAGACCGGCCGCGATTACGCCGAGCGCATTCAGTCGGCAAGCGAGCGGATGGGCACGCTCATCGACGAACTGCTGCAGCTGTGGCGGGTCTTGCGGGCCGACATGCACCTCGGGCCGGTCGATCTCAGCGCCGAGGTCGCCGCCATCGCCCGTGAACTGCAAGCCCGCGAACCCGCCCGCCAGGTCCGCTTTGTCATCCAGGACGGCGTGTCGGTGACAGCGGATCGCACTCTCATTCGCATGGCCGTGCAAAATCTGGTCGGGAACGCCTGGAAATTCACCGCCCATCGCGATGATGCCACCATCGAGTTCGCCACCATGGCCGCCGATGATGCCGAGATCTGCTGCTGCGTGCGCGACAACGGGGCCGGCTTCGACCCCGCCTACGTGCACAAGCTGTTCCAGCCATTCCAGCGGCTGCACACGACCGGTGAGTTCCCCGGCACCGGCGTCGGCCTGGCCAGAGTCAAGCGGATCATCGAACGCCATGGCGGCCGCACCTGGGCTGAAGGCGCCATTGGCGAAGGCGCGACTTTCTACTTCACCCTGGACGCGAAGGAAGCTGTATGACGAACCGATCGATCCTGCTGGTGGAGGATAACCCAGATGACGAGGCCCTCACACTGCGTGCGCTGCGGAAAAACAACATACTCAACGAGGTCACCGTGGTTCGCGACGGCGCCGAGGCGCTGGACTATCTCCTCTCCGGCGCCCGCCCTAACGTTCCGCTGCCCGGGCTCATCCTGCTCGACCTGAAGCTGCCCAAGGTCGACGGGCTCGAGGTGCTGCGCCGGGTACGGGCCGACAAGCGGACCGAGATCATCCCCGTTGTCATCCTTACCAGCTCCAAGCTGGAAGACGACGTCCTGGCCGGTTATCGCCGCGGCGCCAATGCCTACGTAAGAAAGCCAGTAAAGTTCTCCGACTTCGCCGAGGCCATTAGCGCCCTCGGCGTTTTCTGGCTGCTCCTGAACGAGCCAGCCCCCGAAGTTCATGTGCCATCTGATTGAGGGGTGATATCCGTGCACGATGAACTGGAAACGGCCGCTGGCGGGCGGGAGACGGCCGCTGGTCCGGGGCATGCGAGCGCTGGCGAACCGGAAACGACCGGATCGGATTCAGCGCGACGGACGGCACGCGTCCTTATCGTGGAGGACGAAGCCTGGGACGCTGAACTTGCGCAGCGCCTGCTGACCAGCGCGGGCCTCGGCTTCACTTCCGTCGTGGTGGACACCAGGGCGTCGTTCGTGGAGCAGTTGGAGGCCTTCCGCCCGGACGTCATCCTGTCCGATTTCCACCTGCCCGGCTTTTCCGGCGAGACTGCCCTGGAGATCGCGAAGGAGCGGTGCCCGCGTGTGCCGTTCATCTTCTGGTCCGGTGTGCTCGGCGACGACGCGGCGGTCGAGCTGATCAGGAAAGGCGCGACGGACTATGTCCTGAAGGACCGGCCCGCGCGGCTGCCTTCGGTGATCTACCGCGCGCTGGCCGAAGCGGAGCAGCGGGAGCAGCTAGCCGAGCTGGAAGAACAGCTGCGCGAGGCGCAGCGGCTGGCCAGCCTCGGGCAGCTGGCCGCCGCCGAGGAGGCTGTCCGGCTGACCCGGCAGCTGCTCGCGGTCACCCGCCAGGTGGTGACTGCCAGCCCTGGCCAGCCAATGGAGCGCGTCCCTGACTCAGGTCACTGACAAGTCGCCCGTTCGATCGTCAGCCATAGCCAGGCCATCATCAGGTTACGGACTCCGCGGCAGCAGCTTAAGGGCGCGCAGATCCTGCCTGAGTCGGCCCGCCGAGGTGTAGTGCAGCGCGACGATGCCGAGCCCGCGGGCCGTCTCGACGTTGGCGGGCATGTCGTCGATGAATACCGTGGCCGGCGGCTCCAGGCGATGCCGCTTGAGCAGGACCTCGAAGATCCGCTGGATCCGGCTTGGCCATGCCTTCCAGGCCGGAGATGACGTGGCCGTCGAACCACTCCATGAACGGGAACCGGGCCCGCCGGATGGCGAACAGGTCAGGCTCCATGTTGCTCAGCGCGTAGCAGCGGATGCCCGCTGCCCGCAGTTCGCCAAGCACGGCGACTGCCGGGTCGAACTGGCCGGCCACCATTTCCTCGCCGCGCTCGGCCCAGGCCATGATCATCTCCGCCTGGCCGGGGTGCAGCCTTGCCAGCCGGCGGCAGGACTGGTTGGTGTCCTCACCGAGGTCATGCGCGCGGTGCCAGTCGCTGGTGCAGATCCTGGCCAGGAAGCTTTCCATCTCGGCCGGATCGGCGAACAGCTGCCGGTACAGGTAGCGCGGATCCCAGTCGATCAGCACCCCGCCGAGATCGAAGACAACCGCGTCGACAGGCAGTTCAGCCATATGTCAGACGGCGAGCACTGAGACGGCCATGCCGCGCGCGTCGATGAGCGCGCTGATGTCGCCAGGATCGCTGGTCAGGATGATGTCGCCAGGATCTGCCAGCAACGCGGCGTGGCCGTCCACGACATCCGTCGTCCGGGTCGCCGCAAGCAGCTCGCCGATGCGCCTGCTGTCGCCGGCCGACAGGGATACGACGCCGACGCCCGTGAGCACCCGGGCGAGATTCAGCTGGCGGCTGCCGCGCCACGCCTGAGCGACTGCGGCTGCGCTGGCGCGCAGCGGGGTGCCCTGGCGCTGCAGTACGCGCAGCCTGGCGGCGATGCTCCGGTCCTGCCGATCAACGGCAATGAGTACGCCATCGTCGAGCACAGCCTTCACGCCGCGTCCGATCGACTGGTGGTGCTGAGCGCGGCTGCCGCCGCGTTCAGCTCCTCGTCGCTGAACGGGCCGTTCTCGGCCTCCCATGCATCGAGCGCTGCGCCCAGCAGCTCATTTCGGATCTTGTCGGCGGCCGCCTCGCTTAGCCAGGTCGACACGCTCGCGCCCTCGCGCGCCGCCGCCTTGCGCACAGCGTTGCCGAGCTCGGGCGGCATTGTCACCGAGAACCGGTCAACTTGCGCCATGCATACGATGGTAACACTCACGTTCATATGCAAGCCCTGCCCGGCGTCTTTGCCAGCTTGCAGCATCGGCGGCACGACCGGCCGCGTGACCTACAAGGTGTTGCTGCGTGGGGTGGTTTCTTTCGCGGGGAGGGTGAAGTAGAAGGTCGCGCCTTCACCCACCGCGGCCTCGGCCCACGCGCGACCTCCGTGGCGCTCCACGATCTGCTTGACGCTGGCGAGGCCGATGCCGATGCCGGGGAACTCGCCAGTCGTGTGCAGCCGCTGGAAGGGCCGGAACAGCTGGTCCACGTAAGCGGAGTCGAAGCCGGCGCCGTTGTCGCGCACGTAGCAGCGGACCCTGGCGTCCGTCACCGGCATTGTCCCGAACTCGATCGTCGCATCGCCGCGGCCAGTGGTGAACTTCCATGCGTTGCCCAGCAGGTTCTGCAGGATAGTCCGGACGAGGATGCGGTCTGCCATTGCCCAGGCCGGCCGCTGGATGGTGAAGCGGACGCGGCGGCCCGAGCCATCCTGCTGAAGTTCCTTAGCGATGCTGGCGGCCTCGGCGCCGAGGTCGACTGGCTGGACGTTAATCTCGGCCCGCGAGACGTGTGAAAGATGCAAAATGCTGTCGATCAGCGCCGACATATGCAGGCTGGCGACCTCGATCCGTTCAGCGTAGCCTCGGCCGACCTCGCCGAGGCTGTCCCCGCAGTCTTCCACTAGCGCCGCGCTGAAGCCGGCCAGCGCGCGCAGTGGGGTACGCAGGTCGTGTGCGACTGAATAGGCGAACGATTCCAGGTTCCGGTAACCCCGCTTGACCTCATCCTGCTGCCGCCGCCGCTCGGTCACGTCACGGACCGCGGCGGACACCAGGAGCCCTTCCTCAGTGTCGATGGCGGACAGGGAGATCTCTGCGGGGAAGGTACTGCCGTCACGGCGGCGGCCAGACAGCTCTATCCCTGCCTCCATCGCTCGAGGCCGCGGATCGTCGGCGTAACCGGCTCGCAGTGCCGCGTGCCGGGCCCTGGCCGCGTCGGGGACCAGGATTTCCACCGGCTGCCCGATCAGGTCTTCCCGCAGGTAGCCGAAAAGCTGCTCCGTCTGCGCGTTCACCAGCACGATCCGGCCGCCAGAGTCCACGCATACCATCGCATCCGGCGCGGCCTCCAGCAGCCCTCGGAACCGGGCATCAGCTCGCTGCTGGGCAGTGACATCCCGCGCCACCGCCGACATCCCGACGATCGTCCCTGCGCTGTCAGCGATGGGGGACATCGTAACCGACACTGCAACCGGGCTCCCGTCCTTGCGGACCCGCTCGGTCTCGTACTGTTCCATCCGCTCGCCCCCGGCTATGGCATCCAGGGCTTCCCGCTCGGCTGAGCCCCGGACGGCAGGGATCAAGACGTCGGCGTTATGGCCGATCATTTCGGCCGCGGAGTAGCCGTAGAGCCGCTCGGCTCCGGGATTCCAGCTCGTGACCGTCCCATCGAGGCTCGTGCTGATCACCGCATCGTGCGAGGACTCGATGATCGAGGCCAGCCGGCCCGCTGTCTCGGCGGCCTGCCGCCGCTCGGTCACGTCGCGGACTGCGGCGGATGTCAGGATTCCCTCGTCGGTGTCGATGGCGGACAGGGAGATCTCGGCGGGGAAGGTGCTGCCGTCACGGCGGCGGCCGGACAGATCTATCCCCGCGCCCATTTCCCGTGGCCGCGGATCACCGGCGTAACCGGCTCGCAGCGCCGGATGCCCGGCCTTCACCGTGTCGGGGACCAGGATTTCCACCGGCTGCCCGGCCAGGTCCTCCCGGGGGTAGCCGAACAGCCGCTCGGCCTGCGCGTTCACCAGCACGATCCGGCCGCCGGAGTCCACGCAAATTGTCGCATCCGGAGCCGCCTCAAGCAGCGCATTCGTGATGTCCCGGGACGACTTCATATCGCTCACGATTAGCAATCTATCAGTCACGGAGTGTAAATACATTCTCCGGAGCGCGGCTGTTGCCAGCACGCACGAGGTTGGCGGCTTCGGTGACGTGACTGAAGGTGCCATCCAGGCCGGCTACCCGACCAGGCCGGCTAGATCGTGCCGAACAGCCGGTCGCCGGCGTCGCCCAGGCCGGGCACGATGTAGCCGCGCTCGTTCAGGCCCTGGTCCATGCCCGCAGTCACCACCCGGACGGGTACGGGCACATCGTCGGGGAACGCGCCGGCCACCCGGGCGACGCCTTCCGGCGCGGCCAGCAGGCAGATGGCAGTCACCGCCGCTGCGCCCCGCGCGACGAGCATGCCGATCACCGTCTCCAGCGTCCCGCCGGTCGCCAGCATGGGATCCAGCACGAACGCCTCGCGCCCGGTCAGGTCGGTCGGCAGCCGGGCCGCGTAGGTCGACGCGACCAGGGTTTCGTCGTCCCGGGCCAGCCCGACGAAGCCGACGTCGGCCTTCGGCAGCAGCCTGGCCATCCCGTCCAGCATCCCGATGCCCGCCCGGAGCACCGGCACCACCAGCGGCACCGGCCTGGCCAGCTTGACGCCGTCCGCCAGGCCGATGGGGGTGTGCACCTGCACTTGCTCCACGCGGATGTGCCGGGTGGCCTCGTACGCCAGCAGGGTCACTAGCTCGTCGCTGAGCAGGCGGAACGTGGGGGACTCGGTGCGGACGTCGCGCAGCGCGGTGAGCTTGTGCGCGACCAGCGGGTGATCAAGTACGAGCGTCTGCATGCTCGGTAGTGTGACAGCCCAGGTCAGCCAGGCAGGTACCGGAGGGTGACGATTCCGGAGTCGTGGCCTTTGCTCTGCGCCAGGCTGAGGTTCGCCCGCTGCCTGAGATCGGTGAACAGCGGCTGGCCCGCGCCCAGGGCGGCCGGGTGCAGCTTGATCCAGTACTCGTCGACGAGGCCGTGCTGGACGAACTGCTGCACCGTGCTGACCCCGCCGAACAGGACCATGCCCTTGCCCAGCTCTTGATCCGACGGTGGTGCGAAGCCTGGCGCATTCACCCGAAGCAGGCTACCCGCCGGGATGGCCGCTGAGCAGCAGGCAGCTGTCGCCGAACTCGTGCCACTGGTAGCGGTGCCGGATCGCCTCCGCGTACGCGCCGCTGACCAGCGCCGGCCCGGCGACCGCGGCCAGCAGGTCAAGGTGCGACGCCCCCGGCGCATGCCAGCCGGTGATGATGCCGTCGACCGCCCTGGCCGGGCGCTCCGGGCCGAGCACCAGGTCGGTCCAGCCCTGCGCCGCGGCGACGGCGCCGTCCGGGGCGGCGCTGCTCTCCAGCGCCCGCGTCACGGTCGTCCCGACGGCGATGATCCGGTGCCCGGCTGCCCGGGAATAGTTCACCAGGTCGGCCGTCGGACCGGGCACCCGGAACCACTCGCGCAGCGGCGACTCGGCTGCCTCCAGCGAGGAGACGCCGGCATGCAGCGTGATGGGCGCGATCAGGACGCCGGCCGCGACCAGCGCGGTGACGAGATCAGTGCTGAACGGCCGCCCGGCGCTAGGCATCTCCGCGCTGCCCGGTTCCCGGGCGAACACGGTCTGGTACGCCGCCAGCGGCCATGATCCGCTCAGGTAGGCGTACGTGATCGGCCGCCCGTGCGCGGCCAGGTAGCCGCGTACGTCACCCTCGACCGCGACCCGCGCGCGCCACAGCCGCGGGCTCGCGGCCTCGGTCAGCGCCATCCCGGCGCCAGCCGCAAGGCCGATGCGCTCGCCCGCCCAGGTGTCGCCGACCGGGCCAGTCGCCCGGCCAGGCGGCCGCAGCTCGACCAGCCAGCTGCCGTCATCCAGCAGGTTCGAGAAGTGGATTACTACCAGCGAGCCGTCCGGCCGTCGGCCGTCGATGGCCGCGGCCAGCGTAGCCGAGGTGTTGACCACGAGCACGTCCCCGGCGCGCAGGAACTGCCCGAGATCGGCGAACCGCGCGTGCCGGATACCGGCGCCGTCCGCGACCAGCAGCCGGACGGCGTCGCGGGCCACGCCGCGGGTCTCCGGCGGCTGGCTGGCCTCAAGCCCGGCCGGCAGCTCGAAATCGGTCACGTCGAAGCCGGTCACGTCGAAGCCGATCCGGCCGCCAGCAGGTCCGCGGCCCGGTACCGCCCGCTGGGCGGCCGGTCGGCGAGCAGCCGCAGCACGGCCGGGATGACCGTCTCCGGTTCCGGCCGGTCGGAGATGTCCTCGCCGGGGAACGCCTGCTGGTGCATCTCGGTGCGCATGTCGCCGGGATCGAGCGCGTACACCCGCAACGCCGGCAGCTCGACGCCGAGGATCGCGGAAGCCTGGTCGAGCGCGGCCTTCGATGAGCCGTAGCCGCCCCAGCCGTCATATGCCTCGACCGCGGCATCGGAGCTGACGTTGACGACCGTTCCCGCGGTGGCCAGCAAGTCCGCTACGACCAGCCGGGTCAGCGCGACCGGCGCCAGCACGTTGGCGGCATAGACCGCCGCCAGCTCATCCTCCGGATAGTCAGCGAGGCTAGGCTGCGGGCTCGGGCCCAGCCGGCTCGCGTTGTTCATCAGCAGCGTGATCGCCCCGAGTTCCCGGGCGGCTGCGACCAGCTCGGCGCGATGTCCGGGATCAGTCACGTCGCCGGGCACCGCGACGACCCGGTCGGCCGGAATCCCGCCCACCGCGATCTTGCGCACGGCGTCCCGCAACTCCGCGCCATGCCGGGCGTCGGCGGCGACCGACCAGCCCCGTCCCGCGAGAGCACGGACGGTGGCCAGACCCAGACCGCGGGATGCGCCGGTGACGATGGCTACGCCCATGATGTCCTCCTTGCCGTGGCACCTTGCCGTGGCTGACCGCTATCCTCATACTTGATGTTGAAGTTAACTTGAAGTCAAGGAGTCAGGCTAACTCCGCGGCCCCGCGGCCCCGCTCGGCCTACCCGGCGGCACCGCCCGCCGGCCCGCGGCGCCCGGGCGGCCGGCGCCCGCGGCAGAACGGAGCAGGCGATGAAATCGACGGACGCGCTGACGGTGAGCGACGTCGCGGCCCGGAGCGGATTCGCGCCATCGGCGCTGCGCTTCTACGAGGCCCAGGGCCTGCTGTCGGCCACCAGGACGTCCGGCGGCCAGCGCCGCTACCAGCGCAGCGTGCTGCGCCGGCTGGCGTTCATCCGGGCCGCGCGCAACATCGGGCTGTCCCTGGAGGAGATCGCCGCCGCGCTGGCCAGCCTGCCGGAGACCCGCACGCCGACCCGGGCCGACTGGGCACGGCTATCCAGAGGCTGGCGCAAGCGCCTAGATGACCAGATAGTCGCGCTGACCGCGCTGCGCGACGGCCTGGACTCCTGTATCGGCTGCGGCTGCCTGTCACTGCGCCGCTGCGCGCTGTCTAATCCGGCCGACGTGGCCGCCAGCGCCGGCCCTGGCGCGTCGTACCTGCCGTGGCGGTTGCGCCGTCCCGAGACGGCGCCGCGCGGCGCGGAGCCGCGCCGCTAGCCCCCGCACCGCTAGCTGTCAGCCCGGCTACCGCCCCGCGCCCCCGCGCAGCGCTAGCAGCCGCACTGTGCCACTGTGGGGGACGCCGCAGTGCCGCCGTGCCGGAACCGGGAGATGACGCCGATGGATGCGCCGCACGTCTGGGTGAGCAAGGATGACGGGAGCGATATCGTCCGGGCCGATGCCATTGTCGCGGTCGGCCGGGATTACGACGGGCACGTTACCGCGCGGCTGGCAGGCGGCGGCTGGGGCGTGGCCGCCCCGGTGACGCTGGTCGCGCCGGACGCGCACGCAACCGCGCCCACGCCGGATGATTTCCACCGGCAGCTGATCCGCGTTGTCACCCAGCTGGCCGACGCGGCCGAGGCATTCGTAGTGCGGCCGGCCTGCGACGAGCTGCATGGCTGGCGCTGGGTCAGCGAGCCGCTTTAAGTGAGCCGGCCGGGTGAATCCGGCGCGATGCAGGTCGCGCGGTTGCGTGATGGTGTTAAATGGGTCCTGGTTGTAGTCGAAGTTCGTGTTCGTGTAACAGCGCCTGCGGAATTCTGACAGCGGGCGTTTGGATACTTCAGGGCCCAGCCTTCGAAGGCAGGCGGTCGCAGCAACCCGGGAGACACGTCCGTGGATCCCGAGGATCGTTTCTGTAGGAGAAGTAGATGGCTCAGGGTACCGTGAAGTGGTTCAACGCTGACAAGGGCTATGGTTTCATCGCCCCCGACGACGGAACTGCGGACGTCTTCGTTCACCACTCCGCGATTCAGGCTGATGGTTTCCGCAGCCTGCAGGAGAACCAGCGGGTTGACTTCACCGCCGGCCAGGGCCCCAAGGGCCCGCAGGCCGAGCAGGTCCGTCCGCTCTAACCAGGCCGCAACGCCAGCCCGGCGGGGGCCGCTGATCTTAGGCGGCCCCCGCCCGCGCGGCGAGGTGGGCTCAGCCAGCTTCCGGAGCAGACGTGGTAGCTGACAGTGTCGCCAGCCGGATGATCGCCATCTGGGATCTGGTGGCACTTCGCGCCGCTGGCCGCCATGCGCACGTGTCGGTTCAGGATGTCTGCACCGCAGCGGTCGCCACTATTCCGGTCAACGGCGCCGGACTGCTGGTCGTCGCCCCGCCGGGGTCGGTCCATGTCATGTGCGTTACCGACGAGGTCATCGAGCGGCTGACTGACATCGAGCTGACCGTCGGCGAAGGACCGCGCGCCGACGTATCCGCCTCTGGCGGGCCGGTACTGGCGTCAGACCTTGCGCATGACGACATGATGAGCCGCTGGCCCGCCTTCGCGCCTGCTGCGCGCGCGGCAGGCGCGGCGGCTGTCTTTGCCTTCCCGCTCCAGATCGGCGCGATCCGGGTCGGGGTGCTTGAGCTCTACCGGGAGCTGCCGAGCCCGCTGAGCATGTCCGCGCTTGGTGACGCGCTGCTGTTCGCTGACGCCGCCACGCTGCTCCTCCTCGATGGCCACCAGGCCGACGGCCCGGTAAACTCGGATCAGCACGCGGCTGGCCCGGGTGGTCCGGAAAGCCAGGCGGCTCACGGCACCCGTGGCGGACCGGGCGGGCAGCCGATGGTGATCTCGCGGCGCCGGGCCGAGATAGACCAGGCCACCGGAATGCTCACGGAGCAGCTGGGGACAGGCGTCGCTGATGCGTTCGTCCGGCTGCGGGCGCACGCCTACGCCAGTGATCGGCAACTCGCCGATGTCGCGCACGACATCGTGACGCGCAGTCTGCGCCTGGAGAGCGACGATGAGCCCGGTATCGGAAGCGGCACGGCCGAAGCCGGCGACCGGGATCCTGACCGAGGCGGTGGCCGGTGAGGAAGCCGGCTGACCGTGGCGGCGTGATTGCGTACCCTTTATTACTAGGCCGCGTTTTCGTGAAAAGGTGAGCGGGATGGATGGGCAACTGCTGTCGAAGACATTTGTCGAACTGGCTGACACCATGGTCGTCGGCTTCGATGTCATCGAGTTCATGCACGTGCTCACCGATCGCAGTGTGAACCTGCTCGGCGCGTCGGCGGCAGGCCTGCTGCTGGCCGACCCGCGAGGCGATCTGCAAGTGGTAGCGGCCTCCAGCGAGCAGGCCAGGCTGCTTGAGCTCTTCCAGCTCCAGCATGACCAGGGCCCGTGCCTGGACTGCTTCCGCAGCGGCGAGCCGGTGTCGGTGACCGACCTCAGCACTGCCGCTGGGCGCTGGCCGCGGTTCGGGCCGGCCGCGCAACAAGCAGGCTTCGCCGCCGTGCTGGCACTGCCGATGCGGCTGCGCACGCAGATCATCGGCGGGCTGAACCTCTTCCGCGCGTCTGCGGGGCCGTTCGGCGAAGAAGAGACCCGGGTCGGCCAGGCACTCGCCGACGTAGCCACGATCAGCCTGCTGAACGAGCGCAGCCTGCGCCGCAGCGAGACGCTCAACGAGCAGCTGCAGGCCGCCTTGAACAGCCGGGTCACGATCGAGCAGGCCAAGGGCAAGCTCGCCGAGCGGCTGCACCTGGACATGGACCAGGCATTCGAGCTGCTGCGGAACTACGCCAGGTCTCGCAACCGCCGCCTGTCCGAGCTAGCCAGGGAATTCGTCGACGGCTCGGAACAGCTGTCGGATCTCAGCGCCGCGCGGCCGTCATCGCCGCGGCGGGCACCGCTGCCCGGCCCACCGCGTTGAGATACCGCAGCGCCTGCGCGTACGAGCCGATCAGGCTGGTCTCGCAGTAAGAAACCTCACGCTGTCGGCAGAAGGCCGCGATCAGCGCCTGTGACCGTCGCAGGTTCGGCCGCGGCATGGACGGGAACAGGTGGTGCTCGATCTGGTAGTTCAGGCCGCCGAGCGCGAAGTCCGTCAGCCAGCTGCCGCGGACATTGCGGGACGTGAGGACCTGGCGGCGCAGGAAGTCAGTCTGGTCGCCCTCGGGAAGGATGGCCATGCCCTTGTGGTTGGGGGCGAAGGAACTGCCCAGGTACACGCCGAACAGGCCCTGCTGCACAAGGACAAAGACCACAGCCTTAACGGGACTCAGCACCAACATGACGATGGCCAGGTAACCAAGCACGTGGACAGCGAGCAGGGCCGCCTCGGCCGGCCCATGCCGCGCGACCCGGCTCGTCACGGCGCGGATGCTGGCGACGTGCAGGCTGATCGCTTCGAGCAGCAGCATAGGGAAGAACAGGTACGCCTGGTAGCGCAGGGCCAGCAGCCGTAGCCGCCCGTCGGCGCGCGCCCAGGTGCGTGCCTGGGCGTCGGTGAACGCCAGCGTGCTGATGATGATGTCGGGGTCCGCGCCCTCGGTGTTCGGATGGGCGTGATGGCGGTTGTGCTTGTCCACCCACCAGCCGTAGCTCATGCCGATACCCAGATTGCCGAGCAGGATGCCAAGGACATAGTTGCCGCGCCGGGAGCCGAAGATCTGCCGGTGCCCGGCGTCGTGGCCAAGGAATCCGACCTGGGTGAAAATCACGGCCTGGAGCACTGCCACGGCCAGCAGCCACCACGAATCCCCGACCAGCACGAAGATGACCCACCCGGCGACCAGCGGCGTGGCGGTGGCCGCGATCTTCCAGGCGTAGTAACGGGGCCGGCGCTCTAGCAGCCCAGCCTGCTTGACCTGCCGGGACAGCTGGGCGTACTCGCTGCCGCGCTGAGCAGCAGGCGGCGGGCCGGCCTGCCCGGGCGCCGCGATCACGGGCGCTGCGTCCGTGATTGCCGCAGGCGCGGGCGCTGCAGCCGGGAGCGCCTGGGATGCGGGCGTTGCTGGCCCGACCCTGGCATCCGGCTGGTCGATGGCAGGCTCAGTTCGCGCGGATCGCACCATGGGACTCCTTGGCTGCACATCGTGCCGGTGGATGTACCGCCGGGGTCCCGGGCGGCAATCACCCGCCGCAGCGAGGTCCACGCCTTGCGTCGGTCAGCGGGTGTTCTACCTCAGACGGTACCTGCCCGGCCGGTAACGGGCGACCCGGCCGGACGCCCGGGATATCCTCGGCGAGGTCGGCCAGCCGGGTTCCCGTGCCGAGGTCGGCGTCCGCCCGAGGAGAACCGATGAGCCGCCATCGAGACGCCGGGTCCGGTGACCGTGCCTAGCCCGGCAATGCCGCTGGCGGGCCTCCGCGTCATCGAGGTCGGCAGCTTCATCGCCGTCCCGTCGGCTGGCCTGGCCCTGCGCCAGCTAGGCGCCCGCGTCATCCGCGTCGATCCGGCCGGCGGGGCTGCCGACATCGCGCGCTGGCCACTCGGCCGGGACGGGCGCAGCCTCTACTGGGCCGGCCTGAACCGCGGCAAGGAGTCGGTGGTGCTCGATCTGGCCGGGCCGTCCGGCCAGGCCGCGCTGCGGCGGCTGGTGTGCGCGGGCGGCCCGGCGGGCGGGATCCTGCTGACGAACGTGGTCGGCCAGCCGTGGCTGTCCGAGGATCTGCTACGCCAGCACCGGCCCGACCTCATCTACGTGCAGGTACTCGGCACCTCAGGTGGCGGGTCTGCCGTCGATTACACGGTCAACGCGGCATCCGGGCTGGCGCACGCGACCGGACCAGAGCACGGCGAGGGCCCGCTCAACCACGCGCTCCCGGCCTGGGATCTGCTCACCGGCAGTCATACCGCCCTCGCCGTGCTCGCTGCCGTCCGGCGGCGGGAATCCACCGGCGAGGGCGCCTGCCTGCGGGTCGCCCTCGAGGACGTCGCGGCAGCCACCTTGACGACACTCGGCTTCCTGCCCGATGCGCACCTGCAGGGCCAAAGTCGCCCGGCGCACGGTAACTACGTCTACGGCACCTTCGGGGCGGAGATGCCGCTGGCCGACGGTGGCCGGGTGATGATCGTGGCGCTCACCTCGCCGCAGTGGGAATCGCTTCTGCAGGTAACCGGCACGGCCAGCGCGGTGGCCGCGCTGGCCGCCGCGCTGGCCGCCGACTTCGGCCAGGAAGGCGACCGTTACCTGCACCGGCACGTGTTGTCGGCGCTGCTGCGGCCGTGGTTCGAGGCGCGCAGCCTGGCCGAGGCGTCCGCCGTGCTCGGCGGATCACGCGTGCTGTGGGCTCCATTCCGCCACTTCACCGACGTGGTGAGCGACCTGCGAGGTGGTGGCGGCTCCCCGGTGATCGCGGAACTGGCGGAGGAGGGCTTGGCGCAACGCTAGCCACCACCGGCCCGGTCCGCGGCGCCGGCCTTGAGCAGTCGCCAGCCCGCACGCCGCGGCTCGGACAGCACACCGAGTCCGTGCTCAGCGAGCTGGCAGCAGCCGACGGCGACAGCGACGGCGACTGAGTTCATCCGCCGGATCGGCCAAGTGCAGATCTGGCACGGCCGTCCCGGCAAGCCGCCCCGGCAAGCCGGAGAATTGGGCGAGCCGGTGGACGGTGTGTGACACTAGGGTTACGCCGCAATCCTGGGGGGGACCTGGCTATGAGAATGCCCATGCGCCCAGCCGCCTACATCCGGATCGTCTCGCGCCCAGGTGCTCAGCCACCGGCCAGGCAGCGCGAGGCAATCATCGAGGTTGCCCGCGAGCGAGGCTGGCCTGAGCCGGTCGTCTATGCCGATGACGGCAGGCCGACCGCGGACGGGTACGGTCCCGCGCTGGCGATGCTGAGCGCGGCTGTCGGGGCCGGCCGCCACGACGTGGTGATCATGCCGGGACCTGGCGTCATCAGCCGGAGCCCCGCGCACCTGATGGCCTTCTTATTCCGCTGTAACCACCATGGCGTGGCGGTCGAGTTCGTCAGCCCGGCAACGGCCGCGGATGCCTTCCTGATGCGCCCGCCGACCGCGCCGGAGCGTCCACCGCTGCTGGGTCTGCCGTCATCCGCTGACTCGCCGCCGATCCGGAGCTGGCCGCCGGCCGCGCAGCTACCGTCATCGCAGCTGCCGCCATTGCCGCAATCGCCGCGGCGCCTGCCGCGGCGGCATGCCGCTGCCGCCGATGCAGCCGCCGGCCCGGCAGCTGCCACCCGTCGCCCGGGGCGGGCCGCCAGCTGGCCGGAGCACGCCTCCGGCTGGCCGCCCGCCGGGCAGCCGGAATCCGCTATCCCCGCCGCGCTGTGCGGCCGGGACCGCCGACGTGCTGACGAGCGCCGGGGTCGAGGCGCTGACCCGGGCGTTTCCTGACTGGCGGATCTGGACTGACGAGCACGGGTGGCACGGCCGACGCCGCAGCAGCGTGTACGTGCAGGCGTATCAGCGCGGCGCGCCCGCGTTCTGCGTGCACGGGTTCAGCGCATTAGATCTCGCCGCCCAGCTGCGCTGGCAGCAGGCGGCAGACGCGCATTCCCCGTCTGGCTGCTCCCGCCGGTGACCTGCCCCGCGCGGGCGCAGCGCGGCCGGCGACTCGTGCCGGAATCGGACCACAGCCGCTGCCTATCCGGGTTCCCGGTCCCGCTGCCAGCCGGGCAGACCCCTGCACCCGGGGCCGGTGGGTAGGCCGTATAGGGCCGGATCAGGACTCCGGCGGTGGCGGCGGTGGCTGCACGAACGTCCCGCGGCCGACGACGAACTTGACCCGGCCTTCGTCGCGGAGCATGCCAACCGCCTTGCGGGCGGTCATGCGGGCGATGCCGTACTGCTGCACCAGGCTCTGCTCAGACGGGATCGGCCGGCCCACCCGCAGCTCGCCGGAATCGATCCTGGCGCGCAGGATGCGGTAAAGCTGCAGGTAGATGGGCGTTTCGCCGTCGTGGTCGATCTCCACATGATCACGTTAAGTCGTCTCCATCAGTCTGTCGGCATGCAGAGCCGTATGTAGACGTATACATGCGTCTGTAATAGAGTGAATGCATGGGAACTGTGCCCGACGGCGACCGGAGCGGCCGCGATCTGGTGTTCGGGGATGTCGGCGGGTGGATATCCGGGCCCTCGCTGGCAGTCGGGCGATTGGGCGGCCCGAGGTTCGGCCTCAATGTCGGCGCGTGGATGAAGGCCTACCCGTGCTACGTCCTGCAGGGCGGGTTCGACGGCTTCGGCTTCGTCTGCTGGCGGCGGAACGGCGACGGCCGCAAGTCCGGCGAGCCGATGACCGCCGCGACCCTGGACGACCTGGCCGGCCTGGTCAAGCACCGCGAGGCGCACCGGGACCGGCCCGCCGGCGGCTGACCAGACTGACGGCACGGCCAGGGAAACACGGTGGCCTGCGCGGCGGGGCCGCGGTAGAAGAGTGGGATGCGGCACTTCTCGGAACTCGCGCCGGGCGTCCTGGTAGCCACCGCCGCCTATGCCACGACCACCAGCACGGTGGTAACAGCCGGCGATGGCGGGTGCCTGGTGATCGACCCGGCGGTAACGGTTGGCGAAGTCGCCGGGCTGGCGGCCGACCTGGCCGGCGCGGGACTGCGGCCACGGGCCGGCTTCGCCACCCACCCGCACTGGGATCACGTGCTGTGGAGCCGCGATCTGGGTGACGTGCCCCGGTACGCGGCACCGGACGCCGTCACGACCGCCGAGACCGAACGCGACAAGATGATCAGCGAAGCCGGGAAAGCGGCGCCAGGACATGATCTTGAGCTGTTCGGCCGCCTGGTGCCGCTGCCCGAGGGCCCGGACCGCATCCCCTGGCACGGCCCGGCCGCGCAGGTCGTCATCCACAATGGCCACGCACCCGGGCACGCCGCGGTGTTCCTCCCGGACACCGGCGTCCTCGTCGCGGGCGACATGCTCTCCGACATCGAGATCCCCCTGCTGGACACCGCCCAGCACGATCCGCTCGGCGACTACCGCGCTGGCCTGCAGCGGCTAGCCGCGGTGCCCGGCGTGCGCTGGCTGGTTCCCGGCCACGGGCACACCGGGGACGCCGCGGAGTTCCGCCGCCGCCTGGACGCCGACGCCCGTTACCTGAACCAGCTGGCCGCAGGCAAGCCATTCGATGACCCGCGCTGCACGGCTGATTGGCTCCGGACCTGGCATCAGCATCAGCTGCGCCAGGTACGTCGTTAGCCAGCTGGCAGGATGCCTGCCGGCCATTTTCGACGGCGCTGGCCAACTCATTCGCTGACATGATTTGGACCAGCGAGCTCCCGAAGCCGGGCGACTGTCCCGGGCGTGAGACCCGGGCGGCCACTTCGACGCCTGCGTGAAGGGCTTCGAGCCGTCCAGCACCGCCGCCAGCGGCTGGCTAGTCCAGCACCTGGCCCGGTAGCGGCCCGCCCCCTGCGGCCCGCCCCCTGCGGCCCGCCCCCGGCGTCCCGCCGGCCACTTGCTCGATGTGACATCGGGCCAGTCGGGTGTGGCCAGACTTCACATCGACGGGCCGTTGCGGACTTCTACGCAACTGGGGGGGCAGTACGGCCGACATCGCGGCAGATCGAGCCGAGCGTCCCGGCTGGGGGCGGACGGTTGCCATGCACTGGAACGCTGGTTTGCCGACCGTCAACGTGAGCACGACGTGATGACTGCCGCTGATGCGTTCGAGTTCCCAGCCGTCCTTAGCTAAGGCTTTCACGATCTCCTTGCCGGACAACCGGACAGGCGTCAGGCCGCAGCCCCGATTGTTACTGCGATCTCCCTGGTCAGCTCGTCGGGGATTGGTCCGTCAGGGCCGTCCGGATTCCTGCGCTGAGATCGTCGAGTGCACCATCGAGAGTGTCGCCGACGCCGTAGGCGCTGAAATTTCCCGGCAGCCCGACCGCGCGGACCCCCATGGGTACGCGTCCGCCGGAGAGTCAGGATGCGGACGAGCCGGATCGTCCAGGATCTCGTACCGGACGTGGATGGTGGTCATCGACACGGCCTCTCGTCGCCTTTCATGATGCCAGATCGCCGTCGGTAGCTGCCGGTCACGGTGCGCGAGGCCGGCTTCTGCCACGGTGCGGCGGAAGCTGTCAAGCGGGTCCGGGCTGGAGCCGCCCTCGGGCCAGCCCTCGACCTGGCGCCGGGCCCAGCGGGCCCAGCGCAGCGGACCTCAGATTTGTGCCGGACGTGATTGTCTCAGACGGCGAGTTCGTCACCGGGCGCTGGACGATGACCGGCACCAATACCGGCACGATGGATCTGTTCGGGCTCCGCCTACCGGCCGGCCGGTGACGATGACCGGGAAGGAGATCTTCCGTGCCGCCTTACCGGACGGGCAGACAGCTGGTCGTCCGGCCCGATGAATAGCTGTGCCCGGCAATTGCTGGCGGCGCGTTGCAGATGGGCCGCCCGGGCAGCAGCGAGCTGAGCACCAGCACGCCCAATACGGCGATCAGCGCGATCGCGATTGCCGCCGACCGTCGCAGCGGCTGGCGCAGTCTGCGCTTGACCTGCTCCATCCTTGGCATCACATCATGCCAAGTCAGCCTTGCGAAGATCGCAAACAGCGACCCGAGGCGGGGATCACCAGCCAGCAGCGCCTTCTCGATCCGGTCCAGGGCCCGCCGCTGGCGCATCGGCAGGCTCATCGGGCTATTTCGTCCGGCGGTATCTCATGACTGCCAGCGAACTCAGACCGCGAGGTCAGGTCAGGAACGGGCATTGGCAGTAACAAGGTCTCGTGCATTGCCCACCTCCGGTCGCCATGGTGTGCCACCGGGGTCTGGAGCGGTTCGCCAACACGATCACGACACCTGTCCGGAGCAAGCCGGACAATCCAGTCAGTCCTGCCTAACGCTAACGTTGGCCATCGCCAGCGGCAAGGGCAGCCACGGAGCGAGGTGGACTCCCTTGCCGGACGGCCAGGAAACTCCCGGGGCGCGACACGCCGTGCGGTCCGGGATGGCCGGGAATGTCTCAGCCTCGGGGCATCATGAGGGCGTCACGATGGCCCTCGACCACAATGCCCCGACAATAATGGCCCGATCTGGCCCGGCGGCCCGTTCTGGCCCTCCCGGAAGTCAATGGCGCGCCAGTGAGATTAGTTCACACCTCGGATTGGCACCTAGGGCGGACCCTGCACGGGGAGAGCCTGCTGGCGCACCAGGCCGCATTTGGCGAGTGGCTGCTCGGCGAGGCGGTCAGCAGGCAGGCCGACGCCGTCGTCGTGGCAGGTGACGTCTACGACCGGGCGGTGCCGTCTACCGACGCGGTGGCATTGCTCGATCACATCCTGCGGGAGTTCGCCGCTGCCCGCATCCCGGTCGTGCTCACCAGCGGCAACCACGATTCGCCCGTGCGGCTCGGTTTCGGCGCCCGGCTCAGCGAGGCAGCCGGCATCCACCTGCGCACCTCGGTGGCCGACATCGCCCGGCCGGTCATGCTCGCCGACGTCGGCGGCGAGGTCGCGATCTACGGCATTCCGTACCTGCTGCCAGATGCGGTGATGGATGCGCTCGGCGCGCAGCGCTCGCACCAGTCGGTGCTGGCCGCAGCGGTAGCGCGGATCCGGGCGGATGCCGCCGAGCGCGGCGCCGGCCGCATTGTCATCGCGGCGCACGCATTCATCACTGGCGCACTGCCTTCCGATTCAGAACGGGACATCCGGGTCGGTGGCATCGGCGACGCGCCGGCGTCTGTATTCGACGGTGCTTGCTACGTGGCCCTCGGCCATCTGCACGGCCAGCAGAACATCCCCGGCACCGGAAACGGCAGCACCGTCCGGTACTCCGGCTCGCCGCTGGCGTTCTCGTTCGGCGAGCGGAATCAGGCCAAGTCCGTCACGATTGCCGACATCGATGCGGCCGGCCAGGTGACCGTGACCCAGCTGCCGGCCCCGGTGCCGCGGCCACTGCGCGAGGTCCGGGGAAAGCTCGACGAGCTGCTCGCCCGGGCCGACGGCGAGCTGGCCGGCCTGGCCGGCGCGTGGGTCAAGGTGGTGCTGACTGACACTGTCCGGCCGGTCGCGCCGATGGAGCGGCTGCGGGCGAAGTGGCCGCACACGCTGGTGCTCGAATTCGCGCCAGAGGGCGGCCTGATCGGCGTCGCGGCCGATCTTGCCCGGCTGGCCGCAGACGTGGCCGACCCGGTGCGGATCTGCGGGCTGTTCGTCGAGTTCACCAGCGGCGGGCCGCCAGACGAGGCGCAGCGCGCGGTCCTGCGGGATGCGGTCGAGGTCAGCCAGCATGCCGAGGATGGCGAGGCCCAGCCCGCCGCCGCCCAGCCCGGCAGCGCCGCGGCCGGCCAGCGCGCCGGGGCGGCTGCCTGATGCGGCTGCACAGCCTGGACCTGCAGGCGCTCGGGCCGTACGCGACCGCGCAGCGGGTCGACTTCGACCTGCTGGCCCGCAGCGGGCTGTTCCTGCTGGAGGGGCCGACCGGCGCTGGGAAGACCACCGTCCTGGACGCGATCACGTTCGCGCTCTACGGCGGCCTGTCCGCGGACTCATCCGGCTCCGACCGGCTGCACTCGGACTTCGCGGCGGCCGGCCTGCAGCCGTCAGCGCGGCTGGAGTTCTCGCTGCGCGGCAGCCGCTACCGGATCACCCGGGTGCCGGAACACCAGCGGCTGAAGAAACGCGGTACCGGCTACACGACCCAGCCAAGCCAGGTGCACTTGGAGCGGATGGCAGACGGCCGCTGGGCCAGCCTGTCGTCCAACAAGGCCGAGGCCGGTGATCTGATCACCGAGCTCGTCGGGCTCAACCGCGAGCAGTTCACCCAGGTCATGCTGCTGCCGCAGGGCGAGTTCGCGAAATTCCTGCGGTGCGGTGATGACGACCGGCGAATGGTGCTCACCAGGTTGTTCGGCACGCAGCTCTATGACCGGATCACCGGCGAGCTCGACCGGCGCCGCTACCAGGCCGCGCAGCGGCGGGAGCAGGCCAGGAAGCAGATTGACAGCGCGGTGTCGGCGGCTGCCGAGGCGGCCGGCCGGGACGGCGAGGCCCGGGCCGAGGTGGTTGCGCTCGACGGCTCCGAGCGGGGCGTGCGGCTGAAGGAGATCGCCGCGGAACTGGCGAAGACCGCCGAGGTCACCGGCGCCGGGCTGGCGGTCGCGGAGACCGCGACGGCGGCTGCGCGGCAGGCCGGCGAGCAGGCGAAGCGGCAGGCAAGCCTGATGACCCGGCTCACCCAGGCGCTAGCCAGGCTGCATGAGCACGAGAGCACCCGGGCGGCGCACGACCAGCGGGCCGGGCAGCTTGCGCTGGCCCGGCAGGCCGACCCGGTCCGGCCGCTGCTCGCGGCGCTGGCCGACGCGGAGGCCGCCGCGGCTACCGCGCGCGGCGCGGTCCTCAGCCTGGTCGCCAGGCCGGGCGACGGCATGCCCGCGGCCGAGCACGACGCTGCGGCCAGGCTCGGCACCGAGCCGGGCGAGGACGTGCTCGCGGGCAGGCTCGGCGCCGAGGCGGCCGGCCGGGCCGAGGCTGCCGAGCAGGCAGCCATCTCGGTGCAGCACCTGGCCGATGCCGAGGCGGCGCTGCCCGGCCGGGACGCCGCCCTGGCCGCGCTGGCGGAGGCCGCCGACGAGGCATCGGCCCGGGCAGCCGCGCTGGCGGAGACCCGCCGCGAGCTGCCGGCCCTGATCGACGGGCTGGAGCGGGAGCTCACGGCGGCCCGCGACACCGCGAGCCAGCTGGACACGGCCCGGGCCCGGCAGCAGCTGGTGACGGCGCAGAAGGCGGCGGCCGCCCGGCTCGCCGAGCTCGGCCCGCTGCTGGCAGCCGCCGCCGCGGTGCTGCGGGACGCGGTAGACGCGCATCAGGCGCTGGTCGACGCGCATCAGCAGAAGGTCGAGGCACGGCTGGCCGGGATGGCCGCCGAACTGGCAGCGCAGCTGGCCGACGGTGCCGCCTGCCCGGTCTGCGGCTCCGCGGATCACCCGGCACCCGCCCCGGCCGGGGACGATGCGGTGGCTGCCGAGGATGTCACCGATGCCGCCGCCCGCCGGGATGCCGCGCTCGGTGCCAGGGAGCGGGCCACCGCGGACTGCGATGAGCTCGCCAGGGAAGAGGCCGCGCTGCTCGCAGCGGCCGGGGGGCGCGCCATCGGGGAACTGTCCGCCGAGGCCGATGCGCTCGCCGCCACGATCACCGCGGCCGAAGCAGCGGTGCAGGACGCCGCTGGGCTCGCGGAACAGCTGGCGGCCCGGCGAGACGATCACGAGCGGGCCGGCCAGGAACTGCTGGCGGCCACCGCCGAGGCAACGGCAGCGCTTGAGCAGCTGCTGGCAGCCCGGGCGGACCGCGACCGGCTCAGCGCGCAGATCGCGGCCGGCGCGGCTGGGTACCCGTCCGTCGCGGACCGGCAGCGCGCCCTGCGCGAGGCAGCCAGCCGGGACCACAGTCTGGCCGCCGCGCTTGACCGGCTGGCCGCCGACGCTGCCGCGGAGCGCGACGCCCGGTCCCGGGCCGAGCGCGAGGCCCTGGCCAACGGGTTCGCCGCGCTGGACGATGCCCGCCCGGCAGTGCTCGGCTCGGCGGCGCTGGCGGAACTCGCCGATCAGGTGACGTCCTGGGACGAGGCGCTGATCCGGTTGACCGCGGATGCCGAGGCCGATGACCTGGCCGGCCTCGACCCGGACCTGGCGCCGCGCGCGCAGGCGGCGGCGCGCACCACGGCAGCTGCCCTGGCCAGCGCCGAGGAGGCCGAGCAGGAAGTGCGGACCGCGCACGACGCGGCCACCGCGATGGTCACCCGGTTCAGCCAGCGGCTCGACGAGGTGCGTGGCGCCGAGGAGTTTTGCGATCGCGTCGTCGAGGCGACCGAGACCGTGATCCGGCTGGCGAACCTGGCCAAGGGCATGGATGGCCACCGTCGCGTGACGCTGACCACGTATGTGCTGCGGCACTGGTTCGAGCAGGTCGTCGCGGCGGCCAATCTGCGGCTGTCGGCCATGTCATCGGGCCGCTACGAGCTCAAGCGGATCGATGAGGGCGAGACCAGGCGGCAGCGTGCCGGGCTGACGCTGGCGGTGATCGACCGCCACACCGGGGAGGAACGCAGCCCCAGGTCGCTGTCCGGCGGAGAGACGTTCTACACCTCGCTGGCGCTGGCGCTCGGCCTGGCCGACGTGGTCAGGGCCGAGGCCGGGGGAGTGGATCTGGACACGCTGTTCATCGACGAGGGGTTCGGCTCGCTGGACGCCGACACGCTGGACCAGGTCATGGGCGTCATCGACGACCTGCGGGACCGGGGCAGGGTGGTCGGCATCGTGAGCCACGTCGCGGACCTCAAGGACCGGGTGGCCGAGCGCCTCGAAGTCCGCCGCATCGCCGACGGCTCGTCCGCCCTGCGCGTAGTCGCCTAGCTGACAATGCGGTGCCAGCAGCGGCTTACCGTCAGCGTGACACTGACTGTGATCATTCGACCGGAGTGCTAATGCCCGCATCAGATATCATCCTCGTCGCGCCGAAGATCGAGCTGCACGTGCACCTGGAGGGCGCCGTGCGGCCGAGGGCGCTGCTGCAGATCGCCGCCCGCAACGGGGTCAGCCTGCCCGCGTCGACCGAGGCGGAACTCGCCGACCTCTACCGGTTCCGGGATTTCGCGCACTTCCTTGAGCTGTGGGTGATGACAACCCGTGCCCTGCAGACGGAGCGGGACTTCCGCCAGGTCGTCGTCGACTACGCGACGGAGGCGGCGTCCTGCGGCGCGGTCTACCTGGAGGGGATCTTCACGCCGGCCGAGCGAGCCGGCCACGGCGCCTCCTGGGACGAGGTCTTCGCCGGATTCTGCGACGGCGCGGCCGAGGCAAAGGAGAAGACCGGCGTCGAGGTACGGCTGACGCCCGACATCCCGCGGAATCTCGGCCCGGAGGTCGCGCTCAACACGGCTCGTTATGCGATCAGGTACCGCGAGCGCGGAGTCGTCGGGCTTGGCCTCGGGGGCCCTGAGCACTCCTATCCCGGTGCGCCGTTCCGGCCCGCCTTCGAGCTGGCCAAGGACGGCGGCATCGGCTCCGTCCCGCACGCCGGCGAGGTCACTGACGCCGCGTCCGTGCGCGAGGCCATGGACATCCTGCTGGCCGACCGGATCCGGCACGGCATCCGGTCGGCCGATGATCCCGGGCTGCTGCGCGAGCTCGCCGCCCGCGGTATCGTCTGCGACGTCTGCCCGGTCTCGAACGTCGGCACCAGGGCAGTCGGCTCACTCGCCGAGCACCCGCTGCCGGCGATGCTCCGGGCCGGCGTGCGATGCTCGATCAGCACCGATGACCCGGCGATGTTCGGTACCGACCTCCTCCACGAGTATGCGGTCGCCGCACGTCTCGGCTGCTCGCCAGCGGCCGCGTTCCAGGCAGGCCTTGGCGGAGCACTATGCGACGACGGAACCCGATCGCGGCTGCAGACCATCGCCGACGCCGCGACCTGGGAAGACCGCACCTGATACCCGCTACCTAATTTTCCTGGTCACGCGGAAGGTAGCGGTCGATTATGGACATGAACTGGTGAATATCGAACGGCTTCGCGACGGACTCAGCGGCGCCGCTGGCCAGCAGCTCACTGATGGTCTCGTCTGAGTCGCCGCTGAGGACGACCACGGGGATCGCCTTGGTGGCCGTAGCGGAGCCGAGTTCTCGCAGGATTTCGCCGCCGGTCGCGTCTGGGAGGCGATTGTCGAGCAGGATGAGGCCCGGGTGTTTGTCGATGGCGGCCTGGACGCCGTCGCGGCCGTTCATGGCCACGTGCAACTCGATGTTCGGGCGGCGCCTGAGCAGCGCTTGCACCAGGCAGATGTTGTTCTCGTTGTCCTCGATATAAAGCACGGCGTGGTTCACTGGGCCCTCCTGAGCAGGCTCCTGAACAGCACCCCGGGAAAGCGCTCGGCGCCCGGGCCGCTCATGCTGGTGTGATCCGGGTAGCCGACTGCGGCCGCTGGTCCTGGGCCTCGGCGGCGGCGAAGGTGTCGAGCAGCTTGCCGAGTTCGGCGAGCTCGATGGGCTTGGTGAGATAGGCGAGCGCGCCGCCGGCGAGCAGGCGGTGGATGACGCCACGGGATGCGTCGGCGGACAGGACTACCACCGGGATGGCGGCGGTGGCTGGTTCGGCCTTGAGGTCCCTGAGTACCTGGTCTCCGTGCAGGTCGGGCAGGTGCAGGTCGAGCAGGATGAGGTCGGGCTTGTCCCGGACGGCGGATTCGAGGCCGGCCCGGCCAGATGCGTCGGACCGTAGCCTGGTGTTCGGCCTGCTGCGCAGGAACCGGGATATCACCTCGACGTTCGCCGGGTTGTCCTCGATGTAGAGAATGCTGATGCTGGTACCGGCCGGGGAGTGCGGCCCGGCCGCCGGTGACGCTGGCGCGAGGCCGGGCGCTGGGACGTGGACAAGGTCGGGGGCGCGCGGGAGGCTGACGGTGAAGGCCGATCCCTGACCGGGGGCGCTCGATGCGGTCAGCTGGCCGTGCATGGCCTCGGTGAGGGCTTTTGCCAGCGGCAGGCCGATCCCGGTGCCCTCGACTGCGGTCTGCTCGGCGCCGAGGCGCTCGAAGGGGATGAAGATGCGCTCGATGTTTTCGGGTGACAGGCCGGGTCCGGTGTCGGAGACCTCGATGCTGGCCTGGCCGGTGCCGTCTTCCCGGCAGGTAATCGTGACAGTGCCGTGCCGGCGGTTGTACTTGATGGCGTTGGAGATCAGGTTGACCAGGACCTGGGAGAGCCGCTGCCGGTCGGCGCGGACCGCCAGCGCCGGGTGCGTGCAGTCCAGGATGATCCGGATCGAGCGCTCGGCGGCGATCGGGGCCATCAGCTGGCTGGACTCCTCGAGGAGCGGGTGGACCAGGACCGGCTCGACCGACAGGCTCAGGTCGCCCGATTCGATCCGGGCGATGTCGATGAGCTCGTTGATCAGCGCGAGCAGGTGGCGCCCGGCGCCGAGGATTCGCTTGATGCCGTCACTGTCTTCGTCGCTGAGGTCGGACATCTGGAGGAGTTGCGCGAAGCCGAGGATGGAGTTCAGCGGCGTTCGCAGCTCGTGGCTGGTGCTGGACAGGAACGAGTTTTTCGCCTGGGTGGCCTTCCGCGCCAGATCCCTGGCCTTCCTCAGCTCCGCCTCCCGGCTGACCAGCACCTGCTCGGCCTGGGAAAGCGACTCGCTTATGCGACCTATCTCGTCACCCGCCGGGGCAACCGGCTCGAGCGGCTGTCCCTCGCCCAGCCGCCGCGCGTTCGCCGCGTTCGCGCCGACCCGGCGGGAGATGCTCGAGCTGAAGAGGGCGACGCCGGCCAGCCCGGCCAGCAGCCCCAGTATCAGCGCGGCGAGGTCCACATAGGTGATGGCCGTTTCCAGCCTGGTGATCCCGTTGCGCCGCTGGGCTATCAAGGCCGTCGGGCCGGCGGTGAGGGCGGCTTCCTGGCGGCGCAGCAGGTCCATGTTGGTTTTCTGGTGCTGCATCACCGGACGAAGCCGCCTCATGGAGATACCGTCGCTGACGGCAGAGCGTAGTTGTGCCAGATCGCCGAGCACCCGGCCGGCGGTAGCGTCGACCGCCCGCTGCTGGCGCCGGTCACCATCGGCGATTGCGGCGTCCCGCAACGCCTTGCGGTCCGCGCCGATCCGGGTCAGCGCGAGGTGGTACGGGGCAAGGAACAGCGGGGTGCGTGTCGCCGCGTAGCCGCGGACACCCGTTTCCGCGATCGCTACGTCGGCCAGGACTTGGTCGGCGGCATCGCGCAGCGTGGTGGCGGCCTGGTCGGCATTAACCACCTGCGTTTCGTGGTACTGGAGCACCAGCCGCCCGGCGGTGGCGCAGATCAGGGTGACCAGCGGTATCGCGATGACGATCATGATCTTTGCCTGCATCGACATGTCGAGCCACCAGCGCCGGAACCCGTGCGGACGATCCGCCGCATGCGGCGGCGTCGAACTCGCTTCGCCCACTCTCACCGCCCCCGTGATAACTTAAAGTGACTTTGTTATTACTGAATGCTACATTACTCCGTTTCAGGCCGGAGATAACGGAGAAGCTCTGCGGCGGCGCGTCTGCCTGGTCCGTCGGGGAGCCAGGTAGCTCCGTCCCTTCGCCGAGATCGCTAGCTTCCCCTCCCGGCCAGCCTCGCCCACTGGCGAATGCTGTCAAAAGCCCGCAGCGGATTCCTGTGCTCCGCGCAGGGCATGCTCTAGGGCGGCGAAGCGGACTCGCTCCTGCTCTAGCCGGACGGCCGGGCCGAGCGTGCCGTCGGTCAGGTCCCGGTACAGGCCGGCCTCGTCCGGATCTAGCAGGTCGAGCGGGGTGATGACCTGGCTCGGCTCGGTGACCCACTGGCTGCGGTGGGCGAGCAGGGTGGCCCGGTCCATCAGCATTGACCGGACGCACGGGAACCTGTGCCGGAGCCGGTCCAGGATCGCGAACCCGTGCGTGTCGATGTCGCCCCAGTAGACCAGGCCGGTGCCGGCCAGCCAGGGGAGGCGCTCAAGCGACGATACGGCGTATCCCCCGCCGAAGATCACCATGGCGCTCTCCGCCACCGGGAACGCCAGGTAGGTGATCTCGTTCTCGATCACGTAGACCACGGTGATTCCCGGCGGCGCAGCCCCGAACTCCTCCGCGCGGACGGCGAGCTCGGTGAACTGGCTGCCTGCCAGGCCGGCCGCGCCCGGCAGCCGGAATCGCACGTAATCGGGCTTCTTGCGGAACCCGTACCGGGTGGCGAAATCCGTCCGGGGGGCGCCGAGATCGATCCGCCCCTCGTCGAGGTAAAGGTCAAGCAGGTCGGCCAGCACGCCGCGGTGCCGCTCGATGAATTTCGTGTCCGAGCCGGGCACGTCTATCTGCCGCAGGTACATTCCCCGCCGCTGGCATTCGGCCATCCAGCGGACAGTGCCGACGAGTTCGGCCCAGCAATCCGCCAGCCCGAGCACTCGCATCGGATGAGCTGCCATCCACGGGACCAGCGGGGGACAGCTAGCCCTGGTCGCGTCGGCCAGATCGGCGAACCTGCGCACGTCCCTGCTGACCCCGAGCAGCGCCCAGAGCTGGCCGAAGCTGTCGATCCAGGCCCGGCACGGGATGTGGTTCGACCCGATGGCCCGGCCGCCGACCTTCTTGTATTCCAGCCGGATCAGCTTCGGGTCCGCCTGCTCCCAGCGGCCGGCCCAGGCCTGCACCTCGCCCAAGCGCTCGGCCAGCTCGCCAGCCGACGGGCCGCGCAGCGGAACGCCGAGCGGCTCCCAGTCCTGGCCGCTGGCGAACGCGCTGAGCAGAAGTCCGGCCTGCCAACGCTTGCGCAGCAGACCGAGCACGTCGGCCGGCGTGCTCCAGCCTCGCCGGGCCGTGCCGGCGGGCACCTCAGCTCCCGGTGCCGGACACTGCGGGCACTGCGGGCACTGCGGGCACTGCGGGCGCTGCGGGCGCGGCGGGCGTGGCCGGCCCGGCGGCCGCGGCGGGCGCTGCGGGCGCGGCGGGCGTGGCCGGCCCGGCGGCCGCGGCAGGTACGGTGACCTGCTGGGACAGCATGTGCGCGAGCTGCCGTGCCCGGTACTCCTCGATGGTGAGCGTCTGCAGCCGCGAGTTGTTGTGCTCCGGGTTGTCGACGAACCCGACCGCGGACACGTACGGCTCGATCACGTGGATCTTCTGCAGCGGGGTGACGATCAGCAACTGCAGGCCGAGGCGGCGGAACAGCTCAAGCGCGAAGCGGGTCGACTCATCCGAGCCCCGCCCGAATGCCTCGTCGATGACGACGAACCTGAACGTCTTGGACCGCGTCGCTCCCCATTCCAGCTTGAACTGGTAGGCCAGTGACGCGGCCAGGATCGTGTAGGCGAGCTTCTCTTTCTGCCCGCCGGACTTGCCACCCGAATCGGTGTAGTTCTCGTACTCGGTGTCATCCTCGCGCCAGCGTTCCGAGGCGGAGAAGATGTACCAGTTGCGCACGTCGGTAACCCGCTTGGTCCACGCGGCGTCAGCCTCGGCCTGACCCTCGCGTCCGCTGAACCGCTCGATAATCCGACTGACCTGCAGGAACTTCTGTTCCGAGTACTGATCCGAGCCGTCGCCGGAGATCGAGTCGTCGGTGCACGCGCGCAGTTCGGCGGCGAATTCGCGGATCTCGACGTTGGGCGTGCTCTGCGCTTCCAGCCGGATGTACCGCCCCGGGTTGTAGTCGACGCCCACCAGCGACTCATTGATGGTGGCGACGCGCTCCCTGATTAGCTGGCCCTGCTTCCTGAGCTGGGAGTGAAAGCCCGCGATGTCGCGGATCGTGTTGGTGTTCAGGTAGGTCTTGAATTGTTCCTGGAACCGGGGCAGATCGTCGTCGACCAGGCGCCGGTGCAGGTCGCGGTACCCGCCAGCGGACAGCACCGAGTCGTCGAAGTCGGCCGTTTCCAGCGGGTAATGCTTGCGGAAGTCGCCCATCCTGGACACGATCTTGTTGCCCAGGGTGTTGCGGCGGCCGGTCCGGCCGTCGATCAGCGAGGTGAGGACGCCGTAGGCGGTCCGGTCCGCCTGGTCGCAGTCGGCCGGGACGGCCAGCCGGAGGCCGGCCAGCGGCCGGGCGGTCAGCCGCGCTGCGATGGCGGGAAATTGCGCCCGGGCCGGCGCGCAGCCGGCGTCCGCCAGCACGTCCCGGGCTTCGTCAAGGCTGCGCCGGGCGGTCTCGATCTCGTTGCCGAGGCTGCCGATCTTGCCGCTGGCGGACTCCCGCTCGGCCTCCGCCGTCGTGATGTCCTGCTTGACTGTTTCGAGCAGGCGGGTAAGTCGCTCCAACTCGCCGGAGGCCTGTTCCAGGCGGCGCTTCTCCGCTTCGAGGTCTTCGATCCGGCTGACCACGGTCTGCCAGTCGATCTCGCTGTACTCCCGGGTCTCGCTGAGCCCGGCGAGCACCTGACCGCGCCCGATGGCATTCTCCAGGTCCGCCTCGAGCGTCTGCTGGGCGGCGGCGAGCTTGTTCTGCGTCTCCTGCAGCCTCGCCGCCTGCCGGAGCAGCGCGCTGATCTTCTGCTCGTTGGTCCAGCCGAGAATGTAGGAACTCCGGTCATCGATGCGGGTGCGGTCGTCCTTCTCGTGCCGCCCGCCCGATCCCTTGATCTGCCCGGCCTTAGTGATCGCCTTCGGCGCGCGGCGGAACTCGGTCATGTTCTCTACGCACTCAAAGCCGGCCCGGAAGGACAGCTCGCGCTCCAGCCATGGATAGAACTCGGTGTCCTTTATCTCCAGCTTGGCGAACAGCAGCCTGCCGTCCGGGCCGGCGCCGGGCCGGCCCCCTTTCCGCGGGGCGGCAGGCCGGCCGCGGCCGGCGCCGGTACCCGGTAGTAGACCAGCCGGGCGCCGAGATGATGGTCGTTGATCCAGTCCGACACCGCCGGGTAGTGCTCGTCGGGCACCAGCAGGGACAGGGCGAAGCTGTGCAGCAGCCGCTCGGCTGCACCTTCCCACCCGGATTCCTCGGGGCGGACCTGGATCAGCTCGCCGGCGAACGGCAGTTCCGGCTCGGCCAGCTGCAGCTCCCGGCAGAGCAGCTGCCGCAGGTCGAGGCTCCGCTTGGGGATACTGCTGGTCCGGGAGCGCAGGCTGACCAGCTCGGCGTTCAGCTCCGCGGCGCGCCCCTGGGCAACCTTGGCCTCGACGCCGGCCTCGGTGAGCCGGTGCTGGCAGTCGGCCCGGTGCCGACTGTCCGCCGCGGCCGCCGCATCGATCTCGCGGCGGCGGGAGCTGAACTGGCCGGCGGTCTCGACCGGCTCCATCCCCGCCCGGGCGAGCAGCTCACCGAACCGCTCGGCCTTGCGCATCCGGTCCTCGCCGGTCCGGGTGTCCTCGGCCAGCCGCCGCTCGATCTCGTTAAGGCGGTCACCGCCATGGCCGGCCCGTTCCAAATTCAGGCTGGTTTCCTTCTTGCGCAACTCTGCCAGCAGATCCTTCAGCTGCGCCAATGCGTGCTCACGGGTGGCCCTGGCCTTCTCTAGGCCGGATATCTGCTGGTCGAGGAGCCCGGACTTGCGGTCAGCGAAGTAGTACCGCAGCGCTGCCCGCTGGTCGGTCGCCGACTGGATCTCGGCGCCGAGGCCGTCGTAGCTGTCGCAATCGGCGAGCAGCGGCGCCAGCTCGGCCAGCTGGGCCTGGGCTCGCCGGACCGCCTCGTGCGCCCTGGTGAGGTCCTCGAAGTGCGCCACCAGGCGATCGGTCCAGGAAGCAGCATCGAAGGGCTCCAGCATGTGGCTGCGGACGAAGTCGTTGAGATTGCCCACCGACTTCATCGATACCGTCTGGTGAAACAGCTCCATGGCCTGCTCGGACTCGATGCCGAGCCGGCGCCGGAAGTCCTTGCCGTAATCCGGGAAATGGTCGTAGGTGCGCGCGCCCGCGGCGCGCAGTTTCTTCTTCAGCGCGGCGACGTCAGCGCCGAAATCGGTGAAGTCGCCGATGACCGACATCCCGCGGTCGGCGGTGACGAAGAACCGCTCTGGCTGGCCCTGGTTGCCGTCCCGGGTCCAGAAGACCTGGGCGATCGTGACACGCGCGTCGTATCCGCGGTTGCTGAAGACGCCCAGGATCACCGAGTAGCAGCTGGCATCCCGCAGCGCCACCGGACGGGACGAGCCGGTGATCTCGCTCCGCTCGGACTTGTAGTACCCGAGCACGTACGAGCGCAGGTTCCGCTCGCGGGTCTCCGCCCCGGCCGCCTTGTTGTAGGAAATCCGGTTGGCCGGCAGCAGCAGCGTGGTGATGGCGTCCACGATGGTGGACTTGCCGGAGCCGATATCGCCGGTCAGCAGCCCGTTCCGGCCGTCCGCCTGGAAAGTCCATACCCGCTGGTTGAAGGTTCCCCAGTTGTAGAGTTCCAGCCGATCCAGCCGGAAGCCGCTAAGCGGGTCGCCGCCGATGTCCTGCATATCGACCGCGCTGAACAGTCCCGCGGTCACCGCCCTGCCTCCGGATCATCGGCGGTCTGGCCGCCGCCGGCCAGGGCAGCGGCGTACCGGGCCAGCTGCCCGTCGAAGTCGGCGAGCCACTGGCCGTCGACGAACGCCTTCAGGATCCGGCGCACCTCGAACACCGACGGCGAGTCCTTCACCCGGCGCAGGAAGCCCAGCTCGGTTACCTTGCCGATGTATGCGTCAATCTGGTCCACCATGCGGGCCTCGTTGCTGGTGGGCGGCATGAACAGCCGGACCATCTCGACTATCTGGTCCCTGGTCAGCATCAGCCGGGTGTCACTGTTGCTGGCGTCGAACTCGGCCAGTTTCTTGCGCAGCAGGGCGAGCAGCAGGCTCACGTGGAACGACAGCGAGCGGCGCGCGATCAGCCGGGGCGGAGCCGGGCGATCGGGGTCGGCGTCCTGCTCGTCGGGCCGCGACCGCAGGAAGGCATATCCTTCTGCCTCGTCCACGACCACCGTCAGGCCGAGCACGGCGACGTAGTCGCTGGCCTGCGCCTGGAGCTGGAGCAGGTGGCGCCAGGCTCTTTCGTGCGTATCGCGGTACAGGACGCCCTTCATCAGCTGGGTGACGACTAGCGGCAGGTCTAGCTCGGCCGTGGCCATGGCGGCCGGTCCCGGGCTCATTGCTGGCCTCCAGCATGGTCGGCAGACCGGCTGCGGCCGTCTGCATCCCCGCGGCCGTCTGCATCCCCGCGGCCGCATCCCCGCGGCCGCCCGCATCCCCGCGGCCGGCCGTGCAGCCGCGGCCGGCCGTGCGGGCAAAGATGACCCTGGGCAGCGTAGCGGTCCGGTTCCCGCCGCCCTGCTCACTCCAGCTGACCCGCTCCTGGGCGCGATCGTCGAACACCACCCGGAAGGCCTCGTCGGTCAGCGACAGGTACGTCACCAGCTCGGCGAGACCGTACTCCAGCGGCTGCTCGCCGACCAGTTGCGCCAGGCCGATCTGCGAGCGCTGCTGCAGGGCGCGCCGGACGCTCATCGACAGCCGCGCCGGGTCCACGTGCACCTGCTCGAAGAGCGTGGGCGCGTCGAAGCCGTCCTGGCCTGCCTGGACCGATGCGCTGTCGATCGCCGCCTGCGCCACCGGCGTGTACAGCGGGCGTTCCATCGGCAGCGCGATGGTCGGCGAGGTGCCGTCAATCTCGGTAGTCAGGCTGATGCCATGCTGCTCGCGCAGCCGCAGCGCATTCGACTCGATGCTGCGCAATATGTCCATTACCCGCCGGTTCTCCAGCCAGGCCTGATCATCGAGGAACCGCCGTAGCTGCTCGGACAGCATCCGCACGGTCGCCTGGGTGCGCTCTCCGGCGTCCAGCCAGTCGTAGTGGATATGCCGCATCCGCGCATCGCTCTCGGCGATAGTGTCAAGTGCCTGCACCCGCTCAAGCAGCCCGGTCAGCTCCTCCTGTCTGCTGGGGGAGAGCAGGAAGTCGTAGAAGGCCTGGAAGCTCCGGCCCTGATCGGAGTCCGCGATGCTCTCGCGGCTGCCGAGTACCTGGTCGAGCAGTTCGCCCTTCGAGCCGGTCCATGCCGCTACCCGCTCCCGGAGATCCCGGTCGAGCGCGCGGAAATTGGCCTCCACCTCGCGGAAATCCGACAGCAGCTCCCGGGCGGTCGCGGCGAACTGCTGGTAGCGGTCGCGCAGCGCGGAGACATCAAGTACCTCAACCTCGCCATCCGCTGCCCTGGCGATCTCCGCATCGATCTCGGCCCGGCGCCGGCGCAGCTCGGCCAGCCGGACTTCCGGGTCGGTCTCGGTGCCGAATACCATCTGCCGGAGCAGGATGAAGATCGTATTGAGCCGTGACTCGGTGCCCACGAAGGAGCGTGCCTGCAGGGACTTGACCCAGCCGAGGGCCTTCTCGACAGCCGGGGTCGCGTCATAATGCGGCTCGTCCGAGCCATCCGGATAATACTTGCGCAGCCAGCCGGCCTCCGGCGCGGCCCAGTCGTCCAGATACGCCTTCGCTGGCCTGGGATAGGCCTGCCCGCCGAGCCGCTCGTTCAGCGCATACAGCTCATCATCCAGGCGGCTGACCAGGTCCGAGGTCGAGATGGACCGCACGTTCCCGGCCACGAAAACCTTGTCGCAAAAGGCCAGGATCAGCGGCGCGTTGGCGGCGGACAGCAGCTTCCACGCTGCGCTGTGCTTGCGCAGCGCGCTGATCTCCTCGAAATCCACGGCCGGTTGCCCTCGCCCTCGCCTTATCCCTCGCCCTGTCCGCCCTGGCTGCCGTCGCCCATCGTAGAGGCGGGGTGTGACAGTGCCGAGCAGGATCAGCCGGCGCCGTAGAGGTTTCCGCGGAAACCTCTACGGCGCTAGGGGGCTTAACGCTGGCCGGCCGGACGCTCGGACGCTCCGATCATGCACGGAGCGTCGGTGCCTGGCGGCATGGTGGCGTCCATCACCGCCGGGAGGCAGTATGAGTGTCGTGACCATCACGCACGGACAGGGACCGGCGCCGTGGAGCGGGCTCTGATGGCCGTGGAGCGGGCCCTGATGGCTGACGCCGGCCCGGCCGGGCGAGGATGGAACGGTGACTCGCTGGGTGCTGCACGTCGACCTCGATCAGTTCATCGCGGCCGTCGAGTTGCTGCGGCGGCCTGAGCTGCGCGGGCGCCCGGTGGTGGTCGGCGGCGACGGCGACCCGGCCAAGCGGGGCGTGGTCAGCACGGCCTCCTACGAGGCCCGCGCGCACGGAGTGCGTTCCGGGCTGGCGCTGCGGACCGCGGCGCGGCGCTGCCCGGATGCGGTCTTCCTGCCCGTGGACCGGGAGATTTACGAGGCGGCGTCGGCCCAGGTCATGGCTGCGCTGCGGGAATTCGGCGCGGTGGTCGAGGTGATGGGGTGGGACGAAGCGTTCCTTGGCGTGGAGACCGACGATCCGGAGGCGCTCGCCCGCGAGGTCGCCGACCGTGTCCGCGCCCGTACCAAGCTCGACTGCTCGGTCGGGATCGGCCGGAACAAGCTGCAGGCGAAGCTGGCCACCGGCTTCGGTAAGCCGGCGCGTCTTCCGGCTGACTGCGGACAACTGGTTCGAGATGCTCGGCGACCGGCCGCCGGACGCGCTATGGGGGATAGGCGCGAAGACCGCGGGCAAGCTGGCCGAGGCCGGCATCGGCACCGTCCGGGAACTCGCCGCTGCCGATCCTGCGGCCCTGGCGGCGCGGTTCGGCCCGGCGACCGGCCCGTGGCTGGTGCTGACCGCCCGCGGCCTGGGCTCGGCGCGGGTCGACGACACGCCGTACGTGCCCCGGTCCCGCAGCCGGGAGACCACGTTCCAGCAGGACCTGCAGGACTGGGCGGAAGTCAGCGCCGAGGTAGTACGGCTGGCCCGGCAGGTGACCGCCGATGTGGCCGGTGAGCAGCGGCCGGTGATCCGGGTTGTGGTGAAGATCCGGTACGCGCCGTTCTTCACCAGCACGCACGGGCATACGCTTGCGGCTCCGGTGCCGCCCACGGACGAGACTGCGCTGGGGGCGGCGATCGAGGCGGGTGCGCTGGCCGCCCTCGAGTTGTTCACCGGCCGGCGCCCGGTGCGGCTGGTGGGCGTCCGCGCCGAGTTCGAGCGCTGAGCCGGTCTCCGGCCTGTTGCGGTTCTCTCACGGCACCATTCGCCGCGCTAGCCCCAGCCGTATCAAGATCAAATCAGTGGTTCAGATCCTGCCGGTGATTGCCGGACGGATGTTAACCGTTAAGGACTCCTAGCCGCCGTACGCGGCACACCGCCGCTTCGCGAGGAGGTTGTCCGTCAACAGCGCACGATCAAGGAAAGTACCCACTCCTCGTGACCGGGCGACGCCGTCGGCGGCGGGCCTGCCCCGGCGCGCGGCCGAGTTGATCGCCGCGCAGTCGACGCGGTGCTGCTTGATGGGGTCAGCCGGGAAGACTGCCAGTGCCCGCGTGAACCATGCGGGATCGTCGAGCCAGCACCCAGAACACGAGAACCTGCAAACCCTGGTGACCGGAACCGGCCACGGCCACGGTCCGGGGTCAGCCGGAGCGTTGCTCGTCATGGCCACCAGCCTGGTCACGCCGGCCCAGGCGCCTTGCTGCGCCAATGGTTGCAAACGACTCCCTCATTCTCATTTATAGCAGAGTTCAGCCGCGCTCATGAGCAAAAAAACTTGGATCTAAGATTACGAACCTCAGATCGGAGCTGATGACGTGAACCTCCTGACTACCAGCGCGTTTGACCTTCCCGGCCACCTCTCCGCCAAGGCCGACCCGGCGCTGATCGGCGGCGATGAGCAGCATTTCGCGGCCATCGCGGAGAGCCTTGAGCAGTCGATCGCCGACCTGTCCGACCGCCTCGATGCCGAGCGCAAGGCGCCAGGCGGCATAGGGCAGGAGGCGATGGACCGGGACATGGAGATCCACCGGCTGAGCGCTCGCCTGCGCACCCTGCGTCGCTTCGGTTTGGACCTGTGCCTCGGACGCATCGTCGGCGCGGACAATCCGGAGCCCGTGTACGTCGGACGGCTTGGCCTCACCGACAGCGCGGGTCGCAGGCTGCTGCTCGACTGGCGCTCCCCCGCGGCTGAGCCGTTCTTCGGAGCGACCCACGCCAACCCGATGGGCCTGGCCAGCCGCCGCAGGTATCGCTGGACCCGCGGCCGGATCAGCGACTACTGGGACGAGGTGTTCAGATCGGATGGGTTTGAAGGGCACGCCGCGCTCGACGACCAGTCCGCCTTCATCGCCAGCCTGGGCAGCAACCGGTCGGCCCGGATGCGAGACGTGCTCGGCACCATCCAGGCCGACCAGGACGCCATCATCCGCGCGGGATCTCGCGGCGCTCTGGTCGTCGACGGCGGTCCGGGTACGGGCAAGACTGTCGTCGCTCTGCACCGCTCCGCCTACCTGCTCTACTCCGACCCTCGCCTCGGTCACCGCCGGGGCGGCGTGCTATTCGTCGGTCCGCACCAGCCCTACCTGGCCTACGTCGCCGACGTCCTGCCCAGCCTCGGCGAGGAGGGCGTGCAGACCTGCACCCTGCGGGACCTCGTCGCCGAGGGAGCCGCAGCGGCGATCGAGACCGACCCGGACGTGGCCCGCCTGAAGTCGTCCGCGGACCTGGTGAAGGCGATCGAGCCGGCCGTCCGGTTCTACGAGAATCCGCCCACCAAACCGATGACGGTCGAGACCCACTGGTCCGACATCTGGCTGAGCGCCGACGATTGGGCCGAGGCGTTCGAAGCACCGGCCCCCGGCACTCCGCACAACGAGGCACGCGAAGAGATCTGGGAGGCGCTGCTGACGATCCTGATGGACTCCCACGACGGGGACGCCCCGGCTGACCTGCTCCGCCGATCGCTGCTGCGGAACGAGGAGCTGCACACAGCCGTCAACCGCGCGTGGCCGCTGATCGAGGCGGCTGACCTCGTCGGAGACCTGTGGTCGGTACCCGCCTACCTACGGATGTGCGCTCCCAGGCTCAGCCCCGATGACGCTGCGAAACTGCAGCGCGGGGACGCCCAGGCCTGGACGGTGTCCGACCTGCCGCTCCTGGACACAGCACGGCAGCGGCTCGGCGACCCGGAGGCGTCACGACGTAAGCGCCGGCATAACGCCGCTGTCGCCGCCGAACGCGAGCGCATGGCAAGGGTCGTCGACGACCTGATTGAGGCCGCCGACGACGAATACGGCGTAGGCCTGGTGACGATGCTGCGCGGCGAGGACTTCCAGGACGCCCTGGTCGACGAGACCGCACTGCCCAGCCCTGACCCGGACCTGCTGGCCGGCCCGTTCGCGCACATCGTCGTGGACGAGGCTCAGGAACTGACCGACGCGGAGTGGCAGATGCTGCTGCTCCGCTGCCCGTCCCGGAGCTTCACCATCGTTGGGGACCGCGCCCAGGCCCGGCACGGGTTCACCGAATCGTGGCAGGAACGGCTCGAGCGGGTCGGGCTCGACCGGATCAGCCTGGCTTCCCTGAACATCAACTACCGGACGCCGGTAGCGGTCATGGCCGAAGCCGAGCCGGTCATCCGGGCCGTGCTCCCGGACGCCAACGTGCCGGCCTCCATCCGCAGCACCGACGTCCCCGTCGCAAGAGGATCTGCCTCGGATCTGGGCTCGATCCTCGGCACCTGGCTCGCCGCGCATGCCGACGGGATCGCGTGCGTCATCGGCGATCCCACGTTCCAGGCGACATCCCGGGTCCGGTCGCTGACCCCGGAACTGTCGAAAGGGCTCGAGTTCGACCTGGTCGTCCTCATCGACCCAGAGGCGTTCGGCAACGGCATCGAAGGAGCAGTCGACCGCTATGTCGCGATGACCCGAGCGACCCAGCAACTCGTCATCCTCACCAGCTCCTGACGTCAGCCACGGCCGATCGCAACGGCCGGCCCAGTCGTCCCGACCGGGTTCGACACATCGATAGCGAGAAGGGCAGCGAGAAGGGCGTTGTGGAGATCGGCGGGCACATCCACCGATCGCCGCTCTCGCTGAGTGCGCGAGGAGGGCCGGGCTGGGCTGAGGTAGGGGCCGGGCTGGGCTGAGGTAGGGCGGGGCTGCCGTCGGTCAGGATGCGCGGCGGCCGCGGCGTCGGTTCCGCCGGAAGATCAGCCACGAGCCGCCGGCCACGACGGCCAGGATCAGCGCAGCGGCCAGCGGCCGTAGGTATCCTGACTTGGACCCTGCGGCACCGTCGTGGCTGGCGTGCGCGGCCGCTACCGCCCCGGCCGGCAGTTCGTCGGAGTGTGCGGCGCACACGACCGGCCGCGAGCTGGCTCCGATGTCCGCGCAGGCGATCGTGGCAAGGCGCAGCAGTTGCCCGGGCGTCCGCCCCACCCGGCCCACCACGCGGAAGGTGTCCGTGTGCCGGGCCGGCAGGCTCAGCCGCCAGGTCAGCTGGCCTGCATGCATCGCGGGATGCCTGGTGGCCGAGATCAGCTTCATGTTGACCGGCAACATCTGCACGATGCGCAGCCGCGGCACGTTCCGCTTACCGATGTTGTGAATCTTGACCGCATAAGTGACCAGATCACCGGCCTGGACGTGCTGCCGGCCGTCACTCACCCCGATGCTCAGTTGCGGCGCATGCGCAGCGGCTGCGCCACCAGCCCCAGCCGGCCGCGGCGCCATCGCCGATGTGCTCGGGTGCGCCCTGGCCGATTTGCTCGGGTGCGCGCTGACCGGCGTGCTCGGGAGCACGCTGACGGATGTGCTCGGGTGCGGGCTAGCCGGATGCCTGCCCGGGCTGGCCGCGCGCGTACGGCCCAGCGACTGCGCCGATGCCAGGTGCGTGGCGGCTGCCAGGTGCGTGGCAGCCACTGGCCCGGCTGCTGTTGGGCGGGCCGCTGCCGACAGTATTGGTGAAAGCTGCGGGAGCAGCGCGACCAGGGGCACGGCCAGCGCTACCGAGGCGAACGCGTGGTTATCCCGCTGCAAACGGAAACTGTGCTTCCTTGCCACCTGCGCCCCCCGATGACGGTCAGCCCCAAGCAGCTTCGCTTGGCCGATATTGTCCGAGAATGCCCGAGACAACTCGGAATGGAATGGCTATTGCAGAAATATCTCGCCGGTAAGTGACCTGCTCAGGCCGGGAGCGTAGCAGTCCAAGGTTCAGTCGGCCCAGGAATCTGTCGTTCTCGCGGTCGGCCGGCCGACCGGGAAGTGCGAAGTCAGCCGGGCGACCGGGAAGTGCGAAGTTAGCCGGCCGGAAGGTGTGAAACCAGCCGGCCGACCGGAAACGGAAAGGAGCGGATTATCCCGGCGAGGGCTGCCCGTCGAGCCCGTTTTGCCGGCGGCAGGCCTCGTAGGCTGCCGTGAGCCTGCTCCGCTGGTAGCGGCGGACGAGCAGGAAGGCAGCGAGCAGCGCGACAATTGCGCCGATCCCCGATAGGACTTGGAAAACGGGAAAGATGACCACGGTCGCGACCGCGGTACTTCGGTGGCCGTCCGACATGAGCGTTACCGACACATGACAGACGCACATGACCGGATGGTCTGCCCATTTGGTGTCCATAGTTATTGTTGATCCGCGGAGCACGCTGATCGGTGGAAACAGCACCGTCGTCCCGCCCGCCCGGGCCGCAAGCCGCGCATGCGGTGCCCGGAAGCTGTGGTGGACGTTGCCCGATTCGCGTACCGTCGCCGCGAGCGAGATGGTCCCGCCAGCTGAGAAGCCCGCCACGTGCAGCCCGGTCACGCTAACGTTGTCGACAACCCGGCCGGGCACGGTGATCAGGACAGGTATGCCTATTCCTGCCGAGAGGTGGATATTGCCCTTACCTCGGGCCGGCGGCACCATGAAAAGGATCGCCACATCATGGTCGCCTGGCTCGGCATGCGGCGGCACCCGGATATGCACGAAAACGCGCTGCCTGGTGCCCGGCTGGACGAAGAGGTGGCTCGGGACGACCGTGACCCAGCCCAGGTCAGAGGAGGGCGCGTTCTCCTCCGGCAGCGAAGACCCGTCCTTGGCCTGGGCCAGTTTCACCACCCGGGCATGCACGTCCAGCCGGATGCTGCCCCTGTTCTCGATTTCCAGCCGCGCAGTCCTGATGACAGGCCTGCCCGCTACCGTTAAGCGCGGCGGGCTGACCAGCATGGCGAGGCCTTTTCCGCGCGGGACTGGTCCCTGCTCGGGATGCCCCGCCACTGCGGCGAAGGCCGGAACAGCGGCAATAACGGCGACGCTTAGCACCTCGATGAGCAACAGGACCAGCACCGGGAGGAGGCCACCTCCATGCCGGAGGCGGCCTCCCCGGCGATGTCCGGGACGGTTAGGCACATGTCCTCATTTCTGGTTATTGTGCGTCGTCCGGGCCATTACGGGTTGATGGTGGCGACATAGTCGAGCGTGACCGAGTAAATGTCGCTGTTCACGTGCGGGATCGGCGTGTTGAATTCGTAGTCGTTGCTGAGCAAATCGCCGGGCGCGTCCGCCGACCGGGTGGCCTGGTTGTGGACCTGTACCGGAGCGGTGTCCGACAGCGCTGTGTAGGTGGTCGTATTTGTCTGCCGAACGGATAGGTCGATGACCGGAATCGTATCGGTGTTCGTTCCGGTGCCCACCAGGTCGGGCGCAGCAGCCTGCACGGTCACGTTGTAACCGGTGGCATTGTTGGTTTGCACATGCATGGTCACCGCGCCGATTTCTTCCGGCGTGTCGCCCGGAATCCCGCTGAGCGTGAACTCAGGCGTGAGATTACTCAGCACGATGGCGGCGCTGACGGCCACGCGGGCATCGGTGGTCCCGGTGTCGGTCAGGCAGGCCGCGATCGCCTGCCCGGCGGGCAGTACGGCGGCCACGACCAGGCCGGCGCCGACGGCCGCGGCGCCAAGCCGGCCGAAGTGCCGGCCTGCGACGGTTCTCCGGCTCGGCGGGCGTTATATCTGACACGTTTTGCATTTGGTCCCCCGATGTTGGTTGAGCGGTCGCCGTCGATACTGCTTGGCCGCCCGCCTGTTGTCAACGATGAGCAAGTATTCGATCACGTAAAGTAACAAACACAGGTCAGGGATGCTCTGAGACCGCCGAAAGCTGCCCGGTTGGACTTCGAGATTCCTGTTCATCCTGCCAGTCGGGGGCATCAGGGACATGCGGGCGGCTTACCGAGAAAGCGGATTGGTCGCCGGGATTCCGGGTGGCTAAGGTGCTGCCTGAACCCTGTGCGGGGCCCAATCCAGCAGGCACGCGCGTCCATATCCCGCCTTGCCCTGCAGCTACCGGAATCGCCGTCAGCGGCGTTTCAGTCCGTGATCATCATGCGCATGACGGCGGCGCTGGCATCGCCGTCGGGCATACGCCGGCCGGGGAAACGACAGGTAAAGCCGACTGAAGCCAAAGTCCTTGACCGCGACTCAAGGTAACTGATCGAATACGCTTCGTGATATCGGGGGATGGGGTTGTGGCGAAATCTGCCCGGATGCCTTTTATCATGGTACTTGCTGCCGTGACGGCCGTGACCGGTGCCGGATTAGATCCAGGTACCTCCGCATCAGCTGCTACGCCTGCGGCAGGCGCGGGCAAATCCGCATCCGCTGCATCGGCCGCGGCCAACGCCGCAGCCGCGGCCAAGTCCGCATCTTCCGTATCTGGAGCGCGGCTTGCCGCCGCGGTCTCGGTCAACCCCATCACCGGCAACCAGGGCTTCAACGTGTTTGTCGCCGGGAACGCGACGCTGAACTCGACGTCGACCGGCGGTCCGGTCGCGCTTGGCGGGAACCTCACCCTCGGCTCGGGCAGCTTCGACGTCGCGACCCAATCCGCCGGGACGTTCACGGCATCGGGCGACGCCAGGCCGACCGGGCTGCTTGTCAACGGCAGCGTCAACTGGGCCGGCAGCGGCGCGAACGGCGCAGTCAACGTGCAGAGCAACGGCTACGTCAAGGTCGGGGACCTGACCGGCTCGGCCGTGGCGCAGTCCGGCACGGCTCCCACCCATGTAGTCCAGGCCGGACAGGGCTACTCGTCGCTGCCGCAGATCGCGGACGTGGTCAATCAGCCGACCGCATCGGTGAACCAGTCTGGGCTCATCGGCTTCGCCAGCGCGTTCCGCACGTTCCGCTCGAACTCCACCAACCTCGCCAGCTGCCCGGGCACCGTGGTGCTCGAGAAGCAAAACGGCAAGCCGCTCCCCGGCAAGTTGCCGCCGAACACTACCGCCTATGTGACGCTCAGTTCCGGCGTGCAGAACATACTCGATATTACCGCGGCAAATCTTGCCGATATCTCAATCCTGCAATTCCGGGATTCGCCCAGCGCGTCGGGGCCGTTAGTCATCAACGTCGACACAACCGGGTCCGGGAACACCTTCAGCTGGTCGCCGCCGAATTTCAACGGACTCCAGAACGGGGACGCGGCGTACATACTGTGGAACTTCCCGACCGCGACTACCGTGACCCTCAGCGGTTCTTCGACTATCCCGGGCACCATCTACGCGCCCGGGGCGGCCGTCGCCGAAACCGACGGAAACGGGCTTAACGGCGGCGTGATTGCCGCCGCTTACACACAGGGCGGGCCGAACGGAAGCTCCTCTGGCGGCCAGGTGCTGCCGAATCCATTCGCCGCCACAGTGCAACCATGCGGTAGCGCTGCGCTGGCGATCGCCCTGACCGCCGACGCCGCATCGGTGGCACCAGGCGGCACGGTGCACTACACGATCACCGTGACCAACTCCGGCTCGGTGGCCTATACCGGTGCCACTCTGACCGCACCGCTGAGCGGCGTCATTGACGACGCCACCTACAACGGCGACGCCGCAGCCACGGCGGGTACAGTCACGTTCAGCAGCCCGAATCTCAGCTGGACCGGCAACCTGGCGGCCGCGGCGGCCGCAACCATCACCTACTCGGCCACCGCCAAGAATCCCGATCCTGGCGACGGCCTGCTGAGCACCACCGTCACCTCGACTACCACGGGCAGCAACTGCCCGGCCGGGAGCACCGACGCGCAGTGCTCGGCCACGGTTACGGTGTCCGGCCTCACGATCTCCAAGTCGGCTGATACCTCCTCGGTGGCTCCCGGCGGAGCCGTCCACTACACGATCACGATCACCAACTCCGGCAAGACGTCCTTCGGCAGCGCGGACTTCACCGATCCGCTGACCGGCGTGCTGGATGACGCGACCTATAACGGCGACGCGAGCGCGACCACCGGCACCGTCACCTTCAGCAGCCCGAACCTAACCTGGACAGGCACCCTCGCGCCCGGCGCGACCGCGACCATCACCTACTCAATCACTGTCAAGAACCCGGACACCGGCGACGGCAGCATGACCAATACGGTGACATCCACCACGGCGGGCAGTAACTGCCCGTCCGGCGGCAACGACCCGCGCTGCACCGCGACGGTCACCGTCTCCGGCCTGACCATCACCAACACGGCGGACGTGAGCAGCACGACCCCGAGCTCGACGGTGCACTACACGATCACGATCACCAACACCGGCCATACGTCCTTCAGCGGCGCCACCGTCACCGATCCGCTGGCAGGCGTGCTCGATGATGCCGCCTACAACGGCGACGCCGCCGCGACCGCCGGGGCAGTCTCGTTCGTCTCCCCGAACCTGACCTGGACCGGCAACCTCGCGCCGGGCGCAGCGGCGAACGTTACCTTCTCAGTTACCGTGAAGAATCCCGACACCGGAAACAAGACGCTGACCAGCACGATGACGTCCACCACGGCGGGCAGTAACTGCCCGTCGGCTACCACCGACCCGCGCTGCACGGCAACGGTGACGGTACTGACGCCGGCCCTGACGATCGTCAAGTCGGCCGACGTGTCTACCACCACACCGGGCTCGGTGGTGCATTACACGATCACGGTGACCAACACCGGGCAGACGGCCTACACCGGGGCGACATTCACCGACCCGCTGACCGGCGTGCTCGATGACGCCACGTACAACGGCAACGCCGCCGCGACCGCGGGCACGGTCACCTTCAGCAGCCCGACCCTCAGCTGGACCGGGAACCTTGCCGTCGGCGCGGTCGCGACGATCACTTACTCGGTCACGGTGAACAACCCGGACGCCGGCGACAAGACCCTGGCCAACACCTTGATCTCGGCAACCCCGGGCAGCAACTGCCCATCCGGCGGCACCGATGCCCGGTGCACAGTCACCGTTCGTGATCTCGTGCCGGCGCTGCATGTTGTCAAGACCGCGGACGTGTCCACGGTGACGCCGGGCGGCATCGTGCATTACACGGTGACGGTGACGAATACCGGGCAGGCCGCGTATACGGGGGCGGGTTTCACTGATCCGCTGTCCGGGGTGCTGGATGACGCGGCGTATAACGGCGACGCCGCCGCGTCGGCGGGCACGGTGTCGTTCGCCAGCCCGGTGCTGACCTGGACCGGGGACCTGGCGGTGGGCGCGGTGGCGACGATCACCTACTCTGTCACGGTCGCCAGCCCTGATGCCGGCAACCATGTGCTGGCGAACACCGTCACTTCCGCCACGGCCGGCAGCAACTGCGCGTCCGGCTCCGCCGACCCCGGCTGCACCGCCACCGTCAGCGTCGCTGACCTGGTGATCGTCAACCAGGCGGATGTCGCGTCCAGCACGCCGGGCGGGGTGGTGCGTTACACCGCGACCTTCACCAACTCCGGCCAGGTTCCTTACACCGGGATCACGGTCGCCACCGATGCCACCGACGTGTTCGATGATGCGGTGCCGGACGGCGACCAGACCGCTACGTCGGGCACTTTGACGGTGACCACCACCGGGGTGTCGTGGACCGGGAATATCCCGGTCGGCGGGACGGTCACGGTCACCGGGACGGTGACGGTGAAAAACCCCGATCCGGGGAACCAGGTGCTGGCCTCGACGCTGGTCTCGGCGGCGGCGGGTAATAACTGCCCGTCCGGGAGCAGCGACCCTGCGTGCACGGCGACGGTGACCGTGCTGACGCCGGGGCTGACGATCGTGAAGGCCGCTGACACGACGGCGGCGGTGCCGGGCCAGGTGATCGGTTACACGGTCACGGTAACGAACACCGGGCAGACGGCGTATGCGGGCGCGGCGGTTAATGACTCGTTCGCGCAGATGGCTGATGACGCGGCCTATGACGGCGACGCGACGGCGACCGCCGGGTCGCTGTCGTTCGCCGGCCAGGTGCTGACCTGGACCGGGAGCCTCGCCGTCGGCGCGGCCGCGACGATCAGCTATACCGTGACGGTGAATGACCCGGATGCCGGGGACAAGCTGGTCATCAACACCGTCACCTCCACGGCTACCGGCAGCACCTGCCCGCCGGGGGCCACCACGGCGGCCTGCCGGGTCACCGTCCCGGTGCTCACCCCGGCGCTGACGATCGTCAAGACCGCGGACGTGTCCACGGTGACGCCGGGCGGCATCGTGCATTACACGGTGACGGTGACCAACACCGGGCAGGCCCCGTATACCGGGGCGGGTTTCACTGATCCGCTGTCCGGGGTGCTGGACGACGCGGCGTATAACGGCGACGCCGCCGCGTCGGCGGGCACGGTGTCGTTCGCCAGCCCGGTGCTGACCTGGACCGGGGACCTGGCGGTGGGCGCGGTGGCGACGGTCACCTACTCTGTCACGGTCGCCAGCCCTGATGCCGGCAACCATGTGCTGGCGAACACCGTCACTTCCGCCACGGCCGGCAGCAACTGCGCGTCCGGCTCCGCCGACCCCGGCTGCACCGCCACCGTCAGCGTCGCTGACCTGGTGATCGTCAACCAGGCGGATGTCGCGTCCAGCACGCCGGGCGGGGTGGTGCGTTACACCGCGACCTTCACCAACTCCGGCCAGGTTCCTTACACCGGGATCACGGTCGCCACCGATGCCACCGACGTGTTCGATGATGCGGTGCCGAACGGCGACCAGACCGCTACGTCGGGCACTTTGACGGTGACCACCACCGGGGTGTCGTGGACCGGGAATATCCCGGTCGGCGGGACGGTCACGATCACCGGGACGGTGACGGTGAAGAACCCCGACCCGGGGAACAAGACCCTGACCGCCACGCTGATCTCGGCGGCGGCGGGTAATAACTGCCCGTCCGGCGGCTCGGACCCGCGCTGCACCTCCACCATTGCCGTGCTGACGCCGGCGCTGACGATCGTCAAGACCGCTGACACCACCGCTGCGGTGCCGGGCCAGGTGATCGGCTACACGGTCACGGTAACGAACACCGGGCAGACCCCGTATGCGGGCGCGGCGGTTAATGACTCGTTCGCGCAGATGGCTGATGACGCGGCCTATGACGGCGACGCCACGGCGTCCAGCGGGTCGCTGTCGTTCGCCGGCCAGGTGCTGACCTGGACCGGGGACCTGGCGCCGGGCGCGGCCGCGACGATCAGCTACACCGTGACGGTAAACAATCCCGATACCGGCGACAAGCAGGTCATCAACACCGTCACCTCCACGGCTACCGGCAGCACCTGCCCGCCGGGCGCCACCACGGCGGCCTGCCGGGTCACCGTCCCGGTGCTCACCCCGGCCCTGACGATCGTCAAGACCGCCGACGTCTCCACGGTGACGCCGGGCGGCATCGTGCATTACACGGTGACGGTGACCAACACCGGGCAGGTCCCCTATACCGGCGCGGGCTTCACCGACCCGCTGACCGCGCTGCTGGATGAGGCCGCCTATAACAATGACGCTGTCGCCTCCGCGGGCACGGTGTCGTTCACCAGCCCGGAGCTGACCTGGACCGGGGATCTGGCGCCGGGCACGGCCGCGACGGTCACCTACTCGGTCACCGTCAACAACCCCGAAACCGGCGACCTGGTGCTGGATAACACCGTGACCTCGGCGACGCCGGGCAGCAACTGCGCAGCCGGGTCCGACGACCCCGACTGCAGCGTCGCGGTGGACGTGGAGAACGCCACGACGCTGACGTTCACCAAGACCGCGGACGTGGCCTCGGCCGCAGCCGGGGGAGTGGTGCACTATACGGTCACGGTTGCCAACTCCGGGCTGACTCCGTATCTGGGCGCGGTGTTCACCGACCCGCTGTCCGGGGTGCTGGACGACGCGGCTTACAACAATGACGCGTCCGCGACCGGCGGGACGGCGCTGTTCACCAGCCCGAATATCACCTGGGCCGGGGATGTCCCGGCGAGCGGATCGGTCACGGTCACCTATTCGGTGACCGTGCATAACCCCGATGCCGGCAACCAGATTCTGGCGAACACGATCAGTTCCGTATCGCCGGGCAGCGACTGCCCGTCCGACAGTACGGATCCGCGGTGCACGGCGACGGTGACGGTGGCCGGGCTGGCGATTGATTTCACGGCGAGCGTGAGTACGGTGACGCCGGGCGGGACGGTGGGTTATGTCGCGACGCTGACGAATACTGGCCAGACGCCGTATTTCGGGATCAGCGTGGCCACCGATGCCAGCGGGATCGCTGATGATGCCACTTCGAATGGTGATGAGACGGCCAGTTCGGGCACGCTGTCGGTGGGGCCGACCGGGGCGGTGTGGACCGGGGACATCCCGGTCGGCGGGACGGTGACGGTGTCGTCGTCGGTGACGGTGGATAATCCCGATACCGGGGATCAGGTGCTGACCGCGACCGCGGTGTCGGCGGCGCTGGGTAATAACTGCCCGGCCGGGAGCACCGACCCGGCCTGCACCCCGGTCACCGATGTGCTGACCCCGGGGCTGGCGATCGTCAAGACCGCTGACACGACCGCGGCGGTGCCGGGCGGCACGATCGGTTACACGGTCACCGTGACGAACACCGGGCAGACGGCGTACGCGGGCGCGGCCGTTAATGACTCGTTCGCGCAGATGGCTGATGACGCGGCCTATGACGGCGACGCGACGGCCACGGCCGGGTCGGTGTCGTTCGCCGGCCAGGTGCTGACCTGGACCGGGGACCTGGCCCCCGGCGATGCCGCGACGATCACCTACACCGTGACGGTGAACAATCCCGATACCGGCGACAAACTGGTCATCAACAGCGTGAGTTCCGCCGATACGGGCAGCACCTGCCCGCCGGGTGCTACCGATGCGGCGTGCCGGGTCACGGTTCCGGTGCTCACCCCCGCGCTGGGCATCGTCAAGACCGCGGATGTCTCCACCGCCACGCCGGGCCAGGTGGTGCATTACGCGGTGACGGTGACCAACACCGGGCAGACCAGTTATACCGGTGCCACGTTCAGCGACCCGCTGACCGGAGTGCTCGATGACGCCGCCTATAACGGCGACGGTTCCGCGACGGCCGGGACGGTGTCGTTCGCCAGCCCGGTGCTGACCTGGACCGGGGACCTCGCCGTCGGCGCGGCAGCGACGATCACCTACTCCGTCACCGTCGCCAGCCCCGACGCCGGCAGCCACGTGCTGAACAACACCGTCACCTCCGCCACCCCCGGCAGCAACTGCGCCACCGGATCCGCCGACCCCGCCTGCACGGCGACGGTGACGGTGGCCGGGCTGGCGATTGATTTCACGGCGAGCGTGAGTACGGTGACGCCGGGCGGGACGGTGGGTTATGTCGCGACGCTGACGAATACTGGCCAGACGCCGTATTTCGGGATCAGCGTGGCCACCGATGCCAGCGGGATCGCTGATGATGCCACTTCGAATGGTGATGAGACGGCCAGTTCGGGCACGCTGTCGGTGGGGCCGACCGGGGCGGTGTGGACCGGGGACATCCCGGTCGGCGGGACGGTGACGGTGTCGTCGTCGGTGACGGTGGATAATCCCGATACCGGGGATCAGGTGCTGACCGCGACCGCGGTGTCGGCGGCGCTGGGTAATAACTGCCCGGCCGGGAGCACCGACCCGGCCTGCACCCCGGTCACCGATGTGCTGACCCCGGGGCTGGCGATCGTCAAGACCGCTGACACGACCGCGGCGGTGCCGGGCGGCACGATCGGTTACACGGTCACCGTGACGAACACCGGGCAGACGGCGTACGCGGGCGCGGCCGTTAATGACTCGTTCGCGCAGATGGCTGATGACGCGGCCTATGACGGCGACGCGACGGCCACGGCCGGGTCGGTGTCGTTCGCCGGCCAGGTGCTGACCTGGACCGGGGACCTGGCCCCCGGCGATGCCGCGACGATCACCTACACCGTGACGGTGAACAATCCCGATACCGGCGACAAACTGGTCATCAACAGCGTGAGTTCCGCCGATACGGGCAGCACCTGCCCGCCGGGTGCTACCGATGCGGCGTGCCGGGTCACGGTTCCGGTGCTCACCCCCGCGCTGGGCATCGTCAAGACCGCGGATGTCTCCACCGCCACGCCGGGCCAGGTGGTGCATTACGCGGTGACGGTGACCAACACCGGGCAGACCAGTTATACCGGTGCCACGTTCAGCGACCCGCTGACCGGAGTGCTCGATGACGCCGCCTATAACGGCGACGGTTCCGCGACGGCCGGGACGGTGTCGTTCGCCAGCCCGGTGCTGACCTGGACCGGGGACCTCGCCGTCGGCGCGGCAGCGACGATCACCTACTCCGTCACCGTCGCCAGCCCCGACGCCGGCAGCCACGTGCTGAACAACACCGTCACCTCCGCCACCCCCGGCAGCAACTGCGCCACCGGATCCGCCGACCCCGCCTGCACCGCCACCGTCAGCATCACCGAGTTCACGATCGTCAACACCGCCGACGCGGCTAGCACCGTCCCGGGCGGGATCGTCCGCTACACCATCGTGGCCACCAACACCGGCCAGGTCCCGATCAGCAACGCCACTTTCACCGCCCACTTCGCCGCCGTGTCCGATGACGCCACCTACAATGGCGATGCCACTGCCACCGCTGGCAGCCTGATTCTGGATACCGCCAGCCAGAACGCGATCTGGACCGGTGACCTCGCTCCCGGGGCAGCCGTCACCTTTACCGGCACCGTCACCGTCAACGACCCCGACACCGGCGACAAGATCCTCACCGAGATCGCAGACTCTGCCACACCAGGCAGCAACTGCCCATCGGGCGGCTCCGATCCCCGATGTGCCAATACGGTGACCGTGCTGACTCCTGCGCTGACCATTACCAAGACCGCGGACGTCAGCACCACCACGCCCGGGTCCATCGTGAATTACACGATCACCATCGCCAACACCGGCCAGACGCCCTACGCCGGCACCACCGTCACCGACGACCTGACCGGCGTGCTCAATGACGCTGCTTACAACTCCGACGCCTCCGCCACCATCGGGGCCATCGCCTATACCAGCCCGGACCTAGCGTGGACCGGCGACCTGCCGGTCGGGGGGTCGGCAGTCGTCTCCTACTCCGTCACCGTCAGCAACCCCGATACTGGCGATCAGGTACTGGTCAACACCGTCACCTCCGCGGCAGCCGGGAGCAACTGCCCGGCCGGGGGAACCGACCCGGCCTGCACGGCCACGGTCAACGACCTCATCCCCGCGCTGACCATCACCAAGACGGCCGATTCCACGAACGCCGTTCCCGGCGGGGTCGTCGGCTACACCATCACCGTCGCCGACACCGGACAGACCCCCTACACCGGCGCCCAGATCACCGATCCGCTGACCGGTGTCCTTGATGACGCCGCGTACAACTCCGACGCCACCGCAACCACCGGCACGGTCACTTTCGCCAGCCCCGCCCTGACCTGGACCGGGGATCTCGCCGTCGGCGCATCCGCCACCATCACCTACACCGTGACGGTCGCCATCCCCGATTCCGGCGACAAGACGCTTACGAACACGGTCACCTCCGCTGACGCGGGAAGCACCTGCCCGCCGGCCGGGCCCGGCAGCGCGTGCACCGCCGCGGTGACGGTACTTACCCCAGCGCTCACCATCACCAAGACCGCCAGCACCAGCCAGGTAGTCGCCGGGGAGGGCGTCAGCTACACGATCGTGATCGACAACACCGGGCAGGTACCATATGCGGCTGCCACGATCAGTGACCCGCTGTCCGGCGTGCTCAACAGCGCCGCTTACAACGCCGACGCCGCCGCCACCATCGGCACGGTGGCCTTCTCCGGCGGAGTCATCACCTGGACCGGCGACCTGCCGGTCAGCGCGACGGCCGTGGTCACTTACTCGGTCACCACCAACAGCGAGGACGGCAGCGGCACGACGCTTGTCAATACGGTCAGCACGGCAGCGCAGGGCAGCAACTGCGGGTCAAGCTCCACCGACCCGGCCTGCACAGCCGACGTGACAGTGCTTCCGCAGAGCATCGCCCTGAACAACCTGACCAGCAGCTTCACCCTCGCCGGGACGCCGGGCGCGGTCGCTGAGCAGGACGGGGTGGTAACGATGCTGGTCACCACCAACAGCCCCGCCGGATACCAGGTGACGGTCGAGCCGGCTTCCCCGGACCTCACCTTGTCCGGCAGCGGCGACACCATCCCGTTCGGTGACCTCAACGTACGGGAAACCGGCCAGGCCATCTTCCAGTCCCTCGCCGTCCCGGTGCTCGTCCACGACCAGAGCGGCCCATCGGACCCCGATGGCGACCTGATCAGCAACGACTACCAGATAAGCGTGCCCGACGTGCTCAGCGGCAGCTACCAGGGCACGCTCGACTACATCGCCACCGCGACCCCATAAAACCCGAAGCGCACGCCGCCGCTATTGCCATTCGATTTATCCGAGTTGTAACCGATCGTGATAACGGGGGAAATGGTGCTAGTCAGCGGGAGAGGCATGGCTTTCGCCGGGCCGGCCCGGCGGATAGTGTCGCGTGCCGTGGCGATCATGCTGGTGATCAGCGGGGCCGGGGTCGCGACGGCGGTATCCGCGCCGAGTGCCTTAGCTGCCGGGACGGTACTGTTCAACCAGCCATTCCATGACAACACCGTGGATGGTCCGGCGGGATCGGTATCGCTTCCTGCTGCGCCGACTGGGACAAACACCGCCTGCCTGTCTGCCGCTGGCAACGCCGCCAAGAACCCGCTGGCCAGCTGCAGCAACTCGACCGACGCGCAGGGATCCGGCACACTCCGCTTCACTAATTCTTCGACATCCCAGGTAGGCGGGGTGTTCGCCGGTACCAGCGTGCCCACGTCGCGGGGCCTGGACGTGACGTTCAACTCCTACCAGTACGGCGGTAATGGCGCGGACGGGCTGGCGTTCGTGCTGGCCGCCGGTACTGCGCGCTGCAGAGCAGCGCAGCGTGGTCTTCAACCCGACGGGCTCGTCGGTGACCACTGACTCCGGGCTTGTGGTGCCGGCCGGTGACTAGGACGTCACGTTCACCCCGGTCGGCGGCACGTCCCGGAGCCTGGTCGGCGCGCTGCCGGTGGTGCCGTCCGGGCTCTACCCTTCGAGCTGGGTCAACGCCAGCGGGATCCCCAAGCAGCTCGCGTTCGGCTGGGTGGGCTCGACGGGTTCGGTGACCGACTTCCACGAAGCCGACAACGTCGTGGTGACCAGCTTCAACGCGGTGCCGGTGCTGTCGGTCGCGCAGACCAGCTACACCCAGTCCAGCCTGCCCGCGGGCAGCCCGGTCACCTACACGGTCACCGGCAGCTCCTCCAGAGCCACCGAGGACCAGCCGGTGACGATCACCGAGAGGCTGCCGCCCGGCGTGCTGCCGGTCAGCGCCTATGGCTCGGACTGGGTGTGCGACGCGCCCAGTGGGCAGACCATCTCGTGCACCAGCAGCACCAGCCCGTTCACCAGCGGCGGGATGAGCCGGCCGGCCCGCACCGGCTAATGATCAAGCCCGGCTTGCAGGCCTGCGGCGGCCCCGCCCGGCTAGGGCCGGGTCGGGGTGGTGGCTGGCGGTGGCTTGCGGTTCAGGGTGCGGGCCTTGGCGGCTTTTACGGCGGTGGTGAGCGCGGTGATGTCGTAGGCGCCCTGGTGCCGGCGGCCGTTGATGAAGAAGGTGGGGGTGCCGGAGACGCCGCTGAGGTCGGCGGAGTCGACGTCTTCGGCGATCCTGGCGGCGCCGGCGCGGCTGGCGAGGTAGCCGCGGAAGCGCGGGCCGTCGAGGCCGGTGTCGGCTGCGTAGCGGGCCAGGTCGCTGGTCAGGAGGTGGTCCTGGTGGTGCAGCAGCAGGTCGTGCATTTCCCAGAATCTGCCCTGGTCGGCGGCGGCTTCGGCGGCTTCGGCGGCGAGCTGGGCGTGCGGGTGGACGTCGTTGAGGGGGAGGTGGCGCCAGACGTAGCGGACGTCGCCGTGGCCGGCCAGCAGTTCCCTGACGGCCGGCTCGGCCTGGCCGCAGTAGGGGCATTCGAAGTCGCCGTATTCGACGATGGTGACCGGCGCGCGGGCGGGCCCGCGGATGTGGTCGCGGCCGGGGTCGACCGGCGCGCCGAGGTCGGTGATGGCCTCGGCGGTGCCGAGCAGGGCGCGGAACTGCAGCCTGGCCGGGAGCTTCGCGGTGGCGCGGAAGAGCAGCCAGGTGATCAGCGAGGCGGCGAGCGCGGCGGATAGCACGCCGAGCTTGGCTTCTTGCAGCTGCGCGCCGGTGAAGGCCAGGGTCGCGATCAAGATGGAGACGGTGAAGCCGATCCCGGCGATGGTGCCGGTGCCGGCGACCGCGGCCCAGCCGACCGGCGGGCCCAGGCGGCCGCGGCTGAGGCGGGTCAGCAGCCAGGACGCGCCGGTGATGCCGGCCGGCTTTCCGGCCACGTACCCCAGCAGGATGCCCAGGGTGACCGGCGAGGCGTAGGCACGGGCCAGGAAACCAGCGTTGATAATGATCCCGGCATTGGCGAGCGCGAACAGCGGCACGATGACGTAGCTGGTCCAGGGATGGTAGAGCTGCTGCAGCCGCTCGTTCGGCGAGATCGCCGAGGTGAGCCCGATGCTGGCGGAGCGGGCCAGTTCCGGGGTCGGCTGCTCGCGGAAGCTGCGGAACAGGTCGCTTGCCCGCTCCAGGTCGGTCCGCGCGGCCGGGGAGGCGTACGTCGCCAGCCCCATCAGCAGCCCGACGACCACCGGGTCGACCCCGGACTTCAGCACCGCGACCCAGGCCGCGATCCCCAGCAGGGCGTAGAGGATCCCGGTCCGGATCCCGGCCCGCCGCAAGGCGATGACCAGCGCGAAAATCCCGGCCGCGGCAGCGAGCGGGACCACCGCGATGGCCCGGCTGTAGACGGCGCCGATGACGACCAGCGAGACCAGGTCATCCACCACTGCTACCGACAGCAGGAACGCGCGTACCCGGCCGGGGAACCGCGGCCCGGTCAGGGCCAGCATCCCCAGCGCGAACGCCGTATCGGTCGACATCGCCGTGCCCCAGCCGTGCGCCGCAGGACGGCCGGCGTTCACGGCCAGGTAGATGGCGACCGGTACCACCAGCCCGCCCAACCCGGCCGCGACCGGCAGCGCCAGCCGCCGCCGCTCCCGCAGCTCGCCCATGTCGAACTCCCGGCGGGCCTCCAGGCCGAAGATGAAAAAGAAGAACGTCATCAGCCCGCTGTTCACCCAGCCGCGCAGATCCTGGGTAACCCCGGCCCCGCCGAGCCGCACCGACAGCACCGCATGCCACACGCTCTCGTAGGAGGACTCGTCGATGTTCACCCAGGCCAGCGCGGCCACCGCCGCCGCCAGCAGCACCACGGCGCTGCCGGTCTCGGTGCGCAGGAACGTCCGCAGCGGCGTCTGCAGATTCCGCGCCCACGCCGTCCGCCCGGAAAAGACCTCAGTCACCGGCGGCGGGCGCTCATCCGACACAGCTCTCCCAAAGGTCCAGGACCGGTTTAGCGGCACTGACAAGCCAGTGTCCCGCACCCAGCGCGCGGAGCCCGCGCTGCCCCGCCCTTCTGGCACGAGCCATCAAGATCGTCGGCCGATAACGGCGGTCATCGCGGGTTCCTGGCAGAGGAGTATGAACGTCGTGCCGACCAGGCTTCCCGGCTCACGGGATCCATTGCAGCGATCGAGGACGACCACCACGACCAGCAGCACGGCTGCTTGCGCGATTTGCCGATTTATCCGTGCACCTGCGTCCTGGGCCCGGGCCGGTTAGGCTTGCACGCGGTGTGCCGGGAAGCTCTGGTCGGCGTCTGTTTAACGACGGCGGGCACGGAAAGGCGGGACCGGCCATGGATGGCATCTCATCGGGCGCGCGGACGCTCATCAGGCCGGCGGCTGGTGGTGCCGCACGGCCCCAGTGGCGGCGAGGAACACGGTCCGGCCGGCAGGTTACCTCGGCATCCGGGGAATCCTCGGCGGCCGGGACGTCGGTGGCTGAGCGGATCACCTCGGACGGGGAAGAGCGGGCTACCGGCTGGCGGGTTCCGGGTAGCTGGCCGCTGCTGCCGGTACTCGTGGTCCAGACGGTGCTGTCGCTGCGGCTGGTGCGGGCCGACACGGCGTTCCAGGATGAAGGCCTGTACCTGTGGGCGGGGCACCTGCAGTGGGCGCACTGGCTGCACGGCACGGCTATCCCGCCGTTTCCGTATTACTTCTCCGGAGCGCCGGTTATCTACCCGCCGGTCGCGGCGCTGGCGGACGGTGCCGGGGGGCTGGCCGGTGCCCGGATCCTGTCACTGGTCTTCATGCTGGGGGCGACCGCGCTGCTGTGGAGCGCCGCGCGGCGGCTGTTCGGGCGGCGGGCCGCATTCTTCGCCGCCGCGCTGTTCGCCGTGCTGGGCCCGACGCTGCACCTGGGCGCGTTCGCCACCTACGACGCCATGGCGCTGTTCCTGGTCGCGCTGGCGGCATGGTGCGTGCTGCGTGCCGGGAAAGAGGGGGAGGCAACTGGCTGGATGGCCGCAGCCGGTGCCGCGCTGGCGCTGGCCAACGCCGCCGCGTATTCCTCGATCCTGTTTGACGTGCTGGTGCCCGTGCTCGCGGTGCTCGCCGCGTTCCCGGCGCCTGGCGGCCGGATCGCGCTGCGGCGGGTCGCGACCCTGGTCATTGTGCTGGCCGCGCTGCTGACGGCCGGATTGCTGATCGGCGGCAGCGGCTACCTCAGCGGCTTGCGGCAGACGATCCTGGCGCCGGTGGCGCACACCAGCTCCCCGCTGGCCGTGCTGTCCAGTACCTGGTACTGGGCCGGGCTGCTCGTCCTGCTGGCCGTGTGCGGTGTCATCATGAGCTGGGCCGGCCGGGACGGACACGCCCGGACATGGCTGCTCGCGGTCCTGGCCAGCGCCGCCGTCCTCGGTCCGCTGGAGCAGGCCTGGCTGCATACCGCGGCGGTGCTGAACCAGCACGTCGGCCTGGGCGCCTGGTTCGCCGCCATCGCTGCGGGCTTTGCGGCGGACCGGCTGATCGCGTCCGCGCCGGCCGGCCGGCAGCAGGCTGTCACCAGCGGGGCCTGCGTGATCGCGCTCATCTTCCCCGCCTCCCTGGGAGCCAGCCAGTCGTGGTCGTTCGCCACCAGCTGGCCTAACGCGACTAGCTTCATCGCGATACTGCGCCCGCTCGCTGAGCACGGCACCGGGCGCCTGCTCGTCGAGGATCCCTCCATCGCGAAGTACTACCTGCCGTCCGGGACGCAGTGGCGGCGGTGGTCCAGCACCCGCAACATCGTCTTGCCCTCCGGCGCCAGCACCGGCACCCCGCCCCAGGCAGCTGGCATCGTCGCAGCCGGCAATCCCGCCGCCTTCGCCAAGTACATCGCCGCCGGATATTTCTCCTTCATCGCCCTGAACTTCACCGACACCGCAGCCCTTGACCACGGCCTCGCCACGCAGCTGCACAGCAACCCCCGCTACCGCATCATCCAGGTCGTGCCTTACGGCACCGAGGTCAAGCCTTACGGCCTGGGCACCTACGTCATATGGAAATACCAGCCACGCCGATGAACGCAACCAACGCAGTCTCAGCCCGCTGACGTACTATCGGCATGCACGGCGCCGTTCGGCGCTGGTCGGTTTCGGTCAATTTCAAGATTCGCCGGGAGATGACCTGATAATGGCGCCAGGTGGCGATCTGGTAGTAATTGGCGCTGGCGGGTTCGGCCGCGAAACGGCAGAGGCAATTCGCGCCAGCAATGCGGCGGGCGCCACCTGGCGGCTGCTCGGATATCTCGATGATGACCCGGCCCTCGCCGGCGCCTGCGTCGACGGCTTACCGGTCCTCGGCGGGATCAGCGAACTGGCAAGCGTGCCCGGCGCCGCAGTCGTGGTGTGCACCGGGCGCCCGGATAACTATCTGAGCCGCGCCAGGATCATCAAGAAGCTGGACCTTCCGGCTGACCGGTACGCGACCATCGCGCACCCGACCGCGGCCGTTTCGGCATCGTCACGCATCGGGCCGGGTTCCGTCCTGCTGGCGTACGCGGCGCTGACCGCGGCAGTGCGGGTCGGATCGCACGTTGCGGTGATGCCGCATGTCACGCTGACGCACGATGATGTCGTCGAGGACTTCGCGACGCTCGCCTCCGGAGTCCGGCTGGGCGGCGGGGTGCACATTGGCGAGAATGCCTATCTGGGCGCCGGAGCCCTGGTCCGCGAAAACCGGTCGGTGGGCTCCGGCGCCCTGGTGGGAATGGGCTCGGTCGTGCTAAGCGATGTGCCGGCCGGTCAGGTATGGGCCGGAGCTCCCGCCCGTTACCTCCGGGATTAACCGCTTTAACGAGCCATCCCGGTCGCTGGTTAGCAACGGCTCGGTCTGCTCGCCGGTCAGTGCGCCTTGCGGAGCCAGATCGAGCCAGGCTCCTCGCGGGCCAGTGGCGGCGGCACGAGTTCCGGGTGGCACTGCCAGAACCACGACGTGAAGAAGACGATCTCCCAGCTGGCGTTCCCGGCCAGGAACGCGTGCACCAGGTAGGCCTCGGTCCAGTCGCGGCGCTGCTCCAGCCAGTGCGCCGGATACTCGAACGGCCAGAACACGTCGTGCACGTGCACCACGACGCCGGGAGCGAGCCTGGGCAGCACGTGCAGGAAAAGCCAGACCACGTCCGAGCCGGCCTTCACCACATGTGTCGAGTCGACGAACAGCACGTCGCCGGGACCGAGCCGGTCGTACGTCGCCGGGTCGACGTCCTGCACGGGCTTGCGGAGCAGCGTGAGCCGCCTGCGGTCGGACTCGCTCATGATCGCAAGCAGCCGGTCGGCGAATGGCTCGATGCAGGTGATGTCCAGCGCCGCGATCTCGCGGCTGGCCTCCGTCTCGTCGAGCGCGAGCGCGGTGGAGAAACCGGAGCCCACCTCGATCACCCGGGCAGGCCGCAGGTGGGCCAGCATCGCCCGGTAGACGGCGGCGTCGGCGGGACCGTACATGTTGTTCGCCGCGACGTAGCGCGGGCCCGGCGGAGGCTCGGCCAGCTTCGGCGCCAGCTGCGCCGCCAGGGCCAGCTGGCGGTCTTCAGCCATTTCCACGCCGGGCGCCTCGGTCCAGCCCAGGGCGCGGCTGCGATCGGCCTCGGCGGTCAGCGGTGAGTAGAAATGGCCGGGGGTGACGTACGGCGGCCTGGCGACCACCGCCCGGACCGCGGCGGCCGTACTGACCGCGCGGTGGATAAGCGAGCTGGGCAACGTGCCCTCCTGTCTGGCGTAGTCCCGCTGGGCAGAGTTAATAAGCCCCGGCACCGCGGATGACCGCCGACCCGGTCTTCCAGAGAATCTGGAGGTCAAGGGCTAATGACCAGTTCTCCACGTAGCTGAGGTCAAGCCGCACCGCGTCATCCCAGGACAGGTCCGACCGCCCGCTGACCTGCCACAGGCCGGTAAGGCCCGGGGTTACCGCGAGCCTGCGCCGCATCAGGTCGCCGTAGCGCGCCGCCTCCTGCGGCAGCGCGGGCCTCGGCCCGACCAGGGACATGTCCCCCAGCAGGACGTTGAACAGCTGCGGCAGCTCGTCCAGTGACCAGCGGCGCAGCCACCCGCCAGGGCGGGTGACGCGCGGATCTCGGCGGATCTTGAACAGCACGTCGTCCACCTCGTTGCGGTCGGCGAGCAGCGGCTGCCACCGTTCGGCATCCACCACCATGGTGCGGAACTTGTAGAGCGTGAACGCGCCGCCGCCCTTGCCGACCCTGGTCTGCCGGAAGAACACCGGGCCGCGGTCGGTCAGCCAGATCGTCAGTGCGATGGCGGCGAACAGCGGTGCCAGGCCAATCAGCGCCGCAGCGGCGATGGCCTTGTCGAACACGCCCTTGACGATCTGCTTCCCGCCCGCGAGTTCCGGGTGGTCCAGGTGCAGCAGGGGCAGCCCGGCGACCGGGCGGATGGTTGTCCGCGGGCCTGCCACGTCAAGCAGCGCCGCCGCGACGCACAGGTCAGTGCCGGTCTTCTCCAGCTCCCAGGCGAGCTCGCGCAGGCGCGCGCCGTCCATCTCCGGGCAGGCGAGCACGGCCACCGTGTCGGCGCTGAACCGGCTGACGGCCGCCGTGACGCCGGCCAGGTCACCGGCCACCGGGACGGCGGCGACTTCCTCGGGCTCCGCGTCGCCGGCCAGGCAGGCGGCGACCACCGACAGCCCGTGGTAACTGTCCCGGTGCAGCCTGGTCGCCAGGTCGGCGACGGCGGCCGCGTGGCCGACGGCGATCACCCGCCGGGTACGGGAGCCACTGCGGCGCTGCCGGTGCAGGCGCTTGCGGAGGTAGTACCTGCCCGCCAGGGCGAGCACTCCCGCGGACGGCAGGGCGACGGCCATATAGCCGCGGGCCAGGTCGAGTTTGGCCGAGTAGGCCAGGATCGCCACCCCGGCCATCAGGGTGACCATCGCGTTGAGTACCCGGCGGAACTCATCGGAGCCGAGCCCGATGAATCGCGAGTCATACCCGCCGGCCAGCAGCACCGCCGCGCACCACAGCACCGGCAGGGCAGCAGTAATAGCCAGATAGGCGAGCGGCACGCTGCCATCGCCGCCGAACCGGAGCCGGGCCGCCAGCAGGCCGGCCGCCGCGGCGCAGCCGCCGTCGACGGCGGCTGCCCAGCGCAGGTAGCTAGCCGTCCATGTTGTCGTGCCGGATGCTGCGGACCGCCGCTGGGAAGCGGAACGTCCGGAAGCTGCGGACCTGCCCGGGGCCGCTGACCGCCCGGGGAACTCGCGCCGTGGATCTGCCTCGGCTATGCCGCGATCTGCGCCAGCAATGCCGTGATTTGTATCGACTATGTTGTCGGTAACGCTCATACCGCCCCGAGAGCTCCTTCCTGTACCTGTTTGCTCGCCGTTTTTGCCCATGCGTGCCCGGCCCGGCGCTGGTCAGCGGGAACAGGCGTCGGGATAAGTCCTGGAAGGCGCCGCGCTGGCGGGTTGCTAATATCCGCGCAGGTCGGCGTCACCAGGTTAATGGGACACAGCTAGAACGGCTCGCAGTTATCCGATGCAGCAAAGACTAACAATTTCTGCGCACCAGGCAGGCTATTTCACAGATTCTAGCGGCCGGGCACGGTAATAAAGCCGGAATAAACTGCCCGTAAGCATGCTTGCCGGGCGGAGTCATTCATGGCCTGCCAAGTTATTCGTGGCCGGCCGGGATTATTCGCGGCCGGCACTGTGACCGACGATCACGCCGTGGGTTGCCGGGCGGCGGCTGCTCTCGTCCCGGAGCCACGTCGAGTAGTCGCCGCGGGCCACCGCGCGCCGTGCCTTCAGCCGGGCGAGGACGGCCATGGACAGGAAGTAGGCCACCCGCAGCGTCATCCTCGGCTCACGACGGATGATCGCGGTCAGGTCGCAGATCCTTGTCCGCGCGGTCGACTCCGGCGCGCCGTCCGTCCGTTCCAGCTGACCCAGCCCGGTAGCGGCACGGACCCGGCGACGCAGCAGGTCGGCGAACGTCCGCGGTGTGTGGACGAGCACCTGCGCGGCCCCGACGATGCTCCGCTCGTGCGGCCCGAACAGCAGCGATGCGGCCAGGTCATCCCCGATCAGCGGCGGCAGGCCGGCCATTCGCTGCTGCCCGGCCGCGGTCAGCGCGATGACGCCCCGCCCCCACAGCCCGCAGCGGACCTCGGGCAGGCGGGACCAGACGTCGTAGAACCAGCGCACCGGCCAGGGCCAGGCCAGATCCAGCACCCGCTCCGGCGCGGCGGCAAGTACCCCGGGCTGGCGCAGCGCAGCGGCCAGCGCCCGGACGTCGCAGTCCCGCAGCTCGACATCAGCATCGACATACACGACCGGGAAATCCCGCACGGCCCGGTATGCGGTGACTAGCGCCGCGTTCTTAGAAGCCATCGGAATGGTAATTACCCGGACGCCGGACCCAAAAGAGGCGGCTATCTTCGCAGTGTCGTCACTGCAGCCATTAGCGACAATAAGCACATTGAGATCAGGCGGTGACATGACCGGCATGAGCTGCCTGAGCAGCCGCCCGATCACCTGGCCTTCATTATTCGCGGGAATCACGACGGTTGTCATGGCGGAACAGTATGGACGGCTGAACGGCCAGAATGCGGCTGTTCAGCAGCGCGGCATGCATTATTCGACTAATGCCTCAGTAAAGCGTCCGGGAGTTTCATGCTTAATTTCGCCATGCTTAATTTATCATTATAAATATTGCATATCTGGCTTTGCCGTGCTCAACCGGGCAACCTGACAGCCGGGCAGCGCCCGGTCGCCAGCGCAGCAGTTTCGCCGGCCAGCGGGATACTTGCGGCCGGATGGCTATCGTGTGCCCCTGGCACGGCGCCGCGGCAGCTGGCCGCGGCCGGGAACGGCGACGTCTTGGAGCCTGAGAATGACCGATGAACTGGGACAAGCAGCGCAGCGGCAGCCCGACTCAACTGACGCGGGCGTCGACGCGGGAGTGATCGTCGGCTATCCGGCCTCGCGCGGCGGCGGGAGCCCGCTCGTTCTCGGCGCAGGTGCGCGGTTGCGCTTCGGAACCGTGCTTTACCACGGCACGACCATCGGCCAGCGCCTGCAGACCGGGCACGGCGTCGTCGTCAGGGAAGGCTGTGCGCTGGGCGACGACGTCTCCATCTGGAGCAACAGCGTCATCGACTACGGCTGCCGGATCGGCAGCCGGGCAAAGGTCCACTGCAACTGCTATGTCGCGCAATTTACCGAACTCGACGATGACGTCTTCCTGGCGCCGGGCGTGACGATTGCCAACGATCTCTACCCTGGCGATCAGCGGTCCGCCGAAATCATGGCCGGCCCGAAAATAGGCGCGGCCGCCCAGGTCGGGGTCAACGTGACAATCCTGCCGTACGTGCGCATCGGCGCTGGCGCCCTTATTGGCGCCGGTGCCGTGGTAACTCGGGACATACCAGCAGGCATGGTCGCCTTCGGCAATCCGGCACAGCCGCGTGGCATGGTCGCTGAATTGCCGCGCCTTGACGATCGCGTCATCGCCGAGGCGCGGTCAGTGAGCCGGTACCGGCTGCTCACCGGGCCGGACGGGAGGGCGGCCGGCAGCGGCGGCGGTCAAGGCTGAATTGCGGAGACCGTCAGCGGCGGTAACGGCTGGCTTCCGGGACGGCCGCATATCATGCGGTATGTCACTTTAATTGCTAGCCAACCAGTCGATTCCTGGACCTGCTGAGCGCGAGCGCGGCAGCCATTAGTTGGGCGCGCTATAATTCCGGGATAACGGCGATACGGTGTTTGCCCGGTGACAATGTGCGCAGTTTTGCGCCCAGTAGATCTGGCCTGACCGCATTTTGCCGGATAAGCGTGCCGCGGACCGGTACCAGACCATGGGAGGCAGCAATCAGCGCGGGCAGGCAGACGTCGGCGATCGGATTAGCCGTAATCGGCGCGGGCTACTGGGGACCGAATCTCGTCCGGGCCGCGGTCGGCACGCCCGGCATCCGGCTGAAGTGGCTCTGCGACCTGGACGCGGCGCGGGCCGAGGCCGTGCTCGGCTACCACACGACGGTGCGGGCCACGTCGAGCTACGACGACGTGCTGGATGATCCCAGCGTGGCCGCGGTGGCGATCGCCACCCCCGCCGCGACGCATTTCGAGCTGGTCGGCGCTGCGCTGGCGGCCGGCAAGCACGTCCTGGTGGAGAAGCCGCTGACCCCGTCGGTGGCCGAGGCAGCCAAGCTGATCGACCTGGCGCGCGAATCCGGGCTTGTCCTGATGTGCGATCACACCTACTGCTATACGCCGGCCGTCCGCCAGGTCCGGGAGATAGTCCGCCGCGGGGAGATCGGTGACATCCAGTTTGTCGACTCGGTCCGGATAAACCTCGGGCTGGTGCAGCCGGACGTGGACGTCCTGTGGGACCTGGCGCCGCATGACCTGTCGATCCTGGACTTCGTCTTGCCGGAGCACGCGGTCCCGGTCGCGGTCGCCGCGCACACCGCTGACCCGATCGGGGCAGGCCGGGCGTGCCTGGCTTACCTGTCGGTCTGGCTCTCGACCGGGGCGCTTGCCCACGTGCACGTCAACTGGCTCAGCCCGACCAAGATCCGGACAACGGTGTTCGGCGGCTCGAAGCAGACCATTATCTGGGATGACATGAACCCGGCCGCGCGGCTGGCGATCCACGATCGTGGCGTAGCGCGCCTCCCGGACGCTGCCCTGGCCGGTGACGAGCGGCGGCGGGCGCTGGTTTCCTACCGGATCGGCGACATCCGCGTCCCCACGCTGCCCGAGCGCGAGGCGCTGCTGTCGGTGATGACGGAATTCGCCGATGCGATCACCGCCCGGCGGCAGCCGCTGACCGACGGCTCGGCTGGCCTGCGCGTGCTCGCGCTGCTCGAGGCTGCATCGCGCAGCGCCGAGCGCGATGGAGCCCGGGTTCCCCTCGGAGCAAGGGAAAGCAGATGATCAGCGGACAGCGCTGCCTCGTGACCGGCGGGGCAGGCACCATCGGCTCGACGATCGTGGACCAGCTCGTGGCGGCCGGCGCGGCAGAGGTGACGGTGCTGGACAACCTCGTCAGAGGCCGGCCGGCCAACCTGGCCCGCGCGCAGGCAGCGGGCAACGTCCGGCTGGTCGAGGGCGACATCAGGGACCGGCAGCTGGTAACCGCGCTGATGTCCGGGATCGACCTGGTATTCCACCAGGCGGCCATCAGGATCACCCAGTGCGCGACCGAGCCGCGGCTCGCGCTGGAGGTACTGGTCGACGGCAGCTACGAGGTCATCGAGGCGGCCGCCGACGCGGGCGTCCGCAAGGTGATCGCCGCGTCGTCGGCATCCGTGTACGGCCTGGCCGGTGAGTTCCCGACGACGGAACGGCAGCACCCCTACGGCAACGACACGATCTACGGGGCGGCCAAGACCTTCAACGAGGGCCTGCTCCGCAGCTTTCACCAGATGCGCGGCCTCGACTACGTGGCGCTCCGCTACTTCAACGTCTACGGCCCGCGGATGGACATCCACGGCCTGTACACGGAGGTCCTGATCAGGTGGATGGAGCGGATCGCGGCAGGCCAGCCGCCGTTGATCCTCGGGGACGGCAGCCAGACAATGGACTTCGTCTACACCGAGGACATCGCGCGGGCCAACCTGCTCGCCGCCGGGAGCGACGCCACCGACGAGGTTTTCAACATCGGCAGCGGCACCGAGACCAGCCTCGTCGAGCTTGCCGACACGATGCTCCGGGTGATGGGCAGCGACGCGTCGCCCGAGTTCGGCCCGCCGCGCGGCGTCAACTCGGTGACCCGCCGGCTGGCCGACGTCTCGCTGGCCGCGGACCGCCTTGGCTGGAAGGCCGAGGTGAGCCTGGCGGACGGGCTCGGCCGGCTGGTGTCTTGGTGGCGCGCGGAACGTCCGGCCGGAGGCCCGCGGTGACGAGCCCGGCAAAGCCGGCCGCTGCTCCGCCGGCCCCTGCTCCGCCGGCCCCTGCTCCGCCGGCCCCTGCTCCGGCGGCCCCGGCTCCGCCGGCCCCGGCAGCGGCGGCCCCGGCACCGCCGGCCCCGGCACCGCCGGCCCCGGCAGCGGCGGCCCCGGCAGCACTGATCCCGGTGATGCGGCCCTGGCTCGGCGCGGAAGAAGCGGCCGCCGCCGCGGTCGCGGTCAGCTCGGGCTGGGTGGCGCAGGGCCCGCGCGTGGCCGAGTTCGAGGAGGCATTCGCCGCGGCGATCGGCGTCCGGCACGCGGTCGCGCTTTCCTCGTGCACGGCCGGGCTGCATCTCGCCCTGGTGGCGATGGAGATCGGGCCCGGCGACGAGGTGGTCGTCCCGTCGCTGTCCTTCATCGCCACCGCCAACGCGGCCAGGTACGTCGGCGCGGAGCCGGTGTTCGCCGACGTGGACGCCGCGACCCAGAACCTGACCCCGGCAACCGTCGAGCCGTGCCTGAGCAGCCGGACCCGTGCCGTGATCCTGGTCGACCAGGCTGGCATCCCGGCCGACCTGAATGGCATCCGGGCGCTCTGCCAGCCGCGCGGCGTCGCGGTCATCGAAGACGCCGCGTGCGCCGCGGGTGCTTCCTACCACGGCCGTCCAGCCGGAGCAGGCGCCGGCCTCGCGGCCTTCTCCTTTCACCCGCGCAAGCTCCTCACCACCGGCGAGGGCGGGATGCTGGTCACGCCGGACGGCGAGCTGGCCGGGCGGCTGCGCCGTCTGCGGGAGCATGGCATGGATGTCAGCGCGGTGCAGCGGCACGCCAGCCGTCAGCCGGTGATCGAGCGCTACACCGAGGTCGGCTTCAACTACCGGATGACCGACGTGCAGGCCGCCATCGGGCTTGTCCAGCTCGGCAAGCTGCCAGCGATCGTCACCCGCAGGCGCGCCATCGCGCGGCGCTACGCCGAGCTGCTGGCACCGATCCCGGGCCTGGTCACCAGCTGCGACCCGGCCTATGGCACGACGAATTACCAGTCGTTCTGGGTGCTGCTGCCCGCCGGGTTTCCGGTGCGCCGGGATGACCTCTTGCGGATGCTTGCCGACCAGGGGGTGTCCGCCCGGCGCGGCATCATGGCGGCGCACCTGGAGCCGGCGTATGCGGGCCGGCCGTGCCCGCCGCTGCCGGTGACGGAACGGCTGTCGGCGTCGTCGCTGATCCTCCCGCTGTTCCACGAGCTGACCGAGCCGGAGCAGCAGCACATCGTGTCCGTGATCCGGGCCGCCGCCAGCAGCCGGGGATGAGGCACTCGCGGGCCGCGGCGGGTTCCCTGGGCAGCCAGGCTTCCCGGGCGCTGGGCTGGAGCTTCGCCAGCAACCTGACCAGCAGGCTCGGCACGCTCGGCATCGGGATCGTGCTGGCCCGCCTGCTCGGCCCGCACGCGTTCGGCACGTATGCGGTGGCATACGTCGCGCTGGTGGTCGTGCTCAGCTTCAACGAGCTCGGCGTGAGCCTGGCGATCGTGCGGTGGGAGGGCGAGCCGAGCGAGATCGCGCCGACCGTTGCGACGATTTCTGTTGTCACCAGCCTTCTCATCTACGGTGGCTGCTTTTTCGGCGCGCCCGCGTTCGCGGCGGCCATGGGAGCGCCCGCGGCCACCGAGGTGATCCGGGTGCTCGCGCTCAACGTCGTCGTCGACGGGGTCACTACGACACCGGCCGCGCTGATGCAGCGGTACTTCCGCCAGGACCGGAAGATGATCGCCGACCAGGTGAACTGCTGGCTCGGCGCGGCCGTTTCCATCGCGCTCGCCTGGCGGGGCATGGGGGCGATGAGTCTCGCCATCGGCCGGATGAGCGGCGCGCTGGCATCCGGGATCCTGTTCACTGCGTTCTCCCCGGTGCGCTTCGGCTTCGACCGGGCTAAGGCGCGCGCTCTTTTCCGGTTCGGGCTGCCGCTGGCCGGCTCGAGCATCATCGTGTTCGCCGTCGCCAACGTGGACCAGCTCGTGGTCGGGCATCTGCTTGGTCCCACCGCGCTCGGCCTCTACGCGCTTGCCTTCAACCTGGCCAGCTGGCCGGTCAACATGTTCTCGATGCCGGTGCGCGCGGTAGCGCCCGCAGTGTTCTCCAGGCTGCAGCACGACTGGGGCGCGATGCGCACCGGGTTCCTCTCCGCGGCGGGCATCCTCGGCTCGGTCACCCTGCCGGTATGCCTGCTCATCTGCGGATCGGCCGGGCCGCTGCTGGCGTTCGCGTACGGCCCGAAGTGGGTACCGGCCGCGCACGCCCTGATGTGGCTTGCCCTGCTCGGCGCGCTCCGCATCATCTTCGAGCTCGTCTATGACTTCTTCGTCGTGCTCGCCCGGTCCCGCGTCGTCTGCACCGTGCAGCTGGTATGGCTGGTGGCACTCGTGCCCGCGCTCATCGCGGGGTGCCGGGCCGACGGCATCGCCGGCGCGGGGCTGGCCGAGGCGGCGGTGGCCGCGTTCGTGGTGCTGCCGTGGTACCTCGCCGAGCTGGGCAAGGTCGGCATCAGCTGCCGGGCCCTGGCCCGCCGGTTCTGGCTCCCGCTGCTGGCCGCCGCCGGGGTCGGCGCGGCCGCGGCCGTCGCGGCGCGGACGATCCCGGCCGCTCTGGCGGCGCTCGCCGCCGGGGGAGTGGTAGCGATCGCGGCGATCGGCCTGCTCGGCTACTGGATGCGGCCCGCGATCGATGCGCTCCGGCCAGTTCTCCGGCTGCGCCAGGCCGCCACCCCCGCGGGCATGGCACCTGCCGACGCCATGGCACCAGGCAACGGCGCGGCACCAGGCAACGGCGCGGCGCCAGCCAGCGGCCCGGCACCGGCCGGCGCCATGGCCCCAGTCAACGGCGCGGCGTCGGCCAGCGGCGCGGCAGCCGGGCCGCCGCCCGAGCCCGGCGATTGGGCCGGTCTTGTTCCGTGGGACGTGCCGATTCCCTGGCCGGAGGCCCGTGACATAACCGGCCCGCTGCCTGCCTACCGTGACGTAACTGGCCCCCGGCTGCCCAGCCGTGACCCGGCGGAGCGGCCGCCAAGCCGTGACCCGGCGGAGCGGCAGCCAAGCCGCGACCTGACCGGCCCGCTGCCCGTTTACCAGGCAACAATCGCGGCACTGAGCTGGGATCCCGCCATCGTCAGCCGGCCTGGCCCGGCCGGGCCACGGCGCGGACGCCATGCGAGGTAACGCCGGGCGAAGCCAGCAACAGACGCCGAAAGGACTCCAGATGACCGCGATCCCGCTGGTCGACCTGGCCGCGCAGCATGCTGCCGTCGCCGCCGAGGTGGCCGATGGCTGGCAGCAGGTACTCGAGCACACCGCCTTCGTCGGCGGCCCCCAAGTCGCGGCCTTCGAGGCCGAGTACGCCGCGTTCACCGGGGCGCGGCATTGCGTCGGCGTGGCGAACGGCACAGACGCGATCGAGATGGCGCTGCGCGCGCTTGGCGTGGGGCCGGGGGATGAGTGCATCCTCCCGGCCAATACGTTCATCGCGACCGCCGGGGCCGTCTGGCGGGCCGGAGCCATCCCGGTGCTTGTCGACTGCGCCGACGACGATACGTACCTGATCGACACCGGCGCCGTGCTGGCCGCCGTGACACCGCGCACCAGGGCGATCATCCCCGTGCACCTGTACGGCCAGGCGGCGCCGGTCGAGCGGCTGCTGCCGCTGGCGGACCGGGCCGTTGCCTGGGTGCTGGAGGACGCGGCCCAGGCACAGGGTGCCAGGCGGCACGGCGCGGGCGCCGGCGCGCTCGGGCACGCGGCCGCGACCAGCTTCTACCCCGGCAAGAACCTCGGCGCCTACGGCGACGCCGGGGCAGTCCTCAGCGGGCGAGAAGACCTGGCGGCGCGATTGCGGCTCATCCGCGACCACGGCTCGCCGCGGAAGTACGAGCACGAGGTGCCAGGAGCCAACAGCAGGCTCGACACCCTGCAGGCCGTGGTGCTGTCCGCCAAGCTGCGCCGCCTGCCCGGCTGGAACGCCGCCCGGCGGCGGGCCGCGGCCCGCTACGATTCGATGCTGGCCGGTGTCCCCGACGTCATCCGGCCGCGCACCCTGGACGGCAACAGCCATGTCTGGCATCTCTACGTGATCAGGGTGCCGGACCGCGACCGGGTACTCAAGGAACTGCACGCGGCAGGCATCGGGGCAGGTATCCACTACCCGGTGCCGGTCCACCTGACCCGGGCGTTCGCCAGCCTGGGGTACGCCGAAGGCGCCTTTCCGGTCGCCGAGCGCAACGCCGCCGAGCTGCTCAGCCTGCCGCTGTTCGCCGAAATCACCTCCCGGCAGCAGGAGCGGGTCGTGTCGGTGCTCGCGGCGGCGCTGCGGTAGCCGGTGCGCGCGGCGGCGCCGCGATAAGCGCTGCGGCAGCGCGGCGGCCGGCGCAGCCGCGGGCGCGGCGAGCACCGCGCGCAGCTTGGCCAGCAGCACCGCCTTGGCGAAGGGCTTCTCGATCAGGTAGACCCCGGGCTCCAGGACGCCCTGCGCGCTCAGCAGGCCCTGGGTATAGCCGGACATGTAGAGCACCCGGACGCCGGGCTGGCAGGCCCGGACCCGGTCGGCAACTTCCCGGCCCAGCATCTTCGGCATCACCACATCGGTCAGCAGCACGTCAACGTGCTGCTGACCCGCGATTTCCACCGCCTCCCGGCCGGTCTCGGCGGACAGTACCTGGTAACCGCTGCGCACCAGCATCCGCCGGGTCACCTCCCGCATCGCGGGCTCGTCCTCGACGATCAGCACCACCTCATTGCCGCCCTCGGACTCCGGCGCGGTCGGCTGCGCCGCGTGCCCGGCCTGATCCGTGATGGGCAGCAGCACGGTCAAGGTGGTGCCGAGCCCCGGCTCGGAGTAGATTCGCACGGTCCCGTCGGCCTGCGCGATGATCCCGTACACGGTGGCCAGCCCGAGGCCGGATCCCTCGCCCTTCGGCTTGGTGGTGAAGAACGGCTCGAAGACCCGCTCGATGACCTCCTGCGGTATCCCTATCCCGGTGTCACTGACCTTGAGGCTGACGTAGCGGCCTGGCGCGAGGTTGGCCCGGTCGGTTGCGTATGCTTCGTCCACGTGCGTGTTGGTGGTCTCCAGGGTCAGTATCCCGCCGCCTTGCATGGCATCCCTGGCGTTAACCGCGACGTTGACCAGCACCTGCTCGATCTGGCCGCCGTCGGCCAGCACCGGGCCGAGATCCGGCGCCAGGCTGGTGACCAGCTCGATATGCTCACCGAGCGTGCGGACAAGCAGCTGCTCCAGGTCGGCGATCATGTCATTGAGGCTGAGCACGCGCGGCTGGACCACTTCGCGGCGGGCGAAGGCCAGCAGCTGGCGAGTCAGCGCGGCGGCCCGCTGCGCGGCCTTCTCCACCTGCTCGATGTCTTCCCGCACGGCCTGCCATTGCACCTGCGGAGGATCCCTTCGCGGCCTCCTCGCTGACGAAGGCCGCGTAGTTAGAGATGACGCCCAGCAGGTTGTTGAAGTCGTGCGCCACCCCGCCTGCCAGCTGTCCGAGGCTCTCCAGCCGCTGCGACTGGTGCAGCTGGGCCTCCAGCCTGGCCCGCTCGGCCTGCGACTTGAGCAGCTCGTGCTCGGCCTGCGCATGCAGCCGGTCCCGCTCCGCCCGGGACCGGATGCGCTCGCGATCCGCCTGGGCCTCCAGCCGGTCGGTCACATTCCGGATGGCCGCGGTGACCAGGATTCCGCCGTCGGTGTCGATGGTGGACAGCGAGATCTCCGCAGGGAAGGTGCTGCCGTCCCGGCGCCGCCCGGAGAGCTCGATCCCGGCCCCCATTGGCCGCGGCCGCGGATCGGCGAGGTATCCGGCCCGCAGCCGCGGGTGCGCGGCGCGCACCGCGTCCGGGACCAGGATCTCGACCGGCTGGCCGACCAGCTCGTCCCGCTGGTATTCGAACAGCCGCACCACCTGGGCATTGACCAGCGCGATCCGGCCGTCTGCGGCTACGCAGACCATTGCGTCCGGCGCCGCCTCAAGCAAGCCGAGGAACGTGTCCTCCGCGCGTTGGCGGCCGGTCACGTCGCGTACCGCCGCGGTGACCAGGATCCCCTCGTCGGTATCGATGGTGGCCAGCGATATCTCCGCCGGGAAGGTGCTGCCATCTCGGCGTCGTCCGGACAGTTCCATCCCGGCGCCCATCGGCCGCGGTACCGGATCGGCGATATACTCGCAGCGGTGCTGCGGGTGCATGCCGCGCACGGCGTCGGGCACCAGGACTTCGACCGGCTGGCCGACCAGGTCGGCGCGCTGGTAGCCGAAAAGCCGCTCTGCCTGGGCGTTGACCAGCGCGATCCGGCCGTCTGCGGCCACGCAGACCATCGCGTCCGGTGCCGCCTCAAGCAGTGCGACCGATCGGTGATCGTCGAGATACTTCACACTGACACCTCAGGTAACCGTTATAGATCCTTAAGTCACTAACTTTTACTAACGGGTTCACCTTGGCTTGCCTTGGCAGCACGAGGCGGGCCTGCCAGCGCCGGTCGCCGAGGTCCGCGTGCGCGGCGGCTCCGAGCGCGGCAGCCAGGTCACCGAGCGCGGCCCGGGCTGCCCCCCGGTCACCGGCCGCCAGCTCGGCCTGGTCGGCAGTGATGAAGATGAGCCCGACCTGGATGCCGGCCGTCCCGGATTGCACGGTTACCCGTGCCTGCAGGCGCGGTGGGCTGGCGGGCAGGATCCCGATCAGCATCAGCTCGACGACGTCAACGACGGAGGCTACCTCAGCCGCGGACAGCCCGGCCAATATCTTGTCGTCGTGCACGGTGACGGGCGTGGCGAGCAGCCAGGCGGTCCGCTGCCTGACCGCGTCGGCCAGCCCGGTCTCCGGCAGCAGGAACGGCCAGTGCCCGTCGACGAGCCAGCGCAGCGAACCGGCCGCCGTATCCAGCTGCCGCAGCGTCCCTGTCAGGCGCTGAGCCAGTCCTGGTTCCGCCGACCGGGCCTGCACCTGCAAGTCGAGGCTGGCGGCGGTCAGGTCCTGGATCGGGCCGTCGTGCAGGAAATCAGCAAGCTCGTGGCGCTCGCGCGTGCGCAGCTGGCGGAGAAGGCGCAGCAGCCGCCACGCTCCCGGCTCGGCCGCGGCGCGCTCGGTCGCCCCGGGACTCTCCGGCCCCATGGATTCGCGCATTGATGGGCCGATGGCACCAGCGAATCGCGCATCCATGGGGTTAGGGACGGGTCGCGTGGCCGGGACGGGTCGCGTGGCCGGGACGGGTCGCGTGGCCGGGACGGGTCGCGTGGCCGGGACGGGTCGCGTGGCCGGGACGGGTCGCGTGGCCGGGACGGGTCGCGTGGCCGGGACGGCTCCAGCGGGCCGGCCGGAGGTCGGCTGCTGCGGGATCTGCAGCGCGTGCACGGCATCGAGTAGCTGGTCGAGCTTGAACGGCTTGGTCAGGCGCGCGACACCGTCCGGGATCGCGTCCGTGGCCCCGCCGGTCATCATCAGGCAGCGGTCGGCCGCGGCCGGATCCGCCGACCGCAGCGCCTCAATCAGGTCAACGCCGTGCTCGCGGCCGAGACCTGCGTCGACCAGCACTGCGTCATATCCGGCCGGGTCGAGCGCGCGCGCCTGGGCGAGGCTGGCAGCGACGTCGACGTCGTATCCGCTGGCGCTGAGTGCGCGGCGGATCAGGGTCCGCATCTCGTCGACATCGTCGATGACGAGGACCCTGGGGTTGCTGGAGCTGCCTGTCACATGTGTCAGCCCTCTCGGCGCCGCTCGCTCACCGCGGCATATACGCCGTCGTGGGATATTGGCGTAACGGTAAGTAATTTCTTGACTACAAAGGGTAGCATAATGTGAGACGAACGTCACTGGGCGGGCGATTGCTGCCGATGCGTCTGTGCCCGGGTCGTGCACCGCGGCTCGCGCGCGACGGTCCCGGCGGCCAGGCGGGGGGCGCAGATGATGAACAGCAGCGGGCAGGCCGGCCCGGGCCAGGCCAGCGGGGGCGGTGCTGGTGACAACGGCAGCGGTGAGACCCGGATCAGCGTGTTCCTGCTCGACGATCACGAGATCGTGCGGCGCGGCGTCCGGGACCTGCTGACGTCCGAACCGGACATCGACGTGATCGGCGAGGCAGGGACCGTGGCAGCGGCGCTGGACTGGATGCCTGGCCTGCGTCCGGACGTCGCCGTGCTCGACGTCCGGCTGCCGGACGGCGACGGCGTGTCGGTCTGCCGTGAGATCCGCTCCACGCTGCCGGGGACCGCCTGCCTCATGCTCACCTCGTACGGCGATGATCAGGCGCTGCTTGGCGCGATCATGGCTGGTGCGGCTGGCTACGTGCTGAAGCAGACCTGCGGCTCGGATTTGGTGAGCGCGGTGCGCGCGGTGGCGGCCGGCCGGTCGACACTGGACGCGCACGCCGCGCAGCGGGTGATGGCACGGCTGCGCGAGCGGATGGCCAGCGTCGACCCGTTGTCGGCGCTGACCGACCAGGAGAAGAAGGTCCTGGACCTGGTCGGCGAGGGCCTGACGAACCGGCAGATCGCCGAGCGCATGTTCCTGGCCGAGAAGACCGCGAAGAACTACGTGTCGTCGCTGCTAACCAAGCTGGGCATGCAGCGCAGGGCGCAGGCTGCCGCCTTTGCCGCCCGGCTCGGCGAGCACGCCGACCAATGACCGCGCCCACCCCGGCGCGGCCTGCCGTTCGCGGGCCGCGCCGGGTCCGGGCCGCGCTCAGATCCCTCGCCTTGCCCACGATCGCCACCACCACCAGTCATGCGCCTTTCGCCCGATTGCCGACAGGACGAAGGGCTGCAGATAGGGCACGACGCGCGGGCCGAGCCGGGCGCGCAGCTGAAGGCCCCGGTAGACGGGCAGCCTGGCTGCCTGCGGCCAGCAGTCGAAGGCGAACGCGATCAGCTCGGCCACCGGCGTCTGCCCGGTACGTCCGCGGTCATACGCCCGGGCGGCCGACCACAACGCCTCCCGGCAGAGCCTGCGGTGCATGGCGTCGGACAGCCGGGCTGCCTCGGGCAGCTTGTCCGCGCAGCGCTCCAGCACAGCCTCGTGGGCCAGCCGACGCTGGCTCAAATCCACCAGCCGCGTCCGCGCCTTGGTCATGTTCTGCCCGTGGACTCGGTAGAACGCCTGGTCAGCACCTCGGATATAGCCCACGTCCGCGTGCGCTGCGAGACGTAGCCACATCTCGGCATCCGCGGTGTGCGGCAGCCGCGGATCGTATCCGCCGACGCGGCGCTGAAGCGACGTGCGCACCATGACTTCCGGCGAGGTGATGCACGAGACCGCCTCGCGGAATCGCCGTTCAAGCCACCAGCGGCCGGGCCAGACTGACCAGCCGCGCACCTTGGTGCGGGCGGCCGGCGGACTGGTGCCGTGCTGGAAGCAGACTGGATGACCATAGGCGAACCCGACGCTCGGATGCGCATCGAGCAACTCCGCGGCGCGCCGCAGCGCGCCGGGCGCAAGCCGGTCGTCCGCCGACATCAGCACCGTGTAATCACCGTCGGCCCAGTCCAGCACGCCCTCGTTGTAGGTGGCGATGTGGCCCCGGTTTGCCGCGTGCGCCGTGACCTCCACCCGCGCGTCGGTGGCCGCGATCGCCCTGGCCACGTCGGCGCTGCCATCGGTGGACGCGTCATCGATGACCAGGACCCGCACGCCGATGCCAGGCTGATTGTCTAACGCACTGCTGATGGCGTCCGGCAGGAAATGCCCATAGTTATAGCAAGGAATGACCACGCTGACAGAATTCATCATGAGCTCTCAGGGATGCAGGGGGCGGGGGCATTGCAGTGATCAACTCTACTGGGCCAGCTGCGAGAATAGCCGCCTTGTAGTGCCGCATGTCTGTACTGCAACCGCTTAGCCTGGAATATTCCTGGGCAATCGGCATATTCACGTATTAGTGCTCCGGCCCGCCGCATAGGGTGAAATTTGAGTTCGTGGCACTGGCATTTCAGGGCGTTTCCCGGCTAGTGCCGGCGGCTGCGGGCAAGCGCCTCGATGCTCGCGGTGGCCCGGTACAGCTCGGTGCCTCCGGCGACGAACTCCGACATCGATCGGCGCAGTATCCGCTGGTTCTCATGCGTCTCGACGTCCTCGTCCCCGTGCGTATGCACCGATACTCCCGCCCGGCAGTTCATGGCTGCCCTGGCGAACTTGGCGAGCGCGCTGGCGTACCGGTGCTGCAATGCCGGGTCGGGAATCGGCGCGCTGGGCCTGGCCGCGGCCACGGCCGTTGCGACCTGCCCGCAGGCTTGCCTCATCTCGGCGTAGAACCGGAGCCCGGCAGCCTGCGTCGCGTCGCCGACCGCCGTCGTCACGGCTGCCAGCGCGGCGCCGCCGCGGCCCGCGTTCCACCCGGTGAGCGCCCGCCCAAGCCGCGGCGAGAAGGCTGGCCGGGATGCTGCGCGGCTGGGAGCGGCCGGGCCGCCTGGCGCGGTGGTCCCGGCGGTCGATGCCGGGCCGGACGGCGCGGTGGTCCCCGCGGCCGCGGCCGGGCTGCCCAAGACGGCGGCCGGCCCGCGAGCGCTCGAGCTCGTCCCGGTGAAGACGACGTCCACCCAGTAGTTGCTCGCGTTGAACGTGGCGTTGGGGAACGCGGACGAGTTCTTGTACAGGTATACGCCGTTGCCGTTATTGGCCGCGGATTGCAGCGCGTGCAGCGGCGGGTTGTCCACGCCCGCGTTCGAGAACCCGTTAGTGGTAACTGAGTAGCCGCCGTGCGGCGCGAGGTAGGAGGCGACATACGTCGTGCCGGCCGTCACCGCGATCGGCGCCGGGAAGTTCGCCTGCTGCCACCCTGCGGTCGATTCGCCGGTAAAGGTCGCCTGGCCGAGGAGCGTCCCGCTCGAGCTCCACAGGCTGCCGATATGCGTGCCGGTGTTAGCCGCGCCCTTGTAGAAGCGTATTCCGGTGATTGACCCGCTGGTGTCCGACGTGAACTTGACGCCCACGTTGACCGAGGTCGCGTCGTTCGCCGAGGCCACGGATGGCTGCGCGGTGGCTGGCCAGATCGAGCACGGGCACTGGCCAGGCGGCGGAGTCGCCGGGGCAGTGCTGAAGCTCCAGGTATAGGGACTCGGCATGGCGGTGCCTGCTATGTTCTGCGCGCCAGACACGGTGGCCGTATAGGTTGTGCCCGCGGACAGCGCCGGAGTGCCGACCAACGTGCTGGTCGGGACGAATGTCGCGGTCTTGGCCGAGGAATTGTAGGTCAGCGTCCCCGGCACCGAGATGCCGCCGGGATTAGTCAGCGTGAACCCGATCGTGCTTGGCTGCACCGCCTTGCTGAACGTGAACGTGACCGCGGTGCCGGTAGACACGCTGGTCTGGCCGTTCAGCGGGTTCGTGGCCGTTACGCTCGGCGCCACCGGGTCTGCGGTCGGGGTATATACGACATCGACCCAGTAGTTCGATGTCGAGCTGCGGGACGGGAACGCGCCGTTGCTGCCGTAGAGGTAGACGCCGTTGGCCAGTACCGTCAGCGGCCCGCTGGTCACCGCGGCGGAAAGGCCGCCCTGGGTAAACGCGTAATGGCCGGCGCTGGCGAAGTACGAGGCAACGTAGGTCGTGCCCGCGGTAATCGCGACGGGCGTCGGGAAATCTAGTTCCTCCCATCCCATGCTTGACTCCCCGGTAAACGTTCCCGTCGCCAGCAGCGTCCCGGCGGATGTCCACAGGCTGCCGGTATGGGTTCCGGTGTTGTCCGGCTCCTTGTAGAAGCGGATTCCGGAAATGGTTCCGCTGTTGGCGGCCTGGAACTTCATGCCGAGCTGGACTGCGGCGCCGTCGGCCGCGTCCGATGCGGCCTGCGGCGGGAGGTCGGGCCAGACTGAGCAGGGGCACTGGCCGGGCGTCCGTACCGTGCCGGTCTGGAAGGTATATGTGTAGCTGGTCGGCGTCATCGGCTGCCCGAAGGTGTCCTGCGCCCCGCTGATGGTGGCGGTGTAGGTGCTGCCCGCTGCCAGCGGGTTCGCCGGCCTGAAGGTGGCGGTCGTGTTCGTGCCGTCGAAGGTCGTGGTCCCGGGGACGGCGTTGCCGTTCGCATCCGTGACGGTGAACGATGCCGTGCTTGGCACCATGGGCTTGGAGAACGTCACGGTCGGGGTGACCGAAACCGGATTGCTTGACGACCCCGGGTAAGGCGTGACGCCGCTGACGGCCGGCGGCGCTCCGGACGGCTGCGCCGTGTTGAAGATCACGTCGACGCCATAGCTGTTGCCGTGGAAGGTGGACCTCGGGAAGGCATGGCCGCCCACGTTGAAGACGCCGTTGCCGCTACCGCCGGGTGTGTACACCGATCTCGGCGCGGTCAGCGGCGGCGTGTTCAGCGGCCAGTCAAGCAGGTCAGTGTCGGCTGCGTAGTGACCAGTTGGGTCGTAGTAGGACACGACATAGGTCGTGTTCGCGCTGATCTGGACCGGATTGGCAAACATCATCGTCTGCCAGCCGCTTCCTGTCTCGTTCGTGAACGTCCCGGTGGCGAGCAGCGCGCCGGCCGACGTCCACAGCGAGCCGGTGTGCGTGCCGGTATTGCCGGTGCCCTGGTAGAACCGCACGCCGGCCACCCAGCCAGGCACGGCCGCCTGGAACTTCATGCCAAGCTCGAGTTTGCTTGAGTCGTTCGCCGACGTGACCGCCGGGGTGTAACTGCTCCCGAACAGGCCGCATGGGCAGTTAACCGTGACAGCTACGCCGGATCCAGGACTCCCGATATTGCCGCTGTCGTCCGTTGCCCGGGACATGATCGTCACGGGGCCGCTGCCCGCGGCCGACCACATATAGCTCCAATTGACGTTTTGGCCGGCCGGCGACATCGTCGTTGCCTCATGCCAGGACGAGCCACCGTCGGTGGACACCTCGACGCCTGCCACGACGCCGCCGGAGTCGGTGGCGGTGCCGCTGATCGTGACCGCGCTGCCGTTACTGAAGTTGGCGCCGGCTGACGGCGAGGTAATAGCCGAGGTCGGCGGGGTGGAGTCGGTCGATGCCGTGGCCGGGGCCAGGTCCGCTTCAAGCGTCGCGGGCTGGGCGCCCATGTCGGCGAGCAGGTTGACGGTCGCCTGCTGCATGGCCGTGCTGGGCGCGTGCCTGGCGTCCCCGTCATGGTCGGACTCAAGCCCCCATGCCCACTGGACGGTGCCCGCGTCGAAGACCAGCGCACCGCTGGCGGCGCGGTACAGCGTCAGGTTGTGGGTGGCGTTACCCATGCCCAGCTGCTCGTTGGGGGTCAGCAGCAGCTGCGACACGCTCTCGGTGGTTTTCGACATGTCGATCTCGCCGGGCGGCCGGGATCCGTTGTCGACGTCCGAATCCCACTCGTAGCCCAGCGTCTCGCCGGGCATGGTGGCGGTCTGGCCCGGCTGCAGGCTGGCCACGCTGGTATTCCGCCAGAACCTCAGCTTGGCGTACGCGGCCGGCACCTGCATGGCATAGGAGCAGCAGTTGACCAGCCAGAGCTGCCCGGTCAGCGCGTTCTCCGGCTGACCGCCGTCGTCTCCTGAGGTGTTGAACCGCGGATCCCGCCACGCCCCGGTCCAGGTAGGCGGATCAGCCGGATCCGTCTGCGCGCTGTCCAGGCTCTCCTTGTAGGTAATCAGCGTGCGGTTGGCCTCGTTGCCGTACGTGCTCGCCGCCCACCGGGTCTTCCACCACATCGTGTTCCCGGTGAAGAACGCGAGGCTGACCCCGGCGTCCCTGGCCGCCGTGAGATTGGCCCGGTCGCCCGCATCGAAGTACTCCGAGTGCCCGGCGTTCAGGAATACCTTGTGCTGCTCGAGCATCGAGGCAGCTCCCGGGGCGGAGACGTCCTGCTGGCTGACGTAGCTGACGTCGTAGCCGTTCTTCTCCAGGAACTGGACCATCGGGAACTCGGCGTAGAAGAAGAAGTCCTGCCCGCCCGGCGTGTCAAAGCGGCTCGCGAACGGCCGGTTGTAGCTGACCTGCACGGCCCGGCCGGAATCTATGCTGCTGTGCGGCGTGTCGGTCGCGGTACCGGTGTAGAGGCTGTAGCCGCCCCAGTCGTTGTACGCCTGCCAGGTCTCGTCGGCGGTCATGAAGACGACGTTCGAGTGGCTCGCGTTGCTGGTCACCACGAACGGGATCTGGTTCTCGTCGCTGCTGCCGTCAGTCCGGTGGATATGCGCGAAGTAGACACCGGAGACGGCCGTGGCGGGGACGTTCCAGGTTGCGGACACGCCCCAGGTGCCGCAGTCGACCAGCCCCGTCGCGGTGTTGCCGTCGCAGGCCGACGGCTGGTTGCTCTGCGACACCGCGATGTCCGGCGTGATGCTGGCCTCCAGGCGCGCGCCGTTCCCGCCGTAGTAGCCCATCCGGTAGATGTCGATCGCATAGGCGGTGGCCGGCGACTGGATCTTGAAGCTGATCGTCTGCCCGACGTTGACGCTGAACGGGTCGGCGAAGCCCTGGATCGTCGTGCCCTCTCCTTTCGCCACGTCCCACTGGGACTTGGGCGTGCCCGGCAGCGCATTCTCGCACGCGACGGGATTGCCGCAGCTGGCGTGCGCCGCGGGCACCTTGACCACGGTGACCGACATGACGCTGGTCAGCACGACCGCGACGGTCACGGCGAGCAGCCGCCTGCCCCCCTTGCGGGTGCCTGCCGGCGGCATGGTGATGCTGCGTCCGCAGGCCGCGATTGCGGTCAGCCGCCTGAATCTCCCCGGCATCCGGCTAGCTGCTTGTCACCTCGTCGGGGAGCAGGCCGCCCGGACTGACCGAAGCTGAAGCAAGGGTGCGCGTTTGTTGGTCTGGCACGGGTAGCCTCCTCCGCTGGATGCGGGGTTTATAGGCAGCTGGCTATCGGTAAGCAGCTGGCGAACGGTCTCTTTATGTAATTAGGTTATCACTAATAGTAACGAAAGTTAGTACCGGAAAGGTAAAGGTAAAGCATCGGATAGGCGGCATCGGCGGGCACGGGCCGATCTGGCCACATCGGGACATCATTCGACCTGGCCGCGCGGCGCGGCGCGTCCCGCCAGTCCTGCTGCCGGGCCCGGATCCGGGCCGGGCCCGGCCCGGCAGAGCCCGCCCGGCAGAGCCCGCCCGGCAGAGCCCGCCCGGCAGAGCCCGGCCCGGCAGAGCCCGGCCCGGCAGAGCCCGCGCCGCTCAGCCGGCCGCCGGGCGGCGCAGCCTGACTGCGCCGCCCGGCGCCGGGGTCTGCTGGTCGCGCCGTCCTAGCCGTCGTCGCCGGTCAGCTCGACCGCCACCATGTTCCACCGGTCGGCCGTCGGCGCGGTGTCACTCGCCGTGACGAGCGTGCCGGCTGCGGGGACCGGCACGTTGGTGTACTGGGACCAGTAGGTGTCCCCGGTCCGGGTGTCAAGCCACTGGCCCAGCGGTACCCAGCCGGGCGGCATGGTCCGCGCGGTGGCAGCGTCCCAGTCATCGCCCACCGCGAAGACCAGCGAGGATGCGTCCGTCGTGGTGAGGCTCACCCGCGGCGCGCCGGAGGGTGCCGACGCGGCGGCCGACGCGCCGGCGCCAGCCGTGCCCTGCATCGCGATCACCGTCAGATCCTGGTCGTAGCCTGCCCTGGCCGGCGTCGAGGTGACGGTGGCGCTGGTCAGCACGGCCGGCGCGGTGGCCTGCCAGACTTCGGCGTCACCCGCCTGCCCGTTAGCCCGCCGGACCAGCGTCCAGCTAAGGCCGGCGCCGCTGACGGTGACGCTCTGCGCCGCCGGTCCGTTCGGGCCGTCGCTGCCGACGAATGCCAGCAGCGTCTCGCCGGCCGCAGCGGTGTGGAATGCGGGCGTGCTAACGATGCCGTGGCCGTGCACGCTCTGCTGCGCGTCCATGATGAAGCAGGGGACCGGCGGAGCCGGGTTCTGCACCGTCACGGTGACGTCGGCTGACGTGCCGACGTTGCCGCTGGCGTCCGTGGCCCGGGCGGACAGTACGTGCGAGCCGTTTGCCGCCGCCGAGGTATCCCAGCTGATGGCATCGGGCGGCGTGGTGACCGGGCTGCCCAGCGGCTTGCCATCGAGGAAGAATTGCACCGTGGCGACGGCGACATTATCGCTGGCGCTGGCCGCCACCGGCACCTGCCCGGACACGACCTGGCCGGCGGCGGGGTTGGTGATGCTGATGGTCGGCGCGGTCTTGTCCGGCGGCGGCGTGGTACCGGGCGTGACTTCGACGGCTGCCAGGTTCCACTGGTCCGCGGTCGGCGCGGTGTCGCTGAGCGTGACGTTCTGCCCGGCGGCGGAACTAGGCGTGCCGGTCCCCTGGACCCAGTAGGTGTCGCCGGTGCCCGTGTCGACCCACTGGCTGATAAGCACCTGCCCGGGGCTGGTGGTACGGCTGATGGCGTGGTCGTAGTCGTTGCCGACCGCGAACGCCAGCGAGCCCGCGGCGCTCGCGGTCAGGCTCACGCTCGGGGCGCCGGAGGCCGCGGACGCGGCGGCCGAGGCGCCTGCCCCGGCCGCATCCGCGAACGTGAGCACCGTGAGCTGCTGATCGAAGCCGCCGACCGCGGGGGTTGAGGTCACGGCGACGCCGGTCAGCTTGCTGGCGGCCGTCGCCGTCCAGATCTCGGCGTCACCCGCCCGGCCGTTGGCCCGGCGCACCTGCTTCCAGGCCAGGCCCGCCCCGCTGACCGTGGCGGTCTGCCGCCCGGCCCCGACCGGGCCGTCGCTTGCCACGAAGGCAACCACGGTCTCGCCGGCGCTGGCCGTTGAGAACGCCGCGGTGCTGACGCTGCCGACGCCAGTCTTGGTTTCCGACTGGTCGATCGCGACCCCGCCGGAGCCGCCGCCGCTAACCACGGTCACGCTGCGGACACCGGCGGTACCCATGTTCCCGCTGGTGTCCGTCACCCTGGCGCTCAGCCGGTGGGCGCCCAGCGGCGTGCTGCCCACTGCCCACGAGAAGGTATAAGGCGCGGCGGTGTTGGGTGCGCCGAGCGGCTGGCCATCCAGCAAGTACTGGACCGACGCCACGGTAGCTGGCGCGGCCGCCGACGCGGTGGCCTGCAAGGTGACCGTACCGGACACGCTCGAGCCGTCCGCCGGGCTGGTCAGCGCCGCGGTCGGCGGCGTCACCACGGGGCTCGCCTGCGAGAGCACGGTCACCGAGCTTGCGGTGATCTGCAGCTTGGTGTCCACCACGTTGTTGGCGGGATTGCTCTCGGTAAGCAGGTGCTCCGGATCGGCCGTGCCCCGCAGGATGTACGTTCCGTTCGGCACCCCGGTCAAGTCGATCGGCTGCCCGTCGTCGGTCTGGTCGTACTCATCGCCCCAGCCGACCGACCAGCCCAGCGGCTTGGCCGGGTTGCCGCAGTTGCTCTGCGGGATGAAGGTCTGGCTGGGCGCGTTCGGGACGCCGCCGACGAACGCGTCCCCGGTGATGCAGTAGTCGGTCTTCGGGCTGACGGCGACGGCGGCGCCGGCTGACCCGTCCGCATTCACCTTGTCAAGAATGAAGCTGGTCAGCGGGAACCGGTAATCGGCCGGCGGGTCGAAGACGCCAGCCACCCCCAGCGGCACTGAGTGATCGACCTGCCAGACGCCCGGGCTCGGGCTGTTATATATCGCCTGCACGAAGCTGGCCGTGCCAGTCGCCGAGTTATAAGTCGGATCGATCTCGAATGGCCCGGTCCCGGCATCCCAGGTGATATGGGTATATTGCAGCTGCCGGTGCCCGTTTGCAGAATTGGTGCCGATTGATACCTGATTTGCCGGAACGAGAATCTTCATGTCTGGCAAGGTCACGCTGGCCGCGGCAGCCCGCGAAGCCGGCCCGAGCGCGGCCAGCGTGACCGTGGCGACCGCTATCATCACTGGGCGCATTCCCCGGGCGGTCGTCCGGTTCCGCAATTCCCGCATACGCACCTCTACCATGGAAATACTCGCTTTCCCCGACCCGGTTGGTTAAATTATCTTCGCGGGCCCGCATTGCCTAAACTATAAGCAGTCCGGCTGACCCGGCGCAGCCTCGCCGCGATATGCGCTGACGGCTCTTGCCAAGCATTTACCGCACACCGGGATATTCTGCGTGCGGCGGCCGCGGGCCTGATGGCCCCGGTCGTTGTGCCTAGGGATAATGCCCCGCCCAGCTAAGGGAATTTTCCTCTGGGGGCCGGCTGGCCAAATAAGGAGAGTGGACATGACATCGCAAGTAGTCAACGGAAAGCAGGAAATGTCATGTCCAGCAAAATCGATCCCGGCGTCGGCGCGTCGCCCGATCCGCCGGCGCCTTCCGGACGGCACCGCACCCGGCTGCTGTTGTGGCTGGCCGGCATCGCCGCGGGCGTCGCCGCTGTCACGCTGGTCGGCGCCCAGGTCCTGCCGTCGCTGTCATTCGCCAGCCCCAAGCCCAGTCCGAAGGCCGGGCCGCAGACGACGAACTGCCAGGCAGTGCCGAGCAAGTGCGGGTTCCCGGACGCGACGAACACCGGCGTGCCCGCCAGGATGACGCTGAAGACGGTCCCCGGCCAGGTGTCATCCGGCCCAGGCTGGAAATACAGCACGACCTACCGGGAGGTGGAGGTCACCGGGAACGGGGCGGTCCTGACCGGCCTTAGCATTTCCGGCGGCCTGAACATCACCGGGTCGAATGTCACGATCAACGATGTGAAGGTTGTGGCCGGCGGGACCTTCGGGGTCAGCCTGCGGCATACGTCCGGGGTCACGATCGAGAACTCGACGATCAGCGGCCAGAACGCGACCAGCGGGCGGGTGGCCTATGCCATCGACGATGTCTACGGCGACTCCACCGGGATGACGATCAAGAACAACAACATCTCCGCGTTCCGCACCGCCGCGCAGGTCTCCAATGGCGTGATCAGCGGCAACTACATCCATGACCCCGGCTACCTGGCCGGCGATCACACCAACGGCATCTATGTCGGCGGCGGCACCCGGGCGCTGACCATCAGCGGCAATACCATCTTGAACAGCATCGGCCAGACCGACGCGATCAACCTGGACTCGCCCAGCGGCCCCGGGCAGCCGGTGGCGAACAAGACCGTCACCGGTAACCTGCTGGCCGGCGGCGGGTACGCCGTCTACGGCGGCGCCGCCAGCGGCAACCCGGCCACCAACGTCGTGATCAAGAACAACGACTTCGGCCAGGCCTACTTCGCCAGGAGCGGCCAGTGGGGCGCGATCGCCTACTTCAACTCGGGCGGCTCGGGCAATACCTGGAGCGGCAACACCTGGGACACCACCGGCGCGGCGATCCCGGCGCCATAACTCCCGGCACCGCCGGCTCCCGGCACCGCCGCCGCCCGCCCCGGCCCGGGGCGGGCGGCGGCGTTCGCGAGCGAGCCAGCCGGCCTTGCGCTCCGCGTGCCCTAACGCCGCAGCGCGGGCTGACGGCGGTTGCGGCCGGCGAGATCCATGACCGCGGCGTGCATCTGCGCGCGCGGCGGCCGCGGGCCTGATGGCCCGGGTCGTTGTGCCTAGGGATAATGCCCCGCCCAGCTAAGGGAATTTTCCTCTGGGGGCCGGCTGGCCAAATAAGGAGAGTGGACATGACATCGCAAGTAGTCAACGGAAAGCAGGAAATGTCATGTCCAGCAAAATCGATCCCGGCGTCGGCGCGTCGCCCGATCCGCCGGCGCCTTCCGGACGGCACCGCACCCGGCTGCTGTTGTGGCTGGCCGGCATCGCCGCGGGCGTCGCCGCTGTCACGCTGGTCGGCGCCCAGGTCCTGCCGTCGCTGTCATTCGCTGGCACCAAGCCCGCCCGGAAGGCCGGGCCGCAGACGACGAACTGCCAGGCAGTGCCGAGCAAGTGCGGGTTCCCGGACGCGACGAACACCGGCGTGCTCGCCTGTATGACGCTGAAGTCGGTTCCCGGCCAGGTGTCATCCGGCCCGGGCTGGCGTTACAACAGCACTTACCAGGAGGTGGAGGTCACCGGGAACGGGGCGGTCCTGACCGGCCTTAGCATTTCCGGCGGCCTGAACATCACCGGGTCGAATGTCACGATCAACGGCGTGAAGGTTGTGGCCGGCGGGACCTTCGGGGTCAGCCTGCGGCATACGTCCGGGGTCACGATCGAGAACTCGACGATCAGCGGCCAGAACGCGACCAGCGGGCGGGTGGCCTATGCCATCGACGATGTCTACGGCGACTCCACCGGGATGACGATCAAGAACAACAACATCTCCGCGTTCCGCACCGCCGCGCAGGTCTCCAATGGCGTGATCAGCGGCAACTACATCCATGACCCCGGCTACCTGGCCGGCGATCACACCAACGGCATCTATGTCGGCGGCGGCACCCGGGCGCTGACCATCAGCGGCAATACCATCTTGAACAGCATCGGCCAGACCGACGCGATCAACCTGGACTCGCCCAGCGGCCCCGGGCAGCCGGTGGCGAACAAGACCGTCACCGGTAACCTGCTGGCCGGCGGCGGGTACGTCATCTACGGCGGCGCCGCCAGCGGCAACCCGGCCACCAACGTCGTGATCAAGAACAACGACTTCGGCCAGGCCTACTTCGCCAGGAGCGGCCAGTGGGGCGCGATCGCCTACTTCAACTCGGGCGGCTCGGGCAATACCTGGAGCGGCAACACCTGGGACACCACCGGCGCGGCGATCCCGGCGCCATAACTCCCGGCACCGCCGGCTCCCGGCACCGCCGCCGCCCGCCCCGGCCCGGGGCGGGCGGCGGCGTTCGCGAGCGAGCCAGCCGGCCTTGCGCTCCGCGTGCCCTAACGCCGCAGCGCGGGCTGACGGCGGTTGCGCCCGGCGAGATCCATGACCGCGGCGTGCATCTCGGCGGCCCGCCGGGACCAGGAATGCCGCGCAGCGAACGACTGCCGTGCCTGGACCAGCTCCGGGGTGCGCGGTTCGCCCAGGGCCTTGTCGGTAGCGTCGGCGAAGTCCTGCGGCCCGCCGGCGATGGTGATCAGGTCAGTCCCGAGCCATCGCGACGAGGGCAGCGGCGTAGAGCCACCGGCCGGCCCGCTGCCAGGTACTCCAGGGTCTTGAGCGGGAAGCTCCCGCGGTTGAACGCAGAGTCCCGGTACGGGACGATCCCGGTGTCGATCACCCGAAGATAGGACGGGATGGCGGCGAGCGGCCGCATGCCCGCGTGCCGGACGCCAGGCAGCGCGCAGAGCGCCCGGAAGCGCCGCGGCTCCCAGGACGGATCCGCTGGCCCAACCAGCAGCAGCGACCGGCCGCGCTCGGCGATGGCCTCCAGCAGCGTGATGTCGGTGCGCTCGTTCAGGCGCCCGATGAACCCCGCCACCGGGGCGGCGAGGTCCACGTCGGCTGGCAGCGGGGCGGCGTCGGCGGCGGCGCAGGCCTGCGTGTCAGCGCCGAAGGGGATCAGCAGCGGGTGGTATCCGCGGCGCTGCCACTGGGCCTCGGTGCCGGGGGAGGAGGTGATGAGAATATCGGCATTGGCGGCTATCCTCCGCTCGCGGGCACGGACGAGCGCGGCGTCCAGTCCGAGCGTCTGCGCTCCCCCCGCGTAGTCGTCCTGGGCCCAGTAGGCGCTCACCGCGCCGGGGAAGATCCGCCAGACGGGGAAGAGCGGCCAGGCGGAGATCACGGCGGTGACGTTCCCGCCGAGCTGGCGGACCGCGTGCCGCAGCTCCCGGCCGACGATCACGGACGTGATGCCGGTCATCCCGCGGCGGGTCGGGAATGGCGGGGCTGGGCCGGCCAGCCGGGCCAGATGCGGCCGTTCGAGCCGCAGCCGGGCCCCGGGCGCGGGCTTGCGGTGTCCAAGCGGGGATGCCGGCGGGTCGGCGTAAAGGACGGGGACGAGGCGGGACAGGTGCGCGGCCAGCTGCCAGTCGGCTGTCCCCGGCTGGTCGTAGCCGTTCGCCGCGCACAACACCACCATGCCGTCCCGCCATCCGGTCATGGACGGAAACCTTAGCGATATGCCTCCCGCCAGCGTGGCGTAATCACTGACAATGCGTTACGGCATGCTCGCACTGCGGCGCTAACTGCAGCACGCGAATAGCGAGAGCTAACCGCACCCCCAACAAAAGAAAGCAGGAAACGTCATGTCCAGCAAGGTCGATTCCGGCGTCGGCGCTCTGCCTGACCCGCAGGCGTCGTCCCGGCTTCACCGCGCCCGGCTGCCGTTTAGGCTGGCCGGCCTCGCGGCGGGCGTCGCCATCATCACTGCGGTCGGCACCCAGGTCCTGCCGTCGCTGTCCTTAGCCGGCCCCGGACCAGCCCGGCAGGCCGGTACGCAGACGACGAGCTGCCAGGCAGTGCCGAGCAAGTGCGGGTTCCCGGACGCGACGAACACCGGCGTGCCCGCCGGGATGACGCTGAAGACGGTCCCCGGCCAGGTGTCATCTGGCCCGGGCTGGCGCTTCAACCAGGCTTACCAGGAGGTAGATGTCACCGGTAACGGGACAATCCTGACCGGCCTTAGCATTTCCGGCGGCCTGAACATCACCGGGTCGAATGTCACGATCAACGATGTCGCGGTTGTCTCCGGCGGGAGTTTCGGCATCAGCCTGCGGCATACGTCCGGGGTCACGATCGAGAACTCGACGATCAGCGGCCAGAACGCGACCAGCGGGCGGGTGGCCTATGCCATCGACGATGTCTACGGCGACTCCACCGGGATGACGATCAAGAACAACAACATCTCCGCGTTCCGCACCGCCGCGCAGGTCTCCACGGGCCTGGTCACCGGCAACTACATCCATGACCCCGGCTACCTGGCCGGCGATCACACCAACGGCATCTACTCCGGCGGCGGCACCCAGCCGCTGACCATCAGCGGCAATACCATCTTGAACAGCATCGGCCAGACCGACGCGATCAACCTGGACTCGCTCACCGGCCCCGGGCAGCCGGTGGCGAACAAGACCGTCACCGGTAACCTGCTGGCCGGCGGCGGGTACGTCGTCTACGGCGGCGCCGCCAGCGGCAACCCGGCCACCAACGTCGTGATCAAGAACAACGACTTCGGCCAGGCCTACTTCGCCAGGAGCGGCCTCTGGGGCGCGATCGCCTACTTCAACTCGGGCGGCTCGGGCAACACCTGGAGCGGCAACACCTGGGACACCACCGGCGCGGCGATCCCGGCGCCATAACTCCCGGCACTGCCAGCTCCCGGCACCGCCAGCTCCCGGCACCGCCGCCGCCCGCCCCGGCCCGGGGCGGGCGGCGGCCGTCAGCCCGCCCGGCGAGCGCCCGCCCGCCCGCCCGCTCGCCCGGGGACCCGGGCCGGTGACGTTAGCTGCGGGGAGCGCAGGTTGCAGCGAATCAGCTCTCCATTTGAGTACGCATGGTAGTGTCTCGGTGACTTAGTGAAGTCACCGAGATTAGGCCGTCATGACTGCAGGACGGGAGCCGGGCGGCTGCCTGCCACGGGAACGTGCGGCTTGCCACCGGATGGAAGCGAGGACCTGCTGGATATGCGCCTTGTCACCCTCGGGCTCGCCGCGGCCCTGCTCACCGGGATCGGATCGGCCTTCATCTTATCTTCCCGGCAGGCGCCGGCCCCGGGATCGCGGCCCGCGTTCGCGGCAGTCACAGCACCGGGGGGATGTGTGGCGGCCCCGGGCGCGTGCGGCTTCCCTGACGCGACGACTGCCGGGGTCCCGCCGGGGATGCCCCTCAGGGCCGTACCCGGCGAGCTGACCAGCGGGCCAGGCTGGCATATCGCCCCGGATGGCGCCGTGGAGGTTACCGGCAACGGTGCCGTGCTGAGCGGGCTTTCCATCCACGGCAGCCTGGATATCGTCGCGTCCAACGTGACGATCAAGGATGATCAGATCGTGACCGGCGGGAGTTTCGCTATCAGCCTGCGGCACACGGCCGGCGTCACCATCGAGAACTCTACGATCAGCGGGCAAAATGCCGCCGACGGCCGGGTGACCTACGCGATCGACGATACTTTCGGGGACTCTAACGGGATGGTGATCGCAAATAACAACATATCGTACTTCAGGACCGCCGTGCAGCTAACGACCGGCTTGGTAATCGGGAACTATATTCACGATCCCGGGTACCAGGCCGGCGATCACACCAATGGTATTTACGTGGGCGCGACAGACCAGCCGCTCACTATCTATCACAACACGATCTTCAACCATCTCGGGCAGACCGACGCCATTTATATCTATGCGCCGAAGGCTGGCGAGCTGGTGGCAAACAAGACCATCGAGGACAATTTGCTAGCCGGCGGCGGCTACACCATATACGGCGGCGTCGGCCAGCAAGGCGCCACCTCGCACATCGTCATCGAGAACAACCAGTTCGGCCGGGCGTACTACCCTAAGGGTGGCTATTACGGCCCGATCGCCTATTTCTCCCTGGGCGGCACAGGAAATGCCTGGTCCGGTAACACCTGGACCGGCGGCGGGTCTCCCGGCGCGACGCCGATTCCGTTCCCGATTCGGTGAGGAAGCAGGACAGCGGCGCGACCATGCTGCTAGCCGACCCGCAGGTCGCGGGAACGACGCTTGCCAGCAGGATCGATGCGGTCACGCTGCTCACCGGTTACCTGTTCTTGCTGATGGCCATCCCGTCGTCGCTTGTGGTCGGCGCCTTCGGCGCGGCAGGCACGCCTGCCTCGCTGTTCGCGGCCGTCCTGCTGTGCTGGTATCTGGCCGCCCGCCAGCATCCTGCCCTCCATCTGGCCAGGAAGCCGCAGCCAGTGCGGGCTGCCGCGGTCCTCTTTGGCTGTTCCATGATCGCGGCATATGTATCAGCCAACCGGATCGCCATGCCTGGCCTGCAGGAGAATGCTGCTGACCGCGGGCTCATCCTGGTGGCCGGGTGGATCGGCGTCGTCCTGCTGGCGGCCGACGGCATCGACCGGGTAGAGCGGATGAGAACCCTGCTCCGCCGGATCGTGCTTGGCGCCACCGCAATGGCCGTGCTGGGGATAGCGGAGTTCTTCACCGGGCTGCAGCTCGCGAAGTACATCACTATCCCCGGCCTGTCGGTAAGCTCGGCGCTGACGGATCTGGGCAGCCGCGATGGCCTGGTCCGGGTCAGCTCGACGGCCGCGCATCCGCTGGAGTTGGCCGCCGTGCTGGTAATGAGCCTGCCGCTCGCCATCCACCAAGCCCGCTTCGCGCCACCGGATCTCCGGAAGCGCCGCTGGCTGCAGGTCATCCTCATCGCGGGCGCGATGCCGATGACGGTGTCCCGTTCGGCAATCTTCGGACTGGCCGTCGTCTGCGCGGTGCTCCTGCCGACTTGGCCGAGGCGCCAGCGGCGCCGCGCCTACCTGATCCTGCTCACCGCACCGGCGATGATCTGGCTGGCCCTGCCGGGCCTGATGAGCGGCCTCGGCGGGCTGTTCGGCCAACTTGGCACGGATTACAGCAGCAAGTCGCGGGCCGGGGCATTCGCCGCGGCGGGACCCTACCTCGCGCACCATCCGTGGTTCGGCCAGGGATTCCAGACATTCCTGCCGCAAACCTACTTTTTCGTTGACGATCAGTACCTGATCTCGCTGATCGAGACCGGCGTGGTCGGGCTGGCTGCCCTGATCACGGTCTTCGCGACCGGCTGGCTGACGGCGCGCAGCGCGCGCCTGATAGCGCCTGATGCCCAGGCCGGTGACCTGGCGCAGAGCCTGGCTGCCTCGGTGGCCGCAGCTGCGGCCTGCTTCGCGACGTTCGACACGCTCTCGTTCTCGATCGCGGCCGGACTGTGCTTCCTGCTACTCGGCTGCGTGGGAGCGGCCTGGCGGCTGGCCCGCGCCTAGCGGCGGGCTCAGCGCCGGAATGCCCCGAGCGCAACATGGTCCGCGGACTTGGGCCCGCCCTGCGAAAGCGCCGCGAGCTCCCGGTTCCGCTGGCGGGCGATCAGCCCGTCCACCACCACCGGGATCCCGAGGGCGACCAGCAGGCCTGGCACGATAATCATGACCAGCGGCCGTGCCGTCCGGCTGACGCTAAGCGTCGCTTGCGGGGCAAAAGAGATTGTCGCGACCCGGATCCGGCTGTGCGGTGCGAGATCAGCCTGCAACCGGGCAAGCGCAACGCCGATCTGGCTCGTTACGGCATAGAGCTGACGCTCGACAGCGCTCTTGTCATCGCCATTCACCGCAACCTCAAGAACTGATCCCGTCGTCGCCGTGTTGTATGTCGCGAGCGTCACGGTGTACGGATTGGTGAAGCCCCTGGCGGCCAGACCAATGACCGTCTGCGGCGCCATGAGCTCGCGGCTGAGGACGTCGCCGGTCAGCGTCAGCGAGGAGCTGAAGCTCATGTACGGGTTGCCGCCGTTCAGCTTGGCAGCGGACGGTGACGCTAGCAGGACCACCGATGCATCCGACTGGTAAGTCCGCGGCAGGCTGATCAGCGCGGCTGCCGTACCCGCCCAGGCCATGATGAGCAGCACCGCGGTCAGGATCGATCGCCGCCGCCAGATCCGGATCAATTCACCAAGATTCATTTTTTTCCCACTCTATATGCTCGAATTCGCGCACCCACCATGATGGCATTTAAGCCCGTCCGGGCGGGATCGCCCGCGGCGCCGCTAGCAAGGCAGCCGTCGTGCTTTTGCTCAGTCTACGGCGCAGGCATTTATGCTGCCTCGTCTTGGGAACTATGGATGCCGTGCCACGGCCGGCCGATATTGTTCATGGCAGGCCGTGGGCTTCGTGCAAGCAGCAAGGAGGCCAGGACGCACGGTGGAGGCCGGTCAATGATTCTTAGCAAGACGGTACAGCGAAGGCAGCTGCGCCTTGCCGCGGTCGTCTCGATGCTATTCCTGGCGGCCGGCCTAATATATGATATCGCCAGCAGTCCGCCGGTATATGCGGAAAGCGCGTCGGTGATATTTTCGCTGCCTAAGTCAAACAACGGCGCCAAGGCCTACCTTATCTTCGTGTCGTCACTCATCTCGAGCGGCCAGGCAATGAGCCAGATCCTGATGAGCCCGCAAACCCAACGGCGGATTAGCGAAGCGGGCGGGCAGGCCTACGTCAGCCTGGCGCTGGTCAACCTCTATGATGAGGAATATCCAAATTATGGACTGCCGCTAGCCACCTTGACGACGTCATCGACGGCAGCGGCGAATGTGCATGAGACGTTCGTGATCGCGGCGCGGGAACTCGGCCGCCTGCTGGCCGGCTGGCAGGCAAGGATGGGCGTCGAGCCGCAGCATCGCATTACCGCCGAGGTAGTCGGCGATACCGGGCCCGTCGTGCAGGCTGGCTCGTCCACCCGGGTGTCAGCCGGGCTTGCCGTGCTGGCACTGGTGGGCATCGCCGCGCTATGGCGATTCATCGACCGCCGGCGGGCGAGGCACCGGTTCCGCCGCCGGTTCGGCCTGCAGCTGCCTGGCCACTTCGTCGGCGGGACGTAGTTCCGCCGAACCCGGCGGCCGGATCCCCGGGAAGGGCCTGGCGAGTTCCTGGCCCGGCTGGGTCGCTGACGATCACCCGGTGGCCGTGCCTGGCGCCGGGCCGGCCAGGGCGATGTTAATCAGGCGCGCTTGCCCCAGGCCGCAGGCTGCTCACGATCGCCCACCTCGGCCGGCTCGGCCGCCCACTCGGGATCCGCTGCCCAGCCAGGCTCGGCAGCCTCCTCGGATTCAGCCGCGCGCTCGGCAGCGCCCGTCCAGCCGGCCCCGCCCGGCCACCGCGCCGGACCGGACGGTACCGGCAGGACTCCCGCGGTGCCCGCGCGTGCCGTCCCGCCGGGCCGCGCCGCCTGCGCTGGCAGACGGCGGCGCAGCCACTCACGCGCCACCAGCGATGCGAATGTCAGGTTAGTCCGCGCCGGCCCGCGACCGGGCTGGACGTGCTCCGCCGGCGGCCCGCCGGTCCGCCGCAGGCCATGATCCTGGCACCAGCCAGGGGCACGGCGGGTGAACCCGGCGAGCACGGCAAGCGACCCCGCGACTGCATGCAGAACGCTCAGCCGAGCGCTCTTTCCCCTCTGACTCACGAACAACTCCTTTTGCGAATGCATCCCCATGATTAGCCTGTCCGCCGGAGCCGGCCCGGCGTCCTGCCGTCATCCCCGCGGCGGGTCTTAGCGGCAACCTTGGGTCGCTTGTCGGCGGCCCTCTTGTAGGCTGCGAGCAGTTCCGGGACCTGAAAATCCCAGCTCAGCGTGGTCAATAGCCGCTGCAGGCCGAACTGCCCCATCCGGGCGCGCGCGGCTGGATCATCGACAAGCGCCACGATGCAGGTGGCCATCGAAGCCGCGTCGTTCCGCGTGGCGTAAAGGCTCGAATCGCCCGCTGAGACCCGGCCCTCGTGCAAGTCGAACTGTGCTATCGGCTTACCGAATGCCATGTACTCCAGCACCTTGTTCATCGTGGAGATGTCATTCATCCGGTTGGCTTCATCCGGGTTTACGCAGACGTCGGCAGTTGCGAGCATCGCGCCCAGATCTTCATCTGACAGCCTGCCGGCGAACAGGACCTGATCGCCGAGGCCAAGCGACCGGGCCCGCTCCCGCAGCCGGGCGAACTCGGGGCCGGTGCCGGCCAGCACGAATTGGATATCCCGGCGCTGCCAGTCCCGGATGACTATCCTGGCCGCGTCCAGGAGATAGTCGATGCCGTCCTGCAGGCCCATTACTCCCACGTACCCGACCAGGTACTTCCGTCCCCGCCGCCAACTCTGCTGCGGCCGGGCAGTCGCGAACCGGCTGCTTTCTGGTGCGGACCGCACCACGAAGACGTCATCGGGTGACATCCCGCCGCGCCCCAGGGCAATATCCCGGTAGCTCTCGTTCGTCTCGACAGACACGTCGGCCAGCCGGTAAGTGAGTCGTTCGAAGAGCCGGACGAGTCGCACCGGCCAGCCGTCCTCCCGGTGTCCCTTCGCGATCATCAGCTCGGGGCACGCGTCGTGATGGTCATAGACCAGGCAGGAGCCGGCCGCGAGGAGCGGCAGGGCGACGAGGAAGAGCAGGTCGGGCGGATTGCAGATGTGCACTACCTCGATGCGATGCCGCCGCCGGATCCGCAGCGCGATATTCAGCTGCGCCACGATCGCAACGGCGTACTCGACCAGGTAGGCCGCGAACCGCCGCGCCTCCGGGCCGGCCCGGTAGCGGTAGATGCGAACGCCGCTGAGCGTCTCACGGCGCAGCGGGTGCTCCCTGGTCGCCGGGCATACCACGTGCACCTGGTATCCGGCGCCAACCAGGGCCAGGGCTTCCTGCCAGACTCGGCGGTCGAATGGCACCGGGAGGTTCTGCACGAGGATCAGGACATGCGGTCCGCCGGCCGGTCGCTCTCGCCTGCTCACCAGGAAAGTCCCCGGTAATTGACGCCGGGCTCAGCCGTCCGGGCGACGCCAGATAGATCAAGCACGGGACGGTCGTCAACCAGTTCACTGAGCCCGGCATACGCCGGATTGGCTTGTGCCACAACGATCAGGTCAGCGCCCTTGAGCACGACCTCAAGATCATCACTGAGCAGTGCCGCGATGTGCGGATGCATTTTCTGCACGTACTCCCGGTTGGCCCCCACCAGCCGATCGGGATTGACGTACTCGTCATGGATCGTAAGCTCGTAGCCTTTGCCGATCAGCAGCTCTGCCAGCCCGAGCATCGCACTCTCACGCAGATCGTCCGTTCCTGGCTTGAAGGCAACGCCAAGTAGCGCGATCCGCCGCACGCCGAATTCCTGGATGCGGTGCAGTGCTGCATATATTTGCGATTGGTTACTCGGTAGAATGGATTCGAGCACGGGAATCTCTACGCCGAGCTGGCGTGCTCGATAGACTAAGGTACGGAGGTCCTTGGGTAGGCAAGATCCGCCAAAGGCAAATCCTGGATTCAGATAGAGAGCGGAGATGTTGAGCCGGGTATCGGACGCGAATATCTGCATTACTGCCTGGCTGTCGATACCCAGTGCTGAGCAGAACCTGCCGACCTCGTTAGCAAAGGCCACCTTGAGCGCATGCCACGAGTTGTCGGTGAGCTTTGCCATCTCCGCCACTGCGATGCTGGTGGACGTGATGCTAGGCGCGTAGGCCCGGAAGATGGCAGCTGCGCAGTCAAGAGCCCGCGGATCCGTGGCGCCGATCACGGTCTTCGCCGGATTCCGGTAGTCGTGGATCGCGGATCCCTCCCGGAGGAATTCCGGCGAGAACGCGAGGCCGAAGTCCCGCCCGCAGGACTTGCCGGATTTTTCCTCCAGGCGCGGGAGCACGCGTTGCTCGGTCGTTCCCGGCGGGACCGTGGACGTAAGCATGACCAGATGCCAGGACGCCGACTTGCGCAGTGCGTCGCCCACCTGATCGACGACCCGGTCGAGATCGGTCAGCGATGCGTCACCAGACGGGCTGCTCGGCGTCCCAACGCAGATAATCGTCGCTTCGCTATTGCGGACGGCATGGCAGAGATCAGCCGTGGCGCTGAGCCTGGCCGCGACATTCCGAGTGACCAGCTCGGCCAGGCCAGGTTCCATTACTGGGCTCTGGCCCGCGTTAAGCTGCGAGATCTTTGCCTGATTTACCTCAACGACGACAACGCGATTCCCGCTCTCGGCCAGGCACGCTGCTGCGACGGCGCCGACGTAGCCGAGGCCCAGCACGGTAATCTCCACGAGCATCTCCAAGGGTTCAGTAGTTGCGGGGCGCTGCCGTCAGTCCCGGTGAGCGCTCCGCCGCCGCCGGGCGGCCTGCGTGGCTGCTCTCGTCCGGGTCCGGGCCTCGATCCCCACTACCACGCCCCTCCCCGTCTGGACGGCAGCTTCCTTGCTGCCTGCTTAGGCGGCGAAAACGGCGAGCCCAGGTCAGGTGCGGTCCGCCGGGCTCCACCTCGCCACCAAAGGTAATCAGACGATTACTTCACGTGAGATCGTAGCGGGCCCTCGTCCGCAGCGCTACGGTTTCCGCATGGATGCGCTCGATGTCGAAGGCGCGTGGGTCTTCACTCCTCGTATTCACAGCGACAGCCGGGGGAGCTTCCACGAATGGTTTCGTGACGCAGCCGTCCTGGCTGATCTTGGCCGCCGGCTGGAGGTAGCCCAGGGCAACTGCTCGGTGTCCCGGCGGGGCACCATCCGGGGCATTCACTTCAGCGATGTTCCCCCTGGCCAGGCGAAGTACGTCACCTGCGTGAGCGGGTCCGTCCTGGATGTGATCGTCGACCTTCGCGTGGGGTCGCCCGGCTATGCACGCTGGGCTGCCGTCCAGCTGGATGCGGAAACCCGGCGCGCCGTCTTTATCGAGGAAGGCCTAGGACACGCGTTCGCGACGTTAAGCGACGAGGCCACGGTGCTTTACCTGTGCTCTACCCCTTATGCCCCGGCCCGCGAGCACGGTGTGCACCCGCTTGATCCAGGCATCGGCATCGCGTGGCCCGCGGACCTGCCGCCGATCTTGTCGGACAAGGACGCGGCGGCGCCCTCGCTCGCGGAGGCACGGGCTGGCCGTGTGCTCCCGTCCTACCGGGACTGCCTGGCGTATGCCGCGAGCCTGTGCAGCACATGATCGCCGGCGCGGACCTGCCGCGGTGATGGGCCAGCTGCCGCCGGGCGGCTGGCCGGCGGCCATCAGCCAGGATCAGCGCCGCGATCGGTGAGCGTCGGCCAGGCGCGCTGCAGCGCCTGGTGCCAGTCGCCGATGGGCTCGAGTCCGGCGGCCGCGTGCCGGGCATGCCCGAGCACGCTGTGGGCAGGCCTGGGTGCTGGTCGCTGATAGGCGCCGCTGAGGGCCGGGCGCACCCGGTCCGGGTCAGCGCCAGCTAGCCGGAAGACCTGCCGGGCGAGCCCGAACCATGTTGTCTCGCCGGAACTTGTCGCGTGGTAGACGCCGGGCGCGGCGCGCGATCCGGTGATCGCGATGATCTGGCGAGCGACATCGACCGTCCAGGTGGGCTGGCCGCGCTGGTCAGTAACCACGTCGACGGCCGTCCGCTGGCCGGCCAGCTTGATCATGGTGGTGACGAAATTCCGTCCGCTCGCCCCGTACAGCCAGGCCGTCCGCACGACGTGGCTGGCATCTGGGAGGAGCTTGCGCACCGCCTGCTCCCCGGCGAGCTTGGTGCGTCCGTACGCGGTGCTCGGGGCCGGCCGGTCGTCTTCCGAATATGGCTGCCGGGCATCACCGCCGAAGACGTAGTCAGTGGACATATGCACAAGGCGGGCGCCGGCCGCAGCGCAGGCACCCGCTACGTTCTCCGCCCCCCGCCCGTTGATCAGCAGCGCATCGTCCTCGGCCGACTCGGCGGCGTCCACCGCCGTCCAGGCAGCGCAGTTGACCACAACGGTCGGCCGGGCGGCCAGCAGCGCGCCGTGCACCGCGTCCTGGTCGGTGACGTCGAGGTCGTCGCGAGCCAGGCCGGTCACGTCCTCGCCGCGCCGCCGCAGGGCCGTGACCAGGTCCCGGCCGAGCATCCCGGCTGCCCCGGTGACGAGCCACCCGCTCATCTGGCCGGTCCGGCCGGTCTCGCCGTCGTCATCTCGTGGCCGGCTGCCGGGCCGCCGGTGCCGTCATCGCGGCTGCCGTCTGGTCCGCTGCATGACCGCTTGAGCGGCTCCCACCAGCGGCGGTTCTCCCGGTACCACTGCACGGTCGCGGTCAGCCCCGCGGCGAACCTGGTGCGGGGGGCGTAGCCGAGGGCTCGCAGGGCCGTGTCGTCCAGGCTGTAGCGACGGTCGTGGCCCTTGCGGTCTTCGACCCGGGTGACCATGTCCCAGCCCGCGCCGCAGTGCTCCAGCAGGGCGCTGGTCAGCTGGACGTTGGTCAGTTCGGCATCGCCGTTAACGTGATAAACCCGCCCGCGCTCGCCGCGATCAAGGACAAGCTGGATGCCGCGGCAGTGGTCGTCCACGTGAATCCAGCCGCGGGTGTTCCCGCCGTCACCGTAAAGCGGGACCCGGAGCCCGTCGAGCAGGTTGGTGACGAAGAGCGGGATCACCTTCTCCGGGAACTGGTACGGGCCGTAGTTGTTGCAGCATCGGGTGATCCGGACATCGAGCCCGTGCGTCCGGGCGTAGGCCAGTGCCATCAGGTCGCCGCCGGCCTTGGCGGCAGCGTATGGCGAGTTCGGCGAGAGCGGCGCGTCTTCCGTCCAGGATCCGCTCGTCACGCTGCCGTAGACCTCGTCGGTGGACACCTGGACCACCCGCCGGACGCTCGCGTCCAGGCATGCCTGCAGCAGCACTTGCAGGCCGGCCACGTTCGCCGCGACAAAATCGGCCGCGCCGGCGATGGACCGGTCGACGTGCGACTCGGCGGCGAAATTCACCACAGCGTCATGACCGGGCAGCACCCTCGCGAGCAGTTCTGCATCGCAGATGTCGCCACGGGCGAAAGTGAACTGGGGGAGGCCGGCGACAGGTTCCAGGTTCGCCAGATTGCCGGCGTAGGTGAGCTTGTCCAGCACGGTTACCCGGGCGGCCGCGAGCCCGGGGTAGTCGCCGGCCAGCACGGCCCGGGCAAAATGCGATCCGATGAACCCGGCCCCGCCCGTCACCAGGAGTCTCATGAGCTGATCTGCACCTTGCTGTGATCCCCGAGCACGAGGCGATGTGCCCGCGGCACCGCCGGTGCGGGGGTCACCTGCACATCGTGGCCGATGAGCGAGGCTTCGATCCGGCCTACCCCGCGGACCGAGGCGCCGCGCAGCAGGATCGAGTACTCGATCTCGCTGTCGGCTATCGCGCAGTCAGCGGCGACAGAGGTGAACGGGCCGATGTAAGAGCGGTCCACCGTCGCGCCGGCGCCGATGACTGCCGGGCCGACGATCCGGGATCGGCTGACCCTGGCCCCGCAGCCGATCGCCACCCGCCCGATAAGCTCGGTCTCGCCGTCGACCGTGCCCTCCTGCCGCGCCGCCATGCCCTCCAGCACCATGCGGTTCACCTCGAGCATGTCGGCGACGTTGCCGGTGTCCTTCCAGTAGCCGGAGATGATCGTGGACCGCACCTTCCGGCCGTCGTCGATGAGCCACTGCAGGGCCTCGGTGATCTCGAGCTCGCCGCGGCCGGACGGCACCAGCTGCCGCACGGCCTCATGCACGGCGGGGGTGAAGATGTAGACGCCGACCAGCGCGAGGTCGCTCTTCGGTTGCTGCGGTTTCTCCTGCAGGCCGGCTACCCCGCCGGCGTCGTCCAGTTCGGCGACGCCGAACTGGCGCGGATCTGGCACCGTGGTCAGCAAAATCTGCGCATCCGGCCGGGCCGACCTGAACTCATCGACAAGCGCGGCGATGCCGCCGACGATGAAATTATCGCCGAGGTACATGACGAAATCGTCGGCGCCCAGATAAGCACGCGCGATCAGTACTGCGTGGGCCAGCCCGAGCGGGGCTTCCTGCCGGAGATAGGTGATATTCAGCCCGAACTGGCTGCCGTCACCCACCGCAGCCCGGATCGCCGGCTCCGTGTCGCCCACCACGATTCCGACTTCGCGGATATCGGCATCCCGGATCGCCTCAAGCCCGTAGAACAGGACGGGCTTATTGGCGACCGGGAGCAGCTGTTTCGCGGAGGTGTGCGTAATGGGCCGGAGCCGGCTGCCAGAATCCACCCGCCAGCACTAACGCCTTCATGGTTCAGGAACCTAGCGCGCCTGGTACCCAGCCGGTGCCAGCGAACTGGAAATTAGCCCTTTCCGAAACGGGTCGCGGTCACGGCTTTGATATATAAAGCTATTATTCGGCGATCTATTCTGACCTGAGCTGGATGGTTCAATTGTCGTATCTGAGGCTGCGGCGCTCCGGCTAGCCGAAGCGATGCCCGAGCTAGTCGTTACCGGGCTGCCACCGGCCGCGCGCGTCCCGCTCGGCCAGCGTGGCATGACTGGCGCCAGCGCATCAGTCATGCATGGCCTATTCGCCAGGCTCGGCATGGCCTGCCGGATCCAGCATCGCCACCAGGCCGGCAAGCCGACGATGGCGACCTCGCTTGGGTCATGTCGGCCATCTCGCACATTTCGGCTAGGTACTCGGCGCGGATCTGGGGCTTTCGTCTCTGGCGCAGCCTTACCTCGGTCGTAGCTCTTTCAAGTTATGCAGCCCGAACTCGGCGGTCCGCTGTTCAGCGAGCGGACGCCGGGACGGGAACTGGAACGACAGTAACGACCGATTCGAGCCCGCGGAAATCTGCGGGATTGGTGGTGAACAGAGGAAGCTTGTTCGCTGCCGCGATGCTCGCGATCATCAGGTCAGCCACGCGGCCTCGGGGCGCGCGGCCCATGGCGATCACCTCGGCGGCGATCATTCCGTACTGCCGGGCTGCCTCAACATCGAATGGCAGCGGGCTGAAGGTTGCCTCCACTCGCTGCACACGAAGGACCCGCCGGGCGCGTTCACCGGCATCCATCGCCGAATGCATCCCTGCCGACAGCTCGGCGAGGCTGACCGTGCTGGTGAGGAGCTCGGCGGGCAGCTGATCGACCGCCAGCCGTTCCAGGTAGATCAGGATGTTCGTGTCGCCGAGCCCGCGCAGGTAGCGGGCGGTCACTCGCAGGCCTCAGGCATCGTGGATGGGTTCGTAGGCGTCGAAGTACGCCTCAGCGTCGGCGTAGCGATCCTGATCGGCGCGGAACGCCTCCGCGCTCATCGGAGGCAGGTCCTGGAACACCGTCATGAGCTCCGTGACCGGAACCGACTGGCGGCGCGCGGGGGTTGCCTGGTGAACGTAGGCATCGATGGCGGCCAGCGCGACTTGCTGCATGGAACGATGCTCGGCCTCTGCCTTCCGCCGGAGCGCTTCCGTCTGTTCATCACTGAGCCTGAGCGTCATAGCCACAGCCATATGATACCGCGTGGTATCAGTATTGTCCTGTGCTGGCCCCTCGCCTTTCCCGCACCGGCCCGGCTGCGGCCTCTGGCGCTACCCGCAGGGGCGATGGCGTTGATCCGGATACCGCCGAACCCGGAGCCGTACGCGCTCGGCCGCAATCCGGTAGCCCCCGCCCGCCGGTCAAGCACCGGGTTTCCATTCTGCCGCGAGCCACTCCAGATCCGCTTGGTCCCTGGCCCGCGCCTCTTGCTCGCGGGCGAAAAGCGTGTCGGTCTTGGTCAGGACGAGCGTGTAGGGGCGGCCTTGCCGCCTGGTCACGTGGCTGACGGGCAGTTCGGCGGCGTCAATCCTGGCGTGCACGTGATGCCTGCGCTGCTGGGCGAGCGGCCACTCGAAAGCGCGCCGATTCGGGTCTTCAAGGAACCCGCGGAGGGTGTCGCACAGGTCGCACGTGCGGTCGCCTGCGGGCAGTTCGATTGACCAGTCGCCAGGCGCGCGCTGCGGGCGGGCGAGCCGGGCGCGGAGCCGTGCAGCGCAGTCGGCGGCCAGGTCGCCGAAGCCATCGTCGCCGCGCGTGCCGTCCCGGGGCAGTGCCGCGGCGGCCCGCAGCGCGGATATCTCCAGCGCGGTCACTGCGTCCCCCTGCTGCCGGATATATCTGGATGCTGTGTCCCGTGTGCTAGCTGCCCCAATCGCGGCGGTGGCCGTCAGCACCGAGGCGAGTGGTTTACCCAGGTCGCTGAGTCTCTTGTCGCGGTAGCTGGGCGACGACGACTCGAGTCCCGTGCCGATGTCCTGGCCGGCCCACTCCCACGCCAGGTCAAGCATCTGCTGCGCGGCCACCGCGCCGGCGCTGTGCGCCGCGTGTAGCCCCGCGCACAGGCCGGGAAGCCAGTCCGCCACCCACTGCCGCCGTTCCTGTCCGCCGCCGTATACCCAGGTCGGCCGCTCCCCGCCGAACCACATCCGCAGCAGTTCCGCCGTCCACTGCTGGCCGTAGCTGCTGACGATCTTTCCGAACGAGCCGACGTAGGCGCCGGTCAGGTTCTCAACGCGGAACGGGCGCAGCAGCATCGCCGCAGTCGCCGCGTCGGTCACGGCGTTCGCCGCCCGCAGCGCCTTGCCGAACAGCCCGGAGATCTTGCCCTTTCCTCCGGCATCCGTGCGCGCACAGCGCTGTCCCAGAACGGCGCGAGCGTCGCTGCGGCGGCCTGGGCGCCCGATACGTCGCCTGCTCGCCGGGCAGCAGCGGCAGGACGAGAGCTAATCCCGGCGGGGCCCGGACTCCGTCCCGCTGCCAGCAGGCGGGCGGGCCCGCGGGGTCCCGCTCCGCGGCGCGGGGGCCGCGCGGTCGCCGGCTAGTGCCCGCAGCCGGGCCACCTCGGCCTGCAGCTGGCGGGTCTCCTCTTGCAGTTCCATGACCCGGCGGATGCCGGCCAGGTTCAGGCCGTCGGCGGTCAGCGCGCAGATCTCCTGGAGCCGGTCGATGTCCCGGCGGGAGTAACGGCGGGTGCCGCCCGCGCTGCGGACCGGGTCGAGCAGCCCTTCCCGTTCATAAATCCGCAGCGTCTGCGGGTGCAACCCAGCCAGCTCGGCGGCTACAGCGATGCTGAACAGGCCCCGGTCCAGGTCCGCCCATCCCGGATTCACCATGGCCAGGCCCGATCCCGGCCGCGATAGCGGACCAGTCCGGCCAGCACGGCGAGCCAGATGTCCTCCTCGCTCTGCGGGCCCGGAACCGCCTCCTGATGCGGGCCTTCCACCCGGACTGGTCCCGCCCACAGCGGCGGCGACCCGGGCATCCGCGCTGTCGGCATCACGACGACCGGCTCCGGCGTCCGGAACACGGGGGCCGGGGGTTGCTCGCGGGCAAGCGCCTGGTCATAGGCGGCGCGGCGGACCGGGTCGCCGAGCACATTCCACGCGTCGGCCAGGGCACGGAACCGGCCCGGCGCAGCGGCATCGCCCGGCCGGGCATCGGGATGCTCGGCCCGGGCCCGGCGCCGCCAGGCCTGCGCGACGTCCTCCCGGGATGCCTCACGGGATATCCCCAGCAGCTGGTACAGATCCGGGCCCGGGCCGCCGGGGTCCACAGCGGCCATGACCGTCACCTCCCCTTCGCTCACACGGACAGCAAGATCCTTCCTCCAATATGCCCCAGGATAAAATCTCAGTCGAGCCTTGTCAGATAAACCTCAGCCGTGCTACATAGATGCCATGAGCGTGACATGGCAACGAGAACTGGCAAAGGAGGCACCGATCATGCTCATGCGTACCGATCCTTTCCGTGACCTGGACCGGCTCACCCAGCAGCTGCTCGGCACCGCCGCGCGGCCCGCGGCGATGCCGATGGACGCCTACCGGCACGGCGACAGCTTCTACATCCACTTCGATCTGCCCGGTATCAAGCCCGAGTCCATCGACCTGACCGTCGAGCAGAACGTGCTGACCGTCCGCGCCGAACGCACCCCGGTGAAAGCTGACGGCGCCGAGCTGATCGTCGCCGAACGGCCCTACGGCACCTTTACCCGGCAAGTCTTCCTCGGCGAGACCCTCGACGCCGACAAGATCGCCGCGGACTACGCCGCAGGCGTGCTGACCCTGACCATCCCGGTCCACGAGGCAGCCAAGCCGCGCAACATCCAGGTCACCAGCAGCGACCAGAAGCAGGCCGTCACGGCGTAGTGCCCTGGCCGCAGCCCGGGCATGGGCCGCCGCCGCGGGCGGCGGCCCATGCCGCCGGGGATCAGCGGGCGGCGTGCGCACTGATGCGGGTGACCGGGGGTGGCCGCGGTGGCCAGTTTGAGGAACTCCGCCGCCAGGCCGAACCTCTCGGCGATGTTGTGGCCTGACAGGTGAGCCTGATGGGCCTGGCATCTCATCTCCCATGCCTGCCCGGGCGGCGGCAGCGACCCGAGCTCTGGTTCGGGTACCGGCCTCCATTTCCAGCCCGTGATATGCCCTTCGCCGGGGCCGGCTTTGCTGGGCTCGATGAAGGCAGCAAGATCGGCTTCGTCGCCGATCCGGTTGCGGACGAAACGCAGTCCGGCCAGGTTTCCCTCAATCAGCCGCCGCCTGGGCGCACCCTGGCCTGCCATCACGGCGTCGTAGGCCTCCGGATGAGGGCGTACCAGCATGGCATCGACGATGCGGGTCGGCTGCAATCACAGGTGCGGCCGTCCGCCGAGATGCGTCACGGTGCGGCTGCCCGCAGGAAATATTGAAGGTGATGACCCGTCGTTGTTCAGCAGGGTGTCTGCTGGTGCATGGCGAGTTTCCAGCCCGCTGGGCGGCGAATGTAGGTACTGGTCATGAGGGCGCTGTAGGGAGGATTGCCGTCGCGGGTGGCGGTCGCGGCATAGACGACGATGGCGGTGCCGGGGGCGGGCTGGAAAACTCTGAGATCGCTCAGTTCGTAGGTGGACCACGGCTGCCCGGATACCGACTGGACGATGGAGTCGCGGTCATCGAGCACTGTCCCGCCTGGGAGCACGAAGACCGGGTCATCATCCAGGGCCCGGCGGAAGAATTGCGCGGCAGCCGCCCGGCTGGCCGACAGGGCCTGCCATCCTTGGGTTTCGAGGGCGATGAGTTCGCTGTTCACCGAGTCTCACTTTCTGTGCGGGGCCGTTGCTCTCACGGGTTCCTGGTGGAAGCGGCGGGCTGCGGGCGATCTGGCTGAGGCGCCCGGTCATGACGGGCCGGTCCGGGCGAGCAGGGCCGGGCCGGCCGGGAGATGCCGCAGCAGGGTGCGGGCCAGGTGGTCGCGACGCCGCTCGCCGACGGCCCGGGGCGCCCAGCTCCGGGCCAGGTCCCGGAACCCGGCGGCGGCCCAGCCGGCGGCGACGGCCCCGTCGAAGATAGCGGCCCGGGCGCGGGGGCGGTCGGCGGCGGCGAAGGCCAGCGCGGTGCCCGCGTGGGCGGTGTCGACCCAGACGCCGAGGGCGAGGACGGCCGGGGCAGGCCGGCTACCGGAGAGCACGGCCTGGGCGACGTGGCGTGCCCCGAGCAGCCGCGCGACGGCGATGCTCCTGGAGTCGGCCCGCACCCGGAACACCTGCTCAAGCATGATCCCGGGACCGAACAGGAGGGCGGCGCCCCAGGCGGCCCGGACGGCCTCGATCGTTAGCCGCGTGCCAGCCCGCGGCGGCGCGGGTGGGACGGCGCGGGCCGGGTGGCCCTCCGGGCGGCGCGGGGCGGTGGCTGTCTTTCTGGTCATGACGTGTGCACTTCCTTCGCTTCCGCACGGCGCAGGGCGCTGGCGGCGCAGATGTGAGCCAGGTGGCTGAGCGCCTGGGGCAGGTTGCCGAGCAGCTCGCCGGTGCCGGCGACGCTCATCTCGGCCATCAGCCCGAGCGGGCTGGGCACGAGCTCGTCAAGCTCCTGCATCAGCTCCCTGCCCTCGTCCAGGCGGCCGACGCAGGCCAAGGCGTGGACCCGCCAGTAGGCGCACGCGACGAAGGTCTGCTCTTCCTGGTAGGCGCCGGTATAGCGGTACAGCAGCGGTCCGGCGCCGAGTTCGGCGGTGATGGCGTCGATCGTGGATGACATCCGCTGCGAGCGGTCGAAGCCGAATTCGGCCCCGAGCAGCACGGAGGCATCGAGGTCCTCGGTGTCGGCGTAGAAGGTGTAGGCGTGCTTGCGCCCGGACCAGCAGTGCTCGCGCACCCAGCGGCGGATCAGCTCGGCCTCGCCGCGCCAGCGGTGGCCGGTGCCGGTGAGCTGGCCGGCCTCGGCGAGGCGGGCGGCGGCATCGAGGGCGCGCCAGCAGCTCATCTTGGATGAGGTATAGGGGCGGTCGGCGGTCAGTTCCCAGATGCCGGCGTCGTCGCGCCGCCAGTTGTCGGCGCACTGGTCGGCGAGGTCGCTCAGTTCCCGGGCCGAGCGCACGTCGAGCACGTGTCCGCCGAAGACCCAGTCGGCGACGGTGCTGAAAAGGTCACCGTAGACGCCGAGCTGCCGCTGGCCGGCGGCCCGGTTGCCGAGGCTGACCGGCTGGCTGTGCTGGTAACCCGGAGCCGGGGGGCGGCGCATCTGCTCGGGGAGCTGCCCGTCGAGGGTGTACAGGACGTGCACCTCGGGCCCGTTCTCGCGGATGGCGTGCAGCAGCCACGCCACCGCGGCGTGCGCCTCCTCGTGCAAGCCGAGCTCGGCCAGCGCGTTGACGGTCAGCGCGGCATCGCGGATCCAGGAGAACCGGTAGTCCCAGTTCTTCGGGCCGCCGACCCGCTCGGGCAGTGAGGTGGTGGCGGCCGCGGCCACGGCGCCGGTGCGGGCCATGATCAGGGTCTTCAGGGCCAGGGCGCTGCGCACGATGCGCTCGCGTCCCTCTCCGGCCCAGCGGACCTGTCCGCACCAGTGCCGCCAGCCGTCGGCGGTGGTCGTGATGCGCTGCTCGATGGCGCCGATGTCGCACAGGTAGAGCGGGTCGTTCTCGGCGGCGACGATGCCGAGGACGACCCGCTCGCCCGCCGCGACGGTGAAGCACGCCTCGATCCGGTCGTGATGGACGGTCAGCCCGAGGCCCCGCCGGGCACGCACGGCCAGAGTGAGGCCGCCGGCGTGCAGGATGGCCGCGCCCCGCGTGCATTCGGTCCACGGCTGCCAGCCGCCGAGGCCGTTGCCGGGCTGGACCACCAGCTCGAGCTCGACGGCGCCGGCCAGCCCGTCGACCTGGCGGGCCAGCTCGCTCCACGGCAGCGCGCCGGCGTTGCCCGTGTTCAGCGAGTCGGTGACCCGCACTCGCCCGGCCGCGGTGGTGAAGACGGTCTTGAGCTGGTTGCTGTGGGCGACATAGCAGTGTTCGGCGGTGGCGTCCTGGCCGCGGGGACGGAGCCCGATCCGGCCTCCCCGGTCAGGGTCGAGCAGGGCGGCGAAGGCCGGGGCCGAGTCCAGGTGCGGGGCCGCCCACCAGTCGACCGAGCCGTCGAGCGCGACCAGGGCGACGCCCCGGCCGTCGCCGAGCACGCCGTAGTCGCCGAGGGCCGCGTATCCGCCGGGGTCGCGCAGCCCGGCCAGTTCGCGGCCGTTCGCCGGCGTCGTGCCGGTCATGGCCGGGCTCGCCGCAGCAGGGCGCTGCCGCTGGCCAGCAGTGCCACGGTGCCGCCGGCGAGGGCGGTGCGGCGGTGCCGGGCGAGGAAGGACACCGGGTCATGCGCGGCGGCCTTGTCGCCGAAGGCGCCGTGCGCCTCGCGGTCGTGCTCCGCATCCTGGGGCTCGAAGACATTCGGACCCCAGCGGGGGGCGTCGCGGCCGGTCTGCTGGGACTTGACGCCGGTCTTGCCCAGGTACCAGTCCACGGCCGCCGGGGCGATCCGGTTGCCGAGCACGGTGTAGGCGGTGGAGATGCCCACCCACATGTTGCGGCGCGGGTGCTCGGCGCTGAACCGGATGGCGCGGGCGCAGATCCCGGGCTGCACGATGGGCGGCACCGGCATCGGGTGCCGGGGCATCTTGTTCAGGTTCCAGTTGAACTGGGTGGTGTTCACCCCCGGCAGGGTGACCAGGCCCACTCTCACTTTGCTGCCGGTGGCCCGCAGTTCGGTGATCAGCGCCTCGGTGACGCCTTTCACCGCGTGCTTGGCGCCGCAGTAGGCCGATTGCAGCGGGATGGACCGGTAGGCCATCGCGGACGAGACGTTGACGATCGAGCCACGGTCGCGGGGGCGCATCAGCCGCAGCGCGGCCCGCATCCCGTTGACCTGTCCGTAGTAGGTCACCTCGGTCATCCGCTGGAACTCCTCGGGTGAGGTATCCCAGAAGTAGGCGAGCGAGCCGGCGAACGCGACGTTCACCCAGACGTCGATCAGGCCGAGTTCGGCTTCGATCTGGCCGGCCGCGGCGTCGACGGCCGCGGCGTCGGCGACATCGACCGGCAGCGCCAGGCATTCCCCGCCGGCCCGCCGCACGTCGGCGGCCGCGCCGTCGAGCCCGGCCTGCCCGCGGGCGAGCACAGCCACGTCGTAACCGTGCGCGGCGAACTCGCGGACCGTAGCCCGGCCGATGCCGCCGGTACCGCCGGTGACCGCCACCACCGGGCGGCCAGAGTTGTTCGTCATGGGGACCCCTCCAACTGGAATCGAGATGGCCGGCCGCGCACGGGCAGGCCACGCGCCTGGCTGTGCTCACGGCCGCCGAGACAAATGACTGAGTGCGGAGTACCCTGTCTCACACATGGCACACAATTGTCATAGGACAATCTTAGTTGTCTTGAGGATGGGGCTCCATGCCGTCACGCGGGCCGTCGCCGTCCCGGAGCGCCGCGGCGCCTTCCGGCACCAGCCGCGGCCAGCGCGCGGGCAGCCCGGCGCGCCCTGACGAGGGAAACGGGACCGGCCCTGCGAGCAAGCCGCTGGGTGGGCACGACGATCTCGATACCGCCCTGCTGTGGCTGCACCGGCTGGCACTCGCCGCGACGGTGCGCGCCGGGAACGAGTCGTCCCCGCCGGTGACGCCGACGCAGATCCGGGTGCTGACGCTGCTCGCTGGCAGCCCGGACGGCATGCCGCTGAGCGCGATCGCCGCTGCCCTGTTCGTCAGCCCGCCATCGGCGAGCCGGCTGTGCCAGCGCCTGGTACGCGACGGCCTGGTGACCCGCTCAGCCGGGCCGGGGCACTACATCCTCATCTCGCTCTCGCCCGAGGGCTCGCGCGTGCTGCGCGCCTCGAACCAGGCCCGGATATCGCCGTTCCGCCAGCTCATCGACGCGCTGCCACCGCGCCGCCGGGCAGCCATCATCGCCCAGATCACCGAGTTCGCCCGCCGTGCGAACGAACAGCACGCCACCTGGTGAGGCGGTGCCGGACGGCGGTACCCCGGGGGGGGTGAAGGCCGCCCAGCCGCCGCGCTCATGATTGTCTCATGACACTTGATTGCATGACAACATAAGGCAGGCCGCCGCGGCCTCCAGCGCGACGGCACCCCTGCCGCCATCCGCGAGAGCAGGCCGCCCGGCCGGGCCCGGCAGGTCAGGGCCGACGATGCCCGGCCCCAGGAAGAAGGGAAGAAGGACTGTGCCCGACGTCGCAGAATTCGTCTTGAACCGGCTCGCCGCCTGGGGAATCGAGCGGGTCTACGGCTACCCGGGGGACGGGATCAACGCGTTCCTCGGCGCCTACGAGAAGGTGGACGCGCCGCGGTTCATCCAGACCAGGCACGAGGAGATGGCGGCGTTCATGGCGTGCGCGCACGCCAAGTTCACCGGGCAGATCGGTGCCTGCATGGCCACCTCGGGGCCGGGCGCGGTGCATCTCGCGAACGGCCTGTACGACGCGAAGCTGGATCACCAGCCCATCATCGCGGTGGTCGGGCAGCAGAAGCGCCGGTCGGTCGGCGCGCACTTCCAGCAGGAGATCGACCTCCAGAGCTTCTTCAAGGACATCGCCGGCTTCGTGTCCACGGTCATGGACCAGTACTCGGCGCGGCACGTCGTGGACCGGGCGGTCAAGTCGGCGCTCACCGAACGGCGCCCCGCGGTGGTCATCGTGCCCGACGACGTGGCCGAGTCCAGCTACGCCGACCCGCCGTACGAGCACGGGTCGGTGTACACCAGCGCGACGTGGAGCCGGCCGCACATGGTGCCCGACGAGGCGCTGCTGCGCCGCGCCGCGGACATCCTGAACGCCGGGGAGAAGGTCGCGCTGCTGATCGGGCAGGGCGCGCGCACGGCCCGGGACGAGGTGCTCCAGGTGGCGGACGTGCTCGGCGTCGGCATCGCCAAGGCGCTGCTCGGCAAAGACGCGGTGCCCGACAACCTGCCGAACGTCACCGGCGCGATCGGGCTGCTGGGCACCGAGCCGAGCCACAAGATGATGATGAAGCGCGACACGCTGTTCATGATCGGCACCAGCTTCCCGTACGCGGAGTGGCTGCCCGAAGAGGGCTCCTGCAAGTGCGTGGAAATCGACATCGACGGGTCCATGATCGGCGTCCGGTACCCCAACGATGTCTCGCTGGTGGGAGACTCAAAAGACACCCTGCGGGCCCTGCTGCCGATGCTGGAGCGCAAGAACGACCGCTCGTGGCAGGAGTACATCGAGACCGAGGTCCGGGCCTGGTGGCGGGTGCTCGACGACCGCGCCCACCAGCAGGGCGATCCGGTGAATCCGCAGCTCGTCTTCCACGAGCTGAACGAGCGGCTCCCGGAAGACTGCGTGATGACCTCCGACTCCGGCTCGGCCACCAACTGGTGGGCCCGGCACGTGCAGATGCGCGGGAGCATGCGTGGGTCGCTGTCCGGGACGCTGGCCACCATGGTGCCCGCCGTGCCGTACGCGATCGGCGCGAAGTTCGCCTACCCCGGCCGGCCGGTCGTGGCCTTCACCGGGGACGGCGCCTTCGAGATGCTGGGCATGAACGAGCTGCTGACGGTCAAGCGCTACCTGCCCGAGCTGTGCGGCCAGAACCCGACGCTGATCTTCGCGGTCCTGGTGAACGAAGATCTCAACCAGGTCTCCTACGAGCAGCGGGTGCTGGCCGCCGATCCCAAGAACCCCGAGACGCAGACGCTGCCCTACATGCCGGCGGCCGAGTTCGCGAAGCTGCTCGGCTTCGAGGGCATCAAGGTCACCAAGCCGGAGGACGTGGGGCCGGCCTGGGACCGGGCGTTCGCCGCGGACAAGCCGGTGCTGCTGGAGTTCGTCACCGACCCGCAGATCCCGCCGCTGCCGCCGCATGTGCGGCCGTCGCAGATGAAGAAGACCGCGAAGGCGCTGCTGCACGGCGACGAGGACGCCGTGGGCATCGCGACCAAGGGGTTTAAGGGCAAGCTGGCCGAGGTCAGGGAACACCTGCCCGGGGCCGACCGGTGAGCGACCGGTCACCGGCCCCGGCGGTCGAATCCGTCGAGGCCAGCGCGTTCACCACCCCCACCGAGCAGCCCGAGCAAGATGGCACCCTCGAATGGAGCCAGACCACGCTGCTGCTGGTACGGGGCCCGCGCCGGTGAGAGCACAGGCACCGGGTACTCCTGCGCCCACCCGGCCGCCGCCGAGGTGGTCAACGGCAAGCTCGCCGAGATCGTGTGCGGCCACGACCCGTTGCACGTAGGGCGGGCGTGGGCTGCCATGTGCGGGCGGTACGCAATTTCGGGCAGACGGGCCTGGTGTCGATGGCCATCTCAGCGGTGGACGTCGCGCTGTGGGATCTCAAGGCCCGGGGCGGCCGCGGCGTAGTACGCGGGGCGGGAGTACCCGAACGCCGCGGCGGCCTCGGTGACCGGGGCGCCGCCGGCCCTGACCTTGCGCACCATCTCGTACTTGACCTGCACCGCGTCCCGGGCGTCGAAGAAGTCGCCGGCCAGGAACTCCGGGTCGGTCACCTGCTCCGGGTGCGGGTTCAGGCAGCGGGCCCCGGCAAGCGCGGCCTCCTTCGGGTCCGGCCTGGTATCCCGCCTGGCCATGCCGCCTCCTGATCATCATTACCGTCAGGAAGATTTTGCCGGATACGGATATCGTTCGCACGCTCATGAGCCAGCGTGTCGCCAGTTGCTTCAGGAAATTCCAGGCAAACATGCCCGCGAGCAGCAGGCTGGTCATCAGCCGGTAATCCTGTGCGGCATAATTCTACTGACACTCACGGCATAATCCTCTTTACGGCCCCGGTGCCGTCTCGCTGCGCGCGGAACCGGCCTGCCAGATCAGCCACCGCCAGCAGGCCATCGGTGGTGAACGGGCACCGTCCGGCCGCGATTACCACGAACGGGTCCGCCGCAGCCGCGTCGGTCCACCCGGCCGGCAGCGAGAACAGCTGCCCGTCCTCGTCATGCAGGCAGACCCGGTCCTCACCCCAGTTCTGGCGGTGCTCGACGAACTCGAAGTCCCGCCCGGCCAGCGGGTGGAACGGGTGCGTCACCCGGACGCGTCGGTACCGATCGTGCGGATCGGGTGTAGTTGACAATGCGGGGCAATGCCTATGCCGAACGGTGGGTGCGGACAGCCCGGGCGGAGGTCACCGACCGGATGCTGATCGCCGGGCCGCGGCACCTGCACGCGGTCTTGGATGAGTACGCCGTGCATTACAACGAGCATCGTCCGCACCGGGGTCGGAACCTGCGCCCGCCGGGCGCTGATGAGAACGCTCCACCCGTTGGTGTCGATGTCGCGGTGCCCGAGGTACAGCGTCGAAGGATCCTTGGCGGACTGATCAGCGAGTACGAGCGGGCGGCATGAAGATCACTAGCTGATTCAGGAAACTGCAGATCAGAGGTCACGGGCGCAGTTTTGGCACCCTACAGGGCCTGGCCCAGCCTGCGCTGGGCCGTGCTGCGCAGCGCCACGTTGGCCACCGCGAACCCGGCCAGCAGCATCAGCACCGCCAGCCGGGCAAACAGCCGTCCCGGGCTGGCCCGCTCAGGTCCAGCCCCAGCCCGAGCAGCACCGTCCAGCCAGCCAGCAGCCCGGTCAGCCGGGGCGGCAGCACCAGCGAGGCCAGCAGCGGCGCGATCGCCAGCCACGCCAGGGTCGTAACCGGCAGGCCCGCCACGAACTGCGCCGCGGCCAGCCCGGTGACCGCCACCGCCAGCAGCAGCCCGGCCACCCGCGCGCCGGGGCCCGCCGAAACCGGGCCAGCCGGCTCCAGCTCGATACCCCCTGGCCGGGACCGGCCGCTGGGACAACACCCGCCACCACCGGTGCACCACGAGTCAGGCTCCCCACCGGGAGCGCCCGGCCCGGGCGGGCGAGGCGGCAGAAGCGGACGGGCGCTGTGCCGAGCTGATCCGGCTCACCAGCCTTCCCTTATCCTGTCCGGCCTGGCGTCGGACGTGTGCCGCCGGCATTGACCGCAGGATCAGCGACCCCACGCCAGGTCCGAGAACACCGGCGGCGGCCGCAGAGGCCCATTGTGACCACTGAGCCACCTGCCAGCACCAGAAGGGGCGGGCCGGAGCCGCCCGCGAGCCGGTGGGCGGACTCCCGGCCATCATCACCCCAGCACTCGCCACCTGTCCCCCGGGCGCCGGTAGGCCCGGCTGACCTTGGACACAATGGATTTGTGTTCGCGGCCGACTTCGTTCGCGGCCGACTTCGATACTGGCCAGCTTACCCCGGCTCCCGGGACCTTGAGGTGACATGGCCAGCTGCGCCAGCGCTGGGCCGGGCGGGTCCAAGCCGGGATCACGAGGTACCCAGATAGTGGCCCGACCGCTGGACGGGTCACGCATGGGGACGTATGGTTGCAGTCCGCCCGCAGGGGTACAGGAAGGTCTGGTCAACTGTTCGCCCGGGGTCGTGGTCCCTGACCGACTCCGGTGCACGGCGTGAATGAGATGGTGCATCAGTGAGGCTAGAGCTGACGCAGTCAGCCGTCGCCCGTCCTTCCCTGGGGAGCGCGTAGCCCGGTTGTGGGCAGTGAACTTGGCATGAGACCGGTAGTCGATGAGGCGCGTGGCGCCTTCGCCCGCGGGGCGTGGCGGAAGGCGTGTGACGCGCTTTCGGCGGCCGCCGGGGGCGGCCCTCTGGCTGGCGAGGACTTCGAGCGGCTGGCGGTGGCCGCCTATCTGGTCGGCGAGGATGAGGTGTGCGCGCAGGCGTGGCAGGATGCCCACCGGTCGGCGCTTGGGGCGGGCGATGGGGCGACGGCGGCTCGTTGCGCGGTGTTGCTGTCTTTGTGTCTGTTCCTCAATGGTCAGGTGGCGAGGGCGGGCGGATGGCTGGCGCGGGCCGAGAGGGTGCTCGCAGAAGCGGGTCCCGACTGCCCGGCTTCGGGCTATGTGCTGATTCCGAGGCTTCTCGGTGCCCTCGGCACCGAACCCTCGTTGGCGGAGGATTCTGGCGGTGCAGGCCGCCGAGGTTGGCGAGCGCTTCGGTGATGCCGATCTTCGGGCGCTGGGGGTGCTTGGCCACGGTCAGGCGCTCATCGCGATGGGCGAGGTGGCCGAGGGCATCGGCCGGCTGGACGAGGTTATGGTGTCGGTCACCAGCGGCGAGGTCGGGCCGGTGGTGCGCGGGATCGTGTACTGCGCGGTCATCATTGAATGTCTGCGGCTCCACGACATCGGCCGCGCGTCGGAGTGGACCGCCGCGCTGGGTGACTGGTGTGACGCGCAGCCGGATCTGGTGCCGTATCGCGGGCAGTGTCTTGTTCATCGGTCGCAGCTGCAGCAGATCGCGGGCCGGTGGTCTGAGGCGGTCACTGCCGCCGCGGCGGCGTGCCGCTTCCTGGCCGATCCGCCGCAGCCGGCTATCGGCTTGGCCTACTACCAGGCGGGTGAGCTTCACCGCCTGCGCGGCGACCTTGAGCGCGCCGAGGCGGACTACCGCGAGGCGAGCCGCTCCGGGTACGACCCGGTGCCGGGCATCGCGCTTGCTGAGCTTGCCCGGGGTGACGGGCCCTCCGCGGTCGTGACGATCGGGCGGGCGCTGCAGGAGTACCGCAAGCCACTCGAGCGTCCGGCGCTGCTGGCCGCCGCGGTCGAGATACGCCGCGCCGCGGGAGAGCGGGACGGGGCGCGGGCGGCTGCCGAGGAGCTGGCGGCGGTCGCGGCCGGTGAGTCCTCGGCCGTGCTGCAAGCGATGGCCGCTCATGCTCTGGGCACGGTGCTGGCCGGTGAGGGCGACGTGGTGACCGCCCTTGCCGAGTTGCGCACCGCGGCGGCCGCGTGGCAGTCGCTGGGCATGCCCTACGAGGCGGCGCGCACCGCCGTCGCGGTGGGTTTGGCGTGCGAAGCGATGGGCGATGGCGTGGCCGCGGCTCTGGAGCTGGGCAACGCTCGTGACACCTTTATCGAGCTGGGCGCCCGCCCCGACGTCGAACGTCTTGACGTACTCATGAGCTTGGGTGCACCGACTGACCGCGGCGCGAGGCTTTCGGCCCGGGAGCGGGAGGTACTGGCCGCGCTGGCGGCCGGCCTGACTAACCGGGAGATCGCCGAGACCTTGATGATCAGCCAGCACACCGTCGGCCGCCACGTCGAGAGCATTTTCGCCAAGCTCGGCGTCACCAGCCGCGCGGCCGCGACCTCCCACGCCTACGAGCACGGCCTCCTGCCCAAGCGATAGCGGCGCCATAGGGTATTCGCCCCACCGGGCCGACCGCCGCAGATGGGGCATTCACGCGATGTGGGCTGGCGGCCCGTCTTCGTACGCTGCAGGCATGACCGTCCAATGGGAAAGGACCTGGCAATGAGTACTGTCTCCTATCGCGACTTCACCGGCACTGCAGCCGAGAACTACCAGCGCTACTTTGTGCCGGCCATCGCCACACCGGTGTCGGCTGGCCTGCTCGAGACCGCCCGCCTGGAGCCCGGCGAGCGAGTCCTTGACGTCGCCTGCGGTACCGGCGTCATCGCCCGGCTCGCGGCCGGAGCCGTCGGGCCGGCGGGCTCGGCCACCGGCATCGATCTCGCCCCCGACATGATCAACGTGGCCCGTGCCACGCCAGCACCGGCCGGGCGCCCCATCGACTGGCGGGTGGGGGACGCCGCCGCCCTGCCGTTCCCCGACGACACCTACGACACCGTGCTTTGCCAGATGGGCCTCATGTTCATGGCCGACTGGCCGGCGGCCGTCGCCGAGATGCGCCGCACGCTCGTCCCCGGCGGCCGGGCGGTGATCAGCACACCGGGCGCGATCCAGCCGCCCTTCGAGATCTTGGAGCACGCCCTCGTCGAGCACATCAGCGCCGACCTGGGCGGGTTCGTCCGCGCGGTGTTCTCGATGCACGACCCCAGCACCCTCGCTTCTATCCTGCGCGGCGCCGGCCTGCGGGACGTGACCGTGACCGTCAAGCAGGCAACGCTCCGGCTTCCCTCCCCAGTGGATTTCCTGTGGCAGTACATCAACCTCACGCCGATGGGCCCGATGGTCGCCCGAGCCCCCGAGGCAGCGAAGAACGCCATGGAGGCCGACATCGCCGAACGCTGGCAGCCCTACGTCAACGAGACAGGGACAGTGACTGGCGACCAGCCCATGGTGATCTCCGTAGGCTGGAAATAGGCCGGACGCCACCTGCTCTTGCTGCTTGTGGTTCACCCCTGTCCTCCTCCCGTGCCGGTCATGGCGGGACAGGAGCCATGAAACGCCGTTTGCCGACCATCAAATAGGGCGAGGTTGTGTTGGCTGCGATCAGCCTCCCGCCGCTCACCGAGCACGCGAACCGCCACATGCCCAGCTGACGCCACCCCGGCAGGCCCGCGGCCGCGCCGAACGCCGCGCCGATCGCCGCCAGCGCCAGCTCGCCGGCACCAGCCACCGGCCTAACCGCGTCTGCGCCCAGCTCCACCGCCAGCGCCGCGAACCCCGCGCCGAGCTCCCGTGCCCGCGCCCGGAACCGCCGCACCCACCCGCGCGCGGTCGTATACGGCATGCCCGCCCGGGCCGCGGCCGGGCGCACCCCGCAGGGCCCGTCGGCCACCTCCGCGATCACCGTGCCGATCGTCTCCGCCGTGTCCAGCCGCCAGGCCAGCACGAACGCCGGCAACAGCGCATGGCTCACCCCGCACGCGCCGCACCGCAGCCGCGGCACGAAGATCTTCCGGCAGCGGCCAGCTTCCCGGACATGACGCCAGTAACCCGACCACAGGACCAGCGGCCCGGCACACGACGGGCACGCCAGACGAGGGAACTCCACCCCCCGGCCAGCCGCCACATAGGCATCGACCGGCAGCGGGCACGGCCATACCATGGCCACGGGCGACACCGCCTCGGATCCCTCCCCGCGACCGTGGCCAAACGAAGGCGAGGAGGGATCCCTCACATTTCAACGGGGACGCCCAAGATCCTGGCCCGCACAGGCACAGGCAGGCAGCAACATCGTCAAAGAGCACAGCCGGAGACCCGGCCGAGATGCTCAGGAAGTCAGGCCGTCAACACCTATCCTCCACCGTCAACCTCAACGTCGACCTCGACATCATGCTCTGCGTCCTGGCCCAGGCCCTCCTTGCCGCATTCCGGACCCGGCTCGGCGCCGGCTACCACACCGCCACCCCCGACACCATCCAGCGGCGTTTCCTCGACAGCGCCGGGACTATCACCGTCAACGGCGACCAGGTCACCGTGCGGATCGACCGGCGCGCCTACTCACCTGTCATGCGCCAGGCCAGCCTCCCACCCGACACCACCGTCCCCTGGTGGCATGGCCGTCGGCTGCACTTCGAGTTCAGCTAACCCAGGGCCGAAGAAGCTGCATGGAAATCGGCGCTAACCGCAATGCCGGGGAGTTAAGGGGTCGCAGATGATCAACACGCTGCTTTGATCATGGACGGCGGGGCCTTTTTCCATGATTCCGGACCTAAAAATGGTGTTGGCCCTCGGGTGCTCGTCCCTAGCACCCGAGTTGCTGGCGGACACCCCCCAAATCTAGTTCGTACTCGAAGCAGACGGCAACTCTGGGACAGACTCGCTTCCCCTAGGCTGGCGTCATGAACGAGCCCGGCGCACCTTCTGCCACGATTGGTGTGGGCCGACCTGATGCCCGGCAGATTGGCCGACGGGGCGGCAACGTGATCCTGGACGTGTACGTGCTCGACCAGCGGGTCGGGGACCTCCTGGAAGCGGCACTGACCGGGACCGGTGTCTCGCCGGCCGAGTACGCCGTCTACAGCCAACTTCGCGACGGAGCGCTAACGCCCAGCGAGATCGGCGAGCGGCTGGGACTGCCGCGTTCGACGCTGTCGGGCTACCTGGCTGCCATGCGGCGACGCGGACACACCGACAGGACCGGCCACGAGACCGATGGCCGCTCGTATCGTGTCGCCCTCACCGGTGAGGGCCGCGCGTGCCTGGAGCTCTGCCGGCCGAGGTTCCGGCGTGCCCTGGACGCGTTGAATAGACAGCTGGAGATCGACCCCGCTGAGGCACGTCAGGTGCTGGCGGCCGTGGACCGAGCCGCTGAGAAGGCCGAGGCGCTCCTGCGGGCCCGCGCCGCGCGCGGCTGATCTGCCACTGGACCAGGCCGAGCCGTCCCGAAAGGGCCTTCGCTGATGGTTCCAGATCGAAGTATCTTGGCAACGTGACAGCGAGCAGGTCGGCATCGCCTAGGCCGGCTGGGCGCGCCTGAGGGGTGACCGGATGAGGGTGGCGTGATGGAGTCGTACGTCGAGCGCTCGCCGTCGCCGGGTCTGGCGGGGGTGGTGCGGACGGTCTGGATCCAGCGCACCGGTGAGGCGGCGTACTTGCAGCGGCATCTGCCAACGGGTGGGGTCGAGATCCACTTCCCGATCGGCGGCCAGCCGCAGTTGCTGGGTCCGCTGACGAGTCCAGCAGTGGAGCTCATTCCGGCGTGCACCACGATCGTAGGGGTGCGGTTTCACCCAGGGGCAGCGCCACCCCTTCCGACGGTCCTCGACGAGCTGGCGGATCAGCGTGTCGGCCTGGGGGAGCTGTGGGGAACTCTGGTGGACGGCCTCGCGGAGACGATGGCCTTGGCCGGTTCGCCGGAGCGGGCTCTGATTTGCCTGCAGGCGCATCTGCTGCAGGAGTTCCGAAGCGCGGGCCACCTGGATCCGCTGGTGCGGGAGGCCACGAGAGTGCTGATGCCCTGGCACCCGGTCGGCATAGACACCCTCGCCGACCACCTGGCGCTGTCGGCGAGCCAGCTGCGCCGACGCTGCCTGCACGCTGTGGGGGTGAGTCCGAAGGTCCTCCAGCGAACATTGCGATTTCAAGGGTTTCTCGCGCTGGCTCAGGCGGGCTCGCGGGCCACGGGTCGCCGTGGAGCGGACGGTATGGCGGGGCTGGCTGTCGACGTGGGGTACGCCGATCAGGCACATCTGAGCCGAGAGTGCCTGCGCCTGACCGGCCTCACGCCGCGTCAGCTCCTGGGCGGCAGCATCGAACGGTGCGCCTGCGGCCATGATCACGCCGCGTCCTATCGGCCGTTCATCGCCGCGCGCACCGCGCAACCGCTGGCCTCGTGAGGGTTGCACGATTCGTTCAAGACCGGCGGGCTCGCCGCTCGTAGGTTCGACCTCGTGCCCGACCTGACCGAGCTCCGCGCCTCACTCGATGGTGAGTTGTTCTGCCCTGAGACAGCGGGCTACGACGCGGTACGCCGCCCGGTGAATGCCGCGTACCGGGAGGTGCGTCCCCGGCTCGTGGTGTTGTGTCGCTCGGGGTCGGACGTCGTCGCCGCCCTCAGGTATGCGAGGTTCACGGGGGACCGTGTCGCGGTTCGTGGCGGTGGGCACTGCTTCGCCGGGCGATCCTCGACGGAGGGGATCGTGCTCGACCTGTCCGCCCTCGACGGCCTCTGCGTCACAGACGATCAGATCGCCACGATCGGAGCGGGCGCCAAGTTGGGACAGGTTTACGCGGGACTACACGCCCACGGGCGGACCCTGCCGGCCGGGTGCGGTCCCACCGTCGGTATCGCCGGCCTCACCCTTGGCGGGGGGATCGGTCTGCTCGGACGCCAGCACGGGCTGACCTGCGACCGCCTCGTGGGCGCCCGGGTGGTGCTCGCGGACGGCAGCGTCGTGGACTGCACTCAGGATCGCGAACCGGACCTGTTCTGGGGGCTGCGCGGCGCGGGTGGCGGTCAGTTCGGGGTGGTCACCTCGCTTCGGTCTGACACTGTCGCCGAGCCGATGGCCACCCGGATCGAGGTGCGCTGGTCGGACATCGCCCTGGAGACGCTCGTGTCGAACTGGCAGGCCTGGGCACCGGACGCCCCGGACGAGCTCACCGTCAACCTCACCCTCGAGGCCGAGCCTGGCGCACCGGTCGAACCCACCCTCTTCGGCGCCTCCACCCTGGAGGAGGGGTCGACCGGGGAGCTGCTGGAGGAGTTCATCGACCGGGTGGGTGCGGTCCCCACGATCGAGTTGAACGCCGACCTGCCCTTCCACCACCTGAAGCGCTCATTCTCCGATCCGCGGGATTCGCGCGAACGTCCTCTGCGGGTCAGGTCGGAGTTCTTCTCCCGCCCACTTGCCCCCGCCACGCTCGCGTCGCTGCTGACCCGACTCGGCGACCCTGAGCCCGCAGGTCGTCGGCGGCTCGCGTTCACCGCGATTGGCGGCGCGTACAACCGAGTCGAACCCGACGCCACCGCATTCGCCCATCGCGGCGAACGGTTCCTGCTCGAGCACATCGCTGTCCCTGGCGACCCGTGGGTGGACGACTCCTGGGCGATCGCCCACGCCGGCGGGTCGGGCCGTGTCTACCCCAACTTCCCCGACCCGATGCTCGACGACTGGGCGATGGCGTACCACGCGGGCAACTACCACCGGCTCGTTGCGGTCAAGCAGGCCTATGACCCGCAGCGGTTCTTCGACTTCCCTCAAGCCATCTGATCGCCAGCGAAGGAGTGACATGAGCAAGGTCTTCAGCGCGCACGCCGTCTCCGTCGACGGCTACATCAGCGGTCGCACCCCAGACGGCGTCGCGGAGTTCGGCCGCGGTCTCGGCGACGCGCCCATGCTTTTCGACTGGTACTCCGACGGCGACACACCCAGCGAGCTGTTCGCCGGATTCAACCTGAGCGAGCAGAGTGCCCGGTTCTTCGACACCATCGCCGCGCGCGTCGGGGCGGCGGTCGCGGGGCGGGTCACGTACGAGCACTCGAGCCACTGGGGCGGTGGAAGCCCGCACCCGACTGCGCCCCTCGTGGTCCTCAGCCACCGGCCCGCCCCCGAGATCAGCGACGCGCAGACGCTGGTCACGAGCGGCATCGAGGACGCGATCGCCGCGGCCCGCGAGGCCGCTGGGGACAAGGACATCGCGCTGATGGGGGGCGGTGTGGTGACCGAGGCGCTCAGATCGGGCCTGGTCGACGAACTGATCCTGCACCAGGTGCCGATCCTGCTCGGGCATGGCCGACCCTTCTTCCGGTCCCTTGCCGAGCAAGTGCGCCTCCGGCTGCTGGAGGTCATCCCGGCACCCGGTGTCAACCACCTGCACTATGAGGTGGTCCGATGATCCTGGTCACCGGGGGGCTGGGCATGATCGGCGCCCACACCGCCCGCGCGCTCATCGACGTCGGACACGACGTCGTCGTCACCAGCCACCGCCGGGCCGAGGTCCCCTCGTTCCTCGTCGGCCGGGTCACCGTGGAATCACTCGACATCACCGACCGGAGCGCCTTTCTCGCGCTCGGTGATCGCCACGAGATCAGCGACATCGTCCATCTCGCCGGCTCCATTCCCGGCGACGACCCGGTCGGCTTCTTCCGAACGGACACGACCGGGCTGCTCAACGCGTTGGAGGCCGCCCGCGCCTGGCGTGTGCGCAGGTTCGCGGTCGCCAGCAGCCTCGGGGTGTACGCCGGCCGCAGCGAGACCCTTTGGCGCGAGGAACTCGCGCTGCCCACCGCGGAGCTGCCGCACCTGATCGTCGCGTTCAAGAAGGCGGTCGAGCCACTGACCACGCACAGCCTGCCGGGCAGCGGCGTCCAGCCGGTGGTGCTGCGGATCGGGGCGATCTGGGGACCGCTCGTCGATCCGGAGTCGCCGTTCTTCTCCATCCCGCCCTTCATCAGCGCCGTGCTCCGCGGCGAGGCGCCGCGCCCGCTGCACGCCGACGACGGCGGTGACTGCTGTTATGCGCCAGACGCGGGTCGGGCGATCGCCCTCCTGATGGCCGCGGAGACCCTGCGCCACGACATCTACAACGTGTCCAGCGGCCGGCCCTTCACCAACCGCGAGTTCGCCGACGCCCTGGAGGCGATCACCCCGGGCCTGCGGGTGGACCTCCTGCCCGGACGGCAGCACGGTCTCGGCCCCGACCCCTACCTCGACATCACCCGGCTCACCCAGGACACCGGCTTCGCGCCGGCCTTCGACGTCGCCGAGGCGGTCGCCGACTACCTCGCGTGGCGCGCCGACAACCCCCGCTGAAGGAGCACCCCTCCATGCTTGACCCCGACGTACGACGCGTGCTGGACGGCACCTCGATCGCCCACCTCGCCACCGTCCTCCCCGACGGCTCACCCCACTCGGTGCCCCTGTGGATCGGCGTCCACGCAGACCGGATCGTCTTCCTCACCGGTCCGGGCTCGCGCAAGGCGCGCAACCTGCGCCGCGACCCCCGGCTGGCCGTGTCCATCGCGCCCGCCGACAACCCCTTCGAGCCTGTCATCATCCGTGGGCGGGTCGTCGGGTGGCTCGAGGGCGATGCGGCCTGGGAGGTTATCGACGAGCTTGCCACCAAGTACACCGGCCAGCCGTACTCCCGAGAACACGACCGGGTCGTGGCGGTGATCGAGCCCGAACATCAGACCGTCGGGGTCGGCTGAGTCGAACGGCCCCGGGGCGATGGCGCGCAGAGCAGTCTGCCCGGCGATGCCGGGTGGACTGAGGCAGGCGTGGCCCACCAGATCGAGATAGTTCTGATCCGAAGTATATTGGGATCACGGCGGGCCTGGTCACCGTCAGCTGACCACGGTTACTGAGCAGATGCGGAGGTCGGAGTATGGAGCGCAGCGGGATGCTCTGGGAGGCCGTCGCGGGGCGCCGGCCGATGCCACCGGCGGCACGCACTCTCGGCTTCGAGCTCGTCGAGGCCGACCCGGACCAGGGCGCGATCGCCGTCGCGTTCGCCGGCGTCGAGGCGTTCACCAACCCCTACGGAGAGGTGCTCGGGGGCTTCGTGGCCGCGATGCTCTATGACGCCGTCGGGCCGGCACTCCTGGCCACCCTCGGGGAAGGGCAGTTCATCGAGACCCTCGACCAGCACACCGTGTTCCTGCGGCCAGCCCCGTTCGGCCGACTCCTCGGGCGGGGTCGGGTGGTGTCCCGCCGCAACGACATCGGCCAACTCGACGGTTCACTGACCGATGCTGAGGGGAAGGTCGTCGCCACCGCGACGGCAACCGCGCGGATCGTCGCCGCCGCAGCGCGGGCCGGCGAAGCAGGAGCGGTGCGATGAGCATCCAGCCAGGGTCCGTTGCCACGCTTCGGCAGGTGCAGGAGCACTGGTGGGCGGCGTTCGCGGGCCTGGCCTCGGTCCCGATCTTGTGGTTCGCCGGGATCCTGGACGACTTCGCCAAGGGCGTGGTGGTGGCGGCCGTGCTGTATCTCATCTGGGGGCTGATGCGCCGCCGGCACGGGGACCGGCCCTGGCTGGCGTGGCAGGTGCTCGGCGTGGTCGTCTTCGGCGCGGCGACGGTGATCGCGGTGCGCAGCGACGAGCCGGTCGCGGCCTACATCCTTGCTGCCGGCTGGCTCGGCCACGCCACGTGGGATGTGGTGCACTTCCACGCCGACCGGGTCGTGCCGCGCTGGTGGTCGCTGTGGTGCGTGGTCCTGGACGTGCTGCTGGCGACCGTGCTGGTCGCGACCGCCTGAGCCAAGGAGAGTCGTCGCGTGGGCCATCGCCTGCCCGAGGAGCTGACCTCCTTCGTCGGCCGCGAGCCCGAGCTGGCGGAGCTCGACGGCCTGCTCTCGACGCGGCGTCTGGTCACCGTGACCGGGGTAGGCGGTGGCGGCAAGACCCGGCTGGCGATGCGGCTCGCTGCCCGCATCGGCGATCGTTGGCGCGAGGGTGCCTGGCTCGCGGACCTCGCACCGGTCACCGACCCCTCCCTGGTGCCGCAGGTAGTCGCGTCGGTCCTGGAGGTGCTGGTCGAGCCGGGGCACCCCTCGGCCCAGCAGGCGAGCCTGGCCGCCCGGATCCGCGAACGGCCGCTGTTGCTCTGCCTGGACACCTGCGAACACGTCCTGGACGCAGCCGCCGACCTCGCCGACACGCTGCTGCGCCGGTGCCCCGAGGTAACCCTGCTCGCCACCAGCCGCGAGCCCCTGGGCGTGGAGGGGGAGACGGTCTGGCGAATCCCCTCACTTCGACCGGAAGACGCCCACCGGCTCTTCGCGGATCGCGCGGCACTCGCCGACCCCCACTTCGACCCGGGGCCGGTCGAGGCCGCCATCGCGGCCGTGTGCGACCGGGTCGACCGCCTTCCGCTGGCGATCGAGCTGGCCGCGGCCTGGGTGCGGGCGCTGACCCCGGCCCAGATCGCGGGCGGGCTGGCAGACTCCCTGCGCCTTCTCGAAGGTGGCCCGCGCAGTGCGGTCGCCCGGCACCAGACCCTGCTCGCCTCGATGGCCTGGAGCCACGACCTGCTGGCGCCGGACGAGCAGGTCTTCTTCCGTCGGCTCGGGGTCTTCGCGGGAGCCTTCACCCTCGCAGCCGCGCGCGAGGTCGCGTTCGCCGCCCCTGCCGGCGGCGGTGCTCCCGCTCGAGCGAACGGACCAGAACGCGGCGTCCTCAGCCTTATCGGGCGACTGCTGGACACCTCACTGGTCACCGCGCACCAGGTCCAAGGCGAGGTCCGCTACCGGATGCTGGACACGGTCCGGCAGTACGCCGGAGAGCAGCTGCGGGCCGCTGGGGAGACCGAGGAGCTGCGGGACCGGCACCTGGACCATTTCCTGGCCCTCGCCGAGCAGGCCGAGCCGGGTCTGGACACCGATCAGGACCACTGGCGCTCCCTGTTGGAGAGCCACCGTGCCGACCTCAACGCCGCGCTGCGATGGGCCTTGTCTCCGGAGCCTGAACGGGCTGTGCACGGCCGACGGCTGGCCGCGGCGATCGCCCGCCAGTGGTTTCTCCGGGGCCAGGCGGCCGAGGGGTTGGGACTTCTGTCCCGGGCGATCGAGCTGGACCCTGAGGACACCTCGCCGCTGCACGCTCGCCTGCTGGCGGGCACCGCGATGCTGGGCATGATCAGCGGCCGCACGGATCTGGCCGCGCAGGCGGCCCGTAGCGGTCTGGAGATCACCGACCCGTCAACCGAGCAAACCACCGGGGCGACGCCCGCCGGGGTGGCGCGGGCGCGGTGCCTGGCGATGGCCGCCTACCCGGCGTTCTTCACCGACTTCGAGCGCTGCCAGGAGCTCGCCGCTCAGGCGCGATCGCTCGCCGAAGTCGCGGGCGATGCGTTCGCCCGCGATTGGGCAACCGTGATGGAGGCCTACTCGCTGCAGACCCGCAACCGCCACGAGGAGGCCGCCGAGCTGGCCCGGTTGGCGTTCACCCGCAGCCACCCGCGGGGCGACCGGTTCACCGCGGCCTTCGCCCGCGGGGTGGAGATCTTCACCACCATGGTCAGCGGCGACGTGACCGGCGCGACCGAGATCGGCCAGGAGGCGGTGCAGATCGCCACCCCGTTGGGCGACTACTTCGCGGTGGGCACGAACAGCTGCAACGCCGCCCACGCGCTGGTCCTCGCCGGCCGGCTCCCGGAGGCCCGGGCGATGATGGAGCCGGTGGTGCGCTCGGTCGACACCGCGGCCGAGGCGGACGTGGTCGGCTTCATGGTGCCCTACGGCTTGCTCCACCTGGCCGACGGCGACCTCGAGGGCGCGCTGGGCTGGTTCGAGCGCGGCGTCGCTCGGATGTCGAACACCGATCCGGACTGGACCGCGGCCCGCTGCCTCCCCGGACTCGTCGGCACCCTGCGTCGACTCGGCCGCACCGGTGATGCCACGACGTGGGCGGACCGCGCGGTGGAGGTGGAGACCGGTTTCGACGCGATCTACGAGCTCACGGCCATCCTCGACGAGCAGGGCCTTCTTGCCCGAGGCGACCCGGCTCGCGCCCGAGACCTGCACCTGCGTGCTCTCGCGCTGCGGGTCGCCCATGGGCTGCGCACCGGGTACGCCGACAGCCTCGACGCCCTCGCGGCCGTCGCCATGGATGCCGACGACCCCGCGGAGGCCACCCGCCTGGCCTCGGCCGCGGACACCACCCGGCAGCAGGCCGGCTATCCGCGACCCCCGGTCGACCAGCCAGGACATCAGGCGCTCGTGGCATCGCTGCACGCCAGCCTGAGCGACGATCGATTCCGGGAGGCCTGGCGCGAGGGCGCCGAGACGGACCTGAACTCCCTGGTCGCCGGACTGACCCGGGGCCGAGGACCACGAGACCGACCGCAGACCGGATGGGCGAGCCTGACCCCCACCGAGATCGAGGTGACCCGGCTGGTCCGAGACGGCTTGTCCAACCCCCAGATCGCCACGCGCCTCTACATGAGCCGCAGCACCGTCAAGACCCATCTGGCTCACGCCTACGCCAAGGTCGGCGTGGCCAACCGGGCCGCTCTGGCCGCGCTCGCGGGCACCGAGCTTGACGACTGCTGACCGGAACGGCCCGGGGGTGTGCGCTCGTTAGTTGTGAGTGTTGGGTCACCCTGCGGGTGCGGTCGGTGGTGAACCTCTCCGCGATCGCATCGCCAGCGCGGGGACCTCCTGGCGCACCGTCACTTCGCACGGGCCATCAGCGCACACCGGCCACTGTGGTACACGACCACGAGGACCGCCGCACTGTCGGTCGTCGTCGCAGTGCTGATCTCGAGAGGCCCGGGTAACAACGGGGCTCCCGGACGGATGGTCACGAGGAGCCGCGCGCTTCCAGAGACACCTGGGCTCCCGGCCCGAAGCCACAGTCCGCACTAGACCGAGGGTCGCCCGCAGGCCCCGAGGGGGTCGGGACGAAAGACACCGTGCTGCCCGGTTCTCCGGCCACGTTGAGCTGCCCGGCTCGGTGTAGTCCACCGTGGCACTGACGCCGTGCTCAGCGAGTGATCGCTCGAGGTCCTGGGGATCCTCGAGCCGGTGGATGGTCACCACGATGTCCCCGCCCTCCTGCTGGGCGATGGCGTAGGCAGGTCCCGGCTGCGCTGCCATGGCTGTACCTCCGTTGTGATCGGATTCTCGAGGAGAGGGCCCAGGTTCGATTGCAGCTGTCGAGCCGCTCCACCAGCACGGTCACCGCATCGGAGTCCAGTAGCCGGCGTCCGGCCATCCGGCGTGTCGCCCGTGCTTGCCGCTGCTGGTGGCGTACCTCATCGGCTTTCACGTGGCGCCGGATCCCGTAGAGCCATCCGGTCGGCGTGCCCCTCTCCGGCCGGTGCTTCCTCGCTGACTCGATGGCGGCAAGGAACACCTCCGAGGTCAGGTCGGCGACCAGCGAGGGGTCGCTGACCCGACGTGCCAGGAAGGCCTGGATCAGATCGATGTGCTCGACATAGAGGCACTCGAACGCCTCACGGTCCTCACCGACCCGACGCACGTCGTAACCAGCCTGCTCGCACATATGGGCTTCGCTCGGGGGATCAGCCGCGTTACAGGCGACACTCGTCGCGATCAATGGGCACTCCCCGACCCGGTCCTCGACCGGCGGGGTGGATGACCTTCTGGCAGGCAGGCATCTGGGGTCGGGCTCTCCGACTGTGATGGCAAGGGGTGGGCGGGGCACGCCCGCGCGCTCCGCGGTTGCAGCTCGAAGACGGGGTGGTGGGCGGCGGCATGGATCATCTCGGCCTCGCTGGAATCGCGGCTGGCATCGACGTAGGCGCCGATGAACCAGCCAGCTGGTCTCATCGAGAGGTAGTGGCCCAGCACGGGTGCGGCCTGGCGGGGGTCGAGCTCGGTGACGGTGAACGTCTCGACGCGCTGTCCTCGGTGGAGGGTGACCTCCCCGGCGGCGCGGGCGTTGCGGACCCAGTTGACCTCGCCGTACGGCGAGACGAGCCAGCGGCCGTGCTCGGTGACAACCGGGACGACTGGCGTGGTGTAGCTGCGACCGGTGCGGCGTCCGACCACGGTGAGGAGTCGCATGAACCCAGGTCCGCGGCCGGCCTGCAGGAGCCGGGTGAGCAGCCTGGCCGCGAGCCGGTTGGTGCGGGTAGGGCGGTAGGTCTTGGTCATGGTGCTCTCCTTCTCCGGTGGAAACGGGGCCACGGGGTCGGTCCGGCCTGGACTCAGATCACGTCTCGTCTGCGGGTGCCCAGGATGAGCAGGGCGGTGGAGACGACGAGGTAGGCCAGCACGGTGAGGAGCCCGCGGCCGCCGCTGACGGTGTCCTGGACGCCGGGGGAGGCTGCCAGGGGTGGGCGGGAGGACGGCGCTGATCGACGAGCCGGCGTCGACCCCGGGCAGCATGTCCCGCAGCGGCTGGAGTGCCGACAGGGTGGTGCCGGCGACGGCGGAGATGAGGTTCTCCACCCCGAGGATCCACACCACGCCGAGTCCGATCGGTAGGGCCATCGACCGCAGCAGCGCACCCAGCATCACGCCCAGGCTCACCCACATCGCCATCACCGCCCAGCCGGCTCCCAGCCCAGCGAGCAGGTCTACCGGTGCCGCCCAGTCAGTGGGCGCGTCCTCGATCGCCGCGATGAGTGCTGAGCTTGCGGCGCTGGTGGCGAACATGACCAGCACCCCGGCGCCGACGACGATGACGGCGGCGATGAGCTGGCCGAGGTAGACCGTGATGCACCCCGGCCCCTGGGTGAGCAGGATCTTGAGGGTGCCGGAGGCGTGCTCGCCGCCGGTGACCAAGGCGCCCAGCACCAGGGCGAGGGCTCCGGTGAAGACCGGGTAGGCGGCGGTGGTGTTGACGATCACCTGGTCGGGCAGCGTCGAGGCGAGCAGTGTTGCGGGGGAGGCTCCGTTGGTCATCTCGCCGGAGGAGCCGGTGCGGTAGGAGGTGCGGTAGGAGATGTAGGGGATGAGGAACCCGAAGGCTTGGCTGAGGGCGATCGCGGCGGCGAGCAGCACCCAGGTGGCCGGTCGCCGGGCCAGTTTGGCGACCTCGGCGCGGGTGACGGTGGTCAGGTCAGCCATCGGCTGGTCCATTCGTGGGGTCGGTCAGGTCGAGGATGACGTCCTCGAGCTGGCGCTCGATGCGACGCAGGCCGCGGACCTCGACTCCGGCGGTGACCAGCGCCCGGTTGACCGCGGCGGTCTCGGTGTCGGGCACCGTGACCGTCAGCACGTCGGGTTCGCTGCGACGTACGGCATTGACCGCCGCGAGACCGCGCAGAACCTGCTCGGCCCTCTCGGCCCTCTCGGCCCTCTCGGCGGGCTCGGCGAGGATCTCGAGGTCGGCGGCTCCGCGGAGCTCCCCGACGGTGCCTTCGATGATGATTCGGCCGTGGTCGATGACCGCGACCCGGTCGTAGATCTCCTGGACCTCGCTGAGCAGGTGGCTGGAGAGGATCACAGTGTGGCCCCGGTCGCCGAGGTCCGGATGAGCGCGCGCATGTCGCGCATCCCTTGCGGGTCCAGGCCGTTGGTGGGTTCGTCGAGGATCAGCAGGTCCGGGTCCTTCATCAACGCCGCGGCGACCCCGAGCCGCTGCTTCATCCCCAGGGAGTACGTCCCGAACCTGTCGTCGCCGCGCCCGGTCAGCTGCACCGCGTCGAGCGCGTCGGCCACGGCGGTGTCGGCGACGCCCGCGTAGGGCGCCAGGAGCAGCAGGTTGGCCCGCCCGGAGAGGTAGGGGTAGAAGCCTGGGCCCTCGATCAGCGAGCCGATCCGGCGCAGTGCGGCCGGGTCCCCGGCCGAGGACGCTCACCTTTCCTTCCGTGGCGGACACGAGTCCGACGAGCGCCTTCGAGGTGGTGGTCTTGCCGGCTCCGTTGGGCCCGAGGAATCCGTAGACCTGACCGGCGTCGACTTGCAGGTCCACGCCGTCGACGGCCGTGACTCGACCGAAGCGCTTGGTCAACCCGCGGGTGCTGACCGCCGGGGGGTGCTGCTTGGCCTCGCTCATGATCCGCCCCGACGCTGAGCGGAGGTGGGTCGGGCGAGCCGGGCGCCGACGACGCCACCGAGGAGGTACCCGGAGAAGCGGCCGATCGGGATCAGCCAGCCGGCGTTCTCCCAGCGGAAGTATGCAGGGGAGGCGATCCCGGCCGCGGCGGAGCCCCACCCAGTCGCGGCCCCGGCGGGTCCCAGCAGCCCGGCATCGCGGGCCGCCGTCGTGAGCAGGCCGGTGAACGCTCCGTAGGCGACGCCGTGCACCGGCCCGCCGGCGACGAAGACCCGGCGTGCGGTCCGCACGATCTGTTCGTCTCCGCGCTCGCGGGGGAGCGTGAGACTGGCATGGGTGGCGGCCGAGGCGGCCAGGGAGGCGACCGCGGCGCCCCCGGTGACCAGCAGGCCCGCCTGCAAGGCGCGTGGGTGTCGCGGGCTCTGTGCGGCCAGGCGCGCCGCCGAGCGCGTGAACCGGGCCAGGGCGAGGATCGAGACGGCCTGCCCGGTGACGCTGAAGCGGACCGCTCGGGCGCTGTCGCGGTAGTAGCGGCGCACGTCCTCGGCCGGGGCTCCGGGCCGGGGGATCGGGTCCTTCGCGAGCCGCATCGCGCCGAGGATGGCGGCCACGAACGCGAGCCCGCTGAGCGGGCCGGTCAAGGCCGCGGCGTCACGTCGAGGCTGGGGCGTTCGGGTCGGGGCGCTCATCGGGCGAATCCCGGCATCTCGCCCGGTGCGATCATCGGGCCGCTGAGCTGCAGGTGGGCGATCCGCCAGCCTCCGCCGGCCGGCACGCAGACCGCGGCCAGCCGGAAGGAGCCGCTGGTGTCGCGGCCGCGTGCGGTGGTGACCTGCCGTTGGACGGCGACGACGACGGCGGTCTCGCCGTAGAAGCGCACGCGCGGGTCGAGGACCTCCAGCTCGCGGTTGACCAGGTCGCCCTGGTGGCGCCCGGCCCACTGGTCGGCGTCGAGCACGAAACCGACCGGTCCGACGCCGGCGAAGTCCTCGGCGAGCAGTTGCGCGTAGGTGTCGATGTCACCCTCGAGCTCGGCGCGGGCCCAGGCGTCGATCAGGTCGAGGATCTCGGTCTCGCGGGTCATCGTGAAGCTCCTTCCGATGGGGTGGCTGATCCGGTGGACACAGGTGGGGCGGAGGCGGGGGTAGTGACCGGGGCACGCAGTGCGACCGCGACGCCGATGGCGACGGCGGCCAGAGCGGCGGCAGCACCTCCCGCGGCGGTGGCATAGCCGTGCACCAGCGCGACCGGCTGCGAGACCTCGCCCCGGTCGAGAAGGGCGCGGGTGGCGGTGATCGCGATGGTGTTGAGCACGGCCACGCCCAGTGAGCTGCCCACCTGCATCGAGGTGTTGGCCACGGCGGCCGCGATCCCGGCGTCACGCTGCTCGACTCCGCTGGTGACAACTCCGATGGCTGGGGTGAACACGCCGCCCATCCCGGCGCCGATCAGCAGCATCGCGGGCAGGACGGTGGTCAGATACCCGCTGGTGGGGGTCAGGGTGGACAGCATGGCCAGCCCGATCGCGGCCAGGCCGAGACCGCCCGCGACCAGCCACCGCGGTGACAGCAGGTCGTTGAGCTTGCCGGAGACGGCATAGCCGCTGGCCGCGACCGCCGCGCTGAGCGGCAGGAACGCCAGCCCGGTCTGCACCGGCTCCCAGCCCAGCACGCCCTGGAAGTGGTAGGTGAGCATCAGGGAGAGCCCGAAGGAGGCGACGATGGCGGCGGCCACCGCGGCGTACGACGCGAGCCGCCGACGGTCGGCGAGCAGGTGCAGGGGCAGCATCGGGGCCCGCATGCCGCGCTGGAGGGCGAGGAAGCCCACGATCAACAGTGCCCCACAGGTCAGGGCGGCGATCACGCGGAGATCTCCCCAGCCCGCGTCGGCGGCCCGGGAGGCGCCGTACACCAGGGCGACCAGGCCGCCCGTTGCCACCACGGCGGAGGCCACCGGGATCGGGGTCTGCCGGAACGCGGGCAGCCGGGGGAGCAGGCGGGCGCCCGCGAGAAGGGCGGTGAGGGCGAACACGACGTTGACATACAGGCACCAGCGCCAGTCGACGTACTGGGTCAGCGTGCCACCCACGACGAGACCGACGATCGCGCCGCTGCTGGCCACCGCCCCGTAGATGGCGAAGGCACGGCCGCGCTCGCGTTGGTCGGTGAACAGCACGACGACCAGGGACAGCGCCGTCGGGGCGAGCAGCGCCGCGAACGCTCCCTGCAGCGCCCGCCCGGCGACCAGCGCCGCGAAGGTGGGGGCGGCGCCGGCCAGAGCCGAGGCGGTCGCGAAGCCGCCGAGGCCGACCAGGAGTGCCCGCCGCCGGCCGATCCGGTCCGCGACCCGCCCTCCCACCAGCAGCAGGCCGGCGAAGGAGAGCGTGTAGGCCGTGATCACCCACTGACGATCGGCGTCGGTGAAACCCAGATCGTGCTGCGCGGTGGGCAGCGCGATACTCACGATGGTGGCGTCCAGGGCGGTCAGCAGCTGGGCGAGGGCGATCACCCCGAGGGCCGCCCAACGGCGAGGCTCGGCGGGCGGCGGGGCATCTTTCGGCGATGGTCGAGACGTCGACAGCGACTGCTTGGTCATGGCTACCTCCTCCTGCGTGGTTTCTGCTTCGAGCCTGCGGCGAGTTCCGGCCGTGAACATCGGCCAGGTGGACCCACCAAGTCTTAGACATCTAATGAATAGAGGTCAAATGATTAGAGATAGAAGGATCCTGCTACGCTCGTGGCATGGGGACAGATGCGCACCCGGACGGGTCCCCGGGCGGGCGCCGCGGCGCACAGCCGATCGGGCTGCGCCTGAACGCGGTCGCCAGGCAGACCAGCCGCGCCTTCGATTACGCGTTGGCCGAGGCCGGTGGAACCCGCCCGATCTGGCTGGCTCTGCTGGCCCTCAAGAGCGGATTCGCGACCAGCCAGCAGCAGCTCGCCGACCAGATCGGCATCCGCGGAGCCACCCTCACCCACCACCTCGCCGCCATGGAAGAACGCGGCCTGGTCACCCGCAAACGAGAGCCGGGCGATCGTCGCAACCAGGTCGTCCGCCTGACCCCCCGCGGAGAGGACCTCTTCGACCGCCTACGAACCACCGCTCAAACCTTCGACGCCCGCCTGCGCAACGGAATCACCCAGGAGGAGGCCCGGACCTTCGACGCCGTCCTCTCCCAGATTGCCGCCAACCTGGAACAGCGTGTCCCGCCTCGATCGTGAGCGCTGCGGCCGAGGTGCGCAGCGGCTCCGCGCCATCGGCCGTCAAGGTGACGACGGCGGTGACATCGCAGGCCCCAGGAGGACCGTCTCCCGCTCGGCCGCTGCAAGGTCGGCCAGAGCGGCTCGCTCGGCCTCACTGGCCAGCATCCGCTCGAACCGTCGTTCGAAACCTCCCGGTGAGAACAGGCACAGCACCCGGGTCGGTCGCGGCGAGAAGTTGGCCAGCGTGTGCGGCGTTCCGGCCGGTGCGCTGGCCCAGGTCCCGACCCCGCCCGTCACGCGGTCATCACCCAGCTGGACGGTGAGGGCGCCCTCGAGCACATAGAAGGACTCCGCGTGCAGTCGGTGCGCGTGGAGAGGAGGACCCGCGTCGCGCGGCTCCATGCGCATCTCCACCGCACCCAGGGAGCCGTCGCTGTCCTCGGCGCGAAGGAGAATGCGCATCGTCTCCGACACGGCCGGCAACTGGATCACGTGCCTGGCCTCGGTCATGAGCACATCCTGGCCGACGCGACGCCGCGAAACATCGGCCATCAGGCCAGTGCCGTCAACACCGGCGTGGGGCCAAGGTCGGGCCACCCGACCTTAAAGGCAGCATCGTTTCGCTGCGGACGGGTTATGCGGCTGTGGTGCCGGGTTCGGCGAAGGCGAGGCGCTGGTCGCCGAAGTCGGCGATGATCTCCAGATCCTGAACCCAAGAGGCTTCGAGTCGGTGTACGACCCGGCTCTCGGGTCGGGTGGCATGCTGATCGCGTCGGCGAACCTGCTGAAGGCCCACGGCGGGCGCGGGTACACGCTCCGCCTGTACGGGCAGGAGGCCGTGGCGGACACCGCGGGCGTGGCCCGCATGAACCTGTTCATGCACAACCTGACCCAGTTCCAGGTTGAGGTCGGCGACACCCTGAAGGACCCGCGCTTCAAGAGGCCGGACGGCTCGGTCGCGACCTTCGACGTGGTCGTGGCCAACCCGCCGTACTCGCTGAAGTGGAAGCCCTGGACGCGCGATCCGCGCGCCATCGGCGGGGTCGCGCCGCAGTCAACGGCGGACTGGGCGTTCGTGCAGCACATGATCGCCTCGATGGACCCGCGCAAGGGCCGGGTTGGCGTCGTCCTGCCGCACGGCGTCCTGTTCCGCGGCGGCCAGGAGGCTGCCATCCGTCAGCGCGTCCTAGCCGACGACCTCCTGGAGGCCGTCATCGGCCTGCCGCCCAACCTTTTCTACTCGACGTCCATCCCCACCTGCATCCTGATGTTCCGCGCTCCTGGCACCAAGGCCCCCCAGCGTAAGGACAGCGTCCTGTTGATCGACGCCTCCCGGCGGTTCGCCAAGGCCAGGAACCGCAACGTCCTCACCCCGGCCGACATCGCCGCCATCGTGGCCGCCTACCAGGCAGAGTTCGGCACCGACGGGAACCCGGCGGACTTCGATGGGGAGGGCGGCCTGGCTGTCCGTCTTGTGCCCATGGCAGAGGTCGCAGGCAACGGGCACGACCTCAACATCAGCCGGTACCTCAGGCAGGCCGCAGCCGAGGCCGAAGACCTCGGCACCCTCATCGACGCCTACAACCTCGCACGGGCCGAACGCCAGAAGGCCGAGCAGCGCATGCTCGCCGTCCTTGCGGACGCCGGGATTAAGGGATTCGATGAATAATCGGCGGCAGGTCTCGCTGCCGGAAGTCGTCGCGCGCGTCACGACGAAGAGGGCGCTCGGGGACCTCTGCCCCGTAATCGGCTCGGGCCCGTCCTGGGCGGCCAAGGATGAGTCTTCGGTCCCGTCGGAGGGAGCACCGACGGTCCTGAAGATCACCAACACGAGGCCCGATGGGTCTATCGACCTGAGTGAACTGGCCTACGTGTCGGGGCTTCCGGCCCGTACAAAGGTCATCGGGGCGACGAGCCTGGTGATGATCCGCACCAATGGAAACCGCGAACGGATCGGCAACGTCTACCTTCCGTCGGGGGAAGTCCACGGAGCAGCAGTGTCCGCCTTCCAGTTCATCCTGGATGCGTTCGACGCTGAGACTCGGGACTACCTCTATATGGTGCTCCGAAGCCCCGGAATCCAGCACCTGATGAGCGAGTCCGCGAGTGGTAGCACTGGGCTCGGCAATCTGGCAGTGCGGTGGCTGAAGACCTTGGAGATTCCTTGGCCCGATGCACCGGAGCGCAAGTCCCAGGTCGCGGTCATCGGTGCTGTGGACGACCAGATCACCGCACTCGACAAGGAAGTAGGGGCGCTGGAAGCCCTGCTTCGGGGACGCAAGGAAGAATTGTTCGCGCACTATGCGGCCACCGCGAACGTGCTGCCGATCGGCGAGGTCCTGGAAGAGGTCAGCGCCCGATCACCGTCGACCCTGAAGCAGAGTACCGGCAGATTGGGATCAGGTCCCACGGGCGCGGGTTGTTCACCAAGGAGGCGGTGACGGGAGAGTCTCTGGGGTCCAAGAGGGTGTTCTGGGTCGAGCCCGGCGACCTGCTCATCAACATTGTCTTCGCGTGGGAGGGGGCAGTCGCCATTGTGCCCCCGGAGATCGAGGGCTACTGCGGATCACACCGGTTCCCGTCCTACCGTCGGCTCGACGGTGGAGACATCGAGTTCTTCCGACTCTTCTTCTCCACCACGTCAGGTACGCAGCTCCTGGCGAACTGCTCTCCCGGCGGTGCTGGACGCAACCGCACACTAAGCCGCAAGCGCCTGATGGAGTCGCCGATCGGAATCCCCTCGGCCCAGGAACAAGAGCGGGCGATCTCCGAACTGCAGGCACTGGAGACGAACGTCTTGGCCTTGCGCGCTGAGGCTGACCGGCTGCGCGCCGTGCATGCCACCCTGCTGTCAGGGCTGCTGGACCGCACCATCGAGATTGAGCCCGCCGAGCTGGAGGTTTGAGCCTTGGCGAAGGGCATCCGGGAGCGCGAGGTCCAGAACTTGATGATCCAGTGGTCGCTGCCGCTGGGCTGGGCCTACAGGGCGGGACGGGACCCCGCGCCACCACGGAGACAGTGCTCGTCGGCGAGCTGCGCGACGCGGTCGTCCGCCTCAACCCCGCCGTGATCGGCGGCTTTGACGTGGACGCGGTGGTCGCGGAGATCACCGCGCTGGTCAACGTGGTTGATGGCGGGCTGGTGCGGGCCAACCGGCAAGTGCTGAAGGTCCTGCGCGGGCAGCAGGAGTTCCGGGACGCCGCCGGGGTGTGGCACCCGCTGAAGGTCATCGACCTGGAGCCCTCGGCCGCGAACACGCTGACGGTCTCGGATGAGGTGACCATCACCGTTCCTGGCAAGACGCCCCGCCGGTTCGACCTGGTGTACTGGGTGAACGGGCTGCCGCTGGTCGTGGTGGAGCTGAAGTCCCCGACGGCGAAGACCGGGTGGAAGCGCGCTGCCCGGGAGGTCAACGACGTCTACGCCGCCGACTACCCCTGGTTCTTCACCCCGAACGTGTTCGCGGTCGCGTCCGACGGGCTGGAACTCCGGTTTGGTGCGGCGGGCGCGCCGGTGAACCTGTGGCAGCCGTTCCGGTCCACCGCCGATGACGAGAGCCTGTCGGGTCAGGCCGACGTGCGCCGCTCCGTCGAGCTGCTGCTGAGACCCGCGACGGTGCTGGACATCCTGGCGAACTTCACGCTGTTCGACACCTCCGGCGGCGGCCCGGACCTGAAGTACCTGCCCCGCTACCCGCAGCTGGAGGCCGCGCACCTGATCCACGATCGGGTCCTGGCGGGCGGGCGGCGGGGCCTGGTCTGGCACCACCAGGGGTCGGGCAAGACGCTGCTGATGGTGTTCGCCGCCTCCCTGCTGCTGGCCGACACCCGGACCGACTCGCCGACGATCATCTTGCTTTCCGACCGGACCCAGCTGGTCCGGCAGACGTCGGGGGTGTTCACCTCCGCACTGGGGGACGCCTACTTCCACGAGCCGAATACCAGCCAGGAGCTGCGCGCCCTGCTGGCCGGCAACGTGCGCGGCGTCATCGCCACGACCGTCCACAAGTTCGCCGACGCAAGGAAGAACCTGTCGGTCCGGGACAACATCATCGTGATGGTCGATGAGGCGCACCGGACCCAGTCCGACCGGGAGGAGTCCCTGGCCGGGCAGCTGCGCGGCGCGCTGCCGAACGCGCGGTACTTCGGCATGACCGGCACCCCGGTCCGCAGCCTCGCCACCGACACGTTCGCGCTGTTCGGCGACGCGGCCGATCCGGGCCGGGTTCTCCACCGGTACTCGGTGTCCCGGTCCCTGCTGGACGAGGCGACCGTCCCGGTCATGCTGGACCCGCGCCCGGTCGTGTTCGAGATGGACGACGAGGCGCTGCAGGCCGAGTTCGACCAGTTCGCCGACGACTTCGGCCTCGACGACCCCGACAGGGAGACCCTGTCCCGTAAGTTCGGTCGGCTCACCTCGGTGTTCGGCAACCCGGACCGGGTGCGCGCGGTCTGCCGGAACATCGTGGGCCACTACCTGGCCGGCGCCTACCGCAACGGCCTCAAGGCCCAGGTCGTCGCGTTCAGCCGCGAGCTGGCCGTGACGTACACCGACACGATCAACGAGTTGCTAGCCGGCGACGAGGCGTCCCGGGTGCTCGCCGAGGTCGGCAGGCACGAGCGGATCACCGCCGAGGTGAACATCTCCGTCTCCGACGCCAAGGACGAGGACCCCGCCATGCGGCCCTACCGGATGACGGAGACGCAGGAGGAGGAGCAGAAGCGGCGGTTCCTTACCCCGGATGACCCGCTGTGCTTCCTGGTGGTGACGGCGAAGCTGATGACCGGCTTTGACGCCCCGAACGAGGGCGTGCTGTACCTGGACAAGCCGATGAAGGCTCATACCCTGTTCCAGGCGATCACCCGCCCGAACCGGACCTGGATCTCGCCGGCCGGGTACACCAAGACCACCGGCGTGGTCGTGGACTACATCGGCCTGGCCGAGGAGGTCCAGCGCGCCGTCACCGACCCCACCGCAGGCGAGGAAGGAGACGACGGCGAGAAGGGCGGTGGGTTCGTTACCGACCTGTCCGACCTGGTCGCCGAGTTCCGCGCCGCCTTCGCCCGCGTCGAGGATCTCCTCGCCGGTGTCGATGACCTGGACCTCACGGTCCACGGGTACGCCTCCGTCCGGGTCATCAGTTCCTTCCTCGACTCCGACCCCGCCGCCGCTGAGGCGTTCGCCCGGGACTACCGGCTGCTAGCCCGGCTGTACCCGCACATCAGCACCGACCCGCGCGCAGCCAAGTACCGCGACGGGTTCGGGCTGTTCGGATCGGTGTACACGACCTTGTTCAAGAAGTCCTCAGACGAGGAACGCAAGGAGCGGCTGGCCGAGCTCGGCCCGATGGTACTGGAGATCATTAATGCCCACGTCCACTCCTTCACCGCCTTCGCGTCCCAGGAAGAGCCCCTCGTCCTAGACGCGCAGGGCATCAGCATCCTGAAGGAGCTGCTGGCCCTCGTGCGGCCCAAGGCCAATCCAGCCGACGCGGCCAAGGCGCCGCCGTCGGCGGCGGAGATCCTGGACGCCATCAAGGCCGCCCTCGACGAGGGCGTCGAGCCGGGCTCGGCGAAGTACACCGCCCTCGCCGAGCGGCTGCGCCAGCTGCGGAACCGGATCATCCAGAACGCCCAGGACGCCCTGGACTTCCTGGCGGAGGCCCTGAAGGTCGCCCGCACCGTCGTCGACGCGGCCAGGAACCCCGATCAGGCCGTCGTCATGGACGAAGACCACGTCGGCGTACTGTCCAGGATCATCCGCGACCACGCGCCGGAGGGCCTCACGGTGACCGAGCGGAACCTGGCCGAGGAGATCGACCAGGTCGTCACCCGTACCCTTGCCCGCCCCTGGGACAACGCCGACGCCCGCAGCCGAGGCGTCCGCCGCGCCACCGCAGCGGTCTTCCGCCGGTACATGCTGAAGCCGGTCGGCGAGCCCTACGACGCGACCGTCGCCTACATCGAAGCCCACTACCTAATTGACTGACCAGCGCCCGCTGCCACGCAGGCCATCCGAGCAGTGCACGGGCACCGTGTCAAAGGATCGTCGGCACCGATGCCGGTGCTTCAGATATTCCGGCACGCCCGGCATACCAGCGTCTAGAAAGTCTCTCCGATCGCTATGAGCGCCGATGAGCGTCCGCGGGCCGCAGCGCAGAATCAGCTCTAGTTCAGGAAAGATGCCAAGCTCGCCGCCAGCACCGGCACCGCGCTGGGCTGGATCAGCTGGCAGGCGCTGCTTTCGGGCACCTTCGCCGCGTTCGCCCTGGCCGGGCTGTACGGCGGGGCGCTGCTGGCGCTGCACCGGGCAACCCGCACCAGCCATCTGCCGCTCGGGCCGTTCATCCTCCTAGGCACGCTCGCGGCCATCGCCTTCTAACTGCTGCCGCTTATGCCCGGTCGCATCGCTCACCTGAGAACATCGCACGATGCCCCCGGGCGCGGCCGGTGCCCGGCGCTGACCGGGTGCCGCCTGCTGGCCTTGAGAGCGGCCCGCAGAACCCGCCACGTCCGCCGTCGCGGCTCCCGGTTACGGAGCGCGATGGACCTGGCATGTACCTGCGATAGACCTCGCGTGTACCTGGCTGGCGATCCAGGCGTGACAGCCGCCCATACGCAGAGACCTGGCGCCAGCGCGACACCCGGTCGTTCCCTGGGTCCGTATCAGCGGCGATCCCTCTACCTGCGCCTTTGCGCCGGGTGTCACGCTGCGTATAGCCATCGGTAGGGGCCTCGCCGGGTGCCCGGCCACCATGATCAACTTTTTCCGGACTGACGAGCAAACGTGGAGCAACCATGGCCCGGAAACGGCCACCGACCAGAGTAAAGAGATAGTAAAAACACCAGGTCAGTACGGGTGCGCCGCCAGGGACTTGAACCCCGAACCCGCGGATTAAGAGTCCGCTGCTCTGCCAATTGAGCTAGCGGCGCATGCGACGCAGTGATCGTAGCAGGATCGCGGAGAGGGCGCGAAACGCTCCTGTCCATGCAGAACAGGCACCGCGTTGCTAGTCACCCAGATAGCGGCCGACGAACTTGGCTGCTCTTGACTGCCGCCCAGTCCTCGTCTCCTGCCGGTCCGCCCAGCTCATCGCCTGCAGGCCGGCGTTGACCCCGAGCCAGCGCAGCGGCTCGGCCTCCCAGCGCGGCGAGCGGTGCCCAACCCAGGGCAGCCTCGTGACGGGGGAGTCCTTGCCGAGGATCAGGTCAGCGAGGGTCCGCCCGGCCAGGTTGGTCGTCGCGACGCCGTCGCCCACGTAGCCGCCTGCCCAGCCGATGCCAGTCGATCGGTCCAGGCCGACCGACGCGCACCAGTCTCGCGGCACGCCGACCGGGCCGCCCCATGCATGCGTCACTTGCACGTCAGCCAGCACCGGGAAGAGCTCAGCCAGGGTGCGCCGCAGCGCCCTGAAGACGGCCGGAGCGCGGTCGAACGCGGGCCGGATCGCGGAGCCGAGATGATAGGGAGCGCCCCGGCCGCCGAACGCGAAGCGCCCGTCGACGGTCCGCTGCCCGTAGATGATCAGGTGGCGGAGATCGTTGAACGTGGGCCTGGCGGTAAGGCCGATCTGTTCCCATGCCGAGTCCGGCAGCGGCGCGGTGGCGATCATCAGTGAGTAGACGGGCACGACCGTGCGTTGCTCGCCGGGTAGTTGCGGCGTGTAGCCCTCCGTCGCGCGGATTACGTACCTGGCCCGCACCGTGCCCGATGGCGTTATCAGGCATCTGGGCCGGACTTCCGTCACCGGCGAGCGTTCATACACGGCAACGCCGCGGCGGCGTACCGCTTCGGCGAGGCCGCGGGCCAGCCTGGCCGGGTGAATCGCCGCGCAATGCGGGGTGTACGTCCCGCCGAGCGCGCCGGTAGCAGCGGCGAGGTCCCGGGCCTCAGCCGCGGTCAGCAGCTTCAGGTCAGCGGAGCCGAACCCGAATTCCCTGGCCTCCGCCGCCTCCGCCGTCGCCCGGTCAAGCTGCGCGGATGACCGGGCCAGCTGCACCGTCCCGCCTTTGGCCCAGTGGCAGTCGATGCCCTCGGCCGCCGCGGCCGCCGCGACCTCGTCCACGGTCTCCTGCATCGCCCGGTGCATGGCGATCGCCGCGTCCCGCCCGGCCATCCGGGTCAGCTTGCCGAGCGACGCCGGGAACAGCGCCGAGCACCAGCCGCCATTGCGCCCGGACGCGCCGAATCCGGCGATCTCGCGCTCGCAGACCGCGATCCGCAGACCCGGCTCGGCGCGGGACAGATAGTAGGCCGTCCACAGCCCGGTATAGCCAGCCCCGACAATGGCCACATCCACATCGGCATCACCGGCCAGCGGCTCGCCGGGGGCGAGAGTCCCTGGCACGGTGTCGAGCCAGAAGGAGAGCTTGCGGTAGTCGGCGCTCAGCGGCATGCGGTCCATCGTGACAGCACGCGGTCGGCGGCGCTCACCTGCCCACTGCAGCAGGCCGGCCGCGGCAGGCCTGCTGCCCGGTCGGGCATGCTGGTGGAATGCCCGATCATGCGCTCGCTCCGGCGCCGCCACCGGCGCCCCGCAATCCTGGCTGCTACCGGGTAACCCTGGTCTGCCTCGGGAACATCTGCCGGTCACCGACCGCGGAGGTGGTACTGCGCCAGGAGCTTGCCCAGGCCGGCCTGTCCGGCAAGGTCGAGGTCGATAGCTCTGGTACCGGCGACTGGCACCTGGGCGGGCCGATGGATCCGGGGGCGCAGGCGGAACTCGCCGCGCACGGCTATGACGGGTCAGCGCACCGGGCCCGGCAGTTCAACCGATCCTGGTTCGGCGACTACGACCTAGTAATAGCGATGGACCGGCAGAATCTGGCTGACTTGCGCCGGATGGCGCCGGATCAGGCGACAGTCAGAGACCGGATCCGGCTGCTCAGGTCGTTTGATCCCGCGTCGGCCCGTGCCGCGGCTGCCAGCCAGCGCGGATCCGATCGCCGAGACGGCGACGTACCTGATCCTTACCACGGCAGCCCAGCCGACTACGCGCTGGCATTTGACCTGGTGCAGTCCGCGGCCCGGGGGCTGGCGGCGCAGCTGGCCACGATCCTCGAGGATGGCGACGATCGTGGCCGCCGGGGCAGCGGCCGGGCCGGCGGCCGATGACCGGGACCGCGCTGCCCCCGGCCGAGTCAGGTCCGGAACTCGCCGTCCGCATCGGCCGGCTTGCCGGAGCGGGGGTTCGCGAGGTGCGCCGGATCGGGGGGCAGCACCGCTGGGGTCATTACCGTGTCGTGCTGGCCGACGGGCGGCTCGCGTTCGCCAAGGTCGCCAGCTCGATTGCGGCCAGCTCGACTGCGGCCAGCTTGGACGCCGGTTCGACCGTGGTCGGCTCGCTGGCCGGCCGGGAACTTGGCGCCGTCTTCGAGGCCGAGGCACGCGGCCTGCAGTGGCTGGCCGAAGCGGCGGCCGTGCCCGTTCCGGATGTGCTCGGCTGGGACGGCGCCGGGCTTGCCGTGTCGTGGGTGCCGTCCGCCGCACCGGATGCGGCAGCCGCCGAGCGTTTCGGCCGGGATCTGGCCCGGCTGCATCTGGCTGGCTCCGCCCGGTACGGAGCACCGTGGCCAGGCTGCATTGCCAGCCTGCCGCTCGGGAACGACCAGCCAGGCGGCGCCGGGCCAGGTTCCGGCGCCGAGAGCGGCAAGCGGGGCGGGACTGGCAGCACCGGGGAGTCCTGGCCGAGCTGGTACGCCAGCCAGCGGCTGCTGCCGTACGTGCGCCGCGCCCGCGACGGGGGCGAGCTGGATCGCGACGATGTCCGACTGCTTGAGCAGGTCGCCAGCCGGGCTGCGGCGCTGGCCGGGCCGGCTGAGCCGCCCAGCCGCATCCATGGCGACTGCTGGTCAGGCAACCTGCTGTGGTCCGGCGGCCGGGGATGGCTGATCGACCCGGCCGCGCATGGCGGCCACCGGGAGACCGACCTGGCCATGCTGGCCCTGTTCGGCGCCCCGTACCTGGACCGGATCGTGGCCGCCTACCAGGAGGCCGCCCCGCTGGCGGCGGGCTGGCAGGCCCGGGTGCCGCTGCACCAACTGCATCCGCTGCTCGTGCACGTCTGCCTGTTCGGCGGCGGTTACCGGGACGCCACCTTGACGGCGGCTCGCGCAGCGCTCGCCGCCGCGCCGTAGGCCGTCAGCCCGGAAGCCGGCCGACCGGAAATGACCCGGCCCGGAAATGATCCGGCCCGGAACGATCCAGCCGGGGAAGCGGCCGGCCCGGGAATCCGCGTTGCCGGCGGGTTCCAGGCCGCGGCTAGCTCTTTCGCCGCCAGCTGTTGGTGAACGCGTGGCTGCCGAAGAGCGACCCTGGCGTCGCGAGCGTCGGATGGCTTGCCGACCCGCCAACCAGGATGATCTTATTGTGCTTCCAGTTGACCGAGCGGATCCCGCCCCGCTGGCGGCTCTTGTCGGTGACACGCACGTTAACCGGGCTGATGATGCCGAAGTCGGCTAGTGGCAGCACAGTGGCGGAGGACGGGGCTTCGGTGATCACCTCGGCCGAGCTGTTCTTGCAGGACGGCCCGCCGCAGGGCTTCCACAAGTTGAAGCTCTGGCCGTTGCTGACGTCAGTAAGGACGAAGTTGTACCTGTTGTGGTGGGGACCAGCCGCGGCGTTGTAGTACACCGATGCGGTAACCGCGTCGCCAGGGCTGATGTTGACTGCCGAGACCGTCCGGATTCTGATTGGCCGGATAGGTCTCCCACCAGGCCGAGTACACGGGGGTAATGCCGTTGCAGTTGGCCTCGATGCCGTCCTGCTGCACGGTGCTGGTGGCGAACCCGTCCAGCCCGACCCAGTGCACGGAGAAGGCGTTCGGCGTGGCCGCGCAGTTGATCGACGGCACGGTGAAGGTGGCCTGCACGAAGCGGAAGCTGCCGCCCGAATGCTCGGGCAGCGCGGCATACCCGGCCCAGTTATTGCTGTGCGAGGTGCTCCCTGTTGTGCTTTCGCCGGACACGAAGATATCCGGATGCGTGTGCACGGCCTGCCGGTGGCTAGCCGGGGCGGTGGTGGCACCGCCCGCGGGTGCTGCAGCGTAGATCACCAGCCCGGCTAGGCCGGCCGCGGCAAGGAGCGGCCGCAGGCGTCGTGCGGTCAGCATCGATGAGTCCTCTCGTCCGGCCTGTCGTCCGGCCTGGACAAAGGTATCCGTCCCGTCGTGGTGATCGGGTGCTATTCCGCGCCGCTGCCGGTCTCATCCGACTGCCCGGCCAGGCGCCGTCCCCGGCGGCGCGCCAGCCGCGGGGTGCTCCTGCTGGCCAGGGCCGGGATTTTCGCCCTCGTCCGGCCCGCGCTCATCGTCATGAACGGGACCGAGCGCTTCTGGCGCCAGCGGGAGGGCGATACGGAACGTGGCCCCGCCGCCCGGCGTCGGCCCGACCTGCACCACGCCGCCATGCGCCGTCACCAGCGCGGCCACGATTGCCAGGCCGAGGCCGCTCCCGCCGCCTTGCCTGGCCCGGGCCTGGTCGGCGCGGTAGAACCGCTCGAAGGCGCGTTCCGCCTGGTCGGGTGTAAGGCCAGGGCCGCGGTCCGCCACCTCGAGGATGACGGCCGGCGGTGAGCTCGGGCCGCCTGCCGGGACCTGGCGGCCTGCCTCGTCCAGCGGGCCCGACCGGATCCGCACCGCTACCGGCGTGCCGTCCGGCGTGTGCAGCAGCGCGTTGCTCATCAAGTTGCCGATCACCTGGCGGAGCCGGACCTCGTCGCCGAGCACGATCAGCGCGGCGCCAGCCCCGACCGACAGGTCAATACTGCGGTCCGGAGCCATCACCCGCGCGTCGTGCACCGCATCGGCGGCGAGCGTGAGCAGATCGACGGGACGGCTCTCCAGCGGCCGCTGCTGGTCCAGCCTGGCAAGCAGCAGCATGTCCTCTACCAGTACGCCCATCCTGGCTGATTCCTGCTCGACCCGTCGCATGATCCGGTCCAGGTCGGCCCGGCTGAGCGGATTCCCGGCAGCCGCCGGGGCGGCTGCGCGCCCGGGCGCGGCAGCACCATGGGCCGCCGCGTTAATAATGCTGGTTGTGTCTCTTTCGCGGGTGACGGGCGTGCCATTCTCCAGCCCGCCGCGCTGTCGGTAGTACTCCGCGAAGCCCCTGATCGCGGTCAGCGGCGTGCGGAGCTCGTGACTGGCGTCGGCGACGAACTGCCGGATTCGCTCTTCCGAGCGCCTGGCTGCGGTCTCTGAGTCGGCGCGGGCCCGGAAGGCGAACTCAATCTGGCTGAGCATGGCGTTCAGCGAGCGGCCAAGCCGGCCGACCTCGGTCCGCGGGTCGCGGTCCGGAACCCGGCTGGACAGGTCACCGGCCGCGATCGCCTCTGCGGTCCGCTCGATTTCGGTGAGCGGCCGCAGGCTGCTGCGCACTACCGTGATGCCGACGAGCGCCAGCCCGAGGACGGTGATCAGGCTCACTATGAGATCGATGCCGATCAGGTGGCCGATCGTGGTGTAGACGTCTGTTACGTCCAGCCCGACGACCACGACTCCGCTGATGACGCTGCCGTTCGCAGTGGCGAACAGGTGCGGGATGGCCACCACTCGCCAGCGATGGTCGCCTGACTTCGCCGCGACGGTCACCGGCTTTCCCGCGTTGGCTGCGAGCCAGCCGGGGGCCGTCGGCACCGCCGGGACCGGCAGGGCGCGCTCCGGCGACTGCGGGCCGAACGCCACCCCCGGGCTGATAATCCAGTGCAGGCGGCCGCCGGAAGGCAGCCAGGCCAGCGCAATCCCCCCGGTCTCGACGGTTGGCAGCACCGCCCCCAGCAGGTAGTTCTGCACGGTCCGGGGCGACCGCCCGGCGTCGTACTGCAGCGAGTCGTCGGCCTGCCCGATCTGGTAGCTCTTCAGCACCGAGATGCCGGCGATGCTGATGACCGCGAGCGCGACGGTCAGCAGCGTTAGCAGCGCCGAGATGAGCTTGACCCGTAGCGGGGTCCGGCCGGGCAGCTGCCGGACGGCCTTCCAGAAAGCAGCGGGTCCGGACGGCTCAGCCATGATCATCTAGCTAGGACGACGGGATCCTGAGCACGTAGCCCACCCCGCGCAGCGTGTGCAGCAGATGCGGCTCGGCGGAGTCGACCTTGCGCCGCAGCACGGAAACGTAAGACTCCACGATCCCGGTTTCACCCCGGAAGTCGTAGTCCCAGACGTGATCGAGGATCTGCTTCTTGGACAGCACCCGGTTCGCGTTGCCCATGAAGTACCTCAGCAGCTTGAACTCGGTCGGCGACAGCTGGATCTGCGTGCCGGCCCGCCACACCTCATGGCTGTCCTCGTCGAGTTCGAGATCGGCGAACTTCAGCCGTGGCGGAGGGTCCGTCCGGTCGCCCCTGGTCCGGCGGAGGACGGCTCGGATCCGCGCTATTACTTCTTCCAGCGAGAACGGCTTCGTGACGTAGTCGTCGCCGCCGATCGTCAGGCCGCGGATCTTGTCCTCGGTGGAGTCCCGCGCGGTAAGGAACACCACCGGGATCCTGGCGCCGCCGCCGCGGAGCCGCCTGATCACGTCGAACCCGTCCATGTCCGGCAGCATGACGTCGAGCACGATCAGGTCGGGCCGGTGCCGCTGCGCCGCCTGCACCGCCTCCGTCCCGGCGGCCGCGGTGATGACCTCGAATCCGGCATAGCGCAGGCTCGCGGCGAGCAGTTCCAGGATGTTCGGCTCGTCCTCGACCACGAGCAGCCTGGCATCAGCCGACCGGTGCACGTCACTTGCCGGGCTCGTCATGCTAGCCATATTCCGCCTGATTCCTGAACGCTACCTGAATGCGCGCTGAAACAGCGCTGGGCAAAGCGTAGCCCGGCTAGCCACATGCGGCCGACCGGTCACGAACTCGCTCGCCCGCCGGGCCGGGCCGCGCGGTCAGGCCGGGCGGTCAGTGGCGCGCCGGGCGGTCAGTCGCGCGCCGGGCGGTCAGTCGCGCGCCGGGCGGTCAGTCGCGCGCCGGGCGGTCAGTCGCGCGCCGGGCCAGTCGGCCCCCACTGCGAGATCGCCGCTGACCGCGAGCCCACGCCCAGCTTCGAGTAGATCCGGTTCACGTGGTTCTTCACGGTTTTCTCCGCCAGAACCAGGCTCGCCGCGATCTCGCCGTTGGAGTGCCCTGCCGCGATGAGCGTCATGATCTGAGACTCGCGTGCGGACAGTCCCCCGGGATGTGACGCCCCGGCGATGCCGCCGGTCCTCATGGGATACCTCCGGCTGTGCGGCCATCCGCAGCGGGGTTGCGCATGGTGACGAATAGGGTCCAGGCGAACGCACTGGTCATACATTCTCATAGCGTGCGTCTGTGCGTATGGTTGACGCGCGTATGGCGCCCGGCCGGATCGGCTAGCCTGCCGATTGCTTCGAGCCCGTCAGCAAGCTCTTCGGCACCCTCTTGTCGGCCTTCAGGTCGTCGAATAGCTGCGTGGCCTTGACGTGATCCCAGATGAGCACATCCCCGACGGACAGCGTCTCGCCCGTTGCGATCGGCACAGTCGTAGTCTGCGGGCTGCGGAGGGCAAATGCCACCCGCACGAGCTGGTACAGGCTCGTACCCTGGTCCACGGTGAGGGTGTCAGCCGCGCCAAGCGCGGCTGGGATCGAGGCGAACGGGTTGAGTATCACACCGAGGCTGGTCAGCTTCTTGAGCAGCGCCTTCATGAACAGCCGCTGGTCTTGGACGCGCTGTAGGTCCTGGTTGGCGAAATTGTGCCTGGTGCGGACGTAGCCGAGCGCCTGCGCGCCGTCGAGAGTCTGGCAGCCCTGCTTCAGGTTGAGCCCGGCCGCCGGGTCGCGCAGCGGCTGCTTGATGCACAAGTTCACGCCGCCGACGGCGTCGACCACGTGCACGAAGCCGCCGAACCCGATTTGCATGTAGTGGTCGATATGCAGCCCGGTAGCGTTCTGCACGGTCTTGGCAAGCAGCTTCGCACCGCCGAACGAGAACGCGGCGTTGATCTTGTTGCTGCCGAATCCGGGAATCGGCACGTAGGAGTCACGCGGCAGGCTGATCAGCACCGCCGGGCCGCCGTTCGAGGGCATGTGCAGTACCAGGATCGTGTCCGAGCGATGGCCGCCGATGTCGTGCCCGGTGGCCAGCTGGCGTTCCTGCTTGGCGGTCAGCCCCTGGCGGCTGTCGGAGCCGGTGATCAGCCAGTTCTGGCCAGCTGCCGCGGCAGGCCTGCCCGCATAGTCCACCAGCACGTTCCGCCGGGTCAGCTGGGAGTTCAGGTAGAAGTACAGCCCGGCCACCACGACGATTAGCAGCGCCAGCAGCGCGCAGATGATCGCCACGATCCGGCGCGGCCGCAGCAGCCGCCGGCCGCGGCCGGCTCCGCCAGGTCCGGGAGCGGGCAGCCGGGGTCCGTCGCCAGGGGGCCCGCTGCGAGGTGGCGGCTGAGCCGGCCATGCCGAGCCCGCGGCGCCCAGCGGGGCAGGCCGGTCAGCGCGCGGATACCCGCCAGGCGGATGCTGGCCAGGCGGGTACTGGCTGCGGCGATGAACAGCGTCGGCCGCGCCCGGCCGGCCGGTCCTGGCTGGCAGGTCCACGGTCGGATCGGCCGAACCCGGGCCGCCCGGCGCGCCGGGCGCGCCGGTGCCCTTCCGGAACCAGTCATCTGGCCAATCGCTCATGCCTGCTGCCCCATCCTTGCCTTACTGTCCCTCATCGTCCCCACATTCAAGACGCTCGCGCGGCCAAATACGGTTTCACCAGGTTTCTGGAGAGTTGGCATCCCACCAGATCGTGACCACCTCCCGGCCGGAAGAGCCCAGGTCAGCAGGTTGTCTGGGATCGACCCCGGCCGCAATGAGCGCGGCGCCTACTTCGTCGGCGCGGTCCGCCGGCAGGCAAAGCCGCCGCCTGGTGACGTCAACTAGCTCGGCGAAACTCGCGTAATCCGGCCCGCCCGGCCGGGTCCAGCTACCGGACTGCGGCCGCAGGCCCATGGCCGCGATGATCTCCAGCAGATCCGCGGCAGTGGGTGTCACTGGCCGCTGCAGGCCATGAAATTCCAGCCAAAACGGATTGAGCGTGGTAAGTGGGTGCGTCGCAGTCATTTCGACTACGACGCGGCGCCGCGCATGCGAGCTGAGGTCGGCCAGGAACGGTACCGGCGCTGGCACGTTGTACAGCACGTGATGGCAGGTGACCAGGTCGGCCGGCGGCGTTTCCGGTGCGACTGCGGGCCAGCTGCCGAGCACCTGGCGAGCCTCGATGCCGAACGCGGCGGCACGCTGCGCAAGCAGTTCGAGCATGCCGGGATCGCTGTCCACCACCGTCAGCGAGTTGGCCTGCGGCAGCAGCGGCAGGCAGGCAGCGCCCGCGCCGGAACCGACATCCAGGATGCTTCCCGCGGGATCGAGCGCTGCCCGCTCTTGCTCATAGGACAGCCCGGACGGGTTGCTGGCGAGCCGGTCGGCCCGGCGGGCGAAGACCTGGCGCGGAAGTACCCAGGGAGATTCGCTGGCGGCAGCGGTGATGTGCCCGGGAATCGCCCATGCAGCCAGGTCAGCTCGCCAGCGGTCGCCCAGCGCCGTCAGGTCAGCCATGAGCGGAGCCTAATGGGTCGGCCGGGCTGGCGGGCTTGGGCCAGGCGCTGCCACGCGGGCTATCGGGCTTGGGTCAGGCGCTGCCACGCGGGCTATCGGGCTTGGGTCAGGCGCTGCCGCCGCGGCCTTCTTCGCTGGCTACCGTGGGCAGCAATGAGCCGGTCAGCTGGTAGCCGTCGAGTGTGCGGACCCAGGCCAGCGGGCCGGCCGATGGCACTAGTGCCGGCCAGCCTGGTGGATGTGCTCCCACATGCGGACCTGCTCGTCGTTGAACTCCCTGATGCTGCGGGCGCCACGGCGCACGGCCTGCCACCAGCGGTCGGCTACTGAGCCGGGTGTGATGTCCATGCTTTACCTCGCCTGATACGGTCTGGCGACCGGCCGGCGGGCAGTCGCCCGCGACGGCGGTCCTGATGTCTTAATCGTCCGGTCGGGCGTTCTCAGATTCATCGGCCAAATGACTGATCTCTATGTGGGGCTGCGCTTACCTGGCCGTCAGCCTGGCTTAGCCGCGTGAGTCGGCCAGCCATGCCAGGGACCCGGCTTGCTCAATTGGCGCGATCGCGGCCAGGCCGAAGTGGCCAGTACCAGTGTCTCAGCCAGCGCCTGGATCTCCGCCGCATGCCCCTCGATGCGCGGGCCGGCTGCGGCATGTCCATGATCGGGTGCTTGCGGCGGGCCCCAGGAGCGGCTACGACCCTGGTGCCTCTGGTGCCTCTGGTGCCTCTGGTGCCTCTGGTGCCTCTGGTGCCTCTGGTCCTCCTGTGTCTCTGGTGGCTCTGCCTGTGTCTCCGGCGGCGGGACCGTGCCGCCTGCTGCGGCGACTTCATACAGGACTCGCAGCAGTCCCAGCCAACCAGCAAACCGGATCTGGCCGGGCTGCTGCTCGCCGTGTTCGATGCCTGCGACGCCGTGTTCGATGCCTGCGACGCCGTGTTCGATGCCTGCGACGCCGCGGTCTGTATTGCCTGTCGCGCTTGCGTCGCCGTCACGTTCCTCGGCTGTGGCCCACTCGGGATAGGGCATGACCCGGAGCCGGCCGGCTAGCGGCTCGATTCTGTCCAGCTCTATGCGAATCTCCACCTGCCCCATCGTCGCGGGCACGGGCACCGCCAACATCGGCCGACTGGCGGATGTCTGCGCCGCGCTGTCATCGCATGCTCGAAATGTTCTCGCCGCAGGGCTTCCCCGGCTCAGCAGCGACAGCGCGAACCCGGCCGACGCCGGGCCGTCTGAAAGGGAGGCACCGATGAGGCAGATCGGCATCACTTCGCACCCCGCTTGCCCGGCTAGCCTGCGGCAAGAGCCATCGGCGGCAGACGGTCCGATGGCGGTTGACGGTCTTGCCTCGATGTTTGCCACGTCTGTGGTGTCGCTGGCAAGGCGTGCTGCCGAGCTGACCGAACCGCCGCCGTGCAGTGAGAACCCGCCGCTGTGGTTCTCCGAGCGGCCGGCCGATCTCGAACTCGCCAAGGAATTCTGCCGGCAGTGCCCGCTGCGCGTCCAGTGCCTGGCAGGCGCGGTCGAGCGCGCCGAGCCCGTAGGCGTCTGGGGCGGCGAGATCTTCGATCGTGGCGTAATCACTGCCTACAAGCGGCCACGTGGCCGCCCGCCCGGCGCGGCGAGAAGCCGCGAGTCCCGCGGCGCAGCCTGACCCCGAATCCCGCGGTATCGCCTGATGCCCAAGCCCTCTGCACATGATGCGCTATCCCGGTCAGCCCCGATGGCTTGGCCGGGACGGCGCATCTCGCCGTACCTGCATCTCGTCGCTCCGCAGCCCAGCCGCCGCCGCCGCCGCAGCAGCAGCCGCCGCAGCAGCCGCCGCAGCAGCCGCCGCAGCCGCTGGGCAACGTGATGGATGTGGCATCGGGTCAGTCAGGTGTGGTTGAACGCCACATTCAACAGGTTCGCCACGGACTGAACGGGAGCCGGCTCGCGGTGAGCGACCTGTTAGGCAGTACCCAGGCGGCCGGCGTCCGTGATCGCGCGGATGCGCCGGATTCGCTCCATCCGGCGTTCGTGGGAGCCGGAGAAGAACCGGATCAAGGCGGCAGTCTCCGCCACCGAGTACTGAGCCGGCGGGCCTGCGTCGGCAATGGCCTGCCCGCCGAAGAGATCCTGGAGCAGGCTCCATGCGTCCGCCGGGAGCGTCACCGAGGTGGCCAGTCTCGCCACCATGACGGCCTGGTCCGGCCGGGCAGCGTCTTGGCCCGGCGCGGAAGCGTCGTAGCCCGGTGGCATTGGCTGGTCCGGTGCCAGCTGGCTGCGCATCATTTCCCTGTGCCGCAGATCGCCACTGCGCAACTCAGCCCGGCTAGCCCCCAGCCAATCGGCGACCGCGTCGTCGAGCATGTCGGTGTCACGCTCGAACTGCCGGATAAGCATCGCCAGTCTGGCCTCACGCGCGGTGTGTGCGCGGGCGGCCCGGGCCGCCCGCCCAGCATCGGCGGCGCGCCCAGCATTGGCGGCGCGGCCAGCATTGGCGGCGCGGCCAGCATCGGCAATTCGTGCATCCCGATCGGCGGCAAGGAACTGCGTCCTGCGCTCTGGGCCGCCGAGCGCCAGTGCGTCGCCAGCATGGCAGCAACGATCGACGGTGCTTACAGCCGCATGGCCGCAGCAGGTTGCGTCATCAGATCAAGTCCTTCTCGGTCGGTCGGCGCCAGGAGCGCGGGTCAGGTGTTGGCGCTGGGTGCGCGCCTGTGCTGAGTCCGGCAGTCCCTGGGCTTTCAGCATGTGGCGGCGCCGGCATCGCATACATCCGCCAGCTGGCCGATGTAGTTGCCGGTCAGTGCGGTGATGATGGATGTGCTGGGGACCCGCAACGGGCGGGCAATCGGTAGGAGGCTCGGCCGCCATGACGACCGGCCTCCTGCCGGTGCTCATTGCCACCACAACCAGTGAGCGGTTCTTGATCGCGGAAGATTCGTGCGTCAGCGCCCCCCGGATCATCCGTGATCATGGACGGCGTCCGTCTCGCGATGGCTGCCGCACCATCCGTGCGAGGCTGATCACGCCGACGGCGTCTGCCGACGGCGTCTAGGGCGCAGGCCGCCCAGCCCGGCAAGCTGCAGGCAACTGAGGAGTGTCAGACCCAACCCAAAGATGGGGGCGCCGCTCCAGCACGAGTGTCAGACCCCGGTGGCAACATATGACCGGACCAAGCACGAATACGGCATCGGGGTGAGCGAGGGGATTCGAACCCCCGACATCCAGGACCACAACCTGGCGCTCTAACCAGCTGAGCTACGCCCACCATGGCCGCAAGGCGGTTTCGCCTGGCGGCTTCAGGCATCATACCGGGCGCCCATCACCGCGCAGAACAGGTTTCGTTTCCCGGTGCCCGGCCCGGAGTGTCTGGCTGGCAAGGGCCGGCCGTTCAGGCCTGGGCTGGGTGGCCTCAGCTGGCTGGCTGGCCTGGGCCGGCCGATGAGGCCTGGGCTGGGTGTGTGGCCTCAGCTGGCTGGCCTGGGCCGGCCGTCGCGGCTGGGCTGGCTGTGTGGCTTGGGTCGATTGCGCCGTCTGAGCTGGCTGCCGTTGCTGCCTGCCCGCCCTCGGCGGCGACTGCCGGGACGGGCTCGCCGTGCCTGGTTGCGATCTCCCGCGCAGTTGCCGAATCCGGGCCTGGCGGCCGGACGAAGACAGCCTCGCGGTAGTACCGGAGTTCCTTGATGCTCTCCCTGATGTCCGCCAGGGCACGGTGCCCGCCGTGCTTCTGCGGGCTGGCGAAATACGCCCGCGGATACCAGCGCCGTGCCAGTTCCTTGATGCTCGACACATCCACCATCCGGTAGTGCAGGAACGCATCCAGCTCAGGCATGTCCCTGGCCAGGAATGACCGGTCGGTGGCGATCGAGTTGCCGCAGAGCGGCACCTTCTTCGATTCCGGGACGTGTGAGCGCACGTACGCGAGTACCTGCTCTTGGGCCTCGGCCAGGGTGATACCCGCATGCAACTCGGCCAGCAGGCCGGAATGGGTATGCATTTCGCGGACTATGTCCGGCATGTGGTCAAGTGCCTCGGCGGGCGGCTTGATGACGAGATTGATGCCGTCGTCAAGCATGGCGAGCTGGCCGTCGGTCACCAGGCAGGCGATCTCGACGAGGGCATCGCGCCCGAGATCAAGCCCGGTCATTTCGCAGTCGATCCAGACGAGCCGGTCAGTCATGTGCCCAGCCTAGGCCCCGGTAGCCCGGCATGATGAATCAGCGAAGGAACGTGCTAGCCGCGGCTGCCCCGCCGGGCTAGTGCGCTGATATGGTCCGGAACGGCCAGCCCGGCGCGCAGCGCCGCGTCCGGCTCGGCCTGCCCGAAGCGCAGGGCGGCGGGCACCACGCCGGCCCAGAAGTCCAGCTGGTAATCCTCCGGCTCGTCCTTGGGAGGGCCGGTGCGGATCTTGACCGAAGCCTCGTCCAGCGGCAGCGCTAGCACAGCCGTGGCGGCGAGTTCCTTGCGATTCGGCGGCCGTGCCTCCGCCCACCGGCCTGGGACAAGTTGCTCGGTAACGGCTCGGAGGCCGGCCAGCTTGGCAGCGTCGTCAGTGACCAGCCGCGCGGTTCCGAACACGACGGCGCTGCGGTAGTTCATCGAATGGTGGAAGATCGCCCGGGCGCACACCATGCCATCCAGGTGGGTCACCGTGACGCACACATCGCGGGAGTCCGCGGCGAGCAGCGAGCGGTTCGCCGAGGAGCCGTGCAGGTAGAGAGTGTCACCATCCCTGCCGTAGCCGGTCGGCAGGACAACCGGGGAGCCGTCGATGATCACGCCAAGGTGGCAGATCAGCCCGGCGTCAAGCACCGCATAGAGCTCGGCCCGATCGGTCCGACCGCGCTCCCGCAGGCGGTGCAGCGTCGTCCGGCCGGTCCGGGAGAGGGGGAGGTGAGCGCTCATGATGCTCTACCGTACAAGGTAAGTGGACTTGTCAGAATAGCCACTTCGCGAGAAAGGGAGATGACCACTTGTCGCGTGCCAGTGTCGAGCTTCCGCTGTCGGCTGACCGGGGGCGGGATGTCCCGCTTGCCGGGCAGATCGCGGACCAGCTCCGGTCAGGGATCTGCGACGGCCGGCTCGGCGCCGGCGAGCGGCTGCCTGCCAGCCGAGTCCTCGCCGCGTCGCTCGGCGTCAGCCGCACCGTGGTGACCGCTGCGTATGGCCAGCTCTATGCGGAGGGCTGGTTGGAAGGACGGCATGGCTCGGGTACCTACGTCGCGGCGGGAGCGCCCGGACGGGTCGGCCCGTCGCGCCCATCGGCGCCATTCAGCGGCGGCCCCGCCACCCCATTCGCCCCCGCCGTATCATCCGGCCCGGCAACGTCATCCGGCCCGGCAACGTCATCCGGCCCGAGCATGCCATCTGGCCCCGCGGTGCCGTCCGGACTCGCGCAGCGGCAGGAGTTCATGGCGCAGCCGTCCGGCCTCACCATCCCCTCGCGCAGCCGTCCGGCCTCGCGCAGCGATACGAGCCTCGACGGCTCTATCCCGCGGCACGACGCGACGATGCCGCGCCGGTCATCGAGCTACGGCCGGGCATCCCGTGGGCGGCCGGCATCGACCGGGCGGCCTGGCGCCGGGCCTGGCGGCAGGCGGGAACTGTCGCGCCGTCGGTCTGGCCGGACCCGCTCGGCCTGCCGGCCCTACGCGCGGCCCTCGCGGCGCACCTGCGGCGCAGCCGGGCACTGCCCGGTGAGCCCGGCCAGATCCTGGTGACCCGCGGCGTGACCAGCGGCCTGGGCCTGCTTGCCGCGGCGTTGCTGCGGCCGGGGGACCGGGTCGGCATCGAGGAGCCAGGCTATCCCGCGGCCAGAGCGGTGTTCGCTGCGCACGGCGCTCAACTGGTGCCCTGCCGGGCCGACGAGCACGGCCTGGTCGTCGAGGAGTTGCCAGGTAACCTGCGGGTGATCTACACCACGCCCGCGCATCAGTACCCGCTGGGCGGCCGCCTGCCGGTGCCACGCAGGCAGTCGCTGGTCTGCTGGGCCAGGGCGACCGGAGCGCTCATCGTCGAGGATGATTACGACAGTGAGTTCCGGTATGACGTGGCGCCGCTGCCGGCCCTGTTCGGCCTGGACCCGGACGTCGTGGTCTACCTCGGGACCACCGCCAAGACGCTGACGCCTGCCATGGGAGTGGGCTGGCTGGTCACCGGGGCCAGCCTCGGCCAGGCCAGCCTCGGCCAGGCCAGCCTCGGCCAGGACAATATCGCCGCTGGCGGTCTCGCCGCCCTGATCGCCGGAACCAAGCTGGACATCAGCGACCGGACCTGCGAGGCAGCCCAGCACGCGCTGCTGACGCTGCTGCGCAGCGGCGACCTGGACCGGCATGTCCGCCGGATGCGCCGCGAGTACGCGCGCCGCCGGACGGAGATCGTGGCGGCGCTCGGCGACCTGCCCGCCCCGGTGCGGCTGCTCGGCGACACGGCAGGCCTGCATGTCGTGCTGGAACTGCCGCACGGCACAGCCGGCCGGGTAGCCGCCAAGGCCGGGCAGCGCGGCATCGCCGTCACCACGATGGCGCGCTACTTCGCCGGGCAGCCGTCAGCGGAAGGCCTGGTACTCGGCTACGGCGGAGCGTCGCTGAGCCAGGTCAGCCGCGCCTGCCAGGTGCTCAGGCAGATCGTGACGCGGCTCCCCGGAGTCAGCTCACCCGGGTGAGCGGGCCAGCGGCGGGCCCGGGACACTCGAAGATCTCGTCGATGTCCGCCAGACCGGTCTGCTCGCCAGGCTGCGCGTCACGCCGCGCCTGCTCGTGCCGGGCCCGCTCGTCCCGCTCGTACCGGGCCGTGTCCCGGCCGCCATGCCGCCGCCGGTGCTGCTCGTGCGCGGAGCGGGCGGCCGGCAGCTGGATGGGCGCTGGCGCCGCTCGGCCGGTTAGCCGGTCGATGTCGATCTCGCCCGGCCCGGCGGCGGGCCAGCCCGGGACCTGCGACGCGCCGAAATGACCGCCGACGGCCCACAGCCGGCGGCTGCCGCAGCCTGCCTGTCCCGGCGGGTGCGCCACCGGGGCCCCGGCTGGCCATTGCCGGGGGATGCCCCACGAGTCGAGCCAGTCCAGGATGCCCGGCAGCCCCGTCATCGGGCCCGCGGTGAACGGATCCCAGGCGTTAGCCACCACGCAGACCTGGACGCAGAGCCGTCCTTCTGAGTTCACCCCGGCGAGCCAGTCCGGCTGGGCGGGCTCGGCCGATGCCGGTCTCGCCCCGGAATCCGCCGCGCGGCCGGGCATGAGCTGCGCCAGGCCCTCTGGCCCGCCGAGCAAGCGCCCCGCCCGCAGGACCGAGACCAGCTGGATGATCTCTCCGTACAGCGGATTCCAGATCAGATGGCCGGCCCGGCCGAGGTCGGTCAGCCGCTGTGCCGCGGATCTGGCCGATGTGACGGCCGGGTCCGCGCCCAGTGCCTGCCAGACGACGCGGGGAGCGCCGCCCCTAAGATGCCCGCCGTCGGCTGCCGTCCGCAGGTGCCCGGCTCCTGGCATCCACGCATCACTCACTGCACTCCCTCCGCAGGAAGGGTCTAGACCAGCGGTCTGGCTATTCCCTCTAACCCTGCCTACGTCAGGGCGGCGCAATAGTCCAGACCTGGGCGAGATGCATACATTCAGCTGCCCGCTAGAGTGCGAAGCCGTGGCGGAGCTTTTACCCAGGTGAAACGTGGATGAGGGCAGGCGAGGCAGGAATGACCAAGGACCTGAGCGTGCCGGGGATCACAGACGGCGCCCGGCTAGCCCGGTGGATCAGCCACGACGGCCCCGTTTCAAATGGTGGTGATCTTGTCGGCATTGAGCTGATCGCGGGCGGGAGATCGAACCTGACCTACCGGCTGGATTTCGGCTCGTCGGCTCCGCTGGTACTACGCCGGCCCCCGCTCGGCCACGTGCTGCCGACGGCGCACGACATGGCCAGGGAGTACCGCGTGCTGACGGCGCTGAACGGCACCGCTATCCCGGTCCCGGCCCCGGTGGCGCTGTGCGGCGATCCGGATGTCATCGGCGCGTCGTTTTACCTGATGGAGTACGTGGACGGGCTGGTGCTCCGCAGTCGCGAGGATGGCGAGCAGGTCACGCCGCAGCAGGCGCGGCAGCTGTCGGAGCGGCTCGCCGGGATGCTCGCCGCGATCCACGGCGTAGATCTTGAATCCGTCGGCCTGGCCAATTTCGGCCGTCCGGAAGGTTATCTGGCCCGGCAGCTGGCCCGCTGGCAGCGGCAATGGGAGCTGTCGGCGACACGCGAGATGCCAGGCTATGACCGGCTGGTCGAGCGGCTTACCGGCGCGCTGCCGGAGGCGGGCGAGGGCGCGCTGGTGCACGGCGATTTCCGGCTGGACAACATGCTGGTCTCGCTCGGCGAGCGGCCGGACATCAAGGCCGTGGTCGACTGGGAGATGTCCACGCTCGGCGACCCGCTGGCCGACCTCGGGCTGACGCTTATGTACTGGGCCGACGCAGCCGACGAGGACTGGCGGATGATCAACGTGGGCGCGGCGGTGACGGCGCTGCCCGGATTCTTTAGCCGCACCCAGCTGGCGAACCGGTACGCGGAGCTGACCGGCCGGGATATCTCCGGCATCGGCTACTACATGGCGTTCGGCTGCTTCAAGCTGGCCGTCGTGCTGGAGGGCATCCATGCCAGGTACCAGCAAGGCAAGACGGTCGGCGAGGGCTTCGACCGGGAGGGGAAGGCAGTGCCGCTGCTGATCGACCGCGCGCACCAGATGCTGGATACTGACCCGCTGGCCGGCCCGTAGGCCACCGGCCGGGACGCGCAGCCGGGCCGAAGGCCCAGGCCAGGAGAAAGAAATGGATTGTGGGGCCCGGCGCCCCGCTCTCGCCGGGCCCCACAAGTCTGAATGAGGCCCGGCGCCCCGCTCTCGCCGGACCTCACAAAGATGACGCGCTCTTCGGACGCCAGGTTCACACGATCTGCCAAGGAACATCTCCGAGCGGCAAGATTCTTTCTCAGCCGGCTGGACCCGTAGCCAGGTCGCGCCCGACGGCGGCGAAGAAAATCTTGTTGATCTCGGCCGGGTCGGTGATCTGGAAGGCCGCCCCGCCGGTCGCCTTGGCGAGGTGCTTGATCGCGGCATAGTTCCTGGACTGCCCGAATACGTTGAAGATCAGCGCTACGCGGCGGTTCGGGCCGGCGATGGCACGCAGCTTCTTGAGCAGCTTGCCCGCGGAGATATCGCCGGTAGCGTCGTCGGCTCCGCCGGTCATGATCAGCACCGAGTTGGCCTCTTTGGGCTGATAGGTCCGAACCATGTACCGGTAGGCGGCGAGGATGGTCTCGTTCATGCTCGCCGGGGCGCCCAGCTTCGGCTGCAGGGTCTGGTTGATCTGCTGGATCTGCTGGCGGCGGCTGATCAGCCCGATCTCGGCGGGGAGCGGGCCGAGCGGCACGAGCTCCTTGTACGGCTTCCTGCCGTCAAGGTTGCTGGCGAACTCCCACAGGCCCATCTGGGTGCTGTCAGCGAACAGCGTGAGGCCCTCGGCGGCCGCGGAGGTCATTTCCTGCTCCCTGGTCGGGCCGGCTGGCACCGCCGGCAGCGCCATCGACCCGGAAATGTCGAGCAGCGCCAGGATGCGGATGCCGATCCGTACCCTGTTCCATGCCTGCAGCGTCGTCTGCGCCAGGCCCGGAATCGCCAGCTCGGTCAGCCGCAGCTGCTGCCTGGCCAGCCCGAACGAGGCTGGTGTCTGGTCGGGCACGCCGCGGGCCGACCGGAAGCCGGCGTACCTGACTACGTCGGCCGCGTACTGCTGGCTCAGTATCTTCCCGAACTCCCTGGCCGCCTGCAGCTTCAGCCGGTTCGTCGTGGTCAGGACATACGGGTAGTCGAGCTCGGGGCTGCCGTCCGCGGGGTAGCGGGCGGCCAGCGGCCGGGCCTGATGGGCCAGGTCGTATTGCACGACGGACTGCTCGGAGGCGACCGTCACTGGGCGCTCGCCGATCGGCGGCCTGGCCAGCGAGACGAGCGAGGTGAGCGCTGCCGGGTTGTCATACTGGCCGCTCACGTGCGCGCCGAAAGCGAACTGGGTGAAGTTCAGCCGGGCGGACTGGCTAGTGCCTAGGACGCGCTCCATCTCGATGACGGCGGCGAGCCCGGCCGAACTCTGGGTGGGATCAGGAAGCTGTACCTGCACGCCGCCTGCCGCTGGCGGGCCGCCTGCCGACTCCGGCAGCAGGAAGTTCCAGCGGATGGAACTGCCGAACGCGGGCAGCTTGGCCGCCACCGATCGCGGCATCGCGATCATCAGCGGCGAGCGGGCCACGTTGATGCCGGTGGGCTGGATCACCTGGGCGCCGACCGGCATGCTGCGGGCCAGCTCGATCCACAGGCTCGAGTCGGGGATCCAGGCATCAACGGCGGGTAGCCCGTGCAGCGGCTGCTTGCCGTCGATCATGGCGGCCGCCGCGGCGGGCTGATCCTCGGTGACCTGGACTTCGGCGCAGCGGCCGCCGACCAGGCGGTGCAGCCGGTTGAAGTACTGGGCGACCCGCTGGATGGCGGGACCGATGTCATCGGAGGCGGCGAGATTGACCAGGACGGGGTGCCGCCCGCAGGTGGTACTGGCCATCAGCGCCTGCGAGCCGAGCGTGGTCAGCACGGCCGCCGCGGCCACGATGGCCGCGATGACCAGCAGGCCCGTCCGCACGACGGGTCGGTGACCGCGCCATACCGGGTTCCCGCGTGCCACGTGTCCAGCGCTCACCGCAGACCTCTCTGCCGAGCGGCCGGGCACGATCCGCGAGGCTCTGCCGGGCAAAGGGTCCCCGCCCGATGCGGGTCTCGCCGCCCGCTGCCTTCCGGCCGGATCGACTATATCCAAGCACTTTGAACACGCGCGCCAATCCCGACTACTGGACCGGCAGGCCGGCGGTTAACTAAGTCGGCCGGGTCCCGGCAGGTTTAGGGCTCGGCCGGGCAGACTGGGCGGGTGCCGCAACTCATCTCGGTCGACGACGCCGCGGATCTGCGGCTCGCGGACTACGTCGGGCTGACCGACGTCCGGCTGCGCCGGAGCCTGGAGGCGGCGCACGGGTTGTTTGTCGCCGAGGGCGAGAAGGTGATCAGGCGGGCGGTCGCGGCCGGCTACCCGATGCGGTCCCTGCTGGTCGGCCAGGACAAGCTGGCAGGCCTGGCTGACCTGATCGCCGGCAGCCCCGGCCCGGTGTATGTCATCGCCCCGGAAATCGCCGAGGCGCTGACCGGCTACCGGGTGCACCGGGGCACGCTCGCCTCGATGCAGCGGCTGCCGCTGCCTGCCGTCGCCGATCTGGTCGCCGGAGCTCGCCGCATCGTGGTGCTGGAGGACATCGTGAACCACGAAAACGTGGGCGCGATCTTCCGCTGCGCGGCTGCCCTCGGCTTCGACGCGGTGATCCTGGCGCCGCGGTGCGCCGACCCGCTCTACCGGCGCGCAGTAAAGGTATCGATGGGCGCCGTCTTCGCGGTGTCGTACGCCCGGCTGGACGACTGGCGAGGCGGCCTGGACGGACTGCGCCGAGCGGGTTTCCTGGTGCTGGCGCTGACCCCCGCGGCCGACGCGCTGCCGATCGAGCAGGTGTCGGCCGACGGCAAGATCGCCCTGCTGCTCGGCACCGAGGGGGACGGCCTGTCCGCTCGCTGGCTGGCCGCCGCGGACGCACGGGTCCGGATCCCGATGTGCGGGGGAGTGGCCTCACTCAACGTGGCGTCCGCCGCCGCGATTGCCTGCTACCTGCTCGGTCGCCGCCTGCCATGATCCGCGGGGATCTTTCAGTCACCGTGACGGAAAAATCCCCCGGGATTCATGGACGTGCGGCGGCCCGGAGCGGGCCGGCCGCGTTGTCAGGGTTACACCTTGCGACGGTACGATCTGGCCTAGTCAGCCAGGAACTCGTCCACCGCAGCCACTGGTAACCCACCCTGGCGGCGCCTTTCGGCCTCGCGAAGCCCAGCCGCGCGTGATCGCTGCGGTCGGCCCGTGCAGTTTCATGATCGTGGAGGGTTTTCAGTGCCCGGGCACTGAAAACCCTCCACGATCATGAAAAGCTGCGGGAGGCGGCGGTGCGTATGAGGCCTAGAACGCTGGCGGGGCTTAAGAGGTCAGTGGGATCGCGGAAGCAGGCATCGGGCCGGTGGCGGGTACGGGCCGGGCCGCGGGTGGCTGGCGGGTACGGGCCGGGCGGCGGGTGGCTGGCGGGTACGGGCCGGGCCGCGGGTGGCTGGCGGGTACGGGCCGGGCGGGGCTTAAGAGGTCAGTGGGATCGCGGAAGCAGGCCTCGGGTCGGTGGCGGGTACGGGCCGGGCGGCGGGTGGCTGGCCGAGGGCCGGGCTAGTCACTTGGCGACAGTCGGCTGGCCGGGGGCCCCAGGCTAGCCGCTGGGCGGCGGGGTGAGGTAGGTGGCGCGCAGGCGGTGCTCGGCGGCCGGCGGTGCCCCGGCGTGGTCGAGTCCGAGCAGTGCCGCTCCGGCCACCGCCGGGATGTCCACAATGTGCATGCTTGCGGCTGCCGCGCGGGCCGCCAGCTCAGCCGCGATGCTCGCGGTCAGCAGCGGATCCCGCGCGGTCAGCAGCCCGCCGCCGAGCACAACCGGCACGGCGTGGCCGGCCAGCCCGAGACGGCGGATCATCGTGATCGCCATCGTGACGATCTCGTCCGCCTGCCGGTTGACCACGGTCCGCGCGACCTCGTCCCCGCGGCCAGCGACGCGCAGCAGCACCGGCGCTAGCCCCAGCAACTCATCCGCGCTGATCTTGCCGTAGTGGATTCCGATGCCGACATCGCTGACGTGCGGCAACCCGAAATGCTCCGAGACCGCCTCGCGGAGCATCGTCCGCGGCCCGCGGCCGTCCTCGTCCCGGATCGCCCACCAGAGCGCTGCCCGGCCCAGATCCTTGCCGCCGCCCCAGTCGCCGGTAATCGGGCCGAGCGCCGGAAACCGGGCCTCGCGCCCGTCCGGTGCCACCGCCACGCAGTTGATCCCGGCACCGCAGGTGACGCCCACCCCCCAGTGCCGCACCTGAGCGCCGGCGCCGTCCGGCGGGGCCGCGTCGCCGAGGCCGGGCAGCAGGCCGGCCCGCAAGATCGCGAAGGTGTCGTTGACGACCGAGCAGGTCGCCGCCCAGCCCTGCCGCGCCAGCGCCGTGGCCAGCTGTTCCTCGTCTTCCGGCAGGTCGGCGCCGGCCAGGCAGGCGGATACGTGCGCGGCCACCGGAAGGCAGCCGCCCGGCCGCGCCACGCCGTCGATGGGCTGCCCTGCCTGCCGTGCCACGGCCGCGACCAGGCCAGCGAGCACGGCCATGGCCTGGTCGTAGCCGACCTGGTGGGCGTTGGACCCCGGGCCGCGGGCGGTCGCCAGCAGGGTGCCGTCGGCGGCCACCAGCGCGACATCGGTCTTGCTGTTCCCGCCGTCGATGGCCAGCACGGCGGCCCGGCGGGACGACGCCCTTATCATCGGCCCGCGGCCCACGGCAGGTAGTCCTTGTTCTCCGCGATCAGCCGCCCGGCCAGCCGCCCGGCCAGCTCGAACTGGCCGACCAGCGGATGCGCCAGCAGCGCGGCGACCACCCGGTCGCGGCCGCCGCGCAGCGCCGCGTCCACCGCCAGTTCCTCGTACGCCGACACGTGCCCGACCAGCCCGCGCATCAGCGGCGGCAACGGGGCGACGCCGGCCGGCTCGGCGCCGCCGGAGCCGATCACCGCCGGGACCTCGATTACCGCGTCGTCCGGCAGGAACGCCATCGTGCCCGCGTTGCGCACGTTCACGACCTGGGTGTCCCGGGTGTCGCCGACCAGCGACGCGAGCAGCGCCACGGCCGCCTCCGAGTAGAACGCCCCGCCGCGCTCGCCGAGCAAATCCGGCTTGCGGTCCAGCGCGGGGTCGGCGTACAGGTCCAGTAGCCGCCGCTCGATCTCGGCGACCTGCTGCGCGCGAGTGGGCTGCCCGCGCTCCGCGGCTAGCACCTCATCATGGGCGTAGAAGTAGCGCAGGTAATAGGACGGCACTGCGCCAATTTCAGCTGTAACGGAGGCTGGCAGGCCAGTGTGTCCGGCGATCTGCTCGCCGTGTGCCGCGATCAGGGCCGGCAGCCGGTCGGTGCCGTCCACCACAGCGGCCCGTTCCCAGGTCAGGTGATTCAGCCCGACATGGTCGAGTTGCACCCGGGCCGGCGGCACCCCGAGCAGCGCGGCGAACTCGCGCTGGAAGCCGATCGCGACATTGCACAGGCCGATGGCCCGGTGCCCGCCGTCCAGCAGCGCCCTGGTGACGATCCCGACCGGGTTGGTGAAGTCGATGATCCAGGCATTTTCGGCAGCGCGCCGCTCGGCCCGTTTGGCAATATCAAGAACTACCGGGATCGTCCGCAGTGCCTTGGCGAAGCCGCCGGCCCCGGTCGTCTCCTGGCCGACGCAGCCGCAGTCCATCGGCCAGGTCTCGTCGCGATGGCGGGCCGCCTGGCCGCCGATCCGCAGCTGCAGCAGCACCGCGCCAGCGCCGTCCAGCCCGTCGTCCAGGCTGGCCGTCCAGCGCAGGTCCGCCGGGTGCCCGTAGCCGCGCATGATCCGGGCCGAGAACGGGCCGACCACGGCCAGCCGGCTCGCGTCCGGGTCGACCAGCACGAGCTCGGTGACCTTGACCTGCCCGGCCAGCCGGGCTATCCCGTCGACGAGCTCGGGCGTGTACGTGGACCCGCCGCCGATGACCGCCAGCTTCATCCGAAAGCCCGCACTTCCGCGCCGGTCTGGGCGACGTGGCAGGCCACATCGTGCCCGGGCAGCAGCTCGCCGAGCTGCGGCGTCACATGATGGCATTCGTCAATGGCGAGCGGGCAGCGCCAGCGGAACCGGCAGCCGGGGGTTGGATCGATCACGCGGGGCGGCTCTCCCTTGTCGGTCTCGGCGGAAACCCCCAGCGGCGCCCGCGGGTCGGGCACGGCCGAGAGCAGCAGCTGGGTGTACGGGTGCCGGGGATCGGCCAGGATGTCCTCTACCGGCCCGGACTCGGCGAGCTGGCCCTCGGTCCTGAGCAGCGGCCGGGTGCCAACAGGCAGCACGGTGGCGTCGGCCGGCTGCCCGCCCTGGTCAGTCACCGGGCGGCTCCCCGTCCGCATATAGCAGGCACCGGACCTGTGTGCCTGTCACCTCGTAGAGCTCCGGGGGAGTGGTGTCGCAGGCGGTCATCACCTTCGGGCAGCGCGCCGCGAACCGGCAGCCTTCCGCGGGTCTGGCCAGGTCCGGCGGGCTGCCGGGAATCCCGGTGAGCGGGATCCTCGGTCCCCGGATCGACGGAAACGCGTCCAGCAGGCCGACGCTGTACGGGTGCAGCGGCGAGTCGAAGACCCGGCGGGTCGGGCCGAGCTCGGCAACCTGGCCCGCGTACATCACCATGAGACGGTCAGAGAAGTGACTGACCAGCGACATGTCGTGGGTGACGAAGATGACCGCGAAGCCGAATTCCCGCTGCAGTTCCTTGATCTGGACCATCAGCGAGCGCTGCGCCACTACGTCGAGCGCGGACGTCGGCTCGTCCATGATCACCAGGTCCGGGGTGAACAGCATGGCCATGGCGATCATCGAGCGCTGCCGCATGCCGCCGGACAGCTGGTGCGGGTAGCTGGTCAGGTGCGCCGGGTCAATACCGACCATCTTGAGCACCTCGGCCGACCGGCCGGCGATTTCCTGTTTCGAGGTCACGCCGTCGGCCCGCATCGCGTCCTTGAACTGCGCGCCGATCGACTTGACCGGGTTGAGCGCGTTCATCGCGCTCTGCATGACGACCGACAGGTCCTTCCAGCGCACTGCGGCAAGCTGCTTGTCGGTGAGCCCGACCATGCTGCGGCCCTTGAAGATCACGCTGCCGCCGGTGACTTCCGCGGGAGGCGAGAGCAGCTGGGCGATCGCGAACAGCAGCGTCGACTTGCCGCAGCCAGACTCGCCGACGATCCCGATGAACTCGCCCGGATCCAGGTCGAAGCTGACGTGCTCGACCGCCATGATCGTGCCGCGGTCCAGGACGTACTCCACCGACAGGCCGCTGACCCGGAGCACGCTGCCGCTGGGGTCGTGGCCGGCACCCGGCCGCAGAGCCTGCACCCCGAGACCGTCAGAGCGCTCACCGGGCACTGCTGACACCTATCCCTCCCGGGGGCAGTGCATTGCTCGCTCGTCGCGTACGTCGCTTCCGGGTCGCCCGCAACGGCCGCAGGGACGGGTTACCGATCTCGTCGAAGGCGTAGTTGAGCAGGGCGAAGGCCGCGCCGAGCGCGGCGATGCAGGCGCCGGGAACGATGGCCCACAGGTACTGGCCGGTCTGCAGCGCCTCGTTGTTCTCGGCCCAGTACAGCATCGTGCCCCAGCTCACCGAGTTCGGGTCGCCCAGGCCGATGAATTGCAGGCTCGAGCCGAACAGCACCGCGTACAGCGCGTTGGTCAGGAAGCTGGCGACGATCAGCGAGGTCATCGTGGGGATGATCTCGACCATCACGATGTACATCCGGCGCTCGCCCCGTACCCGCGCCGCCTCCAGGAAGTCCCGGTTACGCAGCGACAGTGCCTGCGACCGGAGCTGGCGCGCGGTGTAGGACCAGCCGGTGAGGGTCAGCACCGCCACCAGGACGAGGGTCCCCGCGCCCTGCACGTACGTGGCGATGACGATTAGCAGCGGGAACAGCGGGATGACCAGCAGGACGTCGGTCAGCAGGCTCAGCACGCCATCCTGCCACCCGCCGAGATAGGCGGCAGCGACGCCGATCAGCACCGCTATGCCGGTGGACAGCAGCCCGACGCCGATCGCGATGATCAGCACCTGCTGGGTGCCGTACACCGTCTGGGCGAAGATGTGCTGGCCGAGCGCGGTCGTGCCGAGCAGGTGCCGCGCCGACGGCCCGAGGCTCCTGGGGTAGATGGTCGCAGTCGGACTGTCGTGCGCGATCACCGCCGGGAAAAGCGCGACCAGGAAGAACAAGACCAGCAGCACCGTGCCCGCGGTGGCCTTGCGGTTCGACCGCACCGCCCGTACCAGCCGGGCGAGTCCCTGGCTGCCCCGCCTGGCGCGCTGGCCGGGGGCCGGCGCCTGCTCCAGCAGACCAGGCGGCGTCTGGACGGCTGACGTGGGAGGGGGCAGCATGGCCATCGCTAGCCCTCCGTCCTGGTACGCGGGTCGAACACCGCGGTGGCGATGTCGGCGAGCAGGATGGCTACCAGCACGGTGACCGTGATCAGCAGGAACAGGGCCTGCATCAGCGGGTAGTCCTCGTTGTTCACCGCCTGCAGCAGCATGTACCCGACGCCCGGGTAGTTGAAGACGTACTCGACCAGGATCGCGCCGCTCGGCCAGGCCCCGGGCTTCGCCGACGCGGTGGCAGCGGAACTCCGCCTGCTGGCCCCGGTGCTGCCCGAGGTCCGGGTGAGCGCGCTCGGCACGGATGCCGTCGTGGACGGCTGCCTGGCGGCTGGCGCCGAACTGGCCTGGAGGCAGCTGATGGCGCAGCTGCCGTCAGCGGCCGCGCCCGACGGCTCCGGGGCGGCTCAGCCGGGTACCCGCTGACCCGCCTGGCCGCTGAACGCAGCCAGCGGCAGGCCGGGTTCCGCCGAGCCGTCAGAGCGTCTTCTGGCGATTAGCCGAGACCGCGGCGAAGTAGCTGCCCGACTCCTTGCGCCACAGCAGGACGATCGCGCCGAGCCCGGCTAGCCAGACGACCAGGCTGAACAACAGGCCAAGAACGGCGTACGGCTGGGCAAGGCTGACCAGCAACTGCACGGTGCTGAGGCCGAAGAACACCGATGCGAGGATCCGCGCCCAGCTCTTCCCCGCTCCGTTCGCCCGGGCCATCCAGATCCACAGCCCGATGGCGATCAGCCCGGCGATGATGGCGCCGACGATCTCCTGATTCTGCAGCGAGTGGACGTGACTCGCGGTGTAGTGCGGGTACTTCTTGATGATTGCCGATTTCAGGCTGCTGATCGTCGCCAGAAACAAGATCAGGCTGATCGCGCTGAGGGCGGCGCCCGCGTACATGAGCTTGACCGCCATCTGGACTGGCGCTGGCGCGGTCGGCCGCTGAGGCTGATCCGGCATCTGCGCGCCGGACGGATACGGCTGGTACATGGCTCTCCTCACGCTTCATTTCGATCATCTTCCGCAAATCGTCCCATATCACCGGTGCCGTAGCCTGGCACCCGGTGTCACGGCATAAATTTGTCTCCAAGATCAGTCTGAATCATGCATCATGATCATCCGCCATGGTGACCCGGACTTCCCTGCGAGCAGTGCCGTTCCGCCGCAATAGCAGCACCGCCATGTCTGCGCCGGTAGCATCGCGTGAGTCAGTTTGGGTAGCAGATGTCTCATTCCTAATATCTTTGAATCGAAAGGTAAATGAAATGCAAACTGCGCGTTCCGGCGGGGGCGTAACCAGCGACGATCAACAGGTTCGCGGCAACCGCCAGATCCAGTGCGAGGTCCTTGTCGCGCTGGCGGAATGCCGTAATCACCGGAAGTGGTTCGCGCAGTTTGCCGATCCGTACCTCGGCGACAGCCCGATCGAGATAGGCAGCGGCCTGGGGGATTACGCCAGGGAGTGGATCCCGCTGGTCAGCAGCTTCACTGCCACCGACGCGGATCCGGCCACGGTGCTGGAGCTCAAGAAGGAAATGGCCGCCTGCCCGGGCGTGTCGGTGCGGCAGATCACGCTGCCGGCCGCCGAGCAGGCCGCGCATTCCTGCCTGATCGCGTACAACGTACTTGAGCATATCGAGGATCATGTCGGGGCGCTGCGCAGCATGGGCTGGCTGGTCCGGCCGGGCGGTCATATCGTGCTCGTGTGCCCGGCCTTCCCGTTCGCGATGAGCCCGGTGGATATAGCGACCGGGCACGTCAGGCGGTACACGAAACGGACGATGCGAGCCGCCCTGGCCAGCGCGGGCCTGGAAATAGTGTCCGTCCGGTATGCCAACTCGCTCGGACTCATCTGCTATTACGTGTTCACCAGCCTGCTGCGGCGGACACCGGCCGAGGGCGGGACGATGACGTGCTACGACCGCCTGGTGGTGCCCGTCGTACGCTTCATCGAGCGCATCATCGTGCGTCCGCCGTTCGGCCAGTCGGTGCTGGCGGTAGCGCGGGTGCCGGCCAGTGGCGACCAGGCGGAGAAAGCCTGACCAGCTGCCCGCTGGCGCGCTGGGCCATCAGGCTGGCGTCATCGGGGCCGGTAGACGGCCACGCCGTCGGCCCGGTAGCTGAGGCGGAACCCGGCCGCGGCGAGAAGGCGGCGGACGGCCGGCCCTGGCCGGTCCCATGCGAGTACCCAGCCGATGTCCATCCGGCGGGCGTCCTGCCGGGCGGTCGCCTGCTGCGCTGGTGAGCTGCCGCGCCCGCGCTGGGCCGCGATCAGCAGCCGGTAGAACGCGTGCGCGGTGATCGCGGCCGCCGTCGGCGCGGGCACCCAGGATGTATAGGAAATCGCCCGCGGGTGCCCGTCGGCAGTCGCCAGCAGCAGCGCCCGGGCCGAGATTGGCTTGCCGTACAACGGCAGCCCGCCGCGCAGCCCGAACGGGAGGTCAAGCACGACCGAGCCGGAGTGGTCAGCGGCGATCGGCCGGTCAAGGGCCGGCTGCGCAGTGCTCATCGCGGCGTGGAAGGGCTGCCCGGACCAGCCGGCCTCACCTGCCGCCAGCGCGAGGACGATGAGCGCGAGCAGTCCGGCGACAGCCGGCCGCAATCGGCCGTGCCCGGCCCGGGCCCGGGCCGGGCACGGCCGATTGCGGCCGGGCCGGTCGGCCATCAAAGATCGTGGCGGGTTGTCGGTGCTGCAGCACTCACAACCCGCCACGATCATGGAATGTCTCCGGCGAGCCCGCAGCCAGTCCACCGCGGCCCCGGCCAGCAGCGCGGCCGGGACCAGCCCGAGCAGGGCCAGCCGGTCCGCCTCGCGCATTGCCGACAGGCCCGGAATCCGGATGAACCAGGTGTAAGGCAGCGCCAGCGACACCCGCGCGCCATCCCAGGTCCCGGCCAGCGGCACGTACTGCCTGCCGCCGAGATGCAGCGTCGGGCCCAGCGCCAGGGCTGCGCTGCCCAGCCAGCAGGTGGCCAGCAACCATGCGCTGCGCCGCCGCCAGGACGCCGCCAGGCCGACCAACGCGAGAACGGTCAGTGCCAGGCCGAAGACCGGCACGCCCTCGGCCGGCTGACGGTACTGATCGGCCGGGGGCAGGCCGGGCAGCCCGAAGTCGGCCAGCCGCGGCGAGGGCCCGAACAGCCCGGGCAGCTGCGCTCCGTACCGGCCGTAGTTGGCCGCGAGTAAGTGCGGGCTGACGCTTGCGCCGCCCGCGCTGGCCTGCTGGGCCATGGCGGCCAGCTGCGGACTGGCGATCACCAGCGCGACCAGCGCGCCAAGCGCCAGCGGGGCGAGCCGGGCCAGCAGGGCGAGCCGGGCCAGCCGGGCCAGCCGGGCCAGACGGGCCAGACGGGCCAGCCGGGCCAGCCGGGCCAGCCGGGCCAGCCGGGCCAGCCGGGCCAGCCGGGCCAGCCGGGCAGGGCCGGCCGGGCGGGCTGGGCCCGGGCGGCGAGCCAGCCACGGGCCGAGCACGGTCGCGGCCAGGATCAGGGCCATGACCGCGGATTCCTGGTTGACCAGCACCGATGCGCCGATGATCGCGCCCAGGATGATGCCCTGGCGGCGCCCGGGCCGGCGGCGCAGCCGGATCGCGGCTGCCAGTGTCATCGGCAGCGCGAGGGTTCCCGCCGCGATGTTGAGGTGGTACCAGTCCTGCCAGGCCAGCATCGACGACAGCCCGAACAGCAGGCCGGCCGCGATCGCGCCGGCCTGCCGCAGCCACAGCCGGGCGGCCCGGTACATCAGGTAACAGGCCAGTCCCGGCAGGAAAATCGTGAGCAAGTAAAACGAGGCCGCCGGGCCCGCCGTCAAGGTGACCGGCGCCATCGCCGCCCCGGCCAGCGGCATCGTGGTATCGAACCCGAGCTGGATCCCGGCAGGCGCGGCCAGCTGCCGGGTGAACCACGGATTGCCCAGGTGCGCGACCTGATGTGCCACCCACCACAGGTCCCAGATGTAACTCGACAGATCCCGGACGGCCGGCACCCGGCCGGTCAGGTATGCCGCCCGGGGCCAGGTCGCCGCTATCCCGGCGGCCAGGTAGCACCCGAGCAGCGCGAGCTGGCGGATCACCGGCCGCCGGGCCACCGTCCAGCGGGCCAGCGGCAACCGGTCACGGCCAGCCGTTGGCCAGGGGTCTCCCGGCCGGGGGTGCGCCGGCCTGCCGTGCTCGATTACTGCTCCGGCGTGCTGGGTCCCGGCGTTCCAGGCCCCGGCGTGCTGGGTCCCGGCGTTCCAGGCCCCGGCGTGCTGGGTCCCGGCGTGCCGGGTCCCGGCGGAGGCGTTTTGCTGGCTCAACTCTCCCCTTCTCCCCTTCTCCCCTTCTCCGCAGCGGCAGCTCCTGGCCGCCTCCCGCCCCCGGGCTGGCCGCCTCCCGCCCCCGGGCTGGCCAGCGGCCGGTACCGGCTAGAGTCCTGACGTGGCGCTGCGGGAGGACACAGGCCTCAGCTTGCCGCCCCGGCGGCTGATCGGCTGGGAGATCTTCGTAGTCTTTGCCGTCTCGCTAGGCGCCAGTGGCCTGCGCGCGCTGATCGAGTTGATCGGATCGGTGACCGCACCGCAGGCGCTGCGACAGCAGCACGCGCTGCTGGTCGGCTCCCAGGCGCCCGGCCGTCCGCTGCTGGATCTGGTCCTGCAACTGCTCGGCGTCGCCGAGGGACTGGCCCCGGTCGCGCTGGTCATCTACCTGATGGCCAGATCGGGCGAGACGCCGTCGGACATCGGCCTGGACGGCCGCCACCCGGGCCAGGACGCAGCCAGAGGCGCGGCGCTCGCCGCGCTGATCGGCGGCACCGGGCTGGCCCTGTACCTGATCGCGTACAAGCTCGGGATCAGCCTGAACGTCGTGCCGGAGAACCTGCCCGCGGTCTGGTGGCGGATCCCGGTGCTGATCCTGAACGCGGCGCAGAACGGCATCCTCGAGGAAGTCCTGGTCATCGGGTACCTGCTGCGCAGACTGGACCAGCTTGGCTGGACACCTTGGCGGGCGATCATGTTCAGCGCCGTGCTGCGCGGCTCATATCACCTCTACCAGGGCTTCGGCGGGTTCCTCGGCAACGCGGCGATGGGTGTCGTGTTCGGCTACCTCTACCGGCGGTGGGGGCGGGTCACCCCGCTGATCGTCGCGCATACCCTGATCGACACAGTTGCGTTCGTCGGCTACGCCGCGCTGCACGGCAGGGTGTCCTGGCTGCCTTAGCCAGCGGGAGCAGTTGAGCCGCCCCGAGCTCCGCCGGGCCGGGCCGGGCCGGGCCGGGCCGGGCAGATCGGGCGGCGACCGGCGATCGGAGGATCCGTTAATACCTGTTGTCGGTTTGTTGGCTTTGGCGGTTTGTCGGTCTTGCTTTCAGCGGCCGAGGCCGTCCAGCACCAGCGCGCCGGGCAGGCGGCCGAGCGCCTCGCCAGGCAGCGACAGCTTAGAGCGCCGGACGCCGCTGCCGATGACCACCCGGGGCGCCGCCGCGACCGCCGTGTCGACGAAGACCGGCCAGCCCGCTGGCAGCCCGATCGGGGTGATGCCGCCGTACTCCATGCCGGTCTCCGCGACCGCGAGGTCGACGGCCGCGAAGGACGCCTTGCGGACATCAAGCTGCCGGCGCGCGACGCCGTTGACGTCGGCCCTGTTGGTGGCCAGGATCACGCATGCGGCGAACCTGGGCTCGCCGTCCCGTCGCCCGGTCACGACCACGCAGTTGGCCGACTCGGTCAGCGGCACGTCGTAGCGCTCGCAGAACGCCGCGGTATCGGCGAGCCCGGGGTCGATCTCGGCGACGCCGACGGTGTCCGGCGGCAGCGCGGAGTCGGCCGCCGCGAGCGCCGCTGTCACGCTCGGCGCAAGCAGGTCGGGCCGGCCGAGCGCGGTGACGGTTTCGAGGCTGCCGATGCTCATGGTCACCCGGGAAGTCTAGGACCCGCCGGGTGTAGGGTCCGGATGTCCTAGCACTATCAACTCGGGCACTATCAACTCGGCCGGCCTGGCCTTGAGTTCGCTGTCCAATCCGTTACCGGCGGTGGCAATTGCACGGCGACCTGGCGCGCGCCCTGCTCGCGGCGCTGGCCGCGGGTGTGCTGCCCGGGTACTTCTGGGCCGGCTTCCTGCGGCCGGCCGGCGGACTGGCGGAGCGGCTGGCGTACTCGGCGGCGATCTCGATGGCGTCCGTGCCGGTGCTGGCGGTGGCCCTGGCGCGGCTGTTCGGGATTGGCATTGCGCTCTGGGTGGCCATCGCGGCGATCGCCGTGGTGCTGGGCACTGGCGCGGTCGCGATAGTCCTGCGAGGGCCGCCGGGCGGGCCAGCCGGGCCGGTGCTGCCACGGCCGGCCGCCATCCGCGACGCGCCCACGCTGGCGCTTATCGTCGTCGCCTTCGGGCTGGCGCTGGCCTCGGCGCTCGGCGTGACGGCCCGGTGGTGGCTGCTGCTGGCGACCCTGATCGCGCTCGCTACCGCCGGGGCGCTGGCCGCAGTCAGGGCCGGGAGCGCAACGGCCGGGAGCGCAACGGCCGGGGACGGGAATTCCGGGAGCGCGGATCCCGGGCCGGGGGATTCCGGAGGTGGGGATCCGGGGGCGGGGGGCCCGCGGCGGCTGAGCACCACGGCGCGCGAGCCGGTGCTGGCGATCATCCTGGCCCTGACGGCGGTGCGCGCGTACGCCGGTCCGGTCCGGCACGACTGGCCCTACCTGCGCGGCAGCGACCAGTTCTCGCACGCGGTGATGGCCGAGCAGATGCTCGCCCACGGCGGCTACGCCAGCTACCTGATCTACCCGCCGGGATTCTCGTCGCTGACCGCGGTCATCTGCCGGGTGTCCGGGCTCACCCCGCTTGAGCTGTTCCCCGTGCTTGCCCCGGCCCTGCTTGTGCTCACCACCCTGGCGGCGTACGCGCTGGCCACCAGGCTGTGGGGGTGGGAGTACGGGCTTGCCGCGGCGGCGCTGTCCGGCCTGGTGCTGCGCGGCCCGTACGCGAGCTTCGCCGAGGGCCGCTATCCCGACCTGACGGCCGCGTACTTCCTGCTGGTCATGCTGGTCGCCGCGCTGATCACGCTGCTGGCATCGCCGTCGGCCCGGTCCGCCGTGCTGGTCGCGGTCACCGGCGCCGCGGTAGTGGCGTATCACTCGGTGGCGAGCCTCTATCTGGCGCTGCTGCTGGCCGCCGTGGCGGTGGCGGCCGCAGGTTACCTGCTGGCCCGCCGCCGTGACCCGGACACCCCGCGGCTGGCCAGGGCGCTGGCGCTCGGGCTGGCGACGCTCGGCTTGCTCTGCCTGGCTTATGCGGCGTACACCTACCTGCCGGGGAAGCCCGGCGCCGGCTCAGCTTCCGGCTCGACGTCTAACGCGGTCAGCATCGCGCTCGGCAGCCAGCCGGTGCTCAGCGTCCCGCATGTGCTCGCGGCCCTGTCGTCGTCGGTGGTCTGGCTGGGGATCCTCGGCCTGGCGGCGCTCGCGGCCGGCATCCGGTACCTGCGGCGGCCCGGCCAGGTGCTGGCCGCGCTGACGCTGCTGCTCTGGTGCGCCTTGATGTACGCGGGCAGCCGGACCGCCGCGGACGGGTTCCCGCAGCGGTTCGAGCGTGACCTCGGCGGCCCGCTCTCGGTGGCGGGCGCGCTCGGGGCCGGCCTGGTCCTGCAGTCACTGGCCGGAGCGCGCTGGCCGGCCGCCGGCCGGGCGGCTGCCAGGCGGGTTGTCGCGGATCGGCCGGCGGCCGGGCGGGCGGCGGCCGGGCTGGCCGCGGCGGCGGCCGCTGCGGTCCTGCTGATCTCGGGGCTGCAGGCGTTCCGGGCGGCGGCGGCGGATACGCACCCGGTGCACGCCGGCATCCTGGATCCGCAGGTGGCGGCCGCCGGGGCATGGCTGCGGCGGCACAATGCCGGCGGCACGATCATCTCGACCCCGGTGATGAACCCCGGCATTACCAACCGCGCCGTGCTGGCCCTGGGCGGGTACACCGGCCTGCAGTCCTACAGCGCGTTCCGGATCGCGCATCCCCGGTCGCTGCCGACGGCGGGCAAGGCGCCGCTGCTCGATTCCCGCCAGGTGCTGCGGTTTCCGGCGAGCTGCCAGGTGGCCGGCATCCTGGCGCGCCAGGATGTCAGGTACATCGTGCTTTACCGGCTCGGCCATGCCGCCGACCTGGCCGGGTTCCGGGCCGCCAAGGCGCGGTACCGCCGCGTATTCGAGAACCCGTCGGTGCTGATCTACGCTCCGTCCACCAGCGCGGGCAAAGCCTGCCCAGGGACGCACTGAGCCACGGCGCCCGCCGCTGCTCGCCGCCGCCTGCCCTGCGTCACCGGCTTGGCTGAGCTGGCGCGGAAAGCTCCGCAGGCCGCCAGGCGTGCCACCTTGCGGTAAGGCTGCCGAGCCGCTCGATCGGCAGGAAGGCCATGATGCACAGCACGTGCGGCAGGAAGCTGATGGCGATCGTCGCCTCGGAGACCAGGTGGAACATCAGCATCGCGGCGACCGCGGCATAAAGGAGCCGCCCGCGCAGGAAGAGCACGACTGGGGAACTCAGCTCGGCGCAGATCATGGCCCACTGGCCTGCGTGCAGGAGCAGCGGCGTGCCGAGCAGTGGCGTGCCGAAAACGGTTCCGCGTCGCAGCAGTGCCCAGGTCAGCACGGCGCTGTTCGCCCAATCCGGGCCGCCGAAGCGGAATTTCGCCCATGCGGCAAGCGCATAGGTCGCCACCACGGCGACTTGGATGCAGCGCAGCGCCCATCCTGCCCGCTCCGAAGGGCTCAGGTCGCCGCGGCGAGCCTGGCCCGACCGTGGGCAGCACGGCAAGAGCCACAATGAAGGCGAACCTGTCGTGCGGGACGTAACCGAACGAGTCGCTCATCGCGAGCCAGTCGAAGTAGAGCGCGAAGGTAATCGCGCCGAGCAGTCGCGGCGCGCGGCCGGTCGCCGCGGCCGTTGCGCAGCACAGCAGCGCGATCTTGACGGCGAGTTCCACATTGTGCGTGGGCGCCGGCAGATGCAGGACCCGGCCGACGGCCAGCGGCCGATACGAGCTCATGACGTCGGCATCGCCGGCGACGCCGGGAGAATAGACAAAGACATCGAACCAGACGAACAGGTAGATGCTCACGCGCAGTGCGGCCACCCGGCCCAGTGGCAGCGGCGCGAACGACCAGCCTCCGAACGCCTTCGCTACCCGGTTCCCCGCATCGAGCGCTCGGCCGGTCATTCGGCGTGCCACTGGGCGAGGGTGATCGTCGACTGCCCGACGACGGCTCGCTCGCGCAGTCGCCAGCGCTTCTGCACGATCCACACCGCGACGTACCGCGACGCATGGGGGTGGCGGCGGTGAAACGCCTGAGCGAGATCGGCGAGCCGGTCGGGGTCCGCTCTGAACGCGAACAACTCGCCCTCCACCTCGGCTCGGGTGAGCCCGATGTCGGCCTCGCTGACGACGACGTCGTCGCCGTCTGCCGTCTGCGCCATCAGCACGTTGGAAGTGATGGTGCCGTTCGGCGGGTAGTGGCCCGCGTACATGGTGAACGGCCCGAACGGGAACATGTCGTTGCTGCCCGCCGCGGTACCGCAGATAAGCAGTGCCGCCGCCGCTGCTGTCGCCGCGATGCGGGCCAGTCGTCCGCGAGGTCCGATATCGGCCGCCGCCGACCGTAGCCGGTCAGGCGCGCAGTTGTCGACATCGGCGCCGTGACCTGCCACGGTGTCACCCTACTCCGGCCGCAAGGCGACGATCGGACCATTTTTGGCGGAAGCAACGTCGTCCAGATGGGCCGCCGGCTTGGCGTTCCCGGCCTGGCCAAGAGCCGGCTTCGCATAGTCGTTCGACCTGGGCTCGGCACGTCAATGTGGATCACGGCTCCGGCCGGTCCGATTGTCCGGAGCGGCAGGCCGGGAGGGGCGGCCAGGCGGGACGGCCCTCGTGCCGGATGCGGCGGTTGTCCTATTATTCGATCATGGTCGAAGCCGGTTTCCTGAGCGAGCCCATCCCTGGCACGGGCCTGGACGCGGCCACCGCCACGGCCGGTGACCTGCAGCACGCCATCATGTCGGGCCAGCTGACCGCAGCGGACCTCACCGCGTTCTACCTGGCCAGGATCGAGCGGCTGAACCCGGATCTGCGCGCGGTGATCACGGTGAGCGAGGCCGCTGCCGCCGACGCGCGCGCCAGCGACGAAGCCAGGGCGGCGGGTACGGCCAGGGCCGGGGCGGCGGCGTCGGCCGGGGCGGCGGCGTCGGCCGAGGCGGCAGCCGAAGCCCAGCGCGCGAACGGGCCCCGGCCGCTGGAAGGTATCCCGGTGCTGATCAAGGACAACATCGGCGTCCGGGGGATGCCCGCCACGGCCGGCTCGCCGGCGCTGGCCGGCGCGGAGGACGGCGATGCGTTCCTCGTCAGCGGGCTCCGCGCGGCAGGCGCGATCGTGCTCGGCAAGGCGAACCTGTCTGAGTGGGCCAACTTCCGGTCTCCCCGGTCAAGCAGCGGCTGGAGCACCCTCGGCGGGCAGGCGGCCAACCCCTACGGGGCAGGCCGCAATCCGTCCGGCTCAAGCTCGGGGTCGGCCGTCGCCGTCGCCGCCGGGCTCGCCCCGCTCGCGGTCGGGTCAGAAACCGACGGCTCGATCCTCAGCCCGTCGAGCGCCTGCGGCATTGTCGGCCTGAAGCCGACGCTTGGCCTGGTCAGCCGGACTGGCATCGTGCCGATCTCGCCCGCCCAGGACACCGCGGGACCGATGGCCCGGTCGGTCGCCGACGCCGCGGCGCTGCTCGGCGCGCTGGTCGGCCAGGATCCCGCTGACGTGGCGACCGGCAGAGCCGCCGGCCAGCCGGGCGGCTACGCCAGCTTCCTCGATGCCGGCGCGCTGGCCGGCGCGCGGCTCGGGGTGTGGCGCGACGGGTCGGCCGCGGCGGGCCCGGCCTCGGTTGCGCTGCTGGACGCTGCGGTGGCCCGGCTGCGCTCGTGCGGCGCCGAGGTCATCGACCCGGTGGCCCTCCCGGACGCCGACAAGATCGGCGAGCCGGAGATCGCCGCCTTGCTGCACGAGTTCAAGCACTATCTGAACGCCCATCTCGGCGCGCTGCCCGGCAACCATCCCGGCTCTCTTGCCGAGCTGATCTCTTTCAACACCTATAACGGATCCACCGTGCTCAGCGTCTTCGGCCAGGAGCTATTCGAGCAGGCCGAGGCGACCAGCGGCGACCTTGCGGACGAGGCATACCTGGCGGCGCGGGGCGAGGCGAACCGGCTGGCCACCACGGCGCTGGACGGCGCGCTGCAGTCGCACCGGCTTGCTGCCATCGTGGCGCTGAGCAGCAGCCCGGCATGGCTGACCGATCACGTGCTCGGCGATCATCATGTGTTCGGCACGTCCGGGCCCGCCGCCGTCGCCGGGTATCCCGCTATCTCGGTGCCGGCCGGCTTTGTCTCCGGTCTTCCGGTTGGTGTCTCTTTCATGGGGCCGGCCTGGAGCGAGTCGCGGCTGCTTGCCCTCGCCTACGCGTTCGAGCAGGCCGGACAGGGCAGGGACGCCAGCACGGCGGCCCCTCGGTAGCCTGGCGCAATGGAATCCTGGCGCTCCGCAAGCGTTCCCGACCTGCCCGGACGGGCTCCAGAGCCGCGGATCATGGACACCGCCAGCGGCGAGCTCGCGGTGGCGGCGGCCGGGCGGACGGCGACTCTGTACGCATGCGGGATAACGCCCTACGACGCCACCCATATCGGGCATGCGGCGACCTACATTGCCTGGGACTTGCTGGTTCGCGCCTGGCGTGATTCCGGGCACGAAGTGAGTTACGTGCAGAATGTCACCGATGTCGATGATCCGCTGCTGGAGCGCGCGGCCAGGGACGGCGAAGACTGGCAGGACCTCGCCCGCCGCGAGGTAGACCGGTACCGCGGGGACATGGCGGCGCTGCGGGTGCTCGCCCCGGCCAGTCTCGTCGGGGCGGTCGAGGCGCTGCGCATCATCGAGCGGTTCAACCACGCGCTGGCGGGCCATGGCGCGCTCTATGACCTGGACGGCGACACGTATTTCGCCCGGTCCTGCGACCCGGCCTTCGGCACCCTGTCCGGGCTCGATCCGGCCGCCATGATCGAGCTGTCCGCGGAGCGCGGTGGTGACCCGGCCCGGCCGGGGAAGAAGGATCCGCTCGACGCGCTGGTCTGGGTCGCGGCCACGCCGGGGGAGCCGTCCTGGGACTCGGAGCTCGGCGCGGGCAGGCCCGGCTGGCACGTCGAGTGCGCGGCCATCGCGACGGAGTACCTGGGCGCGGTGTTCGATGTCCAGGCGGGCGGGTCGGATCTGGTCTTCCCGCACCATGAGCTGACCGCCTCGCACGCCCGGGTAGCCGCCGGCGGCGGCCCGATGTTCGCCCGCCGGTACGCGCATGCCGGGATGGTGCGGCTCGGCGGGGAGAAGATGTCCAAGTCGCTGGGCAACCTGGTGTTCGTTTCCGCGCTACGGTCAGCCGGGGTCGACCCGATGGCCATCCGGCTGGCGATCCTGGCTAATCATTACCGGCAGGACTGGGACTGGACCGACGAGGGACTGGCCGCGGCAGCGGACCGGCTGGCCCGCTGGCGCCGTGCCGTGTCCGCTGGCCCGGGCGATCCCGGTGCCTCAGGTGAACTCAGTGCTTCTGACCGCAGGCCCGCGCCGGCGGCCCAGGCGGTGCTGGCCGCAGTGCGCGAGCGGATGGCCGACGACCTGGACGCGCCCGGCGCGCTCGCCGTGGTCGACAACTGGGCCGGCGCCGTCCTGGCCGGCTCACCCCCCGTACCGGGCGCGTCGCTGGTCAGGGACACGGTCGACGCCCTGCTCGGCGTCGCCCTGTAGCTAGCGCCCGGGGCGGGGAGAGCCGCGCCGGGCACCGTCGGCCGGGCACGTAGCCGCGCCCGCCAGCCTGCGGCGCTCGTCTGGTGTCTTGATGCCTCGCCGATATCGTGGTATCTCTGCGGTATCGCATGCAGCATCTCTGTTTGTATCCTCTATCAGCTGCGTGCAGGGACGACCATGACCACACCACCGCCAGAGCGGGATGCCGCTGATTTCACCGGGACCGCTGCCGCAGCCGGGACTACTGCCGCAGCCGGGACTACTGCCGCGAGTCAGGTCCCTGATCCTGCCGGAGGCGTTGCGGCTACGGCAGAGGATGCAACTTCCGCCCCGGCAGCTGAGTCGGGCCTGCCGGAGTCCGCCCCGGCTGCCGAGTCAGGCCCGCCGGAGTCCGCCGCGGCGTCTGCTGACCCGGTGAGCCTGCTTGTCCAGGCCGTGGGCCAGCTTCCGGCGGACCAGCGAGACCTGGTGCTGACCTGGCTGTTGCGGCAGCGCCCCGGGCTGTCCCGGCAATGGACGATCGGTGCGCGGGCTAGCGAGCACGCCGCGGAACTGCACGCCCTGCAGCTGTCCGCGGCCGGCCAGCCGGGCCGGGGGATGCCGCCGGCGGCGCAGCAGGTGGTGCCCGTCAGGTTCCCGGCGCAGCAGCACGCGCAGCTGCGGGAATGGTGCGCGGAGCACGGGTTCTCGATGGCGACGGTGATCCGCGGCTTGGTCGCCCGCTTCCTGGAGAGCCAGCTACCCGACCGCAACTGAGCACCGGTGGCGCCGGCCCGCGGCGGATTCCGCCGCGCACGGCAGCCGGCGCCGGCCTGCCCGATGGCAGGCCGGCGCTGGCTGAATCCCGCGTTACCTGGAGAACTGGTAGATGGTTGTCGAGTTGAATGGATGGCCGGGCTGCAGCTCCGTGGACGGGAACTGCGGCTGGTTCGGCGAGTCCGGGAAGTGCTGCGTCTCGAAGGTGTATCCAGAACTCTGCCGGTAGATGTGGTTGCTGATCCCAACCAGCGTCCCGTTGAGGAAGTTGCCGCTGTAGAACTGAACGCCGGGCTGGTCCGTCCATACGGTCAGCTTGCGCCCGCTCCTCAGGTCCCATGCGCGGGAGGCCAGCCGCAAGCCGAACATGGTCGGCCCGGTCTTGTTCAGCACCCAGTTGTGGTCGTAGCCCTGGCCGATCAGCAGCTGCTGGTTGTTCTCGTTGATCCGCGAGCCGATCGTGTGCGGCGTCCTGAAGTCGAACGGGGTGCCGGCCACGGGCACGGTACCGTTCGGGATCTGGGTAGCGTTGGTGGTGTTGTACTTGTTGGCGTTGATCTGCACCAGCTGGCCGTAGGTCGCGCCAGAGGCCTCGCCGGCCAGGTTGAAGTAGTTGTGGTTGGTGAAGTTGATCACCGTGTTCAGGCCCTTGACGGTGGCGTGGTAGTGCATGAACAGCTGGTTGCGGTTGTTCAGGGCGAAGGTGACCGTCAGCCTGAGCTTGCCGGGATAGCCGGTGCAGTTGCAGCTCGGCTCGAATGCCGAGCCCTCGTCGCCGTTGGGGCTGACAAGCGTCATGGCCACGGCTGCCGCGCCCCGGATGTGCACTGCGTGCGCAGTCCAGATGTGGTTGCCGAAGCCCACGAATCCGCCGTGCAGGCTGTTGCCGTTGTTGTTGATGGGCAGGGTGTAGGTCTGCAGGCCGTTTGACTGCTGCAGCTGGAAGGTGCCCTTGGCGATCCGGTTGCCGAACCGGCCGATGGTCTCGCCGAAGTACGGTCCGCCGGCCGGCGGCGGCGGGCTGTCCTCGTTGACATACTCCTTTAGGGTCTTGAAGCCAAGGATGACGTCGGCCCTCTTGCCGTTCCGGCCGGGTACCGTGATCGACTGCTGGGTGGCGCCATAGGTGATGATCTTGACCTGCATGCCACGGCAGCTGGTCAGGGTGTAGCGGAACACCTTCGTCGGTTGGCCGGTGTACGGCTCGATGGCTGTCCCGAAGAACTGCTTCGAGAGGCTCGGCCTGCAGCCGCCCGCCGATGTCGCGGACGCCTGGGCCATGCCGAGCGCACTCACCGTTCCGAGCGCGAAAGCTGCCACCGCGCCGATGCGAACCGTCTTGCTGGCCGCCAGGCGCCTTGAGGCGTTGAGCATGAATACTCCCTTCGATATGGGTGACGGAGGCGGATCGGCGTGCCTTGCGACGGCGCGCCAACATGACTCCACCACCCGCATTGTGAGCGCTCACATCCGGAAAATCACCCCGTTGACAAGAAAGAAATAAATCCGACACCTTGGCACATGTTCAGTGCTGTTCGGCCGGTCTGTGGGCATAGGCGCAGCTTGACGCCGCAACCACGCGCTGACCAGGTGACTTGTGCGACGGTCGCGGTACAGAAGTCTGGCCTCGGAGTCAACATCTCCGCGCTGAGCCCCGGTAGCACCAGTGGGTGCGGCTGCCGGATCGGGTACGGCTGCCCGGGATCGTGTACGGCTGCCCGGGGATGAGGCATGCTCGCATCGAGCCGGAAGCACCAGCTTGGCGGGCCTTAGCATCGGTCCGGCCAGTTGTCTAGTGGCAATCTGTCGCTGTGCACGGCGCTGTTACGTCGTCCCCGTCAGTTTTCGCTGGCAGTGACGCTGCGAGCGCCGCTGCGCGGTGCCCTGGGCCCGCCGTGCCGGGCCAGCAACCGCGGCGCCGCGAGTTGTCCCCAGGGTGCTAGCAAAACCCGGTGACCCCGCGACCGCTCCACTTTCAGGCTGGCCGCATGACAGAAAACCTTCCCTTGAACCCAGCGTCACCATCTAGCCAGCCCGCGCCCGGCTCGCCTGGCGCGCCCGGCTCCGGCGGCCCGGCCACCCACGGCTCGTCTCGCCAGTCGCCCGGCTCCGGCGGCCCGGCCACCCGCGGCTCGTCTCGCCAGTCGCCCGGCTCCGGCGGCCCGGCCACCCGCGGCTCGTCTCGCCAGTCGCCCGGCTCAGCTAGCAAGTCAGCCGGCTCGCCTGGCACGTCGGCCAGACGATCCAGCCAGCCGCCGGCCAGGCTGGTCCGTCCGGCAAGCCGGCCACCCCGCCCCGAACGTCAGCCACTCCGTCTGGTCCGTCCGGCAAGCCGGCCACCCCGCCCCGAACGTCAGCCACTCCGTCTGGTCCGTCCGGCAAGCCGGCCACCCCGCCCCGAACGTCAGCCACTCCGTCTAGTCCGTCCGGCAAGCCGGCCGGACGGTATGGCAAATCGGCAAGGGCTTCTTCGCGTGGGTCGGGCGACAGCCTTTCGCGCGGCTCGTCCGCTGGTCCGGCCGCCCGCCGGGCAGACCGGCCGCCGGCCGGCTGGCGAGCGCGGCGGCGTCAGCAGGCCAGGCCGGCTGACCCAACGATGGCGGCGCCTCGAGTCCGGGTCGATTCGCCGGCCGGCGTTCTTGCGGTCGTGCCGCACCTGCTCGGATTCCGCCCGAGCAACAGCTTCGTGGTAATCGGGCTGGCCCCGCCCCGTGCCCGGATCAAGATCGGCTTTCGTTATGACCTGCCTGATCCACCGGATGCCGCGGCGGCCGAGGAGATCGCCGGGCATGCGATGGCGATACTCGCCCGGCAGCGGATCACGATGGCGATCGGCGTCGGCTTCGGTCCCGGGTCACTTGTCACGCCTGTCGCTGACGCACTCCGCGCCGCCGCCGGCCGCGCACGGCTGACGCTGCGCGAGGTGCTGCGAGCCGAGGACGGCCGCTACTGGTCATACCTGTGCAAGGACGCGGCATGCTGCCCGGCTGAGGGGGTGCCGTACGACTCGATGGCACATCCGGTCGCCGCTGCGCTCGCCACGGCAGGCCTTGCCGCCTATCCCGACCGGGAATCCCTGGTCAGGACCATGGCGCCGCTCACCGGCGCCGTCGCCGAGTCGATGCGTCACGCTACCGACCGGGCGCTCGCGCGCGTCGCGGTCCTGATCGGCGAGCAGCGCAACTCGGCGCAGGGCGGGGACCTGCTGCGACTCGTTGTCGAAGACGGCCGCCGCGCGGTCACCGAGGCGATCCTCGCCTACCGTGCTGGCGGACAACTCACCAGCGACGACGAGATCGCCTGGCTCAGCGTGACGCTCAGCGACTTGCGAGTCCGCGACGACGCGTGGGCCAGGATGGACCCGGACCACCGCGAGTCGCACCGGCGACTGTGGACCGACATCGTCCGCCGGGCAGGCCGGCCGTACGTGCCGGCGCCAGCGTCCCTGCTTGCGTTCACTGCCTGGCAGGCTGGCGAGGGCACCCTCGCGAACATCGCCATCGGGCGGGCCCTGGACGCGGACCCGGACTACTCGATGGCGCTGCTGCTCGGCGACTTGCTCGACGCGGGAGTGCCGCCGTCGGAGGCCCGTCTGCCGATGACGCCAGAAGAGGTCGCCGAAAGCTACGCTGCGGCCGAGCAGGCCAGCTGACCCGGTAGCAGCCGCGGGAACAGGTGACTTACCTGCTTGCGCGCAGCGCATAGCCAGTGCCGCTCGTCGCGGTCATGAGTGTCCAGGTCGGCGATCACGATGACTTCCCGAGGTCAGACGTGCGTGAACACGCCGTTCTTGGACACTCTTGGCCTGGCCGTCACCGACCACGTGCGGCGTGTCGCGGCAGCCGCTCGTAAGGTTGCCGGGTGGCCATCGAGCAGGTCTTTGAAACCCATTCCACGACCGTGGACAACGAGCAAGGGCACGCCACCGGCTGGCTGCCGCCCGGTCAGCCGCGCTCAGTGACGTAGAAACCCTTCCCGCGCACGGGCACGATCAGCGCTCAACGACGTAGACGCCCTTGCCGGTGATCGTCCGCACAAGTCCTTCATCCCGCAGGACTTGTACCGCCTTCTTGACCGTCTGGTCAGCCACGCCATGTTCCTGGACTAGGCGGCTGATGCTCGGCAGCGCTGTCCGGGTCGGTATCTGCCCCGACGTGATCATGTCACGGAGCATATCGGCCAACTGTATGTAAACAGGCACATCGCTCTCATGATCGACCATAACCAAAACGCTACCTAGACCTAGCTAGGCAATCCCCCCAGCCGCCAGGTATACCTGGACGTACCTGGGTAGAATCACGACCGCACACTGCGACTGGGGGCAAGGGATGCTCGACAGCGAGACTCAGACCACGTTAAACGCCTTGCGCTGGCACTGGGACAGCGCTTACGCGATAATTGCGACGGCAAGATCTGGACAGCCATCTCTGTTGCCGAGCCGGAGGCAGTGTTAACGGCCAGCTCGGCTGTGGAGCTACGGACGGCCATGCAGCACGACTACGCGGCCCGCGCCATGCGAGCGAACGCGACCGCTGCCCGATGGGCAGGGTTCAGCAGCTTGTGAGCGAAGATCATGCCCGGTTGGATGTGCTCATCCGCCAGGTGCTGTCAGGCTGGCAGCCGGATTGCCTGCAGTTGGCGGGCCGGGCCTCGCCGCGGCAACGGGCATGGCGGCAAGAAGCGGCCTGCCTGGTACCGCAACGCGGCTGGCGGCAGACCCGACGGCCGTCCGCTGAGCAGAACCTGGAGCGTCCCCGCGTCCGAACCACGTGCCGGGCTGCGATTGCCGCGGATTTCGCCGGCGCCGTTGGCGGCCACACTGAACCTGCGCAAGGCCTGCGCGGCGACGGCGGCCGCAGAGCCGAAGAGCGCGGCACCGGGCAGTGCGCTGGCGATCAGGTCAGTGGCCAGTTCGTATTCGGTGCAGCCGAGGACTATCGCGCCGCAGTCGGCTGGCGTGCGAGCGGCCGCATTGGCTACCGCCGCCCGGGCAGCAGCGTCGTCCCCTACGTGGATCGCGTCGGCCAGCCCCGGACAGGCAACCTCGGCGACCCGAGCCGCGGCGGCAAACTCGGTGATGAGCTGGCCCTGGTAGGCGCTGCCTGTCGTGGCTGCCGTTGCCCAGATGGCGATGGCATCGCTGGCCATCGCGGCCGGCTTGATCGCCGGCACGGTCCCGACCACCGGGATGGCCGGCTCGAACTCCTGGCGAAGCGCCCCGAGAGCGTGCACCGAGCCCGTGTTGCAAGCGAAGACGATCACGTCAGGCTGAAAGTGCGCGGCCGCCCGGGCGCAGGCCAGTGAACGCTGCGCGATATCGGCTGGCGTTCGGGCGCCCCATGGCATCCCGTCCGGATCCATGGCGAGCACCAGATGGGCGTCGGGGCGGAGGCTGTGCAACTGCGCGGCAGCGGCTAGCAGCCCGAGGCCAGAATTGAGCAGTGCGATCCGCATGCGCCAACTCTAGGAGGTTGCCGCGAGCGGGCGGGACCGGCTCGCGGCCGGTGATCATTGGCTGTGTTCAGCAGCCCGGCCAGTGAATTCCACAGTGGTTCAGATATGACCGGCTCCCACCGGAAAAATCTAAACCACTAAAATTCCCTGGTCGGTGAATTGCGATTGCAGTTGCTGGTGTTGCAGTTGATGTGAGAGAGGTCATGGCCGGGCGGCCGGGCTCGCGGGGGAGGCGGCCGGGCTGGCAGCGGGGGCGGCCGGGCTCGCGGGGGAGGCGGCCGGGCTGGCAGCGGGGGCGGCCGGGCTCGCGGGGGAGGCGGCCGGGCTGGCAGCGGGGGCGGCCGGGCTCGCGGGGGAGGCGGCCGGGCTGGCAGCGGGGGGCGGCTGGGCTGGCAGCGGGGGCGGCCGGGCTTGCGGCGGAGGCGGCCGGCTGGGGCCAGGATAAACTTCCTGAGTCGGTCGCCGTATTGGGCGTAGACCTTGGCCATGTCGTCCTCGTGCACGCATTCTGTGCAGATGGGCGACATGGCTGCGAGCCCTGGGAGGGCGCTGTGACTGACGTCACCGACAAGGCCCGGCAACGGGCTGCGAAGCCGGCCGCATACCAGGCTGCCGTGACCAGGCTGCAGGCTGACTACGACGCGATCCCGCCGGGCAGCCCGGTTCGCCTGGCCAAGCGCACTTCCAACCTGTTCAGGTTCCGCGACGCGGCGGCCAGCAATGCCGGTGGGACGAAAGGGGCTGCCGGGGCGCGTGGTGGTCCCGGGCTGAAAGGGATTTACGGGGCGCGCAGGCCTGCACCCGGGGCCGCCGGGCTGGACGTGTCGGCCTTCGGCCGGGTGCTCAGCGTCCACCCGGACACCAGGACCGCGGTCACCGGCGGCATGACCACCTACGAGAACCTGGCCGACGCGACCTTGCGGCACGGGCTCATGCCGCTGGTCGTCCCGCAATTGAAGACGATCACCATCGGCGGCGCGGTCACCGGCCTCGGCATCGAGTCGAGCTCGCTGCGCAACGGCATGCCGCACGAGTCCGTGCTGGAGATGGAGATCCTCACCGGCGACGGCCGGGTTATCACCGCCGCTCCTGGCGGCGGGCACGACACGCTCTACCGCGGCTTCCCGAACTCCTACGGCACGCTCGGCTACGCGCTATCCCTGACCATCGAGCTCGAGCCGGTCCAGCCGTTCGTGCACCTGCGGCACTTCCGCTTCGGCAGCCCCGAAGCCTGCATGGACGCGGTCGCGGAGATCGCGGCAGACGGCAGCTACCAGGGGCACCGGGCCGACTTCACCGACGGCACCGCCTTCGGGCTTGACGAGCTGTACCTCACCGTCGGGTCGTTCAGCGACGTGGCGCCGTGGCGCAGCGACTACACCAGGGAACGCATCTACTACCAGTCCATCCGCGGCCCGCAGGAGGACTTCCTCACCATCGCCGATTACCTGTGGCGGTGGGACACCGACTGGTTCTGGTGCTCACGGCCGTTCGGCATGCAGCGCCCGGTCATCCGGCGGCTGTGGCCGCGCCGGTACCGCCGCTCCGACGTGTACCGGAAGCTGGTCGCGCTGGACCGGCGGCACGGGCTGTCCGCCGCGCTGGCCGCCCGCCGCGGCGCGCCCCGGCATGAAGATGTCATCCAGGACGTGGAGATCCCGGTCGAGCGCGGTGCCGAGTTCCTGCGGACCTTCACCGCGGACGTCGGGATGAGCCCGGTCTGGATGTGCCCGCTGCGGCTGCGCAGCCGCGACGCCTGGCCGCTTTATCCGCTGCAGCCGGACCGGGCGTACGTGAACTTCGGCTTCTGGGGCACCGTCCCGCTGCCGCCGGGCGAGTCCGATGGCTACCACAACCGGCTCGTCGAGGACACTGTCACCAGCCTCGGCGGGCATAAAGGGCTGTACTCGACGTCTTTCTACCCGGAGGAGGAGTTCTGGTCGCTCTACAACGGCCCGGCCTACGCAGCGCTCAAGGCTGAGTATGACCCGGCTGGCCGGCTCGCCGGCCTGTATGAGAAGTGCGTTCGCGGGCGGTGAAAGGACATGGGGCTATGCCACTGGCCGAAGTGTTCGAGAAAGTCGCGGGGCCCGATGCCCCGGTGGAGTTCCACGCTTACGACGGAAGCAAGGCGGGCGCGCCGGATTCGCCGGTAAAGATCACCGTCCGCTCGCCGACCGCGGTGTCCTACCTGGCGCAGGCACCCGGCGGCCTCGGGCTGGCCCGGGCGTACGTGTCCGGCCACCTGGACGTCGAGGGTGACATGTACGCGGCGCTCGCCCGGATGCTCCAGGCGCAGCGGATGGATATGGACTTCGCCGAGCGGCTCCGGCTGCTCCGCCAGCTCGGCGGGCCGCGCGTGCTGCTGCCGCGGGTACCGCCGCCACCGCAGGAGGTCAGGGTCAACCGCCGCTGGCTGTCCGGCCGGCGGCACTCCAAGGCCAGGGACGCAAGCGCGATCTCGCACCATTACGACGTGTCTAATACTTTTTACGAGTGGGTGCTCGGCCCGTCGATGGCCTACACGTGCGCCTGCTACCCGGCTGATGACGCCACCCTTGAGGAGGCTCAGGCCTACAAATTCGACCTGGTCGCCCGCAAGCTTGGCCTGGCGCCCGGGATGCGGCTGCTCGACGTGGGCTGCGGCTGGGGCAGCATGGTGATGCACGCCGCGCGGGAGCACGGCGTCCGCGCGCTCGGGGTCACGCTGTCCGAGCAGCAGGCGTCCTGGGCGCAGCGGGCGATCAAGGACGCGGGGCTGTCTGAGCTGGCCGAGGTCCGGCACCTGGATTACCGGGACGTCACCGAGGCCGGCTTCGATGCGGTCAGCTCCATCGGGCTGACCGAGCACATCGGCAAGGCGCAGCTGCCCGGCTATTTCTCGTTCCTCTACGGCAAACTGAAGCCGGGCGGTCGGCTGCTCAATCACTGCATCACCAGGAAGGACAACACCGAGCCCGCCCGGCGGCCGGACGGCTTCATCTACCGGTACGTGTTCCCGGACGGTGAGCTGGAGGCACCGGGCTACCTGGTCTCGCTGATGCACGATGCCGGGTTCGAGGTAAGGCACGAAGAGAACCTGCGGGAGCACTACGCCAAGACGCTGGCCGGCTGGTGCGCGAACCTGGACGAGCACTGGGCCGAGGCGGTCGCCGAGGTCGGCGAGGGCACTGCCCGGGTGTGGCGGCTGTACATGGCTGGCTCGAGGCTCGGGTTCGACCGGAACCAGATCCAGCTGCACCAGGTGCTCGGGGTCCGGCTCACGGCGAATGGCGAGTCGGGCATGCCGCTGCGGCCGGACTGGGAGCAGGCGGCCAGCGCCGTCCGGTAGCCCGGTGCCTAGCGGGCCGGGACTGGCGCCCGGCAATCCGTTAATCGCCGCGGTGGTTGCCCGTCGGGTGCCGGGCCGCTGCGGTGGGCTACCCGGTAGCTGTCGGCGACCGTGAAGGCAAGGTCGAGTGCCTGGCTGCGGTTGAGCCTCGGGTCGCAGGCGGTCTCGTACCGCTGGTGCAGGTCCGCGGCGGCGACCTGGTAGCTGCCGCCGACGCACTCGGTGACGTTGTCGCCGCTGAACTCGATGTGAATGCCGCCGGGATGGGTGCCCAGGCTGCGGTGCACCGCGAAGAAGCCCTGCACCTCGTCGAGCACGTCGTCGAACCGGCGGGTCTTGTGGCCGCTCGGCGCCTCGAAGGTGTTGCCGTGCATCGGGTCGCAGATCCAGGCGACCGGCGTGCCGCTGGCGGTGACCGCCTCGACCAGCGGCGGCAGCGCGTCGCGCACCCGGGCGGCGCCCATCCGGGTGATCAGGGTAAGGCGGCCTGGCTCGCCGTCGGGGTTCAGCCGCTCGATCAGGGCGAGCACGTCACCGGGGTCGGCGCCGGGCCCGATCTTCACCCCGACGGGGTTGCGGATGCCGCGGGCGAACTCGACGTGCGCGCCGCCTGGGCTCCTGGTCCGCTCGCCTACCCACAGGAAATGGCCTGACGTGCCATAGGGCAGCCCGGTCCGGGAGTCGATCCTGGTCAGAGCCTGCTCGTAGTCCAGCACCAGCGCCTCGTGACTGGAGTAGAGCTCGACCGAGCGCAGCTGATCAGGGTCGGCCCCGCAGGCCCGCATGAAGGCCAGCGCCTGATCGATCTCGCCGGCCAGCCGCTCGTACCGCTGCCCGGCCGGGCTGCGTGCGACGAAGTCCTGATTCCACGCGTGCACCTGGTGCAGATCCGCGTAACCGCCGGTGGTGAAGGCGCGGCACAGGTTAAGCGTGACCGCGGAGCAGTGGTAGGCGCGCATCATCCGGCCCGGGTCGGGGGTGCGGGCGGCCGCTGTGAAGGCAAGCCCGTTGATGGCGTCGCCGCGGTACGCGGGCAACTCGGTGCCGTCGCGGACCTCGGCCGCGGCGGACCGCGGCTTCGCGAACTGCCCGGCCATCCTGCCGATCTTGATGACGGGCACGCGGGCGCCGAAGGTCAGCACGACCGCCATCTGCAGCAGGGTCTGCAGCTTGGCGCGCACGGCATCCGCGGTGCAGCCGTCGAAGGTCTCCGCGCAATCACCGCCCTGCAGCACGAACGCCTCGCCGCAGGTCACGGCCGCGAGACGCTCCCTCAGCGCATCGCACTCGCCGGCGAAGACCAGCGGCGGCTGCCGCGCGAGCTCGCGGGCCACTTCATCGGCCTTGGCCTGGTCGGGCCAGTTCGGCTGCTGGGAGACCGGGCGTCCCTGCCAGCTGGGCCGCGGCCATCGGGCCGAGCGCCGGGCCCGGCAGCGGCCCGGAACCGGCCGCTGGGCCGGGATGCGCCCCGGCGAGGACTGGTGTTTGTGGCTGGTCGGCCGTAGTCATGACGCCTGGGCGGCGATCGGCGCGCTGGTGAAAATCACCGTCTCACGGTACGCGCCGACCCAGCGGCGCCGGCCGCGGCGGCCTGCCGACGGCGAACGGGGCCCGGCCGCGGCTGAGCGTGGTGGTGGTCGCCGGCGTGAGCTGGCGCTGCCCCGAGATGGTGTCGGCGGCGGTGCCGCCCTTGCGGCGATCATGGTGCTGCTGACGGCGGCCGGCGGCAGCAGGGGAGAATGGCGGGATGCAGGAGCCAGCGAACGCGCCCCGCCGTGACATCGTGCTGCTCGGCTCGACCGGGTCGATCGGCACCCAGGCGGCGGACATCATCCGGCGCAATCCCGGCCGGTTCCGGGTGGCCGGCCTGGCCGCCGCCGGCGGCAACCCCGGCCTGCTGGCCAGCCAGGCGCTGGAGTTCGGCGCCGAGGTGGTGGCGGTCGCCAGGGACAGCGGCGCCCGCGACCTGCAGCTCGCGGTGGCCGCGCAGGCGGCGACGCTCGGGCTGGGGACCGGGCGGCTGCCGAAGATCCTGGCCGGTCCGGACGCCGTCGCCGAGGTCGCGGCGTGGCCGTGCGACATCGTGCTGAACGCGGTTACCGGGGCGGTCGGTCTCGCTGCCACGCTGGCCGCGCTGGACGCCGGCCGGGTGCTCGCGCTGGCCAACAAGGAGTCGCTGATCATGGGCGGCCCGCTGGTCACAGCGCGGGCCGCGGCCGGCCAGATTGTGCCGGTCGACTCCGAGCACTCGGCGATCGCGCAGTGCCTGCGCAGCGGGCACGGCGAGGAGGTGAGCAGGCTGGTGCTGACCGCGAGCGGCGGCCCGTTCCTGCACCGCAGCCGGGCAGAGCTCAGCGAGGTGACGCCGCAGCAGGCGCTGGCGCATCCCACCTGGAACATGGGCCCGGTCATCACGGTCAATTCCGCGACGCTGGTCAACAAGGGGCTCGAGCTGATCGAGGCGCACCTGCTGTTCGGCCTCGGCTTCGACCGCATCGAGGTCGTAGTGCACCGGCAGTCGGTTGTGCATTCCATGGTGGAGTTCGCCGACGGTTCGACGATCGCCCAGGCCAGCCCGCCGGACATGCGGATCCCGATTGCGCTGGCACTCGGCTGGCCAGGCCGGGTCGCTGACGCCGGGCCGGCGATCGACTGGACGAAGTCGCATACCTGGACGTTCGAGCCGCTGGACGCCGAGGCTTTCCCGGCGGTCGCGCTGGCCCGGCAGGCCGGCCTGGCCGGCGGCGCCGTCCCGGCCGTTTACAACGCGGCGAACGAGGAATGCGTCGACGCGTTCCTGGCCGGCCGCATCCAGTTCGCCGGCATAGTCGATACGGTTGCCCGGGTAGTCTCTGAGCATGACGGTTCCGGCCGGGACATCGCGGTGATCGAGGACGTGCTCGCCGCGGATCGCTGGGCCAGGCACCGGGCGCGCGAGCTGACGGGAACGGGGCCCCGCGGCTAGCCTGACACCGTGCGCGGTACACGTGGGAGCCGGGTACGTGAGAGCCGGGATGCGTAAGAGCCGGGATGCGTAAGAGCGAGAGGGGCGGCCGGATGAGCCTGTTGCTTGGCTGGGTCATTTTCGTGGCCGCGCTGCTCATCTCGATCATGCTGCACGAGGCGGGCCACTTCGCCACCGCCAAGAAGTTTCACATGAAGGTGACCCAGTTCTTCGTTGGCTTCGGGCAGACGCTGTGGTCACGGACGAAGGGCGAGACGGAGTACGGCGTCAAGGTGCTGCCGTTCGGCGGCTTCGTGAAGATCACCGGCATGACGGCGCTGGAGGATGTCGACCCGGCCGACGAGCCGCGCTCGTTCCGCAGGCAGCCAGGCTGGCAGCGGATGATCGTGCTGGCGGCCGGGTCCTTCATGCACTTCGCGCTCGCCTTCATCCTGCTGATCGTGCTGGCGGTCGGGATCGGGCTGGCAAACGACAACTCGACGAAGATCGGTACGGTCAGCGCCTGCGTCCCGCCCACCGCGACCGCCTTCAACAACGGGAAGTGCCCGCAAGGCTCTCCGGCGTCCCCGGCCAAGGCGGCGGGGGTCAGGAACGGCGACAAGATCGTCGCCATCGCGGCTACCCGGGTGCGCAACTGGACCCAGCTCGGCGCGGCCATCCGGGCACAGCCAGTGGGCAAGCCGGTGGCCATTACCGTGCTGCGCAACGGGCACCAGCTCGTGCTGCACGCGGTCCCGGCGCAGATCAGCGGGCGCCAGGGGTCCTACCTCGGGATCGGGAACGCCGCCACCTTCCAGCGGCTCGGCCTGCTGAGCGCGGTGACCTACGCGGGATCGGCATTCGGCCAGACGCTGTCCGGCTCGGTTGCGGCGGTCGGGCACCTGCCGGCCGCGATTCCGGATCTGTTCGCCAAGGACCGGGCGCACACGCCGGCCGGCCAGGTGTCAAGCGTGGTCGGCGTCGGCGGCATCACCGCCCAGGTAGTCGCCGCGAAGGACAGCTGGAAGATCAAGGTTGCCTTCGTCCTGCTGATCATCATCTCGCTGAACATCTTCGTCGGCGCCTTCAACCTGCTGCCGCTGCTGCCGCTGGATGGCGGGCACCTCGCCGTGGTGATCTACGAACGGGTGCGGGCCTGGCTGGCCAGGCTGCGCGGCCGGCCCGATCCTGGCCTGGTAGACATGCGGAAGCTGCTGCCGGTCAGCGTCGGGGTCTTCGCGCTGCTCGTCGGGTTCGGGCTGCTGCTCATCACGGCTGACATCTTCAATCCGATCCATCTCGTGCAATGAGGCGATCATCTTCATGACAGTCGATCTCGGCCTGCCGCAGCTGCCGCCTGAGCCGCTCGCGCCGCGCCGCAAATCCCGCCAGATCATGGTGGGCAAGGGCAGGCACGCGGTCCCGGTCGGCGGCGGCGCCCCGGTCTCCGTCCAGTCGATGACGACGACGGTGACCGCGGACGTCAACGCCACGCTGCAGCAGATCGCGGAGCTGACCGCGACCGGCTGCCAGATCGTGCGGGTGGCCGTGCCGTCGCAGGACGACGCCGACGCGCTGCCGGAGATCGCGCGCAAGTCTCAGATCCCGGTGATCGCCGACATCCACTTCCAGCCGAAGTACGTTTTCGCGGCGATCGACGCGGGCTGCGGCGCGGTCCGGGTGAACCCGGGCAACATCAAGGCATTCGACGACAAGGTCGCCGACATCGCCGCCGCGGCCGGGGAGGCCGGGGTGCCGATCCGGATCGGCGTGAACGCGGGCTCGCTGGACAAGCGGCTGCTGGCCAAGTACGGGCGGGCCACGCCGGAGGCGCTGGTCGAGTCGGCGCTGTGGGAATGCTCGCTGTTCGAGGAGCACGGCTTCACCGATATCAAGATCTCGGTGAAGCACCACGACCCGGTGATCATGATCAACGCCTACCGGCTGCTCGCGCAGCAATGCGACTATCCGCTGCACCTGGGCGTCACCGAGGCGGGGCCGGCGTTCCAGGGCACGGTCAAGTCGGCGGTCGCGTTCGGCGCGCTGCTCGCCGAGGGGATCGGTGACACGATCCGGGTGTCACTGTCCGCGCCGCCGGTCGAGGAGGTCAAGGTCGGCGCCGCGATCCTGGAGTCGCTCGGGCTGCGCGACCGCGGCCTTGAGATCGTGTCCTGCCCGTCCTGCGGGCGTGCCCAGGTGGACGTGTACACCCTCGCCGACCGGGTCACCGCGGCGCTGGACGGGCTGGACATCCCGCTGCGGGTCGCGGTGATGGGCTGCGTGGTCAACGGCCCCGGCGAGGCGCGGGAGGCCGACCTCGGCGTCGCGTCGGGCAACGGCAAGGGGCAGATCTTCGTCAAGGGCGAGGTGATCAAGACGGTGCCTGAGTCGCAGATCGTGGAGACCCTGATCGAGGAGGCCATGAAGCTCGCCGCCGCGATGCAGCCTGCGGACGGCTGAACCCGCCCGGGACGGCTGAGCCCGCCGCAGGCAGCCCGGCCGGCCGCGGGGGCGCGCTAGCCCGGGCCGTCGTCCGCGATAACCAGCTGGCCGACCCGCTCGGACAGCAGCGAGCGAGCCTCGGCGGGCAGCTGGCTGCCGGTGATCAGCGTGTCGACGTCCTCCAGGTCGGCGAACGAACTCAGGCCGACGATCCCCCACTTGGTGTGGTCGGCGATGACCGTGACCCGCCGCGCCGAGCGCACGAACGCCCGGTTGGTCTCCGATTCCGCCAGGTTGGGAGTGGTCAGCCCGGCCGCCGGATCGATGCCGTGGCAGCCGATGAAGAGCAGGTCGAAATGCAGCGACCGGATCACCAGGTCGGCGATCGGGCCGACCAGCGCGTCGGACGGCGTCCGCACGCCGCCGGTGAGGATCACGGCAAACCTGGTCCCGCTGCCGCCCGCCGGCCTGACGCCCTCCATCAGGCTGGCGGCCCGGACGGAGTTCGTCACTATCGTCAGCCGGGGAATCTCGCGGAGGTGCCTGGCCAGCTCGAAGGTGGTAGTGCCGGCCGACAGCGCGATCGCGGTGCCGGGAGTGACCAGGTCGGCGGCCGCCCTGGCGATCGCCTCCTTCTCCGGCCGCTCCAGCACGGACTTGGCGTCGAAGCCGGGCTCGTGGCTGCTCGGCACGCCAGGCAGCACGGCGCCGCCGTGCACCTTCTCGATCAGCCCAGCCCTGGCCAGCACCTCTAGGTCACGCCGGATCGTCATGTCCGAGACGCCAAGGCGCTGGGTCAGGTCGCTTACCCGCGCGCTGCCTGCGCGCCGGACGTCCTGCAGGATCAGCGACTGCCGGTGCCTGGCGAGCATCTCCCGGCCTTCCCGCGCCGCGAGCAGGCAGTTTGCCTGTTCTGTCAGGCACTGGTCAGGACGTCAGCATCACATGTTCGTATCTGGTGAGAGTTGTTCATTGACGATCAAGTCTGTCTGTTCTAGCTTATGGCATCACAGCTTTGTCGTTATCGAGCGGGCAAGCGTGTGAACGCTCACAATGGACGATGCGCCCTGCGAGGCAGGTCGCTGGGGCCGGCTGGCGTCACCCGCCCAGCGCTCGGCTGCGGCCGAGCACCGGACAGCTCCGTCGATGCCGGCCGCAGGCGGGTTCCCCGACGGACAGCCACGAGACAGGAAGTCAGGTGGCCATGAGCGACGGCAGCGCATGCCGGCCGCAGTGGCCAGGATCCAGGCTTCCGCCCGGCAGCGCGCAACGACGCGGCCAGCTGCCAATGGCGGGGGGCGCGTCATCATCCCGGGGCGGCCAGCCCGGCACGACGTGGGGCAGTGTTCTGTCCCGAGGACATAATCCGGAGGTTTTGCAATGGACAAAGTGAACCCTAAGGTCGAAGAAGCGATCGAGACGCTCAACATGAAGGACGGGCCGACCCGCCGTCGCCTGCTGAAGGGCACCGGCCTGGTCAGCGCGACCGCCGCGGCGTCCGCCCTGCTGGCCGCCTGCTCGTCCAGCGGCACCGCCAGCGGCAGCAGTAGCAGCAGCGCCGCGGCCAGCACGGCCGGGAACTTCCCGAAGACCCCGCCGTGGAAGTTCACCTTCGTCAACCACGTCACGACCAACCCGTTCTTCGTGCCCACGCAGTACGGCCTGCAGGACGCCGCCGCGCTGCTCGGCATCCCCAAGCCCTCCTGGACCGGCTCGGCGAACTCGAACATCGCGCAGATGGTCAGCGCGATGCAGTCGGGGATCTCAGCCGGCGCGAACGGGATCGCCGTCGCCGTCGTCAGTGCGACCGCGTTCAAGACCCCGACGTCCAAGGCGATGGACGCCGGCATCCCGGTCGTCTCGTACAACGCCGACGGCAATGCCCCCAGCAACCCCGGAACCAACCGGCTGGCCTACATCGGCCAGGATCTCTTCGCGTCGGGCCAGGCCCTCGGCCAGCGGATCGTGGCGGCGCCGCAGATGGCCAGTGGCGGCGACGCGGTCGGCTTCATCGCCACGCCGGGCCAGTCCAACATCCAGCCGCGCATCGACGGCGCGAAGTCCGCGATCAAAGCGTCCGGCAAGGGCATCAGCTTCACCGCGGTGACCTCGGGCGCCGAACTGCCGCAGGAGAACACCACGATCAATGCCTACATCCTGGCGCACAAGTCCAGCCTCAAGGGCATCTTCGCGGTTGACGCCGGCTCGACCCAGACCGTCGGCGCGATCATCAAGAAGTACAGCCTGCAGGGCAAGGTCGCCTCGGGCGGATTCGACCTGACCCCGCAGACGCTGGCGTCGATCAAGGGCGGCTTCCTCGACTTCACCATCGACCAGCAGCCGTACCTGCAGGGATTCCTGCCGGTCATCGCCCTGTTCATGTTCAACCTGTCCGGCGGCCTGGTGGCGCCGGCCGAGACCAACACCGGCCTGACCTTCGTCACCAAGTCCAACGTCGGCCCCTACCAGAACACCACGTCGAGGTTCGAGGGCTCGACGACAGCGCAGAAGCTGATCCCGCGGTCCGGCCCGATCGCCTAAGCGGGCCAGGCAGCAGCCCGGTGAGTCGCAAGGAGGATCATCGAGGTTAGGACGTGCAAGCGGCGGGTGGCCGGGCTGCAGCCGGCAGACCGGGCCCCCGCTGCCTGCAGTAACCCGAACGAGGGACAGAACGGGACGGCGCTGTGAGTGAAACTGCCGAACGCAGCCCAGGGGTGGTGAGTCCGGCCGACGGCGGACCGCGACCCGACATCTGGGCACGTATCCGCCGCGGCCTGGTGATTTTCGCCGAGCAGCGCGAGGCGACGGTGTTCATCGTCGTCGTCGCGCTGGTGGTCTACTTCCAGGTCTCCGCGCCAGCTTTCTCGACCAGAGACAACCTCATCAACATCTCCCAGATCACGGCCCCGGTCGCGATCATCGCCATCGGCGAGGTGCTGCTGCTCGTCTGCGGCGAGATCGACCTTTCGGTGGGGTTCATCTTCGCCTTCTCGCCGTTCCTCATGCACTACCTGATCGACTTCTACAGCGTCCCGCCGCCGCTGGCGATCCTGATCGCCCTGCTGATGGGCATCGGCGCGGGCGCGCTCAACGGGTTCATCACGATCGTCCTGAAGGTGCCGTCGTTCATCACCACGCTCGGGACGGGGTTTGTCCTCTTCGGGATCATGCTCATCACCTCCAATGCCGTGCCGGTGAACATCCCGCCCAAGGCCGAGGGGATCGGGCACTGGATCGGCACTTACGCATGGGCCGAGATCACCTGGGCGGTCGTGCTCGTGATCATCTTCCATATCGTGCTGACCCGCACCCGATGGGGCCTGCACACCATCGCTACCGGCGGCAACATTCTCGGTGCCTCCGAGGCCGGCATCAGGACTGCCAACATTAAGATGGGCGCCTTCATGATCACCGGCTTCATGGGCGCACTCGTCGGATTGCAGGAGGCGTTCCGCACCGACTCGATCGACCCAAGTTCCGGCGGGTACACCCCGATGTTCTACGCGGTGGCCGCCGCCGTCATCGGCGGCACGGCGCTGGCCGGCGGAATCCGGCACGGTCATCGGCGCGTTCCTCGGCTCGCTGGTGCTGGCGATCCTGACCGACGGATTCAACCTGCTCGGCATCAGCGCCAACCCGTTCTTCGTCATCCTCGGCGCGGCGATCCTGGTCGCCATGATCGCGAACGTGCAGCTGGCCCGGCTCAGAAGGGGAGGCAAGGCCTGATGACCGCTGAGATGCCAGCAGAAGCCGTTGCGATGCAGGCGGAAGACGTCCTGCGGGTCGAGCACATCAGCAAGCGGTTCGGCGCGGTGACCGCGCTCACGGACGTGAATCTGCGGCTGGCCAAGGGCGAGGTACTCGGCCTGATCGGCGACAACGGGGCCGGCAAGTCGACCCTGCTGAAGATCTTGTGCGGCTTCCAGCAGCCCGACTCGGGGCGGATCGTGCTGCGGGGGGAGGAAGTCACGTTCAAATCCGTCGACCACGCCCGCTCGCTCGGGGTGGACGCGGTCTACCAGGACCTCGCGCTGATCAACGAGCTGACCGTGTACCACAACATGTTCCTCAAGCGCGAGCGGGTGCACTGGCCGCTGCTGAACAACAAGTCCATGCGCCGCCTGTCGAAGGAGCACCTGGCGAACATGGGAGTCGGCATCCCGTCGGTCGACGTGCAGGTCGCCAAGCTGTCCGGCGGGCAGCGCCAGGCCATCGCGGTGGCCAGGTCAGTTTACTCGGACGCGAAGATCCTGCTGCTGGACGAGCCGCTGGCCGCCATGGGCGCCAAGGAGGCGGCGATGATCCTCGACCTGGTCCGTGACCTCAAGCGCCGTGGCGAGGTGTCCACCATCATCATCGCGCACAACTACGGCCAGGTGCTCGAGGTGTGCGACCGGGTGAACCTGCTCCAGCACGGCGAGATAACGCTGGACAAGCGCAGCGCGGATACCTCGGTGGTGGAACTTACCGACCTGGTTGTGGCCGAGTACCGCGCGGCGCTGGAGGCACGCCACCGCAGTGCATGAGGTCACCGCGGCGCCCGCCGCGGTCTGGAAGAGCAGCGGCCGGCTCGCCGACGGGCGCGAGATCATCTACTTCGACGAGGCGCCGGGGTCGGGCCGCGCCCAGGTGCGTGATACCCGTGACTTCGGCGACGAGCGGGCGCCCGGCGCCGGGCCAGAGCCGGGCCTGCGCTGGGATCCGCTGGTCGGCGAGTGGGTGGTGATCGCCGCCCAGCGGCAGGGCCGCACGTTCCTGCCGCCGACCGAGCAGTGCCCGCTCTGCCCGTCCAAGCCGGGACGGCCGACCGAGATACCCGCGGCCGACTACGACGTCGTGGTGTTCGAGAACAGGTTTCCTTCGCTGGCCGGAGCGCGGCCAGCCGGACCTGATGCTGCCGCCGACCCCGACCGGCCTGGCAGCGGGCTGGTTGCTGCGGGGCGAGCTGGCGATTCGCCGGCCGATGACCGGCCGGCCATCGGGCGGCCGATCCGGGGCCGGACGGCGATGAGCTGCTGACCGCCCGGCGGCCTGCGACCGGCCGCTGCGAGGTGGTCTGCTTCACCGCCGACCATGACTCGGCCTTCGCGTACCTGACCCGGCGCCGGGCGCGCACGGTGATGGAGGCCTGGGCGGACCGCACCACCGCGCTCGCCGCGATGGGCGGCATCCGGCAGGTGTACTGCTTCGAGAACAAGGGCGAGGAGATCGGCGTCACGCTGCATCACCCGCACGGCCAGATCTACGCGTTCCCGTTCGTGACCCCGCGTACCCGGCAGCTGCTCAGCCAGGCCGCGGCCTACGCCCGCGGCGGTCACGGCAACCTCTTCGACGATCTCGTCGCCAGCGAGCTGTCGGCGGGCACCCGGGTGGTCGCCCGCAACGAGCACTGGGCGGCCTTCGTGCCCGCCGCGGCACGGTGGCCGTATGAGGTGCTGTTCTTCCCGGCTCGCCGGGTGCCCGACCTGCCGGCCCTCGGCGACGCGGCCCGGGACGGCTTCGGCCAGCTCTACCTGGACGTGCTGCGGCGCTTTGACGCGATCTTCGGCAGTCAGCCGCCGTACATCGCAGCCTGGTACCAGGCGCCGTCCGGCGATGCCGCCGTCCGGCGCGAGTTCGGGCTGCACCTGCGCGTGATGTCGGTACGGCGGGCGCCCGGCAAGCTGAAGTACCTCGCCGGGACGGAGTCCGGGATGGGGGTATGGATCAACGACGTGGTGCCGGAGACGGCGGCGCGGCGGCTGCGGGAGGCCCGGTGACCAGCCACGCCGCCGCTGGCGGGACGGCGGCCTGGGCCCGCGACTGCGCCGCGGAGTTCGCCGCCGCTTACCTGGCGGCTGCCGACGGCGCCTGGTTCGCCCCCGGCCGGGTCAACCTGATCGGCGAGCACACCGACTACAACGAGGGCTTCGTGCTGCCCTTCGCGCTCAGCCGGGGAACGCTCGCGGTGGCCGGCCGCCGTGGCGACCGCACTATCGAGCTGCGCTCGCGCCAGGTGCCAGGCGCCGGCACCGCCATCCCGATCGACTCGCTGGCACCTGGCACTATCCCCGGCTGGGCCGCGTATCCGGCCGGGGTCGTCTGGGCAATGCGGGCGGCCGGTCATCCGGTGCCCGGCGTCAGCCTGATCATCGACTCTGACCTGCCGCGCGGGGCCGGCCTCTCGTCGTCGGCCGCGCTGGAATGCGCGGTCGCGCTTGCCCTGAATGACCTGTACGACCTGGCCGTGCCCAGGTCCGAGCTGGTGCTGATCGCGCAGCGGGCCGAGAACGACTTCGTCGGCATGCCGTGCGGGATCATGGACCAGTCCGCGTCGCTGCGCTGCCAGCCTGGCCAGGCGCTGCTGCTCGACTGCCGCACATCCGAGACGGCTGGAGTCCCGTTCGATCCGGCCGCCGGCGGCCTGGAGCTGCTCGTGATCGATACCGGTGCCCGGCGCGAGCTGACTGGCGGAGACTACGCGAGCAGGCGCGCCGAATGCGAGCAGGCCGCGCGCGAGCTAGGGCTGCGATCGCTGCGGGACGTCGCGGATGCGGCGCAGATAACCCGGCGGCTGACTGGCCCGCTGGCCCGCCGGGCCAGGCATGTGTTCACCGAGAACCAGCGCGTCAGCGAGACCGTGGCGCTGCTGCGGGCTGGCCGGCTCGGCAAGGCCGGCGCCCTGCTCACGGCATCGCATGTCTCGCTCCGCGACGACTTCCAGATCTCCTGGCCGGAGGCGGACGTGACCGTCGGCACCGCCACCGCGGCGGGCGCGCTGGGCGCGCGGATGATCGGCGGCGGATTCGGCGGCTCGGTGATCGCGCTGGCCGGTGCGGCCGACTCGGCCCGGATCCTGGCTGCGGTCAGCGATGAGTTCGGCCGCCGGGGCTGGCGGCCGCCGCGGTTCCTGGACGCGACGCCGTCGGCGGGTGCCTGCCGGGTGCGGGATTAGCCTGGAGCCGCCAATGGAATGATGAGAATCGAGCCGGTCTGCGCCGGTAATTGTTAACCGTCATGAATTCCGCGGAGGATAAGTCGGGTCGCCGCTGCGCTTGCCCTGGTGCTTAAGCGCCGGATCGAACTTGACCGTCACGTTGTGAGCGATAACAATCACTTCACGTCGTCGCATATATCGTGACGGATCCGGCCTTTGGAGGGGAGGAGCGACGTGGCGCCTGCCGGGACCGGCCATGCGCGGCTGCCGGGCACGGCCCGGCCACCGGTGATGGCTGATGTCGCCAGGCTCGCCGGAGTCTCCCACCAGACCGTCTCGCGGGTACTGAACCAGCACCCCAACGTCAGGCCGCAGACCAGGGAGAAAGTACTCGCGGCGATCCGCGAGCTGGCCTACCGGCCGAACGCCGCGGCGCGCGCTCTGGTCACCCGGCGCACCCACACGCTCGGCGTGATCAGCTTCGACACCACCCTCTACGGCCCCGCGTCGATGCTCTACGGCATCGAGCGCGCGGCCCGGCACGCCTACTTCGTCAGCATCGCCAGCCTGCCCGCGCTCGACCACCGGGGCGTGCTGGACGCGGTGGATCGGTTCCTCGGCCAGGCGGTGGAGGGAATCATCGTCATCGCGCCGCAGACCTCGGCCGTGGCCGCGCTCAATGGGGTGCCAGCTCACGTCCCGCTGGTCGCCGTCGGCTGCGGCACCAATGCGCCACTGGCCTCCGTCGCGGTGGACAACGCGGCCGGGGCCGCCCGCGCGACCCAGTATCTGCTGGACCTTGGCCACCAGACCGTCCATCACGTCGGCGGGCCTGGCTCCTGGCTGGATGCCCGCGAGCGTACCGACGGCTGGCTGCGGGCGCTCCGGTCGGCGGGCGCGGCCGAGCCCGAGGTGCTGGCCGGGGACTGGTCGTCGCGATCCGGCTACGAGATCGGCCACCAGCTGGCCCAGATGCCCGACGTGAGCGCCGTCTTCTGCGCCAACGACCACATGGCGCTTGGCCTGCTCCGCGCGCTGGCCGAGCGCGGGCGGCAGGTCCCCGAGGATGTCAGCGTGGTCGGGTTCGATGACATCCCGGAGGCCGCCTATTTCCTGCCGCCGCTCACCACGGTGCGGCAGGACTTCGGCGAGCTTGGCAGGCGGGCGCTGCGCCTGCTGGTGGACACGATCGCCGGGCACGACTCGGCGGGCTCGCGGCTACCGGTCGTCCCTGAGCTGGTAGTGCGGTCCAGCGCGACCCGGTACCGGCGGTGACGGCCGTCCCCGGCAGGATTGCACTGCCAGCCTTGGCCAGCCAGGAAGGGTATTTACGGATGCATAGGCCCACTCATGCCTGTTAGCGCTAACAACCCCGACGCTTGCGTCATCGGCGTGGACTTCGGGACGCTATCCGGGCGGGCGCTCGTCGTCCGGGTGCGCGACGGGGCGGAACTCGGCACCGAGGTGCACGAATACCGGCACGGCGTCATGGACGAGACGCTCGCCGCCACCGGCGAGCAACTGCCGCCGGACTGGGCGCTGCAGGATCCGGAAGACTACCGCGACGTGCTCCGCCGCGCGGTACCGGCCGCGGTCAGCCAGGCGGGGATCGACCCAGCCCTGGTCGTCGGCATCGGCACCGACTTCACCGCCTGCACAGTCCTGCCGGTGTTGCGGGATGGCACGCCGCTGTGCCAGGTGGCCGGACTAGCTGGTTCCCCGCACGCCTACCCGAAGCTCTGGAAGCATCACGCCGCCCAGCCGCAGGCGGACCGGATCAACGCGCTGGCGCATGAGCGCGGCGAGCCGTGGATCGCCAGGTACGGAGGCAAGATCTCGGCGGAGTGGCAATTCGCCAAGGCACTCCAGCTGCTCGAGGAGGATCCCGGCAGCTACGCCCGCGCGCAGCGGTGGATCGAGGCGGCCGACTGGATCATCTGGCAGCTGACCGGGGCGGAAACCAGGAATGCCTGCACCGCCGGGTACAAGGGTATCTGGCAGGACGGGCACTACCCGTCCGGCGAGTTCCTCGCCGCGGTCGACCCGCGGTTCGCCTCGTTCGCCGCGGACAAGCTGGCGCACCCGGTGCTGCCGCTGGGCGCCAGGGCCGGATCGCTGACCAGCCAGGCGGCAGACTGGACCGGCCTGCCGGTAGGGACGCCGGTCGCCGTCGGCAACGTGGATGCGCACGTCACCCCGCCGGCCGCCGGCGCCACCGAGCCCGGCCAGCTCGTCGCGATCATGGGCACCTCGACCTGCCACGTGATGAACGGCGCCGGGCTAGCCGAGGTACCCGGCATGTGCGGCGTCGTTGACGGCGGGATCGTGGCCGGCCGCTGGGGCTATGAGGCCGGGCAGAGCGGCGTCGGGGATATCTTCGGCTGGTTCGCCGACCACGGCGTCCCGGCGGCCTACTCCGACGCCGCCGCGCAGCGCGGCGCCTCGGTGCACGACCTGCTGTCCGCCGAGGCCATCGCGCAGCCGGCCGGCGCGCACGGCCTGATCGCGCTCGACTGGCTGAACGGCAACCGCAGCGTCCTGGTTGACCATCATCTTTCCGGGGTGATCGCCGGCCTGACCCTGGCTACCCGGCCGCCGGACATCTACCGGGCGCTGATCGAGGCGACCGCGTTCGGCACCCGGCTGATCATCGACGCGTTCGAGTCCGCCGGCGTGCCGGTCACCGAGCTCGTCATCGCCGGCGGGCTGATGCGGAACGAGGCAATCATGCAGATCTACGCGGACGTGACCCGCCGCCCGCTCAGCCTGATCGGCTCGGAGCAGGGCCCGGCACTCGGCTCGGCCCTGCACGCCGCCGTGGCGGCCGGGGCTTACCCGGACGTCCCGGCGGCGGCGCTGGTGATGGGCCGCAAGCGGTCCGCCGCCTACGTCCCCGACCAGCCGAGCGCGGACGTCTACGACCAGCTGTACGCCGAGTACGTGGCGCTGCACGACTATTTCGGCCGCGGCGAGAACGCGGTCCTGCACCGGCTGCGCGCCATCCGGCAGCGGGCGCTGAGCAGCCCGGCGGTGCGGCCATGACGGCCGGCGGTACGGCGATGACGGCCGGCGCGGCGGCTGGCGATGTGATCAGGGAAATCCGCCGCGAGGTCTGCGGGCTGCACGCGGAGCTGGTCAGGAACGCCCTGGTGGCCTGGACGTCGGGGAACGTGTCTGCCCGGGTGCCCGGCACCGAGCTGATGGTGATCAAGCCGAGCGGCATTGCCTACGACGATCTGACCCCGGAGTCCATGGTGGTCTGCGACCTGGCCGGCCGCCGGGTGGCCGGCCGGTTCAGCCCGTCCAGCGACACCTCGGCCCATGCCTACGTGTACCGGCACATGCCAGCGGTCGGCGGCGTGGTGCACACCCACTCGACCTACGCCACCGCCTGGGCCGCGCGGGGCGAGCCGATCCCGTGCGTCATCACCGCGATGGCCGACGAGTTCGGCGGCGAGATCCCGGTCGGCCCGTTCGCGCTGATCGGCGGCGATGAGATCGGCCGCGGCATCGTCGCCACGCTGGACGGCCACCGCTCGCCGGCCGTGCTGATGCGCAGCCATGGCGTGTTCACCGTGGGGCCGACTGCCAGGGACGCGGTCAAGGCGGCGGTGATGTGCGAGGACGTAGCCCGCACCGTGCACCTTGCCCGCGCGCTCGGCGCCCCGGAGCCGCTAGCTCCGGAGCAGGTAGACGCGCTGCACCGGCGGTACAAAGATCACTACGGCCAGCGCTGACCAGGCCTGCGGCACCGGCCCGCGGGCACCCGTTTCAGAAAGGGCTTTCCATGACCGACCGCAAGCCGCGCATCGGGATCCTGGGGATCATGCAGGACCTCTATGACGAGATGATCCCGGGGATAGCGCAGCGGCAGGCTGGTTACGCTGCCGAGATCGCCGCGCAGCTGGCCGATGTTGGCGAGTTCATCCCGAGCAAGCCGGTGAAGTACCGCCAGGACGCGGAACGCGAGTTGCGGGCGTTCGAGGCCGCGGATCTCGACGGCGTGCTGGTCGTCATGCTGACCTACGGGCCGGCCATGCGGGTCGCCCGGCTGCTCGCCGAGTCGCGGCTGCCGGTCTGCCTGGCTAACATCCAGCCGGAGCCCAACGTCACGCCCGCCTGGGACATGGCCGACATGACCTACAACCAGGGCGTGCACGGCGCCCAGGACACCGCGAACGCGATGGTCCGGGCCGGGCGGCGGTTCTGCGTGCTGACCGACGACTGGAAGGCCGAGTCGTTCCGCGCCGACGTGGGCCGGTGGGCGCGGGCCGCGGCGGCGGTCACGGCCTGGAAATCGCTGAAGGTTGCCATCTTCGGCTACGCCATGAACGACATGGGCGACATCCGGGTCGACGAGAGCGCGCTGATCAGGAGCCTCGGCCCGGAGATCCTGGCGGTCGCGCCCGGCGACATGTACCGGGGGATGCTGGCGGTGACCGCCGCCGCGGCCGCCGAGCTGATCGCGTTCGAGGACGCGAATTTCGAGATCGACCCCCGGCTGTCCGCCGCGGAGCGCGAGGACCACGCGCGGATGCAGGTGGCGATCGAGCGCATCCTGACCGATCGCGGGTTCGGTGCGTACACCGCGCACTTCGATGCCATCGGCGAGGACGGCAGGTTCAGCAGGCTGCCGCTGGCCGCCGCCTCCAGCCTGATGGCCAAGGGCTACGGGTATGCCGCCGAGGGCGACGTGCTGACCGCCTGCCTGGTGTCGGCCGGCCATACCCTGATCGGCGACGCGCATTTCACCGAGATGTACGCGATGGACTTCCCGTCCGACTCGATCCTGCAGAGCCATATGGGGGAGGGCAACTGGAAGATCGCCCGCGCCGATCGGCCGGTGAAACTGATCAAGCGGCCGCTCGGCATCGGCAAGCTGGCCGACCCGCCGACGTTCTTGTTCCAGTACCAGCCCGGGCCTGCCACGCTGGCCGCGCTGGTATCGCTGGAAGGCGAGCGGTTCCGGCTCGTCGTCGCCGAGGGCGAGAACCTGGACAGCCAGGAACTGCCCGCGCTGGAGATGCCGTACGGCCAGTTCCGCCCCGCGTCCGGGGTGCGCGCCTGCCTGAACGGATGGCTGAGCGCGGGCGGACCGCACCACGAGGTGATGAACCTCGGCCATCATGCCGCGGACTGGCGCGTCTTCTGCGAGCTGGCCGGGATCGAGTTCGTCCAGGTCTGATCCCCCGGCCCGCGCTACCCGCGGGCAGCGGGCGTTGTAAGGGTCCGGCCGCTGGCAGCCTGGCCGGCTGCGAGGAGTTGCCGGGGTCGGGCAGGATTGACCCATGAGGAACGTTCTGCCCGCCCCGGCCGCAGCCGCCCTGGCTGCCCTGGCAGTGGCAATTTCCGGCTGCTCCGGCGGGTCATCGCCAGCGGCGTCGCAGCCGTCGGCTGGCACCTCGCCGGCCGCTGCCACGTCACCGGCAGGCAGCCAGCCAGCCAGCGGAACGCCGCGGCTGCACTGGCACCAGTGCGCCGGGCTGGCCGGGCAACTGCGGTGCGCCAGCCTGCGGGTACCAGCTGACTACCGGCACCCGGGCGGCAGGAAGATCACCCTGGCGCTGTCCGAAGTACCGGCCACGGCCTCGTCCGGCCGGCTTGGCGCGCTGCTCGTCAACCCGGGCGGGCCCGGCGGCAGCGGCCTCAGCCTGGCCGCCGGCGTGGCGGACGGGCTGGCGCCGGCGGTGGCAGCGCGGTACGACATCATCGGATTCGACCCGCGGGGCGTCGGGTCCTCCAGGCCGGCGCTGCACTGCGACCCGTCCTTCTTCGCCGGCGCCAGGCCCGACTACATCCCGGCGTCCAAGGCCGCCGAGCAGGTCCTGGTCGGCCGGGCCAGGGCGTACGCCGGCGATTGCGAGCGGAAGTACGGCTGGCTGCTGCCGCACCTGACCACGCAGGACACCGCCAGGGACATCGACTCGATCCGGGCCGCGCTCGGCGCGACGCGGATCAGTTACTTCGCCTACTCCTACGGCACCTACATCGGCCAGGTGTACGCGACCATGTTCCCGAGCCGGGTCCGCCGGATGGTGCTGGACAGCACGGTCGACCCCACCGGGGTCTGGTACGCGGACAACATCGACCAGGACTACGCCTTCCAGGGCCGGCAGGACGCGTTCTTCTCCTGGATCGCCTCGCACGCTGGCATTTTCGGGCTGGGCGCTACCCGGGCGCAGGTGAGCCGGGCCTGGTACCAGGCCCGGGCGCGGCTCAAGGCGCATCCGGTCCGGCTTGCTGGCAACATGCAGCTCGGCGCGGACGAGTTTGACGACACCTTCCTGGTCGGCGGGTACTCGAACAGCGTCTGGCGGGCCCTGGCCGGCGCGCTGGCGGCCTACCTGCATAGCGGCAGCAGCAGCGAGCTCGTCACGGCCTACCAGGAGCAGGGCAGGCAGCACGAGAACGAGTTCGCCATCTACAACGCCGTGGAATGCAGCGACGTCAGCTGGCCGCGCGACTGGGCCAGGTGGGACGCCGACACCAGGAAGGTGTACGCGACCGCGCCGTTCGAAGCCTGGGACAACGCGTGGTTCAACGCGGCCTGCGCGTTCTGGCCGGTGCGGGGGCCCGCGCAACCGATGAAGATCGGCGGCAAGGGGCTGCCGGGCATCTTGATGCTGCAGGGCACCCTGGACCCCGCCACCCCGTACGCGGGCGCGCAGCGGGCGCATAAGGCGCTGCCGTCGGCCCGGATGGTGGTCGTCGAGGGCGGCGGCAATCACGGCCAGTCCCTGGCCAACCCGCCCAACGCCTGCGTGGACGGCTACCTGAACCGTTATCTCGGCACCGGGGCGCTGCCGCAGCGGCCGGGGCCGGTCAACGCCACCTGCGCGGCCCTGCCCCCGCCGTCAGCGAGCTGAGGCCGGGCCGCGGGAGGGGTCCCCGCATTGACCCGCTGACGCCGGCCGGGAGACGACGCCGCAGGGCCGCGCCATGGCCCGGTAGCGCCGCCGCGCCCGCGGCCGCCGCGGCCACGGCGTTACCCTGGGAGGGTGCTGCGCACAAGGACGTGGAAATCGTCGTCGCTGCGCCTGCTGGACGACAGCGATCGCGACGAGGCGCTGCTCGTCTGCGACCGCGATCCGGTGACGAACGTTTTCGTCAGCGCCCGGCTGCGCTCGGCCGGTCTCGACCCGGGCAGGCTCGGTGCCCAGCTGTGGGGCTACTCCGACGGCGGGCGGCTCGCCTCGCTCTGCTACTCCGGCGCCAACCTGGTGCCGGTCGCCGCGAATCCGAGCGCCATAACGGCCTTCGCCGGGCGGGCCCGGCTGCAGGGCCGCCGCTGCTCGTCGATCGTCGGGCCTGCGGCTGCCGTCGGTGAGCTATGGCGGCTGCTCTCGCCGCACTGGGGCCGCCCGCGAGAAATCCGGGCCGTGCAGCCGGTGCTGGCCATTTCCGGCGCGCCGCTGGTGCCGCCCGATCCGCTGGTCCGCGCGGTCCGCCCGGGCGAGCTCGACATCCTGCTGCCGGCCTGCGTGGACATGTTCACCGAAGAGGTGGGGGTGTCGCCGGTCGGCGTGGACGGCGGGGGCGCGTACCGGGCGCGGGTGCTCGAGCTGATCAGGGTCGGCCGGTCGTTCGCCCGGATCGAGGACGACCGGGTCGTGTTCAAGGCCGAGGTGGGCTCGGTGACCCCCCAGGCCTGCCAGGTGCAGGGCGTGTGGGTGCCGCCGGATCTGCGCGGGCGCGGTATCGCCGCGCGCGGGATGGCCGCGGTCGTTGCCATCGCGCTGGAGTGCATCGCGCCGGTCGTGACTCTCTACGTCAACGATTTCAACGCGCCGGCCCGTGCCGCATACCGGCGAGTCGGCTTCACCGAATCCGGCGCCTTCATGTCGGTGTTGTTCTAGCGCTGTTGAAGTGCTGTCCCAGTGCTGTCCCAGTGCTGTCCCAGCTGCCCGGCCGAGCAGCGCGCGACCGCCGGCGGCTGCCTGCCGCCGGCGGCGCTGGCTCCTCATGCGCGCCCGCAGCCGTAAGGTAGCCAGTAAATGTCGCAGTAAGTTCGCATAGACCGGGATGTAGAGCCGTGACCGAGTCCCCCTCCTCGGCCGGCCGTCAGGCGGCGGCCAGCTACCTGCGGGAACTGCTTTACCGGCCAGGACGGTACCGCAGCATGTGGGAGCAGCACGCGGTGCGCATCAGGGCCGGCCAGATAAACCAGCTTGCCGTCGCCGAGACGATCGCGGCCTATCTATGGAACCACCCGCGCACCGCGGGCAACGGCGACGTCCTCGCGCACCAGCTCAAGGACACCGTGGCCCGGTCGCTGACCGGACGGCTGCTCAGCCGGGGCGCGCTCTCCACGTTCATCGAAGTGTTCGGGTTCACCGAGCAGGAGGCGGAGCGGCTCTGGCGGCTCTGGGCGGGCACCGGCGCGATCAGCGTGCTGGCCGGCCAGCGCGCGATGCCGTCCGACGGCATCGCGGACGTGGCAGCCGCCCTCGGGCCGCGCAGGCACCATACGCTGTCCCTGCATGATCATGTCTACGTCGGCTTTGACGGCCGCCTGTCGGCCACCCGCACGCTCCAGGTCGTGGAGGCGCTGGCCGACGAGGTGGAGAGCATCCCGTACCTGTACGACACGAACACCGTCACGCTGGAGACCGGCCAGGGCTGCGGTGACCCGCCCGGTTCCCTCTACCAGATCAGGGCGGGCGTGTATGCCACCGTCATCCCGCTGGCCAAGGTGCTCGGCCGCGGTGAGACCCTCACCCTGGAGTACCTGACGTCGTACAGCTACCCGGGCAACCTGGACGATCCGCAGGAACGCAGTTTCCGCCGGGCCGCGATGGGCCGCCTGGAGAACCTCGACCTGCGCGTCGAGTTTCACCCGGGCCGGCTGCTGGCCGGCATCTGGTGGGCCGTCTGGGATGGCGTGGACGGGGACATTCTCAAGCAGCAGCCGGTCACGCTGGACCGCCAGCACTCGGTGCACCATTACCTGAGATCGCTGGAGAAGGCCGTGGTCGGCTATCAGTGGACCTGGCCGGCCGTAGCGTCCTGACCGGCATCGACGCAGACCAGCCCCCATGGCTGGTCGGTTACCCGGGTCATCACCAGGGTCGCCCGCCGCGATCCGGTCAGCCGCAGCCGCCGGTGCAACTGGTCAACGTCGCCAGCCAGCCCGCGGCGGCGGATATCGACCGCGCCGATGTCAAGCGCGCGCAGCCTCGCCGGAAGCTGCCTGGAGTTCCATGGCGCCGAGTCGATCACCCGCAGCGTCCGTGCGAATGGCGTGCGCACCGGGTGGCCGGTGCACAGGAACGCGATCTGCCGGTCGATCTGCGTCGCGCCCAGCATCCGGGCCAGCTCCTGCACGACGCCGGCTCTGGTGACCGCCGGATTCGGGTCGAGCAAGAACTCGCCGGGCATCCGGACCTCGACCGGCTCGCCGGGCCCTGGCGTGAGCGTGTGCCCGCCGGGCAGGACGGTCGCCCGCCGTGCCGCCCCGGCCAGCGCCGGCGACCAGGCGACGGCCTCCTTCAGGTCGCGCCCGACGGCGACGAACTCCAGCTCCCAGCCGCTGGGTACCGCGTCATGCCGAAGACCGGGCGCGGCCTTGATCCCGACTTGCCCGACCCGGTCCGCGAGGCCGATGCACCAGCCAAGTGGCGGCTCGCTGTCCCCGGCCCGCAGCCGCCCCCGGTCCGTCCGCCGCGCCGGATCGATGAACACCGCGTCGAGGCCGGCCAGGTCAATGTCGCGGACATCGGCCATGGCGGTGCTGACATTGCCGGACACGCCGTAGACCTCGCAGTTGGCCCGGGCGATCCGCAGCGCCAGCGCGTCCCGGTCCACCGCGAGCACGGGCCGGCCCGCGGCGAGCGAAACAAGATCCCCGCCAATCCCGCAGCACAAGTCGGCCGCGTTCCTGGCGCCGGCGTAGCGGGCGGACCGGTGCCGCGCGGCCAGCTCGCCGGACGCCTGCTCTAGGCCGGGCCGGGTGAAGAACATCTCCATCGCCCGGCCGAACTTCGGCATGGCGCTGCACCGGAGCTCATGCTGGGCCAGCCCAGCCGCGGCCAGCTCCGCCGGATACTGCTCGCGCAGCTTGCTGCCAAGCCGCAGCATGTCGCGGGCGTTGACGTCCTGCTGCCGGAGATACCCGAGCAGTTGCTGTCCGGCGGGCCCGAGCAGCGCCTCGAAGCGGGCCACCGCGTCGCTGCCGGGGGCGTCCCCGTCGGCGGCACCGGCCGCAGCGTTCCCGGCCGCAGCGTTCCCGGCCGCAGCGTTCCCGGCCGCAGCGTTCCCGGCCTCAGCCACCCGCGCAGTCTAGCCAGCATCCCCGCCCGGTACCGCGCCGTGCCTGGCCCGGACTGGACCTGGAGTCCGCGGGCCACCGGAATATTCAGGTGACCAGCGCCGTCGGCATTGTTAGGCTCTTGGCCCCTGTGCCAACCGAAGCCATCGAGGTGATGAGCCATGCCCTCGGCCAGCGGCGCCCAGCGCGGAGCCCCGGCCAGATCCCGTCCGGCGGCCGGCCAGGATCCGGCCGCCAGTACCGACCCCGTTCTCGATGCGGAACGCGCCCACCTGCAGTCAGCGCGCAAGTACCTGCGGCTGATGCGCGAGAACGTTCTCTCTCTGCGGGCGCTCGGCGGCGACCCCGTCTCCGAGGAGTACCTCAAGGCCGACTTGTACCGGCGGGCCGAAGCGCTGCATGACCTGCCGGACACGCCGCTCTTCTTCGGCAGGCTCGACTACGCCGCCGATGCGGCCTGGCCTGCGGCCGAGCCTGGCCGGGTCGGCGACTCCACCATCCGGGCCGGAAGCGCAGATATCGGCAGCGCCCTGCCCGGCGAGCAGTTTCACATCGGCCGGCGCCATGTCCACGACCCGGATGGGCACCCCGTCGTCATCGACTGGCGGGCGCCCGTGTCCCGGCCGTTCTACCGGGCCAGCCCGGCGGAGCCGATGGGCCTGGCGCACCGCCGCCGTTTCGGGTTCTCCGGCGGGGAGCTGACCGCCTACGAGGACGAAGATTTCAGTCCGGGCCGGCCGCAGGCCCCAGGGGCAGCAGCGGACGCGCCGGTCAGCCGGATTCTGATCGACGAGATCGAGCGCCCAAGATCCGGCCCGATGCGGGACATCGTGTCGACCATCCAGCCTGACCAGGACGACATCGTCCGGGCCGACGCCGACCGTACGGTATGCGTCCAGGGCGCGCCCGGCACCGGCAAGACCGCCGTCGGCCTGCACCGGGTCGCTTACCTGCTGTATGCGCACCGGGAGCGGATGAACCGCGGCGGCGTCCTGGTCGTCGGCCCGAACCGGGCGTTCCTGTCCTACATCGGCAACGTGCTGCCTGCACTCGGCGAGCTCAACGTCACCCAGGTGTCGGTCACCGACCTGCTGGCCACCGTGCCGGTCCGGTCCGCCGACCCGGAGCCCGCCGCGCGGATCAAAGGTGACGCCAGGATGGCCGAGGTGCTGCGGCAGGCACTCTGGGAGCAGCTTGGGCAGCCGGCCGAGGCACTCATGCTGGTCCGCGGCTCCCGGCGCTGGCGGGTGCCCGCGCACGAGCTCGCCGGACTGGCCGACGAGCTGCGACTTCGCCGGGTTCGCTACGGGACCGGCCGGGAGATGCTCTCGCACCGCATCGCGCACGTGATCCTGACCAGGATGGAGGCTTCCGGCGAGACCTGCGACGACCGCACGCATGAGGCAGTGCGCCGGACGAAGCAGGTGCGGGCGGTGGTGGACGGGGTCTGGCCGAAGACCGACCCGCAGCGGCTGGTGCTGCGGCTGCTGTCTGACCCGGGCCTGCTCGCCCGTGCGGCCGACGGCGTGCTCGATCCCGCCGAGCAGGCCGTGATCTCGTGGTCAAGCCCGCCGCGCGGACCTGCCTCGGCCCGCTGGTCACCCGCCGATGCCGTCCTTATCGACGAGGCGCGGGATCTCATCGAGCGCACCCCCAGCCTGGCGCACGTGGTCCTGGACGAGGCGCAGGATCTCTCGCCGATGCAGTGCCGTGCGATCGGCCGCCGGTGTGCCACCGGCTCGGCCACCGTGCTCGGCGACATCGCCCAGGGCACCACGCCGTGGGCCATGCCAAACTGGCAGCAGCTGCTGTCCAACCTGGGCAAGGACGATGCCGGGCTGCGCGTGCTCGACACCGGGTACCGGGTGCCGCGCCAGATCCTCGATTTCGCCAGCAGGCTACTCGCGTATATCGCTCCTGGCCTTGCCCCGGCCCGCTCCGTCCGGCAGGAGGCAGGCTCCCTGGTGATCGTCCCGGCGCCGGGCGGCTCGCTGCCCGGCGCCCTGTCCGCGGCCTGCGCCGACGCGCTAAGCCGGCCGGGCTCAGCAGCGATCATCGCCGCCGACGATCAGGTTGCCGAGATTTCCGCGATGCTCCGCCGGTCCGGCTTGCCGCATTCCGTGCTCGACGCCGCCGCGACCGCCGGGGAGCTCACCCTGGTGCCGGTCACCCTTGCCAAGGGCCTGGAATTCGACCAGGTCATCGTCATCGAGCCGACCCGGATCGCGGCCGCGGAGTCCCGCGGCCTGCACCGGCTCTACGTCGCGCTGACCCGGGCGGTATCCCGGCTGACGGTCCTGCACGCCGAGCCGCTGCCCGCGCCGCTGCGCTGAGCCCCGCCGTCCCGGCCGCCTGCCGGGCGGTCACAGCTCCTTCAGCACTGAAGTGACCAGCGCGGCAGAGTCTTCGAACGACAGCGCCGTTGCCCGCAGATGGTTGAAGAAGACGTTGTAGCGGTCTACCTCCTCGACGTCCTCCAGGTAAAAGGCGCTGGTCAGATCCTCCAGGTATACGACGTCGGTGTCGATCCGCTCGGGAAAGACGAGGATGACGAACGGCCTGCCCATGGCCGGATGAGCGCCAGCGCCGAACGGGATCACCTGCATCGCGACGTTCTTCAGGCTGGACAGCTCCAGCACGTGCTCAAGCTGCGCGCGCATCAACTCCGTGCCGCCGACCCGGCGGCGCAGCGCGGCCTCGTCCACCACGGTCCACAGCATGGGCGGCTCCGTCCTGGTCAGCGCCGGCTGGCGGGCCATCCGGAGGGCTACCTTGCGCTCGATGTCCTCCTGGTTGCCGTTCATCGTCCCGGCCTTGATGATCGTCCGGGCGTAATCCTCGGTCTGCAGCAGGCCGGGCATGAGATTGACCTCGTAGACCCGGATCTCCGACGCCGCGCTCTCCAGCCCTACGTACGTGGCGAACTGCGGCTGGATCGTGTCGCTGTAGGCGTGCCACCAGCCCTTCTGCCGTGAATCACGGGCCAGCTGTACCAGGCTGTCCCGCTGCTGGGCAGGCACGTTGTAGAGCTCGAGCATGTCCCGGACGTCTCGTGGCGAAACCGACACCCGCCCGGTTTCCACCCGGCTGATCTTGGACGCCGAGCATTCCAGATGCTCGGCCACCTCCTCGCAGGTAAGCCGCGCGGCCTCGCGGAGCCTGCGGAGCTCGAGCGCAAGCCGGCGGCGGCGGACGGTCGGACTCTGCTCAGTTGCCATGTGTCACCCCCCGGGGGCGATCGAATGCGTGACGTGTCGGGCGTGAGATTCAGATATTGCCACCATGCCGTCACGTCACGAGTCAGTAATGTGCCCCGCGTGGTCAGGCGTAAGCCTGGGCACAGTGTGGCAAGGTCGGCGCGATTGCGTCCAGTGCTCGCCACGACACAAGATGCGATTTTCTCAATGCATGTTGCATATAGCATGCCAGGGATGCATCCTTGGCAGTAACGGCGATTCACTCTGCGCGGCCTATCAGCTACTAAAGGTGACTTTATGATGATGGAAACCCAGCATGCTCCCGGGCCGGCCGAACTCTGGCACCCCTACCTGGACCGGCTTGAAGGGCTTGCAGAGGTGCTGGCGCGGCACGGGCTGCGGGCCCGGCTGACCACGCCGGCCTGCCGCGTGCCGAGCCTGCACGTGGTCAACCCGACCGCCGCGGCGCTGGCCGAGGACATCTACGCTGGGCCCGGCCAGGACGGCGTCTGGTGGTTCTGGTGGTCGTGGGCCGAGCGGATCGCCGTCAGCGATGACCTGGCAGCGGCGGCCAGCCGGATCGGCCGCGTGCTCGCCGCCCGCGGTTAGCCGCGGCCAGCCTTACCCGGCGAGAGCAGGCCAGCCGGGAAGCCGGGGAAGGCCACCGTGCGCCCCCGCCACGCTGCCGCCCGCAGCGCCGCTGCCACGACCTCGTGCCCGCCGAACTTCCTGATCCCCGGATTCGCCGCCGCCACCAGGCCGAGGTAGGCAGTCGTGACCCGGTTCTCCAGGATGACGGCGAGCGAGCCGGCCGCCGCCGCGGTGCGCACCGGATGCGGCAGGCGGTAGGCCACCGCGGCCGCGACCGGCATGACGCCGGCCGACCGCAGCATCGACTCGACCGCGTCCCTGGCGACCTGGTGCGCGACCCAGTCCCTGGTCGCGGCGGTCAGCATGGTCCCGGTCAGGTGGGCGCCGGCGATGCCGTAGCCATAGACGGCAGCGTGCTCGGCGGCGAGCGCTGCCTGCAGTGCGCTGACCTCGGCGGGCGACAGCGTCAGCCGCAGCGCGGCGATCCCGGTCATCGCGGTCAGCTACCTCCGGGCGGCCGACAGGGCGGCGACGTGCGTTGCCTCGGAGGCCGCAATGCTGGCCATCAGCTGCGCAAGCGACGGGGATGCCGCCGCGAGGTAGCGGAGCAGGTTCGCCGCCGCGGCCCGCTCGGCTCCCTGCAGGAACGAGATCGCCGCGGCCGGCCCGCCGCCCGGCCCGGCCGCGGCCGGCCGGGACCGGACCGGGCGGCCAGCGGCGCCGGCCTGGCGGTTTGGGAGGTGGCTGCCCGGGGGCTCGATCAGCCGGGACCGCAGCTCGGCGAGATGCAGCCGGTGCTCGGCGCGTAGCGGGCGCAGCCCGGCGGCCAGGCTGGCCGAGTGGATGATAGCGGTGTCGTAGCGGGCAATCATGAGTTCCTCGGCGGCAATGACGGCGCGCAGCACTGCGACGTCGGGAGCCGGCCTGGGCGGCGCGGCGAGCGCGCCGACGCCCTTGCAGCTAGTGACAGCCAGTAACGGCAGGCTCGCCACGGCAGCGGCGAGCACCGACCGCCGCGACCGGCCGGCCACCGGATCTGCGGTCACCGGATCTGCCGCCTGGCCGCCGGGCACCGGACCTTCGCCCGGCCAAGCTCCCTCGGCCTCGGCCGGCCTAGTGGGACTCACCGCCGCCGGGCCGGGTCCGGCCGCCGGACTTCCTGGCCCGGAACCTGCCGTCCCGGAGCGTACCGCCACGCCATCCTCCCGCCAGTGCGCCGCCAGACTCCCCGGCGGCATCCAAGCATGTCACGGCGGTCCACTGCCTGGGGCTCCGCAACCGGCCCCGAGCACGCGTCGGCCAGCCCACCGCGGGACGCGACTGGCGCGGACGGGCACGATCGGGTGCCTGATCACCGTTAGGCTAGATGACCGGACAACAGCACAGGTCGCCGACGAGGAGGTCGTCATGCACGGTAGCTCCCGTCGCAGTCCGCCACGAGCAGCCGCCAGGAGCGGTCCGCCGGCCGCCGCGGGCCCGGCAGACGCGCAGCAGCTCGCCGCGCTGCTTGAGCCCGTGGTCAGCGCGTCGGGCATGGACCTGGAAAATGTCCGGATCGCCGCGACCGGTCGCCGCCGCCTGCTCAGGGTAGTAGTGGACGCGGACGGCGGCGTCAACCTGGACGACATCACGCAGATCAGCCGTGCGCTGTCGGCCGAACTCGATGCCGCCGGCGCGATGGGCGAGACTCCCTACACGCTGGAAGTCACCTCGCCAGGGGTTGACCGGCCGCTCACCGAGCCGCGGCACTGGCGCCGCGCCGCGGGCAGGCTGATCCGCGCATCCCTGACCGCACGATCACAATCAGTAACGGATGGTAGCGGGCGACCCGGTGCCGTAGAAGGCAGGGTGCTCGCCGCCAGTGATCATGCGGTCGTCCTGGAGGTGGCGGGTGAGCAGCGGGAATACAGCTATGCCGAGCTCGGCCCGGGAAAGATACTCCTAGAGTTCGGCCGCGCCGTGACTGGCGCAGACGGGGGGAAAGCAGATGGACATTGACCTGAGTGTCCTGCGCAGCCTGGAGGCCGAGAAGGACATCTCGATGGACTTGGCCATCAAGGCCATCGAGGACGCGCTGCTTGTCGCCTATCACCGCACGGATGGCGCGCCGCCGACCGCCCGGGTCGAGGTGAACCGGGGCAGCGGGCACGTAACCGTCTGGGCCGTCGAGACTGCCGAGGACGGCGCGGTGGTCAGGGAATATGACGACACGCCGGCCGGCTTCGGCCGGATCGCCGCCACCACCGCCCGCCAGGTGATCCTGCAGCGCCTGCGCGACGCCGAGGACGAGATGACCTTCGGAGAATACGCCGGCCGCGAGGGTGATGTCGTCGCCGGGGTGATCCAGCAGGGCCGGGATCCGCGCGCGGTGCTGGTCGACCTCGGCAAGCTGGAGGCGATCCTGCCGCCGACCGAGCAGGTGCCCGGCGAGCGCTATGTCCATGGGGAGCGGCTGCGCTGCTACGTGCTGCATGTCAGGAAGGGCTATCGCGGCCCGTCGGTGACGTTGTCGCGTACCCACCCGAACCTGGTCAAGAAGCTGTTCTCGCTGGAGGTGCCGGAGATCGCCAGCGGCGCCGTGGAGATTGCCGCCATCGCCCGCGAGGCCGGGCACCGTAGCAAGATCGCGGTCATCTCGCACCAGCCGGGCGTGAATGCCAAGGGCGCCTGCATCGGCCCGATGGGTAGCCGGGTCCGTAACGTGATGACGGAGCTGCATGGCGAGAAGATCGACATCGTCGATTACTCCCCGGATTCCGGCTAAGTTCGTCGCGCACGCACTGTCGCCCGCCCGGGTTTCCCGGGTTGACATCATCGACCTGCAGGCGAGGGTCGCCCAGGTGATCGTGCCCGATTACCAGCTCTCGCTGGCGATCGGCAAAGAAGGCCAGAACGCGCGGCTGGCGGCCCGGCTGACCGGCTGGCGGATCGACATCAGGCCAGACCAGGGCGCGTCGGCTCCGGTGGCGGATGCCGGGCCGGCGCCTGCGCGGGATGCCGGTCCGGCGCCTGCGCGGAATGCCGCGACGGCGCCGGCCGGGGATGCCGCGACGGCGCCGGCCGGGGATGCCGCAGGCCCGCCTGCGGCCACCGCTGGCGGCTCGGGCCAGGCAGCCGCCGCGGGCGCATCCGAGTCGGCCGCCGGGCCAGGCACGGTGCCCGGTGCCGCCGGCGCACCGGCACGGTAGGCTTAGTAGCAGAATGGCCAGGCGGTTCCCGCGTCCGGTCCGGTCCGAGCCAGCGATCCGGATGTGTGTTGGGTGCGGAGCCCGCGCGGCCAAGTCTGACTTGCTTCGCGTGGTGCAGGCCGGGAATGACGTTGTTCCCGACCCGTCGGCGCGACATGCTGGCCGGGGCGCATACCTGCACCCCAGCCAGGAATGCCTGGAGCGAGCATTGCGGCGCCGGGCGTTCCCGCGAGCGCTGCGCTTGCCAGGGCCGCTCGGGACAGGCATGATCGCCGGGTATCTTGGGTCGTCTCGTCCCGGCGGCACAGGGCCGGGGCAAGGCGGGCAGACGGAAGGCATGGACGGCAGCAGTGCCGGAGAAAGCAGGCTGAGATGGCAATGAGCGCCCGATGAGCATGCGGCGATGAACAGCACAGGCTGACGCCGGACGGAGCACGCGCTGCCCCGGACCGGCTGACTGGTCCGGATGCTCCGGACCGAGTAGAGGGAGCGCAGTGGCGAAGGTCCGGGTTTACGAACTCGCGAAGGAGTTCGGCGTAGAGAGCAAGGCCGTAATGGCCAGGCTCCAGGAAATGGGCGAATTCGTTCGCTCGGCGTCATCGACGATCGAGGCGCCCGTCGTCCGCAGGCTCAAGGAAGAGCTCGCGGCTCAGCAGCCAGCGCAGGCACCGGCTGGCAAATCAGGCAGTCAGCGGTCCGCGGAGCCATCGGCGGCCGCAGCTGCGGCTACCCCTGGCGACGTCTCAAACGGCCGTGCCGTGGGCGCCGCGCCAGGTGCCGGGGTAACGGCCCAAGCGCCTGCCCCAGGTCCGGCGGCCGGACCAGGTCCCGCTGCACCGCCAGCCGCGCCGCCTGCCGCTGACCCCGGACGGCGGCTGCTAGAGCCCCCGTCGCCGCAGGTGGCAGCCCCGCATGCGGCAGCAGCCTCAGCGCCGCCAGAAACCACGGCGCCGGCACCTGGCGGCCAGCCGGCGACCGACCAGCCCGCAGCGCAGCCGGCCGCCAGGCCGGCCGCGCGGCCTGGTCCCGGCGGCACGCCAGCCGGTTCGCCCCGGCCCGGCAGTCAGGCCGGCGGCGGGCAGCGGCCAGGTTCCCGCGGCGGGCCCCGGCCCGGGCCGCGTCCTGGCAACAACCCGTTCAGCTCGAATGCGAGCGGCATGGGCTCCGCTCCGCGCGGCGCCCGGCCCGGTCAGCCCGGCGCGCCTGCCCCGGCGGGCAGCGCCGCCGGCGCCCCGCCCGCCCCCGGCCCGCCCGCCGCCCGGCCAGCTGCGCCAGGCGGCCCGGGCAGCCGGTTCGCCGGCCGGCCCGGCCCGGGCGACGCGACCCGCCCCGGCGGCCCGCGGCCCGGCGGCCCGCGGCCCAGCCCCAACAGCATGCCGCCCAGGCCGGCCCCCAGCCGTGGTCCCGGCGGCCCTGGTGCAGGCGGCCCCGGCGGCCGCGGCGGCCCCGGCGGCGGCGGCGGCAGCGGCGCCAGGCCAGGCGGCCGCGGCGGCCCCGGCGGCGGCGCCGGCGCACGCGGCGGTCCCGGCGGCGGCGGCCAGCGTCCCGGCATGGGCCCGGCCCGCCCAGGTGGCGGCGGTCGCGGCCGGAGCGGCACCCAGGGCGCTTTCGGGCGGCCGGGTGGCAGGCCTTCGCGTGGCCGGAAGTCGAAGAAGCAGCGGCGCCAGGAGTTCGACAACATGCAGGCGCCGTCGATCGGCGGCGTGCAGGTACCGCGCGGCAACGGCCAGGTCATCCGGCTGTCCCGGGGTGCCTCGCTGAGTGATTTCGCCGACAAGATCGGCGTGAACCCAGCGGCGCTAGTGCAGGTGCTGTTCCACCTGGGCGAGATGGTCACGGCGACCGCCTCGGTCAACGACGAGACCCTCCAGCTGCTCGGCGCCGAGCTGAACTACACCGTCCAGGTGGTCTCCCCGGAGGAAGAGGACCGGGAACTGCTGGAGACATTCGATATCGAGTTCGGCGAGGACGAGGGCAGCGAGTCCGACCTCGTGGCGCGCCCGCCGGTCGTCACGGTGATGGGCCACGTCGACCACGGCAAGACCAAGCTGCTCGACGCGATCCGGCACACCAATATGGCGGCGCACGAAGCGGGCGGCATCACCCAGCACATCGGCGCCTACCAGGTCGACACCGTCGTCGATGGCCAGGAACGCAAGATCACCTTCATCGACACCCCGGGTCACGAGGCCTTCACGGCGATGCGGGCCCGCGGTGCCGAGACCACCGACCTGGTGATCCTGGTCGTCGCCGCGGATGACGGCGTCAAGCCGCAGACCACCGAGGCGCTGAACCACGCCCAGGCGGCCGGCGTGCCGATCGTGGTAGCCGTCAACAAGGTGGACAAGGAGGGCGCCGACCCGCAGCGGGTCCGTGCCCAGCTCACCGAGTACGGGCTGGTCGCGGAGGAGTTCGGCGGCCAGTCCCTGTTCGTCGACGTCTCGGCGCGGCAGGGCACCGGCATCGAGGCGCTGCTTGAGGCTGTCGTGCTGACCGCGGACGCCGAGCTTGACCTGCGTGCCAACCCGCACCAGCAGGCCCAGGGCGTGGCGATCGAGGCGCACCTGGACAAGGGCCGCGGCCCGGTCGCGACGGTGCTCGTCCAGCGCGGCACGCTCAACGTCGGCGACTCGATCGTCTGCGGCGAGGCCTACGGCCGCGTCCGGGCGATGCTTGACGAGAACGGCGACCCGGTCGCCGACGCGCCGCCGTCCCGGCCCGTGCAGGTGCTCGGCCTCACCGCCGTGCCCGGGGCCGGCGACAACTTCCTGGTCGTCGACGATGACCGGGTGGCCAGGCAGATCGCCGAGCGGCGGGAGGCGCGCGAGCGCAGCGCGATGTTCGCCCAGCGGCGCCCGCGGGTCACCCTGGAGGATCTGGAATCCGCGCTCAAGTCGGGCCAGCGCGAAGAGCTGCTGCTCATCATCAAGGGTGACGTGTCCGGGTCGGTCGAGGCCCTGGAGGACGCGCTGCTCAAGATCGACGTCGGCGAGGACGTGGTGCTGCGGGTAATCGGCCGCGGCGTCGGCGCGATCACCCAGGACGACGTCAACCTGGCCATCGCGTCCGAGGCGGTCATCATCGGATTCAACGTCCGCCCGGCCGGGCGGGCAGGCGAGCTGGCCCAGCGCGAGGGCGTGGACATCCGGTACTACTCGGTCATCTACCAGGCGATCGAGGAGATCGAGGCCGCGCTCAAGGGCATGCTGAAGCCGGAGTTCGAGGAGATACAGCTCGGCACCGCCGAGATCAGGGAGGTCTTCCGGGTGCCGCGGATCGGCAACGTGGCCGGCTGCATCGTCCGCAGCGGAACCATCACCAGGAACAGCAAGGCGCGGCTGGTCCGCGACGGAGTGGTCGTCTCGGACAACCTCACGGTCGATTCGCTCCGCAGGTTCAAGGATGATGCGACCGAGGTGCGCGAAGGCTTCGAGTGCGGCATCGGCGTCGGTTACGGCGACATCAAGGTCGGGGACGTGATCGAGACGTTCGAGATGCGCGAGAAGCCGCGCGCCTAGCCGCCCCGGGGGGCTGACGTGTACGTGGGTGCCCTGACGCTGGACGTACTGCTCGGCGACGTGTGCTCGCTGAAGCAGAAGCGGTCTGCGGTGCGGCCGCTGGTGGCCGAGATCCATCGGCGCTACCCGGCGGCCGCCGTGGCCGAGACCGGCCATCTGGATCTGCACCGGCGGGCCGAGATCGGCGTAGCCGTGGTGGCCTCGACCGCCGCGCACTGCAGCGAGGTGCTCGTGGCGTGCGAGCGGTTCGTCGCCGGGCGGCCGGAAATCGAGCTGCTCTCGGCACGGCAGCGGCTGTTCAACGAGGAGGAGTGAGCGACTCATGGACGCAGCCAGAGCGCGCAAGCTCGGCGGCCGGATCGCGCAGATCGTGGCCGAGATGCTGGAGCGCCGGATTAAGGATCCCCGGCTCGGTTTCGTCACGGTCACCGAGGCCCGGCTGACCAATGACCTGCGCGAGGCGACGGTGTTCTACACCGTCTATGGTTCGGCGGAAGAGCGGGCTGGCACGGCGGCCGCGCTGGCCAGCGCGGCCGGTGTTATCCGGTCCGAGGTCGGCCGCCAGACCGGGCTCCGGCACACCCCGTCGCTGGAGTTCAGGCCGGATACCGTGCCGGACAACGCCAGGAACATCGAGGAGCTCGTCGCCCGCGCCCGCGAGGCGGACGCGGCGCTGGCGGCGGTCAGGGAAGGCGCCCAGCCAGCCGGCGATCCTGACCCGTACCGCGTCCCTGCCGCTGGTGCTGGCCTCGCCGACGATGACCCCGCGCCGGAGCCTGCCGCGGCTGGCAATATCGCGGCGGGGAACACCGCGGGGAACACCGCGGCGTGGAACACCGCGGCGGGGAACACCGCGGCCGAGGATTCCGGCGGCGGCGGGCAGTCGGCCGGGCCGCGCAGAGAAGATGATCATCTCGCCGAAACACCGGCACCAGGAGAGCGTGGCGCGGGATACTCGCGGTCGTGACAGCCGAGCATGCGCAGGTCCGGGGCAATGCGGCCGATGGGCAGACCATCTCAGACGGCCCCGTCGCCGCGTCCGTGCAAGAGCCGTCCTTGATCACGGAAGATCTGGGCGTCCCACCCCCCCGGACCTTCCGTGATCAAGAAGACGTGACGGCGGGGAGCCCTGCCGGGGTGGTGGCTGGCCCGGCTGGTTCTGCCGGGGTGGTGGCTGGCCCGGCTGGGGTGGCTGGCCCGGCTGGTTCTGCGGGGGTGGTGGCTGGCCCGGCTGGGGTGGTCACGCCAGATCTGGAGGCATGCTGGGCCAGGGCGGTGGAGATCCTGGCCGGCGCGCGCGAGATCTGCCTGGCCTGCCACATCCGGCCGGACGGCGATGCGCTCGGGTCGATGCTGGCGATGGCCCACGCGCTGCGCTCGCGAGCCGGATCGACCGGCCAGCGGATCATCGCCTCGTTCGGCGACCAGCCGTTCGAAGTGCCCAGGATTCTGCGCTTCCTGCCCGGTGCTGACCTGCTCAGCCCACCGGAGTCCTACCCGCCGCGGCCGCAGGTCATGATCACCTTCGACGCCGCGAGCACGGATCGCCTGGGCCTGCTTGAAGGCTCCGCCAGCCAGGCCGAGCAGCTGATCGTGCTTGACCATCACGCGTCCAACACCCGGTTCGGCACGCTGCACCTGGTCGACCCGTCCGCGGCAGCCACCGCAGTGCTCACGCACGAGCTGATCGGCAGAATGGGCGTCCGGATTGACCGGGATATCGCAGCTGGCCTGTACGCGGGAATCGTCACGGACACCGGCTCGTTTAAGTACGCCAGCACGTCGCCGCGGGTACACGAGATCGCCGCGCAGCTACTGGCGACCGGAATCGAGCCCGGCGCGGTCTCGCTGGAACTGTGGGACAAGGCGCCGTTCGGGTATCTGGGTCTGCTGTCCAGCGTGCTCGGCCGCGCGGTACTCGAGCCGGATGCCGCGGCCGGCCACGGCCTGGTCTGGACGACCGTCAGCCGCGCCGACCGGGCCGCCCACGGCCTGCAGCTGGACGCGGCCGAGTCGGTGATCGATGTGCTGCGCCGCACCGAGGAGGCGGACGTCGCGGTGGTGTTCAAGGAAGACGACGACGGCCGGTGGCTGGTGTCATCGAGGTCCAAGGGCAAGGTGGACGTGGGTCGCGCGTGCACGCTGGCCGGCGGCGGCGGGCATCGTGGCGCGGCCGGGTTCACCGCGTCGGGCACTGTCGCCGCCGCGATGGCTGGGCTGCGCGAGCATCTCGCGGACGGAGCGGACAGGCGCCGGTGAGCATCGCGAGCGGGCTGGTTATCGTCGACAAGCCGGCCGGCCTGACCTCGCACGACGTGGTGGCGCGGATCCGTCGGCTGGCAGGCACCCGGCGGGTGGGGCATGCCGGGACGCTCGACCCGATGGCCACCGGGGTGCTGGTGGTCGGCGTCGAGAAGGCGACCAGGCTGCTCGGCCACCTGGCGCTGACCGAGAAGGAATACGCAGCCACCATCCGGCTCGGCCAGGCCACCGACTCGGGCGACGCCGACGGCGAGATTGTCTCATCCGCGTCGGCGGCCGGCGTTTCCGCGGAAACGCTGACGGCCGCGCTGGCCGCGCTGACCGGCGAGATCCAGCAGATCCCGCCGGGCATCAGCGCCATCAAGGTAGGCGGCAAACGCGCCTACCGGCTGACCCGCGAGGGAGCCCCGCCCGAGCTCGCCGCGAGGACGGTGACCGTCCGCGAGCTTGCCCTGACCGCGGTCCGCCCGGCGGGCGAGGTGCTCGAGATGGACGTGCGGGTCGTCTGCTCCAGCGGCACCTACATTCGGGCGATAGCCCGGGACGCCGGTGCCGCGCTCGGGGTCGGCGGGCACCTGATAGCGCTGCGGCGCACCCGGGTCGGCCCGTATACCGAGGACATGGCACGGACCCTGGCCGAACTGGCGGGATCCCTGGACGTAGTCCCGCTAGCCAGGGCGGCCGCGGCGGTTTTTCCGCGGCGGGATCTCACCGCCGAAGAGGCGACGAAGGTCGCCCGCGGCGCCCGGCTGCCTGCCGTTGGCAGCGGCAGTGGTCCGGTGGCCGCGTTTGATCCTGATGGCATGCTGGTCGCACTGCTGACCGAGGAGGCGGGCCAGGCTCGCTCGCTTGCGGTGTTCCTGCCGTAGCCGGGGCGCGGGCGGATGCTGCCGCAGCCGGCCCGCCCGCCGCGTGGCAGGCTGGGACCACCGCAATACGCCAACGGCGGCCGGGGAGGAATCGCAAATGCAGCGGTGGCAGGGCCTGGACGACGTGCCGCCCGGCTGGGGCCGGTCGGTCGCCACGATCGGCGTCTTCGACGGCGTGCACCGTGGTCACCAGCGCATCGTGCGCCGCGCCGCGGAGCTCGCCGCCGGCCTCGGGCTGCCGGTCGCCGTGATCACCTTCGACCCGCATCCGGACGAGGTCATCCGGCCGGGGACGCACCCGCCATTCCTGTCCACCGCCAGGCGGCGCGGCGAGCTGCTGGCCGGCCTGGGCGTCGACGCTGTGCTGCTGCTGCCGTTCACGCTCGAGTTCTCCCGGCTAGGGCCGGACGAGTTCGTGCAGGCGGTGCTGGTGGACCGGCTGCACGCGGCCAGGGTCGTGGTGGGGGACAACTTCCGGTTCGGCCACCGCGCTGCCGGGGACGTCGCGCTGCTCGGCGAGCTGGGCGAGAAGTACGATTTCACCGCCGAGGGGGTGCCGTTGCTGGCCGACGCCGGCCAGACGATCTCGTCCACCGGCATCAGGGCGCGGCTCGCCGCCGGGGACGTGGCCGGCGCCGCCCGCGATCTCGGCCGCCCGCACCGGGTGGAGGGCGTGGTGGTGCGCGGGCAGCGCCGCGGCCGGGCGCTTGGCTTCCCCACCGCCAACCTGAAGACGCTGTCGCTCACTGCGATCCCGGCCGACGGCGTGTATGCGGGCTGGCTGGCCAGCCTCGACGCCGAAGGCCGCGAGGAGGAACGGTGGCCGGCCGCGATCTCGATCGGCACCAACCCGACGTTCGACGGGAGGGAGCGCACCGTCGAGGCGTACGCGCTGGATCGCGATGATCTCGACCTGTACGGCGTGCACGTCGCGGTCGATTTCGCCGACCGCCTGCGTGGCACGGTCCGGTTCGATTCGGTCGCCGACCTGGTGGCGCAGATGCACCGGGACGTCGACGCGGTCCGTGCCCGCGGCAGCGGCGGATAGCCGCCGCCGCGCCGGGCCCTGATCGCCGGCTTCGGACAGGCTTCGCCCGGAGCCGGGCGTTGATCGCCGGCTTCGGCATTCACGGCCGAACCGCGTGCTAACCTGGCTGTCGGCCGGGTTATCCGGCCCCGTCAGCTGTGCCCTCAGGCGGCTGACTAAGCGGAGGCGCCCGCAGGCTACTGCACGGCGGCTCCTGCCCCGGCAGGTCCGACACGAAATCCGCCGGAGCATCCTGTACTGAGTTCTATCCGAAAAGGAATCAACGTGCCGCTTACCACTACGGTGAAGAAAGAGATCATCGCCGGGCACGCGACCAATGAGGGTGACACCGGATCGCCGGAAGTCCAGGTCGCGCTGCTGACACGGCGGATCAATGATCTGACCGAGCACCTGAAGGTGCACAAGCACGACCACCACAGCCGCCGCGGCCTGCTGCTGCTCGTCGGGCGCCGCAGGCGGCTGCTGAAGTACCTGTCCAACGAGGACATCACCCGCTACCGCGCGCTGATCGAAAAGCTCGGCCTGCGCAGATAGATGCCTGCGCAGAGATAGATGCCTGCGCAGGTAGATTGAAACCGTGGCAGGCCGGTGACGGCCTGCCACCAAAACTGAATACTACGAAGGAACGACGTCCCGCGGCCCCCGGCCCGGAGCGCTTAGGGCGCCAATGGGCCGGTCCTCGGTAGTGGTTCTCGGGTCAGGGACACGCCCGCGCTTACCGCGCGGCGCGCCCGGGCCGAGGGCTTCGATCGAAGACCGGCCAGCCAGCACGGCTCGAAGCCCGTGCATGGCGCTCCGCTGGCGGCGGGCAGACGCGGGACCTCAGTCAAGGAGGTCACCCGTGGAGGGTGCGTATACCGCCGAGGTCGTCATCGACAACGGCACGTTTGGCGTACACAAGATCAGGTTCGAGACCGGCAGGCTGGCCCGGCTGGCCGCCGGCTCGGCCGTCGTCTACCTGGACGACGAGACCATGGTGCTGTCGGCCACGACCGCATCGAAGAAGCCGAAGGACAACCTCGACTTCTTCCCGCTCACCGTCGACGTCGAGGAGCGGATGTATGCAGCGGGCCGGATTCCCGGCTCGTTCTTCCGCCGGGAGGGCCGCCCGTCCGAGGACGCGATCCTCACCTGCCGGCTCATCGACCGGCCGCTGCGGCCGTCGTTCGTGCACGGCCTGCGCAACGAAGTGCAGGTCGTCGAGACGATCATGGCGCTGCATCCCGAGCACCTGTACGACGTCATCGCGATCAACGCGGCCTCGCTCTCGACCCAGCTGGCCGGCCTGCCGTTCTCCGGGCCGATTGGCGGCGTGCGGGTCGCGCTGATCAAGGGCCAGTGGGTTGCCTTCCCCACCCACCCGCAGCTGGCCGAGGCCACCTTTGACATGGTCGTGGCCGGCCGGGTGCTGGATGACGGCGACGTCGCGATCATGATGGTAGAGGCCGAGTCGACTCCGAGCACGCTCCGCCTGCTGGCCGACTCCGGCAGCGGCGCGGTAGGCCCGACCGAGGAGACGGTGGCCGCTGGCCTCGATGCGGCGAAGCCGTTCATCAAGGCGCTGTGCGAGGCACAACAGGCCATCGCGGCGCACGCCGCCAAGGCGACCGCCGAGTACCCCGTCTTCGCCGACTACGGCCAGGATGTCTTCGACGCGGTGGCCGCGCAGGTCTCCGACGAGCTCGCTGCCGCGCTGACGATCGCGGGCAAGCAGCAGCGGGATGCCGAGACCGATCGGGTCAAGGCGCTGGCCAAGGAGAAGCTCGCCAGCCAGTTCGAGGACCGCGAGAACGAGATTAGCGGCGCCTTCCGGGCGCTGACCAAGAAGCTGGTCAGGCAGCGGATCATCGCCGAGGGCCTGCGCATCGACGGCCGCGGGCTGACCGACATCAGGCAGCTGTCCGCGGCGGCCCGGGTGCTGCCGCGGGTGCACGGCTCGGCGCTCTTCGAGCGCGGCGAGACCCAGGTGCTCGGCGTCACCACCTTGAACATGCTCCGGATGGAGCAGATGATCGACACGCTCAACCCGGAGCGCACCAAGCGCTACATGCACAACTACAACATGCCGCCGTACTCCACCGGCGAGACCGGGCGGGTCGGCTCGCCCAAGCGGCGCGAGATCGGCCACGGCGCTCTGGCCGAGCGGGCCCTGGTCCCGGTACTGCCCACCCGCGAGGAATTCCCCTACGCGATCCGGCAGGTCTCGGAGGCCATCGGCTCCAACGGCTCGACTTCGATGGGCTCGGTCTGCGCGTCCACGATGGCGCTGCTCGACGCGGGCGTCCCGCTGAAGGACATGGTCGCCGGAATTGCGATGGGCCTGATCCACGAGGACGGCAAGTACGTCACGCTGACCGACATCCTCGGCGCCGAGGACGCCTTCGGCGACATGGACTTCAAGGTGGCCGGCACCAAGGACGTGATCACCGCCCTGCAGCTGGACACCAAGCTGGACGGCATCCCGGCCTCGGTCCTCGCCGCGGCGCTGACCCAGGCCCGCGCCGCCCGGCTGGCCATCCTCGACGTGATGCGCGAGGCGATCTCCGCGCCCGGCGAGATGAGCCAGTATGCGCCGCGGATCATCACCGTCAAGGTCCCGGTCGACAAGATCGGCAAGGTGATCGGCCCCAAGGGCAAGATGATCAACTCGATCCAGGACGATACCGGCGCCGAGATCACCATCGAGGACGACGGCACCATCTACATCGGCGCCACCGACGGCACCTCGGCCGAGTCGGCCAGGTCCGCCATCAACGCGATCGCCAACCCGCACATCCCCGAGGTCGGCGAGCGGTTCCTCGGCACCGTGGTGAAGACGACCACGTTCGGTGCCTTCGTGTCGCTGCTGCCGGGCCGGGATGGGCTGCTGCACATCACCCAGATCCGCAAGCTGCACGGCGGCGTACGGATCGACAACGTGGACGACGTCATCAAGGTGGGCGAGAAGATCCAGGTCGAGATCCGCGAGGTCGATGACCGCGGCAAGCTGTCGCTCGTGCCAGTAGAGGTCGTCGAGCGCGAGGCCGCCGGCGAGGACCTCGGCGGCCACGATGACCGCAGGCCGCGCGGCAGGGACCGGGGAGGTGACCGGGACCGGGGAGCCGATGGCGGCGGCGGAGAGCATTTCCGCACCCGGGAACGCCACCGCGGGCCACGGAACTCATGACCGCGGACGCGCGGGTCACGGCAGGTGCCGACCTGGCCGTGACCCGCACCGTCCTGCCTGGCGGCCTGCGGGTGATTACCGAGTCGCTGCCCGCCGTCCGCTCGGCGGCAGTCGGCATCTGGGTAGGCGTCGGCTCCGTGGACGAGGACGCCGTCCACCTCGGCGCCACCCACTACCTGGAGCACCTGCTATTCAAGGGCACCCCCAGGCGCACCGCGATGGATATCTCGGCGGCGCTCGACGCGGTAGGCGGCGAGCTGAACGCGTTCACCGCCAAGGAGTACACCTGCTATCACGCGCGGGTCCTTGACGCCGATCTGCCGCTGGCCATCGACGTGCTCTCCGACATGATCATCAGCTCGCTAATCGAGCCGAAGGACGTGGACGCGGAGCGCGGCGTGATCCTCGAAGAGATCGCGATGTACGAGGATGACGTCGCCGACACCGTGCATGAGGCGTTCGCCGCCCAGTTGTTCGGCGATACCCCGCTCGGCCGCCCCATCCTGGGCACGACAGACTCGATCAACTCGATCACCCGCGCGCAGATTGCCGAGCACTACCAGGCGAAGTACACGCCGCCCAGCCTGGTGCTGGCCGCGGCCGGCAGCGTCGAGCACGAAGCGGTCGTCGCCTGCGTTCGCCAGGCGTTCGGCGGCGCTCTGGCCGGTGACATCGCCCCGGCCGGCCCGCGGCTAGGCGGCCTGGGCGAAGCGGTGCCCGGTGCTGCGGGCCGCGGCGTGCGGCTGGTTTCGCGGGACATCGAGCAGGCGAACGTGGTCCTCGGGTGCGAGGGACTGTCCCGGACAGATGAGCGGAGGTTCGCGCTCGGGGTGCTCAACGCCGCCTTGGGCGGAGGGATGTCCTCGCGGCTGTTCCAGGAGGTTCGGGAAAAGCGCGGGCTTGCCTCAGTGGTGTACAGCTTTGACTCACAGTACGCGGAAACCGGCATGTGGGGCTTGTACGTCGGGTGCCAGCCCGCCAAGGTGGGCAAGGTGCTCGCCATCTGCCAGGATGAGATCGCCAAGGCCGTATCCGGCGGGCTGACCGACGCCGAGCTGGAGCGAGGAAAGGGCCAGCTGCGCGGGTCGATCGTGCTGGGCCTGGAAAATCCCTCGTCAAGAATGAGCCGGCTGGGCAAGGCCGAGCTGGTCTACTCGCACCTTACGCCGGTCGAGGAGATCCTGGCTTCGATCGAGGCAGTAACCCAGGACGACGTGCGCAAGGTGGCCGCCGAGATCCTGGACCTGCCCAAGGCGCTTGCGGTGGTGGGGCCGTTCGACGACGCCGATGCCTTCGCGGGCCTGGACTGATCCTTGACTGCCAGAACCTCATATGCTCCCCTGGATCGACGTGCGAATGGTAAAAGCGCACCTGAACCCGGAGGACTGCTATGCCGAGCACCACCGTTGATGACCGATATGCGATGATCGCGGCCGATATCGCCGCCCGGGCCGCCATCGACGATGACTTTGCATATCTGCTCAGAACGGATCCTGGCACGGCGCTTATCGGCTATGGCATCGACCTGGACGATCTTCGCGGGCCGGGAGGCAGCCCGAGCTGCCAGAGCAACTCGCATGTCCCGCTCCCGATCGAATCGGAGTAATCGCACGGAGCGCCGGTTCACGGCGACCGGGCCCGGGCCCGGGTCCCAGTCCGCAGCCGACGTCGAGCTGGCATCGTTCGGATTCCGGCCTGCCGAAATCTGGGCCGACCGGGTAACCGGGCTCTGGCAGGGCGTCGGCCGCCCGGCTCGCGGCGAGGGCTGGAAACTTCATCTCTCCGCGCGCGTCGACCACTTCGGCAGCCTGCTGGCCCGGGCAATCCCGTTGCTACGCGGGCATGGCTGCGCATTCAAGGTCGCGTCCAGCGGTAAAGTTGCGTGGCGGCTGAACAGCGGCGAGCTTGGTGCCTCGCAAGTTGGCAAACTGCTCACCGTCTACCCCGCCGATGATCATGCGGCGGGCCAGCTGGCCGGCCCGCTGACCAAAGCCTTAGACGGCCTGCCAGGTCCGGTAGTCGACGAGGAATTGCGGCTGTCCCCGTCCGCACCGGTTTATGCCAGGTACGGGGCGTTTTTCCCGGGTCCCGGCCAGGCCGAGGCGGCAGTGCACGATATCCGCGGCAAGCGGGTGCTCGATGACCGGTCCCGCCCGCGCCACCGGGAGCTTGGCAGGGTCCCGCCATTCGCCCGGTACACCGAGCCAATTCAGCCGCGAATCTATGCTGACCGCTTCGTCCCTGTCGGGCGAGTCCAGCGAACTTTCACCAGCGTGCTGCTCGCGGCCGTCGACGTCACGACGGCGCAACCGTGCCTGCTGAAGGTCCGCAAGCGACATACTGCGATCGACTCACGCGGCCACGATGCCGCCACCCGGCTCCGGCGTGAGCACAGCCACCTGGCGGCACTCGCGGGCTCGGTCCGCGTGCCCGCGCCGCTCGGGCTGATTGAAGATGCGGACGAGGTGGTGCTGGCGCTCCAAATGATTCAGGGCAGGACGCTCGCCAGCCAGATCGCCGGCACCCTGCGAATGCCGGACTATGGCAAAGTCGCCCGCTCGCTGCTCCGCGACCTGCTGGAAACGCTATCCGCCGCCTGGGCCGGCGGCCTTACGCTGGTGGACGTCAGCCCCGGCAACATCCTCGTCGCGACGGACGGCCCGCTGTGGATGATCGACCTGGAATTCGCGGTTGCCGAGGGCGAGCCTGCCGCAAGGGGATGCGGCACGCCTGGCTGTACCGCGCCGGGCGTGCTGGCCGGCGGCCATCCCACCCGGGCCGACGACCTGTACTCGCTGGCCGCGCTCGCATTCTTCCTGGCGACCGGAATGGATCCCAGCCGGGCCGCTGCCCCGGCGGAGATGCTGGCGGATGTGACTTTCCTGCCCCCCGGCTGGCGGTCGCTGATTCAGTTGCTGCAGTCGGCTGCCACCCCGGCTACGGGCACCGATCTCGCGGACATCTGGCTTGCCGTTGGCGCACTCGAGCCAGGCGCGCCCTATGATCATTAGGAGATTGGCCTGGACGGGTATAGGAGGGGACCTTGAAACGGCTGAGTGACCTTCCGCTCTACCTGCTGGCGGCGATCGCCTCGATTATCGCCGTATTCGACTACGCGGATGTCTTGACGAACGTCACCTGGATTCACAATCGCCTCGCGCCGCTCACGCTGCTCGCGCTTGGCGGCATTTGCTGGTACCTGGCGGCCGAGCGGCGCAGCAAGTGGGAGCATCTCGAGAAGGTCGTCACCCAGTCCTCTAAGGATCTGGCCGAGCGCCTGGTCGGTGCGGGCGTGCGGGTATTCCTGAGTCCTGAGGACTACTGGAGCTACGCGGCCCAGCAAATCCTCGGCGCGCGGAAATCGATCGAGGACGTAACCTGGGGAAAGATCCAGAACCGCAACGCCACCAGAGCCTCGAACGACGCCTTCGCCAAGTACCGCGACGCCATCACCAAGGTGGCATCCTCCCGGCAGACGAAAGGCGTCATCTACCGGGAGATCATGACCTTCGAGTATCCCTTGCGAGTCAAGCGAGCCAGGCGGAACCTTGAGGCAAACGCGCCGAACTATTCGCTTGCGTACTACAGCCTGCCAAGGGAAGCCACTCTTCCGCCTTTTCTCCAGTTCATCATCATCGACTGCAAGGAGGTCCTGTTCGGGCCGCACCGGGGCGCCATGCCCGGCGTAGGCGAGTCCTTCCTCGCCGTTGAGCATCCCGAACTTGCCGCCCTCTTCCTTGAGTATTTCAATGTGGCGTGGAGCGACGCGATGGTCATCAAGGACTACAGCGGCACCGACTGGGAGCTGTTCGAGCGCATCGCGGGCGGAGTCGCGGGAGACAGCGGCAACCGGGGAGCCGGCCTAGACGGCCAGGTTTCCGGCCCCGCGGTTGCCCCGGCCGACCAGGCCTGACGAGGCCCGGGCCGTTGCCAACAGGCCATCGGTACGAGATCCGCCCGGTAGCGGATGACGAGTACGAGGCGTTCATGCGCGCATACCTGCTGGCCTTCGGGCGGCACCCGACGCCGGCGGCGCTGGCCCGCTGGCGGCACGGCTTCGACCCCGCCAGAGCGCTGGCGGCCATTGACGGCAACCGGATCGTCGGCACGACGCTTTCCTACCCCCTGCAACTCACCGTCCCGGGCGGCCGCGCCCTAGCCGCCTGCGCTGTCAGCTTCGTTAGCGTCGCCCCCGGTCACCGGCGGCAGGGCATTCTCACCGAGCTCACCCGGCGGCAGCTAGCGGCTGCCCGGGCCCAGGGTGAGATAGTGGCGATCCTGCACGCGTCGGAGGCACCCATCTACCGGCACCTGGGATTCGGCGTCGCGACCTGGCAGCTGGACGCGGAGATCGACCGGGTCCGGGCCGGCTTTCCCGATGACCCGGGCGAAGGCGTCCGGCCGCTCGATCAGCCGGCCGCCCGCAGCGTGCTTCCCGGGGTCTTCGAGCAATTCCGGCGGCAGCAGCCCGGGGCCGTCTCGCGCCCCGAAGCGTGGTGGCGCGCCAGCTTCGAGGCGGCGGCCGACGCCAGCGGCGAGACAAGTACCCGGTTCGATGTCAGCTTCCAGGACGCTGGTGAGGCCGGGCCATCCGGCTACCTTACGTACCGGACGACGCGTAACTGGGATGCCGGGATAGCTGGGCATGTGCTAGTTGTCGAGGAATTGGTCGCGCTCACGCCACAAGCGCGCCGGGCCCTTTGGGGTTACTGCTTCGCACATGACCTGTTCGCCTCGGTTCGCGTGCTGAATGCCCCGGTCGACGACCCGCTCAGGCTGATGCTCAGCGATCCGCGGCGGTACCGCGTGCGGAGCCTGCGGGATCACCTCTGGCTTCGGCTACTCGATGTCCCGGCCGCGTTGGCAGCGCGTGGCTACGCCGCCGAGGAGAGCCTGGTGCTCGAGATCAGCGACCGGCCGGCAGCTGACCTGAACCTGCCGTTGCGCTACCAGCTGCACACTGGCTCACCAGTGGCATCCTGCCAGCGGACTGACGAGCCGGCCCAGCTGCGGTTCTCCGTCGCCGAGCTGTCCGCCGCCTTCCTTGGCGGCACGTCGTTCACGGCGCTAGCCATGGCCGGCCGGGGCAGGCCCGGCAGCCCGGCCGACATTGCCAGGCTTGACCGGGCCTTTGCGTCCTTTCCGGCGCCCTGGTGCGGTACCGATTTCTGATCGGCCAGGTGCCATGCAATTCGCCGTTGACATCCTCGTGCCGCTACCACCGGGCGGCACGCCCGCCGGTGCGTTCGCCGCCGTGCTGGCCCGCGTGCGGCTGGCCGAGGAACTCGGGTTTGATGGCGTCTGGATCCCGGAGAGCCATTTCTCGGCGTTCAGCATCTGCCCGGATCCGCTGACGCTCGCCGCCCATCTGGCGGGCTCGACGGCGCGGTTGCGGATCGGCACCGGCGTGGTCGTGCTGACGAACCGCAACCCGCTGGCGCTGGCAGAGTCCGCGGCCATGGTTGACGTGCTCTCCGGAGGGCGCCTCGATCTGGGGGTCGGGCGAGGGCTGCCAGGCTGGCAGCTCGCTGCGCTGGGTGTCGGCGATGAGGAATCGTATGCCCGTTTCGAGGAGGCGTTCGAGGTGGTGGTCGCTGCCTGGACGAGGCAGTGCCAGTCGCTGGGCCATTGGCTTAGCGCTGCAGAACCGCTGTCCATATTCCCGGCACCGCTCCAGCTGCCGCACCCTCCGCTATGGATGGCCGCGTCCCGAAGCAACCGATCCCTGGGCTTCGCGGCGAGGCATGCGCACGGCCTCCTGCAGGCCGCGGCGGGAAATCAGCTCCGGGATAATCTGCATACGTTCCGGGCGCTCCTCACCGCGCTCGGACGCGATCCTGGCCAGGTCCCCGTTTGCCTTACCCGCAGCGTGCACGTAGCGCCGGACGACGACCGGGCGCGCGCCGATGTGCGCGGGCCGGTCGGCTGGCTGCTGGCTGCGCACCAGCGCGGGCCGGCCAGCCGTAGCCTGGTCGGCGATGTCGACTCAGAACTGGCGAGCGGCCGCTACATCATCGGTGGCCCCGACAGCTGCGCCACGGAGATCGCCAGGCTCAGGGACCAACTCGGCATCAATTACCTGAATTGCGCCTTCGGGTTCGGTGACATGCCCGAGGCGGCTGCCGAGCATGCCATGCTGCTATTCGCCACGGAGGTCATGCCGCGGTTCCGCTGAAACGTTAGTCTGCTGACCGGCCGCGGTTCCGCACAGCCGCAAGGAGCGCGATGATCAGGGTAGGCGTGCTCGGCGCCAGGGGGCGCATGGGCTCGGAGGTGTGCCGGGCCGCTGGCGCCGCGGCGGACCTGGAAGTGACCGCGGCGGTCGACGAAGGCGACTCGCGCGATCCGCTTGATGACTGCGACGTGGTGGTCGACTTCACCCATCCCGGTGCGGTCATGGACAACCTTCGCTGGTGCATCGACCATGGGCGCAACGTCGTCGTCGGAACCTCCGGCTTCGACGACGGGCGGCTGGCGGCGGTAACGGAATCGCTCGGGCGGTCCCCGGGCGTCCGGGTGCTGATCGCGGCGAACTTCTCGGTCGGCGCCGTGCTGATGATGCGCTTCGCCGAGCAGGCGGCCAGGTTCTTCGAGTCCGCGGAGGTCATCGAGCTGCACCATGCGGGCAAGGCGGATGCCCCGTCCGGCACCGCGGCCAGGACGGCCTCGCTGATCGCCGCCGCCAGGAAGGCGGCGGACCTGGGCCCGCCTCCCGACGCGACGGTCACCGCGCTGGATGGCGCCCGGGGCACGGTACTCGGCGGGGTGCACGTTCATTCGGTCCGGCTGCCCGGCCTGGTGGCGCACCAGGAGGTGCTGCTCGGCGGGCACGGCGAGATCCTGACCCTGCGGCACGACTCGCTGGACCGCGCCTCGTTCATGCCGGGAGTGCTGCTCGGAATCCGGCGGGTCGCCTCGCTGCCTGCCGGGCTGACCTTCGGCCTGGAGTCCCTGCTCGGCCTAGACTGATGAGATTGGCCTAACCACCGACCGCCTTTCGGCGGATCAGCCCGGTAACACCGGCCAGCAACGTCCCGGGGGTGCTGGATGCGAGTTGTCCTCAACGTAATCTGGCTCGTGCTATGCGGCTGGTGGATGGCGATTGCCTATGCGGTGGCCGGCCTGATCTGCTTCATCCTGATCATCACAATTCCGTTCGGCATTGCAGCGTTCCGGATCGCCGGCTACACCTTGTGGCCGTTCGGACGGACGATCGAAGCGCGGCGGGACGCCGGCCTCGGCGCCGTGATCGGCAACATCATCTGGATCGTGCTGTTCGGCTGGGAGCTGGCGATCGGCCATCTGGTGGCCGGCGTCGTCATGTGCATCACGATCATCGGGATCCCGCTCGGCCTCGCCAGCTTCAAGATCATCCCGATCACGCTATTGCCGCTCGGCGTGCAGGTCGTCCCGGTCGACGAGGCCTACCGGTAAGCTGGTCGCCGCCGGGCTCATTTCGCTCCCATCCTGGTTGCGGCCGGCGGGCCTGTCGCCGGTGAGCTGGATGCGGCCGGCGACCCGGCCGGGGACGGAGTCCCGGACGGCGAGATGGCCGGTAGCGGCCCGCCGATCGGCGCCGTGTTACTAGCCAGGTGGCGCTGAATCTGGGCGGCGGTCCCGCCGAGGCCGGCCACGGTGATGTCGTCCCACGCCCGGAGCTGCCCGGTGGCGCGGTCGAAATAGAGCACCGAGCACTCGATCGGGGTGGGCGGACTGGCCTGCAGGGCACGCAGGCCGGCGCCGCCGGTCGAGCCCTGGATGAACAGCCGGGTGTCTTTCGACAGCATCCAGGAAACCCGGCGGTGGATATGCCCGGCGAGGACAAGCGGGACCACGCCTGCCAGCGGCTGTGCCTCAACGGGGTCGTGCACGACGGCGATATCCGGGGCAGGCACCGAGGCCAGGGCGGCTGCCGCGAGGCGCTGGCCCATGGCGGCAACCGCAGCCTCTCCGGCTACCTGCACGTCCAGGTTCGGGGTGAACCGCGGGTCGCCGACGCCGATGATCCGCAGGCCGTCGACGGTGACGACGTGGCCGGCCAGCACGATCGCGTTGCGCTGCCGGGCGACGGCGTGCCTGGTGCCGCGCGAGTCATGATTGCCGCGGATGTACACATACGGGATGTGGAAGGTGCTTATCTCGCTGGCGATGCTGTTCTCGGGCGAGCTGCCGTGGTCGGTGAGGTCGCCGGAGTCGATGATGAAGTTCACCGCGAACTGGTGGACGATCGAGTGCATGATGTTCCACGCGGCCGGGTTGTCGTGGATGTCGGAGACGTCAAGCACCCGGATGGTGCTGGGATCGGGCTGGTACACCGGCAGGGTCGAGGTGGCGGCATACAGCCGGGTCACGTTCGTCACCAGGGCGGCGAGTTCCTGCCGGTAGAGGCCGAACCTGACGGCGATCTCCTGTACGTTGCCCACCAGCGACGGGGCGCCAGTGAGCAGGCCCGTGTAGCGCGGCTCGAAGATGGATTTCGGGTTCCAGGTCGCGGCGGCGACCGCGCCGCTCGCGGCCAGCACGAGCAGCGCGATGGTTCCGGCCAGCAGCGCCGCCGTGATCCGCCGGAAGACCAGCAGCCCGAGCACCATGCCGCCGGCCGTCACCGCTACCAGGCAGCGTATCGCTACGGTGATGACGCCGTGTTGCAGGTCGCGGGCGGCCTGATCGGGCAGCTCCGGCAGCCGGCCTGGGTCGGTCAGCAGCCGCTTGACTGTCTGCTCGTCGAGTTGCTGGACGTTCACGTTCAGCTTGAGCGGGCCCTGGTGGCTCGCCAGCTGCAGCGCGCCGAGTGGCGGAACGTTGATCACGGTCTGCCCGGACAGCGCGGGCTGGATCGTCATCTGGGTGCGGACCGGGCCGATCTGCGCGCTGGCGTGGCCGCCCAGGTACAGGCCAAGCCAGCCGCCGACTAGGGCCACGGTGACGATCGCGGCCAGCCGCACTGTTGCCGTCAGTCGCCGGTGCGCCGCGAGCCGCCCGGCCGCCCGCCCTCCCGCCTTGGCCAACCGCCCAGCCGCGGCCGGGACCGCCATGATCGCCAGCCTCAGCCTGCCGCTGACCACTCGCGAGTTCCTCACCCGGCACACCCTTCCCCCGGTGTGATCGGCATACTCGCTTTGCTGCGCCCGATCGCCAGGCCGAGTCGCCAGGCCGGCCATGCCTGGCATACCGTCGGCCTATGTGCCGCAGCATCAAGACCTTGCGTGAGCCCTTTGCCGAGAACGTGACCGACGACGACGTGCGGGCCGCCGCCTTGCAGTACGTCAGGAAGGTGAGCGGCTTCCGGACGCCGGCCCGGCACAACGCCGAGGCGTTCGGCCAGGCGGTCGACGAGATTGCCGCCGCTACCCGAGTCCTGCTCGGCCAGATCGAGGTCCGGCCGTCAGGCTCAGCCGCCCGCGCGTCGTAGCACCGGCTGTGCAGCCGCTCAGCCGCCCGGCCGTGCAGCCGCGCAGCCAGCCGGTGCTCAGCCGCGCAGCCAGCCGGTGCTCAGCCGCGCAGCCGCCCGGTGCTCAGCCGCCCGGTGCTCAGCCGCCCGGTGCGCAGCCGCCCGGCGCGCAGCCGCTCAGCCGGCCCCGGGTTACGCCGTCCGGGTCTCGCTCGCGGCCTCCAGCCCGAGCTCGGCGATCGAGACCTCGCGCATTTTGAATTTCTGCACCTTGCCGGTGATCGTCAGCGGGAACTCGCCGGTGAACCGCACGTACCGCGGGATCTTGTAGTGCGCGATCTTGCCCGTGCAGTAGGCCCTGACCTCCTCGCCGGTCAGCTCGGAGCCGGGCCGCAGCCGCACCCAGGCGCAAAGCTCCTCGCCGTACCTCTCGTCGGGCACGCCGACTACCTGCACGTCCTCGATCTGCGGATGGGCGTAGAGGAATTCCTCCACCTCCCGCGGATAGACGTTCTCGCCGCCTCGGATGACCATGTCCTTGATCCGGCCGACGATGTTCAGGTACCCGGCCGGGTCCATCACGGCGAGGTCGCCGGTATGCATCCAGCGGGCCGCGTCGATAGCTTCGGCGGTCCTCTCCGGCTCGTCCCAGTAGCCGAGCATCACCGAGTACCCACGAGTGCACATTTCCCCCGGGGTCCCGCGCGGCAGCACCAGCCCGCTCTCCGGGTCGACCACCTTGACCTCGATGTGCGGGTGCACCCGCCCTACCGTCGATACCCGCCGGTCCATGTCGTCGTCGGCTGTGGTCTGCGCCGACACCGGCGAGGTCTCCGTCATGCCGTAGGCAATCGTGACCTCGGCCATGTTCATCTCGCTGACCACGCGCTTCATCACCTCGACCGGGCACGGTGAGCCGGCCATGATGCCGGTACGCAGCGTCGAGGTGTCGTAGTGGGCGAAATCGGGCAGGGCAAGCTCGGCGATGAACATCGTCGGGACCCCGTAGAGCGAGGTGCACCGCTCCTGCTGCACCGCGCGCAGCGTGGCGGCCGGATCGAAGCCCGGCGCCGGGATCACTATGCAGGCGCCATGCGTGGTGGCGGCCAGGTTGCCGAGCACCATCCCGAAGCAGTGGTAGAACGGCACCGGGATGCAGACCCGGTCCTGCTCGGTATAACGGCACATCTCGCCGATGAAGAAGCCGTTGTTGAGGATGTTGTGGTGCGACAGCGTCGCGCCCTTGGGGAATCCGGTCGTCCCGCTGGTGTACTGGATATTGATCGGGTTGTCGAAGGACAGCGCAGCGGCCCGCGCGGCCAGCAGTTCCGCCGGGTCGCCCGCCGGGTCGCCCGCCGTACCGGCCGTCCCGCCCGTCCCGGCCGGAGCAGCACCGGCGGCACCCGCCCGGCCGGCCGTCAGCAGCGCGTCCCAGGCGGCGCTGCCAATGAAGACCACCTGTGATAGCTGGTCGAGCTCCCCGCGCACCTCGCTGATCATCGCGCGGTAGTCGCTGGTCTTGAAGCTCTCGGCGCTGACCAGCAGCCGGATCCCGGACTGCCGGAGCACGTAGCCGAGCTCGTGGCTGCGGTAGGCCGGGTTGATGTTGACCAAGATGGCGCCCATCCGGGCGGTCGCGTACTGCAGCAGCACCCATTCCGGGCAGTTCGGCGCCCAGATGCCTACCCGGTCCCCGGCCTCGATCCCGGCCGTCAGCAGGCCGCTTGCGACGGCGTCCACGTCGCCGTCCAGCTGCCGGTAGGTCCACCGGCGCCCCGATGGCACGTCAACCAGGGCTTCCCGCTCGCCGAAGGTGGCCGCGACCCTGCGCAGGTTCCCGCCGATGGTTTCGCCGAGCAGCGCGACGGTCGAGGTTCCATGGCTGTAGGACAGCTGGATTTCACCGGGCATGACGCGTCCTCCGGAATCGAGTTATCCCCATAGTCCCCGTTTCAGCTGCCGGTGGGAAGCTCGGTGGCTAAGGCCAGCCTGCCCGCGATGGTGCGGCGAGGGCTGCGCCGGGGTTACTGTCAAAGAAACACGCATTTCATGCCTTCCCCGCCGGAGTGGTCATGGGGATCTGGATTGTCTGGCTGATCGTGGCCGCGGTGCTCGGGGTGGCCGAGCTTGTCACCATGACGCTGGCGCTCGGCCTGATCGCGGTCGGCGCCCTGGCCGCTGCCGGCGTCGGCGCCGTCGGCGGGAACGGTGCCCTGCAGTTCGGCGCGTTCATCGTGGCGTCCCTGGCCGGGGTCGGCGTGGTCCGGCCGATCGCCATGCGCCACATCAAGCAGCCGCCCTTGCTCCGGAGCGGTACGTCCGCCCTGGTCGGCCGGTCGGCGGTGGTCGTTGAGGAGGTCACGGCGCACGCCGGGCAGGTGAAGATCGGCGGGGAGCTCTGGTCGTCCCGCCCCTATGACGAGTCCCTCACGATTCCGGTGGGCTCCACAGTCGACGTCATGCTGATCGAGGGCGCAACGGCCCTCGTGTATCCCAGGGAGTAGCAGTGGGACTGGAAGTGGCTGTAATTGTCGTCGCCGTCGTCATCATCGCGCTGGTGGCGATGATGGTGACGAAGACGGTCCGCATCGTGCCCCAGGCGCGGGCGCGCAACATCGAGCGATTCGGCCGGTACCGCAAGACGCTGGAGCCCGGGATGAACTTCATCATCCCGTTCGTCGACCGGGTTAAGCCGCTGATCGACCTGCGGGAGCAGGTGGTGGCCTTCAAGGGTCAGCCGGTCATCACCGAGGACAACCTGGTCGTGCACATCGACACGGTGCTGTTCTTCCAGGTCACCGATCCGCGGGCGGCCGACTACGAGATCGTCAACTACATCCAGGCGATCGAGCAGATCACCGCGACCATGCTGCGCAGCGTGATCGGGAACATGGATCTTGAGGAAACCCTGACCTCGCGCGACAAGATCAACACGATGCTGCGCGGGGTGCTCGACGACGCGTCGGGCAAATGGGGGCTCCGGGTCACCCGGGTGGAGATCAAGGCGATCGACCCCCCGAAGAGCGTCATCGACGCGATGGAAAAGCAGATGCGGGCCGAGCGGGAGAAGCGCGCGGCGATTCTCACCGCCGAGGGCGTCCGGCAGTCCAAGATCCTCACTGCGGAAGGCGAGAAGCAGAGCCAGATCCTGCGCGCCGAAGGTGACCGGCAGGGCCAGATCCTGCGCGCCGAAGGCCAGTCCGAGGCGATTGGCACGGTGTTCCAGGCCGTCCACGACGGCAACGCGGACCCGCAGGTGCTCGCCTACCAGTACCTGCAGACCCTGCCGCAGCTCGCGCAGGCCGAGGGTAACACTTTCTGGGTGATCCCGAGCGAGGTGACCACTGCTCTGAGGACGCTGAGCACCGCGTTCGGTGCCCCGGCGGAAGGCGCGGGCACGCCGGGCGGCGCGGACGTACCCGGCGTACGGGGCGAGCCGCCGGGCGGCCGCATCCAGATGGCAGGTGCTGCCGCGGCGCTGCCCGGCGACGCTGCGACGGCCGACACTGCGCCGAACGGGGAAGCCGCCCGGGCGGCGGAGGCAGCGCGCGCGAGGGCAGCAGCCCGTGCGGCGGAGGCGGCCAGCGCCCGGGACGAGGTAATCCGGGTGGAACGGGAGGTAGCCGAGGTGGAGCGCGAGGTAGCCGACGCGGAGCTAGGCACCGGTCACGCCGGTGGCCCCGAACTCGGGGAGTCGGCCCGCGACGTCAGAACCTGACCGCGAGTCCGATGCTCAGTAGGGCGCCAAACGCCAGCTGCAGCCGGCCGGTCTGGCTGAGAGCGGTGATTAGCAGGGGGCCCGCCGCGCCGGCCCGCACCAGCCGGACCGGCGCCAGCGCCAGCGGTACCGCGGCGAGGGTGAGCAATGCCAGCGGCCGCAGCAACGCGATGGCCGCGGCGACCGCGAACGGCAGCAGCGCGCAGCCCGTGTAGAGCAGGCGGGTCCGCTGGTCGCCGGCCAGCACGGCGAGCGTCCGCTTGCCGGTCGCCGCATCGGTCGGGATGTCCCGCAGGTTGTTGATGACGAGCAGCGCGCAGGCGAGCAGCCCGACCGGTACCGCCGCCGCGAGCGCCAGCCAGGCCACCCGGTCCATCTGCACATAGGCAGTCCCGGCCACGGCAGCGAGTCCGAAGAACAGGAAAACAGAAACCTCGCCGAGCCCGTGGTAGCCGTAGGGCCGGTCGCCGCCGGTATAGAACCACGCCGCGGCGACGGACAGGCCGCCAAGCAAGATCAGCCACCACGAGGTAACGGCGGCCAGGAAAAGCCCGGCCACGCACGCCGCGGCGAAGCAGCCGACCGCGGCCGCCAGCACTTGGCGGGGCGGGGCGAGCCCGGAGCCGACAAGCCGGACCGGGCCGACCCGGCGCTCGTCGGTGCCGCGGATGCCGTCGCTGTAGTCGTTCGCGTAGTTGACGCCGACCTGCAGGGCGAGCGCCACGAACAGCGCGAGCACTGCCCGACATCCCGCCAGCCGCCCGTACCCAGCCGCGACGCCCGTGCCGACCACGACGGGGACGATCGCGGCCGGAAGCGTCCGCGGGCGCGCGCCCGCCACCCAGTCCCGTACCTGCGCCACGGCCCGCCTTTCGTCACTTACCGGCCGGTCACAGCCTAGTCGGCGCGGCGATCATGCCAGCCTGGCCTGGCCGCGGTGCGGGCTGTCCTGGCCTGGCCGGGGTGCCGGGCCAGCCTGGGCCTGGCCGGGGCGGCGGGCTGCCCTGGCCTGGCCGGGCGGGCTGCCCTGGCCTGGCCGGGGCGGTGGTCGGGCCGTGGACTTGCCGGGGCGGCGGTCGGGCCGTGGACTGGTGCTTTCCGGCTGCCGGTCAGCGGGATGCCGCGCTGGGCGGGGCCCCGGATGCTGCCCGGCCGGCTGGCGGCAGCGCTCGCTCGGCGGCGTCGGCGATCAGGCTGACCTGCCGGGCGTCCAGCCGCTCGGCCCGGCGGGCCCTGGCCTGCTGCCTCAGGTATTTGCGGAGCCTGCGCCCGCTCAGCACATCGACGCCGAGCAGGCCGACGACCGTCCACGGAATCGTTGGCCCGTAGACCACCATCGCCGGGCGCACGTCGACCGCAAACTTGGCTGCCTGGCTCAGTAGCCGGCTGGCCTGGGCCGCCTCCCAGCGCGCGTGCTCCAGCCGGTGCCGCTGGCTGAACGGCCCGTGATAAATCTGGTCGCCGGTGACCGCGCGCACCGGCAGCCGGCGATCCCAGCGCTCGGAGTCCAGCGCGTACACCCCGGCCGGGCCGATCACCAGGTGGTCGATGAGCTGCTCGCTGCCGGGGATGGACCGCGCGTTGAGCGTTACGTACCCGTTCATCCGCAGGGTGGCCAGCCGGCGCCGGGACCGCCGCTGCGCCGAGGTGACCCGGGTAGCGGCGGGGATGGCCGCCGTCGTCTTCGAGCGGTAGATGATGTCGGCGATGGTGACCAGCGCGGCGACGGTCACACCGAGCCGCCAGCCTGCCCAGATCGCGGTGACGGCACCGGCCACGGCGGAGGCTACCGCGCGGCCGATCCAGATGGGCACCCGCGGGTCGTCGGAAAGGCCGGACAGCGAGCGGGCGGCCGGGGCACGGCTGGCCGGAGTCTCCTGGCTGGCCGGAGTCTCCTGGCCCGGTTCCTCGGCCGACGGCGGCGGCGACCCGGCCGCGCTCAGGTAAGGCCAGGTTTCCCGATCCACATCTCTCAGCGTAACCGAATGCCTACTAGTAGATGGAGAGATTCACGGCGTGTCGGCCACATTGGACCCAGCCGGGCGTGCCGTCTACTGTTCGGTAACGTGACCGAGATCCATGATCTGACCGTGATCGAGCTTTCCGCCGCGATCCGGGCGGGCCAGCTGTCGCCCGTCGAGATCACCGAGCATTACCTGCAGCGCATCGAACGGCTGAACGACCAGGTGGGCGCCTTCTACACGGTAACGCCCGAACTCGCCCGGGAGCAGGCAGCCGCCGCCGAGAAGGCTGTCGCCAGCGAGCGTCGCGGCGACGGCGGCGGCCTGGCGGGCCTGTCGCCGCTGACTGGTATCCCGGTCCCGATCAAGGATCTGAACATGGTCGCCGGGGTCCGCCTCACCTATGGCTGCGCGCTGCTCGCCGACAACGTTGCGGCCGAGGATGACTACGTCGTCGCCGCGCTCCGGGCGGCCGGAACCGTGCTGACCGGCAAGACGGCCACCCCGGAATTCGGCCTGCCCTGCTATACGGAGACCAGGATAGGGCCGCCCGCCCGCACGCCGTGGGACCTGAGCAGGTCAGCAGGCGGATCCAGCGGCGGGGCGGCGGCAGCGGTGGCCGCCGGGCTGGCTCCGGCCGCGCAGGGCAGCGACGGTGGCGGGTCGATCCGGATCCCGTCCAGCGTCTGCGGGCTGTTCGGGATCAAACCGTCCCGCGGCCGGATCTCCGGCGGGCCGCTGATGCCTGACCTGGCCGGGCTCGCCACCGATGGCCCGCTGGCCCGCACGGTCGCGGACGCGGCCATACTGCTCGACGCGATGACCGGCAATCACCCGGGCGACATGTACACCCAGCCGCCGCGGCCGGCCGGCCAGACGTTCGCCGCGCACGCTGGCCGTGATCCGGGCAGACTCCGCATCGGCCGGTCCCGGCAGCATGTGATCGACGGCGCCGGGGTGCACCCGGACTGCGTCGCGGCCTTCCAGGACGCCAGCGCGCTGCTGACCAGCCTGGGACACGATGTCGAGGATGTGGAACTTCCGTTCGGCCCTGACGTCGTGCCGATGTTCGAGATCCTGTGGTACTCGATGGCAACGCTCGCGCCGGTCGATCCGGCGCAGGAAGGCGAGCTGCTGCCGCTGACCAGGTACCTGCGCGAGCGCGGCCAAGCGCTGCGCGCGCCCGAGCTGATCTTCTCCCAGGCGTACCTGCAGGCCGTCATGCGGAATGCCATGAAGATTTTTAACGGATATGACGCGGTACTCAGCCCGACACTGGCCTCGCCTCCGGTACCGGTCGGGTACTTCGACGAGGTGGAGCCGGCCGAGAACTTCGAGCGGCAGAAGCGGTTCACTCCCTACACCGCCCTGCAGAACCTGTCCGGGCAGCCGGCGGTCAACGTGCCGCTGCACTGGAACGCCAGCGGGCTGCCCATCGGCGTGATGCTGGCGGGCCGGATGGGGGAGGAGTCCACCCTGATCTCACTCTCCGCCCAGCTGGAGGCGGTCCGGCCGTGGAAGGACCGGCACCCGCCGATCTGGTGAGCCGCCCTGCCATGATGGCAGAGTGGAACCTGACGGTGTTGCCACCGGCGGCGCGGTAGCCGTTGCCCGTACCACTTACCGGCTGCCGTATTTCTGGTCTTCGATGCGGCTGGCTGAGCGCGGGCCGGAGGTCTCTTACAGCAGCATTCGCCGGTGGCCGGGCCCGCGCGAGGCGACCAGCCAGGTGCGGATCAGGATCGGCGATCCATTAGTGCCGATGAGCCGAGGTCCGGGTCAGTACTGGCCACGCTGATCTGAAATTCAGGTCCGCCGGGGCTGATAGCGTTCGCGGCGGCTCCGAGTACTGGCTGCGTCCAGTCGCTTGAGTTGACCAGGTTGACGGCGAAACCCTGCCGCTGGCCGGACCGGATCGGCACGGTGGTCTGCTGCGCCCCGTCCGCCTCCCGTAGTGATCTCGTGCCTGGCGTCCCTGGCATACCACCAGGTGGACAGCCCGTCGAAGTAGAGCGGAGCCGCGGTCTTTAGCCGATACGACGTAGCCGATCATGCTGCCCGCCACGATCACGGTCGCGGCGACGGCTGCCTGGCCGCGCCATCCCGGCCGGCCCGCCCAGGACAATAGCCGCCTGCCAGCGTGCCGGCCCGCGGCACCGGGGTCTCCGGCTGCGCCGCCTCGGCCGCCAGCGCCCCCGGCGGGCCAAGCTGGCGCAGCACCTCAGCGACCTGGTACTCGCCGGACTCCGGCCCGAGGGCGTCGTCGATATGCGGTGATCTGCTCCCTGAGCTCGCGGGCCTGCTCAGCGGGCAACGCGACGAAGGCATCGTCCAGCTCGCGAAGGTAATCGCGCACCAGCGGATGGTCGAGTCCCGTGCCGCTCAGCACTGTCGTCCCTTGCTCCCGGTGGCCGCTGCCGCAAGGTGGTCGTGACCGGGTGTGCCGCCTGACTGCCATCTCTTGCTACCCGCGTCGGCGGCCGGAGGGCGTTCGGGATTGAGCACCCCGTCCACGGTCGCAGCGAATTGCGCCCACTGGGCACGGAATGCCGTCAGGCTCCGCCGCCCGGCATCAGTTATCGAGTAGTAGCGCCGGGCGCGCTCGCCCTTGTCGTACCGCCACTCGCTGGTCACCAGGCCGGCGTCGCGCAGCCTGTTCAGCAGCGGGTAGACCGTGCCGTCACTGGTCAGCAGCCCGTCGGCGCTGGCCAGATCGCGGACGAGTTCGAGGCCGAACCTCGGTCGAAGCTCCAGCAGCGCCAGCACGCATGGCCCTAGGACTCCGCGGCGCAGCTCGGTCAGCCCGCCGTCACCTGTCATGCCTGACATGATGTCTTGTCACGCAAGACTTGTCCACCCGGTACGTCGGGCCCTGGCTCCCTTCTCCTGCCCCACTCATCAGCAGTTACGTCTTCCCACGCCGTAGCGTGGAAAGACGTAACTGCTGATGGTTATCCACAGGGATCTGACCACTATCCGGCGATACATCCGCACCGGCGCGCCTGGCGCCGGGAAGACATCGATCCTGCGGCTACTCGGCGCCGCCGGGTACAGCGTCGTCGACGAGGCGGCGACGGCGGTGATCGCGATCGCGCTGGCCCGCGGCGAGACCGAGCCGTGGACGAAGGAGTCCTTCATCGACGAGATTCTCGGCCTGCAGCGCCGCCGGGAAGCCGAGGCAGCCGTGGCCGGGCGGACATCCAGGTATTTGACCGCTCGCCGGTCTGCACTCATGCGCTGGCCAGTTACCTGGGCCGCCCGGTGTCCGCGGCGCTGTCCGATGAGATCGGCCGGATCATGCGGAACAGGTATACCAGCGGCAGGTGTTCTTCATCCGCAACCTCGGCTTCTGCGAGCCGACTGCCGCCCGCCGGATCAGCTTCGATGAGTCGCTGGCGTTCGAGCGGATGCACGAGGACAGCTACCGGAGGTTCGGCTTCGAGCCGATCGACATCCGGGCCGGCGCCCTGACCGACCGAGTCGCCGAAGTTCGGCGCCAGCTCACCCGCGTCGTCCGCGCCTAGCCGCCGGTCTCGCCTGGCGAACCCGCTGAATGTGAAGTTGAGCGGCACCTGGCCCGCTCGATGTGACATCGAGCGGGTTGCTGGGCGTGCCTGGCCCGCTCGATGTGACGTCTGGGCTAGCAGCGGACAAGCGGTGACCGCGAGCCTGCGATTCCGGTGCTCAGTGCACGGCCGGCGCGGACAGGCGCGATCATTGAGCAGTGACGGACTCTGAGCTGATCCGGCGAGCCGAGGCGGCTGGCATCGCGCACCACTACCAGGACTGGCGTGGCAAGGAAGTCGCGGTGAGCGAGGAGGCGCTCACCGCGATCCTGGCCGCGGTCGGCAACGGCGGCAATGGCGGCAACGGTGGCGGCGCGGGTGACCTGAGCGCAATGGTTGATGCACACGCCCCTGATGACCCGGGTGCCGGTAGCGAGCCGTGCACGGCTCGCCGCCAGCGCGCCGCTAATGACGGTCAGGCGGGAACGGCCGCCGACGCGAGTGCCATCGCCCCGGCCGCCCGGTCCTGGGGATTCGCCGTCCAGTTGTACTCGCTCCGCTCCCGCGCTTCCTGGGGCCACGGCGACCTGCACGACCTCGCCGATCTCGCCGCCTGGAGCGCCCGCGACCTCGGCGCCGGTTTCGTGCTCATCAACCCACTGCACGCGGCGGAGCCGCTGCCGCCGGTCAGCCCGTCGCCCTACCTGCCGATGACCAGGCGGTTCACCAGCCCGCTCTACCTGCGGATCGAGGACATCCCGGAGTACCGGGAGCTGACCGGCGCCCAGCGCGAGCAGATCGACAAGCTTGCCGCGCCGCTGCGGGCCAGCAACGCCACCAGCGAGCTGATCGACCGGGACGCGGTCTGGACCGCCAAGCGGGCGGCCCTGGAGGTCATCTACCAGATCCCGCTGAGCGGTATCCGGCGGGCCGCCTTCCGGCGGTTCCGTGAGCGGGAGGGCATCGACCTGGAGTACTGGGCAGCCTGGTGCGCGCTGGCGGAGTTGCACGGGTCAGACTGGCGCAGCTGGCCAGCTGAGGCACGGAATATCCGTCTCAGCAAGGAAGACAGTGCGGGCGTGCGGTCGCCCGCGGCCGCGGGTTTCCACGCCTGGCTGCAATGGCTCGCCGACGAGCAGCTGGCATCGGCGCAGCGGGCCGCGCGGGCGGCGGGAATGACCATCGGCCTCATTCATGACCTGGCGGTAGGCGCGCATCCGGGCGGCGCGGACGCGTGGACCCACCGGGACAAGATCGTCAGCGGGATTAGCGTGGGGGCGCCGCCGGACGGGTTCAACCAGCTCGGGCAGGACTGGGGACAGCCGCCGTGGAACCCGCGGCGACTTGCCGAGGTCGGCTACGGCCCGCTTCTTGGCTTGTTCGGGGCGGCGCTGCGGCACGCAGGCGGGCTACGGGTCGATCACGTGATGGGGCTGATGCGGCTGTGGTGGGTGCCGGCTGGCATGACCCCGGACCGCGGCGCGTACGTGCGGTATGACCACCGGGCGACCGTGGGCGCGCTGGCCGGGCAGGCCGCACGGGCCGGCGCGCTGGCGATCGGCGAGGACCTCGGCACGGTCGCCCCGTGGATCCGGGAGTACCTGGCCGAGCGCGGCATCCTCGGCACCACCATGCTCTGGTTCGCCAGGGAACCGGACGGCTCGCCGCTGCGCCCGGAGCACTGGCGGTCCGGCTGCATGGCCACTGTCGGCACGCACGACCTGCCGCCGGTTACCGCGTTCCTGACCGGTGAGCAGGTGGATGTACGGGCGCGCCTTGGCCTGCTGAAACTGTCTGAGGATTTGGAACGGCGGGAGGCTGAGCTGCTGATCTCGCGCTGGCGTGATGCCCTCGTGGCGGAGGGACTGATGGCTCCCGGCGCGAATCCAGGGCCTGCCGAATTCACTGTGGCGTTGTACGCCTACCTGGCGAGGACGCCAGCGCAGCTGATCAGCGTCTCGCTGGCCGATGCCGTCGGTGATCACCGGGCGCAGAATATGCCGGGCACCAACGACGAGTACCCGAACTGGCAGGTTCCGCTGTGCGACCAGGCCGGCCGCAGCGTACTGCTGGAGACCCTGCCGGGGCTGCCGCTGGTCCGCGCGGTCGCTGCGGCTGCGGCCGGGCGGCCGCCTGCCGCAGGCTAGCCCGCGGCGGCGTCGCGCTGCTGGCAGCGCAGTGCGCGGGCGACGTCGTCCCGGCCCTCGGCCAGCAGGCGGCGCAGCGCAGCCGGGGGATCCTCGCGGGCGATGTACTCGTCGGTGGCTTCGATCGCGGTCACGGTGATCATGTCCCGCGGGTAGGCGTTCTCCGTGAACCACTGGGCCATGTCCGTGCTCCAGTCCTGCCAGATCTGCCCGACGACCTCGAAGTAACGCTGCGCGTAAGGTTCGAGCAGCTCGGCGTGATCATGGTCAGGGTCGGTGAAGCCGTCCAGCATCGCGCGGAAGAGCGCGTTCGACAGCTCACCGCCGGTGATCTGCGCCCACGCAGCCTCCTTGGCGGCGGGGTCGGGGATCGCGGCAACGCAGGCAGCAGCATGCCGCTCGCCTGCGTCGGTGCGGTCCCGGTCCAGCTCGGCGTCAATCTCGGACTGGCCAGCTGCGCCCCGGCTGACTAGCCGGCCGAGCAGCAGCCAGCGGAACTCGGTGTCGACGGCCAGCCCCTCGATGACGACGGACCCGGCTAGCAGCCCGGCCAGCAGCGAGAGGTCAGCCAGCGTGGTGGCCACGCCGGCCAGCGCGCGGGCATAGACGAGCTGCCGGTCGGAGCCGGGCTCGGCGGCCTTCAGCCGATCGCGCAGCGCAGTGGCCAGCCGCTCCAGGCCGCCACTGCGCCAGGCCGGATCGGCGTACCGCCGCAGCGCGGCGGCTGCCTGCGCCAGCACGGACTGCAGCACCGAGATGTCGGTGATCGAGTCCAGGCCGGACAGTGCCAGGCTGAGGTAGTCGCGGGCGGGCAGTTCGGCGTCCCGGCACATGTCCCAGGCGGCTGCCAGGCAGAGCGCGGCTGGCAGCGAGTCGGCGAAGTCGCCGATCCCGGTGATGAGCGTGCGCAGCGAATGGTCATCCAGCCGGATCTTGGCGTAGGTCAGGTCATCGTCGTTGACCAGCACCAGGTCAGCGCGGCGCTCGCCGACCAGCGCAGGGACAGCGGTGCGCTCGCCGTCGATGTCGGTTTCCACCCGGCGGCGCCGGACCAGGCCGTCGCCGGTCCGGTCATAAAGCCCGATGGCGATCCGGTGCGGCCGGAGCGCCGGGTGACTGGCGGCCGCCTGCTGGACGACGGTGAACGCAGCGAACTTGTCCTCGTCGTCGGTCTCGTACTCCGGCCGCAGGGTGTTAACGCCGGCGGTCTCCAGCCACTCTTTCGACCAGGACGACAGGTCGCGGCCGGAGGCTGTCTCCAGCGCGGACAGCAGATCGCCGAGACTCGCGTTGCCCCAGGCATGCTGGGCGAAGTAGGCGCGCAGCCCGGTCAGGAAGTTCTCCCGGCCGACGTAGGCGACGAGCTGTTTGAGCACTGCCGCGCCCTTGGCGTAGGTGATGCCGTCGAAGTTGCCCTCGACGGTCTCGATATCCGGCGCGTCGGCGGCGATCGGGTGCGTCGACGGAAGCTGGTCCTGCCGGTATGCCCACGCCTTCCATGCCTGGGCAAAGGTGGTCCACGCCTGCGGCCAGCGGGTGGCCTCGGCCTGCGCCACGGTGCCTGCCCAGGTGGCGAACGACTCGTTCAGCCACAGGTCGTCCCACCAGCGCATGGTGACGAGGTCGCCGAACCACATGTGCGCCATCTCGTGCAGGATCGTCTCGGCCCGGCTCTCCCTGGCCGAGTCGGTTACCCGCGACCGGAACACATAGTCCTCGAGGAACGTCACGCAGCCCGCGTTCTCCATCGCGCCCGCCTTGTACTCGGGCACGAACAGCTGGTCGTACTTACCGAACGGGTAACGCACGCCGAACGCGTCATGGAAGAAGTCGAAGCCCTGCCTGGTCACCTCGAAGATCTCGTCAGGGTCCAGGTAGGGCGCAAGCGACTCGCGGCAGTAGATGCCGAGCGGGATGCCGTCGTGATCGGCCCGCACCACGTGGTAGGGCCCGGCCGCGATGGCGGTGATGTAAGTGGACATCGGCGGGCTGGGCGGGAAATGCCAGCGCTGGGTGCCGGGGCCGGCCGGGGCGGCGGTCACGTCCGGCGCCATGTTCGAGATCACCAGCCAGGTGTCCGGGCAGGTCACGGTGAACTCGAACCGGGCCTTCAGGTCCGGCTGGTCGAAGCAGGCATAGACCCGGTGAGCGTCGAAGGTCTCCAGGTCTGAGTAGAGGTAGACGCCCTTGTCGGCTGGGTCGGTGAACCGGTGCAGTCCCTCACCGGTGCGCGAGTATGCGCAGTCGGCGAGGACCGTGAGCTCGTTGACGCTGGCCAGGCCGTCCAGGCCGATCCGGCGCCCGGTGCAGCTTTCCACGGCGACCTGACTGCCGTTCAGCGTGATCTCGCGTACCTGCGGCGCGGTGAGGTCGATGAAGGTCGACGCACCAGGGCTGGCGGCGCGGAAGGTGACGGTGGTGCGGGAGATGAACGTCGTCTCGCCGCCGGTCAGGTCGAGATCGATCCGGTAGGACTGGACCTCCAGCAGCCGGGCGCGGCCGCGCGCCTCGGTGCGGGTGAGGTTGCTCGCCACAGTGCGTGCCCCTTCCGTGGGCTGGCCGTCCCGGCATGATCCCATGCGGCCCGACGGAATGCCCAGGCCCGTCTACCGGTTGTCAGCCGCTGGAGAGCCCTTACCCCCCGAGGAGCGCGTATGACCGAGCTGGAACTCACCCCGGTCGATTTCTGGTTCGACCCGCTGTGTCCCTGGGCGTGGATTACCTCGCGGTGGCTGCTCGAGGTGGAAAAGTTGCGGCCGATCGTGCCCCGGTGGCACGTAATGAGCCTGGCCGTGCTCAACGAGAACAAGGAAGATTTGCCGGACCGGTACAAGGAATCGATGGCCAAGGCGCGGGGCCCGGTCCGGGTCTGCATCGCGGCCGAGCAGAAGCTGGGACCGGGGGTTCTCGGCCCGCTGTACACCGCGATCGGCACCCGCTTCCACCACGAGAAGGCCGAGCGGGACCGGGCGACCATCGAGGCCGCGCTGGCCGAGGCCGGCCTGCCCGCCGAACTGGCGGCCGCGATGGACTCGACTGACTACGACGAGGCGTTGCGCGCTTCGCATTGCGATGGAATGGACCGGGTCGGCTACGATGTCGGCACCCCGGTGATCTCAGTCGGCGACCTGTCGATCTTCGGGCCGGTCATGTCCCCGATCCCGCGCGGCGAAGCCGCCGCCAGGCTCTGGGATGGCGTCCTGCTCGTCGCGGGCACGGACGGTTTCTTCGAGATGAAGCGGAGCCGAACCAGGGAGCCGATCTTCGACTGACCTATTTTTCCGCTGGCCTGGTGGTGCGGCTGGCCTGGTGGTGCGGCTGGCCGGTGCTTCGGGTGGCGCGGAACGGCGCGGACGCTACGGGTGGCTGTCGACGGTGAGCCGCCACCGGCATCGCGTCCTGATTGCCAGGTAGTGAGTGCCTGCGTCGTGCCGGGCCAAGATCACCCCGTGCCCGGTCATCCCGCGCCGGTCTACGTACGCGCTGCCGGGCCCGGGCTGGCTGATGGTAAAGGTGCCGGGTGGTCCGGTTCCGGCGCAGTGGTAAGACCAGCCGAGCTTCCAGGTGCCGGACCCGCCGATGGTGAACTGACTGGTGTTGGCGCTGCCGAGCCCGAGGAATACGGTCAGGATCCGGGCCGGGGCCGACGCGCCGACCTGCGGGGTGCTGCGGTCGGCCACTGGCGTATCCCGGTCCGCACTGGCGGCCCCGGCAATCGCCGCCCGCCCGGCAGGTGCCTGCTGCGCCTCCGCGGCGCTGCTATTTTGCGCGATCGGCGCTGTCGCCAAGGCGACTATCGTCACGGCGGCGATGACTATGAAAAGACCGGTTATCCAGACGGCGGAAATCGCGATGAGCTTCATCGCGCGCCGCAGCCGTCCGCGCAGGACCGTGTTCCCGCCGAGCGCGGCGGCGTGCTGGGGATCGCGGTACTGCCGGGGATGCATCGCGTACGGAGACTGTTGAAACATCCGCTACCTTCAGGTCCGTGTTCCGGGTCTATCACGGAAAGTGACAAGAGCTGTAGTCACTCATCGGGAGCGTTGTATCACGAAATGAAATGACGCCCGAGGGTTACCTGTGTTTTGCCTGCTAAATGGCTTGCGCCAAGGTCGTCCTCGTGAGATTGCACCGAAAGAGCGACCGAAACTGCTGAGTCCATGTGCGACATGTAGCCGGAAATTAACTGTTTGTCAGCAACTATCTCTACAGTCTGTAATCTCCTGAAGCGGCATCGACGGCTGGCAGGCGCCGCGCTAAGGCGGCTGGCAATGCCGGGGGGGCCGGCCGCGGCTGGCGGCCTTCGCGCCGCGGGCGCGATGAGCGAGGATGGCTGGCATGCGAAGTAACTACATCGGCGGCACCTGGACCGCTTCGGCCAGTGACGCCGGCCTTGACGTGCTGAACCCGGCGACCGAGGAAGTCATCGATCGTGTCCCAGCCGGCCATCCCGCAGATGTCGACGCGGCGGTCGGCGCTGCCCGGGCCGCGTTCCCCGGCTGGGCAGCGACGCCAGTGGCGGAGCGGGCGCGCCAACTCGACGCGGCACGGGAACTGCTGGCGGCGCGGGAAGAGACGGTGGCCGCGGCCATTGCCGCCGACATGGGCTCGCCGATCGCCTTTGCCCGCAAGGTCCAGGTCGGTACCCCGCTGGCAGTGCTCGCCAGCTACGTGGAACTGCTATCGGCCTACGACTTCGGCGGCGAGCGGGTCGGCAACTCGCTCATCGTGCGCGAGCCAGTGGGCGTCGCGGGAGCGATCACACCGTGGAATTACCCGCTCTACCAGATAGTCAACAAGGTCGCCGCCGCGTTCGCCGCGGGCTGCCCGGTCGTGCTGAAGCCGAGCGAGGTCGCGCCGCTCGCGGCTTATGAGCTGGCGGCCATCTTCCATGAGACAGGCCTGCCCGCAGGCGTATTCAACCTGGTCAGCGGGACCGGGCCGGTGGTCGGCGAGGCCATCGCTGGCCATCCGGGCATCGACATCGTGTCCTTTACTGGTTCGGCGAAGGCCGGGACGAGGGTGGCCGAGGTCGCCGCGGCGACCGTCAAGCGGGTCACGCTGGAACTGGGCGGCAAGTCGGCGAACGTGATCCTGCCCGACGCGGACCTGGCTACTGCCGTCAAGGTCGGGGTCGCCAAGGCATTCATCAACTCCGGGCAGACCTGTAATGCGCTCACCCGGATGCTGGTCCACTCCGGCAGCTACGACGAGGCGGTCGGCCAGGCGGCCAAGTACGCGGAGCGCTATCCGACCGGTGATCCGCTTGCCGCTGGCATCCGGCTCGGCCCGCTGGTCTCGGCGGCTCAGCGGGACAGGGTACGGGGGTACATCGAGCGCGGCGTGGCGGAGGGCGCGCGGCTAGCGGCAGGCGGCGCCGCGCCGCCGGCCGGGCTCGACACCGGTTACTACGTGCAGCCGACGGTCTTCGCCGACGTGACCCCGGACATGACCATCGCGCAGGAAGAAATCTTCGGGCCGGTGCTCGCGGTGATCCCCTACTCATCCGAGGACGAGGCGGTCGAGATCGCTAACGGCACTCCGTACGGCCTGGCCGCCGCAGTCTGGTCAGCGGATCAGGACCATGCCGTGGCCGTCGCGAGGCGGCTTCGGGCCGGGCAGGTCGAGGTCAACGGCGGGGCGTGGAACGTGGCCGCGCCATTCGGCGGGTTCGGCCAGTCCGGCTACGGCCGGGAACTCGGCGCGTACGGCCTTGAGGAGTACTTGGAGGTGAAGGCGCTGCAGTTCTGAGCGGTCTGCCAGACTGGCGTCCGTGCGCGTTTACCTAGGATCCGATCATGCTGGCTATCAGCTGAAGGCCCGTCTCGTCGAGTGGCTGACCTCTGCCGGGCATGAGCCAGTGGACTGCGGCCCCGCCGTGCTGGATGACGCCGATGACTATCCGCCTTATGTCATGCGCGCGGCCAGCGCCGCCGTCGCGGATCCCGGCAGCGTCGGGATCGTCATCGGCGGGTCCGGCAATGGCGAGCAGATCGCGGCGAACAAGGTTCACGGCGTCCGGGCGGCGCTGGCCTGGAACGAGGAGACGGCGCGCCTGGCCCGGCTGCACAACGACGCGAACGTGCTCAGCCTCGGGGCGCGGGAGCAGCCGATCGAGCAGGCGGTCACCTTCGCCCGGGCGTTCGTCAGCACCGAATTCTCCGGCGCGGCGCGACATGCCCGGCGGCTGAAGATGATCGCTGACTACGAGGAAACCGGGGATCTGCCGCCGCTGCCCGGCGCTTAGCGCCCCCGGCCGGGGCGTGCTTACCGGCGCGGTCGCCGCCGGCCGCGCCGCCGGCCTCCGGGAGCGGGCAGGCTGGCAGGCGAGGAGGCTGGCGCCTCGCGCCCTGCCGCTGGTGCCCCAGCCGGGTCCGAGCGGCTGGCCGGGCGGTCCGGCGGAGCGGATTTCTCAGCCGCGGCGGAGTCCGCGGCGGTCACCGGCCGCGGATGGCCAGTTGGACGGGCCGGACCGGGCGATTTCGCCGGCCCGGCTGACCGGGCGGAGCTGGCAGGTTCCGTGCGGCTGGCAGAGTTGGCCGGCGTCGCCGGGTTCCCGGGGGTGGCCTGGTTCGCCGGGGCGACGCGCCCAGCGCGCACGCCCCCCGGCCCGGCCTTGTCGCGGGTCCAGTTCTCGCCGCTGGGCGCCCGGCGGGCCCTGATGCCCAGGCCGCCGGACCCGAGGCTCTCGTCGGCCGCCTCCGCGTTGGCAACGTCCTCGGGACGCGGCCGTGATACGTCCCTTGCCCGCATCGCGGAATCTACCGTTACCTTCATCCCTGGCATCACGGCCTCCTGGCTCAGTCTCGCACGGGCGACGCCGATGATCGGGCCAGCGCCGTCACGTCCCGCATGATCACCAGTCCGGGCTAGAAGATCATCGGGCTCCAGGGCAGCGGATCCCACGACATGGCCGCGGAAAGCTCGGCCAAAGCTCCGGGCCTGACCTCCGCGACGAGCCCGGCGCGGGCCAGCGCACCCAGCCTGGTGCCACCCAGGTACGCTGCGCCGAGGCACTGAACCGGCAGTTTGACATCGGCCGGCGCAGACGTCCGGTGACAGCTCGCCCCGTCTGCCGCTGCGCCAGCCTGCAGCCGCCACCGGCCGGCATTCCCGGGGAGCAGTTCGTCGGTCACCTCGATGATGACGTCGACCTCGCGGGCGTACTGCCGCTGGGCGAGCGCCCTGCCCAGATCGACTAGGCGGACCCAGAGCCCGTCGGCGACCTGGGTACGGGCCCGCCGGATGTCCGCGAGCAAGTAGAGCAGCGGGTCGTCCGCGGGCCGCTGCCGCGCCCTGACCTGGTCGACAAGATCCCGGTTCAGCAAGTCAGCCCAGAGCGCCGTGGTGGCCGCGGGATCGATGGAGATCAGCTCCCGGACGTTCAGCGTGCCATCGGCGATGCCGTGCTCGTTCCAGCCCGGGTTCACCGAGAAGAGCGCGTAGCCACGCGCCCCGACGGCGTCCTCGGCGATCATGCAGCGAAGCGGGCTGGTCCCCTGGCGCCAGTATTCGGGGTCATGCAGTGCCGACTGCCACCAGCGATCATCCCGGGCAAGCATGCCGGGTCGGCCTGGCACAGCCTGGTCGTGTACCTTGGCCAGCTCAGCCTGCGCCGCCTCCGGCTCCGCCTGGCGGAGCTGCACGTCGCCGTCCCCGGCGGCCGCGTCCCGGCTCGTCAGGGCCAGCGGATCCATCCGTCCCTCACCGCGCCTGACGGTGAGCTGCGCGTGCATCGAGGCGATGCCGTAGCCATACCGGCCGTAGATGCCAGGCTCTGACGCATACAGCGCCGCGATTGCCTCGTTGCCGCCGGCGACGTCGGCAAGCTGCCGTCGCATCAGGCTGGACAGGATCCCGCGGCGCCGGTACGAGGGCAGCACGCTGACGGCGGACACCCCGGCCACCGGGGCCATCGCCCCGGGCAGCGCCATCTGGAAGCTGTAGGCACAGGCGGTGCCCACCAGGCGGGCGCCGTCGAATGCGGCCAGGCTGCGGTCGAGCTCGAAGGTCACCCGCTCGTGCTCGCGGGCTGCCTCGGACGGCCCGCTCGCGTTGAACGCATGCTCACCGACTGCGTAGAAGGCGGCGAACTCCTCCTCGCCGACGGGCCGGATTGGATAGCGGTCAGTCATGTCGCATTCGTACCCCAACTGCAGCGATGATCGCTAATAGTTATCTGTCTGCACAGGAACGTGCCGGGACGGCCGCAGGCCGATAAAGTGCGGCCAACATGATTTACCCGGTTCCGCGCCGTCAGTTCCGCGCTGCGCAGGCAGCAGCGGTGCGAGCGCGCGGCCTGGCCCGCCGCCAGTTCATCACCAGGAACCGTCGGCTTGCCCTTGCCCTCGCCGCCGTAACGGTGGGCATCGGCATCGCCGGCGTGCACATCTCGCACTCGTGGTTCTCGCCCGGGGTAATGATCTTGCCTATCCTGGCCGGCGGCCTGCTGCTCTGGCCGCGGGCGCTGCTGATCTTGTTCGGCGTGGTCGCGGCGATGCTGGCTTACGACGTGATCGACGGCCGGGCGGCCCCCGGCATCATTGCCACGATCGTGGTAACCGCGGCGTTCGCGCACGTGCTGGCAAGGACGAGGGCCAAGCTAGGCGTGCAGGGCTTGCGCGGGGATCAGATGCTGATCGAGCTCCGGGACCGGATCCGGGCCCAGGGTAAGCTGCCCGCGCTGCCGGACGGCTGGCGATCTGCCTCGGTGCTGCAGCCTGCCGACGGGGCCTCATTCGGCGGAGATTTCCTGGTATCCGCCTGCGACGGCAAGACCCTCGAGGTGGCGCTCGTCGACGTGCCAGGGAAAGGCATCGATGCCGGCACCCGCGCACTGCTGCTTTCCGGCGCCTTCGGCGGCATGCTCGGCTCGGTGCCGCGCGGTGAGTTCCTCACCGCGTGCAACGCATACCTGCGGCGCGGCGGTTCCCCGGAGGGCTTCGTTACCGCCGTGCACCTTTCACTTGACCTCGCGACAGGTGATTACACCGTCGCCTCCGCCGGGCACCCGCCCGCCGTGCATTTCGATGCGGGCGCCGGCACCTGGCGGGTTACCAGGGCACGCGGGATCGTCCTTGGCGTCGTCCCGGACCTGCGCGGCGTCCCCGAGCAGGGCTCGCTGAGGCCAGGTGACGCGCTGATGCTGTACACGGACGGACTGGTCGAGGCGCCGGGCCGGGACATCGACGCCGGCATCGACAGGCTGCTCGGCGAGGCAGACCGGCTTGTCGCCTCCGGGTTCGGGGCAGGCGCCAGGCAGCTCGTACGGTCCATGCAGGAGGGCGCGCGAAGCTCGGACGACTGCGCGCTTGTCCTAATCTGGCGGCCCTGATCTGGCGGCTCCGGCGGCCTGATCTGGCGGTTTCGGCCTCGGCCAGGCCGGCCTGGCTGGTCCTGCGCAGTTGGGTCGGCTGTCCTGGGCCCCGCGCAATATGACATTGACGTCAGTAGCTAATTGCCTGACCGCAGTTCTTTGCTCCTGTGCACGGGAACAAAGAAGACCGCTCGTGGTGGCCGTCGGCGCAATAGGATTCTGTGCACAACGGCAGTGACCTGCGGCGGTGCCAGCAATAGGCGACACGTGCGTCACATGACGTCCGCGTCAGAATTGTGCCTTGAGGAGGACGACGCGAGCGTCAGGTGACGTAAATGTCATTGTTCCGGGAAAGGCGACGACGTCGTCAGATGACGTCACTGTCATTATTTGCAAATTCATCAGAACTATGCAGAAATAGGGACCGTGACGCGCGACGGGACGCGAATGGGCGATAGCCCGCCAGCGGCAGCCAGCCCGTTGGGCGGCGAGTCTGCGGGGGCAAGCCGCCATGCCACCGCGCCGCTGGGCAGCTCAGCCCGGGCCGCGGACGATACGGCGGGGATCAGCGCTGCCGGGGCCAGCGCTGCCGGGGCCAGCGCTGCCGGGGCCAGCGCTGCCGGAGGCGATACCGCGGGCGCGCTGGCCGTCCGGGCGACGGGCGAGAATTTTCCGGTGGCCCTGCGGCTGCTGCCCGCACGCCACCGGGCGCACCTGATGGCCGTGTACGGCTTCGCGCGAATGGTCGATGACATCGGGGATCAGGCCCCGGTCGCGGAGCGACCGCGGTTGCTCGACGAGGCGGAGGCAGACATCCGCAGGCTCTATGCATATATCGGCCGGCCAGATCCGGGCGCCGGCGGCCAGGACGCCGGCGGCCGGGACGCCGGCGCCCGGGACGCGGCAAGCACGGGAGCCGCGGGCGATGGCACCGCGAGCATGGCTGCGGCAGGCCCGGGCGCGGCAGGCCCGCCTCGCCCCCCTGAGCTCAGCGTAATGCGGGCGCTCATCCCTGCCGTCAGCCAGTGCGCGATCCCGCAGCAGCCATTTCTCGATCTGATCCAGGCCAACCGGCAGGACCAGATCGTGACCAGGTACCCGAGGTTCGATGACCTGGTTGGCTACTGCGCGCTGTCCGCCAATCCAGTCGGCCGCATCGTGCTGCACGTGTTCGGCGCGTTCTCGCCGGCCCGGGCAGAGCTCTCCGACCAAGTCTGCACGGCGCTGCAGCTTGCCGAGCACTGGCAGGATGTCGGCGAGGATTTCCGGGCCGGCCGCGTCTACCTGCCCGGCGAGGACATGGCCAGGTACGGCTGCGAAGCGGCCGACCTGGCCGCGCCGCGGGCGTCGGCCGCGCTGCGCGGCCTGATGGCGTTCGAGACGCAGCGGGCCCGCTCCATCCTCGATGCGGGCGCGCCGCTGGTAGGCACGCTGCGCGGGTTCGCCAGGGCCGCGGTGGCCGGATACGTGGCCGGCGGCCGGGCGGCGCTCGCCGCGATCGCTGCCGCCGATCATGACGTGCTCAGGGCCACGCCGCGGCCGCGGGGCTACCGGACGGCGGCCGAGTTGCTTCGCTGCTATGCGGTCGGCCGGTGACGCGGTGAACAGCAGGTTTCCCGCTGCCAACGAGATCCGTGCCGCGTACCAGCATTGCGAGCGGGTCACCAAGGCGCAGGCGCGTAACTTCTCCTATGGCATCCGGCTGCTGCCCGCGGACAAGCGCCGCGCGCTGTCCGCCGTCTATGCCTTCGCGCGGCGGGTCGACGACATCGGCGACGGGTCGCTGGCTGCCGCGGACAAGCTGACCGCGCTGGCCGCGGCGCGGGTCAGCGTGACCGGGCTCGGCGGCCCGGACGCGGCCGTCGCGAGGGACCCGGTGCTCGTCGCCCTTGCCGACGCGGCCCGCAGGTTCGAGATCCCGCTCAGCGCATTCGGCGAACTCATCGACGGCTGCGAGGCGGACGTGCGCGGAACGCGGTACGCCACCTTCGGCGAACTTGAGCACTACTGCAGGTGCGTGGCCGGATCGATCGGGCGGCTGTCTCTCGGCGTGTTCGGCTGTGCGGATGCCTCGGTGGCTGCGCCGCTGGCCGACGCGCTGGGCGTGGCTCTCCAGCTGACCAACATCCTGCGCGACATCCGGGAGGACTTCGGCAACGGCCGGGTGTACCTGCCCGCCGAGGATCTTGCCCGCTTCGGGGCAGTGCTTGTGGCCGGCGACGCGGCGGGGTTCAGGAACGACGGCCGGCTCGAGGACGTGGTCAGGTTCGAGGCCGACCGGGCCCGCGGCTGGTACGCCACCGGGCTGCGGCTGATGCCGCTCCTTGACCGGCGGAGCGCGGCGTCCGCCGGGGCGATGGCCGGCATCTACTTCCGCCTGCTTGCGCACATCAGCGCTTCGCCAGCCGCGGCGCTGCAGCGCCGGCTATCGCTATCCACCGGGGAGAAGGCGATGGTCGCGGCGCGGTCGCTGGCCGGCCGGACGCCAGCGGTGCCGCCACCTAGGCCGGCGGTAGCGCCATGAGCGCGGACGGCAGCGCGGGCATGAATGCCGCAGCCGAGCAGAGCGAGCAGCTGAGCGTGGCAGGCGACAGCCCGCACACCCCCCGCGTCGTGGTGATCGGCGGCGGCCTGGCCGGGATCACCGCTGCCATCGCGCTGCGGGAATCAGGCATCGCCGTCACGCTGATCGAGGCCAGGCCCCGGCTTGGCGGGGCGACCTGCTCGTTCAGCCGCAATGGCCTGACGATCGATAACGGCCAGCACGTCTTCCTGCGCTGTTGCAGCGCCTATCGCGGCCTGCTGGCCAGGCTCGGCACGACCGGGTCAGCGCCGATCCAGGAACGCTTCGACGTCACCGTGCTTTCCCCGCACGGCACCGCCAGGCTGCGCCGGACCGCGCTGCCCGGCCCGCTGCAGCTGGGCAGTGCGCTGGCTGGATACTCGCTGCTGTCGCCTGCCGAGCGGGTCAAGGTGGCGCGCGCCGCGCTGGCCATGCGCTTCGTCAATCCGGTGCGGCCAGGCGTGGACAGCCAGCGGCTCGGGGACTGGCTGGCCGCCCGCGGCCAGGGCGAGCACGCGCGGCGGAGCCTCTGGGATCTCTTTACCGTCTCGTCCCTGAACATCGCGGGCGACGACGCCAGCCTGGCACTGGCCGCCACGGTGGTCCGGATGGCGCTGCTCGGTGCCAGGGACGCCGCCGACATCGGCGTGCCCGCCAGCCCGCTCGGCGAGCTGCACGGGACCGCGGCCACCAGGCTGCTTCGGCAGCTCGGCGCCGAGGTGCGGCTCGCCACGAGCGCGGTGGCCGTGCAGCACGGGCCAGCCGGCCGGCGATGCGTCCTGGTCGCGGCCGGCCCGGACCGCGCGCAGTCCTCGCTGCCCGCCGATGGCGTAGTAGTCGCGGTGCCGCCGGGTCCAGCGGCCCGGCTGGCGGCTGCCGCGGCGGGTGCGGCCGACTGGGCCGGGCTCGGCTCGTCGCCGATCGTGAACGTGCATGTCATCTACGACAGGCGGGTCACCAGGCTGCCGTTCGCGGCCGGGGTGGATTCCCCGGTGCAGTGGGTCTTCGACAAGACCGCGTCGGCCGGGGTCGAGGCCGGCCAGTACCTCGCGGTATCGCTATCGGCCGCGGACAAGTACATCGATGTCCCGGCCGCCCGGCTGCGGGAGCAGTTCCTGCCCGCGCTCGCCGAGCTGTTCCCGGCGGCCAGGGAAGCACGAGTTACCGATTTCTTCGTTACCAGGGAGCGCCAGGCGACCTTCCGCCAGGCGCCGGGCTGCGGCCAGCTAAGGCCGGCCGCAGCCACCAGCCTGCCGGGGGTCGTGCTGGCGGGCGCGTGGACCGATACCGGCTGGCCGGACACCATGGAGGGCGCCGTGCGAAGCGGGCTGAACGCGGCGCGAGAACTGAGACGCGGCCTTGCCTGGCCGCCCAGCCGGGAGATTGGCTCCCCGGCGGGCGCGCAGGCGCGGGCCGGGGCAGGAGCGCCGTCATGACCGCAACCATTCCGGCCGGCGTTGAGACGGCCCGTGACCTGGTGGGACCCGCGATCGCCGCGGCAGTCCGCCGGCTGAGCCCGGACGTCAGGTCCGTCGCTGCCTATCACCTCGGCCTGGCGGACGCGGCCGGCCAGCCGGCCGGCGCCGACGGGCGGCCAGGCGGGATGGGCAAGGCCCTGCGGCCCGCGCTTGCCCTGCTGTCTACCCGCGCGGCCGGCGCCGCGTCCGAGCGGGGGGTGGCGGCCGCCGCTGCGGTGGAACTCGTGCACAACTTCTCTCTGGTGCACGACGACATCATGGACGGCGACACCGAGCGAAGGCACCGGCCGACGGCGTGGACGGTGTTCGGCGTGGGAGCGGCGATCCTGGCCGGCGACGCGCTGCTGGTACTCGCCCAGGACATTCTGCTGGAAGGCCCGGTGCCGCAGGGTCTCTGGGCGTCCCGGTGCCTGTCCGCCTCGGTGCAGCGGCTGATCGCGGGCCAGGGCGCTGACCTGGCCTTCGAGCGACGCGATGACGTCACGCTGGACCAGTGCCTGGAAATGGCCGGGGACAAGACGGCGGCGCTGATGGCCTGCGCCTGCAGCATCGGCGCGATCTACGTCGGCGCCCCAGCCGAGCTTGCGATGGGCCTGGCCGGGTTCGGCGCGCATGCCGGGCTTGCCTTCCAGCTCACCGATGACCTGCTCGGAATCTGGGGCGCGCCCGAGGTGACCGGCAAGCCGGTCCGGTCCGATCTGCGGACCAGGAAGAAGTCGCTGCCGGTCGTGGCAGCGCTGACCAGCGGCAGCAAACCGGGAGATGAGCTCGGCGCGCTGCTGGCCGGCGCCGAGCCGCTCAGCGAGGACGACCTGTTGCGGGCGGCCGACCTGGTGGAAGCGGCGGGCGGCAAGGCGTGGGCAGAGGCTGAGGCCGACGTGCAGCTCGGCTCGGCCGGCAAATGCCTGGCCGAGACGGAGATGCCAGCCGACGTGCGGGCGGAGTTCGCCGGGATCGCCGAGTTCATCACGGCTCGGCAGAGCTGACCGGTGGCACGGCGGCAGAGCCGGGCAACGACGGTGCCGATGAGACAGGGCCGGACGACACCGGGCCGGACACGACGGGAACGGCGGGACTGGCGAGTCCGGCCGGTGGCGGGATGGCGGTGACAGCGAGATGACGGTGACGCAGGCGCGCGCCCACGGGCAGCCGGCGCCGGAAGCCGCCCGGACGGCGCTCGACCGCGCTGCCCGGCACCTGCTCGGCCTGCAGCATGAGCGCGGCTGGTGGCAGGGCGAGCTGGCGACCAACGTCACGATGGACGCGGAGGACCTGCTGCTCAGGGAGTTCCTCGGGATCCGGACCGAAAACGAGACGGCAGCCGCGGCCCGGTGGATCAGATCGCAGCAGCGGGCCGACGGCACCTGGGCCAATTTCTACGCCGGCGACCCGGACCTGTCCACCACAGTCGAGGCATATGTCGCGCTGCGGCTGGCCGGAGATTCGCCGGACGCCGATCACATGGCCCTGGCCGCGGGCCGGATCCGCGCCGAGGGCGGCATCCCGGCGACCCGGGTCTTCACCCGGATCTGGCTGGCACTGTTCGGCGGGTGGTCCTGGGACGAGCTCCCAGTGATGCCGCCGGAGATGATCTACCTGCCGGGCTGGTTCCCGCTGAACGTGCATGACTGGGCCTGCTGGGCCCGGCAGACGATCGTCCCGCTGACGATCGTCGGATCGCTGCGCCCGGTCCGGCCGCTGCCCTTCGGCCTGGCCGAACTGTGGCCGGCCGGTGGCGAGGGCAAGTCGCCCGGCGCTGCCTCGGGCGGCTGGGCCGCGTTCTTCGGCGGCCTGGACCGCGTGCTGCACGTCTACCAGCGGCATGGCGCGGCGGCCCGCCCGGCGCGAGCCGTCCGGACCGCGGCCATGCGACGCTGCGCGGAATGGATCATCGCACGGCAGGAACTGGATGGATCCTGGGGCGGGATTCAGCCGCCCTGGGTGTACTCGCTGATGGCGCTGCACCTGCTCGGCTACGGCCTGGATCATCCCGTGGTCAAGCGCGGCCTGGCCGGCCTGGAGCGGTTCACGATCTGGGAGGACTCCGCCGACGGCCCGGTAAGGCGGCTGGAGGCATGCCAGTCGCCGGTCTGGGACACCGTGCTAGCGATGATCGCCCTGTCCGACGCCGGCCTGCCCGCCGATCATCCCGCGCTGGCCTCCGCCGCCAGGTGGGTGCTCGACGAGGAAATCCGCGGGCCTGGTGACTGGCAGGCCCGCAGGCCGGGGCTCAGCCCGGGCGGGTGGGCCTTCGAGTTCGACAATGACGGCTACCCGGACATCGACGACACCGCGGAGGTGCTGCTCGCGCTCCGCCGGGTCGAGCTCGTCGCCGAGCCCAGATCCGCCGAAGCCACGGCGCGGGGCATCCAGTGGATGACCGGCATGCAGTCCAGGGACGGCGGCTGGGGCGCCTTCGACGCCGACAACACTAGGAAGGTCGTCACCAGGCTGCCGTTCTGTGACTTCGGTGAGGTGATCGACCCGCCGTCCGCGGACGTCACGGCGCATGTGGTTGAGGCGCTCGCCGCGGAGGGCCTGGCGGGCGCAAAGGCGGTGCGCCGCGGCGTCACCTGGCTACTGCGGGCCCAGGAGCCGGACGGCTCCTGGTTCGGCCGCTGGGGCGCGAACTACGTGTACGGGACCGGCGCGGTCGTACCCGCGCTGATCGCGGCCGGCGTCAAGCCCGGCAAGCAGCCGATCCGGCGGGCGGTCAGCTGGCTCAGGGAGCACCAGAACCCGGACGGCGGCTGGGGCGAGGACATGCGCTCCTACGGCGATCCCGGCTGGGCAGGCCGCGGCGAGTCCACTGCCTCGCAGACCGCGTGGGCGCTGCTCGCGCTGCTGGCAGCGGGGGAGGCCGGGCCGCCAGCGGGCGGGCCGGCCCAGGACGGGCCTGCCCAGGACGGGCCAGCCGCCGCGGCCGGACCAGGCTGCGTCGAGCGCGGCATCCGCTGGCTGGCCGCCCACCAGCGGCCGGACGGCAGCTGGGACGAGCCGCAGTACACCGGCACCGGGTTCCCCGGCGATTTCTACATCAACTATCACCTTTACCGGCTGGTCTTCCCGGTCAGCGCGCTCGGCCGTTACCTGGCGGGCGCCGGATGAGCCGCCAGCTGGCGCCCCCGGGCGCGCCCGCCCGGCCGAGCGGAGGAACGCGATGAACCGGCTGCTCGTCTGCTCGCCGCTCCGGCTGGAGGCACGCGCGGTCCGGCGCGGCATCGGCGCCGACGGCGACGTCCGGCAGACCGGCTACGGGCCGAGAAAATCCGCGCAGCAGGCGGCAGTACTGCGGACGATCCCGTTTGGGATGCTGGCCATTGCCGGCACCGGCGGCGGTCTCACCGGTGACCTGTCACCTGGCGATCTCGTGGTAGGAACGCAGGTCAGCGACGGTCAGACGGTCGTCAGCTGCCCATCGGCGCCGCTGCTGGCCGGTGAGCTGCGGCGGGCCGGCCTGCGTGCCAGGGCCGGCCAGGTCGCCACCGTGGGCAAGCTGGCCCGCGGCGCCGAGCGGGACCGGCTGGCCGGCACCGGTGCCCTGGTGGCCGACCTGGAATCGGTTCCGCTGCTGGCCGCCGCGGCGGACCGGCCCGCTGTCGTGCTGCGGGCCGTGTCGGACACGCCGCAGCGGCCGCTCGGCCCGGCCACGCTGGCCGCCGGCATGGCGGCGCTACGCTCGCTGCGGCTGGCCGGGCCCGCGCTCGCGCGGTGGGCCGCGGCGGCCGGGCGGCGGCGGGTGGTGCTGGCCGGGCCGCGGTCCTTCTGCGCCGGCGTGGAACGGGCGATCGAGATCGTCGAGCGGGCGCTGGACAAGCACGGCCCGCCGGTCTACGTGCGCAAGCAGATCGTGCACAACACGCACGTGGTGGCCGGCCTGGAACGCCGCGGCGCGATCTTCGTCGACGAGCTCAGCGAGGTCCCGGACGGGGCCGCCGTGGTGTTCTCCGCGCATGGCGTGTCGCCCGCGGTACGGGAGGAGGCGGCGCGGCGCGGGCTGGACGCCGTCGACGCCACCTGCCCGCTGGTCTCGAAGGTGCACGTGGAGGCCCGCCGGTTCGCCGCCGACGGCTACCTGGTGGCGCTGATCGGGCACGCCGGGCACGAGGAGGTCGAGGGCACGCTGGGCGAGGCGCCCGGCTCGGCCGTCCTGATCGAAAACGGGGCCGACGTGGCCAGGCTGCGGCCACCGGATCCGGCCAAGGTGGCTTACCTGATGCAGACCACGCTGTCCGCCGACGAGGCAGGCGGGATCGCCAGCGAGCTGCTGGAGAGGTTCCCGGCCGCGCGCGGGCCGGGTAGCGATGACATCTGCTATGCCACCACCAACCGGCAGCTTGCGGTCCGTGCCGTGGCTGCCGAGTCCGACCTGGTGCTGGTCGCCGGGTCGGCCAATTCGTCTAACTCGCGCCGCCTGGTGGAGACGGCGGAGCGGGCGGGCAAGCCCGCCTACCTGATCGACGGTGCCGGGGACATCGAGCTCGGCTGGCTGGCCGGGGTATCGACGGTCGGGCTGACGGCCGGCGCATCGGCACCGCCCGCCGTGGTTGAGGAGATCGTCGCTGCGCTGGGCGGGCTCGGCCCGGTCGAGGTCACCGAGCGCGTGATCGCCACTGAGAATATCCGGTTCGGCCTGCCCAAGGAGGTAAGGCAAATATGACTATGCCGCTGCGCCAGAGCATCCGGGTGGGAACCTACCTGCTGCGCCAGAAGGTGCTTCGCCGGGACAAGTTCCCGCTGCTCGTCGAGCTTGAGCCGCTGTACGCATGCAACCTCAAGTGCGCGGGCTGCGGCAAGATCCAGCAGCCGGCCAGCCTGCTGAAGCAGCGGATGCCGGTCGCCCGCGCACTGGCCGCGATCGAGGAATGCGGCGCGCCGATGGTCTCCATCGCGGGCGGCGAGCCGCTCATGCACCCGCAGATCGACGTGCTGGTCGCCGAGCTGATCAAGCGGAAGAAGTACGTGTTCCTGTGCACGAACGCGCTGCTGATCCCGAAGAAGCTGGACAAGTTCAAGCCATCGCGGTACTTCGCCTGGGCGGTGCACATCGACGGGCTGGCCGAGCGGCACGACGAGTCGGTCTGCAAGGACGGCGTCTTCGACGAGGCGGTCGCGGCGATCAGGGAATGTCAGCGGCGCGGCTTCCGGGTGACCACGAACACCACGTTCTTCAACACCGACACCCCGCAGACCGTCATCGACGTGCTCGACTACCTGAACGACGAGCTGAAGGTCGACGAGATGATGATCTCGCCGGCGTACGCCTACGAGAAGGCACCGGACCAGGAGCACTTCCTCGGCGTGACCGAGACCAGGGAACTGTTCCGCAAGGCGTTCGGCGGCGGCAACCGGCAGCGCTGGCGGCTCAATCACTCCCCGCTCTTCCTCGACTTCCTGGAGGGCAAGGCCGACTTCGGCTGCACCGCCTGGGGCATCCCGTCTTACTCGCTGCTCGGCTGGCAGAAGCCCTGCTACCTGATGTCCGACGGGTACGTCAAGACGTATAAGGAGCTCATCGAGACGACCGACTGGGACGCTTACGGCCGCGGCAAGGACCCGAGGTGCGCGAACTGCATGGCGCACTGCGGGTACGAGCCATCGGCCGTGCTCGCCACGATGGGGTCATTGCGGGAGTCAATCCGCGCTATGCGCGGCTCATGACGTCGCTTTCGGTATCCTCCCGGTTACAGGTGGGTGTCACCGGCCCGCCAGCAGTCGCCTGACCTGCCGGGGAGGAACCTGATCATGATGCCGCCTGGGCGGCCGGGCATCGTCGGCAGGCCGGTCGTCCCCGGGCAGCCTCCCGCCCCGGCTGTAGAAGCCGAAACAGAACCAGGTGAGCTAAGCACCGCGCAGGCCAGCTATGCGGCCGGGCCGCCCTGGCTGTGGGCCGTCCCGCCGGCGGTCACGCTCGCCGTGGCGGCATGCGGAATCCGGCGGCCGTCGTACTGGCGGGACGAGGCGGCCACGCTGGCTGCGGTCCATCGGCCATTCGGTGCCTTATTTCAGATGCTAAGCAACATTGATGCCGTGCACGGCGTCTATTACATGATGATGTGGGCGGATGTGCGACTGGCCGGGACCGGCGAGCTGGCCACCAGGCTGCCGTCGGCGCTGGCAATGGCGACGGCAGCGGCCGGGGTGGCGGCGTTAGGCCGACGGTTAGTCTCACCCCGGGCCGGGCTGTTCGCCGGGCTGGCTTTCGCCGCCCTGCCCGAGGTCAGCTGGCACGGCCAGGACGCACGGTCGTACGCGCTGGTCACCGCGCTGGCCGTGACCGCGAGCTACCTGCTGGTCCGGGTGCTCGGCGGCAGCGAGCCGCGGCGCGGCTGGCTGGCGGCCTACGGGCTGGCCCTGACCGTGGCGGGCCTGGTCAACATCTTCGCGCTGACGCTCATCCCCGCGCACGGGCTCACGGTGGCGCTCGCGCTGCGCCGCCAGCCTGGCCGGCCGAAGGGCCGCTCGCTGCTGGCCGGCTGGCTGGCTGCCGCGGCCGCCGCCATCGCCATTGCCAGCCCGGTCCTCACGCTTGCCTGGGCGCAGCGCGGGCAGGAGCACTGGCTCAAGAAGCCGGGGCTCCGCACGCTCGCCGCCCTGCAGTACCTGATCGGCCCGTCCGCGCTGGTCATCGTCACAGCGCTGGTCATCGGCTGCGGCATCGCGATCAGCGTCGGGCGCGGCCGGGCCAGGGCCAGCGCCGACTGGCCTGCCAGCATGCCGGCGCTGTGCCTGCCCTGGCTGCTGCTGCCGGCCGCGATGCTGCTGGCCGGGTCGCTGCTGCAGCCCGTCTACACGCTGCGCTACGTCCTGTTCAGCCTGCCGGCGCTGGCGCTGCTCGCGGGCGCGGCGCTGGCTGCGCTCGGCCGGGCGGCCGGCGTCATCGCGCTGGCCGTGGTGGCGCTCGTCGCCATCCCGGCCCAGGTCGATGTCCGGCGGCCCGCCGCGCACGGGGACAACATCCGGCTGGCCGACACCATCGTGGCGGGGGCCTGGCGCCCCGGTGACGCGGTCCTGTACGCCAGCGCCGATGCCAGGAACATGGCGGCGGCCTATCCTTACGGGCTGGCCGCGCTGCGCAACGTAGCCCTGGGCCGCGCCCCGTTGCCCTCCGGCACGCTGGCCGGCACCTACCTGCCAGCCCGCGCCGTACGCGGCCGGGCGCACCGGAGTCCGCAGGATATGGGTAGTCAAGATCGGCCGCGCCTGGCCGGCCAGGCTGCCGCTGCTGCGCGGACTGCGGTTCCAGCTCGTGCGCTTCTGGCGGCCAAGCGACATCTGGCTGCTGCTCTACCGGCACCGGGGCCGGCCGCACCCCCGGCTGCAGGCGCCGCGGCAGTCGCACCCCGCGACCGGGAGCAGGCGGCTGCCATGAGCCGGGCAGCTGCCAGCCTGGCTCGCAGCGGCTCGCCGCTGCGCGATGGCTCGCAGTTGCCCGGCAGCTCGGTGCTGCGCAGGCCGGCCGGGCCTGCTGCCGAGCCGCCGGATGCCCTGCCGCCGCAGGTCGGCCAGCGGGGCGGATTCGCGGCCCGGCCGCTTTGGCTGCGCGCCGTCCCGCCTGGACGCGGGCGAGTCGCGGCGCCGGTGGCTCGCGGCCTACGCGGCCTGCCTTGCCGCGCTCGGCCTGGCGAACGTGCCCGCTCGCGCTGTTCGAGCTGATGATCCTCATCATGGCCTGCGGCATCATGCTCAGCGCGCTGCGCGGCCCGGCGGCAGTGGTCGCCGAGTGGCCGCCACGGCTGCCCGCGCAGTTCGCCGAGCGGCTCCCGGGCGGCCACGGGGACAACATCCGCGGCATTGACCGGGTCATCGCCGCGAATGCGCATCCGGGTGACGGCATTTACTACCAGGACAACGGCGCCCGCACGTTCGACGCCGCCTACCCTTACGGGCTGCCCAAGCTGCGGGACGTCGCCCTGAAGGAGCCGCCAGCCAAGATGGCGAGGCTCATCGGCACCAATCTCCAGGGTCCTGGGCTGCGCCGGGCCCTGACCGGCGTGCGCAGGCTCTGGGTGATAGAAGTCGCGCGGCTAGCGCCCGGGCCTGCCCTGCCCGGCACGCCACTAGGGCTGGCCAGGAGCTGGCATGTCAGCGACCTCTGGCTGCTGCTCTACGTGCATCGGGCCCGCGTGCCTGCCCCGGCCGGGCGCGCCAGCGCCAGACCGGGGCGCTCCCGCCTGGGCCTGAGGCGCTGTCGCGCTGGTGCGCAGTCCCGCGATCGGCCGCCCCGGGCCGCCGCGCCGCGACGATGCCCGGGCTCGCCGTCGGCCGGCTGGCTAACGGCACCGGCAGCGGGCGCCGCAGGGCCGCCAGCGTCAGCAGCACGATGGCGCAGGTCCAGCCGAGCGGCGCGACCGACACCGGCTGCCCGCCGCCGCTGACCCGCTCCGGCAGTGCCCCGGCCGCGGTTCGGTGGGCGGCCAGCCAGTCCAGCCGTGCGGTGGCGGCGGCTGCGGCGCCGGAGGCGGCGTCGTAGAGCGCGAAGAACCCGGTCGCCGGGGTCCACGCGGTGCTCCGGTCCCCCCGCCAGGTGGTGCCCGGCAGGATCCCCCCGTCGGGCAGCGTCAGGGCCCGGGCCGCCCGGGCGACGGCGCTGCCGACCGCCGGGCTGGCCGGCTCGAACGGCGGCCCGAGGAAGGTGACGGCCGCATCGGGGCCGTTCAGCATGGCGTCGGCGGGCAGCCCGGCCTGCTTGGTGCCGGCCCCAGCCCCGAACAGGGCGAACCATGCCCGAGGGCCGCCGGTCGCGCTCGGGAACCGATTGAAATTCGGCTTAAACGCAAGCTCAATTGCCCGGTCCAGCCGCGCTGCCGACTGCCCCCACCGGCGGGCGTCGCTGTCGTCGCCGAGGCTGGCCGCCAGCCGGATGGCCGCATGCAGGCCGGCCAGCAGCGGGCCGGCGGTGCCGATCGTCGGCTGGGCTACCCGCTGTTCCCAGTAGTCGGGCGACGGTGCCGGCAGCCCGCCGGAGGATAGCGCGGCGGCGGCCGCGGCTGCCGCCCGCCGGACGGACGGCCACAGGCCGGCCAGCCCGCGGCGCGCCGCGGCGGTGCCGGGCTGCTCGGCATACCAGATCCAGACCGCCCACGGGAACCAGCCGTCGCCGTCAAGCTCTGGCGCCAGCCCGGTCCGCACCGGCGCTCCGGCCAGCGTGTACCTGGCGGCGAAGCTGCCGTCGGTGGACTGAACCCGGGCCAGGAACCGAAGGATGCGCAGCGACTCGGCGAAATGGCCGGAGGCCGCGAAGGCGGCCGCCGCCCAGCTTGAGTCGCGGGGCCAGGCGTATTTCCAGTGCCCGTACCAGGCCGCCGCCATGGCGCCGTCCGGCTGGGTCAGCAGCCGGAGGTCGATGAGCGCCCCGCGGGCCAGCCTGCGCTGCGCCGGGGTGCTGCCGGGCACCGGGCTGGCAGCGAGCCAGCGCCGGTCCGCGGCACCGGATGCCCCGCTGCCCGCAGCATCCGCGAGGGCCGGTTCGGCGGGCACCGCCCGGATGCCGCCTGGCGCGGAGTGATCCGCGACGATCCCGCTGAGCAGCAGCCGCGGCGGCGGGGCCGCGCAGCCGGTAACGGCGCCGGCGCACAGGGCAGTGACCGCGATCCCGGCGCAAGTCCGGGCCAGCCACGTCCCTGGATGCATATGCCGCCGTCCTGATGCCGAGAGGTCAAGGCGAGCCTACCCTATTTCATGATCACTGATGATTCGCGCGCTAGCACCGTAAATCACCCGGACGCATAGTTCGGCATATTCGCATTCACCTGGCTGCGCACCGGGCGGACTGCGCAAGCTTTATTGCCGGACTTGCTTGGCGACTATAGGATTGTCATTAAGAAGATCACCGCGAGAAGGTCATGCGGGGCGAGGTCAGACGCGGCAAGATCAGGCCGCGATGCCCTTCTTCTGCCGGGTGGCGGGCTGCCCGGCGCATTCACGCCAGCATCGCGACGCGCAGGAGGATTCAGCCATTCACGCCGGGAATGGGCCTGATGGCGGCCGGCCCAGGCGGCCCGCTGCCCGGGCAGCGGTGGCCGGCTTTGCCGCGCTCGCGGCGCTCGCGGCGGTCGCGGCGGCTGGCGTCGTGCTCACCAGGCACGGCCTGAGCGATATATCGGCAACGGCCGGGAGTTCTGCGCAGCCGCAGGTTAGGTCGCAGGATCCTGGTTCAGGCGGAGCAGCGCAGGCCGGGCAGGGTACGCGCGCGGCCGGGCAGCCCGGCCGCAGCGGAGCCAGCGTCGCGGGGGGTATCCCGGCCCGGCCCGGCCGGACCCGGCCCGGCCCGGACGGCAGGCGGGCATCTTGGGTCAGCGCGGAGAACGACCGGCCGGGCACGACCTCCTGGAAGATACGCCAGCCGAAAGGCCGCATCGCCGGATTTGCTAACCGGACCTATGCCCGGCCCGGCCAGCGGATCAAATTGTACGTTTCGACTGCCGCGGCCACGTTCCACGCCGAGGCATTCCGGATGGGCTATTACCAGGGCACCGGTGCCCGACTGATATGGAAGTCTGCGGACATAGCCGGAAAGCGTCAATCGCGGTGTCCGGTCACGCCCGGCCGCAATATGGTTGCGTGCGACAACTGGACGGCCTCGGCATCCTTCACGTTGTCCGCCGCGTTCCTGCCGGGCGACTACCTGATCAAGTTAGTAGGCATCGGCGGGCAGCAGAGCTATGTGCCGCTGACGATCTGGGATCCCGCCAGCCGGGCCACGTACGTGGTGCAGAACGACGTGCTCACCTGGCAGGCGTGGAACCCGTGGGGCGGCTACGACTACTACCAGGGCCTGGGCAACTGCCCGGCAGGTCAGTATCCGCTGTGCTCCAGGGCGCGGGTCGTGTCCTTCGACCGGCCCTACGGCTCCGAGGACGGGTCGGGTAACTTCCTGAAGCTGGAGTACCCGCTGGTCCGGTTCGCCGAGAAGCACGGCCTGGACGTGACCTACGCGCCCGACGTCGCGATCGCCCAGCATCCGCGCTTCCTGCTGCATCACCGGGTGCTGCTGTCCCTCGGCCATGACGAGTGCTGGTCGCTCGCCGGGCGCCGCGCCGCGGTGGCGGCGCACGACCACGGCATGAACATCGTGTTCTTCGGGGCCAGCCCGATCCTGCGGCATGTCCGGCTGCACAGTTCGCCCCTCGGGCCCGGCCGCGAGGAGGTGGACTACCGGGACGCGCGGGCCGATCCGCTCGCCGGGAAGGTCAGCCCGCTGCAGGTCACCGGCAACACCTGGGGATCGCCGCCGACCAACTGGCCGGAGAGCGCCTTCGTCGGCGAGATGTACGCGGGCTTCCTCGAACCCGGCCGCCAGGTCAGCCTGGTGGTGGCGGACGCCACATCCTGGGTATACCGGGGGACCGGCCTGCGGGCCGGGTCAGCCGTGCCAGGAGTGGTCGGCTCGGACGTCGATCATTTCTATGCCGCGATGGTCCATCCCGCCAACGTCCAGATCCTCGCGCACTCGCCGATTCCGCTGGACCTGGGCCAGACGGAAATCGGCGCGTTCTACTCGGATATGACTTACTACACCGATCCCGGCAGCGGGGCCGGAGTGCTGGACACCGGGACGACCAACTGGATCCCCGCCCTCGGTCACGACCGCAGCGGGTGCACCCGCCATGGCCGGCCCGCTGGCCACGGCGCCGGAGCGCGCTGCGCGGCCGCGGTAATCCGGCGGATCACCGGCAACATCCTGCGCGCCTTCGGCGGTGGCCCGGCCGCCCAGCGGCATCCGTCCATCGCCAACTGGCACCAAGTCACCGGCCAGTGACGGCCGGGCTGGCTAGCGGCGGGGGATCGACTGCTCGGACCAGACGACCTTGCCTGCGGTCGTCCGGCGGGTGCCCCAGCGCTGTGCCATCTGGCTGACCACCTGCAAGCCCCGGCCGCGCTCGTCCTCGTTGCCGGGACTGCGGAGCCTGGGCAGCGCCGCGGAATTGTCCAGCACCTCGCAGACGAGGCCGCCCTCGAGGACCAGCCGCAGCCCGATCGTGCCCTGCGCGTACCTGACCGCGTTCGTGACCAGCTCGGACACCAGCAACTCGGTGACCGGGATGAGGTCGACAAGCTCCCACCGGGTCAGCGGCCGCCGGATGAGCCCGCGCGCCCGGCGCGCGGACGTCAGCTCGGGTGGCAGCGTCCAGCTGACGTGCCGTTCCGGAGCGAGCCGGTTCAGCCGCGCGATGAGCAGCGCGATGTCGTCCCGCTGATGATCCGCGTAGACGCTGGCCAGGGCCGCCCGGCAGAGGTCCTCCAGCGGGCGGCGGGCGGCGCCGGGGCCGAATATCTCGCCGAGCAGCCGCAGCCCCTCGTCGATGTCGCGGTTCCTGTTCTCCACCAGCCCGTCGGTATAGAGGACCAGCAGGCTGCCATCGTCGATCTTGATCGACCTGCTCTGGATGGGCCCGGTGCCGACGCCGAGCGGCGGCGCGGGTGAGACGTCGAGGAACTCGATGGTGTCGTCCGGCCGGACGAGCAGCGGGGGCAGGTGGCCGGCCGACGCGACCTCCAGCGTCCCGGACACCGCGTCGAAGATCCCGTAGACGCAGGTGGCGAAGTGCGGTTCGCGCTCGCCGAGTTCCTGCATCAGCTCGTTCAGCTGCTGCAGGGTCTGCGCAGGCGGCATCTCCAGCATGGCCAGCGTGTGGATCGCGGTCCGCAGCCTGCCCATGGTGACGGCGGCGCGCACGCCATGCCCGGCGACGTCGCCGACGACGAGCGCGACCCGCCCGCCCGGCAGCGCGATCGACTCGTACCAGTCGCCGCCGACCTCGATCATCTTGCTGCCCGGCAGGTAGCGGTGGCGCACCTCGACCGATGACGGCGCGGACAGCCCGGTCGGCAGCAGGCTGCGCTGCAGGGTGAGCGCGGTGGCACGTTCCCGGCTGTACCGGCGGGCGTTGTCGATGAAGATCGCCGCCCGGGCGGCAAACTCCATCCCGGTCTCGGTGTCGTAGGCGTCGAACCGGCGGTAGTCCTCGCCGCGGGTGCAGACGAAGAAGCCGAGCGTCACATCCCGCGCGATCAGCGGCAGCAGCAGCATGGACCTGCCGGACAGCAGCCTGGCCACCGGCCGGCGCAGCCAGGACGTGGCGATCCGGGTGGCATTCGCGCCGCCGAGGCTGCTCTCGCGGACCGGCTGGCCGGTGTCCATGCAGCGCGTATAGGGCGTGCCCGGCGGATAGCGCAGGATCTCGCCGGTCGGGAACGCCGCATCCCAGCTCGGATCGCCGTCGTCATAGGCGACTGCGAGCCGCCGCAGCAGGTGCGATCCGTCCGGCGATTCCATCGGCAGCTCGTCCCCGGCGACCAGGCTCTCCAGTACCAGCAGCCCGGCCGAGTTGGCGAAGTGCGGGACCAGGATATTGACGAACTCGCGCGCCAGCTGGTCGATGTCCAGCGCCCCGCCGATCCGCTTGAACGCGCCATCGAGCAGCGCGTGGCGCATCACCGCGGGGTCGAGGAACCGCCCCTCGGACGGCGGCGGGATGCGCAGCAGCGCCAGCGCGGCGAGATTGGGGTCATTGGACCGCATGGGCTGCAGGGTGACCACCGAGTCGACGTGCCCGCCAGGACCCGTCAGCAGCGTCAGGACCGCGGTGCCCTCGCGGTCCGCCAGCGCCGCGCCGAGCAGGCCGTCAAGCGTCGCCGCGTGCGCGGCCGGATCGGCCAGCAGGTCGCTGATCTCGGCGCCGAGCAGCGCATCACGCGGGAATGAGAGGATATCGGCCGCATTGCGGTCATGCTGGATGATGCGCCCGCTCTTGTCGATGCCGAGGATCAGCGTCCGCGCTGAGGCGTTCGACAGGAGCGCTGACATCTCCGTGGTAATACCGGACGTCACGGCAAGCGCCCCCTTCCGCCGCAGTCGTCGACTGATCACCCAATTATGGAACAGCTCCGCCCATATTGAGAAAGAACGGGCTGTTGGCTTAGCTTGTCTCGGAGTCTCTGTGCCCACCTGGCGGGCTCAGCCCGCTGCGAACGTGCTCAGCGAGCTGGGCGCGGCCCCCGCTGCTGCCCCGGCCGGCCCGGACATCTTGGCAGGTCCGGTACCGAAAGGCGAGGAGGATGAATGGCCGCCGCGCGCCCCGGCGTGATCGTGGCAGGAGCCGGGCCGACCGGACTGGCGCTCGCATCGGAACTTGCGCTGGCCGGCCTGCGGTGCGTGGTGCTCGAGCGACGGAATGGGTTCCGTGCGGATTCACGGGCGATCTGCCTGCACGCCAGGAGCATGGAAATGCTCGATCTGCGGGGCCAGGCGGCTGTATTTACCGAGGCCGGGCTCGCCGTGCCGTCCTTTCCGCTCGGACCGAGAGGCGCGATGATCAGATTCGGCCGGCTCAATTCGGATTTCCCGTACCTCCTCGACATGCCGCAGAGCAAGATCGAGAGCCTGCTCGCCGCCAGGGCCGCCGAACTCGGCGCGGAGGTCCGCTGGTCGTCCGAGATCGTTCGCGTCGAGCAGGACGACAGCGAAGTCCGGATAGCGCTGGCGGACGGCCGGGCCGAGCGGGCCGAGTACCTGGTGGCCTGCGACGGCATTCGCAGCTTTGTCCGGCGCAGCCTGGGCATGCCGTTCCCCGGCGCGCCCAACCCAGGCTCGGTGATCCTGGCCGACCTGTACCTTGACGGGCTGCCGATGAACGACTCCTACGGAGACCTGTCGGAGAACGGCATGCTGCTGGTCTTCCCGTTCCGCGACGGGACGTGCCGGACGGTGCTTTACGACTACCGGCGGGCGGACGTTCCGGTGACCGAGCCGGTGACCCTGGATGAAGTGCGGACCAGCCTGGTGCACGTCACCGGGCGCGACTTCGGCCCCAGGGGCATGTACTGGTCGGGCCGGTACCGCAGCGAGAGCCGGCAGGTCCCCAGCTACCGCCAGGGCCGGATCCTGCTTGCCGGAGACGCGGCGCACACGCATTCGCCGGCCGGCGCCCAGGGCATGAACACCGGGCTGCAAGACGCGGTGAACCTGGGCTGGAAGCTCGGCGCCGCGGCGTCCGGCTGGGCGCCGGACTGGCTGCTCGACTCCTATCACGCCGAACGGCATCCGGTCGGTGCCGCCGTGCTGGCGTTGACCGGGCGGCAGTTCCGGCTCAACACGGCCAGGACGACACCGCGACGGGCCAGGCGCTGGGTGGCGCACCGGCTGATCGCTCCGCTGCCGCCGGTGCAGTCGTGGCTGGCCGCCACCTACTCGGGAGTCGCTGTCCGGTATCCGCCGGCCCCGGTCACCCCGTTTCAGCAGGAAAATGGCCCGGCGCCTGGCGGGCACCGGCTAGCCGGAGTGCGGCTGCCGCCCGGTCGGCTGACGCTGCCGGACGGCACTGGCGCACGGCTGTACGGTCTTTTCCGCGAAGGCAAGTTCGCGCTGCTTGAGGCCCCCGGCGGCCAGCTGGCGGCGGCTGGCGGTGCGGTCCTGCCCGGCCATGTCAAGCTGGTGCGGTACCGGCACTGCGCGGGTGCGCGGCTGCCGGCCACGATGCTCGTCCGGCCGGACGGGTACATAGCCTGGGCATCCGATCAGCGCGATGCCGGCCTGCGGGCCGCCGAGGCGCGAGCCGCCGTCGCCACCTGGTGCAGCCCGGGCTGACTGGCCACGGGCCGGCTGGCCTGGTGCGGCCCGGGGCTAGACAGGCGCCGGGGCATAGCCGGGCGTGGTTGACTTTGACCGCGCAGCCAGGCCGGCGGCACCGCTGGCGTGCGACTTCCCGGGCAGGAGGAGCAGGATGCAGCTGCCACCGCGGCTGACCGTCGTCGGCAGCCTGAACATGGACATCTCGGTCTCCGTTAGCCGGCTGCCAGTTCCGGGCGAGACCGTCCTTGGCGCCGCCGCGGTGACCGGGCCCGGCGGCAAGGGCGCCAATCAGGCCGTCGCGGCGGCGCGGCTCGGCGGCGCCGTGCGGATGGCCGGCTGCGTCGGGGACGACGAGTTCGGCGGCCAGATCACGGCCGCGCTCCGCGCTGAGGGCATCGACCTGGCACCGGTCCGTGCCATCCCCGGGACCGCCACCGGGCTCGCCCTGATCACCGTTGACGCGGCCGGCGAGAACATGATCACGGTCGCGCCGGGGGCGAACGGCCTGGCCGGGGCGGAGGAAACCGCGGCCGCGCTGGCCGGGCCGGCCGACATGCTGGTGCTGTCCGCGGAGATCCCGGCGGACGTGCTCGCCGCGGTGCTCGGCGGCGGACAGCTGCCCGCCGGTCCGGCGGTCCGGCGACCGCCCTGCCTGCTGAATCTCGCTCCGGTGCCGCCGGGCGCGGCGGCGCTGCTGGCGGCCGGGGTCGACTGGCTGGTGGTCAACGAGTCGGAGGCCGCTGCGCTGCTTGGCCGCAGCGTGACCGGCCTGCGGGATGCGGCCGACGCGGCGGCCGTCCTTGCCGCGATGGGTGCCAGGCACGCGGTAGTCACGGCAGGCGCGCAGGGCGCCGTGCTGGCCGGCCAGGCGGGCAGCCAGCAGGTAGCCGGGTTCCGCGTCGGCAGCGTCGATGCCGTCGGGGCCGGCGATACGTTCGTGGCCGCGCTGGCCGTGACGCTGGCCGCGGGGGTTGCCCCGGCCGCCGCGCTGCGGGCCGCCTGCGCGGCTGGCGCGACGGCTACTACCCGCCAGGGCGCCCAGGCGGGTATGCCCGGCCCGGCCGAGATCCGGGCCGCCACCGGCGAGCACTGGCCGGTGCAGTCCGGCTAAGCGTGGCCTGGCGGGCCGAAACACAGGAGTCCCGTGCGTAGCCGATTGCCTCAGGAGTCCTTGGCAGGCTCGCCGTGGCTGGCGTTTGCCCGGCCGCGGCCCCAGTAGGCCTTCGGCGAGACCTGGTCCGCTTCGAGGCCCCGGCCGGCCAGCACCTCGCGGAGCCGCGCGACCACCTTCGCCTCGCCGAGCAGGTAGGCATGGCCGCGCCCGGCCGGCAGCGGTAGCTGCCCGGTGGCCGCCGCCAGCGCGTCCGGCTGGCCGGCCGGGCCGCCCGTCCGGTGCAGCCAGGTGACGTGCGCGCTGGCCGCGGCATGCAGGTCCTGCTCATCCTCGGGCCCGGGAATCTCGAGCAGCACCCGCGCCGGGACGCGGTGAGGCAGTGACTCGGCCATCCGGAAGACTGCGGGCAGCGCCGACTCGTCGCCGACGAAGAGGTGCCAGTCCGCCGCTTCCGCGGTGGTGATCTTCCCCCGCGGCCCGATCGCCTCGATCATGTCTCCTGGCTGAGCCGCCCGCACCCAGCGCTCGCCCGGGCCATCCCCGTGCAGCACGACGTCGAGGGTGAGGGTCCGGCCGGCCTGGTCCAGGGCGCGGATGGTGTAACGCCTGCGCACCGGCCGGTTGCCGTCGACGCCGACAAGCAGCATCACGTCCTGGCCAGGGGCGTAGCCGAAGCTGGCGAGCTGCGGCGCGGTGAACCGCAGGCGGCGCATGTGCGGCGTCAGCGGGACCGCCTCGGTGACCTCAAGCGACAGCCGCGAGGTGCCCGCCAGCGGCCCGGCCAGCACGGCGAATGGGTCGTCCAGGGCCGCGGTGGTTGTCTCCGGCACGGCATCCGCCATGAACAGTCAGCCTCTCCGTGGTCGGCGATATCAACGCGGGCGGCAGCCCGCGGACAGTGTCAACACTGCCAGCACGCGGCAGCTTCCCGGGGCCTGCCCAGGACAATGCTGGCCGGCCCGGTGGTCCGGGCGGGTCGGCCAGGAGCAGGGAGCGGACTGGCGGGGCTGGCGCAGTCAGGTGAGCAGTTCCCTGGCGTACCTCCGCTTTCTGGCCGGGAACGCAAGTCGGCCACAATGGTGCGCATGCCTGAGCTATCGAATCCCGCTGGCCTGCATGAGACGCCTGGCTATCATCACGTGACCAGTGTCGATGCGGCCCGGCTGGTGTTCCTCGCCGGGCAGTGCCCGCTGGACGCGGATGGCGAGCTGACCGGCCCGGGCGACCTGCAGGCTCAGGTCGGTCAGGTAGTCAGCAACATCGAGATTGCCCTGGCGAGCGCTGGGGCGACGCCGGCTGACGTGGTCCGCACGGTGATCTACGTGGCGTCGGCGGAGCAGCCGGATCTCGCCGCGGTATGGCGCATCCTGCGCGAGTCTTCAATCGCAGCGGCGCTGGATTCGGCGAGCACGCTGCTCGGCGTGGCCCAGCTCGGTTTCACCGGCCAGCTCGTCGAAATCGACGTGACCGCGGCGCTGGGCCGCTAAGGCCTGAGCAGCACAGCCGGGCTCCGTGGCGCGCAGAACCTGAAGAGCTGCCAGTCGCTCTGGGACGCAGACGGCGATAGTGTGAGCAGCCAGGTCTGGGGTGGTATGAGGAGTGGCTGTCATGCCTCGGGAAGAGTCCCTCATCGGCTCCATCGGCGTTCTGACGATCGCCACGCGAGGTCCTCGCGGTCCCGGAGAAGTGCAGGTCAAGATCCGTGGCGGGTCCGAGTGCTACATCGCCTGGTCCCCGGAGCCGATCGCCAAGGGCGCCACGGTGCTGGTCATCGAATCGCATGGCACCAGGTCCGTGGACGTCAGCGAGTGGACCGACCCGACCGGCCCGCTGCTGGATGAGACGAGCGGGCGGTGGACGTGATGCGACCCCTGCCCGGCACTCAGGACCACCCCCGGTCCGCGGTGCGCCTGTCGCGGCCGGCCAGCAGCGGGCGGCGGGCCTTACCGGACTGGCAGCCAGTCCTAACGGGACGAGTAAGCAATAACCGTCTGGGGATAATTGTCCCCGGCAATTCCATGGAGATGCGACATGTTCGGTTACCGCGTTCCGGCACCTGACGAGGCAATGCTGATATCTGGTGGCAGGCACGGTCGCAACGGCGCGCCGTTCCGCGTCGTGACCGGTCACGGCGCCTTTATTCTCCCGTTTTTCCGCAAGACCCGCTTCCTAACTCTTGCCATGTGCGAGGCCGAGGTCGCCGAGCAATGCGTCACAAAGCAGGGCATTACGCTGAATGTCCGCTCGGTCATCGCCTTCAAGGTCGGCAACGACGAGGAGAGCATCGTCAACGCGGGCCAGCGGTTCCTGTCGGACCAGGATCAGATGTCGACGCTGACCGGGCGGATCTTCGCTGGGCACCTCCGCTCGATCATCGGCTCGATGACGGTCGAGGAAATCGTCACCGAGCGGCAGAAGCTGGCGAGTGAGGTGCTCGACGGGTCGAAGGCGGAGATGGTGAAGATCGGCCTCACCGTCGACTCGCTGCAGATTCAGTCCATCGACGACATGAACTCCGGCTACATCGACGCGATGGCCGCGCCGCACAACGCGGCCATCCAGCGGCAGGCGCAGATCGCCCAGGCGCAGGCGAACCAGGCCGCCGCCGAGGCCCAGCAGGAGTCCCAGCGTAAGCAGGCTGAGTACGCCAGGCAGACCTCTGTCGTGCAGGCGCAGTACAAGGCGGAGATAGACAAGGCCCAGGCGGAGGCCGCGCAGGCGGGACCGCTCGCGGAGGCGCGGGCGACGATGGGGGTGCTGGCCGCGCAGACCGAACTGGCGCACCGGCACGCCGAATTGCGGCAGCGGCAGCTTGTCGCCGAGGTGGTCAGGCCCGCCGAGGCGGAGGCGGAGAAGGTACGCATCCTGGCGCAGGCCGACGCCCAGCGAGTCACGCTCCAGGCTGAGGCGGCGGCCTCGCACCAGCGGATCGCCCTCGACCGGATGCTCATCGACCAACTGCCGCAGATCGTGCGCGAGGCGGCAGGCGGCCTGGCCGGGGCGAACGTGAGCGTGCTCAACGGCGCGGATGGCCTCAGCGAGATCGCCGCTGGCCTGGTCGGCCAGGGGCTGACGATCCTGGAGTCGGTGAAGAAGAGCCTGTCCGGCTCGGTCGACCAGGCGATCGCTGGCACCGCCGAGTTGGGCGCTGCGAGTGACGGTCAATCCGCGGCCGGATAGCCGCCCGGCAGCTCATCGGTCGCCCTGACCGGGTAATGCCCGGGCGGGGTGGCTTGTCCATGATCGTGGTAAATCCGCGCGGTTGACCCCCGCAAACCTTCCGTGATCATGGGCCGGCCCGCCGTCCGGCCGCCGGCCGCGCCGCCACGTCGCCCGCCCGCGCCCGCCGGGCGGGCGGTGACTTTGCGCCAGCTACACCCCATTGAGCCGTAAATCGAATACTACATCATCTTGTATTAATATTGATTACGAGAAAAATGTATATCGCTTCAGAGGTCCTGTCCGGAGAAATTAGACTGATTAATCCGAGGTAAACTCAGACATTTATTCAGCCTGTATTAACTGCCCGAAAATTAATTCAGTGAAATCGCCGGAACGCGTCAACCGAATTGACCGGGGACACGTCAACCTCATGTAAGTCTGGTCAGCCGCGAAGATGCCGGCCCAGGGGACGTCCTCGCATTGAGTAAGCGGGCGACTACTCATGGTAAGGTGTCGACCACTGGCTGACAGGGCGGGAGCAGAACGAGCAACAGCCAACATCGTCACCAGCCGCGGCCGGCCCGAGCCTTACCGCCCATGCCACCGATACGGTGGCCGGCCCAGCAAACCACAGGAAGGAATCACCATGCGCAACCGCTTTACAAGGGGGCTCTGTCTGGTCGCGGCCTCGGCCGCGATCACCACGTCCCTCGGCCTCGCGGCGGCCGGCGCCGCGAGCGCATCCACGAAGCCGCATCACATCAAGAACGCCACGACGGTCTGCGGCGGCCTCTGCACCGACATCTCCAGCGCGGAGCTCGACAACACCGGGCCGGGCGCGTTCCTCATGAACGCCGTCGGGGGCGCTAGCGGCCACTCACTCAACCTGCGCCGGGCCGGCAACTCCAAGACAAACGAGGACTTCACCGGCGGCTTCGTCGGCTTCCTCGGCCAGTTCTGCCCGAACGACGGCGGTGCCGGGCTGAGCCCGACCTCGTATGTCTGCCTGACCTACCCGCCCTTCTGGGACGTGTTCGAGGGGGACTTCGCACCGAACAGCAACGAGACCGGTCTTTGCGTCGGCCTCCGTCACGTCAGCGTCGCGCAGAACCTCCGTCTGGTGCCCTGCGGGGCCAGCACCCGGACGCTGTTCGTCGGTGACGCCGCGCACGGGCTCGGCGGCGACTGCCGGATTCCCGGGAACTACTGCCCGTGGGTCGCAGCCAGCGACACCTTCATCAGCCACCCGCTGGCGCTGACGGTCAACATCAGCAGCCACAACCCGCAGAACCAGCTCGCGGTCACCCGCGAGAACCTGAGCGGCGGACTGGTTTCTGACCCGCAGCAGTTCACCACGGAGCCTGGCCCCGCTTTCTGAGGCCACTCCTGATCGACGGCAGCGGCATCCCCGTGCAGCACGGGGATGCCGCTGTTTTTTGCGCCGTCCGCCAGCCTTCATGCGTCCGCGCTGGTCAGCGCGGCCAGCGCCCGGTTGGCCGCCGCTCGGACCCGCGGCACCGGGTCATTCTGCAGCCCGGCTACCCCGGTCAGCGCCTCGCCCAGCAGGTGCCTGGCCACCACCTTGGCCGTCATCTCGCGGACCCGCCAGGCATCGTCAGCCATCGCCGCCACGATGGACGGCAGCGCCGTGTCGTCCCACGCCCACAGCAGCCCACGGGCCGCCCAGACCCGCACCCAGTACCAAGAGGCCGAGCCCGGCCCGCCGTCGAGCACTCCCGGGGCGGCAGGCCCGCCAAGGGCAGTGACCAGCGCGGAATCGCACTCCCGGCCGGCCAGCAGCCCGGCACAGCCGGAAACCACGGCGTCCTTGCCGCGGCGGGCGCACTCCGCCTCGATGCTCTGCCGTGGCGTCAGGCCCCAGCGTGAATTCGGGCTCACCAGAAAAATGTATGTCGCAACTCCGGCCGGCCGCGCAGAGCACCTGGCAATTCCACTGGCGGCAGGCCGGAGCCTGGACCGCGGATAAACTGGTCGCTGAACTTTGCCGTGGTCCGCGACGGCGCGGTCGTCGTCCGTCGTCAGTCAGCCCGCGATCAGCGGACGTCGGCCCGGGGGAGACGCCTGCCCCGCCGCCCCGGTGGCGGCCCGCCCCGGTTCCGCTGCGCGCACAGCCGGCGAGCAGGCAGGCCGGCGCCAAGGCGAGCGCCGCCAGCGCCCAGGCCAGCCCGAGGCGCTCGGCCAGGAACCCGGCAGCCAGCGGGCCGATGCTGCCGGCCAGGCCGGCGGCGCTGGTCAGGGTCACCACCACGCCGCTCTCACCGGGCAGGCTGCCGTACAGGTTTGCCTGCAGCACCGGATACCAGGGCGCGGTGGCAAAGCTCAGCCCGGCCAGCACGACCAGCTTCGGCCAGAACCCGGGCACCAGCAGGAACGCGGGATACAGCACGGCCGCCATGGCGGCGCTGGCCGTGAGTACCCGGCGTCCGGATGTCCGCTCCAACAGGCCGACGAGCGCCGCGTCGCCAGCCAGGCCGGCCACCAAGCGGACGGCTACCCCGGCCGCAGCCTCGGCTGCCGTGGCGTGCACGACATCCACCAGGTAGATCGCCAGGAACCCGGTCAGCACGTCAAGCAGCAGGTCAGCGACCTCGAGCAGGAAAAGCCACCGGACGACTCCAGGCTGCCGGAGAGCCCGCCGTACCCGCCGCGCAGCGGACGGCCCCTGTGCCGCTGCCGTTCCCGGCCGCGGAGCCGGCCGCGGTCCGCGGCGGGCCACCCCCAGCCAGGCCACCGCGGCGAAGCCGGCCAGCACCAGGTACGCCGCCCGCCAGCCGCCCCCGCTAGCCAGGACGGCGATCAGCAGCACCGGCCCGGCCACCGCGCCGGTCGAGCCAGCCAGATTCCAGCGGGCCATGTGCTGTTCCTGCCGGGCCGGGTCGGCGTCCATCAGGCCGGACTGGGTCAGGCTGACGAACGCCCCGGAAGCCGGGAAGAAGGCCACGAATGCGATCAGCAGCGCGGCAAACGAGTGCGCCGCAGCCGCAGCCAGCAGGGAGCCGATGAACGCAATTCCGCCGGCCAGCACGGCGATACGCTGCCGCTTGCCGTGCCCGGCCAGCACCCCGAGCGGGAGCTCAAGCAGGCTGCCGAGCAGCAGCGGAACCGACGCGAGCAGGCCGATCTGCCCGTAGCTCAGCGCCAGGTCGTGCCGGATGAGCGGGAACGCCGCGCCCTTGACGCCATCGACGAGTTCATCGACTAGCTCGACGGCAAGCGCCGACGCGAGAACGGCCGCCCCGGTCAGCGCTGGCTGCCGGGACCGGAATGTCATGCGTGTCACGTGTCATCCTTCCTTGTCTAACCGGCCAGGTCAGACAGGAAGGGCGGGCCGCGTGCCGCAGGGTCAGGTCAAAGTCAAGGGAATCCCATGGCGCCGATGTTACGGGCCGGGACGGCCGCATGCTACTGCCAGCAGGCCTGCCTCGGCCAGCCGGAGTAACGCTGCCCGTGGCCGCCCGACTTCCATGGTGGCCGACTCTCATAGATGGCACCGAAATCTGCAGCCTTCCTGGGCTGGGTGGGCATGCTCTGTGAATAGTCCGCTGGCGAGTCGCTCATGGCCACGTTGTAGCACGAGCTCGCCGTCCCGGAAGGCGTGGTGAGTGATGCCCGACACCGCTGAGCTGACAGCGGCCGAGCAGCAGGCCGAGTTGTCCGCGCTGGTCGCCCTCGTGCAGCGGCAGTACCGGACGACAGTCGCGGGCACGTCCGCCTTCTACCACCAGCGCGAGAAAGCGGTCTACCGGCTGGACCGCGACGCCGGGCACAGCTGGGTGGTGCGGCTGTTCCCGCGGGAGTTCCCGCCGGAGCGGATCGAAGCGGACGCGGCCGTGCTGCTGCTGATGGCGCGTGCGCACATCCCGGCCGAGCGGCTGGTGACCGCGCCCGGCGGCGCACGGATCGCGTCGCTGGATGGCCGGAGCGTGCTGGTCACCCGGTTCATCCCGGGCAGCCCGCCGAGGCTTACCCGGGCGGTGCTGCACTCGCTGGGCGAGATCGTCGGGCGGATGCACGCGCTGCCGCCCGAGGCGGCCGCGGACGGGCATCCGCCCCGGCGGGCGGCCGCGCTGCCCCGGGACGACCTTGACTTCGGACTGGCCCGGCTGGCATCGGTGGCCGGTCGGGTGCCTGGCCCGCTGGCAGCGCCCTACGAAGAACTGCGATCGGCGCTAGCGGGCACAGACGCGTGCGGGCAGCTGCCTTTCAGCCTGGTTCATCTCGATTGCCAGCCGGGCAACGTGCTGCGCACGCCCGGCCGCCGCCTCGTCTTCTTCGACTGGGATGGCGTCGGGCATGGCCCGGCGGCCGCGGCGCTCGGCGTCCTGCTCTACGGCTGCGCGTTCGGCTCCACGGCGGGCCGGCCTGCGCCGCCGGACATTACCCGCGTCGATGCCGTGCTGACCGGTTACTGGGCCCGGCGGCGGCTCTCTGCCGCGGAGCTTGACCACCTCGGCCACGCGATCCGGTTCAGGCCGCTCGCCATCGCGGCCCGTGAACTGGCCGCAACCATCGAGCGCGGCGAGACTATCCTGCGGCCTGGCTGGTGGTCAGGCTGGCAGCAATCCGACGAGATCGCCGCTCGCGCCCGTCAGGCAGCAGCGGCGATCGCCGCCCAGCCGCCGGTGGCTCAGCCGCCGGTGGCCCGGTCGCCCGCAGGTCGGCCGCCCGCAACCCAGCTGCCCGGGCGGGTCAGTCGTCGCCGCCGGGCCGGGGGGCGCGGAGGTGCGTGCGGAAGTCGGACAACGGGCCCAGGTGGTGCAGCTTGTCCGGGTTGATGACCGAGCGGACGGCCTGTACGACGCCATCGGCGATGTCCAGGCACAGGACGCTGGCCAGCAGCCCGCTGGAGTCGTAGAACATCGCTCCCGGCTGCCCGTTGATCTCGGCCCGGCGCAGCGTGACGCCCAGTTCGCGAACCTGCCGGCTTCGGCCGGCGACCAGCCGCTGGACATTGTCCCGCCCCATGATCGGGCGCGGCCACGACGGACGGGTCCCGCCGCTGTCGCCGTAGACCACGACGTCGGCCGCCAGCAAGTCGACCAGGCCGGACATGTCGTTCTCATCCAGCACGGCGAAGAACCGCGCGGCAAGCTCGTCACGCTCCCGGCGGGACGCCTCGAACCGCGGCTTGTGCTCTGCAACGTGCTGCCGTGCCCGCCGGGCAAGCTGGCGGCAGTTGTCCTCGCTCTTGCCGACTATGCCGGCGATCTCGCCGTAGCCATAGTCGAACACGTCGTGCAGCAGGAAGACGGCCCGCTCGGTCGGGCTGAGCCGCTCCAGCAGCAGCAGGAACGCCATGGACAGCGAGTCGGCGTCCTCCGCGTGCGCGGCCGGGTCCGGCGCCGGCGGGCCAGTCGCCACCGGGCTGAGCGCCAGCTGACCACTCGCTGCCCTGCTCGTCGGCGCCCCGCCCACGGTCGCGCCGGTCAGCACCGGCTCGGGCAGCCACGGCCCGACGTAGGACTCGCGGCGGCTGTGTGCGGACCGCAGCTGGTCGATGCTCAGCCGAGTAGTGACCGAGGACAGGAATGCCTTCGGTGACTCGACCGCACTTCCGCCGGTCACTACCCGGTGGTAGCGCAGGAACGCCTCCTGGACGATGTCCTCGGCATCCGCCACGCTGCCCAGCATCCGGTAGGCGATCGAGAACATCAGCGGGCGCAGGGCCTCGTAAACCTCGGTCACGCTCACCGTACCGAGCGTACCGATCGCTCGCCTGCGTGCTCCGCCACGCTCAGTCCGGTGGCGGCCTGCCGGAAGCCCTGCCGCCAGCTAGCCCAGGCGGGCGCCCAGTCAAGTTCCGCCTTCGCCTTGGCGTTGGACGAGCCGCGGATCTGGGTCAGCACCGACACGCCGACCTGGCCGGCCATCAGCCGGGCCAGCCAGACTGGCAGGTGCATCGGCGGCTTTGCGCCCAGCACGTCCGCGAGATAAGGCAGCCAGTCGGCCACCTTGGCAGGCTCGTCGTCGACGATGTTGTAGACGCCGCGGCTGCCGTGATCGAGCGCAGCGACGGTAGCGGCGGCGGCGTCGGCGACGTGAATAAAAGACCAGATTCCCGCGCCGTTTCCGGCCACCGCCATCTTGCGCTTACGGACCAGGCCGAAGAACTCGTCGGACGCGCCAGGGCCGTAGAACGAGCCGTACCTGAGCACGATCCCCGCTACCGGCGACGCCTCGGTCACCGCGGTCTCCAGATACCGGATCGCCGCTGCGGTCTCACGCTGCGCGGCCGGCGGGTTGGCGTCCAGCGGGTCCGCCTCGGTCTTGACCGGGCCGCCGGTACGGCTGTTGGTCCAGCCGCTGAAGCTCGCCGCGATGAACCGGCGGGCGCCGGCCGCGGTGGCCGCCGCGAGCAGGTTGTCGGTACCGCGGGTGCGGAGTTGGTTGGTGACCGCGAATACGCGGTCGAAGCGACGCAAGTTAGTCAGCGCGCCGATCTGCGTCATCTGGTGGATCACCACCTCCGGCTCGGCCCGGCCGACTGCCTCGCCGACGGCCATCGCGTCCAGCCCGTCCACGACGGCCGGCTCCGCGCCGAGCGCCCGCAGGCGGTCGGTCTTGGCCGCGCTCCGGGTGGTGGCGATTACCTGGTGGCCGGCCACCACCAGCTGGGGCACCAGCTGCTGCCCGATGACGCCGGTCGCTCCGGCGACAAACACTCGCATGACAACTCCTCTTCGCGATTACGTCGATGTGATCGCACTCTCAGACGAGACAGCCCAGCGCCCCGTGACACCAGCGGCCGGAAAAGGGGGTTCCGGGAGGCGGCGGCGCCGGGGCACGCGGCCAGGCCTTTCGGGCCCGGCCGGTAGCTCGCTATACAGTCATGACGGGCAACGGGAGGGCACCACGGGAAACCGGAGGCACGACAGAACGGGAGGGGCTGCGGGGAATGCGGGTCATGCTTGCCAGCGATGCGGGCACGCCGGGCTGGCCGAACGAGGACTTCGCCGCCGTCGCGCCCGGGGTCGCCGTGCTGCTGGACGGCGTGACCCAGGTTCCGGGGGCCGTCGGCAGCGGATGCATGCACGGCGTTGCCTGGTACGCGCGCAGTCTGGGCACAGCCCTGCTCGCCGGGATCCTGGCGGGCCCTGGCGCGCCGCTGACCGACGCGCTAGCCGCCGCCATCGGGCAGGTGCGAGGCTGGCACGCGGACAGCTGCGACCTGTCGAACCCGCGCACCCCGTCCGCCACGGTCGCGGCCCTGCGCCGCGGCGGCGACGGAATCGAGTACCTCGCCCTGTCCGATTCGACCGTCGCGGCCGATCGCGCGGACGGCCGCGAGCCGATGATCATCACCGATGAGCGCCGTGCGGGCCGCTACCGAGTGGCCGCGGCCAGCCCGGAGGCTGCTGCGAATAGCCTGACCGGCGTGTTCCCGCTGGCCGGGCTGCGCGGCGTCGCGCTGCTCAGCGACGGCGCGGCCCGCCTGGCCGACCAGTACGGGCTGCGCTCCTGGCCTGCCATGGTGGCGCTCTTGCGCGAGGCCGGCCCGGATGAGCTGATCCGGCTGGTCCGCGCCGCCGAGGCGAGTGACGCGGACTGCTCGCGCTGGCCGCGCGGCAAGCCGAGCGATGATGCCACCGCGATCTACTGGCACCTCGGCAACGGCGGATACTGGTAACTTCGCGTCCCGTCGGGAACGCCGCCCGGCGCGACGAGCTCAGCAGCGCCGGGCAGCTGGCCCGGCGAAGTAAGGGTCAGCGCTGGCGGCTCTGGCGATGCCGGGCAGCACGGCTGTGGCCATCGCGCTGCGGCGTTTCGTCCGGCATAGGTTGTTACAGCTCGCCGGCCCGGCTCCTAGCCTGCACTCCCGGGCAGGCCTCATCCCTCTTTGCGGTAGCTGCCGGGGTGGCGATCGTAGACGACATCGCGGATGTCCCTGATGGCCCGGTCCAGTTCATCGATGGCGTGGCAGATCTTGCCGGCCCCGCAGTGATCACCGATCAGGCCAAGCGCAGCCTGGAGATCCAGCCCTGCGGCGAAGATCCGGTGGATCACGACGTCATTCAGGCCCTTGGCGATCCGGTCGTGGTCCTCGCTGAGGTACCGGGCCAGCTCGGCCAGAGCGGCCGCATCGTTTCCTGCAGCCCTCCAGCTGCTGCCATGCGTGCGGTCCAGGGGATCATCAGGTGTCGGTGTCGGTGTCGGTGTCGGTGTCGGTGTCGGTGTCGGTGCGATCGCTGACGTGGAAGGCGAGCTAACTACCAACTGGCGCATCGCGTAATCCTTGCCTCTGCCTGGCCTGGTCTTGCCATGCCACCTGGTCCTGCGCGGCGCGACCGCCTGCACACACGCGCTTGGCCAGCTGCAGGCTCATACTGGCACTTCTGCTCTGTAGCGTACGCCTATGTCACGGTATGGCTAAATGCGCGGCAGCTGAGGATATGAACCGGCCAGGTCATCTTTGCCCAGTACCTTGCTGCGCTGGGTGAGTTCGTGCGCGGCCCGGTCGGCCTCTTGCCCGCGCTCAAGGGCTAGCCGGCAGGCCGATCTCGTTGCGCACCACGCCGACGAGGCTGCCGGTCTTGGCGGCGACACGCGCGGGCGGCGGGAAGGTGGTGGCGAGCATCCGGCGCACTACCGGAGCCTCCTCTTCCGGCGAGTGCGGCTCCGCGCCCCAGGCCGACATCGCCGTCCAGTCGGCGAAGCCTGCATCCAGGCCGGGCAGCTGGCGCATCCGGCCGGTGCCTGCTGACCCGGGCCACCGGACTGTCCCGGGGTATCCCGGTTCACCGGGTGACGACGCTGATCCACACATCAGCGGTGGATTTGCCGCGGACGGCGCGAAGATCCCAGCAGCCCGGCTCGGTAAAGACATAGCCCGCGCCCCACTCGTCTCCCGGCTTATCCCAGCTACTGCTCTGGTGGGCATCCGGGCCCCAGGCCAGCCGGTGGCGCTTGCCGCCTGGGGCGATCGCCTGCAAGGTAAGCAGTCCCGTGCCGGTCATCCGCCATACGATCTTCTCTTGATCGCCAACCCGGGCGGGCAGCGTGTGCGGGAACATCAGCAATCCCCACAGCGAGGCGCCATGGCCGGTGCCCTTAACCTGCGGGAGGAAGGAGCTGAAGAGGGTCACGGGTGACGCCGGATGGCATCCTGGCGCCCCCAGCGCACGACCTTCGGGCAGCGCCGCCGATGTGGTCGCGGTTGCCCGCTTGGCAGACTGAGCGGGCATAGCACCTCTGGCGCAGGCCGCGAGGCTGCCCACCAGCAACATGATGAGCACCACAAGTGCCGATCCGGCGCGCACCACCCCATTCTCCGCCGCGTCGCAGGTTCTGGCCACGGTCTTGGCCCGGGCCAGGTCACGGACCGGCGCGGCCAGGCATTCGACCGGCCGCAAACGTGAATCGGACTCCTTGACACTAGGCTGGCTAGCCGGGGTCGCCGGCTCCGCCGGCCGACAAGCACTGGTCAGGAGTGGAGTGGACGGCATACACCTACGGCCCGGCCGGCCTCTGCTGGCGGTCGCTGCCCGTCCATGGGTCGGCGCTCTGCTGGCCTGCTGCGCGCTCCTGGTTGCCTTGCTCGGCATGCTATTCGCGCACCAGGCCAGGGCAGACTGGCTCGATCACGCCGTCGACGCCCCGCTCATTAGCTGGCCCGGCGGCCATCGGGAACTCGTGCTGTGGCTTGCCTTTCCTGGTTCGCTGATTCCGGCGGGCGGGCTGAGCGCAGCCATTGCCGTCACCTGCCTGCTCACCGGCCGGCTAAATGGCGCCGTGCTTGCCGCGGTCGCTGTTCCGGCTGCCGTCGGACTGGACGACGGCCTGCTCAAGCCCCTGGTGCACCGCACCTATCTGGGCGTGCTTACCTACCCCAGCGGGCACACCACAGCGGTGTTCGCACTAGCTGCGGTGGTCACGGTGCTGCTGCTGATTTCGCCGCAGCGGCCCAAGGCAGGGCCGCTGCGCGTACTGATCCCGGCGGCAGCGTGCGCGCTTGGCGTCGTCGTCGCTATCGCGGTCATCGGCCTGGAATGGCACTACTTCACCGATACCGTGGCCGGCGCAGCCGTCGGTATCGGAACGGTTTGCGGGCTAGCGCTCATCCTTGACCGGCCGGCCGCCAGGCGATGGCTTGCCCGGGCCAGCCGAGCCGGCCCGCTGGCTCGCACCGGCGCAGCCAGCACCGCGGACGCCGCCATGGCTGCCGTGCCGCCGACCTGGACGCATGACCCAGCGTCACCAGTCGGGCCGGCGCACTGGGGTGCGCTGGCCCCCGCGTGGACGGCCTGCGCGAGCGCTGAGGGGCAATCACCTGTCGCTATCACCACGACGAAGCCGCAACTGCCGACACTGCGCGGCCAGAGTCTGATGATCATGCCCCTGACCTGGGCCGGGGCGGTGGAGCGGGCGAAGGGAATCGAACCCTCATGACCAGCTTGGAAGGCTGGGGCTCTACCATTGAGCTACGCCCGCGCAGCGGCAAGGCCGCCACGCCGTAGCGTACCGTTTCCGCGCCGTAGGGGCAGCTGCGCCCGCCGGGCTGCCTTGTGCCGGGGACAGCCAGCAGGCAAGCTGGCGTGTCCTGACCAAGCCGACGGCAGCTGCCTCTTACCCGGCCCGGCAGGGTAGGCTTCGGCTGGCTTACGGGATGTGGCGCAGCTTGGTTAGCGCGCCTGCTTTGGGAGCAGGAGGCCGCGAGTTCGAATCTCGCCATCCCGACCATAAGTGCAGTTCAGGAGCTTGCCGAAGACTGGCGAGATAGCTCTCAAGATCGTTTGACCGTCATTTGACCGTCGGCTTGAACACCGGCTGGCGGTACTGGGCGGCACGGACCGGCTCTTGCCTGGCTCGCCGGACAGGCGTGCAGGCGGTTCGCGTTGAACAAGATCGAGATTGGCGGCGGCGGTCGCCGGGGCCAGGCGTGCTGCTGCGTCAGGATTCCGGAGTGGTCGGCAGCGGGTCTTGCACGAAGGTCCCGCGGCCTTGGATGCTGACGATCAGGCCGCGCTCGCGGAGCACCTTCATCGCATGGCGGATGGTCTGGTAGGCCACGCCGTAGCGCTCGGCAAGGTCCAGCTCGGAGCGGAGCCGTGTTCCCGGGGCCAGCTCGCCGGACTTGATGCGGGCGGCGATGTCGTTCGCGACGCGCATGTACCGCAGGTCCGAATCCCTGCCGCCCGGCGCTGCAAGATCACTCACATGATCACGGTAGCCACCTGTGACCTGCGCAAACAGTTTGGCTAGGTATTACATCGGTATCTACATCGCTATGTAGAAGCTATGCTCTATCTGACATGCGGCCAGCGGCAGGGGAATGCAGTGATCAGTGATGATGAGGACGGCCCGGCTCAGGTGCTCGGCGACGTCGGCGGGTGGATCTCCGGCCCGTCGCTCGACGCCGGGCGGCTAGAAGCCCGGCAGCTCGGCGGCCCGCGGTTCGGCATCAACGTGGGCGCCTGGATGAGGGAGTACGGCGCCCGGTACGTGCTGCAGGGCGGCTTCGACGGCTTCGGCTTCGTCTGCTGGCGGCGCAGCGGCGAAGGCCGGCCATCCGGGCACCCGGTCAAGGCCGGCACGCTGGACAAGCTGGCTGAGTGGATCGACCACCGTGAGGCCCAGGCCGGCAAGCCTGCGAACGACTGATCTGCGGACTGCAATAAGAGTCCATTGAAAGTAGCCAGGGCAGCTCGTCCGCAGGCTCCGCGGGGACGGCGGCGGGATCCAGCCAGCCTCGATTCCGACGATGTGTGCGCAACCTCGGCATTGAGCAGGCCGGCGGCCAGAGCTTCAGCGACTAGCCGCGTCCGGCCGCTCGCCAGCCAGCGGCCGTGCACCTGGGCCGGCTGCCCGGGCGGCGTGGCTCCCGGCGGGGTCAGCCTGCGCCGCGTCGTTGGTTCCCGCAACCGGCCTCTCGCTGCGCTCGCCCCGGGGCGGTCAGAGATCTTTCCCGGGACGCGGGCGATCTCCTGGTGCCGGCTTCGCCGGCGCTGTGCTGGTGCCCGCCGGGAAACATCTTGCGCCGCCCCGGGACGGCCGGTGATGCGGGCCCCTGCCGCCGCGGCGCCTGCCGGCTGACCGCCGGGAGGCCACCGCGCCGCCCGGCCCGGCCCGGACAGCCCTGCGGTCATGACAGCTGGCAGTTCCTTGATGCCTTCGCTGCGCGTGCGCCCGGCAGTTCCGGCTGCCTGCCTGCACCGGGCTGAGCGGGCCGTCGCGGGGGCGGGTCTTCCCTCCCGCCTCCGCGTGCCCATCACCCGATCCATTCGCTTCACGAGAAAGGTGTTTTGCCATGCCCGAGATGCCTGCCAGCGGCGAACCCGCCGCCGAAAGCGCTGAGCCTGACGGTTTGCCGCCGGGTCCGCAGCCCGCGTACATGGTCGCCGTTGACCAGCTCACCGCCCATCCCGGTAATGTCCGGGAGGACCTGGACCTGACCCCGCAGTTCCTGGCGTCGGTCGCCGAGACCGGGGTGCGGATCCCGCTGCTGGTCACCCCGCACGACGACGGCGGCTTCCTGGTGATCGAGGGGCACCGCCGTCTGGCCGCCGCCGTGCAGGCCGGGCTGGCCGAGGTGCCCTGCGTCCTGGACGCCGGCCGGGCCGGGGACCAGGCGGGGCAGTTCCTGGACATGGTGGTCGCCAACAGCGACGGCCACCGCCGGAACTTCGCCCCGGTCGAGGAAGCCGCCGCGCTGTTCGCCGCGCACGAGGCCGGGGCGTCGCGGACCCGGATCCGTAAGTCCACCGGCCGTAAGGCCGAGGACATCAAGACCGCCCTGGCCGCCGGGAAGATGTCGGCGGAGACGCGGGCGGCGGCGGGGGACCTGGCCGCGCAGCTGTCGCTGGATGAGCTGGCGCTGCTGGCCGAGTTCGACGGCGACGACGCAGCGGTCGCCACGGTTCTGGAGGCGCTGCGCCGCGGGCTGACCGTCGAGTACGTGGCGGAGCGGATCCGGCAGGACCGCGCCGAGGCCGCGCAGCACGAGCAGCTGGTCGCGGAGCTGGAGGCGGCCGGGATCACGGTCACCGAGGGCCTGCCGGACGGCGCTGCCCGGCTGGCCGGCCTGGTGCACGACGGTGCGGATCTCACCCCGGAGGCCCACGCGGGCTGCCCGGGCCGGGGCGCGTACTTCCAGTCGTGGAACCTGGCGCACCCGGTGCACTACTGCGCCGCCCCGGCCGAGCACGGGCACACCGTGCGGACCTTCGGCCCGCCGCCCGGCAGGCGGGAACGACGCGAGGGCGCGGACCCGGACGCGGCAGCGCCCTCGCCGCTGCCGGACGACCCGGCGGCCGACGTGCCGCCGGATCCGGGCCGCCGGCTGGTGATCGAGGGCAATAAGGCGTGGGCGGCGGCGGCGGAGGTGCGCCGCCGGTGGCTGCCGCAGCTGTTCGCCCGCCGCGCCGCCCCGCGGGAGGTGGCCCGGTTCGTCGCCGTCGCAGCTGCTGACCATGCCCGAGCCGCTGCGGCTCGGCCTGGCCGCCGCGCCGGGCAGCCCGTTGTTCACCGACGTCACCGGGCTGCACGCGGACCAGGCCGCCGACGGGTGTGACACGTGCCCGGCGGTGCGGCTGCCGCTGCTGATGCTCGCCCCGATCGCCGCCGCGTATGAGGCCGCGATGTCGGGCACCGAGGCTGCCCGCAGCACCTGGCGGGCGGACCGTTACAGTCCGTGCCCGCGGCCGGACGCGGGCCGGTACCTGGCGTTCCTGGCCAGCATCGGCTACCACCTGACCGTCATCGAGCAGGCCGTGGCCGATGGCGTTCCCTACGCGGGCGACACCCCGGCCGAGCCGATCCCCGGCGACGACCACGACGCGGACGCCGACGACGGCACCAGCCGGGCCGACGCGCCCGGCGAAGACGCCGCTGCCGACGGCGGTCACGGCCAGAACGGCGCCGGCGAGACCAGCCGGGCCGACGACGACGCTCAAGGCGGAAGCGACGACGCCGCTCCCGAAGGCGGTGACGGCCTGGACGGCATGCCGTCCGAGGCGGCCTGACCGGGCACTCACCCGCTCCTGCATCCAGGGGCCGCCGGCCATCACGGCCGGCGGCCCCTTTCGCCATTCCCCGGACCCAGTCCGGACGCGGCCGCCGTTCGTGCGGCGGCGCCAGCACACCCATCCTCGTACTGATCGGAGTCCGTCATGACCGCTCCTGAGTTCCTGACCACCCGTAACGCCACGCTGCCGGACATGGTCGCGATGCTGCGCCACCAGCGCGCCCGCCGCCTCGACGTCGTCGCCCCGGCGGCCGCGATCCACGCCCACGAGGGCAACCTGGTCATCAGCGGCGCCGTCCAGCAGATGTCCGACACCGGCGTGACCTCCGCCGCCGGGACCTACCGGCCCACCGCGGTCGCCGATGAGGGGATCAGCGCGAAGCTCGGCATCAACCTCGCCTACCTGCGCCGGCTCCGCGACGAGCGGCCGGACTTGTGGGACGCGAACGTGAACGGCTGGCTGCACGGCAACGACCTGGCCGGCTACCCGCCCGACGGCCGGAAGTTCCTGGTCCGCCTGTTCCAGGCCGACGGCGACAGCCTCGGCGTGGCCCGCGCGCTGCTTCAGCGACAGTTACAAGGTGATCGACAATCTCGACGCCCTCATGGCCACCCTGGATGGCATCCGGCAGGCCGGCGTGGACGTGGAGTTCGACGGCCTGGACCTGACCGAACGCCGCCTGTACGCGCGGGTGGTCGCGCCGCAGATCCGGGCCTGGGCGCCGGTGCTGCTGGCCGGGTACCGCTCCCCGTTCGGCGGACGAGACCTACATCCCCGGCCGCGACCTGGACCCCCGAACGGGCCCGCGCCGCCGCGGCGCGGGAGGGACACGGGTACGCGCCGGGGGCCGAGCCGGTGCTGTTCGCCGGGTTCGTGATCGCCAACAGCGAGGTGGGCGAGGGCGCCTGGTCGATCACGCCGCGGATCGTGGCCACGGAGGCGGCATAGTGCCGCATTGTCCAATGATCCTTTGGGTTTCGTCGTTGTCACCCATCCCTTTCATCCGCTGAACGGGCAGCGGCTGGAGATTTTGTTCGCCAGGCGCCGGGCCGGTGCCACGGTGTTTACCTGCTCGGGCGGGTTCAGCGGGCAGATCACGCTGCCGGAGTCGTGGACCGACCGGGGCGAGCTGCCGGAGGCGCACCGGCTGTCGGCCGATGGGCTCGCAGCGCTGGGCATGGCGACACGCGCGCTGCAGGGTCGTTGATTGTCATGCCTGGCAGCGGCATACTCTTTTGTGATGAAAGCGCAAAAGAACGAGACCGGGACCGGCCTGGCGGGGACGCCGACGCGGCGGCTGCTGTCGCGGCGGCGCGCTCTGGCCGCGCGGCTCGGGGGCGCCGAGCAGGTGCTGTCAGGCTCGCTGACCGAGCAGACGCGGCGGTGCGGCAAGGCCGGCTGCCGGTGCGCCGACGGCGAGCCGCACGGTCCGTATGCCTTCTTCGCCCCGAAGACCGCGGCCCGGGGCCGGCTGAGGTACGTCCCGGCGTCCCTGGCCGGGGTGGTGCGCCGGTACCTGCGCAACGGCGAGGAGATCGAGCAGCTGCTCGCGGAGATCTCGGCGATCAACGCCGAGCTGCTGGCCCGGCGAGAACTGTCCTAGCCGGTGAGCGCCGCCGTCCTGTCCGGGCCCGCGCGGGCCGAGGCAGTGGCGGCGCTGGCCAACATGACGGCCGCGGCACTGCGGCCCGGGGCGGGAGGTTGCGGTGAACGGCGAATACAAGATCACGAGCTTTCACCGGGAGCGGGCGGCGCTAATCTACCTGCGGCAATCCTCGATGGCCCAGGTCCGCCAGCACACCGAGTCGACCAGGAGCCAGTACGGCCTGGCGGAGACGGCGGCAGAGCTGGGGTGGGCGCGCGGCGACATCGAGGTGATCGACACCGACCTGGGGATCTCCGGGAAGTGGGGGGTGGCCCGGGAGGGGTTCACCGAGCTGGTCACCAGGATGTGCCGGGGCGATGTGGGGGCGATCTTCGGGATCGAGGTCACCCGGCTGGCCCGGTCCAGCGCCGACGTGGCCCGGCTGGCGGAGTTCGCCCGGATCACCGGCACGCTGCTGATCGACCCCGACGGCGTCTACGATCCCGCCGACATGAACGACCGGGTCCTGCTGGGGTTCAAGGGCACCATGGGAGAAATGGAATTGCACGTGATGGCGCAGCGGCTGCAGGCCAACAAGCGGGCCGCGGCCGAGCGCGGCGAGCTGCGCACCCCGCTGCCGGTCGGCTACGTCCACGACGAGGCCGGCGAGGTCGTGATCGACCCCGATGCCGAGGTCCAGGTCGCGGTAGCTGACGTGTTCGCCGCCTTCGCCGCGGGCGGGTCGGCCTACGGCGTGGTCGCCGCGTTCGCGGGCCGCAAGTTCCCGCTGCGCGCCTACGGCGGGGCATGGGCCGGGCAGCTGCGCTGGGGGCGCCTCACCCACGCCCGGGTCCTGGGCGTGCTGAAGAACCCGGGCTACGCCGGGGCGTACGTGTTCGGCCGCTACACCTCGCGCCGCACCGTCGACCCTGGCGGCACGGTGCACACGGCGATGACGGAACGGCCCCGCGCCGAATGGCCGGTCCTGATCAAAGATCATCACGAGGGATACATCACCTGGCCGGACTACCTGGCCAACGAGGCCAGGCTGGCGGCCAACCGGACCAACGCCGGAGCACGGCCGCCCCGCGAGGGCCGCGCGCTATGCCAGGGGATCATCTGGTGCGGCAGCTGCGGCAAGCCGATGCGCACCAGTTACCACAGCGAGCGGCCGTCCTATGAATGCAGCTCCCACCGCGACCTGCTCACCACGCCCGCCTGCCGGTCAGTCGCCGCCGCCACCGTGGACGACGCGGTTGCGCGCATGCTGCTGGACGCGCTCACCCCTGAGCAGGTCGCCCTGGCGCTGTCAGCCGCCGGCGAGGTCGCGGGCCGGCACCAGCGGGTCAGCCGGGCCGCCGAGCTGGCCGTGGAACGGGCCCGTTATGAGGCCGGCCGGGCCGAGCGCGCGTTCAGCCAGGTCGAGCCGGAGAACCGGCTGGTCGCCCGCAGCCTGGAGGCCCGCTGGGAGGACAGGCTCGCCGCCCTCGCCGAGGCCGAGCAAGCGCTGGAGGCCGCCCGGGACGCGCAGCCGCCGCTGCCCGGCCGGGCGGAACTGGAGAAACTCGCCGCCGACCTGCCCGGACTCTGGCACGCGCCCGCCACCAGCAGCAAGGACCGCAAACGGCTGCTGCGCACCTTGATCGCCGACATCACCGTGCTCCCCGGGCAGCAACCCGGCCAGGTGCGCATCGGAATCCGCTGGCACACCGGCGCCACCGACGAACTTGCCACCGACCGGCCCATCCACTCCGGCACGGCCAAGCGCACCCCGGCCGCCGCAGTCGAGCTCGCCCGGCAGCTCGGACCGGCCACCAGCAACGACGAGCTAGCCGGCCGGCTCAACGCCGCCGGGCTGACCACCGGCCACGGCCGCCCCTTCGACGTCAAGGCCGTCCAGTGGATCCGCCACGCCTACAACATCCCCGCCCCCGCCCCCTACGCCGGCGGCGAGGTCCCCGTCGCCGAAGCCGCCCGGCGGCTGGGCTGCAGCACCAGCGTCATCTACCACTGGATCGAATCCGCCCAGCTCGACGCCCGGCGCGGCCCCGGCGGCAGGCTGTGCATCCCGTGGACCACCAACATCGAGGCCGCCTGCCGCCGGCGCATCGCCGGATCCGGCCACCTGAACCCGGCCGCCCGCCGCACCAGCCCGCGAAACCGGCCCTGACGGCACAACGCCGCCGCCGTAACTGTCGGCACCGCCCGGCATGATCACACAGCGAACCCGTGAAAGCCGCCCCGGCCAGCACAGACCCGCACCACGTCCGAACATCCCGACACGCGATTGCAGGAGAGGCAATATGAATCGTCCGTCGCGGAGATTCTGCGGCAACGGCCTGCAGATCATCGCCGACGTCGCCCGGGCGGTGCACCTGGGATCGCGGCAGGACGAAGGCGTCATCCGGTACACCGCCGACACCCAGGACAAGGAACTGGCCCTGATCACCGCCCGGGCCCGCGACGCCGTCGCCACCTTCTTGTCCCCGGCCTATCTGCAGGCGAAGGTGACCGAGATCGAGCGGACCGCCGGGGTGCCGGTCACCCGCCCGGAGGAGACCGTCCGGCTGGCCGCGAAGACGGCGAAGTTCAGCGACGAGGTCACCGACTCCATCCTGGCGCTTTACCGGGCGGCTCCGGCGCGCCCGCCATGTGCGCGGCCGGGTCTTAGCGTAGGGTCCGGGCTGTCGTTTACCGATCTTGTCGTTGATATGGCGTGCCTTCGCGGGGGTGCCCCTGGGGGTGGCATGCGCGCCGGGCTGATAGTCGGTGATCTGCGGGTCCAGATGGTCGTGCGCCGGGACGGGCGCCGTTCGTTCACGATCGTGGACGCCGGCGGGGTGACGGTCGGGGCGGCCGAGGGGTTCCTGCGCTCGTTCGAGGGGTCGGGCACGCAGCGCACGTACGCGTTCTTCCTCGTGGATCATCTGCGGTGGCTGGCGCGGGAGGGCCTGGCGGCGGAGTCGGTGCGGCTGGAGGACCTGATCCGGTATATGGGCGCGGCCGGGGCGAAGCTGCCGGTGCCGGGGGAGCGGCCGTGGCGGGTGGCGCCCAGGCGGCCTTACGGCGCGCGGGCGCTGCAGGTGGCGGCGGCCTGCGTGAAGGGGTTCTACCTGCACCAGTGCGCGCTGGGAGTGAACACGGCGCTGCGGGCCGGGCTGGACGCCCGGAAGCTGCCGTCGCGGGCTGACCGGGACCGCCGGATGCTGGGTCACCTGACGCAGTCAGTGCCGGTGAACCCGCTGGCGGTGTTCCGGCCCGCTGCCCCCCACCCGAAGATGCTGCCGGATCAGGCCCGGCCGCTGCTGCTGGCGGCGGTGAGGACGGCTCGTGACCGGCTGGTGGTGACATGGCTGGCGGACGGGGGGCTGCGGATCGGCGAGCTGGCCGGGCTGCACCTGGCCGATCTGCATCTGCGCGCGGATGCGGCATGCGGGCAGTGCACGGCCCCGCACGTGCACGTGTGCCACCGGCCGGGGAACCCCAACCGCGCGGCGGCCAAGACGAAACCGGACTGGCTGGTGACCGGCGGGGTGGTCACCGGGGGTCTGGTGAAACGGGTCAGCCCGGCGATGGTGCATTCCTATTTTGAGTACCTGACGAGTGAGTACCCGCGGGCGGGCACCGGGCACGGGATGCTGCTCGTCCAGCTGGCCGGCCCGGGCGCCGGGCAGCCGTGGACGGCAGACGCGGCGCGGGGGATGCTGCGCCGCGCGGGTGCCCGCGCCGGGCTGGGACCGCGGGTCCGGCCGCACATGTTCCGTCACTCATTCGCCACGGCCGTGCTGGACGCTTCGGGGGGGAACCTGCTGGTCGCCCGTCAGGCCGGCGGGTGGGCGTCCACGCGGACCGTCGAGGACGTCTACGGTCATCCGGACCTGCATGACCCGGTATTCACCGCCGCCCTGGCCCGGGTGTGGGCGGGCGGCCAGCGGTGAGCGGCGCGGGCGCGCTGGTGCTGGTCCCGGACTGGGCGGCACGGCGGGCTGCCGGGGACCGGCTGGAGATGCTGACCGCGCTGATCGCCGCGCCGTCGTTCGATCCGCTGTTCCGCGCCGAGGCGATCGCGGTTCCGGCCTGGCGACCCGGTCTTCCGGTGGTCATGCGTGGTCCCGCAGTGCCGCCGCGGGCGGGGGGACGCCCGGGAGCTCTGCGCCGCGCACGAGCGACAGTGGACCGCCGCGCGGGAGTCCGGCACGGGCATGCCGGCGTTCCTCGCCCAGGCCAGGCCGCAGCCGCCGCCGCGGTTCCATGACGGTGCCCCGTGCCGGATCTGCCCGGGCCTGCCGGCCGCTGGCCGGCTGGAGCTGTGCGGGCGCCACCGGGAACGGTGGAACACCCGCCGCCGCCGGCTCACCGACTTCGCGGCGTGGTGCGCATCGCAGGCCGCGCTGCCCGGATACGGCACATGCCAGGTCGTGTCCTGCCCGGCCGTGGCCGCCTCGCCGTTGCGGCTGTGCCTGTTCCACGACCACCGCTACGACGCGGACGGGCGGCCCGGCACCGCCCGGCTGCCCGGTAAGTGGGTATACCGGCAAGGCCCGGCCGTGGCCAGCTTCGGCGACAAGGCATCGTGGCGCGAATGGTGCCGGCGGGCCGACCCCCAGTGCCGGAACAACGGCCGCGTGTCGCTGCTGGGAACGCGGCCGCTGCTGCGCGCGGAGATCCAGTGGCTGCTGCATCGCCGCACCCAGCAGCCCGACGGCAGGCAGTGGACCCTGATGCAGGTGCAGCACCTGGTGAACCAGTGCCGCGGCCGGGACCTGAACTCCCTGACCGAAGCGGACCTGTCCACGTTCCCCGGGCCTGGCCGCCCGGGCAGGCAAGGGCATGCTCACCGAGCTGCGGCTGATCTATCACACCCGGCAGGACACCAGGCGCGCCGGATTCCTGGAAACCGGCCATTTCGGGGTGCGGTTCAACGGCCGGGGCAGCCATTTCAGCCTGGCCGAGGTCACCCAGCCGTGGCTGCGGGACCTGCTGTGGGACTGGATGGCCGCCCGGCTGACGGCGACGGCGCCGCCACGCAGCCCCGTCCCGCTGGTGGTCGCCCGCCGCGGCTGCGTGGAACTGTCGGCGTTCTTGCGGGCCAGCGCCCGCGCGGGCGGGGATGACCCGGTCCAGCTCAGCGGGCAGGACGCCATCGCGTTCATCGCCGGCCAGCGTGAGCGTGCCCGCCGCGGCCTGCCCGAGCTGGGCATCCACCGCCGGGACGGCCGCAAGACCACGGCCAGGCCGGGCACGGCCGCGACCATCTTCGACGGTGCCCGCGGCGTGCTGCGGGCCGGCCTGGAATCGGGGGCGTGTGAGTCCCTCGGGCTGGACCGGGCCTTCATCACCGCCATCCCCCACGGCGGGCTCACATCCGGGCGGCGCCGCCCGTTCCCCGACGAAGCCGCCCGGGCGCTGGCCGCCGAGGTGAACCTGGCCGCCCTGGACGCCCGCGACGAGGACGGCCGCGGGCTCCGCGACATCTGGGAGACCCTGGTCACGACCGGCCGCCGAAGCAGCGAGGTCCGCAACCTGCGGCTGGAATGCCTGGGCCGCTACAACGGCCTGGCGATGCTCTGGCACGACCAGACCAAGGTCGGCCGCTACGACCAGGCCATCCGCATCCCCGAACCGCTCTATGAGCGGCTGGCCCGCCGCCAGGCCGCGACCTGCGAGAAGTTCGAGCGCCTCCGCGGCCGGCCCCCGTCACCGGCCGAGCGCGGCGTGATCGCGCTGTTCCCCCGCAAGAACGCCAACCTGACGTTCACCTGCGCGGTCAGCCCCGCCTGGTTCAACCGCCACTTCCGCGCGTGGGCCGGCGGGCTCGGCATCGGCGCGTGCGTGCCGCACCAGGCACGTCATTCCCTGGCCACCGCGCTGCTGCGCAACGGCGCGACGCTCAGCCACGTCAAGCGCTACCTCGGCCAGGTTTCCGAGCGGATGGCCGAGCATTACGTCCATCTCGCCAGCACCGACCCCGTCCTGGAAGACGCGCTCAACGCGATCTGGGTTACCGGGCCGGGCGCACCCGAACCCGGCACGCTCATCTCAGCCGGCCCGGGCGGCATGACCCCCGGCCAGGCTCAGGCCCTGATGATCGACCTGACCAGGACCAGCACCCCCGCCGAAGGCGGGTTCTGCACCTTCCAGCCCGTCGTCCTCGGCGGCGCGTGCCCGTGGAACCTGAACTGCCACGGCTGCGGGAAGTTCGTCATGTCCGGCGCCGACCTGCTCTACTGGCGCCGCAAGCAAGAACAATGGGCCACCCTGGCCGAACGCGCGCCCGACGACGCCACCGCCAGCTACCTCCACGACGTGTTCGCCCCGACCGCCCGCGCCATCGACGGCCTCGAGCAGGCCCTGCGCGCCGCCGGGCTGCACGACGCCGCCCTGGCCCTGGACCTGCGCCGCCCGCAGGACTACTTCACCCGGGTATGGAGCACCGCCTTCCGCGCAGACTCCCTCACCCGCCCCCCAGAAGACGCCGGGCCAGCACAGCCCGGGCCAGCCGGCCCGGCCGCCGCCAGCCGGCCCATCTGATGGGCACCGAGTCCGCCAGGACCGGCCCGGCCATCGCCGCCCGCCGCCAGCGCACCGCGCACATGCTCACCCGCGTCCAGGACGCCATCACCCGGCTGCGCCTGGACGGAACCCCACTGACCGTCCGCGCCCTGGCCGGGCACGCCCGGGTCTCCGCCACGTTCCTCTACGGCAACCCCCAGGCCCGCGCCCTGCTCGGCAGCGCCCGTGACGCAGCCGCCAGCCACGCCACCGCCCGGTCAGCCGCGGCCGCCGGGCACGCCGAAGCCTCCTGGCGCGAACGGGCGCTCAACGCCGAAGACGCCCTCAGCCACGCGCACACCGAGATCCTCACCCAGCGCCGCCGGATCGGCGAGCTCACAGGAACGATCCGCGACCTCGAAACACCCCTGAGCACCGGCTCCGCCCAGCGCCTCACCACGGAGAACACCACCTTGCACCACCGCATCCGCCAGCTCACCGACGAGCACCGCACACTGCGCGAGCGCCTCGCCGCCGCCCGCTCCGCCAGCCGCTTCCTGGACCGCCGCGTCGCCGACCTCGAAGCACAGATCGCCGAGCACATCAACCAGGCCACCTGACCAGACCACGCGCTGACATTCCGTTACAGACGGTGACAGCCCGGCAGGCGCGCTGCATGCGGTATCGCCGATATCGGCGAATCGGGAGGCGGCCCGTTGGTCAGCGCGTGCCGAGCCGAACGGCAGTTCTGTCGCGGCGCTTTCTGACGGCGCTCTCCGGCCGAGACCGCGCTTCGTTCTTATGGATTCGTGCACAGCGACCTATCACCGGGCGGACTCACTACGCCGCAAGCGACGCGAGCACTGGTAGCTCAATGAGGGGATCCTTCCGGGCTGCATTCCGCGTCAGCGCGGCGATTGCCTGTTTTCTGGTGCCGGTGGATTTTCTGGCGTCAATCTACCGAGGATCCCAAGGGCGAAGGGCTCAGAGAAGCCGCTGGCGAAGGCTACGGCTGCCTGGGTTGCCCATGCGGTGGTGCTGCCATCCCCGATCGTGACCACGCCCGCGGTGAGGATCAGCCAACTGGTGAGCCCGAAGGTTGCTCCGATGAGGGGCTGGAGGTAGATGAGCCGCGCGGCAGTACGGAACGAGACGAGGTCGAGTTGGTCCTTAAGTCGTAAAGCGGCCGCCAGGATACTGCCCAGAGCACCGCTGGATAGCACGAGGAGCAGCTGCGCCCAAGGGTCGGCACTTTTCAGGTCCGCGTTGACACCCAGGCCGATCGCAAGGGAGATCGTCAAGAGCAGAACCGCGATGAGCGCGGTGAAGAACACGAGGTATTTCGGTCGCAGTTGGCTCATCAGACGCTCATGGCGCTGCAGACCGGCGCGTTCCCTGGCCAGGAGGCTGAGGCCGTCGGCCATCCGCCGCCTTCCATCATCATCATCACCGCCACCATCGGGTCCTCCGGGACCGCGCAGCCGCGGTCCTGAGCCGCTCAGGCGTCGCAGTTCGCAGAGCTCCGTCTCGGGCAAGAGCGTGGTCAGCCTGACCGTCTCGTCCGTGCGGGTCAGCTCGTAGGCCAGCACGGTCCTCAGGTAGGCCTCGTCGGCGATGTGCGGGAGGAGCTCTTCGAGCTTGTCCGCATAGTCATACATCGCGGGCAGATCGCTTTTACACCAGTCCTCCTGGCAGAGAAGGTCTTTGACCTGGCAATGTGCCGCGGGATCGGCAAGGTCTTTGACCTGGCGATGTGCCGCGGGATCGGCGCCGTAGGCGTTGTTAAGCCGCTGGGCTCGAGCGCGCAGCACATTGACGTGCGACCGGAGCTTCCGGCACTCTTTTTCTCGCGACGGTCCGAAAATCTCGCGCAGGGTCCCATGCCGCCGCGCCTTTTGGGGCGATGACCGGCGCGGCGCAGGCTCGCATGCGGGACCGGCGCCCGTTTTTGGCAGTTCTCCCATGACCGGAACCTCCTGACCGCCTCATAGGCGAGTCCGTGCCCGCTGCCACTGTGCGTGAGGCCGATCTGCGACGCAAGTAGGTATCAGCGGTCAGCCAGCTTGCTGCTGGGGAAGGCGGTAAGGCTGGCGAGGGCGTTCCTGGCCTGCTGGTCGGTAGAGTAGGCAGCCGCGCATAGTCGTTCTCTGGAGCAACCGTCGTGCGGCTGCTGGTGATTTTGGCGACTCCCCATCGGGGACATGTCCACGCGCCGACTCCTGTTCGGTGCCCGAGCAAGAAAAGCGCGGCAACGAAGAGGAATCGCAATTACTCACGTCAGCGAGGTCGCTCCAGTGAACGGGTCTACGACGGGCCGCCACGCCCAAAGAAGCGACGTCGTGGACGCTTCAAGATCGCTCCAGAGTATCAACGATTGGCGCAAGCATCCGCGGCCAGCGTCAAGCGGAAGTTCACCCTGCGTGACAACTGTCGTCAAGGCATGGGGGCCGTCACTGGGCAGATCCCGGAAGGCGCCACTTTCACGAAGCTGTCGTCGCTCAGCAGAGGATTATGGTCTCGGCCGTGTTCAAAATGGGTGACGTCGCGTGCTCATAGCGAGCGCCTAACAGGCCTGGCTGCCGCAAGCGGCCTGGTCTCCCAGCGCTAACGTCACGATGCTGACGAACCGCCCGACCCGATCAGCGTGGCGGTCGCAAATATCCGTGTCGAACTGGTCGCCGTGGGACGGTTCAGCACTCGCTTCCGCAAGGGGACCGTCTGGCCCGTGCCACCCGGGCCCTGGGCTGGGTCCGGGGCCTGAGCATGCGCCGGCCGCGCCGCGCCGCAAGCCCGCGCCGGGCTGGTGAAGCATCTTGGCCGCCCTGCGGGCCGCTTCGCTCGGCCACAAATCCTTCACCAGCGTTATCCCGGCGCTGCGGGCTTGCCCCGCCTGGCGCTGGCCGGCGCCTTGCCGGCCCCCGCGTCCCCAGCACCAGGGCCCACGGCCGGCTGCGGACGCCCCGGCACCTTTCACCGGTGACCCGGGACCCCGACCGCACCTGAAGGAGAGCCGATGCTCACCAGAACAGCCTCACCCCAGCGCAACCTGCAGCTGGGCCAGCTCGCCGGCCTGCTCACCGACCAGTCCGCCCGCGCGCTGGACGTCATCGCCGGCTCCGGCGCCATCCGCGCCGATGGCGGGCGGCTGATCCTGGACGGCACCGGGCCGGCCCTGCGGCGCGACGGCGTCACCATGACCACCGGCTCATACGCCGTCAACGACGTCGCCGACGGCCAGCTCGCCGACAAGCTGGGCATCCCGCTGCCCTACCTGCGCCGGATCGCACGCCGATGCCGTCGATCTGTACGACGCCAACGTCAACGGCTGGCTGGCACGCACCGACCGCCGTTTCCTGATCCGGGTCCTGCGCGGCGGCAACGGCTCCGGCGTCATCCGGGCGGTCCTGTCGGACAAATACTCCAGGATCGACCACCTCGACGTCCTGATGGCCGCCCTGGACGGCATCCGCGACTCCGGCGTCCCCGTCATCATCGACGGCGCCGACCTCAGCGAACGGCGGATGACCGTCCGCGTCTGCTCCCCGGACGTCCAAGCCATGGCACCCCGGCTCCTGGCCGGATACCGGTCCCCGTTCGACGGGCGCCCCGGCGGCGACCTGCCTGTCGTCTGGGCCGGCTTCCTGATCTCCAACTCAGAAACCGGGTTCGGCGCGTTCACCATCGCCCCGCGACTGCACGTCCGAGGTCTGCAGCAACGGGCTGGTCATGAACGCCTCCGCGCTGCGCCGCACCCACCTGGGCTCCCGCCACGACGGCGACGACGGAGTCGTCACCTGGTCCGAGGCCACCACCACCAAGACCCTTGAGCTGATCACATCCCGGACCACCGACGCCGTCACCGCCTACCTCGACACCGGCTACGTCACCCGCATGATCCGCGACCTCGAAACCGTGTCCGGCACGCCCGTCACCGACCCCGACACCACCATCAGCATCATCGCCAGGAAACTCCGGTTCACCGACGACCACCAGCGAGCCATCCTCGCCCACTTCGCCGCCGGCGGCGACCATGTCCGCAGGCGGCATCCTGCACGCCGTCACCAGCGTCGCCCAGACCCTCGACGACGCCGACGCCGCCCACGACCTGGAAGCCGCCGCCATCCCCGCCATGCACCTGGCAGCCAGCATCTAACCCACCCCCGGCCAGGAGCAAGCGCACACGATCGCGATGCGGCGCAACCGCCCGCACGGCGACCCCTGCAGAACCTTCCAATCCCCACGTCGCGTGCGTGAACGTGACGTGAAACCCCACGTCAGCCACGTCACGTAGCTGATAGCGGCCGGAAAACTGGCGCATTTCATCCGCGGCGGGCAGCTCACCGCAGGCGGGGTCATGCAGGCCGTCACCAGCGTCGCCCAGACCCTCGATGACGCCGATGCCGCCGCCGACCTCGAAGCCCAGGCCCTGCGGGTCATGGACCTGGCCGCCCAGCGCTGACGGCCCGCGTCCGGCGGCCGCCCGGCAGGCCCGGCGCCTGCCGGGCACCGGCCTGGCCGGCGAGACCAGGAGGCCGCCCATGACCTTCATCCCCGCCACGATCACCGCCGAGCTGCTCGAACACGCCGACGGCCGGCCGGTCGCCTACATCGACGCCACCGGCATCGCGGTCTTCGCCTGCCAGCAGCCTGATGGCACCTACGTCATCGACATCTGCACCCGCGACGACACCGCCGACGGGCGGCTGCGGCTGCTCCTGGACGGGCAGCCGCTCCCCGGCACCCCGGGCGGCGACCGGGCATGCCCGGCCAGCCATACCGCCGAGCCGGGCCCCGCTGGTGACGGCAGTCCCGGTTCCGGGGCGGGCCTGCGCCATGCCACCAGTTGCGGCACTGGCCGGATCCCGGCCTGAATCACCGTCCCCGACGGGGCCGCTGGCCAGCGCGCCAGCGGCCCCTTTTCACTGCCCGGCAGCCCATCCGGGGTCTCTGACGACCCGGGGCGGTTGCCGCCGGCCATTCACCGCTGACCCGCCTCGCCCGGTCCCGGGCGGGGCTCCCCCGATCGAAGGAGTACGTGATGACTGCTTTCCCGCCTTGCCCCGGCACCGCCAGCGCCTGTGCCGCGTCGGTCATCGGCATCGAAGGTCACCTGACCTACGCCGGCGCCACGGCCTGCGACGGCCCGCCGGGCCTGCGGATCACCGGCCTGCCGGACACCGTGGTCCGGGAGACCCGGGACCGGGTCTACGCCGCCGTCCCCAACAGCGGCCAGCCGTGGCCCGCCCAGAAAATCACCGTGACCTTGCAGCCGGCCAGCCTGCCGCGCCACGGCACCGGCTTCGACCTGGCCATCGCCATCGCCGTGCTCACCGCCGCCGGGGCCGTGCCCGCCGCCGCGCTGGACGGCTGCGTGTTCACCGCCGAGCTCGGGCTGGACGGCAGCCTGCGCCCGGTCCGCGGCGTGCTGCCCGCCCTGCTCGCGGCCCGGCGCGCCGGATACACCCGCGCGGTCGTCGCCACCGGCAACGCGGCCGAGGCGGTGATGGTGGCCGGCCTGGCCGTGGTGCCGTGTGCGGACCTGCGCACGGTCCTGGCCTGGCTCCGCGGCGAGTCGTTCCCGCACCAGCCCGGCATCTCCGCTGCGGGCACCCCGGCGGCCCCGGGCGTCCCGCCCGGGGCCAGCCTGGCCAGTCTCGCTGTCCCGCCGTGCGTGCGGCAGGCGATCGAGGCCACCGCGGCCGGCGGCCATCACCTGTGCCTGACCGGCCCGCACGGCGCCCGGCATCCCGGCCCTGGCCGCCGGCGCCGCCGCGCTGATGCCCCCGCTCGAACCGGAGCAGATGATGGAGGTGACCGCGATCCACTCCGCGGCCGGGCTGCTCGGCCCCGGCCACGCGCTGATCACCCGCCCGCCGTTCCGCGCCCCGCACCACACCGCGACCCGGGCCGCGATCCTCGGCGGCGGCACCGGGACCATCCGCCCCGGCGAGGCCGCGCTGGCCCACTGCGGCGTGCTTGTTCCTGCACGACGCCCCCGAATTCTCCCGCGACGTCCTGGCGTCGCTGCGCCAGCCCTTGCAGCACGGCGAGATCACGGTCGCCCGGGCTGGCAGTGACGGTCCGGTTCCCGGCGAAGTTCACCCTCATCGCCAGCACCGCCCCGTGCCCCTGCGGCGGCCGCACCGGATTGCTCGTGCAGCGCGCTGCAGGCCCGCCGCTACCGCGCCCGGCTGGCCGGCGAACTCGGCAGCCACATCGCGATCTTCCTCGATGTCGCCCCGCCCGGTCCCGGCACGACCGGCGCCGGGCCCGCTCACGATGACACGGACGCCGTCTCCGCGGCGCGCGTCGCCGATGCCCGCTACCGCGCCCGCCGCCGGCTCCGGGACACCCCCTGGCAGGCCAACAGCGACATCCCCGCCGCGCAGCTGCGCCGCTCCTGGCCGCCCACCGCCGAAGCGCTCGCCCCCGTCAGCCGCGCCGTCGACCTCGGGGAGATCAGCGCACGCGCCGCGCACCAGGTCATCCGGGTCGCCTGGACCCTGGCCGACCTGGCCGGCGCCGCCCGGCCCGGCCCGGACGAATGCGGCCAGGCGCTCGCCTTCCAGCTGGGAGTAGCACAATGACCCGCCAGGACGACGACCACCGGGTCGCCTGCGCCACGCTGACCTACCTGGCCGAGCCCGCCGACCCGGTACTCGGCCGCCTGCTGCAAGTCCTGAGCCCGGCCGAGGTCCTCGCCTCGATCAGGTCCGGCACCATCCCCGCCCGCGCGGCCAGGGCCATGGACCAGGCCCAGGCGGCCGGGCTCCGGCCCGCGCTGGCCCGCTGGCGGTCACAACTGCCCCGCGTGCCCGCGGGCGCTGCCCTGGCACGGCACGCGGCCGGCGGTATCCGGCTGGTCTGCCCCGGCGAGCCAGGCTGGCCGCCGCAGCTGGATGACCTCGGCGCCGCACGGCCCTACGCGCTGTGGGTACGCGGTGCCGCTGACCTGCGGGCCAGCTGCGAGAAGTCGCTGGCCGTCGTCGGTGCCCGGGCCGCCACCGCCTACGGCAGGCATGCCGCCACTTCCATCGCGGCGGACCTGGCCGGCCAGGGCTGGGCCATCGTCTCCGGCGGCGCCTACGGCATCGACGCCGCCGCGCACCACGGCGCCCTGACCGCCGGCGGCGTCACCATCGCCGTGCTGGCCTGCGGTCCCGACGTCCCCTACCCCCGCGCGCACGCCGGGCTGCTCGCGGACATCGCCGTCCGCGGGGCCGTGGTCAGCGAATACCCGCCCGGCCATCAGCCCGAGCCGGCTGCGGTTCCTGGCCCGCAACCGCATCATCGCCGCGCTGGCCCGCGGCACCGTCATCATCGAGGCCGCCGAGCGCAGCGGCACCCTGGCCACCGCCCGGCACGCCAGCGACCTGGACCGCCCGCTGATGGCCGTCCCCGGCCCGGTCACCTCCGCGATGTCAGCCGGCTGCCACGCGCTCATCCGCGACCAGCGTGCTGCCTGCGTGGCCAGCGCCGCCGACATCATCGCGCACATGCCGTTGTGAGCGACCAGCAACAAGGACTGGTCACGGACCGCGGTCGAGTGCTGGTGCCACCAAGCTCGCATACCCGCCGATATGGACGTTCTCAAAGCACTCGGTGTTCGCCAGTTGAAGCAAGCAGAACGGGTCGATCTGGTGCGCCATGATCAGAGCGGGACCCCCGCCCTTGAGCAACGACCGCAACATCCCGATGAGGGGATGATTATCGTTATCCACCAATGCTTCATGGTTGCGGATTTTTCAAAGGTCAGCGATTCCGTTGACGAATGGTCAAACTTAAAATTCCACGCCTTCAAACGACATCGGGTGCAAGGCGATGGACCCCAAAATGGAGCGGGGGCAGGTCCAGGACGATCAGTGAGTCAGCGCGCCGCCGGATTCCGGCTGATGGCCAGGTGCTGAGGCGTGGCGCTGGCCTTGCTGATCGAGTGACGGCGCTGATTATGAGGTTCGCCCGTCCCGGCCGGAACGGCGCCCTTCCGGCCGGCCCGCCAGCGGGGGACGATCGCCGTGTCGCCGGGAGCTGCCGAGGGCGGGAAGCCAGATGGATGCAGGGTCACCGAGGCGCACGCTCGCGCCGGTCGCCGTGCTGTTGCTTGCGCTGGGAGGTCCCGCTGCCGCACTGGCAGGCCTGCGCCGGATGGTCGTGACTCATCCGGTGGCTGCGGTGGTTGGCGTCCTCCTATACAAGGTGCTGCTTGCCGCCGTCGTACTCGCGACCGAGGTAGGCCGTGGCCTGCGCACTCGGTGGGCTGACCGTCTGGCCGACCGCATCGACGCGAGCTTGCAGGACCGCTTCTCACGGTATCGGCGGGCCTATCTGGACGGGCTCATGAAGAGCTGCCAGCCAGTCGCCGTTCCCGGTGGGGCATCCCTGCCGTTCGAGACCGTCTATGACCGACTCGACGGCTCGTCGGGAATTCGGGCCCAGCCGCCTTGGCGGCATGAGCCCTGCCCAGTCACCGCAGGACTCCAGCGCTGTGGGCACAGCAAGCAGAACTATCTGGGATGTGGTTGCGGGAGACAAGGGACACTCAAGGCTGCTCGTCTTCGGCGGCGTGGGTATGGGCAAGACGATGCTGGCAAAGCATGTCGTCCTTGCGCTTGCCCGCGGTGCGAGGCGGCAGCACCGGTGTCCCGGTGCTTGTCCGCCTCGAGCCCAGGAGCGGGCTCCTCCATCAGCACCTTCAGACCCGTCCCTGGCCGTCCTCGCGCGCCGGACAACACCGACTTTCCGCCGTGCCTGAGGCCACCGGCCTGGCTTGAGCACAAGCTCCGCCGCCAGCAGTGCGTTGTCGTGGTCGACGGGCTGACAGAGGTAAGCGAACAGGACCGTCCCGCCGTCAGACAATGGCTTCGCAGGCAGTTCGCGTTGTATCCGGATGTCCCCTTCTTGGTGACATGGGGCCCGTTCGACGGTGATGAGTTGTGGCAGGACTTTACCGTCTATTACCAGATCCAGCCGCTCACCGTTAAGCAGGTAGAAGAACTTTCGAGGAACTGGCATGAAGCGGCGCCGGATATGCCAGGCGAGAATGAAAGTGAGCAGTCCAGGTTTCTTGCCTGCCTGCGAACAGTTCCGGGGCTATGGGCCTTCGCCGGGAATCCTCTGCTTCTTCAGGCGGTCTTCGGGTGCTTCAGTGAATCCGGGCGCTCGGGCAGCCGGGATCCTCGTCATCGTGACTTGCTAGCTGCCATCTGCACGGAACTGCTGAGCCGGGCAAGATGTGCATTCCCGGATCTCACGCCCGATAGTTGTAACGAAGTCCTTGAATACCTGGCTTACTGTGCCAGCTACCGCCATAGCCTATGCATAGCGGCTTCCGACGCAGCCCAGAATATAGGTGAATCGCTTGCGCGAACCGCTTGCAGCGTAAGAGAAGCCGATTTCCTGCGCGTGATGGCCCGGATAGGGATCCTCCAGCAAGCCCATGCCGGGGAAGATATGTCATCGCATGCCTTCACCCATCCGGTACTCCAGGATTTCTTCGCCGCCCGCTACCTTGGTCGACATCCTCCGAGTGACAGTGAGCTCAGGGACCTTGTCCGTGACGCCTGGTGGCAACAAGCATTGTGCCTCGCTAGCGGAGTCCGGCAACGGACAACGTGTTCTTGCGGCGTGCGTCGGGCCGCGCCGCCCGCCGACCGCGTGCCTGGCCTTGGCTCGTGATTGCATCGACGTGCTGCAGGGCGAGGTGGAGCCCCGGCTCCACGCGCGTGCCGACGCACTATTCTCGGAGAACAACAGCCAGCTTGACCAGCAGTTGCGCGAAATCCGCCTAGCAGACCGCTTGAACAGGACTGCCGCACTGGATGGTCAGCGGCAGATCATGCTAACCCCTCTCACCTGCCAGAATTACCACCTCTTCGCCAGCGCAGCACAGAAAGACGGCGGATACCACTTCCTGGACCATTGGAACGGGGATTACTTCCAGCCTGGCCAGCAGAACGAAGTGGCGGCTGGTATTCGCCTACTGGACCTCCAGCAGCTATGTGAATGGCTTAACCGGCGAGATTTCGGCAAATGGCGCTATCTGATTCCGGACGAGACCGAGCTGGCCGCGGGCGGCGATGGCCGCCTCGCGATAACGCTGCCAAAGGATCCATTCTGGGTCCGTTCCGGCGACGGCTTCGCCTGCGGCAACCTCTCGCCGACGCGCATGGCCGAGGCTCTTCGCCTCCAGATGCAGATGGACATCTTGCGGGAGCTGTCACCCCATATGCGTCCACACATCCCGCCGTCGCGGTGGGAGGAGCTGCGGCGCACCGTGCGCCCGGCGGGCGGGATACCGCCCCCCTGGGGACTTGACCCGAAGGCAGAGGCTGAACTCGGCATGGATGTGCCGCCAGAGCCATTCGCCGCGCTCGGTGTGGTCCTGGCGGAACCGCATGGGCCCGAGGCGGCCAGCGCCGCAGCTGCCGAGCTCGGGCTTGACGAGCGTGCGCTGTCGGGCGCGCAGGCTCTCATCGAACGCATCCTCAAGACGCCGGGCGGCCCGGAGAACATGGATCCGGACGCCGCTCTCAGCCACGCCTCGTGGCTGCAGCAGGCGGTAGCCGAGCTGTGCCGGGCTTATGCCTATTTCCCGCGTTACGGCAATGCCGCTGATGAGTTTCAGACTGGTCTCGATCGCCTCCAATGGCTCGCCGGTGCCACATGGTCCGCGGCTGACACAGCCTTTCGCTGCCCGCGGAGCCATGGCGTCAACTGGCCTGCCGTCAAGGCACTTCGCTGGTGCGCGCGGGTAACAACGCTAACCCTTGCCGCCGAAATAGGAGCATTTGCCGACCCGGAAGCTTTCTCAGCCCTCGGCCGCCGCATTAACGGAGCCTGGACGAGCATCCCTTCAGAGCCGGAAGGGCTGAAGGGATTCTTCGAGGACCTGACCGCCGCCGCGATATCGGTGTACATCTGCCTCGCCCTCACCGACATCCGCAGCCGCAAGGGCCTCGGCTGGATGGGCGCCAGCGCCGTACTAGCGAGAGAGCCCGCATACCCTGTTTCAGCCGGCAGGAGGAATGAGCCATGAGCGACGAGCCCTGCTTCCAGGACGTGATCGTCCTCACCGAGGTCTCGGATCATTTCGGCTGCCACCTGCGGATCTGGGAACGCGGCAATAGGACGATCGTCGTCGCCGGGCAGCTTAAGAATCTGTACGTCCCGCAAAGCAGGATCGAGCAGTGCGTCGACGAGATCGCGCGAATATCTTTGCCTCAGGCCCGTGAATTTGAATTTTACACTTATGATCCCGGGACGCTGGATGAATACGCGGCCGAACTCGGGATGCCTTTCCAGGCAGTTTTCTTCGACGTGGCCTGCCCGCGTCGCCGTGGAACGGCTATGACCACGAGGATTTACAGCGCTGCCGGCCATGCACCGGAGAGGGCCTGCTGGCGCCATGGCGTGCGCGTTCAGCAATCCGCGCTGGGGAAGATCCATGACGCCCGGCGGGTTCCGGGAGCATACCGGCGTGAATGCAGATGAGTTCCCAGCCGATCTCTATACGCCGGATGCCGTTCGTGCATACCTCGATACTGGCGTCAATAGCGTGCCCTGGGATCCTTACCGGCTGAAACTGCATCTGGCCCAGGTCAGGAGCCTTCACGCGGCCATCGCGGCGACCGGGGGCGAGAGGGTGCGGGAGGTACTGGCCTCGGCTGCCTCAGCGATCTCGGACGACACCGGCCTATGCAGGCGTCAGTACGAACTAGATCGCAGAGAACCCGACAACGGGATATTTGTCAAGGAATACCCGCGGCTATCCGATGACGACTGCCAGCTATTGGACAGCTACGCACATAATCGTACGACGCCGATTTATGAGGACTATGATGGCCTGATAGCCATCAGGAAACTGCTTCGCGATGCAGTGGCCGAGGGGAGGTACCCGGCGATAGGGAGCGAGGCAAGGGCGGCACTTGAAGAGGCTGAGAGAACGATCAGGGGTTGGCTCCGAACATGCGATGAGAAGTTCAGGGAACGTGATCACGATCCTTACAAGACTAGTGACGTGATGTACGTTCTCGGCGATGCGGACCGATCGTATCTTGAGACCGTCCACTGGACACGGCAACCAAAGGACGGCGATCAGGGCCGCTACACGGAACTCCGGTCCCGGCTCGGCCGCAGGAACACGGAAGCCGACATGCTGGAGACCGAGCTTGGTTATGACATGTCCGGTCGCATGGTAATCCATTCGGCAAACTATTACGGATCCGAGGTATACGTCGTTGAATGGCCGGAAGGATACCCCGAGGAGCGTTATCCTGACACCGTCTATATCATAGCCGACGACGATCATTCGGCCCAGCGCGGAGGGCGTCCCGTTTATCTCGTATATCCAGATGGGACATACGACCTGCTTCCGGTACCTCCGGACCTGATAACCGCCGTCCCGCCGTTCAAATGGGGCTACGGAGGGACCGGCCCCCGGAGTGCTTGAAGTGGCCATCGAGCGTGCTTGGCTGTTCGGGCATCCCCGAGCAGACCGGCGCGGCAATTCGCCGGTGGCTCGAGAGCATGATCTCGCTCCACCCGCCCCTCGAGAGGCTGAAGATCCAGGTGGCAGAGGTGAGGTGCTGGCGCAAAGGGGAGCAGTCGCCCGAAGAATATTCGGCCTGGCAGGCGGGCAGAGGGGAAATCTAGCATCCCCAGCTACGGTCTCTAACCACCTGGCACGACTTAGATGCCTGTTTTCCACCAGCCTCTGATCGTTCCTAAGTTCTTTGCATGGTTCGCGCGCTATCCGCGGAGACGTTCTCTTCTGCCGCGATCAGGTACTGTACCGTTGGGACCAGAACAGAACGTTCTGCGCGGGATGGGCCGCGCGTCGAGCGCGACCACCTTTCGCCCCGAGTCGGCGTTCTGTCTCTCCTTGAGCGCATGGGCGCCATCCAAGGTACTCACCGTGCGTAGCGGACATTCCTCTAATGCCGATGCTGGCCCACCCTGCCTGTCTCGATGGCTATACGCGGCCCAGCCCGTCAGGTCCTTGCCGGGATTCTTATCACCCGGCTGCCGTGCCAGGGAAGAATTAGTCCCGCGGCGGCAGGGCTGCTCATCGCCGTGCGTGCCGTTGCCACCAGCCTGATCGGCTGCACGGCCAGGCGCTCCGGCAGGACGAGCCGGGCTGCGGCTGGTGAGCTGCGGCGGGCAGCCAGATCCTGGTGCCCGGAGGCGGCCGGGTTCGGGGCTTCCTCGTGTGACGTAACCGGGTCCCGGGCCGGCGGCTGGTGGCGGCGGGGTCTGCGTTTGTCCCTATCCCGGCTTGTCAGCTTGCGCCGCTTGGCTGGTTCCCGCAACCGGCCTCTCGCTGCGCTCGCCCCGGGCCGGCCAGAGATCTTTCCCGGCCGCGGGCCACCCCTTCTTGGTGCCGGCTTCGCCGGCGCTGTCCTGCCTTTTTGGGCCCGCGGGAAACATCTTGGCCGGCCCGGGCCGGCCGGTGTGACGGGCCCCTGCCTGCGCGGCGCTGGCTCTGACTGCCGGGAAGGGCCCGCAGTCCCCAGGCCCGCCACCAGGGCGGCCATCCCTCCCGGCCACGTGCCTCACGGAGGAAGCCATGAACCCGATCTCGCATCACCGTCACCGGCCGGCTCGGCGATGACCCCCGCACCTTCACCACCCGCGACGGCACCGACGGCGTCGAGCTGCGCCTGGCCCTGGACATCCCGGCCCGCGGCGCCGGCGAGGGCATCACCCGGTGGATCAAGGTCACCGCGTTCGGGCTGCTGGCCACCCGGACCGGCGAGTCGGTCCGCAAGGGCGACCGGGTCACCGTCGTGGCCGATGACCTGATCGCCGAGGCGTGGGCCGCGACCGGCACCGGCGAGCCCCGCGCCCGGGTCACCCTGCGGGCCCGCGAGATCGCCGCGTCGATGGCGTTCGACACCCTGCGGACCGGGTTCGCCGACCGCAAGGCCGCCCGGCTGGCCGCCGCGAACGGCGAGCCCAGCGACCTCCCGGCGGGCGAGCAGGCCGAGCTGCGGGTGCTGCGCGGCGTCACCACCACCTCCTAGACCCCTTCACCTGGCGGGGGCGGGCAGCTGCCCGCCCCCGCTCCCATGTCTGCCCGTCCCGTTCCGTCACGGAAGGAATCCCGTGATGAATGCTTCTCCACGCCAGCAGCGGCTGCGGATCAGCTCCCCGGCCGGGCTGCTGGCCGTTGTCCCGCACCTGCTCGGCTTCACCCCTGAATCCAGCCTGGTCGTGCTCGGCGTCGCGCCGCCGGCCGGCCGGATCAAGTTCGGGCTGCGCTATGACCTGCCCGACCCGCCCGACACGGCTGCGGCGGCCGCGATCGCCGCGCACGCCGCCGGCATCCTGGGCCGCTACCAGCTGACCACCGCGACCGTGGCCGGGTACGGTCCCGGCCCGCTGGTCACCCCGGTCGCCGACGCCATCCGCGACATGGCGTCCCGCGAAGGGGTGGCGCTGCTGGACGTGCTGCGGGTGCAGGACGGCCGGTTCTGGTCCTACCTGTGCGGCGAGCCGTCGTGCTGCCCGGCCGAGGGCATGCCGTTCGACCCGGCCGGGCATCCCGCGAGCGCGGTCCTGGCGGACGCCGGGCTGCCGGTGCTGCCCGGGCGGGACGCGCTGGCCGCCACGATCGCGCCGCTGACCGGTCCTGTTGCCGAGGCGATGGCGCAGGCGACCCGGCGGGCCGAGCGGGCCGCCGACCCGGCTCGCCGTCACCGGCGGGCCGCGGGCCCTGGACGGGCCCGGGCCTGGCCGCCGTCCGGACGATGGTCCAGGCCTACCGCGACGGCCGGACGATCAGCTCGCCGGTCCGGCACGCCTGGCTGGCGCTCGTGCTGACCTCGGTGCGGGTCCGCGATGATGCCTGGGCCCGGATGGACCCGGATCACCGCGACGCGCACCGGCGGCTGTGGACCGACGTGGTCCGCCGGGCCCGGCCCGGGTACGTGGCCGCTCCGGCGTCGCTGCTGGCGTTCACCGCCTGGCAGTGCGGCGACGGCACGCTGGCGAACATCGCGCTGGAACGCGCGCTGGACGTAACCGAACCTAGTGAGCGTTGCGAATGTCGGCGTGGCTTTCTCCCGTGGATCTTCGGATCGCTTAACCTGACGGCCTTCGACGTACGGGACGTCGTCGTGGCCATGGGGGTGGCTGTCAGTGAAGAGGCCGGTTATCGGGGATTTGCGGGTGCAGGAGGTGGTGTTCCCGCCGGGACGGGTCGCATACGCGATCCTGCACCCGACGGCGAGGTGCCACCGGCTGGGTGACGGGTTCCTGCGTACCTGCAACGGCGGGACCGACCGGGCGTATGCGTACTTGCTGGTGGATCACCTGCGGTGGCTGGAATTCGAGAGCCTGTCACCGGGCGCGGTGACGATGCGGGACCTCAGCCGGTACATGGCGGCTGTCGGCGCGGAGTACGCCGGGCCGTACGGCAGGCCCTGGCGGGCGGGCAAGGAGCCGTACTCGCAGAGCTCGCTGGACAGCGCGGCGGCGTGCTTGGAGCGCTTCTACCAGTTCCAGGGCACGCAGGGAGCCAATCAGGGGCTAGCGGGCGAGCCTGGACCGCAAGCGCCTGCCCGCCAAGGCCGACCGGCGGCGGATGTTCCTGGGGCGCGTGGCCCGGATCTTCCAGCCAACCCGCTGCGTCCAGCGCAGACGGTGCAGCGGCGTCATCCGAAGATGCTCGCCGAGGGCGCGAGGGAGAAGCTAGTCGATGACCTGCGGTGCGCCGCGAAACAAGATGATCGTGACATGGCTGAGCGACGGCGGGTTCCGGGTCGGAGAGCTGTGCGGGCTGCACTTGGTCGACCTGCACCTGCGGGAGAAGTCGGACTGCGGCGACTGCGTCACGCCGCACGTTCACATCTGCCACCAGAGCCAACCCGAACAGGAGCCGGGCCAAGGCCAAGCATCCGTGGGTTATCGAGAACGGCGACCTGCAGGGCGGGCAGATCCGGCGGGCGAGCCCGGCGATGATCCACGCCTACTTCGAGTACCTGACGACGGAGTATCCGGCGGACGCGGCCCACGGGATGCTGCTGGTCCAGCTGAAGGGCCCGCAGCGGGGCGAGCCGCTGTCGACCGCAGGGGTCCGGCAGATGATGGGCCGGGCCGGGAAGCAGCTGGGCCTGGGCCGGACGAACCCGCACGCCATGCGCCACGGATTCGCGACCGCGGTGCTGGACGCCTCGAACAGCAACACCCTGTTCGCGCGGATGCGGGCGGCTGGGCCTCAGCCAAGACAGTCGAGGAGACCTACGGCCACACCGATCTCCACGATCCGAAGTTCATGGCGGCGCTCGACCGGGTCTGAGGCGGGTCATGACCGGGCTGAAGGTCCTGGAGAACGAAGACGCCAGCCTGGGCCAGGCGGATCGGCTGGAGCCGCTGACGGCGCTAATAGAGGCACCAGGATTCGACCCGCTCTATCGCAGTGACCTGATCGCGATCGCCGCCCCAGCATCCGGTCTACGGATGGGAATGCGTCGTGGGTGACTGCGGGACGGGTCAAGATCGACAACGACGGACTCTGCGATGCGCACCGGACGGAGTGGCGCCAGGCGCGGCAGGCAGGCGGCACCCAGGCGGCCTTCCTCGCATCGAGCCACCGCCCCGCCAGGCGAGCGACAGCGTCCCTCCAGCGCGCTGCCTCGCTCTGCCCCGGCCAGCCGCCGACCGCCGGGAGGTGCCGCTCTGCAAGACCCACGAAACCCGCTGGAAGACGCGAGCCGCCGAAGGGCCAGGCGCTGCAGGAGTGGCTGAGCGCGCAGCCGGCGCTTCCTGGCTTCAGCGATAGCCAGGTCGCTGTCTGCCCTGACCTAGCGGGAACATGACAGGCCTGTGCTGGGGCCATATGAAACGCTACAGAACGGACGAGAAACCAGGCGGTGCCCGGCTCCGTCCGTGGCGAAAGCATCCGGACGGGCCTGTCCAGTTGTTCCTGACGAGGCAGAATTCTGCCAGTGGTGCGCGGGAGCCGCGCCAGCCTACCGGCTCGGCCTCATCAACTTGCGGGGGCTGCGGCCGCTCATCAAGGCGGAGATCCAGTGGGGCCTGCATCAGCATGCCCAGTTCAAGAAGCGGTCGGCCTGGCACGTTCACTGGATCCAGGGTCTCGCGGACCTGTGCCGGGCCAGCGAGATGGTCTCGCTGGCAGAGTTCGCCATCACGCCGGCTGGGCAGCCTGCGCCCAGCGGGAACTACGCTCCCAGGGACCGGATGATGTGCCTGGAGATCAGCAACGGGCTGCGCTGCATCTACTATGCCCCCGCTGACACCAAGGACGCCGGCTACATCGAGACCGAGCATTTCGGCCGCCGCTTCGGCGATGCCCGCAGTTACTTCGGCCTTACCAGCGTCTCCCAGCGCTGGCTGCGTGACCTGCTCTGGGAGCAGCTGGCCGAGATCCTGCGCTCGCCCCAGTGTCCCCGCAGCCGCATGACGTTCCACCACCTCCGGCGGGCCTGCATCGAGCTGAGCGCCTTCCTGGAGATCGATGCGCCCCGGCGGCGGTCATGACCCCAGGCGCTGCGAGCGCGAGCACGCGCAGCAGTTCGCCGCACCAGCGGCACCGGCACAGCCACGGCCTGAAGTCGCTGGGCGGGGTCCGCAGCAACGAGAAGCCGTCGCTCGTCACCGAAGCGACCATGCGGACCAGTGCTCAACTACGGCCACCGCCTCATGTTCTGGGCGCTGGAACCGGCTATGCCGACCAGATCGGCCTGGACCAGAGGTTCCTCACCGCGCTTCCCGGCCCCGGATCGACCAGAAACGCTCCCGCAGCCCCTTCACCGACGACGTCGCGCCGCGCCCTAGCCGACGAAGCCAACCTCCGGGAACTGGAGAAGCTCGACCCCAACGACATCGGGCGTGCGTGATACCTGGGAGGCGATCGTCTGCACCGGGCGCCGCTGCAGCGAAGTCCTCAAGCTGAGGCTGGACTGCATCGGCCGTTACCGCGGCCTGCCGATGCTCTGGCACGACCAGACCAAGGTCGGCAACTACAACGAGGCCATCCGGCATCCCCGAGGATCCTCTACGCCCGCATCGATGTCCGCCGAGAAGACCCTGACCCGTTCGAGCATCGGCACGGCCGCCCCCCGCGCCCGGCGAGACGCACCCGCGATTCGCGTTGTTCCCCACCAGGATCCGCAACCCGCCGAAGAGAAGTCCATCTCCTACACCAACTTCAACACCCGCGTTCGGGTGTGGCTCGGCAGCCTCGACCTCGGCGAACACGGTCCCCCATCAGGCCCGCCACACCGCTGGCCACCAAGCCTGCTGCGCGCCGGGGCGAGCCTGGCCCATATCCGGAAGATCCCTCGGCCACGTCAGCGACCGGATGGCTGAGCATTACGCCAAGGTCTCCCGCTACCGACCTCGACGACCTCCTCCAGCGCCATCTGGGTCGCCGGGCCCGGCTCGGCCGACCCGGGAGAGCTGCTCTCCGGCGGACCTACCCCGATGCGCCCGGCAGGAGGCCATGACGCTGGCCCTGGACCTGTCGCCGCCGCAGCACCCCCGCCGAGGGAGGGTTCTGCACCTTCCAGCCCGTCGTCGACGGCGGCGCCTGCCCGTGGAATCTGGACTGCGCCAACTGCGACAAGTTCGTCTTGTCCGGCGCGGACCTCCTCTACTGGCGGCGCAAACAGGAGCAATGGCGGTCCCTCGCCGAACGCGCCCCCGACCGACGAAATCGCCGACTTCCTGCACAAGGTCGTTCGAGCCGACCGCCCGCGCCATCGAGGGCCTGGAGAAAGCCCTCGCCGGGCTCGGGCTCCTCGACCAGGCCCTCGCCCTGGACCTGCGGCGGCCCGCAGGACTACTTCCAGCGATCTGGGCCGTGAACTTCTGGCCAGCGACCTCGCCGCCCTCACCGGCCAGGAGGAGACGGCCGGATGAGCAGCGACGCGACCCGTACCGAGGCCGCCATCCAGGCCCGGCAGGCCAGCACTGAGCAGCTGCTCCACCGCGTCCGCGACGCGCTCCGCCAGATGCGCCGCGACCGCATCCCGGTCCAACGGCCGCGGTCGCGCGCCGGGCCGAGGTCTCCCGCACCTTCCTCTACCAGAACGAGCAAGCCAGGAAGCTCCTCGCCGACGCCGTCGCCGATCGTCCAGCTGCCGACGTAACCGCCAGCCGCCGCCGGGACGCCAGCCAGGCCCCCTGGAGGGACCGCGCGCTTAACGCCGAGGACGCCCTCAAGGCCGCATACGCCGAGATCAGCAAGCAGCGAGACCAGATCGGCAAGCTCCTCGGCCGCATCCGCGACCTCGAAATTGACCTCCCTGCCGACGCCGTCGAGAGGATCACCATCGAGAACCGGGTGCTCCGCCAGGAGAACCGTAAGCTCACCGCTGACAGCCAGCAGCTCACCGAGCGGCTCAAGGCCGCCCGCGAGAACAACCGCTTCCTCGACACCCGCATCGCCCGCCTCGAAGCCGACCTCGCCGAATCCCTCCTCCCCGGCCAGGGGACCCCGTAGCGCCCGGATCGCATATCGGCTGGATATCGAGCTCCTCAAGGTCGGTCAGCCTGTCGCGGGCCGGACCCCCGCGCCCGCTCCCGGCGGGCCGGGCTGCGGTCACTGCCCGAAGTGCGGTGGGCGGCGCTGGCCACCGCGCTGTTCGCGGCAGGGCTGGCCGCCCGCCTCGCCCACGCCCCGGCCGCTGTGGCGTCGGCGTCTCCCTGGCCTGCTACGCGGCCGAGGGATGGGGGCCGGCCTTCATGCGAGCATTGGAAGATCAGCCAGGATGCCGAGCCTGGAGCGGGCGATCACGCTGGCCTGCTGGGCACATCGGGGGCAGCGGTATCCATCACCGAAGCAGCCCTACATTCTCCACCCGCTGCGGGTGATGCTGGCAGTCCAGTTTGCGGGCACAGATGGCTGCTGTGCTCCATGACGTGATCGAGGACACGGAGGTGGGTCCCGACCGGCTGCGGGAGGCGGACCTTCCGGAAGATGTCGTCGCCACCGTGGTCGCCTTGACGCACCGGCCGGACGAGAGCTACGAGCAGTACATCGAGAAGGTGGCCTGCGATGACCTCGCGCGGGAGGTCAAGCTGGCCGATCTGCCGATAACCTCGCCAACAACCGCCGGCTGGCCAGCACCCCGGATGTGGCCGCCCGGATCGACCGTTATGAGCAAGCGGTCCGTCGTCTGCAATCGCCGCTCCGGCGGACGCCGCAGAGCGCGCAGGCCGGATGGCGCGCCCGGATAGCGATCCGCTATCGGAACATCGCGCGCCGACGTGTCCATACTCCATGCACAGGGCGTGGTGACTGGACCGCGCGCAACGTATGCCCGCCTGCCCGCACTTCCGCCGGCTTTGGCAAGCGGGCAGGGTACCTGCGAACCGAACGGCTTCCATCTGATGGCTCGCAAGTCACCCATATCAGGATCAGGCGTCGGCCGACAGCCGCATCGACCTGGGAGTCATGAGGCAAACGTTGGCGTCACGGCACTAGCTCAGCGAGCGGCCACGTAACCGGCTCCCTGCAGAAGCGCCATGAGCCGGGGGCGCCGTCCGCCATCATCCCAGCGGCAGGCTAGCTGCTGCGCTCGGGCTTACGGCCGACCTCGCCGCCACGACCGGAGGCTCCTCGGCATCGACGAGTACGTCACACACATGCACGCGACGTAAAAGCCCAGGTCAGCACATGTTTACATCAAGATCGTTCAGCAAACTGGACGACATCCCGGACTACTCGATGGCGCTGCTGACTCCACGACGCCCTCGACGCCGGGGCGCCGCCGTCGATGGCCACCCCGCCGATGACCCCGGACGAAGTCGCCGCCAGCTACGCCGACCGCCGGGCTCCGGCGCCGGTGCCGCCAGCGACTGACCACCCCTTTCCGCCGTGCGCGGGCCGGACATCCCGGCCCGCGCACATCCATCTCCCCGTCCGTTTCCCGTGGAAGGACCTACCACGATGGCTAGTGACAACGTGCTGCTGGAGCGCGTCCGCAAGCTCCTCGCCAAGGCTGAATCGGCCGGCGTGACCGGCCCGGAAGCCGAGGCGCTAACGGCCAAGGCCGCCGAATTGATGGCACGCTACGGCATCGACCGGGCGCTGCTCGCCGCGGCCCGGCCGGAGACCGACCAGCCGGCGAACCGGGTGATCACGGTGCCGAACCCGTGGGCCCGGGTGCAGGCGCACCTGCTGTGCGGGCTGGCCTCGGCGATGCGCTGCCAGTGCATCATCTTGCCCAGCTCCGCGCCGGGCACCCGGATCCACATGTTCGGCTACGAGTCCGATATCGAGCGCGCCGACATGCTCTACACGTCCCTGCTGGTGCAGATGTGGCAGGGTCTTGCCGGCGCGCCGGTGCCCGCGTGGACGCGGAGTCCGCGGGCGTGGCGGCGCAGCTGGCTGCTCGGGTTCACCACCGCCGTGATCGCCCGCGTCCGCGCCGCCGAGCAGCACGCCGCCGCCGAGGCCACCGCACCGCAGGCCGGGTCCGGGACGGGCGCGGCGCTGGTGCTGGCCGACCGCAAGCAGGTGATCAGCCGCGCCGTGCAGCAGGCGTATCCCGTCACGCGGACGGCGAAGGTCACCTACAGCGGCAGCGGATACGGCACCGGCTACGCCAAGGGCCAGCAGGCCGACCTCGGCGGCAGCCGCCTCCCCGGCACGGCCGGGAAGGCGATCGGCGGCCGGTGAACCGCGGCGAGCCGCCGCGCTGACCATGGGCGCCCGGACCGGCGGGGAACCACTCCCGCCGGCCCGGGCCACTGCGTCGTCCTGGGTGCCCGCGGCCGCAGCCGCCAGAAGGAACGACGTGCGCCAGGTCGGCGCCGGTCAGCCCGGTACGCGGCTGCGCGGCCAGGTGCATGGCGCCGGTGCTGGTGAGCGGGTTCACCGGGTTGCCGGATCCCTGACGGCACGGGCTCAGGCTCGGGTGGCACTCCCTGCGGCGGTCACGTCCATGCCGGCCGTCCTGCGTCTGGTTCCCGGTGGCGGGGTCCGCGGTGTATCCCGGCTTGCTCAGTCTCGCAGGCGCGGCCGGGAGCGCAACCGGGCTCTCGCTGCGCTCGCTCCGGACAGCCAGAGATCTTTTCCCTGGCGCGGGCCGTTCCCTTGGTGCCGGCTTCGCCGGCGCTCTTTCTTTGCCCGCTGGAAAACATCTTCGCCGCCCGGGCCACCCGGTTGCCCTCCCGCCCTATTACGCCTGCGCTTCCTTCCGGCGCCGGAACACACCACGAACCAGGACCCCGCCACCGGGACCACCCCCGAAGGGAGCACGACATGGACGCCATCTGCAGCCAGTGCCACGAGCCCGCGCCCGACGGCCCGGTCTTCGCCGAGGCTGGCCTGCTGTGCTGGCCCTGCGCCGACGAGCGCATCGACGCCCTGCGGCTCCTGTTTGACCCCGCCGGAGACCTTGAGGTCACGGCCGCGTGACCGCACCCGGCAGGCACCCGCCCCGGACGGGCGGGTGCCTGCCGCGCCAGGCGAACGGAAGGAGCAGGCCCGCATGAAACCACCACAAGGCAAAGCCGCCGGCCACCCGCAGGAACCGGGCCGCCGCCCGGAATACGTGATCGTCACCTGGGTGTCCGCGCAGCTGCGGGACAAGATCCAGCGCAACGGCGCCTCCCTGGCCGAGGCCCTCCAGGCCACCGGCAGGAACGCTCCCGGCCTGGCAGATCCGGGGCCAGAAGACCGTGAGGCAGGGCAGCCGCCCTGCCGCCCCGGACAGCAGGCCGGGCCGGCCACGCCGCGCGGCTGACACAAGCATCCGGACGGGGCCCGCCGCCCGGGCAAGACCGGCACCTGCCCTGAACGGGCCGGTGCCTCCGCGGGCTGACGGCAGCGCTCTGCCGCCGCTGAGCGGGCGTTCACCCCGGCGGTTCCCGGTCCCTGAGGGCACAGGCTCAGGCCGGGGTTGCTGTCCCGGCGGTTGCGTCCATGCCGTTGCGGTTTCCGTCAGGTTCCCGGTGGCGGGGTCCGCGGTGTATCCCGGCTTGTCAGTCTCGCAGGCGCGGG
>CAWIJO010000017.1:0-15254 GCA_963836355.1 uncultured Actinomycetes bacterium | reverse complement strand
CCCGCTGCCGGCCACTCCGCAATCCTGATCCAGCATGTCCTGTCCGCTTGAAGGTGAGGTAAGGCAGGCTTCCTACCTGCATGCCTCAGATGGAGAGGAACTCTGAGCGGGTGGTTTCGTCCCGTCGATCATGAGACATCTCGCTTAATCAGCCTGGCGGCGACGGCGGCCAGCAAGCCGTGGCGGGGCAGCCCGCAGCAGCACGTGTCCTGTTTCAAACGGGGTGCTCGGTGATCGACGCCGTGACCAGCGCAGATGGCAGGTCTGGTGAGACGGCTTGGTGGTCCAGTCTCTGTTGATCTGCTTGGCCTGCAGCGTTCTGGCTGCGGTGTCTCGGTTGAGTTGCTCTGCCGGGATGGTAGCTGCAGCGCGCTAGAAGCGGTGGCATGCGTCTGGGGAACGGGTTCGCGATGACGCGACGGTGTTCGCTATGACGGCACCTGCCGCGATCAGAAGTCGGCGAAGTAGTCGAAGGGCCGGGTGTCAGGCGTGGCGCTTGTGCGCAGGACCGCCCAGTGGTGGCAGTCCTGCGCGGTGGAGACCTCTTCCAGCGACCAGCCCAGATTGGCCAGGAAGAAGGAGACTGCCCGCGCGATTCCCGGCAGGTGGTAGTCGTCAACGAACACGATCCCGCCCGGGCGCAGCAGCCGCCCGAGGTAGGCAAGATCAAGGAAGACAGCATCGAATCGGTGGTTGCCGTCCACGACGGCGAGGTCGAACCTGCGGCCCTCGCTGACCAGGCGGGGCAGTGTGATCTGCGATTCCTCGGCGTGATGTTCCACCAGGCCGGCGACTCCGGCCTCGTCCAGGAACTGAAGGCCGCAGCCGGCGAAGCGGGTGTCCTGGTTGGGGTCGATGACAACATGGCGGGCGTTCGGGGCGCCGCCGGTGAGCAGTCCCTCGCAGACGAACAGCGCCGAGACCCCGTAGCCAAGGCCGACCTCGATCGTGCAGGCTGCGGCTTCCCGGATCACCCAGGACCGGATCGCCGCCCCTTCGGCCTGCCCCACCGCCACCGGGAACAGACGGTGAACGGTGCCATCCGAGCGGGCCTGCGCCGTGCCGTCCCGGACCAGGCGGTCAAGCACCTCGCGAACCCGGCCGAGGGCGATCTCGCGATCAGCCTGCCTTGCCGGTGTCACGCGCCCAGCCTTCCACGGCGGTGCGCCGTTCGGCACCAGCGCTTCGCAGTGAGCGCCGAAGTCAGCACCCCCGTGCTCGCCAAGCTGTCGCCGCCGGGACAAGATCCCGGTCCCGCCGACGGGACTGCCTCAGCTCAATCGGGATCGGACACAGCACGTCTAGCCCCGGCGACCGCCGCTGCCAACCTCGAACTTTTTCAACGCGAACCGCCAGCACGCCCGTCCGGCGAGCCGGCAAGAGCCGGTCCGTGCCGGCCAGTACCGCCAGCCGGTGTTCAAGCCGACGGTCAAATGAGGCCCTCCTGCCGGTTCCGTGGGTGGATTGGTGATCATCTTCCGGGGAGGGCAGGGCGGAGGCCGCCGAGTGCGAGCATGGCCAGCCCGATGAGGGCGGCGGGGTCGCGGAACCCGAAGGCCATCCGTGTGATGACCCTTATCTTGGTGTTGACCGATTCGATCAGGCCGTTCGATCGAGTCGTCGACTACGCGTGAACCGGTGGATCAGGCGGGCCCTGAGCGGGTGCGTGTGGTTCACCCGTTCCATCCGTGGTTCGGGCGGGACCTGGAGTTCGTGAAGCGGCGCCGGAACTGGCGGGCGGACCGGGTCTATGTCTTTGGTGACGCCGGTGAGCTGGTCAGCCTGCCGGCGGAGTGGACCGATCTGGCGCCGGCGGATCCGTTCGTGGTGGTCGCGGCGGGCCGGGCGCCGTTTCGGACGGCGGATCTGCTGAAGCTGGCTGATGAGGTCGCCCGGCTGCGTTCCGGTGCAGACGGTGTCCAGAGGATTCTGTCGTGAACGTCCACGGGATTCTGTCGTGTACCCGGAATGGCGTCAGTCCGATTGCCCGGAGTCTCAGGCTTCTGGCTGCGGCGATAGTGACAACGTCCCTCTTTGCCCGCCAGAAGGCTATCCCGTCCGTTCATTCTTGCGCTATAATCACATGGACGAAATTCGGAGGCGGGAGGCGCCGTGGCAGGCCGGGATCGCAGCAAGGACGCCTCGCTGGCGGCGTCGCGGACGCTGAACCCGCATCCGGAGGCGGTGACCGATCCGGCCTTCACCTCCGGAGCCTTCTTCGATCCCGCCGACTTGGTCCAGGTCAAGTACGAGATGGTGCGCGCGGTCGAGGCCGGCGCGCTGGGCGCGGGCGCCGCCGCCTCGGCGTTCGGCCTGGCCCGCCAGAGCTACTACAACGCCAGGAAGGCTCTTGCCGAGCACGGGCTGCCCGGCCTGATCCCGGCCAGGCCGGGCCCCAAGGGCGGGCACAAGCTGACGGCGGCGGTGCTGGACTTCGTGGAGCAGCAAGCCGCCGCCGATCCCGCGCCGTCCCCGGCGCAGCTGGCCGCAGCCATCGCGGACCAGTTCGGCGTCACCGTGCACAAGCGATCGGTCGAGCGCGCCCTCGCCAGCCGGCGGGCCGCCGGGCACGAGCGCAAGGAGGCGGCCAAAAGGCGCTGACACCCAGCCCGCAGGCCAGGGCGCCGGGCAGGACGAGGGCGCAGCTGCGCTCGCCAGCGCTTATGAGCAGCTGCGCGGCATCGCCGCCGGCGGGCTCGGCGGCGGCTGGCGGTACGGGGCGGCGGTCCTGGCCGCCTCGGGGATGGCGGCCTGGATGGCCAGCGCGGCCACGTGGACCCCCCAGCGCCCGCCCGCAGACCGGCGTGACAGCGCAGCAGCGCAGACGCAGGCTGGGCAGTCCTCATCCGCCCCCGATCAGTCCCTGCCCGCCATCCCGGCGGAAGGAGGCAAGAACACCAGCCCAGCCTGCCCGCCGCTGCTGCCCGCCGCGACCAGCCAGCTCATCGCGGTGATGGCCCAGCTGACGCTCCACCATGCCCGTGCCCGGGCCCGCGCCGCATCCCCCGCCCCGGCCCCGTTCCCGTCCTCGTTCCCCGACAGGGAGACCATCCCGCCATGAGCAGCGACGCTGTGTCCAAGGTGACGGCCGCCCGGCTGTCCCGCGACGCCTACCTCTATATCCGCCAGTCGACCTTCTACCAGGTCGTCTACAACACCGAGTCCACCGCGCGGCAGTACGATCTGCAGGGCCGGGCGCTGACCCTGGGCTGGCCGGCCGAGCGCATCCACGTCATCGACGTCGACCAGGGCCACTCCGGCGCCTCAGCCGCCGACCGGCAAGGGTTCCAGCACCTGGTCGCTGAGGTGTCACTCGGGCGCGCCGGGATCGTGCTCGGCCTGGAATGCTCCCGGCTGGCCCGCGACTCGGCCGACTGGCAGCAGCTCATCAAGATCTGCGCCCACAACGACACCCTGATCTGCGACGAAGACGGCCTGTATGACCCGGCCAGCTTCAACGACAGACTCCTGCTGGGCCTCAAGGGAACCATGGCCGAAAGCGAGCTCCATTTCCTGCGGGCGCGCATGCAAGGAGGCCTGCTGGCCAAGGCCCGCCGCGGCGAGCTGAAACGCCGCCTGCCGGCCGGCCTGGTCTACGACGCCGCCGGCACCATCATGCCCGGCCCCGACACCGAAGTCCGCGGTGCGCTGCAGCTGCTGCTGGACACCTTCACCGCCGCCGGCTCGGCCCGCGCCGTCGTGGCGGCCTTCAACGCCGCGCACCTGACCTTCCCCGGCCGCCACCAGGGCGGGCCGCACGCCGGCGAGCTGTACTTCAAGCCGCTCACCCACGACATCGTCCTGGACGTCCTGCACAACCCCGCCTACGCCGGTGCCTACGTCTACGGCCGCAGCAAGACCAGCACCGACCTGGACGGCCACGTGCACAGCCACGTCAAGCCGGTGAGCGACTGGACCGTGCTCATCCGCGATCACCATCCCGGTTACCTGACCTGGGCCCAGTACGAGCGCAACCAGGCCGTACTCACCGCCAGCGCCGCGTCCCGCGGCGAGGACCGCACCGCCGGGCCGGCCCGCGAAGGATGCGCGCTGCTGCAAGGCGTGGTCATCTGCGGCCGCTGCGGCCGCCGCATGACCGTCGGCTACCACACCCTCGCCGACCGCACCCGCGTCCCGGCCTACCACTGCCAGCGCGCCGGGATCCAGAACGCCCGGCCCGCCTGCCAGGCCATCACCGGCGCCGGCATCGACGCCGCGATCAGTGCGCTGATCTGCGACACCCTCACTCCGCTGGCGCTGCAGACCGCCGTGGCCGTCACCGCCGAACTGGCCGCCGACGCCCGCAAGGCCGACACGGTCCGCGCCGCCCACGTGCAGCGCGCCCAGCACGCCGCCGACACCGCAGGACGCCGCTACCTGGCCGTCGACCCCGCCAACCGGCTGGTGGCCGGCAACCTGGAAGCCGACTGGAACACCCGGCTGCGCGAGCTCGCCCAGGCCCGCGATGACTACGCCCGCGCCCGCGACGACGACGCCGCGCTCGACCATGAGCAGCAAGCTCGCGTCCTGGCCCTGGCCGCAGATTTCCCGGTCCTGTGGAACGACCCGGCCACCCCCATGCGGGAACGCAAGCGCCTGCTCCGCCTGCTGGTCACCGACGTCACCCTCACCCGAGGCGACGACGGCGCCACCTGCTGCCAGGTCCGCTTCACCGGCGGCCAGCACCACACCCTGACCCTGCCGCGGCCGCTCACCGCCACCGAACAGCACACCACCAGCCCCGCCACCGTCGAGCTAATCGACCAGCTCCTGGACGACCACCCCTTCGGCGAGATCGCCACAATCCTGAACGGCCGCGGGATCACCGGCGGGTGGGGACGGGCCTTCACCGTGCAGAACCTGTCCGCGCTCTGCCACGCACGCAGCCTGAGCACCCATGCCAGCCGGCTCCGCGCCTCAGGCATGCTCACCACCGGTGAGATCGCCGCTGACCTGAAGGTGACCCCGCAGACGATCGGCAGGTGGCACCGGCGCGGCCTGATCACCGGCCGGCGCATCGACGGACGCGGAGAATGCCTCTTCCACCCCGGCCAGCACCGCCCCGAACCCGCCCGCAGGCCCGCAGCCACCCAGCACCTGCTCACCAGCCGGCAGCTCGCGGCCAGGCTCGGCATAACCTCCAGCACCATCCTGCGCTGGACCCAGCTGGGATTGGTCACCATCGCCGCGCTCGACAACCGCGGCTTCAACCTCTACCAGCCCGGCCAGCCCCGCCCGACCCGCGATCAGATCACCGCCGCATGCCGCCCGCCAGGCACCGCTGACGCCATTACCGGCGGGCAACTCGCCGCCCGGCACGGCGTCAGCCGCTCCGCTGTTTACAAATGGCACCAGCTCGGCCTCATCCGCTCCCTCGGTACCGACGGCACCGGCCGGAACCTCTACCACCCCGGCCAGCAGGCCCCCGGCCCCGAACAAATCCGTACCGCCCGTGCCGCCCGCCGCCACGGCTCCGGAAACTGTCCGACCCCCGTGCCACCATCAGTTCCGCAAGGCCCAGCACCCTCGATTACCCCAGGCATCAGATCATCAACACGAGGTGCAGTGTGAAGCCAGATCGTTGCTGAGCCCGTGATCCAGGGTCGCGTGGATGCTCCGAAGGTGCTTGCGGATCTTTTTGCCGAGTTCGGTGAATTCGGGGATGCGGCAGCGGGCCGCCCAGGACAGCCAGCGGGTCAGGGCGTACTTGCCTTCTTCGCCTTTAAGCCGGAACGCTGTCCGCAGCCCTTCCTTGAGCAGGTAAGCGCGATAAAGGCGGGGGTGGGTTTTCTCGATCCAGGCGAGCTTGGCTTCCTGCCGGCCGGTGAGATTCTCCGGGTCTTCCACAGCGCGTAGCGGGCGTGCTTGAGGTCCCTGGCGTCGCCGGAGGACAGGCGGATGGTCCGGCTGCGGTGCCGGACCGGCCTGATGGCCCCGCCCTGGCGGGCGGCGCGCCAGACCTCGCGGCGGACCTCGTCCAGGGCGCCGGTGGCCCAGGAGACGACATGGAACGGGTCGGCGCGCAGGACCGCCTGCGGCGCGCTGGCGGCGGCAGGCCCGGCGATCCAGCCGGCGCCATCAGCGGACAGGTGGGTCAGCAGCGCGGAGCGTTCCTCGCCGAGCTGATCGAAGAAGGCATGCACGGTGCTGGCCTCGCGGCCCGGCGCGGCCCAGATCAGCAGCCCGGTGTCGTGGTCCACCACGACGACGAGGTACTTATGGCCGCGCTTATAGGAGATCTCGTCGATCCCGATGCGGCGCAGCCCAGCGAACCTGTCAGCCGCCGCCTCCGCCTCGCCGGCCACCCGGGCGATGATGGTGCCCACGGTCCGCCAGGAAATCCGCATCAAGGCGGTGATCGTGGTCTTCGAGCAGCGCCGCGCCAGCCAGGCCACCTGGTCATCGAAGAACCGGGTGTGCGCGGCGCCGTGCCGGGCCCACGGCACCGCCGCGGTGACCACCCCGTGCGCCGGGCATGACACCCGCGGTGCCCCGGCTTCCAGGTACGCGCGGACGGTGCCTAGGTCCAGTGCCCGCCAGCGGCGCCGCCCCTGCCCATTGTCGTAGCGGGGCCGCTTTTCCCGCAGATGCCGCAGCGGTGCGCGAGCCGTTTATGCGGGCGCACATGCACGATGAGCGTCAGCGCCTGCCCGGCGCCGTCCCCGCCGCCGTCCTCCTCGTGCCAGTCCACGTCCTCGATGACGGTGCTTCGCAGCCGAGCAGTTTCCCCCATAGCCTGGATGAACGCACGCCGTTGCCTTTCCGCTGGTGCCCGTGAATTCGACACTCCAGACACTACGGACGGGGACGGCGTGCCCCTGACCAGCCGCGATTCCCCACTGCTCGTTTTTCTTCTGCTTCCGGCAGCCTCACCCGGCGCTGGGCGGCGGCTGGAGTTCAGGCTGGCCGCAGGCCACCCCGAAGGGGCCGCAGGGCCTTGACACCAGCCGTTCCCAGCCGCATCCTGTCCAGGCTGGAAGCCACGGACCCCGGCACTGGCGAACCAGCGCACCGCCAGCCGGCACCATCCACGACAGCCCAGCACCGGCTCCCCGGCAGCTGCATCGACTGCCCAGCACCGCATCCCGGCCCCTGCCCTGTCCCCGCGACCCACGGCACCGCAGGGGAGCCTCAAATGACGGTCAGACGATCTTGAGAGCCATCCCGCCAGCCTTCGACAAGCCCCTGAACTGCACTTATGGTCGGGATGCCCGGATTCGAACCGGGGACCTCCTGCTCCCAAGCACATCCCCACCGTCGCCCGACGTCGCCCGGCATCGCCTGACGTGGCGTTCACCTGCACCGATAATCGCTGGACGTGGCCTGGCGTAGCCTGATGTCCCCCCTCGTTGGCTCCCAACTTGGCTCCCAGAGATCTCATTAGCGCCGCTAACCTTCGGCGCCTCTGATTACTGAAGCGGTCACGGCCAGGGCCCTGCTCCGCCCGGGCGCGGAAAGAAGTGGGGATGCCGCAGCAGGAGCTCGCCGCGCGGGCGAGCGTCACGCAGAGCGTGATCAGCACCTAGGAGTCCGGCACCCCCAGCCGGCCATCCCGACGCTCGTCGCGCTGGTCGATGCCACCGGCAGCGAGCCGCCCATCGACTTGCGGCGGCGGCCGCGGCACATGGCCAGGCTGTCGGGGCTGGCAAGACGCCCGGGTGCGGCCGTCCATGGTGTCCGGAACCTGCGGGTATTCGGCAGCGGTGCCCGCGGCCAGCGCCCGAGCGAGTCGAGCTTGAATGGCGTGCCGGTACCGCGCCGACGTCGAAGGTCTGCATGCCCATGGTGGAGCGGATCGCGACGATGTGCTCGACCGTCCCGGCGCCACTGGTTGCCGTCGACAGGCAGCATGCCGTGGCCGCTCCGCCTCGAAAGGGGCGGGAAACCTTGTTGCCGTATATTCGCGAAATCTTAACTGCTGAATCTAACATCGACGATAATATCAGAGATATCGAGGCTGGCTAGTGGCCGCCTGGGGACTGCGTGCCGAATTCCTCGCGCGCTTTGCGGGTGGCCTCGGCTTCGGCGGTAGTGATGGGAGCAGGCGGCTTGAACAGCACCCAGGAAAGGAAGAGCACGCCCATTGCCAGCATGGTGACACCCACCCACAGTCCAAGGTTGATTCCGGCTGCTTTGTTTACTGTCGCCTTGCTCGCCGCTATGCCAGAAACGGTTACCAGGATACCGAAGATCAGGAACAGCGAGCCGATGAACGAGCGAAGGTCGAAAAGCTTTGCGAGCCGCCAGTTGCGAGCCTCTTCAGGCGTGAGCTCTATCTTGGTAGCCAAGTGGCATTCTCCCTGTTTAGCGGGCGCGGGCTGGTACCGGACAGCTCACACCACGGCGATGTAGACGTAGAGAAGTGCGCACAACGCCAGGACGGCTATCCCGTACAGCACCGGCGATTTGAACCACGGGATTTTGGCAGTTGTTTGCACGTCCTGCTGCTGAAGTCCGAGGACCAGGCCATTCAGCTCGGCCAGCGGCTTCGCTGTGCTGAACCGGGTGGCTACCAGCATCGCGGCCAGGCCCGCGGAAAATCCGATAATTGCCCCCCACTGGGTCTCGGCGAGGTCGCTGCGGAACGACAGGACGCCCTGCTTGTAGAGAAGAAACGTGCCGAAGGCGGCCAGTGTCCCGACGAGCATGCCCCAGAATCCTGATCCCCGTCCCGCCTTGCGCCACACCATGCCGACAATGAACGCGAGGAAGATCGGCACGTTGAAGAAAGAGAAGAGGGTCTGGAGGTATTCGGCGATGTTGCTATATCCCGCCGCGATGAACGCGGTCAGGATGCCGATGAACACTCCCGCCACAGTCGCGATCCGGCCGACCCGGAGATAGTAGCTGTCGGGACGGCCAGGCCGGATGTAATTCTGCCAGATGTCGTAGGTCCACACTGCGTTGAAGGAGGATACGTTCGCCGCCATCCCGGCCATGAATGCGGCCAGCAGGCCAGTGATCGCTACCCCCAGCACGCCGGTCGGCAGGTACTTGTTCATTAGCGCCGGAATCGCGAAATTATACGGAAGGCCGCCACCCACGCCGAGGCCGGGGATCAGCAGGACCGCGGCCATGCCGGGAATGACGATGCCCAGCGGGATGATAGCCTTCGGGAACGCGGCGATGATTGGCGTCAGCCGGGCCGCATTGTCGTCCTTGGCGGACATCGCCCGCTGAACCTCGGCGAAGTTGGTGGTCCAGTAGGCGAAGGACAGACAGAAGGACAGGCCGAAAACGAGTGAGATCCAGTCGCCGATCGGGTTGTGGCCGCCCAGCCCGACGCCGGACCAGGGGGAAGTGAAGTCGTGGCCGTTCGTGCTCAGCTTGGCGAACAGGCCGCCGATACCGCCAGATTCTTTCAGAGCGATAATGACTACCGGGATGAGGCCGGCGCAGATCACGAAGAACTGCATTACCTCGTTGTAGATGGCGCTCGACAACCCGCCCAGCAAAATATACGAAAGCACGAACAGCGCCGACACCACGATTGCGACGGCCAGCGGGATCCCGAGCAGGGCCTCCAAGACAAAGGACAGCGCGTACAGATTCACGCCTGCGATGAGAACCGCAGCCAGGACAAAGATGATCGCATTTAGCAGGTGTGTCTTACGATCGTAGCGGCGCAGCAGATACTCCGGAACGCTTCGGACCCGCGAGCCATAGTAGAACGGCATCATCACGATGCCGAGGAAGACCATCGCCGGCACGGCGCCGATCCAGTAGTAGTGCACGATGCTGATGCCGTACTGGGCACCACTCGCCGACATGCCGAGGATCTCAATGGCTCCGAGATTCGCCGAGATGAAGGCAATGCCGGTGACCCAGGCAGGCAGCGAACGCCCGGAAAGAAAAAAGTCCGTCGAGGTTGTGATCAGTCGGCGTAGCGCGAATCCTATGCCCATCACGAAAGCAAAATAGATGACAATAAGGGTAATATCCAAGCCGCTAAGTGACAATTTGAGCGCGCCAGCCGCCTCGACGCTAGGAACGGCCGTGGCCGCAAATACCATCGCGATCGCCACCTTCGTACACCATGCCGCACCGGGCACGGACCCGGATAACCACCGTCATGTCAACGGCAGCAAGCAGGTCATTGCGGATAACCACCCTGGAACAGCGGAATGCTGGTATTCTTATACAGCTGCGCAATCTTGGCCGCGTTGGCTTTCGTGACGAGACTGGGCCCGGTGTAGATCGGGCGGAACGGGTGCTGGCCGTAGCGAACATCGAACGCGGCGACCTGCACCGCAGCGTAACCCTCCAGGAAAGGCTGCTGGTCAATCACGAACAGCGCCTGGCCATTCTGGACCGCAGTCAGGTCAGCCTTGGACACATCGAATGTGCCGAACTTTACCCGGCCGAAGTCGTTCAATGACTTGAGGGCGCCGCCTGCAGCCTCGAAACCGATGATGCCCGTAGCGAGCACGCCGTTGATACTCCGGTTCCGCTTCAGCGCTTGCTCAATCGCGCCCTGCGCCTCATGTAGCTGGCTGCCGTTGACGCGCAGCGTCTGCACGGAGCCGCCACTGGCGCTGAGCTGCTTGCTGAATCCTGTGCACCGGTCGGTAAGCGCCGTGTTCTGCGCCTCGTGGATGACGCACAGCGCATGCCGCACTCCTGCAGCTGTCATCGCCTTGCCCGCCTCTTGCCCGGCCGTGAAATCCGGCTGACCGACGAAGGTTAGCGCACCCACGCTCTGGTACACGCGGTCGCCGACATTGACAACGACAACCGGAATTCCAGCGGACGAGACGTTCCTGATGGGATTCGACAGCACTGCCGGATCGGGAATGGTCACTACCATGGCGGCCGGCTTCTTCCGCGCGGCCTGTGTGATCAGCGCGGCCTGGGCCTGCGGATTGGTGACATTCGGCGACTGATAATTGAGCGCGACATTAAAGTCCGACGCCGCCTGCTGCGCGCCCTTCTTTACCAGTGCCCAGAATGGGTCAAACGATTGTCCATGGGTCACCATCGCGACAGTGATCCGTGCGCCCGTCGGGGAATTGGCGGGGGAAGTCCCTGCCGTGCCCTGGCTTGAGCACGCGGCCAGTGACCACAAGGCAAGCAGCGCTGATGCTGCTGATGCCGCCAGTGATGCCGCCAGCCTTCTCGGCCTCATGATGTTGCCTCCTATCGAGGAGACTCAATTGACAGCCCAGAGCCAAACGATCAGTCACGAGGATTACCCCGGCGCATCCCCCTTGTCAATACCCGTGCACCTCTGGCATCCGGAGGCCAGCGGAGCGATCCTGGTGGCATGACCAGTCCCACCATCTTCCGCCTCACGCCAGCCGCGCCGGGGACCGGCCGCGGCAATGTGTGCGCACGCCGAGAACGCCCCTGGTGGCGACGTTTGCATATTCCTGCTGTGCCGGGGCAGCCAGTGCACGAGCTCCAGCACGCAGGCCTTGAGCAGCTGCTTGCCCTGCTCGAGGCGGCGCGCGCGCAGCTATCGGCGGGATGGGTGCAGGGCGGCTGGTGGACCAGGCCGACCGCCGACGGCCGGCAGATCCTGGTTGCCGGACTCGCGGCCAACCCGTCCGCTCCGGAAACGACGGGTGCCGTCTGCCTGGTCGGCGCCCTAGTCCGGGCAGGCTCCGGGCAGAACGGAGATTCCGAGGTCGGCCGGGCCATCGACGCGGTGTACGACGCACTATGGGAATCTCGTAGCCAGCCAGCTGCCACACCGGGACCCGGCCTGTTGACCGTGTCCTCCCCTCAGGTCCGGCAGGCGAAAACCCAGGCGCTCACCCGCTGGAACGACGCCCAAGAACGCACCAGTGACGAGGTCTTCGCCATCCTCGACCGGGCCATCGCGCGAGTGATCCAGAACTTGGCAGCAATTCCTGCTCCGCGCGTACCAGCCAATGCTCAGGGCACGGCGGAGGCGGCAACAAGCGCCTACGAGGCCACGTTCGTGAAACGACAGAATGATCCTTAAGGAATGACCTGCGACGATACGCGAGCCCATGTTCGGGTCGCCAAATACCGCCCAGCAGCGGGTTCCGCATGTGAGTTCCTGCTGGCCATCGCGATCTACCCAAGGGCTCTCAGACCGCGGCGCGGGACGTGCTGGGCGTCGCCCCGGCGATTAACAACGAGGTTGCGCAGGTAGGAGCCCTGCTCTCGCCTCCCTGCCGAATACGTGCCGAAATCTCCGGGTTCCGGATAACAGACCAGGTCAGGGTCAGTTCGGCCACCTGTTTACAAACGGCCGCTCTGCCTGTCCCTGGTTGGCGTCTTGATCAGGCCGCTGACCCTGCGGCGCAGCCTTCTGCCGCCAGGTCCGAAGCCCCGCGAGGCCGAGCCCCGCCACCGACCTAAGCAGCCCCGGAGATGCGCGCGCGCGCAAGCGCGACACTCCGAAGCGTGGTCAAAGTAAACCGAGCCCTCGCCATGGCCACGTTTTTTACGGTCCGCCGTGTTCAACCCGCTGACACTTGGCTCCCATCGCGGCATCCCAAACGATCTTCAACAAGATCCACATGTGCTCTGAACTGGTCGGGATGCCCGGATTCGAACCGCGACCTCCTTCTCCCAAAGCACATCCCCACCGTCGCCCGACGTCGCCCGGCATCGCCTGACGTGGCGTTCACCTGCACCGATAATCGCTGGACGTGGCCTGGCGTAGCCTGATGTCGCCCCTCGTTGGCTCCTAACTTGGCTCCCAGAGATCTCATTAGCGCCGCTAACCTTCGACCGCCCGGACCTGCCTGCAGCCTCAAGCCGGAGCAGGCTCGCAACTGCGAGACCCTGCTGACCGTCTCCGGCCGATACAGACGACCATCACCCATCACATGCGTGGCCGACTGGATGCGAACGCGTCGGGGTAGCGCCCCCCGCGGCGGGAAACCGCGCCTGTCCAGATGCACACGCTTGTCATCGGCCTGGAGGCAGGCGGCCGCCCGGCAGCACCCGGGCGAACGCGCCGACGGTCGCCGTCCGGGCTTGGCTATAGCATCGGATGCATATAGCATCAGATGCATGGCCGGCATGTACAAGGTGGAGGTCGAGCCCGAAGTACGGTCCTGGCTGGAGAACCTGACCGACCGTGACTTCGGCCGGGTCGATTTCCTCGTCGGACTGCTTGCCGAACACGCCGAGTACCTCGGCGAGCCCTACACCCGCCACCTTGGCGGCAAGGTCAGAGAACTGCGGTTCCACCTGCTGGCCCAGCAGACCCGCGTCACCTACTGGCTCACCCCCGGCCGCCGGCTGATCCTGCTGACGGTATTCCGCAAGACCCGGAACGCCGAGACCGCGGAAGTAGCCCGTGCCTTACAAGCCCAGAAGATCTGCGAGGCCGAACACGGGCCTGCCCACGACACCATCGAGCGAGAGGTGACCTGAGATGAACGCCGACCATAGCTCCTATGAGGAGGTGGCCAGGCCGCGGCGCGACATCCCGGACTACCGGGAAGGCTACGCCGAGGCGCAGCGGGCATACCTGATCGGCCAGGCCGTCCGCGAGCGGCGCTTGGCGCTCGGGCTCTCCCAGGTCGAGCTAGCCTCCCGCGCCGGCATGACCCAGCCGGCCCTCTCCCGCCTGGAAGCAGGCGGCGTCATCCCGACCATTCCCCTGCTCGAGCGGATCTCCGCCGCTCTCGACGCCGACCTCATCGTCCAGATCGCACCACACGCCGCCTGACCACTGGCGCTCCTGCGCGGCAGGACGCGCCAGTCTGCCGTTGCGCGCACCTGGCTCCGGCCAGGCCTTCGCCAACGAAGCATCGGAGCGGCCAGCGATCACGCTTGCTGCCTAAACCGCGGAGACGTCGCACAAACGGACTCATCAGCCTGAGCTCTCAGCTCGGCCAAAATGTGCCAAATACGTGCCGATCTCAGTAAACCTGATAGCAATTGATCAGGTAAGCGCCGGTTCGGCCCGCCGTTTACGAGACGGCCGCTCCGCTGCGATCACGAGGTTACACCGCGCACGCTCCGTGGGCCGCCTTCCCCAGGAGTTGGTATTTACCTCGGATCCGGCACCTGCGACAACGCCTCCAGCAGCTCCGACCGGGCAGCATCAGCGGGCGCCGGCACGGTCCCGGCAAGGGCAAGAAGTGGCCAGCGGCCAGGACGGCAGGCGAAGATGACGCGGCAGGCACGGCTCCTGGTGATGATCACGAAGTTGGCAAACCTCATGATCACCGCCAGGCCGTGCCTGCTCTCGTACCGGCATGACCCGGCGTGTCGTACCAAACCGGCCTGCTCAGGAACCGTCACACGACTACGCAAAGGCCGTGGGTGCGCCTGCTATCACATAGGGGCGGAAATCCCGACGATTAAGCTGAAAATTAAAAGAGTTATCGTTGCGTACACAACTATCGCATACACATGAAATTGAATGCCAGATAAAGCCGTCCATAATTATATGTTCTGTAGGTCCTTTATGACCGCTTAGGCCCCTTTCCGGCACCGCCACCTGAGCTTGTACCCAGTCCGGCATCCATCCCATGGATAGTCGGGTGGCCTTCACCGTTGCCCACGTCGGCTCGACCTGCTCCACCGAGTCGCGTTCGGTTGTGCTCATGGTTCCTCCTTGCGGTCGGATGAGGCGGCCCAAGGGCCCGGGCACGGCGCGGCTGCGACACATGCATAAAGAGGCAGCCAGAGTGCGCCTGATACGAATGCTGGCCGCGTCCACGCGGCGACGGCCGACTCCCAAAGGGCCGGCCGTCGTCGCAGAATACGGCCGGGCCTATCTCACAAGCGCCGGTCTCACCACAGCCCCGGAAAGTGCCGCTGTCCAGGCCGCGAAGGAAACGAACGCACCGGCGGCACGTGCTCGAACCGCACGTTCCAGCACCGCTCAAGCGGCTCACGGCGCTTCGACCCGCCCGGCCCGGCAAAAACTAAGCTGGCGCCGCCGACGCTAACCCCGGCAACCTCCGCACCTGCGGTAACGGCCACGGCCACACCACCCAGGTCCGCAATCCCTGCCTGAGCACGACCATAACCAGCCATGCCTCAGATCAAGCGGGACAACACCCGGATACCTCAGACCGGACGGGACTACCTCAGATCAATCGGGATCGGACACCTGTGATGCTCGCCATCGCGGCACTCCGAAGCGTGGTCGAAGTAGATCGAGTCCTCGCCGTAGCCGCGCTTCTTGCGGTCCGCCATGTTCGACACGCTAACGCTTGGCTCCCACTTTGGCTCCCACGCTGAGCCGCGCCAAGATCGACATGTGCTCTGAACTGGTCGGGATGGCGAGATTCGAACTCGCGGCCTCCTGCTCCCAA
>CAWIJO010000016.1:0-63245 GCA_963836355.1 uncultured Actinomycetes bacterium | reverse complement strand
GTCGCGGGAACAAAGTCCCCTGCTGCACAAGCCCGGCCAGACGATCGACGTGACCGCCCGGATCAAGCGCAGGCAAGCCGTCCAGGGCCTGATCAGCGAGTACCGGAGAGCCGTCTAACGATCGCAGAAACACCAGCTCAGAACCCGCATGCAACGTTCAGGCACGGCACAGGCCGACACGGACGATCATCCCAGCACCACCTGGCACTGAAGCATCTGACGGAGGGAGAGATGTATGGATGCTCGGTCATGCCGATGTGAGTGACATTGCTTGGTGCTTCAGTAGGCTGGTCGCATCGCTCGAAGGGGCGCGAGCGCACCTGAGCAGACGCCGGTTCGGGATCCGACATCATTCTCCGTTGTGAAGTCGAAACGGGACGACGGGGCCGACGAGAGGGGTAGTCATGGCTACAGCCGGGCAAGTCACGAGATACGACTATCAGCTCCACGGCGGCGCGAACGGGTACCAGGGGAATGAGGCCATCATCAGGCTATACGGCGCTGCCGACACTGTGGCTTATGTGCACGTGGTGCCTGCGGGGGAACCCGATTCCCGGTGACACAGACACGCCGCCCTGGATGCGTATGTACGTGCCCGAGTCTCAGTTCCTCGCCGTGATCGACATGCTGCGCAATGAGGGTCCGATTTCGGTGTACTACGCCTCGGGCAGCGGCTTCTTGCACACCGGCAGCGAACCCATCGGCGAGGGGGAATGACCCCAGGTGCACGAAACGCACTGACATGCCGCGCATGGTGCTGTGTCAGGCTGATGCGGTGGCTGGCCGTTGCTTCCCAGCCACGGCGGGGCGGGGTAATCGTATAGTGACTGCCATGTCAGCAGGTCTGCCGAGCCCCTGACCTGGGGGTCACCACGGTGGCTCAGGTGATAGCGCGGTTGGGAGGCGATCGAGGCGGCGCCCGCCGCCGCCGACGGGCTGGGCGTGTTTCAACCGCATGTATCCTCCGGTGACCAGGCAGGTCAACAGCGGGCTGGGCGAGGGGTTTTTCGCCGATACGCGTTCATGACCCACCTGGATGTGGCGTTCGCCAGCTTGTACTTCGCCGTGGCCGACGCCGCGGGCGACCCGGCGGCGGTGCCGCTGGCCTGGCAGCCGCTGGTGCAGCAGCGCGCCAGTGCCGGGATCGAGCCGGTCCAGTTCGCGCTGGTCCAAATGAACGCCCACATCAACCATGACCTGCCGGTGGCGTGGGTCGCCACCTGCAGCTCGCTGGCCACCGCGCCGGATGCGGGCGCGCATTTCGCCGACTACCAGAAGGTGGACCAGCTGCTGGACGCCGCTGAGCAGTCAGTGCGGCAGTCGTTCGAATCGGCGCCCGAGCTCGCCGTCGATCACCATCTGGGCGCAGTCAGCAACCTGATCGCTAACTGGACCATCAACTCCGCCCGGGACCTGGCCTCGAACAACTGCCTGCTGCTATGGGCGGTGCACGATGACCCGGTCGCACCGGGGGTGCCGGCGGGCGGCCTGGCTGGCTCGGCAGCGCTCGCCAGCCGCCTGCTACTGGTAGCGGTCTGACCCGGGCCGCTAGCAACTGGCAGCGTTGCGGTGACCGCGCCATCACAATTGACCGTGTGCGGTGCAGGTAGCCGGTCACCATCCAGGGAGGCCCAATGACACCGAAAATAGCCGCCGCGCTCGAAGACAGCAAAGGAACCTGACTCCCGCTGGCCCGCCGTCGGCCAGGCCGGAGCCAGCCCAGCCCACAGGTCTCTGGCCCCGACGGCCAGCAGCGGCATGGGATCGTCTCCTGCTGCAGCCCGCAGAAAGAGACGCACGCTGACATGGCTCCCCTGTATGTCAAGAGGGTGGATTGTTCCCCGCCTCGCCAGTGTGCGCCGGTCCTCGCCGTCGTCAAGCAGAGGGCGCTTGACGACGGCTGCGGTGCCACATGGAGGGGGAGGCGCCGGGAGCAACCTGGAGAGTGGACCGGCGTGCCGGCGTAGGGTCGCAGGTGGCGGGTCCGGGAAGTGACTTCTTCTGAAGTGCAGGCGCTGGGGTGCAGCCCGGCCATGCTGAGAGCCAGTAGCCGTCCCCGTGTGTCCTGCCGGGCCCGTCGCTGATGCCCGCGCATCGTTGATCATCTGCCGGTATACCTGACCGGGCAGCCGCCGTTTGAGGCGCCGGATGGCTTCCATGGGTGTCTTGCCGGCGGCGAGCTTGCGGCGGTGATCGGCGCGGCGTCGGTGTCGTTGCGCAGCTGCACGATGGCCATGATGTGCAGCACCCCGGCTGATACGCCTATTGCCGGCCCTGAAGAGCCGGTGGCGCTGCTGGTCGCCGGAGGAGGCATCGATGGGCGCGGTGCCATTCCACGAGGCGAAGTGGCCGCGGTCAGCGAAACGGGCGATGTCCACGGCGTCGCCGAGGAGGCGGGCAGCGCTGGACAGTCCGATGCCGTGGAGGTCTTGCAGGCTGCTGCCAGTGGCAGCGGCCAGCCCGGTCAGCTGGGACGTTCGCGGCCTTGATCTTCTTGGCCGGTGGCGGCGAGCTCGCTGATCAGCTCGCCAGGCCAGCTGGCGGCGGGTACGCCCGGCAATGTCACGCGGCCGCACAGTTGCCACCAGGGCGCGGGCCTGCTGGGCGGACAGGAGACTTCTTCGCCCCGCCGGGCAGTAATACCCGGCAGCAGCCGGTGCAGCCTGTTCACCGTATCGGTGCCGGCGTGGCCCAGCCCGTCACGGCGATCAGCCAGCAGCCGCAGCGCGACGGTCGCGCCGTCCGCCGCAACGACCTGCAGCCCCTGGGTCCGCAGCGCCACGACGGCCACCGGGTGAGCATCAGTGGCATCGGTCTTGCAGCCCTGCGCAGGCGGCGAACACCCGCGCCCGAGCCGACAGCTTCGCCGGAACGCCAGCAACGGACTCACCGTCGGCAACCAGCCGCTGCGCGATGTGCGGGCAGATGCCGCCGCCAGCCCTCTACGGCCCAGGTCCGGTCCGGGAACCCGCGGCCTGCAGCCAGCATCGCCTTGTAACCGTCGCGGTCGTTGCCAAACCGGCCCTGCGCGAGGAACGCTCCTGGCCGTCAATGACCTCGATCGTCGCCGGCCGCTTATGCGGGTCCATCCCGATGATCACATATCCCATGACTACCTCTCCTCCCTCGGCGGGCAGGTGCGGGCGAGGAGGGCAGCGCTACTTCGAGCAGGGCACGCCCCCTCCCTGAGCCCCTCCCGCGCCACAGCAGCCAGCGGGGTGCACAGAAATGTGAGAGCCACACCTACTCACAGGTGGGCAGCCGAATGAGAGAGCGTCCCGCCGGTGACCTCAACCGAGCCTCGCCAGGCACCTGGAGCGTTCCCGTTTTTTTGGACACCGAATTAGGCTGCCAATTGACTGAGTTGCCTATATCCTAGTTCGTATTCCTCAGGTGTCAAGTACCCGAGCGTCGAATGCCTCCGCAGCGGATTATAATAGTTGCTGATCCAGTCAGACGTCTCCTTCTCCAAGTTCGCCAGCGAGGGCCACGGGCGGGTATGGATCAGCTCTTTCTTGTACGTCGCGAAGAACGATTCCGATACGGCATTATCGTAGCAGATTCCCGTCCTTCCCAGAGACCTCCTGATGTTATTCCCGGTGCAGTACTCGTCGAACACCGAAGATGTATATTGGCAGCCGCGGTCGGAATGAAAGACGACTCCCGGGGGCGGTTTCCGGGCGGAGATGGCCATATCGAGGGCCGCCGTGACCAGGCTGGTCCGCATATGATCCGCGATGGCCCAGCCGATGAGTTTGCGTGAGTGCAGGTCGATGACGGTCGCGAGGTAAGCCCATCCGTCCCACGTTTTCACGTACGTGATGTCGCCGCACCATTTCTCATCGGGGCGGCCGGCGGTGAAGTCCCGGCCGATCAGGTCGGGGGCGGGCACCGGCTTGTCCCCGCCGATAGTAGTCCGCTTCCAGGCTCTCGGGTGGCGCCCGCGCAGGCCAGCGGCCTGCATCAGCCGGTGCACGCGCTTGTGCGACACCAGGTGCCCCAGCGCCGCCAGGCCCGCGCGCATCCGCCGCACCCCGGGATTGCCCCGCGCGTCCTCATAGATTTTCCTCATGACCGCGACCAGCGCCGAGTCGTCCTGGGACCGCTGGGACGGCTCCGCGCCCCGCCACGCATAATAGCCGGAACGCGAGACCCCGAGCCAGGCGCACATGAAGGACACCGGGTAATCGCCAGAATCAGCCCAGCCCGCGATGGCAGCGAATCTCACTGACTGCCTTTCGCGAACCAGGTCGCCACTTTTTTTGCGAACTCCACCTGCATCCGGAGCTCAGCGATTGCAGACTTGTCATCCCGGGACTCAGCGCGCAGCCGCACCAGCTCGGCGCGCTCGGACTCACCCAGCGGCACATCCGGGGACTTCCCGGATTCCGCGGCATCTCGTGCCACCTTCACCCACTTGCCAAGAGTCATCTCGTGGACGCCGATATTGCGGGCGACCTCGGCAACCGGGCGGCCGCCGTCAAGGACGAAAGCTACCGATTGCGCCTTGTACTCCGGCGTATATGAGCGGCGTGTCGAACCCATTTCTTGCTCTCCCGACGAATCGGGCAGCTAAGCCGGGTGTCCACCGAAGCGGGTACGGTCCAACCGGCCGTAGCACAAGTCAACGAGTCGCCGAATAGCGTGCGTTGCTATTCGCATGCTTATGCGGCATGCTCACTCGTAATCTTGAGTCCCGGCCTTATCCCGCTGGGACTGCGGCGGCCTGACGCTGTCATGCGTCCCGGCAAGCCAGATCGCTGAGTATGCGCTGGATGTGGATTACATCGGGGTCTCGCCCGCAGCGCTCATATCAACCATTCCGGTGCGGCATCCGTTGTGATCGGCCGATGATGACCCCGGGCAGCCGGAAGCCTGTGCCCATCGGCCCTGAGTTGCCAGGGTGTGCCCGCATGGGGCGTGATCAAGTTGTCCAAGGTTCCTTTTCAGGCTGACAGCGCCCGCCCATTGCCCGTGAGCCGGATCAGAGGCATGCGGGCAAGGTGGCTGCTGCTGATAGCCGCTCGGGACACCCTCTTCGACGGCTACCCAGAACTCTCGTGAGCCGAGTATGTGGCCGCCCAGGTGTGTCGCTCCAGGCTGGGATGCCCGCTGCGCAGCGCCGCAAGCCCTGCTGTTTCGAGCCTGGGGCATGTGGTGTCTCGGCGCCGTGAGTGGCTACACCCAGACCCCATCATGCAGGGCGATGGGCCTGGTAGCGGGCAGCAACGACGACGGCTTCTTCATGCGGGGAAGCGGCCCGCTCGCATTGGCGGTGCGCTCAGTTGACACGGCGTCCTGCCATGGAGTGCACAAGTGCGGGATGGCCGAAAAGGCCATCGCGCCCGGGGTCTGCCGCGTTTACCGCAGGCTTACCGCAGCTAACTGACCGTTGGCTGGCGGGTTGGACGCTAGGGCGAATCCGGTCCACCGGGGGTCGGGGAGCAACGGGAGGCGCAGATGTCTATCAATCGTGCGGTCAAGGTGTCGATCGCGTTGGTGCTGGGGGGCGCGGCGGTAGTGGCGGCTGCTCAGAGCGGTGCTGAGGCGCTTGGCGCTCAGCCTGGCGCCCGTGCGGGGAGCGCGGCCGCTGACAACCGGGGCATCCCGGATGCGGTGCCGCCGATCCTGAGGACGCTGCGGCCGTCGGAGCTGGCGGAAGTCAGGCGGGCCGAGGCGCAGGAGTGGCAGGCGTTGTCCTATCACCTTCCGGCGGGTGCCCGTTACAGCGATGCGGAGATGAATGTCTTCGCGGCCGAGGGCTACGGCCGGTCCTGACGGATGGGACGCGTGATCGCCCGGCGGCCAGCAGCACCGCTGCTGGCCGCCGGGCGGGCCGGTGGTAGTTCGCGAAGCAGGGCGGTATGGGGTGCTAGCTGTGGATTTCCGGATACTTGGGCTGCTGGAGGTGGCGCGGGAGGGCGAGCCGCTGGCGCTGGGTGCCGTGCGGCGGCGGGCGTTGCTGGCTGTGCTAGTGCTTCGCCGCGGCGAGGTGGTCTCGGTCGACCGCTTGGTCGATGAGCTGTGGGGGGGGCTATCCGGCGGCCGCCGCCAAGACCGTGCAGGTGTATGTCTCTCATCTGCGTAAGGTGCTGGGCGCTGGTGTGATCGTGACGCAGGGCCGCGCATACCGGCTGGCGGTCGCGCCCGAGCAGGTCGACGCGGTCCGGTTCGAGGCGCTTGGCGCTGAGGGGCGGCGGGCGCTGGCCAGTGGTGATGCGGCCCGCGCGAAAGAGCGGCTGTGCTCGGCGCTTGGGCTTTGGCGGGGAGAGCCGCTTGCCGGGTACGCCTATGAGCCGTTCGCGCAGGCTGCGATTGCACGGCTGCAGGATGCGCGGCTGGCGGCGCTGGAGGACCGGATCGAGGCCGATCTGGCGCTGGGAGCCGACGGTGAGCTGATCGGGGAGATCGAGTCGCTGATCGCCTCCAACCCGTTGCAGGAGCGGCTGCGCGGGCATTAATGCTCGCGCTGTATGGGCAGAGCAGGCAGGCTGACGCGCTGGCGGTGTCGGCAGGCGGGTGAGCTGTTGCGGGAGGAGCTCGGCCTGGACAGGCGGGCCGCTGCAAAAGCTCGAACGCGCGATCCTCGAACACGACGCCGCGCTAGACGGTACCGGGCATGCGGCAGCGGCCCTGGCGTGTCGCTGGCGGTGGCCCGTTCAAGGGGCTGGCGTTCTTCGACCGCGCCGACGCGGATACTTCTGCGGCCGGGAGCGGCTGGTCGCCGACTTGCTCGCGCGGCTGGTGGAGTCGCCGCTGGTCGGGATCCTCGGTTCCTCCGGGGTCGGCAAGTCCTCGTTGCTGCGCGCCGGGGTGCTGCCCGCGTTGAGCGCGGGCGCGCTGCCGGGCAGCGAGCGGTGGCGCCAGGTGCTGCTGCGGCCGGGCACCCATCCGAATGCCGAGCTGGGGCGCGCCCTCGCCGGCGACCGGCTCGGCGACGTGGCCGGGCGGCTCGCGCCCGGTGAGCGGATCGTCATCGCCGTCGACGAGCTGGAGGAGCTGTTCACCCTGTGCGAGCAGGAGGACGAGCGCGCGGCGTTCGGCGATCAGCTGGCAGCGGGGGCGCGTGATCCTGAGCGGCGAGCGCTGGTGGTCGTGTCGCTGCGCGCGGATTTCTACGGTCGGCTCGCGTCCTACCCGCGGTTGGCCGCGATGCTGAGCGCTAGCCGCGTGCTGGTCGGGCCGATGGATCGCCAGGACCTGGCGCGGGCGATCGAGCCGCCGGCCGTCCGCGCCGGGCTCGAGGCCGAGCGCCCGTTGGTCGAGGCGCTGGTGTCGGATGTGGCCGGAGAGCCTGGCGGACTGCCGCTGCTGTCGACCGCGCTGCTGCAGCTGTGGCGGGCCCGCAACGGGCGCGTGCTGCGCTATGACAGCTACCGGGCCAGTGGTGGCGTGCGCGGCGCCGTTGCCCGGCTGGCCGAAGATGCCTACAACCAGCTCAGTGAGGGTGAGCGGCGGATGACGCGCGGCCTGATGCTGCGGCTGGCCAGCGGCGAGAACGGGACGCTCGCCCGCCGCCGGGTGCCGCTCGGCGAGCTCGAGCGCATCCCGGCGCGCGCCTCGTCCTGTCGGAGCTGACCGACGCCCGCCTGCTGACCGTCAGCGACGGCGAGGTCGAGCTCTCGCACGAGGCGCTGCTGCGCGAGTGGCCGCGCTACCGCGCCTGGCTCGAGGAAGACACGATCGGCCGCCGCCTGCACGCACACTTGACCGCGGCCGCACGCGACTGGGATGAGCAGGGGCGGGACGCCGCCGACGTGTACCGGGGCGGTCGGCTGGCCGCCGCGCTGGAGTGGCGGGCAGGGCGCGAGCCGGAGCTCAACCCGGCCGAGCGGGCGTTCCTCGACGCGAGCCGGGCCGCGGCGGGGCGCGCGCAGCGCCGCCTGCAGATGGTGCTCGCGGCGGTCACTGCCCTGCTGCTTGTTGCGGTTACCGGAGGCGTGGTCGCGCTGATCAACCAGCAAAGCGCCAGCAATCAGGCCCGCGTGGCGCTTGCCCGGCAACTCGGGGCGCAGGCGGTCAACGAGCCGCAGCTGGATCGGGCGATGCTGCTGGCGCGTGAGGCGGTCAATCTTGATCGCTCGCCGCAGACGGAGGGGACGCTGCTGGCAACGCTGCAGCGTGATCCGGCGGTGATCGGCACGTTCGCGCTGCCGGTCGATCTGGCGTCCCAGCTGGCCGTCAGCCCGGACGGCCGCACGCTCGCGGTCAGCCATTTTCGGAGCGACAGGTACGGGTTCACCGACGCGAGCCTGGGCGAGATCCGTTTCTACGACCCGCGCACGCGCGCGCTGCAACGAGCGCCAGTGCCCCACTTCGGCGGAGCGGGGCCACCGGTGTACTCCAGTGACGGTTCCCTGCTTGCGTACCCGACCGATAACCGTCTGCCGACGGTCGCGGTGCGCGAGGCGCATACGCTCACGCGGCTTGCCACGCTCACGTTTGATCCCTTCCAGACCGCGCGGCTGACGCCGGATACCGCGCACGCCAGCATCCTGATCGCGCCGGACGGGCGCACGGCCTACTGTGCATACCGGGTCTACGACCTCACCCGCAGCTTCGCCAAGGCCCCGGGAGCCACCTACCTCGCCCGCTGGTCGCTGCCGAGCGGGCGGCTGCTGTCGACGACGCGGATCGACCCGGGAGCGGTGCTCGCGGTCAGGCTGATCGACGCGGACACCGGCCTGCTGGTGGTCGACGCTTACAGTGTCAGCACGTTCGGCGCGAGCCCGGTCCGCCGTTTGCGCTCGGCCGCGATCACGCCGGCGCTGGCGGCGCCGTCCACCGCGGCGATCAGCCCGGACGGCGCCACGATCGCGGTCGGCTCACACACCGGCCAGGTGTCGTTCGTCGACCCCTCCACCGGCCACGCGCGCCCGGGAACCGGCGCACACGGCAGCACGGTGACCAGTCTCACCTACTCACCCGACGGGCGCGCGGTCGCGAGCACGGGCACCGACAACAAGGTGATCATCTGGGACCCGCAGACCGCAAGACCGACCAAGGTCTTCGCAGCCCCGGCGGAACAGGTGCAATACGTCGCGTTCAGCCCCGACGGAACCACGCTCTACACATCCTCACTCGGCGGCGTCCTGCTCGCATGGGACCTGGCGGGCGATCGGAGCTTCGGACGGCGCTTCCCGCTCGGCAGGGGATCGCCGTGCTGCCGGACGGTCTTGCCGCCCGCGCCGCCGCTGGCGGTCTCGCCCGATGGCAGCATGTTCGCGGTCCGCCTGGGCAACTCCACTGTTGGCTTGTTCTCCGCTCACACGCTGCGCCAGCGGGCATCGTTCACGATCGGGCCAAAGGGCACCATGGTCACGGCGCTCGCCTGGTCACCCACCCGGCCCGTCCTCGCCGTCGCCGGCTACTCCGGCCTGGTGCAGCTGTGGCGTGTGGACGGTCCGCCGCAGCTGGCGCGCTCCCTGACCGGCCTGCACGCGGTGCCCGGGGCACCCGAGGCGATCCAAGCGCTCAAGTTCTCTCCCGACGGCCGAATCCTCGCCGCAAGTGACAGCAGCAGAACAGACACGCAAGAAGTGCTTGGTGCCGTCCTGACGCAAAGCGGCGCTCATTTCGCCGCGCTGGCGATCTGGCGAGCGAGCAACGGCAAACTAGTAGTGCCGAAGGATCTCGGGACCGGCCCCGGTCTCTCCGGTGCTCTTGCGTTCTCCCGCGACGGGAAGCTGCTGGCCGCCAGCCGCCCAGACGGCAGCGTCCTGGTCCTCGACCCCGTGACCGGTCAGGTCCGGCAGACGCATCATCCGTTCGGCGCCGACGAGACGGTCTCGCTCGCTTTCGCACCGAACGGGACCCTCGCGACCGGCACCCAGGGCGGGATCGTCCAGCTGTGGAACCAGACCAGCGGCCTTCAGGCCGCGGGTCCGGTGGCCGTGGCTGCCGGCCCGGTCACCAGCATCGCGTTCGACCCCACTGGCCAGCGGTTCGCGACCACCGGCGGCCAGGACGGAACGGTCAAGCTGTGGTCCAGCTCAACACTTGTGCAAGAAGGCACCGCGCTCAACACCGAGCAGGGCGCCGCAACCACCGCCGCGTTCGAGCCCGGCGGCAAGGAGTTGCTCGTCGTCGACGACCACGGCAACGGCTTCACCTGGCCGACCTCGCTCGCCGCCTGGGAACGACGCGCGTGCACGATCGCAGGACGCAACCTGATTCGCGCGGAATGGACCCGATACCTCCCCGGGCATTCCTACACGCGGGTATGCCGCTGAGCCCGAAGGGCACAGCAGCACCGGACCGACCGCGACGCTCGGTGCGGCCAGCGGCACCCGGCTCATCAGGACCGTATTCGCTCAGCGTCACAAACCGAACACACACACGACCGCCGACCAGCATGAGCCAACTACAAGCGAACAGATCGATCATTCTCGGGCGGCTGTCGCTCATCGGGGCGATCGTATAGGAACCGCGCCGAACGGCGGCTCGGTGAGCGTTCTCCCAGGTCTTTCTCGTCACTCAGCGTGATGCCCGCTGCCGACTCGTAGCGGTGCAACCGGCCTGGAGGTCGCCGCCGGGTCCGGATGTCCGTCGATGATGCGGGCGAACGTCCTGGCCGCTGGTGGCCAGGTCTTGCCTAACCCGACACGCGCTGTATGCGGCTACAGCGCGTTAGCGCCGGCCGCTAGTCCCGGCAGCAGTTGCGGTGAGTTTCGGTTCTGACCCGCGAAGCCAGATACGCGGTGAGCGCCGTGCCTGGACTCCGCCTAATGGCCTACGAGATCAACTTCGAGCTGCGTCCAGTCGAAGCTCTCACGGTGTGAAACGCGCGAGAGCGTCGGTGTAGCTCCGGGTGCTGGGCGCGAGCATCAACCTGATGCCTGCTCGTTAGTTACGGTCACTCGAGCCAGGCTGTTGCGGGTGGCCAGGGTTTCGGGGTGCTCTGGGCCCATGATCCGCTGTTGGTCGGTGAGCAGCTGCCGGTAGAGTTTCTCGGCCTCCTCGTGCTTGCCCTGGCTCGCGACTATGCTTGTGAGCGCGCTGCGGGCGCGCAGGGTGTCAGAGTGCTCGTCGCCCAGGATCGCCCGGCGGTCGGCGAGGACGTGGCGGGAAAGCCGCTCGGCTTCCTCCTGCTTGCCCTGGCCGCTGAGGGCCCGCGCGAGGTTATGGCGGCTGAGCAGGGTGTCGGGGTGCTCGTCTCCGAGGACGTGCTGCCGGCGGCCTGGGGCATGGCGGTGCAGCCGTTCGGCCTCCGCGTATCTTCCCTGCCCGCCGATCACCCATCCGAGGTTGTCCTGCGAGAACAGCGTGTCGGGGTGCTGATCGCCGAGGACACGCAGCCTGTCGCCGAGCAGCTCGCGGTAAAGCCGTTCGGCCTCGCTCGCCGATCGCCCAGGCGAGGACGCTGCGGGCTAGCAGGCTGGCCGGGTTGCCGGTCCCCAGGTGGGCAGCCGCGGTCACGGCGGGGCAGGCGAGGTCTTCAGCTGCGGCGGAGTTGCCGCTTTGCATCAGAGTGCCCGCTGTCTTGGCGGCGATGTCGACTCTGCTGGTTAATTCGTGTTCATGAGACCAGGGCAAGTTCGAGCCTGGCAAGGTGACTGGTGCGGGTCCGGTCCAGCGGGTGGCCGTTCCACCAGGCGTGCAGGCGGATCAGGTTGAGCGCGACCGCGGCGTTGGCGTGTTCCAGCCTGGTCTTGTCCAGCCCGCGGTAGCGGGCGCGGCGCATGCCGGTGACGGCCACGCCCTGGCGGATGGTGCCCTCGACACCGGCGCGCAGCGCGTATCTGGCCTGGAAGTCCCTGGTGGTCTGGGCGGCCCGGGCAGCGAGCTGGGCCTGGTGGACCTTGCGGGGATGCACGGTGAGCTGGCGGCGCCCGGCCGCCGAGGTGGTGCACTGGGCCCGGACCGGGCAGGGACCGCAGGTGCCCTTCGCGAAGGTGATCACGATCGTGTCGGTGCCGCGCTGCGCGACCGGGTTCCAGGAGCTGCTGGCATGGCCTTGCGGGCAGGTGGCCTGCCGGGCGTCGAAGTCGATGGCGAACGCGGCACGGTCGAACCCGGCGCCTGCCCTGGCCTGCGGTGAGTTGTCGGCTAGCAGCGGGGTGACCAGCGTGATGCCGAAGCCGGCCAGCGAGGAAGCCAGCAGCTCCGCCGAGGGGTAGCCCGAGTCCACGTAGTGCTCGGCTGGCAGCAGGGCCCGTCCGGCCAGGCGGGCGTGGATCGGCTCGGTCATCTGGTTGTCGGGCACGGTCGCGTCCGTGGTCTCCACGTTCGTGATCAGATGGGGTGGCGCGACAGCCTCACCGTCACCGCTGCTGCTGCTGCTGCTGCTGCTGCTGTCGTCGGCGGCGCTGGTGTCGCAGGTCTCGGTGACGTGCACTTTGTAGCCGTTCCAGAAGGTGTCGCGCTTGACGCTCCACCGGGTGTCGGTGTCATACGGCGAGGTGATGCGGGATCTGCCCGGCGGGAGGCCTTCTACCTCCGCCTCCCGCCGTTTGATCACCTCCCGTCCCCGCTCGTCTTCGACGGTGAGGTAGTTCTGCAGGAGCACGACCCGCAGCACCTCGACCTGATGCAGCCGGGCCAGGAACGCCAGGTCAGGATCACTGCTGGCGACGGCGTACACCGCCTTCAGCAGCGTGCGGCCGTCGCGGCCGTAGGCCAGCGCGAGTTCGTCTTTCTTCGTCGTGGACGCAGGCATCCGCCAGGTGTCGATCCTTGCGGCGTACCGCTTACCCCACGAGTCGTCCAGGAACTGCCCCAGCACCTGCGGCGCGGCCACCGCCAGTGCCTCCAGGCAAGCCCGCACCGACTCCCCGGCCAGCTCCAGCCGGTTCAGGTCCCGGACCGCGGAAACGACATGAGTGGAATCGGTGCGCATCTTCCCGCCGGCCGCCACCAGGCCGCCGGCGGCCAGCCGGTCCAGCAGCGTGTCCAGCACCACCTGATCCAGGCCGCCGCCGACGACCCGGGCCCGGAACTCGCTCAAGATCGAGTCGTCAAAACCGGGATCCGCCAGGTCCAGGCCCAGCGCGTACTTCCAGTCGATCCGGGTGCGCACCGCCTCGGCTGCCTGCCGGTCAGTCAGATCCTCCGCCATCTGGAAGACCGTCACCAAGGCCAGGCGGCCCGGCGGCCAGCCCGGCTTACCCCGCTTCCCGTAGGCCCCAGCGAACTGCTCATCGGACAGCCACTCACCCAGCTGATCACGCACTACCACCGGGAGCGGGCGCTCCCGCTTACCCCGGTACATCGCCGCAACGGCCGCGACGATCTCCGGCGCGGGCTGCGGCCACGGCTGCGGCTGCACGGACATCACGAGTTCCATCCTGCGGCCGAGACGAGGGGAAGGCGACCGCAGGCCGATCATGCAGAACGCAAGATCCAAAACGAGTGCGCCACGCCGCTCGACCCGACTCCCTCGGAAATTAACCAGCAGGGTCGATGTCCACGAGGACAGCCAGGGTGGTCCTATCCAGGTGAGCGGCGAGCCAGCCAAGCATGGCTGTCACATGGGGGACCAGCGGACGCCAGGCCAGCCAGTCAGCAGGCTGCCGCCTGGAATCGAGTTCCTCGACGGCGGCCGGCAGCAGGCCTACCGCCACCCCGCTGATCGCTAGCACGTCTGTCCGCCCTGGTGAGAGCATTCGGCTGCGATTGACATCTGCGACGACGGGATGCACGGCAACCGCGCGATCGCCAGCTTGGCTGCCGACGATGTCGATGAGGCCCAGGGTGGCCAGCCCGTCCAGGCCCGCATCCCGCAGCCTCCGCTGCCATCCCGCAGCCATATCCTTGGCAGTCCCGGCGGGATCTTGCCCGGGCGGGGCCATCAGGCCGGCGAGCAGGCCTGGCTGAAGCAGAGTCACAGCGATCGGCGTGGCCGGCGCGTAGCACGACAGCAGGAGCAGCAGCTGCCGAGCCTGCGCCCGGCCTCCGGCGCTCAGCGCTTGCAGTGACAGGTCCCAGGTGCGCTGGATAGTAGCGCGAGCCACCGCGCCGGGGTCGTCAAGTTCAGCCAGCGCACTGGAGAACTCCGCGCTGTCTAACGCTCGCTGATAGTCGGCAAAGCTGCGCCAGTGGGCGAACGGAGAAGCCAGGTACGCGCCGGCCGAGTGCAGGGCCAGAGGCAAGCCGCCGAGGCGACGGCCAAGATCCCTTGCCTGCTGCCCCGTTCGGTCAAGGACACCGGGTGCTAAATCGGTTAGCACCCGGGCGGCCGTGGCGTCATCCAATGGCCGCAGCTCCCGCAGGACGGCTGCGGGCCCCCAGACCCGAGGATCTTTATTGCGGGTAGTCACCACTACCATGCCGGCTGGGTTGCACGGCAGCCATCCGGTGCCATCGGAAGGGGTGGCTGCGCCGGCGCCGAGGACGGCCGGGTCGTCGGCGTTATCGAAAACCAGCAGCCAGCGGCACCCTGGCGCGGCCCCATTGAGGAACTCCCACGCCCGTGCTGCAGCCGTCGGCGCGCCCTCCCTGACCGGGCGCGTGACCGACTCGGGCGCGTCGAGCTGGTGCAGTACCTCCAGCATCCCGCCATTAAGCGACACGACGTCAGTAGCCGTGACCCACCACACCCGCCAGCGTCTTACACGCGCCGATTCCGCGACCGCGAGTGCCACGGTGGACTTGCCAAGACCACCCATACCCGCCAGCACCCACAGCCGGCTCGGGTGCCGCCGCCACCCCGTCAATGATCGGCGCAGCTCGGCGATCAGGGGATCCCGGCCTCGCACCTCGGCGGGAAGCCGGCCTAAAGGTGCCGCGACCGGCAGAGCGCCGGCCCCGGACAGTGTCGTCTTATCGGCCGGAGCCCGAAGCCCCCGCAGTTCACGACGTTCCAAGATCTGCAGTCGTAACTGCCAGCCGCCGGCGCCAGCCGCGATTATGCCGGCTGCCGAGCCGACAACCGCCCACACCAGGCCAGCATCCACGATGTTGACGATAGCGGGCACAGGAAGTAAGCCAGATCACAAGATCGGATCCAGGCTGACAACATGCGCCGACGGCGGCAGATGCGGGCATGGCCGTAGCCGATCAAGCCGCCCGCACTGTCCCGCGGGATCGGCGAAGCCGTCAGGCGCCAGGACGGCCGGGCCAGGCCGCGACGGTCTTGCAGCCGTAATCCTCGGGCGCCACGTCGCGCACGGTCTCGGCGAACTGCCATCGATGGCCTGCCACGTCCTCCATGGTGCAGTCCCGCTCGCCGTACTCCCGATCCGTAGGCGGTTCGAGCACGCGTGCTCCGTGCGCCCGGGCACGCTCGAACTGGGCACTGACGTCCTCGACCCTGACCCGGATGAGGTGCGTCGCCCCATCGTCTTGTGCTGGCTTCTCGCCCCGGCGTTCAGCGACGATCACTGCCCCGTCTGCGCCGATGCTCATCTGAGCCCGGTGACTCTCGCCTATCCGTGTGCGCTCAGCGAAGCCGAACGCTGCGCTCAGCCACGCCACCGCGGCCCGCACGTCCGGATAGGAAAGGACGGGCACGACGGTCGCTGGCGGGACCGACCTGTTGGGCTTCATCTACCCAACCTTGCCAGACCTCACGCGATGGGCACAGCGGCGCACCGATGGGTTGCGCTCCCAGAAGTATCCCGCAGGTTCACAGCCGGCAGATCTGACTTTGGACCGGCCAGCTAATTCAGCCCTGACCGCCGAAGCGCCCCTGGCACTGTCATCGTCATCGACCGGTCGTCCGCGAGGATCCTGCGAGATCGCGACCGCGCCAGATCCACCTGATCTGTGCGCCTCAGCTGCTGGGTGCCCTTGGTCTACTGGCCGCGCCGAACGGCGGCTCGCGCGCGTTCGGCGGCTCACAGACGGTGACGGGGTCGTGTCGGTTTTATGTCCAGGGCTGTCGCGGTGTCCGCCTGGCCGGTGACCGGCCAGGCGGAACTGTCCTCGATGGCGAGCCTCTTACCGCAGGTCCAGCTCGTAAGCCTGGCGGGTCAGGCCGCTGTACCCGGCGAGGAATCCCGCTAATGCCAGCCGCTCCGTGTTCGTGAAGGCGGGCGCAACCGGGACGAGAGCAGCGGACGGGGTCGTGGTGGCCATCAGGCACCTCCGGGGTTCGGGCTGAGACCCCGAAGCTGGGCCAGCTGAGGCCCCAGCAGACGACGAGAAATCCACGGTAAACCAGCTAGCGCCGTCACACCAGGTCATCCGGTAGCCCTCACGCAGGCAGATACGTTGGCCAATGGCCGCTCCCGAACGCCGATTAGGAATTCCTATTCGTGGATAGGCATTCGCAGGTCGCGGTGCACAGAACACGCATTTCTGGGTTGGCTTCTCGGGTGAGTTCTGACCCACTCTCGATTGGGTTTTGGCGTACGGGGACGGGATCTCGCTGGGCTCGTAGGGGGCATCTGCTGTTCTTGGTCAGCCGCGGCTGGCCTGCTGCTGGGCCTTACCCGGTTGATGCGGGCTCGTAGAAGCGGATCCGGTTGGAAGCAGGATCGATAAGCTGCATCTCCCGGACGTTCCCAGGACCTGGCCCGATGCCCGGGTTGAGGAACGGGTATCTGCGCTGGTGTAGTTCGGCGTGCAGTGCGTCGAGGTTGCGTACCTCCACGAGGACCGCCGTCCCTGGTGTTCCATCATCATGATGGGAGGACAGGTGGAGCGTCATGGCACCACGCGAGACTTGCAGGTACACCGGCCGGTCGCCGTCACCGGCCTGCCAGTCCAGTGAGCATCCGAGATAGTCGGCATAGAAGCGGATGGTCGCCGCAACGTCATACATCCGCAGGATCGGGACCACAGACGTCACTTGGATAGTTTCAGAAGCCGCTGTCAACGGGCCGGACATGGCCTCAGCCTGGGTGTACGACAGGATTGTTGGGGATGATCTTGATGGCTGCGTGGGCTTGGGTATCTGAGTCGTGTTGTCTGTCAGACGGCGGCTAGCCGGGCTGGCGCCCGGGTGCTGGCTGGCCAGAGCTCGTCCCACCGGCCGCTGGCGTGCTGGCAGCGCAGGGCGATGATGTCAGCGGCGCCCTCGACGGTCCAGTGCATGCCGGATTGCTTGGCGCGCTGGGCGACGATCTGCTTGCATCCGGCTTCGATGGCGCCGGAGCCGGTGAACATGCCCAGCTTCTTGAAGTGGGCGTAGCGCATCCGGTGGATGTTGTGCTCGAAGTAGCCCAGTTTCTTGTCCAGTTCCGCGGCCTTGATGCCGTCGAGCGGGTACTGGCAGGCGGCATCGATGATGGCCTCGATGTTCCCGGCGTCCAGCTCCTCGAGACGGCTGGCGAGCCACTGCGGCGGGTCGGGGGTGATGAAGGCCAGGTGGGCAGCGAGATCGTGGAGGTGCTCGCGGGCGTGGTAGATATCCACGATGTGCGTGGCGTGCGGGTAAAGGGCCTCGGCCATGGTCCAGATCCACGCGGCGCCGTCGCCGAGGGCGACGACCTGCCGGAAGTGCCCGCCGCCGCGGCGCTGGTACTCGGCGCCGACTAGGCCGGCGAAGACGTCCTTGCCATCGAAGGTGAAGGCGTAGGTGGAGGAGCCGGGGTCCATCACGGGCCTGCCGTCGTCATCCAGGCGGGACACGGTGAACAGCCGGGCGAGCTTGACCTCGCGGGTGCTGGCCTTGCCGTCGTCGGCTTTGCCCTGGCGGCCCTCGGTCTCGCTGGCGCGGACCGGCACGCCGGTGCCGTCGACCTCGACATACAGCATGTCGGGGACCGGCTCGGCCGGGGGCAGCGGGACGATGGCGCGGGAGCGGATCGCGGCGGCCTCAGCTGCTGCGGCGGACCGCGCGGCGGCGCCGGAGGCCTCGGCGGACCGCTCGATCGTCCGTGCGCTGATGGTGATCCCGGCCAGGGCGGACAGCAGGCCGGCGGCGCGGCCGAAGGAGACCTCGGCGCCGGCCAGGGCAGTCATCTCGGCCAGACCCGGCGACAGCGAGCAGCCGGGCACCCCGAGCTGCTGGTCGCGGGGCGCGAACCCGTGGCGGCATTCCGCGCAGTGATACCACGCCCGGCGCAGGTTGACCGGGCCGAGCACGGTCGTGACGTCCTGGAACGGTGGCCGGCGTAGGCGGCCTGTGCGCCGCAGCCGCACCCGGCGCGGGGACCGCAGTACCCGTCCTCGCCGGCTAGCACGGCTTCCAGCAGGCGGGCGCCGCTGAGGTGAGCGCGGCGCGCATCGCCTGTTCCAGCACGCCCAGCCCGGCGCCGTGCTGGCCGAGCAGGCCGGCCGCCAGGCCGGCCAGCTTGCCTACCTCGGCGGCGGCGACCTCCTCGAGCTGCGCCGCGAGCCCCCCCTTTCCCCTCCGGCCGGAGGGGGCGCCATCCCGGCCGCCGGCGGCCGGGCCGCGCAGATCGCCTCGCTGACGACCGTCACCTCCTCCACCAGGGAGGCGAACCGCTGGTGCTCGGCCACCTCACGCTCGGCTTTCTCCAGCTCCGGCCCGGGTTTCAGGTGCACGTTCACGGTCTTGCCGCCGATGCGCCGGGTCAGGTTGTACTGCGGCCCGTGCCCGCGGTGCCCCGGCTGCGCGCAGGCGCAGTTCAGCTTGCCGCACTTGCGCCACACCGCGTTCAGCGCGCCCCGCCGGAAGTCCCCGACTCCGGAGATCAGAGCGAACAGCTCGGCGCGACGGCGCTCGAGCCAGGCCAGGTCACGTCCGGCGAAGTCAGCCACGGGCCACCTCCATATCTGAGTTACTACATCACTCAGGCTAATGGCACGAGCTGCGATAACCAAGAACCCTCACAATTCAGTCGTGCACCCGGCCGGACATGGCCTCAGCCTACAGTTGCCGCCCCCGCCACCCCCCGACCCCGGCCGTGCCACATCCGTGCCACGCAATCTCTCCTCTCGTGCTCGGGCACGACGGCTCATGAGGCATCCAGACAGCCCGTGACTTGGGTCTTCGCTGGTCCCGCCGCCCCCGAAGTGTCCTCCTAAAACAGTAAGTCGGCCCGCACCGCGATGCAGCGGCGGTTAATCCTGCCGGTCTGGCCCGGGGGGTTCATGACTCAGATCTGCAGTCGCCCGGAGTGTGCGGGAGCCTCAGGCGGAAGTTCGTCCAGCCGGGCAAGCCGGTAACCGAGCCGTCGCGGGGCTGGCAGCGCTGATGGCGTTGGCCTCGTGGGTCTGGATCTCGACCCGGGCCACGTCAGAAAGGGCCAGCCCTGCCTTGGTCAGGCACTGAGCCTGCGCAGGCGCGGTCCGCTGCAGGAACCCGATGCGGCGGCGGTCGGGCCAAATGGTCCGGCGCTGCTTCGCTGGCTGTGTCAAAGCCGGATCGCCCTTCGGTGTTGGGGTGCTTCGGGCATGGCTGCGGGGGTACGGCTTGACATCGTTAGTAAACGGCGATTTACTAATTGCTGAGGTGCTCAGCCCCGACCAGGAGGAGGCAGACATGGCGGCCCAGCAGGACACCCGGCAGGCGGAGGCGACGGCGGCGAAGCTCGCGACGCTTCGCGACGACGTGCGCGCGACCATCCGACGCGCCGGTGACCCGCAGCTGAAGGCGGCCTTGGAGACCGGAGCCGAAGTTCTCGGCGGCCTGCGGCAGGCGTTCGTCGACTACGGCAAGGGCAGCGAGGAGGCCTGGCAACGGTAGCGGGCCGCTGGCCGTGGCGCGGCCGATCGGCACCCCCGATGACGCCTTGCTGGACGCCGCCGACCTTGTCTTGATGACCGAAGGCCCCTCCGGCTTCACCCTCGCCAAGGCGGCAGCGTCCGCCGGGGTGTCCGCTGCGACCTTCGTGAAGCGGTTCGGTTCGAAGGAACGGCTGTTCCTGCGGCTTTCCCAGCGCTGGGCCGCCTCGCTGGACGGTGAACTCGGCGAGGCGGCCCGGGACGTGGACTCGCCGTTGCACCGGCTGCGCATCGTGGCCTTGCACAACTACCACGACCTGGACAATCCGCAGACCGCTTCCAAGCAGCTCGCGGCATTGGCGATCGACCTGCAGAACGACGAGATGCGCGGCTTGCTGCACGTCGGCTGGGGGCACGTGGCCGTCACCTGGAACGTCACGCGGCCGCCGCGGCGCCGCCGGTGAGCTGGCCGGCGCACCGCCGCCGGCCCAGCTGGCCCGGATCGTGATGGCCGCCATGGAGGGCGGCTGCCTGGCCTGGTCGGTACACCCCGACGGGTCATTGATCCGCCGGCTCGCGGCAGACCTGGACGCACTGCTGTCCGGATGGGCCACACCCAAGGAGAAGATTAATGGCCGATGACACCCCGCTCGCAGGAAAAGTTGCGCTCGTCGCGGGCGCCACCCGGGGCGCCGGCCGGGCGATCGCCGTCGAACTCGCCCGAGCCGGCGCCTACGTGTATGCGACCGGCCGCAGTAGCCGTACCGCAGGCCGGTCCGAGATCGACGCCCGTGACCATCGAGGAGACCAGCGACTTGGTCCGCGCCGCGGGCGGGGAGGGATCGGCAGCTGTGGCCGATCATGAGGACCCGGATGCAGTCGGCTCCCTGGTTGCCACGGTCGAGCGTGACCAGGGCCGCCTGGATGTGCTGGTCAATGACATCTTCGGCGGCGACCGGTACTCCGAATGGGACAAGCCGCTGTGGGAGCACGACTGGGCGGGCGGCCTGCGGATGCTGCTGATGGGCGTGCACACCCACCTGATCACCAGCCGGGCGGCGATCCCGCTGATGCTGCGCACCGCCGCCGCGCACGGCACCCGCGGCCTCATCGTGGAGATGACCGACGGGACGGCGCAGGCCAACGCGGCCTTCCGGCGCAACGTCGGCTTCTACTACGACCTGGTCAAGGCCAACGTCGAGCGGATCGTCAAAGGCCTCACCGCCGAGCTGGAAGACCACCCGGTGACCGCGGTCGGCGTGACGCCGGGCTGGCTCCGCTCGGAAAAGATGCTGGAAAACTTCGGCGTCACCGAGGCCAGCTGGCGCGACGCGTGCGCCAGGACGCCAGATTTCGCGATCTCCGAGTCGCCCGCATATGTCGCCAGGGGGGTCGCCGCGCTCGCCCAGGCAGGCGACGCGAGCCGCTGGGCCGGCACGATCATCTCCGCCCGCCAGCTCGCCGACGCCTACGGCGTCACCGACACCGACGGCAGCAGGCCCGATTGCTGGGGCTATCTGGCCGCCTACGGCTGGGACCGCCACGACGGCGCAGGCATCGACGACTTCCGGTAGCGAACGTCGCGTATCCCGCGGCCGTGAGCAGCGGAAGCAGGGGAGCCTGCATCGGTGAAGATGAGCGAGGCAGCCCGGCTCGCCCAGGTGTCCCCGCCAGCAAGACCGGCCAGGAACCAAGGTCACCAGGCAATCAGGTGGTCGATCAAGCGCGGCGCAGAATCGCCTGTTCGGCGCGACGTTCGACGGCACCGCCGAACTCAGGACCACGCCCTAACGGCGGCACTGCGCTTCCCCGAACATGGAGGCAGGATCACTGGCCGTGACGGAATCAGAGGAAACGAAGCGCCGGATCGCCGACTGGGGACTGATGGGAGCGCTCGATCCGGGCATGGCCGGGATCGCCCCGATTGCCCGGTTCGGGATGTGCGGAAAGCCGGACCGCCTGGCACAGGCCAGCGGCCTCTGATTTCCCCGATGGCGGTTTAGCCGCGGGCGGCGCCGGCCTTGCGGTAGCGGGCCAGCCCGGCCAGCCGGGCCGCCGGGTCGCCGTCGGCGACGACCTGGCCGAGTTCCCAGGCCAGTTCCGCGGCGGCCCGCTCGCAGGCCAGCGCGGGCTGTTGCGGATCTTCGGCGATCACCGTGTCGACCAGGCCGTCCGCGGCCAGGTCCGGGGCGCAGATCCGCTGCCGGGCGGCCAGCTCGGCCGCGTGCCCGGCGTCGCGGTAGAGGATGGCGCTGGCGCCCTCCGGCGGCAGGGCCGCCAGCCACCCGTGCTGGAGCGCGAGCACCCGGTCTGCGGGGAACAGGGCGAGCGCCGCGCCGCCCGCGCCCTGGCCGAGCAGCAGCGACACCGTGGGCACGTCCAGGCTGACCAGCTCGGCCAGGGTCGCGGCCAGTTCGGCGGCCAGCCCGCCCTCCTCGGCCTGCTGCGACAGCTCGGCACCGGTGGTGTCGATGACGGTCACCAGCGGCAGCCGCAGCTCCGCGGCCACCCGCATGCCGCGCCGGGCCAGCCGCATCGCGGCCGGCCCGGGGACCGGGGCCAGCCGGTCCTGCCCCACCAGCACGCACGGGTTGCCGCTGAACCGGGCCAGGGCCAGCACGATCGTGTTCTCCTGCAGCGTCACCACCTCGACGCCGGCCGCCGCGAGGAGCTGGTGCACGCCAGGCCGGCTCCCGCTGCGGGTGCGCAGCACCGACTCCCAGGCGGGGGACGGCTGGATCTGCCCGGCTGGCGGCCGGGGCACGCTGCGTCGCCGCGCGGCGGCGACGGCCAGCACGCTGTCGGCGAACCCGGCCAGCTCCCGCGGCCCGACCACCGCGTCGACCAGGCCGCAGGTGCGCAGGTTCTCGGCGGTCTGCACGCCCTCGGGCAGCGGGGCGCCGTGCAGGGTGCTGAGCACCCGCGGGCCGAGGAAGCCGATCAGTGCCCCCGGCTCGGCCGCGGTGATGTGCCCGAGCGATCCCCAGGAGGCGAACACCCCGCCCGTGGTCGGATGCCGCAGGTAGGCCAGGTAGGGCAGGTGGGCTGCCCGGTACGCGCCGATCGCCGCGGTGACCCTGGCCATCTGCAAGAAGGCGGCCGTGCCTTCCTGCATGCGTGTCCCGCCCGAGGCGGGCAGCGCGATCAGCGGGAGCCGCTGCGCGGCCGCCCGGTCGATGGCCGCTACCAGCCGCTGGCCCGCCGCTACCCCGATGGAGCCGCCGAGGAAGGCAAACTCCGACGCCGCCACCGCTACCGGGCGCCCCCGGACCCGGCCCGAGCCGGTGACCACCGACTCATCCAGCCCGGTCTTGTCCCGGGCGGCGGCCAGCTCAGCGGCATACGCCGGATCCTGCCTGACCCCGGCGGGCGGGGTGTCCCAGGAACTGAACGTCCCGCCGTCGAGCAGGGCGGCGAGCGTCTCGCGAGCGCTCATCGCGCCCGGCTGCCCGGTCCTGCGCGCAACCATCATGCTCCCCAATCGGGCCGGCGTTCTCGTGGCGGGCCGGCCCGGCGGGCCCGCCCTGCTTCCATTGTCCTGGCTATCGGCGGGCCGAGCCAGCCTCCGCGTGCGCCCGGCCCGCCCGCAGGCGGCCCCGACAGCCTGGCACCGTGGCCGACGTGCGGGTGGCGGTCCCGTTACCGCAGGGCCGTGAGGCACGGGCTGCACGCCCCGGTGGCCGCGCCGGAGATGACCGGCACGGACTGCGAGGCGCGGCTCGGCGTGACGGCCGGGACTGCGCGGAGCTGACCGCGGCTAGCCCGGCCGGCGTGACCCTGGTCCTGCACTGGCGTGACTGGAACCAGAGCGGTGGACGGGATCGTGGTGGCCATCGGGCACCTCCGGAGACTCAGGCCGAGGCCCCGATGCTGGGCCAGCCGAGGCCCCACCAGCCGATGAGAACCCCACGGGGTAAGACGGTAACGGCCATCACGCCAGGTCACCGCCGTTCGTCCAGCAGAGACGGGTCCATGAGTCTGTGGCCGCTCCCGAGCGCCGATTACGAGCGGCTCTGTCCTGGATGAAGTATCCGGCGCTGAGCGCACAGATCGCCTAGGTATGGGCGGGGAGCCCATTGCTATGCAATGCTGCGTGCCCAGCCGGTGCATCTTGGTTGCCTCGTCGACCCCGGCCGGCCGCCGTTGCCGGGCTTCGGGTCACCTGGCCCGGCGGGCTGGCATGTCGGGCACGATGGGGTGAGCGGCGATCAGGCATACGTGACGAGTCCTGATGAAGTGCCCGTGTCCTAATCGCGGTCGAGCGGGTTCAGGTCGCTGACCTCACCAAAGACGACTAGGACGTCGCCGGGCTGTAGCTGGAGCTAGCGGGCAGGGTTGGCGATCAGCTGCCCGTCGGGGTGGCGGACCAGCAATGGCACCGCAGGCCCGCTCAGCTCCTGCAGGCTCCGGCCCTGCCAGCGGGGACCCTTCGGTGATCGCCAGCTCCTCCAGCCGCAGGTCGGGCTGGCCGGCGCGTGCGAGATCGAAGAACTCCACCACGTGGGGCCTGACGGCCAGATTCGCCATCCGCCTTCCACTGGTCACGTACGGTGAGATCACATGGGTAGCGCCCGCTCGGTACAACCGGTCGGCTGACTGCTTCCGGACGGCCCAGGCCACGATGAGCAGATCGGGGCTGAGCGAGCGGGCGACGATGGTGATGAAGACGTTCTCGGCGTCCGAGTCCACGGCGCAAATCAGCCCCTGGGCTCGTTCGATCCCTGCCTCGCGCAGCACCGCCTCGTCCGAGCATCGCCGATCCGGTAGCACCGCCCGTCGCGTTCCAGGTCCGGTTCCAGTTCGGCCTTGCTGTGCACCACAACGAACGGCGCGCCGCCGGCCTCCAGCTCCCGGGCGATGGACCGGCCGACCCGGCCGTAGGCGCAGACGATGAAGTGTCCGCGTAGTTCATCAAGGCGCTGGCGCATCCGGCGGCTCCGCGAAAACAGGCTCACCCGGCCTTCCACGATCGCGGTCGCGGCCAGGCCCAGGATGACGAAGAACAGGCCGACGCCGAGGAAGGCCAGCCCGGCGGTGAAGACCAGCACACCAGTTGAGAGATGACTGCTGGACGCAAACCCGACTGTGGTCAGCGTAAGCAGGGTCATGGCCGCCGCCTCCCACGGCGGATAGCCAAAGCTCAGGAAGCCCGCAATCCCGACGGCGACCAGCACAACCGCCCCGGTGGCGACCAGCACGCCACGGGGTACCCGTGACCGCGGTCTCATCCACGCAGCCTCCTCACCAGCGTTGTGCCCGGCAGCCAGCCGACCTCCTCATTGACAGCGTTCCGCAGGCCAATCGCATCGCGGGTCCCCGATGCGGCAGGCCAGGCCACCTACTCCGGCATGATGCCGGAGCATAAACCACTGTTTCTCCGGCCGGACGGCCAAGGGCAGGGCAGTTCGGCCCTGCGCCCGCGGGACTTCGGTCACCGTTTCCCAAGGCGGCCGCGGTGCCATAGCGCGATGGTCATGGGATGGACTGCAGCGCTGAGCCCGATCACGCTCCGCACCCGCCGCCCTCTGAAATCACTTTCCCCAGGAAGGCAGAGCGGCCAATCCCGGTCACGCTAATCCCGGGCACAAGGAGATTTGCCGCACCATCAGCGGCATCTGCGAGCGTTGCCGCACCGCCATCTCGGACGCGCGGAGCATCCGATTCTGTGCTCCATCAGCGGTCAGGCCGTCAGGCCTCGGTGTCGCCCCGAACGCGCCCAGGTGGCAGGCCGACGATTTTTGGCAGTACGCGCTCCTGGCCGCCTTCGCCAACGTCCGCGCTGCCGCTGACCCGGCGGGCGTGCCGGTACGCGAAGCATGCGGCGCACTTTCCGACAAGCCTCGCTGACGCGGGTGACACAGATCGCCGTTCAGCGGCTAGCCTCGATCCCGGTCAAGTAATTGAGTTGAGGTTGCCCGTGGGCGGCTGGTCATTGTGGCGGGAACCGGAAGCGCAGGGTGCGCCCGGCCCACCAGGGGATTGGTACTTCCAGGTCGGCGAACCCGGCGTCGATGAGGGCGGGGTGGTGGCTGCGCAGGTTCAGCGCGCAGGTGACGCCGTCCGGGCCGATGTGCAAGGTGCCGGTGGCGTCCAGGAAGTCCCGCCAGATCTTGTCGGGGGTGGCTTGCTGGTACCGGTCGAGCTTGAGCGCGAATAGCCGGTAGAGGTTGCCGGCGATCACGGTCAGGGTGGTGTCCAGGTCCACGTTGAGCGGGACGCCGGAGGTGAGGGCGTCCAGGTGGAACCCGCTGATGTAGGCGTCCAGCTCGTTTTCCGCCATCATCCGCCCGGCGTAGCGGGCGAACAGGTCCCTGGCCGGGGTGGCCAGGTCGTGGGTGATCAGCAGGGTGGGCTCGTCGCGGCCGATGCCGGTGACCGCGATCTGGCGGACCTTCGCGCTGACGCCGGGGAGCTTGATCATGTCCTCGTGCAGCCGGGGCCGCCGGTAGCGGCCGGCGCGGGCGATGGTGACGGTCTTCCACGCCGGGGCGGGCAGGGCGGCGAGGCGCTCGAGCTCGTTCTTGCCGCGCTGGCGCAGGGTGAGCCAGTTGATCCCGCGGCCGGTGAGCTGGTCGAGGATCTTGTGGGTGGTCAGCTGGGAGTCGAAGACCAGCATGCCGGGCTCGGATCCGGTGGCCTGCTGCCAGTAGCCGGCGAAGGCGATGATCTCGGCGGCCTGCTCGGCCTTGGTGATGTCGGCGTTGGCGCAGACCATCTCCGCGGAGGCGTGGTCCTGGGCGAAGAACGTCAGGACCGCGCGGGTGCGCTGGGAGCGGCGGGGCACGTAGTGCTTTTCCAGCACCGCCTCGGTGCCGTGGTGGCGGATGGCGCGGAAGTCGCAGTTGAACCCGTCCCGCCCGGTGGCCAGCCCCAGCGGCCGCAGCGCGGCGACCAGCCCGGCCAGCCGGCCAGTTTCGCGGCCTGGACCACATCCAGCCGGGCCGGCGGGCCGCGGCGGCTCTCGTCGCGGCGGGGCAGCCGGGGCAGGCCCTCGGCGCCGAGGATCTGCCAGGCCGTCTGCGCGGACACCGGCAGGCCCCCGGCGGTGAGCGCGGCGGCGATCTCGGTCACGCTGTGCCCGGCCGCCCGCAGCGCCAGCACCTTCGCCCGCAGCAGGCCGGTGGCCTTGCGCGGCCCCTTCGGGCCCGGCCGGGGATCGGTGACCAGGTTCATCTTCCCGCCGCGCAGCAGCGTGGCCATCTGGTGCACGCTGGCGGCGGAGTAGCCGAACCGGCCGGCGACCTGGCTGGCGGGCAGGTCCTCGACGAAGTAGGCGCGCAGCGCCTCATACCGGCGCTGGGAGGACCCGGCCGGGTGGAGGAAGTAGCCCGCGCCCTCTCTCACCTCAACTAATCCTGGCAACATAAGACCCGATACGACAAAGCTACAATCACCCGCGCCCAGGCTGGCGCACAGTGGCGCTCCCGGGAGATCCCTGTAGCCTGCCGCAACAGACTGGCCATGGCACCAGATACCCAGCCCGGTATCGCGAAACCACGGCACTGAGCACCACAAGGATAATTCCGGGCAATCAGTTGAGGGACGCGCAGCCACCAACCCTGCGGCCCTCCTGCCAGCGAAAACAGCCGAAGACCCTATCAGCGCGCCGCACCAGGGCGACTCCAGATCGCTTCCCGGGAATCGAGGTTAGACGGTGGCCCCGCGGCATGTGCGGGGCCGCCGTTGTGCTTGTCCGCCGAGGGCTTACTGAGGCCTGACGTTGTGGTTGCCGGCGAACAGGTTGGCGGGGTCGTACTGACGCTTGACCGCCGCGAGCCGCTGATAGGTCTCCGCTGGATAGATCGCGGCGACATCCTCCTCGGTGGCAGAGGCGAGGAAGTTTGCGTAGGCGCCGTTGACGTGAGGTGCGAGTCTCGCCCAGATCGCGTCCAGCGCTGGGCGAGCGGCCTCGACGACCGGCTTCGGACCCGCGATGGTAGTCACGAACATCAGCTCCGCTTGGCGGTGCGCGTAGGCGGTGGCGTCGTCGGGGACCCGGGATACCGCACCGCCGACGCTGCGGACGGCAATAAACGGCGACCGCTCCGATGCCCCGGCCTCAGCAAGGATCTGCAGGACCTCGGACACCGATTCCTTGTCGGCAAATGCGCTCCGGGTTACAAACTGAATGCCAGGCGGCGGGGTCATGCCGTCCACGAGCGTGTCCGCATAGGGTTGCAGCGCGACATCGTCGCCGGTCACCGTGCCGAGCCGGCGGATCGGGTCGATAGCCTGGGCCGCGAGCTCCGGGTCATCGCCGTCGAAGGCGACGTGGATCTCGACTGGCGCGTCGGGGCCGCCGGCGAATGGATTGGCAAAGGCCGCGATGGAAGTGAGCTCTTCGGGGGCGGCGCGGAGGTAGTCCGCCCAGCCCTGGAGCACGGCGGCCGCCTGCGGTGCCGGGAAGGCGATCTTGCCGTAGAAGATGTCTGTCGTCGGGTGGGCCGCGAACTCGAAGGCGGTCACGATCCCGAAATTGCCGCCGCCACCGCGAATCGCCCAGAACAGCTCCGGGTTCTGCGCCGCGCTCGCACGCATGGCCTCCCCGCCGGCGGTGACCACCTCTGCGGCGGTCACGTTGTCCAGGGCCAGGCCGTACTTCCTGACTTTCCAGCCGATGCCGCCGGTCAGTGTCAGCCCGCCGACACCGACGCTCTTGGTATCACCCGAGGAGATCGCCAGGCCATGCGGGGCCAAGGCGGCCGCGACCTGACCCCAGGTGGCGCCGCCGCCAATCCGCACGAGGTGACGTTCGCTGTCGATGATCTCCACGGTCGCGAGCTTGCTGAGGTCGATCACGACGCCGCCGTCGTTGGTGCCGAAGCCCGCAAAGCCATGACCGCCGCCCCGCACGGACAGCAGAAGCCCTGCGCTGGCAGCGAACCTGACACCTGCCTGCACGTCCCCGACGCTCTGCGGCCGCAGCACGAAGGCCGGAGTGCCCGAGGCCAGTACCGAGCGGCGAGCCGATTCGTACTCCGCTCCGCCCGGTTCGATGATGTCGCCGCCGAAGTCACGGCGAAGGGTTTCAACCGCTGAGCTCATGACGTTCCTTTCCACGTAGGAGAATTCTCGTTATCCGAACTGGCCGGGCTGATGGTTGCCGCCGGGCTGGCGGGTGATGACGGCCAGCCGGTTGGTGGCGTTGATGAGGACGATGAGCGACACCCGGGGCGACGTGCTCGGCGTCGGGAACACCGTGGATTCCCGCAGGCCGCGACGAGGCTGACGCGCACCGACGTCTCCCCGGCGTGCGCCAGGGCCTTGGTGTGCATGTCAGTGCAAAGCCGCTGCCCCCGCCGGCAGTGGCCCGCTATCCAGTCAGGCCCGCGGCGATGACCCGAGCGACATCATCGGGCGGTGCTGCAGCCCGGCGCTTGCCGCCCCATGTCAACTGGTAGAGAGCCGAAAGCGCGTCGTCGATGGGATGGTGCTGCGGCCTCCCAGAGGAGTCGAGTTTGTTCCACCGCTGCAGGTTCACCGCGATGGACATCTGGCGCTTGCCGTCGGCACGGGTCATGGATATCGCTCCGGCACCCCAGACTGAGCCGTCATGGCCCCAGAAAGTGCCGCCGGGCACCTTCATCCGGTGCAGACCAAGGCCGTAGTCGATTGTCTTTCCCTCAAAGGAAGTGACCGGGACGGTGCGCTGCATCTGCGTGAGCGACGTCTGGTTGACGATCTTGCCGGCCAGCAGCATGCCGAAGAAGCGGTTGAGATCCGCGACGGTCGATATCAGCGAAGCCGCCGGCCCCACCCAGGACATGTCATAGACGCTGTAGTCGTGCGGCGGGTCGATCATGCCGAACCACGCCTCGTAGATCTGCGAGTGCGGCCCGTTGACATGCGGTCCGGACGGAAGCTCGGTGTCCCGGAGTCCGGCGCGCTCAATGACGTTCTGGGTGATGCATTTTTCCGCCGTGGTACCGGTTACGTGCTCCAGGAGCTGGCAGAGCAGCAGGTAGTTGGTGTTGGAGTACACCCCTGGAGTACCACCCGGCGAACGGACGGCAGGTGCTGCGACCCCCATCTCGATCAGCTCGGTCGGGTGAAAGCGCGTGAGCCGGTTGTCGTCCAGGCTCTCGGGCCTCGTGTCCGCCAGGAAGGGAAATGCCTTGAGAGACGGGTAGGCGTAGGGGAGGTAGTCGGCGAGGCCGCTGGTGTGGTTGATCAGCATCCGGGCCGTAATCGCGTCACCGCGTTCTCCAGGGACTAGCCGCGGCAGGTAGCGGCTGATCGGCGAGTCCAGCCCGATCTGACCGCCCTCGACTTGCCGCAGCACTGCGGCAGCGGTGAAGGTCTTGGTGATGCTGCCGACGCGGTGCCGCATGTCCGCCGTGACGGGACGGCCGCCGCCGACGTCGGCAACCCCGGCGGCGCCGCGCCAGACTTGGTTGCCGTCACGCACCTCGGCGAACACTCCCGGCATCCCCGCACGGTGGACATTCTCTATGGCGGCTCGCAGCTCCGCGGGATCGAGTGGGTTCCTCACGACACGTGTCCTTTCCTAATCGACGGGTGGCGGTTCGAGCCAGAGTGGTTCTCGCGGATTGCAGCTGACGGCACGACGCAGGCAGCACGACCGCGCGGCCGGACATTGCGTCCTCGTTCGCGCTCGTGCCCGGGCAGCGCTACCAGATACAGCTGACCGCTGGGCTCGGTGACGGGCAGCGATGTGGCCGGGGATGGATGGCGTCAATCGGCTCACCGCCCACCTGAGATGACCGCCGCGGCGGGACTCATGCTTTCGCCCCTTGCGGCGGCTTTCTCCACAAGAAGATGACCGCCAGGAGCCCCGCCAGGCTGGGGAGCATGCCGACCCAGCCCAGCAGCGGCGGCAGGCCCGCATCACCGGAGGTGTCTTTGACGAGCAGGTCGAACAAGGCGATGCTCGTGCCGGCCGCGAACAGCGCCGTCGCGACCCAGCGCGCCCACGGCTTCCTCGTGCTCGCGGCCCAGATGGTGCAGAGCCAGCTGAGGACGCCGAGGGCCCCGAGGACGGACAGGTAGATCAGGTAGGTGGTGACGGCCGAGTCGATGCGCACCTGGCCGTACGAGGGGTAGCCGTCCCGGATGTGGCCGGCCAGCACGTTGCCGGTGGCATGGTCGGCGTACGGGACGAGCATCGCGGCGACTGTGAGCCCAAGGCCCGCGTACATCGCCCCGATGGCCGATCGCTCATGATGTGTCATGGCCGATCGCTCATGATGTGCCGTCGTCATCAGACTGCGCTCCTTCCAAGTCGTGCCCACCTGGCGGGCGCGGCCGGCGGAACCAGGTGGCCGCGCCGGCGATCTCGCCAGGTGGGCATGATCGATGCTCATGACTGCAGCCTCGGGCTAAGGCCGTCCCGGCGCATTAGGCGGCGCCTTATATGACGCCTTATATCGAGCGGGCGGCCCGGGTGACGCGGCGCCTGGCACCGGGCATGCTGGGGGGGTGGTCGCCGTCAGTCCGGTGCTGGTGGGGCGCGCCGCCGAGATCGCGGTGCTGGGTGAGTCGTGGGCGCGGGCGCGAGGCGGATCACCGGCCACGGTGCTGATCGGCGGTGAGGCCGGGATCGGCAAGACCAGGCTGGTCAGGCACTTCACCGCCGGCATCGAGGCCGAGGTGCTGTACGGCGGCTGCATGGACATCAGCGGCGGCGGCCTGCCATTCGGCCCGTTCACCGCGGCGCTGCGCGGGCACGCGGACACGCCCGCGGAACTGCTGCCGGCGGACGGGCAGGTAGATAGCGACACGGCCCGGGCCCGGCTGTTCGAAGAGGTGCTCACGCAGGTCGCCGGCCTGTCCGCGCGGCAGCCGGTGGTGCTCGTGATCGAGGACGTGCACTGGATTGATCGGTCCAGCCTCGACCTGCTGTCGTTTCTGGTGCGCAACCAGCAGGCGGCCCGAGCCCTGTTGTGCGTGGTGACCTACCGGTCCGATGAGCTGGAGCGGGCGCATCCGCTGCGCAGGTCGCTGGCGGAACTGGACCGGGTCGCCTGGACCCGGCGCATGGAGCTGTCCCGGCTGGCGCGGCGGGCGGTGGGCTCGCTGGTCGGGGCCATAGCGGGCGCGGAGCCCGCGGCGAGCCTGGTCGCGGAGATCCACCGGCGCAGCGAGGGCAATCCGTTGTTCGCCGAGGTGCTGCTGGATCGCCAGGATCAGCCCGGGCTGCCCGAGTCGTTGCAAGACCTGCTGCTGGCCCGGGTGGCACGGCTGCCGGAACCGACGCAGGCGGTGCTGCGCACGGCAGCGGCCGGAATTGGCCAGGTCAGCCATGAGCTGCTGGCGGCCGCCAGCGGGCTGGACGACGGCGCGCTGTCGGCAGCGCTGCGTCCCGCGGTGGCGGCCGGCGCGCTGGTGGTCGACGGGGACGGCTACCGGTTCCGGCACGCGCTGATCAGCGAGGCGGTCCGGGACGACCAGCTGCCGGGTGAGCGTGCCGCCGCGCATCGCCGGTTCGCGCAGGCGCTGGCCGCCGATCACACGCTGGCGGCGGATGGCAGCGGCCCCGCCGAACTGGCGTTTCACTGGCACGAGGCCGGGGATGCGATCCGGGCGCTGGAGGCGGCCTGGCAGGCAGCCGACGATGCCGGAGCCCGGCTCGCCTACGCCGAACGGCTGGACATGCTCGAGCGGGTACTCGAGCTGTGGGCACGGGTCCCCGATGCGGCCCGCTGCATCGGGTGCGACCGGCCCGCGGTCCTGGATGCGGCGGTTGCTGCGGCCGCCGACGCCGGGGAGTATGAACCCGGGGAGGCCCTGGCCACGGCGGCGCTGGCCGGGGCCGAGGGCGATCCGGTGCGGACCGCCCGGCTGCTCGGGCAGCGCGCGACCATGCTCGCCGGGCTGGGCCGCGCCGGCGCCGTCGATGACCTCAGCGCGGCGGGGCGCATCGCACCGCCCGGCCATCCGGTGCGGGCGGTCGTGCTCTGCTCGCTGGCGGGCCGGCTGCTGGGGGACTCGCGCGGCGATGAGGCGGAGAAAGCCGCGGCCGAAGCGCTCGATATCGCGCGTGCAGCCGGTGACGCCCGCACCGAGGCGCTGGCGCTCATCATGCTCGCCACCCGCCGCGCGCAGCGGGGCGATCTCGCCGGCGAGCTGCCGCGTCTGGCCGAGGCGGAGGAAGCCGCCGCCCGGCTCGGCGCGCACGGCGTGCGGTTGCAGGCCATCCGCTTCGAAGCCACGGTGCTCGTGGCGTTCGGCGAGTACGAGCGGGCGGCCGAGCGGGCCCGGCACGGCATCGCGGTGGCCGAATCCATCGGCCTGGCCCGGACCTACGGCGTCATCGCCGACAGCCATCTCGCCAATGCCCTGACCGGGCAGGGGCAATGGGACGAGGCGGCCAATGCGGTGGAGCAGGCGCTCGATCACACGCCCGCCCCGTTGCTGCAAGTTCCGCTGGTTTCCCTGCGCGCCACGATCGCGCTGGCCCGGGGTGACACGGTACCCGCGGAGCAGGCGCTGGCCTTCACCCGTGGGGCGCTGGCCCCCGGGGTCAGGCCACCGGTGGATCCATGGCTGCCGCTGCGGCTGGAAGCCGAGCTGCGGCTTACCCAGGGCCGCGTCGCCGAGGCGGCCACGGTCATCGAGCGCGGCCTGGCCGACCCCGACGTGCGCCGGTCCGAGTGGTCCACCTGGCCAATACTGGTCATCGGCGCTCGGGTGGCCGCCGCCGGTGCACCCGGACTGCTCGACGAACTCCGCCGCCGGGCCGCCGAGACGCCGGCTACCGGCCCGGTGCTGCGCGCGCTGGCGCTGACCTTCGCCGCGGAGGCAGACCGCGCCGCCGGAACCGTGGCCCGCGCACCGTGGGACGAGGCGGTCGCGGCCTGGGAAGAGGTCGGGAACCCGTACCAGCTCGCGCACGCCCTCATCGGGGCGGCCGAGGCGGCCGCTGCCGACAGCGACCGGCCCGCCGCGGCCGCGCAGGTTCGCCGCGCCGCGCAGATCGCCGGCCGGCTCGGCGCCCGCCCGCTGCGGGAACAGGCCGAATCGCTCGCGCGCCGGGCCCGCCTCACCCCTGCCGGTGACCCGGCGGCGCAGGCCGCCGACCCCGGCGAGCAGGCGCGGCACCAGTACGGCCTGACCGCCCGCGAACTGGAGGTGCTGCGCCTCGTCGCCATCGGCCGCAGCAACCGCGACATCGCCGCCGAGCTGTTCATCTCGGCCAAGACCGCGAGCGTGCACGTGTCCAACATCATGTCCAAGCTCGGCGTCGCCAGCCGCGTCGAAGCCGCCGCGCTCGCCTACCGGCTCGGCCTCGGCGACCAGGCCCGCCGCCCGATATAAGGCGTCAGATAAGGCGCCGCCTAATGCGCCCAGGCGGCCTTAGCCCGAGGCTGCAGTCATGAGCATCGAGCTGAACCACATCATCATCCCGGCCCGCAGCAAGTGGGCCTCGGCCACGTTCCTCGCCAGCATCCTCGACGTGCCAGCCGGGCCGCAGCGCGAACTGTTCGTCCCCGTCAAGGTCAGCAACGGGGTCACCTTGGACTACGTGGACGCGGAGCGGTTCGGCCCCCATCACTGTGCCTTCCTGGCCAGCGAAGCAGAGTTCGACGCCGCGTACGCGCGCATCCGCAGCACCGGGATCACCTACTACGCCGGCCCGCATCACCAGCGGCCCGGCGAGATCAACCACCTGCGCGACGGCCGGAGCATCTACTTCGACGACCCCGACGGGCACCATATCCAGATCATCACCCGGCCCTGGCGCGGCTAAGACACCGTGCTGCCGGTATACGCGGACCAGCCCGGGCCCGGCACGCTCAAGACCCTTGTTGCCGCTGGCACGCGAAGTTCGCCGCGGTCAGCGCCGTCCGATCCGCATGGAGGGAATATGACCGGCTCAACCATCATGCTGAAGCCAGCGCTCCGGGCAAAGGACCGAATGTGCTCGCATCAGCCCCGGTGCCCGGATGCGCTAGCGCCGGATCGCATCGCCGCCTGGCCAGTTGCCCGCCGCCCCGAGCAGGGATGGAGCCTGCTGTGCAACGGAGTGGTGTTGTTTGACGATGGCGGCCAGCTACTCCCAGACGGCCGAGCCATCTCCCCGGCCCCCACGTGTATCCCGGCGGACCTGCCCCTGCGCGCGGCCGCGTTGGCCGCCGCCCAATCCGGCACGGCCGCCGCGGCGCCCGGGGGATGTGATGCGGTGGTGGCGACCGGCGTGATGCCGGCCGGAGCGCGGCGATGACCGGGCATGCGGTGGTGATCGCCTGGCGGCGTCGGCGATCTCAGCGGGCGGGCTGTTCTGGCTGTCGCGGATCAGCAAACACAGCACCTACGCGGACGGCCTACTCGGCCCAATGCTGGCCACCGCGGCCGGCCTGGGCCTGCTGTCATGCCGCTGACCCTGATCGCCCTGTCCAAGGTGGACACCGACGCCGGCCTGGCCTCCCGCCCGTTCAACAGTGGCCAGGTGGCCGGCAGCTCGATCGGCCTGGCGATCCTGGGCACCATCGCCTGGACCGTCTTCGCCGACACCGTCAGGACCTCGGCCAACGTGGCCAGAGCAGCCGCCGCGGCGGCGGCCAGGGCCGGTCATCCACTGCACGTGACGGCGGCGCAGGCGAAGGCGGTGCACGCCAGCAGCTTCGACCACGCGCTCGCGGCCGGGTTCTCCCGCGGTTCGAGGTGGCGGCCGCCATCACGCTGCTCGCGCTAATCGTCACCGCGCTCATGATCCGGGTCATCAAATAAGACCTGGCCAGCGCCCAGCCGCAGTCCCGATGAAGCCCCACCCCGAACCGTCCGTGGGCGGGCAGCGGCGCAACCACAGCCCCACCCCTTCCCAGGAGCGGCGTGATGTCACACAGGATCGCCCTCGCCAGAGGGCGCAGCAGGATTCCTGAGATCCCCGATGAGAGCAGTGACCATGAACAAGACTCACAGCTAGAACAAGAATTGATCCGGCAGAACAGCATGGGCTATGGCGGGCTGTTCGCGATCGGCGTCGTCTTGGTACAGCCATTCCTCACGGCAGTGTCGCTCGATCCATCAGCGTGAGAACATGCATCGAGCAGACCGGTCTGGAGCGCGCGTTGGGCCAGAGGCGGCGCGAACTCAGGGGGGCTCCGTCCTCCCTGCAGGACACGCTGCAGCAGGTCGGCGCGTGGAACATGTCCGCTCGGGAACTCGCCAAACTTTCTCGTCGGACGTAACTGGATCGTGGGCCGGACTTCAAGACCTACCCGGCTGCCCGGCTGAGGGCCTCCGAGCATGCCGATGTCGTGCTTGACTGCGGTGGACCGGTGGGAACTGATGGCACAGCTCCGCTCCTCCCATCGACCGAATGCGCCCGGAAGATCTTGATGTGTTCCCATCTGGCTCGGGCGCGGGCGGCATTGTTGCCGAATGTCACCCGGGTTGGTAGTCAATCGCCGGCAGTCCACAGCAACGCAGAAAGCCCAGCTATGTGTGCTCTAGGCCGAAGTTTCGTGTCCTGGGGTAAGTGAAACCGGCGTTGTGCTGGGGTTGTTGCCCGGGCGGGCTGGGGGTTCTGTCTACTTCAGGGTCAGGGTCGGCGGGATGGGCGCTGCGATGAGGTCGAAGGCGCGGCGCTGGGCGGGGGTGGGGTCGCTGATCTTCTCGAAGGTGACGGCGCCGAGGGCGATGGTGCTGCGGGTCAGGGTGGCCATGTGGCCGAGGAGGCCGCGGAAGCTGCGCCGGGGCTGCCCGGCAGGGCTGGCGTGGGCGGCTGCTTTGGCGTCGGCGTGCGCGGAGCGCCGGGCGGGAGCGACCGGGCTGGTCCGAGCGGGGTCAGGGTGCTCGTCGGTGTAGGTGAGGGGGGCGAGGGCGGCGCGCAGATGCCAGGTGAGGTAGGCGGCGAGCATGCAGATCAGGACGTGGCCGCGGACCCGGTCTTGCAGCCAGTGGTGGATGGGGCGCAGGTCCAGGTCGTCGGCCTTCAGTGACCGGAAGTCGCGTTCGACGCGGGCGAGGTTCTTGCAGGCGGTGACGGCGCCGGGGGCGTCGAGGCTGGCGGCGGGCACGGAGGCGCGGATGATGTAGATGCCGTCCAGGGCGGCCTCGGCGTCGATGGCGGCCTGGTCGCGCCGCCAGCGCAGGTGGTCATCGCCGATGTCGAGGATGAAGTGCTTGGCGACCTTGTAGCGGCCGATGACCTTCCCGGCGCGGACGCCGATCTTGTCTGTTCCGCGGACGCGCCCGGCCTGCGCCTGGCTGGCGACCTTGGCCAGGAGGGCCTCGGTGGCGGCCAGCAGGTCCTCGCGCTTGCGGGCGCGCTCGGCGGCCAGCAGCGGGTTGCGGCAGGCGATCAGCCGCTCGCCGGGGTAGTCCGGGTGAGTGATCTCGGCCAGGTCCTGCTGATCGAACAGGGACAGCTGCAGGGGCCCGGAATCGCCGGCGAGCTTGCGGATCGCCGGGGCCCGCAGGCAGGTGATCCAGCCCAGGCCGCCCAGTTCCTTCAGGGCCCTGATCCGCGCTGAGGTGATCATGCCCCGGTCACCGACCATGACCAGGCCGGTGAGGCCGAACTTCCCGCGGACCACCTCGACGGCCTGGATGAACGCAGCCGGGTCGGCGGTATTGCCCTTGAGGACCCGGATCGCCACCGGGCGGCCGCGGGAGTCGGTGAGCAGCCCGTACTCGATCTGCTCCCGGCCCTTCTTCCCGTCCCGCGAATACCCGCGGGCAGCCAGCTCGCAATGCGTGCCCTCCACCCAGGACGAGGACAGGTCGAACATCGCGATGCCGCCCTCGCGCAGATGCCGGCCGGCCAGCGCCGCCTCGATCGGGTCCTGGCGTTCCAGCAGCCAGTCCATCGCCGCGTAGACGTCATCGCGGGGCGCATCCGCGATGCCCAGGTCCGCCCCCAGGGTCACGTCGTCCCACCACGCCAGCGTCGCCAGCTTCGGCCGCGGCGCCACCACCCGGGACACGATCAGCGCGTAGGCCAGGTCCCGCTCTCGGCAGGCCGGGCCGAGCAGGGCAGGCAGCCCCAGCTGCCGCGCCGCGGCGTGCACCAGGGCGACATGGCCGTGCGCGCGGGACCTCGTGATGCGCAGCGCCGCGCCGGCATCGACCAGGGTGGCGCCCTTGAGCACCGCCTCGACCGCGTCCACCGCCGCGGCCGGCAGCGCCGACAGGTTCGCCAGGGTCTCCTTGCCGACCTTCCCGTCAGGCTTGCGGAACGAGCGGCGCAGCAGCCGCGACTCATACTCCCGGGTCTCCCCGGACTTCGACGTATGCCGGCTCCGCACCCTGTCTACATGCATCCCGCCCGACGGCTGCCGTCCCATAAGGCCATTATCCCGCCAAGGACAGCCAGATATCTCAGAAACTGAAGATTATCCTGTCTACAATTTCTGAGCCGTCCTGGCTACCTGCCCAGGTCACACCCAGAATCAGCCTCAAAGCCAGCGAAACTTCGGTCTAGTTGCAAACGGCTCAAGCTCCCTCAGCGCGCCATATCGGCGGCCCTGCGCGCGTTCTCCCATGCGCTATCCGTCACTTAGCGTGATGCTGTCGATCGATGTCGGCCGCCGGCGTGGCGTGACTGGCCTGGCGGTCACCGTCGAGTCCAGTTGCCCGTCGATGATGCGAGCGAACGTCCCGGCCGCCGGTGGCCAGAGCCTGCATGACCTCACGCGCGCCGTATGCGGCTGAGAGTACGCGTCCTGCCGTGAGACTGACGCACCTCCGGTGTGGAGCCGCGTCCCCGGCGCATGGGCACATCTCCGATGATGGGGCGCATGGAGTGGACCTTCGCCGGCGAGGTGATCGAGTGGCGCGGACCGGCGCCGTACCTCTTCGTAGCCATGACGCCGGATGAAAGCGAGGATCTCAAGGAGGCAGCCCGCGGCCTGATCTACTGGGGCCAGGTGCCGGTCCACGTCATCATCGGCGGCACCGAGTTCACCACTGCGCGGTTCCCCAGGGACGGGCGCTACCTAGTGCCCGTCAAGGTGGCAGTGCAGCGAGCGGAGGCGATCGGGGAGGGCGCGATCGTTGAGGTCGTCTTGCGTCGCAAACCCGCGCCCTGGCAATGACGGCGCACGCCGTCGGCGGTATGAGCGGTCGATCGACTCGCATCAATCCCAGCCGATGTTCGTGTGGCTGAACGCCCGCAGGGCAGAGACGGCGAAGGCGACGAAACCAAGAGCATCGCCGAGGAGTAGCGCCGTGCCGATCCGGCGTACCCGGCCACCCGCGAGGACCCGCGCCGCGCCGAAGGCTGCCGCGTTCTCTGGTCACGCTCACGGTCCGGTGGTCGGTCCCGGGAGCGCCCGACGGCACTTGTTCAGCGCTAGGCGGGATCTGGCACGGCGGAGTCGTGCTGCGGTACGCCGGGCAGGATGGCGGCGATCTCAGCGAATGCGATTCCGGCGCCTGGGGCCCAGCGGGGTGCTCCGGCCGGCCGGGGTCGGCACGTACCGGATCAGCCTGGTCGCGATCGGCCGGTGCAACGGGCACCGCCCAGGCGTTCACGCTTGTCGTCCGGGGGTAGAGCAGGAGCCTCACTCCGAGCCGGCTGCGGCCAGCGCTGCAGCGAGGGGCTCGAGTTCGGCGATGAGCTGGTCGAGCTCGGCCGGGGTCAGGATGTCGTAGGGCGGTGCCGCGAGGTCGTCGGTGAGGGCCTCGATCCGCTCCCTGGTCTCGCGTCCGGTGCCGGTGATCCGGCCGGCGTCGTCGATGAGGCCACGGGCGCGCATCCTGTCGGCCACCGCGGCCAGCGTCGGGGCGGGGAGGTGGTGGATCCGGCCGAACTTCTCCGCGGGCATGCCCTGGGACACCGCATACAGCGCGTGGGATTCGAGCCCGTCGATGCCCTCCGAGACCAGGGCGGCGACGTGACCGTCGCCGCGGTGCTCGCGGAGCAGGTTGGCCGCGTGCCAGAGCCGGGCGAGGGGTTCGCCGGGGATAGGGAGCGTTCGCAGGCCGGCGTACATGGCGCGGCCCTCGGTCGGGGCACTCGTGGCCGCCTTGGTGGCCAGGTCGGCGGCCCGGGTGACGCCGGGGGAGTCAGCCAGGTCAGGGAGGATCCGTCTCACGGCGGCCGCGCACCCCCGCTCGCGAGCGGCTAGGACCGCCTCGGGAGTGGCGATGTCCCAGACGTGCGGGATGTGCCGGGCGACCTCGCCGTCGGCGAAGTTGTAGAAGATCGCGTGCACCACCTCGGCCGGGCACCGGCCCAGCGGGGCGGCGCGCCCGGCGAAGTAGGTGTCCCAGTAGTTCCGGTACCCGAGCGCCATGACCTCAGCGGTCGGCTCCGGGGCGGCGTACGGGACCATCGCGATCGGCTCGGTGAGCCCGTAGAGGCGGCGGGCCAGGGTCCCTGAGGGCTTTGCCTCGGTCATCTCGGTCATCTCCCGTGGTCGTGGTCCCGCTGAGCGCGAGGCGCCGTCACCTCTTCCACGAACACGGGTGACTCAATCCGACACCCGCGTGATGACACTCGGTACCGTCCCTATGCCGGCATAGGGAGCGGTAGCGGATCACGTCCCGGGCCGCCTTGACCTCCGCCGGCGGGATGAAGCTGCCAGCCAGCAGCCCGCACTCCAGCAGTTGCGCCAGCCACTCCGTGTCCGCGTCCGTCTTCCGCCCCGGCACGTTCTTCACGTGCCCGGCGTTGCACACCAGCACCTTCCCGAAGTCCCCGTGCTCCAGCAGCGCGTGGTAGACGGGCATCGAGTAGATCCCGGTGGCCTCCATCGCCACGTGCGTCACCCCCTCGGACATGAGCCACCGCGCGGCCCCGCGCAGCACGCCGTAGAACGTCTTGTACGTGCGCTTGACGGCGACCCGCCCGCCGGGGCAGTCCCCGGGCTTGCGGACCGCGACCGCGATCACGTCCTTGCCCACGTCCACCGCCACGCACCGCTCGTAGATGACCTGCATGACACTCCTCCCGGAAGCATGTCGGCGGACAGCATGCGCGCCGCCATTCTCATTTCCCGGGAACGGCCGCGCCAGCGCCCATAAAATCTCTAGGCGGTTTGCGCGGCGACGTGGACCGGCGCATACGGATACTTCTGCTGGATCAAGGCGTTCAAGCGGTCCCGGTCGGGGGCGAGCAGGGCCTTGATGCCCTCCGCGCTCACGTCCGCGACGATGACATGGCCAACCTCGTCGTGGACGTCGCTGAAGAGGCCGTGCGTGCTCATCTTCTGGGCCTGGTAGCGATTGTCGTCGGTCGGGCTGACGTAGTGGACCGACCAGATCTTGTAGCGGTGGACCAGGAACAGGTGGTTCAGCGTCATCAGGCGCTTCTTGCGCAGGGCGGTGTCGAAGGTGTTCTGGTCCCGGACCGAGAGGATGTTGCGCCCCCGGCGATCCACGATCACGTCGAAGATGATGTTGGCGACCTTTTCCCCGCTTGTCTTGGACAAGGTGAGCTCCAGCAACTCCGAGCCCGCTGTGTGCGGCCGCAGTCCGACATGCAGCGGGCCCGGGACGTGGTGGTGCTTCGTCCACATCGCGAGCCATTCCTCGAGCAGCTTGACCGGCACTTCGGTCTGGACCAGGTGCTGGTGCTGGGTCGAGCCCTTGCCCATCGCTTTGGTGGCCGCCGTGCCGCCCGAAGAAGCCATGAGCGCCGCATCCAGCCGCGGCCCGCCCACGAGCGTCTGGGGCGTCCGGTAGGGCGATTCGACCATACGGAACTTTCGCTGGAGCCGGGCCAGGGAGAGCATGCCGTCCTGCTTGAGCGCGGTGGCGAACTCTTCTGCCGCCAGGCCGTCGATCTGATGTCCGCCGTAGGTGATGAAGTTGAAGACGAACCCCAGCTTGCCGAGCTCCTCCGGGAATCGCCTCATTTCCTCCTCGCTCATCCCGGTCGTGTCCCAGCTGAACGATGGTGACAGGTTGTACGCGAGCATCTTGGAGGGGAACTCGGCGTGGATGGCCTCGGCGAAGCGCCGGGCGTCGGCCAGGTTCGCGGTCTTGGTCTCCATCCACAGGAGGTCGGCGAACGGGGCGACAGCCAGCGACCTGGCGACCGCGTACTCGATTCCGCCCTGTATCTGGTAGTAGCCCTCGGTGGTCTTGGAGACCTCGCAATCCCAGGCGATGTCGATGCCCATCGATTTGGCCCTGGCCCGGGCGGCGTGGAACGAGGTTCGGTTCGCGAAGGCCAGCCACTCGTCGGCGCTCATGTCGAAGCGCTCACCCTCGCTGGCGCGGAACTCGATGACGTCCGCGACCGCCTGGGGATAGCTCATCAGGTTGGCCTCGGACTGCCACGCCTCCAGGTACGCCGTCTCGACCCTTTCCAGCAGTGCCTCGACCGACGACCCGCCGGCCTGCTGGAACGCCTTCGCGCTCTGTTCGAGCACGCGCATCACGCCCGCCCGCGCGAGCCAGGCGCTGGCCTCGTCATACTCCGCGGCGGAGATCTTGAACAGCAGATGACCGCGCGCGTCGTCGACGCCCAGCTCGCGCAGCTTCCTCAAGATGGCGAGGTAGCCGACCTTGTAGGTCGGCAGCTCAACGTCGGTGGCGCCCAGGATGAACGGATGATCGCGCTCGTCCCCGCGCCCCTCCAGGAACGTGGCCGCCTCGGCGTCGGTTCGGGCCACGATGATACCGGGCACCTTCATGACGTCGAGCTGGAAGCGCGCGGCGCTCAGCCGCTTGATCTGCTCGTCCACCCCGACGAGCACCTTTCCCCCCTGGTGCCCGCACTTCTTGGCGCCGGGCTTCTGGTCCTCGATGTGGTAGCCCGGGACCCCGACCTCGACGAAACGACGGACCAGATTCCGGACGTGCGCGTCGCCGCCGTGTCCGGTGTCGGCGTCTGCGATGATGAATGGCCGATAGTCGATCTCGGGGGAGGCAGCACGCTGCGCCTCGCTCAGGCGCGAGCGGGCGAAGCGCTGGTTCCGGTCCGCCGTGAGCAGGGCGCGAACGATCGGCGCGGCCTCGTCGGGCACCTGGGAGAGCGGATAGCTGGCCAGGTCGGGTCCCGGGTCCTCGGTGACGGATCCCCTGGCCGACGTGGCCCAGCCGCCCAGGTAGATGCCCTCGATGCCCATCCGCTTCAGGGCCACTGCCTGACCGGGTGAATAGGGACCGAAGGTAGTGATCTGCTGGCGCTCGGCGAAGAGCTGCCGGAGCCGATCGTAGAACTGCCCGGCCGCCATTCTCGCCACGGTGTAGTCGGTGGGGATGGTGCCCCGCTGCTCCACCACCTGACGCGCAGAATACAAACGCGTGATGCCCTCGAATCGAGGACAGGCAAACCATCTTGCGCTCTCCCCGATTTCCCACTCGAACGAGCTCATGGCTGGCTCCTCGGCGACTTCCGAATCGAATGACCTCATGACTGGCTCCTGCCGCTCCTGCACTGCAGCGCTACCCGCGACCTCAAATCCTGGTTCTGTGTGTTGCGGGTGCCGTCCCGGCCGGACGCATCCACCTACTGGCCCATACGCTGCCTCGCCCGCACCCGGTCTTCGTTGAGGGTTGAGGTTGGGCAGATCGATGAACCACGACGCCCTGGAACGAGCGGCGACCCGGACCTGTACCCATCAGATCCGGCTGCGGGCACACCAGGTAGAGGCGAAGGTCCCAGGCCCACCCGGCCGATGCGCTGGAGCAGGTCATCCGGCCGACCCCGCTGGGCCGCCTGGCACACCGAACGACATCACCGATCGGGTGGTACCGCTCGCCAGCCCCAGTGCCCGCTGGCTCACCAGGCAGATCATCAAGGCCACCAGCGGCTGGCGCAACTGCCCGATCGGTCATCCGGGCCGGTGAACACCACTGGCTCACCGTGGCGGCACCGCTGAGCTGCGCCGAGTGCGCAAGTATCCGCCGTTATCTCAAGCCCGAATTAGGTGTCCTCGCTGTAGTCGCCGCGGGTGTTTTGTATGCTTTTTGCTGCGTGGTGGACACGTTATCTGAACAGTGTCTCCGCCGCAGACCCAGTTCAAATCCCCTTGTTGGTGCTGTTTTTAGAACTAGGTGACTACTGCGTGAACGCTGTTCAGCTACATGTCCACGCCGCAGACCGGCCACGAGTGCGGCAAGGCCGGCTATGTGACGGCGACGATGGTGAGGTAAAGCCAGGTGCCCCGGCCCAGGCGGGGCATGGCGCGGATCTCCATCCGGTAGCCCGGGTCCAGGTGGGTGCTCAGGGCGCCGCCGGCCAGGCTGAGCACGGTCCGCGGCCCGCCCGGTGCTGGTCGAGCACGTCGAGGAGTTCCGCGGCGTAGCGCTCCTTCCAGCGGAGCGGGACAGCCGCCGGCCAGGACGGGCTTCACCGCGGGCTCAGGCGGTGGCGGTGCGCTGGCGGGCGACGCGGACGATCTGCTGCATCGACCGCAGCTGCCCGGCCAGGACCTCCATGCCGGCCGCGGTGATCTCATACGGGCGGCGGCGCTCGCCGACGGCCAGCGGCCGGATCCAGCCGCGGCGCTCCAGCCGGGACAGCGCCCCGTACAAGGTGCCCGGCTCCATGCCGGCCCCGCTGAACGCGGCGATGTCGGTCATGATCGCGTAGCCGTGCCTGGGGCCGCCGGACAGGCTGGTCAAGATCAGCAGCGACGGATCGGCGAACCGGCCAGGCCATCGAACTTACCGTGCATCCAGCACCTCACTTACTCATCACCGCTTACTACACTGCAGTGAATAGCGCACCGGCCCCGGGCCCGGTCAACCCGCCAGCCCGCCCCGTCACAGCGGCGGCACGCCGGCCGGGACACGGACCGGGCACCAAGCCGAGCGCGAGCATGACGGCAGCCCGCGCGCCGCCGCCGCCGCGTGGTGGCCTGCGCCGCCCTCGGCAGCCATCTGCCCGGCCGGCCGGGCAGCAGCCAGGCCCGCCATCCCGCCGGCGCCCCGAGGATCTCCGGCGCCCGCTCAGCCGCGAGGCACACCACCGGCCACAGCCCGCTGAGGCAGCCCCCGCGATCCGCCTTTGCCAGTCGCGCAGTACGGCCGCGGCGGCCACAGCAAGGACACCAAATCCGGGCCGGAGATAACGGCGGCTACCTGCACGCCACCACCATGGACGCCAGTCACGCCAGGTAATCGCGCTGGCCGCCACCGGGCAGCTCAGCATGACCGCCGCCGGGCAGATTCAGCTAGCCGTCGTCACTCGGTCGGACGGTTTCATGGGGAGTCGTGGCGCACGCGGCGCGCGGGCATGGACGTGAAGATCGCGATGCGGTGTATCCGGGCGGCGCAGGATGCGGGCCTAGTCCGCGGCGGGGATGAGTCGCAGCTGACTGATGAGCTGCTGTGGACGGTGGTCGCGGCGGTGCGGCCCGTCCGCCCGGCCGGGCGCGGGCGTCGTCGGAGGCGCTGGTCCCAGTGAGGTCCGAGATCACGGCGTGGGTGAAGCACGGCCTGACGCTGGTGAAGATGGGGGAGCTGCTGGAGCGGTCCTGGCCTGGCATCGGGCGGTGGCGGCCGCGTTTCGCTCACCGGCCGCGGGCGCGCTCGGTGACCAGCTCGATCGGGGGCTGGTAGCCGCGGGCGCTGTTGATGTTGCGCCGCAATGATTGGTTGAGTTCGCCAATATCGGTGTCATGCAGGCTGCCGTAATCGGCGATCACGTACTGGCAGCGCAGGGCCATGTCGTTCATACAGCCCAGGACGCTGCGATCGGCGGTCTTGGCCAGGATGACATGGGCTGTTCCGGAGCCGAGGAAGGTAACCGCTGGCAGGCCCTCGCGGGCTAGTTCCCGTTCAATGAGCCCAGTGACCAGGTGCCCGGTGGCGCGCAAGCTGGCGGCGATCAGATCGGGTTCGAAGATCGTGAACAGTGTGGCCGCATGGGTGAGGAGCAGGCACTTGCGCCGATCGAACCACAGCAGGTTCGCGTACCAGTCCTCGCCGTCCGGCGCCGGCCCAGGTTCCGTAACCAGTTTCGTGCCGATGACGGCGAGCAGCTTCTTCGTGCACCGGAGGATCATCAAGCGATCCTACGTTCCCGCGCGCCGCCGCCTTCCGGAGCAGGGTGAGATACGTCCGCTGATCACTCAGCGGACGGCGCTAGCTTCCCAACGCTCCGACGGTGGATCAACCATCCTCGCTGAGCGCCGTAAGGACGCTGCGCAGGTCGCCGGTGAATGCTGGCAATTGACTGGTGGCTTTAGTGTGCAGCACTTCCGGTCGATGGACCAGTAGCCATGGACTATCCGGTTCCGCAGCCGGGCCGGGTGCTGCCAGGCAAGCCGGGAAAGCGTTCCTTGATTCCGTCAGAGAGCTGGCCTGCGGCTTCGCCGAGCACGGTGAAGTTCCACAGCAGCGCGTCCCGGCGCTGCCGGTCGCTTCGAATTGGCTGACCGTGACTCCCGTAGCGAGCTGCTGAGCCTGTTCGAGACGAGCCCGCGCGACGAGCGGCTGCTGCCTTTCGAGGGCCGTGGCGCGGTGAGCACGTGGCAGCTCGCGCTGCCCGCCGAGGTGCGTGTCTTCGGCTACGATACGATCGCCGACGTGGTGCTGCACGTCCCCTATGCGGCGCGCGAAGGCGGAGACCAGCTCAAGGGCGCCGCATTGACCAACCTCCAGCAGCGTTTCGTCGATGGGTCAGCCGTCGGGTCGGTGCGGCTGTTCTCGGTCCCGCGCGAGTTCCCGACCGAGTGGGCGAAGTTCAAGGCAGCTCTGCCTGCCGCTGGCGCCGTTACCAGCGAGTTCGCGTTGCGCAATGAGCACTATCTGTCTGGAGCGACGGCTCGACTAGATCTGGTCAACGCCCTCTCGCTGTACGCCAGGACGGCCAATCCCCAGCTTCAGGCGAGTTCCGCCCCCCGCCGGCGCCTCGGACGCGTTCGACCGGACAGGGCCTCCACGGCCTGCTCGATACCGACAACGTCCCGCTCGACATCCTCCAGGTACAACCGCCCAGCGACAACCAGCGCGCGGGCGGTGCGCTCGTGCAGCACCATCCGCTCACCGGCCAGCATGTCCGCAGCCACCGCCTCAGCCAGCAGCGCATGCCGCGGCCGGTGCCTCCCGCCAGGGCTGTCGGCGGCGAGTAGGCGGGCGGCCGCCAGGTCCCGCAGCCCTCCGCGCACCGCGCCCGGCTCCAGCCCGGTGATTCCGGCCAGTAGGTCCTCGGTCAGCGGCCGGCCCGCGACCGCCAGCCCCAGCCAACACCGCCCTCGCGTTACCACCGCACCTGCCGGCCCGCGCCAGGAGCAGTTCCGCGAGCCGGTCCGGCAACCCTGCCGGTACATCCAGCCCACCCCCAGCCGGGTCGGCCAGTGCCGCCGCCAGCAGTTGCTCAGTGAAAACGGGTTGCCTCCGCGCGGGCGTACACGTCATCGGCGAACTCCGCAGCCGGCGGGCCGCCTGCCAGCCCGGCAATCAACAACGTACTAATGCGCTTTAGGCGGTTACGGTTAGTCAGCCATTGCTCTCCGTGATGACTGCGGAACGTGATGGGGAACTGGTGGCGGCGGCCGGGGTTGGCGGATGTCGCTGAGCTTGCCGGGTGGTCCGATGCCTGGGTGCGGCCGGGCTGAAATTGCTTTCAGTGCCCGGTGGGCGGCATGGATCCGGGGTGAGGGCTTACGCGCTCAGCCTCGGGGCCTGGGCGAGCATTGCTGTCGCCACGTCGTCGTCCAGGAAGCCGCCGGACTGGTGTTGCCACAGCCTGGCGTAAGTTCCGCCGAGGCTGAGCAGTTCCTGGTGCGTGCCCTTCTCGGCGATCTGGCCGCGGTCGAGCACGACCAGCTGGTCCATGCGCGCGACCGTGCTCAGCCGGTGCGCGACCACGAGCGCGGTCCGGCCTTCCATGAGCCGCCACAGCGACTGCTGGACAAGGCTTTCGCTTTCCGAGTCCAGCGCGCTGGTCGCCTCGTCGAGCAGCAGGACCGGCGCGTCACGCAGGATCGCCCGGGCCAGCGCGACTCGCTGCCGCTGCCCGCCCGACAGCTTCACGCCACGCTCGCCGACCATCGTGTCGAATCCGTCCGGCAGGGCGCTGGCGAACTCTGTCACGTGCGCCGCCTGCGCCGCCTGGTGGATCTCCGCGTCGGTCGCGTGCGGACGCGCGAACGCGATGTTGTCGCGCAGCGTCCGGTGGAACATCGCAGGGTCTTGCGGCACGTAGGCGATCAGGCTGCGCAGGTCCGGCTGGCGCAGCTTGCTGATGTCCTGCCCGCCGATCAGGATCCGGCCGTCGTCGATGTCCATCATGCGCAGCAGCAGGCGAGTCAGTGTGCTCTTGCCACCGCCTGATCGGCCGACCAGGCCGAGCTTGGTCCCGCTCGGCACGGCGAGGTTGAGGCTGGTGAACAACGGCAGTCCGCCCGCGTGCGCGAACGTCACGCGCTCGAAGCGGACGTCGCTCGCCTTCTGCCGCAGCGGTTCGGGCGCGACCGGGTCGACCACGGCCGGGGGCGTAAGCAGCAACTCGGTGAACTGCGCGGCTTCAGTCAGCGAACTCTCCATACTGCGGTAGATCTGGTTGAACTCGAACATGATCCGCGTCGCGCTGGAGTAGTAGGTGAATGCCACGATAATCGCTTCGATTCCGTGCTTTCCTCCGCCGAGTGCGACCGCGAGCAGCAGGCCGAGCACGTTGGTCAGCACGGACATCGGCGCGACCAGGGCGTCGATGCGCAGGTTCGCGTAGTCCCACGACCGCAGCGACTTCCGTCGCTGGTCGGCGACGCGCGACCTGTGCTCGGCGGCCTCCCGGTCCTCGGCAGCGAACGCGCGGATCGTGTCCATGTTCATCAGGCTGTCGGCGACGTGCCCGGACACCCGTGCGATCGCTTCCTCGCGCTGGTCGACGAGCTTCTGCCGGCGGCGGATCAGCGGCGCGATGCCGGCGCCGGTGATCGCGATCAGGCCGAGGAGCCCGGCGACGAGCAAGGGGTCGTAGCGCCACAACACCACCGACGCGAACACCATCGGCACGAGGCTGCCGATAATGTTGAACACCAGATTGTCGGTGAAATCCTCGAACCGGGAAGCGAAGCTCAGCACTCGCTTGGTCAGCGAACCAGCGAAGTTGTCGTGGAAGAACGCCGCGTCCTTCGCCAGCAGTTCGTCCATGCCGATCACGTAGAGGTCCTCGATTCCGCGACCGTCGAGGCGGTTCAGGCAGTGGATGCCGATCCGCCACACGAACTCGGCGAAAAGCAGCACCCCTGCGAAGCCGAGCACATACGGCATCGCAGCGCCAATCCCGGCCACCCCGTGGTCGGCGAAGCGGCCGACAAGGTGCGCGACAATCAGCGGCGCGATGTAGAAGATGCACGTGTTTCCCAGCGCCGGCAGTAGCATCGCGGGCACCGCGAAGCGCCGGAGCCTGGCCATCTGGCGGCCGTAGTAGCCCAGCGCGAGCAGCACCGCCCGTTTGCGGGGCGGTGCGCCGCGGCTATGTTCAGGCGTAATCACTTGTTCCCTTTCCGAGCAACCAGCCTGGCTATCGTGCCTGACCGGGCGCCCCGGCAGCGACAGGTTTTCCCGGCCGCTATCCCCCCGTCGTGTTGTCCGCAATAGCGATGCGCTGGGCGGTGGTCAGCGCCGGATCCGCGCTGACCGAGTAGATGAGCCCATCTTGACGCCAGGCGACAGCTGCCGGAGCGACCTATCCTGGGATCATCGAACGCGCGGGGTCTGGGCTTGCTCCCTTGATGCACGGGTTCACACAGACCAGCCAGATCGGTATCGCTTTGCCTCTCGCCGTGATGAACCGGTCCCGGCGCCAGATTAGGCGGCTCGGCGAGTGTTCTCCCATGCGCTATCCGTCACTTAGCGTGATGCTGTCGATCGATGTCGGCCGCCGACTCGGCGTGCGTGACTGGCCTGGCGGTCACCGCCGAGTCCAGTTGCCGTCGATGATGCGAGCGAACGTCCCGGCCGCCGGTGGCCAGATCCTGCCTGACCTGACGCGCGCCGTATGCGGCTACGAGCCATGAGCGGACGCTCAACCGGGCCGGCCTCGGCTGCGGGCCCCACATCACGTGCGGCGGACTAACCATCTGCGTGAACCCTGCCGGCGCTACTCCGGAATCGGGCTATTGCGGATCAGCCAGGAACAGGCGGGACGGACCCGTCGGGCCAGGCAGCGATGCACACGCGGTTGCCGGCGCGGTCGGCGAGGATCCAGCCCGCAGGGGCTTCGGCGTCGTCGACGATGCGGCCTCCTGCGGCAAGGGCCGCCGCCAGGCGCGCCTCGACGTGCTCACGAGCGACGGACACGTCGACGTGCATCGCGTGCCGAAGCGGCCTGGCCGCGTCGAGTTCCTGCATCCAGACCGTCGAGCCGTGGCCGAGCGGGTCGATGGCGTTGTCGTCGCCTAGCCCTGTGTACCCCAGGACAGCGCGCCAGAAATCGGCGTCGACCGCGCCGGGCTTCGCAGCGATCGCCAGCTGGACCTCTTGCGCACCGGTCCGATCGGCGACAGCACCGTGCGCCCGCGCCATCGCTGAAACTGCCCGCGCAAGTGCGATGTGCCGCTCCTCCAGCCGGAACACACCGCGGGTCAACCGCACGCTGAGACGGCCACCGGCGATCGTCAGCAAAGTCCCCGGGCCCTCGAGGCCGGGCACCTGCGCGACCGCCCCGGCAAGCTGCGCCGCTTCGCCGAGCGACGGGACGCGGAACACAGCAGTCGCTCCGCCGTGCAAAACCACCCAGTCCTCAACGCCCTCCGCAGCGAGGAACTCCCGCCAGCCCTGCTCGCTCATGCTCGCCTCCTTACCCAGAAGGTATTGCAGGGCCCCGGGAAGGCCCACTGGCCTGCGTCTCCTCCAGCTTCGATTTATGCGAAAGGACGTGAACGCTCATCGGCAGGACAGCGTGCGTCTCTTTCTGCGGGCTGCAGCAGGAGACGATCCCATGCCGCTGCTGGCCGTCGGGGCCAGAGACCTGTGGGCTGGGCTGGCTCCGGCCGGCCGACGGCGGGCCAGCGGGAGTCAGGTTCCTTTGCTGTCTTCGAGCGCGGCGGCTATTTTCGGTGTCATCGGGCCTCCCTGATGGTGACCGGCTACCTGCACCGCACACGTTCAATTGTGATGGCGCGGTCACCGCAACGCCGCCAGTTGCCAGCCGCCTGGGTCAGACCGCTACCAGTAGCAGGCGGCTGGCGAGCGCTGCCGAGCCAGCCAGGCTGCCGGCCAGCAGTCCCCGCGCGACCGGGTCATCGCGCACCGCCCATAGCAGCAGGCAGTTGTTCCAGGCCAGGTCCCGGGCGGAGTTGATGGTCCAGTTAGCGATCAGGTTGCTGACTGCGCCCAGATGGTGATCGACGGCGAGCTCGGGCGCCGATTCGAACGACTGCCGCACTGACTGCTCAGCGGCGTCCAGCAGCTGGTCCACCTTCTGGTAGTCGGCGAAATGCGCGCCCGCATCCGGCGCGGTGGCCAGCGAGCTGCAGGTGGCGACCAGCGCCACCGGCAGGTCATGGTTGATGTGGGCGTTCATTCCGGCGAGCGCGAACTGGACCGGCTCGATCCCGGCACTGGCGCGCTGCTGCACCAGCGGCTGCCAGGCCAGCGGCACCGCCGCCGGGTCGCCCGCGGCGTCGGCCACGGCGAAGTACAAGCTGGCGAACGCCACATCCAGGTGGGTCATGAACGCGGGATCGGCGAAAAACCCCTCGCCCAGCCGGCTGTTGACCTGCCTGGTCACCTGAAGGTACATGCGGTTGAAACACGCCAGCCCGTCGGCGGCGGGAAGCGCCGCCTCGATCGCCTCCAACCGCGCTATCACCTCAGCCACCGTGGTGACCCCCAGGTGAGGGGCTGGCAGACCTGCTGACATGGCAGTCACTATACGATCACCCCGCCCCGCCGCGGCCGGGAAGCAACGGCCAGCCACCGCATCAGCCTGACACAGCACCATGCGCGGCAAATGGATGCGTTCGTGGAGCGCTGTGGTGTGGGCGAGTTGCCCTTCCTGGCCACATAAACGAGGTGTCGAGTCAGCTTCGCCGACGACCAGCTGGTGGTAAGGATGACTGTGCCGGCGATTAGAAACCCGGTCAGGAGATGAACGTAGGGAGGCCCGTTGGTGCGAGACCTCGTCCTGCTCTTCGTCGGTTTCCTGCTCACGACGGTCTTGGGCGGCATCCTGGGAAGCTGGCTGCAGCAACGGGCGTGAAACCATCAGCGGGCAGCGCAGCTCCGCGAAGAAGAGTTGCGGCGTGCCGGGAACCAGTGTGCCAGCCGGTCAGCCACCACGGCACCAGCCCGGCCACCACCCCCGGCGCGATCACCAGAAATACGACGCTCCCGGCCACGGCTGTCAGCTTCCGCATCGAGCTTGTAACCTCAGGTGTTTAAAGATCTTTTAGTTTTGGTCTGGTTTCCGCTTTTACCTGATTCGTCCTGGGTAGGCGATGCCGGGTTCGTTGAGTGCTTCGCGCCATCCCATGACGGGTTGTCCTTCGATGAGGCGTGCGGGCTGGTCGCTGCGCTTGCCCGTTGTGCGCCTTCTGCCGGCTCGCTCGCGGGCGCGCTTGTCCTCGATGCTGGTGATCGCCAGCCACAGCAGCTTGACGACGGCGTCGTCGGACGGGAAGTGCCCGCGGGCCTTGGTCACCTTCCGCAGCTGGTAGTTCAGGCTCTCGATGCTGTTGGTGGTGTAGAGCAGCTTGCGCACCGGCGGGGTGAAGGCCAGGAACGGGGTGAAGCGGTCCCAGGCGTTCTCCCAGACCTTGACGGCCTGGGGGTATTTCTGGCCCAGGCCGGAGCTCGCGAAGGCGGCCAGGGCATCGAACGCGGCGTCGGCGTCGGCGGCGGTGTAGATCGTGCGGAGCCCGGCGGCGACCGCGGCGGCGTCGCGGCGGGCGACCGGCCGCAGGCTGTTGCGGATCAAGTGGACGACGCATGTTTGCACGACCGTGTGCGGGAAGGCGGCATGGATGGCGTCCTCGAACCCGTTCAGGCCGTCGCAGCAGGCGATGAGGATGTCCTGGACGCCGCGGTTGCGCAGGTCGGCGGTCACGCTGGCCCAGAAGCGGGCGGAAGCGCACATGTTCGCGTGATCATGTGGACGGTGCTGCCTGAAGATCACGGGTTCGGCAGGCGGGTGGGGTCGACGCGGTCGGCGAGGTAGGCAGTGACGGCGTCGTGGGTCATCCCGTAGGCGGTCGCGACGAGCTTGGGGTCGGCGGTGTTCAGGAGGGCGAGTATCCGTGATGATCGCAGGATCCTTGGCCGGACCCCGGCCGGTGCGAGGATGTTCTTGACGTAGCTGTCGCCGGACGGTGCCCTGGTCGCCTTGGTCTGCAGGGTGACGAGCAGGTAGGGGTTGGTGGAGTTCAGCGCCTGCCGGTGGGCTAGGCAGGTTTCGATGGCGGCCCGGGTCCACGGATCGAGTGGGGTCGGGTGTGGTCGTCCCTGCAGCGTGACGGCCTCGGCGGCCGGAGCGATGGCCTCGACGGTCAGGTGCCTGATCTCCTGGGTGGTGGCTCCGTGGATCAGGGCGAGCAGCCCGGTCAGTGCCTCGTGCGGGTGGATGTCGTCTTGGCCGCTGGTCCAGCGCCGGAACAGTTCCCGCTGCCGGCCGACGGTGAGGCTGGGCCCGCGGAACCCCGGCGACTGCGCGATGGTGATGGTCTTGGCCGGGTCGGTCAGGACCATCCGCTGGCAGGCGGCGAAGCGGAAGAACCGGCGCAGCCCGCCCAGCCGGTGAGCCGCTCTCGAAGGCTGGGCGGCGAGGAATGCCTCGATGTCGGTGCTGTTCACGGTCGCCCAGTCGGTGATGTCCTTGCTCGTGGTGAGGAACCGGGCGAGGTCACGCACCGAGGTGAGGTGGCTTTCGATGGTGTTGTGGCTGGGCGGCCGGGTCCCGGCGCGCTGGGCCCGCCGCCGTCCGGCCAGTTCATGCTCGGCGAACGCGACCGTGGCGGGCCGCAGGGCGGCGGGGATGGCGTCCAGGCGGCGTTGCCGGCGGACGGCGGCCCTGTGTTCGGCGTGGCCTGGACACAGGGCGAGCCCGTGGCTGGTGAAGAAGTCCTCTAGCGCCTTGGCCAGCGGGCCGCCCCGGGCTATTGCCCGTTCCAGCAGGGGCTGAGGGTGGACGGGGCCGCCGTCACGCAGGAGCCGGCCGGTATCTGTGATCATCTGGCAGGCGGCTGAGGCGTTGTGGCGGGGCACGAGGTAATCCGCGAAGCCGGCCAGCCAGCCGGGCCGCTCGCTCAGCTGAGCGGCGAGGTTCTCAGCCCTGACCGTGATCCGGTGCGGTGACTTGGTATAGCAGGGAAAGCAGAGCCCGTCGCCTTCCATGTGCGTGATCAGGCCGCAGACCCGGCAGGCAGCGTCGGGGCTGGGCGTCCTGCCGGGATGGGAACAGTGCCCGCACCAGCCGGTGGCCTCACGGATCCGGCCGGGTTTGCCGCAGCGCGGGCAAGGCTGCTGGGCTGCGGCTCTGCGGTCCTTGACCAGGCAGAGACTGCAAATCTCGCGGCCGACTCGGCCGATCTTGGCGCCGCAGCGGACGCACGTCCGCGAGCACAGCACGCACTTGCCGGTCACCTCCTCCAGCTTCCTGGCCTTCCCGCAGCCAGGGCATTCGTGCCTGGCCGGCTGGTGTGCCAGGGCGTAGTGGCAGCGGCGGCAGTGCTCGCGGCCTTTGACAGCGGGACTGCCGCAGCGGACGCAGCTGGCGGCTTCCGTGCTCCTCACCTCAAAGCGGCGGCATCGACCGGCCCCGTGCAGTCTGAGCCTGACCAGCCGCGGCGACCTTGACCGGGCTGAGATCGGCGGGCTGCTCGACCGGGGTGGTGTCGAGGTCGAACAGGTCGTTGGGGGTGCACTGCAACGCAGTGCAGAGCGCAAGCAGGGTGGTGAGCTTGAGCTGGGACGGCTGCTTGGTGAACAGCGCCGATACCGACGCCGGCGACATCTCCAGCCCGGCCCGCTCGGCCAGCAGCCGGCGCAGCTGGCTGCCGGTCCAGACCTCCCGCTGAGCGGCGGCGATCCGCAGTTTCCACCTGATCTGCATGCTCACTCTCCTTCGGTCAGCTCACCCAAAGTGGCCGTTACCGCCTGCCGGTAGGCGTCCTCGATGAACGTTTCTGAGGGCCGGACATACCGCATCGCGGAGGCCACTGTCCAGTGCCCGAGCATCTGCTGGATCGCGACCAGGTCCATGCCACGCTCGTAGTTATGAGTGGCACACGCCCTGCGCAGCGAATGCGGGGTGAACCAGTCCGCGGCGGGCCGGTCCTCGAGCTTCATCAGATGCCGCAGCCGGTTGCGGACCGTCCCGGTGGCCAGCTGCCCCCCGGCCTCATCACAAAACAGCGCGGTGGAGCCGGGGAAACGGCCATGGACGTCGTCGAGGAACCAGCGCAGCTGCAAGTCCAGGCCGTCCAGCATCGGCACCCAGCGGGGGCGTGGCCCGGACGTGCGGGCGGCCTTGCCGAAGCGGACATGGAGTTTCCCGAACGGGCCGCGGCCGAAGTGGACGTCCGGAACGTCGAGAAGAACGGCCTCTTCGCAGCGGATACCCGCGTGATAAAGGGTGCGGAACAGGGCGTAGTCGCGGGCCGCGGGAGCGTACTTGCGGGCGGTGCCGATCCGGGCCCTGAGGAAGCCGAAGAACTCGCTCACCCGTTCTGGGGTCGGCGGCGGGGTCCTGAACCGGGGAATCGCTGCTGACGTGGCGGGCGGAGTTGTACTCATCCACCGGGCAGACCAGCCGGACCCCGAACGCGGCCTCGATCTCGACGGCCCTGCGGACTTCCAGGAAACGGTGGAAGCCCTTGAACACCTGCAGATAGTTCCTGCGGGTGGACGTCGCCCGGCCAGCAGCCGCCAGGTCGCCGACGACCCGGTCAACGTCCTCGGCGGTGACCTCCCATGCCGGGCGCCCGAGCGCGGCCAGCATGCGCTCCAGCACGCCGATGTCGTTGTCGATCGTGCTGGTGGCAAACCCCCGGGCGGTCCACGAGGCGACGAACGCCTCCATGCACTCGGACTGGAACACCAGCGGGTCAGCCGGCAGCCCAGCCGGGACAGGCCGCCCCTCGATGAGACGGAGCCGGGCTTCTGCCACGCGCACACCTTCTTCGCACCAGCGATCTTAAGGTGGCACCTGGAAGATCAATGCCTCACCATAAATACCACAAGTCACACCAGACGCGCATAGCCTCAGGCAGCAGCAGGAACAGGCCCAAACGAACCTGTGGGAGTCCCACAACCCTCCCCGGCGGTCGCGGTCTGGATCGGGGTTTTCGCCAGCCAGATGCCCAGCACGTGCTTTTCCCCGTCGGCGCCGGTGCCGGCGGCGAGGTAGGCGGGCTTGCTCTGCACCACGTGGTTGTCACGGACCTTGACCATGATGGCGTCCGGGAACACCACCGCGTAGACGGGATCCAGCGGCCGGGACTGCCAGGCCCGGACCTCCTCCAGCACCGCATCGGTGATCCGGGAGACCGTCTCGGCGGACAGTTCGGTGCCGTACACCTGCCGCAGGTGGTGCAGGATGCCGCGGACGCTCATACCGTGCGCGTAAAGGCTGATGATCATGTCGTCCAGGCCGCCGGAGACCCGCCCGGACCGCTTGGGCACCAGCACCGGCCCGGACATCCCGGCCCGGTCCCGGGGCACCTCGATGCCTACCGGCCCGATCCCGGTCTGCACCTTCTTGCCGATCGTGCCATTGCGCGAATTGCCGGAATTATGGCCGGCCGGGTCATGCCGGGCATAGCCCAGGTGCGCGGTCAGCCCGGCCTCCAGCGCCCGCCCGGCACCGCCTTGACCAGCTCGCCCAGCATGCTGCCCTCACCGGTCAGCCGCAAGCCCCCGGCCTCGTCCCTGGAACGCTCCAGCAGCGCGTCCAGCAGCCGGTCATCGATCAGCTCCCGCAGCGGCGCCAGCCGCTGCCCGGACAGAGGGGGTTTTTCCCCGCCGTAAGGAGCAGCATCCCCCGGAACCGGACCTGCCTCCGGATTGTGCACCAGCCCGGACGCGCCGGGCGCTTGCCGTGTAATGGACATGATCGTTGTTCTCCCCCCGTAACAGTGACCATTCCCCCTGGCCACTCAGTTCCCTTTAATCACTCCTTACACACCTAGGGAGATACCCCCTCCGCATCGGCTCCACCCAGCGAGAGTCCTTGTCCGCCATCGTAAAGATGGCAGGCCACCGCGCCAGAGCGGCGTGAGAGTGCATCTCAGATCCGCTCAAGATCTGCCGGTCTGGATGCATGGCGCCGAGTGCCTCGGCGCGGCGAGTGGGAAATTAGCCGGCGCGACGCCATCTACTTGACAGCGCTGCCCGGCCAGTTGGAATTGGTATCCAGCTCGGGGTGCACACCGGTGAACGCGGCGGCAGCGGCCGGGTCGCTGCGAAGCTGATGTGCAAGCCAAGCGGTCGTGTAGCCGAGTTCACCGCCAGGGTTTCCGCCGTACGCTGTGTCAACGATCGAGGCATGGTCAGCCCGCTTGCCGTCCGATTGGAGGATGATGCCTAGCGCGGCGGGGACAGTGAGGGTTTCGTAGAAGATGCGCTCAATCACGGGGGGAGCGATGACCGAGTCGAAGATCCCGTGGGTGGAGCTGAGGAAGACGGGCTGGGTCAGCTGGGCGATACTGGGCCCGTTTAGCCAATAGGTAATGGGCAGTGAGAACGTCATCAGCGTCTTGATCAGCGCCGGATCGTTCAACGCTGCTCGGGTCGCGCCGTCGGCACCCTGGGAGTGACCAACTGCGGCTACGCGGTTTACGTCGAGGTTGCCATAGAAGACGCTGCCTGCGGTCCCAGCCTGGGTGACCAGGTAGCGAGCGGCATCGCCGATCTCGACGCCACTGCCGGTTTGCCGCGAGATCGTGCCGATGACGCTAAACCCGTAGGAAGCCAGGTGGCCCAGCAGCGTGGAGTACTGGGAAGGTATGTTGCCGGTCCCGTTGCCCCAGGTGACGATCGGGCTCTGGAATCCCAGGGCGGCATAATCCTGGGGGTAGTACAGGTCGTAGATCACATTGCCAGCACCGTCGGTGACCGTGCTCGTCGTCGTGGCATACGGGCCGAGTGGCGTGTATGCGGCCTCAACCGGATATCTGGCACGATGCGCCTCGGTGGCCTGCCGCGCGGCAAGCGATTCTGGCGTGCCGCTGGAATCATCAGGCATTGCGGGCGTACTCCGTGGTTATGTCAGTACCGGGATTAATTTTCAGTTTGATGGCCTTGCCGGCTGAGCCAAGCGTAGCTAGCTAGCTAGCTTGCGGCGCGAGCGCACGCTCGTCAATAAGGGAGATGATCCAGCCCTGCTCGAAGAGCGCCGCCCATAGCTGGCTCGCGCAGTGCAGGCATAGGTAAAGCGCGCCTTCCCGGTCCACGCGGTACACCGCACGGACCGCTGGCCCGCACCGGTCACAGGTTTCGTTCATCTCGCGCCTCCCGCCGCTCGGCTGCGCGGTGGCAATCGAGCTGTGCGCCCAATCTGGCCGCGGCACCATGTTCCCCGGCGGGCACCTCAACCTGTGCGCTGGCCGGGCTGGCAGTCCTGAAAGCCATAGCGGACCTCCGTTCTTCCTACCTGATATTGAAGAGCGAGGATTCACATCGCTGATACGCCTGGCACGCGACCAGTGAACATCGAGTCGGCACCGACCTTGGCGGAGCAGTACGGCGCCGTTGCTGGCTGCTCACCTGAGTGCGCACTTGGTTCACCCAGGCCCCGCCGGGCACACCGGCACCCGGTATAACCTCGGCTGCTGCTGGCCAGCAACCGGCCCGCCGGAGCTAGCCGGAGCCGCACCTGGTTAACCCAGGCCGGGACAACGGACGCGGGATATCGAGAACGACCACGAGATACTGAGCTACCTCGTCGCATTCATGCCGCCCGTACGCGGCGGCCAGATCGCCGCCCCAGTCGAGGACCGGGCTGTCGAGGACATGGGCCGAAAGTAACCGCCCCACCTGCTGGCCGCCGCCGCTGAGCCACGCCCCCAGCGGCGGAAGCGTGCGTGGCTGGCCGCCCAATAGAGTTGGTTTTCATGCTGGAACTGATCTCACCGGCGATCCGCTTGCGTAGATCCTGGCTGGCGTCATGCGAGGAGTAGGGCGGGGGTTTCACCAGGACGGCGCTGGCCTTCATCCCAATGATGACGTGGATACGCCGGCAGGCTTTTTCCTGCCGGGCCGAACGGCTCCTGCATGAGGCAGATACCTCGATCCCGGCCCGGGAAGGACGCGTGCACGCGACTTGGGCAGTCAGGTGCAGGGCAGGGGCAGCGCATCGGGCAGAGGCCCTGGCCCGGCTACACGTTGAGGGCCTGGCGGCACCAGACAGGCGAAGCCGCACGCAGCGACGGCCATCAGGATCAGGACACCGAACGTGACCCTGATTCCCAAGCGTGCGCCACGCGTGGCCATGATGACGCTCACGCCGGTCATCATGGCTGGTCCATCGCACGCCCTCCAACCTGCGCGGATCCGTCAAAGGGGGCAAGCCCAGTATCTGCTTCTGCCGCCGCCCGGGTGACTTCTCGAGCGCAGTGCGACCGCCGTTGGCGGGGGTGGGAGTTAATGTTGCCGCCCGGCCAGGTAGCGGGGCTCGTGCGAGTTCGGTCAGCGGTTGGCGTACAGGTCGCGCAGCGGGCGATCTCGGCGCCGTGGTGCACTGCCTCGCGGTTGAAGTGCAGCACTAGAGTGGCCATGTGGGACTCGGCGAACGGGCCTTCGGCCGGGTCACACGGCCGGGCCAGCCCGCCATCGCCGAGGCTCTTCACCCCGGCCAGCTACGCGGCGTACGCCTCATCGAGCTGCGCGAGCGCTTGCACTGCCGTCCCGGCGTAGTGAAATGCGTAGTATTCCACCGGCGGCCCGCCGAAATGGTCGCCGACGCGGCTGCCGAACACGCCGGTGATCAGGTGCGCCAGCCGCCACGCGATCGTGGTGACCGGTGCCAGGATGGGCTCGGGATCGGCGAAGTCGATCACGAACTCGCCGCCGCCGGCCGCGATCGCGGCCCGCCCGTGCCCGCGCGGGCGGATGCTCCAGGTATTGGCCACTGGCTCCCAGAAGTACTCGGCGTTGGTCAGCCCCTCGCAGTGCCCTGACTTGGTCGAGCTGGGCTGGGGTGAGCGGATTGCAGTTCCTTCGCTCACTGCAGGCGTTGAGGTGAGGGAGCTGCACTACGATCCGCTCGGTGCCTTCGAGGTCGCGCAGGCCGGTCATCGGCAATCCTGCGGGAATCCCGAACGCGTCCTGAAATGCTCTGCGCGCCTGGATACCGAACAGCACGATCACGCGGGCTGCGGCAACCTTGACGATAGGGCGGAGCCACGTCCCGGTGCAGGTGCCGTGCGCGTCGGCTACCCCCCCCCGCTCGGCCTGTGACTTGCAATGCACTACTTCGGTGAGCGCGAAGTCCTGGCCGGGTACGGCCGGGCGGCCGAGCAATTCCGAAGCCCGGGCCCCACCAGTGGTTAAAAGGCAGCGATCATCATCCAGAAGATGCCTGGCCGACTCCCGCTCCGGGCCGCCGGCACCCGGACGGAAGACTCGCATCCAAGATCGCACTCCCGCCGGCCGGGCGGGTACTGACATCCTCGCAGCGCTCCCGAAGCCGTTGCAGCGACTCGCTATCACCGAGGGGAAACACCGCCTCCAGGCGTGCGCTTTCTTGCACCTCGGGAAGATCCAGCACGGCATCGACCAGGCTCGCGCGGCAGCCCGGAGCGATGTGCCCGGACTCTGCGCGCAAAGACACCCGGACAGTTCCACCCGGCCCTTCGCAGGTTCTCACCTCGGCCGCCACGACCATGCGGTCATCCTCGATAACCTCGACGTGTTTGGACTGATCATGTTCGGCCATGCGAGGGCCTCCGCGGCGGATTCGTATGAACGCGGGCGCAAGCGAAGCAAACCGTTTCATAAAGACCCGGCTCACCAGCCACCCGCAATCTGACGAGGCGCATCCCGGACAGGGATCCAGCCCGCTGACTTAGCTAGCCGAATACCCGTTGGCCCGAAGTCAGAAACCGGACGCTGCCAGCAGCCATCTGCCGAGAAGCACACAGGTCCCAGCCGCCGTCGGCACCCGCAGACGACCCAGTCCGTCCGGGCGCGATGAAGCCGGCGACCCGGGTGCGCTCGGACGGCCGACCTGTGCCCGCACCGCCACACTGATCCGGAAGCGCAGGCATCCGTTCATCAGCAGGCCTGACGACCGTCAATGCGGCAGGCTTGCCGGCCGAAGAACCGCGGCTAGCCCAGACCGTGCAGGGTCTCCGGCATCCATCTGCTGGGATGTCTCAGGACGGCGGTGCTTGCCGTGGCGGGAATAGCATCCGGCCTGTGCGGCATAGTCAGGGACTCCGCCGTGATGGTTCATCAGCCGAGGGTAAGCGGCCCTGCCATCGTCAGCATGCCGCCTGCCCGGGCAGTTTTGCAGCTTTCGGTCTCGCTGGTGCATAAGCAGGAGGTTCGTGATGGATGGCAAGGTAAGCGGCGAGCACGTTAGCCAGGTAGTTGCGCCGTTGCTCGCTGCCTTCACGCTGCCGACGATCGCCCTGATCGCGCTAAGTCCTCCGGCGCACTGGCGGAACTTGATTCTTTCCCTGTTCGTGGCATCTACCGGGCTGCTGCTGGCCAGTTTCCAGCTTTCCGTCGGCCGCCTATTCCACGATGCCGCGCCATGGAATGAAATCCGGGCCGTCCTTGCCTTCCTCGGGCTCATCTGCATGGCCGCCGGGCTGGCGCTGCTCGCGGCCGCGCAAACCGCCGGAACCGACCGGGGAGTCCTCTATGTCGCGCAGGTGATCCTGGCCGCCGGAGTCCTGGTACCCATCGCGATGAACATATGGCTCTGGGCAGCCGCCCGCAGCGGAACACCTCCAGCGGTGAGCTTGCCGGACAGCGTGGTGCGCGCCCTTGAATCGGATACCGCCATCCTGAATGTCCGGCTGGCCGGGTCACGGGCCAGCGGCGGGGCGCTGCCGCTGCCGGGCTGGGATTTCCGGATAGAGACAGATACCTTCGCCCAGGTCATGGAACACCTGCCAGCACTGGTCAAGCCCCTGAATCCGGTCGTCGCCCAGTGGGATCGGCTCAGCAGCACCTGGTGCTGATACGTGAATGGCCCCAGCCAGGCAGGCGGCAGCAGCCGGCGCGGTTTGTGCGTCGGCTGGGGGTGGTGGGTGGGGGCGGGCGGGAAGGGTCAGGCGGCTTTTTCCAGGGTCACCGCGTGACCGAGGGCTTCCAGGCGGGCGACGAGGCGGCGGGTCTCGCGCTCGGGGTCCAGGCGGCGGGTGAAGTAGTCGCCGCCGAGCTCGTCGTAGGGCTTGCCGGTGGCCAGGACGTGCCAGGTGATCACGAGGATGGCGTGGGCGACGACGATGATGGCCTTGGTCTTCGCGACGCTGGAGCGGTAGCCGCCCCATTTCATGACGTGCCGGTGGTAGAGGGACTTGAGGTAGCCCTCGTGGCGGACCGCGGCCCAGGCGCACTCGACCAGGACGGGCTGGAGGTGCTGGTTGCCTTTCCTGCGTTTTCCGGGGCGGTGCTTCCCGGCTGACTCGTGGTTGCCGGGGCAGAGCCCGGCCCAGGAAGCCAGGTGCGCCGCGTCGGGGAAGTACTCGCGGATATCCGCGCCGATCTCGGAGATGATCGCGGCGGCGGACAGCTGCCCGATCCCGGGGATGGTGGTCAGCAGGTCGCGGGCGGGGCGAAACGGCTGCATCATCGCCTCGATCTGCGCGTCCAGCTTCGCGAGCATGCCGTCGAGGTGGTCCAGGTGGTCCAGGTGCAGCCGGCACAGCATGGCGTGGTGGTCCCCGAACCGGCCCTCCAGCGCCATCGACAGGTCCGGGATCTTGGACCGCATCCGGCCGATGGCCAGGTCCGCCAGGATCGCGCCGCGCCGCTCCCCGTCGATCAGCGCCTCGACCATCAGCCGCCCCGACTTCGTGGACACGGACCAGGCCACGGAGTCAAGCTTGATGCCCGCTTCTCTGAACTAAGAAATGATCAAGGAATCCTGGGTTGCGGCCGGGGCGGTCACGGGGTTTCCTTGCTGGCAGGGAGGCTGGCCGGGGTTGTGACGGTGCGGCCTGCTGTTTGGGGGAATCCTGGTATGCCCAGGTGCACGGCGGTGTCGCGGCGGGCGGCCAGTGCGTCTAGCTGGGCGAGTTTGGTGGTGGCCGCGGCGACGCTGACTTTGAGTCCTTCGACTTCGCCGAGCCACCCTTGCTGGCGGGCTTCGGCTATGCGGGCGTGCAGGTTGTCGCGGATGCCGGCCAGGCGGGGGCGCTGGGCAGGGTCCGGGCGTAGCAGGGCGCAGCGGATGCAGGCGTTTTCGTGGATGCATGGTGTCTGGTAGGCGCGGCCGCAGTCGCCGAGGGCGACCTTGCGGCGTTCGAAGTGGCCGAGGAACTCCTGCCATTCCTCGTCGGTTGGCGTGCGGTATTCCTCGGAGGGGCGTAGCTCGCGCCGCCGGGTGATGAATGCGCGGTGGCCGTCGATGGATTCCCGGGGATAGACGGCCTTATATCCCATGGTGGTATTGATGTCGTGGTGCCCGGCGACCAGCTGGGCGATATGCGGCGGCATTCCGTGCATGATCGCGTCGGTGATGAAGATCCGGCGAAAGTCGTGCGGGGTGAATCGTAGTGGCCGGCCGCTGGCATCGGTCATGCCGGTGCCGCTCAGCGCGCCGTTGACGAGCTCGCGGATAGCCGGGCCGCCGATCGGGCGGGTCTCGCCGCCGAAGCGGCGCTGGAACAGCAGTGGTATCGGCGGATTCCATATGCGTTCGTGGTAGTCGTAGGCCACGGCCAGTGGCACGGCGCCGTGCTCGTCGCGGATCCGGCGGACGATGATGGCGAGCACGTCGGCGAGCTCGGGTCCGATGACCA
>CAWIJO010000015.1:0-33784 GCA_963836355.1 uncultured Actinomycetes bacterium | reverse complement strand
CCGCGGATGAGTGATATCCCGGCACCGGCGATCGCGGCGTCCGCTGGCCCGGTTTGCAACAGCCCGGCCGAGGTGGTCCTGCGCTGGCACATCCAGCGCGGGCGGTCAGCCGGGGCCCGGCCAGCGAGAGCCCGGATCCTCCAGGGACTCGCTGAGTGCCCGGTAGTAGGGGTCGTCAGGTTCGCGGGGGAACTTACTTGGATAAGCGATACGAATTGTTCTGTCTCGCGGATCCGCTCTTTTATGATTCGCCGAGCGCCAGCCAGGCAGCGCAGCGGAGTTTCGCGGCCGGCCTGCCGCCCGCCCGCTGCCGCCCGCCGCCGGCCGGCTGGACCCGGCGGGATCTCGGTGACTGGCTGGTGCATATCCCGCCCGGCGACCCGGTTCCGGCCCAGGGCTGGAAGATCCACGTATCGGCCGCCAAGGACAACGCGGAACGCATGCTCGGCAAGCTCGTCGACTACTGCGTGCCGCGGCAGGTCGCGTTCAAGTTCCTCGCAGCCCGCTGGCGCTGCACCTGCGGAACGCCAAGTACGCCCCGCGCGGGGCTTTAGCGACCTGCGTTACGCGAGGGTCCGCTCTACGTGCACTACGGCAGCTTCATGGCGCGGCATTGCCAGAACTCAGACGGCGAGCTAGTGCCCGGCCATCGCGGACGGGGCCTGCCAGCTGGTGCTGGATCTGCGCAATCCGGTCTTCACGGTTCCGTTGTGGTCACGCTGCCCGGCTTCCTGGCCCGCATCTGGCCGCCCGCAACGCGGTCACGATGGCCGGCCTGCCTACCGGATCGACCGGGCGCTGCACTTCTCCAACGGCGGCGGCGTCTACCAGGGCACGGACTCGCGGACCGGGGAACGCGTCGTGCTCAAGGAAGCGCGGCCGCATGCCGGCCTCACCGCCGACGGCGCCGACGCCGTCGCCAGGCTCCGCCGCGAGCATCGCATGCTGAGCCAGCTAGTCGGCCTGGGGGTGACGCCGGGCGTCCGCGGCTATTTCGAGGCCGGAGGCCATCATTTCCTCGTCCAGGACCATATCGACGGCGCGACGCTGAACTCGCTCTACGCGGTCCGGCATCCGCTGATCGAGGCAGCACCCGACCCGGGCAAGACCGCCGACTACACGTCCTGGGCGGTTGGGATCTGCGCCGCCGTCGAGCTGGCGGTCGAGGTGGTGCGTTCCCGCGGCGTGGTCCTGAACGACCTGCACATGTTCAACATCATGATCCGTCCGGACGACAGCGTGGCGCTGATCGATTTCGAGGCGGCGGCCCGGGTCGAGGAGGGTAAGCGGCCGACGCTCGGCAACCCGGGCTTCATGGCGCCGCGCGACCGGACCGGATTCGACATCGACCGGTACAGCCTCGGCTGCGTCAAGCTGGCCATGTTCATGCCGCTGACGACGCTGTTCGGGCTCGATCAGGGCAAGGCAGCGCACATCGCCGAGGTGATCGCCGACCCCGTCCCGAGATGACCGGCTCTTCCCGGGTGACATCGAGCAGTTCGCGACGCCGGCCGGCGGCCTCTGCCTAGAGCGCCGGTCAGGTAGTCGTCAGGCTGCTGGCCGGGAGTGACCGCCGGCGGGCTGGCGTGCGATTACGTGGAGGTTGTGGACCACGGCGACGCGCCGCAGGTCGAACAGGTTCTTGCGGGTGCCGCGGTAGCGGGCGCGGCGGCCTTGCCAGTGCCCGACGTGGGCGAGGGCGTGCTCGACCTTGACGCGCTCGCGTAGCTCAGCCCGCCCTGCCGGGGTTTGCTGGCGCTGGCGCAATTCGGCGAGCAGCGCCTCGTCGGGATGGATGGCAACGCTGCGCCCGGACGGGCTTTGAGTGCAGCGTTCCCGGAGCGGGCAGGCCGCGCAGATGTGTTTCGGGAAGTGCACGGTCTTGCCGGGCCGGAAGGGCATGTTTACGCCGGCGGGGCAGGTCAGCTGCCCGGCGCCGAAGTCGATGGCGAACTGGTTCTTGGCGTAGCGGCCGGTGGTGTTGCGTACCCGCCAGGCCTTGCAGTAGATCGCCAGGTCCGGGCCGCGGTCGCGGACCAGGTCCGAGGCCAGGCAGGCCCGGTCGATGTGCAGCTCGGCCAGGCTCAGCCCGGCGGCGTCCAGGTCGGCGGTGATACTGGCGGTGACGCTGGCCTCCGGCGCGTTGGCGGGGGTGATGCCCACGGCGGGAATCAGGCCGGTGTCCAGATCCCGGAGCACGTGCCGCTTGTAGCCGTCGAACAGCACCGAGCGGGATTTGCGCCCGTGGCGCATCTGGGCGTCTTCGACGCTGACCCGCCGGTCTTTGGCCACTCCGCGGCGCAGCGACGGCGCGGGCCCGGCCAGGTCCACGTCCTGGTCGCGCACCTGGCGGGCGGCCGCCACCGCGGCGGCCGCAGCCTGATCGCCATAGCAGCCGGCCACAAAGGCTTCTACCTGATCCAGCAGGCCCAGCACCTGGGCCAGGGCCAGATCCCGGGCCGCGGGATCGTCCCAGTCCCGGTCCAGCGCAGCCTTCAGGCTGGAGGCGGCCAGCTGCGGCACCCCCGCCTGCATGGCCACGATGGCGGTCCCTGCGGCCTGCCCCCGCCCCTAATGGGCACATGGCAGGCCACCGCCGCCCCGTCCCCGGGGCTCGAAGCCCCTCTTGCAGATCGCGGGACCTGCCTGCCAGATCCACGCCTTCCCGGAGCATGGCAGGTGATGCCTGCGCAGAGATCGGCGGGATCTGGCTAGTGCGGCTGGTGCCGGGTGACCCGCTGACATCACCGGGGCTGAGGACCTCTTGTCGAAGATCCGGGCGCCCAGCCCAGCCGCCGTCATCGGTTCGTGAGCGACACGCCGGGCCGCTTCCGGGGTGCTGGCTGTTCGTGCCGGTATGGGTGGTCGTGGCCTGAGCCACCCGCAGGAGGAACCCCTCATCGGGACCGGAGCCGCCGAGCTCCGGGCAAGACCGGGGCCTGCGGGCAGCCGGGGTCACGAACGGCTGATCGGATGGCGGTGCCCTTGAGCCCTTCCATTAGGGAGCGTGCGTGCCCTGCATGGCTTAGACCAGCATGAACAGCCACTACATCGAGGAGAACGGAGGAAGCATGGACATTTACGGCGGGATCGACTGGGCCGAAGATCACCACGACATCGCGCTGGTCAACCGGGATGGGCAGCTGCTGGCCCGCCGCCGGATCAGCGACGACGCGGCCGGGCTGGCCCAGCTGCTGGCCCTGCTCGCCGAGCACGGCGACACCGCCGGGGACCCGGTCCCGGTGGCGATCGAGACACCCCGCGGGCTGCTGGTCGCGTGCCTGCGGGCCACCGGCCGGGCGGTCTACCCATCAACCCGATGGCGGTCGCCCGTTACCGCGACCGGCACTCGGTCGCGGGCAGGAAATCCGACCACGGCGACTCATTCGTCCTGGCCAACGTGCTGCGCACCGACATCGCCATGCACCGGCCGCTGCCCGCCGACACCGAGCTGGCCCAGGCCATCGCGGTGCTGGCCCGCGCCCAGCAAGACGCCGTCTGGGACCGCACCCAGGCGCACAACAGGCTCCGCTCCCACCTGCGCGAGTACTTCCCCGGGTTCCTGGCCGCCTTCGCCTCGGCCAAAGGCGGCATCATGCGCCCGGAGGCCCGCACCATCCTGGCCGCCGCGCCCACGCCCGCCGACGCCGCGAAACTGACCCTCACCCAGCTGCGCGGCCTGCTGAAAGAGCCGGCCGCAGCCGCGGCCTGGACACCGAAGCCACCCGGCTGCGGGACGCGTTCCGCGTCCCGCAGATGCGCCAGCTCCCGCTCGTCGAACAGGCCATGGGCCGCCAGGCCATCGCCCTGGCCTGCCAGCTGGACGCCGCCTGCACCAGCGCCGGGGACCTCGAGCAGGCCGTCACCGAGTCTTTTAACCAGCACCCGGACGCCGGGATCATCACCAGCTTCCCAGGGCTCGGCCCGCTCACCGGCGCCCGGGTGCTCGCCGAGACCGGCGATGACCGATCCCGGTTCCAGGATGCCAAAGGACTCAAGGCCTACGCCGGCGCCGCGCCCATCACCCGCGCCTCCGGCAAGAGCCGGTCCGTCACGCACCGCCGGGTCAAGAACAACCGGCTGGCCTCCGCCGGCTACATCTGGGCGTTTTCCGCCCTGACCGCCTCACCCGGCGCCCGCGCCCGCTACGACCGCCGCAAGGACGCCGGCGACCGGCACGCCGCCGCCCAGCGCAACCTGTTCGGCCGCATGCTCGGCTGCCTATGGCACTGCCTGAACACCGGCCAGGAATACGACGAAACCATCGCCTTCCCCGTCCCCGCCGGCAAACTTCCCCAGGCAGCTTGACAACTTAACCGCATCGGATGTCTGCAGGACCGCGATCACGCCCAGGGCCTTGCGCAGGGCGTGTCCCATCAAGTTGATCGTGTCCTCCACCCGGCCGGCCCCCCACAGCGGGCTGGAATCCAGCGCCGCCCGCAGCGCCCGCGCGCCGAACCCCCCGGTCCGCGCGGCCAGCGCCACCGTCCGCTCCACCAGCGCCCGGTCCAGATCCCGCTCGATCAGCCGCTTGCGGAAACCGACCAGGGTGCCCTTGGCAAACGGCGGCCGGTCCGCGTCCATGCAGTCCAGCACCAGCTGCCAGCGCCGGTCCATCACCGTCGCCTCGATCACCTCATCGTCGCTGACCCCGGTATACGCCTGCAAGATCGTCGCCAGCGCCAGCAGCGCCGGCGGCACCGGCGGCTGCCCCTTCGGCCTGTCCGCATACGCCCGCGCCAGCTCAGCCTGGAACTCCTCGTCGAACAGCTCGTGGCGATGCTCGCGCAAGAACACGAACAGCTTCGCCCGCCGCACCGCCTTAAGCACCGCCCGCTCCGCCGCAGACGGCTCCACCGGCGGATTCCACGCCTCAGGGCGCATCGGACTTCCTCCCTGGTCATGGGTAAATGAACGACCCTACGAACAGGGCGTAGCACACCCGACGACCACAGACCCGCGCCACCCCGAAACCCGATCCCCATTACCTGACCGGCGCTCTAGCCAACGGCGCGGCAGGCGTGCTTTATGCGCTGGCCGAGGCGGGTGCGGAAATCCTGCCTGGGCACGTCGACTGGCTGATCGCGCGGACCGCCGAGCCGGTGCCTGGCGCGCCGCTCGGCTTGTACGACGGCATGCTCGGTGTGGCATTCGTGCTGCACCGCCTCGGCCATCCCGGCGGGTAGCCGAAATAAGCCTCACCGAAGCGCTGGGAGCTGCTCGGGTCGGCCTGCACGGCGGCCTGTCCGGGATCGCGCTGCTGCACCTTGGCGACGCCACCGGGGAGCCAGGTTTCGTTGTGGCCGGCCAGTGCGCCGCCTGCCTGGTCGCGGACCGGCTGCAGGCCGGGCCGCTCGGCAGCGACCGCGGCGAGGTCGGCCAGCCTCCTGGGCAGGGCGGCCAGCGGCGCGGCAAGGCCGGGCTGATGCGCGGCTGGTCGGGGCCCGTGCTGCTCTTCATCCGGCTGTTCGAGCGGACCGCAGACCCCGGCTACCTAGACCTGGCCACAACGGCGCTGGCCGCGGACCTGGACCAGTGTGCTCACCGACCGGGGTGCGCTGGAGGTGGACGAGGGCTGGCGCATGCTGCCCTACCTCGACGGCCGGCAGCGTCGGCACCGGTCTTGTCATCGATGACTATCTCGCCCACCGCAGTGACGCCAGGTTCGAGCAGGCGGCTGGAGCGACGGTACTGCCGGTGACAGGGGGGTCGGCCTCGCAGGCAGGTCTCAGCCCCGGCGTTGCCGCCCATATCCGCCGCCTGGCCTGGCACGCGATCCGTTATCGCGGCGGCGTCGCGTTCCCTGGCGAATCGCTCTTCCGGCTCTCGATGGATCTCGCCACCGGCACTGCCGGGTACTGCTCGGCCTCGCCGCGGCGCTCGTACCCGATGGCGCCGGACTGCCGTTCCAGGGCCCGTGCGGAATTCGGGCAGCGGGCTGCCCGCGCCCGCCGGCCGCAACGAGGCGGCCATTCCAGCTGTCGCTCCGCTTCGCGTACGGCCCGCACGCCGAGCCGGTGTTGCGGGCCCTGGATCTCGATGTCCCCGCCGGGCAGCACGTCGCGATCGTGGGGCCGAGCGGAATCGGCAAGTCACCCCTCGCCGGGCTGGTCGCCGGGCTGCTGGACGCCCTAGTGCGGCGGCTCGGCGGGTACCGCGCCGAGCTGAGCCCGGCGGCGCTGTCCGCGGGGAGCGGCAGCTCATCGCGCTGGCCCGGGCGTACCCGTCGCCGGCCAGGCTGGCCATCCTGGACGAGGCGACCAGCCAGCTGGACCCGGACGCGGCGGCGCGGGCCGAGAGCGCGTTCGCGGCCAGGCCGGGCACGCTGATCGTCATCGCCCACCGGACAAGCTCGGCGCTCCGCGCTGACCGCGTGCTCGTGCTCGACGGTACCCGCGCGCAGATCGGCGAGCACGCGGCGCTGCTGGCCTCGTCACCCTTGTACCGGGATCTCGTCGGCCACTGGCAGGCCGGCCAGCCTCCAGCGCTCGCGCAGAAACTAATTGGTGTTATCCGAATAATCCCGTGGCTGGTTGTGGTATGGCGAATGGATGCTGACTGACGCAGAGATAGCCGCCCGGTATGTCAAGATCCGTCCTTATCTGGATGAGCGGCAGCGGCGGTTGTGGCTGGGCGTGGAGGCTCAGGCGCTCGGCGGCGGCGGCGTGTCCGTGATCGCCCGGGCTACCGGCGTGGACGTGAAGACGGTGCGCCGGGGCAAGGCCGAGATCGAGTCGGGAGCCGAGCCCGGCGGGAGGGTGCGCGGCCCGGGCGGCGGGCGGCCCGGCCTGGCCGGCCTGGACGCCGGGCTGATCCCCGCGCTGGAGGCGCTGGTAGATCCCGAGACCAGAGGCGACCCTATGTCACCGCTGCGCTGGACTACCAAGTCAACCGCAAACCTGGCCGGGGAGCTCACCAGGCAGGGCCACCAGGTCACGGCGCGGACGGTGGCCAGCCTGCTGGCCGCGGCCGGGTACAGCCTGCAGGGCAACGCCAAGACGGTCGAGGGGAAGCAGCACCCCGACCGTGACGCCCAGTTCCGGTATATAAACGAGCAGGTGACGGCGTTCCAGGCTGACGGCAGCCCGGTGATCAGCGTGGACGCCAAGAAGAAGGAGAACGTCGGGAACTTCAGGAACGGCGGCGCGGAATGGGCGCCGGCCGGGCAGCGCGAGCGGGTCAGCGTGCACGACTTCGCCGACAAGGATCTGGGCAAGGCGGTGCCTTACGGGATCTACGACCTGACCGAGAACACCGGCTGGGTCAACGTCGGCACCGATCACGACACCGGCGCGTTCGCCGTCGCCTCGATCCGGTCCTGGTGGAACGGGCCCGGCCGGGCGGCCTGCCCCGGCGCCCGGCGCTTGCTGATCACCGCTTATTCAGGCGGGTCCAACGGCTCCCGGCTGCGGCTGTGGAAGACCGAGCTGGCCGCATTCGCCGCAGAAGCCGGCCTGGACGTCACCGTGCTGCACCTGCCACCGGGAACCAGCAAATGGAACAAGATAGAACACCGGCTGTTCTCCGCGATCACCATGAACTGGCGGGGACGCCCGCTGGTCTCCCACGAGGTCATCATCGAGACCATCAGCGCGGTCACCACCAGGACCGGCCTGAAGGTCACCGCCGTCCTCGACACCGGCCTGTACCCCAAGGGAATCAGGATCCCGGACAAGGACATGAAGGCATTCGAAGCCCGGCACCTCCAGCGCCACGAGTTCCACGGCAACTGGAACTACACCATCCCCGCGCAACCGCCCGGCGACACGACACGCCCGGATCATGGGAAGTAGTTATTGCGCGGATACCAGCGCATGGAAGTCCGGGCTTCGACGATGCTGTCCGCCGTCCGATGCCAGACGCTCGGCCGACGATGGCGGCGGCAGGAGGGCCAAAAATGGCCCGTAGCTTCCTGTAATGCGGCATGCTGCTGCGGCATGGGCGGCGATGAGGAAGCGGCGCAGGTGCTGGCGGCGAAGTTCGAGGCGACCTTCCCGCATCTGGATGAGCGGCAGCGCCGGCTGCTGACGGGCGCCGAGGCCCGGGCGCAGGGGTACGGCGGGATCCGGCTGGTGGCCCGGGCCGCTGGGATGCGTGAGGCTACGGTCTCCCTGGGTGTTACTGACCTGGACTCCGGCGCTGAGCCGCTTGGCCGGGCCTGCAGGCCGGGCGGGGGACGCAAGAAGGCGGCCGAGCTGGATCCGGGGCTGCGCCCGGCGCTGCTGGCCTTGGTAGAGCCGGATGAGCGGGGTGACCCGATGTCGCCGGTGCGGTGGACGACCAGGCCGACGCGCAAGCTGGCGGCGGAACTGACCCGCCAGGGCCATAAGGTTTCCGCCGGCACCGTCGGTGACCTGCTGCGGGAGGAGGGGTTCAGCCTGCAGGACAACGCCAAGACCATCGAGGGAAAGCAGTACCCGGACCGCGACGCGCAGTTCCGGTACATCAATCAGCAGGTCAAAGACCATCAGGGCACCGCTGACCCGGTGATCAGCATCGACACGAAGAAGAAAGAACTGGTCGGGGAGTTCAAGAACGCAGGCCGGGAGTGGCAGCCCCGGGCCGGCCTGTGGCTGCGCACACCCATGACCTCCCCCAGGACAGCCTGGGCAAGGCGGTGCCTTACGGCATCTATGATCTCACCGGCAACGCCGGCTGGGTGTCCGTCGGCACTGACCATGACACCGCCGCCTTTGCCGTCGAGCCGGTCCGCCGCTGGTGGAAGGCAGCCGGCCGCAGTGGCTATCCCCTGGCGTGGCGGCTGCTGATCACCGCGGACGTGGGGGGCTCCAACGGCTACCGCACCCGGGCATGGAAAGCCGGACTGGCCGCGCTGGCCGTGGAGACGGGGCTGCAGATCACTTGCCGCCATTTCCCACCCGGCACGTCCAGGTGGAACAAGGTGGAGCACCGGCTATTCTCCCATATCACGATGAACTGGCGGGGTCGGCCGCTGGCCAGTCACGAGGTCATCGTGGCGGCCATCGCCACCACCACGGCCACCGGGCTGCGCGTGCACGCCGAACTAGACGCCAGCGCCTACGACATTGGCGTCAAGATCGGCGACCGGCAGATGGGCGCTTTACCCATGACCCGCCACTCCTGGCACGGCGACTGGAACTACGCCCTCCGTCCCGAGGCCTGCGACCAGATCAGCGATGCTCCCGGTCCGTTTGACCGGCCCAGCCCGGATCTGGCCTGGCTCTGCCATCCGGCGCTGACCGGTCTGCCAGCCCAGGAATGGGATTCCCTGATCGCCACCCTGATGACGCTGCATGACCAGCAGCGGGAGACGAGCCTGGATGCGCGCCGCGGTCACCGCCCCCGGCTGGCCGCCCGCGGCACCGGCCGCCGCCCCATCCTGACCCTTGCTGACCGGCTCCTGGCTGCCATCCTGCACCAGCGCCTCACCCTGCCCAGATCATCGTCGCCGCCCTGTTCAGCGCCCGGTCCGAAACCATCAACAAGCGAATCCGCGACATCCGCCAGTTCCTGGACCAGGCCGGGCACGTTATCCAGCCCGGCCCGCACCGGCTCGCCAGCCTGGACGACGTGACCAGCTTCGCGAGCGCACAGGGCATCACGGCGCCAGAGATGAAGACAGCGTGTTAATGATCCGCAGGCTCTTACCTCCCCGGGCATTGGGTCTAGTCCAGGGTGACCGCTCCCCGCTTCTCGCCGGATGGCCTGGGCCGGATGGCCTGGGCCGGATGGCCTGGGCTGATTGGCCAAGGGCTAATGCCGGGTCAACTTAGGGAATTCGCCTCTGGGGAGGACGCCTCAAATTGCAGAAAGTGATGGTTACATGACAGGACGAATATGAAAGCGGGCAATCTCGATGGTCTTCCGAAGAAAATCCCAAAACAACGCACGGGCAGTCGGCCCGCATCGGACCTTGAGCCGCGGCTGGCTCACCGCAGCCGCCGGGGCGGCTATCGCTGTCGCCGTCGCCGGGGCCGTAGCGCTTGGCGTGGCCTTCTCCGGGGGAGCTTCGGCGGGCATCAAGCCCCATGCCACCAAGTCTGGTCAACCCAGTGCGGTTCCGATGGGGATAGCCGACCCCGACTTGTTCTCAGAGTCGGCCACTGTACAGGCATCTCAGCTGGCGGCCATGAAAGCCATCGGCATCAACTCTGTCCGGCTGGACGCTAACTGGGCCTGGGTCCAGTATGGCGGCCCGAAATCGTTCGACTGGGCACAGATGGACCGGATGGTCATGACGGCTCGTGCCGCCGGGATGTCAGTCGATCTGATCATTGACGGCTGCCCCCAATGGGCTGCGCTGGCCGGCACGAGCGGTGATGCGTCACCACAGCCAGCATCATCCACTGAGTACGCCACCTGGGCGGCCCAGGTGGCCGCACGGTACGCGCCACAGGGCGTCGGCACCTTCGAGATCTGGAATGAGCCGAACGCCGCAGGCTTCTGGCAGCCTAAGGCCAATCCGGCTGCCTACACCGCCGACCTGGTGGCGGCCTATGCCGCGATCAAGAAAGTCGATCCGTCAGCGTTCGTCATCTCTGGCGGGCTCGCACCCGAGGCCACAGACGGTAGTAACATTAATGCCGTCGATTTCCTCAAGGCGATGTACGCCAACGGGGCTAAGGGCAGCTTCGATGCCCTCGGCTATCACTCGTACAGCTACCCTGCACTGCCGAACACGTACAAGTCCTGGTCCGGTTGGTCTCAGATGGTGCAGACGAGTTCTTCCATCCGAAGCGTGATGACCGGTAACGGCGACGGTAGCAAGAAGGTCTGGATCACCGAGGAAGGCGCACCATCAGGCGGCCCATCTGGAGTCGGACAGGCGGCGCAGGCCACCGCGCTGACGCAGGCCATCGCAGCTGCCAAGGCGACTAGCTGGATCGGCGCCCTCTACCTGTACAGCTGGCAGGACGAGGGAACCGACCCGGGCAACACAGAGGACTGGTTCGGGTTGCTGACAGCCAACGGCCAACGGAAGCTCGCATACACGGCAGTGGTCACCGCCCTCAAATAGCAGCCAGTTCGCCTCGCCCCCGCGGGCAGTCGCGTCCTCACGAATCACGAGGGCGCGGCTGCCATCAGCTTTCCCGGCACCATCCGGGACTGTAATTTGAACAGTGTAACCCCCGAGACAGAGGGAGACACCAGTGACAGACGTGACGATGGACCAGGACCGGCACGGAGCGGTGCTGCCGACGGCTGATGAGCAGCTGCTGCGGGAGCTGACCGGGCGGGCCCGCGCGGGCGGGCTGCAGCTGACCGGTGAGGGCGGGCTGCTGGGGAAGCTGACGAAGATGGTGGTCGAGGGCGCTGGAAGGCGAGCTGGATGATCATCTGGGTTATGAGAAGAATGACCCGGCGGGCCGTAATGGCGGTAATTCCCGCAATGGCCACCGGGCCAAGGCAGTACTCACCGGGGCCGGGCAGGTGGAGCTCTCGGTGCCGCGGGACCGGGATGCCAGCTTCGAGCCAGTAATCGTCGCCAGGAGGCAGCGGCGGCTGACCGGGGCCGGGGATCTGGTGATTTCCCTGCCGGCGAAAGGGCTGGCCCACGGGGAGATCGCCGCGCACCTGGCCGGGATCTACGGCGCCGGGGTATCCAGGCAGGCCATTTCGGTGATCACCGGCCGGGTGATGGAGGGCATGGCCGAATGGCAGAGCCTGGCCGCTCGACCCGGTATATGCCGTGATCTTCATCGACGCCATTAACGTGAGGATCCGGGAGGGCCAGGTCGCGAACCGGCCTATCTACCTGGCCCTGGGCGTGACCGTGGACGGCGAGCGTGACGTGCTGGGACTGCGGGCCGGGGAGCACGGCGACGGCGAGGATTGTGGGACTCCCACAGGTTCGTTCGGGCGCATACCGGCTGCTGCCTGAGGCAACACGCCTGTGCGGGTACTCGTAGTATTCAAGGACGGACGCTAAGTTACCAGGTGCTGCCTTGAGAATCTGGGTGCGGGGAAGGTGTGCACATGGCGGAGGCCCGGCTTCGTGTCATCGCAGGTCAGCTCGTCCCGGCTGAGATGCCGGCTGACCCGTTACGGTTCCAAGCCGAATGCGCCAAGGCGTTCGTCGCCTCATGGACGGCACGGGGGTTCGCGGCCACGACGATCGGCAACGACGCCGGCGTTTTCGAGCGGATGCTGGCCGCGCTGGGCCGCCCGGCGTGGGAGGTCACTGCCGAGGACGTTGACCGGGTGGTCGGCGAGCTGGCCAGCGCGGGCCGGGCGGTCTCGACCCGCCGCAACTACCTGCAGGTGTTCCGCGGGTTCCACCGCTTCCTGGAGGTCCGCAAGGCCGCCGAGATCGAGGCCGTGTTCGGTATCCGGCTGGCCTGCCCGGTCGATGAGTTCAACTCCGCCCGCCACGTCAGTGACGATTCCCCGGCCCAGGACCCGCCGCCCGCCCCGGAGCGGGTCGGCGAGTTCTTCGCCTTCCTCAAGGCCAGGATCGCGACCGCCCGCAAGTACGCGCCCGCCGCGCGGGACTACGCCCTGTTCCGCACCCTGTATCACGCCGGGACCCCGGTGCGAGGAAGCTGTCCTGCTCGACATCCCCGATGTGCACTTCGGCCGCGGCCCGTTCGGCAAGCTGCATGTCCGGTTCGGGAAGGGCGCACGAACCTCGGGTCCCCGGCCGCGGTGGGTGCCGATGCTGGACAGCCTGGACGTACTGCTGCACTGGTTCCTCGACGACGTGCGAGGCCGGTTCTCCGGCTCGGCCGTGCTGTTCTGCGATGAGTCCGGCGGCCAGCTGTCGCCTGGCACAGTCCGCAACCGGCTGCGGCACCTGATGAGCCTGGAAGGCCGCCCGGAGGCGGACTGGTTCACCCCGCACTCGCTGCGCCGGGCGTGCGCCACCCACAACTATGAGCGCGGCATGGACCTGGTCGCGATCCAGCAGATGCTCGGCCACTGGGCAGTGGCCTCCACGATGCGGTATGTCCGCCCCTCGGAAAGCTGCGCAGCACCGTCTCGCAATGCACGACCGTGGCCGGGGCGTACTTATCGCGGGGCACCGGCTTGCCCGTGACGCTGTTGACGCCGCCCGTGCCTGCCGCCTGGCCGCCCAGGCTTGCCGGTCACCTGGAGCCAGCTGATGAAATCCCGGGCCTCCACCCGAGTGGCCTGATCCCAGCCGGCCCCGGCCGCCCGCAAGAACCGGAACCAGCGCAGCAGATCCATCCCATACGAGCGCTGAGTCGTCGCCGGCCGGCCACACGCCTGCAGATCCCTCAGATACGCCGCGACCGGAGCAACCACCACACCATCGGCATCCTCCAGCCGGTAAGGCTCAAACGGGTCGCCGGTCGCTTCAAGCGACCCGTGCTGCGACACCACCAGCGACGCCAGATCCCGCGGACGATCTCCCATTTCGATCATGGGCACGGACCGTACGCACCATTGCCGGTGCATGTCCGCTGAGATGGGAAACCTCTTCCCGTAGTTCAGTCAACAGGGCCTGAAGCTGTCATCGGTGATCTCCGATATCCATGGCGTGTCCGGCCGGGCCATGCTTGAGGCGATCATCGCCGGCCAGCGTAACCCCGCGGTGCTGGCTCAGCTGGCTCGCGGCACGATGCGCGGCAAGATCGCCCGGCTGGAAGAGGCGCTGGACTGCTCGTTCCTGACCGAAGAGCACGCCGCCGTGCTGAGGATGATGCTCAGCCTCATCGACTCCTATACCGCGCAGATCGATGAGCTGACCGCGCAGATCGAGGTGCTGGCCGAGCCCTGGCTGCACCAGATCGAGCAGCTTGACGCCGTGCACGGCACCGGAAGGATCAGCGCCCAGGATGTCATCGCCGAGATCGGCACGGACATGACAGTCTTCCCCACCGCCTCCCACCTGGCGTCCTGGGCCCGCTGGTGCCCCCAGGTCGCCCAGTCCGGCGGCAAACGCAAAGGAACCAACGCCTCCGGCCGCGGCAACCCCTGCCTGTCCGCCGCCCTCGGCGAAATCAGCATCAGCGCCACCCGCACCCAGTCCTTCCTCGGTGCCCGATACCGGCGGCTGGTCAAGCGCATGCCCAAAAAGAAAGCCCTCGTCGCCACCGGCAACTCCGTCCTGACCATCTTCCACGCCCTGCTCTCCGATCCCGCCGCTACCTACCACGACCTCGGCGCGGACTACTACGAGCAGCGCATGAACACCCGCCGCCAGGCCCGCAACCACGTCCGCGGGCTCGAACGCCTCGGCTACCACGTCACCATCCAGGCCATCAACCCAGACACCGGCGAACTGCTCACCGCAACCGCCTGACCCGCTCGCTCAAGTCCGGCAGCGCGGAGCGCCGCCGGACGCTGCCGCCTGCCCGGCTGAGGTCTTATTTTCGGACCAGCTGCACCCATCCGAGATCCCGGCATCGCGGTCAGCGCGTCTGCTCCGTTTGCCAAATCGTGACCTGCCGAGGATGTCGCCCGCGGCATCCTGCGCCTTATCCCAAACCGGGGCATTTCTCGGCAGCAAAATCCTGCAGCCCATTGCAGCGCCACTGATATCAGACGATTCCAGCTCATTGAATATACCTGATACCGGAGCCAATCGTCCCATTATTCAATCACGGTTGACCAAATTCGCCTAATAATTCCGGAAATTCCCGATCATGCGGTATTAAATTGCTGTGGGCTTGATGGAAAACGTATTTGCAGTCAGTAAACCGTTTATGGTTAAGGCGCGTCTCTCACATGAGAGAGATCGAAAGTCCTGCAGTCTGAAGGCTTTAAGCGGAATTGTCCGAAGAGGTAGCACAGTCCGTGCCATGGCCGTTGCCTGGCTACACGGTGTGCCAGTAGAAGCAAGAGGAGCTGAATTGTCCGAGTTTGTTGAGTTACCAACAGGAACAAGCCGCCTGCAAGGCAGCAATGTGGACCAGCCTGCAGATTCTGTGGTCGACATCAGCGTCGTCATGCCTTGCCTCAACGAGGAAGACAGTGTCGGACTATGCGTCGGTAAGGCCTGGGAAGGCATTAGGAAGATCGGCCTTCGAGGTGAGGTCATCGTCTCTGACAATGGCTCGACCGACCGATCCGTGGCGGTAGCAGAGGCTGCTGGGGCTCGCGTGGTGCATCAGGCGTGCCGTGGCTACGGAAATGCGTATATGAAGGGTTTTAGCGTAGCTCGGGGACGCATTATCGTAATGGGCGATTCCGACAACTCCTACGACTTTACCGCGCTTCCGGAGGTCGTGCGTCCACTCAATGACGGGGCCGACTATGTCCTGGGCTCGCGATTCGCCGGCCAGATCCGTAGCGGCGCTATGACGTGGAGTCATCGCTATGTCGGGAATCCTGTCTTGACCACGATCCTGAACGTGCTATTCAAACTGAAAGTCAGCGATGCGCACAGTGGATTCCGAGTATTTACCAGGCAAGCGCTTGACAAGATGGCGTTGCAATGCGAAGGCATGGAGTTCGCTTCCGAGATCGTAGTGAAGGCTGCTCGCGCCGACCTTCGCGTCGCGGAGGTGCCTATAACCTATCACCCTCGCATCGGTGAGTCGAAGCTGAACTCATTTAGGGATGCATGGCGCCACCTGCGGTTTCTCTTGCTGCTGTCGCCGGACTACTTGTTCGTGCTGCCGGGCATCGCATGCCTCCTGATCGGCCTGCTCAGCCAGCTCGGGCTCCTTGGTATCACCGGCAGTTCGTCCGCGCTGACGGGAAAGATTCTGCTGGCGCTGGTTACCCTCGCCGGGAGCCAGTTGCTGACGTTCGGTTTATTCGCGAAGACCTACGCGAAGACCATCGGCCTCGACGAGAAGAGCCGAGTATCGGAATGGGTCGAGCGGAGGTTCACCCTGGAGCGCGGCCTCGTGGGCGGCGCCGGGCTGGCCACCGTCGGCTTTGCACTGGTAGTTCACCAGTCCATAGAGGGATGGGGGCCCGTCGCGGCAGGAGGCCTGTCGGCATCGACAACGATCCTGGGATTGCTGGGCGCTGTGCTCGGCGCACAATTGTGGTTCGATGCGTTCTTCCTCAACATTTTTCACCTCAAGCGGCACTCGCCGACGGTCGAATTGCCGTCAGCAGAGTTTGGCGCTGACTCCCGCGACGCATCGGCCGGTATCGCCGTCTGAAGTCGGCCAGCAGCAAGTTAACCACGGAATGGAGTCATTGGCGGGCGCAGCTCGCCATGACCCACAGAACTGTCATCCTGGAGCCTGGGAAAATGAGCGGTCGGCTAGGGTTAACCGTAGTCATACTGACCTACAATAGCGCCGAGACCATCGGCACCTGCCTGGAGTCTCTGACTCAGCAAGAACATCAGGATTTTGAGGTCGTCATCGTGGATGATGACTCAACTGACGGAACTCTTTCGGTCGTCTCAAGATACTCGCCCAGTCTGCGCTTGACGGTGCGGCGGAACGGATCACATAACATACCCCGAGGCCGGAATATTGGCCTGGCTGGCAGCCAGACAGGTCTAGTTGCATTCATAGACTCCGATGACAGCGCGTTGCCCGACTGGACCCGGATCATCGTAGAAACATTCCGTGAGAATCCCGAGACCGCATTTATCTCAGGTGGCCTTGTGCCTGCCTATCGGACGAAGATCGCACATGCCATCGGCCTGAACGATGATGCGATACGTCGGCTGTTCGGCGGTGGCATTACGCTGTTCTACGCTGGGAACTGCGGGATCAATCAGAATGTCGCGCCGGAAGTGCGCTTTGACGAGTATTTCCGTTTTGGCGAGGACCTCGAACTGGCGTCTCGGATTCGCGGACACTACCGCTGGAGTTACGTGCCTGGAATGAAGATACGTCATTACAGCAGGGATAGCTTCCTGCAGTACGCGAAGCAAATGTACCGGTACGGATTCATGAAACAGTATGTTTCGTTCATTTCCCAGTCCTACCGCTGGCTGGATTTTGTTCCGCTGGCCCTGCTGTTAGGAGGTGGCCTTGCCAGCCTGGCCACCCGGTCATGGTGGTTCATGTTGCTCACTTTTCCCTTCTCGCTGCTTGAGGCGCTTTTCGTCGTTCTCTATCAGCGCTGCCCGGCCCGGACTGCCGCGCTGACGTTTCCAGCATGGGTCATCAAGAACCTGTCCTGGAGTTACGGAATCGGACACGGCCTGATGACCCTTGCGGTCGATGGCGATACACGTCGCCTCTTAAGATCGAAACGCGCCGGGAGGACATGAGTCATGAATGCGCCCGTCGTACATGTGACCGCTCATTATCCGCCGTTTCTCGGTGGCCTAGAGAAGGTCGTCGAGGCGCTGGCGGCGAATCGGAAGATGCAGGGCCTCGACGTAGGTGTCTTAACCTCCCTGGACGGGCAGTCGAGGACCGGCGGTTCCTGCAGGACAGATTTCGTGCGGCGCCTTCGATCGTGGCAGGTCGCCCATACCGCCATCATCCCGGGCCTACCTGGCGAACTCCTCAGACTGCCAGCGCGCTCGGTCGTCCATTTGCATGTCGCGCAGGCCTTCGTCCCGGAGGTGGTTTACGCCGTGCACCTTGTCCGTAGGCTGCCGTATGTCGCGCACCTGCACCTTGATGTGGGCCCATCCGGATGGGCCGGATTCATGCTTAGGGCCTACAAGCCGCTGATGCTGCGACGCGTCCTTCGTGCCGCGGCGACTGTCGTGACGTTCACTCACGAGCAGAAGTCGGCAGTGGCTTCGAAGTACGGTGTCGACCCGGAACGGATTGCCGTGATTCCCAATGGAGTCGATGAGACGTTCTTCTATGCTGGTCAGCGGGTCCTGCACCCGAAGCCCCGGTTGCTTTTCGTGGGTAGGCTGTCTGTCCAGAAGAACCTCCTGCTGTTCCTTCGCGCCCTGGACGGCGTGTCAGAGAAGTTCGAGACGACCCTGGTCGGCGAGGGGGAACTGGAAGCGGAACTGAAGCAGGCCGTCCATGACCTGCGGCTGAAGAATGTGCGATTCCACGGCCGGGCGGACGGAGCCGGGCTCCACGGACTGTACCGGAACGCGGACGTGTTCGTCTTGCCATCCGAACGAGAAGGAATGCCGCTCGTGCTGCTAGAAGCCCTGGCGATGGCGCTGCCGGTCGTCGCGACGGATATACCGGGGAACCGTGACGTTGTCGTAGCTGGCCAGAACGGTATTCTGGCGCCTCTGGGGGATCCGGCGGCGCTGCGCCAAGCACTGCTGAGCGTCACTAATGACCCGGACCAATATCGGCGCATGAGCGAGGCATCACGGCGTTTCGCCACTAAGTACTCATGGAGAGCGGTCGGTGCAGAATTCGAGCGGGTATACGCACATGCGAGCAAGCGCTGACCGTCAGGCGTCGCCCCGCGGCCGGCGGGCCGATGCCTGGCCCGCAGGGCGGCTCCGTCGCCTGCTTCCGGAGACCAACGAGCAGGTCAACCTGGGCAAGGTGCTTCGCGTCGCATTGCATGTCTCAGTTCTTCGGACGCTTTACCTAAGTGCCCGCCATGGCGGATGGTGCATCGTGTCGAGGGGCACCCGGCTGAAGGTGGGACATGGGTCGAGAATCCACATCGTCAGAGGGTCCTTCCTGTTCCTTGGCTTCGCTCATCTCACGCCGATGCCTTGCTCGTTACATCTCGGCAAGGACGCTCGACTTTCGATCGAAGGCACGGTCCAGATACACCGCGGGACGAGGGTGTTCGTCAACGACGGCGGTCACCTTGAGATAGGTGCCCGGTCGTACATCAACGACTGCTCGACCGTGACGTGCTTCGAGCACATCAGGATCGGATCGGGGTGCTCAATCTCCTGGAACACCAACGTGCTTGACACCAATGTCCACGAGCTCGTCGTCCAGGGAACTCCACGGCCGCGCTCACAGCGCGTCACAATCGGGAATCAGGTGTGGATTGGCACGGGGGCGATAGTCCTGGCCGGAGTGACGATCGGTGACGGGGCGATCGTGGCCGCCGGCAGCGTCGTCACCTCGGAGGTCCCAGGCGGGGTCGTCGTAGCAGGCAATCCCGCCCGAGTCGTTCGCGAGGGCGTGTCATGGCGGCAGTAAACTATTGGCCCGCCCGCGCCCATTTGCCGCAGCGCGAGATCAGGTCGAGCGGACCGGCGGGGCAGCCAGCAGGCAGCGAAGCACCGCGACGGAGCATGCGCACAAGAGCAGCGCCACCACTCGCAACGTCCCCTCTGTGGGCCACCCTGCCAGATGCGTCGCCTCGACACGGAGCGTTGCCGGATGCGTGACTGCATTCACGGACAGGTAGACGGTCAGCCCGGTCGCCAGCACCGCCACGGTCTCAGCGACCGCCACGGCCATGAGCATCGCCGGACCGCCCGACGGCGCCTGCGCGTTTCCTGCTGCCGCGTTACGACGTCGACCCAGCCGGAGATACTCGCTCGTGGCTAGGCAGACCCCGGTGGCGAAGAAAGCCAGGATCCCACAGCTGTCGGACCGCAGTCCTGGCACCCCCCGCCAGTAAGGGGTGCTCAGGTCATCCGGCCGGAAGCTGGCCAGCAGACACACGCTGGCCCAGCACAGACCAGCGGCGTAGGCCAGCCCTGCCGCCGACGCCTCCAAGGCCAGCCGCCGGGTCCTCCTGTCCTGGCTAGGTCGGCCGCTCATCTATCCCTCCGCACCAGCACTGTTGCAGCCGAGATCCTTGTCAGCGGGACGACATCGGCCCGCCGCCTCTGGTCACCGCATGCCCGCCGCCTCTGGTCACCGCATGCCCGGCGGCCGGTCACCGCGTGCCCGGCGGCCGCTCGGCCAGTTCTCCGTTAGTCACGAACGTAACGTCGTGATCAGCGATGTAGCGCAGCAGTGAGCGAAGCCGGGACCAGTCGTCGTTTTTCTGGATTTCCCAGCTATGACCCCAAAGGTGATAGACACCGCCGTCTGCTCTAGCCTCCTGGAAAAGCTGCCGGGCAAGGACCTCCCAATTGCCCCACATGGCACACGCCTGGCGAACCTTTCGACTCCTCCGGGCGACCGGCCATCCGTCAGCAAGGTAGCGGGCAGCATGCGTGGTCGTGCCCATCTGCAGCAGATCAGCCGCGGCCCCGGTACAGAAACGCCGAATCGTACGGGCCACCAGAAAGCCTGCTGTTCGCACTAGCTCAACGTGCTGAGCACGATACGCCCCGTAGGGATAACAGAAGGAGGTGACTGGCCTCCCCAAGACGTCCTGCAGCGCCTCGTTACCCAGCCTGATCTCGCTCGCCGCGTTCTTCAGGGACAACCGGGTGAGGTGCGGGTGAGTGAGCGTGTGACTACCGATCTCGAAGCGCCCCGCGAGGTCACGCAATGCCGCGCCGCTAATCCGCTTTTCTGCGGGAATCTCCGCTGACTGCGGCGAGACGTAGAACGTGCCGGCAAAGCCAAGCTCATCGAGTACATGGGCAAGTTTCATGTCGAGTTCGTGACCGTCGTCCCAGCTGGTGGTCACCATGACTTGTCGTTCAGGCACGCTACGCTCCCGGAGCCGTGATTGTGATCAGGAAGTCGATCTTTTCCGGATGTCCGGGAAGTGAGACCTCAATGCGGCAGCGTGAGCTGCCGCACCTCGGCCAGACCACCGCCGACACTACCCATGTCGCGTCGGCGGCGACGGCCCTCTTTGCCTCTCTCAGGATGCGAAATCTGCCATCACCGCTCGTGCTGAGGACGTACCTGTACTCGACTGCATGTCCCTCCTGGTTACCGACCACGAAAGAGACCCTGATCGGCTCGTTGATATGCGCCTTCGGCGGAAGGGCCGATGCATGGCTGAAGGACAGGACGGTGTAACGGGCCGGCTGCCGGAAAAGCGACAGAGCCCACTGGTGGCGGCCTGGCCAGAGCAGGCTTGCTCCGATAGCGAGCAATGCGAGGGGTGTCAGGATCGACCACCAACGCCGCCCTCGCGGTTCCCGGTCCGCTCGCGGCTCCTGGCTTGCTCGCGGTTCATGGTCACTGTGCAGCTGACCAGTCCACTTCGTACCGGATCGGCGCAGCGGGGAGTTCAATGCCTGCACCCTGTCCGCAGGTCGCTGGACGCAGCCGACGACCACAAGAATCGGCCAGCCGGCCAGGAGGCGAGTCTCGACGCGAACCTCACCAGGCTGCATGAGTGATACGTAACGATGAACTGTTTCATAGCTTCCAGTGGCATTGCCAGATGGTTCCCGCGGTTACCACCGGGTTATAGGGCCCGCATAGGGCACAGCGGTAACTGCAGAGAAACGGTATCTTATCCGGCTGTGCGGCTGTGCGCAGTCTCTTCGCGAAAATCGTACGTGCAGCGCAGCGGTCTTTCCTAACCAAGACGGGCGATTCACCCGCAAAACGGCGAAGGATACGATAGCTTTCGTCGAGCCCTCTGTCTCAGTCCTCGGCGCTATAATCCGGCGACTTCTGGCACGGCAACCGCCATTCGTTAGGTAGATGCGCACCTTGGTCATGATCGATGATAGACTATGCCGCGGTGCGCGTTGATAATGCTCTTGAACCCGATGAGCAAGCGCGCATGCTGTTCGTGGTTACGATGGATGGCTATCCCATGATGAAGGTACGCTCAGCGATCCGGCCCGGGCAAATTCTTCGCCGAGTTAATGATAGTTAGAATCCGATAATAGCGATACTGAGGATTGTCGATGAAAATTGTGATCTCGCATGTGTACTCTAGTCACAACAATGGTGATGCGGCCATATTATCGGTACAGATAAGCGAACTCAGGCGTACGTTTCGAAACCCACAACTGAATATATTTACCCTAGACACGATAAAGACTGGTTATACTTTCGATGGCGTTCCCGTGTGCAATTCGCTCATGCGCGGCGCGGTGGCGCCAGGTATCGGTAGGCTGCGGAAACTGTTGCTGGCTATTACCACGGTTCTATACACGGCCTTGTACGCAACTGTGCGTCGCGCTTGGCATGTACAGCTACCGTTGCCGCGCAGTTGGCGAGCGCCGATGCAGTTGCTGGCAGACGCCGATATGCAAGTCTGCGTCGGCGGTGGTTACTTACGTGCCAAGAGCAACGCAGTGAGCACTGTCATGCTGTTATTACTAATGCATCAAATATGGCTAGCCAAGGCGCTTGGCAAGCCAGTGTACCTATATGCTCAGTCGTTCGGTCCCTATCCGACCGCAGTGCAGCGCAAGATCGCTGCACTCGGCCTGAAATACGCTGACTTGATCTTGGTCCGTGAGGCAAGGTCGAAAGGTTTACTTGCCAACCTGGGACTGACCGGCGAGACCGTTATTCAGGTTCCCGACAGTGCTTTTATGTTCAGATCTCAGGCAGAGCTTGATGTCCGGCCATTGCTCGGCTTGAAACGGCCTGACGAGCAAGTGGTCGGCATCACCGTCCGGTCCTGGCTGCCGGGAGCCGCGCAGCATGACTACGAGCGAGCCATGGCCGAGTTCATCGACCGTGTCAGCCGTCGCAGCGGCCTGCGCGTAGCGGTGATTGCCCAGGTAACTTCGACAGAGCAAAACGACGATGACAGGGTGGTCGGCACGCGTATCCAAGATCTGCTTGGGACGAGAAGTAATGTTGTTTTCCTGGATCAGCGCTTTACGCATCACGAGATTAAGTCCATCTTCGTGAACTTGGCCTACTTAGTCGGTACTCGGTTCCATTCGATTATTTTCGCGCTGACCGGAGGAGTGCCCGCGCTGGCAATCGAATACGAGCACAAAACGACGGGCATCATGCGCGATCTCGAGCTTGAAAACTGGGTGCTGCCCATAGAAGACGTTACCGCCAACAGACTAACCGTACTCTTTGACCAGCTGGTGCTCGACCGTGCAGCTTATATCCAGAAGCTAGACAGAGTCTTGCCGGCCTATGTAGCCAAGGCTGGCGAATCATGCGGCTTGATCGAACGAGCGTACGAGCGTTCATCGCGGCCGGAGACGGGCCGGGTCAAGTGTCGGCGTAAGCTTGGACGGCGCGACTACGGCGGTGCTGCGGAGCATGGCGGCTTGGGCGATTGACCTGCCTGCCCCGCCGAGGTCGCCCGGCCCAATGGCCTTGCCTTTAGGTTCTTAACAGGAGTTTGAGGCAGTGGAGTTCGATTCGCCGGGTGACGTGGGTCACACTTGGCTCGTGGTCCCCGCGCCTGGGGAAATCGCCGGCCTTTTTCGTCTTGCGGGGGGTGGCCCGGCCGGGGCAGTCCCGGACGGAGAACTGTGGTTCGAGGATCTTCACCAGGAAGTTGGCCAGGGCCAGGTCAAGCTGGTCAGGGGAAGCCGCCGTGATGGTGCTGGCCGCGGCGGCGAGGGCATGGGGGAAGCTGATCCGGCCGGGAGGATGCCGGCTGCATCCACGCCGTGGCTACGACGGCTCGAATTGGCCCCACTATGACGGGGCGGATTCCAGCCATCGTCGCAACACAGCCTGTGATAGCCGGATGGTAGCGGCTAGCGGACGACGGTCCGGGCCAGGTCGATGACTGGGGTGTCGGCGTGTCGTGACCAGGCCTGAAGCGCGGCGGCGAGGATGAGAGCGCTGCCGTAGAGGACGTGATGGCCGCCTTGCCGGGTGATCAGCGCGTCGAGGGCGGCGAAGGCGCGTCCCTTGCGCGCGAGGGTGAGGATGTCGGTGGCGGCGCGTTCGCCGGTCCAGTGCCCGGCAGGCAGCCGGGTCAGCTTTGCCAGGCCGGCCGGGGCTTGGGTGTCGTTTCCGCTCAGCCACTGGTCGAGCAGGCCCAGCGCGAGCCCGACGCAGGCGGAGACGGTGGCCGACGAACCGTCCGGGGACTCGGGCTGGGCCTGGTCCAAGATCGAGGCGGCGAGCCGTGTGTCGCCGTCGGCAATGGCCTCGGCGGTGAGTCTCATGGTGACGGCTGCTAGTTCGCGGGCCTGGCCGGCGGGGGTGAACATGGCCATGTTGTGCCGTTCGACGGCGCGGCCGAGCGCCCGCTGGAGTGTGTCCAGGTCGGGGACGTCGATGTTATCGACGTCGATGCCTTCCTCGGCCAGCAGCGGCGCCAGCTCGTGCAGCAGCTCGTTCGCCATGCCGGGCTTGAACTGGATTTCCGGCAGCCCCGCAGGCGGCGGCTCGGGAGTGCGGCGTCGGATGTCTGGCACGCGGACCATCATCGCAGGCCCGCCCGCCGGGGTGCTGGCGTGCTGTCGTGGTTCACAGGCCGAGCCGTGCGGTGGGGGTGTCCCAGCCGAGAGTCTTGCGCGGCCGGGTGTTCAGCTCGGCGGCCACTGCGGCCAGCTCGCCCGGCCCGTGGGCGCGCAGGTCGCTGCCCTTGGGGAAGTACTGGCGGAGCAGGCCGTTGGTGTTCTCGTTAGACGGTCGCTGCCAGGGGCTGGCCTTGTCGCAGAAGTACACCGGCATGCCCAGCGCGGCGGTGATCTCCCGGTGCAGCGCCATCTCTTTGCCCTGGTCCCAGGTTAGCGAGCGGCGCATCTGCGGGGGCAGCGAAGACATGGCGGCGATGAGTGCGTCGCGGACCGCCTCGGCGGTGTGCCGGCCGGGCAGGTGGAGCAGGATCGTGAACCGCGACGCCCGGTCCACCAGGGTGCCGATCGCTGACCGGTTGGACGCGCCGGTAATCAGGTCGCCCTCCCAGTGCCCGCACTCGCCGCGGCCAGCGGCCTCGGCGGGCCGCTGATCAAGCATGGTCATGGCGGTGATCCCGTTCAGGCGGCGCTCGCCCGGCCGCCGGTGTGGCCTGCGCCGCCGTCTGCGGGTGCGCAGTACCCGGGCTGGCAGCTCGCGGGAAAGCCCGCCGAGCTCGGAGCGGTAGACCGCCTGGTAGATGGTCTCGTGCACGACATGTCGCGCCCGCTCGCCAGGGAACGCGCGGCGCAGCGCCTGACTGACCTGCTCCGGGCTCCACCGCCTGGCCAGCCGCTCCTGCACGAACTGCCGTAGTACCTCATCACCAGCGATCTTGCCCGCCCGCGGCCGGGTACGCCGCCGCGCGGCCAGCTTGCGCGCGGCAAATGGCCGGTACTGGCCGCTGCCCGGATCCCGGTTCCGGCGCAGCTCCCGGCTGATCGTCGACGGGCTGCGGCCCAGCCGCTCCGCGATCACCCGCACCCCGGCCCCCGCCTTGCGCAGGTCAGCGATCCGCACCCGCTCATCCTCAGACAAATACCGGTCAGAGATCTCCCGCCCGGCCACCTGCCCCCGTGTGACCACGGGAGAATAATGCAGCTTCCTGCCGTCCCTGGTGACGATTGTGCGGCCGTGTCGCCACCATTTCCCGGTCCGCCGGTTGATCCCGACGATCCGGCACGCCTCCGAGTTGTTGTAGCCCTGCGCGATCAGCCTGGCGAACTGCTCACGCTTCTCGACCTGCGGCAGCGCTCCCGGTCCCCGGCGCCCCATCGCAACCCCCGAACATGTCGGATGTTGCGACGACCGCTAGAAACCGCCCGGGGCGGAGGCGCGCCACAGGAGGTGCGCCCCGGTCGCCAGGACGTCGCGGGCCAGCGTGTGCGACAGGAAGTTCCGGTCGGCCAGCACCAAGCATGCCCGGCCCGAACGCCGGCAGCAGGTCCAGGGCCAGGGTCTGCTCGCCGGTCGTGTACGGGCCGAACGCTGCTCCGGTCAGCGCCCCGGTCCCCGACTCCGCGGCCGCCACCCACCGCGCCTGCGGGGACGCCCCGTCCCTGGCGGCGTTCGACGGCCGGTCAAAGAACGCGGCGTTCTCCGGGGTGTCCGGCAGGTCGGTGACCGACCCGTCGACGGAGATCACCCGCAGCCCGCGGCAGAACACCCCCGCCGCGCCGTCCGCGGCGGCCGGGCCCGCGACCTGCTCGAACAGCATGCGCAGCGGATCGGCGCCCAGCTTGCCGCGGGCCCGGGACAGCGAGGAGATGTTCGGCGGCCGCCACCGGCGGCCCGGCCCGGCATCCACCCAGCCGTCCGGGTCCAGCTGCCCGGCCAGCAGGTCCGCGCCGCGCCGCCGGTGGTACAGCCCGTCCGCCAGCTTGATCATCACCTGCCCGTAGCCGCAGTTGCGGCCCCGGAACAGCCACAGCGCCAGCACGAAATAGACCACCAGCCGGGCAGGCAGCAGCCGCCGCCGGATCTCGCGGGTGCCCGTCGCCTCCACCACCTGATCGACCAGATCCGGCGGGAACGACCTTGTCAGCGCACCCCACCGATATCCGGTCCGGCAGCCAGCCGTCCGGCGACAGCCCTTCAGTACCGTCATGAGCCACAAAATGATCACATCATAGATGATCACTTAAAACAAGGCCATTGGTCGCCTGGCCTGTGGCACCGCCTTGCTGTGCCGAACCTTGCCGCAGCGCCCGGCGCTTCTCATCGAAAGATCTCCGCTCCGCCGTCGTTGTAGACGAGGTTCTTGTTATCGCGCAAGAACTTGATGGGATAAACGTAGCTGATAAGATCTCCGTCGTAGTAGGCGGTCACCCGCCCGGTGTGGATAGTGGAATAGCTTAGAATCACCCAGCTTGACTTGCGTACCAACGAGGGATAGCTGTCCGTTACAATCTGATTTCCGGTCACGTCGGATTCGGCCATGAGTGCGAAGCGGTCGGTAGACTCTTCGGCTTGTACGCCGCCCGGGAGCACGCCCGGTTTGCCACGAAGCCAGTTGACGGCTGCTTCTTCTTGCGGATGCATATAGTAAATGTCATAGTAAGAACCGCTATTGTTCAGGTTGAGCTGCGCCGGGTAACCACCAGTTATCTGTGGCAACAGGCCTGCCGTTGAGACAAAAATGCCGATGCACGCGGCCGCTGCCGCTCTCAGTGCCCATATACGCCCAAGTGGCGAAAGCACGGTGAGCGACCCAGCGACCAGGACGGGTGCGATCAGGATTAGTGCTTCTTGAAATGCCCGAAGTACTCCGTAGTCGGTCGATAGGTTGGGCAGCACGGTAATGGTGACCAACGTTGCGGTGCTACCAACGCAGAGGTAGAAGAACTCACGACCGACCAGGCGACGCGACCTCCGCATCACAATGAACGTTATCAAGCCGACGCCAACGAATACCTGTTCACCTTTTGCCGCCACCTGACGTATGAGGCTGTTCAGCCCGGATACCGGGATACCAATATCAGCAAGCAGGCCGCCGGAGCGAGTGAGCGGAAGTGCCAGCGTCCCGTTGACCGTCGGGGTTCGGTATCGGGCCACCACGGAGGCTGGCACGTAGGAGGCAGCGGCGGGACCGGCCCTTTCCCGGAGTGTCCGCAGGCGGTAGTCGTTCAGGACTGCCTGCGGGCTTGCCGCCTTCCCGGGAAGGAGACCGTAGGATATGTCGCCCGATCGCACGCTCCTTGAGTGTCCGACCAGCCCGGTGATCGCCGACTCGGCATCTGTCAGCGCGCCGGCGGCCGTCTGAGTAGCCAGGTCACCCCAAGCGAACGCGATGGTGGCCACGGCGATGATCGAGCTGATGCCCACTGTTCGGGTGGTTACCCGCCAGGGCCACGTTCTGACGTGTGCCCGGCCTGTCGTTCGGTGCCAGCGGAGTGGGTTTAGCACGCTGGCGTGCTGGGCCAGCCAAGCGGCCAGCAAGGTGCCGAGGAAGAGATACATAGTTGAATAATGCGAGAGCTCCACGCCAAGGGACGTCACCAAGAGCGCAATGCGTCGGCGCCTCAGACTCCACTCAAGATTGGTAATCAATAGGATCGCCACGCAAACAAAGAGAAAGGCAATCTCCTGGCGATTCAGGAATGGCATGTCGTTAATAAAAGTCGGAAAACCGATAAAATATATTCCGGCCAGTACGGCAGCCGGCCCCGGCCAGTAACGGCATGCAATTGCGTAGACTAGCACTGGGCAAACCGCGAACATGAGCGGAAAGAACACCTTATATATGTACGGACTATCGACCCGCACGATCTGAATCAATTCGACCGGCAGGATGGTAATACTTAAGCACGCGTTATATGCATTATGAAAGTCCGAAATGTTCCAACGACCGTGCGCCGCGGTCAGCTGAAAGATCCTATGCTCCAGCTGGATATCATGTCCGGTCACATACCAACCCCGTAATGAGGTCATCAGTAGCAACGCGAGGGAGAGCAGGTACAAGGTAGCGGTGGTTATACTATCGCGCACTTGTTCGTGCCAGCGCAGCAGGAGCAAGAGTGTTAACGTGATGCCAGCGAGCGCCATGAGACTGACCTGGCAGCCAGCACCATTGTTGAGTCGGTTCGCGCCGAGAACTGCGAACGCAAGGCAAAGACCAGCCCCGGCCAGCAGGCGACTTTCGGCCGGTCCGATTGCCTCGACCTGCGCCGACCACGAAAGCTTCGCGGGATACTGTCGGCGAAAAAGATACAGGGCCACGGTAAGTGCGTCACCAAGAATGAGGACGGGGATCGGGTCGAGCGGACGTTGCTCTCCTATTAGGGGCAGAAGAGTGTTTACGCCGAGCCCGCCAAGCATAAGAAGGAGCAGTGTCGCGGTGAGGCTATAACCCAGACGTTCAGCGGTCGATGATCCGCGCCAGACCGAGCTCGTGCACAGGAGGTAAACCGGGTGGATCACGAGAAACCAGAAGCCTATCGCTGGCCCGATGAACGGCACCCGGAAGCCGGTCAGTACAGAGACGTTTGCGCCGGCAATTAGACCAGCGCTCGCGAGGCCCGGCCAGTCGCGGTTGCCTGCCGGGCGAACCTGCTCCGGGCAGGCCACTGTCGTACGAGTCATGCGGCCACGTCCTGACCATCGGGATTCATATCCGTCTGCCACATCCATTCAGGCCGAGAGAGCCCACCGAGTCATGCGCCCCGTTGTATGCGGATGCCAGGTGCTCCGAGTTCCGTCGCCAGTCGAACCGATCTTCGGCCAGGCGCCTGGAGTAGGCCTGCATGTGGGCCATTCGACCGGAATCGCCGAGGATAGAGAGAAAGGTCGAGCGGAGGACGTGCGACTCGGGCGGGACCAGCGCGATGCCGGATCGATCGAGGTCATACTCGGAGTAGGCATCCTCAGCAGTTGCGACGACCGGCAACCCGCAGGCCATCGCCTCTTGCATCGCCAACGTGAGCATTTCTCCGACCGCGGGGAAGGCGAAGATATCGCTCGCCTGGTATAGATCCCTAAGCTCCCTGCGGCTGACTGGACCAAGCAACGTCGCACTGGCCGGGAGGTGGTCTGGGACTCTGCCCGGCCCGACGAGCACCAGTTCGTACTCCGGGCCACTGGCGTCAAGCAGCTTCTGGAACCCCTTTTTGGGTACCAGCCGGCCAACGAACAGGATGATAGGCACATCGAGTGCTAGCCCGTGCCTTTCCCGAATTGCTCGCGATGCACTGGGATCTCCGGGACAGAAATCTTCTGTGTCTATTCCGTTATAAGTGAGGTTGATCTTGCCAGCTGGCACGCCGTATCTTTTGAGGAATGCGCCTACGATCGGATTGTATATCGTTATCGTCATTGCCCAGCGCCACAATAGTCGGCCAACGGACGAGTAGATGAGCCTTTGTGCCGACTTCACAATTACCTTGTCGTGCTCCACGATCCCGACGTGCTGAGTGACGAAAAGCGGTCGGCGAAGTAGTTTCGCCAAGATGGCCGCTAGAACGGACGATCCGTGGTAGACATCGTGCACGTGGACGAGATCGGCGCTGCGAACTAGGCTGACAAGCCGCCATATCGCGCTCGTGCTCCATATCGGAAATGGGACGCCGCTGCGGTTTTCCAGTCCATTCCAGGCCGCGATGCGGATTACCGTATAGCCGTCGACCCGTTCGTGCCTAGCCCCGCTTTCGTCGCAGCGACTGGTGACGACCGTCACGTCGTGGCCAAGCGTCGCCAGCGTGCGCGCCTGCTGGCCGACGACGACCTCAACGCCACCGATATGAGGGTGGGCGTAGGCGGAGACGATGAGCACGCTAGGCGGCGGTCTCTTGACGAGTCTTGCATTCTTCATGCATTTCTCCTGTCCGTTCATCTCCCGACAAAGTCTGTCGGGGGCAGCCACTGTCGCCGAGCGGCTACCGGGGCTTGGGCCGCTGCAGGATTCCGCGGCGGCGTTCTCCCGCCGTGGCTGGGCCCGGCTTCCCGGCCGAGTTCGGGTGGTTCGTCGGTGACGCGCTGGTGTCCTGCTCGGCAATGCGGCCAGAGCGGCGCTGAGTAGGCTTCCTATTGGCCATGCGGCAGTCAATCCGGTCAATCCGGTCGGCGCCAGAAGCCACGCCAGCCCGCAGATGCCGACCGCGTATACCCCGTTGCTTAGGACGAGCACTCGGAGTTGGCCAGACAGGCGGAGCGCTGTCCACAGCCAGTTATTCGCGGCAATCGGCATAGCAGCGATCGCGAGCAGTATAAGGCTGGGTGTTCCATGCTGGCTGTATTTCGCTCCAAACGCGAGCAACGCCCAGTGTGCTGCCACGACGAGCACCAGGCACGCCGGCAGGCACGACACCGTCAATACACGCCGGCTGCGCCGCAGGAGTTCGCGGCGGTCTGCACCGGTATAAGATCCTTCCGCTAGGAACGTCTGGCCGACGGCATAGGCTCCCGAGTACAGGAGCGTGGCCACCTGAAAGGCAACGAAGTAGTATGCCGCTGACGGGGCTCCGAGACGGTCGATGACGATGAGCGGCACGACTAAGGGGGGCAGTACGCACAAGACATTTCCGGCATAATTGGCGCCCGAAAACCGGAGCAACGGCCTGAGCGTCTGCAGCGGTTTCCTGAGCGAAGGCCGCCAATGTAGCGCCGTGGTCATCAGCACCAGGCTGGCAAGAGCCGCCGAGGCAAAGCCGCCGACAGATGCACAGAAGAGCCCGTATGCGCCGGTGCCGGCCAGGATCATGCCAGAGAGAATCTTGATGGCTCCGCCGATAGCCCCGTCTGTCAACGCGCAATAGCCCGCCTTGCGTGCGGCGATGAAGACGGAGTCCGTCAAGAGGTTGACGGCTGCGGCGGCGGTCAACAGCACGAAGCCGGCCGCCAGCGCTGGCTGATGCTCGACGAACGCGAGACGCGGCGCTAACACCGGAGTCGCAAGTACGAAGAGCAGGCCGATCCCGGCGCCGCAAAGGGCGACGAGCAGCAGCCCGGTACTGATCAGCGCATCCCAGTCGAGAGCGGTCGGCAGATACCGGACCAGGGTGCTGTTGAGCCCGAGGAGGGCGAGGTAGGCGATGACCGTCGTCGCGGAAATCAGCGAACTCGCTCTTCCCACGTCTGCGGTACTGAACAATCGCGCCGTGACAATCCAGAACGCGAAGCCCAGCGCGGCCTGCAGACCTGAACTAAGGATCAGGTACAGCGAGTTGCGCACCATGTGGTCAGTTCGGAGTCCCGACACCAGCGAGGCGCTCACCGCCTGCCGCCGATTGCTCTTGGTCGCGTGGATCATGGCCGTATCGGCGACCATTTTGTTACCCGGCTAGCGGACTCCAGGCCAGGTGCTCGGCTCATGTCGGTCGCTGCGCGGCCATTAATCATGCGCGGACTGGCTAACCGGACAGATGGCGTGGACGCTCCGTTGATTGCTAGGGAGGGGAAGTCGCCGAGCCAGGCCCTTTTCTGCTTGCGGGCCCTGAGCCGGCGATGTTCCGAAGCAGGCGTCCGGGCGCGATCTTGGCCGGTCAAGGATCCCCTCGTGCTTTGGCCAGGTTAATGCTCATGGCCCATCTAGGGCGGCAGCCCTGTAGGCGCGGGAACTAAGAGCGATCAAGATGCTACTAGAAGAATCTGTCCAGGTCAGCCAGTTGTTACTACTAGATGTGATTGTCCAATTACGCGACTATATGTGTCGGGATGGCCGCGGGCTGCTGCTGCTGCTGACCTTCATCCTGGAGAACAGCCAGCGGGTGGACATCAGTTTCTTCGGCGCGCACGGGCACCTGCCGCTGGGCGTCGCGCTGCTGCTGGCGGCGGTCCTCGGCGTGCTGCTCGTGGTGATCCCGGGAACCGCGCGCATCGTGCAGCTGCGGATGGTGGCCCGCTTGCATCGCGGCATCGACGCCAAGCGCGCCACCCGCAGCCAGCGGAACCTTCTCGTCCTGCCGTGCCTTGTCCCCGGGCTGCCGGGCAGGCCTCACTGGTTCGAGCAGGGCCTTGCGGTTGGTGGGGGATCGTCGGCCGGCCGCGTCGTGTCACGGTTGTCAGCAGCCGAGCAGTTCAGCCAGCGCAACGAGCCCGTCGGCTTGGAGCAGGCCGTCCAGCGCCGGTGCCTCCGCCGCGGGAGCGCCAGGTCCCCACTCAAGCGGCCGCCGGATGAAGATCGGCCGGAGGCCAAGCGCGGCGGCGGCATGCAGGTCTGGCGGGTGCGCAGCGACCATGCCGGCCTCCGCTGGCCGGCAGTCGAGCAGCCGAAGGGCCGTGCGGTACACCCCAGGATCGGGCTTGTAGCCGCCGGCCAGCTGGGCCGAGAGCACCGCGTCAACGCGGAGATCGGCGAACTTGAGCAGGTCGGCTAGCAGCGCGAGATGGCCGTTCGACAACGTGGCAGTGACGTGATCGCGGCGCAGCCGGTCGAGTCCTTCCCGGCTATCTGGCCAGGGGCGCAGCTGCCGCCAGCCGCCGAGCAGCGCTTCCCGGCCGGCTACGGGCAGCCTGACGCCGCGCCGTGCCAGCACGCCGGCCAGCGTCTCCCGCTGCAGGGAGTCGAGGTCGCGCCACGCCGCACCACGGCGGAATCTGGTCCATAGCGGGCTGATACGCACGGCGCCAGTCGTCCACGATGCCCGACCAGTCGGCCCGGCAGTCCGCGCGGGCTCCGGCCGCCTCGGCGACCTCGATCAGGCTGGACCGCCAGTCGACGAGCGTTCCGAATACGTCGAACAGCAGCACGCGTGGCCCTTGCACAGCGGCCAGTATGTCAAGATCAGGCCGGGTGCTCTCACTTCGCGGCCATGCGGTTCACCCGGCCTAGGTGACAGGGGAGAGCGCCCGTCGCCACCATGAAGGGCTCCCATGTCGTCTCCCCCCGCACCTCCGCCCCGGCCCAGTTCTCCGCCGTCGCCGTCGCTCACTTGGTCCGCCATTGTCACCAGGCTCCGGGCGGCAGGATGCGTCTTCGCCGAGGATGAGGCGCAGTTGCTGATCTCGACGGCAGCAACGCCGGGTAACCTCGCCGGCCTGGTGGACCGGCGGGCCGCGGGCCTGCCGCTGGAGCACGTCCTCGGCTGGGCTGAGTTCTGCGGCCTGCGGATAGCCGTGGATCCCGGTGTGTTCGTGCCTCGCCGTCGCACCGAGTTGCTGGTCCGTGAGGCCGCTGCCCTGGCTCGGGGGATCTCTTCCGGCACCCGCGAGGCTGCCTCGGGTGCCCGCGGGGCTGCCTTCGGCCGCCTCGGCCAGCCGCGGGCCGTCGTCGTTGACCTGTGCTGCGGCTCAGGCGCGATAGGCGCCGCGATAGCTGCCGCGCTGTCCTGGCCGGCGGCCGGCCAGCACGGTCAGGTCGAGTTGCACGCTGTCGACATCGACCCCGCCGCGATCCGATGCGCCCGCCGCAACATCGACGGTGTCGGCCAGGTGTACGAAGGCGACTTGTGCGAGCCGCTGCCGGCCGGGCTGCGGGGCCGCGTGGATGTCCTGGTCGCCAGCCCGCCTTATGTGCCCGCCGATGAGGTCAGGCTGCTGCCCAGGGAGGCCCGTATGCACGAGCCGCCGATGGCGCTGAACGGCGGCGCGGACGGGCTCGACCTCGTGTCCCGGTTGATCGCCGCAGCGCCGCCGTGGCTCGCCCCCGGCGGCCACCTGCTGGTCGAGCTGAGCGAGCGCCAGGCGCCGCGCGCCGCCGAAGCCGTCGCCCGCAGCGGGCTGATCCCGCGGGTGGCCAGGTCCGCCGAGCTGGCCGCCACCATCGTCATCGGGACCAGGCCTGCCGCCCGCCCCGGGCACGTTCGACATGATCCCGGGGTAGGTTCTTGGCCGGCGGTCAGCCGGGGCCCGGCCAGCGAGAGCCTGGATCCGCCAGGAACTCGCTG
>CAWIJO010000014.1:0-375699 GCA_963836355.1 uncultured Actinomycetes bacterium | reverse complement strand
GGCGCCTGCGCTTGCCGTCCGGGGAGTAGCCGAGCGACACCGACGCGACCCAGTAGCCGTTGGCCTGGTCGAAGTAGACGCTGTCCTCGCCGCGTCCGCGCCGCTTGACTGCCATGCGGCAAGGCTAGCGTTAGGCTCTGACATTGGCTCTTGCGCTGATCTGGTCAGACCAGCGATATGGCCTTTGACCTGGGTGGGCCTGGGAGGACTTGAACCTCCGACCTCTTCCTTATCAGGGAAGCGCTCTAACCGGCTGAGCTACAGGCCCTCGGGGGTGGCGGCAGGAACGGACCGTGCGCCGCCGGGACAGATTACCGCAAGCGCCGACCAGAGCGTCAGTCGGTATCCTTGAGGGTGACCTCAATGCCGCCGGCCACGTGCGTGACCAGGTTGTAGATTACCGAGCCAACAGTGGCGAGCGCAGTGATCAGGATCACGTTCACGGCGCCGACCAGCATCGTGTAACCGAGCACCTTGGAGGCGGAGAACCAGTTGCTGGCCTGCACGCCAGCAGAGTCCTTGCCGGAGGTGACGCTGGAGACCGATGTCTCGATCGAGTGGAAGACACCGAGTTTGGACAGCACGTAGTAGAGCCCGGCGACGGCGACGAAGAGCACTACCCAGCCCACGAGCGAGATCATGAAGCTGAACTTCATCACCGACCATGGCTCCAGCCTGATCACCGCTAGCTGGGCGCGGCGCGGCGGCAATGCGCCGTTCTGAGCCTGCCTTGCCTGCGTCTTGGCAACCTTGGGCGGCTTAGGTGGCCTAGGAGCCTTCTTGGTCTTGCCCGGGCTGGTCAGGATGCCGAATGGCGAAGCCATCGAGCCCATCCCGGCGGACGGCGTAGTGACCGAAGCGGGATAGGGCGGTGCCATCACGTTCTGGTCAGCTGCCCCCCCGACCTCGCCGGCCAGCGGCGGCAGGCTGCCACTGGCGGACGGCGGCAGGCTGCCACTGGCGGACGGCGGATCAGCCAGCGCGGACTGCTGGCCCCCGGTGTACGACTGGTCCCCGGTCGGGGCCTGATCTCGGGCAGCCCCTTCGGGCAGCCACGACGGTGGCTCCACGCGGTGATCCACCTCGTCCTCCTCCGGAAGGTCGCTTGTCATGAGGTTATCCCCAGATGACTGGTCATTGTCCGCGAGAGCCCGACCATCATCCGCGCCTTCACCTATTAGACGCGGCTGACCCCCGCTACGTTGCGTCCGTCGATCTACGGCCATCGCTGCACCCCTGCGGCTCATCGTTACTGGATTTGCCGTTACCAGTCTCACCCTCGCAACAGGACTCCCAGCGCATCCCACTTGTCACAACTGGTTGCCAGGCCCGTTCTCAGCCGACGCTTCCGCGGCCGGCGCGGCCGGGCCCGGCCCGGCTCCCGGCGCATCCGCAGGGTCGTCGGCACTTCCGGTAACCTGCTCGGCGGAGCCAGCCGCATCCAGATCATCGTCCGTGCCGTCCGCGGCGCCCGCCTCTACGACGGCTGCCGCGGACTCGGCGTTCCTGGCGATAGCGACCAGGCTCTGGCCGGATGCCAGGTTCACCAGCCGCACGCCCATGGTCTGCCGACCCGACATCTTGATCTCGGCCGCCGCGGTTCTGATCACCCCGCCGGCCGAGGTGATCGCGAACACCTCGTCCTCTGGCCGGACCATCAGCGCTCCGACCAGCTCGCCTCTGGTCTCGACGATCCTGGCGGTCAGCACGCCGCGACCGCCGCGACCCTGCACCGGATACTGGTCGGCAGGCGTTCGCTTGGCATAGCCGCCGCCGGTGGCCACCAGCACATCCGCGCCTGCCCGGACCACGTGCATGCCGAGCAGCTCGTCTCCGTCAGTGAACCGCATTCCGATAACGCCGGACGTGGCCCGGCCCATCGGCCGCAGCGCATCGTCGGCGGCGCGGAACCTGATCGCCTGTGCATGCCGGCTGACCAGCAGCAGATCGTCCTCCGGCGAGACCAGCCTGGCGGCGATCACCTCGTCGTCCTCGCGCAGGTTGATCGCGATGATCCCGCCTGCCCGCGGCGAGTCGAAGTCGGTCAGCCTGGATTTCTTTACCAGCCCGGAGGACGTGGCCAGCACCAGGTAAGGGGAAACCGCGTAGTCCCGCAGCGCCAGCACCTCGGCGATGCGCTCGTCGGGCTGAAAGGCGAGCAGGTTCGCGACATGCTGGCCGCGAGCATCCCTGGCCGTGTCCGGCAGCTCATAGGCCTTGGCACGGTAGACCCGGCCCTTGTTGGTGAAGAACAGGATCCAGTGGTGGGTGGTGGTGACGAAGAAGTGCTCGACGATGTCATCGGTCCGCAATTGCGCGCCGCGCACTCCCTTGCCGCCCCGGCGCTGCGCCCGGTACAGGTCCGTCTTCGTGCGCTTGGCATAGCCGCCGCGGGTGATCGTGACGACGACGTCCTCCTCGGCGATCAGATCCTCGACGGACATGTCGCCGTCATAGGCGATGATCTCCGTTCGCCGGTCATCGCCGTACTTGGCGACGATCTCGGCAAGCTCGGAGCCGACGATCTGCCGCTGCCGCTCGGGTGAGGCGAGGATGCTCTCGTAGTCGGCGATCTGCGCCATCAGCTCCTCGTACTCGTCCACAAGCTGCTGGCGCTCCAGTGCGGCGAGCTTGCGCAGTTGCATGTCAAGGATCGCCCTGGCCTGGATGTCATCGATGTCAAGTAGGTCCATCAGGCCCTGCTGCGCCGCGGCCGCCGACGCGCTGGCCCTGATGAGCGCAATCACCGCATCAATCTGGTCGATCGCCTTGAGCAGCGCACTCAGGATGTGGGCCCGCTCCTGTGCCTTGCGTAGCAGGTACCGGGTCCGCCGGACAATCACCTCGATCTGGTGCGTGACCCAGTACCTGATCATCTGGTCCAGCCGCAGGGTGCGGGGCACCCCGTCGACCAGGGCCAGCATGTTGGCGCCGAAGGTCTCCTGCAGCTGCGTGTGCTTGTACAGGTTGTTCAGCACGACCTTGGCGACCGCATCCCGCTTCAGCACGATCACCAGCCGCTGGCCAGTGCGGCCGCTGGACTCCTCCCGGACCTCGGCGATGCCACCGACCCGGCCGTCCTTGACCAACTCGGCGATCTTCACCGCGAGATTGTCCGGGTTGACCTGGTAGGGCAGCTCGGTGACGATCAGGCAGGCGCGGCCCCGGCGGTCCTCTTCCACCTCGACGACGGCACGCATGGTGATCGAGCCGCGGCCGGTGCGGTAGGCCTCCTGAATGCCGCGGCGGCCGACAATCAGCCCACGGGTCGGGAAGTCCGGGCCCTTGACCCGCTCGATCAGGGCCGCTAGCAGCTCCTCGTCCGTCGCCTCGAAGTTCTCCAGGAACCACTGAACGCCGGACGCCAGCTCGCGCAGATTGTGCGGCGGGATCTTGGTCGCCATGCCGACCGCGATCCCCTCCGAGCCGTTGACCAGCAGGTTGGGGAACCGGCTCGGCAGTACCGTCGGCTCTCTGGAACGCCCGTCGTAATTGGCCCGGAAGTCGACGGTGTCCTTGTCGATGTCCCGCAGCATCTCCATCGCCAGCGGGGCCAGCCGGCATTCGGTATAGCGGTGCGCGGCCGCCGGGTCGTTGCCGGGCGAGCCGAAGTTGCCCTGGCCGTCCACCAGCGGCATCCGCATCGCCCAGGGCTGGGCCAGCCGGACGAGCGCGTCATAGATGGCGCTGTCGCCGTGCGGGTGGTACTGGCCCATCACCTCGCCGATCACGCGGGCGCACTTGGAGTAGCCGCGCTCGGGCCGGTAACCACCGTCGTACATTGCGTACAGGATGCGGGTGTGCACGGGCTTCAGGCCGTCCCGCACGTCGGGCAGCGCGCGGCCGACGATGACGGACATCGCGTAGTCGATGTAGCTGCGCTGCATCTCTACCTGGATGTCGACAGGCTCGGTGCGGTCGTGCCCGCCCGCGGGGGCGTCGGGCGTATTCACGTCGGTCACTTCGCGTCTCTTCTCAGCCAGTACCAGTTACACGATCCCGGCGGATGTGGCGCCCGGTCCGGCGCCGACCCTTGGTGATCATGGGGGGGAAGCCCGCCGGCCGGGCATCCTGCTCGCTCAGATGTCCAGGAACCTGACATCCTTCGCGTTACGCTGGATGAACGCGCGCCGCAACTCCACGTCCTCGCCCATCAGCACGCTGAACAGCTCGTCGGACTGGGCGGCATCGTCCAGCGTGATCTGGCGCAGCACCCGCCGGGCCGGGTCCATCGTGGTCTCCCACAACTCGTTCGCGTTCATCTCGCCGAGTCCCTTGAACCGCTGCACGCCATCCCGCGGCCTGGGGTCCCGCCTGCCATCGGCGATGCCCGCCTCGATCACGGCGTCTCGCTCTGGGTCGGAGTAGGCGTAGCCGGGCGGGTTCCGGCCTTCCCACTTGATCTTGTAAAGCGGCGGCTGGGCGAGGTAGACATGCCCGGCCTCGATCAACGGCTTCATGAATCGGAACAGCAGGGTGAGCAGCAGCGTCGTGATGTGCTGGCCGTCCACGTCGGCGTCCGCCATCAGGATGATCTTGTAGTACCTGAGCTTGGCGATGTCGAACTCTTCATGGATTCCGGTGCCCAGGGCGGTGATCATCGCCTGGACCTCGTTATTCTTTAGTACCCGGTCGATCCTGGCCTTCTCGACGTTGAGGATCTTGCCGCGGATCGGCAGGATCGCCTGGAACTTCGGGTCCCTGCCGTTCTTCGCCGAGCCGCCCGCCGAGTCCCCCTCCACCACGTAGATCTCGCACTGCACCGGATCGCCGGACTGGCAGTCGGCCAGCTTGCCCGGCAGCCCCGACCCGCCCATCAGGTTCTTGCGGGTCAGGTCGCGGGCCTGGCGGGCGGCGATCCTGGCCCTGGCCGCCTGGGTGGCCTTGATGATGATGGCCTTGGCCTCGCCGGGATTGCGCTCGAACCAGTCCCGCAGGTGGTCATTGCATACCCGCTGCACGAACGACTTGGCCTCGGTGTTTCCCAGCTTGGTCTTGGTCTGGCCCTCGAACTGTGGCTCCGCGAGCTTCACGTGGATGATCGCGGTAAGGCCCTCGCGCACGTCATCGCCGGTCAGGTTGTCGTCCTTCTCCCGCAGCATGTTCTGCTCGCGGGCATACCTGTTCACGATGGTCGTCAGCGCCGCCCGGAAGCCCTCCTCGTGCGTGCCGCCCTCGGCCGTGTTAATCGTGTTCGCGAAGGTGTGCACGGATTCGGAGTACGCGCCGCTCCACTGCATGGCGATCTCGGCCGAGATTCCCTCGCCGTCGCCGCCGAAGTCGATAATCGACGCGTGCACGGCCTCCTTGGACGCGTTCAGGTAGCGGACGAAATCCGCGATGCCGCCCTCGTAGCAATAGCTGGCGACGCGCGGCTCTCCGTTGATGTGGTCGGGCCGCTGGTCGGTCAGCACGATCGCGAGGCCGCGGTTCAGGAACGCCATCTCCTGCAGGCGGCGGGACAGTGTCTCGAAGGACCAGGCAGTCGTCTCGAAGATCGTGCCGTCCGGCCAGAACGTGATCGTGGTGCCGGTCTGGTCCGTCGGCTCGCCTCGCACCAGCGGGCTGACAGGCTGGCTGATCTCATAGGACTGCCGCCAGGTATAGCCATCCCGGCGGATCTCTGCCTTCAGCCGCGCCGACAGCGCGTTCACCACTGACACGCCGACGCCGTGCAGGCCGCCGGAAACCGCGTAGGACTTGCCGTCGAATTTCCCGCCCGCGTGCAGCGTGGTCAGCACGACCTCGATCGCGGGCCGGTTCTCCACCGGGTGGTTGTCGACCGGGATGCCACGACCGTTGTCCCATACCCGCACGCCGCCGTCGGCGAGCAAGGTCACCTCGATCCGGTCGCAGTATCCGGCCAGCGCCTCATCCACGGCGTTGTCGACTACCTCATAGACCAGATGGTGCAGTCCGCGCTCGCCGGTAGAGCCGATGTACATGCCGGGGCGCTTGCGTACCGCCTCCAGGCCTTCGAGGACCGTGATCGACCGTGCGTCATACGACAAAGTGGAAGCTCCTCCTGGAACGGACACCAGCGGGCCGCGCGAACCCCCGCCGCCGTCCGCCTTGGTGCACTCACCATTTTACCTGGGAGTACCGTCAGGCTCAGCCGTACGTATCACGCGGGCCGCGACTATCGCGCGACCGCCACTGACCGGGCCGCCGCGGTGCGGCCGGGCCGTGCACTTTGACCCGTTTTACCGCGCCGTCGCCAAGTTCAGCGTTCACCCTGCGCACGAGCGTGGCGGCCAGCAGCCGGACCTGCGTCGCCCAGGCGGTCGAGTCCGCCGTCACGGTCAGCTCGCCGTCGGCGAGACCGTCCGGCCGGGTGTGCGCGGCGAGCTCGGGGCCGACTATCTGCTCCCACCGGCCGAATACCGAGCCCGCCGCGGCGGCGAGCCGCCAGCCGCGGGCATCGATCAGGCCGGCGATGGCCGTGTTCAGCGGCTCCGGGTCTTCCCTGCGATGCCGCCGCCTTGCGGCTCCGGCCGATGTCGTTCCGGCCGCCTGGCTGGCCCGGCGGCCCGGCCAGTTCCCCCTCGCCGCCGAGTCCGCCTTCGCGGCCAGCAGGGCTTCGCGGGCAAGCTGCGCGCGGCCCGCTGGGTCGGCGGACGGCACGGACGGCACCGCATCAGGATCGGCACCAGGATCGGCACTGCCGCCCGCAGCTGCCGGCCGCCCAACGTCGAGATCCGGCTCCGCGCCGTCCGGGGACTCCGCCCGCCGCATGCTGCCGACGGGCTCCGCCTCAGCTGCGGACAGCCGTCTGGCCGCGCGGTCCGGGTCCCGCTCAGGCACGGCTGATCGTCTCGCCGGCCACGTCGAATCTCGGTCCGGCCAGGACGAGCGGGACGTCCGCGGTCACCGCGGCCGTCACGAGCACCTGCTCGGCGTCGCCTACCAGCATGGCAAGCCGCTCCCGGCGCCCGGCATCAAGCTCGGCGAAGACGTCGTCGAGCAGCAGCACCGGATCCTCGCCGTCCGATCTCAGCAGCTCGTAGGCGGCCAGCCGGAGCGCGAGCGCCAGTGACCATGACTCGCCGTGGCTCGCGTAGCCGCGGGCCGGCAGGTCGCCGATCCGCAGCTCGAGATCGTCCCGGTGCGGGCCGACCAGGCAGACGCCGCGGTCAAGCTCGGCCGTCCTGGCGGCAGCCAGCGCGCCGCGCAGCACGTCCTGCAGCTCGGCCAGGCCGCCCGGCGGCTCGCTCTTGCCGCCGAACGGCTGGTGGTAGGTCATCCCGGCCGCGCCGTCGTCCCCGGACACGGCGGCATATGCCTTTGCGGCCAGCGGCCGGATCGCCGCGACCAGGGCCAGCCGGGCGGCGGTCAGCTCGGCGCCCGTCCGGACCAGCTGCTCGTCCCATGCATCGAGCGCGGCGGGCGCCCCGCCGCCGCGGGCCCTGGCCGATTTCAGCAGCGCAGTACGCTGGCGCAGCACCCGCTCGTAGTCGGCCCTGGTGCCCGCGTACCGCGGCGCGGTGGCGATCAGCAGGTCATCGAGATACCGGCGACGCTGATCGGGGTCGCCCTTGACGACAGCGAGATCCTCCGGCGCGAAGAGCACGCAGCGCAGCGTCCCGAGCACCTCGCGCGGGCGAGCCAACGGCATCCGGTTCAGCCGGACGCGGTTCGCCCTGCCCGGGTTGATCTCGATCTCCACCAGGCTGTCCCTGGCCTGCGACGTGACCATCGCGCGCAGGATCGCGCGCTCGGCGCCGCGGCGGATCAGCGGCGCGTCGCTAGCCACCCGGTGGCTGCCCAGCGTCGCGACATAGGCCGCCGCCTCGACCAGGTTGGTCTTGCCCTGCCCGTTGAGTCCTAGGAAGGTACTCACGCCAGGCGCGAGGGTTAGCTCCGCCGACGCGTAGCAGCGGAAATCTGTCAGCGCGAGCCGGGTGATACGCACGGCAGTGCAGACTACTGGCCGGCCATGTCAGTGGCCGTGCCGACATTGTCAGCCATCGGGCCGGCCACGCCTGGCCTACCCGCCGAGCCGGATCGGCATCAGCAGGTACCGGTAGTCGGGCTGGCCGTCCGGGGCCGGCTTGCCGGTTATCAGCGCCGGCTTGCCCGGCTCGGTGAACGAGATCCTGGCCATGTCCGAGTCGATCGCGGCCAGGCCGTCGAGCAGGTACTGCGGGTTGAAGGCGATCGACAGGTCGTCACCCTCGTAGCTTGCCTCCAGGATATCTACCGCCTGCGCCTCGTCCCCGGTTCCGGCCTCGAGGACGAGTTGGCCGGGCGTGAATGCGAGCCGGACGGCGGTGTTGCGCTCGGCGACGAGCGCTACCCGCTTGACTGCCTCGGCCAGCTGGCTGGTGGATATCTCGGCGACCGAGTTGACGTGCGCCGGCAGCAGCGCCTCGTACCGCGGGAACTCGCCGCCGAGCAGCCGCGTGGTCGTGCGCCTGGCCCCCTCGAAGCCGATCATGCCGTCCCCGCCGGATTCCGGCCTCGCCCGGCAGGGCTAGTGCGATCGACACTTCCGCGCCCGAGGTCAGCGACCGGGCCGTCTCGGCCAGCGCCCTGGCCGGCACGAGCACCGCGGCGGAAAGGTCGGGCCGCGCCGGGGTCCAGCGCAGCTCGCGGACGGCGAGCCGGTAGCGGTCCGTCGAGATCAGCGTGATGGCGTCGCCCTCGATCTCGATCCGCACGCCGGTGAGGGCCGGCAGGGTGTCATCCCGGCCGGCCGCCGTGGCCGACTGGCTCACCGCGGAGGCGAACGCGTCGCTGCCCACTGATCCGGCGGCAGGCGGCATCTCCGGCAGCGCCGGGTACTCGTCGGCCGGCATGGTCAGCAGCGTGAAGGTAGAGCTTCCGCAGGTGAGGACGGCGCGCGCACCATCCGACGCGATCTGGACCGGCCGGCTCGGCAGGCTGCGACTGATCTCGGCGAGCAGCCGCCCGGAGACCAGGGCGCTGCCCTCTTCCTCTGCCGTCACCGGCACCCGGGCCTGCGCCGACACGTCGTAGTCGAAGCTGGACAACGTGAGCTCGGCTCCGGCCTGCAGCCGCATCCCGGCCAGCACCGGAACGGTCGGGCGGGCCGGGAGCGCGCGCGCGGTCCACGCCACTGCCTCGGCCAGGACATCACGTTCCACCTGAATCTTCACAGGAAGCTGCCTCCCGGTCTCGGCACCTGCCAGCGGCCCGCCCGGCTGAGCGCGCGGGCTGCCTGCTTGGTACTTAGTATCTCAGCGAAATAAAGAAAGGTAGTAGTCATAGGGTCGGTGGACACTGGGGACACCGGGCACTGCCGCAGGTCAGCGCGGGTACATCCGTCCACAGTGGCTGTGCCCCGCGGCCGCGTCGCCACGCGCTGGCTGTGAATACTGCACCGCCCCCGGCTGGTCCCCTTGCGGTTACCCCCCGGCCGGCAGTAGTTGTCCTCCGCTTGTCCCAAGCGCATCCACAGGTTTGTCCACAGCCTGTGCGCACTGATTGTCGCGCGGGGCGCTGTTATGTAACCGTTCACCCGGACCGGGCCTGCTGTTTGATCCGGTTGGTCAGCTCGGTCACCTGGTTGTAGATGGACCGCCGCTCGGCCATCAGGGAGCGGATCTTCCTGTCGGCGTGCATCACAGTGGTGTGGTCGCGGCCGCCGAACTGCTGTCCGATCTTCGGCAAGGACAGGTCAGTCAGCTCGCGGCACAGGTACATGGCGATCTGCCGGGCGGTGACCAGGACGCGGGACCGCGAGGTGCCGCAGAGGTCATCGATGGAGAGCCCAAAATAGGACGCGGTCTGGCCCATGATGGTGGCGGCGGTAATCTCCGGTCCCTGTGCCTCGGGGATCAAGTCCTTCAGGACGATCTCGGCCAGCTGCAGATCCACCGACTGGCGGTTGAGGCTGGCGAACGCGGTGACCCTGATCAGCGCGCCCTCAAGCTCGCGAATGTTGGTGGAGATGCGGCTCGCGATGTATTCGAGCGCCTCTGGCGGGGCGTTGAGTCCTTCTTGTACCGCCTTCTTGCGCAGGATGGCGATGCGAGTCTCTAGCTCAGGGGGCTGTACATCGGTGAGCAGCCCCCACTCGAACCGGCTCCGCAGCCGGTCTTCCAGGGTCACCAGGCGCTTGGGCGCGCGGTCGCTCGAGATCACGATCTGCTTACTCGCGTTATGCAGAGTATTGAAGGTATGGAAGAACTCTTCCTGGGTGCCTTCCTTGTTCTCCAGGAACTGGATGTCGTCTACGAGCAGCACGTCGACATCGCGGTAGCGGCGCCGGAAGCCGTCCTGCTTGCCGTCCCTGATCATGTTGATGAAGTCGTTGGTGAACTCTTCCGAGCTGACGTACCGGACCCGGACGCCCTGGTAGAGGCTCTGCGCATAGTGCCCGATGGCGTGCAGCAGATGCGTTTTCCCCAGTCCGGAGTCACCATAGACGAAGAGCGGGTTGTAGGCCTTCGCCGGCGCCTCGGCGACCGCGACGGCCGCGGCGTGCGCGAACCTGTTGCTGGATCCGATGACGAACGTCTCGAAGGTGTACTTCGGGTTCAGCCGCGCCTGGCCGGGCCGCGGCGACCCGTGCCCGGGCGCGGTCTGCCCCGGGATGCCCGGCGGCCGGGGCCGGCCGGTGACAGGATCCATCCCGCCGCCGTGCTCCAGGGAACGGCCGGCGGTGATGCCGAGCCCGGACGGCGGCCCGAGGCCGTCCGCGGCCGGGTCGCCCGGTGACGGCCGGTGGCGGCCGGGGAGGCGGCCGTCACCGAACTCGGGCGTCCGGGGGCCCATGGCCATGCCGGGCTCAGGGCCGTTGGCCGTGCCGGGCAATGACTGCTCGTGGCCGTCCGCGGCAAGGGGCATTGCCGCGGTGACGGCCGGATCGACGGTCACGGCAAGCTGGATGCTACGGCCGAGTTCCCTGGACAGGGCATTGGTGATCAGCGACCGGAGCCTCGTCTCGAGCTGCTCCTTGACGAATTCATTCGGAGTCGCGATCAGTGCGGTGTTCTCGACCAGCCCAAGTGGCCGGGTGAGCTGGAGCCAGGCGCGCTGGGCGGGCTCGATGTGCATTTCGGCGAGCTCGTCGAGGGACCGGGCCCACACCTCCGCGAGGTCTGCCTCGCTCATCGACCGTTCATCTCGCGCCAGCCCCCACATGTGATCAACAGCTTTTTCCACAGGTTGTGCACGTCGCGTTTCGCCTTGTGGCCGCTCCTTCGCTGCCCGCTGGTCGATAACTCGGGCGGTCAACCGGCCCCCCCGGGCCCGCCGCCGGGACCGCTATCCACAGCCTAGGGCCCGGTTCCTGTGCGCGCGGCGCAAATAGCGTTGTTGCGCCGGGCCAGGGATGTCTCTGGCAGGTGCGCTCATCCGGCCATGTCAGGCATCGGGCACGGGTCAGTTTGACCGCTAGCGGCCGGCCCGCGTAACGTTCATTGGTCCGGTCACCCCGGCGCCAGTTTTGGCTGTGCTGAAACGTGCCTGGCCCTGGCGGAGTCGGCACCGGCCCCGTCCGTAAACCTGCACCGTACCTGGAGCCCCAGTGAGCAAGCGTACGTTCCAGCCGAACAACCGACGCCGCGCCAAGACGCATGGATTCAGGCTGCGCATGCGCACTAGGGCGGGGCGAGCTGTCCTTGCCGCGCGGCGCCGCAAGGGCCGCGCGCGGGTCAGCGTCTGACCTGCGCGGCTGCATTTCTTCCCGGGGCGAAGCGATGCTTCCAGCGGCGGCCAGGATGCGGCGGAGCGCCGAGTTTGCCGAGGCGGTCCGCCGCGGCCGCCGTGCGGGCAGGCCGCTGCTTACCGGCCACCTGCTGGTGCGCCCCGGCCAGGATGATCCGGCCAGAGTGGGCTTCGTGGTAAGCCGCGCCGTGGGTGCCGCGGTGGTGCGGAACCGGGTCCGCCGGCGGCTCCGTCACCTTGCCCGCGGGTACCTAGGGTCGCTTCCTGGAGGTAGCCTGCTTGTGGTACGCGCCAATCCCCGGGCGTCGACCGCACGCCAGGCGGATCTCGCCGCCGAACTCGACCTGGTACTCGGCATACTGCTGCGGCGGCAGGGTGGGGCATTGCGTCGGTGATGATAAGACAGCGGGAGGCCAGCGAGCGGCCATCGGCCGCAGCCCGGCTGCTGGCTGCGCTGATCGGCACGTACCGGCGCTTCGTCAGCCCGCTGTTTCCCGCCCGGTGCCGGTTCTTCCCGTCTTGCAGCGCCTACGCCCTGGAGGCGATCGGTGTGCATGGCGCGGCGCGCGGTGGCTGGCTCGCGGCCAGGCGGCTGAGCCGGTGCCACCCGTTTCACTCTGGTGGCCTTGATCCGGTGCCGGCCCGCGAGCCCGCGTTGCCGCAGCAAGGCAACGGCCGGGCACTGTCGATGAGATCACAAGGGAGCTAGCTGGTGAACCCGCTTAATCCGCTCTATGACGCGGTCGCGTGGGTGCTCTCGCGCATCTACGGCGTGCTGAGCCCAGTCTTCGGCCCGGCCAGCGGATGGACCTGGACGCTGACCATCGTGCTGCTTGTGGTCTTCATGCGGCTGCTCATGGTGCCGCTGTTCATCAAGCAGATGCACACCACCCGGCGGATGACGGCGCTGGCGCCGCAGATGACGGCGCTGCGCAAGAAGTACAAGAACGACAAGCAGACGCTTAACCAGGAGATGATGAAGCTCTACCAGGAAGCGGGCGTCAACCCGCTGATGGGCTGTCTCCCGGTGGCTGCGCAACTGCCGATGTTCTTCGCCCTGTTCAGCGTGCTTAGGGCGATCGCCGAGTGGGCGCCGGGCGACCCTACCAAGTACGGCATGTCGCATGCGATGGTGGCCAGCGCCCAGCACGCCGAGATCCTGGGCGTGACGATCGCGGACAAGTTCCTGTCCTCCGGCACCCCGCTGCATGTGCGGATCGTGATCCTGCTGACCGTGATAGTGAGCATGATCACCACTTACCTGACGGTGCGGCAGAGCATGAAGCGCGGCATGATGCCCGCGGCCACCCCGGACAACCCGATGGGTCAGTCGCAGAAGTACATGGCGTACATCATGCCGTTCTTCGCGCTGTCTGGGCTGTACTGGCCATTCGGGCTCGTCCTGTACTGGGTGACGACGAACCTGTGGACGCTGGGACAGCAGTACGTACTGTTCATGCGCTATCCTCAGCCGCTCCCGGTCGGCGGTGCCGCCGCCGGCGTGCCTACGGCCGGCGGAGTCCCGCCGAAACTGGCGCGGCGCCCGCCCGCGGAGTCCAACGGGTCACCCGGCCCGGGAGCCGCGGCCGGAGCAGGCTCCGGCGGCCGCGGCCGGGGGTCGGATAAGCCTGCACCGGCCAAGCCTGCACCGGCCAAGCCTGCACCGGCCAAGCCTGCACCGGCCAAGCCTGCACCGGCCAAGCCTGCACCGGTCGCGGCGGGGAAAAGCAGCCGGGCCGGACACCGCGGCAGCAGTCGCGGGGGAAGCCGGCCAGCGGGACGCGTCCGGCCGGCAGCGCGGCGAGCCCTGCCGCCAACGGCAAGGGCGCGGGCAACGGGGGCGGCATGCTGCGGCGGCTGGGAAAGGGCCGGGCAGAGCCGGAGGCGGCGCCGGAGGCGCCCGAGGTTAAGCTCGTCAGGCAGCAGCGGCAGCGGCAGTCGCGGAGCAAGCGCTCAGGCAAGCGGTAGCGCGAGCGGCCGGGATCCGCAGGTTGCCGGAAAAGGTATACCCCGACAGTAGGAGGGCCCGGTAGTGACGCAAGGGGAGAACGCGGTCGCCGAGCCGTACGGAGCAGCCGCGGAGCGGTATCCGGCGGATGCAGTTGCCGGCCAGACGGCTGAGGTGCCAGCGGCCGGGACTCCCGGGGACGGGCCCGCGGCCGAACGTGAGCCGGCCGGCGATGCGGCTGCCGGACTGGATCTGGCCGATCTGGAGCTTGAGGGCGAGATCGCGGCGGACTATGTAGAGGGCCTGCTCGATGTCGCCGACCTGGATGGCGACATCGACATGGACGTAGAAGGCGACCGGGCGCTCGTGTCAGTAGTCGGGGCTACGCTCGACGAACTGGTTGGCGCCCGCGGTGAGGTGCTTGAGGCGCTGCAGGAGCTGACCAGGCTTGCCGTGCACCGGCAGACCGGGGCACGGACCAGGATCATGCTGGACGTTGGCGGGTACCGGCAGCGGCGCCGGGCCGAGCTGACCGAGGCGGGCCGCGCGGCGGCCGACGATGTACGGCGCACGGGCGTCGCCAAGAAGCTCGGCGCGATGAACCCGTTCGAGCGGAAGGTAGTGCACGACGCTGTCGCGGCGGCCGGGCTGCGGAGCGAGTCGGAGGGCGAGGAGCCTGACCGGCGGGTAGTCGTCCGGCCGGCGAGCTAGGCCTCGCTGGCTGCCGGGCGGCGGCCGGCTGGCCGGCTGCCGCTCCGGCTGCCGCTACCCGGACGTAGCCGAGTCGGCCGTGCTGGCGGCCGGCGTTCCGGCGAGGCCCATTCGGGACGGCCTGCGGCCGGGAGAGTCAGGATCAAGTGCCGATGTCCACGCCCGACGAGCCGGGCGCGCCGCCGCGGGTGCCGGGCGCGCCGCCGCCGGTTGTGCTGCCAGCCCCGGGCCCGCCGCCGGCCGCCGCCGAGGTTTTCGGGCCCGTGCTCGGCTTGGCCGGGCAGTATGCCGGCCTGCTCGCCGGGCCCGGGGTCGAGCGCGGGCTGCTCGGACCTGCCGAGGCAGCGCGGCTCTGGGAACGGCACCTGCTCAACTGCGCGGTGGTTGCCGATCTCGTGCCCCCTGGCAGCTCGCTGATAGATCTCGGATCCGGTGCCGGGCTGCCCGGGATTGTGCTGGCGATGCTGGTACCGGACGTGACGGTCACGTTGCTTGAGCCGATGGCCAGGAGAGCCGGGTTCCTCGCGGAATGCGTCCGGGCTCTCGGCCTCGGCAACGCCGAGGTGCTGCGGGGCAGGGCCGAGGAATTTGCTGGTCGGCTGGCCGCCGACGTGGTAACCGCGCGCGCGGTCGCGCCGATGTACAAGCTGGCCGGCCTGGCCGCCGGGCTAGTGCGGCCGGGCGGCGTGGTACTCGCGATCAAGGGAGCCGGCGCCGCGGCAGAGCTGAGCCGCGCACTGCCGGAGCTGCGCCGGCTAGGCGCCCAGGACGTGGAGGTTCTGCATGCCGGAGGCGGTAGGGTCGATCCGGCTGCGACAGTGGTCCGCTTCATCGCCGGGCAGGCCCGGCATGCGGCCCGGCGGCCCGGTGCCCCCGGTGCCGATGGCCTGAGGCCTGGTGGTCAGGGCATGGCCAGCCGCGGCGCTGGGCGGTCCCGGGGCGTTCCGCATAACCGCGGCCGCGGCCGCCGGGGCCGGGGCTGAGACCCAATGGCCGTGACAGGTTGCTCCCGGCCGGGAAGGCCTGGCGGCGGCGGGTCGGTCAGCATCCGCGCGGCTGGCGTGCGATGGCAGGACCGGAGCTGGAGCGGGCGCAGGATCATGCGGTGGCAGGTCGCCGGGAGGAGAGGATCGCGATGATGGCGTCGGTGCCGGGCCTGGGATGGCCGGCCCAGCCCGCGGGGCGCGACCCGGCGGCAGGACAGCAGGAAGCCAGTGGACCGGCACCGGGCGGCGGCCGGGAAGCGGCGGCCGGGGCGGCCGCGGCGGCCGGGCCGGCCGCAGTCCACGAAGTGGGACGGGCCGGGCTTGGCTGGCCGGATCCCGGGGACGGCGCGGCCCTGGCAGCGTTCCCGGGGCCGGTTTCACGTGAAACAGGCACGGCCGGCGGTCCAGATAGCACCGTTCGAATGCGGGAGGACAGGGCCCAGATGGCGGCGGACCTGGTAGGAGAGCACGGCGGCCCGAGGCTCGGGGAGAGCCCGAGGCCCAGCGGCAGTCCCCGGCCGGCCGGCGGGCACCGGCGCAGGGACGGCGATCTTGAACGGATGCCGCGCGAGGCTGGCCGGCCGGGTGACACGCCGATCGCGCGCGCCGCCCAGGCCGCGCTCGTCGCCAGATCCGGCGGCCCGGCATGGCCCCGGCCGGCTGCCTGCCGGGTCATCACGATCGCGAACCAGAAAGGCGGGGTGGGCAAGACGACCTCGGCCGTCAACCTGGCGGTTAGCCTCGCCCTGCACGGCTGCCGGGTGCTGGTCGTGGACCTGGACCCGCAGGGGAATGCCTCGACCGCGCTGGATGTCGATCATCACGCCGGAACTCCGTCCGTATACAACGTGCTGGTCGATGACCAGCCGCTGACTGCCATCGTCCGCCCGGTGAATGGCATACCGCAGCTGTCCTGCGCTCCGGCGACTATCGACCTGGCTGGGGCGGAAATCGAGCTGGTCCCGCTGGTAGCGCGAGAATCGCGGCTCAGCCGCGCACTCAGCGGCTACAACACCTCGGATCTCGACTACATACTGATCGACTGCCCGCCGTCGCTCGGGCTGCTGACGGTGAATGCTCTCGTTGCCGCCCCGGAAGTGCTCATCCCCATCCAGTGTGAGTACTACGCGCTCGAAGGACTCGAGCAGCTGCTGCGGACCGTGAACCTGGTCAAGAGCCACCTGAATCCGGCCTTGGCGGTGTCGACCATCCTGCTGACGATGTATGACGCCCGTACTCGGCTGGCCGCGCAGGTAGCCGACGAGGTGCGAGAGCATTTCGGCGGCATCGTCCTTGCGTCGGTGATCCCGCGGAGCGTGCGGGTCTCCGAGGCGCCAAGCTACGGGCAGTCCGTGATGACCTACGATCCTGGCTCCAGCGGGGCGGTCGCCTACCTTGAGGCCGCCCGGGAGATGGCATACCGGGCGGCTCCCGCAGTGCGATGAGCGCCCGCGGGATGGTGTCCCTCGCACCGCGGATTGCGCCTGCGGTGACGCTGCTACTGGCAGGATGGATGCCGCACGGGGCAGCCCGGTGGCCGGCGAGGCCGCCCGGCCGGCCGGTGGCGACCTGGCCCGCGGGCGCGAACGGCGGCCGGAACACGGCGGCACCAGCATGGTGGTGAGGCAACGTCGGCCGGATGCGGCTGACCCCGGCATGCTGGCCGGCGCGGAGACTGGCGCGGAGACTTGCGCCGAGACTGAGGAGAGGCGAGGCAATGCCGCAGCAAAGGCGGGGACTGGGCAAGGGACTCGGTGCCCTGATCCCGACGGCGCCGGGCGCGGCGGAAATGGCGGAAGCAGATGCCGGGCGCGCCGTCATCGCTCGGGCCGAGCCGGATCGGGCGGGCCGGGTTGACGCCTACTTTGACGAGGTGCCGACCGGGGCCATCACTCCGAACCCGCGCCAGCCGCGGCAGGTATTCGACGAGGACGCACTCGATGAGCTAGCCGGTTCTATCCGCGCGGTGGGCTTGCTGCAGCCGGTGGTCGTCCGGGCGATCATGCCGGGACATTATGAGATCGTCATGGGCGAGCGGCGGTGGCGAGCATGCCAGCGGGCCGGCCTGGCTCATGTCCCGGCGATCATCCGGCGGACCTCCGATGACGACCTGCTGCGGGATGCGCTGATCGAGAATCTGCACAGGGAACAGCTCAACCCGCTGGAGGAGGCCGCCGCCTACCAGCAGCTGCTCGATGATTTCGGCGCGACGCACGAGGAGCTGGCCCAGCGGGTAGGGCGGTCCCGGCCGCATATCTCGAATACTCTGCGGCTACTCCAGTTGCCGCCGGACGTCCAGCGCCGCGTTGCCGCCGGGGTGCTGAGCGCGGGGCACGCCCGGGCGCTGCTGGCCGTGCAGGATTCTGGCGCGCAGGAGCAACTCGCCCGCCGGATCGTGGCCGAGGGCCTGTCGGTGCGCGCGGTAGAGGAGATCGTGGCGCTTGGCGCGCAGCCTGCCAGGCCGGACCGGCAGCCACCGGCCCGGCAGCCAGCCGCGCCGGCCCTGCGGAAGCTCGCTGACCGGCTTTCGGACGTCTTTGAAACACGGGTAAAAGTGGAACTCGGCCAGCGCAAAGGCAAAATCGTGGTGGAGTTCGCGTCCATTGAAGATCTCGAGCGAATCGTCGAGGCAATGTCGCCAGGCTCGGTCCAGCCCAGCAGCGGCTGAACGCAGCAGGTGCATCGTGACCCGTGGCACATCGATCTGCTCGATGACGACCTGACCGGCGAGGACGGCCGCTCGCCGGGCAGCCGTCCGCCCGGCGCTACCAGCCAGGCCGGGTAGCGAGGCGCCGCCCGCCGTGGCCTGGATTGCCGGGCGTCCGGGCCGAGACGGTGACGGCGCCGCTCGCCTTGACCCGGCCGGGGGCCGCGGGTCGCCCGCGCTACCCGCCGTCGGCCCGCCTGCGCGAACCTGCCGCGCCGTGCCTCCCACCCGCGCACCGGACGCGGGGTTTCACGTGAAACAGTGATGGCTACCGCGCTGCCCGGCCCGGAAGCGACGGCGAGTTGCTCGCGTTCGGGCCTCGGCGGCCGGCCGGACCAGCCGCGCCGGGCTGGCCCGCTGACCGCGCACCGGACCGCCGGGTTTCACGTGAAACGGCGGCGGGCAGTTTGCCTGGTCCGGCCGGCCGGCCGAACCGATCCGGGCCGGCGTTGCCGTCAGGCTCATGACCAGATTCTTGAACGGGCCAGGGGGCGCCGGCCGATCACGGCTGGCGGATCGGCTAAGGCGGCTGGCGGGGCCGCGTTGCGGGGTGACTCGCGCGCTGGCAGCCGGCAGGCCTGGCAGGCTGCCAGCCTCGGCGGTCACGGCCCGGCGGTCGCCATGCCGACGGCGGCCACGAACGCATCCACCTCTGCTTCCGTCGTGTCAAACGCCGTCATCCAGCGGACCAGATTCTCGGCAGAGTCCCAGACATGAAAGTCCCAGTCGCGCTGGAGAATCCTGATGTGCTCCGCATCCAGGGCGGCGAATACGGCGTTGGAATCAACCGGATAGCGCAGCTGCACTCCCGGCAGGCCGCCGACTCCTGCGGCCAGCCGGGCGGCCATCGCGTTGGCGTGAAGCGCGCTGTGCCGCCACAGCTCGTCCTCCAGCAGCGCGAGAAACTGGGCAGCCAGGTAGCGCATCTTCGACGCCAGCTGCATCTGCTGCTTGCGCTGAAAGGGTGCCGCGGCAGCCAGTTGGGCGTCCATCACGATCACGGCCTCCGCGCCAGCCGCGCCGTTCTTCGTGCCGCCGAAGCTGAGCACGTCGGCGTGGGCTGCGATGTCCGCGAGCTGGCAGCCGAGTCGGGCCGCGGCGTTGGCGAGCCGCGCGCCGTCAAGATACAGCCGCAGGTCATGGGCGCGGCAGAACCCGGCAAGATCGGCCAGCTCCCGCAGTGTGTAACAGGTGCCGAGTTCCGTCACCTGGGCGATGGCGACGGCGCGCGGCTGGGCACGGTGCTCATCCCCGCGCCCGGCTAGCCGGCTTTCCACCAAGTCCGGCGTGAGTTTCCCGTCCGGCGCCGGAACCTGCAGCAGCTTGCTGCCCAGTACTCGCTCGGGGGCACCGCACTCGTCGACGTTGAGATGCGAACTCTCCGCGCAGATAATCGCCTCAAACGGGCGGACCAGCAGGCTCAGCCCGAGGACGTTCGCAGCCGTGCCGTTGAAGACGAAATACACCCCGCCGCGGGCACCGAACTCCTCATGCAGCCGCGCGGTCGCCCGCGCGGTCCAGTCGTCGCCGCCGTAGGCCGGCACATGGCCCGCATTCGCCTCGCCGACCTTGCGCAGGACAGCATCGTGGACGCCAGCGTGATTGTCACTTCCGAAGCTACGGTAGGCCGCCATCCGCCGAGCCTAGCGATCATCCTCGCTGCGTCCGGGCGACGGCCTGGGGCGGCGGTCCCGGGCCCCCGCGGCGATCCCGGGCCGGCGCGCGAAGCCAACGACGGCCGCCGGGTCGGCTCGAAGCGCCCGGCCGGACCGGCCGGGCGTAGGTAGCATAGGTGATGACGGGGCGGCCCGGGCCAGGCCGGAGAATCGTGCTGCCATTCTGGCATCCCGTCAGTAGGGTCGCTGTCAACGGCCACAGGAGCGTCAGGTGTCACGTCGTCTAGCCAGCATCACCCTGGACAATCTCGATGATGTGCCGCCGAAATGCCGCCGCTGCGTCTTCTGGGAGCTTGATCCGGTCAGTCAGGCCAGGGCAGTGGAGACCGGCGATTCCGTCCTGGAAAAGGAGTCGTGGGTCTCCACGGTCCTGCTGGAATGGGGCAGCTGCGGGAAGATCATCTATGTCGACGGCATCCCAGCCGGATACATGCTTTACGCGCCGCCGCAGTACGTCCCGCGGTCGGTGGCCTTTCCGACCAGCCCGGTCAGCGCGGACGCGGTTCTGCTGATGACTGCGCATGTGCTCGGCGACTTCGCAGGTGGCGGCCTCGGCCGGATGCTGGTGCAGGGAGTAGCCAAGGACATGACCCGCCGGGGCGTGAAGGCGATCGAGGCGTTCGGCGACCTGAGATGGCAGGCGCTATCGTGCGTCGTTCCCGCGGACTACCTGCTGGCCGTCGGCTTCAAGACGGTCCGGCCGCATGCTCATTACCCCCGGCTGCGGCTTGAGCTGAAAACCGCCCTCTCCTGGCGGGAGGACGTGGAGGTCGCGCTGGATCGGCTACTCGGCTCGATGAGCCCGGAGCGTGCCTTCCGGCTGGCCTAGAATCCGCCGGTCCCCTGTCCTGCGGGAGTTCTCCGGCGGGGCGGGAGTAGCTGTTATCGGCCAGCCGCGGCGGCGGCCAGAGCAGCCACAGCGAAAGTCACAGCGCAGACGACTGGCCCTTGCCGCGGCGAGAATCGCCGGGCCGGCCAGCCAGGCCGCTTTCAGTTACCTAAGCCTGCCAGCTCAGCTGGCCTTTCCGGTCAGATGAACTCGGCTCCGCTCAGATGAACTCGGCGAGCTCGCGGAGCAGCGCGGACTTCGGCTTCGCGCCGACGATCTCCTTGACGACCTCGCCGCCGGAGAACACGCCGAGCGTCGGGATGTTCATGATCCTGTACCGCTGCGAGATCACCGGGTTCTCGTCCACGTTCAGCTTGACCACGTCGATCTTGTCGGCGTGCTCAGTGGCGATCTCCTCCAGGACCGGGGCAACCTGGCGGCATGGACCGCACCACTCGGCCCAGTAATCTACGATGACTGGCTTCTCGCTCTTCAGCACGTCGACCTCGAAGCTCGCGTCGGTCACCTTCTTGGTTGCGCCCACGGTGCGCACTTCCTTTCGTTCCTAGCTAAGCGATGTGAATTATCGGGACTCGCGGTGTCAGGACTCGGCGTCGGCCAGCCAGCGCTCGGCGTCCAGGGCGGCCGCGCAGCCGGTGCCGGCGGCCGTTACCGCCTGCCGGTAGGTGTGGTCCACCACATCTCCGGCCGCGAAGACGCCGTCAATCGCGGTGCGCGTGGACGGCTGGTCCACCAGCAGGTATCCCTGTGCGTCGGTGGCCAGCACCCCGGTGAACAGATCGCTGCGCGGGTCGTGGCCGATGGCGATGAAGATGCCGGTTACCGCGAGCGTGCTCTCCGCGCCGGTCCGGACGTTACGCAGCTTCAGCCCGGTCACCCGGTCCTCGCCGACCACCTCGGTAACCTCGCTATCCCAGGCGAACCGGATCTTCGGGTTGGCCATCGCGCGATCCTGCATAATCTTCGAGGCGCGCAGCGCGTCCCGCCGGTGGATGACGGTAACCGAGCGCGCGAAGCGGGTCAGGAAGGTAGCCTCCTCCATCGCGGAGTCACCGCCGCCGACCACCGCAATGTCCTGCTCGCGGAAGAAGAAGCCGTCACAGGTAGCGCACCAGGACACGCCATGGCCAGAAAGCCGCTTCTCACCCGGGACGCCGAGTTCGCGGTAACTCGATCCGGTCGTGATGATCACCGACTTGGCCAGGTACGTGTCGGCGCCGACCCGGACTACCTTCGGGCTCGCCGCCAGGTCGACCTCGGTCACGTCGGCAGCGACGAGTTCGGCGCCGAACCGTTCGGCCTGCTTGCGGATCGCGTCCATCAGGTCCGGCCCGAGCACGCCATCCGGGAAGCCGGGGAAATTCTCCACGTCGGTGGTATTCATCAGCGCGCCACCCGAGGTCACCGAGCCCTCGAACACCAGCGGGCTTAGCCGCGCACGTGCCGCGTACAGGGCCGCGGTATACCCGGCAGGCCCGGACCCGATGATGATGACATCCCGAACCTCGGTCACGTCTTGCCCTTCTTTCTCTGCACCGGCGTCAACCGATCCTAGGGCCCGGAGATTCCCGCCTGACCCGGAACTCAGCCGGCCCTGGGCAGGCTCGCCTGGGTGATCAGCTCGCTGTCTGAGCCTGAGCAGCCAGGCCCGACGACAAAGACCCGCGAGCCGCCGGTGCCGCCCGCGACGACGATGACTGTCGCCTGCCTGCCCTGATAGCGGGCCACGTCGACGAGCAGCACCGGCCGGCCCGCGGAAATTCGCGTCACGCAGCCTTGCAGGACGCCGACCGGGATGCCGCCGAACGACTGCCGTCGCTGGCCGGTGCTTGCCGGTACCGGGTGCGAACCGGGGTGGCTGGTGATATCAGCGCCCTGGTTCTCGGGCAGATTGCGGCCAGCGCGCCGCAAAGTGGCGGCCACCTGCGACGCGAGGTGCTGCTGGACGAAGTTCGTCCCGGTCGCGACCGGCAGGACAGTGGCCGGCCTGCCTGCCTGGGCATAGTGCAGCGCCGGGCCGGTGAGCCGGGTGGGCGTCCGCAGCGGACCGGCCAAGCTGCCGCCCGCCGCGGTGGAGCTAGCCCCGCCCGGCACGGCTGCGCCGAGCTGGCTGACACCGTATGCGCCGCCGGCGATCGCGGCTGCCGCGGTCGCGACGCCCAGGGCGCGCACCGCGAGCCGTGACCGGAGTTCAGGCAGGCGCCAGTTGCGCCTGCCGCCTGCCCCGCCCGCAGCGTGCCGCGACGGGCCGCGCTGGCCCGACTCAGTCGGCGGCGGCAGCAACGTTTCCGCGCGGGCCCCGGCGGCGGCCGTCATCGGCCTGGCCGCCTCGGCCCTGAGCGCTGCCTGGATCCGGGCGGTGACCTGGTCTGGCATGACCGGGGCAGGCGCGCTGGCCAGCAGCGCGGTGACGCCGGCCAGCTGCTCGTCCAAGGCCACGCAGCGCGGGCATCCGGTCAGGTGGGCCCGGATTCGCGCGGACTTGCGGCCGGTCAGGTCCCGCTCGCGGTACCTGGCGAGATCCTCCGCGCCGATGTGCCGGGTCATGGCTGGTCGTCACCCCCTCCCTGCGCAGGTGAGACGTTTCCGGCGGCTGATCGGTTCCCTACTGTTGAGGCGGACAAGCCGGCTGCCTTGGACAGGTGCGCGAGTCGGGGCAGCAGCCGGGCCCTGCCCCTGGCGCAACGGCTCTTGACGGTGCCAACGGAAATCCCGAGAATCTCGGCGGTGTCGGCTACCGGGTAGCCGAGCATGTCCACGAGCACGAGGACCGCCTGCTGGTCGGCCGGCAGCGTGTGCAGCGCGGCCCTGACATCGATAGTGGTGTCGCTGGCCGATGACGGATCCGGGATCGAGCGCCCCAGGGCGAGGCTGTCCAGCGTTCGCTCGTCAGTGCCGCCTGCCACCGGCCGCGCCGCCTTGCGGCGCAGCCGGTCGAGGCAGGCATTGACGACGATCCGGTGCAGCCAGGTCGTCACTGCCGAGTCGCCGCGGAAGCTGCCCGCTCGCCGGAAGGCCGAGATCATCGCGTCCTGCAACGCGTCGGCGGCTTCTTCCGGATCCGCGAGGGTACGCACCGCGACCGCCCAGAGCCGGTCCCGGTGGCGCAGGAACAGCTGGCTGAACGCGTCCGGATCACCCGCGACGTGCTGCCGGAGAAGCTCGGCGTCGGGTGGCTGAGCGTCCGGTGCGACGCCGCGGCCGGACCGGGAGTGCTCCGTCTGCGGGCCTGCCGCCTCGTGCGGTTCCGTCGCCGTCCTCCCCTCGGCCTCCGCGGCCGGCCGCCGCCCGGGCTGGCCGGCCGTGCCTCGCGCGGGCCCGGGCCGGCCTGCGGCCGCGGGCACCGATCAGCCCGTGCCCTTCATGACAATGTTGAAGATCTCGGCCTCGTAATGGCTCTGCGGCCCGTTCGCCTGCGGCGGCAGGCGGGTGAACCAGATGAGCACGTACCGGCCGGCCGCGGCGGACCGGGCCTGGAAAGTGTGCGTCCCGCCGATGCCTTTCGCCTGCGCGACGGTCTTGAACGAACCGAGCGAGGCCTGGGTTCGGCTGCCGTCGTTGCCCACCTTGATCGCGACATCGGCTCCTGATGTCGGCCCGAACTCGACGGTGACCGAACTCAGCTTGACCTCTTTGCCCATGTCAAGGATCAGCCCGGAACCCGTCTTGAGACCGCCGAACACCGGGTTGCCGAGGTAGAACTGGGTTTGCCAGGAGGTGTTCGGCTGGCTGTCGATGGCAAGGCCCGCATTGGTGTTCGTCTCGTCGAATCCGCGTGCGCGGCGCGGTGCGAGGATCGCGGCGGACGCGCTCGCCGACGGTCGCGCGGTGGCGCTATGGCCGGCCTGGCTGGCGGCCGGGTGCCCGGGCCGCAGCGCGATCGCGGCCGCGGTCAACGCGCCGACGACGGCCAGCACCAGCACGGTCACGACGCCGACCTTGGCCTTTGACACCGGCGGCCGGCCGCTGGGCGCCGGGTACCTGGGCCGGTCACGCTGCCCGGCGGCGACCCCGCCATGCGGCCAGTACTCGCCGTCCCCGGCGGCCATCGGGCCGATCTCGCCGAACCCCACGGCCCGCGATGGCGGCCTCGGTGGGGCCGCCTTTGGCGGCGGCGCGGGCGGAATGGCGGCCGCCAGCGCCCCGGCCAGCTGCCCGGGCGTCGTCAGTGCCGTCCCGCCGCGACGGTCCTGCTGGAACAAGGCCCGGCAGGTGATGTCATCGAGAGCCGTCGGGACCCCGGCCCGGACTTGCCGCGGGCTGCAGGGCTGCCCGTCGGCCATCGGCGCGGTCGGCAGCATCGCGCCATCCGGGCCAGGCCAGTGGCCGGTTAGCGCGGCGTAGAGCAGCCTGGCCAGCCCGCGGGTGTCGGCCAGCGCAGGATCGTCGGCGGTCACGCCGGTCAGCGCGGCGTCAATGCCGAGGCCGACAATCTTGACCCCGCCGCCCGGCGTCCAGCGGAGCGAGCCGGGAACCAGGCAGAGATGCGCCAGCCCGGCGGCGTGGGCCACCGACAGCGCGGCGGCGGCCTCGGCGACGATCTGCGCGCCGCGGGAAGGTTCCAGCGGTCCGGCCGCAAGCAGGTCGTCGAGCGGCTCTCCGGCCGCCCACTCCATCACGATGTAAGCCCGGTCCCAGTCATCCTCGACGTCGAACACCTGGGTAAGCCGGGCATCCGACAGCCTGCTGGCAGCCCGTGCCGCCATGACCACTTCCCGGATCCGGGGAAAACCGGGCGCGAACGTGAAAACGGTGACGGCCCGGGCGAGTATCTCGTCAATGGCCTTCCACGCAGCCCAGCCACCAGCTGCGGCGATCCGGTCCTCGAGCCGGTAGCGGCCGCCGAGCCGGGTGCCGGGCTCAGAGATGAACGTGCTCATTTCGTCGCATCAAGAGCGGGCCAGGCCCTCGACCTCCTTCCGAACCTCGTGGGGTCAGCCGGCCGGGAATACATCATGGCGCTCACAACATGCTAAGGGGCCGATGGCGCTCGCAGCGGTCCGCGCACCCTACCATCGCAAACCGTTACCTCCGAGAGACGTCAGGGCGAGCCGTCAGCCGCGCAGCCGCGCGGTGACCGTCGAGCCGAGATCGGTCAGCTCCGCGACGCCGAGCGCCTTGGCGAAGAGTACGTAAAGCAGCAGCGTGCCGCCGCTGCTCAGCATGACAATAATCAGCGCGGCCAGCGTTCCGGCCGGCACTACCGCGCCGACCATGACGGTAACGGCAGCAGCGAAGAGAACGCAGGGGATGGCGGCCACGTGCATCTTTACCAGGCTGAGGCCGATCCGTCTGCCGTCCAGGCCGCCGATCCGCCTGCTCAGCACGAGCCAGCCGGCGACCGCGCCCACCAGGTTGGCCGCCCCGAACCCGGCGCCAAGCCCGGCCACCACGTCCACGGGCTGCAGCAGCGCCAGCGCGATGAGGTTGGCCGCGATATTCACAGCCATGGTCAGCAGCCCGATAAGGGCCGGGGTACGGCTGTCGTGCAGCGCGTAGAACACCCGCAGCAGCAGCTGGAACATCATGTACGGGGCCAGGCCTAGGGAGAACACCGCGAACACCTCGCCCAGGTACTTCGCGTCGGCGAAGGACATGCTGCCGTAGCCGAGCAAGACCTCGGCGAGCGGCGGCCCGAGCACGGCCAGCACCACGGCGGCGGGCACCACGATCACCGATGAGAGCCTGACTCCCGCCGAGAAGTCGCCGCTGACCAGCCCGTACCGCTGATCAGCAGCGTGCGCGCTCATTCGCGGCAAAAGCGCGGTGATCACCGAGATGCCCACTATCGCGTACGGCAGCTGGAACAGCAGCCAGGCGTAGCTGTAGTCGGTATATCCGGACCCGTGCAGGTGATGCGCGCGCACCGCGGCCTCGTTGGCCACCCGCGTGGTGACCAGGAAGGCGATCTGGGTGGTGGCGATGTAGCCGAACATCCAGCTGGCCATCCGCCGTATCTCGGTTACCTCGGCCTTCCGGAAGTCGAACCGGGGGCGCCAGCGGAAGCCGACCTTACGCAGCGCCGGAATCAGCGCGGCGGTCTGCGCGATGATCCCAAGCGTGGTGCCGATTCCCAGTAGCTGGACCTCGCTGGACGAGATCGTCGCTGTGCTGAGGTTAAGGCCGGCCGTGACCATGAACAGCAGGCCGACCGCGATCACGACTACGTTGTTGACCACCGGCGTCCACATCGGCGCCGCGAAATGCCCGCGGGCGTTGAGTATCGCCCCGGCGAGCGAGCTCACCCCGTAGAAGAAGATCTGCGGGATGAAGAAGTACGCGAACACGACCATGACGGAGCGCTCTGAGCCATGCACGGACGCGGCGTACAGTTCGACCAGGGGCCCGGCGGCCAGCGTCGCCACCAGCGTGATACCCCCGAGCGCCAGCACGCCTAGCGTGAACATCCGCTGGTCGTACGCCTCGCCGCGGTCGATGTCCCGCTTGGCCGCGCTGACCAGCAGGGGCACGACGACGCTGGTCAGGATGCCGCCGAGCGCCAGGTTGTAGACGACGTTCGGCAGCGTGTTGGCATTGTTGTACGCGTCGGCCAGGGTGGCGGCGCCGAGCGCGTAGCCGAATATGGCGGTCCGCAGGAAACCGGTGACGCGGGACGCCAGCGTGCCAAGCGCCATGATGCCGCTGGACCTGACCAGGCTGACGTCATCCACTGCCGTCGGGCGTTGCTGGGCTGCCGCCACGGCATCCAGGCCGTCGGTCTCCGGACCGGTGCCGCTATCAGCGGCGGTCGGTCCTGCCGGGGGCGCTGGCGTACTCATCCGGATCCTCCGGTGGATGCTTGTCATCGGCGCGGTCAATCACGACGTTATCGGCTCTCTCGGCACCGCCGGGCCGATCTGGCGTGTCCGCGCCGTCCGGAGCCGGGCCGTCAGCGTCCGGCCCGGGCTGCTCGCCCCGGCCGCGGGTGAGGGCCCGCCGGGCGGAGGTAACCGCGAAGACGCCGAGCGCGGCACCGATGATCACGAGCGCGAGCGTGCCGAAATGGGTCGCTTGGACCGTCAGGGCCACCGGGCGCCCGGGCAACGGCACACCCTCGGGCGTGCGCAGGCTCAGCTGGATGGTGGTCGACCCTACCGTGGCGGCGCGGACATGCAGCTTCAGCGTTACTTCGGCATGGCTTTCCACTCGCACCGCGGGAGGCGGGGCCTTGACGACAATCCGCTCGCCGCTGGGGACCGTCACTTGCACCCTGACCCGGACCGGGTAGCTGAGGCCATTGGAGATGGATACCGGCAGGGTGCCGGACAACCCGCCGAGCGTGACCCGGTGCGGCCCGATGATCACGACTGAGCTTTCCTGGCGGGACAGGTACGCCGAAATCCGGGCGAGCCGGATCCGTGCCTGCCGAGCCCGGGGCCCGCCGCCCCGCCACTCCGATGACTCCACGGCGATGACCGCCGTGGCGAGCGCCCGGTCCGGCTGCACCCGGATGTCCTGCAGCAGGGCGGCGCTGCGGTCCAGCTGCCGGACCTTGCGGAGCAGCCTCCGGCCGAGCTCGTCCTTGTTTCGCACCTGCCGGAGCGTGCGGTGCACCTGACCAAGGCCCGGATCGGCGCGGGCTAGCCGGGGCAGGCTGACTGCCCGGAGCCAGGGGGAGCGCACGGTGTCGGCGAGCAGTCGGCTGGCCAGGCCGGCTGGCGGATTCCACTGCCGCGGCGGCGCGACCACGATCGAGCGGGCCAGCGCCGGCCGCTCGGCGGCGATCATGGCGGTCTCGGCCAGCAAGCGCTGGGCGACGGCGAACGATGCGCCCGGCGGCGCCGGGCCGTGATTGGCGGTGCCCAGGAGCTGGGTGAGCGTGTCGTCAGCCAGCAGCACGTGCATTCTCGGCCCTACCCCGGACGGGGTGGTCGTCACCGCGCTGGGCGTGTAGGTCTGGCTGGGCGAAGGCGGCATCGTCGAGCTGTCAAGCACCACGGTGCTGATTCCCCTGACGGCGAGGCTGTTCAGCACGCCGTAGCTGGCAATTCCCTCGGCCGGCCAGGCGATGCCGGCGAGTTGCCCCGCGGCGTCCTGTCCGGCGGCCGGCCCCGCTGGCGCGGTGAAGTCCCGGCCCAGGATCTGGCCGGCCGTCGAGCGACCGATCGCGAACGCGCGGGCCAGGTCCTCATCCAGGCCATGCCGGGACAGGGCCGCCACGTCGACGTCCGCATAGGGGGTGACGAAGACCGGCTGGCCGGCGGTGACCGACCGTAGGCTGGCCAGCCAGCCCCGGGCGGCCGCGTCGGCCGGCCTCCTGCTTGGGTCCGCGCAGCTGGCGGTGGCCCCGAACTGGTACGGCCTGGTCATGATCTTCGCACTGGACAGCAGGGCGGGGTCGATCGCCCAGGTCAGGTGCGCGCTGGCAGCATAGGGCCGGCCGGCGGCGAGCAACCCGGACAGTCTGCCGCCGGTGCCGAGGCTGGTAGCGAGGCCGTTGGTCAGCAGGCCCTGGCAGGGGGTTTGCTGCGGCTGGCCGATCAGCGGCCAGATCCAGCCGATGTGCTGGCGTACCGGGTCGAGCGCACGCTTGCCCGGCCAGAAGGGAAGAAATGTCCGGCTGGTGACCAGAGCCGCGCCGGCCGCGTTGTCGGCCTCGGCGGCCAGCGGGTAGACGCCGAAGAACGTCAGGCCGAGCTGGCTGGCCCGCAGCCGGATCGACCAGCGAGCCGTCGCGTGCGGGCCGAGCATGCCCCGGATGGCGGTGACTGCGCCGGATACCGGGGAGTCGGCCCCGCTGGCCGATCCGTCGGCATAGGTCTGAAGGCCGCCCCTGCTGCTGATCGCGGTCCGGGACGACCGGAGCCGCACCGTGATGCCGGTGATCGGGGCGTGGGACGTATTCGTGACCGATCCGGTCATTGTGACCGGCATGCCCGGCGTCAGGTACGCCGGGCTGACCGAATTGATCGTGAGCGATACGGGCAGCGAGCCGCCTGCCTGCCGCGCCGCCGGCGCCAGGCCGGCCTCGGCCGGCCCTGCCGCGGCGACCGCGATGGCCGCGGGCGCGATGGCGGCGACCGCGACCGCCGCCGCTGTCCTGATCGGCCGTCTCACCTGGTCTCCGGACGTGCGATAGCCCGCGCGGGCAGCGCCGGGGCTGGCCCGCCGCGGCGGGCCGCGCGGTCGCCGGGGGGCCTGGCGGGCGCCAGGATCGGCCGGCCGCAGGCGGAGCACGGGCGGGGCATGGCGGAAATGCTAATGCGGTTGGCCGGGTTCCCGCGGGCGAGCCGCGGAGGGGTGCTTCCAGCCGGCGGCCAGCCGCGTTGGCTGACCGGCCGTATCGCGGCGCGCAGGCCGAGAACGTCCTTCGAACGCCCCTCACGGGTTCCTCCGGGCTCCCCGGTGTTTACCTAGCTTACGTGCAGGACCTACCCTCAATGCCCGTGCCAGATTCCCCGTCGCTGCGACCAGAGCAGCGGACGGCCGCGGCCCGCCTGCTTGCCGCGACGTCCCCTGCCGCGGCCGACCTGGGCCGCGTCTTCGTCCGGCACGGCCACCAGCTCGCACTGGTCGGCGGCTCGGTCCGGGATGCCTTCCTCGGCAGGCGCTCCGGTGACCTTGACCTAGCGACCGACGCCCGGCCGGAGCGCGTGCTCGAGCTCACTGCTGACTGGGCGGACAGCACCTGGGCAGCCGGGATCGCGTTCGGCACGGTGGGCCTGCGGAAGGGCGGCACGGTCGTGGAGATAACGACCTACCGGAGCGAGCATTACGTCCCGGAGTCCCGCAAGCCGGCGGTGAGCTACGGCAACTCACTCGAGGGGGACCTGGCCCGCCGTGACTTCACCATCAACGCGATGGCGGCGCGGCTGCCATCGTACGAGCTCGTGGACTCCTTCGGCGGGCTCCGCGACCTGGCGGGCGGCCTGCTCAGGACGCCGGGAAGGCCGGAGGACTCACTGGCCGACGATCCGCTGCGGATGCTCAGGGCAGCCAGGTTCGCCGCCCAGCTGGGCTTCTCCGCGACGCCTGAGCTGGCTGCGGCCATGACCGAGCTGGCCCCGCGGCTCGGCCCGCCGACAGTCTCGGCAGAGCGGATCTCGGCGGAGCTGGCGAAGCTCATGCTCGCAGCCGATCCGAGCGGCCCGGCACGCGGCATCGCGCTGCTCGTCGATACCGGCGTCGCCGAGCAGGTACTCCCCGAGGTGCCCAGGCTGCGGCTGGAGGCCGACGAGCACTTCCGGCACAAGGACGTGTACCAGCACTCGCTGACAGTGCTGGAGCAGGCCATCGGGCTGGAGGAGCGGTACGGCCTGCAGCCAGATCTCGTGCTGCGGCTGGCCGCGCTGCTGCACGACATCGGCAAGCCGAGGACGCGGTCGCTGCTGCCGGACGGCCGGGTCGCCTTCCATCACCACGAGGTGGTCGGCGCCCAGCTGGCCAGAACACGGCTGGCCGCGCTGCGCTTCGGCAAGGACATCGTGGCGGACGTGTGCCGCCTGATCGAGCTGCACCTGCGTTTCCACGGTTACGGATCGGGCGAGTGGACGGATTCGGCGGTCCGCAGGTATGTCACCGACGCCGGCCCCTTGCTCACCCGCCTGCACGCCCTCACCAGGGCAGACTGCACGACCAGGAATCGGGCGAAGGCGCACCGCCTGGCCCGGTCCTATGACGACCTGGAGAAGCGCATCGCCGTCTTGGCCAGCCAGGAGGAGCTGGCGCGGCTGCGCCCGGATCTGAACGGTAACGAGATAATGCAGGTCCTCGGCATCCGGTCCGGCCCGCTGGTCGGCAAGGCCTACGCGCACCTGCTGGACCTGCGGGTGGAACACGGCCCGCTCGGCCGGGAGCGGGCCACTCAGGAGCTGCTGCGCTGGGCGGCGGGCGAGGGGATCACCGGGCCGGACGCCGCCGGTGGCTGACGGTTCAGCATGAGGTAGCCCGCCGCGGCCAGCAGGTAGCCGACCGCAACGACCGCGAGCATCGGGTATGACTTGCCGTCCGCCGGCATGAACACCGCGGAGATCGCGGCGCCGAGTACGAAGGTCGTGTTGTACAGCATGTCGTTGATCGAGAACACCCGCCCCCGGTACTCGTCATCCACCTCCTGCTGCAGGATCGTCGCGGTGCAGATTGCCACGCCCTGGGCGACCAGGCCGAGGGCGAACCCGATGACGAGGAACGGGATCTGCCGGAATGACGCGCCGAGCAGGCCGGTAATCAGGCCGCCAGCGGCGAGCAGCGCGGTGATCCAGGCTGACTTGGCGAGCCACCGCGTCGCGGCGGGGGTCACCAGGGCAGCGGTCCCGTAGCCGGCGGCCGAAGTGGCGACCAGCAAAGAGAAGTGGCTGAGCGCCACGTTGCCGTTGCCTGACGGGTAGAAATAGTTGCGGTACAGCAGGATCGACATCAGCAGCAGGATCCCGTACAGAAAGCGGTGGCTGCCTGTCGCCGCGAGCGCCGCCGCGGCCGGGCGGCGCCTGCCGACGTGGCGCAGCCCGGCCGCCAGTCCGGCGACCGCCACCCCAAGTTCATGAATTACTCCCGTCCGCCGCGAGCTTTCCGGCGCGCGGTTCGGGCCGAGCAGGCGGCGGGGTATCCGCAATGCCGCGGCGCCGGCGGTCAGGTAGCACGCGCCTGCCGCCAGCAGCGTGACTGCCGAACCGCGGTGACCGCCGCCGGTGGCGTAGTGCAGCCCCAGGCCGGCCAGGCCGCCAGCGAAAGCGACGATGGTGCCTGAAGTGGGCGCGACCGAGTTCGCCATCACCAGCTTGTCCACGGCGACGACGTGCGGCAGCGCCGCGGACAGCGCGGACAGGAAGAACCTGTTCACCCCGAGCACCGCGAGTGCGCCGAGATAGAGCGGCAGCCCCAGGGTGCCGGATGCGATGAAGAAGGCCGTCATGGCGACGAACACCGCACGAACCAGCGCCGACCAGAGCAGGATCTGACGGCGCGACCAGCGGTCGATGAACACTCCGGCGAACGGGCCTGCCAGCGAGTACGGGAGGTAGAGGACGGCGAACGCCTGCGCGGCAGCCAGCGGGTTGGGAAAGATTTGCGCGGAGAAGAACACGTAGGCGGCGAGCCCGGCATTGAACACGCCGTCACCAGTCTGTGAGATGAGGCGGGTGGCGAACAGCCGCCGGAAGTCCCGCTCGGCGAGCACGACGCGCAGGTCGGCAGCGAAGTGCCAGCGCATCGGTCGGGCCGCCGGCTTGCCGCGGCGGACTGCCAGGAGGGGCACGCCCTCAGCCTACGGCGGTTCCGGCCAGGCCAGCCCGGCCACCGGGGCGAGCGGCTGGCCCGGCGTCAGCGCTCGACCTCGCCGCGGATGAACTTGTCCACTAGGTCCCGTGCGGTGTCGTCGCTGTACTGCTCTGGCGGTGACTTCATGAAATACGCCGCGGCCGACAGCACCGGGCCGCCTATGCCGCGGTCCTTGGCGATCTTGGCTGCCCGGACGGCATCAATGATCACGCCAGCCGAGTTCGGCGAGTCCCAGACCTCAAGCTTGTACTCCATGCTCAGCGGCACGTCGCCGAACGCGCGGCCCTCCAGCCGGACGTAGGCCCATTTCCGGTCATCAAGCCAGGGCACGTGGTCGGAGGGGCCGATGTGCACGGCGGCCTTCTCCATCTCGTGCGGGATCTGGGAGGTGACGGATTGCGTCTTGGAGACTTTCTTCGACTGCAGCCGCTTGCGCTCCAGCATGTTCATGAAGTCCATGTTGCCGCCGAAGTTGAGCTGATAGGTGCGCAGCAGTTCGACGCCGCGATCCTCGAAGAGCTTGGCCAGCACCCGGTGCGTGATCGTCGCGCCCACCTGGGACTTGATGTCGTCGCCGATGATGGGAACGCCTGCCTCGGTGAACTTGGCGGCCCAGTGCGGGTCAGAGGCGATGAACACCGGCAGCGCGTTGACGAATGCGACGCCCGCGTCGATAGCGCACTGCGCGTAGTAGCGATCCGCCTGCTCGGAGCCGACCGGCAGGTACGATACGAGCACGTCGGCGCGAGCTTCCCGCAGTGCCGCCACGACGTCCACCGGCTGCTCGTCTGACTCGGTGATCGTCTGCAGGTAGTACTCGCCGAGGCCGTCCATGGTGGGGCCGCGCTGGACGGTAACGCCAGTCGGCGGCACGTCGCAGATCTTGATCGTGTTGTTCTCGCTCGCGACGATGGCCTCGGCGATGTCACGGCCGACCTTCTTGGCATCCACGTCGAACGCCGCGACGAACTCGATGTCGCTGACGTGATACGGGCCGAACCGGACATGCATGAGGCCAGGCACTCGGCCGGCTGGGTCAGCATCCTGGTAATACTCGACGCCCTGGACGAGGGAACTCGCGCAGTTGCCAACGCCAACGATGGCTACCCGTATCGAACCCATGCCGATTACTCCTTGTCTCCTGCCACTCGGCGATGCACGCAATGCCAGCGCTAGCCGGCCGTGCCCGCGCCGCTTTCTCTATGACCCCCGGGCCGGCCGGACTCAGTGTCCGATTGCCGTTCGGAGGCGATCAGCTCGTTAAGCCAGCGGACTTCGCGCTCGACCGATTCCAGGCCATGCCGCTGCAGCTCCAGCGTGTAGCTGTCCACACGTTCCCGCGTCCTGGACAAGCCCGCGCGAAACCCGTCCAGCCGCTCCTCCAGCCTGGACCGCCGGCCCTCGAGAATCCGCAGCCTGATGTCCGCCCTGGTCTGGCCGAAAAATGCGAAGTGGACGCCGAACCCGTCGTCTTCCCAGGCCGCCGGCCCGGCCTCCGACAGCAGGTCCTGGAGGCGCTCCTTGCCGTCAGCTGTCAGCCGGTACACGATCTTCGACCGTCGCCCGGCCAGCGGCTTCGCTGCGCCGGGCAGCGTGTCCTCGGCGATCAGGCCGCGGGCGAGCAGCCCTTTCAGGCAGGGGTACAGCGATCCGTACCCGAATGCGCGGAACGCGCCGAGCACGGCGTTGAGCCGCTTGCGCAGCTCGTAGCCGTGCATCGGTGTTTCGTGCAGCAGCCCGAGCACGGCGAGCTCAAGCACGCCAGCGCGCTGACCGCTCATGCTTGCCTCGCTTCCTGCTGCCCTGGCGACTAACATCCAGTCAATTTCTCATGATCCGACGCTGCAGTGTCTCGCTGCGATGTATCGAACCGATACATCGCAAAGATATGTCCTTAGCTGGCAAGGCGCAACTCTGGCTCATCGGACGTCCCGCTAGCACCCCGCGTTGCACCCGCGCGCCATCCCGGCGGCAGGCCCGGCCGCCGGGATCGGGCCGCCCGGCCGCCGGGATCAGGCCGCCCGGCTGCCGGAGTGGCGCGGGGAGCGATGATCCGGGCTCGGCCTGAGCGCAGTTCCGACGTAACCTGTCGGGCATGAGGCGATCAGTCGTCGACTACGGTCTTGCGCGCCGCGCAACGCTTGCGGCCGTGTTCGCGGGACGCACGACTGTCACCGATGTCTGCGATGCGCACCCGTACCTGCTGCGAGCCGCGAAGTTCCACGGTGAGCCCACTGATGCCGCCTGCCCCATCTGCAAGCGAACCAAGCTCACCCATGTCACGTACGTCTACGGGGACGAGCTCGGGCGCTATGAGGGACGCGTGAAGCAAGGGCCCGAATTGGCCGAAATGGCCATGGAATACGGGGAATTCCGGGTCTATGTCGTCGAGGTCTGTCAGAGTTGCTCCTGGAATCATCTCGCGTCGTCGTACGTACTCGGCACGGGCGAGCAGCCGACCCGGCGCAGTCGGCGCGCCCGCGCCGGCGAGTAGGCGAACTGGTCCCCAGGCCAGCCGGCCGCTTTCCGCGGCCACGCAGGCGGTGCGGATGGGAGTCGGCTCAACGTGCCGGGAGGATGCCCACCCGCCGGGTACCGTGAGTCCCCGGCGAGACCGTTGCTCGCCCGTGACTGCTACCCCGATCAGCGAGGACGCGTGAGTAATCCAGACTTCGCCGAGCCGTACTGGCAGCTGCCAGACGCCGGTCGCGGCTACCGCCAGGGACAGGACGTTCGTGCCGCCCGTGGCCGCGGCGACCGGCCGGGCGGCAGCGATCAGGGCGATCGCGGCCGCGCGGAGTTTCGGCTGGATCAGGAGCCGGCTGGCCGGCCGGGCAGGCCGGCCAGCCCGGGGCGGCGGCGCCGGCAGGCCCGGCGTGACAGCGACGCTGGCCCGGCAGCCGCGCCCAGCCGCTATGAAGCCGGGCCGGGGTCCTGGGTCGGCGACCCAGATCGGTACGGGCGAGGTGCCCCGGATGACCCGGCTGGGCCCGGCGGCCCGAGCGGGAATCCCGGGTCGGCCGGAACCCGTCGCGCCAGCGGAACCCGGCGCGCTAGCGGCGCTGTCCGGCCGGGCGGGCAGCATGGCCGGGGCTCGCCGAATGGCCAGGCTGGCTACACCGCCCAGGCTGGCTGGCTGGCTGGCTACGGCGGGCCGAGCGATTACGGCGCCCCGGCTGGCTACCGCGGGCCTGCTGGCTACAGCGGACCGCGCGGTCGCAGCGCCGCGGGACTGCGCGAGCGGGCCATCGAGCGGACCGGCATCCGGGAACGGCTGGCCGACCGGCGCGGGGACTCCGGCTACGGCGGCGGGCCAGGCGGTCACGGCGGCGGCCAGCCCCCCCGGCCGAAGGGAAGCTGGTGGCGGCGCTGGACCTGGCGGAAGGTGCTGGCTGTGCTGGCTGCGTTCTGCGCCCTAGTCATGCTGATCGCGGTGGCCGTCGTAGCGGTCGCCTATACGCACACCCCGGTGCCCACTGCGGTCTCCGAGGCGGCCCTGCAGCAGTCATCGGTCGTCTACTTCAGCAACGGCAAGTCCCAGGTGGGTACCTTCAGCACCGGGACGAACCGGCAGATGCTCTTGTCGGACCAGATCCCGGCCGTGCTCAAGGAGGCCGTGATCGCGGCCGAGGACCGGCATTTCTACACCGAGGGCGGGGTCTCGCCGACCGGCATCCTCCGCGCCGCGTACCAGGATCTCAGCGGCGGCCAGTTCCAGGGCGGTTCCACGATCACCCAGCAGTTCGCCAGGAACTACTACGCCAACATCGGGACCACCCAGTCACTCAGCCGCAAGATCAAGGAAATCTTCGTCGCGATCAAGCTCTCGCACGCGGAGTCCAAGGACTGGATTCTGACCCAGTACCTCAACACGATCTACCTCGGCGCCAACGCCTACGGCGTCGGCGCGGCTGCGCAGACCTACTTCGGCAAGCCTGCCAGCAAGCTCGGCATCGCGCAGTCCGCCATGCTCGCGGCCATGATCAACCAGCCGGGCTTCTTCGACCCGGCCCCGCACACGCCAGGGCATGCGCCGCTGGTCGCGCGATGGAAGTACGTACTCGGCAATATGGTCCGGGATGGCGCGATCACCCAGCAGCAGCAGGCGAGGGCCGAGGCGAAATTCCCGAAGATCGCCAAGGACCAGATGAACAGCGGCTGGACCGGCTACCGCGGCTACATCATGCAGGCGGTGGAAACCGAGCTGGAGACCAGGTATCACTACACCCTGAGGCAGATCTTCACCGGCGGCCTGAAGGTCGTCACCACCTTCAGCCAGCCGCTGATGCGGGCGCTCTACCAGACGGTGGCGGAGAAGAAGCGGGAGATGGCCGCGGGCGGCCGCGCCCTGCCGCGGTACGCACATATCGGCGCCGTGCTGCAGCAGCCGCGAACTGGCGCCATCCTGGCCATGTACGCCGGGCCGAACTACGGCATGAGCAGGCACCGGTGCAGGCGAGTCGGCTGCCAGTACAACATGGCGCTGCAGAGCCGGAACCAGGTCGGCTCCTCGTTCAAGCCGTACGTGCTCTCGACGGCGGTCACGCAGGGGATGAACGTGCAGACGAGCGTCCTCAACGGCTACGCACCGCTGTGGATCCCGCCGGACAGTACCCAGGCCGAGCGGATGTCCCTGTCCAGCGTGACCCGGCCAGCGAGCTCGGTTGGCTGGTACAACCTCCCCGACCCGAGCGAGAACTTCGGGCCCATCACCGTCGCCAAGGCCGCCGCGGTATCGTCCAACTCCGCCTTCGCCGACCTGGCCCACCGGGTCGGCACCCGGAACGTCGTCAAGATGGCCAGAGCATTCGGCGTGGACACGAAGGCTTCCGGACTCGACAACGAGGTCGGCGGCGTCGGCATGGCGCTCGGGCAGGCCTCGCTGACGGTTGCCGAGCAGGCCAACACCTTCTCCACCTTCGTGGCCGGCGGCGTGGATACCACCCAGCACGTGATCAGCAAGATCACCGCGCCGAGCGGCCCGGTTCCGCTGAAGATCGTCAGGAACTCGGTGCTGCAGCCGGGCCAGGCCGCCGACGTCGACTACGCGCTTTCCTTCGACGACAGGCCGGGCGGCACCGCGTACCCGAATGCCACCATGGGCGACGGCCGGCCGATCATCGGCAAGACCGGGACGACGAACACCGCGCAGTCCGCCTTCTTCGTCGGGGGCATCCCGCAGTTCACGCTGGCCGTGGGCATCTTCACCCAGAACCAGTCCGACCACACGGCCCAGACGCTGAACGGCCTCGGCGGGCTGAGCCAGGGCGGGTTCGGCGGCACCTGGCCCGCGATGATCTGGCACGCGTTCGCCGAGCGGGAGTTCGCCCAGCTGCCGATCAGGCAGTTCCGGGTGCCGCCGTTCACCGGCAGCAAGTGGGTCCAGGTGCTGCCGCCTCCCAAGCACCATCATCACCATCATCGCCCGGTGCCGACGCCGAACCCGACGCCGCTCCCGACGACCACGCCAAGTCCGGGCTGCAGTCAGTTCTTCGGCCAGAGCTGCCCGTCGCCCAGCCCGACTCCCACCCCGACCATCCCCACGCCGAACCCGACTCCGTCGCCGACCTGCACCCCTGGCCAGCGAGGGTGCCGGCCCGGCGGTGGCTAGCGCCGCGGGCGGCCAGAGGTCAGCCGGCTAGCTGGCCGCGGAGCCAGCGGATGTCCGCCGCCGGGTCCGGGGTCTCGCAGATGACCGGGGCACCGGCCGCCCGCACCACGCCGAGGATGAGCGCCGGGTCGATCGTGCCGGACGTCAGGCCCGCGTGCCTGTCCCGGCCGGAGCCGAACTCGTCCCGCGAGTTGTTGCAGTGCACCAGGTCGATTCGGCCGGTGATCGCCTTGACCCGGTCCACGATGTCGGCTAGGTCCTGACCGGCCGCGTTCGCGTGGCAGGTGTCCAGGCAGAAGCCCACCTCGCCGCCGCCATCGCGGCCGGCCGTGACGGCATCCCACAGCCGGGCGATCGCTTCCAGGCTGCGGGCCATCGCGCCGTCGCCGCCCGCCGTATTCTCGATCAGCATCGGCAGCGGCCGCTCGATCCGCTCGATCGCCTTGCGCCAGCTGTCGTAGCCTTCTTCCGGATCTACCCCGGCCGTGACGTGCCCGCCGTGCACGATCAGCCCCTTCGCGCCAACGGCGGCCGCCGCCGCCAGTTGCTGGGCGAGCAGCTTCCTGCTGGGAATCCGGATCCGGTTGTTGGGCGAGGCGACGTTGATCCCGTACGGGGAGTGGATATAGGCGTGCACGCCGGCCGCGGCGAAGGCCGCGCTGATCTCGGCCGGGTCGCGGTCGCCGGGGAACGTCGGGGCCTTCCAGCCCTGCGGGTCACCGAGGAAGAACTGAACTGCCTCGGCGTCCGCGGCGAGTGCCTCCGCCAGCGGGTCACCGTCATGGAGATGTGCTCCGATGCGCACCATGCACCCGAGCCTAATGCGACCCGGAGTTCGCCGTCCTCCCGCCCACCGCCGGTGCCGGGCCGGCTCGCCCGGCAAGGACAGGGGCCTCGCTAGCTGAAGCCGCCATGCGCGAGGCCGAGGCAGACGCCGACGAAGGCAGGAACCACCCCGGCCATCAAGAGGATCCGCTCAACCCTCGTAGCGGAGATCATCTGCGTGTACAGGCCGACCACCATGGCGGCCAGGCCAAGCACGGTGGCAGCGAGGTGCTGCCGCACGATCAGTCCGGCAACGAACGCGATGATGCCGGCCAGCAGGGTAAACGCCGTCAGGGCGAGCTGCACGGTATGCCGGTTGCCCTCGCTGCTCGGTGCCGGGCCGGACTGGGCGAGGCCCGGCTGGCCGGAGCCTGACTTGATGGTCTCTGGCACGGCTGCCACCCCCTCGGAGGGCGTTACTTGCTTATCTGTCAACCGGGTGTGTTCCCACCGCCAGCGAGATGGAATCCTGTGGCTGGCCCGTGGTGGCCCGCAGTTCCCGATCGCAAAGCGCTGCGCGCCTCCGCCGGCTGGCCCAGTGCGGCCCGGGCGGTCGCGGGCTGGATTGGCTGAGCAGCGCTCGTTATAAATCGTTGCCGGCTGTTAAGCGCTGACGGCCCGCCCGGTGGTCCCTGGTAAGCTGACCCGGCCGCGCATTGCCGCCATCCTGGCGGCGCGTGGCTCCTCCTGTCACGGAGAGACCGTGACCGCGCCAGTCCAGAGGAGGCAGGTAAAGCGCATGCGCCACTACGAAATGATGATCATCCTCGATCCCTCGCTTGAGGAGCGCACCGTCCAGCCGTCCCTTGAGCAGTTCCTCAAGGTGATAACCACGGCCGGCGGCATCGTGGACAAGATCGACGTATGGGGCCGCCGGCGGCTCGCGTACGAGATCGAGAAGAAGTCCGAGGGCATCTACACGGTCATCGACCTGACCGCCGAGCCGGACACCGTAAAGGAACTTGACCGCCAGCTGAACCTGAACGAGGCGATCATGCGGACCAAGATCCTTCGCCCCGAGATCCACTGAGCTGATTCACGGGCCGCGCTACCGCAGGGCCGCGCTGGCCAGAACCCCTCCAACCTGAAGACCGGGAGCACCCCCGATGGCAGCAGGCGACACCGTGATCACCGTTGTCGGCAACCTCGTCGCCGACCCAGAGCTCCGTTACACCCCCACCGGCCAGGCCGTGGCCACGTTCCGGGTCGCCTCGACCCCGAGGTTCATGGACCGGCAGACGAACGAGTGGAAGGACGGCGACTCGCTGTTCCTGTCCTGCAATGTCTGGCGGCAGGCCGCCGAGAACGTGGCGGAGAGCCTGCAGCGCGGCATGCGGGTCATCGTGCAGGGCCGTCTCCGGCAGCGCTCGTACGAGACCAAGGAAGGCGAGAAGCGCACCGTCTACGAGATCGAGGTCGACGAGGTCGGCCCCTCGCTGCGCAACGCCTCCGCCAAGGTCACCAAGTCGCAGCGGTCCACCGGCGGCTTCGGTGGTGGCGGCGGCGGTGGCCAGGGCGGTGCCGGTGGCCAGGGCGGGTATGGTGGGGGCGGCGGTCGTCCGGCCGACGACCCGTGGGCAACCGATTCCCGCGGCGGCTCGGCGGGTGACGGCGGATTCACCGACGAGCCCCCGTTCTGACGCCACCACCACCAGGCGCAGCCGGCGGCCGGCTAGCCCGGCTCCGGCAGGCTAGCCAGGCTGGGCCAACGGCCCGGCCCGGTTCGCGGGCCGGCCAGCCCGCTGACCGCCTCCGTCCGTCCCGATGAGACGACCATCCCCGCCCAGGCGGGGCTCTGCTAAGGAGCACCACGATGGCCAAGCCACCGATTCGCAAGCCAAAGAAGAAGGTCTGCCTGTTCTGCCAGGAGAAGATCACCCACGTGGACTACAAGGACACGGGGCTGCTGCGCAAGTTCATCTCGGACCGCGGCAAGATCCGGGCACGACGGGTTTCCGGCAACTGCACGCAGCACCAGCGCGACGTCGCGACCGCGATCAAGAACGCGCGCGAGATGGCGCTGCTGCCGTACACGAGCACGGCACGCTGATGCCGAGGGAGGTCGCGGACCGATGAGCGGTACGCCGATGAAGCTCATCCTCACCCAGGAGGTCGATGGCCTGGGTTCCCCCGGCGAGGTGGTTGAGGTCGCAGGCGGCTATGGCCGCAACTACCTCGTCCCGCGGGGGCTGGCGATGCGCTGGACGCGCGGCGCCGAGAAGCAGATCGACTCGATCAGGCGGGCCCGCTCGGTCCGCGAGATCCGCGGCCTTGACGACGCCAGGGACGCGGCGGGCAGGCTCGGGTCGCTGACCGTCCGGCTGGAGCGACGAGCCGGCGGCGGCGGCAGGCTGTTCGGCTCCATCTCCCCGGCCGACATCGCCGCCGCGGTGCTGGCGGCGGGCGGGCCCGAGCTGGACAAGCGCCGGATCGAGATCAAGAACCCGATCAAGACCGTCGGTGCGCACCAGGTCGCGATCAGGCTGCACCCGGAGGTCAGGGCGACGCTCGACGTCGAGGTGGCGGCGAGCTGAAGCCTGGCGGCTGGGCCGTCGCTCGCCAGTGACCGGTCGTCATTCGCGCTGGGGAATGACCCGGTCGTCATTCGCGCTGCGGCCATGCCCCGGGTGATAGTCGGGCACGCGCCTGGCTAGCTCAGGGTCGAGTTCCGCGACCATGGCCCAGATGCTGGCCAGCCGCTCCTGCATGGCCGCGTTCGACCGGGCGGCATGCGGTATCAGGGAGTCGGCGGCTAGCTTGTCGATGGCCTCGCCGAGCCTGGCCAGCCGGTCGCTTGCGGTCGAACACATACGCGAACAGTAGGCGGAGCGGAGGGCTGGCGCCTGCCAATTTACCGATCCGCGTATCCGCCGCGGCATCGGGCTGTCCCGGGCCAGCCGCCGCCCGGCAGTCGGGTGGCCAGGGCCTGCAGGCATCGTTCGGCGCCGATTTCCCTGTGTGGATAACTCCCGGTGGTTGTGGATTGCCGCGCTGTGCGCGAGTTTTTCTTGCGCACAAGCAGTGGATGGCATAGCACCTGGCAGAAGCCCTATCCGGGCGCCCCGGCCGGCCATTTCCACAGCTGCGTCCCCATGCTGCGCACAGCGCCTCCGGCGTGTCTGCACAGGCTGTCCACAGGCCTGTGCACAGCGCGAGTAGACGCCCGGAACCAGGTACCGCGAGACTGTCCGAGCCGTCCGGTAGAACGGACGTGACCGCCCGCGCTGGCCATTGCGGAGTGCTCACGAGCAAGGGGGGAGGTGGCACCTGGTGAGCGTCACAGAGATCGCACCACGAGACGGCGAATTCGAGCGAACTCCGCCGCATGACATCGCCGCAGAGCAGTGCGTGCTGGGCGGGATGCTGTTGTCGAAGGACGCGATTTCCGACGTGCTCGAGGTGATCCGGCCGCACGATCACTACCGGCCCGCCCATCAGCTCGTGCACGAGGTAATCCTGGACCTCTACGGCCGGGGCGAGCCCGCCGACGCCGTTACCGTCGCCGCCGAGCTGACCAAGCGCGGGGATATCGGGCGGATGGGCGGCGCGCCCTACCTGCACACGCTGATCGCCTCGGTGCCCACCGCGGCGAACGCCGGCTATTACGCGAGGATCGTGCGGGAGCGGGCGATCCTGCGCCGCCTGGTCGAGGTGGGCACCAGGATCGTGCAGCTCGGCTACTCCGGTGACGGCGACGCGGATGAGTTGCTGGACCGTGCCGAGGCTGAGGTCTACGGCGTGGCCGACCGGCGGGTCAGCGAGGACTACCTGGCCCTGGCCGAGATCATGCCAGGAGCGCTGGACGAGATCGAGGCGATCGGCAGCCGGGGCGGCGCGCTGACCGGCGTGCCGACCGGGTTCACCGACCTGGATGCGCTCACCAACGGGCTGCACCCGGGCCAGATGATCGTGATCGCGGCAAGACCGGCCCTTGGCAAAAGCACCCTTGCATTGGATCTTGCTCGGGCAGCGTCGGTACGGCACGGCCTTGCTGCGGTGATCTTCAGCCTGGAGATGAGCCGGAACGAGATCACCATGCGGCTGCTATCGGCGGAGGCGCGGGTTCCGCTGCACTCGATGCGGACCGGCCAGATGGGCGATGAGGACTGGACCAGGCTGGCCAGGCGGATGAGCGAGGTCGTGGAAGCCCCGCTGTTCATCGACGACTCACCGAATATGTCGATGATGGAGATCCGGGCCAAGTGCCGTCGGCTCAAGCAGCGGCATGACCTCCGGCTCGTGATTATCGACTACCTGCAGCTGATGAGCTCGCCGAAGAGGGTGGAGAATCGGCAGCAGGAAGTGTCGGAGATGTCGCGCTCGCTCAAGCTGCTCGCCAAGGAACTCGATGTTCCCGTGGTGGCCGTCGCGCAGCTCAACCGCGGGCCTGAGCAGCGCACCGACAAGAAGCCGCTACTCGCTGACCTGCGGGAATCCGGATGCATGACCGGTGACACGACAATTCTGCGGGCAGATACGGGGGCGCCGATCACGTTCAGTGAACTTATGACTCGTGGCCATGAGGGCATCGCCGTATGGTCAGTCGATTCTAGCGGTCGCTTGGTTGCGGCACCGATCACCGGCGTCTTCCCGTCTGGCGTCAAGGAGGTTTACCGGCTGCGGCTCGCGTCCGGCCGGGAGGTCAAGGCATCGGGAAATCACCCGTTCCTGACCTTCAGCGGGTGGAAGCCGCTAGACGGCCTGGCCGAGGGAGGCCGGGTTGGGATACCTCGCCTGATACCGGAGCCCATGGGCGCGGGCCTTGGCTGGTCCGAGCACCGGCTGGGCCTGCTCGCTCATCTGATCGGGGATGGCTGCGTCCTGCGCTCTCAGCCACTGCACTACACGTCGAACGATCCTGCCAACCTCGGCTTCGTTGAAGAAGCGGCGCGTGCGGAGTTCGGCATCACCCCTCGGCGGGTGCAGCAGAAGGAATGGTGGCATACCTACCTGCCCGCGCCGTTCAAGTGCGCGCGGGGGCGCATGAACCCGCTGCATGTGTGGTTTCGTGAGCTGGGAATCGAGGATCTCAGGTCGTACCAGAAGCACATTCCCGCTGTCTTGCATTCCGCGTCCAATGATGAGATAGCGGTCTTCCTACGGCACCTCTGGGCCACTGACGGTAATGTCACCGTCCCGCGGACCAAGACGGCCCCGAAGGTCTACTACTCTTCATCCAGCCGACAGCTTGCCGAGGGCGTCATGCTCTTGCTGGCCCGCTTCGGGATCATTGCCCGCGTCCGGCACTACCGGAAAGCCAACTACCGGCCCAGCTATCACGTGGTTGTCGCTGATAGCATGAGTCTGCGGACTTTCTGCAGGAAAATCGGCGTGCACGGCAGGTGCGGGAAACTCGTTCCCGAACTGCTCGCTCTTGTTGACGGCAAGGCCGCCAACACCAACATGGACACGCTGCCGATCGAGGTCTGGGAGCTAGTCAAATCCGAACGGGTCCGGGTCAAAGTGTCAGAGCGCCAGCTGCAGGCTGCGATCGGCACCCATTACTGCGGGACCACGCTGGACAAGCGTTGCCCGTCGCGCGATCGGTTGCTGCGCTGCGCCAACGCGCTCAAGTCGGAAGCGCTGCGTGCAGCCGCGAGCAGCGACATCTACTGGGACCGGATCGTAAGCATCGAACCGCTCGGCACCCAGCCGGTTTTCGACGCGACAGTGAAAGGCACGCACAATTTCGTCGCTGACGGGATCCTGGCGCACAACAGCATCGAGCAGGACTCGGACATGGTGATCTTGCTGCACCGGGAGGATGCCTACGAGCGGGAGTCGCCGCGGGCAGGCGAGGCGGACTTCATCGTGGCCAAGCACCGCAACGGGCCGACCGCCACTGTCACCGTGGCATTCCAGGGTCATTTCAGCCGGTTCGTGGACATGGCGCCAGGCTGACGGCCCATAGCCACGGCGCTGCCGGGGGTTACTCACTGGGCGCACCCGACACCTTCGATGGCACCGCTTCGCGGAGGAACAGCGCAGCGACGATGCCCAGCGCGCACAGGATCGCGCAGACGCTGGCGGCGGTGTCCCAGCCGGTGACGAACTGCGACGTGGTCGGCCGGGACGAGCTGGGAACAGCCAAGGCCACCACGATGGCGATCCCGGCGGCACCGCCGAGATACCGGGCCGTGTTGTTCGCGCCGCTGCCCAGGCCTGGCTGGCTGACCGGCGCGGACGACACCGCAAGCTGGCCGAGCGCCGCGTTGGTCAGGCCGGTACCGAGGCCGGTGACGACCATGCCGGGCAGCAGCTGGGCCCAGCCTGCCGCCGGGGACAGCCGCGCGAGCCAGAGCAGCCCGAGCGCGCAGACAGTGAGCCCGAGGACCAGCCGGTGCCTGGTGATCACCCGCTGCGGCAGCCGGTGCGCGTGCCAGGAAACAATGGCGCTGGTGGCCGACCACGCGGCCAGCAGCACCGAGCTTGCCAGCGCCGACCAGCCGAGCGCCCGCTCCAGGAAGCTGGGCGCGTAGCTCATCAGGGCGATGGTGGTCAGGCCGACCACCAAGGCTCCCAGCATGGAGTTAAGGAAGGCCGGGCGGCGCAGCAGCCTCAGGTCGAACATCGGCTCGCGGTGCCGCGCCTCGACCACGGCGAACGCCGTGATGCACGCCAGCGCGGCGGCCAGCAGCGCTGCCGTCGGGGTCGCTGACCAGCTCTGCCGCCCGGTGATCAGCGCGGCAGTGAGCGCCGACATCCCGCCGATGAGCGTCGCCGGGCCGGCCAGGTCGGGCCTGCGGCGCTGCGGCGAACTCGATTCGGCGAGCCGGCCGGCCCACAGTGCCACTACCGACTGCAGCGCGGCTTCGAGCCAGTAGGCGGCGCGCCAGTCTGCCGAGCGGGCCAGCACGGACGATAGCAGCGGACCGGCGGCGATCCCGCCGCCGAGCGTCGCGCCCCAGATCCCGGTGGCCCTGACCCGCGCCTGCCCGGCTGGATGCGCATGCCCGATCATGGCCAGCGCCGCGGTCAGCACGGCCGCTCCGGCCACGCCCTGAACGATGCGCGCTGCCACGAAGATCGCTATAGACGGTGCCGCGGCTGCCAGCGCGGTGCTGACCGCCAGCCCGGCCAGCCCGGCGCGCAGCGTCCGCCGCCGCCCGATCTGGTCGGCCAGTGCCCCGGCAGTCAGCAGCGCGGCCGCGAGCCCGAGACTCATCGCGCTGAGCGCCCAGGTCCGCCAGACGAGCGAGGCACCGAAGGCCGCCGCCGTGTCCTGGATGGTGGGCACCACCGTCGTGAAGTCAACAAGAACCAGCAGGGTGGCCACTCCGGTGATCGCCAGCGCCGCCTGCGGGCTCCGGCCCGGGCCTAGCGGCCTCCGGCCCGGGCCCAGCGGCCTTCGGCCCGGGCTCAGTGACCTTCGGCCCGGGCTCAGTGACCTTGGGGCCGGGCGCTTGCCTGCAATGGTGATCATGGTTCCTCCAGTTCAATGATTGAACCGAGTGTAGCAATCGTGGTTCAATTACTGAACCGAATTTCGGGTACAATGCAGCCATGCTGGGCAACACCTATGCAGGCCAGGACTGCACGATCGCGCGGGCCCTGGAAGTGCTCGGGGAGCGGTGGACGCTGCTAGTGCTGCGAGACGCGCTCTACGGCGTGCGGCGGTTCTCCGATTTCGCCGAGCATCTCGACATCCCGCGGGCAATCCTGACCGACCGGCTGCGCAAGCTCGCGGCACACGGGCTGCTCGTCCGCACTACGGCCGATGCTGACGGCGCAGCCGTCAGCTATGAGCTGACCGAGGCCGGGCGCGCGACATGGCCGGTTGTGCACGCGCTCGCGCAATGGGGCCAGGCGTGGGGGCCGAAGGCAGCCAATCGCGGCGCGTCACGGGTGTACAGCCATGTCAGGTGCGGCACGGAGCTCGACCACCGAGGCCTCTGCCCGGCCTGCGGGATCACCCCGGATGTGGCCGATGTCATGACCACCAAGCACTTCCCGCCGTCCGCGCCACGCAGGACCGACCGAGTCAGCGCGGTGCTGGCAAAGCCAGCACCGCACCGCATGCTCACGCCGATCTGATCGCCGCGCCGCGCCAGGCCCGGCCCGGGCCGGCCGGGCCACCGACCGGCGAGCGCCCAGGAGCCCCGCCCGGGCGGCCCTGCGAAGGAGCCCTGCCCAGGCGGCGCTGCCCAGGCGGCGCTGCCCAGGTGGCGCTGGCCGGTGTTGGCGCCAGCTCAGCCAAGCTCAGCGAACGTCGTGGCGACGGCGTCCGCCGTTGCGCCCTGGGCGACCAGCAGGCGCAGCAGTACCCGGGCCTTGTAAGGGTGCACGAAGCCGCCGCTGATCAGGCCGCGCTCGAGCAGGTCACGCTCGGAACCGACGGCGCCGTAGGTGGCAGCCAGCACTGGCCCAGCGCCGGCCCGGGAGGTCAGCACAACCGGCATGACGGCGGCAAGCTCGCCGAACGCCGGCGCGAGCGCGGCGGGAACATGGCCGACGCCGAATCCGGCCACGACGAGCCCGTGCTGGCTGCGCGCGACCTGACCGAGCAGCATGCCATCGTCGTCCAGCGTCACGGTGTACAGGCCGATCCTGGTCGCGGCCAGCCTGTCTCGCGAGAATCCGGTGACCAGCCTGCGGCGGCAGACATCAGCGAGAAATCGCGGAACTCGCTCGACGACATGGCCGACCGGGCCGGCGTCCGGCGACGCGAAGGTCGCCGTACTCGTGCTGTGCGTCTTGCGCACGTGCCTGGCGGCGTGGATTTCGTCGCTGAACACCACCAGCGCGCCGCGGCCCCGCGCCGCGCCGGACACGGCGACCAGCACAGCCGCCACCAGGTTAGCCGGACCGTCCGGGCCGGGCAGGGTCGGATTGCGCATCGCCCCGGTGAGCACGACCGGGGCATCATGCGGCCACACGGAGTCGACCAGGAAGGCAGTCTCTTCCAGCGTGTCCGTGCCCTGTGACAGCACGATGCCGCGGGCACCGGAGGTCACGGCATCGCCTGCCGCGGCGACGACATCGAGCACGTCGTCAAAAGACAGGCTGGCACTCGGCACGGCGGCCGCGTCGCGAACCTCGATCTCGATGCCGCCGAGCCCGTCGACGCTGCCCAGTAGATCGCGGCCGGTCAGCCGGGCGACGACGCCGCCATTGTCGTGCGCAGCCATCGAGATCGTGCCGCCAAGCGTAAACAGCACGACCGGTCCTGCGCCGGCCTGGCGGCCGATGCTCACGACCAAGCCGCCATGGTGCCGCCAGCGGCCACATTGCGGCCGGCGGCCAGCCGCTGCTGGCGGGCGAGCCAATCCGCAGTACGGCTCTGCGTCCGGCGGGAGCGTGCTCGGTGCAACATGCCGATCATCCTGCCGAAGCTTTGCGGAACTGGCCAGCGCCCCGGCGGGCGCATGCCGAGAGGCGCCGGGAACGCCGGAGCGAGGCCGATGCCGGGCATCACGCACTGCCGGTTCGGCTAGACTGTCGACGCACCAGCTGCGCTCGTAGCTCAACGGATAGAGCATCTGACTACGGATCAGAAGGTTGGGGGTTCGAGTCCCTCCGAGCGCGCACGGGGTTACCGACAGAACTGCCGGTCTCGTACCGACAGAACTCTGGCGGTGACCTGATTTCTAGTATGACGCCGGGCTCTGACACCGGCGCTGGGCGCTGTCCGGCCTGGCCGGGGTGCTGGTGAGCCTGTTGCGGGTGCTGCGGGCTGGCCTGAGGCGTGGCTCACTTGCCGGTATGAAGGTATTGAGGTGGCGAGGGCTGCTTGTGCTTGTTAGCCGTCGGGGAGGTAGTCGCGCATGGCTCGCCCGCCGCCGCGTGCAGCTGGTCATGCCGGCGCGGATCGCGACGGTCACGGCACGGCGGGCGCGGCCGTGCGAGATCTCGCGGGCCTGCACCGGCATCCCGGCGCGGCGCCCCTTCCGGGCGGGAGCGGCGGCGGCCGCGGCGGCGCGGGCGACGCCGCGGGTCATCTCGCTGGCGGCGGCCCAGGCGGCGAGTTCCTGCCGGACCAGGCCCGGGGAGCCGGAGCGGAGCATCGGCCCGGCCGACGGCCCGGCGCCGTCCAGGCTCGCCTTCACTTCCCGCAGCGCGGTCTCCGGCCCGTCCCACCGCCACTTATACAGCGCCGCGAGCTCCGCGGCGGGATACTCGGCGGTGTCCGTGAGATCGGTGACCAGGCAGAGCAGCTCCGGCACGTGCTGGCCTTCCACGGTGACCCAGTACTCGACGACGCGGACGGTCACGCTGACGCCGTCACCGGACAGTTCCGCGAGATAGGAGCCGTCAGCGAGGATCCCGCTGATCCCCTTCAGGGGAATGTCGCCTTTCAGCCGGATCAGGACGTGCGTGCAGGCCGTGAGCCGGGCGATCCGGGCCGCGCCCGGATAGTTACGGTCCATGATCCAAATCCGGTCCATGGCGAACAGGTGCGGAAACTCCCGCATCGCGGTGTCCAGGAGCTTCTGCTCCGCGGCGGCCTTGTCCGTGCCGGCCGGGCCGTGCGGCATCCCCAGCAGCCCCCGCGTGGAGGCGTCCGTCATCGGCAGCCCTCTCAGCTGCGGGAACGGCGACGAGTCATCTACAGGAGCCCCACCCGTCCCGCCGGGAACCCGCGAAACACGCCTCTCACCACCGGAAACCACCCAGCGTAACCAGCAACAGCTCAAGCCAGGCAGTACTTCGGCCTAAAGCCCATGGCATTGTCTCATGACCCGCCCGGTTGGCCCTTGCCTTCCGCGTGCCTCCGGGCTCTCCGTGCCGCGGCGTCGATGTCGTGAGGAGCCCTGTGGCGGTGCCTCCAGTCGTACACGACCGCCCCAACCAGCAAGACGACGACTAACGCGCCCATTCCCAGCAATATGCCCATTACGATCCCCTCCTGGAGGTGCATTCAGCGTACGCCCGCCAACCGGATCTGCCTAAACGCGATGTTCTCAGCTGGTGGTATCTCGGCCTGCTCGCTGCGACATGATCTCGGCTCGGTCCTCCGGCCGAACAGTGAAGGCTCGCCCGCGACCGAAATCCGGACACGATCGATATGGCCAACCTGCCCTCGGATGAGCCGGTCTGAGACCGATGAACCGAAGTACTGATAACCAGGTCAGCGACGGTAACCGACAGTCCTGGCGTACTTTGCAAGCAGGCGGTCCGCCAAGGCAGATCTCGCGAAGCAGCCGGAGGCGAACGCCGCGACCCGACCTCAAGACACCGACTTGAAGCCCTTGCCTTGCCGAATTGAGCGTTCATAGATCAAGGCGGCGCCTGCGGCGCCGCTGGCCCGGCGTCAGCGCCGGGCTCAGCCTTGGCGAGGCCCGCCCGGCGCACGCCGGGCCACGACACACCGGTCACGCAGATCAGTGCAGCTCACACGGGCAAGCAAGCCGATACTGCGCACAGCCGTCTCCCTCGCTCCCGATTGTCCAGCTCGCGGCCACGGCTTGTCTGCTGCGCTACCCCGGCCCTGGTATGCCGTCCTGGTCGTCTGGCCGCATTCTGGCCGCATCAGCGTCCCCGGCCGCGCCGTCGAGCCGGTCGGCGTAGCGGTCCATCTCGCCGGGGTACAGGTATCCGTACAGGTCGAGCGTGGTCGTGATGCAGGCATGGCCGATGACCTCCTGGAGCATCTTGGGCGGGTATCCGGCCTGGATCATCAGCGAGGCGGCAGTGTGCCGCAGGTCGTGCTTAACTATGAATGCGGAACCGGGCACTGAGCCCGGCCCGGTGCCGAGCTGGCAGGAAGGCGGACCGCCGCCAGTTGGACAGCCGTACGACGCTGCCGCCGGGCACGGTGAACACAGGTCGTCAGCGCGCTTGCCTATGACGGTTGTCGCGAGATCGACGGCAACGAACCGGGGAACCGGGCCCGAAACGCGCGCGGCGAACCTCCCAATGCTGACACAGCTCCGTACGAGATGTATCTTGTCTTTCAGGAGCCTTGGTCGTGGCTATACGGGAGGACTCTCGCCCATGAGCACATCGCCGCTTTCGCCCCAGGAGATCCGCGCCACCGCCGAGGCGCACAAGGAGCTTGGCCCCGAATACAGCGACGCAGTGATCGAGTCCTTCCTGGAGCGAGTCGACCAGGAAATCACCGCGCGTGTTGACGCACGGCTCGGACCTGTGTCCCGCGAGCAGCCTGTGCAGCCAGCACAGCCGAATAGCCGCCGCACGCTGCTAACCGGTGTTGCGATCGGCATCTTTGTCACCGGTGTGCCTTCCGCGATGGTCGCGGCGAGCGTGGGTGGCATCATCGCCAAGGATGAGGCACAAGTTCTTCTCGTCATCGCCGTCCTCTGGGCGATAGCGGTGGCCATAGCAGCTTTCGCCAGTCGTGTCCCCCTTGAGCTGCGGCGCAAGGAATACGGCGTTCGCCAAACCGGACGCCAGGCTCCCTAGGACTCCCGCCTGACCCTTCCACCAGAAGGAGAAGTGGGTTGCGGCCTGGCTTCGGGACGAAGAGGCCATGACCTCGCAGGCCGTGCCATACCCGTGCCATACCCGTGCCAGACCAGCGGCGCTGCAGGGTCATCGACGGCCACTCGCGGGCCACGCAAACCTTGCCTGACGTGCCTCCCAGCAGGTCATGAGCGTGGAGAAGAAAACCTGATAAGGAACAGGTCCATTGTCAACTGCGGCTTGACATGCCATTGCGATCAGTCCACCGTCCGTATCCGGACGGCGCTGGCCGGATTTTGGCCGCACAGCAACGTGGAGCGCCCCAGGTTTCGTCTCCACGAAACCTGGGGCGCTCCACCAGCCCCGCCGGGATCGGGTATGGACCGCGCAAACACGTCTGCGGCCTCGGCGGCCTGGTCGCGGATCACGTGGGCATAGACCCGCAGTGTCACCGAAGGGTCTGCGTGCCCAAGGCGGGCCGCTACCACGTGCACCGGTACCCCGGCGAGTAGCAGAGTCGTCGCGTGCATATGTTGTCAGCGCGGTGGGCTTTACCCCTGCCCGCTCCCGGCCGCAGGCCTTCGCGTGGGTTCTTGGGCTGGATGCCATAGCGCAGTTCGCGCACGACGGCGAGCACGGCTCATACCGCAGGGCGTCCAGGAGCCGGGCCGCGTGCTGTTCCTGGGCAGGGTGTCGGCTTGGTGGCAGCAGCCGATCTGCTTGATGAGGTATTTGGTCAGGTACCCGGATGCACCGGCTGGAGTCTTTGGATCCGGGGGAGCACGCCCTGGGCGTCGAACTTGGCCCCGAACCGGGCCACATGCAGCGGAGCGTCAGCCGGGGCGACCGCATTCAGGGCTCATCCCAGGTCGGCAGCACTTCCCCGGTGGCCGGGTCGATGTGGTTCCCGCTTGCCTCATCCCAGACGGGCAGCTGGCCGCCGTCGTAGCGCACGGTGTCGATGCCGGGCGGTCAACCTGTGGTGTGGCGAGATCGGCTGATCTGGATGAGCGGACCGAAACGATAATCGCGCCGATCGGGAACAGGAACGCGGCCACCGGGAAACCGCGGTCCACAAGGTTCCCGCGACCGCGCTGGCGGCAAAGTTCGCACTCGCCTGGCCGGTGGCCAGCAGCCCGGACGCAGAACCACGCAGGCTGACCGGGGCCACCGCAGCCGTGCCGGCCAAGGTCATAGACATGGATGGGGTGAGGACAGATAATGCCCGAGTATGCATTGAATCGACCACATGGGGGTGGCTTGGATGGCTGGTCAGACAGTGGTTACCGACATCGACCAGGAGATCAGGGTCCAGGTCAACTCCTTCGACCTGATGACCAGCCGCCATCTGAACCCGTTAACCGGCCAAGTCCTCTCCACTGCGTTCCTGTTCCTGGACGTCTCCGCGCTGCGCGGCGTCCAACCCCCGCCCCCAGAAATCAACAGCGTGTGGGTGCATTTCACCGACCAGCCACACCCCAACGTTGGCGAGATAGATGGCGTTTTCCTCGACCTCTACGTCCCCATAGTCGAAACGCAGACCTGGTGGCAGGTGCTCGCCAACGGCCCCTCTTTCCTCGCGGCCGATCTCAACAACACGCTGGGGGTCACTGGCGCAATGCCATGTAGTTCAGCGTGATCGCTGCTGATGGTCCTGCGGCGGGACGTCCCTTGATCTGGCGGCTTCCGGTTACAGGCTGTGATTTCTGATTGGCTGCAGGCCTGGTTCCGCTGGCTGGCTGCGTGGCTGCGATCGGCGGGCGACACGCCCTTGCGGATGCCGGTACCGGCGGGAGGCTCCCGGTAGAAGAGGAGGTGACTAATCAGCCTTTTCCGCCCGGGAGCCTCCTCATGCTCTTCTACCCTGTCATGCCGCCGGATGTCACGCTCTCGTGTGCGGAAGATGCCGCGCTGGGCCTGCTGGGGCAGGCGGGCATGGTCGCGGTGCGGGTGGCGGACCTGGCCTGGCCGGCCGGGCCGGGCCCGGGTAAGGACGGCCGGACGGCGCTGACCGCGGCGGCGGCGGGGAAGATCCGCACCGGGGACCGTGTGGTCTTCCTCAAGCCGGTGGCGGTCGCGGCAGCGGTGGTCCGCCGTGACGGGCGGGTGCAGGCTGGCGGGCATCCGGCGGATCACGCCCGCCTCGGCGTGGCCGAGGACAGGCTGGATGCCCTGGCCGGCCAGGCGGACGTTATCGGCCAGATCGCCGCGGGCGTCACGCTGAACGGGAAGGTCAAGGGCGCGGCGCGGCGGGCGATGACGCCGGCGCTGGCGATCCGGCTCACCCTGCTGATGACGCTCCTGCCCGACGCGGACTACGCCGAAGTGACGGGCGCCCTGCTCGGGGACCTGGCGCTGGTGCCGTGGCAGCGCCCGTACCGGGTGCCGACCGCGACGGTTTTCTGCACCTGGCGGGACGCGCTCGGGCCCGGCCCGCTGGAGCAGCTGCGGGACCTGGTGCTGGCCGGGATCGACGCCGAGCACCGCGACCACGATTACCGGGCGGTCACGATCGGCGCCCTGGACGCCTGCTCCATCGACGGGTCGCTGACCCGGGTCCCGGACACCCCGGCGAACCGGGCCGCGTTCGGCTCGGCCGGCACCGCCGATGACTCCTCGCCCTACCCCCAGCAGCGGGATCTGTGGCTGTCGCACGCCTCCACCCGCGCCGCCCTGGCGGTGGTGTCCGGTCCGTCCGGCGCCGCCGCCGGCGGCGGGCGGGAGAAGGGCGAGGCCGAGCAGGCGCTGCTGGACCAGGCCCTGAAGGACTACCCGCACCTGTTCACCCCGGGCCGGCTGTGGGTGCTCGACCGGAACTTCCCCGGCGCGCCAAGGATCAAGCGGATGCTCGCCACCGGCACCCATGTGCTGATCCGCGTCAAGGACGGCATCACGCTGCACCGGACCGGGGGCTTCCTGCCCGACGGCTCCTACCTGGCCAGCATCCGCGGCGGCGGGGTCACGCTCACCGTCCGCGTGATCGAGTACACCGTCACCGTCGCCGGGGCCGACGCCCCGGAGCTGTTCGCCCTGATCACCGACCTGCACGACCACGCCGCCTACCCGGCGCAGGTCCTCGCCGCCGCCTACCACTGGCGGTGGATAGGGTCGGAGACCTGCCTGAAGGAAGCCAAGTCCGCGATCAGCGGCGCCGGCCCGTCCACCGGCGCGATGCTCCGCTCCGCCAGCCCGGCCCTCATCGCCCAGGAGCACGCCGCCTGGATCACCGCCGTCGAGCTGACCCGCGCAGCAGCCCGCGCCGCCGCGGCGATCGCCGTCCCGGCCGGAAAGGGCAAGCGCGCCGGCCAGCCCGTGCACCCGCGCGAGATCTCGTTTACCGCCGCACGCCGCGCGATCATCGCCACTACCCGGTCCGGCGCGGCCACCGCCAGCCTGCCCGCCGCGCTGACCGAGGCGAACCGCGACGCCATCCTCGCCAGCCTCGCCCGCCGGCGCGTAGACACCGACCGCAACCGGCACCGCGACCGGAAGACCAAGGCCCGGCCGGGCTTCCCGCCCGGCGGGCCGCGCATTCCCGTCCTCACCGCGAAAGCCGAGATCAGCATCTGCGGCCCCATCGCCGCCTGAACGCCCCATCTCCCAGTCCCCGCACCCTCAAGCACTGCCCAGCCCGCCGACCGTGGAACCGGCCGCATCCGGAGCGACAGCCGGGGCGCCAGCATGCCCGCCCGCCGCGATCACTCTCTGCCGGCCACCCGGACGCCACCGCCCGCCAGCGCGGTCAAGACCGCGAACGCTCCGATCACGCTGAACTACATGGCATTGGGTCACTGGCGTCCAGCTCTTGAACGATCAGTCCAGCGCCGACAAGGATCCGGCCAAGCAGATCGCAGCGGTACGTGAGCGGCTCAAGCGCCAGGCCGACATGTCGGCCTAGTGGTGCGCGGCAGACTTGGTGTCGGTGATTCTTATCTGATCCGACCCGGACCCTGGTCTCGCGGCGCCCTCGCAGGACCAGCAGTTATGCTCCGTCCGTGAACGGCGACGTGGTGCGGGACACGTGGTTCTTGCGGAGCAGCTGGTTTCGGAGCCATCACGGATTACGCGGCGCCGGAGGTCATCGATCTGCTTTGCCGCGTAGCGGTCGAGTTTGACGCCGGAACCCAGATGGCCGTGACCAAGAGCACCACGGGGACCGCGGACACCCAGACCCATGCAGCAACCTGGTTTGTCAAGGATGTGCGCATTCTTGTATCCTGCGGTGTTCTATTCCGGCCATGATCTTTGTCCTTCGCCATAGGAGGGCTTCGTGACCAATTGTCACCATCCCAGCCGATTCCGGGCAACCCGTACTCGGCGGACTCTCCAGGAAACGCAATGGCCATGGTTCCTCCCGGCAACTCGCTCAGAGCCTTACGCTAAGCCCGGCACAGTGCTGTGCCTGATCCAGAGCCGGAGACTTGACGTGTGCTGTCCTGATTTTGGCCTCACAGTGACGCCAAACGCCGACAACTGCTGCGCGCTGCTGAGCAACGACCGATTCCGCCCCAATATCGCACCGCTGAAGTTCGAGCGGCGGCGCTGTCCGCGCTATGCCGCGCCTGACCGGTGCTACTCATGCCGTATTGACCCTACGGCGTGGACTTTCCCGCTGCGGTCCGGCCCGCGATGCCTCGCGATGCCCTGCCCGGTGAGGCGGCGCGCCCCTTCCCGGAGCCATGAGGCGGCAGCACAGAACTCACCGAACTCACCGCGCTCACGGAACTACGCTAAAGGCTGCCAGCTTTGCCCGAATTGAGCGAAATAAACGGAGATCGCTAGTCTTGTAGCTATCTGACATCATGGTTCTCGTTCATAGCCAGGGACATCCGACCCAGGGGGGCAGGGATGAAAGCAAGATCGTTGTTTGCCGAAGGACTCGGTACCGCCTTGCTGGTGTTCTTCGGCGCCGGGACAGCGACGCTGACCTTCGGGCTGAAGATCACCGGTACGAGCGTGTCGGCGGGCGTGGTGGCTACCGCGCTCGCGTTCGGCCTGGTGCTGCTTGTCTTGGTCTACGGAATCGGCCCGATCTCAGGCTGTCACGTCAATCCAGCTGTCACGATCGGCTTCCTGATAGCGCGCCGGATCACGCTCGCGGACGCCCTTGGGTACTGGGCTGCGCAAATCGTCGGCGGCATCGCCGGCGCGGCCGGGCTCTACGGGATATTCCGGCTGACCTCGGCTTACCATGCCAGCGATGGCCTAGGCGCAAACGGGTTCGGCATGTCGTCGATGATCGGCGCCAACGCCGCAGGCGCCTTCGTCATCGAGGTAATTCTCACATTCTTGTTCGTCTTCGTGATCCTCGCGGTGACCAGGCGGGCAAGCAACGCCACAGTGGCCGGGCTGGCAATCGGGCTTGTCCTTACCCTGGTCCATCTCATCGGCATCCCGTTCGACGGAACCTCGGTCAACCCGGCCCGGAGCCTCGGCCCGGCGCTTTTCGTTGGCGGAACCGCGCTCAGCCAGCTCTGGGTTTTCATCCTCGCGCCGCTGATCGGCGGGATCATCTCGGCCCTTACTTACCAGTTCCTTTATCCGGTCGGGGAAGCAGAGGCATCGGTGCAGCCCGCGCCTGAGGAGCAGGCCTGAGTACCCGCCGCCCGGCCAGCTAGGGCCGAGGGGGAGATACGCAGAGTGGTTGATCGGTACGTTTGTGTAACTACTGGGTAGGTCTCCTAAGGGCAGCGCCGCACCGGGCGCTGCGACGACGGGGCAGGAAACACACAGGCGATGCCGAAAGAGCTGCTGGGCGGGTCAGCGCGTCGCGTCATGGCGGTGAGCGTCGTCGTGGTCGCCGTGATCGCTACCACGGTGGGCGTGACGATCTGGCGCTACGAGGCTGCGATCGCCAGTTCGAACGTGGCGGTCGACGCGCATGGCGACGCGGTTCTCACCACCAGGCTCGTCGCTACCTTCTGGCATCAGCGCGAGGCGATGCACGAGTACTTCTTCACTCCGTTGGCAGCGATATCGCGGGAGGTCAGCAACGAGGGGGATCAGTTCGCGGCCACCGCCGCCGCCCTGGGCGTGGGTCAGTCGGCCGAAGAGGCGCGATTCCGGCTGCAGGCAGCCAGGGCGAACACGCGGTTCCTGGCCTTGTTCAGGCGGTTGAGGGGGGCAGCGGGCACGACACTGGCGCGGGAGGTCCGGGCGACGGCTCAGCTCGGTGCCGCCGAGGGCAGCGTGCTCGGACCGCTGAACCGGCTTGATGACCTCCAACTGCGGCGTGCGCAGGCGGCGCAGGCGGTAGCGGCCTCCGCGGCGAGCCAGGCGCTCGGGATCGGGCTCGCTGCGGCTGTCCTTGCCGTTCTGGCCGGCATCATCTTCTCTCTCTTCGCTCTCCGGCTGCTTAACCGTGCACTCGACCGGCAGCGGGAACTGACGGTGGCGTTCGGCCGGCTTAGCGATCTCGTTGCCCGGCTCCGGTCAACCTCGGCAGTTCTCGGCGAGGTCACCGGTGAGCTCCGGCTGGCGGCGAAGAACGCGGCCGCCGTGACCAGCGAGCAGTCATCGGCGGTCGCGGAGACCTCGGCGACGATCGAGGAGTTGGCAACGACGGCAGGCTCCATCGCCGACAACGCACACGCCGTGGCGAGAGCGGCTGAGCGGACTGGCGACACGATGCGGGACATGCAGGAGAAGGTAGACACGATCGCCGCACGCGCGCTCTCGCTCGGCGGGCGCGCGCAGAAGATCGGCGAGATCCTCGAGCTGATCAACGACATCGCCGGGCAGACGAACCTGCTCGCGCTGAACGCCGCCATCGAGGCAGCCAGGGCCGGTGATGCCGGCAAGGGGTTCGCCGTCGTCGCGGCCGAGGTGCGAAAGCTCGCGGAACGGTCGATTCATTCAACCGACTCGATCAGCCTGATCATCACCGGCGTTCAGGACGAGACCAACGCGACGATCATGGCCACCGAGCAAGGCACCCTGCAGGCCCGCGAGGTCGGCGAGCTGATGGCGTCAACGGCGACAATGCTGGACGAGTCGATCCTCGCGACCCAGCAGCAGAAGTCGGCCGCCGACCAGGTGGACAGCGCGATACAGCAGATCCGCGAGGCGGCAGACCAGCTCGCCGCCGAGCAGACGCAGTGGTCCGCCACCGCCGAGCGGCTGGACACGCTGGTTGACGAACTTGACCGCGCCCTGCGTGAGGACAGCGGTGGAGGCGCCGGCGGCACCGGGAATGGCGCCGGCCGTGCCAGGAACGGTCACGGCGGCGAAAAACGCTCGTGAGCGTCTACGTCCGGCTGCGAGTGGACCCGGAAGCCTTCGCGATACCCGTCGGGTACGTGCTGGAGGTCGCCGAGCTGGGCGAGGTCGCGGCCGTGCCCGGGGCCCGGCCGGAACTGCTCGGCGTGCGGAACATCCGGAGCCAGATCCTGCCGGTCATCGACCTTGCCTTGCTGCTCGGCATCTCGCGAACGACGGTCCCCGGCCGCCTGATCGTCGCCGAGGACGGGGCTCGCCGGGCGGGCCTCGCCGTCGAGCAGGTGAGCGGGGTCGGCGAGCTGGGAGATCCCACCGAGGAGACGGTGTCCGACCTGCTAGCGGGCGCGATGGTCGCCGATGACGGCCTCATCGGGGTGATCGACATGCCGCGGGTCTTTGATTCGCTCCAGCAGGCGAATTCGCCGGCCGGGGCGCATCCGCTGCGGGGGGCGCATCAATGAGCGAGCTTGATGAAGAGCTCACCAGCATCTTCCGTGACGAGGCGACAGGGCGACTCGACCAGATGGAGACCGCGCTGCTGGCGGTCGAGTCCGGGGCCGCGGGCGCGGAGTCCGTCGACTCGCTGTTCCGCAATGCGCACACCATCAAGGGCGCCGCAGGGATGCTCGGCCTCGATGACATCCGCGCGCTCGCCCGGGCGGCCGAGGATGTACTGGCTGGTGTGCGCGCCGCGGCGGAGTTCAGGCCGGAGTTCGCGGCTGCGCTATTGCGCGCGACCGCCGCGCTGCGCGCACGCGTTTCCGGCGCGGAAGAACCGGTAGACGAGCTTCTCGATGATCTTGCTGTCTGCGCCGCGACGCTGGCGGACGGCGATGCCAGCGGGGCGCCCGGGGCGAGGGCCGGGCCCGGACTGCCTGCGGACCGAAGGCCGGGTCTAGGTCCCGAACCGGCTGAGGCCGGGATACCCGGCCCCCGCCCCGGTCCCCGCCCCCGCCCCGGGCCGCTGGAGTCGGAGCCCGCCGGGCCCGAACCTGCCAGGCCGAACGCAGAACGGCGTCCGCTGCGCGTCCCGGCCGAGAAGATCGACCGCCTGCTCGACGTCGTCGGCGAGGTGGTGCAGTATCGGGGACGGCTGGCTCACTCGCTCGGCACCCAGGCGGCGCTTCCACATGACGTGGCCGATGTGCTTGACGGCAGCGGTCGCATGCTCGACGAGCTCAAGGAAACCGCGATCGGGCTGCGTACGCTTCCGCTCGAGACAATCACCCGCCGGCTGCCGCTCGCGGTCCGGGGACTCTGCCTCGCGGCAGGGAAGGAAGCCGAGCTGGTCGTCACGGGCGCGGACGCCGAGATCGACCGGGTAATCCTGGAAAGCCTGTACGACCCCCTCGCTCACCTGCTGCGCAACGCCGTGAGCCATGGCATCGAGTCGCGGGCCGAGCGTGCGCAAGCGGGGAAGCCGCCGTGCGGCCGCCTCGAGGTCCGCGTCGTGCCGCGCGGCAGCCTGGTGGAGATCGTCGTCGCCGACGACGGCAGAGGGGTCTCCCCGGCGGTGTCCGAGCAGGCCAGGCGCGAAGGATCACTCGGAGATGTGCTTGCCCAGGCGGGCTATTCGACCGCGCCGGAAGTGACCGACCTGGCCGGGCGCGGTGTCGGCCTCGACGCGGTAAGGAGCTACGCGCGGTCAATGCGAGGCAGCTTCGAGGTCCGGAGCGAGCCCGGCCGGGGGATGGAGGTCGTCCTGCTGCTCCCGCTCGCGTTCGCGCTCCTTGAGGTGCTGTTGTTCGAGCGAGGCGGAGCGGTCTATGGCGTGCCGCTGGCCGCCGTGGAAGAGGTAGTTCTCGTCGCCGAGACGCTCATGCTCGAGGGCCGTCCCGCACTTAAGGTGCGCGGCCGGCCGCTGCCAGTCGCCGACGCGGCGGCCCTTATCGGCGCCGCGGCGCCGCCGCTCGGCAGCGAATCCCCCGCGCTCGTGATCTACGCCGCCGGCCGTCGCTGCGTCGCGACCTGTGACGCGGTACTCAGCAAGGAGGAGGTGGTGGTCAAGCCGCTGGGCCCGTGCTTCGGCGGTATCGAGGGATATCTGGGTGCAGCCATCCTCGGCAACAGCCGGATCGCCCTGCTGGTCGAGCCCGCCATGCTGACCCGGGTCGCCCGGCGCGGCGGGCGCTCCCCGGAGCCGCCGAGACCGCTCGTGGCCAGCCCGGCTGCGGCGCCTGCGGCTGCGGCACCCAAGGTGCTTGTCGTCGAGGACTCATTTACCGTCCGCGAGCTCCAGCGCAGCATCCTGGAGGCGGCCGGATATCCGGTCGTGACCGCGCGAGACGGCCGGGACGCGCTGGCTGCCCTGGGCCGCGAGCCCGAGATCGCGCTCGTCGTCACCGATCTTGAGATGCCCGAGCTTGACGGGCTCGAGCTGACCCGCGCGATCCGGGCCGGGGAGGCGCGCCAGTCACTGCCGGTCGTCATCGTCACCTCCCGGGGCTCCGAAGAGGATCACCGCAAGGGGATCGAGGCAGGCGCCGACGCTTACATGGTTAAACGGACCTTCGATCAGCAGGCTCTGCTCGCCACCGTCGAGCGCCTCGTCGGCCGGTGAACAGATGACCACGCGGCGGGTGCTCGTCTGCGAGGACTCCCGGGTGTACGCGATCGCGCTGACGCGGATGCTGGAGTACGACGGGGACATCACGGTCACCGAGGTCTGCGGGACTGCCAGGGAGGCCATTGCCGCCCTGCCGCGCGCCGACCCGGACCTGGTAACCATGGATCTTGAGCTGCCCGGGATGGACGGGCTGCGGGCAGTCGAGGAAATCATGAGCTCCCGCCCGGTGCCTATCCTGGTGCTCTCCGCTCATGTCGGAGCCAGCAGCAGCAACGCGGCGGCGGCGCTCGCCGCCGGCGCGCTGGACGCGGTTGCGAAGGATGACCTCGACCTGCGCGATCCGGCCGGGCCCGCCGCACTCGCCTTCCGCCGCCGGATCAAGGTGCTCTGCCGGGCGCATGTGATCCGCCATCTGCGCGCCGCGCTCAAGACAAGTTCCGGCCCTGGCCGCCTGGCATCGGTGATCGGCATATGCGCGTCGACCGGAGGCCCGCAAATCCTGGCTCGGCTGCTCGCGGCGCTGCCAGCCGACTACCCGATCCCGATCCTGGTCGTGCAGCACATCGGCACCGGGTTCGCAGATGAGCTTGCGAACTGGCTAGATCAGGCGGTACGGCTACCCGTCGGTCTCGCCAGGGCAGGCCTGCGGATCGGCCCTGGCGCCTGGATCGCGCCCGCGGACACGCATCTCAAGCTGGCAGTCACCGGCGAGCTGTGCCTGGACAGGCGTACCGTCGTCGGCTCGCATCGCCCGTCCGGCGATGTGCTCTTCGCGAGCATCGCCGCTGCCGCCGGGAGAGCGGGAGTCGCGATCGTGCTCACCGGAATGGGCGCTGATGGCGCCGTCGGCGCGGCCGCGGTGCGCCGCCGCGGCGGCATGGCGATCGCACAGGACAAGGAGTCGTCGGCCGTCTTCGGGATGCCGAAGGCCGCCATCGACCTCGGGGTCGATGTCGTGCTCCCCCCCGCCGACATCGCCAGTATCCTGCTGGGACTGTGCCACCGGCCGTTTCCGGTGCCGCAGTGAAGAATTTTCTCGCCGAGATCACCGAACTTGTCCGGGGCAAGACCGGCATCGCCCTGCCGGCCGCGCGCGAGACGGCCATCCTTGCCGCTGCGCGCCGCGCTGCACCCGGCCTCAGCCCGGCCGCCTTCCTGCGCGCGGTATCCGATCCGCTGCGCGGCCCCGGCCTCGTGGACCGGCTGATCGACGAGGTGACGGTCCAGGAGACGACCTTCGCGCGGGACCGTGGCCAGCTCGACACGATCCCCTGGCATGACCTGCTACGCGAGTCCCGGGCGGCAGGTTTCGGCTCCGTCCGGGTGTGGAGCGCGGCGTGCGCAAGCGGCGAGGAGGCATACACGCTGGCGCTGCTGGCCGACGAGACATTTGGCCAGGAGCAATGCCCGGTCGATGTGCTCGGAACAGACGTCTCGGGCGCCGCGCTCGGGGCAGCAGAGGCTGGCCGGTACCGCCAGCGGGCCGTCCAGCTGCTTGAGCCGCCATTGCGAGAGCGCTATCTCGACCGGCAGGACGACGGCAGCTACCTCGTCGGCCAGCGCTTGCGCGGACTCGTTCGCTTCCGCCGTCACAACCTCGCCAGCGACCCTTTCCCGCCGCTCGGCGAGGCTGGCTTCGACCTTGTGGCCTGCCGGAATGTGCTCATCTACCTTGAGCAGCCGGTAGCCGGGCGGGTAATCGAGTCGCTGGAGCGGTCACTGCGTCCTGGCGGCATGCTGATGCTCGGCGCGGCGGACGCCCTGCACCGGGCAACGACGGGGCGCGGCGGCCGGGGTGGCCGGCTGCCACGCCCAGGCCGGCCCGCCCAGCGCTCGCTGCGCCAGCCGCCGGGCCGCCAGCCGCCGGGCCGGGTGCTAGCTCAGCCCCGGGCTCCGGCTCAGCACCAGGTTCCGGCTCAGCCCCGGATTCCGCCGGCCCACCCCCGCAAGGACCGGCTGACCGCGGTGCTCGACGCCGCGGGCAACGGTGACCGTGACCAGGCCCTGGCCCGGGTTGCCGCATTGCTCGCGGACGACCCGCTCGACGCCGACGCGCATTTCGTGCACGGCCTCGTCCTGCTGGAAGCGGGCCAGCCGGCGAACGCCGTGGCCGCGCTTCGCCGTGCCCTCTATACCGACCCGGCGTTCTCATTGGCGGCGTTCGCCCTCGGCCGTGCGCATGACGAGATGGGTGACGCGCAGGCCGCCCGGCGCGCCTTTGCGCAGGCCCTCCGGACACTCGACCCGGATGATCATCGGCACGAGCCGATCCTGCAGCAGGTCGATATAGGCGACATTGCCGCCGCATGCCGGGCGCGGCTCGGTGGGCGGTCATGACGCCGCGCCGGGGCCGAGGATGCACCGCTGGCCGGGGAGCAGGCAGATGACCGATAGTGCGCATGGCGGATCACCAGGACGGGTCCTGGTCATCGAGGACGACCCGGTGGCCGCCCATTTCGCCGTGCAGGTGCTGGGCAAGCGCGGCGGGCTCGACGTCCGGCACACGCCTGACCCGGTCGTCGCGCTCAGCCTCGTCCGTACGGAGACCTGGGACCTGGTGCTGACTGACGCGGAACTGCCGAGGATGACCGGCCTGGAATTCCTGACGGCGCTGCGCAGGCTCTCGCCAGCGCTGCCAGTCGTCGTGATCACCGCGCACGAGTCGCTCGACACGACGATGCGGGCACTGCGGGACGCTGCTGATGAGTTCTTGCAAAAACCGGTCCGGCCCGATCACCTTCTGGCCACTGTCACCGCCCTGGTGGCCAGGGGCCGCGCGGCTCGGCTGGCCAGCCGACCGGGGGGCCGCTCGCAGGCCCGGCCAGCCGTGCTCGCTATCGGCGCGCACCCGGGTGATGTCGAGATCGGCGCGGCCGGCGCGCTGCTCGTGCATCGCGAGCTGGGCCAGGAGATCTCAATCCTGATACTCACCCGGGCCGGCTGCGTCGACGGGGCTGCCCAGGCCGCGGGATCAGGCGGATCCGAGCTGGCCGCCATCGCGCTCGGCGCGAGCTTGTTCCAGGCGGATCTGCCGGCCCTCGCGATCGCGGCGGACGACCCGGTGGTCAGCGCGATCGACCGCGCGGTGCAAGCCGTGCAGCCGGTCGTCGTCTATACCCACTCGCCGCACGATGCCGATCCAGGTCACCGTGACGTGCACCGGGCGGCCATGGCGGCATGCCGGGATGTCGCCAGCGTCTACTGCTTCCAGGCGCCGTCCGCCACCGTCGACTTCCGCCCGGGCCGCTTCGTGACCATCGACGACCAGTTCGGCCGCAAACTCCTGGCCATCAATGCCTGCACCGCCCAGCAGCGGGTCCGCGAGGACCCCGAGGATGATCTGGTCGAGTCAGCTGCCCGCTACTGGTCGCACTTCACCGGCGGGCGCTACGCCGAGGCCTTCGAGGTAGTCCGCGAGTCCGCGGCCATGGCCGCCCAGCCGGCGGACCCGGCAGCCCGGCCCGAAGGCTGCTAGCCCGCGCGCCCGTCTTTCCGGCATTTATGACGGGACCGACTCCGGCCATCATCGTCCCGGTCGGCCCGGCCGGCTGGCTCGGGCCAGCTCCCTGGTACTGCCGACCTGGCCACCCCCGAGCGCGTTGCCCAGGTCAAGGGACGGGACATGATGATCGACAGGTTCACCGAGCTGCTCGGCCTGCCACCTCGATCTGGAGCCCGGCTAGCTCACCAGTAGGTCAGGCCCGGGTGGCTGCCTGCAGGCTCTCGCGCACCGTTTGCGTCAGCGGATGACCCGGCTTGAGCTCGCGCTCGCAGTCGGCCAGGGTGCGCTCGAAGACGGCGATCGCTTCGGTCAGCCGCCGGGCGGTGTAGTACACGTGGGCGAGGTTGCAGCGGGAGATCAGGGTGTCCTCATGATGCGGCCCGTGCACCCGCTCGCAGTCGGCGACGGTGCGCTCGTACAGCGGGATGGCGTCTGCCAGGCGGCCCGCCGAGTGGTAGGCGGCGGCGAGATTGCCGCGTGCGGTCACGGTGTCCGGGTGATCTGGTCCCTGCACCCGGTCCCGGTCGGCGAGGGTGCGCTCGTACAGCGGGATGGCGCCCTTCGGCCGCCGGGCCTCGTGGTAGGCGGAAGCGAGGTTGCCCAGCGAGGTGAGGGTATCCGGGTGGTCGGCGCCGAGTACCCGCTGCCGGTCGGCGAGGGTGCGCTTGTACAGCGGGATGGCGTCTTTCAGCTTCCCCGCAGACCGGTACGCGTAGGCGAGGTTGCCCAGCGAGGTGAGGGTATCCGGGTGGTCGGCGCCGAGTACCCGCTGCCGGTCGGCGAGGGTGCGCTCGTACAGCGGAATCGCGTCCTTCAGCCGCCCGGCGGCGTGATAGGCGGCGGCGAGGCTGCCGCGGGACGCAAACGTGTCCGGGTGGTCGGCGCCGAGTACGCGGTCCCGGTCGGCAAGCGTGCGCTGGAAAATGCCGAGCGCATCGTCCGGCCGTCCGGCCGAGCTATAGGCCATGGCGAGGTTGCCACGCGAGGTCAGCGTGTCCGGGTGGTCTGACCCGAGCACCCATTCCAGACCGGCCACCGTGCGCTCGTAAAGCGGCACGGCCTCGGCCAGCCGCGGCCACCTGGTAGGCGCCGGCCAGGTCGGCGCAGCAGGCCAGGGTATCGGGATGCCCGGGGCCAAGCCGGCCCTCGCGTTCCTGCAGGCACCGGCGGTGCGCGCTGATCGCCTCATCTCGCCGGCCCGCCTTGTCATAGGCGGCGGCAAGCTGGTCGCGCGCGGTTAGCGCCTGCGGGTGACTGGGGCCGAGGACGCGGTCGATGGCGTCGATCATGCGCTGCCAGTAGCCGATCGCCTGCTCGCTAAGGTCGGCACTGGCCAGGCTCTGTCCGGCTCGCAGGAGCACTGGCGGGCTTTCCGGGGCCAGCAGCAGGTCGCCTGTGCAGCGGTGCAGGCTGGCCGTGTTGTCGCGCAGCGCCTGAGCCAGCATGGGCTGCGCATCACGGGTTGGCCAAGTCTGGAACAGTGCCTCGGCTGCCGTCTGGGCTGCCCGCCTGAGCACCGCCGTCGGCAGCAATCCGCGGACTGTCGCCTGGACTAGGGGGTGCACCCGGACCGTGCGTTCCGCGCTGGCCGGATCGATGGTTACCAGACCAAGCCGGGCGAGGTTCTGCAGCGCGCCGCGGGCCTGCTGCCCGTCGGCTGCGGTGCCGCTGGTGGGACGGCCGGTGATGAACTCACACCCCGGCTTGCTCGTCAGCACCGCCCCGGGGATCCCGTTGGGGTCCAGCAGCGAGGTCAGGGCCAGGGCCGGCCGGGCCAGGCCGGCCGGGGGCAGCTGATCGGCGTAATCGAGCGACAGCGACCAGCTGACCGCCGTGATGGCCGAGTAGCTGCCCGCAGCCGGGCCCACCAGGCGGCGCTGCCGCTCGGCGAACCGGGTCCGGTAACTCCGGCAGTCCAGCCCGCAATCGGTCATCAGCGCGGTGGCCTGCGCCAGCGCGAGCGGCAGGCAGCGGAGATCCTCTACCAGGTCGAGTGACTCGATCCGCTGATCCGGGTTGTCGTAGAGGCTCGCGGTCAGGTAGTTGACCGCCTCGCGGCGGGAGAATGTCCCGATCTGGACGGCCCGGCGGCCCTGGCCCGGCATTGCCGCATCATCCCGGCGGGTCGTTACGAGCACCTGCCCGGTCGGCCCGTGTGGCCAGAGGCCGTCCAGGTCGGCAGGGTCGGCCAGGTCGTCAAGGACGACCAGCCATGGCCGACTGGTATCGCTCAGCCAGGTCAGGAACCGGACGGCGGCGTTTCCTGGCTCGGCCCCGGGTACGGCGCCGCCGACCTCGCGCAGTGCCTGCGCGTAGCCGGCGATGACAGCGTCCCGCCCGGATGCGGTCAGCCATACCAGCAATTCCACCGCGCGGGCCTGCCAGACCGAATGCGCCAGCGCGGCGGCAAGCTGCGTCTTGCCGGTGCCGCCCATGGCCGCCAGCGGATCCGGGCTCCCAGGGTCCGGCGCGGGGTTCAGCACCGTCACCTCGCCGGGGCTGAGGGCCGCGGCCAGGCCTTGACCGGTCTCGGGCCGAGGGCTGAAGAATCCGGCCAGCGGCGGCACGACTCCTAACCGGACCGGCCAGGGCACCCTTGGCACTCCTCCGGTGGCAGATTTCTGGCCGATGACCTGACTGTTCATCTCTCGTGACCACCCGCCCGCCTCGCGCCGCGGCGCGGGCCTCCGCTGGCCCGCCGCTGGATGCGTGAATTTGTGCCGACATTTCAGAGAATAGACACGCTGGCGTATTCAGTTCCCGGGCACTAGGGATCTTGTACCGATGGCATGCGCCGGGTGACAGCCCGTCGCGGAGTACCGCTGCGGCAGGGCTATCACGGTGCCGGCCCGACCGCGGCCAGATGCCGTCCGCCTGGATTCAGGGCGGCGGCGGGCAAACGATCGTTGACGCGTTAGCTGATCAGGAATAGTGTCCGGCTGCCTGCGAATCGTAAAGGGGTGGCGATGCTGAGCTTCGGTGTGTGTTTCATGGCCGATCCGCCAGTCTCGGACGTGGTCGGCAAGGCCGTGCTCGCCGAGCAGAACGGCTTCAGCCATGTCTGGCTGTGGGACAGCCATGTGCTCTGGCAAGAGGTCTACCCGATCTTCACCATGATCGCCGCGCAGACCACGGCTATCCACATCGGCACCTGCGTGACGAACCCGGTGACCAGGGATCCGACTGTGACGGCGTCAGCGATGGCGACCCTGAACGAGATCTCGGGCGGCCGGATGGAGATGGGCATCGGCCGCGGCGACTCGGCGCAGCGGGTGCTCGGCCGCAAGCCGGTGCCGGTGGCCGCGCTGGAGCAGGCCTGCGCGCAGATCCGGGATCTGGCCGAGGGACGCGAGGTGGATCTGGACGGCACCAGGGTCCGGCTGCCGTGGTCGGAAGGCCACCGGCTGCCGGTCTGGGTCGCCGCTTACGGTCCGCTGGCGCTGCGCTGTGCCGGCCGGATCGCGGACGGGGTCATTCTCCAGCTCGCGGATCCGTTCATCATCGAGTGGGCGCTGCGGTACGTGCGCGAGGGCGCCGAGCAGGCCGGCCGGGATCCGGCCGCGGTCCAGGTGATGGCGGCGGCGCCGGCGTATATCTCCACGGATCTTGCGCATGCCCGCGACCAGGTGCGCTGGTTCCCGGCGCTGGTCTCCAACCACGTGGTCGACCTGGTCAAGCGCTATCACGACGCGGAGCTGCCGGGTGAGCTGACCGACTACATCGCGGCCAGGGAGCGGTACGACTATGCCCACCACGGCCGGGCCGGGTCGAACAACGCGGAGTTCGTCACCGACGACGTGGTGGACCGGTTCTGCGTGCTCGGCAGCGCGGCGCAAGTGCGGGAGAAGCTGGCGCAGTTGCAGGACCTGGGCGTGCACCAGTTCAACATCTACTCGATGGTGGATGACCCGCGGACGCTGATCCGCGGCTTCGGGACCGAGATCATCCCCGTGCTCGGCGGCCCTGCTGCCCGCCCCGCTAGCGGACCGGCCGCATCGGGCGCAGGCTAGGAAACGCTGCCAACCGGGTACTGGCTCACACAGGCATGGCAGTCGAGAGGAGCTCACACCGATGCGAACTGTCCGCGCGGCGCTGATCCAGGCACACGCCAACATGTCCAAGCAGCAGGCGGTGGACAAGCACATCGTGATGATCGCCGAAGCGGCGCGCCAGGGTGCGCAGGTCGTCGGCTTGCAGGAGATCTTCCACGGGCCGTACTTCTGCGCCGAGCAGGACGCCAAGTGGTACGACTCCGCCGAACCCGAGGACGGCCCAACGGTCAGCCGGATGCAGGAGGTGGCCCGCGAGCACGGGATCGTGCTGATCGTCCCGTGGTACGAGGAGGAGCAGCCGGGCGTCTACTACAACAGCGCCTGCGTCGTCGAGCGCGACGGCTCGATCGTCGGCAAGTATCGCAAGACGCACATCCCGCACGTCGGGCCGTGCTTCTGGGAGAAGTTCTACTTCAAGCCGGGCAACCTCGGATATCCGGTCTTCGACACCTCGGCCGGCCGGCTCGGGCTGATCATCTGCTATGACCGGCATTTCCCCGAGGTGGCCCGCGAGCTTGGCCTCAAGGGCGCCGAGATCGTCTTCAACCCGTCGGCCACCGTCGAATCGCTGTCCCGCTACCTGTGGGAGCTGGAGCAGCCCGCGCACGCGGTCGCCAACGGCTTCTGGATCGCGGCCAGCAACCGGGTCGGCACCGAGCCGCCGCTGTCCAACCACCAGTTCTACGGGTCGTCCTATTTCTGCAGCCCGCGCGGCAAGATCATCGCCCAGGCGTCGGCCACTGACGACGAGATACTGGTCGCCGACCTCGACCTGGACGAGATCCGGGAAGTGCGCAACACCTGGCAGTTCTTCCGCGACCGCAGGCCGGAGACCTACGGCGAGCTGGCGGAGCAGCTGCCATGACGACGCTGGTCAGCGGCGGGACGGTGGTCACCGCGACCGACATGTCCCGGGCCGACATCCTGATCGACGGGGAGAAGATCCGGGCCGTCGGCACCGGCTTCGGCGAGGCGGACACGGTCATCGACGCGTCCGGCCGGTACGTAATGCCCGGCGGCATCGACGTGCACACGCACATGGAACTGCCGTTCGGCGGCACGTTCGCCTCCGATGACTTCGCGACCGGGACGGCGGCTGCGGCTTGGGGCGGCACCACCACGATCGTCGACTTCGCGGTGCAGAGCTACGGCGAGAGCCTTTCGGCGGGCCTGGACGCCTGGCTGGCGAAGGCAGGCCCGAAATCGCACATCGACTACGGGCTGCACCTGATCGTGCGCGAGATCAACGAGTCGGTGCTGCGCGAGATGGACACGATGATCGACCGCGGCGTCCCGTCGTTCAAGCTGTTCATGGCCTACCCAGGCGTGTTCATGCTGGACGACGCGGCGATCTTCCGGGCGATGAGCCGCACCGCCGACAACGGCGGCCTGATCATGATGCACGCCGAGAACGGCGGCGCGATCGACGTGCTCGTCCGGCGCTATCTCGCCGAGGGCAAGACGGCGCCGGTCAACCACGGCCTGACCCGGCCGTCGTCGATGGAAGGCGAGGCCACGCACCGGGCGATCGCGCTGGCCGAACTGGCCGGCGTGCCGGTCTACATCGTCCATCTCAGCTCCCGCGAGGCGCTCACCGCGGTCCGGGAAGGCCGCGACCGCGGCGTGCCCGCCTACGCGGAGACCTGCCCGCAGTACCTGTACCTTTCGCTTGACGACATGGCCAGGCCCGGCTTCGAGGGCGCCAAGTTCGTCTGCTCGCCGCCGTTGCGGCCCGCCGATCACCAGGCAGAGCTGTGGCGCGGCCTGGTCAATGACGAGCTGCAGGTGGTCTCCACCGACCATTGCCCGTTCGACTACAAGGAGCAGAAGTCACTCGGCGCCAGCGATTTCTCCGCGATTCCCAACGGGCTGCCCGGCGTCGAGGACCGTTACACGCTGCTGTGGGACGGCGGCGTGGCGGCCGGCCACATCAGCCCGATGCGGTTCGTCGAGCTGATCGCCACCGCCCCGGCCAGGATGTTCGGGCTGCACCCCCGCAAGGGCACGCTGGCGCCGGGCTCGGACGCCGACATCGTCGTATTCAATCCCGCGGCGCGGCGGACGCTGTCCGCAGCCACGCACCATATGCGCGTCGACTACAGCTGCTACGAGGGCCGGTCCGTCTGCGGTGTCCCCGAGGTCGTGCTGCAGCGCGGCAACGTGCTCGTCCGTGACGGCGAATTCCACGGCACCCAGGGCGCCGGCCGCTTCCTTGAGCGGAGCAGGTTCGGCCCGGGTGCGGGCGGCGGGCAGGCTGAGCACTCCGCCGCGAGCACCGGCTAGGCGCCGGACGGTGGCTGCGGTAGCTTCGGTCCGCGGCGGTCCCCGCGTTTCTTCCAGCCAGATTTTTAACGGGGCCGTCGGCGTGCTCGTGATAGCGGCACTGGTGGTGCAGTCGGTGCTGAATGTCCGCTCCGGCACGGTGCCGATGCCGACCCGGTTCGTCCGCATGTTCAGCTTCTTCACGGTGCAGAGCAACATCCTGGTAGCCGTCGCCGCTGTCACCCTGGCGCTGGCCCGGGCCAGGGAAGGCCGCTGGTGGCGGGTACTGCGGCTCGACGCCTTGGTCGGCATCAGCGTGACCGGCGTCGTCTACACCACCGTGCTGCGGACTCAGCAGCAGCTGCATGGCTGGGCCGTGGCCACCGATGCTGTCTTCCATTACGCCGTGCCGCTCGCTGCCGTGATCGGCTGGCTGGCGTTCGGGCCGCGCCCCCGCTGTGACGCGCGGACGGTCTGCTGGTCGCTGGCCTGGCCGGTCGCGTGGCTGGCCTACACCCTGCTGCACGGGTACGTGACTGGCTGGTATCCCTACCCGTTCATCGACGTGACCAGGCACGGCTACGGCATCGTCGGGCTCAACGCGCTCGCCGTCACCGCCGCCCTTGCGGTGATGGCCGCCGCGTTCTGGCTTGGCGATGCCTACCTGCCCGGCGGCCGGCCGCGGCCCCCGGCCCGCGGGTTACCGGCCGGGCCGCCGCGCCAGCCGCCCGGGCCGTCAGTCGTAGGCTTCGCCGCGGCGCCCGCGATCGCCGACGAACAGGTTAAGCAGCCACCCGACGAGGCCGACGATGATCGCTCCCCAGAAGGCCGCCCAGAATCCGGTGATGTGGAACGGGACGGATAGCTTGCTGGCCACCCAGCTGGTCAGCAAGAACAACAGTGCGTTCACCACCAGGCCGATCAGGCCCAGGGTCAGCACATAGAACAGGCAGCCGATTACCTTGATGATCGGCTTCAGCACCGCGTTCATGATGCCGAAGATCAGGGCCACCACGACGAGCGTGGCGACCTTCGACAAGGTGGTGCCGGCAGTCAGCTGGATGCCGGGAACCACGGCGGTCGCCACCGCCAGCGCGGCCGCCGTTATGAGCACGCGAATCAGAGCCTTCATGCGCTAATCCTGACACGGCGCGGCGATCGGTCATCCGCTATTCACGGGCCGCCCGCATGTCGAAACGCGGCAAGTGGGAGCGGGCAGGTCGCTACTTGTGGCGGAAGTGGACGAACACGCGGCCGAAGTTCTTGGAATCCTTCTCCACCCGGTGGTAGCGGGCCTTGATCTCCTTCTGATCGAGGAACCTGAGCACCCGTTTCTTCAGCTGCCCCGAGCCCTTGCCCGGGATGATCTCGACCAGCGGCGCCTTCTTGCGCTCGGCTTCATCGATGATGTCCCGCAGCGCCCGGTCAATGTCCTGGCCGCGGTTGTAGATCTCGTGCAGGTCGAGCTTGAGCTTCATCTCGCGGGTCTCCGATCCGCCGCCTGCGCTTCACGGTACCTGCGTGCCGCGGCCCGCCCGGTGGGACCACCCCGCTGCGCACTGTGCGTGGCTCGCTACGCTGAGCGCTGCGCCGGCCTCACGCGGCGCGCGCCGTCGGCCTGCGCCCGGGGAGGTCCTGGTTGCCAGGCCGGCCGGCGCCTGAGTCGCGACCGCCGTCCCGGGAGATTCCATGCGCCTAGTCAGTCCGCCGGTCGCCGCCGCCGGAGCCATCCTGGTCGTGGCGGCCGTCAGCGGCCCGGCAGTCGTCGCGCCGACAGGGGCGGTTCGGGCGAGCGCGGTTCGGGCGAGCGCGACGCCGGCACGCCTGGCGCCAGGAAACGTCGGGCCGGCCCGCATTGTGCCGGCCAGCCGCCGAGCGGCAGCCGGCCGGGCGCCTGCCGTGGGCGCCGCAGATTCACGGCCGGCCATCGTGTCCATCCGCCCGAATCTGGTGCACGCGGCCGGCCCGCGGTCGCTGCCCCCAACGAAGGAGTTCTGCGAGCGGAATTTCAAGATCGCGTGTTATCTCCCGAGGCAGATCCAGCGGGCCTACCACGTCCCGGCGCTGCTGCGCCGCGGTATCGACGGCCGTGGGCAGACGATTGTCATTGTTGACAGCTTCGGATCCCCCACCGTCCGCCGCGACCTCCGGGAATTCGACCGCGGTGCCGGGCTGCCCGCGCCGCCCTCGCTGCGGATAATCCATCCGGCCGGCCACGTCCGCCGTTACCGGCCGACCGCCAGCCGGGAGGCCTGGGCAGGCGAGACCGACCTGGACGTCGAGTACGCTCACGCGCTGGCGCCAGGCGCCCGGATCCTGGTCGTCGCGACGCCGACCTCGGAGAACGAGGGCAGGACCGGCTTCCCGCAGATTGTCAGGGCCGAGAAATACGTCATCAGCCATCACCTCGGCAGCGTGATCAGCCAGAGTTTCAGCGCCACCGAGCAGACCTTCCCGTCCAGGAAGTCGCTCTTCCGCCTGCGTGGCGCGTATGCCGAAGCTGCCCGCAGCGGCGTGACCGTGCTCGCGGCCTCAGGCGACAGCGGCACCGCGGACGTGAAGTTCAACGCGACCACTTATTACCTGCACCGGGTGACGTCGTGGCCGGACAGCGACCCGCTGGTCACCGGCGTCGGCGCCACCCAGCTGCAGCTCAACGCGAAGGGCAGGCACGCCGCGCCCGACTCGGTGTGGAACGACACCTTCAACGCGGCGGCGAACAGGTTCATCGCTGGCGACCGGGGGCCGAACCCGCTGGCGGGAGGCGGCGGCAGGTCGGCTATCTTCGGCCGGCCCAGCTACCAGGACGGCGTGGCCGCCGTCGTCGGCTCGCACCGCGGCGTGCCGGACATCTCGATGAGCGGCGCCTGCAACGGGGGCGCGGACATGTACCAGAGTTTCCGCGGCCAGCCTGGCTGGTACCCGGCCTGCGGGACTAGCGAGGCCACTCCTGAGTTCGCCGGCATTGTCGCGCTGGCCGACCAGGTCGCTGGGCACCCGCTCGGGCCGATCAACTCATTCCTGTACCGCATGTCGGCCCGGCACCTGCCCGGCATCACCGATGTCGTGACCGGCAACAACACCGTCTCGTTCCGCCAGCACGGGCAACTGCGCACCGTGCACGGATTCAGGGCCAAGCCGGCCTACGACCTGGCGTCAGGGATCGGCACAGTCGACGCGCCACTCTTCGTCTTCGAGCTGGCGAAGGCCGCAGCCGCCGCCCGGCTCGCGAGTCTGCTCCGCTCCTCCGCGGGCGGGCTCCGCCCCGGTGGGCTGATTCCGCTCCCGCGAGCCGGCTCCGCCCCCGGCGGGCTGATTCCCGCCACCCCGCGGAGTTAGCGGTGCAGTTCTATCCGGCCACAACCGGATAGAACTGCACCACTGACTGATTCGGGAGCTGCCATACCAATCTGCCGCCCGGGGGGTCTCGAATGGACGGTATGAACACACGCGATATGCGCGTGCCCGGGCCGGGCGCCGTCCCCGCCGACGGTTCCGGCCAGGAGGACCTGGACTGGCTGCTCGGGTGCGTGGCGCGAGGTGATCAGGGTGCGTTCGAGCAGGTCTATGACCGGCTGGCCGGCCCGGCGTACGGCCTGATCCGCAGGGTCGTCAGGGATCCGGCCCAGTCTGAGGAGGTAGCCCAGGAAGTCCTGCTCGAAGTGTGGCGCAACGCCTCGCGATTCGACCCGGCCAGGGGCAGCGCGACGACCTGGGTGATGCTGATCGCGCACCGGCGGGCGATCGACCGGGTGCGATCGGCCAGTGCCGAGGCTCAGCGGGACCAGAAATCGGCGGCCGCCACCGCCGCTGTCTCCTCCGACGAGGTCGCCGAGGCCGTCGAGGCCAATCTCGACCGGGAACGGGTGCGGCGCTGCCTGAATTCGCTGACGGACATTCAGCGTGAGTCGATCACGCTGGCGTATTACGGTGGCTATACCTACCGGCAGGTCGCCGGCCTGCTCAACGTTGCGCTCGGGACGATCAAGACCAGGATCCGTGACGGCCTCATCCGGATGCGCGACTGCATGGGAGTGGGCTGGTGAAGCTCCTGCGGCACGACCTGCACACTCTCACCGGGGCCTATGCGCTTGACGCGCTGGAGAGCACCGAGCGCGACCGATTCGAGCACCACTTGCAGCGCTGCCAGCCCTGCTCGCACGAGATCCGCGGCCTGCACGAGACCGCGACCCGGCTTGCGCTCGCGGTCGCCGAGTCACCCCCGCCGGACCTCAGGGAGCGGGTCCTGACAACGGCCGCGAGGACGCGCCAGCATCCGCCGGTGATGGACCAGCGCCCGGTGCCGCAGCCCCGTTCCGCCTGGGTTCCCCGGCTGGCTGGCGTAGCGGCGGCGGTGGCCGTTGCGGTGGCGGTGACGCTGGGCATCACACAGTCAGCCACGCAGAGCAGGCTGGACCGAGTGCGCGCGCAGGAACAGGCCATCGAGGCGGTGCTGAACGCTCCCGATGCAACGATCGTCTCGCACCGGGCATCGGTCGGGGGTACCGCGACGGTCATTTTCTCCGAGACAAACCACAAGATGATCTTCACAACCTCGGGACTGCCGCCACTGCCGGGCAACAAGGTCTACGAGCTGTGGCTTATGGCGCCGGGCAGCAACCGGCCGGCCGGGCTGCTGCCTGCCCCGGGTGGCGGCCAAACGGCGCCGGTGCTGGCGGCCGGCCTGGCGACGGGCGACCAGGCGGGCGTGACGGTGGAGCCGGCCGGCGGATCACCGCAGCCGACGACCACGCCCATCCTGGCCATACCGCTGGCCAGCTAGCCAGGCACCCCGCCGCGCTCTGAGCGCTCGCGGATGCTGTCAGCCGCTCGGCGGCTCGCGGGCTCGCCAGCCCAGGGCCGGCCTGATGGCCGGGAGCGCCTGCTCCGCGAGTCGCTGGCAGGCCTGCGGCGGGCCGTATCCGATTGAGCCAGTCCTGCTGTACCGTGAGCTGCCCGCGGACTCGCGGCAGGCAGGACGGGGTGGCGCGGGCGCGGCTGGGAGTTTCGGCGTCCGGCGGACTGGTAACGCTGCACTCATGGGCACCGGCGAGAGACCGGGCCGCAGCGGCGATGCCGCCGCGGCTTTCCGTCGCGCCGCGTGATCTGCGTGCTGGGCGACGCTCACCTGGACGTTGTCGTGCGGATGGGCGAGCCGATCGCCGAGGAAACCGATACCACGGCGGTCACCTCGGTAAGCGTCGGCGGCCAGGCCGCCAATGTCGCCGCCTGGATCTGCGCACTAGGCGGCCGGGCCAGGCTGGTGGCAGCCCAGGCTGGCGATCCAGCCGGCCGGCTGGTTGCCGCCGAGCTAGCCAGCCGCGGCGTCGAGCTCGTCGGGCCGGTGCTCGGTGGCCGGACCGGGGTGGTGGTCTCGCTGTCCGAGCGGGGAACCGCGCGGTCCATGCTCACCGACCGCGGAGTAGGCCCGCAGCTAGCCGCCAGCGCCCTGGAAGCACGGTGGTTCGATGAGTGCAACTGGCTGCACCTGCCCGCGTACAGCCTCGTCGCGCCCCCAGTCGCCGGTGCCGCGATCGCCGCCGCGGCTCTCGCGCCGCGGCTGAGCATCGATCTTTCTTCGACGGCCGCATTGCGTGCTTACGGAATCGGCCGGTTTCGTGCGCTGCTCGGCCGGCTCCAGCCGGCGGTGGTGCTGGGAAACGAGGCTGAGGCGGCGGCCGTCGGCGACCTGCCCGATTGTGAGCTGGTGGTGAAGCTGGGACCGGCGGGCGTCCGGGCCGGCGGCCAGCACTACCCGGCGGCCGCGACCCGGCCGGTCGACTCCACCGGTGCGGGCGATGCGTTCGCGGCCGGTTACCTGCTCGGCGGGATAAGCCTTGGCCTGCAGGCAGCGGCCAGGGCGGTGGCGAGAATGGGAGCGATGCCGTGACGATCCAGCATCAGGTGGCGCCCGATGTTGCGGAAGCGCTGAGATTCGGCCGTCCGGTCGTGGCCCTGGAGACCACCCTGGTGGCGCACGGCTTTTCCGGCGGGCAGGGACTGCGCGCCGCGCTGGCCGCCGAGGAGCGGATCCTCGCGGCAGGGGCCACGCCTGCCACCATCGGGGTTGCGGACGGGGCCGTGCTGGCCGGGATGAGCCTGCCGGTACTCGAGCGCTTCGCCGAGGCCGGACCGGCGGCCAGGAAGGTCGGCGCGCGGGACCTTGCACCATGTATCGTGCAGGGCGCGCTCGGTGCCACCACGGTGGGCGGCACGCTGGCGATCTGCCGCCTGCTCGGCATTCGGTTCCTCGGCACCGGCGGGATCGGCGGCGTGCACCGTGGCTACGCGGACTACCTGGACATCTCCGGCGACCTGCTGCAGATCGCGCATACCCCGGCGGTGGTGGTCTCCTCCGGGGTGAAGTCGATACTCGACGTCCCGGCCACCGCCGAGCTGCTCGAGACGCTCGGCGTGCCCGTGCTTGGCTGGCAGACCGCGATCATGCCGTCCTTCTACAGCGCCGAGCCCGGGCCGGCCGTATCGGCGGCCGCCTCAAGCGCACCGGAAACCGCGAGGATCGCGGTCTGCCACTGGGAGCTGAACCCGGCATCCGGGCTGCTGCTGACCCGTCCGCCGGGGGCCGGCCTTGACATCGAGCCGCTCATCGCCAGCGCGGTCGAGCAGGTTCGCGGGGCCGGGGTGACCGGGCAGGCAGTGACCCCGGCCGTGCTGGCGCGGGTGGCAGAGCTGAGCGACGGCCGCAGCGCCGAGGTCAACCGGCAGCTGATCGCCGACAACGCGGCACTTGCAGCCGAGGTGGCAGTTGCCTATTCGGCAGCCGGAAAATAGCAAGAGCCGGCCTGCGTCACACCACGCTAGTCACACTGACAACACCAGAAACACCAGTTTTCGTGATCAGCTCAATGGTTAAGTTCGGTCCGGTGATAGATAGCCGGACAAATCGTAACCATTAACAAAAATAGGGACTGGACGGGGCGCCGGGGTCGTCAGAGGCGGCCGGCCGCGATGATCCGGTGCAGGAAGCGCTGGGTGCGCTCATCTTTCGGCTTGGTGAATAGCTCAGCCGGCGGCGCGTCCTCGATGATGCGGCCTTCCTCCAGGAAGCAGACCCGGTTGGCGATGTCGCGGGCGAAGCCCATCTCATGGGTGGCGATCAGCATCGTCATGCCGGTTGCGGCCAGTTCCCGGATGACATCGAGCACCTCGGCGACGAGTTCCGGATCTAGCGCGCTGGTCACCTCGTCGAGCAGCATGATCTGCGGGCGCACCGCGAGCGCCCGCACGATCGCCACCCGCTGCTGCTGCCCGCCGGATAGCCGGTCCGGGAACTCGGCCTCCTTGTCGTGCAGGCCGAATCTGCCCAGCAGCGCCCTGGCTTCCTGCTCGGCCCTCGCTCGCGGCATGCCTAGTGCTTTCCGCGGTGCGAGCGTGACATTCTGCAGCACGGTCATGTGCGGGAACAGGTTGAACGACTGGAAGACGATCCCGATATACCGGCGAACGAGGTTCTGGTCCACCCCTGGCCCGGTGATCTCGCGGCCCCACAGGCTGATCCGCCCGGCGTCGATCGGCTCCAGCAGGTTCGCGCAGCGCAGCAGGGTCGACTTCCCCGACCCGGATGCGCCGATCAGGCAGATCACCTCGTGCGTGGCCACCGACAGGTCAATCCCGCGCAGCACGCTGTTGTCGCCGAACGACTTATGCAGGTCCTCGATCCCGATCGCCTGGCCGGCCGGCGGCGTCGCGCCGGGTGCCGGCAGCGGCGGCGGCGCGCCCTGGCCGTCGGTCATTGCAGCGCCCCGGCGAGCCGCCGGCGGCGGTCGCGCTCGATCAGGTGGTCGGTGAAGCGGGCCAGCGGGATGGTGAGCAGCAGGAAGAAGATCGCCGCGACCGTGTAGCTGGAGTAGTTGAAGACCGTGTCGCTGAAGATTTCCGCCGCCTTGTTCGCCTCGACCGCGCCGAGGATACCGACCAGCGCCGTGTCCTTCTGCAGGCTGATGAAGTCGTTCAGCAGCGGCGGGATGATCGTCCGGACCGCCTGCGGCAGGATCACGTGCCGCAGCGCGGTCTGCTTCGAGAGCCCGAGCGATCGCGCCGCGGCGACCTGGCTGCGGTGCACGGAATTCAAGCCGGCCCGGTAGACCTCGGAGACGTAGGCCGAGTAGGACAGCACCAGCGCGGTCACGCCGTAGACGGCAGCCGACTGCCCGGACACGAAGCCGAGGCTGAGCGCCGGGACGCCGAATCCGATCGCGAAGATCACCAGGATTAGCGGCACGCCGCGGAAGAAGTCGACGTAGATCGTGCTCAGCAGCCGGAGCGGGAAGAGCACCGGGTCCGATGACTGCCGGATCAGCGCGATGATCAGGGCCAGCACCAGGATCAGGATCTCAGCCGCGATGAACATCCGGATGTTCAGCCACAGCGCCTCGCCGACCGAATAGTAGCCCTGCCGCGGGTCGCCGATCAGCGACTGCCACATGTCACGGGGGTTGAAGAAGGTATGCCGGACTTCCTTGCTACCCGGCGCAAGCAGGAAGATCACGACGAGGACGCCGAGCACCACCAGCGTGCTGACGGCCGAGATCGCGGTCGCCCGCGGGCCGCCGCCGGACAGCAGCCGGGGCCCGCGCCCGGCGACGGCGAAGGTGTCCGGGATGGTGGCGCCGCCGCTGATCTCGGCGGGCGGCAGGTAAGAGCCGGGCCGATCGCTGCTCCCGGGGCCCGGCTGGTTCTCGTCCATGCTGGCGTGACTGGTGTGGCTGGCTGGCGCCGGCTGGCCGCGTTACGGCTTAATGACCGGCACGCTCAGGTAGTCCTGCAGGTACTTCTTCTGCAGGGACGCCAGGGTGCCGTTGCTCTTCAGCGTGGCGATCGCCTTGTTGACGCAGGTGACCAGCGGGTTGCCCTGATGGAAGACGAGGCCGAAATGCTCGCCAGTGCTCGGAAACTGCCCGACCAGGACCGAGTGCTTGATCTGGGTCGAGGAGATGAACTGGGCGGTTGGCAGGTCGGCAACCAGCGCGGCGATCTGGTGAGTCTGTAGCGCCTGCTTGGCGTCGTTCAGCGTCTCGAAGATCTTCGGCCGCGAGGTCGGCTGGATCTGGCTGTTGATGAAGGCGAGGCTGGTGGTCCCGATCTGGTCGCCGAATACGTAGCCCTTGAGGTCAGCCGGGGAGTGCTTGGTAACGATTGGCGTGTTCCTCAGCGCGACCAGGGCCTGGTCTACGTCGTAGTAGCCGGCCGAGAACGTCACCGCGGTCGCCCGCTGCGGCGTCACCGAGACCTCGTTGATGTCGAAGTCGAACTTCTTCGGGCCCGGCGCAAAGGCATTGTTGAACGGTTCCTTGGTCCAGTGCACCTGCGAATCGCTGAAGCCGAGCTGTTTCGCGATCGCGTAGGCGACCGCGCTCTCGTAGCCCTGGCCGTTGGCCGGGTTGTTGTGCTCGAACCAGGGCGGGAACGCCGGGTTGTCGGTGCCAACTGTCAGCACGCCATGCTGGTAGAGATCCTGCTGGATCGCCGCATTCGAGCAGCTAGCGGCGCTCGCGCTGGCTGACGGCGCTGCGCTGCCGCCGCCCCCGCTGCTGCTGCCGCAGGCTGCGAGTACAGCTGTGGCGGCCACGGCGGCCATCGCAGGCAGAATCCGTCGCATCGGTGAATCCCCCACTACTCGGAGCCGGGAGCGATCCCCCCAAGCGGGCTTTGGCTGGCCAGCCTACCGGCCCGCCCCGGGCCCCGAATGATCGGCTGCCTGCGGAGCCGATGCCCGGCCCTGCCGCCGGCCGCTGACGCGGATCAGGTCAGCCGGTGTTCTGCAGGCCGGCCGCGACGCCGTTCACGGTCAGCAGCAGCAGCCTTTCCAGCCGCTCGCGCTCGCCGCCGCCGCTGCGCAGCGCGGTGAGCGCGCGCAGTTGCAAGTGCGAGAGCGCGTCCACGTATGGATCCCGCAGCGCTACTGCCCTGGACAGCACCGGCCGGTCCGCCAGCAGCCGGTCGCGCCCCGTCACCGCCAGCACCAGCCTCCTGGTTAGGTCGTACTCGTCCAGGACGAGCGCGGTGAGATCAGCCCGGCCGCCGAGCGCCAGGTAGCGGGCGGCGATCCGCCGGTCGGCCTTGGCCAGGCTCATTGCGGCGTTGTCCAGCAGGACGGCGAGCAGCGGCCACGCTCGGTAGGCGGCACGAGCCGACGGCAGGCCGCCTTCGCCGCTGGCTGCTGCCGCCAGGCCGCTGCCCAGGCCGAACCAGCCGGGCAGGTTCACCCGGGTCTGGGCCCAGGCGAAGACCCACGGGATCGCCCGCAGGTCGTCCAGTCCGGTGGCAGCGCCGGGACCGCCGCGGCGGGTCGGCCTGGATCCGATCCGCATCCCGCTGATCTCGGCCAGCGGACTGATCCGGGCGAACCAGGCGGCGAAACCGTCGGCCTCGACCAGGGCGCGGTAGGCATGCAGCGCGCCGTTGTCGATCAGGTCGGCGATCTGCCTGAACTGCCCATCGGGCCCGGCCGGCCCGGCATCAGGCGGTGAGCCGCCGACGGCAGGCGAGACGGGCGAGTCCGGTGTGGTGAGTGAGGCCGGTGCGGCGGCGGGCGGGGCGGCGGCGGCGGGCGCGGGGACCGCGGATGCGAGCAGCACCGCGGAGGCGACCTGCTCCAGATGACGCTGCGCTATCACCGGGTGGCCGTACCTTGCGAAGATCACCTCGCCCTGCTCGGTGACCTTGAACCGCCCGGCGACCGAGCCTGGCGCCTGCGCGAGCACCGCCCGCCCGGCTGGCCCGCCGCCGCGGCCGAGCGCGCCGCCGCGGCCATGGAACAGGGTCAGCCGGATATCCCGGCTGGCCGCCCAGCTGGTCAGCCGCCGCTGCGCGTCGAACAGCCGCAGCGTCGCGCTGACCGGGCCGAGTTCCTTGGCCGAGTCGGAGTAGCCGAGCATTACCTCCAGGTTCCGGCCACTGGCGGCCAGCCGCGCCGCCACCGGTGCGAGCTGCAGCATGTCGTCCAGCACGGAGGGGGCGTTCGCCAGGTCAGCGCCGCTCTCGAACAGCGGAACTACGTCAAGTACCGGGGCGTCCCCGTTAAGAATGGCACGGTTTGCTAGCTCGTAGACGGCTGCTATATCGGCGGCTTTCCTAGTGAAGCTGACAACGTAGCGGCGGCATGCCGCCGGGCCGAACCGGCGCTGGATGTACCCGATCGCCTCGAACGTCGCCAGCACCTCACTGGTCTGCGGCGAGCGCGCGGCGCCGCTGCGCAGCTCCCGGAGGGCGCGCTCATGCACCGCGCTGTGCTGGCGGACCTCGAGCCCGGCCAGGTGGAAGCCGAACGTCTCCGCCTGCCAGAGCAGATGCTGGAGCTCGCCAAATGCCTGCCGGGGGGCGCCGGCCCTGGCCAGTGCCTGTTGCACGAGGCGCAGGTCGGCGATGAATTCGGCCGGGCCAGGGTAGGCCAGGCCGGCCTCGTCGCTGGCCTCGCCGAGGCGGACGGCGCGCAGCCGCTGTGCCGCGTAGAGCAGGTACGCCCGGAACGGCTCTTCCGGGGACCGCGCAGCGAGCTCGGCCAGCATTTCCGGGTGCGCCCGGGTGGCCGCCTTGATGGCGCGGTCCAGGTCCGATCCGGCCAGCGCCTGGCTGGCGTGCACGGTCATCACTGGGCCGTCGTGCACGGTAAGCGCGCGGCCGATCCGGGTAGTCGCGTTCTCCAGCGCGCGCAGCACGTGATCCGCCTGGATTTCCGCAGTTTCCTTCGTGACCTGAGCCGTCACGAACGGGTTGCCGTCCCGGTCTGCGCCGACCCAGCTGCCGAACCGCAGGAACGCCGGCGCCGCCGCGGCAGCCTGCCCGGACGCCTGGCCCTGCAATGCCCGGTCTAGCGCCCGGTAGAGGGCCGGGACTGCCCGGAACAACGTCTCGTCGAACGCGGCCATGGCGGTGCGGACCTCGTCCAGCGGCCGCATGGCCTGCAACCGCAGCGCGGCGGTCCGCCACAGCAGGTCGATTTCCTCGGTCAGCCTGCGCAGCGCCTCCGCATGCTCGCTCGCGCCGAGCCGCCCGTCGTCCAGGCTGGCCAGCAGCACGCTGATCCGGCGCAGTATCTCGGTGACCGCACGGCGGCGGGTCTCGGTGGGGTGCGCAGTCAGGACCGGGTGCACGCGCAGGCCGCCGACCAGCCCGTCGGCCCGCCGCTGGCCGAGCTCGGCGCGGATGGCGGTGACCGCGGCGGCCAGCGACTCACGCTGCACTCCCGCGCCGGTGTCCCGGCTGCGCAGGGTCCGGATCCGCTGTCGTTCCTCGGCCAGGTTGGCCAGGTGGAAGTAGATGGTGAACGCGTGCGCGACCGCCTCGGCGCGCTCCAGCGGCCAGCACGCGACCAGGTCCGTGACCTCGCTGACGGCCCGGTCACCCGCGCCGGGGCGGCGCGCCGCGATCACGGCGAGCCGCAGCCGCTCGGTGTCGTCGAGCAGGTCCTGGCCGCCGGACTCGCGCAGCACATCGCCGAGCAGGCTGCCGAGCAGCCGGACGTCGCGGCGCATCGGCGCCGGCACACGATGATGGTCGGCGTCCCTGCTCACCGCGCCAGCGTAGCGACAGCTAAGCACCCAGGAACGCGCGGTGACCAGCTGCGCGGGACCGGCCTCATGATCACGGAAGTTCCGGGCGCCGCACCCCTCGGGTCACTCATGATCTTTGAAAAGGGGCCGGCCAGGAGATTTCCCGGGCAGAATTCTTGGCCGGGTGTCGATCTGGCGCCTGGGTGTTCGACGCACCGGCAAGAGGGCGCACGATGGCGAACATCGCGAGCGCCAGCAGTGCCGGTCGCCGTCAGGGGTGCCCGGTCATCGACAGAAGGGACAGAGGCAATGCGATTCCTCGGATACACGCTGGGCGACCCGTCGGCGCCGATTCCGCCGCCAAGCCCCGAGCTCATGGACGAGATGGGCAAGTTCGTCGAGGAGGCGACCAAGGCAGGCGTCCTGCTGGCCACCGGCGGGGTCGGGCCGCTGGCCGAGGCCACCAGGGTGAGCTACCACGACGGCGAGTACACCGTCCTCGACGGCCCGTTCACCGAGGCCAAGGAGCTGATCGGCGGCTGGGCAGTGATGGAATGCCGGGACAAGGCCGAGGCCATCGAGTGGACCAAGCGGTTCCTGGCCATCGTCGGCGAAGGCGAGTCCACGATCAGGCCGGTCTACTGACGGCGGCCGTGCGGCCGGCCCGGCCGGACCACCCAGTCTGGCCCGGCCGGCCGGTCCGTAATCCCGGGATTTCTCAGTCACTGTGACCGGAAAATCCCCGGGATCATGAGGTGGCCAGGTGAGGCGGCCTGGCCCGCCGGCTTGCCCCGGTCGGCCGGCGGTGGTGTGATCGGATGTCGTGACGGCCTCGGAGACTCATGCTGCGATCGAGTCCGTCGTCCGGATGGAGTCAGCGCGGCTGATCGCCGGGCTGGCCAGGTACACCGGCGACGTCGGGCTAGCCGAGGAACTCGCGCAGGACGCGGTGGTTGCCGCCCTGGAGCAATGGCCGGAATCGGGCGTTCCCCGCAACTCGGGTGCCTGGCTGATGACGGTCGCCAAGCGCCGGGCGGTCGACCAGTTCCGGCGGAACCGCGATCTGCGGCAGAAGTACGCCCAGATCGGCCGGGCACTTGAGGCGGAAGGGGATAGCGTTACCCCTGACTTCGATCGCGCGTTCTCCGACCACATCGACGACGACCTGCTGCGGCTGGTGTTCACCGCCTGCCATCCGGTGCTGGCCGTGCAGGCGCGGGTCGCGCTGACGCTGCGGCTGCTCGGCGGCCTGACCACCGCCGAGATCGCGCGTGCCTACCTGGTGCCGGAGCCGACGATCGCGCAGCGGATCGTCCGGGCCAAGAAGGCTCTGGCCAGCGCACAGGTGCCCTTCGAGGTGCCGGGCGCGGCGGAGCGGCCTGCCCGCCTGTCATCCGTCCTTGAGGTCATCTACCTGATTTTTAACGAAGGCTACTCGGCCACCGCAGGCGACGACTGGATGCGCCCGGCGCTGTGCGAGGACGCGGTGCGGCTCGGCCGCATTCTCGCCCAGCTCATGCCAGCGGAGCCGGAGGTGCATGGCCTGGTCGCCCTGCTGGAAATCCAGGCGTCCCGCGTGCGCGCCCGCAGCGGGCCATCGGGCGAGCCGGTCCTGCTGCTTGACCAGGACCGGAGTCGCTGGGACCGGCTGCTGATCAACCGCGGCCTGGCAGCGCTCGCCCGGTCCGAGGAACTCGGCGGGGCGCGCGGGCCATACGCGCTGCAGGCAGCCATCGCCGCCTGCCACGCTCGCGCGTTCCGGCCGGAGGACACGGACTGGGCGCGCATCACCGAGCTATACACGGTGCTTTCCGAGGTGCTGCCGTCGCCGGTGATCGAGCTGAACCGGGCGGTCGCGGTGTCGATGGCATTCGGGGCTCAGGCCGGCCTGGACATGGTGGACGTGCTCGTGGCCGAGCCCGCGCTGCAGGGGTACCACCTGCTGCCCAGCGTGCGCGGCGACTTGCTGATGAAACTGGGCCGCCCGGACGAGGCCAGGGCCGAGTTCGAGCGCGCGGCCGCGCTGACCCGCAACGAGCAGGAACGGGAGCTGTCCGCCGAGCGGGCGCGCACGGCGGAGGTCCAGGGCGCGGAGCCGCCGGCGGCACGGCCTCCTGAACCGTCGGCTGGCCGCTAGCCGGGCGGCGGCTAGCGGTAGCCGCGGGTGGCCTTGATGAAGGCCGCCAGGGCCGGCTGATTGCCTTCGAGCCGCCAATTCTGGTGGTGGATGTCCTGATGCTGGGACCGGTCGAACCAGACCATCCCGAGCAGCTGCCGACGGCGGATTCCGGCGAAGAGATCGGCGATCCTCGCGGGCTGCTTCCCGGTCGACGGGCCCACGGCGGTCTCCGAAAGCAGCACCGGCTTCGCGGTGAGCTTGCGCACTATCCCGAGCGTGGTCCCGAAGACGTAGCGGAAGTTGTCAGTGGGCAGCACGAAGTAGCCATCCAGACCGACCCAGGTGACGTACTTTTCGCCAGGCCAGTAAGAACGCAGGGTGGACGCTGACGCGCCGATGGAGTGGATGGCCCAGAGCCAGGTGACGTTGTTCGCGTTTTGCCGCCGGAAGATAGTGACCACATGGCGCCAGGCTCGGCGGAAATCACGTGGCGTCGCCCGGCCTGCTCCCCAGGGATACCAGCTGCCGTTCATCTCGTGAGCGAAGCTGATGATGACCGGGTAACGGAACGAACGGACCTCATTGGCGAAATCCTTCAGGTAGAAGTCCTGCTTTCCGGCGGCGATCCTGGATAGCCGGGCAGTGAACGGATCCATTTGCACCAGCACAACGGCGTGGTTGGCTCTCGCCTGCTCCGCAAAGCTGACGTCAAACTGCTGCTGCCACTTGCTGAAGTAGAGAACGATATTCGGGCGCCGGCCAGTCGCTTTGGCGAAACTGCTGACCGGCAGGTAGGAATCAGGCGCACCGTCCTCGAAGACGCCGAGGTAGGAAGCGGCCCGGGTCTGGAGAGTTGTCGTCACGGCCGGCCTTGACGGTTGCGCCGGCGTCGAGCTGTAGCCGTTGGCTAGCGCGATGGAGCCGACCAGCGCGGCGATGGGCAGCAAGACCGCCAGCGTGATGCCGCCGCGAAAACGTGCCGACTGCGTGAATCCCATCGCGGCGGTTACTGCTCCCGGAAGTGAGAGGCGGTCACTTCAATCCCGGCCGTGCGCGTCACCCAGCCCTGCTTGTACCAGGTGAAGATCCCGTACAGCCGGATCGGGCGCAGCACGACCGACGTCCAGATGATCCCGGCCGGGTACATGAACATCGAGCCGAGGCGGAACAAGCGGCTTTCCCCCTCCCGCTGCACGCACAGGCTTCGCGGGCTCACAAGATAGGCCCAGCTGATCATCAGTATCCCGATGTACCCGATGACCCGGGCCGACGACGGCCAGGTGACGGCGTAGATCACTGGGACGATCGCCGAAACGGGAATGTAGTACAGGCCGAAGACGATCCACCACCAGCTCCACGACCTGGGCGAGAGGTAGCGGATGCGCCAGTAGTTCCGCACCGAGCCGCCGCGCGCCCAGCGGAGCCACTGGCGGAAGTGGTGCGACAGGTTGTCCGGGTACATCGGCAGGCAGAAGGCCGTCACCTGCTGCACGGTCCGGCCGTGTGCCCGGGCGAACAGGGTGAGCGCTGAGTCGTCGCCGAGCTTCACCGGGCGTCCCAGGAACGTCTCTTCGAGATACGCCGGGATGATCTCCCGGATGATGTGCGCCCGGTAGAGCGCGAAGGTGCCCCGGTTGATTAGCACGTCGCCGAATACCGACTGCGTGCTCCAGGCGATGAGCTGGGAGACGGTGTTCCGCACCGCACAGGTCATGGTCAGCCAGTTGGCCCGCTTGTTGTAGATCTCCTCGATTCCGGCGACGGATGCGATCCGCGGATTCGCGAAGGGCTTCAGCCCTTCGGAGATGGCATGGCGCTCCAGCGTGGTGTCGCTGTCCACGGTAATGAAGATGTCCGCTTCCGGGCACGACGTGAAGACCGCGGCCTGAGCGTGCTTCTTGCCACGATTGCACGGCAGCCGCGTCCAGTGCACGCCCGGCATGGCCAGCCAGTGCTCGCGCACCGCGGCGTAGTCACCAGAGGGGCCGTCCTCTACCACATGGATCTTGTTAGGCGGCCTGCTGGAGTTGGCCAGTGACCACAGGCAGCGGTCGAGGAGCTCGGGATCCTCGTTGTAGACGGGCACGGCGACGGCCACGAACAGGCGGTGTAGCTGCTGCTGCTGCCGTGGGGTCACCGTATACGGCCGGTCCAGCCAGGACAGGAAAAGGGTGGCGCACGGGACGCCGAAGGTTAGTGCCCAGATCGGCATCAGCGTCCAGTAGGCCGGGTGGCTCAGCACGTAGGCCAGGTGCCAGCCGGTGCGGATGGCGACAAGCAACAGGGACGAGGCAAGGATCAGCGAGACCGCGCTGCGCCGAAAGCGCACCGCGGGAATTTCGTAGCTGAAATTCAGGGCTCCTGGAGCGCCTTGCTGCGGCGCCAGCAGTACCTGAGCACGACGACCAGAGTGATGGTAAGCGCCACGGACCCGTAGCTGATCAGCACGAAGGCGCGGTAGAACGTCATAGTGATCCCTCGGGTTCGGTGGTGGTCGGCGGGTTAGCGTGCTGACAGCATGTGCCCCGGTGTCCGCCACCGGCGGCGGAGCAGCAAGCCAGTGCGGTGCCTGGGCGGCCCGGTAGCGCGGTGCCGGGTCTTCCAGATAGTGCGGTGCCGGGTCTTCCGGGTAGCGCGGTGCCGGGTCTTCCAGATAGTGCGGTGCCGGGTCTTCCGGGTAGCGCGGTGCCGGGTCTTCCAGATAGTGCGGTGCCGGATCTTCCGGGTAGTGCGATGCATGGGCGGGCCGGTAACGACGTACTTGCTCGGCCATGCTGGATTGAGGCTCGGCGGCAGCGGGCTGCCACGTGTCGGGCGCGTGCCGGACATACCAGTCTGGCGGACCGACGTCGCCTAGCATCCCATCAGCCATGACGGGCCAGCATCCTCCTGCAATCTCGGCGGCCGCGGGCGCTGCGGCCGTGCCCGGCGGCCCGGTCCGGCGGCCTGAACATGAGGCGCGCCCTGCGGCGCTTATAGGAGGTTATAGGTTATGGAAACCGCTGATATGGCATACGCCCGTGATGCCTGGTAAAAGAATTGCTAGAACAGCGGCGCAGCGAAGTCGGTCTCGCGGAGTGCGGCCTTCAGGACCTTGCCGTTCGGATTACGCGGCAGGGGATCGCTGCAGATGGCGACGAACTGCGGCACCTTAAAGTCCGCGAGATGATCCCGCGCGTACGCGACGACGGCTCGCGGATCGACGGCCGCTGCCGGCAGCGGGACGATGACGGCACCGACCTTCTGGCCATCATCGGGTCGGCGACGCCGACGACCGCGACCTCGCCCACTCCCGGGGCGCCAATCAGGTTGTTCTTGACCTCGACGCAGTAGACGTTCTCGCCGCCGCGGTTGATCATGTCCTTGATCCGGTCCAGCACGTACCCCAGTCCCTGATCATCCACCCGGCCGATATCGCCCGCGTGCAGCCAGTGGTCGACGAACGTCCGGGCGGTGGCGGCTGGCTCGTTCCAGTAACCGGCGCAGACGCTCTGGCCGCGGATGAGGATCTCGCCGCCGCCGGTCGCCGGATCGGCGTCGCCGATCGCGACGTCCGTGTGCGGCGCCGCGAAGCCGACCGAATCGGCATGCCTGGCCGCTCATTCGTGCGGAAGCAGGGTGGAGATCGACGTCGACTCCGTAAGGCCGAAGCCGTTGCCGACCCGGGCATTCGGGAACTGCTCGGCGATCCTGCGGACGAGCGCGTGTGTCGACGGCGGCGCTGAGCATGGCAACGAGAGAGTCGCCCAGGTTGGCGTAACGGCGGACGCCGTTTTCGTCGGGCCGTACTCCGGTGGAGTCGAAGGGGTTCGCGCCCCTGGGCGGCGCGGAGATCGGCACCGCTCAGTCACCCGGCGCCGGGACTGCATTCGGGGTTGCGGCGGCGTCCGCCGGCACGCCGCCAGGCGTCGTGGTGGTGCCCTGCTGCGCGAAGAACTCGCGCGGATTACCGACCAGGATTTGCTCGATCTGGTCATCCGGCACGCCGCGGTCGCGCAGCCCCGGCAGGACCCCGCTGTGGATATAGGTGTACTGCCAGTCCGGCAGGGCAGCGTCCACCTCGGCGTTCGTGAACCAGTCCATGAACGACGACTTGTCGTGCGACAGCATCAGCGCCGGCGAAACCGCGCTTGCAGAGCTCAGCAAGCGTGTCCAGCTGGACGTCGAGCGGCACAGCGATGGCCAGGCCGCACCGATCCCAGCCCAGGTAGGAGCCGTTCTCGATCAGCTTCGTCAGGTAACCGAGATCCGTTGTCTCGTTGGAGTGCCCGATCATCACCCGGCCCAGGTCGACGCCTTGCTCGGCGAATATCCGCTGCTGCTCCAGCCCCCGCTTGGTCGGCGCGTGCGCATGGGTGCAGATCACGTTGCCGGTGCGGGCGCTGACATTCGCGACCGCGCGTGCCAGCCGCTCGACATCCGGCGTTATGCCCTGCGCATCGGTGGCTACCTTGAGGACGGCGGCCCGGATGCCGGTATCGCCGATCCCGGTGGTCACATCGCGCTCGAACAGCGACTCGAGCACGCGGTCGTCGTTGTCGAGAAGCTTGCCTGGCCCGCGGTAGCGGAACGGGAACGGGAGGTTGTCGTAGGTGTAGTAGCCGGTCGCGAACATTACCTTCAGCCCGGTGCCCTGCACCGCCTGGGCAACGAGCGCCGGATCGCGTCCCAGACCCGGCACGGTCATGTCGAGTATCGTGTCCACGCCCGCCCGTTTGAGCTGGCCAAGCCGCTCGCGCGCGGCGGCCACCTCGGTCTCCTCGTCCCAGCCGCCGAAGCCCGGCCAGCCCCAGTGCATCTGCTCGGTGCGGATGAAGATGTGCTCGTGCATGAGCACGACGCCGAGGTCTGCCACGTCGATCTCGCCTGCGCTGGTCGGGACGGTGGCCATGTTCGGGTGACCTCCTGGGCGGCCGCTGAAGCAGGGCGCCTGGTCCTTGCACGGTCACTGCAGACAAGTCCCGATGGTCGCATAGCTGTCCGCTGGCCGGCAAGGAAACGAGCGCGGCCGGAGTGCTTGGTTCACGGTTCTTGATCACGGATGATCCGAGGGGTTCCAGCGCGCGAATCTTCCGCGATCATGAGAGGAGGCGCTTGCCCGGGCGACGCGCTGCGACTCGTTATCCGTCAGTCTGCGGGCGGATGAAATGTGAAGGCCAACGTTCCCGTGAAGATCAACTCATTGATGATGTAGATGAACCCGACGACGAACAGCACGATGAGCGGCATGACGGTAAGCCAAACCCGCCGCTGCCGGCCCGCTGCCCGCTCCTCGGTGACCCAGCGTCGAACTGGCGGCAGCCGGAGAATGACCAGCGGGATGCTGATTGCGACGGCCTGATAGAAGCGCTGGTGGAAGACGGGGTCACCATCCCCGTCCGCTGCGCCGAAGGTGCCAAATCCGTCGAGTAGCAGCAGATGGACGACGACCAGCGCCCAGATGACGTATGTCACTCGCTGCAGCCTTTTCCAGTACTTCCCGAGCATGCGCTGCGCGGGGGTATTGGCCGTAGCCAGCAGCGGGAGGGCCAGCAGGATAATGAGAAACCCGGCCAGCAGGAAGGAGTGCCCGGCAAGCCGGCCGAAGATGCCCCCGGCGAAGTCTGTCGTGATAGCTGCGGTGGTCGCGTCCGCGATACCTATTACCGCGAACATGATGCCATACCACCGCCGGAGGGGAGCGAGCCACCGCTGCCCGGTTAGGGTAATCAGCGGAGTAATCGTCACGGCCAGGAAGAAGCAAATCTCGCCGCCCGTTCCCAGTACGTCGGCTTCCGTGAGGGTCAGGGTGTTCTTGGCATTGAGCGATATCCAAGCCGGGAATATGAAGATAAATGGGAGAAATGCGGGGAGGCGCAGCAGGAATAGCGCTATTGACTGCTTCTTGATGGACCCAGCCGAGAATATTAGCTCGCCGCCGATCCAGCTATTTGCCGATCGAGATCTGGCTGGCTGAGCCGGCTGGGCAGTATCTATATCAGTTCTGGCCATCTGCAGCTCTCTCCCTTGGGGTGTAGCACCGCTCCCCAGCGGGCGACTCATGCGTCCGCTGATTTAGCTTGGCTTGCTGCTCGGCCTGCTGGCCGGCGTCTTACTGACTGGTTTTCCTGCATGCGGCTTGTGCTGTGCTCCCGGCGCCGCTGGCTGGCCCGGGCCCTGATTCTCATCAAGATCACGAGAGTTGCCCGCGCCTGCCCCCGCGTTCCGGAACAAGAAGAAACTGAATCCGTGCAGCCCTATCTCCGTAGCTCCAGCTATGCCACCAAGCAGGCAAACGGCCACCAGGGCAATCACCATCTTGCGCATGGCGTTAATTTGCCGGCCGATTTGCTTCGTGACTGGCTTTGCATCGGGCCGGGCCGATGGCTTCGCACCGGGACGCGCCGTTGGCTTAGTGCCCGGGCGGGCAGGCCTGGCGGCCGGCTCCGCCGCCGCGCTGTCGGCTGGCTCCGCGTCCGGGCTGGCCGTCGGCTTGGCGGCTGGCCGACCGCCTGGCTTCGCACCGGGGCGTGCCGCTGGCTTCGTGATCGGCAGCCCAGGGCTGGTGAGACTTTCTGTGACGTAGGCGGCTACCCGGCCTAGCTCAGACTGCATCGTCTTGGCGGTCGTCAGCAGTTCGGCGGCCTCGGCCGCAGCGGTTGCACGCGTAGCGGCGGCCTGCTGCCTCGCCTCAGCGGCCTCCCGTTCAGCGGTTGCGCGCAGCGCGGCGGCCTGCTCGTACGCCTCTTGCCTGATCTCCGCTGCCTGGTTCTCGGCACCAGAGAGAATGCGCCCAGCCAGCCAGAGGGAGTGTGCATTCCGGACTTCTCCGGCCTCCTGCCGGATTGTGTCAGCTAGCTGGGCCGCCTCTCCGGCGGCGAGCTGTGCTAGGTCCTCGGGACGGGCACCGAGGCCAGCCGCCCCTGGCCAGCCGACGGCACGACCTTCGGTTAGCAGGACCTGGAGCCGCCCGTCGCCGAAGGCGACTGGCTGATATGCCTGGCCAGCTGTCCTGGCCACCTGCGTCGACCATTGTTGCCTTGGGTCAGGCGGGTCGGCCGGCGACACGTCTGGCGGCCCCCAGTTGTCAGCCGGATTCTGCCGGCCAATGGCTTGCGATGCCGCCTGCGGGCGATGATCGTACGGTGGCTCAGGCGACGAGTCCTGCCGTGGCCCGGATCTGATCGCAGGCTGCGGAAAGCTCGGATGGTCGCCGCCGGGCCAGCTGGGGTGCTGAGCCGCGGGCCAGCGCGGGCCGGCGCCGGGCGAGCGCGGGTCGGCACTGGGTCGCCGTGGGTTGGCGCCGGGCCTGCTGGGGTGATCAGCTGCCGGGCGGCCTGGGTTAGCGCCGGGCCAGCGCGGGTCGGCATTGGGGCGCCGCGGGTCGCCGGCGGGTTGCCGCGGGCCGGCGCCGGGCCAGCTGGGGTGATCAGCGGCGGGTTGCCGTGGGTTGGCGCCGGGCCAGCTGGGGTGATCAGCGGCGGGTTGCCGTGGGTTGGCGCCGGGCCAGCTGGGGTGATCAGCGGCGGGTTGCCGTGGGTTGGCGCCGGGCCAGCTGGGGTGATCAGCCGGCGGGTTGCCGCGGGCCTGGCGCCGGGCCAGCTGGGGTGTTCGGCGGCGGGTTGCCGTGGGTTGGCGCCGGGCCAGCTGGGGTGGTCAGCTGCCGGGCGGCCTGGGTTAGCGCCGGGTGAACTCGGGTCCGAGCCGGGCCAGCTCGGATGATTCTCGCCTTGCCAGCGCGGATCAATAGCGTGAATATCGGGTGCTGTCGCTGCGGCACCTGTTCTGGAGCTGTCCTGATGGACTGGCGCCGCGAGGTATGAATGCTTCCGCCGCCGGGCGGCACCGGCCCGACGGCGGCTGATCCCGAAGGCCAGCCCGGCGATGGCCAAGACGATCAGTGCCCCGCCGACAAGGAACGCGCTGCCAGTGCCCGACGGCTTGAGCTTGGAACGCGCTGCCGTCCCGCTCGCGGCCGGCTGGGACGGTCCGGGTGAGGCCGGCGGGGTAGCCGAGGGCCTCCTCCCTGGCAGCCGGCCGAAGTGGACTCCAGGGCCGGATGCGTCCGCAGGCAGCTGCAGGATCCAGCCCGGATCGATCGTGTGGGGATTCTCCAACCGTCCGCCGTTCGGCTGACGCCGGCCCTTATTCAAGTTGAAGATCTCTATGTACCGGCGGCTGTCACCGAGAGTCCGCACAGCGATCCCGTAGAGGGCCACCGGTGGCCCATGCCCCGGCTGCGGAACGATGTAGTACTTGACCTTTGCGTGCCTGGAAGATCCCGAGGCCAGTGATTGCATACGGGATCCGCTAGCGGACGCAGCCGGGGTTGCCCAGATGGCGGCGAACGTAGCGGAGATGACGAGCACAGCCGCGGCCACGCGTGTACCCGTCCGCACAAAGCTGCCCGCCTCGCCGCGAAAACTCCTGCCGTGGGTCATAGTTCCCATCATCTCGTGCCGGGCAGCGGAAGGAATGCAACGAGACCAGGTGTTTTGGTCTCGGGCGGGGAGCGTAGAGATAGATCCACGCCCCGCGGCAGACTAGGCCACCCGCGCGGCCCCGGCCAGGGACGAATATCCCTCGGGGGACGGAAAACCCTGGGGGGGCCCAGCCCTGCAAGCAGCCGTGATCGTCAGCTGAGCACCGGGAACCAGGCTGGCCAGTCGGCCTGCTCAGCCCCTGATTCGGGTGCTGGACCGAGATGATGTGCGGGTTGTCCTGAGTCCAGGCAAAACAGGGGTAGCAGCTCCATGGACCGCCCGCCCGCCCGCCCGCCCGGCCGTACCTTGATGAGGCACACCGGTGACGGGACGTGAGCGGATGCACGCCCGCCCGCGAATTTTGAGTCGAGGGTGCTGAACCGTGAGCACAGTGCAGAGCCGCCCGGTGGGTGGCGATCGCGGACTGGCGGAGCTAGGGCCCGGGCAGTCTCATGGCTCGCTGGCACCGCGGCACGATTCACCGGCGCGCTGCTGGTCGGCGGGGCCATCGGGGGCGTCGCCCTGCTGGCCCTGTTCGCGGCGCTCTGCACGCTGGTTTTCAGCCCGGTCGCAGGGCTCGGCCTGCCGTTCCTGGCGGTGATGACCTGGCTGGCCCGGCCGCTGACCTGGCTGGAGCGGCACCGGGTGCAATGGGTCACCGGCACGCCGGTGGCGGAGGCCTACCGGCCGCTGCGGGGATCACTGCTGGCACGAGTCCGCACCCTGCTGATGGATACCGGCACCTGGCGCGACCTGGCCTGGCTGGCCGCGCAGTCCGTAGCCGGATCGCTGGGTCTGATGTTCCGGCTGGCATTCTGGTTCGGGCTTATTGCCGTGACCGCACCGATCTGGGCGAACCATGTGCACGCTTTGCGCCTGGTGGCGTTGGGTGGCGGCGCGGTCGAGGCTCTCGCACTGGCCAGCGCGGTGCCGATCGAGGTAGATGTACAGCTGGACCAGCGGTTGCCCGCCCCGCTGGAGTCGGCCCTGTACTTCGTGATCGCCGAGGCGCTGGCTGCCGCCGACTTTTACCGACGAGGGCCTGCGCGCGGCGATCGAGGCGCGCCGCCGCCGTCCGGGCTTCCCGGTCCTGATCTTGTCCCAGTACGTCGAGCAGCTTTATGCGCGCGAGTTGCTTACCGGCGGCGCGGGCGGGGTCGGCTACCTGCTCAAGGACCGGGTCGGCGACGTCCGCCAGTTCGTCGAGGCGGTACGGCGGGTGGCCGGCGGTGGCACCGCGCTGGATCCGGAGGTGATCGCCCAGATCCTGGCGCGAAGATCCCGGCGTTCGGCGCTGGCCGAACTTACGCCCAGGGAACGCGAGGTACTAACGCTGATGGCCGAGGGTCGCACCAACGCCGCGATCGCCCGCCGGATGGTCGTCACGAGCAAGGCCGTCAGCAAGCACATCGCCGGCATCTTCGCCAAGCTGGACCTGCCGCCATCCGACGACGACCACCGGCGCGTTCTCGCCGTGCTTGCCTACCTCAACTTGAGCCCCTGACGCGTCGGGAGTACCCGCCCCGGCCGCTACGATCACCCCGATGAAAGGGGCGCACGAGCATGTTCGACGAGCAGTCCTGGGATGAGCGCTACCGCTCCCGCGCCGCGATCTGGAGCGGCACCGCCAACCCCCAGCTGATGGCCGAGGCCGCTGCCCTCGCCGCGGGCGCTGCCCTCGACGTTGGCAGCGGCGAAGGCGCCGACGCCTGCTGGCTCGCCAGTCGCGGCTGGCAGGTCACTGCGGTGGACTTCGCCGCCACGGCACTGCAGCGCGCGGCCGCGCACGCCGATGCCCTCGGTGCCGACGTGGCCGGACGGATCAGCTGGGTACATGCCGACCTGACCACCTGGGCGCCGGCTGAGGGCCACTTCGACTTGGTCTCCGCCCAGTTCATGCACCTGCCGCCGGCCCCGCGGCGGGCAATGTTCGCCCGGCTTGCCGCCGCGGTGGCCCCGGGCGGAACCTTGCTGATCGTCGGCCACCACCCCAGCGACATGCGGACCACGGTGCCCCGCCCGCCGATGCCCGAGCTGTTCTACACCGCCGAGGAGGTCGCGGACTCCCTCGATCCGGAGCAGTGGGAAGTTCTCATCGCCGACGCCAGGCCACGGGTCGCCACCGATCCAGAAGGCCAGGAGGTGACCATCCACGACGCCGTCCTGCGCGCTCGCAAGCGCGCGTGACGTGCCGCCCGCTGCGCTACCGGTGCCGCGGTCGGCTGGACGTGCCCCGGGCCGGGCCGTGGCGGCGGTTAGATGGTCCAGAGGGCCTGGGTGGGTGACATACGGGCGGCACGGAGCGCGGGCAGGAGCCCGGCGGCGGCGCCTATCAGCAGGGCGGCGGCGAGCCCTCCGGCCCAGGCCTGGGCCGGGATGACGGTCGCCCAGCCCTTGGCATGGGCGTAGCTGGCGGTGCCGAGGATGCCGCCGGTGACGCCGGCCGCGCCGCCAGCCAGGGCGAGCAGGATGGCCTCGGACAGGAACTGGATGCGGATGTGACCCTTGGTGGCGCCCAGCGCCCGGCGGAGCCCTATCTCGGACCGGCGTTCGAGGACGGAGATGACCATTATATTGGCTACGCCGACGGTGCCGACGAGCAGTGCGACTGCGCCGAGGCCGAGGAACAGGGTGTCGAACGCGCCTTTGGCTGCAGCCTGGGCGCTGAGCGCGGCCGACGGCTGGGAGGCGTTGACCTGCTCGGGGTTCTCCGGGTTGGCCTGCGCGCCGAGCAGGCTGTCGACCGCCTTGACGGCGCTGGTCTGAGTGCGCAGGTAGATGGCGGACGGGTGGCCGTCGAAGTGCAGGTACTCCTCCGCGGCGGGGTAACCGACCAGCACTGCTGAGTCGATCTCGGGAGCAAGGACGGCGGGCTTAAGGATGCCGGCCAGGTAGAACCACTGGCCGCCGGCCCAGATCCGCTCGCCGGGCCAGATCCGGTCGATGCCCAGCCGCTGCGCGGCGGCGGCGCCGAGCACCGCGACCGGCTCTCTGGCCGTGGCGGTGTTCAGCCAGGCGCCACGGGCAATGGACGTGCCGACGGCAGCCGGCAGGCCGAGGCTGGCCGCGTCCACGGTCAGGGCATTGGTGTCGATCGACGGGATGAGCGGGCTGCGGTATGCGGAGGCGGTAATGGTCCCGGTGTCCTGGACCTGGGTGACGCCGCGCAGCCGGCCGATCATCGCGGGCGCTGCCTTGGGGAACTCGGCGGTGCCGCCGGTGAAGTTCTGGCCGTTGGTGACGGTCAGCAGGTTGGTGCCCAGCTTGCTGATCTCCGCGACCAGCCCTGCCTGCGACGAGGCGGACAGGCCGAGGACGGCGACGATGGCCGCCACCCCGATCGCTATCCCGAGTGCGGACAGGGCAGCGCGGAGCTTGCGAGTCCGCAGCCCGACTCCGGCGAGGCGGGCCAGGTCAGCGGAGTGCAGCCGGGCCGGCACCGGAACCGGGGCGGCGGGGGCCGTCACTGGCGCGCCGTCCTGCTGGCCGGCGCCAGCATGCTGCGGGCCCGCTGGCCCGGCCGGGGGCGGTAGCAGCAGGCTGTCATGGGGTTCCTTCCGGTGCGGGCCGCGGCCGGGCCGGGAGCCGTTCGGCGGTCTCGGCGCGGGTGCCGGGGGCGTTGTCGGCGACGATGCGGCCGTCCAGCATCTGGATCTGGCGGGGGAGCCGGGCGGCGATGGCGTGATCGTGGGTGACCACGATGATGGTGGCCCCTTCGGCGTTGAGCTCCTCCAGCAGGTCAAGCAGCGCCGCGCCGGCGATGCGCTGCTTGCGCCATCGGTGACCCGGCGGCTGATCGCCGGCTTCGCGTTCCGGCCCTGCACCAGTCCGCCGCCGGCCGCTCTGGGGGGGCTCACCGGCCGGGAGACCGAGGTGCTGCAGCTGATCGCCCGTGGCCTGTCCAACGCCGAGATCAGCGACACCCTGGTCATCGCCGAGCAGACCACCAAGACCGATGTCGGCCGCATCCTGGCGAAGCTCGGTCTCCGTGACCGCGCCCAGGCCGTCGTCCTTGCCTACGAAACGGGCCTCATCACCCCTGGCAGATAACCCGCTGGTGCAGTACCCCTTACGAGCGGGGATGCGGGCCGGCTGCTGCGCGCGCGCCTTGCGGTCTTGACCACCGGGCCGCCGCTAGTGGGCCCAGGGCGGGGTGCCGATGGCGGTGCCGTCGGCCATGGTCGCGGTAAACCCGCGCGGATGATGACGTGGGCTGTCGCGGCCTCGGCGCCAGCCAAGTTCCCCGGCAAGTCCGCACTGGCAAGCTGCAGAACGCAGGGAGCAGCTAAGCCGCGCCGGTGGCACTCTCAAGATCAGATCGCTCGCCGGTCATTACCGTATTATCCGCATTTTCAGGAAATACTGTCCGCGATACCAGAACAAGGACAGATGGTATCGGTCGTTTTATTCCTTAAAGGTAAGCCGGGGTTAGTGAAATTTCCCTCTAAAGCCGACCCGTCAGCGTACGGTGGATACCTCCAAAAGCACCCAAGGGGAGGGCTGCCATATGTGGCATACCAGTTCATCCGGCGCAGGCGCCGGTTATCGGACACGGTTGGCCTGGTCGAAGAAGGGCCGGATCGCCGCTGCGGGCGCAGCGGTAGTCGCCGCGTTAGCGGGCACGTCGATGACTGGCGTCCCGGCGGCGTCAGCGAGCCCGAGTGAGACGGTCATTGTTACCGCGGACGGGCTCTTGAGCCCGGTCGTGGCGGTGTTAGGGGTTGGCGGCACCGTTTTGACGCAGTACCACCTGATTGACGGGGTCGACGCCTTGATCCCGACGGCTGCGGAGCCGCTGCTCGCGGCGCTGCCGGGCATCACCGTTACTCCTGATGTTTCGGTGAGTGTCCAGGCGGCGACGGAGTCGACCGGGCCCCATACGCCTTCTGATGCGTTCTTGCCGGAGACCGGGGCTACCCGGCTGGCGTCCTTGGGCGATACCGGACAGGGCGTCACCGTGGCCGTGCTGGACACCGGTATCGACAACCTGCCCGACTTCTCCGGGCGACTGGCCGGCGGGGTGGATCTGACGGGCGGGAACAACCCGTACCAGGACAGCTACGGGCATGGCACCTTCGTGGCCGGCCTGATCGCCGGCAATGGGGCCCTGTCGAACGGGCAGTACAAGGGCGAAGCGCCTGGCGCCAAGCTGGTGTCGATCAAGGTGGCGGGGGCGGACGGCACGACCCACCTGGGGACTTTGATCTCGGGCCTGCAGTGGGCGGTTGATCACCAGAGCAGGTACGGTATCAAGATCCTCAACATCTCCCTGGGATTCAAGCCCAGTCAGTCCACGGTTATCAACCCATTGGACAAGGCGGTGGAGGCGGTGTGGAACTCGGGTGTCACTGTAGTGACCTCGGCGGGCAACGCCGGGCCGTTCAACGGCACCATCCTTTCCCCCGGCGACGACCCGCTGGTGATCACCGCGGGCGCCTTGGACGACATGGCGACGGCGTCGGTCACCGACGATCAGATGACCGACTTCAGCGGCGTCGGGCCCACCTCGCCGGACGGCTGGGTCAAGCCTGACCTGGCCACCTCGGGCCGGTCCGTGGTAAGCCTGGCCGCGCCGGGCTCGACGATCTACAACAACTACCCCGCTGCCCGGATCGGCTCCTCGAACTTCGTCGGCTCTGGTACATCGTTCAGCGCGGCTATCACCAGCGGGGCGGCTGCGCTGATCCTGGCCGACAACCCGGGTCTGTCTGCCAACCAGATGAAAGCCCGCCTGCTCGGCACTGCCGACCCTGGTCCGGTCGGCAATCCCTTCGCCGACGGCCACGGGGCGCTCGACGCCTACGCCGCGGCCACCGCGGGCCCGATGAACTTCAGCCAGTCGGCCGCCAGGGTGAGCCCGACCTGGCGTGGCGCCACGGTCTCGTTGTCGCCCACCCGCCCCGTCGACACATGGAACACGAACCTGTGGTCGGGAATGTCCTCGAATCCGCCGCCAACCACTGGCCAGGCGTGGAACGGCACAGCGTGGAGCGGTGGAGATTGGAACGGCTGGGCCTGGAACGACGGAGCATGGAACGGCGCAGCATGGAACGGCGCAGCGTGGAACGGCACGCACTGGACTGGCTGGGCCTGGAACGACTCGGCCTGGGACGGCTCGGCCTGGGACGGCTCATCCTGGGTCGGCTGGGCCTGGAACAGCTCAGCATGGAGCTGACAGTGCCCGATGCGGTAGCCAGGCCATGAAGATGCCGCGTGCTACCCAGGCCGTCGTCGCGGCGTCGGTCCTGGGTGGCGCGCTTACCTTGGTCGTCGCCGTATGGAGGCAATCGGCCTCGTGGCACGTCGGTGAGAGCCAGTGGATCGTCGCAGCTGCGGTGGGCGCTCTTGCCCTGGGCAGCTGGGTGTGGCCGGTCGTGGTGTACCGGGGAGGCGAATCCGCGGCATTCAATATGGACGAGGGTTTCTTTGTGATCCTCGCCCTCCTCGTGCCACCGCTGGTCACTTTGGGAACCTTTGCCCTGGCGACCGTCTTGGCTCAGGTCGCCCGCCGGCGCCCGGTGCTTAAGTCGGCCTTCAATGTCGGGCAAGTTCTGATCGCGGCGGGCCTGGGACTGGCCGTGAGCCGCAGTATCGCTGCTCCCTCGAATTCCCTCGCCGCAGGTCAGATCGCAGCCGTTATCCCCGGGGTGGCGGTGTACTTCGTCATCAATACGTTTTTGGTGGCCGGAGTTATGGTCTCGATGGGCACGACCTGGCGGGAACTCACCAGCGATCTTCCGATCCAGGTGACACGGACTGGCGCCGGAGCATTGGCTGGCGTGGTCTTGGTATTGGCGATACAGGCGCATCCGTGGGCAGTGGCGCTGGCAATCCCGGGACTGATCGTGCAGCGCCGCCTCATCAGCGCCCGGTTCGCCGCGCTGTATGACCGCGCCCGGATGGAGGGTCTGTACGAGGTCACCCTGGAGGCAAACCGGGGGCTGCGGCAGCAGGCGGTGCTCGAGACGATCTTAGAGTCGGTACGGCGGCTGCTTCGCAGTCCCGAGGCAACCCTGACATCAGCTGACCCGGGCCCCGGTCAGCTGGCGGCGCCTATCACAGTTGCCGATCAGCAGCAGTGGCTGGTGGCGTCGGGCCGGCGACGGGATGAGCCCTTTGACGACGCCGATCGGGGCCTGCTGCGGGCCCTGGCCGCAGTGGGCAACGGGGCGCTCAGCAATGCCGAGCTATACCAGCAGGTCCATGTCGGGCGCGAGAGGCTCTCCTCGATCACCCTCAACATCGGAGAAGGCGTCTGCGCTATAGACGCAACCGGGAAGCTGACCTTCGTCAACCGGGCCGCGGCGGACATGATGAAGCTGCCGTCGCTCAACATAACGATCGACGACCCGGTGAGCGACGGCGCCCGCACGGCGCCCGACTTCCTGCTCGGCCCGGCCCGCGAAGCCATGCGCACGGGCCGCACCATCCGGGAGGACGACGCCCGGTTCCCCAGCAAGAACGGCGGCACCATCCCGGTTGCGTACACGGCATCCGCGGTCATCAGCGACGGCACACCATCCGGAGCTGTGATCGCCTTGCGCGACATCACCGAACGCAAAGCCTTCGAAGACGAACTCCATCATCACGCCTTCTACGACAGCCTCACCGGCCTGGCGAACCGCCGGCTGCTGGTGGAGCGCCTCGATCAGGCACTGCGGCGGTCAGACCTGGACCGCAAGACCCAAGCTCTGATCTTTGTCGATGTGGACCGCTTCAAGAGCATCAACGACAGCCTCGGCCACGTGACCGGCGATGAGTTCCTGGTGGCGATCGGGGCGCGGATGAAGGGGGTGGTGCGGAGCCACGACCTCCTTGCCCGCTTTGGCGGCGACGAGTTCGTGGTGCTGCTGGAGGACGTGGCTGGAGTGGAGGTTGCGGTCGCCGCAGCGCGGCGCATCTGCGCCGCCGTCGAACAGCCCATGGTGCTGCCCGACGGCTACGAGCTGGTTGCCAGTGTGTCGGTCGGCATCGCGCTTACCGAGCCAGGCAAGACAGCAGACGATGTGCTGCACAACGCCGACGTGGCGATGTACGACGCCAAGGTCAAGGGCGGCGGCGGCATCTACAAGGTGTTCGACCAGGCTTCCATGGGAAGCCGCTCGTCCGAGCGGCTCCAGATCGAGGCCGACCTGCGCAAAGGGCTCGAGCGAAATGAACTCGAGGTGCATTATCAGCCGTTCTACTCCCTTGACGAGCAGCAAATCGTGGGCGCCGAGGCGCTGGTCCGGTGGCGCCACCCCACGAACGGTTTGATCAGCCCGATGAGGTTCATCCCGATGGCAGAGGAAACCGGGCTGATACTGCCGCTCGGTCGTTACGTTCTGGACACAGCGTGCCGTCAGGTGCGCTCGATCCGGGACCGGCTGGACGTGGACCTGCCCATCAGCGTCAACCTCTCACCTCGCCAGTTCCAGGAGAGCAGGCTCTTGTCGCAGGTGGCGGCGGCCCTCGACGCAACCGGCCTGCCCTCTGAGCTGCTCATGTTCGAGATCACCGAGACCGTGGTCATGGAAGACCTTTCCGGTGCTCGTGAGGTGATGAAGAAGCTCAACCGGCTGGGCGTGCGCCTGGCCATCGACGACTTCGGTACCGGTCACTCCTCGCTTGCGTACCTCAAGCAGTTCCCGGTGCACGAAGTGAAGGTGGACCGCACCTTCGTGCAGGGCATCGCCGAGAGCCCGGTGGATTCGGCGATCGTCCGTGCCATCATCGACCTGGCCAATGCCATCGGCATATCGGCGGTGGCCGAGGGCGTGGAAACATCGGATCAGGCCGCCGGGCTCAAGATGCTCGGCTGCGAGGTGGGTCAGGGCTTCTACTTCTCCAGGCCGCTTCGCGCCGAGGAGTTCGACGCGCTGCTAACTCGCCACTTCGGCCGGACCGCGGGACCACCCGGGCCGGTGCTGATCAACGGGGGCGCGAACACGTCGGGTATCGCCGCGGTCTCTGGCCGCGCTGATTGAAGGGTGCCCGAGACTCCGGTGACATAGGCGGGTTGCGGCTGCGGGGCTGGCAGCCTGTCCGCCGCCATCCGGAAGTGATGGCCAGCGGCGCAGTGCAACGCGATGTGATCAACCGGGCCGTCTGTGCTCGGCAGGCAGAAGCTTTCGGTGATCTCGGCCGGGACGCTGCAATCAGGGCACGATACGAGGGTTTGCATGGTTCTACCTCCCGGTGCGGGCTGCCAGTTGACGCGCGGTGGTCACCGCGATGACGGTCATCCCGGTGCCGCCGGGACCAGCCGGCGCGCGGGCGCGGGCCAGGCTCGCGGTGCCGGAACCGGTACCAGGGCGTCACGGGCGCGCGGTGGTCGGCGGCGGCGATGGCTGCCACTGCCGCCACCGCTTGGTCGATCTCGTCCGGGCACCCCACCCCGAACGGCGCCAGCATCTTGTGAAAGGAAAACGCAAGGAAGTCGGCGTCCAGCGCACGCACGTCCACAAACGACCCCGGCACCAGCTGGGTGGCGTCGACCAGCAGCTCGGGGAACGTGAAGTGGTTGCGGATGGCCTGCACGTCCAGCGGGCCGGGGCTCACGGCCAACGCCCCCGGCCGTCGGCCGGAGCCCTTAGGAGCGGAATCACCGAAGTCATGCCTGACCCTTGCGCTTCCATGCGCCGATCAGCAGCGGCCACAGCACCGGGTGGTCGGGGAAGCGGGTGGCGTCGCGGTCGATCGAGGCCAGCGTCGCGGCGGCAGCGGTCTCGGTGGTGACGCCATTCGCCAGAGCCGTCGGCAGCACGCTGTGGAAGGCGCTCTCCATGATGATGCGGCCCGTGGCGAGCGGCTCGATGCGGCCGGCGACGTCGGTGCTGTCCGGAGTCCCGACGCCTGCCTGCGCGAACAGCTGCGGGAGCCGGGTTCCGGCCGACACGTCTGCGCCCACCGCGCTGAACGCGCCGGTCCATACCCGCAGCAGCTCGCCGCCAGCGTCAGGCTCACCTGGTCCAGCAGCCGCCCGGTCGCGGCATCCCACACGCGGGCCTGCATCCGCAGCCGCTCGTAATCCTCCGGCGTATGCCCCAGCGCGTAGCCTGCGGCCGCTCGGTCTCTGTGATGTTCATCGTCAGCGCCCTTGTCTGCTTGCCATATGTCAGTCGTCGTATGGCAAGCATTGACGGGAGGGAGCGGGCTGTCGTTGGGCTACCGCGCAGGGCCCTTCACAACGCGCGCAGACCTGCGGAACTCCGCCGGGAGCCTTCCGTGCACGGCACGGAAGGCCCGGCTGAAGTCACTCGCACTCGAAAAGCCCCACCTGGCCGCGATGGCCGCGACCGGGCGGGAGGCGAGCGCCGGATCGGAAAGTTCACGGCGGCAGTACTCCAGCCGTCGCTGCCGGATCCAGCCTGCCACGGTCAGGCCTTCATCGTGGAAGAGCTGGTGCAGGGAGCGCAGGGAATGTGATAGGCAGCGGCGATCGTGACTGGTAACAGCCAGGGCTCACCCAGGTGCTGCCGGATGAAGGCCTGAACCGTGGTGAGCAGGGCATGCCTGCGGGCCTCCGGCGTGGGAGCAGGGTGGCCCCAGCCAGGCAGTAGGGTGTATCGCGGCAAGGCTGGCTGATGGGGAGATCACCAGTGACGGCAGACAAAAGGGCGGATTCGGTCGGCCTGGGGGCATCCGGAACTAGCGAGCCTACGTGTGATCGGGCGGATTCGATCGCCGGTCAGGCTGCGGCTTTATCGCTGCCGGGGTGGCGCTGCACGGGGCTCACCGGCACGCCAGCCGACCGGGAAACAGCGCTGGCCCGGGCCGAGGAATACATGGCCCGGCCGGACGCCACCGAGTACGGCACTGCCGTCTCCCGGCTGACCATTGCCGGGATGCTTCTCCGCGCAGGCGCCCCCGTTCCGCAGCCCGCCGGCGCCATCCCGCAGTTCTTGATCCCAGTGGCCGACGCCGAATCTGCCGCCGTCCAGCTGCGCCAGATCAGTGAACCGTCGGTGCTGGACGATGAGCTGCCGGGCGTGCTGGCCAGCCAGTGGGGCCTAGCGACCTTGGTACTGCTGCAGGGGGGACAGCCCGCCGGTGATGTGTCCCAGGTGATCGGGGAGCTCGACCGGTCAGCCCGGGTCGTGTCCCCAGAGGCAGAGGTTCATCCTGAGCTGCTGGCCCTGCGCGCGATCCTGCTGGCCGTACCGGTACTAACGCCGGATAGCCCGGACGGGGGACTGCCGCAGGCATCGGAGTCGGTACTCGCGGCCGTGCTATCGCTGCCACCAGAGCATCCCTTGCGGCCGCCGCTGCTGCAGATGCTGATGACCGTGTTGCGCCGTCAAGCCACTGCCGGGATCTCGTCCGGGGACATGCCAGCTGAGCTGGAGCGCGTGCTGCAGATCCTCGAGCGGGTGCCAGCCGACACCCCCGAGCTTACGGAGATGCTGGTCTTCACCTGCACAGAGCTGCTGCACGCACTGTTTGCAGACAGAGCTGCGGTGCCCACGGACCGGGTGGCCGCCCTGCTGAAGGCATCGATCGGGAACCTGGCGCCGGACAGCCTGGGTCGTTACCTGGCGGAGGCCATGTACGCCGGGACGATCGGCCTGCGCGGCGCAGCCGAGCACCGGCCCGCTGAGCTGGAAGAGGCGGCCGGGATCCTGCAGCGCCTGTGGGCCGAGATCCCGGCCGGGCATGCGGCGCGGCCGCTGATCCTGGCGGGCCTGCCATCGGTGCTCATCGAGCAGTACAACCTCACCGGTGAACTGCGCCACCTCACCGCGGCGGAGAAATACACCAAGATGTTTCTGGAGGCGGCGGAGAGCACCCCCGGGTGGGCCGGTGAGGGACTCGGCATGGGCCACTACCTCAGCGGCGTGCTGGGAGCCGCCCGGTACCTGCACGGCCAGGACAGGGCGTCGATACGCGGGGTCGTGCGTGATTTCGAGCTCGCCGCCGAGCTCGTGCCACCCAGCAGCCAGCTGTACGCCCGTGTGACGGCCGAGCTGGGTGCGACCAGAGCGATGCTGGACCTGCAAACCACAGGTTTCGAAGCCGGTGTCCCCCCGATCAGCCCGGCCGCCCGCGATGGGCTCAATCAGGCCGCTGCGGTCGCGGAGAGGGTCGGTGCACACCACACCGATCTTCCGATACTGACCGCGCAGGCTGCCCATGGGCTGGTGATGCAGGCCATGGGCGACCAGGATCTGGGCAAGCTCAACCAGGCGCTGACGCTGTTCGGCCGGATGCACTCAATGCCGAACCTGGCCCTGCGCGAGCGATCCAGACTGCTGCATTTGCACGGGTTCGCGCTCATGCTGCGCTACCGAACGGCCGGGGATCCCCGGGACCTGAACAATGCGATCGACCGGCTTGAGGAGGCGCGGCGGGCGGTCGAGCAAGAGGACGGGAACCCGTTCGCTGGGCAGGTCCTGGAGGCCCTCGCGGACGCGTACCGGTGCCGGGCCGACGCCGGGGGTGGTGACGCAGGCCGGGCCGTATCCCTCGGGCTGGCCGCGCTGCGGGAGAACGCCGGGAACGTGCTGCTGCAGAACAGCGACGAGGATGCCCTGGGGGCCGCCCGGGCGGGTATCTCAGACGCCATCACCATGGCCCGCTGGTCATTGGGCCATGCCCGGGTGGATCCGGCCGTCAGCGCAATCGAGCTCGGGCGGGGCATGGTCCTGCACGCCGCCACGGCAGGGGCGGGCCTTTCCGATGCCCTGCGGCACGCCGGCCAGGAGCCGCTCGCGGCCGAGTGGGAGCACGCGCAATCACGGTTCGGCCAGGGACTGACGGGGGCAGCAGCCGACGAATCGGCCGACGACCTGCGCTCCCGGATCATGCGGGCGATCGAGGGATCGGACGCGCACCGCCAGCTGCTGTCCGCGCCCTCGGCGGCCGACATCCGGGCGGCACTGGCGGCGGCCCGGGCCGATGCGCTGGTGTACCTGCTGCCGCGCGATGAGGACGGTCCTGGGATGGCGGTCATCATCGATGCCACCGGCCCGGTCAGCCGGACCGGGCTGCCGGGCCTGTGGACCGGGCCACGCAGCCCGGCCCGGTCCTGTGAGCAGGCCCGCGTGGCGGCCGACGGGATCAGCGAGCGGGCGGCCGGTTACGAGGCCGTCCAGCGGCGCTGGCGGGACGAGCTCGGCAAGCTGTGCGACTGGGCCTGGCAGTCGGGCATCGAGCCACTGCTGCGGGTCCTGCCGGCGGCCGCTGGACGGCCGCGCCGGGTGGTCCTGGTGCCAGTTGGCGAGCTGGGACTGGTTCCCTGGCACGCGGCCCGCCGCCCGATGGGAAGTGGCTACCAGTACGCCTGCGATGAAGCAGTGATCACCTACGCCGGCTCGGCGCGCCAGTTCGCTGATGCGGCTCACCTGCCGACCCGGCCGTGGGCCGAGCGCGCTGTGCTGATCTCTGAGTCGCGGAAGTCGGGGTCCTCGCAGGTCGCCACGACGGCGGCACTGAGATATATCCAGGCCCATTACTACCCGGCGGCCGAGGTCTTCGGAAATGCTTACCAGCCGCCGGTATCACCCGGGCCGGCGGGCGGGCCCGTTCTCTCCCCCCGTGACGTGCTGAGCGCTCTGCCGGGGGAGGCCTCCCCCGGGGCGTCGGTACTGCACTTTGGCTGTCACGGCCGGGCCAGGGTGCCGGTCCTGGATTCCAGCCTCGACCTCGGCGACGGCGGTGAGCTGGCGGTGAAAGCGATCCTGCGGCAGGCCAGGGCGCGGTCACGAGCCGAACCGGGCGGGCTGGTGGTGCTGGCCGCCTGCCTGAGCGATGTCACTGAGACCGACTACGACGAGGCGCTGACGCTTGCGACGGCCTTTCTCTCGGCCGGTTCCGCCGGGGTAGTGGGCGCACGCTGGGCGGTGCACGAAGATCATGCGGCGCTGTTCATGGTGATGCTGCACCACTACCTGAGCGGCAGCCCGGGCGATGCTGCACAGGCGCTGAACCGGGCGCAGCTCTGGATGCTCGACCCTGGCCGGGAACCGCTGCCCGGCCTGCCCAAGGTCCTCCTGGAGGAGGTCAGCGAGCCTGAGCTCGCTGACCCGGCGGCCTGGGCGGCATATGCCTACCGGGGCCGCTGATGGCCCGCCGGTCAATCTTGATGAGGAAACATGACAGCATTCGGCATTGATCTGGGTACCACGCAATCCTGCGTGGCGATGATCGACGAAAGTGGGCGGCCCATCGTCCTGAAGAGCGCTATCGGTGAGGACAAGACACCGTCGGTGGTGTACTTCGAGTCGCCCCAGAACGTGATCGTCGGCAGCGCGGCGAAGAACTCCGCACTGCTGCACCCGGACCGCGTGGCGCAGCTGGTGAAACGGAAGATGGGCCAGGACGTCTCGCTCATTTACCACGGGGAGAAGCACACCCCCGAGACGGTATCGGCGCTGATCTTGCGGGAGCTGGCCCGTACGGCGGCCGAGCAGACCGGCGAAGCCGTCCGGGACGTCGTGATCACTGTGCCGGCCAATTTCGGGATCGCCGAGCAGGAGGCCACCCGGCGGGCAGGCCAGATTGCCGGGCTGAACGTACTGGATGTGCTGGCCGAGCCGGTGGCGGCGGCACTGAGCTACCGGGCCATGGGCGAGGCTGCCGGTGCCCGCCACATCCTGGTGTATGACCTGGGTGGAGGGACCTTCGACACCACGGTCATCCGCGTTCAGGGTGACGACATCACCGTGGTCTGCACCGACGGCCAGGACGCCCTGGGCGGTGCCGACTGGGATCAGGTGATCGCTGACTTCCTCCTCAGCCGGTTCACCGAGCAGTGCCCCGGCGTGGACCCGCGCGGCGACGCGCAGTTCATGCAGGATCTGCTTATCTCGGCCGAGCAGCTGAAGAAGGATCTCAGCGTGATGCAGTCCCGGCGCCGCATCCTGCGTTACGCTGGTGCGGTGGCGCGGGTCGAACTGGACCGCACACAGTTCGAGGAGCTGACCGCGGATCTGCTCGAGCGCACGGTCGTCGTGACCCAGCGCGTGATCGCCAGTGCCCGCCAGCGCGGGACGGCGGTGATCGACGAAGTGCTGTTGGTCGGGGGCATGACCCGGATGCCCGCCGTCGCTGCGATCCTCAAGGACCGGCTGGCTTTCAGCGCCCGCCAGCACGATCCGGACCTGGCTGTGGCCAAGGGCGCCGCCATTTTCGCGACGATGCGGGAGATCCGGCCGTTTCAAGGGATTTCGGCTGTTGCGGCGGAAAAGGTAGCGGCGCGAACGGGTATGACCGTGCCCGAGGTCGAGACGATGGCGGCCCGGCGGGTAACCACGGTGATCCCCCGTTCCTTCGGGGTCAAGACCATCGACGGGCGGGACCCACTGGCGCATACCGATCCGGTCAATGCGAGGCAGCTGATCGTGCACCTGCTGCGGGCGAATACGGCCCTGCCTGCCGACACGGGGCCCTATACCTTCCACACCGTCGTGGAGAACCAGCGCATGATCGGCATCGAGGTGTGGGAGCAGGCCGGGGCGGTCGAATCGGAGAGCCCTGACGAGAACCGCAAGGTCGGCGAGGGCCTGCTGCGGAACCTGCCAGCCCGGCTGCCGGCCCGGACGCCGCTGGAGGTCACCTTCCTTATGTCAGAGACCGGAACGCTCAGCGTGCACGCAGTCGAACCGAGGTCCGGCTGCGATGTCCTTTTCGACCTGCAGATTGGTGGCCTCGATCAGGCGGGTATGGAGCAGGCGCGGTCGTCGGTGGCACGCTACGAAGTGAGCGGCTGAGGGATGGCCATTGAAGATGCCATCTGGGCTCTTCAGGAGCACTGGACTGAGGTGGCGGGCCCGCTGGACGACCGGGCCCGGGCAGAACTGGGCCGGCTGCTCACTGAGCTGAACGGCCCGGGCCGGCCGGGCGCGCTGGCCCGGATCGCGGATCTGCTCGTTGAGGTCCTGCCGCGGGAGCATCCGGTCCGGCGCGCCCTGGTCGGCGGGCGGATGCTGGCCCCGGCCGTACTCGACTGGCCCGCCATCACCCGTACTTTGCTGGATCTCTCCGCTGCCCCGCCCGATCTCAGCGCCGTACCGCAGAACCGGCTGGGCCCACCGCTTGCATTCTCTGCCCCGCCCGGTCCGGCAGGTGATGATCCGCCGGGTGCCGGCGTCTTGCAGGAGGTCACCGGGCGCCTGCTGGGGGTGCCGGCCCTCAGCGAGGAACAGGTGCGGGGGCTGGGCCTAGATCCGCCGGCCCGGCCCTGATCCAGCTGGCCAGGGCGGACGGCCGTTACCAGTGGCCAGCCTTCCAGTTCGGGCCGGGCGGTGGCGTGCCGGCTGTCGTCCGCTCGGTCAACGAACTGCTCGGAGCCCGCACCGACCCGTTCGGTGTGGCCGACTGGTGGCTCAGCCGCAATGGCTGGCTGGGAGACCTGCCGTCCGCCCTGATCGGCACGGTACCGGACGGTCACATCCTGGCCGCCGCCCGGGCCGTTACCGCGGAGGTGTGACGGTGGCCAATGCCGTCCCGCCCGCGAAGTTCGCCGGCACCATCAGCACGTTCGTCCTCCCCCGGGGGACGTGCCTGTGGCGGGTGCACACCCGTGAGCGGGAGCCGTGGGAGTTCAACCCGACCGCCGTGGACGCACTGTTCGGCGGGGCCCGGTTCGATGCCACCCGGGATGATGAGTACCCCCACTACTATGCCGGGCTGCAGGAGGAGACCGCGCTTTGCGAAGCTCTGCTGCGGGACCTGCATCCAGATGATCATGGCACCCGCCTGGTGCCGCGGGCGGCGGTCAGCGACCGGTACCTGTCGGGGCTGGCGGTCACCGAGGATCTGCCCCTGATCAGCCTGCGGAGCGGCACGGACCTCGGGGCGATCGGGCAGGACGCCTGGCTGGTCACCGCAGCAGGCAGCCAGTACGCGCAGACCAGAGGCTGGGCGCACTGGCTGCGAAGGCAGGCCGACTGGGCCTTTGGGCTGGCCTGGCCGTCGCTGCGGAACCTCAGCGGCACCGCGGTGGTCCTGTTCGGTGACAGGTGCGCAGCGGCGTTTGGGCCCGGCTACGCGCGGACGCTCCTGCATCACATCCCGCCGCTCACCGTTCAGCTTGGTGACAAGGACGGCGCTGACTGGCTAGCAGAGCGCTTGCGTGGTTTCGGCATAGCCGTCGCCCCGCCCGGTTACGGCCTGCCCGCCGCACCGGAAGCTACCGTCCCCGGCGGGGTGGTGGCCAGCGATATCAGCACTGCCCCGTGATGTGCCATTAACCGGTCATTTGCCGAAAATGACCGGGTTTGTTTTCCGGGGATCACCCGATTCCGGCCGGAGGAACAATGGGGGGCTGCCTGCGGCGGGCCTATTTGACGGCGTTGGCCTCAATGGCCAGAAAGGTCTTGCGGCCAGAGAGTTCAGGCTGTAGACAACAGATCAGCAAGGGGAGGGACTGGTTTGACCGCTGGCGGCGCCGAGGAGGTGCGCGTCACGCGGTCTGCGTAGCGGCAAGGGGGGATGGGGGCATCCGGGCACCGCCCGGAGCGGTGCGGAAGCGCCGGGTTCATTGTCGGCACGTTGTGCTGCAATTCGGGCAGTGCCGTTCATTGTGTTCGGCATGCAATCTTTTGCCGCGCGCCCTGGATTTGGCGTGTAAACCGGTTGGATGATTTGGGAGTCTTCTTTATTTGAAGGCAAAGATGGGGGCGAGAATGGCCACATCATTGGTCATGGTCGGAGCGGTTGACGGTCTGCCCGGGCGCCAGGCCGGGCCGAAAGGGGGGGAATGAGCATGGAAAGTCACGCGCCTGACACGGCAGGCACCCTGGGAACAGCCCAGGAGCTGCTACCGCCAGCGGATGTGCCCGGCGACCCGGTCATCTTGCCGGCTGCCGTGGGAGACGCCGGGGGCGCCCCCCACGGGAATGCCGCGGAAGCCCCGGCCGGCTCCCGCCAGGCACCTCAGCGGTTACCGCCGATCCGGCGGAAGGCGACCTGGGCCCGGGAGGCACGGAAGGGCCCCTGCTGGCCGAGATCGCCCGCGCGGTGCGCGAGCTCGCCGACGCCACGGACCGTTATCACGCCCGGGCTGAGCAGCGCGAAGGGGTGATCGATCACCTCCACGCGGAAACCGACCGGCTGCGCCGGGGCGAGCGCCGCGGGTTGCTCCGGCCCTTGCTGGTCGAGATGTGCCGGCTGCGTAACGATCTGCTGCGCCAGGCCAGTGACCTGCCTGCCGACTTCGACGCCGACCGCGCCCGGGTGCTGCTCAGCTCGTTCGCCGATTCGGTCGAGATCGCGCTGGAAGACAACGGGGTTGTGAGCTTCGGTCCCCAGCCGGGTGACCCGTTCGAGCCCCGGATGCACCGGCGGGTCGGGGGCGAGCCCACCGCCAACCCGGCCCTGGCTGGCCATGTCGCCCGGGTGCAGCGCCACGGCTACCTGGACGTTGACGCCAGTGGCCCCATCGCACCGGCGGAAGTGGTGCTGTACGCCCCCGCGCTGCCCGCCCAGAGCACTACCAGCCCCCCGGCCCCGCAGCTGGACCCGGCGGGCACCGGCCCGGCACCCACGTCAGCACCGTCAGCCGGAGACGAGAGGACATCATTGTGAGCGAGCCGCAGCCCGGCATCTATGGCATTGACCTTGGCACCACCTACTCGGTGGTGGCCTACATCGACGAGACGGGCCGCGCGGCGGTGACCCGCAACAACGCGGGCTCGGACACGACTCCGTCGGTGGTCTATTTCGAGAGCGACAGCAGTGTTGTGGTCGGCCAGACCGCGAAGGAGGCGGCGGGGGAGTACCCGGATCAGGTGGTGTCGCTGATCAAACGGGAGATGGGCACCCGGGATTACCAGCGCACGTTCTTCGGCACCGACCACACGCCGCCGTCGATCTCGGCGATCATCTTGGAGGCGCTGGCGCGTGACGCTGAGGCCGACACCGGCCGCAAGGTGACCGATGTGGTGATCACCGTCCCGGCGTACTTCGGGCTGCTGGAGAAGGACGCCACCCGCAAGGCCGGTGAGATCGCGGGCCTGAACGTGATCGGCATCGTGCCCGAGCCGGTGGCGGCGGCCCTGCAGTACGGGGTCACCGGCAATGCGGACGGCACCACCTTCCTGGTCTACGACCTGGGCGGCGGCACGTTCGACATCAGCCTGATCAAGATGACCGACACGGCTATCGAGGTGCTCGTGGTCGGCGGGAATCACCAGCTCGGCGGGGCGGACTGGGACCAGAAGCTGCTGGATCACCTGGTGGAGCAGGCCAGTGCCCAGTTCGGTGATGACTCATTCAGCGATGACGAGGCCCTCATGCAGGACCTGCGCAATGAGGCAGAAAAGATGAAGCGCGGCCTGAGCGTGGCGGACTCCAAGACGCAGCTGATCCGTTACACCGGCAGCCCGGCCAAGATCGGGGTGACCCGGGCCGAGTTCGAGCAGCTGACTGCCAGCCTGCTGGACGAAACCATCCGGATCACCAGGCAGACGCTGGCCGAGGCCGAGGAGCGATACCCGGGTGTCACCCAGCAGATCAGCGAGGTGCTGCTGGTCGGCGGGTCGAGCCGGATGCCGGCCGTTACCGCGGCCCTGGAGAAGGAGTTCAGCTGGCACCCCAAGCTGGCCGACCCTGACCTGGCCGTGGCCAAGGGCGCCGCACTCTATGCGGTCGGCCAGACCGTCCGCTATGTCGAGCAGGAGACCAGCAGCAACGGTGCCGCCGGGACCACTCCCGCCGCATCGGGCCCGGCGGGGATGGCAGTACCCGGCCCGGTGACCGAAGCTGCCGTCAACACCATCGCGGCGCAGACCGGTATCGACGGCGACAACCTCCGCAAGCTGGCCGACCGGACCGTCGTCAATGTGCTGCCCAAGGCCATTGGGGTCAAGATGGTGGACACCGACAAGCCGGGCTGGGAGGACGATCCCGACGCGGCTTCCTTCGTCGAGCACCTCATCGACGCTCAGACGCAGCTCCCCTATCAGCGGGAGCCGTTCGTAGCCAATACGGTCGTCGATCACCAGACCGAGATAGCAATTGAGATCTGGGAGCAGGCCGGCGCCAGCCCCAGCCCGGACCTGGCCGCCAACCACCCGCTCGACACCAGCGGCCTGATCGGGGGCCTGAGTTCCTTCAACCTGCCGCTCGGCGCGCCGATCAACATCGAGATGAACGTGGATGCCGAGGGCACGGTCCACCTGCGCGCGGTCGAGCCGGTGAGCACGCGCGAGGCGAACGTCTCGGTCCGGATCAGCATCCTGTCAGCCGAGCAGGTGAGTGAGGCAAAGGCTGCCCACGCTGGCCTGTCGGTCAGCACCTAATGCCATGGCGTTTGACGAGGAACGCTACGCCCAGGATTTCATCAAGAAGCTGCGCCGGGCCCGGTCGCTTCCTGATGATCTCCTAGAGCGGTACGCCATCACGCTCCCGGCCAGCGACCAGGTAATCGCCGAGCAGGTCAAAGCGGTCCGGGCATACTGGAACAAGCTCTCTTCGGGGAGCTCACACAGCGCGCAGACCGCGAAGTTGTGCCGGGCCGAGGACGAACGGCTCCGGGGCCAGTACGGCCCGGACATGGAAACGGTCAGATGGTGGCAGGCCCGCCAGGCCGACCGCCAGTCCAGGGCCCAGGCGTCCATCACCGCCCTGGCCGAGGACCTGAAACAGGGCTACGGCCAGCTCGGTGTGGTGCCGTCCAGCATCGTGGAGGGCCTCAGCGCCAAGCTGTCCCTCAGCCGGGCCGATGTCGGCCAGGCTCTTAAGCAGGCCGGCCTGACCCAGGTCGAGGGCATCACCCTGCCCAGCAGCGACCCGTTCGCCGGGTTCGGCGCGCTGGTCAAGAGCATGTCCCAGGGCGCCGTCGCTTCCGTGCCCGAGCTGGTGCACCCGGGCGCGGGCCCGTTCCGGCTGTTCGACCGTTACGTCTGCACCGGCACCCCTTCGCTGCGTCTGGATGCGGTGGCGGTCGACGCGCAGATCCACGAATTCAGCAAACTCGGGCCGTCCACGACCGGGGACGCCCGCCGCAGTGCCCTGAGCATCTTGCGGCGGGCCCTCAAGGAAGGCGTGGACCTGCGCGATGTCGCCCTCTATCACCTGGTCACCCTGGCCACCGAATACGTCGCGCTGTCCAAGGGGATAGCCCTGGGCAAGCTGCAGGAAGCGGGCCTGGACCGCCACGACGCGGCGGTCATCACGGTGCTGCTCTCCCAGCAGGCTTCGGCCAGCGGCAACGTCGGCGTGTCCCAGGTGCGGAACCTGCTGACCGCGGGGCGGCTGAACGAGGCCGCCCAGGCAGCGCAGGGCCTGCCCGCCGATTCCGCTGACCGGCAGGACGTGCTCAATGAGGTCGAGGCCAACCGCAAGCACCTGAACGCATTGCTGGGCCAGACCCAGCAGGCCGCCGGTGCCTTCGATGAGGTCCAGGCGGAGACCCTGCTGCGCGAGGCCGCGGCGATCAGCGCCGAGGACGCCGAGGTGGCCCTTAAGGCCATCCCGCTGCCACCGCCGGCGGGCCTGCGGGCGGTCAGTGACGGGTCGGTGGTCAAGCTCTTCTGGCAGCCCGCACCCGGCCACGACCAGAGCGTCAGGTATGAGGTGGCCCGGGCCGAGAACCGGCCGCCCGCTGCGGCCAGCGACGGCTCCCCCGTCTACCAGGGGCAGGCCAGTGAGTGCACCGACAGCCATGCCCCGGTGGCCCGGGCCGTGCAGTACGGCGTGTTCGCGCGGGGCGACGGGCGGCCGGACTCGCGGGCTGCCGCCGTCGTGACCACGCTGCTGCCGCCCGTTTCCCAGCTGCAGGCAGATCTGGGGCCATCGGAGATCACGCTGCACTGGTCCGCTGACCCGGCGGTTGACAAGGTGCGGGTGCTGCGGCTGGTGCCCGGTGCGGCGCCGGTCCCGCTGCCGGTCCGGGGGAACAACTGCTTCCTGAGCGGTCTCACCGAGGGCGAGAAGCTGAACTTTGAGGTGACGGCCATCTACCTGGGGCCGGACGGGACGGAGTTGCCGTCGGCGGCCGTCCCGGTCAGCGCCACGCCCCGGTCCGAGGCTCAGCCCATTCCCCGGCTGCGGGTCCGGCCCGTCGAGGCGGGCGGGGCTGTGCGGATCCGGGTTGCCTGGAAACCGGTCGACAGCTCTGAGGTGCGCATCCTGCGCTCCGACACACCGCCCAGCTGGCAGTTCGGCACCTGGGTGCGGCCGGAGGATATGGCCCGGTTCGGGCAGGAGCTGACCGGCCATCGCTTCACCGGCCGGGCCGAGGTCGCCATCGAGGCCGAACTGCCGCCCGGGGTGCACTACCTGGTGCCGTTCTCCGTGGGCGGCACCGGCATTGTGATGGGACAGCCCACCCCCGTCGGTGTGACCGACCCGGTCCGGCACCTCGTGGTTACCCCGTTCGCCAGTTACGCGACGGCGTCCTGGGAATGGCCGCCGTCTGCCCAGCTGGCTGAGGTCAGCTGGGCGTGCGACGGCAACGCCGACTGCATGGTCCTGGGCGAGGCGGAGTACCGGACCCAGGGCGGTGCGAAGGTCCCGCTGGGCCGCGGGCCCAGCACCATCGAGGTCCGCGCCATGATCCTGGCTGATGGCGTGTCCTACAGTTCGCCGCCGGTCCAGCAGGTGGTCAGCAGTGCCGGTGAGGCCGAGATCAGCTATTCGGTGGCGGCGTCCGCGGCTATCGGCCCGTTCGGCGGCCGCTCGAAAAAAGTCACCTTCCGGTCGGCCGAGGGCTGTGCCGGTGTGCACGTCCAGATGGTGGCCCAGCCCGGCCGGGTCATGCCCGACTCGGCCCGGGCAGGCCAGGTCATCCTGGACACCACCCTGGCCCTGCCGCCCGGGATGCCATCCGAGCACCAGGTGACGGTGCCCCGGGCCGTCAAGCGGCCGTACTGGGTCCGCTGCTTTGTCGTTGACGGCCAGGCGAGGCTCGTCGACCCCCCTATCTCGAGCCTGAAGGAGACCTAGTGCCCTCCACGGTATGCCCGTTCTGTTTCCGTCGGATTGACTCCTCGCACCTGGCCTACCAGTGCACTGGCCGGGGGAACATCGCCTGCAAGAAGGAGCTGGACGAAACCCGGCAGCGGCTGACCGGCAGCCAGCAGGAAACCTTCCCCACCTTCCTGCCCGCCGGCCGGACCTCCCTGACCACCGGCCGGAGCGCCTCGGAGAACTGCCCGACGTGCGGCGGGCCGGCCCGGCGGCGGGCCTGCACCGAGTGCCACACGGCGCTGCCCATCGACTTTGTCGATTCCCGGAGCCCCATGATCGGGCTGGTCGGGGCCAAGGGCAGCGGCAAGACCGTGCTGATGACCGTGCTGGTCAAGCAGCTGCGGGAGGTGGTCGGACGGCGGTTCGGCGCGGACATCAGGATCGCTACCGACAACCCGGACGGCATGCAGGGCCTCAGCGACTACCAGGCCAGCCGGGAGATGCCCCTGTACGGCAAGGGCGTCCTGCCGGTCGGGACCCAGCAGCAGGGCACAGCCGGGCGCAAGCACACCACTCCTGTCGTGTTGCGCTGGCGGCAGGAATCGGCCCGGCTGATGCGAGGGCAGGGCCTGGACTCGACGGTGCTGTCCTTCGTCGACACCGCGGGTGAGGACCTAAACGACCAGGACACTGCTTTCACGCTGCAGTACCTGTCCGTCTGTGACGCGCTGATGATCACCCTCGACCCGTTCGCGCTGTCCGGTGCCCGGACCCGGCTCACCTTGCCGGACGACGCCATCCAGGTGGCCGACGGCGTCCCGCTCGACGTGGTCGCGAACATCACCGAACTGCTCCGCACCGAGCACAAGGTGAAGAAGAAAAGAAAGATCAAGCTCCCGGTCGCGATCGTCTTCACGAAGATCGACGCCTTTTACCCGACCCTGGACCGGCACAACCCGATCATGGCCGAGCCGCCCCAGGCGGCGGCCTACCAGGAGGCCGACGGGCAGACGGTGCACGAGCACATGCTGGCGCTGCTGCACGGGTGGAACGCCGACGACATCGACATGCATATGCGGCTGAACTATGACGATTACCGCTACTTCGGGGTCTCTGCCCTCGGCGCGGAACCGGATTACCGCGGCAACGCCGTCGCACCGGGCGGGGTCCAGCCGCACCGGGTCGAGGACCCGGTGCTGTGGCTGCTGGCCAAGACGCGAACGGTAGGCACAGCATGACCGCCGGGGCCTTTGACCGCCTGCTGTACACCGACTGCCGGGCCGGCACCGGGCGCGGGGCAGGCGGCGGCTTCCAGGTGCAGGCCCAGTCGGCGGGAGTGGATGGGGGCCAGTCCAAACTGGCGGTCGGCTGGCTGCTCTACGACGCGCCGAACGCCTGGATCGTCGCGCAACGGCCGGTGGCAGACTTTCCGCTGGGCTTTGCCCATGCCGCCGGTGACGGGTACGGGACGGCGCAGAGCCGGTATGTGGGGACCGAGGCAACCGGATCGCGGCAGGGCAACCACCTGGCTGACTGCCTGCTAACCCGCGATGCCGACCTGTACGGCCCGACCCGGCCCGCGCAGCTATGGCGGTCACCCTTGTGGCGGTCCGAGGCCTGGGAGACCACGGAGTGCCCGGCGCTGACCGAAACACCGCCCCCTGGGCCGCTGACCGTGGACTCCGTAACGCAGTGGCTTCGGGCCAGGCCAGGGCGGGCGGCCGTGCTGGCCCGCCTGGTGAGCGTGCTGGAAGACCCGGCCGGCCTGCGGGTGGTCATCACCGCCGGCGGTCCCGACGAGGCGATGACCTGGATCGCCGCGGCCACCTTGCTGCTCCCGGCCCGTGATGCCCTCCAGGTGTCGTTCAAGGTGTTCTGCCCTAACCCCCAGTGGGGCGAGCACCGCATTGTCGCCGTGCCCAGGGACCTCAACCCGCAGGTCGCCCCCGGCCGGGGAGAGTCGGCGTTCGTCCTGGACGCGGACGAAGCGGTCAGCGACGAGGCTGAGGTCAGCGCCCGGGCCAGCTTCTGGACCGGGCTGCTCGCCGCCGTCGAGGACCCGTATGACGTCGTGGACGCCGTTGAGCTGGCCGGCCAGCTCAACGCGGGCCAGCCACGGGACTGGCCCGAGGCCCGGCTCACCGCCTGGGCGCTGACCGCACCCGACGACGCGGAGGTTCACCCCCGGGACCTCTACCAGTGGCTGACCACGGCGGACCCGGAGCCGCTCAAAGAGCACGGGCCGCCGGTGGCGCGCCGGATCATGGCGGCCGGCGCTCCGGCCGCCGTGCTGCGCTGGATCGACGATGCCGCCAGTCGCGGGTGCATCGAGGTGAACCGGGAGGCCGTGCGGGGGCAGCTGCTGACGGCTGAGATCGCTGAGGTGCGGGCGGGCGGTACTCCGCCGCAGGACGCGCTGGTCAAGGTAGTGACCAACGTCAGCAACCGCAGAGATGCCGACAGTGAGCTGTCATCGGCCATCGTGCTGGGCTCGGACGCCGAGGTTGATCTGCTGCTGCGGCTGGCCCGGCGCCACGGCGTCAGGCTGCAGATGGCCCCGCTGCAGAGCCGGCTGGGCGAGTTCACCGCCCGCTGGATCGATGATCCGGCGGCAGACCATGACCCGGCCCAGTGGGCGCTGCGCGAAGAGATCCTGGACCAGGCCCACGATCAGCTGCAGCTCCGGTTCGCGGCCGGGGGGACACCTTGGGCCCGCAGCGCGCTGCCCCGGCTCTGGCGGCACTTCACCAGCCGTCCCGGTGACCTGGCCGATGAACTCGATTGCTACCTTCAGGTCGCTGCGATCCGTGAGGTGCCATCCGACCGGCGGCCAGCCCGGGTGCAGACCTTGCTCAAGCGGGTCAGCCAGGCCCCCGGCGCCCGGGACGGCCTGGCCGCCATCCAGCAGGCGCTGATCGACTGGGCGCTGGTCGGGCAGCTCGAGGCCTGCGTGCTGCTCCGCAACCTGCCGCGGTCAGTACCACTGGACCGGCTCGTCCTCGACCGCGTCATGGACCGGATGGAGGGAACCGCCGAGGCCAAGCCGACGGCCCAGCTGCTGGATGATCTCGCGCTGCTGTCCCTGCGGGGCCTAGCACCGCAGCAAGCCCCGTTCGCCGGACTGGCCAGCGCAGATCAGGGCGTGCTGCGCTTCATCGAGGCCACCCGTACCGTTAAGTTCCAGAAGGACAGGGCTTACGCCGGCACACTGGTTGGGCAGCTCAGGCAGGTCGAGCCACTGGTGCTGCGGGCCCGGCTGCCCCTGCTGCTGCGGACCTGCCTCGAGTACCACGACCCCGGTCTGGGTACCGGGGTACTCGGCGTCCTCCCACCCCCTCAGCACGAGGACATGATCACCCTGTGGGCGCGCGAGCTCGGCGGCCAGCTGGGTATCCGCGCTGCGGTCTGGGGAGTGTACTGGGCCACCGACCCCAAGCTGGAGGACCTGCGCGGCGCCATCGCGACAGCGTTCCGCGATTACGGAGCAGCGCTTTCCCCCGAGGACCGGGAGAAATGGATTGCCGCGGTGCGCCGGGACGTCGGTCCGGATCAGGCTGCCAACTGGACTGAGCTCGCCGAAGGCCGGTCGCTGCTGGGCCGCCTCTTCCGGGGGAAGGGCGCGTGATGAGCCGGGGGGGAAAGCGCCCGACAGCGCCTGCGATGCGGCTCCATTGGTGGCCCAGCCTGCGGGGGCTCGCACTGGCCGCGGTGATGGCTGCAGCCGGGGGGATACCCCTGGCGGCCTCCGGGGCCGCTGCGGCCAGCCATTCCGGCCCGTCCTTCCTCAGCTACCGCCCGTCCCTCCACCACGGTTATGACCAGCTCATCTTCCGGTTTTCTGGCCAGCAGCCGCCGAGGGTAAGCGATCACTTCGTGGCCCACCTGCCGGGCGGGCCGGGCTTGGCCGGGCCCACCCGGCTGCTGGTGACCTTCGCGGGCGCCACCGGTGCCGGTCCGGTCCGGCGGGCGTTCAACCTGCCCGACCTGATCCAGCTGGTCACGGCGCAGGATCAGGACGGCAGTCTCAGCGTTGGTATAGGGATGGCGCACCGCGCCGCACCACGGGTAATCAGGCGGTCAAATCCAGCCCGGGTGATCATGGAGTTCCCGGACCCGGTCAGTACCCGCACCGGCAGGCTCTACTTCGCCCCAGCACCGGGCGGTGGCACGGTTCCTGTCCGTGTCTTCCGCACGGTGCCCGCTAAGGGCTGGCACCGTGCGGATGTGACGCTGTGGCGGCTTTTCGCCGGCCCGACCCCGAATGACCAGGCCAAGGGACGGCACTTCATCAGCTCCGGGACGACGGGCTTCGGCAAGCTGGTCATCAGCGCAGGCGTGGCCTCGGTGTACCTGGCCGGTGGCTGTATCGCCGGCCCGCCCGGTGTCAATGTGGGCACGGAGATCCAGGCGACGCTGCTCGCACTGCCCAGTGTCCGGTCGGTGCGGGTCCACGACCCGTCCGGTGCCACCCAGCCTGCTGACGCTGCCGGGAACTCGGTGCCGACCTGCCTGGTCCCCACCCCGCCGACCGGGGTGTTCCTGGCCGCGCTGGCGATCGCGGTTGCAGTGGGAATCCTGATCGGCCTCGTGCTCAGCGTGCTCAGCCTCGTCCGCGGCCTCGCCGGCCGGCCGAAGATCATCTGGCCAGCGGACTACCAGGCTGAGCGGGTCAAGCGGCACCCGGCCGGCACCGGGGAATTCGAGCCCGACACGGCGTGGCCCTTCTACCCACTGCGCCAGCTCCGGGCCGACCTGGGGCAGATCGAGGCGCAGCGGCAGTCCCTGTACGGGCTGCTGTGGAAGCGGCACCCCCGGCCCGCCATCATAATCGTGTTTCTCCCCGTCTGGCTGGTGGTCCTCTTCTGCTTCCTGGTCGCAGGCCTGGTCACGCTGCTGCTCACTGCCCTGTATGCGCTGGCCGGCCTGGCCTGCGCGGCCGTCACGACGGCCGTGTCCGGGGCCGGTGTGCTGCTGCTCCGCGGGGCCGGCCACGGCTGGCACAAGGTGATCCGCACCGCCGCATCCTGCCCGAAGTGCTATCACGTCACGGACTGGCCGGCGTACAAGTGCCCAGACTGCTCAGCCCTGCACCGGGACGTGCGGCCGGGACGGCTGGGTCTGCTTGCCCGGCGCTGCTCGTGCGGGACGCTGCTGCCGACCATGGTGCTGCGAGCCGCCCGGTCACTGCAGCCGGTGTGCCAGAAGTGCGGCACACCGCTGCCCGCCGGTGCCGCGGCGGTACGGGACGTCCGGGTCCCGGTCTTCGGCGACACTTCGGCCGGCAAAACGCGGTTCCTGTTCGCCGCGCTGGACAGCCTCATCCAGGTCACCCGCCAGGCGGGCATCCCGTTCGGCTTCCCGGATGAGCACTCAGAGACCCAGGCCGGCCTGGCGCTCGACCTGATCCGGTCCGACCGCGAGACCGTGAAGACGTCCGTGGGCCTGCCCACCGCGCTGACCTGCCGGGTGGGAAAGGGCCCCGGGACGACCCTGGTGCACCTGTTCGACGCGGCCGGGGAGGTCTACCAGAACGCGGAGCGGCACGACACGCTTGGGTATCTCGACCAGGGCCACGGCCTGGTCTATGTCCTGGACCCGTTCTCTGTCGGTGTTATCCGGGACCGGCTGACCAGCCACAAAGCGGATGTGCTGAGGCGGGCCCATGCCGCCGCCGGTGACCCGGAGACCGCCTACGGCGAGGTGGTGACCAGGCTGCGCGACAGCGGTGTATCCGCCGCCGATCAGCGGCTGGCGGTCGTTGTTTCCAAGGCCGACCTGCTGATCGCGGGCGGCCTGGAGCCACCGACCGAGTCGGGGGCCATCGCGGACTGGCTGGAGCAGAACGGGATCCACAACCTGGTGCTGTCGGCACAGCGGGAGTTTGCCGAGGTCCGGTTCTTCACCGTGGCCTCGCTCGCCGCGGCCCGCGCGGTCCCCGGCCGTGATCCGGGTGGCCCGCTGAGCTGGCTGCTCAGTTCCCGCGGCGTGCGGCTGCCCGGCGAGCCCAGCGAACCCGCCCGCCCGAGGATCCCGCGCAGCCGCACCGGGTCCGCCGATGAGGGCAGCACCCGGACCGAGCAGGGCGACCCAGCGAAGGCGCCGTCATGAGAAAAATCCCGCCTACCTACGTCATTTTCCGCGTGACCGCCGTGGTGATCTGCGTTCTGGGCCTGCTGGTCTTCGGCCTGGGCGTAGCCGGCCACGGACCGCTGGGCCAGCTCAGCGGGGCCACCAGCGAAGCGTCCCGCTGGCTCCACCTGCACGGGAACCCCGGGGTGAACCACCAGTGAAACGGGCCGTGCTCGGCATCGACCTGGGCACCACGAACTCCGTCGTAGCGTCGATCGACAACCTCGGTCAGGTCGTCATCCTGCGCAACGCTTCCGGCGAGGAGATCACCCCCTCGGTGGTCTACTTCGACTCAGCCGGCCACGCGGTGGTGGGAGAAGAGGCCCTGCAGGCCACCGCCACCGACCCGGTCAATGGCGTCCGGCTGATCAAACGGCACATGGGCACCGAGTTCCCCCTGCACGTGGGCGGCCAGGAGCACACCCCGGAGTCGATCTCGGCGCTGATCTTGCGGCAGCTTGCCGCCGCCGCACCGAGCGCGCCCGGCGCGCCGCCCCGGGCGGTGATCACGGTGCCCGCCTACTTCGGCCTGGCCGAGCGCGAGGCGACCTTCCAGGCCGGGGCCATAGCCGGGCTGGACGTGCTTGAGCTGCTGGACGAGCCGGTCGCCGCCGCCGCGCATTACGGGCTCGCCTCGTCCGGGGACCGCACCGTGCTCGTCTACGACATGGGTGGCGGAACATTCGACACCACCGTTCTGCGCATCCAGGACGGTGGTGTCACCGTACTGGCCACCGACGGTCATCACTCCCTGGGTGGGGCCGACGTCGATCAGCGCCTGCTCGACATGATCCTGCGGCGGCTGGAGGACCTCATGCCAGCCGATGATTTTGACGAGTTCGCAGACGACCGGCGGTTCCTGGGCGGCCTCACCCTGGACGTCGAGGCCGCCAAGCGGGACCTGAGCACACGGTCAGCGCGGGACATCATGGTCCGCACCGCGCACGGCAAGCACCGGGTCAGGGTCACCCGCGCCGACCTGGAGGCAGCATGCGCGGACCTGTTCGACACCACCGCGGAAATCATCGAGCGGGTGCTGGCGGCAGCCAGCCACACGATCGACGACGTGATCATGGTGGGCGGATCGAGCCGCATCCCGGTGCTGTCCACCCGGCTGGCGTCGATGCTCGGCCCCACCCCCCGGCTGGTCGAGCCGGATCTGGCCGTCGCCAAGGGCGCCGCCCTGCGCGCCCACCAGCTGATGGCAACGTCGCAGCTGAATCTGCTCGCCCGGTCCGCCGGGCGCGGTTCGCGGACCGGTCAGATCGCCACGGTCGCGCCGCGCGGAGTTGGTGTCCTGATTTCCGACAGCTACGACGAAGCGGGCCGGCGGGACTACGTCGAGCACCTGGTCCAGGCGAACACGCCGCTGCCGGTGGTACGCGCCGAGGAACGGTTCGGCACGATCCTGGAAAACCAGGAGTCGGTGCGCATCCAGGTGTACGAGCAGGCGGGGCCGGTCCTGTCGGCTGAGCTCGGGCACAACCGCCGGGTGCTTGACGGTGAGCTGACCAAGATCGGGTCGCTGCCGGCCGGCTCGGTTATCAGGATCACCATCAAGATCGCGATCGACGGCCGGCTGACTGTCATCGCCCACGAACCGGTATCGCGCCGGGAGCTCACCCTGGAGGCGTTTGTAGAAGGCGTGGTCGACAGCTCGGAAACCGAACGGCTGACCCGCGTCGTGGGCCTTACTGTGGCCCGGGGCTGACTATGGCTGACTGGATCCGGCGCCCCTTCACTGCCAGTGGCCTGACCCCGGTCCCGACCGGCCAGCACCTGCGCGCTCTCCAGCGGCGCTTCGGTGGCGGCACGGTCATGCTCTGCATCGACGTGAGCGGTTCGATGAACGGGCTGCCGCTGCAGGAAGCGGTGCGGGGTGCCCAGCAGTTCGTCTCCGAGGCGGTCGAGGCCCGCTACGAGGTCGGGGTGATCCTCTGGAATACTGACGTCGTTGGCCTCGCCGAACCCTCAGCCGACGGGTCATCGGCGCACCAGGTGCTGGCCGGTGCCCAGAGCTATGGCGGCAACGCGCTGCTCGGGTCGCTGCAGCGGTGCCACCAGATTCTCGGCAACTATTCGGGTGACCGGGTGGTCGCCCTCTTCGGTGACGGCGACCTGACCCCAAAGACTCAAGTTCTGGCTAAGGTTGCCCAGATGAAAGCCGAGAACATCCGATTCGTGACCCGGGGTCTCGGCTCGGCCGCAGCGCAGGAATTCGCTACAGTTTCCTCAGAAGAGTCTTCGAACGTTGAGGTCCCACAGGTGGGGAACCTGGCCGCCAGCATTGCCGGAATGGCTGCCAGCCTGAAGCGGGCTGAGTTTCCCGCCGTTGCACGGACAGAGACGCTGGGTTGGGCACCTGCCGGGCCCAACGGCTGCTCCGTCCCCTTACGGGCGCTGGATCTTGGTTTGGTCCAAACCGGGAAGCCCGTCGTGCTCAACTCGCGGTCGGGTGCGATCCAGTGCCTGCTGGACGCTCGGGATACCGAGGTCTTCCTTCACAAGGTCATCGGCGCCTGCTGTTTCGCGGATGGCTCTTGGGTCGCCACCGCCGACGGAGAAAGGACAGTGCGGGTCTGGAACTCAGCGACCGTACAGCAACAGGCACTGGTCCGGGATGAGGACAGTAAGGACTTTATACCAGGCAAGTGCGCCTCGGCCGAATGGATGGTAACCCTCAGCCGCGACGGGTGGGTTTGCAAGTACGTGACCGGCGAGCATTCCTGTTGAAGGAACTTTCTGGCTACAGGATTGCAAACCTTTCCGCGCGTGCCCGAGGGCCATCTGAGTCAGGCCGTTGAAGACGGCACTCCCATCATGTATGGGATCTGCGCAGCGAGCGGTATGTCTATGATTTGCCCGGTGAGTGCGGCGCACGGTAGGCACTCCGGGAGGACTGGCCGACGCCTGCTGGTCGCCTGAGGTGACCGCATCTATGCGGTCGGCGGCTCCGGTGCTGCGTGCTTCGATATGTCCGTGCCTAGGACCGGTCCATCCCAATGAGGCCTTTCCGGTGCCACCATGGCCTACGGTATTGGCGCGATTCCAACTTCTCGCGACAAGTACTTTCGGCCACGCCCCGGGTGCCCTATCCTGTAGAGGGATACATTACAGCTCATTCTCTGGCAAGGGAGTAGAGCCGTCTCAGGGGGATGGTGAGGCAACGTTGTATACAGCTGATCAGGTTAAGGCGAGCCGTGCCGAGGGTCGGAAATTAACCGGGGCGCTGGCTGCCGGCCAGCGACCACCCACGATACCGGTCCCATTCCGCCTCAGGCAGGGCGAGCAGTGTTACACGCAAGGCCCAGCGCAGCTATGGCAGTTCTTGGAGGGTGACGGAACCTACGTCCATAAGAGCCGGGGCGGCTTCGGATTAGTCGGGCTTGCCCTTGTGACAGGGACCGCCGCAGGCAACAAAGCACGGAAGTCACGTGCCGCACAGGAGGCGGCACCCAAGTTCCGGCCGATAGATGAAGGCACCGTTTACCTGACCGACCAGCGTTTCGTACTTCAGGGCCGGTCGCAATGGAGCGACTTCTGGCATGAGGATGTCCGGGTGGCCACCTGTGATGGCAGCAGTATGACGTTGGAAGTCTCGGGTGCTCCGCCGGTACGGTTGTACGTCTGGCCAGTCGACTACTACTTTGCTCTCTTCCACTATCTCGCCAATAACGACATCATTAGGATCCCGTCTGACGAGAATTGATCAGATACGGCCTCGTAGGCCGGCCGCAAGCCCACTACGGTAGGCGGCACTATCCGCAGTTGCCGCTGCGGGGCGGCGGGCAGCCAATGCCGCTGCTGCCTACCGGACCATCCTGCCTCGGTTCATCCAGGCCGAAGGCTATAAACCGACGGGCGTCCACTTGCCGAACATAGATGAGGGTTACCTCGAGCAGATTTCCGGTCAGCGCCGTTAGTGGCGGCGAGCTCCACATTGACGAGGGCCGTGGTCTAGTATTCCCGTGCGCCGTGAACTGATTGACTTCCTCGTCGGGTATTGATCGATCTCGCCTGAGGCGACCGCCGCGCCACTTGTCGTGCAGGGCGGTGGTCGCGACTAAGAGGAGGATTGCTGGATGGCCCAATGGCAGCGCCGTACCTTCGCGGCTCCGGGACTGACGCAAGTCCCGCATGGTCCACACGTCGGCGCACTGGCTCGCCGGTCGAGACGCATCGTCAGAATCACGCGCCGCTCTGGGGCGACGTCGATCGGCCCCTACTCTGAGTGGGCCGGTCAGAACCAGATCGCGGGCGCTGGTGCGGATCAGTACGGCAACGCGAGTGGCTCCGAGTATGACCTCATCGAAGACGGATCGATCATCGAGGCGAAAGTGGTCGTCTTGAATCTATGCTCCGAGGTCAATCTGCACCAGCCGAAGGCCGCACTGGAGCGCAAGGGATTTACGCTCTTCGAGTTGCGAGATTGCGCAGACCTATCGGAGCGACTTGTCGACGCGGCAGAGCTCTGGATTATCTCGGACTCGTATAAGCATTTGACGTCCGATGCACTCGACACGATCGAGTCGTTCTTCTACGACGGTCGCGGGCTCTACATCTGGGGAGACAACGACCCGTATTTCGTTGACGCCAACCTCATCCTCCAGAGGCTGTTCAACGTTGCCATGTTCGGCAACACGCATGGCGACCAAGTCGTATCGATGTTGACTTCCGAGAGAACGTCAGGCTTGGTTCCGGGGCACTTGGTCACCACTGGCCTAGTGAATATTTACGAAGGAATCACTATCTCCGAGGTGCCCACCACAGAGTTGTTGAAACCGCTGGTGTACGGATCGAACGGCCGGGTCGTCACTGCCTATTTCGACCATGATGGATGCCGAGCTATAGTCGACGGTGGTTTCACCCGGCTGTTCAACAAGTGGGAATCGGCAGGCACGGATCGCTACATCATCAATGCAGCAGCATGGCTGTTGAATATCGAGCGGTTTGACTAGGGTTCCTTCACGTCGGACGGTGAGATTGGACGACCACTGGCGGCCCTCGCACTCGGCACCCGCACGCTCCCAACGCTGGTGGATCGTGATATCCGCATCCCGGGTCTACGGCAGGGGCGGGGTGCCTGATCCAACCTCGAGTGTTTCCGCCGTTACGTGGCGGCGAGCGAGCATCCCGGAGGAAGTGCGTCGGGCCCTGGCGCCAGTGTGGAACCCGCGGCCTACCGCGGCCGGAGAGCAGGCGCAGATCGACTACGGGCAGCTCGGCCGCTGGTTGGCCCTGGTGACCCGGAGGCTACGGGTTGTGGGGGGCGTCATGGTGCTGGCCTGCTCGCGCCATGCGCACCTGCAGGCCGCTGAGGGAGATGTCGGCGGCCGGTACCCGAGTGTGCACCGCGGTCACGTAGGCATCCATGGCGTTCTGCCGCGTAGCCATGGCCACGGAGACCCGGTGGTGGCCGTCCTTGACGAAGTACATGTCGCCGACGAGGTACACGTCGATCGGCGGGATCGCCGCGCCGCGCCGCTGCACCAGGTCGAGGCGCTCCCAGCGCTGCCGCACCCGGCTGGAGGCGGGCCTGAACTTCCGGTCGAAGTCGTGCTGGGAGTCGACGGTTCCGGTCACGGCGTCGAGCTGAATGGCCCGCAGGCCAAGGTAGCGTTCCCCGCGCCAGCCCAGGACGGCGATCACCTCGTCTAGCGACTGGATGCGGGTGGCATTTCGCTGGCCGCGCAGCCAGCCGGCCACCCGGGCGAGTACATGCCGCCGCCGGGCCCGGCTGAAATCGTCTTCGACGTCCACCCACATCAGTCCGGTGTCAAGGTGCACGGCCGTCTCCTGGACGTGTAGCTGGCTACTTCATCGTTGAAGAAGGCTATACTTCAACGATGAAGAATGCAAGGCCGCCAGCATGACAGGACAGCCGGGGGAGAAGCACGTGACGCTGGCACGTCCCGATCGCATGACCCTGCATCGGGTGGCGGCCGAGGTGGGAGTGTCGGCGAAGACCGTTTCCAATGCGTTCGCCCGCCCCGACCAGCTCTCGGCTGCCACCCGCGAACGGGTGCTCGCGGCCGCCGCCCGACTCGGGTACGCAGGCCCGGACCCGCTGGCCGCGAGCCTGCGCCGGGGGCGTGTCGGCGCGCTTGGCTTTGCTTACGACCACGGGCTCTCCTACGCCTTCGACGACCCGGTCGCCGTCGCCGTGCTCGCCGGAATCAGCTCCGTCGCCGAGCAATCCGGCAGTGGCCTGCTGCTAGTGCCGGGCTCGACGCCCACCGAGCGAAACGCCGCAGCAGTCGCCGGCGCTGTCATTGACGGGCTGGTGGTCTTCTCCCTGGCTGATGACGATCCGCTGCTGCGGCCCGCGCTTGCCCGCCAGCTTCCCCTCGTCGTGATCGACCAGCCGGACCCATCAGCCTTTCAGGACACCTCCGGGGACGGCACAACGCCGTGGATCGGCATTGACGACCAGGCCGCGGCGGCGGGGGCGGCCGCGCACCTTCTCGCCCTGGGCCACCGGCACCTCGGCGTTATCTCCTTCGGCCTGGCCCGCCGCGGGTTCCGCGGCATGGCCGATGAGGCAGCACAGCAGCGAGCCACCTACGCCGTCACCCGGCGCCGGCTGGCCGGCTACCGTGATGCGATCATCCGGGCCGGGATCGACTGGCCGACGGTCCGGGTCGAGGCGGGCGCCACCAACAGCATCGATGAGGGCACCGCCGGGGCCGCCGCGTTCCTGGCCCGGACTCCGCGGCCAACTGGCCTCCTGTGCATGTCCGACCGGCTTGCCGAGGGCGCGCTGCGGTGCGCTAGCCGGGCGGGCCTGCACGTCCCCGGCGACCTGTCGATCATCGGCTTCGACGACGCGCCGGGAGCCGGCGCCCTCGGACTCAGCACCGTACGGCAGCCACACCGGCGCAAGGGCGAGCTTGCCGCACGGGCGCTCCTCGACCTTGTCGCCCGGCGGCCAAGCGAGCCGGTGCAGCTCCTGCCCGCTGACCTCACCATCCGCGCTACCACCGGGCCGCCCCCTGCCCTGAAGGGACCTGACAACCGGTAGGCGTTCCGCCCGCTGGACGCTAGCCTCGCTCATCATCTAGCGCCCAGCCCACGAGCTACGGCACGCCCAGGCGTCTACCAGCACGCAAGCCACGCTATCCACCTTGCCAGCCGCTCAGAACCACCCATTATGAACACTGGCGCAGAACCCCGAATATGAACTAATGCCGCCTGTGGGCCGCCGGTCCCGGGGTCCGCGACGGCGCGGTTGAGGGCGCTGATTGGGGTAGGGCTCGTTTACGTTAGTCCCTCGCCGGCTCGTAGGTTGCGACCACAACGCCGCTGGCCGCTGGCGCGCTGCCAGTAAGCCGCAGCGGCACGTGCACGCCCTCGGGGAACAGCCGTCGCCCGGCGCCGAGCACCAGCGGGTGGATCATCAGCAGGTACTCGTCGATCAGGTCGGCAGCCATCAACGAGGCGACCAGGTCGCCGCTGCCCATGATCGCCAGAACGCCGTCGGTTTGCGTCTTGAGCGCGCCGACGGCGTCGGCGATGTCGCCGTGCAGCAGGGTCGAGATTGGCCACGGCAGCGGTTCGGTGAGAGTGGTCGACGCGACGTACTTGGGCGAGTTGTTCAGCGCGTCCTTGAACGGGCCGCCCTGGGCGTTCCAGTAGCTGAGCAGACCCTCGTAAGTACGCCGCCCGAACAACCACCCTGCCAAGCCGCCTCCAGCCGCCATCCTGTCGCCCATCGCCTTGCCCGCAGCGTCGTCGGGTGTTGCGGACCGGTGGCCCCAGCCGCCATGGGTGAATCCGCCTCGGGTGTCCTCTTCGGGGCGGCCCGGTCCCTGCATCACCCCGTCCAGGGTCACATGATTCATCACGACGATTCGGCCCATTTCAGCCTCCCTTGGCTCGCGGCGGCGGCGCCTTGCGTTGGCTGTGACTGTGCATCGCGATCCGCTGGCGTCCACGGTCTAGGCTGCACCCTTGGCTGCAAACACACTGCAAACACACCGCCGCTCGGCGGCGGTCTTGAAAAGGAACCTAACCCTTGCGTCGTGATCAGCAGGGCTGCCGGGCTCATCAGCGCATTGCCTTGTCCACGTGCGGAGTCATCGCCGCGAGCCGCTCGTCCGCTGGTCCAGCTAGGGCGTCGAGCAGCTGATCCCGCCTGGCTTGTCGCTCGAAGTCGGACTGGATCACAGCCTGCTGCTGTCGCAGTTGCGCCAGCGTGGTCCACCCGCTGCCATCTATGCAGCGAGGCATCCACTTGGCCGCGGTCGGGTCACTACTGGCGGGCCATGTGCATGCGCAGTTCGGCTTCGTCGTCGTGGATCAGCTCTCCGCTGACGTCGACCGTCACCGCATGGATGGTGCCGGTGAACTTGAAGGGGCTGACGTAGTCGTCGGCGATCGCCGAGCCGGGGTTGGCGCCACAGGTGAGCGCCCCCGGGTTGAGCACGAACGGGGTAGTGACCGGAGCCTCCGCGTTCCCGGCGAGGGTGCCGTCCACATACAGCTGAAGCCTGCCGGGCGTGCCCTTGCCATGCGCCATGTCCGGCTGCCCGGTCGGTTCGAACTCGAACCGAAGCTCGTGCTTGCCAGCCGGGAGGACCTGGCCGGATTCCACGCCGTAGACGGCGCGGCCGACATAGTTGTGGACGTAGCGGAGCTTTCCGTCCTTGACGAACAGGGAGTACCCACCAGCGGCGGTGCCCTGGCACAGCAGCACGCCCTCAGCCCCGTCGGCGGGGATTTCGACCTCGGCAGTGATGCTGTGCGGGCGGTTGAGTACCCGCGGTGCGGCGAAGTACGGGACCGACTGGGTGCCGGGCCGGTAGGTGCAGCGGTCCCGGGGAGGCGCTGCGAGCGGTTTCTCAGCGATCATGCGAGCCAGGCCGCTGCCGTCGACCGGCATCACGTTATACTTTCCGGCCTCCACGTACCAGGTGGCGATCATCGCGATCAGCCGGTCGCGGTGATCGGCGGCCACGTTGTGGTTCTCGGCGAAGTCCTCCGCCACGTGGTAGAGCTCCCAGCCGGTGGCGTCCAGGTTGGATAGGGTTTCGGCGGAGATCGGCTCCCCGAAGCCCATGCCCGCCTCCGCGAACGATGGGCCGGGCCAGGGGCAGACGGCCCGCCAGCCGTCGTGGTAGATCGCCCGGTGGCCCAGCATCTCGAAGTACTGCGTGTGTCGGTTACTCTCGGCGGCGGCGTCATCCAGCGTGCGGGCGAAGCTGACTCCGTGCAGGGGGGACTGGGTGACGCCGCGGATCGTCTTGGGCGGCTTGATGTCCAGCAGGTCCAGAACGGTTGGCACCATGTCGATGATGTGCGCGTACTGGGTGCGGACCTCGCCTTTGGCGGTGATCTTCTGCGGCCAGGACACGATGAACGGGTCGCTGGCGCCGCCCCGGTAGGTCTCCCGCTTCCACCGGCGGAACGGCGTGTTCCCGGCCCACGTCCAGCCCCACGGGTAGTGGTTGAAGTGCCTGGGCCCGCCGATCTCATCGATCAGCTTCAGGCTGTCCTCGATCGGCTCGGGTGCGTTGTTGAAAAACTGCGCCTCGTTCGTGGTCCCGGTGGGCCCGCCCTCGGCGCTGGCGCCGTTGTCAGAGATGACCATGATCAGCGTGTTGTCCAGCTCGCCTTGCTGGCGCAGGAACTCGATCAGCCGCCCGACCTGGTGATCGGTGTGGGACAGGAAACCGGCGAAGACCTCCATCATCCGGCTGAACAGCCGCCGCGCCGCCGGGGGCTGCGACGCCCAGTCGGGCACGTCGGGATCGTGCCGCGACAACTCGGCGTCGGCCGGGACGATCCCGAGTTCCTTCTGCCGCTCGAACGCCTTCTCCCGGTAGGCGTCCCACCCATCGTCGAACGCGCCCGCGTACCTGTCCGCCCATTCCTTCGGCACGTGATGCGGGGCGTGCGTGGCGCCGAAGCACAGGTGCAGGTAAAACGGCTTGGCCGGGTCGATCTGCTTGGCGTCGGCGATGAACCCGATCGCCTTGTCGACCAGGTCCTCGCTGAGGTGGTAGCCCTCCTCGGGGGTGCGCGGCGGCTCCACCTGGTGGTTGTCATACACCAAATCCGGGTACCACTGGCTGGTGTCACCGCCCAGGAAGCCATAGAACCGCTGGAAGCCACGCCCCAGCGGCCACCGGTCATAGGGGCCCGTGGCGGTTTCCTGGTTGCTCGGCGTCAGGTGGTACTTGCCGACCAGGAACGTGCTGTACCCGTGCTCGACCAGCATCTCCGACAGGAAGCCGTTCTCAAACGGGATCACGCCGTTGTACCCCGGGTAGCCGCTGGCCAGCTCGGTGATGGCTGCCATCCCGTTGCTGTGATGGTTGCGGCCGGTCAGGATGCATGAGCGGCTCGGCGAGCACAACGCCGTCGTGTGCATGTTGTTATAGCGCAGGCCGTCGGCCGCGATCGCGTCGAAATTGGGCGTCGCGATCGGGCTGCCATAACAGCCCAGCTGCCCGAAACCGGTGTCATCCAAAACGATGAACAGCACATTGGGCGCCCCCTCACGTGCCCGAACCTGCGCCAGCCAGGCCGGCGTCGACTCATCCGCGGTCCGCCCGGTCACGCCCGGGAATGCAGCGCCGGGCTCATACTCGGTAACTGCCACTCGAACCCTCCCACGGTTTCCCCTGCGACCCCTGATGGCTCACATCCTGCGGCGCCAAGGCGGAGCCCACATCACCCAGCACGGATGATTTCTGCTCCGATCGCCACGCCACGGCCTAAGGGACATCGCCGGTACGTTGACTAGCTCTCCCCGTCTTCTCCGATAGGCGCCGATCCCTGGCGAGTGGACGCCGTGTTTAGGTTATGTCTAGGTTCGGCGAAGCCGATCGCATGCGACGGCCCGGAGGGCCGACCTAGACGCGGCGGCCGGGAGCGGGACAATTATGCAGCGAGGAAGACGGCTTTGCCCTGTACCGGCATGCGTGCCGTGTGAGCGGTCTTGATCTGCGGACGCTGCCAGTGTGCGGCCCGGCGTGCGCCGGGCGGGCCTCGGGAAAGGCCGAGCCCGGCGCTGACGCCGGGCCAGCGGCGCCGCAGGCGCCGCCTTGATCTAGTATGGCTTAATTCGGCAGTGGCCAGGCTCGGGCTCGGATCGGCAGGACGAGGTCGGCGAGGCTGGTGACGACTGCGGTTGCTCCGGCCGCGGTGAGGTTGGAATACGAGCCGGGTCTGTTGGCGTAGCCGATGCTGGCGATGCCTGCCCGCTTTGCGGCCTGGATGTCGGTGGCGGCGTCGCCGATGAGCACGCATTCGCCGGGCTGTGCGCTGAGTCCGGTGATGGCCTGGCTGATGAAGTGGGGCTGGGTTTGAGCTGGGCCGGGTCGGGGCGCCGGGCGGTGATTGCCGGGACTGTGAGGCGCACCCGGCCGGCCTCTGCGAGGACCACGCCGACGACCTCGACAAGGCCGACGCGTACCGAGCGCTGGCGCGCGGGCTCGGCATCGAGGCGGAGCGGTGACCGGCATCCTGCGGGCACGGCTTGCCGCGCCCGCCGCCATCTGCGTGCTGGTGGCCGCCGCGTCGCTGGTGAGCTTCGCGGAGTCCTACCGGGGCCTGTTCGACTGGGCATCCGGGCACGGGCTGCATGGCCCGTGGGCGGTCGCCTGGCCGCTGCAGGTCGACGTGTTCATAGCGGTCGGCGAGGCAGCGCTATTCATCGCGCTGGCTGACCGCTGGCCGCCCCGCTCCCGCGCCGCGGCGTGGGCCGTGACCCTGGCCGGGCTGGCCGTCTCGGTGGCCGGCAACGTCGGCCACGTCACCGGCCATGATGCCGCCAGCCGGGTAACCGCCGCCGTGCCGCCGCTCGCCGCAGCCGCGGCGCTGGCGGTGGGGCTCGGCGTCCTCAAGCGCGTCGTGGCCATGCACACGGCAGATGCCGCGGAACTTGATCTGACCAGTCCGGCGGCCACCGCCGAGGAGGCTGCCGCTTTGGCCTACCGGGCGAGCGTGGCCGGCGGTAACCCGCTGAGCGAGCGCCAGCTCGCCGACCGGTTTGGTATCCCCCGGCCGCGTGCCAAGCGGCTACGTGCCGAAGTGGCAGCCGAATCCAACGGGCACGCATCCGAACCTGCCCGCACCTAGAAACCGTCCCGGCGCCGGGCCGCCCTACCAAGACAGACCCGGCGCCAGCTCACCGAAATGAGGAGATCATCATGTCAACCGAGCCCGGCGACCGCGAGGGCAACGCGGAGATCGTGCCGCTGCGCCCGGACGGCGCACCCGGAGCGTTCCCGGCCCTTCCCGAGGCCGCTGCCGCGGGCGGAGGCGCACCGCCGCCGCCGGTCATTTACGCGGACATCACCAGCGGGGACGGCGAGCGCCGGCCGATCATCCCGCTGGTGCTGCGGCGGCAGAACATCCGCGGCACCGTGGCGGCGTTCGCCGGCCTGCAGTGGCACCGCAGCCGGTATCACGGCCTGCGGTTCCCGCTGTACGTCCTGGCGCTGCTGGTGTGGGGCGTGGTCGGCGTCGCCCGCGTGTCCGCCAGGCAGGTGCACTGGTGGTGGCTGCTCGAGCAGCACGACCTGCGGGCCGACGCGGTGATCGCCGGGGACAGCCGCGAGTGGCGGTCGCTGCACAAGGAGGCCAAGCAGACCCGGAAGGTCCGGGGGATGCTGCTGGCCGCCGAGCTGGCCGCGGTGGCGATAGCTGCCGCGGTGCTGGCCGTGTTCGGCGCGTGGTGGTCGTGGGCCGCGGTGGGGGCCGCGGCAGTGCTGCTGCTTGCCCGCGCGGGGCGCCCGGACGGGCACTGGATCATCTCCCCGGCGGTCATCCCGCCGCAGTACTCCGAGCCGACGCAGGGCAGCATCACCGATGCTCTGGGCTCGCTGGGCATCGCGGGCATCAACGCGGCGATCAAGGATGGCCGCGGGATCACGTTCGTCTCGCCGGTGATGCGTGACGGGCCCGGGTGGGGCGTTCAGCTTGACCTGCCCCGCGGCGTGACCGCCGGGCACATCATCGCCCGGCGGCCGGAGCTGGCGTCCGGGCTGCGCAGGCCGCTGTCGGCGACGTGGCCGGAAGGCGTGCCTGCCGAGCATGAGGGCCGGCTGTCGCTGTGGGTCGGGTTCCACGACATCAGCAAGCAGAAGCTGCCGAAGCACCCGCTGGCGAAGGCCGGGACGGCTGATGTCTTCGGCTCGGTGCCGTTCGGCACTGACCCGCGGCTGCGGCCGGTCGCCATCCCGCTGTTTGAGGTCAACTACCTGATCGGCGCGTCCCCGGGCCAGGGGAAGACGGCGGCAGTACGTGACATTGCTGCCGCCGCGGCGCTGGACCCGGTATGCGACCTGTGGATTCACGAGCAGGCCGGGAAGGGCGACCTGGAGCCGTTCGCGCAGGTCTGCCACCGCTACTGCTCCGGCCTTGATGACGAGGCGGTTGCCTACGCGGCCGACTCGGCGCGCATGCTCCGCGCTGAGCTGGAGCGCCGTTCGGCCCGGTTCAAGAAGCTGCCGAAGGAGGCCAAGCCGGACGGGAAGCTGACCCGTGACCTGGCCCTGCGTTACCGCGGCCTGCGGCCCATCGTGGCGATCTTCGACGAGGCACAGGTGATCTTCCTGCACCCGGAGCACGGCGGCCAGACGGCAGAGGACCTGGCGCACACGATGCGGCTGGCCCGTGCCTACGGGATCATCATCGTGATCTCGACGCAGCGCCCGGACAAGGACTCGCTGCCGACCGCGATCAGCGGCGTGGTGACCGGCCGGTTCTGCCTCAAGGTCCCCGACTACCTGGCGAACGACCTGGTGCTGGGCACCGGTGCGTACAAGGCCGGGTACAACGCGGCGATCTTCCGGGCCAAGGCTGATGCCGGTCTGGGCTGGCTGAAGGCTGACGGCGAGCCGCAGGTCATCCGCACCTATTACCTGGACCTGCCCGCGTCGGAGAAGATCGCCGCCCGGGCGCGGGTGATGCGCGAGCACGCGGGCGTGCTGTCCGGTTACGCGCTCGGCCTGGACGAGGAAGCCGGGCCCGCGCGGGATGTGCTGGCCGACCTGCTGACCGTGTTCGGCGCCGACGCCGGGATGCACTGGGGCGCTGCCGCTGACCGGCTCGCCGGGCGGTTCCCGGACCGCTGGGCCGACGCTGCGGCGGAGGCGCTGTCCGCGCAGTGCCGCAGTCTCGGCGTGAAGTCGGTTGACGTGCGGATGGACGGCGCCGTGCTCAAGGGCTTCCGTCGTGTAGCGGTTGAGCAGGCAGCGCAATGACCGGGATCCGGCCGGATCGGCGATCTGGCGGCCGTCGCGGCGCTGGCCGCTACATCGCAACATCGCAGGTCAGACGGCCTGGCCGGGATCGTCGTGTAGCGGCAGGCCAGGTTTGCGCAGGTCAGCGCCTGTCGCGGCACCGCGACTTTGTAGCGGGCCTGCCATGCCGCTGAAGCTGCAGTTCAAGGGCGGCCTGTTCCGGTGCGGCCGGTGCCGCAAGAGCTACTCCAGCCCGCTCGGTCATGTCTGCACGGTCCGCAACCCGAAGGGCCGCATGCGGCTGAAGCCGAAGGCGAGCGCGTCGCTGGCCACCTGCAAGACGTGCGGCAAGTCCTACTCCAATCCGCTCGGCCACGTCTGCACCGTCAAGACCGACTTCAGGAAGCGCAAGGCCGCCGGCACGCGCCGCGCGGCAGCTGAGGAGAAGCGCAAGAAGGCCGCGGCCGAGCGGGCCCGGGAGGTCACGGCCAGGCGCGCGAGGCGCGAGAAGGAGACCGCGGCGCGGCGCGCGAGGCGGACCCGGGAGGACGAGGGCAGGCGCAAGCGCCGCGCCAAGGAGAAGGCGCCCGCTGGCCGGGCACCGCGGCAGGCGCACGACTACCGCAAGTGCCGTGACGAGGACTGCGCCCGCCCGGTGTGCGAGGCGTACCGCGAGGGCGTCGACCGCGGCGCCGAGATGGCAGGAGAGGACTGAGCAATGGGCTGGTTCGCGATCATCGCCGCTGTCATTTCCGTCTGGCTGTGGCGTGCCTACTTCCGCCCGTTCGCTGACTGCGGCCGGTGCAACGGCACCGGCAAGAAACGCGGCGGCCGGCGGTTCCGGCGGTGCTGGCGGTGCAAGGGCACCGGCTCCCGCCAGGTGCTCGGCAGCAAGCAGGTCCACAAGGCCGCCGCCGCGATCCGCGGCGCCACCCGGAAGGACAAGTCATGACCAAGATTTGTCACGCCCACTGCCCGGACGAGTCCGGCATGTTCCTGGCCGTGCTCGCTGCCGTCCTGGCCGTCATCATCGGCCAGGTGGTCGAGTCGCTGTTCTGGGCCATCATCGCCGTGGCGTCCGTGCTCGGCGCCGCGGGCATCGCGCACCTGGCCTACGTGCTGCACCGGGACCGGCCGGGCCGCCTGGCCCCGGCTAGCGCGGAGCCCGCACGGGCCCTGCCGCCAGCGCGGCGCTCAGCGGCGCTGCCGGCCCCGGTAATCCGGGCCCTGCCCGCCGGACCAGACGAGGCGGTACCGCTGGTCCTGCGCGGCCACGTCGAGCGGGATGCCGCGGGACGCCGCGGCATCCCGCGGGCTGACGGCCAGGCCCTGCGGGCATGGGTGCAGGATTCCGGCACCTAGGCAAGTCAGGCGCTCCCGGCCCGCGCTTGACCCGCGGGCCGAGACAGGCCAGCACCACAGCAAGGAGGGGAGGCTGGTGCGCTAGCCATGCGTCTGCGGACAGCGCTCCGGGCCGCCTTCACGCCGCACCGTCTCCCGTCTAGCGTATGAGCCATGAAGAAGACCGCCGCCATCCTCGCCGCCGCAGCCTTAGCCCTCCCGCTCCTCGCCGCCGCCCCGGCGCTCGCCTCCAGCGCCCAGCGCCGTCCCGCGGTCGTAATCCGCAAGATCTTTTACAACTCGCCCGGCCCGGACAACCGCTCCAACGCCAGCCTGAACGCCGAGTGGGTGAAGCTGCACAACCGCTCCGGGCACGCGGTCACGCTGACCGGCTGGACCCTGCGGGACAGGTCAGGTCACGTCTACACGTTCGGGACGTACCGACTCGGCGCTCACGCCTACGTCAAGATCCGCACCGGCCGGGGGCACAACACGCAGTCGAACCGCTACCAGCGCCGCAGGGCCTATGTGTGGAACAACGATGGCGACCGGGCGACGCTCAAGAACGCCACCGGCGTGGTGAAGTCCCGGTGCTCCTACTCTGACCCTGGCGAGGTCAACCACGTTAAGGTCTGCTAGCCGGGCTTGCGCCACTCAGCTTGCAAGGCGCCCTGCTGGCTACGGCTGGCGGGGCGTTCGTATTGAACGCGGCCCAGGGCACCCCTGACGGCAGGTGGGGGTCGACCAGTCGTGCCGGTCGCATCCCTGGGCCGCGCAGCAGGCAATTGCCCCGCCGGATGCAGTTCATTCATGCGCTAGCCGGGCGGCCGGTGACCTCGGTCCCGGGCTGGTGCGGCGGCGAGTACCAGACCGAGCGGCAGCCGCGCTCGGCGCACCGCACCCGCAGGTGCCCGTCACCGCCTGCGCACCCGCAGACAGTCCACGACACAACCACCAGGCCCGGCGCCCAGGTATGCCCGCGCGGGCACGCGAGCGGGTAGAACCACCAGTCCGGCCGCTCGACGCCATCCACCATGCTAAGTAGAGCAGGCGAACACATCATCGAAAAGCACTGGCATAGTGCCCTCTGTGAAGTTGCTGATCCACCCGGCGTGATCGCTCACCGCGGCCAGCGGACCGCCTTCACCGGGTGCAGCCCGTGATCGAGCTGGCGGGCTCGCAGTTATCGGGCCGGTTGCGGCGCACGGGCGAGGCCGTCAGCGTGACGACGGCGAGGGGCCCGTTGTAGATGCCGCCGCCTCCGGTGGTCGCGGTGTTGCCGGAGATCGTGGTGCCGGCCGCAGCCACAGCCGCCTGCCCCTGGTTGTAGATGCCGCCCCCAGTTGCTCCGGCGCTGTTGCGACCGATTTTGCTGTCCGTGAGGTTCACGGTGCCGCTCGGGTAATTAAGGCCGCCGTTGCTGTAGATGCCGCCGCCGGAGCCGCTGGCGTCGTTGCCGGCGATCGTGCTGGCCGTGATATCGGTGATCCCTTCGTCGCTGTAGATGCCGGCCCCCTCTTGCGCGCTGTTGCCCCGGATGACAGTGCCGGTCACCTCTTCGGCACCTGGCCCGAAGCCGACGCCAGCTTGGGTGTAGATGCCGCCGCCCTGGCCGGTGGCGTGGTTGCCGGAAATCCGGCTGCCGGAGATGGTCATGGTGGTGAAGTTGTAGATGCCGCCGCCTGTCGTGGCGCTGTTGCCGCGGACCACGACATCGGACAGATTCATCTCGTTGTCCGGGCTGGCGGCGATGGCGCCGCCAGCGCTCCCGGCGTGGTTCCCGGTGAACGTGCAGTCACTGATGTCCGCGTTGTCGTAGCTGTAGTCGTTGATCGCGCCGCCGAAGCCAGTTGCCGTGTTCCCGGTGAAGGTGGCACCGCGCACCGTGAGAGCGCCGGCGTTGGGAGCGTCCACGTCAATGGCGCCTCCGTTGGCCGCGGTGCCGCCGCTGAAAGTGCCGCCGTTCACCGTGAGCGCTCCGCCGCGGGTTACCAGGATCCCGCTCTTGCGGAGGTTCAGGCTGGTGACCGTGAGGGTGCCGGAGTCCTCTTCCAGGCCGCTGCCCTCTTTCAGGGTGGCCCCGTTGCCCGTGATGGCCAGGTCGCCGTTGACGGCCGGCAGGTCCGCCCGGCGGTAGGTGCACACCGGTGCCAGGTTCAGCGTGTCGCCGGCGCTCGCATTGCTGATGGCGTTCGCCAGGGCGGTGGCGCTGCATGGCACGTTAGTCACGACGGCGGCTCGTGCCGCCTGGGCGGCACCCGGGCCCGCGGCTGCGATCACGGCGGCCGCGATGGTGGCAGCGGACGTGACGGCCAGTTTCGGATACATAACGTATTCCCCCGTACGCGAGAAGGACGGTATGCCTGCTCCGCGCGAGCGGCACCCTGAAATGGGGCAGGTCAGGCGGACGGCATTTTTCCGAGAGCAATGAAACAAATGCACCGGCCCGGCATGGTGATGGCGCGGCCGGTCACATCAATATCCGGGCCGTACCGTAGCACGGCGAAACCGGAGCCCAGATTTGTCTGGGCGCAGGACAATATCCCGGTAAGCACGAGTAGACCGCATTTCGTAGGGACACGCCGCCTGCCTGCGGCTATTCCCGCAGACCATCCTTCCTATAGTTACCTTCTACGTTTGATCTGCCGCTCAGAGTAGGTAGCATCTAGCGCTTGCTGAGCACTGCGTCGGGGGGACGGTAATCATGTCAGCAGGAAGTGCAACGGCCGGGCGAGGGATTCGGCCGCGGATCATCTCCAGTGTCCTGATTTCGCTCGCAGCCGGGCTGGCCTTTTCCACGCCCGTGCCGCAGGCTGCGGCGGATACGGCCGCGGCCAACTCGTCCGCCTCCCGGGCGGATCCGGCTACCCCGGTCACTGCCTATGTCGCCAATAACGGCTCCGACACGGTAACCCCGATCGCGACCGCCACCAATACCGCCGGCCCGCCGATCCCGACCGGCAGCGGACCCGAAGCTGTCGCGATAACCCCCGACGGGAGGACCGCCTATGTCGCCAATACCAGTGCTAGTACGGTGACCCCGATCGCTACCGCCACCAACACCGCGCTCCCGCCGATCCCGACCGGGACTTCGCCTATTGCCATCGCGATCACGCCGGACAGCAAGACCGCTTACGTCGTTAACATCGACGCGGACACGGTGACCCCGATCGCGACCGCCACTAATATTGCCGAACCGTCCATCAAGGTCCCAAGGCAGCCGTCCGGCATCGCGATCACGCCGGACGGCAGAACCGCCTACGTCCCCAGCCAGATCCCGAACACAGCCCGGGGCACGGTGACCCCCATCCATACCGCTGCCAACACCGCCGGACCGCCGATCAAGGTCGGACGCGAACCTGGGGCCATCGCGATCACCCCGAACGGGCGGACCGCCTACGTCACCAATGCGGGCGACTTGGCATGGCCCGGGGACACCGTGACCCCGATCCGGACCGCTACCAACACCGCGGGCCCGCCGATCAAAGTCGGCAACTACCCCACCAACATCGCGATCACCCCGAACGGGAAGACCGCCTACGTCACCAATCAGGACTCAGGGACAGTGACCCCCATCCGGACCGCTACCAACACCCCAGGCCCGCCGATCAAAGTCGGCAACTACCCCCATAGCATCGCTTTCACGCCTGACGGGGAAACTGCCTACGTCGTCAGCAGCGATACGGTGACCCCGATCGCGACCGCCACCAACACCGCGGGCCCGCCGATCATGCTCGGAAACGGTGCTGTTGCCATCGCGATTACCCCCGACGGGAAAACTGTCTACGTCACCAGCGCCGACATGGTGATCCCGATCCGGACCGCCACCAACACCCCCGGGCCGCCGGTCACGGTCGGGAAAAGGCCTGATGGCATCGCGATCACGCCCGTCCGCCATCACCACAGAGGCCGCTAGCGGGACGAGATTGATACGCAGACAGGCTCAAGCGGCATCGCTTCCTGGTGCGCTGGCGCCGTGCCTCGTGATGCGCCGTGTGGCGATGTGCCGCTCAACGGAGTCTTCGGTGACCCGGATGGCTCGCTGGCCGACCCTGACCTCATCCAGGTGGCCGGCCAGCGCGAGCCGCCGGACTGTCATCTGCGAGACGTGAAGCCGCTCAGCGGCCTCACCGCGCTGCAGTAGCTTGCCGGCCACCTGACCTCCGGTCACTCGCCATCGGGACTCTTGCCGTCCAGTGTCCTTGCTGAGCGCTCCTGAGTGCCAGCGTGACGGCTGCACCGTCCTGAGGCTGAGCGCTCCTGAACAGCCCTGATCCCGCCTGTTCAGAAACGATCGATTCTGAGACGGTGGCCGGGCGCACCCAGGAGGCCCGTATTCGTGTCTCAAAACCCGTCTAAAAACTTGCTCAAGTTGCTTGATGTTGTGAGACGGTTCTGCGACGCTAGGGCGCATGACAGCGACCAAGCACCGCACCCTAGTCGGGCTAGCCCGCGTTTCCACCGACGCGCAGGACGCGCAGCTGCAGGAAGACGCGCTCAACGATGCAGGCGTGGTGCGGATCTTCACGGACACGGTTTCGAGCCGCAAGCAGGTCAGCGACCGGCCGGGCCTGGTGGCCGCGCTCGACTACCTCCGCGAGGGCGACACCCTCGTCGTGTGGCAGCTGGACCGGCTCGGCCGGTCGACCAAAGAGATACTGACGATCGCCGATGACCTGCACGAGCGCGGCATCGGCCTGCGCATCCTTGCGGGCACGCTGGTTGGCGACTACCAGCCGACCGGCGCGGGCAAGCTATTTTTCACGATCCTGAGCGCGTTCGCCAAGTTCGAGCGCGACCAGATCCACATGCGGACCATGGCCGGCCTGAAAGCAGCCCGGGCCAAGGGCAACGTCGGCGGACGGCCGACCGTCATGGACGCGGACAAGCTCGCCGCGGCCCGGGCCCGCCGGGAGAACGGCGAGAGCCCTACGCAGATCGCAAAGGCGCTCGGCGTCTCCCGCGCATCGGTGTACCGGCACCTGCAGACAGTGGCTGGCTAGCCTTCGGACAGGAGGCACCAATGGGCAGCGGCGAGGACCGGGACCTGGTGGCGCTGGCCGCCGTCCGGGCGCTTCACGGCGAACTCGCCGCCCTGGCCGCAATCGGCGAAGCCCGCGATTTCTGCACGATGTGGTTATGGGAAAGTGTCAGATAGTAGTCTTTTATCGATATCCCGCGTAGGTATAAGCTATGGCACCTGGATTTTATGCCACCCGCGGGGTCCACAGCCTTGCACAGAGTCCCTGAGCCGTGTTCTCCGGCACCCACCCCACCCCACTTGTCCAGCCCCACACCATCCTGGGCCATCTGGGGGCCGTGTAGGGCCCGGTGAAAACAATCAGGGCAACCTGGTCATATCCCTCTTGCCCGAGACTGGTTACCCAGTAGTCGGATTGTTCCGGCCAGGTGAGGGGGCATCTACCGTTACGCGCATGAGCAACGAGGGCAGCAGTCCGGCCAGTAAACAGCCCCCGGTGGTCAGCGACTCCACCGAGGGCAACCCGAACAGTGTCATTCACCCAACCCGGTAGGTGGCGCCGCAGGTGACACATTCGGTGTACCGCCGTACGGCCGACCGCTGGAATACCGCCCTGATCAGCGCCAAAGGCAGATAGATAATCCAGCCAATGACACTCGGCGCGGTGCCGGGCACATGCCGGGGAGTCTTGAACTGACTGCCGCTGCACTCGGCGCACTTGCCGTTGTCGCACTCATCGGAGAAGTATGGCGGGTTCTTCGCTTCGCGGATCAGTTCCCGGTCGGCCTTTCTGGTGGCGCGGCTCATGATGATCCTCCCTGCTGGTTAATCAGATTGCCGACCAGGAGCTGCCAGCCGAGATCGGTGGCGTGCTGACCCACGTCTTTACGCGGGCTGCTGAACCAGCTCCTGCCATCTGGTGTGACGTGGATGGTCAGGTGGTCGGTCCAGCCACCGGTCTTGTTATCCACCTTCAGCACGTCGTGGATGCTGCAGGCGAATGTATTCGGCACGGTTGGCACGCATTTGACCTTGCTGGTGAATGAGTCGCCGTAGCTAGCATCAGCCTTCACGTCATGGCGACTGATGACCTGCTCCAATATGCGCACGTTCTGCAGGCCAGGCTTGGCTGCTGCCGGTGCTGATCCCCCGCAAGCTGCGGCGCCCAGCATGAGCACTGCGGCAATCGACGCAGTCACGATGATTCTGGCGTTCATGACGACAGCCCGTTGATCCGCTGGCCGTCTGCATTTTTAATGATCATGACGTGAGCCAGACTTGCCGGGCCGGTAGCGTGCGAGCGAGCGATAAGCTTGCCGTCAACCAGGATCGACACGGTGACGTGCCCGCCGGAGATGCCGGTGCTCGCCTGTATCGAGTAATCAAACGGGTTACTCAGCCTGCGGGTGATGGTCATGGGTGAGTGACCCTTGAATTCAGAGCGAGCCGGGCCGTAGGAAACCAGCCAGACCCCCTTTGAGCCGGTGACCTTGTAGGTGACTGTCTGCCGGGCCGGTGCGTGTTGTGCCGTAGCCGGTGCACTTGCGACCGGAGCCGAGAAGTCCGGCGTGCTGGACTGCTGTCCGGACGATGCACCCGACACCGCGCTGATCGCTGCAACGATGGCACCTACCGGAATGAAGACAAAGAACCAGGTCTTGCCGCTCATGTTCCCCCCTGCGTTGAATGGATTGATCTAACCGTTCCCCCGACCTCCCAGCGATCGTTCCGAAGTCAGAGCCAACTGTCAGCCACCAGGCCAGGGCAGCCACTCCGGGTTGACGCCATCGTTGACTGCGGCGTTGTAGAAGGCCTCGGATGATGCGTAGGTAGCACTACCGTGCGCATAGAAGGCCGGAAGTCATTGGCAGCCAGCGCCTGTGCCTCAACTAGCTGGTCGGCAAGGAAGGCGTTCCAAGCGCGGTCAGGTTACCGGGTGTCGGTGCCTTGAACCCTGGCTGTGAGACTGTGATCAGGGTAACTGCTGAATCTGCCATGCACGCGGTTTTATGGGTGCTCCAGCGGCGCGTCACTCATCTGGGACGGCGCGCAGATGCCGGCCGACGACCCGCCGGGCACGGTCCTGCGCCTCCAGGTCGAGGCCCGCGTCCGCCAGCGCTGCCGAGACGGCCCGCTCGATCATGTCCGCCTGCGCCTCGGTGACCGCGACCTGGCGCTCGTCAATGTTCAGCCTGACCATCGCGACGAGGACTCGCTCGGCGCGGTCGGGGGCCCGCTCCCAGAGGGCGACCTCTGCGCGGCGTTGCTCCCCGTTCTCGGCCTCGTACCGCAGCGACGTGAGCGCGTTCACCTGGCTGGCCATCTCGTCCCGCCAGGCGAGCACTTGGCCAGCGAGGCCAGCCAGGGCGGCGAGCGGGTCAGTGACCGGGCTGGCGTCAAGCGCCGCGGACCTGCGTCCCCCGCGGTTCGCCACTTATGAGCCCTCCCGCCATAACTGACACCCGAGCAGTCGCGGCGCGCTCCCGCTCCCTGCGGTTCGGCGGCAGGTAGCCATAGCCGTCCGCGCGTAGCGGTCCGATCCTGCCGTCCATCACCAGGCGCCCGCCGCGGTAGCGCATCGACCCGAGCAGTCACGCGGCGGCGTCGTTCGCCAGGGCGAGCCGGGCGGCCTGGCGTACCTGCGGCGCTCCGCCCCCGTGGATCCGGCAGACCTCGGCGCCGAGCGTGGCGAAGTTGCCGCAGGGTAGGCCCCGCCGGTTGTGCGCCCGGCACCGGAGCGCCTGCCGTGTCTTGGCCATGGGCCGATAATCGCAGTGTCTCGCGCGCGAATGGGGGCGCGTCCATGAGGTTCGCCCCTCGCACCGGTCCGCCAGGCTGCGGGCGGTCACAGCCCGGCCGGGCGCCCTGTCGGCCACGGGTCGCCAGGGCGAGGTTTCCAGCGGGCCAGCTCGGCGGCGCGGCGCTCCAGCTTCGCCAGGCGCACGACCGGCGGCAGCTCGGCCGACCGGACATAGCTGCCCTCCGCCTTGCGTCGGCGAGCCTCGGCCTGCAGCTCGCGCAGGTGCTCCAGCTTGCCCTCGTAAGCCCGCAGTGCCGACAGGGCATTGCCGTGCCTGGTCAGCGCGTTATCTTCTTGGTCTGTCCCGCGAGCGTCCAGCCAGTCATGCAGCGCGACGAAATACGCGAGCTGCCGGTGCCGTGCCTTGATCGCGACCTGCGGCGCGGAACCGCCGTGCTTAAGGCACACGAGCGCCTCGGGGACGGCCGGGGCCTGGCAGGGGTGGCCGTCGCGGCAGGTGGCGCCGCAGCCCTCGCGGCCCTTACGGAGACGTGGCACGTTCCATGGTCCTACGCGCGCGTGCCCGCGCGTCATGGGGTTGGCGCTATAGGCGCCGGCAGCCGGAGTGTTCCGCTGGCTACCGGGTGCTGCGGTCCCGGGCTGCCCGGATCTTCGCGGCCAGTGCGTCAAGGCTGAGATCGGCCAGTATCACGCCCCTGGGTCGGCCGCGCTCATCCTTGGCTTGCGCGGTCCACCCGAAGCCTTCTAACCCGCCGCGGATGACGTGGCCGGGGTGCGCCTTGATGAATCCGCCGATGTTCAGGCCCCACTCGGGCGAGGGCTCTGCGGTGCCGGTCATGAACCCGATCAAATCCCACCCGACTACACCGCGCTACAGGTCCGTGTCTCTTGATCTTGATAGGTAAGGAAACCATAACCTTGCTGCATGGTGGTGCAGCGCGGTGTACCCGAGCCGCCGAGCAGGCAGCTCGCGGCGATCATCCGCGCTCAGATTGAGTCCGGGGAGCTGCCGCCCGGCTCGCAGCTGCCGAGCATCGTGAAGCTGGCGGAGAAGTACGAGCTGGCCAGCGCGACCGTGAACAAGGCCATTCGCATCCTGAAGGCCGAGGGCCTCGTGTTTGGGGTCAGCGGGCATGGGACCTTCGTGGCAGACCAGCCGGGCTGATCACCGCCGCGATGCGGCCGATGACGGCAGAGACCCTCCGCTGGCTGGGTAGCTGGCAGGGGTCTCCGTGAGGCGCTGGTCAGGCGCCGGCGCCGATGGCGGTTACTGGCCTGGCCTCTGCGCCGTCAATGGCGGTGGCCATGCTCGCCACATGCTCGCCTTGTGCGCCACCGTCTGAGAGCTGGCGAGCATGGCGAGCATGTCGCGTACATGACGGGTCGAGGCGCCAGAGGTAAACCGCGCCCTTCCCGAAGCCATTGCGTTCGGTCGTCACTCCTGCGCGCTTGCGGGCCCGGTCGAGAGTCCTCTCGGCGAATCCGGCACCGTGCGCCGCCTTCTTCACGTCCACCGACTTTGCCTCGCCTCCGCAGTCGGTCAGGTAGCTGGTGAGCCATGAGGCGGCTTCGTTCCGCTCGCTGCGGTCGTCATCGCCCTCGGGCTCGGCCAGCAGGTCGCGGGCGCGGTGCTCGCTGACGCCTTCCCACTCCACCCTGGCGACTTCGTCCTGGCCGTCGACGGCCAGGCGGTAGGCGAGGGACTGCGGCTCGGCGGCGATGTTCATCTTGATGTTCGCGAACACCCGCCGCTGGCCGGCTTCATCGTCGGGGGCGGCGCCGCACATGAACCCGGCGCGGGCAGCGCCGATGATGCCGATGCTGCCGCCGCCGCGGTACATCGCGTTGGCACCGCCTGACTTGTTGAGGTGGCGCAGGACGATGACGCAGCAGCCGGAGCCCTCGGCCAGGGCGGAGAGGACATGAAGCGCGCGGCGGATGTCCTGGTCCCGGTGGGCATTGACATCGCCGGCCAGGTAGGCCATGAGCACGTCGATGATGACCAGCTTGATGTCGTTGTCCTCGATGACCGTCTTGATGGCCGGCAGGTCAGCGGGGAGGGTCACAGGCCGCGCCAGCTCGCCGTCGCCCAGGCCGTCAGGGACAGCCTGCTGCTGCGCAACCCAGCCGACGCGGCCACGCCGCCGACCGCGCAGGAGGCCAAGGCGCCGGAGATGACGTGCTGGACCGCGGCGCAGCTGGCCGCGTTCCTGGCCTGGGCCAGCGAGCACAGCCACAACTACCCGCTCTGGCACTCGCTCGCCATGACGGGCGAGCGCCGCGGCGAATGGCTGGCCGCGCGCTGGCGCGACCTGGACATGGAAACGGGCGCCGCGCGGGTGCGCCGGTCGGCCGGGCTGGTGCGCGTCGCGGGCGAGGGCGCCGAGACGATCGAGGGCGACACCAAGAGCAGCAAGCCGCGCGTGGTCGACGTCGACCACGCAACCGTGGCCATCTGGCGTGCTCACCGCAAGGCGCGCGGCTCGATGGCGCTGCAGCTGGCCCGGGACGGCGCGCTGGCGTTCGGCGACATCGAGGGCAGGCACCGCAACCCCGAGCATGTCTCCCGCCAGTTCGCCCGGGACGTGGCCCGCTGCCGCGAGGCGCTCGGCGAGGACGCGATGCCGAAGATCAGGCTTCATGATCTTCGGCATACTCACGCGACGATCCTGCAAGGGCGCGGAGTTGCATCAGATGCATCACTCCCCGGAAAGCGTGAGGACGGCGCCGTAAGGGAACCGGAACCGTGCTTGCCGACTGCCGTGTGCAGTGCTTGGCGAGAAACCGCAGGTCAACATGGTCGTGTGAGGACTGGGTTGCGGCAGACGGCACGATGTTGCATCAGCTTTTGTAACGCCGCATGACGCGTTGATGCATCTGCGGCAACGGCAAAGACGCACCAAGGAGGACGAGAGTCCCCATCTCGCCGCTCCTCGACTTGAGGTATTCGACACGGCCGGTAAACCGCTCCCTACCAGTTTCCTGGCCGGGGTCCCGGTGCACGTCGTCTCGCAGCGGCTCGGGCACGCCTCGCCGATGGTCACGCTGACGATATATGCGCACGTCATGCCCGGTAACCAGCGTGAGGCAGCGGACCTGTTCGCGGGCCTGGTCAAGGCGGCCGGAGCATGACCAGCAGGGCCTCAAGTGTCAGGAGCAGTGTCACGGCCGCGCTGCGCCCCGATCCCGGCGCTCTCACCTGCGGAGACGTTGTGTCCGAGGGGGGACTTGAACCCCCATGCCCTTTTGGGGCACTAGCACCTCAAGCTAGCGCGTCTGCCTATTCCGCCACCCGGACGTAGCCAGCCCGCGACTGAGCCGCTTGGATGCTGGCTGGCCGCATTACGATAGCAAATCTGGCCGGTCCGGGCGATGGCGAATGCGTGTCCCCAGGCGCGGGCGGGCGTGAGACGGATGCGACCATGGCCAGGTGATCAACTCTCCCGCCTCCGGCGAGGCCACCGCGCAGGATGAGGTCGCCGCCCTGTGCAGCGATCTGATCAGGATCGACACCACCAACCGCGGCGATCACTCCGGCCCGGGCGAGCGGCACGCCGCCGAGCGCGTCGCCGCCCTGCTCGCCGAGGTCGGCCTCGATTCCGTGCTGCTGGAATCCCACCCTGGCCGGGCCAGCCTGGTGGCCAGGATCAGCGGCACGGACCCGGCCAGGCCCGCCCTGCTCATCCACGGGCACCTCGACGTGGTGCCGGCCGACGCCGCCGACTGGCAGGTGCACCCGTTTTCCGGTGAGGTTCGGGACGGCTGCGTCTGGGGCCGCGGCGCGGTGGACATGAAGGACATGGACGCGATGCTCCTCGCGGTCGTGCGGCAGCGCCTGCGCGAAGGCCGCCGCCCGCCGCGTGACGTGCTGCTCGTGTTCCCCGCCGACGAGGAAGCGGGCGGTACTTTCGGCGCGAGCTGGCTGGTGGACAACCACCCGGATCTCTTCGAGGGAGTCACCGAGGCGATCGGCGAGGTAGGCGGCTTCAGTGCCACCATCGGCGGGCGCCGCATCTACCCGATCCAGACCGCGGAGAAGGGCATGGCCTGGATGCGGCTGACCGCCCGCGGCACCGCCGGGCACGGGTCGATGCTGCAGCCCGACAACGCGGTTACCGAGGTTGCCGAGACCGTCGCCAGGATCGGCCGTCATGCCTGGCCGGTCCGGCTGACCCCGTCAGTCACCGCGTTCCTCGCCGAGGCCGCCGCGGCGCTCGGCATCGAGTTCACCCCGGACGCGGCCGACGAGGTTCTCGCCAAGCTCGGCCCGATCGCCCGGATGGTCGGCGCCACGCTGACCAACACCGTCAACCCAACCGTGCTGTCGGCGGGCTACAAGGTGAACGTCGTCCCGCAGACCGCGTCCGCTGACCTGGACGGCCGGTTCCTGCCAGGTCACGAGGAGGAGTTCTTCGCCGAGATCGACGGGCTGCTCGGGGCCGGCGTCCGGCGCGAGTTCCTCCATCACAGTGCCGGGCTTGAGACGACGTTCGACGGCGATCTGACCGCGGCCATGGCCGCGGCGCTGCTGGCCGAGGACGGCGATGCCCGGATCGTGCCCTACTGCCTGTCCGGCGGCACGGACGCGAAGTCCTTCAGCCGACTTGGCATCCGGTGCTTCGGATTCACCCCCCTGCGGCTGCCGGCCGAGCTGGACTTCTCCGGCATGTTTCACGGCATCGACGAGCGAGTACCGGTCGAGGCACTGCGCTTCGGCGTCCGCGTGCTTGACCGGTTCCTCGACAACTGCTGACGCTCCGCAGCAGGTCAGCGCCACCGCGGGCGGATGCAGATGGCGGCCGTGGCGCCGACACGCGACAGGTCGGCATAATGCCGCTTGCATACAATGAGTAGTGATATTATTACGCACTGTACGATGGTCGCTCTTGCGAACCTTCGGCCAGTGCCGCCCGGCGCTGGCCCAGGGAACCAGAAAGCCGCCTGACCCCCGCCCGCACGAGGCTCCGCCGCGACGCCAGCCCGAATGGCGCCGCGCGGGCCACCGTGTCCATACCCGAGTACGCAGCGCACTGGCCAGATAACTATCCGTTAAAAAAAATGAAACATCAGCACGGCAATGACGAGGAGCCGATCATGAACATCCTGGCCATCTCGGCAGCGCACAAGGCCTGGCTGGCGCCTGGCCTGGCCGCCGGCGTGCCCGCCCTGCTCCGGGCCGACGGGCTGGACGGCTTCGCCGCGGGCGCGCTGCTTTCCGGGGCTTTCGTCCTCGCCATCGCCAGCCCGCGGCGGCCCTGGCGGGCCCTGTCCGCGCGCCGCGCCCGGTTAGCCAGGAGGCCGGCCGACACCAGGCGGCGGCTGCTGCGCCGTCCGGAACGCGCCGCGCCGGCAGGCGCGCATCGCAGCCCGCCCCGCTGGGCCAGGACCGGGCGGCCGCGGGCCGAAGTGCGCCGGGTGCTGCCCAGGCACGCCGCGCCGCCGCCCGGCCTGGCCAGCCGGATGACCGGGCTGCGGCCGGGCCGTGCGATGGCCGGGCCGGCGCTGCCCGGCGGCGGCCGCGACTGATCATCGCGCCGCGGCCGGCCCCAGCCCGGTCAGCGCAACGTCCGTACTGGCCTGATGATCTGCCGGCGCAGGGTAGCCTTTCTGCTGCCGTCTGGATTCAGCCGCAGCCGGGCCAGTTCCCAGTCGCCGTACTCGGCGTGATCCGTGAGGATTCGCCGTGCGACGTCCCTCGGCGTTCCGCGCGGCAGGTGCAGGACAAGGTAGGAGTACTCCGCCATCATCCTCATTCTGCGCGGTCGGCCAGGCAGTTCAATCGGCGTTAGGAAAAAGGGCAGCTTTGCCGCGGGGAACACGCAGGATGCCGCGGCGAGTTGAAAGTACGGGACACGGACGCGAACGGCGGCTTGCCGGCCGCGGCCAGTCCCGGCCGTAGTGCCGTGACGATGGTGTCACGGGCGGCGCAGTGGCCACTTTGCGGGCCGCCTGCTGATCGCCTGCGGTAGCCTCCAGGGCGTCCGTGGGATGTGAGGGTGAAGAGCGTGGCAGCAAGAACTGGATTGGCCGCGAAAGGCGCCAGGGCTGGCGGAATCCGCCAGCGACGGCCTGCGGCGACTCGTCATCGTCGAGTCGCCGACGAAGGCGCGCACCATCGCCGGCTATCTCGGCAAGGGCTATGTAGTGGAGTCCAGCGTCGGGCACATTCGCGACATGCCAGACTCCGCTGCCGAGATCCCCGCCAAATACCGCGGCGAGCCGTGGGCCCGTCTCGGCGTCAACGTGGATGCCGACTTCGAGCCGCTCTATGTCGTCAACACCGACAAGAAGCAGCAGGTCGCGAAGTTGAAGTCGCTGCTCAAGGATGCCGACGAACTGCTGCTGGCCACTGATGAGGACCGCGAGGGCGAGGCCATCGCCTGGCACCTTCTCGAGGAACTCAAGCCCAAGATCCCGGCCAGCCGGATGGTGTTCCACGAGATCACCCCGGAGGCGATCGCGCATGCCGTCGCCAGCCCGCGGGCGATGGACAACGGCCTGGTCGACGCCTACCAGACCCGGCGGGTGCTGGACCGGCTGTACGGGTACGAGGTCTCGCCGGTGCTGTGGAAGAAGGTCATGCCGCGGCTGTCGGCGGGCCGGGTGCAGTCGGTGGCCATCCGGCTAGTTGTTGACCGGGAGCGCGAGCGGATCGCGTTCCGCGGCTCGCAGTACTGGGATCTGGAGGCCGAGTTCGCGCCGGTCCGCGGCGAGGACCGGTCCGCTTTCCCGGCCTCGCTGGTCGCCGTCGACGGCAGGCGGGTAGCGCAGGGCCGGGACTTCGGCTCCACCGGCGAGCTGAAGTCGGCCGACATCCTGCACCTGGACGGCGCGGCCGCCGCGGCGCTGGCCGGGCGGCTGGACGGCGCGGACTTCAGTGTCGGCTCAGTCGAGCGCAAGCCGTACCGCAGGTCGCCGTACGCGCCGTTCCGCACCACGACACTGCAGCAGGAGGCATCCCGCAAGCTGGGCTTCTCCGCCAAGTACGCGATGGCGGTGGCGCAGCGGCTGTACGAGAACGGTCACATCACCTATATGCGGACCGACTCGATCACGCTGTCGCAGACCGCGATCAGCGCGGCCAGGGCGCAGGCCCGTGAGCTTTACGGTGCCGAGTACGTGCCGGACGCGCCGCGCGTCTACACCAGCAAGGTAAAGAGCGCGCAGGAGGCGCACGAGGCGATCCGGCCGTCCGGGGACAGCTTCCGGACGCCAGCCAGGACCGGCCTGACCGGCGACGAGTTCCGGCTGTACGAGCTGGTCTGGAAGCGCACCGTCGCGTCGCAGATGAAGGACGCCACCGGCGAGTCCGTCTCGGTGCGGGTGACCGGCACCGCGCGGGCGGATGCAGACCCGCGCACTGCTCCTGGCCAGTGGACCGGGGCGAAGACCGAGTTCGGCGCGTCCGGCAAGGTGATCGGCTTCTACGGGTTCCTGAAGGCGTACGTCGAGGGCTCCGACGACCCGGACGCCGAGCTCGACGACAACCAGCGCAGGCTGCCGCCGCTGGCCGAGGCGGACCCGCTCGCCGCGGTCAGCCTGGCCCCGGCCGAGCACGCGACCAGGCCGCCGGCCCGCTACACCGAGGCATCCCTGATCAAGGAGCTGGAAGACAGGGAGATCGGCAGGCCGTCTACCTACGCATCGATCATCGGCACGATCCTGGACCGCGGCTACGTTTTCAAGAAGGGAACCGCGCTCGTCCCCTCGTTCATCGCGTTCGCCGTGGTGACGCTGCTCGAGCAGCATTTCGCGCATCTGGTCGACTACGACTTCACCGCGCGGATGGAAGGCGCCCTGGACGAGATCGCCAGGGGCGAGGCGGCCCGGGTGCCGTGGCTGCGCCGGTTCTACTTCGGCACCGACGGCGCGGACGGCGTCCAGGAGGAAGGCCTCAAGGAGATGGTCAGCGACCTGGGCGACATCGACGCCCGGGCGGTCAGCTCGTTCCCGCTGGCCGGCACCGACATCGTGGCCCGGGTCGGCCGGTACGGCCCGTACCTGGAGCGGGACGGCCAGCGGGCCAACATCCCGGAGGGCACGGCGCCGGACGAGCTGACCGCCGAGCTGGCGGACGAGCTGCTGTCGCGGCCCAGCGGGGACATCGCGCTCGGCACCGACCCGGCCACCGGGCGCGCCGTCGTGGCCAAGGCTGGCCGGTTCGGCCCGTACGTGACCGAGGTGCTCGGCGAGGACGGGCCGGCCTCAGCCAAGCCGCGGTCGGCGTCGCTGCTGAAGTCCATGGAGCTGGACACCGTGACGCTGGACGACGCGCTGCGGCTGCTGACCCTGCCCCGCACCCTGGGCGAGCTCGATGGCGAGCCGGTGACGGTGCAGAACGGGCGGTACGGGCCGTACGTGAAGAAAGGCACGGACAGCCGCTCGCTGGAAAGCGAGGAGCAGATGTTCACCGTCACGCTGGCCGAGGCCAAGGACCTGTTCGCGCAGCCGAAGCCGCGCGGCCGGGCGGCCAGGGCTGCGGCCGCGCCGCCGCTGCGGGAGCTTGGCGAGGACCCGGCCAGCGGCAAGCCGATCGTGCTCAAGGAGGGCCGCTGGGGCCCGTACGCCACCGACGGCGAGACGAACGCCTCGCTGCGCAAGGGCGACCTGGTGGAATCGGTGACCCTGCAGCGCGCGGCCGAACTGCTGGCCGAGCGGCGGGCGGCCGGGCCGCCCGCACCGCGCCGCAAGGCGGCCGGAGCCAGCCGGACCACCCGCGGCGGCAAGGCCAGCCCGCGGTCCGCTCCGGCGCGCGGCAGCGGCAGCCCGGCCCGCGGGGGTGGCCGCCCGGCCCGCGGCAAGAATGCGTGACAGCAGGCAGCTGTTCCCGGCGGGGACGTACCGGCCGTAGCGCCGTGTCCGTGCGGCGATCTGCCGATACCCTGGCGCAGTGAACTTTAGATCCCCTTTGGGAGATCGGAACGGCGTCCTGTCCATCAGGCCGTTCCGGCGCCTCTGGATAGCGCTGTCGCTGTCCAGCCTCGGGGACTGGCTGAGCCTGCTGGCGCTCACCGCGCTAGCTGGCGAGCTGACCATCGGGCACGGGTTCGTGCAGCAGAACGCCGCGGTCGGCGGGGTGTGGCTCACCTCGCTACTGCCGGCGCTGTTCCTCGGCCCGCTAGCGGGCGCCTTCGCGGACCGGTTCGACCGCCGGATGAACATGATCGTCGGGGACGTCGTGCGGGCGGTGCTGTACCTGTCCATCCCGCTTAACCTGCGGTTGCACCTGGTCGACGAGCTGACCTGGATGTACATCGTGCAGTTCCTGGCGTCCAGCGCCTCGCTGTTCTGGACGCCGGCCAAGGACGCGTCGGTGCCGAACCTGGTGCCGCCGGACAAGCTGGAGCAGGCCAACCAGCTGAGCCTGCTGACCACCTACGGCACCGCGCCGGTGGCCGGACTGCTGTTCGCCATGCTCGCGCTGGTGACCAGGGCGCTCGGCGCGGCATCGCACTATTTCACCACCAACCCGGTCAACCTGGCGATCTACTTCAATGCGGCCACCTTCGTGGTCTCCGCCGTGACCATCTTCCTGCTCAGGGAGATCCCGAAGCGCCAGGCCCGCGGCCAGATCTCGGCGCCATCGGTGGCGAAGGCCATCTGGGAGGGCTGGCGGTTCCTGGGCAAGACCCAGGTGGTCCGCGGGATCGTGATCGGCATGGTCGGCGCGTTCGCGGCCGGCGGCGTGGTCGTCGGCCTCGGCCCCGCCTACGTCAGGAACACGCTGCACGGCGGCAACGCGGGCTGGGGCGTGGTGTTCTCCGGAATCTTCCTGGGGATGGCCGCGGGCATGTTCCTTGGCCTGCGGATCCTGCGCGGGTTCAGCAGGCGGCGGCTGTTCGGGGTGTCCATCGCATCCGCCGCAGTACCGCTGGCGCTGATCGGGCTCATCCCGAACCTGGTCGTGGTCATCGTCCTCGTAGTCGCGCTCGGCGCCTGCGCCGGCATCGCCTACGTGACCGGCTACACCATCGTCGGGCTTGAGGTCGACGACGACACCCGCGGCCGCACATTCGCGTTCCTGCAGTCGGCGATCAGGGTGATCCTGTTCGCCGTGATCGCCATCGCGCCGTCGCTGGCCGCCGGGATCACGGCCGCGGTGCACGGCCTGACCGGCGCAGACTTCGTCCGGATCGGCTGGCTCGGCTATGGTGGCGTCGGCGACAACGTGGTGCTGCTGCTGGCCGCCGCGGTCGCCGTCGTGCTCGGCGTCGTCTCCTACCGGCAGATGGATGACCGGCGGGGCGTGCCGCTGCTCGACGACCTGTCCGCGGTGTTCCGCGGCGAGGAATTCCGGCCGGTGCCCGGGCACCCCAATGGCAGTGCCCCGGCCGTCCGGCGCGGCCTGCTGCTCGCGCTGGAGGGCGGCGAGGGCGCGGGCAAGTCCACCCAGGCCAGGCTGCTCGCGATCTGGCTGCGCGATCAGGGGTTCGACGTCGTGGCAACGCACGAGCCCGGCGCGACCAAGGTCGGGATGCGGCTGCGCGCGCTGCTGCTCGATACGGCGCACACCGGCCTGTCCGACCGCGCCGAGACGCTGATGTACGCGGCGGACCGGGCCGAGCATGTCGCCGCGGTCATCGCCCCGGCGCTGGACCGGGGGGCGATCGTGGTCACTGACCGGTATATCGATTCCTCGCTCGCGTACCAGGGCGCGGGCCGGCTGCTGCCGGTCGACGAGATAGCCAGCCTGAACGACTGGGCGACCGGCGGACTGCAGCCTGATCTCACGATCGTCCTCGACCTGCCGCCGGCCACCGGGCTGCGCCGCCGGGCGCGGTCGGCCGACCGGCTGGAGGCCGAGCCCGCCGAGTTTCACGACCGGGTCCGGCGGGGCTTCCTGACGCTGGCCGCCGAGGCCAACCCGGACCGCTACCTTGTCCTGGACGCGACCCGGCCCTCGGCTGACCTCAGCCGGACGATCCAGGAGCGGGTGCGGGAGATGCTGCCGGACCCGGTGCCGCTGGCAGCCGAGGAGATCACCGGTAGCTTCCCGGCGATCCGGGACTGACGGACCCAGGTGAACGAGGACGCGGCGCGAATGGCCTCGGCAGGCGGCGTCTTCGCCGGGCTGGCCGGCCAGGACGCGGTAGTTGCCCAGCTCACGTCGGCCATTGCGGTCGGCCCGGCGGCGATCACTCATGCGTGGCTGTTCACCGGGCCGCCTGGCTCCGGCCGGTCCCTCGCCGCGCGCGCGTTCGCCGCCGCGGTGCTCTGCGATCGCGGCGGCTGCGGCGAGTGCCCGTCCTGCCGCCAGGTGGCCGCAGGCGGCCACGCTGACCTGCTGCTCGTCCGCCCGGACGGGCTGTCTTACGGCGTCAAGCAGACCAGGAACCTGGTGCTGCGCGCCGCCGCCGCGCCGGTCTACGGGCGCTGGCGGGTGGTCCTCTTCGAAGACGCCGACCGGGCCACCGAGCAGGCCGCGAACGCCCTTCTAAAGGCCATCGAAGAGCCCGCCCCGCGGACTATCTGGCTGCTCTGCGCGCCATCGGCGGCCGATCTGCCGACCACGATCAGGTCGAGGTGCCGGCTGATCACGCTCCGGATCCCGCCGACCGCCGCGGTCGCCGATGTCCTGATCGGCGAGGGCGTGGACGCCGACCGGGCGCTGGCCGCCGCCCGGGCCACGCAGGGCCACATCGGCCGCGCCCGGCGGCTTGCCACTGATCCGGAGGCCGCCGCCCGGCGCGCTGCCGTGCTTCGCGTGCCGTCGCAGGCCGCTAGCCTCGGGCCGGCCTTTGCTGCGGCTGCCGCCCTGGTGAAGGCGGCCGAGACCGAGGCCACGGCCGTTACCGAGGAACTCGACGTGCCGGAGCGGGAGGCGCTGCGCAAGGCCTTCGGCGAAGGGTCGACAGGCAAGGGAGTGGCTACCGCGATCCGCGGCGGGGCCGGCGCGCTGAAGGACCTGGAGGACCGGCAGAAGTCGCGTAACACCAGGCTCAAGCGGGACTCATACGATCTCGCGCTGCTCGACCTGGCCTGGTTCTACCGGGACGTGCTCGCCATCCAGTTCGGCGCCGACGTGGAACTCGCCAACGCCGGGCAGCGGGCTGAGCTGGACCGGATTGCCGCCGCCGGGACGCCGGAGGCCACCGTGCGAAAGCTGGAGGCGATCATGACCTGCCGGGAACGGCTGGCCGCCAATGTGGCGCCGCTGCTCGCGGTCGAGGAGATGACCCTCGCCCTCGCCGGGGCACGGTGACTGGGCTCCCGCTGCGGTGATCTTCGTGACCTGCCCGTAATGTGGGGGCCGTGGGCATGATGATGGCAGTCAGCTTCCAGCGGCACGGCCGGCTGTACTACCTGGATCCGGGGGAGTACGCACCGTCCGTCGGGACAAAGGTGCTCGTGCCCACGGACGCAGGCCCCGAGGTTGCCGAGTGCATCTGGGCGCCGCAGTGGGTCAGCGAGGAGGTTGGCGGGCTCCCGGTATGCGCCGGGCTTGCCACCGATGAGCACCTGTCCAGGGACGAGGCAAACCGGGCCAAGCGGGCCGAGGGACGGGTGGCCGCCCGGCGGCTGGTCCGCGAGCACGGGCTGCCGATGAAGATTATCGCCGTTGACTACGTGGCCGCCAGCAACGTACTGACCGTCTACTTCAGCGCACCGCACCGGGTCGACTTCCGCGCGCTGGTGCGCGACCTCGCCGGGCGGCTGCGCGTCCGGATCGAGCTGCGCCAGATCGGCCCGCGGGACGAGGCCAGGCTGCAGGGCGGCATCGGCCCGTGCGGGCGGGACACCTGCTGCTCGACGTTCCTTAAGGATTTCGAGCCAGTGTCGGTGCGGATGGCCAAGGATCAGCAGCTGCCGGTGAACCCGCTCCGGATCGCCGGCGCCTGCGGCCGGCTCATGTGCTGCCTGAAGTACGAGCATCCGCTCTACCAGGACTTCCAGAAGAAGGCGCCGAAGCTCGGCGCCAGCGTCGAGACGCCCGAAGGGCCGGGCACGGTGGTCGGCCACAGCGTCCCGGCGGACAAGGTCGTGGTCAGGCTGTCCGAGGACGGCCGGCGCTGCGCGTGCCCGCGAGCCAGCGTGTGCGGATCACGGCAGGCCTATGAGGCCAAGTACATGCCCGGGCCGGAGCCGGCCGCGGACCGGTAGACTCCTTCCGCTGCCGTCCCCCGTGGCGGCGCGCCGCCTTAGCTCAGTCGGCAGAGCGATTCACTCGTAATGAATAGGTCATCGGTTCGATTCCGATAGGCGGCTCCAGGTTACGGCCTGCTCCGTGCGAACGGTTCATTCCGCAGCACATGGGCCGTTAGTACCGCACATACCTCATAGGACGCTTGCGCATTTGCAGCTGACTGTGAAACGGTCGCCTGACGGACTGAATGCAGCTGATGGTTCCCGGTGACCAGGAGAGATTATGTCCTGCCTGCCCCCCCGCGGCGTATACGACATGCACGAGCCGCGCGCGGGCATGGCTGGTGAGCCCGGCCCGGACGGGGGCGGGTGAGTGCGCTGAAGACTCAGCTGGCGCTCGGCCGGAGTGTCGCCGAGCTGCGTCGTAGCCGCGGCTGGTCTCAGCCGGAACTGGCCGGGAAGCTCGGCCGGCCGGTGGCTTGGCTGTCGCGGCTTGAGCGGGGCCTGGTGCAGGCGGGGCCGACCGCGGGAGCACTTGCCAGCCTGCCGTTACCCGCGAAGCCGGCCAGCCCGCCGCCGGCTGGCCCCGAGAGCGCGGCGCAGGCACGCGCCTTGCAGCTGGTGCTCTCCGGCGATTGCCCGGGGCGGCGCGATCGGTGCGGAGTCCTCGGCGAGCGCTCAGCAGCGGTCCGGGGCGCGATTACCGCCGAAGTGTGGGCGCTGACCGGTGCCCGGCGCTACCAGGAACTGGCCCGGCTGCTTAGTGACCTGCTGCCGGAATTAGCCGCCGCCGTCCGCGCCGCCCCTGACCATCAGCTCGCCGGACTGCACGAGCTGATGGCGGTCAGCTACCAGGCGTGCGCGGCGGCGCTGACCAAGCTCGGCGAGCATGGCAGCGCCCTGACCGCGGCCGATCGGGCGCTGACCGCCGCGCACCGGGCCGGTGATCCGCAGGCGGTCGCTGCCAGCGCATACCTGCTGGTGTGCATCCTGCTTGAAACCCGGCGGTGTGACCAGGCACGGGCGATAGCTAATGCGGCGGCGGATGCCCTGAGAGAGCTGGCCGCCGACGGCAGCGTGGCAGCAATTTCCCTTCGCGGCGCGCTGACCCTGCTACACGCCCTCGCCGCGGCCCGGGTCGGCGACCGGGCAGCCGCCGAGGAGCAGCTGAGTCGTGCCCGGGTGATGGCCGGCCGGCTCGGCCATGACCGGCACAGTCGCGGCACCAGCTTCGGCCCGGACCATGTCGCGCTATATGAGATCGCAGTCAGTATCGAGACAGGCGTGCCTCTTCGCGCGGATGGCGCCGGATCTGCCGGGCGGTAGCCGGCCGCAGCCGATAGCGGCCTTCCGCGGCGCGGACCCTAACCGGAATCTGCCAGCCCGGCGTCCAGCCCCCGGGCCCGCAGCAGAGCGCGACCAAGAGCCCGGGTAGTGAGATCGCCGGCCGTGCACTGGCTGCCGCTGGCCGGGTCCCGCAGATCCGGGGAGCACCCGCAGTGCTCGGCTACGATCCGGCCGGCCCGCGCAAGGTTCGCCTGCACCGCACGCTGGCCGGCCAGGAACTGCTCTGCCCGCGCCGTGCCAGGGTGCCGCGCCGCGCCTGGGGTAAGCCCGAGGCCAGCTGCGGCCACCGTGTCGCCGTGCAGCCAGATGGCGGCGGCAGCCCCCGTAACCGGGCAGTTGCCGACTCGCCGCGGCGCTTTCGCATAGGCACTGCCGCCAGGCCTGATCGGGATCCGGATCTCGGTAAGCAGCTCGCCTGGCTCGACCACGGTCTCGTACGGTCCTGGGTGGAAGTCGCGCGCGGAAACGGTTCTCGTGCCGTCGCGGCCCCGGATCACCATGCTTCCCTGCAGGGCGGCGAATACGGCGGCAATGTCCTCGGCCGGGTCAGCCTGGCACAGCATGCCGCCGATGGTCTTGCTGCAGCGCACGCTCCGGCCGGCAATAACCCCGCTGGCATCGCGCAGGACAGCGAAATGCTCGCCAGCCACCGCCGAGCTGAGCAATTCTGCATGCCTGGTCAGCGCCCCGATCCGCAGTTCGCCCCCGGCAATGCGGACATAGCACAGGTCCGCGGGATCGGCTAAGTCGCCAAGTGCGGCCGGCCCGGCCAGCCGGAGTGTCATCAGCGCGAACAGGCCCAGATCGCTGGCTGGCCCACTAGCCTGCGGACATGGCTGGGAGAGCAGCGCAACGAAATGATCGACGCTGAATGCCCCGTGCCCGAATTGCGGCAGATCCTCCATGCACCCTCCCTCCTGGGGACGCGCGCGACGACGCGCGACAACGCGCGTGCCTCGGCCGATAATTGCGGCTGCAGTGCCCGCGGGCAATCCAGGAATAAGGAGATGCTTATGGGAGGAAGCCCAGGCCGGCTCCTCCGGCCCGGGCTTTCCGCTGAACACGGGCTGGCCCGAGATGGCAGGCGGGGCATCAGGCATGCAGCCGTCCCGGGCCAGGGTCGCCTGGACCGGGACGGGGAAGGCGTCCCGGCCACCCCGCGCACCTGATCGTCCAGGGCGGCGTCGCGTTCGCGCTGCACGACCTGTCTCGTCTCAGCGTGGTCGTCGTGCACCGGCGCACGCGCTGAGCATCCCGGTATAGGCGCCGGCCAGCTCACATCCGCTTGATCTTCCGGTAGCGGAGAATGTCGTCCTTGCCCGCGAGCACGGCTACGGCAACGACTGCGAGTATCGCCAGAATCAACCACTTCATCTGCGCACCCCTCGTTTCGCTTCCTCTGCCCAGCCTGTCTCAGTCCATCGCCGCAGGCCAGAGCCTAAGGTCCTGACGCGGGCCGCCGGGTCATGGGCGCGCCGCAAGGCCCGCGGGCTCCGCTGCTGGCAAAATTGACGCCGGCAGTCCGGGATTCGGGGAGAGTAGCGGTATGGCAGAAATGGCGGAGTTCACCATCGGGGCCGAGGTCAGCTGCAGTGACGGCGACTGCGGCAAGCTGCGGCGCGTGGTGGTCGACCCGGTCGCCCGCGCGGTGACGCACCTGGTGGTCGAGCCGAAGCACCGGGAAGGGCTCGCCCGGCTTGTCCCGCTTGACCTCGTCGACGCCACGGCGGGAGAGATCCGGCTGCGCTGCACCGTGGCGGCATTCGAGCAGCTCGACTCCGCCGAGGAAACCCAGTTCATACCCGGCAGCAGTGGTTACGCCGCCTACGGCCCCGGGCAGGTGGTTTCCATGCCTTACTACGGCCTGGGCGGTGGCATCGGCGTGCCCGGCGCAATGGACGTAGATATGGCTGGCGTCTCGCAGACGGTCACCTACGACAAGGTCCCGCTGGGCGAGGTGGACGTGCGCCGCGGTGAGCACGTGCACGCCACCGACGGCGACATCGGGCGAGTCCAGGGCCTGGTCATCGACCCTGCTGACCGGCACGTGACCCATGTCCTGCTGCAGGAAGGCCATTTGTGGGGCCGCAAGGAAGTGGCCATCCCGATCAGCGCGGTGACCGGTGTCGAAGGGGGTATCCACCTCAGCATCACCAAGCAGGAGGTACAGGATCTGCCTTCGGTCGACATCGATCACCCGGCCGGGTAGGCCGGGGCTCGCGCTTTCATGATCCCGGGTGCCGGACTGCCTGCTGCTGGGTCCAGAGGGAGACCAGGCCGCGGAAGTGAGCCAAGAAGCGGTCCTGCTCGTGCACCGGGTACGTGGATTTGACCGTGTCCACCAGCAGCGCGTCAAAGGAAGGCCCGCTTACCCAGTCGAGCAGCCGCTGACCGATGTCCGGCAGCCGGGATTCGCAGAACTCCCGGTAGGCGTCGACCGAGAAGTACGTGTCGGCCAGCTGCCGGTACCCGGCCAGCTTCTCCTGGTAGCTCAGGTCAGCGCTGTCGCCGATCTCGAAGTACGCCCGTGTATCCAGATCGAGTCGCGGCCGCCGGCCGGTAACCAGGCAGAAGACCACCCACTTCACCATCGCCTGCATCGCCCACGGGAAGTAATAGTGCAGCGACGTCACCGCCACATCCGGGCAGGCATTCGCATAGTCGATCGGGTAGACCCCGCCGCCCTTGACGAGCACCTCGCAGGAGTTGAATTCCCACCGGAAGAACGCATTGATGATCTTCGAGATCGAGACCACCTCGGCGCCAGTGTCCGGCGTGAGGAACGCGTGGTCCACCTGATACCGGCTGTGCATCGGCGCGCCCGGGTCGAACCGCATCACCATCGTCTCGGCGCCGATGGACAGTGCCCTGGCGAACACGTCGTAGCCCTCGACGGACGCCTGCAAGTGCATCAGCATCTCGCCGGACTCGTTGTACGCACGATGCAGCTCGTCCGGATTGCGGATCCGCGACACCCCGCGCCAGCCGCCGCCGTCGTACGGCTTCATGTACAGCGGATACCCGATCTGCTCGGCAATGGCGTCGAGGTCGAATGGCTTGTTGTAGCGCTGCGCCGTGTGCGTGTACTTGTCATGGCCGGGCGGGTTCTTGTACGGCACCAGCACGGTCTCCGGCACCTTCATGCCCAGCCGCATCATCGCGCAGTACGCCGCGTGCTTCTCCATCGACTGGAACGTGAACGGGGAGTTCAGCAGGTACACGTTGTCCATCAGCGAGATTTTCTTGAGCCATTCCCGCGGGTGGTAATACCAGTAAGCCAGCCGGTCCACGACGAGATCCGTACGCGGCTTCGACCGCAGCGAGAACGGCTCGATGGTCAGCCGCTCGGTGCCGAATACGTGCGGCAGGCCCGCGTCGTCTGAAACCGGGCCGACGCTGGCCAGCAGGTGCTCGAACGCGCGCGGCCAGTCGTCTTCGGTGCCGAGCAGCAGGCCTACCAGGTGCCTGACTTCGCCATCCACGCAATCCACCCGGGCCTCCCGTCGTCAGGCCAGTTCGGCCAGGTACTGCGGCAGCATCGCCCGCCAGGTCGGCCAGTCGTGCTCCCAATCCGGGCCCCAGTCGTCCACCCGGTTGGGAATTCCCTTCCCGCCGAGCACCGAGGCCATCAGCCATGACTGGCCGACGTCCTCCCACCGGCCAGTCCCCGACGCGAGGATCGCGAACCGCTCCTTGAGCCGGTCAAGCTGCGGCCCGTCAAGCCCCGGCACGAACTGCAGCGGCGAAGAGAAATACAGGTCCTGCGTCCAAGCCTTATCGTAAAATTGCTCGATCCGGTAACTGCCGCTCATGCCGATCGCCGCGCAGAACACGTCCGGGTACCGGCACAGCACCGCCACCGAGTTGAACGCCCCGATCGATGCTCCGCAGGCGATCACGTCGACCGCATGGCCGCCCAGGTCCGAGTGGATCGCCGGGACGATCTCGTGCCGGATGCACTCGTGGAACTGGTTGAGCAGCCACAGCCGGTGCTCCGGCGGGCCTTCCTTCACGATCATCGCCTGCCCGGCCACGCTGTCCGCCGAGTACAGCTTGATCCGGCCCTCGGCGATCAGCGGCCAGCACGCGCCGACCAGGCCGTTGCGCTCGACCTCAGCGGCGTCGCCGCCAGCCGAGGGGAAGACAAGCACCGGCCGGCCGTACGTCCCCCACCTGGCCACCGTGATCTCGCGCTGCAACCGGGCCGAGAACCACCGCTCGACTGCCTTCACCGCGGCCATCCCCAGGTCACTCGTAGACGAATTTCTGCGGACCAGGAAATATCCATGACAACCCTTCCTGCAGCCGATCGCGCCAGTTCTCCCAGCTGTGCCCGTCCCTTGCCTCGACGTAGCGGACATCCATCCCGGCCGCCTCGAACGTCGGCACCATGGACCGGTTGCGCACGATCAGCGGCTCGTAGACCCCGCAGCTGACGAACACCCGGTCCGCGACCTTCCGCGGGGCTGCCCGGTACCGGTTGACGAACCGCACTACCGGCTCGAAGGCCGGCCCGCCACCGTGATCGTGGCCGATGTCGGTGAACACGAACGAGCCGGATTGCAGCAGCAGCGAGCCATACATCCGGGGGTAACGGTACGCGGTTGACAAGGCCGCGACCGCGCCGAAGCTTGCCCCCATCAGGCACCGGCCGGCCGGCATGCCCGTCAGCGGGAACTCGGCCTCCAGCCGGGGCAGCAACTCGGCGGTCAGGAACCGGGCGTGGGCTGCCGAATTGGCGTACTCGGTCAGCCGCTCGCCAGGCGAGCTGAACGCCACGATGATCTCGGCTATGTCAAGCCGGTGAATCAGGTTGTCCAGCACCGTGCCGGCCGACGCGTATTGCAGGTAGTCACTGCCGTCGTGCACCACGAGCAGTGGATACCGGGAATTACGCAGGATCCGGGCAGGCATGTAGAGGGTTACCGGGCAATCCCGGCGCAGTGCCCGGCTCGTTACCTTGAGGTCGGTCAGCGAGCCGCGGCGGGCGTCCGGATCCGGCCTGGCCCACTCGGGCACCTCGTACCCGCTGGCGTAGCAGACCGAGGAGTTGCCGACCGGGCTGTACGCGAGCCGTGGGTTCAGCGGGTCGTTGATCCGCTCGTGCCGCCCGCCGCTGGTCACCTCCAGCCGGTACTCGATCCGCGATCCGGCCGGCAGCTCCAGCACCACGTACCACAGGTCGGTCCGGTGCAGCCGGCGCAGCGGGATGCGTTCCGGCAGCCCGACGACCCGGTGCACGATGCCGACCTCGTCGGCCTCGCCACGGTAGAGGAACGTGCAGCGGGCACCCTCGACGATGGGCACCTGGTGCCTGGCGAGGAACCGGTCGATGATCGCCGGGTCCTGCGGCCGCCGATCCCGGAGTCTGGTGATAGCGAGCTTGCGGCCCAGGCCCGCACCGCTCCAGCTGGTCAGGCTGCCTCCTGGGAGGTCACTCGGCCATCGGCAGCGAGCACCCTGGCGTTTGGCTGGTAGCCGCCGTCGCCGTCGATGTCGATCCGCGTGCCGGTTTCCAGCAGGATACAGCTGGCCTGCCCGAACCTCCGGGCAAAGACGGCCATCCGGGACGCATCGTCAAGCAGCAGCCGCGCCCTGGCGTGCGGCAGCAGCACGACGTCGCGCAGCAGGCTCAGGCCGCTGCCGTACACCTCCGGGTGTCCGGGTCCCTGCGGTGCCTTGTCGTGGAAGAGCACGATCCGGTCGGTCAGCGCCATTGCCCCGGCTGACCAGGCAATCACCGGCGACCGCAGTGCCGCGGCGATGTTGAACAGGTGCAGCACGCCCGCCAGCACTGCGACGTGGCCGCCGGCCAGCACCAGCCCAGCCGCGCTGCTGAGCAGTGCGGTCACCTCGGCCCGGTGCGCCGCGATCACCGGCCGGTCATGCGGCTGCCAGGCCTGGTAGAACTCGCCGCTGATCTCGTTCACCCGGCGCAGCTGGGCGGCGTCGAGATCGCGGACCGCGGCAATGGCCTCGGTGACGGCATCATCCCTGAGCCGGGGATCGCCGCTGTGGCGCTGGAGGGCGTAGACCGCGCGCAGCGCATAGTCCAGCCGGAGCAGGTAGCTGTCCTGCACCTCGGCCAGCACGCCGCGCAGCCGCCAGTCGGCCGCGGCAAAGTCCGGATCCCGTTCCTGCACGTCAAGCCAGCGGCGGTAGAGCGCAAGGTTGACGTCATTGCCGCCAAGCCGCGCGCTGAGCTCGCCGTCAGCGGCCTCGCGCTCCTGCCAGCCGGCCGTGATGGTGGCGAGCGGCCCGGTCAGCCGGAGCGACGCGACGACCGAGTCAACCGTCGGCCTGCGCTGCGGCCCGAGCAGGGTCACCCTCACGAGGCGTAGACATGCAAGGTGGCACCGACCGTGTCGAGCATCGCGCGCAGCGTGTCGTAATCCGGGTGGCGCATCCGCACGTAGGCGTTGGCCATGTACCCGGCCGCCACTGACTGGGTCGCCGTTCCGGCCGGCGGCAGGTGCGAGTCGATGACCCACTCGGCGTACCGCTGCTCAAGCTCGGCGACCCCGCTGTAGCCGGTGATCTGCCCGTCATGGTCGGGGCGCAGCGCGACCATCCCGCTGGCGTAGCGGCGGGACGGCGCCGAGCGGACCTGGCCGCCCACGATGGCCGCTGCCCACTCGCGGTAGATGTCGATCTCGTTGCCGGCCGCGTAGAGGTCCCAGGCGCCCACGCCGGGCGGGCGGCAGCCGATCTCGGAGAACCGCAGCCCATTGCGGCCGAAGAACCACTCCATGTGCGTCGCCGATGTCCCGATCCCGAGGGCGGCGTTCACCCGGCGGCCCATCTCGCGCAGTTCGGCGTACTCCGGCGCAGTGTCGATCCGGTTGGTGGTGATGAACTGGGGCGAGATCCACCTGGTCCGCATCGCCTCCAGCACGTTCGGGTAGTAGTGCGAGGCGAAGTCCAATGCCACTTTCCCGTTGACCGTGATGGTGTCGTAAAAGCCCTCGTGCCCCTCGATGAATTCCTCCACCGCGATCGAGTCGGCCCCGTGCTCGCCGAAGACTCCCAGCGCACGCTCCAGCCCGGCGGCGTCATCGACCCGCATCGTGTCTGCCGCGCCGGCGCCGCTGCGCGGCTTGAGGATCAGCGGGTAGCCGACCTGGCCGGCGAAGGCGCGCGCTGCCGCGGCGTCGCCGACGGCGGCCGATGCCGCAGTCGGCACCCCGGCCTCGCGCAGCGCCTGCTTCATCGACGGCTTGTCCCGGCACAGCCAGGCTGTCCGGACGGACGTGCCGGGGATCGCGGTGGCCTCGCGGACCTGCGCTGTCGGCAGCGTATGCGCCTCGACCGTCGCCTCGATCCGGTCCACCCAGATGCCTTCTTGCACCTGGCGGACGGCGTCCGTCATCGCCTCGGTGTTGGTGACCGACGGCACCTGCTGGTAACCGTGCAGCCAGCCCCTGAGCTGATCGTCCAGCGCCTCGGCCGGATATTCGCCGACGCCGAACACCGTCGCGCCCGCCTCGGCGAGGGCACGGGCGAACTGCCGCTGGTTGGCGGGGAAGAACGGCTCGACGAACACCACGTTCATGACTCGCATGTTAATCGAGTGAACCCGGATCAGGCGGGGCTGCTAGACGCAGATCCGGCGCGGGCTGGTCTGGTAATCGCTCCGCTGTGCGTTCGCGCCGGCCACTGCCGCCGGCCGGCCTGCTTACGCCTTGCTGGTCTCGGCGCGGCGCTGCAGTATCACGATGGAGCGGCCGTCCACCGGCAGCGTCGCCGAGCTCGCGAAGGCGTCGCCTTCCCGGCCCGCGCCTGCCGTGTCGAGCACGACGTCCCACCAGTCGCCCCACTGCTTGGGCAGCGTCCAGTCCAGCGGCTCATGGTGGGGGTTGAGGAGCAGCAGGAAGGAATCGTCGGTGACCCGCTGGCCCCGCCGGTCGCGGTCGGTGATCGCCTCGCCGTTCAGGAAGAGGCCGACCGAGCTGGCGATACCCGCGTCCCAGTCGTCGTCGCCCATCTCGGCGCCGTCGGGCTTGAACCAGCCGAGGTCCACCGACCCGCGGATGGGCAGGCCCTGGAACCAGCGCCGGCGGCGCAGCACCGGGTGCTCCCGGCGCAGCGCGATCAGGCGGCCGGTGAACTCAATCAGGTCCTCGTCGACGCTGTCCCAGTCAAACCAGGAAGTCTCGTTGTCCTGGCAGTAGGCATTGTTGTTCCCGTGCTGGGTGCGCCCGGACTCGTCCCCGCCGAGCAGCATCGTGACCCCCTGGGAGAGCAGCAGGGTAGCCAGGAAATTGCGCTGCTGCCTGCGGCGCAGTGCGAGCACCCGCTCGTCGTCGGTGTCACCTTCCGCGCCGCAGTTCCAGGACCGGTTGTGGCGCTCCCCGTCGGCGCCGCCCTCGCCGTTGGCCTGGTTGTGCTTTTCGTTGTAGGACACCAGGTCGCGGAGGGTAAAGCCATCGTGGGCGGTGACGAAGTTGACGCTGGCGCCCGGATGCCGTGCGTCCGCCTGGTAGAGGTCGGAGCTGCCGGTCAGCCGGGAGGCGAACTCGCCGAGCGTGGCCGGCTCGCCGCGCCAGAAGTCGCGCACCGTGTCCCGGTACCGGCCGTTCCACTCCGACCACAGCGCCGGGAAGTTGCCCACCTGATAGCCGCCCTCGCCGATGTCCCATGGCTCGGCGATGAGCTTGACCTGCGAGACGATCGGATCTTGCTGGATCAGGTCGAAGAACGCCGACAGGCGGTCGACCTCGTGGAACTGGCGGGCCAGGCTCGCGGCCAGGTCGAAGCGGAACCCGTCGACATGCATGTCGATCACCCAGTAACGCAGCGAGTCCATGATCAGCTGCAGGGTGTGCGGGTGCCGGACGTTGAGGCTGTTCCCCGTCCCGGTCGTGTCGTAATAGAACCGCGGGTTGTCGCCTACCAGGCGGTAGTAGGCGGCGTTGTCGATGCCCTTCATCGAGAGCATCGGGCCGAGTTGGTTGCCCTCGGCAGTGTGGTTGTAGACGACGTCGAGTATCACCTCGATCCCGGCCTCGTGCATCGCCCGGACCATCGCCTTGAACTCGGCGACCTGCTCGCCGCGCTGCCCGGCCGCGGCGTACTCGTTGTGCGGCGCGAGGAAGCCGATCGAGTTGTAGCCCCAGTAGTTCCGCAGCCCGCGGTCCGCCAGCTGCGCGTCGTGCACGAACTGGTGCACCGGCAGCAGCTCGACCGCCGTGACGCCGAGCCCGGTGAGGTACTCGATCGCGGCCGGGTGCGCCAGGCCGGCATAGGTGCCGCGCTGCGCCTCGGGAATCTCGGGATGCCGGGCGGTGAAGCCCTTCACGTGCACTTCGTAGATGATCGACTCGTTGAGCTGGATGTCCGGGTTCCGGTCGTTGCCCCAGTCGAAGTACGGGTTGTGCACGATGGACCTGGGCACGTACGCGGCGCTGTCATCGTCGTTGCGCGAGTTCTCGTCGCCGAAGTTGTACGGGAAGCAGGCCGGGTTCCAGCTGACCTGGCCCTCGATGGCCTTGGCGTACGGGTCGATGAGCAGCTTGGCCGGGTTGCACTTTTGGCCTTGCTCCGGCGCCCACGGCCCGTGCACCCGGTAGCCGTACCGCTGCCCTGGCACCACCGACGGCAGGTAGGCATGCCAGCACGAGGCGTCGACTTCCTCCAGGACCACCCGCTGCTCGCTGCCGTCGTCGTCGAACAGGCAGAGCTCAACTCGCTCGGCGGCCTCGGAGAACAGCGAGAAGTTAGTGCCGCCCCCGTCGTAGGCGCCCCCCAGCGGATAGGGCCGACCCGGCCAGTTCTCGATGGCCTCATCCATGATCAGCCGCATCCTTTCGTCGCTGTTGTGGTGGCAAGCTGGCCCGGTAGCGCCCCCGAGGCTGCCCGCCGCACTTGCCATGGTGCACCGGAAAAGTTACGAAGGCATTGCATCTGCCATGATCACGGCGCTATCCGGCGGCAGTACCATCCCGTCGGCGGCCAGCTTGACGCTGGGATCGGAGGCCGTGAGCAGCTCCGCCGACGGCTTCGCCGGGAATGTCCAGCTGCCGCTCCCGAGGTTAGCTGCCACCGTGACTGGGCCGCGCCGGACGACCAGCCAGCCGGCTCCGGCGTCGCAGTCGGCGGTGACCCGGTCCAGCCGGGGATCGGTCAGCGCCGGGACTCGCCGCCGCAACGCGATCAGCTCGCGGTGCCAGGCCAGCAGGCTGGCGTGCGGCTCGTGCCGCGGCTCGGCCCAGTCCAGCCGGGACCGCTCGAATGTGGCCAGATCCTGCGGATCGGGCACGTCGGCAGGATGCCAGCCGAAGCTGGCGAACTCCGCCCGGCGCCCTTCGCTGACCGACCGGCCGAGCGCGGGATCGCAGTGGTCGGTGAAGTACTGGAATGGGGTACCGGCCCCCCATTCCTCGCCCTGGAACAGCATCGGCACGAACGGCGTGGTGAGCAGCAGCGCGGCAGCCACCCGGAGCCTGCCGTCGCTGACCATGGCAGCGGTCCGCTCGCCAGCGGCGCGGTTCCCGATCTGGTCGTGGTTCTGGGCACTCACCACGAACTGGCTGCCGTTCAGCCCGGCCGGGGACCGGCCGTGTACCCACTGGCGGTACGGCGAGTAGCGGCCGTCATAGACCCACGCCTGCCGCATTGCCTTGGCAAGCAGCGGCAGTGGTCCGAAATCCTCGTAATATCCGGTTCTCTCTCCGGTGAGGACGGCGTGCAGTGCGTGATGCCATTCGTCAGCCCAGGATGCGGCGAGGCCGTAGCCGCCGGTGGCCGGGCTGCGGACGTAGCGCGGGTCATTCCGGTCGCTCTCGGCGATGAGCAAGAGTGGCCGGCCGCAGTGCGCGGCGAGCGCGGTTGCCTCGGCGGCCAGTTCCTCCAGGATGTGGATCGCCGAATCGTCGGCGATGGCGTGCACGGCGTCCAGCCGGAGTCCGTCGCAGTGGTAGTCGCGCAGCCACATCAGCGCATTGTCGATGAAGAAGCGGCGGACCTCGGCGCTGCCCGGCCCGTCGAAGTTGACCGCCGCGCCCCAGTTTGTCCGGTGCAGCGCCGAGAAGTACGGGCCGAAGTCCGACAGGTAGTTCCCGTCCGGGCCGAGGTGGTTGTAAACGACGTCCATGATCACGCCGAGCCCGCGGGCGTGCGCGGCGTCGACCAGGCGCTTGAGCCCGTCCGGGCCGCCGTAGGCATGATGCGGGGCGAACAGGTCGGTTCCGTCGTAACCCCAGCCCCGGCTACCAGGGAACTCGGCCACCGGCATCAGCTCGATGGCGTCGACGCCGAGGCCGGCCACGTGGTCCAGGTGCCCGATCGCGCCGTCGAAGGTGCCATCGGCAGAGAAGGTGCCGATGTGGCACTCGTAAAGCACCGACCCGGCCAGCGGCAGGCCCCGCCAGCCGCCGTCGGACCAGGCGAACGCCGCCTGGTCGACCACCCTCGACGGGCCGTGCACCCCTTCGGGCTGGCTGGGCGAGCGTGGATCCGGCCTTGGCGGACCGCCGTCCAGGCTGAACATGTACTCGCTGCCCGGCCCGGCGTCCGGGGCGCGCCGGGCCCACCAGCCGCCGCCGGCCGGCGCCAGCGCCAGCCGCCGCGCGCCCTGCACTACCTCGGCGCGGCCGGCATCAGGCGCCCACACCCGGAACTCGTGCATCAAACCTCCCCGGGCCGGCCGCCGTCCGCGGCGGTCCCGGCGCCGGCGTCCCCGGCGGTCATCGTTCGCTCGCCAGCACGGCGACCGGGAAGCGGCGGAGCAGGTCGGCCATGCCAACCTCGCCGCCGCGGACCCAGGCGCCGGTCAGCACGTCCATCCAGCTGCCGTCCGGGATCGCCACTGCCGTATCGGCCCAGCCGTCCGCCAGGCCGGTGACCTGGCGGGGCACCACAACGGCCAGCCCGCCGGTGCGCGCGAAGGCCACCACGTACCCCGCCTTGCCCCCCGCGACGCGCAGCGGCCGGTATGCAGAGGCCTGGCCGTACGCACCGGGCTGGCGGCGCCGGTGCCGCAGCACGCGGTGAATCAGCCAGAGCTTGGGCCCGCCCTCGTCGGCCCGGTCAAGCGCTGCTTCAGGGCTCGCGCTGTCGAGGGCGGCGAGCAGCCGGCTGCGCGCCGTGAAGTCGACCGGCCGACGGTTGTCCGGGTCCACCAGCGACAGGTCCCACACCTCGGTGCCCTGGTACAGGTCGGGAATGCCGGGGCAGGTCAGCAGCAGCGCGGTCTGCGCCAGCGAGCTGACCCGGCCGGCCTTGATGATGCGGTGCTCGGCCAGGAACGCCGCAAGTTCGGCAATGAACCCGGCGTCGGCCAGGACCGCGGCGACGAACGCGGCAAGCGCCTCGTCGTAGTCCGGCTGCGGCTCGGTCCAGGAGGTATGCACCTTGGCCTCCCTGGCCGCCTTGGCCATGAAGGCGCCGGCCCGCGCCGGGTCGATCGGCCACGCGCCGACCAGCGTCTGGTAGAGCAGGTACTCGGCGTTCCGGTCCGGCCAGCGGCCATGCTTGTGCCGCCTGTTGTGGTTCGCCCAGCGGGCGACGGCACGTTCCCATGCCGCGGGCAGCTCGGCGAGCACGCTGATCCGCGCCCGGACGTCGCCGCTTCGCTTGGTGTCGTGCGTGGACAGGGTCAGCATGGTCTCCGGCCAGTGCCGCGCCGTGTGCGCCATCGCCCGGTGGAAGGCGGCCACCGGATCGCCACCTGCGCACATGCCCTCGGTCATGCCGCCCTCGGCCAGCCAGCGGTCGGCCAGGCCGGGATCGCCGCCCACCTCGTTGAGCGAGACCAGCGGCTGGTAGCGGTAGAACGCGGTGTCCTCCACGCCCTTGGCCATGACCGGCGCGCTCAGCTGGCCGAACCGGACCGCGAACTCGCTCTCTGCCGGGCCGCGACTGTCGCCGGTCAGCAGCTCGCCGATGAACCCGATCAGTTCGTCGTCGATGTCCGGCCTGCGGCGGCGGACTGTGGCTACCGCGGCGGCCACGTGTGCCCGGCCGGCCGGACTTACCGGCTGCCCGGGCTGCCCGGGCTGCCCGGGTGATCCAGGCCGGGCCGGCCGGGGGTAAATCCGGTATACGCCGAACGCGGCAATCACCTCGCGCAGCGCGTCGCGCAGATCCCGGCGGGTGTGGTCGCGGTGCCGCCGGTGCTCCTCGCAGACGTCGGCGAGCAGGCCGGTGAGGCGCTCCAGCTCGGCGGCGAGGTCATCGTGCATGATCTGCAGCTTGGCCGTGCGCACGACCTCGGCGTAGGCCACGTCCTCCGCGGTGAAGCGCACGTAGGCCGCCTTGACGGCGGCCTCATTGGCCGGGTCGATGAAGAGCCGGCCGACCTGGTTCAGGAAGTCGTAGCCGGTCGTCCCGGCGGCTGGCCACGACTCCGGCAGTTCCTCGCCCGCCGCGAGGATCTTCTCAGCTACCACGTACGCGCCTCCGGTGGCAGCACGCAGCCGTTCCAGGTAGCCCTCGGGATCGGCGAGCCCGTCCACGTGGTCGACTCGCAGCCCGTCGGCTGTCCCGTCGGCCACCAGCCCGAGGATGAGGCGGTGCGTCCGGGTGAAGACGGTGTCGTCCTCCACGCGCAGGCCGACCAGCGTCTGGATATCGAAGAACCGCCGGTAAGACAGCTCCTCGGCGGCCGTGCGCCAGTACGCGAGCCGGTAGTTCTGCTGCCGGAGCAGCTCGTCCAGGGCATCCGGGTCGCGGTTCAATGCCCCGATCTCGGCGTCGATCGCCGCGGCCGCGGCCGGCAGCGCCTCGCAGAGCGCGGTCAGCCTGACACGCAGCAGTTCTTTGTCGCGGTGCCGCTCGGCCACCGCGGCGGCGTCAGTGCGGGTGGCCAGCGGCAGCCGGCCGAAGGCGGCAGCGAGATTAGCCAGCTGGCTGGAGCCGGCCTGCGCCGCCGCCCGGGCCAGCAGGCCGTCCAGCGTGCGCGGCGACAACGGGGCCTCATGCTCGTAATAGCGGACGGTGAAGGATCCGCCCTTGCGCTCTACCGTCAGCTGGCCAGCCTCCAGCACCCGGCCGTACTGGCCGCCGAGAACCGGCATCAAGACGGTGGCGGTCAGCTTGGACTCCGGCGGATCCCAGTCGATGTCGAAAAAGCGGGCATAGGTGCTCGACGGGCCGTTCTCCAGCACGTCCCACCACCAGGCGTTGGCCCGCCCGGCGAGTGCCATGTGGTTGGGCACGATGTCGAGCACCTGGCCGAGGCCCGCTTCGGCCAGCTGCCTGGTCAGCCGGCCGTGCGCCGCGCCGCCGCCGAGCTCTGCGTTCAGCCGGCTGTGATCGACCACGTCGTATCCGTGCATGCTGCCCGGCGCGGCCTGCAGGTACGGCGAGCAGTACAGGTGGCTAATGCCGAGGTCGGCGAGATACCCGACGATGGCCGCGGCATCGTCGAAGGTGAAGCCGGCGTGCAGCTGGACACGGTAGGTCGCCGCCCGCTGGCGGCGCTGCCTCGGCGTGGCGGGCATGGTGCGATGCTCCAGGAGAGAAGGGCGTGCCGGGCCCGGCACGGCCGGCCCGCCAGCGTGGTACCCGTTATGGGCATGGAAACACAAGATCGTATATAAAACGCGGCAAGCCAGGCAGCTGCCCTAGCGTCGGCGCTCGTCCCCGGCGGCCGCCGGATAGCGTCATGCGGCCGGTATGCTCCCGGCATGCTGTCAGCCGGGTGCCGATGAACCGCGCGGCAGTTGTGGCTAATCCCACTAAATGCGGCGACCCGGAGGAATTCAGGACCGCGGTCCGCGGGGCGATGTCCGAGCATGGCTGGAGCGAGCCCCTGTGGCTTGACACCACAGCAGCTGATCCGGGCCAGGGGATGGCCGGAACAGCCGTGCGGGAGCAGGTTGACCTGCTGCTCGCCTGCGGCGGCGACGGCACTGTCACCGCCTGCGCGGAAGGGCTGGCCGGCAGCGGGATTCCGCTCGCGATCCTGCCGATCGGAACCGGCAACCTGCTGGCCCGCAACCTCGAGTTCCCGCTCGACCGCGACGAGGCGCTCGAGGTCGCGCTCACCGGCGCGGACCGGCGGCTCGATGTCGGCAACGCCAACGGCAGGCCGTTCGTGGTCATGGCGGGCGTCGGCCTGGACGCGAAGATGCTGGCCGGTGCCAGCGAGCAGCTCAAGAAGCGGCTCGGCTGGGCTGCCTACGCCATATCCGCACTGCAGCACCTGCGCGACCGGCCGATGCGGGTGCGGCTGCGGGCCGACGGCGGGCCGCTGCTGCGGCGCCGGGCCAGCGGCGTCATCGCCGGCAATGTCGGCTGGCTGCAGGGCGGCATACCGCTGCTGCCCGATGCGGTGCCAGACGACGGGCTGCTGGATGCCGTGGTGCTGACCGCGCGGGGCTGGGCCACCTGGCTGGCGCTCGCCGCGCACGTCCTGCTCCGGCGGGGCGCGACGCAGCGGGTGACCCGCGTCACCTTCCGCGAACTGCGCATCGACCTCGACCGCCCGCAGCCATGGGAACTCGACGGCGATGTCGTCGGCCGAACCCGGCAGCTGGTGATCACCGTGCAGAAAGGCCAGCTGTTGCTGCGCGGGCCGGCCGGGACGCCAGGTGGCGCCGGGTCGGCCGGGGAAGCCCGGTAGCGCCAGCCTGGCCGGCCGGGGAAGCCCGGTAGCGCCAGCCTGGCCGGCCGGGGAAGCCCGGTAGCGCCAGCCTGGCCGGCCGGGGAAGCCCGGTAGCGCCAGCCTGGCCGGCCCTGGCCCACGCCGGTGCCAGCTGGCAAACCCGGCCGGATGTTTGCGATGCGGTTCTGGGTCAACCTGTCTGCTGTGCATTCTTCTGCTCAGCCGCCCCGCTGGATGCGAGCGGGCAGGACGCGGCCGTGAACAAGTCCACCCTGCGCACGGTGCTGACCGCTGGCCTGGCCAACCTGGTTATCGCCCTGGCTAAGCTGGCCGCCGGGCTGATCAGCGGATCCAGCGCGATGCTGGCCGAATCGGCCCACTCGGTCGCCGACACGGTGAACCAGGTCTTCCTGCTGGCCTCGCTTAGGACCGGCTCGCGCCCGCCCGATGCGGAGCATCCGTTCGGCTACGGCCAGGAACGTTACTTCTGGTCGCTGCTCGCCGCTGTCGGCATCTTCGTCGCCGGGGCCGGTTTCTCGATCTTCGATGGCGTGCTCGCGATCACCAGGGGTGAGCAATCTGGCAGCATCGTGATCTCCTATATCGTGCTGGCCGTTTCCTTCGTGGCCGAGGGAACGTCACTGACTCGGGCGACGCACCAGCTGAGCGGGGAGGCCAGGCAGCAGCGGCGGCAGTTGTTCGATCACATCCGCCGCAGTCCCGACACGACGGTCAAGGCTGCGCTGTTCGAGGACGCCGCGGCCCTGGCCGGGCTGGTGCTGGCCGCGGCTGGCCTCGGCCTTGAGGCCATCACCGGCTCGGCCGTCTGGGACGGCGGCGCATCGATAGCCATCGGGCTGCTGCTCATCGCGGTGGCCTACCGGCTCGGCAAGGAAAGCAGGAACGGCCTGATCGGCCAGGCGATTGACCCGGACGAGCAGCGGATGATCGCGGCAGAGATCCGGTCCACGCCCGGCATTGACGGTGTCGTCGAGCTGCGCACGATGCACCTGGGGCCGGAGAGCGTAATAGTCGCTGCCCGGGTGGCCTTCAGCGATGACATCAGCGCCGACCGGGCCGAGGACATCTCCGGGGACATCGACCAGCGGCTTCGCGACCGGATGTCCATCCAGCCGCATGTGTTCATCGACCCGACCCAGACCTAGGTTTGCTGCCCGCCGCCCGTGGTAGCTGCGAATGGCTCAGCCAGCTGAGGAGCAATGATGCGCGGCCAATCGCTCAAACCCGATTGTCCGACCAGCCCAGTAAGGTGGATGCCAGTGACTACTTATCGAGATGCCACCGATGCCGGTCCCCAGACGGTCGACCTCGAGTACGAGCTTGAGACGTACCGCCGGGAGCTCACCGGCTACTGCTACCGGATGCTCGGCTCTGGATTCGAGGCCGAGGACGCCGTGCAGGAGACGATGGTGCGGGCCTGGCGGGCCATCGGAAGCTTCGAGGGCCGGGCGTCCCTGCGGTCGTGGCTCTACCGCATCGCGACCAACGCGTGCCTCGACATGATTCACGGGCCGCAGCGCCGGGCCAGGCCGATGGACCTGGGACCGTCGTCGACGGCGGCAGCGGTGATACCCGATGCGCTGCCGGAGACTGCCTGGATCCTGCCGATTCCCGACGCGGCGGCCGGGCCTAGCGCCGGGGACCCGGGTGAGGTGGCGGCATACCGCGACTCGATCCGGCTTGCCTTCGTGGCGGCGCTGCAGCACCTGCCGCCCCGCCAGCGGGCGATCCTGATCCTGCGCGAGGTGCTGCGCTGGCAGGCCAGCGAGGTGGCCGAGTTGCTCGACACGACGGTCGTCTCGGTCAACAGCGCGCTGCAGCGCGCCCGGGCGACGCTCAGCACGGCGGGCGTCAGCATCGAAGACGGCGAGCGGGACGCCCTGGACGCGGGGCAGCGGGAACTGCTGGCCCGCTACGTGGACGCGTTCGAGCGCTACGACATCTCCGCCTTCGTGTCCCTGCTGCACGAGGACGCCACGTTCTCCATGCCGCCGCACCCGATGTGGCTGCGCGGCCCGGCCGAGGTGGCCAACTGGCTCCTTGGCCAGGGCCTCGGCTGCCGCGGCTCCCGGCTGTTGGCTACCACAGCCAACGGGTGCGCGGCATTCGGCAGCTATCGTCCGGCCGGCCCCGGCCTGCATGAGCCGTTCGCGCTGCAGGTAATCGAGACAGCGGCCGGCCGGGTCACCGCGATCCACAACTTCCTGTACCCCGAGATCTTCGCCGCCTTCGGGCTGCCGCCGCGCCTCGAGGACTGAGCGGACAGGACTGAGCGGACAGGACTGAGCGGGCACTGCGGCACACGGATGCCGCGGCACCCAGCCGTCGATCTCCGGGCGGGAGACCAGCCCGCAGGTGCCATGGCGGGTCCCATTCGGGACAGGTATCGGCTCCGGCGGCGCGGCTACGGCGGGGGAACTGGCCGGCTTCGCCTGGCATGGCTACATTCGTGTCCATGTTCGAAGCGGCCGGCTGGCTCGAAAAACTGAACGACGAGCAGCGCCGCGCCGCGACGCACCCGGACGGCCCGTTGCTCGTGCTGGCCGGTGCCGGCACCGGCAAGACCGGGACGCTGGTTGCCCGGGCTGCCTGGCTGCGGTCCCAGGGTGTGCGAGCCGGCCGGATACTGCTGCTGACGTTTACCCGCCGTGCCGCCGATGACATACTTGCCCGCGTCGCGCCGACCGCAGTGACGGCAGACGAGCGGATTTGCGGCGGCACGTTCCATGCCATCGCGCACCGGATCATCCGCGAGCACGCCGAGTCGTTCTCTCTGCCGCCGCAGTTCAGCGTGATCGATCCGGCCGACGTCACGGACGTGCTGGACACGCTGCGCGCAGATCATGATCTGGTGGCCACCAGGCGGCGGGCCCCGCGAGCCGCCGTCTGCGCGGACATCTACACCCGCTGCGTGAACACCCACACGGTGGTTGCCGATGTAGTGCGAGGCACCTTCCCCTGGTGCGCCGATTTCACGGCCCAGCTCGCCGGGTTGTTCCGCGACTATGTGGCGCACAAGCGCCGCCATGGCCTCGTTGACTTCGATGACCTGCTGCTGCTGTGGCAGGCAGCGCTGGCCGATCCGGCGGCGGGGCCAGCCCTCCGCGGCCTGTTCGACGCGGTCCTGGTGGACGAGTACCAGGATGTCAACGCGGTGCAGGCGGACATCGTGCGGCTGCTCGCGCCGGACGGGCGCGGCCTGACCTGCGTCGGCGACGACGCCCAGGCGGTATACGGGTTCCGCGGCGCCGACCCGGCGCACCTGCGTGCCCTGGCCGGTACCTACGCCGATCTCGACGTGATCCGGCTGACCAGGAATTATCGCTCCAAGGCGACGGTGCTGCGGCTGGCGAACGTGGTCCGGCCGCAGTCCGACGGCCTTGAGCTGGCACTCACCGCGGACCGTGGCGACGGGCCGGCCCCACTGCTGGTGCGCTGCCATGACGAGGCAACCCAGGCACGCGAAATCTGCTCCCGGGTGCTGGCCGCGCACGAGTCGGGACTTGACCTGCGCCAGCAGGCGGTGCTCGTCCGGGCCGCGCACCACAGCGATGTGCTGGAAATCGAGCTGTCGGCCCGCGGCATCCCCTTCGTGAAGTACGGCGGGCTGAAATTTACCGAGGCAGCGCACGTCAAGGACTTCCTGGCGGCGGCCCGGGTAGTGGCCAACCCGGCCGACGACCTCGCCTGGTTCCGGCTGCTCCGCCTGCATGAGGGCATCGGGCCGGTGCATGCGCGACGCATGATCGACGGCCTCCGGCTGGCGGAACCGGCGCCGCTGCGCCGCTGGCCCGAGGCCCTGGCGGCGATGCCGCAGCGATCCAGGCCGGCGGTGGCAGCGACGATCGCCGGGCTGGCCGCGGCCGCGGAGCTGGAGCGGACCGCGGACCGGGCCGGCGCCGTGCTCGCGGCCATCCTCGATCCGGTCCGGGCCCGCTATCGCGATGCCCCGGCGCGCATCGCCGACCTGGAGCGGCTGGCTGACGCTGCGGCTACCAGGCCGTCGCTGCACGAGGCGCTGGTCGAGATCGCGCTCGACCCGCCCGCGTCCGCCGGTGACCTGGCCGGCCCACCGCGGCTCGATGACGACTACCTGGTCATCTCCACTGTGCATTCCGCCAAGGGGCTTGAGTGGCCGGTTGTGCACCTGCCGCAACTGGTGGACGGAGCGGTGCCGAGCGACATGGCGCTCGGCACGCCGGCCGGGCTGGCCGAGGAGCGGCGGCTGTTCTACGTAGCGGTTACCCGGGCCCGCGACCAGCTGTACCTGTATGCGCCGCTACGGCTGCATCACCACCGGATGGCCAGAGACGACCGGCATAGTTACGCGCCGCTGACGCGGTTCCTGGACGCCGCGGCACTCGCCCAGTGCGAGGTCACCGATGCAGCGCCTGCCGTGCCCGTGATGCCGCGAGTCGCCGCGCTCGCCGCGACCGTCGACGCGGCCCTCGATTCACTCTGGACCTGAGTCTGCACTGACTCGCCCGCGGGCGGGCGCGGGCGAGCGCGTGCGGGCGAGCGCGTGCGGGCGGGCGGGCGGGCGGCACGGCCTGGCAGATTGACCCTGGCCAATGCGCCCGCCGGACCGGCTGCCGGGGAACCAGGCCGACGAACGCCGCCGGGCTACTGCATAGCCGCATCCGGCAGCTGCATCGTCGCCGCTGCCACCGACGGGTAGACAGCCAGGATGCGGTTCATGCCCGTCATCCTCAGCAGCCTGGTCACCGGCCGCGGCACGGCGGCAAGCGCCAGCGAGGCACCATCCCGCGTCGCCGCGTTCTGCGCCATGGCGAGTACGGACAGCCCGGTGGCATCGCAGAATCTCAGCCCGGCCAGATCGATTACCAGGCGCGCTGGCCGGCCGCCGAGCGCGAACCTGACGTGGGCGCGGAGCATCGGCGCGGTGGCCACGTCTAGCTCGCCGCTGACCGCCAGGACCACGGTCTCCGGCTGGTGAAGCGCCACCACCTGCAGGTCCGGCCGGCCCGGACCGTCGGCCCGCCCGACTGGATCCGGCCACTCGGGCTGAGCTGACGCCTGAGTCCCCCTGATACTCAATTTCCCCCCTGATGGCTTCCGTTGCTCTTCTACAGAGAGTAGCCAAGCGCGCCAAAGCGCAGCCCGTGTGATGGCGTTGTGACATTGATGTGAAGTTCGCGTCACCTTTGGGTGTTACGGCTGGCGCGCGAGGATCCGTTTAACCACGGTCTTCCAGGCCACCGGCAACGCCTGCGACCGGGGGGTCCGAAGGTGGCGGCCGGCCAGCACGAGGCAACGCTGCAGCGGCCCCGCTCGGCCGGGCGCATTGCCTCAGCACCGGCGCACGCCCTAGGTTTCGCCCCCGTTCGACTGCGCCGGGCTGATCTACCGCGACCCGCCGCTGGCCCGCTCGGTGCACAAGCAGGACGCGTCCTACCTCGACGTGATTCACGGCAATCCGACCGAGTGGAATCCGGCCGATTATGCGTATCACCTGACCAGGCGAGCCAGGGGAATGCCGCTTTGGTTCTCGCTGGCCGTGCACGGCGTTGCGGCTTACACGGCGGCCATCGAGGCAGCGATCGGCCTGGCCAGGGAAACCGCGGCGGACATCCGCGGGCGGGACTACCTGGAGCTGATCCGCGAGCCCGACCTGTCGGTGGTGCTGTTCCGCCGCCGCGGCTGGAGTCCTGCGCAGTACACGCAGTGGGCGGACCAGCTGCTGAACGACCAGGTAGCGTTCCTGCCGCCGTCGGCATGGGAGGGCGAGACGGTGGCCAGGCTGGCGTTCCTGCATCCGCATACGCCGATCGGCCTGGTCCGGCAGATCCTGGACCGGATGGCGTGAGGATTGCCGGTGGCGCCCTCGCGACCGTCGCGACGGGCTCCACCGGGCCGGCTGCCGGAGCAGGCCGGGCTACGTCGTGCAGCGGATTCTGGCTACCTTGAAGCCCTGATTGGCTACCTTGAAGCCCTGGAAGTCATTGCCGCGGACGACCGAAAGGCACGTACTGCGGCATCGGCCGTGCGGGAGGATGTAGAGCGCCCTGCCCCGCTTCGCGGTCACCAGCATCCGGCCCGGCGCGGTCATCGCTGTCGGCATCGCCTACATCCTGCGCGGCCCGGGCGTTGGCTTGCCAGCTTCCAGCCGTGAGGTTCAAGCGGGCGCTCGGTGCCGACTGGCGGGTGCTGTTCGGGGCGTTGGCCGCCGCCTTCGCCGACCGGTTTGTCAGCCCGGCACTGTGGCGCAGCTGATGCAGGTCCTGGCTGCCGGGCGGGCGGCCAGTCGTCCGGCGGGGATCGGCTCGCCACAGCGCTCGCAGGCGCCGTGGCTGCCGTCGGCAATCCGGGCCAGCGCCAGAATCTACGTCGGCCAGCCGTCCTCGGGCCCGTTCCAGCAGGGCGGCAACCTGCGCGCGCTCGAACGCGATCGTCGCTCCTTCCGGATCATGCTCGTCGTCCGTGGCTACGGCGTACGCGCCGTCGATGATGCCGTCGAAGTCGCGGGACAGGGCCGAGATCGCCGCGATCGCAGCGGTTCGCGCCGCCTCCAGCTGTTCTCGCGCGTCGTCCGGAGTGGTCGCGTCCGGGCCAGTGCCGTCCGGGCCAGTGCCGTCCGGGCCAGTGCCGTCCGGGGGCTGCAACAACGTACCATGCGCCACATCAATCACGACCGTCTCAAGATCAAATCAGTGGTGCAGATCTGTCCGGGTATGACCGGCAAAATGTTAACCACTCTTGATTCTGGCAGCGGTGGCGCCTGATTCTGGCAGCGGTGGCGCCTGATTCTGGCAGCGGTGGTTTCAACTCAGGTGATGCCAGCGGCCAGCTGCTGGATGATCTCCGCTGCCGGGCGGTCCGCTGCCGAGCGGAAGCCCGTTCCGGCGTACAGGCTCATCCGCTCCGGATCGCCATTCGCTGCGGCGGCAGCGCGGAGCGGGCGGGTGGCGTTGTTGATTTCCGGGTAACCGGCGGGCGCGTCCGCGTGGCCGAGCACGAACCGATTTACCAGGGCCCGGGCCGGTCTGCCGCTGAATGCCCGGGTCACTTCCGTGCTGGTGAACAGTGGGTCAGCCAGCGCTGCTTTGTGCACCCGGTGGGCGCCGCTCTCCGGGCAGCGCAGGAAAACGGTGCCCGCCTGCACGGCGATCGCGCCTGCCGAGAGTGCCGCGGCCACCCCGCGCGCGTCCGCGATTCCCCCGGCGGCGACCAGCGGCAGGCTGGTCGAGGCAGCCACCCCGGCAATCAGGATCAGCAGCGCCGACCCCTGGTCACCAGCTTTCCCCGGTGCGAGGCTGGCTGGGCTTTCCGGATTGCCGTCGGGCCTGGGCGGGTCGCCAGTCAGGCTGGGCGGGTCGCCAGTCAGGCTGGGCGGGTCGCCAGTCAGGCTGGGCGGGTTGGTGAAGGTGCCCCGGTGGGCGCCCGCCTCGGGACTCTGAATGCAGAGCAGGTCAGCGCCTGCGGCCGCGGCGCTGACCGCCTCGCGCCGGTCGGTCACGGTGACGGCCACCAGCGATCCGCCGTGTCGCAGGCTGCGGATCACCTCGACCGGGGGGCAGCCGAAAGTGAAACTGACCACGGGCGGCGCGCTCGCCGTCAGCACGGCGATCTTGTCCGTCCAGTGGTCGTCGTCCCAGGTTGGCTGGCCGAGCTCCGCGCCGACTAGGCGGGCGTCTGCCCCGAGGGACGCGACATATGCCGACACTGCCGCCGGGTCGGCGGCGGGTGCACCGGGCACGAATACGTTGACGCCAAACGCGGTTACCCCGGCTGCCCGGACCGCACTGATCTCGGCCTGCATTGCCCGGGCAGTCTGGTATCCCCCGGCCAGGAAGCCGAGGGCGCCCGACCGGGCGGCCGCGATCACGAGATCCGGCGTTGACGGGCCGCCGGCCATCGGCGCTACCCAGATCGGCAGGTCGCTTAGTTTGCGGATCCCGCCCGACGGGCTTCCTGTCACATGTGCTCCGTTCGCCGTCTCGAGCCGTCGCCTGCCTGCGCCGGCCCTCGTCCCCATGACATCATTTCCCGCGGTCGGCCGAACCAAGGCGGCGGATCGCGCGAGCGCTTGCCATGGAATGCCTGCGATTGACCGGATTCACCAGCTTCCCGGAGCCTGACGCCGGGAGCTCGCCTCGTCCCCGGAACGGAGCAGGAAGGCCGGTTGCGTTCTGGCGGAGCCAGCGTGCCGGGGATCTGGCCATGAGCAGGCACGGCGGGGCAGCGGGCTGTGCACGCCGGCCGGCCCGGTGGCACGGGCATCGCCGGTGATCGGGCAGGCTTATGGCATGTCGGAGAAACTCACCCTGATGGCCGTGCACGCTCACCCGGACGACGAATCCTCCAGCACCGGCGGCGTGCTGGCGAAGTACTCGGCAGAAGGCATCCGGACCGTAGTCGTTACCTGCACGAACGGGGAGTTCGGCGATGCGCCGGGGCAGGTCAAGCCAGGCGAGGACGGGCACGACACGGACTCGGTCGCGAAAATCAGGCTGGCGGAACTCGACGTGGCCTGTAAGCATCTCGGCGTCAGCGACCTCGAGGTGCTCGGCTACCACGACTCGGGCATGCCGGAATGGGACTACAAGGAACGGCCGGACGTGTTCAGCAACGTGCCATTGGCCACGGTCACCGATCGGGTCGCCGAGCTAATCGACCGTTACCGCCCGCAGGTGGTCGTCACCTACGACGACAACGGCGGCTACCAGCACCCGGATCATTTGCACGCCAGCCGGGCCGCCGTTGCCGCCGTGTCGGCGACTGGCATCCCGGCGAAGCTCTACCTGACGGCGATGCGGCGCAGCGGCTGGCAGGAGGTGTGGGAAGCACTGCGGGACGCCGGTGTCGACGTCCCCGACTTCGATGACATGGATCCCGACATGCAGCGGATGATGGACGAGGCCGAGCGGCGTATCACCACGACGATTGATATCCGGCCAGTGGTTGACCGCAAGGGCGAGGCGCTCCGGGCGCACGCCAGCCAGATCGAGGAGTCATGGTTCTCCAAGATCCCACCTGAAGTGGCTGCGCGAGTCTTCGGTTACGAGACCTTCATCCGGGCCAGTGACTCCACCGGAGTTCCCGTTCCAGAAGATGATCTTTTCGCCGGACTGAGGTAGCACTAGCCCGGCTCCAGCAGGCCGGCCAAACACGCTGCTGATCTCACAGGCCGAGCAGCGCGGCGGCGTTGTGGTGGCAGACCGCCCGCAGCCACGGCTCGCCGAGCCCGAGCCGTGCCAGCGCCTGGAGCTGATGCAGATACGGATGCGGGATGTTCGGGAAGTCGCTGCCCAGCAGGATCTTGTCGCCGAGCCCGGCCAACCGCGGTAGCTGGCCGGCTGGGAAAGGCGATTTGCTCTCCAGGTAGTCGGTGAAGACCATGGTGGTGTCCAGATAGACGCCGCGGTGATGCTCGGCGAGATCGAGGAACTCGGTGTACTCGGGCGCCCCAAAGTGCGCGATGATCATGGTCAGCCCCGGATGCCGCGCGATGACCTCGCTGATCGGGCCGGGGCCGGTATGGCGGCCGGGAAACGGGCCGGAACCGCAGTGCACCACGACTGGCACTCCGGCCTCGGCGAGCACCCCCCACACCGGGTCGAGCAGGTCCGATCGAGGGTCATAGTCGCCGACCTGCACGTGGGCCTTGAACATCCGCGCGCCGGCCGCCAGTGCTTTGGCGACATAGTCGGCCGCGTCGGGCTCGGGGAAGAAGGTAGCGCTGTGCAGGGCGTCCGGGGTGGCGGCCGCGAACCCGGCGGACCAGTCGTTGAGCCAGGTGGCCATCCCCGGCTTGTGCGGATAGTTCAGGGCGCCGAACCGGCGGACGCCGAACGCGCGGAGCAGTGCTAGCCGCTCGTCCTCAGGCTGCCGGTAACCGATCGGCCAGTGCTGGCCGCGTTCGGCGCCGACGTTGTCGAAGTACGCCCAGACTTTCCGCATCACGTTGGCCGGCATGAAATGCGTATGCACGTCGATCAGTCCGGTCAGGCCGAGTTCCGACCAGAAGGCGGTGACCTCGGCCGCCTGCGCCGCGGTTCCGGCAGTTCCCGTGGTTCCGGCGGGCTTGGTGCCGCCGGCGGCAGACTCGGTCCGGCCGGAACCAGTCCCGGGGCTTTCTGTGCCCCGCCCGGCATTGCTCTGGTCCATGCCGGGTGCGTCCTCCAGCTCTGCAGCGAATGACCTACGATCCGTGATCACCGGGGTGTCCCGTGCCCTATCGTCCCATCATTCGGGCCGGAACCGGGCGGGGTGGGGTGGGGTGGGGTGGGGATACTCGCCCGAACCCAGGATCTTGCCTCGCGCGCGCCGGGCCTGGCGTACCGGCACACTGGGAGGGTGAACCAGCGCGTCAGGACGCTCGTCCGGGTCGAGGGAATCGTCCAGGGCGTTGGCTTCCGCCCGTTCGTGTACTCGCTGGCCACCAGGCTCGGGCTGGCCGGGCGGGTAGGTAACGACGTGGCCGGCGTGTTCGCGGAGGTTGAAGGGCCGCCGGCGGCCGTCAGCGAATTCCTGCAATCGCTGCGGCAGAACGCGCCGCCGTTGGCCCGGATCGAGCGGGTAACCACCAAAAATCTCAGCATTAACGGGTCGTCCGGGTTCATCATCGCGCCCAGCGAATCGGCTGGGCGGCGCAGCACGCTCGTGTCGGCCGACACCACTGCCTGCGATGACTGCCTGCGGGAACTTGACGACCCGGCCGACCGCCGGTTTGGTTACCCCTTCATCAACTGCACGAACTGCGGGCCGAGGTTCACTATCGTGCGGGATGTGCCGTACGACCGGGCACTGACCACGATGGCCGGCTTCGCGATGTGCGCGCAGTGCGCGGCGGAGTACAACGACCCGGCCGACCGGCGGTTCCATGCGCAGCCGGTCTGCTGCCCGGCCTGCGGCCCGCGGCTGCGCCTGCACGACGCGGCCGGGGCGCCGCTGCCCGGCGAGCCACTCGCGGCAACGGCCGCCTTGCTGCGGCAGGGCCAGGTACTCGCCATCAAGGGACTCGGCGGTTACCACTTGGCGGTAGACGCCGCCAATGACAGCGCGGCAGCGGCGCTGCGGGACCGCAAGCACCGGCAGGACAAGCCTTTCGCGGTCATGGTGGCCGGCGTTGCGGCCGCCCGCGCGCTCTGCGAGGTGGATGACGCAGCCGAGTCATTGCTGACCAGCAGCGGCCGGCCGATCGTGCTGCTGCCGCGGCGGCCCGGCGGCGGCGGCGTTGCTGCGGCCGTCGCACCGGGCAACCGGCAGCTCGGCGTGATGCTGCCCTACACGCCGCTGCACCACCTGCTGGTCCGGCGCGCCGCTTGCCCAATCGTGCTGACCAGCGGAAACTCTTCGGACGAGCCGATCGTCTACGCCGATGACGACGCGGTGCCGAGGCTCGGCAGCATCGCGGACGCGTTCCTCACCCACGACCGCGCGATTCACGTCCGGACAGATGACTCCGTGGTCCGGGCATTCCGTGGCAGGGCGGCTCTGATCCGCCGTTCCCGCGGCTACGTGCCGGAGCCAGTCCCGCTCGGCTTCCGGCTGCGGCGGCCGGTGCTTGCCTGCGGCGCCGAACTGAAGAACACGTTCTGCCTGGCTACGGACAACCGGGCATTCCTCTCCCAGCACATCGGCGACCTGGAGAACTTCGAGACACTGCGGTCGTTCACCGAGGGCATCGAGCACTTCCGGCGGCTTTTCGACATCACCCCGCAGGTGGTCGCCTATGACCTGCATCCCGAGTACCTGTCGACGAAGTACGCCGTCGAGCTTGCCGGGGTGCAACTGGTCGGCGTCCAGCATCACCACGCGCACATCGCGTCCTGCCTGGCCGACAACGGCGAGGCGGGCCCGGTCATCGGGGTCGCCTTCGACGGCACCGGCTACGGCACGGACGGTACTATCTGGGGCGGCGAGTTCCTGGTCGCCGACCTGGTCGGCTTCGAGCGGGCGGGCCACCTGGCTGGCCTGCCGATGCCCGGCGCCGCCGCGGCGATCAGGCAGCCGTGGCGGATGGCCGCCGCCTATCTCGACGCCGCCTACCCGGGCGGGCCGCCCGCAGGGCTGGCCGTGGCCCGGCGGAACGAGCGGCGCTGGGACAACGTGATCTCGATGGCTAGGCGCCGCCTCAACTCGCCGGTCACCTCCAGCGCGGGCCGGCTCTTCGACGCTGCCGCCGCGATCCTCGGTGTGCGGGATCTGATCAACTACGAGGGCCAGGCGGCCATCGAGCTAGAGCAGCTAGCTGACCTGGCGGAGCGCGGCTGCTACCAGGCCGGGATGGGCCAGGGCGGGATGGGCCAGGGCGGGATGGGCCAGGGCGGGACTGGCCAGGGCGGGATGGGCCAGGGCGGGACTGGCCGGGACGGTCCGCTGGTGATCAGCGGGGCGGACCTGATCCGCGCCGTCACCGACGACCTCGCGGCGGGTGTCGATCCCGGCGTGATCTCCGCCAGGTTCCACAATGGCGTTGCCGCGCTGATCCAGGCGGCCTGCGTGGCGCTGCGCGAGCGGCACGGGCTGGGCACCGTGGCGGTGTCCGGCGGGGTGTTCCAGAATCTGCTGCTGCTTGACCGGACGGTTGGCCGGCTTGAGGATTGCGGATTCCGCGTTCTGGTGCATTCCCAGGTGCCGTGCAACGACGGCGGCATCAGCTTCGGCCAGGCCGCGATCGCCGCAACCAGGGACCAGGCCGGCCCTGGCTAGCCGGGCCCTAGCCGGACACGGCTAGGCCCGTGTCGGCCCAACGTGATGGATGTGACATCGGGCCAGTCAGGTGTGGTTGAACGTCACATTCAACACGTTCGTGACCCCGGGGGTCCCGGGTCCGGGAACCGGACCGGCGGGGGCGGGGGCGGGGCGGGGCGGGGCGGGGCGGGGCTAGTCGTGGGGGGCGGGGGTGCGGCGGCGCAGCCAGTCGTACCAGCCCTGCATGCCCTGCCCGGTCGTGGCCGACAGCTGCATCATGAGCGCGGTGGGGCTGACTCTCCGCAGGTCAGCCGCATGGCTCTTGGTGTCGAAGTCCACGTAAGGCAGCAAGTCGACCTTGTTGACGAGCACCAGGTCAGCCTGGCGAAACATGTTCGGGTACTTAACCGGCTTGTCGGCTCCCTCGGTGACCGAGGAGATGACGACCTTCGATTCCTCGCCCAGGTCGAACAGGGCCGGGCAGACCAGGTTGCCGACGTTCTCGATCACCACGATGGAACCACTCGGCGGATCGAGCGCGCGAAGCCCCTCGGCCACCATCGCGGCGTCCAGGTGGCACCCGGCGCCGGTGTTGATCTGCACGACGGCAGCGCCCGCTGCCTGGATCCGCCGCCCGTCCAGGGCGGTTTCCTGATCGCCCTCGATGACCGAGAGCCTGAGCTTCCCGGCCAGCTCCCGCGCAGTGCGTTCCAGCAATGTTGTCTTGCCAGCCCCAGGCGAGCTCATCAAGTTGACGGCGAGCACGCCACGGCTGCGCAGCCACTCGCGGCTGCGCTGGGCGATCTCGTCGTTCTTGGCCAGCACCTTCTGCTGCAGGATGACCGTGCGGCCGCCCGGCGCCGGGCCCTGCAGGTGGATGTGGCCCTCGTCGTCGTGACCGGGGTCGTGGCGGTGGGCATGCTCGTCAGCATGCTCACGGCTGGGTTCTGACCGGTGCACGTGCCCGGCCGCCGGGCCGTTCGCGTGCTGGTGGCCGGGACCGGCCGGGAGCAGCTGCATGACCGCGCTGCCCGAGCACCCGCATGTCCCGCACATGTCAGGCCACCATGACCGATGTGATCTTGAGATCCTGTCCGGTCAGCACGGCGATGTCGGCACTGCCGCACGGGCACAGGATCACCGGTCCGTCCGGCTCGAACTCGCTGCCGCATACCCGGCATTTGCAGCTGCCCGGCGGCTCGGTGATCTCCAGCCGGGCCCCTTGCAGGTCGGTGCCCTCGGCGACCAGGTCGAAGCAGAACCGGACCGAGTCGGCCACCACCCCGGACAGCGCGCCGATTTCCAGCCGCACGCAGGTAATCCTGGCGCCGGGAAGGCGCCCGGTGACGGCGTCTATGACGCCCTCGGTAATCGCTAGCTCATGCACGATTCTGCTCTCCCTGGGTCAGCAGATGCGCGGCAGCGGGTCGCCGACCAGCAGGTCGACGATGCGGGTCCCACCGAAGGCGGTCTTGAGCAGGACGATGCCGGCCGGGTCATCGGCGATGTGCCCGATGACCGCGGCCTTGGCGCCCAGCGGATGCGTGCGCATCGCGGCGAGCGCGCTGTCGGCCTCGGCGCCGTCCACCACGGCGACGAGGCGGCCTTCGCAGGCCACATACATGGGGTCGATGCCGAGCAGCTCGGAGGCGCCGCGCACCTCCGGGCGGACCGGGATGTCGTTCTCGCTGACTACTACGCACACCCCGGCATCGGTGGCGATCTCGTTCAAGATGGTGGCCACGCCGCCGCGGGTGGCGTCCCGCATTGCGCGGACACCCGGCGTGGCGGCGAGCAGGCCGGCGACAAGCCCGTTCAGCGGCGCCGTGTCCGATATCAGGTCGGCCTCGATGTCGAGCTCGCCGCGGGCCAGCATGATCGTGATGCCGTGGTCGCCGATCGGCCCGGACACGATCACCGCGTCACCGGGCCTGGCCTGGGCCACGCCCAGGTTCCGGCTGTGCTCGATGACGCCGATCCCGGCGGTGTTGATGTAGCAGCCGTCGGCCTTGCCCTTCTCCACCACCTTGGTATCACCGGTGACCACCTGGACGCCGGCCACGGCGGCCGCGTCGTGCATGGCGGTGACGATCCGGCGCAGGTCATCGACTTCGAAGCCCTCTTCGAGGATGAAGCCGGCGGAGAGGTAGAGCGGCACGGCGCCAGCCACAGAAAGATCGTTTACCGTCCCGTTGACGGCCAGGTCGCCGATGTTCCCGCCGGGAAAGAAAAGCGGCGAGACGACGTAAGAGTCAGTGGTGAGCGCCACCCGCGAGCCGTTGAAATGCAGCTGAGCCGCGTCCTCGAGCGGCTCAAGCAGCGGGTTCCTGAAGGCATCCAGGAAGATCGCCTCGACCAGGGTTCTGGTCGCCTTCCCGCCGGCCCCGTGCGACATGGTGATCCGCTGTTCCTTGACCCGCGGGCGGCTGCGGCGGGCGCGGTCGATGCGCTCCAGCACCTGCTCCTCGCGAACGGTCCCGGCTGGCGGCTGCGGCGAGCCTTTCGTGCGCCCGTCGTGCGGGTTGGGCAATGCCTCCGCCTGCGCGGCCAGCGCGTCATGCTCGCGCAGGGCATCGGCGACCCAGCCGGCACTATGGTCTTGGCCGGCCCTAGCGTCGTCGCGGGCGCTGGCCGCCGCCTGCTGATCGATGTGGCCGGCCGTCATGACCTGCTCACTTCCTTCACCCGCTGGCGGTTCAGCCGCCCGAAGTTGTAGTAGGCGGCGCAGGCGCCTTCCGGTGACACCATGCAGGTGCCGATCGGCGTCTCCGGCGTGCAGGCGGTGCCGAACACCTTGCATTCCCACGGCTTGAGCACGCCCTTCAGCACCTCGCCGCACTGGCACGCCTTGGGATCAGCCACCCGCACGCCGGGGACGTCGAAAAGCAGCTCGGCGTCGAACCGGGCGTACTCGGCCCGCATCCGCAGCGCGGAATGCGAGATGAAGCCGAGGCCGCGCCACTCGAAGTACGGGCGCAACTCCATGGTCTGCCCGATCGCCTTGAGTGCCACCACATTGCCGTCCCACGGGACCACCCGGGTGTACTGGTTCTCCACCGCTGCCCGACCCTCGGCTAGCTGCAGCATCAGCAAGTAGATGGACTGCAGGATGTCCAGCGGCTCGAAGCCCGCCACTACCACCGGCTTGCCGTAGTCCCGTGCGATGAACTCGTACGGCCGGCAGCCGATCACAGTGGAGACGTGACCTGGGCCGAGGAAGCCGTCGAGCCGCAGGTCGGGGGAGTCCAGGATCGCCTTGATGGCCGGGACGATCGTGACGTGGTTGCAGAAGACGGAGAAATTCTCCAGTCCCTCCGCGGCGGCGCGCAGCACCGTCATCGCGGTAGACGGGGCAGTGGTCTCGAAGCCGATCGCCATGAACACCACCCGCTTGCCCGGGTTCTGCCGGGCGATCTTCAGCGAGTCGAGGGGCGAGTAGACCATCCTGATGTCGGTGCCCTGGGCCTTGGCGTCGAAGAACGAGCCCTTGCTGCCCGGTACCCGCATCATGTCGCCGAACGACGTCATGATCACGCCGGGATCCGCGGCCAGGTGCATGGCGTCGTCGACCCGGCCCATCGGGATGACACAGACCGGGCAGCCCGGGCCGTGCACCAGTTCGACCGACTCGGGCAGGTAGTCCTCCAGCCCGTGCTTGTAGATCGTGTGGGTGTGCCCGCCGCACACCTCCATGAACTTGTAGTGGCGGCCCGGCTCGCACAGCGCGGCGATCTTCGCGGACAGCGCATGGGCCTGGTCGGCGTTGCGGAACTCATCGACAAACTTCATGTCTGCCCTCCTACTCGATCATCGATTCCTGCAGCGCGGCCAGCTCGTCCTCGTAGGCCTGCCCGATTCCCTCCAGGAACTCCAGGGCGGCGGCGGCTTCGTCCTCGTCGATCTTCGAGAGCGCGAAGCCGACGTGGATGAGCACCCACTCACCGGGCTTGGGCGGATCGTCGGCGAGCAGGCCGATGTTGATCATGCGCCGCACCCCGCTCACGTCGACCTTGGCCAGGTCGGGCTGATCGGCGACGAACTCGATCACCTCGCCGGGTATGCCTAGGCACATGTGTCCACCCTCCCGTGGCTCATCGTGAACCGTCGCTGACCGGCCGCTGGCCAGCGCCGTGCTGGCCAGCGCTGTCGCTGTGCTGGCTGCTACTGCTGGCCGGAGGCCGGCCTGGCCCTGCCCCGGCCGGCCCTGCCCCGGCCGCCCCGATCAGGCCCTTGACGACCCGCACCGCCTCGCCGACCGCTGCCGTCACCGGCGGGCTGAGCCCGATCCCGTAGTCGACGCTGGCCGGCTCGCAGCCGACGAGCAGCACCTTGCCCGCATCGGCGCCGAGCATATCGAGCACGCCGAACACCACATCGGGCTGCATGCCGTGGGCATCAAAGAGCTGGCTGCGGCGGGCCGGCGAGCTGGCCGCCCCGCCGGGCTGCTGGCTGTGGTCAAGCTCGATCACGTAGACCGTGCCAGGATCGTCACCGCGTGCGGTGGCATCGATCAGGATCGTTGTCTCGTACCCGTTGGCCAGGTCGTAGGCGAGGTGCATGCCGCTGATCCCGTAATCCGCCACCCGGACCCACTCGGGCAGATCCTCAGTAGCCAGCCGGCGCGCGACTTCGACCCCGAATCCGTCATCGCCCAGGAAGATATTGCCGACCCCGGCGACCAGCATGCGGCTCGTCATCTGCGCACCTGCTGCCGGTCTAGCGCGGCGACCGTGAGTTCCCACAGGACGTTGTAGACGGTGGTCTGCGCTTCCTGGATCCGGTGCACGGAAGACGACGGCGCGACGAACAGGTAGTCAATGCTGTCCAGCTCGGCCATCTTCCCGCCGTCGTAGCCGGAGAAGCCGATGGTCGCCATCCCCCGCCTGCTCGCCTCGTCGAAGGCGCGCAGCAGGTTCGCCGAGTTGCCGCTAGTCGACAGGCCGACCGCGATGTCGTCCCGGCGGCCGAAGGCCGCGATCTGCCGGGAGAAGACTACGTCGACCCCGACGTCGTTGCTCAGCGCGGTGAGGATGGCGGTATCGCTAGCCAGGTTGTACGCGGCCACCGGGGTGGCGTCGCCACCCGGATACAGGTAAAGCGTGGCCACCTGCTGGGCGTCGGTGGCACTGCCGCCGTTGCCGAAGGTGAACAACCGCCCGCCGGCCGCGATCCTGCGCGCCGACTCCTGCGCGCAGGCGGCAAGCCGGGCGCCGTCACGCTCGCTGATCAGGCGGCGCAGCTCCATGATCTCGGCCGTCTTCGCGACCGTCGACCTGCGCACCTCCTCCAGCACGGCGGGCAGGTCACTGGTGCTCGCATAGAGGAACGGGTAGAGCGACTCGACCGTCCCCTGGGCTGCCTCGCCTCCCTGCCGCGTCATGCCGGCTCGCCCCCGACTACCGCGATGGCCTCGCCGGCGTGCACCAGGATCGTGTCGCCGACGGCAGCCGTCACCAGCGCGACGCTGACCTCCTCCGGGCCCGCGCCGGTGTCCACGATGGCCAGGCCATCCGCGAGCAGCTGACGGACGGTTACCGCCACGGCCGTGTCCGAACAGGTAATGCACACGTCGTCGTGGCACTCCGGGACGGCCGGCGGGCGGCCGGGACCGGTTCCCCTGGCGGTCATGCGACCACCCCCGGGGCCAGGATGCCGGGCTGCTCGAAGAAGACATGCACGAGCTCCCAGAGCACGTGATACGCCGTCACGTGCATTTCCTTGACGATCCTGGGGTCATCCGACCTGGCCAGCAGCACGTGATCCACGCCGGGGCTCGCCCTGATCGCGCCGCCCTCGCCGCCGACCAGCCCGATCGTCAGCATCCCGAGATCCCGCGCGGCGAGCAGCCCGGCGAGGACCCCGGCGCAGTTCCCGTCGGCGGAGATGCCAAGGGCAATGTCAGCAGGCTCGGCCAGGTAACGGAGCTGGTGCGCGAAAATGCCGGCCATGCCTTCCCGTGCCGCGACCCCGGTCACGGTGGCGACATCGGACGTCAGCGAGATCGCGGGCAGTGCGCGCTTGCCCACAATCACCGGATGCACGAATTCCACGGCTACATGCTGCGCATCGGTGCTCGACCCGCCGGTGCCGAAAACCACCAGCTTGCCGCCGTGGTGGAAGCGGATCGCCATGTCGTGGCATGCGGCTGCTACTGCGGCGGCCTGGTCAGCGAGGGCGCGCATCGGGGCGGCCCGGCGCTCGAACAGGCCGGCCACGTCGGCCGCGCCGTCCGGCGGCGCTGCTGGAGCTGCCGCCGGTGCCGGGCCCGGCCGGGCCGGCTCCGCCGCCCGGGCACCTGGGGTCAGGTCGCCCGCGGACGTCATCCGGAACCCTCCGCAGCCTCCGACAGGTCGATGTCAGCCTCGATATCGACCTGGTCGCGTACTTTCAGTGCCCCGAGGAACGCGGAATACGGCTTAATCCCGTACGCGGACTGCAGCACTGAGCCGCTAATCCGGTAGCGGTCCTGGCCGGCCGGGCTGACAGTCAGCCGGAGCGGGCGCTCGACGCCGCGCAGCGTGAACGTCCCGCTGACCACGCCGCCGCCGTCGGTATCCGGCTCGAACTTCGTGCCGGTGAAGATCGCCTCCGGATTGAGGTCGGAGGCGAGCAGCTTGCGCGCCGTCGCGCCGATTTCCCGCCGATCCCGGTCGGTAAGCGGCTTTAGGCCGCCGGTCCCTTCGCGCACGGCCAGGGCGCCCATGTCGACGCGTACCTCCAGGCCGGTGGGGGAATGGTCGTCACTGAAGGTCAGCTCGCCGGACCACCGGGTGACCTCAATGGTCAGGTCGTGACCAGCCTGGGCAGCCATTCCGTCACGGGATGTGCGTAGCACAATCCGGTCACGGTCCGTACTGAATTGGTGGCGCCCTGCTTGAACCGCCATGGCAGCACCGTAGGACACATGTGGGGGGGCGTCCAGTGGTCTGGGCAGACAGGTTTGGCTATTTACCCATCCGGGCGATACGGGTGACACGGCGGACCTCCGGCTAGCGCGGACATCCGGCTAGGGCAGCGGCACCTCGCCGAACACTTCCTGGATCCGCCGCAGGTCACGCATCCGCGGCTCGGTGGCGCCGCCCACCCAGCGGCTGACGGTTTTCACCGACACGCCGAGCTGGCGGGCCGCCGCCTCCTGGGTTAGTCCCTCGCGGCGCAGCGCGCTCGACATCCACTCTGCGAAGGTGGCCGGATGTCCCGGCAGGCCGAGCGGGATGGCTTCGGGCGGCACGGAGCCAGCGGCGGCCGACTGCGCCGCGTCGGGCTGCCCGGGCCAGGCCGGGCCAGAGTCGGCCGGGCCAGAGTCGGCCGGGCCGGCATGCGGCCGGGCCGGATGCGGCCGGGCCGGATGCGACCGGGGCTGCTCCCCGGATCGCGGGCTGACCAGCGCCTGCCTCGCCCGATCCGGCCGCCGGGTGGGCGGGCCGGCCTGGCATGGCACCCGGCGCGCTCGCGCCAGTGGGTACCTGCTGGAACGGGGCGGCAATCGGCGTCTCCGAGTGCAGCACGTCAACCTCGACGTGCTCGGGGAAGATGCGGAAGGCCACCTGGATACACCCGGTTGGCCCGGCCGCGTCCAGCAGCGCGCGGAAGACAGTCTCGCCGACCTCGCGGATGCCTTCCTCAGTCAGCGGCGACTCGGCCAGGCAGCGGCGGACGAAGTCCCTGATATCCGGGATGGACGACGGCCGCGCCGGAAAAATCTGCGAAAGCACGACGACCGGGACAACCTCGATCGAGTCCCCCCCGGGACCGCTCAGGGGTTCAGCCACCGGTCTCTCCCTTAGACAAATCCCAGCACAGCATGACTGGGCACAAGTCAGGGTACGTGCAACAAGATGAAACAGGAACCCTCATCGGCGAGCAAGTCACCGGCCGTCCGGGCATAGCAGGCCATACCGGCACGGACACATGAGTCTGCTGCCCGCAATGCATAGACAGTTGTGTCCTACAAACTGTCCGATGTGTCTTGAACCCGCTTCATGGCGGGTCTACCATGACGTCGTCTGCGCATCACCGAGGCGAGGTGCGTGCCCATCTTTTCTGCAGCAGCCGCGCGATTCACTGAGGCCGGGGGCCATCGGGGCAGCGAACGTTGCCTGGCCGCCGCCCGGGCCGCCGCAGCGCAGTGCTCCAGCCGCCAGCGCCGTTGCGCGCCGTGGTCACGGCACCCGGCACATCCGGTATTCGGCCGATCCAGAAGCGAGGAGGTGGCCTTCGGATGGCCACTGACACACAGACAAGCGACACGGCTGAGGCCGTGGCCGAGCCCGTGGTTCACATCCTCTGGATGAATGGCGGCCTGGGCTGCGACGGTGACTCGGTCGCGCTCACGGCAGCGACCCAGCCGAGCATCGAGGAGATCGCGCTCGGCGCGCTGCCCGGCCTGCCGAAGGTCGCCGTGCACTGGCCGCTGATCGACTTCGAGTGCGGCCCGGAGCAGGGCGCCGACAACTTCATCGAGTGGTGGCACAAGGCCGACCGGGGCGAGCTCGATCCCTTCGTGCTCGTGGTCGAGGGATCGATCCCGAACGAGGCGATCAAGGAGGAAGGCTACTGGTGCGGGTTCGGCAACAATCCCGCGACCGGGCAGCCGATGACCACCAACGAGTGGCTGGACCGGCTCGCGCCGAAGGCAACCGCGATCCTGGCCGCCGGGACGTGCGCAACGTACGGCGGGATCCACGCGATGGCCGGGAACCCGACCGGCGCGATGGGCGTGCCCGACTATCTCGGCTGGGACTGGCGGTCGAAGGCCGGCCTGCCGATCGTCTGCGTCCCGGGCTGCCCGACGCACCCGGACAACCTTTCCGAGACCATCTTGTACCTGCTCTACCAGGTGGCCGGCCAGGCGCCGATGATCCCGCTTGACGAGGCGCTGCGGCCCACCTGGCTGTTCGGCGCTACCGTGCACGAGGGCTGCGACCGGGCCGGCTATTACGAGCAGGGCGACTTCGCGGCCGAGTACGGCTCGCCCAAGTGCCTGGTCAAGCTTGGCTGCTGGGGCCCGGTCGTCAAGTGCAACGTCCCCAAGCGCGGCTGGATCAACGGCGTCGGCGGCTGCCCGAACGTCGGCGGGATTTGCATCGCCTGCACGATGCCCGGCTTCCCGGACAAGTTCATGCCGTTCATGGACGAGCCGCCGGGCTCGCGGGTGTCGACGACCGCGAGCAGCCTGTACGGGACGGTCATCAAGACCCTCCGCGGCTTCACCGCGAAGACCCTTGACGACGAGCCCAAGTGGCGGGTAAAGGGCGACGAGCTGCTGACCGGCTACAAGAGGACCTGGTGACATCGACCGGTGCCGCCTTCGGCGAATGCGGTGCTCAGGAATTAGGGAAAGGGATGAGCGATGACGACGGTCGATGACTCCGGCATAGTGGAGATGAACTGGGACCCGATCACGAGGATCGTGGGCAGCCTGGGCATCTACACCAAGATCGACTTCAAGCAGAAGAGGGTCGTCGAGTGCCACAGCACCTCGTCGATCTTCCGCGGCTACAGCATCTTCATGAAGGGCAAGGACCCGCGGGACGCGCACTTCATCACCAGCCGGATTTGCGGTATCTGCGGGGACAACCACGCCACCTGCTCGGTCTACAACCAGAACATGGCGTACGGAGTGCGGCCGCCGCACCTCGCCGAGTGGATCATCAACCTGGGCGAGGCTGCCGAGTACATGTTCGACCACAATATCTTCCAGGAGAACCTGGTCGGGGTCGACTTCTGCGAGAGGATGGTGGCCGAGACCAACCCGGGGGTGCTCGAGCTGGCCAACCGCACGGAGTGCCCGCACGCCGCCGAGCACGGCTACAAGTACATCGGCGACATCATGCGCTCGCTGAATCCGCTGCAAGGCGACTTCTACCGGGAGGCGCTCCAGGTCAGCCGGTCCACCAGGGAGATGTTCTGCCTGATGGAGGGGCGGCACGTGCACCCCTCCACGCTCTACCCGGGCGGCGTGGGGACGACGGCGACCGTCCAGCTGTTCACCGACTATCTCACCCGGCTGATGCGCTACGTGGAGTTCATGAAGCGCGTCGTGCCGATGCACGACGACCTCTTCGACTTCTTCTACCAGGCGCTGCCCGGTTACCAGGAAGTCGGCCGGCGCCGCGCGGACATGGTCTGCTGGGGCAGCCTGAACGACCCGGACCACTGCGACTTCAAGTACGAGAACATGTCGAACTGGGGCCGGAAGATGTTCGTCAGCCCCGGCGTCATCAGGGACGGGCAGCTGCTCACCAACGACCTGGTCGAGATCAACCTCGGCATCCGGATCCTGCTCGGCAGTTCCTACTACGAGGACTGGGAAGACCAGGAGATGTTCGTGACCAGGGACGCCCTCGGCAACCCGGTCGACCGGCGGCACCCATGGAACCAGCACACGATCCCGCGGCCGGGCAAGCGCAACTTCGAGGAGAAGTACAGCTGGGTGATGTCGCCGCGCTGGTTCGACGGCACTGACCACCTGGCCGCCGACACCGGCGGCGGGCCGATCGCCAGGCTCTGGGCGACCGCGCAGGGCGGCCTGGTCGACTTCGGCTACGTCAAGTCCACCGGGCACAGCGTGCTGATCAACCTGCCCCGCACGATGAGCAGGCCCGAGGTCACGTTCGAGTGGAAGGTCCCGTACGACTCCGAAGGCCGGCCACTGTCCAATGCCATCGAGCGCGACCGCGCCCGAACCTATTTCCAGGCGTACTCGGCGGCTGCCGCGCTGCACTTCGTGGAGAAGGCGCTGGCCGAGATCAGGGCCGGGCGGACGAAGACCTGGGAGCCGTTCAACGTGCCCGACGAGGCATTCAGCGTCGGCTTCACCGAGGCGGTCCGCGGCGTGCTCTCGCACCACATGGTGATCCGCGGCGGGAAGATCGCGAACTACCACCCGTACCCGCCGACGCCGTGGAACGCCAGCGTGCGGGACAGCTTCGGCACGCCGGGACCCTACGAGGACGCCGTGCAGAACACCCCGATTTTCGAGGAGAATCCGCCGGATCGGTTCAAGGGCATCGACATCATGCGAGCCGTCCGGAGCTACGACCCGTGCCTGCCGTGCGGAGTGCACATGTCACTCGGCAACGGCAAGGTGCTGGACAAGGTGCACTCGCCGATGACGGTGACCCTGGCGACCTGATGTGCCGGGCCGGCCCGGGCGCCCGCCCAGGCCCGGACCGGCGCAGATCCATTCCCGCCCGGCAGCTGGCGCCGGCCGGGTTCCGCGGACCGCTGGCAGACGGAGGCGAAACGGATGACCGGCGTTCAGCAGGTCGGGACACGGGTGGAGGAACTGCTGTCCGCGCTCAGGGCGAACGCGGACGGGAAGGTTGTGGCAGCTGCCGAGGAACTGGTCGGGTTGCTGGTCGGGCTCTACGGCGACGGTCTCGCCGTGATAGTCGCCGGGCTCAGCGAGCAAGGTGAGGCCGGCCCGGCCATGCTCGCCAAGCTCGCCGAGGATCCGCTGATCGAGAGCCTGTTGCTGCTGCATGACCTGCACCCGCTGGACGTCGATGCGCGCATCCAGCGGGCACTCGACCGGGTCCGGCCGTACCTGGGCTCGCACGCGGGCGGCGTGCAGTACCTGGGGGTGACCGACGGCGTAGCGCGACTGCGCCTGGAGGGCAGCTGCAACGGCTGCCCGTCCTCGACCGTGACCGTCCAGCTGGCCATCACCGGCGCGGTGGAGGAGGCGGCACCCGAGGTTACCGAGGTCGTGGTGGAGGGCATGACCGAGGCACCAGGCCCGAAACTGCTGCAGATCGGCCGTAAGCCAGGAGAAGCGAATGAACGGGACAGCGATCCCGCCGCAATGGAGGGGAGCGGCGGGGACGGCGCAGGCAACGAGGTCGGCTGGGTCACCCTGCCGGACATCGGGCCGCCGAGTTCCCGGCCGGTCACCGCCTCGGCTGACGGCACATCCGTCCTGGTCTGCTCGGTCCGCGGTACGCTTTACGCGTACCGCGATTCCTGTGCCGCATGCGGCTCGTCGCTTGCCGCCGGAACGCTAGCGCGCGAGCTGCTGACATGTCCCGGCTGCGCTGCCCGGTACAACGTGCGGCTGGCCGGGAAGGGCCTGGATGATCCGGCGATGCACCTGGACCCGCTGCCGTTGCTCGCCGACAGCCAGGGCGTCCGGGTGGCGTTGCCGCAGGCGGTCCGCGCATGACCGGCAAGGTCGGGCTGCGCAGGTTCGTCCCGGGTGCTCAGCCCGGGACGTCGGCTACGGCCCCGGCGGAACCGGGCATCGAGGCCGGCCAGGGCGGCAGCGGCGCGGGCACCGGCCTGGCGGACGCCGAGATGTTCGACGTGCGGCCTGGCGCGCCGCCCGGGCCGCCCCCGGGCGGCGCTCCGCCGCAGGAGAAGTGCGAGCTGTGCGCGACCGAAGTCCCGGCCGAGCACGGCCACATCGCGGATCTTGAGCAGTCGACGCTTTGCTGCGCCTGCCGGGCCTGCTACCTGCTCTTCACCCACGCGCAGGCGGGCCGCGGCAGGTACCGCGCGGTTCCTGACCGGTACCTGCATGACCCGGCCAGGCGGCTGTCGGTGGGCGAGTGGGATGAATTCGAGATCCCGGTCGGGCTGGCGTTCTTCCTGCGCAGCTCGCAGCGCGGCGAGGTCAGCGCGTTCTACCCGAGCCCGGCCGGGGCCACCGAGAGCACTCTCAACCTGCAGGCCTGGGACCGGCTGACCGTGGCGCATCCGCTGCTCGCCGCCGCGGACGCAGACGTCGAGGCCATCTTGATCTGCCGCACGGACTCCGGGGTCGAGTATTTCCTGGTGCCGATCGACGCCTGCTATGAGCTGGCCGGCCGGATGCGGCTGCACTGGCGCGGGTTTGACGGCGGCGCCGAGGCCAGGCAGAGCATCGCCGAGTTCCTTGGTCTGGTCCGGTCGCGCTCGCGGGCCTTCCCCGCGGAAGCCTGATATGGCTGACCTCGTCTTCGACTGCCTCGGTGCCCGCGCCGACCGCTACGCGGTGTCGCCCTCGATGGCCTTCTCGCTGCGCATCAGCGACACCAGCGGCCAGCGGGTCGAGGCAATCGCGCTGCGCTGCCAGATCAGGATCGAGCCGAGCCGGCGGCGCTACTCGGCCGCCGAGGCCGAGCGGCTGAACGATCTGTTCGGCGAGACGCAGCGCTGGGCCGAGACGCTCCGGCCGCTGCAGTTCACCAACGTGGCGATCATGGTTCCCCGCTTCACCGGCAGCATCGAGGTCGACCTGCCGGTGCTGCTCAGCTATGACCTGGAGATCGGGTCGACCAGGTATTTCGCCGGCCTGGACGGCGCCGAGGTACCGCTGCTGCTGCTGTTCAGCGGCACCGTCTTCGGGATGGCCGACGGCCGGCTGCAGGCGCAGCAGGTGCCATGGAGCAAGGAAGCCAGCTACCGGATGCCGATCAGCATCTGGCGCGAGGCGATCGACGCCCACTTCCCGAACAGCGCGTGGATCAAGATGACCCGCCAGACCCTGGATGAACTGCAGCAGTTCAAGACCCGGCAGGCGCTGCCGACGTGGGATGCCACGCTCCGTGCGCTGCTGGCCCGAGCCGCGAAGCCGGCCGGCAGCGCGGACGGCGGCGAGGGGCAGCCATGAGACTCGATTCCAGCCATCTCGACCATGCCCGCAAGGTGGCGGACGCCATTCTCTACGAGGGCTACCTGCTTTACCCCTATCACCGCTCGGCGCAGAAGAACCAGATCAGGTTTCAGTTCGGCGTGCTGATGCCGCCTGCCTACGCCGGGATCGATGACTCCGAGCCGTCCGAGAGCCAGACCGAGTGCCTGCTCGAATGCCCAGCCGACGCCGAGGTGCGAATGCTGATCCGGTTCCTGCAGCTGCAGCGCCGGACGGTGCACGGGATCTCACCGGATACCGGTGAGCTGCACAAGGTGGACACCCTGTACGTGGACGGATCCGAATTCACCGAATGGGACGAGGCCGTCGAACGGGAGCAGCACGCAACCGCCTGCGTGGCCGACCTGCTCGGCGCGGACCGGATCATCGAGTTCCACGTCGGCGCGGGCGAGTCGGCCGAAGCCCTGACCGACTCGACGGGCCGGAAAAGCCGGCCGCCTGGTCCGCCGCTGGAGCGAGCTGGACGGGGTGATCGCCATCCATGCCGAGCGCGTCGCCGGGCCGTACCAGGCGCTGCGGCTGCGGATCGGAGTGCGGAACCGCACCATGCCCGCCGTGCCGCTGCGGGACAGGGACGATGGCCTGCGGCATGCTTTCATCGCCGCGCACTCGCTGATCGGCGCGCCCGGCGGCACCTTCCTGTCCATGACGGATCCGCCGGAATGGGCCGCCGCCGAAGTCGGCGGCTGCGTCAACGTGGGGACCTGGCCGGTGCTGGCCGGCCCGGACGACTGCACCGATCTCGTGCTGTCATCGCCAGTTATCCTCTACGACCATCCCGAGGTCGCCGCCGAAAGCGCCGGCGACCTCTTCGATGCCACTGAGATCGACGAGATCCTCACGCTGCGCACGCTCGCGCTGACTGACTCCGAAAAGCGCCAGGCCCGCGCCACTGATCCACGCGCGGCCGAGTTGATGGACCGGCTTGACGACCTGCCGCCGGAAATGCTGGAGCGAATGCACGGAGCCATTCGCTACCTGCGGCCCGCGGGCGGCCCGCCCGGGCTGCCAGCGCCGGAGCAGGCCGGGGAGATCACCGACAGGCCGTCGGTGCCTTGGTGGGATCCCGGCGCGGACAGCACGGTTTCGCCAGAAACCGATCACGTCATCGTGGCTGGCGCCCGCATCGCCAGGGGCAGCCGGGTCCGGATGCGGCCGGGTGCCCGCCGCGCCGATGCCCAGGACTTGTTCCTGGCCGGCCGCGAGGCGACGGTGCAGGCAGTGCTGCACGACGTCGACGGCGAAGTGCACCTGGCGGTCAGCCCGGAGGACGACCCCGCGGCCGAACTGCAGCGCAACCACGGCCGGTTCCTGTACTTCTCGCCCGACGAGGTCGAGCCCATCGAGCCGGATAGCACCACCCAAACATCCGGCTGACCAGGCCGGGGACCGATGACCTACCAGCGGTCAGAGGAGGAAACAAGATGATCTCGAGACTGATCAAGGCAGTGGTGATCGCGGCCGTGCTGGCGGCGATCGTCCAGTCGCTGCCTGACGTCAAGCGCTACCTCGAACTCCGCGAGATGTAGGTGGCGGCCGGCCACGGCCGCTCGATCTGAGCCGAAAAGGTGAGGCAGGAAGATGGAAGCGATCATCGGATTCGTGGCCGGTTACCTGACCGGCAGCCAGGAAGGACGAGCGGGCATCGAGCGGCTGCGCACATCCTGGCAGGCGATCGTGAAGTCGCCGAGAGGTGCGCAAGCTGGCAGCGGAAGCGGTAGTCCTCGCCGAGGCGACGGTGCGCCGGGCGGCCAGCGGCGGCCTCGGCGGCACGGTCAGCGGGGTCAGCGACCTGCTCGCGAGCAGGTCGGCCAGCCGCACGGGCCAGCGCGCCGCCTGAGGCCGCGGAGCCGGAAAATCACCATCTGAAACGGGCCGCCACCGGCTGGCCTGGCGCGGCGACCTGGCAGCTGGCACCAGGCGGCCTGCGGCCCGCTCCAGATGCCAATGTGGTGGATCGCGCCAGCGCTTACCCTGGCAGGTAGCCGATCCGCTGGGTCATCACCTTGGCCAGGCGCCGGGCCGGCCGGGTGCCGGGTTTGGCACGATGAGCCGGGTGAACCGATACCTCGTCAGCCTCGACGGCGCGGTCGTCACCGCTGACCGCCCGACGACTGAGCGGCTGCTGCACGGCAACAAGCTGCTCTGGCTGGATCTGGACCGGCCGGACACTGACGACCTGGCCATGCTGCGCGATATCTTCGATCTGCATCCGCTCGCGCTCAAGGATGTCGAGGACTTCGGCCAGCGCCCGAAGCTGGAGGACTTCGGCGATGTCTGCTATCTCGTTACCTACGGCGCGCAGGGCGCGGGCGAGTCACTGGTCGAGATTCACTGCTTCATCTCCGAGCGCTACCTGATCACGATCCGGCGGGATCCCTGCACGGTCCTAGAGGAGCTGCAGGCAAGCCTGCGCCGCGAAGACGGCGTGCTCGCCCGGCATCCGGCCGCCGGGCGCCGGCGGCCGATCAGGCTGATCCTGCTGCATCATGTCCTGGACGCCCTGATCGACAGCTTCTTCCCGGCGCTGTCGGACTTCGATGACCGGATCGACGATCTCCAGCAGCAGATCTTCGCCAAGCAGAGCAACGAGCAGCTCTCGCGGCTGTTCGAGATGCAGAAATGGCTGGTCAGCCTGCGGAAGCTGGTGACTCCGCAGCGCGACGCCATGGCGTCGCTGGTGTCCGGGGTGGCGAGCCTGCCGGGAATGACGCCGGCCGGCGAGCCCTATCTGCGGAACCTGTACGACCACCTGATCCGGATCAGCGATCTCGTCGACAGCTACCGCGACCTGCTCAGCAACGTGATGGACGCCTACCTGTCGATAGTGTCCAACCGGCTGAACGAGGTGATGAAGCAGCTCACGGTCATCGCCACGGTCTTCCTGCCGCTGACGTTCCTGACCGGGTTCTTCGGCCAGAACTTCGGCTGGATGATCCGCCGGCTCGGCGGCCTTCCGGCCTTCCTGGCGCTCGGGATCGGCACCGAGCTGGCCGCGGCAGCCGGGCTGTTCATGCTGTTCCGCCGGCGCGGGTGGTTCTGACGGCGCGGCGGGCGCCGACTGCGGCGAGGATGACCGCGATCCCGAGCGCGCCGGCCGGCGGGAGAGTGACCAGGGCCGGGAGCTGGTAGCGCCAGGAAAACTCGAAGAGATCAGAGGTAAGGAGCACAGCGATGGCGGTCGCGAAGAACAGGAAGCACGCCACGGCTGCCTGCCGCGCTGGCCAGACGCCCGAGTTGGCACGGCCAGCCAGGCCGGCGCCGCGATCCGGGACGGCCTGCGCGTCCGGCCGGACCCGGCCGCGGCGGGCCAGGCTGGCCGAGCCGATGAGCCCGGCCAGCGCGGCGAAGGCCAGCAGCGGACCCGGCGGGTAGCCGCCGCCGAGCTGGTAGCCGCGCAGGAAGGCCGCTAGCTGGCGGTGCACGGTCGGCCCCCCGCCACCGTAGTTCCGGCCCGCGGCCGCGATGATCTGCCGCGAGGCATCCGGCGGGTAGGTCGGATAGCTGTGCTGGAACTGCCAGCGGGAGATCGGCGGGTCGCCGGGGCTTGTGGTCCTGGTCAGCGCGAACAGCTTCAGCGCGTCTCGGCCGACCGCGCGCGCCACGGTCAGCGGCTGCTGGGCCAGCACCTGCCGGTTGAATGCCGCTACCAGCCGGGATGCCTCGCCGGATGGCAGGTTCGCGTAATACGGCCGCAGCGGCGAGCGGGCGCTGTGCTCAAGCTCATCCGGGCCGGTGGCCTGCTGTGCCGGCGTCGGGCAAAGTGCCCGCTCGGCCGCCGGGAGCCGCAGCGTCGCGCAGTCGGCGGCTGCCGCCATCCGCCCGTAGGCGGTAGTGGCGCCGGAGTGCGAGAGCCAGAAATGGCCGGTCAGCGCCAGCGACAGGCTGCTGTACCCGATGATCGGGATCGCGAAGGCGGCGCACGTCGCGGCCGCATAGCCGGCCCGGCGCCGCCAGCCGCCCACCGCAACCAGCACGTAGCCGAGCGCGGGCAGCAGCAGAATCTCGCCCACCTGGCGGACTGTCGCGGACGAGCCGAGCGCGAGGCCCCCGGCGAGCACGGCCCACATCGGCGGCCGTTGCTGCCAGAGCAGTACCGCAAGCCCGGCGACGATCAGCGCCTCGAACCACACGTCCGGCATGATCGTCTGCTCGATCTGCAGCTGATAGGCATCCAGCAGGACGGGCGCGATGGCGAGCGCAGCGAGCCAGCGCGGGCATCCGCGCCGCAGCAGGATCCAGTACAGTGCCACGGCCATCATGAGCCCGAGCAGGTGCTGCACCACGACGACCCCGTTAAAGCTGCTTACGGTCAATATGATCTTGAGTGGCAGCCGGTAGCCGACGGGGTCGCTGCCGCCGGAGTGGTACAGGTACCTGGTTGAGTCGATGTAGAACAAGGCCGGCCGGTAGGCGATCTGAGCCGCCACCCGCAGGGCCAGGCCTGCCAGCAGGAAGGCCGCCGCGAGCCAGTGCCGCCGCAGCGCGATCGTGAGACTGCCCGGCCGCAGCGCTTGCCGCAGCCCGCCCGGCCGGGGCGGCGGGGCAGGCTGTCGCCGCAGCGCGGGGATCACCTGGCCGGCGCGGCCAGCTGTGGCACCTGACCGCGCTCGCCGCCGGCCGGACCGGCGCCGCGTCGGCGCCTGATGCCACTGAGGATGACGGCGACCCCGAGCGCGCCGGCCGGCGGCAGGGTGATCAGTGCCGGGAGCTGGTAGCGCCAGGAGAACTCGAACAGGTCAGAGATGACGAGCACGGCGACGGCCGTGGTCCAGAACAGGAAGCAGGCGAGCGCGGCAGCGGCCTGGCCGGCGGCGGGACGGGTCCGGCGGCGGGCCAGGCTGGCCGACCCGATCAGCCCGGCCAGGGCAGCGAAGGCGAGCAGCGGGCCGGGGGTGAAGCCGCCGTCGCGCTGGTAGCCGCGCAGGAAGCTGGCCAGGCCGGTGCTGACCGCCGCCTTGCCGCCCATTGACGCGGGCAGCGGGCGCAGCGTGTTGATCCCGCCGCTGGCGGTCAGCTGCACGCCGAGCACCAGGACATGCTGGCGGGTAACCCCGATAGTGGCTCCGTAGGTCGGATAGCCGCGCTGGAACTGCCAGCGGGAGATCGGCGTGTCCCCGGGGCTGGTGAACCGGGTCAGCGTGAACAGCTTCGCCATGTCACTGCCGAGCCCGCCGATTACCCGCAGCGGCTGCTGCCGGAGCACCCGGTCGTCGAAGTCGGCGATGGCCTTGCTGCGCGACGTGCCAGGCCGGCGGGGCGAAGTCCTTCAGCGGCGACGCCGAGCTGTGCTCCAGCCCGTCCGGGCCGAGCGCCCGCTGGCCCGGCGTCGGGCACAGTGCCCGCTCGGCCGCCGGCAGCCGCAGCGTCGCGCAGTCGGCAGCCGCCGCCATCCGGCCGTAGAGCTCGCTGGTACCGGAATGCGAGAGCCGGAAGTGCCCGCTGCGCGCGAGGGAGACGCCGTTATAGGCCAGGATCGGCAGCGCGAAGGCCGCGCAGAGCGCCGCCACATGGCCGGCCCGCACCCGCCAGCCGCCGGCCGCTATCGCCGCGAAGGCAGCGGCGGGCAGCAGCAGGATCTCGCCGACCTGCCGGAGCGTGGCGGATGCGCCGAGGATCAGCCCGGCGGCGAGCACGGCGCGCAGGCCCGGCCGCGGCCGCCAGAGCAGCACCGCCAGCCCGGCGACGATCAGCGCCTCGAACCACACGTCCGGCATGATCGTCTGCTCCATCTGGAGCTGATAGGCATCCAGCAGGACCGGCGCGATGGCCAGCGCCGACAGCCAGCGGGGACAGCCGCGGCGCAGCAGGACGAGGTACAAGGCGGCGGCCATCGCCAGGCCGAGCAGGTGCTGAATCGCTGCCACCACGGAAAGGTCGCCGAACAGCAGGATGAACTTGAGCGGTACCGCGTAGCCGACCGGGTCTGTGCCCGGCCAGGCGTTGTACAGGTACTTGACCGTGTCAATGTAAAGCAGCGCGGGCCGGTAGGCGATCTGAGCGAGTAGCCGCAGCACCAGCCCGGCCAGCAGCAAGACCGCCGCCAGCCAGTGCCGGCGCACCGTCGCCGCCCGGGCGTACCGCCGCCGCGCCGCGTGCCACTGCCGTGGCACCCGCGCGGCGGCTGAGCGCCAGCCGCGGCGACGGCGCGCTGATCCGGCCGACCCGGCCGCGGCGCCGGCCCCGTCCGGTCCGGCCGCGCCTGCTCCGGCAGTGCCTGCTCCGGCCGCGCCTGCTCCGGCAGTGCCTGCTCCGGCCGCGCCCGCTCCTGCCGCCGGGGTGACGCGGGCAGCGTCGCCCGGCGTCCCGGCTGCTGTCCAAGGCGTTCGCATTACGGTCTTCCCGGTGGTGGATCACTGCCGTCCGGCTGGCCGCGAAGTGCCGCAGCACCGGACGCGTCATTGTCTGGCGCCCGGCCGACCCGCTTCTGCTGTCGGCTGCCGAGGCCCGGCGGCCAGGCGCCGCCCCCCAACGAGCGTAGCGGAGCGTGCCGCGAAGGCCGTCAGCCAGCTTATCTCGCGCCTGGTAGCGGGTACCCCGTCAGCCGCATTCAGGCCTGCTGAATCGTCAGTGGCCCGCCGTAGCGTGGCGGTCATGGACGGCGGAGCCGGCGATGCGATCCGGGCTGACGGCCGCGGCGGGTGTCCGCCGGTACCCGGCGACGCGGCGGCACTGGACCCCGGCCCGGCGCTGGCTGCCAGCGTGCCGTCTTCCGGGTGGGAATCCCTGGCCGGCCTGGTCCGCAGGCAGGCGCCGCAGCTCAGCGCGCCGCCCCCGGCTCGCCGCGGCCTGTGCGCCGCCTGCCGGATCCCGGTTCCGGCCGCGAATGCCCGCTGCTACCCGTGCGGCCTGCACGCGGAAACGCTGCCCGGCCTGCTTGCCGACGTAGTCGTGCCGATCTGCTACGCGGTGAAAGGCAGTGAGCACGCCAGGAATCTCTGGCTATACAAGTCCGGCCGCCTCGGCGCCGGGCCGGCCAGGGCAGCCATCCGCGCGCTGCTCGTCGTCTTCCTGCGCGACCACGGCCAGTGCGTCTGGCGCGCCGCCGGGATGACCATGCCGACGCACCTCGCGGTGGTGCCGAGCGGCCGCGGGCGCTGCCGCCCGCACCCGCTGCAGGCACTGGCCGCCTCCTGTCTCGCGCTCCCGCCAGCGGGGCTTGAGCTGCGCTTACGTGATGAGCCCGGAGCTAGGGACCTGGACGCTGACCGGTTCCGGGCGGCGCCTGTGCACGGCGCGGATGTCCTGCTGCTCGACGACACCTGGACCACCGGCGCTAGCGCGCAGTCCGCGTGCGCGGCGCTGCGGCTGGCGGGTGCCCGGTCGGTGGTGATCGTCGTCCTTGGCCGGCATGTCTCCGCGGCCCGCTTGCCCGCCGCCATGCCGTTCCGGCCTGGCCTGTGCACGGTGCACGTACGCGCAGCCACCGGCGATCAATAGGCTATGCCCGTGGTAGCTGATACCCCGTCGAGGACCGCCCTGGTCAGGCGCGCGCGCCGGATCAACCGCGAGCTTGCGCTGATCTATCCCGACGCGCACTGCGAGCTCAATTTCAGCAGCCCGCTTGAGCTGCTGGTCGCGACGATCCTGTCCGCGCAGTGCACAGACAAGCGGGTCAACCTGGTCACGCCGGTGCTATTCGCCCGCTACCGCACGGCCGCCGACTATGCCGCCGCCGACCGCGGCGAGGTAGAGAAGATCATCCAGTCGACCGGGTTCTTCCGGGCCAAGACGACCAGCCTCATCGGGCTCGGCCAGGCCCTGTGCGACCGGTACGGCGGCGAGGTGCCAGGCCGCCTGCGCGATCTCGTCACGCTGCCCGGGGTGGGCCGGAAGACGGCAAACGTCGTGCTCGGCGATGCGTTCGGCGTGCCCGGCATTACCGTTGATACCCACTTTGCCCGGCTGAGCCGCCGGTTCGGCTGGACCGTGCAAAGCGACCCGGTCAAGATCGAGCACGAGGTGGGATCGCTGATCCCGCGCAAGGAGTGGACCTTGCTGTCGCACCGGCTGATCTGGCACGGCCGGCGCGTATGCCATTCCCGCAGGCCGGCCTGCGGGGCCTGCGGGCTGGCCGCGCTCTGCCCGTCGTTCGGCATCGGGCCCACCGACGAGAAGGCCGCGCGCAAGCTCGTCCGTACTGGGTCATTCTCATGACGGCGGCCAGCCGAGACCCCAACGTTCCCGGCTGGCTGTCGGAGCTGGCCAGGACTGCCGCGGGCATGCAGGTGCCAGCGGCCTTGCAGCCGAGGCCAGGAGGGCGCCCGGCGGCGGTGCTGATCCTCTTCGGGCTCGGCGCGGACGGGCCGGATCTGCTGCTGGTCCAGCGCGGTCCGAGGATGCGCCAGCATGCGGGCCAGCCGGCCTTTCCCGGTGGCGCGATCGACGAGTCCGACGACGGCCCGGTCCAGGCGGCGTTGCGGGAGGCAGCCGAAGAAGCCATGGTCGACCCTGCCGGCGTCCAGGTGCTCGCCGTGCTGCCGGACATGTTCATCTGGCGGAGCGGATTCACCGTCACTCCGGTGCTCGCCTGGTGGCAGCGGCCCGCCCCGGTCGGGCCGGGTGATCCGGTAGAAGTCGCCGCGGTGGCCCGGGTCGCCGTCGCAGACCTCGCTGATCCTGCGCACCGGCTGAGCATCCGGCTCCCGTCTGGCGTGGCCAGCCCGGCTTTCCGGGTCGCCGGGATGCTGGTCTGGGGCTTCACGGCGATGCTGGTGGACCGACTGCTCGCGCTGGGCGGCTGGGAGCTTCCCTGGGATGCCAGCCGGGCCGAGGACCTGCCCGCCGACGTGCTGATAGCGAGCAGCGGCGGCCTGGACGCGGGTTCCTGACCGTCGAGCCGGGCAGTCATCGCGCAATGCGGCTCGGTGCACGTCCGTACACCGCGTTAAAAATCTTGTATCGCTGGCTTTTCCGGCATCCGCCGACGCCGCGAGTTGCTGCCCGGCTAGCCGGTTAGCCGGCTGCAGCCGCTTGCCTTTCACCGGCCGGCGCCGCTGGCGAACGCGGTCCGGCCAGCCGGTTTGGCCCTATACGGTTGGCACGTGCCGGGTGACTTGCTGGACCTGATCCTGATCGTGCTCGTCGTCGCCTTCGCCCTGGCCGGCTACCGCCAGGGCTTCATCATCGGCGTGCTGAGCTTCGCCGGATTTATCGGGGGCGGCGCAGTCGGCGCGGTGTTCGGCCCGCATATTGCACGTTCCCTGGTTAGCGAGGTGGCCCAGCAGGCGCTGGTCGCCATCATCGTCGTCTTCGTGGCCGCGATGATCGGCCAGTTGCTGGCATCTGGCGTCGGCGTGGCTATGCGCTCCAGGCTGACCTGGCGGCCCGCCACGGTCGTCGACGCTATCGGCGGCTCAGCCGTCAGCGTGATCTCGGTGCTGCTCATCGCCTGGCTGATTGCCTCGGCGGTGGCATATGCCCCTTTTCCGCTGATATCCCGCCAGGTCAACGACTCCGCGGTGCTGCGCGGCGTGGACCGGGTCATGCCGCCTTCCGCCAGCGTGATGTTCTCCGACTTCCGCCGGCTGCTGGCCCGCGGACCATACGCGCAGGTCTTCGGCGCACTCGGGGCGGAAGGGGCGCTGTCCGTCGCGCCACCGGACAATAGGGTCCTGTCATCCAGAGGGCTGGTCCGGGACCGGGGCAGTATCGTCCGGGTCAAGGGCACCGCGCCGGACTGCCGCCGCCGGATCGAGGGCTCGGGCTTCGTCTTCGCGCCGCACCACGTGATCACGAATGCGCATGTGGTGGCCGGCGTGAACCCAGGGCCGGTGGTATCCACTCCGCGCGGCGCCCGGTTGCGGTCCCGGGTCGTGCTCTATGACCCGCGGCGAGACATCGCAATCTTGTACGTGCCCCAGCTCACTGCCCCGCCGCTGCGCTTCGCCGGGCAGGCATCCGCAGGTGACAGCGCGATCGTGGCCGGATACCCGCTGGATTCCCCCACGCTGACCATGGTGGCCGCCCGGATCGGCGGCAGCGAGGCAGCCAGCAGCCCGGACATCTACCAGACCACCACGGTAACCCGCGAGATCTATTCGATCCGGGCGGTCGTCAAGCCCGGCAACTCGGGCGGTCCGCTGCTGGCGCCCGGTGGGCTGGTCTATGGGGTGGTGTTCGCCGCAGCGGTGTCCGCACAAGACACCGGCTACGCCCTGACCGCAACAGAGGTAGCCCCCGATGCCCGGGTTGGCAGGACGGCCACCGCCATGGTGTCCACTCAGTCCTGCGACAACTAGCCGGCCGGGAGCCTGCGCGGCTGGCGTGGCCGGTCCCGGGCGCTGCGCTTCGGGTCCCGCCGCCCGGTCGGCTGGATAGTGGTTAAGGTTTGCCCGGTCGCTGGCGGCTAAAAGTTCACCGTTAGCTGAAATTGGCATTGCCCGGCGGCGCAATGCGGACGAATATCCTGTCGGCCGAAATGGCGTCCAGTCCATCATGCTCGATCAGGTCCGCCAGCTTGCTGGCGGACCTGGCTATTTCGGCCGCGTCGATCCCGTGCGGACGGCCGGCCGCGTTGATCCCGTGCGGGCTAACTGACGGACCGGCCGCCGGATCGGCGGGCTGATCACCCGCCGAAAACCCGCCGACGCGGCCCGCACCGCGGCGCAGCAGGGCGACAGCGCCGCGGGCGTTGCCGCGCTGCGCGTGTGTCAGGCCTACCGCAACTTGGGCCAGGCCCTGCCATAGCTCGCGCTCGGCGTCCGGTGCCGCCTTCCAGGCGGCCTCAAGTACCTCATGGGCACGAAATGCCCGGCCGTCGTCGATCAGCTGCTGCGCGAGCGCGAGCGCGCTGGCCGGAGGCAACGCCGCCTCGTCGGCAGGCGGCGGCTCGCGGCCGGCCTCGCGGCCCAGCGGCAGGCCTAGCTCGTCCCGCGGCCGGGCGCTACGCGGTCGTCCCCAGGCGTCCCGGTCCCGGCCGCCACGCGGCCCCGGGCGGGTCATCGTTCAGGTTCCGGGTCGGCTAGCCACGAGCGAAGCTCGGCGTCGAAGCGGGCGGGCAGTTCCTCGTGCGGAAAGTGCCCTGCCCCGTCCAGCAGCCGCCACCGGTACGGTGCGTCGACGTGCTTGCCGGAGCCGCGAGCCGTGCCCGGCAGCACGCAGCTGTCCAGCGCTCCGTGCATGTGCAGGGTCGGTGCCTGAATCGGTGCCCGCATCCTGCGGGCGTATCGCACTCCGTCCGGCCGCAGCCTGGAGCGGACGAACCAGCGGTGATACTCAAGCGCGGAGTGGGCAACGGACGGCAGGCACATCGCCGCCCGGTAGCGGCGCTCGGTCTGCGGGTCCGGCCACCCGGGGCCGGACCAGGAACGGAGCATCCGGCCGACCCGCTGCGCGTCGTGCCGGACGAGCTGGCGCTCCGGCAGCACCGGCAGCTGGAAGCCAAGCGCGTATCCGCTGCTCCGGCCCTGGCCGAGCGGGTCGGACAGCACCGCCCCGCGCAGCAGCAGCGGATGCGGCACGGAAACGACGGCGAGCCTCCTGACGACCTTGCGGAAGTACGTCCCCATGGTCCAGGCGACCAGGCCGCCCCAGTCGTGCCCGACGACCACGGCATTAGCCTCGCCGAGCGACCGGACCAGCCCGGCGGCATCAGACGCCGCGGTGACCAGGTCGTAGCCGCGCGGCGGCTTGTCGCTGCCGCCGTAGCCGCGCAGGTCAGCGGCCACGCCGCGGTAACCGGCAGCGCTCAGCGAGGTCAGCTGCTCGCGCCAGGTCCACCAGAACTGGGGGAACCCGTGCAGCAGCAGGACCAGCGGCCCGTCCCCGCACTCGGCGACGTGAAAGCGGGTCCCGTTGGCGCTGACCGTCCGGTGCGACCAGGGGCCGTCGATATAGATCGGCCCGTCGCTCCGCGAAGGCATGAGATCACTCCGCTCCAGCTGACGTGCTGGCCGGCTGGCCGGCCACCGGCGTCCCGCTGTCGCGCCGGATCAGGGACAGGTCATCCTGGACAGTCTGGCGCGTCCTGGACAGCCCGCCAAGGCCGCGGAACTTGAGCACCCCGACGAGCACCGCGAGCGCGGCCAGCAGGACGTAGGTGCCGGCCACGATCAGGAAGGCGGCCCATGCGTAGATGCCCAATGCGATCAGGCCGTAGGCGAAGGAGAAGCTGACCAGCATGAGCACGAGGCAGGCGACGAAGCCGGCGATCACCAGTAGCGTCCCGGCAAAGGCGACCCGCCGGGCGTCCGCCTTGAGCTCGACCTTTGCCAGGTCGAGTTCGTACCTGAAGAGCTGGGTAACGTCCTTGACGGCCAGTGATACCAGGCTGCCAAGAGACTGATCGCGCGCACTGTCCACCGGCTGCCGGACTGCGGAGTCGGCCATCGGTGCTCTCCCCTCTGGTGATGTCGGGGCCAAGTCTTCCGCATCCGGTGCCGCAACCGGTGGCCGGAGCCCTCTGAAGACCGCGGCGTGTCTTCACGCCGCGGTGCGGGAACGGCAAACGGCGCCCCGTAATGGGGCGCCGTCGCCAGCCACGTCACTCCGGGTTACCAAGCGTGCACCTCAATATTGCCGGGCGGCTTGTCCTGGCGGACTCGCCTGCCTCGGCACGCCTCCCGCGGCTGGTCGCGCGTGGGTACCCGGTTGCCGTGCCCGGACGTCTTGGTCCGTAACACCTTTGTACGTCGGATCCGGCTGGTTGGAAAGCACTGTTGCGTGACCAATTCGTGATCTCGATCGATTCACCGGCTAACATGCCCTGAGCTGGGTAGTCCTGCCTGGTCAGGCACCGTTAGCCTGGTCAGGCGACTGGTCTTGCGGATCGCGGCGAGGGCGTGGCAACTCGAGCGCCGGCCAGTCCCGCCGCCGGCCAGTCCCGCCGCCGGCCAGTCCCGCCGCCGGGCAGCCCGGCCGGCGTTCGCTTCGCCGTGAGCGTAAACTCCGCCTCGCCGCGATCGCAGCCGCCCGTGATCGCCACCGGCGGGCAATGACCCTGGCCCCGGGCACCGCCGGCTCCCGGCCGGCCGGGCCGGGACGGCTCCGGCCCGAGGTGCTCACGATGACGATGTCTGCTGATCAGGCCGCAGGTGTATAACGGCGGACCGAATGCCAGCGCAGCAGGCCGCGGGATGATCGTCTTGCCCAGATGAAAGAAAGCTGTAATGGATGGGCTTTCGCTCTCGACGGATATGCCCGCAGTCCGGCAGCATAGAGGGATCGGATCGTAAGGACCGAGACACTACCGTCCTAACCGGCTGGTAACTTTGGCTCATTCCGCATAGGCTTTCCTGGGTGACGGACCCGGCTCTGCCCCCCCGGAGCCGGACCGTACGGTGACCCCCGCTCTCCCCCCCGGCGGGGGTCACCTCATCTTCCCGGCCCGTCTCGCCGCCGCTGTGGTGGCGGCGAGACGGTGGCCCGGCCGCCTAGCAGGCATTCCAGCAGCCTGACCGCTCCCATTTTGGACAACGGCTCGTTGCCGTTTCCGCACTTGGGGGACTGAATGCAGGACGGGCAGCCGGCGCTGCATTCGCACGAGGAGATTGCCTGCGCGGTGGCCCGGAGCCAGTCCGCCGCTGCGGCGAACCCGCGCTCGGCGAATCCCGCGCCGCCGTCATGCCCGTCGTAGACGAAGACGGTCAGCAGCCCGGTGGCCGGGTGCAGGTCAGCCGAGACCCCGCCGACATCCCAGCGGTCGCATGCGGCGACAAGCGGCAGCAACCCGATCGATGCGTGCTCGGCCGCATGCGCGGCGCCGGCCAGGTCGACTCCGCCGCGGGCCAGGCCGGCCCGCTGACCGGCGCCGATCGTCCACCAGACAGCTCTGGTCCGCAGCGTGCGCGGCGGCAGGTCAAGTGGCGTCTGTCCGGCCGGCTGCCCGGTCTCCAGCAGGCGGCGGACGTAGGAAGTCACCTGCCTGGTCACCTCGACATCACCGAAGTGCACCCTCGCCCGGCCCCAGGATGCACGATCCAGCTCGCCGGTGACCTCGATCGTCGTGCACTCCCGGGCCGAGGTGACATATCCCGGATCACCGGCTTGCACCAGCGCCACGCCGTCGGCCAGGTCGAGGCGGGATACCAGGTAGGTCTCGCCCTGGTGCGGGTAGACCGCGCCGGTGTGGGTGAGCACGTGCGCTGACGGCTCGTCCACGGTCCCGACCAGCCGTCCGGTCGATTCCTCCACGATCCGCACGGGCAGCCCGCCGGTTCCGCGCAGGCCGGTCACCGCCGCCCGGCCATGCCGCGTCCAGTACCGCCAGGGCCCGCGAGAGCGCAGCATCCCGGCCCGGGTCAGCCGGTCCGCGACCGCGGCGGCTGCCGGGCCGAACAGGTCGATGTCGGCCTCGGCCAGCGGCAGCTCGGCGGCCGCGGCGCACAGGTGCGGCGCGAGTACGTACGGGTTGCCGGGATCGAGCACGGTCGCCTCGACCGGGCGGCGCAGGATCGCCTCCGGGTGATGGACCAGGTAGGTGTCCAGCGGATCGTCCCGGGCGATCAGGACGGCGACGGCATCGCGGCCATCCCGCCCGGCCCGCCCGGCCTGCTGCCAGAGCGCGGCGCGGGTACCTGGCCAGCCCGCGATCAGCACCGCGTCGAGCCCGCTGATATTCACGCCGAGCTCCAGCGCGGTGGTGGTGGCCAGGCCGGTTATCCGGCCCGCCCGCAGCGACGCCTCCAGCTCCCGCCGATCCTCGGGCAGGTAGCCGGAGCGGTAGGCAGCCACCCGCTGCGCGTGGCTGGCCGCGCCGGCCGCAGCAAGCGCCCGCCTGGCCCCGTGCGCCACCGCCTCGGCGCCGCGACGGGACCGGACGAAGGCGAGCGCCGGGACGTCTTCGATCACCAGGTCCGCGAGCAGTCCGGCGGCCTCTGCCGTCGCGGTCCGCCGGACCGGCGCGCCGGCTTCGCCCCGCAATGTGGTCAGCGGCGGTTCCCATAGACAGAAGGTAAACGGGCCGTGCGGCGCGCTGTCTTCCGCGACTTCCTCGGCGTCCAGCCCGGTGAGCAGCTTCGCGCACCGCCCGGGCTGGCTGATCGTCGCCGATGCGAGGATGAATACCGGGCCAGTGCCGTCCCGGCCGGCCGGCCGGTGGTGCGCCGCGATCCGCCGTAGCCGCCGCAGGACATGGGCCACGTGGGATCCGAAGACGCCGCGATAACCGTGGCACTCATCGACGATCACGTACTGCAGCCGCCGCAGGAAACCGTCCCACCAGGCATGCCTGGGCAGCAGCATGTGGTGCAGCATGTCGGGCGTGGTAAGCAGGTAGCTGGCATGCGACCGGGCCCAGGCCCGGTCAGCCGCCGCGGTGTCTCCGTCGACGACGGCAGCGCGCACGCCGGGGATGCGCAGAGATCGCACCACGCGCAGCTGATCGGCGGCCAGCGCCCTGGTCGGCGCGATGTAGAGCGCGGTCCGCCCGGCCAGCACCCCGGTCAGCGCGGGCAGCAGGTATCCGACCGACTTCCCGGACGCTGCCGGAGTTGAGATGATCACGTTCCGCCCGGCGCTGGCGTGGTCCGCGGCGGCTGCCTGGTGCGCCCACGGCACCGGCACCCCGGCCGCCGCGAACGCCGCCGCTACCTCAGCCGGCACCCAGGCCGGCCACTCCGCGGTCCGCCCTGCCCTGGCCGGGATGCGCTCGACGTGCGTCAGCCGTCCCGATCGCGCACCGTGGCGCAGCAGCCGGGCGGCACCAGTGTGACCCGGTTCATGCCGGACCCGGCCAGTTTGGTCCGGTACTTCAGTAACCGGCGGGAGGACACTATCGTCGTGGCCAGGGACACGTCTGTCCTGGTCCGGGGCATGCTGCTGCGGCCGGCCGGCCGAACCGGCGGCCTGGCCGGCCGCTCGGCTCGCGCGCGCACCGGAGACCGGTTGCTCGTCGGGGACGAGCGGCGTCACCGCTGGCATCGGGTTTCAGTGTGTCATCCGGCAGCAAGGTGCCTCGAAGCGTGATCTGGTATAGACATGACCTCAGAGCGTGATTGAATTCGCGTCGGGAGCAAGACCGCACCCTTGGAAGCCCGGGATTTCACTGGGCCGCGACGCTGACACGATGGCCGCATGGCGCTGGAGGATTTGTGGATCTGAAGCTTGATCACCACGGCAAGGACGGGATCGAGGTTGTCGACGTCGAGGGCGAGATCGACGTCTACACTGCGCCGCGACTGCGTGAACTCCTCATCGAGCTCGTGAACAACGGCTTCTACCAGCTCGTGGTGAACATGGAGAAGGTCGAGTTCCTGGACTCGACGGGGCTGGGAGTCCTGGTCGGAGGGCTGAAGCGGGTTCGTGCGCACGATGGCTCGCTCGACCTGGTCTGCACGCAGGAGCGGATCCTGAAGATTTTCAGGATCACGGGCCTCACCAAGGTCTTCGGCATTCACGACACCGTCGACGAGGCAATCACGGCGAGAAAAGCCGAGAAGTAGCAACGGCGCATGCTCCGAGATGCCCACGGTCGAAGTTAGTTTCACGGCCCTGCCTGCGCACGTGCGCACGGCCCGGCTCGTCGCCACCGCGGTGGCCAGGCGCAGCGGCGTCGATGAGGCGCTGCTCGACGAGGTCCGGCTGGCTGTCGGCGAGGCGTGCTCGCGGGCGGTGGAAGCGCACCGCCTGTACTGCCCGGCCGAGCCGGTCAGGATCGCGCTGACCGATTCCGCCGGGAGGTTCGAGGTCGAGGTGACTGACACCGGTGCCGCGGGCGCTGACGGCGCTGACCGTGCTGGCGTGGCCGTCGATGCCAGTGCCGTCGGCGGCGGGCTGGCCGGCGCTGCGGCCGACGGCACCGTGGCCGCCGCCGGGCCAGCCAGGCGCCCGCGACTGGATCACGGCCTCGGCCTCGCGGTCATCGCTGGCCTGGCCGATGATGTCCAGATCAGCGAGACTGCGGGAGGCGTCAGCATCAGGATGAGCTGGCCCGCGCTTGGCCTGCGGCCTTGAGCCGCTGTCCGGCAGCGCGGTTAGCGGCCGGCCGGTCCGGCCGGGCCGTGGCTTTGCCAGGAATGCGGGGGTCGCATTACCGCCTAGTGACCTGCCTGCGTAGACTCCCGGCACTGCCGGTGGTGGCGCTCCTCGCTGGTCGGCCGATGCCGCGTCCCCGCCCGGATGCCACGAATTTGCGCTGGGACGCACTGTCGCGCGTAGCGTGTTTCCTGTCGAGGAGGACAGATGTCTAGGCTAAGCCTCGCTCTGGCGGGTGGTGCGCCGGGTGTGACCGGCGCCAACCTGACCTGGGTCGTCGTGGTGGCCGTGATCGCGCTGTTCGCGCTAGGCGTGGCCGGGGTGCTGGTCAGGCAGGTGCTCGCGGCCGGGCAGGGCACCGAGAAGATGCAGGAGATCGCGCTTTCTATCCAGGAGGGCGCGGCTGCCTATCTCCGGCGGCAGTTCAGGACGCTGAGCGTCTTCGTCGTGCTGATCTTCTTCGTGCTGCTGCTGCTGCCCGCGGACACCGCGTCCGTGCGCTGGGGCCGAAGCGGGTTCTTCCTGGTCGGGGCGTTCTTCTCGGCGCTGACCGGCTTCACCGGAATGTCGCTGGCGGTCCGCGGCAACGTCCGGGTGGCGGCCGCGGCCCGCGCCGGGGCTGACGGCGAGCGGCCCGCGATGCGGATCGCCTTCCGCACCGGCGGCGTGGCCGGCATGTTCACTGTCGGGCTCGGTCTGTTCGGCGCCGCGCTGGTGGTGATCCTTTATAAGGCGAACGCGCCCAGCGTGCTGGAGGGCTTCGGCTTCGGCGCTGCGCTGCTGGCGATGTTCATGCGAGTCGGCGGCGGTATCTTCACCAAGGCCGCAGATGTCGGCGCCGACCTGGTCGGCAAGGTCGAGAAGGGCATCCCGGAGGACGATCCGAGGAACGCCGCGACGATCGCCGACAACGTGGGCGACAATGTCGGCGACTGCGCCGGGATGGCCGCCGACTTGTTCGAGTCCTACGCGGTCATGCTGGTCGCGTCGCTGATCCTGGGCGTGAAGGCGTTCGGGTCGCAGGGCCTGGTGTTCCCGCTGATCGTCCCGATGGTCGGCGTGATCACCGCGGTGGCCGGCATCTTCGTGGTCGCCCCGCGCAAGGGCGACCGCAGCGGCATGACCGCCATCAACCGCGGCTTCTTCGTCTCCGCGATCATCTCGCTGGTGCTGGTCATCGCCGCCACGTTCATCTACCTGCCGGCCAAGTTCAGCGACCTCAAGGGCGTCACCGGCCCGGGCAGCCTGGCGATTCTCGCGCACGGCGGCAGCCCGCGGCTGCTGGCCATCGGCGCCGTCCTCATCGGGCTCGTCCTGGCCAGCACCATCCAGCTGCTGACCGGCTACTTCACTGAGACCAACCGCCGCCCGGTCAAGGAGATCGGCGAGAGCTCGCTGACCGGGCCTGCAACCGTGATCCTGTCCGGCATCTCGGTCGGCCTGGAGTCGGCGGTTTACTCGGCACTGCTGATCGGGGCCGCCGTTTACGGCGCGTTCCTGCTCGGCACCGGCAACGCGACGATCGCGCTGTTCGCCGTTGCGCTGGCCGGCACCGGGCTGCTGACCACGGTCGGCGTCATCGTGTCGATGGACACCTTCGGCCCGGTGTCCGACAACGCCCAGGGCATCGCCGAGATGTCCGGCGACGTGGACGGCGAGGGCGCGCAGGTGCTGACCCGGCTGGACGCGGTCGGCAACACCACCAAGGCGATCACCAAGGGCATCGCGATCGCCACCGCGGTGCTCGCCGCGACCGCCCTGTTCGGGGCGTTCCGCAGCACCGTGGAGACCGCGCTCGGCAGCGCGGCCGGCACCTTCAGCCTGTCGGTCGACAAGCCGAACGTCCTGGTCGGCGTCATGATCGGCGCAGCCGTGGTGTTCTACTTCTCCGGCCTGGCCATCATGGCCGTCGGCCGCGCGGCCGGGCGGGTGGTCTACGAGGTCCGGGAGCAGTTCCGCAACCACCCGGGGATCATGGACTTCACCGAGAAGCCCGAGTACGGCCGGGTCGTGGACATCTGCACCAAGGACTCGCTGCGCGAGCTGGCCACGCCTGGCCTGCTGGCCGTGCTGACGCCGATAGCGGTCGGCTTCGCGTTCGGCTACGCGCCGCTCGGCTCGTTCCTGGCCGGCGCCATCGCGGCGGGTGCGCTAATGGCGGTCTTCCTGGCCAACTCCGGCGGCGCCTGGGACAACGCCAAGAAACTGGTCGAGGATGGCAACTACGGCGGCAAGGGCTCGGACGCGCACGAGGCCACGATCATCGGCGACACCGTCGGCGACCCGTTCAAGGACACCGCGGGCCCGGCGATCAACCCGTTGATCAAGGTGATGAACCTGGTATCGCTGCTGATTGCGACGAGCGTCGTGAAATACAGCCATAACGGGCCGCTCCGGACTGGTGTCGCCATCGTCGCGGTTGCCATCGTGGTGGGCGCAGTGATCTTCTCCAAGCGCCGGTCGACCAGCATCGCGTCATCCGGGCCGGGCGGCGCGGCCCAGCCAGGCGTTTCCGGCGGCCCGGCGGCCGCGGTCGAGGGAGGCAGGGCGGCCGCGGGTCAGGAAGGCAGCACGGCAACGGGCGAGGAAGGCAAGACGTCAGCTGGTACATCCGCCACCTGACCCCAAGTCAGCGCGCCGGCCAGCGGTCACGCTCCCGATGGCGCACGATGGTGCCATGCACGCCACCCGGCGACTGATCGTTATGCGGCATGCGAAGGCAGGTGACCTGCCCGGTGGCCCGGATGCCGAGCGCGCCCTGAGCCCGGGCGGGCGGCGCGACGCTGCCGCCGCTGGCGCCTGGCTGCGCGCCCGCGGCATGATCCCCGACTTGGTGCTGTGCTCCACCGCGCGGCGGGCCAGGCAGACCTGGCGGCAGATCGCCGCCGGGCTGGAAACCGCCGTGACCACGCGCGAGGACCCGAGACTTTACCACGCCGGGGCCGGCGACCTGCTTGACATCATCAGGGCAGCACCAGCCGAGGTGACGACGCTGATGTACGTTGGCCACAATCCGGCTGCCCAGGACCTGGCGGCCGACTTGCTCGGCCAGCCAGCAGGCTTCCCGGCGGCGGCGGTCGCCCTGATCGACCTGGCGGTGCCATGGGACGCCGTCGCGCCGGGAGACGGCGACCTCGTCGAGCTCTGGACCCCGCGCCCGGCCTGCTGAGCCGCGGGCACGGGCAGGCATCGTGCCTACGGAACCATCGCGTCCGCTGCATCCGCGGCTTCCACGTCGTCCCGGGAGATGCCGAGCAAGTACAAGATCACGTCCAGGTGCGGGACGCTCACCGACGCGTCGGCCGCGTCCTGGACGGCCGCCTTGGCATTGAAGGCGATTCCCAGGCCCGCCGCGGCGATCATGTCGAGATCGTTGGCGCCGTCGCCGACCGCCACTGTCTGGCTCAGCGGGGTGCCCGTCTCGGCCGCGAAGCGGCGCATTGCCGCTGCCTTCCCGGCCCGGTCGATGACCGGGCCGGTTACCCGGCCGGTAAGCTTGCCGCCGGCGATCTGAAGGGTGTTGGCTGCCGAGTAGTCGATCCCGAGCTCGGCGGCCAGCCCGTCGGTGAACTGCGTGAAGCCGCCGCTGACGATCCCGCACCGGTAGCCGAGCCGCTTGAGCGTCCGGATCAGCGTGCGCGCGCCCGGCGCCAGCCGCAGCTCAGCCCGGACGGCATCGACGGCGGCCATCTCCAGCCCGGCTAGCAGCGCGACCCGCTCCCGCAGGGATGCTTCGAAGTCCAGCTCACCGCGCATCGCCGCCTCGGTCAGCGCGGTGACCTGCGCGCCGCAGCCGGCCCGCGCCGCGAGCAGGTCGATTGCCTCGCCGCTGATCAGGGTGGAATCGACATCCATCACGATTAGCCGCATCGCGCGGCGGTGCAGTCCGCCGCGCTGCACGGCCACGTCCGCCCGCTGGTCGAGCGATTCGCGGGCCAGGGCGGCCCGCAGGGCATCCGGATCGGCACCGGATACCTCGAATTCGATGCACGTCACCGGCCGGTGCGCGAGCCTGCCGATCCGGTCGATGTTGGCGCCGCTGGCCGCGATCCGGCCGGCGATGGCCGCGATGGCAGCGGGCGCCAGCGCCTTGCCGAGCACTGTGACGTGCAGGCTGCCCCGCCGCCGGGGCGGCTCGCCGGCGCCGGTGGTGATCTCGGCCTCCAGGTCGAGGTCTGCGGCGACGGCGGCGACCTGGCGGTGGATGGCGGTCAGGTCGGGCGGCCCGGCGCAGCACAGCAGCACACCAAGAACCAGCCGCCCGCGGATCACCACCTGCTCGATATCGATGACGGTCAGCTCATGCGCGGTCAGCACCTGGAACAGCCGTGACGTGACTCCCGGCCGGTCCCGGCCGGTCAAGGTGATTAGGAGAGTGATCTGCAGCCCGGACATCGTGGGTTAACGCTACCTGGAGCCGCGCGCCTCGCCGCGCCGGATGCCGTAGGTTCGAGCCTGAGATGCTGCAGGGCGAGAGAGGGGGCGCATGTCGGACGAGGTGCTTCGGCTGCGCGGGGTGGGCGTGCGGCGCGAGCGGTCCATGCTGCTGCGCGACGTCGACTGGACCGTCCACAGCGACGAGAGCTGGGTTGTCATCGGCCCGAACGGCGCAGGAAAGACCACGCTGTTGCAGGTAGCGGCGGTGCTGCTGCCGCCCACTGAGGGCACGGCTGAGGTACTCGGCGAGAACGTGACCGAGGCCGACATCTTTGATCTGCGGACCAGGATCGGGCTGGCAAGCGCGGCCCTGGCTGACCGCGTCCCCCCGGCCGAGAAGGTCATCGATCTTGTGCTGACCGCCTCGTACGGGATCCTCGGCCGGTACACCGAGGACTATGAGTCCGGTGACGTTACCCGGGCGGTGGAACTGCTCGACGCGCTCGGCTGCGCGCACCTGATCAGGCGAAGGTTCGCGACGCTGTCCGAAGGCGAGCGAAAGCGCGTGCAGATCGCCAGGTCGCTCATGCCGGATCCGGAACTGCTGCTGCTCGACGAGCCGGCCGCCGGGCTGGATCTCGGCGGTCGTGAGGACCTGCTGCGGCGGATCGCCGCGCTCGCCCGTGATCCGACGGCGCCGTTGGTGGTGATGGTGACTCACCACGTGGAGGAAGTTCCGCCCGGTTTCACCCATGCGCTGCTGATGCGCAGGGGAAGTGTGCTTGCCGCGGGCCGGGTGCAGGACGTATTCACCGCACGCCTGCTGTCCAAGTGCTTTGGCCTGCCGCTGCTCGTCGAGCAGGCTGGCGCCCGCTGGACTGCCCGCGCCGCCCAGCTCCCCTGACCAGCTCCCCTGACCAGCTCCCCTGACCGGCTGCCCGCCCGGCCGCCGCCCGGCCGCCTGCCCGGCTGCCTGCCCGGCCGCCTGGCCTACGATCATGCCCATGCGAGGATCCCGTGGGTGCTGCTGAGGCACTAGCCATCTTCGCGGCGGCGGTCGCGGCGGGCGGGATCAACGCGGTCGTCGGCTCGGGATCACTGGTCACGTTCCCGACGCTGCTCGCGTTCGGGTTTCCCGCCGTCATCGCCAACGTGTCCAACAGCGTCGGGCTGGTATCCGGCAACCTGAGCGGCGCATTCGGCTACCGGCGCGAACTAGCTGGCCAGCGGACGCGGCTGATCAGGCTCGGCGCCTTCGCCGCGGCCGGGTCGCTGGCCGGCGCGGTCCTGCTGCTCTCGCTGCCGGCCAGTGCGTTCACCCTGATCGTCCCCGTGCTCATCCTGATCGCCTGCGTGCTGGTGATCGTCCAGCCGCGACTGAACGCCTGGATGGCCGCCAGGCGCGAGGCCAGGGACGCCCAGGGCAGTCCGGTGCTGGCTGCGGGGGTGCTGGTCTCCGGCTCCTACGGCGGCTATTTCGGCGCCGCCCAGGGCGTCCTGGTCATTGGCCTGCTCGGCAGTTTCCTTGACGATGACCTACAGCGCGTCAACGCCGCAAAGAACGTCCTCGTCGCCGTGGTGAACGCCACGGCCGCCGTGATTTTCATCCTGTTCGCGCAGGTCAACTGGGTTGTCGTGCTGCTGATCGCGGTGGGATCGACGGCCGGTGGCCTGCTCGGCGCGCGGGTGGGACGGCGGCTGCCGCCGCTCGCGCTGCGGATCTTCATCGTCATTATCGGAGTGATCTCCGCGGCGAAATTGATCTTCTTCTGACCGTCCTCAGCGGGGATACCGGCGCGGCGCCTGGCCGAGCAGCCCCGCGCCAGCCGCGCGCTGCACAAGTTCCCTGGCGTAGCCGCCGAGCACCGCGGAACCATCCTCGATCAGCGCCACGTTGGGCAGCACCTGCTCTGTCGTGATCCCGTGCTCGGCCCAGGTCCCGCCGCCTGCCTGGACGTTGGCCAGCATCGGCTGCAGCCTGTCCAGGGCCCGTGCGAACCTGGCTTCTGGCGTGCTGCGCTCCTCGAACTCATCCCATAGCGCGCGGACTCGCGCCGCCTGGCCGTCCGGCAGCAAAGCGAAGATCCGGTCCGCCGCCGCCAGCTCGGCTTCCTGCTGCCTGGCATGCTGCGCGGCGCCCGCATACAAGAAGAGGTCGCCAGCGTCGATCTCCACCAGGTCGTGCACGAGCAGCATGGCGATTACCCGGCTCACGTCGGTGCCCGGCGGAGCATGATCCGCCAGCACCAGCGCCATTACCGCCAGATGCCAAGAATGCTCCGCCGAGTTCTCCCGACGGGCGGGCTCGGTGAGCGGGGTCTGTCGCAACACCCCCTTGAGCCGCCCGGCCTCGCTGACGAACCGCATCTGCTCTGCTAGCTCCATCCCCCCATTGGAGCAGGAACGGGCCGGCCGTGGCCGGCCGACGGCCTCTTGCGACCGGGCGATGACAAACCAAATGCCACCGGATCCCGGCCGTCCCCGGGCGGCGCCGGCATCCCGGCTAACGGCTTTGGCACCCCGGTGATCAGGCCCGATGCGGTAGCTGCGATCATTCTTGTGGGGGACCCAAAGATGATACGGGGGACCGGCTCATCAAGACTCGTCCTGGCGGGGCGCAAGCCCGGCCAGGACGAGTTCTCTTTGCGGCGGCTTTCCCGGCGCCGCTTAACTGCCCGGCTCGCGGCGGCGTCGCCTGATCATCGGGCGGGTACGAACTGGGCATGGCCTGCATTCAGTTCGCTGCCCGGCTGCGCGGCGGCCGGCCGTGAAGGGCGACTGGGTAGAGATCGTCGTTGACACCGGCGGTGAGACCAGGACGTACGAGGTAAGAGCCACCAGGGCCGGCCGCCGGGTCGAGGTGGTAGTCCGCCGCGGCCTTGTCGAGGTAAGCGAGCTGACCAGGGGCGGCACCGCTGTGCGAACGGCCCGTTTCATGGCCAGCCGGGTAGTGGCCGTGGTGGAGCACCCGGCCCCCCGCCGCCCTGGCGCCGACCCGGCTGGCCGCGCCGTCTAGCCCGGCCGGCCTACGGCCTGCCATCGACAGCGGTCAGCGCGGGCTATGGAGCCCGCAGGAATACGGCCGGCCGGGTGCGCGCGGCGATGGCGGCCGGGACAGCGGTGAGCAGGTTGCCGGCCACGGCCAGCGCGGTCAGCCCGAGGATGAGCGCCAGCAGCGGGATCTCGGTGACCGGAACCGCGCCGATGGAGCCGGCGAATGCGTGCCAGGCCCAGCGCCCGGCAGCGATGCCCAGCGGCAGCCCGACGACGATAGCGATCAGCAGGGTCAGCGTCGTCTGCCAGGCGATGACGCCCCAGACCTGCCCGCGGGTCATGCCCAGCGCCTTCAGCAGCGCGAGTTCTTCGCGCCGCCGCCGGACCGAGCTCAGCACCGTCAGCGCCAGCGACAGGACGGCCGCCGCGGCCAGGCCGAGCGCGAGCGCCAGCGGCTGATCGCCCATCTGCGCGGCGTTGCTGACCGCCGAGGCCACCGCGGTGGGCAGCTCGTAAGTTCCGCCGGGCAGGCCATCGGGATTGTGTGACACGATCCGGTGGACCAGCCGGGCGCGCTGCGCCGCGGTGGCGCCGGGAACCAGGTCGATGGCCACCGCGCTGGGCAGGTCAAGCGCCTGGGCGCTGGCACGGGTCAGCCGGCCCTTGAGGCCTTCCACCGCCAGCAGGATGTCCTCCGGGAGCATCGCCCCGCGGCCGAGCGATACATGATCACCGGTGGCCAGGCCGAATGACGGCAGCGCTACGGTCCCGGTGATGGTCAGGGTGCGTGCGTGCCGCCCGGTACCCAGCCGCACGGTATCGCCGATCTTCTTGCCGAGGTCCCGCAGCGTCGTCTCACCGAGCTCGATCTGGTCGCCAGCGGTCAGCGGGCGACCGCTGATGGTGAGCGGCTGGACCGGTCCGAGATGGCGCCGGATGCCCATCACAGGGAAGATGCGCCGGTCGACCGGCAGCTGGGTGAAGGTCAGCTCGGACCAGCCGGCCACCGCTCGCTGGCCGCTGATCAGCTGGTTCATCCGGCCGGGGATGAAGAAGCTGTAACCGCCCTGGGCCTGGATTGCGATGTCCCAGTTCCAGCCGTACCGGCCCGGGTGGGAGAGCAGCCCGGTCAAGCTGGTGCCGAAAACCACGGCCGCGGTCACCGAGGTGACCGCGGCAATGGAGCCCGCGATCGCGGACCTGACCGGCGCCGCGCGGGCTCCCGTGCCCGGCTCCAGGGCGTTGCGGCTGCCGATGACGGCGGCGGGCGGGAGGCCAGCCCGGGCGGCCGCGATAGCGATAGCAGACACGCGCCCGCCCGCCGCCGCAACCGGCCGCTGCCGGACCGACCGCGTGGTTAGCGCTGCCAGCAAGGTCAGCACTACGACGGCCGCGATCGCCACGCCGCCGCCGAGCACGAGTCCGTCCGCTTGCACGCCCCGGGCCGGATCGAAGTTGCGCACCGGCCCGACCGGCGCCAGCGGGGACAGCGCCACCGCTCCCGCGACGGCCAGCGCGCCGCCGCCGGCCAGCGCCAGCAGCCCGGGCAGGCCGGCCGCCACGGCGGCCTGGGCCCGGGTCGCGCCGAGCATCCGCAGCACCGCGGTGTCCGGGGCGGACCTGCTGATCAGCTGCGTGAGCCCCTGCCCGACCAGCACCAGCATCGCCAGCGCGGCGATCCCGCCGAAAATGGCCAGCGCGATCACCTGCGGCCGGATTGACTCCCGTACCTGGGCGCGGACGGCGTCATATCGCTGGATGTTGAATGACAGTCCAGCACCGTTGTTGCCGGTAATACGGCGCTCCCGCGAGGCTATGCTGCTGGCCAGCTTGGCCAGCTCGTCCTGCAGCGCCGGGATCCCGGCGCTGCCGTCGGCCAGCCGCACCGCGACCCACGCGTAGCCGTAATACGACAGAGCCTGGCGGGTCGCGCCCGGTGGCAGGATGGCGAACTCCGCATGATCCGTGGAGTCCACCAGCACCGGCGGCAGCTCCACGATCGCTGCCACCCGGTAGGCCTTGCGGACTATCGGGCCGGCCGGGCCGCGACGGCCGAAGCGCTGGAATGCATAGGTAACCCGCCCGCCCACTCCGGTGCCGAAGTGGCGGGCCACTCGCGGTGTCAGCACGATCTCGGTACTGGATGACTGCGCCGGGAGCCGCCCGGCCAGTACCGTCATCCGGTCCTGCCGGAAGTACTCACCGTCCAGGCTGCCGTCGAGCGGGGGGGCGGTAAACGGCAGGTCGACGCGGCCATGGATAACGGGTTTGCCGGTCAGGTTGACAAAGGTGCCGCTGGAGATGATGCCGGGCAGTCTTGAGATAAGCCTGATCGGCCGCAGCACGGGCTCGGCCGGCAGCTTGCCTGGCACGTTGACGGCGGCGTCACTGGCCCTGATCGACGTGAGGTAGCGGCCGTAGGCCGTCGACGTGCGCCGTGCCCCTGCGACGGCGCCGAGGGCCACCGAGCCGAGCAGGCCGCCGACCACCGCCAGCAGCAGCGCCTGCCGCCAGGACCGGCGCGCAGTGGCCCGCCACCAGTACAGCGCTTTGCTCACTGCCGCACCGCCAGCCGGTCGCCTGTTTGGACGGGGCTATTTCCGCCCCCTACGCCAGTCATTGTCCGCCGGTAGACGGCTCCAGGCAGGACTGCTTGCACCACAGCATCCGGGCATGCCAGTACCACCATGAAAAGGATCAGCCGCGTCACCATCACCAGCGACTCCGTCAGTCGGCGCGGGGCGTGGCAGCGGCAGGGATCCGGGCGGCGACGGAGGCCGGCGCCGCGGACAGCAGGTTCCCTGCCGCCAACAGGCAGCACAGGCCGATGACCAGTGCCGGTGCCGGGATCACAGTGGTCGGGACCACGCCAAGCGAACCGGCGAAGGCCGCCCAGGCCCAGCGCCCGTCGGCGATGCCAAGCGGCACGCTGATGAAGCTGGCGATGATCAGGATGACGCTGGTCTGCCAGCCAACAATCGACCTGAGCTGCCGCCTGGTCATCCCGAGCGGCTTGAGCAGTGCCAGCTCCTGGCGCTGCCTGCGCACCGAGGCCAGCACGGTCAGCGCTAGCGACAGCACCGCCGCCGCGGCCAGCCCCAGCGCCAGCGCCAGCGGTCAGGCCGATGTAGGTGGCGGCGGACGTGACCCCGGGCAGATCGGAGATCAGCCCGGGCCGGCCGCAGCGCCACCAGGCCGGAGGGACAGGCCAACACCACCGGGGCGGCGTGATGCCGCTGATGGGCCGCGGGCAGCTAGATATGCGGCCGGGTCTGCCAGGTCACCGGCCGACGCGCTACCATCACCGCGCGATGACATAGAGCTAGGTGGCACCGGATGGCAACGATCAGGGTCGCGCTGGCCGAGGACAACGTCCTGCTGCGGGAGGGCATCTCCCGGCTGGTGGCAGCCAGCGACGACTTCGAGGTCGTCGGGGTAGCGTCGGACCTGCCGGAATTGCTCGCCGTCGTGGCCGCGCAGGAACCCGACGTGGTGATCACCGATATCCGGATGCCGCCGACGGGCACCAACGAGGGCATCCAGGCCGCTGCCTGGCTCCGCAAGCACCGGCCGCAGATCGGCGTCGTGGTGCTCAGCCAGTACACCGCGCCTGGCTATGCGGTCGCGCTGCTGGAAGACGGCTCGGCCGGCCGCGCCTACCTGCTCAAGGAGCAGGTAGCCAGCGTTGATGAGCTTGCCCGCGCGGTCCGGACCGTTGCCAGCGGCGGATCAGTGATCGACCCGCGCGTGGTGGACGAACTTGTCCGGGCACGCTCGCAGCGCCGCAGGTCACCCCTTTCGTCGCTGACCGCGCGCGAGTCGCAGATCCTGGCCGAGATGGCGCAGGGCAAGAGCAACGCCGCGATCGCCGCTACGCTTACCGTCACCGAACGCGCGGTCGAGAAGCACACCAACTCCATCTTCGCCAAGCTGGGGCTGTCCGAGGAGAAGGACGTTAACCGCCGGGTCAAGGCCGTCCTGCTGTTCCTCAGCGAGCCAGCGAACGGCTGACCTTTCAGCTGCCGCCGCGGGCCGCCGCGAGCCTGCGGGCCCGTCTCGGCGGGCCCACTGGGGGTGCTGCCAACACCGTGCGCAGGATGGCACCACCCTCGGCAGCGGCGATGTCCCGTGCGAAGCTGGCTACGTGACGGACCCGCACTCCGTCCTGGTCGTGGATGATCAGGCACCGTTCCGCATCGCCGCTAAGGCCGTCCTCCGCCGGCTGGCGGGATTCGAGCTGGCCGGCGAGGCATCCAGCGGCCAGGAGGCCATCGAGCTTGTCGACAACCTGCACCCGGCCCTAGTCCTGATGGACATCAACATGCCGGAGATGAGCGGGATCGAGGCTACCCGCCGGATCGTCGCTGCCCACCCGGACGTCGTCGTCATCTTGTGCTCCACCTACGACATAGGTGACCTGCCCCCGGCTGCTGCCGCCAGCGGCGCGAGCGCCTACTTCAATAAGGAGCAGCTGGCCGCCGACACTCTGCGGCGGCTGTGGGAGCGCAGGGACGCCGGCTCCTTCGGCTCCGCGTGACCGCATCCCGTCAGGGCGGCCGCTTCCGCAAGCCAGCGGCATCGGCCCGCTTGCTCATACCAGCGGTATCGACCCGCGGACCTGAGCTCCCCGGCCAGCCGCAGACTGCCAGCGGACCGTGCCGCCGATGGCACCGAGCCGGTCGGCCATGTTCACGAATCCGTGGCCCTGGCCGGCCGGATCGGCATCGAAGCCGGGACCGTCGTCGCTGACCGTGAACAACAGCCCGCCGGACTCTTCCCAGACCCGGATCTCGACCTGGGCACCCGGCGCGTGCTTGGCGGCGTTCTGCAGAGCTTCCAGGCAGCAGAAATAAACGGCAGCCTCGATATCGGGCGAGTACCGGCCGATACCTTCGCTGATCACCCCGGCGCCTAGCGGGCTCCGGTTGGCCGCGGCCCGCAGCGCCTCGCCAAGCCCGCTGTCGGCCAGCAGCGGCGGGTAGATGCCGTGCGCGAGCTCGCGCAGTTCCTGAATGGTCTGCTTCACCTCACCAGCCATCTGGTCGAGCATCGCGGCGGCCGCGGCGGGATCATCGTCGACGACATCCCGCGCCAGCCGCAGGCTCACCGCCAGCGCGACCAGGTTCTGCTGTGCTCCGTCGTGCAGGTTGCGCTCCACCCGGCGCCGCTCGGCGTCACCGCTCGCCACGATCCGCGCCCGCGATTCGCGCAGCGCGTTGGCCTGCCTGCGCAGCTCATCCAGGGTGGTCTGCAGCGCGGTGTCGAGCTGCGCGTTGTGAGTGGCGAGGCCGACCTGGCGGGCCAGTTCGGTCAGCACGCGGTCGTCTTCCTCGGTGAACGCGTCGGCTGCGGCCGGCCGCTCGACCACGATGAGCCCGAGAAGCTCGCCAGCGTGGCTCACCGGGGCTACCCGTAGCTGGCAGCGCTCCCGGCCGTCCAGCAGCATCGGCAGCCAGACAGATGCCCAGGCATTGCCCGATACGCCAGCTCTGGTAACGACCGGCCGCTCCCGCGCCGTGACCACGATTGACCGCGGTCCGGTGTCCGGTACGGCGGCAGCCCGCTCCAGCACGTCCCCGGTGCCAGTAAACACCTCCGCGCTGACCAGCCCCAGGGTCTTGCGCAGCGACTCGGCCAGCTGCAGCAGCAGCTCATCCATGGTGATCGCCCGGGTCAGCCGGCTGCCGAAGGTCCGCAGCACTTCATCGGGGGCCTGCCGGGCGCCGAAAACGAACCGGGTGGCCCAGTCGACCAGCCGGCTCCTGGCAGGCACGTATCCGATGGCGGCCACCGCGGCAGCGAGCATCGACAGCCCGAGTATCTCGCGGTCGCCCGGGTCGCTCGGCGCCCGGCCCAGGCCGAGGACGACGACCAAGTAGATGGCAGCCACCGCGACGGTGAACCCGGCCACCGACAGCACCTGCACCAGTAGCCAGCCGCCGGCCGCGCCGAGCCTGGGCAGATCCCCCGCGATCAGGCCGAGCGGCACCAGCGCCGTGGCGCTCGCCGCCACCGGGCCGACCGGCGCGGGCCAGCCGACCAGCAGGTACAAGACGGCGGCAACCAACGCGACGCTGGCGGCAAGAACCGCTCCGATAGCCGCCCATTGCATCCGTTCCCGATCCCGGCCAGCTACCCGCAGGTACCGGATCCGCACGGCCGGCAGCGTGCATATCACCGCGAGGGACCAGACCAGCGCCGCGGCGGGAGCCGGCACCGGCCGGCCGGCGAGTGCCAGCCCGAGGCCCAGGCCGGCCGCGACGGCGTATCCCAGGCCGGCGCCGATGCGCCGGGCCTGCCCGGCCAGCCTGCCGTCAGGCAGCGCGAGCAAGAGATGCAGCGAAATCGCGATCATCAGCGGCCCGGCGAGGGTCGCCACCGCGTGCAATGCGCCGGACCGGCTGGCGCCCGGATGCCCGGCCAGCCGGGCCGCGCTGAGCGCGATCGAGGCAGTCAGCGATCCGGCCGCCACCTGCCACTGGGGCGTCCGTTCCCTGGTCCGGCCGGCCACCGCGCCGGACAGCGCCCAGACCAGCACCAGGCCGAAGGCCACTTCCGCCAGGGCAGATATCTCGCCTTGCCCAGACCCCCGGATACCCGCTGCCGCCACCACGATTGTCAGCAACGGCAGCAGCAGCCCGGCGACTGTCCGCCGCGCGGCCGTGGGACCGGCTGCCGGGATGACGCCGGCTGCCCGGCCGGCGACTCCGTTCACCGGCGCCACCTATCCCGGCTAACGATCATGTCAGTGCGCATCGATCGTGGCGGTCCGGCCGCCGCCGGAAAATTCATCGCCGGGTCCCGGGAAGATGCTTGTACTCATGCCCGTGCCCGCGCCGTCACCTGGCCGCTCGTCGCCGGGCTGCGGGCCGGTGATCCTGCCGTCGCGCATCCGCACTACTCGCCCGGCGGCCCTGGCGACGCCGGCGTCGTGGGTGACCAGGACGATGGTCTGGCCGCCGCCGTGCAACCGGGTCAGCAGCTCGATAACCTCGTCGCCGCCGTCGGAGTCGAGCGCGCCGGTCGGCTCGTCGGCGAGCAGCAGGGTCGGCTCGTTCGCCAGCGCCCGGGCGATGGCGAGCCGCTGGCGCTGGCCGCCGGAAAGCACGCCGGGGACCGCGCTTGCCTTATCACTGATGCCGAGCAGGTCGAGCAGATCCCGGGCCCTGGTCTCGGCCATCCGGCGCTTGCGTCCGGCGATGACGGCGGGCAGGGCCACGTTCTCTAGCACTGTCATGCCCTCCAGCAGATTGAAGAACTGGAAGATGATGCCGATATGCCGCCGGCGCAGCCGGGCGAGGTCGTCCTCGCTGCGCCCGGTGACCTGCTCGTCGGCCACCATGATCTTTCCCTCGTCGGCGGTGTCAAGCCCGGCCACCAGGTTCAGCAGGGTCGACTTGCCGCAGCCGGACGGCCCCATCAGCGCGACGAACTCGCCCCCGGCCACGGTCAGGTCGACGCCGCGCAGCGCCCGGACCGGGGCGTTGTCCGCCTCGAATGTCTTACGCACGCCTTGTACCGTCAGCACGGCCTGGCTGTCGCTCATCGTGTCCCCATCCGAGTCGCTGCGTCGCCGGAACCGGCTGGGCCAGCCTGGCCGGTAGCTGCGGCGGATTGCATGATCTTGTAGGCGATTATCGGCGTATCCCGGCCCTTGACCAGCTGCGCGGGCAGCTCGACCGCGCTGGCGGGCACGGCCAGTGTCTTGCAGGTGGCCGCGGAGAGCACGGTCTCGCCGGCCGCGGCCAGCTGCTGCAACCGCTGGGACAGGTTGACGGTGTCGCCGACCAGCGTGTACTCGAGCCGCTCGGCCGAGCCGAGCAGTGCGGCTACCGCCGGGCCGGTGGACAGTCCCACGCCCAGCCGGAAGGCGGGCATCCCAGCAGCTGCCCACTGGGCGTTGATGCCCTCCTGCAGCGAGTGCATGGCCGCCGCGGCGGCGACGGCGCGGTCAGCGTGGTCCGGCTGCGGGAACGGCGCGCCGAATACCGCCATCACCGCATCCCCGACGAACTGCATGACCGTTCCTTCCTCGCCGAGTATGGCCTGGTTCATCGCCGCCCGGTGAGTGTTCAGCTGCCCGGCCAGCTGGCCGGGGTCGGCGTGCTCCGCGATCGTCGAATAGGACCGTATGTCGCTCATCAGGACCGTTACCTCGACCCGCTCGGTCTCGCCAATTTTCCGGGTTTCGCGCCGGAGCTTCTCGGCCAGCCCGCCCGGTAGCAGCCTGGACAGCGTCTCGCCCTGTTCCTCGCGGTCGACGATGGCCTGGTGGAGCAGCCGGAGCCGGTTCAGCGCGCCCCGCTCGCCCGCGGACACGCCGCCTGCCAGCTTGACGAAAACCGCTTCTATCTCGTCTGCGATCGCCTCGGCGGGGACTTTCCTGGCGACCGCGATGGCCTTGATGGGCTTGCCCTCGGCCACCATGCCGAGCAGCGCTTCCTCGGCTGGCAGCAGGCCGCCCGGTGAGATGACCGGCCGGACCAGCGCCTCGACGATCGCCGGGTCGAGCGCCGTGCCGCCGGACGCGACCGACCGGATGGCGTCGACTAGCTGGTTGCCCTCGGCAACGCGGTCCTTGAGCAGGTAGCCATAGCCGGCCGAGCCCTCGGCAAGCAGCGCGATGGCGTATTCCGGGTCGTCATATTGCGAGAGCACCACGACGCCGGTCCCGGGGTGCCGCCTGCGCACCTCCTTCGCCGCGTCGATCCCCTCGCGGCGGAACGCTGGCGGCATCCGGACGTCGGTGACGAGGACCTGCGGCACAGTCGCGGCGGCCCCGGCGACAACCTCGTCATAGTCGGCGGCCACGCCGACCACCCGTAAATCCGGGTGGCGCTCGATCAGCGCACGCACGCCCTCGCGCACAATCAGGTTGTCATCTGCCAGGAAGACATCGATCGGGCCGACTCCCCGGGCGCCGGAATGCTGCTGCATCCACCCAGTTTCGGTGCATAACTACTGGTCCGCCAGTGAGCAGGCTTGTGCAGCCGCGGTGGTGCTAGCACACCGGGAGATGCCAGCCAGCATCCTCGCCGGCCCGGATCGCCCGCCATACGGTCGCCCTAGAGCTGGCCAGACCTCCCGGCTAACAGGGGCAGCCGGGCTGCCAGCATCCAGCCTTGTCCCTAGGGAGCGAAAATGAAGCGGATTGTCTCTCTCACCGGCGCCGTCGCGGTCCTCGCCGCGGGCGCCACGCTTGCCGTCCCGGCGGGCCTGTCACTAGCCGCCGCTACCAGCCCGGCCCACGCCGCGAAGCCGGCCCAGGCGGCCCAGGCCGCGCAGGCGGCGCTGCCGACGATCAGGGTGGCGATGAACGGCCGTAAGATCACGGTCGGCGGGACGCTGCAGTCCGGCGGCGTGCGGATCGTCTCTACCGTCACTCACGAGCGGCAGGGCTCGCCGATTTTCGTCCGGCTCGATCCCGGCGTGACCTTCCAGCAGTTCCTGCAAGTTCTGCCGAAGGCCGCCGCCGACCCCAACAACCTGAACGGGATCGGCTCGATCGTGACCGATACCGACGTCAGCAGGGGCGCTACCAGCAGGATTCAGGCCAACCTGAAGACCGGCCACTATGTCGCGCTCGACGTGGCCAGCAACGGGAAGCCGCCGCTGGTCCCCTTCACCATCGCGAAGGCGGCGCACCCGGCCAAGCTGCCGCGCCCGGCCGCGACCATCGCCGCGATCGAGTTCGGCTTCCGCGGCCCCGGCACGCTGCACAAAGGCGACCTGGTGCGGTTCGCCAACCACGGCTTCCTGGTGCACATGATCGTCTTCGCCACCGCCAGCAGCCACCGCAATGCCCGCAAGGTCGCCCGGCTGCTGAAGGAAGGCAAGCCGGGCAAGGCCTTCCGGCACTCCACCGGCGGCGGCACGTTCGCCGGGCCGATCTCGCACGGCGCCTACCAGCAGCTTGTCGTTCGGCACCGCGGCTGGTACGTGCTGGCCTGCTTCATGGAAACCCAGGACGGCCGCGACCACACCAGGCTAGGCATGGAGCGCGTCATTCACGTCAAGTAGATCAAAGAGCATTTCTGAACGGATTGTCCGTGGCCAGTGCCGCGCGACTGCCAGCACCGTGGCGGGCCGCCGATGCCAACAGGCGTCGCAGCCCGCCACGGTCATGGCATGGCGGCGACCACCCGCTGGGTCCTGGTGGTAGGCACACCAGGAAGAGCCAGCCACCACCCTGGCGTGCCCGGCCCGGCAGCGACGACGATGGGGGCATGCGACATGAAAGCAGCGTTACCTCACTGTCGTGGATCCCCTCTGAGGCGATCGAAGGCGGAACCAAGCTGGCCTTCGATGCCGGATTCACGCACTACGACGATCCGCCGCCCGGCGAGCTCGGTGCACTGGCGGAACTACAGCAGGCCGACAGATTCCGTTTCGCCAATGTCCTTCGGGCCTGGATCGACGTGGACGAGTCCGGCCGGATCACCAGCGCCGGCTACGGCGGCGGTGGCCTGATGGGCTCTACCACCATCCGGCTCGGCGGGCTGCGTTACCGGTTCCAGGCGGTTCAGCTTCCCGACCTGCAGCGCGAGCCGGAGCGGGCCGACGGGTCGGTGCGCTTCGTGCAAACCACCGGCGGCCGGACTGGGCTGCCCGCGCCCAGGCGGGTGCAGCGCAGGCCGTACGTCCAGTGGCAGGCGCCGCTGGTCTGGACGACCCTGTCGCTCACCCTGCACGCCGACGGGCGCGCGGACTACGCGATGACCGGGGCCAGCGCCTTCCCCCGGCACTGGGTCTACGACGGCCAGGGCCGCCTGTCGCACAAGTCCGGCCTTACCGATTTCCGCGACTGGTACGGCAAGTCATTCGGCCGCCATAGCCCGTGGGGTGACCAGGACTCCCCGGCGCTGGTCACCGCGGTCGAGACCGCGCTTGAGCGAGCCCTCTCCGTCCAGCTGATGCATGGCGGCGCCAAGCCCAGGATCGAAAGGCGGCCGGCTGGCGCGACGGTGGTCCGGCAGGGGGACCGCGGCACCGATGTCTACCTGGTCCTCGACGGCGTCATCCGGGTAGAGCGGGACGGCGAGCTGCTGGCCGAGTACGGGCCGGGGGCGCTGCTCGGCGAGCGCGCCCATCTCGAAGGCGGGGCCAGGACATCCTCGCTTGTCGCCGTCACTGCCTGCAGGCTTGCGGCGGTGGACGCCAGCCGGCTGGACCGCTCGTCCCTGCAGGAACTCGCCGGCGGGCACCGGCATGAAGACGCGGGCAAGGCCTGAGCTGATGCGCGTTCACATCTGCGGCGTGCGCGGGTCGACCCCCGCGCCTGGGCCGGAGTTCGTCCGCTACGGGGGTCGCACCTCCTGCGTAGCCCTCGTGCACGACGGCGATCTGGTGCCGACCCTCATCCTGGACGCCGGGACCGGCCTGCGCCTGGCCACCCCGCTGCTGGCAGGCCAGCCGTACGCGGGCGCCATCCTGCTGACCCACCTGCACTGGGATCACGTGCAAGGGCTGCCGTTCTTCCGGGCCGGCGACACCGAAGGATCCCGGGTCACCTTGCTGCTGCCCGAGCAGGAAGACGGGGCCGCAGCCGAGTCGGTGCTCGCCCGCGGGATGTCGCCGCCGCATTTCCCGATCCGGCCTGGCGAGCTGCGCGGCGGATGGGAGTTCGGTACCGCCGCCCCCGGCAGCCTGAAGGCGGCCAGGTTCTCCGTCGAGGCACGGGAGGTCCCGCACAAGGGGGGCAGGACGTTCGGCTACCGGGTCGGCGACGGCAGATCGGTCATCACCTACATTCCCGACCATTGCCCGACCAGCCTGGGGCCAGGCCCGGACGGCTGGGGCGAGTATCACGCCGCAGCGCTGCAGCTGGCAGACGGCGCCGACGTGCTGGTGCACGACGCCTCGCTGCTGCCCGGCGAGCTTTCCGAACAGGCCTCGTTCGGCCACGCGGCGGCCGACTACGCGGTGGGCCTCGCCGAGCGGGCCGGGGCCCGGCAGGTCCTGCTCTTCCATCACCTGCCAGACCGCACTGACGACGAGCTTGACGCGCTCGGCCTGCGGCTGGCCGGCAGGCGGGTGCCCGTCGCCGTCGCGGCCGAGCGGGGGATACTCGATCTGTGAGGGTACCGGACGCAATCGTCGTCGGCGCAGGCCCGAATGGGCTGGCGGCCGGCATCACGCTTGCCCGGGCCGGGCTCGCGGTGGACGTCTTCGAGGGCGCCGCGACCCCCGGCGGGGGATGCCGGACCGAGCAGCTTACCCTGCCCGGCTTCCAGCACGACGTCTGCTCGGCGGTGCACCCGCTGGCCGCCGCGTCCCCGTTCTTCCTCGGCACCGACCTGGCTGCCTTCGGGGTCAGGCTGCTGACCCCGAAGGTCGCCTTCGCCCATCCGCTCGACGGGGGCCGGGCCGCCGCGGTCAGCGGGTCGGTCGACGAGACGGCAGGCGGCCTGGGCGCTGACGCCGGCGCTTACCGGCGGCTGCTGGGCCCGCTGGTCCGGGACTCCGGCGCCATCGTCCCTGCCGTCCTGGCCCCGCTGCGATCCGTCCCCGAGCACGCGGTCGCGGTTTCCCGGTTCGGCCTGCGCGGCCTGCTGCCCGCTTCGCTGCTGGCCAGGCAATTCGCCACGGAGGAAGCCAGGGCCATGCTGGCCGGCCTGGCCGCGCACTCCATGCAGCCGCTGACGGCGCCGCTCACCGGCGGGTTCGGGCTGCTGCTGGCCATGCTGGCGCACTCGGTCGGCTGGCCGGTCGTCGAGGGCGGTAGCGCCCGGCTCATCGACGCCCTCACCGGCGAGCTGTCCTCGCTGGACGGTCAGGTCGTGACCGGCAGCTGGATCCGGCGGCTCACGGACCTGCGGCCGGCCAGGGCCGTGCTGCTCGACGTCACGCCGCGGCAGTTCCTGCAGATCGCGGGGGATCGCCTGCCGGCCCGGTACCGGCGGGCCATGCAGCGGTTCAGCTACGGGCCGGGCGTGTGCAAGGTCGACTGGGCGCTGGACGGCCCGGTTCCCTGGGCTGCCCCCGCCTGCCGGGAGGCCGGCACCGTCCACCTGGGGGGCACTCTGGCTGAGGTCGCCCGCAGCGAGGCGGACGTGACCGCCGGGCGGCATCCGGACCGGCCGTACTGCCTCGTTGCCCAGCCGGGCGTCGTCGACCCCACCCGCGCGCCGGCGGGCAAGCAGACGCTCTGGGCTTACTGCCATGTGCCGTCCGGCTCGACGGTAGACATGGCCGACCGGATAGCAGCGCAGATCGAGCGGTTCGCGCCAGGGTTCCGCGACCTGATCCTGGCCAGCGCCGTGCGCACGGCCGCGGAGATGGAGCGGCACAACCCGAACTACATCGGCGGAGATATCAATTGCGGGGCCGGGACGCTGCGCCAGACCGTCTTCCGGCCCGCCTCGCGGTGGAACCCTTACCGGACTGCCCTGCCCGGCGTCTACCTGTGCTCGGCATCCACCCCGCCCGGTGGCGGCGTGCACGGCATGTGCGGCCTGGGCGCGGCCCGGGCGGTGCTCGCCGACCTGCGCGGCCGTCACTGACCTGGGTGTATCCCAAGGTTGCCGCGCTGCTGACCTGCTGGCATGTCAGTCCGGAGCCCTGCGCTGGGTCGCGATCACGTCCTGGTACCAGTAGTACGACGCCTTCGGCGTGCGGCGCATTGTCTCGAAATCGACGTGCACGAGGCCGAACCGCTGGTGGTAGCCCTCGGCCCACTCGAAATTGTCGATCAGCGACCAGGCCAGGTAGCCGCGGACGTTGACCCCGGCGGCGATCGCCTCGTACAGCGCCCGGAGGTGGCCGTCAAGGAACCTGATCCGCGGCTGGTCGTCGATGGTTCCGTCGGCTGCTACCGCGTCAGCCAAGGAGCAGCCGTTCTCGGTGATGTAGACCGGCGGCAGGGCGTCGCCGTACCGCTCCCGCAGCAGCAGCAGCAACTCGGTCAGGGCAGCCGGGACGACGGGCCAGCCGAAGGCGGTCACCGGGTAGCCGGTCACCTGTTCCAGCTGGAACGGCAAACGCGAGTCCGGCGGTGCCGAAAGCCGTGCTGGCGCGTAGTAGTTCACCCCGAGCGCGTCGACGGGCGCCGAGATCAGCGCCAGGTCGCCGTCCCGCACGCAGTCCGGTCCAGCGCTGCCGATCCCGAAGGCGGACAGGTCCGGATAGGCGCCGAGCAGCACCGGATCGGTAAAGAGCCGGTTGTGCAGCACGTCGTAGGCGCTGGCGGCGGCCACGTCGGCGGCGCCTTCGCTGGCGGGCCAGGCCGGGGCGTAGTTGTTGGTGATGGTGACCTGCCGTGCCCCGGCCGCCCGCAGCGCGGCGCAGGCCAGGCCGTGGCCGAGCAGCTGATGGTGCGCGGCCGGCAGCGCTCCGAGCAGCAGCGACCTGCCCGGCGCGTGGGTGCCGAGTGCATAGCCCAGCGCCATCACCACGAACGGCTCGTTCAGCGTTATCCAGAGCGGCATCCGGTCGGCGAGCCGAGCCGCGGCGAGCGCCGCGTAGTCGGCGAAGCGGTAGGCGGTGTCCCTGGCCAGCCAGCCGCCCCGGTCCTCGAGCGGCTGCGGAAGATCCCAGTGAAACAAGGTAGGCACCGGGGTGATGCCGCGGGCCAGCAGCGCGTCGGTCAGCCGGTCGTAGAAGTCGAGCCCGCGATCGTTGGCTGGGCCATGCCCGGCCGGCTGGACGCGCGGCCAGGCGATGGAGAACCGGTACGAGCCGATGCCGAGCCGGCGCATCAGCTCAACGTCCTCGGGCCAGCGGTGATAGTGATCGGTCGCGACATCGCCGGTATGACCGTCGCGGATCACGCCGGGCTGGCGGCAGAACCTATCCCAGACCGATTCGCCCCGGCCGTCCTCCCGGACAGCGCCCTCGATCTGGTACGCGGCGGTGGCGACGCCCCAGGCGAAGCCGGCCGGAAACTGCGGCATCGGGAGGTCGCTCACCCGGCGATCGTATGCCCGCCGCCCCCGGTCCAGCCCGCCCGCCCCGGGCGGCTGCCCGCTCGCGGTAACCCGCTCGATGTGCAGTTGAGCGGCACCAGACCCGCTCGTCGTCACATCGAGCGGGCTGGGCAGCGGCTGGTCGGCGGCCGGCGAAGCCCGCCGATGTGACTTCCGGCTGCGTGCCGGAGTTAGATTCGGTGCTGCACTAGCCTCGGTGGATGGTCGACGCCGAGTTTGTCCCCGCCGATTTCGTTGTCCCGGCCGAGCTGATCGTGCCGCCGTTCCGGCTTGAGCCGCTTGGACCGCAGCACAACGCCGCGGACTATGCCGCCTGGATGTCCAGCATCGGGCAGATCAGCGCCACGCCCGGCTTCATCGGCCGGGACTGGCCCGATCCGGCGATGTCCGCCGAGGACAACCTCGCCGACTTGCTGCAGCATGCTGACGACTTCGCCGGCCGGACCGGGTTCACCTACACCGTCATCGAGGCTGCCAGCGGCGAGATCATCGGCTGCGTGTACATTTACCCGGCCAGCGAGCCGGATCACGACGCCAAGGTCAGCTCCTGGGTCCGGGCCGACCGGGCCAGCCTGGACGTACCTCTCTACCGGGCGGTCAGCGCCTGGCTGTCCGCCGACTGGCCCTTCCGCGCTGTCAGCTTCCAGCCGCGTTAACCGGCGCCGTCGGTAATGGCGGTGTCGACCTCGGCGCGGCGGGCGGCTAGCTCGGCGGCGCACTTCTCCTCGTCGACCCGCTCGGCGATCTCCTCGTCGTTCCGCATCAGCGCCTCAAGGTCGGTGTTCGCGGCATCGATCACGCCGAGGTCGGTGTAGGCGTGCCGCACCTTCGGCCCCCATAGCCCGATGTCCTTGACGCACGGCACGATCCGGGAGAACAGCAGGGTCCGGAATGCTTGCTGGACCGGGGAGTTCTCGGTGAACTCCAGGCACTCGGCCACGTCGAAGCCCAGCCGCTGCCAGACTTCCCTGGCCCGGAACCGGTTGCGCATCAGGTAGCAGCCCTCGACGATGAACTCCTCCCGGTCCGCGCGCTCGGCGTCGGTCAGCTCGGCGTAGTAGTCCCGCAGCGCCAGCCGCCCGAACGCGACGTGCCGCGCCTCGTCCTGCATCACGTACGCGAGCAACTGCTTGACCAGGGCATTGTTCGCCAGGTCACGGTGCACCCCGAAGGCGGCCAGCGCGAGGCCCTCGATCAGCACCTGCATGCCCAGGTAGGGCATGTCCCAGCGGGAATCGCTCAGCGCGTCGGCCAGCAGCTTCGCCAGGTCCGGGTTGACCGGGTAGTACAGCCCGATCTTCTCGCGCATGAATCGCGCGAACAGCTCTACGTGTCTGGCCTCGTCCATCGCCTGAGTAGCGGCGTAGAACTTCGAGTCCATGTCCGGCACCGATTCCACGATGCGCGCCGCCACCGTCAGCGCACCCTGCTCGCCGTGCAGGAACTGGCTGAACAGCCAGGCCGACAGGTGATGACCAAGCTCGTCGCGTTTGGCCTTGGACAGCAAGTCCCACTGCCGGGAGCCGTAAATGGGGCAGAACTCGTCGCCCATCTCCATCGCGTTCGCCGGATCTACCGGCAGCTCCCAGTCGATCCGCTTGGCGGCGTCCCACTGCTTGTCCTTGCCACGCTGGTACAGATCCAGCAGGCGGGTCCGGCCGCTGTCGTATTCCCAGTTGAAGCGGGTAGCGCCAGTGGCCGGAACGTCCCAGGTGCCGGGCGGGACAGGCGTGGTGTAGTGGTCGTAGGTGCTCACGGCGGCTCCACGGGTGCTTGGCGGCGACAGGGCCCCCAGCTTCATTACTACTCAGTAGCTTTCGTGCGCGCAAGGCCCCGGGCGGGGGCAGTATCCGGGCACGCTTAGGGCATTACCCCCGGGCGGAGACCAGAGCCTGCCGCAGCACCGCCGTCCCGCCGGCGATCCGCGCGGCCCGGCCCGGGTACTTGACGATGTTCTGGGTGCGGGCTCCGGGGTGGCCGGGAGCGATCAGCTGTGCATCGGGTCTTCATGGTCGGCATGGCCGGCTAGCTCCAGCTGGAAGGTGGAGTGCTCCACGTCGAAATGCCCGCGCAGGCAGTCCTGCAGCCGGTCGAGCATGACCCCGCTGCGGCCGTCGGCGAGGATTTCCGCGTCCACTACCACGTGCGCGGAGAGCACCGGCAGGCCCGAGGTGATGGTCCAGGCATGCAGCTCATGCACGCCGCGGACGCCGCCGAGCTCGGTCATGTGGCGGCGGACCTCGGTTAGGTCTATGCCCCGCGGGCTCGCCTCAAGCAGCACGTCGATGGCCTCCCGCAACAGCCGCCAGGTCCGCGGCAGGATCAGCGCCGCCACTGCCAGCGACGCGATCGGGTCGACCCGGGTGAAGCCGGTGACCGCGATCACGATCCCGGTGACGATCACAGCCGCGGCGCCGAGGGTGTCCGACGCGACCTCGAGGAACGCGCCGCGCACGTTGAGGCTCTCCGCCTGGCCGCGGCGCAGCAGCAGCAGCGAGGCGCCGTTGGCGGCGAGCGCGATGACACCGAATACCACCACCAGCCCGCTGTGCACGGCCGACGGCGACATCAGCCGCCGGATGGCCTCGGTAAAGATGAACGCGGCCATGCCGAAGAGCAGCACCGCGTTCACCATCGCGGCCAGGATCTCGGCGCGGGCATTGCCGAAGGTGCGCCGGGCGGTGGCCGGCCTGGCGGCGAAGTACGCGGCCAGCAGGGACAGTCCGATGCCCGCCGCGTCCGCGGTCATGTGCGCCGCGTCGGCGAGCAGCACCAGCGAGCCGGTGACGATGCCGCCGACGATCTCGGCGACGGCGATCAGCGTACTCAGGCCCAGCACGGCGGTAAGCGCGCCGCGATGACGCCCGGTCGCGGTCAGCCGGTGCGCGTGGTCGTGCCCGTGCCCGGTCGGCCCGGGCGCTGGTCTGCCGTGCGGTGTCATTTCTCCTTGCCGGGGCGCCGTCGGCCGCGCCGCGGCTTTCTGCCATCCTGCCCGGCTGGCCGCGGCGGATTCACGCTGCCGTGCGAAAGTAGCTCATAGGCAGGGTTGATCATGACAGGGCCGCCGTCGCGAAGGCCAACCGGCCCGCGGAACCTGACCAGGGCGCCGCACTCGAGGCCGGGGATATGCGACCGGCCGTAGAACAACGCGGTGAGCTGGCCGGTCGAGTCCGCGATCTCGGCGGCGAGCACGGTGTTGTGCTCGACCGGGCGGATCTCGACCGCGAAGATGCGGCCTTCCACCGTTGCCCGGCCAGGCTTGGTCAGCAAGCCGATCTCGGCGACGCCAGGCGGCGGGACGGGCCGGTCGTAGGCATCGGCCGCGGACACCGCCGGCCCGGACCCGGCGACGGCAGGCCCCGCGGCGGCGCCGGGCTCGGCACCAGCGCCGTCTTCGGCATCAGCGCCGTCTTCGGCGGCTGCCGCGGGATCGCTCGCTGGACGCGCCACGCGGGCGGATTCCGGTCGGCCGGCCGGCGCTGGCGCGGTTGGCCCCGTTTCAGCTGTGCTTTCAGCAGGTCCGCGACCGGACTCGGGTTGCTCCATGGCCGCGGCCTGCCGCGCGTGCAGGGTTTCCAGCCTGCTGCGGACATCGAACGGGACAATGGTGGCCGCCGCGTGCGGGATCCTGCTGACCGCCCCGGCGATCTTGTCCGCGGTGCGGTCGTGCAGCAGCCGGCCGAGCAGCGGCGAGTAGCTGCGCCGCGGCAAGATCACGGTGACGCCAACGCCCGGCTGTGCTGCCTCGGCGCTGATCAGTTCCTCGGCGGCCCTGGCCAGCCGCCGGTCCGGGCAGTCGACGAAGTCGAGCGTGACGCCGGTGTTCGCCCGCACCCAGTCCTGGCGGAGCGCGGCGGCCTGGGCACTGTCGATCACCAGGTGTACCGCGCGCAGGGTGGTCGGCCGCAGGCTGCGCGCGTAACGCAAGGCGGCAACGGTCGCCAGGTCGAATTCATCGACGAAGACGTAGACCGTGCGGCGCGCGTAGGTGGGCGGATCGGGCGGCCGCTTCCGCCGCTGGCCGATGCGCTCCAGCACCTGGGCCTCCATCCGGTATTCCCGGTTCAGCCGGATGAGGGCAAAGACGAGAACCGGGAACACGATCACTACCAGCCAGGCGCCCTCGGTGAATTTGACCACCGCGAAGATCAGCACGACGACGGCAGTGTAGGCCGCGCCGGTAATGCTGATAACCAGATGGCGCCGTCGGCCCGATACCTGGTGCGTCCTGAAGTACCTGGCCATGCCGAATCCAGCCATGGTGAATCCGGTAAACACCCCGATGGCATAGAACGGGATCAGCTTGTTGACGTTGGCCCCGACGACGAGCAGCAGGGTCAGGGAGACCACCGTCAGCAGGATGATCCCGTTGGAGAACACCAGGCGGTGGCCGCGCTTGGTGAGCCAGCGGGGAAGGAATGAGTCCTCGGCAACGAAGCTGGCCAGGAACGGGAACCCGCTGAAGCTGGTATTGCCGCCAGTGAAGAGGATGGCCGCGGTGCCCGCCTGGACGAGGAAGAACAGCACCCGCCCGGGCACGCTGGGGCCGAAGACCAGGTCGGCCTCCTGGGCCAGCACTGTTGGCACGCCCTTGGTGTACGGAGTCGCGTGCGTGGCATGAGCCATCCAGGAGATCCCGGCGATCAGGAAGGCCACGATGGATCCCTGGATCACCAGTATCTGGCGGGCATTGCGGCCCTCCGGCGGCCGGAGGGCGCTCACCGCGTTGGAGACCGCTTCGATGCCCGTCAGTGAAGATCCGCCGTTCGCGAACGCCCTCAGCAGCACAAAGATCGCGCCGATGGTGAACAGGCCGGAACCGGAATGCCCAAGGCAGCCGTTGCAAAATGCCCCTGCCGTTACCTGCACGCGGGGCAGGTCGCTGAACGCCTCGCGGACCAGCCCGGTGACGATCATGAGTATGACCGTCCCGGAAAACAGATAGGTGGGCAGCGCGAATGCCCGGCCGGCCTCTCTGATCCCGCGAAGGTTCCCGAAGCACATGGCCAGGATCGCGACCACCGAGATAACGGTCAGGCCGTCATGACGGCCGAGCGTCGGGAACGCCGACACGATCGCCGCGCTGCCCGCGGCCGTCTGCACGGCAACGGTAACCACGTAGTCGATCAGCAGCGCTACCGCGGCGACCTGGGCGATGCGCGGGCCGAAGTTCTCCCTGGCCACCACATATGAGCCGCCGGCCCTGGTATAGACGGACACAACCTCGCGGTAGAGCAGCACCACGAGCGCGATCCCGACCAGGACGACCGCGGTCATCGGCAGCACGATCGCGAAGGCCGCCGTGTAGCCGAGGACCTGGACGAGCTCGATCAGGATCTCCTCGGTGCCGTAGGCAGCGGAGGAGATCCCGTCGCAGGACAGCACGCCGAGGGCAAGCGGCTTTGACAGCCGCTCCTCGGCCAGCTGCTGGTTTACCAGCGGCGGCCCGAGCAGGCGCCGCTTGACCGAGTACCCGAGCCCCTCGGGCAGGTCCCTGGACCGGCCGAGAAGACTGCCCGCTCTCCGCATCGCCACCCGCTGCGTCCTCCGCTCGATCGCGCCCGTGAGTTGTCTACGGCTATGCACACGAAGTCACGCTCGGGACCGGCTGGCTCCCAGGTGCAGTAAAAGACTAACCGCGTCAGCGGGCAAGACCCGGAGGCCGGGCCGCCAGATCGGGCCGATAGCGTGAGCCGGATCGGGCGGCTAGCGCGGCTAGGCCGGATCGGGCGGCCAGTGCGGGTAGCATGGCCAGGCGCCGAGGTGGCGCTTTCGCAGGTACTTCAGCTCATGCTCGAGTTCAGCCACGCGCTCCACCGTGGCGCGCAAGCTGATCTCGGCCTGGGCCTGGGCCCGCTGTTCTGCGTCGTGCTCGACCTCGGCGCGGCCGGAGTCCGCGCCGCGCATAAAGATCCATCGCACGCCGCCGCAGGCCGCAACGGTGATTGCCACTAACCCGCCGGCGACCGTGACCATGGTGGTAATTTGACCAATCATAACCTGACCCCTTCCAGCTAGAGCTTGAGCTGTACGGTCCAGGTGCAGCGGGTTTCTGGGCGTGCTTAACTTCTGATGGATTCCTGGAGAGAGAACGGCTCCTCGCTACACCATAAGCCCGAGCCAGGGCTTTGGCGGGCCAGCTTTCAGGAATTCCTTAATTCATTTCGCTTAGCCAGTTTCCGGGAATCCGGATTGCAAATCATCCGGGGACATGTAAGTTTTAATGTGATTCCTGATCATGAATATCCCCAGGTCAGACGCGGTATGTGGCCGAGCACACACATGTCCGGCCACCTCCTGAAGATCGGCTGGCCAGGTTTGATAGAAACTCATCGACTACCGTTCCTGATTGCTGGCGACGACGGTTCATAAGAATAACTGTCCTCATCTTGACAAAGGCAACCGTTTGTCAGAAAAAATAAGAATTGCCGGTGGCGGTCAAGATGCTCGTACGGCGGGCTGGCGCGGTAAGCAAGCCAGCCGGCTAGCGGAGTCTGCCATTCCGGATGGTCGGCAGACAACGTTAGCGCGGGAGCCAGATGTACTGAAAGCCAGTTGCCGGAAGCCTTTCGTGCTGCACTGCACCGTAACCCTCCGTTAACCCAGATCTGCCGCCTTGCACTGGGTGGAACAGCCGATCCCGGTCGGCTCAGGGGCAGGTGACTGGCGGGTTCGTGGCACCCGGAGCACGTCAGCCGACTGCGGCCGGGTGCACGACCCGGTGCACGACCCGGTGATACGCGCCGTGGCGGGCCAGCCGGGCCGTGGCAGGCTGGCCGGATAGAAACTGGCTGGCCCGGTAAGGGAAATACGAAATGCTGCCGGACCACCCGATCAGAGAGGCAACCGCCATGACCACCACACCGGCCGCGCCGGCCCCGCAGGCAGGCAGCGCGCGCACGCTGCACCTGTCTGGCTTGCTGCGGCGCCCGCTCACCGACCGGGGGGGCGAGTCGCTCGGGCGGCTTTCCGATGTCATCGTCCGGCTCCGCGGCGCGGAGTACCCGCTGGTGACTGGCCTGGTCGCGACGGTCGGCGGCCGGGAAGTCTACGTGCCGATCGAGCAGGTCAGCTCCTTCGAAGGCGAGGTGCCGAAGCTGACCAGCGCCAAGCTCGACCTGCGCCGGTTCGAGCGGCGCGACGGGGAGGTGCTGCTCCGCGCGGACGTGCTCGGGCACCGGCTGATCGACGTGGAGCGCGCGCACCTGATCAAGGCCGCCGACCTTGAGCTGGAGCAGCGGGGCAGCGACTGGGTGCTCAGCGGGGTCGACACGCACCGGCGGGCCCGCCGGTATCTCGGCTTGGGCGGGTCCGCCAGCCAGCCGGGCGAGCATCCGTTCCGCGAATGGGGCAAGTTCGAGCCGCTCATCGGCCATACCGGCAGCGCGCTGCTGCGCGGCCCGTTCGCGCGCATCCGGCGGCTGAAGCCCGCCCAGATCGCCGACCTGATCGAGGAGGCTTCCAAGGAGGAGGAAACCGAGATCCTCGGCCATGTGCACGCCGACCCTGAGCTGGAGGCTGACGTCTTCGAGGAGCTTGACGAGGACCTGGCCACCCGGCTGCTCGGCGCCCGCACGGATACCGAGATCGCCGAGGTGCTGGCCAGGATGCGTGCCGACGATGCGGCGGATGCCATCGCCGAGCTGCCGCAGCCCCGCCGCCAGCCAGTGCTCGACCTGCTGCCGCCCGGCCAGCGGACCAAGGTGCTGACGCTGATGGGGTTCAACTCGACCAGCGCCGGCGGCCTGATGGGCGTCGACTTCCTCGCGGTCTCCGCCGAGGTCAGCGTCCAGCAGGCACTGGACGCCGTCAGCCAGTCGGCCAGCCTGCAGCCCGAGGCGCTCACCAGCGTGCATGCGCTAGATGAGCGCGGCAGGCTGTGCGGCGTCGCCAGGCTGGTCACCATCGTCCAGGCGGACCCGGCCGCCTGCCTCAGCGACGTCTACGACGATGACCCGGTCCGGGTCGGCGCGGATACCGACGTGGTCGATGTCGCGGTGCTGATGAGCGATTACAACCTGATCACCATCCCGGTGGTGGACGACCGCCGCAAGATGATTGGCGTGATCACGGTAGACGACATCCTCGAGGTCACGCTGCCCGAGGACTGGCGGCGGCGCGAGGCCGCGCAGCCGCCGGACGCGCATCGCGGAGAGCCAGCGTGACCGATATTCCCGAGCGCCGGGTCCCGGAGCGCGAGGGCACCGGCCCGGCGGCCCGGACGAGCCCGGGCCGGCTCCGGCCAGGCAGGCCGGCCGGCCCGCCCGGACGGACGGCCCGCCCGGCCGGCCGAGCCGGTGTCAGCGTTGCCGCAATTGCGTGGGCTCGGCTAACCTTGGAGATCGCGTCCGCGCTGTTCGCCAAGCCAGGGCGCCCGGGTCAGGCCCGAGCGGAGGAGGTGGGGGTCATGCCAGGCGAAAGTACCAGCAGCAGTTCGAGCGATCCTCACGAATCCGCGCAGACCTCGCAGCGCTGACCGCACGTGCCGCCCCGGGTACCGGGGCTGCCGGCCCTAACAGCCCGAAGCTCCCGGATCGCCGGCTGACTGCTGCCCGCCTTGACTAAGCGGCGGTAGCTGAGTTCGAGCGGCAATCCGGCTGGCATCTTGTTCGTTGCCTGCCAGAGCACATCGCAATGTGCGCGTGGCCAGGTGGCGAACTGCTTCGGTCGGCGCTGCCGGGTCTGTGCCCGAAGCCCGCAAAGGGCAGATCGGGAGACCCGTCATGCCACGATTCGAGTTCTCCGTCGCGCCTTGGTCCCGGCTGGCCGGGGCTGTCAGGCTGCCCAGGCGGGTCCCGCTGCCAGCACTGGCCGGCCCGGCCGACGGCCCCGGCCCCGGCGCCCGGCCCCGGCCCCATGGTCAAGGACGCCGCCACGTCCTCCAGCGCCATCGCGGCAAGCGTCGCCACCAGGGCCGGCCAGGCGCCAGCCAGCAGAGCCTCCGGCCGCCAGCCCGCAGCGAGCACCGTCGCCACGGGTGTCGCGACAGCGGGCGCTCTCGCGGCAGGCACCGCCCCGGCGGACACGACGCAGCTGGACGACATCAAGGGTGCCTTCGGCACCCTCCGGGCCGGCAGCCACGACGAGCCCGCCACCTGGTCCCGGCGGCTGAAGTGCCTGCTCGCGATCATGGGTCCCGGCCTGATCGTGATGTTCGGCGACAACGACGCAGGCGGTGTCTCCACGTACGCCCAGGCCGGGCAGAACTACGGCACCCGGCTGCTGTGGGTCCTGGTGCTGCTGGTACCCGTGCTGATCGTTAATCAGGAGATGGTCGCCAGGCTCGGCGCGGTCACCGGGGTCGGGCACGCCCGGCTGATCCTGGAACGGTTCGGCCGGTCGCTGGCCGCGTTCTCGGTCGGCAACCTCATGCTGCTCAACGGGCTGATCATCGTCACCGAATTCATCGGCGTCGCGCTGGCCGGCAGCTACTTCGGGCTGCCGCGGTGGATCAGCGTGGTCTGCGCCGCGGCCCTGCTGGTCGGCTTCACCGTCAGCGGCAGCTACCGGCGCTGGGAGCGCTGGATGTACGCGCTGATCGCGGTCAACGTCGTTGTCATCCCGCTCATCCTGACCGCGCATGTCAAGGTTGCCGCGGTCGCGCACGGCTTCGTTCCCGGGCTGCCCGGCGGGCTGAATGCGCGTGTCCTGCTGCTGGTCATCGCCATCGTGGGCACCACGGTGGCGCCCTGGCAGCTGTACTTCCAGCAGTCCATCGTGGTGGACAAGAAGATCACGCCGCGGTGGATCGCCTATGAGCGGGCGGACACGGTAATCGGCTCGTTCGCCGTGGTGCTCGGCGCGGCGGCGCTCATCGCGGTCACCGCGTTCGGGTTCGCGGGCACCGGGCTGCACGGCAACTTCGGCGACGCGGGGGGAGTGGCGGCCGGCCTGGCGCAAACGGTGGGCCATCACGCCGGCGGCATGTTTGCGCTGCTGCTGCTCGACGCCTCGCTGATCGGTGCCGCGGCCGTCACGCTGGCCACCTCGTTCGCGCTCGGCGACCTGGTCGGCGCCAGGCACTCGCTGCAGCGCAGCATCAAAGACGCGCCGCTGTTCTACAGCTTCTACGCGTTCTTCCTCGCCGCAGCCGGGGCCGTGGTGCTGATTCCCGGCGCGCCGCTCGGCCTGATCACCGAGGGAGTGCAGGCGCTCGCCGGGGTGCTGCTGCCCGCTTCCACCATCATCTTGATCATGCTGTGCAATGACAAGGAGATCCTCGGCCCATGGGTAAACAAGCCATGGTTGAACGGGGTCGCCGGGGTCATTGTCGGCGTCCTGGTACTGCTGTCCCTGACACTCACGGCAGCCACCCTGTTCCCGCACCTGACCGGCAGCCAGCTCACCGCCATGCTGACTGGCGGGGCGGTGGTCGGCCTTGGCCTGGCTGCGGGCTGGCTGCTGGCGCGGCTGATCTCGGCCTATCGGCGGCCGGCTGCCGGAGTGGTGTCGGACGGGAGAGCAGCGTCGGCCGCGGGAACGATGCCGGCCGGCGAGCGGCTCAGCTGGCGGATGCCGCCGCTGGCCCTGCTGCGCCGCCCAGCCTGGTCGGCGCGGCGCCGGGCGGGCCTGATCTGCCTGCGGTGCTATCTGGTCGGCGCGGTCGCGCTGGTCATCCTCAAGATCGTCCAGCTCGCCGGGGCGCACTGACCTCGGTGCTGTAATTACTGCAGTAATAACGTACTGCAGTAATGTTGCATCCCGGAGCAATGTTGCATCCCGGCCCCGGCGCATCTGGCCTTTGATGAGGCAGGACTCGCGGCAGCACGCTGAGCTTGCAGCGCGTGCCGAGACCGCTACCGAGCCGCAGATACCGGCGAATCCTTCGGTACGCTGCCACCGAGGCGCCAGCATCAGCGCGGCCCCCCGCACCTTGACCGAGAAAGTTGGCGGACAGTCATGGACGTGACCGGCGACCAGCAGGACCTGAGCACCTTCAGCGCCGCTGAGGGTGGCGTGGAGGTCGCCACCGAGGCGGGTTCGAAGGAGAATAGCGACCACGTGATCACGATCCGGGATGGCAAGAACCCGGATGGCCCGAAGCTGGTGTTCACCCCGGACGAATGGCAGGCCTTCGTCCTCGGGGTCAAAGACGGCGAATTCGACCTGCCCTAGATCCGGGCTGCCCTAGAGTTGCCACCCGTGAGCGGAACGCATATCACGGCGTCAGCCGCCCCCGGCGGCGCGGAGCAGGCCAGTCGGCCTGCCGCGGAGCGTGCCTCGCGGCTGACGCCGGTGAACCTGGTGATCGCCGCGGTGACGGTCCTCGCCCTTGGCCTCCGGCTGTTCTACCTGACCAGGCCCGGCTACCTGCTGGGCGTGACCGAGTACGACGACGGATCGTATTTCGGCAGCGCGGTACGACTGGTGCATGGCGTGCTGCCCTACCGGGATTTCGTGTTCGTTCAGCCCCCGGGGATCACCCTGCTGATGACCCCGGTCGCATTGGTGAGCCGGGTGATCGGCACTGACGGCGGGCTCGCGATCGCGCGGGTGCTCACGATGCTGGCTGGCGCCGCCGGGGTGACGCTGGTCGGCCTGTGCGTGCGGCATCGTGGCGTCCTCGCCGTGCTGATCGCCTGCGGTGTCGTCGCCGTCTACCCGGACAGCGTGTCCTCCTCGCACACCTTGCTCGTCGAGCCCTGGCTGGTGCTGTTCTGCCTGGCAGGCGCGGTGGCAGTGTTTGACGGCGACCAGATCACCGGCAGCCGCCGGCGGCTGATCTGGGGCGGTGTCGCCTTCGGGTTCGGCGGCGTCATCGAGGCATGGGCCATCATCCCGGTGCTCGTGATCGCCGTGCTCAGCATCCGGCGGCCGCGACGCACGGCGGCCTACCTGAGCGGCGTCGCGGCGGGCTTCGTGATCCCGGTGCTGCCGTTCGCCGCGCTCGCGCCGCGGAGCTTCTACGACAGCGTGATCACCGCCCAGGTGGGCGGCCGCGTGCACGCGGAGCGGATGCCGCTGTGGTACCGGCTGCGGCAGATGAGCGGGTTCGCCAACGAGCCGCACGTGCGGCACCTTTACATCGCCGGCCTGCTGGCCCTCATCGTGATCTTCGTGCTTGCCGCCTGTGCGGTCGCGCTGCTGCTCACCAGGCGGCTGCCGCCCCCGGTGGAATGGTTCGCGTACGCTACCGCCGCCGCAGTGGCCGGCATCTTCTTGTGGCCAGCCCAGTTCCACTACCACTTCTCCGGCTTCCTGGCGCCGTTCCTCGGCCTGTCGGTCGCGTTGCCGGCCTCCCGGCTGCTGGCCGCGATCGTGGACCGGGCCGGCCGCGCGGCCGGAGCCAGCAAACCAGACGGCGCCGGGCCGGGTTCTGCCGAGCCCAGCGCGGATAGTGCTGCCGCGGCCCCGGCCGCCGCTGGCCCGGCTGCCGCTGGCCCGGCTGCCGCTGGCCCGGCTGCCGCTGGCCCGGCTGCCGCTGGCCGCGGCACGCAGCCCGGCCGCGTACTGCGCTGGTCGGCGGTCGGCCTCGCGACAGCCGGGCTCGCCATCGGCACCTGGCACCAGGCCGCATTCCAGCGAAAGCTGGAGCCCGACGCGCCGGTCGCGATGATGGCGGCGGGCCAGCGGATCATCCCGCCGGGGTCCTGCGTGCTGGCCGATAACGTGGCCTACACGGTGACCGCGAACAGGTTCGTCTCCAGCGTGCCCGGCTGCCCGACCGTCGACGACGGAACTGGCGCCAACTACGCGCTGTCCCACGGGCGCAGCACGGCTACCGGCGCGGGCCGGGTGCCCGCCGTGGCCGCGATGTGGCGCTCCGCGCTGGAGCACGCGCAGTACGTCTGGCTGACTGGCCTCAATCACCGCCGGATCGCCTGGACGCCCGCGCTCACTGCCTATTTCCACGCACACTTCGTGCATGTCGCCAATCACACTCGTGACCTGCGGCTGTACGTCCGCAAGGGCCTCCACCCGCGCTGACCGGGACATTCGCGCTGCCATCCGCCCGGCCCACCTGCACGATCGCCGGGATCACGGGTAATGGTGGTGGCACAACGGCGGGCACCGATGATAGCCCGGCCGGAACCGCGAATCCCTGTGCTCCGGGCTCAGCCAACCGCGCCGCTGGCGCGCAGGGCAGCGATCTGCGCCGCAGTGTAGCCGAGGCCTGCCAGCACCGTGTCGGTGTCCGCGCCGGGCCGGGGCGGAGGCTGCGGCACCCCAGCGGCCGTCCGGCCGAAACGCGGCGCGGGCGCGGGCTGCGTCACGCCGCCTACCTCGATGAACGTGCCGCGTGCGGCGTTGTGCGGATGGGCCGGCGCGTCCGCGGGGCCGAGCACCGGCGCGACGCAGGCATCGGTGCCAGCGAATACCTCGGTCCATTCCGCCTGGGTACGGGCGAGAAAGGCGTCGGTGAACCGCGCTCGCAGCACTGGCCAGCCTGCCAGGTCGTACTGCCCGGGCAGGCCGGTCTCGCCGTGCTGGCCGGCCTCGTCCCGCCCGGTCCTCGCTGGCCTGGTTTCGCCTGCTCCGGTATGACCCAGCCCGGGCTTACCCGGCTCGGCCAGGTCCAGGCCGGCCAGCAAGGCGGCGTAGAACTTCGGCTCAAGCGCGCCTACCGCCATATGGCGGCCGTCGGCGGTCTCGTAGGTGTCGTAGAACGGTGCGCCGCCGTCAAGCAGGTTCGTGCCCCGCTCGTCCCGCCAGACGCCGGCCGCCCGCAGGCCGTAAAAGAACGAGGTCAGCAGCGCCGACCCGTCCACCATCGCCGCGTCGATCAGCTGGCCCAGGCCGGACCGCTCCCGCTCAAGCAGCGCGGCGAGCACGCCGAGCGCGAGCAGCATGCCGCCGCCGCCGAAGTCAGCGACCAGGTTCAGCGGCGGAACCGGCCGCTCACCCGCCCGGCCGATCGGCTCCAGCGCCCCGGCCACCGCGATGTAGTCGATGTCATGCCCCGCAGTGGCGGCCAGCGGGCCGCGCTGGCCCCAGCCGGTCATCCGCGCGTAGACCAGCCGCGGGTTACCTGCCGCGCAGTCGGCCGGCCCGAAGCCCAGCCGCTCGGTCACCCCCGGCCGGAAGCCCTCCACCAGCACATCGGCATCCTCGACCAGCCGCAGCAGCACGCCGACCCCCGCGGGGTCCTTGAGGTTAAGGCCGATCGACCGGCGGCCGCGGACGAGCGGGTCCAGCGGGGCGGCAGCCGTCGGCCCGCAGGTCTCCGCGCGCTCCACCCGCAGCACGTCCGCGCCCAGGTCAGCCAGGATCATGCAGCCGAACGGCGCGGGCGCTAGGCTCGCGATCTCGATGACCCGGATGCCATTTAGAGGACCCAACCCACTCGCCTCCCGCGTCGCGCGTCAGGAATGCCGCCAGCAGCGGAGCACGGACAGGTTAGCCGAAACGTGCTGCGGCTCCGTATTCCTGGCCGCGCATCAGCAGCTCAGCCCGCACGCTACCGGGACTGGACGGAGCGATTGGACCAGGCGACGCCCGGGCTTGGGACGCCGTCCCGCAGCGGCGCGCCGGCCTTGGCCACGTCCAGGGAGCCGGGGTGCGGATGAGCGCGCCCGTCCGGGCGGAGTACACGGCAAACTCGCCAGCCGACAGGCCCGTAGGCCCCTGGCGCTCTTTGCGGCCGTCGCGACCAGTTCGCTACCGTCGGGGGTGATGAAGGGCTGCCAGGGCGCGGACAGGCCGGCCGGGGCGCGCAGGATGAGGAGCTTGCCGGCGGCGCCAGCCTGGTCAGGCCAAGCGCGTGTGCCCGGTACAACGCGGTCACCGCTTGCGTGGCGTCTGCGTCGCTCGCGGCACAGCCTTGCCCGTCCTGCGGGTGCGTCATGGCAGCCCCGGGCCAGCCGGCCAGCCGGCCGTCGTCTGCACCAACCCGTTCTCGCCGACGAGCCGGGCGGGCAAGGCGAGTCCGCGCAGCCACGCCACCGCTGCGGGCCCGAGGACGATCGCCGCGGTACTCGCGGTGTTCGCGTCGGTGCAGCTGCCAGCCGCGACGCTCACCGTGCGCCAGCAGGCGCGGGCAGGCTCACCAGTCGCCGGGTCAATGATGTGATGCATCCGGCGGCCGTCCCTGGCCCACCTGCGCACCGTGGTACTGGAGGTGGCCAGTCCGCCTGAGCTGATCGCCACCGTCTGGCCGGAAGCGTCCGGCCCGGCCGCGTGGTCGTCGGTCACCCGGATTTGCCAGCCGCCGGCTGGCGCTGGTCCGGCGACCGCGATGTCGCCGCCGAGGCTGACCAGCACGCCACAGCCGAGCTGGCTCCCGATGATCTCGGCGCACCGGTCGGCTGTTCGGGCCTTGGCGGTAGCGCCGAGATCGAGCTGCGCGCCGTCGGTCAGCCTGGCCCGCGGCGGATCGTCCTCGAGCAGCACATTGCGCCAGCCCGGCACTGGTCCGGCCGGACCGCCGGAGCGGGCCGCGCGGTCGGCTCCGGCCCGGTCGCGGGGTCCGCCCGGGCCTGCGGCGTGGCCCGGCCGGCCGGGTTCAGCGGTGCCGGATTTCAAGGTGCCCGACTGCTCGGCACCGGCCGCCTTGACCAGGGCGAAGTCACGGTCATAGCCAAGGTTGGCGAGCGCCCGCCCGCAGGTCGGGTCGACGGCGCCGTCGGTCAGCATGGCCGCGCGCAGCGCTTCGCCGATCAGCTCGGCGAAGAGATCGCTGATGCGGACGGCCGCTCCGGCCGCCGCGTTCAGCGCCGACAGCTCGGAGTCAGCGCGGAACCTGCTGCAGGCCAGGTCGACGGCCGCCAGCTCCGCGTCGGCGAGCCGCCGGGCTGCGGCCAGCGCACCGGCCTCGGTGACGAGCAGCGTCGCGGTGGTGCCGAAGACGCTGAACGTGTCCCGCGCCGCGGCCGCCGTGGTGGCCGCGGTCATGAGGCGCCCGACGTCACCTGGCCGGAACCCGCCGCAGGCGCCGGGGGCCGCCCGGGGATCAGGATCGTGTCCTTGCCGTGCTGGCTGGTCCCGCGGTGGCCGGCGGCGTGCTGGCTCGCGACGCCGTGGCCGAACGCCGCCGCGATCAGCGCCGAGCCTACGACGCCGGCCGCGCCAGCACGCCAGGTCAGCCTGGTGACCTTGCGCAGGCCATCGTCGCGGGCGGCCGCCGCAGGTCCCGCGCTGTCCCGCCGCATGATCCGTTCCTCCCTGCCTGCCTGGTTCGTATCTGCCCGTGCCAGGCATAACCGAGCATGCCTGCCATATCTTAAGAATCGCTGAATGGCCCGGCTGGTTCACCGGCCGGGCTCGTCGCCTGCCATCGTGACCCGGCGCTTCCTTTGTACCTGGCGCTGCCCACTCCCGCTCATCCGGCCGAGCCCGGCGGTCCCGCGCGGCAGCGGGCAACGTGATGGATGTGGCATCGGGCCAGTCAGGTGTTGTTGAACGTCACATTCAACGCCTTGCGCCTGGGCGGACTGGCGGGATGGCGGGCGCGGAGGGCGCGGCCCGCGAGGGGACGGCCGACAGGCTGGGGCGGGAGCGGTCACTGGCGTATGGTCACAGGATGCGCGGTTACACCCATGACAAGGACGCCTACCTGAAGCGCCTGCGCAGGGTTGAGGGGCAGGTGCGCGGGCTGCAGCGAATGGTAGAGCAGGACGTCTACTGCATCGACGTGCTCACCCAGGTCTCGGCGGTGACCCGGGCATTGCAGGCGGTGGCCCTCGGGCTACTCGAAGATCATCTCGGTCATTGTGTCACTATGGCGATCGAGGAGGGTGGCCCGGACGCTCAGGCGAAGGTGCATGAGGCCGCCGAGGCAATTTCCCGCCTGGTCAAGTCCTGAGCTGGACCAGGCCCAGGTCCTGAGCCCGGCGCGAGATCAGATGTCGGACCAGGTCAGCTAGTGAACTCAGGCCCGGCGGCAGCTGCGTCGGCCAGCCGGGCGAACGCACGCAGGTTCGCCAGGCTCTCGCCGCGCTTGATCCGCCATTCCCGCTCCCTGCGGATCGCGGACGCGAAGCCGATCATCAGTGCCGCGTCGAAGTTCTCGTCCGAATAGCTGAGCACGCAGCCGAGCAGCCGGTCGATTTCGTCCGGCGTAATGGAACTGAGCGCCATCCGCCCGACCAGGTAGACATCGCCCACCGGATCAAGGGCGAAGTGCACACCGTACATCCGCCCGCTTCGCTCCAGTAGGAACCGGTAGAAGCGGGCATGGCTCTCGTCCGGCTGACGGCAGAAGAACGCCTCGACATGCAGACTGTGCGCCCCGGCGATCAGCCAGGTCATCGTGGCCAGCTTGTGCTGCCCCTCCAGCCGGACCAGGTAGGCACCGGGCCGCGGCGCATCGAACGCCACCCCGAGACTGGCCAGGGCCGACTCGATCGCTGCCGCCGGGTCGCCCGCCGCGCCCGGGTCATCCGGCGCGCCCGGATCGTCCGGCGCGCCCGGATCGTCCGCGGTGGCAGGACTCTCCGCGCTGCTCACGCGTCGACCGCGGCCGGCATCGTGCTCATGGCACCGGTATACACCGTCAGCAGGGCGTCCACGGTCGCGCCCCAGCCGAACCTGGAGGCATGCTCGCGCGCCCCGGCGGACAGCCGCGCCAGCAGCCCCGGCTCGGTGACCAGATCGCGGACCGCGCGCGCATAGCTGGCCGGGTCGTGGCCATCGACCAGGATGCCGGATACGCCGTCCCGCACTGCCGTGCGCAGCCCCCCGACCGACGCCGCCACCACTGGCGTGCCGCATGCCTGGGCCTCGACGGCGACCAGGCCGAATGACTCTGAGTAGGACGGCACCATCACCACGGTGGCCGCCCGGTACCAGTCGGCTAGCTCATGCTGCGGGCACGGCGGCTCGAGCCGGACAACGCGGGATATCCCCAGCGTCGTGGCCAGTTCGGTCAGCCGGTACGGGTCAGCCCGGCCGGTGCCGCTCGGGCCGCCGACGAACGCCACGCAGAGCCGCCGGGCCAGGCCGGGGTCGTCTCGGACCAGCATGGCCGCCGCCCGCAGCACCACGTCGGGCGCTTTCAGCGGCTGCACCCGGCCGGCGAACATCAGCACCACAGCGTCGGTCGGCAACCCGAGCCGCCACCGCGCCTGGCGCCCGGAGGCGGGCCGGAAGACGGACAGATCCACGCCGGGGTTGACCGTCCTGACCTGTGCGGGATCGGCGTCGTAGAGCCGGATCAGCTCTGCCGCTTCCTCGTCCGTGTTGGCGACCAGCCGGTCAGCGGCCGCGACCACCTCAGCTTCGCCCCGGATCCGCACGGCTGGCTCGGCCGCGTCACCGGCCGCCAGCGCCGCGTTCTTGACCCGCCCGAGCGTGTGCATGGACTGCACCAGCGGGACACCCCAGCGTTCCTTGGCCACGGCGCCGACCTGGCCGGAAAGCCAGTAATGACCGTGCACTAGGTCATACCTGCCTGCCGCGTACGCCGCCTCGGCACGCAATACCTCGAAGGTGAAATGGCACAGCTGGCCAGGCAGATCCGCCTTGTCCAGATCCTCGAACGGCCCCGCCGTCAGGTGCCTGACCTGCACGCCCGGGGCGAGCTCGGCTACCGGCGGCACGTCTCGGGACACCGCCCGAGTGAAGATGTCCACCTCGACCCCGCGCTCGGCAAGCCGCCTGGCGACCTCGACCACGTAGACATTCAGGCCGCCCGCATCACCTGTGCCCGGCTGCTCGAGCGGCGAAGTGTGGACGCTGATCGTCGCGATTCGCCGGGGAAACCGTCGCGGCACAGGCATGCACCTCCGGTGTCAGCAACCCCGGGCTGTGGCGCCGTGTTCCCGCGCCCCCGGCTTTCGAGTCCGCCGTCGGGCCGCGACCACGGCAACGGTTAGGCTCTGCAGCATGGGCACGCTGATATTGCTCCGGCACGGAGAGAGCGAATGGAACGCTCTGGGACAGTTCACCGGCTGGGTGGACGTCGGTCTTTCTGACCAAGGCCAGGCCGAGGCGGCGACCGGTGGCAGGCTGCTGCGCGAGGCCGGCCTGCAGCCGGACATCTTGCATACATCTGTGCTGGCCCGGGCCATCCAGACGGCCAACATTGCGCTGGATGCGGCCGCCATGCCGTGGCTGCCCGTCCGGCGGTCGTGGCGGCTGAACGAACGGCATTACGGCGCCCTGCAGGGAAAGAACAAGGCGCAGACCCGGCAGGAGTTCGGGGACGAGCAGTTCATGCTCTGGCGGCGGTCCTATGACGTGCCGCCGCCGCCGCTCACCGACGACGGCATGGTGACGCAGCGCGCCGACCCCAGGTACGCCTTGCTGCCTGATGAGCTCAACCCGCGCGCCGAGTGCCTCAAGGATGTTGTGCACCGGATGCTGCCGTACTGGTACGACGTGGTCATCGGTGACCTGGCGGCGGGCCGCACAGTCCTGGTCGTGGCACACGGCAACTCCATTCGCGCGCTGGTCAAGCACCTGGACAGCATCGCGGACGCGGATATCGCCGGGCTCAATATCCCCACCGGCATCCCCCTCGTCTACGAACTCGGCGCGGCATTCCGGCCCACCGAGCCAGGTGGCCGCTACCTGGACCCCGAAGCGGCGGCCGTCGCGGTCGCCGCGGTGGCCAGCCAGGGGCGATAGCCCCCGGCGTCAGCGCGGCCGCCGGGCGCTGTGGCGGTGACCAGCGGATAAATCCGGCATGGACCGCGGTTGGCCGAAATATGAATATTTTGCGAATAGCCGCACGTGACCGGACGCGCGCAATGCGTCCGGCCATGCCTACCGCTTACCATCGAAGGGTGGAAGCGGGGGTGCAAGCCAGCGCGCAAGCAGGCGTCACCGTGGTTGTCCACGCCCACGGCACCGCCGACGGGCTGTCGGCCGCCGACATCGCGTCAGGAGCGGCTACGGCATGACTAGCCGGGCGCCTTCCAAGGCGCATGCCGGTCCTGGCGATCGCGCCCATCCAGCCAGGCTGCCGGCTGGCATTGCCTCCGTACTATCCGTTCTAAGTTCTTCTGCAGTTGTCCTGGACAGCGCGGACCGGGTGCTGACAGCAAGCTCGGCGGCCCGCGACTTCGGTTTGGTCAAGGGCGATCAGCTGGTTGTCGGGGACCTGCTCGCGCTGGTCCGCCAGGTGCGCAGGAAGGGCGAGATCCGCGAGGGCGAGATGGAGGTGTCGACCAGCAGGTTCAACGGGCGCACCACCAGCTTCGCAGTGCGGGTCGCGCCGCTCGGCCCGGGAGTCGGCGGCGGCGGGCTTGTGCTGCTGCTGGCCGAGGACCAGACCGAGAGCCGCCGCGTCGAGGAAGTTCGCCGCGATTTCGTGGCCAACACCAGCCATGAGCTCAAGACCCCGGTCGGGGCGCTAGCGCTGCTCGCCGAGACGGTAGAGGACGCTGCCGACGATCCGGAGGCGGTCCGCCGCTTCGCCGGCCGGATGCGGCAGGAGGCATCCCGGCTCACCAACCTGGTGCAGGATCTGATCACGCTGTCCAGGATCCAGGCGGCGGAGCCGGTCCCCGATCCCATCGCGGTCAACCTCGACGTCGTGGTGGCCGAGGCGCTGGACCGGTGCCGGATGAAGGCGAGCGCCCGCGGCATCGAGCTGGCCGCCAGCGGGCCGCACGACCTGTCGGTGCTCGGCGATGAGGACCTGCTGATCACCGCGCTCCGTAACCTGCTGGACAACGCGGTCGCCTACAGCCCGGAGAAGACCCGGGTGGTCGTCTCGACCCGCTGCTCGGGCGACAGCTCGGTGGAGATCAGCGTCGCCGACCAGGGCATCGGGATCCCCGAGCGTGATCTCGAGCGAATCTTCGAGCGGTTCTACCGGGTCGACCCGGCCCGGTCCCGGGCCACCGGCGGGACCGGGCTCGGGCTGGCCATCGTCAAGCACGTCACCGCAGCGCACGGCGGCAAGGTCACGGTCTGGAGCCAGGAAGGCGCCGGATCGACCTTCACGCTGTGGCTGCCACTGCGGCCCGCTGGCCCAGCCTTCAGCGTGGGGGCTGCCCATGCCATCGCGCAAACTGCCAGGGAGGCAGCCTCGTGACACGGGTGCTCGTGGTTGAGGACGAGGAATCGTTCAGTGACGCGCTTTCGTACATGCTGCGCAAGGAGGGCTTCGAGGTCGCGGTCTGCCCGACCGGCCCGGACGCGATCGAGACGTTCGACCGGACCGGTGCCGACCTCGTACTGCTCGACCTGATGCTTCCCGGCCTGCCGGGCAGCGAGGTGTGCCGGACGCTGCGCGAACGGTCGAACGTGCCGGTGATCATGCTGACCGCCAAGGACAGCGAAATCGACAAGGTCGTCGGGCTTGAGCTTGGCGCGGACGACTACGTGACTAAGCCGTTCTCGTCGCGGGAGCTTGTCGCGCGGATGCGCGCCGTGCTCAGGCGGCGCGGCGAGTCCGACGAGCCGGTCGCCTCGATCATGGAATCGGGCCCGGTGCGGATGGACGTCGAGCGGCATGTCGTCACGGTTCGCGGTGCGCAGGTGCAACTGCCGCTCAAGGAATTCGAGCTGCTCGAGGTGCTGCTGCGCAACGCCGGACGGGTGCTCACCCGGATGCAGCTGATCGACCGGGTCTGGGGCGCGGATTATGTCGGGGACACCAAGACGCTGGACGTCCACGTCAAGCGGCTGCGGGCGAAGGTGGAGGCCGATCCGGCCAGCCCGGGCCACATCGTCACCGTCCGCGGGCTTGGTTATAAGTTCGAGTCGGCCGACTGACGAGCGTCAGGACGTGCTCGGGCTCGGCGTCGGGGTAGGGGTAGGGGTCGACTTGCCGTGCTGCTTTGGCTTCCGGGTCGTTGTCGCGGTGGGCGTGGGCGTCGGGGCCGCCGAGAACGTCGAGTAGTACAGCGCCTGCGGCAGCACCGGCACGCTCAGCGTGACACTGCCCGCATTCTGGAAGTTCATGGTCACCGGGATGAAACTGCCGCCCGGCAGCGAGCGCACCAGGCCGGTCAGGACGACCTTCGGCTGCGGGCCGGTCAACAGCACCGCCCCGCTTCGCGCGAGCGCGACCGGGCCGCCGCCCGGCAGCTGCACTGATTTGGCCGTGCCGGGCGCCGAGATGCTCAGCAGCTTGTCCGGTGATCCGCTGTTGACCAGCGCGAGGAACAGGCCGGCCGACTTTCCGGCGGCGAGCGCGGCGTTCGGCGGCGCCCCAAGGACAAAGACGTTCCTGATGGCGATTCCGTGCAGCAGCGCCGCTGCGCCATCGGTCGGCTGGTGCCACCGCTGCGTCGGGGCATTCGCGCCTGCCTCGCATCCGGCGAGCACGGGGATCAGCGCGGCGACCGCCGCGATGCACAGGCGGCGCGGCAGCGCTGCGCGCTGGCGGTCAGCTCGATGGCTGCTGCGGATCACGACGTGCTCTCCTCGTCAGCGTGAAGTGCGGCATTGCGACGTCGCAAAGCGTAGCTGCCATGGCGATCCGGGCCGCCGCCGGCCCAGCCGCCGGCCCGGCCGGTGCTGCCCGGCAGCTAGCCAGGCCGGACGGCGCGGAACTGTTAGCTCTTAATACGGGGTGGCCTGGGCCAGTGACCGGATCTGGTGGGCCACCCGGGATGGCGATCGAAGATGGCGCGCTACCAGCCCGATGGAGCCGTCGGCACGGACAAAGACCACGGTCAGCCCGTGCGGGTGGTAGGCCGCGGCAAGCACCTGATGAGGGTCCGCAGCGAATTTGGCCGCTGGCAGCCGGCCCCGCTTCGCTAGCCGGCCGACCTGGCGCGAATCCGGGCCTACGCCGATCAGGTACAACCGCACGTCAGCGGCAGTTGCCCGCAGCCTCAGCTGCCGCACCGCGCTGCCGCACTGGCAGCCTGCCGGCACCAGCGCCAGCAAGGCGGGAGCCAATGATCTCAGCGGCACGCGCTGGCCGGTTACGCTGACCGTCGCGTTGGGCAGCAGCGACGCAGGTTTCCCGGTTTGCTGGCCGGCCGCCGTGCTGCTGCCGATCCCCGGTACCGGGCCGATGACGGTATTTGTCCCATGGGCCGACGAGGGCTGGCGCGCCCTGCCGTTCCGGCCGGCGGTGAAGACGGTCAGCAGCACGCCGGAAATCAGTACCATCGCCAGGAAGCCCGCTAGCAGTGGCAGTACGAGGCCGTCCCGGGTCAGTGGCCCGTGCAGCCGCCCGAGCCGCATCCGTCGCCGCTGCGCGCGCAGCTCGCGGTGATATGCCTGCACGTCACGATCGAGTTCGCTGGCATCGTCAGGAATCTCGATGTCTACCGGGGGAAGGCCAGAGTCGTCCCGGTCCGGTTCACTGCCAAGGTTCACGCGCACCTCTCCGGCGTGAGCGGCCACGTCATCTCCAGTATGCGGCCCAGCAGGCGATGCCGTTACCCCGCGGTCCCGGCAAATCCCGGTAGCCAGGCGGCAAACCGCGGTGGCGGCGGCCGCCGGTGCGCCGCCGGGCGGTTGTCGCCCGCCCTCGCGACGGCTGTCCCGCCCCGTTCCGGCAACACCTGAGGCTGTCGTTATACCAGGTCAGCTAGGGGTAATGAGGAGACTGCCGCCGATCCCGGTGTGCGCGCTCATCGACTGGCTATCGGGCCAGCGCTGGCCCGATAGCCAGTCTTGACGGCCGGGTCCTGGCCCGTCCGCCGGCCGGGCCGCGGTTGTCCGCAGGGTTCGCTGGCCGGCCGCCTGGTCTGGCCGGCGACCTCGTGAGCGGACGCCTGCACAGGCGCTGCGGCGCCCCGCACTTGGTCAATTTGAACATCTTGAATTGTGTCACTGACCTGCGTGTTTGCCGCAAACGACGGCTAATCGCCCCTGTTCGGCGTGGTAACATGGCTGCAGCGGAAGGGGTACATGCCACATGTCTTTCAAGGTCGGCGACACTGTCGTCTACCCCCACCATGGGGCTGCTCGGATCGAAGAGATCGAGACCCGTTCGATCAAGGGTGAGGAAAGGTCTTACCTCGTGCTCAAGGTCGACAAGGGCGACCTTACAGTGCGCGTTCCCGCGGACAATGCCGAGCTTGTCGGCGTCCGGGATGTGGTCGGGCAGGAAGGGCTGGAGAGGGTGTTCGAGGTGCTGCGTGCCCCGTACACCGAGGAGCCGACCAACTGGTCCCGGCGGTATAAGGCCAACCTGGAGAAGCTCGCCTCTGGTGACGTAAACAAGGTTGCTGAGGTCGTCCGCGACCTGTGGCGCAGGGACAGGGAACGCGGCCTTTCGGCCGGCGAGAAGCGCATGCTCGCGAAGGCCAGGCAGATCCTGGTCAGCGAGCTGGCTCTGGCCGAGAAGACGAACGAGGACAAGGCCGAGGCGCTGCTCGACGAGATCCTCGCCTCCTAACGCCCGCGGCCGGACACGCAGGCTGAAGGTGCATCCTCAGTCTGTGTGCCCGCCCACGGGTAGGCCTGGCCTGACCGTCGCTCGATGGACTCCGGGCCTGTGATGCCGGCCGCGTTGCCGCGCGTGGGTATTGGTGCCGACGTTCACCCGTACAGCGCGGACGCGCAGCTCTACCTGGCCGGTTTGCTCTGGCCAGGTGAGCAGGGCCTGGCCGGTCATTCCGATGGCGACGTCGCGGCGCATGCGGCATGCGATGCGATGCTGTCTGCCGCAGGCCTCGGCGATCTGGGGATGCAGTTCGGCACCGACCAGCCCCGCTGGAAGGGTGCCGCTGGCACCGCGTTGCTTGCGGAGACCCGGCGACTGCTGGCGGGCGCCGGTTTCATCGTGGGCAACGTAGCAATCCAGATCATCGGGAACCGTCCCAGGATCGCGACGCGCCGGGCCGAGGCCGAGCGCGTCCTCTCCGCGGCCCTAGGCGGCGCGGCGGTCAGCGTTTCCGGGACCACCACGGATGGCCTGGGCCTCACCGGCCGAGGCGAGGGCATCGCGGCGATTGCTACCGCGCTGGTGCTTGGCTGAACTGCGCTAGTTCTGGGCGTGACAACCGTGCGGCAGGCCCGCCGCGGGCCGGGCGTGCCCGAGTTGCGATCCGGCGTGGCTGCCGGCGTCCGGCTCAGCTCGCTGCCGCGTTCTCAGGCGTCCGGGGGGACCGGCGAGCTCCACATCCGGTCGAACGGCGCGACCGAAACCGGGTCTTGCTCGGCTTCGTCGTCCGCGGCGGGCTCGCCGCCTGACCCGGATCCCTGTTCCGCGGCCGACTCGCTTTGCCCGGACTGGCTCTCCGCGGGCGCTCGTCGGCCAGCACCGGCCTGGTCGTCCGCGCTGTCTGGTCGTTCCGCGCCGTCTGGCCCGGCTCCTTGGGCTGCGCTGGTCACGTCGTCCGCGACAGCCTCGTTCTCTGCTATGGCCGGTCGCTCTGCGATGACCTGGCCTTCCGCATCGGCCTGGCCTTGGGTGGCAGCATGGCCTTCCGTGTCGGCCAGGCTTTCCGTGTCGGCCCGGCTTTCCGCATCGGCCGGGCTTTCCGCATCGGCCGGGCTTTCCGCATCGGCCGGGCTTTCCGCATCGGCCCGGCCCTCGGCGGCGGCCAGGCCTTCCGCGTCGGCCCGGCCTTCGGCGGCGGCCAGGCCTTCCGTGTCGGCCCGGCTTTCCGAGTCTGCCGGGTGTTCCGCGCTGGCCGGGTTCTCTGCGCTGGCCGGGTTCTCTGCGCTGGCCGGGCCCTCGGTGCCGGCGAGGCGTTCCGTCGCGGACGCGGCGTGCCTGGCACGCCGCCTGCCTGCTTGCTCGGCGATGTCCTCCGCGACCGGCGCGGGAGACATGGCCGGCGCAGAATAGTCACCGGTATACGCGCCGCCGTCGACCGGTTGGCCTTCGGCGCGGGCGCGGGGCACCCAGTGGGCAGGCCCGAGATTATCCGAGCGAGCCTCGTCGCTGGTGGGATCGTCGTTACCTGGCTCAGCGTCCAGAGCGAGCTCGGTTGCCTGACTGTCCGCCTGCTTGCCCGCTCGGGCTGGGCCGGCTGATGTGCTCGGCACGCTCGGCCAGGATGGCGCAACCGCGGGCGACTCGGCCGCCTGCGCACTGGACTCGCGAGTCAGCAACTTCTCCGGGCCGGTCACCGCAGCCGGATCGCGGCCATCGAGTGCCGCTGCCTGGTCGGCCCCACCGTCTTCACCGGCCGGTGCCCCGGCCGCCAGCGTCGCGGTGCCCCCGGTCCGGGCCGCCACCCGGGCCGGCTGCATTTCGCTCGTCATGGTCGCCAGTTGCGGGCGTGCTGGCATGGCATCAGCCGCCACTGCGGCCGATCCGGCCGCCATTATCGCCTCGGCGTCCTGCGCGCGGCTCAACCTGGCATGCCGCAACATCGCGAGCAGGAGGCCGAAGCCGAGCAGGACCAGTGCCCAGGGGATGATCGCGACCGTCGCCGCCGCGGTCCGGTGCGGAAGCCGGGTCGCCGTCGCGTGCAGCGCATCGGCGCCGGCTGCCGCGCAGAGCAGGACGAGCATGGAAAGCCAGGCGTACAGGCGCATCAGCAGCCCGGCACCGCGCAATGAAAGGATCGCAGCCGAGGCAACGACCAGCATTGCGTCGAAGATCAGCGGGTACAGCCGAGCCAGTGTCCCCGGCACCCCGGCCGACAGCGCGATCGCGTGAATCCCCGTATAGGAGAGAACGAACGCGGCGGCCGCCAGCACCAGGACGCCGATGGCCACCGCGATCAGCGCGATCAGCCGCAGGGCGCCGTTGATGTCCGCGGGTTCGGATGCGCGCGCAGGGGATTGATCACTCATCGGGCCGCAGCCTTCCTTCCTGGCGCGACGCTGGCGCCTGCACCGTCACCCTATAGTCGGTAAGGGAAGCGGCCTTGGCCGCTGGGCGACGGGCAGCCGCTGTGCCGCCGGGCGCCACGCGGCCGCTGTGGCCCGCAGGCAACCCTTCGGGAGAAACGGGAACGCGAATGAGGAACGGCCAGCCGGCCGAGTTCATCCGCGCAATCTCGGCGTTAGGGAGATATTATGCCGTATTACCGGGTGACTGGGGAAATCCCTAGAAAGCGCCATGTCCGCTTCCGCCGGCCTGACGGGGGCCTGTACGCCGAGGAACTGATGGGCGAGGAAGGCTTCGCCTCGGACGCATCCTTGCTCTACCACGTCTATCCGCCAACCGCGATCGTGAAAAGCGAGGGGCTGGCGGAGACCGCCGCGGACGTCGGGACGGTGCCCAACCACCCTCTGCTGCCCCGCCATTTCCGCACCGGTGACCTGCCGAAGGGTGGCGACCTGGTGCTCGGCAGGCAGCTGCTGATGGCCAATGAGGATGTGCGGATATCGTTCGCGGCGGCGGACACGGCATCGGGCCTTTACCGGAATTCAACCGGAGACGAGACCATTTACCTGCGTGCCGGATCGGCCAGGTTCGAGTCCGTCTATGGCCGCATCGATGCCGGGCCTGGCGACTACGTCGTGGTACCGAGAGGCACCATTCACCGCTGGATTCCGGCGGCCGCCGACGGTGCGGCACCGCCCGCCGAGGCTCTCGTCATCGAGGCGCGCGGGCACATCCGGCCGCCTCGCCGCTACCTGTCGCAGTACGGCCAGTTCCTTGAGCATGCCCCGTACTCCGAACGGGATCTGCGCTGCCCAGACGGCCCGCTGATCATCGGCGGCGAGGACGTGCCGGTAATCGTCCGCAACCGGGACGGCCTGACCAGGCTGACTTATGCCTACCACCCGTTCGACGTCGTCGGCTGGGATGGCTGTCTCTATCCCTACGCGTTCAACATCGCCGACTTCGAGCCGATCGTGAAGCGTACCCACGCACCGCCGCCCGTGCACCAGACCTTCGAGGGCCCGAATTTCGTGATCTGCTCGTTCTGCCCGCGGCCGCTCGACTTCGACGCCGACGCGGTGCCGATCCCGTACAACCACCACAACGTGGACTCAGACGAGATGATGTTCTACGTCGCTGGCGACTACTCGGCGCGCAAGGGCTCGGGGGTCGGCATCGGGTCGATCACCTTGCACCCATCGGGATTCACGCACGGTCCGCAGCCTGGCGCGGTAGAGGCATCGATACGTGGCCTGGCGGAGGGCAGGTCCAGCACGGACGAGACCGCAGTGATGATCGATACGTTCAGGCCGCTGCTGCTCGGGCAGGCCGGCCAGCGCACCGAGGATCCGGAATACGCCTGGAGCTGGGGCCGGGCGGCCCGCGGCTGACCGCCCTGAACCCATCGAAACAGCGCACGACAACAAGGGCGCAAGGACAAACAGCGCAGGACACAAAAGGAGGACCGATGCTGCCGTTGCCGCAGCGCGCGCGGGAACTGTTCGACGGCAGGAACTTCGCCACGGTAGCGACCCTTCAGCCGGGTGGCCAGCCGCAGACGAGTGTGGTCTGGGTGCGCGCCGACGGCGATGACGTTTTGTTCTCGACCATCAAGGGCCGCCGCAAGCACGCCAACTTGACCAGGGATCCGCGGGTGAGCGTGCTTGTCTTCGATGTGGCGGATCCGTATGCCTACGCCGAGGTCAGGGGACCCGTCGAGATCACCGATGACCCCGCGGCCGAGCTGATTGAGGAGCTGTCGCAGAAGTACACCGGCAAGCCATTCGGCGCCCGGCACGGCGAGCGGCGGGTAATCGTACGGGTGCGGCCGGAGCACGTCGTACTCTACGACTGACCGCTATAGGACTGACCGCCATCCCGTAGCCTGTGCAGCGTGACGCTCCGCATCTATGACACTGCCACCCGCAGTACGCGCGACTTTGCCCCGGTCATTCCGGGCAAGGTGACGCTGTATTTGTGCGGCGCCACCGTCCAGGCTCCGCCGCACATCGGCCACATCAGGTCGGGCCTCAACTTCGACGTTCTCGTCCGCTGGCTGCGGGCGAGCGGTTACGCGGTGACGTTCTGCCGGAACGTTACCGATATCGACGACAAGATCCTGGCCACGGCCAAGCGCGATGACGCCCCGTGGTGGGCGGTAGCCGAGCGGAACCAGCGGGCATTCACCCGCGCCTATGCGGCGCTTGGCTGCCTCCCGCCGGACGTCGAGCCCCGGGCGACCGGGCACGTACCGGAGATGATCATCTTGATGCGGCGGCTGATCGAGCGTGGCCACGCCTACGCTGCGGACGGCGACGTCTACTTCGACGTCCGGTCGGCCGACGATTACGGCGCCCTGTCCGGCCAGCGCCTCGAGCACATGCGACCGGCCGAGGACACCGACAGCGCCGGAGCGAAGCGGGATCCGCGCGATTTCGCGCTGTGGAAGGGCGCCAAGCCGGGCGAGCCCTGCTGGGAAACACCGTGGGGACCTGGCCGGCCCGGCTGGCACCTGGAATGCTCGGCGATGGCAACCAAGTATCTCGGCAGCGCCTTCGACATTCACGGCGGCGGGCTGGACCTGGTGTTCCCGCACCATGAGAACGAGCTAGCCCAGTCCCATGCGGCCGGCGACGGGTTCGCACGCTACTGGATGCATAACGGACTCGTCGGGGTGGCCGGCCAGAAGATGGGCAAGTCGCTCGGCAATTCGCTGCTCGTGGACGTGATGATTACCCAGGTCCGGCCTGCTGAGCTGCGGTACTACCTTGGCCAGGCGCACTACCGGTCCGAAATCGAGTATTCCAGCGAGGCGCTGTCCGAGGCGGCCGCCGCCTACCGGCGGATCGAGGGCTTCGTCGTCCGCGCGGCCGAGACCACCGGGCCGGCCGCCGGTCCCGGATCGCTTCCCGCGCCGTTCGGCGCCGCGCTCGATGACGACCTTGGCGTACCGCAGGCGCTCGCCGTATTGCACGAGGCGGTCACGGACGGCAACACTGCCCTGGCGGCCGGCGACGCCGCCGGGGCGAGCAAGCACCTCGCCGAGGTCCGCGCGATGCTCGGCGTGCTCGGGCTTGATCCGCTGGCCGCTCCGTGGTCGGCCGGCGGCGGCAGCGACGACCTGCGGCCCGTCGTCGGCGCGCTGGCCGCGGTGGCGCTCGAGCAGCGGCAGGCCGCGCGGGACCGCAAGGACTATGCGGCCGCGGATGCCATCAGGGACCGGCTGCTCGCGGCGGGCATTCTCGTCGAAGACACCCCTCGCGGGCCACGATGGGAGCTGAGCCGGTGACCGGCCGCGGTGGCGGCCAGCCCCGGCCGGGGACGGGCGGCCGGGCAAAATCAGGCAAGCCCCGGCCCGGCACCGGCGGTTACGGCAAACGGCGGCTCGAGGGCAAGGGACCGACCCCGCCGGCCCAGCTGCGGCCGGGCCATCCGGCGCAGCGCCGGGCCGCCGCGGCCGCGGCGCCGGGTACCCGCCGGACCGGCCGCAGTGACAGCCAGGCACCGGGCAGCCGTGCGGCCGCCAGGCCGCGCGGCAGCGGGAGCGCCCCGGAGGTGATCGCCGGGCGCAACGCAGTGCTGGAGTCACTGCGCGCGACGGTGCCGGTGATCGCGCTGCACGTCGGTCCGCGGCTGGACTCCGACCAGCGGATCAGCGAGGCCATCGCGCTGGCCGCAGGCCGAGGGATCCCGGTGGTCGAGGCCGGCCGCGCCGAGCTGGACAGGCTCACCGGCGGCGCCATCCACCAGGGACTCGCGCTGCGCGTCCGGCCGTACTCCTACTCGCATCCCGGTGACCTGATTACCCGCGCCCGCGAAGCCGGGCAGCAGCCGCTCATCGTCGCGCTCGACGGCGTCACGGATCCGCGGAACCTGGGCGCGATCGCCCGCTCGGCAGCTGCATTCGGCGCGCATGGCGTGCTCGTCCCGGTCCGCCGGGCGGCTGGGGTGACGGCAGGGGCATGGAAGGCATCGGCGGGCACGCTGGCCAGGGTGCCGGTCGCCCAGGCGTCGAACCTGGTCGCCGCGTTGACTGCCTACGCCGATGCCGGCCTGTTCGTGGCCGGCCTCGATGCCGCCGCCGAGACACCCGTGGCCGGGCTGAGCCTCGCCGACGGGCCGCTGGTCGTCGTGGTCGGCTCCGAGGACAGGGGCCTGTCCCGGCTAGTCGCCGAGCGCTGCGATGTGATTGTCCGGATCCCGATCAGCGGGCTCGCCAATTCGCTGAATGCGGGCGTGGCGGCCGGCATCGCGCTCTACGAGGTCGCCCGGCTACGGGCAGCCGCCATCTCCTGACGCCGTCTGACAATCAGCGGATCGGGCCGGCCGACGACGCTCGCGTCCTTTTCCGGGTAGGGAAGCAACGTCAGCACATTACGGATGGCCTCCAGCCGGGCCCGCCGCTTGTCGTTGCTCTTCACCACCGTCCATGGCGCGTCCGGCAGATCGGTGCGGGCGAACATGGCCTCCTTGGCCTGTGTGTACTCATCCCACTTGTCCAGCGAGGCAAGGTCGACGGGGCTCAGCTTCCACTGCTTCACCGGATCGGTCTGGCGGCGCAGGAACCGGTGCAGCTGCTCGCGGCGGGACACCGAGAACCAGTACTTGACCAGCGTGATGCCATCGCACGTGAGCATCTGCTCGAACTCGGGCGCTTCGGTGAGGAAGTCCGCGTACTCGCCCGGGGTGCAGAAGTGCATTACCCGCTCGACCCCGGCGCGGTTGTACCAGGATCGGTCGAACAGCACGATCTCGCCTGGCGTCGGCAGATGCGGGACGTAACGCTGCAGGTACCACTCGGCGCGCTCTTTCTCGGTCGGCTTCTCCAGGGCAACTACCCGCGCACCACGGGGATTCAGGTTCTCGGTGAAGCGCTTGATCGTGCCGCCCTTTCCGGCCGCGTCGCGTCCTTCGAAGAGGATGACCAGGCGCTGCCGCGACTCCTTGACCGACCGCTGCAGCTTGAGCAACTCGATCTGCAGGCTGCGCTTGGCTATTCCGTATTCCCTCTTGCCCAGCCGCTCGGAGTACGGGAAGCCCTCCCGCCATGTCTGAGCCGGCCTGCCGTCTTGCGTGAGTAGCTCGGGCGCGCCGCGGGCACGGTGCCGTACCCGCAGGCTGAGCTCGTCGGCAAGGTCCTCGAGCAACTCGCCGGCATCCGGCTCAGGGAGCTTGAGCAGCATCAGGGCGCCTCCTCGCCGCCGCCGGAGCCTGCCCTGGCCCGGTCATGAATTAGCGCGACGAAACTCACCGCGGCCCCCGATTTCCCGTGTTTAACGGCCATTCAGCAGTGTGCCGGACGACTCGGCGTAGATACCCGCCCGCTCCTGCATGTACACACTGTGAATGGAGCGCTACGAATTGCCGAACTGGCGGGCCGGGAAACCGCAGATTTGTTGCTCAGCGCGTCGAAGCGGGCTAGCTGCACCGCGGTCCCCCTCCTGTGGCAGCAGGCCGACGGTGCCGGCCGCCGTGATCTCACCGCTGTCGGGCTGCTCCAGCCCGGCGAGCAGGCGCAAAAGCGTTGACTTGCCCACGCCATTGGGCCGGCCACCGCGATCGCATCCCCGGCGGCCACGGTCGGCTCTGCGCCGGTCAGGATGGTCGCCGCGGCATAGCGGCATAGGAGAACGACACGCCGTGCGCGGCTAGCAAGGACACCGGTTCACCCTAGCCCGGGGTAACCTGCCGGTCAGCGCGCCGGCCGGGGGGCCTTGGGTCGTAGCCCCCGGCCGGCGCGCAGTCATCTCGCGGGTAGAGCAACCAGATACGTGGGTAAAACGTCTAGAATGCGACACCTTTCCATCGTTGGCCTGTACGGGGCGCAAGTGGCGGCTCTGCCCGCCCGGACAAGGCAGGCCGGTTCCCCGAGGAGCAGTGCATGAGGCAAGTTCGGCGGTGGCTGTTGAGCGTCGGCGCCGTTACTGCGGTGGGCGCGTCGGCGCTGGCCCAGGGCGGCGTGGCGGCGGCCGGGACCGCGACGGCGGCCCGCGGTGCCGTCACGGCGGACTATCCGCATGCGGCGCTGACCAGCGCCAGGCAAGCCGCGGCCTGGACGCCGGTCACCAGGACCCTCAAGCCCGGCATGCGCGGCGCCGACGTCAAGAAGGTCCAGCGCAGGCTCAGGGCCCTGGGGTATTACCCGGGAAAGCCGGACGGCGAGTTCGGGCCGAACACGCTGGAAGCTGTGTGGGCATTCAAGGAAGTGCAGGGCCTGTCGACTAGCAAGAATCCCAATAACATCGGCCACACCATGGAGCACCGGCTTGCCGACCCGCGCGCGCCGAAGCCCATTTCCAGCCATACCCCGAATAACCGGATCGATGTTAGCCTCAAGCACCAGTACCTCGTGCTTTACCGGCACGGCAAGGTGCGGCTGATCAGCCACATCTCCAGCGGCGGCGGCTACTATTTCTGCGATCCGCCGCCGAACCAGCACGTCTGCGGCTACGCCATCACGCCGCATGGCAACTACACCGCCTTGTCGTTCGCGCCGGGCCAGGTCAAGGTGCCGCTCGGCGAGATGTACAACCCGGTGTTCTTCATCGGCAGGGAGTTCGCGATCCATGGCGACGGCTACGTCCCGCTGCAGCCGGTCTCGCACGGCTGCGTGCGGATCCCGAACGACATCGCCTACTTCTTCCATACCCTATTCAAGATCCCTGGCACCAAGATCTTCATCCGCCGCAGGTAAGGCGGCAAGGGCCCTTGACAGGCCGGCCTGCTGCGTTTGCGGCGCACCGCATTGCGAGCCGGTGCGCCATCCGGAACGGCGCTGTCAATGGCCGCGCCTGCCGCCGGGCGGCCCGCGAACCGCATCGCAAATGGCGCAGCTGACCATCGGCTGACGTCGATGGGAAGGGCACCTGTCACAACTGCCGCATAACGGGTTACAGTCCTGCACAGGGCCTCTCATGAGACGTGCGCACAGGAGCGTGATCGTGTTCAGGACGAAGAAGCTAACCCGCTTGACCCTCGCCGCAGGACTGCTGGCCCTGGGCCTTGGCGCGGCCGCAGCGCCGGCCCTGGCGGCCACCCAGCCGACCGCGACCGCGCATGCTGCACAGAGCCTTAACGGCACGCTGCCGGACGGCGCAACCTGGAAGATCGACGTCCCGGCCAACTGGAACGGCACCCTGTTCCTGTACAGCCACGGGTACGTGACACCAGGATCGGCGAACCCGGCCACCGACGCCGGCGACCCGCTCACCGCTGCCGCCATGCTAGCCCAGGGCTTCGCGCTGGCCGGCTCCTCCTACGCGACCACCGGGTGGGCGATCCAGCAGGCACTGCCTGACCAGATCGCCACGCTTGACATCTTCGACAGCCAGATCGGGCACCCGAAGCGGACGATCGCCTGGGGCCACTCGCTCGGCGGCATCATCACGGCGGGCCTCATCCAGACGTACCCGCACCGGTTCGCCGGGGCGCTGCCGATGTGCGGCGTGCTGTCCGGCGGCGTCGCGACCTGGAACACCGCGCTCGACGCGGCGTTCGCGTTCCAGCAGCTGGTCGACCCGGCCGTGCAGATCGTGAACATCACGGTCCCGCCGTCTAACCCGACGCAGAACCTGACCGGTGCCGAGACCGCCGCGGCCGCCGCGCAGGCCACGCCGCAGGGTCAGGCCAGGCTCGCGCTGACCGCCGCGCTCGGCGACACCCCGGGCTGGTTCACGCCGCTGTCCCCGGAGCCGGCCGCGAACGACTTCGCCGCCCAGGAAGCCAACCAGTTCAAGTGGGAAAGCCAGGTCGACTTCCCGTTCGCTTTCTTCCTGCGGGCCGAGCTTGAGGGCAGGACCGGCGGCAACCCGTCCTGGAACACCGGCGTGAACTACTTCTCCGACCTGCGCAAGTCGTCCGACTTCGCTGAGGTCAAGGCACTGTACAAGGCCGCCGGGCTGAGCCTCAGCAAGGACCTGGCCACGCTCAACCACGCCGCCCGGATCAGCGCCAACCCGGCGTCCGTCCGCTACCTGAAGAAGAACATCACCTTCAACGGCCAGCTTCCGGTGCCGGTGCTGACGATGCACACCATTGGCGACGGCCTCGTGGTCAACCAGAACGAGCAGGCCTACGCAAGCGTCGTCCGGCGGGCCGGCGACTCGGCACTGCTGCGGCAGATCTTCGTGGACCGGGCCGGGCACTGCGCGTTCACCCCGGCCGAGACCGTCACCGCTGCGCACGTACTGCTGCGGCGGCTCAACGCCGGGCACTGGAACGAAACCGCGCTGCAGCCGTCGCGCCTGAACGGCGCGGCGACGGCGCTCGGACCGTCGCTCAACGTGTTCTCCACCGGCGGGACCACGCTGATTCCGACATCGCCGGCGTTCGTGACCTTCCACCCGACCCGGTACCTGCGGCCGTTCGACCGCCTGATGACCCACTAGCACCAGCAGCCCTCGGCAGCCGGCCGGGTCAGGTCCGCTCGACCTGACCGGTCCGGCTGCACTAGCCCCGCGGCCCGTCCGGCGGCTCGGCAACGTGATGGATGTGGCATCGGGCCAGTCAGGTGTGGTTGAACGTCACATTCAACGCGTTGCCGCGGGGGGCGGCGAGCCGGAGCGCCGTCGCACCTCAGATCAGACCACCCATCACAGCAACCCCAACCGCACCAAGATCGAATTAGCGGTGCAGATATGTCCGGCGATGACCGGCCGTATGTTAACCACTAAGCCGGCCCACGATCGTGCTGTGGCTGGTGTTGCTGGTGTGGCCGAGGGTAGCGGTGCGGCCGGGATGGCGGTGCGTCACGAACGGCAACGGCGCCGGTGGCCCGTCAGCCTCCTCCTGCACCGCGACGGCCGTGCTACTTGCGGCGGCCCGGGCTCAGCCGGACCAGCCGCCACCACGCGATCAGCGTGAACGCCAGCCCGAGCAGCATCATCGCGGCCATGTCCTTGAGCCAGGTACTCGCCTTGTGATCCCACAGCGGATCAGCTGTGATACCGCTCGCATCGGCCGGAGCCGCGGTCTTGGCCGGAGCTGTGGTCTTAGCGGGAGTGGCGGTCTTAGTGGGAGCCGCGGACTTGGCGGCGGTGGCAGCCAAGACGCGCGCCCTGGCGGCACCGTGCTTCTGCCGCGCGCCGTGCCCCGCCGCCGTGTCGTGCGCACTCACCGCTCCGGTAGAGCTGTTCGGCCCGGCGGAGGTGCTGGGCGTGGCGGTGCTAGGCGCGGTGGTGGTTGGCGCGGACGTGCCTGGCGCGGTGGTGCCAGGCGCGGACGTGCCTGGCGCGGCGGAGGTGCCCGGTGCCGGAGACCCGCCGGGCGCGGCCGAGCTGCCGGGCCCGGGATTCTGACTCGCCTGGTCCTTGCGGTGGTGCTGCTTGTGCGACTTGCCGCCGGACGGCTTCTTCACCGCGGGCGGCTTCGGCACGGCCGGCAGCTGGATCACGTTGAGGCTCGACGTCGACGCCATCGCGGCGAAGCCCCAGCGGGACGGAGCCAGCGCGGCCACCTGCTCAAGCCCGGCCTTCCCGGCCAGCGAGAACACGCCACCGGTCATCACGACCTGGAAGATTACGGCCACGATCAGCAGCGGCATCGTCTTCTCAGAGGTGTCGACCGACGCGGAGATGAGCAGCCCCAGGGTCATCGAGACGATCGCCAGCACGCCCATCGCCAGCAGCAGCTCCACCAGCGGAAAATGCTTCAGGAAGGCTCCGGTCGGCGGCAGCGGGCGGCCGGCCAGCCCGACGGCGACCAGCACCATTGCCTGCAGCCCGCTGATCAGTCCCAGGATCACCAGCTTGGAGATCAGGTACGCGCCTGCGGACAGCCCGGCGGCCCGTTCTCGGCTGTAGATCGGCCGTTCTTTGACCAGTTCCCTGACCGCGTTGGCGGCTCCGGCAAAGCAAGCACAGATAACCAGGATCAGCAGCAGCGACTCGGCACCCTGGTTATTCGGTCCCTGCAGGCCCAGTGGTGCCGGTATCACCTGGATCACCGCGCCGAGGACGATCGGCATCGCAACCATGAACGCGAGATACACCCGGTCCGAGGCGATGACCGCCATGTAGCGCCGGCACAGGGTGCTCAGCTGCGCGAACCGGTTGCGCGTCTTCGGCGGGGCCGTGATCGCCTGCACCGGCCGGCCGACGGCGGCCACCTGGCCGTTCATCTCTGCGGAGACGTAGTGCTGGTGGTACGCCGAGCGCTGGAATTCCCCGGCCCAGTCCCGGTTCGGCTCGGCGTCGAAGGCCTGGAACACCTCAGCCCAGCCGGGCTTGCCGAAATGCTTGAGTCCGTCGGCCGGCGGCCCGAAGTAGGCGACCTTGCCGCCGGGCACCAGGACAAGCAGCCGGTCGCACAGATTCAGGTTCGCGACGCTGTGCGTGACCACGATGACCGTGCGGCCGTCATGGGCCAGGTCGGCCATCATCTCCATGACCGACTTGTCCAGCCCGGGATCCAGCCCGGATGTGGGCTCGTCCAGGAATAGCAGGGACGGCTTGGTCAGCAGCTCAAGCGCGACGTTGACTCGCTTCTGCTGTCCGCCGGACAGCGAGGCGGTCCTGGTTTCCGCGTGCGCCGTCAGGGACAGTTCGCCGAGCACCTCAGTGATCCGGCGGCGGCGCTCGGCCTTGCTCGTGTCCCGCGGGAACCGCAGTTCCGCCGCGTAACCCAGGGCCCGCCGTGCGGAGAGCTGCGTATGCAGGATGTTCTCCTGCGGGACCAGTCCGATCCGGTGCCGCAATTCCGCGTAATGGGTATAGAGATCACGCTGGTCGTACAGCACGCTGCCCTCGGTGGCAGGCCGCATCCCGGTGAGCGCGCCGAGCAGGGTGGACTTGCCGGCCCCGCTCGGGCCGATCACCCCGAGCAGGCAGCGCTCGCCGAGCGGGAAGCTCACGTGGTCGAGCAGCACCTTGCCGCTGGACAGCCGGACGGTAAGGTCGCGGGCGGCAAGCGACACGTCGCCGGTGTCGATGAACTCCTGCAGTTCCTCGCCAACCAGCCGGAAAGTGGCTGGCCCGATGCCGATGATGTCCAGCTCGGTCACCGGGGCCGCGGAGATCCGCTGGCCGTTGAGGAAGGTGCCGTTGTGGCTGCCGAGGTCGATGATCTCGAATCCGGACCGGCCCCGTCGCAGCTCGGCGTGATAGCGGGACACGCTCAGGTCGGCCACCACGACCTCGTTGTCGGCACCGCGGCCGATTCGCAGTACTTTCGAGGGCAGGCGCATGATCGCGCTCGGCTGGCGGCCGGATAGCGAGCCGGCGTAGCTCAGGCCGCCGTCGGCCAGGCCGGCCTCCCGGTATCCCGGCCCAGCGCCCGCACCGTGATACCCCGTCGGGGGCCCGTCGTCGGGGTATCCGGGCGCGGCGGGCGGGGGGTAGGCAGGCGCCCCGGCGGATGCCGAGGCCGGCGGCAGATCAGTGTGCCGTGCATCAGGTGGTGACGGCGGCCGGGCAGGGGACGCCAGCGAGCAGACGACGGTCGGGCCGTCGTCCGGGTGGCCGAGCCGGAGCGTGCAGTCGTCGCTGATCGTGATATGCGAGACTCGCTGCCCGCCCAGGAAGGTCCCGTTGGTGCTGCCCGCATCCTGCAGCACCCAGGCATGCTTGTCGAGCTGGTCGAACTGCAGCACGGCATGCTGCCAGGACACCCGGGAGTCATCGACCACGATGTCGGACTCCGGGTCCCGGCCGATCCGGTAGGACGCCCCCGCCTGCAAACTACGATCTGAGCCCTGCGTCCGCACGACCAGCGCCGGTGCCGTGCGTGACGAGAGCGCTCGCTCCGCCGTCATCTGCTCACTCTAGAGCGATTCAGCGTAAAGAAGAATCTTCGGGTCGTGCTTGCGGCCAAGTGGCGGATGCGAGAGCAGGCCAGCGGCGAGCTGCTGACGGGACCCTCCGGCGGCGCGGCGCGGGGAGCGAACGGGCCGGGCCGAATTCCAGGCCGGGCTGTTTTGGGGATATAACGTAACGGGCCTGCGGGCGGCCGGGCGCCGCGCAGCTGGCTGGCCGCCGGCAATCCCTTGTGCTTCTTGTCGTTACTGGTGCGGGTTTCAGATACGGTCGGGTTACTATCCCATGATCAAACTAGGCGCCGGCCAAAGGCGGGTGCCAAAATGGCGCGGGTTGACAGTCGGCGGTCGGTGACGCGGATACTGGGACTACCCCGGCGATCCCGTGGCTGACCCCGGGTGACCTCGTGTTAGGCGTCGCCGTGGCACAGGGCCGCGCGGGCGGGAACGGGACGGGCAGGGCTACCGCTGGAGGCGCGGTGAGTGACGAGATCCCCTCGGCACCAGGCGGGTTCACCGTGGGCTCGAAGATCGCGGGCTACCGGCTTGAGGAGCAGATCGGCCGCGGCGGGATGGCCGTTGTCTTCCGGGCCCATGATCCTCGGCTGGACCGACGGGTAGCGCTCAAGATTCTGGCGCCCGAGCTTGCCCGCGACGAGGCATTCCAGCAGCGGTTCATCCGTGAGTCGAGGGCGGCGGCCGCCGTCGACCACCCGCACATCATCCCGGTCTTCGAGGCCGGCGAGGCGGCCGGCGTGTTGTTCATCGCGATGCGCTACGTGCAAGGCAGGGACGTGCGGACGCTGCTCGATGAGGAGGGCACGCTGCCCCCGATCCGGGTAGTCAGCATCGTTACCCAGGTAGCGTCCGCGCTGGATGCCGCGCATTCCCACGGGCTAGTGCACCGGGACGTGAAGCCGGCCAACATGCTGCTCGACACCGCGGCCGGAAGCAGCCGGTCTGATCATGTCTACCTGTCCGACTTCGGGCTCAGCAAGCAGTCACTCTCGTCCACCGGGCTCACCGGCACCGGTCAGTTCCTCGGCACCCTGGACTACGTCTCGCCGGAGCAGATAGAGGGCAGGCCGGTAGACGGCCGGACCGACCTTTACGCGCTGGCAGGCGCCACGTTCGAAATGCTCGGCGGCGTACCGCCATTCAAGCGCGATCAGGGCCTGGCCGTCCTCTGGGCGCAGATCTCGGAGCAGCCGCCGCTGCTCACGGAACGCCGTCCCGACCTGCCCCCCGGCGTCGATCAGGTGATGACGAAGGCGCTGGCCAAGGCGCCGGCCGACCGGTACAGCCACTGCCTGGATTTTGCCGCCGCGCTGCGCGAGGCCTGCGGCCTGCGGTCGGAGGACGCGTCCGATCCGGGCGGGCTATTGCAGCCGCTGCCAGGCTCCGCCGGGCAGCCGGAAAGGCCGCGGCAGCCGACCCAGATCGCGATGCCATCAAGCCCGGCCGCTGCCGTGCGCCCGGCCACGGTAGCTGCGGCTGCTGCGGCTGAGCAGGAGGGACCGGCCGGTCCGGCTGCGGGACCGGCCCAGGACCTGCCCGCTAGCCGGGCCCAGCCTGGCGGCCCGCCGACCGAGGCCGCTCGCATCCCGGGCGCCGCCGAGCCGACCAAGCCAGGCCTCACCGACCCGTCGGTCACCGGCGGCCACGGCCAGCCGTCGGCTGGCAGAGCGGGCTACGGTCCGGTCCCCGGATTCGGCCCGCCTGGCAGCGGTGACCAGCGGGATTACGGCAGGCCAGCCCGGCCGTGGTGGCGGTCCCGCGGCGTGGTGGCTATCGCAGCGGCTGCGGTCGTCATCATCTTGCTGGGCGGCGGCTACTTCTTGGTCGGTGGCGGCAGTGGCGGCAGTGGCGGCGGTGGCGGCGGCGGCGATGTCGGAAGCGGGGGTACTCCCCCGCTGAAGCTCCCCGGATGCACCACCAAAACGGCGCCGGCCAAGACGCTGAGCGTGAAGAGTTCCTCCGTCAAGCTGGGTGGCAGGCCTTTTGCCGTGCTGGTGACACCGGATAAGAAGTTCACGTTCGTCACGATCGGGGATGCGCTGGCAGTGCTCAGCAACCCGCCGGTGCACCTCGATGGCCGCGGGCTGGCGCCCACGCTGCTGCACACGCTCCACGTGCCCGGCGCGCGCAAGGGCATGGCGATCACCGACGACGGGAAGTACCTGCTGGTCGCCACCGCCGGCGGCGCCAAGGTGCTGAACGTCGTGGACGCCGAGCAGGGCAATGTCGTCATCGTCGGGACGCTGGACAGCCCGGGTGGCCGCGGCGCCGTCCAGATCAGCCTATCGCCGGATAACCAGTTCGCGTTCGTGACGCGGCAGACCAGCGGCGGCATGGCCGTTTTCAACCTGGGACAGGCGCTGGCCAACGGCTTCGCTACATCCAGCTTGGTCGGGCTGGTGCCGACCGGCGAGGAGCCGGTCGGGGTCGCCGTCTCGTCCGACCCGGCGCACAAGTGGATCTACGTGACCAGCATGCGGCAGGTCGGCGCGCCCAACCCCAGTCAGGGGTTCGTGAGCGTGGTCAACCTGCACACGGCCGAGGTCAATCCGGCCAAGGCGGTGGTCGCGAAGGTAGCTGCCGGATGCAGCCCGGTTCGCGTGCTGACCAGCAGCGACGGCAGCAAGGTATGGGTCACCGCGCGGGAGAGCGACGCCCTGCTGGCTTTCTCGGCGCGGAAAATGCGCGGCAAGAACCGGGAACATTCGCTGATCGCCAGGGTGGACGTGGGCGAGGGCCCGATCGGCTTCACCTTCATCAAGAATGGCAGGGAGATCGTGGTGGCCGATTCGAACCTGAAGAACCTCCCGAACGTACAGCCCGACGTCAGCGTGGTCAGTGTCAGCAAGGCACTGAACCGCCAACCCGCGCTGCTCGGGCTGGTCAAGTCGGGCGAGCTGCCACGCCAGTTCTACGCGCAGATAAAGAGGTTGCTCGTGACCAACTACGGCTCAGGCCAGCTGCAGAACATCCTGATCCCCGACCTGCCATGAGCGGCTACACCGGCCCGGCGGGTCAGGACCCCGCGAATCAGGGCCCGCAGTCCCATGAGCCGCCCACGGGACCGATCAATCATGGCGCGCCGACGGGACCGATGAACCGCCCGCAGTTCCCCGTTGCACCGCCGGGCCGGGGATACCAGGGCCCGGCGGCTGGCCAGGGCCCCGGGTACCAGGGCCCCGGGTACCAGGGCCCGGCCGCGGGCCAGGACCCCGGACAGCCGGGCCCTGGGTACCCGGACCCGCCGAGTCCGGGGCCGCGGCGAGGTCACGCGCTCAGGAACACGATCATCGTGGTGGTCGCGCTGCTCGTCGTCCTCGTTGCGCTCGACCGCCTGGCGGTGTTCTTCGTGCAGGGCAAGATCGCCTCCGAGATCCAGGATCAGGGCTTTCCGAGCAAGCCGGACGTCTCCGTGCACGGCTTCCCGTTCCTGACCCAGGTCATCAGCCGTCATTTCCAGGACGTCCAGATCAGCTCCAAGCCGGTGAAGGAAGGCCCGGTAGTGATCAAGAGCATCAATGCCAACATGAGCGACGTCCGGATGAACGCCGGGTACAGCAGCGGCACCGTCGGTCACCTGTCCGGCCACGGGGTGATCACCTTCGGCAGCCTCTCGAACGCACTTGGATCGGTGGTGGGCGGTGACCTCAGCTCGCTCATCGGCAACGCCGGACTTACCCTGAAGCCGGTGGGCAAGCACGAGGTGAAGGCATCCATCGACGTGCTGGTCGCCAGCGGCTCGGCGACCTGGCGGATCACCAGGGTCAACGGCCGCAAGATCAGGGTGCGCCTGATCTCGAGCAATGGCCTGCCGTCCGATTTGCTCGACTCGGTCCGCGACATCTCGGTGCCCGTTCCGCAGTTGCCGCTGGGAATGAAGATCCAGAGCGTGATCGTCACGCCGGATGGCATCAGCATCCGCGTGATCGGCAACCACGTTGCCTTCGGCAGCTAGCTATCTCGGCAGCCAGGCCGTCGTTGCCGCCGCGCGGCTGCCGAGATCATTTCTCCGGGGCGAGGCCGCGGATGGCTGCTGACAGGTCCCCGTAAGGACCGATCAGCGCGATGATCGGCAACGTGACGCCGGCCTCCACGTAGCGTCTGATGTGCTCACGGCAGGCCTGCGGCGAGCCGTGCACGATGAGATTGTCGACCAGGTCATCGGGGATCTCCGCTAGCGCCGCCTTGCGATCGCCGGCCTGCCAGGCGTCCCACATGCCGCGGAGCACCGGCGCCCGCCCGAGCCAGCGGTGGAACTCGGCGTAGACGGCCACGTTCAGGTATGCGGCGATCGCCCGGCGGCCGATAGCGCGGACCGCGGCGATGTCCTCGGTCGGGCAGACGAAGATGCGTGCGGCCACCGCCTTGCGGTCGGCCGCCGCGCCCGCGGCCCCCCGCACCTGGCCGACCACGACCGGGACGTCCTCAGCGGCCAGCCAGTTCACGATCACCCCGTCCGCCGCACGGCCGGCCAGCCGCAGCATGCCCGCGCGGAGCGCGGCGAGGTACAGCGGCGGCGGGTCGGGTACCGGCCGGGTCAGCCGGAAGCCGCGCACGGCGAACGTCCCGTAGTCGCGGTCGACCCGCTGGCCGGCCAGGGCCTCCCGGAGGAACCGCAGCGTATCCCGCACCCGGAGATACGGATCGGTGAACGGGATGCCGTTCCACTTGCCGACGATCACGTCCGACGACGTGCCGATGCCGATCGCGCAGCGGCCGGGCGCGGCCTCGGCCAGTGCCGCGGCGCTCTGCGCGATCAATGCTGGGCCACGGGTATATGCCGAAATAATGGCTGTACCGACCCGCAGTGAGGACGTCCACGCGGCGGCGAGGAGCAGCGGCGAGAAGCCGTCGAGTCCATCAGACTCGCCGGACCAGACATCGGTATAGCCGAGTTTCTCCAGTAGCTCGAACAGCTTGCGATGCTCATGCAGGGGGACGTCAAAGGGAACAGTGATGCCCCATCTGGCACCCGAGGCCACATCGCTCATGCCGGCCAGTCTGGCAGGTGGTCAGCCAGCCCGGTCAGCCAGCACCGAGCACGAGCCGCCCGCCGGCGTAGTCGAATATCACCGAGCTGAATCTGCTCAGCTGATCGGCGCCGAGCAGGCCGGCCACGCCGGTCGTTCGCCGCAGTCCGGTGACGCCGACGACCTGCGACCGGAGCGGATGCCCGGCGACCGTCCACGGCCCCGTCCTGACCTCCGGGAACACGGCAACGGCGCAGACCGTGCCCTGCCGTACCCTGGCATTTGCGCTGGCTAGTCCGGCGTTCTTGGCGACGCCGGTGTCCACCGCCGACTGCGATGCGCCCGTGTCCGGCGCGAAAGCCAACCTAGACCCCGTCCCAAATCCGATCTGCACCGTGATTGCGGTGCTGCCTGGCTGGCTCGTGACCGTCATCGCAGCGGTGACCGTCGGCTTGGCACGCAGCAGGACGGCGGGAACCGGCGCCGCCGACGGCCGGGTGACCGTGACCTTGCGGGCCGGCCCCGGTCGCTCCGGGCCGGGGACGGTGATGCTGCCGCGGGCGAAGTCGAGGCGCATCGCGCCGAACCGGCTCCAGACGTCCGAGCCGAGCAGGCCGTCCGGCTGGCCGCGCCCGCCGAAGAGCGGGATCTTGAGGTCAGTGACGTACTGCGGCTGCAGCGCCAGGCCGGCCACGTTCCAGCTGGTGACCTTGGACACCTGCGCCCTGGCTGAGCATCCGGCGCCGCCGATGAACACCGGCAGCCCGATCTTCGTAAGTCCAAGCCTGGCGGCGAGCCCGGCTGTCACGACGGTTCCCTGCGCGCCGGTGTCGATGACGAAGGGAAACGGTCCCTTGCCGTTGATGCACACGTTGGCCATCGCGGCGACTTGTGATTGCCTTGTGCTGACAGTGACCGGGATTCGCGTCCCGCCGCCTGGAAGCCTCCGCCCGCCCGTGCAGCCCTGGCCAGCGGGCGGCATGGCGAATTGCACGATGCCGGCCGTCTTGACGGGCCTGGCGCTTGCGGCGGGTGCCGGGCCAGCGGCCGGCGGGCTGGCAGCCGGTGTCGCGCTGCTGGCCGGCCCGGTGGGGCTGGCCGGGGCCCCGCCGGCCGGCCTGCTGGCGCTGCAGGAGGCCAGCGTTGCCATGGCAGCGAGTACGGCGCAGCCCGCCGCCAGCCGCCTGGCCGGCCGCGCGCTATGCATGGTGCCGGTCGGCGCCGAAGCCGCCGGTTCGATCGAGACAGTCATCGGTTGCGCCCTCCGCATCCAATTCTTACTGCTTGGCCGGCTTCCCCGTGCCGGGCCGGCCGGCCCGGATGATGCCGAGGCGTGGTTTGGCACAGTGCGCTCATATACCGGGGCACGTCTCGCGGGCACATATGTCGGCCGCGCTGCGGACAGAACGGGTGATTCAGGAGGCTACTCGTGCGACGATTCGTGGATCAGTGGCCTCAGTGCGGCGTTCCCGGTCGCGTTTGGATCAGCGAGTTCCGGCGGGCCCGGCGGATCCGGGACCTCTGCGGTTCTGGCGATTCGGCGCGCCGAGCGCTAAGGAGTATGACATGGCAGGACAGATTCCGATCGGTGGTATCCACCACCTGCGGCTGACCGTGACCGACCTCGACCGGAGCCGGGCCTTTTACACCGGCCTGCTCGGCTTCGACGTGGCCGTGGAGTCCCCGCCTGCTGACGACCCTGCGGCTGCGGCGGCGTATCAGGTCCTATTCGGCGGAATCGTCATGATCCGCGGCGGCCTGCTGATGGGCTTGCGCCCGGTGGCCCCGGCCGGTGACCGATTTGATGACGACCGGGTCGGCCTCGACCACCTGAGCTTCGGCGTGCCGGCTCGCGCCGACCTGGATCAGGCGGTCAGCCTGTTCGACGAGAACGGCGTGCCGCACGGGGAGATCACCGCGCTGTCCTCGTTCGGGATCTATGTGCTGCCTTTCCGCGACCCCGACAACGTTCAGCTTGAGCTGACCGCGCCGATCGACTGACGTCCGCCCGCCATGGGCATGTGGGCCCATGGCCCAGCCGGGATGCAGTGGCTTGCGCAATGGAGGTGACGATGCAGCGCCCGGCAGGGCACGCGATGCCGGTGCTGGCGGCGGTACTTGTGACTGCGCTGGCAGTGACCTCCTGCGGTTCGCCCGGCCGCGGCCAGCAGGCGGCCGGGCAGCCGCAATCATCCGGGGTCCCGCCTTCGGGTGGGTTAGGCGCGCCTTCATCGCCGGCTTCGACCGGCCGCCCGGGCGCTGGCTCGCCGGGCGTTCCGCCAGCATCTGCCCCGCCGTCATCGCCAGCCTCGCCGGCCGCGTCCGCGAAGCCGACCGCGAAATCTTCGCCCAGCCCGTCCGGCGGCCCGTCGCTCCGGCGCCCGCCAAGGCCGCCGCACGGCTGCGACGCAAGCCGCTGGCTGACCACGCCGGCCAGCGCGGAGCGTGCCGTCCGGATGCCGCCGGTGCCCGTCGTTACCAATATCAGGATGGGAACGCATCCTGACTGCGGTTATGACCGCATCGTCATCAGCCTCCGCGGGCAGGTCCCCGGCTACGAGATCAAGTACGTCTCGAAGTCGGCCGCCGGCAAAGCTGCTCGCGCGATCGCCACCGGGGGGGACCGCTACCTGCTGATCACGCTGCACCCGGCGCAAGGGCACCGGCAGTCCGGCGCGAGCACCATCTCGCCCATGTCGGCCGCCGTCGACTTTCCGGTGCTCCGGGGCTACTCAGTCACCAGTGACTTCGAGGGTGCCCTTTGCATCGTCGTGATCGTGGCAAAGGCGACCGCCTTCCGCGTCGGCAGGCTGACCGGACGGCTGTACGTCGACCTGGCAGGCTGAGCCCGTCAGGCTAGCCGGGCCGGCGGCGGCGGCCCGGCTTCAGGCTGCAACGGCATCAGTTCGCGGGCGGCCCGAAGCCGTCCGCTTGCCGCGTGCCAGCGGCTGCCCGCGGGGGCGGCGGCGCGGCTGGCCGGATGACGAACTTGCTGATGCCTGCCGCCATCGAACGTCAGACGATGGCATCGAACGGGTCAGGACCCGCTCAATGCCACATCGAACGCGTTGCGACCGTTACGGAATTGATCGTCGCCGGGGCCATCCGTCTAGTATGCGAGCATGGTTTTCCTGACCTGCCCGGTCACGGTGGCAGCGCCTGCCACCAGCGCTAACCTCGGCCCTGGCTTCGACTCACTCGGCGTCGCGCTTTCCCTGTATGACGAGGCCACGGCCACGGTCACTGGCGCTGGCGTGCGAGTCAGCGTGTCGGGGGAAGGCGCCGGCGAATTGCCCGACGATGAGCGGCATCTCGTCGCTGCGGCCATGCTGGTCACTTTCGACAAGCTGGGTGGCAGACCAGCCGGCATCGAGCTGAAATGCGTGAACCGCATTCCCCAGGCTCGGGGGATGGGCTCTTCTTCGGCTGCCATCGTGGCCGGCATCCTGCTGGCCAGGCATCTCGTCGAGGGCGGGACTGGCAGGCTCGACCTGGCCGCTGTCATCCGGCTGGCTGTCGAAATCGAGGGACATCCCGACAACGTGGCGCCGTGTGTGCTCGGCGGGTTCAGCATCGCGTGGATCGAGGCAAGCTCGGGCAGCGACCTTGCCCATGCGGTGTCGCTGCACGACGCCAATGGAGTGATACCGGTCGTCTTCGTGCCTATCCACCGGGGATATACGGCGCATGCAAGGGCCGCGCTGCCCGCCAGCGTCCCGCACGAGCATGCCGCCTTCAACGCGGGGCGCGCGGCATTGCTTGTCCGGGCTCTCACTGGTGCGCCCGAGCTGCTGTTCGCCGCGACCGAGGATCGCATTCACCAGGACTACCGCGCGGCGGCTATGCCGGACACGGCCAGGCTAGTGGCGGATCTGCGGGCAGCTCGCGTCGCCGCGGTGGTCAGTGGATCGGGGCCCAGCGTGCTCGCGCTGGTGCCCGACGACCAGCGGCTGGTAGCAGCGGCGCAAGACCGGCGCCCCAACGGGTGGTGGGCGGAGCCGGTGCCGGTGGCGAAAAAGGGGGCGCATGTGCTGCCAGCGCCTGCGCATGACTAGCGGTAGTTTGTTAATTACGGAGATAAAGATGCAGGCCGCAGCCTGCCGCGACCGAGTTCATGAGTGCTTGCAGCTGGGGCGGCGGGGGCGCGTTCGACCAGGCGTTCCAGTAGCATTGCAGCGCGGTCCAGGGGGAAAGCCAGGCGCGCACCGCGCGTAGCGCCCGTGGCCAGGACGGTGCCGGCGGGACGGCGGCGCGCGGGCCCCCCCTCTCCGCGGCGGGGCGCTCGCCGCGGTGCCACGGTCTCGTGCCGGGCGGGGTGGTCGTGGAACCAGGCGTCCCAGCAAAAGCAGAACGCGCAGTTGACCAGCGCCTGGTGCCGGCGGATCGCGGTGTCGGAGCGTACCTGGAAGTCGGCCCAGCCCAGCTGGTCCTTGACCTGCTTGTAGCTCTGCTCGATCCAGTGCCGGATGCCGTAGATCCGGGTGACCTCGGCCAGGTCCGCCGCCGGATGGGCACTGGCAGCCTCGCGCGGGCCGCCCGGGCGGGGCAGGTTAGTCCGAAGTCTGCGGTGATCATGTTGCCGCCTATCGCTTAATCCTCGGGCAGGAGATCAGAGATATTTTTGCCATAGACCATCATGCTCGCGTCAAGGAGCGAATTTCCATCAGCCGAGACCGTTGATTCGTCCGGCCGATCGGAGAGAGCGAGAAGATGCGCACCTCGGCGCTTAAGCCAGCTGGCAACGTCCCATGCAGGCTTATTCAGGATCAGCTGTTCGCTAAATCCGCCGTTACCGCTAACGCAGCTAAGCGCTTCCTCCAGCTCCTTAGCCCGAAATGCATGATATTGAGTTGGAGCGGCTGCCGCAGTCTCCTGGAAGATGTCTTGTAGGTGATCCACAACGGCATTGATCAGGATGCCGTTGGCGTTGCCATAGGACTTGTACTGAGAAGTATATGTCGCTGCCAGTGTCTCCGTGAGGAATCGTCTGATATTCTCGTCGTCGTCCTTTGCGCGGCGCATAAAACTGGGCAAGTATTCCTTACGCACAATATCTAGGAACTCGTCCGGGTCGGATCGCCCGAGATCCTCGTATATCCGGGCGCCCGCGCTCTTGAGCAAGTGCTTGTCGAACACTATATTCAGGCTCAGGAACACGCATATTGCTGCTTTAAAGTCCTCATTGTCTAGAGTCAGCGGCAGATACTTTACTTTCGATACCTCCCGATAGAGCGGCCCTATCCGCGCCCTGGCATGCTTCGCTACATCGCTATCCAGGTCACGGACGTACCCATCGATCATCCTGGACATCGCGCGCGTCCGGCTGTTACTTAGCGGCCGGTCGTGGATCCCCTTGGGTGCCCACAGAGTCTGGTCTATGTCAAATAGCGCCATAGTACCCGGTCCGGCTTTGCCGAATACCTTGTCCGCAAATCCTACTAGATCGGTCCAGCTATTTGTGTACAGGATATCCTGGAACCACAGCCGGGAGATGCCAAGGTCCGGGGAGCAGATAAAACCGCTTACGTCCCAGTTTAGTGCCTGCAGGTTGCGGATTACACCACCGTCATTCTTATGTGTATCACCCACGTACAATACGCTCCGCACGCTAGGGAAGCGTAGTTTTAGATGATTGGATATTGCCTCGGCATAAGGCTGCTGATATTTACGCACGAATCCAGTGGCCGAAGTGTCCAGTCTTTCGCCGGTGTCTAGCCTTTCCATCCTGCGGAGGATTACCTGCCGACCGAAAATGTCAGTTACCTTGCCCAGCCCATACCTGCCCAGGGGTCGGCGTTCCGCCTTATCGAGCCGACCTGAATCAAGCAGTTCCAATGGTGCGGCGGATTGCGCCCAGAGTATGTCAAATTTGCGTGAATAGTCGGCTACCGTACCGCTATCTGCGGTAACTGATGTTGTTAGGCCGTCTTGCTCAAGATTCCGGTCCCTCGGCGCCAGGAGAAGGTAATTACCTGCGGAGTCGCTTCCCGACTGGTGCTCGTAGATGCCGAAATCTTCATAGGTAAGCACCCTGGCCGGGTCAATTTCTATCACCTTGACGGCGGCGCCATGCTTGACCTGCGGAATCACCGTGTCATTAAACCATTCTTCGCCGACCGCGCTGGCGACTGAGTCGCACGCGAATACGCGTAGCAGTTGCTGACCCTCGCGGCGCGACAGGAATTGCTCATTCTTATGAATAAAGAACGGCCCGAGTTGACCGTCCTGCCAGTATCCTTTGTAGCTCGCTAAAGCATCGTAGTTGGAATGTATGCTTGTCGCCTTCAGCGTTGACAAAGTCGACCCGAAAAGCTCGTCGATACTCGCCTCAAGCTCGCTGAGGCTCTCCGGCATGAATCCAGCTGGGCTGGCGAAGCTGTGCAGCCGATCGATGAGCCGGCGTACTATGGCTTCCATTGTCCGAGTTATGACAGGCTGATCGACAAGGTCCTGATATAGCAGTTCCATAAATCTGCCCAGCAGCACGCGGTCTTGGTTGGCATTCATGCGGTGAGTGCCTCCTTGCGCTAAATATAGACCGTGCTCGCGTATCATCCCCAGGCCGGAAAGCAAGCGAACAAGCGTGTGGTGGCTCCGGAGGTTTTGCAGTTTGAAAGAAGCGGAATCAAGGGCAGCGCTGTGCTGTGAAAGGCGGATCAGGCCAGCACTCTGGCGAAATTGCCGGGGAAGTAAATTAATTGCACCGGCAAATGCGCGATCAAAATTGTGCCGATCAAACTCAGCAGCTTTCGAGTGCTGTAGAAGCCGGTCAATAAAGCGCTCCTGCCGATCTCGTTCAGGCTTCGTAACGAAGCGGTTCAGTTCTCGCTCTGCCTTGGACATTATAAGGCAGACGACCGGAATTCCTCGGGCCAGGGCCTGCTCGAATTCCCACTCCACGTAGCTGACCTGATCGGTAAGCGATCCATATCGTGCACCGGCGATGAGCACGACTCCGTCGGCGGAGTCAAGATAGTGATCGAGTACATCTCTGGTAGTCCCAGACTCTGCCGGGAAGTACTCCATCTCCAGCGGGCGCAGGTTGTGGGTCAGCAGGATGTCACGCGCACGAGCGCGGTATCGTAGCAGATCGGCGCTCGTCGAGGAGACGAATACCGAATAGATGATGTCTACCTGCGCCATTGTGCAGTTGACCGCCGGACTAGCTAGGGAAGACTGCCTGCATATTGGTTAAGATGCTCATCTTATGCTGGCCGGCAGCCGTTACGGTAGGCGCGGACCCGCGGCGCCCCGAGTTCATGCGCGAGCCGGGGCCCGGCGGGCGCCCGGTGGCCCTGGCTCAATGCCGGAGGAAACGGATGATCGCCGCCATCAGCGCGCTGGCTATCCGCCGCTGAAACCGGGCCGACGTGAGCAGCCGCGCATCGGTGGCGTTGCGCATGTTGCCGCATTCGATGAGCACCTTAGGAACGCGGGTCAGGTTGAGCCCGGCCAGGTCGTCGCGGTGGGTGATGCCATGGACTCCGTCATACGTGCTCTCCGGCATCGACGTGCGGTGCAGGAACGCGCGCCGCACGTCCCGGCCGAGCCGTTCCGAGGACCTGATCACCTTGTCGTTCGGGCCGTCACGGACAGGCTCGAGGATCGCGAACCCGCGGCCGGCAGCAGGCCCGCCATCCCCGTGAATGTCGATCGCCGCGTCTGCGTGCCCGCGGTTGATGATCTGGGCCCGCCGGCTTACGCACGGCCCGACGCCCCGGTTGCTGGTCCGCGTCATGACCACTCGCGCACCGTCCCGGCGCAGGTCAGTGCGCAGGAACCGGGCGACCCGCCAGGTAAATCGCGGCTCGGGGTAACCGCTGTCGGTCGCGGTGCCGGTCGTATCGCAGGTCTCCCACTCCCGGCCGTTCCAGATCAGGTGATCGAGGTAGGACGGGTCGGTGTTGTTGCGGCCGTTGTGCCCGGGATCGATGCCGATGATCTTTCCGGCCAGCGGCCTGGCCGCGCGGCCGGCCGTGCTGCCCGCGGCTGCCTTCGTGTGGGCCGCCGTGGCTGGCTTCGGACGGCTCGTCGTCGACGGCTGCGCGCCCGCGGAATGCTGCGCGACCGCGGAATGCTGCGCGCTGGCCGACGGGCTCGCCTGGCCCGCTGCTGTCTGCGTACCGGCGGGAACAGGCCCGGCCGCGTCGGCGCCGCAGCCCGAGACGGCCAGGCAGCCGGCTACGGCGGCTGTCACCAGCGCCATGGCCGGGCCGCGACGGCGGAACCGCGAGCGCTGCCGGTAGTCAGTCATGGGGTCCATTGTTCAGCGTCAGTGGCACCAGCTCCGGAGCTCGGCAGCTCCGGAGCTCGGCAGCTCCGGTAAGCGAGAGCGGGTCAGCCAGCAGGCTATCGGGCTCTGCACACCGCCGGGCGATGTCAGCAATGCCACGCCAGTGACAGACCAATGCGAAGGCGCTCGCGGGCCGTAATTAGATCGCCCGCTCAGCGCAGGGACAGTGCGGCGAGGGCAGCGTTGACGATGGAACCGGAGTCCAGGTCATGCGCCCGGTACAGGTCAGCGACGGCGCCGGACTGACCGAACGTGTCTACCCCGAGGCTGACCGCGGGTACTCCGAGGGCCGAGCCGAGCCAGCTCAGGGTGTGTGAAGCGGCGTCGTGCACGGTCACGATCGGCGCCCGGTCGGGAAACACCGTCCGCAGTGCGCCCGGGATGGATGGCGCCGTGGCGGTGCGTACGCCCTGCCGCAGGGTGCGCTGCCACGCACGGTAAAGCCGGTCGGCGGAGGTGATGTCGACGACATGCGCGGCGATCCCCTCGTCGGCGAGCTCGGCAGCGGCGGCGAGCACCTCCGGCAGGACCGCGCCGCAGCCGGCCAGATAAACCAGCGGTGCTCCGCCGCCTGCAGTTCCGCCGCCTGCAGTTCCGCCGCCAGCAGCTCCGTCGTTGCCAGCGGCCCAGGCCGCGCCCGGCGGCTCAGCGGCATCGACCAGCCGGTACGCGCCGGCCAGCACCTGGCGGCGCAGGATGGCATCGCCGAGCCGGTCCCGCGCCCGGGCGAACGGCCCCTGGTCGATACTCCGGGTGGTCAGCCGGAAGTAGTAAGAGCCGCCGTCGACCACTGTCGTCCCGGGCGGCGCAGCGTTCGCGACCGCGATCGACTGCAGCGCGCCGCAGATCAGCCAGTCCAAGGCCGCCGCGTACGCGGGCTCGATGAACGTGACGTTCGGCAGCTCAAGGCCGACGGACGCGGTGATCGTCGACTGGTGCGCGCCGCCTTCCGGCGCCAGCGTGACGCCCGACGGCGTGCCGGCCACCACGAACCGCGCGCCGGAGTACACGGAGTAGATGAACGCGTCCAGGCCGCGCAGCACGAACGGGTCATACACGGTGCCGACCGGCAGCAATGCCTGTCCGGACAGGTCCCAGGCCAGCCCAAGCTGCCCGAGCAGCAGGAATAGGTTCATCTCGCTGATGCCAAGCTCGATGTGCTGCCCGTCCGGTCCCTCAGTCCACTTGAGCAAGGAATCCTCGCTCCACGACCGCTGCGCTGCCGGGCTGAATACGCCCTTCCTGTTGATGAAGCCGGCCAGGTTGGTCGAGGTGGCGACGTCCGGCGCGGTGGTCACCAGGTATGGTGCCACGCCGTCATCGCGGGACAGGTTGACCAGGATCCGGCCGAACGCCTCCTGGGTGGAGATCGGCTTGCCTGAGCGCATCCCGGTGGAGTCGGGCACGGTAACGGCCGGGCCGCTGACTCGCGTCGCGCGGGCCAGGTGCTCGCGCCGGGACGCGACCCACTGCCCGGCCTTCGTCATCGGGTCCAGCCGGTCCCACTCAGTGGCCGGCGTCAGGCCCAGCCGCTCCCGCATCTCGTCGACCTGGGCCGTGGTCAGCAGCGCGGAGTGGTTGCGCGGGTGGCCGGCCATCGGCAGTCCCCAGCCCTTTACGGTGTACGCGAACACCACACTTGGCCGGCCTGGCGGTCGCACGCTTCGAATGCGGCAAGCAGCGCGCCGATGTCATGCCCGGCAAGGTCGGTGACCAGGCCAGCTAGCTCGCCGTCACTGGCCAGGCCGGCGCAGAACTGCCGGACATCAGCAGGCGCACCGTCCAGGAACCGATTTTTAACGGATCCTTCTGGCGACCCGAATAGCGACTGGTAATGCTCATTCGGCATCTGATCAATCCACGCCCGCAGTGACTCGCCGCCTGGCTGCGCGAACGCCACCTGCAGCCGGCGGCCGTACTTGGCCTCGGCGACGTGCCAGCCCGCTGCCCCGAACTGCTGTTCCCACTGGGCGATACGCATGCCGGGCACGACCCGGTCCAGCGACTGGCGGTTCACGTCGATAATCCACAGCACGTTGCCGAGGCCGTCGGTAGCCGGGTCGGCGACGGCCTCCCAGATGTTGCCCTCGTCTAGCTCGGCGTCGCCGATCAGCGCGACGAACCTGCTCGGCGGCCTGGCCCCGAAATGCGCATCGACGTACCGGCGAGCGGCCGCCGCGAACAGCGGCGCTGCCGCGCCGAGCCCGACTGAGCCGGTGGAGAAGTCGACGGTGTCCGGGTCCTTGGTACGGCTCGGGTAGGACTGCAGGCCGCCGAAGGCGCGCAGCGTCGGCAGGTAGCCCCGGTCCAGGTTGCCGAGCAGGTACTGGATGGCATGGAAGACCGGTGAGGCATGCGGCTTGACGCTGACTTTGTCCGGGGCGTCCAGGTGCGCGAAGTACAGGGCGGTCATGATGCTGACCAGGCTGGCGCTTGATGCCTGATGGCCGCCGACCTTGACGCCGTCGCCGGTATCACGGTCGTGGTTGGCCGCGTCCACGATGCGGGTAGCCAGCCACAGCACGCGCTGCTGGATCTCCTCCAGGACGGCCAGGTCGATGCCCGCGCTGCTGCGCCCGGCCTCGGTCACGGTCATGCGGCGCTCCTAAGATTCGGCCCGTCGCCGGCCAGCGCACGGACGCCACCCCGGGTAACTTGTCCTTGGCGGTCATTGCAGTTCCGGCGGCTGGCCTTGTCAAATGCGCTGGTGGTCGGCCACGGCCGCCGGGTCGGCCGCCGGGTCGGCCGGCCGCCGGTGCTCGGGCGGCTGGTCGACCGGTCCGGCCTGAAGCAAATCTGTCGACAGCTGATGGCCGGTGCGCTGTCATCGTTGCTATGAGCACCCATCCGCGCCAGGACGAGGACGGGACCAGCCTTCCCGGCACCGGGCTCAGCGGCACCGGGCTCAGCGGCACCGAGCTCAGCGGGATAGAGCTCAGCGCGGCCTTTCATCGCGGCGTGGTCGGGCCGCTCTTGCAGCGGGAATTGCCCGGGCTGCGTTATGCCGCGGCCAGGCTCGGTTCCGGCTCTGACGTGCTCGGACTGGACGACGCGATGAGCCGCGATCACGACTGGGGTGGTCGGCTGACGGTGCTGGTCGACGAGGCCGACCGGAAAGCCGTGCGGCTGGTGCGGGACCTGCTCGCCAGCCAGCTGCCGGAGCGCTTCGGCGGGTTTCCGGTCCGGTTCGCGACCACCTGGGATGCCGCGGTGTCCCATCGGGTCGAGGTCGCCACGGTCGGGGATTTCGCCGCCAGCAGGCTGGGCGTCAACCCGCTAGCTGGCCTGGCCGTCCAGGACTGGCTGACGCTGGCGGGCCAGGGCGTGCTTGAGGTGCTGGCCGGCCCCGTCTACGCCGACTCCACCGCCGAGCTGCCTGTGCTGCGGCGTGGACTGGCCTGGTACCCGCCCGGCGTCGAGCGTTACCTGATTGCCTGCGGCTGGCGGCGACTGGAGCAGCGGATGCCGCTGATCGGCCGCACGGCGGACACCGGGCAGCGGCTGCAGTCCCGGCTGCTATCCGCAGGGCTGGTCAGTGACCTGATCAGCCTGGCATTCCTGCTGCACCGGCAGTGGCGACCCTATGACAAGTGGCGCGAGGCGATGTTCGCCAGACTGCCGTGCGCGGCCGCGCTGGCCGGACCACTGGAGGTTGCCGCCACCGCGGCTGACTGGCAGGAGCGGGAGACCGCCCTGGCCACGGCGATCGAGGTGCTGCTTGATGTGCAACGCCGCCGGGGCCTGCCCGGGCCGGCCGCCGGAGTGACCCAGTTCTGGAGCCGCCCCTACCGGACGGTCGCCGGGGAGATCGCCAACGGCTTGCTCGCGACCGTCACCGACCCGGTACTGGCCCGGCTCACCGTGCGGGCAGGTAGCGCGGAGCAGTGGGTCGACAGCGTCGATGTCCTCGCGGATCCGGCTCGCCGGGCCGCGCTCGCTGCCGTCTACCGCGAATGGCTGAACAATCCCTAGCTCATCCAGGTGATGAATCCCGCGATCGCGCACCATCAAAGGTGCGCGATCGCGCGATCCACCACATTCCGGTCGCGGCCAGCCGGCCAGGATGGGCAGGCTGAGGTCGCCGAGTGAGCTGACGATCAGCCTGGCGCTGCTGAAGTCGTGCGCCCGGGTCGCGGGCGTGCGCACGGCGGCGCAGCCAAGCCCGGCGGCGACCGCGTCGATCTCGGCTAGCGACGATGAAGAGGCGGGCGCCAGCGGGACGCCTGCCTGCAGCGCGGCGATGAGCCGGGTCAGGCTGGGCGTGCGCGCCGCGGCGGGCCGGCGACGACGAAGATATCCGCCAGCGTCTCAGCCTTCGCGCCGGTATTGGCCACCACCGGCGTGCCGGGGATTGCCTCCTTGGCGGCGACCAGATCGCCATGCCTCGAACGCCGCGTAAGCGAGCTGCCGCATCCCCGGTTGTCGAAGGTCAGTGCCCGCAGCCCGGCCGCAGCGAAGTCCTCGCGCTGGAACGCCCAGCCCTCAAGGTCATCGCCGACGCCGTTGATCAGGACCAGGGTCTCCGGTCCAGTGCCGTCGATCCGGTAGTGGATGTCAAGGCCGTCGGCCTGCATGACTGGCATGTCGGCACCAGTCGACGGCGTGCCCGGCCGTCATCTTAGCTACCAGCCGGGCCAGCCGGAGAGGGTCCGGAGCGTGCCCGAGATGTTCTCCTCTTCATACCGCAGGTGCGCGAGCAGGTCCGTGCTCAGCTGCTGCAGTGCCTGGACCAGCCGGTCCCGCACGGCGGGATCCTCCTGGCTGCCGAGTTCCCGAGCCGCCGCCGCCACGTCGTCGAGCAGCCCGGAGACCGCCAGGTGATCGGCTTCCAGCTTGTCCACCACCGGGTTCAGCGCCGGGTTCGCCCGGCGCAGCCCGGGAAACAACATGATCGACTCAGCATGGTGGTGCGAGTGCACGAACCGGCAGTACTGCAGGCAGTTGATCTTTAGCTGCCACAGCGGGCCGCCTGCGGTCAGTGACCTGATCCCGGCCTGGATCTCGTCGGCAGGTAGTCCCGCAGCGATCTCCGCTGCCATCTTCCTGACCGTCCGCAGGTTCTGGCGGATCATGTCGTGTACCCACTTGAGCTCGGCCACCATGGCCTCGCCGCGCGGATTCCGCGGGCCGGGCAGCTCGGTCTCGGCTACTGCCACCGCAGGCCCCCGCCCGCCCGGATGCCGGTCATTAGATACATGTACATGCATTTAACTTAGCATCAGCTCGCCGTCCCATGGCCGCCAGGCTCCCTGATCGCGGCAAGTTTGCCGGGCTGAGAGCGGATCTGCGGTGCGCAAGAAGGAGCGACCGCGTGGCGGCAGGTCGCCTTACGGCGCGACGGCGATCCAGGTGATGGTGATGGTGAAGGACGTCGAATTATCGCTGATTGTCGTCGGGCCAACGAGCTTGATGCCCTCCTGCTGGGACTGCCCGCGCGCGGCGCTGCAGCCGCCGGTCGCGTCGAAGACGTTGTCGCATAGCGGGCTGGCGGTCAGCATGGCGGTATTTTGCTGCCCGCTCGAGATGGTCCGCGCCTTGTACTGGTCGGGCCCCGGGTTTCCGCTCGTCCCAGTGCAGGCAGGCTTGCCATCGGGATTGCACAGCTGCCATTGCTTGCCGTTGTCAGCGGGAATCGCGTTCGAAGCGCTTACCTCTATCGTCGACGGGACGCCCGCGTTAGCCACAGTTATCGGGTAGGTGCCGTGCGAACCAGGCTTTCCCACCGTGCATTCGCCGTTGGGCAGGCCGAGCAGGCTCGACGTGGACTGGTTCGCCAGATGGCAGTTAGCGAACGTAACATTGCCTGGCGACACGGTGAGAGACCGGAAAGTGGGCTGGATGTTAACGGTCGCGGTCGTGCTTCCGCCCGAGGTCGTCGTGGTTTGCTTAGACTTGTTGAAGGCGCTGATCCCGATGATCACGAGGACTGCCAGGATCAGTACCACCCAGATCCTATTCTTCACGGTATCCCCTTTCACGATCGGCGGGGTCATTGCCGGCCGGCTGGCCAGCGACCTGGGCCGGCGGGCCGGACCTGCGGAACGCAAACAGGATGGCGGCGAGGAGGAGCAGGCCGCCCAGAGTCCATAGCGTCCATTGCGGGAATGCCGATCCTGGCGCTGATCCCTGGCCGACGCTGAATTCAAGTTTGGTCGCGGCTGCGACGCCCAGGTTGGTCGCGCCGGCTGTTACCGCTGCCGAGCCGACCACGACGACATCACTCAGGTACTTGCCTGGCGCTGCGCCTGCCGGCACGACAAGTTCGAGCGGGACCTGGGCCGATTTGCTAGCCGCCAGCCGCATTCCGTTGCCGCTGAACTGGATCCAGGATGCCGGGACTGGCCGGCCGGGCCCGTGGGAGAGCCGCTGGACGCGCAGGCTGATCGATTCGTCCTGCGTCCCGGTGTTGATCACGTACACCGGTGGCAGCGCGTAGCTGCCGCCCGGCTGCGCGATGGCATGCAGCCGGACCGGGGCACCCTGTACCCCGACACCGATGCTCGCCTGCGCCAGCCCGGCAAAGGCGATCAGCAACGCCGCCGCCGCAGGCAGCGCCAGCGCTGCCCGCAGCCAGCGCCAGCGCACGCGGCGGATGGCCGCCCGGCCCGGCCGTGCTGCCGCATGCCCGCTTTCCGCGGCGGAAAAGCTCGCGGTCGCGGCATGGCCGCTCGCGTTGTCGCCGCTACCGAACATGGCAGGTGCCCTTCGCGCCTCGGGGTGCGCCCGGCGTTGCATGCATCTGTAACTGATAGTCACGATAGATTAAGGCCCAGCGCGGAGCTAGGGCTAGCGGAGCCGGCAGGCCATTCCTGGATCAGTGGCGGAACAGGTAGCAGCCTCGACGCGATTGCCATTGGCGGTGGCGTCCCCCGGATCGGCCAGGCACAGGCCCGACGCCGGGTTCAGCAGGCTCACGCCGGCCCCGTCGGCGATCATGCGCCAGCGCGCCCGGCTGCCGCCGCAGGCGCGCAGGGTCACCGGGGTGCCGCTGGCGGCATCCGGCCCGGAGGCGGCCAGGCACCTGTCGTGGATCCGCACGGTGCCGTCCGGCCGCGCCCGCCAGGCCTGCGCGGCGCCGCCGTTGCAGGCCGACAGCTGCACCGGGGAGCCGCTGGCCACCGCGTTCCCGCTAGCGGTAAGGCACCTGCCCGGGAGCTGGGACGTCACCGGACCGGCTGGCAAAGTCCACTGCCTGGCCGGTTTCCCGCTGCATGGCCTGAGCTGCGTCCGCGTTCCGTTCCTGGTGCGGCCCCCGGCGGCGGCCAGGCACCGGCCCGACGCCGGGTTGACCAGCGCGCCGCGGGCGCTGCCCGAGATCCCGGCCGGCAGGCCATGCGCCGAGAAATGACAGCACCTGGCCGGGAAGAGCGATCGCGGGCTTGAGCCGCCAGTCGACCGGGCTGCCCGCCACCCGTCGCTGGCTACCTGGATCCAGCAGCGCGAGCACGCCAAGTTGAGCTGGTCGAGGTCGGTATGCCCGGCGTCGTCGATCCCGTTCACGCTGCCGGAACTGGTGTACTGCCAGATGGACCAGCTAGCCCAGCCGGCCGGCAGTCCCGGGCTGGCGGCGGTCGTGAGGGCGGGTACCCAAAGCGGGATTTCGCTGAACTTCGTGCTGCCGCCGGCGCAGGTGTTCCACCATGACGGCGGGGTGTAGATCACGGGCAGCCGGCCGGTGTTGCGGTGCACCTCGGCGTCGAACTCCGAAACCCAGGACACCATGGCCGCCGGGCTGAGCCCGTAGCACTGATTGGTGCGGTCAGAGCTGACATAAGGGCCGTACTCGATGTCCAGCATGACCGGCACGGTGCTGGCAGCCGCGCCCAGGTAGCTCAGCAGATGGTCGGCCTGGGCGACGGCCCGTTTGCTTCCGCCGTTGCCGTTAGGGATGGCGAACGCATACGCGCTCACCGCCAGGCCGGCGGCCCTGGCCTGGGCCAGGTCGGTGGGCGTGAACGGGTTCCGGTAATAGGTTCCCTCGGTGGCCTTGACCGCGGCGAATCCGATCCCGGCAGCTGTTCCTCAATCCCGCCGGCCCCGCCAGCGATGGTAGAGGAATCAAGCGCGATGAGTGCAATGTTCGGCGCCGCCCGGCCGGGCCTGGCGGCGAGGGCAAGGGCCTGGCAGGCATTCTGGCGGCAGGCAGCTTCAATGGCAGAGTCCAGCCACGGAATATCCGTTCTACCAATGTTTTTTGAGTTCTTCCTGGCAGCTCCGGGCGGGGCAGCCACGAAATCCACGCTGTCATAGGCTGGCGCGTCGCGCCAGGCTTGCGCTGACTGCGCTGACCGCGCTGACACGACGACAAGTCGCCCATACCATGCGGCGGGCAACTGCCAGCCATTCGGTCGTCCGGGCGCGGGCCTATCGTCCGATTCAGCCTTTCGTCGGTAAATCCAACCGCTATATCGGACGAGAAGCCATTTTCGGCCCGCGCCCGGGCAGCGTTCTGGCGAAAGCTGGTAAGCCGTCTGCAAAAGAACAGCGGCGGCCTGATCGTGTGTGCGACCATTACGGAGTGAGTGACCTAGGGCTCGTTGCAGGGTGGGATCGTAGCCACATCCGCCCCAGGAGATTCGCCCGCCACGGGGCCCGTGCCGGTGGTGGACGGCTCGGCCAGATTGTAGTAACTGGGCCCTAGCGGGAGCCGGTCCGAGGCCTCTACGATGTCCCGATCCCGGGACTGTCGCTCGCGGCGTCGGCTGGCGCTCAGAGAGCTCGGGGAGCCCCGAATGACGGATGGTACTAGCCCAGTAGTAGTATCGTCACTCAAAGTAATGTCCTTTACGTCGCCGGGTCGGCCTTTTGCTGGGATTGAACCGGGTGCGCTCAGAAACTAGAGAAACAGGTAGGGTAATGAAAGATACTAATGAATTGCCGTCGTCGCTTTCGTCAGTTGTGCTCGATCTTCGCCAGGTGCCTCTCGTCGAGATGCCAGCATTGGGTAACGTAACGTTGAATGCGGTTGACCGCGTAGTCCGGGAGTCGTCGGTCGGTCAGGTGCCCGTCGCGGCATTCCAGTCCTCCATCTAAACACAGGACCTGACATGAGTCGGCTGGCTACCCCGCTTAGCCAGTTCGTCCTTAAAGTTCATAGCCGCTGCGATCTTGCCTGCGATCACTGCTATGTCTATCAGGGCGCTGACCAGAGTTGGCGCGGCCGGCCGAAGGCCATGCCCGATGAGGTCATCGCGCAGGCAGCCAGGCGCATCGCCGAGCATGCGGATTCACATCGGCTGCCGGCCGTGCACGTTGTCATCCACGGGGGTGAGCCACTGCTGGCCGGCGTTGCCCGGCTGCGGCGGGTAGCGACGGAACTCCGGTCGGCACTGGACGGGGTTTGCGCCCTGGACCTGAGGATCCACACCAATGGCGTCCTGCTGGACAACGAGTTCTGTGAGTTCTTCGCCGAGCAGGACGTCAAAGTCGGCATTTCCCTCGACGGCTACCAGGCTGCCAATGACCGGCATCGTCGGTACGCGGACGGGCGCAGCAGCTACCGCCAGGTAATCCAGGCGATAGGGCTGCTGCGTACTCGAAGATTCCGTAACCTTTATGCGGGACTGCTGTGCACGATAGATGTTGCCAATGATCCGGTCGCCGTTTTCGATGCATTAGCGGATCTGGATCCACCGCGAATTGATTTCCTGCTGCCGCACGCGACCTGGGACGAGCCGCCGGCCCGGTCGCCGGGAGTGGCGGTCCAGTACGCCGACTGGCTGATCGCTGTTTTTGACCGGTGGCGGGCCACCGGGCGCCCCATCGATGTCCGCACCTTTCAATCGATCATCTCGACCTCGAACGGAGGCGCGAGCTTCACCGAGGCGCTCGGGCTCGAAGCGAGCAGCCTGGCGGTCATCGAGACTGACGGTGCCTATGAGCAGGTCGACTCCCTCAAGAAGGCGTTCGACGGTGCGCCGGCCACCGGGTTCGACGTTTTCCGCCACACACTTGACACCGTGGCGCGGCACGCCGGCATTGCCGCCCGCCAGCAAGGGCTCGCCGGGCTGTGTCAGACGTGCCAGGAATGCCCGGTCGTTGCCAGCTGTGGCGGCGGCCTCTACACGCACCGTTACCGGTCGGGATCCGGCTTTGCCAACCCGTCGGTCTACTGCCCGGACTTGCTGAAGCTGATCAGCCATGTCCGTAGCGCTACCGGTCGGACCGCGGACAGCGGCCCGGCGGACGGGCCGGCCGTGAGCATGGCGGGTGGGTTCACGCACGCCGTGCAGGCTGCCGAGTTCCGGGCGCTGGCCGCCGGGCTTGGCGGGACATCGGCGATCAGGCAGCTCGAAGAGGCGCAGGGCAGCCTCCGCCGGGCGCTGCTGGCCGCGGTCTGCAGGGCGGGGACCGCCGCCACGGTGCCCACGGCCAGTCAGGCGAGCCTGCAGGCGGCATGGAATTTGCTGGTCAGGATCGATCAGGAGAGTCCGACGAGGCTCAGCGAGGTGCTGGCCCATCCCTATGTCCGGGTCTGGGCGGTCCGCTGCCTGGAGCAGCTGAAGCGCCCGCCGGAGCAGCGCGCAGGCAGTTCGCTGGCCGCCGATCTGGGCCATCTCGGTGCGATTGCTGCCGCCGCAGCCATCCGGTCAGGCACCGACGCCCTGCTGACCGTCCCGGTGCTGCACGGCGGCGTGCACCTGCCGGCGCTGGGCAGGCTCAAGGTCGGGCAGTCGCGGCCGGTACCGGGCGGCGATCCGCCGCTGGCGATGATCGAGATCTCGGGCGGCACCGTCCGGGTGCGGACCAGCGACGGCCAGTGGACCTTGTCCATCCCGGGCCTGCTGGCCGGCCAGCCCGAGGTCGGGGATGTGGCGGGAGGCCGATGGCAGCCAGTGCGGCGACTGACGGCACCCGGCATCTCGGTCGCGCTCGAGGACACCGATCCATATCGGGACTGCCATCAGTTCCAGGCGGCGGGTCGCCTGTCCGACACGGACTTTGCCAGTTGGCAGCGACGATTCCGGGACGCGTGGCTGGAGATCCAGCGGGAGCACTCAGCCTACGCCGCCGGCCTGGCCGCCGGCCTGGGCACGCTCATGCCGCTGACCGCGGCTCCGGCTGGCCGCGATGTCAGCGCCACCGCGAGGCAGGCGTTTGGCGCAGTTGCCGCCGCCCTCCCGGACGACCCGGTCACCTTGGCGCTGCTCCTCATCCACGAGTTCCAGCATGTCAAGCTTGGCGCGGTGCTGGATCTTTATGACCTGTACGACACGAACGACGACCGGCTTTTCCGTGCGCCCTGGCGAGCGGATCCGAGACCGCTCGAAGGCCTGCTACAGGGCACCTACGCGCACCTAGCCGTCGTTGACTTCTGGCGCGCCCGCCGGACCGCCGCGGTTGGTTCCGCAGCGGATGCGGCTGAGGCGAAGTTCAACCACTGGCATGCACATACCGTCGGCGCCCTCGACGTCCTGACGACCTCAGGCTCGCTGACCCTGCTCGGATCGGAGTTCGCGGCAGAGATGTGCCGCTCCCTGGCCGCTGGGGCCGGCCGCATGGGCCAGTCGGCCCTAGCCGGGTCACCCGGCTGAAGATCACGCCCTAGTGGCGTCGCCAGCACTTGTGCCAGCGCGCGGCTGCAGGACCGGCCAGGCGGCGCTTGCCCGGCGGAACCGCCCTGGAGCGGCCTGCTAGCGCCTGCGTACACCTCTGGTCACCCTCCGAAATCCCCTATATCATCACCTCGCAAGTGGAACGCTGAATAATAGGCCCCTGTTATTGGTGGGGATGGCGGTAGCTGAGTGTGCTGCGTGACGGGGGGAATGCGCGCTTATGACTGTGGGAAGTGATTCAGGACCGACCGGCAAGTTGCCGTATTTCTTTCTTAGTTACGCGCGTACTCCGAAACGTGATCCAGCCGACAGAGAGGATCCGGATCGCTGGGTCCATAAGCTCTATAAGGACCTATGCGCGGCCATCTTACAAATGACTGATGCCCAGCCTGAAGAGGCCGGGTTCATGGACCGGGAAAACAGGATCGGCACCGAGTGGTCGCCTGAGCTGGCCAATGCCCTGGCCACCTGCCGAGTATTCGTTCCGCTGTATTCCAGACGGTATTTCGAAAGTGACAACTGCGGCAAGGAATGGTTTGCTTTCGCTCGTCGCGAGGTAAACCAAAACGCGCGGGGAAATCAGACTGTGAATGCCATCGTGCCCGCCCTGTGGGCCAGGCTTGGTCAGGATAGGATCCCTGATGTCGCGCAGCCTATTCAGTATCATCATGTCGACTTGGGCCCGCGATACAGCGCCGAGGGCTTCTACGGGATCATGAAGCTACAGAAATACCGCGCCGATTATCTGCTGGCCGTGCATCGGCTGGCCGAGCGTATTGTGCAGGTTGCTGATGTGACATCAATCCACGCGGAGAAGCCCGTAGAATATGAGTCTCTGCAAAGTGCGTTCGGCCCGGCCAGCGCCGAACGGTCCGCGACCGATCAGCTGCGGATTACCGTGCTGGCGCACGATACCTCGACGCTGCCGCCAGGCCGGGCCGACGACTACTACGGCAGCACCCCGCATACCTGGAGCCCGTACCGGCCGGATTACCCGCAGCCGCTGGCCGATTACGCGCGGGACCTAGCCAGGAAATGTCTCGGCCACCAGCCCTTGGTCGGTGCATTCGAGGATGAGGCGACGAGCTGGGTCAGCAATGGGCGGCCGGTGCCACCGAGCCTTTGCCTGGTTGACGCCTGGGTGACTGTATCGGACGCGCATCAGCAGCAGCTGAGCTTCCTCGACCAGATCGAGCAGCCCTGGGTCAGCCTGCTGGTGCCCTGGAATAACCAGGATGCCGGGATGAGCGATGCCCAGCATCTCCGCGAACGGCTTGGCCGTTCGCTTGGCCGCAGGCTCGCAAGCGTGCCACGGCGGTGCCAGATGGCAGGCACCGGCATACCGACCTTGCAAGAGTTCGGCCAGATCCTGCCGCAGATGACAATGATCATGCTCAAGAGATTCCGCAAGGACGCCCCTGCATATCCGCCGGCAGGTCCCGTGATCGAGCGCCCGCGGCTCAGGATGGCGGATCCTGAAGACTCCGGAGGTTCCTGATGAGCGAGTCCTGCCATGGCCAGATCATCACGTTCTACTCATACAAGGGCGGGACCGGCCGCACGATGGCACTCGCTAATGTGGCCTGGATCCTCGCCAGTAACTCCAAGCGCGTCTTGTGCGTTGACTGGGATCTAGAATCGCCAGGACTGCATAAGTTCTTCCATCCGTTCCTGAATGAGTCGACAGTCAGCGCCACACCTGGCGTGATCGAGATCATCAACGACTATGCGTCGGCCGCTATAGACCCCTCGCCGCGTCCCGGCGACTGGCACCTGGAATTCGCCCAGGTCGAGCGGCATGCCGTCTCGCTGAGCTGGGATTTCCCGGGTGACGGGAGGCTGGATTTCCTGTCCGCTGGCCGGCAGAACCGGGACTACTCCGCCGCTGTCTGCTCCCTGGACTGGGATAATTTTTACGACCGGCTGGGCGGCGGTCGCTTCTTCCGAGCGATGCGGGAGGACATGAAGCAGAAATACGACTATGTGCTGATTGACAGCCGTACCGGGCTAAGTGACGTGGCGGATATCTGCACTATCGAGCTGCCCGATGTACTCGCCATCTGTTTCACGCTCAGTAATCAGAGCATAGAAGGAGCTGCCAACGTCGCGCGGCAGATTAGAGGCCGGTACCGCGACCGCAATATCCGGGTGCTGCCCGTTCCGATGCGCATTGAGGATGGCGAGAAGGAGAAACTGGATGTCGGCCGTGCCCTTGCCAGGATAAGATTCGAGGGCTTCCCGGAAGGGCTGAGCCAGGAGAGGTCAGCGCAGTACTGGGCGTCAGTCGAGGTTCCGTATAAGCCGTTTTACGCCTTCGAGGAGACCCTGGCGACATTCGGCGACGATCCGGGGTCCCCGACCTCGCTGCTCGCCTCGTTCGAACGGATGGCCGACCTGGTCACTGGCGGCGAGGTAGTGGCCATGCAACCCCTCGCGGAGAGCCGTCGGCTGCAGTACCGGGATGCCTTCGCCCGGCGCGCGCCGACGTCCTCGACGCAGGTATTCCTGAGTTATGCGCCAGAAGACCGTATGTGGGCGGACTGGATCGAGGCAATCCTGACCCGCTCGGGTTTCCTGGTATTGCCGCGCAGCACAGTGGCCACGATGGCAAAGGGCGACGGGGGCGCTGCCGCCAGCCTGCAGGCCGAGCGTGAGCTTCAGGTCGCTCCGCGAGCCATCGCCGTACTTTCCTCCGCTTACCTGCACTCGCCTGACGCAAGATCCATCTGGAAGGCCATGTCGGCGGCCGATGCGGCCGGCACGCACCGGCAACTCGTTCCGGTCCGGGTAAGCGACGTCCGGGTGACCGACCCGTTCACCGACCATCCCGCGATCGACCTCGCGCGGCTAGATGCGGGCCAGGCGACCGCGAAGCTGCTGTGGGCGCTGGACCGGCCAGCCCAGCTGCCCGGGAACCTGGCAGCAGCACAAGCCGAGGAGCCCCGTTTCCCTGGCACGATCCCGCAGATCTGGAATGTGCCGGCCAGGAATGCCGACTTCACCGGGCGCGGCGCCACCCTGGAACTGCTGCGCGACAAGCTAGCGGGCGGCGGCGTCGCTGTTGTCGTTGCCCAGGCACTGTACGGCTTGGGCGGCGTCGGCAAGACTCAGCTCGCGCTGGAATACGCGCATCGGTTCATGGCCGACTATGACCTCGTCTGGTGGATTCCGTCCGAGCAGGCAGAGGAGATCAGCCAGGAGCTGGCGGAGCTCGCCCGCAGAATGGGCCTCAAAGTCGGCGACAACGTGGCGGAGGCAGCGGATGCGGCTCTGGAAGAGCTGCGCCGCGACACTACGCCGCACTGGCTGCTCATCTTCGACAATGCTGATAACCCGAAGGAGATTGAGCCCTACCTGCCCACCGGGGCCGGTCACGTCCTCATCACCTCACGCAATCAGGCGTGGAGCCATTCGGCAGAGCCGCTTGAGGTAGACGTGTTCACCGGTGACGAGAGCGTCGCGCATCTCCTGCATCACGTGCCGGAGCTGGATCCGGTGGATGCCAAGAAAGTCGCCGACGCGCTAGGACACCTCCCGCTAGCGGTCGAGCAGGCCGCCGCGTGGCTGGAGGAGACAGGCATGCCGGCCTGGACCTATGTCGAGCAGCTGACGACACAGTCGACCCGGATCTTGTCGCTGAACCAGCCGACTGACTATCCGATGCCAGTGGTAGCGACCTGGAACCTGTCGCTCGAGCGGCTCCAGGAGCGGTCACCGGCGGCGGTGCGGCTGCTGCAACTGTGCGCTTTCTTCTCGCCCGGGCCGATCTCCATGGCCCTGCTCTATGGCGATCAGATGATCGCCTCTTTGCTGCCCTTCGATGCGGCCCTGAGCGAGAAGCTGATGCTCGGCCGGGTGATCAGGGATATCAGCAGGTTCGCGCTAGTGAAGGTTGATCAGGGCAGCAATTCGCTGCAGATCCACCGGCTGGTGCAGGCCGTGATCCGTTCCCAGATGACCGACGAGGAGCAGCTGAACGCCAGTCATGAGGTGCACGAGATCCTGGTCGGCGCCCGGCCGTCCCGCGGGGAGACCGACGATCCGGCGAACTGGTCCCGGTACAACCTGATCTGGCCGCACCTAGGGCCGTCGGGGGCGGAGGAGTGCGATGACCCGCGGACTCGTCAGCTGCTCATCGACTGGGTGCGCTACCAGTGGAAACACGGCGAATTCGACGCATGTCTTGGGCTGGCCAACCGCCTGGAAAATCTCTGGACTCAGCGGCTCGGGCCTGATCATCAGCAGACGCTGCACTTACGCTTCCATATTGCCAACGTGCTGCGGTCCCAGGGCCGTTTCGCCGAGGCACGGGAGCTTGACACCTATGTGCTGGAGCGGCAGCGGGCCGTGCTGGGGCCCGACCACCCGCACGCCCTCATGACGGCGGGCGGGCTAGCTGCCGATTTGCGTGCACTCGGCGAGTTCCAGCAGGCGCTTGACTCTGACCAGGAGACCTACGACTCCTTCAAGGAGCAGTTCGGCGAGGACTACCCGCGGACCCTGAACGCAGGCCACAACCTGGCGGTGTCCCTGCTCCTGGTCGGCGACTGCTTCGCCGCGCGAAGGGTCGACGAGGAGACGCATGCCAGGCAACACGCGGCGCTGGGCGCCGAGCATCCTTACACCCTCGCCACGCTGGCCAATATCGCCCGCGACATGCGCGAGGCGGGGGCTTTCCGGGAGTCCGTTGACTTGCTCCGCGGTACCTGGAATAAGTACCGGACGGTACTAGGCGACGACATGATCGACACTTTGCGGACGGCCAAGAGCCTGGCCGTTTCGCTGCGCAAGGCAGGTGAAGAAGGCGAGGCGATGAGCCTGACGCAGGATACCTTCGAGCGCTACAAGCGGCGCTATGGCACCGAGACCCCTGACGCATTGTCGTGCGGGCTCAACCTCGCCTGCGACTACTCGGCGGTCGGCGACATTTCCCGGACACTTGACCTCGTGACCGAAGTCCGGGCTGCCTACCAGGCAAGCGTCGGCGAGGACCATCCGTATACGCTCGCCGCCTCCAATAATCTGGCGATCTACTTGCGCGATGCTGGCCGCCTGGCGGAGGCGCGCCGACTGGCCGAGCAGACGCGGCGGCTGATGCGGCGAAGGCTAGGAGATAGCCATCCCTTTACGCTGTCCTGCGCGGTCAACCTGGCCAACTGCTTCGGCGAATCCGGGGATCTCGCCGAGGCTGAGGCGCTTGAGCGCGAGACTATCGCGCGGCTGCGAGATACGCTCGGCCTGGATCATCCGGACACGCTCGCCTGCCAGGCCAATCTGGCGGTAACCCTGCGCGAGGCGGGCCGCAACCAGGAGGCCGGCCAACTCAGGGAGAAAATCCTGGGCGATTTCAGCCGCGTTCTGGGAGCGAGCCACCCGGTCGCCGCACTGCTGAGTGACTGGCGCCGAATCAGCCGCGACCTGGAGCCACACTCCACCTGACTATCCTGGTCATCGCGTGTTTGTCAGCGCATCAGATCCGGGCCGACCTGCCGGTCAGGTGGCCGGCCGACCTGCTGGTCAGGTCGCCGGCCGGCCTGCTGACAGCCACCGCAGGATGTCTGGCAGCACGTCCAGCGCGCCGAAATGCGCGGCGTCCGCCTGAACGACGACGGTCGCGCTTGGGATCTTGTCGGCGAGCCACCGGGCGTGGCTGGCTGGCGAGAAGACATCACTTGCACCGTGCCAGATCAGGACGGGGACGGTGACGTCCGCCGGATCGAATCCCCATGGCGAGCAGAAGGCCAGTACATCGTCGATCCAGCCATGCGCTGAGGTACGGAGGGCCTCGGCATAGGTCTCCAGCAGCATTGAACGGATACCGCTGTCTGCCACCACTCGCCTGTCCGGGTCGGGTAGCTCGGGATGGAGGTTGGCAATCAGGCTGGCCGGATTGGCACGGATAGCGTCGGCGGCTGCATGCAACTGCGGGGCGATGCCGGCATAGCCGGCCGCCGCCGCGGTGAACTCCAGGACATTCGACTGGGCCATCCCGCCGAACCAGTCAAGCCCGTCCGCGCCGTGCGGGGCTATCCCTACCAGGACGGCGGCCCGGGTAACGCGCTCTGGCAGCAGCGCGGCGCAGGACAGTGCATGCGGCCCGCCGCCGGACCGGCCGACGACGGCAAACTTGCCCAGCCCGTACGCATCGGCTATCGCCAGCACGTCCGCCGCCGCGGCCGCTACCCGACGCCCAGGGAGCCGGTCAGATCCCCCGTAGCCAGGCCGGTCGAAGGAGATCAGCTGGATGCCTAGGCGGTGGAGGACTGCGGTCCGCGGGCGAGGGCCCAGCCGACTGCCCGGGGTTCCGTGCAGTAGGAACACCGGGCTCCCGTCGGGATCGCCGTACGCCTGCGTGGAAAGCCGCCTGCTCCCGGCCACACGCACGGTGTACTTCAAGATCTTCCTTCTCGGCACTCGGCGCCGCTCGCCGGGCCGGGGCGACGTAGCCACCAGCATGCCACCGCAGGTGCGGCATCGGAAGGGACGCAGGCTCCCTTTTCGGGACGTAAGTAGCTGCTCAGCAGATGCCGCGGTCGAATGGCCGGGATCCAGAGCATGGCCAGTCGTGCTCCCGGCCAGAGCCCAGGCAGTTAGGCCATCCACCACTCTGGTGCACATGATGGCGTCGAGTCCGCGGACAGTCAGTCGCCTGCCCTTGGCTGGTTATGAGGTTCTGCGGAGGGTCCAGCCGTCCATTCCCATCCAGGCGCCGGAGAAGTCGAGCCTGCCGCCGAGCTGGTCGTGCGGGGTGCTGGTCAGCCGCGGGCCGTTGAGCTCGATCCAGTCGCCGCAGGGGCGCAGGCCGGCCAGGCGTGGGCCCATGTTCTCCAGCGTGATGCCGCCGAGGGCGGTGATCTCGGTGGTGGCGCCGAAGTTTTGATCCATGGTGGCGTCCGGGCCGAAGGTGTCCGCGCCGACACCGATGGCGCCGTGCTGCCATAGCCACCTGGTGGAGGTGGCGCTGAAGCCGGGGACGTCATCGTAGTAGTCGTCGTACCGGCCGGGCACTCGCCGGTTGCCCAGGTGGTAGAAGCTGGATAGCCCGGTGTAGAGCACCACGTAGGAGTTCCGCGGGATCGCTGCGCACCGGGTGCGGTGCAGCCAGTTCTGGATGTAGCTGGCGGTGATGAAGAAGTCGCCGTTGCCGTGCCGGGCCAGCATCAGCGGCTTGACGTTGATCGTTATCAGCGGGCGCAGGCCGAAGAATTTCTCCGGCAGGCGGACGAGGCACGGCTTGTTCTCGTGGAAGTGGCACGGGGCGGAGATGTGCGTGCCGGTATGGGTGCCCAGCGACTGGATCTGCTCAAGTGCGTAGCCCGATCCCTGGTGGCAGCGGGGGACGGCGGGGTGGGCTCTGACGCAGTTCCACAGCTGCCATCTGACCTTGGGGTCACCAGGGAAGATGGGCGCGTTGCCGCTCAGCGGCTGCCCCAGGAAAACCTGCCGTGAATGCGCCGGGTTCCGCGGGTCGACCCGGGCATAGCCATGTGGGATGCCGCCCGCCGCCGCGCGCGGCTGGCCACCGGCACCCGCGCTCACCACCGGGCTCATGCCCAGCACGAAACCAGCTACCAGGCCGAGGGCAACGGCACTGACGGCGAGCAGGCCCACCTTCGCGGGCCGGCGGGCTTGCTGCATCGCGGCCTCCTTTCCAGACCTTGATAATCAAAGCAGGCATTATTCGGGAAATAGAACCATCCAGGCAGCAGGCGGAAGCTCGCAGGTCAGCTTCTGAAAATTGGCACATGGGGGTGGTGCCAGGCGGCCGGCGATTGCCGAAGGCGCTACCAACGGCAGCCGAACCCCATACTGCACCCAGGGCCATACCCGCCCAAGCCCACCCGGATCATCAGGACAGCTGCCCCAACTACCGTCGATGATGCGAGCGACGGGTGCCAAAATAAAAAGTGGCGAGAGATCATGCTGACGCTGGCCAATGCTGGGCGCTCTGGAGGTCGCCAGTGCCCTGCCCCGCTACGCACCGCGCCTGCATGATACGCCCGAAGGAAACGCTCACCCGGTGAGGCCCAGCGCCGGCGTGTGCACCTCGCCCCCTGTCCACGGCATAGAAAGACGTCGCTGGATACTGCGGCTAGGGTGAGCGGCGGCCGTTCAGGTCGGTTTCTGCGGGCGGCCCGATGATTCTTCGCGGTGCCGATCGTCTTCCTTCTGGACGCACACTAGTGATGAGGGGCCGATGAGCAACCTGTACGACATCCTGCAGGCCTATGTCAGCGCCGGATCGGTGCCGGGAGCGGTGGGCCTGATAGCTCGCGGTGACCGGGTCGAGGTGCAGGCCGCCGGCTCTGCCGATGCCGACGGCAGCTCCCCGATGGCCAGGGATTCGATCTTCCGCATCGCTTCCATCACCAAGCCCATCACCGCCGCGGCGGTGATGATGCTGGTCGAGGACGGCCGGCTCGCGCTGGAGAACCCGGTCCGGCTTTGGCTGCCGGAGCTGGCATCACCGGCTGTCGTCCGCACGCCGGCCGGTCCGGTCGACGACGTGGTCCCGGCCGTCAGGCCGATCACCGTGGTCGATCTGCTCACCTTCCGCGCTGGGCACGGTTTCCCGTCCGACTTCTCGCTGCCGGTGGTCGGGCTGTTGTTCAGCGAGCTGAAACAAGGACCGCCGCAGCCGCAACTGATCGCGGCGCCGGACGAATGGATGGCTGCGCTGTCCCGCATTCCGCTGCTGCGCCAGCCGGGCGAGGCGTGGCTGTACAACACCTGCTCTGACATCCTGGGTGTGCTGATCGCCCGGGTCTCGGGCCGTCCGTTGCCCGAGTTCCTGGCGGAGCGGCTGTTCGAGCCGCTCGGCATGGTCGATACCGCATTTGAGGTGCCGGCCAGCAAGCTCGATCGGTTCACCAGCTACTACCGGACCGATCCGGCAGGCGGTCTTGAGCTGGTTGACGCCCCCGACGGGCAATGGAGCAGCCTGCCGGTGTTCCCCTCCGGAGCCGGCGGTCTGGTCTCGACTATCGATGACTGGCACTCCTTCGCCCGGATGCTGCTGGCCGGCGGGACTGCCGGCGGCCGGCGGCTGTTGTCGGCCGCGTCGGTGCGGCAGATGACTACCGACCAGCTGACCCAGTCCCAGCGCGATGCCAGCCGGTTGTTCCTGGAGGGCCAGGGCTGGGGCTTCGGCGGCTCGGTGGATGTCGAGGCCATCGACCCCTGGAACGTGCCGGGACGCTACGGCTGGGTCGGCGGCACCGGAACCGCAGCGCACATCACCGCGTCCACCGGCGCGGTCACCATCTTGCTCAGCCAGCTGGAAATGTCCGGACCGACCCCGCCCGCTCTGATGCGGGATTTCTGGCGGCACGCGGCGAATGCCTGAAGCCAGGGTGCGGACAAGCAGTTCGTCTCCCTAGACCCCGACGGCCATGTGCCCGCCGAGCAGCATGGCCAGGCCGCCGGAAATCTTCCTCTCGGCCAGTCCGGCCTCGCACCCGGTGCCAATGGTCCGCCGCACCTCCGTCGTAGGTGCGGCGGACCGTTCCTGCTACATCGGCAGCAGCTCGAAGATCTCCACCGCGCACTTCCCAGCACTGTTGGACAGGAACGGGAGGCCGTCGGTGAGCGCCTTCGCCGCAATGAGATCGCGGGCCTCGACGATCGTGTAGCCGATCAGGTCGCCGGCTGTTCCTTCAGTGCCGTCATCGCTAACGGACGCGCTCGTCCCGAACGGGCTGCCGACGTCGACGAGCGCCGCGCCGACCTTCTCCATCCAGGCGCCAAAAGCAGCCTTACGCTCGGCGCCCTGCTCCGGCGTGGGGTCGGACACCGGAGTCGCCGGGCCACGGTAGAGGTAGATGAACTTCGCCATGTCGATCGTCCTTTCGAGAACCGGCGTGCCCATGCACGCTTTCACTGCTGTGGGCGGGTCTGCCGTAATGACGAACGGCCCTGCCCGGCGCAGACACCCGCGGACAAGATTTCTTCCGTCGAGGATTTCTTCGGCCGGAGTTGTCCGTCGGAGCCGATGCCGTTCGTCAGATACTCGAACAGGTATCCGTCGGTGACTGGAGGGGTTATGCAGTACGCATTGCTTGCATACGGCGGCCAGCGGACCCACGCCGCAATGCCATGTAGATGAGGGGTTTCGGGGTTTGAGCGCGCGCCGGCCCTTGCGGGCCGGGGCGGCAGCGCGGGCTGCTGCGCGGGCGGTGGCGCGGACCAGCTCGCAGGCGGTGATCCAGGCGGCGTGCTCCTGCCGGATCATGTCCGGGCGGTGCGACCGGAAGATCGGCCCGGTCGAGGGCCCGGCGCCGCGGATCAGGGACCTGGCCTCGCGCAGCGCGGTCTCCGGGCCGTCCCGCCGCCACTTATACGCGGCGGCCAGCACGCCGGCCGGGTGCTTCTCCCAGTCGTCGAGGTCGGTGACCAGGCAGAACATCTCCGGGACGTCCTGGCCGTCCACGTGGACGCCGTACTCGATGACGCGCATCCGGATCTTGCCGTCATTCCCGCCGATGTCAGCCATGTAGGACCCGCCGGGCAGGAAACCGCCTATTTTCGTGACCGTGATGTCGCTCTTGAGGCGGATCAGGACGTGCGTGACCGTGATCATCCTCGCGATCCGGGCGATGCCGGGAAAGTTACGGTCGAGGACGGACAGCCGGCTCCTGGTGAAGACATGGGGGTACTCGGTCAGGGCCCGGTCCAGCAGGGCCTGCCCGGCTTCGGCCTTGTCCCAGCCGGACGGCCCGGTCACCACCGCGAGCAGGCCGCGGGCGGAGGCGCCGGTGACCGGCAGGTCCCGCAGCTGCGGGCAGGGAGCCGGGTCATCGGCGGTTCCCGCTGACCCGTGCCCGGCCCGGTTCGCGGGCGTGTCCGGCATCCGGGCCAGCGACCCGCCGATCGAGCCGGGCCGCAGGTCACCGATCTCGATGGCACGGTAGTCGCGGTCCTCGTGCTCGGCGTCCGACGCGGCGAGGGTCATGTCCCGCAGGCGCAGGAGCGGCTCCGGGCCGGCCGCATCCCGCCAGGTGCAGAGCACGGTCTCGGCCGGGACGGCGAATTCCGCCTGCCAGGGCAGCAGCGCCAGGTCGCCGAACAGGGCGGACAGGATCTCCCCGTAGCCGGCGTCCGGCATCAGGCCCATCAGCAGCACCCCCCGCAGCGCCGCCGCCATCGTCATGCAGCGCCGCGCGCAGCCCTTGACCTTCCCCCGCGGCACGGTCTGCGCCGCGACCAGGCCGATGACGCCGGGCTGCCCGGTCATCTCGTCCAGCTGCTGCCCGATGATCCCGAGCCGGGCGTGGTCAGCGGGGTGCCCGCCGGCCTGCACCCTTCCCGTCGCGGCGCACCACCGCGGGCGCGACCGCAACCGGCTTCAGGAACACCACCAGGTCCCCGGTGCGGATCTTCCCCGCGCCGGCCGCCGTCAGCGCGGTCCGGTCTCCTTCCCGCAGCGGCCGGCGCAGCGGGCAGGCCAGGTCAGCGACCCGGACCGCGACGATCCCCGCCCCCGCCAGCTCCGGCAGCCACCCGCCCGGCACGGCGGCGGGACTGGCGGGAAACGGCACGGCAGGATACAAAGACACCAGGGGCTCCAGGGACCACAACGGCGTCAGCACCTCTTCTGTTACCGGGAGCCCCTCCCGGAAGCCCGCAACCACGGGGCAGAACGTTCCCGCGTGTCGTGCCGCGCCCCGCCACGCACCCACCGGAATCACGCACCATAACCAGTGCGCCAGAACCTCGGCAACCCGCCAAACCACTCATCTACATGGCATTGGCCCGGTCCCGGGCTGCACGGATTCACGTTGGGCATGAACTGGCCCCTACTCCCGCGCGAGTGTACAACTGAGATGGACTAGGCGGGGAGACCGAAAAGTCATTTTGGAGGAAGAACATTTTCCTGTAAGAGATTACATCGTTGCGCCCGAGCCTGTAGCCGGTTACTTCAAACGGCCCGCCGTTATTGCTGATAATCACTTCCTTGCTTTGTCCGCCGATCTCATAGTCTATGGCTAGCTTGAATTGCGCGCTATAGCAGAATGTTTGCGCCTGCACAACCAGAACCGCTTGTTCGCCATCGGCCAGACGAATCGAGTGACTCTGAAAGTATGGAACCTTGGTCAATGTGTTTTTATTGATGCTAAGAGCTTGGAGAGCCAACTGATCAAGATCGAATCCCATCTGTATGGTATTGGCCTCACCCTGCGGGCCTACGTCGAACAAAACGCCATTAAGTGGGTGAGTTCGACGTAGCTGTACTGGATGCACGTTAAGAATAAGAATTGGCTCGTTTCGATTTCCCTGCAGTACAAGGCGAATGTAGGTATATTGAATAGAGACACCGCCAGCGTCGCGGATCTGTTTTTGGAGTGCGTAAGATGTCGCTGCCATGGGGTGGGCGAGAGCGCTGATTAGCTTGCGTGCAGGCTGATAACTTCCTGGGGCCACCTTCGGCAGCAGCGGCACACCCTCGAACGGGTTGAATACGCTTTCATTGACCGTTATTTCCGGTCCAGGGCGGAGCCGGTCTTCCAGTTGTGGACCATTAACGAATTGCCCAGTAATCTTCGGAATTACGCCAGTAGCTACAAGTGTTAAAAGAGCGGTGATCATTATTCCTGCTGCCCCGACTATATATCTTTTCGGCCACCACCTGGAGTCGGGTTTCCCGCCTTTGCGTTTTTGCTGCACACTAGGGCGCGAAGGTCTGCTCGTCGTTTTACCGCGGTTCTTTGAAGACAATTGCCGTACCCCCATGAGTTGAACTAGCATGCGCGCCGGAGTCCCGAGCAAGGAACCTCGATCAGGGCCTTGGGTCAACATGGGGCCCAAGCACGCACCTGGCTCCAATGAATATTACAGCCGCAGAACCTTATCAGTCGATGCATTGTATGAGAACAAAGCCTGTATCATATTATTGGCCACATATCGGACAAGGTCCATGCGGAATGTCTGAGCGCTAGTGTTGACAGAGTGACGCCCGAGGATTCAGTTACTCTCGTCCTGCCAGCTAGTCTGGGTGGCCTTAGCCAGGGCCAGGACCACCTCCAGCACGTCGGCCAGCTCGCCAGGGAGAGCTTCTGCTGATGCTTCGCTGGCTTCCCCGGCCTCTTCCAGCAGCTTGGCCAGCAGCGCGGCGCGATAACTGCCGTCATCAAGAAGGTGCGTGACGGCCCGGCGGCCGTCTGACTCGATGATCTGCGGGATCCGGTCGCGGACGAGCTTGTTGTAGACGACGCGCATGCATGGACGCTATGGCACTTCAACAGCGCGGTAGGGCCGGTGCGGGGATGATTCGATAGTGGCACCAGCACTGGCGGCTCAAGCGCAGCAGACATCGGGTTCGCGGAGCGATTGCTGGAGGTCATCGACTCTGGCCGCCGTACGGCGACGTATAAGTTGTCGCTGTTGATGGCGCTGCTGGACCTGTGTGCACGGCGCAGTGATGCGAACGGACGCGCGCCCGGATTGTTGTACACCCGGGACATCGCCGAGCAGGTTGCTGCGCTGTACTGGCCCCAGGTGATCCCGTACCGGCTGCCCGGCAACGATGGTGCGATCGAGTTGCGTTATATCAAACAGGGTCGCGCGGCGATCTTGGGCGCGGTGAGCATGTTCCGGCATGGCGCCGAAGCCGCCGGGGTGACATCGCTGCATTCTGCACGTCAGCGGCTGCCTCGTGAGTACGAGTCGATGCTGGACCAAGTGGAGATCACAGTCGCGGCACAGCCGCTTCCTCGCCTGCAGGCCGTGGGTACTGCCGAGACAGTGTTCTCCTTCATTTACGAGCTGAAGTGGGGTACGCGCGAGTCGTTCTCCACGGCACGACTGCGCCGCCACGGGCCCCGGGGTCCCGCGGTCCGGCTGCTTCCCGGCGCCGGCGATGAGCTTGTCCGGCTTAGCCCGCTCATCCGCCCTCTGGGCGAGCTGCACTGGACAAGGATGGTTGCTGAGATCAACGGGGTGGCCAAGGCCGAGTTGGACCTTCACCGTCACCTGTTCGGATCTGAGCGGCTGATGCCGCCCAAACCACTCCGTGATGGCATCGCGGCGCTGCAGGGGAACCGCTGCTTCTACTGCCGTGGAGATCTCGGCGCCCGAGGCGGATCACTTCATTAGATGCAACAACGACCAGCGAGACCTGCTTCCGGCACCCGCTCATGTGACTGCATGGGCACTCCGCAACGAGCGCCACACCGAGAGACTCGCTCACCTCGCCACGACCAGCCGGTGGGACACGGACCCAGTGGCAACTTCCGCAGCCGCAGCGGCCCCTTGCCTCCTTGACTTGGATGAGCCCGCACCGGGAGAGCCGAGCCAGGTCGCGCTCGCCGGTGATCGGGCGAGCTCAGCGCAAGTCTTCGAGCGCATGTCAGTCCCTCAGGCTCGAAACTTTGGCACGTCTTTGGCACGGCGGGCCGCAAAGAGCCGTCTCCGGCCGATGTCAGCCGGACACCCGGAGCCCGATCGTGGTACACGCTGATGGTGCACTGCACTCGCAAGTCCGCAGGTCAGAAGATGTAGGCGCACGTCGGGCTCAGGGTCGGCTACCATGCACCAAGTTCCCGCCGGTGTAGCTCAGCAGGCAGAGCAGCCGTCTTGTAAACGGCAGGTCAGCGGTTCGACTCCGCTCACCGGCTCCGCACCTCCCGGCTGCTTGGATGCCTCTCACCTGCGCAGATGCGCAAGCGAGAGGGCTCGGGCATGTCAGCAGCGGAGCGTCCGGATTCGAAGGTCCCCATAAGAAACCACAACCGGTGCCCGGAGGGCCAGGCCGGGGCCGTGTGCCGACCCGACGTGGTGCGGCCAACGCCATGCTTCTCGCTAAGCTCACGGGCAGGCGGAACCGATCATCCAGCTTCGGCTGCCCCGCACGATCAAGTCCCGGTAATGCGCGGTCAGGCGCTCATATCGGGTGTCGAAGCTGCCGACATCACCTTCAACCATGCCCTGCACCTGTCCGTCGCCCATCACCAAGTGTGATGCACACCATTATGCCCCGTAGCCGTTGTAGATCTTGTAGATGATGATCAGTCCCGGTTCGCACACGATGGTGTGCGGCACCATCTGGTTGTGCGCGGGGTCGGGTGTACTCGGCGATATCGAGGTCGCACTGGACGACGCGCCCGGATCCGCCGGGAACGGCCACTGCGCGCCCACGCCCGAACGGTAGTTGTAGGTCTCCTGCGGATCGCTTGTCGTGATGGTGACCATCGGGCAGTACCCCGACCCGGGCTTCATCTCCCGCCACAGCCGCGCCAATCCCTCGTGCTGCCCGCGAGCCGGCACACCCGGCCCGGGATCAACCCGTGCCCAAGCACCCAGGATCAAATGCCCGCTGAATCCCCCGGCGCCAAGGGGCCGGCTCAGGTGCCGGTGCACTGCGGGCTGGCCTTCACCGCGTAGACCCGTATGTGCCGTCGTAGTAAATATCCACCAAGACGCCGAGCCCGCGGGGAATAGCCGATCGGTAGACCCAGAAGGCGTGGTTGCTTTGCTGGCCGGTGTGCGGGCCATAGAAGATCTTGTGCCAGAGGGTATAGGCGATCCCGCCCGGCTCGACGCTCCAGTCGCCAAATACATGGCAGCCAGGGACTGTCAAAGGAGGGCGGAGGTACCCGATGCGGGCGACCCTCGCCGGTATGCCGTCGCTGCGGAGCTTGTCCTGAAGCCCGGCCACGTCACGTATATGAGAGCCACGGAGGATGACCTTCACGCTGCCGCCCTGCTGGCTCACAACGGTCCAGGCTGCCAGCCGTTCCGTCCCGGTGCTGCCGCCCGGCGCCGTGGCCCTGGCACTGCCGGGAATGAGAGCCGCCACGGCCAGTGCCATGGCGGCCACTGTCTCTGCCGCCCAGGCCAGGCCGCCGCATCCCGTACAGGTTCACCGGCTTCCAGCCAAGTTTAGGATGAAAAAGCCTCCATGAATCCGGCGAGAGCGGTTACCTGGGGACCCTTCATCCAGGCCGCTTACGATCAGTTCGCCAGCGGTCCCGGTCACAGTAATCCGGCCGCGATCAAGAACATGCCCGCTGACTATACGCTGGTGCGCACGATCCAGATGTCCGACTTCTTCGGTCCCGGGCAGTCACGGGTTTTCTACGGTTTCGCAGCCGTGGGTGGGTGGCGAAGCTCAGACACGGTCACTGACGGAACGTCAGGGGGCCGGTGCCAGATCGAATGCCGCCTGGTCGTACTCTTCTCCGGCTTCGTCCGGGGCTCCTAGGCTGGGCCAGCCAAGAAGGCCGTGTCCTTCCGCGGGCACTAGCGGGATCTCGTACTCCAGGGTGCCGAACTCGCGGCGGACAAGGTCGGCGCTTGCGTTGCGCAGGAGCCCGAGGACAGCCGCGTTGTCGGCCGCGACCAATGCGATGAAGCGGCGGATGCCTTCCCGGCGGGCACGGTCCGAGAGCTGCGCCAGCAACTCGGTGCCCAGGCCCCGGCCTTGCCAGTCGTCGACGATCGTGACGGCGACATCGGCAGCCTGCGGGTCTTCGGCGCTCCGGAAATAGCGGGCGATTCCTACGCCCTGGCCTTCGGGGAGACTCAGTGCGCCGAGCGCCTCGTGGTCGTGGTGGTCGATGTCGGTGAGGTAGCGCAACTCCGAAGGGGACAGGTCCTTCTTTGGCGTCAGGAAACGCATCTGGCGGGACTTCGTGCTCAGCCGGGCGAAGCCGTCGGCCAGCAGCGTGGCGTCAGCGCTCTGGACCTGTCGTATCAGCACTTCTGATCCGTCGCGTAGCACGGCGCGCTTGGCCTCGACCCCGGGTCGCGGCAGACGTACGATGCCACCGCGGCCAGGCCGCAACCAGGCCGGGAGCCAGCGGATCGGCGATCTGCGGGCACCGGATGTGCCGGTGCGCTGCCGGTGCAACCGCGCTCGAAATCTACGACGTCGCTCCTCAACCGCCAGGTCACGCTCGTGGGCCTCGCCGAGATGGTCCTCGGGCACCCCGGCGGATCCGTGCTTCGCGTCCATGTACTTCGCCATGCCAGATTCCTCGCAGTCTCTGATGGTGCTGACTTGAGCATCGATCAGAGACGCTTGCGATCCATCGGTCAGCTGCCCTAAGCGGCGGGTGACGGATACCTATTTTCCAGCAAGGTGGGCGGTGCCGGACACGTCGCCCGCCTGGTTGAGCTCGCGTCCCGGCTGGCGTTACACCCGGTGGGCCGCCAACCTGCCCGCGGCCACACCCGGATCGCGCGGGCCGCCGCCGCCGGGGTCCGCTCGCCCATGCTGTGGGGGTACGGGCCCATCACCCGGCTGGCAGGCACCCACGATGACGCCGTCCACGCGCAATTCGCCGCCGATCTCGGCGACGTGGCCAGGAGGTTCAACACTGCCGGCGACGGCACCATGCTGGCACCGGGTGAGGGTACGCAGATCTCGATGGTCCCTGCGGCGGTTGCAGATGCCATGCCCATAGCCGCCGCCTTGAGCCTGGCGCGTACAGTCCTGCGGAAGAGATTCCCCGGACCCAGATCGAGGCGCTATGACCACGACCCGGCGGCGCATGCTGGCGCCATTGCGCCCTGCCGCCCGCGTCCTTACCGGATCCACCTATGCCCTGCTCGGCTTTGACGCGCTGCGGGCGCCGGGCGCGCGTGTCGATCAGGCCGCCGCGGTACTGGCCGCCGTCCGCACGATGGTTCCGCTTCCTGCCGACGACGCGCTGGTGGTGCGGGCAAACGCCGCCGTGCAGGTGCTGGGCGGCACGCTCCTGGCGGTGGGGCGGGCTCCGCGGTTGTCCGCCCTCGCCCTGGCCGGCTCGCTGATTCCCACCACCCTGGCCGGGCACGCGTACTGGACGATCGAGGATCCGGCCGCCCGCAAGCAGCAGCGAATCCAGTTCCACAAGAACATGGCCATGATCGGCGGGCTGCTGTTCGCCGTGCTCGACCAGCCGCCTGGTGTGCCTCCGGGTTCGCTGCGCGGCTCGCGAGGCGATGGTCAAGCGTAGCCCGGCGCGGTGCGTATCGTGGTTCGGCCCGCCATAATGGCACGGTTCGATGACGTCGCGACCATGCTCGGGCCTAAGAACGCCGATTCCTCGGTGTGTTGGCGCCTTAGCCACCGGCTGGATTGGAAAACCAACCGTGAGCTCACCGGTCGCGCGCGGGGCGAGTACGTCAAGATGCTCTGCGGCCGGAAGGTCGCTCCAGGTGTGCTCGCCTGCTCCGATGCCGAGGTCGCCGGGTGGGCCGCCGCCGCACCCCGATCTGAGCTGCCTTTCGCGCGGTCTACCAAGATCCCCCACGTCGACGACCTGCCCGCCTGGTCGGTATTCCCGCGCGTGCTGATGCGGCTGGACCTCGGCTGGACCTGCACTGACCGGTAGGCGTGCGCATGACCTCAAGCACGACCTCAGTGATAAGACGCAGGAAAAGCCTGATGTGCGCGGGCTGGCAGTGTGCTTGGATGACGCGCATGGCGCACGACCTGGTCCACCCTCCCAAGGCGCGTCGCGGTGAGCATGTTGCCATTCTGTCACCGTCTTTCGCAGCGGCCGGCGCCTTTCCTGCGGTGCACGAGCAAGCAATGCGCCGGCTGACCGAAGTGACCGGCCTTATCCCGGTCGAATACCCGACGACGCGCAAGCTAGGCGCGAGCCCGCTGGCACGTGCTGCCGACATAAATGCCGCCTTCGCTGATCCGGCGATCCGCGGCATCCTTGCGGTCATCGGCGGGGAGGACCAGATCACCGTTATCCCGCACCTGGATGCCGGGCTCGCCCGGCGCGACCCCAAGCCCTTCCTCGGGACAAGCGATAACACCAACTTGCATCACTGGCTGTGGGCGAATGGCGTTGCGAGCTTCTACGGCGGATCTTCCCAGGTGCACCTCGGCCCGGGGCCTGGTGTCGATGACGTCCACGCGAGGTCGCTGCAAGCCGCATTTGTCACCGGTGAGACGCTTGAGATCACGGATCCAGGCGAGTCGGAAGATATCGGGGTGGACTGGAGCGACCCGCGCGCTTTGAACTCCTTCGGTGAGCGTGAGCCGGCCGAACCGTGGAGCTGGCATGGCCCGGCACGTTCAGTGACCGGCCGCAGCTGGGGCGGTTGCCTTGAGGTCATCGAATGGGTCCTCACCGCGGGGCGATTCCCATTCGATCCGGACGTCCTCGACGGTGGCGTGCTCATCATCGAGACCTCAGAGGAGCTCCTCCCTGCGCGCAACGTTGGATGGATCGTCCGCTCGCTGGGCGAGCGCGGCATCCTCGCGGTGGTCGATGCGGTCCTTGTGGCCCGCCCGCCGGTGTCCGACTTGACCCGCCGTGCGCCTGCTGAGGAACGTGCCCGGCTGCGTGCTGAGCAGCGTGATGTCGTCGTCGAGCTCGCCGGCCGGTACAACCCTGAAGCTGTCGTGTGCGTCGGCATTCCGTTCGGCCACACGCGTCCGCAATGGATCGTCCCGCACGGCGGCGCAATCACTGTCGACGGCACCGCGCGCCGGGTTGTCGCCGACTACTCCTAGCAGGGGCGAATCCGGGGGTACTGGCACTGGCTCACCGCCGCGCCTCGCCCTGCCGCTCCTGTCATCCCGATCAAGGGGACAGCCATCAATGTTCCCGGCGCCGGACTGCTGGCACATCCTGCGGGGGAGACCCGCTCGTCGCGCGGCTGATGGGCGTGGGGGTGACCAGGCCGAAGGCCCGGGTGGCCGGGATCGACGCGGCGGGCGTGGTGGAGGCGGTCGGTGCGAAAGTGCGCGGGCTGCGGATCGGCGATGAGGTGCTCGGCTTCTGCCGGAGAGCGTTCGCGGAGTACTCGTGCGCCGCGGCGGAAATGGTGGTGCCGAAGCCGGCGAGCTTACCTTCGAGCAGGCGGCCGCGGTCCCATAGCGGCGACGACGGCCCCCACCTGGAAGGTCCACGGGCGCGGGGCAACGGCTGCGAGCCGCCGATGGCCAGGCTTCGCTAATGGTCCGCAGGGGCCCTGCGAAACAGCTGATCATCGGGGCTGGCCGTCCGCGCCCGCAATGCTGTTGCGGGCAGCGACGAGCACGAAAACCCGCCGCGGAGCAGGGATGCCTTTCAGGTGATGAATCCCGCGATCATCGTAGCTAAAACCGGAGCCAGCAGACAGTTCTCGCGTGGTGCTCGACACCAGGATGTCTCCGGCGTTCCCGAGCGCCATGATGCGGGCCGTCTCGTGGACCGCTAGCCCTCTGATGCCTCCGGGGACCACTTCAACCTCTCCGGTGTGGACGCCGGCCCGGATGTCGAGGCCTATGCCGCCGACCGCGGTGCGGATTTCGAGCGCTGCCTGCACCGCGCGTGCAGCGCCGTCGAACATTGTCAGGAATCCGTCGCCGGCAGTGTCTATCTCGGTTCCGCGGTAACGGTCGAGGATCTCCCGAACGAGTGCGTGATGGCGGTCGAGTAGTTGATCCCACGCCGCATCACCCTCTGCGTAGGCGCGATCGGTGGATCCGGCGATGTCCGTCATCAGCATCGTCGTCAGTATCCGCTCGCCGACCGGCGGTTTACCCCATCCGCGCCAGCCACCCCAGATGACGGACACCATCGGCTCGTCGCTGATGACCCAGTTGTCATGCCCAGGTGGGAGATCAAAGACGTCCCCGGGCCTGACCTCGAACTCGGTGCCGTCATCCATCCGGCCATCCATGGCGCCGGACAGCGTGAGCCCTACATGATGGAATTGGCAGCTCGTGGTCCCGGCGATGGGGCGCACGTGCTTGGACCACCGCCAGCCGGGCTCCAGCACAAGCCGGCCGACTACCAGCTCTCCGACTCTGACAGTGCTCGCCGACCCCTTCTCAAGGGAGAGGGTCTCGTCGGGAGCCGTCAGGTTCCTCATCTGCGGCCGACGTATGTCCACCCCGGGACCTTCCCCTCGATTTGTCGGCCCACACGGGATGCCGCCCGCCGCCCGGCAGCGAGCATGGCGCCCGGCGAACGCAAATGTACCTAAATATCGCCTGCTTCAATATGGCCTGCTTCGCGGGCAGCCCGCGCAGGCCATCGGCCGCTGCTGGCCTTCTCCGCCTGCTACTTCGGCAACTCAGCCTGCCTGGGAGAACCAGCCGGCTGTCGGCCCCGCGGGGGCATCTCGCCGGGCGCGCCCGCGGGGGCTAACTCGCCGGACGCCGCCAGGTGATCAGGCCAGCAGGGCCGCGGTCATGACCGCGGCAGGCGGTGAGGACCCCTATCTGCCGCCGGAGGCAGTGGGCTCAGCGCCGGGCCGGGGCAGGCTGGAGGCCGCAGCATCCTCGTCGTCGGGGTCGGGACGCGGCCTTCCCCTGAGCCCGATCCGCCGGTCGGCAACGGCCGCGCTATCGCGATCCTCGCGGCGCGCGAAGGCGCGGCCGTTGCCTGCGCCGACCAGGACGAGGCGGCCGCTGGCGTCACCGCCGGGCGCGTCCGGGCCGAAGGCGCCAGGGCCGAGGCCATCGTCGCCGACGTGACCGATCCGCAGGCCTGCGCCCGGACGACGCGCCGCCTCCCGGTTGGCCGCCAGGCGACCGCGTGGGAGGTTGCCTATGCCACTGTGTGGCTGCTGTCGGCCGAGGCCAGTTACATCACGCGCATCCGCTCGTCCTGGACAGCGGTGCCACCAGCTTCGCCTGAGCCCGGAGGCCGGGCTGAGCCCGGAGGCCGGGCTGAGCCCGGAGGCCGGGCTGAGCTCGGCCACCCCGGTCGGGGCCACAGCAGCCGACAGGCCGAAACTAAGGACCGACGCACAGCAGCTAGCCGGACCGGAACCACCGAGGAGCAACGTTGGGAAGCATCGACACAACTTGGCAGGACGCCACCGCGCAGGCCGGCCTGGTCCGCCGCGGCGAGTTGCAGCCCAAGGATCTCGTGGCGGCGGCCATCGCCCGGATCGAGGCGGTCAACCCGCGGCTTGACGCCGTCATCCGCACCAGGTTCGACGAGGCGCTGGCCGAGGCAGGCGCCGACCTGCCCGACGGGCCCTTCCGCGGCGTGCCGATCCTGTTCAAGGACCTGGGCTGCTCCGTCGCGGGCGAGGTCACGGCGTTCGGCCTCGGGCCGCTGCGTGACCTTGCCTTCCCGGTAACGTCCTACCTCGCGGAGCAGTTCCGGGCGGCCGGCTTCATTCCGCTCGGTCGCACGAACGTGCCCGAGCTTGGCACCACGGTGACTACGGAGGCGAAGAGCTTTCGGCCGGCCCGCAACCCGTGGCATCCGGGCCATTCGGCCGGCGGCTCGTCCGGCGGGTCGGCGGCCGCGGTGGCCAGCGGCATGGTGCCGGCTGCGCACGCCAACGACGGCGGCGGGTCCATCCGCATCCCGGCGAGCGAGTGCGGGCTGGTGGGGCTGAAGCCGACCAGAGGGCGGGTGAGCCAGGGACCGTTGATCGGGGAGGCCTGGGCCGGTGGCACCATCGACGGCGCGGTTACCCGGACCGTGCGGGACGCGGCCGGGATTCTGGACGTGATCAGCGCGCGGCTGCCGGGCGAGCCGTATTACGCGCCTCCGCTGCCGCGCCCGCTGGGCCAGGAAGTCGGTGCCGACCCTGGCAGGCTGCGGATCGGGATGCTGGACCGGCCGGGCGGCGAGAGCTACCTCGACGATCCGGAGTGCCGCGTCGCGGTGGCCGCAGCGGCCCGGCTGCTGGAGTCGCTGGGCCATCACGTCGATGAGTCGGCGCCGGCCGCGATGTTCGAGCCGGAGTTCGCTGACCATTTTGTCGCGATCATCGCCGCTGACACCGAGGCGACACTACAGGCGTTTGAGATGCTGCTCGGCCGCCCGGTCAGCGACGACGAGATCGAGCCGCGCAATGCCTTCTACCGGCAGAGCGGGCGCGCGCTCGGTGCTGTGCGGTACCTGCAGAGCCGGTACTGGATCGGGTCGTGGGCCCGCCGGATGGCGGACTGGTGGATCGGCCACGACCTGCTGCTCACGCCCACGCTTGGCGCACCGCCGCCAGAGCTCGGCTGGTTCACCGAGGCGGGGCCAAAACTCGAGGGCAGCCGCGTCGGCAGCTTCATTCCGTACACCGCCCAGTTCAACATGACCGGCCAGCCTGCAGTGAGCCTTCCGCTGCACTGGACGCCCGCTGGCCTGCCCGTCGGCGTGCAGCTTGTCGCCGCCTACGGCCGTGAAGATGTGCTCGTCCAGGTAGCCAGCCAGCTTGAGCAGGCCGCGCCATGGGCCGGGCGGCGTCCGCGAGTGCACGCCTAGGCCCGCCCGGCTGCCCGGCTCCGTGTGATCTTGATGACGAACTGGGTACATATCCGTGAAGCATGGGCGAATGGGGGGCAACGCAGCCGCAGCCACGCAACCAGCGCGAGCTGCCCGATCCCGTGCGGCCGGGATCCGCCCCGCCAGCCCCGCCAGCCCCGCCAGGCCCGCCAGCCCCGCCAGGCCCGCCGGTCAGGCGGCACAGCAGGAAGGCCACGATCGCCGCCTGGGCAGCCTGCATCCTGACCGGCGCCCTGGTCATCGCGGCGCTTGGCGCTTACGCCGGATACCGCCACCTGAACGGAAACATCCGGCAGCTCAACATCAGCGGCCTCGTTGGTCCGCAGCCTCCCAGCCATCACCCGCATGCCGAAAACATCGTAATCATCGGATTTGACAGCCGCCAGGGCCAGGGCAGCCGGTACGGCAACAGCCAGGAACTCACCACCGACCAGTCCGACACGCTGATGATCGCGCACGTCCCGGCGAACCGGCAGTATGCCGAGGTGATGTCGATTCCGCGCGATTCCTGGGTCAACATCCCGGCTTGCCGGATGGGCAACGGCCAGCTTTCGCCGCCGCAGATCTTCAAGATCAACGAAGCCTTCGCGCTCGGCAATCTGGACGGCAACCACATGGACCTCGGCATTGCCTGCACGATCAAGACGGTCGAGCACGATACCGGCATCCACATCGATCATTTCGTGGCGATCAACTTCGCCGGTTTCCGTGACATGGTCAACGCGCTGCACGGCGTGCCGGAATGCAACTCCCAGCCGATCGACGACCCGCTGTCCGGCCTGCACCTCAAGGCTGGTCATCACATGCTGACCGGCACCCAGGCGCTTGGCTACGTCCGGGCCAGGTACACCATCGGAAATGGCAGTGACCTGGAGCGCATCGGCCGCCAGCAGGCCTTCATGGCGGCGCTGGTGCGCCGGGTGAAGGGCGAGCTGCTCAATCCGGTCGCGGTCTACCGGTTCCTGGACGCGGCTACCAGGTCTATCGCCATCGACAGCCAGCTCGGCGGTATTTCCGGTCTGTTCAAGCTCGGCAACAGCCTGAAGAACCTGCCGTCGAGCAAGATCACCTTCTTCACGCTGCCGACCTACCCGCGGTCCCTGGTCGACCCGCAGGACCTGGCAAACGTGATGTGGACGCAGCCGCTGGACAGCCGTATCTTCCAGGCGTTCCGCGATGACGTCCCGGTAAGCAAGGCACTGCTCCGGCCGCACCGGGCGGCCAGGCTGCCCGCCCGAGACGTGCGCGTCGCGGTGCTCAACGGGACCGGCCAGTTCGGGCTCGCGGCCAGCGTGGCGGCGATTCTGCGGCAGGACGGCTTCACCGTCACCCGGTCCCGGGATATCAGCGCCCGGCCTACCCAGACCGTGATCAGGTACCGGGCCGGCCACCAGCTGCAGGCCAGCAGGCTCGGCGCGAAGGTCAGCGGTGCGGCGTTCCAGCGGGTTGCCAAGCGCGGCCCGGCGCTGGCCCTGCTGCTCGGCGGTAACTACGGCACCACGGCGCAGGTCATCAGCGGCGTATCGGCGCCGGCCGCGCAGCCGTCGCCGGGCTTCACCGCCCGCAAGGCCAGCCAGCGCGCCTGCACGTTAGCGGCGCCGGTCAGCCGTCAGTAGCCGGGCGCTCTTCAGTGACTTCAGCGCGCCGCCGCCAGCCGGCGAAGGAGCCGCCGCAATCCGGCGCGGCCGGTTTCTGTCGGCCGCGGCGCCCGGCCTGCGCGCCGCGGATACCGTTGACGAGGTGAAACCGACCGCGCCAAGGCTGCTCCTGCTGGGCGTGGCCATGCTCGCCGCGATCGGCGGTGGCGCATCAGCCATGGCAGCCGGTCCGGCCCGGTCCACGGCAGCAACTTCAGCAATAACGGATCCTTCGGTGCTAATCGGCATTCCCGGCTTGCGCTGGACTGATATCGGCGCACGAAGCACCCCGGCGCTGTGGCGGCTGGCCAGCAGCGGATCGGCCGGGTCGCTGGTCACCTCGGGCGTGCGGACGCAGACCTGCCCGGCGGACGGCTGGCTGACCCTGAACTCCGGCGCCCGCGCCACCGGCCCGCCAGCATCGCCGCACGGCCCATGTCCGGCCCTGCCGCGCGTCATTTCCGCTGCCCGCTCCGCCGCTGGCCCGGCCTGGCCTGCCCGGATCCCGGCGATGCCGCAGATCGTCGTCGCGAACCGGCGCTACCACTACGACCCGGACTGGGGCCTGCTTGCCCGCGCGGCCGGCCGCGGGCACTGCGCGACCGCGATCGGCCCCGGTGCAGCGCTCGCTCTGGCCGGCCCAGGCGGCCAGGTCGCCTCTTACCTGCCGTCCGCTCGCGCGGCCGGCCGCGCCGCGCTGGGCCGCTGCCCGCTCACCGTGATCGATCTCGGCGCGATCCCATCCGGCGCTGGCCCCGGCGGCCCCGCTGCCCGGGCTCGCGCGGTGCGCGCCGCCGATGCCGAGACCGGGCGGATTACCGCGGAACTCCGCCCCGGCACGATCCTCACGGTAGCGGGCCTGGCTGACAATTCCGCGCCGCACCTGAGAGCGATCATCGTGGCCGGTCCCGGCTACCGCTCCGGGCTGCTGACCGCGCCCTCCACCAGGCAGCCGGGGATGATCCTGATCACCGACCTGACCCCGACCGTGCTTGGCTGGCGCGCCGCGCCGGTGCCGGCTTCCGCGGTCGGCTCGCCGATCGCCCGGGCCGGCCGCGGCAGCCTGGCCGCCGCGATCCGCGGTCTCGTCGGGCAGGACACTGCCGCGCAGGTCTACCGGTCCACAATCCTGGTGTTCTTCCTCTGCTACGGGTTCGGCGAGGGGGTTCTGTTCGGCCTGCTCAGGTTGATCCTGCGCGGCAGCGCGAGCGAACGCCGCCGCCAGCGCCGGGCTGCCTACCGCGTCGCGGGCGTCTTCGCCGGGGCGATCCCGGCAGGCACGTTCCTGGCCAGCCTGGTGCCCTGGTGGCTGCTGCCGCATCCAGCGCTGCTGCTATACGCGATGGCACTCGGCTGGGCACTGCTGATCGCGGCGGCGGCACTGGCCGGGCCGTGGCGGCGGGACCCGTTCGGCCCGCCCGGCGTGGTCGCCGCCGTCACTGTCGCGGTCATCGGGCTGGATGTGATGACTGGCTCACGGCTGCAACTGGGCACCCCGTTCGGGCTGTCCGCGCTGGAAGCGGGCCGGTTCTACGGCGTCGGCAATAACGCGCTCGGAATCTACGGCGTATCCGGCATCCTGCTCGCCGCCTGGGCCGCGGTCGCGGCCGGGCGAGGCAAGCCAGGTGGCCGCGGCCGGGCGGTCGCGGCTGCCTCGGCCGTTGCCCTGTTCACCGTGATCGCCGCCGGGTGGCCAGGCTTCGGCGCGAAGGTGGGCGGCACGATCGCCATGGTGCCCGGGTTCCTGCTGCTGCTCGCCGCCGTGGCCGGGATCCGGGTCACCTTCCGGCGGGGCCTGCTCATCGGGGTTAGCGGCCTGGTGCTGGTAACGGGCTTTGCCCTGCTCAACTATTTCGTCCCGGCCACCGGGCCATCTGACATCGGCGCGTTTGCCGGGCATGTGCTGCACGGCGGCTCCGGCGGCATCCTGCAGCGGAAGGCCGGGGCCAACGTCGGCTCCCTGACCACGACGATCTACAGCCCGATCGTCCCGGCGGTCGTCATCGTGGCGGCGCTGATCATCGCCTGGCCCGGCCGGTTCCGGCTGTGGACGCTGGCGGGCGCCGTCACGACGATCCCGCTGCTGCGGCCGGTGCTGACGGCGATGTGGCTCGTCGCGGTGCTCGGCTGGGTCGCGGACGATTCCGGCGTGACCGTCGCCGCCTCGGCGATACCGCTCGCCCTGATGCTCGTCATCGCGCTGGTCTCTGCCGCCCCGGCTGAAACCGGCCGTGCGGTGGCGGCTGACTCGACCCGCGTTACCCTGTGACCTGCCGCCGCTGAACTCCACGGGAGGTCCAGTGCAGTATCAGGTTTCGAGGGTCCTGGCCGGCCCGTTCCTGCACCTGCTCTGGCGTCCGGAGATCACCGGGCTTGAGTACATCCCGGCGTCCGGCGGCGCGATCCTGGCCTCGAACCACCTGTCGATCATCGACTCGGTGTTCCTGCCGCTGATGCTGCCGCGGCCGGTCACGTTCGCCGCGAAGTCCGAGTATTTCACCGGTACCCGGCTGGTCGACCGGATCACCGGCGCGTACCTGCGCGCCACCAAGCAGCTCTCGGTCGACCGGGCGGGTGCCCGGGCCGCGCAGGACATGCTGGAGTCGGCGCTCGGCCTGCTGCGGGGCGGCGCGCTGTTCGGCATCTACCCGGAGGGCACCAGGTCGCCGGATGGGCGGCTGTACCGGGGCCGGACCGGCATCGGCTGGCTGGCGCTCAGCTCGGGCCTGCCGGTGATCCCAGTGGCCATGATCGGGACCGATCGGGTGCTGCCGCCGGGCAGCAAGATCCCGCGGCTCAGCCGGATCAGCGTCCGGGTCGGCGAGCCGCTGGCCTTCGACGCCGTGGCGGCCAGCGGCACCGGCGCGCGGCAGCGGCGGGCGGTCACCGATGAGGTGATGCGATCCATCCAGGCGCTGTCCGGGCAGGAGTACGTACCGGTGTACGCGTCCGTCCGCAAGGAGGAACTCGCCGCGGCGGACGGGCACAAGAACAACTAGCTGAAACGGGCCGAGCGGCGCCAGCCCGTTCCCGGACGGCTCGCGGCTCCCCGGCCGGCTCAGCCAGCCGGCTTGCGGCTGGGCGGGCGCGGGCGGCATCCGCCCGGATCAGCCTTCGGCGTCCTCGCCGATGGCCGGGAAGGTCTCGGTGGTCTCGGCCTGGCTCCATACGCTCATTGGGTCGTCGGCCGGATCCGCGCCGCCGCCATTGCCCGCGCCAGCATCCTCGGCCCCGGCGGCGTCCGGCGCCGCCGGCTGCACCCGGTCGCCGGCCGCGGCCGCATCCCACAGCGAGCCTGCGGAGGGCACCGGCCGGGGCAACGCTGCCCCGAAGGGAGTGGCAACCGGCGGTGCCGGGACGGCCGTCCAGGGAAGCTCGCTCTCCGGCTTGGCGGCCGGCTCCCATGGCGGGTTACCGGAAACCTTGGCCCGTCCGTTGATCCCCCGCGGCCGCGGGACCCGGTCCCCGTGGCCAGGCCCGGTCCCGGTCGCAGGACCGGGACCGGGACCGGGGCGCCCGGCCGGCGGGGGCAGCCGCCCGGGGAACGCCGCGAGGCCGGCATCCGGATGGCTGCCGGTGCTGGCCATGCCGCTGGCGCCGGTGAAGGAACTGGGCGCGACATAGCTGCCAGCCCCGGCGAACGTGTTCGCGCCGCCGAACGCGTCCGCTCCGGCCAGCCTCTCGTCGCTTACCGGACCGGCCGCGCCGCCCGGTCCGGGAGCAGCGAAGGAGTGTCCGGGGCCAGTCGCGGAAGACGGCGCCGGGAGAAATTCCAGCTGCTCTGGAGAGGCCGGCCACGGCGTTCGCCAGTTGCTGCTCTAGGTCGTCGTAGCTGTCGTCGAATTCCGAGTCCTCGGCCCGGCTACGCCGCCGGACGATCGCGAGCACGACCGCCGGCACCAGCAGTATCAGCAGCACGCCGGCCGACAGGATTGCGTCTCGTTCCAGCTTGGCCCGCAGGTCATTCCGGGCTGCCCGCACCGACGGGATCATCGGAGCCACCCGGGCCGCCGAGCCGGCAAAGGCGCGCTGCCCGTGCGGCTCGGCCATCGCGGTAGCTGCCCGCAGCGCGCCCAGCGCGTCCACGGTGCCGTAGCCCGACCCGATCTGCCGGCCATTCGGCCGCCGGAACCTGGTGCTGCTGATCAGTGACTTCGTGACCTGCGCGGGAGTCAGCGCGGGAAACGCCGACCTGATCAGCGCGGCAATCCCGGCCACTACGGCGCTGGCCGCGCTGGTGCTGCCGACCGTGGTGTAGCCGGACGGGGTCTCAGCGGCGATTCCATCGCCGGCCGCCGTCATCGTGACGTAAGGCTGATGGCTGGAGAACGGGGCCTTGGTGAAGTTCTGGTCGAACGCCCCGACGGAGATCACGCCGTGGTAGGCGGCCGGGTAGTTGACGATGCCGGCGCCGGCGCCGTCGTCGCCGGCCGGCGCCACGAGCATAACGCCCTTGCTGCGCGCGTACGCCACCGCCGACCGCTCCGCGGGACTGCTGACGGCGAGGCTCGGCAGGCCGGCCGGGCCGGCTGCGCCCGCAGCCGCCGGGTCCAGCGGCAGGTCGATCACCGAGGCGCCGTTGTTGGTCGCGTACCGGATCCCGCTGGCGATCGCGGCTGGCAGCCCGCCGGTGATGGCCGGGTTACCCAGCATCGGATCTCCGCTGTCCAGGGCCACCCGGACAGACAGGATCTTGGCGGCCGGGGCGACCCCGATCAGGCCATCGCCGTTCCCGGGACCGTGCCCGTGCCCGGCGATGATGCTGGCGATCTCGGTGCCGCGGACGCCGAAGAAAGGGCCGTTGGCGGCGCGCCCGGAATGGCTGAGGTCGGGGCCGGCGAGCACCGACCCAGCGAGGTCGGGCGCTGCCGCGTCGACACCGGTGTCCAGCACCGCGATGGTCACCCCGGATCCCTGGCTGGTCTGCTGGGCCGCGGTGATGTGCAGCTCGGGGAGCCACCACTCCGTCAGGCGCACCTGGTCGGCGAGGGCAGGAGCGCTGGTAAGCGCGACCCACGCCACGACGAGAGCCACAGCGACCGGGGTCATCGAAGGGCGGGGAAACCTCAGTGGCACGCCTGCGTTGCCTTCCATGCGGGTAACCGCATTCTGCCACGTTTAACTGGGTTCGGCGCTGTTTGCGCCGAGGCCGGGCGGTCAGGCTGGCCGGGCTACCGACAGCCGGACGTGCGCGCCCGGGGGCAGTCCTAGCTGCTCCGCGGCGTCGCCGGCGTTGACGGCTAGCGAGATAAGCCCGGCGCTGTCGGTGTAGGCGACGATCTCGCCGGGCGCCACCGCGGCGAACGTTTCCAGGTACGGCACCGTCAGCTGGCGCCGTCCGCAGCGGACGACCACCGGCGAGCCGAACCCGATGCCCAGCCGGTCCGCATCCGAGGCCGCGATCGACAGCTGGACGTTGCCGAATCGGTCCACGGACATGACCTCGCCCTCGGCCTCGCCGTCATGCACGCGGCTGGTCGGCGCGGGCAGCATGACCAGGTCAGCGACATCAATCTCGGTCCCGGCGCCGGCCAGGTCCTTTCCGGCGGCCAGCCGGGCGGCAACCGGCGTGAAGATGTCACGGCCGTGGAAGGTCGGCGAGACCGGATGCAGCCACCACTCGCCGTTGGTGAGCTGGCAGGCGCGTTGCGCGCCGCCCAGGGCGACAACGGCCCAGGACAGCAGGCCGTTGTCCGGCCCGACCAGGATCGCCTCGCCCGCTTGCACGGCTACCCCGCGACGCGCGGTGCCGACCCCGGGATCTACCACGGCGACGTGCACGGCGGGTGGCAGGTAAGGAATGGTCTGGGCGAGCACGGCCGCGCCGCGGCGCACGTCACCGGGCGGCACTAGGTGCGTAATGTCTATCAGCCGGATGCCGGGTGCGAGCCGGGCAGCGACGCCGTGGCAGGCCGCGACGAATCCGTCCTCGACGCCGTAATCGGTCAGGAACGTAAGGCAGTCATAGTTGGCCACGAAGGGTGAGCGTACGTTGCCGGAGGCGCTGCGCATAGGGCCTGCCTACGATGGTTTGGCAAACGGAAGGGCTGGGAGGCCTGATGGCCGCGCTGTCTGATCTTGATATGCGCATACTTGCCTTCGAGCGCAGCTGGTGGCGGCAGCCCGGAGCGAAGGAGCGCGAGATACTGGAGACACTTGGCATGCCGGTGACCCGGTATTATCAGTTGCTGAATGGCCTGATCGACCGGCCCGAGGCGCTCGCGTTCGATCCGGCGCTGGTCACCCGGCTGCGACGGCAGCGCAGCAGGCGCCACCGGATCCGCTCGCCGCGCCCGGACGCAGGCCAGTGACCGGCCCGGCGCTGCCGGTCCCGCGCACCGAGGCAGGGCAGGCAGGCCTCGCCGCGATGCTGCGCGCGCCCGGACGCGCGCTGATCGCGCTGGATTTCGATGGCACGATCGCCCCGATCGTGGCCGACCCGGCCGCCGCCCGCGCGCACCCGGACGCGATCGGCGCCTTGCGGCGGCTGGCGCCGCTGACCGGGACACTGGCCGTAATCACCGGGCGGCCGGCCCTCGCGGCGGTGCAGTACGGCGGCTTTGACCTGGTTCCTGGCCTGATCGTGCTCGGCCACTATGGCCGCGAGCGCTGGGAAGCAGGCACGCTGACCGCGCCGCCCCCCTCGCCCGGTGTGGCCGCCGCCAGCCGTGACCTGCCCGGCGTGCTGGCGACGGCCGGTGCGCCAGACGGCACCCGGACGGAGCGCAAGGGTGACGCGGTCGCGGTGCACACCCGAAACGCCGGCCAGCCCGCCGACGCACTCGAGCATCTGCGCGGCCCGCTGGCTGAGCTCGCCGACCGGCACGGTCTCGTGCTGGAACCAGGCCGGTTCGTGCTCGAGCTCCGCCCGCCCGGCGCGGACAAGGGGGCAGCATTGGAAAGCCTGGCCGCGGAACGTGAGCCTGGCGCCATCGCATTCTGCGGCGACGATCTGGGCGATGTGCCTGCCTTCCGGGCGGTCAGCTCGCTGCGTGCCGCCGGGATACCCGGCCTCGCCGTGTGCAGCGGCTCCGCCGAGGTCACCACGCTGGCCGCGGACGCGGACCTGATGGTCGACGGCCCCGATGGCGTCGTCGCCCTGCTTAGCTCGCTCGCCGCCGCGTTCGCCGCGCGGCGGCCCGGTCGGCACTGACCCCGGGCGGCACCGGCTAGCGCTCGAGGGCGGCGAGCTGCCGGGCGAACCATAGCCGCGGCGGCATGGCGGCGCCGGCCTTCGCTAGGGCAGCACTCCGGCGGAATCCGTTCCGGATCTGTCATGACGAGCGCTTCGTGCAGGGCATTCGCGGTAGCCGTGATGTCGAATGGGTTGACAAGCAGTGCCTCGGAGCCGAGCTCGTCCGCCGCGCCAGCTTCGGTGGATAGCACGAGGGCGCAGGCGCGGTCGGACAGGATCGGGCCTTCCTTGGCGACCAGGTTCATGCCATCCCTGATCGGGTTGACCAGCAGCACGTCGGCGAGCCGGTAGGCGGCGAGCGACCTGGCGTAGTCATCGAAGACCTCAAGCATCAGGGGCTGCCAGCCCTCGGTCGCGAACTCCTCGTTGATCTCCCTGGCAAGCCGCTGCACGTTCTCGGTATAGGCACGGTACTCGGGCAGATCGGTCCGGGACGGGTAGGCGAACGCGACGTGGGTCAGCCGTTCTCGCCACTCCGGATGGGTGATCAGCAGCTCGCGGTAGGCGGCCAGGCCGCGGGCGATGTTCTTGGAGAGCTCGGTCCTGTCCACCCGGACGATGAGCCTGGTGCCCGCGGTCGCCTCGGTGAGGGCGGTGATCCGGTCCTGCACGTCGGGCTCCGCCGCGCGGGCGGTCAGCTCCTCGGCGGCGACGCCGAGCGGATGCACGCCGACGCCGGTGACATGGCCGTTATAACTGACCTGCTGGGCGGCCCGGTCCACGGTCGCGCCGAGGATTTCGGCGCAGCAGTCGAGAAACGCGTCGGCCCAGCGGTGGCTGTGGAAACCCGCGTGGTCGGCGCCGAGCATGCCCGCCAGGATTTCGCGTCCCATCTGGCCAGGCAGCATCCGGTAGTACTCGGGCGGCGCCCACGGAGTGTGCGTGAAATGCGCGATCCGCACGTCTGGACGCAGGTCAGCAAGCATCCGCGGGACAAGACAGAGGTGATAGTCCTGCACTAGGGCGCGGACCGGACCCGGGCCGTCGACGGGGCCGGCGTCGGCGGCCAGGGCCTCGGCGAATGCCGCGTTGTACGCCCGGAAGGCGGCCCAGTCCGCCTGGAAGCCGGCCTCGAACGACGGCTGGTTCGGCGTGTCGTAGAGAAGATGGTGGATGAACCAGAGGGTGGAGTTGGCCACCGCGTTGTAGGCCGCGCCGAAGACCTCCGCCGGGATTTCGAGCATGCGGACGATGCCGGAGCCGTTCGGCGTGCCGTCCAGGTCAAGCCGGCCGTCTGCCGCGCCGTCCGCGGCTGCCCGGCCCGCGTCGTCGAGCGCGGCGCAGACCCAGAGCACGTCAGCATCGCCTGCGACCGCGGAGAGCCCGGAAACCAGGCCGCCGCCGCCGCGGCGCGCGGACAGGCTCCCGTCGTCCGCCAGCGTGAACGACAGTGGCCCCCGGTTCGAGGCGAGGAGTACCCGCCCGCCTGCTCGTGCGCTCATGTGATCGCAGGGTATCGGGCCAGGCCGGGCCTGGCCTGGGCGGCTCGCAGCAGGGGCCGGGGAGTTCGCGCAGCCGGAACTCGGGTTAGAGTGTTGCTCACAACTGCATAACGCTCATCCAGAGGGGTGGAGGGATCGGCCCTACGAAGCCCCGGCAACCATCACGGTGAGCATTGCCCGCGCCTTGCGCGCGGCAGGCCCCGATAGCGGGCGCGCCAGCACGCTGGCGGTGCCCGGGCGTGGTCATCCCGTGACAGGTGCTAACTCCGGCCCGCGACCCATTGGTCGCTGGGAAAGATGAGGAGAGAGGCCTCGCCCCGTGAGCATCACAGCAATCAAGACCCCGTCCCGGTTCGGCTATGCCAGCGGACTCGCCTGCCGTGAATGCGGGCAGACCTATGACCTCGGCGCGCAGCATGCCTGCGCGGAGTGCTTCGGGCCGCTGGAGGTGGCCTACGAGCTGCCGCCGCTCAGCAGGGAAATCATCGAGGCGGGACCGCAGACCATCTGGCGGTACGCAAGCCTGCTGCCAGTTCCGGCCGATGTCGCCGATACTCCGAACACCGAGCCTGGCTGTACTCGCCTGGTCCGGGCCGACAACCTGGCCCGTGCGCTCGGGATGCGCGCGCTCTGGGTGAAGGATGAGCGCGGTAACCCTACTCACTCCTTCAAGGACCGGGTCGTGGCCGTCGCGCTTGCCGCCGCGATTGAGATGGGCTTCAAGGTCCTGGCCTGCCCGTCCACCGGCAATCTGGCCAATGCCGTCGCCGCCGCCGCGGCCCGGGCCGGCATCCGCTCCGTTGTGCTCGTCCCGGCCGACCTTGAGCAGCAGAAGATCCTGGGCACCGCCGTCTACGGCGGCACGCTGGTCACCGTCGAGGGCAGTTATGACGACGTGAACCGGCTTGCCTCCGAGCTGGCCGATGAGCACGAAGACTGGGCGTTCGTCAACGTCAACGTGCGGCCGTACTACGCCGAGGGGTCCAAGACGATCGGCTACGAGATCGCCGAGCAGCTTGGCTGGCGGCTGCCCTCGCAGGTGGTGGTGCCGGTCGCCTCCGGCGCCCAGCTGGTCAAGATCGACAAGGCGTTCCGCGAGCTGGCCGGGCTCGGGCTGGTCGAGGATGCGGACTACCGGGTATTCGGCGCCCAGGCGACCGGCTGCGCCCCGGTGGCGGCCGCGTTCCGGGCCGGCCAGGACGTGGTGCAGCCGGTCCGGCCGGCCACCATCGCGAAGTCGCTGGCAATCGGCAATCCGGCGGACGGGCCGTATGTGCTCGACGTGGTCCGCCGCACTGGTGGCGTGGTCGCTGACGTGACCGACGGCGAGATCGTTGACGCGATCCGGCTGCTGGCCGCCACGGAGGGCGTCTTCGGCGAGACCGCGGTCGGCGTGACGCTCGCGACGCTGCGCAAGCTGCTCGCGGCGGGGCAGCTGGATCCCGCGGCGGAGACAGTGATCATCAACTCGGGCGACGGGCTCAAGACGCTGGATGCGGTCGCGGCAGCGGTGCCCGCGGTCGTCCCGATCCGGGCGAGCCTGCAGGCCTTCGCCGAACGTGAGTCGCTCCGATCAGCAGAGGCAGGCGCAGCATGAGCGTGTCCGTGCGCATCCCGACCATCCTGCGCTCCTACACCGGCGGAGCCGCCGAGGTGAGCGCGGAAGGTGCCACCCTGCGTGAGGTAATCGCTGGGCTGGACGCGGAGTTTCCCGGCGTCGGCAGCAGGATCCTGGACGATACCGGGAAGATCCGCCGGTTCGTCAATGTCTATGTCGGCGACACCGATGTCCGGCTTGCCCAGGGCCTGGATACCCCGGTGCCGCCGGGAACGCAGGTCTCGGTCATCCCCGCCGTGGCCGGCGGCTGATCAGATCCCCGCCCCGGGCCGGCCGCTGCCGGTCAGGCGAATTCGGGGACTAGCTGGTCACCGCGAGCCCGGTACGGGGTAAAGTCATGTCCGGTCGCTGCCAGTACTGCGAAGGGGCAAGCCACGCTTGCCCAGCACGTTGGGCCTGTGTCGCGATCGGCGGGCTCCGCGGTTGCAAGGGCGGCGCCCGAAGGCCCGAGCACAGTTAGGGAGTTGAGTGATGGCTCAGGGCACCGTCAAATGGTTCAACGCGGACAAGGGCTACGGCTTCATCGCGGTCGACGGTGGTAGGGACGTTTTCGTCCACTTCTCCGCCATCCAGGCGGATGGCTACCGCAGCCTGGAAGAAGGCCAGCGGGTTGAGTTCGACATCGAGCAGGGCGAGCGCGGGCCGCAGGCGATCTCGGTCCGCACTGTCTAAGCCACTGACAAAGTTAGCCTCTCAGAACAGGCCGGATGGCCCGCTGCCCGCGAGGGCCATGGGTCACCCGGCCTGTTGAGTAAGGGTCGTTCAGTTCACCGGGGCAGGCCTGGCCGTCGGCCCGGACCGGGTTCTCGGTGCCTGCGGCGCCGCGCGTCGCGCCGGTGCCCAGGAACCTGCGAGTCTTTCGGTGCGTGCCGGACTTTCGGCGCATGCCGGGCCCACGGGCGCCTGCGGGTGCCCGGGCACCCTCCGCAGATGCCGCCCGGCGCTGCCCGCCAGCTTGCACTCTCACCCCGAGAGTGCTAAACAGGGCGTTGGCACTCTCGGGGTGAGAGTGACAACGCAGTGGCCTGATCGGGACGATGAGGCCGGTCCGGCGACGGGAAGGGACCGTTCGCCGGCGCGGCCGTCCGTCGCGGGCGTTGGCCCGGTCGGCACGCATGGCACAAAGTTCCGGGAGGACTGGAGCCTATGGCAGCGAAAATGATCGCGTTCAATGAGGAAGCCAGGCGTGGCCTCGAGCGCGGCATGAACCAGCTCGCCGACGCCGTGAAGGTAACCCTCGGCCCGAAGGGCCGGAACGTGGTGCTCGAGAAGAAGTGGGGAGCCCCCACGATCACCAACGATGGCGTGTCCATCGCCAAGGAGATCGAGCTCGAGGACCCGTGGGAGAAGATCGGCGCGGAGCTGGTTAAGGAAGTAGCGAAGAAGACGGACGACGTCGCGGGTGACGGCACCACTACGGCGACGGTGCTCGCCCAGGCGCTGGTCCGCGAGGGCCTGCGCAACGTCGCCGCAGGCGCCAACCCGATGTCCCTGAAGCGGGGCATCGAGGCGGCCGTCGAGCGGGTGAGCGAGGAGCTTTCCAAGCTCGCCAAGGACGTGGAGACCAAGGAGCAGATCGCTTCGACGGCGTCCATCTCGGCCGGGGACACCGCGATCGGCGAGATGATCGCCGAGGCGATGGACAAGGTCGGCAAGGAAGGCGTCATCACCGTCGAGGAGAGCAACACCTTCGGCCTCGAGCTCGAGCTCACCGAGGGCATGCGCTTCGACAAGGGTTACATCTCGCATTACTTCGCCACTGACCCAGAGCGGATGGAGGCCGTCCTCGACGATCCCTACATCCTCATCGTCAACTCCAAGGTGTCGGCGAACAAGGATTTGCTGCCGCTGCTGGACAAGGTGGTGCAGTCGGGCAAGCCGCTCGTCATCATCGCCGAGGACGTCGACGGCGAGGCACTGGCGACCCTGGTCGTCAACAAGATCCGCGGCCTGTTCAAGTCCGTCGCGGTGAAGGCGCCCGGGTTCGGCGACCGGCGCAAGGCCATGCTTGGTGACATCGCCATCCTGACCGGTGGCCAGGTCATCAGCGAGGAAGTCGGCCTGAAGCTGGAGAGCGCCGATGTCGACCTGCTGGGCAAGGCCCGCAAGGTTGTCGTCACCAAGGACGAGACGACGATCGTGGACGGCGCGGGCGATGCCGACCAGATCTCCGGCCGGGTCAACCAGATCCGTGCCGAGATCGACAACACCGACTCCGACTACGACCGCGAGAAGCTGCAGGAGCGGCTCGCCAAGCTGGCCGGCGGCGTCGCCGTCATCAAGGCCGGGGCGGCGACCGAGGTCGAGCTCAAGGAGCGCAAGCACCGCATCGAGGACGCGGTGCGCAACGCCAAGGCCGCAGTCGAGGAGGGCATCGTCGCCGGCGGCGGCGTCGCACTCATCCAGGCGGGCGCCAACGCGTTCAAGAAGCTCGAGCTGACCGGCGACGAGGCAACCGGCGCGACCATCGTGCGCCGGGCGCTGGAGGAGCCGCTCAAGCAGATCGCGATCAACGCCGGCCTTGAGGGCGGCGTGGTGACCGAGAAGGTGCGTTCGCTCGAGGCCGGTCACGGCCTAGATGCCGCGGACGGCGAGTATGTCGACATGTTTAAGGCCGGCATCATCGACCCGGCGAAGGTAACGCGTTCCGCGCTGCAGAACGCCGCTTCCATCGCCGGACTCTTCCTCACCACCGAGGCAGTGATTGCCGAGAAGCCGGAGAAGAACCCGGCCCCGGCAGCCCCTGGCGGCGGCGGTGACATGGACTTCTAGCTAGTAGCGCTTGTGCCGGGTAATTTCCGGCGCGGCGTGCAGTGCTAGACCGAAGTCCTTTTCTGGTGAGACTCTCACAGCGAGGAGTCAAATCAGGATGAGGGGGCGGCACCGGGAGACCCGGGGCCGCCCCCTCTGGCCATTTCCGTAGTGCGCTGCGGGTATTTTCTGTTGCGTGCCATCTCCACAAGTTGCCAAATAAGAGGGATTATCTGCGCATGGACCCCTCGACCGAGCAGCTCATCCGGGATTACCTCAACCGGGTGGCCGTGGCGGCACGGCGCAGCCTGGGCCAAGACGAGGTCATGGCCTTTCTCGCGCGGCTGCGTGAGTCGATCGAGCGGCAGTGCACCGCGCACGGCGTGGCCAGTCCGGCCGATGTCGCCAGGGTGCTTGCCGCACTGGGCGGGCCGGAGGCGCTGGTGGACCTCGAGCACGCCAGGCTGGCGAATGCGGGGACCGGGCAGCACCGCACCGTACCCGAGCCGGGAACCGCTGCGACGGATTCGATGACTGCGGTTGGTTCCGCGCCGCGCGCCGTGTCCGGATCCGGGGGCAAGGACGCTGCAGGCGGGACGGCGGGCGCGGCCCCTGGCGGCCCAGGGAGCTGGCTGCCGCGCTTGCCCAGGCCGCGGCTCCTTGGCGGGCAGCGCGAAGGGCGGCAACGCGACGGCCAGCCCGCCGCTGCGGCCGGGCTGGGCAACGACCCGCAGCCGGAACCGGGATTGACGGCCGCCCAGCTGGCCGTCGGTCGCCGCTCCGTTACTGCGCGCAGACGTCCGGGGGCAATCATGACGGAACGGGAAGCCGCGCGCGCCGCGAGGGCCGCGCGACGCGGGCCGCAGGGCAGGAATAGCCCGATACTCGCCCCGCTAAAGCAGAATCGGGCTGCCTGGCAAGACCAGGCAGCCGGTCCCGGCCAGGGCCCGGCCGGGCCGCCGGGAGCGACCGGGCCGCCGGGAGCGACCGAGCCGCCGGTCACGGCGCTGGCATTCATCCCACAGTCGGTGCCATCACCGGAGCGGCCGACCGCACGGCCGAAGTTTTATCCGGTCCGGGAGCCCGCCGACACGTCGGGGACCGCTGGGGCAGGCGGGCCGGCCGTACCCCCGGCCCGCCCGGCCGGCAGCGGGCCCGCCAGGACCACGGGTGCCCCGCCGGAGCCGGCCGCCGGGCCAGGGCCGGCCGTGTTCCGCCCGCGGCGGGCGCCCGGCCAGGAGCCAGGGCCGTTCCGCCCGCAGCGGACCTCCGGCTGGCAGCCGGTTTACGGCCAGCCGCGAGCGCCGGCGGCCCCGCAGCGGACGTCCGGCCCGGAGCCGGCCTACCAGCCGGCGCAGATGTACCGGTCGAACCAGAAGGACCAGCCGGAGCAGGTCTACCGGCCAAAGCAGAAGTACCAGCCCGGGCCGCCGTCCGGCCCGGAACCTGCCGGGTATTCCAAGCCAGCGCTTCGCTCCTGGCCAGAGCAGGAACCCGATACCGCCGAGCCGGTCAGCACCGCGCTGGTCCCGGTGGTAATCGATGTGCCGCCGAGCCGCAAGGAGTCGGTCGCGGTCGGCATCCGCAGGATCCTGAGGCAGGCGGCCGCGCTTGCACGCCGCAATCCGCTGGAGGCAACCGCAGTAGTCCTGCTTGGCCTTGGCGGGCTGATTTACCCGCTGATCTGGCTGGTGGGCGTGGTGGTCGCGCTGCCATCCCGGCGGTGGGACATCAGGGACAAATGGCTCGGGCTTGCTGCGCCAGCCATCGTGACGATTGTCGGCGGCGCTGGCCTTGCCGTTGGCGTGCGGCACCTGACGGCTGGTGCCTACCTCCATGAAGCTCTGATGATCGGCGGATACCTGCTCCGGGCCGGAGCCGTGCTCGGCGCGGCATACCTGGCGTGGCGGGTCCGGCGTGGTCAGCGCGCTGGCGCGCCGCCGTGGCGCCGGCCCTATCGCTGACCGGGCAGCCCGGCGATCGCCCGCATCCGCGCGGCGCGCCCTGGGCGCCCCGGCGCCGTGCTGCCGGACCGCCGTGCCGCGCCGCACAGCCTGCGGCCAGACCGGATAGCCTTGGCCCTACGCACTCGTCGATGCAACCAGTCCCTCCTCGCGTAAGGTCTCGCTCGTGCCCACTGGCAAGGTCAAGTGGTATGACGCCGACAAGGGTTTCGGCTTTCTCACCCGTGATGACGGGGGTGAGGTCTTTGTCCATTCCTCTGCGCTAGAAGGAAGCGGCGCCGCGCTGCGAGCGGGCCAGCGGGTCGAGTTCGGCGTCGCTGAGGGCCGGCGGGGAACCCAGGCGCTGCAGGTGCGCACTCTTGATCCGCCGCCGACGGTCGCCAAAGTCAGCCAGAAGGATCCGGACGAGATGATCGTGATCGTCGAGGACTTGATCAAGCTGCTCGACGGGATATCGAACACCTACCGGCGCGGCAGGCATCCGGACAGCCGGGACGCGAAGAAGATCGCGGCTGTGCTGCGCGCCGTCGCCGCCGACATCGAAGCCTGATCCGCCCGGTCGGCCCGGCGGTCAGGTGGCCTGTGGCTGTGCCACCCGCCGGTTGTCCAGCAGCCTGCGCCGCCTGCGAAGCAGGAGCACCGTCAAGGCGACCGCCAACGCGCTCGCGGCCACCGTGAGCCCGGCCACGCCGCTTTTGGTGAGCGACATCAGTACCCCGGCCAGGGCGCCAGCTACCCAGGACAGCTGGTGCAGCGTCTCTGATGCCGCGAACGTGGACGACCGGACTTCCTCGCCGATCTCTCGCTGCACGATTGAATCGAGCGCGAGCTTCACCAGCGCCTGCCCTATCCCGGCCATCAGCGCCACCACGAGCGCGGCCCACAACCCGAACAGCATCGCGCAGGCGGCAGTGACAACCGTGGTCAGGGCGAGCATGCCGAAGACGATGACCTGCGGCGCACGCGACTTGAGCCCGGCCCCGATCGCCGTGCCGAGGAAGCCGCCGATCGTGGCCGCCCCGACCATCTCGGCCAGCGCCAGCTTGTCCGGGGTCTTACCGAAATGCACGGTCCGGAGCAGGAAAATAAGGAAGAAGATCATGAAGCCGGAGAATGCCCGCTGCGCGGCGTTGGCGCCCATCGCTTCGCCGACGATAGGGCCCAGGCGGGGGAACCGCCACCGCGGCGCGCCTCGCGGCAGCGCCGCGGCGCCCCGCGGCCCGAGTGCGCCTGGCGTTCCCGGCGTTCCCGGCGCGTGCCCGGCCTGGCTGCCCGCGCGCCCGTCCGGGCCGGCGGCACCGCCATCCGCATTGGCGCCGGGCCCGGCCTGGGGCGTCCGCGGAGAGTCGACTCCGTCCGGCAGCCGGAGGCAGAGAGCCATGGCAGCCAGGTACAACGCAGTGCCGATGCGCAGCACCCAGGCGGCACCGGCTTGCCCGCCGCCTGCGACGATACCGATGCCTGCCGCCGTGCCGCCGCCGATGGTGGTGGCGATGAGCGAGGCCAGCGCGGTCCGCGAGTTCGCCGTGACCAGCGTGATCTCGGCCGGGAGCAGCCGGGGCGCGATTGCGCTGCGGGTAACGCCGAATGCCTTCTGCAGCACCAGGACGCCGAAGGCGGCAGGAAGCAGATCGGCTGGATCGTTGTGCTGGACGGCCACGGCCATGCTCCAGCAGAGCAGCCCGCGGGCGAGCAGGGTGCCTGCCAGGATGAACCGGCGGCCCTGCTGCACCCGGTCCAGCATCGGCCCGATGAACGGGGCAAGCACCGCGAACGGCGCAATGGTGACCAGCAGCGCCAGTGCCACCTTGGTGCGGGCCTGGTCCACCGAGACGCTGAAGAACAGGGAGCCTGCCAGCCCAACGGTGACGAACGCATCGCCGAGGCTGCTCGCCGCGGTCAGTTCGATGAGATTCGCCAGCCCGGTACGCGCGGCCCCGGAAGCGCCGGACAGGCGATGCACGACGCGGCTCGCGCCGCTCGCAGCGGAGGCGCCGGCCCGTGCGGCGGAAGCGCCCGCGCGCGCAGCGGATTGCGAGGCGGCATACACCGAGCGGGTGGCCCGCCTGGCCCGCGTCGTCGTGCCGGACTCTCGCATAGCCCAAGTATTCTTCCTTCCGGGGACTGCGACGACCCGCCGGCAGGCGGGTTTACCCGCAGTACCGGGGATATTGATGCACGCACGCTGGCTGATAAGGAACAATCACTTAACGTGAGCCCTACCCGCACTCGCACCAGAGAGCCCGACGAGGCATGCGCCCAGGCTGTTGACCTGGCCCGCGCCGCAGCGCATGAACTGGCAGGAGCAGGCCAGGTCGGGCCGCACTGCGGCACGGAATCCGACGGGGACCGCGTCGTCACGCACCTGTTCGACTGCCTGGACCCCGCCTACACGGGCTGGCGCTGGGCCATCACCGTTGCCCGGGCGGCACGCGCCAAGGTGGTCACGGTCAGTGAGTGCGTGCTGCTGCCGGGCCCGGATTCGCTGCTGGCGCCGGACTGGGTTCCGTGGCGTGACCGGGTCCGGCCTGGCGACCTCGGCGTCGGCGATCTGCTGCCAGCCGGGGAGGATGACGAGCGGCTGGTGCCCGCCGTCCTGCTCGAAGGCGACGACGGGGTGCTGGACTGGGATGACAGCGCGGACTGGGCAGCCGGACAGGATTTGCTGGCCGCGATGAACCTGCCGGTTGCCGCCGACGCGGGGCCGGGCGGCCCGGCGGTTGGTGACCCGGCGGTTGGTGACCCGGCCGTTGGTGACCCGGCCGTTGGTGACCCGGCGGTTGGTGACCCGGCGGTTGGTGACCCGGCGGTTGGTGACCCGGCGGTTGGTGACCCGGTGGCGGGTGCGGCGGTGGCGGGTGCGGCGGGGCCGGGCATCGCGGCGGCGGCGCAGGATGCCAGCCCGGCGTCGGCCCGAGCCCGCGTGCTTTCGGCGATCGGCCGGGACGCGACCGCGGTCCGCTGGTACGCAAGCGAGCACGGGCCGCGTACGCCACTAGCGCATGCCGCTCCGGCGCCATGTGCTACCTGCGGGTTCCTGGTGCGGCTTGGCAGCCCGCTCGGCCGGGTCTTCGGCGTCTGCGCGAACGAGTACGCCCCGGACGACGGCAGTGTGGTCTCGCTGGATCATGGCTGCGGCGCGCATTCAGAGGCGGTCACGCCTGCCGGCCCGTTCGGCTCGATCGTGCCAGTGGTCGACGAGCTTGGCTATGACCTCGTCGACGCTCCCGGGATCTCGATGACGGAGACAGTCTTCGAGTCGCTGGATCACGGCTAAGCCGGCCGTTGGCTGGCCGCCAGCCCCAGGTGCGCGGTCGCCGGCCCCCCGGTCCTGGCCGTCGGCTCAGGGCCCGCCGTCGGCCCGGTCCTGGCTAGCTGGCCGGCTCGCATGCCGCTGCGCGGCCCTGGCACGCGATCGCTTGAGCACCGGCACGTAACAGAACCCGAAGACTCCGAGGCCGAGTCCCGTCGCGCAGGTCCAGATCCACCAGCGATCGGCGGCGGGCAGGCTGCCTCGTGCGATGAGCAAGGCAATCAGGGCGACCGCCCAGCCGACGCCGATCACGCCGGTTACCAGCTGGTCGTTGGCTTCCAGCGGCGGCGGGGCGGGGCGGGGCGGGGCGCGCACGAAATCAAGGCTAGTCGCAGGGCCGCGGGTGATCCCGGCGGCGCATCTTCCGTGCTGTACTTAGAGCCCTCGGTTCGGCACTGGCCGGTTCCCGCCCGTTCGCCTGCTAGCGGTTGACGGAATGCTCGATATCCGTCTACGGTTAGCAAAAGTAATGACTCAGGCTAATGAAAATGATGACTGTAGCGCAGCACAGGACGGACGCCGGCCTCGCCACGGCACTCCGGATTTCCGTGAGCAGACTGGCCCGCCGGCTGCGCGTCGAGCGGCTAGCACAGGGCTCGATCGAGCACGCGCTGTCCGACACCCAGCTGGCCGCGCTGGCCGCGCTGGAGCGGCACCGGGCGATGAGCCCAGGCGAGCTAGCCGAGCACGAAAAGGTACAGCCGCCTTCCATGACCAGGGTTATCGCCGCGCTGGAAGCGCGCAGCCTCGTGATGCGGATGCCGCATCCCACCGACCGGCGCCAGGTCGTGCTCACGGTGACTGCCGAGGGCAGGGAGCTAGTGCAGCAGGCGCGCCGCCGCCGGGAAGCCTGGCTGGCGATGCGACTGGCGGAGCTGAGCCCGCAGGAGCGGGCAACGCTTCGGGCGGCCGCCCCGATCCTGGAGAAGCTCAGCCAGTCCTGACGGCCCGGCGGGGGCCGCTCGCCCGCCCGGTTCCGGCCGCAACTGATCACGAGCCAGGGGCATCCGGCCACCGGATGTTCACCTCCTTGCACACGCGTAACTACCGGCTCTTCGCGACCGGGCAGGTCATCTCCAACACCGGCAGCTGGATGCAGCGCGTCGCGCAGGACTGGCTGGTGCTCCAGCTCACCCATGGCAGCGGCACGGCCCTGGGCATCACCACCGGCCTGCAGTTCCTGCCGATGCTGTTCAGCATGTGGGGCGGTATGGTCGCTGATCGCTACCCCAAGCGCCGGATCCTGATGGTGACCCAGGCGGCGATGGGCGGGCTCGCCCTGCTGCTTGGCATCCTGGCGGTCACCGGCCTTGTGCAGATCTGGCAGGTCTACGCGCTGGCCTTCGGGCTCGGCGTGGTCACTGTCGTCGATAATCCGACCCGGCAGTCCTTTGCCGTCGAAATGGTCGGCCGGGCCGGCATGCCGAACGCGATCGCACTCAACAGCGCGGTTTTCAACCTGGCCAGGATCGCAGGCCCGGCTATCGCCGGGCTTGTCATTGCCGCGGTCGGCACTCCAGCAGCCTTTCTGGTCAACGCCGTATCGTATGCCGCCGTGCTGACCAGCCTGAAACTGATGCGGCCGGCCGAGCTGCATCCGGCCGGGCGGGTGCCGAGGGCAAAGGGCCAGCTCCGGGAGGCTGTGCGCTACGTGCGGGCACGCCCCAACCTGTGGATGACGATGGTGCTGGTCTTCTTCGTGGCTACCTTTGGCATGAATTTCCAGGTCACCAACGCCCTGATGGCCCGCCAGGTGTTCCACACCGGCGCGGGGGCGTTCGGGCTCGCCTCGGCCGTGTTCGCACTTGGCGCACTGGGCGGGGCGCTGCTTGCCGCCCGCCGCGGCCGCCCGGGCATGCCGGTGCTGCTGGTGATGTCGTTCGCCTTCAGCGTGTTCGAGATCGCGGGCGGGATGATGCCGGTCTTCTGGTCATTCCTCGTGCTGCTCGTGCCGACCGGGCTGACTCTGCTCAGCTTCACCACGGCCGCGAACTCCGCGGCGCAGCTTGGCACGGCGGCCGAGATGCGAGGCCGCGTCATGGGCCTGTACATGCTGGTCTTCCTGGGCGGTGCGCCCGCCGGAGCGCCGCTGGCCGGCTGGATCGCCGAGATGTTCGGGCCCAGGATTTCCATGATCGCGGGTGGCATGATCTCGGCCCTGGCCGTTGTGGTCATCGCGGCCATGCTTAGCCACGCTCGCGGCATTCGCGCCCGGTCCTACTTGCGACCGGCGCAGCTGGCCCGGATGGTCGCCTGACCTGGCACGGCTTTTGCCGGAACGCCGACCGGGGATTGCCCGATTTATCCCGGCCGGCCTGGAGAGCTGCCTTTCGGCGGCATGCGGCACACTGTCGGGATGACGACTGAGCGCACCGAGCCGCCACTTGAGGCGACTGAACGCGAGATGCTGACCGGCTGGCTCGACTACCACCGGGCCACGCTCGCCTGGAAGTGCGAAGGGCTGACCGATGCCCAGTTGCGAGAGCGCGCCGTACCGCCAGCTACCCTGTCGCTGCTCGGCCTGGTCCGGCACATGGCCGAGGTCGAGCGGAGCTGGTTCCAGCGGGTGCTTGCCGGCACGGACGCGCCGTTCCGGTTCTTCACCGACGAGAACCGGGACGGTGAGTTCGATGACGTGGACACGGCCGATGTGGCGGAGGCCTTTGCCGCCTGGGAAGGCGACTGTGCCCGGGCGATGGAACTGGTCGCGGCAGCCCCGTCACTGGACATCACCGGGGAGCGCCGTGGCGAGCGATTCTCGCTGCGCTGGATCCTGACCCATATGATCGAGGAGTACGCCCGGCACAACGGCCATGCGGACCTGCTGCGCCAGCGGATCGACGGATCCGTAGGCGACTGAGCGCGGTGGCTGGCGAAGCCGGCTACTAATTACCGGATGAGGCTGTTCGTCGCGATCGCGCCGCCCGCAGCGGCGCTGGACCAGCTTGCCGCCGTGACGGCGCCGCTGCGGGATGCGTGGCCGCAACTGCGCTGGACCGACCGCCGCAGCTGGCACCTGACGCTCACATTCCTCGGCGAGGTGGACGAGGCCATTGCCGGGCGGCTCGGGCTGCGGCTGGAGCGCGCCGCGCACCGTCACCAGGCGCTTACATTGTCCATGGCCGGCGCGGGGGCCTTCGCCCGCCCGGCCAGGGCACGAGTGCTGTGGGCCGGGATTGGCGGCGACATCCGCGCGCTTGCCGCCCTGGCCGGCTCCCTAGCGGCGGGCTGCCGCCGGGCCGGCGCGCCGCCACCGGACCAGGCCAGGGGATTCAAGCCGCACCTTACGCTTGCCTACTGCCGGGAGATCACCGACCTGCGCGCCCTGGTCGAGTCACTTTCCGGCTATTCAGGGACGCTTTGGCAGGCCAGCGAGGTGCGCCTGATGCGCAGTTACCTCGGTCCCCGGCCGAGGTATGAGGTCATCGGCAGCTGGCCGCTCCGCGCCAGCGGCTAGCCCGCCGCGTTGCCGGGGCCGTGGTCCTGGTGGCTGTGCCCCGCTGCTTTGCCAAGGCCAGCTGACGAGGTCTCGGTAAGCAGGCTAGCGTGGCCGCTCAACCGCTCTCCACTTCGTCCCGTTTCAACCTTGATGCCGTTTTCTCATGCTCCCGGAATGGGATTCCGCCTGATGGATGTGGCGTTGGTAGGCACAGGTGCGTACTAACTCAACATCCATCAGGCGGAACGCACAACAAAAATAACATTTGCCCCGACATCATCGAGCTCATCAGCGGTTACCCGTCGGGGGGCTGGCCGGCGGGGCGTGGCGGGGCGATGCCGTCGGGGGGCTGGCCGGCGGAGCGTGGCGGGGCGATGCTGTCGGGGGGCTGGCCGGCGGGGCGCCGTGGCCGATGCCGTCGGCAAATGGCTGCCATCGGCCGCTCGGCGGGTTGCCCGGCACAGGCTAGCGGCCGCCGGGCGGTGTTTGGCGTTGCCTGGCTAGAGGCGCTCGATGACGTAGTCGATGCAGGCGGTGAGCGCCTGCACGTCGGCCGGGTCCACCGCGGGGAACATGCCGATGCGGAGCTGGTTGCGGCCGAGCTTGCGGTACGGCTCGGTGTCAACGATCCCGTTTGCCCGCAGCACCGCAGCGAGCGCGGCCGCGTCGACTGTCGCATCGAAGTCGATCGTCCCGACCACCTGGGAGCGCTGCTGCGGGCTGGCCACGAACGGCGTCGCGTACGGTGCCTTCTCCGCCCACTCATACAGCCGGGTCGACGAGTCGGCCGTTCGCGCGATTGCCCACTTGAGCCCGCCCTGGTCCAGCATCCAGTACACCTGGTCGGCCAGCAGGATAAGGTCGGCGACCGACGGCGTATTGTAGGTCTGCTGCAGGCGGGAGTTGCTGATCGCCACCGGCAGCGAGAAGAACTCCGGGATGTACCGCCCGCTGGACGCGATGTGCTCGGCCCTGGTCAGCGCCGCAGGCGACATCAACGCGATCCATAGCCCGCCGTCGGCGCCGAAGCACTTCTGCGGCGCGAAGTAGTACACGTCGAAGTCGCTGGCCTGGACCGGCAGCCCGCCCGCGCCGCTGGTGGCGTCCACCAGCAGCAGCGCGCCGGGATCCGCGCCCTGCACCCGGGCGACCGGCATGGCCACGCCCGTGGACGTCTCGTTGTGGGTCAGCGCATAGGCGTCCACACCGGCCTCGGCGCGGGCTGCTGGGTGCGCGCCCGGTGCAGACTCGACCACGGCCGGCGCTTCCAGCCACGGCGCGGCAGCAGTCACCTTCGCGAACTTCGAGGAGAACTCGCCGAACTTCAGGTGCAGCGACCGGTGATCGACCAGGCCGAATGCCGCGATCTCCCAGAAGGCCGTGGTGCCGCCGTTGCCCAGCACGACCTCGTAGTCAGCAGGCAGGCCGAAGTAGCCGGCCAGGCCCTCACGGATCCGCTGTACCAGCGAGCGGACCGGTGCCTGCCGGTGCGACGTGCCCATCAGGGCCGCCCCTGGGCCAGCCAGCGCGGTCAGCTGCTCGGGCCGGACCTTGGACGGCCCGCAGCCGAACCTGCCGTCGGCAGGCCGCAGGCTCGCCGGGATGGTGAGGTCGGCCGCCGCCGTCCCGGGATCTGCCGGGGCGGCGAGGCCGGGCCGCTGCTCAGACATCCTTGTCCAGGACATCGGCTGCGCCGGGTACGTCCCGGACCGAGCGGGTCTTCGGGCCGATATACCGCGCGCTGGGCCGGATCAGCCGGCCGGTGCGCTTCTGCTCCAGGATGTGCGCCGCCCAGCCGGCCGTGCGCGCGCAGGCGAACATCGAGGTGAACATGTGCGAGGGCACCTCGGCGAAGTCCAGCATGATGGCCGCCCAGAACTCCACGTTCGTCGCGAGCACCCGGTCCGGCCGCCGGGCGTGCAACTCGGCCAGCGCCGCCTTCTCCAGCGCCGCAGCCACCTCGTACCTGGGCGCGCCCAGGTCTTTGGCCGTCCTGCGCAGCACCCGTGCCCGCGGGTCCTCGGCCCGGTAGACGCGATGCCCGAAGCCCATCAGCCGCTCGCCGCCATCCAGCGCCTGCCGGACGTACGTGACGGCGTCGCCGGTCTTCTCGACTTCCTCGAGCATGTACAGCACCCGCGCCGGGGCTCCGCCGTGCAGCGGGCCGGACATCGCGCCGACCGCGCCGGACAGCGCGGCGGCCACGTCGGCGCCGGTGGAGGCGATCACCCGCGCGGTAAAGGTGGACGCATTCATGCCATGCTCGGCGGCCGAGGTCCAGTAGGCGTCGATGGCCTTCACGTGCCGCGGGTCCGGATCGCCGCGCCAGCGGATCATGAACCGCTCGGTAATCGTCTTGGCCGCGTCCACCTGTCGCTGCGGGACCATTGGCAGGCCCGGTCCGCGGGCCGACTGCGCGACGAAGGACAGCGCCATCACCGATGCCCGGGCCAGGTCCTCACGGGCTTGCTCATCGGTGATGTCCAGTAGCTGGCGCATCCCCCAGGCAGGCGCGAGCATCGCCAGCGCGCTCTGCACGTCTACCCGGATGTCACCGGAGTGCACCGGGATCGGATAGGGCTCGGCGGGCGGCAGCCCGGGCGCGAAGGCGTTGTCGACCAGCAGGCCCCAGACGTGCGCGTAATCCACGTGCGCGACCAGTTCCTCGATGTCAACGCCGCGGTAGCGGAGCGAGCCGCCCTCTTTGTCGGGTTCGGCGATTTCCGTCTCGAACGCGACGACGCCCTCTAGTCCGGGCGTGAAGTCGGACATCTGCCGTTCCTCCGTCTCAGTTGTCAGTGGCTGGCCGGTGGTCCGGCCGCCCACCAGATCAGCGGTCGAACCCGGCGGCCGGGACGGCCATAGATGCCAGCCGGTCCATTCAACCGCGCGCGGGCCGCAATGCGCTAACTGCGCCATGCACCGCTTCGCCGCAGCCGGGCTGACCAGCCCAGACAGTCAGGACTGGAGATCCGGTCCGATGTGCTCACTACCCTTAGGCCATGCTGCACGCTGATGATCAAGCCGGCTCCAAGACCGCCCGCCCGGCAGCCAGCGGCCAGGAAGCCGGACGGGCGGAGACTCGCCTTGACGAGGCCGCGCTGGCCGCCGATCCGGTCACCCAGTTCTCCCGGTGGCTCGCGGATGCGGCCGCGGTTCCGCTGCCGGAGCCCACTGCCATGGTGCTCGCGACAATCTCCGCCGAAGGCCTGCCGCGCGCCCGGTCCGTGCTGCTGAAGAGCCACGACCCGAGCGGTTTCGTCTTCTACACCAACCGCACCTCAAGAAAGGGCACGGATCTGGCGGCGGTCCCGCGGGCGTGCCTGCTCTTCCCGTGGCACCCGATGCAGCGCCAGGTGATCATCGAGGGAACGGTTACCATGCTGTCCGCCGAGCAGAGCGAGCCTTACTTCCGCAGCCGGCCACGCGGATCGCAGCTCGGCGCTTGGGCGAGCAGGCAGTCGTCGGTCATCGGATCCCGGGCGGAACTGGACGACCGGTACGAGCGGCTGGCCGCCCGGTGGCCGGACGGGACGCCGGTGCCCATGCCGGAATTCTGGGGCGGGTACCGGGTTGTGCCGGTAACCGTCGAGTTCTGGCAGGGACGAGTGAACCGGCTGCACGACAGGTTCCGCTATCGGCGCCGTGGCGGTCAGTGGGTGATCGAGCGCCAGGCGCCGTGATGACCAACCCCCCGGAAATCCCGCATAATTCCGGCTGAATCGAGGCTTTCCGGGTGGTGGGCAAAGTTCTCACCGCGGTAGCCCGCGCCGTGGCGCATTTTCTTCCCGGTCCGCGCGGCGGCAGGCAGGCATAGCATCGGTGCTGGAGGAGGATCCCTTGACCGCGCACGGGCTGATCGACACCACGGAGATGTACCTTCGCACGATCTTCGAACTCGAAGAAGAAGGCATCGTCCCGTTGCGTGCGCGTATTGCCGAGCGGCTGTCGCAGAGCGGCCCGACGGTGAGTCAAACGGTCGCGCGCATGGAGCGCGACGGCCTGGTCCGGGTCGAGGGGGACCGGCAGCTGTCGCTGACTGGCCCGGGCCGTGCGCTTGCAGTCGGCGTGATGCGCAAGCATCGGCTGGCCGAGTGCCTGCTTGTCGAGGTGATCGGGCTGCCCTGGGAAGAGGTGCATATCGAGGCGTGCCGGTGGGAGCACGTGATCTCCGACAATGTGGAGCGGCGGCTGGCCGAGTTGCTCGAGTATCCGGTGCACTGCCCGCACGGGAATATCATTCCCGGCCTCGACGAACTCGGGATACCTGCCGATGCCAGCAAGCGGGCAAAAGCAGCCGGGCAACAGGATGCGGTGGCGATGACCAAGATCGCGACAGCACGGGCCGAGCAGGTGGTGATTCGCCGGATAAGCGAGCAAGTCCAAAGCGATCAGGATTTGATGCTTAGACTGAAGAACATAGGGATACAGCCAGGACGCGAGGTAACGCTCTCGGCTAGCGACAACGGTGTGCGGGTGACAAGTGAGGACAGGGTCGGCAATGCTGCGGCGGAACTGCCCCGCCATGTCGCTGTGCACGTGTTCGTTACGAGGCCGTGACCCTTGCGGCGGCAGGCGCGCCAGCTCTGGCACCCATGGTCCGGCAGTCCGGTGAAGCGCACCGGTGATGCCGTAATCGGCGAAATTACGGCGAGCCTCGGCGAAGACGCCGTCCTCGACCAGGCCGAGGCGGGCGTCGTCGTCGCCGACCGGCTGGGCAATCTGCAGTACGCGAATTCCTTCGCAGTAAGGCTGTTCGGATTTCCCGACGAACCAGGGCATCTCGTCGGCCGTTCGCTGCTTTCCCTCGGCTTCGAGGAAGGTGATCTGCGAAAGGGCAATGAGCTGGCGGGCCAGGTCCTGCGCGGCCGGGCCTGGGAGGGGACATTCGCGATCCTGCGGACCGACGGCACCCGGGCGCTGGTGCGCGCGCAGGCCGTGCCGCTACGGCCCGAGGGCGGCGGGATCACCGGCATCGTGATCATGGCGCGGGAGGTGACCAGGCGCGGCGCGCTGCGCGAGCGGGAGCAGCTCGGCTTGCTTGAGCGCATCGGGGAACGGCTGGCCGGATCCCTTGAGCTCGGCACCACCTTGCGGCAGGTGGCCGAGACGCTGGTGCCCCAGTTCGCCGACCACTGCCTGATCGACCTGCTGCAGGGCGACAAGGTGGTCCGCCGAGCGCAGCTGCACGCCAGGGGGTGGATGCCGGAGCCGGGCACCTGGGCCATGACGGGCGAGCAGATCAGGTACCCGGAAGGTCATTTCTGCCAGCAGGCGATGGCGCAGATGGACACCGTCATCGTCGCGGACATGGAGACCGTGGCGTTCCCGATGCCGAGCCCGGGGAGCCTGCAGATCTGCGCCGACATTGGACTCCGATCGGTGATCGCAGCTCCGCTGATCGCTCGCGGCGAGCTGCTCGGCGTGCTGAGCCTCGCGCTGTCGGCGCTGACCGAGCGGGAGGAGCCGCATTACGGGCCCGACGACCGTGAATTCCTCAGCGCGATCGCCAGCAGGGTGGCGATCGCAATTGACAACGCGATGCTGTTCGAGGAGGAGCGCCGGACCGCGCTGGCGTTCCAGACCAGCCTGCTGCCGCAGGCCCCGCCGGCCATAGACGGCCTTGAAGTTGCCTATAAGTACGTTCCGGCCAAGCCGCTGGAAACCCACGGCCAGGGCATCCAGACCCAGGTCGGCGGTGACTGGTACGACATCATCGCGCTGTCGGCTGGCCGGGTGGGGATCGTGATCGGCGACGTGGAAGGCCGGGGCGCGCGCGCCGCGGCAATCATGGGCCAGCTGCGCGCGGCGCTGCGCGCTTTCGCCCAGGACGACAAGCCGCCGGCCGAGATACTGCGCAGGCTGGACGACTGGTGCCGGACGCTCGGCCCGTCGCAGGCGCAGGAGCACGGCTTCCCGGCTGCCGACCCGCCGATCGTGAGCTGCACGTATCTCGTCTATGACGCGTGGTCCCGGAGCCTGTCGTTCGCTAACGCGGGCCATGACGCGCCGCTGCTCGTCACTGGCCTGGACGTCGGCCAGATGGAGATCGAGCACAAGGGCGTGCTGCTCGGAGTGCGCGGCAAGGGCATCGCCGGCGTTCCGGCCTACCGGGAGGAAACCCGGCATCTCGAGCCCGGCTCGACGCTGGTCTTCTATACCGACGGCCTGACTGACCGGCGCCAGCGCGCGGACGGGACCGGTCACTACACCGAGGCAGAGGCGCAACAGATGCTGCGCGAGGCCGTGCAGTTGGTGGCGCGCGGCAGCGTCGAGGACATCGCGCAGGCCGCCGAGCAGGCCGTGCCCGGGGACATCGACGACGACATGGCCATCGTCGTGGTCCGTACGTCCATTACCGACCTCGCCTCCTGGGAAGGCAATTTCCCGGCAGAGCCGATCAAGGTGTCCGAGGCGCGGCGGCTGGCGCACGACACGTTCGCCCGCTGGGGCATGGAGCTAGAGCAGGTCGACCTGGCGTGCCTGCTGGTCTCCGAGGTGGTCACGAACGTCGTCCTGCACGCCGCGATCTCGCCTAGCCCGCGGAACGAGTTCGTCGCGGCGTCTCCCGGCGGGCCGGCTGACCTGGCCGACGGCCCAATCCTGCGCTGGCGCGATGACGAGGACGACCTGCTCGGCGACTGGCCGGACCCGCCATACGCGATCGGGCGCGGCGGGCCCGTCGGCAAGGAGTTCACCCTCCGGCTCCGCCGCGGGACTGCCTCGATCTGGGTCGAGGTCTTCGATGCTGATCTCCGGCTGCCCCGGATCCGCAGCGCCGGGGAAACCGACGAGGGCGGCCGCGGGTTGTACCTGGTCGATCAGCTGGCGACCAGATGGGGATCACGGCCGACCCATGACGGCAAGGCCGTCTGGTTCGAGGTCCCGCTCAGCGGTGGTATCAGCGGCCTCTGACGGCAGCTGGCGCGGCAGGAGTGCCGGGATCAGTGCTGGGAGGACGCCCACAGGCTGAGCACGATGATCGCGAACACCGCGATAATCACGGCCCAGGTGCTGCCGGTCACGCCGAGCCCGAGCCGGCGCCGCATCCTGGTCAGGAAGAACGCGACAAGGACGCCCAGGAACCCCAGCAGGATCAGCCCTGTCGTCATCACTGCCTCCGGGGTCGCGTCCCTTCGAGCATAAAGCCGGGCGGGACCGGCAGGCAGTGGCCGCGCGGTCATGCTGGCGCGTCGGACAGAAATGCCATCGTCACCTGGTCCCGCCGCGCTCCGCGCCCGGCCGCATCGGGCCGGTCCTGGGCATCGGGTGATCGCCGCTATGGCCCCGCCGGGCACGGGGTAATCTCGGAGGAACCGTGCAACGTGCACGAACTGGCTGCCGAGCGAGACGGGCGACGAGCGACGGGCAATGGCTGCGGGCAGGACGGGAGCAGCCGGGCTGATGGAGGGCATGGTGGCGGAGGCATTCATCGTCGGGGCGGTGCGGACCCCCGTCGGCAGGCGCAACGGCGGCCTGGCGGGCGTGCATCCGGTGGATCTTGCGGCGCACGTGCTGACCGAGCTAGTCGCGCGGACCGGCGCAGATCCTGGCGCCGTGGACGACGTGATCATGGGCTGCGTCTCGCAGATCGGCCCGCAGTCGATCGACGTCGCGCGCAATGCCTGGCTGTCCGCAGGCCTGCCGGAGCACGTGCCCGGCGTCACCATCGACCGGCAGTGCGGCTCGTCCCAGCAGGCGGTTCATTTCGCCGCGCAGGCTGTCCTGTCTGGGACCCAGGACCTCGTGATCGCGGCGGGCGTCGAGAACATGAGCATGGTGCCGATGGGCTCGACCGTCCGGCTGCCGATGGAGGCCGGGATGCCGCCGCCGTTCGGGCAGGGCTGGCGGGACCGGTACGGCGACCAGGAGATTTCCCAGTTCCGCGGTGCCCAGCTGGTCTGTGAGAAATGGGGGATCAAGCGGCTGGCCCTGGAGGAGTACGCATTGGAGAGCCACCACCGGGCGATCCGCGCGATCGACGAGGGCAGGTTCGCCGCCCAGATCACCCCGGTGGGCGGCGTCACGACGGACGAGGGCCCGCGTCGGGACACGTCGCTGGAGAAGATGGCCGCGCTGGCGCCGCTGCGCGAGGGCTGGGAGCTCACCGCGGCCACCGCGTCGCAGATCTCGGACGGTGCAGCCGCCCTGATGATCGCGTCGAAGGACGCGGTCGATCGCTATGGCCTGACGCCGCGGGCCCGCATCCACGCGCTGGCCGTGATCGGCTCCGACCCGGTGTTCATGCTCACCGGCCCGATTCCGGCCACCGAGCGGGCACTCGACCGGGGCGGGCTGAAGATCGGCGACATCGACGCGTTCGAGGTGAACGAGGCGTTCGCGCCGGTGCTCATCGCCTGGTCAGCGGATACCGGCGCGTCGCTGGCGAAGACCAATATGAACGGCGGCGCGATCGCGCTCGGGCATCCGCTCGGCGCCACTGGCGCGATCACGATGATAAAGCTGCTGGCCGAGCTTGAGCGCACCGGCGGCAGGTACGGCCTGCAGACCATGTGCGAGGGCGGCGGCCAGGCGAATGCCACCATCATCGAGCGGGTCTCCTAGCCAGCAAGCACGCCACTGCGCCGGACCGCTCAGTGTCCGGGCAGGCAGTCGCCTGTCAAGGAATATGCAACTCAAGTTATAGGTTCACTTCCAGTAGAGACAGAGCTTACCTAGACCGGCCCGACCGGGTTCCGGTCCTCACACGGAGGTGAACTGCAGTGCTGCTGACATCGTTTGATCCATTTGCCGAGTTCGACCGGCTCGCCCAGCGGGCGTTTGGCACGGCCGGGGCGACCATTGCCAGGCCGCATGCCACCATGCGGATGGACGCCATCCGCCGGGAGGATGAGGTCGTGCTGCGCTTCGACCTGCCGGGCATCGACCCCGACAGCATCGAGGTGACCGTCGACCGCGGCGTGCTGACCGTGAGCGCGAAGCGGGCGCAGGAGTACGCCGAGGGGGAGAAGCCGTTCATCCGCGAGCGGGTTACTGGCTCGTTCACCCGCAAGGTTTACCTCTCCGACACGGTTGACGCCGACCACATCGAGGCCGGCTTCGACGCTGGCGTCCTGACCGTCCGGATCCCGGTCGCCGAGCAGGCCAAGCCGCGCAAGATCGAGGTCCACACCGCCAAGGCGATCAAGGCCTGACGCCGCGGTCGCAGAGGTACGCTGTCCGGGCCCGGCGGCCGTGCCATCGAGCCGTCCGGGCCTGGACCATCCATGGAGGCAGGAGTGCCGTCATTGCCATTCGATGACGAGAACCTGCCGCTGTTCACGGTCGGGCAGGTCGCTGAGATGCTGGAAATCCAGCAGGCTTTCCTGCGGCGGCTGGACGAGTTCCGGGTGGTGCGGCCGTCCCGGTCGTCGGGCGGGCAGCGCCGTTACACGCGCAATGAGATCACCGTCGTGCAGTACGTCGTGGAACTCGTGGGCGAGGGCATGACGCTGGCTGCCGTGCGCCGGGTACTCAAGCTCGAGGCTCGCGTCAAAGAGCTAGAAGTGGAACGGGGCCAGCTTCGTGCTGCCCTCGCGCAACGTGATCAGCTACTCGGGCTGCGGCGCAGCCACTGGTGACCAGCCCGCGGCCGGACCCGCCGTCGAGGCAGCCGAGTCAGTGCCCTGCTGCGGCTGCCGCGCCCGGCGCCCGGCTTGACTTGCTGGCACGACAGGCGGCTCAGCGGCGAGGGCCCGTTTCAAATCGGTCTTAGGGTCCTGACCGGAGGCCGGCCCCGTTAGTCACCCGGCGTGCCGGTGCAAGTTCTCGTGCTTGGACGGCCCCGGCTCCGCGGCGGCGACCAGCGGGCCCGGCGCGGACTGGTCGATGATGCCGTTCTCCAGCCAGGCGTAGCGCCCGGCCAGCACGCGCCGGGAAACCGCCGTGTCGACGGCGTCGGAGTTGGCCCAGAGCTGGCCGAACAGCTCATCGCAGCGCAGCCTGGCCTGCTTGCAGAACGCGCCGGCCAGCTCGAATCCGGTCCCGCCGCGCTCGGCGGCCGCCGGGTCGGCCGCGTCCTGCGCGGCGCGGGTGCAGGCGGCGCTCATCGCGAACAGCTCGGCGCCGATGTCCACGATCCGGCCGAGGAAGCCCTGCTTGCGCTCCAGCTTGCCCTGCCAGCGGGCCATCCCGTAGAACGTGACCCGGGCCAGCTTCCGGCTGGCCCGCTCCACGTACCGCAGGTGCCCGGCCAGCGGCCCGAACTCCGCGAACGCGCGCGGCTGCTGGCCCTTGCCGGTGACCAGGGTGGGCAGCCATTTCGCGTAGAAGCCGCCGGCCTTCGCGGCCGCGCGGGCCTTGCGCCCGGTCGGCACGCCCGGTTCGATTAGCTCGCCGGCCGCCGCGAGGTGCGCGTCGACGGCCTCGCGGGCAATGAACAGCCGCATGATCTCGGATGAGCCCTCGAAGATCCGGTTGATCCGCATGTCCCGCAGCATCTGCTCGGTCGGCACGCCCCGCTCGCCACGCGCTGCCATCGACGCCGCCGTCTCGTAGCCGCGGCCGCCGCGGACCTGAACAAGCTCGTCGACGATCTGCCAGCCCATCTCGGAGCAGTACAGCTTGGCGAGCGCCGCCTCGATCCTGATGTCCTGCCGCTTCCCGTCAGCCAGCTGGCTGGACAGCTCGGCCACCGCCTCCAGCGCGTAAGCGGTCGCGGCGATGAACGAGAGCTTCTTGGCCACCGCCTCGTGCTCGCCGACCGGGCGACCCCACTGAACGCGCTCGGCCGACCACTCCCTGGCGATCTTGATGGCCTGCTTGCCGGCCGCCGCGCAGCTGGCCGGGAGCGACAGGCGGCCGGTGTTCAGCGTGGTCAGGGCGATCTTCAGGCCCTTCCCCTCATCCCCGATCCGGCACTCGGCAGGCACCCGGACCTGATAGAACCTGGTGACGCCGTTCTCCAGGCCGCGCAGGCCCATGAACTTGTTGCGGTGCTCTACGGTGACGCCGTCGGCTTTCCCCTCGACCACGAACGCGGTGATGCCGCCCCGGTGGCCCTCGCTCTTCGGCACCTGGGCCATCACCACCAGCAGGTCAGCGACCACTCCGTTGGTGGTCCACAGCTTGACGCCGTTCAGCACGTACTCCGAGCCGTCGGCAGACGGCTCCGCGATGGTGCTCAGCCGGGCCGGGTCGGAGCCGACGTCGGGCTCGGTGAGCAGGAAGGCGCTGATCTCGCCGCGAGCGCACCTGGGCAGGTAGCGCCGCTTCTGCTCCTCGGTGCCGAACTGGACAACCGGCTGCGGGACGCCGATCGACTGGTGCGCGGTCATCATTGCGGCCATCGCGGGTGACACCGACCCGAGGATCATCATCGCGCGGCAGTAGTAGAGGTAGCTGAGGCCGAGCCCGCCGTACTCGGGCGGGATCTTGATGCCGAACGCGCCGAGGTCGGCCAGGCCCTTGATTACCTCGTCCGGGATCTTCGCATCGCGCTCGATGACCGCGCCGCTGATGGACGTGTCGCAGAACTCGCGCAGCCGGGCGCAGAACTCCTCGCCGCGGCGGGCCATGTCCTCGTCCGGCGGGGGCAGCGGGTAGATCAGGCCGGGCTGGAAGTCGCCGAGGAAGAGCTGCTTGCCGAAGCTGGGCTGCAGCCAGGCGGACTCCCTGGCCGCCTCGGCGACCTGCCGTGCCTGCCGCTCGTCCACGTGTTGCCTGGTGTGCTCGCTCATGCTGGCCGTCCTCGTCCTGGGCTGCGCAATGCCCTGGGCTGTCCTGGGTTGCCGTCCTGGGTCACCGGATCTAATTACCCGCCCAGTGAAATTTACCCGCCCAGTGAAATTTACCTGCCCAGTCCTACCCGCCGGTAACGCGTTCCGCCGCAATGCGGGTGTTGTGCGTCACTGAGACGCTGGTCACACTTGCGTCACAGCGCGACGGCTAAGGACGTCGGCAAGTGACAGAGCACAGCTCCCGCGGTAGCCATTACACGTCCGTCCGGTAGAAGTTGAGGAACGACCTGGAAGGGGTAGGCCCGCGCTGATCCTGGTACCGCGAGCCGTAGACCGGCGAGCCGTACGGATGCTCCGCCGGCGAACTGGTCCGGAACAGGCAGAGCTGGCCGATCTTCATCCCGGGCCAGAGCTTGATCGGCAGCGTGGCCACGTTGGAGAGTTCCAGGGTCACGTGCCCGGAGAAGCCGGGGTCGATCCAGCCGGCCGTCGAGTGGGTCAGCAGCCCCAGCCTGCCGAGACTCGACTTGCCTTCCAGCCTCCCGGCTACGTCATCGGGAAGTGTCACCACCTCGTAGGTGGAGGCCAGCGCGAACTCGCCGGGGTGCAGGACGAAGGGCTCGTCGCCGGGGGTCTCGACCAGCCTGGTCAGGTCGGGCTGCTCCACCGCCGGGTCAATGTGCGGGTACCGGTGGTTCTCGAAGACCCGAAAGAACCGGTCCAGCCGCACGTCGATGCTGGAAGGCTGAATCAGCTCGGGCGCATACGGGTCGATCTTGACCCGGCCCGATTCGACCTGGGCCCTGATATCGCGGTCGGAGAGCAGCACGCTGGCAACCTACCGGTTCCGGTAACATGTCGTGTCAGACCAAGGCTGGTCGCCTCCCGGGCGGGAGGCGCAGGGCGCGGCTGGCGGTCTCGCGGGTGTAGTTCAATGGCAGAACGTCAGCTTCCCAAGCTGATAGTGCGAGTTCGATTCTCGTCACCCGCTCCACTGCCAAGGTCCATGGCCGAGGCCGTCGTGTGTCCGCTAGCCGATCCAGACGATGTCGAAGATCCGGATCAGATGGGCGACCTCATCTATGTAGAACCCCAATAAGCCGTTGCCTGAGCCGAAGACCGTCTCGCGGAACCTCGTGTCGGTACCGGGTGGCCGCACGGCCGCATCCCATGGCTGGTCGGCCAGTTCCACGGCCCGTTCGATGAGCGCCTCACGTGCACCGTCCGGCAGAGAGTGGAACTGGACCTGCGCGCCGCCACCAAACTCAACGCGGTAACTCACTGGCTCTGACGGCCGCCAGGCCAGCCGGTGATCAATTTTCCGGCTGTGATGACGTCTGCAGAGTTTCCCTCAGGGGCGGCTGCCAGTCGCCCGGCGTAGCCAGGGCTGGAGTAGGCGATCGCCCGCAGTCGCCACATTCGCAGCATCTCCTGGAGTCGGTGGAACTGCTCAGGGTGCCGCGCGCCATCCACGGCGGCGGCATACTCGCTCCGGAACTGCGCGTGGTAATCCTCGGGGAGGACATCCAAGATCTCGATCGGGTCATCGGGATCAGGATCGTAGGCGGGGTTTGCAGTCACTAGGCCCTCCTTCATCGTCCCTGCTGGAGTGAGTGTGGCCGGGTTCCACGGTAGACCAGGACGCGGACAGTTTCTCAGCGCCGGGCGGATGCGGCCACGGCAGGGAGCGGTCAGTATGACGGGACGGGGGAGGGCATGACACAGAGCGATCGGCGTTGCCCGGGTCAGCACGAAGATCGCCGGGCCATTGGCGGGCCATTAAGCAGGGTGGCGAGGGGGCAGTCACGGCTACCAGAGGATAGCCAACCTGGCTGGTCAGCGCCCCTGGCAGCCGTAACCGCTCGGCTTCCCAAGCTGATAGTGCGAGTTCGATTCTCGTCACCCGCTCCACATCCCCACGGCCCGGCCCACGAGAGGATCAGCCGATCTGATCATCACCGCGTACCGGACTGGGCGGACCGTCACCATCGTCAGCAACAACTCCAGCGCGACGATCGCCGTCTGCCTGGCCGGTCACCGGCTGGACGGCTACATTCGGGCCGTCGTCGCCCACGACGACCACGATCCCGAACGGATGAAGCCCAGCCCCTACCGGGTCCGCCAGGCAGTGGGCCTGCTGGAGCCGAGCACTCCGAGTGTGTCCTGGTCGGCGACTCCACGACCGATGTGCTCGCCGGGCACCTAGCTGGGGTCGCCGTCATTGGATACGCCGACAAACCCGGGAAGGCCCAGGCCCTCGCCGACATCCAGGCGCAGCCGTGACCAACGACCTCGCCGAGATCACCACGGCACTCCGCGACGCCCCCCGCGCTGCGCGCGCCGCGGGCTGACGCCAGCGCCCGGCCTCTGTCTTGGAAGGCCCGGCCGGCGCGCGCCGGCCCCAGCCACAGCGAAGCCACTGATCAGCCAGGCTCAGTCGTGAGGCAGCAGCTGCCACACGAACCGTCGTCCTCGCACTCACCTGAAATTCGGCGGCTGCGTAGAAGACAGGGCAAGAGCAGGAAGCCCCAGCCTCAGTCCCCGCGTGCACTGTCACCTTCGACTGCGGCGATGAAACCGTCGGGGTCGACGAGGCTGATGATCAGTGAGCTGACCTCCACCTTGCGAAAAACTGTGCTGAGCTGCCGGGGCAGATAGCAGGGCGGATCGATGATGAGCTCGACCAAGCCGTCATGCGAGCCGTTCACGAGCCAGCGCCCCCGGCGGCCGTGTACCCCGATCGTCCCCCGGGTCTGGTGATCAGAACGGGCGGCCGATCGCACCGAGCCGCGGGGGATGTCCAGATGGAAAGCGGGCACCCGAACCCGCAGCACGGCCGAGTCGACCTCCACGCCCCCGCGTCCCGGGCCCCCACCCCGCCGTAGTAATAGGGCGAAGCGCAGGAGGCGCGTGTTCTGCCGGTGGTAGCTGAGACGGGGACGTCCTCCTGGTGCGATTGTTCGGGCTTGGTGTCCCAGGCGCAACACAGGAGGACGTCCTATGGGCAAGGGTAATGGCATGACGCGGGGGGACCGCAGGCGGAACGCGCGGCGGGAGCAGCTGCGGGGAATGCTGCCGCGTGACGGCGCGGTGATCGGGATCGACCTGGCTGATGAGAAGCAGGCGCTCGCGGTTGTTGATCATGATGTGCGGGTGCTGGCGCGTAAGACGGTGCGGGTGAAGGCGTTCCGGCTGGGCGAGGCGCTGGACTGGGCGGCGGGGCAGGCCGGGGCGAAGGGGTTCAGGTCGGTGACGGTGGCGTGCGAGCCGACCGGGCCGCGGTGGCTGCAGGTGCAGCGGCTGTGCGCGGAGCGGGGCCTGCCGATGGTGTGCGTGCAGCCGCTGGTAACGCATATCGCCCGCCAGCAGCAGGATTACACGACGCACAAAACCGATGAGGCTGACTGCGTGATGATCGCGCGGCTGGCCGCTGAGCTGCACTGCTATGTTCCCGAGGAGCTGGATAAGGTGTGGGCGGATCTGCGGCACCTGGGGCGGCGCCGCGCCGCGCTGATCACCTCGGGCACCGCGTCGGTGCAGCGGGTCCGGGACTTCCTGTCGGTGGCCTGGCCGGTGGTGACCGAGGCGTGCGCGCAGCCGTTTGAGTCGATGACCTGGCTGGCGGCCCTGCAGGTGGTGGCCTCGCGGTGCGGCGGCCAGCCGGAGGAACTGGCTGATCTCGGCGTGGAGGCCTTTACCGGCCTGGTCCGGTCCGCCGTGCCCGGCTGGGGCGGGCAGCGGATCCACGGCCCGGTATGCAAGACAGTGTTCGCTGCGCTGACCAGCACTGAGGGCGTGGTGCGCGCGCACCGCCGCGGGCTGCTGCGCCGGATCGCCGCCGAGCTGGGCGACCTGCAACGCGCCCGCGCCCAGCAGCGGGACACCGAGGCCGCCCTGGCCGCCGCCCTGGCCAGCCTCGGCCTGGCCCGGCTGGGCGACATACCCGGCCTGACCGTGACCGGGGCAGCGGCGATCTTGGCCGAGACCGGCGACCCCAACCGGTACGACACGTCATCATCGCTGGTCAAGCACGCCGGGATGTCCCCGTCCGATAACGCTTCGGGCGCCTTCGATGGCGAGGCTCACATCTCCCGCCGCGGCCGTCCCAGCCTGCGCCTGACCGCGTGGCGCGCCGTGTGGCCGATGCTGATCCACAACCCCGTCATGGCAGCGAAATACCAGGCCATGACCGCAGCCGCCGGCCAGGCCGCGGCCGTTGCCCAGGACGACGGCGCCGGGCGGGCCGGGCACGCCAGCGCGGCCGCCGAGGCTGCCCGGCGCCGCCGCGCCAAGGCCCGCGTGGCGTGCGCCGCCGCGTTGCTGCGCTGGATCTACTCCATCGTGGTCCACGGCACCAGCTGGGACCCTGATGTCGCCGCCGGGCGCAAAGACCACCAGGCTGCCCCCCGCTACCTGGAGGCAGCCTGACCAGCGCATACCGCACCACGTCACCAGTGCCCTAGACCAGGCTTCCCTCCAGATGAGGGGAGAGCGAGCCCGCCCCGGCGTCGAGGACCAACCTCGTGAGACACCCTGGGCAGCTCTCCCCTGGTCGCCCGGAGCTTCTCACCAGCTCGGTTGAACGCTGTCGGGGCAGGCCTTCACGGCCGAGCCCGCTTGCACTACGTAGAGCGAGAAGCCCCAGGCCACAAGGCACCCGCGCTACCGCACCACCCAGGCACGAGCATCCGCCCGGGCGGGCGCCAGCATGCCCGCGAACGGCCCAGCCACCGCAACCACCCCCGGACCAGGGGCCACAAGCGCCAGCCGTACCAGCACCCGCCCAGGCCAGCACCACCGAAGCAAGATCAACAACGAATTCCCCGCAGTACCGCTTGACACACGTCCTCTTACGCTGGTGTCTCATCCCACAGGGAAATCCGGCCCATATCGCTGTAGTCGATAGAGAACCATCTCGCGCTGGAGGACGAGGCGGCTCCGGCTCCCTGGTAATTCTTGATGACCTCGCGCCGGGCGGTGGCATACGGCTCGCCTGTTTCCGCCATGCGCTTGCGGGCTGCTGCCCTGATCTTGTCGTGCGGCATCGTGCCTCTGCTCCGGTGGCCGCGGCACAACCGGCGTGCGTGGCATGGGGGTGGAAGTGCGGGGTCTGCCCCGAACCCCGCCGTAGGAGTATTCACGCCAGCCGGAACCTGTCCAGGGCGCCTGCGGCGTCACTTCGTGATCGGGGGACGCCGACCCTGGACAGAACCCGCCTGCCGAGAGGTCCGGCAGCAGCCGGGTTCGGGGGAGGCGTTGCCACGGCCAGACGGTCGGGCGTGCCCGCTACGTGCCCGAAGAGGGGGGCCACGCGGACAACCACGGTCTCTCACAGTCAGCGGGACAGCAGACCCGCACCCATGGGGGGTCCTGTTGTCAAGAGGGCGCGTGGATCTGGCCCGGTGACCTGCTCTGGTTGGCCGGGCTTGGCCTGGCTGTTCTGGCTCTTCCTCGTAGCTGCCGTGCTCTGGCTGCCGCGTGGTCCGGTGTCCAGCTGGAGCGCCCGCAGCCGCGCAGCGGCGAGGACGAACGAGCTTGACGCCGGCAAGCGGCAGCCGATCATCGGGGGCGAGGAAGGGGCTCCTTTGCCGGGTTGCTGGGATGGGGGTCTGCGGTGTCCCCGGGTGTGGCTGGCGGAGTGGTCTCACGTGCACCCATTCGGCATCCGCCTGGGTGGCGGTGCCATGACCGTGATATCCGGGGACCGGGCTGCTCAGTCAGGTCATCGAGCGCGGCACAGGCCGGCTCATGCGGTTTTGCGAGCTCGCCCGGGGCTTGGCGACCCCTCCCGGTCGGTGAGCGCGCCGCGGGGGGCGGGCGCGCGGGTCGTGGTAGCTGCCTGCGGCGCGGTGATCTCAGCGTCGGTGAGCAGGTGGTAGGCGCGGGTAAGCAGCTTGCGGGCGATCGCCGTGGTGGCGATCTTCTTGCCGCGCCGGCGGGCGATGGCCTGGTAGCTGGCGGCGAACTGCGGCGAGCGCTTGGCGGTCTGCGCCGCCTCGCACAAGATCCACCGCAGCCAGGCCGAGCCCTGCTTAGAGATATGCCCATGGCGGACGGTCCGGTCCGAGCCGCGGACGGTCGGGGTAAGCCCGGCCCAGGCGGCCAGCTTGCGCGCTGAGCCGAACCGGGTGATATCACCGGTCTCGGCGAGGATGACGAGCGCGGTGAACGGGCCCACGCCAGGGAGCTGGGTGAGGACCTTCACCCCTGGCTCGGCCTTCGCCCGCTGGTGCACCTCCCAGTCGAGCCTGTCAATCGGCTGCTGCAGGGCGTCGATGAGCGCCAGGTCGTCCTCGATCACTTCGCGGGAGACGGCCGGCAGCCGCAGTGCGGCGAGCCAGTCCCGGCCCGGCCCGCTCCAGCAGCCGGCTGGCCGGTCGTGCCCGTGGTCGGCGAGCACGGCGTGGATCCGGTTGCGCAGCAGTGCCCGCAGCCGCACCAGCTGGGTCCGGTGGCGCAGCAGTGCCCGCAGCTGGCGGACCGGCGGCGGCGCGATCCACGCCTCCGGCAGCAGGTCCGCGCGCAGCAGCTGCGCCAGGATCGCCGCATCCACCTTGTCGTTCTTCAGCCGCGCGGACGCGATGGCCTTGCACTGCAGCGGGTGCACCAGATGCGGATCGAAGCCGTAATCCTCCAGCAGCTCCACCAGCCATCCCCAGCCGAACGCGGCCTCGAACGCCGCAGGGGTGCCCGGCGGCAAGCCGCCGATCACACCCAGGACCGTCTCGACCCCGTTGGGCACGTTGCGGTTGGCCAGCACCTCCCCGTCCTGGCCGATCACCGCCACCTGGGAGCGCTTGCGGTGCACGTCGATTCCGACGTAAACAGACATCACGGGCCTCCTTCCCGAACTCGCTTACACCCGGAGCGTCGCGCTACCGGGCTGAGCAGGGAAGGGGGTCCGGCCTCACGCCCGGCCCCCATAGGGTCAGGTCAGCCAACCCGCAGGTGGCGACGCTGCAGCGCCACAGACTCCCCAGGCTGATAGTGCGAGTTCGATTCTCGTCACCCGCTCCAGGCATGTCCTTGCAGGTCAGTGCCGGTACTCTCGTCGCGGCCGATGGTTCCTCTCTCCGGCAGTTGTTGATCTTCCGTGCGATGGGCGTGCCATTAGCCCGCTGGGCCAGCATTTCGGTGGCTGTCGGCGTCCCCTTCTGCAGGAGGCCAGCCCGTAGCCTAAGTACAACTTTGACGTTATACAACTTCAGGTTCATAATGAGACTGTGATCGTGGACTGGCCAGAGGAGTTCGATCGCTGGTTTAGGAACGTCGAGAAGCAGGGCGGCCGACTCTTGGTGACGACGGTCGCGCTACTGCAAGCTCTCACCGATCTGCCAGCCAAGCCAACGGAGGAGTCCGCCACCTCAAGCGGGTCCGGCAAGCCCGCCGACACGAGCTCTGGCGAGTCGCCCATCCGTTCGACCCGGACTTTGCCGTCCGGATCATCTGTTGGTTCCCCACGGAGCAGAGCGTTGTGATCGCCCTCGTCGGCTTCGACAAGAAGGCGATCGGTGATGTGTTCTACGCAAGTGCAGCAGTACGCGGCGAGGCCCTCGTCGATGCATGGCTCCGCCAGAAAGTAGATGACTCCGATGAGTGACGACGTGACCTTCATCCGCGGGAATGAACGGATCGAGCGACTCGCCGAGCGCCCTGATCTGGCCGAAGACGTCGCGCGGGTCCGCCGTGACATGGAAGACGCCGACCGTACCTACGCAATGGGCTTGGCTGCGTTGCGTCAGGCCGCAGATCTGACCCAGGTTGAGCTGGCGAGGAAGCTCGGCGTGAGCCAAGCAGCGGTCAGTCGTATCGAACAACCTCACGATTTGCTGCTATCCACTCTGAACGCATACCTCCAAGCCGTTGGCGGCCACGCCAGGGTGATCGTCCAATTCGCCGACGGACATGAAGTGGACCTAGACCTCTCCGCGCTTGCAGCAGCCCGCGGAGAGTTAGTGCTGACAGTCCACGCGCCGGGCCATTAGCGGGCCATTAGCGGGCCATTAGCCAGAGTGACGAGGGGACAACAACGGTCACTTGGGACTGCCAGGGGCGCCTGGTCAGCGCCCCTGGCAGCCGTAACCGCTACGCTTCCCAGGCTGATAGTGCGAGTTCGATTCTCGTCACCCGCTCCATCACGAAACGCCATGTCAGGCGCGTGATCACGAGTTTGCTTCGCTGGCATCAGGATGCGTCCCGGCGTCGGCGTGCCCGATACGTGCCCGATGGGCTCTCGATCTCGTCTAGTTCTGACTCGACGATCGCGCTCATGGTGGCAGCGATGAGGCGGTCACGCTCGGTCGTGCGGTGCTGGTAGATCAGCGCGGCGCGGGTGGTGCTGTGACCCATCTGCCCATTAGCTCCTTGAGGCTGGCACCAGTAGCGGTGATGTGGTTTCCGGTGTGCCGGAGATCGTGGAAGTGAAAGCCGGTCAGCCCGGCAGACTCGCTAGCGCGCCGCCAAATGCGGCTGAAGTTGGGTCGGCGCAGCGGGCCGTTCTTCGGCCCGGCAAACACGAGGCTGTCGTCGCCGGGTGCCGTGTATCGCTCCAGGTGCGTAATGATCTCCGGTAGCAAGAATGCGGACAGGAACACAATGCGCTTGCCTGCCGTGGACTTGGGCGGCCCGGTGACGAGCGAGCCGTCTACCAGTTCCACGACGGATACCTCTACCCGAAGTGTGCCCGTGGCCGGATCGATGTGGCGTCGGCGAAGTGCCGCCAGTTCTTCCCGTCGCAGGCTGCCGAAAACCGCGAGCAGGGTGAGTGCCCGGTAGCGCTGTTCGATCGCATCGGCCAGGTCGAACACCTGGCGGATGGTCAGCACAGGCCGTTCGGGTGATCTCTCCTGCCCGGCCCCCTTGATACGGCATGGGTTACGGCGGATCAGCCCGTCATCGACGGCAGTATTCAGGATGGCCTTGAGCAGCCGGTATGCCTTCGCGACCGTGACCTCTCCGGTCCCGGCGTCCAGCAGGTTCTTACGCCAGCGCCGGACATGCCCTCGCCACGAAAGATCACATCCCGGCGGATCGGCCATCTCGCCGGGCGACTGTCAGGGCGAGGATTGGAAGCGGCTTCGCCGCTCGCTCTTACCGGGTGCGCCGCGCATTGTCCGGGTCGGCCCCTCCAGCGTCAAGGGCACCTGAAGATCGTTTCTAACCGCTTCGCAGAAACGATCTTCAGGACCCACCCTTGAGCGCCGGAGACCTCTGCCGACCCAGCGGGCAGAACGCACGGGCGGGCCGGGCCTGCCCGGAAGGCGCGCGGCGAACCTTCAGGACTGGACCTTGTGCGCTAGGGCGAGGGCTTGTTTTCTGGTGTCGGCGGGTTTCCCGTTGTCAGTCTGCGGAGGATTCCCAGAGCAAAGGGCTCGGAGAGAACCCGCTGGCGAAGGCTACTGCGGCCTCGGTTGCCCAGGGGATACTGCCAGCCCCGACCTTGACCACGTCCGCACTAAGGATCAGCCAGCGGACCATGCAGCATGCCGCATCCTGATCTCCGCAGCTAGCCGCGCTGTGCAGCCACCGCCTCCGGAGCAGTTGGCCCTTGACACTCAATACTGCAACGGCACTTGGCGTGTCAGGCGGGGACCTGAACGGACGTGACGCGAAAGACTGCCAGCAGGAAGATGATGGCCCAGCCCGCCAGGAAGCAGGCAGGAAGCCATTGCGTCAGCCAAGACGGGCTGAGCCAGGGCCGTTTCTGCAGCCGACCCTCGATGATGCTGAACGACTGGAACCGGTTGACGATCGGATCGAGTCGGCGGACCTCAGCGCGCCACAAGGCTAGCCAGGCGATGCTGCCCCGCGCCACGAGCAGCCAGAACAGTGAGATCACCAGACCGGCACAGGACAGCACGATCTGCAGTGCGTGTACATGTGCCGTGGCGAAGGCGGACACGAGCAGACCGTCGACCACCAGGTAGAAGTTGGACCGCTGCCAGAACTCTCGTAGGTCCTGCTGGAAATGATCATGGATGACCTGGAAGATCTGAAAGTCGCGATCGGCGACCTCGGAATGACGTGCACAGTACGAACTGACGACCGCAAGCCCAGGGCACGGCGAGCCATCCGGCAGATCGACGCTGCACATTGGGGACGGGGCGTCCCGACCGGTCGGGTCGGCGGGTATCGCCGCGGTATCAGAAGCAGAGCTGTCTCCGGCCGGCAATGACATCGATACCCCTGATACCCCTGATACATCCGATGGAGCCCCTTATTCCCAGTCTGTGGGTCGGGGCCGCGATGTCAAGAATGCCGATCACCTGAAGGCTTAGCACTGCAAAGGTGGGCCTGGTCCGCTGACGGACATCATCAGGGTTCGCCGCCAGAAGGATGCCCGACCATGGGAAACAAGCCCCGGCGCGCCATGCGTCTTCGCTGCTTACAAGCAGGATTCACGAAACTTGATCATGCCCACGACGTGCCAGATCGAAGTATGGCTCTGCTCTCGCGCCCCGCGGCATGCGGTCATTAAGGTTCTGCAACACCGCCGTCGGAGGCTGACCCAGGTGCCTGGCGAGGCGGGGATGCCAAGCCAGCCAACTGCGCGTGCCCGTTACGTGCCCGATGAGTCGGTCAGTGGCGATGCTTCACGGGTACTCACGGACAAGCTGACAGGTCCGCCGAGCTGCGGGTGAGCTGGTAGCGGCCAACCTATTCGCTCATTCCCAAGCTGATAGTGCGAGTTCGATTCTCGTCACCCGCTCCACTCAGAAACGCTATGTCAGGCGCCTGATCACGAGTTTGCTTCGCTGGCATCAGGATGCGTCCCAGCGTCCTGGTGCCCGATGGGCCGCCGGTCTCGTTGGCTACGGGGTAGAGATGTTGAAGCGAGTGTCGAAGGTGTCCTCCACCGAGGTCCACCGAGGCGAGGGTGCCAAACACCGAGAGGTCGCGCCTGAGCCGAACGACCCGTATAAGCAGGGGCCCGAGGGCGCACCCGGCTGGGCCCTCGCTCGTGGCCGGGGATAGCCGTGCGCCCGGCAGCAATGGGGGCGGGAACCGCGGCCCGTGACTGACAGGCCAGCCACGGTGGATACTTGGCCTAGGGCAGCGGTATTGCCCCGGCCGCTGCCGGGAGGGCGTCATGACACATCGCACCGTCCGCACGGTGATGACAGCATCTGTCGCCACCGTCAGCTTGGATACCCCGTTCAAGGGCCTGGCCGCGATCATGGCCGAACACGGGGTGAACGCGCTGCCGGTGCTGGATGCGCAAGGCCGCATCGCCGGAATCGTCTCCCAGAGTGATCTGATCAGGAAGGAGGAATATCAGCATGACCCGGCGGCGCGGCGGCCGCCGCCGCATGACCACCGCCACCACGCCCAGGCGGCAGGACTGACCGCCAGGGACTTGATGAGCTCGCCTGCCATCACGATCACGTCAGGCGCCAGCATCGTGGCGGCGGCCCGGGCCTTTGACCGGGGGCATGTATCGCACCTGGTGGTGACCGAGGCGGACGGCACCCTGGCAGGCATCGTCACCCCCCGGGACCTGCTCAAGGTCTACCTGCGGACCGATGACGATATCCGCAGCGAGATCCTCGGCGAGGTCACCAAGTACCTCGGCTCCGACCCGGACCGGGCCGAGGTCGCGGTGCTGGACGGGATCGTTACCCTGCGCGGTGAGGTCGAACGGAAGAGCATGGTCCCGCTGGCGGCTCGGATGACGCGATCCGTCGACGGGGTTGTCCACGTGGTGAACCAGCTGGCCTACGCCATCGATGACAGTCATCAGCCAACGGCTGCGGACCTCGACGAGCCGTGAGCCGCCGTGTCCAGGTCAGGACCGCTGGCACAAGTAGCGGTCGCAGAGCGTGGGACATACGTGGGATGAGCCGTGGCCGGCTGGCTGGACTACCGGCGTAGTTGCAGGTCACGATGGGCCGTCGGGTTTGAGCTTGTCGTTTAACCTGTCCGGCTGACGTCAGGGTTTTTCGCGGATCTTGACCCGGTCTGCCCGGCGTGTCGCTGTGCGTGAGTACGGCCTCCGCGTGATCATTTGTTCTCGCCAAAGGACAAAGATCACCAGCGAAGGCCGTGATGGAAAGTTTGCCAGAGGATGCCGGTGCCGGGCCACTCGCCGTGCTGTCGCGGTTCCGGATGGATTTTCATGCCTGCCTGACGGGCCCGCGCGGATGAGCTGTCCGAGCTGGCGGATGGTGCGCCACGAGGCGCTGTTGTTTCGGATGGAGGTGAGAGACCGTCCATCGCCTTGCCGTCGTAGCGGCGGGGTGAAGCTGGAGGCAGCCTGAGCCGGGGGTCGCCGGGGAGGGCGGGAGCAGCCTCGACAAAGTCGCGTCGGTTCAGTACTGCCGGATGGGCCGGGCGCGGTGAGCGAGACGGGAAGGTATACGCGAGGAACC
>CAWIJO010000013.1:0-33236 GCA_963836355.1 uncultured Actinomycetes bacterium | reverse complement strand
GGTTTGAAGATGGTGTCCATGATTTCGGCGCCGGTGGTGAGGATGGGGCGTAGTTCGCGGCGGTAGACGATTTCGGTGGTGCGGGTGCTGGTGTGGCCGGCGAGGCGGGCGATTTCCTCGACGGGCACGCCTGTGCTGGACATCAGGGACACGAAGGAGTGGCGCAGTTCGCGGGGGTCCACCCCGGCCCGATGCCGGCAGCCGTGCAGGCAGCCCGGAATTCGCGCCGGACGTTGGCGGCGTCCAGGGGTACACCGGTCCGGGTGGCGAACACCAGGTCCTGGTCATCCCACCGCTCCCCGGCATTGTCCCGATCCTGGTTCTGGCGTTCTTGGTGCAGCCGGAGGGCGACTGGTGGCCATGTGGGGGAGGGCCAGGGTGCGGCGTGATTTCTCGGTCTTGGTGTCGCCGTGGGCCCGGACGGACCGCCACACCGCGGGCTGGAGGGGATGGAGGTTCGGTGTCCGGGTCGCCGAAGCTGACGTGTTCCCAGCGCAGGGCGCGGGCTTCCTCGGTGCGGATCCCGGTGGCCAGGCACAGGGCAATGTAGGCGTGCATCCGGGTGCCCTGCGCGGCGGCCAGGAGCGCGGAGGCCTGGTCCAGGGTCAGGCTCTTGCTCGGCCGCCCCGCCTGCCCTTTGGGGGTGTCGACCAGGGCGGCGACGTTGCGGCCGACCAGGTCGCGGCCTTCGGCGTGGCGGATCGCGCGGGTCAGGGCGTTGTGGCCCATCGCCACCGCGGCGGTGGAGTAGCGGGCGGCCATCGCGGTCAGGGCCTGCCGGACGTCATCAGCGGTCAGCTCCCGCAGTCTCCGGGACCCGATGGCGGTCAGGATCGGCGCCAGGACGTTCTCGTTCTTCTTCACCGTCTTGGCCGACCGGCCCTCCAGGCCCTCGGCCAGCCAGTCCTGCGCAGCACGGCGCAGCGGTGTAGTTCGGGCTGGCCTTCACCCCGGAGTCCAGGTCACGATGCAGGGCCCTGAGCCGGTCCTGGACGACGGTGCGGGTTTTGCCGGAGACTTTGCGGCGGATCCGTTTTGCCGTCCGGGCCGTAGCCGAGGCTGATCACCCCGCGCCATCGGCCCGGGCAATTTCGGTGCCGGTCCGGGTCCCGGCATAAACCCGTGTGCTCGAAGAAGACCCCGTCCTCACCCCAGCCTCTTCTACTGCTCATTGGCCCAGATTACCCCGATGGGGGCCAATCTTGGGGGCCATCTGCCAGCCTCACCCAGCCACAACCAGCGACACCTGGCCACAAACTCGCAGCTAGACGGAACTTTCCAGATTCGTTGTGCCTGGTCATGAAACCCATTTGTGTCCATGGTAAGGAGAAGGTCTACGGTTCGATTCCGTAAGGGGGCTCCGCAGGTCAGCGGTGTTTTTCGAGTGTGTATCCCTGACCTCTTTCCGGGGTTTCCCGGGCAGGGAGAAGGTCAGCGGTTCCGGCCGTGCTCATACCTGCTGGTCATAGGCCATATCTGGCGGCAGCTGGCCAGGCTCTGGCGTGCAGCCGCTGGCAATCGGGGGGCAAGATCGTCGCCGATAACGGCCGGCATCGCTGATGCGTCCCTCAGCCCGAGGCCAGGCGTGCACGTCGAGCGGCCGGTGATGTGCTGCACTCGGCGCTGTGCTCTTCCGGCGGCCGTTCGGCGACGTAGTCTCAAGGGCTTGCATGCCCCGCACCGGGCGCCGACCGCAAAACGCGGCCGCCGGGTCGATGGGAGTTGCGTACGTAGCCGTAGTTCGGCGAGGCCAGCGGACCCAGGGCGCTCCTCAGCTGAGGAGCGCAGTTCACGTGGATCTGGCGCGGTCACGATCTCGCGCCGCCGCGCAGACGACCGGTCATGCATGAATTGAGGGCGTTGCAGGCACGCATGCTTATGCACTGATTGGCATGTTCACTCGCAATCTTGAGGGCAGACCGGAGGCCACGACGATCGGTACTCAGTATCGTCGTTCGTATCCAGGGCACGCCGAACGATGCTCTTATGTTTGTCAATGGGGTCATATGACATTTCCTGATCTCATTTCTGGGTTCTGAAAAAGGATGTTGAACGGGCAGCTTGCTGGATTGCGGACAAGACAGGGAAGGTCCACTCGGGTGGGGAAAGCTCTTATGAGGTCACGCCCAGCAGGTCAGATGAGGCCGGGGACGGCCGGCGAATCGTTCGCAGGCCAGCAAGTTCGCGGCAGCCGAATATTGGGTCAGGCCGTCCCCGGGGTATGGGCGTCAGCCGGCGTCAGGGCGCAGGTGCGGGTAGACCTGCCGGGCGACGTACCGCTTCAGGCAGCGGATGATCTCCGCCTTGGACTTTCCTTCTTTGGTGCGGCGTTCGACGTAGGCGCGGGTGGCGGGGTGGGAGCCCATGCGGGTGAACACGATCCGCCACAGGGCATGGTTGGCCTGCCGGTCGCCGCCGGGGTTGAGCCGGTGGCGGGTGACTTTCCCCGACGATGCCGGGATGGGGGCGGCCGCGCACAGGTGTGCCCAGGCCGCCTCGGAGCGGAGCCGCCCGGGATGGTCTCCCGCCGCGATGAGCAGCAGCGCTGCGGTGTTAGGGCCGATCCCGTAGAGGGCGAGCAGGCCGGGAGCGCGGGCGGTGACCAGGGGGACGATTAGCTCATCGAGGCGCTCGAGCTGGCCGTCCAGGAACACGGCGCGCCGTCCCAGCTCGCGCAGCGCGACGCGGGTCGCATAACCGGCGACGTCGCCGGGCCGGGGCCGCAGCGGCGTGATCCCGGCCACCAGGGCCGCCGGGGTGTGCTTGGCGAACCGCGTCCGCAGGTCATCGGGGCCGGTCAGGATCAGGGCCCTGGCCTGGTTGATGGTCCGGGTACGTTCGCCTGCGGCGCTGCGCTTGGCAACCATCAGCGCGCGGATCGCCTCCACGGCGCCGTCGCGGCCCCTGGGGGCGCCGCGGGCCCGGCCGGACTGGGCGGCCCGGGCAGCGCTGACAGCATCCAGCGGGTCGGACTTACCCTGGCGGCGGCGGTCCTGGCGGTCCGAGCGGTCCACCTCCACCACGCGGACGCCCGCCGCGGCGACGTGGCGAGCCAGGCCCGCGCCGTAGCTGCCGGTCCCCTCGATCCCGGTCCAGGCACACGGTCCCGAACCCGCCCAGCCAGCCCAGCAGCCGGGCATAGCCGGCCGTAGTGGCAGGGAACTCCCGGACGCCGAGCAGCCCGCCAACCGGATCAAGCGCGGCCGCGACGTGCACGTCGGCGTGAGTGTCCACCCCGCCTGTGATGACGCGTGTTTCAGCGCGTGTCTCTACGATGGTCAATGCCGTCCCTTTCTCTGGTGAGGGATGGCACGCACCCGCTGGCCGTCGGACCTGTGAACCCCGGCCTCTGATCCAGGCCAGGCAGATCAGACCGGCAGCGCCGGTGGGTGCCAGAAACCTGGGACCCGGCCGACAGATCGTCTCGCAGGACAGCCCGAGCGGCGTCAGCCGAATCGGAGGTCAGGCCGGGACCCAGGCCTCCGACCCTACGCCCGCACCACCGCAAAACCGCGCAAGCAGGGCCGGAAGCACTATCCACAGTCTCCCTGCCGAATATTTGCGCGATAGCTGTCGACGCCTGGAGCATGTGCTGGCGCGCCGATCTCCCCGTTCTGGATGCCGCCCTGCCAATTTGAGGTTCAGCTCGATCTTGATAGTTGTTTCTGCCCGCGCTCGGTGGCCGTCGAAGGTGATGCGGGAAGCGTGGCCTGGCCTTCGCGGGGTGACTTTCTGGCGAGGCGGACTTGCTGCGGCTGAGTACGAAGATCGGCATCTCGTGGTGGTGATCACTCCTGCGTTACAGAGCCTGAAAGGCCAGCATTCGTACCTCTCTACGGGGTTGGGGTTCGAGGGTGAGGCGGTCTGAGCAAGGAGCGCCTCGATAGGGGCGGGCCGGTACTGCTCTCTACCGCACTCCGCGCATCTGGATCGGGCCGTGCAGCCTCGTCTGGCCTAATCGGCTCGTGAGTCGCAGCGCGCGGCGGTTGAGAGTGCAATCGGTCGAGCCAAATGAGTGCGACGACGTGGTACCGCGTAGCTGCAGTCATTGAAGCTGTGGTCGATGCTGGTGACGGCGCAGCTCACTTGAGCAGCTTCTGCACCTCGCGGAACTTGGGATGGCGCGAGTCACGCAGCCACTCGAAAAGCACCATCTCCGACGTTACGATCTCCGCACCGTGCTGCCTGGCGCGGGCGGTCGCGGCCGCCCGGTCAGCCGGATCACGCGAGCCGATCGCGTCGGCGGCCAAGAGCACACGATGTCCGGAATCGAGCAGGCCAAGCACGGTCTGCAGCACGCAGACATGGGCCTCGCACCCCGCGACGACAATCTCGCTGGCCCCGGCGGGCAGCAGCGCGGAGAAACCCGGATCGTCCACCGCGGAGAACATCGTCTTGGGCAACACCGCCTGCGGGTAAGCCGCGAGTGGCGCTACCGTCGGGCCCAGGCCAGCCGGGTTCTGCTCAGTCGCGCGTACTGGCACATCCAGAAGCCGCGACGCCTCGGCGAGCCGCACAGCCCGGGCAACTACAGCCTCGTTGTCATGGATAGCGGGCACGAGCCGCTGCTGCAGGTCGATCAGAAGCAGCACGGCACCCTCGGCAGTAACCAGCACGCATCGACGCTACTTCATCAGGTGGACGGGGAGAACGCGTCCACGCCGCCAGTGACAGCACGTACTTCTACGTTCGGCCCCGCACCCGACTTGCTGCAAAAGCGGACGTCAGGAATGGGCAGTACCGGGCCTGGCGCGGCGCTCTGCTTCGGTCCGGATGCTCCTGAAGGAGGAGCGGACCACCGCCTCCCATGCGACCGCAACCCGGTCGGCCCACCACTGGCCCGCGATTCCGAAGTCGGTGCCGAGTTCGCGGCTCGCCGGGGATCGGCCGGGTGGTGGCAGCAGATCGGTGTCGGGAACCCGGGTCCCGGCACAACGCGCTCGCTCGGTCCCCGCCGGCGACCTGATGCCCGAGACTGCCGATCGCTGCCCACACAGAACGATCAATCGGCTCGGGTGAGCGGCCAGTGTTCATCGGGCACCAATCCGCGCATAACGATGCCTCTTTGTTGTCAAGAGCCTTTCCGGGTTTTCTTCGGAGCTGGTGCGGGACGGGTGCGTGCGGGTCGGGCCGGGGGTCGTAGGGTCAACACCACGTACTTTGGGTGTTTCAGGTTTTCTGGGGTGTTGAGGTGCTTGTGTTCCGTGTATGCACGGAAGCCTGTTTCCGGATGGTGTGAGGACATGCCCGGGACCCGCGTGTCGCGGCGGGAATGGCGCGCGGTTCCACGGTCCGCGGCCCCGCGAGGCGGGGCATTTCTCCTTCCTGGCGGCTTCCCGGTCCTGGCCGGGGCTAGTAGAAGCCGGGTGCGAATTCGGTGACCTGGGGTTTCCCGGTGACGGTGGTCTTGGTGGCGGTAGCGTGCGGGAATTTCGGGCGTGCCTTCTGCGCGCGCCTGGAGTGCCGCTGCCGCCGGGGGAGGTTGAGGATGTGCAGGGCAGCGCGGGCGGCGGCATCGGCCGCTGCGGCGAGCGCGTCCAGTGACGAGGTGGCCGTGACCTGGGATGTTGTCATCGAGCGGATCATGTGATGGCGGACGGCGGTGAAGGATTCCTCGTCGGCGGTGACCATGGCGGTGTCTTTCCTGCGCAGGGCGCGGGCCTGCGCGGCCTCGCCGCGGAGCGCGGCGGCGGCGCTGGCGCGGGTCAGCTGGGCGGCGGTGAGCCAGGCCCAGGCCTCCTGGATGACCAGCCGCGGGCACCCGGACCGCAGGACCGGGCCGGACGTGCGGTTGCCAGCGCCGGTGATCGTGGTCTTGTCCTCGCCGAACGTGGTCTCCGACGCGCTCCACCGGGTGAGATACGTTTCCCGGACCTGGTCCGCGGGCGCGGCCTGGTGGTCCAGGAGGGTGGTGATGACGGTGCAGGTCCCGGAGATTTCTTCTTTCCCGTCAGCGGAGGGCATGACCGCGTTGTGCTCGGTCACCCGGACCGGAAGCCGGTCATCTTTCCTCCCGGAGGGAGCGTTCAGCCAGGTCATGCGGGATCCGTCGGGCAGCCAGCCGCGGTTCTCGCTGTCGGCGAAGTCCAGGCTGATGCCTTCCTTCACGCGGGCGATGACGTGCCCGCCCGCATCCAGGATCGCGGTGATCAGGTCATGGCCGGGAAAGTTGCGATCGAAGCAGGTGACGCGGCCGGCGAACAGGTCCGGGCGGCGGCGGACCAGCCGTTTCAGCAGGGTCTGCTCCCCGGCCCTGGCCTGTCCCAGGATCGCGCCGAGCATGGCGCGCCCGGCCCGGCCGGCCAGCGCGACGACCTTCAGCTGCGGGAACGGGGCGGCGCCCTCGCCGTCTTCGGCCGCGGTGCCCGTGCAGCCGAAGAACGCCCGGTTCGCCGGCGTGTCCGCCAGGCTCACCAGCATCCCGTCGGCGGCCAGCACCATCATCCCGGCCAGCAGCACCGCCGACGGCTCGTCATCGCTGATCAGCGGCCCGGCTGCCTGCCAGAACAGGTTTTCCATCACGTCCGGGGGAACCGGCAGCCGCCAGTCCGTGATCACCTTGCCCGTCGGGACGTGCCATTCCCGGGTGAACGGGATGTCCGCGAGCAGCCCCGCGACCCTGCGCAGGGCCTCGCCATACGACGCGTCCGGCATCAGCGTCATCGCGAGCATCAGCCGGATGACCAGCGGATACGACATCAGGCGGCGCCGCTGCCGCGGCTTCAGCCGCCCCTCCGCGGCCGCCGCGTCCACGGCCGCCTCGATCACCCCGTCGCCGAGATGCCGCTCCAGTTCACCCAGCCGCACCAGGTCCGGGAGCCACGCGTCCGCCAGCACCGTCCCGTCCCTGCGCACCGCGGCCGGGGCCGTCACCACCGGACAGCAGAACACCGCCAGCTCACCCGCTGACGGCGCGTTGCCCGCCACCGTGACCGTCTCGCCGAGAAACCGCAGGCCAGAAGCCCGCACCGCGACCGTCCCCGCCGGAGCCCCGGTAACCGGGAACTCCGCCATCCGGCTTGCATCAACGACGGCAGGCAGATAAGAACACACAAGGGGCTCCTGAGACGGCGCGGACTAGTCACCCAACGCCTACCAGGAGCCCCTCCCCGCCTCCAAACCAGCACAAAATCCCAGGTCACAAGCTCATCGAAACCGGCACGCCTTAAGTACGTGGTGTTGGTGCGCCACGCGCGCGGAGAGGAGTCGTATGTAGGCAGGCGACTCGCTTGATGTGTTGCTGTGCAGGAGATGAAGGATTTGTGGCCCTTCGGCGTCGCTCTGCGGGGAGCGGCGTCAAACCGCCTTATGGTGCATTAGCTGAAGACTGGTGTGCTGAGCGATGAGGAAAAGGCGTCGTGAGAGGCGTCAGGTGGGGGACAGGAAGGCGAACGTAAGTGAACCACTGAAGATATGTCGTTATTTAGAAACTGACATCAGAACCGGGGTGACCAATGCGATCCCGGGATAAGTCTGGCGGGAGGCCCGTTTACTGGCCAGGCGGTGTCCGGCATAGAGGTGGCGCGAGCCTGTTCTGCGGCTTCTGCATGGAACGTGGGAAGGCGGGTTCCGATACTGGCGCCTGCTGCTGTCGTTTGTGAACGGCAGGTGGCGGGCGGCGAGAGGGAGAGTGCCTTGCGACAGAAATCGTGAGGCGCAGAGTACCGATGCGGAACTCGCTGGCGGACCGGCTCGTAGTAGTGCTGAGGCTCCTGTAATGGGAGGGGAGCGAAGGGGCCGGCTCATCTGTGGTTTGTTCGCGCGGGCAACCAGGCGATGTTCTGGGAGGAGACGAGTGAGCAAGTCAGGTCAGAAGGACAAGCCGTTTACGATACCGAAGCAGCTGGTGTGGGAGGCGTACAAGCGGGTCAAGGCCAATAAGGGTGCCGCCGGGGTGGATCGTGTGTCGATGGAGGGCTTCGAAGAGGACCTGCGGGGAAACCTGTACAAGGTCTGGAATAGGATGTCGTCCGGAACATATTTCCCACCTCCGGTGAAGGCGGTAGAGATACCGAAATCGCATGGCGGAACGAGAATCCTGGGAGTGCCTACCGTGGCGGACAGAATCGCGCAGACGGTGGTGGCTCTGCAGCTCGAAGCACGGACGGAGTCGATTTTTCATCAGGACTCCTACGGCTACCGGCCGCGGAAGTCAGCGCATGACGCGTTGAGCAAGTGCCGTCAGCGGTGCTGGAAGAACAACTGGGTAGTCGATCTTGACATCGAGAAGTTCTTTGACTCTCTGGATCATAATCTCGTCGTCAGAACGGTGGAGGCGAATACCGGCCAGAAATGGGTACTGCTGTATGTGAAGCGGTGGCTGAAAGCGCCGTTGCAGATGCCCGACGGTACCCTGCAGGACCGGGGCCGCGGAACTCCGCAAGGGTCTGCGGTGTCACCCGTCCTGGCCAACCTGTTTCTGCATTACGCAATGGATACGTGGCTGGAACGAGAGTTCCCGTCGGTGGAGTTCGAGCGGTACGCGGATGACGCGGTACTGCACTGCTCGACAGAGTATCAGGCACGTAAAGTGCGTGATGCTCTCGCGGAGAGACTGGAAAGCCTTGGGTTGCGGTTGCATCCCGGGAAGACCAAGATAGTTTACTGCAGGGATGACAACCGGCGGGGCTCGTACGAGCACGCGTCGTTCACGTTCCTGGGGTATGAGTTCCGTTCGCGCAGTGCGGAGAACAGGAACGGGCAACTGTTCACGACGTTCTCGCCTGCGATCAGCCCGGACGCTCTCAAAGCGAAAAGTCAGCAGCTCCGCGGAAGGCGGATTCACAAGCGAGTAGGGTCTGACCTGGCGGATCTCGCCGAGTGGATAAATCCGATCGTACGCGGTTGGATGAACTACTAGTGCGCCACGAGGCGCTGCTATTCCCGGATGGGGGTGAGAGACCGCCATTTATTCGCCGTCGTAGCGGCGAATTGAAGCTGGAGGCAGCCTGAGCCACGGGTCGGTGGGGAGGGTGGGAGCAGCCTCGACGAAGTCGCGTCGGTTCAGCACTGCCGGATGGGCCGGGCGCGGTGAGCAAGACGGGAAGGTATACGCGAGGAACCGGTGTTGTTACGCCTCTTGAGCATCCGCCAGCCCGAAACCCGGCGGATCTGGGCTGGTTCGCGGCGCGCACCCATTCATCATTGCGGATGGGGAACTCCTGGCTAGGTCTTAGTAGCCGGGGCCGGGAGGCCATGGTGAATTGTCTACGGCGTAGCCATGGCGAGGCCGCAGGGGTAGAGCCGGGTGGTGCGACACGAAGTCGCAGGTGTTGAGTGGGCTAGCTATTGGAGGTTCGGCACATGTCGAAGGTGTAGCTCCGGGTCAGTGTCCGTGAGACCTGTTCCCGCCCCGGCATGCGCCGCTGGCAACGGCGGGGTGTGAAGCCCGGGGAAACGCCGGAGGCTTCCCCGTTCCGTCCGGGAGGCACGGGCTAGGGAAAGATCGGACGGGTCAATTGCGTGAATCTCCGTTGATGTCTCGTCACTGCCTCCCTCGCAGACGGGTTGGGTAGCGAGGGTGAAGGGCTGGCCGCTGGGAAGCGGCAGGCGCCGGACGGTTAAGCCCTGCCGGCCGGGAGGACACCGCCGCCCCGGGATAGAGGAGAGGCCCACCCCGATCGCGTCTTGCGCCTGCGGAACGTGGCAATCCCGTTGAGGTCCAGGCCGGTGTGGCCTGGTAGGCCGACCGTGAGGAGAGCTGAAGTCCTCAGCGGGCGAAGGATGACGCAACAAGCCAAGGCCGGGATGCCGAAAGGCAACGGGAAGACCGGCACCGCTGGCCGCAGCCTCCTGCGGTGGTGCCGGGTAACCGCCCGGATACGGGCCCTGGTGGCCCGGCTCGAAAGAGCGCCCACGTGCGTCAGGTGAGCCTGCGAAGGCACGATGACGACGGCACCAGAACCGAGGGACAAGTTGGACGCCACGACGAGGCTGGCCGTGACCGAGGTCGCGGACGGGCGTGCCGTGGTGAACGGACCTGAGGGCGAGCTTCCTGGCTGGGACGGCGTGGATTGGCGCCAGGCCGAGGAGGACGTACGGCGGCTGCGGCAGCGCATCTTCGCGGCGTCGAGGGCAGGGGACCTGAAGAAGGTCCGTAATCTCCAGAAGTTGATGCTCCGCTCACGTGCCAGCGCGCTACTGAGCGTGCGGCGGGTGACGGAACTCAACGCCGGTCGCCTGACGGCGGGCGTCGATGGCAAGGTCGTGATGGGCTCCCAGCCGAAGGCCGAGTGGGCCAGCTGGGCCCAGAACCGCTCCCGGTCGTGGACGCCCAAGCCGGTCAGGCGCGTGTATGTGCCCAAGGCGAACGGAAAGCAGCGGCCCATCGGTATCCCCGTGATCGGCGACAGGATTTTGCAGGCCCTGGCGTCGAGCGCGCTGGAACCTGAATGGGAGGCGCGGTTCGAGCCGAAGTCCTACGGCTTCCGGCCGGGCCGTGGCTGCCATGACGCGATCGAGGCCATCTTCAACACCGTGCACGGGCACAACCCGCAACGGCGGTGGATTCTCGACGCAGACTTGGCGGCGGCGTTCGACCGGCTTGATCATGGTCACATCCTCAGTCAGATCGGCACGTTTCCCGCCAGGGGGCTGGTCGAGCGGTGGCTGAAAGCGGGCGTGGTCGAGCAGGAATGGTTCACCCCGACCTGGGAGGGCTCACCCCAGGGCGGAGTGGCCACGCCCCCAACGCAATAGATAACTTCTGCTTTGATGTCACGCTGAGCTACCGGCGGCTGGAACGGCCGCGGCGTGTCCCGGCCAAGTAGTGACATGTACGGTAGTATGGTTATGGCATGGCTGTTCATGGCCGCGCTGGCGGCGGCGAGCATGCTGAGCGGGTCAACGCGGCCGCGGAGCTGGCCGAGGGGGGCGTGCCGCCGGCGGAGGCCGCCCGGGTGCTGGCCGCGCGGTCCGGCTGCTCGCCGCGGCAGGCCCGCCGCTATGTGGATCAGGCGGCGGCGTCGGGCCGGGTCCCGGTGCCGGAAGCCACCGTGGTGTTCACGGTCAAGGTGCCGGCCCGGCTGGCGGCCGCAGTCCGGGAGCATGCCCGCGGCTCGGGGCGGACGATCTCCGCCGTGGTGGCGCAGGCGCTGGAGGAATTTCTCACCCGGGGCCGCAGAAACCATCCTCGCAGGTGAACGCCCGGCCGGTCAGGACCGAATCCGTCTTTGACCGCCATGGGGCCGCGGATTTGACCGGCGGCCTACGCCATATTGGTGCCGCAGCGGCAGGCCCGTATCGTGCGGGCCGGCCAGGAAGGACGGCCGCAGCATGACCAGCGCGGCGATCTACGCCCGGGTGTCCAGCGCCCGGCAGAAGAAGGACGAGACGATCGGGTCGCAGACCGCGGCGCTGCGCGAGCACGCCGCGCAAGCCCGGCTTGACGTCCCCGAGGAGTGGGTCTTCGAGGATGAGGGGCACTCCGGGGCGACGCTGGTCCGCCCGGCCCTGGAGGCGCTGCGGGACCTGATCGCCCAAGGCTGCGTGGACGTGGTGCTGGTGTATTCCCCGGACCGCCTCGCCCGCAAGTTCGCCTACCAGGCGCTGCTGCTGGAGGAGTTCGCCCGGGCCGGGGTGCGGGCCGAGTTCGTCAAGGGCCCGCGCGGCGACAGCCCCGAGGACCAGCTGCTGGTCCAGTTCCAGGGCATCTTCGCCGAGTACGAGAAGGCGCAGCTGGCCGAGCGGTGCCGGCGCGGCAAGGCCCACCGCGCCCGCACCGGGTCGGTGAACGTGCTGTCCGGCGCCCCGTTCGGCTACCGCTACGTCCGCAAGACCGACCTGGCCGGGGCTGCCTACGAGATCACCGGGCACGAGGCGGCGCTGGTCGCGGAGATGTTCCGCCGCTACGCCGACGACGGCGCCTCCATCGCGGACCTGGCCCGCTGGCTCACCAGCCAGGGCGCACCCACCCGGACTGGCAAGCACCGCTGGGACCGCAGCGTGGTATGGGCGATGCTGCGCAACCCCGCCTATGCCGGGACGGCGGTGTTCGGCAAGACCATGGCCACCAGCGGGACGCCGGGACTGAACCGGGTCGCCCGCCTGCAGGGCCGCTCCGTGCCGCGGGCGGTCAAGACCGTGGACCGGCCGCGGGAGGAGTGGCTGGAGATCCCGGTCCCGGCCATCGTGGACCAGGTCACCTTCGCCCGCGTCCGGCAGCGGCTGGAAGACAACAAGCGCTACGCCGCCCGCAACACCAAGGTCCCGTCCCTGCTGCAGGGCCTGGCCGCCTGCTCGGCCTGCGGCTACGGCTACTACCGCACCTCCGCCCGCACCACCAGCCGCAAGATCTACTACTACCGGTGCCTCGGCAGCGATGACTACCGCTACGAAGGCGGCCGGGTCTGCGGCAACAAGCCGGTCCGCGCCGACTACCTCGACACCGTCGTCTGGGACCACATCACGCACCTGCTCACCGACCCGGCCCTGATCCGCGCCGAGATCAGCAAGCGGCTGCACGCCGCCCGCACCGCCGACCCTGCCACCCGGCAGCGCAACCGCCTCGACCTCGAGCTGGCCAAGGCCGCCACCTCGATCACCGCCATGATCGAGGCCTTCTCCGAGCAGCTCCTGACCATCGACGAACTGCGCGCCAAGATGCCGCACCTGCGCGCCCGCCAGGCGAACCTGCGCGGCCAGCTCGACGCCCTCGACGCCCAGGCCGCCGACCGCGGCGCCTACCTCAAGCTCGCCGATGACCTGGAAGGCTTCCTGGCCCAGCTGCGCGGCAACACCGCCACCGCCACCGTCGAAGACCGCCAGCGCGTGCTCCGGCTGCTCGTCAAGGACGTCCTCATCGGCCCGGAAAAGATCACCATCCGGCACCGCATCCCCGCCCGCGCAGGCACCGCCAGCACCGGCAGCAGCGACGCCGGACCTGATACGGAGGGTGACCATCGCCCGGATTATCTATTGCGTTGGGGGCGTGATCAGCCCCGGGCTGCTGAATGTGGCCTTGCACGGCATGGAGCAGGCTGCCGGGGTCCGCTACCGCACGTCCGGCGTCAACGCCGACCGGGTGGTGCCGGGCAGCCCTGTCCTGGTGAGGTACGCAGACGATCTTGTGGCGATGTGCGAGAGCCGCGAGCAGGCCGAGCAGGTCAAGGCGCGGCTGGCCGCGTGGCTGGCGCCCAGGGGGCTGGCCTTCAACGATGACAAGACGCGAATCGTCCGTCTCGAAGAAGGCTTTGAGTTCCTCGGGATGCATATCCGCCGGTATCGCAACGGGAAGCTGCTGATCAAACCGGGCAAGGCGGCTGTGCAGCGGTTCCGGAAACGGCTCACCGCAGAGATGAGGTCCCTCAGAGGGGCCAGCGCTCCGGCGGTGATCCGAAGGCTGAACCCCATTATCAGGGGCTGGTCAGCCTATTACCGGAGTGTGGTGTCCAAAAGGACGTTCACCCAGCTGGACACTCATATGTGGAAGCTGGCCATGAGCTGGGCCAGGCGTCGTCACCCGAATAAACGGGACCGGTGGGTCGTTGACCGGTACTTCGGCGCATTCCACAAGACCAGGCGGGACAGGTGGATCTTCGGCGATCGTGACAGCGGAGCCTTCCTCGCCAAGTTCGCCTGGACACAGATCATCCGACACCAGCAGGTCAAGGGCTGGGCATCACCCGATGACCCGGCGCTGGCCGAATACTGGGCCGGGCGGCGCCGCCGCCGCAAGCCCCCGCTGGACAGGTCCCGGCTGCGCCTGCTGCAGGCGCAGCACGGCCGTTGTCCGCTCTGCCGGGGATTGCTGCTGCACGCCGACCAGGAACCACAGACCCCGCAGGAATGGGAGATGTGGGTCAAGGTCACCCGCAAGGCGATGCGCAAGCGAGCAGTTATCGCGGATGCGGGAGACGGCACGTCGGGCGGCAATGCCATGTAGTTCGGCATGGTCGCCGCTGTTGTGCTTGCGATGGCTGCGGTCCGCGAGGCGCTGATTCCGGTTACGGACCGTGATCACTGGTGGCGTGCGGGCTTGTGCTGTCCGGGGCGGGTTGCGGTCATGAGCGGCCTGCGTGGTTTGTGAGGCCGGGCGGGCTGGTGCGCGACACGCCCTGGTGGATGCCGGTACCGGCGGGAGGCTCCCGGTAGAAGAGGAAGTGTCGAGCAACCTTTTCCGCCCGGGAGCCTCTCATGTCCTTCTACCCTGTCTTGCCGCCGGATGTCACGCCTGATTCGGAAGACGCTGTCCCGGGCCTGCCCGGGACAGCGGGGATGGTGGCGGTCCGGGTAGCGGACCTGGCCTGGCCGGCCAGGCGGGGGTCAGGGGCCGGTGGCCGGACGGCGCTGACCGCGGCGGGCGGGGAGAAATCCGCGCTGGGGACCTGGTGGTGTTCTGCAAGCCGGTGGCCATCGCCCCGGCGGTAGTCCGGCGGGACGGGCGGGTACAGGCAGCCGGGCATCCGGCTGATCACGCCCGGCTGGGCATGGCGGAGGAACGGCTGGACGCCCTGGCCGGGATTCCCGATGTCATCGGCCAGATCGCCCGGGCGGTGGAGCTGAACGGCAAGGTGAAGGGGAAGGCACGGCGGGCGATGACGTCCGCGCTGGCGATCCGGTTCACCTTGCTGATGACGCTGATGGCGGACGCGGACTACGCTAAGGTGCTCGCCGCCCTGCTCGGCGACCTGGCGGCCGTTCCCTGGCAGCGGCCGTACCGGCTGCCGACCGCGACGGTGGCCTCCGCCTGGCGGGCGGCGCTCGGGCCCGGTCCGCTGCAGCGGCTGCGGGACCTGGCGATGGCCGGGATCGACGCCGAGCACCGTGAGCATGACTGGCGGGCCGTCACCGTCGGGGACCTGGACACCTGCTCGATCGACGGGTCGCTGACCAGGGTCCCGGACACCAGCGCGAACCGGGAGGCGCTCGGATCGGCCGGCACCGCCGATGATTCCTCCCCGTACCCGCAGCTGCGGGAGCTGCGCTGCTCGCATGCCTCCACCCGCGCCACCCTGGCGATGGCGTCCGGCCCGTCGGGGGCGGCGGCCGGCGGCAGCCGGGACAAAGGCGAGGCCGAGCAGGTGCTGCTGGACAAGGCCCTGGCGGACTACCCGCATGTATTCACTCCCGGCCGCCTGTGGGTGATGGACAGGAACTTCCCGGGCGTCCCCCGGATCGCCCGGATGCTGGCGACCGGCACGCACGTGCTGATCCGCGTCAAGAGCGACATACCGTTGCGCCGGTCCGGGGACTTCCTGCCCGACGGCTCCTACCTGGCCGTCATCTCCGGCGGCGGCAGCACGCTCACCATCCGGGTGACCGAGTACACCGTGGCCGTTGCCGGGGCGGACGCACCGGAGCTGTTCGCCCTGATCACCGACCTGCACGATCACGACGCCTACCCGGCAGGGGCGCTAGCCGCCGCCTATCACTGGCGGTGGATCGGATCGGAGACCTGCCTGAAGGAAGCCAAGTCCGCGATCAGCGGAGCCGGGCCCTCCACCGGGCCGATGCTCCGGTCGGGGTCTCCCGCCCTGATCGCCCAGGAGCATGCCGCCTGGGTGACCGCCACCGAGCTGGCCCGCGCCACGGCCCGCGCCGCCACGGCGATCGCCGTCCCCGCACGGAAAGGCAAGCGGGCGGGCCAGCGCGTCCACCCCCGCGAGATCTCATTCACCGCGGCCCGCCGCGCCGTCATCACCACCACCCGGTCCGGAACGGCCACCGCCAGCCTCCCCGCCCGGCTGACCGAGGCCAGCCGCGACGCCATCCTGGCCGGGCTGGGCCGCCGCCGCGTCGATGTGGACCGCAACCGGCACCGCGACCGCAAGACCAAGGCCCGCCAGTGCTTCCCGCCCGGCGGCCCGCGCATCCCTATCCTCACCGCGCAAGCCCAGATCAGCGTCTGCGGCCCCATCGCCGCCTCAGCCGGCCCCGCCCGGACTCCGCACCTTCCGCGATCCTCCCAGCCCGCCGGCCGTGGCACCGGCTGCCCGCCCGGAGCGACATCCGGGCACTCGCCATGCCCTCACTCTCCGTGAACAACCCGGGCCGGCCGCCACTGGCGAACGCCGCCAGGCCCCCAGCCCCAGATCACGCTCAACTACATGGCATTGCGTCGGGCGGTCACGCTGCGCTCCGCCTAATACACGCCTACTGCGCACGCCGGTACGAAGCCAGCGTCGCAAGGAAACCGGCAACTCTGCCTGCCATCAAGCCAATAGGGCTTGCTTGAGCCGGATGAATGGAAACCATTCAAGTCCGGTTCTGAGGGGAGCGGGGCGCAGCAATGCGCCCCGCTTACCCGACCCTAACCCGTCGACCGGATAGCAGTGAACGCGGGAACCATCCGTGGCCGTTCCGGGCCTTGTCCCCGGTCAGGGGAGAAAGGCCCGGATAGGCGCGACGCCGGCTGAAGGCGCGGATGGGACGGAGCCGCCGTAGTACTCCGGGCGCGGGAGAGCCGCGAGCATGGGGAAGGGCGGCAGCGTGTCAGTCAAGGAGGGAAGGTAATGTCCGAAGATGCGCCGGTGAATTCCGGCGCCGTGAAGTGGCCGCATCCTGATTCGGCCTATTTCACGGTACGGAGTATGCAGATCAAGTTGCACCGCTGGGCGGGAGAGGATTCTTCCCGCCGGTTCGGTGACCTGTTCAACCTCGTCTACGACCCGGCGTTTCTCGTGCATGCGTGGGAGCGCGTGTCCGGGAACAAGGGGGCGCGGACACCGGGTATCGATAAGGCCACGGTGGCCATGATCGAGACCTGGGTCGGGGTGGAGGAGTTCCTGGGTCAGATCCGGGACTCGCTGAAGTCTGGCGGGTTCCGGCCGGTCGAAGTCAGGCAGGTGACGATCCCTAAGGGAACGCCAGGGAAATTCCGGAAGCTAGGTATTCCCACTGTCGCTGACCGGGTGGTCCAGGCTAGCCTGAAGGCAGTTCTTGAGCCTATTTTCGAGGCGGGCTTCAAGCCGTGCTCGTATGGGTTCCGCCCGAACCGGCGCGCGCAGGACGCGATCGCCGAGATCCACCACTACGGGACCAGCGGTTACCGCTGGGTACTGGAATGTGACATCAAAGCCTGTTTTGATGAAATTGATCATACGGCATTGATGGATCGCCTCCGGGCGAGGATCAAGGATAAGCGCGTGTGCGCACTGGTGAAGGCATTCCTGAAATCCGGGGTCCTCACCGGCCTCGGAGACAGGGAAGAGACACTGACCGGACACCTCAGGGAGCATTATGAGAAGCGTTACATAAACCGCCTTATGAGCAGGGCTGGGTTATGCGCAGCGCTGGCCGGCTGGTCCTGGTGACGGCGATATCGGGGGTCGAGCACTGCGCATAACGCGCGGAGTATCCGATCAGGCGGCCCGGCAGGGTGCCGGGCCAGCATGATCGGAGGTCAGCTGTTATGGCGACTTTGTCTGCGCTGGTGTCGGGCCTGGAGGCGGAGTTACGGCGCCTGGGCTACAAGGACTCGACGCTCGTCTGGTATCGGGGGTGCTGGCGCCGGATGCAGACGCACTTCGCTGCCCGCGGCATCGAGGAGTTCTCCCTGGACGCGGCGATGGCGTGGGTCGACGAGGCGTGCGGCTTCTTCAGCAAGGAGCAGGCCGGCACGCTGAAGCGAACCGATGTGTACTTGTTCAGGGTCGCTCAGATGCTGGGCGAGTACGAGACTCACGGGGCGGTGCTGCGCCGCTATAACCGGTCGGTGAGCAAACTGGACGGCCCCGGAGCCGAGGCGGTCGCCCGGTTCCAGGGGTGGCTTCGCGCCGCTGATCGCTCGGTGTCGACGGTGCGCACCTACGGGTCGATCGCCGGGGAGTTCGTCGCGTTCACCGGCACCCGCGGCGGGCTGGCCTGCTGTGACGCCGCGACGATCGGGGCGTTCGTCGGCACGCTGGCCGGCTACCAGGCCAAGACTGCCGAGCAGAAACTGTGCGCGCTGCGGTCGTTTCTGCGGTTCGCGTCCGCCGACGGCCTGGCCGGCGGCGCCTGCCTGCTGGCGGTCCCGGCGGCACGCTCCAGCAGGCAGGCCAGGATCCCGTCGGTGTGGGATCCGGCGAGGTGGCCAGGATCGTGGCGGCGATCGACCGGGACAACCCGTGCGGGAAGCGGGATTACGCGATCATCCTGCTGATTACCAGGCTCGGGCTGCGCGGCGTGGATGTCCGGCGGCTGGAGTTCGCCGACTTCGACTGGCCTGGCAGCCGGCTGCTGGTGAGGCAGGCCAAGACCGGGCACCCGGTGCAGCTCCCGCTGCTGAAGGAGGTCGGCTGGGCGGTGATCGACTACATCCGCCATGGCCGGCCGGACTGCGACTGCCCGCAGGTGTTCGTGCGGCACACGGCGCCGATCAGCTCGTTCTCCGACCAGGACCATCTGCATCAGATCCTGGTCAAGCACGCCCGGGTGGCGCATGTGCCGGTGAGCGACAAACGCCGGCATGGCATGCACTCGCTCCGTCACACGCTGGCGACCAGGCTGATGGAAAATGGCACGCCGGTCGAACAGATCGCCGACATCCTCGGCCACCAGTCGGTCGAGTCGACCGGCGTCTACCTGAAATCCTCGCTGGGCCTGCTGGCCAGATGCGCGCTGGACCCGGACGCGCCAGCACGGGAGGTGTCACGGTGAGCCCCGTCATCACGATGACCGGGGCGATCACGGCCCTGGCAGCCGAGAAACGCGCCACTGGCTATAAGTACGACACTGAGGAGCGGGTGCTGGCCCGGTTCGCCGCGTTCTGCCGCGGCGAGTTCCCCGGTCTGGATGCGCCCACCCGGGCATCGGTCGAGGCGTGGATCACCTCGGCCCGCGAGCGGGGAGTCAAGCCGGCGACGCTGCAGGGCCTGGCCGCACCGGTACGCGAGCTGGCCCGCTGGCTGGGTCGCCGGGGCGTGCCGGCTATGTCCTGCCCGCCGGGGCGCTGCCCCGGCCGGCTCGCTACGTCCCTTACATCTACACCGACCGGGAGCTGGCGGCCCTGTTCACCCAGACTGACCGCTGCCACTACGACTCCCAGGTACCGTTCCGGCACCTGGTCATGCCGGTACTGTTCCGCACGATCTACGCCTGCGGGCTGCGCGCGTCTGAAGCCCGGCTGCTGCGCTTCGGCGACGCCGGCACCGACGCCGGCGTCCTGACCATCCGCGGCGCCAAGGGAGGCAAAGACCGGCAGGTGCCCGTCAGCGCGGCGCTGCGCGAAAGGCTCGCTGACTACCACGCCCGCATCGCCGGGCGCACCGGCGGGGACTGGTTCTTCCCCGGCATGTCCGGGCAGCCGCTCACGCTCCTCAACGTCGAGAGGAACTTCCGCCGGTTCCTGTGGCAGGCGCGCATTCCCCACGGCGGCCGGGGCCACGGCCCCCGTGTCCATGATCTTCGTCATGTTTTTGCGGTCAATAATCTGAGGTCGTGGTTCGCCGCCAGCGAGGACGTCGGCGCGTTACTGCCGGTCCTGCAGGCCTACATGGGTCATTCCTCGATCGCCGACACCGACTACTACCTGAGGCTGACCGCCGAGTCCTACCCGCACATCGCCGCGGCGATCCAGCGTGCCCTCGGCGACATCGTCCCTCCCGTCACCGCGGGGGCGTGCGATGGCCACTGACTTCGCGGTCATGCTGCACCGCTTCCTCACTTCGCACCTGGCCGGCATGCGCGGCTACTCACCGAACACGATCGCGTCCTACCGGGACGCGTTCAAGCTGCTGATCGTCTTCTTCAGCGACGTCAGATCCATCCCGCCCGACAAGCTAACCCTCGACCGCATCGACGCCGATGCCATCGGCGGGTTCCTGAACTGGCTCGAGGCCCAGCGGCACAACAGCATCGCCACCCGCAACCAGCGGCTGGCAGCGGTCAGCTCGTTCTTCCGGTGGATGCAATCGCAAGACCCGGTCCGGATGGCCAGCTGCCAGCAGATTCTCGCGATCCCCGCGAAAAAGCACGCCCAGCCGGGCGTGAACCATCTCACCGTCGAGCAGACCCGCCTTCTGCTCGCCCAGCCCGACCGGTCGACCCGGCGCGGCCGGCGCGACGCGACGCTGCTGGCCACCCTCTACGACACCGCCGCCAGGGTCTCCGAATTCGCCGGCCTGACCGTGCGCGACATCCGCGTTGAACCCCCGGCCCTTGCCGTGCTGACCGGCAAGGGCGGCAAGACCCGCTACGTGCCGCTCGGCGATAACACCGCAGCGCTGCTGGGCGCCTACCTGACCGAGCACGGCCTGGACCAGCCCGGCCACGACAACCACCCGCTGTTCGTCAGCCAGCATCGCAGCAAGCTCAGCCGCGGCGGGATCGCCTGGATCATCGGCAAATACCAGGCCCAGGCCGGCGAACCGGCACTCGCCGGCGCTGACCTGAGCCCGCACGTACTACGCCATAGCAAGGCCATGCACCTCTGCGAGGCAGGTATCCCATTGCCTTACATCCGCGACATCCTCGGACACGTCGACCTGTCCACCACCGAGATCTACGCTCGCGCCTCCACCGAGGCCAAGCGCAAGGCCCTTGAAGCCGCCTACACCGAAATCGTCACCGACGACCTGCCCGAATGGAACCAGAACCCAGGACTGCTCAACTGGCTCGCCGGCCTGTGAGCCAGCGCATCACACACGGGTTATGCGCAGTGCTCGACCCCCGATATCGCCGTCACCAGGACCAGCCGGCCAGCGCTGCGCATAACCCAGCCCTGCTCATAAGGCGGGATCCTTTCGCCGCTGCTCGCTAACATCGCCTTGTCGGCGCTGGACGATCATTTCGACCGGCAATGGCATCAGGAGATGGGCTCAGACGGGCAGCGGAGAAAGCGCAGGCGTGACGGTAAGGGCAACTGGAAAATCATCCGCTATGCGGATGATTTTGTCCTCATGGTACATGGGGAACGCCGTCATGCTGAGGCGCTGCGGGAGGAGGTGGCGGCCGTGCTCGCTCCGATGGGGCTGCGGCTGGCACCGGAGAAGACCGCCGTGGTCCACCTCGATGAGGGCTTCACGTTCCTCGGCTTCGACATCCGCAGGATGCGGAAACGGGGAACGCAGAAGTACTACGTCTACACCCGGCCGTCCCGCAAGGCTATCCAGTCCATCAAGGACAAGGTGGCGGCCAGGACGTACAGGTCAACCCGCCACATGGGCCTGGACGAGCTGATTACCAGCTTGAACAGGTCACTGGCGGGGTGGGCGAACTTCTTCCGGCACGGGGTGTCCAAGGCAGTGTTCAGCGCGGTCGACAGCCATGCGTGGCACCGGCTGATGCGCTGGATACGCGCCAAGTACAAGCAAGGAAACCACCGGATCGGGATGCCAGAACTGCGCCGCCGTTTCTGCGACCAGGGATGGCGGTTCGCCTGCAACGGGGTCGTGTTCACCGGCGCGTCCAGCGTCGCTGTGACCCGCTACCGCTACCGCGGCAGCACCATACCGACCCCCTGGACCCCGGCACCAGCCTCGCGCTGATGACCAGCGGGCAAGACACGCGGAGCGCCCGTTGCGTGGAGACACGCACGGCGGGTGCGGCGGGCGGGCCGGGGAAACCCACCGGGAGCAATCCCGGCAGGGCGCCCCGGTCCGACCCAACTGGCCGGTTCAACAGGTCACGACTGTATCGTCTCTTGCAACGCATTAACACCTACATAGTGCGGTGGGCGCGTAACAAGTATCGGCGGCTGGGTAGCTTTAAGAAGGCCAAACGGTGGTGGGCCGGACTCGTCGATCGAGAGCCCGGCCTGTTCGTTCACTGGGCCTGGATATCCACGTTCTGAACGATCAGATGAGAAGAGCCGTGTAACGGGAGACTGTTAAGCACGGTTCTGTGAGGGCCGGGGGGTGAGACTCCCCCCGGCTACTCGACGGTCGTAGGGTGGTGGCGGGCTCGGGAGTGGCTTGGCCGAAGAGCCGGTTTCCGGGGTGTGAGCCGGCCGCGCTGGCGGCAGAGTCGTTCCCCGGTTGCCCTCCCGGGCCCCTTGTCCTGGCTGCTGCGGCGGCCCTCCGCGCGTCGGCCTGCAGGTGGCTGTAGATGGCGTCGCTGATGCGCCGCTTGAGGGACCGGAGGGCTTCTTTGGGGGTCTTGCCCTCGGCGAGCTTGCGGTCGTAGTAGGCCCGGCCTTCGCTGTGGCGGTGGCGGATTTGGGTGACCGCGGCCATGTGGACGGCGTGGTTGAGGCGCCGGTTCCCGCGCCTCGACAGCCGGTAAATCTTCCGGTTCCCTGATGACACCTCGACCGGCGCGGTGCCGTTATATGCGGCGAAGTTGTCCCGGTGTCGGTGTACGGGTCGATGTGCAGAGCCGGGTACGGGTAAACGTGCAGAGGTTACTCGGCGTGTCGGCTGGTGCCGCAGTGTGACGGCTGGGAACGTTGCCGGGGTCAGTTGATCTTCACGGGGGCGGGGGCTGCCGGTAGTTCTGGAGGCCGAGCGGTGGCTTGAGCTGCGCCGGTTCCGGGTGCTGCGGGACGCGGGCGCGAGTATGTCGGAGATCGCCCGGGAGACCGGGCTGAACAGGCGGACGGTCAAGAAGTACCTGGAAGCTGAGGGCGCGGCCGCACCGCCGGTGCCCGCACCGCGGGCGGATCTGCGGAACAGGGTGATCGCGGCCTATGCCCCGGTGATCGACGGGTGGCTGCGCGCGGAGGTGCTGCTGAAGGGCACGGTGATCCACGAGCGGCTGGTGGCTGAGTACGGTTTCACCGGCAACTACCAGCGGGTCAAGATGTATCTGCAGGAGGCTCGGCCCAGGATCGCCGCGGAGCTGGGGTATACGCCCAGCGAGCTGGCCCGGCTGCACCGCCGGTTCGAGGTGGTGCCGGGCGCTCAGGCCCAGGTGGACTGGGGCGATGAGGGCAGCATCCTCGCCCATGTTGGGGTCGGCAAGGTGTACTCGTTCCACATGGTGCTGTCGTATTCGCGGGATCCGTTTTGCTGCTTCACCACCAGCCAGGATCTGGCGACGTTCTGGGCGTGTCACCGGCGGGCGTTCGCGCATTTCGGCGGGGTGCCCGGCTCGATCGTGTATGACCGCACCAAGACCGTGGTGCGCCGGCACGTCGCACCCGGGCAGGCGGTCCCGCTGCACCCCGAAGCGGTGGCGTTCGCCGGGCACTACGGTTTCGACATCGACGTGCTGGCGGCCTACCGGCCCACCGGGAAGGGGCGGGTCGAGCGGCAGGTGATCATCGTGCGGGATCACGTGCTGGCCGGCCGGTCGTTCGCCTCCACCGGCGAGCTCGACAACGCGTTCCTGGCTTGGGTGCCGGCCCGGCGCCGCACCGTGCACCGCACCCACGGCGAGGTGATCGGGGTGCGGGCCCAGCGTGATCACGCCGCGCTGGCGCCGGTCCCGGCCAGGCCGTATGTGGTCGCGAACCGGCACCTGCGGCACGTCGGCAAGGACTGCCTGGTCGCGTTCGAGGCCAACTTGTACTCCGTCCCGGCGGCCCGGGTGTTCCACCGGCAGATGGTCGAGGTCCGCGCCAGCGCCGCCACCGTCAGCCTGCACGCCACCGTGCCCGACGAGAACGGCGTCACGCTGCTGGCCGTGCACCCGCGCGCGGTCGGCCGCGGCGCCCGCATCGCCGACCCCGAACACTGGAAGCCGCTGCCCGACGGGCACACCCGCGCCACCACCACCAGCGGCGAGACCTTCCCCGGCGGCGGGCACCACGATGACCGCGGACGCGGGCGCAGCGAACCCTCGGGCACGCTGCGGTTCCTGCTGGCCCGGGCTGACGCGGCGAATATCACCGTCGGGCACCGGCCGCTGTCGGTCTATGACCAGATCACCGGCACCCGCCCCTTCACCACCGTCCCTGCCACCGACCCGAAGGACAGTACGTGAGCGAACTGGTCACCACCCGGATCCGGGCCACCGCGGCCAAGCTCGGGCTACCGCACCTGGCCGAGACGCTCACCGAGTACGTGCAGCGCGCCGACGCCGGCCAGATGGGCTACCTGGACTTCCTCGACCTGGTCCTGGAAGAAGAACTCGCCGTCCGCGAGGAACGGCGGCTGCGGCACGCGCTGCGGATCTCCAAGATGCCCCACCACAAGACGCTGGACGAGTACGACTTCTCCTACCAGCCCGAACTCGACCCGCGGAAAGTCCGGGACCTGGCCACCCTGGCGTTCGTCGAGGCCAAGGCCAACGCGGCGCTGCTCGGCCCGCCCGGCGTCGGCAAGACACATATCGCGGTCGCGCTGGCGGTCGCGGCCTGCCGGGCCGGATACACCGTCTACTTCACCACCCTCGACGACATGGTCCGCCAGCTCAAGGCCGCCGACGCGATCGGCCGCCTGACCAGCAAGCTGCGCACCTACCTGCGCCCCCACGTCCTGGTCCTCGACGAGGTGGGCTACCTGCCGCTGGACCGCGAAGAAGCCAACCTCGTCTTCCAGATGATCTCCAAAAGGTACGAGAAGGGCGCCATCTTGCTGACCTCCAACAAGGCCTTCAGCGAATGGGGATCCGTCTTCGGCGACGAAGTCCTGGCCACCGCCATCCTGGACCGGCTCCTGCACCACTGCGATGTCATCGCGATCAACGGGCCCAGCTACCGGCTGAAAAACCGGCTCGCCGCCGCCGAAACCACCGTGGCCAGCGCGACCGCCTGACGTCCGCCAGGCAGATCATCAAGACCGGCACCGTCTCCTATCGCCTCACCCACGCCCGCCAGCAGCAGAACACCAAGAAGCCCGTCAGCGCGCCCGCCCGCTGAGCACCACCCGAGGAAGACCCGATGCCAGCTCCCCTGATGCACCTCGATCTCGCCGACGCCGCCGAACTCGCCGAGATGCTCACCTTCATCAGCCAGTGGCTCGGCGGCACCGACCACGCCCACCTCGCCGCCTCATTCGGCCGCTTCATCGGCACCCAGGGCTACGACCTCGCTGAACTGCGCACCGACCTGGCCCGCTTCACCTTCCTGCTCGGCCACGACGACGGCGAGCAACTCTTCGGCACCGGCCACAGCTGACCATCCACCCTCTGCACGCCAATCCGTACCTCGCTCTGCACGGCAGGGAGTACGCCGACACCCGGCTGGGGAAACGGGACGCGTCGGCGACATAGCCGATCACGGTGGCGGCAATAACCGGGCCGACGCCGAAGATCCCGGTGAGCGTGGTGCCCGATGCCCGGACCGCCGCGGTGAGACGCTTCCTGGTGTCGCGCAGCTGGGCGTCGATCCGGCGCAGGTCATCCAGGAACTCGGTGGCGAGCTCGCAGCGGGCACGGGCAATGGCATCGGACGGCTCGATCCCCTCCAGGACGTTGGCAGCCTGAGCTGCGGTGATCTCCTTGGAAATGCCGCCCGGGATCAGCTCGCAGAGCACGGCATGCAGCCGGCAGGCGACCTGGGTGCGTGCCCGGCCCAGGTCACGGTGGCGCTTGGACCACACCTTCAGGACCGCCGCGTGGTTCTCGGCCGTCACCCGCCGGGGGGCCGCCGAGCGCAGCGCCGCGATCGCGACGGACCGGGCGTCGTTGGGGTCGTTCTTGCTCGTCGCCCCGGTCGCGAGCAGCCGCACCCGGGCGCCCAGCTTCGGCTGCACATCGAGCACGAGCTCGCCGGCGGCCACCAGCTGCTGGGCCAGCAGGTAGCCCAGGCCGCCGGCGCCCTCGACTGCCCAGGTCCGCTCCGGCCAGGGCGCTGCCCAGGCCACAAGCCGCTCAGCCTGGGCCGCTGAAGCCCGCACCCGCAACTCGCCCAGCGGCGCCTCCATCCCGTTGATCGCCACCGCGGTGTGCGAGCCCTTGTGCGGGTCGATACCGATCATCACTGCTGCCATCAGCCGCTCCTTGTCAACGTGCGGAAAGGACCGTGGCGGGCATGCCTGATTCCGGATCGGCCCGCGCTCGCGCCTCTTTTGAGCCACGCCACGGCAAGACCCGACAGGCTGGTACTTCGTTCGTAAGCCAGACCGCGAGCGGTCGGCAGGCGGCTCGAGAGCCAAGCCCATCGGACCTCTGAACGCTACGACCAGGCCGCAACGCCTACATCGATTCTCAATCAGGCGGCTCGGCGAGCGTTCTCCCTGTCCACCCAGCTACTCAGCGCGATATTGCCGATCGACGTAGCCCGATGCCGGCCGGCGGCTCGGCGTGACTGGCCCTGGGAGTCGCCACCGGGCTTCCGTTCCTGTCGATGATCCGCGGGAATGCCTCGGCCGACGGTGGCCAATCCTGCCTGACCCGACGCGCGCTGTCCGCGGCAAATCCGGAAATTAACTGTGCCGACCGTCGTGCATAACTATTCGGGCCCGCCGGACCGTTCGGATGGCAGAACCTTGATCATCAGATGCGCGGCGAACAGCGGGATGCGCGCGCGGAGCCGCCGATACGTGCGGCTCGGCAAGCGTTAGCGGCCGACGGTTGACTGCGCAGATGCAGCGATCTGTGCTGACTTCGCGCGGCGGAGTGTTTACTGGATATGCGGTGATGGACGATGGCGGAGCGGACCGTCGAGATGGAGGGTTGCCCGCGGTAAGGGGCTTACGGGCTGGCCGCGTAGCAGCACCGACCGGGGCTGGTGCAAAGCGGTGACATCGGTTTCAAGATCGCCATCCACGACGAGAAGGTCGGCGTCGTAGCCTGGCGCGAGCCGACCCTTGCGCGCGCTGACCCCGCATGCTTCCGCTGCACCCGAGGTCGCCGTGGCGAGGGCCTCGGTGACGCTCAGTCCCGCGGTGACCAGCTCACACACGGCGTGCGGGAGCACGCCGTGCCGTTTGGCTGGCCCGATGCCGGAGTCAACCCCGGACACCAGGCGCACCCCAGCCCGGTGGAGCCGGCCGACGAAGTCCGACCTGGCCTGCAGCATCTGCCCGGCCGTCACCCCCATCCGGTCCATCATCGCTTTTATCGCCGGCGGCGGGGTCTTCATCAGCTGCGGGTCGATGCCGATGGTGGGACAGACCGCGATGCGGCTCCGCGCCAGGGCCGCGACCGTCTCCTCGCTGACCTGCCCGAAGCCGCGGTCGGTGACGCAGGAGCAATGCTCGATGCCATCGACTCCGGCTGCCACCGCCTGCTCCACGGCAGGTGTTCCATGCGCATGCGCCGTCACCGCCACACCGGCTGCGTGCGCGTGGTCCACGATGAGCTGAAGCTCAGCGGTGGTGAACTGGGTGAGCATCGCGTCGGTGCCAGGAGTGTTAACGCCGCCCGAGGCCATCACCTTGATGATGTCCACGCCCCGTTCCACCCGTTCCGCTACAGCACCGATGATCTCGCCGGTCCCCGAAACCTCACCGCCCATGTAGTGACAGTGGCCGTCCTTACTCGTCAGGGGCGGCCCCGATGCGACGATCGCCGGCTCGATCACGGGGGCGGACAGCTGCCGGTCCCGGCGGTCAAGGACGCAAAATCGCCGGTCCCCCAGGTCGCGGACTGTAGTCACACCCGCCACGAGCTGATCGCGCAACGCCTGGGAGATGACCTCCTCGATCTCTTCGGCGGAGTAGCCCGCTACGCGGTCCAGGGCTGACACTCCACTGTCGGCCACCAGGTGCGTGTGGGCATCGATCAACCCCGGCAGCAGCGTGCCTTCGTGGCCAGTCACCGAGCAGTCCCCGGGAACCTGGAACCCGTAGGACTCAACACCGACGATCGAGCCGCCCTCGACCAAGACGGTCGCACCGGCAGCCAGAAATGACTCGCCGTCGTAGGCGTGGCGAGCGCGGACCGCACGCATGCAGCCCGTCCTACACCACGACCACCGCCCCGGCAAGCCCGTGAACTGACCACGCGAAAGCGCGCTGCCTTGGCACCTGACGATCACGCACATATCAGCATGGCCAACCGTCGGAGCGAAGTGCTTTTGCGTGGAATTCGCGCACGATCAAGACGGTCGTGCAAGCTTATGCGCTGATCGGCATCACTATGCGCCGAGAAGACACACTACTTTCGGCAAATCCGGTCGACCCTGGGCAGGTCGCGCTGGGTGCCGAGGCCGGTCTGGTGGCCTGCGGGGCCGGGTCTGGCGGAGGGTGCGGGTGCTGGCGCGAGGGAGCGCGCTGGGCTGGTTTCCGCGGGGCTGGGCGTGCGGGCTGCGGCGGCCGACGCCTGCAGCGCGGTGCCCTGGCGGCCGGCCGTTGCGCCCTGGCCCGCGCGGCGGCTGGACGGCGTGACTGGCGGTCGGGGAGACTGCAGCCAGGGTGCCCGCCTGTGGGCGCGGCGTCCGGGCCCGCCGGGGCCGCGTGTGATGACCAGATAAGTTGGCCTACAGCAACGCGGACCGCCCCTGACCTGGCCTGTGTCATCGCCGATGGCTACAGCGTCAGCCCGTGGATAGATGGTAAGGAGAAGGTTTACGGTTCGATTCCGTAAGGGGGCTCCATTCGGGTCGTGACCTGGGGTTTATCTAACCGGACTGGTCCGTCCGGTAAGCGGGGTGGCCGGGCTTGCTGCAGGGAGATGGTCTGCCCGCTCGGCGATGGCAGTTCGGTGCATGTCTGCTGACGTGCTGTTATGGCGCGGCCAGGTTCCCTTGGCGTTAGCTACAGCGTCCGCAGACCAGATAAGTTTCAGATGCTGGCGGCCCGGGCCGGCTGCTTCAGAAGCGGCAGATACGTTCTCGGCGGCCGGCACCGGGCCAGGGCTCCGGGCATGTCGCTGTGGGGTAGTGACTCCAGCTGCTGGCGTGCTGGCGTCGCTCCGGCTGGTGCCCAGCGCGACCGGGCTTGCGTGCCGGACGGCCAGCCGATGGGACCGGTCCGGTGTCAGCCGTGAAGTCGGTGACGGCTGTCACGCTGGGTGAGCTTCCGCCAGGCAGTCGCGGGCGTGTGCTGCGCGCCGAACGGCGATCTGGGCTCATCAGGAGGGGACGTCGTCAGCGCCAGCCGACCGCGCCGAACGGCGGCTCGGCAGTGCCGGCTATGGCGTGAGCGTGTTGTGTGGGCCACGTCATGGAGAGTCCCGTGGTACGGCCGGGATCGCCAGGCTGAGGTGCCGGTGCACCGGTGGCAGAAGGGAGCCAGTAACGTTGCTGACGGTCGGTGGTCAAGCCGCTTCAGCCGCGGGGCATCACTGGGTCATGCTGCGCATGGCGAGCCGTAGCGCGTTTGCCTGCCCGCGTGGGCTGGGGTGAGGGTGATGCTGTCTTCCGGGATGCATGGGGCCGCCGGGCCGGGCACCCATCCGGTAACGATCACCGTTGACGGTGAGCATCCCGGGCCGGTGGTCCCGAACGATTTCGCCGGGCTGAGTTTCGAGCGGGGGCCGCTCAATCCTGGCAACGCCGGTGTGTCGGGCAACGTGTTCAGCCCGGCAAATAACTCGCTCGTCACTCTCTTTCGCAATCTGGGCCTGGGCAACCTCCGCATCGGCGGGGGCACGGTGGATCAGCTGATCCCGGCGGGCACCGGCAGCGATGGCTTCACCGGAATCGACAACCTGTTTGCCTTCGCCGCCGTGGCCGGGGTGAAGGTGATCTACTCGCTGCGCCTGATCAGCCAGGATGAACCGCCAATCGGTGACCTGAAGGCGGTCCACGCCCAGGCCACCGGGCACATCTGGCGTCATCACCGGGAGAGTGTCGCCAGCTTCGCCATTGGCAACGAGCCGGACTGGCCTGCCTATCACCGGTTGGATCGGCGATCTTTGAAGGGGCGTCGGAGAAGCCGGGCAGCGTGTACCCGTCCTACCTGACCCACTGGCGGGCCATTGCCGACGCGATCGGGGCCGCGGCGCCGGGAGCGGCGTTGTCGGGGCCAGACCTCGGGGCCTATGACAGGATGACCTACACTCCCGACCCGGACAACGGGGTGTCGTGGACCGAACGGTTCGCCCGCGATGAACGGGATTCTGGCCGGATAGCAGAGGTCACACAGCACTACTACGTAGGGGGCAGCCCGCGGAGCACGACCGCGCAGCAGGCGATCAGCAACATGCTGTCCCCCGAATGGGTGACCGGCACCGCGATCGGGACTCAGCCGGCGCGCACCACGTACACTCCCTATCCCTGGCTCTACGGAAATAATCTCGCTCCGGTGGCCGCGGCGGGCCTGCGCTACCGGCTCACCGAATCCAATGACTACCTCGTGGGCGTTGCGGGAGCGAGCGACGCGTTTGCCTCAGCGCTGTGGGCGCTGGATCACCTGCACTGGTGGGCAGCCCACGGCGCCGCCGGCGTGAATTTCCACAACAGGCGGGGGCTTTGCACTGCCACGATCGTGCCCGATCCCGCCGGCGGGGGCTATGTGATCAACCCGAAGGGATACGGCATCAAGGCGTTCACCCTCGGCTCGGCGGGGCAGGTCAAGCCCACCCGGATCCACAACCCGGACCGCATCAACCTGACCGCCTATTGCGTCGGCACGGCGGGCGAGGATTACCTCACGGTCATCAACAAGGCACACGGCGCGGGCGCGCCGGATGCCGCCGTCACGATCGTCCCGCCCGGCCGGCGGGTGCGGGATGCGAAGATCATGACTCTCGCCGGCGGGCAACCGGGCGACGCCAGGGGGACGAGAGCCACGCTCGGCGGCGCCGCGATCACCGGCGACACCCCCTGGGACGGCAAATGGAGCACCCTGCCCACCGGCCCGCGCGCGGGAATCAGCCTGACCGTCAAGGCCACCACCGCCGCCATCGTCAAGATCCGCAGCAGAGGCTGATGCACCCCAGCCGCCCAGCGGTGGCCATGCCCTCAGGAACGCCAGCAGGCGATACACGGCAATCACGCGCGGGCGATCGGCATCTGGAGCGAAGCGGGGGCCGGGGACGACCGGCCGGCGTCGCTGGCCGGTACCTGTTCTGCTCGTTCTGCTCGCCGGGCTGTAGTGCGTTGAGCCAGGCTGCGGCGCTCCTGGGCGATGCTTGAGAGAGCCAGGCGTCCTGAACTACTTCGGCCAGTTCCTGCAGGGTGAGCTCGCCGATCCAGCTGGCACGCAACAGCACCGATGGGTGGCCATCGAAATGTGACGTGGTGAAGCACGGCGATGACTGATCTTGAAACCAGTGCCTGCTTGTCCGACTCTGACGGTACCCAGAACACGATCACGTCCGGGGTAGCGCTCGCCGGTCGCAGGGTCGGTGGCGTCGGGCCGCGGATTGCGGAAACTCGGCACGCACAGTGGCAGCTCGGGTCGATCTAGTCGGTGTCGGGCCCGCCGCACAACACGACCCGGCAAACCGTCGAGCTTCGAGTAGGACAGCCAGAAGCTCGCACATCCGCGTCTGGTTCAGCCATCCTGCTCGAAGGTGAGCACGACGCTCCCGACCTTGTGGCCGCCGTCGACCCGGCGATGCGCTTCGACGATTGCGCGAAGGGCAGAACCGAATCGATCACCGGCTTCAGCCCTCCACGCTCGGCCAACTCCATGAGGGTTCGATAGTAGTCAGCGGCGCTCGAGGAATCGCTCTCGCTGCTGCTGATCACGGCCTTCTGCCGCAACGCGGCGAGCATCTGCCAGAGATCGCCGATGACCATCAGGAAGCGGCCGCCCGATTTCAGCGAACCCTTGACCCGCGCGTACGGGGCGTTTCCGTGATTGTCCATGATCACGTCATAGCGCTGCCCGTTGCGCGTGAAATCTTCAATCGTGTAGTCGATGACGTGGTCGGCCCCGAGACCCCTGACCAATTCCACGTTGGCGCCGCTGCATACGGCGGTCACCTTGGCACCGAGATGCTTGGCGAGTTGCACAGCCATGGTGCCCACCGCACCGGAGGCTCCGTTGATCAGCACTGTCTCATCGGGGCGAGTTTCCCCAGCCGGAAGAAGATGAGAGCCGTCATGCCGCCGAAGCAGAGTGCCACGGCATCCTGGTAGCTCAGGCTCTCCGGAATCCTGGCGATCGCTCCTTGTTCGGCCACGGTGACATACTCGGCGTGGCAGCCGAAATCGAACCCGCGTGAGGCCACCACTCTGTCGCCCGGCCGGAAATGGGTGACCTCCCTCCCCACCGCCTCAACCTGGCCGGCCATCTCGAAGCCGAAGATGGGTTGCTTCGGCTTGGTGAAGCCGAGCCTCACCCGCATCGGCAGGCTCAGCCCGCGCGGGACACGCAGCGCCCTCACCCGGGTGTCGCCGGAATTGACCGTCGTCGCAACCGCCTTGACCAGCACTTCACCGTCCGCCGGCACTGGCTTCGGCACCTCCCGGATCTGCACGACCTCCGGCGGTCCGTATCGTTCGCAGGCTGCCGCCTTCATCGCTGACCCGGCCACTGCATCACAGCACGGTACAGCAGCCCGATGCATAGCCGTTGGTCCCGCCCCGGGAATGGACACGGTCGGGTTCGGGTCGGGGGTGACCGGTGCCGCCGTGTTTGTGGCAGGGGTGGGGAACCTTGGTCGGTCGCTCACGGCGTTGCCGGTACCGGCGCCCCATGGCGAGTTGCGGGTACGCGGCCCGTACCGATGGGTCCGGGCCCTGCTCTGCGCGGAAGACCCGACTCCGGATCTGCTCCCCACCATCACACCCCCACTGGGATCCGAAGCGGCTGTTGGCAGAGCAGCCGTTCTGTAAACGGCGTGCGCAGGGGGCTCTGATCTGGCCATTTATCTCGGTACGGATTGAATTCGGCACGTATCGGCGAACTGCTGAAGGTGCTGCAGTGGTGGTCGATCCCGACGAGGAGGGCAGCGGATTCTGAACCACGAGGTCCACTTACAGAGCTCACCGGCCTGCCAGGAAGGCCCCCATGGCGGGATCAACAAGGGCGCGCACCTGGCATGCATGATCAGTCTGGGCAGATTCTTACCGCGGGCTTCCCCGGCGGGAACCGGCACCTGCGGGGAGGACGAGGAGAATAGCGCTCTCTCCTACCCCGTTCCGGCAGCGTTGGAGAGGTCGACGATGGAAGACCGTTTGGTCACAGGCCGTCATGGCAGGAGGGGAGCATATGACCCTGCTACTGCGGACCAAGGGCGCCTGCGACTTCGATCCGGGGCACCTGCTCGACGGTTCGGCGGGCAGCGGCAACGGTTCGTCGCGGTGCTGCAAGGCTTCGGTCCCGATGACTCGGCTGCCCGACCCGGTGTGCCGTCTGGTCCGCGCACCAGGTCGGCCGCTACCTGCGCGACAACAACATGGAGACGCTGCCATTGGGCCGGATGACCGCACGCTCGACATCACTGCGGGTTTCGACCCGAGAATCACGCCCCGGCAGTTGCTGACCGCATCGGCCGGTGAGCTTCCCCGCGCCACCCTTAGTCGTTTCGTGGCGACGACCGAAGAACGGTTCGCTCTCGACCGTGCTCGGCTGGCCCAGGGCCGCAGGTTCGATGTCCGCATGCCGTATGGTGGCGGACTGGACGGTTCGCGTGCTCCACGGCTTCTGGGATTC
>CAWIJO010000012.1:0-91973 GCA_963836355.1 uncultured Actinomycetes bacterium | reverse complement strand
TGCCGACTATGTGCTCTTGCCGAGCGGGCTGGGCTCGACATTGCTGTGCGTCAGCGAGCCGGCAGTAGTCGCCATCGGGGCACTGGCGCATGGCGTTCGAGGACCCGGCTCGGGGGATACGGGGCTCTGGCCGCTCGGCGGGACGACGCGGTGGTCAGGGTCGGCTGCGTGCTCATGAGGATGGCCCTTTATTGCCCAGCTGGCGGATTCATGCCTCTGGCGAACCCGGTTCGGGGCGGGCGCGCCGGCGTGGGACGACGACGTTCATGACCCTGACCTGCCTGCTGCCCGCCGGGCGTGTGCGCCTCCGGTACGGAGCGATGACCGCTCCCAGCTCCTCGCCCACCCGCTGAAACTCCCCGGCGGTCAGCCAGAGGTCAGCGTTGTTCAAGACGGCGGCATCACGCCACTGCTCAGGCTCGGCGTGGCCGGCCGCGGTGAACTCGACAGCGATGGCGCGGGTCATGTCGATGTGGGCCGCGACGACGGCTGCGGTGGCCGAGGCGCCGGCGGGCGTCGAGCCGTCCAGGTCGGCATGGATTTGGCGTCCGGTCGCTCGCCACGGCCGCTCCCGGCGGTCCGGTCTCGGGGGCGCCGTTTCGGCGAGCCCGTACCGTTCCAGGAGATTGAGGTGGTACGCCGTCGCGCTCGGGCTCAGGCCGGTTAGCTCCGCGCACTGGGTGGCGGTCAGCTCTTCGCCCGTCGCCAGGGCGTCGATGATGGCCAGCCGGGCCGGGTGCGCCAGGGCCCGGATACTGCGCGGATTCTCGAAGCGGTAGGGAGGGGCGTCCTGCGGTGATCGCTCCTGGTCATAACTCTCGGACATCGATCAAGGTTACCGCTTGACCGGGAAATGTTAAGCAAATACTGTTCAGCAAACGCTTAACATTGGCTCGGGCCGTAGAGACCTGCTCATCGCCCTGGCCGGGCGGGTGGTGTCGACGTTCGGCGACGAGGTGGCGCTGGTCGCCCTCACCCTTCGCCTGCAGGCCGACGGCGGCCGGCCCTACGAGGTCGCCCTGCTGCTTGCCGCCGGGAGCATCCCTTTGCTGCTCCTCTCTCGCCCAGTAGGCCGTCTGGTCGACTCGCGCGACTCCCGGCATCTCCTGGTAGGCGCCGGGCTGCTCGAGGTGGCGTGCACGGTTCCGCTCGTGTTCGTGCACTCGGTCGTGATCATCGTGGTGCTGGTCGCCGTCCTCGGCGCGGCCGCGTCGGTGGCCGGCAGCACCTGGTCGGCGCTCGTTCCCCGTATCGTCGGCGAGGACCATGTGGCCGAAGCGGTGTCGGCCGTGCAGTCACTGAACGCCCTTGTTGTGGTGGGCGCGCGCGTGGCAGTCGCCGGCCTGCTTGCCGGGGCGTTCGGGACTGGTCTGCCCCTGGTCGTTGACGCGGCCACCTTCGTCGTGGTGACGGCGGCGGCCGCGCTCGTCCGCACCCGGCGGACTCCGGCCGCGCTCGGGCCGGACGGCCGCCCGGCGGTGGCCCGGGACGGCTTCGAGATCCTGCGCGCCGACCCGGTGCTCGCCCCGCTCATCATCGGCCTGGTCGTGCTGGTCCTGCTGGTCGGCATGGTCGATGTGGTGCTCGTCTTCTTGATCCGGATCACGCTTCACGCTGGAGGAGCCTGGTACGGGGTCGCCCTGGCCGCGTGGATCGCCGGGATCGTCGCCGGGTCGCTGGGGGCTGGACGGCTCAGAACCGAGCGCGCCCAGACCTGGGCGACGATCGCGGGTGCGGGCATCACTTGCGCTGCCCTCGCCCCGTTCGCCGTGGTCCCGGCGGTCTGGATGCTAGTGCCGCTGTCGGTGCTCGGCGGGATCGGGAACGGATACGCAAGCGTGTGCGCCTCGACTCTGCTCGTCACCCGCACGCCCGACGCCGAACGGGGCCGGGTGTCGGCCGCTGCCAACGCCGCTCTCGGGGGTGCCCAGGGTGTCTCGCTGCTGGCGGGCGGAGCGGTCGCCGCCGTGCTCAGCCCCCGGGAGATCTACGCCCTGGCCGGACTGCTCGGCGTGGCCGCCGCGACCGCCCTCGCCGTCTTCTACGCCGCCCGGGCGACCAGAACCGGCCAGCACGTGCTCCCCCGGCCCGAAGAACCGCTCAGCAGCTGACCTGGGCCGCCCCGCGGCCGCGGGACCCGCCGCGACCCCAGGCAGCCGACGCGCAGGCCATGCCCAGAACATTCGCGCAGAACACTATCGGCGGCCGAGTCGCTTCGGCACAGATCGGCGGCTACTTGCGCGTCGGCCATGAGAGTGCCAATCACGCTCTGCGATCGGCGTTGGGCCGGCGCTCGGGCGCATCGACCGCAGCGAGCGCCCGCGATCGCGAACCAGGTCTGCGGGCTCCCGTCTATGTCTCGTCGCGCTCCTGTCCGACGCCACGTACCTCAACGCGGCTACGACCGGAAGTTCGGGATGCCGATTTCAGGGTGCCGGGCGCAGTACTTCGATGTGGCACCGCGGGCCGGTGGCTCCGGCTAGTCGCTTGTCGCCGGTCAGCAGGGTCACCTTCAGCGCTTCGGCGAGTGCGACGTAGGCCGCGTCGTAGATGGTGAGGTTGTCGCGTAGTTCCCAGCAACGGGCGAGCAGCGGGCGGTGCGGGGCCCGCTGCAGGGGCATCGCCGCAAGGTCGGCGAGCGCCAGGGACGCGCGGCGGCCATCGATCAGGCCGGCCCGGATCTGCCGCCGCAAGACGGAGGTGACCTCAAGGTCGAGCAGCTCGGGGGCCGCCAGGTGCTCGCCGCGCAGCCGGGCGCGGGCCTGGTCGCCGTCCTGGCCGTCGTCAGCGACGGCGACGGCCAGGATGCTGGCATCAACGACGATCACGGTCGGAGCGGACTGCGGCCACCGCGGCCTTCAGCGGCACCGAGCCGCCGGCCCGCCGCCGGCCCGGTCCAGAACCTCGTCAAGGGTCGGCTCGCTGGCCTCCTGGATCAGCCGGGCCCGCAGATACTCCTGCAGCGACTGGTGCGCGGCGGCCGCGCGCTGGCGCAAGACAGCATGGGTCTGCTCCGGGACATCCTTGATCTGCACGCTGGGCATGATGCCATTATGGCGCCACTAGCGCCAAACTACAACCGCTCGCTCACATCGGCTAGATTCGGGCGTACCAGTGCTGGCCGCGCTCTGGCGGCCGGGTCCCCTGACTCTGTGCCCCCGCATGTTCCGCGGTGTCTTTCGGCTCGGCAACACTCCTAGGCTGCCGACGGTGACTCCCTGCGAGGTGAAGACAAGCTGAAGTTTCGCACTTATGCTGCGGCTGCGTCCCAGGCCGCGAGCACGGCGTGGATTTGCTCGCTGGTGGGCTGAGCTGGGCGGCTGCCGGAAAAACGTGCCGTGATCATGGTCCGCCGGAGCTTGATGAGCATGTCCTCGAAGGCCGGCTCGGTCTTTGTGCGGTACCAGGGCTGGCTGGCGCGGCGGTGGCCGGTGTCGGCCGGGTCGTGCCCGTGGCGGGCGTACCAGACCACGATCAGGGTGTACGCGAGCATGGCGAACGGGACGGTGCGCTCGACGGCGAGCTTGACCCGGTTGCGGGCCTCGCCGGCCCCGAGGATGTTGCGGGCGCCGGCGAACGCCTGCTCGATCGCCCACCGGGCGGCGTACCGCATGACCAGCGCGGCCGGGCAGGCGCCCAGGTCCGTGGTGACCAGGGCCAGGTCATAGCCGGCAGCGGTGTGCTCGTCGCGGATCAGGATCAGCCGCACCTTGCGGGTGTGCCAGGACCCGTACCACAGGCAGGCGACCTCCGCGACGTGCCTGACGTGCTCGCGGCCGTAGGCGGTGACGGTCACGGTGTCCCAGGATGCGGCAGCGGCGATGTCGCGTGGGGTGCCGGGCCGGTCCCCCCTGGTCCTGGGGCGGCCCCGCCTGTCGGTGCGCGGCGGCGCCAGGTCGTACAGCACCGCGTTGCGGGGGATCCGGCAGGTCCAGGTCACGTTCTCCGGCAGGCCGCGCAGCGCCGGGCCGTGATAGGCCGCATCGGCCACCACATGGACCAGGCGGCCGGGGAAGGCCAGCGCGAGCAGGCCGGCCAGGGCAGCGGCCGTCTCCACCTTGCCGGGACCGTTCCCCTTGCCGGGCAGATGCAGCCGGGCCAGCACCGGCAGCCCCACCGCGCGGGCGCAGAACGGCAGCCTTACCACCAGGGCCGCGGTAACAAAGCAGTTGCCGTAGCTGAGCTTATTCCTCGACGGCGAGCTGCCGTCGTACTGCCAGCCCGCCCCGTGCACCTTGCGCCCGGACCGGCGGAACACCGAGTCATCGACCGCCACCAGCAGGGCTGCGTCCGCCGGCACCAGCAGCGTCACCGCCAGCTGCGCGACCGCCAGGCCGAGCTGATCCAGTTCCCAGCGGGCACGGGCGAAGAAATAGTGCGCCCGGTCATGCGGCCACAGGTGCTGCAGGCACCCGCCCAGCAGCATGCCAACTACGGTACGGCGCCGCACCCGGCCCGCCAGCCCGGCCAGCAGGCCGCAGAACGTGACGAACCCCGGCGCGGTGAAACACAGCCGCAGCTCATTCAGCAGGCTCAGCAGCGAGGCGGGCAGATTCAGTCCCGGAGGCATCGGCGGGTTCCCTCAGCACGAGGCGGACAACAGCACCGCCGATGCTTCCGCGTTCAGCCCGCCAGATCACGCACCAAAGCCCCGCAAACCGCCATGTCGCGACATCCCCGGCCCGCCGCCCGCCGGCAATCGCCCGCCTCCGGGACCACAAAAGTGCGAAACTTCAGAGACAAGGGCACTGGTTCAAATTTTTCCTAGTGGTAGGGAAACGACTGCTCAGCGCGGTATTCGGGTCCTTGGGCGGGCGGGATAGGAAAGATCGTCTCTTGACCGCCGGCCTGGACGGGGGTGGCCGGCATCCAGCCCCACGGGCCGGGCTTGGCTGGCAGGCCAGGCGCGGGCGGGAGCTGCCGCTGGCTGGGCATGGACCCGCACTGGCTGCTGCTCCGCTGCAGGCGCGATGGCCTGAGGTTGCGCAGATGCTGCAGGCCGGCCCGTATGGGGTGCCGCCTTATACTGGTGGGCACGCGGGTCGGCCATGACGCCGCGGCGGGCTGATATCACGATCACCGCAGATCACCCTGCCGGTGATGCCCGGGTAGTGCTGACAACGGCCCGGTGTGGCAACGTCATTTAGTGTCAGCGCTGCCGTCCGGCGCCGCGCATGAGCGTTCCGTGCAAACGCAGAGGGGAGGAGTTGCTCCAATGAGCATCATCGTAACGGTCTGGTCAGGCCCTGCCGCAGGAACACTCCCCGCCGCCCTTTCCGGAGTGCCGGACGGAAACAGGCCGGCCCACCGGTGAGGGAATTCCCCGAGCCGGGCAAGCCGAGGTCCCGGGGGCGCGCGATGGGTGTCGGCCTGGGCATTGTCCTCATTGCCGTCGGCTTGGTCTTGCTGATCGCATCGACGTCCAGTTCCCTGCACGTCTTAGGCATCATCTTGGTAGTGGCCGGAGCGCTCTTGCTGCTGTCCGCAGTGGCTCACGCCATGATGTCCTCCGGTCGGCTGCGGACCAGCTGGGTCAGCCCCGGCACGACGCAGGGCTATGAGGGCGCGGTCTCGGATAACGCGCCCGGAGACGAGGAAGACGACCTGTGAGTAGCCCTGACGTGCACGACAGGCCTGCAGTGCGTTGCAAGGACCGGTAAATGTCTCACCAGCGCAATGTCATGCGACAGCCTGGGGAGCCCTGGAGAAGGCCGGGCCGTGTTGTAGTGCACCTGGTACTCGGCCAGGATCGATCGGAGATGTCGCTCGCCGAGGACCAGCACACGGTCCAGAAGCTCGCGGCGAAGGGTTCCGACAAGGCGCTTGCAGGTCGCGTTCATGCGCGGAGCCTGGACCGCGGCGCGCAGGATCCCGGCGCCGTTGGCCTGGAAGACGGCGTCGAACGAGGCGGTGAAGTTCGATCCCCGGTCGCGGAGCAGGAATCTGATGTCCTCGAACAGCTCGCCGAGGCTGAGGGCGAGGTTGCGGGCCTGTTGCACCGTCCACTCGCCCGTGGTGTTCGCGGTGACGCCGCCCAGGTGCATCCGGCGGGTGCCAGGCGCTCCCGCTCGACGAGCGGACCTTCCTCGTCGACCCAGCCGATCCGGATAACCCGACAGTGACCTTCGGGGCGTTCGACACCGCCGGCCGCCCTCAGGTGCTCTACGAGATGCTATGGGGACTGCCGCGTCTCGGGGGTAACCGGGCCCTCGCTCACGAAGCGGACGCCTCAACAGCGGCGGCCGGATTTGGATCCACCTGCTTTGATCGCGGCAAGCGCGCACGTCTCGAAGGGACCAGCCCGATGCACATCGATGTGAATGGGACGCGGCTGTGGTTCGACGTGGAGGGGCCGGTGCTGGTGCCGGACGGGAGCGAGATGCGGCAGCGGCCGACCGTGGTGCTGGTTCACGGCGGCCCCGGGGTCTACGACCACTCCTACTTCAAGCCGGACTTCGCCCGGCTCGCGGCGCATGCCCAGGTCGTCTACCTCGACCTGCGCGGGCACGGGAGATCGGCCTGGGGCGACGCAGCCGGGTGGAGCTTTGAGACATGCGCCGACGACGTCCGCGTCTTCTGTGACACGGCCGGGATAGACAGGCCGATCGTGTTCGGGCACTCGATGGGCGGCCCGGTTGTCCTGCTCTACGGGGCGCGCCACCCGGGACACGCGGCCGGGCTCATCGTCCAATCCGGGTTCGCGCGGTGGGACATGCCGCGGATGGTTGAGGGCTTCCGCCGCGTCGCAGGCGATGACGTCGCAGAGATCGCGGGGCGCAGCTACGCCGGCGAGAACCTGCCCGACGAGGAGGAGGCACGCGTCTATGCCGCCTTCGGGCCACACCTCCCGGACGAAGAGCGCGAGGCTCACACGCCCAAGAATCTCGCGCTTAACACGAACGGGATGGAGCTCATCCGCCGACTCGACATCGTCGATCAGCTGAGCAGCGTCGGCTCGCCAACGCTCGTCTCGGTCGGTGAGCTCGACCCCGTCACACCGGTCGCCGCCGCCGAAGAGATCGTCGGCGCGCTGCCCGAAGGCATCGCACAGCTCGAGATCATCGATGGAGCAGGCCACTTCACCTGGATGGACGCTCCGCACCGTTACTGGCCCATGATCATCGAGTTCATCAACAGCACAACCGGACCCGAACTCGCCAATACCTAAGCCCCCATACGATCGGGACGCCGCACGGCATTTCTTCACACGCACTACCGGGACGCTGGGCGCGAAGTGCAGGAAGGCATACAGCGCATCCGTATCTGCGCGACCGCCGACCCGCCCGAACGTGACGGCGCAGCCGACCATATCGGCGGCGATGGGCGCGGGCGGCAACGGGTGGCGGGTACGCCCTGTAACCGGCCGGTTGGTGTCGGCCCGCACGATCGCTGCCGCGACGGGAGGCTGGCCGGCGGCAAACCTGTTGCCCGCTGCCTGGCGGCGTGTCAGGCTGGCAGCCCGCATCCCTGCCGTCGCCGCCCGCGACTGGCGGATGCTCGCTGAGCAGGAAGGAGGGACGCAGATGAGGACTATCACGAGTTTCTCGCTGCCCGCCCGCACTTCCTGCACCAGGAGCTTCCGCCATGTCCAGCTCTCAGTTCCGCCGCGGCAAGCGGCGGTTTGACGACGACGAGTCCACCTTCGTCAAGCGCGACCGGCGCCGGCGCCTCCCGCCGGCCGACTTCGGCTCCGAGACGTTCGGGCTGCCCGAGGGTGACCGGTGGTCCACGTGGGATCAGTCCGCGCCCACTGAGCGCGGCCCGCAAACGCACCCGGACTGGTGCTACTGGGAGGACATGGGAGGTTGGGCTCGACCTCACACTGCTTGGTAACCCCCACCATTGAAGATCTTTAGCGTGAGGCAACGAAGGCGAGCACTTGTGCAAGGGCGCGGATGTCGTCGCTGCTGTTGTAGGCGTGCAAGGATACCCGGATGCCGCCGGCGCGGTAGCTGGTGCTGATTTTGTGCCGGCTCGCCAGCGCGGCCTGCACCTGGTCGGCCGCGGCAGCGTGGTGCCTGAGCGAGACGATGTGCCCGCTTGCCGAACGCTCACCTGGCACCCGGTAAGGCGCCCATCCCAGCGGCGCGGTCTGGTCGGCCAGATCCGCCGCCAGTCGGCTAGCGTGCTCGCTGATCGCCGTCAGCTCGATGCCGGTGAGCAGCTTGATCGACGTGAGCAGGCCCACGGCGGCGCTGTAGGACATGGTCGACAGCTCGAACTTGCGGGCGTCAGCGGCGAGCGAACGTTCCTGCGGGGTGAAGTCGAAAAGCGTGGCGCTGCCTTTCCAGCCAACGATCACGGGGGTGGCCGCCGCCAGGTTCTCGGTAATGGCGAGCAGCGCAACGCCGGACGGCGCGGACAGCCACTTGTAGCCGCTGCAGACCAGCGCGTCCACTCCCCATTGCGTCATGGTGACCGGAGCGGCACCGGCCATCTGGGTCACGTCGACCACCACCCAGGCACCAACGTCTCGGGCGCGCGCCACCAGGGCCGCGACATCGACCTGGCTGCCAGTGGCGAACTGAACCGGGCTGACCCACACGACCGTTGTCCGTTCGCTGATGGCATCGCAGGGAGAGCGTGAGGTCACGGGCCGGGGTATCGCGGACCCAGCGGATGTGCATGCCCAAGCGGTCCCGGGCGGCCAGCCACGGGTAGGTCACGCTGGGGAAGTCACTGGACACCAAGACCACCTCGCCCCCGGCGCTGGACAACAGCGCGGCCAGCTGGCCCAGGCCCTCACTCGCCCCGCCCACCACCGCGACCGAAGCCACCGGCGCTCCGAGTAGCTCAGCCGCGGCCGTTCGCAGCCCGTCCAGAACCCCTGCCTCGGCCTGGTCCGACAGGCGGAGGTTGCCATGCTGGGCCACATCGGCCAGGAACCGGACGCTCGCCTCCAGCGAGGTGCGAGGTATCAGCCCCAGCGAGGCCTGGTTCAGATAGGTGCAATAGGCAAGCGCTGCATACTCCCCGGGATCAATCAACGGGTCCATCATCACCCCTTCGCTGCCGCCGGATCGCCGCCGGTTCCAGCTCTGGCCGCGGGCCGAGTTACCCGGGCCGCACGGTAGGTCAGGTCAAAGTCGTGCTTGCGCGGCGACCCTTCCGCTGAGCCTCCCAGGCGCCCTTGATCGTCCTGCCGTCGTCGGAGAACACCGCGGTGTAGCGCTGCCAGAAGCCGGAGGCCTCTCGCCACTGCTTCCAGGCGCCGGTGATCAGGCTCATCTGGTAGATGCGGGCGACTCCGCGCGAGTCGTAGTAGTGCTGGCAGAAGGTCTCCGCCGTTTCACCGGGCCGATGATCACGATGCCGCCCGGCGCGGTGGGATTGCCAGCCGTGAAGCGCTGGATCAAGAAAAACGCCCCGTCCAGCCAAGTGAACCTGGTCCGGCCGCCCCGGCCGGCGACCGGGGGACAGCCAGTGCCGAAGTAGCCAGCCTCGAAGGAAACCCTCCATCTCCCACTCCCCAAGGAGCGCGTCCAGGCGGGACAGCGCCGCGGGCCGCCCGGCTGGGATGTCGCCTGGGCTGTCGGCCCCTGCTGGCTGACGCGGGTCCTGTGGTTCGTTCGTGGTCATCATCGTGTGCCTCCTGGGACCTCGATCGGTCGTAGTGCCGACCGTAGAGTCTGGGTGGGTCACCCGGAAGATCCAATTCCCCGCGCATCGACTGGGCCGGTTGCTGACCAGCTGACAGCACCAGAGGACAGCAGCCCGGCCCATCACGGCCGCTTCGGGCCACAACCCCCGCACCCTCTGCTCCCCGAGATTTGTAACCAAAGCACCATTAACTTGCCTGACCGCCCGATGGGCTCACGCCCGGGCCGACCAGCTCCCGCCGATGATCAGTCGCGCCCAGCGATTACGAGCTTTCGGCCCCGATGCCCATCCGGGCGGCCTCGCGGACCGCCTCAGTCCGGGACACAACACCGATCTTGGACAGCACGGCGGAGACGTGATGCTCCACCGTCCGCTCGGAGATGACCAGGCGCCGGGAGATCTCCCGGTTGGGCAGGCCCTCCGAAAGCAGCGTCAGCACCTCCTGTTCGCGGGCTGTCAGCCCGGCCGGAGCGGCCCGCGTGGCCGGGCGAGGCCCGCGCGGGATCGCTCGCATCCCCAGTTCTTTCATCCGCCGCCGGGCCGCCGCCGCGGTTGCCCGGGCGCCGAGATCGCCGAGATCGTCGAGGGTTTTGAGGGCCTCTCGCAGCGCGGCTTCATCCGGCGAGCCCAGTCTGATCACGGCGGCATCATATGGCCTGGCAAGCTGGTCCCACGCCGCGGCCGGCCCGCGCCAGTCGCCCGCCGTCTTACGGGCGAACGGCTCCGGCAGGCCGGCCGGCGGCTCCGGCAGGCCGGCCGGGGGATCGGCCGCCGCCCGCAGCCTCGGCAGCCAGATGGCGAGTGACCCGGACAGCCACGGATCGGGGTGCCCGGTCGCCCGGTCGTAGGCCGCCATGACTTCCTGCGCCGCGGGCCCGGGCTGCCCCGCGACCCAGCTCAGCTCCGCCCGCGCTGTCCGCACCGGGACGATCCACTGCGGCTCGCCGGACCCCTCGGCCAGCGCGAGCGCCTCGTCCAGCAGGTCCCACGCCCCGGCTTCGCCGCGGCGCCCGCGGATCGTGCCCAGGACCCGCAGCGGGTTGATCTGGTTGACCGGCGAGATGCCGCGTGCTCCCAGCATCCGGGTGCAGACCTCCGCCGCCTCGTCCCATGCCCCACCAGCAGCAGGGCGCAGGTCCGCCAGCCCAGCAGGCACAGGCTGAACACGCCGAGTTCGCGGTCCTCGCAGTAGGCCATGCCCGCGGCGTAGTAGTGTTCGGCGTCCTCGAACCTGTGCGACCCGGGCAGCGGCCTCCTGCAAGCTGGAGTAAGCGCGGCCGGCCGCTTCCTGCAGGCCTGCGTCCAGCGCGATCCGCAGCGCCTGCTCGAGGGTGCCCGTTCCGTCCTGGCCCCGGAGCGGCCATCGCGAGCCCGAGCGCGTTCAGGGCGTAACTCACCAGGCCGGGCTCGTGCAGCAGGTCACCGAGCGCCCGCGCCTTGCCGAGGGCCGCGGTACCGTCGTCCACCTGCCCCTGGTTCAGGTACGACGTGCCGAGGCAGGAAGGCCGAGAACAATCGGTCCCGGTGCGCCCCCTGGCGGCACAGGGCGTCGAGTTCCCCGCCGACCTGTGCGCCGCTGTCGAACAGCGGGCCCAGCGGACGGGGGGTCAGCAGCGCGTCGCAGGCACCCCACAGCCAGCGGGTACCCTTCACAGCCAGCGGGTACCCTTCGTATGCTGCTGGAACGTCTCGACAAGCGCGGCTTCCCGATTCCCGACTCGCCCGACACCAGGACCAGCCGGCCGTCGCCCAGCCTCGCCGCGCCGGCATACCCGGCCAGCGTGCGCAGAAACGACGTTCGCTCCAGCAGTTCCATGACTTGAATTCCACAGTCCCTAGCAACGATGGTGGCCCGCTCGCGGGCCCGTGGCAAGGCACCGGCCGCCGGGCCGCGACCAGGCCCTGGCCACCCGGCCTATCTGGCGGCGAGCAGTCCGGCAAGGAACTAGCCGGAGAACTCGTGACCCGAGACGACCGTCTCGCCCGGTCCACGCCCTGATGGCGGATCGATGGCGACCGCGCTCTGGCAGCCTGATACAGGTGGCGGATAGGCACGCACCACCTGATCTGTGCAGCCATGAACCAGCAGAGGCTCCTAACCTGAGCCGCGCCGAACGGCTCTTTGCGCGTGCCATCACCAAGATTAGTTACGTTTCGTGACCTTTGGTGCATCGAGGAGCGGGCTAAGGTTCCGTGCCTGGCGGCGGGGGGCTGGCCCAGCCTGGCTGGATGCGCCGCCCGCTGATCCGGGCCGGCACGATGCGCACGTACACGTCGCGGGCGCCGGGTGCCCACGGCTCGAGGTGCGTTGCGTCCTCAAGGTGCTTTACTTCACGCTCATCAGTGACCTTGTGCGCGTGACCATGCACCAGGACGCTCCAGCCTTCATGGAGAGCCTCGTCGAGGCGGTCGACTTCGAAGCTGACCTGGGCATCGGCGTACAAGGCCAGCAGCGTGTCCGGTGCGGTTCGGAAGATAATGGTCTTTCCCGTTACGGCGAAGTTAACCGGCAGCATCATGATCCCGTCTGCGGAGGCGAACCCGACGCGGCCGATGCCGCCCGGTTCCAGCAGGTCGAAGCACTCGGCTGGGCTGAGCGTCCGCAGGGCGCGCTCGTGGGCAGCGGGCCCGGGGGCCGGGGGCTCCCGGCTGGGCAAGGCCCTTAGCGCGTCCCGGCTGTTCGCCAGTCCCCTCCCGGTTGTCATATATTCACCTCCGCCATTCGCGGGCTGTTCGTTTCTTTCAGCCTTGTCTTACTGCGTCAGCGGGCGCTGCGGCCCGAGGTCCCGCATGGCCGGGCCGTTCGGCCCTAGGCCGATATCCGCGAGGCCCTGGCCGAGCTCGCTGTCGCTGACAGATCCGCTGGATATGGCCGCGATCTGTGCCTGGTGCGCCCTGGCGCCGCTGGAGGCACGGGCATCATCGGCGCCGCCGCGCCCGGCTCCTTGACCAGGACAGCTACGAGGATGCCCGCGCAGATTGCCCGCTCAGGCACGGCCAGGGCCACCCTGCAGATGGCCAGGCAGACGTACCAACGGCGGCGATGCGCGCTGGGGCCACAGGGAAGCCCGTGACGCTCTGCGATCGTCGTCCGGGCTCGGCATGTCTGCGCGTCCGCACGGGAGGCGCCCTCGATGCCGTATGCGCGGCCGTTACGTTCTGTGCTCTGGTATGCGCCCGAGTTCGCCAGCTCCTGGACCGTTATGGAGGAATTGAGATCGATACCGCTGGCGACGGCTTCTTTGCCACCTTCGACGGTCCAACGCAGGCCACTGGCTGCGTCTGCGCTATCCGCGATGCAGCCGGGAGACCGGCCTGCAGATCCGTGCCGGCCTGCATACTGGCGAGATCGAACGCCATGGGGCCACGACCATTGGTCCCGCGGTCCATGCGAGCGCACGGTCGCCGCCTTGGCCCAGCCCCGTGGAGTGCGGCCCCGGGCAGTTCAGCACGGCGTTCGCACACGGTCCTGGCAGCGGCCCGCGGCCGGCGTGGCCGTGCTGTTCCCTAGAGGCATCAGCGTGATCTCGTACTCGACGGTGCCGGGACTGCGGCCGGCAAGGCTGGCGCTGGTGTTCCGCAGCATCCGGGCCACCGCCGTATTGTCCTCGGCGACCAGCGCGGTGAAGCGGTGAATGCCTTCGGAGCGGGCACGGCCGGACAGCCGGGTCAGCAGCTCGGTGCCCAGGCCGCGGCCTTGCCAGTCATCGACGATGGTGACGGCGATCTCGGCAGCGTGCGGGTCGCCGGCGTGCCGGATGTAGCGGGCGATGCCCACGCCGCGCCCGTCGGCATGGTTCAGCGCGACGAGCGCCTCATGGTCGTGGTGGTCGACGTCGGTGAGGTAGCGCAGCTCGGCACCGGACAGCTCCTTTCTTCTGGTCAGGAAGCGCATCTGGCGGGATCGGGGACTCAGCCGGGCGAACCCGTCGGCCAGCAGCGGGGCGTCAGCGGGCCGGACCTGCCGTATCACCACCTTCGACCCGTCGCGCAGCGCCACGGGCCTGCCCCCCGCTGCGGGCCGCGGCCGGGGACCGGCCAGGCGGCTCCAATCGGGCCGCAGCCAGCCGGGGACCTGGCGGCGCGGCGATCTGAGGCCAACGGGTGTGCCGGCCGCGGCACAGTGGGCCGGCTTGGTGGCGTGTGACATACCCTGACGCTAGAACCGCCTCGCCTGGGGCGGCTATCGGGTGAACTACCGGCAAATCCGCTGTTTACCCTGGCCGCGGCGCTCATCCCCGGTTCCTGCGCCGGGCGAACTACCGAGCCGCGCCGGGCGCAGCCGATGCTCGGTTACCCGCGCCGCGATCTGCGCCCGCGAGGCACCCGCAGCTTACGCATCGTGAGCACTGCCCGGCCATCGATGGGCGCTCTCCCTGCCGAATCGGCGCGGCTGATGGCCTTCGCTGGCGTACGAGATCGGCCACGCCGATCAGCCGGTTCTGTGACGTGTTCTCGCTGGCGTGTTCCCCGCGCGGGTCTGCGGAGACGCGCGTGTCCGGTGTCCCCGTGCCTGGGGATGGTACACAAGGTCTTCCCGCCAGGCCTCCCGGCGCCCGGAGTGGCGGAGGTTAGCGCGTTCTCCTGGGTCGTGACGACGGCCATTCCGGGCGGGGCGGTGCCGGTCTCCTTCACGCCCCGGTCAGCGATCGCTCTCGGGCCGGGGGATTGCCGAGGCCGGGACTGGCGAGCCAGCCACCGGGACCGTCGCCCGCTCACTCGTCAACCGGACGTCGCAGGGCCGCGCGTGATCAAAATTTCAATTCCATTAATAGGCCCGCGGAGGGGGATTGGCTTGCCGGGCGTGTTGGTGGCCGTGCTGACCGGGACGACCTTGTTCATGGTGCCGGCGTAGAGAGTTTTCCCGTCCGGCGTGATCGCGATCGTGGCACCGGATCCGACGCGGATCGGCTTGCCGGGCGTGTTGGTGGCGGTGCTGATCGGGACGACCGAGTCAGGACCCCCTCCGTAGCTGGCGACGTAGGCGGTCTTCCCGTCCGGGGTGACCGCGATTTCATCTGGGCTGGCATTTGGAAAGACGACGCGGATTGGCTTGCCGGGCGTGTTGGTGGCCGTATTGATGGGGGTGACCGTGCCCGAGCCCCCGGCGTAGGCGGTCTTCCCGTCCGGGGTGATCGCGATAAAGCAGGTGCAGCCGCCCGCTCCGGAGAAGTGGATTGGCTTGCCGGGCGTGTTGGTGGCCGTATTGATGGGGGTGACCGTGGCTACGACCCCTTGGAAGCCGACGGCGTAGGCGGTCTTCCCGTCCGGGGTGACCGCGATTTCAGTTGGTAGCATGCCGACGCGGATTGGCTTGCCGGGCGTGTTGGTGGCCGTATTGATGGGGGTGACCGTGCCCGAGCCCCCGGCGTAGGCGGTCTTCCCGTCCGGGGTGAACGCAATTACGCCCCCTTTGATGGGGACGCGGATTGGCCTGCCAGGCGTGTTGGCCGCGGTGCTGACCGGGACGAGCACGCGCGGGCCGCTGCGCGGGCCGACCTCGACGTAGGCGGTCTTTCCGTCCGCGTTCACCGCAATGGCAAAGACCTCGGCGCGCAAGTGGATTGGCCTGCCAGGCTTGTTGGTGGCCGTGCTGATCGGGATGACCGTTTCGCCAGTGCCGGCGTAGATGGTCTTACCGTCCGGCGTGATCGCCACCCCGGACATGCCGCGGACGTGGATCGGCTTGCCGGGCGTGGTGGCGGTGCTGATCGGGACGAGGCCGTCCCGGTCGGCGGGCGGGCCGAAGATCGCGACGTAGACGGTGTAGACGGTCGAAGCGGCCGGGCGGTGCCCTGCTGAGCCGGAACCATGGATTGCGCCGGGGACGGTCGCGGCGACAGCAATCACGGCGGTGACCGCGGCGGCTGCGGCCAGCGGCGCCGCCCAGCCCGGCCAGCGGCTGACGGGCCTGGCCCGGGGGGCGAGCCCGGGCGCTCGTGGGCTCCCCCGGCGGCGCGGGATGATGGCTCGCCGGTGCCTGCGGTCACCTTGCCGGATGACATCGGCCACGGCCAGCGGCCGGGCCTGGCGGGCAGCGTCATCGGCCAGCTGCCGCAGTTCGTCCTTCAGGTCAGGCACTGCAATACCTCCTAGCCCAGTCACTCGCGTACCGGTGCGGCCGTTTCCCGCAGGTAGGGCCTGAGCGCGGCCCGGCCGCGAGCCAACCGGGCCTTGACCGTCCCGGGACGCACACCGGTCTCGGTAGCGATCTGCTCCACCGTCAGGTCAGCCACGTGATAAAGCACCAAGGCACGGCGCTGCTCGGCGGGCACCTTGCGCAGCGCCTCGACGAAAGCAACGCGGTCAGGGCCGGGCCCGGCGGCGTGATCGGGCCGGGCCGCCAGCAGCATCAGCCGGATACCCTCCCGGGCACGCCGCCATTGGGAAGCCGCGATCCGCCAGGCCGTCACCCGGACCCAAGCCTCACCCCCACGGCCCGTGCCGATCTGGCTGCGGTGGACCCAAGCCCGGACGAACGCCTCCTGCACCGCGTCCTGGGCCTCGGCCCGGTCACCGGTCATGGCATACAACTGGCCCACCAGCCGCGGGAAGGTAGCGGCGTAGAGGTTGTTGAACTCCTCGCGATCCACCGTCCCTCCGCCCTTCCCGCACAGCTGACGCCGCGGGCCAGTGCCAGCCCATCACCCTAGGAATACCTGTGCGGTCACGGGCTGGTTGCACCTGTCGGCATTAATCCCGCTCCGGCGGCCGGCCGTTTCAGCGGCTGACCACAAACCCGACCACAACGAGCACCGAGGCGTTGACGCCGTGGCCGGCCGACGACCACGTGCCGAGCTGGCTCTCTGTGATCGTCATGCGATCAAGGGCAGGGAGCATCCGAAGATCGCTACATGCTCATAACCCGTGCGCCCCCGAGTCCGCCAGAACAACCCGTTCGGCGCGGCTCTGACTTACCCCACCAGATCGCCATCAGCACGCAGATCGGCGGATCTCGCGCGTTGGCTGCCGACCAGCCCAGTCACCGAACGTGACTCCATCCTGAGCTCGGTAAACGACGGAACGCCGACTCTGTCTGCCGTCCTACCGGCAATTCAGTGGTGTCGCTGGCGGCCAGAACTGCAATTTTGTCGCGCCGACGAGCCGATCCGCGCAGCCGGGCGCGTGCCCGGCTCTGGGCGTCCGGGTTCCCGCCTGGGCCGGTTTCACCGGCCCGCCGTGCTATCAGCCAGACTGTATCTGCAGGCAGAGGTAGGTTCGCGCCCCGGTGGCCGCCTGCTCGCCGAAGGCGATGCGCTCCAGTTCATCGATGACGCGGTTGGCGTCGCGTTCGGCAGCCAGGCGGCTTGCCATCCACGCGGCTCATCCGATAGCGGAATCTTCTATCACTCGGGCGACGGCGCTAGTGAGGCCTCGCTGCGGCAAGGGTTTAGCCCCGGCGGCTACATGCCGCGCCCGGCGCACCCAGGCCGGTGCCGAACCGGGCCGGGCAGGTCGTTGAGCTTGTCTTCGTCGATAGCCATTGTGGTATCCCCTGTCGGGGCGTCGGGCGTGACCGGCGCTTACTGGGTGGCGTGTCGCTGATCGCCGCTACAGGGTGATCTCGATCCAGGTCCTGATCATCTCCGGGGTCGCCATGTCGAGCAACTCCGGGTGATCCGCGCGGATGTGGTCACGGACCAGCGCCACGACCTGGTCCTCGTCGTCGTCACGCATGACGTATCCGCATTCGCAGGTCACCTGGCTGGCCATCGACTTGCCCCTTCTGCCGGCGATTGTCGGGCCCGGGCCTTGCCACTATCTTGGGCCGAGAGGTTGTCGAAACATTGAAACGAAACGAACGCTAAGGGCATGGTACGGATCCAGCTGTGCGGGCGGTTCGCCGTCGTGATCGACGGGCGGCAGGTCGAGTCGCGGCTTCCCGGGCGGCAGGGCCGGCTGCTGGTCGCATACCTCGCCACCTACCGGGCGCAGCCGGTCGAGCGCACCGTCCTGCTCGACGCTCTTTGGCCGGAGGGCGGCGCTGGGGCCGCCGGCACACTGACGGTGCTGTTGTCGAAGATCCGCACGCTGCTCGCGCCCGCTGAGATCCCAGGTCGGCGCACCATGCAGCTGGTGCTGCCGGCGGGCTCGACGGTGGACCTCGATATGGCCACGACGTCCCTGCATTCGGCCGAGTCCGCGGTGGCGCTGCGGGACTGGCGCCGCGCCTGGCCAGCCGCGCTCGCTGCCCTGTACGCGTCGCGCCGACGGTTCCTGGCCGAGTTCGAGGCGCCCTGGATCGACGAGTGGCGCCGGCAGCTGGACGTGATCTACGAACGAGCGCTTGGCTGCTACGCCGAGGCGTGCCTGGGCATCGGGGGAACGGAGCTGCCAGCCGCCGAGCGTGCCGCACGCCGCCTGGTGGCACACGCCCCGCTGGCCGAGACCGGGCACGGTCTGCTGATGCGGGCGCTCGCCGCGCGCGGTGACGCCGCGGCCGCGCTCGCCGCCTATGACCAGCTGCGCCAGTTGCTGCGCGAGGAACTGGGAGTCTCGCCGTGCCCGGCAACTCAGGCGCTGCATGCCCGGCTGCTCCGCGGGCAGCCGCTCGACGAACCGGCCAGGCCGGTCACCAACGCCAGGTAACCAATGGGCGCGCGGGTCTGCCAGCATCCCTGGGGTGGTTATCGTGTCGTTATGCGTGCTCAGTTGCACGTCGTTGGGGCTGTGCCTCCGTTGTGCCGTAGGGGTGTTCCGCTTACGTGCGCCGTGAAGGGGTTCCGCTAGGAGATGGCCTTGAGCGTCGTGGTTCGCTTTCGGGCTGAGGATGACCGGCAGTTCGGTCAGGCCGCGCAGGACGAGTCCGTCGCCGTGGCTCCAGCGCAGTGCCGGTGGTGGGATGGCTAGCTGCATGGCGGGGAAGCGGCCGTGCAGGGTGGTGAGCGTTATCACGCCTTCGAGCCGGGCTAGCCGGGCGCCGAGGCAGTGGTGGATGCCGTGGCCGAAGGCCAGGTGGCTGGTGTCGGCCCGGGTGATGTCGAGAGTCCCCGGGTTGGCGTAGCGGTCTGGGTCCCGGTTGGCGGCGGCCAGCGAGATGATCACCTGGTTGAAGGCTGGGATGACGGTGCCGCCGAGGGTGACGTCCTGGGTGGTGTACCTGAACGTGGAGTGCGGGACTGGTGCGTCCCAGCGCAGGATTTCCTCGATCGCGCGCGGCAGCAGGGCCGGGCCGGCGATGAGTGCGTCGCGCTGTTCGGGGTGGCGCAGCAGGGCGACGGTTGCGTTGCCGATCAGGCTGGTTGTGGTGTGGTGCCCGGCGACGATCAGCTGGAAGATCGTGGAGAGCATCTCCTGCTCGGACAGCGCGCCGTCGTGATCGGCTGCGCGTACCAGGCCGGTGATGAGAATCTTCGCCAGGGGCGGCGCGCTTGCGGGCGAGCAGCCCGGTCAGGTACTCCACGACGTTTGCCGAGGCCGCCACGGCCTGGGCTGGTGGCTGGGGCGCTGATGATGGTGCGAGCAGTGTGGTGAACCAGTTCCCGAGGTGGTCCTGGTCTGGTTCCGGGATGCCGAGCAGTTCGCTGATCACGGTGAACGGCAGCGGGAAGGCGAAGCCTTTGACCAGGTCGACGGCGGTGTCGCCGCGCGCCTGCAGGTCGTCTAGCAGCCGGTCGGCGATCGCCTGGACGCGTGGCCGGAGGGCCGCGATCCGCGGCCGGCTGAACGCGGCCGAGGTCAGCCGGCGCAGCCGGGTGTGGTCGGGCGGGTCGGCGCTGAGCATGTGGCGGGCGAAGGCGGGACCGGGCAGGCCCCCGGCGGCCACCGCGCCGTCCCGGGCGAGTGCGGCGTGCATGTCCTTGGACAGGCCGGCGTGGCGCAGAGCGGCCTTCGCCTCGGCGTGGCTGACGATCAGCCAGGCGCGGTGCCCGTCGGACAGCGTGACCTGGTGCACCGGGCCGTCGGCCTGGATCTGCGCGAACAGCGGGTATGGGTTGTCCCGGTCGTAGTCGCCCCACGTGTCGAGTGCCGGGTTGCGCATGCCGGTCACCCCCTTAGAATCTCGCGGAGGCCGGAGCAGAGCAGGTCGATGGTGGCCAGCCGGCCGTCGTCGATCTTGCAGACCAGGGTCTGCGTGCAGGCCCAGCGGGTGCCGCGGCGGGCCAGGTCGAGCCGGTAGTGGATCAGCAGCCGGCCGGCCACCGCCTCGCCTGCCGAATCCGCCACCTCGACGGTGTCCAGGCCGGCGAACCATCCGCCGAAGCGGGCGACGACGGCATCGCGGCCGTGCTCCTCGATCGGGCCGCCGGGCAGCAACGCCCGCAGCCGGACAGTGCCGGTGACCGCAGCGGCTAGCCGGGCGGTGTCCCGGCCGGCCACGGCCGCGGCGATCGCCGCGGCCACGGGATGGTGGTTCATGACGCGCTCCTTTCGCGGTGTCCGGCCAGTGCGTCGAGATGGCCGGCGAGGTGGCTGGTCAGCTCGGCGGCGTCGCCGGCCGCCCCGTCGATCAGGCTTGACTTGCGGCGGCGCAGGAAAGGCATGCCGATCAGGTACAGGCCCGGGCAGGGCGTCACGCCGCCGTCGTGGACGACCCGGCCCCGGCCGTCGAGCACCGGGACCTCCAGCCAGGACAGATCGGGCCGGTACCCGGTCGCCCATACGATCGTGGCGATCTGCCCGGACCGAAGATCCAGGCCCAGCGGCGCGGCGGGCACGGCCGTCGGCGCGAACCGCTCCCCGGCGGCGCCGGCCCAGGCGTCGATCGTGTCCAGCAGCCGCCCCAGCTTCAGGTCGGCCAGCGCGCACACGTTGGGCAGGGAACCGGAGAACTGGGCGACACCGCCGGCGATCCCGGCCAGGCGGCCGGCCAGCCGCACCCCGGCCGAGCTCAATGCGTTCAGGTCGACCGTCCGGCCCGGCGAGCCCGGCCAGCTGCATGGACGGCAACCTCCGCGCCCGCACCAGGTCACCGGCCTCGTCGTAGCGCTCGTCCAGCACCCCGCAGGCGTCCAGCCACCACAAGATGTCCCGGCCGCGGTAGGTGCGCGGCATCCGGACGTGCTCACCGACGGCGAGCGTGACCGGCCGCCCGGAGCGGGCCAGCTCATCAGCGAGCTGGATCCCGCTGGCCGAGGCGCCGACCACCAGCACGCCGCCGCCGGGCAGCTCGCCCGGGTTACGGTAGCCCGCCGGGGTGAGGCAGGTGATCCCGGCCGGCACCAGCCGCGCCAGCGCCGGCACCGCGGGCACCGCCGCCGCCCCGCCGGCCAGCACCACGCTCGGCGCGCGCCAGGTACCCTGGCCGGTTCGCACTACGTATCCGCGTCCGGCCGCCCGCACCGAGGTCACCGTCGTGCCGGTCAGTACCGGCGCCGCGGACGCGCCGGCGTAGTCCTCGAGCATCGCCGCCACCTGCCGGGCGCTGAGGTAGCCGTCCGGGTCCCCGCCGCGGTAGGCATAGCCGGGCAGCCGGGTCATCCAGTTCGGGGTGAGCAGCCGCAGCGAGTCCCACCGCTGCGTCCGCCACGAGTTCGCCACCTGCCCGCGTTCCAGGACCACGTGGTCGACCGACCGGGCAGCCAGGCAGCGGCTCATGGCCAGCCCGCAATGCCCGGCGCCGACGATCACCGTGGTCGTATCCGGCACGGCCGTGCCTCCCTGCTCGCCCGGACCCGGTCAGCAGACGTCGACGGTGACACTGACCGGGCTGGTCAAGATGTCGTAGACCGCGGAGCGCTTCTGCGACTGCGCGACCACCGCCCTGATCTCCTCAGCGGTAGCGTCGGCATCAATCTGGTAGCTGACGGCCACACCGCTGAAGCCGTTGCGGACATCGGGGTCGGCGCCGAGTATGCCGTGCAGGTCCATCTCGGCGGCGAGGGCGGCCCGGACCGACCGGAGCTGGATCGACCTTTGCTGGGCCACCGCGGCGATGCCCGCGGTCAGGCAGCCGCCGAGGGCGACCAGCACGTACTCCACCGGCGTGATGCCGTTGTCCTGTGAGGCGAACTGCAGCGGATGATCGATGTCGTAGCTGAACCTCGCGTGGTGCTGCTGCTCGCCGCCGAAGCCGTAGAACGTCTCGACATCCGAGCGGCTGTGCGTGCCGTTCACCCAGCACACCGTCGAACGCCACTGGAACTCGGCGATCTCCGGCGTGCCAGCCAGGGCGTCACGGACGCCAAGCAGCGCTTCGACGTTGACGCCGTTGTCAACTGGGATCTCGGTTGTGGTCATTGTGGTGCCTCCTTGCTGTCGGCCTTCTCTTGTGATCCAGAGCGGTGCCGCATCCATTCCGCTCGTGAAAGCTGCCTACGCGCCGGACGGCTGCGGCATCAGGCCCACCTGGGTGAGCAGCGAGACCTGGTCGTAGTAGAGGTCCCCGCCGGCGACCCGCCCGTCCGGGTCGAAGTGCCACATCTCGCACAGCGGCAACGCGAACTCCTTGCCGGTGGCGGGCAACGGTCCCAGCGGCCCGTCGTGCGTGCCGACGACGGTGAACGCGCACACCACCGTCTGGCCAGCGTCGAAGTAGCGGGGGCCGGTGATCCGGATGTCAGAAGACGACACCACCCATCCTGCCAGGAAGTCGTCCCTGAACTCCCGCGGCGTCCTGAACGTCCGGCCCTGCGAGTGATCAGTCCAGGCGATGCTGTCGGCGTATTGCTTGGTCATAGCGTCGAAGTCCCTCTGGTTGAAGGCCTCGTGACCAGCGCGGTGGGTCTTGACGTTCCTGGATGCCATGGCTCCTCCTGCTCTTTCCTCGTCGCGGGTTCATGCCTCCGGCACCAGGGGTGGTCACCTGGCTGGCCATCGGCTGCCCCTTCTCCCGGCGATTGTCGGGCCCAGGCCTTGTCAGGACGTTGGCCAGCAGGTTGCTGGAACGTTGAAACCAAGCTGCGGGGCATGGTACGGATCGAGCTGTGCGGGCGGTTCGCCGTCGTGACCGACGGGCGGCCAGCCGAGTCGCCTCTTCCGGGGCTGCCGGTCCAGCTGCGGGTCGAGGGATAATCGCGGCGGCCGCCTCCCGACCAGCCCGACGTGGGTGCTTATGGACGTGCGCATGCCGCGGCTGGACGGGATCCGGCGCCTGGTCAGCGAGGCAGGCGCCGGGTAGAACGCCCGCCGTGGTCTCGACGTCAGATCCGGCCCGGATCCGCAGCTTCGCGGCCCAACGCGGCTGGCGCCATCTGCGGCTGCTGTCCTCGCGGAACAACAACTACAACCGTGACTACCACGCGGAAGCGGCCGACGGTGAGCAGAACCCGGTCCTGAACGTGTTCGCGCGCGACGGCGACGGGTTCCGCCACCGGTGGGCGACCGAGCTGATGTTCGCGGCCCGGGACGAAGGCGAAGAGCCCCGCCACGTCGACTCGATCTGGCCGGTCTGGAACGTCCTCGACATGACGCCGGGCGGGCGCGGGAGCGACCCGGACTTCCCCGCGATGCAATACCGGTAGCCGCTCATGAGCGAGCCACCGGATCGGCGCCAGCCGCGCTTGCGGCACCTCGCGTGGCGGCCGAGCGGCCGGACGGGACTGAGCGCGGCGGCCACAGCCGTCTCTGGACGTAGGCAGCAAATTCGTGCTACATGCGACCCCAAAATCGCGCCGAGCGCCGAGTATGCGCTCGGGCCGTTGACGACTTCGTCGCCGCGTCGGCGCGCTGATCGCCCAGTTCTGATTCTCTTGGGTGCGCCGTATCTGGCTGGCCGCACAAGACTTTGGCTGCCACGCTGGCTGTGTAATTGCCAGCGGGTACGTGTGTTGTGTAGTCCGCGAGTGTCTGCGGTACGGCGGCGTGCGGCCCCGGCGCGACCGCACCGGGGTGGCGCAGTGCTGGGCTGGTCTTAGTCCAGGAACCGGGTCAGCATCGGCAGGAGCAGGTCGGCGTGCCTGGTCACCTGCATGTGGGTGGTGCCGGGCAGTATGGCGAGCTGCGCGCCGGGGATCAGCTGCTGCATCAGGGCGCCGTGCTCGACGGTGGTGAAGTCGCGGTCGCCGAGTACGAGCAGGGTCGGCGCGGTGATGGTGGCCAGTTGCTCGTCGGACCAGCCCTGGGTATCGGCCGTGGACTGGGACAGCGTGGTGAGGAAGTCGTTGAAGTGGTCCGGATGGGGGGACAGCCGCTGGTAGGCGTCCTGGAAGTCGAGGAAGTCCTGCTGGGTCGGCATGCGCGCCGAGGTGGCCTGCCTGGCCGGGTCGGTGAGGTCCTCGTGCAGCCCGTCCGGCCGCACCGAAGCTGAGGCCGGTACCAGCGAGCGCACCCGGCCGGGATGGTTCACGCCGAGCTCGAGCGCCACCGCGCCGCCCATGCTGTGGCCGAAGACGTGCGCGCGGTCGATGCCGAGCTGATCGAGCAGGCCGACGACGTCGCTGGCGAGCGCCGCCGGGGTGATCTCCCGGCCGGTGTCGGCGGTGCGGCCGTGTCCCTGCATCTCAACGCCGATCAGCTGATGCTCGCGGGCCAGGGCCGGGATGAGCGTGGCGAAGTTGAGGTCGATGGTCAGCATGCCGCCGTGCAGCAGAACCAGCGGTGACCCCTGGCCGTACAGCTCGTAGTACATGTGCAGGCCGTTGACGTCGGCGTATCCGGTCCGGCGGGGCTCGAGGCGCTTTGTCGTGGTCTCCATAAACACTCAGACTGCCCTGTCCGGAAAAGTAAGATCGCAGGCGGTTCACCCTTCGCTGGCTTGACCCGGTCTTGATCCGGTAGGTGCACTCCAAGCTCAGCACTCGCAGGTGCGGTCCGGGAAGCACCGCCTCAGATGTGGAACACGGCGCGCAGCGACGTGGTCCCGGCGGCGTTGCCCAGCAGCGGCAGCCCCAGCATCTCCTCGGTGGCGCGGAGCAACCCGTAGTGGTTCACGGCCGTGGCGGCAGCCGTGCCGGGGATCACCGAAGGCGCGATGGCGATGTTGGGAATGTAACTGTCCGACAAGGTCGACGACCTCCGCGAGTCCGCTGGATGGCGTGACCGGAGGTGGGGGAAACCGGAGCCAGGGCGCCGGCCGCGGGCACGGTGTCCGGGCTGCCGGGGCCGCCTGTGATGACCACATAAGTTGGCCTACAGCAACGCGGGCCCTCCCTGACCTGCGTCATCGCAGATGGCTACAGCGTCAGCCCGTGGATAGATGGTAAGGAGAAGGTCTACGGTTCGATTCCGTAAGGAGGCTCCAGCTCGTGGGCATCTTTCGAACGTGGGACCGAGTACCTTGCTCCCGGCGAGTGGCATTTGAGTGGCAGATGCGGATAGGCCCGGATAGGCCCGGATTCCTGCTTGTGCTTGCAGTTGATCAGCGTGTGGAGTGGTTCCTGTTCCGGGAAGAGGTGCAGCAACGGCTGACTGTTGCCGAACAGCGACGCCCTGTAGGAGTTTGCGGAACGACAGCCAGTAGATGAACAGTGACGGTTGCCCAGTTTGCCTGAGCACACGCCCCCAACGCAATGGGCAACTTGCCCGTTGGTCACCTTCCGTATCGGTTCCGGTGCCGGGCTGGCGGCTGGTGGCGCCGTCCCCGCGTGCGGGGATGCGGTGCCGGATGGTGATCTTCTCGGGTCCGATGAGGACGTCCTTGACGAGCAGCCGCAGCACCCGCTGGCGGTCTTCGACGGTGGCGGTGGCGGTGTTGCCGCGCAGCTGGGCCAGGAAGCCTTCCAGGTCGCCGGCGAGCTTGAGGCAGGCGTCGCGGTCGGCGAGCTGGGCGTCGAGGGCGTCGGCCTGGCTGCGCAGGCGGGCATCCGGGCGCGCAGCTCGTCGATGGTGATGAGCTGCTCCTGGAAGGCCTCGATCATCCGGGTGATCGCGCTGGTGGCCTTGGCGAGGGCGAGGTCCAGCCGTTTGCGCTGCTGGGTGACCGGGTCGCTGGTGCGGGCCTGTTCCAGGCGCCTGCTGATTTCGGCGCGGATCAGGGCCGGGTCGGCGAGCAGGCGGGTGATGTGGTCCCACACGGCGGTGCCGGCGTAGTCGGCGCGGGCCGGCTTGCTGGCGCAGACCCGCCCGCTTTCGTAGCGGTAGTCGTCAGATCCGAGGCACCGGTAGTAGTAGATCTTGCCCGCGGTGGTGGTCGTATGGCTGCGGTAGTAGCCGTATCCGCAGGCAGAGCAGGCGATCAGGCCCTGCGGCAGGGAGGGGACCTTGCTGTTGCGGGAGGCGTACCGCTTGTTGTCGGCCAGCCGCCGGGCGGCACGCTCGAACCTCTCGGCCGAGATGATGGCCGGGACGCCGATCTCGATCCATTCCTCCCGGGCCCGGCCGACGGCCTTGACCGCGCGGGGCGTGGTGCGTCCCTGCAGCCGGGCGACCCGGTTCAGTCCCGGCTGCTCGTGGACGATCTTGGTCTTGCCGAACACCGCCCGGCCCGCGTAGGCGGGATTACGCAGCATCCCCATACCACGCTGCGGTCCCACCGGGACTTGCCCGTGACCGTGGGGACGTTCTCGCTGGTGAGCCAGCGGCTCAGCCCGGCGATAGTGGCGCCGTCGTCGGCGTAGCGGCGGAACATCTCCGCCACCAGCGCCGCCTGATGCCCGATGATCTCGTAGCGGGCGCCGACCTCGGGGTGCCTTGCGGATGTAGCGGTAGCCGAACGGGGCGCCGCCCAGGACGTTGACCGACCCGGCGCGGGCCCGGTAGGCCTTGCCGCGCCGGTAGCGCTCCATCAGCTGGGCTTTCTCGTACTCGGCGAACATGCCCTGGAACTGGACCATCAGCTGGTCCTCGGGGCTGTCCCCGCGCGGGCCCTTGATGAACTCCGCCTTCGTCCCGGCGCGGGCGAACTCCTCGATCAGCAGCGCCTGGTAGGCGAACTTGCGGGCGAGGCGGTCCGGGGAGTAGCACAGCACCACATCCACCCCGACCCCGGCGACCAGGTCACGCAGCCGTTCCAGCGCGGGGCGGACCAGCGTCGCGCCCGAGTGCCCCTCGTCCTCGAACACCCACTCCCCGGGCAGCTCAGCCCCCAGCTGCCCGGCGCGGTCCCGCAGCGCCTCGGTCTGCGACCCGATCGTCTGGTCCTTCTTCTGCCGGGCGCTGGACACCCGGGCGTAGATTGCCGCGCTCGTCACGGGGCGGCCTTCCTTCCTGGCCGGCCCGGATACGGGCCCGCCGCTGTGGCACCAAGATGGCGTAAGCCACTGACAAATCCGTGGCCGCATGGCGGTCGAAGACGAACCGCGTCTCGACGGCCCGGCCGCTCACCTGCGCGGATGCTCCCTGCGGCCCCGCGCCAGGAACTCCTCCACTGCCTGGGCAACGACGGCGGAGATCGTCCGCCCCGACGCCCTGGCATGCTCGCGGACAGCGACCGCAAGCGCCGTCGGCAGCTTGACCGTGAACACCGTCGTGGCCTGCGGCGCCACGGCCCGCCCGCCCCGCGCCGCGCGCTCCGCATAGCGGCGGGCCTGCCGCTGCGAGCAGCCGAACCGGCTCGCCAGCACGCGGGCCGCCTCCGCCACCGGGACACCGGCCTCCGCCAGGTCAGCCGCCGCGTTGACCCGCTCCGCATACTCACCAGCACGAACCCGGTCACCAGCCATGCCATTAACGTACTACCCGACATGTCACGCACCGTCCGTGACACGCCGCGGCAGTTCCAGCCGCCGGTAGCTCAGCGTGACATCAAAGCAGAAGTTGCCCATTGCGTTGGGGGCGTGGCGGTGGTCCCTCGCGGTTCTCACGGTCGAGAACGTCTCCCGGCCCCCGGAAGAGGTGCGAAGCAATAGCATCAGTCGGATCCGCGCCGAGGTCATGTCAGTCGGGGGAGAGGCGCTGGGAACTGCGCCGGGCCGGCGGGGGGAGCAAGCCCCGGGTCGCGTGGCTCTGCTGAGCCTGCGCCGGGAGCCGGCTGAGGTGATCGAGCCAGGATCACGGCCCGCGGGACGACTCGCTCTCCGCAATCACGGTGCGTGAGAATCAGCGGATCGGCGTGGCGGCGGGGTCCGCACGCAATGCCATGTAGTTCAGCGTGATCGGAGCGTTCGCGGTCTTGACCGCGCTGGCGGGCGGTGGCGTCCGGGTCGGCCGGCAGAGAGTGATCGCGGCGGGCGGGCATGCTGGCGCCCCGGCTGTCGCTCCGGATGCGGCCGGTTCCACGGTCGGCGGGCTGGGCAGTGCTTGAGGGTGCGGGGACTGGGAGATGGGGCGTTCAGGCGGCGATGGGGCCGCAGATGCTGATCTCGGCTTTCGCGGTGAGGACGGGAATGCGCGGCCCGCCGGGCGGGAAGCCCGGCCGGGCCTTGGTCTTCCGGTCGCGGTGCCGGTTGCGGTCGGTGTCTACGCGCAGGCAGGCCAGGCCGGCCAGGATGGCGTCGCGGTTCGCCTCGGTCAGCGCGGCGGGCAGGCTGGCGGTGGCCGCGCCGGACCGGGTAGTGGCGATGATCGCGCGGCGTGCGGCGGTAAACGGAATCTCGCGCGGGTGCACGGGCTGCGCAGGCGCGCTTGCCCTTTCCGGCCGGGACGGCGATCGCCGCGGCGGCGCGGGCTGCTGCGCGGGTCAGCTCGACGGCGGTGATCCAGGCGGCGTGCTCCTGGGCGATGAGGGCCGGGCTGGCGGAGCGGAGCATCGCGCCGGTGGACGGGCCGGCGCCGCTGATCGCGGACTTGGCTTCCTTCAGGCAGGTCTCCGACCCTATCCACCGCCAGTGGTAGGCGGCGGCGAGGACCTGCGCCGGGTAGGCGGCGTGGTCGTGCAGGTCGGTGATCAGGGCGAACAGCTCCGGGGCGTCGGCCCCGGCGACGGTGACGGTGTACTCGATCACGCGGACGGTGAGCGTGACCCCGCCGCCGCGGATGCTGGCCAGGTAGGAGCCGTCGGGCAGGAAGCCCCCGGTCCGGTGCAGCGTGATGCCGTCCTTGACGCGGATCAGCACATGGGTGCCGGTGGCGAGCATCCGCTTGATCCTTGGCGCGCCGGGGAAGTTCCGGTCGAGCACCCACAGCCGGCCCGGGGTGAACAGGTGCGGGTAGTCCTTCAGGGCCTGGTCCAGCAGCGCCTGCTCGGCCTCGCCCTTCTCCCGCCCGCCGCCGGCGGCGGCGCCGGACGGACCGGACACCACCGCCAGGGCGGCGCGGGTGGAGGCGTGCGACAGCCACAGAATCCCGCTGCTGGGGGTAGGGCGAGGAGTCATCGGCGGTGCCAGGCCGAGCCGAACGCGGCCCGGTTCGCCGGGGTGTCCGGGACCCGGGTCAGCGACCCGTCGATGGAGCAGGCGTCCAGGGCGCCGATCGTGACCGCCCGGTAATCGTGGTCGCGGTGCTCGGCGTCGATCCCGGCCAGCACCAGGTCCCGCAGCTGCTCCAGCGGGCCGGGCCCGAGCGCGTCCCGCCAGGTGCAGAAAACCGTCGCGGTCGGCACCCGGTACGGGCGCTGCCACGGCACCAGCGCCAGGTCCCCGAGCAGGGCGCCCGTCACTTCGGCGTAGTCCGCGTCGGGCAGGAGCGTCATCAGCAGGGTGAGCCGGATCGCCAGCGCCGGCGTCATCGCCCGCCGCGCCGCGCCCTTGACCTTCCCGTTCAGCGTGACGCCCGCGGCGATCTGGCCGATAACGTCCGCCTGGCCGGCCAGGGCATCCAGCCTGTCCTCGGCCACGCCGAGGCGGGCGTGATCCGCCGGATGCCCGCCAGCCTGCACCCGCCCGTCACGGCGGACCACCGCTGCCGCGACCGCCACCGGCTTGAGGAAGACCACACGGTCCCCGGTGCGGATCTTCCCCGCCGCCGCCGCGGTCAGCGCCGTCCGGCCGTCCTTACCCGGGCCCGGCCCGCCGGCCAGGCCAGGTCCGCCACCCGCACCGCGACCATGCCCGCCTGCCCCAGCAGGCCCAGCGCGGCATCTTCCGCACACGAGAGCGTGACATCCGGCGGCATGACAGGGTAGAAGAGCATGAGGAGGCTCCCGGGCGGAAAAGGCTGATTAGTCACCTCCTCTTCTACCGGGAGCCTCCCGCCGGTACCGGCATCCGCAAGGGCGTGTCGCCCGCCGATCGCAGCCACGCAGCCAGCCAGCGGAACCAGGCCTGCAGCCAATCAGAAATCACAGCCTGTAACCGGAAGCCGCCAGATCAAGGGACGTCCCGCCGCAGGACCATCAGCAGCGATCACGCTGAACTACATGGCATTGGTCCCCGATCGCTGATTACGAGCGCCTTGGGTGAGTCGCCGGTCCTTAGCGGCACGCGCACAGATCATCCAGTATTTTCGCTTGTCGCCCGCAGCCTTACGTGAGACATGCCTTCAGGATGGTGCGCATGACAACACCTTCACCATCGGCGTTCGATCCCCGGGCGTTTGAGGGGACGGCCGGGTACTACGCGGTCGGGCGTCCTCCGTATTCCGTGCAACTGGCGGACACGATGGCCCGGCAGCTGTCGCTTGATGGGGCCGGCCAGCTGCTCGATGTGGGCTGTGGACCTGGCGTCCTGGAGCTTCCCCTGGCCCGGTTGTTCGGCCAGGTGACGGCGCTTGATCCCGAGCCCGGCATGCTGCAGGCGGGCCAACGGCGCTGCCAGCGGGCGGGAGTGGCCAACGTGCGCTGGCTGCAGGGGGTCGCGGAGGATATCGCAGCGCTGAACCTCGGCCCGCAGCGAGCGGTCACCTTCGGGCAGTCGTTTCACCGGGTTCGGGGGCTGGAGGTTGCCGAGGCCGTCTATGACCTGCTCGTGCCGGGTGGGTCGCTGGTCCTGATCTCGCACAATGCCGACGACGGCCGTCCGCGGCCTGCCGGTCCCGGGCACCCCGAGGTTCCCCACGCCGCGGTGCGGAAGCTCATCCTCGATTACCTCGGTGACGGCACGCGCCATTACCTCGCCACCTGGAACCAGGGCCAGCCGGCACGCCTTGAGGACACCCTGTCGCAGACCCGGTTCGGCGGGTCGCGTACCGTCTACGCGCCTGGGCACCCCGACCTGATCAGAGATATCGACGCCGTTGTGGCCAACTGCTTCTCGCTGTCGTACGCCGCGCCCCGATGGTTCGGGAACCGCCGAGCCGACTTCGAGTCCAGCCTGCGTCACCTGCTGCGCGAATATTCGCCAGACGGTCTCTTCTGGGACTGGCCAGGTGACACCGAACTCGTCATAGCGACGAAGAGCTAACGGATCAGGCGGCATGTCGTTACGGACGCTCACACCAGCTTGAATGCCTTCCACGCTCCAATCGACGCAAGTCATCGCAGCATGATGCGTCTCGGTCAGCTAGCCGAAAGCGTGGACGCATATCATCCAGATCCGCGAGCCGAAGCCGGGCAGCAGCGCGAAAGAATCGGCTAATGCGCAGGCTCATCCGGCGCGAGGGTCCACCGTGGTCGCTGGTCACGGATACGGTGGTGGCGGGTGTCGCGACGCTGCTGGAAGTACAGAGTCAGGGAGAGCACCGCGCCCAGCACGACGACCGAGGCGACAGTCAGGTACATGCCCAGGTAGCGGCTGGAGAACATGGATCGGGCCGGGCTGACCTGGCTGGTGTTGATGCCCAGGTAGGCCAGGATCAGGCTGGCCGGGATGGCCACTGCTGAGATGAACCCGACCGCGACCGCGTAGCGGACCCGGCGGTTATCGTCGGCGCGTCGCTCGATACTACGGATCGCGGTCAGCTCGGCGGTGGTCGCCGCGCCCAGTCGCTCGAGCATCCGCCCCGCGGTGACGGCCTTGCCGGCCAGGCCCATCGATTCGAATAGCGCGTTATGGAAGCTCTCCGCGCGAAGCGACGGGACCAGCAGGCCCAGGTCTGTGGGTGCTTCGACGCTGTAGGACAGCTCTAGCTCTAGGTCCCCGAGGTGGTCAGAGATACGCTCCAGCATCCGGCGCCGGTCCCTCGTGCTGGCCCCGCCGGTTCCCAGATCGCGGAACAGCCGCATATCGGTGTAGGCAGCGTGCCGGATAGCGCGCAGCTGCGCGGCCGAGGCGACTGCCTGCACCGCCGACAGGAACACTGCGTTCTCAATGAAACCAGCCTGCCCGCACACCACACTGACGTACGGGCCGCCAGCCGCCAGCCAGCCGGGTCGGCGGTTGAGTTCCGGCGGATAGCAGATCGTGCTGAACTCCTTGCGGTACGACCGATCTGCCCGGTAGATCAGCCGCTGAATCAGATCCTCGCAGTCATCGGGCGCATGGTCCAGAATCCACTGCGCTCCTCAAAAGACCAGGTTAGAGAATATAGATCACCAGAGAATCCAGCTGAATCGCGTACGGATCGCCTGGGAAGTCACTGCACGCTAAGCTGAAAATTTGATGCCAGAAGCTTATTCACGCCATCCGGTAGAAGGTAGCTATTCAGCCTGAGTGGGCTCCGGGGTGGCCTTCAGACGGGGGTCGGCTGATCTTCAGCAGGGTCGGCCCGGCGTGCCGGCTTGATTACGGTGCGGATGTGCTGATCATGGTGGCTTGTGCCCGATATGCCGTCCGTTCCGCCGCCTGCAGAGGTGGCGTTGCGTGCGCGGGTCGCGGAGCTGGAGGCCGCGAACGCGGCGCTGCGCGAGGCGGCCGCGGCCCGCGATGAGGTGGCAGCCGCGCAGCTGGCCGCCAGGGACGCGCAGCTGGCGGCGCTGGCGGCGCGGGTGGAGGAGCTGGAACGGCGCCTGGCCAAGGACTCCTCCACGTCGTCGAAGCCGCCGTCTTCGGATAGCCCATATAAGAAGAAGACCAGGGACCGGTCGCTGCGGGGCCGGTCCGGGCGCAGTCCCGGCAGGCAGCCCGGAGCGCAGTCCTCGACGCTGAAGCAGTCCGCTGACCCCGGCGAGACGGTGATCTGCGGCCCTGAGGTGTGCGGCTGCTGCGGCGCGGACCTGAGTGACGCCGAAGTGACCGCGGTGCAGAAACGGCAGGTGTTCGAGGCGTCGCCCCCGCCGCCGCCGAAGGTGATCGAGTACCAGGTGCAGGCCAGGGCATGCGGGAACTGCGGGGCGGTGACCGTGGCCTGGCGCCCGCGGATGTCACCGGCCGCGTCCAGTACGGGCCGGGGGTGCATGCCCGGGCGGCGCTGGCAGTCTGCGCCCATTACCTGCCGGTCGGCCGGGCGGCGGCCCTGGTGGCGTCCCTGACCGGGGTGAAGGTCTCGGCCGGGTTCGTGGCCGGGGTCCGCGGCAAGGCCGCCGCCCGGCTGGGTCCGTTCATGGACCGGGTCCGGGCGCTGCTCCGCGACGCCGCGGTGCTCTACGCTGACGAGACCCCCGCCCGCACGGCCGGGAAACTGCATTACGTGCACGTCGCCTGCACCGAGTTCCTCACCGCCATGCACACCGGCGGCCGGGCCGCTGAGGACATCGACGCCGGCGGCATCCTCCCCGGCTACGCCGGCACGATCGTCCGCGACGGCTACGCCGGATACGCCCACCTCAGCAACGCCCTGCACGCTTGGTGCGGCGCCCACGGCCTGCGCGACCTGCGCGGCGTCTACGAGCTCGACCCGGACGGGCAGATCTGGGCACGGTCCATGGCCGACCTGCTCATCCGTGCGAACGCGAAGGCCACCGCCGCCCGCGCCGCCGGGAAACCCGGGCTCGGCGACGCCGCGCTCGCCCAGATCAGGTCCTGGTACCAGGGCGCCGTCGCCAAGGGCATCACCGACAACCAGAACCGCCGCGGCAAGACCGGCAAAGACGGCCTCCGGCTCGCCCGCCGGTTCCGCGACCACCAGGACATGATCTTGAGATTCACCACCGACCTCGCCGTCGGATTCACCAGCAATCAAGCGGAACGCGACGTCCGCCCCGTCAAGGTACAGATGCGCACCTCAGGCGGCTGCTGGCGCACTCTCGAAGGACTCGCCGATTTCGCCGTGGTGCAGTCCTACCTGTCGACCGCAGCGAAATGGGGCATCGACCAGCTCGACGCACTCACCCAGCTCTTCACCGACGGCCCATGGCTGCCCGACGCCATCCGGCCCGGCTAAACAGCAACGCCGCACCGACTCATCACCATCAGCCGATCCCCGCCCGCTGATCGCATGCCCCAGCTCACTCAGGCTGAATAGCTACGGTAGAAGTGCAGCCCAACAACGGCTGAGATGGTGGTGTCAAAGGTGCCGATCGGGCGACGGTAATCGGTGTGCATAATCCCCCAGGTCTTGAAATTCGCGATGACCTGCTCGATCATGTATCGAATCTTGTTTACCTGAGTGCTGAATTCTTTCTCCCAGTCCAGAAGATCCCGGCATTCCGGCTTCCTGATGGGCGTTACCATCCCCTTGCCGATGTATCCTTTATCACCCATCTGGCTTCCTTCGGGAAACCCGGCGAGCACTGATGATTCGTCGATGCAATGCGCGTCGTGGCGGCTTCCGTCGACCGGGTCGGATATCCATGCGAGCTCGCCGTAAAGATTGCACGCAACCTGGACGTTCTTACCTGTGGTCTTTCGCTTGCCCAATACAGCTCCCGGCCCGCGCCACGACCAGCAGGAAGCAGCGTGCCGTCGTAGATGTACTGGGTGTCCGGGTCGAGGTCTTCCGCCGTGGTACGAACGGGGCAAGCGCGATCGCTAGCCGGGAAGTTATCCGCGAATTAGCTCGGCTAATGGTCGGCTGGGAAGTCGTGTATGTCTCTGCGAGTTCCTGCTGAACTCGGTTTCTCCGCATGTAGGTGGTGCTATAACCACTGACTTGTAAAGACCGAGAGACGGCGGCCACGGGTCGATGACACAGTCCTCCTCGTTTGCATATATCAGTGCGCACAGGCCGGTGATCTCGTCTTTGGTGAATCCGGTGGTATGATACATGCGCGGCCTGTTTCTGTGGGACTGAGTGTGGTAACCCAATCCTTTCGAGAAGCAGGCCGCCTTTCACGTAGACGCGCCGCTAACCGGAAATTCGTCACAAGCCCGGCGTCTTCGCCTGAATAACCCTCAGAAGTCGTTCTTCAGGCCAGAAGTCTCCGTCGCCGAGTTCCGGGCCTGTCAGGCTAGCGGCTCTGCCTCACTGAGTCCGCTCCTCGATCAGGTAGTCCACTGATCGGACGCTTCCGCTTTGAACTGCTGACTGTCAGGTTGTATAGAGGCGGATTTTCACGCCGATGGCGTCGGCGATGCGGGACAGGTCGCCGTGGTCGCTGGTGACAATGGAGGCCTGGTAACGGACGGCGGTGGCCACCACGATGGCGTCGATGACGTCGGTTGTGCCGGAGGCGGCGCAGGCCACGCCTGCTGCCCGGCCGAGACGCTCATCGTCAGGAAGGAGGTCGCAAGCCTTCAGCACTTTGGAGATCTGGTGCTGAGGACCGCCGCGCCATGCCTGGGCCAGCACGACAACCGGGACGATAGGGCGGATGCGCGCGGCGGTCACTTCGTCATGCAGGGCCAGGAAGTCGGGATTGCGCCGCTCGGCGGCGACCAGGGCGCCGGTGTCGTAGACGATGGCGGGCACTACCCGGCAGCCTGCTGCGGCTCGTCGTCGATCAGCCCGGACTCGATCAGGAACTGGCGGGCACGCTGCCGGGAGGCGGCGGGCAGCGGGCCGTGCTCGGCTTCGTACTCGGCCACCAGTTCACACGCGGCCGCCCGTCCCGCTGCCTGCCGGGCGGCAGCGCGGGCTTTCTCGGTGGCGGCCTCGGCCAGCCAGGCCGACACCGGCTTGCCCTCCTCGGCCGCGGCAGCCTTGATCGTTTCCTCGATCTCAGCGGGGACCGAGATGGATAGCTTCCGCACTGTCATGTCCCAACGATAGCGCACTGGTAGGAGCGTATTCCTACCAGTGATGAAGGCGGGGGATTGCTGACGATCCTGGGGCAAATCGGGGGGCAAGCCCAGCTAGCGACCGCCTGGCGGGGGTTGCGCCAGCTTGCGCGAGCTCGTGTTCTGCCTGGTGAATGGCTCTGCGGCGATTACAGGGACTGGGTGGCTGCCCATGGTAAGGAGAAGGTCTACGGTTCGATTCCGTAAGGGGGCTCCGCGTGGTCTTCACGTTTCGCGAGCATCTATGTTCACGTTTAGGTCCGTCATTTCTGCTGCCTGTCTGCTGCCTGGCCTGAGATGGGTCTTGCGGGCCAGGGTGGCCTTTTGGGCCTGGATGAGAGCGTGCGGGACTGCCGTGGTGGTGCGTGGTGTAAATCGGCTGGTGAGCTGCGGCGCGGGGAGTGCCTGTCCGGCTATGGCGGGGCGCCGGCGTGGGTGGTGCGCCGTCGCTTGCGGGTTTTTGGCGGGAGCCCGGCGGCGGCGCGGCTGGCGTTGTCGTCCTGGCGGGCGGTGAAGGCTGCGAGGATGCGCTGGTTGCGGACGGCGAGCAGGCAGGTGGCGATCAGCAGCAGCGGGGTCAGGCCCGTCAGGCGGCACCAGCCGCGGGCGATGCTGGTGGTGGCGGGGTCCTTGATGGTGGCGAAGCCGCGTTCGGCGCTGGTGCGGCCGGCGTAGGAGCGGCGGTGCGCCGGGGAGGGGTAGTCGTGTTTTTGCGTGGTGCTGGCGCTCTGGACGCAATCGGCTCATCTGGCCGGCGGGGCTTTGGCCCTTCTTTGGCGCGCGGGGGAGGGGGATCTTGAAGAGGATCTCGACGCGTGATTCGGACACCACGGCTTTGTCGGGGACGGTCCGGACGAGCTGCTGGCGCCGGGTGAAGTCCATGGCGGCGAGCCCGTCGGTGACCTCGCTGGCGAAGTCGTCGATGCGCTGCCTGAGCTCGGCTTGGCTGAGGCGGTGATGCTCGGCGTGGCGGGCCAGTTGCCCGAGTTCTCCGGTGCGGTCGGTGATCGGCCTTCGGCGTGCCTCGAGGTCGCGCAGCGAGATCACCCCGGCCTGGTAGGCGTCGATGAGGCGGGCTTGCTGGGAGCGCAGGTCGGTGAGCTGGCGCATCGCGTCGGTGGTCAGCGTCTTGTCGGCGGGCACGGCGCAGGCGCGCAGGATCAGCTCGGGGTGGTGGAGGTGGCGGATGACCTCGTTCCGGACGAGTTCGTCGAGTTCGTCGGCGCGGGCGGGGGGTTGTGAGCAGCGCAGTTTCTCGGCGCGCAGGTGCATCGGTAGCGCCGTGGTGCAGCGGTAGTAGCGGTATTCTCCGTTTTCCCTGGCTCTTCGGTGTGCCTGGGGTATTTGCCCGCACTCATCGCAGTGCACGAGGTGACGCAGCAGGTAGCGTCCGGGGCCGGCGTGGCGGGGGCTGAAGCGGGCGTTGCGGCTGTGCTGGGCTTGCGAGCGTGACCAGGTGCCGAGGTCGACGGGGGGTGGCACCGCGATGCCGATCCATTCCTCGCGCGGCCGGGTCTGGGTAAGCGGTTCATGCTCGGCGGAGTGCCGGGGAAGGCGGGGGGCATCGGCACGGGTGATCCGGCGGTTGTAATAGAGGGTGCCGGCGTAGGCTTCCTGGCGCAAGAGCGCGTCGACGGTCGCGGGGTGCCAGATCGGCTTGCCCTTCGGGCTCGGGATGCCCGCCTCGGTGAGCCGGATGGCAATCTGCCGGATCGACAGCCCCTCGTTCGCGTGCCAGCTGATGGCCTGACGCACGACGGTGGCCTCCTCTTCGCAGACCTGGACTTGCCCGCAGGGCCCGGAAGCGGCTCGGACCTTGCGGTAGCCGTAGGGGACGGCGCCGGAGACCACCTCACCCTGACGGGCCCGCCAGAGCTTGCCGCGGCGGTTCCGGTCGACGATCTTCGTGGGCTCGAACTCGGCCCCCGCTGCCTGGATTTGCGCGAGCAGCCGCCCTTTGGGGGTCATCGGCGTGACCTCCCTCGAGGAAGATGACCGACACGCCGAAGCGGGCGAGTTCTTCGGGCAAGGGCGGCGATGATGTCGCCGAGCCGCTGGCTGCAGGTGATCCCCGCAGCGTGCATGAACGTGGCCAGGCCGATCAGGGAGGCGCAGTCGGCCAGCCAGGTGGCGCGCAGCCGGGAGCCCTCCAGCCGGGGCAGCCCGGTGCCGCTGGCCAGCGAGCTGACCAGCGGGTTCGTGATGTTGCCGCGGTCCGGGCTGGTGCCGCCGGTCACCAGGTGGCCGCCGGCGAACGCCGCCGGCGCGAGCAGCACCTGGTGGTAGCGGGCCAGCACCGGCACCGCCCGCGGCCTGCTGCCGCGCACGGTCACGATGACGCCGCCGGAGCGGCAGCAGATGCCGGTGCCGCGCACATGCCCCAGGTCGGCGCGGATCAGCCCGGCGCCGGCGCCCAGGCAGACCAGGCCCGCGGCGCGCATCCGCCGCGCGGCGGCGGGCTGGGCGCCGGCCAGGGCCAGGTAGCCGCCGATCTCCGCGGGAGTGTAGGGCGCCTTGGCGCGCTCGCGGGGCAGCGGCGCGTCCGCCGGGTGAAGCTGCGGGACCACGGCCCGGGCCAGGAACCGCAGGTTCGTGCGCAGCGTCCGGCGGGCCGGCCCGGACAGGCCCGGCGCGTGCGCGGTGAACCGCTCGATCACCGACGGGTGCAGCAGCACCTCCGGGACCGGTTCCAGCCCCAGCCCGATCCCGTAGCCGGCCAGCTTTCCCGCCGCCCACAGCAGGTTCTTCGCCCGCAGGCGGCCGCGCCGGCCTGCCGCCACGACGACCCCCCGGGCGAAGGCCGCAGCCGGCGGCGGCACCGACGACGGCCGCCAGGACGCGATGTAGCCTGCCGCCGGCCCGGCGGCCCGGCGCACTTGCGGCGGGGGCGCGCCCCGCGGGGCAGCCTTCACACTGTGTACATACAGCAAGAGATGACCGGGGTTACCGGCCTATGCCACCCTGAGACCGTGCACGTCGCCGCCAGCCACCAGGACCAGGCCCGCCAGATCGCCGCCGAGCTGGCCGCCATCGCCGCCTCGGGAATGGTCCTGCCCGGCTCGATCACCGAAAGGCGCACCCGCTGCGGCCACCCCCGCTGCGCCTGCCACGCCGACCCGCCCGCCCGGCACGGCCCCTACTGGCAGTGGACCCGCAAGATCGCCGCGAAGACCGCCTGCCGCTGGCTCAGCCCCGCCCAGCACCACGACTACCAGGCCTGGGTCGACAACGACCGCAGGCTGCGCGAGCTGCTCGCCCGGCTCGAAGCCCTCGGCACCGCCGCATTCGAGGCCGACCCGCGCTGGCAGCGCACCCCCCGGGCCCGCACCGCCGATACCGGGCACGACACCCCATAACACTGTGGGCACGGCCCGCTCAACCTGCGGGCGGCACCCCGGTCACCCCACGAACCACCAGGTCACGCCCAAACGTGAAGACCTGTCCGCAGGTCATGAGCGTTTTTCGAGCGTGTATCCCTGACCTCTTTCCGGGGTTTTCCCGGCCCGGGAAGAGGTCTGCAGCGCTCAAGCTCGGTCCGCGGAGTCGGCTGCCTAATTGCCGGTTACTGGCAGGGGCTCTCGAAGCCAGGGCCTGGTGTCAGGCCTGTGGACCGTCGCCGGGGAGGGCGTAGCAGGGTTCTCTGGGGCGGCAAAGAATTACTTTTATAATCGACTCCGACTCGCAGTCGGGGTCCGGAGCCGCGGTCGTCCCCCGCTGGATCCTCCATCGGTGCGGCCCTATGCGGCCCGTCCAGAGCATGCGCGGCGAACCACCGGGTCGGCTCAGCGCGCGGCCAGAAGCAGGCGCCGAGTGGTCGCCTCACGGATGTCGTCGTTGATCTCTCCGTCACCTGAGGTCACATAGAACGCGTCGACCACCGAGCGCCCGAGCGTGGAGATTTGCGCCGATCGGATGTCTAGCGTGCTGGCCTCCAAGGCGCCGGTCAGGCGGTGCAGCAACCCGAAGGAGTCACTGGCCCGGATCTCCACGATGATCGCGTCGGTCGCCTCGTCGTCGAACCACAGCACGCGCGGTGGCGGCCCGGCGAACGCCATCCGGTCGGCGTAGGCCGCGTCCTTGGCGCTGAGCCGTTCCTCCAGCGGCAGGCTGCCCTCCAGCGCCCGGGCCAGATCGTTGCGCAGCGTGGCCAGATGCGGGTACGAGCCGAAACGAGGCGTTGCAACGAAGGAGTTGACCGCCATGCCGCGCTGGGTCGCGACGCTCGCCGAGCGGACTTCGAGGGAGTGCAGGGCGAGGACGCCCGAGGTGGCCGAGAGCAGGCCGGGGACGTCCGGGGCGGTCACCACCAGCCGGTCGCCGACCCGCTCCACCCCGAGCTCCCCCGGTGCCGCGAGCCGCTTGCTGCTCGCGGCGAGGTTGGCGGGCTCGACTGGCAGCTCCCCGCCGGTCGTGACAGCCTTGGCCCGGCGAACCAGCTCGGCCAGCAGCCGGGCCTTCCAGTTACTCCAGGCGGCGGGGCCGGCGGCGGCGGCGTCGGCCCGGCTCAGCGCGGCCAGTTCGTCGAGCATCTCACTCGACCCGTTCAGCGCGTCGACGACGATGCCGATGGTGCGCCGGTCGTCGAGGTCACGGCGCGTGGCGGTGTCCGGCAGCAGCAGGTGATGACGCACGAGGGCGACGACGCGGCGGACGTCGCCGGGCGGGAAGCCCATCCGGGTCGCGATCGGCCCGGCCAGCCCGGCCCCGACCACCGAGTGGTCGCCAGGCAGTGCCTTGCCGATGTCGTGGAAGAGAGCGCCGGTGAGCAGCAGGTCGGGCTGGCGCACCGCGGCCGTAAAGGCCGCGGCCTCCGCCGCGGTCTCCATGAAGTGCCGTTCGACGGTGAAGCGGTGCACCGGGTTGCGCTGGGGGGCGAACCGGACATGCTGCCACTCCGGGAATAGCCGCTCATCAAGCCGACCTGGTCGAGAGCCTCCAGCACGGGCACGGCGCTGGCTCCGGTGCCCAGCAGGGCGAGGAACTCCTCCCGCGCCTCCTCCGGCCACGGTTCGGGCATCGGTGCCGTCTCGCTCACCAGCCGGTCGAGCGTGAACGGCGCCAGTGGCTCGCCACGGGTCGCGGCCGCACGGGCGGCGCGCAGCGGCAGCACCGGATCGGTCCACGGGTCGACGTTCCGGGCCAGTACGATCTCGCCGTCCTGGCTGATCACGTTCTGGGCCACCGGCTTCCGGTCAAGGCCGCCGCCCCACGGTCGGCGTCGCCCCCGCCGTCGGCCCTCGACCGGAATATGCCGCCAGGCGCGGTCGAGCGCGGAGCTGATCGTCCGTCCCGCCTCGTTGACCGCACGGAGCAGGCCGTCGTCGCCGGCCAGGCCGAGCGCCGCGGCCACCGGCTGCTGATCCTGCAGGCGTAGGACGTCGTCGGCGCCCCGGTTCACCCGCTGCAGTTCGCCCCGGACGTCCAGCAGCAATTCACTGGCCCGGCGCACCGGGTCGAGTACGTCGACCAGTTGGGCCATCGCCAGCGCTCGCAGCGCGTGCCAGTCCCGCAGCCCGCCGCGGCCCTGCTTGATCTCCGGCTCGAGCGCGAAGCCGACCTCGCCGACCAGCTTGCCGCGGCCCCGGCATAGCTCCCGCAGTTCGCCGATCCTCTTCACCGCGGTGCTCCGCCACAGCGCGAACGTGCGCTCGCGCAGCTCCCCGGACAGTCCGGCGTCGCCGGCGACGTGGCGCAGGTCGAGCAGGCTCAGCATCGCCTTCATGTCCTCGGCCGCGACCGACACGGCCTGGCCGGGCGTGCGCACCGAATGATCCAGGCCGATCCGGGAGTCCCAGACGGGATACCAGATCGCGTCGGCGGTCGCCGCCATATCCTGGGTGCCCTTGGCGTGCAGCAGTATCAGGTCCAGATCGGAGTAGGGCGCCATCTCCCGGCGGCCGAGACCGCCGACGGCCGCCAGGGCGACACCGCTGCGTCCGGGCAGGGCCGCGGTCAGCCACTGGTCGTAGGCGTCGGCGAGGGCATCCCGGAGCGCGACGCCGACTAGGCCCGGGCGAGCCACAATGGCTGCCCGGGCCTCGCGGAGGGCGTCAGCGCGCGAGATGTTCGGCAGGGCTTCAGAGGGCGTCGGTGTCACGCTCACCGGTACGTACCCGCACCACCTGCTCGACGGGTGTCACCCAAACCTTGCCGTCGCCGATCTTGCCGGTGCGTGCGGCCTCGACGATCGAGGCGACGATGTCGAGGGCCTTGCCGTCGTCGGACAGCACCTTGACCCGCACCTTGGGGACCATGTCCACGGTGTACTCGGCACCGCGGTAGACCTCGGTGTGCCCCTTCTGGCGCCCGAATCCGCTCACCTTGCTCACCGTCATGCCCTGCACGCCGAGCCTCTCCAACGCTGCCTTGACGTCGTCGAGCTTGAACGGCTTGATGATCGCGGTGACCAGCTTCGTCATGAGGAAGCCCCTTCCGTGACAACGTGCGAACCGGAGGACGTGCCCCAATCGTAGGCAGACTCACCATGCTGGTCGTAGTCGATGCCCTCGACCTCGGCGTCCGGCTTGATCCGCCAGCCCATCGTGTACTTGATGGCTGGGCCGATGAGGGCGGTCAGCACACCGCACCAGACGATCGTGAACACTACACCGAGGAACTGGTGCCACAGCAGCGTTCCGTTGCCGCCGTAGAAGAGGCCGCCGCCACCACTCGGGAACAGCCCATCCAGGCCCTGCGGCGACTTCAGCGTACCGAAGAAGCCGATCAGCAGCGCGCCGATGATGCCACCGGTGAGATGGACGCCGACGACGTCGAGCGAGTCGTCGAGGCCCAGCTTGTACTTCAGCCCGACCGCGCGGCACAGACGGCACCAGCGACAGTCCCGACGCACAGTGCACCGAGCGTGTTGACCGATCCGCAGGACGGTGTGATCGCGACGAGGCCAGCGACCACACCGGAGGCGGCACCCAGCGAGGTGGCCTTGCCGTTGCGGATCCGCTCGACGAGCATCCAGGCCAGCATCGCGGCCATCGTGGCGAGCGTGGTGTTCATAAAGGTCACGCCGGTCTCACCCTGGAACTGGGCCGTGAACTTGGCCGCGCTCGACAGCGAGCCGGACGTAAAGACGATCGACCCGACGTTGAAGCCGTACCAGCCCGTCCACAGCAGGCCGGCACCGATCATCGTCAGGGTGAGGTTGTGCGGGCGCCCGACGTCGCGCGGCCAGCCGATGCGCCGACCCATGACCAGCGCGAGTATGCCGCCGGCGACACCGGCGTTGATGTGGACGACCGTCCCACCAGCGTAGTCCAGGTTCGGAAATGGGCCGCGAACCAACCACCGGCCCAGATGTTGTGGGCGATCGGGAAGTAGACCAGCGTCACCCACAGCACGCAGAAGACGACCCACGAGCCGATCTTCACCCGGTCAGCGATCGAACCGGAGATCAGGGCGACGGTGATCACGGCGAACGTCAGCTGGAACAGGACGTATATGAAGTTGCTGCTGCTGACGTGGAGCAACCCGAACTCGTGGAACGGGTTGGCGATGAGCTGGCCGTTGGCGTTGCCGGTGCCATCGGCGCCCCAGCCTTCGGACCACCCCCAGAGCACGAAGACGATGCCGACGACGCCCATGGCGACGAAGGACATCATCATTATGTTCAGAACCGACTTGGTACGGGTCATCCCGCCGTAAAAGAGCGCCAGCGCGGGCGTCGTCATCATCAAGACGAACGCGGTGGCCACGATCATCCAGGCGTAATAGCCGTTGTCATCCCACCTCCATCGATTGATCAGCAGGAGGGGTTAGGCGCCCCTCCACGACGGCGCCTTCTTGGACCCGCCCCGCCTCATCGATAGGCAGCTTGGGGTGCCGATGTTTCACGAAATGTTGGTCTGCGTTTCCGCGATGTTACGAATTGACGAACGTCAGGCCGGTCGGCAGACGACCCAGACCCGTTCGACGGTGTCGGTTGGGATGTCGTAGCCGATGCGCTCCACCACGTACGGCGTCCGGCCCAGGCGCACGTTCTCCCCGATGCGCGGCAGCAGCCGGTTATCCGTCGACTGGGCCAGCTGGACGTTGTCCGGGTCGACGTAGGTGATGATCACCGGGTTGCTGAAGAGACTGGCCACCATCCGATCCTGCCAGTCCGTGGCCCGCACGGCGCCCAGAACCTCAACCGGGGAAAGGGATTCGCGCCCGGTTCGCCGTCGACGACAGCACGCCCTCGCAGGTACGACTCCCTCGCCGCCCTCGATCGCCGCGGCGACCGCGGCGGGCGCAGCCTCCGTGCAGTCAGGATCCAGCGATGACCGCCGTGAAGGTCACGGCCGTGGATTCAGCTCCGGTGCTGTCAGGCCGGGTTGCCGCCATCGGCAGGGTGGTCTCACTCGCCGGGCAGGCGGCGCGCAGAAGGGCCACCCTGGTGGTGTAACCCGAGGCGTTCGTCCTCGGGTACCCGGACTGGCATGGGCTGCCGTCCGTCGAGCTGTGGCTTCGGCCGACTCGGCGGGCTGATCTGCTGGGAGAAGCCAGGTCAAGCTCAAGCGAGTCGCCGTGGTCGACGAAGTCGACCTCCGCGTGGTCGTAACCCACGCGCAGGCACGCGAGTTACTCACTGCGGTGTCCTACGTCGGCTCCTGGGGACCGCGGTCGCGGTCTCGTCGCGTTCTTCGCGACGATGTACTACGCGCCTTACGCCCGGCTGCGGCCACGGCCCTGCGGGACCCGACTGCGATCTACCTGAGGAGGGCCTCAGTGATCGTGATACGAGTGGCAACTGCACCACAGGTGGGGAAGCCTAAGGCGGCTCGTCGGTCTGGGAAAAGCAAGATCAGATTGAGTGGCAGATTGAGTGGCAAACCCCGCTCGCGAGCGCCCAGCCGGGGCTTGTGAACGCTGCCCTGTGCTCGAGTTCTGCCTGCTCAGGCTGCGAGACCAGGCACGACAAGGGGGCTTCGCAGGTCAGCAGTATTTTTTCGAAACTAACATCATGACCTCTTCCTTAAGCCGGGAGAAGGTCGATGGTTTGCTACCTGCGGAAACGCGCCGGAGTCCCGGCTCAAGGTGGCTCTCTGCCCGCATCGGGGCAGGTCGGTGACGGCAGCGGGGGCAATTCGGGGGGAAAATCTTCGCCGATAACGGCCGGCATCGCTGATGCGTCCCTCAGCCCGAGGCTAGGCGTGCGCGCCGAGCGCCCGTGCTGGGCTCGGCGCCGTGCTCTGGTGGCGGCCTTTCAGCGACGTAGCGCCAAGCGCTTGGACGTCCCGCGCCGGGCGCGGCCGCGAAGTGGCCGACAGGTCGATGGGAGTTGCGCATGTCGCCGTAGTCCGGCGAGGGCAGTGGATCCAGAGCGCTGGCCAGCAGAGCAGCCAATCGCGTCGGATTTAGCACGGTCACGATCGCGCCGCAGCGCAGACGACCGGTCGATGCCGATGTGAGCGAGTCGGCTAGGTCGCATGCCGTCGCATGCCTATGCGCCGTAACACATCCCGATTCGTACTCCGGGCGAGCGCGTGCCACCAGTTCGCCGATTCGGGCGCGCCGAGGCATGGGCCAAGTGCGTTCGACGTGCAACCGGATGACTTGAGCACAGCCGGGTCATGCGCGACAGAGAGGGGACCGGCGCGGGCATTGTGCGCTGCTGCCCAGGTGATGAGCACGCAAAACGTCGCGATTGCCAGCGCGGTGCCCCACACCAGCGGCCTGACGAGCTTGCGGAACTCAGCCGCCAGCAGCCACAACATGTGCATGCTCCTCCTTGACGATCTCCAGGAATCTGTCCTCCAGCCCCGGGAGTTCGGCGGTCACTGAGTCGGCAATGACCCCGCCCGCGGCCAGTGCCGTGTTCACGTCCCGGCCGCTGTCGTGCTCAACCAGGAACGTGCCGTCCAGGTGCCGCGACTGCCAACTCGCCAGCAGCCGCCCAGCGGCCTCGATGTCGGCCGCATCGACCTGCACCCGGATCCGCCGCCGTATCGCGCCGACCCCTGCGGGCGCACCCTCCTCAACGACCCGGCCCCGGACGATCACCGCCACCCGATCGCAGACCTGCTCCACCTCGGCCAGCAGGTGACTGGACATGAACACCGTCGTCCCGTCCGCCGCCAGACCGCGCAGCAGGCCACGTATCTCCCTGATGCCCGCCGGATCAAGGCCGTTGGTCGGCTCATCGATGATCAGCAGAGCCGGGCGGCCGAGCATCGCGGCGGCCAGCCCTAGGCGCTGGCGCATGCCTTGCGAGTAAGCCCTGACCCTCCTGCCCGCGACATCGCGCAACCCGGTGACCTCAAGCACCCGGCCGAACTCAGAGGCGGCGCAGCCGCCCCCTTCCGCGGCCAGCACCTGCAGGTTCTGCTGGTCAGCCACGGGTAGAACGCCGGCTTCTCGATCATCGAGCCAGTCTGCGCAACCGCCCGCGGATCCGGCAGCGGCCGCCCGAGCAGCCGGATCTGCCCCTCGGTCGGGGCGATCAGACCGAGCAGCATGCGGATCGTGGTGGTCTTGCCAGCCCCGTTCGGGCCGAGAAAACCATAGACCTGACCAGCTGAGACGTCGAGATCGAGTTCACTCACCGCGACGGTCGCCCCGAACCGCTTGGTCAGGCGCTTGCAGCTGATCACATCCATGCGACCCACGGTACGGACGCGCACGCCAGACGGCGTCCGCCGACGGGACGATCCGGCGTCGCCATTTCGGCGACTCCGCCGTCCTCGTTCCACGCCCGGCTACGTGCAAGGCGCCACCAGGGTCTGTCATGATCGAGGACCTCAGCCAGGCGGATAGCCGCGGTGGCCTGCACAGGTCGGCTCTGGCCGCGCGGCTCATGGACGGCGATCCCGCGGTCCGGGCGGGCGTGCTGAGCTACGAGGTACACCCGGTCCGGGGCTTCTCCGGCGACAGCCTCCGCTAAGGCTGGCGGGCGAGCGCTGACTAATCCCCGGGCGGATAAGCACGCGTGCAGGCAACTCACTCACCGGCACGCCGACGTTCGATCCGTCAGCATATCGGGCGCCACGCAGATCAACATGATCTGCGCGCCCCAGCTGATGAGCGCCGATAACCTCACGGCCGCGCAGATCGGCACTGCGCGCGTTCTCCCTGCTCTTTTCCATCACTCGGTCACTCGGCGTGCAGCTGTCGACCGACGTGGCCAGATGCTCGCCGCCGACTCGGCGCAGCGTGACTGGCCTGGAGGTCGCCGCCGGGCTGCGCGAGGACCTGCCGCCCAACGCCCGCGGCCGCAAGGGGTGGATCCGTATCGAGATGGCAGCCAGCTGCTCGGCGCATACCGAGACGGCCGGGCGCGAATCGTGATCGGGAGAGCCTCCGATTATTACGGGCCGCGTGGCACGGGCTCGACCGCGGGCGAGACGCTGTTCGGGCGCATCCTGGCTGGAAAGAAGCCGCTGTGGACGGGGCGGCTCGATCAGCCGCACACCTTCCATTTCCTGCCTGACATCGCCCGCGGGCTGCTGGTCCTAGCCGATCGCCCGGCAGCCGATGGGCAGATTTGGCACCTGCCAACTGCCGAGCCGCTCACTGCCCAGCAGTTCTTCGACACGGTCGCCGAGGCTGCCGGCAAGCCCGTGCCGGTCCGGGCGCGCGTTGCCGGGCCGGTGCTGCTCGCGGTCGCGGGCATCTTCTCGCCGCTGCTCAGGGAGACGCGCGAGACGACCTACCAGTTCCAGGCGCCCTTCGTTATCGACTCGGGCAAGTTCGAAGCCGCCTTCGGCCGCCTCGACCCGACACCGCACCGCGACGCCGTGAAGCAGACACTCGCGTGGTACCGCTCTCGCTGACCGCCGGCAGCCCGACGAGGGCGAACCGGCACGAGAAGCTCGGCGGTGCCCCTGTCAGCGAGAGACGGTCGGAGATCCTGGCGTGGCTCAGCGGACTCGCGCTGCGTGATCGGCCTTCGGCCTGGGCGATGCGCGCACTCCTGCCATTATGCGGAGCCAGTGGCCCCTCGGCGCTTATCAGCTGAAGCGCGCAGACCAGGTCGATCTGGTTCGCCACGATCTTCCGCGCGTGCCTCGGAGACGCCCGGATTCGCCGAGATGAGCACGTTCAAGAGGCCGCTTAGGTGTGCAGCGGTGCCGCTGATCGTCCACGCTGAGGGGGCGATCCCGTAGGTCTTCAGAGACGCGACACATCGATCTGTCGGATCTGGTGGTTCACCGATCGTCGTGTCTTTGTCATCATTACCTAGCCAGGAGTATCAAACCATGAAGTACATGATGTTCGTCGTCGTCGACCCGGACGCAGCTGCCGAGGCCGAGCCGTCAGAGGACGACCTGACTATTGAGCAGTGGCTGGCAGACGTCGACGGCCGGGGGAAGCGCATCACCGGTGACGCGCTGCGCCCGGTCAGCGACGCCACCACGGTCAGGGTCAGCCGCGGGCAGGTACTCGTCACCGATGGTCCCTTCACCGAGTCGAAGGAGTGGATCGTCGGCTTCGACATCCTGGAGTGCGAGAACCTCGACGAGGCCATCGCGATCGCCGCGCGACACCCGCAAGCCAACGGCGGCAAGCTCGAACTCCGCCCGTTCTGGACGGATGAGGATTGACCACCGATGCGCACCGCGCCACGACCGAGGCGATCACCTCGGTCGTGGCAGCGGAACGGACCGGCATGATCGCAAGCCTCATTCGGCTCACCGGCGACTGGGACCTGGCGGAGGACTGCGTCCAGGACGCAGTCGAGAGAGCCCTGGTGCATTGGCCACACGAGGGGCTGCCACGATCGTCGGCGTCGTGGCTAACCACTGCGGCGAGGAACCGCGCACTCGACGTCCTGCGTCGCCGCCAGACGGAGCGGGCGAAGCTTCAGCAGCGCGCGATCATGGATGAGATGGGCCCGGGCGGTGCTGGGCAGACGGGCCCGTATTCCGATGACCGGCTGCGGTTGATCTTTACCTGCTGCCACCCGGCGCTTTCCATCGACGGTCGAGTAGCTCTGACGCTGAAGGCCGTGGCCGGCCTGAGCACTGCGGAGATCGCCCGGGCGTTCCTGGTGTCGGAGCCGGCCATGTCCCAGCGGCTGTTGCGCACCAAGCGAAAGATCTCCAATGCGGCAATTCCCTACCGGGTGCCTCCGGATGAAATGCTCGCTGAGCGCACCAGCGGCGTGCTCGCCGTGCTCTATCTCATCTTCAATGAGGGCTACGGCCAGCACGAGGACCACCTGGCCGCCGAGGCGCTGCGACTCGCCAGGCTGCTGGTCGATCTGATGCCCGGCGAGGATGAGGCTCGCGGACTGCTGGCGCTGGTCACCTTTCAGATGTCCCGGCGCTCGACCCGCTTCGACGCCCATGGCGACCTCGTGCCGATGGAGGAGCAAGACCGCAGGTGCTGGGATGCTGCGCTCATCGAGGAGGGGCACTGGCAGTTGCGCCGGGCGGCGAGCTCGGGTCGTCCACCTGGGCCCTATCGATTGCAGGCGCAGATCGCTGCGTGCCATGCAGCGGCGGCAGCCGCGGAGGCGACTGCCTGGGGCACTATCGTCACCCTCTACGATGCCCTGCTTGCCGCCCAGCCGTCGCCCGTGATCGCCTTGAATCGGGCCATTGCCGTCGGCTTCCGTGACGGCTACAAGGCCGGGCTGGCGGCACTGGACACTCTTGATGCAAAGGCCTTGGTCGGCTATTACCTGCTTGCAGCGGCTCGTGCGGACTTCCTGCGCCGCCTGGGCCGCACCGACGAGGCGCGGCGTGCCTACTTCGCAGCGCTCCATCTCGCGCCCATTGGCCAGCCTGAGCAGCGGCTGCTGCAACGGCGCCTCACCGAGCTTTAGGTCACCATCTGGCCAGCCCGGTGACGAGTCATACCAAGCTAACCGTTACAGACCCCATTGAACCGCGGATGGATGAAAGTTGGGGCCCGCCGCCCGCTGACGTCGCAACACCACGTACTTTAGGTGTTTCAGGTTTTCTGGGTGTTGAGGTGCTTGTGTTCCGTGTATGCACGGAAGCCTGTTTCCGGATGGTGTGAGGACATGCCCGGGACCCGCGTGTCGCGGCGGGAATGGCGCGCGGTTCCACGGTCCGCGGCCCCGCGAGGCGGGGCATTTCTCCTTCCTGGCGGCTTCCCGGTCCTGGCCGGGGCTAGTAGAAGCCGGGTGCGAATTCGGTGACCTGGGGTTTCCCGGTGACGGTGGTCTTGGTGGCGGTAGCGTGCGGGAATTTCGGGCGTGCCTTCTGCGCGCGCCTGGAGTGCCGCTGCCGCCGGGGGAGGTTGAGGATGTGCAGGGCAGCGCGGGCGGCGGCATCGGCCGCTGCGGCGAGCGCGTCCAGTGACGAGGTGGCCGTGACCTGGGATGTTGTCATCGAGCGGATCATGTGATGGCGGACGGCGGTGAAGGATTCCTCGTCGGCGGTGACCATGGCGGTGTCTTTCCTGCGCAGGGCGCGGGCCTGCGCGGCCTCGCCGCGGAGCGCGGCGGCGGCGCTGGCGCGGGTCAGCTGGGCGGCGGTGAGCCAGGCCCAGGCCTCCTGGATGACCAGCCGCGGGCACCCGGACCGCAGGACCGGGCCGGACGTGCGGTTGCCAGCGCCGGTGATCGTGGTCTTGTCCTCGCCGAACGTGGTCTCCGACGCGCTCCACCGGGTGAGATACGTTTCCCGGACCTGGTCCGCGGGCGCGGCCTGGTGGTCCAGGAGGGTGGTGATGACGGTGCAGGTCCCGGAGATTTCTTCTTTCCCGTCAGCGGAGGGCATGACCGCGTTGTGCTCGGTCACCCGGACCGGAAGCCGGTCATCTTTCCTCCCGGAGGGAGCGTTCAGCCAGGTCATGCGGGATCCGTCGGGCAGCCAGCCGCGGTTCTCGCTGTCGGCGAAGTCCAGGCTGATGCCTTCCTTCACGCGGGCGATGACGTGCCCGCCCGCATCCAGGATCGCGGTGATCAGGTCATGGCCGGGAAAGTTGCGATCGAAGCAGGTGACGCGGCCGGCGAACAGGTCCGGGCGGCGGCGGACCAGCCGTTTCAGCAGGGTCTGCTCCCCGGCCCTGGCCTGTCCCAGGATCGCGCCGAGCATGGCGCGCCCGGCCCGGCCGGCCAGCGCGACGACCTTCAGCTGCGGGAACGGGGCGGCGCCCTCGCCGTCTTCGGCCGCGGTGCCCGTGCAGCCGAAGAACGCCCGGTTCGCCGGCGTGTCCGCCAGGCTCACCAGCATCCCGTCGGCGGCCAGCACCATCATCCCGGCCAGCAGCACCGCCGACGGCTCGTCATCGCTGATCAGCGGCCCGGCTGCCTGCCAGAACAGGTTTTCCATCACGTCCGGGGGAACCGGCAGCCGCCAGTCCGTGATCACCTTGCCCGTCGGGACGTGCCATTCCCGGGTGAACGGGATGTCCGCGAGCAGCCCCGCGACCCTGCGCAGGGCCTCGCCATACGACGCGTCCGGCATCAGCGTCATCGCGAGCATCAGCCGGATGACCAGCGGATACGACATCAGGCGGCGCCGCTGCCGCGGCTTCAGCCGCCCCTCCGCGGCCGCCGCGTCCACGGCCGCCTCGATCACCCCGTCGCCGAGATGCCGCTCCAGTTCACCCAGCCGCACCAGGTCCGGGAGCCACGCGTCCGCCAGCACCGTCCCGTCCCTGCGCACCGCGGCCGGGGCCGTCACCACCGGACAGCAGAACACCGCCAGCTCACCCGCTGACGGCGCGTTGCCCGCCACCGTCACCGTCTCGCCGAGAAACCGCAGGCCAGAAGCCCGCACCGCGACCGTCCCCGCCGGAGCCCCGGTAACCGGGAACTCCGCCATCCGGCTTGCATCAACGACGGCAGGCAGATAAGAACACACAAGGGGCTCCTGAGACGGCGCGGACTAGTCACCCAACGCCTACCAGGAGCCCCTCCCCGCCTCCAAACCAGCACAAAATCCCAGGTCACAAGCTCATCGAAACCGGCACGCCTTAAGTACGTGGTGTTGCGCTGACGTCGCGTGCCCTTAGCATTTCGCGTCTGTGTTACAGACTGACGCTGGAGCCTGCCCGGTAGCTATCCCGGATTGCCGCTCGTTAGGTACGGGGTTGGCGACTTTTGACGATTACCGGTGAGGGCGGGCAGAACTGGTGGTTATGGCGGGCGGTAGCCGCCCGGTCGGCAAGTAGGTGGCGGGCCGGGCTGACACAGCGAGTTGGCTATGGCCCGGGTCCGGGGCAGCACCGCTCACCGTTTGGTGAGCGGTGCTGGCCACTTTGGCGCAGGCCAGGTGGCGGCATCCGGCGGGGACGGCAGTCCGGTCGGCCCCGCATCGCGCGCCGCCCGGTCCGGCGAGCCGTCCTGCCCACGGCAAGGGCCGAATTTCGATCAGCCTGCTGTTCCCTGCCGGGTGGGTGGCGTGCGGACAGGGATGCCCTGGCGCCGCGCCCAGGCTTGGGCCGTTTACTTCGGGAGGGGCTCGTACCTGGCCACGGTGAGGTGGACCCGGACGTCGAAACCGGTCAGGCCGGCGGTGTCGAGTTCGTGGCGGAGCTGGGTCAGGCTGGGTGCGGGGTCTGGCCCGGTGGCCTCGACCAGGACCTGCTCGCCTTTGGCGGTGACGCCGACCACGGACCAGCCCGCATCGCTGGCCCAGTGCCCGGCGACCGCCTGCACGTCGCTTTGGCGGACGGTGGTCTTGCTGATCCGGTCTGAGTTGATCGACAACGGGACAACGACCGCGAGCAGGAGGCAGGCAATGACCGCGATGGCACCGACGCGGTGCACCGCTGGGCCGGCGGCCAGATCGGGAGCCCGGTATGCGCGGTAGAAGGCCATGACCACGATGCCGCTCGCCAAGATGGCAACCACGTTCGTCGTGAACAGCAGGAAAGCCCCCAGGGCCTGGTGGGGGGCACCGGACTCAAGGGTCAGGCCGACCACGGCGAGAGGCGGCACCAGCGAGATGGCGATGGCCACCCCCGGCAGCGTGTCGGAGATATCGGACCGGGCAAGCGCCACCGAGCCAACCGCCCCGGTGGCCAGCGCGGCTACCAGGTCGACCACCCGCGGCGTGACCCGGGCAGCTACCTGGCTGTTCGTGGCCGCTACCACCGGGAAAGGCACGAACAGGCCCACCAGCCAGCTCAGCGCCACCACGGCCACCGCGCCAATGAAGAGCAGCAGCAGGCACCGGCGCAGGTTACCGGCATCGGCCAGCACAACCGCCAGCACGATCCCCAGGATCGGCGTCATGAGCGGGGCGACGATCATCGCCCCGATCACGGTGGCCGTGGAGTCACTCACCACGCCAGCGGACGCGATCACTGCCGACAGCACCAGCAACAGCCAATAACGGCTCAGACGGCGGCCGCGCTCCGTTCCCTCGAAGAAGACCTGGTCACGCATCCGCCTGATATCGGCCTGGGCAACACCGATCATGAACGCACCTCCTGCGGCCGCCCGCGGGCGCCACCGCCCGGCGGCGATGAAGCACTCCCCGCCACCCAGAACCCTAGGCCGCAGCCGGCAAAGCGGCTGCGCCCCACACGGCCAAAACTGGCAACTAACCCGATGCCTCCAGGCGCGAGCAGACGCTGCGGCAGGCCACCCCCGTCCTTACCAGCGGCATCGCACCCCTGCCTGACAAGCCCCCCGGGCAAGAACACCACGCATAAAGATGAGCCGGATACCCGCGCTTGCACAGCCGCCAGCGCATGGGCCGCAACCAGCCGCCGGCATGGCCGCCCGCGCAGCGCCCCCGAACGATCGTTCCGTGACCTCAAGCTCGGCGAGCATGCGACACCACCCACCAGCGCGTAATCGGCGATCGATCTGGACGAACGCGCGTCGCGAATGCATGCGTTCCGTGATAGTCGCTGTCCGGCTTGATGGCAGGCGGCGGCCCCGATGGCCGCCATGTTCGCGGAATTGCTGCCGTGGCTGATCGTGCGCTATCTCGGCGAGATCAGCTCTACCGAAGATCGCCGCAACCAGAGCACCGATCGCCCATTTCTTCCGCCGGATTTGGCTGGGTGTGTGGCGCATCGCGGCTGTGACGCCGGCTATCTGGTCGCGATCGCGAGCACCTGGGACGAACCAGGCGATCGATCTTGGAGTCGGGCGTTGCGATGGACCGCATCACCGTCGTCCCCTTAGCGGATTTGCTCTCTACGGACGGATGCGCGCCGACAATCCGAACCGGGTGAGGTCGGCGGTGAGGAAGGCGACAATCTCTGCGACGCATCCGTCCAGCAGCGTGAGGACGTCGAGGCCGCCGGGAACGTACGCCCCAGCGGCGTAGTCCCACATGTAAGTGCCGAATGCGAGCTGGCCGTTTGCTGTGGTGGGCAGTAAACGGCCAGCGCGATTGCAGCGGGCCGCGGAGCAGGAAGGCGCGGATCACGTCCTTGCCGCGGTACCACTCGGGCAACGGCGGCATCGAGTAGCGCGCGTCGTCGGCGAGCATCGCGACGATCGCGTCGACGTCGCCAGCGTGCCAGGCGTCGGTCCAGCGCGTGACGATGTCATCGACGGCCGCGTCGCCGAGGTCGCGCAGCACTGTCTGCTGGGTCGGCGCGGTCGAGCCGATCGCCTTGCGCCCTTTACAGCGCGCCGTTGACCGAGGCAGTGGACGTGTCGAGCTGCTCGGCCATCTCGGCCGCGGAGAAGCCGAGCACCTCGCGCAGGATCAGCGCCGCCCGCTGAATCGCGGACAGGTTCTGCAACGCCGCGACGAACGCGAGCTCGACGCTCTCGCGGGCGAGGTACTGCGCCTCGGGCGAGATGTCGCGCTCGTCGCGGCTGCCGACGATGCGCCACGCGCGCACGAGCGACTCCTGCACCGCGTCCTCGGCGTCGTGCAGCGAGCCGAGCATCCGATAGCAGTAGGCCTGCAGCTCGGCGCGGTATGGCACCACCAACTGCTCGAAGGCGCTGGCGTCGCCGGAGCGCGCGGCGTCGAGCAGCGCGGCGGGCGCGGTCATGCGTCTATCTTGCAGATCGCGATGAATTTGTGCGTCGGCCCGGGTTCCACCAGCAAGAACCGTCCACGAGAGGAACCGGCATCAACGACGAACAGCAGATCCGCGACCTGGTCGAGCGTCGGGCCACCGCCGTCCACGATGGCGACATGCCTACCGTGCTCGCCGACCACGCCACCGGCGTCGTCATGTTCGATGTCCCGCCGCCCGAGCACGGCGTCCGCGGCATCGACGCCTACCGTGAGACCTGGCCGGGATTCTTCGAATGGCAGGCGTCCGGCGCGGTGTTCGAGATCGAGTCGCTGGATGTCACGGCCGGCGCGGACGTCGCGTTTGCGTTCGCGTTGCTGCGGTGCGGCACGCCCGAGCAGTTCGAGCGCAAGCCGGAGCAGCGGCTGCGGCTCACCATCGGCCTGTGCAAGGTCGAAGGCCGCTGGACGGTCACCCATGAGCACCATTCGTTCGCTGACGCGACCGGGTAGCCGGGTCTCTGCCGCCGAGGTGCGAGCCCTGCACGAGCAGTGGTCCAGCCTCACTGCGGCGAAGGACTTTGACGGGCTGCTGGAGCACATCGCGCCGGACATCGTGTCGTGCGGGCAGGCGGGACCGCTGCAGTACATCGCATCGACGACGTCCGCGAGGTGCGCCGGCGCGGCCTCGAGTCGTATGGCCCCGGACGCAGATGACCCCCTCGGCCGGACTTGCCGCCCTCCACCGGCGTACGCAGCGCTGGGCATGTGATGGTACAGCCACGAGTTCCATCGCTGTGCTTACATGCGCTTGTATTCCTGGATCGCCCACATGTTCCCGTCCAGGTCTTCGAAGAAGCAGTAGCGAGAGCCGGGCGTGCCTTCGGGGCCCATCTGCTGCACGTCACTGATGCCGACGCCCCGGCCGGCGAGTTCGCCGCGGACAGCGTCGAGGTCTTCGACGACGAGCTGGACTCCCTTGACCGAGCCGGGTTCGCCCAGGGGCAGGCCCTCGCCGATCACCACAGAGCATGCCGAGCCAGGTGGCGTCATCTGCACCACCCGCATGTTCCCGCCCGGCCTGACGTCGTGGTCGAGGCTAAAGCCGACCTGCTGGGTGTAGAAGTCCTTCGCGGCATCGACATTGCGCACCGGGATGGGAACGACCTCAAGCTTCATGTCCATGAACCGTCACGCTACCGAACCCGGCCATCTGGGCATCATGTCGCAGCCCCGCTATGCAGTGGCATGGTCCTCCTGACGCTGGGATAATCGTTCGATGAGTCCGCGAAGCCGGGGGCGTCCGCCCAGCCGCGCCCGCCGCCAGCCGGTCCGGCGCTCGGCAGGAAGCCGCGGCAGACCGCCCGGCTTTGTGCCACGGCCCGCGGATGAATCGATGCTGGAGGCCGGAGAGGCGACCGGCTCCTGGTGCGACGAGCCGGACCCGGCGGACCGGCTATCGTGGGCGATACCCCGAGGGCATGGCACCTCACAGGGACTCGACCTCGAACTACTGGATCCTGCAAACGAGAACGAACTCACGCTCCTGATCGAGGCGCAGCACACAGAATTCGAAGACGCGCTCCGCAGCGATGAAGAGATGATCATCGACGGTGAGCCGTTCAGCCCGAGGCTCCACATCGCGATGCACCAGGTTGTCGCGAGCCAGTTGCTGGCCGATGACCCGCCCGAGACATGGCAGACGGTGCGGCGGCTCAGCGCCCTCGGCTACGACTGGCACAACATCGTTCACATGATCGCAGCCGTGGTCAGCGACGACCTTTACCGGGCCGTGCTGGAACATCGGCAGTTCGATCCTGGCGACTACGCCCGGCGGCTGAACGAACTGCCCGGCGACTGGCCGCCACCGCAGGCACTCGGCCCGCATTGACCGTAGGTCCATAACGATCCTTCGGGCCAGGTAGCCAGCAGAGCACCTGTCGCTGCCACCCCGCCCATAACGGCGGCATTGCGTTCGCCGGGGCTTGGCAGCAGGCCGATTCTGGCACCCCACGGGCGTTTGGACATGGTGACAGGCGGTGCCGGGTCAATGGCCTGGCGACGGGCTGCGCCGGTCATGAAGATGGTCAGGACCGCCATTTGATTGAGCAGCCCATGCTGGGCCGGTGCGGCTCGGGCACCGGCTGGCCGGCCAGAGTCAGCTCGATTGCCGCGCGGAGCAGCTCGCCGGTGACCGGCTTGCCGTTACCGGGTGTGGACTGGTCGAAAGCGCCGCGGTAGGCCAGCCGGCGCGCGCTGTCGTAAAGGAAGAAGTCCGGCGTGCAGGCGGCGTGGTAGGCGCGGCCGACCTTCTGGTTGGCGTCGGCCAGGTACGGGAAATTCCAGCCAGCACGCCGGGCCTGCCCGGCAAGCTCGTGCGGCCGGTCGTCGGGGTAAGCATCAGCGTCGTTGGTGCAGATGCCCACGACAGCCAGGTCAGGGTAGTGCGACAGCAGCGTCCCCAGCGCGGTCTCGACATGGCGGACGTAGGGGCAGTGGTTGCACAAGAAGGCGACCAGCAATGCAGGCGCGGCGGTGAAGTCGTCGCGGCCTGTCATTGTGCCGCTGGTGTCGGGGAGGGTGAAGTCGGGCGCCTGCGTGCCAAGCGGGACCATCGACGACGAGACAGCCATACGGGAACCTTACCTGCGTCCCGGCTCGCCGCATTGATCAAGGCCGCGACGGCCGGGCCGGCCGACGCCGGGACGGCGGGCACGCCCGGAGCCGGCCGGTAGCTGGCCGATCCGCGCACGGCCGGGGCAGCAGGGGGTGCCGGGAGCTAAGGAGCCGCGGCGAACGCTGGCCGGGTCGGCGCCGGTGCGCAGCCCTCGCCAGACCGGGTGCCTGAGCCGCCCGCCGGGAGTCCACTCGGCGAAGGTCACCTCGCCGACGAGGACCGGGCGCACCCAGTGCGCGTGCCGGGCCTGCGCCGCCGGGACCGCGGTGGCGAACGGGCTGCCCGGCCGATCGATGGCGGCCAGCCGGCGGGCCAGGTCGTGCAAGGCGGCGTCGGTGAAGCCCGTGCCGGCCTGCCCGCAGTACTCCAGTCCGGCCGTGCCGTGGACGCCGAGCAGCAGCGATCCGATCAGCGGGGCGCGGTGGCCTCTCCCGGTGACCCATCCGCCGATCACGGCCAGCTGCGACCGGGGATGCTTGATCTTGCGCCACAGCGGCGAGCGCCGCTGTACATAGGGCGAGGCGAGCCGTTTGAGGACGATTCCCTCCAGCCCGTACTGCCCGCTCACGGCCAGGGCCGCCTGCCCGGCACCGGGGAAGCCCGGCGGCACGTCGAAATTGGGGCCCTGCAGGCCGAGCCCTTCGAGCAGCTCACGGCGCCGCCAGTACGGGGTGCGCAGCAGCAGCCGCCCCTCGAGGTGCATGACGTCGAACAGCAGGTAGGTCACCGGCACCGCGCTCGTCAGCTGCGGTCCCGGGCGCTGGGCCGCCATCCGCCGCTGCAGGTCCGGGAAGCTGGGCACGCCGCCGCGCAACGCGACGATCTCCCCGTCCAGGATCAGCTGGCGGTTCCCGGCCGATGCCGCGAGCCCGGCCAGGTCCGGGTAACCGCCGGTGACGTCCCGCCCGCTGCGTGACCGCAGCCGCAGATCCCCGCTGCCGCGCAGGTAGGCGATCGCCCGCATCCCGTCCCACTTCATTTCCGCAGCCCAGTTACCCTCGTCGGCGGGCAGTTCGCGGGCTAGCGCCGCGAGCATCGGCTGGATCACTCCCGGCCACCCGCTGGCCTGCGGTTCAGGCATCCGTCCCCGTATCGCCCGGGCCGCGAGCATGCCCGCGGCGGCATTGACAGGGGGCCTGACCAGGCAGAACCTACCCGCCTGCGGCGGGAAGCCAACATCGTCTTCGCGCAGCCCGCGCGGCGCTAATTCGGATATGGCTGGCCAGCGGTTGTGAAGCCTTCAGGTCATCCAGTTCGGTGTTGGTTCAATGGGTTCGCCGGGCCGCGGCGGCCAGGGTTGGCGGGCGGCCCAACTGGGCTCGTAAGCTCGGGAGATGCACTGCATGGCCACGGCGGTCTTGTGAGGACGGTGGAAGCGGTGGTGGACGCTGGGCTGAGTTTCGCCGTGCTGCTGCGGCGGTTCCGGACCGAGGCCCGGCTGACGCAGGAAGAGCTGGCCGAGGCTGCGGGCCTGAGCCCCAGGTCGGTCAGTGACCTGGAGCGAGGTGTCAACCGCACCGCGCGCAAGGACACCGCCGTGCTGCTGGCTGATGCGCTCAGCCTGTCCGGGCAGGTACGGGTGTTGTCCGTCGCGGCGGCGCGTGGGCGGGCGGGGGCTGCGGAGGTGCTGGCGGCCAGGCCTGACGGAGCGGCCGGCGGGTCTGCGGCAGCAGCCACGCGGAGCCTGCCGCGTGATATCGGCAGCTTCACCGGCCGCGAGTCCAAGCTGGCGCGGCTCCTGGGAACACTGGCGGGCGTGGCTGCGGACGGCGGGGCGCCGGGGGTCTGCGTAATTGACGGGATGGCCGGCATCGGCAAGACGACCTTGGCGGTGCACGCCGCACCGACTGGCCGGGAACTTCCCGGATGGGCAGTTCTTCCTACCGCTGCATGCACACACCCCCGGCCAGCGGCCGGTCAGCCCGGCTGACGCGCTGGCGAGCTTGTTCCTGACGGCCGGCGTCGCCGTACAGCAGATCCCGCCCGGGGTGGAGTCCCGTGCAGGCCGGTGGCGTGATCACATTGCGGGTAAGAAGTTCCTCTTGCTGCTGGATGACGCGGCCGGGCACGAGCAGGTCCAGCCGCTGCTGCCGGGGACCTCTGGCAGCCTGGTCCTGATCACCAGCCGCCGGCGGCTGACCGCGCTAGAGGACTGCGCAGTGATCAGCCTCGGCACCCTGTCCCCCGCTGAGGCGGTGGCGCTGCTGGCCCGGCTGGCCGATCGTTCCGACCTCGGCTCCGGAGCGGGCCCTGCCGGAGAGATAACCCGCTGTGCGGGTACCTGCCGCGGGTGATCGGGATGCTCGCCCGGCAGCTGCGGCATCATCCTGCCCGGACCGGTGCGGAACTCGCTGCCGGTCTCGCGGCGGCCCGCGACCGGCTGGCCGTCATGCGCGCGGAGAACCTGTCGGTCGCGGCTGCGTTCGACCTGTCCTACGCCGACCTCAGCGAGGCTCAGCAGCGGCTGTTCCGCCGGCTCGGATTGACCCTGGCGCGGACATTGACGCGTACGCTGTGGCCGCCCTCGATGACATCAGCCTGGAGAGCGCCCGCGGTCAGCTCGATGAGCTCTACGACCATCATCTGATCACCGAGCCGGTGCCCGGCCGCTACCTGCTGCGCGAATACGCCCGCGCGCTCGCCGCCGCCGACGACACCTCGGATTCACACGCTGCGGCCGGTCGGCTGGTGAACTACTACGCTCACGTCGCCGTGGCCGCTAGCCGGCACATCGCCACCTGGACCAACGCAGGCGGACGCCTGCCGCCGGCCAGCCCGCCGGCTAGCGCTCCGCAGCTGGCCACGTCCAGCGAGGCGGCCGCCTGGCTTGAATCTGAGCGCCCCAACTTGCACGCTGCCGTCAACTACGCCACCACCCAGAGGATGCCTGTGCATGCCATCGCCATCGCTGCGGCGATGGGCGGCTTCCTGCGCGCCAGCGGCCACTGGGACCAGGCCGCGGAGCAATACCAGACGGCCCTCATCGCGGCACGCGAGGCCGGGGACCTGCCCGGCCAGGCCGGCCTCGATGAGCTGGGTCTCCTGCAGCAGCTCACCAGTGACTACAAGGCCGCCACCGCCACCTTGGCCGAGGCAATCGAGCTGTTCCGGGAGCTCGGCGACCTTCCCGGTCGGGCTTACGCCCTCAACCACCTGGGCCTGGTGCAGGTGGACATGGCGGATTACCCGGCTGCGGCCGCGAGCCACCGGCAGGCGCTGGCGCTGGCTCGCGACGCGGGCGATCGGCTCGCAGAAGCCGTCTCCCTCATCGACCTGGGCCTGGTGCAGCAGCTGACCGGCGACTACCAGGCCGCCACTGCCAGCTACGAGCGGGCGCTGCCCCTGGCGCGGAGCGTTGGTTCGGCCTTCGACGAGGCCGACGCGCTGTGTGAACTCGGCGCCGTGCGGCGGCTGACGGGGGACTACCCGGCCGCATTGCTTGCGAGCGCCAGGCCATGGACCTGTTCCATCACCTCGGCGACTGGCTCGGCCAGGCGTGGGCCCTTGACGAGCTCGGCCTGGCACATCAGCTGACCGGCGACTATCCGGCCGCCACTGCCTGCTTGGCCGAAGCCATCGAGTTGTTCCGCGACCTGGGCGACCGGCACGGCCTGGCCAAGGCGCTGAACAGCCTCGGCGAGCTATCGCTGCGAACCTCGGCGGCCCTGGAGGCCCGAAGCCATCACGCTGAGGCGCTCGCTATCGCTCGCGAGCTTGGCACACCGGGTGAACAAGCACGGGCGGCGCTGGAAGGAATAGGCCGCAGTCTTCTTCACCGGGACCCCGCTGAAGCTGCCGCGTATCTGCGGCAAGCCCTGGAGATCTATCAGAACATCGGGGCGCCCGGCTCGTGCAGGACACGCTCGACGCCCAGGGCCTCTGACAAGCGCGAAGCTCGGCCGTGGCGCATCCTTCGGTCACTTCGCCCGCCGCGCGGCCATGCGCCGACGGTCATCCTCGATAAGGGCGACGCCGCATCGGGTTCCGGCCGTGCCGTTGAGCAGGGCCTGAGCGTTCAGCAAGGCCCACAGCCGGTGCCCTGCCCGATGGCTACGGCTACGGCTGCCACTCGCTGTCGGCGCCCGGCCATCGGCCGTGCGTATCCGGGAGGCTCTCCAGAATCTGGGTAACAGCCATCGCATCTGCCCTCCTGTGTCATCCGGCTAGCTCCACTGTCGCCAAAGACCGCGGAAGGCACCACGCGTGCCGGCCCACAGGAGTGCCCACAGGATCGGCAGTGGGGGTGGAAGTTGTTGTGGTCTTCTTGTCATCTGGTGCCTGCTCAGGGCTGCCGCGCGGTTTCGGTCAGCCCTGTCGCTGAGCTGGCGCAGCCAGCTGCTGAACAGCGCCGGATCGATGCCGGTGCTACTGCGCAGCTTGACGCGTGGCATGCCCTGCCCGGTTGCATCCGGCCGGAGCTGGTGATCTCCCGGCCCGCCAGAACCCAAAGGTCAGGCAGGTGGGGTAGGCCTTGAGCAGGCACATTGGGACCTTGCACGGAACCGTACCCATGCTCCAGACCGGCTGACCGTGCCAGATCTCGCCTGCGCCGGGCAGGACCGCCGCCGAGCACCCGCGGCTCTGCACAGAACTCCTGTTATGGATGAGCCACGACCGCATGGATCTCCACGGGGAAGTCGCGCCGAACGGCTCCGTGCGCGTTCTCCTGGGCACTCTGCTAACTCAGCGTGCCGTCTATCGACGTAGCCGATACCCGCCGCCCGGCTGCGGGGCGTGACTGGGTCAAGGCCTTGCCTAGGTGAGCGGCCTCCGGCCACCGGCCTGGCCGGCGCCAGGACCGCCGTGACGAAGCGCCGACTCGCAGGCTGCCGCAGGCCGGCCGCCCGGCTCGCCGCGGCCGACCTTGCCAGCACGCAGATGCCGCGCTGGCTGTGCCACCACCGACCCCGGCCTGGATCGGCGGGCGGGTCCGGCATGAAGATCGCCGGGTAGATCTGTCGATTTGCGGCGGCCCCGTCCGTCGGACTTAGTGTCAGGGTTCATATTCCGGTCGCAGGTGCCGGCCGGCGAGGCGCGAGGAGAGTTCGATGGCGAAGTTCGTGTATGTCTACATCGGCGGTCAGATGGCGGAGACGCCGGCGGCGCAGGAACAGGCGATGCAGGCCTGGGGGGCGTGGTTCGGCACGCTCGGCGACTCGGTCGCCGACATGGGGAACCCGTTCGGTAACTCCGCGACGGTAAGTTCGGGTGGTGTCGCCGACGGGGGCAAGTCGGGCGCGGGCGGTTACTCGATCGTGTCGGCCGGCTCGCTGGGTGATGCGACGGCGATGGCAAAGGGCTGCCCGGTGCTGGCCGGCGGCGGGTCCGTCGAGATCTACGAGGCCATCCCGATGTAGCGGCACCGGCTCGGGCCGCGGGCAGGCCCGGGCCGAGCAGGTATTCGCCGACTGGGCCGACGGGCCCTGGCGCATCTGCCCTCAGTTCTCTGAAGATCAGTGGCTGGCCGTCGTGACCGTGGATCCCGGCGGTGACCAGTGCCCTTTGGAAGATGTCCCGCAGGGAGCCGTCGCTGATGGGACGGCGTTCGCCTGAGATCGCACGCTGGAACAGTAGTGGCATGGGCGGATCCAGATTTTCTCGTGCGTGTCGTAGCCGGGCACCGGGGGGACTGCGCCGGTGCTGTCGCGGATCCGGCTGATGATCGCGCTGAGCACGTCGGCGAGTTCGGGATCGACCAGCATTCTCTGAACTAAAGATGATCATCGATATCTCTCGGGGTCGGGACGTTTCCCGGACGCGTGCAGGATCGCGGTGACCAGTCGCTGGATGTTGCGGTCGTCAAGGCCGGTCGCTGCGTCGCGGAGGTCGACCGGGGATGCCGCCGGCGAGGCTGGCAGACAGCATCAGGACTCGCCGTTCGCCTGCGGAGCAGGGAAGTTCGCCGACGTGAAGGGCGGTGATCACGGCGTCCCAGTCGATGGCGGCCATCGTGGTTCCGCTGCTGGCTCCGTACTCGATGAAGCGGCCGGTGAAGTCGTCGCGGCGGAGGAAGGAGCCCTCGGCGATGAGCAGGCCGACGCCGGCTTCGAGCGGGTAGAGTCCGGCGGCGCAGGCGTTCAGTGCCGCGGTCAGTTCGTCAGTGGTCATGGAGGGTGGCGTCTTCCTGCTGCGGGCCGACGGGGATCGCGGCGGTTCCCAGGTCGACCGGGCCGTCGTGTCCGGAGCGGCGGTCGATCTGGGCGAGCTTGTCGCTGGCGCCGGCAAGGCTGATCTTGAGTCCCTCTATTTCGCCGAGCCAGCCTTCGCGCTCGGCTTCGGCGATGCGGGCGGTGAGGTTGTCGCGGATCTCGGCAATGCGGTGCCGCTGGGCGGGATCTGGCCAGTGCATGCTGCATCGCAGGCAAGCGTGCTCGTGAATGCAGGGCGTGCTGAATGCGCGCCCGCATATCCCGGTTGCGACTTTCCGGCGCTCGAAGTGGCCGAGGAATTCCTGCCATTCTTCTTCGCTGGGGACCCGGTATTCATCGGTGGGCCGCTTTGCCCGCCGCCGGGCCAGGAACGCCAGGTGGGAATGGATGGCCTCGTCAGGGTAGACGGCCTTGTAGCCCATCGTGACGTTAATATCCTTGTGACCCGCGATAACCTGCGCAATATGCGGGGGCAGCCCGCTCATGACGGCATCCGTGATAAAGATTCTCCGGAAATCGTGCGGCGTGTAATGCAATGGCTGGCCCGTGGCGAGGTCCTTCAGGCCGGTATGGGCAAGGGCTTCGTCCAGCATTTCCCGGAGCGAGGTGTCGCTGATCGCCCGGCACTCGCTGGGGAACCTGCGCTGGAACAGGACCGGCGACGGCGGCCGCCATACGCATTCGTAGCGGTCGTAGACGGGGACGAGCGGGACGCTCCCATCGGGCTGGCGGATCCGCTGGATGATGGCTGACAAGACGTCCGCCAGCTCCGGGGACACGACCAGAAGTCGCTCCTCATCTGTCTTCGAGGGGATGATCTGCAGCAGGGGGACGATCTCGCCGGTGGACGGCAGCCGGTACTGGATCAGGCTGTGGTGGCTGAGCTCTAGGACTTCCTCGATCCGGCAGCCTGTGAGCCTGAAGACCTCGACGGCGGCCCAGGCCCAGAACGCGTGATCGTCTTCGAGGCCTAGGTCGCGGCGCCTGCCGGAGCCGGGATCGTCGGCCCATGTCTTGCGGGCGGACTTGGTGACCGACCGGGTCAGCGTCTGGCTCGCGGCGGTGAATGCCTCGCCGGGCTGAGCCCGGCGGGCGGCCTCCAGGAGCGCGGCGGCGTTCTTGCGCCGCTCGTCAACGGTGCGGGCCAGCACCGGCAAGACGGGCAGCCGTTCCCGGGTCCGCGCGTCCATGCGGGCCTTGCGGTGGCGGGCGAACTTGCGCTGGCTGATCTCTTCCTGCCCGACCGGGCAGGGCGCGGCCCACTGCGCCCAGCGGGCGGGGTCCTCGATCGCCCACTGGGACAGGTCCAGGTAGAAGGCCCGGACCGGGGTCAGGCACTGGCGGTAGCCGATCCGCTCGGCCGTGACGACGGTCCTCTCACCGTCCGGCGCGGTGATGATCTGGGGCTTGGTGCGCTGCCGCTGTTTCCACGCATCGGCGACCTCGGCGGTCAGGTGCAGGCTGTCGACGCCGGGGTGGTGCTCCTCGAGGTCGGCCCAGAACCGCTGCGCCAGGTAGTAGGAGAGCATTTTCAGGCTGGTGTAGTCCACGGCGGGCTGGCGCTCGCGCAGGTAGTCCACGATCAGGTCCCGGACGGGCTTGCACTGCAGGTGGTAGCGGTCGACGAGTTCCTCGGGAGTGAGCTGGCCCGCGGTGCGGAACGCGCGCAGCCGCTCGGGTGCCTCGTCGCCGAAGATCCCCAGCTCGCGGAGCATCCGGTAGAAGACCTTGTGATCCCGGACCGGGCAGGTGAAGTGCTCGGCTTCGCGGTCGGTCAGCTCCAGCACATCGCCGACGGTGATGTCGGCGACCATGCCGCCCTTGGCGGCGATGATCTCGGCGGCGCGGCGCAGCGTGAGGCTCACGGCCTCGGCGGACACGTGCGGGTCGGCGTCGCAGAGCGCCCGGAGGCGGGCGAAGCCCCCGGGGTCGCGGGCGCGGGCCAGGCTGCGGGTCAGTGCCCCTTTGCCGGCCCCGCTGGCGACCAGGCAGGCAAGCGAGGGACGGACGAGGTCGCCGCAGACCGACACGACCAGGGCCCCGGACAGCTCGGCTCGCAGCCACCGTGATTCCCGGCCGTGCTCGCGCTGCCAGGCGATCGGCTCCCGTCTCCAGTTCCCTCCCGCCGCGTCGGCGCCGCTGGCCATCCAGCGCTGCTGCCAGGTCTCGCCCAGCTGGTCGGACAGCCAGCCCAGGAACCATTTCAGGGCGCGCCTGCGCCGTTCCTGGCTTGCTTCGTTCTCCAGGACGAATATCCCGCTGGTGAGCCGTTCGAAGGCCTCATCGCGGTCCTGCCTGGTGGCGGGCCAGTCCGCCGCGGCCGGCCGCGGCGGGAACGATGTCCGGGCCGACTCGCGCCGGGCCTTGGACGGGCGCGCCGCGATCCCCGGGAACGTGACGGTCCCGGTCATGACGTGCGACCCCCGAACAGCACGTGCATCGTCTCGGGCCGGTAGCCGGGTGCCGGCGCCGGGCGGGCCCGCTGCGCGGCCTGCCGGGTCTGCTCGGCATGATGGGCCAGGACCCGGCGGATCACCTCTTCCTTGCGGGGTGTGAGGTAGATCTGCGTGGTCGTCAGAAGCACATGGCCGAGCACGGTTTGCACGTCGGTCAGCGGGAGGGCGGGGTCCTCTGCCATCCGGTAGGCCGCCGTGTGCCTCAGCGAATGCAAGGTGGCGCTGCTCCCCGCCGCCTCGCCGGCCCGCTCGAACATGCGGTGCACCGCATGATAGGTCAGCGGCCGCACCGGGCGGCGCAGCGTCCACCACAGCGGCTGCCGCCGGCCCCGCGGGATGATGCATTCCATCTCCACCTGGTAGAGCCGCAGCCACACGAACGCATCCGTGGACGCGGGGAGTTCCTGCAGCTCGCGGGTGCCCTTGCGGGTCACCGTGATCACCTGCCGCCCGGGATCGACGCCCGCCACCGTCGCCGACAGCAGCTCCGAGGCGCGGGCGCCGGTGGAGACGTAGAACGCGACCAGCGCCCGGTCCCGGTGCGAGGGCAGCCGGGCGAAGATCTCGTTGAACTCCTCATCGGGGACAGACCGCGGGATCCGGGACGGCACCCGCGGCCGGTAGAGCCCGGACCGCTCATGACGGAACGGCTCCATCGGGTTGTGATGGGCGTGCGCCCGGCCGCCCCGCCGCGTCCGTTCCAGCGGGAACGGGTTGATCACCGGGCCGCTGCCCGCCTCCAGGTGGAACTGGTAGAAGCAGCGCAGCACCGTTTCGCTGTGCGCCCGCACTGACGGCGCGTACGCGTTCCCGCTCGCCGCGGACGTCGTGTCGGGGCTGCGCCAGTGCGGGCGGGACGGCTTGCCCGCGACCAGCATCCACCGGCAGAAATCGCGGGCCTCGATCCGCGTCGCCCGGTTCCACTGCACTTCGACCGCCCAGAGGAACCTGAACCAGCGGAGAAGATCGTGCCCGTAGGAGCGCAGTGTCGCCTCCGACCGGCCTGCGGCCTGCAGGTCGCGGAAGAACCCGGCGACCGCCGCCACGGGCTCGCCGCCGGCGTCGACGATCCGGTAAGGCTCCCACGGGTCCCCGGTCTCCTGAAGAGCGCCGGCCAGCGGGACCGGCAGCGCTGCCAGGTCCCGGACCGCATCCTGATCTGAAACCACGACCAGGGACCATAGCTACTCTGTTCAGTATTAGTCTCTGAAATGCTGAAACTCGTGATTTAGTTCAGTCAATAGGTAGGAGCCTCTCGGCGCCGGTCTTGGACGGGGCGATCTGCAGCAGGGGGACCAGTTCGCCGCTGGCCGGCAGGCGGTACTGGGCGATGCTGTGGTTGCTGAGCTCCCGGAGTTCCTCGAACCGGATGCCGGTCAGGCGCAGGACTTCCACGAAGGCCCAGGCCCAGAAGGCCTCGCTTTCCTGCTTGGTCAGATCGGTGCGGTGCTCCGTTCCGGGTTCGCGGGCCCAGATGCTGCCGGTATAGGCAGTGGGGGCCGGCAGGTGAACCATGGTGTGGCCGGCGGCGGTGAAGGTATTGCCGGGCGGTGCCTGCTGGGCTGCCTCCAGCAGTGCAGCGGCGGCGAGGCGGTTGTGGTTTAAGGCGAGTGCCAGGGCGGGCAGCCGCGGCAGGCGTTCCCGTGTCCGCTGATCCATCCGGGCCTTGACCAGCTTGTCTTCCTTGGCCCGGTTGCAGTCGGTCTCCTTGACCGGGCAGGGCACGGCCCACTGGGCCCAGTGATGAGGTTCATCCAGCGCCCATTGCGCGATGTCGAGGTAGAAGGCGCGGACCTCCATCATTACGCTGCGCGTGTTTGCCCGCGGGATGAGTTCCGCTGCCTTGCGGCCGTCCGGTCCGGGGATGTTCCTGGAACGGACGGAGATCCGCTGGCGCCAGGCGGATGCGACCTCGGGCGTTAGCTGAAGCGAGTCGATCCCCGGATGGTGCTGCTCAAGATCGACCCAGAACAGCCTGACGAGATCGCCGGCCAGTTTGGCGAGGCTGTTGTAGTCCAGCGCGGGCTGGCGTTCGCGCAGGTAGCCGACGAAAAGATCCCGGACGGGACGGCATTGCACCTGGTGACGGTCGACGAGTTCCCGACCATCCGCTGGCCGGACGCCCGGATCTAGCAATGAGCGGGCGGTGGTGACACCGGTGGACGCAGGTCCGTGAGCGGGTACGTCCAGGCAGAGGCCTGCCGACGTTCGCTGCGGCATCTGCTGTCCGGCGATGGGTGGGTCTGCTCGCGAGCTGCTCGGCGGCGGCTTTCAGGTTTCCGGGATCTCGCGGCCGAAGGCTTCGAGGGTGATGGCGTCCGGCTCGGGGCCACCGCGACGGCCGGTGTCCAGGACGTCGATCGCGGTGATCTCGTCCGCGGACAGCTCGAAGTCGAAGACGTTGATGTTCTCGGCGATGCGGCTGGGCTTGGTGGACTTGGGGATCACCGAGCGTCCGTGTTGCAGGCCCCAGCGCAGCATCACCTGGGCGGGGGTCTTGCCGTGGGCAGTGGCAATGTCTCCGATGACTGGGTCGGCGAGGGTGCTGCCGTGGCTACCGTCGCGGTAGAAGGTGATCCCGCCGATCGGTGACCAAGCCTGGGTGAGGATGCCGTGCTCGGCACCGAAGTCCTGCACCTGTGGCTGCGCGAAGTAGGGGTGGACCTCGATCTGGTTGACCGCGGGCACCACCGTCGCGCGGTCCAGCAGCCTGCTGAGGTGACCGGCCATGAAGTTGCTGACGCCGATGGCTCGGACCTTGCCGTCAGCGAGCAGCGTCTCCAGCGCCCGGTAGGCCTCCAGGGTCTTTTCGAACTCCGACGGGAGAGCCTGGTGGAGAATCAGCAAATCGATCTGATCGACGCCGAGCTTGCGCGCACTCTTCTCGAAACCATGCAGGGTCTTGTCGTATCCGTAGTCGCTGATCCAGATCTTGGTCTCGATAAAGACCTCCGGCCGCTCGAGGCCCGAGTTCCGGATAGCCTCGCCCACCTGCCGCTCGTTGCCGTACGCCGCGGCTGTGTCCACGTGCTGGTAGCCGTCAGCGAGCGCCGTCTCGACTGCGGCCCTCGTCTCCTCCGGCGGCGTCTGGAAGACCCCAAGACCGAGAGCAGGCAGCTCGACACCGTTATTCAAGGTCACGAATTCCATGCCTCAACCGTAGGCCCGGGACCGGGCCGAGGCAGGCATTGCCGTTACCCCTCTTGCACGATCCAACCGGAACACGCTCACGCCCGCTCACGCCGCAAGGGCGCGTGCCTGGTCAGACGAGATCTTGCCGCCATGGCGGTGCTTGGTTAGCGCAGGTCGCTAGGCTAGCCTGAGTGACATTGGCACTCAGACTTGGAGGCGTCCTGTGGCAGATCTGTCCGGTCGTGACCTGCCGTGGCTGGAGCGCCGCCGCGCCGAGCTGTTCGGCCTGCTGTCACAGGTGGGGGATTTCCGCCGGGGCGCGCTGAACGCGGTGTGGCGCAAGTGCGGCAAGCCGAACTGCGCCTGCGCGCAGGCCGGGCACCGGGGGCACGGGCCGCAGTACAACCTGACCCGCCGGGTCGGCGGGAAGACGGTGAATGTGCACCTGAGGCCGGGGGCGGAACTTGAGAAAGCGGAGCGGGAGGTCGCTGAGCACCAGCGGTTCCTGGGCCTGGTGGAGGAGGTGAGCGAGGTCAGCGAGGCGATCTGCGCGGCCCGGCCGGTCACCGGCCTGGCGCCCCCTCCGGCGGAGGGGGAAAGGGGGGGCTCGCCGCGCAGCTCGCGGAGATCGCCGCCGCCGAGGTAGCCAGGCTGGCCGGGCTCGCCGCGGACATGCTCGGGCAGGAGGGCGGCGGGCTGGGCGTGCTGGAGCAGGCGATGCGCGCCGCGCTGGCTTCCGCCGGCGCCCGGCTGCTGCGGGCCGTGCTGGCCGGGCGAGGACGGGTACTGCGGCCCGCGTGCTGACTGCGGACAGGGTCACCAGGGGGCCTATGCGGGCTGCCTGCCCAAGACGTTCAGCACGGTGCTCGGCCCGGTGACGCTCAGCCGGGCGTGGTATCACTGCCGTGATTGCGGCTGCGGGTTTGCGCCCCGCGACCAGCAGCTGGGCGTGGTCGGCTCCTCGCTGTCCCCTGGCCTGGCCGAGATGATCGCCCGGGCCGGCGCCGAGGTCCCGTTCGGCCGGGCCGCCGGCCTGCTGTCTGATCTCGCCGGGATCAGCATCAGCGCCAGGACCGTCGAGCGGTCCGCCGAAGCCAGCGGCGCGGCCGCCCGGGCAGCGGCCGCTGCCGAGGCCGCCGCGATCCGCGCCCGCACGATCGCGCCGCTGCCCCCGCGCGACCCGGTCCCGGACATGCTGTATGCGGAAGTGGATGGCACCGGCGTCCCGGTCCGCGCCTCCGAGACCGAGGGTCGGCCGGGCAAGGACGGCAACGCCAGGGCCGGCACCCGGGAGGTCAAGCTCGCCCGGCTGTTCACCGTGTCCGGGCTCGACGCCAGGGGCAGGCCGGTGATGGACCCGGGCTCGTCCAGCTACGCCTTCACCTTCGATGGCAAGGACGCCCTCGCCGGCCTGGTGGAGGCCGAGTACGCCCGCCGCGGCGGCGAGTACTTCCGGCAGGCCGTCGCGCTCGGCGACGGCGCGGCCTGGATCTGGACCATGGCTGAGGCGCTCTACCCGCACGTCACCCACATCGTGGATATCTACCACGCCCGAGAGCACCTGCACGACCTCGCCGCTCACCTGGCGTTCATCACCCCCGACCCGGCACAGTGGCTGGCACGCAGGCTCGACGACCTGGACGCCGGGAACATCGAGGCGATCATCACCGCCGCCCGCTGCTACCCCCTGGAAGGGATCAAGGCCGAGGACCTGGACAGGAAACTCGGCTACTTCGAGCACAACATCCACCGGATGCGCTACGCCCACTTCAAGAAGCTGGGCATGTTCACCGGATCAGGAGCAATCGAGGCAGCTTGCAAGCAAATCGTGTGCCAGCGCGCCAAGCAGTCCGGGATGCACTGGACCGTCCAGGGCGCCGCCGACGTCATCGCCCTGCGCTGCCAGCACGCCAGCGGCCGGTGGGACGAACTCTGGCCCTCCCGCCCAGCCAGCACAACCCAGCTCCGGTTGGCCATCTGACAGACACCGCGACTCAGACCCTGAGGTCACCAGCCAGACAAGATCATCCCCAACAAAGCTGTCGTGCACCCAGCGGCATCTCGCGGTCCGGTGACTGTCGGCGGGCCGGGCTATGCTGGCCGACATGACCGCACAGCAGCATGAGCCTCCGGTTGCGGGGCGCCCGGCGGAGACGCCTGCGGCGATCCGGGCCGTGCTGGCGGCGAGCGCTGTCCCTGAGGTGGTGGCGCAGTATGAGGCCGAGCTGGACGCCGCGTTTGCGGGGGCCCGGGAGACCGGAGACCTGAGGGTATTGACCACGGCGGTGCGGCGGTGGTGGATCGAGGCGCTCGAGTGGCAGCGTGACCCGGCTGGGCAGCGGGACTTCCTAGCGCGGATGGAGCGGTATCTAGCCGGCGGGTCGCCCGGGCCCGAGCACCGGATCACTCGCGAGGAGTTCCGCGCGCAGTTCGGTGCCTGAGCTTGTTCCGGTGGGAGCTGGAGGACCTGGCTGCTGAGCAGCTCGCCGGAATGCCACCGCATGTGCAGCTTGCGCTGTCCGACTTCCTGGACGCCGTTGTGATCGTGGACCCGGCGGAGTACCAGCGCCGGCCTGGTGAGCCGGATCGGCCGCTGCGGACCCTGCCATTCGGGCAGGCTGGCCTGGTGACGTTCCTGGTCTACAAGCCTGACGATCTCGTGCTGGTCACGCGGGTCATCTGGACAGGCTGACATGCGCCTGCCAGTCCCCGGATCGTAAGCAGCGGGCGATGCCCGAGGCCGCGGGCAATTCCACCGGCTGTGACCGCTGCCGGCCCGCCGCCCGGAAGATCGTTGAGGGGGCAGTTTGGGAGCAGAATGCCGCTCTTGGCAGCTTCTCATGGCTAATCCCTGCTAGCGGCCATTGAGGGCATCCGGCCTCCTGGTGAGCAGGATCCGGGCGACGTGCCTGGGCGACAGGTGCGGCCGGTCAGTCCCGACCCGGCCCTCGGTGATGTAGCGGTAGAGCAGGTTCATGCTGCCGGGGTAACCCAGCTCGCGGATCCCGGCGCAGCTGCTGCACGGTCACTGCCGGGTCGGCGGCGCTGCGCTGGTCACTAGCGCTCGCGACGCCCTCCAGGCCGGTGCCGGTCTGGATCTCCGGTGGCGCGGCGTGCTGGACATGGCCACCGGATCGGCTATGTCGGAGACCCTGGCGCCGGGTCGGCGGGCGGGCTCGGAAGATCCGCGGCCTCTGCGCCTAGGCGGTTCAGCCGGGCGCGGATGGCCGATGGCTGGTGGCCGAAGGTGTCGGCGAGCGTGGCCACATCGTGACCAGCGCGGTGGGCGGCCAGCAGCGCAGCATCGGCGTCCTCGGTCCACGGCATGTAGGCGTTGGGGTGCTGACGGCGTATTTCCTCGACCCGGTATGCCTGGCCTTCGGCCGGTGGCGGCGCAGGCGGGTTCGGTCCGGTGAGCACTGCCGCGAGACGTTCGATGGCTGCGGTGACGGCTAACAGCGCTTCCGTCTGAGCCAGGCTGGCCAGCACGGCCGCGTCACCGCCAGCGCTCTGCGCGGTGTTTGCATGACGGCGTGCGGCGAGCACGTGGTCGGATTCTTGCATAACGCCAGGCTATGCCGACTGGGTCGTCCGGCCGGTACGGCTTTGCTGGCATCTGCGCGCCCCGGCCGCCCCGCTGCAGGGAGTATGCGAGTCGGCCGCCTGCGTGCTGGCAGGCCGGTGACGATGGCCCCTGGCGGAGCAGGTCCTCCTGCAGGGTCTTGGCACGGCAGTAGTCCAGCTGGGGAACCTGGTCCACGCCGACGATCGAGAGGATCACTCGGTACCGGCACGGTCCCCCGCGGCCAGCAGGTTGTTCATGGAGGTGCGGAAGAAGCCTATGGAGGCTTCGTCGAATGCCGGCGAGTTCGCCACGTTGACCACGACCTCGGCGCCTTCCAGCGCCTGGTTCAGCCCCTTGCCCGTGATCAGATCCAAGCCGGTGGACAGTGCTGCTGGGACGGCCTGGTGTCCGGCTGCGGTCAGCTTCTGGACCACCTGTGAGCCGATCAGTCCGGTGCCGCCGGTCACTGTGAGCTCCATATCTCTTTCCTTTCTTGCGCGCGCCAAGCCCGGCAACCAGGACCGGCAGGGCTGGCCAGCCGCGCAAGAAGGCGAGCAGGTCAGCGTTGGCCCTCTCTGGGGCGTCGCGGTAAAAATTCGGCCTAAGCGGGCTCGTACCTCTCGCCGAGGGCCCTGGCGACCTCAGCCATGAACGGTGGTGAACAGGGGCCCATCTCTTTGACTTCGGAGAAGTTGTCGAAGAGCCACAGCGGACCGGCATCCGTCGTCTCGCCAGGAGACAGCGGCTGGCCGAAGACGGCTATGGCTCCGGCGTCGCTGATCCAGGCAGTCTGACCGCTGTCGTCGGCAACCTGCCAGCCGTCAAGAATCAGTCGGTCCCCGCTGCCATAGATGCGGATCTCCCGGGCCGTTGCGCCTTCACTGCTGACCACGATGCGCTCGTACTCGTGGTGGACCTTGTTGTCATCGCCCATTCTGGGAACCTTCTTCCCCTACAGCCGTCATCTTGCGGATGGATAGGGTGGCGCGTCCGGCCGCAAGTCCACGCGGAGCCACTCCAAGCATCCTGCCCGGCTCAGCGCGGCCAATCACCCCCGAAAGGACCCCGGCTGATACGTGAATCAACGATTCACATCCGCCCGGTGACGGTCCGTAGGACCATCGAATTCTTAAGGGAGCTGAGCGCTCTCCTCAGCCGTTGTCCAGGATCACGTGGACGCCAAGATCGCCGGTCCTCAATCGTGACCAGCCATTCATCGGGGCCGCACTGCTGCTCGACTTTGCCAGCCGCGGCCACGCCTGACGGTCGCTGGCCGACTGGCGGCCCTCGACGAGGTAGGGGACGAACACGGCCGAGTGGTCAAGGAACCGGCCGTCATTTTCTCACCGGTCATTGCTCAGCCCTCGCCTCGCTCCCAGGCGTCCCGCTCGGCCTGCCAGGTTGCCAGCTCGGCGGCGAACCGGGCGCAGTCGGCGCCTGCCGCTTTCGTCGTCTTCTGGGTGGCTCTCGTACGGGCCGCGGTCGGTGATCCATTCGCCGCAGGCCGCGCAGTGGTAGTTGAAGTTGGACTGGGGCCACAGGCCCGGCTCGCCCCCGAAGTGCTCGAACGCGGCGACGGCGAGGTCAAATCCGGACGTGCCGTCCGCGCCTTGGTCCAGGCCAAGCGCCTCGCCGATCTGCTGGTAGGTGATTCCACCGGCCCGGGCGCGCTGGGCGTACTCGCGGCGGACCCGGACAGCGCTGTCGGCTAGCTAGCTAGTGCGTTGTCCATGAACGTTTGCCGGGTTCGGTCATGCGGCTTGGGGTTTGGGTCTGCCCCAGCGCTGATGGCCACACATCAGTCGCGGCGGGATGACGCGGCGGCACACGGGTTCGGCGGGTCGATCCGCCGACTCTGTCAGCTGGTGTCGCGCGATCGCGGGATTGCAAACCCAGCGTTATCGCGGGATGAGCTCGGATGCGTGCGCCGCGCCAGCCTCCGGCACAGGTGAGGTATCGCCCTAGATGAGTGATTCCAGGGGATGGCCCGCATGAAGAGGCGAGGGTCCCCATGATCGAGTTGTGGAAAACGACATCGAGACCCTCGCTACTGCACTGTACGTCAAGGTCGATGACATGCTCCGGGACTGGCCAGACCTTGCCCCGGTCCGTCCGGCGACTGGCACTCCGCTCACGCTCAGCGATGCGGAGCTGCTGACGATGGCGGTGATGTCTGCCCTGCTGGGGTTCACCTCGGAGCGGCGGTGGCTGCGGTACGCGGATAAGGAACTGGCGGGCATTTTCCCGCGGACGATTGGCCAGCCCGGGTGGAACAAGCGGGTGCGGAAGGCGTTCTTCCTGTTCATCCGGGTGATCCGGATGCTGGCCATGGACACCTCGCTGTGGAGCGACGACGTCTGGGTCGTGGACTCCGCCCCGGTGCAGTGCGGCTGTTCCCGGGAGACGGTCAGGCGCAGCGACGCGGCGGGGTGGGCAGAGTACGGCTATTGCGCCAGTCACTCCCGGTACTTCTGGGGTTTGCGGCTGCACCTGGTGTGCACCCTGACCGGGCTGCCGGTCATGTTCGCCCTGGCGGGCGCGAAGGCAGACGAGCGCGAGACCCTGCTGGGCATGCTCGAGGCCGGCCGCGACGTCACGGCAGCTCACCCCGGGCAGGTGATCATCGGGGACAAGAACTACTTCGGCCGCGCCTTCGAGGCAGACCTCACTGAGCGTGAGCTGGTGCTGCTGCGGCCGGTCCGCAAGGGCGAGGCCAGCCGCGCCGGGCAGAACCTGTTCAAGCCGCTGCGCCAGGTCATTGAATCCGTCAACTGGACCTTCAAGGGGCAGCTTGACCTGGAACGCCACGGTGGCAGGACCCCGGAGGGCATCATCGCCCGCGTACTGGCCCGCATCCTCGCGCTCACCGCCGCCATCTGGCACAACGACAAAACCAGCCAGCCGGTCAAGCGATCGCTCACAGCATACGATCACTGACCGTCACTCCACCCCCTGGAATCAACCATCTAGTCGGACTCCAGGGAACGCTTCAGGGAGTTCAGGGTGCGGCTCCGCTCCCGGTTCGCCATCCATGCTGCGGCAGGCTTCATGAACCTCATCCAGCCATAGAGCTCCCCGACGGCCACGTGGTGAACGACCGTCGCGGACTCGTCTCCCTCCAAGGAGTACTCGGGTCGAGCCTGTATCATCGGGGAGCCGAACCAGCGGAGAGTCTCCCGAAAGGCGATTCGCGTCGGTGGCACGAACTCAGTCACTTCCCCATCGAAGGTGCCCATCCGTGTCGAATCGACATAGGTCGTCCCCTGTCGGACCGGGGCCTCCGACGTGAGGCTGCACCCGCGGAACAGGCCGGTGCGGTGCATCCACTCGCCGTAGCCCGGCAGATCCGCCAAACGTTCGAAGACTTCGCTGACGGGTGCTTGGATCACTGTGCGCGACTCGAACCGGACAATGCTCTCAGCCACCGACGTCTCCACCCTCGCTCCAGCGTGCCGATCACAGTACGCGTGGGAACCTCTCCGGTGCACCGCGTGGAGAAACCTCCATGCAACTTGTGCCCGACAACCAAGTACCTGGACGGTCTGGTGTTGACGAGCCCCTTCCGGTGCCGCTGGTGAAGAAGCTGATCGCCGTGCGGCTCCGGCAAGCCTTTCCCGCTGAGGTCCGCACCCCACGCCTCCGGAAGCCGCAAGCCCTGTGACAGCCGATCTAGCCGGGCGGGTCCGGACGATCTGCCTGGCGCTGCCGGAGGTGACCGAGCGGCTCAGCCACGGTGCGCCCGCCTGGTTCGTCCGGGGCAAGAGCGCCTTCGTGACGCTGTGGGCCCACGGTCACCACGATAATGACTTTCCCCACCTATGGTGTGCGGGGCCGCCAGGAGCCCAGCAGGAGCTCGTCGCTGCTGAGCCCGGCAGGTTCTTCCGGCCGCCCTATGTCGGCGGCCGCGGATGGATCGGGGTGCGGCTGGACCGCGGCCTGGACTGGGCCGAGATCAGCGAACTGTGCCACGACGCCTACCGGGCCACCGCTCCCGCACGGCTGTCCGCCATCCTCGACCTCTAACGGGGCTTTGCCCCAGCCCGCCAAGTCGTGGGCGCTGCCCTGGGGTGAGCGGAAGGGGCTCCGGCCGGTGCGTGACGGTGGCACTGTGTGTCCCGTTGTATGGCGCCCTGTGGCGGTAGCTGGCCTTGCGGCCTGTGCCCGACCGGAGCCCTTCATGACGCCACCTCGCAGCGTGGCCGATGTCCTGTCCGGTCACGTGAGCTTCGAGCTCGAATCAATCGACCGCCTGTACTGCAACTTGTACGTGCCGCAGCTGCATCGTGGCTGAGGATTCGTTCCGCTCTGTCCCAGCGAGCGCGTCAGGTGAGAACACTGGGGGATTAGATGCTGGTGTGGCGCATCCGGCGCGGGTGTATGACTATTGGCTGAGGGGAAAGGACAATTACGCCGTCGGCCGGGAGGCGGCCGAGAAGGTTATCGCCGTGAATTCGAACGTCTTGCCGGACGTGCGGGCCAATCGCGCGTTTCTCGGCCGCGCGGTGCGGTTTGCGAGACGAGGCCGGAGGACTGCTGCGACGCAGAGCGCGACGGCAGTGCGCTCCTGGTGACTCTCGCCACCAGGGCTGCTGGGTGGCAGGGTTGGCCCTGATGCTGGGTAAGAGCACAGCACGGACAGGGCCGTGGATGGGATCGGTATGGCTGGAGAGACGCACACCCGCGCGGGTAACCCGGGCGCGGGCGGTCCGGGTAGCAGAGGCGTGATACCGGTGGGCGTTTGGGTGGATGACTCAGACGAGGATGACCCGGTGCTCCGCAATGCCGACGGCAGCCTGGTGGATACCTGGCGGCAAGGCTATCCCTATCCCGAGCGACTGGGCCGCGAGGAATACGATCATGCGAAACGGGTCCTCCAGGTCGAACTGCTCAAGCTGCAATACTGGATGCAGGATACGGGCCGCCGCTTGGTCGTTATCTTCGAGGGCCGGGATGCCGCCGGCAAAGGCAGCACTATCAAGCGCTTCATGGAGCATCTGAATCCCCGGTCCGCGCGGGTCGTCGCGCTCGATATCCCGACCGAGCGTGAGCGGGGGCAATGGTATTTCCAGCGTTACGTGGCGCACCTGCCGACCGTGGGGGACATGGTCCTGTTCGATCGGTCATGGTATAACCGCGCCGGGGTCGAGAAGGTCATGGGATTCTGCACCGGCGAGCAGTATGAGGCATTCCTCCAGGAGGTGCCCCGGTTCGAGCGGCTGCTAGTGGACGATGGCATCTCGCTGACGAAATTCTGGTTTTCCGTCACCCCGGGCGAGCAGCAAACCCGGTTCGCCATCCGCCAGATCGACCCCGTGCGGCAGTGGAAGCTGAGCCCCACCGATATCGCCTTGCTGGACAAATGGGATGCCTACACCGCGGCCAAGGTCACGATGTTCGAGCGTACCCACACGCCCGAGGCGCCGTGGACCGTGATCAGGAGTAACGACAAGAAACGCGCCCGCCTGGAGGCCATGCGCAGCCTACTCGCCGGCATCGAATACGACCGCAAGGATCACGATGCCGTCGGGCATCCGGACCCGCTGATCATCGGCGCTCCCGCGGATATGCGGGAACTGGAGCCCGGGCAGCTGTCCCCCACGCCGATCGCCGAGACCCACGTAGCACGGCTGCCCTTGGCGCAATGACATTAAGTTAAGCGGGGGATGGGCATCAGCCAGAAGACGATCCTGGTCAGCGGCGTCAGCCGGGCGGTCTCGCCGGGCTTGCGGGTCTTGTATCGGCCGCCCGGGCGCTTGGTCTTGCGCTCGTAGCGGCGGCCGGGCCGCCCGGGGACGAGGTTGCGGGCGAAGGTGATCTCGAAGGCCAGGTCGGCGGCGAGCCCGGCGAGGCTATCAGGGGGAAAAGCATCCGGAGTCGCTGATGCGGCTGCGGATTCCGTCGCGGGCGCGGGTGAAGGAGATCCTGACGGGGTCTATCCCGGCGTCGCCGGCGGCGTGGCTGATCAAGGTGCGGATCGCCTGGTAGCAGCAGAGCATGGCGTAGATCTCCTGGCGGATCATTGGCGGGGACTTCGACCGCAGCACCACGGCGGAGCCGCCGCGCAGGGAGGTTTCCAGCTCGCCGAAGCAGGTTTCCAGCTGCCAGCGGGAGGCGTAGGCACCGGCGGCCTGCTCCGGTGACAGCAGCGCCGGATCGAGCAGGTCGGTGACCAGGGTGAAGGTCTCGGAGGTCTCGCTGCCGTCCTCGGAAGTCACCGAGTACTCGATGACCCGGACGGTGATGCCGGGAATGTCCTCGCCGGAGGCGCCTTTGCGGCGCATCCGGCGCGAAGCGGCCGGGTCAGCGATACGCGACAGCCACGTCCCGTCGGGCAGCACCTCCAGCACCGGGAGATCCACGTCGCTTTTCGCTCGCCACAGCACGTGCACCCCGGCGGCGAGCACCTGGGCGAGCAGGCCGTGGGACAGGAAGTTGCGGTCGGCCAGCAGCAAGTCCCCGGGCTGGAGCTTGCCCAGCAGCTGGCGGGCCAGCGGCTGCTCCCCGGTGGCCAGCGGCGAGGTCGCCGCGCCGAGCACCGCCCGGGTCCCGCACTCCCCGAGTCCCACCACGCGGATCTGCGGGAACGGGCCGCGGCCGCCGTCGTTACCCGGGTAGCCGAACTCCGCCCCGTTCTCCTCGTTATCGGGCAGGTCCAGGCACATCCCGTCGATGGCCACCAGGCGCATCCCGGCTGCGAACGCCGAATGCTGGTCCTGGCCGGCCAGCGGCCCGGCGGTCTCCTCGAGCAGCCGTTCCATCACCCGCCAGCCCAGCCGCTGCCGCGCGTAGGTGATCGCCGCCGGGCTCGGCTGCATCCCCAGATCCAGCCGCGCCCGGAACCGCCTCGCCCAGTCCAGGCCCGCGACCAGCTTGTTCCACACCTCGCCGTAACCCGAATGGAAGAACAGCACCATCGCCAGCAGGTAATACACGACAACCCGCGCTGGTAATGTGCGCGTGCGCTGCTCGCGCACGCCCGCCTGCTCGACGACCCGGTCCACCAGCTCGGGGGTGAACACCTTCGCCAGCACCCCGATCCCGATCCGGTCCGCCAGCCGGTCCCCGGCTACCACCTGCTGTCCTGGCCTCGCCACGCAGACGATCTTACACCGTTGTTAGTCTAACTTAACGCCATTGGCCCTTGGCGTAGCAGCCAGCGCACGCCAGGGAAGGGCTCACCCGGCCGCGGAAAGATCGCTGCCACCTGGCGCGCCCGTGCCCGGACTTGCGGCCTGAACAGCGAGATACGGCAAGTCTTGCAGCAGATCTCTGGGCGGCGGCCGGACTGCTCAATATCGGCACGATAGAGCCCTGGGCGCTCTGGCTCGACAGCCGGCCGTAGAATCCGGCGCACCGCCCAGCATCATGCGACTGATGAACCCGGCTAACGCCGCAATGCTCGCACGGTACCGCCATACCAACGAGCTGACCTTATTCAAGGGTGCTACCAGCAGGCCCTTATTCAAGGGTGCTACCAGCAGGCACCGCCTCAGGTGGAGCGCTTGACATGTCGCACCCTGCACCATGCTCTTTCCCACCAACATCCACAGAACGCTGGATAGCCGCCGGGTAGTCGTTCCTTTCCTGGGCGCCGAGGAAGTCATTGAATTTCTTTGACGACTTTAGGCAGGAGAAATCCGGATCCTGTGAGATCCAGTCCCATAGCCGCTGCAGCTCACAGTCCCGGTTATTAATGGCGCGCTGCAGGCTGATAACCACCCGGTCATCAAGATCCAACGCGGCATATGCGCATGCCGTGTTATACGCGGCTTCCCAGGACGGCGTACGGTGCTGCCAGGGCAGCCAGCGGGTCCTGTCCCTCTTTTCGGCCGGTGGCCATTTCCGGTCCGGGGAGTCCGCCGTGCCTTGCAGTCCCGGTGTGCCTTGCGGGTCTTGCGCCTTCTTGTTTGCCAAATGCCGACTGATCGAGACATTGTCGCGTGCAATATCGGCCGCCCTGCGCGAAGCCAGCCTCATATGAACGAGTTTCTCGCTGGCGCTGGAGCGCTGTGCTCCGTTCAGGATCCGGCGGATGGCCACGAGCAGCTCGGCAGCGCACAGGCCGTCATGGAAGCTCTGGCGTTTCCGCAGACTCCAGTGAGGCCCGCGTATCATGCGCTCGTCACGGTGGCGGAATGTCCCCCAGATGACATGCCGGAGAGTCAGTTGCCGGCGGATCGCGCGCAGTTCTTCCCTCGCGGCCAGCAGCAGCGTCTCCCTAAGCTTGGGCTGGAACTCCCTATCTACGATGTGATCTTCCCAGCGGGTGTCATTCCCTGTCACGCCACACCGGTTGAGGATTGCCAGGCTCTCAACCAGCATAGCCGTATCCTCATCGGTATCCCGTAGCCGAAACGCCGGGTTGGCGATCATCTCTAGAGACATGCTGAGCCGGTAGCGTCCGCGGTAGAAACGAGGATGCTGCTCTCGGTTAACCGCATGCAGCCGCAGCGCTGCCATGTGGTTGCCCGCGAGATTATAGAGCTGGGCTAGCTCGTATCTGACGATACCAGCGCATTGGTTATTGCCTGTTGCCTTTTCGAGGATGCGGATCTGCTCGCTGTGAGCACAGCGAATATCATCCGGGGATTTGGCGTTTATGCGTTCCTGCTTCGCAAGCAACATGGCAGCGAGGTCGCTGCCGTTGGCAGCGCCGACACACCACGGTGGTGTTGCCGGGTCCCTGAATATGTGCTGGGCGACGTAGCCGGCTACCGCTGCGGCGGCCTCATCGACGTCGCCCGCGACCATGGTCTTGGTCGCGACGCTTTGCCCCGTTGCGGGTTCGTCAAGGCTAACCGTCACCTTCGTGCTCTCAGTGCCTGGCGGGTCGTCGGGGACGGATTCCACCCGGACCCGAACCTGGAACCGCCGCTGGTTCGGCCAGAGCATCCCGAAAAACCGGATGACCGCGCCGGCCAGGTCACTGCCGGTGACACCGCTTGCCTCGGCTATGGAAGCCAGGCCGTTCGACCTGCTGCCGCCGGGCAGGATCGCTGGTGCTCGAACTTCTATCGCGGATAGCTGGAATTTCAGCCGGGCGACGAGCTGCTCATAGAGCCGCCCGTCCATGACGCTGTCGCGTGTCCTGCTGGACGCGCCATCCCGCTGGCCGTCGCCGAGAGCGGAGGTGTCGAGGACGGGTGCCTCCCGGCGCCTCGCCCATGCCTCAAGCATGCGGTAGCCGATAACGACAAGGACGGCGATAACGACCCATCCGATACGCCCGGGCGCGGGAACCTGGTTTCCCAGATGCAGCGGGTGGAAGAAGGCCGCGCTGAGCTCATCCGCTCCTTGCGTGAACGAGTTCGCAAGATCGGCGGACGCCTGAGCCGGGTCAGCCGGGTGCGTCAAGCCAAACCGGGTGATGAGTACAACCAATACGACGGCAGTGACTGCCGTGACGTACCGGAGCGTGCGCACGCTGAAGTGGCGGCCGACAAAGCTCAGCAATACGGCCACGAACGCAAATGTGCCCCACGCAACCCATATGACCCACGAATTCATGCTGCTCCCCCCAGCCAAACCCATGTACGCGTCTCATGCCGTTCGACAGCTACGATCGCACGTAGAGCACTGCTGGATCGCTGTTGTTGCCCATACCGTCGGGGCGCCAGAATGTGTCGGTAGTCAACCTCGGCACGTCCCTCCACGGTCGGGTTCGGCATGGCGGCCATCAGCCACGCGAAGACACTGACGTCTTGGCGACCTTGGTAAGAAGGAGACAGCTTGAATCCCTGCTGATACATCACCGCCTCTACTCGCTCCGCGCAGGGCGGCGGGTAGGCAGTATTAGCCCACTCGCAGCCCATCTCTTGCGAGGGCGGTTCTTGATTTCTCGCTCTCGTCGGCCAGCGACGATGCGTTCCCGCTCATCGGTACCGGCTACGCCAAGGGCCAGCAGTCCGACCTCGGCGGCAGCCGGCTCCCCGGCGCGGCCGGCAAGGCGATCGGTAACCGCGGCGAACCGCGGCGAGCCGCCGCGCTGAGCAGGGCGCCCCGGCCCGGCGGAACCACGCCCGCCAGGCCGGGGGTTGCTGTCCCGGCGGCCGGTCGCCTGAGCACCGTCGTACTGCGGACGATCTCCTGGCGGCATCCGCGCAATTATTATCGCCACATTACGGCTGCGGGCGCCGGGCGCGGTAAATACGGGCGCCGACGTACCGTGAACGGATGGCGATAGCGGCGATGCGCAGGCGCCAGTGAGGGTCGTCGGCCGCCAGGCACGACGCCGCTGGTCGGTCGTTCTGTGCGGGACCGCGGTGCTATGCGCGCTGCCCGCGATAAGAGCGGCACTGCCGGTTCCCGGGTCAGCCATCAGCGCCGCCGCGCTGCGGGACCGCATACTCGCATCGGCGAGGCTGCCCTACCAGGGATATGCCGAGAGCACCGTGGCCCTCGGCCTGCCTGTGCTGCCGGATCTGCAGAGCGTGAGCAGGCTCTTCGACGGCACCACTGATCAGTACGTGTGGTACCGCTCGCCCGGCCACTGGCGAGCGGATGGCCTCTCGACGGCAGGCGAGAGCGACGTGTACCAGGTCTGCCGGGTGACGTACCGGTGGACTTACGCGCATAACCTGCTGACCCGCGTCGTCGGCGCCCAGCCGGTCAGGCTGCCGTGGTCCGCAGACCTGCTGCCCCCGGCGCTCGCCCGCAGGCTGATCGGACTGGCGTCGCCCGCCGATCGCCTCTCGCGGCTGCCCTCGCTGCGGGTGGCCGGGGTAGACGCGGCGGGCCTGCGACTGGTACCCGCCGACCGCACGACGACCGTGGGCGCGATCGACATCTGGGCGGACCCGGCCGACGGCCTGCCCGTCGAGTGCGGATCCTGGGCCGCGGCACGAGGCCCGTGCTCGTGACCAGTTTCCTCGAGCTGAGCCAGCGCCGCCCCGCGTTCGCCACCGTCATCCCTCACCCGGCACCCGGCGTCGATATCGTGACGGCAAGGCTCCCGGTCCTGAACAGCATCCTGAACGATGGCGACAGGGCCGGCGGCTGCCGTTCCCCTGGTCGCTCGCCGGGCTCAGCCGGGTGGCAATCCCCGGCGGCAGCCCGGATGTGGGCGCTTACGGGGCAGGTTTCTCCCGGTTCGTGCTTCTGCCGCTGCCCGGCCGGGTCGGCTCTCAGGCGGTCAGCGCGGTTGCGAAGGCCGCCACGGCCGTCGTCAGGCTGCCGCGCGCTACCGGCGTGCTCGTCAGCACGCCGCTGCTCACCGTCCTCCTGGTCACCACCGCGTATCACCACGTGCTGCTCTTCACCGGCACGGTGACTCCGGCACTGCTCCAGCGCGCGGCTGCTGACCTGCTAGCGCGCTTCGCGAGGAGACCATGATCGTCACACACGCGCTTACCAAGCGCTACGGCGGGTTCCTCGCCGTTGACGGCGTTGACCTGGATGTGCGCGAGGGCGACCGGTACGGCTTCCTCGGGCCGAATGGATCCGGCAAGACCACGGTCGTCCGGATGCTGCTCGGCCTTGTCTACGCAACGAGCGGCGAGATCGAGGTGATGGGCAAGCCCATGCCAGCGCACGCCGCCGAGGTGCTTCCGCATGTTGGCTCGCTGATCGAAGGCCCGGCCTCGTACGGGCACCTGTCCGGCCAGGCCAACCTCGCCCTGCTGGATGCCGCGGGCGCGGCAGGCAGCCGCCGGACTCGCAAGCAGCGGATCGCCGAGGCGCTGGCGCAGGTCGGCCTGGCCGGGATCGACAACCGCGCGGTCAAGAAGTACTCGCTGGGGATGCGCCAGCGGCTCGGGCTCGCCGCGGCGCTGCTGCGGGCGCCGCGGCTGCTCGTGCTGGACGAGCCGACCAACGGCCTGGACCCGCGCGGCATCAGGGAAATGCGTGACCTGCTGGCCGGGCTCAACGAGACTGGCACCACGATCTTCCTGTCCAGCCATCAGCTCGGCGAGGTCGAGCAGTTGTGCACCAGGGTCGGCATCGTCAACCACGGCCGCCTCGTGCTGCAGGAGGACCTGGCGGCGCTTCGTGCGCCCACCGGCCGCGTGATGGTCCGCAGTCCGGACGCGGACGTCGCGGCAGCCCTGCTCGACGGGAAGGTGGCGCACCGCGACGGTGACCGGCTGTTCGTCGCGGAGGCAGACGCAGCAGGCCTCAACGCGCACCTGGTCGCGGCCGGGGTGCGGGTCACCGAGATCGGTCCGGAGCAGCGCTCGTTCGAGGAACTCGTGCTTGCCGTCACCAGCCCCGGCTCTGACCGCATCATCGGAGCAGGTCCGCCAGCGGACCTGGCTGCCCCCGGACAGGACGGTGACCAGCGATGATGAGGGTCGAGCTGGTCAAGCTGGCGCGGCGGCCGCGAACCTGGGTGACCCTGGCCCTGCTGTGCGGGCTCCCGGCGCTGGTGGCCGTGTTCGTCGCCGTTACCCATCTCGTGCCGCCGCCTGGCCAGGGACCTGCCCTGCTCTCTGCCGTGCTGTCCAGCGGATCGCTCTTCCCGGCGGCCGCACTCGCGATCGTGCTGCCGATTTTCCTGCCGGTCGCCGTCGCGGTCGTCGCGGGCGACTCCATCGCGGGCGAGGCCAGCTCGGGCATGCTCAGGTGCCTGCTGGCCCGGCCGGTCGGCCGCACCCGCCTGCTCGCCGCCAAGCTCGTCGCGCTGATGGTGTTCGTCCTGGTGGCGGTTGCGCTCATCGCCCTCACCGCGTACGCTGCCGGCGCGCTGCTGTTTGGCTCGCAGCCCGTGGGGATCAGCTCCAGCGGCCTGTCCAGCCTGGCCGCGACCTCGCTGTCCGGCTCCGGGCTGACTCTTGCCCAGATCCTGCTGCGAACCTTCGGCGCGGTGACCTTCATCGCCGTGTCCATGCTCGGCGTCGGCGCCATCGCGCTGTTCCTGTCAACGGTCACCGACTCATCCCTCGGCGCGGCCCTGGGCGCCCTGGCCGCGCTGGTCACTAGCGAGGTACTGGTCACGCTGAACTCGGCGACCGCAGTCAGCCCGTACCTGCCCACCCGGTACTGGCTCGCGTGGATTGACTTCTTCCGCCAGCCGATCTTCTGGCGGAACATCGACCGGGGATTCGCCGTGCAGGCAGTTTACGTAGCCGTATTCCTGGGCGCGGCCTGGGCGCACTTCGCCACCAAGGACATCACTAGCTGAGCCGCGTCCCGGGAGTAACGTCAGGCCCGGCAGACCGCCGGTCCCGGGTAATGCACCGGCCCGGCGCCAATAGCCTGGAGCACGATCGCGGTAACGACCGGGCTGGTCGGCAGCTGAGAGTGGCTGATCCGCTGCGCCGGGCAGATCGACTGGATGGGCACGTCGATCGCGCCGGGCAGCCGCGCCGAGTCGGGCGGCGTGACGGTCTGATCGTCTGTCGTCCACAGGGACAGCCAGCGCAGCCGGGCGGGCGCGCCCGCGGCAAGCCCGGCGAGCAGGCTGCTTCCCGGAACCAGCTGCTGGCAGGCGGCCGGGCAGGCGCCCGGCGCGAACCCCTCGGCCGCGGCGGCGATCGACGCACCGCGGAACGGCGAGCCGAGCGTGATCACCCGCCTGGCCTTGCGGGCGCCGTCGTCCTCGCGGGCCCACAGCAGCGCGGCCACCCCGCCCGCCGAATAGCCGATCACGTCGACCGACGGCGCCCCACCGCGCAGCACGCGGGCGATCGCCTCGTCGAGCACGGCCGCGTCGCCGATCAGGCTGCCGATGCCGTTGCCGGGCAGGGGCACGACGGCGGCTTTCCGGCCGGTGGCCCGGATCCGGCTGGCCAGGACCGCAAGCGCGCGGGTGCTCCCGCCGTAGCCGGGCACCAGCAGGACCGGCCCTGGCTGGTCCTGCGCCGGGTAACCGGCCAGCGGCCGGCTACCCGCCAGGGCCACGCTGATGGTGACGGCCGCCGCGGCGGCGAGCAGCGCGACCCCGGCGGTGAAAATCCTGCGGCGCGCGGAAAGGCCGCTGAACCAGTTCGTCATCGGGCTCCGGCTTGCCGCGCTGGACGCGGGTGCATAACTGACAACGTATGAGCCGGGCCCGCCGCGCGGCCAGGGCGCGAGGCGAGGGTGCGGCGGCTACCTGCCCGTTCAGCGGCCCCTCCAGTTCCGGGCTCCCGCCGGACGCGCGATGCGCGGCGGTGACGTCGCCCGGCGCAGCCGGAGTGCGTAGCTGACCGATGAGACCGCGAACAGCGTGCCGGTGACGGCCAGCCAGCGCCACAGGTACGGGCCGGTACCCAGCCCGCTCGCCCGCTGGTACGCGGCCGATGACAGGCCAAGGACCAGCGGGAACCAGATCAGCAACAGCAGCAGCGAGAACGCCGCGGGTACCCGTACGTAGTTAAGTACCGGCGGCCACGGCGACGGGATCCTGGCCGCCGTGCCTGGCTCGCTCCCCCTGCTGTTCCGGCCGCCGTGCCTTGCCCCAGCCGCTGTCACCCACCGCGGCAGCAGCCTGCGCAGCGACAAGTCGGCGACCGAGTACAGCGGGAACAGCAGCAGGTCGTGTCCCAAGATGGCGACCAGGAACCATGCCGCGAAGCCGCGCCACTGCCCGGCGACGACAACGGCATGTACCGCGTACCCGGCCAGCGCGAAGGAGGCCAGCAAGGCCAGCAGGTGCAGGGGATGGGCGCCGTACCAGCGCCGGATCCACCGGACCGCGGCCGTCACGCCCGCTCCAGGAAGGTGATCTTGGTGACCCACTTGGTGTTATGCACGCCCGGGGCGTCCGGGATGATCGTCCGCGCCGGGTAACCGTGGTCTCGGGACAAGTCCGCGCCGTTGACCCGCAGCGCGAGCAGCGACAGCGGGTCGTTCACCTGGGCCGCTGACAGGAATACCTTGCGGAACGGTCCTGTCCGCTGGATCGACTCCACGTAGGCCGGCCCCGGCCGGGTGATTCCGGCCAGCCGGGCGAGGTCGGTCAGCCGCACCCCAGTCCAGCTCTCCGCGGCGGACCAGCCCTCGACGCAGGCGATCGCCAGCTCCGCGGTCCGCTGCGGCAGCGCCAGGATCTGCTCGCGGGTCAGGGTCGCCGGCAGGCTCCCGGTGAGCGTGAGCCGGTAGCCCTCGCCGACATCCGCATCGGTCAGTCCGATGGCGGCGGCGGTCCGGTTGACCGGGAAGTAACCCGGCGCGGCGGCGGACAGCCCGCGGGGGCCGAACAGCGCGGTACGGCGGGTCCAGCCGCCGATCGACTGGCCGGCCGCCAGGGCCGCCAGGGTTACGGAGGCCCCGCCGATCGCGGCAAGCAGCCCGCGCCGGGAGATGGTTGGCGCCGCGGGACTGGCAGCCCGCAGGCCCGCCGGATCCGGCGCCTCCGGGCAGGTATCGGCCAGCCGGGTGCGGAGCTCCCGCCGCAGGCTGCGCGACCGCAGTCCGGTCAGCATGTGCGGCGTCTTCAGGATCACGTGAGTTACCAGGCCAGCGATGAACACCCACGCGCCGTAAAGATGGGCCGGGTAAAAGGAGAACGGGAATACGTAATAGTTCTGGATGTTCAGGATGCCGGTGGCGAATTCGAACAGCACGCCGCCGACGATCATGATCAGGCTCAGCCGCTCCAGTGCGTGGGCCACCGACCGCACCGGCGGCCAGGCGAAGAGCCGGGGAAGGACCGACCAGAGCTTGGCCAGCACCACCGGCACCAGGGCAAGGCCGAGCGTGATATGGATGCCCTGGTTTACCCGGTACAGCCAGGCCGGGCGGGTGGGCCAGGAGAAAAGGTAGAACTTCAGCAGCCCCGCGCCGGGTGTCGGGTCATTGTGCGGCAGCCGGGGGTTGTAGGCCGCGTAGGACAGCAGGCCGGTGACGGCCATGATGGTAAGGCCGGCCAGCAGCACGACTCCCAGCAGCGAGGTGAGCCACAGCCCGCGCAGTGGGCTCCGCCAGGTGCCGGGCCGGAACGGGCCGGGCGGCGGGCCGCTGACCGCATGGCGCAGCAGGCCGGCCGGACGGTCCAGCAGCGCGCCAGCCCGGCGCAGCCGCCCGGCCGCGCCGCGCCGGGCCAGCGCCGCGATGCTCCGGGCCGCGGCTGCGGCTCGCCGCGCTGCCGCCGCTGCCCACGCGGCGGCTGCCGCCGGGACGCCGGCCGCGGCCTTCTTACGTGGCAACGGGCGGCGCCGCCTGCGGCTGGGATTCCTTGCCATGATCCGACGCTAGCCATCCCGGACGCCGGGCAGCACGGCCGGAGCCAACAGGTAACAATGTCGTAAGAGGCGCGGCCAGCCGCGGCAGGCGGATGCCGCGGCCGCATTCGCAAGGCAGCGGCGGCCTGCCCGCCGCCGGAAGCCCCGGTTCCGTCCTGGTTCCTCAGCCCCAGCCCACGGCCGTGAGCTGGCCGGCGGACTGGGCGCGCGCGCGGTCGGCCGCAATCGACCGCAGCGCCGCCGCGAACCGGCTGCGCGGCATATCCCCGGCGACAGCAACGGCATCGGTTACGTCGTCCACGTCGACGCAGCACCGGGTCTGGTGCACCCGCAGCCCGGCCGCTGCCAGCCGGTCGAGCTGCGCAGCGCCGGTCACCGCCGTGGACATCGGTACGCCTGCCACCAGGCGCGGATCGGGCTGCCGCAGGCCGAGCAGCCAGAAGCCGCCGTCGGCAGCCGGGCCGAATACCGCGTCAGCGGCACCGTCCGCCAGCGGGCGGATAGCAGACTCCAGCAGCCCAGGCGTCACCTGCGGGGTATCCATGCCGATCAGGACCACCGGGACGGGAAGCCGGGCATAGGCGTCGCCGAGCGCGGCGGCAATCCGGCCATCCAGCCCGTCGCCCCGCTGCCTGATGACGTCGAAGCCGGCTGGCAGCCAGCCGCCCGGCGCGCCGTCCAGGGCGAGCACGTGCCGTGCGACCGATACCTGCGCCGCGGCGGCGAGCGTGTCGGCCAGTGCCGCCTCGGCGAGCTGCGCGGCCTGCTGAGGGCTGAAGGGTGGTGTCAGCCTGGTCTTCACCCGGCCGGGCACCGGGGCCTTGGCGATGACGACGAGCTGCGCGGCCAGGCCGGTCACCGCGCCCGCCGCTGCAAGCGGCGGATGGGGCGCTGCGGCGGCAGCCAGCCGCGGGCGGCCAGGGCTGGTCATGTCGCCATCACCCGGCGCATGTCGCGTACAGTGCGCAGCGTGCCGCCCACCGTGCCGGTGACCTTGGACCGGCCGGTGCGAGGGTGATAGGGAATATCCAGCTCGGCGATCCGCCAGCCGCTCTCCGCCGCCCGGATCACCATCTCCAGCGGGTAGCCGAACCTGCGGTCGGCCAGGCTGAGCTGCTCAAGGCCAGCGCGGTGGGCTGCCCGCATCGGGCCGAGGTCATGCAGCGGGACCCCGGTCCTGCGGCGGACCGCCGCCGAGATGGCCCGGTTGCCCAGCCGCGCGTGCAGCGGCCAGGCTCCGCGCGCCGTCACCCGGCGCCGGCCGAGAACCAGATCGGCGGCGCCGGCGAGCACCGGGCTCGCCGCAAGCGGGAGATCAGCGGGGTCGAGCGATCCGTCCGCGTCCATGAAGCAGACGATCTCGCTGGTCGCGGCCAGCAGGCCGCCATGGCAGGCCGCGCCGAACCCGCGCTGCGGCACCCGCACGACGGTCGCCCCGTGCCGTCTGGCGATCTCACCGGAGCCGTCGTCGGAGCCATTGTCGGCAACGATCGCCCGGTACCCGGCCGGGATCCTGGCCAGCACCCACGGCAGCGCCTCGACCTCATTCAGGCACGGCAGCACGACGTCAGTCAGCATGCCTAAGAACGCTAGCCACGTCAGGGCATGATCAACCCTTACGGAGCTGTGACATATCCCGCGGCGCCCGGCCGGCCAGCGCCGGGCGTGCTTGGCTGCGGGCATGCGGATACTGGTCACCGGCGCGGCCGGCTTCATCGGCTCGCACATCGTGGAAGCCGCGCTGGCGGCGGGGCATGAGGTCCGTGGCATGGACTCGCTCGCGCCGGCGGTGCACGACGGGATGCCTGCCTACTGGCCGGCGGCGCCGAGCTTCTCGTCCGCGATGTCCGTGATCAGACGGTGGCCGACCGGGCCCTCGCTGGGGTCGACGTGGTCTGCCACCAGGCCGCGATGGTCGGCCTCGGGGCGGCCCTGTCAGACCTGCCCGGTTACTGCGACGCCAACGTCACGGGCACGGCCGTGCTGCTCGCCGCGATGGGGCGGCGCGGGATACCCCGGCTGGTGCTGGCGTCGTCCATGGTGGTCTACGGCGAGGGCCGCTACGAGTGCCAGGCACATGGCCGGGTGCGGCCGCTGCCGCGCACGCCACGCGATCTTGAACTGGGCAGGTTCGAGCCCAGCTGCCCGGATTGCCAGGCCAGCCTGCGCCCGGCGGCGGTGGATGAGTCCGCGCCGCTTGACCCGCGCAATGCATACGCGATCAGCAAGGTGGCACAGGAGCAGCTGGCCGGCGTCTGGGCGCGCATGACCGGCGGCACGGCGCTGGCCTTGCGGTACCACAATGTCTACGGCCCGCGGATGCCGCAGAACACCCCCTACTCGGGTGTCGCGGCGATCTTCCGTTCCGCGCTGGAGGCAGGCCAGGCACCGCGGGTATTCGAGGACGGTGCGCAGCGGCGGGACTTCGTGCATGCCCACGACGTGGCGGCGGCGAACCTCGCGGCGCTGGCCGCCGGGCAGCCCGGGCAGCTGCGCGCCTACAACATCGCCAGCGGCGAACCGCGCACTATAGGCCAGATGGCGCAGGCGCTGGCGGCAAATTTCGGCGGGCCTGAGCCGGTGCTGACCGGCGAGTTCCGGCTCGGCGACGTCCGCCACGTCGTGGCCTCGCCCGCGCTTGCCCGGTCCGAGCTGGGATTCGTGGCACAGACCAGTTTCCGCGGCGGGATGGCGGAATTCGCCACCGCAGCGCTCAGGGCGCCCGCGCGGGCACCGCAGCGCATCGCAGTCCCGGCTGAGCGGGGGAGAGCTACCTGTTCTTAATGACTGAGCGATCTCCGCCTGGCCGGGCACATTCTGCGCCAGAATGCGCCCGGCCAGCTAGCCGTCGGCGTAGCCCGGCCCGCGGACGCACGCAGGCCGGCTGCCGCCGCGGGCCGCACGTCCCCGGGCGTGATCAGCGGCGATGATGCCAGCGGCAGCCGGACGACGAACTGGCAGCCGCTCCCGGCGTTGCGCACGCCGATCTGCCCGGCGTGCGCCTCGATGATCCCCGCGTGATGCTGAGGCCAAGGCCGGCGCCCTCGCCGGGTCCCGGCGTGCGCGCAGTCGCGCCGCGGAACGCCACGTCGAAAACCCGGGGCAGCTGCTCGGCCGGGATACCGCCACACGAGTCCGACCGCTGACCGTGGCCATACCGGCGTCCGTCCCGCCAGCACCTCGACGGCGCCGTCCGACGGGGTGTGCCGGATCGCGTTGATGACGAGATTGCGCAGCGCGCGGCCAAGCTCGGCGGTGTCCACGAAACGGCAGGACGCCGGCGGCGGAGCCGCGCAAGACCACGCCCTTTGCCTCGGCCAGCGGCCCAGCGCCGGCGAGCGCCTCGTCGATGAGGTCACCGAGGCCAACCGCGTGCGGGACAGCCGCGCGCATCCGCATGGACGCGGGACAGCTCGAACAGGTCATCGATCATGAGCGTTAGCTGTCGGTCTCCGGCGGATTTGCCCGTGGTACTTGCTCACCGTCGGCGGTCGGTGACGACGCCGTCCTGCAGCGCCTCCGCCATTGCCCGCAACCCCGGCAGCGGCGTGCGCAGATCGTGGCTGACCCACGCGACGAGCTCCCGGCGGCTCGCTTCCAGCGCGGATTCCCGGTCTCTGGCTTCCGCAAGCTGGGCATGCGCAGCCTCAAGCTCAGCGGACAGGCCCGCCAGGTCAGCCGGGAGGACAGCACTCGGCGGGCGATACCTCCCGGCCGCGCCCACTTCCTGGACTGCGCCGAGCATCAGGCGGCTGGCCGCCGATACCCGCCGGCCAAGCAGCAGGGCAACCGCGAAGCCCGCGATCCCGGCGATCACGACTACCGCGATGACGACGTCG
>CAWIJO010000011.1:0-17098 GCA_963836355.1 uncultured Actinomycetes bacterium | reverse complement strand
GCTGTCGGCGTACTCCCTGCCGTGCAGAGCGAGGTACGGATTGGCGTGCAGAGGGTGGATGGTCAGCTGTGGCCGGTGCCGAAGAGTTGCTCGCCGTCGTCGTGGCCGAGCAGGAAGGTGAAGCGGGCCAGGTCGGTGCGCAGTTCAGCGAGGTCGTAGCCCTGGGTGCCGATGAAGCGGCCGAATGAGGCGGCGAGGTGGGCGTGGTCGGTGCCGCCGAGCCACTGGCTGATGAAGGTGAGCATCTCGGCGAGTTCGGCGGCGTCGGCGAGATCGAGGTGCATCAGGGGAGCTGGCATCGGGTCTTCCTCGGGTGGTGCTCAGCGGGCGGGCGCGCTGACGGGCTTCTTGGTGTTCTGCTGCTGGCGGGCGTGGGTGAGGCGATAGGAGACGGTGCCGGTCTTGATGATCTGCCTGGCGGACGTCAGGCGGTCGCGCTGGCCACGGTGGTTTCGGCGGCGGCGAGCCGGTTTTTCAGCCGGTAGCTGGGCCCGTTGATCGCGATGACATCGCAGTGGTGCAGGAGCCGGTCCAGGATGGCGGTGGCCAGGACTTCGTCGCCGAAGACGGATCCCCATTCAACCGGGACTGGCACATGTTGATCTTTGCGCGTTTGCCCTGTTGCCTGCGGCGATGCGGCTTCGGCGTGTCTTACTGGTATTCGAGGTGTGAGCCCGGTTTGCTAGGTGTCACCTTGTTTTGGCTGGTGCGAGGAAGGTGTGCCGGTGGATGGGTCGCAGTTGCGGGTGATCGAGGGGCGTCCGGTGGCGGTCGCGGTGGTGGCGCCGGACCCGTGGCGGTTCCAGTCCGGCTGTGTGGAGGCGTATCTGGCGTCGTGGGTGGCACGCGGGTTCAGCCCGGTGACGATCGAGAACGACACGGGCGTGCTGGAGCGGATGCTGGCCTTGCTGGGCTGCCCGGCGTGGGAGGCCACGGCAGAGGACATCGACCGGGTCGTGGGATCACTGGCCGCCGGAGGGCTGGCCGCCTCGACCCGCCGGGGTTATGTGCAGGCATTCAAGGGGTTCTACCGGTTCCTGGCCGCCCGTAAGGCCGCTGAGATCGAGGCCGGGTTCGGGATCCGGCTGGAGTGCCCGGTCGATGAGTTCAACGCCTCCCGCCATGTCGGCGACGATTCCGCGTCCCAGCTGCCGCCGCCGTCACCGGAGCGGCTGGATGCTTTTTTCGGCTTCATGAAGGACCGCATCGCCACCGCCCGCAAGTATGGCCCGGCTGCCCGCGATTACGCCTTGTTCCGGACGCTGTATCACGGCGGGCTGCGCGCCGATGAGGCGTCGATGCTGGACCATCCGGATGCGCATTTCGGCCGGGGCCCGTTCGGCAAGCTGCACGTGCGGTTCGGCAAGGCGGCGCGGACCTCGGGACCGCGGCCGCGGTGGGTTCCGATGCTCGATGGCCTGGACCTGATCTTGCGGTGGTTCTGCGCTGACGTCCGGCCCCGGTTCCCGGAGTCGCTGGTGCTGTTCGCTGATGAGTCCGGCGGCCGGCTGCACCGCGGCACGATCCGTAACCGGCTGCGGTACCTGCTGGAGCTGGAAGGCGGGCCGCCGGAAGGCCGGTTCAGCCCGCACGGGCTGCGGCGGGCGTGCGCCACGCACAACTACGAGAGAGGCATGGACCTGGTCGCGATCCAGCAGATGCTCGGTCATTGGACGGTGGGCTCCACGATGCGGTATGTCCGGCCCTCGGAGACGTTCATCGAGGATGCCTACCGGCGGGCGGTGTCGGCGACCCTGGCCAGCCTGGAAGGAGACCAGGATGCAGATTAAGTGGAAGCTGCGGATGGCGGCGGCGCAGCGTGAGGTGTGGACCGGCGCCCAGTTGCGCCGCCTGCTGGCCGAGAAAGCAGGGCTGGAGCTCTCCTCGGCGTCGGTGTCGGCGCTGTTCGCCGGGCAGCCGTCCCAGGTCAAGCTGTCCACGCTGGCGGCGTTGTGCACCGCGCTGGAATGCACCCCGGACGACTTGCTCGAGGTGGACACCACCCCGGTGGACCGGCCCGCCGCTGCGCCGCGGCCGGTGCAGGACCTGCCGAGGGCCGCGTCCTCGCGGGGCCGGTCGATGCCGCCGGTGTGATCGGAGGCGGCCGGAGGTGGGCAAGCGCCTGTCCGATTGCGTGGACTGCGGTGCGCCGGTCGGCCGCCACGGCCGGCAGCACTGCTGCTTGTGCTGGCGCCGGCTGGCCCAGGCAGCGGCGAAAGCGGCATGCCCGGGCTGCGGAAGGCAGCGGGTGCTGCGCGAGGACACCGGACGGTGCGTCATCTGCTCGCGGGTGTGTGCCAGCTGCGGGCATCCGGTGCGGTCACCGGAAGCCACGCTATGCAGGGAATGCCGTCGCAAAGCCGGACGGCTGGCCTCCTTGCGGCTGTGCCCGCGCTGCGAGAGGCCCGGTCATCTGCGCGAGGACACCGGCTGGTGCGGCAGCTGCTCCCGGCCGGGGCCGCCGAAAAAACCGCCCCGGGTCTGCGCCGGGTGCGGGCAGCTGCGCCGGCACGCCGGTCTCGGCCTGTGCGGGCCGTGCTGGCAGCGTCACCCCGGCCGGCCCTTCATCCGGGCCGGGAACGTCAGTGCCCGGCTGCCCGACCCGCCTGGATGGCTGGGTGACTTCGCCGCTCACGCCGCCGCCAGGCACTGCCCCTCCCGGGCATCCCAGCTGGTCAGCTGCCTCGGCCAGCTACTCGCCGGCGGCGGGCCATCTCATCCGCAGGTCCTGCTGGAACGATCCCGGCAGTTCGGCCGCGGCCGGTCGCCAGGCACGCTCGCCCGCACCCTGGAGGATTTCTTCGTGACCCGCGGCCTCGCGCTGCCCCTCGACCAGGCCGGCCGGGCGGCAGCCGGGCGGCGGCAACGCCGCATCGACGCCGTCCCCGCCCCGATGCGCCCCGCAGCGGGCGCCTTCGCCGAGGCCAGCCTGCATGCCCGGGAACGCGCCCGCCGGGCCGGAACCCGGCCCCGCTCTGACAACACGATCGAGGCGCACCTATCGGCCATCCGCGACCTGTCCAGGTTCCTGGCCAGCCAGCGGGGCAAAGACGACTGGGCAACAGCGGACATGCACGACATCGAGGCGTTCCTGCAAGCCCAGCCAGCCAACCGCAAAACCCGGCTGACCGCACTGCGGCACTTTTTCGCCTGGGCCAGGACCAGCAAGCTGGTGCTCATCGACCCGGCCCGCGGGCTGACCGCCCGCGAGCCCCGCGGCTTCCGCGGCCCGACAGCCGGGCTGGCCCTGCAGCGGCAGCTGTTCCGCCGCTGGACCGCAGCCGCCCGCGTGCACCCGCACGAGGCGCTGACCGGCCTGCTTGCCCTGCTGCACGGCGCCACCAGCGAAGAACTACGCGGGATCACCGTCAGCGACATCGACCCGGCCAGACGCACCGTCCGGCTCGGCCGCCGGCCGCAGCCGACCCCGCTGGACCCGGCCACCTGGACCGCCATCCAGCGATGCCTGGACCACCGCGATGCGCTGCGCACCGGCAACCCGCATGTCCTTGTCACCAAGCAAACCAAGAGCACCCGGGCGACGGCATCGGCCTACTACCTCAGCCACATCCTCGACCCGGCCGGCGTCCGGCCCCGCCTGCTGCGCAGCACCCGCCTCGCCGAACTCGTCACCAGCATCGACCCCAAGCTCGTGTCCGCCGCGTTCGGGATGCGGCCCGAGGGCGTCATTCCCTACCTCGCCGACCACGTCGACGAAAGCCGCCTGCTGAACCCGTGAAACTTCAGCTGCCACCTGGCACAGGTTCACGCGAACAAGTGCGCTTTGCTGAAGGCCTTGTTGGAGGTCAGCAAGATGGCGCCCTTCTCGTACCTTTTGGAGATCATCTGGAAGACGAGGTTGGCTTCTTCGCGGTCCAGCGGCAGGTAGCCCACCTCGTCGAGGACCAGGACGTGGGGGCGCAGGTAGGTGCGCAGCTTGCTGGTCAGGCGGCCGATCGCGTCGGCGGCCTTGAGCTGGCGGACCATGTCGTCGAGGGTGGTGAAGTAGACGGTGTATCCGGCCCGGCAGGCCGCGACCGCCAGCGCGACCGCGATATGTGTCTTGCCGACGCCGGGCGGGCCGAGCAGCGCCGCGTTGGCCTTGGCCTCGACGAACGCCAGGGTGGCCAGGTCCCGGACTTTCCGCGGGTCGAGTTCGGGCTGGTAGGAGAAGTCGTACTCGTCCAGCGTCTTGTGGTGGGGCATCTTGGAGATCCGCAGCGCGTGCCGCAGCCGCCGTTCCTCGCGGACGGCGAGTTCTTCTTCCAGGACCAGGTCGAGGAAGTCCAGGTAGCCCATCTGGCCGGCGTCGGCGCGCTGCACGTACTCGGTGAGCGTCTCGGCCAGGTGCGGTAGCCCGAGCTTGGCCGCGGTGGCCCGGATCCGGGTGGTGACCAGTTCGCTCACGTACTGTCCTTCGGGTCGGTGGCAGGGACGGTGGTGAAGGGGCGGGTGCCGGTGATCTGGTCATAGACCGACAGCGGCCGGTGCCCGACGGTGATATTCGCCGCGTCAGCCCGGGCCAGCAGGAACCGCAGCGTGCCCGAGGGTTCGCTGCGCCCGCGTCCGCGGTCATCGTGGTGCCCGCCGCCGGGGAAGGTCTCGCCGCTGGTGGTGGTGGCGCGGGTGTGCCCGTCGGGCAGCGGCTTCCAGTGTTCGGGGTCGGCGATGCGGGCGCCGCGGCCGACCGCGCGCGGGTGCACGGCCAGCAGCGTGACGCCGTTCTCGTCGGGCACGGTGGCGTGCAGGCTGACGGTGGCGGCGCTGGCGCGGACCTCGACCATCTGCCGGTGGAACACCCGGGCCGCCGGGACGGAGTACAAGTTGGCCTCGAACGCGACCAGGCAGTCCTTGCCGACGTGCCGCAGGTGCCGGTTCGCGACCACATACGGCCTGGCCGGGACCGGCGCCAGCGCGGCGTGATCACGCTGGGCCCGCACCCCGATCACCTCGCCGTGGGTGCGGTGCACGGTGCGGCGCCGGGCCGGCACCCAAGCCAGGAACGCGTTGTCGAGCTCGCCGGTGGAGGCGAACGACCGGCCGGCCAGCACGTGATCCCGCACGATGATCACCTGCCGCTCGACCCGCCCCTTCCCGGTGGGCCGGTAGGCCGCCAGCACGTCGATGTCGAAACCGTAGTGCCCGGCGAACGCCACCGCTTCGGGGTGCAGCGGGACCGCCTGCCCGGGTGCGACGTGCCGGCGCACCACGGTCTTGGTGCGGTCATACACGATCGAGCCGGGCACCCCGCCGAAATGCGCGAACGCCCGCCGGTGACACGCCCAGAACGTCGCCAGATCCTGGCTGGTGGTGAAGCAGCAAAACGGATCCCGCGAATACGACAGCACCATGTGGAACGAGTACACCTTGCCGACCCCAACATGGGCGAGGATGCTGCCCTCATCGCCCCAGTCCACCTGGGCCTGAGCGCCCGGCACCACCTCGAACCGGCGGTGCAGCCGGGCCAGCTCGCTGGGCGTATACCCCAGCTCCGCGGCGATCCTGGGCCGAGCCTCCTGCAGATACATCTTGACCCGCTGGTAGTTGCCGGTGAAACCGTACTCAGCCACCAGCCGCTCGTGGATCACCGTGCCCTTCAGCAGCACCTCCGCGCGCAGCCACCCGTCGATCACCGGGGCATAGGCCGCGATCACCCTGTTCCGCAGATCCGCCCGCGGTGCGGGCACCGGCGGTGCGGCCGCGCCCTCAGCTTCCAGGTACTTCTTGACCGTCCGCCAGTTCAGCCCGGTCTCCCGGGCGATCTCCGACATACTCGCGCCCGCGTCCCGCAGCACCCGGAACCGGCGCAGCTCAAGCCACCGCTCGGCCTCCAGAACCACCGGCAGCCCCCGCCCCCGTGAAGATCAACTGACCCCGGCAACGTTCCCAGCCGTCACACTGCGGCACCAGCCGACACGCCGAGTAACCTCTGCACGTTTACCCGTACCCGGCTCTGCACATCGACCCGTACACCGACACGCGCTGGTAATGTGCGCGTGCGCTGCTCGCGCACGCCCGCCTGCTCGACGACCCGGTCCACCAGCTCGGGGGTGAACACCTTCGCCAGCACCCCGATCCCGATCCGGTCCGCCAGCCGGTCCCCGGCTACCACCTGCTGTCCTGGCCTCGCCACGCAGACGATCTTACACCGTTGTTAGTCTAACTTAACGCCATTGGCCCTTGGCGTAGCAGCCAGCGCACGCCAGGGAAGGGCTCACCCGGCCGCGGAAAGATCGCTGCCACCTGGCGCGCCCGTGCCCGGACTTGCGGCCTGAACAGCGAGATACGGCAAGTCTTGCAGCAGATCTCTGGGCGGCGGCCGGACTGCTCAATATCGGCACGATAGAGCCCTGGGCGCTCTGGCTCGACAGCCGGCCGTAGAATCCGGCGCACCGCCCAGCATCATGCGACTGATGAACCCGGCTAACGCCGCAATGCTCGCACGGTACCGCCATACCAACGAGCTGACCTTATTCAAGGGTGCTACCAGCAGGCCCTTATTCAAGGGTGCTACCAGCAGGCACCGCCTCAGGTGGAGCGCTTGACATGTCGCACCCTGCACCATGCTCTTTCCCACCAACATCCACAGAACGCTGGATAGCCGCCGGGTAGTCGTTCCTTTCCTGGGCGCCGAGGAAGTCATTGAATTTCTTTGACGACTTTAGGCAGGAGAAATCCGGATCCTGTGAGATCCAGTCCCATAGCCGCTGCAGCTCACAGTCCCGGTTATTAATGGCGCGCTGCAGGCTGATAACCACCCGGTCATCAAGATCCAACGCGGCATATGCGCATGCCGTGTTATACGCGGCTTCCCAGGACGGCGTACGGTGCTGCCAGGGCAGCCAGCGGGTCCTGTCCCTCTTTTCGGCCGGTGGCCATTTCCGGTCCGGGGAGTCCGCCGTGCCTTGCAGTCCCGGTGTGCCTTGCGGGTCTTGCGCCTTCTTGTTTGCCAAATGCCGACTGATCGAGACATTGTCGCGTGCAATATCGGCCGCCCTGCGCGAAGCCAGCCTCATATGAACGAGTTTCTCGCTGGCGCTGGAGCGCTGTGCTCCGTTCAGGATCCGGCGGATGGCCACGAGCAGCTCGGCAGCGCACAGGCCGTCATGGAAGCTCTGGCGTTTCCGCAGACTCCAGTGAGGCCCGCGTATCATGCGCTCGTCACGGTGGCGGAATGTCCCCCAGATGACATGCCGGAGAGTCAGTTGCCGGCGGATCGCGCGCAGTTCTTCCCTCGCGGCCAGCAGCAGCGTCTCCCTAAGCTTGGGCTGGAACTCCCTATCTACGATGTGATCTTCCCAGCGGGTGTCATTCCCTGTCACGCCACACCGGTTGAGGATTGCCAGGCTCTCAACCAGCATAGCCGTATCCTCATCGGTATCCCGTAGCCGAAACGCCGGGTTGGCGATCATCTCTAGAGACATGCTGAGCCGGTAGCGTCCGCGGTAGAAACGAGGATGCTGCTCTCGGTTAACCGCATGCAGCCGCAGCGCTGCCATGTGGTTGCCCGCGAGATTATAGAGCTGGGCTAGCTCGTATCTGACGATACCAGCGCATTGGTTATTGCCTGTTGCCTTTTCGAGGATGCGGATCTGCTCGCTGTGAGCACAGCGAATATCATCCGGGGATTTGGCGTTTATGCGTTCCTGCTTCGCAAGCAACATGGCAGCGAGGTCGCTGCCGTTGGCAGCGCCGACACACCACGGTGGTGTTGCCGGGTCCCTGAATATGTGCTGGGCGACGTAGCCGGCTACCGCTGCGGCGGCCTCATCGACGTCGCCCGCGACCATGGTCTTGGTCGCGACGCTTTGCCCCGTTGCGGGTTCGTCAAGGCTAACCGTCACCTTCGTGCTCTCAGTGCCTGGCGGGTCGTCGGGGACGGATTCCACCCGGACCCGAACCTGGAACCGCCGCTGGTTCGGCCAGAGCATCCCGAAAAACCGGATGACCGCGCCGGCCAGGTCACTGCCGGTGACACCGCTTGCCTCGGCTATGGAAGCCAGGCCGTTCGACCTGCTGCCGCCGGGCAGGATCGCTGGTGCTCGAACTTCTATCGCGGATAGCTGGAATTTCAGCCGGGCGACGAGCTGCTCATAGAGCCGCCCGTCCATGACGCTGTCGCGTGTCCTGCTGGACGCGCCATCCCGCTGGCCGTCGCCGAGAGCGGAGGTGTCGAGGACGGGTGCCTCCCGGCGCCTCGCCCATGCCTCAAGCATGCGGTAGCCGATAACGACAAGGACGGCGATAACGACCCATCCGATACGCCCGGGCGCGGGAACCTGGTTTCCCAGATGCAGCGGGTGGAAGAAGGCCGCGCTGAGCTCATCCGCTCCTTGCGTGAACGAGTTCGCAAGATCGGCGGACGCCTGAGCCGGGTCAGCCGGGTGCGTCAAGCCAAACCGGGTGATGAGTACAACCAATACGACGGCAGTGACTGCCGTGACGTACCGGAGCGTGCGCACGCTGAAGTGGCGGCCGACAAAGCTCAGCAATACGGCCACGAACGCAAATGTGCCCCACGCAACCCATATGACCCACGAATTCATGCTGCTCCCCCCAGCCAAACCCATGTACGCGTCTCATGCCGTTCGACAGCTACGATCGCACGTAGAGCACTGCTGGATCGCTGTTGTTGCCCATACCGTCGGGGCGCCAGAATGTGTCGGTAGTCAACCTCGGCACGTCCCTCCACGGTCGGGTTCGGCATGGCGGCCATCAGCCACGCGAAGACACTGACGTCTTGGCGACCTTGGTAAGAAGGAGACAGCTTGAATCCCTGCTGATACATCACCGCCTCTACTCGCTCCGCGCAGGGCGGCGGGTAGGCAGTATTAGCCCACTCGCAGCCCATCTCTTGCGAGGGCGGTTCTTGATTTCTCGCTCTCGTCGGCCAGCGACGATGCGTTCCCGCTCATCGGTACCGGCTACGCCAAGGGCCAGCAGTCCGACCTCGGCGGCAGCCGGCTCCCCGGCGCGGCCGGCAAGGCGATCGGTAACCGCGGCGAACCGCGGCGAGCCGCCGCGCTGAGCAGGGCGCCCCGGCCCGGCGGAACCACGCCCGCCAGGCCGGGGGTTGCTGTCCCGGCGGCCGGTCGCCTGAGCACCGTCGTACTGCGGACGATCTCCTGGCGGCATCCGCGCAATTATTATCGCCACATTACGGCTGCGGGCGCCGGGCGCGGTAAATACGGGCGCCGACGTACCGTGAACGGATGGCGATAGCGGCGATGCGCAGGCGCCAGTGAGGGTCGTCGGCCGCCAGGCACGACGCCGCTGGTCGGTCGTTCTGTGCGGGACCGCGGTGCTATGCGCGCTGCCCGCGATAAGAGCGGCACTGCCGGTTCCCGGGTCAGCCATCAGCGCCGCCGCGCTGCGGGACCGCATACTCGCATCGGCGAGGCTGCCCTACCAGGGATATGCCGAGAGCACCGTGGCCCTCGGCCTGCCTGTGCTGCCGGATCTGCAGAGCGTGAGCAGGCTCTTCGACGGCACCACTGATCAGTACGTGTGGTACCGCTCGCCCGGCCACTGGCGAGCGGATGGCCTCTCGACGGCAGGCGAGAGCGACGTGTACCAGGTCTGCCGGGTGACGTACCGGTGGACTTACGCGCATAACCTGCTGACCCGCGTCGTCGGCGCCCAGCCGGTCAGGCTGCCGTGGTCCGCAGACCTGCTGCCCCCGGCGCTCGCCCGCAGGCTGATCGGACTGGCGACGCCCGCCGATCGCCTCTCGCGGCTGCCCTCGCTGCGGGTGGCCGGGGTAGACGCGGCGGGCCTGCGACTGGTACCCGCCGACCGCACGACGACCGTGGGCGCGATCGACATCTGGGCGGACCCGGCCGACGGCCTGCCCGTCGAGGTGCGGATCCTGGGCCGCGGCACGAGGCCCGTGCTCGTGACCAGTTTCCTCGAGCTGAGCCAGCGCCGCCCCGCGTTCGCCACCGTCACCCCTCACCCGGCACCCGGCGTCGATATCGTGACGGCAAGGCTCCCGGTCCTGAACAGCATCCTGAACGATGGCGACAGGGGCCGGCGGCTGCCGTTCCCCTGGTCGCTCGCCGGGCTCAGCCGGGTGGCAATCCCCGGCGGCAGCCCGGATGTGGGCGCTTACGGGGCAGGTTTCTCCCGGTTCGTGCTTCTGCCGCTGCCCGGCCGGGTCGGCTCTCAGGCGGTCAGCGCGGTTGCGAAGGCCGCCACGGCCGTCGTCAGGCTGCCGCGCGCTACCGGCGTGCTCGTCAGCACGCCGCTGCTCACCGTCCTCCTGGTCACCACCGCGTATCACCACGTGCTGCTCTTCACCGGCACGGTGACTCCGGCACTGCTCCAGCGCGCGGCTGCTGACCTGCTAGCGCGCTTCGCGAGGAGACCATGATCGTCACACACGCGCTTACCAAGCGCTACGGCGGGTTCCTCGCCGTTGACGGCGTTGACCTGGATGTGCGCGAGGGCGACCGGTACGGCTTCCTCGGGCCGAATGGATCCGGCAAGACCACGGTCGTCCGGATGCTGCTCGGCCTTGTCTACGCAACGAGCGGCGAGATCGAGGTGATGGGCAAGCCCATGCCAGCGCACGCCGCCGAGGTGCTTCCGCATGTTGGCTCGCTGATCGAAGGCCCGGCCTCGTACGGGCACCTGTCCGGCCAGGCCAACCTCGCCCTGCTGGATGCCGCGGGCGCGGCAGGCAGCCGCCGGACTCGCAAGCAGCGGATCGCCGAGGCGCTGGCGCAGGTCGGCCTGGCCGGGATCGACAACCGCGCGGTCAAGAAGTACTCGCTGGGGATGCGCCAGCGGCTCGGGCTCGCCGCGGCGCTGCTGCGGGCGCCGCGGCTGCTCGTGCTGGACGAGCCGACCAACGGCCTGGACCCGCGCGGCATCAGGGAAATGCGTGACCTGCTGGCCGGGCTCAACGAGACTGGCACCACGATCTTCCTGTCCAGCCATCAGCTCGGCGAGGTCGAGCAGTTGTGCACCAGGGTCGGCATCGTCAACCACGGCCGCCTCGTGCTGCAGGAGGACCTGGCGGCGCTTCGTGCGCCCACCGGCCGCGTGATGGTCCGCAGTCCGGACGCGGACGTCGCGGCAGCCCTGCTCGACGGGAAGGTGGCGCACCGCGACGGTGACCGGCTGTTCGTCGCGGAGGCAGACGCAGCAGGCCTCAACGCGCACCTGGTCGCGGCCGGGGTGCGGGTCACCGAGATCGGTCCGGAGCAGCGCTCGTTCGAGGAACTCGTGCTTGCCGTCACCAGCCCCGGCTCTGACCGCATCATCGGAGCAGGTCCGCCAGCGGACCTGGCTGCCCCCGGACAGGACGGTGACCAGCGATGATGAGGGTCGAGCTGGTCAAGCTGGCGCGGCGGCCGCGAACCTGGGTGACCCTGGCCCTGCTGTGCGGGCTCCCGGCGCTGGTGGCCGTGTTCGTCGCCGTTACCCATCTCGTGCCGCCGCCTGGCCAGGGACCTGCCCTGCTCTCTGCCGTGCTGTCCAGCGGATCGCTCTTCCCGGCGGCCGCACTCGCGATCGTGCTGCCGATTTTCCTGCCGGTCGCCGTCGCGGTCGTCGCGGGCGACTCCATCGCGGGCGAGGCCAGCTCGGGCATGCTCAGGTGCCTGCTGGCCCGGCCGGTCGGCCGCACCCGCCTGCTCGCCGCCAAGCTCGTCGCGCTGATGGTGTTCGTCCTGGTGGCGGTTGCGCTCATCGCCCTCACCGCGTACGCTGCCGGCGCGCTGCTGTTTGGCTCGCAGCCCGTGGGGATCAGCTCCAGCGGCCTGTCCAGCCTGGCCGCGACCTCGCTGTCCGGCTCCGGGCTGACTCTTGCCCAGATCCTGCTGCGAACCTTCGGCGCGGTGACCTTCATCGCCGTGTCCATGCTCGGCGTCGGCGCCATCGCGCTGTTCCTGTCAACGGTCACCGACTCATCCCTCGGCGCGGCCCTGGGCGCCCTGGCCGCGCTGGTCACTAGCGAGGTACTGGTCACGCTGAACTCGGCGACCGCAGTCAGCCCGTACCTGCCCACCCGGTACTGGCTCGCGTGGATTGACTTCTTCCGCCAGCCGATCTTCTGGCGGAACATCGACCGGGGATTCGCCGTGCAGGCAGTTTACGTAGCCGTATTCCTGGGCGCGGCCTGGGCGCACTTCGCCACCAAGGACATCACTAGCTGAGCCGCGTCCCGGGAGTAACGTCAGGCCCGGCAGACCGCCGGTCCCGGGTAATGCACCGGCCCGGCGCCAATAGCCTGGAGCACGATCGCGGTAACGACCGGGCTGGTCGGCAGCTGAGAGTGGCTGATCCGCTGCGCCGGGCAGATCGACTGGATGGGCACGTCGATCGCGCCGGGCAGCCGCGCCGAGTCGGGCGGCGTGACGGTCTGATCGTCTGTCGTCCACAGGGACAGCCAGCGCAGCCGGGCGGGCGCGCCCGCGGCAAGCCCGGCGAGCAGGCTGCTTCCCGGAACCAGCTGCTGGCAGGCGGCCGGGCAGGCGCCCGGCGCGAACCCCTCGGCCGCGGCGGCGATCGACGCACCGCGGAACGGCGAGCCGAGCGTGATCACCCGCCTGGCCTTGCGGGCGCCGTCGTCCTCGCGGGCCCACAGCAGCGCGGCCACCCCGCCCGCCGAATAGCCGATCACGTCGACCGACGGCGCCCCACCGCGCAGCACGCGGGCGATCGCCTCGTCGAGCACGGCCGCGTCGCCGATCAGGCTGCCGATGCCGTTGCCGGGCAGGGGCACGACGGCGGCTTTCCGGCCGGTGGCCCGGATCCGGCTGGCCAGGACCGCAAGCGCGCGGGTGCTCCCGCCGTAGCCGGGCACCAGCAGGACCGGCCCTGGCTGGTCCTGCGCCGGGTAACCGGCCGGCGGCTGGCTACCCGCCAGGGCCACGCTGATGGTGACGGCCGCCGCGGCGGCGAGCAGCGCGACCCCGGCGGTGAAAATCCTGCGGCGCGCGGAAAGGCCGCTGAACCAGTTCGTCATCGGGCTCCGGCTTGCCGCGCTGGACGCGGGTGCATAACTGACAACGTATGAGCCGGGCCCGCCGCGCGGCCAGGGCGCGAGGCGAGGGTGCGGCGGCTACCTGCCCGTTCAGCGGCCCCTCCAGTTCCGGGCTCCCGCCGGACGCGCGATGCGCGGCGGTGACGTCGCCCGGCGCAGCCGGAGTGCGTAGCTGACCGATGAGACCGCGAACAGCGTGCCGGTGACGGCCAGCCAGCGCCACAGGTACGGGCCGGTACCCAGCCCGCTCGCCCGCTGGTACGCGGCCGATGACAGGCCAAGGACCAGCGGGAACCAGATCAGCAACAGCAGCAGCGAGAACGCCGCGGGTACCCGTACGTAGTTAAGTACCGGCGGCCACGGCGACGGGATCCTGGCCGCCGTGCCTGGCTCGCTCCCCCTGCTGTTCCGGCCGCCGTGCCTTGCCCCAGCCGCTGTCACCCACCGCGGCAGCAGCCTGCGCAGCGACAAGTCGGCGACCGAGTACAGCGGGAACAGCAGCAGGTCGTGTCCCAAGATGGCGACCAGGAACCATGCCGCGAAGCCGCGCCACTGCCCGGCGACGACAACGGCATGTACCGCGTACCCGGCCAGCGCGAAGGAGGCCAGCAAGGCCAGCAGGTGCAGGGGATGGGCGCCGTACCAGCGCCGGATCCACCGGACCGCGGCCGTCACGCCCGCTCCAGGAAGGTGATCTTGGTGACCCACTTGGTGTTATGCACGCCCGGGGCGTCCGGGATGATCGTCCGCGCCGGGTAACCGTGGTCTCGGGACAAGTCCGCGCCGTTGACCCGCAGCGCGAGCAGCGACAGCGGGTCGTTCACCTGGGCCGCTGACAGGAATACCTTGCGGAACGGTCCTGTCCGCTGGATCGACTCCACGTAGGCCGGCCCCGGCCGGGTGATTCCGGCCAGCCGGGCGAGGTCGGTCAGCCGCACCCCAGTCCAGCTCTCCGCGGCGGACCAGCCCTCGACGCAGGCGATCGCCAGCTCCGCGGTCCGCTGCGGCAGCGCCAGGATCTGCTCGCGGGTCAGGGTCGCCGCCGGCTCCCGGTGAGCGTGAGCCGGTAGCCCTCGCCGACATCCGCATCGGTCAGTCCGATGGCGGCGGCGGTCCGGTTGACCGGGAAGTAACCCGGCGCGGCGGCGGACAGCCCGCGGGGGCCGAACAGCGCGGTACGGCGGGTCCAGCCGCCGATCGACTGGCCTGCCGCCAGGGCCGCCAGGGTTACGGAGGCCCCGCCGATCGCGGCAAGCAGCCCGCGCCGGGAGATGGTTGGCGCCGCGGGACTGGCAGCCCGCAGGCCCGCCGGATCCGGCGCCTCCGGGCAGGTATCGGCCAGCCGGGTGCGGAGCTCCCGCCGCAGGCTGCGCGACCGCAGTCCGGTCAGCATGTGCGGCGTCTTCAGGATCACGTGAGTTACCAGGCCAGCGATGAACACCCACGCGCCGTAAAGATGGGCCGGGTAAAAGGAGAACGGGAATACGTAATAGTTCTGGATGTTCAGGATGCCGGTGGCGAATTCGAACAGCACGCCGCCGACGATCATGATCAGGCTCAGCCGCTCCAGTGCGTGGGCCACCGACCGCACCGGCGGCCAGGCGAAGAGCCGGGGAAGGACCGACCAGAGCTTGGCCAGCACCACCGGCACCAGGGCAAGGCCGAGCGTGATATGGATGCCCTGGTTTACCCGGTACAGCCAGGCCGGGCGGGTGGGCCAGGAGAAAAGGTAGAACTTCAGCAGCCCCGCGCCGGGTGTCGGGTCATTGTGCGGCAGCCGGGGGTTGTAGGCCGCGTAGGACAGCAGGCCGGTGACGGCCATGATGGTAAGGCCGGCGAGCAGCACGACTCCCAGCAGCGAGGTGAGCCACAGCCCGCGCAGTGGGCTCCGCCAGGTGCCGGGCCGGAACGGGCCGGGCGGCGGGCCGCTGACCGCATGGCGCAGCAGGCCGGCCGGACGGTCCAGCAGCGCGCCAGCCCGGCGCAGCCGCCCGGCCGCGCCGCGCCGGGCCAGCGCCGCGATGCTCCGGGCCGCGGCTGCGGCTCGCCGCGCTGCCGCCGCTGCCCACGCGGCGGCTGCCGCCGGGACGCGGCCGCGGCCTTCTTACGTGGCAACGGGCGGCGCGCCTGCGGCTGGGATTCCTTGCCATGATCCGACGCTAGCCATCCCGGACGCCGGGCAGCACGGCCGGAGCCAACAGGTAACAATGTCGTAAGAGGCGCGGCCAGCCGCGGCCTGATGCCGCGGCCGCATTCGCAAGGCAGCGGCGGCCTGCCCGCCGCCGGAAGCCCCGGTTCCGTCCTGGTTCCTCAGCCCCAGCCCACGGCCGTGAGCTGGCCGGCGGACTGGGCGCGCGCGCGGTCGGCCGCAATCGACCGCAGCGCCGCCGCGAACCGGCTGCGCGGCATATCCCCGGCGACAGCAACGGCATCGGTTACGTCGTCCACGTCGACGCAGCACCGGGTCTGGTGCACCCGCAGCCCGGCCGCTGCCAGCCGGTCGAGCTGCGCAGCGCCGGTCACCGCCGTGGACATCGGTACGCCTGCCACCAGGCGCGGATCGGGCTGCCGCAGGCCGAGCAGCCAGAAGCCGCCGTCGGCAGCCGGGCCGAATACCGCGTCAGCGGCACCGTCCGCCAGCGGGCGGATAGCAGACTCCAGCAGCCCAGGCGTCACCTGCGGGGTATCCATGCCGATCAGGACCACCGGGACGGGAAGCCGGGCATAGGCGTCGCCGAGCGCGGCGGCAATCCGGCCATCCAGCCCGTCGCCCCGCTGCCTGATGACGTCGAGCCGGCGGCAGCCAGCCGCCCGGCGCGCCGTCCAGGGCGAGCACGTGCCGTGCGACCGATACCTGCGCCGCGGCGGCGAGCGTGTCGGCCAGTGCCGCCTCGGCGAGCTGCGCGGCCTGCTGAGGGCTGAAGGGTGGTGTCAGCCTGGTCTTCACCCGGCCGGGCACCGGGGCCTTGGCGATGACGACGAGCTGCGCGGCCAGGCCGGTCACCGCGCCCGCCGCTGCAAGCGGCGGATGGGGCGCTGCGGCGGCAGCCAGCCGCGGGCGGCCAGGGCTGGTCATGTCGCCATCACCCGGCGCATGTCGCGTACAGTGCGCAGCGTGCCGCCCACCGTGCCGGTGACCTTGGACCGGCCGGTGCGAGGGTGATAGGGAATATCCAGCTCGGCGATCCGCCAGCCGCTCTCCGCCGCCCGGATCACCATCTCCAGCGGGTAGCCGAACCTGCGGTCGGCCAGGCTGAGCTGCTCAAGGCCAGCGCGGTGGGCTGCCCGCATCGGGCCGAGGTCATGCAGCGGGACCCCGGTCCTGCAGCTTCGCCGCCGAGATGGCCCGGTTGCCCAGCCGCGCGTGCAGCGGCCAGGCTCCGCGCGCCGTCGCCGGGCGCAGGCCGAGAACCAGATAGGGCGGCGCCGGCGAGCACCGGGCTCGCCGCAAGCGGGAGATCAGCGGGGTCGAGCGATCCGTCCGCGTCCATGAAGCAGACGATCTCGCTGGTCGCGGCCAGCAGGCCGCCATGGCAGGCCGCGCCGAACCCGCGCTGCGGCACCCGCACGACGGTCGCCCCGTGCCGTCTGGCGATCTCACCGGAGCCATCATCAGAGCCATTGTCGGCAACGATCGCCCGGTACCCGGCCGGGATCCTGGCCAGCACCCACGGCAGCGCCTCGACCTCATTCAGGCACGGCAGCACGACGTCAGTCAGCATGCCTAAGAACGCTAGCCACGTCAGGGCATGATCAACCCTTACGGAGCTGTGACATATCCCGCGGCGCCCAGCCGGCCAGCGCCGGGCGTGCTTGGCTGCGGGCATGCGGATACTGGTCACCGGCGCAGCAGGCCTTCATCGGCTCGCACATCGTGGAAGCCGCGCTGGCGGCGGGGCATGAGGTCCGTGGCATGGACTCGCTCGCGCCGGCGGTGCACGACGGGATGCCTGCCTACTGGCCGGCCCGTGCCGAGCTTCTCGTCCGCGATGTCCGTGATGAGACGGTGGCCGACCGGGCCCTCGCTGGGGTCGACGTGGTCTGCCACCAGGCCGCGATGGTCGGCCTCGGGGCGGCCCTGTCAGACCTGCCCGGTTACTGCGACGC
>CAWIJO010000010.1:0-719875 GCA_963836355.1 uncultured Actinomycetes bacterium | reverse complement strand
CTGTTGCGCGCTTTCCAGCAGAGAAGATCAGGTGCGCTCCGGGATTTTGGCCTCGCGGTCACCGTCTGCTAACTTAATCACATGACCAACTTGGTCGGCCGGCCAATTTCAGTGCGCGGGCAGCGGCGCCGGGAGCAGCTTGCGGAAGCAGGCGTCGCCTTGCTCGCGGAGGGCGGCTGGCCCGCGGTGACAACCCGGGCGGTCGCCGGGCGCGCGGGTGCCAATGTGGCGCTGATCCACTACCACTTCGGCGGGCTGCCCGGTCTGCACGCGGCCATTGCCCGCCGGGCCGCCGGCGAGGTGCTCACCCCGATCGTCGACGTGCTGGTCGCTGCCGCCGGCCCGGCGGACGCTCTGGAAACGCTGCGCCGCCTGCTGCCGGCCACTACCGGCAATGACCGGGTGCTGCGTCTGGTGGTGGAGCTGGTGGCCGGCGCCGGGCGGGATCCGGCGCTGGGCCAGGCGCTGCGGGACGCCCTGCGGAGAGCGCGGGTGCGGCTTGCCGAGCGGCTGGGTGAGCTGTACCCGCACTGGCCGCACGGGCGGCGCACCGGCGCGGCGACGGTGACTCTGGCGTTGCTGGACGGGCTGATGCTGCACTATCTGCTCGACGGCGAGCTTCCCGCCGGTGAGGCGCTAGCCGCCCTCGACGCGCTGATCGCAGGCACCTCATGACAGTGCTCATCTACGGCACTGGCATCGCCCCCACCGGCCTTCCCTGCCAACAGAGCCCCGGCCAGCGACGGTGCGACCGCTGCTGCGATCACTAGCAAGAAAGGAAGATCCCCTTTGAAGGTTCTGGTCGCCGGATCAACCGGTTACCTGGGTCAGCACGTGGTCCGCGAGCTGCACGCCCGCGGGCATCAGGTCCGCGCGCTGGTCCGCTCCCCGGCCAAGCTGGATCCGGTCCGTGACGCGGTGGACGAGACCCACCAGGCCGACGCCACCGACCCGGACGCGCTGGCCGGCTGCTGCGACGGCGCTGGCGCCGTGTTCAGCTCCATCGGCCTGATGGGCAAGGCCAGCAAATTCACCTGCTGGCAGGTCGACTGTGCCGCCAACCGCAATCTGCTCGAGGAGGCCCGGCGCGCGGGGGTGAAGAAATTCATCTACACCTCGGTGGTCCGCGCCCCCGGCCTGGACAAGCTCCAGCTGGTGCGCGCCAAGCGCGCGTTTGAGGAAGAACTCAAGCGCTCCGGCATGCGGCACACCATCTTGTACCCCAACGGTTTCTTCTCCGACATGGACGAGTTCCTCACCATGGCGCGCAAGGGCCGCGCCTACCTGTTCGGCCGCGGCAGCTTCCGGATCAACCCGATCGACGGGGCCGACGTCGCCACCGCGGCCGCTGACGCCCTCGCCAGCGACGCCGAAGCCATCGACCTCGGCGGACCGGACATCCTCACCCACGAACAAGCCGCGCAGCAAGCGTTCCGCGCCGCCGGTAACCCACCACGCATCACCCATGTTCCGCTGTGGCCCGTCAAGGCCGGGCTGGTGCTGCTGCGACGGCTAACCCCGCTGCGGACACACCAGCTCATTGAATTCCCGCTGACCGTCCTCACCCAGGACGTCCTCGCCCCCGCCACCGGCCGCCACCACCTCGCCGAATACTTCCAGCAGGCCGCCTCCCCCGGCGCCCCGCAGCCAGAACCATCAGGGGTAAGCGAGGGCTTCTCTCCCGATGAAGTTCCGTTTTGACGTCCGCAGTCGGCACTTTACGGAGTTCTGGGTCGGCGCCGTCGGCAGCGGCCTCCGGCAGCTGTGGACGCTCACCTAATTCCCCAGGGCGGCGATCAAGTAATTCCCCAGGTCCTGGCCGTGTTCTCATTCTAGCTGGTGCTCGTGGTGTCAGTGGGGACGACGCGCCCGGGGCGTTTGCGGGGCCGGTAGCTGGGCCCGTTCATGACGACCTGGTGGCTGGTGTTGATGACCCGGTCGAGCAGGGATTCAGCGACGACGGGGTTGGGGAACAGGGGGTACCAGTCGGCGGGCGCCCTGTTGCTGGTGAAGATCGTGGATTTCCCGGCGCGCTCGCTGATCAGCTCGTACAGGTCGTCGGCCTGGGCGGCGGTGAACTCGCGCATGGCAAAGTCGTCCAGCACGAGGACGGCGGGCCGGATGAGCTCGCGGAGCCGCTTGTCCCAGGTGCGGTCGGCGTGTCCGCCGGCCAGGTGGGCCAGGGCCCTGCTAGTTTTCAGGAACCGGGCGTCGGCTCCGGAGCGGATGGCCAGGTGCGCGAGGGCCTGCGCGACGTGGCTCTTGCCTACCCCGACCGGCCCGTACAGGATGACCGATTCGCCTGGCTGCAGCCAGCGCAGCGCGGCGAGGTCGCGGATCTGGGCGGCGGGCAGTTTCGGGGATGCGGCGAAGTCGAATCCTTCCAGGGTGGCGGGGGTCTCGAACCTGGCGGCGCGGATACGCCGCTGCAGCGAGGTGGTTTCCCGGCGGGAGATCTCGTCCTGGCACAGGACCTGGAGGAAGTCCAGGTGGCCGAGGTCCCCGGCGCGGGCCTGGACCAGGCGGGCGTCGAGGGTGTCCAGCATGCCGGACAGCTTCAGCTCGCGCAGCGCCGCCGCGAGCGCGCTGCGGTCGGTGATGGTGGCGGTGGTCATGATGGCGGCTGCTCCTTGACTGGGGTGTAGATATGCACGGGATGCCCGGCGAACTGCCCGCGGGCGTGGATCCAGCCCTGTGTCCGGCCGGGCCGGGGGTCGGGCGCGGGCTCGCACCCGGTGAGGGCTGCGAGCCGGGCGACCGCTGCGGCGCGGGAGTGCAGGTCGCCGGCGGTCTCGGGGACCTGGATCGCGATCTCGCCTGGCTCGGGCCACACCGACAGGCCCGCGATGCGGGCCTGCTCGAGCAGGTCCGCGGCGGCGCGGATCACGCGGACGTGGGCGGCCAGCAAGATCGGAGCCGGCCCGGTGCCGGATGCGGTGACGCTCGTACGGCCGGCGGTCATGATGTGGCCTCCCGTGCGCTGGCGGGGTGCACGGCGTCGCTGGTGACGGTGCCGGGCATCGGGATGATGTTGGCGAAGGAGGCCGGGCCGTGCAGGAACGCCGCGGCCCCGCCGTCCCCGGCGGCTGCGGGCAGTGTCTCGCGCTCGGCGCCGGCGGCCAGGATGCCCTTGATGGTGCGGTAGGAGGGATCCCCGGCGGTCAGGGCCTTCGCGCAGGCCGCTTCCAGCCGGGCGCGGTCGCTGCGGTCGGCCAGCCCGATCACGCCCTGGGCGGACCGCAGCCGGTACAGGGCGTTATCGGCGAGCAGCTCGCTGATGACCTGCTCGCACGCCGGGCCGATCCCGGCGGCCTGCTTGCGGCACCACGCCGGGGTGCGCATGTGGAAGGCGATCTTCTCCGGCGGGTAATCCGCGAAGTCGGTCTGCTTGCCTTTGTCCTTGCGCGGGTGGGTCTTGACCAGCTGCCCGCCGATGAAGAACTGGACCATGGTGGCGGTGATGCGCACGTCGGCGGTCTTGCCGATGTGCCGCCACGGCACCGAGTACAGCACTTTCTCCACCCGGGCGTGGATGTCGGTGCCGATCTTGGCTTTCGCCCACGTGGCCAGCACGAACGGCTCGGCGGGCAGCGGCCGCAGCGCGTCCTTCTCGATCGCGGCGAACACCGCGGCCGGGGCGGCTCCGTCCAGCGGGCGGCACGGCCGCTGCCCGGCGACCTCAAGGGACCAGCGGGCCGCCTCGGCCTGCATCTGCGCCAGGCTGGTGAACTCCCGGCCCCGCCAGAACGAGTCCCGTACGTACGGCATGGGGCGTTCGACCCTGGCCTTGTCCCGGGGTTTCCGTGACCTTGCGGGGTCTATCAGGCACCCGTAGTGAGCGGCCATCTCGGCATACGACCGGTTAACCTTCGGGTCGTACAGGTCCGGCTTGTCCACCCCGGTCCGCAGGTTGTCCGGGACCAGGCGGGCGGGAACCCCGTCAAAGAAGGCGAATGCCGCCACGTGGCATTCGGTCCACGCCCGCTGGTCCATCCTCAGCACCGGCCGCACGAACATGTGCCGCGAACAGCACAAGACCATGACAAACGCCCACACCGTGCGCAGCTTCCCGGTGACCGGATCCAGCCAGCGGCCCAGCTGCCCGTAGTCGATCTGCGCCTGCTCCCCGGCCTCGGACGGGCGCGGGTCCAGTACCCGCACCTGCGCGCGGCGGACCTCTTCCGGCACGTTCGCCGCCACATACCGGCGGAAACTCTGCACGCTGACAGCCAGGCCGTGCTCATCGCGCAGCCGCTGATGGACCGTCGACATCCGCACCCCGGCCTTCAGCTGGGCGCTGATGTACTCGTGATGCTTCCCGATCGCCGGCCAGGTCACCTGCCGCAACCGGGTATCGGCCAGCTGCGGGAACCAGCCCCGCACCAGCTCCGCCCATTCCTCCTGGCTCTTGGCCGCCCCGCCCGGAACGATCCCCGCCGCAGCCGCCGGGCAGATGTACTTGCGCAGCGTCTTGCGGTCCACATCCAGGCTCTCAGCCATCTCGCTCAGCGAGCGGCCCGCATGCCAGTGCATCAAGATCTCGGTGACATCGATCACGTCGAACGTTCTCCTTGCCATCGGCCCCCCGTCGTCGCGGACGGGAGGAAGGTTGCTCCTTCTCGATGGCCAGGTCCACCACGACACGCACGTCATCCCCATAGGGAATTACGTGAGCGAGGTGGGGAATTACGTGAGCGCCAGCCGCTCAACCTGGGGAATTACGTGAGCGCCGACACCCCTGGTCGGTGCGGACGGCGGCGAAGTCGCTCGGACGCGAACGCGATGCAGGTGGCTGTTTCTTAGGTGAGGGCCTGTGAAACAGGCCGGCCGCCAGGTCCCGAACTGGGCGGACCGTGTTTCACCGGTTGTTGCATACGGCCGGGCGGATGACACACCCCCATGAAACGATCCGCTGGTGAGCGAGAACGACTTCCTGCGCGTCGAGGCGAACGACTGCCCGATATCCTCCTGCGCCGCACCGGCCGGGTCGCCATGCCGGACCGGCAGGGGCAGGGTCGCCGCCCAGTACCACACCGCCCGGTTCCGGCTCGTGCCCCACCTGGCGAAGACGCTCAGCGTCCCGGTCCCGCCGGTCCGCAGGCCGGGCTCGGCCTGGACCGAGCTACCCCGGCCGCCGACGGCCGGGCACGTGCGGATCGGGTACGCCCGCGCCTCTACCATCCGCCAGTCGCTGGACACCCAGACGGACTCGCTGCACGCGGCGGGCGTCACGAGGATCTTCGCCGAGAAGATCTCCACCCGTGCCGTCACCCGGCCCGAGCTCGACCATGCCGTCGCCCTGGCCCGGGAGATCCGCGCGTCCGGCGCCGTGGTCACCCTGGTCGTGCACGAGCACAAGCGGCTCGGCCGCGGCATCGAACTCGCGGCGCTCGCGGAGCAGCTGAGGGCCAGCGGTATAGGGCTGGAGTTCCTGACCGGCGAGCTGGCAGGCTCGCACGACCCGTCCGGGATCGTGTTCACCGTGCTGGCCGCGCTGTCGGGGATGGAACGCGAGTACATCCGCGACCGCACCCTGGAAGGCCACGAATCAGCCCGCGCCCGGGGCAAGGCGATCGGCGGTGCCGCCGTCACCGACGACGCGATGCTCGCCGTCGCGCTCCACCTGCGCGGGCAGGAAATGAGCCTGCGCGACATCGCCGCCCGCCTCGTCATCTCTGCCGGCAAGAAGAAAGGCCAGCACCCGTCCCCGGCCACCGTGCTGCGCATGCTGCGCGACCACGATCAGAGAGCCGCCGCGGCGGCCGTGCCGGCGGGCGGCTGAGCCCAGCGGCAGCGCCTATTCGTCGTCCTCGTCGGCGGCTTCCGGGTCGCGCAGCTCGCGGATGGCCCCTGGGGCCAGGTCCGGAAGCACGAAGCTGTAGGTGCCGTGGACCCCCAGATTGGTGTTGACGAACGGTGACAGGCGGGCCAGGTCCTCTTCGAGCACCGTGTAGCCCTGGGCCCTGAGCTGGCGAACGGCAGCGTCCAGGTAGACCGTCGTCCACAGCACCACGCAGTTCAGCACCAGGCCGAGGGCGCCGAGCTGGTCTTCCAGGCCGCGCTGGTAGCGGTGGTGCAGCTCGCCTTTTCTCCCGTGGCAGATTTTCCGGGCCAGGGCGTGGCGGCCTTCTTGCAGGTTGCGGATGGCCTTGATGTCGCGGCGGTAGGACTCGTCGGTGTCGACGTAGGCCAGCATGTGCAGCGACTTGAAGATCCGGCCGTACATCGCGATCGCCTCCCCGAGGGCGGTGGGGTGGCCGTCACGCTGCAACATGGCGACCACATCGCAGGCGCGGATGGTGCCGGTGTAGATCGAGGCGACCACGCGGAGGACGTCTTCCCAGTTCCGGCGGATCTTGCCCAGGTCGATCTTGCCGCGGGCGAAGGCGTCCAGCGGGCCGTAGTCGGCGGCAGGGTTGATCCGCCAGCCCTTCTGATCGGGCAGGTCGGCCAGGGCCGGCCGGTAGGAGATCCCCAGCAACTCCAGCAGGCCGAACACCAGGTCGGAGTAAGAGCCTTCGTCGGAGACGACGACGGCGGGCAGGTCGCCGCCATCCAGGCCGAAGATGACATCAACCATGTGCAGGGAGTCCCGCACGGTTCCCGACACCACCTTGGCGCCGCGGCCCATCCCGCGGTCGTTTACCGCATTCAGCCAGGTCATGCCCCGCTTGGAGCCGAAGAACTTGCGGTTGGGCTGGGCGAAGGCGGCCGGCACGGGCACCACAACCGCATCCCGTCGACCGCGGCGACCAGGCCGCCGCCCCACGCGCCCGCCAAGTCAACGGTGGCCTGGCGGGTGACTAGCGGGACGTTGGCGGGAGCGAGGGTCTCGGGCCGGATGTAGTTCTGGAATACGTGCGACAGCCGGGACCGTTCCAGGGCGGGCGCGCCCTTTTTGGCGATCGGCCGGTAGCCCACGTTCATGGAGTGGGCGGCCAGGCACGCGGCGATCGAGGTCGGCAGGTCATTCAGCCGGGACCGGCCGCCGGAGACGGCGGTGAACGCGGCCGCCAGCTCCGGCACCCACGACATGACCTCCAAGATCACCTCCGGCAGGTCGACGAGCGGCAGCATGGCTGTGGTCCGTTTGCGCAGGTCCACCAGGGACGGCGGTTCCTCGATCGCCTTCACCCCGGTCAGGTGGATCTTCCCGGCGTCATCGAGGCGGACATCGGTGTTGACGGCCAGCCGGCCGCCGACCTCCCGGTAGGCGGCATCCAGCGTTTTGGCGTGCTCGGCGAGCAGCGCGTCAGGGTCATCCGGAAGGGACAGAGTGGTCAGCGCGTCGCCGCGGATGGTCTGCCACCTTTCGCCGTCCAGCAGCTGGGCTTGGGGGTTACGCCACCGGGTGGAAGCGTCGGCGTAGATCTCGCGGCGCTTGAGGTGGCGCCAGAACTATGCTCCAGCACGCAGGCGCGCCTTCGGCGTTGGCGCCGAAGCAGATCGCCTGCGGCAACAGCTTCAAAAATCCCGTCACCGTGCTGTAGCGGCCGAGCAGTTCCGTCCGCCAGTCGGCCGGCTCGGCGTCGGCTGCTGGGACGGTCTCGTTGACCAGCTCCAGTGCGGCGCGCAGCTCGTCGCGGGAGATGATCGCCTCGATCGCCTCCCACACCTGCGACACGCGCGGCTCCTCTTCGGGGCCGCCCCAGTCGTCGGAGGCGAACAGGGTGTTCACCGCGACCGCCAGCCTGGCCGAGGCCCTGGCCAGCTTCGGGTGCTTGCGGACCTTGTCCTTATCGGAGGCGGTGACTGCCTTGTTCACCAGCTCGGTCGCCATGAACAGGTCCAATAGCTCCAAGGTGTCATCGACCGACTTGGCCTCCAGATGCCGGACGGTGGCCAGCAACGTCGCCGATCTGCGCTGGTCGCCGTGGCGGCGGACCTGGGAGGCGTCGGCGCTCATCCCGTAGCGGGCCAGCTCGCCCAGCCGCCGCGGCGGCATCCGGCTCTCGGCGCCGAGCCCGGCCAGCTCGAGCGCGATGATCTCGGCGACCTGGTCCAGCGCCTTGATGATCGCCGGGCCGCTGCCGCGCGGCGGCGGGCCCTTGCGCCACCGCTCCAGATCCGACACCCGCGACCCCGGCGGGACCTCCAGCAGCTGGTCCAACACGTACCGCTGGCCCGTCGACAGCAGGCCTTCCATCCAGCACGGCCCACAGCCGGCGGGTCTGCTCGTCGCGAATCCTCGCCACCAGCCGGGCCAGCGTGCTCACCCCCGGCAACAGCACCTTCCGTTTCCGCAGCCACGCAACCCCGTCGAGGAAGATCGCTTTCGGGCCGTCGCCGGACGTCCACGACCGGGCCGCCACCCAGCCGGCGAACTCCTTCTCAACGTCGGGGAACTCCTGCAACCCGTAGACCTGGCGGATCTCCCACTGATGATCGAACCGGGTCTTCGTCCGCCCGCTGTACCGCTTCACCTGCGACGGGTCGGCCACCTCCAGTTGAGCGGCTACGAAATCCACCACCGTGGCCGGCACATCGAGGGGATCCTCCAAGAAGGTCCCCAGCCAGCGCACCGTCACCAGCTGCAGCGCAAACCCCAGCTTCATGTGCTCCCCGCGGCGGCGGCCGGCCAGCGCCCGGTCCTCGTCATCGAGGAAGAACACCCGCTCCAGATCCGCCTGCGAAGGCACCTCTGTGTACCGGCCGTATGCTGCGGCCTCATCATCGGTCAGGAACTCCACCGGCATAGACCGCAAAGTAGGGCGAAGCCACCAGCGGCCCACCCGCAGCGATCAAACCGTTACACGATCCCGGTCAGCCAGCGTCCACCCCCATCCGAACGGCCAGTGGCGATAACCCAGCGATCTTCACGCCGCTATCGCCACTGACCGTTCCGTTGCTGCTCAAGGGCCGATGCTGCGGCGCTCCCCCCGGCTGGCGCAGATCGCGGACGTGGCCGTATTCCTGGCGTCCGACCAGGCCGCGGCGATCACGGCCACGTGGGTCAACGTCACCGGCGGGATATTCGCCAGCTAGCCGGCCCGAAGGGACGACGCATCATGGACTGGAACTCGTTCATCTTCTTCAGCGACCCCGACGGCAACGCCTGGACCGTGCAGGAGCAGCCGACCGGTAAGCAGACGCCGCTGGGCGGGAAGTTGTCCGCGAATCGTATCTGAGCCGCGCGGCCGGTCTCTGTAGGCGTAAGGCCAGGGGAATCCCTGGTGCGAGCGGAGGCCCCGATGAACGGCAGATACGTCGGATACGTTGCTGGCAATGACCCGCTGCATGCCTTCCTCGGCACGATCATCCGCGAGCGCATGGGGGTGCCGGAGCTGCAGCCGGCCTTCCGTGTCTTCCGGCTGTCCGGCAGCAACGAGGTCTACGGATACATGGAGAAGTTCAGCCACGCCAAGATCATCTGCAAGTTCTACGGCCCGAGATTCGGCTGGGACCGGGACAAGGCAGCGTGGATGGCGCGCCAGGAGTACGAGGGACTCAAGACACTGCGCGCGTACAACCTGATCGGGTCGCCGCACCACGTGATTCGCCCGCTGGGTTTCAGCCGCGACATCAACGGGGTGCTGGCCGTCGAATATTACTCCGGCGAGGAGTTCAGCCACGCGATCGCGCGCGCGACGCAGCACGGGGATGACGCGCACCTCTACTGGCGGCTGAAAGCGCTCGCGTACTTCCTGGCTACCCAGCACAACCGGACGGCCAACGGGGTAGCCGTCGATTTCGATCCGGACTGCCGGTACTTTGACAACGTCGTCAGCAGGCTGCGCAAGATTCAGCGCATCGGGCAGGCGGACGTGGACGAGTTCGCCGGCCTGCGCGACCGCTGGCGGGACCGGCCGGAGATGTGGCAAGACCAGCAGGTCTGGCTGCACGGCGACGCGACTCCGGCGAACTTCCTGTTCGGCAGCGGCATGGACGTCGCTGCGATCGACCTGGAACGGATGAAGCGCGGGGACCGGATGTTTGATGTCGGGCGGGTCGCAGGCGAGCTCCAGCATGCGTTCATGCGGGACGGCGGCGGCAGCCGCTGCGCCGATCCGTTCATCGGGCATTTCCTCTGGGAGTACAGCAGTCATTTCCCCGATCGGCAGCAAACGTTCGACTCGATTACCGCACGGGCGCCGTACTACATGGCGCTGAACCTGCTGCGGGTCGCGCGAAACGGCTACATCGGCCGGGATTACGGCGGAAGGCTCGTCACCCGGGCGAAAAAGCTGCTACAAGCCGCCTGAGCACCGGATCGCGGCGGGTTCGTCGGGCAACCACGGATCGCGGTACCAACCGACGGCCGCGATCCGTAGGCTGGTGACCGGGCCGATCCGGCAACCCCCGATATCCGAAGATTGCCGCCAGGGAGTGCTGATAGCAGGCATGGACATCCGAGCGGTCGCCTTCGACCTGAACGGCACTGTGATCAGCATCCTGACCGATGAAGGCATGGATGAGATCTTCCGGTCCGCGGCGCATTTCCTCACGTATCAGGGCATAGATCTGCGCCGGCACCAGGTCCGGGATCTCTATTTCCAGATCATGAAGGAACAGCAGCAGGCCAGTACGCAGCACCATCCCGAATTCGATGCCGTCGCTATCTGGCGCAGCATCATCAAGGCGAACCGGACGGCTTTCACCCGTGCCCTGCCGACCGCGAAGCTCAGGCAGCTGCCGCTGTTCCTGGCCGAGATGTCCCGCGCGATCTCGCGCCATCGGCTGGGCCTCTACCCGCATGTGCGCGAGGTGCTCGACGTGCTGCGCGAGCGCTACCCGCTCGCGGTGGTCACCGATGCGCAGAGCGCGCACGCGCGCGGCGAACTGCACCAGGTCGGCCTGCTCGGCTACTTCGACCCGATCATCGTTTCCGGCGACTACGGCTACCGCAAGCCCGACCAGCGGCTGTTCCAGCTCGCGCTCGACGGGATGCGGGTGGCGGCCGAGCAAACGCTGTACGTCGGCAACGACATGTACCACGACATCTTCGGGGCGCGGGAGGCCGGCCTGAAGACCGTGATGTTCGATTCCGATCAGGGCACGAAGGTTCATTTCGATTGCGTGCCTGACTACACGATCACGGATTTCCGCGAGCTCCTGGAGATCCTCGCCGTGCCCTGACCTGGACCGGGGTGCATCACGCCGGAGTCACCGGCGCTGGTCAGACCGTGGTGGCGAGCCCGCCGTCAACGGGGATGACCGCGCCGGTCACGTAGGAGCCGGCCCGCGACGCCAGGTAGACCGCGACGCCCGCCATGTCGTCCGGCCGGCCGATCCGCCGCAGCGGCGCCATGGCGGCGATCTCGTCGCCGGATGCCCGCAGCGTTGCCGCCATCATCTTGGACTCGAACGGCCCGGGGGCGACGGCATTGACGGTGATCTGCCTAGGGCCAAGCTCCCTGGCCAGCACCCTGGTCAGGTGGTGCAGCCCAGCCTTGCTGGCCGAGTACGAGTAGTTAGGCAGCGAGGGCACGCGCAGCCCGTCGATGCTCCCCACGTTGATCACCCGCGCCGGGTCGTCAGGCGTCCCGGCGGCCTCAAGCATCGGCAGGAATGCCCTGGTCAGGAAGAACGGGGACTTCAGGTTGAGGTCGACCACCTTGTCCCAGGCAGCGGCAGGGAACTCCGCGAGGGGCGCGCCCCAGGTCGCGCCGGCGTTGTTGACCAGGACATTCAGCGCCTGTTCGCGTTCGCCGACCTCCCGGGCAAGGCGCAGGCACTCCTGCTCGGTCGACAGATCCGCAGGAATGGCCGCGACTGGCCCGCAGCGTCCGAGCTCGTCCGCCGCGGCGGCGCAGGCATCGGCCTTGCGCGAGCTGATGTAGACGCGGGCCCCGGCTTCCAGCAGCCCGCGCGCCATCATGAGCCCGATCCCGCGGGTACCTCCGGTGACGACAGCCGTCTTGCCGGACAAGTCGAACAGGGTCATGATCTCTCCTCAGGAATCAGCGGCTGAGCTCGCGGCCCGGGCGGGCGGCCATCGCCCGATCCTGGCATCAGCCGACCGGCCATGCCAGCCGGGGATCGGACCTGGCAGGCGCCGGCGAACGACGCAATCCAGCTATCAGGGGGTGCCGGGGCAGCCGCCGCGGCCTTACCCTTTGTGCATGATGGGCGAGGTTTCGCCGCTCGGACGCGGTGACAACGTGGCGCGGCCAGATGAGCTGCGCGCATCTCACGGCGACCGGGACAGGGTCGTAGAACTGCTGCGGGTCGCCGCCGGCGACGGCCGGCTTACCGCCGAGGAACTCGACGAGCGGCTCGAGGTCGCCCTGACCGCGCGCACCTACGGCGAACTCGCCGCGCTGACCACCGACCTGCCCGCCGCCCCCGGCTACGCGGCTGCGGCACTGCCGCAGCCGAAGGACGTCGTGCACATCGACTGCCGCAGCGGCAACGTCCGCCGCAATGGCCGCTGGGTCGTGCCGCAGCGGATGGAAGTCCGGGTGACCAGCGGCAACGTAACGCTTGATTTCACCGAGGCGGTGATATCGGCCTCGCAGCTCCAGATCGACGCCGAAGTCCACAGCGGGAACCTGACCCTGGTGACGAAGCCGGGCATCGTGGTGGACGCCGACGACGTCGCCATCCGCAGCGGCAACATCAAGGTCGGCACGCCGTGGCGGCAGGACGTGCCGGTGACGCTGCGAGTGGCAATGTCCGGCAAGGTCGGCAGCGGCAACATCAGCGCGCGCCCGCCGCGCCGGACATTCTGGCAATGGCTGCGGCGCGAGCCCAGGCCGTACGCGGACTCGCTGCGCTGACGCCCCTGTTGATCAGCCCGGCCCGAACCTGACACGGTAAGGCGTCGACAGCCCCGAACGCCCGGCCCGCCCGGGTTGGCACCGCGGGGCCCGGAACAGCCGCGACCATGCCCGGATGGCGTCGGCAACCGGATGGCGTCGGCGCAGGCCACTGCCACGGATACCGCGGCGATCTTGCCCCGGGGAATGCGCATGGCACCTCACGTTCTCAGTTCTGCTGCGCGGCCTGCTCGGTCATGGTCACCACGCCGATCGCCTGGGCCTGGGTCATGCCCAGGTCCATGGCGATCGCCCGGGCGGCCTGCCGTTCCTGCTCGGTCAGCGGCCCGTCGGCCATCCCGACTCGGACCGTATCGGCCAGGAACCATTCCTTGGCATCGGGGGTCAGCTGGAGCGCGACCTGGCCGAGTGCGCTGCGGGTGGCCTCGGCCGGCTGGGCAGCGTCGGAATCCAGGTCGGCGTCAGCGTACCCCTGAGCGCCGGCCCCCTGGATGGCGGTCACGGCGCGCTGCCTGGCGGCCGGGCTGGATGGCCCGCCAGCTCGCAGCATGGCTGTCGCCGCGGCGCGCATGCCGACCGGCAGGGCGGCCTGCATCTGGGCGGCGGTCGGCAGCCTGAGCACTTCCATTACGTAGCGGGTCCGGCAGGTCGTGCACTGCACGTGCTCGCCGGCCTTGGTCAGCGGGATGACGGGGACGAAGAACAGGGTGAAGAACCGCCGCCCGGCACGATGCCGGTACTCGCGGTCGCCGCCGCACTTGCGGCAGTGAAATACGCCCTGGCTCACGGTGCGGTAAAAGACCCGGAAACCCCAGATGAGAAGCAACGCTGGTCCCTCTCGCTAAGGCCTGCGAATCGGTCAGGGCCCCCGCGCAGCAGGCCCCTGCAGTATTCCGCAGCCAGTCACGCCGCCGCAGCGGTCAGGCCCAACCGTGATGAAACCCGGCCCAGCCGTGCGCCGCATTTCCGCGGAAACGCGGCGCTAGCTCTGCGGGGGAGCTAGGTCCGCGGTGGGAGCTGCTGCAGCGCCCAGGTGTTGCCGTCTGGGTCGGCGAACGTGACGAACGAGCCCCAGGGCTGGACGTCGATCTCGCTGGCATTCACGCCGTTGCCGATGAGCTGCTCGCGGGCAGCCTTGACGTCCTCGATGACCATCATCACGCTCTGCTGGGTGCCCGGCGGCATCTGCGTGATCCCGGTGCCCATCGCTACCGAGCATGCCGACCCGGGCGGCGTGAGCTGCACGAACCGCAGCTCCGGGTTGACTTGCACGTCGTGATCGGCGTTGAAGCCGACCTGGTCGACGTAGAAGGCCTTGGCGCGGTCGACGTCGGTCACGGGTACGAAGACGACTTCCAGTTTCATGTCCATATCCCGACGCTAGCTGGCGGGTCTGACTGTCCGGCCGGGCGCTGACACTCCGGCCTGGCAAGGTTGGGCGCATGCAGCCGGAGTCGCGGGCGGATCGTGCGGCGACCGATGATCGTCCGGCGGGGGAGCGGCCAGCGCATTCGCCGCCGGAGATGCATCCGCTTGCCAGGCTGATCGCCGCGGCGGCCGCTGGCCGGTTCCCGGCTGCAGATGGCGGCTGGCGGCGGGTGCCGCCGTGGCGGCCGGGGCTTGCGGGCATCATCGCTTTCTCCGGGCACGCGGTAGTCGCCCTTGCGCCGGACATCACCGACGGGCGGCTAGCCGAGCTCGGCGTAAACGGGCTCGGCGGCGCGCATGACCCGCGAGTGATCGCTGCCCTGGCCGGCCAAGATGGCTGGATCGACAGCCTGGACGTGCTGATGGCCGGCCACGGGACCGGCCGGGCCGGCGATCGCGGCGCTGAACTGGCTGACGCGGAGCCGCGGCTGGTGGACCGGCCGGATCTGGCCGGGCACCACCGGGCGCTGTTCGCCGCCAGGATCCGGGACCGATCCCGGGTGCTCGGCTACCCGGACCCGCAGCGCTCGGCGCTGGTGGTGGTCAGCCGGGGCCTGGCCGGCCTTACCGAGATCAGCTTCGAGCTCGAGCCAGAGCGCCGCGGCGCCGGCGGCGGAGCCGCATTGATCCGCGACGCGCTGCGCACCATCCCGGCGGGCCAGCTGGTCGTCGCGGCGGTAGCCCCCGGCAACGCCGCGAGCCTCCGCGCGGCGCTGGCAGCCGGTTTCTCGCCCCTAGGCTCAATGCAGCTGTTCCGCCGCGGCACTGACTAGACGTGAGAGAGTTGCGCGAGTACCAGACGGGAGGAACAGCAGTGCCGATGCAGCCGATGCCAGAAGACTGGACCAAGGCCGTCGCCGTAGTCGCCCATCCGGACGACCTGGAATACGGGGTCGCCTCCGCCGTCGCCCGCTGGACCGGCCAGGGCAAGGAGGTTGTCTACCTGCTCGCCACCCGGGGCGAGGCCGGCATCGCCGGCATGCCGCCGGACCAGGTAGGGCCGTTGCGGGTGGCGGAGGAACGGCGCAGCGCGGCGGCCGTCGGCGTGACTGGCGTGGAATTCCTCGACCACCAGGACGGGATTGTCGAGTACGGGGTGCCGCTGCGGCGTGACCTGGCCGCCGCGTTCCGCCGGCTGCAGCCAGACATGGTCATCGCCATGAGCTTCGACCTCACCTGGGGTGAGGACGGCCCGGTCAACCACTCCGACCATCGGGCGGTCGGGCTCGCCGTGCTGGACGCCTGCCGGGACACGGCCAACGAGTGGGTGTTCGCCGAGGCCGGACCGTCCTGGACGGGGATCCGTGACGCGTACGTCGCAAGCTCCGGCAGCCCGACCCATTACGTGGATGTCACCGCCACCATTGACGCCGGTGTCGCCTCGCTGCGCGAGCACCAGGCGTACATCGACGGCCTCGGCCGCGACTTCGATCCAGACGAGTTCCTGCGCAACATGGCCGGCTACGTCGGGCTGGGCGCCGGCTGCGAATACGCCGTGGGCTTCCGCCGCTATCCGATGGGCTAGCCGGCCGCCGAAGCCCGGAACTGGCAGACTCAGCGGATGGCAGACGAGCTCGCGCAGGCCACGTCGCCCGGCTCGCCGCTCCACTGGACTCGGCGGAACTGGCCGACTTCGTGGCGGCGCTCGACCCGGTCAATGCGGCCGCTGACCGGGCGCCTGGTTTCATCTGGCGGCTGCAGACCGAGAACGGGAACGCGACCGCGATCCAGGCCTTCGAGTGGACGCGGCCGGCAGCGCCGGCGTCATCGTCAATATGTCCGTGTGGGCGGACATCGAGCACCTGGCCGCGTTCGTGTTCGGCGAGATGACAGCCCGCTGGCCTCAATCTCGGCCAGTCGGCGGTCAGCGGGTCTCAGGCGGGCCGCCGCGCCCGCCTTGACGGCGTCCAGCACGTCCTGCTGCTCGGCGCTGGCCGAGAGGACAAGCACCCGGGCGGCGGGCAGCGCGGCGAGCACTCCCCTCGCGACCGCGACGCCGGACATGTCCGGCAGTTGCAGGTCGACGATCACGACGTCCGGCCGGACGGCGGCGAGCACCCGCAGTGCCTTGGCCCCGTCGCCGACGGCCGCAACCGTGGCGAATCCTGCGGCCGTGAGGTCCCGCGCGATGGCGTCACGCCACATCGGATGGTCGTCGATCACCATGACCCGTACGGCCGGCTGGCTCGCGGCGGCCGGCTGGCTCGCGGCGGCCGGCTGGCCGGCGGCGGGGCCCGGATCGGTCACAGCGGCACCCTAGGCCGCCGGCTGGGCTGCGCGGCCCCGGCCATCAGCTCCGCTGGCCCATCATCGCCGATCTCGCAGGTTCTTGCGCACACCGCTGGCCGCGGCCAGGGCGGCGGTTTAGCTTGCGACCTGCCTTGGAGACCGAGTACCATACTCAGTATGCTACTCAGTTGGATCGACAAATGAGCGTGCGGCATGCGCTGCTCGCGCTGCTCAGCGAGGGGCCCAAGTACGGCCTGCAGCTCCGCGAGGAGTTCGAGGCGGGAACCGGCGAAGTCTGGCCGCTGAACGTGGGCCAGGTGTACACGACGCTGCAGCGGCTTGAGCGTGACGGCCTGGTGGAGTCGGACGACGCCGCGGCGGACGGCCCGCAGAAGGGCTTCCGGATCACGGCATCCGGCGCGGAGGAACTCGCCGGATGGCTGCGCATGCCGCCGGATTTGTCCTCTCCGCCGCGCGATGAGCTGGTCATCAAGGTGCTGATGGCGCTGCGCATACCTGGTGTGGACGTGCCTGAGCTGATCCAGGTACACCGCCGCTACCTGGTAGAGCTCATGCAGCAATGGACGCGCCTAAAGGAAGGCGAGGCCCAGCAGGATCTGGCCTTCGGCCTGGTGGTCGACGCCGAGCTATACCGGCTGGACTCGGTTGTCCGGTGGCTGGACGCCGCCGACGGCCGCCTGAAGCGCTTCTCGTCTGACTCTCCCGCTCGTGTTACTACCGCGTTGCCGCGACTGCGGCGGAAAGCCGGGGTGCGGCGATGACCGCATTGGAACTGCGTAAGGTGTCGAAGGTCTACGGCGAGGGCGCCGCCGAGGTGCACGCGCTACGGGACATTGACCTGACCGTCGAGCCGGGCGCGCTGGTCGCCGTGATGGGGCCGAGCGGGTCGGGCAAGAGCACCCTGCTGACCATCGCCGGCAGCCTGGAGGACCCAACGAGCGGCCAGGTCCTGGTCGGCGGGCATGCGCTGGCCGGGATGTCACGCAACGACAAGGCGCGGCTGCGCCGCCGCTCGGTCGGTTACGTGTTCCAGGACTTCAACCTGCTGGCCGGGCTGACCGCGGCGGAGAACGTCGCCCTGCCGCTGGAGCTCGACGGCAGGTCAGCAAGGAAGGCCCGGGCGGCCGGGATGGCAGCACTGGAAGAGCTGGGCGTGGCGGACCAGGCAACCCGGTACCCCGACGAGCTGTCCGGTGGCGAGCGGCAGCGGGTGGCGATCGCCCGCGCGGTCGTCGGAGAGCGCCGGCTGCTGCTGACCGACGAGCCGACCGGCGCGCTGGACTCCGCGAATGGCGAGGCCGTCATGCGGCTGGTCCGCGCCGCCTGCCAGCGCGGCGTGGCCGGAGTGGTGGTGACGCACGACGCGCAGCTGGCCTCGTGGGCCGACCGGGTGGTGTTCCTGCGCGACGGCCAGGTCGCTGACCAGACCTCGCCCGCGCCTGGCCCCGAGTCGCTGCTGGTGAGCGGGCCGGGCCAGTGAGCACCGCGCTGCGCGACCGCCCGGCGCCGGTGCGGGCCAGCGACGGCGGCATCCCGGCCCGCCGGGCCGTCATGCGCTGGGCGTGGCGGCTGTTCCGCCGCGAGTGGCGCCAGCAGCTGCTGGTGCTGGCGCTCATCGTGGTCGCCGTGGCCGCCACGGTCCTCGGGGCGGCGGTGGCCACCAACACGCCGCCGCCGGCCAACGCCGGCTTCGGCACCGCCCAGGACCGGGCCACATTCCAGCCGCCCGGGCCGCACCTGGCAGCCCACATCGCCGCGCTTCGGCATCGCTTCGGCCGCGCCGACGTCATCGAGAACCAGACCATCGCCGTTCCCGGCTCGATCAATACCTACGACCTGCGTGCCCAGAACCCGCGCGGCCCGTTCGGGCGGCCAATGCTCTCCCTGGTCAGCGGGCACTACCCGGCCGGCCCAGGCCAGGTGGCCATCACCAGCGGGGTGGCATCCGCCCTCAACCTCAAGATCGGGAGCAGCTGGCGTCAAGGCGGCCTGGCCCGGCAGGTGGTCGGCATCGTCCAGAACCCGCAGAGCCTGCTGGACGAGTTCGCCCTCGTGGTGCCGGGCCAGGTCCGGGCACCGACCCAGATCACCGTCCTGTTCGACGCGCCGGGCGCTAACCCTGACTCCATCGGCCCGAACGTCGAGAGCCGTCAGTCAGCCGTGCCAGGCAACAAGTTCAACCCCGAGACCATCGTGCTCGCCCTGGTGACCGTCGCGATGCTCCTCATCGCCCTGGTGGCCGTGGGCGGCTTCACCGTGCTGGCGCAGCGCCGGCTGCGCTCGCTCGGCATGCTTGCCTCGCTGGGCGCCACGGACAAGAACATCCGTCTCGTCGTGCGGGCCAACGGTGTCGTGGTGGGTATCACCGGCGCGCTGGCCGGAGCCGTGCTGGGCCTGGCCGCCTGGCTGGCCTACCGTCCGCGCCTGCAGGTGAGCGCTCACCACGTGATAGGCGTGTTCCAGCTGCCCTGGGCGGTGATCGCCGCGGCGATGGTGCTGGCCGTGCTGGCCACGCTCGTCGCTGCTTCCCGGCCGGCCTGGGCAATGACCAGGGTTCCCGTCGTGGCTGCCCTGTCCGGGCGGCCCGCGCCGCCGAAGCAGGTACACCGCTCGGCAGTGCCCGGCGTGGTGCTCTTCGTGCTCGCCGGGCTTCTGCTGTCCTACTCCGGCAGCAAGAACGGCAACGGCGGAATGATCGAGCTGCTTGCCGGTCTCGTCGCCCTCGTCGCGGCGGTGATCCTGATGGCGCCGCTGTGCCTGTCAGTACTGGCCAGCGTCGGCCGCCATGCCCCGGTCGCGGTCCGGCTGTCCCTGCGCGACCTGGTCCGCTACCGGGCCCGGTCCGGCTCGGCGCTCGCCGCGATCAGCCTCGGCGTGCTGATCGCGATACTCGTCTGCGTCCTTTCCGCGGAGCGGTTCGGGAACGTCCTCGACTACGCCGGACCCAACCTGGCCTCGAACCAGCTCATCGTCTACCCGCCCGATGGACCGGGCGGTCCGGGCGGCGGCCCCGGCGCCCCGGTGACGAATAGCAGCCCGCGGGCCATGGCCGCCACCGCGCGCGGTATCGCTGCCGGGCTCGGCTCCCACGACGTCATCCAGCTCGACTCGACGAGTGCCTCGCTGCAGCACGCCGCGGCCGGGCGCAGCTGGTCCGGACCGGTGTACCTGGCCACCCCGCAGCTGCTCCGGGCCTTCGGGATCAATGCCGCCCAGGTCAGCCCGGCCGCCGACATCCTGTCCATGCGGCCAGGACTGTCCGGCATCTCGCACATGCAACTCGTCTCCGGCGACAAGCAACCTGTCGGCCCCGGGCAGGGGCCGGAATCGTTTCCCTGCCCCGCCGCCAGCTGCCTCGCCAACCCCGTGATCCAGGAGGTCAGCGCCCTGCCGTCCGGCACGTCGGCACCCAACACCGTGATCACGGAGCATGCCGTCCGCCAGCTTGGCCTGCAGACCGGCATATCCGGCTGGCTCATTGTCACCCCGCATCCGCCTACCGCCGCGCAGATCAGCAACGCCAGGCTCACCGCCGCCGCGGCGGGCCTGACCATCGAGACGAAATCCAGCGCGGTCTCGTCAGCGGAGATCATCACCTGGGCGACCGTGTTCGGGATCCTGCTCGCGCTGGGCATCCTCGCCATGAGCGTCGGCCTCATCCGCAGCGAGACGGCCAGCGACCTGCGCACCCTGGCCGCCACCGGGGCCGACAGCGCGACCCGGCGTACGCTCACCGCCGTCACTGCCGGGGCCCTGGGCCTGGCCGGCGCGGTGCTCGGCACGGCGGCGGCCTATGTCGCGGCCATCGCCTACTCCTGGGACAGCTCGCTCGACGGCCTGTCCGAGCTCTCCAGCGTCCCCGCCGGTAGCCTGCTGATCATCGGAATCGGCATGCCGCTGACGGCGGCGGCGGCCGGCTGGCTGCTGGCCGGCCGCGAGCCGGCCGTCATCGCCCGCCAGCCGATCGAATCAGCCGGCCGGCGATGCAGCGCTGCTGGGTCCGGCAGGGCTGCCGCGGCCAGCAGTGCCGCTGATCGCGATCGGCTGAGACACCGGGCACCGGGGCAGGGCTGCCGCCCCGGGCGGTGGGGAGGTCTCCCCTTGTACCGGGCCGCTCGCCTGCGGCATCTTCATCGGCATGCAGTTGCCTAGTGGGGCTGGCCGGCAGCCTGGACCCGGTAGCCGTGCCTGCTGACCGGCGCTGGCCGCGATTCCCGCGGCCCAGTGGGCGCGCCTGGCGCATCCCGGCCTCAGGAGCCGGCCGGGTGCCGTTATGTCAGTCATGCGCGGGTGCCACCTGGCCGGGACGCGGTGGGCCACGTGGGGGGGCCGTGAGCGACAAACCGCGCCGGAAGGCATTTCGCCGCCGGCCGCTGGCCGCGGCGTAATGCGCTGCGCCTGCCAGGCCGCCGCTCAGCAGGCAAGGAAAACGAGCGGGGCCTGGCTCCGGATATACGGCGGACCGGAAGTGGCCGGCTTGCTGGCCGCTGCCGCGGCGTTCGGCCTGGTTCATCTCAGCGGCGGACCGCTGCTGGGGGCCGCGGTCGCGGGCGCCTGGGCCGAAGACGTGACCTTTGTCGGCTATTTCGCGGTGCGGGCCATCCGCGAGCAGAGCCGGTACCACCGGCATCGCCGGGGGGTGACCTATTACCTTTGCACTTTCTGCTCAGCGTTCTGGAGCCTGTTCATCGAACTAGGCCTGGCGGAGACCATCGACAAGTTCGTCCGCCCTGCCCTGCTGTATGAGATTCCCCGCAGCCTGCATAACCTGGCAGCTGGCTTCATCGTGGCCAAGCTATCCGCCGATGTTGTCTACTACCTGCTGGCCTATGCGGGCCGGACGGTCCGCATACGGTACGTCAAGCCCGGTGTCTGACTCTCATAGGCCGCCGCAGCGCACGGTCAGGGGACCAGGACGAGCTTTCCGCGGACGTGGCCCTGCTGGCTGATGCGGTAGGCATCGGCGGCCCGGTCGAACGGGAACGTCTGCACCTTGATGACCAGCTTGTTCTGTGCCAGCAGCCCGGCGACCAGCGCCATGGCCTGCATGGGCTGGCTGTCCGCGCCGCCACCGGTCACCCGGGCGCCAGCCGCCCCGGCCGCGAAGTTGGCGATGGTCACGACCTGGGACGCCTCGGGCACAAGGCTGATCAGGTCCTCGACCGGGGTCTTGCCCGCGACATCGAAGACAGCGTCGACCGGCCCGCCAGCAGCGGCCCGGACCCGGTCGGCCACGCGGTCCCCGTAGCGCACGGGGACCGCCCCGATCTCCCGCAGGTAATCATGGTTGGCCTCGCTCGATGAGGCGATCACCCGCGCGCCTCCGGCGACCGCCATCTGCACGGCGGCCGATCCCACCCCGCCCGCACCACCGTCGATGAAGACGGTGTCGCCAGGCTTGACGCCGAGCAGGCGAAGACCGCGTTCACCCGTCTCACCGGCCACGCCCGCCGCAGCCGCAACCGCCCAGTCGATGGACCGCGGCTTGGCGGCCCAGGAGTCAAGCACGGCATATTCCGCCTGAGTATTCTGGCCGCGGCCCAGCACCTCATCGCCCGCGGATACGCCCTCGACCCCCTCGCCGACCTCGTCCACCACGCCGGCGGCGTCGTATCCCAGGTAACCCGTGCCGGCCATCGGCTGGCCACTGGACAGGAGACCGGCGAACTTCTTCCAGTCGATCGGGTTCACGCTGGCCGCCCGCACAGCGATCCGGATTTGCCCCAGGCCCGGATGCGGAGCGGGAGCTTCTGCCCACTCCAGGACCTCGGGACCCCCGTAAGCCGTGAACTGCAGCGCTCGCATCCGACACCCTTTCCTCATGGGCGGCTCAGGTCACCGATTCCCGGGTCGAGCAGCATCAGCCGCATCAGCCGCGCGCCCGGTGCGCCCGGTGCGCCCGGTGCGCCCGCCAGGACCAAGCAAGGCGCGGATGGATCGTATTCCCGATCGGGGGCCCCGGCGAGCCGCCTGGCTGCCTCCTGCTGCACGCAGTATCGCTACGGCTGGCGGTAGGCCGCGGTAAATCCCTGGCGCCAGCTTGGGTAGCGGAGCGTCCACCTCAGTTCCCGCTTGGCCTTGCCGTTGGAGGCGCCGCGAGACTCAGTTCCCATCAGCACCGCGCCCTCGCCCGCGATCAGCCGCGCCGTTGCCGGCGGGGCGGGGTCGAGCGGATCGTCCTCGGTCTTGACCAGCCCGCCCTCGCGCGCGTAGCGGTAGCTGGCGAAGCTCTGGGCGACGAACCGGCGCACGCCGGCCTCGCGCGCGGCAGCCAGCAGCGCGTCGGTGCCCTGGGTCCGAAGCCGGTTGGTCTGCGCGAAGCTGCGGTCGAGGTTCCTGGAGAAGCGCACATCCGCCAGCGCGGTCGCTTGGTGGACGATCGCCTCGGGCCCGGTCTTGCGGACGGCCTCGCGCACGGCGCGCGTGTCGAGCAGGTCGAGCGCGATCGGCTCGGCGCCGAGCGCCCTGACCCGCTCGGCGTTTCCGGCCGAGTTGAAGGTACCGATCACCTCGTGACCTTGATCGATCAGCAGCGGAACGAGCCGGGTGCCGATAGCACCGCTCGCCCCCGCAACGAAAACTCGCATCGTGCTCTCCTTTCCGGCACTGGGCTAACGTGCCTTTCCGGCACCTGGGATAGCGTGCCGGTTTCCCTGTCACATCCGTTGTGTTTGCGGGGTCACTGTTGATGACACCTGGCAGCGAGCGGAGGTGACCGATGGACGAGAGCCAATGGCTGGCGGATCGCTTCGAGGAGCACCGGGCCCGGCTGCGGGCGGTTGCCTACCGGATGCTCGGCTCGCTCAGCGACGCCGACGACGCCGTTCAGGACACCTGGCTGCGGCTGAGCCGGTCAGGGGCGGGCGAAGTGCAGAACCTCGGCGGATGGCTGACGACGATCGTTGCCCGCGTGTGCCTGAACATGCTGCGTGCGCGAAACGTCCGGCGCGAGGACTCCTTCGGGATGCGCGTCCCCGACCCGGTCATCAGCCCGGACGCGGAGTTGCAGCCGGAGGATGAGGCGCTGCTGGCCGACTCGGTCGGCCTTGCCCTGCTCGTCGTGCTCGACACCCTGGCCCCGGCCGAGAGGCTGGCGTTCGTCCTGCATGACACGTTCGACCTGCCGTTCGAGGAGATCGGCGCCATGGTCGGCCGGACTCCCGCGGCGGCCCGGCAGCTGGCCAGCAGGGCGCGACGCCGCGTGAAGGGCGCCGCGGTAGCGGCCCCGGACCGCGGCCTCGCTCGCCAGCGGGAGGTCGTCGACGCCTTCTTCTCGGCTGCGCGCGGGGGCGATTTCGACGCCCTCGTCGCGGTGCTTGATCCCGACGTCGTGCTGCGAATCGACGCAGGTGCCAGCCGCCCCGCAACCTCCATGGCGATCCGCGGCGCGGCCGCGGTAGCAAGGCAGGCAGTCAGCGGGCTGACGACCGCACTGCGGGTCGCGCAGTTGCGCCCGGCGCTGGTGAACGGAGCAGCCGGGATGGTCGTCACCGTGCGCGGACGGCCTGTCACTGTGGTCGGTTTCATCGTTGCCGAAGGCGTGATCGTCGAGATCGACGCGATCGCCGACCCCGAGCGCGTCCGCAGAATCACCGCAGCTGTCCGCACCGCCGAGTAGCCGCACGGCAAGCCCGAGGCGCCCGGCCGCCGGAAGGGCTCAGGGCACCGGAAGGGGTCAGGGCGCCGATGCAAAGGCGAACGGCGCCGCCGGGGCGAGGGCATCGGTGACGTCGCCGGCCAGATCGCTGGCGGACAGGTCAAGGCGCTGGCAGCGATCGAACTGGATCCGGTGCAGGTGTACCCAGACGATGTCCGGGCTGTAGGACGACTCGAACGCATAGACGCCGTTGGTCAGGTCCGCCAGCGTCCGCCAGATCGTTGCCGATATGTTCGGCCGGGTCGGGTCGGCGGTGCCGAATGGCTGGGCCGTGTTGCGCATCACGCTGAGCAGTTCCGCGTAGGCGTTCCGGCTTGAGCCGGGCTTGGGCAGGTGCCGCAGGTAGTAGCTGGCCCGGACGAACCGGTCATCGGCCTGCGTGGTTCCCGGCAACGGCTCGCTGCCGCCGAACCCCTCATAGCGGCCCAGGTGGGCCAGCTGCTGGTCAAACGGCGGTGAGTTGGTCATCACGGCATAGCCGCGCCCGTGGTGCACCCGCGGCGCGCCGTCGACGTACTCGATGATGGCCGAGTCGCCGGTCGCATCGTCCAGCGCCAGGTGGACGACCGCCGCCCGGCCGGAGTGGACCTCCTGTTGCGGCCTGACCTGGAAGGGGTGCTCGGCCATGAACGTTGTGCATTCAGCCACGGTGCTGAACTGGTCAAGGAAGAACTGCGTCCAGAGGGTGAGCGACAGCCCGGGCAGCGCGGTGTCGCGCGGCCCGTAGTCGGACTCGGCCAGCCAGAGCATCTGGGCCGCGAGCCCCCGCTCGTTGATGCCGTCCGCACTGGCATAGTCATGCACGCTGGCGATCACGCTGCCGTATCTGGAAGTCCAGCGGACCGGGTTCGGATCCCGGTCCATCCCGGCCCGCAGCACGCCGCGCGGAAGCACCCACAGATTGGTGCCCATGTCCTCAAGCCAGTCCATATTCCGGGCCACGAGCACGCCGTGGCCGGTGTCGTTCCACATCACTCGCGTGCACACAGCCCGCCCCCTGGCTTTCGCTTGCGCAGCATCTCCTCGCGCCGCCGCGCCGCAGTCAAATGCGGCGCACCTGGTCACGCTAGGTGACTATGCCCTGTCCAGGGACCTCGAATCTCAGCCGGCCGGCCGGGCAAGTGCAGACCGGCAGGGCGAGGGCAGAATGGTGCCCCATGCCCGACAACACGCCCAGCGCCGAGCGCCCCAGCTCCCGACCCGTACGCGAGGTGGCCGACGCTTACGTAGCGGCGCTCGCCGATCTCAACCCGATGCTCGCCACCCGGCTCGGGCTTAATCCCGGTGACGATCGGCTGCCCGATTCCTCGCCAGCCGGCCAGCAGGCCCAAGATGACCTGGCCCGCTCGGCGCTAGCCGGCCTGGACGCCGCAGAGCGCCCGGCTGGCGCGTCCGGTGCGGGCACGTCCGATACCGGCACGTCCGCTCCGGCGGGGACAGCCGCCGGCAGCGCAGCGGCCGACGGCGATGATGAGCGCCGCTGCGCCCGGCTGCTGCGCGAGCGCCTAGCGGCAGACCTTGCCGTGAGCAGCGCGGGTGAGCACCTGCGGCAGGTCTCGAACATCTTCGGCCCGGTGCAGCAGGTACGCGGCATTTTCATGATCATGCCAGCCGCCACCGAGGACGACTGGGCCGTCATCGCCCGGCGGATGGCGCGCGTCGGGACCGCACTGGCCGGCTACCGCGAGTCGCTTGCCGAAGGCGCCCGCCGCGGCCTGCTGGCGGCACCGCGCCTGGTCCGCGCCGCCGTTGCCCAGCTCGACGAATGGGCGGCCGTCAGGGACGGCAAGGGCTGGTTTGCCGACTTCGTGTCCAGCGCGAGCGTTCCGCCGGGCCTGAAGTCCGACCTCGATGAGGTCGCCGAGGCGGCGTCGTCATCGGTCGCTAGCCTGCGGGGCTGGCTTGCCGATGGGTACCTGCCGCGGGCTGACGGCACCCGGGACGGGGTGGGCGAGGATCGCTATCGCACTCTGGCCAGCTACTGGACAGGCGCGGCTATCGATCCGGCCGAGGCCTACGCCTGGGGCTGGTCGGAATACCAGTCGCTGCGTGACGAAATGCGCGCCGAGGCGCAGCGCGTGCTGCCCGGCAGTTCGGTCCAGGACGCCATGCGGCACCTGGATGCCAGCAGCGAGGCCGTCGACGGAGTCGAGGAGATCCGGCAGCGGCTGCAGCAGCTGATGGATCAGGCGATCGCCGATCTCGACGGCACTCATTTCGACCTGGCAGACGAGGTGAAGACCGTGCATGCACGGATTGCCCCGCCGGGCAGCGCGGCCGCCCCTTACTACACGCCGCCGTCACAGGACTTCTCCCGCCCGGGCCAGACCTGGCTGCCAACGCTCGGGCACACCAGGTTCCCGCTCTGGAGCCTGGTCAGCACCTGGTATCACGAGGGCGTCCCCGGCCATCACTTGCAGCTTGCCCAGTGGACACTCCTTTCGCATCAGCTGTCGCTCTACCAGACCACCGTGGGTGGCGTTAGCGCCTGCTCAGAAGGCTGGGCGCTGTATGCCGAGCGGCTGATGGATGAGCTGGGATACCTGTCAGCTCCGGGTGCCCGTCTCGGCTACCTCGACGCGCAGCTAATGCGGGCCATCCGGGTGGTGGTGGATATCGGCATGCACCTGAACCTGACGATCCCAGCCGACTCGCCGCTGGCACCCGGCCAGACCTGGACGCCGGAAATCGCGCTGGAGTTCATGGTCGCCCACAGCGGCCGCGAGCGGGGTTTCCTGGAGAGCGAGATCGTGCGTTATCTCAGCGCCGCGGGCCAGGCCATCAGCTACAAGCTGGGGGAGCGGGCCTGGCTGGCCGGGCGGCAGGCGGCCCGCGCCGCCCGCGGCGACGCCTTTGACCTCAAGGCGTGGCACATGGCCGCGCTGTCGCTCGGCTCGCTCGGGCTCGATGACCTCAGCGGCGAGCTGGCAGCCCTTTGACTCGACGGAGCTGTCGGCCTGCTCGCTAGGGGCCGTGCTGGGACTTTTGATGATCACGCTGACGGACGTCGTCCTGGTCAGCCCGCGCTGACTCTCCCGGGCATGGCAGCGCCTGGGGCACACTGCAATGATGCGGGTGACCATCCGGGTCCGGCCTGGTGCCGGGCGCACGGCCGTTGGCGGCGAGCGCGACGGCGCGCTCGTGGTCCGGGTCGCCGCCCGTGCCGTAGAAGGCCAGGCCACCGAGGCAGCGCTGGCCGCGCTTGCGGTCGCCTTCGGCGTACGGCGGCGCTCGGTCACCTTGCTGACCGGCGCAACAAGCCGGACAAAGATCGTAGACGTGGCGGGCGGCGAGCAGCCGGTCCTGGACCGGCTGCTGGCCGGCGGCGGCTCCGGCTGACGGGCCGGCGCCCATATCGCCGGAGAACGGGATGCTTGCACCGCCGCCAACACCGCCGGTTGAACCGGGCGTGGAAAGATGGCCGGCATGGCTCTGGACGAGACCGGGGATGGCCCGGCAGATGTCGCGGAACTGCTCGGCATGATGCCACTGGCCGCCACTCTCGGCATCTTGCTGGACAGCGCGTCACGCCGCGAGGTACGGGGCCGGATGGACTGGTCGCCGGGGCGGTGCACCGCCCGCGGGATGCTGCACGGCGGGGCGCTGATGGCGCTGGCCGACAGCCTCGGCGGGATCTGCGCTTACCTGAACCTGCCGCCCGGGGCGCTAACGGCCACCATCACGTCCTCGGGCGGCCGGTCCGGTGACCGCAAGCGCATGGCCGGCCCCGCCAGTTTCGGTGATGCCGGGGGCAGCCGGGCGGCAGCCGGGGTTGTCAGGTACGATCGTCTCCATCATGCGGCGCTACGTACTCATCCTTAGCAGCCGTAGCGGGACCTGATCAGGGCAGGCCAGCAACCCGCTACGGGATGAGGCGCTGGCCGCAAGCCCCGAGAGTCCGGGTAGGACGCTTTCCCTCCGGCTAGCCGGACATGACTGGCCGGGCCGAGCGGCGGTTACCGGGCAGGTCGCGAACCGGCGGCGCGGATTCCCAGGGCAGCGGCCCGGCCATAGCTGGGGAGCCTGACAACTCGTCATCATGCCCCGCATCAGGAGAATTGCCGTGCCTAAGATCAGCAACACCCCGAACCCGAATCCGGTTGCCGACAGCGGCGAAGCATCCGCACACGCGCTGGCGGCCGTCCAGGTGGCGCTGGACCGCCGCGACAACGGCGGGGACGCCGATGCCGCCCGGGACCGGGCAGCCACGCTCGCGAAGTCGGCCTAGCGGGACGGACCGCGACGCGCCCAGCCAGGCCGCCGCCACAACCAGAAGGAGTCCAAATGAGTACCAGCCAGAGCCCGGCTATCGACTTCGATATCCGCCCGTCCGATCATCCCCGGTCGGCCGCGGAGCGCGCGCGAGTCATGGCGGCACCGGGCTTTGGCGAGGTATTCACCGATCACATGGTCACTATCCGCTGGTCGGCAGACCGCGGCTGGCATGACGGCCAGCTGACGGCCTATGGCCCGATCACCCTCGATCCGGCCACGTCCGTGCTGCACTACGGGCAGGAGATCTTCGAGGGGCTGAAGGCCTATGTCCAGGCAGGCGGCCCGGTAGTCGCGTTCCGGCCGCAGGCCAATGCCGCAAGGTTCAACCTGTCGGCAGCCCGGATGGCGATGCCCGAGCTGCCCGAGCAGGCGTTCGTCCGTGCGCTGGAGGTGCTCGTCGGCCAGGACCGGGACTGGGTGCCGTCCGCCGCTGGGCAGAGCCTGTACCTCCGGCCCTTCATGATCGCGACTCAGCGCGGCCTCGGGGTGAACCGGCCGTCGTCCAGCTACCTGTTCACGGTGATCGCTTCGCCGGTCGCCGCGTACTTCAGCGGCGGAGTCCAGCCCGTCACCGTGTGGCTGTCGGAGGACTACACCCGGGCCGCGCCGGGCGGCACCGGCGAGGCGAAATGCGGCGGCAACTACGCGGCCGCGTTTGCCGGCCAGCACGAGGCGGTCAGCAACGGCTGCGATCAGGTGGTCTGGCTGGACGCTGCCGAGCACCGCTGGGTGGAGGAGATGGGCGGGATGAATCTCTTCTTCGTCTACGGCTCGGGCGCGGAGGCGCGGATCATGACCCCGGCGCCGACCGGGACGCTGCTGCGGGGGATCACCAGGGACTCACTGCTGAAGCTCGGACCCGATCTCGGCATCCCGGCGGAGGAGGGCAGGATCTCGGTCGAGCAGTGGCGGTCCAGCTGCGCTTCCGGTGACATCACCGAGGTGTTCGCCTGCGGGACGGCCGCGGTGATCACGCCGGTGGGCGTGGCCAAGGGTGCGGGCCAGGAATGGGTCATCGGCGACGGCAAGCCCGGGCCGGTCACCATGCGGCTGCGGGACGAGCTGCTCGACATCCAGTACGGCCGCCAGCCGGACCCGTACGGCTGGATCCACCCTCTCTGCTAGCCCTGGTCCCGCAGGCCACCCTGTGACCCGGTCCCGCGTCCCGGTCCGCCCGGCACCCTCAGCAGGGGCCGCCCGCGTGATGGATGCGGCATCGGGCCAGTCAGGTGTGGCCTGATGTCACATCCATCACGTTGAGCTGAGCTGCGCGGCTAGCCGGAGGCGGGGGCAGGGCGGCCGCGGCAGCCAGGGCGGCAGCCGCGGCGGTGACGGCAGGCGCCAGGCGGCGGCAGTCGGCCGGGCCGAGCCGGCTCGCCGGGCCGGATACGCACATCGCGCCGAGCAGCCTGCCGTCGGCCTGCAGGACCGGCGCGCTGATGCTCGCCACCCCGGCTTCGCGCTCCGCCACGCTTGCCGCCCAGCCGCGGTGGCGGACGCTGGCGAGCTCGGCGGGCGGTACCGCGGGGAACCGCTCGCCGTCGTCCGACCAGGCCAGCAGCACCTTGCCGCCCGAGCCCGCGTCGAGCGGCAGCAGCGCGCCAACCGGGACGCTGTCGCGCAGCCCGGTGCCGGCGTCGCAGGCCGCGACGCACAGCCGCCGGTCGCCGGAGCGGACATACAGCTGGACGCTCTCGGCGGCCTGGTCGTGCAGCCGGCTGAGCACTGGGCCGGCCAGCGCACCAAGCTCGAGCCCACGGCCGGCCCGCGCGGCCAGCTCGGTCAGCCGCGGGCCGAGCCGGAACGCGCCGGCTGCGTCGCGGCCGACCAGGCCGTGCGTTTCCAGCGCGACGAGCAGCCGGTGCGCGGTTGGCCGCGGCAGCCCGCTGGCCCCGGCCAGCTGCCGCAGCGACCGCGGGCCGTCGCCCAGCAGGTCGAGCAGCATGACGGACCGGTCAAGCACGCCGACCGCGGTGACCCGGTGGTGGCCGGCCGGGAGCCGGTCGCCGGCCGTCCGGTTGCGGCCAGGCGGGATCCGGTCACTGTCGCCGGCCGTCCGGCCGCCGTCGGCAGTAACCAGGTTGCCGTCGGCAGTAACCAGGTTGCCGTCGGCGGCTGCCCGGCTGCCAACCGCGGCGGCCGTGCGGCCGCCGTCGGCGGTGATCCGGTTGCCGTCGGCGCCCGGCTGTGGCAGAGTTTCCATATCGCGGACACTGTATCTCATTATCTGAGACAATGGCTGAGGCAAGGAACCCACGCCTGAGGCATGATGGCCGCGATGAATCCGGGACCCAAGAACGAGACCAGATTGGCGAGAACGCGTGCGCGGACGCCTGTTTGACAAGGTCTGGGACCGCCACCTCGTGGTCAGCCCCGAGGGAGAGCCGCCCCTGCTCTACATCGACCTGCACTTGGTGCACGAGGTCACTTCGCCGCAGGCCTTCGAGGGCCTGGAACTGGCGGGCCGCACGGTGCGCCGGCCGGATCTGACCGTGGCGACGATGGACCACGACGTGCCGACGACCGGCCTGGACAAGCCCATCGCCGACCCGATGGCCGCCACCCAGATCGCCAGGCTGCGGCAGAATTGCGCGGCGCACGGGATCACCCTGCACGGCCTCGGCAGCATCGAGCAGGGCATCGTGCACGTCATCGGCCCGCAGCTCGGGCTGACCCAGCCGGGCATGACGGTGGTCTGCGGGGACAGCCACACTTCGACGCACGGCGCGTTCGGCGCGCTGGCCTTCGGGATCGGCACTACCGAGGTCGAGCACGTGCTCGCCACCCAGACGCTGCGGCAGGTCAAGCCGGCTGCGATGGCCGTCACCGTGGAGGGCAGGCTCGGCGAGGAACTGTCCGCCAAGGATCTCGTGCTCGGCATCGTCCGGGCGCTCGGTCCCGGTGGCGGCGTCGGCTCGGTCGTCGAGTATCGCGGCGACGCGATCCGGGCGCTGTCGATGGAAGGCCGGATGACGGTCTGCAACATGTCCATCGAGGGCGGCGCCCGGGCGGGCATGATTGCCCCGGACGACACCACGTTCAGGTACCTGGAGGGCCGCCGGCACAGCCCGCGCGGCAAGGACTGGGAAACGGCGCTTGACGACTGGCGCAGCCTGGTCACCGACGACGGCGCGGAGTTCGACCACGAGGTCCGCATCGACGCGTCGGCGCTGCGCCCGGCGGTCACCTGGGGCACCACGCCCGCCCAGTCCGTGTCCATCGATGACAAGATCCCCGATCCCAGCTCGTTCGCCAGCCCGGCGCAGCAGCAGGCGGCGCAGCGCGCGCTGACCTACATGGGCCTGGAGCCCGGCATCGCGATCAGGGACATACCCGTGGACGTGGTCTTCATCGGCTCCTGCACCAATGGCCGGCTGCGGGATCTGCGGGCCGCGGCCGAGGTGCTGCGCGGCCGGCAGGTGCGGCCCGGGGTCCGGGCCCTGGTGGTGCCTGGCTCGGCCAGGGTCAAGGCGGAAGCCGAGGAAGAGGGCTTGGACAAGCTGTTCACGCAGGCCGGATTCGAGTGGCGCTCGGCTGGCTGCTCGATGTGCCTGGGCATGAACGGGGACATCCTGGCCCCCGGCCAGCGCTCCGCGTCGACCAGCAACCGGAACTTCGAAGGCCGCCAAGGACCTGGTGGCCGTACCCATCTCGTATCGCCCGCGGTCGCGGCGGCCACGGCCGTCGCCGGGCACTTCACCCTGCCAGGAGACCTGTGATGCCCGGGGTACAGCGAATCGCCGGCCGCGCCGTCGCGCTGCAGCGCGACGATGTCGACACCGACCAGATCATCCCGGCAGCGTGGCTGAAGCGGGTAGAGCGCACCGGGTTCGCTGCGGGGCTGTTCGGCGCCTGGCGGGACGATCCCGCGTTCGCGCTGAACCGGCCGGGCGCGGCCGGCGCCCGGGTGCTCGTCGCCGGTGCCAACTTCGGCTGCGGCTCGTCCCGAGAGCATGCGGTCTGGGCGCTGCAGGACTTCGGCTTCGCCGCGGTCGTGTCGCCCGGCTTCGCTGACATCTTCCGCGGCAACGCGATCAGCTCGGGGCTGGTGCCAGCCCAGGCCGACCCCGCCGCGGTGGCGGGCATCTTCAAGGCGCTGGCTGCGGACCCGGATGCCGAGGTCGTGGTGGACGTCACCGCCCGGACGGTGGCGGTGCCGTCGGCCGGCCTGGAGGAGCCCTTCGCGCTGCCCGACTTCGCCCGCTGGCGGCTGCTCGAAGGGCTCGACGACGTGGCGCTGACGCTGCGGCGCTCCGACGCCATCACGGCCTTCGAGGCAGCCCGGCCGCCGTGGCTGCCGAGCCAGGCCGCGGCCGGGCCGGTCGCTCGCTGAATGGCCGACGGACGTCACGGAGCCCCGAGACCGAAAAATACAATTATTAACCGCAAATGTAATTATTAACGGGCCTGCGCTGGCCCATCCGGCAAGTCAGGCTTGCGGCCGCGGCGGCTGGCCGGCTCGCCGGGCCGCGGATTTGCCGGAATGCCGAGTTCCTGGAATAGTGGCCTACCAGCGCTGTGGCACCAGGGACGCTGCCGCACCCGGAACAGCCCGATGGAGCAGATAGTGATTCGCATAACGCAGTACCAGGTACTCCTCATCACGTAGCGCGAGCCCGCACGCAGGGCCCGCGCTACCACCTCCTACGCCAGACGGCGAGGGGGTTTTTTGTTGGCACACCACCCCAGCGAAGGAGCATCCAGTGCAGCTGACCGGAGCCCAGGCCCTCGTCCGCAGCCTTGAGCACCAAGGCGTCGACGTGGTCTTCGGCCTGCCCGGCGGCGCGATCCTGCCCGCCTATGACCCGCTGCTTTCCTCGTCATTGCGGCACGTCCTCGTCCGGCACGAGCAGGGTGCCGGGCATGCCGCCGAAGGCTACGCCTGGGCAACCGGGCGGGTTGGCGTCTGCATCGCCACCAGCGGCCCCGGCGCCACTAACCTGGTCACGGCGCTTGCCGATGCCTACATGGACTCGGTGCCGATGGTAGCGATCACCGGCCAGGTGCCGAGCGCCATGATCGGCACCGACGCGTTCCAGGAGGCCGACATCACCGGGATCACGCTGCCGATCACCAAGCACAACGAGCTGGTGACCGACGCCGAGCGGATCCCGGCTGCGATCGCCGAGGCGTTCCACGTCGCCTCGACCGGCCGTCCTGGCCCGGTGCTCGTTGACATCCCGAAGGACATCCTGCAGGCGCAGACAAGCTGGGGCGCCTGGCCGCCGCCCATGGAATTGCCCGGCTACCAGTTGCCAGGGCCGCCCGACCCGTGCCAGGTGCGCGCCGCCGCGGCGCTGCTGCACCAGGCCAGGCGGCCGGTGCTGTACGTCGGCGGCGGCGTGATCAAGGCCAACGCGGATGCCGAGCTAAGGCAGCTCGCCGAGCTCGCCCGGGCGCCGGTTACGACCACGCTGATGGCACGCGGCGCCTTCCCTGATGCGCATCCGCTGGCGCTCGGCATGCCAGGCATGCACGGCTGCTATACCGCCGTCGCCGCGCTGCAGGAGGCAGACCTGGTGGTCGCCCTCGGGGCGCGGTTCGACGACCGGGTCACCGGGAAGCTGGCCGACTTCGCGCCGCATGCCAAGGTGGTGCACGTCGACATCGACCCCGCTGAGATCGGCAAGAACCGCAGGCCGGACGTGCCGATCGTGGGCGACGTCGCCGTGGCTATCGCCGGGATGGCGAAAGAGCTCGCGGAACTAGTGGCGGCGCGCGGCGCGCCGGACAACGGCGGCTGGACCGCGGCGGTCGATCAGTGGAAGCGGCGCTTCCCGCTGCGCTATACCCAGGATCCGGACGGGCCGCTGAAGCCCCAGCACGTGGTCGAGCGGCTGTCCGCGCTGACCGGCGGCGACGCGGTCGTGGTCGCCGGGGTGGGCCAGCACCAGATGCACGCCGCGCAGCATTTCTCCTTTACCAAGCCGCGAGCCTGGATCAACTCGGGCGGCCTCGGCACGATGGGATTCGCCGTCCCGGCTGCGATGGGCGCGCAGGTCGGCAGGCCAGGCGAGCTGGTCGTCGCGATTGACGGCGATGGCTGCTTCCAGATGACCGCGCAGGAACTCGCCACCTGCGCGATCGAGAAGCTGCCGATCAAGGTCCTGATCTTCAACAACGGCTTCCTCGGCATGGTGCGCCAGTGGCAGGAGCTGTTCTACGACGAGCGATACTCCTACGTCGAGCTCGGCACCGCGGTGCCGGACTACGTCAAGCTCGCCGAGGCCTACGGCTGCGTCGGGCTGCGCTGCGAGCGGGCCGGCGACGTGGACGCGGTACTGGACAAGGCGCTGGCCATCTCGGATGTGCCGACGGTGGTCGACTTCCGGGTGCACGACCGGGAAGGCGTCTTCCCGATGGTGCCGGCCGGCCAGTCCAACGACAACATCCAGCTCGGCCCCGAATTCAGTGCCGAGGAACAGCAGGCGGCAACCCGCAGAGAGGTGGTGACGCGATGACCACGCACACGCTGTCCGTGCTGGTGGAGAACAAGCCGGGCGTCCTGACGCACGTGGCAGGGCTGTTCGCGCGCCGCGCGTTCAACATCTCGTCGCTGGCCGTCGGCCCCACCACGGACGAGCGGGTCAGCCGCATGACGATCGTGGTCGACGGCGCGTCCACGCCGGTCGGGCAGGTCACCGAGCAGCTGAACAAGCTCGTCCGGGTGCTCAAGGTCATCGAACTGCACGACGACGTCGCGGTCGAGCGCGAGCTTGCCCTGGTCAAGGTCCGCGCCGAGCCGTCGGCCCGCTCGCAGGTCCTCGAGGTCGCATCGGTGTTCCGCGCGAACGTCGTCGACATGGGCCCGGAGACGCTCGTGCTCGAGGCCACCGGCAGCCCCGGCAAGCTCGACGCACTGCTGGGCATGCTGGCGCACTACGGCGTGTGCGAGCTCGTCCGGACCGGCCGCGTCGGCATGACCCGCGGCGGCACCACCATCACCGACCGCAGCCTCGCCGCCGTCCCTGCGGATGCCGCCGCGGCGGACGCCGCGCAGGCTTCCTGAACCTGAACCTGAACCTGAACCCGAACCGAAAGGAACGTCTCCCGATGGCCACCATTTACTACGATGCCGACGCCGATCTCAGCCTGATCCAGGCGCGCAAGATCGCCGTGCTCGGCTATGGCTCGCAAGGCCACGCGCACGCGCTGAGCCTGCGTGACTCTGGCTGCGAGGTCCGGGTCGGCCTGCCCGAGGGCTCCCGGTCCCGCAACCGCGCCGGGGCGGCTGGCCTGACCGTCAGCATTCCCGCCGAGGCCTGCGCCTGGGCCGACGTGATCATGGTGCTCACCCCGGACACCACCCAGCGCGGCCTGTACGCCGAGGCCATCGCGCCGAACCTGAAGGCGGGCGACGCGCTGTTCTTCGCGCACGGCTTCAACATCGCATTCGGCTATATCACCGCGCCCGCCGACGTGGACGTGGCGATGGTCGCCCCCAAGGCGCCCGGGCACCTGGTCCGGCGCCAGTTCGAGGCGGGCCAGGGCACCCCGGTGCTCGTCGCGGTGGCGCAGGACGCCACCGGCAAGGCCTGGGAGCTGGCCAAGTCCTATGCCGCGGCCATCGGCGGCACCAAGGCCGGCGCGCTGGTCACCACCTTCAAGGAGGAGACCGAGAGCGACCTGTTCGGTGAGCAGGCGGTGCTGTGCGGGGGAGTCACGGCACTGGTCAACATGGGCTTCGAGACCCTCGTCGGGGCCGGCTACCAGCCGGAGATCGCGTACTTCGAGTGCCTGCACGAGCTCAAGCTGATCGTCGACCTGATGTACGAGGGCGGCATGAACGGGATGCGGTACTCGGTCAGCGACACCGCCGAGTACGGCGACCTGACCCGCGGCCCGCGCGTCGTCGGTGAGGCGTCCCAGCAGGCGATGACGAAGCTGCTTGCCGACATCCAGTCGGGCGAGTTCGCCCGTGAGTGGATCGCCGAGGACGACCGCGGCCGACCGGAATTCGAGCGGCTCCGCGCCGCGGCGGCGGATAGCCAGATCGAGCGCACCGGCCGCCCGCTGCGGAAGATGATGAGCTGGCTGAACGCGCCGGTAACCGACGAAGAGAGCGCATGAACATGACGGACGACGTACGTTACGCCGTCGCCTGCGTCCCCGGCGACGGCGTCGGCCCCGAGGTAACCGCCGTGGCCCGCCGCTGCGTGGACGCCGTGGCCGCCCGCCGCGGCTTCGGGGTCGGCTGGCGCCCCTACCCGCTGGGCGCCAGGCACTGGCATGAGACCGGCGAGGTACTGCCCGACTCCGTGCTCGGTGAGCTGCGGACGGCGGACGCGATCCTGCTCGGCGCGGTCGGCGACCCGTCGGTGCCGCCCGGCATCCTGGAGCGCGGGCTGCTGCTGCGGCTGCGCGCCGAGCTCGACCTCTACGTGAACCTGCGGCCGTCGAAGCTGCGGCCGGGCGTCGGCGCCGCCGTCACCCGGCACCAGATCGAGGACCTCGACCTGGTGATCGTCCGGGAGAACACCGAGGGCCTGTACGCGGGCGCCGGCGGGACCGTGCACCGCGGCACCGCGATGGAGAGCGCGACCGAGGAGTCGCTCAACACCCGGGGCGGCGTCGAGCGGTGCATCCGCTACGCGGCCGTCCTGGCCGGGCGGCGCAGCGGCAAGCTCACCCTGGTGCACAAGACCAACGTGCTCACCCACGCGGGCGACCTGTGGATGCGCACGGCCACCGAAGTAGCCGCCGACACCGGCGTCAAGCTGGACTACGCGCACGTCGACGCGGCCTGCCTGTACCTTGTCGAGAACCCGGGCCGGTTCGACGTGATCGTCACCGACAACCTGTTCGGCGACATCCTGAGCGACCTGGGCGCCGCGCTGACCGGCGGGCTCGGGGTCGCGCCCAGCGGCAACCTGAACCCGGACCGCACCGGCCCGTCGGTCTTCGAGCCGGTGCACGGCTCGGCGCCGGATATCGCCGGCACCGGGCAGGCCAACCCGGCCGGCGCGGTGCTGTCCGCGGCCCTGATGCTCGATCACCTGGGCCAGCCTGAAGCGGCCGCCGACCTGGACGCCGCGGTATCCGCGGTGCTCGCACACGGCGCCCCGGCCAGCACGGACGGCTGGCAGAAGGCGCTCGACGCAGCCCTCTCCGGGCAGGCGGCGGCCGTATGAGCGCCGGGGAGGCCGGCTCCGGGCTGTCCGGGCTGGCCGGCCTGGCCGGCGCCGCCGGACCGCCCGGCGCCGCGAAAGTGGAGGTCTACGACACGACCCTGCGGGACGGGTCGCAGCAGGTTGGGCTGGATCTGACCGTCGCCGACAAGCTGCACGTCGCGGCCGCGCTTGACGCGCTCGGCGTGGACGTCGTGGAGGGCGGCTGGCCGGGTTCTAATCCGAAGGACGCCGAGTTCTTCGCCCGCGCCGCCGAGCTGCCGTGGCGGCACGCCAAGCTGGCCGCCTTCGGCGCTACCCGGCCGCCGCGCCGCAGCGCGGACGATGACCCGAACCTGCTGGCCCTGCTGGACGCCGGGACCCCGATCGTGACGCTGGTCGGCAAGGCCTGGACGCTGCACGTGGACGAGGCGCTGCGCACCACCCGGGAGGAGAACCTGGCGATGGTGGCCGACTCGGTGCGCTTCATGACCGCGCGCGGCCGGCGCGTGGTCTTCGACGCCGAGCACTTCTTCGACGGCTACCGGGCCGACCGCGGCTATGCCCTGGCGGTGCTGGCCGCCGCCGCCGAGGCAGGCGCCGACACGCTCGCGCTCTGCGACACCAACGGCGGCACGCTGCCGGACGAGGCGGCCCGGATCCTCGGCGAGGTCAGTGCTGCCATCGCCGGGTCCGCCATGGCCAGGCCCGCCACGGCCGGCGCTGCCGCTAGCCCCCGGCTCGGCGTGCACTTCCACAACGACGCCGCCTGCGCCGTCGCGAACTCGGTGGTCGCCGTGGCCGGCGGCGCCCTGCACGTGCAGGGCGCCGCCAACGGCTACGGCGAACGGTGCGGCAATGCCGACATGTTCTCGGTCATCGCCAGCCTTGAGCTCAAGCGCGGCCACGAGATGCTGCCGCCGGGCAGGCTCGCGGCGCTGGCATCCACCGCCCGGACGATCGCGGAACTCGCCAACCTGCCGCTGGCGTCACGGCAGCCATATGTCGGCTCGTCGGCGTTCGCCACCAAGGCGGGCCTGCACGCGTCCGCCATCGCCCGGCGCCCGGATGCCTACTCGCACGTCGACCCCGGCTCAGTCGGCAACCAGGCAAAGGTGCTGGTCAGCGAGCTGGCCGGGCGCAGCAACGTGCTGGCCAAGGCCGCCGAGCTCGGCCTTGACCTGAGCGGCGACCCGGCACTGGCCACGACGATCCTGGACAAGATCAAGGATGCCGAGCACCGGGGATACGCGTTCGAGGCCGCGGACGCGTCGTTCGAGCTGCTAGTCCGCGGGACCGCAGGCGCCCGCCCGGCCTGGTTCGAGCTCGAGGGCTACCGGGTGGTGATCGAGCGCGGCGCCGCCGATGACCGCAGCGAGGCCATCGTCCGGCTGCTGCTCGGCGGGCACCGGGTGGTCGCCGTCGGCGAGGGCGTCGGGCCGGTGCACGCGCTCGACCAGGCGCTGCGCCGCGGCCTGGCCGAGCGCTACCCGGCCCTGGCCAGCATCCGCCTGGTCGACTACAAGGTCCGCATCCTGGATGGCCGGGCGGCGACCAGCGCAGTGACCCGGGTGATGCTGACCTCGGCCGACCACGATGGCGAGTGGACGACAGTGGGCGTGTCGCAGGACATCGTCACCGCATCGTGGGAAGCGCTGGCCGATGGCGTGGAGTACGGTCTGCTGCGAGCGGGCGCACAGCCACTGGCCAGCCCCGAGTTCACCGCGTCCGGCGCGTCTGCCTAGCCGCCGCGGATCCGTTGATCATGATCTTTGCCCTGCTTGTCCAAGCCGATTGACTGGAGGCCTCCCGAAATGTCCAGCAAGCTGCCGCGGCCGCGTTCCGGCCCGCTCACCACCGGCCCGGGCCGCGCGCCGGCCCGCGCGATGCTCCGCGCCGTCGGGCTCAGCGAGGAGGACCTCGGCCGCCCGCAGGTGGCCGTCGCCTCGTCCTGGAACGAGGTGACGCCGTGCAACCTGCACCTGAACGGACTGGCCGCCGCGGCCAAGGACGGGGTGCGGCAGGCCGGCGCGGTGCCGTTTGAGTTCGGCACCATCGCGGTTTCTGACGGCATCTCGATGGGCACCGAGGGAATGAAGTCGTCGCTGGTCAGCCGCGAGATCATCGCGGACTCCGTGGAGCTGATGGTGTCGGCCGAGCGGTTCGACGCGCTGGTCGCGATCGCCGGCTGCGACAAGTCACTGCCCGGCATGCTGATGGCCTGCGCCCGGCTGGACGTGCCCGCCGCGTTCCTATACGGCGGCACCATCCTGCCCGGCTTCTCCCGCGGCCGGTCGCTGACGATCCAGGACGTGTTCGAGGCGGTCGGCGGCCACGCGGCCGGCCAGGTCTCCGACGGCGAGCTGCACGACATCGAGCGCGCCGCCTGCCCGGGGGCCGGCTGCGCCGGCATGTACACGGCGAACACCATGTCGGCGTGCGCGGAGGCGCTCGGCATGGCGCTGCCCGGCTCGGCTACCGCGCCCGCTGTCTCGGCCGAGCGCACCGAGCTGGCCCGCCGCACCGGCGATGTCACGGTGCAGGCGCTGGCCGCGGGCCTGCGGCCGCGGCAGATCATGACCAGGGCCGCGTTCGGCAACGCCGCGGCCGTTGTGATGGCCACGGCCGGCTCAACCAACGCCGTGCTGCACCTGCTCGCGATCGCCGCGGAGGCCGAGGTCGAGTTCACCCTGGATGACTTCGACGTGGTCAGCAGGCGGACCCCGCACATCGTGTCGATGCGCCCGGCCGGGCGGTTCGTGATGAGCGAGCTGGATCAGGCAGGCGGCCTTCCGGTAGTGCTGAAGGAGCTGCTGTCCGCGGGACTGGTGGACGGCGACGCGCTGTCGGTGAACGGCCGGACGCTGGCGGAGAACGTGCAGGACGCGTTCGCCCCGGATGGCGACGTGGTCCGGGCGGTCAAGGATCCGTTCAAGCCGGACGGCGGGCTGGCGATCCTGCGCGGCTCGCTGGCGCCGAACGGCGCGGTGGTCAAGACCCCGGGCATCGAGACGCTGCGGTTCGAGGGCCGGGCGCGGGTGTTCGAGCGGGAGGAAGACTGCATGGCCGCGGTCACCGCGCGTCAGGTCAGTAAGGGCGACGCGCTGGTGATCAGGCAAGAGGGGCCGAAGGGCGGTCCAGGCATGCGCGAGATGCTCGCCGTGACCGCCGCTATCAAGGGCGCGGGGCTCGGCCGGGACGTGCTGCTGGTGACCGACGGGCGGTTCTCCGGCGCGACGTTCGGCGCCTGCGTAGCGCACACGGCGCCAGAGGCGTTCGACGGCGGCCCGATCGCGCTGGCCCGCGACGGTGACCAGATCATCCTCGACGTTCCCGAGCGGCGGCTTGAGCTGCTGGTCGACGACGCCGAGCTGGCCGCGCGGCGAGCGCAGTGGGCCCGGCCGGAGCCGAACTACCGCACCGGTGCGCTGGCCAAGTACGCGGCGCTGGTGTCCGGTGCGGACCGCGGCGCCATCTGCGAGGTACCCGCCGGGAGCTGATCATGGCGGCCGGAAGTTTGTGATCGTGGAGGTTTTTCAGTGCTCCGGCACTGACAACCCACCACGATCACGGAACGCCCGCCGGGCCGGGCTAGTAGGCCATCCGCATCAGCTCGTGTACGGACCGGAGCGTGCCCTCCGCCAGCGCGGCCGCGCGCTCGTTGCCGCGGCGGAGCACCGCGCGCAAGTACGGCCGGTCCGCAGCCAGCTCGCGGCGCCTGGCACGCAACGGTCGCAGGTGCTCGTTGACAGACTCCGTCACCACGGCCTTGAGCCGGGCGGCGCCGCCGCTGCCGATCTCCGCGGCGACAGCTTCCGGCGCGCGGCCCTGGCACATCGCCGCCAGCAGCACCAGGTTGGCCACCTCGGGCCGGGCGGCAGGCGCATAGCTGACATGCCGCTGCAGGTCGGTCCTGGCACCCTTGATCAGCCGTGCGGTCTCGTCTTCGGAGGCACCGAGCGGGATCGTGTTGCCGCGGCTCTTGCTCATCTTCTGACCGTCCAGGCCGAGCAGCAGCGGCACGGCGCCGAGCAGCGGGTCCGGCAGCTGGAAGAACTCGCGTCCCGGGCTGTACCGCTGGTTGAACCTGCGCGCGACGGTGCGGGTCAGCTCCACGTGCGGCAGCTGGTCCTTGCCGACCGGCACGAGATTGGCCCGGCAGGCAAGGATGTCGGCTGCCTGGTGCACCGGGTAGGTGAACATCAGGGCTGACATGGCTGCGCCGCCGCTGGCCGAGTATTCCTCCTTGACAGTGGGGTTGCGGCCGACCTCTGGCACGCTCAGCAGGCTGAGGAACGGCAGCATGAGCTGATTTAGCGCGCCAACCTGGCTGTGCACGAATATCGTCGCGCGGCGGGGATCGAGGCCGGCCGCCACGTTGTCGGCTATCAGGCCGAGCACATCAGCGCCAAGCCCTGGCCCGGCGTCACGGTCGGTGATTACCTGGTAGTCGGCCACCAGCACGAGCACGTCCGCGCCGAGGTCCTGCAGCCGGACCCGATTCTGCAGCGTGCCGAAATAATGGCCGAGGTGCAGCGGCCCGGTCGGCCGGTCGCCGGTCAGGATGCGGAATGACTGCGGAGCGCGGCGGAGTTCCGCCTCGAGCTCGGCGCTACCGCGCGCTGACCCGCCGGAGGCGGTGATGGTGCCGGAGTGGAACATCTTCGTGACCTTCCCTTGCTCGGGCGGCAGGTCGCCCGCGGGCCGGTCACGTCCGCTGAAACAGCTGAAAGCAGTTACCGCTGAGACAGTTACGGGCCGCCGTCGGGCGGCCCCCGCATACAGGTTTAGCTGGCCGCCTTACTGCGGCGGCCACCAGCGCATGACAGCTGATCGCATGGCCTGATGGTATCAATCAGGCGCTGAGTCCCGCCAGCGATTACCCGGCGGCGGGCTACAGCTGCACCACGTCGGCGACGACGCAGGTGATGTTGTCCGGGCCGCCGCCGGCGTTCGCCAGGTCGACCAGCTTCCTGACCACGTCCTCGGGATCGGCGACCGCGGTCATGACCTCCCGGATCCTCTCCGCGCTGACCACGGCGTACAGGCCGTCGGAGCAGAGCAGGTAGCGATCGCCCGGGGCGGCGTCCTGCAGCTGCAGGTCAGGCTCGGATTCCCGGCCGTCGATGGCTCGCAGCAGCAGCGACCGCTGCGGATGCGAAGCCGCCTCGTCGACGGTCAGCCGTCCCTCGTCCACGAGCGTCTGCACCAGGGTGTGGTCGTGGGTGATCTGGAACAGCTCGCCATCGCGTAGCAGGTAGGCCCGTGAGTCGCCGATATGGACGAGCGCCAGCTGGGAGCCCGACCAGAGCATCGCGGTAAGGGTAGTGCCGAGCCCGCGGAGTGACGGGTCGGACTCGGCGATGTGCCGCATGGCATCGTTGGCCTGGCGTACCGCGTGCTGCAGGGCGTTCAGCAGGTCGCCTGCCGGGAGCTCGGCGTCGAGCGGCCGCAGCGCGTCGATAGCGGCCGCGCTGGCGACCTCGCCGCCCGCATGGCCGCCCATCCCGTCGGCGACGGCGAGCAGCCGCGCGCCCGCGTAGGCCGAGTCCTCGTTGCTCTCCCGGTGCTGGCCGATGTCGGTCTGCACGGCATAGCGGATTCCCAGGGTCTGGCGCGCTTCGGGCATGGCGGTGTCCTTCCCGGACAGGTAGTCGATGAGAAAGGCGGCGAGCCGCCGGGCCCCGGTGTCGTCGTAGAGCAGCAGCACCTTCGGCGACAGCCGTGATGCCGTGCGAACGCATCGATCGTCAGCAGCGTCATATCGCCTTCCTCAAGCCGGGCGGCCGCCCGTTCAGGTCAAGGCTGCAGCGTCCCCCAGGGACAAGGTCAAACGCGCAGCTTATGGCTTGTCTACCAGGTTCGCACGGCAGCGGCCCGGATACGTCCGGACCACCAGGCCAGCCGGCTCGCCGTCCGTCCGGCTGGCACGGCGCCTCGCGATCCAGCCAGGGCCGGCCGGCTGCGGACCAGCATTCAGGCAAACGGGTGGCCACCGCCCGCCCGGCAGCGCTAGCGGAGCTAGCCGGCCGCCAGCCATGGCGCCACGAAGGCCGCGTCCAGCTGGCCGGGCCGCTGCAGGCCGCGGACCATCAGCCGGACCGCGTCCCGGGCATCCCTGGTCAGCCGGTAACACTCGGCGGCCGAGCCGCAGCAGGCCGGGGAGAACTGGCGGGCCAGCGCGACAACGTCCTCGGCCAGGCCTGGCAGTTCGCCGGCGTCAGCGGGATCGACCGGCCACCCGATGCCATTCGCCGCGGCGCCCGCGCTGATCACCTGGTCGAAGAGCCACCGCCACGGGTCAGCCGTCAGCGCGGCATCCCAGACCCGGTCCGATGGCTCATTTCCGGTGAAGCCGGGGTGGTAGTGCGCGGCGCCGAAGGTACCGGGATCGTCCCGCATCCGGTCGAAGAGATCCGCTCGCCAGAGCGGCCGGTCAGCCATGATCAGCTGGGCCGCCGACTCGCTGCCGCGATGCCCGCCGGCGGCCAGCTCGCGCAGCTCGATCCGGGCACCATGCTCCATCGACGCGTCATCGAGGTTGATCTCGAACCAGTGCCGGACGACGAGCGCCGAGCGCGACAGCGCGAGGATGTACAGCACGATGCCTCCCTGAACGCTGATGCGGCCGGCTCGGCCGGCCAGCCCGTAAGCAGCGATCATCTCACCGGCGATCATCCCTGCTGCCGCCGCATGCAGGACAGTCGCCGCGGCGGGGATGCTGGACCACCACCTGATCGCCGAGCATCATCAGGTTCATGCCGTATATCGTGCCGGGCGTTACCGGCGATGTCCCGGTGAGCAGCGCGATGGCCAGATGTGCGACTAACTGCCCGGACAGCGCCGCGGTGACGGCGCAGGCCGCATTGCCCGGCACCCGCGGCGGGCCCCGGCCGATGCCGGCGGAATCGATTGCAGGCAAGCCCAGCCGGGCTAGCTCGCCCACGCGCAGGCACTCCCAGCAGGGACCGTTACCTGGCACGTAGGCGCCCGCGGTGACCAGCGGCCCGTGATAGCCGCCGTCGACCCAGGGGATGCCCGCCGCCAGGCAGGCCCGGTTCGCCCAGTGCTGGAGATTATCTGGCTGGTCGGCGCATAGGGCGAGCAGGCTGCAGCCGTCGATGGCCGCCGCGCAGTCTTCCAGCGAGCCGATCCGCAGCCGCGCGCCGGTGATCTCGATGTCCGAATTATGCCGCCGCAGGTGCGCCGCCGCCGCTGCTGCCTTCGGCCTGCCGAGATCGCTCTCGGTATAGAGGATCTGGCGATTCAGGTTCGATAACTCGACCACATCAGCGTCGACGCAGTGCAGGTGCCCGACTCCGGTCGCGGCAAGTGTCAGCGCCGCAGACGTCCCGGTGCCGCCGATGCCTACCAGGACCACCCGGGCACTGCGCAAGATGCGCTGGACGTCCCACGGGCTGCTGCGCGGGCGCAGGTCGACCCAGCGGTAGAACTGCATGCTGCGGCAGTAGCGGCGCTGTTCCCTGAGGCTGAAGTCAGCGGGCTCCTCAGCCGCCGCGTCCTCCACGTACCCGGCCCCGATCAGGCTCTCCAGGGCATCGCCCACGTCGGCCTCGGCGGCATCCGGGTGCGCACGGCAAACCCGGCCGACGATTTGCGCCGGGCTGGCGGTGCCATCGATTGCAGTGATGAGGTTCCACAGCCACCCGCCCGGATCGGTGATCTCCGCGGCGATCCCGTGTACGCCGCCGCCGATCCGGACCTGGCCCCCGGTGGTGCGGTACGGTGCGTGCTCAGGCTTAATCCGTGGCCTGCGCATTTAATTGATGATCTTTCTTAGCCAGGCGGCCATCCTCCGGGCCGGAAAGGCGCAGTCACCGCAGGCAGCCGACCCGGGGCGGCCTCGTGAACGCGGCCAGGCGGGCGTTCAGGAATTAGTGGAGCACAGCCCGGCGGCGGTCTCGGCCCTGGCGAGCTTACGGATCTTTATCTTTGACTTCTTTGCCATCGAGGCGCCTCCTCGGTAAGAAGCCAGAACTTATCATGCGATTGCGGGATAATCCATCTCCAATGCGCAAAACTTTGCAACTTCTTAAAAGATCCACAGTTCCTGATGGCGCGGCCAAGCCGATCTTCGGCGCAATGTCCCGCCCAATGAGCCACCGCAATGTGGACATTACTGCGACCGCATGGCGGGACGGCCGACGCCGTGCAGCGGCCTAGCCCTCCAGGCCGGCCCGGCCGGCCGGGCCGGCTGGCCGGCTCCCGCCGGTGCCGCCCGGCTGGCCGTGGCCAGGTCCGGCGGCAGCCAGCCCGTGCGCCCGCATGGCCTTGCGGTAAGCAACGGCGACGGCGTCGAATTTGAGGTGGAGTTCGGCCGCCAGGTCGAACGGCACGCGCTCGGGCTGCTGCGACTCGACGATCAGCTGATCCTGGCCGAAGATCGTATTCTCGAATTCCTGGATGACCAGAGCGGGCTGGCCGAAGTTGTAATTTCGGCCGATTACCACGTACCCGGTGCAGCGGTCCGCGGCCTCCGGCTGGCCGGCGAAGAAGTAGACCATGCCGCGCTGGCCGCCCCAGTCAAGCCGCAGCGCGATGGTGTAGGGCAGGTGCAGCTCGTACCGGCTGCGCCGCTCAGGCGGTGACGCCTGCTCATTGCCGAACACCGGGAAGTCGTCAGTATTGGGCGCCTCCGGCCGGACGATCGAGTAGTGCAGCACATGGTCCTCGGTGCGCACCTCGTGCCGCGGCACGACCGGCCGGTCCGGATCGCCGAGCAGCCCAGGATGTACCCAGGGGAAGTGCCCGAAGTCGGTGAAGTTCTCTACCTGGCGGGCCGCATCGCAGGCCCACCGGTACGGCCCGGCCGACACGACTGTCCAGGCCTCGTCCTCAAGCTCGGGCACCTCGGGTACCGGCCAGCGCGGTGGCTCGAGCGCCACCCAGACCAGGCCGTAACGCTCCTGCACGCTGAATGCCGGCACCCGCGCCCTGGCCGGCACCCGGGCCGGATCCGGCAGCTGCGGGATCGCCACGCAGCGGCCGTCGGCGGCGTACCGCCAGCCGTGATACGGACAGATGATCTGGTCACCGCTGATCCAGCCGAGGGACAGCGCGGTGCCCCGGTGCACGCAGAGGTCGGACATCGCCCGCGGGTCGCCGCCCGGGCCGCGCCACAGCACCAGCGACTCGCCGAGCAAATCCGCGTGCACCGGCCGGTCGGTGAGCTGGTGCCCGTAGCTGACCGGATGCCAGCATGCCCGCTGCGCCCGCAGGTCGGCGTATACCCCGGGAGCTGACATGTTGCGCCTCCACCCCGCCGCGGCGGGCCTGGTGGCGGTACCTGGCCAGGCGCCGGGAATGCGGCCTTGCCAGGAGGCTAACTGCCGGTACGGCAGGCTGGCGACCGGGGACACCGCGCGGCCGGCCCGCGCTACCGCCAGCGACGGCAGCACAAGGCCGCCAGTGACCCGGCATAGCGCAGGTGGCAGGGCCACCGGCGAACCGGGCGCGGGGCGGGGCCGCGCCCGCCGCGGCCGGATACTTGTAATGATCAAGTCACTATTCGCAATCGGGGCTCTTGTGCTCGGTGCCGGGTCTGCGGCATGCTGTCACGCGCGGTCAGAGGCCGCGAATAACCAGGAGTGGGAGTATCCCGGTTGATGTCTAGCTTTGCCCGTGCGGGCTGGCTGTTAGCCTTCCCCGGCACGAGCCTGTTACGCCGGCCCGGCGCAGTCCGAGCCAGGCGCCGGCGGAGCATGCTGCCAGCGCTCGCCGCGGCCGTGCTCGCCGTGCCGCTTTGCCTGCTGCTGGCCGGCTGCGCGGGCGCTGGTGCTGGCCAGGCCAGCGTCGCGCTGCCGGGCAAGGCCGCGGCCCAGTCACCGGCCCGGCTGGCTGACCAGCCAGGCGTGCGCCAGCAGGTAATGGCCGCCTATGCCGGCTACTGGACGGCCAGCGACGAGGCGCTGAACGCGGGCCGGGCCGGGCGCGCGCGGCAGATCCTGGCCCGGTACGCCATGCCAACTGCCCTGCCCGCGCTCATCAGGGCATTCCGGCAGGACTGGGCCAGGCATGCCGTCACCGACGGCAGCCCGGTGCTGCACGTCCTGGGCGTCCGGATCCGCAACGGCATCGCGACCGTGCACGACTGCATCGATCTCAGCCACGCCGGGCTGCGGAACGCGCGCACCGGCCAGGTTTTCCCGCACAGCTTCGGCAGCCCGCGGGCCAACTATTACGCCAGGCTCGTCCGGCAGGGCGGCAGGTGGCTCGTGAGCAACATCCTCCCGGTGGAGGCACTATGCGCACCCTGAAGAACCTGATGCTGGCCATCGCTATCACGGCCGTGGCCGCCGGCCAGGCAACTCCGGCCGCAGCGGCAACCAGCGGGCTGCAGGCCGCCACGATGGCAGCGGCCGCCGCGCGGCCCGCGGCGGCCACCAGCGGCAGCCCGCCGCCGGGCTGCCATGTGGTCCCGACTCCCACCGGCTGGGTGGTCGTCTGCGATAACGGCGGTGGCGGTCCGGGGGGTCCGGGCGGCGGAGGCGGCGGGGGCGGCGGCGGCGGCGGGGGCGGCGGCGGCGGGGGCGGCGACACCTGCAGGCTGGTCTCCCTCCCGCCCGGCTACCCCGATCCCTATCCGGCGCCCAAGGGCGAGAAATGGATGTGGATCATCTGCCAGCTGACCGAGCAGACCGGGCTGGTCCTGGTGCCCACCGGATCCACCGCGACGAATCCCGGCGTCACCCCCCAGGAACTGCTGCAGCAGGCACTCGCGGAGCTGTCCGTGCCGCTGCCGAAGCCCGCTACTGCGCCGCCGCGCGGGCGGCCCGGCCTGGTGGGCCTGCCCGAGTGGGTATGGCTGCCCGCCAGCCAGTGGCATCCGGTCACCGCGGAGGTCTCGGTCGGCCCGGTGTGGGCCAAGGTCACCGCGATCCCCGGCAAGCTCACGATCTCGCCCGGCAGCGGCCTGCCGGACAAGGCATGCGCCGGACCCGGTACCGCATACGACCCGGGTAAGCCGGCCAGCGCGCAGCACACTGACTGCTCGTACACCTACCCGCAGTCATCGGACCTGCAGCCCGGTCACGCGTACCAGGTATCGGTGTCGGTCACCTGGACCGCGACCTGGACGGGGTCGGGCGGCGCCGGCGGCGCGGTGAACCCGCCGCTGACGGAAACGACCACGTTCGGTGTCCGGGTGGCCGAGGGGCAGGCTCTGGTGACGGGAGGCGGCCGGTGACCGCTGGCCAGCCGGTCCCGGGCTTCGGCACTGCCTACCACCCGGAGGCCGACCTGCCGCCCAATGGCAGCGGCATGACACCACAGCTAGGCCAGCTGCGCGGCCTGCCGCGCCGCCGCCGTCCCGCGATGATCGCGCTATCGGTCGCTCTGGTCGGCGCTGGCGTGCTGGTGAGCGCCGGGCTCTACCAGCGGGCCAACCATCAGGTGCCGGTGGTGCTGGTGACGGCGGCAGTGCCGGCCGGCGCGGTGATCACCGCCGCCGACCTCGGCACCACCACAGTGGTCGTCGGGGCCGGCCTGCAGGTGATCCCGGGCAGGCAGCTGCAGCAGGTAGTCGGCGAGATCGCCGCCACCGCACTGCGGCCGGGAACGCTGCTGGCCCCCTCCGAGCTGACCACAGCGCAGCCGCCGGTAGCCGGCCAGGTCCTGGTGCCCATCCCGGTCAAGCCCTCCGAGCTGCCGGCCAGCGGGCTGTTTCCCGGCGACCAGGTGCTGGCGCTAGCGGCACCCGGCTCGGCCGGCGGGAACGCGACCGCGACGCCGGTGCTCACCCGGCCGGTGTTCGGCGTAGTCCAGAAAGTCCGCAATGTCCCTGATCAGGACGGGCTGGACGTCGTCGACCTGCTGGTGCCGGCCGGCGCCGGGACCGCGGTCGCGCAGCAGGCTGCGACCGGCGAGATCGCGCTCGTCGTTACCCGGCGGGGTTCCTGATGGCGCTATACGCGCTCGTCTCAGCGGGCGGATCACCCGGCGTGACGACATCCGCGCTCGCGCTGGCGCTCGGCTGGCCATCCCAGGTCATCCTGGCCGAGTGCGACCCCAGCGGCGGCGACATCCTGGCCGGGCTGTTCGCCGGCCACCTGCCCGCCAGCCGCGGCCTGCTCAGCCTCGCGTTCGACGCGGGCCGCGGCCCGGATGCCGCCGCCCGCGCGCTCTGGCCGCAGCTGATCGAGCTGGACGACGCCCGTCAGCGGCTGCTGCTAGCCGGGATCTCCGACCCCCGGCAAGGAGCCGGGCTGGCACCCGCGTGGCCAGCGCTTGCCGCCACCTTCTCGTCGCTCCCGGCCGACGTGATCGCCGACTGCGGCCGGCTTGATGCCGGCGAGGGGCCGCTCGCCGTGCTGGCCGCAGCGCGCGTCGTCGTACTCGTGCTGCGGCCCACCCTGCGCCAGGTGGCCGGCGCCCGGCCGCGGGTCGAGATGCTCGGCCAGCTGCTCGACGGGCTGCAGCGCGTGAAGCTGCTGCTGGCGGGTGATGGCGGGCAGGCTCCCCGTGACATTGCCAGGGTCCTGCGGGTGCCCATCGCCGGCACTCTGCCGGATGACCGCAAGGCCGCGAGCGTGCTATCGGACGGCACCGGAAGCCGGCGCAGCCTGCCGGCCCGGCCACTGCTGCGGGCCGCGGCAGTGGTCGGCCGGGCGCTGCGCGACGACACCGGCGCGGCCGCGCCGGATCCGGCCCTGGCCGCGCCGGGCCCGGCGCCTGGTGCTGGGCCAGCGGCATGACCGAGCTGCGCTGGCCAGCCGCGGCGGCACTGGCGGAGGGCCAGCGTAAAGCCGCGGTTCCGGCGCCCCCGCCCGCCGCGCCCGCCGATCCCCGGCTGCAGCGCGGCGTGGCCGAGATTCACGCCATGGTCGCCAGTCGGCTTGAGGACGGCGCACCGCCGGAGGCGATCCTGCCGCTGATCCGCGAGGCGGCCAGAGCCTGGGCTGAACGACAGGTCAGGGCAGGCGCGCTGGTGCCCTCGCCGGCCGACCGGGAAGCGCTCGCGCAGGCCGTCTACGACCAGCGGTACGGCCTCGGGCCGCTCGCCAGCTACCTGCGGGACCCGGCCGTGGAAAACATCGACATCAACGGGTGCGACCAGGTATGGGTCACCTACGCGACGGGAGAGCGCGTGATAGCGCCCCCGGTCGCGGCCAGCGACGAGGCGCTGATCGAGATGATCCGTACCTGGGCCGCCCGCGGCGGCCAGACTGCGCGAGACTTCTCGGCCGGCGCGCCGCTGGTCAACGTGGCGCTGGCCGGCGGCGCCCGGATGACCGCCACGATGTCGGTGACGCCGCGGCCGTGCGTCTCGCTCCGCCGGCATGGCCAGCTCGACGTGACCCTGGCGAAGCTGGTCCAGCTCGGCACCGTCGATCCGCCGCTCGCCGCGTTCCTGTCCGCAGCGGTACGGAGCCGGTACAACATCATCGTCACCGGCGGCGTGAACGCCGGGAAGACCACGCTGCTGCGCGCGCTGGCCGCCGAGATCCCGCCTGGCGAGCGGGTGGCCACGCTGGAATCTGAGTACGAACTGTACCTGCACGACCTGCCCGGGCACCCGGACGTGATCGCGTTCGAGGCCAGGGATCCGAACTCCGAGGGCGTCGGCGGCATAACGCTGCATGACCTCGTCGCCCACGCGCTGCGGCACAACCCGCAGCGGATCCTGGTCGGCGAGGTCCGGCGGTCCGAGATCATGCCGATGCTGGAGGCGATGAATTCCGGCCAGGACGGGTCGATGTGCACCCTGCACGCGAACTCGCCAACCGAGGCATTCGACCGCATCCTGATCCTCGGCCTGCGCGGCGGCCTGGCCCTGGCCGAGCGCGCGATCCACGTGCTCGTCGGGATGGCAGTCGACTTGATCGTGCACGTCAAGAAGAGGTACGACGGCAGGCGCACGGTGCGGTTCGTATCCGAGATCCTCGAGGTCATGCCGCCAGGCGACACCGAACGCCCGGCTGTCAACAGGCTCTTCCTGCCGGAGGGACCGGCCGGGAAGGCCGTCGCCGCGCATACCCCGTCGCCGCGGATGCTGGGCCGGCTCGAGGCAGCAGGCTTCCAGGCGGGCCTGCTGGACCGGCAGCGCGCGATGGCCAGGGCGGAGGGCTGGCGGTGATCGTCCTGGCCGCCTTCGGCGGTGCCCTGATCGCGGCCGGCATCGCGGCATTCGCCGCCGAGCTCACCAGGCGCGCGCCGCCGCCGGGCACGCCGCCGGGACGCGCGGTGCGGGCCCTGTCAGCGGCCACCACGGTGCGCCTGCTGCTCGCGCTGGCCGCGTTCCTGGCCGTGCTGCTCGTCACCCGCTGGCCGGTCGCGGCGGTCGCCGCCGCGCTGGCGGTGATCTTCCTGCCGAAGCTCGCCTCCGGCCGGGAGCAGCGCCGGCGGACCGCCACGCTGGAGGCACTGGAGCAATGGGCGCGCCGGCTTGCCGACATGCTCACCGCCAGCCGCGCCCTGGAGGATGCGCTGGAGGCGAGCGCCCGCTCAGCCCCGCCCGCGATTGCCGGCCAGGTCGGCGCGCTGGCCAAGCGGCTAGCCGCCAGGACCGGCACCGAGACGGCACTGCGGGCCTTCGCCGCGGAGATCGGCGATCCGGCCGGCGACCGCATCGCGGCAGCACTGATCATCGCCACCAGCCGCCGCGGCGGCGGCGCGCACGCCGTGCTGAGCGCCTTAGCCGAGATGCTCGGCCGGGATGTCGCCGCCCGCCGGGAGATCGATGCCGAGCGCGCGCAGCATCGGACGACGGTCCGGTGGATCACGGTATTCATCGTCGGGTTCACCGTCTTCGCCGCGGCGAACCGCGCCTACTCCGCGCCCTACGGGACCGTGCCTGGCCAGATTGTCCTCGCGCTGGTCGCCGGCCTGTACGCGGCCGGCCTGGGCTGGCTGCACCGGCTGGGCAACATCCCGGCTCCGGGCCGGTTCCTGGATCCGCCGACCGGCCCGGACGCCGGCCTGCCGGGTGCTGCCGCGGCCGCGCGGCTCGACGCGGGGAGGCGCCAGTGAACATCTGGGTAGCGGTGGCCGGCCTCGCGGCCGGACTCGGCATCTTCGGAGTTGCCCGCGAGATCCTGCCAGCACGCACCCGGCTGGAGGCGGCGCTGGCCAGGCTGGACGCGGTCGGTGGCGGGGAGCCGCCGACTGCTGCGCCCGCCGCCCGGCAGGCTGCCCGGCGGCTTAGCGCGGCGGCACCCTGGCTGCCGGTGCCCAGCATGGACCTGGCGATGCTCGGCCAGGATCGCGAGGCGTGGATAGCCAGCAAGATCGTCTGCGGCGCGGTCGGCCTGGCCGTGGTGCCGTTCTTCACCGCGCTGGTGCTGCTGGGCGGCGGCCGCCTGCCGTTAGCGCTGCCCGCCGCCGCCTCGCTGGCCTTCGGCGCGGCGATGTTCTTCGCCCCGGATCTGGTCACTAAGGTCAACGCCGCCGAGCGGCGGGCCGATTTCCGGCACGCGCTCACCAGCTATCTCGACCTGGTGGCGCTGGAGCGCGGGGCCGGCGCTGCGCCGACCGAGGCGCTGGAGGCCGCGGCCGGGATCGGCGGCGGCTGGGCCTTCGAGCGGATCGGCTCTGCCCTCGACGAGGCGCGCAAGGCCGGCCTCGCCCCGTGGGCCGGGCTGGCGGCCCTGGCCAGCCAGACCGGCGTGACCGAACTGTCCGACCTGGCTGACATCGCCGGCGTCGCCGGGCAGGAAGGCGCCCGGATCATCGAGACGCTGAGTGCCAGGGCCGCCTCGATGCGAGCCCAGGCCCTCTCCGGCGACCGTGCCATCGCCGGATCGCGCAGCACCACCATGGTGATCCCGATCGCCCTGCTGGGCGCCGGATTCCTGCTGCTGATCATCTTCCCGGTGATGTACCGGACGCTAGGCGCGGGATAGTCCCGCCGAACCGAAGGAGGCTGCATGCCAAGTCCGTTGTGGACCATCGTCAGATACCTGCTGCTGCGGGCGCGCGCCCGGGCCGATGCTGCCGCTAGCGGGCACCCTGAGTCAGGCGCGATCACGCTGGAGTGGATCGTGATCGCTGGCATCCTGGTCGTCGCGGCCGTCGCGGCCGGCGTCTTCTTCACCAGTGAAGTAACGAAGTACGAGGGGAAGATCCCCTGACCGATGCTGGCTACCCGGTGCCGGGCGCACGGCCGTGATGACCGCGGCGCGCTGACATTGAGCTACGTCGTTATCGTGCCGGTGTTCCTGCTGGTCGTGATGGCCATCGCGCAGACATCCCTCTGGTACCTGGCCAGGCAGGCGGCGCTGGCCGCCGCCCGCCAGGGCGCGGATGCCGCGCGGGCGCAGCATGCCCCGCTGGACGCGGGGCCGCGCGCGGCCCTGGCGTTCGCCCGCCAGTCGGCATCCGGTTACCTGCTCACCCCGGCCGCGACCACCGCTGGCAGCAGCGCGGCGACCGTCGAGGTGACGGTCAGCGGCCAGGCGCCGTCGCTGGTACCCGGGATCGTCATCAGGGTCCGGCAGGTCGCCAGGGCGCCAGTCGAGCAGTTCACCACGCCATGATCCGCGGGAGCATTGCGATGAGATCCGGCCCGGCCCGGCCCGACCGCGGCAATGCCGCGCTCGAGATCGTCATCCTCGGCCCAGTGCTGCTGTTCCTGTTCGGGCTGCTGATCGCGGCCGGGCGGACATCGATCGCGCAGGGATCGGTGGCCGCCGCCGCCCGGGACGCGGCCCGGCAGGCATCGATATCGCGGGACCCGGCGGCGGCCCGGGCGGCGGCGCTGGCCAGCGCGCAGCAGGCCCTAAGCCAGGACTCCATCGACTGCACGCCGGTGGTAACCGTGGATACCGGCGGCTTCGCGGTGGCCGTCGGCCGGCCCGCGCGGGTCACCGCGCGGGTCACCTGCCAGGTGCCACTGGCCGACCTGCTTGTTCCCGGGATGCCGGGGAGCAGAACGCTGCGGGCTAGCTTCACGTCCCCGCTCGATCCCTTCCGGGCGAGGTGACGCGGCGTGGTCGGTGTCACAGGAACTATCACACTGCGCCAAGCACAATCGGGCCACACAGCACCGGATGAACCTGACCAGTGGGGGTCGTCGATGCGCCGACCGGTCCGGCCCCGATGGCGCGCGTGCGCGCGCCGTCCCGCCCGCACGGCCGCCGCCACCCGGCGGCTGCGCGGCAGCCGCTCGCGGCCGGACCGCGGCTCGATCACCCTGATGCTGGCCGCGCTGGGCGTAGCGCTGATCGCCCTGGCCGGAATCGTCATCGATGGCGGCACCAAGCTCAGAGCCGCCGAGAACGCGGACGCCGTCGCCCAGGAGGCGGCCCGCGCGGGAGCTGGGATGGTAGATCAGTCCACAGCCTACGCACACGGCACATTCGTGGTCGACCAGGCTCAGGCCATCACCGCCGCGCGCGCCTACCTGACCGCAGGCGGCTTCCAGGGCACCGTGACGGCCAGCGGCCGGGAGGCCATCCAGGTCAGGGTGACGATCGCGGAGCCAACCAGGGTCCTTTCGATCATCCACATTAACTCGATGACATCGACGGGATCGGCCATCGCGTCGCTGGTGACCGGCGTCACGGGACCGGGCGCATGAAAGGGCGCATGCGCATTCGCCGGCGCCGGGCGGCCGCCGCCCTGCGCGGGCTGACTGCCATGATCACCTTGCTGCTGCTGGTCATCGGCCTGCCCGCCGTGCTGTACAGATTCGGCGGCAGCCCGGTACCGCACCGCCTGCCGTCCCTGCACCAGGCCGGCCACGCGCTGCTGCGCCGGGATGACGGCAGCCTGTTCCTGGCTGCCGTCCGGGACGTCAGCTGGCTCGCCTGGGCGCTCTTCAGCCTGGCGGTCGTCACCGAGGCCGTTGCCGCGATCAGCGGCAGGCGGGCTCCGCGGCTCTGGCTCGGCGGCCTGCAGACCATGGCCAGCCAGCTGGTGGCGCTCGTCGCGCTCACCTTCAGCAGCCCGGCCGCTGCGCTGCTCGCCGCCGCGCCAGCCGGCCCGGTCGCGATGGCGACCAGCACGCCGTCCGATCTCGCGGGCTCCGGCACCCTGGCCGGGCCGGGTCCGGTGACGCTGGCAAGCGTCCCGGATCCGGGCACCCTGGCAACCCCCGGCCAGGGTGCCGGCCCGGTGCACGGCACAACCCTGGTGACCGGCAGGACCCTGGCCAGTGGCGGCCAGGGTCACGATACCGGGGCCGATGACAGCTGGGCCGAGGCTGCCGGGGGCCAGTCCGCCAGTCCGCCGGCCGCCCCGCAGGTGATGAGCATGGCTTCGTACCAAGCGGTGGTCGTACGCCCGGGCGAGTGCCTGTGGACGATCGCCCAGCGTTACCTCGGCGACGGCGAGATGTTCCACGAGATCGTGGGGCTCAACATCGGGCACGAGATGGGCGGCGGCCAGGTGTTCAGGGACCCGGCCTTGATCATGCCAGGGTGGGTGCTGCAGCTGCCATCGACCGCGAGCGGGCAGCAGTCTCTGCCGCCGCAGCCCGCTCATCATCCCTCCCATCCGTCCAGGGATCACCGCTTCAGCCGGCCGCATCCGGCCGCATCCGGCCGCGCGGGCTCGCCCGGCTCCGCCGCGCCCGCGCCCAGCCTGTCCGGGCAGAACCTGCCGGCCAGCCGCGCGGCTGCCGATCCGCCCCCGCTCACCCCGCAGCAGCAGATCCCGCCGATAGCGGTCTTCGCCGCCGGGATGCTTACCGGCGGGGTGATGGTGGCGATCGCGCGGATGCGGCATCAGCAGCGGCAGGCCAGGCTGCCTGGCCGACGGATACCCATGCCGGCCAGTGCGCCGGTGATGGCCGAAGAGCGGCGGCTACGCGCGGTCCGGCCGCCGCGGCCCGCTACCGCGCTGCGCACGGTGCTAGACGAGCTCGGGACTGGCCTGGCGGTGTCCGGCCAGCAGCTGCCGGACGTGGCCGGCATTCATCTCACCAGCTCGGCAATGGAGATACTGCTCGCATCGCCGGCCAGCGAGCCGCCGCCGCCGCCGTTCAGCGTGCCCGGTGGCCGCCAGGGAATGGCCTGGCACCTCGCGCTGCCCGACGGCGCGCTGCCCGACGGCGCGCTGCCGACCGGCGGGCGGCCGGATTCCCAGGGCGACCTACTGCCCGGATTGCTGACCGCCGGCGTCGCCGACGACAGCGGCGGATACCTGCTGGTCGACCTGGAGCACCTGCGGGTCACCACCGTCGACGGGCCGCCGCGGCTGGTGAACCGCGTGCTGGCTACCGCTGCCACTGAGCTTGCCACTAGCGAGCTGGCCGGCTGGTATGACCTGATCATCTGCGGTTACGGCGAGCTGGAAGTAACCGCGGGCCGGGCCAAGACATGCGACAGCCTCGACGAGGCGCTGGATCTGCTGGCCGCCAAGGCCGTCACCCTGCAGCGCAGGCTTGGCGACGGCGGCCCGACCGACGTCCGGTTCCGCCGGATAACCGATCCGGACGACGAGGACTGGGCGCTGTCCCTGCTGGTCAGCCGGGTGCCGCCGACAGCCGCGCAGCTCTCCTTCCTGGCTGACATCGCGGGCGATCCTGGCGGGATAGCCGCGCTGGTGGCGGGCAACCAGGATGCTCCGGGCGGATCATCCGCCCCGGCTAGCTTCCAGGTCTCATCCGATCCGGGCCGGCCGGGCGGAATCGTCGCGCAGATCTTCCCGATGCAGCTGGAGGTCAGGCCGCAGGCGCTGACTGAACAGGACTACGCGTCGATCGTCAGCCTGTTCGAGACTGCCGCCCTGGACGGAGACGTCGCCGCAGACCTGCCGCCTTACGACGGCTCCAGCTGGACAGCCTCGCTCAGTCTGGCGGACTGGCCGGACCTGCCGGAGGCTGCGACAGATCCCGGTCTGGCAGCGGACGGCCTGGCAGCCGACGGCCTGGCAGCCGACGGCCTGGCAGCCGACGGCCTGGCAGCAGACGGGCTGGCAGGATTGGCCGATGACGGGCTGTCCGGACTGCTCGGGGACCTCACCGCGGGACCGGATGATGGCCAGGGCACCGGGCCTTTCCCGCATCCGCTGGCCGGCCAGGACGGCGGGCCAGGCCCGCTCGGCGCTACGGCCGGGCCAGACGGGCCTGACCCGGGCGGGCCCGGGCCGGAGACTGATGCCAGCCACCCGCCGGATGGCGTCACAGCCCCGGCGCAGACCGGGCCGCTGCGGATCGGGATTCTCGGGTCGTTCACGATCAACGGCGCGTCCGGCGCGCTGCTTCCGGCGCAGAGTCAGCTGATCCTAGCGCTGGCGCTGAACGGGCCGGTAGGACTGTCCAATCCGCAGCTCGGGTACCTGCTCGGCGCCGATCCAGATCACCCGAAGCCGAGTGACTCGCTCCGGCAGCTCATCGCGCGGACCCGGCGCCAGCTCGGCCACGCTCCCGGCGGTGGCGAATGGATCGTGCACCTCGGCGGCGGGCAGTACTCATTGCACCCGGACGCGCGGTTCGACTGGACGGACTTCAGCGGCCTCGCCGAGCACGGACTGGCCGCCAGGGACCGCGGCGACTTGCGCGAGGCGCTGGCGCTGGTCCGCGGACAGCCGTTCAATGACTGCTACCACTGGTGGCTCGACCTGGCCTTCGTGGAGACGGTCCGGGCCCAGATCGTGGACGTGGCGGAACTGCTCGCCGCGCTCGAGCTTGCCGCCGGCGACCCGTCTGCCTCGGCCCGCGCAGCGCGGGCCGGCCTGGCCGGCGACGTCGCCGCCGAGCAGCTATGGCGCGCCCTGATGCGGGCCGAGCACGTGGCAGGCAATCTGTCCGGCGTGCGCGAGGCGTGGCAGCATTGCCTCGGCGTGATCGCCGATATCGCGCCGGCCGGCGAGCCGCATCCGGATACTTCCGCCCTCTACCAGGAACTGCTGCGCAGCGCGTCCCGCCAGCCAGCCCCGCCGACCTGATCAGCGCGCCCGCCCCAACCCGCCCGGCCCCAACCCGCCCCGGCCCGACCCGCCCCGCCGCCGTCCCGCGGTCCCGCGCCGCGCAAGCCCACCTCGTTCATGATCACGGATGCTCCGGGGGGTGCCAGCGCGCAAATCTTCCGCGATCAAGGAATCAGACCCGCGGGGCGCCCGGCTGGTGGCGCTAATGGCGTGTGAAGAAGGGCCGGGACGGCGTTAAGAACGTGTAAAGGTCATCGACGTGCGCCTGGGCGGCAGGTGAACCTGGCAGCGAGATGAGTACTGCCACCCAACGGCGCGGTCTTGCGGCGCCGCTCGCGCTGCCGGCGGGCTTCGCCATGCTGCTCGTGATCGGCGCGGCCGCCGCGATGCTGCACGGCCGGCTCGCAGCCGGCGCGGTGCTGGTACTCGCCGCGGTGGTAGTGGGGGCCAGTTCGCTGGTCGCGGAGCCGGCCATCGCGCCGTTGTTGACGGGAATCGGCTGGCTCACGGCGGTCGGCTTCGCCGGCCCGCCATACGGTCAACTCCGGCCGGGCGGCTCGCTGGCCGTGCACGCGGCCGCCGTGCTCGCCGCGGTGGCTACTGGCGGCGTTGGGGTCGGCCTGATAGTGCGGCGCATCGAATCTTCGTCCAGACTGTTGATTGTGGACGCCTCTGGCGCGGACCTGCCCGCTGGCATATACCTGCCCGCTGACGCAGCCGAGCCCGCAGATTTTGGCTTGCCCGGCGGCCCAGTCCTGCCCGGCGGCCCAGACCTGCCCGCCAGTGCTGCCCTGGCCGGCCACCCTCCCGCAGGGCAGGGCAGCACGCAGGAATCCGGCCCGCCAGCAGCCAGCGTCCCCGGTCTCGCGCAGCCGGGCCAGGCCGCCGGGCCGGCCGCGGCCGGCAACGGGCTGACCAGCGCGCCGGGTGCCATCCCGGCAGCCACCGGACAGCCGAACCGGGACGCGCAGCCAGCCGCAGCAGGCAACGGGCCGGCCGCCGCAGGCAACGGGTCGGCCGGCCCAGGCAACGGGTCGGCCGCGGCGGGCAACGGGCTGACCGCAGCGCACGACGCCGACTCGGCGCCGGTCACCCGGCCGGGCCAGGACGCATCGCCCGCCGGGGCCCGCGCCGGGCTGACCACGGCGACCGCGATGGCCCGCCGCGGGCACGGGCTGCTTGACCTCTCCGGCGGCATCGGCACCCGGCGGCGGCTGGCCGGCGTGCTGCTGGCAGCGGGACTGCCCCTGCTGACCGCGGCGCTAGTGGCCGGCCAGGCTCACCTGGACCTGGCCGACGACCTGCTGCTCTACCTCGTCGCCGTGGTCGCGATCGCCGTGGTAGGCGGCTTCTGGCCGGCCGTCCTCGGCGCGATCACCGCCAGCCTTCTGCTGAACTGGTACTTCACCGCGCCGCTGCACACGCTGACGGTCGCCGAGCCGCGGAACCTGCTTGCCCTGATGCTCTTCGTCACGGTCGCAGTGACGGTCAGCAGCGTGGTGCACCTTGCCGCGCGGCGGGCGGTACAGGCCGCCCGCAGCGGGGAGGACGCCGCGTCGCTGCTGGCGCTCGCGCAGACGGTGCTCGGCGGGGCGGACACCCCGGCGGCTGTCCTTGATCACCTGGTCCGGACCTGGCAGGGCCGCGCCGAGCTCGTCGAGCTAGCCGGCGGCCAGTGGGTCAGGATAGCCATGCGCGGTACGGCACCGGAATCAGCGCCGGTGACCCAGGTGGACGTGCGGCCGGGGCTCGCGCTGCTGATCGCCGGGCAGACCCGGCCGCTCAGCACGCGGGTGCTTGACGGCTTTGCCGCCCAGGCAGCAGCCGCTCTTGACCGGGACCGGCTCCGCACACAGGCGGCCCAGGCAGAGGCGCTGGCCGAAGGCAACAGGATGCGCACCGCGCTGCTCGCCGCGGTCAGCCACGACCTGCGGACGCCGCTGGCGTCGATCAAGGCGAGCGTGAGCACGCTGCGCCAGACAGACGTGCAGTGGACGGCCGCGGACGAGGCGGCGCTGCTGGCGACCATCGAGCAGTCCGCTGACCGCCTGGACGCCCTGATCGGCAACTTGCTCGACATGAGCCGCCTGTCGGCTGGCTCGCTGCGGCCTTTCCTGCGGCCGACGGCGATCGACGAGGTAGCGCCGGTTGCCCTGCGCGGGCTGGACACCGGCATGACCGTCCAGCTGGCGGTACCCGACGGGCTGCCGCTGGTGCGCACCGACCCGGGCTTGCTGGAGCGGGTGCTCGCCAACCTGTTCGCTAACGCGCTGGCCTACTCGCCGCCGGGCCGGCCGCCTGCCCTTTACGCGGAGCAGCGCGGCGAGCTGGTGGTACTTGAGGTCGTAGATCATGGCCCCGGCGTGCCCGATGAGCTGAAGCCGCGCATATTCAAGCCGTTCGAGCGGCTTAGCGCGCGCAACACCGGAACCGGGGTAGGACTCGGCCTAGCCGTCGTCAAGGGGTTCACCGACACCATGGGTGGCTCGGTTACCGCGGCCGACACCGAAGGCGGCGGCCTGACGATCCGGGTGGCGCTCCCGGTGGCCAGCCGGGCCACCAGCCCCGCAGTGCGGGCCGGGCCATGACCTGGGCCGGGCCGTGACCCGGGTGCTCGTGATCGACGACGAGGCGCCGATCCTGCGGGCATTGCGGATCAACCTCGCCGCGCGTAAATACGAGGTCAGCGTCGCCGCGGACGGCGCGACTGGCCTGGCCGCGATCGCGCGAGACCGCCCGGATGTGGTGATTCTCGACCTCGGGCTGCCGGACATGGCCGGCACGGAGGTTATCAGGGGAGTCCGCGGCTGGTCCTCGACGCCGATTATCGTGCTGTCCGCGTGGGGCCAGGAAAGCCAGAAGGTGGCCGCACTCGACGCGGGCGCCGATGACTATGTCACCAAGCCCTTCGGGATGGACGAGTTGCTGGCCCGGCTGCGCGCCGCCGTGCGGCGGGCCTCCCGCGCGCCGGATGAGCCGGTCGTGATCACCGCCGACTTCACCGTCGACCTCGCCGACAAGCGCGTCACCAAGGATGGCCACGATGTCCGGCTGACGCCCACCGAATGGCAGTTGCTCGAGGTCCTGGTACGCAACTGCGACCGGCTGGTGACCCAGCGGCAGCTGCTGCAGGAAGTGTGGGGGCCACAGTACGAGACCGAGGGAAATTACCTCCGCGTCTACGTCGCGCACCTGCGCAGGAAACTGGAGCCGGATCCGTCCCGGCCGCGCTATCTGCTCACCGAGCCGGGCATGGGCTACCGCTTTACTGGCGCCGAGCAGAGCAAGTCAGTCACTGCCTGACGAGCGCAGCTCGTAGACCGGGTTGAAGATCGTCAGCTCGCCCTTGATCCGGGTTATCCGCCCGTGCACGACGATGCTGCGGCCCGGCCTGATGCCGGGAATGTCACGCCTGCCCAGCCAGACGAGCGTGATGCTGCCGCTGCCGTCCCACAGGTCGGCCTCCATGGTGAGGCTGTTCCCCCGCGGCCGCAGCGTCACCGTCCGCAGCGTGCCAGCCACGTCAGCCATCTCGCGGTCGTCGCAGTCGGCGATTGCCTTCGCGCTGACCTGGTGAATCTCCTCCTGCACTTCCTCAGCGTGCAGCTGGTCGCGGGCCGCTGTCAGCCGCCGCAACGCGGACAGCCGCTTGAACCTCGGCGCTGGCTGGCTGGCCGTGGGCAGTGCGGCCTTATTGCCCTCGGGCCGCGCCGCGCCGGGACGCGGCGGGCCGGGCGGTGCTGACCCGGCCGGCACTGACCCGGCCGGCACTGACCCGGCCGGCACTGACCCGGGCGGCACAGACCCGGGCGGCACAGACCCGGGCTGCTGGGCGCCGGTGCCGTCCGGGCTGGCGGCGGCCGGCCTGGCCGGCCGCAGCGACCCCCCCGCGGCCTTCGCCGCAGCCTGCAGGCGGGTCGCCGAGCTCAGCTGATACGGCACGCTGGCGACCACCACGCCGCGTAGCTGCAGCAGCCTGGTCTTCAGCCGCAGCGCCGTCTGGTTGTGCAGCAGCTGCTCCCACCAGTGCCCGAGCACGTACTCGGGGATGTAGACCGTCACGATGTCGCGCGGGCTTTCTCGGCGCAGCCGCTTCACGTAATCCATCACCGGCCGGGTGATCTCCCGGTACGGCGAGGCGACGATGGTAAGCGGGATTCCCAGGCCGATGCGGTCCCATTCCTCCTTCAGCCGCAGCGTCTCGGCCTCGTCCACCTCGACCGTGATGGCCTCCAGGTGACTGGGCCTGGTCGCCCGCGCGTAGGCGAGTGCCCGCAATGTCGGCAGGTGCAGCTTGGATACCAGCACGATGGCCCGGTTGCTGGCGGGCAGCGTCGTAACCGGCACGCCGGCCGCCGGGGTCAGCTCTAGTGCGACGTTGGCGTAGTGCCGGTGTATGCCGCGCATGGTAAGCCAGATCACCGGCATCGCCACGACGACGATCCAGGCGCCGCTGGCGAACTTGGACAGCAGCACGATGACCAGCACGACGGCGGTGAAGCACGCGCCTATCGTGTTGATGATCCGGGACCGGTACATCTGCAGCCTGGCCCGCGGGTCGGTGGTGCTGCGCAGCAGCCGGTTCCAGTGCCTGATCATCCCGGTCTGGCTGCACACGAACGATACGAAGACGCCGATGATGTAAAGCTGGATCAGCCGGGTCGGCGAGGCCTGGAAGATCACGATCAGCAGGATCGCGAAGCCGGACAGCAGCAGGATCCCGTTGCTGAACGCGAGCCGGTCGCCGCGAGTATGCAGCTGACGGGGCAGGAAGCCATCCCTGGACAGGATCGACGCCAGCACCGGGAAGCCGTTGAACGCGGTGTTCGCCGCCAGCACCAGGATCAGCGCGGTCACCAGTGACAGCAGGTAGAACAGCGGGGAGGCGCCGCCGAACACCGCACTGCCGACCTGCGCTATCACGGTGGGCTGTGTCTGCCCGGGCGGCAGGCCGATGCACTGCGACGGGCTCGGGCACACGTGCACGTGGCTGATCAGCGCCAGTGCCGTGACGCCGGCGAACATGGACACGGCAATGCCGCCGAGCAGCGCGAGCGTGGTCGCCGCATTCTTGCTCTTCGGCTTGCGGAACGCGGGCACGCCGTTGCTGATCGCCTCCACGCCGGTCAGCGCCGTGCAGCCGGAGGAGAATGCCCGGAGCAGCAGGAAGAGCAGCAGCAGCCCGCCGTAGTGGTGGGCCGGCGGGTGGTAGGCCACGCTCTCAGCGCGCAGATGATGGCCCAGGCCCAGCCGGGTGACGCCCCAGACGATCATCAGTGTGACCACGCCGACGAAGCAGTAGGTGGGGATTGCGAAGGCTGTCCCCGATTCCCGCACGCCGCGCAGGTTTATCAGCGCGATCCCGGTCACGACGAGCACCGCGATAAGTGTCACCTGCGGGGCGAGCCCGGGAAACGCCGACGCCAGGTTCGCTACCCCAGCCGACACGGAAACCGCGACCGTCAGCGTGTAATCGACCATCAGCGCGCTGGCCACCGCCAGGCCGACGCGCTGCCCAAGATTGGTGCTTGCCACCTCGTAGTCGCCGCCGCCGGACGGGTACGCGTGCACGTTCTGCCGGTAGGAGGCCACCACAACGAGCATCAGCACGCCGACCGCGAGCGCGATCCATGGCGTGTAGGAGAACAGCGCGATCCCGCCGACGGACAGCACGATCAGGATTTCCTCGGTGGCATAGGCAACCGAGGACAGCGCGTCGCTGGCGAAAACCGGCAGCGCGATCCTCTTCGGCAGCAGCGTGTGGCCCAGCCGGGCACTCTGCACTGGCCTGCCGACCAGCACGCGCTTGACAATCCCGAACACCATCGGCACGTGCGCATGCTAGGCCCGGTGATGGCCGTCCGTATACATTCGGGCCGCAACATTCCGGCCGGGCGCGCCACACGCCTGATTCTCCGGCCGGCCCGATGCGCCCATTGCGCCTGATCAGCCAGATGAAACGATCGTGGCGTGACGGTGCGCAGGGACGAGCCGCCGCCGGACGGCCGTGCGGGCCAGGCCGGCCCGGCCATGCTGGGATCGCCCGGCCTGGCCGAGACCGGGAAGGATCCCGCGATCAGCGTCGACGACCAGCTTAGGCAGCGCGTGCGACGGCCAGTTGACCTGCTGCGTTTCATTGCCGACGGAATCCAGCTCGTGCTGGTGGCCGGCATCGGGCTGGCGGCGCGCGCGGCCACTACCGGTGCCGAGCAGGACATCGTCGGCGCCAGCCGGCGGCTGCCCGGCCCGCTCATCGCCATCGCCCACCCGCTGGCGCCGATCGCGCTGCTCGTGCTGCCGGCCGCGCTCGCGCTCCGCCAGATCGTCCGCCGCCAGCAGTGGCAGCTGGCCGAGGCCATCGGCACCGGGCTGCTCGCCGCGGTCGCCGTCGCGGTCGCCAATATCCTCCTGCGCACTTCCTCCGGCCAGGTGCTGTACGACGCGATCACGATGGCCCGGCCCGGCGTGAGCAACCTGCCGCCACTCGATCCGGCGCTGGCCGGCCTAGCCGCCTACACCACGATCATCGGGCTGAGCGGCCGGCCGCGCTGGCGCGCCGCGGTCTGGCTTACCGTCGTCACCTACTCGCTGGTGAGCCTGGTGGCTTCGCAGACGACGGTGCTCGCGCTGGCCATCACGCTGCTGGCCGGCCGGGGGATCGGGCTCGGCGTGCGGTATGCCGTCGGCTACCGGTCCCGGCGGCCGCCGGCCACCGAGATCGCCCGCGCGCTCGCCCCAGCGGGCTGCCGCATCACCGCGATGCGAAGGCTGCCCGCCGGCACCGCTATCGCATCCCGCCAGTACGCCGCGACCATCCAGGACGGCAGCCAGCTCGATATCACCGTCTTCGACCGGGACCAGCAGGCGGCCGGCCTGCTCTACCGGCTGTACCGGTCGGTCTGGCTGCAGGCCCAGGTGTCGCGCGCGGCACTGCTGTCGCTGGACCGGCTGGTCGAGCGGCGGGCGCTGATTTCCTACGCAGCCGCGCAGGCAGGCGTCCTGGCACCCCGGCTGCGCGCCGCCATCCGGGCCGGGCCGGAGGCAGTCGTGCTGGCCTACGACCATCACCTGGGCACGACGCTGGCCGAGCTGCAGCCGGGGCCGGATGACCACCAGCTCTCGCTGGCCTGGGATGAGGTGCTCCGGCTGCATCAGCACCGGGTGACGCACCGCGCGCTGACCGCGGGCCGGCTGCTGCTCACCGGTGATGGCAAGGTCATGCTGCTCGGGCTCGGCAGCGGCGACGTAGCCGCCAGCGACCTGCAGCTCCGGCTCGACGTCGCGCAGTTGCTCGCCGAGTTCGCCCTGCTGGTCGGGCCGGACCGGGCCGCGGACGTCGCGCTGACCAAGGCGGCGGCGGCCGATCTTGCCGCGGTGGTGCCGCTGCTGCAGCCGGTAGCGCTGCACCGGACGACCAGGGCGGCCCTGCGGCACCGCAAGGACGTGCTGCCCGCCCTGCGCAAGCGGATGCTCGGCGCGGTCGAGAGCGACGACGCCAGGCCGGTTCAGCTGGAGCGGATCCGGCCGCGCACGCTGGTAACCCTGATCGCCGCCGTCGCCGCTGTCTACCTGCTGGCCGGCCAGCTGGCGCAGGTTCGCATCGGCCCGCTGCTCCGGTCCGCCGACTGGCGGTGGAGCATCGTCGCGCTCGGCCTGTCCGCGGCGACCTACCTCGGTGCGGCCTGGTCGCTGTCTGGCTTCGTGCTGGAACGGCTGAGGCTGGCGCGCACCGCGCTGGTGCAGGTCGCAGGCTCGTTCGTTACGCTGGTGACGCCCGCCGCCGTCGGCGGGGTCGCACTGAACATCAGGTACCTGCGGCGCAGCGGCGTCTCGGCCGCCGACTCCGCCGCCAGCGTCGGCGTGTCGCAGCTGGTTGCGCTGACCCTGCACCTGAGCCTGCTGGTGATCTTCGCGGCGATATCGGGAACGGCGAGGGACAGCTCGCTGCAGCCGCCGCACTGGGTCTTCTTCGTCATCGCCGGCCTTATCGCCGTCGGCCTCGCCATGCTGGCCACCCCGCCGGGGCGGCGGCTGCTGCGCGCCCGGATCGCCCCGATGCTCGGCCAGGTCATCCCGCGGCTGCTGGACGTGGCGCAGCAGCCGGCCAAGCTGGCCGAGGGGATCGGCGGAGCGGTCCTGCTGACGGCCGGCTACATCCTCTGCCTGGCGGCCTGCATCCGCGCGCTAGACGGGTCGCTGATGCTGTCCAGCATCGCCGTGGTGTACCTGACCGGCAGCGCCGTCGGGTCGATCGTCCCGACGCCGGGCGGCCTGGGCGCCGTCGAGGCGGCCTTGTCGGCCGGCTTGAGCGCGGCCGGCCTGCCCGGCGCCACCGCGGTCAGCGCGGTGCTGCTGTTCCGCATCCTGACCTTCTGGCTGCCGGTGCCGGTCGGCTGGGGAGCGCTGAGCTACCTGCAGCGGAAAGGGTCGCTGTGACGTTTGGCGGCGGCGCTGCCGCGTTAGGCGAGCCTGGCGACGGCCAGTGATGCGGCAAGCAGCACGATCGCCCAGGACAGCGCGCGCAGCGCGTGCTCCAGCGGCTCGAGCAGTGCCGCGGCGTCTAGCGTCACGGTCTCGCCGGTGGCAAGTGTGAGGCTGCCGTCTACCCTGGCGGTCCGGCGCCGGATGGTCCTGGCCGGCGTGCTCAGCCGGCGCTGCGCAGACGACAGCGCGAGCGCGCCCGCGGCCGCGAGCACCGGCGCGATGGCCAGCCCGCCGGTCTGCGCGGCGTAGGCGGTCAGCACCGGGAAGGCACCCCAGGCGACGGCGAAGCCGAAATCGGTGTGGATGAGGCCGCCGAACAGCTCGGCGTTGTAGCCGATCACCAGGATCGGGCCGATCACCAGGAACGGCAGCAGCCCCCAGCCGGCCCGGCTGATGCCCGCGATGCCGAGCGCGACCGCGCCGGCCAGCCCGGCAGCCGCGACGGCGGTAAGCGCGGCGGCCGGTATCCGGGTCTGCAGCGGGCGGCCGCGCAATTCGTCCAGCGCGTGCGCGGACAGCCCGACTGCCAGGAAGAACGCGATCAGCGTCGCGCACAGGGCGGTCAGGCCGACCCGCGGCGCCAGCGACGCGCCAATCACGACGTACGACAGATGCCATGCCGTGTACGGCGGGTGCAGCAGCGTCCACCAGTCCCGCAGGGCGCCCTGGCGGGCAGCGTAGTAGGCGGGACGGGTGCCCTGGGCTGGCCCGGCGGCGACTGGCGCGGCCGGCTCGGCCGGCTCGGGTGGCATCGCGCTGGCGGCACCCGGGCTGCTCCCGTCAGCCACCGGCACGGGTTCCCCACATGACGAGCCCGCCGCCGAGGCTCATGACCTTGACCCCGACGTCCTCGAAGCCCGCCCGCCGCCAGGCGTCGACCGTCCAGGACACCGGATACCGCCGGTAGTGCCGGGAGATGTTAGGGCCGAGGAATCGGCCGACGATGAACCATTCGCGGCCGCCGGCGACCAGGCCGCCAGCGGGCAGCAGCAGCCGGGTGTAGAGCCACCACCAGAACCGCCAGAAAGGCGACGGCGGGCGGAGGAACTCGAGGCTGGCTACCCTAGCGCCGGGCTTCACCACCCTGGCCAGCTCGGCCAGCGTGGCCTGCGGGTCGCGCACGTATCTCAGCAGGTAGGTGAAGGTGAGCGCGTCAAAGGAGCGGTCCGGAAAGGGCAGCTGCTCGGCCCGGCCGGTCACCAGCTGCACCCGGTCGGCCCGGCCGGCCGCGGCGACATTGGCCTGGCCCTGCCTGAGCATCTGCTCGGTAAGGTCCACGCCGACTATCTGCGCGTCCGTGCGGTCCGCGAGCTGCAGCGCCACGCCGGCCGTCCCGGACGCGACGTCGAGCACAGTCTTGCCCGCGGCGGGCGCCACCTGGTCGACCATGGCCCGTCGCCAGCGGCCGTTCTGGCCCATCGACAGGATCTCGGCGAGCCGGTCGTACCTCGCGGGGAGCGGGGCGAACAAGCGCTGGGCGAAGCGGTTACCGCTTGCGGCAGCGGGAAGCGTCATCGGCGTCTCCTGGTGGCTCGCAGGATCTCAACGGTACGCCCTGATAGCGGCGCCCGGCGGTCGCAAGATCACGCCGGCGCCTCCGGGCTGGCGCGGGGCCGGCCTTTGATCTGCTATCCGCGGGGGTTGCCGGCGGACTGTCCGGCAGCGCGGACCGCGGCGGCGCGAGTCGTGACCAGGGCGCCGTGAGATTGCGCAGGAGGTGCGATACGAGGAGCATGCGCGACCGGGGGAAGGCCAATTCTTTGGCATGTCATAGTTCTTTCTCGATCTGACAGCGCTATACGGTCGCCAGGATCCCCGTTACTGCGGCCGGCAGCTGGAGGTTCCGGGGACTAGTCGCAGTCGTCACACCGTGGCCAAAGGAGCCTGCATGTCAAGACGATGGTGCGACGCCGGTCTACTACGGCTGGTGCGAGATGTTCCCGGCCGCGCCGGTGAACTACTCGAACACGGTCCGCCCTGGCGACCATCCCAGCGCGTCGGTGACGTTCAGCGGCACATCGACCTGGACCCTGGTGCTGGCCGACAGCACCCGCGGCTGGACGCAGGTAGCCCGGAGCAGGTAGCCCGGAGCAGGTAGCCCGGAGCAGGTAGCCCGGAGCAGGTAGCCCGGAGCAGGTAGCCCGGAGCAGGTAGCCCGGAGCAGCTAGCCTGGCGCTCGAACCTGACAGCCCGGTGCTGGCAGTCTGGTGGCGGCCGGCACCGGGACTTACCGGCACGGCCTGGCGCCGCCGGCCCACCGCGGGAGGCAGCAGATGGCGGACTGGCTCAGCGCGGCGGCCATCAGCACCGGACGGCTGCTGCTGACGCCGTTGCGGGTAGCTGATGCCGGCCAGATGGCCGGTGTGCTGGCTGACGAGCGACTGTACGAGTTCACCGGCGGGGGGCCGGGCAGCCCGGCGGAGCTGCAGGCCCGCTATGCGCGGCTGCTGGCCGGCTCCCCGGATCCGGCGGTGAGCTGGCTCAACTGGATCGTGCGGCTGCGGGGGAGCGGGCAGGCCGTTGGCACGGTGCAGGCAACAGTTACCAGGACCGGGACGGGCACCAGGATCGGGACGGGCACCAGGGACGCGACGCATGCCGGGGGCGGGACGCATGCCGAGGTGGCCTGGATCGTCGGCCGGCCCTGGCAGGGCCGCGGCTACGCCGCGGAGGCCGCCGCCGGGCTGGTGGGCTGGTTGCTCGGCCAGGGCACCATGGTCATCACGGCCTGCATTCACCCGGACCATCTGGCGTCCGCCGGGGTTGCCGCCCGGGCAGGCCTCGCCGTGACCGATGACGTGATCGACGGCGAGCGCGTCTGGCGGAAGACGGCGCCGGGGCCCGGCGCTTGACGTTAACCGTGTCCGGCGACAGCGCAACCTAGGCCTCACCAGCCTCGTGCGAAACACCGCCAACGCGGTATCCGGCAATGGTTGACATTTAGCCGGTCCGCGCCGGATAAATCGTAACCACTGTCGAATGACGCACCAGGCCGGCCGGCCCGTCGCACTGCGCATCCCAGCGGGCCCTGGCAAGCGGCCTGGCCGAGGGGACGATCCGGCCTGCCCAGGTGCGGAAGCCGCGGGGCGGCCCGGCTACCCTCGGCCCATGACAGCTGAACGTCTGACCGTCCCGGCTCAGGACGGCAGGACGCTGGAGGTAATGACCCTCGGCCCCGCGGACGGGCTGCCGTTCGTGCTCCATGCCGGCACTCCCGGCGGCGTCGTCGGCCACGGCCCGATGACCGATGCCGCGACGGACCTCGGCCTGCGGACCGTGCTATATGCCCGGCCTGGCTATGGCTCGTCCACCCAGCAGCCTGGCAGGCTGGTCGCCGATGCGGTCGCCGATGTCACCGCGATCCTGGATCACCTGGGCGCCGGGTCATTCGTCACCGCGGGCTGGTCGGGCGGCGGCCCGCACGCACTGGCCTGCGCGGCGCTGCTGCCAGGACGATGCCTGGCCGCCGCGTCGGTCGCCGGGATTGCGCCGCATGGCAGCGATCGGCTGGACTGGCTCGGCGACATGGCGCCAGAGAACGTCCAGGAGTTCACCGCCGCCGCCGACGGCGAGACGGCGCTGACCAGCCTGCTCGAGGCGGCCGCGGACGAGCTCCGGGACATTACCCCGGCTGCGCTCACGAAGGCACTGGGCGGGCTAGCCTCCGACGCCGACAAGGAGGCGGTTAGCGGGGACTTCGCCGAATACCTTGCTGAGTACTTCCGTGCCGCGCTGGCCACCGGCATCGCGGGCTGGCGTGACGACGACCTGGCTTTCGTGCAGGACTGGGGCTTCGCGCTGACCGGCGGCGGGAACGGCGCCGGGGTGCCCATCACCATCTGGCAGGGCGGCCAGGACCGGATGGTGCCGTTCGCGCACGGCACCTGGCTGGCCGGGCAGCTGCCCGGCGCGCGTGCGCACCTGCTGCCGGGCGAAGGGCACCTCACGCTTGCCGCCACCGCATTCAGCCAGATCCTGGCTGATCTCCTCGACCTGGCCGGCCTGCGTCCGGCCGGCCCAGGCGGCCAGCCGGCCTGACTGAGGCAGGCCGGGCCGTCGGCGCCAGTATCGACTGCCTGCCGTGCAGCGCCTACCGGCTGAGGTCGTAGACGGTGACGCCGCCGACGGCCTGCGCGGTGAAATGCGCGGCAACCCAGCTGGTGTTTTGTGCCGCCGATCCGGTGCCGCCGCCGAAGCTGCTGGAGTTGGCGCCGCCGAAGTAATGAATCTGGCCGGCCGCGACCAGCTTCTTGAACCCGGCCAGCGTCGGTGCCGGGTCCGAGCCGTTGAAGCCTCCGATGGCCAGCATCGGCTGGCCGGTAGCCAGCTGCAGTGGCGCGGCGCTCTGCGTGCCGGCCGTCGCCGCGGCCTAGCGGTAGCGGGACGCCTCCGCCCCGAGCAGCTTCACCAGCTTCGTGCTCACCTGGGTATTGCCGCCCAGGCCGCCGGCGCCGATGCCGCCCAGGCCGCCGCCTGGCCCGCCCCGGACCGTGCCGCCGCCTGGCTGGCCTTGCCCGGCCGTCGCGCCGACCGGCCGCTGGCCGGCGCCGCCCTGGGCCGTCCCGCCAGTCCCCGCTGCCCGGCCGGCGCCGGAACCCTGGCCCGGGAAGGTGCCCTGGCTGCCGGTCCCGCCTCGTGCGCCCGGCGGCCGGAAGCCGCCGCCCGGACCGCCAGCGCCGCCCGGACCGCCAGCGCCGCCCGGACCGCCAGCGCCGCCCGGGCCACCGGCGCCGCCCGGGCCACCGGCCGTCGCGGCCGACGGCCCGGCCGACGGGATCGCCCCGGTGTGCGTGGTCGTGACTGTGGCCAGGGTGTACGCGGCCGGCCCGGCGAAGATCGCGAACAGCGCGACCGGAACGGCGGCCAGCCCGAGCACCGCCCTGCCGCGGGCCGTGCGGGCCTGGCCGGCCGGCCTGCCCAGCCACGGCCCGGCAGCGAACGCGGCGGCCGCGCCCAGGCCGGTTACCAGCACGAGCACCCGCAGCAGTGGCTGCCACGACGGGGTGCGCGCGAGCAGGTCGTAGGCCCACAGGGCGGTCACGGCCAGCCCGGCAGCCAGGATTGCCCGGCCCGGCCGTGCAGCACGGACCCGCCAGGCCGTGACGGCGCCGATGCCGACGAGCGCGCCGATGGCTGGCGCAAGCGCGACCGTGTAGTACGGGTGGATGATCCCGGCCATGAAGCTGAACACCAAGCCCGTGACCAGCAGCGATCCGCCCCAGATCAGCATGGCGGCGCGGGTCCGGTCGGTCCGCGGAGCCCGCCGGGACAGCCACAGCAGCGCTGCGAGCGCGACCAGGGCGGCCGGCAACAGCCAGCTGACCTGCCCGCCCATCACGGGGCCGAACAGCCGGGTCAGCCCGGTGGAGCCGCCGAACGCCGCGCCCTGCCCGCCACCGCCAGCCCCGCCACCGCCAGCCCTGCCACCGGCGCCGCCGAAGCCGACCGAGCCGGTCTCGTTCCCGTCCAGCCGCCCGAGCCCGTTATAGCCAAGGGCGAGTTGCAGGATGCTGTTGCTGGTGGAGCCGCCTACGTAGGGACGGTCCGCGGCCGGGGTCAGCATGACGGCGGCCACCCGCCAGCCGGCCGAGATGACCATCGCGGCCGCCCCGGCCAGCAGCTGCCGCAGGCGGCGCCCCAGCCGCGGCGGCCCGGCGACCAGGTAGGCCAGCGCGAACGGCGGCAGGACCAGCAATGCCTGCAGCATCTTGGTCAGGAACCCGAATCCGATCAGGGCGCCGGCCAGCGCGATCCACCGGGTCCGGCCGGACTCGATCGCCCGCGTCATCGCGTAGGCGGCGAGCGTCAGCAGCAGCACCAGCAGCGCGTCCGGGTTGTTGAACCGGAACATCAGCGCGGCCACCGGGGTCAGCGCGAGCACGGCCCCGGCCAGCAGCCCAGCAGCAGGCCCGAACCACCGCCGCACCGCGGCGTGCAGCACTGCGACGCACGCCACGCCTGCCAGCGCCTGCGGCACCAGCACGCTCCAGTAGTTCAGGCCGAAGACGCGGGCGGACAGGTCCATCACCCACAGCGAGGCCGGCGTCTTGTCCACCGTGATGAAGCCGGACGCGTCGAACGACCCGAAGAAGAACGCCTTCCAGCTGGCAGCGCCGGCCTGCACGGCCGCCGAGTAGAAGTCGTTGGCCCACGCGCTGCGGTCCAGCCCGGCCAGGTAGAGGACGGCGGTAGCGGCCAGCAGGATGAGCAGCGCTGGCCTGGCCCAGACTGGCTGCCCGGAGCCGGCCAGCAGCCCGCGCAGGCGCCCGCTGCTGGCACGGTGGCCCGTCCCGGTCCGGCCGGCCACCCGGCCGGACCGGGTGTCGATCGCTGCAGCGGTCATGGCGCGCAGCAGTCCCCAGCCGAGCCGGATGATGCCGCGCAGGTTGGCGAGGATGGTCGCGATCACGTGCACCCGGGAGTCGGTGTCATCGGTCCAGTCGACCGGCACCTCGTGGATGCGCAGCCCGGCCTGCTGGGCGAGCACCAGCAGCTCGGTGTCGAAGAACCAGCCGGGATCCCGGGTCAGCGGCAGCAGCACCCGGGCCCGCGTGGCGCTGATCGCCTTGAACCCGCATTGCGCGTCGGAGAACCTGGCCCCGAGCGTCGCGTGCAGCAGCAGGTTGTAGCAGCGGGAGATGATCTCCCGCCGCGGGCCCCTGATCACCCGGGCGCCGCGGGCCAGCCTGGTGCCGATGGCCACATCGCTGTGCCCGGAGACCAGCGGCGCCACCAGCGGCAGCAGCGCGTTCAGGCCCGTCGACAAATCGACATCGAGGTAAGCCAGCACGTCAGCGTTACTGCTCGCCCAGATCGAGCGCAGCGCCCGGCCGCGCCCGGCCTGCGCGAGCCGGACGGCCCGGACGAACTCAAGCTCGGCGGCCAGTCCGGCTGCCACGGCCCACGTTCCGTCCGTGCTGCCGTTGTCGGCGATGGTGATCTGCGCCGAGAACGGGAACCGGCTGCGGAGGAAAGTGTCCAGCCTGCGCACGCTCGGCCGGCGCTGTGACGATCATCTGCGCCGCCTATGAACAGGCCAGCCGACGCCGCCCGCGGCGGCTATCGCCTAGCCGTTTGGGGGGACGGCCTGCCGGTGGCTCGCGTCCCGCTGGTGGCGGAACGGCACGGTGACCGTGATGGAATCGGGAAACCAGCGGGCGCCGCCGGGGGTAGCCGGGCTTCCGCAATTCACCTGCAGGTATCTCATCGCCGGGCCGAAGCCGAGCAGCTGGTCCCGCGGCGGGAAGCCATAACTGTCGTGGATGACATAGGTCAGCCTTCCGGCGTACCTGCGGCCGGTGATCATGCCCGTGCCACGGACGTCCAGGCCCTGGGTGCCGCGGAAGCCGAGGTAGAGGTCGCGGGAAGCGGCCGGGCCGGCGAACCGGATGGTGCGCAGCGCGGGCTCGGCCAGCCGCACGTGTGACCTGCCCGCGCGGAGCTGGCTCAGCGCGGCCGCCTGGACGTCCCGGTTGAGGTTCCGGAAGGTTCCGCTGGCCCGTGCCTCCCGCGAGATCTGCGATCCCGCGCCGAACCGCAGCGCCGTTCCGGTGCCTGCCAGGAAATGCGCCAGCAGCGCTGCTGCGACCGGGGCCCCCGCGAAGGCAAAGCCTGCGGCAGTGGTCTTCCCCAGTGCCTCGTCCCGGCGGAATTTCGCTGGCCGGCAGACAGCACCTGGGTCTTGGGCTGGCGTGTCCTGGCCCGGGCCTGGCGGCACGGGAACAGCGCCGATGACGGTGAAATCAGCACTGCCGGGGTCTCGCCGCGGCTGCCTGGTGGCCGCTGGCGTCCCCGATCCGGCCGCCGGATGACCCGGCGCGGGCGCTGCGGGGGCCGAGCCCGCGGCCGAGCAGCCGCCAGCTGCCAGCGCAACGAAGACGACCGCGATGATCTGCCACCGGCGGCTACGCCCGGAAGGCCGACCAGGCCGTGCCGGGGAACTCACGCAAGCCTCCGATCTCGTACCGATCGCTCATAGCCGGTGACCTTAGCCTGCGTTCGCCGGCCGGTGGGCTTGGCGAGGGTGTCCGTGCACGCGGGGTGACCCGGGCGCTGGCCGTGGTGATCGTAGCGGGCATGGTCGCAGCGGGAAGGCCGGCCGCGGCCTGCCAGGGGCCGGGCGATCCGGTGGCGCTCAGCCGGGCAGCGGCAGCGTGATGGTGAACACGGTCTGTCCCGGCTGGCTGGTCACCTCGACGTGGCCCTGATGCGCCGCGACCACGGCGTCCACGATCGCCAGCCCCAGGCCGGTGCTGCCGGCCGCCCTGGACCGGGAGCTATCCCCGCGCACGAACCGCTCGAACAGCTCCGGCTGAAGCTCGGCCGGGATGCCGGGACCGTCGTCCGCCACGCTGAGCACCGCCGAGCCGGGTGACCAGCCGAGGCCGTCCTTGGCGGCACCGGCCGCCGCCCGCGGGCCGTCCCGCCGGGCTAGCGCGATGGTGACCGTGGTGCCCCGCGGAGTGTGCCCGGCCGCGTTGCTGACCAGGTTCGCCAGCACCTGCCGCAGCCGGTGCTCATCGCCGCGGATCATGACCGGCGCGCCGGGCAGGTCCAGCTGGAACCGGTGGCCTGGCGCGACCGCCCTGGCATCGCCGGCCGCGTCGAGCGCCAGCCTGGTCAGGTCCACCGGGTTATCCGCCAGCGGCCGCCCGGCATCGAGCCTGGCCAGCAGCAGCAGGTCGTCGACCAAGCCGCTCATCCGGGCCGATTCCGATTCCACCCGGGCCAGCGCGTGCGCCACGTCGTCGGGCAGCGCGCCGCGGTGCCGGCGGGCCAGCTCGGCATACCCCCGGATCGCGGCCAGCGGGGTGCGCAGCTCGTGGCTGGCGTCGGCCGCGAAACCGCGCAGCCGTGCCTCGCTGGCGTGCCGCCGGGCCAGCGCCGCCTCCACGTGCCCCAGCATCCGGTTGAACGCCACGCCGAGCTGCCCCACTTCGGTGCGCGGATCGGCATCGGGCACCCGGTTCGGTAGTGCAACGTCGCCGCTCGCCAGCGGCAGCCTGGTCACCTCGGCAGCGGTGGCGGTCACCCGCCGCAGCGGCCGCAGCGAGACCCGCACCCAGCCGGCCCCGATGACGCCGGTGAGCAGCAGCGCCGCGGAGAACACGATGATCTCGGCCAGCTCGACGCCGTGCAGGGTGGACTGCAGGTCGGCCAGCGGCAGGCCGGTGACGAGCACGTCGCCGCCGGACGACCGGACCGCGGTCAGCCGGTAAGCGCCATGCGCGGACGGCAGGTCCCGGTTATGCGGCCGACCGTCCACCGGCAGCCGGGTGAGCGCCGTCGCGTCCGCGCTGGACAGATTGCACCAGCCAGCCTCGATGTTCGCGTTCGTGACCGTATACTTGACCAGCCGGGCGCTGAACGTGCCTGCCGCCAGGCCGGGGATCTCGTTACCGCAGTTCGGCACCTGCCGCGGCGGCCGCTCATCGTAGTCCGGCGGGGGCGGCGGGCCGCCCTTGTCCTGAACGCACCCGACGTAGCGGATCTTCGCCGCGGTCAGCTGCTCGTCCAGGCCGTGGAACAGGAAGCCGCGCAGCGCGATGTAGGTGACCAGCCCGACGCCCGCGCAGGCGACCGCGAGCAGTGCGAGCAGTCCGGCGATCAGCCGCCCGCGCAGGGTCCGGCCGGCCAGCCAGGAGCGCAGGCCGGGCTGCCGGGCCGCCGCATCGTTCATCGCCGCATCAGCACCCGGGCATCACTGCGGCGGCTTGAGCACGTAGCCGACGCCCCGCACGGTGTGGATCATCGGCTCCCGGCCGCTGTCGATCTTCTTCCGCAGGTAGCTGATGTACAGCTCGACGACGTGCGCCTGGCCGCCGAAGTCGTAGTTCCATACCCGGTCGAGGATCTGCGCCTTGGACAGTACCCGCCGGGGGTTGCGCATCAGGAACCGCAGCAGCTCGAACTCGGTGGCGGTGAGCTCGATCAGGTCGCTGCCCCGGCGGACCTCCCTGGCCTCCTCGTCCATGGCCAGGTCGCCGACGCATCGCTCAGCCCCGCCGCTGGCCCTGGTGATGCCCGCCCGGCGGAGCAGGCCGCGCAGCCGGGCAAGCACCTCCTCCAGGCTGAACGGCTTCGTCACGTAGTCGTCGCCGCCGGCCGTGATCCCGGCTACCCGGTCCTCGACCGCGTCCCGTGCGGTCAGGAACAGCACGCAAACGTGTGGCAGCTCGGCGCGCAGCCGACCCAGCACTTCCAAGCCGCTCAGATCCGGCAGCATCACGTCGAGCACGACCGCGTCCGGCCGGAACTCGCGGGCCGCGCGGACTGCGCCAAGCCCGTCGCCCGCGGTCTGGATCTCCCAGCCTTCGTAGCGCAGCACGCTGGCCAGCAGCTCGGCCAGGCTGGGCTCGTCGTCCACCACGAGAACGCGGATCGGCGTGCCGTCCGGTCTGCGCAACGGCGATTGCTGTCCGTCGCGGGCCGGCTGCGGCGGTGCGGTCATGCTCATCATGTTCCCAGCCTGCGCGCGTTCGCCACGGGCCGGCTCTGCACTAGCTCTGAGCCTGCTCGGCACCCCGGCCCGCCGGCCGCCCGGCTGGTCATGGCGCGGGGGAGAGCAGCAGCGCCAGCGCGGGGCAGCTGGCCACCGCGCGCCGCGCGGCGCGGTCCAGGCCGGGCGGCACCGGCTGGCCGTCGAGCACCGGGTAGCCCCACTCGTCCAGCGTGACCAGCTCCGGCAGCAGCTCGGCGCACAGGCCGTGCCCGGCACAGGCGATCGGGTTGACCCGCAGCTGCTTGCTCATCGCCTGCTCCAGTCGGTCTGGCCGGCTGGCCCGGCGGGCACCGGCAGGAACGGCCGGCCAGTCACCGCCGTGCAGCTGCCCCGCCGGTGGCAGCGGATCTCGGCGCCGAAAACCCGCAGCGCACTGCGGACGAACCGGACGGAGCCGTCGGGATGATGACACGCTCCGCGCCCGCTAGCCAGCCCGGCCCAGCGCTCAAGATCATTTATTACGGAGTCCCCGGCGCCAGCGCCGGCCAGCTCCGCGAGTGCCGTGGCGATGCGGGGCAGCCCGTTCAGGCATGGGCCGCACTGGCCGGCCGACTCGAGCGCCAGGTAGCGGGCGACTCGTGCCGTCTCAGCCAGGCCGCAGCGCCCGGCCGGGAGGGCGGCGAGCACGCCCGCGCCGGCCGACGCGCAGGCCGGCCGCAGCGCCGCGTTGCTGAGCGAGAGCGCGGCGGCCTGGCCGCCCGGCAACCAGCTGCCGTGGTAGCCGCCGACGAGCACCGCCTGCACGTGCTCGCCGAGCACCAGCAGGTCCCGCAGCGGAGTGCCGATGGCGGCCTCCGTGACAGCCGCGCTGCCGTCTGCCTGCCGGATGCTGGCCAGCATGCTGCCCGGCTCGGCCGCGGTGCCGAGGCCGCGGAACCAGGCCGCGCCGTACCGCGCGATCAGCGCCAGGTGAGCCAGCGTCTCGACGTTCTGCACCAGCGTCGGCAGGCCGCCGACGCCGCGCTCGAAGGTGCGCGGCGGCGTGAACGTCGGCAGCGCCGGGCCGCCGTTGAGCACGCTGACGACGGACGTCTCCTGCCCGGACAGGAACCTGGGCGGGGCGAGCACGAGATCCACGGCAGCGCGGTCCAGCCCATTGCGGCTGCGTTCAAAAAGAAGCTCGCCAAGCAATCCGTGCAGAGGAAGATCTTCGTGCAGGTAGAGCACCGTGCGGCGGGCGCCCACGGCCTCGGCGGCAAGCTGCAGCCCGTCGAGTATCAGGTGCGGCGAGTAGCGCAGCAGTGTCTTGTCCTTGGCGCTGAGCGGCTCGCTTTCCGCGCCGTTGGCCACCACGACCGGGCGCCGGCCGGCCGCGGCAACCGCGGCGAGCTTCCTGTGCACTGCGAACGCAGCGCCGCCGCGCCCGGTAAGGCCGGCTCCGCGCAGTTCGGCGATCAGCGGCCCGGCGCTGCCGCGGTATGGCAGCGGCCCGTGCAGCGCTAGGTGGGCGGGCAGCCCGGCCGGGCGGGCGTCGACCGGCAACAGCCGGGGGAGGCGCTGCCCCGCCGGATCGACGAGGCGCGGGCTGCCCGCGTTCATGAGGTTGGTGCCGGTTGCTCTCATCGGGCACCAGCCTGGCTGGAGAGCAGGGCGGCGACCCGCTGCGGCCGCGGCGTCGCCCTGGTCGCATGAACTGCCCGCCAGCTCGCCGCGCCTGCCACCGCGAGCGCGCATCCGGCCGCGAGCGCGAGCAGCGGGCCGCTGCGCAGGTCGCCGCTGCTGCCGATGCTGTGCACCAGCGCGACCGGCCAGGCCGCGTAGGCCAGCCAGTGCACGCCGCGCCAGAGCCGACGGCCGATCCGCGCCCTGACCAGGCTGGTCACGATCAGCGCCAGCATCAGGTCGAGCGAGACCGCGCCCAGGCCGATCCACAGCGGGCGATACGGCGAGGCGAGCGGGATCACCGTGGCGGCGAGCCCGATCGGGACGAACGGGTCGGCGACGGCGGTCACGATGTGGACGGCCAGGAAGCCGACGGACAGCAGCGAGAGGTTGCGGTGCAGCCCGGTCACCGCGAACCTGGGCAGGCCAGGCAGCCTGCCCTGGCGGTTCACCATGATGCCGAGCACCATGACGGCAGTGAGCAACACCAGGCAGACGATGCCGGTGGCGCGGCTGGCGTACCAGAGCGCCGCGCTCCCGGTAATCCCGGTCATCGGAGGTTCGCCTCTCGTTCGGTAACGGCGCACGCCTGTGCTGGCGTGGCCAATGTGGCGGGAGTGTCTGGACTGCCGCGGTCGGCCAGCGGGGCGGCGTTGTCCTGCACGCGGACCTGCCAGCCGTCGGGCGGGGCCGCGCCACCTGCCGCGACGTCCCCGCCGAGGCCGATCAGCACGCCGCAGCCAAGCCGCGCGGCGATCATCGCGGCGGCCCGGTCAGCGGCCCACGCCTTCGCCGTGGCGCCGATGTCCAGCCAGCAGCCGGCCGGCAGGCTGAGCAGCCCGCGGCGGGCGTCCAGCCGCACCTCCCGCCAGCTGGCGCTGGTCGTTACCGTCAGCCGGGCCAGCGCGCCAGGCTGCCGCGCCGGCCGACCGGCCGACGCCGGGCGCGAGCCATGCCCGGCGACTGGATCAACGTCGCCGCCGGTCTGCTCGGCGGCCAGCAGCGCTGCGCCTATCGCCTCGGCCAGCAGCGGGCTGATCCGGACCGGGCCGCAGCCACGGCGGGCGGCCGCGTTCACGGCGGCGAGCTCGGAGTCGGCACGGAAAGTGCTGCAGGCAGCGTCCACCGCGGCAATCTCGCCGGCTAGCAGGTCACCGGCGGCGTGCAGCTGCACCGGGTCGGAAACGGCCAGCGCCGCCACGGTGCCGAGGGCCGACCGGCTAATGGCAGCGGGCGTCAGCCTCGTCATGGTGGATGGCATCATGACCCGCCGGAGGTGACGCTGCCGGAGCCTGAGCTCGCTGATGGGGCCGTCGACGGCGTGATGCTGCCGCCGGTGCTGCTGCTGGTGCCCGAACTCGCGCTGCCCGAACTCGCGCTGCCTGAGCTGCCCGTGCCTGAGCTGCCCGTGCCTGACCTGCCTGACGTGCCGCTAGCCGAGCCGGTGCTCCCGTTGCCGGTGGCGGTGGCGGCCGATCCTGAGCTAGCCGACGATGTGTGATGCGCGCCGGGCAGCGCGAACGCGACCGCGCCAGCCGCGGCGATGCTTACCGCTCCGGCCGTCGCCGTGACCGTGCGCAGCCTGGCGTGCCCGCGATCACGGTTCACGACCGCCCGCTTGGTCGCTTGTGAGTGCCTGCTCATCGGATGCTCCTCGTGGCTTGGTCCATGCCAAAGCCTCGCCGCCGGGGCTGGGCGGCACCTCTGGCCCGCCTCTGAGCCAGCTATGAGCGTCCGGTCGCTTGCCTCTCCGGGTCGCCGCGCAGTTCGCGGCGTTGTTTTCCCGCTGCCGGGCTGGTGGTCAAGCCGGCCGGCGAAATTCCTGGCCGGCCACGCCGGCCCGTCGTCTCGGCCGCCGCCGCGTTCCTGCAATATGCCCGGCTAGCGCCGTGCGGTCAGGCCCTGACCGTGATGTCCGCCTGCTGCAGCAGGTGCTCGGCCGGATCCACCGAGATGGCCAGGATCAGCTTGGCGGTCGCGCCGTCCAGTTCGATGGCGGCGGATGTCTCGCCGTCCCCGCTGCGGAACGCGCCCGGCCGGCACTGGCCTGCCCACGCCGCCGTGGTCCGGAGCTGGCGGAGCAGCAGCGGGGTGTCCAGCGTGCCGGACGCGGCCAGGGCTGGCGGCCATTCGGGGCCCTGGTCGTTCAGCAGCGAGATCAGCCGGTCAAGTGCCCGGCCGAGGGCCGAGCCCGGAGCCGGCGGGACGGCGACCGTGATCAGCTGGACACGGGGCCGCGGCTCCGGGGTGAGCAGGATCTCGGCTTGCACGACGCCGCGGTCACCGCGCAGCCACCAGCGGCAATGCGCCGCCGAGTCGGATTCCGCTGGCCGTCCTTCGTCCACCCTGAAATCCCCGATCCGCTGCCTGATCAGCTCGGCCTTCTGCCTGCGCTCGGCGTACGGCTCATCTTGCGCGACATTCGGCGTGCACAGGCGGGCAGCGACTGCGTCGTCCCAGGACTGAAGCAGCCCGGTGACCGCCCGTTGCCCGCTCGTCGTCTCCGGCCACGGCCCGCCGGGTGCGGGCACCGGGCCACCCACGGCCTGCTGGCCCGCCGGCCAGGATCCCGGCCGGGCCTGGGACCGCAGCAGGATGTCAAGCATCCTCGATGCCATCGGATGCGCGGGCGCATAGGTGCCGTTGCCGAGCACGATCACGCCGGTGCCGGTGGCCAGGTGCCAGCGCATATGACTGCCGAATCCCGGATAGCCGCCGCTGTGCTGGACGATCCGGCCGTGCTCGGCGTCGTCCTCGACGAAGAGCCCGAAGCCGTAGCTGCCTGGTCCGGAGCCAGCTGGGAATGAGGGCGGCTGCGGCGGCAGCGCGACCTGCGGCAGCTGCATGTCACGCCGGGATGCCCGCCGCAGCGGATGTGGCTGGCCGGCGTCGTCGGCGCCCGGCGGGAACGCGCCGGCGAAGCCGCTTACCCAGCGGGTCAGGTCGGCGACGGTGCTGAACACACCGCCCATCGGGGCGAACGCGCCGACCGGGTCAGGGACAAGTTCCTCCCAGCCGGCCGCGCCGCGCCGGTAGCCGCGGGCCAGCCGGGCCGCGCCGAACTCGGCTGCCTCGAACCCGGTGCTGGTCATTCCCAGCGGCCGCAGCAGCCGGTCCCGGATGAAGTCCGGGTAGTCAGTGCCGGATGCGGCGGTGATGACCAGTCCGAGAATCGCGTAGCCGATGTTGGCGTACTCAAAGCGGGTACCCGGCGCCCAGGCAAACCGCACGCCGCCGGCCAGCAACTCCGTGAACTCGCCTAGCGGGGTGCCCTGCTGCCGGTCGCCCCACGGGTCATCGGTGGGGAAGCCCGCAGTCATCGTCAGCAGGTGCCGGATCGAGATGCGCGGCGAGTCCGCGGTCGCCGGGCTCAGGTCGCGCAATTCGGGCACGTAGTCAGCCGCCGCGTGGTCGAGCGCAAATGCGCCGTCATCCCGCAGTGCCAGCACGGCCGCCGCGGTGAAGCTCTTCGTCATCGAGGCGATCCGGAAGACTGTTCCGGCATCGGGCACCGGGCCGCCCAGCCAGCTCTCGCCGATCCCGCGGGCATGCACCAGCGACCCGCCGGCCATGATCCCGTACGCCAGCCCCGGCTGGCCGCCGCGGAGCAGGTAGCTGTCGGCGATGGCGGCCACGGCGTCGATGGCGGCGGGCGCGATTTGCCCGGGTGACGGCGTGCCGTCGGCCGGCTGGACGGGATCGGGCTGTCGGTCAGGCAACTCGGTACCTCCGGACGGGGGTCGCGGTCGGGCGCGGCGGACCGTGCGGCGCAGGCGCCAGGCTAAATCCTGATCGTAGTGTCACAGGACTCAGCGGCCACAGGCGAGACACCAGCCTCAGCCCGGTCAGCTGGCATGTGACCGGCGGCTACCGGGCAGGTGCGGTGAGCAGCCGGCTGAGCTTGCTGGCCGACCTCGATGGCTTCGCGCCAGCCGCCCGCAGGCGCCCGCCCGCTGCCGCGAGGATGCTGGCGCGGCCGACGACCAGCTCCACCTCAATCTCGCGCCAGGCCAGGTCGGCCATCTCGATGCCGGGCCGCCCGGCCGATGCGGGCAGGGCCTCGCGGTGCCCGGTCACGTAGTCATCGGCCAGCTCGGCCAGGATCTCGCCGCCCGGGCCGGCGATGCGCCACACGGTGCGCCTGGTTTCCAAGGTGGCCACCGGGCGGAGCTGACCGTCATCAGCCCAGGCGGCCACGAGCTCGGCGAGGCCCGGCGGGACGGGCTCGTCGCCAGGCCCGAGGGGCGCGTGCAGCTCCCGCCGGGTGTCGGTGCCGACGGGCAGCTTGAGGTGCCAGCCGGCGTCCTGGCCGCCGGTGCGCCGGCGCAGCGTGACCCCCGCTGCGGCCAGCCGCAGGTCGCCGGTGTCGTAGTAACGTGCGGTCAGCAGCTCGACCTCGGCCGGCGGCATCAGCGCGTGGTCGGCGCCGCCCAGCCCGCGCAGGTCGGGAAGGGCGAAATCCTGGCCGACCTCATACTTCTGCTCCGTTTCCAGCATGCCGGTCAGCTCCCCACTCATGCTGACAGGCTATGCCCGGCCGCCTGGCCAGCAGCCAGGTGCCTGCCAGCCCGGCGATTTCAGCGGAGGCGGCGGCGAGCTGGAATCTGCCGGATAGCGTTCGGCCAGCTGCTCCGCGTGTTTGCCGCGCCTCACTGCGGTAACGATGCGAGACTTACGGTAACGCTCCGGGGTCGACGAGATGCCCGGAGGCATCGGCGTTCTCGTCCCCACCCGCCCAGCCGGGCCATGGACAGGTGGCGCAGCTGGGCGGCCGATGCCCGCGACAGGTAGCGGAGGTGGACGGCTGGTGCCCGGGACAGGCCCGCAGGGACACGCCGCGCGGAAGGCGGGGGAGTGATGGGTCTCATCGCGGAACACGACGGGACTTTGCGCGGGTACGAAACCGTGCAGCTTCCGGCCGCCGATGAGCCGGGCCGTGACGGCCCCGCCATGCTCCGGCGCCGTTCCGCGCGGACCACCAGGCGCGCGGTGCTCTACCTGCACTGCCTGGCCGACTCCTTCGTGCCGGAGGACCTCGCCAGCTGGTACGCCGAGCGTGGCTTCCATTTCTACGTGGCGGACCTGCGGTCGCAGCGGCAGGACAAGCCGGCCGGTGCTCGCCCCGGCCCTGCCGACGTCAGCGATTGCTTCAAGGCGCTCGACACCATGTCGGCTTACCTCAGGGACTCCGAGGCCATCGACACCGTAGTCGTCGGCGCCCACGCGGCCGGCGCGCTGATGGCCGCCCTGTGGTGCGACGCACGCCGGGAGCGCGGGCCGGCGGATGCGCTCGTCCTGGCTGGCCCGGCATTCGGCAGCGGCGGGCGGACGCTGGTATCCAGGAGGTTAGCGAAAGCCGCCAGGCCGGCCAGGATGCTTGCGGCGGCCCAGCGGCAGCTGCGGAGCGGCCTCGACATCGCCTGCCCGGTGCTGGTGATGTGCACGGCGGCCGACTGGGAAGCGCGGCCGGCCGGGCGCCGCCGCCAGGACATCAAGGCGCGCGGCGGCGGCCACGGCACCACCCGGCTCGGCCCGCACGTGACCTGGCTGCGGCTGGCGGATGAGCTGACCGGGCCGTTGCCCCCCGGCGGGCCGGACGCCGCGCCGTTCTTCCGCGAGCTCGGCCGCTGGCTGGGCGCCTACCTGTCCGGGCAGTTCCGCGACCAGCTGCTCTGACCGCGGCTAGCCGCTGACCACCACCGACACGCCCGGGTACCCGGACGCGCCGTTCGGCTCAGGCGGCGCCTGAGCGGGCGTCTGGGTATAGCCGGTCCGGTCGGTCGCCCGGGCCTGGATGACGTGCGTGCCCGGGGCGGCTTGCCAGTCCCATACCCACTGCCGCCAGGTGTCGAGGTCGGGCACCGCAGCTAGCCGCGCCTGCTGCCAAGGCCCGTTGTTGACCCGCGCTTCCACCGCGGCGATGCCCTTGTGCTGCGCCCAGGCGACACCGGCCACCGCGATCCGGCCCGCCTTCAGCCGTTTGCGCCCAGTCGGTATGTCGATCCGGGATTCGGTCTTGATCGGGGCCTGCTGGTCCCAGCCGCGGACCGTCCAGTAGGCATGGCTGGCGGCGAACGTGGTGACCTCGATATCGGTGATCCACTTGCACGCTGACACGTACCCGTACAGGCCGGGCACCACCATCCGGACCGGGAAGCCATGCGCGACCGGCAGCGCAGTGCCGTTCATCGCGACTGCCAGCATCGCGTCCCTGCCGTCCAGCACGGTCTTGACCGGGGTGCCCGAGGTGAATCCGTCAACGGAGGTGCAGAGCAGCTGATCGGCCCCGGGCGTGATTCCGGCCTGCCGCAGCAGGCTGGCGAGGCTGACGCCAAGCCAGCGCGCGTTCCCGATATAGCGGCCGCCGACGGGATCCGAGACGCAGCAGAGCGTGATGTAGTCCTCGATCAGCGGACGGTGCAGCAACTCCTTGAAGCTGAGCACCATCTCGCGACGGACCATGCCGTGGATTCGCAGGCTCCAGCTGGCAGGTGCCACCTCCGGCAGCACGATCGCGGTGTCGACCCGGTAGAACGTCTTGTTCGGCGTGATGAACGAGCTAAGCCCGGGAAGCCTGAAATCGGTGCCGGGCGGCAGCGGCGGGCCGGGCCGGGCCGGCGCGGGCACCCGCAGCGTCGCCTGCGCGTGCGCCACGCTTGACCGCTCGGACAGCAGCCTGCCGCCGAGGCCGGCCACCGCCGCGGTTCCGGCGGCGGCCCCGCCGGCCACCAGGAAGCGCCGTCGTTCCGGCCCCGGTAGCGGCTGCGGCGGCCCTTCCGGCGCGCGGACCGCGGCCCGGGGCGCCGCGGTGGCTGGCCCGGCAGCCCGCACCAGGTAGTAAAGAGCGGCTGCCGCGGCTGCCGCGCCGAGCAACGTCGGCAGCAAGTCGGCGACGGACGAGTTCGGCCTGGTGATCGTCGCGACCAGGCCGATGGCCGCGAAAATCGCCAGGCCCGCCATGCCGCGGGACAGCCTGCGCATGGCCGCCGTGCCGATCTCGGCAGCGAACAGCGCGAGTACCACCAGGATGCCGCTGACCAGGACCAGCTTGTCGTTCGAGCCGAAGGACGTGATCGCGAAGTTCTTGAGGAAGGGAGGGGCGAAATCGATCAGCATGCTGCCGACGGCCACCACCGGGGAGGCGTCCGGGCCGATCACCCCGGCGACCAGCTGACCGACGCCGACTGCCACCGCCCCGGTCAGCAGCCCGGCGATCAGCCCCCGCCCGGCGAGCCGCTTTTTGTCTTTCGCGAAAGCCACACTGGTTATTCGGCGCAGAGCCGGCACTGGATTGCCTTTCCGCCAGTGAAAAGTCAAGCGCCAAGCCGACGGCGCCGCGGCTACGAATAAAGGATGTGGGCATGACCGATGACCAGGGACTGCCCCGGCGCGGGCCGTCGGCCGACCCCGGGGATGGCGCCGACCTGGCCGTGCTGATCGGCCAGGTTGCCCGCGGTGACCAGCCCGCCTTCGAGGAAGTGTACGACCGCCTCGCCGGACCGGTACTCGGGATGGTCCGCGGCGTGCTGCGTGACCTGGCCCAGTCCGAGGAAGTCATGCAGGAAGTGCTGCTTGAGCTGTGGCGGACCGCCTCCAGGTTCGACCCCGGCAAGGGCAGCGCCATCTCCTGGGTGATGACGCTGGCACACCGGCGCGCGGTGGACCGGGTCCGGTCTGAGCAGAAAGCAGCGCAGCGGGAGTTCCGTGCCGCGACAGCTCAGGTCGACTTCGACGACGTGACGGAAACTGTCGAGGCGACCCTGGACCGTGAGCGGGTACGGCACTGCCTGCGCTCGCTGACCGACCTACAGCGCGAGTCCGTGACGCTGGCCTACTACGGCAGCTACACCTACAGCGAGGTGGCGGGGCTGCTCGGCGTGGCCGTCGGCACCGTGAAGACCCGGATGCGGGACGGGCTGATCAGGCTCCGGGACTGCCTGGGGGTGGAGTGATGCGGCGCGGCCGGACTGACCTGCACACGCTGGCAGGCGCTTACGCACTCGATGCGATATCCGACGCCGACCGGGCGCAGTTCGAGCAGCATCTTGCCCGCTGCGAAGCCTGCGCTGCCGAGATCCGGGGACTTCGGGAGGCCACCGCCAGGCTCGGGGCGGCGGCGGCCGTCTGGCCTCGCGCCGAGCTGAAGGCCCGCGCGCTGCGCGCCGCGGCGCACACTCGCCAGCTGCCGCCGGTCATTGGCGGCGCGCCGACCGGCCGCCAGGGCTGGCGTCTCCCGCTGACTGCCGGACGGCGGCGCCTGCTGCGGCAGCGGCGCTGGCTGCCGCGCCTTGCCGTCGCGGGCGCGGCCGGCCTGCTCGCGGTCGCGGCGGCCATGGCGGTCCTGGCGATGGGCGCCCGGCACCGCCTTGACCAGGACCAGGCTCGGGGCCACTCGATCGCGACCGTGCTGAACGCAGCGGACGTGACGATGCTTACTGCGCGTGTGGCCAGCGGCGGGACGGCCACCGTCCTGGAGTCCCGGCACATGCGCGCCCTCGTGTTCACTGCTGCGCGCCTTCCGGCGCTGCCCGCGGCCAAGGACTATGAGCTGTGGCTGACGGGCCCGGGTGGAGTAAGGCCGGCTGGGATGCTGCCGCACTCCAGGGCCGGGATGATCGGCCCGATGGTCGTCTCCGGGCTCGCCGCAGGCGACCGGATGGGCCTGACGGTGGAGCCGGCCGACGGCTCGGCACGGCGGCCCGCGGCGCCAATCATGATGCTGGACCTGGGCTTCTGAGCCTGGGCTGCCTGGCCGGGCCGGTCAGCCATCGAAGGTCCAGCGGGTTGGCGAGCCGGCGAAGTCCCCGTGCCGCATGCTGATGACCTGCCGGGGCCGGACCGCGACGGCTGCGTTCACCGCCGGATCCAGGAAGCCGGGCTCGATGCTCGTCTCGTACTTGCCGTTCATCAGATCCAGCACGCGGGCGATCCGCTCCGGGTCGGTGATGATCGCGGCAGTGCCCTCTATGATGACCGGGTCGGCGGCATCCTCGGTGCTGACGACGCAGCGGGGTTCTGCCTTCAGGTTCTTGATCTTGCGCGACTGGACGCCGCTGGTGAACAGGAAATTGCCGGCATCCCACATGCCCCAGACCGGCATCGAATGCGGCCGGCCGTCGGGCCGGACGCTGACGACCCAGTAGTTGCGCGCGCGGCCGAGCCGCTCTGCTGCCCAGGACCAGGGCAGCAGGCCACTGCCTTCGTCGGGGCCTTGGATACCGTAGCCGGGCATGTGGGGCCGGCTCGCCCGGGGCATGTCCATGCTGCCCAGATCTAGCGCAGCAGGGCCGGCCGCGCTGCCGCATTTGCCCGATCCGGCCAGGCCACCGCCACCGGGTGCCCCGCGCGGGCGACAGCGGCCGGCCGACAGGCTAACCTGGGCATCCGTGAAAGCAACTCCCGAGGAGCAGCTACGGCTGCTCGAGCTGGCCGACCTAGATGCCGAGCTCGGCCGAATCGAACATCGCCGCCGCGGCCTGCCCGAGCACGAAGAGCTGAGCCGGCTGGCGGAACGGGACGCCCAGCTGCGGGACGCACTTGCCACCCTGGAAGCCGAGGATGGCGACCTGCGGCGCGGCCAGGCAAAGGCAGAGGCGGACGTCGACCAGGTGCGGTCGCGCGTTGACCGGGACCGGCAGCGGCTCGACGCGGGCCAGGTCTCCTCGCCACGCGAGCTGGAGAACCTGCAATCCGAGATCACCTCGCTGATGCGCAGGCAGTCCGACCTGGAAGAGGTCGTGCTCGAGGTGATGGAGCGCAGGGAGTCCGCCGAGCAGAACCGGCTGGCGGCCACAGCCGAGCGGGCGCAGCTCGCCGGATCGCTTGCGGAGGTATCCGCCCGGCGGGACGCCGCCCTCGGCGAGCTGGCCGAGCAGGCCAGGAAGGCCGGCGACAGGCGCGGCGAGGTAGCCGCGCAGGAGCCGGCCGAGCTCCTTGCCCTCTACGACCGGCTCCGGGCCCAGCACGGCGGTGTCGGCGCCGCGGCACTTCGCCGCGGCAGGTGCGAGGGCTGTCACCTGTCCCTCAACACGGTCGACCTGAATAGCATCCGGGCCGCCGCGCCCGATGAGGTGCTGCGCTGCGAGGAATGCCGCCGGATCCTGGTCCGGGCCGACGAGTCCGGGCTGTGACCCGCAAGTTCATCGTCGAGGCCGACGGCGGCTCGCGGGGCAACCCCGGCCCGGCTGGCTTCGGCGCGGTCGTCCGGGATGAGGCAACCGGCGAGCTGCTCAGGGAAATCTGCGACAGCATCGGCACCGCCACCAACAACGTGGCCGAGTATTCCGGCCTGATCGCTGGCCTGCGGGCCGCCGCGGAGATCGCGCCGGGCGCCGACGTCGAGGCCAGGCTGGATTCCAAGCTGGTCGTCGAGCAGATGTCCGGGCGCTGGCAGATCAAGCACCAGGATCTCCGCTCGCTCGCCAGGACCGCCCAGCAGGCGGCTGCCCGGCTTGGCCGGGTCCGTTACGTCTGGGTACCCAGGGCCCGCAACGCGCACGCCGACCGGCTCGCGAACCAGGCCATGGACAGCGCCCGGCAGGATCAGGCAGCGGGCGGCGAGCCGCCCGGCCGGCCGCGTTATGAATCTAGATCTTCATCCCAGCCGGCCAGCCCGGAGCCTGACCCGGCGGCCGTGCCCGCGCGCGGCTGGGCCCCGGCCCCAGGCCAGCCCACTACGACCATCTTGCTTCGCCATGGCCAGACAGAATTCTCCACCGAGCGCCGGTTCGCCGGCCGTGGCGACATCGCGCTGACCGATAGCGGCCGGCGCCAGGCCGCCGCCGCGGCAGACCGGCTCACGGTCCGCGGGATCGACGCGATCGTGACGTCCCCGCTGCAACGGGCCCGGCGCACCGCCGAGGCCGTGGCCGCCGCGACCGGGGCGCCGCTGGCGGTCGACGATGGCCTGGTCGAGACCGACTTCGGCAAGTGGGAAGGCCTTACCTTCGGCGAGGCGGCCCAGCGCTGGCCGGCCGAGATGTCCGCCTGGCGGGCCAGCGCGGACGTCGCGCCGCCGGGCGGGGAGAGCTTCGCTGCCGCCGCACTTCGGGTCCTTGCCTCGCTGGACCGGCTGCTCGCCGCGCACCCGCGCGAGACCCTGCTGCTGGTCAGCCACGTCACGCCGATCAAGACGCTGGCCTGCCGGGCGCTGCTGGCCCCGCCCGCCGCGCTGTTCCGCATGCAACTCGACGTGGCATCGCTGACCGAGATCGACTGGTTCGCCGACGGCCCGGCGCTGCTGCGCTCCCTCAACGACACCGCGCACCTCCGGCTGCCAGGAGGGTGACGCTATCCTCGGGGGAGCGGCGGGCGAGCTGGCCGGGCGGCCGCGCCGTGTCATGGACTCATGGTGCGGCGAGGAAGGTCCGGGCTCCGCAGGGCAGGGCGGTCGGTAACGCCGACCCGGGGTGACCCGCGGGAAAGTGCCACAGAAAACAGACCGCCTCCGGCCTGGTCCGGAGGTAAGGGTGAAACGGTGGTGTAAGAGACCACCAGCGCCGCAGGTGACTGCGGCGGCTTGGTAAACCCCGCCCGGAGCAAGGTCAAGAGGGGGACGTGCCCTAGCGGGCGCGTTTCCTGCGCGAGCGTTCGAGGGCGGCCCGCCCGAGCTCGCGGGTAGACCGCACGAGGCTGCCAGCAATGGCAGTCCCAGATGGATGGCCGCCGGCCCGCGCGAGCGGGTGCACAGAACCCGGCCTACAGGCCAGCTCGCCCGCCGCCCGACCTGGAAATACGTGGCCTCGCCCGGCCATGACACGGTGCCCGACGGTGGCCGCCGCCGACCGCGTGGGCAGCCTGCTTCGCGGTGCTCGGCGGCGGGGGACCGGGGTCCTGGCAAGGTCATCTTGGGGGGCGGAATCGGCCCGCCTGGAGGCCCGCCTTCGGGTGAGTGGCGGTGGTTTCGGGCGCCTGATTCGACCGTTAGTCCAGCTGCCGAGTGTCCGGTCAGATAGTTCACCGCCCCCCACCACGCATCGAGCAGCGGCACTGGGCCGCGTCGGCTGGCTGGCCTGGGCACTAGCCCGGCTAACAGAGGCAGGGGCAGAGTGTGACGGCGTCGGCTCTGTACGCGGCGATGCGGGACCGCGCCTGCCGGGCTAGCCGGCAGGCGCGGTCAGTACTGGCGGGAATGATGTGGCGTGCGGCTCAGGCGGCCCGATCAGCACGATCGGCGGCAATGCCCGGGTGAGTGTCCCTGGCCGCGGACGCCTGGATCTGCGGACGCGGCTGCGGTGCACGGGCCGATCGGATGTTGGCTACCGACGCGCGCGTGAGCTCGTCGTTCACGTGCCGGAGGGCGCGGAGCACCCGGCGCGGGACGGTCATTACCTGTCCGGTCCGCGAGCGGCGGGCAGCTGTCATGGCGTTCACCTCCTTGGCGGTGCGGGACGGCCCGGAGGCCAGGCCAGTCCGGCGGGATGGGCTGCCAGCCGCCGAGGATGCCCGGGTGCTGCCAGCGTCGAGGCGACCTGGTTGCGCGCGGCGGCGCGGGCGGTGGTCCTCGCGCATGTGTAGCTCCAGCAGCGGCTTGCTGGCGTAGCGCAGCCCGCACAGCGGGCAAGCCGGGGTCAGCGTGCTGGTCATGTCATTCCTCCTTACGCTCTTATGCAAATCGGCTGTGGTGGAGCCCTGGTGCCCTTGCTATGGCGGTCAGATGGAGACCGCGGCAGCGTCTCCTTGAGCACCGGCAGGGATCAGCTGCCAGGCAGTTCGCCGAGTGACCTGGACGGTCAGATGCTGGCTGTCGCGCTTGATCCTGAGACTGATTCGGTCTCCGGGCTGGCGGCCAGGGCGGCCATGTCCGGGGCGGGCGGTCCCGGTTGCTGGATCACCTCGCCGACCCTCAGCCCGGGCGGGTCAGCGGGTGCCCCGTTCCGCGCGATGCTGCGGCTGGGGCTGCGCAGCGCGCGGTGCCAGCCAAGTGGGTCAATATCTGGGAAGACCCGGCCGCTGCGGCGGCGGCCCGTGGCGTCACCCGGCGGTTCGGTTAGCGGTCCGCCGCCAATAGCTGACGGTCGCCATCGCCAGCAGGATCCCCCACACCAAGAACCACAGGTCCCAAACCCCGGCATGCCAGCGCAATGCGGTCCGGTCCACGCTCCCCGAAGGGTGGATGACACCCGACAGGACCAGGGCACCGGCAGCCACATTAAGGCCGCCGTACACGATGAGAAGCACGCTGGCCGCGGCTGAACCGAGCAGCAACCACCGCCGCGGAAGGACCCGCCCCCAGGGCCGGACCAGCGCCAGCGCGAGCAGGCCACCAGCTACCTTCGCCGCCGTGGCCGCCAGGGCGAGCAGCACCACCGCGGCACCACCATGGCGCGCCATCTGCTCCACATAGCCACCGATCGTGGCGGTGAGCCCACGCCCACCCACGGCCCAGTACAGACTCACCAGCGCATAGGCGAACGCAACAAGCGCTGCCGCGTATGCCGCCACGGTGCCCACGGCTGGCGGGCCGGAGGCGGACGGCGCGGACCCGCTCCCGATTCCGGTTCTGCGCGTCATGCACCAGTATTGACAGCCGCGCCTCCATCGGGCGGCGCCGAAGTCAGAGGACCGCGGCGGCGCAGCCCAGGATCGGTTATGCGAATATCGGCGGCTACCTGCTGACCCATGAGTGCGCTGGGCACGGACGCCCGGCGGTGATATTGGAGGCCGGGTACGCCGCCTCAAGAATCGACACCTACGGGCGGACGATTCTCCCTGCGCTGGCGCGCCGGACCCGGATGTGCACTGCGACCGGGCGGGTGATGGTCGCAGCGATGCCCGGCCGGCCTCGGTGCGCCCCGTCCGGGGTCACGCAGGCCAGGGAGCCGCGCACGCTGCTGGAGGTGATCCACGTCGGGCCGCCGTATGTTCTGTCCGGTCACTCTTACGGCGGGGTGATCACCCGGGTGTTCGCGGCACTGTACCGGGGTGAGGTAGCCGGGATCGTGCTGACCGGCGCCTCCAGCGAGCCCGAAGTCGCCGTCTATGACCGGCTGCATGCCGGCCCGTGGATCGACGGAACAGTTCAGCCCGCGCCAAACCATTGGATCAACACACACGCCACGGTCCGCGACTCGAGCGAGTGCCTCGCCTGGGCCGGATCAGCATCGAGGTGTTCAGGCGCCAGTGGCGGTGAAGCCCAGCAGGCCCGACAGGATGCCCAGCTGGAAGACCCAGACCATCGCCCCGAACGTGGCGTGTGCCACGGCTTCTTGCGCTCGACATTGACGACGAACGGGGAGTAACGCCGCCCGCCGGTCTGGCTGCCGACCACTCCGGCGAGGTGATGACCGCGCGGGGCTGCACCTGCGTATCGGCGAAGCTGATCCGCTCCCCGGCGCGGTCGGCGGCGAGGTCGGCCAGTTCCACTCCGGTGCGCCGCTCCAGGTCCCGCCAGCCCTGGACGGCGACCTGGCCGTTGGTGGTGCCGGACTGCGTCAGGATCGCCTCGGCCAGGTGGACGTCGCGGGCCAGCGACGGGCGCCCGTCGCCGTGACCGCCGCGTACAAGCCCGTTCGTCCGGCCGAGCAGGTCGACCGCCGCGGCCGGGATCATGGCCCGTCCAGCGCCGGCGGCCCAGGCGGATATTCGATACGATCTTCGCAGCCGCGATCACGGCCTGAATGTCCAGGTCCAGCCCGCGGGTGAAGGTGTGCAGGTGCGGGAGGTCGCAAGCCGGGCGGTCTGGGCCCACTCACCGAGCTTGGCCTGGTTCGCAGGATCTGGCCGAAGCAGGGCGGCGAAGGAGCGGACAAAGCCGGCGAGGCCGGTCATCTTGGGGCAGGCGGCGGTCAGCTGGCTGAGCAGCGACCGCTGGCTGTCGCTGAGGGCGCCGGGCCTGCCGAGCAGGAGCCGGGTGACGCGTCGGGGCGATAGGTGCGGCCGGTCAGCCTCGACGCGGCCCTGGGTGATGTAGCGGTAGAGCAGGTTCCCGAACCTTCCACCGAGCAAGACTGCCGGCCGGACGCATTACGCGATCAACCCAGCTTGGCAACCGTCAACAGCACAGCCGAGGCCTCCAGCGCCTCCAGGCTGTGACGCGCGTCGGGCACCACAAGCAGATCACCAGGCCGCCCCTCCCAGGACAGCTCGCCAGCCGACAGCCGGACTCGCCCGCGCAAGACGTACACCGTCGCCTCGCCCGGGTTCTCATGCTCGGCCAGGACAGCTCCGTCGAGCATGGCAATGACCGTCTGGCGCAGTACCCGTTCATGGCCACCGACAACGGTATCCGCAGTGTGACCTCCGCCCGCGGCGACCGCCCGTTCCAGCAGCTCACGACCCAGGGCTTCCAGGGATACCTTTTGCATGTCCTGTGACGCGTCCAATCTGCCCGGAGGCCGTGCCCCAGTCCGAAGGGAAGCCGCCGGCGCCACCAGGGGATACAGCTCATGGTGCTCAGCTGGTCTTCCGCGGGAACGTGAGCCTGTCCTCAGTATGCTCCAACTCGGCCGTCACCCGGCCTTTCACAACGGCCGCACCGAGGGCGTGAACACCAAGACCAAGATGATCAAGCGGCAAATGTACGGCCGAGCCGGATTCACCCTCCTGCGCCACCGAATCCTGCTGAACTAGCCACCCACCGTCACCACCGAAGGTGAGACAGAGCCGTTAGTGAATAGACCCGCAGGCCGGCGATCACCGGCCGGGGTTTGCTGCCGAGCCGTGGTGTTCCGCGACCTTCAGCGTGAGCGGCACGCACGGGTCATCACGGGGCGCCCTGCTCACCCGGTGGGACAGCCGGGACCGGTGACGCGGGCGCACGGGTCCGGCCCGATTTGATCTGCGGGTAGTGCAGGTCGAATGCAGGCCGCTCGGAGCGGATTCGCGGTATCGACGTGAAGTTGTGCCGCGGCGGCGGGCAGGATGTCGCCCATTCCAGGGAGTTGGCGAAGCCCCACGGGTCGTCGGCCGTGACCTTCTCGCCGTGCTTATGCGTCTTGTAGACGTTGTAGAGGAAGATGAACGTGGAGGCTCCGAGGATGAATGACCCGATCGTCGAGATCTGGTTCAGGGTAGTCACGTTGCCCGGAAGGTCCGGGTAGTTCGCTACGCGGCGCGGCATCCCCTCGACGCCTTCCCAGTGCATCACGAGGAATGTCATCTGGAAGCCGATGAACAGCGTCCAGAAATGCCATCTCCCGAGGGTCTCGTCGAGCTTTTTGCCGGTGAACTTGGGCCACCAGAAGTAAAAGCCGCCGAACATGGTGAACACCACGGTACCGAACAGCACGTAGTGGAAATGGGCGACCAGGAAGTAGGTGTCGCTGACCGCGAAATCCAGCGGCGGCGAGGCGAGGATGACTCCGGTCAGCCCGCCGAACAGGAACGTCACCAGGAAGCCGATGATGAACAGCATCGGCGCCTCGAACGTCAGCTGGCCTTGCCACATCGTGCCGACCCAGTTGAAGAACTTGATCCCGGTCGGGATCGCGATGAAGAAGGACATGAGGGAGAAGAACGGCAGCAGCACCGCGCCGGTGGTGAACATATGATGCGCCCACACCGTCATGGACAGGCCGGCGATCCCGATCGTCGCGGCGACCATCCCCTTGTACCCGAACAGCGGTTTCCTGGAGAAGACGGGAAGGATCTCGGTGGCGATGCCGAAGAACGGTATCGCCACGATATAGACCTCCGGATGGCCGAAGAACCAGAACAAGTGCTGCCACAAGATCGCGCCGCCGCTGGACGCGCTGAACACCTGCGCGCCGAGCTTGCGGTCAATCTCCAGCACCAGCAGCGCCGCGGCCAGCACCGGGAACGCCAGCAGCACCATGATGCTGGTGACCAGGATGTTCCAGGTGAAGATCGGCATCCGGAACATGGTCATGCCCGGCGCCCGCATGCAGATGATCGTGGTGACGAAGTTAACCCCGCCCAGGATCGTGCCGAGCCCGGACAGCACCAGGCCCATGATCCACATGTCGCCGCCAACCCCGGGCGAGTACAAGGCGCTGGTCAGCGGCGAGTACGCATACCAGCCGAACCCCGGTGCCCCGCCGGGGGTGACGAAGCTGGCCAGCAGGATCAGCCCGCCGAATACGAACATGTAGTAGCTCAGCAGGTTCAGCCGCGGGAACGCCACGTCCGGCGCGCCGATCTGCAGCGGCATGATCTCGTTGGCGAGCCCGACGAACAGCGGGGTCGCGAACAGCAGGAGCATGATCGCGCCGTGCATCGTGAACAGCTCGTTGTACTGCTGATCGGACACCAGGTGATTGTCCGGCCCGAGCAGCTGCGCACGCATGATCATGGCCATCAGCCCGGCGATCATGAAGAAACCGAACGAGGTGATCAGGTACATGTGCCCGATCACCTTGTGGTCGGTAGACGACAGCCAGTCGGCAAGGACCGAGCCCCCGCGGTAGCTGTCCGGCGCTGGCGTGCCGGCAGCCGTCTGGCGTGTCGCGGTCATCAGTACCCCTGCCTGCTGCAGGCTGCCATGGCCGGCTTGCAGACTCCTGGCAGGTACCCGCCAGGACAGGTTGCATGCCTGCAATCCCGGCACGAACCCAGATAGCTGCCGGCCGGCGACTTGGTTCGCTGCGTCCGCCTAATTTCTGCAGCTTATATTCGTAGAAACGACGATGCCAGTACAATAGATATGTGTCAATGGCGGCACAGGCGCACCTCTTCGATACCTCAGGACACCAGGGGAAACGCCTCAGGATGCTAGGGGAAACGGGGGCCGGCATGGCCGGGGCGCTTCAGCTCACGGGTATCTGCTCGGTGGCGGTGCAGGTCCGGAAGCTGGACCGCTCGCTCGCTTTCTACCGTGACGTGCTCGGGCTCCGCCTGGGGGACCGGGAGGACCGGATCGCGCAGCTGCACGGGCAAGGTGGCGCTCCCCCCGAGGCTCGTCTTGCTCGCACCGGCCCGGTCTGCCAGACGGATGCACAGGGTGTGACACTTCCGCCTACTCGCGGGTGAACGTTTCCGACTGCAGGCAGGCGGCGGTGACCTTGGCGATCTCGGCCGGGACGGCCAGATGTCACGCAGGTATACCGGCTGACCGTCATTGCCAGTCCCCCGCGGGTCGCGGGTCAGGGCAGTTTCCATCGACCCGGCGAGCGCGTAGCGATCGCTAGCGGCGGCGAGGCCAGGTAGTTCATCTTTATCCCGGGGTGGATGCGGCCCTCGAAATTGCGGTTGCCGGACAGCACAGCGCAGACGGCGAGGTCACCACTGGCGACGGCGCGGGAAGCAGCCCGCCGGACCCATGACGCCGCGGCTGTCTTGGCGGCACAGATCTTCGCGACTCGCGCCGCGCGTGAGCTTTTCTGGCCGGCTGCAGGGGGATCCGCTGGCCCTGCGCTGTGCCGCCACGTCGGGCGGCGTCACTCCGGCCTCACGAAGGTGGCGTCTTTCCCGGGCAGGTCGCAGCGATGGGCGATGCGGCGGGGCAAGGGGCTACGCGCGGTGCCGCAGGATCGCGGCGAGGACGGCTGCCTGGCTGAGGCTGATGTCCCGGGTCGCGGTCAGCAGCGTCACGGGCCCGGCGGCTGTCAGTGCGCGAAGCCGGCTGAGCGCGGCGCGCGGCCCCGGCTCGGTGAGCTCGGCGGTGTAGCGCCGGCGGAACTCAGCGAACTTCGCCGGATCATGCCCGTACCACGTTCGCAGGCCGCTGGATGGCGCGACGTCCTTGGCCCACTCATCCAGCCGGGCCGCGTCCTTGCGCAGCCCTCGCGGCCAAACCCGGTCAACCAGCACGCGCGTTCCGTCTTCCGGCGTGCTGTCCTCGTACACGCGGCGGACCCGGACGTCTGAATGCATGCCGGGCCTCCCTTCCTGCTGCCTGCCATCATGGTGAAGCTGGCTTGCGGCCCCGGCTGACTTCCCTTGTGCCGAAAGGTGTGCGATGCACAGGCTGGGCTCCGCGAACGGCTCCAGCCGGTCCGCGGTGACCGGCGCCCGCATCTGCTCGAGCGCGCCCTGCATGAGGCCCAGGTGCAGCTTGCACACGACGTCCTGGTGGTGTTGCGCCACCTCGCGGAACGGGCACTGCCGCAGCCGGATCTGGTACCCGGCTCTGCCGCTGGCCACGGTCTGCGGCGCGAACCCGATCTCGGCCAGGGCAGCGGCCAGCTTCTCGACCGCTTCGCCAGCGTCCGGCCGCTGATAGGGGGCCGGCTGCTCGGTGATATAGCGGCCCCACTCGCGGCCGGCCGCCGCCGCGGCCTCTGCCGGCTCGGGTATCACGCCGGCGATGAGGCTGGTGAGCATCTCGGCAAGCAGGCGGTAGCGGCGCTGTCCCGCCGCCCCGCTGCTGTCCGATGCCCGGTAGGTCATGCTGGGCCGGCCCGGCGTTTCCCGTGCCTGCGGCGTCCGGAGGGCCAGCCCTGCGTCTGCCAGCGCGTCCAGGTGGAACCGGGCGGTGTTGGGGTGAAGCCCGGTTCGACCGGCCACCTCTTTGACACCGACCAGCGAGCCAGTAGAGCGCAGCAGGTCGAGCACGTGGGCCCGGCTCCTGCCGAGCGGGGCGCCGGCGTCGGACGCGAGAAGCGCCTGCATATCCATTGCTGCAGTTTACATCAGTCAGGTAGTAGAAACTAAAAACTCGCAACAAGGAGGTAACGCCGGGCACGGCACTCGGAGGGTATCGTCGCCCACGCCGGCATCCGCCACTTGCGGCAGCGTGGCCAGCCCGAGTACTCCGGCGTTGCCGAGCACAGCCCGGCTGCGCCATGCGAATTCCAGGATCTCGGTCAGCCGCCGGTTGCCGCCGGCCCTCCGCCGACGGTGACGGGCCGCAGGAACGTCAGCGCACCGGTCAGCACCTGCACGCATCAGCCCGCGCCCCCAGGACCGGGATGAGCAGCCGATCGAGCATCCGGCTGGCAGGCGGTTTCTAGCGGTCGTCGCAACATCCGACATGTTCGGGGGTTGCGATGGGGCGCCGGGGACCGGGAGCGCTGCCGCAGGTCGAGAAGCGTGAGCAGTTCGCCAGGCTGATCGCGCAGGGCTACAACAACTCGGAGGCGTGCCGGATCGTCGGGATCAACCGGCGGACCGGGAAATGGTGGCGACACGGCCGCACAATCGTCACCAGGGACGGCAGGAAGCTGCATTATTCTCCCGTGGTCACACGGGGGCAGGTGGCCGGGCGGGAGATCTCTGACCGGTATTTGTCTGAGGATGAGCGGGTGCGGATCGCTGACCTGCGCAAGGCGGGGGCCGGGGTGCGGGTGATCGCGGAGCGGCTGGGCCGCAGCCCGTCGACGATCAGCCGGGAGCTGCGCCGGAACCGGGATCCGGGCAGCGGCCAGTACCGGCCATTTGCCGCGCGCAAGCTGGCCGCGCGGCGGCGTACCCGGCCGCGGGCGGGCAAGATCGCTGGTGATGAGGTACTACGGCAGTTCGTGCAGGAGCGGCTGGCCAGGCGGTGGAGCCCGGAGCAGGTCAGTCAGGCGCTGCGCCGCGCGTTCCCTGGCGAGCGGGCGCGACATGTCGTGCACGAGACCATCTACCAGGCGGTCTACCGCTCCGAGCTCGGCGGGCTTTCCCGCGAGCTGCCAGCCCGGGTACTGCGCACCCGCAGACGGCGGCGCAGGCCACACCGGCGGCCGGGCGAGCGCCGCCTGAACGGGATCACCGCCATGACCATGCTTGATCAGCGGCCCGCCGAGGCCGCTGGCCGCGGCGAGTGCGGGCACTGGGAGGGCGACCTGATTACCGGCGCGTCCAACCGGTCAGCGATCGGCACCCTGGTGGACCGGGCGTCGCGGTTCACGATCCTGCTCCACCTGCCCGGCCGGCACACCGCCGAGGCGGTCCGCGACGCACTCATCGCCGCCATGTCTTCGCTGCCCCCGCAGATGCGCCGCTCGCTAACCTGGGACCAGGGCAAAGAGATGGCGCTGCACCGGGAGATCACCGCCGCGCTGGGCATGCCGGTGTACTTCTGCGACAAGGCCAGCCCCTGGCAGCGACCGTCTAACGAGAACACCAACGGCCTGCTCCGCCAGTACTTCCCCAAGGGCAGCGACCTGCGCGCCCACGGGCCGGGCGAGCTGGCCGCAGTGGCCGCCGAGCTGAACACCCGGCCGCGCAAGACTCTCGGCTGGGACACCCCCACCGCACGGCTCGGCCTGTGAACCACGACGGCACGCCAGCACCCCGGCGGGCGGGCCTGCGATGATGGTCCGCGTGCCAGACATCCGACGCCGCACTCCCGAGCCGCCGCCTGCGGGGCTGCCGGAAATCCAGTTCAAGCCCGGCATGGCGAACGAGCTGCTGCACGAGCTGGCGCCGCTGCTGGCCGAGGAAGGCATCGACGTCGATAACATCGACGTCCCCGACCTGGACACACTCCAGCGGGCGCTCGGCCGCGCCGTCGAACGGCACAACATGGCCATGTTCACCCCCGCCGGCCAGGCCCGCGAACTAGCAGCCGTCACCATGAGACTCACCGCCGAGGCCATTGCCGACGGCGACACACGGCTCGCCGCCTCGATCTTGGACCAGGCCCAGCCCGAGTCCCCGGACGGTTCGTCGGCCACCGTCTCCGCCTGCGTCGGGCTCGCGCTGGGCCTGCTCGACCAGTGGCTGAGCGGAAACGACACCCAAGCCCCGGCCGGCCTGGCAAAGCTGACCCGGCTGCCTGCCGGGCACTGGACCGGCGAACGCGCCGCCACCGACATCCTCACCCTCGCGCGCAAGGGACGCGCCTTCGCCGCCCTCGACGCGCTGATCACCCGGCAAGGCGGCCATCACGTCCTCTACGGCAGCGCTCTCATCCTCGCCGCCGCGCTTCAGGCCTGGTCACGACACGCCGACACCCCAGTCATCGACCTGGCCCGGACCGTCGTCCGCTAGCCGCTACCATCCGGCTATCACAGGCTGTGTTGCGACGATGGCTGGAATCCGCCGGAGAAGGTGGGGCCAAATGAGATTGACATAACCACAACGTCCATAGCGGCCTGCGGAGAGTCGGCTGAGCGCTTCTTCAGTGTCGGCCAGGGCACGGCGGGCGGTGACGGCCTGGCGCAGCAACCGCTGTAGCTGCCTCTGGGATGCGTGATCGCCGCTGTGATAGACGGCCTGGATGAGTTCCGCGGTGTCGTGATAGGCCACGGACAGCTCGGTGACCTTGCTCAGCCGCGCCTGCCACCGGCCTTCCAGCACGGCCCGCCACCGTGGCAGGGACAAGGTGCCGGCCGTGGCGACGCTGCGCGGGCCGGCGGCCAGCTGTCCCTCTGATGATGGTGTCGGCTCCGGTCCGGCCGAGTCCTGTCCGACGGTGGCCCGGGTGGCCAGGGCCCAGGGCAGTGATGCCACGATGGCGGGCGCGGCGTGCGCAGCCCTGCGGATCAGGCCACGCGGAAGCAGCACGGCCGGATTCAGCGGTCCAGCCGAGAATGCGCCGACGGCACCGTCCGGTGCGCCCGCGGCGGAGCTGCCGGGCCCAGCGGGCGGAGCCGGGCAAAGGATCGCCGGGCTGCTGGACCTGGACGCTGGTGGCATCCGCGCCGAGGGCGCGCTGGTTGCGGTGATGCCGGTGCTCATCAACGACAACCTCGGGCCCGGGTCCGCGGGGCGTGCGGACCAGGACAGCGAAGGGCAGGATCTCACGGCCGCCCAGGCCGTAGCTCGCCTGGGCGCCGCCGCCGGCTGTGGCGCCCTGGCCGCCGCCGCCGAGGCCAGTCCCGGTGCTGGCCATCAGAGCGGACGCGGCGGCGGCAGCGGCGAGCACCATCCGCCAGCCGCTGCGTGTCACTGTCATCGGGATCCTTCCTCGGCTTACTGCAGAACCCGGGCCGCGCCCTGGCGGCCCGGTCGCCCATAGCCAAGCCAGAACCTGTGCAGGCGCCGTGCCGCGGATGTGACGATCAGGTGGGGAACTGCCCGGAAGATCCGGGCATGCCAGCTCGGGAGCAGCCAGCTGCCCGGTTGCGCGGTTGCGCGGTTGCGCGGTTTCCAGCCTTCCCCGGCGATCGAGTTGACGAACCGGCGGGCAGGCTCGGCGGCCCGGAGAGGGCCCCTAGCCGGCAGCCGCTGCCGGGCACGGTCTTGATCACCGCTGAATTCGCCCGATCACAGCGGGCCGTGTTAGCCGGATCGCGCGGATCGGTCCGCACATAGACGCTCAGCACAGGCGTGCCCGGCCGCCGCACCGCCAGATTCCGGATCAGCTCCGTCGACAGGTCACCGCGCCTTCCCCGGCCCGCCTACCGGGCTGCGCCGCGACCAGGGGCGCCTGCCGTGCATCTTAACACCGACCTCTTGTTTTTTACTATCTTTTCTGTAATAATTGAGGAGAAGGAGCCGTCATGAGTACCGTAAGCCAGACACCCGGATACGAACCGTTCCAGACAGCTGCGGCCATGCCCGGCGACTCGCCGCTCACGCTGGCCGACGAGCACGCATCGCTGCTGAGCCAGGTGGTGATCCGGGCCGAGGACCTGCTGGCCGTGACCGCCGAGGACCGGTGGCCTGCCCGCGAACTGCAGGCGCTTCTTGGCTACCTCCGTGCGGAGGTGCTGGGCCAGGACGCCGACGAGGAGAGGCTCCTATTCCCCGCTGGCGCGTCGCCGGGCATTTCCCGGCTGGCCCGCGACCATGCCCGCCTGCGCGCCGCCATCGAGACGCTGGAGCGTGTGGCCGCCGGCGAGAGCACCTGGTCTCCCGCCGAGCTCGCCGCGGCCATCCGGGATTTCCTGCACCAGCTCGAGCGCCACTTCCACGCCGGGCAGGCACTGCTGGCAGCGGCCGGCGCACCGGGCAAGGTGCCAGCGACCACCATGCTGGGCGGGCAGCCGCATGAGTGGTATCCGCTCACCGAGGGACCGGTGATCGACCTCGACGCCCTGCCCGCCGCGCGGGCCGTCGACGCGGTGGTTCACCGGCTGCTGCGGCTGCGCCGTGGTGAGCAGGTGGAGCTGCATGCCGGCACCGACCCCCACCTGGTGTGGCGGCAACTGGATGTGCTCAGCCCCGGCGGCTACGGCTTCGTCTACCTGCAGGACGGGCCGGACCGGTGGCAGGTGCAGGTCACCCGCCGGCCAGCGGCCTGACCTGCCAGCTGGAAAGCGGGCTCCGATCATCTGCGCGCCACAAGCACAGCATCAAAACTTCACGCCCGCCAGCTTCCATGGCAGTACACGCCGGAGCACACCGCGGGGAACCCTCGCACAAGGAGGCAGCCATGCAACTCCAGTCACCTGGCACTAGCCGGCTTCGCCACACCGCTGCCCGCGGGCTACGCGTTGTCGCCGGCCTCCACCGCAACCAGCTACGTCTCTGGGAGAGATACTCCAGGCCCCAGCCAGAACGGGCCATCGCGCGCAGCCGCGGCAACGGCACGCCGGGCGACGCCGGCACCACGCTGGCGCGTCCTGGCCTGCCCGGTGCCTCCAGCGATAGGGCACCGACCCGTCGCCGGGCAGCGGTCATGCCACGCAGAAGGATCACCGCAAGGAAGCGCTACAAGTATCAGGCCCTGGTCACGCTGAACCCGCCCGCGGACGGCAGCCCCGATGCGGAGCCGCCACTCCACGTCCGGCGCCTGGCAGTGCGCGCCGCGCACCGCGAAACCCACCGCAGCGGACTGTTCAGTGCCCTGGTCACCGCCGCCGACGGGAGCCCCCTGAGGCCGGGGACTGCCGACATCATCGCGACCATACTGGTGCTGGGCGATGACGTCAGCGACTACCTCGCCCCGGGGGAGCAGTTCGCCCTCTTGTCCGGCGTCGAAGTCGGCCACGGCGTGGTGACCCGCCAGTTGTTTACCTGACCCCAATCCCGGCGGCCTGCTCCTGGCCCCCCTTGTCATGACCGTGTACGCCTCGAGCACCTCAGCCTTACGGCCCGCCGGGACATCGACCCGCTCCCCGGTCTCGGCGTCGATCAGCACGATCGCGTACGCGTGACCTCGGCGCAGGCGAAGTCATCAACGCCGAGCACCGCGGCACGCTGACCTCGGGCAGGGGAAGCCGCAGCAGCATCCGCAGCGCGGTGTGTCGCGACAGCGGGACTCCCAGCACCGTCAGCAGCCCGGCCCGGCACGACCGCTAACCGGCGGGCGACCGCGCCGGCCTGCTCCGCCAGCCGCGTGGTGCGCCGCTGGTAACGGTCCAGCACGCCGGGACCTGCTCGCGGAATGTCCGGACCGGGCAGCCCGGGACCGGGCACCGCGTCCGCCGCACCCGAGCCCGCACCACTACCGGCCGCCCGTCCGCCGGCTATGGGGGAGAGGGGTCGATCTGGAGGCTTCCGAGAATCTGGTGCCGGTCGGCCTGATGGGATGCCTGGTCGTGTGGGAAGGGCAGCGGTAGGTAGCATCGGGAGAGGTTCTGGCTGGTCACGCTCTTGCCAGAGGCATGACCAGTCCGGTTGGCCGGTATAGCAGTCCAGCAGGAAAGTACATCTGCGCAGGTCACAGAGGGCTGCTGGTGGTGTAAGAGACCACCAGCGCCGCAGGTGACTGCGGCGGCTTGGTAAACCCCGCCCGGAGCAAGGGCAAGAGGGGGGCGTGCCCTAGCGGGCGCGTTTCCTGCGCGAGCGTCTGAGGGCGGCCCGCCCGAGCTCGCGGGTAGACCGCACGAGGCTGCCAGCAATGGCAGTCCCAGATGGATGGCCGCCGGCCCGCGCGAGCGGGTGCACAGAACCCGGCCTACAGGCCAGCTCGCCCGCCGCCTGAACAGGGGAAGCGTTGCTGTCGCGCGCGATTGATAGGCCCTATCGCGCAGATGCGTTGCGATCTGCCCAAATTCCCGGAAGACGGCGGCGGATCTGGCGGACATGGGTCGCCTGGATAGAACTCCGCGCATATCCGCAGGGCCGCGCCAACCGGGATCATCCCTGCCGGAGATGCAGACGCTGGCCTGCTCGGCGGCTGAGTACTCGAGGGCGGTGCTATACAACGGCCTCGGCCGCTACCAGGCCGGCTCCCGCGGGAATCAGCCCAATGCGGCAAATTCGGTAGCGGACTGCCCGCGTAGCCTACCCGCCGATGGCGTCCGTGTCACTGGTCCGCTCTTGATGTCGCTGCCGGGTCACCTCGGCTGCCAGCTGGGCGCGCGAGGAGATATCCAGCTTGGCGAAGACATGGGCGAGATGCGTCTGCACGGTCCTGCGTGACACGTACAAGCGCTCGCCGATCTGGGGATTGGACAGTCCCTCGCAGACCATCCCGGCGACCGTGTGCTCGGTCGGGGTGAGGCTGTGCCAGCCGATCCGCGGCCGACTCCGCGGTCCCCGGCGGCCACGCCGGATGCCCGCCGTGCGCAGCACCCCCTCGGCGCGGGCGAGGTCCCGTGCGGCGTCGAGCCGCTCGAAGATCTCGATCGCCTGTTCCAGCAGGGGACGGGCGCGGTCCACGTGCCCATGCCTGGTGAATGCGGCGCCTGCGTCCTCGGACGCGAGAGCCAACTCCAGCGGCCGCCGACTACTCGCGTAAGCGCCCACCGCGGCGAACAGGACCATGGGATCATCGTCGGCCAGGCCCCTACAACGAAGCGCGGCACCGGCCAGTGAGGAGACTTCGTTCTCATCCGCCACTTCTACGACGGCCGCTGCCACGTCCCGGGCCCGTCCCCGCTCGCCGACCGCGAGCGCGATCCGGACGAGATCGGCCCCGAGCACCGGGTACTCCAGCTTGAGGCCCAGCTGGGTGCACTGGTCCCAGCATTCGGCCAGGGTCGCGAACGCATTGGCGGTCTTGCCGTCGGCCTCGAGCAGCAGGGCATGCGCCCACATTGCCCACTCCGTGCGCAAGCGGAGGCCGGTGCCGGAGAGTTCGCCTGCGGCGGCGGCGGCGGCCTCCCTGGCGCGGCGGAGGTCGCCCCGATGAAGGCTGATCAGGGACAGGACCCCTTGGGCGTAGACGTTGCTGTATTTCGAACCCGTCTCATCCGCCAGCCCGACGCTTGCATCGATCTCGGCAATGGCGTCATCCCATTCCCCAGCGATGAAGCGTCCTACGCTGCGGACAGCGTGGTATCTGGGCAGGTGCCACCGAACGCCGAATTCCTCGCTGATCCGCCTGCCGTTTTCGAGCGCCGCCCCGGCCTCCTCGAGCCGGTCCAGCCCGATGAGAATGTGGCCACGGGTGAAATAGAGCGGAAAGCGATGTCCCTGCCTGCCGGGGCTCTGGTCAGCCAGCCGCACAGCATCGTCGATGATCTGGAGCGCGTCCCGGGGATGGCCGCGGAACTCCGAGACCCCGGCCAGCGAGGTCATGGCGATGCTGGTAGACAGGTGTTCCCCGGCCGCGGTGGCCGCTTGCCAGGCCTGCTCAGCGGTGGCCGCCGCACCGCCGAGGTCTCCCAGCCACAATCGGGCCAAGCCTGCCCACGCCTGGGCGGAGGCTCGTTCGGTGTCAGTGAGCGACGGTGACTCGACCGCCCGCTCCAGCTCTTGCAGCGCATCACTCGCCCGTCCTGCCGCCAGGAGAGCGTGGCCAAGGCAGATTCTGACGAGGCCCTCCACAAGTGGGTCATGGCCGCTGTCCAGCAGCAGCTCGCAGGCCGCCTCGGCGTCGGCGATCCGCCCCGCTAGCATCAGGCTGCTCGCCCGCTCGGTGAGCAGTCGGTCGCGGCCAGGATCGGACGGGTCCATCAGCCCGGCTGCCCGGGCCAGCAGATCCGCGGCAACATCCGGTGCTCGCGCCGCCGCCTCGCGGGCGGCCCTGGTCAGCCATTCGATGGCCATGGCGTCGCCGCGGTCAGCCCCGCGGGCGAGATGCTCGGCGACCTGCAGTGCCGGCGCTCCGGTCTGCGCCAGCCGGTGGCCGGCTTCGCGGTGCAGCCCGCGGCGCACGCTGGCCGGCGAGATCCGCGTAGATGCTCTCCCGGATCAGGTCATGGCGGAACCGCAGCACGGCGCCGTCATCTTCCACGACACGGGCCCTGATCGCCTCTATCAGCGCCACCGACAGGGCCAGCGCGGGCCGGCCGGTGACCGAGGCCAGGTCCGCGAGCGAGAATCCCGACCCGAGGATCGAGGCAGCCTGCAGCGCCTGCAGGGTGTCCTCGGGCAGGAAGCTGAGCCGCCGCAGGATCGTCAGCCGCAGCGTCGGCGGCAGGGTTAGCTCCGACACCTCCGCCCGCCCGCCGGCGGTCGCGATCGCCCCTTCCTGGACCAGCGCGGCCAGCAGTTCGGTCACGAACAGCGGATTGCCCGCTGCCCCCGATATCCCGGCCAGCAGTCCCCGGCCCGGAATGGCGGCGACCGTCTCGGCCACCAGGCTGGCCACGGCCTCCTCGGCGAGCGGGCGCACGGTGAGATGCCTCGCGCCTGCATCCTCCAGCGCACCGGCCAGCCGGTCCAGGTCGGGGACGCGTGGCGACGGCCGGAAACACCCGATCAGGGCTACCGGGAGATAGGCGAGGCGGCGGCCCAGCGCGCCCAGCGTCAGCAGGCTGGATGGATCAGCCCACTGCAAGTCATCTACCCCGATCACCAGCGGCCCGGCCAGCGCGAGCTCCTCCACCAAGTCAGCAAACGCGTCCACGGCCCGGAACCGCAAACCCTGATCGCTTGTCACCGTGATCGGGTCCTGCTCCCCGCCGCCACGAGTGGCCAGCAGCCCGGCGATCGCGGCACGCCGCGGATCCAGGGATGACCGTACGCACCTCAGCACGTCGGCCACAAGGCCGAACGGCCTCGTCCGCTCCAGTTCCTCGGCCCCGCCCGCCGCCACCTGCATGCCGCGACCACGCGCATCCTCAAGCACTTCGGCCAGCAACCGCGTCTTGCCGATCCCGGCCTCACCCTCGATCAGCACGACAGCCAGTCGGCCCGAGGCGACCCTGTCCAGGACCTCGCCAAGGACCGCGATCTCCACCTCACGCCCGCGGATGCCAGGGATCGGCGCCACCGTCCCCATATGCAGGATGGTACTACTCACTAGCGGCCACGGCGGAGTCCTGATTGAGCGGCAAGCATTCGCGGGGCAGCTGCGGACAAGCTCGGCGTGCTGCCGTTCACCCGGACCTCGCTTCGTTCGCCAGCTCTGCGGACGGGAGCTCGGTAGCGCCGCCTCGCAACCGTGCTGCGGATGGCAGCCGCGAGACGGCTGCGGAGGACTGCGGAAAGTGGCACGCCACGCGATGCTCGGGCGCAATCTCGACGAGCGGCGGAACTTCCTTTTCGCATCGCTCCGACAACGCACCGATCGGGCAGCGCGGGCGGTACCGGCAGCCAGTGACCGGCGCCGCGCCGACATCACCGGCACTGCCGGCCGCCTGGTCCACGCGCTCGCGCTCCGCGGCAGGGTCCGGGACAGGAATCGAACTCATGAGACTGCGTGTATAGGGGTGAAGCGGGTCGTGGAACAGACGGTCCCGCGGGCCAGACTCGACGATTCGCCCCTGGTACATCACCGCCACCGTCGTCGACATGTAGCGCACGATTGCCAGGTCGTGTGAAATGAACAGATAGGTAAGCGTCAACTGTTCTTGAAGTTCGCGCAGCAGGTTAAGGATTTGCGCACGGATGGAGACGTCCACTGCGGAAACGGCCTCGTCCAGCACGATGAACTCGGGCTCCAAAGCAAGCGCCCGGGCTATCCCAACGCGTTGGCATTGTCCGCCCGATAGCTGATGTGGGTAGCAAGCCGCGAGTTCAGGGCCGAGGCCGACCACCTCCAGCAGTTCGCGTACCCGCCTATCTCGCGCCTCTCCCGTGAGCTTGAAATGCACCCGCAGGGGCAACCCGATGATCTGCGAAACCGTCTTCCGCCGATTGAGAGCGCCGAACGCGTCCTGGAAAACGAGCTGAATTCGACGCCGCTCACGCCGTAGGTCACGGCCGGGGATGCCCATCAGGTCCTTGCCATCGAGGACCACACGACCCGACGTCGGATGTTCGAGCCGCAGCAGCAGGCGCGCAAGCGTCGATTTTCCCGATCCGGACTCCCCAACGAGCCCGAACGTCTCGCCCTTGCGCACCTTGAAAGAGACGCCGTCGACCGCCCGGACGACGTCACCACCGTGCGGCGCGCCAGCGCCGCGCAAGGCGTAATGCCGCCGCAGGTCTTCGGCACAAAGGGCGACGGCGGTCGGCAACGGAGTGGACTTGCCCCCGCCGGAAAGGGGATGAGTCATCCGGAGTCCCCGCCGGTAAATGACGCCGCGCGGGCGGCAGCGAGGTGACATTCAGCGAATCGCGCGCCGGTCACCTGTACGGGCTGGGGGATCTCGTCGGCGCATCGCTGGGCTGAGTACCGGCATCTCGGATGGAACGTGCAACCGGTTGGTAGCCGGTCGGGCCTGGGGGGCTGGCCTTCGATGGCCGGCATGGGCCGCCTCACGTCTGTATCCAAACGGCAGACAGCACCGAGCAGCGCCTCGGTATAGGGATGGACAGGCCGGGAGTAGATGTCGTCGATCAATGCCCTCTCGACAACCCGGCCGCTGTACATGACCCCGATCTCATCGCAGAACCCCGCGGCCACACCGAGATCATGGGTGATGAGGACCACGGATAGCCCGCGTTCCACCACGATCCGGCTCAGCAGGTCCATGACCAGTCCTTGGGTCGTGACGTCGAGTGCGGTCGTCGGTTCATCCGCGATGAGGACATCGGGATTGCTCGCCAGAGCCATCGCGATCACGACGCGCTGGCGCATGCCTCCGGAGAACTCGTGGGGGTAGCTGTCGATCCGGCGACGCGGCTCCGCTACCCCGACGTCGCCGAGCAGCTCGATCGCTCCCGTGCGTGCGTCCCTACGCGAAACCCGAGTGGCAAGCCGGATCGCCTCGACGATCTGCCGGCCGACGCTGAAGACGGGGTTCAATGCGGACATCGGGTCCTGGTAGATGAGACTCATGCGCCGCGCACGGACGTCGGCCATCTCACGTGCCGACAACCGCAGCAGGTCACGACCGCTCAGGAGCACACGGCCGCGGACCGTGACCGGCTCGTGAAGCAAGCGCAGCAATGCCAGCGCCGTGAGCGACTTGCCACTGCCCGACTCGCCGACCAGCCCGAGCCGCTGTCCGTGGCCGAGCACGAATGAGACGCCGCGGACTGGGGAGACCGGCTTGCCGCCCTTACGGGGGAACGCCACCGAGAGATCCTCGACCCGCAGAAGCGGAGTCCGGCCGGCCGGGATCGAGTCAGTCATCGCGTCGTCCGCGGGTCGAGAAGCTGCCGCAGCTGTTCTCCGAGCGTGTTCAGTGACCATATGGTCAGCAAGATCGTCGCAGCCGGGAACAGCACGTAGTAAAAGGCATGGAAGATCTGCGAGTAGCCGTCCTGGACTAAGGTGCCCCACGATGCGGCCGGCGGTGGCACGCCGAGGCCGACGAAGCTCAGGCTTGCCTCGATGATCATTGCGTCCGCGGCGGCGACGGCGGTCCGCGCGATGATCACCGGCGCCGCGTTTGGTAGCAGTTCGCCGAAGAGGATCCGCGCTTGCGGCACACCGAGCGCGACCGCGGCGCGGCAATAGTCCGACCTGATCTCTGCGAGCACGGCCACCCGGGCCAGGCGAGCCGATGCGGGCGTGAGCAGCAGCCCAATGAGGACAATGAGTACCGGCAGCGACGGGCCGGATGCGGCGACGAGAACGAGTGCAAACAGCATGAGCGGGATCGCCATCACGATGTCCGCGCCGCGCATGAGTACCTCGTCCAGCAAACCACCAGCCTGTGCGGCCAGGCCGCCCCAGAGAGTACCGAGGATCGTCGAGATCGCGGCCGCGCCGAAGGCGATACCGAGGGCAATCCGGCCGCCGGCCAGCAATCGGCTGAACAGGTCGCGGCCGAGCTCGTCTGTACCGAACCAATGCGCCGTCGACGGGCCCTGGAAGCGGTCGGCCACAGATATGGCGTCGGGCGGGTGAGGAACGAGGACGGGAGCAAATAGCGCAGAAACCAAGAGCAGGATCAAGATGGTGAATGTCAGCAGGCCCAGCGGCCTGCGCACCAACCGTGCCAGCAGATTCTGCCGGCCCGGCAGCTCCGCGCCGCCGCGGGAGGGTCCCGTCGAAGGTGCCTGCGCTGCCAGCACTCTCATGCGGCAACCTCCCGCGCCGCTGCCTTCAGGCGCGGGTCGAGGATGCCGCAAAGCAGGTCGATGACGAGTGTCGTGAAAATGAACGCACCCGCCGCGAACAGGATTGACGTCTGCAGGACCGCATAGTCGCGGGTGAAAATGGAGTCGACAATCAAAGCGCCCAGGCCCGGCCAGCTGAAGATGTACTCGATGATTACGACACCGCCGAGAAGCTGGCCAATGGTCATGCCGACGACGGTCAGAGTCGGTATCAGCGCGTTAGGTGTGGCGTGCTTGCGAATCGCAGCCGGCCTTAGCATGCCCTTCCCCTCGGCCGTGCGGATGAAGGCAGCCTCGCTGGATTCGGCGAGCGAGGCGCGAAGGAATTGCAGGATCGGGGCGCCGGTGCTGATCGCGAGCGCTGCGGCAGGCAGGGCGATGAGTCGGAGATTCTGGACCGGGTCGCTGAATATCGAGACATACCCACGGGCCGGCAACCACCGAAGCTTCACCGCGAACACAACGAGGAGGCCGATCGCGGCGAGGTAGGACGGCATCGACATGCCGAACGAGGCGAGACCGGTGCCAATGCGGTCGATGAGCCCGCGTGGATGCATCGCCGCGAAGACGGCTATCGGCACCGATACGGTAAGCGCCAGGAGCAGCGATGCCACGATAAGTTCGATCGTTGGCCCAATCCGGCCGGCCATCAGGGCCTGGACCGGCTCCCGGCTAAGGTATGACGTCCCGAAGTGGCCGGCGAACATGCCTGCCACCCACGACCCGTACTGGACGATCAGGGGGCGATCCAGGCCTAGCCCGTGGCGCAGCTGGGCGAGTTGGCTGGAGCTGATGCCCTCGGACTGGCCGGCCAGCGTCGTAACCGGATCTCCGGGCAGCACGCGCAGCACGACGAAGATCAGCAACGAGGCCAGCGCGAGCATCAGCATGCTGATGACGGCGCGCCTCGTGACGTACCGCAGCATCTCGGTTCCTCCAACCTGCAGCGTGCCACCGGACGGCGGGTCGGCATCGTCAGGGCAGCGAAGCCCGGGCCAGCTGTGGTGTGCCGTCGCCTGCCAGCCACACGCCGCGGACTGTCTTCTGCACCGCGACGAGCGTGGTGTTCTGCATGAGAACCACCGCAGGTACCTCCTCGTTGAGCAGCTGCTGCATCTGGTCCTCGGCCGCCTCGCGGGCCTGATCCGACGTGGCGGCGAACGTTTGCCGCATGAGCGCGTCGTACTGAGCGTTCGACCAGTTGCACTCGCAGTCTCCGGTGGTGAAGAACTGCAGGGCGAAAGCTGGCACCGGAGGGAAGGAGAGGAAGTCCATCACCATCATGTTCGGGTACTTTTTGCCGCTAGGCCCGAACTTGGCGACCCAGGTGCTCGTTTCCTCTTGCTGGATCGTGAGGTTAATGCCGATCTTCTTGAGGTCGGCCTGGAGGATCTGGCCCATCGTGGTCCACTCACCGCGCCGGCCAGCCAGCGTCCAGAAGGTCAGCGTCGATCCCCGCGTGACGCCGGCCTCAGCGAACAACTGCTTCGCCTTGTCGAGGTTGAAGTCGTACGCTGGCAAGCTGGAGTCGTAGTCAGGGCTTTTGACGTCGACTGGGTCGTTCTCCGTCGAGATGTCGGCGATGCCGTTGTACCCAGCGTCGGCCATCGCCTTGCGGTCAACGGCGTAGGCCAGCGCCTGGCGCGCCTCGATATTGTCGAACGGCGGCGAGGTCGTATCGAGCAGGATGACGGAGGTACCCGATGTCGACTTGGAACGCAGGAATGTGAGACTGGGATTCGACTGAAGCGTCCCGACGCTGGTCGGGTCCACTCCCCACAGTATGTCGAGCTGGCCGGTCTGCAGCGAGGTCAGGGCGGACGTTGGGTCGGCGGTGCGCTCGATGTTGATCGCGTCCAAGCTGGGTTTGGGGCCCCAGTATCCGCCGAACCGCGCCAGGTCGACATGGTCATCCGGCACGAACGACTTGAGCGCGAATGGCCCGGTTCCGTCGCCATTCTGGTTGACCTGCCCGATGGTGGCGACGTTGGTCATGTAGATCGACGTCAGCGCGTCCGGCAGCACCGCGTCGGGCTTCGAGAGGTTGATTACAAGCGTTGTGTCATTCTTGGCGTACATTGACGCGATGTCCATGACCCGGGTGCGTTGGGACGACGCATTCTTCGGGTCGAGCACGTACTGGATGTTCTCGACGGCATCTTCTGCCGTGAAGACCCTGCCGCTATGATACTTCACGCCCGATCGCAGCGTGAAGGTCCAGGTCTTCTTGTCAGTTGATGAACGCCACGACGTCGCGAGATCGGGAGTCAGCTTCCCGTCTGGCCCGAGCCGGGTCAGACCGTCGAATAGCAGCGGTGCGACGGGCTGCTCGGTGGCGGAATTGATGGTGTTGGGATTGAGGCTGGTCAGGCCACCACCGGTGTAACCGTACGTCAACGTGCCACCCTTACTTGCGTTCGAACCAGCGGCAGCACCGCTGCCGGTCGCATTCGCGCTCTGGCACGCAGCGACCGCGCTCAGAGCACAAACAGCCGCCAAGATGCTGCGCGACTTTGGCCTTCTCATGAGCTCGTTCCCTTCAAGGCCGAGCCAGGCTTTCGAGGGCTGGGAAGCCTCGGCCGTGTTATACCGGCCGGTCTCAACTACTGCGCGGATCCCACGTCGGGTCTGCATCGTGGGCCGACCGCACCCAGCAACGACGTCGCGCAGCCTGGGGATCTCCCACTGACGGAATCTCGATCCGATATGCCGCGCGTTCGCGAACATGGCCGTCGATGCTGGCATGACCATCGGCCAGCCCGAGATCGGTCAACTATGGTTTAACCTCTGCCGAGCATGCCACTCACCGACGTGTTGTCAAGAGTTGCAGGCAGTGGGTGACCTGTTCGTGACCGGACTCAGCCGCCACGCCGGCTTGCGCCTGTCCATCGGCGAGCTACGCAGCCTGCTCGCCAGCATCGGCGAGACCGTGTTGATCTAACCCCTCCACCGGAGCACGCCCAGGGCCTGGCGCATAGTCCACGAACTCGGCAAGTCAGTCCCATATTCTGATCAACCTAGAGAGTCCAGGCTTGGTGTCAATCCATTCGCTGCCATGCCTTCATGCACTCGAGCGCGGTTCAGAGCGTGTGCCGCCTGGTCCGTGCAGCGTACGCAGCTCGGATCGGCGCACAGGCCGGCCGCCGGGTCGGCCACGAACCGCTTCGTTGCAGCTGCAAGAAGCCAGCCGGCGTCGAATATGCGCCACGTACTGTCGCCGACCCGGTGCCGTTTCTCGGCCCCGCGGACTGCCTCGGCCAGCCGCTCGAACCCCCGCGAGCAGCCGCCGTGAACGGCCTCGACGACGGTGCCATCGGCCGACCACGCCCAGCGACGAAGCAGCCTGAGACCGGCCCGAAGCTCAGCAAGATGCAGCAAGGTGACAGTGTCGAGTCCAACGCCCATACAAACGACGACACCGCGGCGCGCGATCACGGCTTCGAGCGGCGCGTACACGCGGCTGGGCGTCTGACCTTCGATGACCTCGCGTGCAAGCGGCCCGATCGCGGTGAAGGAGGCGAGCGGATGGTTGCCACGAACGCGGCCAGGAAGATGCAGGACGACGGCAGGCACAGCGCCCATAGCGGGATCGACGAAGTCAGCCTTGGTGTCGAAGCGGGCGGAGGGCTCGCTGGAAAGCGGCATGCTTCCGTCTTTGTCGGAGTTGAACGGTTGCTGCGGCAGGCCATCCGGCCGTGGTGCCATACAGAACTGGAACGTCGATGTCGGAACCACGAGAGTGGTGCCGACATCGAGCAACCCATGCACGACCGCCTCGGCTCCACCGTCGACGTTGCCGAACGACCTCAGCGACGCGTGTACACACGCGACTCGATCGGCGATGCCAGCGGCTAGTGCGGCCGCAGCAACGTCCTTTCGGCTGACCGTGTTCTGCACCGTTGCTCCGCCTCCTACTCAGCTGCGGTTGGCCACCAGCGTTGCGGCGTTCCCGCACGACGGCTCTAGGGTCCCCCTGTCGCGGCAGCGGCCCATCGGGCTGGCCCGACGACGGGTAAAGCGGCAACAATCGACCGTGCCTATCAGGCCCGGGTTGATTGTTGCCGTCGAGGGATCGGCCCTCTGCCAGGAAATCCCGTTCACCAAATCCACGGCAGGGCTCTCGCCACTTGAGACGCGAAGACGCAACTGCAACGTCTCGGCCGTGCAGGCTGGCCCGAGCTGATCGGCCCGGTCGTGTGCGCCTGTCTCAGGCTACCCGAACGTGGGCACCGGAGGCGAAGCAATAACACGACACCAGGTTCCGCCAGCCGCCGAGCTTTGTGTCCGCGATCGGGTCGTAGCGCTGGGCGCCGCCGAGACGATCGGCCCGGCGTGAACACCGAGCCGTCTGGCAACGTGACGATCGATTCGCTGACCGCCCTACTGTCGACTGCCGCGTGCTGCAGCTTGCAACCTCTTCTCTCAGTTCCGTCGATCCTGGCCTTTCACAATGAGAGGCAGGCTATCGAGCGCCGCATGCGATCTCTTCGTCCAGCAAGCTGAACTACGGTTTGATCAGCGGGACTGTTGATCGCTAAGACGTGCTGTCAACACTTCTTTCGACGAGGAGTTGCGAGTGCTAGTGGGATACGTGAGCGACGAGCATTACATCGCGCTCGGCGACGTCTTGGTCGAATTGATCGGCACGGAGAGGTCCTACGAGACACGTTCACGCGCATCCGGCGCCATCCACGTCGATGCACCCTCAGGTCGCTATCAGGCGTTCCTCAGCCGAGACGGCTACGGACCGAAGCGAACCATAGTCGATGTCGTGCCCGGGCGGCCCGCGCAGCTCCGGCTGCTCGGAGACCAGAATCTACGGATATGCATGGCCGAAGTGGTCAGCGGCCGGCAGCTCGGCGCAGCTACGGGTGAGCTCACGAGCCTCGTACCGGGCCGAGCTGTGGCGCTGCGGTTGGCGACGCGAGCTTGTCGCGCCATTGGGATACGACAGCCATGCTCCCCTCGCCACCCGCCAGGTCACGCCGGACGGTGACTACACGCGTACAGGAGTCGGTTGGAGCGACCCGCTCCTCGTGACCGCTCCCGACCGTTCCGGGCTCTACTACTTCCACGTCCACTCCGCCGACGGGGCTTTCACCTCGTTCCCATGGATCGTCACGCCGTCGCGGCCCACGGCGCCGGTCGCGGTACTAACGTCGTCCGCAACGTGGAATGCGTACAACAGCTTCGGCGGCCGCAGCAACTACATCGACCCGATCGAACTGCCGTCGGCGCCGTCTGTAAACCGTCGTCAAGACCTGGAGCGTTACGCCCGGCCCACGGCCGAACCCTGGCGGACAGACGCCTACGCGCCGCTTTCGTTCGACCGGCCAGAGCCGGAGAATGTCTTGCCGCTGCATGAACGCATCACCGATCCCGTCGGGGGCCGAGACGCGTGTGGGTTGGCTCCCGCCGAGTGGCGCCTGCTCGGCTGGCTCGAGCAACAGAGGTTCGCATACGACCTGTACGCGGACGTGCAGCTCCATTGGGGAATCGTCGACCTCGACGCATACCGGGTGCTTATCCTCAACTGTCATCCGGAGTATTGGTCGCGCGTCATGTACGAGCGGGTGCGCGCCTGGGTGCTGAGCGGTGGCCGACTCATGTATCTCGGCGGGAACGGCATCAACTGCGAAGTGGACTTCCTCGACTCGCAGACGATGGTGGTGCGCAACGGCGACGGACGGGTTCTCGACGCCGATCGCGACCACCTGCAAAGCCGCTTCGGCATGCTGGTCGAGCCGGAGGCGACATTGCTCGGCGTCGGATTCACCCGCGCCGGCATGATGACCGGCGCCCCGTATCGGGTCGTCGACGGCGGCCATTGGGCCTTCGATGGAACCGGCCTTAGCACCGGCGCCGTGTTCGGCCGGAACAGCCTGCATACGCGCTGCCCGGGTGGTGCCTCGGGGCACGAAATGGACAAGGTTTCGCTCAGTTCGCCGCCAGGCACACGGGTACTCGCCAAGGGTATGAACCCCGGCGGATCGGGTGCCGAGATGGTGCACTATGAACTCGACGGGGGAGGCGCGGTGTTTTCCGCCGGCTCGATCAACTACCCGTGCTCGCTCCCTATCGACCGCGCGGTTTCTCAGCTGACGGCCAACATCCTTCGCCGGTTCATCGGCTGAGGGAGCGGCAGCCAGGCCGGCGTGATGATCTACTGGCACGTCGAACGTCGCTCGACCTGCGTCCCAGGCCAGCTGACCTGGGACGCGCCGCGGACCAGCCCGGCGATATCGGTGAGCCGGACGGTGGCCGGCATGATCCTGACCAAGTCGTACAGCCCGGCAAGCGCCGCCAGCCCCTGATCCGGGATCCCGACGATGCCGACGTTCGGCTCGATGGTGACGAACGGGTAGTTCGAGGCCAACGCGCTGGCCCTGGTCAGGACATTGAACAGGGTGAACTTGCCGACGTTGGGCAGCCGACGATGCCGATGGACAGGCTCACCCGGGGCAATGGCCCGACTCCGCGACGAAGGCTCGCGAGTGGCGTCCGCAAGTATGCGGACAATGGGCGGCGAAATGGCGAGTTAAGGTACATCTGCGCAGGTCATGGCTTGCTGCCAGTGGTGTAAGAGACCACCAGCGCCGCAGGTGACTGCGGCGGCTTGGTAAACCCCGCCCGGAGCAAGGTCAAGAGGGGGACGTGCCCTAGCGGGCGCGTTTCCTGCGCGAGCGTTCGAGGGCGGCCCGCCCGAGCTCGCGGGTAGACCGCACGAGGCTGCCAGCAATGGCAGTCCCAGATGGATGGCCGCCGGCCCGCGCGAGCGGGTGCACAGAACCCGGCCTACAGGCCAGCTCGCCCGCCGCCCGACCTGGAAATACGTGGCCTCGCCCGGCCATGACACGGTGCCCGACGGTGGCCGCCGCCGACCGCGTGGGCAGCCTGCTTCGCGGTGCTCGGCGGCGGGGGACCGGGGTCCTGGCAAGGTCATCTTGGGGGGCGGAATCGGCCCGCCTGGAGGCCCGCCTTCGGGTGAGTGGCGGTGGTTTCGGGCGCCTGATTCGACCGTTAGTCCAGCTGCCGAGTGTCCGGTCAGATAGTTCACCGCCCCCCACCACGCATCGAGCAGCGGCACTGGGCCGCGTCGGCTGGCTGGCCTGGGCACTAGCCCGGCTAACAGAGGCAGGGGCAGAGTGTGACGGCGTCGGCTCTGTACGCGGCGATGCGGGACCGCGCCTGCCGGGCTAGCCGGCAGGCGCGGTCAGTACTGTCGGGAATGATGTGGCGTGCGGCTCAGGCGGCCCGATCAGCACGATCGGCGGCAATGCCCGGGTGAGTGTCCCTGGCCGCGGACGCCTGGATCTGCGGACGCGGCTGCGGTGCACGGGCCGATCGGATGTTGGCTACCGACGCGCGCGTGAGCTCGTCGTTCACGTGCCGGAGGGCGCGGAGCACCCGGCGCGGGACGGTCATTACCTGTCCGGTCCGCGAGCGGCGGGCAGCTGTCATAGCGTTCACCTCCTTGGCGGTGCGGGACGGCCCGGAGGCCAGGCCAGTCCGGCGGGATGGGCTGCCAGCCGCCGAGGATGCCCGGGTGCTGCCAGCGTCGAGGCGACCTGGTTGCGCGCGGCGGCGCGGGCGGTGGTCCTCGCGCATGTGTAGCTCCAGCAGCGGCTTGCTGGCGTAGCGCAGCCCGCACAGCGGGCAAGCCGGGGTCAGCGTGCTGGTCATGTCATTCCTCCTTACGCTCTTATGCAAATCGACTGTGGTGGAGCCCTGGTGCCCTTGCTATGGCGGTCAGATGGAGACCGCGGCAGCGTCTCCTTGAGCACCGGCAGGGATCAGCTGCCAGGCAGTTCGCCGAGTGACCTGGACGGTCAGATGCTGGCTGTCCCCTCTCTGTCAAACTCGCTTGAGACACGGGAGTTACTAAATCTCTGTAGTGAGCAGGGCGAGATAGGAACCACCTAGACGTGACTATGACGATGACCGACATGGCGTCGGCCGCTGCGGGGCATGATGGTGCCGTGGCCTCCGGGAAGGGGCCGCGGGCCGGGCAGCCGAAGCGGCGGGCCTTCACCGCGGCGTACAAGGCGCGGATCCTGCAGGAATACGACCAGTTGCAGACCGGCCGCGAGCGCGGTGCGCTGCTGCGCCGCGAAGGGCTTTACTCCTCCCATATCGACGGCTGGCGGAAATCACGTGACGCGGCCGCGGCGAATGGCCTGGCGGATAAGCCGGCCGGACGGCCGGGACGCAGCAGCGAGGCGGTGGAAAACGAGCGGCTGCGCAAGGAAAACGAGAAACTCACCGCGGAGCTGACCCGGACCAAAGCCGCGCTTGAGGTCGTGGGAAAAGCGTTTGCGCTTTTGGATTGTGTTGCGGATCGCAGCGGATGGTGAATACGCGCTGGTGGTGAGCTGGTGGCCTGTGATCCGGGGTGGAGGGTCTTTTACCTGGCCTTTTGCGGTGCTTCGCCGGGCTGCGGGGGCGGGTCCGGGGTGTTCCGGGTGGCGTCAGGGGGTCAGCTGAGCCGGTTGCTGACGTGGGCGGACTCCTGTGTTCGCATCTGATGCGGGAATTTCGCGTCCTGCTGGCTGCTGGTTCGGCTACCGTCCGTGAGGGTGCGGCTAGTGCTTGCGCCGGGCGGAGGCGGCATTGCGGTACCGATACCCGCGTTTACCGCCGACGAGGTGCATTAGATGCCAGTATCTGCTGTCTGACGCGACGGCGGATCGTTGTCACGCGCGCTAGGCGCGTGGCCGGAGCGGCCCGCGAAGAGGAGCCTGATGAGGATAATCCCGGGGATGCCGCGTGCCTGTGCGCGGGGATTGTCCCGGCTCCGGGCCGGGTCACGGTGACCGGCGGCAGCACGGGTCAGGTTTCGGGCCATGCGGTCCTGGTCGCGGGGGTGGCGCTGCTGCGCCCTGAGGAGCAGGTGCTGGAGGCGATGCTGGCGGGCTGGGCCGGCCAGCAGGCTGCCCGCGGCCTGGGCGGCGAGACCATCAGCGGCCGGCGGGGACGGGTGCGGTCCTTCGCCGATCACGCGGGGTGCCCGCCGTGGCTGTGGACGGCGCAGCTGTTCGAGGAGTGGTGCGCTGACCTGCGCTCGGTTCACCATGTGGCGGCCTCGACGCTGCGCGGGCAGGCCGGCGCGGTCCGGTTGTTCTGCGAGTACCTGACCGACCCGGTTTACGCCTGGGCGGAGGTGTGCTGGGGGTATTTCGGCACGCACCCGGTGCAGGTCTGCACCCGGTGGAACACTCCCCGCCATGTCCAGGACGGCGAATCAGGACCTGAGCGCCGCGCGTTCACCGTCGCGGAGCTGCAGGTGTTCTTCGACCATCTCGATGACCGGGTCGCGGCGGTCCACGGGTCGGGGCGCAAGGGCTGGCTGCCGGCGTTCCGGGACGCGGTGCTGGTCAAGACCGCGTACGCGTTCGGGCTGCGGCGCCGTGAGGTCTCGATGCTCGACCTGGCCGACCTGTCGGCCAATCCGCGGGCACCGGAGTTCGGCAGGTACGGGGTCTGCCAGGTCCGGTATGGCAAGGCTAGCGCCGGGTCACCGCCAAGGCGGCGCAGCGTCCTGACGGTCTGGGGGTGGCTGCCGGAGATCCTGGACCAGTGGATCAGCGAGGTCCGGCCGGCGCTGGCCCGCGATGGCACGGCGGCGCTGTGGCCATCGGAGCGCGGCGGCCGGATCGGCCTGCCGGCGATCGACCGGCGGTTCGCCGCCGAGCGCGACGTGCTGGGCCTGGATCCGGCGCTGGAGTTCCACTCGCTGCGCCGCTCGCACATCACTCACCTGATCGAGGCCGGCTGGGACCCGCTATTCATCCAGCAGCAGGCCGGCCACGCCCATGCCTCGACCACGTCGCTGTACACGTGCGTGTCGTCGGACTTCCGGACCCGCACCTTGCGGCGCGTGCTGGACGAGACAATAAGCGCGGCGCTGGAGACCGGGCAGGGACATGAGGGGTGATGAGATGAGCCGGCAGGTCAGCTACCGGTGGCGGCTGCGCAGGGCGATGGCCGATGCCGACATGTTCACCAGCACCGCCCTGGCCGGGCCGCTGGCCGAGCGGGGCATCACCTTGTCGGCGTCCCAGGTGCACCGGCTGGTCACCGGCACGCCCGAGCGGCTGAACCTGACCGTCCTGGCGGCCTTGTGCGACATCTTGCACGTCAGTCCCGCCGACCTGATCACCGTGGACGCCGCTGACGCTGCAGCCACCGCGGTCGCCAGCGCCGGCACCGGCAAACCCGCCTCCGGCCTGGCCCCGCCACGGCCCAGGCGGGTCACCCTGGAGCCGTGACGCCGGCTGGCTGCGCCCGCTGCCAGCGGGCCGTGGCCACCGCCGCGACCTGGCCTGATGGCAGGATCTGCCGCACCTGCATCGCACGCGCGTCCCGCATCCGGGGCCGCTGCCCGCGCTGCGGCGCGGCCCGGCTGCTGCCCGGGCTGGCCGGCGGCACGGCGATCTGCCGGGACTGCGCCGGGATCAGCCGCGACTTCACCTGCGGCCGGTGCGGCATCGAAGGGCTGCTGACCAGCGGGAAGGTCTGTGAACGGTGCGCGCTGGCCGAGCGGCTCGACACGGTCCTCGACGACGGTGCTGGCCGGGTCGCCCCTGCCCTGCTGCCGCTGCGCCAGGCGCTGCTGGACATGCCCAGGCCCTGCGCCGGCCTGGCCTGGCTGCGCAACCGTCCCGCACTCGATCTGCTCACCGCGCTGGCGACCGGGACCCTTGAGCTCACCCACGAGGCACTGTCGGCCTGGCCGAACCGGCAGGCCGGCGGTCACCTGCGGGACCTGCTCACCAGTACCGGGGTCCTGCCCGGCCGTGATCCTCACCTTGCCGTCTTCGAGTCGTGGCTGCATCACCGGCTGGAGTTCCTGACCGGGCACCCGCACCTGGGCGTGCTGCGCCGGTATGCGACATTTTGCCTGCTGCCGCGGCTGCGCGCGGCGGCGCCGGGAACCCTGATCACCGGCTCCGCCCGGTATGCCGCCCGCGCGTTTACCTGCGGCCAGGCGTTCTGCGACTGGCTCCAGGCAGCCGGGATCAGCCCAGGCGGCCTCACCCAGGCCGGCCTGGACCGCTGGCACGCCGCCGCCAGCCGCACCACCGCCAAGATGACCTCCGGCTTCCTCGGCTTCGCCATGACCGAGGGCTCCCTGCCCCGGCTGAAGCTGCCCGCCCACCCGGCTCCCGGCCCGACCACTCAGCCCATCAGCGAGCAGCAGCGCCTTGCGCTGGTCCGCCGCGCGCTTACCGACAGCACCGGCCCGGTCCGGACCCGGGCCGCGGGCCTGCTGGTCCTGCTGTTCGCCCAGCCGGGCATCCCGAATCACCCGGCTCACCGTGGACGACATCACCACCGACGGCACCGGGACCACGTTCCTGCGGCTGGGAGACCCGCCCGTCTGCGTTCCCGACCCCTTCGCCGCGCTGCTCCGCCAGGCAGCCGCCGCCGCAGCCGACCACCCGGCCGCAGCCATCTCAGCGGCCGGCCGCTGGCTGTTCCCCGGCCAGAACGCGGGCCGCCCGCTCCACCCCGCCACCCTCTCGCATCTGCTGACCGAATACGGCATCCCGGTCCCGGCCGCCCGCACCGCGGCGTTCCGGGCCCTGGTCCGGCAAGCCCCCGCACCCGTCATCGCCCAGGCCCTCGGCTACTCCGGCACCGCAGCCACCAGCAACGCCGCAGCAGCCGGGGACACCTGGAGCCGGTACGCCGCCGGCGACCACACCCGGTAACCAGCCGCCGGTCATCCCAGGGTCATCGACGGACAACCCGCAACACCCCGATACGCGAGGATGCCGGTAGCTGCTCTCCGAGAGCGCGGACTCCGACACGAAGCGGCACAGGTGATCGACGTGGCCGTCGGCGAGCTGGAGCCTTTCACTTCGGTGAAAAGGGCGTGCGAGCTGCTCGGGAAATCACGCGCGACGCTGCACCGCCAGCGCAATCCCAGGCCGGCCGCGGAGAAAGCACCGCCCGCGCCGCGGGCACCGCATCCCGCGGCGCTGTCCGGGGCCGAGCAGGCCGCGCTGCTGGCCACGCTGGACAGCGAGCGGTTCGCGGACAAGTCCCCGGCCCAGGTGTATGCCATCTTGCTCGACGAGGGCATCTACCTGGCCTCGATCCGCACCATGTACCGGGTGATGACGCTCGCGGACCAGGTCCGCGAGCGCCGCGCCCAGGCGCAGCACCCGCCCCGGGTCCGTCCCGAGCTGGTCGCCGACGGCCCGGACCAGGTCTGGACCTGGGACATCACCAAACTGAAAGGACCCTGGCGCGGCACCTATTTCGACCTGTACGTGATGCTCGACATCTTCTCCCGCAAGGTCATCCACTGGGAGGTCCATTACGGCGAGACCGGTGACCTGGCGAAAGCGTTCATGCAGCACGCGATCATCGCCAACGGCGGCGCGAAACCGCGCTACATCCACGCCGATAACGGCACCTCGATGACCTCCAAGAACGTCGCCACCCTGCTCACCGACCTGAACATCACCCGCAGCCATTCCCGCCCGCACGTCTCCAACGACAACCCGTACTCCGAGGCGGCATTCAAGACCCTCAAATACTGCCCGGTCTTCCCCGGCACCTTCGCCGCCCTGGACGACGCACGCGCATTCTGCGACGTCTTCTTCGCCTACTACAACAACGAGCACCGCCATTCCGGGATCGGCCTGCACACCCCGGCCACGGTCCACGACGGCACCGCCTGGGCCATACAGGCCCGCCGCCAGCAGGTCCTCGACGACGCCTTCGCCGCCCGGCCCGACCGGTTCCGCGGACGGCGCCCGCTAGCCCCGGCCCTGCCCGCCAAGGTCTGGATCAACAAGCCCCGCACCACCATCGAGACCCAGGAGACCCGTCAGATAAATCCAGCAGCCTGATGTCTCATTCAGTTTGACAGGCTCCGGTCGCGCTTGATCCTGAGACTGATTCGGTCTCCGGGCTGGCGGCCAGGGCGGCCATGTCCGGGGCGGGCGGTCCCGGTTGCTGGATCACCTCGCCGACCCTCAGCCCGGGCGGGTCAGCGGGTGCCCCGTTCCGCGCGATGCTGCGGCTGGGGCTGCGCAGCGCGCGGTGCCAGCCAAGTGGGTCAATATCTGGGAAGACCCGGCCGATGCGGCGGCGGCCCGTGGCGTCACCCGGCGGTTCGGTTAGCGGTCCGCCGCCAATAGCTGACGGTCGCCATCGCCAGCAGGATCCCCCACACCAAGAACCACAGGTCCCAAACCCCGGCATGCCAGCGCAATGCGGTCCGGTCCACGCTCCCCGAAGGGTGGATGACACCCGACAGGACCAGGGCACCGGCAGCCACATTAAGGCCGCCGTACACGATGGAGATCCCCGACTTTGGTGCACACCTAGCTTTGTGTGACCAGCAGGTCCCAATGCCTGCTCTGATGTGATTTTAGTTAATAGTCTCGCGTGTGACTAGCCGTCCGGGTTTGGCTGTCGCGTGAGCCGGGCTTGACATGGGGCGGGCGGCCGTAGCCTTGCCGGGCACCGGGCCGGTTATTCCGGCCTGGCCCCTTTCTGGTCCGGGTGGCCGTCCGCGAGGGTCCCATGTCAAGCCCGGCGCCCCCCCCATCTGGTGGGGGTTATGCCTGGCCGGCCCAGTACCGCTGGTCGGCCTCGGCGGGTGGCCGCAGCCCGGTGCGGTGCATGAGCCGGTCGTTGTTGTACCAGTGGACCCAGGCGCTGGTGATCTTCTCCACGTCGCCCAGCGTCGCGAGCGGCCCGTCCCGGAACGGCGATCCGTCCCGCGCGCATTCGGATTTGTATAGCCCTATGGTGGTTTCGGCCAGGGCGTTATCGTAAGCGTCCCCGACGGTACCGATCGATCCGGCCAGCCCCGCGAGCATCAGGGTCTCGGTGAACCGGACACTGGTGTATTGCGAGCCGGCATCGGAATGGTGGATGGCGCCGGCCGTGACCGGGTGGCCGAGCCGGGCCAGCTGGGTGATGGCCTGGCGGATCGCCCGCTGGATGAACCTGGCCGTTTTGCTCAGCGAGCACTCCCAGCCGCGGATGGTGCCCGCGTAGGCGTCGATCACGAACGCCACGTAGGCGAACCCGCCCCCGGCCAGGGCGAGATAGGTGAAGTCCGCGACCAGCAGCCGTCCTGGCGCCTCCGCCTTGAACTGGCGCCTGACCAGGTCCGGGAACCGCTCCGCCGCCGGGTTCGCGACCGTGGTCCGGATCTTCCGCGCCTGGCGGACGTTGCCCCGCCAGCCGTTGGCCCGCATGATCCGCTCCACCGTGCACCTGGCCGCGCTCACGCCCTGCCGCCGCAGCCACCCCCACGCCTTCACCGCGCCATAGAGCGATTCCGGCGCCGGCCGGCCGTTCTTCCCGGGCTCGAAGACCGAAGCCAGCAGCCTGGTGACGACAGCGTCACGCAGCGCCCGCGCCGAGGGCGGGCGCTTCCTCCTTGCCCAGTAGGTCCTCGGGGCGATCGCCAGGCCCTGCGCTGACAGGGCCCGGCAGATCGGCACGACCCCGAACCGGTGCCGGAAGGCGTCGATGAACTGGCAGGTCAGCCCTGTCGCGGGTCGTGCGCCCGCGCGAAGAAACCCGTCGCGGCCGAGAGGATCTCGATCGTCCGCTCCAGCTCCGCCACCTTCCTGCGGAGCTGGCGGACCTGCGCGGCCTCCTCAGTCGTCACCCCCGGAGCGCTCCCCGCGTCGATCTCGGACTGGCGGAGCCACTTGCGCAGCGTCTCCGCGCTCATCCCCAGCCGCCCGGCCACCGCACGGATCGCCGCGTACTCGCTGTCGTAATCACCGGCGTGCTCGCGGACCAGCCGGATCGCCTTTCCCCTGGTCTCCGCGCTGTAGTTCTGAGTCTTCGCCATGTCGTGCCAGCCTTCCCAGGAACGAAGGTGCGCACGCTAGCTGGGGCGGTTCACGGGCTTCAGACACCAGCGTAAGAGGACGTGTGTCAAGCGGTACTGCGGGGAATTCGTTGTTGATCTTGCTTCGGTGGTGCTGGCCTGGGCGGGTGCTGGTACGGCTGGCGCTTGTGGCCCCTGGTCCGGGGGTGGTTGCGGTGGCTGGGCCGTTCGCGGGCATGCTGGCGCCCGCCCGGGCGGATGCTCGTGCCTGGGTGGTGCGGTAGCGCGGGTGCCTTGTGGCCTGGGGCTTCTCGCTCTACGTAGTGCAAGCGGGCTCGGCCGTGAAGGCCTGCCCCGACAGCGTTCAACCGAGCTGGTGAGAAGCTCCGGGCGACCAGGGGAGAGCTGCCCAGGGTGTCTCACGAGGTTGGTCCTCGACGCCGGGGCGGGCTCGCTCTCCCCTCATCTGGAGGGAAGCCTGGTCTAGGGCACTGGTGACGTGGTGCGGTATGCGCTGGTCAGGCTGCCTCCAGGTAGCGGGGGGCAGCCTGGTGGTCTTTGCGCCCGGCGGCGACATCAGGGTCCCAGCTGGTGCCGTGGACCACGATGGAGTAGATCCAGCGCAGCAACGCGGCGGCGCACGCCACGCGGGCCTTGGCGCGGCGGCGCCGGGCAGCCTCGGCGGCCGCGCTGGCGTGCCCGGCCCGCCCGGCGCCGTCGTCCTGGGCAACGGCCGCGGCCTGGCCGGCGGCTGCGGTCATGGCCTGGTATTTCGCTGCCATGACGGGGTTGTGGATCAGCATCGGCCACACGGCGCGCCACGCGGTCAGGCGCAGGCTGGGACGGCCGCGGCGGGAGATGTGAGCCTCGCCATCGAAGGCGCCCGAAGCGTTATCGGACGGGGACATCCCGGCGTGCTTGACCAGCGATGATGACGTGTCGTACCGGTTGGGGTCGCCGGTCTCGGCCAAGATCGCCGCTGCCCCGGTCACGGTCAGGCCGGGTATGTCGCCCAGCCGGGCCAGGCCGAGGCTGGCCAGGGCGGCGGCCAGGGCGGCCTCGGTGTCCCGCTGCTGGGCGCGGGCGCGTTGCAGGTCGCCCAGCTCGGCGGCGATCCGGCGCAGCAGCCCGCGGCGGTGCGCGCGCACCACGCCCTCAGTGCTGGTCAGCGCAGCGAACACTGTCTTGCATACCGGGCCGTGGATCCGCTGCCCGCCCCAGCCGGGCACGGCGGACCGGACCAGGCCGGTAAAGGCCTCCACGCCGAGATCAGCCAGTTCCTCCGGCTGGCCGCCGCACCGCGAGGCCACCACCTGCAGGGCCGCCAGCCAGGTCATCGACTCAAACGGCTGCGCGCACGCCTCGGTCACCACCGGCCAGGCCACCGACAGGAAGTCCCGGACCCGCTGCACCGACGCGGTGCCCGAGGTGATCAGCGCGGCGCGGCGCCGCCCCAGGTGCCGCAGATCCGCCCGCACCTCATCCAGCTCCCCGGGAACATAGCAGTGCAGCTCAGCGGCCAGCCGCGCGATCATCACGCAGTCAGCCTCATCGGTTTTGCGCGTCGTGTAATCCTGCTGCTGGCGGGCGATATGCGTTACCAGCGGCTGCACGCACACCATCGGCAGGCCCCGCTCCGCGCACAGCCGCTGCACCTGCAGCCACCGCGGCCCGGTCGGCTCGCACGCCACCGTCACCGACCTGAACCCCTTCGCCCCGGCCTGCCCCGCCGCCCAGTCCAGCGCCTCGCCCAGCCGGAACGCCTTCACCCGCACCGTCTTACGCGCCAGCACCCGCACATCATGATCAACAACCGCGAGCGCCTGCTTCTCATCAGCCAGGTCGATCCCGATCACCGCGCCGTCACGCGGCAGCATTCCCCGCAGCTGCTCCCGCCGCGCGTTCCGCCTGCGGTCCCCCCGCGTCATGCCATTACCCTTGCCCATAGGACGTCCTCCTGTGTTGCGCCTGGGACACCAAGCCCGAACAATCGCACCAGGAGGACGTCCCCGTCTCAGCTACCACCGGCAGAACACGCGCCTCCTGCGCTTCGCCCTATTACTACGCCGGAGGGGACGGACGGCCCGAGCTTGATGACCCGGGCGGGCCGCCGTCCTATCATCCTTCGAGAATCGCGGGCGAACAGGCGCCCATAAGGCCGGGCCTGGCGGTTCGACGCGCTAGGGAGGGTAGTAGCCCTGGCAAGGTGGCACAAGCCGCACGTTACGGCAGATAGCCAAGAAGCAACTATGACCGCGAACGCACCCGCAGCCGGGGGAAGAGCACGACCACGAGGGGCTGGTGCATTCCCACCAGCATTTCCACGTCACGCTGATCTTGCACCCCGAGCACTCGCTGATTGCGCAGTCGCTGGATTCCCCGCTCGGGGCCGAAACGGTCAACGGGGACGGGTTCGGGTTCGGCTGGTACCCGGCAGGCCCGCAAGCGGGCAATGTTCCCGCGGTCTTCCGCAGCACCGAGCCGGCCTGGAATGACCAGAACCTGCGCGAGCTCACCCAGGCCGTCGAGTCTCCGTTGTTCTTCAGCCACGTCCGCGCCGCGGCCGGGCCGCCGATCCAGCAGACCAACTGCCACCCGTTCCGGTTCGGGAACTGGCTGTTCATGCACAACGGCGCGCTCGCCGGGTTCGGCTCGGTGAAACGTGACCTGACCTTTGCCGTCGACCCGTCGCTGTACCCCCACATCACCGGGACCACCGACTCGGAGGTACTGTTCCACCTCGCCTTGACCCTGGGGCTGCGCGAGGATCCAGTCGCCGCGATGGCCAAGGCCATCCGGCTGGTGGAGTCGGCCGGGCACCAGCACGGGGTGGACTTCCCGATGCAGGGCACCGTCGCCGTCTCCGACGGCATGACCGTGTGGGCCTTCCGGTACTCCTCCCAGCACCAGACGCGCACCTTGTTCCACTCCGCCGAAATCGCCACCCTGCAAGCGATGTACCCGGACGCCGAGCGGCTGCGGGCCTTAGGCCAGCAGGCCCACGTCGTGGTCTCGAGCCGCTGAACGACCTGCCCGGTGCCTTCATCGAAGTCCCCGAATCCACCGTCGCCGTACTCAGCAAGTCCGGCTACCACCACCACCCGTTCCTGGCCGACGAGCAGTAGCTCCTCACCGCTGGCCGACCGCGGCCCGGATCCCTTCGGCCGCAGCGGCCGGGCCTGCGTTTCTGGCCTGGTCATGGCTCAGAAGCGTGCTCGGTGAGTGTTGCTGCAGCAGCGGCGGGAGCACCGGCGTGGGAGATGGCCCGCGTCAGAACGGGGTAAGGACGCAGAACTCGTTGCCCTCCGGGTCGGCGAGAACCGTCCACGGGACGTCGCCCTGGCCCACGTCAGCGGGCGTCGCGCCGAGATCCTGAACGCCGCCAGTGGCGTCTGATGTCTGATGCAAACGGCCCTATGCGTTTTTCTGTATCTTCTGGGCGTTGGCCTGCGCGTGGGGGTGGCCGGCCTGTGCGGCTGCCTCGCGTTCGGCTTCGGCGTTGATTTCGCCGCCGAGGAGCACGGCTATTCCGGTGAGGTAGAGCCAGAAGATGAGGATGACCACGCCGGCGAAAGCGCCGTAGGTCTTGCCGTAGGAGCCGAATTTGGCTACGTAGAACGAGAAGCCGAGCGAGGCCAGCAAGAAGATGGCGGTGCCGACAAGGCCTCCTGGGCTGACCCACTGCCAGCGAGGTGATTCCCGGTTCGGCCCGTAGTAGTAGTAGTAGTAGTAGTACCGAGAACAGCAGCGAGATGGCAATGAGCGTCAGCAGCCAGCGCAGCACCGTCCAGGCGATGATGAAAGCTGTCCCGGCGAGCGGTGTATGGCTTTCGATAGCTGAGCCGAGGGAGGCGCTGAAGACGATCAGCGCCGAGGCGATCCCGCCGAGCAGCACAGTGGCCAGCATGAGCGGGAAGGCGAGAAGCCGCGTGGCCACGAACTTGCGGTCGACGGGCACGTCGTAGGCCACGTCAAGCCCGGTCACCAGCGCGGCCATGCCGCCCGAGGCACCCCACAGCGCCACCACCACGCCGATGATCACGGCGGTGAGCGAACCGGCCGACGACCGGCTGGAGGCCGACTCGACGGCCTGGCGGAAGACGTCCCGTGCCCCGGGCGGCAGCGTCTTGGTCAGGCCATGGACCAGATGGTGGACCGTGCTGGCGCCGACATGCACCAGACTGGCCACGCCCAGCAGGGCTATCAGGGCCGGGAACAAGGCGAGGAACCAGTAATAGGCCAAGCTGCCGGCCATCATGGTGCAGCGATCGGCCTTGAATTCCTTGATGCTGCGCTTGAGGGTGTTGCGCCAGGCGGTCTCGTCGAGTTCCAGCGGCGTGTCCGGACCGCCGGAGACCTCGGTCTGCGGGGGGATCGGCTGCCCTTCTGCGCTGTTTCGAGTGCTGCCCGCGCCACGCTCGTCCTGTGCCATGGTCACGCCGCCTGACCGGACTGCTCGCCACCACCGGGCCAGACGCCGGTGACCTTGCGCGTGCCCTCGGCGGCGGCGCGGTCGACGGCGGCCTTGACCAGCGCGAAGATTGCGCCCTGCAGGGCGGCGGCCAGCAGGATCTCCCGCCAGCCTCGCCGGGCATCGGTGGCCTTGGGCGCATCATCTTCTTGCGCGGTTATCTTCCAGACTTGCTTGACGATCGCTCCGGCGAGCACCCCGCCCAGCACGCTAACCAGCATGCCCACCAGCTTGTACAACAACTTGATCATCATCTCCACCGCCTGATCACCAGATAGCGGGTAATGAACAGGCCAGCAGCCGCTGCCAGCAGTACACGGCGCTGTTTTGCGGTACTGGCCCCCTTCGCGACTGCCTGCCGCAGGGGCTCCGGTGTAGCCTCCCGCACCGGCCTGCCCGCTGCGGCTGCCCGGCCTTTGATCTCTTTAACATCGGCTTTGATGCTGCCCACGGTCTGCTGAGACACCGGAGACGGCCTTTTGCGGCGGCTTTCCCCTAGCCCGAGTTTCCGGTGATCATGGGTTTCCGGCTGCTGGACGCGATGTGATCTGACGCGGTTTTCCCTGGTGACACACCGCTTCTGGTGCTTGACTATGTTCCCGTTCTAGCCTATGACCTAAATTATGGCGAGCCTGTACAAGAAGGTGATCAGCGGCCGGCCGTACTGGTACCTGCGTGAGATGGGCTGGGTGGACGGCAAGCCGAAGATGGTTTCCGAGCGGTACGTGGGCACCGCGGCCGAGGTGGAGGCGTTGCTGGATGCCCGCGAGGAGCGGATGGTGCCCGAGCGGACCCGGCACCTGGACTTCGGGGCGGTGGCCGCGGCGTGGGGGCTGCTGTCTGATCTGGGCGTGGCCGCGATCATTGACGAGGAGACCGGGCCAGGGCCGTCCGGGCTGCCGCTGTCGCCGGGCACCTACCTGGCGCTGGCGGTGCTGAACCGGGTGGTGGATCCCTGCTCCAAGCGGGGGTTCGCGGACTGGTGGCGCACCACGGCGGCGGACCGGTTCACCAAGATCGCGGCCGCGGCGCTGGATCACCGCCGGTTCTGGGACGCCATGCACGCGGTGCCGCTGGATGCGCTGCCGCGGATCGAGGAGAAGCTGGCGCTGGCGGCATGTTCCCGGTTCGGGCTCGACACCAGCTCGGTGGCGCTGGACATGACGAACTTCGCGACCTTTATCGATACCGGCAACGAGCGGGCGCCGATCGCGCAGCGGGGCAAGGCCAAGCAGAAACGCTCAGACCTGCGGCTGGCCGGGCTGGGGCTGGTGGTCACCCGGGACGGCGGCGTGCCGCTGCTGTCTCATGCCTACCCCGGGAACAAGCCCGACGTCACCCAGTTCCCGGACATGATCGCGACCCTGGCTGCCCGGCACGCCGCTCTGGCCGCTGCGGCCGGGCAGGACGGCACCGAGATGACCGTGGTCTTCGACGCCGGGCAGAACTCCGAAGCCAACTTCGCGCTGCTGGCGGGCACGAACCTGCGCTACGTGGGCTCGGTGCCCGCCAGTGACTGCCGTGACCTGCTCGCCGTGCCCGCCTCCGCCCGGACCGTGGTCGATGAGGAGCGGTTCGGCCAGCTGACCGCCTACGACGCCCGCCGCGCCGTCTACGGCGCCGAGCGGCGGGCGGTCTTGACCCATTCCCCCGAGCTGCACGCCCATCAGGCCCGCGGCTTCGACGGCACCACGCTGGCCAGGGCCACCAGGCAGCTGGACGAGCTGGCCGCCACCTTGGCCCGTGGCAAGACCCGCCGGGCCCGGCCCAAGGTAGAGGCGGAGATCGCCAGGATCACCCATGACGCCTGGGTACGCCGCGTCATCACCTGGGAGCTGGCCGGGGATGCCCCCCGCGACCTGCGGCTGACCTGGTCCATCGACGCCGCCGGGCGCGCCGCGCTGGAAGAGGAGATCTTCGGCAAGCACGTGCTGATCACTGACCACGACGACTGGCCCGCCGCCGAGGTGATCGCCGGGTACCGGTCCCAGGCCGAAGCCGAGTTCTCCTTCCGGCAGATGAAAGACCCGCATGTGGTGTCGTTCTCCCCGATGTTCCACTGGACCGAGCACAACATCCGCGTCCACACCCTGACCTGCGTCCTGGCCCTGCAGATCGCGCACCTGATGCGCCTGCAGGCCCAGCGCGCCGGCCTGCGCATGTCCGTCCGCGAGCTGCTGACCCAGCTCGCCGGCATCGGCGAGACCGTCCTGATCTATCCCGCCGAACGAGGCAGGCCCAAAGCCCGCCGGATGCTCACCGAAACCACCAGCACCCAGGACAAGCTCATCCAGATCTTCCAGCTGAACCGCCACGCGCCCTCGGTTAGGTCATAGGCCCCGGCGGCCCCGGAAACCCCGTCCTGCCAGGCAGAACACCCTGGCAAGGAGCATGATCGTCGGAAACTCGGGCTACTAGCAGGGCCGCTACTGCGGCAACGGCCAGCTAGGCCGCGCCCACGATCAGCGCGGCCAGCCACGCCGCCACCACTCCGCTGATGGCGGTGATCGCGCAGGCAAGCAGGCCGCCCGCGCGACCAGGCCGCCGCCGCCCAGCATCCCCGATGCCTCTCGCTGGCGCGCACCAATGACGCTCAGCTGCGGGTGTCCTGGACGGCGTCTTTCGCATCCTGGGCTTGTTCCTTGACCTGCTGGGCGGAGGAGACAGCGCCGTCCTTGACAGCAGTGGCGGCATCGGCGGCGGTGGATTTAACGGACTCGGCGGCCTGCTGCGCGGGCTCTTGCAGGTGGCCGGCCATTTGCCTGGCGGACTCGGCAACCTTCGGCGCGGCGCTGTCCTTGACCTTCGCCGCGGTCCGCTGTTCGGCGTCGGTGGCCGGCAGCAGCGAGCCCGCCAGCCATCCGACGCCCACCGCGATCAGGCCCACCGCAAGCGGATTACCTGAAGCCTGGCCGCGGATCTTTTCCTTGGAGCCGGACAGCGCGTCTGTCACCGCGGAACTCGTCCCGGACGCGGACGGTGATGCCGCGCCCATCACCTTGTCCTTGGCTCCTGCCACGGCCGCGCGGGCGGAGGCAGCTTTCCGCTTGGCCGCATGCGCAGGGTTGACGGTGTCGGCGAGCGTGTTGACATCCTGGCTGAGGCTGCTGCGGGTTTCCTCGATCTCCGCGCGGATCTGATCTGGATCGGTGGTCATGCCATTCCCTCGTTTCCCTTGACGGCGTCAGGAATCTTTTTCACTGAGTCCGTTGTCTGCTGCAGGCCAGATACCGACTTGATCTCGCTGCGCCCGGCCAGCGCGAGGCTCCCCGCGATGATCAGCCAGATCGCGGCGACGATCAGCGCCGACCAGCCATAACCGGTGGAATCGCCCAGCCCCCACCACACCGCGACCGACACGAACAACAGCACCATGTGGCCGCTGACCCCGGCACCGGCGAACATCCCGGCGCCCTTACTCGCCCTCATCGCCGACTGCCGGATCTCGGCCTTGGCAAGTTCTACTTCCTGCCGCATCAGCGTGCTGAAGTCCTCGCTGACATCGGACAGCAGCTCACCCAGTGACGGGCGGGCATCGGGCCCGGAGGTGTCCGGGCCGGCGGTGCTCACAGCGTCCCCTCGGCCCGGGGAACGCCGGCGGACGGGAGGGGCGCGTCCCATGCGGTCGTAGCGGGAGACTGACCGGACGGCGGCAGGAGGCCAGCGTCCGTGACCGGCATCTCAGCAGCAGTGCTCACTTCTGGCAGGGAGTACGCAGTACCGTCGGCCACGGCGGAGGTCCCGCCGTCGTGTGCCTCCGCGGTCAGGCCGCGAGTCAGACGGCCGGCCAGCAGTCCGGCTCCGGCGGCCAGCGCCAGGAACAATCCCGGCCGCTGGCGCGCGAAGCCCTTCACGTCCTCCAGCAGCTGGCCAGGGTCGCGGTCATCCAGCCACCGTGCGACGTTCCGCGTGGTCCCGGCGGCCTGCCCGGCAAGGTCCGCGGCCACCCCGGGGTGATCCGGCTGGCAGGCCATGGCGGCGAGCTCGTCGCTGATCGCGTGCAGGTCGCTGGCCAGCCGCTGCTGCTGCTGGCCGGCCTGCTCGCGCAGCTGGCCCTGGGCCTGGCGGAGCAGGTCCCTGCCCTGCCGGCCTGCCTCAGCCGTGACATTGGACGCTTGCTCCCTGGCGGTATCAGCAGCGCGCTTTCCGGCCTCGGCAGCGCCCTGGCCCAGGCCGGCTGCCTGATCCCTGGCCACATCCGCCGTTCCCTGGCCAGGACCAGCGCCCCGGTCGGTAGTGCCATCATCAGTTCCGGCTGCGGTCAGCGGCGCGTCATCCCACCGTGGCGGCGGCGGGGGCGGGTAGTTCTCTGTCATGCAAGGCCCCTTTACTCTCGTAGGCTCGGCCAGGCACGGTCCGTGCCCAGGTTTTCCCGCCTGCCCGAGGCCCAGGGCCTCAAACGCCGCCAGTCCCAGTAGGCAAGTACTAATCTGTCGACTGCCGAACCTTTTGCCGCGCCAATTCGGCCTTTGTTGCCATGCCTGCCCCGAGCCGAGGTGTCAGGCGCAAAGCGAGCTCAGGCCGAGAGGGCAGACTGGTTGAGCCCGAGCACCATGGTGGCGGTGTCTGGCCTGATAGCGAGCAGCCGCCGCTGTTGGCGGATGGTCTTCGGTGGGGGCATCTCACACATCGTCACGTCGCTCGGCCGTTTCCCCGGCGTCCGCCGCAGTGCCAACCGAGTATGGCCGCCGTGGCCGTCACGGGCTGGGCGTCGGCTTCGTGACCGTCACTGCGCAGATCCTGCTGGCCGTCCACACAACCGCCATCTGACCAGCGCGGCATTTGAGTGATCATGCCCTGACGCGCACAGGAATGGCACAACGCAACGGTGCCCCGAACGTGCCCCTGGACGCCTGGCCTAGCTGAGACTCGTTACCGGGGGATGCTGAAGGCTCTAGCTGCTGATAGCCGCAGGTCTATACGCTTGCGATCACGGCTGAGAAGGCAGCCGGTGCTTCTGGCCCCGGCTGGCGTTTACGGGACCTCTGCTAGACCGGGCGCTGAGCCTGGCAGGTGGGAGGCATCAAGATGACGGCGCATACCGGGCCCGTCCCCGCTGAGGACAGGTTGCGGGACATCCAGGCGGTCACGGATGCCGCGCTGTCCCGCCTTGATGATCATGATTTCCTGGCTGAGCTGCTTGACCGCACGAAGGACGTCTTGCAGGCCGACACGGCCGCGGTGCTGCTGGTGGACTATTCGTCTGGGCAGCTGATCGCCACGGCGGCTGCCGGGCTGGAGGAGGAGGTGCGCCAGGGCGTGCGCATCCCGGTTGGCAGGGGTTTTGCCGGGCGCATTGCCGCCGAGCACAGGCCGGTGATCATCGATCGCGTCGATCCCACGACTGTGCTGAACCCGATCCTGCTGGCGAAGGGGATCAGCACCTTGATGGGCGTGCCGCTGGTCGCTGGCGGCCGGGTGATCGGCGTCCTGCATGTCGGCTCGCTGACGCCCCGCGAATTCACCGCCCAGGACACTGAGCTGCTGCAGCTTGCCGCGGACAGGGCAGCGACGGCCGTGCAATCGCTGATGACCCGGGACGACCGCATCGCGGCGGCGGCACTGCAGCGGAGCCTGCTGCCGTCCGCGCTCCCGGGCGTCACCGGAGCGGAGATGGCCGCCCGCTATGTTGCGGGCAGCGGCGCGGTCGGGGGTGACTGGTATGACGTGTTCACCCTCCCATCGAGGGAGCTGTGCCTGGTGGTCGGCGACGTGGCTGGCTCTGGCCTGCCGGCAGCGGTGGTGATGGGACGGATGCGCAGCGCGCTGCGCGCCTACGCCCTACAAGCCCATGATCCCGCCGAGGTCCTCGACCGGCTGGACCGCAAGATGCAGCACTTCGAGCCCAGCGCCCTGGCCACCGTGCTGTACGCGGTATTCGACCCGGCGCTGGACCGGGTGCACATCTCATCGGCCGGGCACCTTCCGCCCGTCCTCGCATCTCCGGGGCAGCCCGCAGGGCTGCCGGACATCGCGGCCGGCCTGATGATCGGCGTCGCCGCCGACGCGCGGCGGCAGGTAACCACTGTGAAGATCGCGCCGGGAAGCGTCCTGTGCCTTTACACCGACGGCCTGATCGAGCGCCCAGACCAGCCGATTGACGAAGGCCTGGCCCGGCTGTGCCAGGCGGTGACGGCAGGGCCGCCGGAGGCTGTCTGTTCCGCTGTGATGGGAGCCCTGGTAGGCCGCGAGCCAGCTCGCGACGATATCGCCCTGCTCACCTTCCGGCGCCAGCCACCGGGCACGCAGCCGCCATGACAAACCGAAGAAGACGCTCATCTCGCCGTGCAGCGCCCCGGGCAACGAGCCGACTCATCGCGTGTCGTACTTTCCTCCCTGTCAGCCTGCGGGGCCAGGCCAGGAAGGTCGCGGGCGTGATGGGAATACCTCGGCCAAGCCATCACCGCGTTCAGCCTGACGACAATGAAGGTCAACCGCCAATCGAGTATTCGAGCGGTACAAGACCGGAAACGGAAGTGAACGGCCCGGTACGACGCGGGTGAGCGGCCCCGCTCATACTCCCCGGGAGCCCCCACGGCCCGGGTGAGCGGGACCGCGCACGGTCCCCGGAGCGAGCCGTTTAGCCAGCCCATTCGAGGTGCTTGTGGAATGCAGCCAGGGCCGCCTCGGCCGTGCGGGAGCCGCGGACCCCCTGCAGCCGGGATGAGACCTCGCAGTAGGCGAGGCCGGGATCGTCGCCACAGTCGAAGCAGATGATCTCAAACACGTCTGCCTGGCCCTCGACCATCGGCGGCCACTGGCGCCGCAGAACAGCACCCAGGCCATGGCCCGGCTCGCCAGCAGCAGGAACCGTCGTAGTGGCAGCGTGCACATCCGAGTTACTCACCAGGCCTCGACCCTGGTGGTTAATTCCGTGGGAGTCTGAGCGCGCCCTGCGTGGCGCACTGACTTTGGATCTTGTATTCAGCATGATCGCGCTGCGGCCTTCTTCCCCCGCGTCCCCCTTCCCCCGTGCAGGCCGCAGACTGGAGCTTGTGATGTCTGTCGTGCCGCAGCCGTGGCCGGAGCCGGATCCGCAGGTCGCTGCGGATATCGCCTCGATGTACCGGGGCAAGCGTGAGCGTCCGCTGCCGGTGCTGGTGCGCGGCAAGCTCGGCGCGTGGCTGGCCGATGAGCAGTTCGCGGGCGCCTGCGGGGTGCGCGGCAAGCCGGGCTGGCCGCCCTCGCGCCTGGCGCTGGTGACGATCTTCCAGGAGGCGGAGAACCTCGCCGGCCGTCAGGCCGCCGAGGCGGTGCGCACCCGGATCGACTGGAAGTACGCGCTGGGCCTGGCCGGCGGCGACCCGGGCTTTGACCATTCGGTGCTGAGCGAGTTCCGTGCCCGGGTCGCCGCCGGCGGCCTGGAGCAGGTAGTGCTGGACGCACTGCTAGAACGCCTGGTATCTGCGGGCCTGGTGAAGGCGGGCGGCAAGCAGCGCACCGACTCCGCCCACGTGATCGCGGCGGTGGCGGCGCTGAACCGGCTGGAACTGGCGGGGGAAAGCGTGCGGGCCGCGCTGGAGGCGCTGGCGGCGGCGCACCCGGACTGGCTGGAGCAGCGGGTCTGCGTGCCCGATTGGGCCCGCCGTTACGGCACCCCGATGACCTCCTGGCGGCCCCCGGTCTCCCAGGCCAGGCGCGATGAGCTGGCGATCGCCTACGCCCGCGACGGGTACCGGCTTCTGGAGGCCGTCTATGACGCGGCAGCGCCATCGTGGCTGCGCGAGCTCCCGGCGATCGGCACGCTGCGGATCGTGCTGCTGCAGAACTACGCCCGCACCGTCACCGAGGACGGGCGGGAGGTGATCAGGCGGCGGGAGAAGGAGCCTGAGGGCGATGGTCTCCCGCCCGGGCACCTGCGGATCGCCTCACCGTATGACACTGACGCCCGGTGGGGCGTCAAGCGCGAGGAGTTCTGGCTGGGCTACAAGCTGCACGTCAGCGAGACCTGCGACGACGCGCCGGCGTGCACCTGCCGTCCCGATCCGGCAACCACCGGCACGGCCGCCGCTGACAGGGCCGCAGGCGGCGTCGGCGGGCATCGCAAGGGCTGCGCTCAGGCGTGCTTCCCGAACCTGATCACCAACGTGGCCACCACCGACGCCACAGTGACCGACAACCAAATGACCGAGCCGGTCCATGACGCGCTCGCGGCCAGGAACCTGACACCCGGCCGGCACTACCTGGATTCGGGCTACCTCAGCGCCGCCCTGGTGGTCGCCGAGGCCGCCCGGCACGGCATCGCGCTGGTCGGGCCGCTGCTGGCCGACACCTCCGCACAAGCCCGCGCCGGCCACGGCTACGCCCGCGCCGACTTCGCCGTCGACTACGACCACAAGACCGTCACCTGCCCGCAGGGAAAGACATCAGCGTCCTGGACGCCATGCGCCCAAAGGGGCAAGGACGCGATCGTGGCCACCTTCTCCGCCGGCGACTGCGGCCCCTGCCCGGCCCGCGGCCAGTGCACCACCGGCAGGCGACGGCAGCTCTCGCTGCTGCCCCGCGACCTGGCCGAAGCCCAGGCCGCCGCCCGGACCGCGGAAACCACGATCGGCTTCCAGGCTGACTACGCGCGCCGCGCCGGCGTCGAAGGCACCATGCACCAGGCCGCCAGCCACGGCGCACGGCGCGCACGCTACCGCGGCCTACCGAAAACCCGCCTCGACCACGTCTACATGGCCTGCGCGCTCAACCTCCTCCGGCTGCACGCCTACTGGACCGGCACCCCGCTGGACCGGCAGCGAACCAGCCACCTGGCACGCCTCGAACTCGGCCTCGCCGCATAAGCCAGAATTAACCACCAGGGTCGGCCTCCAGGGCAAAATTTCTGCCGCCGGGTCTGGAGCAGCACAGAATGCGGAGATACCCACGCTCAAGCCCTGGATAAACATCTTGATGCCAGCAACGGCACCAGCGCTGGGCATTGCCGCGTCCAGCGACATCTCCGGGGTCATCTGGATCGGCGAGTACTGCCGGCCGGCCAGCCGCGCGGCGAGCGTCAGTGGCAGCAGGCCATTGACGAAACGGGACGCGACGTCGGTGTCGAGGATGACCGGCGCGGGGGAAGGTTCAGGCAAGGTCGGCATGGCGCGACGTGGGACACATGGATGCGTGCTCACGTCCGGCGGTCCGCCTCGCAGAACCGCGACGTCAAGCTCCGCGGCTGCCCGCGCCGAAGAACTCGCGGCTTGGCAGCCGACCCGCGAGGCTCGGGACCGGCCGCCAGTTTGGTTGAGGCCTTTCGCCCTGGGCACTTGCCGCGGTGGTTAAGCGCTCTCCGGTTCCGCCACCTCGCCTGCTTTAGTCCAAGGGCCGTCACTGCCTGGCCGTCCGCGGCGGCGGGGGCAGCGGGCTGTGCAGTTGCGTACCCGGGCGAAGGCGGCCCGTTTCGCTAACGCTCAGGATTTTTGGAGTGCCCATGAGTAAGTGCAGCTGGTGCAATGGATCAACCCGGATACCGGCTCGAAGACGATGTCGCGGTTATTGACGTGAATGGCGAGATCGACGTGCTTACTAGCGGTGCGCTGCGTGACCGCCTCCTTGCTATCGCCGCCGAGGCCATGACGGGCTTGTTGTGAACCTCGGTGACGTCGAGTTCATTGATTCAACGGGCATTGCCGTGCTGATCGGTGTCTGGCGTCGCGTGCGGGCCGACCGGGGCGTCGAGTAGCCGGGGGGAGTCTCACCCCCCGGCTACTCGACCGACCGGGGCGCTCTTGCGCTGGCCGCCCCGTCTCGCAGGACCCGCAGAATCTTCGATATAGCAGGCGTGGGCAAGCTATTTTCCATTTACGACAGTACCGCTGAGGCCGTGCAGGCATGCCGCCGTACGTCTAGCAGATAGTGGTATCCCCGGCGCGCAGCTTCGTAGTGGACAAGGAACCGGACCGGCTTGCGCTGGCCGGCCTTACGGCACGACCCCGGTCAACTTCGCCGACGCCGACCCCGTCCAGGTGATCACCGACGCTACCGACGGGGCCGGGGTGGATTGCGGAGTCTAGGCAGTCGGCTACCAGGCCCACGACGCCGCCGGCCAGGAGCACCCGGAGATGGTGCTCGACAAGCTGGTCGAGATCGTCCGGGCCACCGGCCGCATCAGGGTGGTCGGCGTGTACAACCCGGAAGACTCCGGGGCGGCGGACGAGGCCCCGCCTGGCAGACAGGCCTAGTCACTGCAAGCCACCGGCCAGCACCTCCGCAGCAAGAGCGGCGTGCGTGTTGCGATTTAGATCGGTCAAGAGGCGTAACGGCAGTGCCTGCTCCGACCTGGTCCCGGGGCCTACGGTTGAGGCATGGACTTCGTGACCTTGAATAACGGTGTCGACCTGCCTGCTCTCGGTCTTGGGGTCTTCCAGACGCCGCCGGAGGAGACGAGGGTCGCCGTCGAGACGGCGCTCGCTGACGGCTACCAGCACGTGGACACGGCCGCGGCGTACGGCAACGAGCAGCAAGTGGGCGAGGCTATCCGGAACTCAGGCCTCGAGCGGCCGGAGGTCTTTGCCGAGACCAAGATTTGGATCAGCGACTACGGATACGACAAGACCCTGCATGGTTTTGAAAAGAGTGCGCGCAAGCTCGGCGTCGATCAGATCGACCTGCTGATCCTCCACCAGGCTCTCCCGTCGGAGTTCGAAAAGACCCTGGAGGCCTACCGGGCGCTGGAGACGCTGCTCGCTGACGGCAAGGTCCGAGCCATCGGCGTCAGCAACTTCATGGCCGGCCACCTCAGCAGGCTGCTGGACCGCGCGACGGTGGTGCCCGCGGTCAACCAGATCGCGGTCCACCCCTACTTCGCGCAGCCACAGGTGCAGGACTTCGGTGCCGAGCACGGCATCCTCACCCAGGCTTGGTCACCGATCGGCGGGATCACCTTCTACCGCGACGGTAGCCACGGCAGCACCCTCGCCGACCCGGTCATCGCAGAAATTGCCGCAACCCATGACAAGACCCCCGCCCAGGTGATGCTGCGCTGGGGCCTGCAACACGGACGCTCGGTGATCCCCAAGTCCACCAAGCCCAACCGCATCGCCGAGAACATCAACGTCTTCGACTTCGAGCTGTCCGCGGACGAGATCACCGCGATCGACGTCCTGGACACCGGCCGTCGCGGCGGGCCCGAGCCGGACGCCATCACCCTCCAAGCCTTCGGCCGCGAGATCCCCGAAACCTGAGTGCAACCGCCGAGCAGCCCGCGAGCAGACCAACTCATCGTGGGCAGCCTTCGCCGTTTCGCCGTCGCGCCAGGGGGCAGTGGATGTCGTCGGCTCACCATCTGCTTTGAGTACATGGAGGAATCGTGGCGAGCGTGTTCGAGGTCCTGGGCTGGGACCATGAGGAAGTCAAGCGGATGCTGTCGGAGTTGGAGGCCGGACCGACGGCGGCCACTGGCGCCAGCGCCGATCAGCTGGCCTTGCGCAAGAAGATGGCGCAGGCCCTGGTGATCGAGGAGTCCCGGCATGAGGCAGCCGAGGAGATGTACTTCTGGCCGACGGTGCGCGAGCGCCTGCCTGATGGCGATCAGCTCGCGGACCTGGCGATCGGGCAGGAGCAGGAGGGCAAGGAGGTCTTGGCCAGCCTCGACAAGGCGGATGCGGACGACCCGGAGTTTGAGGGCCTGCTGGGGAAGTTCATCAGCGCCGGCCGTGAGCACATCACCTTCGAGGAGGCGCAGGTATGGCCCGGGCTGCGGATAGCCCTGACCGAAGCAGAGGCCGCCGAACTCGGAGACAAGCTGGAAAAGGCCAAGAACAAGGCGCCGACCCGGCCGCATCCGCACACTCCGGCAACCCCGGGCGTGCTGAAGGCCACCGGCCCGGCCGCCGCCGCCGCGGACAAGGTGCGGGATGTGATATCACACCGGGATGATTGAGAGCACCAGCCGCTGAGCTGGTTTCTGAGTGGCTGCCCGGCCCGGAATGCCGGTCGGCTGGGTAGACGAGGAACAGCCAGCGGCCTGCTCGATCTCGGCGTGGTAGTCGGCCGGGTTGCGGTCCAGGATCATCCGGCCGACCTCGAGGGTGTGCGAGCCGTAGCCGTTCATGTGCCGCCAGGTCCGCGGGATGCCGCGGTCGCCCATCAGCCAGGTCACCTGGTGCGCCGACTCGGGCGAGAGGGTCCAGAAAATCCCACTGCATATCGTGGTCGCGCAGGCCTGCGCGAGCGTTCGAGGGCGGCCCGCCCGAGCTCGCGGGTAGACCGCAGGATGCTGCCAGCAATGGCAGTCCCAGATAGATGGCCGCCGGCCCGCGAAAGCGGGTGCACAGAACCCGGCCTCCAGGCCAGCTCGCCCGCCGCCCGACCCGGGAATACGTGGCCGTGTCCGGCTATGCCGGAGTGATCGGCGACGGCTTTCACGGGCTGTGCGGGCACCCTGCTTCGCGCTGTCCTGCAGGGAGACTGGACTCTGGGAAGGTCACCTTGGGGCAGAATCGGCCTGCTTGGGCCCATGCTCGCGGGGTCGCCGGACGGCGGTTCCGGGTCATGAATTCGCGCTGAATCCGGCTGCCGGGTGTCCGGCGCGCCAGGTCTTGAGCTGCGCATTGGCGAACTCGTTGGGAGAGCGCTGCTGCGGCCCGTGATAGCCGGCGTGGTCGCTGCGGTTATTTGGCTGGCGGTCCGTGACTTGGCTGCGGCGAACACGAGAAGTCCTCCGGTCAGCACCAGCCTGGCCAGCAGCGGTGCCAGCAGGGCGTAGCCCACGCCGAATACGGTGATCAGCTGTCCTGCCTCGCCGCAGGAGATCGCCAGGCTCGATGTGATTCCCGGCAGCAGCCCGGATTTGCGGAAGCGGGGCGAGGTACGTCCGCACGATGGAGGCTTCGATGTCGTGGTGCTGGTTGCGGGCTCGGCGCGTGATGGGTCGCAGGCGGTGTCGCGGACAGCGGCGATTCGGTCGCGCTGATCGAGGCCCTGCGCGTCGGCGGCGAGCGTCCTTAGGTGGCTTGCATCCGAGCATGGCGATGCTCCGCAGCACCCAGGCGCGCCACCTCGTTGAGCTCGGAGCTGCGTCGGCGTCGCCATCCGCCCGACGTTGGCGCACTCGCGTGCGCCGTTCTCGCTGCCGGGCCGCTTCGTCGTGGCTGGCTGCGCTGCTCAGTGTCGGGCTGGCGCAGGCTTTTCCGGCGAGCGGCCGGCCCGCTCGGCGGCTGCGGTGATGTTGCGGAGCATCCCGCCGAATACGACGCCGTGGAACGGCGATATGGACCGCCAGTACGCGTGTCCGGCGAGCCCGCGGGGCTGGAAGATGGCCCGCTGGCTGTAGGTGGTCATGCCGTCATGGTCGCGGCCGACAGCCAGTTCGAGCCAGGCCAGGCCGGGTAGCTTCATCTCGGCGCGCAGCCGCAGCAGCGATCCTGGCGTGATGGCCTCGACCCGCCAGAAATCCAGCGCGTCGCCGACGAGCAGGTGCCGCGGATCACGCCGTCCGCGGCGCAGCCCGACGCCGCCGCCGAACCGGTCGAGCAGCCCGCGTACGGCCCATGCGGCCGGGAACGAATACCAGCCGGTCTCACCGCCGATGCCCTCGATGACCCGCCATAGTGCCGCGGGCGAAGCGCGGACGACGCCGATGCGCGCGTCCACGTAAAGCGAGCCGCCGGCCCACGACGGGTCGCTCGGCAGCGGGTCGCTGGGAGCGCCGGGCGTAGCGGCAGATGACCAGCGGGTGGACACTTCGCCCTCCCGGGTGTGCCGCAGGGCCAGCGCGATGGCACGGTCGACGGGCAGCAGGCCCCCGGGCGGGTCCGGGACATACACGGCGATGTCATGCTCCGAGCAGACGACCTCGTTCCGCAGCGATTCGACCAGCGGCATGGCCAGGCCGGCCGGCACCGGCGTCACCAGCCCGACCCACAGCGACGAGAGCCGCGGCGTGAGCAGCGGCACGGGAAACACAACCCGCGGCCGCAGCCCGGCTACGTCGGAGTACCGGCGCATCATCTCCGCGTAGGTGAGGACGTCCGGGCCGCCGATGTCGAAGCGGCGGCTGACGTCGGCGGGCAGTACCGCGCAGCCGACGAGATAGCGCAGGACATCATGGACGGCGATGGGCTGGATGCGGGTTTCCACCCATTTCGGGGTGATCATCGCCGGCAGCCGCTCGGTGAGATACCGGAGCATCTCGAACGACGCTGACCCGCTGCCGATGATCACGGCGGCCTGCAGCGCCGCCGTCGGCACGCCGCCGCCCAGCAGTACGGCCCCGACCTCCGCGCGTGAGCGCAGGTGCGGTGACAGGCCCGCGGCAGGACCGGTAACGATGCCGCCCAGGTAGACGATGCGCTTGACCCCGGCAGACCTGGCAGCAGCCGCGAAAATTCCCGCCGCGTCACGGTCCCGCTGCTCGAACGACGCGCCGACGCCCAGGGAATGGATGAGGTAATAGGCCACGTCGATGCCCTCGACAGCCCGCCGCACCGCAGCCCCGTCCAGCGCGTCGGCTACCGCGACCTCGACGTCAGCGGACCAGGGCCGGTCACCGAGCTTCCCCGGGTCGCGTGCCATGCACCGCACTATGTAACCGGCGGCGAGCAGCTCCGGGACCAACCGCCCGCCGATGTACCCAGATGCCCCGGTGACCAGGCAACGCAACGGAGCTGACATGGGGTCAAGTCTCGCACGCGCCGATTCGGCCAGTTGGTTTCCCGCCGGTCTCAGCGTCTGGCCCTGCGCGAGGCGCGCCCGGACACCACGGTCACTGCCGAGTCGGCCCAGTGCAGCAGTTTCGCCGAACGGGCGAATGGGTCGTGGCCTTCAGCGGCGACGGCCAGGCGATGGACAAGCAGCCGGCCAGCGGCAGTGCGATGGCCAGCAGCAGCCAGATCCGCAGCCGGGCAGATAGAAACCCACATGTTCAGCGTCCCTTCTTCGTCGCGCCTGGAGGCCTGCCCAAGGCCGCCCGGCGCTGATTTGCGGACTTCTTACCGGGCATTGAGCTGCGCATCAGCTGGCGTTGCCCGTAGCCAGGTTGGCCGCCCAGCCGGGTATGTTAGCTGGATTCAAGGGATGCGGCGCTGGCGGACAGTCCGCTCGAACAGCGCTGGACGGGTGCACATTGCCGGCAGCCAACGAAACCCATCCCGCCAGCTCCCGAAGCCGCTCGCGCCCAGCAGGTTAGAGAATTTTCCCGAGCCCGCCGAGCTGGTCACCCAGACTGCCGGTGTCAAGGCCGAGCTTTGACAGCAGATCTGCGTGCTGGCCGTTATCGGTGTTTACCTCGTCCGGGAGCTGCTGGCCGGCCTGCTGAGCCTTGTCGTGGTCGCCCCGGCTCTCCAGCAGCTGCACGATCTGGTCTTTGCTGATGTTCACGAGCTTTCCTTTCCTGGCTCTGGGGAGGTGAGATGCCTGGGAGCGCCTCACTTCCGCGAATGCATTCCTGGCCTTCAGCCTGCAACGCGGATCGCCGTTGCCGTCGACATCTGGTTCCTCGATCTGCTCTTCGCAGGCCGGCTCGCTCCACGTCTCCGGTGGCAGTCCGCACCACCCTGTTAGACACCGAATTACACAATCCGTCGCAACCTTCCTCGGATCGCCGCACTCGTCACTTGGCGGACGAGCCTCACGCGACCCCGCTCTTGTTATTTGCTGGCCTCCTCGCAGACGCGTCGGCGGCCAGCAGGCATCCGTAACTGGCTGCGGGCTGGCGAACGCGACTGAGCCGGGATCGGTCCCGCCAGGCGCGGTGACTACGACCCGGGCGCCCGGAGAGATGCCGGGATAGCCGCTGTCGGTGGTGAAGGTGCAACAGGTGCCGCTGGCGAAATCACCGACTTCGAAGCGGTCCGTGGATCGTGACCGGGCTACTGCCGCAGCCGGCTAGGGCGGCACTCGTCACGGCCAGCGCCGCGGCTGGCGGAGCCCTCGGCTTGCAGTCGTGTGCTCTTTGCTGACAGGCGATCATTCTGCAGACGGCGCGGACCGCATTTCGGTTCGGAATCTGGCCTCCGAGCCGGACAGACCCGCTGGCCCGGCTGGCTCAGACCGAAACCCGGGATTGACTTGGAGCCAGCTGACCAGGAAGAACGCTCCGTCCCATCCTATGACACTTTGCCGCGCTGTCAGCGTGCTGCCCTGCCGGCCGGTATAGAGGCGCGGCTTGTGGTGACTCTTGCCGCCCGTGCAACAGGCAGCCGATGACGGCAATCGGCGTTTGCCAGCGCCATTGGTCGTATGCCTGCTGCTTCGCGGTGATGGCTGCGGGCCGCGGGCCGGGGTTTATGCGACTCTCGTGGCGCATCTGGAGGTGACGGTCATGTCGAGCTGGACGGGAAGCGCGGGGTTGCCGATCGAGGTGCGGGCGTGGGTGAGGGCGCAGTCCTCGATGCGCTGACGAAGCGTGGCGAGGTCAGCGGTGTCCTCCAGTGTCACCGTGGCGACGAGTTCAGGATCCGAGGGTCACCGATGAGTCGGGTTCGGGCGGAGTCGACGCCGTGGCAGCTTTCGATTTCCGCTGTGACTGCCTCGGTCAGCGCCAGGTCCGCTGCCGGCACATCCCACCGGTTGCGGACGGACACCAGCAGATGATCGGAGGCGACCCGCAACCCGGGTACCTGCCGTCCCGGGCGGTAGGAGACCACCCCGCCCCAGGGCCCGGAGCACAGGTCATCGACGGCCTCGCAGCCGCGGACCGCCGCGGTGGACGGCGTCAAGGTCGACGCCGTCCACCGCGGCCGCAGTCCCGGGCGTTCCCGCCGGTGACGCCGGAGCGGTCATGATACGCGCGAGGACGCGTCCGGCTCCGCCGCATCGTCGCTGCCCGGCAGGTAAAGGTCGTCGATGTTGATGTTCACCTCGACCACCTCCAGGCCGGTCATCCGCTCCACCGCCTGCTTGACGTTACGCTGGATGCTCTTGCCGAGGTCGGCGATGCTGACGCCGTATTCCACGACGATGTCCAGGTCGATCGCTGCCTCGGTCTCCCCGACCTCCACGCCCACGCCCTGGGCATGGTTGGGGCCCGAGCTGCCGGGTATCCCGCTCGCGGATCGCGCCGAACGTGCGGCTGGTGGAGACGCAGGGAACCCCCGGCGCCGAACGCGAGATCCAGCTCCAGGAACGCTCAGCGCCCAAGCTGAAGAAACGATCACGCACCGTCTGACGGCCGGCATCTGTGGCCGCCAAACGCCGGCTGAGGAGGCAGAGCTGCCGGGCCGGGTGCCTGTCCCGGCGATCCGCAGGCTCGTGCTGAAGATCGCCCACCATAACCCGGGGCGTCTCGATGCCCGGCGTCGGCAGGCCGGCGGGCTTGACCAGACCGAAGTGCCAGCGCCCGGGGCGACGCTTATTTACGGGTATCTGGCAGCCGAGCGTGGTGTAAATGCCGCAGGTGAGGACGACCCTGACCGGCCGGTTGTCCAGGACAGCCGGGGTGATCCCGCCCGGCATTACTGGACGGTGAGTAGTGACGCAAACACCAGGATCCCACGGCGTAGATCGGCCGGATAGCTGCTCGTAGGCCAGATCGAACGCGCCGCACTCTGCGCGTGCCATGGCCGCGAGCAGCCTGTGCAGGTCGTCTTTACCCGGACGCGCCGGATCTGGGACGGAGCACCGCCGCCGAGCTCGCGGGTAGACCGCACGAGGCTGCCAGCAATGGCAGTCCCAGATGGATGGCCGCCGACCCGCGCGAGCGGGTGCACAGAACCCGGCCTACAGGCCAGCTCGCCCGCCGCCCCACCGCTGACCTGCGCGGCAACGTTCATGATCGGCCGTTTGCGCACACTGGGCGCACATCCGGGGGAGCGAACGTCGCATAAAGCGCGCCCCGCGGGCATCCGTGGGGCCGGGACTGGTCATCGTGTCCTGGACGTCGTGCGGATGCGCGGTCGGCGACGGGCACCTGCGGTCCGGTGCGCCGAGCGGGGATGCACGAGCGTGTGGTATCAGCCGCCGCATATTCGCACGGCATGGGATGACGGGCCGGCCCCCGGTTTACCTGGTCAGAAGGCGCAAATCGCAGCGAAACTTGCATAACCCGCCGTCTGGCGGGGTATTGATTCCGCTGGCTGCGCGGCCCAGGGTGGCGATCGCTGATTCCGAGCGGCCCCGCTGGCCGTTCGGGGGCTCCCTGGGCCGCGTTCAGTCTTCTCGCTGTGCCTGCCGGCGGCACAGAGAGCCCCGCCACGCGATCCGCGGGGGGACGTGAGCGCGGGCGGGGCTCGTGACGGCGGGGAAGCGATACGGGGGCCGTCGCTCCCCGCCGGCCGTGGGTGTACCCGCCGTGCACAGCCTGAATCGTCAGCGCAGGCCGGGGCAGGTGCAGGTGATTAATCTGTCGCCGTGTGGGTAGCCGCCCCGCTGCGTGGCCCAGGGATGCGACTGCCGACTGCGGGGAACGGTCGCCCTACGGTGGGGGTTCCCTGGGCCGCGCCAGTGCCGTCCGCGCGTGGCGGCCACGGTGCCAGGCAGCGGCGCCGCGGCATGAATCAAGATCGTCCAGTCGCTGCCGTACTTCTCGTAAGCCGGCCAGCGTGATGTTGTCGGCTGCTGGCTGGCCGGGTCATGGGGTGGCTGGTGATCGTCTGGGATGCTATTCATGGGTTCGCCTCCATGGGGCGGAACAAGGGCCCGGTTTGGCGTTCACGCGCCGGCAGGGTCCGCGGCGCATCGAGTCGGGCGAGCTGGCGCCGCGGCAGCGACTGGCGTCGATCGCGGGACTGGTGCAGGAGTACGCGCGCGGACGGGCAGCGAAGGCGCTGCGGGTGCTCGTCGACGAGGGCCGGGCGGAGGTCGTGCCCGGCTGGGGGACCTACGTCACTGAGCGCGGGTAGCGGTAGCGGCCTGACGGGGCCGGGCGCACATCTGGCGCACCCGTAACGCTCAGAACGGCACAGTAGCGCCCGGTAGCGTTCGCGCAGGCAGCAGGGGCGCCGGGGAGTAGCTGCAGGTCAGGAACCCGGGGTGACAGAACCCAGCCTACAGGCCAGTTCGTCCGCCGCCCTGGACACGTGCAGCGTGCTTTGCCGGGGAATGGCCGTCGAGGCCGCAGCCATCGTGGGATCGTGCTTAGTGGTCTCGCCCGTTAGTTCGTCGTGGGTGGAGGTCAGGCGGCCAGGGCGTGGGGCCGGGCCTTGGCGTGGGCGTCGATACGGCGGAGCAGGTCGCCGAGGTCGGTACGGGTGAAGTCGGCTGCGGGGACGGCGTCGTCGAGGTGCTCTCGTTCCTGCATGTGACGTGTTTCACGAACTAACTGAGCGGCAAATGGCGCTATAACCACTGTGAAGCTGGCCGCGCCTGCGGCGGATGAAACGGTGCAGCCGCGGCTCAGCCCAGAGGTCAGCTACGGCCGGGAGTCCGCCTGCCAGACGGAAACACCTGCGCTGATCTAGCTGGCGCCGACGGATGCCGGAATTGCTGGGACGCTGCGCGACGTGTTCCGCCTGCGGCGGGATCCTGCGGTACTCCGGTGATTTGACCGCCGCCGGCATCGGCTGGCACAGGACGCCAGAGACAGCCAGCGCTGACTTTAGTACGCGATTGCTTGATATAGTGAGCAAATTCGAACCAGAGTGAGAGAGAGTGCACACATGACCAGCATGACGAAGCAGTACAGCGCTGCGACGAGCCAGGCGCGCAACGCGGTGGACGAGACCGCCGACTTCTGGACCCAGGGCGCGCGGACCTTGACTGACTGGCTTCCCGGGCTGCCGCAGGTCGACCTGGTCCCGGCGGTGGAACGCTACTTCGATCTCGTGCAGCGGACGGTAGACATCAACCGTCACCTCACCGTCAAATGGGCCGGAGCGGTGGGCACGCTGTCCGGTGCGGTCCGTGAGCGGGCCGAGTCGGCCGGTGACGCGATGCGTGAGCGGGCCGAGTCGGCCGGTGACGCCGTGCGTGAGAAGGCGGACAGGGCGGAGCAGGCCGCGCACGAGCAGGCCAGCCAGGCCGCGCGGGAACAGGTCAGGCAGGCCGAAAAGGCCGAGCAGGCCGAGAAGGAGCTGGCACGCGAGGCCCGCAAGGTCGAGCGGGAGCAGGCCAGGCAGGCTCATGACAAGGCCCGTCAGCGTTACGAGGGCCTGACCAAGGCCGAGCTGGGCGACCTGCTGGCCGAGCGTGAGCTGCCCAAGTCGGGCAACGTCGACGACCTCATCGAGCGCCTGGTCGAGGCGGACACCAAGTAGAAGCCCGCCCGCCACACCAAGAACGCCGGTGTCGGGAGCAGCAACTGCAGCTCCCGACACCGGCGTGCGCTCTGTGCGTCTCATGATCGACGGGCGGTGAGGCCCTTCATAGACCCCGCATCCCAGGACAGGTTCCCGTCGTGGTATCCAGTTTCTGGGCGGCCTACCTACAGTCCAAGGGACCGCCGTGGGAACTGCGATGGGTGCAGATCCAGCAGGCAGGGCAAACCGCCAGCTAGAAGGGGCGCCAGATGCGCAATGTGTGGAAAGGCCTCATAATCGGCGGGCTCACCGGGGCGGCAGTCGGGCTGCTGCTTGAGCTGCTTGACCAGGTTAAGGAGCGCGCCGCCGCTGCTGCCGAACTGGCTCGCGAACACGGCCCGCAGGTTGCCGATGCTCTCGCGTCGAAAGCGGCGGCTGGCGCTGACCGTGCCCGCCAGGCCGACCTGCCCGGCAAGCTGCGCGAGGCGGCGCAGAATGTCGCTGCCAGCGACGCTGCGCAGAAGCTTCGGCAAGCGGCTGCCACCGCGGCGGACTCTGCTTCCGAGGCTGCGAAGAGCGCCGCCAGCACCGTCGCCGACAAGGCGCGCAACAGCCGCGAACACAGCTGAGCAGTCGAGCCCCCGCTGCCAGGGCATAACTTCACCTCGATACCGCGCATCCGATCCGAACGCCCGGCATTCGACCTGCACTGCGCATATCAGAACGGGCCGCGAGCGCGACAGCGAGCGCCGCCAGCTTGAAGTAGGTGGCGGATCGGCTCTTGCGGAGCTGGTGGGGGCGGCTGATGTCATGGCCTGAATGACCAGAGGTTTCTGTATGAGGTCGGGACTACCTGTTCCTGGTTGTGCGCTGTTTGCGGTCTCTCGGGCCTGATGTCTGGAACTTGTTGCCCGCCCTGACCGGCACTGCCGCGCCTGACGCCAGGCACGGATATCAGATCTTCCGCGGCAATGTTTACGGTCATCGAAATCTGCCCGCTGGCGGCCGCGAGGAACTGCCCGGGACGGCCAGACCAGTCACCGATTGTGATTGCGGAACAAGCAGCGACTGCGCCTGATCCGCCTAATCTGCGCGCCGGTACCGGCGCGCAGGATGACCGTCGTGCCGCGCACCGAACGGTTAATCTGGCCTGCGACGAGGATCCGTGCAGGATCCTGAACGTCGCAGTGGTTCTGTCGGCCGCGCAACCGATAGACCAATCTCCGAGAGCACGGTGGCGGTGAAGGTCTTGGTGATCGAGCCGACCTCGAACACGCTTGAGGCGTCCATCCCGGCGCCGTAGGGCGACAACCCGCCGGCTGCCGTCGGGAACACCATCTCCGCCACGATGCCCCGGCTGCGCCCGCTGTCGTCCCGCCTCGTTTCGCTGGGCAGTTCCCCATGACCCCAACCTGCGCCCTTGAGGGGGCGGGAACAGGACAAACCCTTGACGATCCCGGCCATGACTCCCAGGCCGCCGACACATCTCCATCAGGCGGGCCCCGGTCGAGCCAGCTACGCGACGTCGCGACGCATGGTCCGGACGACGCCGGCGGCCAGCGGGACCGCCACCCAGAAGAGGACCGAGACCGAGATCTGGGGCACGTGACCTCCCCATTCGTTCTTGAGCACCCAGTTGAACGTTGTGGACATGTCGATCCAGTCAGCGACCAGCTTCGATGCGGCGCCGAGCAGGGCGAACGCGGCGGGGAGGGCGAAGGCGGCGGCGATCGCGATCGACGAGCTCTGCAGCAGCGCCCCGAGCGCGACGCCGGCGAAGACGTTGAGGAGCACGAACAGCAGATAGCCGGTGACGGCGCCGGCGGTCAGGCACTGTCCTCGCTGGCTGTGCACCGCCATGTCCGGCCCGCCCTGCTCGTCGCCGCGCTGTTCGTTCCGTCCGCAGTGGTGTGCTCGATCTGGCTCGGGCGGACCAATACCTGGTCGGTGATGCTGCCGACGGCGGCGCTTGCGGCCGCCGCAACCGGATGGGGCATGTTCGTCCGCGCCCGGCGTCAGCTCCTCTCCACCCTGCGCGACCGTGCCCAACGTGCCGAGGCCGATCAGCTCGTCCGCGCCGAAAGTGCGCGCCTGGCTGAGCGAACCCGCATTGCGCGGGAGATGCACGACGTGCTCGCCCACCGTATCTCCCTGGTGGCGCTGCATGCCGGTGCGCTCGAGGTCGCACTCGACCTGCCTGCCCAGGTGCGGGAGAGCGCAGCGCTGTTGAGGTTGACGGCCCACCAGGCGCTGGAGGAGCTGCGGGACGTGATCGGTGTGCTGCGGGAGAAGCCGGGGCAGGAGCGGGCGTCGACGGTGCCACAACCAACGTTGGCCGACATCCCACGCCTGGTGGAGGAGACTCGCCGTGCCGGCGCGAAGGTCGACTTCGAGATGCAGGTGGACGATGCGGCCTCCGCACCTGGCCCTTTGGGTCGTGACGCCTATCGCATCGTGCAGGAGGCCCTCACCAACATCGGCAAGCACGCTCGCGGCACCCACGCCCGGGTGCGGGTGGCAGGAGCGCCGCACCGCGGACTGCACGTCAGCGTTCGGAACCCAAGCGCACTGGGCGCCCACGCCCGTCCGGCTCTGCCGGGTTCCGGCACCGGCCTCCTTGGTTTGCAGGAGCGGGTGACCCTGGCCAATGGCGTCCTGGTGCATGGCCCGGACGCATCCGGTGACTTCGTCGTCAAGGCCGACCTGCCGTGGTGAAGATCCGGGTGCTTCTGGTCGACGACGACGCATTGGTCCGCGCCGGCCTCCGGATGATCCTGTCGTCGTCAAAGGAGCTGGAGGTCGTGGGCGAGGCAGCCGACGGCGCCAACGCCGTTGCGGCCGTGCGGGCGCATCGACCCGATGTCGTCCTGATGGACATCCGGATGCCCGGGATGGACGGCATTGCCGCCACGTCAGCCCTACGCCGACTGGCGACGCCGCCGCATGTGATCGTCCTGACCACTTTCCAGGCCGACGAGCAGGTCATGAGTGCGCTCCGGGCCGGCGCCGACGGGTTCCTGTTGAAGGACACAGCGCCTACGGAGATCGTCAACGCCGTTCGCCTCGTGGCTGCGGGAGAAGCGATGCTCTCACCGTCGGTCACCCGCACACTCCTCTCTCACCTCGGCGACGACGAAATCTCAAATCGCCGTCGCTTCGCTGCCCAGCGCCTGACGTCCCTCACAGACCGGGAGCGTGAGGTGGCGACTGCGGTGGGGTCCGGCGCTTCCAACGCCGAGGTTGCCGCATCGCTGTTCATGAGCGAGGCCACCGTCAAGGCCCACGTCTCGCGCCTTCTCACCAAGCTCGGAGTCACGAACCGAGTGCACATCGCAATTCTCGTGCACGACGCACAGCCGTGACCTTGCCCGTGGGCCCCCCGACGGAGCGCGGACGGGGACCCCCCCCAAGGCGGCTCCGGCCCCGAGGCGATCGCCGGCTACAACCCCGCTACTTCGGCCGCCAGCGGGGCTCGACGCTCTACACCTGGATGGCCGACACCCACTCCACCTTCCACCAGACGCTGATCCCCGGCACCGAAAGGGACAGCCTCTACGCCCTCGACGGGCTCATGGCCAACCAGACGGTCCTACGCCCCGACACCGTGTCGACCGACACCGCCGGAGCTTCGGAGATCGTTTTCGCCCTGGCCTGGGCACTCGGCTACCGCTACGGCCCACGCCTGGCCGACCACCGGCTCTGGGTGATCGACGCCCGCGCCGACTACGGGCCGCTGCAGGGCCTGGCCCGAAACCGCGCCAACACCTCGCTCATCTCCGGGCAGTGGGACCAGATCTGCCGCCTCGCAGCCTCGCTGGAGGCCCCCTCGGCCATCCTGCGCTCCCTCCAGCGGGGCCCGAACCCCTCCAGCCTGGGCGGGCCCTGGTCGAGCTGGGCCGGATCATCAAGACCCTCCACGTCCTCGACTACTGCCACGACGCGGACTACCGGCGGGCCATCCACCGCATCCTGGTCCGGGGCGAGAGCCGCAACAGCCTGGCCCGGGACACCTTCCATGGAGGGCGGGGCCAGCTGCGCCAGCACTACCAGGCCGGCCAGGAGAACCAGATGGGCGCACTGGGGCTCATGGTCAACGTCATCGTGCTGTGGCAGACCGTGTACATCCAGGCCGCCCTGGACCATCTTGTCGCCACGGGGCAAAAGTTCGATCGGGCGGACGTGGCCCGGCTCTCCCCGCTCGGGCACCCGACCCCCGCAAATTGAAAACGAAAACATCATCCGAGCCATTGACAAACATAGGAGCATCGTTCGTTCGGCGGTCAGTTTGCGGCGAAAGACCAACTAACCGGGATTACTCTCCGTGATGGCCATGGCGCTGGCATCGTGACCGCAGGGACTCGTCAAAGTCGGTGTGACTGTGCGTGATCGGATTGGCCTGGTGGTTTCGCGGCGCCGGCCGGGTCGCGGCGGGAGTGCCCGGGCGCCGGGGTCTGTGACGGTGCGTGAGCCTCGCGGTGCCGCGGGGGCGGGTCCCCCGCGACACGGGGTCTTGTCCGGCCGGATGTGCTTGATCTGGGGGCACGGCCCCTGCTGATCATTTGGGTGCGAATATCCGAATGGTCATCAGAAAGGCCGTGCCCGTGTATGCATCATCGCTGTTCAAGGTTATCCGCTGCCATCTGGGGGCGGCCGGCGCGCCGCTGGCGCCAGGCGGGAGGGCGCCGGCGTCGCTGCGCGAGGTGCTGGCGGCCCGGCTGACTGATCCGCGCAAGCCGCGCGGGATCCGGCACTCGCTGGGCTCGCTGGTGTCGGTGCTGGTCGCGGGGGTGGCGTGCGGGTACTCCAGCGTGCTGGCGATCGCCGGGGCGGCGGCGGGCTGGGATCCGGACGTGCTGGCCGCGCATGGCACCCGCCGCAACCCGGTGACCGGCGCCTTCGAGCCGCCGTCCGCGTCTACGCTGGGCCGGTTGCCGGCCCTGCTGGACGCCGATGAGCTGGAGGCCGGGCTGTCGGGGTGCCTGGCACCGGTGGCGCTGGATCCGGCGCTGGCGGCCCGGGTCGCCGCGCGCGCCGCGGCGGGCAAGCAGGCCGGCGGCGGGAAGAAGAAGCGGCGCCGCAAGCCGCCGGCCGGCGAGGCGCTGCGCGAGGTGCGCGGCGACGGCTGGTTCCGGGCCGCTCCCGGCCATCCCTGGCTGGACCCGGCGGTCACCGGCGACCCGGCCCACCGCCCGGCCCGGCCCGCGGTAGGCGTGGACGGCAAGGAACGCAAGCTCGCCAAGGCCGGCGGGAAGAAGAAGGTGCACCTGCTCGGCGCCATCACCCACGTCACCGGCCTGGTCATCGGCCAGGACAAGGTCGCCAAGGCCGGCAAGGCCAACGAGATCACGCACTTCAGGCCGCTGCTGGAACCGCTGCCCCTGCAGAACGTGGTCATCACCGCGGACGCGATGCAGACCCAGCGCGAGCATGCCCGCTGGCTGACCGAAGACAAGGACGCGTTCTACCTGCTGCCGGTGCTGGGCAACCAGCCGGGAACGTATGCCGCGCTCGATGCCCTGGACTGGGAGAACACCCCGGTCGCGGCCGCTACCAGCGAGATCAGCCGCGGGCGGGCCGGGACCCGCACCATCGCCGTCCTGCCCGCCCCCGAAGACCTGGGCTTCCCGTACGCCAGCCAGGCCGTCCTCCTGGAGCGCTACGTCACGATCAAGAACAACGGCCGCTGGATCATGCGTAACTGCGAGGCCGTGCTGTACGTCACCAGCCTGGGCGCCGCCCAGGCCAGCCCCGCCGACCTGGCGCGCTACGTCCGCCAGCAGGCGATCGAGAATTGCTCAGCAGACTGCGCCTATGAGTAGTCAAAGAGCGGATCAGGGTTCGATAATCGGTCGTGAGGGGTTGTTGCGGCTGGTCGAGGTCGTCGAGCGGTTGCGCGCCCGCGAGTGCGGACGGGATGTGTCGTCGTGGACGAGGGAGGGGGGCGCCGCCCCAAACCCCGGAGCCGGTGACGGCCCGGCGGTGGGAGGACCTGCCGGAGGCCAACCGGCGGGTGGCGGTGCATTGGCTCGCGGTGATCGCGGGCAAGGCGGTGCGTGCGGCGAGAGCGGCATCGGGCCCGGATCCGCCGGCCGGTGCGGGCGGTGAGCCGTGACCGCGTTGATGCCGTGGGAGCGTCTCGGCGGGAAGGTGACGAGCCGTCAGACCGGCCGGCTGGCGGTGATCTACGTACGGCAGAGCACGAAGCAGCAGGTCATCGACCATAGCGAGTCGACGCGCCTGCAGTACGCGTTGGTCGACCGGGCGGCGGCGATGGGCTGGGCGGCGGCCAGGATCATCGTGATCGACGATGATCTGGGCAAATCCGGGTCCAGCGCGGTCGATCGGGCGGGTTTCCAGCGTCTGGTCACCGAGATTTCCCTGGGGCATGTCGGGCTGGTGCTGGGCACGGAGATGTCGCGCCTGGCACGATCAGGGAAGGACTGGTATCAGCTGATCGAGCTGTGTGCGCTGGCTGGGGCGTTACTGGCCGATCTCGACGGCGTCTATGACCCAGTCCAGTACAACGACCGGTTGTTGCCCGAGTTGAAGGGGACGATGTCGGCGGCCGAACTCCATCTGATCAAGCAGCGGATGCAGGCCGGGCGGGTGAACAAGGCCCGCCGCGGTGAGATGGCCATTGCGCTGCCGGCCGGCTATGGGCGCCGGCCCTCCGGTGAGGCGACGTTCGATCCGGATGAACAGGTCCAGGCCGTGGTGCGGCTGGTCTTCGCGAAGTTCGCCGAGATCGGCACGGTCCAGGGGGTGATGCGCTATCTCGTGGAGCAGGGCATTGAGATGGGGATCCGGATGCGGTCCGGCCCGCTCAAGGGCGAGGTCGTGTGGAAACGTCCGGCCCGCGCCACGATTACCTGCATGCTGCACAGCCCGATCTACGCGGGGATCTACGCCTACGGGCGGCGGCGGGTCGATCCGATGCGGCAACGCCCCGGGCACCCGGGTTCGGGGCTGCGTGGCCACGCCGAGGACGAGTGGCTCGCCCGCATCGAAGGGGCGCTGCCGGCCTACATCAGCGTCGAGCAGTACCGGGCGAACCTGGCCCGGCTCGCCGCCAACGACCCCCGCGCCGACACGCCCGGAGCGGTCCGCTACGGTCCGGCGCTGCTGACCGGCCTGCTGCGCTGCGGCCGCTGCGCCCGCCGGATGACGGTGACCTACCACGTCGACGACGGCGTCCCGCGGATCAGCTACGACTGCACCGGCGCCCGCGCCGAGTACGGCGGGCCGGCCTGTCAGCACCTGTCCGGGCGCTGTCTGGACGTGTTCGTCACCGGCCAGGTCCTTGCGGCGCTGGTTCCTGCCGCCACCGAGGTCAGCCTGCGGGCCGCCGAGCAGATCCTCGCCGACCGTGCCGGTATCGAGAAAATCTGGCGGCTGCGCCTGGAACGCGCCCAGATCGACGTCGACCGGGCCCAGCGCTGTTACCGGCTGGCCGAACCGGAAAACCGCCTGGTGGTCCGGGCGCTGGAAAAGGACTGGGAAGCCGCCCTCGCCGCCCAGCAACAGCTGACCGAGGACTGGCACCGCTTCTGCCAGAGCGCCCCGCCAGCGCTGACCACGCAGCAGAAGGCCGCGATCACCGCCGCCGCGGCCGACCTTCCGGGCTTGTGGTCGGCGCCGAGCACCACCGACGCCGACCGCAAAGAAGTGATCCGCGCCGTCATCGACGAGATCACTATCGCGAACCGCGGCCGTAGCGAACTCGTCGACGTCACCGTGGGCTGGGCCGGCGGACAGCAGACCCACCAGGTGATCCGCAGACCGATCCAGCGGTTCGAAGACCTCAGTTACTACCCGCATCTGGCCGAGAGGATCACCGAACTGGCCAACGCGGGCTGGGATCCCCAGCGCATCGCCGACCAGCTCAACACCGAAGGGTTCCTTCCGGCTCGCGGTGCCGGACCGATCCGCCACCGCCTCGTCACGCAGATCCAGCACCGCGCCGGAGCGCCGATCACCCACCGACGCCAGCCTCTGCCCGCCCACCCCGACGACGCACCCAGGAAACACGAATGGTGGCTGCCACTGCTCGCGGCCGAACTCGGCGTAACCACCGGCACCATTCGCAAGTGGCTGCACCAGGGACGCATCGCCGGACGGCAGGAAACCCGGCACCCGCACCGCTGGATCATCCACGCCGATCCCGGCGAACTCGCCGAACTCCGCGCCCACATCGACCGTGTCCGCGGCCGGACCACCCGTGTCCACCCCAAATTCGCCGGCGACACCCCGAAACACGTCACACCGGCGCAATCTGCTTGACAGATGGAGCACCTGCACTGGCTACGCGACGTGATCTGGCACGAGGACAAATCCACCATCCGCACCGGAAACGCCCCCCAGGTGATATCCGCCCTCACCAACCTCGTCATCACGCTGTTCCGGCTACAGGGAGTAACCAAGATCACGGAGGAAACACGGCGCAACGCCCAGGATCCCCGCCGGGCGCTCCAGTTACTGGCCCTCCGGCCAGGCTGAACACGTCCCGCGACTTTGACGAATCCCTGATCGTGACCGTCACTGGGCAGATTCTGATGGCCGCCCACAGGCAAAGCCGAAGTGGCTGCATCAAGGTGGTCCTGCAGCCCTGAGCGCCGGCCCGTGACCGGAGGAAGGGTGGAGATCCGAGAGCGATCAGGACCGGGTCACATTCCCAACCGATTTCACGCCACGGTTAGGTCCCAGGGGACCGCCCCGCGGCGGAGACGGGCGGAGGTGTAGGGCTTGGCGTGCCAGGAGACCCAGGCGGGAAGCCAGCGGAGTGTGCCGGTGAGGAAGCCGCTGAACGCTGACTATCGGGCCTGGTCCGCGGCTATGACCTGGTCCGCCGCCTGTACGCGCAGGTCTTCGAGCAGGCCGGCCTGGCGGCGGGCGGCGGAAATGAGCTCATCCAGTCGTGCGGAGTCGAGCCGCCGGTCTCGGTCAGCGAGCGTCCGGAGCGTCCGCCAGCCGGCGGCCTTGCCTTCCACGCCCAGCCGCAGCAGCTCGAGTTCTTCCAGGCTGCTCAGCGGCGACCGGGTCAGCAGGTAGCCGTTGAGCTTCAGCCGGCCTTCTCGCCGATCCACGCGGCATAGCGCTTGTAGCTGCGAGCCGGGACGCCGAGTGCGGTCATCATCTCGAGCAGCGCCTGCCGGTCGGCGGCGATATCGGCCGCCAGCCGCTGCAGCACGCGGGCGTCGGCCGGGATCAGGCTGGACCGTGCCACCCGCCGGGCCAGCTCGAGGCCCCCAGTCGCGCCGACGAGATGATCATTGAGGTAGATGCCGAGCAGCCGCGGGCCGCGACCTGCCGTGGTGCCGGGTCCCATAGTGCCTCCTGCTCGTGGCGATGGCCGTTGTCACGGGACGTCCGCGGCCTGTCCGGCCGCCCGCCTTCCACCGCAATCGACCCGGTTGCCGTGTCCACCGGACGAGCAGCTAAACGTGCCGCGCAAGGTTAGGCCGCGCCGGCTGGGTAGGAGTCACTACTTGCCTGGCCCTGCCTGCCTGGTCCTGGCCAGGCCTGGCCTGGCCACGCAATTTTGAGTGAGACGAGGTTGTCATGAATCAGCACCAAGCCGGGGCGGCGGTGAACGCGCCGGGTACCGGCCTGGAGTACCGGGATCCGGCGTTGTCGCGGCCGCTGGCGGAGCGGGCCGGCTGGACCGATGCCGACGTGCGCGCGGTCGACACTGCCCGGCTGCTCGCCGCCGATGCGGTGCAGCGGGCCGGCAGCGGCCATCCGGGCACGGCGATTAGCCTGGCGCCGCTGGCGTATCTGCTGTTCCAGCAGGTGCTTGTGCACGATCCGGCTGATGACCAGTGGCTTGGCCGGGACCGGTTCGTGCTGTCGGCCGGGCATACCAGCCTGACGCTCTACATCCAGCTGTTCCTGTCCGGGTACGGGCTGCAGATCGAGGACCTGCGGGCGCTGCGCACGTGGGGCTCGAAAACTCCCGGGCATCCGGAGTACCGGCATACCCGGGGAGTGGAGATCACCACCGGCCCGCTCGGGCAGGGGCTCGGCGCGGCGGTGGGCATGGCCATGGCGGCGCGCCGAGAGCGCGGGCTGCTTGACCCGGAGGCCGCGCCCGGGCAGAGCCCGTTCGACCATCACGTCTATGTCGTCGCCTCGGACGGCGACATGATGGAGGGCCTCTCGAGCGAGGCCAGTTCGCTGGCCGGGCACCAGGAGCTTGGCAGCCTGATCGTGTTCCACGACCAGAACCACATCTCCATCGAGGACGACACCGGCGTCTCGTTCAGCGAGGATGTCGCCGCCCGGTACGCCGCCTATGGCTGGCACGTCCAGACGGTGGACTGGCGCGGCCAGGACGGCTACGCGGAGGACGTCGACGCGGTCCTGGAGGCCGTCACGGCGGCCAGGCGCGAGGCAGCCCGGCCGTCGATCATCGTGCTCAACACGATCATCGGCTGGCCAGCGCCTACTAAGCAGAACACCGGCAAGGCGCATGGGTCGGCGCTGGGCGCCGACGAGATCGCGGCGACCAGGAAGCTGCTCGGCTTCGACCCGGACCAGTCGTTCACGGTGGAGGAACCCGTGCTCCGGCATGCCCGCGAGGTGGTGGGCCGGGGCCGCGCCGCGCACGCGGGCTGGCAGCGCCGCTACGAAGCGTGGCGGCAGGCCAGCCCGGACCGGGCCGGGCTGCTTGACCGGCTCCAGGCCGGGCGGCTGCCGGACGGCTGGGCCAGCGCGCTGCCCAGCTTCGAACCCGACCGCGACGGAATGGCGACCCGCAAGGCCAGCGGCGCGGTGCTGTCCGCGCTGGCACCCATGCTGCCGGAGCTGTGGGGCGGGTCAGCGGACCTGGCCGAGAGCAACAACACCACGATGGACGGCGCGGACTCGTTCATCCCGCCGAGGCGGCAGACCAAGGAATGGCACGGCGGGCCGTACGGGCGCACGGTGCATTTCGGCATCCGCGAGCACGCGATGGCCGCCGCGCTGAACGGCATCGCGCTGCAGTCGCTGACCCGGGCCTACGGCGGGACATTCCTGACGTTCAGCGACTACATGCGGCCCGCGGTGCGGCTGGCTGCGCTGATGCAGCTGCCCGCGATCTATGTCTGGACGCATGACTCGGTCGGGCTGGGCGAGGACGGGCCCACCCACCAGCCGGTGGAGCAGCTGGCCTCGCTACGCAACATTCCCGGCCTGGACGTGGTCCGGCCTGGTGACGCGAACGAGACCAGCATCTGCTGGCGTGCCGTCATCGAGAACGCCAGCCGGCCTGCGGGCATCGTGCTGAGCCGGCAGGACATACCGGTCCTCGACCGCGGCGACGGCACCGGCTACGCGTCGGCCGAAGGCGCCGCCCGCGGCGGCTACATCCTCGCCGAGGCGGCCGGCGGCAGCCCCGTCGTCGTGCTGATCGGCACCGGGTCCGAGGTGCAGGTTGCCCTCGCTGCCCGCGAGCAGCTCCAGGGCGCGGGCATCGGCGCCCGGGTCGTCTCGATGCCGTGCGTGGAATGGTTCGCCGCGCAGGAACCGGCCTACCGCGACACGGTCCTGCCGCCCGGCATCCGGGCGCGGGTCAGCGTGGAAGCCGGGATCACCGGCGGCTGGGAGAAGATCGTCGGCGATGCCGGGCGCAGCGTCGGCATCGAGCATTTCGGCGCGTCTGCCGACTACCAGACCCTGTACCGGGAATTCGGCATCACCGCCGATGCCGTCGCGGCCGCCGCGCGTGACAGCATCCACGACGCCGGCCACGGCGCCCGCCCTGGCGGCCATCCCGCCACCTTTGCCCCGTCCTCCGGCGGCACCGCCGACCGTCCCGCCTAGCCCGGGGCTGCCCGCAGCAACTGCCCTGCTCGTCGCCCCGACCGCGTTCCGTTCCGTTCCGTTCCGAAAGGCCAGCAGATGACTGACGACACCAGCCGCGACCCGCTAGCCGAGCTGTCCGCCGAGGGTGTGGCGGTATGGCTGGACGACCTGTCCCGTGAGCTGCTGGCCGGCGGCGGCCTGCAGTCGCTTATTACCGGCCGGCACGTGGTCGGGGTGACGACTAACCCCACGATATTCGCTGCCGCCCTGGCCGAGGGCGACCGTTATGACGACCAGCTGCGTGTCCTGGCCGCCCGCGGCGCCGACGTGGACACGGCGGTCTTCGCCATCACCACCGACGACGTCCGGTCCGCCTGCGACGTCCTCGCCCCGGTCTACCAGCGGACCGGCGGCCGGGACGGCCGGGTCTCCATCGAGGTGGATCCCCGGCTGGCAGGCGACACTGCCGCGACCGTAGCGGCGGCCCGGGCCCTGCGCGGCGCGGTGGACCGGGACAACCTGTTCGTCAAGATCCCGGCAACACCGGCTGGCCTCGCGGCGATCAGGCAGGTGACCAGCGAGGGAATCAGCGTCAACGTAACGCTGATCTTCGCCCTCGCCCGGTACCGCGAGGTCATGGACGCATACCTGAGCGGCCTGGAACAGGCCGCGGCCGCGGGCCGGGAGATAGCCGCGATCCGGTCGGTCGCCTCCTTCTTCGTCTCCCGGGTGGACACCGAAGTCGATGCCCGGCTCGGCCAGATAGCAGGCGGTGCGGCCGCCGGGCTCAGGGGCCAGGCGGCCATCGCCAACGCCCGGCTCGCCTACCAGGCGTACCAGGAGCTAACCAGCAGCCAGCGATGGCAGCAGCTAGCCCGGCTCGGAGCTCAGCCGCAACGCCCGCTATGGGCGTCCACCGGGGTCAAGGACCCCGCCTATCCGGACACCATGTACGTCACCGAGCTGGTCGCCGCGGACACCGTTAACACCATGCCGGGCACCACCCTGGAAGCGTTCGCCGACCACGGCAAGGTCACCGGGGATACCATCAGCGGCCGCTACGGCGAGGCCCGGCACGTGCTCGGCCAGCTCGCCGCGGCCGGCGTCGATTTCGATGACGTTACCAGCCAGCTCGAACGTGACGGCGTGGCCAAGTTCGAGACGAGCTGGAGCGAGCTCGGCACCACGGTCATGGCCGAACTGGAGCGCAGCCGCCACGCCGCCCGCTCCTGACCGGCTGCGGCGACGCGCCAGGATGGCCTGATCAGGCGGCGTGGGTCGGACGCGGACAATGGGCGGCGAAATGGCGATTAAAGGTACATCTGGGCAGGTCAGGGCTTGACGCCGGTGGGGTAAGAGACCACCAGCGCCGCAGGTGACTGCGGCGGCTTGGTAAACCCCGCCCGGAGCAAGGTCAAGAGGGGGACGTGCCTTAGCGGGCGCGTTTCCTGCGCGAGCGTTTGAGGGCGGCCCGCCCGAGCTCGCGGGTAGACCGCACGAGGCTGCCAGCAATGGCAGTCCCAGATGGATGGCCGCCGGCCCGCGCCAGCGGGTGCACAGAACCCGGCCTACAGGCCAGCTCGCCCGCCGCCCTGAACAGGGCAGAAGTTGCCGTCGCACCCGGCTGGCATGCCCTCCTGCGTGAGATCAGCCGAGAGTTCCCGGAGGACCGCGGCGGACCTGAGGGATATGGTATTTCCACCGGGCGGCCGATCAGCTCGAGGCGCTGGTAGCCGAACATGTCCGCCAGCCTCCGGTTGACCAGCACGATCTGCCCATCACCGGTGGTCAGCACCAGCCCATCGTCCAGAGCGTCGATCAGCTGCCACAGCACAGCTGGCGTGATGGCCGCAGCTGTCGTCCCGCCCGGCCCGAGCACGTGCTCGCCACCAGCCTGCGCCCCGGCACGGGCCTTCACTGAGGCATCCGTTGCCGGCGTCCCGGCGGCGATCGCCGCCTCGAGCGAGGGGTAGATCGAGACCAGGCGATCGAGCCCCTCCATGGCAAACACGCGCCGGACGCCCAGACTCGACGGCGAGCCCGCCCGAAGCTTAGCGCAGCGATCAACTCACGTCCGCAGCGAAGATCCTCGCCTGCGAGCGCTGGGATTACTGTCCCGCCGCCCCGACCTGGTAAGACGGTATCTGCGCCGCGGTGAGGTCTCAGCTGACCTGCGCACGCTGCACGAGAGGCGGGCGGGGAAGCGGACAGCTTTACCGGGACCGGGGGAGTACGACAAAGTCGTCCGGTCCACTCACGGGGTGAACTGCACAGGTGCAGAGTCATTTGCCCCTTCCGGCGCGCTGGCGATCTGGGCAAGATGAGGAGGCCTGGCGGGCGGCTGCCGGGCAGGCGAGGAGCGAGCACGGTGGATGCAACGGTGCCTGGCGGCACGCTGGTGATGAATGTCGACGCTCTGCCTCGGCTGCACTCGGCACTTTGCAGTGCCGGTTACCGCGTGATCGGGCCTGTGGTGCGTGACGACGCGATCATCCTTGGCGAGCTGGAGTCGGCCGGCGATCTTCCGTTCGGCTGGGGGGTTGAGCTGGCTCCTGGCGGCTACCGGATCCGGCAGCGGGCAGACAGCGCGGCGTTCGGCCACTCCGCAGGCGCGCAGTCATGGAAGCAGTTCCTGCATCCGCCTCGCGAGAAGGTGTGGTCGGCCCGCCGTGTCGATGACGGCTTCGAGGTCGAGGCCGCCGCGGAGCCTGTGCCGAGATTCGCGTTCTTCGGCGTGCGGCCATGTGACCTTCGCGCGATCCAGATCCAGGATCGGGTCCTTGGCCGTGGCGGGCACGCCGGATCGCCGTACGCGAAACGTCGGGCAGGCGTGTTCATCATCGCGGTGAATTGCACTGAGCCTGGCGCTACCTGCTTCTGCGCATCGATGGGCACCGGGCCGCAAGCTGGGCCTGGCTACGACCTGAGCCTGACCGAGATGGTCAGCGATAACGCGCACACTTTCCTTGTCGATGTCGGCTCTCCGGCCGGCGCCCGCATGCTGGCCGACGTGCCGACCGCGCCTGCCGGTGATGCGACGACCGGGCATGCGCGATCGGCGGTCGCTGACGCAGCTGGCATGATGACCCGATCGATGCCTGCCGACGTCCTGCATGACCTGATGGCGCGCAGCGACAGCGCCGCACGCTGGGATGATGTCGCATCCCGTTGCCTGTCCTGCGGCAATTGCACTATGGCCTGCCCGACCTGTTTCTGCACGACGGTCGAGGACGTAAGCGACCTGAGCGGTGACCATGCCGAGCGCTGGCAGACCTGGGACTCCTGCTTCGATCTTGATTTCTCGTATATCCACGGCGGCCCGGTGCGATCCTCGCCGCGCAGCCGCTACCGGCAGTGGCTGACCCACAAGCTCGGCACCTGGCATGACCAGTTCGGCAGTTCCGGCTGCGTCGGCTGCGGCAGGTGCATCGTCTGGTGCCCCGTCGGCATCGACCTGACCGAGGAAGTCGCCGCGCTGCAGGCCGAAGCGCAACAGGCCGGGGCACTCCAGGCCGACGTACCGCAGCCCGGGCCGCCCCTGCCCGGCGGGCCGCAGGCCAGTGCGCAGCCGGGCAGCGCTGAAAGTGCGGAACGGTGACCGGCGTCTCGCCGTCGGTCCTGGCCGGCCACGTTTTCCTGCACGGGATGGCGGGCGAGGACGTGACAAGGCTCGCTGAGGTCGCCGCAGAGGTCTCCGTTCCCGCCGGTCACCGGTTCTTCGAGGAAGGCGGCCAGGCCGTGCAGTTCTGGCTGATCAGGACGGGCCACGTCGCGCTGGATCTGCACGTTCCCGGGCGGGCACGACTCATCGTGGAGACCGTGGGCAGCGGCGACGTGATCGGGCTCTCCTGGCTGTCCCCGCCGTGGCTGTGGCAGTTCGGCGCGGAAGCCGTCCAGCCCACGTCCGCCTTCATGCTGAACGGCACGGCGGTGAGCGCGCTCTGCGATAGCTACCCGGTGCTCGGCTATCAGATGACCCGGCAGCTGATCGACGTCGCCGCGAAGCGCCTGCACGCCACCCGGATAAGGATGCTTGACCTCTACTCGGCAGCTGGCGCGCATGCGAGGGCCCGATGAGCGGTCAGGTGATGCCCGCCCGGTACCGGGTGACCTCCACCCGGGGCGAGACTCATGACACGGTGAGCCTCGGCCTGCAGCCCGTTGACCAGCCCATCGCGGCCTACCTGCCAGGGCAGTTCACGATGCTGTACGCGTTCGGCATCGGCGAGGTGCCGATCTCGATCAGCGGGGTGAGCGGCGCGGCCAGCGCACCAGGCCTGGTGCAGACCATCCGCTCCGTCGGCGCCGTGACCGGGGCGCTGTGCGCGGCAGGCCCAGGACAGATGATCGGCGTCCGCGGACCGTTCGGCACGAACTGGGACGTCGCGGGCGCCGAAGGGCAGGACGTCGTCCTGGTGGCCGGCGGGATCGGCCTCGCGCCGCTGCGGCCGGCGGTGCTGACACTGCTCGCGGCCCGCGAGCGGTACCGGCGAGTCACCGTGCTCATCGGCGCGCGGTCCCCGGCCGAGCTCGTGTTCGCCGGCGAGCTGGCTTCCTGGCGCGACCAGGGCGCTGACGTGCAGGTCACCGTCGACCGGGCCGCGGCAGGCTGGCCGGGTCACGTCGGCGTCGTCACGCAGCTGATCGACCGGGCCGACATCGACCCGGCCGTCACGGTGGCCATGCTCTGCGGGCCCGAGGTGATGATCAGGCTCGCCGCCCGGGCCCTGTCCGCCCGCGGCGTCGCCGCCGGGAACATCCGGGTGTCGCTGGAGCGGAATATGCGGTGCGGTGTCGCCGAATGTGGCCATTGCCAGCTCGGCCCGCTGCTGCTGTGCAGGGACGGCCCGGTTGTCAGCTATCAGCGGGCGGCGCCGCTGCTCGCGGTGCAGGAGCTCTGACATGACACGCCCGAGGCTCGCGGTATGGAAATTCGCGTCCTGCGACGGCTGCCAGCTCACCCTGCTCGACTGCCAGGATGAACTGCTCGCGCTCGCAGCCGAGGTCGACATCGCGCACTTCAGCGAGGCCACGAGCACCGAGGAGGACGGCCCTTACGACGTCTCGCTGGTCGAGGGATCGGTGACCACCCCGGGCGACGCGATACGCATCCAGCAGATCCGTGCGCAGTCCCGGACGCTCATCACCATCGGCGCCTGCGCCACCGCGGGCGGAATCCAGGCTCTGCGCAATTTCGCGGACATCGCCGAATTCACCGCGGCGGTGTACGCCAGGCCCGAGTACATACAGACCCTCGCGACCTCCACGCCGATCGCCGACCATGTCACGGTGGACTTCGAGCTACGGGGCTGCCCGATCGACAAGCGCCAGCTGCTCGAGCTGATCTCCGCGCTGCTGACCGGCCGCAAGCCCGGCATCCCCGCGCATAGCGTCTGCTACGAGTGCAAGCTGCGCGGCAATACCTGCGTCATGGTTGCGCACGGTACGCCGTGCCTCGGCCCGGTGACCCAGGCCGGCTGCGGCGCGATCTGCCCGGCGTTCAACCGCGGCTGCTACGGCTGCTTCGGGCCGGTGACCGCGCCGAACACCGGCTCGCTGACCCCTCAGCTGCTGCAGCTTGGCATGGCCCCCGATGCCGTGGAGCGGGTCTACTCGACCTTCAACGTGTCGGCGCCAGGCTTCTCGCCGGCATCGCGCGGCGTTGCCGCCGGACCTGATGGCCAATCTGGCCCGGACCGCGCAGACGGCCCGGACTAGCGCGCCGGTGCGGCGGCCGCTGCGGGCTGTCATCAGCTCGGCGGCGGTCCGCACGTCCCCCTGGGCTCGCTCGCGGCGGATGCGCCGGGAGACTTCCTGCCCTGCCGGGGGACCGGGCGAGCCGGCGACCGTGCCTTAGCCGGATGGCAGGTCGCGGAGCACGGCGGAGGTGAGCGCATCGGCGGCGGCCGCGACGGCGGGAGTCAGGCCGATGCCGTGGCCGAAATCGGCCACCTCGACGGCGTGCACGATCAGGCGGTCCGGCATCCGGCCGAGTGCCCGCGCCAGGCCGATCGCCTCGCCGAGCCCGAGGCCGTGCGAGCTGACCTGACGTACCTCCGGCGGATCGGCCTGGTCAAGAACGATCCGGTGCAGCCGACCAGGGGCTGGCGGATCCGCCTGGACGGCATCGACGACCACCGCGAGTGACGCTCCGGCCCACGCCTCGATCATCCTGACCGGATCGCCATCGCTGAGCACCAGATGCACGGATGCTGCCGCCTGTCCGGGGAGCCTGGCGAGAATCTTGGGGCCGATGCCGTCGTCACGCCGGTACTCGTTGCCGATAGCAATCACCACCACCCGGCGGATCGGTGTCCCGGGCCCGCCGGGCTCGCTCGTCCTGGGCGCATCCGGGGACCCGCCCGTGCTGGGCCGATCGGCGAGTCCGCTGGACTCGGTCCTGGATTCGCTCATCCCCGGTCGACCCGCAGGGTGAGGAAATGCGTGGAACAGGAGATGCACGGGTCGTAGTTGCGGATCGCCTGCTCGCAGTCGTGGGTGAGCCGTTCGTCATCGAGGTCAAGCCTGGCCTGCACGAACTCGCGGAGGTCGTGCTGGATCGCGGCCTGGTTCTGGGATGTCGGCGGGACGATGCGGGCGCTGCGCACGATCCCGCCGGCATCGAGCTCGTACCGGTGGTAGAGCACGCCGCGGGGCGCCTCTGTCACGCCGTGCCCGGTTCCGGCCCGCGGCGTGACAGAGGCGGAGGGCTTCGCGGGCTGCTGGTATCCGGCGATCAGCCGGAGCGCCTCCTCGATCGCGCAGACGACTTCCACCGCGCGGACGATGATGCTCTGGAACGGGTTACGGCAGGCGGGCCCGAGCCCGGCCTCGCGCGCGGCCTGGGCCGCCGCCGACGGCAGCCATTGCGAGCTGAGCGTGTACCTGGCGAGCGGCCCGGTCATGTAAATGCCGGCCCGGCCTGCCAGCCTGGCGTGCAGCGCGGTGGAGTGCGGCACCTGTTCCTCGATCACGTGCCGGTCGAAGTCCGCAGCGGCGAATTCCAGTCCTCCGGTGCTGGCCAGCGTGCCGCGCTCGATCGGGTAGGCACCCGGCTCGCGGAGTGCCAGCAGCTCGTGATCGATGGTGAAGTCGGGGAAGTCGAAGCCGGCCACCCACGCCGCGGTGTCAACCGCGAGGTCCAGCGCCCGCCGCAGTTCCTCGGCGAGCGGCCTGAGCTCGGCGGCTGACGGCACCCGGTAGAAGCCACCGATGCGCACGTTGACCGGATGAATTGACCGGCCGCCGAGCACCTCCATGATCGCGTTCCCGGCGTGCCGGAGCGCGAGCCCGCGCTCCACGATGTTCCGGTGATCGCGCGCCAGTTCCACGGCACCCGGATAGCCGAGGAAATCGGGCGCGTGCAGCATGTAGATGTGCAGCGCGTGGCTGGCGATCCACTCGCCGCAATACAGCAGCCGCCGCAGGGCGGCGAGGGGACCGGTCAGAGTCACCCCGCATGCGGTCTCAATCGCCTGACAGGCGCTCGTCTGGTACGCCACCGGGCAGATCCCGCAGATCCGCGCGGTGATGTCGGGCGGCTCGGTGTAGGAACGACCGGCCAGGAATGCCTCGAAGAATCGCGGTGGCTCGTAGATATCGAGGCGTACCTCCTCGACCTGCCCGCCGGAGACCCGGACATACATCGCGCCTTCGCCCTCAACGCGGGCCAGCCCGGCTGCCACAAGGGTGCGATCACTGCGGTGAGTCACGTCCACCTCCCCGGGCCTAGCCGGCCGCACCCCTCTCGCGGGCCGGCCGCCACGGGTGTACCTTTCCAGATTCGGCGGATTCCGGCACCGGTTACGCGGTGTTCCTCTTCGCACGCGAGTTGACGCATGTGTTCACGGTTCATGCCGGCTGGCTCGGGGCGGGTATGAGCCGGGGTTTTCGTTGCCGGGCGGCGGATTCTCGGCTGGCTCGGGTTTGTCCAGGATGTCGGCGGGCGGGCGGCGGGGGGTGGGCGGGACGGGTAGTCCGTAGCCTAGTCGCAGGATCATCTGCGGTTGCTCGCTGCCGGAACGCGGGTCGCGGACCAGCCAGGCGTCGGTGGTTTCCAGTGGCTGGGTGAGCGGGCAGGTGGCTATGCCGCGGGCGGTGGCGGTCAGCAGCACGCGTTGCAGTGCCTGCCCGGCGCGCAGCCAGCCGGCCCTGTCGCCGGTGCGGGTGGACAGCACGGCCAGCTGCGGGGGGTCTTCGAACCAGGCGTAGCGGACGGGCTGGGTCCGCGGCCCGGGAGTGAAGTCCCGGACCGGCGTGGGGCCCTCAGGGGAGCGGGGCCCGAGGGCGCTGTCGGGGATACCGTCGCGGTCACGCTGGCCGCCGGCCCATTGTGCCAGCTCGGCGCGATATTCAGGGTCGGCGAGCTGGGCGCGCTCGGCGTCGGCGGCCAGGTTCAGCACCCGCACCGCCTCGTTACGGTCAAGGATGTGCAAGGTCGCGTGCTCGAGGCTGGCTGCCTCGGCCAGTTCGGCGAGCACGCCCGGCGGCACCGGCCGGCTGCTGAACGGCTGCCGGTTCGTATGCCGTTCTTCGATGGCGGCATGCAGCTCGCGCTCGGCAGCGGCCGGGCGGTGCGGTCCGGCTAGCCGGACCGTGGCCAGCAGCAGCGGCTCGCCCGGATCGGGCAGCAGCCGGGCATCCGCCCGCAGCCGGGCGGCCGCGGCCGCCAGCCGGAGGTTGAACAGCGCAGCGCCGCAGGCGATATGCGCCGCCCGGCCGCTCGGATCGCCGTAAGGCAGCTGCCGCGACGGGTCGGCGCGCAGCTCGATGGTGCGGCCGGCGTCACTGACCCGGAACCGCCACGGCTGGGTGTTGTGCATCGACGGCGCCGCCGCCGCCGCCCGCAGCAGCCGGCCAGTCAGCTGCTCCGGCGGGACCGCCGGCTCAGCAGATCGCCCGCCACCTCCTGCGCCTGCCTGCCTCATGCCCGCAGCGTTACCCGCTGCGCGGAACCTGAGGTAGGGGCGTTGGTCCTGACGGCGCGGGACCACCGGCAGATCCCGGCAAGCAGGCTACGACCCCCGGCCGCCCCGCGGCGCGCCGCTCGCCATCCGGGTCCGCTGTTGCCGTCGAAGGCAGAGCCGAACGACCTGGGTCCACGGGACTTAGGCCCGCTGCGCTGGCCGGCCGCGGCGGCGCACCGTGAGAGGGAATACATGATCGCGGCGGAATCGCTGTCCGGGATTTGCGCGGGCCCGCGGCCGCAGTCACGGAGGTGGACATGCCAGGGCATCCGACCGACCACGCTGGGCTTGAGATCTTGCCGTTCGAGGAGTGCCTGCGGTTGCTCGCGTCGGTCCCGCTGGGCCGGGTCAGCTTCTGCGCGGACGGCGAGCTGGTGATCTTGCCGGTGAACCATGCCATGGACGCGCAGGACGTGGTCTTCCGCACCGCCCGCGGGTCGAAGCTCGCCGCAGCCGGGGAACAAGGCCTGGTCGCGTTCGAGGCCGACGACTACGACCGGCAGGCCCGGTCCGGGTGGAGCGTGCTGGTGACCGGCCGCGCCGACATGGTGGACGAGGAAGCCGAGATCCAGCGCCTCGGGCGCCTCGGCCTGCACCCCTGGGCTACCGCCGTAAAACGTCCCTTCTGGGTCCGGATACGCCCCAGCTCCGTGACCGGCCTGCAGGCACCAGGGACCAGGAGCTCCTCCATTTAGACCAACGACACCAACTCCGGCGGTGGTTCCCTGAACCGGCCGGCACGGCCTGGAATGGCCGGGTCAGCATCACCGGCCGCCTCCTGTTCCGCGGCGGGCTGTCCGGCTCTTGCCGCAGTGAGGCCGGTGATGCTAGCGGGCCGGTCGCCGATCGGCCTGGCGCTTGAGTTCGGTCGAGGGAGTAGGCCATGACGACCAGCGCTCCTGGCGCGGTTACTGTGCGGGAACGGCTGGGCGAGGTGATCGGCTGCGCGGGCGAAATGCCAGCTGACGAAGCCAACAGGGCGCCTGGTCACCACCCTCGACCCGGTCATCGTCGCCGAGGGCCTTCGGTCCGCCGCGGCACCGTGCTGCGCTACCTCGCCGACACCGTGGACGCCTCCCGTCCCGGCCACGTCCATGCCCTGGGCTGACAGCAGCACCATTTGCGCCCGCCGCCAGGCCACCGAGCGGCAGCCGTGCCCAGTTCGGTCAGCCGAGGGCATTATGCGGAACGGCGAGCTCTCCCGCCTCGATGATGTAGAGGAGGTCTTCGACTACCTCGCCGGTCGCCTGGACGACACGGCTGACGGTCCCCGCCGCAGAAAAGCCGGCCTTGACCGCTACCCGATGACACGACGGGGAATCGCGGTCGAGCTGAAGCTTCACAGTCTTTGCGCCACGCTCGCGAACAAGCCAGCCGACGGCAAGCATGACGGCCCGAGTCGCCAGGCCCCCGCCTCGCCAGGAAGGTGCCACACCGAAGACGAGCCCGACCGTGCCCGCATCCCTGGAAACGAACCCGACCAGGCCGACGGGCATTGGGCTCTGTGCGACGGTCAGGAAGAGCGCAGGCCCGTTATAGCTGCCGCCCCCAGACCACCCGGACAGCCAGTCGGCAATCATCCACAGACAGTGCTCTCTCGACGCGCCAGCCCTAAGCGCCGGCAGCCATGCGCTGCCCAGACCGCCGTCTTGCTCGGAGGCATAGTCAACCAGGGCATCAACATTCCTGACCGACGGCATACGCAGCGACACGACACCATCGGTCAAGACGCCCTCCGGCGGCGGCAAGATATCCACACTGTCAGTATGCGCGCCCGCCCAGCCCACCAGAAGCATCGAGTCCGCGCCTGGCTTCCAGGATAGGAATGCGACGTCAGGCTGAGGGTTCAGGATGTCATGGATGCCCTGGAGCCGCCCGCCCGAGTATGGTATCGAGGATCCTCAGGCCCGGGTATTGCTGGCAATGCACGTATCAGCCATTCGCTTGGCCCTGTGCGGAGATCCGTTCCTTTGACCCACAAATCGCCGACGCATGCTAGGCCTTTTAGCCTGAATCCACGGGCGAAAGTCCCGATTTTGGCCAGCGTTTTAATGAAAAGGTGCCCTCTGTCCTGGGATGCTAGGAGTTGCGAAGCTCTGCCGGCCCGGTTCGAGAGGACAGCCCGTAAGTGCGATTGTCTCATGCCCGCGCGAGGACTCGCGTCACGTTCGATGATCCCGCCCTGGTCGCACACGTCGGCCTGGCCCCGGTGACGGGCCTGGCGGAGCGGGCCGGGCTGCACGAGCTGATAGCGGAGCTCGCCCGCCCGGGCGCGGGTCGCCTGGCGACGGGGGGATGAACCATGGCCGACGGGAATCTGACCGTCCCACCGCGTGTCTGTGACCTCGACCCCGGGGACGTCACGCTGGAGGCGGAGCTCGTCGATAAGGACGCCGAGCGCGAGATCGACAAGGCTGTCAGGGGGCGTCGCGGTATCGCTCGCAAGTACGTCAAGTGGGTGCGCCGCCGGAATCCCGACGCAACACCCGCCGAGATCATCAGCATGCTGGAGCACCACTATGTCACCGCGATCAGCGTCGCCGGTGCGGCCATCACGGTGGGCAGACCGGGGTCCTTGAAGACATCCGCAGCGGACTCGACGGCAGGCAGCAGGCGGCAGCCGAATACGGCGCCGGAGCGCTCGTCGGTGGAATCACCCGATTCGTCTTCGGGCGTGAAGTGGTCGACGCTGCACGGTCGGCATTTTCGGACGCGCCCGACACGTTCCCGGCCTATCTAGACGGTCCCGCGAAGCCCGAGAAGGCGGATAACGACCCGAATAGGGCGCTGGAGGCGCTCAAGGACGCCGCGAAAGCTGTCGGTGCGGGTGTGAGCACTGGCGCCGTCGCGGTAGGGACTGGCGTCGCGAGTGCCGCTGATGTAGTCACCCGCCCATTCCGTAGCGTCGATCTCGACGGTGACGGTGTGCCCGACGAGCCGCAGGCACTGACCGCGGTGAAGGGCGTTGGCGGTGCAATCGCCGGAGCTGCTGGCGCGGTTGGCGACGGTGTTTCCGGGCTCTTCAAGCCGAAGAAGCGTGGCAAGCACGCAGCGGGTGGACCCCAGCGTGAACTCGAAGCGAGGGCCGACGAGGACGTCACCGAGGAGTAGTCGTCTTGGGGTGCCCTGCCGCCCAGGCCACGTAGCCGCCGGCCGGGCTGATGAAAACCCAATCCAGGCCCTGCGGGGCCTTGCCCGCGAGCATCGCCCGGACCGCGTCGGCCCAGAACGGGGCACACGATGGCACTCTGAACGCCCCCAGCTTCCTGTCCTGCAGAAGAGTGCACGTTCGCGGTGGCCGGCAAGCGCTTGTTGACCTCCCCTGCGAGCAGAGGCGTCACCGGATGCCCCAGGTACCGGGCCAGGGCCAAGGTGCACAGCGGTGACCGGTCATGCACCTGGACCAGCGCATCGCCCGCCACCGGCTCCTGCTGCAGCTGTCGCTGAAGCTCGGTGACCTTGTCGATAAAGTAAACGTGCCGCCACGGCTCGGCGACTCCCCTCCGCTGCTCGCAGCTGATCACGTCAGTCGCGGCCTCCTCAACCACAGCAAAGCCCTGTTCTTGCAGGACGCGCAGGACCGACGTCTTGCCAGCACCGGGGGCCCCGGTCAGCACATACCTTTTCATCGAGGCTCCCGGTGTGATGGTGCCGTCTCCTCATCCCGCAGTAACCCGCGTAGGGCTGACTTCTAGCAGCGAACGCGCTGGCCTGCGGCATGAGAGTGCATCTCAGATCCGCTCAAGATCTGCCGGTCTGGATGCATGGCGCCTAGCGCCTCGGCGCGGCGAGTGGGAGGTTAGCCGGCGCGGTGCCATCTACTTGGCAGCGCTGCCCGGCCAGTCGGAATTGGTAACCAGCTCGGGGTGCGCACCGGTGAACGCATGAGTTCCGCGACCAGGTGCTATAGCTTGTTCTCGGCAGTCTCCATCGTCCGGGACAACACCAGGTCCGGGATCGCGTTGCTGCCGTCCTCGCGTAGCACCGGCGGCAGGCTCGCGAGATCCACGTCGTCGCCGAGCAGGTGCAGGTGCAGGCGAGCACCTGGGTCAGCCGGTCATCGTCGCCGGTCAGAGCCCATTCCTCGCCGAACACCCAGGTTTCGTTGGCCAGAATGCGGTGCAGCTGCCGACGCTCCAGCGCCTGCCGCTTCGAATCGGTGTCGAAGATGAGAGCGTCGAGGCCGGTCAGGAAGTCGAGCCGGTCGGCGATCCGCTTCGACGCCTCGATAACGCTGACCAGCGTCGTCCGGTCCAGCAGCGTCCGCAGCTCTTCGACCTTTGTCCTCCGGCAGCTCCAGGACCTTGAGCAGGGCGGCAGGCAGCGCTGTCGGCCCGGACTCTAGATGGATGATTCTACGCTTGATGAGGCGAGAGTCTCCACGATCAGAGTTGTGAACAACATCGTTATGGTACTTGGCGGCATGAGCCACGGTCGTCCGCGTGAGATGCCGGTTACGGCTAGGTCACGGCCACTCTGGCGATCCGCGCCATCACTCTGCCCGCTGAAACCCCACCAACGGCTAAGAACCATAGTCGGCCTGCCGAGGTCGGCCGCCCGTAGACTCGGAACGATCACCAGCTCTGGCCGAACAGCTACCTTCATCCTCGCTCAAATCAGTATGATTGGCGAGCCATCGTCTCGGAGAGCGGCGGAAGTTGAGCACTACCACCGACATACTCAGTACGGTGGCAGCGGTTGTGAGCGCCGGCGTGGCCGTGCTGACTTTGGTCGACCAACGTCGGAGCCGCCGACCGCCGAGCGCAGATCGCGGCGGGCCCGTAGGGCCAGTTCCAGCAAAACCCTCAGCTCCCAAGGCAAAAGCTGAGCCGTCACAACCAACCGGCCGGACTGTACCAGAGACCAGAAAAGTCGCAGCTAGCGGAGAGCCCGGTCGAAGTGGCAAGGCGAGTGGCGCATTGGTGCTTGGCCTGTGGGGACTTGTGCTCATTCTCTCTAACGGAACAAGAGACTCCGTTGACCACTACGCAGACTACGTGCTCGGCATTGTGATGTCAGCCGCTGCCATACCAGTCGCGATTTGGGCGATGTACAACATCTCGGTTAAGCCGAGCTTGCGCGGGCGATGGCTCGCAGTCGCCGGTATTGCTGGCGGAATATCCGGTATTTTGGTCGCACTACTAGCTGGTTGACGAATATCATCATTCGCGACGGAGTTATACCGATGGACAGGCTTGGTGCTTCCGCAACTGAGGATCAGCGTCGCCTTTGCTGATTCGCGTGATTTCCGATCTCGAAAGCAGAACGACTAGTGCCGTAACTGGCAACGTTTGCCCTGTCCCGCGAGCCGCGATGAGTTCTGCGGCGTCCGGCGGTCGTACTGTCGAACCCGTTACCGAGGAGGACTTCTGATGCGCAGCGTGACCTATTCGATGGGCGTCTCACTTGACGGCTACATCGTCGGGCCGGACGGCGGCTTCGGCTGGACGGCGCCCGACGAGGAGGTCTTTCGCTTCGTCACCGACGAGATACGAGAGGTCGGCGTCCACCTGCTGGGACGAGGGCTGTACGAGACGATGCTGTACTGGGAGACCGCCGGCCAGGATCCATCGCTCGACGGCTCGATGCTCGAGTGGGCCGCGATCTGGAAGCCGCTCCCGAAGGTGGTGTTCTCCACCACGCTGCCGGCGGTGCAGGGCAATGCCCGCCTGGCCTCCGGCGGCCTGGCGGAGGAGATCGCGCGGTTGCGAGCCGGGCCGGCGAAGGGCGGCATCGCGATCGGCGGCGCGACTCTCGCCGCCGAGGCGGCCGCGCTGGGCCTGATCGACGAGTACCGGGCCAGGGTCTACCCGGTGCTGGTTGGCGGTGGCATTCCGTTCTTCCCCCAGCGCGAGCGCCGGGTGGATCTCGAACTCGTCGAGACCCGCACCTTCAGCTCGAGAGTCGTCTACCTCCGCTACCGCGTAGCGCGCTAGCCGACTCGTCCGCCGAGCCCTAGGAAGAACGGGCCAGCCAGTGGCTTGACCTCAATCATCTAGCCCAGTTCTCGCAGCGAGCGCTCGTCGAGGACCCCGGGCCCTCGACCAGTTCGTGGCTCGTGCGGTGGCCATCGTCGACGAACATCACCCGACCATCCGGAGTCAGCGTTCCTCGGGTGATCGTTGAGAAGACACTGGCCACGCAATGCGGCGCAGCGTCTCTCTACCGGGTGTGCCGTGCCTCGCGGATCGTGGTCTCCGGCTGCCCGTCTGATGCGGTGGCTAGTGCCCGGGTGTCAGTTGGCTTTGCGGGCTGCCTGGGCGAGGGCGTGGCGGACCCAGTCCGCGCGGGAAGTGCCGGCCTGCTCGGCGGCGCGGCAAGGCAATGCTGATCGACTTCAACTACGACACCCAACCTGTTACCGGACGGTTCCCGGGCCGCGTCGGCCTTCCACTACTGAAGGAGTCCCGTCTTAACCACCTAGGAAAGCTCGCATTCCAGTGGTTCTACTGGCACATGCTGCTGCCGGGACGCGACATCCCTGGCGTGGGCGCAGACATGCCGCTTGCAGGCAAGCGGCTCGAACCCGCCCAGGCGGAGGACCGCGCATCTGCCGGCCCGCTCAGCGACACGAGAGGAAGGGCCTGATCATGCCCGTCAAGGTTTACGCAGACGCTGAGGTCACTGTTAACGACGAAGGCTTCTTCACCGACCCGCAGCAATGGCGCGAGGAGATGGCACCGCAGATCGCCGCAGAAGCCGGCATCCAAGCGATGGCTGAACTGCACTGGCAGGTCGTCAAGTTCATGCGGCACGAGTACGCCGAGAAGGGCACAGGCCCAAGCGTGCGCGCGTTGAGCAAGACCTCCGGGGTGAGCATCAAGGAGCTGTACGAGCTCTTCCCGAAGGGGCCAGCCAAGCTGGCCGCGAAGATCGCCGGCATCCCGAAGCCGCGCGGCTGCATCTGAACACCAGCACAGGACGGTGCATCATGGCTGACAGCGCCAGCGCTAACGGCAAGATCGAGAAGGTTTCCATTATCGTGTCCAAGGGCTCGCTGGAAGGCATCTACCCGGCGCTGATCATGGCCAACGGCGCCCGCGCCGAGGGCATCGAGGCAAACCTGTTCTTCACCTTCTTCGGACTCGACGCCATCCATAAGGCCCGGCATGAGCACATCAAGCTCGCTACCGTCGGCAACCCTGGCCTGCACCTTGCCACTTGCGCCGACATCATCACTGTCGGTGAGTTCTACGATCTGGCTGCCGGCGGCCAGATCATTTTCACGTGATAATGGTCACCACGCGCAGAGTTGAGCGCCCGGGCTTGAATTGCCCCTGGCCATGCCGCACTTGTCTGAGAGAGGTCAAGGGCAGGCACAAGACGGACCTTGAGGCGACCTGGATGAACCAAGCCACAGGCCCGGCCTGGTGGAGCGTGTCGCGGTCCTGGTGCCGTGGACTTTGCCGTGATACAGCCCGACAGTGATCCTGCGTATCGCCGCGCTGTATTCGGTCCGGGTGCTGTGACCAGATGGCCCTGATCGCCGTCGCGGCCGGGCTGCTGATCGGGATCAGCCTCGGCGCGCTCGGCGGCGGCGGTTCCATCCTCACCGTCCCGGCCCTGGTCTACCTCCTCGGGCAAAGCGCGCACCGGGCCGTGACCGCCTCGCTGCTGGTGGTCGGCATCGCCGCGGTGGCCGGCGCGATCGCGCATGCCCGCGCCGGGCGGGCCGGGCTCAGGGCCGGGGTGATCTTCGGCGGCCTGGGCATCGCCGGCTCTTATGCCGGATCACTGGCCAGCGCCGCGGTCCCGGCCGACGTGCTGCTGGCCGGATTCGGCGTGCTGATGCTGGCCGTGGCGGCCATGATGATCATCCGCCGCGGTGATCAGGGCCCGGCCCGCGGCGGCGTCCCGGCCCGCGATGGGCGGCATGCGATCCTGGTCGCGGCCGCGGCTACCGGCGTCGGGCTGGTCACCGGGTTCTTCGGGGTCGGCGGCGGCTTCGTGGTGGTCCCTGTGCTGGTGCTGGTGCTCGGGTTCGACCTGCCGACCGCGGCCGGAACCTCGCTGGTGGTCATCGCGGTGAACAGCGCGGCCGCGCTGGCGGCGCGGGCCGGCCACGGCGGCCTGGCGCTGAACTGGCCCCTCGTCGGGGCCTTCACCGCAGCCGCCGTGATCGGCGCGCTGGCCGGCAGCGGCCTGGCCGGCCGGGCCGACCCGCGGCGGCTGAGCGCGGCGTTCACCGCGCTGATCGTGATAGTCGCCGGGTACACGCTGACGCGCAGCCTTCCTGGCCTGGCGTGACCTGAGCTTGCTTCATACCCCGCTGGGTATAATTCGGATCAGTGACCGCGAAGGGGAGACGGCTGATGAAGATCGACGAGCAGGCGGCCGGCGCCGTGCTGAACCGGCTGCGCCGGGCGCAGGGCCAGCTGGCCGGGGTCATCGCGATGATCGAGTCCGGCCGGGACTGCGCGGACGTGGTGACCCAGCTGGCCGCGGTGTCGCGGGCCCTGGACCGGGCCGGATTCAAGATCGTGGCCAGCGGGATGCGGCAGTGCATCGCCGCGGACGGCGACGCCCCGATGTCCGAGGAGCAGCTGGAGAAGATGTTCCTCACCCTTTCCTGAAGCGGAGCCGATGAACAGGAGGGACACATGGACTACGGGATAACCATCCGCCTGCCGGCACCGTTCGCCGAGGCGGCGGCGCATGTCCGCGCCGCGCTGAAGGTGCAGGGCTTCGGCGTGCTGACCGAGATCGACGTGCAGGCCACCCTGCGCGACAAACTCGGCGAGGAGATCGAGGAATACCTCATCCTGGGTGCCTGCAACCCGACCCTGGCGCACCGGGCGCTGACCGCCGACCGCCGCATCGGGCTGCTGCTGCCCTGCAACGTGGCGGTCCGGGCGGAGGCTGGCCATACGATCGTCGAAGCGCTCGACCCGCAGGTCATGGTCGCGGTGACCGGGCAGCGGTCACTCCAGCCGGTCGCGGACGAGGCCGCAGCCAGGCTCCGGACCGCGCTGGACTCCCTGCAAGACGGCGGCCAAGCAGGCTGACCGCCGCACGCGGCATCGCGACTTCGCCTAGCACGCTGGGCCGTTATAACGGCCTGGGCGGTGTCGGCGCATGACTGGCCGGGAAGGGAGCTGAAGTACGACCACCGGCCCTGAGGGATAGCCATGCGCGAGCTGCTCCTGATCGATTTGGCGATATGCGCTGCGGTGATCGTGGTAGCTGCCGCTGTGATGCTCCGGCAGCGGCAAAGCTACCAGCGCCGGATGCCCGTCCAGGAGCGGCCAGGAAATGCCGCCGGGCTGGCAGGTGAGGGCGTGTCCGGGTGCGGTGGAGCTGACGTGACGGGGTCTGGTCATGACATCGTGGAGCGAAATCTTGCCACGAGAATGCCGAGCGCCCGCGAACAGGCAGCGGAGTCAAAGATCAGCGGGGTGGCTGCAATGGATCTTCGCTCAGATGGGCCAGGCACGGAGCCGGACGAGCCTCTGGCAACCGACGGCACGGTCACTTTCAGCGAGCGGATAGCCGGCTATTACGAAGAAGCCGACCGGCCCGTGGCCGGCTACCTCACCGCACGCGGCTGGCCGACTGAGCAGGGAGCACCCGGCCGGATAGCGGATGCAGACGCGGCTCTTGCGTCAGGGGAAGTCGCTGCGGAGCCGGGCACAGTGCGCAGGCGACTGGCAGCCTGACACCCAGCCCGGTCCCGCGTACAGATGGAGGCCTCGTGGTTCGTCACGTTGAGCACGATGGCATGCCTCGCCGGTCGGACGACGTTCGGCTTTATGGCGCGCCTCTGACGCGCGCTAGTTTCGCCAGTGGGGGTCTGTGCGCGCAGGGAAGGCAAAGCGCCCAGCCAGTAGGGGGAGCCGCAGTTAGTGATCTCGCTAGCGTGTCCGTTTGCAATGACAGCGGCGACCGGATCTGGCCCGTATTTCGTCACGGTAACGGGTCCTCAGGTCGTCAGCAGGACTCGCTTGCGGAGCAGCGGGAAGCTGGCGCGGCCGTAGTCTGGCGTTTGAGCATCTTGATCCGGTTGACGTTACCTTCGACCACGCCTGAGTTCCAGGGCAGGGTGAGCCCGTTGACCACGGCGTCGTGGTCGTGCCTGAGGCCCCGGGCGAAGGACTGCAGGTCGGGCCGGTCGCCCAGTCAGAGTTCGAAGCGTGTACCGACAGCGTTCGGGATGAACGCCTCGCCAAATCGAGCACCCATAGCGTGCTGGGCCCGCCATCCGGTGCAGTGGGCCGGGACGACGACACTAGGAGCAAGGACGCCAAGGTCATCGAGGACTAGGGGGGGGTGACCGTCCGCGAGTTCGCCGCCGGGCTGCTCGTCGAGGCCGGCGAGGCCGGGGATGCGCTCGCCCGCCATCTGCACCATTTCTCGTCAATGAGCGAGCCGACACAGGGGTGGCCGTCTCGCGTTGCCGAGCGGGTGGTCCCCGCCTGGACTGGCGAGGTGCCTCTGGAGCCGGTTGACTCGGTGTCGGTGCTCACCGTCTGCGACAGCTCGATCGACCTCCTGCTTCCCGGCCAGGGCCCGGCCAGGCGGCTCCCGCTGGCACGGGCCTGCTGACCGGCGCGGCGCCTCCCACGGTAGGCGCCCGGACGCTGGAGGCAGTGGAAACGCGCGACTGGCCGGCAGCCACGGTCACTTGACCACACCATCGGGCTGTCCGGGCTCAACGCCCGGCTCGGCGCCGTAGCTGCCGACGTGGGGCAGACGCCCGCGAGGAATTTGCAGCCTCAACGTGACCCAGTTCAAACTAGAACCCAGCTCCGCCGCGTCCGTCTGCTTCGCCAGGCGCTGCGGGCGCGCAGGCATGGTCGCCATGCGATGGTCGTGATCGGTCCACCACAGCACGTCAACCGAGTTCTTCGTCGCCTGGAACAGCTGGCTGTCCATCGAGCCGCTCTGCTCGCTGAACGAGGAATGGATGTGCGTCGCCATCGAGAACGCGGAGGTACCGTCCGCGGCAACGGCGCGTACCGCTGAACGCAACGGCAGTCGCGGCACTTCGGGGAGCACCACCGCGGCAGCGGTTACCACTCCCGCCTGCTGCATGAAACGACGCCTGGTCAGCTCTGACTGAGCAGCTCTGACCGAGCAGTTACCGGCTCGTCGTGGATGACCTGGTCGTCGGACGCTGTTTGCACCACTTGATCGAAAGTAATCCCGCCCCGGACGCTGCCCGGCGGCGACGGCTTTGCCTGCGGTTCCGCCGTGGCATCGGCGAAACCGGGCCATCGCTGCACCTCGGCCCTGCATGCCCGCAGCGCCGACCTGATTGGTGCTGTCCCTCGTAGCTACCACAGAGTCGGGTGACCCGTGCCAGACGGCGCGGTTAGCGACGCTAACGCTAAGCGTCTCGGTGTCGACTGCACCCGCTGGCATAAGCGTCAGCGAGTTCCTCCTCCGGCCTGTCAAGGAATTGCGCAGCGCGATACGATCCGCAATATTCACCGGCGACCTGGGGCAGCATCACCAACCCTGCCGCGCCGGCTGTCGGCGACATTCTCCGTTTCCTCGCCCATGTTGACGGGCACGGCTTCCTCCGGCCGGCTGCGCAGGACGCTGGCGCGGGGCCGGTCTTTCTGCTAACCCACCCGCTCGGCGACATTACGGACGTCGACTTCTGGCCCGCGACGTCTTGATGGTGCGGGCCCGGGATGGGCGGCATCCAGGGGTTCTCTGGAATTGTGGGTGCCGATAACCTCCTCCATATCAGGGCCAGGCGGTATTCGTTGATCGTTGGCATCGGGCGCGAGTGCGTCTTCGGACGCGGTATTGTGCAATATCGATCAGTTCGGCAACAGTTTGACCGTTGGCACGGAGCATTGCGGCTGGGGCTGATCGCAGCGGGTCTCTTACTGCCAATTGCAACCGGCCTTTCCAGCGGATGAAGGACTTCCAGCATGGCACCAGGGACGTAAGTCCTCTGCCCGGATGAGCATCTGGCTGGTTTGCTGGTGAGGTGTTCGTCGGCGATGAGGTGCTACTGGACGTCACCTTCGCCATCGCCCGGGCCAGGCTGGTGAATCTGGCTCGCGGCGGCTTGCTGCTGTCCGTTTCGGAAAATGCCTACAAGGAGGGGACCACGGGCCCGGCCCGAGACGGCACGCTAGATCCGGCGCCGGATCCCCCCAGGCTGGTTCAGGTGCGCTTCCGGGATCTGACGCGAAGGAATGACTCCGCCGGGATCGCGCTTCGGTGGGAGGCCATCGGGTCCGGCGGCGGGCTATTCGTGGTCCTGGATGCCGATATCACGCTGAGCCCGTCCGGGCAGCGAGCGACTCTGCTCGCGCTGGCCGGCGCATACCGGCCGCCGCCTGGTTCCCCCGGAGCAGGGCTTGACCGAGTGATCTTGCACCGGGTTGCCGCCGCAACGATCCGGAACTTCCTCGACCGCGTGGCAGCCGGCATCACCGGCTACGCCGCTGCCGGATCTGGACCATCGGGTCCGGGTCGGTCGTGGCTGCCGCCAGTGCCCGGGATGTCATAGCCGGCCCGCGATTTCCCGCAGAGGATCCACCTGGTCCTTACATCGCTGTCGGCCTGCCGTGCGGCACGGCCGTCTAAGCAAGTGAGGATCCTGGTAGTCAGTTCGTGTCGTTGGGTGAGGCTGGATCGGGTGGCGGTACTCGCCGGTCGATGAGGGCAAATGAGTGATCGCGGATCTCGTGGACGGCGTCATCCAGCCGGCCCAGGGCTTCGGTGATGCGCTCCACGGCGGCGTCGCTGGGCAGGTTGATGGCTGCCTGCAAGCTGAGCCCGACATTGAACAAGCCGTGGACGACCCGGTCGAGCAGCTCCTGGCCGCGGTGCGCCTGCCCGGCAACCGCGGCCCGGGCAAGGTCCGCGAGATCCTCGCGGCGCCGGACCTCGCGGGCGTCCCGGATCACCGCAAGCGTGAAATGGCCGGTCGCCGTCGGCACCGGGCTGAGGCTGATCTCGACCGGGACCGTGGATGCGTCCTTGCGCAGCCCCACCAGGCGGGCCCGGTCGCCCATCGGTCTTGCCACCGGTGCCCGCTCATAGCCGCCGCGGTAACCGCGGTGCACTGCCCGCAGGTCAGCCGGGACAAGGATTTCCACCGGGCGGCCGATCAGCTCGAGGCGCTGGTAGCCGAACATGTCCGCCAGCCTCCGGTTGACCAGCACGATCTGCCCATCACCGGTGGTCAGCACCAGCCCATCGTCCAGAACGTCGATCAGCTGCCACAGCACAGCTGGCGTGATGGCCGCAGCTGTCGTCCCGCCCGGCCCGAGCACGTGCTCGCCACCAGCCTGCGCCCCGGCACGGGCCTTCACTGAGGCATCCGTTGCCGGCGTCCCGGCGGCGATCGCCGCCTCGAGCGAGGGGTAGATCGAGACCAGGCGATCGAGCCCCTCCATGGCAAACACGCGCCGGACGCCCAGACTAGTGACCACCAGCCTCAGTTGCGTGCCGTTGACCACCGTACGCTGGAAAGCACGCGCCACCGCATCGGCGCCCGCCTGATCGCATGACACCGTCGCGGTCATATCCCCGATCAGCACCGCGGCCCCACGGCTGATCGCCGACAGCAGCCGCTCGCTGATCTGGCCGACGTTTGAACTATCGACGCGCTCAGGAAACGACACGACCGCCTGATCACCCAGCCACTCCACCGGGAAAAGGTCTTCACGCACGGCACCAGCCCAGGCAAACATGAGCAACCGCAAACGCCCCAGCCGCCGCGCCAGCGACAATCGTCCCGGATGACTGGCGCATCGCATTGATCCCATCAGGCCGTAACCGGCATGCCGCCCAGACTCGACGGCGAGCCCGCCCGAAGCTTAGCGCAGCGATCAACTCACGTCCGCAGCGAAGATCCTCGCCTGCGAGCGCTGGGATAGGTCTGGCGGCTCCGGGAGAGCCGCAGCGGCGGGCCACTGCCCGAAGCGCGGAACCTGCAGGCCACATCGGCGCTGATCGCCGGCGTCGGCGGCCAGGTTCAGCACCCGCACGGCCTCGTTACGGTCAAGGATGTGCAAGGTCGCGTGCTCGAGGCTGGCTGCCTCGGCCAGTTCGGCGAGCACGCCCGGCGGCACCGGCCGGCTGCTGAACGGCTGCCGGTTCGTATGCCGTTCTTCGATGGCGGCATGCAGCTCGCGCTCGGCAGCGGCCGGGCGGTGCGGTCCGGCTAGCCGGACCGTGGCCAGCAGCAGCGGCTCGCCCGGATCGGGCCGCGGCCGCCAGCCGGAGGTTGAACAGCGCAGCGCCGCAGGCGATATGCGCCGCCCGGCCGCTCGGATCGCCGTAAGGCAGCTGCCGCGACGGGTCGGCGCGCAGCTCGATGGTGCGGCCGGCGTCACTGACCCGGAACCGCCACGGCTGGGTGTTGTGCATCGACGGCGCCGCCGCCGCCGCCCGCAGCAGCCGGCCAGTCAGCTGCTCCGGCCGGACCGCCGGCTCAGCAGATCGCCCGCCACCTCCTGCGCCTGCCTGCCTCATGCCCGCAGCGTTACCCGCTGCGCGGAACCTGAGGCAGGGGCGTTGGTCCCGACGGCGCGAGACCCACGGACAGATCCCAGGCAGGTCGGGAGCCTCGCCGCCCTGCCCGCGCGCCGATCGTCACGGCACGATCGCGCTGATGAGCATCCTGATCGTCTCCTACGGCTGGCAGTAGCCTGAGATTCCGCGGGCCACCGGCCAAGCTTGGCGCAACCCGTTGGACGCTCGGTGCCTGCGGACCTCCACGTGGCGCGGACGGGTGCCGGCTCTAACGCGGACTTCCGCTCCGGTAAATCGGCCCCAGTGCGGCCGGGTACTCAGCAGGCCCGTGAAGATAGCCTGGTCACTGGCCTGCGATCTCACGGGGAGCCTGCCTGCGGAGCCACGGCGGGGTAAGGGCCGAAGTGCGGGAGGTCTCGTTCGGTTGATGATTGTTATCTGAACGAGACTTGAGTCATTTGCGGGCGAACTGCCCGGAGTTCAAGTGCTCATACTGCAGCAACCAGGCATGAGAAGGGTGTTACCGGGCGCGAGTGAGCCACGTCGGGTGACCGGGCCGTTGTGGTAGATCAACGGCATGACCGCGGTATCGGCCCTCGCCCGGGATGGGAGCTGCTGGCCGGCCCGGTGCAGGTGAACCAGCGCCGCTACGAGGCGCTGCGCGGCTACCTGTATCAGGGCGCATCGCTGCAGCAGGCCGCTGACGCCACCGGCTACACCCGCGCCGCGCTGGCATCCCTGGTCCGCGACCTGCGGGCGGGAAAGCTCACCGTGTTCGCGCCGCCGGGCGCTCCCGGGCGCAAGAGCGCGCCGAAGAAGGACGCCGCCCGCAGCCGCGTCATCGAGCTGCGCCGCGAGGGCTTGTCGATTTACGAGATCAGCACCCGGCTCACCCGGGAAGGCACCGGCCTGGGCCGTACTGCCGTCAGCGGCATCCTGCGCGAGGAAGGATTCGGCCGGCTGCTGCGCGGTCCCGGGCCCGAGGCCAGCATCAGCCCGGCCACCTCCGGCCGGGACACCCGGCTGCCGGCCGCCGCCGTCATCGACTTCGCCGCCCTGCCCGGGCGCGCGCACACCACCATGGCCGGGCTGCTGCTGACCGTTCCCGACCTGGTCGCCCTCGACCTGCCCGCGATGGTTGCCGCGGCCGGCTACCCCGGCTCCAGGGCGATCCCCGCGGCCGGCTACCTGCTGTCCCTGCTGGCGCTCAAGCTCACCGCGACCCGGCGCGTGTCCCACGTCGATGACCTGCTGTGCGACCCGGCCCCCGCGCTGCTGGCCGGGCTGTCGGTCCTGCCGAAGAAGACCGCGCTGACCGACTACTCCTACCGGCTGTCCCACGACCACCAGCGCGCGTTCCTGGCCGCCCTGGACACCAAGATGATCTCCGCCGGGCTCGCCGCCCAGCCTCATCCGCCAGATCAATGCCCTCACCAGCAACGACTTCAAGCAGATCACCCTGGACCGGCCCGGCCGCCACAACCGGCCACACGTGCACGAGTCCGCCGGCGTGAAACTCACCAGCTACCCGGGCACCGTCCGCCAGCTGGTCATCAACGGCCTGGGCCGCGAGGCCCCCACCGTGATCATCACCAAACGACTACGAGATCAAGACCAAGGCGCTGATCGAGCGTTACGCCCGCCGCATGACCACCGGGCAGCGCCTCGCCGAGATCATCCAGGCATTCTGCGCCGACGCCCTGTCCAGCGCCGTCAACCTCAACGTCGACCTCGAGGTAATCCTGTGCGTCCTGGCCCAGGCCCTCACCGCCGCCTTCCGCCTGCGCCTGCCCGGCAAACTACCACGGCGCCACCCCCGACACCCTCCAGCGCCGGTTCCTGGACACCCCCGGCGAGATCATCAGCAACGGCGCCAGCATCACCGTCAAGATCAACCGCCGCGCCCACTCACCCGTCCTCCGCCACGCCGACCTCCCCGCCGACACCACCGTCCCCTGGTGGGGCGGGCGCTTGCTCCACTTCCAATTCGCCTGACCCAAGGGCCGAGGTAGCGGTGCGGAAATCCGCGCTAACGTGCCCGCTGTCGTCGAAGGTAGAGCCGAATGACCCTGGTCCACAGGACTTCGGCCCGCTGCACTGGCCGGCCGCGGCGGCGCACCGTAAGGGGAGTACATGACCGCGGCGAATTCGCTGGCCGCAGCGGAACCACTGCCCGGGATCAGCACGGGCGCGCGGCCGCAGGCATCGGAGGTTGACATGTCAGAGCATCCGATCGACCACGCCGGACTCGAGATCTTGCCGTTCGAGGCATGCCTACGCCTGCTCGCCTCGGTCCCGCTAGGCCGGGTCAGCTTCTGCGCAGACGGTGAGGTGGTGATCCTGCCGGTAAACCACGCCATGGACGCGCAGGACGTAGTCTTCCGCACGGCCCGCGGGTCGAAGCTCGCTCTAGCCGGGGAACATGGCCTGGTCGCGTACGAGGCCGATGAGTACGACCGCCAGGCCCGGTCCGGATGGAGCGTCCTGATGACCGGCCGCGCAGACGTGGTAGCCGACGAAGCCGAGCTCCAGCGTCTCGGGCACCTCGGCCTGCGCCCCTGGGCTACCGCCGTGGAACGTCCCTTTTGGATCCGGATACGCCCTAGCTCGGTGACAGGGCGGCAGATACCAGGGACCAGGTGCTCCTCCAGTTAGACCGGCGCCCTTCAAGGAACTGGCCGGCCTGATGGCGGAGCGAGACGTCACCGCCCTTCCGGTGCTGGGCACCCGGGGCCGCGTCGCGGGCGTCGTCGCCGAGATTGGCCTGCCTGCGCCAGCCCTGCCCGGCCACTGACCAGCTTCGGAGCCACCGGCACCTCGGTATCCAGTTCGGGACCAAAGGCCTATGAGGGGTTATACAACGCCCCTTCCGCCCGGACGGGGACTGACGCAAGACTGTGGTGGGGACCTTGGCCGCCTTGAAGGTTGCCGACCATGTCAGAAGGGAGCAGCCAAATGTCTGGGATTGTCGTTGGCGTCGATGGGTCAGAGCATTCCCGACGCACACTTGAGTGGGCGATGAAAGAGGCAGTACTGCATCATGCCCCGCTCACCGTCCTGACCGTTCACCAGGTGGCCGAGAGCTACTGGACTGGCAATCCGATCATTTACCCCGCGGACCAGCCCGAGGAGGAGAAGTCCCGCCACGCCGCCGAGGAAGCGGTGAGCAGTGTCGTCAGCCGCCTCGGTGATGCCGCGCCGCCCTCGGTTACCGTGCGCGCGGTGAGCGGCATTCCCGCGCAGGAACTCGTCAATGCGTCTCACGACGCCGACTTGGTGGTCGTCGGCTCACGTGGTGGCGGCGGCTTCGCCGGGCTGCGGATGGGTTCTGTCAGCTCTCAGGTCGTGCATCACGCAGCGTGCCCTGTTGTGGTCGTCCATGGCTAAATTTAGCCATGTAATTGACGCTGAAGACACCGAGCCCTTGCCCTCGGGCCGGTGCTCATCCCGGCAATGCCGGGATGAGCACCGCGTGGCGTACGGAGTCAGGTTTCGAAGATCGAGAACATGCTAAACGGGAGTATCCCGCGAGTTGACTATGGCCAGGACACTGCATTCCTGGGCCGGCCGATCGCGACCCGGTGGAGCGGACCGCGGCGGTTGCATGCCCGGCTCAACCTGATCACCGCGGATCCGCTGCGGGCAGCGTTCGAGGACGCCATCGAGGCGTTCGGGGATACCGCCGTCCCGTGGCTGGCGGAAATCGCTGGGTTCCGCGGCGCGCTGCTGTTCGCCGACCGGTGTCCGGGCATCTGATCAGCGAGATCATCTGGCGGGACCCGGCTGCGCTGGCCGCAAGCCCGGGCGCCGCCGCGGTGGCGCGGGCCGGTGGCGCAGACCCGGCTCAATCCGTGATCCGGGCGGCGGTTGAGGAGTACACGCTGGTGTTCAGTTCCGCGCGGAAAGCCTGGCCGGCTGCCTGGCCAGGTTCATGCCCGCGGGAGTGGTGTTTGGGGTAGCTGATCCGGTTGTGACTAGCCTGCCCGGTTACGGGCCCGTCGGCGTGAACTTAGACGGCCACCTCACGATCCTGGTCCTGGGCCAAGGACCAGGGCCAGGATCCCGTGCCCGGCATGCCGCCTGGCACTCCGGATGGCCAGCCGTGCAAGTCGGCGCCTCCGATCGGGCGCTGGGCGGGGCTCGGCGCCCGGGCTCGCGACATGAAGCAGGAACTGACGATACGGGCTGACTCGCCGGGAACAGCTGACCGGCCGCCAGTTGGTGATCTTGTGGCGAGCTGATATCGAATGTAGCCTGGCCTCACAGTAATCGGGGAATATCTCACAGTAATCGGGGGCTGCTGTGACGAGTATCTTTGACTCGCTGCGGGCAGGATTTCGCGGCCCGCTGGTCATGCCCGGTGACGCCGGTTACGACGCGGCCCGTGCGGTGTGGAACGCGATGGTCGACAAGCGCCCGTCCGTCATCGCGCGCTGCACCGGGCCGGCCGACGTTGTCACGGCGGTCAACTTCGCCCGCGAGCGCGGCATGGCGACCGCGATCCGGGGCGGCGCGCACAGTGCCGCGGGCAAGGGAACCTGCGATGACGGCATCGTCATCGACCTGTCGCTCATGCAGGGCATCCGCGTCGACCCCGCCGGGCGCCGGGTCCGCGCCCAGGGCGGGGTGCGATGGGGGGAATTCGATCATGAGACGCAAGCGCACGGTCTCGCGGCGCCCGGCGGCGTGATCTCGACTACCGGTATCTCTGGCCTCACGCTCGGGGGCGGGTTCGGGTGGCTCACCCGGCGTTTCGGGCTTTCGTGCGACAACCTGGTTTCGGTCGATCTCGTCACCGCCCGAGGCGAGCAGCTCGTGTGCAGTGAGGATGAGAACGCCGAGTTGTTCTGGGCGCTGCGGGGCGGCGGCGGCAACTTCGGCGTCGCGACGAGCCTGGAGTACCGGCTGCACCCAGTCGGGCCGCTGGTGCTCGGCGGGCTCATCGGGTGGCCGCTGGCCCGGGCCGCTGAGATCCTCGCCTTCCACCGCGAGCAGACGCGCGCCGCTCCCGACGAGCTCGGCATCTCGGCCGCATTCGTGACCGCGCCGCCGCTGCCGTTCGTGCCGGAAGTCCTGCATTTCCAGCCCGCGATCGTGGCCATCGTGTGCTGGTCGGGTGACCCCGGCGAAGGACGCGATGTCCTCCGCCCGTGGCTCGACCTTGCGCCGCCGATCCAGATGATCGACGCGATGCCGTACACGGTCATGCAGTCGATCCAGGATGAGCTCGCGCCGCCGGGGCGGCACTCCTACTGGAAAGCTGGCTATCTCACCGAGCTCACCGACGACGCGATCACCGCGGCGGCCGGTGTCGCGGCGCAAGTCCCGTCGCCGTTCAGCCTCGCCGAGATTGTCTTGTGGGGCGGCGCGGCCGCGCGCGTCGCCGCCGATGAGACGGCCTTCGGCCAGCGCGATGGCAGATTCCTCTTCAATGCGATCTCGATGTGGGAAGAGTCGGCCGCGGCCGATGCGAACATCTCGTGGGCGCGAGCCTTCCACGATGCACTGCAGCCCTACGCGACCGGTGGGGTGTACGTGAACTTCCTCTCCGAAGAAGGCGACGAGCGCATTAAAGCCGCATACGGCGCCGGCAAGTACGCACGGCTGGCCCAGCTCAAAGCCCGCTACGACCCCGGGAACCTCTTCCGTCTCAACCAGAACATCCCTCCCGCAGGGTAGCCGCGCTTGCCCTGCAAATAGCGCTGACGGCGGCAGCGGGGCCGGTCGCTGTGCTATCAAATCGCCTGACCGACCGCGTGAAAATTCCGGCAGCTGACCCGCCGTCCTGGTAGGCCCGGCTGCGCCGGGCGCTGCCGCGGTGGTGCGCGCACGTAGTTGCCCGCGCATGTTCGCGTGGGCGCGGGGTGGCCTGAGAGGCTGTGGCCGCGGTCGTTCGCTGACGTCGTTTACTCCTTGGCGGGCCTGACCCGTCTAAGAGTCTGACGCCGGGAGCCGATCTTCAGGGTCGCTAAATGGTGCCTCGAGCCCGCGGACCAGATTTCCCGCTTGCCCCTGGCTCCTGCGAACGACCGCGACCGCAATTACTGCCCTCTCATCGTAGGAAACACCGATGCAGACACGCAGGACGAGCCGCTGTTCGCGGAGCGGGTGGCCGGCCTGGGCATCGCCGAGGCCGAGGTCGAGGTCGAGTCGATCGCCATTCGGGTGTTATGCGTTCTCCGCGGGTCCCCAGCCTGTCGTGCGACGTTGCACCAGACCCCTTCGCGGAGAGCTTTTGCAATACGTCTTCGTGGGTGTGGTGCTCGTTGTCGCTGCTGCCTTGAGCCTGCTGTCGCAGGACAGGTCGCTTCGTGCAACACCTGTGGTGTGACTACCAGATTTTGATCAATCGCTGACCTGCTGGAACCGTCAGGACGTCCAGTTCGTCCTGGTCTGGACCCCCCAGAGAACCGGCATCGCTCGCCATGAGCACGCGGCGTCGTTGATTGTGAGCATGGCTGGGACGTAATTCTCTGGCTGCCGGCGACAACTTCGTGAGCATCACGCCTGCCAGGCGCCGGTGGCTGACCGGACATCGGAAGGCGTGCTGGGACACAATTTCGCAACCTTGGGCCATGCCCGTGGCTACTGCCGCAAACAGGCCGACAAAGCGATGGCTGTCAGCCCCGGCAGGGGCAAGCTGTTCGTCACCGGTTCCGCGCAGACCGACTTCGGGACCATCGCGATCAAGACCTGACGCCGCGACACTGACGTTGCCCTGGTGTTCGGCTATCCCGCAGAAGGAGCGGGGAGGGTCAGTAGCTGAACGTCGTGGCGCAGTCGTCACCGATCCACTGCCACATCGGGGCCGTGCCGCCCAGGTCAGCGGCATCGACGAGCTGGCTTTTGTCGAGCTTGCGGGTATCGAAGCAGATGGGGCATACGAGGTAGCGGCCGCCTGCCTTGGCGAACCGATCAGTGAGCTCGGCCAGCGGCGGGCAGCCCTCGCACGCGACAGCGGTGGCGATGCCCTCCAGCGCCAGACGGGCTGCTTCCTTGGTCAGGAACATCAAGGTCGGGCGGCCTCGTTCTGCCGCGGCTACAGCGACCAGGAACGCGACGGTGACGCGTTCGGGGTCCTCGAGTCCGGTGGTCAGGCTGATCACGGCCTTCGTTGCTGCCGTGCTCGGTACGGTGCTGGTCATGACATTCTCCTTGCTCCGTTGCTGGGTGGCCTGGTGGCGGGTCCGGATAGCTGGTGGGCGGCGGGTCAGCCCGCGGATATGGTGGTCGTCACCGGTACCGGATGGGTGAAGATGTCCAGCACCGGGCAGTGGCTGTTCACCGCTTGCCGTAGCTGCTCGTACCGCTCAGCCGGCTCCGGCCCGGTGATGAGCACCCGCACGGCCACGTCGGCGAATCCCGGGCGTATCCCCTCCCGCAGGCCGAGAATTCCCTGGACGTCGATGTGGCCGTCGAGATTCACCCGGATGTCGTCAAAGCGGATGCCGAGCTTCTCCGACCAAAACCGGTAGGTCATCGCCTGGCAGGAGCCCAGCGCGGCGAGCGCAAGCTCAACCGGCTTGGGCCCGGCGTCCGCGCCGCCGAGGGCGGGCGGCTGATCGGCCTTGATCATCTGGCCGTCCAGCCGGACGTCCACTTCGGTGACGCCAACCAGCTCGCAGCCCGCGGTCAACCGAGCCGCCGCGATGGCCGGGTCGTCCGCGATCGCGGACGCGATGCCGTCGAGGATGGATTTCAGGTCGGCGGCCATGACAGTGCCTCCTCCAGTCGTCAGGAACGTTGTCGATCGGGCCCGACGATGCCAGGCGGACGTTCCCGAAACGTTCCTGGCCGATCGCTGGCAGCCGGAAAGGTGGGGTGGTGGTCAGGCCGGGCCGGACGCAAGCGCGACGCAGCGGGCCGCGTCGAGCGGCTGGCCAGACTGCTGGAAGCCACCGGCAGCCGCGCGGAAGTGAATAGAGGCAGTGCGGTCGCCGACAGTTGCCCGCGCGAGATGGCCCTTGACTTCTTCGACCGCCGCATCCCAGCCGGGCAGCCGCATGACGACCCTGGCCAGGGTTTCTGCGGCCTGTCCGTATCGGACCGCGCGCTCGGTGTCCCCGGCCAGGGCCGCGGCGATGGCCGCAGGGACGACGAGGGTGATCTTGCAGCCCGGGCATGTTTCCGCCGGGCCGCGGATGGCGGACTCGGCTTCCTCCACGACGGCCAGCGCGTCCGCTGGCCGTGCCGCGGCAATCTTGGTGCCGTAAATGCGATCCAGGAGATGGAAGCCGACCTCGGACTCGCGAGCCACCGCAAGCGCCTCATCAGCCAGCGCCGCCGCTTGCGCCGGCTGGGCTCGGTACAGGGCGGCTTCCGCCCGCCGCTGCAGTGCCAGGGCCTCGCCAGTAGCCGCCCCGATGGCCTGGTTCAGGCGGGCGCCCGCGGCGAGGTCCGCGTCCGCCGCGTCGAGCCGCCCCGAGAGCAGCTCGGCCTCCCCGCGCAGCGTCACCGCGAAGCCGTGCCCGCGGGCGGCACCGAGCCGCTCGGCCTCAGCAGCCAGCGAGTCGGCGAATTCGATGACATCGGAGTACGGCATCGCCCCGTATAGCAGTCGCTGGGTTACGCATAGCTGCCCGTCGAAGACCCGCATCGCTAGCTCTGGGAGGGAGTGCGTTTCGCGCAGGTCTGCCCGCAGGCTGCCGCGGAGGTCGCCGCGCGAGTGCGCAGCCAGCGCCTGCGCCCACGAGGCTTCAACCAGCGCGCCGGCATCGCGGAGCTGGAGCGCCAGCTGACGGCTCTCGGCGGCCTTGGTCGTCGCGAGGCCGGGATCGCCGAACCCGATCGCCGCCGCCCCGCTGAGCGTGAGCGCGTGGCAGAGCCTGCCGCTGACGCTCGGCGGGCGGACGCCGTCGAGGGTCCGCAGCGCTCCGCTGGCGTCGCCGAGCTTGAGCTGTGCCAGCGCCTGCATCGCCCGGAGATCGTGAGCCTCCGGCTCACCAGCGAGCCGCGCCGCAGCCGCATACGCGGCCGGCGCCCGGCCGTCGCCGAGCGCGTCGAGGACCTCCGCGCGCAGCCTGGCCGCCTCCCCATGCCCGGGCGCATGCTTCAGCAGCGGCTCGAGCTGGCCGAGGGCGTCCGTGAACGCGCCGAGCATGATGGCCTTGCGGGCCGCGGCGAGCAGCCAGCCCGCCGCTTCGCCCGGCCGGTTCCCGTCCAGCCAGTGCCGGGCGATCCTGGCTGGCTCGGCATCGACGGCGGCCAGACGGCGGGCAGCGTCGCGGTGCAGGGCGATCCTGCGGTGCGGCGGAACTTGCTCCACGAGCGCCCGCCGGACCAGTTCGTGCCGGAAGCGGTAGCGGGCACCCGAGACGGTCAGCGCGCCGGCCTCAAGGCCGGCGTCCAGCATCGCGAAGGCTTCCGGCTCAGGCAAGCCGGTCAGCGCCAGAACTCCGGCCGTGTCGATGTCATCGCCGGCTACCGCAAGCCGGCGCAGCATGCCGGCAGTGGACTCATCCAGGTCGAGGAATCGGGCCGTGACTGCCTCCCAGACCGATCTGGTGACCGTCAGGGGCTGGCCCGCGGCGTGACGGGCCAGTTCCAGGGCGAAGAAGGGGTTGCCCTGTGCGATCTCGGCGATCTGGCTGAGCACCCGAGCGTCCGGTCTGGCCGGCGCGGCGTTCGCTACGAGCACGACGACGTCAGCATGATCCAGCGGGCCCAGATCGATCCCCACGGCCCGGCCGGCTCGGTGCAGGGCGGCGACCCCGTGTGCCAGCGCCGGCCGGGCTGCTTCCTGGCGATAGGTCAGGACGACGAGGAACGGGAGCCCGCCGCCTGCCCGAGCGAGGTGCATGCACGCTTCCGTGGTCGCGTCGTCGGCAAGCTGGGCGTCGTCGACGACCAGCATCACGCCGGTGACGTCCCGGCACTCCAGGATCAGCCGCCGGATCGCGCCGATCACAGAGTGCCGGGTGAGACGACCGTCGTGCGGGCGGGCCGGCGAAGCCAGCAAGGTGAGCTCGGCTAGCACCGAGCGGGCCCGATCCGGCAGGGCATCGAGCATCGCGCGATCCCGGCTGAGAAGCTGCTCGATGCCGCTCACGAGTGGTGCATACGGGCTACTCGCCATGGTAGCCGCCACGGTGACAACCAGCCAGCTCCGGTGCCTGGCCAGCGCGGCGACCTGGCGGCACAGCGCGGATTTGCCGATCCCGGCCGGCCCGCGGACCACCAGCGCGCCTATGTCACCCTGCTCGGCCGATCGGAGAGTGACCATGGCCTGGACTAGCTCGGCCTGGCGGCCCGCGAAGACGCTCGCGGCCTGGCTGAGCCCGGCGACGCATTTGTCATACAGGGCACGGCTCTCCGGACTGGGCGGCAGGCCCAGCTCGCGCTGCAGGCTGGTGCGCAGCCGCCCGTACCAGCGGATCGCCGCGTGCCGCTGGCCGGCCGCCAGTTCGGCCCGCATCAGCTCCTGGTACGCCGCCTCATCAGACGGCTCCAGGGCCACGAGCCGGTCCCATTGCTCGCTCAGCCGCAACAGCTTGGCCTGCAGCGATCTCAGATGGGCGCGGCGGGCCTGCGTCCACTCCTCATAGAGTGACTCGGGCAGCAGGTCACCGGTGTAACCTGAGGCCGCTTCGGCGCAGGCGGCACCGTCCTTGGAGCGCAGGGCCAGGCCGGCCGTCCGCTCAAAGCGCTCGACGTCCGTCTCCACCTGGCACGCAGGGAACAATGTGACCCGCCCTGCGCGCAGCACCACAGCATCCGGGCGGCTGAGCGCCTGTCGGGCGTGGTGAGCAGCCTTACGGAGATTCGCCGCCCCGGCATCAGGATCCAGATGCGGCCATAGCGCCTCCGTCACCTGTTCCCGGGCAAGGCTGTGGCGATCGGCCAGGGCAAGAAGCTGAACGAGCTCGGCCGAGCGCCGTCCCGGCCACGCAGTGCCGGCCGCAGCGCGGCCTCCGATGCTGGCTCGGAAGGTCCCGAGCAGCTCGACGCGCACGCGATCACTGTGCGACTTGGCGGACATTGGCACTCCTACCGAGGCCGGCAGTTCGAGCCTAACGGGCTGAGCGGGAACGCTCAGGCCAGGCACGAGGCTGGTACCCGCTGGACCGCCGTTGTCAGCGGCTGGCGGTGCGGGGCGATGACGCGGACGATCTGGAACTCCAGCTCAGCTGGTCCGCCTTCCCGCCCGGCGTTGTGCTGCTCGGCGAAGGCCAGGAAATCGCGGTCCGCGGCGGCGGGCCGCGCTGGGGTGAGCGCGGCGTAGATGGCGGCGACCAGGCCGAAGGTCTTCTTGTAGTACCCGCAGTATCCGGCCGGGCCGCCGGGGATCCGCTCGGTATAGGTTCCCGGTCTGAGCTCCAGTGCAGCGGTTTTGCCACCGAAGAGATGCCTGACGTGATCGTAATCACCCCATAGCGCCGGCGGCGATGCCCAGCGCGGCAACCGCCCGGTCCAGGACCTGGACCCGGGGGAGCAGGGCCGCCTGATCGGCCAGCCGCTGGTGTGCATCGGTCCCGATCTGGCCGGCGATCCGGCGCTGCAGTTCGCGGTAGCGCGGGACGTCGTCCCCGGTGACCGGCGGGGCGGACGGGTCGACGCTCGCGCTGGCGAGCAGCAGCGCCGCGTCGTGCGGGCGGCCGAGTGCCTCCAGCAGCTCGGCTAGGATGCGGAGACTGGTCCACAGCTGCGGCCATCCGCCCCGGCGGCGCAGCTGATGCAGCAGATCGGGGAAAGTCCGCAGCGCCTCGTCGTGGCGACCGAGCCGCACCAGGGCGGAGACGAGCGCGATGCGCGCGACCTCGGCGATCTGCGCGGTACGGCCGGCCTCGGCCTGGGTCGCGGCGAGTTCGAAGATCTCGACCGCAGTCGCGGGGTCCTCCAGCAGACGGACCTCGCCCATCGTGTACGTCGCGAAGGCCCCGATCGGTCCGGCATCCCGGGCGACGGCCAGGGCCTGCTCCGCGTGCTGCCGCGCGGCCGGCTGGTCGGACTGAAAGCACGCGAGCAGCGCGAACGTGGCGTGCGCGTCGACCCGCAGCGGTGCCGGCACGCCGGGAAGTTCGAGCAACTGCCGCCAGTGACGCATCGATTCCGCGTGCTCACCGCGGTAGACGCAGGCCACCCCGAGCGCCTGCAGCGCCATGCACTGCTCCTCGGGCGTGGACGCGATTGCCAGCGCCCGGGTGCCGAGCTGGTGCGCCTCGTCCAAGTCGCCGAGCTGTGCCGCGTGGAGCGCGCCGGACGCTCCCGCGAGCGCGGCGACCGGCGTCGCAGGCAGGCGCGGGTCGCAGGCCACGTCCCGCGCCAGCTTCAGCAACTCGCCGTCAAGCACCCAGTGCGTGCACCAGCCCAGCGCCGCGGTGATCGCACCGGCCAATTCGACCTCGCCCGTGTCCACCGTCCCGCGCACCGCCGCGAGCAGATCGGCGCGGTAGGCCAGGAGCCGGTGCACCGGCTCGCCGGCACCCCCTGCCCGGACGTCGGCGGCCGCGGCCTCCGCCAGGTCGCGGATCCAGCGGGCGTGCGCGGTACGCGCGGGCCCGGCCGCGCCGTCGGCGCGGAGCTGTTCGGCGGCGAAGGCGCGCACGATCGCCAGCATCCGGTACCGCGCCTGGCCGTGCTCGTGCGTGACGTGCAGCAGCGACGCGTCCGCTAGGCGGGCCAGGCGCACTGCGGCCGCCGGGCCGCCGGCATGCTCGACTGCGTCGAGGTCGAAGTCGGCCGCGAACACCGACAGCCTCGCCAGCAGTTCTTGCTCGCTGCGGGTGAGCAGGGTCCAGGAGCGGTCGAGTACCGCCCGGATGCCGCCGTCGGCGTCGGCGAGCACGTCCAGATCGCCCAGCCGGTCCAGCACCGGCGCTAGGCCGACCGCCGCCACCTGCGCTGCCGCCAGCTCGATCGCCAGCGGCACCCCGTCGAGCCGACGGCACACCGCTGCGCTGAGCGCCACGGTTTCTGCGGTCACCGGGAAGGTGGGACGCAAGCGGCGCATCCGGTCGACGAACAGCCGGACCGGTGCGGTGTAGCGCAACCGTTGTGCAGGCACGTCCGCGGCCTCAGTGAGCAGCGGATCCAGCGGTAGCACCTGCTCGTCGGGCAGTCCCAGCCGGTGCCGGCTGGTGGCGATGATCCGCACCTGCTGACAGGCGCGCAGCAGCGCCTCGATCAGCTCGCGTGCGTCGGCGAGCACGTGTTCGCAGTTGTCGATCACGAGCAGTTGCGAGCCCGCGCCGAGGTACTCCCTGGCCGCAGCGCGAGCTGTGCCGTCGCGGACATCCACGCCGAGGGCGGCAGCGACAGCGCCGTCGACGCCGCCTGCCGGTACGGCGCCCAGTTCGGCCACCGCGACAGGCATCTTGAGCTGGGCGGCGAGTTCGCCCAGTGACTCGGCGACCAGCCGTGTCTTGCCGACCCCGCCGATGCCGGTGACCGTGACCAGCCGATTGCTGCGTACCGCGTCAAACAGGGTCGCCATCTCGGTGTCGCGGCCGACGAACGGCGTCGAGACGGCGAACCAGCGCGGCGGCTGCGGTACCGGCCGAGGTGCCTCGGGCAGCTCGTTGCGGAGGATTCGGGCCTGCAGGTCCTGCAAGGCCGGCGAGGGGTCGAGCCCGAACTCCGCCGCCAGGCCGCGCCGATGCCGGTCGTAGACCTGTAGCGCCTCGGTGGCCCGCCCGGACCCACCTAGCGCACGCATGAGCAGTTCGACGCACCGGTCGCGCCACGGTTCGCTCGCCTGCAGCGCTTCGAGGTGCGCGATCGCGTCCGTCGCACGCCCCGATCGCAGCGAGAGGTCGGCGTAGTCCTCGACCGTGGCCGCGCGCAGTTCGTTCAGCCGTGCCGCCTCCGCGCTGGCAAAGTCGCGGTCGGCGAACTCGGCATACGCCGGGCCGCGCCACAGTGCGAGGGCCACGTCGAGCAGTCCTGCAGCGGCGGCATCCGGGGCGTGCGCGGCCCGCTCGCGCAGCGCTTCGAACTGCGACGCATCCACGCCGTCAGCGGTGACGTTCAGCCGGTATCCGGAAATGTCGGCGCTGATCAGTTCGGCGCCCAGGGCGGTGCGCAGGCGGGAAAGCACAGTGTGCAGGGCGGCCTTCGGGTGGTCAGGGAGTCGCTCGCCCCAGGCCGCCTCGATGAGTTCGTCCGCCGACACCGGCCTCCCGGCCCGAGTCAGCAGCGCGGCGAGCACGGCCCGCTGCCGGCGGCTGGGCAGCGACAGGGAGGAGCTGTCCCGGTCCGCCTGCAGCGTCCCGAGCACCCGAAACACCGGTGCCGCATGCATCGGCGCCCATTCTCGCAGCGATGAAAGAGCGATGAAAGCCGGAACTGGCAGCCTTCCAGGCATCAATGATCGGTCAGGAGGTAACGATGAACTCGACGGACCTGGGGGGACACCGCGCGCCGCCGGCGGCGCGACGCTATGACGCGATCGTCGTCGGCGCCCGCTGCGCCGGCGCCGCGACCGCGATGCTGCTGGCCGGCAAGGGCTACGACGTGCTGCTCGTCGACCGGGCGAGCTTCCCGTCCGACACCGTCTCGACGCACGTGATCCACCCGCCGGGCCTGACGGCGCTGCGGCGGTGGGGACTGCTGGACGATCTCATCGCGACGGGCTGCCCCTGGCTGCCGGCCTACACCTTCGACTTCGGGCCGCTGGTGATCACCGGGACGCCGAGCGCCGCCGACGGCACCGCCGGGGGCTACGCGCCGCGCCGGACCGTGCTGGACGAACTGCTCGTCCGCGCCGCCGAGAGGGCCGGCGCCGAGCTGCGCGAGGGGTTCAGCGTCACCGAGCTGATCGCCGACGGCGACCGGGTCGCCGGCGTTCGCGGGCATGCGCACGGCGGCATGGAGGTCAGCGAGTACGCTCACGTGGTGATCGGCGCCGACGGGGTGCATTCGCGGGTGGCCGAGCAGGTGAACGCGCCGCGCTATCGCGAGGGCCCGGTACTGGCCAGTGCCTACTACGCGTACTGGTCCGGCGTGCCCGCCGTGGGGGTGCGATGGATGATCCGTCCCGGTCGCGGTTTCGGCCTGATCCCCACCAACGACGACCTGACGCTGGTCCTCGCTGCCTGGCCGCAGGCCGAGTTGGCCCAGGTGAAGCAGGACCTGCAGGGCAACTACCTGCGCGAGGTCATCGCTACCCTCGGCGACCGGCTCGACGGCGGGCGGCAGGAAACCCGGGTCGTGGGCGAAGGGGTGCCGAACAGGTTCCGGACACCGTACGGGCCGGGCTGGGCACTGGTCGGTGATGCCGGGTACGCCAAGGACCCGGTCACCGCCCAGGGCATCACCGACGCCTTCCACGATGCCGAGATGTGCGCCGACGCGCTCGACGCCGCCTGGCACGGCAGCCGCAGCTACGACGATGCGCTGGGCGAGTACCAGCAGCACCGCGACGAGCGGGTGCTGTCAATGTATGAGTTCACCTGTCAGCTCGCCGACCTGGCCGTGCCCCCGCCGCCGGAGATGCAGCAACTGCTGGGCGCGATCGCCGACAACCAGGAGGCCATGGACGAGTTCGCCAGCATGTTCGCCGGTGCCCTGCCGGTGCAGGAGTTCTTCAACCCCGCGCATATCGGATCCCTGGTCGGTACGGACACGGAGGTGCCCCGATGACCGCCGCACCCGACGCCGGGGCCGACCTGGCCGAGAGTGCAGGCAGACTCGCCGGGTGGGTGAATCCCGCCGCCGTGTTCCGGGACGCCTGGCTGCATGACGTGCCGGCGCGGGAGGTCACCGGCCTGATCACCGCCAATCTCAGCCTCGCGGTGACCGGGTGCGCGTCCGGGACGTCCCGCCGATGATTTCCGCAGGCCGCGCCTTCCGGCTGCGCCGTGTTGTGCAGCAGCTACCACACTAAATACACGGTGACAGCCATACCGAACATCCAGTCGCTGCTTGCGCCGGCTGCCAACGTACCCGTGGCAAAGCCGGGGTTGAGATAACGGCGCCAGTGGGCGCCGTGGCAGGACTTCAACCGAGCACGCAGCGTGATGAGATGTGCCGGGAGCAGGCGAGGTCGTCCCGGGCCGCCTCCGGGAGCCCAGCGAATTCGGGCCGGCAGCTGGGCTGAGGAGGCCGGCAATGATGTCATGCTTGCCGTCCGCCCTTTGGCCGCCGCGGATGTCGCTGCGGTCACGCGCATCTTCCGCGGCCTGCCGGACTATTTCACCAGTGATGTCCCCGGCCAGGTCGCGCGGGATACAGAGGACCATGACGGCTGGGTGCTGACCGACTCCGGTGGCCGGCTTCGCTGTGGCGGCCCGCAGATCTGCGGGCGGGGCAGAGATCTTGTGGATGGCGGTCGATCCGGCGCGCCGCGGCACAGGCTGGGCACTGTGCTCCTGGAGCGCATGCTGGGCGAACTGGCCGCCGACGGCGTCAGTGTGGTCCAAGCCAAGACACTGGACCGCTCAGCCAGCTACCAGCCGTACGAGGCCACGCGGGCGTTCTGGGAGCACAGAGGGTTTGTCCAGGTCGGCATGATCGACCGCTCCCGGGGTGGCAACCGGGCAACCCCGCGGCCATCTACGTAGCGGCCCTGCGTCCCACCCGGTAGCCAGCGCAGATTGGCCAGTTCGGGCCGGATCGGAACGACCGTCGTCTCGTCGGCAATGGCGCAATAACGGCGGATCTTCGCGCCCACCTGAGCAGCTGTCCATCAGGGCACCTGCGGCAGATATGAGGCCACGGCCGCTTTAGTGCCGGCGGGATGCGCGCAATGACCGAGCGCCCCATTATGCGGGTGATCGCAGTCATGCCAGCAGTGGAGTTGCCGACCATTTAGGCGGGTCGGCGCGTGTAGCGGCGGTGGTCGTTGGATGGCTCAGTTCGGTCGTGATGGGTGACGGGGCGGCCATGATCCGCTCCTTTCCGCTGGGTCTGTCGCATTCAACAGCGGCGGCCTGATTAACTGGTCGGCGAACCAGCACGCCGGCCACCGCATGCGCGGCCTCGAACTGGATAGCACGCTCGTGACTGAGCGCTTTCCAACGGAAGAGACGGGCCCGGTCACCGACCAGCGACGCTGTGCGACCGGATGAACCGCAGCACGCCGGCGTTGAACTGTGCGGGGTGGCTGTTGAACATGTTGTGAGTTGCGCCCGCGATGGTCAGCCGGTCCGCGTCCGGCAGCAGCTTTGCCAGGCGGTCGGTCACCGCCTTGATGTGCGCCGGTGACTCCGCGCCCGAGACCAGCAGCGTCGGGACTTGGATGGCCCTGGCATCGGATGCAGCGAACGGGGGAAACCCGGCCTTGATCTGAGCCTTGAGCGGGCCGGCATTATCGACGAACCGCTGGAACATCGCCTCGGGAATGCCTTCCACGACCGCGTCGCTGGTGTTGGCGGCCATGAAGACCCGCAGCCCTTCCTCATCGTCGCCGCGTTCGAACGCTTTGATCGCCGGGCCCACCCCCTTGGCGCCGAACTTGATGAAGCCGATGCCGGCGCGGGGGTGCCGGATCAGCAGCTTGATCACCTGGGCCGGCCGGGGCGGGATGCTGACGCCGAGCAGCGGGAAGGCCGGCGGCTCGAGCAGCACCAGTGTGCGGAGAAGTTCCGGATGCTGTGAGGCGAGGCGCAGACTGCCGAAGCCGCCGGGCGAGGAGTGCCCGACCAGGTGCACTGGCCCGGCGTCGAGTGCCTGGACGAACTGGGCCAAGTCGTCCACGAAGGTGTCGAGGGTGACCGGTTCGTCCGGGCGCAGCTTCGGGTTCGGCCAGTACCCGCGGCAGCTGAGCGCAATCGCCCGGTAGCCGGCACCGAACGCGTTCATCTGCTGATCCCAGGCGCGGTAGTCACCGGCACCGCCGTGGACGAACAGCACGGGCTCGCCCTGGCCTTGCTCGACGTAGCCGAGGTCAACACCATTGACCGTGGCTGTGGACATCATTGCCGTCCTCCTTCGGGTCGCCGCGAGGGCCGTCACGCCGGCCGGTCACGGGCTGCACCCCCGAAACTAGGACCGCCCCGATGCGTCCCCCATCGGGAATTGTCCCCATGTCACCAGGCCGTGCTCCATGGCGAACATCGTCGCCGCGGCGCGGGAGGACACCCCGATCTTGGCGTAGATGTTCTGGACGTGGCGGTCCGCGGTCTTCACCGAGATGCCGAGCGCCTTCGCCACCTGCTTGGTAAGCAGGCCGCGGGCCAGCAGTGCCAGCACCTGGCCCTCGCGGTCGGTCAGGCCGTTAGGGCGATCGAGGCGTGGCACCCGCTGGCCGGCCGACTCGACCACGGCGGCAACGGCGTCCGGATCGAGACGGCCTGCCTTCGCCTCGGCGGCGAGGGCTTGCGCGGCCTGCTCGGTCGGCATGCCCGCCCGGTGCGGACGTTGCTCGCACTTGGTGTGGAACATGTCCGCCGCCGCGAGCAGCCGGGCCGGCATAGTCAACTCGGCGGCGGGCATGCCCCGGTGGTAACCGGACCGGTCCAGGCGCTCGTGGTGAGCGCACGCGACTGGCGCGAGGCCGGCCAGGAAGGCGGCGCGCGACAGCACCCGCTCGGTGCGGTACGGGTGCAGGCGCACCTGCTCCCACTCATCAGCGCTCAGCGGACCGGGCTTGCCCCACGTGGCCGCGCTCACCGCCACCCGGCCCAGGTCGTGCACCAGGCCGGCGCGCCGGACCGTCCGGGTACCAGCGGCATCCATCCCGCAGCGCGCCGCCGCGGCCGCCGCTAGTCCGGCGACCCCGCCCGAATGCCCTGAGTGGCAGGGGCAGATGAGGTCGGCGAAGCGACCCATCGCCGCGAGCGCGCGATCGATCTCCTCCCCAGCCAACCTCAGCCACGGCCGCGGTTCGGCGGCGAGGGCCTCCTCCCATACCGACGAGCCGTCCGTGAAGCTCAGCAACCCGGCAGCGTCCGCGGCCACGCACCCGGCCACCTCGGGGTCGAGCCCCCGGCCTGCGTGCTCGCCGATCAGCCGCGCCGCGAACTCCTCGCCCGCCAGGTGGCGCTGCAACGCCGCGTCGATCGCGACGTGCACGATCCGCATCGAGAGCGGGATCGCGTCCGCCGCCGCCCGCCGCAGCAGGCCCTTACCGTCCCAGCGGTCGGTCAGGTACGCCAGGCTCGCGGCGACGCCAGCCGGCGCGCCGGTCTGCTCGGCGAGCATCCCGGCCACCTCGCAGTTGGCTGCGATCGCCGGGCGGGACGACCGGACCATCCGGGGCAGGCGCTGCGCGATCTGTACCGCGCGGGCCGGCCCCAGGCACCCGGGTCGGGAAGAGCCCGGATCAGGCCGGTCATCACCTCGCGGCTGGACCCGTACATCAGCGGGTTGAGGTGTTCGGTCAAGGAACCACCGAACACCTCGGCGGCCAGGTGCGCGTCCGTCGTGCAGCCCGCGTGGGACAGCAGGCTCCCGTAATACGTCTGCACCGCGGTCTGACGGTCGACACCGAGCCGATCTGCCAGCCGCATCGCGATCACGGTCGTGTGCAGGCCATGCTCGAACGGGAACCCCATGCCGAGGTCGGTGGCGAGGCACAAGGTGCCGATGACCTCAGCGGTGCGCAGCTGCCCGGCTGCGGACCCAGCACTGTGCGGACCCACGCTGCGGAGACTACCGGGGATTCACCGAAACTCAACGACATGGAACGGGTCGGCCCATTGCACCGCCGCAGTTCAGGGCGGACCGGCAGACATAATGATCGGTCTGGGCAACTCGGCCAGCCCGTCGGAGACCAGTGCCGGTCGCACCCAGCTGAGTTTGAAGATCTGCGAGGTTGCACCGGCGACGGTGTGCCGGGCTCTGCCGATCTGGACGCCTGCCGGTGACCCATTACACGATTTGGTCGAGTGGGTCCGGCTCGATCGCAGCGATGTCCACCCAGGTCATGCCGTCCAGGAACACCGGCAGGTAGGGCCGCTCGGCATGGGGGGAGCAGGGCATCACCGGACGGCGACGCCTGAGGACCTGCCGGAGGAATGCCGCCAGTTCCCGGTTCTGCCATGGGCCCACCCGCGAGCCGACGACTACCCGGGGCCGCCGAGCTGTTCCGGATCTGGTCCTCCAGCATCCGCTGCCACGGAAACGGAGGCCCCCGTCGCGAAAGGGGCGGCCACAGGAAGTAGGGGCGCCGCCGCCAATCGAGTCTGCGCAGCGATAAGGCCTCACCGAGACTGGACCGGTACAGCTGCCAGTTCATGCAGTGGGCGGCATGGCGCCGTCAGCACAGCCCGTTCTGGTAGGTCACGGCGCGATCGTCGTCCCGTCGGGCTTAGCCGCGGATCCGGTGATGCGAGCAAGTGACGTTGCAGGATCCGGACAAAGGTCCCGTGAACAGCTCGTCTGTGACCTCTACAGGTGTGCGCATCACCGCGACCGGGTAGTCGAGCGCTGTCTTCTCGCGGTCGGTGGACGGATCGCTGGACTGGTAGCGCGGCATGGCGAGCAGTTCCTCGTCGGAGAAGCCGGAGTGGCGGCATATCTGTGAGCCGAGGTCGATGCAGAACTCACACCCGATCATTTGCGCGCCCTTCTGCTCGACGGGTTCTTGATCCGCTCATCGACGGTCTTGCCCTTGCGGATCGCTTGGTTGAACTTGCCCATGCCGATCATCATCTTCGGCTGGTGCGCCCAGATCTCTATCGGCTCGATCCCGTTGCCGGTCTGCGGATCGCGGCCGGTCAGCTTCTTCATCGCCCTGGGGCCCGAACCTGCAAACGAGCTTGACGATCGGACCGGCCTGGGATTTGATACGCCGCTCATGCTCCAGCGCTGCGGCCGCGGCGATCGCAGACACTCGCAACGCCAGTCCATCTGCGGAGATCGCCTGGTCACGACACTGTCAAAACCCCGCCCGGAGCAAGGCAGGAGGGAATGGTGCCTTTGGGGCGCCGGTCCTGCGCGAGCGTCTGAGGGCGGCCCGCCTGATCTCGCGGGTAGCCGGGAGGCTGCCAGCAATGGCAGTCCCAGATGGATGGCCGCCGGCCCGCGCAAGCGGGTGCGCAGAACCCGGCCTACAGGCTGACTCGCCCGGCAAGCGGCGGCCGGTGATCGGGAGCGAGGAAGAGCTTTCTGGTTGTGGGGTGCCAGGGCAGTCGCTCGGTGGCTCCCCGGGTGCGGTCCGTCGGAGTGGTCCCACATCCACCCATCACGCGTGGACCACTCTCATTCGTTTTCAGGCGCCCCAACGTATTTATCCTTAAGACGTGCCGCTGCCGCTGCGGCAATTCCCAGCACAATGCCGACGCTGTGAACATAACGCCAGCTACGATGCCTGAGTCCGTGTATCACCGAGATACCAGCGATAACGGCACCACCCGCCCGGACCTTCTTCCAGTCGACATTCATTCCGCCCGGCTGGATGACCGCGCGCACAACCCTGGAGATCACCGCCGCGTCATCCTTCACCGAGGCCTCGTCAACTGCCATGCCTTCCGCCTCCCTTGTGGCGGCATCGTCAACCGCAGCCATAGCGGCCCGCGGCTGCACTTGCGACGCCCAGGGCTTGCCCCTGTACACACCTTAACGCCAGATTCTGCACCTTGGACCTCACTCACCGGCCCCGCTCGCGTGCTTCCTCCTTGGCGCGAGGCTGGAATCTCGGCACCGGCCTGGAGCGAAACTCCCGCGACAATCCTGTGATGAGTCACGGCCATAACGGCCGGACAAGCTCCTGATCAGGCCAGGCGAGGGTGGCGTTAGTGCAGGTGGACCAGGTGGATGAGGACCAGGTCTTTAAGCAAGATCATCGGCAGCCCCAGCCCGGCGGCAACCGAGGTGGCAAAACAAGAGCTGCCAGCTGCGTAGCTGGCCCGCCCGGCCGACCGGCCATCCGTGGATTGTCAGCAGTACGATCGCCGGGGCGAGCCCGATGTTGACGACCGTAAGCGCGGAGGCTCCGGCTAGCCGGGCCAGCACGAGTGCCAGCAGCGGCGCGTAGGACGCGGTGACCATCGGCCAGGTCGCGGCCGCGTTCAGCCACGTTCGAGTACCTCAGCGGCGGGGACCCCGCCGACCTCCCGTTCGCCACCGGGCGTTCCGGACGGGCCCGGCCACCGGTACTCCGGCGAGTACGTCGACGGGTGGAATGCCGTCCTGCGCCCCGCCGGCATTACCTCCCAGGACCTGGCCAGCGGTGAACCACGCGACGGCGAACGCGAGGCCGTCGGCCGCGACGTGAGCCATAACCGGGGCGATCAGGCTCCGGATCGCAGCCTGAGCCAGCAGAAGATGAGACCCGTGACGAACGTCGGCTCGTCACCGGGATCACGGCAGCGACCACCAGGACCAGCAGCACAACCCGAAGGCACCAGTTCCGTAGCGCAAGCCCCTGCGCATATCCGCCTGGCGCTCACCACTTACTATGGTTACGCAGCGTCATTTAAGTACGACCCGGCGATGACGAGCGTGTCACCTGTATACCCGACCGTGACGTGCGCCCACAACCGGCACCAGCGCGCCTGCGCATCGGACCAGCGTGTCCGGTGGCGCCTGCCGAAGCTGGCGTATCTGAGAAGCTGGCGTATCTGATAGGTGCGCCGGTCGCGGGGATTGTGCGCGGATCAGTTCAGTGGTGCACCGCGGCGATCAGTGCCGTGTACGACCGGGCCAGGGCGGCTCGCTGCACGGCGATCAGAGGGCTGTCCGGATGGCGGCCGCGGGCAACCCACTGGTCAGAGATCTCCATCGCCCGGCAGCGGTGGGCCGCTGCCGGGCGGACTTCGGATTCGGCCACCCCGAATACGAAGGCGTACAGGCGCGCGAGCGCATCAACCAGCTCAGCGCGTGCGCCCGGGGCTCCGTGCTGGGCTTCCCGGTGCACGCGCCACCACTCGACCTCGAGCCGGGCTGATTCCGCCGGATCCTGCGGCTGGCCATAGGTAGAGCTGACCAGCGCGTAGAACCGCCGCATGAATCGCCGGGCACGCTCCGGATCGTTGCCGGGAAACGGCGCCCACAACATGATGGCCCGCTGCGCGAACCAGGCCGCGCGCACCGTGGCCGGCCAGCTCATGCCGAGCCCGGCGCGCATCAGGCCCACCGACGCGATCAGCAGCCTGAGCCAGCGCCGGCGATAGTAGGCGACCCAGGCGGCACACTCCAGGCCCGCGATGCGGGACGGATCGAAGGATCTCAATCGGCCGGGCGATGACCGCACCCAGCTGATCCGCCCGTCACTGTCCACGCCGTCCTCCCCGTAAACAATCCGCCGGGCGGCAAAGTCCGTCCCTGCTAGCCAGGTTTCATCAGCCGCTAGCCAGGTTCATCAGCCGCCCGCGAGGACGTCGCGCGGCCGGCCCGGGCCGGCCGCCTTGCCGTTCAGGTGAAGATCTTAACCTGCTCGCGCCCGGATTCCGCTGCCGTGATTGACTCTGCTGGCTGCGCGCCCGCAGCCCGATCGCATGTCCCGTTACTGGCAGTGAGCAGATGCGAGCCGACCGCGAGCTGCCGTGATAGCCGCGGAGCCGGTCACCGACGTGGACACCCACCGCATCCGACGGGCTCGAAGGAACTCGACAGGGCACTGAATGCGGCCGGCATCAGCCTGGTATTCGCCGAGCTGCAGGACCCGGTGCCGCGCAGGTGCCGGGCGAGCTGGCGGGCCTGAGTCCGCTGCGGATAGCTGTGTTGTCAAGGCGCAGGCATGTTCTGCCTCAGGTTGTCTTGATCAGCCCGCCGTCGATCACGTAGTTGGCGCCGGTGACATTGCCGGCCCGGTCAGATGCCAGGAAAGTGATCAGCGTAGCGACCTCCTCTGGCGTGGTGAAGCGGCCGGTGGCGAACCCGCCGATCCCGGCGATAAGCGTCTGACGGGCGGTGGCGGCGTCCACGCCGGTGGCCTTGGCGACGGTCTCGGCGACGCCGTGCTCGCCGAGCCACAGGTCGGTGGCGACAGGGCCGGGGGAAACTGCGTTGACGCGGATGCCGCGCGCGCCGAATTCCTGGGCAAGGGTCGTGGTGAGGTTGACCAGCGCGGCCTTTGCGGCGCCATAGTCGATGGTGGCGGCGTCGGGCTGGAAGAAGGCATTGACCGATGCGACGTTGACGATCGCGCCGGTGCCCTTGTCTACCATCGCGGCTAGGGCGGCGCGGCTGGCCCGCAGCGCGATGAAGAAGTTCATCTGCATCGCCCAGGCGAAGTCCTCGTCGCTGGTGCCGAAGAATCCTTCCGTGCGCATGCGGACGGCTCCTACGTTGTTGACCAGCACGTCGAGATGGCCGTGCTGTTCGGTCGCGCGCCGGATCAGCTGCGCTGGCCCGCCGGGTGCGGCCAGGTCGACGGCCACGGGGGTGACGCCCTTCAGTCCGTCGAGGGTATCTGTGGTCAGCGAGCCGGCGACGACATGTGCGCCTTCACCGGCGAGAGTCCTGGTGACGGCCATCCCGATGCCCTTGCCTGCTCCGGTAACGACCGCGACCTTGCCGACGAGGTTGAGATCCATGGGCTTTTCCCTTCCTAGAAGCTTGAGGTCTCTCATCGACAAAATGTTGTCTATGCGGCATGGGCTCCTGGGGTGATGCCGAGGTGGTTGAAGAGGGTCTGCATGCCGATGCGGAGGGTCTCGTGGTCCCGGTCGACTGGAGTCCAGATGGCGGGCTTGCGTCCGATGCCCTCCTTGATGAACCCGATCCCGGCGGCCTGCGCCTGCCGTAGGAGATCTTGCCCGCGTTGTCGTCAGAATCCCGGCGGGCGTTCCGCTGCCGGGGCCGTCGCGTGATTCGGGAGATTCCGTACATGACCGAACGTGACAGCCTCCGCGTTGCCTTCTGGCATCATGGAAATTCGCGGATCATGCCTTGGTCGGCTTGGGCTGGGTGAAGCGCTGGACGAAGGCGAGCGCGGTGCCGGCGACGTCGCGCCAGCCGCTGTCGATGGTGAGCGCGTGCCCGCGACCCGGGATCTCGGTGATCTCGGTCACGTCTGCGTTGCGCGCCTGATGCTTGTAAGAGGCGTTAGTGATAGCCCACGGGACGGTGTGGTCCTTCTCGCCGGAAATGAGCAGCATCGGGCCGCGGTGCGGGTTCTCAGTGTCGACCTTTGCCTCCGTCCACGGGTTGAGATTGGCGGCCGCAGCCTGGAAAAGCGGCAGCCCGGAAGCGGGCACCGCGTAGGTCTCGTACAGCTCTTTCGCCTCGTCCTCAGTCACCGCGTTGGCGAAGGCGTAGCGGAACTGGTCATACGTCAGCGGGACCGCGCGGTGCCGGTTCGCCGGGTTGCCCAGCGCCGGGGAGGCTGACCGCAGCGCTGAGATCGGCAGCGGCAGCACGCCGCGGAACGGCGCAGGGTCGATCGCCACGGACACGGCTGCCAAGCCGCGCCCGGCGAGGATCTGAGTCAGCAGCCCGCCGAAAGAGTGCCCGATGATGACCGGCTTCTGGGTCAGCGAGCCGGCGATCGCGGCGAAATGGTCGGCGACCTGGCCGATCGACTTATGCGCGAACACCTCGGGATGCTCGCCGGCCTCCGCGACGGTCTCGGGGTCATCGGGCCAGCCGGGCGTCAGCGTCACATACCCGGCGGCATCGAAGAGCGCGGCCCAGCGATCCCAGCTACTTGGCAGCAGCCACAGGCCGTGAACGAACATCACCGGGGCGCGCCCGGAGCCGTTCGCGCGCTCTACCTGCCCGGCTTCGTGCTCGGTGATCGACGTGTCATCTTTCTTGCTGGACATGGGTTCCTCCTTCAGCTGGGATCTGGATGCCGCCATCCCCGTAGAATGCTGCTTCCGGTCCGGCGCTCAGGACGTCGAGCAGGTCCCTGGTCGCTGATGTGGCACGTGAAAAGCGTAAGGTGGCGGGCCAGTCCTCGGCCGCCTGGGCTAGCTCGCGGCACCGCAGCGTGATCCCAGGCTCGCGGCGTTCGGCTCGCCCGATGCGGCCGCCCCCGACCTGTTCCCAACGGCGCTTGGCCGCTGGATCTGCTAGCCGAAAGCGCCGCGCGAGCATCGTCCTTGTTGCCGCGGAGGATGCTCACTGGCTTGATAGCTGCACCGGCGATGTTACTGACTTTCGTCGCCCGGAGGCTGGAGTTCGAACCTGAGCGCCGTGTGTGGCACTGGGCGGCATCGATCATCGGAACGGACGAGCGGGTGGCCTGCGAGCTGGAGACTGCCGAAGCGCGGGGCTGCCGCCGCGGCCCGACGGTCGCGGCCGTGTCAGCGCTCCTGCTGCGGTGACGGAGGGCAGCTTGCCCTGGCGCCCGGGCGGGGGACCGACGATGCTCAGAAGGACTTACCTCCGCGGCAGGACGCCGCGCAGCCAGCGCCGGCAAAGCCGGAGCCCATCTTGCCGGCCGGGGGACCTACGATGGGCTTCATGTGCTGGTGGCCTGGCCGCGACTTTGAGAACGGCGCCGAGTGCGGATGCCGGTGACCGCGCCTGACGGTGCGTCCCGCGCGGTGATCGTCACTGTTGACGACCCGGGAGCATCGCTCGCCGTGGCCCGCGACCTGCGGCGGCGCTGCGGTGAGCTGCACCGTTCCGTGCGGGCGGAGTCGGGAGAAGTCGCGCTGCACGGCGCGTACGGGGTGTCCGGCGCACGGCTGCTCGTACACCGCTACCTGGAGAAGCTCTGATGACAGAGCACGAGCAGTCGCTGCCGTGCAGCGCCGATGAGCTGCGCATACTGTTCCTGTTCGAGAAGCTGACCGGCGAGCAGCTCGCGTGGCTGTGCGGCCACGGGCACGTGGAGCACATCGAGCCCGGGCCGGTGTACGCGGAGGGCGAGCCCGCACGCTGCCTGTATGTCCTCCTGGACGGCGCCCTGGTGCTGTCACGCCGGGTCGGTGCTGACGACGTCGAAGTCGTCCGCACGTCGGAGCGCGGCGTGTACGCGGGAGCCTTCTTTGCCTACCTCGGGGACCGGGTGCCGCAGGTCTACAACAACTCACTGCGGGTGACCGAGCCCTCGCGGTTCTTCGTTCTGGACGCCAGCGTTTTCGCCGGGATGATGCGCGAGTGGTTCCCGATGGCCGTGCACCTGCTCGAAGGATTGTTCTTCGGCGTCCAGAACACCCGGCAGGCGGTGGGCCAGCGGGAACGGCTGCTGGCGCTGGGCTCGTTGTCGGCCGGCCTGACGCATGAGCTGAACAACCCGGCCGCCGCTGCCGTGCGCGCGACGTCGGCCCTGCGCGAGCGGGTCGCCGGGATGCGGCACAAGCTGGCCACGATCGCGGCCGGTCCGTATGACCGGACTACTCTGGAGACGCTGATCCGGCTGCAGGAAGATGCCGCCGACCGCGTCCCGAAGGCACCGGTGCTTGACCCGATCGGGGCATCGGACCGCGAGGATGCCGTCACCGGCTGGCTCGACGGCCATGGCGTTTCTGACGGCTGGGATATCGCCTCGACGTTCGTGCAGGCTGGCCTGGACACCGGCTGGCTTGACCATGTCGCGGCTACCGTGGGCGAGGCGACTCTCGAAGGCGCGCTGCGGTGGCTGAACTACACCGTCGAGACCGAGCTGCTGATGAACGAGATCGAGGACTCCGTTACCCGGATCTCGGCCCTGGTCGGCGCGGCCAGGCAGTACTCACAACTGGACCGGGCGCCTTACCAGGTCGTGGACGTGCACGAACTGCTGGACAGCACCCTGATGATGCTCGGCGGCAAGATCCCTCCCGGCATCACCGTTGTCAAGGACTACGACACCGCGCTGCCGAGGATCCCGGCCTACGCAGGCGAGCTGAACCAGGTCTGGACGAACCTGATCGACAACGCGGTGTCGGCGATGAACGGAACCGGCGCGCTGACCATCCGCACCGGCCTGGACCGGGACCAGCTTTACGTCGAGTTCGCCGATACCGGCCCGGGTGTGCCGCCGGAGATCCGGGAGCGGATCTTCGAGCCGTTCTTCACCACCAAGCCGGTAGGCACAGGCACCGGGCTCGGGCTCGACATCTCCTGGCGCATCATCGTGAACAAGCATCACGGGGACCTCAACGTAGAGTCGGTCCCCGGCGACACCCGGTTCCGGATCCGGCTCCCGCTGACCGCCCCCGAACCCGACAGGCAGGAACCCGGATGACCGAGTGCCAGGAATCGACCCGCTATCTAACCTGAAGTTTCGCTGGCTTTGAGGCCGATTTTGCCTGTGACCTGGGCAGGTGGCCAGGACGGTCCAGGAATTGTAGACAGGATAATCTTCGGTTTGCCGTCGAAGTCCGGGGAGACCCGGGAGTATGAGTCGCGGCTGTTGCGCCGCTCGTTCCGCAAGCCTGACGGGAAGGTCGGCAAGGAGACCCTGGCGAACCTGTCGGCGCTGCCGGCCGCGGCGGTCGATGCGGTCGAGGCGGTGCTCAAGCGCGCGACGCTGGTGGATGCCGGCGCGGCGCTGAGCATCACCCGGTCCCGCGCGCACGGTCATGTCACCCTGGTGCATGCCGCCGCGCAGCAGCTGGTTCCCGGGCATCTTGGGCCCGGCCTGCCGTGACTGGGACCTGGCCTATGCGCTGATCGTCTCGCGGGTGGTGGCGCCGGAACTGCACGGATTCGCGAGTAACGGCTCGGCGCCGGTACCTTACCGGTCGTAGCGCGTTGGCGGGAACGGGTCCCGCTCTCCCTCGATTGTCAGCTCATCCTTGTCGAACTCGCGGCGGAACTGCTCGACCGGCTGGTCTGAGTCCTGCTGTGCCATCACGCCTCCATGTTGTCTGCCAAAGAGCCGTACCAGGGGACTTGCAGAACACGCTACGCCTCGGCGACTCGCCGCGCAGATCGGTAAGCCGGGCGCAGGCTAGTGAGCGTCGGCCCGGTTGCTCCGGCGCAGGACGGCACCGGGGCGGGCGGAGCGTCAACGCGGACCGGAGATTGGGGCGTGGTCATGCAGTTCCCGTCGTCTCGCCGGCTGGGTTGGCGGTGCGGAGTCGTAGCACCGGCCGCGCAGCGGGTTGGGCGGGGCGTACATGGTGTACCCGGCGCGCTGCAGGCGCCTGATGACGGTGGTCCAGCTGGAGCCGTCGGCCCAGCAGCCATGTTCGAGCACGATCGTGGGCCTCGTTCGGCGTCTACATGGAGCCGTTTCCGCATAGCTAACGAACGCGCTCCCGCGCAGTCGGCCCTGGCCGACGCGCGCTAGCATGTGCGCCGAGGCGGAGGCCGGACCTTGGCGCTTTCGCAGGCTCAGCGCACGGGAGGTATCACGATGGCAGTCGACACGTTCATCGCTTACGTAGGGGTGTATGACAGCGCGGCGGATGCGGACGCTGATTACGAGTTCGTCAAGGACCTGCACACCAAGGCCGGCCTGATCGACGCCTATGACGCCGCGGTGATCGAGCGCCGGGCCGACGGGAAGGTCAAGATCACCAAGAAGCACGAGACGCCGACCCGCGCGGGCGGGGTGCTCGGCGCGGGCGTGGGCCTGGCCACTGGCCTGGTCGTGGTCCTGTTCCCGTTTGCCGCGATCGGCGGCGGGCTCGTTGCGCTGACTACCGGTGGCGGCGCGGTGCTCGGCGCTGTCGCCGGTCATGCCTCGGCCGGGATGAGCCGCCACGACCTGAAGGAGCTTGGCGAGCACCTCGACACCGGGCAGGCAGGTCTCGTCGTGGTCGGGGTGTCCGATATGGGGGCGAAGATCGAGCATTCGATGAAGAAGGCGAGGAAGGTGGAAGCCAGGGAGCTGAAGGCCGACACCGCAGAAATCGAAACCGACGCGAAATCTGCCCAGGGCTGACCAGGCCTCGGGCTGCGCCGGGTGGCAGCAGGCGAGCAGCCAGCCAGCCGCCGGCCATTCCAGGCTGGCTAGTCCGGCCAGAGCGGGGGGCAGCTCCGGCCAGAGCGGGGGGAGCAGCGATGTAGTCGCCGCGGACAATCGGCGGAGATAACGCTGCATCTGGACAAATGCGCAGGTCATCGCACTGCAGTGGTGGGGTAAGAGACCACCAGCGCCGCAGGTGATTGCGGCGGTTTGGTAAATCCGGCCGGGAGCGCTGACGAGGTCGCCGAGGTTGCGTTCCGCGACGGCCGCACGAAGGGCTTCCCGCTCGCAGCGCTTGAGGACTTCGTGACAGAACGGGGTAACCCCGCGAACTCCCGTTCCGTCGCGTCGGCGGTCCGGGTCTACCCGGTGCGGCGGCGGTATGGTGTCCGCCAGAATGAGGGTCGGCGATGAGGCTCGCCGGAACCGCGGGCTTGGCTCGCTAATGGCCTCTACCACCTGGTCCGGGGAGATCCGGAAGGATGGAGAGGAGGCCGTCAGTGGCAGCCGACGTGCCGGAGCCGCCCGGCAATGATCCGGCGGGCCGGCCCGCTCCGGTCGGCCCGGCAGGAGCGGGCCGGTGAGCGCGGCCCTGCCGGTACCTGTCATTCAGTTTCTCCAGGTCGTGACCATCGCGGCCGCCGCGCCCGGGGTGTCCGGTGTGATCGCGCGGATGGAGGCGCGGCTGCAGGGCCGGACCGGGCCCAGGGTGCTCCAGCTCTACTACGACCTGGCGAAGCTGCTGCGCAAGGAGGCGCTGGCGCCTGAAGGGGCGAGCTGGGTGTTCCTGGCCGCCCCGCTGGCCGCGGCCACCTGCTACCTGACCGTGCCGCTGCTGATCCCGGTGCTGACCAGCTACGGGCTGCCGCTCGGCTACATGGGCGACATCCTCGGCGGCGGCTTCATCCTGTCGCTGGCCAGCTTCGTCGTCGCGGTCGCCGCGCTGGAGACCGGCAGCCCGTACGCTCAGCTCGGCGCCAGCCGGGCGAAGACGTTCGCTGCGATTACTGAGCCGGTTGTGCTGTTCGTCGTGTTCACCGTCGCGCTGGTGACCGGGACCGACCTGCCGTACGCGCTCGCCGCTACCGTGCGATCCTCGGCGGGCCAGATCGTGCGGCCCGCGCATCTGCTGGCGGCGGCTGCGCTGTTCATGGTGATCCTGTACGAGACCGGCCGGATCCCGGTGGAGACCCACACCGGCACGAACGAGTTCGGGATGATCGAGGAAGCCCGGCCGTTCGAGCACTCCGGTCCCTATCTCGCGCTGCTGAAGTGGGGATCGGCGATGAAGCAGCTGATCCTCTACACGATCCTGCTCAACGTGTTCGTGGCGCCATGGGGCCTGGCCGCGACGCCGCAGGCCGGGGCCGTGGCGCTGGCGATCGTGGCGCTGCTGGCCAAGGCGGCGGTGCTGGGCACGGTGGTGGCGGTCATCGACAATTCGTTCGCTAAGCTGCGCCTCTTCAAGATCACCGAGTTCGTGGCCGGCGCTTTCCTGCTCGCCGTGCTCGGCGTGTTCACCCTCTACCTGGGAGGTGGCTGAGGTGGCGGCCCGGCTGTTCCCAGCGGGGGAACGCTGATGGCGGCGGTGGCCGCGCCGAGCGTCTTCGCCGGTGCCTCGAACGTCATCTCGGTGGGCGTGCTGCTGGCCGAGTTCGGCATGTTCCGCCAGGCCTTGCTCCGCGACCAGGTCCGGCTTTACGCCGCGCAGTCCGGGCTGATCTCGGTGCTGGCGATCGTAGTGGCGGCCGCGCGGCACCTGCCTGAGCTGTATGTGCTGGCGGCGCTGTCGGCAGGACTGAAGCTGGTGACCGTACCGCTGGTGCTGCGGCGGCTGCTGCGCGGCACCGGCGGTGCCGCGCCGGGGGAGGGGTGGAGCGATATAGCGGGGAGCGGGGCGCTGAGCCTGGCCAGCACGGTGCTGCTTGCCATCGGCGTTGCCGCGTTTGGCTTCTTCTCGATCGGCGCGCTGGGCATCCGCAGCCCGGTGCTGCCACTGACGGCGCTGGCGATATCGGTGTCGGTCGCGCTGGTGGCGTTCGTGCTGATGATCATGCGCCACGACGTGGCGTCGCAGGCGATCGGGTTCCTTTCGCTGGAGAACGGGATCTCGCTGACTGCCCTCGTGGTGGCGGCCGGGCTGCCACTGATCCTGGAGGTGGCGTTCCTGTTCGACCTGCTGGTCGTGGTCGTGGTGTTCGGCCTGCTGATCCGGGTGCACCATGGCCGCGCCGAGTCGCTGTCCACCGCCGACCTGACCAGCCTGCGGGGGTGAGCACATGCTGGCTGTCATCGTGATCCTGCTCGGCGCGCCGGTCGCCGCCGCCCTGGTCTCGCTGCGGGCGCCGCTGAGGACGGCCCAGTCCGTCACCGCCACTACCGGGGCGCTGTGCTTCGCGCTGGTGCTCGCCCTGGTTCCCGCCGCGTCCCATCATGACCTCGGATATCTCTCCTACCTGCGGATCGATGCGGTCAGCGTGGTGTTCTTGCTGGCCACGAGCTTCCTGTATGCCGCGGTGGCCGTGTACTCGGTCGGCTACCTGGCCGGTGACAGTCGCAGTCCTGGTTTCACTCGGTACGGCCGGCGGTTCTACGCGGGGCTAAACTTGTTCGCCTGGTCGATGCTCGCGGCGCCGATGATGAGTAGCCTGGCGCTGCTGTGGATTGCCATCGAGGTGACCACGGTGATCTCGGCGCTGCTGGTCGCTATCGAGGACACCGACGGGGCTGCGGAGGCGGCCTGGAAGTACATCCTGATCGCGTCGGCCGGCCTCGGCATCGCGCTGCTCGCGACGATCTTTGCCTACTATGCCGGCGCTCAGGTCCTCGGCGAGCATTACGACCTCGCGTTCGGCCCGCTGCTGCATGCGGGTGCCCGGCTGCCGCATGCTCCGGTGCGGCTGGCGTTCGGGCTGGCGGTACTTGGCTTCGGCACCAAGATGGGCCTGTTCCCGGTGCATACCTGGCTGCCCGACGCGCATTCCGAGGCGCCGACGCCGGTGTCCGCGCTGTTGTCGGGCTCGCTGCTCGCCGTGAGCTTCTACGCGATACTGCGCTACTACCAGGTGGCAGTCGCCGCTCTGGGCCCGCGCTTCCCGCGTGACGTGCTGCTGGTGTTCGGGGTGGCCTCGCTGCTGCTGGCCGCGCTGTACCTGTTCGATCAGCGGGACTACAAGCGGCTGCTGGCCTACTCCAGCGTGGAGCATATGGGCATTCTTGCGATCGGGGTGAGTTTCGGCGCGCCGATCGCGCTGGCCGGAGTGCTGCTGCACGTGCTCGCCCACGCCGCCGCGAAGGGGAACGCGTTCATGGGCGCCGGGGTGCTGGTCCGCAAGTTCGGCAGCAAAGGGATCTCCTCGGTCAGCGGCGGCCTGGACCTGCTGCCGTGGAGCGGGCCGCTGTTCCTGCTCGCCGTGCTCGCGCTGTCCGCGATGCCGCCATTCGGGATCTTCCGCAGCGAGTTCGAGATCGTGCGAGGCGGGTTCGCCGCCTCATCAGATGCCGGTGCGGCCGTGCTGATCATCCTGGTTACGCTGGCGTTCCTGGGCCTGTCGGCTGCGGCTAACAGGATGCTGTTCATGCCCGCGGACGCCCGCGCGGCAGCGCGTTATTCCCGGGGCGAGCCGAGCGCCTGGATGGTAGTGCCGGTTGCCGCTGGCGTTGTGGTTCTCCTGGTGCTCGGCGTGCACCCGCCGGCTGAGCTGACCGGGCTGCTCACCCGGGCCGCGGCGCTGCTCGGGGGGGTGGCATGATGCCGGCCGGGGCCGGCGCCCGGGTGACCGCCGATGTACTCGCGCTCTGGGACGGCCTGGCCAGCGAGGTGGCGGCTGGCCGCAGGTTCGCCGGCCTGTTCGGCACCGCGCGGCCCGGCGGCCTGCTGCTGTCGGCGCACCTGGCCGGCCCGGACGGCATCGGCACCTGGGAAACGCTGCTTCCCCCGGCAGCCGCCGGTTATCCCGCGCTGACCCCGAGACTCGGCGCCGCGTTCTGGTACGAGCGCGAGATCAGTGACCTGTTCGGCGTCATTCCCCAGGACCATCCGCGGCCCGAGCCGCTGCTCCTGCCGCTGCCGCCTGGGAACGCGCCGCGGCCGAGGCCGGGCATTGCGGGCGGGCCATCGGTCATCGAGCCGGATCCGCGGGCGCTCCCGCTGCACGTGATCGGCCCGGGCATGTTCACGATCCCGCATGGCCCGGTCCGCTCCGGGGTCGTCGAGTCGGTGGAATACCTGGTGGAAACGCCGGGAGAGGACATTCCGCACCTCAATATGCGGGTGTTCTATAAGCACCGCGGGATCGAGAAGCGTTTCGAGGGGATGACCCCGGCCGACGCAGTTCTGCTGGCCGAGCGGGTCGAGGGCACCGCCGCCGTCGCGCACGCGCTTGCCTTCTGCCACGCTCTGGAGCGGATCTGCGACGTCGTTGTGCCGTGGCCCGCGGCGCTGGTCAGGACGCTGCATGCCGAACTTGAGCGCCTTGCCTGCCATCTCGACGTGGCGGTCAGGCTGGCCGACGCGGCCGGGCTGGCGGTAGCCACGGCCAGGTTCGGCTGGCACAAGGAGCAGGTGCTGCGGCTGGTCAGCCGGCTGTGCGGCAGCAGGTTCGGCCGGGGGGTGGTCGTGCCGGGCGGGGTCAGCGGCCTGCCGCAGATCAAGCCGGGTGAGCTCCTTGCCGGGGTTGGCCGTCTGGAGAAAGCGGTCACGGCAGATGCCAGGGCGCTGATGGGCACCGCGTCGTTCCTGGACCGGCTGCGGCGAACCGGCCCGCTGCGGCCGCAAAGAGCCCGTGAGCACGGGGCGCTCGGCCCCGTCGGCAAGGGATCAGGGCTCTCCGACGATGCCCGTGAGATCCGCCCGTATGACGCTTATCCCTCACTCGGGCTGCGGCAGCCGGCCCCGCATCCCGGCGGCGACGCCCTGGCCAGGCTCCGGGTCCGGTGGGACGAGGTGGCCCAGTCGTTCCACCTGCTCCGCCAGGTCGCCGATGAGCTGAGCGAGGCCGCCGGCCCGCTCCGCGCGGCCTGCGAGCCGGTCGGCGGCCGCGTCGTCGGATGGGCTGAGGCACCACAGGGCGAGGTGCTGTACGACGTGCGGCTCGAAGACGGCCGGGTCACCCGATGCCGGCCCCGCTCGGCCTCGTTCCACAACCTGGTGCTGATGCACGAGGTATTCACCGGTGACATCCTCACCGACTTCCCGTTCATCGAGGCGAGCTTCGGGCTGTCAGTCGCGGGGGTGGCGGGCTAGATGTGGGTGCTCAGGGGACTTCGCGACGGCGTGCTCAGCACCCGCTGGCCGGCCCGGCCCGACCCGTACGCACAGACCTCGCGCGGGACCGCGACCGTGCTGAATACGCGCCCCGCTAACGCCGGCCAGATGGATCGGCTGTGCCCGACCGGCGCGATCACGGCGGCTCCGGACGGGTCAGTCCGGCTGGACCGGGGAAGGTGTGTGCAGTGCGGCCGGTGCGTGGCCGCCTGGCCCGACGTATTCGGCTGGTCCGCAGGACCCGCGGCGGCCGCACTGCGGCGGGCTGGCCTCGTGGTCCCGGAGATCCCGGAGACTCCCGAGAACCTGGCCGGGATCCGAGACGGCCTGCTGGCCAGGACCGCCGCCCTGCGCCGCTCGGTGCACCTGCGCCATGTCGACGCCGGCTCGGACGGCACCGAGGAGTGGGAGATCCTGGCGTTGCTGAACCCGGTCTACGACATGCACCGGCTCGGGATCTTCCTTACCGCGAGCCCGCGGCACGCGGATGTCCTGCTAGTCACCGGGGCAGGGGCCCGGGGAATGACCGAGCCGCTGCGCCGCGCATACGACGCCATGCCGGACCCGAAGATCGTCATTGCCGTCGGCACCGATGCGGTCAGCGGCGGCCTGGCCAGCCCGTCCTATGCGACAACCGGCGGGGTCGCCGCCACGGTGCCGGTTGACCTCTGGCTGCCGGGTTCCCCGCCGAGCCCGTTCAGCATCCTGCACGCGCTGCTGCTGGCGGCCGGCCGCCTCCCCGGAGCGCAGCGGTGAACGGATTCGCCGGCCTGCTCGCCGCCGGGCTCGCCCTGCTGGCCGCCGCGGCGGCCCTCGATCTCGCCGCCGGGGCGAGACTGCCCCGGCTAATGCCGCTGCCGTACCTGCTCGGCGCGGCCGGCTCCGCGTGCCTCGCGGCGGGCGGGACTGGCGCGCTCGCCGGGCACCGGCCGCGGCTATTGGACGGCGTGCTCGGGCCCGGCACCGCCGGCCTGGCCGCCGACCGGCTGTCCGGGCTGTTCCTGGTCATCACATTCAGCGCGGCCACCGCCGTCTCACTGGCGTTTGCCAGCTGGGCGGCCCGCGGCGGCCCGGGGCGCCGCGGGCTCGGCGCCAGCTACGCGCTCGCCCTCGGCGCGGTCGCGGTGGTCCTCACCGCCGGGGATGCCTTCACGCTGCTGTTCGCCTGGGAGACGCTCACTGTCGCGTTCTACCTGCTCGCCGGATTCGAGCGGAAACGGCAGGGCCGTCCCGGCGCGGCGCTGGTCACGCTTGCGTTCGGCAAGCTCAGCGGCGCGTCGCTGCTGGCCGGCCTGGTACTGCTGGCTGCCAGATCAGGCTCGCTGGCGCTGGCCAGCTTCGCGCAGGTGCCGGGCGGCGCAGTACTCGCCACGGCACAGGCGCTGCTGCTGCTCGGCTTCGCGGTCAAGGTCGGCCTGCTGCCTTTCCAGGTCTGGCTGCCGCGCGGCTATGCTGCCGCACCCGGCCCGGCCCGGGCGGTGATGGCGGGCGTGGCGGTCAACGCCGGCTTCTACGGGCTGTGGCGCACGCTCGCCCTGCTCGGCCCGCCGCCGCCCTGGCTGACCGGCGTGCTGCTGGCACTGGCCGGGGCCACCGCGGTGCTCGGCATCGCGCACGCCGCCGTGCAGACCGGCCTGCAGCGCATCATCGCCTACTCCAGCGTGGAGAACACCGGCCTGATCCTGGCCGGGTTCGGCGTGGCGCTGGTCGGCGCGACCGTGCGGGACCAGCACCTGGTCGCCGCCGGGCTGCTGGCCGCGACCCTCCAGGTGATCGCGCACACCGCGGCGAAGTCGCTGCTGTTCACTGCCAGCGCCGGGATCGAGTCGCCCGGGGAGACCGGCGATCTGGATGTGCTGAGCGGGCTGGCGAGGCGGACGCCGTGGAGCGGCACCGGGATGGCCATCGGTGGCCTCACTCTGGCGGGCCTGCCGCTGACCACCGGGTTCGTTTCCGAGTGGTTCCTGTTGGAGGCCCTGATGCAGCAGTTCCGGGTGCCCGGGCTGGGCTTCCGGCTGGTGCTCGCCGTCACCGGTGCCGCCGTGGCGCTGACCGCGGGGTTCGCCGGGGTGACGTTCGTCCGGCTGATCGGCATGGTGGTCCTCGGCCAGCCGCGGTCCCGCGGCACCGTGCAGCCGCCGGAGCGCGACTACGGCCTGGCCGGGCGGGCAGCCATCGTCTTGCTGTCGGCGGGCTGCCTAGTGCTCGCCGCGCTCGCCCCGCTGGAGATCCGCGCGATCGCGGCCGGGCTCGCGCCGGTCGTGCCCGCCCCCGTCACCGCCGCCGCGCTGAAGTCCCCATGGGTGCTGCAGCCAGTGTTCGCCGGCTTCTCGATCCTGTCGCCTTCCTGGCTATGGATCGCCATGCCCGCCCTGTTCCTGATCGTCACGCTCCTTGCCTGGGCCGCTGCGGGCAGCCGGATGTTCCAGGTGCGGCGGGTGCCGCCGTGGCGGTCGGCCACCGCGGGCGTGACGGGAGCCAGCCGGTACACCGCATTCGGCTTTGCCAATCCCACCCGCCGCGTGCTCGCGGCAGTGCTGCATACGCAGACCGAGGTCAGTCACATCGCGCCAGCCGAGGCCGGCACCGGTCCGGGAGCGCCTCCTGACCCGGCGGACCCGCACATCGAATACGCCTCGGACGTCATCGAGGTCATCGAGGAGTATCTCTACCGGCCGGTGCTGCGCCCGCTCGGCGCGGTAGTGCGGACCGTTAAGCGGCTCCAGTCCGGGCGCCTGGATGCCTACCTCGCGTACATGCTGGTAGCGCTGGTCGCGGTGCTCGCGGTGGTTACCGCGCTGAGCTGACCGCCCGGCGGCTGTGTCAGGGTGCCGGGATGCCGTAGGGCAGGCTGGGATGGGCGGCGGCGATCTCGATCAGCCGGTTGTACTTGGCTACCCGCTCGCCGCGGGCCGGGGCTCCGGTCTTGAGTTCACCGGAGCCGCAGCTGACGGCCAGGTCGGCGATGAAGGTATCGGTGGTCTCGCCGGAGCGGTGCGAGACGAGCTGGGAGTAGCCGCCGCGGCGGCAGGTCGCTATCGCTTCCAGTGTCTCGGTCACGGTGCCGATCTGGTTCACCTTGATCAGCGCCGCGTTGCCGATGCCGCGCCTGATCGCGTCGGCGATGATCTTCGGGTTCGTGACGAAGATGTCGTCGCCGACGAGCTGGATCCGCTCGCCGAGCCGGGTCGTCAGGCTAAGGTCCGTTTCAGTGCAATGCGTGATTCTGGTTTCCTGCTTGTGAACGGTCGCGGCGCCGAAGAGAATGGCGGTGGCGATGAGGCCGCCGGAATCGCGAGGGGGCAGCTTGCTGATGGCCTCTACACCGGATGCCTGCCCGCTGCGGAGCCTGCGGTGGCGATCCGCAGTGCTGGTGAGGGAGGCCACAGTGACTGCTGGTCATTCGGATCGCGGGAAGCCGGGAGGCTGGACCCGGTGACTGCCGGGCGGTTCCGTCACGTGCTGGTGGGCTGGGACGCTTCCGCCGATGCGGCCGAGGCACTGAGCGCCGCTGCGTCGATCGCCGGTGACGACGGCCACGTTGTCGCTCTTGCCGTCGTGCCGGAGAATCTGCATGTCGAGGCCGCCGACGAGCGTGACAGCGAGCGGGCCGCGGCCCGGCGGCGGGCCGAAGAGCAGTTCGAGCGGGCCCGGCAGGCCGTGGCGCCTGCCAGCGGCGCCCGGATGAGCCTGGAGATCATCGAGAGCCCGCAGGTCGCCCGGGTGGTGTGCGACTACGCCGCCGAGCATGGGTTCGATCTGCTGGTACTCGGCCGGCACGGCGAGGTCGGCACCCTGCGCCGGCGGCCCGGCCGGGTAGCGGAGACGGCGGCATGGGGCAGCGCGATCCCAGTCTTGCTTCTCAGCGCCCGCTGACGCAGGCCAGCCGTCTGCAGGGGCTCTGAAAGGCCATTAGCCAGGTCGGTAACCCACAGTCGTTACGCGAGCCTCATCGCCGTTGCACAGGCCCGGATACACAGGAAGCCTCCCGCATTGGAAGCCGGTGGCCCCGCGGCATGTGCGGGGCCGCCGTTGTGCTTGTCCGCCGAGGGCTTACTGAGGCCTGACGTTGTGGTTGCCGGCGAACAGGTTGCCGGGGTCGTACTGACGCTTGACCGCCGCGAGCCGCTGATAGGTCTCCGCTGGATAGATCGCGGCGACATCCTCCTCGGTGGCAGAGGCGAGGAAGTTTGCGTAGGCGCCGTTGACGTGAGGTGCGAGTCTCGCCCAGATCGCGTCCAGCGCTGGGCGAGCGGCCTCGACGACCGGCTTCGGACCCGCGATGGTAGTCACGAACATCAGCTCCGCTTGGCGGTGCGCGTAGGCGGTGGCGTCGTCGGGGACCCGGGATACCGCACCGCCGACGCTGCGGACGGCAATAAACGGCGACCGCTCCGATGCCCCGGCCTCAGCAAGGATCTGCAGGACCTCGGACACCGATTCCTTGTCGGCAAACGCGCTCCGGGTTACAAACTGAATGCCAGGCGGCGGGGTCATGCCGTCCACGAGCGTGTCCGCATAGGGTTGCAGCGCGACATCGTCGCCGGTCACCGTGCCGAGCCGGCGGATCGGGTCGATAGCCTGGGCCGCGAGCTCCGGGTCATCGCCGTCGAAGGCGACGTGGATCTCGACTGGCGCGTCGGGGCCGCCGGCGAATGGATTGGCAAAGGCCGCGATGGAAGTGAGCTCTTCGGGGGCGGCGCGGAGGTAGTCCGCCCAGCCCTGGAGCACGGCGGCCGCCTGCGGTGCCGGGAAGGCGATCTTGCCGTAGAAGATGTCTGTCGTCGGGTGGGCCGCGAACTCGAAGGCGGTCACGATCCCGAAATTGCCGCCGCCACCGCGAATCGCCCAGAACAGCTCCGGGTTCTGCGCCGCGCTCGCACGCACGGCCTCCCCGCCGGCGGTGACCACCTCTGCGGCGGTCACGTTGTCCAGGGCCAGGCCGTACTTCCTGACTTTCCAGCCGATGCCGCCGGTCAGTGTCAGCCCGCCGACACCGACGCTCTTGGTATCACCCGAGGAGATCGCCAGGCCATGCGGGGCCAAGGCGGCCGCGACCTGACCCCAGGTGGCGCCGCCGCCAATCCGCACGAGGTGACGTTCGCTGTCGATGATCTCCACGGTCGCGAGCTTGCTGAGGTCGATCACGACGCCGCCGTCGTTGGTGCCGAAGCCCGCAAAGCCATGACCGCCGCCCCGCACGGACAGCAGAAGCCCTGCGCTGGCAGCGAACCTGACACCTGCCTGCACGTCCCCGACGCTCTGCGGCCGCAGCACGAAGGCCGGAGTGCCCGAGGCCAGTACCGAGCGGCGAGCCGATTCGTACTCCGCTCCGCCCGGTTCGATGATGTCGCCGCCGAAGTCACGGCGAAGGGTTTCAACCGCTGAGCTCATGACGTTCCTTTCCACACAGGAGAATCCGGATTCGTACATAGGAGTGACGAGACAGCCCGGCAAAAATGTGAGCCCCGCCGAATGTGACCTGTGTCTCCCACCCCCGACGCTGGTGGCATGGCCGCTACCGCGATCTTCCTTCGTGCTGGCATGATTCCTCTCCTCCGGAGTCTTCCGGCCGATCTCCTTGTCCCATCGACCAGCTTCATTCGCTGTTTCAGCGTGCCGTCGCTGCTGTGGTGAAGACATCCGCCAGCCGGCGGATTCCGGTGCCTGGGCAGCGGAGGCTGACGGTGGGTGGCGCCGACAGCCTGTCCCGACTTCTTGCCCTCCCATCTCACGAAACGGCCGGGCTGTCTCGTCTTTGGTGGCAAAGACAGGTCCTGGAATCAGGCGCCGGGATGGCCTCGGCCCATGCTCAACGCGCTGCGCCAGGTCGGACAGGTCTTCGGCGCCGCGGTGCTGGGCGCGCTCGTCTACACCGACCTGCCCGCGGCGGTGGCCGGTTGCACCTGTTGCATGACTCGGTAGAGGTTGTCGATCGCCGCCGCCGAGCGGGCGCTGCAAGTGGGCAGAGACCTCAGCGTCGAAACCGTCCTTCGTTGCAGGGACGACTACACCGGCCGCGAGGGCAGCTAGCGCATATTTCACCCAAGTGGGCCGAGTATCAGCTGCGGGTTGGGCGCTGCTATCACCCAGGGCGGGTGACGACATCTGTGGTCTATCGCGTCGACCATTGATAAAGATGGAGGCCTGGGCCATTTCGGTCATGCTGGTCGCTGCAACGCGCCCATACCGCGCGGAGGCGTGAGAGGCGGACATATGAGACCTGCACACCGGCCGGGGATACGCAGATGGCTGCTGGCTCCGGCCGCCGTCGTGATTTTGTCCGGGGTTGCCGCGGGATGCGGTAGCAGCAAGCCGGCCTACTGCACGGCCGCCAGCCAGCTCAAGACCTCGGTTCAGGACCTTGGCAATGTCACTGTCAATGTCAGTGACCTCAGCTCGGTAAGCACCGCAGTGAGCAAGGTTCAGGCCAACGCGAAAACGTTCGCCAGCGAGGCGAAGTCGGCGTACCCGTCGCAGACCACGGCGCTGCGCACCTCGCTGTCCGGCTTGCTGGCGGCGGTCAAGTCCGCGAAGGCCCAGCCTTCCCTGGCCACTGTAGCGGCGGTCGTCTCAACGATCACCCAGGTGAAGACCGCTGCAGCCAATCTGCACAACGCCGCATCTGGGAAGTGCCAGTGAAGGCGAGCCCGGCAAACACTCAGCCCTGGCGCTGGGTGATGCCGGGCAGCCTTGCCCAGCCGTTGCTGACGACGCTCAGTGAGCGAAATGTGTCATTCCAGCACCCCGGGAGGCTCAAGTGCCAGTCCTGAGCAGAAAACGCGCGGCCCAGGTCGCAGCCGAGGCCGAGGCTGCGGACACGCGCGGCCGCATGCTGCAACTGGCCCGGTCGGCAGCCGCGGTCAGGGCAGCCGTGCCGGTGGCGAAAACCACCGGGATGGCGGCGGCGCGGCGCGGCGCCAGTAATGCCGCGGCGTGGGCTGCGCCGCGGGTCAGCGGGGCACGTGCCTGGACAGCGCCGCGCATCGAGCGGAGCGGCCTTACGATCCAGGACACCATCGCGCCGAAGATCTGCGAGGTGCTCGCGGCAACGGCGCGCCTCGTAGATGTCACCCCGCCTCGCGTGGATGTCGCCGCATCTCGGCGGCGCTGGCCCAAAGCGGTGGCCGCAACAGCCATGCTGGCGGCCGCCGGCGCGGCCGTGGCCATCATGCTCAGGCGCCGTAAGCCTGACGGGACCTGCGAAGCGCCGGGTGACTCCGCCGGTGATGATCCGCTGGCCGCTGCCTAGCCGGCTGATCCGGCCAGGCGGGCTTGAGGCTCGCCACCGGCGAGGATTCATTCGGTGATCTTGCGTAGGTAGTGGCGGCGCCGCCGCTGTCGTGGCGCGACTGGGTGATCCGGACGATGTGCAGCGCCGGGTTGAGCCGTCCCGCGGCGGGGTTTAAGGTAACTCGCGAATCGGCTGTCAGGGCGGCGGCTCGGGCTCCAGCGCGCTAGCCGATGCTCGGCGGATCGTCGTCGCTCCGCTGATCAGGGCACGCCGCCACGGCGCAACGCCCTCTATCTCGGTTTCCAGCGAGAAGCTCAGGAACGTCCTGATCACCACGATCAGCCCGAGCACGAGGACATTATCGAGAGTAGGAGCAACCGCGACGGTGCGAACCAGGTCAGCGGCGACCAGAATTTCCAGCCCGAGCAGCAGGGTCCCGCCGAACGCCTGGCGCAGTACCAGGTAAGCCTTAGCCGGACGGTCGGACCGCCGCAAGGCCACCGCCGCGAGCACGAACGACCACGTCACGCCGACTACCAGGATAGCGGCTCCCAATGCCTCGAAACCCTGGGCAACGTGATCCATCAGCCCGGTGAACGTCTCACCCGACGCCTCGGCAGCAACCGCCGCGAGGATCATGTGCCCCTGCCCCGCATGCCGTCCCCTCAGCTAGCCCAGCGAGCCGACAAGCAGTCTCTCACCCGCCGTCCGGTTCCGGCGCTCGAAACGACTGAGAGGCTGCTGGCTGACTACCCGCACTGAACCGGAGCCAGCGGAGCCCTGGCACCGTCAGCACCGGCCCGGTGCCCTGAGGCAGGTTGCCCACCCGGCCGCGGTACCGGCGTTCCCCGCCGTCACAGGCCAAGCACCACCTTGAAGTCGTTCTGCATGCTCACGACCGTCCAGCCGCGTTCCCGCGCCTTGGCCAGGGCCTTTTCCGCGCCCGCGTCGTATGCGAATTCCCGCCCGGCGTCATCGTGGCGGATCAGCAAGCCGAACCGCGCCGTCCGCAGCATCGCGGCATCCCCGTCGGCGTTCCCGCCGGCCAGCAGCGGCTTGCGCCCGGCATGGGACCAGATGTGGACGGGCTTCCCGGGCCCGTCATCGACCGGCTGATCGACGCCTTTCGTGCGGTACACCTTGCCATGGCGGTACTCCAGCGCAGTGCCCGAGCCGATCACCCGCTGCCGGGGGATGCCGTACATCTCCGCCGACACCACCCGGACGAAATCTCGGCCGCCCGGCGAGCAGATATACACCTCGAACTCCCTGGCCGTCAGCAGGTCAATCAGCTCGCGCATCGGACGGTAGCCGAGCCTGGTGTAAGGAACACCAAAAGCCGGGTGGTGCACGGTATCAAGGAAACCACGAACGGCTCTCTCGAACGCCTCGACGGTAATGCCCTCGTAGGCTTCCGCCATGCCCTTGATCAGCTCCGGCATGCGGTTCAGGAACGCCGCGAACCATTTGCTGTCTCCCTCGGCGGCAGCCTTCCACGGCTGCTGCCTCGCCTTGCCGGGATGGGCCTGAGCAATCTCCTGCCACCGCCGCAGCAGGAAGGCGGCCTGCGCAGACATTGGCTTCTCGCACGACAATGTCCCGTCGTTGTCGAACACCGCGATCCGCTCCGGCGGCGGCGCGAACGACTCACCTGGCTCGGTCACCGACCGCACGAATTCCAGGATCTGCGCCTTCGCCTGCCCGTCGGTCCAGCTTGGCAGCTGATCGGCCATCCATGGCCTCCGTATCATCTGGGCCGCCGCTACGTCAATCGTCCCGGGCCGGGCCTGCTCCTCTGGTATCCAGTCATATATCACATATCCGGATGTAGGACCGTGAGGGTACTACCTCCAGATTTGAGTCCCGGCATCGCCGTGCGCCAGGGTCGTTGGTCCCCTCTGCCGAGGACTGTTTCAGCGCCGCCAATGACCAAAGGCCCATGTCCTGGTGCAATGAATTGCCAGGATGACGTGTTCGTCGGCGGGCCTTTAGCAGACGGGATCGGCATCATTGCTGCTATCTAGTGGCTGCTTACAGCGGCTGCCTTCGTCGTGTCGCTGTAGGGCCAGATATCAGAAGGTCTTGATAGCTACTGGGGACGGAATCGGCGATTCGGGCTCCCGGGGGCTGAGCTGTCCAGGATCCTCCATCTGCGCACGGTCGCTGACTGCGACGCGATCAAGCTGGAGGCGGTGATCCCGAACTGGACGGCGACTCCGAGATGGCGGCCTGCTCGCGCCTCGTAGCCTTGCGAGTTCGGCTGGCTCGAGGCTTGCTCGCCGATGAACACGCGGACCTGTGGTCGCTGGCCCATGGCGCATGAGCGTGCCATCAACCAATGGCTAGGCCCGGTTAGGCGTTGGAGAACAGGGGGATGTTCGCCCCGCTTGCCGGAGCCAGCGGGCTGTCAAGAAGCGCAAGGATCAATTCCGCGACATCTCCGGCTGTCAGGCCGGGCTGCAGCCCGGGATTGGCTTGACGCAGCATCTGGGTATCGACGGCCCCCGGGCTGACGCAAATGGCGCTGATGCCGTGTTTCTTACCCTCCACCGCGATCGCTTCGGTAAGGCCGATGACTCCGTACTTGGAGACGTTGTATGCCGCCAGGCCCGGGAACTTCTCGGTGGCGTAGACGCCGGAGAGCGAGGCGATGTTGACGATCCGCCCTTCGCCCGCGGGGAGCATAGCGATGAACGCAGCGCGGCAGCAGAGAAATGAGCCTGTCAGGTTGACCCCGAGCGTCTCTTCCCAGATCTCGGACGTCGTTTCGGCGAACGGCGCGGGCGTCAGCACCCCGGCCGCGCAGACCAGCGCGGCCAGACTGCCGACCCGCCCGGCCGCGGCGAAGAGGCGCTCGACGTCCGTGACATTGCTCACGTCGGTGGGCACCGGCGTAGCCTTGCTACCTGTGTCTCGGATGCGGCTGGCGACGCCGTCGAGAACCTCGCGGTGCCGGGCGGCAAGAACGACGTGAGCGCCAGCCGCCGCCATGGCCTCGGCGGTGGCAGCTCCGATCCCGCGGCTGGCGCCGGTGACTACAGCCACCCGTCCGGCCAGCCAGTGCATCGGGTCACCCATCGTCTGCCCCCCCGGCACCAGAAGTAACCATTTGCGAGTAGAGCCGCTCGTGAGCGTCCAGGGTCAGCTCCAGGTCGAGATGGCCCTCGGCATGGGCGCGGCATGCCCGCCTCGAAATTCCAGCCGTCCTCCCAACGGCGTCGGCGGCTGCCTGGATGTCGTCAGGCGGCACCAGAAAGCCGGTCACGCCGTCCGCGATCACCTCGGAGAGTCCCCCGCGGCTGAACGCGACGACGGGAGTCCCGCACGCCTGCGCCTCGGCGGCGGCCATCCCGAAGGGTTCATCCCACCTGGCAGGATACAAAACCACTGCTGCTCGAGCCATTGCCACCCACAGCGATGCCCGGGGCACTCCTTGATGAACCGCTACGCCTGTCCGGTCTCGTCGCGGGTCGATCTGTTCGCGCGTGTATTCGGCATCGTAGATGTCGCCGTACACGTCGATCGGGATTCCGGCCGCGCGGGCGATGTCGATGGCTTCAGCGGCTCCCTTCTCGGGACTCAATCTGCCAGCGAATACGGCGCCATCCCGGGCTGTCCGCGACCAGGGGATGACACTTGTGGGCACGTAAGGCGGAAGGATCGCGTCGACGCGGACAATCCTGCGCCAGGCGGTGGCTTGGAAAGCCGATACGGTGGCGACTGCTGGCGGTCTGCCGCCCCGGGCTGCAGCCCGAAGCGCCGCCGCCACAGGCTCGTCCGGAGGCAGGTGCAGCGTGTGTACCGTCGGCGCAGGCAGCATGGTCGCGAGCCGGACGGCGGGCGCGTCGAAGGCGTGATTGTGGATCACGTCATACCGGATCTGCTGCACGCTCAGGTAACAGCTGGCGAAAGCAGACTCGGCCGCCGCTGATCCGGACCCGGCCGGCCCAAAGGCCCGGTAGAGCGTCCCGGTCAGGGCCCCGGGATCGGCTCCGGTGTCGATTACCTTAACCCCTGGGATCTCCGATCCGGAGGCTGCGTAGACGTGAACTTCGTGCCCCCGGCCGGCCAGGCCGCGGGCAAGATCGGACACGAAGGTCTGCGAACCGCCGCGCTGGGGCTCGCGGATGGCTGTCACGAGCGGTGCCATGATTGCGATTTTCATCGTGCCAGCATCTTGAAAGCGAGATCGCGCGGCGGGTTGATCCCCAGAATCTCGAACGGAACCTGCCGTCGGCCGCGCCGACGGACTTCTTCGATCGCGTTGGGATAGAAGATCTCGGCCACCTCAACTGCCTCTTTGTGGCTGGGAAACTCGACGAACATCGGTCCGTCAAAGGAGACATGCAGGTAGTCATGGGCAGCGAGCCAGCTGATGTTGTTCGGCCAGATAATGGCGACGCAGCCGCCCGGCCTGCACACCCGCTCCATCTCAAACAGGCCGGCCTCGCCGCCGTGGCCGGAGGTGGGGGTGAAGGCCGAGCAGGCGACGACCAGGTCAGCAAAATCGTCGGGAAGGGGCAGATCGTCGAAAAACCCGTGGGTCACTCGTGCGCGGTTGCCGTGATGCGTTTCCGCGAGCTTGCGGTTCAGGATCTGCCGCAAGGGTTTCGCGGGCTCAATCGCCACGACCTCCCGCCCACGATCGATGAGCTCGAGCGTGAGCCGTCCCGTGCCAGCGCCGACCTCGGCGATCCGGTCTGCGGTCTGCGGCAGCCAGCCAAGGACGCCCTGATGGAGGCGCTCGGCGCTGGCAAGCTGGTCATAGAGTTCCGGTTCGAGCCGGTACAACAGTTCCCAGGCCAAGACGATATCGGTCTGGGGATCACCGTTTCCTTGGGGAACAAACCGGCTCGCCTCCTCGCGGGTGAAGACGCGAAGGTCCGCGGCGGTGTAACGGCTACGCAAGGCCCGGCCCTCCCTGGCCGGAGTCTCAGGCTTGATCACTGACTTCAGCCCAGTTCTTGTCGGTCTCCCATACGCGAACTGACCGCAGCAGCCCCTCCGGAAACTCCGGCCGCAGCCGTTCCCAGAAGGTCAGGGCGAGGTTTTCGGCAGTCGGGATGCGGCCCTCGAGCCATGGAACATCGGTATTGAGGTTGCGGTGGTCTACATCCCGGATGACCTGCCGGCACATGACGTCCGAAAGCAGTTTCAGGTCCAAGACATAGCCGCTGGCCTGATCGATCTCGCCAGCCACGACAGCCTCCAGTATGTAATTGTGCCCATGCAGATTCGCGCATTTCCCGAACAGCTGCCGGTTCTCGTCGTCGGATAGGCCCGGGTCATATAGCTGGTGCGCGGCGTTAAACGATTCGCGGCGGCCAACCAGCACGGTCATCGGGCCGACCATGACTTTCGGCCGGCGGTGGCCGCACCTGCATCGCATCGAGCCTGGTAAGCCATGTCATACCTCCATGGAGTGGCCGAGTGCGTACCTCGCCGCCAAGTGGAGCGGTTGCCACGTTCTCATCATGGCCGGCCGTCGGTGCACCCGCCCACGGGGCCGCGGCTTCGATGACACCAGGGCCGTTACCTGGCTGCGACCGCACTCGGCCCGAAGGGCAGGCGGCTTGTTGCCGACCGCGCGCACATAGGCTGCAGGCATGAATGCCATGAGCGGGCCGCGTTCTGCGGCGCACGAGGCGCGGGAACAGGTCGCGGGCCCGGCGCGGGAGCCTGCCGCTGGCTTGCTCCGGCGAGGTGGCGGCACGATCCTGGATGCGATCGGCAACACGCCCCTGGTCGTGGTTGACGGGATATGGGTCAAGCTGGAGTTTCTCAACCCTTCCGGGTCAATTAAGGCGCGCATCGCCAAGTACATGATCGAGCGGGCGGAACGCGAAGGGCTGCTGCGGCCGGGTGACACCATCGTGGAGGCAAGCAGCGGCAATACCGGGAACGCGATGAGCATGGTCGCTGCCGTGAAGGGCTACCGGATGCTGGTCGTGATGCCGAATGGGATGAGCGGCGAGCGGCTGGCGATCTCGCGGGCCTTCGGCGCGCAGGTGATGACGCTCGGTGACTTTCACGTCAATGACGCACTGGCCAAGGTCGCCGAACTCGGCCGCCAGCCGGGATATTTCGCGCCGCAGCAATTCGACTCGGAGTGGAACGTTGAGGAGAACCGCACCTGGCTCGGCCCGGAGACGCTGGCCCAGCTACCGGACGGCGTGGTACCCGACGCCGTGGTCGGCGGGGTCGGCACCGGGGGCACCATCGTCGGCGTGGGTCAGTGCTTCCGCCAGCGCAACCCAGCCTGCCGGGTCGTCGCCGTCGAGCCCAACGAGTCGTGCATGCTGATGTGCGGTGAGGTCGGCCGGCACTTCATCGAGGGCATCTCCGACGGCTTCGTCCCCGGCATTTTCGCCCGGCACCGGCAGGTCATCGACGAGATCGTCGCTGTGGACAGCGACGCGGCGATCGCCGAGATGCGCCGCCTGGCCCGCGAGTTCGGGCTGTTCGTAGGCCCCAGTTCCGGCGCGCACCTGATCGCCGCCCGCGAGTTGCGAGCACGGCACCCCGGCCTCCGGCACGTCGTCACGTACTTCTGCGACGAGGGGGAGAAGTACATCAACGACTACTTCCTCGATGCCTGATCAACGCCTGCCGCGGTACTGCCACCGGTCGGCTTTCCTGGCTCAGGCTGGGGCGAAACGGAGCCACAGCCCGAGCCTGCGCAGCGCATACAGGAACCACAGGGTGGACGCGCCAGTTCCGGCGCCGACGAGCGCGATGGTAACGACGGTAGAGAGCATCAGGAACATGCCGGTCGGCTCGGTTATCATCATCACCGCGAGGCCTGCGATCAGCCCGGCATCGCGTCCGCCCAGCCAGGCGGCAACCGCGTATGCGGCGACCGGGAGCCCGGCAGACTCGGTCAGGCTCCACGCGATGGTGCACATCAGCCCTGGCTCCGTGTACAAAAACAGAACTCCGGGCCCTTCCCGCTCACCCGCTCGTTATTGCGGAATGAGCCACCTAGGTCCGGAGCAACAAATCACATTTTACTCTTATTTTGCGCTGCCGCATAGGGGCCGTCGCTGCCGGGTATTCCGTCAGGATTTTAACGGGTCCCCGCCCGGAGCATCAGCGGCCCGTGCCTCAGCCTGCTCGGGGTTCCCAGCGGAAGAAGCGAACTGCGAAGAGGAGCCCGGCAAAGCCCCAGGCGGCTACCACCAGGACGTCGGTCCAGTTGAACGGGGCGCCGAGGAACCCGGCCTGAATTCCGCTGAGGAAATGCCTGACCGGGAAGAACCGGCCGACCCAGAGCATCCAGGCGGGCGGATTGTTCCCGAGCGGGATGAAGACCCCGGACAGGAAAAGCAGCGGCAGGATGACGGCGTTGACGATTGGCAGCGAGGCGTCGGCGTTGGGGATGACCGCCGAGATCGCGAACCCGAGGGCGCAGAACGCGGCCGCACCGACGGCGAGCATGACCAGCATCCGCAGCAGGGTGACACCGGTGGGGATGTCAGCGCCGTAGAACACGCGCCCGAACGCTGCCGTGATTATCACCAGCAGTACCGAAACGAGTACCGCGTGCAGTATCCGGGCGCCAAAGAACGATGCGCTGGGCAGCGGAGTCCCGTTGACGCGCTTGAGCACACCGGAATCCCGCTGGAACGTGATCGCCACCGCAATATTGTTGAAGCAGACCGTGATCACCGCCAGTGCCACCATGGCAGGCACGTAAAACGTGGCCTCGTTCACCGACCTCGCGCCGAACTGAACCGTGGAGTTGCGGAATATTGATGTGAAGATCACCAGGAACATGAGCGGGTAAACAAGGGCGAAGAATGCCGAGGCTGGACTGCGCCAGTAGGCCTTGTTCACATAACGCGCCTGCGAGAGAGTGAGCGCTGCCGCGTTCATGCCGTGCGTCCTGTCTGCTTCCCGGCTGGGGCAGGCTGGCCGTGCTGGCCGGACGGCGGGCCGGTGAGCGAGAGGTAGATGTCCTCCAGGGACGGCCTTAGCACCTGCAGCCCGTCGAGGTGGGCCCGGTGATCGATGGCCCAGCCAGTGAGCTGGTGCAGGGCTTGGACGACGTCATCGGGTGTGATCTCGATGTAACCATCCGGTCCTGGCGGGGCGGACAGGCTTTCCGGGGGAGTCGCGCCAGCCGGGGCGCGGTACCGGATCCGCGCCGTGGCCAGCTCACGGTCGCCGAGCGTGGCAGGCGTGCCCTCGGCCACGATCTGGCCAGCCGCGATCACCGCGACCCGGTCGGCGAGGAATTGCGCCTCGTCCATGTAGTGCGTGGTGAGCAGTACTGTCATGCCGAGCGATGCGAGGTTCTTGATCACTTCCCAGGCCTCGTGCCGGGCCGAGGGGTCGAAACCGGTGGTCGGCTCGTCGAGGAACAGCAGTTCTGGATTGCCGACCAGGGCAATCGCGACGTCCAGCCGCCGCTGCTGGCCCCCGGAGAGCTTGAGCACCCGGACATTGCTCTTCGCCATGAGGCCGACCAGCTGGATTACCTCGTCCACCGGCCGCGGGTGCGGGTAGAAGGTGGCATACATGGCGATCGTCTCGCGCACGGTGAGGTACCGGTCGATGCCCGTGGACTGCAGCACGATCCCCATGCGGCGCTTCAGCCTGGCCCGGTGACGCCCCGGATCCACGCCGAGAACGCTGACCTCGCCACGGTCCCGGGTCCGGTAACCCTCGAGAATCTCGACTGTGGTGGTCTTGCCCGCCCCGTTAGGACCGAGCAGCGCGAACACCTCGCCTACCCGAATCGCAAGATCGACGCCCCGGACTGCCTGCACGCCCGAGTAGGACTTCTCCAGGCCACGAACATCCACCGCAAGCCTGCCCGAATGGCCAGCCTCGACCGGGTCCAGGTGCTGGACAGTCGGCTGAACCTCCGGCGATGTCATCCTGCCGCCACCTCCGGTCCGGCCAATTCCAGCAACCTGAAGGATTGGCCTCCGCGGCCCATCCTCACCGCTCCGGGCATGACCGGGAAGGGACTTAAGCCCCTATATAAGCAAGTCAAAGATGCGGAATGCACGCTCCCATTCGCCGGAATGAACCCGCCGTAGATCAAGGACCTCCTTCCGCAGAGTAGCCTTCCGGCCAGCAGGTCTTTTAGCCGAACTGGATTCGCAGGTAGTGACACTACTTATTGTCGGAGAGTAGCATGACTACCTATGAGGGCGGAAACGCTGAAGGGTCACCTGGACGGCATGCTGCTCGCTTCGCTGGAGGCAGGCCCGCGCCACGGGTACGCGATAATGGAAGCGCTGCGAGCCGGCAGCGGCGGCCAGTTCGATCTGCCGACCGGCACCATCTACCCGGCCCTGCGCCGCCTGGAGCGGGCCGGCCTGATGCAGGGTACCTGGTCGGAGGCTGGCGGCCGGCGGCGCCGCGTCTACCAGCTGACCGCGGCCGGCCGGCGCATGCTGGATGCCGAACGGGGAACATGGCGGGAGTTCTCCGCCGCCGTCACCGCCCTGCTGGAGCCCGCGCCCCGGCCGGTGACGTCATGACCGCCGGAGCGCCGCCGCAGCCGGGCGCGCCGCAGCCGATAGAGTCTTACCTGGCCGAGGTCGCCGCCATGCTGCCAGGCACGGCGCGGGCCGGCCGGGACATCGTGGCCGAGCTCCGCGGCGGCCTCCTTGACGCCATCGACGCGTACCGCTCCGCCGGGCTCACCGACGATACGGCCGCCCAGGCAGCCATCCGGGAATTCGGCCACCCGCGCCAGCTCGCCAACGTGCGAGCTGGCCGCCGGCCAGGCTCGCCGCGTCGCGCTCAAGGCGCGGGCGGCCGCGGCCAACCCGGACCTGGACCCGGGCAGCACGCCGGGCTCGGCACTGGCGCCGGACTTCCGGCTGGTCAACCAGTTCGGCCAGCCGATGTCGTTGCGCCAGTTCCGGGGCAAGGTCGTCATCCTGGCGTTCACCGACTCGCAGTGCACGACGGTATGCCCGCTGACCACGGCCAGCATGCTGGAAGCCAGGGAACTGCTCGGCGCCGCCGCGGACCAGGTGCAGCTGCTCGGCATCGACGCGAATCCTGAGGGCACCGCAAGGCAGGACGTGATGGCCTACTCCCGCGCCCATGGCATGGTCAGCAAGTGGGACTTCCTCACCGGCCCGCTCCCGCAGCTGAGCTGCCCGGCCATCCGAAACTGGCCAGCCAGCGCTCTTTGGCGCATATCGGCGGGCTTGCCCCGACCGCGCGGGCCAGGCTGGACGCGGTTCCTTCCGGGACGGTCACCCTGGGCCCCGGCCGGCCCCGATTCGTCCTGTTCTTCGCCACCTGGCTGGCCGAGACCTCCGGCCTGCGCGCCCGGCTCACCGCCCTCAGCAGGTACGCGCGGGCGGCACGACACGGCAAGCTGCCGCATCTCGTTGCCGTGGACGAGGCGACCACCGAGCCATCCCCCGATGCGGCGAGGTCCTACCTCCGGCGGCTGGGCCGCCCGCTGGGCTACCCGGTTGCCCTGGACCCGGCGGGTAGGCTGGCCGATGGGTACGGCGTCCGCGATCAGCCGTGGTTCGTGCTCACCTCCGCCTCGGGCAAGATCATGTGGACCCACCACGGGTGGATCCCCGTGAGCGCCCTCAAGGCCGCCGCCCGCAGAGCGGCTACCCCAGCTGGCTGATCTTGTGCTAGCTGTGCGGATTGCTGCTGGGTGCCGGCTGGCTGGTCTGGTCTGGGCCGGGGGCGGCAGGGGGGCGGCCGCGGGGGCGCATCCGTCCGGCGTGGGCGGGGTGGCGTCCGGCGTCGGTGAGGGCGCGGCGCAGAAGGTATTCGATCTGGGCGTTGGTGCTGCGAAGTTCGTCGGCGGCCCATCGGGCCAGGGCGTCGTGGACGGCGGGGTCCAGCCGGAGCAGGACGCTTTTGCGCTCGGTCACCGCGGTTCCGTGCCCGGGGTCACTGGTAGAGGGTGCCGGTATTGACGACTGGCTGGGTGGCCTGCTCGCTGCACAAGACCACGAGCAGGTTGGAGACCATGGTGGCCTTGCGTTCTTCATCCAGCTCGACGACGCCCTCTTCCTGCAGCCGCTCCAGGGCTAGCTGGACCATGCCCACGGCACCCTCGACGATCCGCTGCCGTGCGCCGACCACGGCACTTGCCTGCTGCTGGCGCAGCATGGCCTGGGCGATCTCCGGGGCATACGACAGCCGGGTCAGGCGGGACTCGATGATGTGCACGCCGGCCGGGGCGACTCGTGCGGTGATCTCGGCGGAGAGCTGCCTGGTGATCTCTTCGGCGTTGTCGCGCAGCGACAGCGCGCCGCTGCCCCGGTTGTCGTAGGGGTAGCTGGAGGCGATGTGCCGGACGGCGGTTTCGGTCTGGATGGTGACGAATGCCGTGAAGTCGTCGACGGAGTAGACGGCGCTGGCGGTGTCGGCGACCTGCCAGACGACTACGGCGGCGATCTCGATCGGGTTGCCGTCGGCGTCGTTGACCTTGGCCTGCGCCGATTCCTGGTTGCGGATCCTGGTGGAGACCGCGATGCGGCGGGTAAACGGGTTCACCCACTGCAAGCCCGGGTCGCGGATGGTGCCGCGATACCTGCCGAACAGCTGGACGACGCGTGCCTGCCCGGGGACGACAGCGGTGAGACCTCGCAGCGCGAGGGCGCTGGCGATGAAGATAATGACGCAGAGCAGGATCAGCCCCGCGGCGGCGCCGTGGCTCTGGTGACCTGCCACCACGAGAAGCGCTACCCCGGCTAGCAGCAGGACGGTGCCTGCCACCAGCAGGCGCACGCCGGGCAGGAACCTGGCCGCGCACTCGGTCAGCTGCCTGCTTGGCAGTTCAAGCCCTGGTGCGGCTGCATCCTGGGTACTCATCTGGCGCCTCCTCTGCTTGACGGACCCGATAACGCGAGTCTAGCATATTGATATCTATTTTTTCGACAAGGCCGCCGCGCCGGTTCAGGCCGGCGGGCCGGCTGCTCGGAGGCGGGCAATGACCTGGCGGAACGCGGCGAGGATCGGCGGGCGGACGCTGGGCATCGGGCGGGGCGGACCCTCGTCCCGGGGGCCTGCCCAGCAGCAAGGCCGGGCAGCCGGCCTGGTTACCGGACGCCAGTCCGGGACGGGCGCGGGTGTCGCTGTCCCAGTGACTGGCACCAGCCCTTTCGACCGGCGGGTGATCGCCGTGGGCGGCCTCGTTTTCGCCGTACTGATGGCTTTATCGGCGCGGTACGGCTTTCACCGCGACGAGATGTACTTCCTGGCCTGCGCCCAGCACCTGCAGGCCAGCTATGTTGATCAGCCGGTGCTGACGCCGCTGCTGGCGTGGGCGGCACTCAAGCTGTTCGGCTTGTCGCTCGCCGGGCTGCGGACGTGGCCCGCGCTGGCGGCGTGGGCCACGGTAGTGGTCAGCGGGCTGACCGCCCGCGAGTTCGGCGGCGGCCGGCGGGCTCAGCTGCTTGCCGCGATCGCGGTCGCCACGATGCCGGTCCTGCTGGCGGCCGATCACCTGGCCGGGCCGACGGCCTTCGACATGCTGGCATGGGCGGGGCTGGCGCTGATCGTCACGCGGATCGGGCGGACCGGCGACACCCGCTGGTGGCTGGCCGGTGGCATGGTCCTCGGCCTCGGGCTGGCCAACAAGCACAGCGTGGGCTTCTTCGCCGTCGCGTTGTTCATCGGCGCCCTGCTCAGCGGCGGCCGGCGGGCTGTCCTGAACCGCTGGCTCGCGGCCGGCGCCGTGATCGCGGCGGCCTTCACCATTCCCGACATCTGGTGGCAGGCACAGCACCAGTGGGCGACGATCGCCATGAGCCGGACGCTGAACCAGGAGAACGGCGGTCTCGGCAACATCAGCAGCTGGATTATCGGCCAGCTGCTGATGGCAAGCCTGGTCCTGCTGTGGGTCTGGGTGGCCGGGCTGCGCTTCCTGTGGCGTTCCGAGCGCCCGCTGCGGCGGGCGCTGGCATGGGCGTACGGGCTGCTGTTCGTATTCTTCGCGCTCACCGCCGGCGCGAAGATCTACTACCTGGCCGGGGCGTACGTCTACCTTCTCGCGGCCGGTGCCGTGGCCGTCGACGGATGGCTGCAAGCCCGGCCAGGCCGGATGCGCAATGTCATGCTGGCGACCGCCCTCGCGACCGCTGTGGTCCTGCCGATCGTCTTGCCGGTGCTACCCCCCGCCGACATCGGGACATCCAAGGTAAACCCGGAACTAGCCGAGTCCGTCGGCTGGCCCCAGCTTGTCAGCACCGTCCGCACGGTCTGGACCTCCCTGCCGCCCCGGCAGCGGGCCGACGCGGAGATCTTCGCCGCCAACTATGGCGAGGCCAGCGCCATCAACGAGCTGGGCCGGGGGACGGGCCTGCCGGAGGCCGTGAGCGGGCATAACACCTACTGGTGGTGGGGGCCGGGCAACCCGCACGCCAGCACCGTGGTGGCCGTCATGCCCGGGCCCGTCGACGGCACCGGGAACAGCGCATACCTGCGGCAGTTCTTCACCGGCGTGCGGGTCGTGGCCACGCTGTCCAACCCGTACGGCATCCGCAACCAGGAATGGGACGGGCACGTCTACTTGTGCACCGGGCCCCGCCGCCCCTGGGGGCAGCTGTGGCCGCGGCTGCGGAGCTACAGCTGACCGCAGAGCCAGCCGCAGCCTCGCGGCAATTCCTCCCACGAGCCCTGGGTCGGCGGGTCCTCAGCCCGCTGCGGAAGCGCCGCGTCAGGCGGCTTCGGCGAGGATCGCGTGCAGGGCATGTTCGGTCAGGGCGACGGGGTTGCCCTGGGTGCTGCTGGCTTTCATCGCACTGGCGGCGACGTCGCCGAGGTCCTCCGGTCGCAGGCCGAGCGCGCGCAGCCCGGGGATCCGTAGCTGGCTGACGGTCTGGCGGATCCAGCCGATGCCGTCCTCGATGGTGGCGGCCGGGTCGCCGGTGAGCAGCCGGGCAGCCTCGGCGTACCGGGACAGGGCCGACCCGCCGGGCCGCGCGGATCGCAGCGCGCGGACGTTCGCCTCGGCGACCGGTGCGAGCAGCGCGGCGCAGGCGGCGCCGTGCGGTATGTCCGCGGCTCCGCCGATGGCGCTGGCGAGCCCGTGCACCGCGCCGAGTTTCGCGTTGGCCAGGGCCATCCCGCCCAGCAGGCTGCACAGGGCCATCTCGCCGCGAGCCTGGATGTCGGTCCCGTCGGCATAGGCGGTGCGCAGCCCGGCGGCGGCGTGCCGCAGCCCGGCCGCAGCGAGGCAGTCGGTCAGCGCGTTCGCCCGGACCGAGACGAAGGGCTCCAGGCACTGGGTCAGGGCGTCGAGGCCGCTGGCGGCGGTGACCGGCGGCGGGCAGCTGAGGGTGAGCAGCGGGTCGATGATCGCGGCCCGCGGGATCATCAGGGGGCTGCGCAGGCTGGCCTTGACCCGGTGGGCGGGCGAGGCGAGCACGGCGTTGGCGGTCACCTCAGCACCGGTGCCGGCGGTAGTGGGAACCGCGACCAGCGGGACCGAAGGCCTGGTGATCTTCCGGCCGGAGCCGATGACTTCCAGGTAGTCCAGCGGGGTCCCGCCGTTGCCCAGCAGCATGGCCACGGCCTTGCCCAGATCAATCACGCTGCCGCCGCCGACAGCGACAACCACGTCGGCGCCGTGCTCGCGGGCCGCTGCGGTCGCCGCCTGCGCCGAATCGGTCGTCGGCTCGCGGCCGGCCGTGACGACCGCGGCGGGCAGGCTCAGCCCGGCCAGCAGCCCGGCGTGGCTGCCCGGCCGCGAGCCGGTGACCACCAGCGCGCGTGACCCGAGCCCGGACAGCACCGACGCCAGCTCGGCGGCCCGGCCGGGCCCCACGATGAGCTGGCCGGCCGTGGCAAACTCGAACGACATCCCAGCCACCGCGATCAGCTCGCCCAGCCGCGCGTCCCGGACGGGAAGACGGCGGAGAACTTCGTGGACTCTCGCGGCCGCGCCATCATCTCCGCGACCGCGTCCCGCCAGGCCGCATAGTGCGGGGTCGCCTTGTGCGCCGCCGCCGCGTCCGCGTCCGCGTAGACCTCCGCCAGGATCACGTGCGCCGGATCGGCGTCGTCCTGCAGGACGTCGAAACGCAGCACGCCGGGCTCGGCCAGCGATGCCCGCGCATTGACAACCGTCGCCGCCAGGAAATCCCCCACGCGCTCCGGGCTGACCCGCACATGAACGTGTACGACAATCATGCGCCCATCTTGCCGTACCATGCTGGGCGCCTCCCCGGCTTGTCGGTCTTCGCCGTTACCATCGCGGTCGTGGCAGAGGAGCCTCCCGTCGCGGGTGACGAGACCGCCACGCTGCTGGGCTCCCTGGAGCGCCAGGCGCGATCCTGGCGTGGAAATGCGGAGGACTGGACGCGGCCGGCCTGGGGGCAACGGTCGGCGCCTCGGCGATGACCCTGGGCGGGCTGCTCAAGCACCTGGCCCTCGTCGAGGACGAGTACTTCTCCGGCCGGCTGGCCGGGCGGGAGCTGAGGGCCCAGTGGGACACGGTGGACTGGGACGCCGATCCCGGCCACGCAGAATCTCATCCGGGAGTCGGTGGACGGGCTCGTCGGGGAGGACCCGCCGCGCTGACCGGACGGTTCTCGCCTGGTGCCACCGGTGCCACGGTCCTCACCGCGCGCGGATGGGCCACCGAATATGGTGCGGCCGGCTGGGTCAATGGTTACGAAGCGAGATCTCGTCCGACTCGGCGATGCTATCGGCCCAGAAAGAAGCGAGCATTGCTGCGCGACTACTGGCCTAGCAGCCAGCGTCCCGGCTGGACGAGCTTGCGGGCCTCGGCTGGCCCCCACGATCCGGCGGCGTAGGGGGTGATCTTTGGTGGGTTCGACAGCAGCGGCTCGACCGCCTGCCACGCTGCGGCTAGCCCGTCCGGACGGGTGAACAGCGAGCGGTCACCGGTGAGTACGTCGTGGATAAGCCGGACGTATGGCGGCAGCGGATTCGCGTTGTCCAGGCGGGACAGCGGGATCGCGGTGTGCGCGACATCGAGGTCCAGTGCCGGGCCGGGCGTCTTGGCCACCAGCGACAGGTCGATCTCGCCGTCGCCGGTGAGCGAGAACGAAATCACGTTCGCGTCGCGCGGCAGCTGCCCGGCCAGCGGTCCGGCAGGCTCGCGCAGGATGAGGCTGACCCGCTGCTCCGTGACGGCCAGCCGCTTGCCGGTGCGCAGGTAGAACGGCACCCCGCGCCAGCGGGCGTTGTCGATCCAGAGGCGGGCCGCGACAAACGTGTCCCGGCTGGACCCGGGCGCTACGCCAGGCACGTCGCGGTAGCCGGCGAACTGCCCGAGTACCACCTCGCCCGGGTCGAGCGGCCGGAAGCAGTTAATCACCTTCTCCCGCGCGTCCTGCAGATCGACGGCGCCGAGGCTGGCCGGCGGCTCCATGGCCACCTCGGCGGCCACCTGGAACAGGTGCGTGACAAGCATGTCCAGCACCACGCCGGTCGCGTCGTAGAACTCCGACCGGTCGGTGATTCCGAGTTTCTCTGGCACATCGATCTGCACGGACTCGACATGCTCGCGATTCCACATCGCGGCGAACAGCCCGTTGGCGAAGCGCAGCAGGTGCAAGTCCTGCGTCGCCTCCTTGCCCAGGAAATGGTCGATCCGGTAAACCTGCTGCTCATCCAGCACCGAGTGGACGTCCCGGTCAAGGGCGCGGAAAGCTTCCGGCGACGTGCCGAACGGCTTCTCGTAGACGACGCGAGCGCCTTTGGCCAGCCCATGCTGGCCCAGTGCCTTCGTCAGCCCGGCGAACGCAACCGGGGGCACCGCGAGGTAATGGACCAGCTGCGGGTCGCCGCCGAGAATGGTGCGTGCCTCGGATAGCACGTCCAGCATGCTGCCGGGATCGTCGGTGCTGAAGCCGCCGCCGGCGAACAGCACGCGCCGGGCGAATGACTCCCATGGGCCCGGCTCCGGGCGCGGGCCGAACTCGGTCAGCGCGTGCTGGACGTGGCTGCGGAAGTCCTCGTGCGCGACGTTACCGCGGCCGTTGCCCACCAGCAGCCACCGCCTGGGCAGCAGCCCCTCAAGCGCGAGCCGGTAAAACGCCGGCAGCACCATGCGCTTAGCCAGGTCGCCCGTTCCGCCATAAAGGACGAACATCGTCGGACCGGGATCGGGGCTGGTCATGCGGGAACGTTTCGCGGCCGCCATGAAACCCGAGCTTAGCCGCCCGGCCGCCGCGCCTCGTGATCACCGCCATGATCATCCTGCCCGCCGCCGCCTTCCAGGATGACCGAGCCGCGGGCCCGGGCGGCTATCCGGTGAGCGCGACTGCGGCCTCGCTGGTGTACGCATTGAAGGTCAGGGATTCCTGGAGGTACAGCTCGATGCTGGTGGCGTCGTGGGCTTGGTAGCCGATGGACAGGTCCTGGCCGATGTGCAGCTCGTAGTCGCCGCCTCGGGTGGACAGGACGAAGGCGCCGTCGATGGCAGGCGCCCAGATGATCTCGCCGTCGGCGACTCGGGCCAGGTGCTGGTGAATGGGGTAGCCGTGGTCGGAGGTCTCGGTGACGAGCGTGTAGGCGGCAGCGCTGAGCAGCACAGTGTACGGGCCGTTGACGCCCGCTAGCCGCAGCGAGCTGACTGCCTGGCTGATGACGTCCGGGTAGCCAAGTGCGTCGCCGGGCAGCGCCAGGGCAGGGTTGGATGAGCTTTGCCTGATTCCGGTGATGCCAGCTGCCGGGTAGCCCTCGAATACGGCCCTGTCCTCGGCGAAGGCGATCGTCCTCGCGGCGTCCTTGACCGGCTGCCAGTCCGGGTCCTTTGCGCCGCGCTCGACGTCATCGACGGCCTGGCGGTGCACAGTGAACGGCACCCGCAATTCGATGATCGGCTGGGAGATCCGCGCGCGGGCGATGACGCCCTGGGCCGGGGGGTCGATATCGCGGAGGTGACCGGTACCCGCGGCTGACAGGGCAAGGCCGGACGGGCCTTGCATGTCCGCGATGCGGCGGCCCGCCACATGGCGCTTGAAGGTGCGGGTGGCCTCCTCCTCGATGCCGGCCCAGGCGGCGGCCGAGATGGGGGCGAGCTCGCGGTGCAGGTTGTTCATGACGGGATGCTCCTTTTCAGGCTGCCGACACCTAGCGAGCCCGCAGCGGCCGTGGACGCCGGTTGCGAGCCGGTGCCCGCGGCCGACGGCTCCGGCGGCTCGGCGCCGGGCGCCGGGGGATCGGGCAGGTCATCGAGGAAATCAGCGGCCGGCACGAAGAACAGCGTGCCGGTGACGGCGGTGGAAAACTCAAGAATCCGGTCTGTATTGCCTGGCGGGTCGCCGATGAACATGTTCTGCAGCATCTGCTCGGTAACGGCCGGGGTGGCCGAGTAGCCGATGAAGTAGGTGCCGAACTCGGCTGGCCCGATGGTCCCGAACGCCATGTTCTCGCGCACGATCTGCCGCTCGGTCCCGTCCGGCCCGGTGATGGTATTCAGGGCCACGTGGGAGTTGGCAGGCTTGACGACGTCCGGAAGCTCGATGTCAGACAGCTTGGTGCGGCCGATCACTTTCTCCTGTTCCTCGGTCGGCAGGGCATTCCACGCCCGCATGTCGTGTACGTACTTTTGCACGATTACATAGCTCCCCCCGGCGAAGGCCGGGTCCCCGGCGCCGACCAGCGCCGCGGCGCGGGCCGCCTGGCCCGCCGGATTCTCGGTTCCGTCGACGAAGCCGAGCAGGTCGCGCTCGTCGAAGTACCGGAAGCCATGCACCTCGTCCGCCACCGCGACCGACCCGGCCAGCCGGTCCATGATCTGGGCCGCAAGCTCAAAGCAGAGATCCATCTGCCGGGCCCGGATGTGAAACAGCAAGTCTCCCTGCGTCGACACCGCGCGATGCCGGCCGCCTGCCAGCTCACGGAAAGGATGCAGCTCAGCAGGGCGCGGCAGGGCGAAAAGACGGTCCCAGGCTGCCGACCCCACTCCGGCCACGCAGCTCAGGCCGCCTTCCGGGACCCGGAAACCAACGGCCCGGCGCAGCCCGGCGACGTCGCCAAGCAGATCCCGGGCGACGGACTCGGCGCCAGGATCGATCGTCAGCACCAGGAAGATCGCCGCCTCACTCGGCGGGCCAAGCACCGGCTGGGGTTCGCTCAGCCGCGCCGGGTCCCTCGGCATTGTCATAGCTTCGCTCCAAATCGTCGGGGACAGCTTCCCACGACGGGCCTGCCCTTCGCCGCTTCCCGGCCGTCACGCACCGCCCGCCGGAGCGTGCGCGGGCATGGCGGCATGCGGCATATTGGTAATCCGGCGGAACGGCCGTCAGGTGCTGGCGCGCCGGGATGGCCTGCGGTCGGATTCGTTCCCGGCGATACCCGGCTCCGGTTACGGCTGCCGCCGGGCCGACCGGGAACAAGGAGGACGGATGACGGAAATGCCGGGGGTCGACCCAGCAGTCCCGCCCAGCGGCGCCGGATGCGCCGAGTGCGACGCCAGCATGGGCTGGTGGGTGCACCTGCGCCGGTGCGCCCAGTGCGGTCATGTCGGATGTTGCGACACCTCTCCGTCGCAGCACGCCAGCGCGCACGCCGCGGCCACCGGGCACCCGCTCATCCGGAGCTTCGAACCCGGCGAGGCCTGGTTCTGGAGCTACCAGACGAGCGAGATGTACGAGGCCGGACCGGCGCTAGCGCCGCCGCAGCATCATCCGCTCGATCAGCCGGTGCCCGGCCCGGCCGGCCGGGTTCCGCCGGACTGGCAGGGTCACCTGCACTAAGGCTCGCCCGGCCCGGGCCGCGCAGATACTCGATCGGAAGTCGTCATGTTCCATCCTCGCCAGGCAGCAGGCACCGCCGGCTCCGGCCGCGGCCCGCCAACCGAGCGCGCCGGGCCGGGCCGGCCGCACGGTGACCGCCGCCAGCCTGGCGGCTCTCTTCTCCGTCGCCTTCGCGGAGCCTGCTACGGCGCTGCCTGCCGCGGCGGGCCTGGCCACGGCTGGCCCGGCCGCGCTCACGCAGGCCGGCTGTCGGCTATGCCGCCGGGGCGACCGCGACTCGCTATTCCGGGCTTGCGTTCGACATGTGTACCGCCCCGCCGCTGGCGGCGGTCACTGCGTGGGGCGCCTCGCCGTACCGGGCCATCGGCGTCTACATCGGCGGGTCAACCGCACCTGCGCCCAGCCGCAGCTGACCGCGAACTGGGTCACCGCGGTGTCACAGCTGAAGTGGCGGCTGCTCCCGGTTTACAAGGGCCTGCAGGCTCCATGCGGCGGTAAGCCGACCGACCAGAAGATCACGCCGCCGGTAGCGGCGAGCCAGGGCCGCCGGTAGCGGCGAGCCAGGGCAGTGCCGCGGCAGCTGACGCGGCCGCCCGGGCACTGGGGATGCTGGGCGGCAGCACGCTGTATAACGACATGGAGTACCAGGCCACCTGCAGCGGCCCGCTCTCCGCACTAGGCGGTGCCGCCGTCAGCGCAGGCCGCGGAACTCACCGGCCCTCGAATCGGGGTGGCCGACGCTCGGCCGTGGCGCGTACCCCCTCACGCCAGTCGGCCGTCGCGCGCAGCCTTTCCTGCTCGGCGGCCTCCCGCTCGGTGGCCGCCCGCACGCGGTCCGCCAGCTGCCCGCGCATCGTCTGCCGGATGGACCGGACGGCCAGCGGAGCAGATCCGGCAATCTCGGCAGCCAGCTCATGAGCCGCGGACCGGAGGTCAGCGGCTGGCACGAGCTGGTCGCACAGGCCGATTCGGAGGGCTTCCTCGCCGGGCAGCCGCCGGCCGGTATAGAGCATCTCCAGGCTGCGCTGCTGCCCGATGATCGCCGGCAGCGTGACCGACAGCCCGAAGCCCTGGTGGAAGCCGAGACGGGCGAAGTTCGCGGCGAAGCGGGCCGCCGCCGAGGCAACCCGGAAGTCGGCCGAGCAGGCCAGGCCCAGGCCGCCGCCGATCGCTGCTCCTTGTATCGCGGCTACCACCGGGATACCGGTTTCGAACAGCCGTACTGCTTCGGCATACAAGACGGAAATGCCGCCGGCCGGGGGGCCGCCCGGTGCCGGGCGGCGGCCGGCCGCATCGCGGCGACCGTCGGTCCCGGCTGCCGGCCCGGACAGATCCGCGCCGGCGCAGAAGTGCTTGCCTGCCGAGCACAGCACGATCGCCCGGCAGCCCGGATCGCCATCCAGCCTCTCGTAGGCATCCGCGAGTTCCCGCAGCAGCGCGAGGTCAAAGTAGTTTTCCGGGGGCCGACGAAGTTCGACCGTGGCAACCCGCCCGTCGGTGACCGCGATAGCGGCAGCACCCGCCCGGGTGCCTGCCCGCTCAGCCGAATCCGGTGACATCCATTTCCCTGCCTGTCGGTCCGCAGCCATGCGGATCGTATTCGGCATCATTGCCGATCGCAACGTCCGGCGGCCGGCCCGGCAGCCGGCCGCGCCGCCCGGCCAGCGATGGCAGCGTGGATCTGGGCCGCCCGCAGGGCCCAGCTATGCCGGGCCGCGAATGCCTGGCGCTCGGCCGCCGCGGCGGGCGTCCTGGGCATGGCCAGCAGCCGGTCAACCTGATCGGCGAAGGGCACCGCGCCGCCGGCAATGCAGATGAGCTCGGTCGCCAGCCAGCGAGTGGCGGGCAGGTCGGTGGCGACGACGGCGCGGCCGGCGGCCAGGTACTCGAGCGTCTTGAGCGGGAAGCTGCCGCGGTTGAAGGCGCTGCCGGTGTAAGGCACCAGGCCCACGTCGATCAGCCGGAGGTAGCCGGGCAAAGCGTCGGAGGCTTTCGGTCCTACCCAGCGCACGTTGGGCAGCCGCCGCAAGGCATCGAACCGCCGTGGCTCGAAAGCGTGATCCTTTGGCCCTACCAGCAGCAGCGAGCGGCCGCGCGCGGCGACCGCCTCAAGCAGGCGCAGGTCCGTTCGCTCGTTCAGCCGTCCGACGAAGCCCGCGATGGGAGCGGGCAGCCTTACGTCGGCGGGCCGCGGCGCATGCCCGATGCGGCGGTAGGCGTCTACGTCGGTGCCGTAAGGAACGAGAATCGGATCGATGCCGCGATTGCGCCACGTGTCGGCGACGACCGGGCTGGCGGCGACAACGAGGTCTGCGTCGGCTGCCACCCGCCGTTCGGTGGCGGCCAGGAGCCCGCCATGCAGGCCGAGCAATCCAGCGCCCCCGACGAAATCGTCGCGTGCCCAGTAGACCCTGACCTGCTCACCGCAGGTGCCGAAGACCGGGTACTGCGGCCAGCCGGAGATGACCGCGCGGACCTGGCCGCCGAGCCGGGCGGCGGCCCGGCGCAGATACCGGCGCGCGATGGCCGCAGTCATCCCGGCCGTGCCACGGCGGGACGGGAACGGCTGCACCGCTGGCGTTAGCCGGGCCAGGCCCGGCCGCTGCAGCCGCAGCCGCGGGTCCGGCAGCGACTGCCGGGGCCGCCGCGCCGCGCCGAGCACGGAGGCCGGCGGGTCGACATACAGCACCGGGCACAGCCTCGACAGGTGCTCCGCCACATGCCAGTCGGCCATCTTGAAGCCGTCGTAGCTGTTGACCGCGCAAAGCACGATCAGGCCATCCCAGTGGCTGGAACCGGCCCGGATCAGGGTCATCTGGCACGCGGCCCAAGTAAGGCCGGGGACGCCAGGCGGGCCGCGGAGGTCGCCGCATCCGTTATGGCAGCACGACGATATTGCATCCCGGTGACCTTCCTGATCCGCGGACGGGCGCGATGGGCACGCCCGGCCGTGACGGCAGGCAGGGCTGCCCGGCAACCGCTGGCCCGCCGGGCGGGCGCTCGCCCGGCGGGCCGTCGCGGTCCTCAGCTGGCCTGCGGGCCAGCCCTCGTCACGACCTCAGGGCAGCTTCCACTGCTGGTTCAGGCCGCCGTTGCAGGTGTAAATGAACAGCTTGGTGCCGTTGGCGGTATTGAACCTGGGATCATCCAGGCACTTGCCCGAGATCGGGTTGACCAGGGTGCCGTTCACGGCCTGCCACTGCTGGTTGGCCCCGCCCGTGCAGGTCCATAGCTCCACCGGGGCCTTGTTGGTCTTTTCGTCCCGGTAGATGTCCATGCACTTGCCGTTGATCTGGAGAGTCCCGTCGCTCTGCACCGCCCAGGCCTGCTCTGCACTGCCGTTGCAGTCGGAGATCACTATCGGGGTGTCGTTGATGGTGGAATCACCAAGATCATCGACGCACTTGGTCTTGTGGTAGCCCGAGACGATCGGGCCGGTGGCGACCGGCGCGGCCATGACTGGCGCGGCGGCGAGCGCCTGCGGCGCCGCCGCCGCCAGCAGGCAGGTCCCCGTCGCTAAGGAAGCCAGCACCGCCGGGATGACCCGGCTTCGGAGCATGCTCGGCCCTGTCGTCATTGTCCAGGGTGACATGATTACCGTCCTCTCATCTTGATACTGATGAGCCGCAACACTACTACGCTGAGTAATATAATCAATGCGTAGCGTAATATTCGTCGAAGATTGGTGACGGAGGCCCGAAGATCAATATGGTCGACATTTCCGCGCACCAAGGCGGAGCCGAGTACGGGCGGCCCGCTACCTACGGCGCCTACCAGCAAGCCCTGGCAACCGGAGCAGAGTATGCCGAGCTTGATATCCGCAGGACCAAGGACCAGATCCTGGTCGTCCTGCACGACGCCCGCTGCGGACGGGCCGGGCCGAGGGTCGCCGATCTGGAGTACCCCGCGCTATGCGACAAGCTAAGTTACGAGGTTCCCAAAGTCGGCGAGGTCATGGCGCTACTGGCCGGCCGCAGCATCGGCCATCTCGACCTGAAGGAAGCTGGCTACGAGGAGGAGGTCATGAATCTCGCGCTAGCCGCCCTCGGCCCGGGCAACTTCATCGCCACGACACTGGACGACCTCTCGATCAGGAACATTAAGCGTGCCTTCCCGGCAGTGCGTACCGCGCTGTCGCTCGGCCGTGACCTCAGGGAGGTCGCGAAGCGCCGTTGGCTGAAGGTCCGGCGCAGCGAGCTGTTCCCGCTGGATCGCGTCCGCTCCTGCGGTGCCGACTGGGTGGCCGTCGATTACCGGCTTGGCCAGCTCGGGGTGATCGGCGCATGCGCTCGTGCGGGAATCGGCGTCATGGTCTGGACCGTCGATGCCGATGACCTGATCGATAGATTTGTCGTCGACGCCAGAATAAATGTCCTGATCACGAACCGGCCGGCGCATGCTGCCCGCCGCCGGGCCGAACTGGCGGCTCCCGGGCACCGGCCCGCGGCTAGCTGAATCCGCGCAGCGGGAAGGCCCGCCGCTGACTCGGCTGGCAGCCTGGGCTTACCGCGCGGCCAGCACCTCCGCGACCTTGGCGGCCGCCCCGGAAGGGTCGTCGGTATCGTGCAGCAACTCACCCCATGACCACCGGTAGAACCAGCGGAGCCGGCCACTGCGATCAGTTCCCGCCGTGCAGTGGATGCTCTCCGCGAGCATGCTTGCCCCCGGCATGAACACGTGCAGCGCTGCCGGGTATGTCGTCTTCACAGTCGCGTGGAATCCCTGGGTGTCCAGCGCTGTCGCAAGCCGGTGTAAATGGTACGTGCGCGCGTGGTCGCGAGTGCCGTCCTGCATTCTGCCTGCCTTGCCTCGGTCGGCACATTGTGAGCAATCACGGTGCCCTCTTGTCAAGCGGGCGCGCCAGCCAGGGCAGAGTCAGCCGACCGTTATGTCCGCATTACTGCTTGCCAGGCACCAGCTGACTCTTGCTACCGGCTGCCGTAGCCATCCCGGTCATATAGCTCTGGCGGGAGGTAGCGGGCCGGTTCCGGCGGCCGGGCCGAGTGCCTTCCGGTGGGCGGGTATCCCGGCACTCCCGGACCTGCGCCATAGCTGGCCGACGGGTAGCCTGCCGTGCTGGGCAGGCCCGCCGAGTAGGGGGCCGGCGGGTACCCCGACGGGCCGCGATCATCTGGCCGACTGGCCAGGCTGGCCCGGATACCCCGGACCGGACTGGCCGAGCTGGTAGCCGGACGGCGGCAGATCCTGGTAGCCAGGCAGGTCAGCACTGACATAGCTGCCATACGGATTGCCGGCCGGCGACCCAGTGGCCGGCCGCTGGCCGGGCGCCGGCGGCCTGGGCTGCGGCGAACTGGGCAGCTGCGGCGAACTGGGCAGAATGTCATTGTCAGCTGCTGCCGGGAGCGCGCCGGGGGACTGGTCCCGCGTCCCGTAGCTGCCGGTCCCTGGCTGGGCGTCCGGCCGGTAGGAACGTGGCGCGGTGGTCGCCGAGCCGCTCTCGGCGAGCGCCCGGTCATATCCGTTCACGCTGCGCCGGTCCGCCGGCCGTGCGGCGCCCGCGCCGTAGCTGGCGAACTGCGCCGTCGGCGCGCTGTGCGCAGCCGGGCTCGCGGCCGGAACTGCCGGTCTTCCGTTGCGGTAGGACCTGCTGTCGGACGTGACGATCCGCGGAAAGGACGGGCTAGTCAGCGGATCGTCGGCGGCCGGCGCTGGCGCGCCTGGCCGCGCCCAGCGCGGCCCGGACTCGTGCGCGGCCGGCCCCGGGCGGGACTGCCCCGGCCTGCCGGTGGCCGGCCGGGGGCGGCCGGCCTGGCCGGCCCCGGGTGAGCCGGGTCCGGCCGGACCGGATCCTGGCCGCGGGCAGCAGCGGGCGCGGCCAGGAAGTCGTGGCCGCCCCCGGCCACCGCTGGCTGCGGCGCGCCTCGGGCGGGGAGCGGTGCGGCATCGCGCGGCCTTTCCTGGCCGTGCGGCCAGTCCTGGCCATGGGTCGGCCCGGCAGCCCGGCGGCCCGGCGGCGGAGCATGCCCAGCGCCTGCCAGGTCACCCGACGGCCGTGCCGCGCGGGCATCCTGCGCTGGCTGCGCGACCCGCGCCGTCGTCACGAGCGGCCGGTCGGAGGCCACTTCCTTCCAGTAGTCGGCGTCGGAGAGCTCATCCCACTCGGTGCTCGGCCAGTCCCCGTCGTCATCCCGCTTGCCGCGGACCTGGCGGCCGCGTGCCTGAGCGCGGGCCTCCTTGCGCTGCGCCGTGCGGAAATCTGGCTCATCGTCGCCGAGGTCCTGGCCGCGGCCGCCGCGAGCGGCGCCATACCACCGGGCATCCCGGCCCGATTCGGCCCCCGCGGCAGCCCGGTCACCCCGCCGTCCGCCCAGTTCCGTTGCGCCGCGGGAGCGCGAGGCGCCGGCTGCCCCGGCTGGCAGCCGGTCCGGCCGGGGGCGCTGCCGGTCGCGGTCCGATCCGGGATCTGGCCGGCCTCTGGTCGCAGCGCTCCTGGTTGCGCCGCGCTCTGCGGTCGGATCCCCGAAGTCGGCCCGTTCGGTGTTTCGCACATGCCGCATGCCTACCGCGACGGCGATGAGAATGACCATGACAGCGACTGCCAGGCCGATCACGAGCGGAGTCATCGCACCATCCAATAAGCCATGACCTCAAGAGCGGCGCAAGCGAGGCGCGCGCGGTCACCGACGCGGGCCTTTACCGGCAGTGCTTGCGCCCTGGACGAATCCGAGACTGCTCACTTGAACAGCGATTCTGTCGGACCGCTATGGCCGCTGTCAGACGATTCGAGAAGTTTAGGCCGAGATGTCTACTCTCCGCCACGAAACGATTACTCTTCGTTTTATCTAGCGGTTAGATAAGGGCTTGGCCGTGGCCGTGAGACGGCCTCTTGCGATCGCACTCCGGGCGATCGCGGTCCACGCCGCTTTTGCGCTGGTGCCGTTACGGAGCCGCAGCGGCGAGCTCAATGCGTAAACGGTGAAGCGGTACTTATGACTGTCCTGAATCGGGCACGGCGCATCATAGCCGGCGAAGCCCCGGCTATTGTCCGCCTGGCGGGCGCCGGGCGGCAGCTGAGCCGACTGAATATCGGTCGTCGCGGGGCTTATATCCAGCACGATCCAGTAAATGTACGGCGTGATGGGAGCATCCGCGTCATCGACGACGAGCGCCAGTTCCCTGGTGCCCTGCGGCGCGCCGGACCAGTAGATCGGCGGGCTGTCGCCACGGCCGTGGCAGGTGTACTGGCGAGGAATAATGTCCTGGCCGAATACCGGGCTGGTGACCGTCATCTGCTCCGGCGCGTCCTGCCGGAGCGCCTTGGAGCCGCCGAACAGGCCGCAGCCCGCGAGTAGCAACGCCGCGGCGGCAAACCCCGCCGCCCGGCGCGCACACTGGCCGACTACCCGCCCGTGCCAGCGCAAGCGTGCTCCTCACCATGTCATCCGGCGTTGTCCCGACGGGTGATCCTACGCTCCCCGGCGCAATCGCGTCGACCCCGGAACCGGGCGGCATGGCTAATCCGGGCACCACCGCGGCAGCCCGCGGCGAAGCGCTGAGCAGGCCAGGTAGTTCGGTCTCGCACTTCGTCCCGGCCGGGCGGGCGACGGCGCCACCACAGCCGCGCTGAAAAACCGCCGGAATGCACCGGGAAATCGCTGCCGGGCTGATCCGGGAAACGACGGCCACGCTTGCCTTTCGCTTACCGCCAGGAAACCTCCGGCGGGCCCGGATGGCGGCATGCCGTATAACGGAAAAGGCCATACCAGGCGCGCCGGGCATGACCGCAGCCCGGTCAGTCCGGCTGCCGGGAATTGCCGAGCATGATCTCGTCCCAGGACGGCACGGACGCACGCCTGGCCCGGCCGCCGGCCGCCTTGCGCACCGGGCGCTGCCGCGCCGGGTCCGGCGGCGGCTCCGGCCGCTCTTGGGTGGCCGCGGCATCATCCGGCCGGCTGGCCGGCCCAGCCGGGACCTTGGCGGCACCCGGCCGGGAAGGCGCTCCGGCTACGGCGCGGGCCGGCTGCCGCTCCGCCGCGGCCTCGGCCGGCGGCTCGGCCGGATGCTGGCCCGGCGAGCCCAGCCTGCGGGCTATCGGGGTGACCGTGGCGGTCGGCGACTCGGCCGGGCCTAGCCGGCCAGCCGGACGGTCCGGCCCGGACAGGCTCAGCCTCGCGGCGTTGTCATCGGCCGGCATCGCGTGACGGCGCCGCGGGTCGAATACCCATTCGGCCAGCTGCGGCCGGTTGCCCGCGGCGAACATGAGCTGGACCTGCCAGCTTCCGTCCGACCGCTTCCGGGAATCCCACAGCGCGTCGTCCGCGCTCGCGCCGCACTCAGCCAGCCGCTCGGCGACGATTTCGCCGAGCCTCGGGCCAGGCCCGGAGTCCCCCGGACTGCGGATGGTCGCGCGCTGCGCCTCCTGGGCCCGGTACGCCCGCTCGGCCAGCACCGGGCCCTCGAAACGGCGTACCCGCTCGATCGGGATACCCGCCGCGTCGGCGATCTCGTCGGCGGTCTCTCCGGCACGGATCCGGTCCTGGATCTCCTTGGGTCGCAACGGATTCTCCACTTCGATCTCGTACTGAGCGAGCCTCGAGAACTGGCCGCGTGCCACCGTCCTGAGACGGTCATCGACAGGCAGCGAAAACCGCCCGCCCCGCCCCGGCACCGCGAGCACGGCGTAGCTCCCGTCCTCGCTGACCGCGACGAGGCGCAGTTCCTGCATTGGCGTCCCTTCCGCGCTGCCCGGGCGGCGCAGGGGCATAGCTCGTGGCTTCCCCCGGGGACGAGTCTGACCGCTGGGGGCCCTCCTGGCCAGCACCGCGCCCGGCATGTCCGGCCACGATCTGACGGCATTTCCGGCCCGGCCGGCCGGCTCGGCCGCGCCGGGCTCGTCCGCAGCGTATGTCCGGCCGGCCGTCCCGGCCCGCCTAACCCGGATAATCCCCGGCACTGGCATGCCGTCCGGCCAGGCCAGTGCGGCTGCGCCGGGTAGTCAGCGACCGGCACAGGGCGGCGGAAACTGCGGCGCGGCCGGAGCCGGGCTCGCGTTACGCTTTCGCACTATGCACATCGACGCGATATTCAGTGCTGTCGGACGCTTCACCGTGCGATTCCGGTGGCTCGTGCTGCTGGCCTGGATCGCCGCCGCGATAGCGGCATCCACGCAGCTGCCAAAGCTGTCCAGCGTCACCCAGAACGACAACTCCAAGTTCCTGCCCGCGAGCGCGCCGAGCGAGCACGCCGTCGAGCTGGCCGCGCCGTTCGGCACCGCCAGCCTCATCCCCATTCCCGTCGTCGCGGCCAGGTCCGGGTCACCGCTGACTCCCGCGGACGTGACCGCGCTGACCGCGCTGCAGCGGCAACTGCGGACGGTGCCGACCATCAGCCAGGTCCTTGAGGCCGGCCGGTCGGCCGACGGGCAGGCCGAGCAGCTCGTGGTGCTCGCGCAGCAAGGCGGCGGCAACCAGAGCCAGGTGAACGACCTGGTGGACGCGCTGCGGGCGAAGATCGCCCGGGCCGGGCTGCCGGCCGGCCTGCAAGCGCACCTGGCTGGTGACATCGCGATCCAGGTCGACCAGCAGAAGGCGTCCGGCAACCAGGACCAGGAGATCCAGGACCTGTCGGCGCTGTTCATCATCGCGCTGCTGGTGCTGATCTTCCGGTCTCTTACCCTGGCGCTGGTGACCGTTGCCCCCGCCGTTTTCTCAGTTTTCATTTCCGGGCCGCTCGTCGCCGAGGCGGCGCGGCACGGGCTCCAGGTCTCCCCGCTGGCCCAGTTCCTGCTGATCGTCCTGGTGCTCGGCGCCGGTACCGACTACGGCCTGTTCCTGGTGTTCCGGGTCCGCGAGGAACTGCGCGCCGCGCAGCACAGCGTGCAGGCGGACAACTTCCCTGGTTCCCGCGGTGCGGGCGGCAGCATCCTCGGCGACCTGGCCCACTCGCGGCCGGCCGCCAGGCAGGCGATCGTCACGTCGGTCACCCGGGTCGGCGAGTCGATTACCTTCTCCGCCGCCACGGTGATGGCCGCGGTGCTCACGCTGCTGCTGGCCACCTTCTCGTTCTACTCCGACCTCGGCATCCCGTTCGCCATCGCGATCGGCGTGATCCTGCTCGCCGGGCTCACCCTGCTGCCCGCGCTGCTGTCCATCCGGCTGTCCCTGCTCGCGGTGAAGCGCACGGTCTTCCGCGTCATCTTCCGGCGGCCGAAGCTGCTGCCGTGGAACATCCAGGGAACGGGCAAGACGGGGGTATGGAGCCGGGTGGCCGGCCGGATCGTCCGCCGGCCCGGGCTCACGCTTGGCATCGGCGTCGTGGTGTTCGGCGCACTTGCGGTCGGCGCACTCGGTTACGTGGCCGGCGGCTTCGGCGGTGACACCACCGCGCCGGCCGGCTCTGACTCCGCCGCGGGCAGCACGCTGCTCGCCAGGTACTTCCCGCAGTCATCGGCGAACCCGACGAACCTGATCTTCCGGTTCAGCAAGCCCGTCTGGACGGACCCGGCACCGTTGGCCGCCGGGGCCAGCCAGCTCCGGGCTTCTGGCCTGTTCACCCAGGTAGCCGGGCCGCTGAACCCGACAGGCGCGGCGCTGACGCCGACCCAGTACACCGCACTGCACGCGAAGCTCGGCCCGGCCAAGGCGCTGCCGCCGACCCAGCCGCCGGGCACCGGCGTGCCGGCCGCCGCCTACCAGATCTACCGGGCGACCTCGAACTACGTCAGCCCGGACGGCCGGACTGTGCAGTACCTGACCGGGCTCAAGGCCGGGGATCCCGGCAATACGCCGGCGCTGAACGCCGTCCCGGCCGTCCGGGTCGCGACCACCAAGGTCGCAAAGTCGGTCGGCGCGATCGATTCCGGCGTTGGCGGCGAGGCTCCGGCCCTGCACGACATCAGCGCCATCTCGAACAGCGACCTGGTGCACGTGGTCCCGATCGCGATCCTGGTGATCGGCCTGCTGCTGGCCCTGGTGCTGCGCAGCCTGGTGGCACCGCTCTATCTGATCGCCTCGGTCGGGCTCTCGTTCCTCGCCGCGCTCGGCCTGTCGGTGCTGCTGTTCATCAAGATCGGCGGGAGCGGCGGCCTGGTGTTCTTCATGCCGTTCCTGATGTTCATCTTCCTGCTGGCGCTCGGCGAGGACTACAACATCCTGGTGATGACCCGGATCCGGGAGGAGGCCCAGAAACTTCCGCTACGCGAGGCGGTAACCCGTGCGCTCAGCGCGACGGGCACCACGGTGACCTCCGCCGGGCTGGTGCTGGCCGGCACCTTCCTCGTCTTCGGCATCGTCGCGGGCAGCGCCCCCGGCGGCAGCCAGTTCCGCGACATCGCGCTCGGCCTGGCGCTCGGCATCCTGATGGATACGTTCCTGGTCCGGACCTTGCTGGTGCCCTCCACCGTGGTCCTGCTTGGCAGATGGAACTGGTGGCCGTCTCGGATGAGCCGGCCAGGAGCGGCAGCGGCCGCCATGGCCGCCGGTGCCGAGCCGGGTGCCGCGGATGCGGCCGGCGGCCTGCGCCAGCCCGATCCGCGGCGCTGATCCGCGGGACCTGATGCCGTCAAGCCCCGGGCCGGACCCCCGGCTCAGCGTGATAATGCCGGTGTACAGCGTGCCGGACTACCTGGCCGAGTGCCTCGACTCGGTGCTCGGGCAGGCGCCGGGCAGCGCCGAGGTCATCGCCGTCGACGATGCGTCGCCGGACGCCTGCGGCCAGATCCTCGATGACCGGGCGCAGGCGGATCCGCGGCTGCGGGTAATCCACCTGGCCGCCAATGCCGGGCCGGGAAACGCGCGCAACGTGGGCCTCAAGCACGCCACCGGCGACTATGTCTGGTTCGCCGATGCCGATGACCTGCTGGCGGACGGCGCCTTCGCGCAGATCACCGCCAGGCTGGCCGCCGACCGACCGGACGTGCTGCTGATCGGCTACGAGGACTACTACGCCGAGGGCAGGACCAGGCCGAGCTCCGGTGCCGCGCTGCTCCGCGATGCACCGCCCGGCACCTTCACCCTCGCCGCGCAGCCCGGCCTGATCAACTTGACGATGACCGCGTGGAGCAAGGTGATCCGGCGCGACTTCCTCGACGAGATCGGCCTGCCCTTTCCGCCCGGCATCCACGAGGACGTGCCGGTCTCGTGTGCCGCGCTGCTGAGCGCCGGCCGGATCGCCGCGCTCGGCCGGGTCTGCTACCGGTACCGCCGGGTCAGGCGCGGATCCTTCATGGTTACCTCAAGCGGCCGGCATTTTGACGTCTTCGCCTCTTACCAGCTCGTCTTCGACCTGCTGCCGTCCTTCGCCGAGCTGGCCGGCGCCCCGGTCACCGGGGCGGTCGCCGCGGCCCTGTTCGAGCGGGCCATCTGGCATTACACGACCATCCTGGGCACTCGAGGCCTGGTTCCCCGCCGGGCTCGCAGGCAGTTCTTCGCGCAGATGCACCAGGACTTCCGCCGCTGGCGGCCGGCCGGGTACCGCTGCCCGCCCGGCGCCCGCGGGGTGAAATTCCGGCTGGTGGAGCGGGACGCCTACGCGGCGTACACGGTGCTGGAACCGGTGAACCGGCTGCGCGTGCTGGCAAGCCGGGCCGCCATGCGACCGCGCGGGTAGCCGGATCGCCGCAGCGGCGAGCGCCCCCGCACGTTCATGATCCCGGGAGGTCTTCCGTCGTGATGACGTAGAACTCCCGGGATCATGGTGCGGGCAGGCCCGGCCCAGCCGCCGGGTGCCGCGGTCAGTGCGCCGTGACGGTTAGTGCGCCGTGCTGAACTGCTCGCTCTCGGTCGAGCCTTGCAGCGCGCCGGTGGACGCGTTCGGCGTGATCGCCGAGGTCACCAGGTCGAAGTAACCGGTGCCGACCTCGCGCTGGTGCCTGGTCGCGGTGTAGCCGGCGGCCTCGGCGGCGAACTCGGCATCCTGCAGCCGGACGTAGGCCGGCATGCCCTCGGTGGCGTACCCGCGGGCCAGGTCGAACATCGAGTAGTTCAGCGCGTGGAAGCCGGCCAGCGTGATGAACTGGAATTTGTAGCCCATCTCGCCCAGCTCACGCTGGAACTTCTCGATGGTGCCCTCGTCCAGGTGCGCCCGCCAGTTGAACGACGGCGAGCAGTTGTACGCCAGCATCTGGTCCGGGTAGACCGCCTTGATCCCTTCCGCGAACTCGCGCGCCACGTCCAGGTCCGGCTTGCCGGTCTCCATCCAGAGCAGATCCGCATGCGGCGCATAAGCCAGGCCGCGGGCGATGCACGGCTCGATGCCGCCGCGCACCCGGTAGAACCCCTCGCCGGTCCGCTCGCCGGTCAGGAACGGCCGGTCCCGCTCGTCCACGTCGCTGGTGATCAGATTCGCCGCCTGGGCATCGGTGCGCGCCACGACCAGGCTGCGGACACCGCAGACGTCGGCGGCCAGCCGGGCCGCGTTCAGCGTCCTGACGTGCTGGCTGGTCGGGATCAGCACCTTGCCACCGAGGTGGCCGCACTTCTTCTCGGACGCCAGCTGGTCCTCCCAGTGCACGCCGGACGCGCCCGCCGCGATCATCGACTTCATCAGCTCGAAGGCGTTCAGCACGCCGCCGAAGCCAGCCTCCGCGTCGGCCACGATCGGCGCCATCCAGTACGGGTGCTTGCCGTCAGCCCCGCCGTTGGTCTCGGCCCAGCTGATCTGGTCGGCGCGCTGCAGTGCGTTGTTGATCCGCCGGACCACCTGCGGCACCGAGTTGACCGGGTACAGGCTCTGGTCCGGGTAGGTCTGCCCGGCCAGGTTCGCGTCCGCGGCGACCTGCCAGCCGGACAGGTAGATGGCCTGCAGCCCGGCCTTGACCTGCTGCACGGCCTGGTTGCCGGTCAGCGCGCCGAGCGTGTTGACGTACGGCTCATCGCGCAGCAGCTGCCAGAGCCGCTCGGCGCCTATCCTGGCCAGTGTGTGGTCCTCCGGCACCGAGCCGCGCAGCCGGATCACGTCCGCCGCGGAATACGTGCGCTCGATGTCAGCCCAGCGCGGATCTGTCGCCCACTGCTGGTGCAACGCCGCCGCCTGCTTATCGATCTGCCGGGTACCGCCGTGCCCGTTGCTGGCTGCCCTACCGTTGTGCTGGCCCTCGAGGCGAGGCTCGCTCATCGTGGCCTCCCATCTTGTCGTCCCCGGGTGTGTCCATCTAGCCTGCGGGGAAAGTCGCGATAGTACTAGAGTCGAAAGTCATGAAAATTCTCAAACATTCGTCTAGGATAAAGAAATGCAAGATGTAAAGAGCAAAGAAAGATCGTCTTTTACGCAGACTACGAGTCTCGATCTTGCTTTGTTCGGCCAGCGCCTCCGGCACGCGCGCCGCGCCAGGGGCCTCACGCTGGCCGAGCTAGGGGCCCGCGTCGGCCGGGCGCCGTCGGTTTTGTCGCTGCTGGAGAACGGCCGCCGCGAGCCCAAGCTCTCGCTGATCGAGTCGCTGGCCGGTGCGCTGTCCGTGCCCGCGGCGGAACTCCTGCGCAGTGAGCCGCCGAGCCGCCGGGCGCAGCTGGAGCTCGCCCTCGCCGAGGCGCAACGCGACCCGGCCTGCGCCGACCTCGGCCTGCCGCCGTTACGGGTCGGCGCCCGGGTACCCAACGACGTGCTGGAGCACGTGGTCGCGCTGCATGCTGAGCTGCGCAGGCAGCGGGCCAAGCCGACCGCCACGCCGGAGGAGGCCAGGGAGGCCAACGCGGACCTGCGCGCGATGATGCGGGAGCGCGGCAACTACTTCGCGCCGATCGAGGAGGCCGCCGCCGAGGCGCTGACCGCGGCCGGCTACACCGGGGGGGCCCTGTCGCAGCGCCTGCTGCTCTCGGTGGTGAGTCACCATGGCTTCTCCGTTAAATATGTGCATGACCTGCCCAGGTCTGCACGGTCGGTCACGGACCTGCGGAACCGCCGGATCTACCTCAAGCAGGAATCCATGGGCATGCACACGCCGCGGACGGTGCTGCTGCAGACGCTCGGCCACTTCGTACTCGGGCACGAGACGCCGGCCGACTTCGCCGATTTCCTCCGGCAGCGGGTAGAGGCGAACTACTTCGCCGCCGCGGTGCTGGTGCCCGAGGAGCCGGCCGCACGGTTCCTGCGCGAGGCCAGGGACGCTAGCAGCCTGTCGGTGGAGGACCTGCGGGATGTCTTCGCGGTTTCCTACGAGATGGCCGCGCACCGCTTCACCAACCTGGCCACCCACCACCTCGGCCTGCCGTGCCACTTCGTCAAGAACGACGCGGGCGGGATCATCTACAAGGCGTACGAGAACGACGGCGTGGTGTTCCCGGCCGACGAGACCGGGGCGATCGAGGGCCAGCGGATGTGCCGGCAGTGGTCGGGCCGGCAGGTCTTCGCCGCCGCGGACCGGTTCAGCCCGCTGCACCAGTACTCCGATACGCCCGCCGGGACGTACTGGTGCGTCGCCTCCGTCGATCCCGGGCCGGAGCGCGACTTCGCGATCACGCTCGGCGTGCCGTTCGAGTATTCCCGCTGGTTCCGGGGCAGGGAAACCACCCTGCGGGTCACCTCGGCGTGCCCGGACGGTGAGTGCTGCCAGCGGCCGCCCGCTCGGCTGGCCGCCCGGTGGGACGGCCTCGCCTGGCCGTCGGCGCGCGCGCACTCGCACATCCTGTCCGCGCTGCCCAAGGGCGCCTTCCCCGGCGTGGACGAGGCCGACGTGTATACCTTCCTGGACCGGCACGAGCAGGACTAGCCCGGCTCCTGTGGCTAACCGATGGCAGTTACGTTGCTGCACGCTCTGGCGCGCAGCAACGTAACTGCCACCGAGCTGTACCCCGCGGTGATCAGGACAGCAGCCGCCGGAGCTGCAGCAGGTCGAGCAGGTTGCCGTCGACCTTCAACCGGCCGGTTAGCCACGCCCGGGCGAAGCTGCCGGGATCGGCGGCGATCGCCAGCACGTCATCGCTCTTGGCGGCGAACCGGATCTGGGCAGCGCCGTCCGCCGCGGTGGCCTCCTTGACCGCGTCCGCGCCGTGTGCCCCGAGCCGCGTCACGAAAGTGATGCCCAGGTCGGTGACCTTGCAGCTCAGGGTGCGATCGGCCAGGTGCGCCACACGGTCTTCCTGGCTCATATCCCCGATGCGGGCCGTAAGGCTCTCCAACGCCTTGCGGCATTCTTCCGCCGTCGCCATCATGGCCTCGCTTTCAACATCATTGTCACCTGCCGGGCCGCCAGGCCGCCGCGCGGGGCAGCCCGGGGCGGCGCGGTGCGCCGCTTCGCCGTTTCCGGACGGTAGCGTTCCTGCAGGAGCGGCGCACGCACTGGCGCCGCGTCCCGGGGAGCGTGATAGCTAATGCAGGACGAGCAAGCGGGCCGGCCGCGGCCGGCCAGCGGCGCGGACAGCCTGGCTGCGGCGGCGCAGCAGCGGCCGGCCGCCGACGTGCCAGCTGCTGAGCTGCGGACGCCGGCCACCGGCGAGGCCAGGGTGGACGAGGCGCTGGCCCGGCTCGATGAGCTGCCCGGCCTGCCGGTGACCGAGCACCCGGCCGTGTTCGAGCAGGTGCACCGGCAGCTGCGGGAGGTGCTCGGCGAACTGGACACCGGCCCGGCCGGCCAGACCGGCGCGGCCGGGCCGCGCGGGCCGGGCCGCTGAGAGCGGATTGATCAGCCTATGAGCAGGAGGATCCGGCTGGATACCGAGCTTGTCCGCAGAGGGCTCGCGCGGTCCCGTGAGCAGGCCGCGGACCTTATCGCGGCCGGCCGGGTCGCGGTGGCCGGCCAGACTGCGGCCAAGCCGGCTACCCAGGTTGGCCAGGACGCCGCGATCGCCGTCGCCGCGCCGCGCGGCGAGCCGGGCTACGCGTCCCGCGGCGGCCACAAGCTCGCGGGCGCGCTCGCCGCATTCGCGGACCTGGCCGTGGCCGGCCGCCGCTGCCTGGACGCCGGCGCCTCGACTGGCGGGTTCACCGATGTGCTGCTGCGGGCCGGCGCGGCGCACGTGATCTCGGTCGACGTGGGGTACGGCCAGCTGGCCTGGCAGCTGCGCACCGATCCCAGGGTCACCGTGCTCGACCGGGTCAACGTACGCCGTTTGACGCCCGCGCAGGTGGCACCCGCCCCGGACCTGGTGACCGCGGATCTGTCGTTCATCTCGCTGACCCTGGTGCTGCCCGCGCTGGCCGGCTGCGCGGCCCCGGACGCGGACTTCGTGCTGCTGGTGAAGCCCCAGTTCGAGGTCGGCAAGGGCAACGTGGGAGCGGGCGGCGTGGTGCGGGACCGCGCGCAGCGGGCTGGTGCCATCGGATCGGTGGCGGCCGCCGCCGCAGTGGCCGGCCTGGGCGTCCGCGGCATCGTCGCCAGCCCGCTGCCCGGCCCGGCCGGGAACGTGGAGTATTTCCTCTGGCTGCGCCGGGGCGCGCCGCCGCTGGATGCGGCCGCGGTGGAGCGGGCGATGGCAGCCGGGCCGCAGGGAGCCCGGCCACCGGGCGCCGGGAACCTCGCGGCGGGAATTCAGTGATCCCGCAGCGAGCGGTGCTGCTGGTAGCGCACACCGGCCGCCCGGCGGCGGTGCGCAGCGCCCGGCTCGTCATGCAGCGGCTCACCGCGGCCGGCCTGGCGGTGCGGGTGCTCGCCGCGGAGGCGCCGGAGCTGCGCAGCCCGGACGCGGTCGACGTGCCCGCCTCGGCCGAGGCCGCGGCCGGCGCCGAGATGGTCATCGTGATCGGCGGGGACGGCACGCTGCTGCGGGCGGCCGAGCTCGCCCGCCCGGCCGGCACCCCGGTGCTCGGGGTAAACCTCGGCCATATCGGCTTCCTGGCCGAGGCGGACCCGGAGAACCTGGCCGAGACCGTCGACCGCGTGGTGGAGCGCCGCTATGCCGTCGAGCCGCGGATGACCATCGACGTCACCGTCCGGCATGGCAGCGCCGTCCTCGGCCAGACCTGGGCGCTGAACGAGGCCGCCGTCGAGAAGGCCGCCAGGGAGCGGATGCTGGAGCTGGTGACCGAGGTAGACGGCCGCCCGCTGTCCAGGTGGGGATGCGACGGCGTGGTGTTCGCGACGCCCACCGGATCCACGGCCTACGCGTTCTCGGCCGGCGGCCCGGTGGTCTGGCCGGAGGTAGCCGCGCTGCTGCTGGTGCCGATCAGCGCTCATGCGCTGTTCGCCGGGCCGATGGTCGTCTCGCCGCAGTCGGTGCTCGCCGCCGAGGTGATCGGCGGTACCAGTCCATGGCCGCAGGCGCCCGGCGGGGACGGCCAAAGCGGGGCATCCGGCGCGGTTCTGTGGTGCGATGGGCGGCGTAGGGTCGACTTGCCGCCCGGCACCCGGGTCGAGGTTCGGCGCGGAGCTAAGCCAGTCCTGCTGGCCAGGTTCCGCGGCGCCGGCCAGCAGGACGCCGGCGGTGAAGGACGGCCTGCCGCGGCGGAAACCGGCATGGCGGCCGGGGCATTGTTTACCGACCGGCTGGTCGCCAAGTTCGGGCTGCCGGTGGCCGGCTGGCGCGGCCAGGCCGATGCCCGGCGCGCGAGCGCGGCAGCCGGCCAGCGAGAGGAGGGTCCGAGCGGCGATGCTTGAGGAAGTCCGTATCACCGGGCTCGGGGTAATCGACGACGCCACCCTCGAGCTGTCCCCGGGCCTCAACGTCGTGACCGGCGAGACCGGCGCAGGCAAGACCATGGTCGTAACCGGGCTCGGCCTGCTGTTCGGCGGGCGCGCCGATCCGGCCAGGGTGCGGCCGGGCGCTGAGCGGGCCAGCGTGGACGGCCGCCTGCGGGTCGATCCGGGCGGGCCGGTGGCCAGGCAGATCAGCGAGGCGGGCGGCGATCTCGACGACGGCGGCGGCACGCTGATCATCAGCCGCTCGGTATCGGCGGAGGGCCGCTCGCGCGCCCATGCCGGCGGCCGCTCGGTGCCGGTGTCGCTGCTTACCTACCTCGCCGATGACCTGGTGGCCGTGCACGGCCAGGCCGACCAGCAGCAGCTGCTGAAGCCCGCCCGGCAGCGCGAGGCGCTTGACCTGTTCGCCGGCCAGGAACACGCGGCGTTGCTGGCCGGTTACCAGCGTTCCTACCAGCGGCTCCGGGATACCCGGGCGGAGCTGGCCGAGCTGACTTCCCGGGCACGGGAGCGAGACGCGGAAGCCGCGGACCTGCGCCGTGGCCTGGCCGAGATCGAGCGGGCCGAGCCAGTCAGGGGCGAGGATATCGAGCTGCTGGCGGAAGACGACCGGCTGTCGAACGCGGATGCGCTGCACGCGGCGGCGACCGCGGCACATGAGGCGCTGCAGTCCGACCCGTCCAGCGGGCGGTACGAGGCACCGGACGCGCTCACGCTGCTCGGCGGCGCCCGGCACGCGCTGGAGGCGGCGGCCCCGCACGACCCCGCGCTCGCCGCGCTCGCCGGGCGCCTGTCCGAGGCTGCCTACCTGGTGGCCGACGTCGCGGCCGAGCTCGCCTCCTACGCCCAGGCAGTGGAGGCCGACCCGGTCCGGCTCGCGGTAGTGCAGGAGCGCCGCGCCGAGCTGGCCCGGCTGGTCCGGGCCTACGCCCCGGCCGGCCAGTCGGCGGGCGGCGGGGCGAGAGCCGGCCGCGCGGCGGCCGGCGCTGTGGACGGCGAGACGATAGCCGACGACGCGATAGCCGGCGACGCGACGGACGGCGACGCGACGGACGGCGACGCTGATGCCCCGGCCAGCGGCATCGCCGCCGTGCTGGCCTGGGCCAGGCAGGCGGCCGCCCGGCTGGCCGAGCTCGATAGCGCCGACGACCAGATCGCCGGGCTGGCCGAGCAGGAGGCGTCGCTCGCCGCGACGGCCGGAGGGCTGGCCGGCCAGCTCACGGCCGGCCGGAAGAAGGCCGCCGGGCAGTTCGCCGACGATGTCACCGCCGAGCTTTCCGCGTTGGCCATGCCGCATGCCAGGCTCGCAGTGGAGGTGACCCCGCAAGACGACTTCGGCCCGCATGGGGCCGACGAGGTGGAGATCCGGCTCGCGGCCCATCCCGGCGCGCCCGCGCTGCCGCTGCACAAGGGTGCATCCGGTGGCGAGCTTTCCCGTGTCATGCTGGCGATCGAGGTCGTCTTCGCCGGTGCCGACCCGGTGCCGACCTTCGTCTTCGACGAGGTAGACGCGGGCGTGGGCGGCAAGGCGGCGGTCGAGATCGGACGCCGGCTGGCCCGGCTCGCGCGGCTCGCCCAGGTGATCGTGGTGACCCACCTGCCACAGGTCGCTGCCTTCGCCGACACGCACCTGATGGTGGAGAAGGCCGGCGACGGCTCGGTGACCAGCAGCGGGGTCACCAGGCTGGACGACCAGGGCCGGCTAAGGGAGCTGTCCCGGATGCTGGCCGGACTTGAGGACTCAGAATTCGGCCGGGCACACGCCGGGGAACTGCTCGCCGCCGCGGCGGCCGAGCGCGCGGAGCGGCCGGTCCCGGCCGGGCCGCGCGCTCCGGATAGCCGCATCGCGGGCCGCCGGCAAGTTTCCCAGCAGGGACGATAACGCCCCCGCGGCGGCTCGGATGGCGCTCCCGCCCGCCGGCATCTGGCAAGATTGCCTTGCGATGAAGGCACTGTCTCGCACACTCACCGGAGCCCGTCGGAGCAGGACCCAGGACCTGCCCGGCATATCGGCGACGGCCCGGATGGACCGCCGGACCAAGAACCTGACCAAGCGGCTCCAGCCTGGCGACATCGCCATCATCGACCATGCCGACCTCGACCGGGTAAGCGCCGAGGCCCTGATCAGGCGCGAGGTCACCGCGGTGGTGAACGCCGCGCAGAGCATCAGCGGCCGGTACCCCAATCTCGGCCCGCAGCTGCTAGTGGAGGCGGGGATCCCGCTCGTTGACGACGTCGGCGCCGACGTCTTCGAGCACGTATCCGACGGCCAGCGCGTCCGGCTCGACGGCGAGACGCTTTACGCCGGCGACGAGGTCGTCGCGAAGGGGACGGTGCAGGGCAGCGAGTCGGTCGCGGAGGCGATGGAGGACGCGAAGGCGGGCCTCGCGGACCAGCTCAAGGCGTTCGCGGCCAACACGATCGAGTACATCAGCCGCGATTCCGAGCTGCTCATCGACGGGATCCGGGTACCCGACCTGCGGATCAGCCTGCGGGACAGGCATGTTCTCGTGGTCGCGCGCGGCTACCGGCACCGCGAGGACCTGCAGGCGCTGCGCGCCTACATCCGCGAGTTCAAGCCCGTCATGGTGGCCGTGGACGGCGGCGCGAACGCACTGATCGAGGCCGGCTACAAGCCGAGCCTCATCGTCGGCGACATGGACTCGGTGTCCGACCGGGCGCTCGGCTGCGGCGCCGAGCTTGTCGTGCACGCATACCCGAACGGAGTTGCGCCCGGCCTGGCGCGCGTTCAGGATCTCGGCCTGGCGTCGGTGTCCTGCCCGGCCACCGGCACCAGCGAGGACCTCGCAGTGCTCCTCGCTGACGAGATGGGCGCGACCCTGATCGTGGCCGTCGGCATGCGGTTCTCGATGGCCGAGTTCCTGGACAAGGGCAGATCCGGGATGGCGAGCGCGGTGCTCACCCGGATGAAGGTCGGCGACAAGATCGTCGACGCCAAGGGGGTCAGCAGGCTGTACCGGAGCCGGATCTCCGGCCGGGCACTCATCATGCTGGTGCTCGCCGCGTCGGTGGCGCTGCTGGTCGCGCTCTCCTTCAACCCGGTCAGCCCGGTCATGTCCACGTTCTTCGCGGCGAAATGGGATGACTTCATCTACTGGCTGACCGGGCTGTTGTAGTGATCGACTTTCGGTATCACCTTGTCTCCATCGTGGCCATCTTCCTGGCCCTCGCCATCGGCATCGTGTTCGGCTCGACGGCGCTTCGCGGCGTGACGCTGCGCACGCTGCAGCACGAGGCCAACACGCTGCACAACGAGATCAGCGCCAAGAACACCGCGAACCAATCGCTCACTCAGCAGGTCGGGGCCGACGAGACGTTCGCCCAGGCCTCAGCTCCGCTGCTGCTCGCGCACCTGCTCGATGGCCAGAGCGTGGTGCTGGTCAGCGCGCCGGGCGCGCAGCAGCAGGCGATCAGCGGCATCCGGACCGCGGTCAAGCAGGCGGGCGGCACCGTGACCGGCCAGGTTGCCCTGGAACAGCAGTTCTTCGACACCGGGGCGACCAACGAGAACAACCTGATTGGCCTCGCGCAGCATCTCACCCAGCAGCTCGCGCTGCCGGTGGCGGCCGCGCAGAACTCACAGCAGGCCGCCGATCCGCAGCTGGCTGGCCAGCTGCAGGCCGCTAGCGTGCTGGCGGCCGCGATCGTCACGAAGGACGGCCCTGGCCTTAGCACCGCGCAGACGCACGCCGTGCTGGCCGGCTTCGCGCAGGGCGGCTTCCTGCGGATCGACATGGCCAGGCTAGTCCCGGCCACGCTGGCCGTCGTCGTCATCCCGGCGACCCCGCCGGCCGCCGGGGATTCCGATCCCGCTAATGTCGCGCTGATCTCCCTGACACAGTCGCTAGCCAGGGCTGGCAGCGGCGCCGTCCTGGCCGGGTCCTACCCGGGCTCCGGGACTGGCAGCGCGATCGACGAGCTGGCCAGCGGGAATACCGGAATCGAGGTGTCCAGCGTGGACAATGCCAATACCCCGCCCGGCCAGGTTATGGTCGTGCAGGCACTGAGCCAGCTGCTGTCCGGGCACAAGCCCGCCAGCTACGGCGTCGCGCCGGGCAGCGCCCCGAGCCCGGCGCCCACCCCGTCGGCCAGCGTTTCCCCGGTACCGTCCAGCACGCGACCGGCCAGGAACCACGCGACCCCGGCGCACAGTGCTCATCCGACCCGCAGTGCTTATCAGACACACAGCGCCGCCGCCACCGACAGCGGCACTCCGACCCGCAGCGCTGCAGCGACGCGGGGTGCTGTCATGACGCGGGGTACTACCGGGACTCGTGCTGCCAGCCTGACCCGCGCTGTGCCTTCCGCACCTGGCGTGGCCGTGCTGACCGGCGCAGGCCGATGACCGGCGCAACGGCTGGCGGTAAGCCGGCCGCCGGGGCAGCCGGCGGCCTGGCCGCGGCGGTCACCGGCGGGCTGGCCGCGGCAGCGGCCAGGGCCGCCTACGCCGGCTTCACCAGGCGGCCGCCCGGCGGGCGGGCTAACTGGGCGCGAACCAACCACCGCGGCGAGCCGGTCACCCTGCTCGAGGGACCGGCGGTCGCCGTGGCCGCCGTCGTGGCGGCCGTGCTGGCGCCGGGGCAGGCTCGCGGCCGCGCGGCGCTCGCCGTAGCCGGAACTGGCGCAGCCGCCTTCGGCTGCTACGACGACCTGGCCGGGAGCGGTAAGCGCCGCGGCTTCCGTGGGCACCTGGGCGCGCTGGCGCACGGCGAATTGACCAGCGGCGCGGTGAAGATCGGCGGAATCGGCGCTAGCGGCGCGGCGGCGGGCCTGCTGCTCGGCGGGCCTGCCGCTGACATCGCCATCAACGCGGGCCTGGCGGCGGGCAGTGCCAACCTGCTCAACCTGTTCGACCTGCGCCCCGGCCGGGCCATCAAGGTGACGCTCGCGGCTGCCGGGCTGCTCGCCGCGGCAGGCCGGACGGCCGGGTCGGCGGCCAGCCCGGCCGCGCTGTGCGCTGCGGCGGCCCCGGCGGGCGCGGCCATCGCGCTGCTCCCCGACGACCTCGGCGAGCGCGCGATGCTGGGCGACGCCGGGGCGAACGCACTCGGGGCATTGCTCGGCACCGCTGCGGCCGCCACGCTGCCGCGAACGGCCCGGGTGGCGGCGCTGGCCTTCGTCGTGGGGCTGACCGCGGCCAGCGAGGTGGTGAGCTTCACCAAGGTGATCGAACGGACCCCGCCGCTGCGCTGGCTGGACATGCTCGGCCGCCGACCAGCAGCCAGGAACCCGGCGCCGGCTGACGCGACGGCGCAGGCCGCGGAAACGGCCGCCGCGGACCAGCCGGGACCGCAGGCCGGACCGCAGGCGGGGGACGCGGAGCAGGGTGCGGCAGCGGCTAGGAACCTGGAGCCCGCTGACGCAGCGGCGCAGGCCGCCGAGGCGGCGGGCATTGAAGCAGCCGGTGCTGGCGCTCAGCCCGGCAAACCGGGTCCTGCGCCGGCGGCCGCCGCCGCGCCGTGACCGGCCCGGCCGCCAAGGTCGCCAGGCAGGCCGGCGCCCCGCGAGCGGCGCGGGGGATCGGCAGCGCAGCGGCGCTGATCGGCGGCCTCACCGTGCTCGCCCGGGTGGCCGGGCTCGGCCGCCAGGTCGTCTTTGCGCATACCGTCCGCAATGCCTGCCTGGGCACGGCCTATGCGACCGCGAACCAGGTACCGAACGTCATCTACGACATCGTGCTCGGCGGCGCGCTGACCGCCATCATGGTGCCGGTGCTGGCCCGCCCGGCCAACCGCTCCGATGCCGATCCGGCCGCCGCCCGAGAGGTCAGCCAGGTCAGCGCTGCGCTGCTGACCTGGACAGTTGTCATCCTCGCGCCGGTCAGCGCGGTCCTGGTGTTCGCCGCCGGACCGATCATTACGCTGCTCATCCCGGCTGGCAGGTCGGGCTGCGCGCAGGCCGGCCTAGTGCACGTCGGCACCGGGATGCTGGCCGTGTTCGCCCCTCAGATCCTGCTCTACGGCCTCGCCGTGGTGCTGTATGGCGTCCTGCAGGCACACCGCAGGTTCACGGCCCCGGCGCTGGCCCCGGTGCTATCCAGCCTGGTCGTGATCGCCGCATATGTCGCGTTCGTCCCGCTCGGCCACGGGCATACCACGAACCTGACCGGGCTCTCGGCCGCGGCTGAGCTGACCCTATCGGCCGGCACGACGGCCGGCGTCGCCGCGCTGGTGCTGACCGCCCTGGTGCAGGCCTGGCGGCTGCGGCTGCGGCTGCGGCCGACGCTGCGATTCCCGGCCGGGGTCGCCCGCCGCGCGCTGGCGCTCGCGGTCGTCGGGATCGTCGCGCTGCTCGCTCAGGACGCCTCAGTCCTCGTGGTGACCTGGCTCGCCAACGGCCGCGGCGGGCAAGGCGCCATCGTGCTCTACGGCTACGGCTGGCAGGTCTTTACCTCGGCGTACGCGGTGCTGGCGATCCCGATCGCGATCAGTGCCTTCCCGGTGCTCGCCGCCCGCCGCGGCCGTGCCTCCGGCGACACCGCGGCCTCCGGCGACACCGCGGCCTCCGGCGACACCGCGGCCTCCGGCGACACCGCGGCCTCCGGCGACACCGCGGCCTCCGGCGACACCGCGGCCTCCGGCGACACCGCGGCCTTCGACGACACCGCGGCCGGGTCAGCTCGCGCGGTCCTGCTGATGTCCTGCCTGGGCGCGGCGCTGCTCGCGGGCGCTGCCGTGCCTGCCGCCCGGGTGTTCGCCTCGAGCCCTGCCCAGGTAACCGAGCTCGCGCTGGCATTTGCGGCCTTCGCGCCAGGGCTTATCGGCTATGGCCTAGTGGCCTGCCTGTCCAGGGTGCTGCTGGCCGACGGCCGGAACCGGATGGCTGCAGTTGCCATCTCGGCAGGCTGGCTGCTGGTGATTGCCGCCGACGTGACCGCCGTGCAGCTGGTATCCGCCCGCTGGGTAGTGCCGGTACTCGGCCTGGGCAACACCATCGGGCTGACCGCCTCCGGCCTTGGGCTGCTGGCAGCGGTGCGCCGGGCCAGGGGCGCCGCGGCCCTGCACGGCATGGTGCGCGCTGGGGCAGCGGGCCTGACGGCGGCACTGGCCGGCGCCGGGGCGGCAGCGGCGCTGTCGGCCGCCATGCCGGCCGCCGGCATCATCCAGAACGGGCTGCTGGCCGTCGCCGCATGCCTTTGCGCCGGGCTGGCGTTCGGCGCCGTCGGCTACGCACTCGATGGCGGCGACCTGCGCGCCGCGGTTACCCGCGTGATCAGGCGGGTGCGGTCATGACGCTCCCGGGCCATGCCGAGTCCCGGCGGCAAAACATCGCCATGATCCTGATGAGAAGGATGGTGCTCTGGTGACGGCGCTCCGGCTGGCCCTCGTGTTCAGCACCGCCGCGGGCGGGACCGGCCGGCACGCGGCGCTGCTGGCCGAGGGCTGCGCGGCGCGCGGGCTTACCGTCACCGCGTTCGGCCCCGCGGGCACCTGGCGCCGGTTCTTTCGCGACGATCCAGGCGCGCCGCCGGTGGCGCGCCTGGATCGTCGCGGCCAGCGACCGGATCTCGGATCAGCACGTGGGCACCGCGAGAACTACCCGGCAGCAGGGCGAACGCCGCCCGGAGCCGGGTTCGCGGCGGTGGAGATCGCGGACCGGCCGCGCCCGGCCAGGGACGCCGCTGCGATCCTGCGGCTGCGCAGGCTGTTGTCGCAGGCGGCGCCCGACGTCGTGCATGCGCACGGCATGCGGGCCGGCGCCATCGCCGCGTTGGCGCTGGCACGTCCTGGCCGGGCCGCCCCGGCCAGCCGCGCCCCGGCACTGGCCGTCACCGTCCACAATGCCCCGCCAGCCGGCCTGCTGGCGAGCCTGGTGTACCGGGTACTGGAACGAGTGATCGCCTGTCGTGCGGACATGGTGCTCTGCGTGTCCGGCGATCTGGCCCGCCGGATGCGCGGATGGGGCGCACGCGACGTGGCGCTGGCCGTGGTTCCCGCGCCGTCCGCCGAGCCGCCGCCGGCCGGGGCCGCGGCGAAGGCCAGGGCCGCGGTGGGTGCGGCCAGCCGGCCGATGGTCCTCGCCGCGGGCAGGCTTGCCGCGCAGAAGGGCTTCGGCGTGCTGCTAGACGCCGCGGCGGGCTGGCAGGACCTTGAGCCGTGCCCGCTGCTCGTCATCGCGGGGGAGGGCCCGCTGGCCGGCCACCTTGCCGCCCAGGCCCGGCGGTCTGGCCTGGCCGTGAGATTCCTCGGTCATCGCGACGACGTGCCCGTGCTGGCCGCCGCTGCCGACGTCATGGTGGTGCCGAGCAGATGGGAGGGACAGCCGCTGGTGATCCAGGAAGCGCTGCGGGCAGGCACGCCCCTGGTGGTGTCCCGGGCCGGCGGAATCCCGGACCTTACCGGGGAGGACGCGGCGTTGCTGGTCCCGCCGGGGGACAGCGGCCGGCTCGCCGCGGCGGTGCGCTCGGTGCTGTCGGATGCGGGCCTCGCGCGCAGCCTCAGCGCGGCCGCGCTGAAGCGCGCTGACGCACTTCCATCGGAATCCGACGCGATCGACGCGGCCATCGCCGTCTATCGGCGGCTGGCCGCCCCGCGTCGCCTGCCGGGATGAAATTGCTGGATGCCGGCCTGGGCGTGTACCGCATACGGCTAGCTGCCGGTGGCCGGCGGTGCGCCGTCCGCCGGCGACACGGGCGTTTCGCAAGATGCACTCAACAACGTGCTAAAGGCAATGCCCATGACACACCATAGCGTTTTGGTAACAACCGTGTATTTCGGCTGAATAACCCGGTCAGACGTGCTGGGCTGGCCGACTGAGGCCGCATTTATACCCCTGTGCGGTCTCTTGGGGGGTTACCGCGCATGGGCGAGCCGAGCCCTGCCCAGCCGCCGGACTGGTGGGCGGGCAGCGACGACGACTCAGAGCATGCGCGCGATGAGCCAGACCGCCCCGCTGAGCCCTCCTGGGCGACGGTATTTGGCACCACAGTCCGGCTGTGGCTGGAACGCCACGGGCTGCGCACCCCGGCCGGCCCGCCCTGGCCGCGCTGGCGCAAGCTCGGGATGCTCGGGCTGGTGCTCGTCGTCTTCGCAGCCGGCGCGCTGACCGTCGCCCTGATCAGGAACGAATCCCGGGCGTCCCCGTCCGGCGGCGCAGCAGGCCCAGGCAGCGCGGGCCTGCGGGCGGCCGCCGCCATCCGCAGTGCGGCGGCGGGCTGGGTCGTGCAGCAGGTGAGCCGGGGCGCGATCGTGGCCTGTGACCCGGTCATGTGCGCCGCCCTGCAGGCACGCGGCTTCCCGGCCGGGAGCCTGTTGATACTCGGTTCGTCGGCCGCCGACCCGCTCGGCTCCGCCATCGTGGTCGCGACCGCGGCCGTACGCAGCCAGCTCGGCAGTCGCCTGACCAGCGAGTATGCGCCTGACACGCTCGCCAGCTTCGGATCCGGCGCGGACCGGGTGGAAGTCATGGTAACGGCCGCCGATGGTGCCGCGGCCTACCAGCGCGCGCTCGCCGCCGACGTGCAGTCCCGCCGGACGACCGGCAGGTTGCTGCTGCACAATTCGCATATCGAGGCCGCGGCGCCGGCCCGCTCGGAGCTGGCCGGCGGCCGAGTCGACGCCCGGCTGCTGATCACCCTGGCGGCGCTGGCCCACCAGGGCCAGGTGCGCATCGTGGCCTTCGGCGGCGGCAATCCCGGCGCCAGCCCCGGCATCCCGCTGCGGACCGCCGATCTGGCCGGCCCGGCAGGCCCGGACGCCCGCGCCTACCTGCGGCAAGCGAGTGAGTTCCTGCACGCGCAGCGCGCCCCCTATCTTGCCTCGATCATCACCGTGGCGAGGCTAGCCGACGGCAGGAACGTGCTGCACATCGGGTACGCCGCACCGAGCCCGCTGGGGCTGCTGGGCGCGCCGGCGCCCACAGTGCACAGAACGGTGCATAACACGCAGTCGGCGCAGCGGTGAAGGTCGGCGCCAGGAAGTAGCCCCGGAAGCATCAGCGACAGCCCAAAAAAGCAGTAACCGAAGCACTAAGGACCCGGATAAATGACCGGCTGCCGACCGGTCAGGGGAGGAAAAAGGCAGCATGAGACTTTTCCCGAGACTTATCCGGCCGGCTAGGCTGGCCGCAGTCATCGGACTGGGATTCGGCCTGGTCGGGCTGGTGGGCTCGGCCGCGTCCGCGGCGTCCGCCGCGCAGGCTAAATCGCACGATGGCTGGCTTCGGCTTGCGCACCTGTCGCCGAATACCCCGGCGGTCGATGTCTACCTGTACTCGTTCGGCGATCCCAGTGCCAAGATCGTGCTGAGGCACGTCACCTACGGCACCGTGTCGGGCTATCAGGCCGTCCCGACCGGCGAGTACACGGTTGCCATGCGCGGGGCCGGCGCCCCGGCCAGCTCCAAGCCGGTGCTTTCCACGACCGTCAACGTGGCCACCGGCAAGACGTACACCGTGGCCGGCCTGGGCCCGAACTCCGGCCTGCGGCTGCAGATACTGAAGGACAGGCTGGTCACGCCGCGCGGCAAGGCACTAGTCCGGGTGATCCAGGCGTCCCTGCAGCAGCACAAGGTCACGGTAAAGACTGGCAGCAACGTGCTCGTGAGCGGCCTCGCCTTCGGTCACGTCACGTCCTACCAGACGGTGGCGCCTGGCACCTGGAACGTGCGCGCGGCCGGCGAGAGCGGCAACGCCATGCAGAGCATCAAGCTGGCGGCCGGCACGATTCACACCCTGGTCGTGCTCGATGACCCCAGTCACCTCACGATCGACAACCTGGTCGACGCGGCCGGCAGCCGGGTGCTCCCGGCCGGCGCCGCGGCCACCGGCTTCGGCGGCACCGCCGGGGTCCCGGGCTCCTCGCTGGTGCCGTGGCTGGTCATCGTGACGGCCGGGCTGCTGGTCAGCGTGGCGGGGATCGGCCGGCTGCGGAAGTCCGGTACCGTCCAGCGCTTGAGGTGAGATGACGAAGCCGGCTGGCCGGCACGCCGCGGCCATCCGCCGCGGCGCTGCCGCGCCGCCACGGCAGCGGCACCGGCGGCTGCGCCCCGTTAGCAAACGGGGCGCGGTCTCGGTGCTGCTCAGCGGGCTGCTCGCGGTCGGCATCGGCGCCTGCGGCCTGGCCGTCGCGCAGAGCCACCCCGGGCACGCCGCGGCGCCGGTCGGCCGGCCGACGCTGGTTCCCGTCCCCCGGGGCAGGGCCGCGCCAGTGCCGCAGCCATCGGACGGCGAGCAGGTAGCCAGGCCGGCCATCCTGACGATCCCGTCGATCGGCGTCAAGTCGCCGCTGATCAAGCTCGGTATCACGGCATCGGGCGCCATGCAGGTGCCGGCCGACGTGGCAGTCGCGGGCTGGTACACCTTCAGCCCGCGGCCGGGCGCGATCGGCTCATCGATCATCGCCGGCCACATCGACTCGCGGAGCGGCCCCGGGATCTTCTACCGGCTCCGGTTCATGCGGCATGGCGCCCGCGTCTACGTCAAGCGAATGGACGGGTCGCTGGCCGTCTTCCGGGTGACCGCGAAGCACTCGTACCTGAAGGCGCATTTCCCGACCGCGGACGTGTACGGGCCGACTCCGACCCCGCAGCTGCGCCTGATCACCTGCGGCGGCACCTTCGACCCGGCGACCGGCCATTACCTCAGCAACATCATCGTCTTCGCGACATTGATCAAGTGAGCTGGGCGCGCCCGCCGGGCGGGATCAGCGGGGCCTGCGGCGAGCGACAGCCACCCGGCTGAACCGGGCGAGCCCGAACCGCTCCGCCGGGAAGCCGGGCACCGACTCGCCGGTGGCCAGGCTGGCCAGCCAGCCGCCGAGCAGCGGACCGAACTTGAAGCCGTGCCCGGATGTGCCACAGCCGACTACTACCCGGCCGACCCGGTCCAGGATGAAGTCCTCACCCGGGGCGTTGTCGTAAATGCAGCGCTCGGTCCTGGCCGACCGCGGCTCGAAGCCCGGCACGTACCGGGCCGCGATCTCCGCCAGCCGCCTGGCCAGGGCGGCGTCCTGGCCACGGTCCTGATCGTCTGGATCGGCAGCTGGCCCGCTTTGATGCAGTCCGATCTTGTACAGCGGCGAGTCAGGCACCGGCAGGCCGTACGGCGCCGGGGCGGCATGGCCGATGAAGATCGGCATCTCCGGCGGCGGATCGCCGGCCGGCCTGAGGTAGCCGACCTGCTCCAGCGTCGGCGCGGACGGCAGCGTGATCCCGGCCGGGGCGAGCAGCCGCGCCGTCCACGGTCCCGCGCAGATGATGACCTTGCCCGCGGTGCGCACCGAGCCGTCGTCCGCACGCAGCGTGACCTGGCGGCCGTCGTCCTCGATGGCGGTGACCCGGACGCCGGCCAGTACCGGCGGCCCGGCGGCGGCGAGCGCGCGCAGCGCCTGGTCGGCGGCAATCACGCAGGATTCCGGCTCCAGCAGGACAGGCCCGCCGATGGCGATCCCGGGGAACCTGGCCGCTGCCTCCCGGGCCGTCAGCAGCTCGGCGGGGGCACCGGCAAGCCGCATCCCGTCCTGCACCGCCCGCAGTCCGGCCCCGAAGGTCAGGTGCGGAGTTGGCCGCAGGATCTGCTGGCCGGAGGCTTCCTCCAGTTCGTGCCAGAGTTCCCTGGCCTGCCTGGCCATCGTGACGTAGCCGGGGTCGTCATAGCCGAGCCGGAAGATGCGGCAGTTGCCCTGGGAGCCGCCGCCCGGATGGCCGACCTCGGCCTGCTCCAGGACGGCCAGGTCACGCCCCTTCCTGGCCAGCGCCCGTCCGGCGGCCAGGCCGAGCAGGCCCGCGCCGACCACGATGAACTCGTGGTCCGCGGCCATCACCAGCCCCGGGCGCGCCATTCGGGCAGGTGCGGGCGCTCGGCGCCGATCGTGGTATCCGCGCCGTGCCCCGGGTACACCCAGGTGCCATCGGGAAGCTCGCCGAAGATCCGGTCTTCCAGGTCGGTGATGAGCTGGCCGAACCGCTGCGGGTCGCCCTGGGTGTTGCCCGGCCCGCCGGGGAACAGCGAGTCGCCGGTGAACAGGTGCGGCTGGTCGGCCAGCGCGCCGTCGCCGTCATAGCAGAGCGCGATGCTGCCGGGAGTGTGCCCGCGCAGGTGGATGACGGACAGCGAGGCATCGCCGACGGTGACAGCGTCGGCGTGCCTGACCAGCTCCGTGATCCGGACCGGGATCGCCCCGGCATCGTCCGGGTGCGCGACGGTGGCCGCGCCGGTAGCCTGCTGCACCTCGCGCAGGGCCGCCCAGTGATCCCCGTGCTGATGGGTCGTGACGATCGTGGCGAGCGGCGTCTCGCCGATCAGGCCGAGCAGCGTGCCCGCCTCGTTCGCGGCGTCGATCAGCAGCAGTTCCCCGGTGCTCGTGCAGCGCAGCAGGTAGGCATTATTGTTCATCGGGCCGACGGCCACCTTGGTAATGCTGAGCCCGGGCAGTTCCCTGGTGTCGGCCGGCCCGCCGACGCTGACGTCTCCGGTGTAGGACATGCGCTCCTCATCTCAGCCGCTAGCCCGGCATCTCGCGGGCTAGCCCGGCCCGGTCTCGCCCAGACGGCGACCTGCTGAATTACTACCATGCGGGCAATTCGGGCAGTGGCCCAGGCGGGTCCACAGTCAGGCCGCCGCCCGTGCTGCGGCCGATCAGCCAGGCCAGCAGCAGCCAGCCGGGCCCGGAGATCCGCGGCCCCGGCTGGGCCGGCGTCCCGGCATCGCCGGCCGCCGCCAGCCCGATCCGGCGCTCCCGGCTGCTGCCCGTGGTGTCGGCAGTTCCGGCGGTGTCGGCAGTTCCGGCGGTGTCGGCAGTTCCGGCGGTGTCGGCAGTTCCGGCGGTGTCGGCAGTTCCGGCGGTGTCGGCCGCCCCGGTGCCGGTGTCGATGAGCCGCGCGGCCGGCCCGTCGGCGCGCTCGGCGAACTCGGCAGCGACGGACTCGAGACGCTCGGCGACGAACCAGCCGGGCCAATCCGACGCGTGGTAGCCGGCCGCCAGGTCGACGTGATGGATCTGCACCTCGGACAGCCGGCGGGTGATCGTGTACCAGGCCGGGTGCCCGTGCCCGCGCAGGCCGTGCACGCTGGCCTGCCAGGCGCCGGCCGGCATTGCGGCCGCCTCGGCCCGGAACGCCGCGGCCGTCTCGCGCAGGTCGCCGAGCAGCGCGGCGGCCGCCCGGCCCGCGCCGGCCTCGATCGCGTCGTCGCGGGCCTGCTGGCTCGGGTACTGCGGGGTGACCACGCCGGTCCGTGCCCAGGTCAGCAGGTTGCGCAGCCCGTCTGCGTTGCGGGCGATGTGGGTGAGGACGTGCCCGCGGCTCCAGCCGGGCAGCAGCGAAGGCTCTCTTGCCTGGACGTCGGTGAGGCCGGCGGCGGTGGCCAGCAGGCGGCTGGTCGCATCCGCCAGCCGGGCCTGCAGTTCCCTGGGATCGTCAGTCACGGCATTCCCTCCTGGCCCATCCCGTCATCCTCGCCCATCGATCGCCCGCGCCACCGGCCTGCCCGCTCCCTCGCGCGCCACCGGCCTGCCCATGCCCTCGCGCGCCACCGCCCGGCCCGCGCCACCCGGCGGGGAATGCCAATGGGCACGGCGACGTTTCCGAGTCGGGGCCCAGGCCGGGCCAGGACCGGGCCGGCCGGGCGGCCAGGTCATGAGGGGTGGACGGCCGAGGCCGGCGCCGGAACTGAGCCCGGGAGCCCAGTCGCACACCCCCGGGGCCCCGGGGCCCGGGGTGCACGACTGAATTGTGAGGGTTCTTGGTTATCGCAGCTCGTGCCATTAGCCTGAGTGATGTAGTAACTCAGATATGGAGGTGGCCCGTGGCTGACTTCGCCGGACGTGACCTGGCCTGGCTCGAGCGCCGTCGCGCCGAGCTGTTCGCTCTGATCTCCGGAGTCGGGGACTTCCGGCGGGGCGCGCTGAACGCGGTGTGGCGCAAGTGCGGCAAGCTGAACTGCGCCTGCGCGCAGCCGGGGCACCGCGGGCACGGGCCGCAGTACAACCTGACCCGGCGCATCGGCGGCAAGACCGTGAACGTGCACCTGAAACCCGGGCCGGAGCTGGAGAAAGCCGAGCGTGAGGTGGCCGAGCACCAGCGGTTCGCCTCCCTGGTGGAGGAGGTGACGGTCGTCAGCGAGGCGATCTGCGCGGCCCGGCCGCCGGCGGCCGGGATGGCGCCCCCTCCGGCCGGAGGGGAAAGGGGGGGCTCGCGGCGCAGCTCGAGGAGGTCGCCGCCGCCGAGGTAGGCAAGCTGGCCGGCCTGGCGGCCGGCCTGCTCGGCCAGCACGGCGCCGGGCTGGGCGTGCTGGAACAGGCGATGCGCGCCGCGCTCACCTCAGCCGGCGCCCGCCTGCTGGAAGCCGTGCTAGCCGGCGAGGACGGGTACTGCGGTCCCCGCGCCGGGTGCGGCTGCGGCGCACAGGCCGCCTACGCCGGCCACCGTTCCAGGACCGTCACGACCGTGCTCGGCCCGGTCACCCTGCGCCGGGCGTGGTATCACTGCGCGGAATGCCGCCACGGGTTCGCGCCCCGCGACCAGCAGCTCGGGGTGCCCGGCTGCTCGCTGTCGCCGGGTCTGGCCGAGATGACCGCCCTGGCCGGCGCCGAGGTCTCCTTCGGCCGCGCCGCCGGCCTGCTGTCCGCCCTGGCCGGGATCACCATCAGCGCACGGACGATCGAGCGGTCCGCCGAGGCCTCCGGCGCCGCCGCGCGGTCCGCCGCAGCAGCTGAGGCCGCCGCGATCCGCTCCCGCGCCATCGTCCCGCTGCCCCCGGCCGAGCCGGTCCCCGACATGCTGTATGTCGAGGTCGACGGCACCGGCGTGCCGGTCCGCGCCAGCGAGACCGAGGGCCGCCAGGGCAAAGCCGACGACGGCAAGGCCAGCACCCGCGAGGTCAAGCTCGCCCGGCTGTTCACCGTGTCCCGCCTGGATGACGACGGCAGGCCCGTGATGGACCCCGGCTCCTCCACCTACGCCTTCACCTTCGATGGCAAGGACGTCTTCGCCGGCCTAGTCGGCGCCGAGTACCAGCGCCGCGGCGGCGGGCACTTCCGGCAGGTCGTCGCCCTCGGCGACGGCGCCGCGTGGATCTGGACCATGGCCGAGGCCCTTTACCCGCACGCCACGCACATCGTGGATATCTACCACGCCCGCGAGCACCTCCACGATCTCGCTGCCCACCTGGCCTTCATCACCCCCGACCCGCCGCAGTGGCTCGCCAGCCGTCTCGAGGAGCTGGACGCCGGGAACATCGAGGCCATCATCGATGCCGCCTGCCAGTACCCGCTCGACGGCATCAAGGCCGCGGAACTGGACAAGAAACTGGGCTACTTCGAGCACAACATCCACCGGATGCGCTACGCCCACTTCAAGAAGCTGGGCATGTTCACCGGCTCCGGCGCCATCGAAGCCGGATGCAAGCAGATCGTCGCCCAGCGCGCCAAGCAATCCGGCATGCACTGGACCGTCGAGGGCGCCGCTGACATCATCGCCCTGCGCTGCCAGCACGCCAGCGGCCGGTGGGACGAGCTCTGGCCAGCCAGCACCCGGGCGCCAGCCCGGCTAGCCGCCGTCTGACAGACAACACGACTCAGATACCCAAGCCCACGCAGCCATCAAGATCATCCCCAACAATCCTGTCGTACACCCCGGGGCCCGGAAGCGCCAGCGTTTTGTCAGACCCCCCGGATACGATGGACGCATCCCCTGCGGTACGGGGATTTGCCGCCCCCTGACCCAGAGAACTGGCTCCTGACCACGGAGAACTAGCTGCCCGACCACCGGAAACCACCCTTCCCGATCCCGGAGAAACTGAGCAGAAGTGGCTGATCGCCTGGTTGTTCGCGGTGCCCGCGAGCACAATCTCAAGGACGTCTCGCTCGACCTGCCCAGGAACGCGATGATCGTCTTCACCGGGCTGTCCGGGTCGGGCAAGTCGAGCCTCGCCTTCGACACGATCTTCGCCGAGGGCCAGCGACGGTACGTCGAATCGCTGTCCGCCTATGCCAGGCAGTTCCTCGGCCAGATGGACAAGCCGGACGTCGACTTCATCGACGGGCTGTCCCCGGCGGTCTCGATCGACCAGAAGGCAGCCGGCCGGAATCCGCGTTCCACCGTCGGCACGATCACCGAGGTTTACGACTACCTGCGGCTGCTGTACGCCCGGGTGGGCAAGCCGCACTGCCCGATCTGCGGCCGGCCGATCGCCAGGCAGAGCCCGCAGCAGATCGTCGACCGGGTGCTCGAGCTGGACGAGGGCACCAGGTTCCAGGTGCTCGCCCCGGTCGTCCGCGGCCGCAAGGGGGAGTACGGCGAGCTGCTGCGTGAGCTGCAGGCCAAGGGCTACTCCCGGGCCCGGGTGGACGGCGTCGTCATCCGCCTCGACGGGGCCGACGCCGGCGGCCTGCCGGCGCTGAAGAAGTACGAGAAGCACGACATCGAGGTAGTGGTCGACCGGCTGGATGTCAAGGCGTCCGCCCGGCGGCGGCTCACCGACTCGGTGGAGACTTCGCTGGCCTTGTCCGGCGGGGTCGTGGTGCTGGATTTCGTCGACCTGCCGGACGACGACCCGCACCGCGAGCGGATGTACTCCGAGCACCTGGCCTGCCTTTATGATGACCTGTCATTCGAGGAGCTGGAGCCGCGGTCGTTCTCGTTCAACTCGCCGTGGGGCGCCTGCCCGTCCTGCACCGGGCTGGGCACCCGGATGGAAGTCGATCCCGAGCTTGTGGTTTCCGACCCGGACAAGACACTGGCCGACGGCGTGATCGGCCCGTGGAGCGGCGGGCACGTCAGCGACTACTTTGTCCGGCTGATCGAGGCACTGGGCGATTCTCTCGGCTTCAGCATCGACACGCCGTGGCGCAAGTTGCCGGCCGCCGCGCAGCGCGCCCTGCTGCACGGTTACGACAAGCAGGTGCATGTCAGGTACAAGAACCGGTACGGCAGGGAGCGGTCCTACTACACCAACTTCGAGGGCGCGATCCCGTACATCGAGCGCCGGCACGCCGATGCGGAGAGTGACTCCAGCCGGGAGCGGTTCGCCGGGTTCATGCGTGAGGTGCCCTGCCCGGTCTGCCACGGGTCCCGGCTGAAGCCGATCGCGCTGGCGGTGACGGTGGACGGCCGGTCCATCTCGGACTACTGCGCGCTGCCAATCGGCGAGCTGGCCAAGCTGCTGCTCGGCCTGGAGCTGTCCGAGCGGGACCAGCACATCGCGGGCCGGATCCTGAAGGAGGTCAACGCCAGGCTCGGCTTCCTGCTCGACGTCGGGCTTGACTACCTGTCGCTGGACCGGGCAGCGGCCACGCTGGCCGGCGGCGAGGCGCAGCGGATCCGGCTGGCCACCCAGATCGGCTCCGGTCTGGTCGGCGTGCTCTACGTGCTGGACGAGCCGTCGATCGGCCTGCACCAGCGGGACAACCACCGGCTGCTGGAAACCCTGACCAGGCTCCGTGACCTCGGCAACACGCTGATCGTCGTCGAGCACGACGAGGACACCATCAGGGCCGCCGACTGGGTAGTCGACATCGGCCCGCGGGCCGGGGAGCACGGCGGCCGGATCGTCGTCTCCGGGTCGCTGGATGAGCTGCTCGCCAGCCAGGAGTCGCTGACCGGCGCCTACCTGACCGGCCGCGAGTCGATCCCGCTGCCCGCCGTCCGCCGGAAGCGCAGCCGCGGCCGGGAGGTGGTCGTCAAGGGCGCCACCGAGCACAACCTGCGTGACGTCGACGTGGCCTTTCCGCTGGGCTGCCTCATCGCGGTCACCGGCGTGTCCGGCTCCGGGAAGTCCACCCTGGTCAATGACATCCTGTACAGCTCGCTTGCCAAGGAACTGCACGGCACCCGGATCGTGCCGGGCAAGCACACCAGGGTCACCGGCATGCAGCACCTGGACAAGGTGGTGCACGTCGACCAGGGCCCGATCGGCCGGACCCCGCGGTCCAACCCGGCCACCTACACCGGCGTGTTCGACCACGTCAGGAAGCTGTTCGCGGCGACCACCGAGGCCAAGGTCCGCGGCTACCAGCCGGGCCGGTTCTCCTTCAACGTGAAGGGCGGCCGGTGCGAGGCATGCGCCGGCGACGGCACGATCAAGATCGAGATGCAGTTCCTGCCGGACGTCTACGTGCCATGCGAGGTCTGCCACGGCGCCCGGTACAACACGGACACGCTGCAGGTGCATTACAAGGGCAAGACGATCGCCGACGTACTTCAGATGCCGATCGAGGAGGGGGCCGAGTTCTTCGCGCCGGTGCCGGCCATCCACCGGCACCTGAAGACGCTTGTCGACGTCGGGCTCGGCTACGTACGGCTGGGTCAGCCGGCGCCCACGCTGTCCGGCGGCGAGGCGCAGCGGGTTAAGCTCGCCTCCGAACTGCAGCGCCGCTCAACCGGCCGCACCATCTACGTGCTGGACGAGCCAACCACCGGACTGCACTTCGATGACATCCGCAAGCTGCTCGGCGTGCTGTCCAGGCTCGTCGACGGCGGCAACACGGTAATCGTGATCGAGCACAACCTGGATGTGATCAAGACCGCCGACTGGGTGATCGACCTCGGCCCGGAAGGCGGCTCGCGCGGCGGCAGTGTGATCGCGGCCGGCACCCCCGAGCAGGTGGCAATGGCCGACGAGAGCTACACCGGCCAGTTCATGAAGAAGCTGTTGAACGTTTAGCCGCTGGCGCCGGGAAGGGATCGCCGCCCGCAGGCCCGGCACGGATATTATTAACGGATGATCCGGCGGCGGGTCGCCCGGCTGGCCGTCGCCGGTGCCCGGTGGTCATAGCCTGGCCCGGCCGGGAACGCTTCAGGTTCCCGCGCCAGATGGCGCTGGAGCCGGGCGGCCGGACGCTGCTCGTGACCAATTTCAGATCCGGCCAGCTGGAGTCGGTGCGCATCGCGGACCTGCCCTGACCGGCGACGGCCAGCGGCGCGTCGTCCCGGCTGGATAGCCAGCCAGCACAGGCCGCCAATCAGCACGTACGCTGCGGGCGTGGAGATCAGCACCGGATCGGGAGTGGCCCTAGCCGATCTCAGTGAACCCGCCAGCCTGGCCAGCCCTGCCAGACCGGCCGGCCCCGCCAGCCCCGCCGACCCGGCCAGTCCCGGCTTCCTGCTCGTGCTCACGCACGGCGCCGGCGGGGGAGTGCGCACGCCCGATCTGCTCGCCGTGCACGGCGCGGCGGCTCAGCTGGGCGGCACGGTGGCGCTGGTAACCCAGCCATACCGGGTGCGCGGCGCCCGCGCGCCCGGTTCGGCGGCCCGGCAGGATGCAGCCTGGCTGGAGATCGTTTCCGCACTGCGGGCAAGGTACCCGGAGTTGCCGCTGGTCCAGGGCGGCCGGAGCAACGGTGCGCGAGTGGCCTGCCGCACTGCCCAGGCGGCCGGCGCGCGCGCTGTCCTGGCGCTGGCTTTCCCGCTGCACCCGCCCGGCCGGCCGGAGCGCTCCCGCGCGGCGGAACTGCGCGATGCCGGGGCCGACGTGCTGGCGATCAGCGGCGACCGGGACGCCTTCGGCGTGCCGGGCAGCGCTGACGCCAGCAAGGTCATCGTAGTGCCGGGCGAGACGCATGCGCTGTCGCGGAACCCGGCTGCCGTCGCGGCCGTGGTGCAGCCGTGGCTGCGCGAAATGCTAGCCCTGGCGCGGCCCGCCAGGTACCGCTAGGCAGCCGGGGAGCTACGCTGCCCCTCTGGCGGACGGGGCGCGATCGCGGGCTGGATCAAGTCGGTTGGCCGGTGCGGCGCGATGGTATCCCCATCGGGGAGCAGCTCACCAGTGTCCTCGAAGACGACGATGCCGTTGCAGAGCAAGCTCCAGCCCTGCTCCGGATGACTGATGAGCGTTCGGGCCGCCTCACGGTCCGGAGCTCTCGCATCCGGGCAGGACGGCGTGTGCGGGCACATCGCGTGCCTCCTGGTCATTCCTCGTTGTGGTCTTGATCACATTCTACTGTGCCAGCTCAGCCGCAGAACCGGCATGGCTCATTGTGACGGTTTTAGGACCAGTCCTTTGTAGCTTCTATCGATGCACGTTCTGACACTTAATTACTACCCATAGTCAGTAGCCGCCATGACACATTTTCCTCCCGTATCCTTCATACGGACCGGGCGACACGCCGGGTTCAGGCCGGGCACCGGATTTCCGGCACGGTCAGCAGCCGTGTTCAGGCGGCGTGGAAGCGTGGCAAGGGCGGAATGCCAGTGAGCTGGTGGCTCTCCCGCAGCGTCAGCAACCGCTCAGCTTCGTCGGTCCAGGCATGCACCGCGCCGGTGGCCTTGGCCTTGCGCCGGACTATCCGATCGTCGTAGCCGCGTGGGCCGATCTCGGCGCGCTCGGCGGCGTAGGCGGACCGCATCGCCGCCGTCAGCGCGGCGTCCAGGGCGAGGGCCAGCGCATGCTGGTCGGCAAGCGCGCCGCCGGTCGCCTGGGCGTGCCGGAATTCCTGCTCGGCCGCCCGGGCGGCATCGAGCAACTCACCGAATCTTGCCGCGAGCGCGACGTCCGCGGCGTACTGCGTCATGGCCTTCTCGCTGGCCTGCTTCTTGCCCCTGATCACGCGGGCAAGCCTAGCGGATACCGGGTCGCGAGCGGCTCCCGGCCAGGGCTGGCAGCCAGCCATGGCTAGTCCGGCCGGGCTAGCCCGGCCGGACTAGCCTGATCGGCTACCTGGCGAAGTAGTGCCAGCCGATCCAGAGCCAGCCGAGCAGGATCGCGGCCCGGCCGGACCGGGCGCGCATCAGGTACCCAAGCCATTCGCCCAGGGTCGGGACGCGGTTGCCCGGCCGCCGGCCGATGAGGTCAAGCGCGAGCAGCGCCATGATCACGCAGGCGAAGCCGATGATCGTGATAACTCGGGTTGTCATCGCCGGGTCACCGCCGCACCAGCGCCCATCCGGCCAGCAGCCAGAGCAGGAACGCGGCGCTCTTCAGCGGGTGCGCCGCGATCAGCGGATTCACGAGTTCAGTCAGTGCCGGGTGCCACGGGAGTGAATTGTCCTTGAATGCGGATGCCTCCCATTCGAAAAGGGCGGCAACGCAAATCGCCCAGTACGAGAATCCGGCAACATCCAGCCGGTCCGGCGGCGGGATGCGAGCCGGCGGCCGCCAGATGCAGATGACCGCAAGGACGGTCCCAGGCAGCAGCACCGCGAACAGCGCGACCATGCTGAACGCGGCAGTGCCTGCAGCCAGCCAGGAATAGACGACCAGCCCGGCGCCAATGGCCAGCTTCCCGGCCAGCCGGCCGCGAATGCGCGGGCGCGGCGCGCCAGGCCCGCGGCCGAGGCGGCCAGGCGAGCGAGAGACGTCATCAGCCGCCATCAGACCTCCGCGAGCATGATCTCACCGCCCGATCGCGCCCGGCAAACGGCCAGCCGGGCCGCTGGCCCCGGTCAGGCCAGGCTGCGGCGCCAGCTGGCGTGCAGCGCGAAATATTCGCCGCCGCGGGTCAGCAGCTGGCCGGGCGGACCGTCCTCGATGATACGGCCGTCGTCGATCACCAGCACCCGGTCGGCGATCTCAACGGTCGACAACCGGTGGGCGATGATCAGCGCCGTGCGGCCGGCCAGGATGGTGCGCAGCGCCTGCTGCACCAGCCGCTCGCCGGGGATATCGAGCAGCGAGGTCGCCTCGTCCAGCACTAGCACGGCGGGGCTGGCGATGAAGGCCCGCGCGAAGGAGATGAGCTGCCGCTGGCCAGCGGACAGCCGGCCACCGCGCTTCCCGACCTGCGCATCGTAGCCATCCGGCAGCGCGGCGATGAACTCGTGCGCGCCGATGGCCGTTGCCGCCGCCGTCACCTCGGCCCGGGACGCACCCGGCTTGCCCAGCTCGATGTTTTCCGCGATGGTGCCGCTGAACAGGAAATTCTCCTGAGTGATCATGATGACTTCGGCACGCAGGCTGCGGTCGGACAACTGCCGCAGGTCGACGCCATCGAGCCGGATGACGCCGCGAGAAGGGTCGTAGAACCGGGCGAGCAGCCGGGCGATGGTGGTCTTCCCGGCACCGGTCGGCCCGACCAGGGCTGCCGTCTGGCCCGCCGGAATAGCCAGGTCGAGACCGGGCAGCACGATCTTCCGGCGGTAGCCGAACTGGACCGACTCAAACGTGGCGCTGCGCCCGCTGCCGCGGCCAGTCGGCTCCGGCGGGATCACCTCCACCGCGGGCTCGGCCACCGCTGGCTCCTCGTCGAGTACCCCGGAAAGCTTCTCCAGCGCGGCCGCGGCCGACTGGAAGGTGTTGTAGAACTGCGCCAGATCCTGCAGTGGGTCAAAGAAGCGCTGCAGGTAGAGCAGGAAGGTGACGAGCACGCCGACTTGCATGCCGCCGTCGATGACCCGCAGCCCGCCATAGAGCAGGACCGCGCCGACGGCCAGGTTGCCGACCAGCGTGATTCCCGGCGAGTAGACGGCTACCAACCGCGAGGAACGCAGGCTGGCCGCCGCGTAGTCCTGGTTGAGCTGGCCGAAGATCTCCTCATTCCGCTTTTCCCTGCGGAACGCCTGCACCGCCTGGATGCCGCCGAAGGTTTCCACGAACTGCACGATGACGCGGGCGATCGTGTCCCTGGTACGCCGGTACGCTATCGCGGACTCGCGCCGGAACCAGCGGGTCAGCCAGATCAGCGGGCCGAACCCGGTCAGCACGACCAGGGCTAGTTGCCAGTCGAGCAGCAGCATCCCGGCACCGACCAGGAGCAGTGAGAAGACCGCGAAGACCAGCGAGTCCAGCCCTTCGTCGAAGAGATCGGAAATGGAGTCGATATCGGAGACCTGGCGGGAGATGACACGGCCCGAGGTGTAGCGCTCGTGGAAGGCGACCGGCAGCCGCTGGAAATGGGCGAAGAGCCGCCGGCGGAGCTCGAGTACCACGGTCCCGCCTAGGCGGCCCATGGCGGCGATGAATGCGCGGGTGGCGATCGCCTGGGTCAGCACCGCGACGGCGAAGGCCGCGATGATCGCCAGCATGGGCGCCAGGTCACCCGAGCGGGTGAGCTGCGGTACCCGGTCGACGCCGATCCCCACCAGCCACGGCCCGGCCAGCGCGCCCAGGTTCGCGGCGAGGATCAGCGCCAGGATGGCGGCCACCCTGGCCCGGTGCGGCCTTAGCATTTCCTGCAGCAGCCGCCTGCCCCGGCGGCGCAGCATCGCCGACAGGCTCGCGCTGACGTCGTCCGCGTCCTCGGCCGCGATGCCGCGCCAGGCCGCGTCGGCTGGCGGGCTCACCGGCTCGCTCCGGTCAGGTCCTGGCCGGCCGTGCTGCTGGAATCCGCGCCTGCGGCATCCTGGCCGGCCGGCGGCGCCGCGCTCATCAGGCTCCGGTACCGCGGGTTGCCCGCCAGCAGATCCCGGTGCGTGCCGACCGCATTGATCACTCCGCCGTCGAGCAGCGCTACCCGGTCGGCGAGCAGTACGGTTGACGGCCGGTGCGCGACCACCAGGGCGGTCGACGCGGCAAGTACCCGGCTCAGCGCCTCAGTGACCTTTGCCTCGGTGTGCACGTCGAGCGCGGATAGCGGGTCGTCAAGCACCAGCACCGACGGCTTGGCCAAGATCGCGCGGGCCAGCGCGACGCGCTGTCGCTGGCCGCCGGACAGCGACATGCCCTGCTCGCCGATCCTGGTGTCCAGCCCCCATGGCAGATCGTGCACGAAGCCTGCCTGGGCGGCGGCGATGGCCGCCTCCACGTCGGCCTCGCCTGCCTCCGCCGTGCCGAAGGCGACGTTCTCCCGGACGCTGGCCGAGAACAGCGTCGGCTCCTCGAAGGCACAGCCGACCCGGGAGCGCAGCAGCGGCAGCGGCAAATCGCGGATGTCAGCGCCGTCCAGCCGGACCGAGCCTCCGGTCACGTCGGCCAGCCGCGGAATTAGCTGCAGCATCGTCGTCTTGCCGGACCCGGTGGCGCCCACCAGGGCCACCGTCTCGCCAGGCGCCAGCTGCAGGCTGATGTCACGGAGCACCGGCCGCCGCGCACCCGGGTAGCGGAAGGCCACGTGGTTGAAGACCAGCCGGCCAGGCTCGGCAGCGGGCGCGGTGCCGGCCCCGCGGTGTGCCGCGGCCCGCTGGCGCGGGAGGCCGCGCCGGGACGGGCCGACGGCCGGCCCGGGATCGGTGATGGCAGGCTCCGTGTCCAGGATCTCGTCAGATCCGCTGCGCGGCTGTGGCGGCCTCCTGGCCGGAGGCCAGGATGTAGCCCATCGCCTCGATTGGCCAGACCAGCTGCAGGGTCAGCGTGATGAACGCCACCAGGCCACCGAGGCTCAGCTCATGCTGGCTGGCGGCGAACGTGCCGAGCAGCAGGACCAGGCCGATCATCACGTTCGGTATCAGGTCCAGGCCGGCCCAGAAGGTGCCGCGGAGCCTGGCCATCTCCAGCTGCGTCCGGTAGACGCGGCCCGCCTGGGCGCCGTGCCGCCCGGCCGCCTCGTCCCGGCGGCCGAGCGCCTTCAGCACCCGGATCCCGGCGGCGGCTTCCTCGACGTAGGTGGCCAGGTCGCCCTGCTGGTCCTGAGCGCGGCGGGAGAGCACGCGATAGCGACGTTCGAACCGGAAGCAGGCCACGGTCACCGGCAGGAACACGCCGCCGGTCACCAGGCCGAGCCACCAGTTCAAGCTGATCAGCAGGCCGGTGACGGTCAGGAAGGTGACCACGTTGGTGATGAAGAAGATCGTCCCGAAGCCGGCGAACCGGCGGATCGCCGACAGGTCCGTGGTGGCACGGGACAGCAGCTGGCCGGATTGCCAGGAACCGTGGAAGCCGGCGTCCAGGTGCTGCAGATGCGCGTAGATGTCGTCCCGCATGGAAAGCTCCATGCCGGTCACGGCGCTGGCCTGGACCCATCGCCGGATCATGTTCAGCGCCGCCTCGGCCGAGCCGAGCGCGATCGCGCCGATGCCGAGCGGGATCAGCAGGGCTCGCTCGCCGTGCGCGATCGGCCCGTCGATCACCGCCTTGGTGAGCAGCGGGATCACGATCTCGGTGGCGACTGCGCCGAACGCCAGCGCGAGCATCGCGGCGAGCTGCCAGCGGTAGGGCCGGAGATACTCGCGGGTACGCCATAGCGCCTCGAACGGCGTCTGGCCGCCCGGGGCATGCGAAAGCTGGCCGGCAGGCGAAGAGGGCATTTCCCGCAGGCTAGCCAGCGGGACGCCGGGCTGTCACCTGGTTTTCGCTCAGCGCGACATCCGCACCATACCGGGCTACCCGGGCGTCCGGGCCGGTCTGTGCCGATTGGCCAGATAGGCCGCAGGGTGGCGGGAGGCCGGCAACTCTGGCACCCTGGCATATCCGGGGGGCTCGCGGGGACGGCGCCGGTCGCCGGCAGGGGAGGGGACCCATGGAACGCACCGATTCCTGGGAGCGGCCCATGACCCGGTGGTCGCCTGTCCCGGTGTTAGCTGCCTACTACGACGCGGTCATCATCGTCTGCGAGCTTGCCGCGCAGTTCAGCGCGGAAACCTGGGGCAATCCGACGCCCTGCGCCGACTGGCGGGCGGCCGATCTGGCCGGGCACCTGCGCTGCGTCGCCGACGACTATCACGAGTACCTTGACGACGCGCCGGTCAGCCGGCTGGCGCGGCTGCTGGCCACCGGCGCTCACCCGGACACCCTGGCACGGAAGCTGGCCAGGCAGAACGCAGCCGAGCTCGCGGCCCTGCCGGACGTCGGCGGTGCTGAGCACATCGCCGCGTTCGCCGACTCGGCGCGGGCTTACGCGCGCAGGCTCTGGCCGGTCTGGGACCTGCCGCACCACCGGTACCGGGACACCGTGGTGACCGTGGCGGGAATGGCGGGCGCCGCCTGCGCCGAGTGGCATCTGCATGCCTGGGATCTGGCCCGGGCGCTGGGCAAGGACTACCGCCCGGCCGCCCCGGAGATTGTGCTGGCCGGCTGGCAGGCCGGGATGCCGCAGCTCCCGGTGCGGCCGGCCGCCGGGCCCGGTGGCGGCCGCGGCGACCGGTGGCATGCCCTGCTCGGCGCATCTGGCAGGCCGCCGGACTGGAGCGCGTCAGTCCGGGTGCCATGATGTCCCCATGAGCATGGCCTTTGATGTCAGTAAGGTGCGAGCCGGCTACCCGGCCCTCGCCGACGGCTATGCCTACCTGGACGGTGCGGCCGGCACCCAGCTGCCGGCCGCTGTCATCGATGCAATCAGCGGGGCGTACACCGCCGGCCTCGGCAATTCCGGCGGCGCGTTCCCGGCCAGCAGCCGCGCCGATGAGATCACCGCGGAGTGCCGCGCGGCAGTGGCCGACCTGACCGGCGGCGTGGCGGCCGGGGTAATACTCGGGCCGAACATGACGACCCTTACCTTCCGCATCGCGAATGCCCTAGCCGCAGGCTGGGGCCCGGGTGACGAGATTGTCGTGACCCGGCTTGACCACGACGCCAATGTGCGGCCATGGGTTCTCGCGGCGGCCAGGGCGGGGGCGACCGTCCGGTGGGCCGAGGTCGAGCTGCCCGCCGGCGAGCTGCCGGCCGGCCAGTTCGCCACGCTGATCTCCGGCCGTACCCGGCTGGTCGCCGTCACGGCCGCAAGCAATGTCCTCGGCACCCGGCCGGACGTGGCGGCCATCACCGCGATCGCCCGCGCGGCCGGCGCGCTCAGCTATGTCGACGGGGTGCACGCGACCCCGCACGGGCCGACGGACGTGCGGGCGCTCGGCGCGGACTTCTACGCCACCAGTGCCTACAAATGGTCCGGGCCGCATGTCGGCGCTGTGGTCGCCGATCCGGCCCTGCTTGAGTCGATCCGCCCGGACAAGCTGGTTCCGGCGCCGGACACGGTGCCCGAGCGGTTCGAGCAGGGCACCCCGCCGTACGCCGACCTTGCGGGCGTCACCGCCGCCGTTGACCACCTTGCCGGACTGGGCGATGCCGCCGCCGGGACCCGGCGGGAACGGCTGCTTGCCGCGATGACCGCCGCGCAGGAGCACGAAGCGCAGCTAGCCGGCGTACTGCTCGGCGGCCTGGCGGCCATGCCGCATGTCACGACCTACGGCCAAGCCCGCAGCCGCACGGCCACCGCCTACTTCAACGTGGCGGGCCGGACGCCGCGCCAGGTAGCCGAGCAGCTGGCCGCCAGCAGGATCAACGTATGGGACGGCGACAACTACGCGTGGGAACTCACCGGCGCGCTCGGCATCCGCGATACCGGCAGCGCGGTCCGGGCCGGCCTCGTGCATTACAACGACCGCGAGGACGTGGACCGGCTGCTCGCGGCGGTCGCCGGGCTGGCCAGCTAGCGCTGGCCGGCCCGCGCTAACTGGCCCGGGCCGCGGCCGGGGCCAGGATGACGTCCGACCCAGCCACCGCCGCGACGAGCAGCGCCAGCGGCCATGAGCAGCGCCAGCGGCGTGACCACCGTCCCGGCCGGCTGCTTGCCGAGGCGCTCCGGTCGAAGTACACCCACCAGAGGGCCACGCTGGACAAGAACGCGAGCACGAGCGCCGAGATGACGGCCGGGCTGAACGTCAGCTGCGGGCGGCTGGCGGCGACGCCCGTGTCCACGATCGACTCGCCGAGCGCGATCATGATGAATAGCTGGCAGCGCTCGGCGAGGTGGCCGCCCTCGATCGTCCAGTCCCTGGTCAGCGACCGGCCGAGGCCGGGGGTGTAGAAGCCGGCGGCTGGCGCGCTGTACTCGAACACGACCGCGCAGGGCCAGATCGAGGCCCGTGCCGTTCCGGCAGCCAGGCCGCCGGCCAGCCAGCGCACCCCGCTGGCTGCTGACCATGCGGTAATCCGCTGGAAGTTGCGGCGCAGCCCTGGCTCGCCGCGGAAGGCGGCGCCAGTCCAGCTGCGCGAGCAGCAGGCGGGCCAGCTGCGTGATGGCGAACACGTACACCAGGTCGAAGAACAACTCGGTGTTCGTGACGCCCCCGCCGGACCGGCCGCGTGGCCGGCGCAGCGCCGCCGCCGTTCCGCCCCGGCCGCCCCGCTGGCCGGTTCCCGGGCGGCTGCGCCACCTCAGCCCGCGCCGGGCACGTAGCGGTACACCCGGGAATCACGCAAGTTGAAGCCGGCTCTTTCATAGAGCCGCCCCGCGGCCGCCCGGGACGGCCGCGAGGTAAGGTCCACTGTCCTGGCGCCCGCCGCAACCGCGTGCTGCACCGCCGCCGCCGTCAGCGCCCCGCCCACTCCCTGCCCTCTAACGGCCTCATCCACCACAACGTCCTCGATCCACGCCCTGAGCCCGGTCGGGAGCGGGAACATCGCCAGTGTCAGCGAGCCGACGATGACATCCGGTGACCGCGCGAGCAGCACGGTGATCGCCGGGCTCGCCGCGATCGCCGCGATCGCCGCCCGGTCAAGCGGCGGGGCGCTGCCAGATAGCTGCGGCAGCAGGCGGCCGAACGCCTCGACCACCTCGTCGGTCACGTCGCTGAGCACCTCAATCCGGACTGTCACGCGGGCAGACTACCGCGCGCAGGCCAGGTTTCCCTGGTCAGCCCACGCCGAAGGCCCGCAATGCGGTCGCGGTCCCGGCGGCCGCGACGATGACCACGAGGAATGGCGCCCGGGCCAGCAGGGCGGCGACCGCCGCGCCCATCCCGGCCAGCCGGGCCGGGTCGGCATGCAGCGACTGGCCGCTCGCGAACGTCTGCACCGCGACCAGCGCGGCCAGCAGTGCGACGGGGACAAGCTCGGCGAACCGGCGGGCGGCCGGGCTGGCCAGCAGCCGCTGCGGCACGGTCAGGCCGGCCAGCTTCAGCGCGTAGCAGCCGGCCGCCGTGGCCAGCACGGCAATCCACGTCCCGGTCACGGCAGCCTGCCGTCCGGCACGGCCTGCCCGCCATCCGGCGTTACCGCGCCAGCCGCCGGGCCGGCCTCGGCCAGCGCCCCGGCCAGCGCGGCGAATGCGGCCAGGATCACCGGGACGCCGGGCGGGCAGAACGGCGTCGCCCCGAGCGCGATCACGGCGCCAAGCAGGCCCACCACGCGCTCAGTCCGGCCTGCCAGCAACCGCGGCCAGATCAGCGCGAGGAAGGCAGCCGGCCCGACCACATCGAGGCCGAGTGATTGCGGGGAGCCAAGCCGCCCGGCGCCGAGCGCGCCGAGCGCGGTGGCCAGGTTCCAGGTCAGGTACAGGCTGGCGAATGTAGCGCGGAAGCCGGCCCGGGCGGATGCGGCGTCCGGCTGGGCCAGCGCCACCGCGGTGGTCTCGTCGATCACGCCAAGCGCGGCTGCCATCCGGCGCAGCCCGCGCACCCGGAGCAGGCCGGACAGCCGCAGCCCGTACAGGGTGTTCCTGCTGCCGAGCAGGATCGCGCTGGCCGACCCTGCGACTAGGCCGCCCCCGGCGGCGACGGCGCCAGCCAGGGCGAACTGCGAGGCGCCGGTGAAGGCGAGCAGGCTGAGCGCGCAAGCCTGGGCCACCGTGAGGCCGGAGCTGACGGCGGCCGCGCCGAAGGCCAGCCCGGAAGTGCCCACCGCCAGCCCGAGGGCGAGGCCGTCACGGGCAGGCCTGGACATCGCGGGAAACAGCCGCCAGGCCAGATCTGCCATGCCGAAACGCTAAGCGCCGGCCTGCGGTGGAATCTTGTACGTTCTTGCCATACCGGGGCCATTCCCCGCGGCGCCGCGCTCCCGCTGGTAGGCGCCGGGCGGTACGCCAACGACCCGCTTGAAGTGCCTGGTCAGGTGGGGCTGGTCGGCGAAGCCGACCTCGGCGGCCACCTCAGCGGGCGGCAGCCCGGTGTCAAGCAGCCTGCGGGCAAGGCGGACCCGCAGCTGGTTGAGGTACGCATGCGGCGGCAGCCCGTTTTCCGCGCGGAACGCCCGCAGCAGCGCGAACGGGCTCATCCCGGTGGCTATGGCGAGCTCGTCCAGGCTGGGCGGATCGGCGAGCCGATCCGCCAGCACATCCCGTGCTGCCCGGACAGCGGAGGAGCCTGGCCGGCCGCGCCGCGGCCCACCCCCGTCGCCCACCCCCGTCGCGTGCGCGGTGAGAATGCCGGCCAGGGCAGCGCGCAGCAGGCTGGATGAGGCCAGCCGGTCGCCGTGCTCAGCGGCCAGGTGCGCCGAGCGGAGCAGCCGCGCGCAGCGCGGATCCTCGATGACCGGCTGCGGGAACGACGGCGTGCCGCGGACGGCGCCGAGTTCCGCGGCAATGCCGGTCACCAGGCCGACCGCCGGATAAAGCACCCGGTAGGACCAGCCATCCGGCACGCCGGCCTGCCCGGTGTGCACGACCTCGGGGTTCAGCAGGGCCACCGCGCCCGGCCCGGCCCGCAGCAGCTCGCCGCCGTGATCGAATTCCTCCACGCCGGCCTCGATCACGCCGACGGTAAACGTCTCGTGCGCATGCGGCCGGTAGCGGTGCGTGACGTACCGGGCCCGCAGCAGGTCAACGCCGGGCACCGCGTCATGTTGCCAGTACCGCGCCGCTTCGGTGGGCATGCCATCATGCCTACCCGATGCGCGCCCGCCGTGCGCTACTGGGCCGGCACCGGGGCGCCCCGGCCGGGGCGGTCGGCGATCAGCTCAAGCGCGTGCTCGACCAGCGCGACCAGGACATCCCGGCCGGACGCCGGGCGGCGCGCGTCGCACATGATGACCGGGACTTCGGGGCCGAGGTCGAGCGCCGTCATGACATCCTGGCTGCGGTAACGACGGGCCCCGTCGAAGCAGTTCACCGCGACGACGAAGGGGATGCCGCGCTCCTCGAAGTAATCCACCGAGGGAAAACTGTCGGCCAGCCGCCGGGTATCGGCCAGCACGATGGCGCCGAGCGCACCGCGGGCCAGTTCGTCCCACATGAACCAGAACCGCTCCTGCCCCGGCGTCCCGAAGAGGTAGATCACCAGGTTGTCCCTGATCGTGATGCGGCCGAAGTCCAGCGCGACGGTCGTGGTGGTCTTGCGCTCCACGCCGTCGGTGATATCCAGGCGCGTGCCGGCCTCGGTCAGCGGCTCCTCGGTCCGCAGCGGCCGGATCTCAGTTACCGATCCCACCAGGGTGGTCTTGCCGGCCCCGAAGCCGCCGGCAATCAGGATCTTGATGGCGACGGGCACTTCTCCGGGGCCGCCGCCCCGGTCAGAGCCGGCGTAGGCCATCGACTACCTCCCTGAGGATGCGCGGGTCAGGCAGCCGCGCTGGCGAAACGGGGTGATGGATCCTGATCAGGCCGCGGTCGCGAACATCGGCGATCAGGACCCGGACGACGCCGAGCGGCAGGTCGAGGTCCGCGGCCAGGTCGGCAACCGATGCGGGCAGCCGGCATAGCCTCAGCAACTTAATATGCTCCGGATCCAGCTCGACTAGATCCGGCCGGGCGCCCCGGATTGCCGTGACGAGCGCGATCAGGTCCAGGTTCTCGCCCGTCGGGCGGGTCCGGCCGCGAGTCAGCGCATACGGGCGGACCACCGGGCCCGCGTCCTCATCCAGCCAGCTGTCATGGGGCGATGGCATGTCAGGCTCAGTCCGCGTATGCCTCGGCCGGTCCCGGCCGGAGATTCACTGACAGGTGCTGGCCCACCCGCTTCACCAGGACTGCCATCTCGTAGGCGATCAGGCCGGCGTCCGCGGCGGCCGGGCTCAGCACCGCGAGGCAGCTGCCCTCGCCCGCGGCCGTCACGAACAGGAACGCGTTCTGCATCTCCACGATGACCTGACGGACGCCGCCGCCGCCGAAATGCCGGCCCGCTCCGCGCGCGAGGCTCTGGAAACCGGCCGCCACGGCGGACAGGTGCTCGGCGTCCTCCCGGGTCAGGCTCGCCGACGCGCCGATGGCGAGCCCGTCCCGGGACAGGATCACCGCCTTTTCGATCTGCTTAACGCGTGCCACTAGGTCGTCAAGGAGCCAGTTCAGCTCGCCAGACGTGCCCGTGTCCTGGCTCCAGCGCCGCGCTGCTCCGCCCACTTTCCCCCCCCTGACGCTAATCGTCGCTCTGTTGCGGCCCGGAGGTCCCGTTGTTGCCGGTTGCGCCGACTTCCGCATGCGGCTCGGCGTCCGGCGCCGGGCCGGCCGTCCGGTCCGGCGCGTCGAATACGGACCGGCCCCGCTGCCAGCCCTGCTGGATCGCGGCGATGGCAGCCCTGGCCTCCTCCGGCGATCGCTCCTTACCGGACGCGCCGGCGTCGTCCGGTTCCGCCCCGGCGGCCGGGCCGGCCGCGGCGCTGTCCCGCAGCTGCGGCGCCAGGCTGGCCTGGCGTACCCGCCGCGGCAGGTCGAGCTCGCCCAGGTCAGCAGTACTTGCCGGATCGGCCGTCGGCAATCCGGCCGGCTCCGGCCAGATTGGCTCGGCGGGGGACAGCGGCTCGCTGACGACGGGAGTCGGCTGCGGCTGCGCGACTTCCGGCTGCCCCGGGCCGGGCGCCGCGGCATCAGCGGCTTCCTCGGCGCGGGCCGCATGCCGGCCTGTCAGCCGGATCGCGTGATCGTCCGGGCCCAGGCCCGCCGAATCACGGTCGTATGCCCCTTCCGGCACCACCAGGTTGATCGGTATGAGCACGATCGCGGTCGTCCCCCCGTAAGGCGAGGAGCGCAGCGAGATCCGCACGTTATGCCGCTTCGCGAGCTGGCCGGCCACGAAGAGCCCAAGCTGGTCGCTGCCGGACAGGTCGAATGGCGGCGGGCTGGCCAGCCGTTCGTTTATCTCGGCGCGCTGTTCCTCGCTCAGGCCGAGCCCGCGGTCCTCGATCTCTACCGCGAATCCCCGGCCGACGATGTCGCCGCCGATCAGCACCGGGGTGTTGGGCGGGGAGAAGATGGCGGCATTCTCCGCGAGCTCCGCGATCATGTGGATCATGTCGCCGACCGCCGCCCCGGCCAGCGCGGCGCGGGTCGTGGTGGTGACCCTGATCCGGGTGTAGTCCTCCACCTCGGCGACCGCGGCCCGGAGCACGTCGACGAGCGGCACCGGGTTGCGCCAGCCGCGGGCGGGCGCGTCACCGGAGAGGATGATCAGGCTCTCGGCATGCCTGCGCATCCGGGTAGTCAAGTGGTCGATCCGGAACAGATCCTCGAGTTCCTCCGGCTCAGCGGCCCTGCGCTCCATGCCGTCGAGCAGCGAGAGCTGGCGGTGCAGCAGCGACTGGCTGCGCCTGGCCAGGTTCCGGAAGATGTCGTTGATGCCGCGCCGGAGCCTCGCCTCGCCCACCGCGGCCTCGACAGCGGTCTTCTGGACCGTCGCGAATGCCTGCCCCACCTGGCCGATTTCGTCGGATTCTGGCGGAGACAGCCGGGGCATCGGCGGAGATATCGACATCCTCGCCTGCGCGGAGCCGAGCCATCACGTCGGGCAGCCGCTTGTTCGCCAGATCCAGGGCCGATTCCCGCAGCGCGGCGAGTTCCCGCACCAGGCCCCGGCCGACCAGGATCGAGACCAGGATGGACACAAGCACCGCCAGCAGGCCGAGCCCGCCGGTCAGGATGAGTCTCAGGTAAGTACTGTTGGCCGAATTGTGGGCGCGAGCGGTGAGCGAGTTCGACGCCTGTACCCCGGCCGCCGACAGCCCGGCGGCTACCCCGCCGAACGCCTGCTGCCAGACCTGCGGCCGTACCTGCGGCGGTCTAGCCGCCGAGCCGCTGGCGATGATGTTGTTCTCCAGCGATACGAGCGCCGCAGCCGCCTGCGGGCTGACGTCGCGGGTATAGAAGGCGCGGTATTCCGGGTCGAGATCCGTCAGGGTCTGCGCGTACAGGGCCCGCCGCGCGCCGACGAGCTCAGCGAACTGCAGCCGGTCACTGGCCGGGAACGACCGCCCCGCCATGTCGGCCAGCAGCAGCGCGTCCTCGCGCAGCAGCAGCTCCTCGGACCGGCCCATCCGGACGAAGCCCAGCGACTGAGCGACCACCGAAGCGTTGTTCTCCTGCCGGATCACCTGGTTCAGCGCGTTGTAGCCATCGGTGACCATGCCGTTGTACCCGTCGTACGCCTGTGACCGGGTGACCGACTGAGTGGTGACCTGGTTGCGCAGGGCCGGCAGCCTGGCGACATCCCTGAGCAGCACGGCAATCGCGGCCCGCTCCCTTGCGGAGGCGTTGCCGGTGGTCCCGCCGGAGGTGAGGGCGGTGCGCAGGGCGGCCCCGATGGCGTTGGTTTTCGCTCCCTGCGCCCGCAGCGCCGCCAGGTTGGCCGCAGACGGGCTGGACAGGTACACCATCGCCAGCGGGCGCTCGACGTTGACGGCGCTGAGGAATGCGCCGGTCGGCACGCCGGTGGCGTTCTTCAGGGTGTTGGCCCTGGCCAGGTTGATGGCATTGCTCGCCGTGATGCTCGTCGCGAATGCGTACAGCCCGATCAGGGACAGTACCGGGACGAGTACCAGCAAGAGGATCCGCTGGCGGATGGACCGGAGACGCAAGCTCATGGCGCTAGCCTCGGGGCTGAGTGATACGGATATGAGGGCACTGCTGCCGAGGAGGCACCGGTAAATCCCCCCCCGGCCTACGGAGAGTAGCAGCGGCCCGAAACCGGGATGATGCAAATCGTCAATTTTTGACCGCTCATTCCCGGATATGGGCATTTTCCGCTAAGGCAGCGTTATTGGCGTCACCCATTGTGATGACGCCGGTCACCGCGGGAAACGGCGACGCCAGCACGGCATCGCCGTGCTGGCGTCGCTTTCTGCGGGTCAGCTGGTAGGGCCGCGTGCCTCAGCTGGCGTAGTCAAGCAGCGGCTGCGCGCGGCTCGGGTGGCGCAGCTTCGACAGCGACTGCTTCTCCAGCTGCCGGATCCGCTCCCTGGTCAGGCCGAGCACCTTGCCGATCTCGTCCAGGGTGTGCGGATTGCCGTCGTACAGCCCGAATCGCATGGCCATGATCGTCGCCTCGCGCGGGGTGAGCGCATCGAGCGCATGCCGGAGCTGGTCGGCCATCAGCTGACGGTCGACGAGCTCGGACGCGGCAGGCGCGTCCACGTCCTCGATCAGGTCGCCGATGCTCGTCTCGCCGTCCTCGCCGATCGTGGAGTCCAGGCTGATCGGCTGGCGGCTGGTCCGCAGCAGCTCCTCGATCTGGTCCGGCGTCCGGTCCAGCTCGACGGCCAGCTCTTCCGGCGTCGGCTCCCGGCCGAGCCGCTGGTGCATGTCGCGCTCGACCCGGCTCAGCTTGCTGAGCATCTCCAGCACGTGCACAGGCAGCCGGATGGTGCGGGCAGAATCAGCGAAGCCGCGCTGGATTGCCTGCCGGATCCACCACATGGCGTAGGTGGAGAACTTGTAGCCCTTGGTGTAGTCGAACTTCTCGACCGCCCTGATCAGGCCCAGGTTGCCCTCCTGCACGACATCGAGCAGGGAAAGCCCGCGGTCGCTGTACTTCTTGGCGACAGAGACGACCAGGCGCAGGTTGGCCTCCAGCATGTGCGCCTTGGCCCGCTGGCCGTCCGCGGCTACCTCCTGCAGGTCGCGGCGGTAGTCCTTGCGCAGGCCCTTTTCGGTCGCCAGTTTGTGCTCGGCGTACAGGCCTGCCTCGATCCGCTTGGCCAGGTTGACCTCCTGCTCGGCGGTGAGAAGGCTGGTCCGCCCGATGGACTTGAGGTAGGTATGCACCGAATCGCCCATCACCGACGTGTGGTCGTCAAGATCGACCTCGACGGCGGCACTGGGCGCGGGCGACGGCTGCGCCGCCGCGATGGCGGACGCCTCTGCGATGGCGGACGCCTCTGCGGCGGCCTGATCGGACTCGTCAGCCCCGGCGGCAGCGGCCAAGGCCGGCCCGTCCGGGTCGTTGCCGAGCCGGACCCCGGCCTCGGAAAGCTCGCGGAGGATGGACCTGGCCTCAGTGGCGGCGATGCCCGCCTGCCCGAAGGCGGCCCGCAGCTCCGGCAGGGACAGGTGGCCCTGCCCGCGCCCGCGCTGGATCAGCTCGTCCACGTGGGTCATGGTCGCCTCGTCGTCGTGCCTAGGAGACCTGGCAACAGCTGTCCTCGGCATGAGACACCTCCCTTCGTGGCGCACGTCGCGCGCGTGCTACTTCGCACCGCACCGGGGCGCGGCCTATCGGCGGGGGCCCGCGGCAGTTGCTACCGTGCAACACGGGCACTATGTAGTAACGCTCCGCGGCTCAGAATGTTCCCGCGTTATGTCGCGGTGCCAGGGTCGCGGGCCGGGTCGCGCAGCTGTTCCAGGTCAGGCTTGCCGGATGGCAGCAGCGGGAGGCCGCTGACAAGCACGAGCGCCCGCGGTGCCGCACAGCCCGGCAGCCTCCCGCGCGCGTGGGCGCGCAGCGCGGCCAGCGCGGGTGGCGCCGCCGGGTCGGCCGGGACCACGATGGCCGTCACCCGCTCGCCCCAGTCGGCATCGGGCCTGCCGACAACGGCGACCTCCCGCACGCCGGGGCAGCTGCCGAGCACCGCGGCGACGTCGCCGGCCAGCACGTTCTCGCCGCCGGTGATGATCACGTCATCGGCCCGGCCGCGCACGAGCAGCCGGCCAGCCGCGTCCCGCTCGCCCAGGTCGGAGGTGATGAACCAGCGCCCGTCGCTGGCCAGCGCGGTGAGATCCGGCCGCAGCCGGTAGCCGGAGAACAGCACCGGCCCGGAAATCCGGATCCTGCCGTCGGCGCCGATCCGCACCGACACGCCGTCCAGCGGCGTCCCGTCATAGACGCAGCCGCCGCAGGTCTCGGTCATGCCGTAGGTGGTGATCACCGTGCCGCCGGCCGCGCTGGCGGCCGCCAGCAGGCCGGGCGGTATCGCCGCGCCGCCGAGCAGGATGGCTCGCAGCGCCGTCAGGTCGGCCCCGGCGTCGATGAGCCGTCGCAGCTGGGTCGGCACCAGGGAGACGTAGGCGCAGCCGGCCGCGGCTATCGCCTGAGCCGTCAGCCGGGCAGTCACCAGCGGTGCCGGGCCGGCCAGCAGCGAGCGGACAAGGACCTGGAGGCCGGATACGTGACTGGGCGGCAGGCAGCACAGCCACCGCTCGCCAGGGCTCGCACCGATCCGGCGCAGCGACGACCTGGCGGAGGCAAGCAGCGCGGCGGCGGACAACTCGGTGCCCTTGGGCTGCCCGGTGGATCCCGACGTGGCGATCACCACGGCGGTCTCCGGCCGGACCCCAGGGCTGGCCGGGTCACGCCGGGTCGTGCCGTCCGCGGTCTCGATGCTGGCCGGGGCGAGGCCATCGAGGAGCAAGTCAAGCCGGTCCCGCGGCAGGGCCGGGTCGAGCGGCAAGATCGCCGGGCCGGTCCCGTCCAGCGCTGCCGCTAGCGCCTCGGATAGCCTGCCGCCGGCCTGGCTGGCCGGGAGCAGGACCGCGTGCAGGGGCCGGGAAGTCACGGTCGTAAGGTTAATCGGGCAGACCGGGCAGCGAGCGGGAGGGCGGCGCGTGATCGACTGGCAGCCGGCGGGACAGCAGTACACGGACATCGCCTACCAGGCGGCCGAGGGCATCGCCAAGATCACGATCAACCGGCCGGAAGTTCGGAACGCGTTCCGGCCAGCAACCTTGTTCGAGCTGTCCGCGGCCTTCACCGCGGCCCGCGATGACCCTTCGATCGGCGTGATCATCCTGACCGGGGCCGGCGATCAGGCGTTCTGCTCCGGCGGCGACCAGCGGGTCCGCGGCGATGACGGCTACCTGGACTCCGGCGGTGTCGGCCGGCTGAACGTGCTTGACCTGCAGGTGCAGATCCGCCGGACGCCGAAGCCGGTAATCGCGATGGTGGCCGGCTACGCGATCGGCGGCGGCCACGTGCTGCACGTCTGCTGCGACCTGACGATCGCCGCCGACAACGCGGTCTTCGGCCAGACCGGTCCCAGGGTTGGCTCCTTCGACGCCGGCTACGGTTCCTGGCTGCTCGCGTCGACCGTTGGGCTGAAGAAAGCGCGCGAGATCTGGTACCTGTGCCGCCAGTACAGCGCGGCGGACGCGCTCCAGATGGGCCTGGTAAACGCCGTCGTCCCGCTGGACCGGCTAGAGGCCGAGACGGTCGCCTGGTGCCGTGAGCTGCTGCAGAAGTCGCCGCTGGCGCTGCGGATGCTCAAGGGCGCGCTGAATGCCGTGACCGACGGCGCCGCGGGCATGCAGCAGTTCGCCGGGGACGCGACGATGCTGTACTACATGAGCGAGGAGGCCCAGGAGGGCCGCGACGCCTACGTCAGCAAGCGTGATCCCGATTTCGCGAAATTCCCCCGCCGTCCGTGACCAGCCCGGCCGGAACCGGCCTGACGGCGCCTGAGCTGCGAGAACTACTGGCTGAACTGCTGCCGGGGGTTTGCGCGTTCGCGATACCGATGCGGGCCCGGTTCCGCGGCATCACCGTGCGGGAGGGCGCGCTGATCGAGGGCCCGGCCGGCTGGGGCGAATTCTCGCCGTTCGCGGAGTACGGCCCGCGCGAATGCGCGCGCTGGCTGGCCAGCGCCCTGGAAGCGGCCGTTACCGGCTGGCCCGCGGCCGCCCGCGATGCCGTTGAAGTGAACGTGACCATCCCGGCCGTCGGGCCGCGGCGGGCGCACGAGATCGCCATCGCGTCCGGCTGCCGGACCGCCAAGGTGAAGGTGGCCGAACCAGGGCAGCCGGAGACGGCCGACCTCGCCCGGGTCGAGGCGGTGCGGGACGCGCTCGGCCCCGGCGGCCGGATCCGGGTGGACGCCAATGGCGCCTGGACGGTCGCTCAGGCGGCCCGGATGCTGCGCGCCATGACCTCGGCCGGGCTGGAATATGCCGAGCAGCCGTGCGCCACCCTGGCCGAGCTCGCCGAGCTGCGCCGCCGGGTGGACGTGCCGCTGGCCGCGGATGAGTCCATCCGGCGGGCCGCCGATCCGCTCGCGGTCCGCGCTGCCGGCGCGGCCGACATCGTGGTGCTGAAGGCGGCCCCGCTTGGCGGCGTGGCCCGGGCGGTGCGGATCGCCGCCGAGTGCGGCCTGCCGGTGGTAGTTTCCAGCGCGGTCGAGTCATCGGTCGGCCTGGCGGCCGGGGTGGCGCTCGCGGCCGCGCTGCCTGACCTGCCGTATGCGTGCGGCCTCGCCACGATGAGCCTGCTGGCCGACGATGTCACGGCCGAGCCGCTGACAGCGGTGGCGGGGTGGGTGCCGGTCCGGGCGGCAGTGCCGGACGCGGCGCGGCTGGCCGCCGTAGCGGCCGATCCGGCGCCCTGGCGGGCCCGGATGGCCGCGGCAGCGGAGTATCTCGGGGCCGGATGAACCCGTCCATGGCATTCGGCATCGTGCTGGCTGACGAGCTAGTGCGCTGCGGCCTGCGGGAGGCGGTGCTCGCCCCCGGCTCGCGCAGCGCTCCGCTGGCCCTGGCGCTCTACGAGCTCAGCCGCCGTTCCGTACCAGCATCACCGGGGACGACGGCGGCTGGGCCTGACGGGCCGGCGTTTCCGCGGAAACGCGCGAGCACGATACCGGCGGGTGCTGATCGCCGCGGCCCGGCTTCGCCGGAGATGCCGGGGGACCGCCCTGCCGGGCCAGCTTCGCGCGGGGCCCCGGGGGGTCCCCCCGGCTCAGCGCTGCGGCTGCACGTGCGGATAGACGAGCGGTCAGCGGCGTTCCTCGCGCTTGGCCTGGCCAAGGCGAGCGGCCGGCCGGTGCTCGTCGTGTGCACATCGGGCACGGCGGCGGCGCAGCTGCATGCGGCGGTGATCGAGGCAGACGAGGCCGCCGTGCCGCTGATCGTGCTGACCGCCGACCGGCCGCCTGAACTGCGCGGCACCGGCGCCAATCAGGCAATCGACCAGCTCAAGCTGTACGGCGGCTCGGTCCGGTGGTTTTGCGAGGCCGGCCCGCCGGAAGCCCGCGCCGGGATGGCTGGCTACTGGCGGTCGCTGGCCTGCCGGGCCTGGGCGCAGGCATCCGGCGCGGCTGGCGGGCCGCCGGGCCCGGTGCACGTCAACGTGCCGCTGCGGGAGCCACTCGTGCCAGGGCATGGCGACGGAGGCGGCTGGCCCGAGCCGCTTGACGGCCGGCCGGGCGGTGCGCCGTGGACCCGGTTCGGCGCCCTTCGTCCCGGCTCCGCGGTGCAGTCCGGCACGGACGGCCTGGAGATCGACTGGACCGAGCGCGGCGTGCTCGTCTGCGGCGATGGCGCCGAGGCCGACGCCGGGCGGCTGCTCAAGCTGGCCGAGCGGGCGGGCTGGCCAATGCTGGCGGAGCCATCGTCGACCGCCCGCCGCGGCCCGAACGCGCTGTCGGCGTACCCGTACCTGCTGGCGACGCCGGCGTTCGTGGCCGGCCACCGGCCCGACGTGATCGTCTCGGCGGGCCGGCCCGGCCTTTCCCGCGGTCAGCTCGCGTTCCTGCAGGGCGCGCCGGGCGGGCCACCCGCCAGGCATATCGTGCTCGCCAGCGGCCCGGGCCGCTGGGCCGATCCGGCCCGCACCGCCACCGAGGTGGCGGTGCGGATCAGGCTGCGCGGGCCGGCCACCCGGCCAGCCAGGCCGGCCTGGCTGGACTCATGGCGCCGGGCCGATACCGCGGCCCGCCGCGCCGTCGATGCGGTGCTGGACGAGGCCGGGCTGCTGACCGAGCCCCGGCTGGCCAGGGACCTGGCCGCGGCGCTGCCGGACGGCGCGCTGCTGTGGGCCGCGTCCAGCCTGCCGATCCGCGACCTGGACCAGCAGCTGGCCCCGCGGGCCGGCCTTCGCGTGCTGGCCAGCAGGGGCGCAAGCGGTATCGACGGGCTGGTATCCGCCGCGATCGGCGCGGCGCTTGCGCACCAGGCCGACCGCGGGGGAGCGGCCTGTGCGCTGCTCGGTGACCTGGCCTTCCTGCATGACGCGCCCGGCATGATGCTCGGACCTGACGAACCGCGGCCGGACCTGTGCATCGTGGTGGTCAACAACGACGGCGGCGGGATTTTCTCGACTCTCGAGCAGGCCGCCATCGGCGGCCCGTTCGAGCGCCTGTTCGGTACCCCGCACGGTGCCGATCTTGGCCGCCTGGCCGACGCCGCCGGACTGCCGCATACCGTGCTTGAGCAGCCAGCCGACCTGCCCGGCCTGCTGGGTGGTACCGGGCTGCGGATCGTCGAGGTGCGCACGGACCGCGAGGCCGGGGCGGCCCTGCGCGCGCGCCTGCACGAGCGGGCCGCTGCTGCTGTCCGCGCCGAGCTGGCCAGCCGGCCAGCTCGGCGCGCGTGGCCGGCCGACGGCTGATCCGCCGTGCCCCCGCCAGCAGCAAGGCCTGATTCCCGCTACGGACCTTCGAGTGCGTCCTGCACGGGCCGGAATTTCGCCTGCGCCTCGGCGAGCTCGGCCGCGGGATCTGAGCCTGCCACGATGCCGCAGCCAGCGAACAGCCGGGCAGGCCGGCCGCTGAGCTGGCCGCAGCGCAAGGCTATTCCCCATTCGCCGTTGCCGCCCGCGTCCACCCAGCCGACCGGGCCCGCGTAACGCCCCTGTCCATGCCCTCGACTTCCCTGATCAGCTCCATCGCGGCGTCGGCCGGCGTGCCGCAGACGGCGGCCGTAGGGTGCAGCGCCGCGGCTAGCGCCAGGGCCGACACCTCGCGGGCCAGCACGCCGCTGACGGCGGTGGCTAGGTGCTGGACATTGGCCAGCCGGAGCAGAGACGGCCGCGGCTCGATGTCGAGGCTGTCGCATCGCGGGGCGAGCACGTCGCGGACCGAGTCGACGCTATAGGCGTGCTCCGCGGCGTCCTTCGGCGAGGCGAGCAGTGCCGCGCCGAGCCTGGCATCCTGCTCAGGGGTGCCGCCGCGGCCGGCCGTGCCCGCCAGCACAACGGAACTGACCCGCTGGCCCTCGCGCCGGGCTGACGCAGGGCGGGCGTCCCATGGGCCTGGGCCAGCGTCCCCTGGGCTAGTCCCGTCGCTGACAGTGGTGCGCCAGGCCCGGCCGCCAGCCCGGCCGATCAAGGCGCGCGGTCCGATCCCACGGCAGTCAACTGTACGTGGCCGCACCGGCTGCGGCGCCCGGCCCGCCGGGTGCGATCTGCGTGAATTGAGAATGGCACGAGCACGCGGTTTCAGGCCGGCCAGCTGAAGCTGGCCCAGGTCGTGGCCGCCATCGCCGCGCAGCCGGCCGGCTGGCGCGATATCGTTCGGTTCGATGCCAGCCGGCGCTGGTACCGCCGCATGTGCACGAGGTGGTGAACGTCTGGCCCGCGCCCGCCGTCAGCGTGCACGCCTACTCCCCGCCGCTGACCGCCATGCGCCGGTACGAGCTCACCGCCGGCGGCCTGATCCACACCACTACCGAGCACTCGGAGCTGAACTGGTGACTCACCCGGAGCTGAACTGGTGACCGCTGCCCCGCCGCCCGGAGCGCGGACCATCGATCAGATCCTGGCCGAGGCCAGGGGCCGGCTCGACCGGGTCAGCCCGCAGCAGGCAATGGCGGCCCGGCAGGACGGCGCGATCATGGTCGACATCCGGCCGGCCGCCCAGCGCGCGACCGAGGGCGAGGTGCCAGGCACCCTGGTGATCGAGCGCAACGTGCTTGAGTGGCGCCTCGACCCGGCCTCGGCCGCCCGGCTTCCGCAGGCAGGCTACGACCGCCGCGTCATCGTCATGTGCTCGGAGGGCTATACGTCCAGCCTGGCGGCTGCCGCACTGCAAGATCTCGGCATCCGCGGTGCGACGGACCTGGACGGCGGATTCCGGGCCTGGGCGGCAGCCGGCCTGCCGGTGGGGCAGGCCGGCCAGGACTGCGACGCGGATGGCTGGCCACCCGCCGCTGGCCCTGCCAGCCGGGGATTAGGTACGCGCTGACCTGTCAGTCAATCTGCTGCGGACTGATCTGAGCCAGTCAGAGGAGCGCGAGCTGGACATCCTGGCCGGCGGGCGGCTGCCGCGGCCCGGCCGGGGAAGGACCGGGCCGCGGCAACCGCCTGGCCTGCGCTGGGCAGGCCCGGCCGACGCCGTAGCGCTCTGCCAGCGCCCGCACCTGCCCGGTGATGCGCTCCTGGTAGGAACGGGCCGCGTACGCGCCGGTGCCGTAGAGCTCGCGGTAGCGCGGCACCAGGCCGGGGTGCTGCTCGCCGAGCCAGCGCAGGTACCACTCGCGCGCGCCGGGCCGCAGGTGCAAGGTGATCGGGGTCACCTGCGCCGCGCCGGCCGCGGCGATCCGGCGGACGGTCGCGGCCAGCTGACCGGGTGAGTCGGACAGGAACGGCAGCACCGGGCCCATCAGCACCCCGCAGCGCAGGCCGCGCCCATTCAGGGCGGCGCACGCCGCCAGCCGGCGCTCCGGGCTCGGTGTGCCTGGCTCGACCGAGCGCCAGAGGTCAGGGTCGGCGAACCCGACGGACACGTTCAGCCCGACGTCGGTGACCTCCGCTGCGCCGGCGATAAGGTCCAGGTCGCGCAGGATCAAGGTGCCCTTGGTCAGGATGGAAAACGGATTGGCCGCGTCCCGCAGCGCGGTGATGATGCCGGGCATCAGCTGGTAGCGGCCCTCGGCCCGCTGGTAGCAGTCCACGTTGGTGCCCATCGCGATGGGCTCGCCCAGCCAGCGCGGCGCCACGAGCTCCCGGCGGGCGAGCTCGGCCGCATTTACCTTGACCACGATCTGCGAGTTGAAATCGTGCCCGGCATCGAAGTCGAGATAGGTATGCGTGTTCCTGGCGAAGCAGTAAGCGCACGCGTGCGAGCAGCCACGATACGGATTGATGGTCCAGCGGAAGGACATCCGCGACGCGGGCGGCACCCGATTGATGATGGTGCGGGCGCGCACTTCGTGAAAGGTCATGCCGCGGAACGCCGGTGTGTCGAAGGTCCTGGCCACCGGGCCGGCCTCGAAGAGCGGCTGTGCTGCCGTGGCCGGCCTGCGGCCGGCCGCGGCAACTTGATCACTCAGGTTGTCCCAGCGCACGCCAATCATGATAGAACAGCTGTTCGATCGAGGCAAACACGTATTCGAAGACGATCACCGCACCGGGCGGCGCCGGGGCCCGGTGAATGGTCCGTCCGGCCACTTTCGCAGCCGGACGGGATGGCAAAGAGCGGATAAAATCGCCATCGTGGGGGATAGTAGAAGGCAGTCCCCACCCATGCGCTAGGCGGAGGTGGCGCCATGGCACTTCCCATGGATGAGCAGCGCATTCTCGCTGAGATAGAGCGCCAGCTCGCCGCCGACGATCCGTCGCTTGCGGCGCGCCTGACGACGTTCGGGCGCCCGGGTCTCGCGGCGAGCCTGCGGCGGCCTCGCGGGCGGGTACTGGTTGCGCTCCTCGCCGTCGCCATCGTCGCCCTGCTGTCCCTGATGGTGTATTCGCTAGTGCCGTTCCGCGTGCTGCCCGTCCGCAGCACGCACGCCCACGCGACGGCCGTGCCGAGCAGGTCCGAGCAGATGTCGCGGGCTAGCCAGCCGGCCACCACGGGGGGCGCGGCCACCACGGGTGGCGCGGGCGAGGCGGCCAGCCCGGGCCCGTCGGCCGGCGATGCACCCGCGGCCGGCGGCGCGCCCGCAGCCGGCCGGTCAGCGGCCGGCCAGCCGGTAGCAGCGGGTCAGCATCCGAACGCCGGGCAGGTGCCGGCCAGGAAGGCCGCCAGCCCCCAGCAGGATCGCTCGGGCTGATCCAGCGGCCGGCCAGTAGCCGAACCAGCCAGTAGCGGACCTAGCCGATAGCCGACCCAGGCGGCGTCCAGCGCAGCAGCCGGCCGGTGTCGCGGCAGCCCGCGGCTGCGCCGGGCATCCGCGGCTGCGTCAGGCCTCCCGCCAGAACTGCAGCAGGTACTGCTCCAGCCCGTCCAGCTGCTTGCGGGCGCGCTGGAAATCATCGCCGAGCGGGTCGAAGTCGCGCTCGAACAGTTCCCCGTACAGGCGCACCACCTCGGCCCGGTTGCGGGCGTAGACGCGGACGCCGTAGTCACCCACCCCGCCAGCTAGGCGCAGGCCGGAGATAGCGTGCCCGGCCGTGCCCATGTCCACGCTGAGCTGGCCGCGCAGGTAGAGGACGCACTTGGCCTCGTCCTCGTAGCCGTCGCTGAACGCCGGCGGAGCGCTGTCCCATTCTTCGATGGTGACCCGCACTCCGACGTTCTCCTGCAGGCTCATGACCAGCATCTGCTCCCGGTTAGAGCTGACCAGGCCGTCACTGGGCGGCACTGGTCCACTCGGCGCGTCCGCATCGGCGGCCGCGTCGTGGATCCGGAACATCCGCCGGTCCGGGAAGACCGGTATCTCGAGCCGGAGCAGCCTGCGACTCACAGGGCCCCCCTCATTCAGGCGCAACATCGCACTACATAGCATGCCTCGAATAGGTCCGCCGGAGGCGGGCAATGGGCCACAAAGGTGTCAATTGTGACTCTGCGTGGTGGCGTCTTGCTGTCCGTAGATCCACGCGCCGGTTATCCTCCGGTCATGACAGTATCCGCCCGGGCCGGCGGCCGTCCGCCCCGTCCCGGCAATTGCCCGCCCGTCATGACAGCCATCCAGCTGCCATGACGGAGTCTGGCGCAGGCCCGAGCGGGATCACGCATAGCGACGTGGATGTGCGCGGGCTGCGGATGCACATTGCCGAGGCGGGCTTCGCGACACGGCGCTGCTGCCCGGCTGCGGTCACTGGACGCAGCAGGAGCGCCCGGCCGAGGTCAGCGAGGCCATGGTCGCCTTCCTCCGCGGGCTGGACTGACCCGGCGGTCAGGGCCGGGCCGGGCCGGCCGCGGGCTTAGCGGGCCTTCGCCGGCCGCAGCCCGCCCCTGGCCCGTGCCTCCGCCCAGAGCTGCGCGTAGTTGCGGGATGCATTGCTGCGCGGCGCGAACGCGGTTACCGGGGCGCGCCGGACCGACATCTGCTCGATCACGGACAGCGCCGGGATGGCCGTCTCGGCCACGTCCGGCCGCTGCGACGGCAGCACTGCCGCGATCTCCTTATGCAGGGTCTTGCGCCGGTCGATCATGGAGAAGAACGCGATGATATCCGGCCGGTGACCGTCGAAGCCGCCGATGAAATCGGTCAGCTGATCCAGGGTCCGGATCGACAGGGTGGTGGGGATCAGCGGCACGAGCAGGGTGTCGGCGGCGTGCAGCACGCTCTCGGACAGCAGCGAGATGCTCGGCGGGCAGTCCAGGAAGACCACGTCATACTCCGCCCGCAGCGGCGCGAGCAGCCGGCCGAGCTTGCGGGCCGGCTTCCTGGCCGCGTCGAGCAGCAGGTCCATGTTCCGGTAGGTGAAGTCGGCGGGCAGCAGGTCCAGGTTCTCGAAGTCGGTGCCCTTGATCGCCCCGTCCAGGCTGCGGGTGCCCTGGATCAGCGCCTTCCCGCCGCCCTTGACCCGCGGCCGGACCCGGAACAAGAACGTGGCCGCCGCCTGCGGGTCGAGGTCCCAGAGCAGTACCCGGTAGCCGTCGCTGGCCGCAAGGTGGGCGAGGTTGACGGCGGTGGAGGTCTTCCCGACCCCGCCCTTGATGTTGTAGGTAGCGAAGATCTTCATGGCGCGGCAACCTCGGTCATGGCCCGGATCCGGTCCTGGCTGGCCGGGCTGGCGAAGTCGCGGAATCGGCCAGCGAAATCGCTGCGCGCCTGCCGCTGGCGGATGGCGAGCCCGGCCGCGATCTCGCCCATGGCCAGTACCGTGGTGGCCGGCGCGGTCCGCTCGGCCATCATCTGGGCGGCGAACGCCCGGATTTCGGCGCACTGCACTTCGGTGTCCTGGAATTCGCCGAGGCAGTCCTGCAGCGCCTTCAGCTCCCTGACCGCCTGCCAGTGTTCGCCCGGATCATACAATGAGCCGAAGATCTCCAGCAGATAACGCAGCTCCTTGCAGCGCTTGCGCAGGTCGTGCATGGACTCCGGGGCGGAAGCCGCGGTGATGGCACCGCCGTCGGCGAGCACCCGCCGGTGCGCCGTGCGGATCCGGCGGCTGGCGACCTGCGCGGCCGTCGGCTTCGCCTTGCGGGCAGCAGCCGCGCTGGCGATTGCCTCCCGCCATTCGCCGGCCAGCCGGGAAAACCTGGTGCTTCGCAGCCCGCGGGCGAGCTGCCGCTGCTCAGCCGCTCGCCGCCGGGCCAGATGCACCTGGAATGGCTGCAGCTCGGCGGGGGATGCCGCGACCAGCTTGGCGGCCATGGCGTCAAGGCCCATCAGGTACACGTCGAGGTCCCTGGTCGGCGTGGTCAGGTCGCCGAGCCACTTGAACTCCGGCCGGAACCGGCTGGCCAGGCCGGACGGCAGCACGTCGCCGGCCAGCTTGAGCGCCGACCTGGTGCGCCGGACGGCAATGCGCAGGTCGTGCAGGAACTCCGAATCGATGTCGCGCACCACGCCGGCGACGTTGGCCTGCAGCGTGCCGAGCAGCTGCTGCAGGACGGTGGCGACCGCCGGGCCGGCTGGGTCCTGCGGGGACAGCCGGACGCTGATCTTGCCGGAGTAGTCGCCGGGCTGCCGGCCCGCGGCTGCGAGCGCCGCCTCCAGCGCGCCGGCGCTGCCGTCGCTGGCACCGTGCGAAGCGGCCAGCAGGACGGCCAGCTTGTCCGCCTGCGCCTGGTAACCGCGCAGCGCGGTGACCGTGAGCCGGGGCGGCAGCGTCGCCCGCGCCGGGTAGCTGACCGACATCCGGTCCACCGTCACCCGGGCGACGGTCTTGCCGTCGGTGTTGAGCACCCGTAGCTCCTGCACGGCACTGGCGGCCCGGGCGACCGGCAGCAGTGCCCGCACCCCGACCGCGGGGCGCAGCCGCTCCCGCAGCGGGCCTACCGGCAGCGCGCCGAGCAGGGCAGGCCACCTCGGCCGGCTGCCCGCGGTCCCGGCCGACTGAGCGGCCACCACCGCGCCATCCCGGCCGGTCAGGGTCAGCTGGGCAGTGCCGCGCCCGGTGGCGAGCTCGAGCGTCAGCCCGGCCCGGTAGAGCCGCCAGTCGAAAGTGTCCAGCCAGGCCCGCCGGACGGCGGTGGCCCGGCCAGCGCCGCGCCAGTGCAGCCGTGGTCCAAGCGCCACCAGGTCGTCGGAATCCGGCAGGCCGCCGTCATCGAGCACGAACTCCCGCAGCGCCTTTGGCAAGTGTGGCCTCACGAAAAGTAACTAAATGCTGGCAGCCAAGTAAAGGACAAAAAGTATATTAAATACTATTTAGGTAATAACTAGTCTAGCAGTGCGAGCCGCGCGCCGGCCAGCCACGCCGGTGAACACTAATCCTGGCTTCGCGATAAACCCGGATTGGGCAACTATCGCAGCTCTGGTGCAACTGCCAGGCGGCGGGGGAGTGGCCGAGCTGACGCTCAGCGCCGGGCAGCGGCCGAAATGACGGCCTGCACCGGGCAGCGGGACGTCGGCCGCCCGGACCAGCTGGCCCGGCCGCCAGCCAAGCCCGTGACCCGTGCGGCCTTTCAAAAGACGGGCCGGCATGGTCACACTGGTGATCGTGCATGACTTCGACTTGCTGGTCATCGGTTCCGGTCCGGGCGGGCAGAAGGCGGCGATCGCGGCGGCCAAGCTGGAACGGCACGTCGGCATAGTGGAGCGCCCGAACATGATGGGCGGCGTATGCCTGAATACCGGCACCATCCCGTCAAAGACGCTCCGCGAGGCCGTGCTCTACCTGACCGGGCTCGACCAGCGGGAAATGTACGGGCAGAGCTACCGGATGAAGGACGAGATCACCATCGCCGACCTGTCGGCCCGCACCCAGCATGTGGTCAGCCGGGAGAACGACGTGGTCCGCAGCCAGCTGACCCGCAACAGGGTCAGCATCGTCACCGGCACCGCCAGGTTCGGCGGCCCGAACGCGCTGGAGGTCGACGACGGTCAGGGCAGGCTGCTCAGCATCAGCGCGGACAAGATCGTGATCGCTACCGGGACCACGCCCGCCCGGCCGGCCAGCGTCGACTTCGACGAGCGGACCGTGATCGACTCGGACGGGATCATCCACCTGGAGCGGGTGCCGCGCTCGATGGTGGTCGCCGGGGCCGGCGTGATCGGGATCGAGTACGCCTCGATGTTCGCCGCCCTCGGCACCAAAGTGACCGTGGTCGAGCAGCGCGAGCGGATGCTGGAGTTCTGCGACCTGGAGGTCGTCGAGGCACTCAAGTACCACCTGCGCGACCTCGGTGTCACGTTCCGGTTCGGCGAGACGGTCTCGTCAGTCGAGGCCAGGCCGGGCGGCGCGATCGCGCTGCTGCGGAGCGGGAAGAAGATCCCGGCCGAGACCGTCATGTACTCCGCCGGGCGGCAGGGCATGACCGATGACCTTCGGCTGGCGGCCGCTGGGCTGGCCGCCGACAACCGCGGCCGGATCGCGGTCGACGAGTTCTTCCGCACAGTGGTGCCGAACATCTACGCGGTCGGCGACGTGATCGGCTTTCCCGCGCTGGCGGCGACATCGATGGAGCAGGGCAGGCTGGCGGCCCATCATGCCTGCGGCGAGCCGGTGCACACCGCCAGCATGCTGCAGCCGATCGGCATCTACAGCCTCCCCGAGATCAGCTTTATCGGGAAGACCGAGGACCAGCTCACCAGGGATTGCGTGCCGTTCGAGGTCGGCGTCTCCCGGTACCGGGAGCTTGCCCGCGGGCAGATCATCGGCGACTCCTATGGCGTGCTCAAGCTGCTGGTGTCGCCAGAGGACCGGACGCTGCTCGGCGTGCACGTGTTCGGCACCGGCGCCACCGAGCTCGTGCACATCGGCCAGGCGGTGATGGGCTGCGGCGGCACCATCGACTACCTGGTGGACGCCGTGTTCAACTACCCGACGCTGGCCGAGTCGTACAAGGTCGCGGCGCTGGACGCGACCAACAAGATCCGGCAGGTCGAGCGGTTCGCCGGCTGAGCAGGAAGGCGCTTGCATGCTCTACGCGTTTGGCTTCGACCGGGTTGGCGTGCTGGTCAGCGACCTGTACTTCGTCGACCCCAAGCCGCTGGAAGGCCAGGAGAGCGCGGAGCACGGCGTCCGCCTGGAGGTCAGGATGCTGGACCGGGGCGAGCTGCGGGGCTCCATCTACTCGGCTCAGCCGATCGGGATCGGCCGGCCGGTCTGGCGGGCCGACCTGCTGGAATCGGTCGACAGCCCGCCGGGCAGCCTGGACCGGGCCCATCATCACCCGGCGTTCTCCGGCTGGGAGCCCGGCCCCCGGGTCTTCGACGAGGAGCTGTCGGCCCGGCCGGCCAGCTGGGTGGGGGAGCAGCTGGCCGACCTGGCCGCGCTGCTCAAGCGGGCCGGGATCGACTCCGACGACTCGCTGGCCGCCGACGCCGACAGCCTGCGGGCGTGCGTGCCGGAGATCATGGCAGCCATCGACCGGCTGCTCGGCAAGGTGGCCGCGGGCGAGCTCGGCACCGGGCCGGACGCGGGCCACGGCAGCGGCCCGCTGATCAGCGCCCGGGTCGGCTGGCTCTAGCCGCAGCCGCAGCCGCCGCCGCAGCAGCCCCCGCCACCACCGCGGCCGGCCGGGCCCGCGCTGGCCCGGCCGCCGACCGCGACCGTGGAAAGCAGCTTCACGGTGTCGTCGTGCCCGGCCGGGCAGCGGCCCGGGTCGGCCGACTCGCTCATCGGCCTGGTCTGCTCGAACGTTGCTCCGCAGGCGCGGCAGCGGTACTCATATCGCGGCACGGTGACAGCGTACGTCAACCGGAGGCCACCGGCGGAGCCTGCACCGCGCCCGGCGTGCCCGCCACGGCGGACGGCGTGTCGTAGTAGAACTGCTTGCCGCGGGTCAGCGAGACCAGCGCGCCGATTACCGACATGCAGATAGCGGCGGTGAAGACGATCACCAGGCCGTGGTGGAACGGGCCGGAGATCAGGTGCGGGAAGAACTGCTTGCCGGTGAGCACGGTGACGTCGTGCTGCGGCAGCCGGGTGAGCTCGCCGGACGGCTGCAGCAGCCTGCGGATCGGGTTGTAGCCGAGGAATGACGCGAATAGCGTGCTCACCGGCGGCAGGCCGGCCACGTGCGCGGCCAGCGGGGCCGGCACGCCCTGGGCGCGCAGGCCGCCGGCCAGCGTGCGCGGCAGGGTCGATGCCAGCCCGACAATCATGAGCGAGAAGAAGATCCCGATCGACAGCGAAATGCCCGAGTTCTGGAAGGTGGCCCGCATGCCGGACGCGGCGCCGCGGTGCCCGGCCGGGACGCTACTCATGATGGCCGAGGTGTTCGGCGAGGCGAACAGGCCGGACCCGATGCCGTTGCAGAAGATCAGCAAGGCGAACGCCCAGTACGGGAAGTCGACCGGGAGCAGCAGCAGCCCGGTGAAGCCCGCGGCCGTGATCAGCAGCCCGGAGGTGGCGAACAGCCGCTGCCCGAACCGGTCGGAAAGGTAGCCGGACACCGGGCCGGCCAGCAGGAAGCCGGTGGCCAGCGGCACCAGGTAGATGCCGGCCCATAGCGGGGTGTCCGCGAAGTCATAGCCGTGCAGCGGCAGCCAGATGCCCTGCAGCCAGATGATCAGCATGAACTGCAGGCCGCCGCGGGCGATCGAGCTGAGCAGGCTGGCGATGTTGCCGGCCGCGAAGGCGCGGATCCGGAACAGGCTCATCCGGAACATCGGCTCGGCGATCTTCGTCTCCAGCACGCAGAATGCGACCAGCAGCGCGCTGCCGACGGCCAGCCCGGCGAGCACGACCGGGTTGGTCCAGCCGGTCGGGTGGCCGCCGTACGGCTGAATGCCGTAAGTGATGCCGACCAGCAGCAGCCCGGCGCCGAGCGCGAAGGTGATGTTGCCGGCCCAGTCGATCCTGGCGCGCCTGGTGGTGGCGATCTCGTGCAGGCTGCGGTAGGCCCAGATAGTTCCGAACACGCCGATCGGCACGTTCACCCAGAACACCGCGCGCCAGTCCCAGGCGGCCAGCAGCCCGCCGAGCAGCAGGCCGATCAGCTGGCCGGAGATCGCCGAGATCTGGTTGATGCCGAGCGCCATGCCGCGCTGGCGGGCCGGGAACGCGTCGGTGAGGATCGCGGCGGCGTTCGCCATCAGCATCGCGCCGCCGAATGCCTGCACGATCCGCCAGCCGATCAGCCATAGCGCGCCGGAACTGCCCCTCAGCGGGTCCAGCGACAGCGCGATCGAGGCGACGGTGAAGACGACGAAGCCGAGATTGTAGATCCGCACCCGGCCGTAGATGTCGCCGAGCCTGCCGAGCGTGACCACCAGCACCGCGGTGACCAGCAGGTACCCGATGATCATCCAGAGCAGGTAGCTGATGTTGCCGGGCGCGAGCGGGTCCAGGTGGATGCCGCGGAAGATGGCTGGCATTGCCACGATCACGATCGACGCGTCGATCGTCGCCATCGTGATGCCCAGGGTCGTGTTCGTCAGCGCTATCCACTTATAGCGATCTGCGTCCCGCCCGGAAAACCGCCGCACGTCTGCCGAGCATACAGCCGATCAGTTGCTTGATGGCAACTACCTACTACGGCGGCCATGCCAGTCAGGTCACAGCAGCTGGTGAGGGCCCGTTAAAGAAGAAGATATTCCTGGTCACCGGGCATCAGGCGTTGCCGCGCGCCATCGCGATCAGCCGGTCGAGTACCTTGCCGTCGCTGACCCGCAGCCCGTCGTGCTCGTACTCGCTCGTCACCCAGGCCCGCAGGCCGCTGATCGCGGCCACCGTCTGCACCGAGTAATCCCTCGGCACGTACATGTCGTCGTAGTAGATGGCCGCCGCGGCCGGCACGTCATTGGCCCGCAGCCGGGTCACGTCATATAGCCGCGGCCAGGGCTCATGGCGCGCCAGCAGATCCGCGGCCGGGCGCAGCGGCCGGAGCACCGGGTCGCTCGCCAGCATCCACGGGTAGATCATCTCGCCGGTGAACAGCAGCGGGCCCTGGCCGTCCAGCACCGCATCGGCGCTGAACTCCGCGAACTCGGCCCGGACTCGCTGCGCCGCCCAGTTCGTCGCGCCGCCCTGCCCGTAGCAGGCCTCGTGCAAGAGCGCGTACAGCGGGCCGCCGGCGAAGCTGAGCAGGGTCTGCGCCTGGTAGAGAAAGTCGTCGGACAGCTGGCCGGCCGCGAACGGGTCCTCCAGCAGGTAATGCAGCGTGTGGCTGCCGGTGCCTGAGCCGAGCAGCTGCCCGAGGGCCTGGAACGCCTCGATGGTCAGCCTGGCGCCGCTCGGCAGCAGCGTCTCGCTGCCCGCGAGGTGCCTGGCTATCTGCCGGGCCCGCTCGACGTCCGGCGGGTACCGCTGGTAGTGCGCGCGGTTCTTCGCCGCCACGATCGGGTAGGTCGCCCGGTACACGTCGTCGGCCGTCGTCTCCAGGCCGGGCAGGCCGCCGGTCAGGAATGCCTCCCGCAGGCCCTCCGGGGCGAACGACAGGTAGGTCACCGTGCAGAATCCGCCGAAGCTCTGGCCGAGCACGCTCCACGGCCTGCCGCCGGTCACCTGCTGCCTGACCAGCTCGGCGTCCGCGACGATCGAGTCGGCGCGGAAATGCGCCAGGTAATCGGCCTGGTCCCGGGCAGTGGGACGCACGGCCATCGTCCGCCGGTTGACCGGCGTGGACCTGCCCGTGCCGCGCTGGTCGAGCAGCAGCACCCGGTAGTCCTTCAGCGCCCGGTCCAGCCACCCTTCCCGGCCGGCCGGCCGCATCGCGCCGAACCCGGGGCCGCCCTGCAGGAACAGCAGCCACGGCAGGTCAGATGACCGCTCGTCGGCGGCCACTACCCCCCGCGCGAACAGCCCGATCTGCTCTCCGCCGGGCTTGGCGTGGTCGAGCGGAACGGTGAACTCCAGATCGGTCAGGATGAGTCCCGGCTGCCGGTACGAGGGCATGACCCCACCGTAGTCACCGTGAATCAGCCCGGCGGGCAGCGGTCTGCCAGGCCGGGCCGGCCGCGCGCGGGCACTGGCCGTATCGTCGCGGGGGAGTAGCCCCGGACGAAAAGGATCATCGGATGCCGGCTCCATCGCGGCCGCCCGGCGGCCCGGCCGCAGCCATGTTCGAGGCGGACCAGGCATCGAGAAGCCTCGGCATGCAATTGCTGGCTGTCGGCGAGGGCACGGCGGTGGTGCGGATGATGGTCAGCCCTGGCATGGTCAACGGGCACGGCATCGCGCACGGCGGATACGTGTTCATGCTCGCTGACACCGCGTTCGCCTGTGCCTGCAATAGCCGCGGGCCGGTGACCGTCGCGGCCGGAGCCGACGTCACGTTCGTCGCGGCGGCCCGGGAAGGCGACGCGCTGGTCGCGACTGCCGCCGAGCGAATCAGCTATGGCCGCAGCGGCATCTACGACGTGACCGTGCGGCGCGGCAACGAGGTTGTCGCCGAGTTCCGCGGCCGCAGCCGGACCATCGGCTAGCTCCGCGGCGGCCCGGTCAGGCGGAGTCAGGCTCTCTCAGGCGGAGTCAGGCGGAGTCAGGCGGAGTCAGTGCGCTGCCCGTGGCTCTTGTGGCTGGAGCGCTTGGCCTTCTCGTCGTCGATCTGGCGGATCAGTTCCTTCCGCGCCTCGATCACGGCATGATCAAGCTCGCGGTCAGCCGCCGTCGCCACCACAACCGCCAGGCCCGGCAGCAGCGCCTCGAGAGTCACCTTCTGCTCGGGGCCGCCCCGGTCCTTGACCGAGATCTCGAGATCCACTTTCTCGGGCTTCCACCGGGACAGGTGCCGGGTAAGGCTGGACAGAAGTTCCAGCACATGACGACGGTCCGCTGCGCCGAAGCCCGCGCCGAGGCGCAGCCGCTCATCCAGAACCTGCGCTGAGTCGTCCCAGGTGTCGCTCATGCGTCCAGTTTAGGAGCCGCGGCTTCACCCGGCCGCCGATCCGGCGATCCGGAGCGGGGTGATACGGATCACCACGCGCACGACCTCCGGCGGCAGCCTGAGGTACTCCTGGCCGGCCCCGGCCCCTCGTACTGCTCGGCCAGGGCAACCGCCAGCTGGCGGCCGACGTCCCCGGTGACCGCGGCCAGGCCGCGCACCTCGACATACTGCTCCGGGTCGTCCTGGTCATACGCGCACAGGCTGACCCTGGGGTCCCGGTTGACATTCCGCACCTTGCGCCGGCCGTCGGCCGTGGAGATAAGCAGGTCAGCGCCATCCCGGCCGACCCAGACGACGGAAGTCTGCGGGCTGCCGTCCGGGTTGATAGTGCCGAGCACGGCGGGATTCGGCCGGTCGAGAATCTCAATCGCGGCTTCGCTCAGCACCACGGGCATGATCACGAGCGTACGACCTGCAGCCCAACGCTAGCTTTCCTTCAATCTAACTTGACATAATGCACATTATCGGCACATGAGGGGCGCTGGCAGGCCGGCCGCACAGTCAGGCCGGCCGCACAGTGCTGTCTTACCGGACCGCAGGCGCCACTTTGCCCTAACGCAGCCAGCGTCGTCGATCATATATTCGACCGCTGCGCAGCTGGGATGTACTCTCTGTTTATGGCTGCCACGCAAGCCGGCGCGCTCCGGACCCGGCATGAGTCCCGTCCCGGGCGCCTGGTGATTGTCGCGGACAGCCTGGCGGATCTGCAGGGACCCACGACGGGCACCGTGGAGCTGCCGATCTGGCTGTTCTGGCACCCGGACCGGGCGTTCAACCTGGACGAGCCGGGCATGCTGGCCTGGGTCTACCAGATCGTGCTGCGTGAAGCCAGCAGCCCGATGGATCTGGCTTACCTCAACGGTGACGCGCTGACCGCGCTCTGGCCGGGCCTGTACCTGCCCAAGGGCGTCCGCCAGGCCTGGCAGGAGCGGTACCCGGAGCTGCGGGCCGCCGCCGTCCCCGCTGCGTAGTGCCGATAGACCAGCTCCAGCGTGAGATAGCCACCATCGCGCTGCGCGTGGCCGGGCGGCACGGGTTCGCGCTGGCAGGCGGCAACGCCCTCATCGCGCACGGCATCATCGACCGGTCCACCGACGACGTCGACCTGTTCAGTGACCAGGAGGCGGGGGTGCCCGCGGCCGCCGACGCGGTGGAGGCCGCCCTGCGCGAAGCAGGTTTCCGGGCCGACCGCCGGGACGGGGCCGGCGAACTCGGGGAACTCTTCGACGGGATGGGCCAGGGCCTCGCCGAGTGGGTCATCACTGCCCCCGACGGGCAGCAGACCATGCTGCAAATGGCCTATTTCGACCGCGCCCACGGGCCGGTGACCATGGACGTCGGCCCGGTCCTGGACCTGGAGGACCTGGCCGCATCGAAGGTATGCGCGCTGGCCAGCCGGGTAGAACCGCGCGACTACGTCGACACGGCGGCGGTCCTGGCCCGCTACTCCCCCAGCCAGCTGATCAGCTTCGCCAAACGCCTCGATCCCGGCCTGGAAGACCGTGACTTCGCCGACGCCGGCCTGCAGCTGGACCGGATGCCGGACGGCGTGTTCGCCCGGTACGGCCTCAGCCCGCAGAACGTCGCACGGCTGCGCCAGCGCCTCGCGTCCTGGCCGCGGCCCTGACCGGCCGCAGGCCAGCCGCTCTGGTTTTGGCCCGCTCCCCCGGCTCGGTACGCTGGGCATCAGCACGGCGTTGATCCGGCCATCACCGGTGAGCCCCCGGAAGAACAGGTGCCCTGGGCAGATCTGCCTCAGGTGCCTCAGTAGAACCGGGCGGGCGGGCCCGTCACAGCCCACGAACGAGCGGTCGCTGTGCCCTTCCCATCCGGGACAGGGCGGCGGCAAGCGAGGTGGTACCGCGGTACCGCCCGGGCACGGGCCCGGGCGATGTCGTCCTCGTGGCCAGCGAGGACCGACGACCGCGAAGGATCACCGATGATCTACCCCAGGGGCACCGCCGGTGCCGCGGTGCCGTCCAGGCCGAGTTTCCCCGAGATCGAGCAGCGGGTACTCGCCTACTGGGCGGCCGACGACACCTTCCGCGCGTCGGTGGAGAACCGCCCGGCCGGGGAGAACGGCTCGAACGAGTTCGTGTTCTACGACGGCCCGCCGTTCGCCAACGGCCTGCCGCACTACGGGCACCTGCTGACCGGCTACGTCAAGGACCTGATCCCCCGGTACCAGACGATGCGCGGCAAGCGGGTGGAGCGCCGGTTCGGCTGGGATACCCACGGCCTGCCGGCCGAGCTCGAGGCGATGAGCCAGCTCGGCATCAAGACCAGGGAGGAGATCGACGAGCTCGGCGTCGCCAAGTTCAACCAGGCGTGCCGCGAGTCGGTGCTGCGCTACAGCCAGGAATGGCGCGATTACGTCACCCGGCAGGCCCGCTGGGTCGATTTTTCCCGCGGCTACAAGACGCTCGACCTGACCTACATGGAGAGCGTCATGTGGGCGTTCAAGCAGCTTCATGAAAAGGGGCTGGCGTACGAGGGCTTCCGCTGCCTGCCGTACTGCTGGAACGACGAGACCCCGCTGTCCGCGCACGAGCTGCGGATGGACGACGACGTCTACCAGCCGCGCCAGGACCCGGCGGTCACGGTCGGCCTGCGGCTGGAGACCGGCGAGCTCGCGCTGATCTGGACGACGACGCCGTGGACCCTGCCGTCCAACCTGGCGATGGCGGTGCACAACGGCGTCGGCTACGTCGTGGTCGAATCCGATTTCACCGGGCGGCCGGAGCGCTACCTGCTGGCCGAGGCGCGGCTGCCCGCCTATGCCCGCGAGCTCGGCGCGGAGCCGAGGATCATCCGCCGATGCAAGGGCGCCGACCTGGTCGGGCTGCGCTACACGCCGCCGTTCAGCTACTTCACCGGGCACCCGAAGTCGCACGTGGTGCTGCACGCCGACTACGTGACCACCTCCGACGGCACCGGCGTGGTGCACATCGCGCCGGCCTTCGGCGAGGAGGACAAGCTGCTCACCGATGCCTACGGGATCGTCCCGGTGGTCCCGGTCGGCCCGGACGGCAAGTTCACCTACCCGGTCAGCGACTACGCGGGCATGCATGTCTTCGACGCCAACGCCGCGATCGTCGGCCATCTCCGGGTGCGCACCGAGCAGGGAGCCGGCCGCGATTTTGGTGAAACGGGCCGTGCGGCCGGCTCGACGACCGAGGGCACCGTGCTGCTGCGGCGCGAGACTTACGACCACTCCTACCCGCACTGCTGGCGCTGCCGGCAGCCGCTGATCTACCTGGCGGTTACGTCCTGGTTCGTCTCCACCACGGCGATCAGGGACCAGATGCTCGACCTGAACCAGCAGATCACCTGGGTGCCCGAGCACGTGAAGCACGGCCAGTTCGGCAAGTGGCTGGAGAACACCAGGGACTGGTCGATCAGCCGCAACCGTTACTGGGGCAGCCCGATCCCGGTGTGGAAGTCGGACAACCCGGAGTTTCCCCGGACGGACGTGTACGGCTCGCTGGCCGAGCTGCAGGCAGACTTCGGCGCCGGCGTAACCGACCTGCACCGCCCCGCCATCGACGAGCTTACCCGGCCCAACCCGGACGACCCGTCCGGGCGGTCGGTCATGCGCCGGGTCACCGACGTGCTCGACTGCTGGTTCGAGTCCGGCTCCATGTCATTCGCGCAGGTGCACTACCCGTTCGAGAACGCCGGCTGGTTCGAGCACCATTTCCCCGGCGACTTCATCGTGGAGTACATCGGGCAGACCCGCGGCTGGTTCTACACGATGCACGTGCTCGCGGCGGCGCTGTTCGGGCGGCCCGCATTCGAGACCTGCGTGAGTCACGGCATCGTGCTCGGCTCGGACGGGCAGAAGATGTCCAAGTCGCTGCGCAACTACCCGGACGTGCGCGAGGTGTTCGACCGCGACGGGGCCGACGCGATGCGGTGGTTCCTGATGTCATCGCCGATCCTGCGCGGCGGCAACCTGGTCGTCACCGAGCAGGGCATCAGGGAAGGCGTCCGGCAGGTGCTCATCCCCCTGTGGAACAGCTGGTACTTCTTCGCCCTGTACGCGAACGCGGCCGGCTACCAGGCATCGCCAGCCAGCTCATCCCCGCACTTGCTCGACAAGTACCTGCTGGCGAAGCTCCGCGTGTTCGTCGAGACGGCGCAGCGGCAGCTGGATCATTACGAGGTCGCCAGCGCCTGCGAAACCGCCCGCGCCTTCGTGGACGTGCTGACGAACTGGTACATCCGGCGCTCGCGCGAGCGGTTCTGGGACACCTCCGGCGCTGCCGAATCGGTGGCAAGGCAGGCGTTCGACACCCTGGCCACCGCGCTTGAGGTCACCTGCCGGGCAACGGCGCCGCTGCTGCCGCTGGTCACCGAGGAGATCTGGCGCGGCCTGACCGGCGAGCGCTCGGTGCACCTGGCTGACTGGCCGGACGTCTCCGGCCTGCCGTCCGACCCGGGCCTGGTCGCCGCGATGGACCGTACCCGGGATGTCTGCTCGGCAGCGGCTTCGCTGCGCAAGGCCGGCGGGCTGCGGGTGCGGCTGCCGCTGCCGGAGCTGACCGTGGTGGCCCCGGATGCCGAGTCGCTGGCCGACTTCACCGGCCTGATCGCCGACGAGGTGAACGTGCGCGAGGTGACGCTGCTCGATGCCGCCGACGCCGAGGCGGAGCGGATCGGCGTGTCGAGACGGCTCACCGTGAACGCCCGGCAGGCCGGCCCGCGGCTGGGCGCCGGCGTGCAGGCCGTGCTCAGGGCGAGCAAGTCCGGCGACTGGTCCGAGACCCCGGCTGGCGTGGTCACCTGCGGCGGCATCGAGCTCGCCCCGGATGAGTTCACGGTCGAGACGGTACTGGCCGACGGCGCCGGCCCGACCGCGATGCTGCCCGGCGGCGGGTTCATCGTGCTGGACACGACGGTGACGCCGCCGCTCGCGGCCGAGGGCCTGGCCCGCGACGTGGTGCGCGCCGTGCAGCAGGCCCGCCGGGCGGCCGGCCTTGACGTGTCCGACCGGATCAGCCTGGTCATCGCGGCGAGCGCGGCCGCGCAGGACTCGATGCGGGCGCACCAGCAGCTGATCGCCGGGGAGACCCTGGCGACGGCGGTCGAGTTCACCGGGCCGGCCGGGCTGGACGGCGACCCGCGGGCCGGTGACCCAGTGCCGGTCGGCGACGGCGAGTCGGTCCGGATCCGCATCGCCGCCTGAGCGGCAGCGGCCCGCTTCGCCCCCGCTCCCCCGGCCGTGACCGCAGCGTTCCCTGCGCTAGACCGGCCAGCCGCCCGATGTGGTCGGCTAGCATTTATTCGTGCCCAAGCCCGTACACATACGACCGGTCAAGGAGACCGAGCTCGATCTGCTCGAGTTGCTTTACGAGGATCCGGCCGAGGCGTCGCATTACGGGTTCTTTGGCTACCAGGACCCGGGCAGGCTACGCCGGCGCTTTGCGGAGCACGGTTTCATCTCCGATGACCACGGCAGGCTTGCCGTGGCACTCGGCGGCGCGGATGAGGTCAGCGAGTTCATCGGCGAGGTCAGCTGGCACCAGGCGCAGACCGGCCCGGGCTCCTTCAGCTGGAACATCGGCATCGGCCTGCTCGCCAGGGCTCGCGGTCAGGGGCACGGCACCCGGGCGCAGCGGCTGCTGGCGGAGTACCTCTTCGCGCACACGCAGCTGAACCGGATCGCGGCCGAGACCGAGGTCGGCAACCTGGCCGAACGGCGGTCACTGGAGAAAGCCGGTTTCACCCGCGAGGGCACCCTGCGCGGATCCTGCTTCCGGGCTGGCAGCTGGCGGGACATGGCGTCCTACTCGATAGTGCGCGCGGACGTGGATCTCGGCTGAGCCCAGCTTCAGGTGACGGGCGGCGGTGATCCGTCGGCGCTGGCCGCTAGCTCCGGATTCCACTCGCACGCCGCGCACGCGTGCCGGAATGCCGAGCGGGCGAACTCCACCGCCGCCGCGTGCGGATCCGCGGCCGTGCGGACATCCTCCCAGTCCAGGATGTACTCGCCCAGGCCAGCGTCCCAGCGCGCGCCGGAAGGTGCGAGGGCGGCGCGCCCGAAGCCTTCCGGCGCCGGGTGCGCGTATGCGTAGAAGGCCGCTGCCGGGTGCCGCGTATCGCCCGGCCACCAGCCGATGGCGACTTCTTGCGCGTCCATCGCATTGCGCATGATGAAGTCAGCGGCGGGCGGCTCAGCCGGCCTGCCGGAAAACAGGCTCACGGCCAGGTCGAAGGAGCCCCACCAGGCGTTGACGGGCGTCGACCGGCCGCGGTACGGGGCCCGGAACGCGGCGAGGGCCAGTGCCGCCTGGGTCGCCGCGGCGAAGTAGTCAGCCACCTGGCCGCGGTCATACTGCGCGTGCTCGTAATCCTCGTCGAGGGGCACGGTCCACGGCACCTCCTGCGGTGCCGGGTCGATCTGCACGGCGCCGCCAGCGCTGCGCACCGCCGCCAGCAGCTCGCGCGTCACCTCGGCGACCGGCCGGTCTGGGGTCAGCGCTACCCGCTCCGCCCTGCCGCCGCTGTGCTCGACAGCGGCCTCGTGCACGCGCAAGTCGAGCAGCACGACCAGGGACCCGGACCCGTCGGGCGCCGGCAGCGGGGCGGTCTCCCACCCCCGTGCGGTCAGCCGCAGCGCCGCGTGCTGCAACTGCGGCTCGGCCGGGGCGAGCCCGGCCGCCAGCTTGCCGAGTACCTGGGTATGAGCGTGCAGCGTGTCGCAGGTCTGGTGCCATGACTCGTACGAAACCGCCGGCCAGCGCTGGAACATGACCGCACGCTACGCGGTAGGCGCCAGCTGCTCAACCCTTATGCACTGCCGTTAGCTTCCGCCCGGCACCGCCGTCAGCTTCCGCCCCACACGATCGGATGATCGAAGTAGCGGGTGACCTGATCGGCCGCGGCCGGCCCGTCGTTCCACTGAACCTGCCGGATCGAGCCGCCGCCCGGCATCAGGTAGGCGAGGCAGCTCTGGTAGGACTTCCCGTTCTTGAATGGCTTCGGCGCCGTGGCGTCGTCGCACCGCTGGGAGGTCCCGAAGAAAGTGATGCTCTCCTGCTGCTGGCCGCGGTCGTCGATCGCGTCGAATGTGCTGTCCGGGTCGCCTGGCGGCCGGGTTCGTGGTGCACGCGATCGAGGTGATGCTGGCCATCCGGGCCGGGCGCGCCAGGGCCGCGCAGGTGGCCGCCATGCTGGGCATCGCGGCGCAGGCAGGCCCGGCGACGCCGGAGGCGGCTGCGCACCCGGCCAGCTGCACCCGGCACGGCCGCAAATGGCGGATCGAGGTGGGTGCCCGGGCTGCGCTCGTCGACCATAGCGTGGGCATCTTGCACCTGGCCGTGCTGACTGCGAACCCTGGCGTCGAGATCGCCGCGATCGACCTGGTGGCGGGGGTGGACGCGGTGGGGCACCCGCCCGGGCGGGTCGGCATGTCCGCGCAGCCGGTGCTCGATCGCACCGCCATCCAGCAGTACCGACAGCGCCTCGCCCAGCTCAGCAGCGAAATCGACGGCCGGGAGCCGGGCCGCGGCCCGCTGCTGGCTAGCGCCGAGCGCGACTGGGTGCTGGCCGAACTGGCCGCGAGCACGGGCCTCGGCGGCCAGCCCCGTGCCTTCTCGGACGGCAAGGAGCGCGCGCGCCTGGCCGTGGGCCGGGCGATCCGGCGTGCCGTCGCTCACATCGAGCGCGCCGACGCCGTCGTCGGCGCGCACCTGCGCGCCGGGGTTCATACCGGCAACTACTGCTGGTACCGGCCGGTCTGACTTCCTATGCAATCTTGACTGGCGGAAGCGGTTACGTGCCGCCGCCGTGCCGACTGTCTGCGCCGAGATCGACCGCGGGTTTGGCTGCCAGGGCGGAGACGGAGATCGCCGCCGAGCTGCGCCGCATGCTCCCTGGCGCCTGCGGCGAGGTGGACAGCGTGGTCCGATCGGCCCCAGGGCTGAGGCTCTCGGCCGCAAGTTCGCCGAGGCTGACGTCGAGCAGCGGCGGCGGCGATTCGAGGTCGGCGGGTGGCGACCGGACATCGGCTTCGACGCCCGGGAGCTTGAACCGCTCAATGAACGGGAGAAGTGACACGATCACGAGCAGCCCGACCAGGACGGGTGTGAGGATCACCAGGGTGTTCTCGCTGACCCGGGTGCTTTGGATGAACGCGATCCACAGCGTGGCCAGCAGCGCGATCGCGACCACGGCGATGCCCGCTTGGGCGGCCGCCTGGGGGCTGAGGGGATGCGGCTCCGCAAGCAGCGCCTGGAGATGCTTGGCCTCTCGGTGCCGGGGGTTGTGGTCCTCGATACAAGTGCGGAGATAGCGGGCCGCTTGACGCTCATGACTGTCATATCGGCGGATCGCACCAGCCGCACGGCCTTGCGCGGCGCCCCGGGCTGACATCCGGTATGACGCCACCGCGGCCAGGAACCACGGATCGCCGGACTCTTCCGCGGGTATTGCCGGGGGACGCGTGCCGGTGACCGCGGGTTTGCGGCGAAGATTCCAGGCTGGCCGGCTGGGCCGCCCGGCGTTATCCATCACCGCGCTGGCCTCGGTCAGGGCCATCTCGTAGAAGTGCCGCGTTCGCGTTTCGTCGCCCCGGGCTATGAGTACCCGGGCGAGGAGCAAGTGCAGGTCGCGGCACTGGTCCGGCCGCACGGCCTCGATCCCGTCCCGCAGGATCTCCTCTGCCTGGGCCCAGTTCCGCATGGCCACGACCGCCCTGGCCTTGCCCTCGATGGCCACCGGATCACCCTGCCTGATGGTAAGCGCCCGGCAGAAGTGCAGGTCGGCCTGGTCGATGGCCCCCCTGCGCAGGTGCACGGCTCCCATCAGAATGTTCGCGTCTGGATCAGCCGGGTCGCTCTTGAGCGCACCGGTCAGCACCTCGCTAGCCTCGTCCAGCCTGGACGACTGCAAGTAGAACCAGCCAAGCCCGGTCAGTCCTGTAGGCCGGGACGAGTCGAGGGCGAGGGATTGCCGAAGATATGATTCCGCGGCTTCGAACTCGCGGGCCCTGGCGCTGATAACGCCCAGGCAGTCGTAGGCCATCGCCAGCGTCGGATCGATCCGGATCGCCTCCAGGCAGAGTGCCTTGGCCCGGTCCCGGTCCAAATCCGGGAGCTGCGCGGCCAGCCGCACCTTGGCGATCGCCGAGCCGGGCAGGTCGCGGACGAGATTTTCGTACGCGATGCTCGCCTGGACGCGGTCACCGCTTCGCAATGGCACCTCGGCCATGCCGAGGCGAGCTTCTTCGCGATACAGGCGATCGCGCTCGGCGAGCTGGCGGAATCTCGTCGTCGCCTGGTTCCAGCGCCCGGATTCCAGGTATACCCAGGCGAGCTGCGCCTCGAGCGCTCCGCCCCGGATCACCCCGGGCTGCAGCTGCTGCTCCAGTCGCTGCCTGGCCTCTTCTTGCCGGCCGAGCCGCCGTAGCGCTATGGCGCTGCCGAGCACGGCGTTGTCGTTCGCGGGGAGCGAATCTCTGGCCTGGTCGAAGGCCATGGTCGAGGAGAGTGCATCACCCTGGTCCAGGAGCACCCAGCCAAGCTCGCTGCGGAGGGCGGGATTCTCGCCGTGGTTGGCGAGCTCCTCGTGGAGCAGCTGGAGAGCTTCCGCGGGACGCTTCAGCCGGCGCAGCGCGATGGATTCGCCGATGACGGCGCCCTCGTCATGCGGTGATACTTCCCGGGCCTGCGCGAACGCGGCCCTCGCGTCGTCGGGCCGACCTTGTTCGAGCAGTAGATGGCCTTCCTCGACGCGGAAGACGGGGCTCTCTGGCTGACGCCGGATGGCGGCCGCCAGCGCCCGGTGGGCTTCGTCGTACTCATGCAGCCGGATAAGCGAAGCGACCTTGCCTTGCCGCGCCTCGCGGTGCTCGGCCGAGTTATCCAGCACTTTCTCGAAGGCGCGGCAGCTTTTCTGGTACTGCCCTTCATCGAAAAGTATCCAGCCTCGTTCGGTCTGCAGGGGGAGGCTGTCGGGAAGGTAGCCCAGCCCGTTGTCGATAACCCGTCGCGCCTTGTCGTATTCACCCCGCTTGCGCAGCACGGCGGATCTGCCGCGCAGCGCGTCCTCGGTTGGATCGGCGCTCTCGAACGAGGCAAGTGCCTCGTTGTAGTCGCCCTTGTCGAAGTGCAGCCAGGCCTCTTCGATGAGCAGGCGCGTATCGCCAGGGGCAACGCGCAGGGCCGCGGTGTGCGCGGCCTGCGACTCGCCGAAACGCCCGAGCGTGCGCAAGGTCGCGATCCGCCCCACCAGGGCATCGATGTGATCGTCGTGCCGGGCGAGAGTCTGCTGGAATTCTTCGAGCGCCTGGTCGTAGCTGCCCTGGGCGAACGCCGCCTGCCCCCGCATTATGTGCAGGGCGACGCTTTCGTGCCGTACGCATTCGAACTCAGCCAGCAGCGTGCGGATATCGCCGTACTTCTCCAGCCGGGACAGCGCCGTGAACTTGCCCTGCACTGCCCCCTCGAATGCCTTGTCGACGGCAAGTGCCGCATCGAACTCGGCGATGGCATCGGAGTAATGGCCACACAGGATCAGGATCCAGCCGAAGGCGTTCCGGAGGGCGGCATCCTCCGGGGCGAAGGCAAGTGATTCGCGGAGCAACTGTTCCGCGTCGTCGTAGCGCCCGGAGTAGTGGTAAGCGGTGGCTAGCCCTTGCGCGGCACGCGCGTCTTCGCGATGTTCCTTGCGGATCGCGCTGAAGTACTCGGCCGCCCTGGCGTACTCGCCGTTGTTCAGGTAGAACCAGCCGAGCTCGTGCTTGAACCGCCGGGACTCAGGGACGGTGGTCGCGGCAGCCTGCAGGATCTGTTCGGCGTCCCGTCTGCGCCCGCGCCGCTTAAGCGCCTCCACCTTGCCGACCACGGCGTTCGGCTCGTACGGGCAGGCATCCAGCGCGCGGTCGAAGATGTCGACGGCATCTTCGTACTCACTTGACTCGAAGGCAAGCCACCCGGCCTGAATGGCGAGATCGGGATCAGTGCGGCCGGGGCCGGCCGGGCTGAGCAGCTCTCTGGCCTCGCGGAGGTCTTCGGCCGTGCGGCGAGTACGAAGGACCCTGATCTTGCCGACGAGCGCGGCCGGGTGGCGGTAGCCACGCCCGAGCACATCGCCGAACTCGTGCAGCGCGCTGTCCCAGTCGCCGTGGTCAAAGTGCAGCCAGCCCTGGGCCAGCTGGCGCAGAACGCTCGCTTCGCAGCAAGCCTGGTGGTCGGTCAGGATCGACTGGGCTTCCTGCCGCCGTTCGGCCCCCCGGAGGCACATGGCTTTTTCGAAGATCGCGCCCTCGTGGTGCGGCGTTACGCCGATCACCTGGTCCAGCCGGTCTAGAGCGGCCGGGATACGCCCCTCCTCGACATGGAGCCTGGCGGCGGCAATTTTCCAGTCGGGATGGCTGCCGTGCACGCTGCCGAGGTCATCGGCCACCGAATGTGCCTCGGTGAGTCGCTGCAGCGACCGCAGCGCCTCTACTTCGCCGAGTCCTGCATCGAGGCGGGCATGCGCCAGGCGGCGAAGGTGCCGGAAGCGGCCGAGTGCCTCGGCCGGCCGGTAATGCAGCAGGATCCACGCCTTTTCGTTTTCCAGCCAGGGAGCCGCTGGATTTGCCGGGGGCGCGGCCTCGCCGGCCGGGTGCTCGATGTCGATCCGTGGCAGTGCCGCTATTTTTCGTTGGAGTAGCGAGCAGTAAAGGCCGAGCGGGCTGTTGTCCCCGGTGCCCGCTGCCTTGATGGTCGCCTCGATCGCTAAGAGCGCCTGGCTGAAACGGCCCTGTGCGAGCTCAGTGTCCACAGCCGGAGGCAGCAGCTTCGGCATAGGGACCAACTCCCCCGACGGCGCGCCGTTCACGTGCCGTTCACTGGAGCCTAAAGGCGCGCCTGCTCAGGAGGCAACCTGGCCTAGCCAGAGAACGGAGAGCGGTGGCAGTGTGATCGATGCCGAGAACTGAAACCCGTGCGTGGGGATGTCCGCCAGGCCCAGGTCACGGTTCAGCCTGCCGCAGCCGCCGAAGCGGCTGTCGTCCGTGTTCAGAATCTCGGACCACTGGGCGGGTCCGGGCAGCCCGAGCCGGTATGACTCGCGAGTGACGGGAGTCAGGTTCGCCACGCACGCAACTGGTGTCGTCGCGCCGCAGGGCACCCGGAGGAAGGACAGGATGCTGCGTTCTTCGTCAGCGACCTCGATCCAGCGGAAACCCTGCCGGTCAGCGTCACGCTCCGCCAGCGCGGGCAGCCTGCGGTACAGGCTGTTGAGCGTCCGCACCAGTTCGTGCAGGCCGGCCGGGCCTGGCTCCCCCAGCCGGTCCCATTCGAGCTGGCCCTGGTGATCCCATTCCCTGGATTGCGCGAGCTCGGCGCCCATGAAGAGAAGCTTCCGGCCTGGATGCGCCCAGGTCCACGCCAGCAGCGATCGCAGGTTCGCGTGCTGCTCCGGCCGGTCTCCTGGCATCTGCGCCAGCAGTGAGCCTTTGCCGTGCACGACATCATCATGGCTGAGCGGGAGGATGAATTTCTCGGTAAAGGCATACCACAGCGGAAAGGTGAGTTCCTTGTGATGCCATCGCCGGTGGATCGGATCGCGAGCGAAGTAGCTAAGCGTGTCGAACGACCAGCCCATGTTCCACCGGAAGGAGAATCCCAGTCCGCCTTCCGAGGTCGGCTGCGAGACGGCCGGGCGGTCGGTCCAGTCCTCGGCGATCGTGATCGCTTGCGGGTGCAACCGCCGCACGGTGTCGTTCAGGTCTTTAATAAAAAGATGCGCCTGGCGGTTCCCGCGTTCGCCACCACGGTGAGTTCCGTCGCCGGGCGGGAGGTCGAGAATCGAGGCGACTGCGTCAACGCGTAAGCCGTCGACGTGGTACTCCTCGATCCAGAACAGGGCGTTGGCGATGAGGAAGTTCCGCACCTCGTTCCGCCCGTAGTTGAAAATCAGCGTGCCCCAGTCGGGGTGCATGGCGTAGGCATGGTCGGCATGCTCGTACAGCGCGGTGCCGTCGAACGCGGCCAGCGCCCACTGGTCAGCGGGGAAATTGCCGGGGACCCAGTCGATCAGCACGCCCACGCCGTGCCGGTGCATTTCATTGACGAGATGACGGAACTCATCGGGCGATCCGTATCGCGCCGTCGGCGCGTAATAGCCCGTCGCCTGATAGCCCCAGGATCCGCCAAAGGGATGCTCGGCAACGGGGAGGAACTCGACGTGAGTGAACCCCATGTCGGCCACATAGCGCGGAAGCTCAGCTGCCAGCTCGAGGTACCCGAGCGCTCCCCCGCCGGGCCGGCGCCGCCACGACCCCAGGTGACATTCATAGATAGAGAGCGGTGCCGTGAGCTGGTCGTGCTTGTCCCGTGCCCCGCGCCAGTCCTGGTCGGTCCAGGTATAGGCGGGCTGATAGACGACGGAGGCAGTCGCCGGTGGCACCTCGGCCGCGAACGCGAACGGGTCACTTCGCATGGCGGCCAGGCCGTCCGCCGCCAGAATCTCGTACTTGTACTTCTGTCCCGGGCCGAGCCCGGGGACGAACAGCTCCCACACTCCAGACTGGCCGAGGACGCGCATCGGATGGCGCCGGCCGTCCCAGTGATTGAAGTCGCCGACAACCCGGACGCTGCGTGCGTTCGGTGCCCAGACCGCGAATGCGGACCCGCGCAGGCCGTTCAGGCACCGGACGTGGGCGCCCAGGCGCAGCCATAGCTGCTCGTCCAGGCCCTCGCCCAAGAGGTGCAGGTCTAGGTCGCCCAATGTCGGCGCGAACTGGTACGGGTCATCGACGGTACAGCTGTGGCCGCCGAGATCGACCTCAAGCCGGTAGGCGGGCACGGTCGAGCCGGCCAGCTCGCCCTCGAACAGCCCTGCTGGATCCAGCCGCCGCATGCGCGAAGTCGCGCCGCCCGCGGCAATGCTCATGCCCACCGCTCCCGGATGCCAGCCACGGATCACGACCCGGTCGCCGCCTGCCGACCCAGGCCGGGGCTCGATCGACGGGCCAAGCAGCTGATGGGGGTTCGCGTGGCACCCGGCAACAAGCGCGTCAACCTCGGCCGCCGCCGGCTCCCTCCCCACCGGCACTCCCCCGGCTAGCGGCGGCGGCGGCCGGGGCGATCCCGGTTCAGCCGCCGCCAGGTGAGCCAGATGAACACTGCCGCGAGCACCACCTGCAGCGCCATGTCCAGCATCCAGACATGCGGGCTGTGATTCCATAGCGGGTCCCGCTTGGCCCCGGGGGTCGGCGGCGAGATCTGGTTCAGGCTGGCGGTGGATGCCGTCGCGCCATAGGCCCACCGCGATGGCGAGAACCAGGAGAGCTGCTCCAGACCGGTCTTCCCGTACAGGGGGAACACGCCGCCGCTCAGGACGACCTGAACCAGGACCGCGACCACGAGCAGCGGCATGGTCTTGTCCGACGAATTGACCACCGCAGATATCAGCAGGCCCACTGCCATCGACGCGGTCGCGAGCACGGCCATCGCCAGCATGAGCTCCACCAGCGGCAGGGACGTCAGGAATGCGCCCCGCCTCGGCAGCGGGCCGGCCACGCCGATGAGCACAAGCACAACCGCCTGCACGGCGCTGATCAGGCCCAGGACCACGAGCTTCGACCACAGGTAGGCGCCGGCGGACAGCCCGGCCGCCCGCTCACGGGTATGGATCGCCCGTTCCTTCACCAGTTCCCTGACCGCGTTCGCCACCCCGGTGAGGCAGGCGGCCAGGACCAGGATCAGCAGCACCGGCCCCGCGTCGGTGTTGTTCGGGCCGACCAGCCCGCCAGGGTCGGGAACGGCCCGGATCAGCCCGCCGAGAATGATCGGCAGCAGCGCCAGCACTGCCACGTAGTTGCGGTCGGCGGCGATGACCGCCAGATAACGCCGGGCCAGGGTGGACAGCTGGGCCAGCCGGTTCCGGGACCGCGGCGGCGGCGGGACCGTCCGGACGGTTGCCGCGGCGGACCGATCGGCCTGGTCCGCCGCCGTGATGTACTGGGCGCAGAATGCCGAGCGGCGGTACTCCCCCGCCCAGTCCCGGCCGGGCTCGGCATCGAATGCCCGGAATACCTGGGCCCAGCCGGGCTGGCCGAAATGCCGCAGGCCGTCGGCCGGCGGCCCGAAGTAGGCGACCTTGCCACCGGGCACCAGTACCAGCAGCCGGTCGCAGACATCCAGGTTGGCGACGCTGTGCGTCACCACGATGACCGTCCGCCCGTCGGCGGCGAGACTGGACATCATCTCCATCACCGACATGTCCAGGCCCGGGTCCAGGCCGGAGGTCGGCTCGTCCAGGAACAGCAGGGAGGGCTTCGTCAGCAGCTCGAGGGCGACGTTGACGCGCTTTTGCTGCCCGCCGGACAGCGCCGAGGCACGGGTATCGGCGTGGTCGGTCAGCGACAGCTCGCCGAGCACTTCACCGATCCGGCGCTCCCGCTCAACCGGGCTGGTGTCCTGGGGAAACCGGAGTTCGGCCGCGTACCGCAGCGCCCGGCGCGCGGACAGCTGGGTGTGCAGGATGTTCTCCTGCGGCACCAGCCCGATCCGGTGCCGCAACTCGGCGTAGTTGGCGTAAAGATCGCGGTCGTCGTAGAGCACCGAGCCCGCAGTGGCGGGCCGCATGCCGGTCAGCGCGCCCAGCAGCGTCGACTTGCCCGCCCCGCTGGGCCCGATGACGCCGAGCAGGCACCGCTCGCCGAGCGGGAAGCTGACGTTGTCCAGGATCACTTTGCCGCTGGACAGCCGGACGGTCAGGCCGCGGGCGTTAAGCGAGATATCGCCGGTGTCGATGAACTCCTGCAGCTCATCGCCGACCAGGCGGAAGGTGGCAACGCCGATGCCGATGACGTCGCTTTCGGTGACCGGCGCGGCAGCGATCCGCTGGCCATTGAGGTACGTGCCGTTGTGGCTGCCAAGGTCGACGATCTCGTATCCGCCCGGTGCCGACTTGCGCAGCTCCGCATGGCGGCGGGACACGCTGAGGTCCGAGACGACTACCTCGTTGTCCTCGGCCCGGCCGATCCGCAGCAACCTGGCCGGCAGCCGCATGATCGAGCTGGGCGCGCGTCCGCCGGCGGCTGGCCTGGGCGCTGGCGGCGGGGCCGGGCTAGGGGCTGGCGGCGGGCTAGGGGCTGGCGGCGGGCTAGGAGCTGGCGCCGGGGTGGCCGCAAGCACGGTGCCGTGGCTGCCTGACGCAGCCGCGACCGAGCAGGAAACGACCGGGCCGCTGTCCGGATCGCCGAGGCGGACCTGGCAGGCGCCGGCGATCTCGACCCGCTGCACGCGGCGCGGGCCGAGATACGTCCCGTTGGTGCTGCCCACGTCCTCCAGCAGCCACTGGTCGTGCTCCAGCCGCAGGATCGCGTGCTGCCAGGAGACCCGCGGCTCGTCCACCACGAGATCTGACTGCGGATCGCGGCCCACCCGGTAGCTGGGCCCCGCCCGAAATGTGCGGTCGATTCCCTGGGTTCGCACCACCAGAACCGGAGCGGCACCAGCGGAGGCAGCGCGCTCGACCATCATCTGCTTACTGTAGAAGCGATTTGCTGGCACGAACATGGTCACGTGGCCGCGATACGTGCTGGTTCACTTGCTTGTCCGATTTAGCGGCATTACCTTCCGGCGCCGCGCCCGAAGTCCCCCGTCAGGAGCCGCGGAATGAGCTCGATCAACCACCAGGTGCGGCTTGCCGCCCGCCCGTCGGGACTGCCCAAGGCCGCCGACTGGGAGCTAACCAGCGAGCCGCCGCCGACGGCTGGCCCCGGGCAGTTCACTGTCGCGATCTCGCATCTGTCCGTCGACCCCGCGATGCGGGGCTGGATGAACGCCGGCGCCTCCTACATCGCGCCGGTGCAGCTTGGCGCGGTGATGCGGGCCGGCGCGGTCGGGCACGTCACGGCGTCCGGGCATCCCGGCTTTGCCGTCGGCGACTGCGTCTACGGCGTATTCGGCGTCCAGCAGCACGCGCTGTCCGACGGCAGCGGCGTCATCAAGCTCGACACCTCGCTGGCGGAACCGACCACCTACCTGGGCGCGCTCGGGATGACCGGGCTCACCGCCTATTTTGCCCTTCTTGACGTCGGGCGGATCAAGGAGGGCGACACGGTCGTCGTCTCCGGAGCCGCCGGGGCGGTGGGCAGCGTGGCCGGCCAGATCGCGAAGATCAAGGGCTGCCGGGTCATCGGCATCGCCGGCGGCCCGCGGAAATGCCGGGCACTGATCGAGGAGTTCGGCTTTGACGCCGCGATCGACTACAAGAGCGAGAACCTGCGGACGGCATTGCGCGAGCATGCGCCGGCCGGCCTCGATGTCTATTTCGACAACGTGGGCGGTGATGTCCTCGACGCCGTGCTTACCCGGCTGGCCCGGGGAGCCAGGATCATCATCTGCGGCGCGGTATCGCAGTACAACTCCGAGCAGGTGCGCGGCCCGGCGAACTACCTGTCGCTGCTGGTGGCGCGGGCTTCGATGACCGGCATGCTGGTGTTCGACTACCAGGACCGCTACCCCCGCGCGATGGCCGAGCTAGCCGGGTGGCTGCGTGCCGGCCAGTTGGTCTCGCGGGAGCACGTCGTGCACGGCAGCGTCAGCGACTTCCCTGCTGCCCTGCTGATGCTCTTCGCGGGCGAGAACACGGGCAAGCTCATCCTTGCCCTGGACCGCGGCTGACGCCGCCCGCCCTCGAGTCATCCGCGGCACGCGGGGCTGCCCGCTTGCGGCTCAGCTCAGCGGCTGCAGCCGCGTCCGCTCCACCCGGGCCAGCTTGCGCCGGAGCCGCACGTACTGGCGTTGCTGCTCGCGGGTGCGCTTGTGGTGCTTGTAGGCGAGATTGACGCGCTCCAGCGGGTCAGCCGCCAGGTCATACATCTCCCATTGGTCCGGGACCTTGCCGTCGGCGTCGTAGTACCTGGCCAGCTTGTAGCGGTGCTCGCGGATGCTGACCACGTGGTTCGGCGGCTTCGGGTATGGGCCGCGCGCCTGCCCTGACTGCCAGTCATCATAGGTAAACACCGTGTAGCCCCGCGTCGGCCTGGGTGACCGGCTCAGGATCTGGTCCGAGTAATCCACCCCCTGCCAGTTATCCCGGGCGGATTCCGGCGCGCCGATCAGGCTCGCCAGTGTGGGCAGGAAGTCGACATGCGAGACCAGCGCGTGGTTCCGCTCCGGCCGCCTGAACAGGCGGGGATTCGAGTAGACCAGCGGCACCCTGGTGGTCTCCTCGTAGAAGTTGAAGTTCTTCTGCCGCATCCCGCCGTGCGCGGTACCCATCTCCCCGTGATCCGCCGTCGCGATAACGAGCGTGTTGTCCAGCAGGCCGACCGTCTCCAGGGTGTCCAGGATCTGCACCAGGTAGGCGTCCGATGCCTTCATCAGGTTGCCGTAGAAGTTCAGGTAGTTGCGCTTCATCTGCGGTGTCGGGATCGGCCCGGAGGCGTTGAAGAGCCGCAGGAACTCCTTCTGCACGGTCGGCTTGGTCGACAGGTCCTCGTGCACCGTCGCCGGAAGCTCGATCTCGCCTTTCAGCCATTTGTCGTCATAGCCGCCGGCCATGAAATTCGACGGGTAGAGCAGCACGTCGTGCGGGTTGACCAGCGACACGACCATGAAGAACGGCTGGCTGTCGGCGGCCATCGTGCGCAGGTACTGCAAGGCGCCCTCGGTGCCCGCCTCCGCCGTGCCCTCCGAGTTCATGAATCGGCCGTCATTGTCGTAGACGCCGCCGCCCTCCTCCGGCAGGCTCTGGTCAGCGCCCGCGTCCGGCGGATCCCAGCGGGTGAAGCCATATTTGTTGACGTCTTCGGGCACCCAGTCCGAGCCGTTCGCTGGCTTGTTGCAGTGGAACTTCCCCTTGTAGACCGGCAGGTAGCCTGCCGACGCCGCAATGGTGGCCGGGTTGATGAAGCTCAGGTCGAGCTCGACCTGCGGGTACTGCGACGCGGGCATGTCCGTCTCCAGCGTGTACTTGACGCCGTGCTGGGCCGGGAAGTACCCGGACATCAGCGTCGAGCGGGCCGGCGAGCACATGCACGCGTTCGTGAACGCGTTCTCGAACAGCATGCCACGGCGCTGCAGCCGGGTCATGCCGGGCATGTTGCGCCTGCTCCAGCCGGCCGGGAAATGCTGGATCGCGCGCTGCTGATCGGTCAGGAAGAGGAGCACGTTCATGCCCGCGATCCCGCTGGCGCCCGCCGCGGGGCGCCGCCGCGGCCGGGTGCCTGCCGCGGCCGCGGCAGGCCGGCCGAGCAGCAGCCCGGGCGTCGCGATGGCCGCGGCCTTCAGCAGCTCGCCGCGGGTGAGGCCGCTCTGCCCGGCGCCGTCATCGGAATTGCCCATTTCCGTTCCTTCCCCCTGGTCCGTGCTCCCCCGAGCCGAATTCTTTACCGCAATGATTGCCCACAGAAATACGCGGCGCTCGCGCCGACACCCGGCGCGGGCGAAAATTTTCCCTGGCCAATGCCGCTTATTGAGCAGAAAGAACCAGACTATTAACGGGTCAACCGGCGTTACGGCCAGCACCGCAGCGCGTGCCGACAACCGGCGGGCCGCTACCGGGAAAGGGGCAGCTGCCGCAGGAACGGGTCGGCTAGGTCGTGCCGGGTAACGCGGACGCGCGCGTCCACGGGGAAGGCACCGTCCGGGCGGGCGAGCACGGGGTTGAGGTCAAGCTCGGCGACCTCGGGCAGCTGGTCGGCGAGCCGCGACATCCTGAGCAGGATGTCGCGCAGCGCCCCGATGTCCGCCGCGGGCTTGCCGCGGTGACCGAGCAGCAGCGGTGCCACGCCGGTCGAGTGGATCAGCTCGTCGGCATCCGCGCCGGTGAGCGGGGCGAGGCGGGCCGCGCGGTCACCGAGCGCATCGGTGCCGACCCCGCCGAGTCCGAACACCACAACGGGCCCGAACACCGGTTCCTGCACGATGCCGACGATAGTCTCGGTGCCTCCCGTGATCATGGGCTCGACCAGCACTCCGGACAGCCTTCCGGCGAACTTGTCCTGCAGGCGGTGCATCGCGCGCCGCAGCTCGTCGGGGCCGTGCAGGTCCAGTTCGACGGCGCCCGCGGCGGTCTTGTGCAGCAGGCCTGGCACATTGGCCTTGAGCACCACATGACCGCCCAGGCCGGCTGCCGCGTCGATCGCCGCGTCGACGTCTTCGGCCCAGCGGAATTCCACCATCGGGATGCCGTAGCAGCGCAGCAGGTCGTCGGCCTCGCTGGCGGCGAGCCAGCCGCCGCCCGGCATCCGCTCGAGGAAGGAACTGACGATCGAACGCGCGTCCGGCACCCGGAGATCCTCGATCTCCGGCACCGTGCCAGCCGGCCTGGATCGCCATGAGCCGTAACGGGCGGCCCCGGCCAGCGCGCGTGCGGCCGCTTCCGGATAGGCGTAGGCCGGCACGGCCAGGCCTGCGTCGTCGCCATGCAGTAGCTTGACCGCCTCCGGCTGGTCCAGCACGACGGCCGTCACCGGGACCGGCAGCCGCTCGGCCGTGATCGCCGGAATCAGGTCGGCGGCAGCGGTGGGGATCACCAGCGCGATCAGGGCGTCCACGCCGTCCTCGCTGGCGATGCGCAGGGCCTGCCGGAATGCCTCCGGGCTCACGGTCATGGTGGTGTCGACCGGGCCGCCGACCGCGGAGCCGGCGGGCAGCACGTCCCGCAGGCGGCTGCGGGCCTTCGGGCCCGGATTGGCGACGGCCAGGCCGGCTTCCACGCATGCATCGGCGGCCAGCACGCCCGCACCGCCGCCGTTGGACACGATGGCGACCAGGCCGCCTGCCGGGATCGGCTGGGATGCGATCAGCGCGGCTGCGTCCAGCAGTTCGCCGAGGCTGGTGGTGGCGATAATCCCGGCTTGCTCGAACAGCGCCTGCCGGGTGATCAGCGGCGCGATTGCCGCTGCCGTGTGCGAGGCGGCGGCACGCTGCCCTGGCGCTGACCGTCCGGCGTGCACGGTCAGGACAGGGATCTTGGCGGTCACCCGGCGCGCGGTCCGGGCGAACTTGCGCGGGCTGCCGAAGGACTCCAGGTAGAGCACCGCCAGCTCGGTGATGCTGTCGGCCTCCCACCACATCAGCATGTCGTTGGCGGAGACATCGAGCATGCTGCCGACGGAGGCGAAGGAAGAGGTCCCGATGCCCAGCCGGGAAAGGTGCCCGAGCACCGCCACGCCGACCCCGCCGGACTGGGTGACCAGGCCGGCCTTGCCAACGGCGGGGTGGTGCCTGGCGAAGGTGGCATCCAGCCCGATCCCCGGCACGGCGACGCCGAAGCAGCCCGGGCCCGCCAGCCGCATGCCCGCCCGGCGGCTGGCCTCGAGCAGGCTGGATTCTTGCGCTGCCGTGAGGCCCGCGGTAATCACCACCAGCGACCTGGCGCCGCGCTCCCCGCATTCTTGCGCCACGCCCGGCACTTCCGCCGCTGGCACCGCCACCACCACCAGGTCGGGGGCCTCGGGCAGCGCGGCGATCGACTGGACGCACGGGACGCCTTCGATGTCGCCGGCGTGCGGACTGACCGCGTGCAAGGCACCGCCGAATCCGGCGTCGAGGATGTTGCGCAGGATCATCCGGCCGATGGATCCGGGCCGGTGCCCGGCGCCGACCACCGCGGCCGACCGGGGCGCCAGCATGGGTTCCAGGCTGGCTACATAGGCCCGTTTCTCCCGGCCGGCCACCGCGTCCAGGTAGGGGCTGGCCTCGCTGAGCGCGGTGCTTTGCGGGACCGGCATAGATAGCTCCACCGTGTCGCCAGCAAACCTGCGCCGCACGGCCAGCCCCGCGTCGTTGAGCACTTGCAGCACTGCGCTGTTCGCCGCCAGCGCATCGGCGGTGAGAACCTTGATGCCGCGGGCACGGGCCAGCGAGACCAGGTGCTCAAGCAGCAATGTGGCGATGCCGCGCCCGTGCATGCCGTCGGCGACCGCCAGCGCGATCTCCGCGTCCCCCGGGTCGGTGGTCAGCTCGTAGCTGGCGACTCCCACCAGTTCTTCGCCTTGCAAGCCGAGCAGCGCTCCGTGGTCCAGGCTGGCTTCCCGGCACACCCTGGTGGCCTCTTGCCCGGCAGCCGCCCGGCTCAGGCCGAAGAAGCGGAAGTACAGGTTGCCCGGCGACATGTCCTCGTGCAGCTGCCGGACTGGCCCGTAGTCCCCCGGCCCGGCCGGCCTGATCGTCATGGTGGTGCCGTCGGCCAGCAGCGCATAAGAGCACCCCGCTGCGGCCAGCGCGGCCAACCGATCACCTCCAGTTTCGCCGGGCGACTCCGGGTGCCAGCCGGTCCCGCCGCGGCCGCCGCCGTCCGGGCACACGGCTACTGGTCCATCATCCCCGGCCGCCGGACTCCGCGCACCGCCTGCCGCCAACAGTTCCATGTTGAGCCCCTGCCCGTTCACCCGGCCGCGGGTTGCGAGATCATGTGCAGGTGCCAGCCGAGCCGCTGGCCTGGCCCGAGGTTTCCGCGCGGCTGGCCGCCGCGCGCAACTACTGGCTGGGCACCACGACGCCGTCAGGTTCACCGCACGCGGGCCCCGGTCTGGGGGACGGTCACCAGCGAGACGCTTTACCTGTACAGCGAGCGCAGCACCGTCAAGGCCCGCAACATCGCGGCGGATCCCCGGGTAGTCGTGCACCTGGAAAGCGGCGAGGACGTGGTGATCGTGCGCGGGGTCGCCGAAGACCTTGGAACGCCCGGCCAGGTCCCCGCTGTGGTGGCGGCTCTGGCGGCGAAATACACCCGGCCGGAAGACCGGCAATACCTGCCGGACGCCGATCCCGACTTCGACGTCGTCTACGCCATCAGGCCGCGGTCGGCGATGATGTGGCGGCTGGCCGACTATGCAGCCTCGCAGCGCCGCTGGTCCGCCTGACTGGTCGTTACACGTAGGGTGACGCTGTGGACGGCAAGGCAATCACGGACCTGCTGGCGCCGGTGATCGGCAAGCCAGGGCTGGTCAGGATCGTGCTCCAGGGGCTGAGCAGCCGGTGGATCGTGAATGACGAGAAGCATCCGCTGCGCAGCGTGCGGCTTCGCCCTGACGGGCTCATCGAGACCGAACGCGATGACGGGTGGGGCGTGTTCGACCCGGCCGCCGTGCTGGCCGTCGAATGGATGGCCAGGGATGGCGAGGGCGAGGGACTGTACCTATGATCTGAGCGCCGGCTGACCCGGCTCGCTCAGCCCAGTTCCGCGCCCGGGAGGTCGCCGGCCTCGCCGACGAGCGCGGCCGGGGCACGCATCCGCCAGGCGTCGGTGACGAGTTCCGCCAGCCGCCCGGCGTCCACCTCCGCCCGCCCGGGGCCGGCCCGGGGCCGCGCGGCCTTACGCTGATGTCGTTTTCTCGCTAGACCTGCCCGGCCGGAGCGCCGATGCTGGAGCAATGCACACCGACACCGAGCGCTGCGTACGGGCCGTCCAGTCGAAGGACGCCAGGTTCGACGGCTGGTTCTACACCGCCGTAGTCACCACCGGGATCTACTGCCGGCCGAGCTGCCCGGTGGTGCCGCCGAAGCCGGCGAACATGCGGTTCTATCCGAGCGCCGCCGCCGCCCAGCAGGCCGGCTTCCGGGCCTGCAAGCGGTGCAGGCCGGACGCCACCCCGGGCTCCCCGCTATGGAACGAGCGCGCCGACCTGGTCGCCAGGGCCATGCGGCTGATCGCCGACGGGGTGATCGACTCCGGCGGGGTGCCGGGTCTCGCCGCCCGGCTCGGCTACAGCGTCCGCCAGGTAGAACGGCAGCTGCTCGCCGAGCTCGGCGCCGGGCCGCTGGCCCTGGCCAGGGCGCAGCGCGCGCAGACCGCCCGGCTGCTGATCGAGACCACCGCATTGGCGATGGCCGACGTGGCCTTCGCGGCCGGCTTCGCCAGCATCCGGGCCTTCAACGACACGGTGCGCGAGGTGTTCGCGCTGTCCCCCACCGACCTGCGCCGCCGGGCCAGCGGCGGGCGGCGGGCCGCCGCGCCGGGCGTACTTGACCTCCGGCTGCCGTTCCGCCAGCCGCTCTGCCCGGACAACCTGTTCGGCCATCTTGCCGCGACCGCGGTGCCGGGCGTGGAGGAATGGCGGGACGGCAGCTACCGGCGCACGCTGCGGCTGCCGCACGGTCACGGCATCGTCGCGCTGAAGCCGGGGCCGGAGTACATCGGCTGCCAGCTCGCGCTGGCCGATCTGCGGGACCTGGCGATCGCGATCAGCCGGTGCCGGCGGCTGCTCGACCTCGACGCCGATCCGGTCGCCGTCGGTGACCTGCTCGGCGGCGACCCGGTGCTCGCGCCGCTGATCGCCAAGGCTCCCGGCCGGCGGGTGCCGCGCACCGTGGACGCGGCCGAGTTCGCCGTCCGCGCGGTGCTCGGCCAGCAGGTCTCCACCGCGGCCGCCAGGACGCACGCCGACCGCCTGGCTGCCGCGCACGGCGAGTGCGTGGACGACCCGGCCGGCGGCCTGACCAGGCTATTCCCCTCGATGGGGGCACTGGCCGCGGCCGACCCCGCGACGCTGGCGCTGCCCGCGACCCGCCGGGCGACTTTTGCGGCCCTGGCCACCGCGCTGGCCAGCGGGTCGATCGACCTGAGCGTAGGCAGCGACTGGGGCAGGGCCAGGGCCGGACTGGCCGCGCTGCCCGGCATCGGGACATGGACCGTCGAGACGATCGCGATGCGGGGGCTGGGCGACCCCGACGCACTCGTTTCAAATGATCTCGGAGTGCGCATGGCGGCGAGATCGCTCGGGCTGCCGGCCACCCCCGCGGCGCTGGCCAGGCACTCCGCCGCCTGGCGGCCATGGCGCTCGTACGCGGTCCAGTACTTGTGGGCGACCGGCGAGCACCCGATCAACCGGCTTCCGGCCAGTAACTGACAAACCAAGGAGCTGCCGTGCTGAAAAGCAACAGAACACCAGAATTTACGCAGGCTACGGTGGCCAGCCCGATCGGGCCGCTGACCCTGATCGCGGCCGGCCCGGCGCTGGCCGGCGTCTACATGGACGCGCAGCGGCACCTGCCCGCCGCCGTGGCCCGCGCCCGGCCCGCCAGCCAGGACGGTCCGGACGCCGCGCCGCTGGCGGCGGCGGCGCAGCAGCTGGCCGAGTACTTCGCCGGCCAGCGGACGGGGTTCGACCTGCCGATCGAGCTGGCCGGAACGGACTTCCAGCGGCGGGTCTGGGCCGCGCTGCGGGAAATCCCGTACGGCGAGACCGTCTCCTACGGCGATCTTGCCCGCGAGCTCGGCCAGGCATCGGCATCCCGCGCCGTCGGGCTGGCCAACGGCAAGAACCCGGTCTCGGTCATCGTGCCGTGCCACCGGGTGGTCGGCTCGGACGGCAGCCTGACCGGGTACGGCGGCGGCCTGGACCGCAAGCGCTTCCTGCTCGATCTTGAGCAGCGGGTCAGCGGCCAGACGCTGGCCTGACCCGGCCGCGGGCTACCAGGTCGCGTACGCGCGAACCGGGAAGGTGCCGAACGGCCGCAGCTTCGGCGGCACCGCGCTGAACCGGAAGCCGGCGCCGGGCAGCTGACCGAGCCCGGTCAGGTGCTCGCAGACCGGGATGCCGGCCGCCAGCAGCAGCGAGTGCACCGGGCGCTCAGGGTCGCCGGTGTCATCGATGTTCAGCGAGTCGATGCCAACCAGCACGGCCCCGGTGCCGGCCAGGTAGGTGGCCGCGTCCGCGGTGAGGAACGGGTGGTTACGGAAATACTCGCCGGTCCCCCAGTGCCGGTCCCAGCCGGTCCGGATCAGCACCGCCTTGCCGCGGCAGTCATAGGGCAGCAGCTCGCTGCGGGCGATGGACCGCTGGCTGCTGCCGGTCACGTCCACCCGCACGCCGTCAAGCTCGGCGAGCTTGCCGAGCGGCAGCTCGGACAGGTCGTCCGCGTCCGGGTAGCGGTGCGCCGGGCTGTCCAGGTAGGTGCCGGTGTTCCCGCAGATGGTGACCTCGCCGATGCGGAACTCCACGCCGGGCGCGTAGCTGGCGCGGCCGAGCGAGCTGACCGAGTCCGGCTTGATCTGCGGGACCGGCAGCCCCGGGTAAGTGATCATGCCGTCCTCGATCACGTGACTGAGGTCAGCCCGGTGCCGCACGCTCCCGCCAGCCGCGTCCGCGGGGATCCCGTCCGCGGGCAGCGGAGCCAGCGGTCCCGGCGGCGGGGCCGGCCCGGGCGGGCCGGGCACCTGCGGCCGGGGCCGGGCGCGCCGGTGCGGCCCGCGCATCACCTGCCGGCTGTGAATGTCGACCCGTCCCACCATCAGCAGCCCAAGATCGCGGATCAGCGCCGCGGCTAGCTCGTCCTCGGTCATCCCCGGGTGGTCGATGTCGATCCGGAACTCGCGGCCGCGCAGGCTCCCGCCGTTCGTGAAGGTGATCTCGAAATCGAGCTCGGCCCGGTACTCGTCAGCCGGGTGGTTCACCATGTGCCCTTCCCGAGGTCCGCTCCCGCCCGGTCAGGCGGTTCGCTCCAGGGCGATGACCGGAATGGTACGGCTGGTGCCGGCCTGATACCCGGCGAAACCGGGGTAAAGCGTCGCCTGCCGCTGGTAAATCTCGTCCCGCTCGCCGCCGGTGAGCTCGGTGGCCCGGACGGTGAAACGCTCGGTGCCCAGCTCGACTGTCGCCTCGGGGTTGGCCTTCAGGTTGTGGTACCAGTCCGGGTTGGTGGGCGCGCCTCCCTTGCTGGCGAACACGATCAGCCGCTTGGCGTCCGAGAGGTACATCATCGGGTTGGTTCGCTGCGCGCCGGACTTCGCCCCGGTCGAGGTGAGCAGCAGCAGCGGTGCACCGGAGAATGGCCCGCCAACCTCGCCGCCGTTGGCCCGGAACTCGGCGATAATCTTGCCATTGAAGTCTTCCCGCTCAGGTGTCTCAGTCACGATCCCGATTCTCCCGCTTCGGTGGCCAGTGCGCTGACAAGCCCTCCAATGTAACGGTCGAGCAGGCTGCCGTCCCCGTCGTGCGTCGGGTTCACCTCGGTGAGCACCAGCCCGGCGAACGACGGGTGCGCCCGCATCGCGGCCAGCGCCGCGATCGCAGCGTCGAGGCTGACGCCCGAGCCGTAATGCGGGAAGTTGCCGAGCGGCAGATCCCCGGAGTCGATCACGTCCACGTCGAAGTGCACGACGACCGGCCCGCTGGCCGCGGCCACCTGCGTGATCGCGGCGGCGGCGGCGCCGGCCGGATCCGCCGCGAACTCCGGTGCCTCGGCTAGCCGCACGCCCGCCGCGGCCAGGAATTCCCGGCCGGCGTCGTCGGTCTCCCGCGGATCAGCGCCGATGATCGCCAGCCGGGCCGGCGCCAGCAGCGGCGGCTGGCCGGCCAGCCCGGCCAGCTCCGGCGCGCCGCCGCCAAGCAGGTGCGTAATGCCCATCGAGTCGAAGATGCCCGAGCCGCCGCCCTGCGGCGTGCCCAGGTCGGCGTCGCCGTCCAGGTACACCAGGCCCACGTCCGGATGGCGCCGCCGGAAGCCGGCGATGACGCCGAGCGTGATAGTGCAGTCGCCGCCGACCACCAGCGGGCGCCGGCCGGACGCGATAGCCCCGGCCACGGCATCGGCGCTCGCGCGGGCAACCCGGGCGACGGCGGGCAGATTCCTGCCATGCGGATGCTCGCGGTCGACCGCGAAGACCGCGCCCGGCAGGTCCCCGGCGTCGTCAACCCTCAGCCCGGCCGCCCGCAGCCGGTCCGGCAGTCCCGCCTTCCGCAGCGCGGCCGGCGCCAGATCCTGGCCGGCGTGATGCGCCCCCGCGCTGCTCGGCACCCCGATGATCACCCAGTCAGTCATTGCGGTCTCCTCTGCGCTGCCCTGCCCTGCTGCCCTGCTGCGCTGCCTGCCGCCCTGCTGCGCTGCCTGCCGCCCTGCTGCCCTGCTGCGATGCCTGCTGCACTATCCCGTTCTCATCCCGCCCGGTCGAGTCCCCGGCCGCGGGCCGCCGGGTCAGCAGGCCGCCAACCGCGCCCATGCCAACCTACGCGGCCCGGCGAACGCGCCAGCGCCCAGCTCAGACCCTGGCGCATCCTGCGCAAAATCCGCTGCTGCCGGTGGCAGGCCGGGCAGCTCGCCTAGGCCATCCGGGTCCTTCAGGCCCGCGAGATCGCCTAGCATCACCTGATCTGCGCCAGGCAGCCAGGCTTGATGTGCGACACCCTGGGCTGATGACATTCGTTACCTGCCGGACAGATTGGAGGCAGCAGATGGCCGAGGGCGGCGTGCAGGAGATCGCGGCCGGAGTCTGGTGCTGGCAGCGCCGCCCGCGGGGACTGCGCCCGGGCGAGTTCGGCACCAGGACGAGTTACGCGCTGACCGCGGGCGGCGAGACACTGCTCATCGACCCGCTCGTGGGCGGCGACGATGACCCGGCGCTGGGCGCCCTCGACAACCTCGTCGGCGACCGGGTGCGGATCCTCATCAGCAAGCCATTCCACACCCGCAGCGCCGAGCCGCTGTGGCGGCGCTACCGCCGCGCCGAGGCGCGCATCTACGGGCATCCGGAGGTGGCCACCCGGCTGGGCGATACCTCTGGGTTCCAAGCCGTGACCGGGAGCGCCGACGTCGGCGGTGTCGCCCGCTTCCATCCGATCGGCATCCCGCCCCGCGCCGAGCAGCCGATCGAGATCCCAGCCCACCGCGCCCTCGTCTTCGGTGACGCCGTCGTCGAGACAGGCGACGGCCAGCTGAGCGTGTGGGACGACCCGCTGGACAGCGAACGCCGCCGCCGCTGGTGGCGCGAGCGCTACCTGCCCACGCTTGAGCCCCTGGCAGCCCTTGAGATCGAGCACATCCTCGTCACGCACGGCCGGGCCGTGCTCGGCGATGGCGCGGCGGCGCTGCGCCGTGCGCTTGAGCGCGAGCCCTGGCAGCGGCCCAAGCGGTGAGCACCGGACAAGACCACCAGCACGTGCGGCAAGCCGGGCACCAGCATCGGCTCCCACCAGCGCAGCGACGATTCCTCGCGGGTGCTGGCCCGCAGCCTGCATCTCGGGCTGAACCCGTACACCGTCGTTACCGACGACATCGCCGAGTTGCGCCGCGCTCGAACCATCCCGCCGGTGTGCGCCAGCCTCCCGCAGGCCAAACCGTGACCAGTCAACGACAGCACATGACGTACCTCCGCGCTGACGGCCCGTCCACACCCTTGGCCAGCTCGCCTGCCGCGAATGCGCCCCGTCGACAGGCGATTGCCCTAGTCAGCGTGAGGCATGGTTCCGTCCGCTAGGCCGTGGACGATACGCCGCCGGATCGAGGGGTGTATGTCATATCCGTCAAGCCCTGCTGTCGGTACCCAGGCAACCTCGGACGCTTCGTCGGTGGTGGTGAGATTCCCGCCGATGACCCGGCCCGCGAAGCATGCGTTTACCGGCTGGCGTACCTCGCCGTCAGCGAAGGCGACCACATGGCGGGGATCGCTGAAGACGCCGGCCAGTGACGTGATCTCGATGTCCAGGCCGGTTTCCTCCCGGCATTCCCGGACTGCGCACTGCGTCAGGGTCTCGTTCTTCTTCAGCCCGCCGGTGGGGATCGTCCACCGGCCGGAATCAGGCCGGCGCAGCAGCAGCAGGTCACCAGCGCTGTTGCGGACGATCACGCTAGCGGACGGCTTGCGGCTAGTCGGCTTCGGCGCATCCGGGTCATCCCAGTAGTCCACCCGACGCTGCATCTCACGCTTGCGCTTGCTCACGGCGTGCCGCCGTCCCAGTCTGCGTCTTCCATCGGCCGGGCCGATCCCCAGACCCGCTCGAACGACTCCAGGTAGGTACCGAAATACGCGCCGTCGACGCGGCGCAGGTGCAGTACGGGCGTGTAGGCCGCCAGGATGCCGTACACGTGGGTGTTGATCAGCATGTCGTCGTCGAAGCGGTAGACGGAGTTGTACAGCGGCGTGTTGTGCAGCCGGATCTCGGCCAGCCCGGCCAGCGGCCGGTAGGTGGCCAGGACCGCTCGGACCCGCCCGGCGACCCCGCCGCCGATCTTGTACTCGCCATCGCGGGCGGCCAGGTTCGCGCCTCCCGGATCTCCCAGCAGCAGCCGGACCCGCACGCCCGCCTTCGCACGGGCCAGCAGGAGCGGCGTCCAGTCCGGGTGCTCCTCGGCGAGGAACAGGCCGGCGAACGCCAGCACGTCCACATTCCGCCCGGATTGCCGCAGCAGCTCCGTCCACAGGTGCCCGGGTACTTCCGCCCGCCGCGAATAGGCCGCCACCAGCTCAGCGCCGGTCAGCGCCGCCTGATCAACCGCCTCCGGCCACAGGTAGCTTTCGTCTTCCTGCAAGATCGCCGCCACCCGGTAGCGGGTACGCGGATACGGCACCACTTCGCCCCGCAGCCACCGCTCAACGGTCTTCGTGGAGACCTGCGCCGTCTCGGCCAGCGTCTCGGTAACCAGCCCGGCCCGCAGCATCGAGCGTCGCAGCCGTTCATTGACCATGACCAGATACTCCCACAATCGGCCACCTACGGCCATCAATCGTGTCCACTAGATGTCCGAAGATGTCTCCCGGGTGTCATCGCGCTGGGTAACCCGCAGGGTGTCAACTGCTCGTCACCAGGCATACACACCAGGAGGACCAGATGACCTTCCCGCCCGATAACCTCAGCACGGCCAGGTTAGATGACGAGGCTGCGCGTAACGCCCGGGAGCTGGCTAGCCCGTACACCGTCGCCACCGGAGATATCCGCGAGCTGCGCGCCGCCCTGGAACCTGCCCGGCACGCGCCCTGCCCCCGGAGCCACCCCGCAGGACAGGCGCCGCCAGCACACCCGTTGCAGGCCGCCGCATCATGACTGCCGATGACGAGGCCCGCCGGCAAACCGCGGTCTCGTGACGGCAGACCGGCCACTTCGACCTGCTCCGCCGGTCGTTCGCCTCGATCAGTGCTGACCCAGCCGCGATCCGGGTCGGCCTGGCACGCCGAACGCGTCCAGGAATCTTCTTATCGCCTCGGCCGGGCATGGCCCAGGGCTAGCGGCCTGCCGTCGACGCGCGCCTCGACTGCACCGAGCACGCCGAACGCCACCGTCATGCCGGTCATCCCGATACCGGAGCCAGTCTCTGCAGTACCTGCATGGCCAGTGCGGCCAGCCGGTTCAAGATTTGCTCAGGATCTGATGCCCAAGCCCGCTGCCCTGCGCCGGGTCCGCGCCGCCGATGCCGGGTTTTCCCTACCGTGCTGTCAGGGGATGCCGGGAGCGGCCAGCGGCGCGTCGAAGAGCGCGCTGACCGACTCGCCCTCGTGGATCCGGCGGATCGCCTCGGCCAGCGCCGGGCCCAGCGAGATCACGTGCAGCTTCGGATCCCGCTTGCTGTCCGGGATGGCGACCGTGTTGGTGGTGACGATCTCCGCCACGTCCGGCTGGGCGGCGATCCGCTGCAGCGCGCCGCCGGAGAACAGGCCGTGCGTGCAGGCAACGTGGATCGAGCGCACCTGCTGCTCGCGCAGCCTGCTGATCAGCTCCATGACCGTGGTCCCGCGGGCAATCTCGTCGTCCAGGATGATGACGTCGCGGTCAGCCACATCCCCGATGATCGAGCTGATCGTGACCTTCTCGTCGTTCTGCCGTTCCTTGGCGCCCGCGGCGACGCCGGCGCCGAGCAGCCGGGCCAGCGCCGCGGCCTGCTTGGCGTTGCCCAGATCTGGCGAGACCACTACGGCGTCGGCTAGATCCAGGCCGCGGAAATGGGCGGCGAGCTCGCGGAGCGCGTGCAGGTGATCGACCGGGACCGAGAAGAAGCCGTGCACCTGCGGCGCGTGCAGGGTCACGGTCAGTACCCGGCTCGCGCCCGCGGTGACCAGCAGGTCGGCGACCAGCCGACCGCCGATCGACACTCGCGGCATGTTCTTCTTGTCCGACCGTCCGTACGCGTAGTGCGGGATCACTGCAGTGACCCGGGCAGCCGATGCGCCGCGGGCGGCGTCCAGCATCAGCAGCAGCTCGGTCAGATGCTCCTGCACCGGGGGGCCGAGCGGCTGGATGAGAAAAACATCGCGTTCCCGGCAGTTGGACTGCAGCTGGACTTCCAGGCAATCGTTGGCGAACCGCCTGGTCACGACGGGCCGCCTGGGCACTCCCAGGCGGGCGCAGATCTCCGCTGCGAGCTTTGGGTGGGCGCTGCCGCTGAATATCGCGATCTCCCGCACGGGCTAAGGCTAGAGCCTCGTGCCGGGTCGGCATGCCGGGTCAGCCGGGTCCGCTCCCCCAGGTACCGTCCGCGAGCAGCCGCCCGGCCATGGCCAGCCAGCGTGCCGGGTCGGCCCGCGCGGCTGCCGTGCTGCCCGCCAGCCAGGCCAGCGCTATGCCCGGCCGGCAGCCGGGCGGCAGCTCCGCCGCGATCGACCCGGCCACCAGCGCGGCCGGCACCCCGGCCGCGGCGGCCGCGGCCAGCACGGTCCCGGCCACCTTGCCAGTCGTGGACGTCTGGTCGTAGCGTCCCTCACCGGTGACTACCAGGTCGGCGGCGGCCAGCGCGGCGGCCAGGCCGGCGATCCGGGCGACCTCGGCGGCACCGGGCACGATGGCCGCGCCCCAGGCGGCGGCGAACCCGTATCCGGTGCCGCCCGCCGCGCCCGCGCCCGGTGCCGCCGGGTCGCCGCCGAGCAGCCGGGCCAGCGCGGCGAGCCCGGCATCGAGCGCGGCCGCCTGGTCCGGGGTGGCGCCCTTCTGCGGGCCGTAGACCGCCGCCGCGCCGGCCGGCCCGAGCAGCGGTGCCGTGACATCGGTCAGGCAGCGGGCCCCGCCGGGCGGCGGCGGCCGCAGCCCGCTGAGGTCGGCCGATGCCAGCTCGCCCAGTGCGCCGCCGCCGGGCGGCAGGGCGTGTCCGGCGGCATCGGTGAACCGGGCGCCGAGCGCGGTGAGGGCGCCGGTGCCGCCGTCCGTCGATGCCGAACCGCCGAGCGTGATGACGATCCGCGCCGCTCCCGCGTCCAGCGCGCGGATGATCAGCTCGCCGGTTCCCGCCGTGTGCGCGCCCATCGGGTCAGGGCTGGCCAGCAGTGGCAGCCCGCTGGCCTGGGCGAGCTCGATGACCGCGGTCTTGCCGGGACCGGCTGTCGCGGCACCGCCGGGGCCGGGGAGTTCCAGCCAGCAGGCGGCGACCGCTGCCTGGCCTGGCCCGGTGACCGTCGCCTGATGCCACCGGGCGGCGGGGACCGCGGCAGCGAGCACGTCGAGCGTGCCCTCGCCGCCATCCGCCAGCGGCAGGCAGCTGACCTCGTCGCCGGCCCGGGCGCTTTGCCAGCCCCCGGCCAGCGCAGCCGCCGCCGCGGCCGCGCCGATGCTGCCCTTGAAGGAGTCAGGCGCGACCACGATCCGCACCGGGTCAGCCGCCTGGCGCGCCGTCGTGCTGGCCGTGCTGGCCGTGCTGGCTGCCTGCCGCAACCGGCATCGGCTGCTTCCCTGGCAGCAGCCCGAGGTTGGCCCGGATGGCCTGCTGCACGATCTGCCGGTCGGGCCGCGCGTCGACGGTCACGACGTACTCCTTGCGGCGGAAGATGTCGAGCACCGGGTTGGTCTTCTGGTGATAGTCGCGGAGCCGGACCGCGAGGGCTTCCTCGGTGTCGTCTTCCCTGGAGATGAGCTCGCCGCCGCAGACATCGCACTTGCCGACCTCCCGCGGGCTGCTGGCGAGCAGGTTGTAGTCCAAGCCGCAGTCCGCGCACAGCCGCCTGGCGAGCACCCGGCGGCGTACCTCGCTATCCGGCATGTCGAGATGGATCACGCCGTCGATGTCGTAGCTCTCCAGGAAGAACTCCGCCTGCCGCTCGTTGCGCGGAAAGCCATCGATGATGAACCCGAAGTTCCAGTCATGATCGGCAAGCCGCGCCTTCACGACCCCTTCCACGAGATCGTCTCCGACCAGTTCGCCGGCCGCCATAGTCCGCCGGACCTGCGCGCCGAGCTTAGTGTGCTGCTGCACGTTCCAGCGGAAGATGTCGCCGACGCTGATATGCACGAGGTCGAACGCCTCGCCGAGCATCGTGGCCTGAGTGCCCTTGCCGCTGCCCTGGACACCCATGATGACGTATTTGCGCATGCCGCCACCTTGGCACGCGGCGGCCGCATAGTCACCAGGTGGCCGCCATGACGGCCGGATCGCGTTCCTGCGCCGCCGCGGCTCGCTCTTCCCGGACCCGCTGGTTGGCGAAGAGCACGGCGATGGCGTAGTCGAGGTCGAGGCGCTCGCCGTACCAGGGCGGCGTGATAGTGCCGGCGGTGACCTCCGCGTCGTGGCGTTCCCAGAGCTGGCCGAGCGGTTCCGGAATCGGAGGGCTGGCTGGGATGACCGCACCGTCAGGCCGGTGGAAGGTGAAGTCGCCGGCCGGGGCGGCCTTCGCGGTGACGAAGGACTCGAAGACGGTGACGAGCGCGTCGGCCAGGCTGCCGGAGGTCGGACGGTCCGGCTGCCGCGTTTCCGTGCTCGGGCAGATATCAGCCCAGCGCGAACTGGCGCTCGCACCACCGGCGCAGCTTGGGGTCCAGCGAGGCGCGGATCAGCGGCCAGTCCTCGCGGAGCAGGCCGGCGTTGAGGAACCTGGCCACCTCACAGCGCCTGCCCTGGGTGAGCACGATGCCGTACATGCTGCGCCGGATCCTGTCGTCGGAGAGGTCGAACTCGCGCATCCCCGGCCAGGACAGGTGCCGCGGCAACACGATCACGCCCCGGACGGGCCCGCGCAGTTCATCGAGCCGCGGCGGCAGCCGGCTAGCGAGACCGCTCCGCCCGGCGATTAGATCGGCAAGCGACATGGGTCCGATTATGGCTGGCCAGGCGTTGCAGTCCGGACAGTGACTCGCCGGCGTCGTGCGGCCGCGGGGACGGCCGGCGCTAGGCTCTGAGCATGTCCAGCACCCGGCCGGCTCCGCGGTGGCATTTCCTGATCACCCCCAGGTGGCTCGGCTGGCATGCGTTCGTGGCCGGCTCGATCGCGGGGATGCTCTGGCTGGGTGCCTGGCAGTTCCACCGCGCTGAGACCGGGAACTCGCTGAGCTGGGCGTATACGTTCGAATGGCCCGTGTTCGCGGTCTTCGCCGCGGTGTTCTGGGTCAAGACCATCATCGATGAGTTCCGGCCGGCCACCACCGGCGACGGCAACGGCGAGGCGGCGCAGCTCGACCTGCCGGGCGCGGCGGGCGCTGAGCGGCGGTCAGGCCAGGCCGGGCACGCGGCCGCCGAGCCGGACCCGGAACTCGCCGCCTACAACGCCTACCTGGCCAGGCTGAACGAGCAGGTACAGGGCCACGGTCGCTGGCACGGCCTGCGATAGAGGAGGTGCTCAGGTTGCGCGCAGCGGTGTTCCGTTACCGGGTAATGGCCTATCTGACCGGCGTGGTGCTGATGGTGCTGTGCTTCGTCGGCATCCCGCTGCAGGTGTTCGCGCACAACGACGTCATCGCGCACTACGTCGGCACCGCGCACGGCATCCTGTACATCATCTACCTGATCACCGCCTACCTGATGTCCCGGCAGCTGGGCATGAAGCTGGCCAGCGCGCCCACCGTGATCCTGCTGCTGGCCGGCACCGTCCCGGTGCTGACGTTCGTCGTCGAGCGTTGGATGACCAGGCGGTTCATCAACCCGGCGCTGGCCGCCGCGGCGTCGCCGGCGGCGCGTTCCGCGGCCGCCTCGCAGTCCCGCTAAGAGCGGCCGCCGGCCGGTGAGCGAGCACTATTTCAGCGCGCGCCCGGACGCGCCGCATCGCCCTGGCCGCGTCCACGTCGTGCTGCCTGACGTGCACCTGGAGCTGCAGACCGACGCCGGGATGTTCTCGCCGGGCCGGCTGGACGCCGGCACCAGGATGCTGCTGGAGGCCGCGCCGCCGCCGCCGGCCGCCGGGGACCTGCTCGACCTGGGCTGCGGGTACGGGCCGCTGGCCCTGGTGCTCGCCGCCCGGTCGCCCGGCGCGACCGTCTGGGCGGTGGACGTGAACGAGCGCGCCCTTGCGCTCTGTGCCGCCAACGCGCAGCGGGCCGGGCTGCTGAACGTCCGCGCCGTGGTACCAGGCGACCCGGCGCTGCCCGCGCGGTTCGGGCTGATCTGGTCCAATCCGCCGATCCGGGTCGGCAAGGCGGCGCTGCACGAGCTGCTGGCCGGCTGGCTGGCCAGGCTGGTCCCGGGCGGTGCCGCCTACCTCGTGGTGCAGCGCAACCTGGGCGCGGACTCGCTGCAGCGCTGGCTGGCCGAGGCCGGCTGGCCGGCCAGCCGGCTGGCGGCCCGCGGCGGGTACCGGGTGCTGGCGGCCCGCGGATGACCAGCGCCAGGGATCCCGCGCCGCGCCGCCAGCTGCGGCCGACCGATGTCAAGCGGCTGAACCGGTCCTGGCGGCGGCTCACCCAGGCCCGGCTGGCGCTGCTGCTCGACTCCGTCGCCCAGCCGTTCAACGTCGGCTCGATCATCAGGACGGCCGCCGCGCTCGGCGTTGAGCAGATCTGGCTGTGCGGCGACAGCGCGTCGCCGGATCATCCGTCCGCCCGCAAGACCGCGCTGGGCACCGACCGCCTGGTCCGCTGTGAGCAGGAGCACGATGCCGCGAAGGCGGCCGCGGCCGCGGCGGCCAGCGGCCTGCGGGTTGTCGCGATCGAGCTGACCGACGGCGCGGTCCCGCTGCACGAGGCCCCGCTGTCCGGGGACGTCTGCCTGGCCCTCGGAAACGAGGACCGGGGCTGCTCGGCCGACCTGCTCGGCGTCGCCGACGCGATCGCTTACATCCCGCAGACCGGCCGGGTGGGCTCGCTGAACGTCGCCGCCGCTACCGCGATCGCGCTAGCGGAAGCCCGCCGCAGGGAGTGGTCGCGTGCCTGACCGGCCCTGCTCGGCCCGTTTCAAATGGTTCTGATCGTGTCCTGCGCCTTCCTCGACTTCCCCGGCCCGCTGGCCTTCGCGCACCGCGGCGGCGCCGCGCACGGCCCGGAGAACTCCTGGGCCGCCTTCGAGCACGCGGTGGGCCTCGGCTACTCGTTCCTGGAAACCGACGCACGGGCCACCGCGGACGGCGTCCTGCTGACCTTCCACGACAAGACGCTGGACCGGCTGACCGGGCGGCCGGGCGAGATCGCCCGGCTGTCGCACAGCGAGATCGCGGCCGCCAGGATCGGCGGGACGGAGCCGATCCCGCTGCTCGAGGACCTGATCGGCGCGTGGCCGGACGTGCGCTTCAACGTCGACGTCAAGGACGCGGGCGCGATCGGGCCGCTGGCCGACGTGCTCCGCCGGACGATCGCATGGGACCGGGTGTGCATCTGCTCATTCTCGGCCCGCAGGCTGCGCGGCGCTCGCCGGGCGCTCGGCAGGCCGGTCTGCACCGCCTGCTCGCCGGCTGGCATTGCCGCGGTACGGCTCGGCAGCCGGGCCGGGCCACCGGCCCAGTGCGCCCAGGTCCCGGCGTCGGTGGCCGGCCCGCAGTTCATCCGCCGCGCGCACGCGCTCGGCCTGCAGGTGCACGCCTGGACGGTGAACGACCGGGCGCTGATGGAGAGCCTGCTCGACCTGGGCGTGGACGGCATCATCACGGACCAGACCGTCGCGCTGCGCGAGGTGCTCAAGGCCCGCGGGCAGTGGCATCCGCGGCAGCCCGGATAACGCATCCGGGACAGCCGGGCAGCGTTCCGCGCGATCCGCCGCGCCGTCGGGGGTTGGAAACATGGCCTGGCGGGAATCTTGTCCGGGTACTCACCGTTGACCATAAGGACGGCATGAGCGCTGGGAGGCAGCAGACTGATGGCCGAACGCTCTCTTCGCGGTACCAGGCTCGGAGCCACGAGCTACGAGAATGACCGTAACACCGATCTGGCCCCGCGTCAGGACGTGGCTTTCGATTGCCCGAAAGGCCACAGTTTTACCGTTCCGTTCGCGGCTGAGGCAGAGATCCCGACCACCTGGGAGTGCCGGGTGTGCGGTGCGACGGCGTTCACGTCCGCCGGCGATCTGCCCGCGCCCAAGAAGGTCAAGCCACCGCGCAGCCACTGGGACATGCTGCTGGAACGGCGGTCTGTCGCTGACCTTGAGGAGGTGCTCGCTGAGCGCCTCGCGGTGATCAGGGGGCAGCGCGGCATCGGCGATGATGTGGCGGTGAACTCCCGCGCCGGGCGGCAGCGCAAGAGCGCCTAGCGGGCCGCGCCGCGGCCCCTTAGGCCGCGCAGCCGGGCGGCGACGCCCCACTGGGTGACCCGCCAGAACGCCTCGGCGACGACGGATTTGCTCATCTTGCTGGCGCCGCGAGTGCGCTCGGTGAACGTGATTGGCACCTCGGTGACGGTCAGGCCGCCGCGCAGCGCGCGCAGCACGAGATCGATCTGGAAGCAGTAGCCCCGGGAGATGACCTCCTCGAGCCGGGCCGCGCGCAGCGTGCCGGCCCGGTACGCGCGGTACCCGGCGGTCGCGTCGCGGATGCTGATGCCCAGCATGACCCGGGCGTAGGTGTTGGCGCCCCTGGACAGGAACTCTCGCGACTTAGGCCAGTTCCGCACGGTCCCGCCCGGCACCCAGCGCGACCCGATGACCAGGTCCGCATGCGCCAGCGCGGCCAGCAGGCCCGGCAGTTCGGCGGGATCGTGCGAGCCATCGGCGTCCATCTCCACCAGCACGCCGTAGCCACGGCCGAGCGCCCAGCCGAAACCGGCCAGGTAGGCGGAGCCAAGGCCTGATTTGCGCTGCCGGTGCATGGCATGCACGTGCGAATCCGAGGCGGCCAGCTTGTCGGCGACCTCCCCGGTGCCGTCCGGGCTGTTGTCGTCGACAATCAGGATGTCCGCATCGTCCACCGAGGAGCGGATCCGGGCGACGATCGGCTCCAGGTTCTCCCGCTCATTGTAGGTCGGGACGATCACGGCCACCCGGCCCAGCGAGCCGCCTGGCCGTTCGATTTCGGTCACTCTGCCTGCCTCAGCGTGGTCCTGATTTGACGAAACTACTGGCTCGCCAAACGCCTGCGTCGTCAAGCAGGTTCCCGACTGCCGCAACGGAAGAAGGCCCGGGCAATCCCTTCGGACCGGAGTTCGTCCCGCCGGCAACGGGCTCGGCCTCCGTTGTCTACTGGGTGCCCGGGCCACTCCCGGGTCCAACCCCCCTGAGCAATCTGGAGCCTCATGGCTCAGCGCTACCGGGACGGCTCACCGCGCCGGCCTGCTGGCCAGGTGCTGGACTGGCTAGCAACATACCGCCGATCGCGGTGATGTCAACCTCTCCCGGCGGCTGTCGCGCCCGGGCCGGAGACCGGACCAATGACCCTGTTCGCCGTTGTCCGGCGGCGATACGATTGAGCCTCCCCGAGCGTGTGAGGGCGGCATGACAGAGTTGTCGGCGAACGTCCGGTGTGCGATGCCGGTGCTGCTCGCTGCGGCTGCGCCCTGGCCGGGTCCGCAATATCCGCAATGCGCGCCTCCAACCGGCGGCGCTGGCATTTTCCAGGAGCATGAGCCCGCTGTGGGATTCATCATCCGGCTGGAGGACGAGCAATGACCGAAAATCCCGAGTCGAAGGTTTCCGAAATCGCCGTTCACTGGCGCGAGGAGAAGTACTTCCAGGCGCCGGATGAATTTGTCCGGCAGGCCAACGCCGCCGACCCGGCGATCTTTGACAGATTCAGCGAGGAGCGCTTCCCGGACTGCTTCAAGGAATATGCCGACTTGCTGACCTGGGATGAGCCCTGGCACACCACCCTCGACACCAGCACGCCGCCATTCTGGAAGTGGTTTGTCGGCGGCAAGCTGAACGCCTCGTATAACTGCGTGGACCGGCACGCGGCAGCCAGCCCGGACAAGACCGCGATCATCTTCGTGCCGGAACTCGAGACCGATGAGCACGTGCATATCAGCTACGCCGACCTGCTCGCGCAGGTTAACGAATTCGCGGCCGTACTGCGCGACGACCTGGGCCTGGCCAGCGGCGACCGGGTGACACTGCACATGCCGATGGTGCCCGAGCTCGCGGTGACGATGCTGGCCTGCGCCCGGCTGGGCATCATCCACTCGCAGGTATTCGGCGGATTCAGCGGCAATGCGTGCGGGACCCGGATCGCCGACTCGGGCAGCCGGGTGCTGATCACCATGGACGGCTATTACCGCAGCGGCCAGCTCATCGATCACCGGGAAAAGGCCGACGAGGCGCTCGTCGAGGCGGCGAAGCAGGGCCAGGATGTGGCCAAGGTGCTCGTCTGGCGCCGCCATCCCGGCAAGTACGCATCGGCAGCCCCGATGGTCGAGGGCAGGGACGCCTTCGTGGACGACCTGCTGGCCGGGCACCAGGGGGCGACCGTCGAGCCGGTGTCCATGCCGGCCGAGGCGCCGCTGTTCCTGATGTACACCAGCGGCACCACCGGCCTGCCCAAGGGCTGCGTGCACAGCACCGGCGGGTACATGGCCTACGTCGCCGGGACCTCGAAGTACTACCAGGACATTCACCAGGACGACATCTACTGGTGCATGGCGGACATTGGCTGGATCACCGGCCACTCCTACATCGTGTACGGGCCGCTGGCACTCGGCACCACCACGGTCATCTACGAGGGCGTGCCCAACTACCCGGACGCCGGCCGGCCGTGGCGGATCGCCGAGAAGCTCGGGGTGAACATCTTCCACACCTCGCCCACGGCGATCAGGATGCTGCGCAAGGTGGGTCCGGACGAGCCGGCCAAGTACGACTACCACTTCAAGCACATGACCACCGTGGGCGAGCCGATCGAACCCGAGGTCTGGCGCTGGTACCAGTCGGCGGTCGGCAAGGGCGAGGCGGTCATCGTCGACACCTGGTGGCAGACCGAGACCGGCGGGTTCCTCGGCAGCACGCTGCCGGCGCTCAAGCCGATGAAGCCGGGCAGCTGCGGTCCGATGGTGCTCGGCATCTACGCGGCCATCTACGACGAGGACGGCGCCGAGCTGCCGGACGGCCGGGCCGGGAACATCTGCATCCGCAATCCGTGGCCGGGCATCTTCCAGACCATCTGGGGCCAGCCGGACCGGTTCGTGGACACCTACTACCGCAAGTACAACAAGGACCCGGACAGCAAGGACTGGCACGACTGGCCGTACTTCGCCGGGGACGGCGCGGTCCGCGCTGCCGACGGCTACTACCGCATCCTCGGCCGGGTCGACGACGTGATCAACGTGGCCGGGCACCGGCTGGGCACCAAGGAGATCGAATCGGCGGCGCTGACCGTCAGCGAGGTCGCCGAGGCCGCCGCCGTCCCGGTGATCGACGACATCAGGGGCCGGATGGTCGAGGTATACGTGTCGCTCAAGCCCGGCTTCGAGCCAGGCAAGGAGATGGAGCGCAAGGTCTCCAACGCTATCGACACCGAGATCGGCAAGATCGCCCGGCCGAAGAACGTCTGGATCGTGACCGACATGCCGAAGACCCGGTCCGGCAAGATCATGCGCCGGGTGATCGCGTCGATCTCGAACTTCGCTGATGTCGGGGACGTCACGACGCTGGCCAACCCGGAGATCGTGGACAGCATCCGGCAGCAGGTGCAGAGCGCCAAGGTTGCCGGGGACGACGTGCCGCGCGAGCTGACCGAGACCGAGCGGGCGGAGATCGCGTCGTTCGGCGCCGAATAGCCGGCTCAGCCACGACTAGCCGCCGGGGCGGCGCGCAGGCAGCCTGCGCGCCGCCCCGGCGGACCGCTTTGACGTGCGCATACGCACGCAGGTGAATCGTTTCGGGCCATTCCTGGGCCAATCGGCCCGGTTCGGTAGTAACATCCTTGCTGTCGGGATTGAGAGCGGGTAATCCCGGCCCTGGCGGCGCGATAATTGAGCGGCTTTAGGCCATTCTTAGGTATTCTTTAGCTCAGCGCAGCGCGGCCAGGTCAATAATTTCGTGTGTGTTGAATCGTTCCTCTGGAAGCGAATGGTGTCAGCCATGGGTACCCGTTCAATGCGTCGGCGGCACTTTGTGTCGGTGGGCGATGACAGCGTCCGGTGGCGCGGCCGTGCGGCCTTTATCATCATCGGCGCGGCGCTGAGCCTGCTTGCCCCCGCACTCGCCGTCGCCGCCACGGCGGCACACGCCGCCGGCCAGACCGCCGTTATCGCCGCCGGGATTCAGCGGTTCCTGCTTTTCTACGCCGGCGTATTCGCGCTGGTGGCGCTTACTGCCGCGGTCGGCGCGGGCCTATTGGCAGCTGACCGCGTCGTCCTGTCGCCGGGCAGCCGGGTCGTGGCGCAGACCCTGCATCGCGCCATATCGCTGATCGCGCTTTCGGCCCTGGGCACGCATATCATGCTCGAGATAATTGTCCACCGGGCCAGCGCCGTGGATGCCTTCGTGCCGTTCCTGGCCGGCCGGAGCGCTTCCTACCTGGGCGCGGGCACCATCGCATCCGATCTTTTCGTGCTCATCGTGGTGACCGGCATCGCGCGCAAGAGATTCGCGGCCGGATCCCGGCAGTGGGCGTGGCGCGCGCTGCATGCGGTCGCCTACCTTGCCTGGCCGCTGGCGATCATCCACGGGCTGCTCGACGGCCGCGCCGCCAAGCCGTACGTGAACTGGAGCTACGGCGCCTGCCTGGCCACCGTCGGGCTGCTCCTGGCCATCAGGGTCGTCGCGACCCTGCGCCACCGGGACACTGCGGCCCAGCCGGTGCCGGACCGGGCCTCCTGGCCGCTGCAGGCGGCCGCGATGCGGCAGTTGCCGGCCGCCCGGCCGGGCGAGGAGTGGCGTTGACGGCCGCTGAGGTCATGCATATCGGTCCTGGCCGCCTGACCGCTGGCCTTGACCGGATGCAGCGGCTCGACCTGGGCGCCTACCGCGCGGTCTTCGGCGAGCTGCCGACCCCGGCAATCGGCGAGCTTATCCGGCTGGCCGCGCAGGTCGACCTGCGCGGCCGCGGCGGAGCGGCGTTCCCGGTCGCCAGCAAGCTGCAGGCGGCGGCTGCCGCGGCGCAGCGCCGCGGCAGCCGGACGATGATCGTCGTCAACGGCACCGAGGGCGAGCCGGGCAGCGCCAAGGACAAGACGCTGCTGCTCAGGTCGCCGCACCTGGTGCTCGGCGGCGCCCTGATCGCCGCCCGGGCGCTGCGGGCCAAGGAGATCATCGTCGGGGTGGCCGGCCGGGGACCGCATGTCCGTTCGGTCAGCGCGGCGATCACCGCCGACCCGGACCTGAGCCGGCTGGCGCGCATCGTCTCGGTGCCAGACCGGTTCGTGTCCGGCGAGAGCGGCGCCCTGGTGAATGCCATCAACGGCAAGACCCCGCTACCGCCGGGCCGCAAGACCAGGGCAACTGACCATGGCGTCGGCGGCCTGCCCACGCTGCTCTGCAACGCCGAGACCTTCGCGCAGCTGGCCGTGCTCGCCATGCTCGGCCCGGGTGGCTACGCATCAGCGGGCACCGCGGCAGAGCCGGGCACGATCCTGCTCACGGTGGGCGGCTCGGCGGCGCGTCCCGCCGTGGTGGAAGCCCCGGCCGGACTGCCGCTCGGCGCGATACTTGACATCTGCGAGGTGCCGGCGCCCGAGGGCGTGCTCGTCGGCGGCTACCACGGCAGCTGGCTGCCGGCCGGCGCCGCGTACGACGCTCCGGTCAGCCGCGGCGGGCTGGCCGCGGCCGGCGGCACGCTCGGCGCTGGCGTCGTGCTGCCGCTTGGTCCCGGCACCTGCCCGCTTGGCGAGGTGGCGCGGGTGGCCGGGTACCTCGCCAAGGAATCGTCCGGCCAGTGCGGGCCGTGCATGCTCGGCCTGCCGGCCATCGCCCGGTCGCTGGCGGCGCTGGCCCAGGGCTCCGGCGGGGTGGACGCGATGGACACCGCGCGCCGGGCGGCCGCCGCGGTCCGCGGCCGGGGTGCCTGCGGCCATCCGGACGGCGCCTTCAGGTTCGTCGTGTCGGCGCTCGACGTGTTCACCGACGACCTGGCCGCGCACCTGTTCCGCGGTACCTGCGGCCGGCCGGTCCGCGGCGTCCTGCCGCTGGCGCAGGCGGGCCAGGAAACCCGCCTCACGGTGGACTGGACACGCTGCCGGGGACACGGCCTGTGCGCGCATCTCGTGCCCGAACTCGTCCAGCTCGACGGCCAGGGCTACCCGGACTTCCTGGACATGCCGGTCCCGTCCTGGCTGGCGCGGGAGGCGGCGCGGGCCGTCGAGATGTGCCCTTCGCTCGCCCTCACGCTAATCCGGTCGCCAGCCGGGCCAGCGGCCGGCCCGGCCCCGGCCCTCCCGGCCGACCGCGACCGGGCAGACCTGGTGGTCACCGAGGCGTGGATTTCGCAGATCAGCGGCATCCGCGAGATTTCCGGCTAGGCAGCTGCCGGGCCGGCGGGCCGACTCAGTGCGACGGCGGGATGACCACCGTGCCGGTCGCGGTGACGACCACCAGCGGCTCGGCCAGCACCCTGGCGGCGGACGGCCCGCGCTCCGGATCGGCCCGGCAGGTCACCCGGGCCTCGAAGGCGATCTCCCGGCTGCGCCGCCCGGCCGCGGCCACCGCCGCCGTCACCTCGATCACGTCACCACCGAGCACCGGCGCGCGGAACTGGACGTCGGAGTAGCCGGCCAGCAGACCTTCGTCCCCGTCGGTCCTGATCGACAGCTCGGTACCCGCATCGCCGAACATGCCGAGCACGTACGCGCCGTCCACCAGGTTCCCGCCGTAATGGGCGTGGCCGGCCGGCACGTACCGGCGGTGCGTCACGATCCGGCCAAGCCGGGGATCGTCAGTCATCGGCTGCCTCCTTCGGGGGGAAGACGGGGTCCGGGGCCAGCACCGCGTGGGCCAGATAGCTGGCTACCTCTTCCGGCGTCGTGCCGCGCCCGAAAACCTTGTCGACGCCGACCGCGGCGGCCATCGCCGGGTCGAACCTGGGCCCGCCGACCACCAGCAGCGGCCGCGGCGGCCCGGCCGCCCGGAACGCGGCGGCCATCTCGCGGGCGTTCGCCAGGTGCGCGTCGCGCTGCGTGACCACCTGGCTGACCAGCACGGCGTCGGCGCCTTCAGCCCGGGATTCTGGCGACCAGGCTGGACACGTCTACCTGCGCGCCCAGGTTCACGATGCGCATCTCCCGGTAGTACTCCAGGCCCTTCTCCCCCGCATGGCCCTTCACGTTCAGGATCGCGTCGATGCCGACCGTGTGCGCGTCGGTGCCGATGCAGGCACCGACCACCACCAGCTTGCGGCCGAGCGCCGCCCGGATCCGGTGGTTGATCTCGGCCGGCGGCAGCAGCGGGAACTCCCGGCCGGCGACGGTGACCTGGGAGAGGTCGACAACGTGCGTTACCTGCCCGTACACGATGCAGAACGTGAAGTCCGGGCCGATGCCCTTGGCGTGCACCACCATCGCGGGCGCCAGGCCCATCTTGGCGGCCAGCTGCAGCGCCGCGCCCTCCGCCCGGGCCCGCTCGGCCGGGGTGCCGAACGGCACCGGCAGCGTGAACGAGACCTGCACCCGGCCGTCGCCCGTGGTGTCGCCGTACGGCCGGATCACCGGGCCGGTCATGACCGCGCCGCCGCGGCCTTTGCCGTCGCCGGGGCGCCGCCCTCGAGCAGCTCGGTGGCCGGGTTGAAATAGCCGTCGGCCTGCTCGATCACCCCGCCTCGCCCGCGCCCCCCGTCCGGCGGCCGGCGGGTAACGCCGAAGGTGCCGTCCGCGATCGCGGACAGCAGGCCCTGCTCGCCGATCCGGCAGAGCAGCCCGGCGGCCTCGCCGAGTACCTCGGCGGCCCGCCGCTCGATGAGGCCGCCCGGGGCCGGCCGGAAGCTGTCGCCCAGCCGGCCGGCCGCGTCGCGCACGTACCTGACGTTCTCCAGCGCGAGATCGCGGTCGGCCAGGAACGGGGTGTGGATTCCCTCGGTCATCATCCCGATCAGCAGGATGGACTGGCCGGTCATCATCCCGCACAGGTTGAAGAACGCGTCCAGCAGGTACCCGGCGAACACGTTGCCGGTCATGTGCTTGGTCGGCGGCATGTACTTCAGCGGCGCGGCCGGGAACAGCTCCCGCACCAGCTGCGCGTGCGCCAGCTCGAGCAGGAACGAGTCGGGCACGTCCGGGCTGATCTCGAACGCGTGGCCGAGCCCGAGCTGCCAGTCGGCCAGCCCGGCCTCCACGGCGAAGTACTCGTTCAGCAGCTGGCTGACGATGACCGTGTGCGCGGCATCGACAGCGTCGGCAGTCGTCAGGTAGTTGTCCTCGCCGGTGTTGATGATGATCCCGGCGCGGGCGTGCACCTGCCGGGAGAAACGCTGGTCGATAAAGGTCCGGCGGGGGTTGATGTCGCGGAAGATGATGCCGTACATGCAGTCGTTCAGCATCATGTCGAGCCGCTCAAGCCCGGCCAGCGCCGCGATCTCCGGCATGCACAGGCCGGACGCGTAGTTGGTCAGCCGGACGTACCGGCCGAGCTCGCGCGACGTCTCGTCCAGCGCGGCGCGCATCAGCCGGAAGTTCTCCCTGGTCGCGTACGTGCCGGCGTAGCCCTCCGTGGTCGCCCCGGCGGGCACGTAGTCGAGCAGCGACTGGCCGGTGGACCGGATCACCGCGATGATGTCCGCCCCGGCCCTGGCCGCTGCCTGCGCCTGCGGGATGTCCTCGTAGATGTCGCCGGTCGCGACGATCAGGTAGATCCACGGCTTCGGCGGGTCCGCGGTGGCGGCGATCATCGCCTCCCGCTCGGCCCGGCGGGCGTCGATCACGGCGATGCCGCCGCGGACCGCGCGGGTCGCCGCGGCCCGCGCCCGGTCCGCGCTGGCGCCCGCCGGGATCCGGAATTTCACCGCGCCCGCCGCCGCGTCCCTGGCCAGCGCGACCAGGTCCGGGTAGCGGCCGGCCGCCATCGCGTCCCAGGTCGGCAGCGCGACGCCGTGCTCCAGGCCGACGGTTGCCCGCACCGCGTCGGCCAGCCTGTTCACCCACGGCATGCCGTCGTCGTCGGCACCGTCCAGGCCTGCCAGCCGGAGCACCGCGCGCTCCACCGAGACCGTGCTGTGCGTGCGGGCAAGCTCGACGACCGGCTGCCCGGCGCGGCTGGCCAGCGCGCGCAGCTCGGCTACCACGGCAGGATCCAGGCCGAGCCGGCCGGCCACCGCGCCGCCGCCCGGTCCCGCGCCACTATCTGCTGCCATCGCCATCCTCGCCGCGTCCGGGCAAGCCGCCGGCCTGCTCCCGGAGACGGCTTTCAAATAGATTCCTAACGGATTGTTCGGTGCGGATCAGGTCCAGCGCAAGCTGATCGTGCCCGGGCACGTATCCATTGCCGACCAGCATGGTCACGTCCGCCGCGACGCCTTCGGCGCCAAGCGCGGCGGCGGTGAACGAGGTGGCCATCGAGAAGAAGATCACGGTACCGCCCTGGGCGGTGCCCAGAATGGCGCCGCCCTCGCAGCCTGGCACGTCCACGCAGACGACGGTAATCCCGGCCGGGCCGCCGGCCTGGCGGATCGCCGCGGAGACCGCTACCGGATCGCGGGCATCGGCGATCACTACCTCGTCGGCGAGATCCGGCAGGCCGGCCGCGGCGGCCCGGAGCGCGGCCGCGTCCTGCTCGTCCGGCACGACGCCGATGACCCGGCCGGCGCCCGCGCGCCGGGCGGCGGCCGCGGACAGCGATCCGCTCTTGCCCGCCGCGCCCAGGATCGCGACGACCGGGCCGGGCGGCCCGCTGCGCTGGCCGGCCGCCGCGGCGGTGACCACCCGGTGCGTCAGGGCCGGCGCGCCGCACACGTCAAGGACGGCGAGCGCCAGCGGGACCGGCAGGTCGGCGGGGAGCACGGCCGCTATCGACCGGCCGAACAAGATCGCGTGCCCGTCGCAGGGCACCTGCTCGGACCGCCCGTCCCAGCGGGCCAGCCCATCGGTCACCGCCAGCGGGGTGAGGCTGAGCGAGACCAGCGTGGCTATCCGGTCGCCCGGACGCAGGCCAAGCGGGGACTCCGGGCCGGCTTGCTCGACGATGCCGGTGAGCATCCCGCCGGAGCCGGTGACCGGGTTGTGCATCTTGCCGCGGCGGGCGATGATCGTCGCGACCGCGGCCCGCATCGCGGCCGGGTCCGCCCGGCCGGCCTCGCGCAGCTGCCGGAACGATGCCGCGTCGAGATTCAGCCGGTCCACCCGGATCCGCACCTCATCCGGCCAGATCGCCGGGCTCGGATCCAGCCGCCAGGCCGCCTGCGGCAGCACGCCGGCCTCGGCCACCCGGTGCAGGCCGAGCGCGGTTCCCGGCTGCGGGCTCGATCGGGTCACGTCTTGTCCTCGATCTCCCAGGCATGGTCGAGCGCGTGCCAGGCGATCCGGCGGGCCGCGTACCTGGCCGGCCAGCCGCCAGCCAGCGGCCCCGCGGCAGCTGGCGCAGTGTCGCCCGTGGGCCTGCCGAGGACCGCGGCGATCGCCGTGCGCAGCGCCGCGATCGCGCCGGCGTCGCCGATGGCCGGCTTGCGCTGCCGCACGCCGATCTTCCTGGCGAACGCCGCCTCGGCGCCGAGCACATGCTCGATGATCTGGTCGCGGTCCCGGCCGCCGCCGCGCGGTCCCTTCCGCAGCCGCGCGGGCGCGGCCGCGGCGACTTCATCGAACGTCTCCCAGGCCGCCGTGACGATCGCGGCCAGCCGGCCCGCGTCCTCGCTGCTGAGCGGGTGGTGATCAGCAGCGGCGATCTCGCCCGGCGCGCCGAAGTCGGTGTACCCGGCGGTGCCGGGCAGCCGCTCCACCACGTCGAACGCGTCCGCGGCGGCAGGCGGCAGGTCGAGCCCCGCCCGCCGCGCCACCGGCGCGTACCGCGGCAGGTAGTCGGCGAGCGTCGTCAGGGCGGCCTCCTCGCCCCGCGCCGAGCGGCACCAGCCCGGCCAGTCCGTTGCGCAAGCGAAAATCCGTTTCAGGCCTATCTCGAGTATCACGGTGGTGGCTGGCTGCGCCGTCATGCCCGGCATCATCTCAGCCTGGTCCGACAGCCGCCCTGGGAGTGCGGCCGGGCGGCTGCCTGCGGTGCGCGTGGCCGCGGTGCTGGCGCAGGCGGTGGTAGCGCCAGGCGGGCGGCGGCGTGGTGCAGCCCAGGCAAGCCGTCTGGCCGGTGAAGTAGCCGGGGATGGCGGGTGAGTCGGTGGACGGGTTGGTGGGCAGCAGCAGCGGTGGTCTTGGCGGCTGGCTGAAGTTGAAGTCCGCGGTCATGGTGCCGAGGATCGGGGCGTTCTCCCGGACGTCGGGCCGGGGGTCGGGGCGGCCGTCGGTCTTGGGGTCGAGCCTGGCCCCGCCGAGGAAGTCGTCCTCGATGAATTTCAGGTAGGCGTCGCTGCTGAGGATCTGGTGGTCGATGTATCCGCGCCGGGCGTACGGGGAGATGACCAGCGCCGGGACGCGCAGCCCGTAGCCGTTCTTGTCGGCGGCCGGCGGGACGACGTGGTCGTAGAAGCCGCCCCAGTCGTCCCAGGTCACGAAGATCGCCGTGGAGTTCCAGTCCGGGCTTTTCATTGCCGCGTTCACGACCGCGGTCACGTACGCCTGGCCGGAGTGGATGCTGGCCGGGGGGTGATCGCTGTCCGGCCCGGACGGGGTGATCCAGCTCACCGCCGGCAGCCGCCCCGCCGCCGCGGCGCGGAAGTAAGAACCGAGCGGCTGGACGTAGCTGGCCTGATGGTCTTGCTGGACGTCGCCGAACAGCGGCAGCGGGTTCCAGATCCCCGGCGTGCGGGCGCTCTGCCTGACTCGCGTGCATGTCTCGGCCGCGTCGCTGACGCAGTCCGGCTGAGTGCCGGCCTGCACGTAGTACCGCCAGCTGACGTGGTGGAGGTAGAGCAGCCAGGTGATGTCGGTCCAGGCCAGGTCGATGGACGTCTGGCCAGCCGCCACCTCCTGGCGGACGGCCCGATCGAACCGGCCGGTGCTGTACGGGCCGATGATGTCGCTGACGCAGCTATCCGGCGAGCGGTTCTTGCACCGGGCCGACCAGCCCGACACCAGGTACAGGTGATCGGGCAGCGACCACGACTTGACCGGCTCGAACATGTGGTCGTCGAGGGCGAAATTCCTGGCGTAGGCCCAGTAATTGGGAAGCTCCGCGCCGGTGTGGTAGCCCATCACGTCCGGCGTGACGCCCGAGGCGCACGCCGGGTCGTTCGGATCCTTGCACGCCGTGCGCGCCGCCTCACGCTGGGCGATGAACCCGTCCATCTTCCCGCCGTGCACGTCGGCGACCGCGTTGCGCTCGCCGTGCGGGCCGCCGCCGTTAATGTCAGCGGTGTCGTGATACGGGCGGGTGCAGCCGCCTTTCGGGTCCGGCACGCACGCCCGGGGCGAGCCGCTGCCTGCCAGGATGCCATCCGCCCCCGGATAGCTGCCGAAATAGGAGTCGAACGACCGGTTCTCCTGCATAACCACGATCACATGCTTGATCTTGTGAATGCCAGCCGCCACCAGATAGCTGCCCGCCGGGCCGCCGCTCACCCGCTCGGCGGGCCCGGCGGACTCGCATCCGGCCGCCCCGGCGGCCGCCAGGACGCAGGCGCCAGCGAGGGCAATGACTGACATTCGGAAGGAAGGACGCAAAGGCACGTGGGCAATGGTCGCGCATGACAGCCCGGTGCGCGAACTGGCTCCCGGACCGATCACGCGGTCGCATTTCAGCAGCCCGAGCACGGCTGGGCCGCCGAGATGTCGATCAGGTACGTGCCGAGCAGCGGCCCGGCCAGGCTGACCGCGTTGCCGAGCAGGCCGGTCAGCGCCGCCCCGGCTGGCAGCTCGTCGCGGCGGAGCAGCGCGATGTCAGGGCCGATCCGGGCGGCTAGCCGCCGGATCGCCCTGCCGTTGCCGCCACAACCAGCTAATGGTGCCCGGTTACCGGACCGCGGCCGACTGGATTTGCCGGCCGCTGCGCTACCGTGGGCTGGCATGAGCAGGGTTCATGACATGGGCGGGCAGACCGGATTCGGGCCGGTCCCGGTCGGGGACGACGGCCCGCCGTTCCAGGCCGACTGGGAAGCCAGGGTCGCCGCGCTGAGCACGGCGCTGATGCGGCGGGAGGCGTTCGACGGGGATGAGTTCCGCGATGCCATCGAGCGGATCCCGCCGGCCAGCTACCTGGCCATGTCGTACTACGAGCGCTGGCTCGCCGCGATCGAGCTGCTGCTGGCCGAGAAGAAGCTGCTGGCCGGGCAGGGCCCGGCGGGCGGGCAGCGGCCCGGTGGCTAGATTCGGCGTCGGCGCCCGGGTGCAGGCTCGCACGGCCGATCCGGATGGCCACACCAGGCTGCCGCGCTACGTCCGCGGGCACCAGGGCGAGATCGTGGATGACCATGGCAGCTGGCCGCTGCCCGATGCGGAAGTGCGCGGGATCCCCCGTGCCGAGCCGGTGTACGCGGTCCGGTTCGCCGCGCGCCAGCTTTGGGGCACCGGATCGCATTCGGTGGTCGTGGACTTGTGGGAGTCCTACCTGGAGGAGGCGGAGTGAGCGGCGATCACGGCGAGCTGCCGGTGGCAGCGCGGGCCCGCCGCCTGGAAGTCCGGGTGATCGCGGCCGGGCTGACCACGGACGCCGAGCTCGACCAGATCCTGGCCGACCGGTACCGGGCCGGGTCCCCGGCCAACGGCGCCCGGATGGTGGCCAGGGCCTGGGCCGACCCCGGCTACCGTGAGCGGCTGCTGGCGGACGGCAATGCCGCCGCGGCCGAGCTCGGGTTCGGCGCGGCCGTCCCCGTCAGCGGCGGGTACCGGCTGAAGGCGGTCGAGAACACCGCGCAGCGGCACAACGTGATCGTCTGCACGCTCTGCTCGTGCTACCCGACGGCGCTGCTCGGGCCGTCCCCGGGCTGGTACAAGAGCTTCGCGTACCGGTCCCGGGCGGTCCGCGAGCCGCGTGCGGTGCTGGCCGAGTTCGGCCTGGAACTGCCCGCTGGCACCGAGATCGTAGTCTGGGACTCCAGCGCGGAAACCCGCTATCTTGTCGTGCCCGCGCGCCCAGCCGGCACCGGCGGACTGGACGAGGACGCGCTGGCTGCCCTGGTGTCCAGGGATGGCATGATCGGCACCGCCGCGATCTGAGGCTGCGCGGGTAGTGCCCGCTAGTGCGGCGCCGAGGCCGGCTGGTCCCGGTGCCGGGTGACCTCGGCGGCGAGCTGCGCACGGGCGGTGATGTCCAGCTTGGCGAACACGTGCGCGAGATGCGTCTGCACGGTCCGCCGCGACACGTACAGCCGGTCGCCGATCTGGGGATTGGAGAGCCCCTCGGCAACCAGCGTCGCGATGGTGCGCTCGGCCGAGGCGATCCAGCTCGATCAGGACGAAGCCCCGCGCGACGTGCAGCGGATAGCGGTGTCCCTGCCGGCCAGGGCTGCGGTCAGCCGCCTGCACCGCATCGTCGATGATCTCCAGTGCGGTGGCCAGCTGCCCGCGGAGCAGGGCGACGATGGCAGACATCGCCTCGGCTATGCCGGCCGTCATGTGATCCCCGGCCGCCGCGGCAGCAGACCGGGCCAGCTGCCCGGTGGCAACCGAGCCGTCCAAATCTGCCAGCCACATGCGGGCAATGCTTGCCCAGCCCAGCCCGCTGGCTCGCATCGCGCTGGTGAGCAGCGGTGACTCATTCGCGCGTGCCAGCTCGCTGAGCCCGTCCCGCGGCAGGCCCGCCGCCAGCAGCACGTGCCCCAGGCAGATCCGCACCGGCCCGTCCGCCCTCGGGTCGTGCTCGCGGTCCAGCAGGGTGCGGCATACGTCCTCCGCCGGAGCGACCCGCCCGGCTGACATCAAGCTGCTGGCCAGCTCGGCGAGCAGCAGATCCCGGCCGGGATCTGCCGGATCCATCAGCTCGAGCGCCTGGCCGAGCAGATCCGCGGCGGCATCTGGCGATGTCGCCGCGGCCTCCCGGGCCGCCCTGATCAGCCAGCCGATGGCGGTGGCGTCGCCGGGCCCGGCGCCGCGGGCGAACTGCGCGGCCACCTGCAAGGCAGGGGCGGCCGACTCCGCCAGCCGCGCCGCTGCCTCGCGATGCAGGCCGCGGCGGACGCTGAGCGGGAGATCCTCGTAGATGGCAGCACGGATCAGGTCGTGGCGGAACCGGAGCCGGTCGCCGTCGTCCGCCAGCACCTGCCCCCGGATCCCTTCCGCCAGCACCACGGACAGCTCAACCGCGGGCCGGGCCATCGTCGCCGACAGCTCGGTGAGCGTGAAGCTGGCTCCCAGGATCGAGGCGGCCCGCAGCGCCCGCAGGGTGTCCTCGGGCAGGAAGCTCAGCCTGCGCAAGATCGTCAGCCGCAGCGTCCGCGGCAGGGTCACCACCGCTGCCTCAGCCCGCCCGCCGGCCGTCTGGATCGCCCCCTCCTGGGCCAGCGCGCCAAGCAGCTCGGTCACGAACAGCGGATTGCCCGCCGCCCCGGCAATCCCGGCCAGCAGCAGCTGCCCCGGCACGGCGGCCACCGCGTCGGCCACCAGCTCCGTCACGGCCGCATCGGCGAGGCCGCGCAGCGCCAGCCGCTGCGCTCCGGCAGCCTCCAGCGCGGCGGCCAGCCGGTCCAGGTCGGATACCCGCGGGGACGGCCGAAGGCAGCCGATCAGGCAGACCGGAAGGTAGGCCAGGCGCCGGCTCAGCGCGCCCAGCGTCAGCAGGCTGGACGGATCAGCCCACTGCAGGTCATCCGCGCCGATCAGCAGCGGCCCGGCCAGCGCGAGCTCCTCTGCCAGGTCAGCGAACGCATCCACGGCGCGGAACCGCAGCCCAGGGTCGCTGGTCACGGTGATCGGGCCGCGCTCCCCGCCGCCCACGGGCGCCAGCAGCGCCGCGATGGCCGCCCGCCGCGGATCCGGCGAAGTCCGCACGCACCCGAACGCGTCAGCCAGCATGCCGAATGGCCGGGTCTGCTCGAGCTCCTCGGCGCGGGCGGCCGCTACCTGCATGCCCCGGCCGCAGGCGTCCTGCACCGCCGCATCCAGCAGACTGGTCTTGCCGATCCCGCCCTCGCCCTCGATCAGCACGACCGACAGCCGGCCCGAGGTGACCCGGTCCAGGGATTCTCCCAGGACCGCGATCTCCGCCGCGCGCCCGCGGATGCGGAGCGCCGGCGCCACGGTGGCCACGAATCGGATGCTACTGCTCGCCTGGTCAAATAGTGAGCGCGATCTTGCCTGCGGTACGGCCGGATTCGACGAGTTCGTGGGCCTTGGCGGCCTCGGCCAGCGACAGGGTCTGCGGCAGGTGGACTCGCAGCCCGCCCGACTGCCCGGCCCGGCTGGCCGTCGAGATCATCGCCGACAAGTGGGCCGTAGTGGTCCTCTACGGCCTGGACGGCCAGCCGCGGCGGCACGGTGAGCTGGCCGGGCTCAGCCGCGCGCCCATTCCCGGCCCCCTCTCCAGCCGCCGAGCCGCCATTGTGACCTGGCCGCAGGCCCGGCGGCTGCGGCAGGCATGACAGCACGCGCAGTGGGTAACTCACTCCCGGAACAGAACATTGGCCCGCCGCCCGGCGAGGCCACGACATACTCGGGGGATTCTGGATGAAGACCAAAGGTGCCAAACCGGCTCGATGGCGCAGCATGCTGGTCGCCATCACCGCGCTGACCGCGCTTGCGCTGTCAGCGGAGCGCGTGGCCCGCATGCGGCGCCGCGGGCGCTCCAGCTAGCCCGGCTGCCGATCACGCCAGCAAGGCCGCGGCGGGCGGGCGCACCGCCCGCCCGCCGCGCAGCCAGCCGCGGATCCATCAGTGGTTACGATCTGGCCGCCAATAACCGGCCAATTGTCAACCGCTGACACGAACCTTGAAACTGCTGTGACGGACGACGCCCGTGGTACCCCAGCTGGCTAGGACTCGGTGCTGCCGGTCGGCACAGACTCGGCCGGCCCGGCGCCCGCGCCTGCCGGCGGCTGCCCGCGGCCGGCGCGCTGGCTGGCGATGAACCAGGTGACTCCGGTGATGGCCAGGATGCCGGCGATGTAGAAGTTCAGGCGCAGGCCGAGGAAATGCTCGGATGAGTCGATCCGCAGCGACTCCTCGAAGATGCGGAACGCCGAGTAGCCGGCCACGTAGAGGGCGAACAGGCCGGGCGGCCGGATGCCGCGGTGATGGCCGAGCCAGACCAGCGCCGCGGCGAGCAGCAGGTCGAAGATCAGCTCGTACAGGAACGTCGGGTGGAACGTGCTGAACTGCGCGTACCCCGGCGGCCGGTTCTGCGGCGATATCACCAGCCCCCACGGCAGGCTGGTCGGCCTGCCGAACAGCTCCTGGTTGAAGTAATTGCCGGTCCGGCCGACCGCCTGGGCGACCAGCAGGGCCGGCGCGGCAGCGTCCATGAACACCCGCACGTCGCCGCCAGCCCGGCGGACCCGCCAGATGCCGGCCGCCGCGCCGGCCGCGATGCCGCCCCATACGCCGAGGCCGCCCGACCAGATCGCGAACACGCCCCACCAGTGCGCCGGGACGTCCCCCGGCGTGGTGACGTCGAAGTAGATCCTGGCGCCGATGAGGCCGGCCGGCACCGCCCAGGTCGCCACCTCGGCGACCAGGGCCGGGTCACCTCCGCTGGCCTGCCACCGCCGCCGGGTGATGATGACGGCGAGGGTGATCCCGACCACGTACATCAGCCCGTAGAAGTGAATGAACGACGGGCCGATGTGGAACCCGTTGACCGCCGGGCTGGGGATGTGCAGGGCCATGGACCGAGGGTAGACCCGGGCCCGCGATGACCGCTGCGGCAGGGACCGGTGGCCGGGCCCCGGGCGGCCGGGACCCGCCGTCGGTTAGCGTGGGCAGATGTCTCGCCGCACTGCGCAACTCAGCCCTCAGCTGCATGCCTACCTGCTCGCGCACAGCACGCCGGCCGACCCGGTGGCCAGCGAGCTTGCCGACGAGACCGCCCGGCTGTTCCCCGGCCCGGCCGGCATGCAGATCGGCGCGGAGCAGGGCACCTTCATGACGCTGCTGGCCAGGATCGCCGGCGCCCGCAATGCCGTGGAGGTCGGCACCTTCACCGGCTACTCCGCCATCTGCCTGGCCCGTGGCCTCGCCGACGGCGGCCGGCTGCTCTGCTGCGACGTCAGCGAAGAATGGACCGCGGTGGCCCGCCGGTTCTGGCACCGGGCCGGCCTGGCCGACCGGATCGAGCTGCGCATCGGCCCCGCGATCGAGACGCTGCGGGCGCTGCCCGGCGGGCCGGTGCTCGACCTGGCGTTCATCGACGCCGACAAGCCCGGGTACATCGGCTACTGGGAGGAGATCGTGCCGCGGATCCGGCCGGGCGGCGTCATCCTGGCTGACAACACCTTCTTCGGCGGCGGCGTGGTCGAGCCGGCCAACGACAGCGCCGACGTCGAGGCGATCCGGGCGTTCAACGAACACGCGGTCGCGGATGAGCGGGTCGAGCTGGTGCTGCTCCCGGTCGGCGACGGGCTGAGCCTGGCCAGGAAGAAGTAGGCCCGGCTCAGCCGTAGCGGGCCGGCCGCCGGTCGGCGTGCACGTCGTTGCGCGGGCCGTTGGCCTTGCTGCGGGCCAGCCGCAGGTCGCAGTCGGCCAGCAGCACGGCAGGCTCGTCCGCGCAGGCCGGGCCGGCCAGCGGGTAGCCGTCCGGGCCGGCGATCACGGCGCCGCCGGTCCAGGTCACCCCGCGCTCGGTGCCGCACCGGTCGGCTGCGGCGATGAAAATCCGGTTCGTGCTCGCCGCGGCCTGCACGTTCAGTACGACCATCGGCCGCTCCCCGGCCGGCCGCGGCTCGGCGGGCCAGTTCGCGGGGACGGCCAGCAGGTCCGCGCCGCCCAGGGCCGGCTTGCGGACCCACTCAGGGAACTCGGCGTCGTAGCAGACCAGCACCCCGATCCGGCCGCAGGCGGTGTCGACCACCGGCGGATCGCTGTCGCCTGGCGTGAAGACGTCCGGCTCGGCGTCCCATAGGTGCACCTTGCGGTAGACCGCCCGCGTCCCGGCCGGGTCGATGATCGCCGCGCTGTTACGCAGTTCCCCGGATCCGGCCAGCTCGCAGAACCCGCCGATGATCACCAGGTCGTGCCGGACCGCGAGCTGCTGCCACTCGGTAATGGTCGGCCCGTCAGCAGGCTCGGCCAGCGACCGTGCCTCGGCCGCGCCGGAGAAAACGTAGCCGGACTGGACAAGTTCCGGCAGTACCACCACGCGTGCGCTCTGGCCTGCGGCGATGCCGATCGCGTCGCGAGCGGCGGCACGGTTATGGCCGACTTCGCCGATGCGCAGGCTGAGCTGGCACGCTGCCACTCGCACCGAATGGCGGTCGTCGCCTGATATCACTCCGCCACCCTAGCCACTACCAGCCGGATCCCTGCTCAGCAAGGCTTGCCGATCGGTACGATGTGCCGCCATGGCGGCATTGTTCAACCGGATCATCCCTATTCTGTTTGTCAGCGACCTTGAGGCTGAACGTGACTTCTACGTCCGCCTGGGCTTCCACGTCACCTACGAGGGGCCAGAGTACCCGCATTTCCTCGCGCTGGGCCACGGCCCGGTCGAGTTTGGCATCGAGCGAAAGGCCGGATTTCGCAGCGACATTCCTGATCATGTGCTGACCTGGCAGTTCGGCGTCGGGGACATCGCGGCTGCGCGGAAGCGGCTCGACCAGGCCGGGGTGCCCTTCAGCGAGCAGCTGATGACCCCCAGCGAGGACTGGACCTACCGGGTCTTGCATGCCCGCACCCCGAACGGGTACCACCTGCTCCTGGAAGAGGGCAGCGAGTGATCGCGCCCGGCCCGCGCCCGGCCCGGGGGACCGGCAAGCCGGGCCGCGGCCGGCCGGCGGCGGCGGCAGCAAAATTGCACTTGGGTCACAATTTGAAGGTCACTTCAGTGACAATGACTTCCGATGGGCACGTCAACCGATCCGGTCTATCTCCGGGTTCTCGAGGATTTGCGTACCCGGATCAGCGACGGATCACTCGAGCCGGGCGCACGGGTGCCATCCAGGAACGCGATCATCGCCCGCTATGGCGTCGGGGAGACCGCGGCCAAGCACGCCCTGGCCGTGCTGGCCGCCGAGGGGCTGATCGAGGCGCGGGCCGGGTCCGGGTCGTACGTGCGCAAGGTGCCAGTGACCCGCTGCCTTGAGCACGACCGCCCGCACTGCCCTGGCTCGCCCTTCGGGCCGGCCGACCAGGCCGGCGCTGTCGGCTGAGCACCAGTCGGATCAGGTATCCGCGCCGCCCCGCATCGCGCGGCGGCTCGGCCTGCGGCCGGGCAGCGACCTGGTGATGCGGACCAGGTACCTGCTGAGCTCGGACGGGATCCCGGTTCAGCTGGTGACGTCGTACGAGCCGGTCCGGCTCACCGGCGGCACCGTGATCGCCGGCCCGGAGCAGGGACCGCTGGCCGGCCGCGGGGTAATCGAGCGGATGAGGTCGATCGGGATCTACGTGGACGAGGTGGTCGAGGAGGTCTCGGCCCGAACGTCGCTGCGCACTGAGGCGGGCCTGCTCGCCATCGTGGCCGGCGCGCCGGTGTTGCTGGTGGAGCGCGCCCACCTGGCCGCCGGGCGGGCGGTCGAGGCCGGTGACATCGTCACCGCGGCCGAGGGTTTCCGGCTCAGGTACCGGATCCCGGTCTAGCCGCGGCCGGATCGCGGTCTAGCCTCGTTGCATGATCAGGCCAGCCCGCCCGCAGGACGTCCCGCAGATTCACCGGCTGATCCGCGACCTCGCGGAGTACGAGAAATCGCTCGATCAGGTGACGGCCACCGAGGAGGATCTGCACCGTGCGCTGTTCGCCGACCGGCCCGCGGTCTTCGCGCACGTGGCTGAGCATTCCGGGACGGTAGCCGGGTTCGCGCTGTGGTTCCTGAACTACTCGACCTGGACCGGCCGCCATGGCATCTACCTGGAGGACCTCTACGTCATGCCGGGGCTGCGCGGCGCCGGCCTTGGCCGGGCGCTGCTGGCCGAGCTGGCCGGCATCTGCGTGCGGAACTCCTACGACCGGCTGCAATGGTGGGTGCTCGACTGGAACTCCGCTGCCCGCGGGTTCTACGAGTCTCTCGGCGCGGCTGCGATGGACGAGTGGACGGTGCACCGCCTCAGCGGTCCTGCCCTGCGCGCGCTGGCGGGCCGGTAACCGGGCGACGGGCTGACCGGCCCGGCGGTCAGCCCTTCGAGGCGGCGTTGATCCGCGCCAGCGCGCTGATGGTGGCCGAGTCATCAGGCAGCCACGCGTACGGCGTCGCGGTGCCCGCGCCGTACCAGAACGTGAAATAGGTCAGGCAGCCGTGCGCCCGCGCCCAGGACCAGGTGTCCCTGAACCAGTCCGGCCGGCGCGCCCGCAGGACCGAGTTGCACTCGGTCACCGCCAGCCGCACCGGCCCGAGTGCGCGCCTGATCTGGCTGGCCGCCGTCCCGAACACCGACTCGGCGGTGTGCGAGGCGGCTGCCTGGTAGCCGTCCAGGCCGTAAAAGTCGAGCCCCGGAGCCATCCACTGGCCGAGCGGATAGTGGCCGCTTGCGCTGGTGGCCGTGTAGCACGACACGATCTGGCCATAGCGGCAGTGCGGCGAGGCGGCCTTGAAGATCCGGCCCGCGCGCTCGTGCACTGCGAGCACCTGGCCGGCCGACAGGCCATTGCCCGCGGTTTCGCCCTCATGCCAGCAGGTCACCATAGCGCCGGCCGGGACCAGCGCGGCGAAGGCACTGAGCCGCCGGTCAAGCGAGCCCGCCAGGAGCTCGCCGATATCGGGCTTAATGCTGATTACCGGCAATTCCGCGGCGGCCGGGACCGGATTTGCCCCTGGCCCCGGCCAGCTGGCCGGCACGCCTTGCCCGGGAGTGTTATAACCGCGAAAGCCGGCCAGCCCCGCAGTAGCCGCCGAAATAGCCGTCCACAAGCCGGACGGGCCCCGGTTAGTGCCGCAGGCCGGAAGCCCGGTATTGTGCCTGGGCGACTGGCGGCCAGCCACCGCAGGCCTCGGCTCAAGCCCCCTGAGCAGCGGTGATCCTGCGGCGTATCCGCCCGCCGCCAGCGCCCCCAGGCCGTGCAGCACTTGTCGTCTTGTCGGCATTTGCCATCCTTTCCGGATTCAAATTGACTCCGAAGCCCCCGCCATGTGGCAACCCGCATGAGTTCGCAGCATAGTCGGCGCATATCGCTCGCGCCATGGCACGCTGACGTTTAGCCCGCTGCCACTTAATAGGTTAGGGCTTGCCCGGTATTAAGCGCCTTGCGCCGGATTTAGCCCAGCGAAAGCGGGGGCTGGCCCGGCTGCTGGCGCCCGGCTATCGCCACGGTGATGCGCAAAGTCGTGACTGCCAGTGCCGCGGCCGGTATCGTTTGCCCGGTTTATGTCGAGCGGTTGCCGTGTTCTCGGGCGCCCATATCCGATCGGCGCGGGCGGCGAATGGGCCCTCCCCCGTTTGCACGTCGATGGTCGTCAGATCGTGACGACGACCTTGCCGCCGGGATGACCTTGTGCCAGGTACCGGATGGCCTCGGGCGCCTCACGCAGTGGGAAGGTCCGGTCGATCGCTGGCGTGACCTTCCCCTCCTCGATCAGCGTGGTCAGGTACTCCAGGTCTTCGCAGCGCTCCTTTGCGGTAACGGCTCGGAGCCGCTGGCTCGAGAACACCGACCGAACGGGTGCTCGCAGGATTTGGCGGTCGAAGCCTCCGAGCCAACGGCCGCCGCCTTCGCCGCCGACAATCGCCAGGGTGCCGTGCGGCGTGAGGCCCCGGCGCAGCAACGACAAGGGGCGGCGCCCGGCGGTGTCGAGGATCAGGTCGAACTGCGGTCCGCGCGCGTCCGCCTCCTCGCGGGTGTAGTCGATCACGTCGTCGGCTCCGATGGACCGGACCAGGTCGATCTTCGCAGTGCTGCACATGCCGTCACCCGGGCGCCGAACGCGTGGGCCAGCTGGACGGCGAAGGAGCCGACGCCGCCTGCCGCGCCGATGACCAGCACGCGCTGGCCTGGCTGCACACGTCCGACGTCGCGCAGGCCCTGCAGCGCGGTCATGCCCGAGATGGGCACCGCCGCAGCCTGCTCGAAGCTCAGATTGGCGGGCTTGCGGGCAAGATGGCTCTCCCGCGACCGCGCGTATTCGGCGAACGAGCCGACCGTGGTCACGCCGTAGGCCTCGTCGCCCGGACGGAATCGGGTGACACGGCTACCCACAGCCTCGACGACACCGGAGAGGTCACGGCCTCGCACGGGCACCTTGGGGCGGCGCACACCCATCCCCATGAGGCGTACGAGGTAGGGACGACCGGTCATGAGATGCCAAACCCCTGGGTCGACGCCGGCCGCCCGTACGCGCACCAGGACCTCGTCGCCGCCGATTACCGGCATTTCGATGTCCCCGAACCGCAACGTGTCGGCGGATCCGTAGACGTTCTGCACAATCGCCTTCATTCAGGTCCTCCCTCGTCCCCGCCGCCCCGAGTCTTCCCTAATTCCGAGGCAGTCGCCAAAGAGGGCAAGCGTTACCGGTCGCGGCACTAGTCAGGTGGATTGGCAGAGGAATATCAGGGCGCGGGTGGGTTTGCGTGCTACCCAGCGCAGTGTCGGGGCGATCTTGGTGCGGCCGCTGGCGTGGATCAGCCCGATGGCGAGGTTCCTGATGCCGGCCATGATCTGCGGTGCTGAGCCCCGGCAGAGCTGGGAGCGGTCTTCGTCGAAGTCCATGTCGCGCAGCCAGTGCAGAGACTCGATGCCCAGTGCGGATCGTAGACAATCAGCACTCCTAGCGGAGCCCCGGTGCGCTACCGGGCACGACGCGCCGAAGCTACCAGATCGTGATCACCTCCGCCCGAACCCCGCCACCGGTCCCAGCCGTCACCGCGCCACGACTTTGCGCATCACCCTGCGGCTATCGCCGCGGCGAGGCTGCTGCCCAGATCGGCGAGCATGACCGCCGCGGCGTTACGGCCGGGCGCGCCGGAGACCGACCCGCCCGGGTAAGTGGTCGCGCCCGTCTGGTAGAGCCCGGGGATCGGCATCCGGTAACCGGCCCGCCCGGGCGATCCGGCCTCGCCGCCATGGCAGGAGCCGTGCCAGTTATGGGAGTTCATCCGCTCCAGATCCAGCGGGCTGTGCACCGACGACCCGAGGATGACGTCGTCGGTAAGGCCCGGCGCGTACCGGCGCAACTGGGCGAGGTTAGCCGCGGCGACCTGGTCCTTGCGATCGTCCCAGCGGGCCGGCCCGTCCGGCAGTTCGTAGGGCTGGAAGCCCACGACCTTGAGGGTGTGCTGGCCATCCGGCGCCCTGGACGGATCGGCGGCGGTCGGGCACAGCACGAGCAGAACGGGATCGTCGTCGGCGATCCGCCCGGCGAAGAAGTCGGCCGCCAGCCGCAGCATCCGCCGGGCCGACTGCGGCGTACCGGCCGCGGCCGGCTGGACCGCTCCGCCGCCCGCCGGGAAGCGCGGCGCGCGGCGCACCGCGTAGTGCGTGACGAACATCGAGATACCCGGCCGCCAGGTCCGCACCCCGGCCAGGAAATCCGCGCCCCAGGCCCGCTCGGGCGCCATCTTGACCAGGTGCTTGACGTGGATCGTGGACAGCACCGCGCGGGCCGCCAGGTACCGCTCCCCCGCTGCCGTCTCGACGCCCGCGCACCGTCCGCGCTCCAGCACCAGCGCCGTTACCCGCGCGCCGGTGACGATGACGCCGCCATGGCCCTCGATCACCCGGGCCAGCGCGCTGGGCAGCGCCGCCGAGCCACCGCGCGGCAGCGTCCAGCTGTGCCGCTGCCTGCCGTACGCCAGCGAGTAGGCGAGCAGGCCGGTGCCAGGGCGGTCCGGCGGCTGCATCGTCATGAACGACATCCACAGCATGAACGCCCGGACATGGTCGTCCTCGAACTGCTCGCGGATGACATCCCAGGCGGACATCGCGTCAGCGCGCAGCCACCGGGCGTTACCCGGCTGGCCGGCCAGCGCCCGGCTGAGCGGCTCGCCACGGGCGGCCGGGGTATACCGGCGGCGGGTGAGGACGGGCGCGACCACCGCGTACTCGGCCATCATCCGGCGGTAGGCGGCCGCATCCCGGGCGGAGAACCTGGCGAATTCGGCGGCCGTCCGGTCCTCGTCGCGCCACATGGTCAGCCATTCGCCGTCCGGGAACGGGACGTGCACGACGGGATCCGGATGCAGGTACTCCAGGCCATGGGCGGCCAGCTCCAGCTCGTCGTCGCGGATGATCGGGCCGCCCTGGATCAGGTTGTGCGCCGTCGAGCAGCTGTCATGCCGGAAGCCGGGCACGGTCAGCTCCGCCGAGCTGGTGTCCCCGCCGATGTCGGCCCCGGCCTCGAGCACCACGCACCGCAGCCCGGCCCTGGCCAGGTATGCGGCCGCGACCAGGCTGTTGTGGCCAGCCCCGGCCACCACCACGTCGAAGATCCCGGTCATGTCCCGGTCCAGGGACCGCGCAGGCCGAGCAGCCGGGCGGCATTGCCGCCGCGTATGCGGTGCTGCGCCGCCGCGGCCAGCCGCAGCGCCCTGACCTCCTCGCCCGGCTGGTCGCTGCCCATGTCGAACGGCCGGTCCGAGCCGAGCAGCACATGCTCATCCCCGGCATAGCCGACGAGGTCGGCGAGCAGCGCCTGATCGTGGGTCACGGTGTCGTAGTAGAACCGGCGCAGCGACTCGTCCGGCCCGGCCGCTGCCCGCGCCCTAGCCTCCGGCCTGGCGGCGAACGCGCGGCGCAGCCGGCCGCGGATGGCGAGCAGCCCGCCGCCGCCGTGTGCCAGCAGGATGCGCAGGCCGGGAAATCGCTCAAGCACACCGGCCGCGGCCAGGTGCGCGGCCGTCACGGTGGTCTCCAGCGGGTTCCCGGCCGAGTTCCACAGGTAGTAGTCGGCCAGCGCGGGCAGCCCGAAGCCCCGGGTGGTGGGATGCACGAAGATCAGGGCCCTGGTCGCCTCAGCGGCCTCCCAGAACGGCAGGAACCGGTCATCCCCGAGGTAGCTGCCCTGGACGCTGGCCGGCACCTCCGCGCCGCACATCCCGGGCAGCCGCATCAGCCCGGCGAGCTCGGCCGCGGCGGCGGCCGCGTCCTGCAACGGAACCGCGCCGAGCGCGCTGACCCGGCGGCCGGCCGCGGCGCGGGCCAGCGCCTCGTTCTGCACCCGGCAGACTCCGATGGCGTCAGCCAGGTCCGCCTCGGTCGGCACCAGCATGATCCACGGCGAGAGCAGCAGGTGGTCAACTCCCCCCGCGGCCGCCTCGGCGATCATCACGTCGATGTCACTGAACTCGGCGACGGTCGAGCGGAGTTCCCGGCCGCGGAACGTGACGACCTGGCCGCTGCCAGCGCGGCCGGCCGTGGGGCGGCTGACGGCGGGGCGCCAGTCGGCTGGCACTGCGGTCGTCGTCATCTCCGCCACGATCACGTGGCAGTGCACATCGACGACCAAGCCGGGCACATCGACCATCAAGCCGGGCACATCGACCATCAAGCCGGGCACATCGACCATCAAGCCGGGCCCCGGCCGGGCGGCACCGCGCCGCCGAGGTAGAGCGCGCCGATCTCGGGATGATCAAGTACCTCCCGGCCGGAGCCTGCCAGCCGCACCCGGCCGTTTTCCAGCACCACGCCGTGGCTGGACAGCCGCAGGCCGGCCCGCGCGTTCTGCTCGACGAGCAGCACGGTCTTGCCGCTCGCGTTCATCATCGCGACCGCGCCGAATACGGACTTCAGCACCTTCGGCGACAGGCCCATCGACGGCTCGTCCAAGATGATCACGGACGGGTCGAGCATCAGGCAGCGGGCGAATTCCACCAGCCGCTGCTCCCCGCCGGACAGGCTGCCGGCCTTCTTCGCCGCCCACGCCGCCACTTGCGGGAACATCTCCTCGATCTGCGCCAGCCTGCGGGCAAGCAGCGAGCGGTCCTTGATGATGTAGCCGCCGAGCTCGACGTTCTCGCGGACCGTCATGTCGCGGAACAGGCTGTGGTTCTGCGGCACATGCACCATGCCCAGATCCAGGATCTGGCGCGGGCTCTTGCCCGCCAGCGGCTCGCCGCGCAGCGTGATGCTGCCGCGCCGCGGCCGCAGCAGCCCGCTGATCGTCGCGAGCAGCGTCGACTTGCCCGCTCCGTTGGGCCCGACGATGCAGGTGATCGCCCCCGCTGGCACGCTCAGCGATACCCCGTGCAGCACGTCGCCGCCGCCGTAGCCGGCCACCACCCCGTCCAGCACCAGCGCGTCGCCCGGTGGCATGGGCTCAGCCGGCGTCATCGTCGTCTTCGGTCGTGCCGAGGTAGGCGTCAAGCACCTTGGGGTCCGCCCTGATGACGTCGGGCGGCCCGGTGGCGACGACCGTGCCGTAGTCAAGGACCGCGATGCGCCCGCAGATGCCCATCACGAAATCCATGTTGTGCTCGACGATGAGGAAGGTCCGCCCGGCCGCGTTCAGCTCCCGGATCCGGGAGCTGATGTGGTTGATCAGCGACGGGTTCACCCCGCCGGCGCTCGTCGAGCAGTACGATCGCGGGGTCGGCGACCAGCACGTAGGCGAGCTCGAGCAGCTTGCGCTGGCCGTAAGACAGCGTTCCGGCCAGCTCCGCCGCGTGCCCGGCGATGCCGAGGAAGTCCAGCAGTTCCATCGCATGCAGCCGGTCCGCGGCGCCGCCCGCCCTGGCCAGCGGGTTGCGATTCCTGGCCCGGCCGCGGCTAGTGTGCTGGGCCGAGACGAGCATGTTCTCCATCACCGTGAGGGTGGGGAAGATCCGGGTCAGCTGGAAGGTCCGGCCGATGCCGAGGGCGAATACCCGCTGCGGCGGCGCGTTCGTGATCGGCGTGCCGTCGACGTACACCTGGCCGGCGTCCAGCCGCTGATACCCGGTGATCACATTGAACAGCGTGGTCTTCCCGGATCCGTTCGGCCCGATCAGCCCGGTGATGCTGCCCCGCTCGACCTCGACCGTGCAGCCGCCGAGCGCCTGCACCCCGCCGAAGGCCTTGGTCACGCCCTCGGCGCGCAGCAGGGCGGTCACCGGGCCTCCCCGGCGCCCTGGGCCGGTACCCGCTGCCAGCCCGGCTGCTCGCCGGGGCCGGTATCAGCGGCCCGGTCCCGGCGGCCCCGCCAGGCCGCCAGCCGCTCCTCGGCGAACGGCAGGATCCCCCGCGGCAGGAACATGATCACCAGCAGGAACAGCGCTCCCAGGATGATCTCGCTCAGATAGGAATTGGTGAGATGCAGCGTCAGGTACTGCTGCCCGGGCTCCAGCAGCAGCGCCCCGATCAGCGGGCCCGCTACCCGGCCGAGCCCGCCGAGGAAGGCCATCAGCGCAATCGACAGGTCGAGTAGCGGGTCGAAGCCGTACTGCGGCAGCACCTGGACGATGAAGAACAGCCACAAGGCCCCGATCAGGCCCATCACCACCGCCGAGACCACGAAGGCGGTCAGCTTCACCCGCATGGCGCGCACGCCGAGGCCGCGGGCACGGTCCTCGTCATCCCTGATTGCCCGCAGCTGCAGCCCGAACCTGGACCGGCGGATCAGCCAGGACAGCGCCGTGGTGCCGGCCGCGATGATGAGCGCGAGGTAGTAGAACGGGTTGTTGTACGTGTCCGGCGTCCAGCCCAGGAATGGCGCGTTGATCCCGACGGTGCCGCCGGTAACCGTCAGGTTGTACGCCATCAGCTGGAAGATGAAGAACACCGCGATCGTGACCACCACGAACGTGTGCCGGCGAACCCGCAGCGCGATCAGCCCGAATGGCACCGCGATCAGTGCCGCCACCGCGCCGCCAAGCGGCAGCAGCAGGAACTCCGCGGCGCCGCTGATCTGCCAGTCCTGGGCAGCCACCCCGGCCGTGTAAGCGCCGGCCCCGAAGAACACCGCGTGCCCGAGCGAGATGTAGCCGCTGTAGCCGGAGAAGATGTTCCAGGCGGCCGTAGCCCCGGCGAAGATCAGCGTGTCGACGGCGATCTGGGTCACCAGGGGGCTCGTGAAGACCAGCGGGAAGACCGCGGCGATCGCCGCCCCGGCCGCGACCAGGCCCCACTGCAAGGCGGCGCGGGAGCTCATTGCGCCCGCACCGTGCTGCGGCCGAACAGGCCATTCGGCCGGAAGGTGAGCACGACCACGAGAGCTGCGTAGAACACGACCACGGACCAGGTTGGCGACCAGATGTTGACGATGGCCTCCACCGTCGTCATGAAGACGGCCGCCGCGAGCGCGCCGCCGATGCTGCCGAGGCCGCCGAGGATGATAATGGCAAGCAGCCGGGAGATCAGGTCGTAGCCGCTGTTGGGGTTGAAAGTGGTAGTGGCGCCGAACACCATCCCGCCTACCGCGGTAACCCCGACCCCGATCCCGAAGGCGAGCGCGGCCACCCGGTTGACGTCGATGCCGATCAGCCGGGCGGCCACCTGATCTTGCATGGTGGCGCGCAGGCTGCGGCCGAATTTCGTCCGGTACAGCATCAGATACAGTCCCGCCACCAGGGCCATCGCCAGGCCGAAGCCGAACAGGTAGATGTAAGGCAGGTAGAACCCGAACACCCGGACGGTCGAGGTGACGTACCAGGCGTTCAGCGACACGTAGTCCGGGCCGAAGCCCAGATACAGGATCCCCTCGATGATGATCATCACGGCGTAGCTCGCCAGCAGCGACATCGAGGTCCGCTCGCGGCCGCGCAGCCGGCGCATGAACAGGACCTGGATGGCGACCCCGACGACGAACATCACCGGGATCGTGACCAGCAGGCCGGTGAAGAGATCCAGGTGCAGGTGCACGGAGAGCACGGAGCTGAGGTAGGCGGCCAGCACGACGAGAATGCCCTGCGCGATGTTGATGATGTCGAGCACGCCGAAGATCAGCGTCAGCCCGACCGCCATCAGCGCGTACACGCCGCCGCCGAGGATCCCGTCGGCGACCGCCCGGTAGATTTCTCTGCCCATGCCGCCTCCGCGATGCTCCGTGCTACTCCGTGACCTGCTTGCCCGCTAGGGCAAGTCCGGCTACGGCCAGGCCGGCTTGGGGAACTGGATGGGAACCGAGCCGGCTGCTCCCTCCGGGAGCACCTGGTTGTACTTGCCGTTCTGCCACTGGAAAACGAACACCACCGGCTTGATGTTCTCGCCCAGCGAGTTGAATTGCACCGGGCCCTGCACGCTGGCCAGCGTGGCCCCGCTGTGCAGGTAGCTGATGATCTTGGCGTTGTCGGTGCCGCTGGTGGCCTTAACGGCCTGCGCCGCCACCTGCCCCACCGAGTAGGCCTCGGCGACGTCGGAGTTGATGTCGGAGGCGGTGCCGCCGTACTTCGCGATGTATTCGGCCACCATGGCCTGGCTCGCCGCGTTGCGGTAGCCGCCGTACCAGCCGTTTGCCGTCATGACGCCGTTGGCGTTGGCCTTGCCGACCGCGCTGAGGAACGCGCCGCCCTGGTCCGGGCCGGCGGTGGCGGCGAAGATCTTTGGGTTGTAGTGCTGCTGCTGGAACGCCTTCATGAACGCATTGACGGTCGGCACGTCCACGGAGCCGAGCAGCACGACCTGGGCGCCGGTCGCGGCCACCTGGTCGGCGGCGGCCCGGTAGTCGGGCGCTTCGGCGGGAATGACCTTGGCATAGAGGCTCCTGACCCCAGCCCCCGCCAGCAGCCGCTTGGCACGCCACTCTGGCGGGATCGTGAACGGGTTGTCGATGATCGGGTAGGCCGCGGTCGTCGGCCGCTGGCCGGCCTGGCAGCGACTTGATCCAGGTGACCAGCGGATCGTACTGGGCCACGATCGGGTAGCTCACGTCGAACACGTTGTGCCTGGCCTTATTGGACGGGGTGTTGAAGACCGCCGGAGCGCCGCCGGCGCCCTCGATCATCGCGAACCCGTACCGGGCGGCGACCGACGCGGTCGGCCCGGTGATCAGTGACGAGAACGGGCCGAAGAGGAGATTCACGTGGTCGGAGCTGATCAGCTGCTGGACGTTCGTGCTGCCCTGGGTCGGGTCGCTCTTGTCGTCCAGGAAGGTCAGCTTGACCTGGCGGCCGAGCAGCCCGCCCGCGCGGTTGACGTCGGCCGCCCACAGCTGGTAGCCGCGCTTGAAGGCCTGGCCGTCGGCGGAGAAGTCGCCGGTCAGCGACACGGATGCGCCGATCGTGATCGGCGCCTTGGTCGCGGCCGGAGAACTGGAGCTGGAGCTGGGGCTGCCGCTGCTGCTGCAGGCGGCGAGCATGGCAGCGGCCGCGGCCGCGGCGCCGAGAGACAAGAACCGGGTGCGGTGTGGGCTCATCCCGGTCCTCCTTCCGATTGATAACGGATGAGATGACCGGCCGGCGGCCCGGCCAGCCGCGGATGGTGAGCCGCGCAGCTCACGAGGGTTCCCCGCCCCCGGCGTGGCCGCCGGGGCCGAGTCCGTCAGTTACTTCGGCGTTCTCGCTGACCAGTTCCAGGCCCGCCGACTGCGCCTGCAGCGTCAGCAGCGCGGCGAAGTCGGCCTGGCCGAGGCCGTGCCCGACGAGGCTCTGCACCAGCTGGTGCACGAGGGATGCTACCGGCAGCGGTACCTCCCGCTCGCGCGCGGCGGCCAGGCCCAGATCGAAGTCCTTGCGCAGCAGCTCTGCCGTGAAGGTGGCGTGGAAGTCGAGGTTCACCAGCGCCGGGGTCTTGTACCTGGTGAACGCCGAGCCCATCACGCTGTCGTTGAGGCAGGCCAGCAGCGCCTGCCTGCTGACGCCGCTCTTCTGCGCCAGGATCGTCACCTCGGCCAGCGACTGGATCACCACGCCGAGGAAGAGGTTGTGGCAGAGCTTCACGATCCGGGCTAGCTCGCCCTCGCCGACATAGGTCGCCCCGGCGCCAAGCAGGTCCAGGTAGGGCCGCGCGGCATCGAACGCGGCCCGCGGGCCGGACACCGCCAGGGTCAGCCCGGCCCTGGCGACCCTGGGGTTGCCCATCACCGGCGCGGCGAGGAGCACCGTCCCCCGCGCCGCCAGCTCCGCTCGGACCTGCCGCGATGCGTCGGCCGAGATGGTCGAGCAGTCAACCACGATGCCCGGCGCCTGGCCGGATGACAGCACCCCGGCGGGACCGGTCAGCGCGTCGATCAAGTCCTGGGAGGTGCCTACGGTAACGAACACGATGTCCCGGCCGGCCAGCTCGGCGGCCGTGTCCGCGATCTTGGCGCCGGCCTCGGCGAGCGGCTCGGCCTTGGCCTTGGTCCGGTTGTAGACCGCCACGTCGCAGTCGGCCGCGAGGAGCCGGCGGACTAGCTCCGCGCCCATCCGGCCGGTACCCAGCCAGCCGAGCGTGCGGCCGTTGTGCTGCTCGGTCATCTCGCTGCCCTCGGAAGCTGTCCCAACGGGTCTCACAATCGTTTGCGTGCAACGCTTGCGCACCGAGCGTTGCGTACCGCTCGCCGGGTTGTCAACGGGCTGTGGCCAAGCCGTTATCGGATCCTGGCGGCAACCCTGGCCCGGACCGGCAGCCAGCGCGCAGAGACTGGCCGCGGACCATCCGTTTCAGCGCGACGGCAGCCGCCATGTCCTCGATGCAATCGTATGCAACACTTGGCCCATGGCGGATCAGCTGGTGACTGCGGCCATCGGCCACTGGGCGCCCCGCTTCACCGCCAACGGGGTAGACGCGAATGATTTCACCCGGATCACCGCCGCCATCAGTGACTGGAGCGGCTGGTGCGCCGCATGGTGCCAGGCCGCCGCCGAGCACGAGAATCTCGGGCGGCTGGCGCTCGGCGACGGCCGGACCCGGTCCGGCGGCGGCCACCTGGCCCAGGCCGCGGTGTACTACCACTTCGCGAAGTTCCTGTTCGTCCAGGACATGGCGCAGCTGCGGGCGGCCCACGCGGCGGCCGTCCGGTGCCTGACCGATGCGCTGCCGTACCTGGATCCGCCCGGCGAGCGGATAGAGATCCCGTTCGACGGCGGCGTCCTGCCGGGCATCTTGCGACGGCCGGGGACAGCGGGCCCGCACCCGGTAGTGATCATGATTTCCGGTCTCGACTCGGCCAAGGAGGAACTCCGCGCGACCGAGGCGCTGTTCCTGGACCGGGGCCTGGCCACGTTCGCCGTGGACGGCCCGGGGCAGGGCGAGGCCGAGTACGCGCTGGCGATCAGGCCGGACTGGGAAGTTCCCGGCGGCGCCATCATCGACGCGGTGGCCGGGCTGCCCGGCCTGGATCCGGCCCGGATCGGGGTCTGGGGGGTCAGCCTGGGCGGTTACTATGCGCCGCGGCTGGCCAGCGGCGACCGGCGAGTGCGGGCCTGCGCCGCGCTGTGCGGGCCGTACGACTTCGGCGCGACCTGGGATAAGCTGCCCGACCTCACCCGGGCGGCGTTCCGGGTCCGGTCCAAGGCGGCCACCGCGGACGAGGCCAGGCGGCGGGCCGGCCAGCTGACCATGGCGGGCCGGGCGGCTGCGGTGACCGCGCCGCTGCTGATCGTGACCGGCCAGCGGGACCGGATCATCCCCTGGCAGCAGGCGCGGCAGCTCGCGGACGAGGCCGGCCACGCGGCCGAGCTGCTGCTGCTCGCCGAGGGGAACCACGGCTGCGCCAACCTGCCGCAGCACCACCGGCCCTATACCGCCGACTGGATGGCCCGCCAGCTGGCCCGGCGCTAGCCGGATCCTGGGCTAGCCGGCCGGGACGCCGGCGGTGGAGCCGCGGACGATGAACTCCGGCGCCAGGTAGAGGATCTTCACCGGCCCGTTATGCCCGCCGATGCGCTCCAGCAGCAGCTGGGCCGCCTCCGTCCCGACCTGGTAGTGCGGGAACCTGACGGTGGTCAGCGGCGGCCGGAGCAGGTCGATGAACGGCATGTCGTTGAAGCCGACGACTGACATGTCGTCCGGGCAGGTCAGCCCGGCCGCGTCCAGCGCGGCATAGCAGCCGAGCGCGAGCATGTCGTTCCCGGCCGCGACGGCCGTGCAGCGATCCGGGCCGGCCAGCAGCTCGCGGCAGCAGCGGATGCCCTCGTCCAGCGAGAACGACCGGGCGAAGACGACCTGGCCCGGATCGACCGGCAGCCCGCAGGCGGCCATCGCGGTCAGGAAGCCGCGGTACCGGTTCAGCCCGGTGGACACTTCCTGCGGCCCGGCGATGTGCGCGATCCGGCGGTGCCCGAGCGCGGCCAGATGGGTCACCGCCATCCGGATCCCGCGCTCGTTGTCGACCGAGACGGACGGGAAGCTGTAGTCCTCGGCCAGCCGGTTCATCAGCACGACGGGCAGCTCGGCGCGGGCCGCCTCGGCCAGCAGCGAGCTGCGCAGGTGCGCGGTGGCCAGCACGAAGCCGTCCACGTGCCTGGCCCGCATCTGCTCGAACACGACCCGCTCGCGCTCGTCGTCGCCGTCGGTGTTGCCGATCAGCGCGACGTAGTCGGCCGCGGCCAGCCGGTCGTCGAGGCCGCGCACGATCGGCGGGAACAGCGGGTTGTTGAGGTCCGGGATCAGCACGCCGACGGTATGCGAGCGCCTGGTCCGCAGGCTCCGCGCCACCGGGTTCGGCCGGTAGCCGAGCTCGTCCGCGGCCGCCAGCACCCGGCGGGTGGTTTCCTCGGAGACCAGGATCCTGGTCTCCGGGTTGAGCGCGCGGGACGCGGTCGCCGGATGCACGCCGGCTCTCCCGGCGACGTCCCGCAGCGTCACTGGCGGATCTGGCATCGGCAGTCACGCTCCGCTCGCCGCGCCGGCCCTGCCGCGCGCCCTGGACGGGCGGCCTGCGGCGCTTCCGTGGCCATGCTATCCGCCGTGCCCGGGCACCGCTGGGCTGACCGGCTGGCGGCGGCCATGGGACGATATCGCCATGCGGATCAGCGAAGTTGCCTCGACCGACCTGTTTGGCGGGACAGTCAGGCGCCCGCTGCAGCTGGTCCGGGTGACGCTGGCCGGCCACGGCGGCGAGCCGGGCGGCCACGACGGCCTGGCCGGTGGTGACGGCGGCGAGATGGTCACTGTGCGTGTCGACGGGCCCGGGGTAAGCACCCCGCGCCCGGCCGCGGTCGCCGCGCCGCCGCCAGGCGGCACCGCGATCGCCGAGATCCCGGTCGAGGTCGCCGCGCCGCACGGCCCGGGCGCCGTGCTGCGCGTCACCGCGACGGCGGCGGCTGAGCGGTCCGGCTCCCGCGCTGAGCTGCCCGGCGAGATTACCGTCGCGGAGACCGGCTGGACCATGTGGATGGTCAGCCACTTCCACTACGACCCGGTGTGGTGGAACACCCAGGGCCAGTTCACCGAGTCCCGGCTGCTGCTGCCGGACGAGTCCGGCCGGCTGCCGGACGCCAGGACCGCCTTCGAGCTGGTCCGGCTGCACCTGGACGAGGCCAGGCAGGACCCGGACTACAAGTTCGTGCTGGCCGAGATCGACTACCTGAAGCCGCACTTCGACGCGCACCCGGAGGACCGCGCGGACCTGCTGAAGTTCATCGCCACCGGCCGGGTGGAGATCGTCGGCGGCAGCTACAACGAGCCGAACACCAACCTGACATCCGCCGAGTCCACCATCCGCAACGCGATCTACGGGCTCGGCTACCAGCGCGACGTGCTCGGTGCCGACCCGAAGACGGCCTGGATGCTGGACGCGTTCGGGTTCGATCCGGGCTACCCGGGGCTGATGGCCGCGGCCGGGCTGGCCGAGTCCGCCTGGGCCAGGGGCCCGTTCCACCAGTGGGGGCCGAACCGCAGCGTCGGCGACAACACCCGGATGCAGTTCCCCAGCGAGTTCGAGTGGATCTCGCCGGATGGCGGCGGCCTGCTGACCGCCTATCTGCCCAATCACTACGGGGCAGGCTGGGTGACCCAGGACGCCCCCGACCTGGCCGCTGCGCAGCTGGCCGCCTACCAGCAGTTCGCGCTGCTCGCGCCGGTGGCCGCGACCCGTAACGTGCTGCTGCCGGTCGGCGCCGACCACGTGATCCCGTCCCGCTGGGCAACCCGGATCTACCGGGACTGGAGCGCCCGCTACGTCTGGCCGAGGTTCGTCACCGCGGTGCCGAGCGAGTTCTTCGCCGCGGTGCGCCGGGACGCCGGGCGGCGCGCCGTGTGGATCACCCCGCAGACCAGGGACATGAACCCGGTGTATCCCGGCAAGGACGTGTCCTACGTCGACACTAAGCAGCTGCAGCGGGCCGCCGAGATCGCGGTCGAGGACGGCGAGCGGCTGGCGACGCTGGCCTGGCTGGCCGGCGCCGGGTACCCGGCCGCGGGGCTGGACAAGGCCTGGCGGCAGCTGGTCTTCGGCGCGCACCACGACGCGATCACCGGCACCGAGGGCGACCAGGTCTACCTGGACCTGCTGGCCGGCTGGCAGGAGGCGCTGGCCCGCGGCGACGGCGCCCGCCGCGGCGCGGCGCGGTACCTGGCCGGCCTGGCGGACACCAGGTGGCCAGCGGCGGCGGGCAACGGGGCGGCGGCGGCTGATACCGGCGCCAGCCGGGCGGTGGCCGTGTTCAACACGCTGTCCGCCGCCAGGCCAGGGATGGCCAGCGTCACTCTGGACTTCGCCGCGCCGGGCACCCCGTGGCTGCAGCTGGCCGACGAGCGCGGCGCCCCGGTCGCGTTCCTGGCCGACGGCGTCCGGCGGCACGGCGACGGCACGCTGGCCGGCCTGACGCTGACGTTCCGGGCGGACAGCGTGCCGGCCCTCGGCTACCGGACCTACTGGGTAACGGCCGCTCCGGCGCCGGGCGACCCGGGTGCGGCAGGCTGGGCCCGGCCGGCGGGCTGGTGATCGAGAACGACGCGTTCCTGGTCGAGGCCGACCCGGCGCGCGGCGGGACGCTGAGCCGGATCCTGGACAAGCGCTCAGGCACCGAGCTTATCCGCGGCCAGGCCAACGAGCTCTTGCTCCAGGAGGAGTACGACTACCACCCGAAATGGGCCGAGGGCCCGTGGCTGCTGTCGCCGAAGGGGCCGGGCGCCGGCTCGGCCGCGGCGCCCGCCACGGTGCGGGCGGAGCGCTGCCCGGCCGGCGCCCGGCTGGTCGCCGAGCTGACCCTCGGCGAGCTGCGGATCATCCAGGAAACGGTGCTGTGGGACGGCGCGCAGCGGATCGAGTTCCGCACTCACACCGGCGGCTCGATCGGCAGCGACCGGCTGCTGCGGGTCCGCTTCCCGGCCCGGGCGCCCGGCGCGCTGCCGGTCTACCAGACCGCGCTGTCCGCGATCGGCCGCCCGTTCGGCAGCGCCGATGCCGACGCCGCGCAGCACTGGTACACCCTGGACAACCCCGCGCACGAGTGGTTCGGCCTGTCCTCCGCCGTCCGGGTACGGCTGACAGATCCGTCCGGACGGCGGCTGACCCGGGCTATCGGTGTCGGCGAAGTGATAACACCGCAGATTATTAACGGATCCACGGTGGCTATCCGGGCCCTGCTGGCCGGCCTGGCCAGCCAGGGAGTCACGGCCACCTGCTCGCGGCCGGACGGCCCCCGGTACGGCGCGATCGACCTCGACTCGAACCTGCCCGACGTCCGCATCGCGCTCGGCGGCCCGGAGCAGAACCCGTTCACCGCCGAGGTGCTCGCCGCGGCGGGCCCGGCGGCCGCCCGCGCGCTGGCGGCGCAGCTGGCGGCGGGCGCCAGCGCCCGGCTCTGGGTGCCGGCCGCGGTCAGCCGGGAGCAGGCGTTCGGCCCGGGCGCCGACGTCCGCGGCGCCCTGGATCTGCCGGTGCTGATCGTGGCCGGCCACGACCTGGCCGCCGCGATCGGCGCGGTCACGGCCGACCTGGCCGATGCGGAGATCGAGGCCGCCACGGCCGGGCCGGACCAGGCGGGCGGCCTGGACCTGGCCGGCCACTCGGTGGCGCTGCTGAACCGCGGCACGCCGAGCAGCCTGGTGACGCCGGACGGCACCTTGTACATCTCGCTGATGCGGTCCTGCAGCGGCTGGCCCTGCGGGGTCTGGATCGACGGCGACGCCCGCACCGCGCCGGATGGCACCAGCTTCGCCTGGCAGCACTGGAGTCACACGTTCGAGTACGCGCTGGCCGCCGGGCCCGGTGACTGGCGCTCCGCTGGCTTCCCGCTGGCCGGGCTGGACTACAACCGCGATCTGCTCGGCTGCGAGACCGGCCTGCACGACGGCCCGCTGCCCGCCGCCGTGAGCCTGGCCTCGGCCGAGCCGGCCACCGCCGTGCTGTCCGCGCTGAAGCCGCGCGGGAACCCGCTGGCGTCCGGCCGGACCGCCGCGCCCCGGCTGGCGGACGGCGTGACCGCCCGGCTGCGGGACGTCTCCGGCCGGGCCGTGCCCGGTACCGCCACGGTGCGGCTGGCGCCGGGGCTGGCCGCCGCGAGCCTGGCCGGCCTGGTCGACGAGGTGGCCGGCGGCGAGCCGCTCGGAATGCGCGACGGCGCGGCGTCCGCCGAGCTGACGGCGGCCGGCCCGGTGACGATGGCGCTCACGCCGCTGCCGTGGCTGGCCGCGGCCGACGGCACGGCCCGCGGCGGGGCCGGGCAGGCGGCCGATGGCGAGGTCAGTGGCGAGGTCAGTGGCGAGGTCGCGGCCGCGCTGCCGCCGGAACCCGCCCAGCCGGTATTTACCCGCTACTGGCTGCATGGCAAGGGGCCGGCCCCGGCCGGGAACCTGCCGGTCGCGGTGCATCTTTCCGCCAGCGAACCGGACGGCGGCTGGTCCGGGCGAGGAGCCCGGATCACGCTCGCCAGGGCCGGCGGCGAGCCCGCCGGGCTGCGGCTGACCGTCGCCTGCGGGCCGCAGCCAGCGGCCGGCCTGGCCGAGCTCGACGTGCCGCCGGAGCTTGCCGTCGAGCAGGCCGGCCCGCTGAGATACGATCTGCCGCCGCGCGGGCATGCCAGCTGGGACCTGCGGGTGCGGGCGCTGCCGGGCGCCGCCGCCGGGCGCTACTTCCTGGCCGCCAGCATCGGCGACGCGGCCGGCCAGCGGCTGGAGGACGCCGCGCTGGTCACCGTCGGCCAGCCGGGCCCGCCATCGCCCGGCCTGCCGGCCGGCCAGTTCGTCGAGCGCTACCTGGCCGATGAGCAGGCGACCGCGGCGGAGCTTGAGATCTGCCTGGCATCCCGCGAGCTGGTGCTGCGGCCGGGCGGCCACGGCGAGGTTGCCGTCCGGCTGGCCAATCACGCCGCGTCGGCGATCAGGGGCGAGGCGCAGCTCGTCTGGCCGGCCGGCTGCTGGGGCAGCGCCGCGCCGTGGACCCGCGGCTTCGCCGCCGGGCCGGCCGAGCAGGTAACCCTGCGCTACCGGCTGACCGCGGACCCGGCCGCGCGGCCCGGCCAGGAATGGTGGGTGCTGATCAAGGTCATGTATTTCGGCCGGCTCCGTTACACCGACGCGATTGCCTGCTCCGTTGCGGATGAGCCGTCCTCTGAGACACTTGGGTGGCCGGAAACAACCGCAGAAAGACGATGACTACCGATATCGCGAGCGGCCTAGGCAATCTCCCCGCGGAGCCGAACAGCTTCGTCGGCCGCGAGCGAGATCTGGCGGAGCTTGCCCTGCTGCTGGGCGAGGTCCGCGCGCTGACCCTGTGCGGGCCAGGCGGCATCGGCAAGACCAGGCTGGCGATCCGGCTGGCCTGCGAGATCGTGCCGGGCTTCCCCGATGGCGCCTGGCTGGTCGAGCTCGGCGATACCGACGATGCCGCGCTGGTCCCGCTGCGGGTCGCCGCCACCCTCGGCATCCGGGAGGAACCGGACCGGCCGCTGACCGAGACCCTGGCCGACGTACTGCGGCCGCGCCGGATGCTGCTGCTGCTTGATACCTGCGAGCATGTCCTGGACGCCTGCGCTGAGCTGGTGCAGCAGCTGCTGGCCAGCTGCCCGTCGGTGCGGCTGATCGCGACCAGCCGGGAGCCGCTGCAGGTCCGCGGCGAGACCGCCTGGCGGGTCCCGCCGCTTGAGCTGCCCGGCCAGGCCGGTGAGCTGTCCGACCAGGGCAACGCCGGGCATGCGGCGATCCGGCTGTTCTCCGAGCGGGCCGCGGCGGTCCGGCCCGGCTTCACGCTCGCGCCCGGCAACATCGACGCGGTCGTCCGGCTGTGCCGGACGCTGGACGGCATCCCGCTGGCCATCGAGCTGGCCGCGGCGCGGGTCCGGGCCCTGTCGGTCGACCAGATCGACGCGCGGCTCGGTAACCGGTTCCAGCTGCTCGCGGCCGGCCCGCGCACCGCGCCGCCGCGCCAGCAGACGCTGCGGGCCACCGTGGACTGGAGCTATGAGCTGCTGACTGGGCCGGAGCAGGTGCTGCTGCGCAGGCTGTCCGTCTTCGCCGGCTGGAACCTGGACATGGCCGAGCAGATCTGCTGCAGCGCGGAGATCCCGGCGCCAATGGTGCTCGACGTGCTGGCCGCGCTGATCGACAAGTCGCTGGTGACTGTGGACTACGAGCTGGACGGCGACGCCAGGTACCGCCTGCTCGACATGATCAAGGAGTACGCGGCCGTCCGGCTGGCCGCCTCCGGCGAGGCCGATGCCATCTGGCAGCGGCACCGGGAGTACCTGCTGAACCTGGCGGAATCCATCGTGGCCAAGGCCTTCGTGCGGGGCGACCCGCCGTGGCCGGAGCGGATCGTGATGTACCGGCGGGTGCATGCCGAGCGGGCCAACCTCATCGCGGCGCTGGCGCTGTCCGCCGAGCGCGGCGAGGCGGCGCACGGGCTGCGGCTCTGCTGCGCGCTGCGCAGCCCGTGGGTCGCCTACGGCGATGTCACCGAGGGCGCCGCGTGGTTCGACCGCTTCCTCACCCCGGAGGGCAAGGTCGGCCCGGAGCTCAGGGCCCGGGCGCTGATGCTGCGGGCCGAGCTTGCCTTCGAGCAGCAGGACTACCCGGCCGCGGCCGGCTGCGCGACGGCGGGCATCGAGCTCGGCCGGGACGCCGCCGGCCAGGGCGAGGCCGGCGGCCGGCGGCTGCTCGCCCTGGTCAGCCTGCGGGCCGGCCGCCACGACGAGGCGCTGGCCGAGGCCGATGCCGCGGTGGCGGCGGCCACGGCCGCGGGCGACGACTGGGAGGAAGGCCTCGGGCATGCCGCCCGGGCGGCCGTGCTGGCCCGCCAGGGCAGGCTGGATGACGCCCAGCGGGCCTATCAGATCGCCCTGGACGTGCTGCGGGACAATAACGGCTGGGGCGTGGCGCAGGTGCTGTACGGGCTCGGCGCGGTGGCCAGGGCGCGCCGCGAGCACGCCGCGGCGGTACGTCATTTCGATGCCGCGCTGGTGCTCTACCGGGCGATCGACGCCAGGCCGGACATCGCCCGGTGCCTGGCCGGGATCGGCTGGGTGGCGCTTTCCCAGCGCGACCTGAAACTGGCCAGATCCAGCCTGACCGAGAGCATGCAGCTCAGCCTCGCAACCGGGCACCGGCTGGCAATCGCCCGCGGCATCGAGGCGCTCGGCATCCTGGCGCTGGCCGAGAAGGACCCGGCCCGGGCGGTCCGGCTGGAGGGCGCCGGGCTGGCGCTGCGCGAGGCGGCCGGCCACGTTTCGCCGCCCTCGGCCAGGGCCAGGATCGACGCCCTGTTCGGGGCGGCACGCAAGCATCTCGGCGCTGCGGAGGCGGCCACCCTGCTGGCCGAGGGCAAGGCGATGACCAGGGACGAGGCCATCAGGTACGGCACCGAGGCGGCGGCCGCTGAGCCGCCGGACGCGGCCGGCCACGCGGGCTGGCAGGCGGCCCGGGCGCAGCCGCAGCCAGACAGCACGTCATCGGGGCTGACCGCCAGGGAGTACCAGGTCGCCGTCCTGATCGCGCGCGGGCTCTCCAACCGGGCCATCGCCGACGAGCTCTTCATCGCCCCCGCGACGGTGGCGCGGCACGTGGCCAACATCTTCGCCAAGCTCGGCTGCAGCGCACGGACCCAGGTGGCCGCCTGGGTGGCCGAGCGCGAGCCCGGCGGCGAGCCTTAGACGGCCTGCCCGGGGCTGCCCGGGGCGGCCGGTGGCGGCCGGGTGGTGGCCGGCCAGCGCGCCGCGTACACATGCCCGGAATCCGCGGAATGCATATGGCTATGGCTAATTCTGCGCATGTGCCCGGAGCGCCGAATCCCTAACGTCGTGATGTGCACTCCGGTGCATGGCCGGCTGCGCGCCGGGCAGGCCCGCCGCGGCAGCTCACGCGGGCCCGGACATCAGGAGGGGGATGCCCGGTCCCGCGGTGCCGTGCCCGGCGGGCCTGCCCGGCCGCATCCGGTGTCCGTCCGGCCGTGCCCGGCGGCAAGTTCGCGCGCTGAGAGGGGTCCCGCCCGATGCCGACGACCGAGATGCCGTTGCCTGACGTCGCCGTGACCCAGCGGCTGCTCGGCCTGGCGCCCGCACGCGGCGGCCACCAGGCGCTGGCCGGCCAGCAGGACCGCGGCTACAGCTACGGCGAGCTGGCCGCCGTGATCCAGGCAGCCGCGGCCGGGCTGGCGTGGCGCGGGCTGCATCCGCGCGACGTCGTCGGGGTGCTGGTCCCCGATGCCGCCTGCTACGCGCTGGCCACCCATGCGATCCGGGCGGCCGGCGGCGTGCCCTCGCCAGTCGCGGCCGGCCTGACCGTTCCGGAGATGGCCGGGCAGCTCGCCGACTGCGGCGCGCGGATGCTGCTGACCGCCCCGCCGCTGGCCGCCGCCGCGCTGGCCGCCGCGGACCGCTCCTGGGTGCGCCAGGTAATCTCCTTCGCCGACGCGCCGGGCGCGACGCCATTCGAGGCGCTGCTGCAGTCCGGCTCGCTGCGGCCGGCCTGCGGCCGCCGCAGCGACCCGGCCCTGCTGCCTTACCTGCGGCGGCCGGACGGCACGCTGAGCCCGGCCGCGCTGTCGCAGCGCGAGCTGGCCGCCGAACTGACCCGGCTCGCCGTGGCGGCGGAGATCACCGAGCCGGACATCGTGCTGGCGACCGGGCCGGCCGGCGACGGCCGGGCCTACACGACCCTGCTCGACCATGCGCTGCTCAGCGGGGCCACGGTCGTCTCGGCGGGCCTTGACGATCTGGCGGCTACCGCGGCGGCCTGGCGGGCCACCGTGGCGATCGTGCCGCGCTGCCGGGATGCCAGGGCAGCCGGGTCACTGCGCGTGCTCGCCGTCAGCTCCTGACCGCTGGACATCTGGCGGGCGGTTCTCGTAGGGCGTGCTCAGCACGATCGTGGTCCGGGTGGAGACGCTGGCCGCCGCCCGGATCTGCTGGAGCAGATCCTCCAGCGCGGCTGGCGAGGCGACGCGCACCTTGAGTATGTAATTCTCCTCGCCAGCCACGCTGTGGCAGGCCTCGATCGCCGGCAGGTGGGCGAGCCGCGCCGGGGCGTCGTCCGGAGCCGCCGGGTCGAAGGGCTTGATGGAGACGAACGCCGTCAGCGGCAGCCCGGCGTCACCGGGATCGATCAGCGCGGCATATCCCCTGATCACGCCGCGCCGTTCCAGCCGCCGTACCCGCTGCTGCGCGGCGGACACGGACAGCCCGGTCTGCCTGGCCAGCTCGGTGAAGCTCATCCTGCCGTCCCGGGCCAGCAGGGCGACAATCCTGCGGTTGGTCTCCTCCACCCCGTCAAGGTAGCCTGCCGGGCCCGGCTGTGCTGCGGCCCGCCGCGGTCAGTCGCCGCGGCCGCCCGGCGGCGCTGGATCGCGGGTCAGCGACCGGCCGATCACCAGTCGCTGAATCTGGTTGGTGCCTTCGACGATCTGCAGCGCCTTGGCCTCGCGCATGTACCGCTCAGCCGGGAAATCCTCGACGTAGCCGTACCCGCCGAGCACCTGCACGGCGTCAGTGCTGACCCGCATCGCCGCGTCGCTGGCGAACAGCTTGGCCATCGCTGCCTGCGGGCCATACGGCAGCCCGGCATCCTTGCGCCGGGCCGCGGAAAGGTAGAGCGCCCGGGCCGCCTCGACCGCCGTGGCCATGTCCGCGAGCAGGAAGGACACGCCCTCGAAGTCGGCGATGCGCCGCCCGAACTGGCGCCGTTCGCGCGCGTAGCCGACCGCCGTGTCCAGCGCCGCCTGGGCCAGCCCGGTGGCGCACGCGGCAATGCCGAGGCGGCCGGCGTCCAGCGCGGCGAGCGCCAGGCCGAACCCCTGGCCTTCCTCCCCCACCAGGTGGCCGGCCGGCACCCGGGCCGAGTCGAACAGCATCTGCGCGGTCACCGACGCCCGCATGCCCATCTTGTGCTCCGCCTTAGCCGCCGAGACTCCCGGCGTTTCCGCGGAAACGTGCAGGCAGCTGATCCCGCGGGCGGCGCCGGGCCCGTCCGGATCACCCGAGGTGCGGGCGAACAGCGTGTAGAAGTCGGCCTGCCCGGCGTGCGAAATCCAGGATTTCACGCCGTCGACGACGTAATCCGCGCCGTCTGCCACGGCACGGGTCCGCAGCGCGGCCGCGTCCGAGCCGCTGTGCGGCTCGGACAGGCAGTACGCGCCGAGCAGGCCGCCGCCGAGCAGCGACGGCAGCCAGCGTTCCTGCTGCCTGGCGGTGCCGGCCACGGCGAGCGGGAAGCAGGCCAGGGTGTGCACGCTCAGCCCGAGGCCGAGGGCCAGCCACGCCGCGGCTAGTTCCTCGACGACCTGCAGGTACACCTGGTAGGGCTGCCCGCCGCCGCCGGCCCGCTCCGGGTATGGCAGGCCGAGCAGGCCGGCCGAGCCGACCAGGCGGAACAGCTCACGGGGGAAGACGCCGTCGCGCTCGGCCGCTGCGGCCGCCGGGCGCAGTTCGGCGTCCGCGATCTCGGCCGTGAGCCCGAATAGCTCCCGCGTGTGGTCGTCGGCGTAGACCCGCTGCGCCAGGCCCATCAGGCACCGACCACGACTAGCTCGCGGGTCCCGTTGTTCAGCCTGATGCCGCCGTCCTCGCCGCAGACCACGATGTCCTCGATCCTGGCACCGTGCCCGCCGGGATAAATCCCGGGCTCGATGGAAAACGCCATCCCCGGCTCAATCGGCTGGGCGTTGCCGGCCACGATATACGGGTCCTCGTGACATTCCAGGCCGATGCCGTGGCCGGTCCGGTGGATGAAATGCTCGCCGTACCCGGCTGCCGTGATCGGCTCGCGGGCGGCAGCGTCCACTGCCTCGGCGCTGATCCCGGGACGGACCGCCGCGCAGGCAGCCTCCTGGGCATCCTTCAGCACCTGGTAGTACGCGGCGAAGCCTGGCGGCGGCGCGCCGATCAGATAGGTCCGCGTGCAGTCTGAGCAGTAGCCGCTTGGCATGGTGCCGCCGATGTCCACCACGACCGCGTCGCCGGGGGCGAGCATCCGGCCGGACGCCCCATGGTGCGGGCTGGCCGCGTTGGGCCCGGAGGCCACGATCGTGAAGTCGGCGCGGGCGTGCCCTTCGGCCACGATCGCGTCCGCGATGTCGGCCGCCACCGCCAGCTCGGTCCGGCCCGGCGACAGCCAGCCGGGCACCCGGGCCTGCACGCGGTCGATGGCCTCGGCCGCCTCGGCCAGCGCGGCGACCTCGGCAGCGCTCTTGCGGATGCGCATGCTGCGCAGGGCGGCGCTGGCCAGGCCCTGGCGCGCGGCAGGCAGCGCGTCGCGCAGCCGGAGCGTCATCAGCGCCCACATCTGGTCCGCCAGGCCGACCGAGCTGACGGCGCCGAGCCTGCGCGCGACGACCGAGTACGGATCTTCCGTTTCATTCCAGGCAACAATATCGAGCCCGATGCGGCCGGCCGGCGACGCCTGCGCGGCCGGCAGCTCCAGCCTCGGCACTACCAGGAAAGGCGGCCGGCTGGCCGGGACGACCAGGCAGGTGAGCCGTTCAAGCTGAGCGGCGTCGTAGCCAATCACGTACCGCAAGTCTGGCCCGGGGGTAAGGAGCAATGCCCCGAAACCGGCATTCTCGGCGGCCCTTGCCGCCTTATCCAGGCGATCCGCTGGATAGAGCGGAGTCCGGGCCTGGTCATTTCCCATCGCGGCCTCCCAGTCCGTCGCTGTCACCTTTCCGGTGCCTGCGCATTCTCTCATCACGATGAATTGGGATTGCATCTAGACACGAGAGCGGTCAATGCCTCACGCTAGGTGCACGAACACATACCAGATGTGAAACAAGATGACTTCTGAGACTGTAGAGGTTCCAGCCAGCCGTCCTAGCCCGGCGGCTGCGCCCGCCCGGGCAGGCAGCCTGGACGGCCCGTCCAGGCTGTCCCGGACAGCGCGGCCGGGCGGTCTCGAGGCCAGTCTGGCCGCCGAACTCGAGCAGGAACGGCACGTGGCGCTGGAGTTGCAGCGGGCGATCCTGCCACTGCACGACGGGCCGTTCGAACTGCCCGGGCTGCGCGCCGTGGTCAGGTACTTGCCCGCCACCCGCGGCCGGGTCGGCGGCGACTGGTACATCACCGCGGAGATGCCCACCGGGCAGGTGCTGCTCGCGATCGGTGACGTCGCCGGGCACGGCCTGGCCGCGGCCGCGGGCATGGCCAGGCTGCGCGGCGCGCTGGCCGGCCTGGCGATCACCGGCGCTCCGCCGGACCGCCTGGTCGGCTGGCTGAACGACCTCGTCCGGCATGTCGCGCCGGAGCACACCGCCTCGGTGGCGGCTGGCTACTTCGACCCGGGTACCCGGGTACTGACCTGGGCGCAGGCGGGCCATCCCCCGCCCGTGCTGGTCCGGGACGCCTGGGCAGCGCCGCTGGATTCCGCCGGACGGCATCCTGCTCGGCGCGGGCACGGACGGCTATGCCGTCGCGTCCGTGCGGCTGCGGACCGGTGACCTGCTGCTGCTCTACAGCGACGGGCTGATCGAGCGCAGGGGCTGCTCGCTGGACGACGGCCTGGCCACGCTGGCCCGCGCGGCGCGCGGCATCGGCGACCCGGAGCAGGTCATCGCCGCCGCCCTGGGCGCGCTTGCCTGTACCGACCCAGCTGACGACACCTGCCTGCTGGCCCTGCAGGTCCGGTAACCGGCTGGCCCGGTAGCCGGCTGGTCTGGTAGCCGGCTGGCCCGGTAGCCGGCTGGCCCGGTAGCCGGCTGGTCTGGCAGCCGCACCGCCAGCAGCCGGTCAGTCCGTGCGGGCGGCGAGCGCGGCGGACATCCGGCCGAGCGACGAGCCGAGGTCCCATCTGGCGTCAAGCTCGGCGAGCATCGCCGGGTCGGCGGGCGCGGTCGGCAGGCTACCGTCGGTGGACGGCAGCGGGGCGTCCGCCGCCACCTGGACAACCGGGCCTGGCCACGGCCAGATAGTCACGGGCCGCGGCGAGCTTGGCGCGGCTGCCCATCGGGAATCCGCCGTGCCCCTGGTCCAGCGCCGTCAGCATCGCCTCGACGCTGCCAAAGACGCGGACAAGCGCGGCCGCGGTCTTATCGCCTACCCCCGGCACGCCGGGCAGCCCATCGCTCGGGTCGCCGCGCAGCACAGCGAACGCCGCGTAGGCACGGCCGGGAATCTCGTACCGGCCGGTCACCCACGCCTCGTCGACGATGTCGAGCTTGGACAGGCCACGCGCGGTGTAGATGACCCGGACCTGGCGGGCGTCGTCCACCAGCTGGAACAGATCCCGGTCCCCGGTGACAACCTCGACCGGCCCGTCGGCGCGGGCGGCCAGCGTCCCGATCACGTCATCGGCCTCGTAGCCGGCCGCCGCGGCCATCGACACGCCGGCCGCCGCGAGTACCTGCTCGATCACTGGTATCTGGGCGGTGAGCGCGTCCGGCGCCTGCTCGGTGCCATCCGGGTTGGCCCGGTGCGCCTTGTAGGACGGGATAGCTGTCACCCGGAAGGCCGGCCGCCAGTCCGCGTCCAGGCAGGCAACCAGGCTGCCCGGGTGACGCGCCCGGATCAGCCGGGCAATCATGTCCAGCAGTCCGCGGATGGCATTGACCGGCGTGCCGTCCGGTGCCGTCATGCTCTGCTCCGGTATGCCGTAGAACGCGCGATAGTAGAGGGAAGCACTATCCAGCAGCATCAGCGGGCCCACCCCGCCATCCTGCCAGGGTGGCGCCCCCGCGGCCGACAGTCCTGAGCAGAAGCTTGTCGCCGGCACGGCCGGGCAATCCGATCAGGCCCGGCTCGCCCGGCTGATCGGGCTCGGACCGTGAGCTACCGTCGGCTCCGCGGCTCCGGGGCTCTGCTACGACCACTCATACACCTGTTCTATGGATGGCTGAGCAATTTGGCATCGGAGACTATGGCCGGCTCGCCTCAGCGCCAGGCATCGGTCTGCTGAGCTGGAACCGGCGAGCTGAGCCAGAACGGCGAGCTGAGCCAGAACGGCGAGCTGAGCCAGAACGGCGAGCTGAGCCAGAACGGCGAGAGCCGAGCTAGCGCGATGAGGAGGCAGCGATGACGGCAGCTACCGCCGTTCGCGCCCGATGTCCCGACGACCTGCTGGCCGCGATCCGCGGCGCGGCATCGCACCGGGGCGGCTGGAAGCAGACAGCCGCCGCGGTCGCCGCGGAACTGCGCGCGCGTCTGCCCGGGCCCGGAACTCCTTTCCGGTGCCGAGCTGGCGGGCGATCCGGACGGCTACGTCAGCCATGTCCTGCACACCGAGCCAGATGGTGACCTGCCGGTACTGCTCCAGGTCGGCTAGCAGGCCGGCCTGGTAGCTAGCTAGCTGAGATCGAGCACCTGCTCGTGCTCCCAATGGTCTGGCTCGTCCGGCCGAACCAGCTGCCGCCTGCCCGAGCTGCGAAAGCCCATCCGGTCGTAGAACGCGATGGCACGGGCGTTGACATCGGTCACCCACAGGGTGAGCCGCTTCGCGCCGTCGGCCCTGGTGTACGCGATTACCGCGGCGACGAGGTCGTCGGCGATGCCGAGGCCGCGTACCTGCGGGCTGACCCACATCGAGACCAGATGCCAGCTGCCGCGGCCGCCCGCCACGCCGCTGCAGCCGTCCTGGCCGGCTGCACCGGCGTTAGCCTGGCTACCTGCGTTGGCGTTCCCGTCGTCCGCCGCTGGTTCGGCGAAAGCCCCGACAATGCCTACCGGCTCACCGCCAGCCCATGCGATGAATTGTGGCCAGGCGGCAATCCGGTCAAGCCAGAACTGTTCCGGCCGTTCGATCTCCCGGTCCAGGGTTGAGCTGAAGGCATCTGGTGCCTCGGCCAGCGCGGCCAGCCTGACCTGCCGCAGTGCGGCCCAGTCATGCTGGGCGGCCTGGCGGATCTCGAATGCGGTCTCGGTTTCGCTGGTAGCCATGTGCAGGATCGTGCCCGGGCGAGCGGCCAGCATGCAACGGAATATGCGCGGCCCCGTGCCCGGACGCGGCCGACTGGCAACGAGTGCTCGTCTCGCCCGTGCCTGGCTGGCGCCTGGCACCCCGCCAGCCGGAAAAAAACCTTGATCCTCCGCGGAAATTTTTCCGTGCAGCTGGCAGTGGCCGTCAAAATGTCAGTGCCTGCCGATACCGTCGAACTAAGCATTGAATCAGGGCATCCAACAGGGTGAAGGGAGGTAACCAGATGGCCGCACCCGGCCAGCCCTCCGACCCCAGCCAGCCCTCCGAACCCGGCCGCCGCGGCCAGCCCTCCGAACCCGGCCGCCGCGGCCAGCCCTCCGAACCCGGCCGCCGCGGCCAGCCCTCCGAACCCGGCCGCCGCGGCCAGCCCTCCGAACCCGGCCGCCCCGGCCAGCCTCCCGGGCCCGCGGAGGCGCTGACGATATCCCCCGGCCCAGCCGGCCACCACGCCTGGCCAGCCACCGCGGGCGAGGCGCTGGCCAGCCTGGAGAATGCCCTGGACTATCTCGCCGGCCTCGATGCTGCATCCCTGCCGACGGCCGAGCAGGCATCCTGTCTGACCGCCCTGGAGCGCGCAGCGGCCAAGCACACTGCGGCGCGCGCCGCGATCCTGGCCGCGTTCAGCGCCCAGGGCGGTTTCGCCGATGACGGTCAGCACTCGGCCCGGGCATGGCTGATTTGGCAGACGCACGTCACCGCCGGCGCGGCGGCTGGCGCGGTCGGCTGGATGAAGCGCCTTGCCGCCCACCCGGCCGTGGGCCGGGCACTTGCAGCCGGTCAGATCTCCGTATCCTGGGCAACGGAGATCTGCGGCTGGACCGCCCGGCTGCCCGCCGGCCAGCGCGATGACGCCGACCAGATCCTGCTCGCCGCCGCGGCCGGCGGAGCTGACCTGGCCGGGCTGGCCGGGCTGGCTGAGGAAATGTACCGCCGGTCCTGCCCACCGGACGCCGACGATGACGGATTCGACGATCGCCGCCTCCGGCTGGGCCGGACTTTCCGCGGCGCAGGCCGGCTCGATGCCGACCTGACCCCGGGCTGCGCCGCGGCCCTTGCCGCCGTCCTGGATGCGCTGGGCCTCCGGGCCGGCCCGGAAGATGAGCGCAGCAAGCGCCAGCGCGATCACGATGCGCTCGAGGAGGCTTGCACCCGGCTGATCGCATCCGGGATGCTGCCCGAGCGGGCCGGCCAGCCGACCCAGATCCAGCTCCATATGACGCTCCGGGAGCTTCGCGGGATCGCTGACCGATCGGACATCGAGGATTCCTGGTTCGCTGCCAGGGCAGCCGGATACGGGCTGCTGACCGGCCCGGCTGCGGAGGCAGCCGGCTGCGACGCGGCGATCGTCCCTGTCGTCAGCGGTCACGTCGACTATTCGGTTCTCGCCGAGCTGACCGGGCTGTTCCTGGCCACCAGCGGGCCCCGCACGCAATGCGCGATCTGCCCCGGCGGCAATTGCCCCCGGGTACGCGGCAATTGCCCGCAGGAAGAAGCCTCTGCCAATGGCGGCGAGGGCAGGCCGGACGCCGGTGACCATTGCGCCAGCGGGCATTGCGCCAGCGGGCATTGCGCCGATGTCACGCGCACGCCGTTGAGCCCGGCCACCATGGCCCGGCTCAGTCACGCCCTGCTGTCCCGGGCGGCCGATGTGCTGTCCGGTCCCACCGGGCTCGCCGCCTTGCTACGCGGCAACTTTGCCCCGGCCGGGCGGCCGCTGGCCAACATCAGCCTGCCGCTCGACGTCGGCCGGGCGACTGAGGAGATCCCGGCCCACCTGCGCCGCGCGGTGATCCTGCGGGATCGCTGCTGCCGGTTCCCCGGCTGCCAGCAGCCACCCGCCGCAAGCCAGGTGCACCACATCAGGCCGCGCCGGGACGGCGGCACCACCAGCCTCGGCAATATGATCTTGCTCTGCAGATTTCACCATCTCATCGCCGTGCACCGCTGGGGCTGGGCGATCACCCTGCACCCGGACGGCACGGTCACCGCGGCCGGCCCGGACGGGCGCATCCTGCGCAGTCACAGCCCGCCTACCCTGGCGGCCTGACCCGCCGCCGTCGAGACCGACCGATCCCAGGCCGACCGATCCCAGGCCGACCGATCCCAGGCCGACCGATCCCAGGCCGCCCGATCCCAGGCCGCCCGACCAGGCCGCCCGACCAGGCCGCCCGCGGCCGGACGCGGGGGAATCCGGCGGGCCGGATGGCTACCCCACCGAGGAATACGCCACGACGCCGCGGCGTAGCGCATCGATGGCTGCCCGGGCCGTCGAGCGCAGCTTGCCGGTTCCGGCCGCGACCGCGACCTGGTCGAGCAGGTCGACCAGCTGTTTGGCGGCCCGGACGAAGTCGCCCGGCGTCAGTCCGGTGGCCAGCACCGTCTCCAGCGGCCGTCCCTGCGCCCAGGCATGCGCGTTCCACGCGAAGCCCATGTCAGGCTCGCGCAGGAACGAAAGCCGGTGTGCCTGCTCGATGCCGTCGAGCTCGCTCCAGACCCGCACCATTCCGGCCAGCACCTCGCGGATCCGCCCGCCAGGGAGCCGCGGCGGGCTCGCGTCTTCAGGCCGCCTGGACTCGAACGTCAGGGCGGACACGCAGGCGGCGAGCTCAGCGGGCGTCAGGGCGTCCCAAAGACCCCGCCGGAGGCATTCCGATGCGAGCAAGTCGAGCTCGGTGTACAGGCTGGCCAGCCGCGAGCCCTCCACAGTCATCTTGTCGCCATCCAGGTAGCCGAGCTCGGTGAGAACGCCGCACACCTGGTCAAAGGTCCGCGCGATGACGTGAGTGCGCCCGGCGACCTTGCGCTCCATGGACTCGGCCTGCCGCTGCATCCGCAGGTACCGCTCGGCCTGCCGGGCATGTTCTTCGCGATCCGGGCAGCCATGGCACGGGTGCTGGCGCAGCCGCCGGCGGAGCGCGGCGAGCGGGGTGTCCTCGCCGTCTGGGCCACCACCGGCGCGTGCGCTATCCGGCGGCTGGCTGCCGAGGTCCTTGCCCGCCAGCTTGTTGCGCAAGGTCGCGGCGAGGTCCCTGCGGTGATTCGCCGACCGGGAGCTGAACGACGCGGGTATCCGGATCCGGTCGATGGCCCGGACCGGAACCGGGAAGTCAGCCATCGAGAGCCGCTTCACCTGACGGCCCGCGGTCAGCACGATGGGCGACGGCTCGTCCTTGCCGCCCGGGAACGGATCCAGCACGACGGCCAGCCCGGCCCGCCGGCCGCTTGGCACGCGGATGATGTCACCAGCGCGCAGCTGCTGCAGGGAACGGACGGCCGCACCCCGCCGGTCCGCTGACCGCTGCCTGGACTGGTCGCCCTCGCGATCCGAAAGCTCGCGGCGGATCGCCATGTACCCGGCGAAGTCACCGAGATGACAGCTGACGGCTGCCTCGGTCATGGATTCCCGGCTACGCCGGGCTTGCCGGGCCATCCCGATCACTGCCCGGTCCGCCTGGAACTGCGCGAATGACGACTCCAGCAGGGCCGAGGCCTGCTCCCTGCCCAGCTGGCCGACCAGGTTTACCGCCATGTTGTAGGACGGCCGGAAGCTGGAGCTCAGCGGGTAGGTCCTGGTGCCCGCCAGGCCAGCCGCGGACGCCGGATCCTCGCCCGGCTGCCAGCGGATTACCGCATGGCCTTCCACGTCGATGCCGCGGCGGCCCGCGCGACCGGTCAGCTGGGTGTATTCACCTGGGGTGAGGGAGGCGTGGGTTTCGCCGTTCCATTTCTTCAGCCGCTCGATCACGACCGTCCGGGCGGGCATGTTGATGCCGAGGGCCAGCGTCTCGGTCGCGAAAACGGCCCGTACCAGCCCGGCCGTGAACAGTTCCTCCACCACCTGCTTGAACGTGGGCAACAGCCCGGCGTGATGGGCGGCGATACCTCGCTGGAGGCCGAGCAGCCACTGCGAGTAGCCGAGTACCGGCAGGTCCTCGCGCGGGATATCGGCGGTAAGCCGCTCGGCCAGCTCGATGATCTCGGCCGATTCGGCCGGTGTGGTCAGCCGCAGGCCAGCCGCCAGGCACTGCTGGACGGCAGCATCACAGCCGGCCCGGCTGAAGATGAAGGTGATGGCCGGCAGCAGGCCGGCCGCGTCAAGCAGGCTGATGACCTCGGGCCGGCTGAGGACCCGGGACCTGGGCGGGCGGCGTCCGCCACGGCCGGGCCGCCCCGGTGCCCACTGACTGCGCTGCGCGATGCGCAGCAGCTCGGGATTCACCATGGCGCGCGGGCGGCCGTTCCGCTGCGCGGCAGCCGGGCCGGACCCGCCCGGCCGACCGCTGGAGCCTGGGGCGGCGGCCACATCATGATCGGTAGTGAACAGGTCGTAAAGGTGACCGCCGGCCAGCATGTGCTGCCAGAGCGGCACCGGCCGGTGCTCATCGACGATCACCGTGGTGCCGCCGCGGACCTGGGCCAGCCAGTCGCCGAACTCCTCCGCATTGCTGACGGTCGCGGACAGCGCGACCAGCCGCACGGACTCCGGCAGGTGAATGATCACCTCTTCCCACACCGCGCCGCGGAACCGGTCGGCCAGGTAATGCACCTCGTCAAGCACCACGTAGCCGAGGGTGGCGAGCGTCGGCGACCCCGCGTACAGCATGTTGCGCAGCACCTCGGTGGTCATCACGACCACCGGCGCCTCGCCGTTGATGCTGTGATCGCCGGTGAGCAGCCCCACGCTGGCCGCCGAGTAGCGGCGCACCAGGTCGGCGTACTTCTGGTTGGACAGCGCCTTGATCGGGGTGGTGTAGAAGCACTTACGGCCCTCAGCCAGCGCCAGGTGCACGGCGAACTCGCCGACCACCGTCTTACCGGAGCCGGTCGGCGCGGCCACCAGCACCCCGTGGCCTCCGTTCAGAGCCCGGCAGGCACGGATCTGGAAGTCGTCGAACTCGAAGTCATAGAGCGCCCGGAATCCGGCCAGCGCGGGCCCGTCCTCGGCCTGGCGCCGGCGTGCGGCGGCATAACGGTCGGCTGGGCTGACCGGGGTGCTCATGCGATCAAGCCTAGGCGGGCCGGTAGCCGCCTGATCCGGGCCGCCACCCGGTACCGGCGCAGAGCCCTAGTTATGGTGGCCGGCGCCCAGGTTGTCGTCAATATCGTCGCTCAAGCCGGGTGACCCGTCCGGATCCAGGCTCGCATACGGATCCGGGCGCCGCGCCCGGCGCCGGTCGTTGGCCCAGATGAAGATCTCCGCGAGTTCCACGAGCAGCACGCACGGCAACGCGAGCAGCAGCATGCTGATCGGATCCGGGCTCGGCGTGCAGACCGCAGCGAACGCGAAGACCAGGAAGATGATCATCCGCCGCCATTTCCTGAACCGCTGGTGGGTCAGGATCCTGGCGAGATTGAGCAGTATCAGCACGAGCGGCAGCTCGAAGGCGAGGCCGAAGATCAGCAGCATCGCCATCGCGTAGCTGAGGTAGGTGTTGATGGTGATCAGCGGGATGACGCCCTTGGGAACCAGCAGCAGCAGGAAATGCAGGCCCTTGGTCATCGCGAAATAGGCGATGCTGCCGCCGATCGCGAACAGCGGGATCGACGTGCCGGCGAAGAAGAAGGCCCAGCGCCGCTCCCTCGAGTAGAGCCCGGGCGCGAGGAACGCCCAGATCTGGTAGAGCCACACCGGAGAGGAGATGATGACGCCGGTGGCGATGGCGATCTTCAGGTGCAGGAACAGCGAGTCGAACAGGCCGTTGACGTAGAGCGTGCAGCTATTCGCGCCGTGATGGCCGGCGATCGGGACAGTGATGTTCAGCCTGCAGTACGGCGCCTCGATGAAATGCCAGACATACGGGAACAGGTACCAGCCGATGACGGCGCCGGCGATCATCGCGGCCAGCGCCTTCAGCACGCGGTTGCGCAGTTCGCGGATGTGCTCCATCAGCGGCATCCGCCCGTCAGGATTCACCATCCTGGCGGTGCGCGAAATCCGCGGCCCGCGAGTTCCCGCAGGCTGCGGCGCGCCGTCCGGCGTGGTCATGGGCTGGATGGGGGCTTAGGACGGCTGCTGGTTACGCTGCGCCTCGGACAGCGGCGCGCCGTTCGCGGCATCGCCTCCTGCGTTCTGCCGCTGCAGCTCCTGCAGCTGCCGCTGGATGTCCTGTAGCTGCTGCTGGGTGGCGTCCGGCGTGGCTGGCTGAGCCGGCAGCGGCTGCGGGGCGGCCGGCTGCTGCACCGCGCTCACCGTCTTGCCCTTCGCCGGGTCGTCATCATGCATCTTCTTGGCCTCGGACTTGAAGATCCGCATGGACTTGCCGAGCGCCTCGGCAGCACCGGGCAGCCTCGTCGAGCCGAACAAGATCAGCACCACCACGAGCAGGATGATGATGTGTGGTGCGCTGGGATCAAACATGTAAGTCCCCATTCATCGGGATTCGTCCGCGCGCGCTCAGGATAGCCCGCTCAGCAGTCTACATGCGCTAGCTTCGTTTCCGGCTGGGCCGGCGGCTTGGTCCGGATGGCCGCTAGCCGCGGCTCTGCCGGACCGCCGGGCTGCGCATGCCCGGCTCACTCATACTGGGCCAGCGCCGCCGCGGCATCCTTGCGGACCTGGCCGGCAACCTCCGGCGGCGCGATGACCTTCCCGTCCTCGCCGAGGCGCAGCGCCAGCCGCCGGACCCACCGGGTATCCGGGGTGCGCAGGCTGACCCGCAGGCGCCCGTCGCCGATTTCCTCGACCTGCTCGCACGGGTAGTACTCGGCGACCCAGCGCCCGTAGGCGGACAGTTCGAGCAGCACGAGCACGTCATCGGCGGACGGCCGGAACAGGCCCTGGTCCACGTCCACCGGCTCCGCGTCACTCGGCACCGAGGTGGCCTGGTCGAGCACGGACATCTCGAGCACCCGGTCGAGCCGGAAAAGGCGGACCGACTCAGCCCGCCGGCACCAGCCCTCCAGGTACGTACGGCCCTCCACCACCAGCAGCCGCATCGGGTCCACGTCCCGCTCGGTGGCCTCGTCGCGGCCGGGCACATAGTAGGAAAGGTGTATCCGGCGGCCGCGCGCGAGCGCGTCCTTCGCCTGGGCGAGCACGCCGCGGGCGGCATTGTCGTCGACCTGCACGGCCACCTGGGCGCTGACCGCCGCCGCCTCTCCGGCGGCGGCCTCCAGCTTGGCGATGGTCCGGCTGAGCGCCGAGCGCTCCTCCATGCCCGGCACCTCGGCCAGCATCCGCAGCGCGACCAGCAGCGCGCTGGCTTCGTCCACGCCGAGCCGCAGCGGCCGGTCGATCGACTCGGCCTGGCTGACCACGATCTCGCCGCCCTCGTAGGACAAGTCGATCGGGCAGTACGGGTCCGGCGAGCGCAGCTCGACGCACCACAGCATGTTCAGGTCGTCGACGAGCTGCTCCTCGGTCACCCCGAAGGCCGCCGCGGTGTCGGTCAGCCCGACGGCATTCCTGCTGATCACGTAGGGCACCAGGGCCAGCAGCCGCCGCAGCCGGTCGGTCGCGGTGCCGGGCCGCGGCGATGCCGCCTTGGCCAGGCCGGCGTCAGCGGTCATGCCAGCACCCCCTTCAGCCGTCCGATGACCGCCTCCCGCAGGTCGGCAGGCTCCATCGCGACGGCGTCCGCGCCGAACGAGGCGATGTGGTCGGCGAACCAGCCGACGTCGGAGAACGGCAGCTCGGCCAGGTCCCAGGCCGGATCGGCCGGATCGGGCCGGCCGCCGGCCGCGCGCTGCCGCAGCCCGTGCGCGGCCCCGCGCCGCAGCCGCAGCACTGCCGTGCGCACCGCGGGCGGGTCTGCGTCCCACGCCCGGACCGTCTGCCGCACGTCGGTGCCGGGCGGCACGGTCACCGTGCCAGGCGGCCCGGCGAACGACACCGGCCCGTCGATCCGGCCCAGCCGGAACACCCGCACCTGGCCGCGGTCCAGGTCATGGCCGGCCACGTACCAGCGGCCGTGCCGGTTAACTACCCCCCACGGCTCAAGCCGGCGTGCCTGCGGCGAGCTGCGGCCAGCCGCCCGGTAGGCGAAGGTGACCGGCCGCCGGTCACGCACCGCCTCCCACAGCCGGCCGAAGCCGGCCTCGCCGGCCTGCAGCCGGGGCTCGATGCCGGGCTGCAGGGTCTCCTCCGCGTCGATCCCGGCCGCCCGCAGCTTGAGCAGTCCGCCTGCCGCGGCGCCGGCCAGCTCGGCCCGCCGCCAGACCCGTGCGGCCAGCCCGAGCACCGCGGCCTCGTCCGGCTCCAGCCTGATCTCCGGCAGCATGTACGCCTGCCGGGAGATGCGGTAGCCCGCTTCCTCGTCGGCCGGCGAATTCATGCCGGTCTCCAGCGGGATGCCGAGCTCGCGCAGCTCGTCCTTGTCCCGCTCGAACATGCGCTTGAACGCGTCGAAGCTGTCCGGGTAGCCGGGCACGGCGGCGCGGATCTGGGTGGCGGTGAGGAAGCGGCCGGCCGACAGCAGGCAGACCACGAGGCTCAGCAGCCGCTCTGTCTTCCGCCGGGACATCCGCTCTCCTTTCCCCGGCACCGACGCTACCCTGCCGGAGTGATCAGGTGGCGGAGTGGCGTGGTTTCCGCGCTGCGGCGGGAATGGTCCGGCGCGGCGGAGCTAGAGGTGGCCGTGGACGGCGCACCGCTGCGGGCGCTGGCCTATCCCGCGCTGACCGGCCGGCCGCAGCCGGGCGACCGGGTGCTGCTCAACACGAGCGCCCTTGCGCTCGGCCTCGGTACCGGCGGGTATGCGCTGGTAGTGGCGGTTCCCGGTCGGCTGCCCGAGGATCCGGCCGGCCCCGGGCATCTGGTCAAGGCCCGGTACACGCCGCTGCAGGCCACCGTGCTCGGCGCGGACGAGCAGGGCTCGCCGCACCATGACGTGCTCCGTGACGCCGATGACCTGGACGGCATGCCGGTGGTGGTCGCCGACCTGCACTCAGCGCTACCCGCGGTGCTTGCCGCCTTTTATTCGGAACGGATGGTCCGGGGTACTCGCCTGCCCAGGCCGCGGGTCAGCTACGTAATGCTGGACGGCGGCGCCCTGCCAGCCTGGTTCTCCCGGACGATCCCGGCACTGCGCGAGGCCGGCTGGCTGGCCGGGACGGTCACCGTAGGGCAGGCGTTCGGCGGCGATCTCGAGGCCGTGTCGCTGCACAGCGGCCTGCTGGCGGCGCGCCATGTGCTCGGCGCCGAGCTGGCCATCGTCTCGCAGGGGCCGGGGAACCTCGGCACCGGCACGAAGTGGGGGTTCTCCGGGGTGGCGTCGGGCGAGGCGGTGAACGCGGCCGCGGTACTGCACGGGCGGCCGGTCGCCTCGCTGCGGATCAGCGAGGCCGATGCCCGCGAGCGGCACCGCGGCATCTCGCATCACAGCCTAACTTCGTACGGGCGGGTGGCGCTGGCCAGGGCGGACGTGGTGATCCCGGATCTGCCCGGCGACTTCGGCGCCCGGATCCGGGCGGCGGCCCGCCCGCTGGCCGACCGGCACAACCTGGTCCTGGTCAGCGTGCAAGGCCTGCGCGAGGTGCTGCGGGATTGCCCGGTGCCGCTGTCCACCATGGGCCGCGGCCTTGACCAGGACCCGTCCTATTTCCTGGCTGCCGCCGCGGCAGGCCGCCATGCCGCCGCGCTTGGCCGCTAGCAGCGGAGAAAGGTGCCGGCCGCGGCGGGCCGCACCGGTTACCGTGCCGTTGCGTTGCTGACCGCGCCGACGATGTCGACGACGAACACCAGCGTGTCGGTTCCCTTGATGCCAGCCTGGGTGTTGCCGGTCTTCCCGTAACCCTGGGCGGGCGGGACGATCAGCATTACCCGGCTGCCCACCGGCACGCCTTTCAGGCCCTTGTCCCAGCCCGGGATGATCTGGGCCGGCTTGGCATCGAGCTGGAACCCGAACGGCTGCTTGCGCGACCAGGACGAGTCGAAGGCCTTGCCGGTCCGCCAGTTGACGCCGACGTACTGGGTGACGATGGTCTGGCCCGGTACGGTCGGCGGGCCCGATCCCTTGACCAGCGTCTTGACGATCAGCTTCGTCGGCGGCTTCTTCGACGGGATCTTCACCTGCGGTGCGCTGCCGGGCCGTGCGGTGACGGTTGGCAGCGCGCCGCCGCCATTCGACATGTGCTTGCCGGACGCCGACGCCGCCGCGTTGAAGTCCTTGATCAGGTCCACCACGAACACGATGGTGTCGCTGGCCTTAACGCCGATCTGGGTGTTGCCCTGCGGGCCGTAGGCATCCTTGGGCGGCAGCACGGCGAGTACCCGGCTACCCATGGTCGCGCCGGTCAGTGCCTGCTTCAGGCCGACTAGGCCGACATTGGCGGCCAGCACCTGCGGGGACCCGGTGGTGAAGGTGCTGAGCACCTGCTTGTGCGTGGCGCCGCGCCAGATATAGACGGCGTAGTTGCCGACAAAGGAGTCGCTGGCGCCAAGCACCGGCCCGGTTCCCTTGATAACGGTCTTAATGGCGAGATTGCTGCTTGCCTTCGACGCCGGGATCTTTACCGTGGGCGTGGCGCCGAATGCCCCGGATACCGCGACCGACCCGGTTGAGCCAGCTCCGGCCGGATTTGACGAACTTGACGACCCGCAGCCCGCCAGGACAATAACGGCGAGCAGCGGAAAAGAAAGCGCTGCGGCAATGCGTCGCATGAGAGACCTCAATGTCGGGATCGTGAGCGGAGCCAGCCTACCCGCTGCGGTAGCTGCCCCGCCCCGAATGCCGAGCTGTGCCCATCACGGCTGCAGGCCGGTAAGCAGATTCCGGTTCCAGACCAGCACCGTATACGGGCCGGCCGGGTAGATCCTGGCCGGCTGGCCGAAGACTGCGCGCACGTCGAACGACCAGGGATAGCCGACACCGGGCGCGCCTGGCGGCAGCACGACGAAGGTCGCGGTGTGCCGCCGCGGGTCATACCAGGCGGAATCTGTCTCCCAGCTGCCACGGGTCACGGCCTCGTGCCCGGCCTGGACCGGCACGAGCCGCACGGCCCCCCCGCTGGCCAGGGTGGTGCTGGCGGCCTGCCAGTATCCGGCCAGGCCGTAGCTGAGGTGGTGGGCGGCCAGCCAGCTGGCGAGCTGCTGGCCCTGCGCGGGCTGGGCCGGCTGCGCCAGCTCGCGGCTGAGGCAGGCCAGGTAGCCGGTCAGCGCGAGCAGCAGGGCAGGCGTCAGCCCGGCCGCATCGAGCCGCCGGGCGAGCAGCCGGGCGGCGAGCACCGCGCCGAACGGCAGCACGGCCGTGATCTCCCTGGTGCTGTGAATGTCGACCGCGCGGGTGCCGGACACGTACCCGGCCAGGTTGATGACGATGGCGGCGACGAGGACCGATGCCACCAGGTCGCCGTCGCCGTCGCCGTCACCGTCGCCGGCGAACCGCCGGGCGGCGATCCAGGCGGCCCACCCGGCCAGGGCCAGCCCCACGCCGTGCAGCATCGCCAGCGCCGCGACCAGGCCCAGGTTGTGGCTGAAGAAATCGGCGCCGAACAGCAGCAGCAGGCCGTGGCCGGCCAGCAGCACGTGCCCGGGCAGATCGGCGTAGCCGGCCAGCGCGGAACCCACCGGCCAGACCCGGAAGCCGCCGGCGCCGGCGATCAGTGCGAGCACTGCTTTCGCGGTTACGGCGGCGAGCACCGCGCCGGCCGCGAGCGACAGCTCGAACCATCGCGAGGCAGGCGGCTGCCGCCGGGCCACGATGTCCCGGTAGCAGCGGACGCCGCAGACCGTCAGCAGCGGCAGCACGCCGGTGATCAGCACCAGCCCGTCGGCGACCAGCGCCCAGGCCAGTAAGGCCGACACCGCCAGCGGAACGTACCAGCGGCGCGGCGCCCGGTCGAGCAGCAGCCAGGCCAGCAGCAAGGGCACCGCCGTCCCGGCGTGGTCCGGGTCCAGCATCAGCACGTATACGCCGCTGCCCAGCTGCGGCGCGAGCATGATGCCGGCCGCGGTCACCATCGCGGCCACCGCTTCCCGGCCGCGCCGGCGCCCCCTGGCGAGCAGCGCGGCGAGCAGCACGAGCAGCGTGAACGTGATCGCGCCGGCCACGTGTACCACGTCCGGGTGCAGGCCCCTGGCCAGCTCGACGAGCATGTACTCCGGCAGTTCGGTGGTGTAGAACGACACGTCGGACAGCCGCCAGCCGCGCAGCAGCAGGTTCCCGTGCAGCATGTCCCATGCCTGCAGGGCGTTGCCTGCGCCGTCGGAGTCGACCGGCACGGTCCGCGAGATCTGCAGGTAGCAGCTGAATAGCAGCGCCCCGGCGGCGAGCCACCCGGCCAGCGCCGCCGCGCGCCTGGCCGCGGGGCGGGCGGCCAGGGCTGGCGCCGCGGCCCTGCGGGCGTCCTGGGCGTCCCGCCGGAGCCCGGGCGCGGTGGTCATATGGTCCCGGCCTCGATGGCGCCGGCCACCCACGGGATGACCTCGTCGAGCATCGCGTCGACCGTGGTCGTCGCCTCGAAGCCGAGCAGCCGCCGGGCTTTCGCCGTGCACGGGACGCGCCGCTGGACGTCGTGCTCGAACGGCTCGTCATGAGCCAGCCGCGGCGGCCCGCCGCCGTTGACCTTCCGCCAGATCTGCTCCGCGAGGCAGCGGATGGTGATGCCGCGGTCGGCCGACAGGTTGAAGTCCTGGTTGACCGCCGCGGGATGGCCCATCGCCGTGACAATCCCGCTGGCCAGGTCGGCTCCGTAAGTAAAATGCCTGATTTGCTCGCCGGAGCCGAGTATGCGGAGCGGGTCCTGGCCCTTGAGCACCTTCTGGACCAGGTCCGGCACGACGTGGCTCATTGCCAGCTTGATGTTTCCTGACGGCACGTCGGCGTCGCGCAGCGCCCGGCACTCGCCCGTCCCGACGCAGTTGAACGGCCGCACGATGGTGAACGGCAGCCGGTACTGGTCCCAGGCCGCCCGGGCGAAATACTCCACCGCGAGCTTCTGGAAGCCGTATGAGGACCGCGGCGGCGGGATCAGCCGCTCGTCGCCCTCGCGGGATGGCCAGTGCCGGGTGCCCTCGAAGACCATCGAGGACGACAGGTAGGTGACCCTGCGCAGCCGCCCGGCCCGGTGCGCGGCAATCGCCGCGTCGCAGGAGCCGGCGATGATGCGCTCGTTGGCGGCGAGCAGGTCGTAGGGGTAGGCGTGGAAGTACGAGATGCCGCCGATCATCGCCGCGCCGGCGATGAAGTGGTCGCAGCCGGCCAGCAGGCCGGTCATCAGCGCGCGGTCGGCCGCGTCGCCCTCGACCAGCCGGTAGCGGGGGTCGCCGTCGTAGGACCTGCGCACCGGGCCGTACTTGGAGTGATCGTCGACGCCGATGACGGCGTAGCCGCGGCGCAGCAGCTCCGCCACCAGGTACCCGCCGATGAACCCGGCTGACCCGGTTACCAGGACGGTTTCCATCAGGGCTGGCCAGGCCCGGTGCGGGCGCGCAGCTGGGCGGCGGTCAGGCCCGGGCCGAACGCGAACCGGTACCAGCGCAGGTAGGCCGGCAGCCAGCCGGCCAGCCGGAAGTGCGATTCCCCGGCGGTCCGGCCGAGCCAGGTGGTGGGAATCTCGGCGACGGGCCGGCGCAGCCGCCGCGCCTTGACGGTCAGCTCGATGCCGACCTCGAAGCCGCGGGTGGAGTCGATGCCCGCCTCGCGGACGAACTCGGTGGAGTACGCCTTGAACGAGTTCGTCGCATCGCGGGTGCCCAGCCCGGCCAGCAGGTGCAGCGACTGGCCGGCCGCCCGGGACAGCGTGCCCTTCAGCAGCGGCCCGCCGAGCTGCCGCCCGCCCGGCATGTAGCGGGACGCCGCTGCGACTGCCGCGCCGCCCTCGACCAGCCGGATCAGGCCGGCCGCCTGCCGCGGGTCATCGCAGCCGTCGGCCATCATCACCACGGCAACCGCCGCGCTGGCGGCATCCAGGCCGTAGCGTATCGCGTTGGCCGGGCCCCGGCCGTAGCTGCTGACCAGGCAGGCAACGGTCGGCTCGTGCTTGCGGTAGGCCACCACGGCGGGCCGGGTGGAGTCGTCCGGACGGTCGACCACGACCAGCACCTCGCAGCCCGGCGGCAGCGAGTGGAACAGCTGGTCGAGCATCCCGGTGATGTGCGGTCCCTCGTCCCTGGCCGGGATGATGATCGAGGCACGGGGCGTCAGCACGGGAGCAGAGCCTAGCAACAATGAGTCACACAGCAGTGACTTAACGTCATAAGCAGGTAGCGTTAAGCGCTGTTACATGCCCGCGATCAGCTTCTCCACTCGCTCGTCCACCGAGCGGAACGGGTCCTTGCACAGCACCGTGCGCTGCGCCTGGTCGTTGAGCTTCAGGTGCACCCAGTCCACCGTGAAGTCACGGCGCCGTTCCTGCGCCCGGCGGATGAACTCGCCGCGCAGCCGCGCCCTGGTAGTCTGCGGCGGCACCGACTTGGCCTCGAAGATGTCGATGTCCCGGCAGGCCCGCTCCACCGCGCCGCGCCGCTGCAGCAGGTAATAGAGGCCGCGGCCGCGGTGCACGTCGTGGTAGGCGAGGTCCAGCTGCGCAACCCGCGGCGAGGCGAGCGGCAGGTCATGCTTCGCCCGGTAGCGCTCGATCAGCTGGTATTTGGTCACCCAGTCGATTTCCCGCGCCACCATGCCCAGGTCACCGGTGTCGACCGCGCGCAGCGCCCGCTCCCACAGGTCAAGCACGCGCTTGGTGACCGCGTCCGGGCCGCGCCGGTCAGCGAAGTCCGTGGCCTTGGCGAGGTACTCCTGCTGGATGTCGAGCGCGCTCACCTCTCGCCCATTCGCCAGCCGCACCTTCCGCCGCCCGGTCATGTCGTGGCTGACGTCCCGGATTGCCCTGATCGGGTTCTCCAGCGTCAGGTCCCGGAGCACGGTGCCTGCCTCGACCATCCGCAGTACCAGGTCGGTGGCGCCGACCTTGAGCAGCATCGTGGTCTCGCTCATGTTCGAGTCACCGACGATCACGTGCAGCCGGCGGAAGCGCTCCGCGTCGGCGTGCGGCTCGTCCCGGGTGTTGATGATCGGCCGCGACCGGGTGGTCGCCGACGATACCCCTTCCCAGATGTGCTCGGCCCGCTGGCTGACGCAGTAGACAGCGCCGCGGGGAGTCTGCAGCACCTTGCCTGCCCCGCAGATGATCTGCCGGGTGACCAGGAACGGGATCAGGATGTCAGCCAGCCTGCCGAACTCCCCGTGCCGCCCCACCAGGTAATTCTCGTGGCAGCCGTACGAGTTGCCGGCCGAGTCGGTGTTGTTCTTGAACAGGTAGATGTCGCCGGCGATGCCCTCCTCACGCAGCCGCCGGTCGGCGTCGACGAGCAGTCCCTCCAGGATCCGCTCGCCGGCCTTGTCGTGGGTGACCAGGTCAATCAGGCTGTCACACTCCGGCGTCGCGTACTCCGGATGGCTGCCGACGTCCAGGTACAGCCGGGCGCCGTTGCGCAGGAAGACGTTGCTGCTGCGCCCCCAGGACACCACCCGGCGGAACAGGTACCTGGCCACCTCATCCGGTGATAGCCGTCGCTGGCCGCGGAACGTGCAAGTGACGCCGTACTCGTTTTCCAGCCCGAAGATCCGCCTGTCCATGCCTCCGCTCACCAGTCCACGGCAATGTACTTGGTCTCGGTAAATTCCAGCAGCCCGTCGTGGCCGCCCTCGCGGCCGAGGCCGGACTGCTTGACCCCGCCGAACGGCGCCGCCGGGTCGGACACGACACCGCGGTTAATGCCGATCATGCCGGCCTCCAGCGCCTCGGCCACCTGCAGCGCGCGCCGCAGGTCGCTGGTGTAGAGGTAGGAGACCAGGCCGTACTCGGTGCTGTTCGCCTGGGCGATGGCATCGGCCTGGTCGGTGAACCTGACCACCGGCGCCACCGGGCCGAAGATCTCCTCGCCGAGGATGCCCGCGCCGCGCGGGACGTGGTCCAGCACGGTCGGCAGGTAGAAGTAGCCGCGCCGGTCGGGCACCTGCCCGCCGGTGACCAGCTGGCTGCCGTCGCCGGTGGCCGACTCGACCAGGCTGGCGACCTTCGACCGGGTGTCGGCGTTGACCAGCGGCCCGAGGTCGGTGCCGTGGTCAAGGCCGGGGCCAACGCTCAGGCTGCTCAGCCTGCTGGCCAGCCGGGCGGTGAACTCGGCGGCTACCGCGTCGTGCACGTAGAACCGGTTGGCGGCGGTGCACGCCTCTCCCCCGTTGCGCATCTTGGCGACGAACGCGCCCTCGACGGCGGCCTCGATGTCAGCGTCCTCGAACACCAGGAACGGCGCGTTGCCGCCGAGTTCCATCGAGCAGTTCGTCACCGTGTCGGCCGCCGTGCGCAGCAGCGCCCGGCCGACTTCCGTCGAGCCGGTGAAGGACAGCTTCCGCACCCGCGGGTCGGCCAGCATGGCCGCGACCAGCGGGCCCGGCTTGACCGTCGGCAGCACGTTGACGACGCCGTCGGGCACGCCAGCCTCGTGCAGCAGGGCGGCGATCGCCAGCGCTGACAGCGGGGTCTCCTTGGCCGGCTTGAGCACCACCGTGCACCCTGCCGCCAGCGCCGGGCCGATTTTCCTGGTCGCCATCGCGGCCGGGAAGTTCCACGGCGTGACCAGCACGCTCACGCCGACCGGCTGGCGCTGCACCAGGATCCGGTTCGCGCCGGACGGCGCCAGGCCGAGCGATCCATCGTTCCGGACCGCCTCCTCCGCGTACCAGCGGAAGAACTCGGCCGCGTAGCTTATCTCGCCGCGGGCATCCTTCAGCGCCTTGCCGTTCTCGGCCACCATGAGCCTGGCCAGCGCCTCGGCCCGGCCGGTCATCAGCTCGTAGGCCCGGCGCAGGCACTCGCCCCGCTGCCGCGGCGGCCGGGCGGCCCAGCCGGGCAGCGCGTCGTGCGCGGCGGTCACGGCATCCAGCGCGTCTTCCGCCGTCGCGGACGCCACCTGCGCGATCAGGTCCTCGGTCGCCGGGTCGGTCACCGGCAGCGTGCCGCCGCGCCCGGTACCCCACTGGCCGCCGATCAGCAGGCCAGTGGGCGGGTCAATGCCCGTTAGCGTCGCCAGGTCGGTGGTCACTTGTCCTCCAGGGGCGCGGAAACGATGCCGGACTGCGCACGTTCACGACACTACCGCCGGCCCGCGCCCGGCCAGCCCGCTGGCCCTGCTGCGGAGTGCCGCCGGGCGGGTCAGTAGGGGTTGGTGACGAACAGCTCCTCGGCCGGGAACTTCGTGATGATCTCCACCCCGGCGGCAGTGACCACGACTTCCTCCTCGATCCTGGCGGCGGAGACTCCGTCGGCAGCCGGGCAGTAAGTCTCCAGGGCGAACACCATTCCCTGCTGGATCTCGATCGGCGCGTCCAGCGAGGTAAGCCTGCTGATGATCGGCCGCTCGTGCAGCGCGAGCCCGAGCCCGTGCCCGAACTGCAGGCCGAAGGCGGTCTTCTCGTCGGCCAGGCCGATATCCTGCGCCGTCGGCCAGAGCCGTGCCACGTCGCTGGTCGAGACCCCGGGCTTGATCAGCTCGATGGCCGTATCCATCCACTCCCTGGCCCGCTTGTACGCATCGCGCTGCGGCGCACTCGCGCGGCCGACGCTGAACGTCCGGTAATAGCACGTCCGGTAGCCGTTGAAGGAGTGCATGATGTCGAAGAAGGCCTGCTCGCCTGGCCTGATGATGCGGTCGGAGAAGTTATGCGGATGCGGGTTGCAGCGCTCGCCGGAGACCGCGTTGATCGACTCCACGTCGTCCGAGCCCATCTCGTAGAGCCGCTTGTTCGCCAGCGCGACGATCTCGTTTTCCCGCACGCCAGGCTTCAGCGCGTCCGTGATGTCCTGGTAGACGCCGTCGACCATGGCCGCCGCCGTGGCCAGCAGCGCGATCTCATCGGCGGACTTGAGCTGCCTGGCATCCAGCATCACCTGCTGGCCGTCGCGTACCTCGATGCCGAGACGCTGCAGTTCGAAGAGCACAGGCAGTTCGGCGAAGTCGACGCCGACCGGCTGGCCGGCCAGGCCGGCCATGGCCAGCCGGTCCTTGATTTCCGCCACGCACCGCCGGACCAGCTGCGCGTCGGGCGGCGCCGCCCCCCGCATCGCGGTATAGGAGGCGAGGCAGTTCTCCGGTTTCAGCCACGGGCAGTACATCCGGTGGTGCACCGCCGCCGAGCCGAAGTCCCAGAGGTAAAGCTCCCCGGTCCTGGTGTAAAGCGCGTACCGGCAAAGCTTGTCGCGGGTCCACTCGCCGATCGAGACACCGGTCAGGTAGCGGATGTTGTTGTTATCAAAGACGAGCAGCGCGCCGAGGTCACTCGCCGCCAGCGCCGCCCCGGCCCGGCTGAGCCGGTGCTCCCGGAGCCTGCCGAAGTCAACCCGCTCCTCGAAATCGACGCTCATGCGGCCGGGTGCCGGTGCCACCGCGCGGGACGGAATGGCCATGGAATCTCCTGTTGCTGATCGGCCGCGGCGTGCTCAGCCTGGCTCGGGGTCGGCCTCCGGCTTGGCTGCGGCGGGCTTCGCCGCGGCCGCGTCGTCCTTGGCGGGCCTGGCCTGGGTGAGCAGGGCGTCCAGCCGCGCGCCGGTCAGCCGCCGGAAAGTCCGGTGCTCGCGCTCCCGGTCGAGCACGGCCACCTCTAGCTGGCCGGCCGTGATCTCCGGCCGCTCGCCGTTGGCCTGGCCGGACAGCGCCGCGATCGCCGCGGCCAGCGCGTCGGCCAGCGGCATCCGCTCGGCATAGTGTTCCTTCAGGACCACCGCGACCTGATCGGCCTGGCCGCCCACCGCGACGAAGCCATGCTCGTCGACGACCGAGCCGTCAAAGGGGATCCGGTAGATCTGATCGGATTCCGGGCCGTCACCCACTTCGGCGACGACGATCTCGACCTCGAACGGCTTGTTGCTCTCCGTGAAGATGGTGCCGAGGATCTGGGCGTACCAGTTGGCCAGGCCGCGTGCGGTGACGTCCTGCCGGTCGTACTGGAACCCGGTCATGTCGGCATAGCGGACGCCGGCCTTGCGCAGGTTCTCGAATTCGTTGTACCGGCCGACGGCCGCGAAGGCGATCCGGTCGTATATCTCGCTGATCTTGTGCAGCGCCCGGGACGGGTTCGGCGCCACGAACAGGATGCCGCCGTCATACTGCAGCACCACCCCGCTGCGGCCGCGCGCGATGCCCTTGCGCGCATAGTCCGCCTTGTCCTTCATCGCCTGCTCGGGCGACACGTAGAACGGCATGGACACTGCTGGCTCTTCCCTTACTCTTGCGGTCGGCCTGGCTGGCGATGGCCCGGCGCCGGGACCGGCGGTCCGGCGGCAGTGCCGTGACAGCTAGCCGTTCGGCGGCGTGTTCTGGTGCAGTTGGGCGCGCGGCCCGTCGGGCGCATGCATCCGCCCGCTGACGACGGTATCCGCGTATTCCCCGGATTCGGCGTCCGACAGCCGCCGGAAACCGTCCGCCGTCACCGTCGCGACAACCGGGAAGATCCGCCGGGTCATGTCCGGACCGCCGGTCGCCGAGTCTTCGTCAGCCGCGTCATACAGCGCCTGCATGCAGGCGAGTATCGCGTCGGCGGCCGTCATGTCGTCGGAGTACAGCTTCTTCAGCGAGCCGCGGGCGAAGACCGAGCCGGAGCCGATCGCGTGGAACCGGTGCTCCTCGTACCGGCCGCCTGCCACGTCGTAGCTGAAGATCCGCCCGGCGCCGGTATCGGTGTCGAAGCCGGCGAACAGCGGCACCACTACCAGACCCTGCATGGCACCGCCGATATTGCCCCTGACCATGCTGGCGAGCCTGTTGGCCTTACCGTCAAGCGACAGGGCGCGGCCTTCGAGCTTCTCGTAATGCTCAAGTTCGACCTGGAACAGCCGGACCAGGTCGATCCCGATGCCGGCCACCCCGGCGATGGCCACGCAGGAGAACTCGTCGCTGCGGAACACCTTCTCGATGTCGCGCTGGGAAATCATGTTGCCGGCGGTGGCCCGGCGGTCCCCCGCCATGATCACGCCGTCGGCGAACGCGGCGGCGACGATCGTCGTCCCGTGCGGCAGCCCCGCTGCCAGCGCTGCGGATGCGGGCCCTGGTGACTCGCCGGATCCTGGCAGTAGTCCTGGCGCGGCGCAGGAGAGAAAATCGCTGAACGAGGACGTTCCCGCGCTCAGGTACGCGGCTCGGAACCGCCCTCCGGGGGAATCAGGGACCACGCGGATCCTTCCGGTTGTTGCCCGTGGTATCTGGACCAGACCCTACTGCGGACGCTGCCGCTGCGGCACGAGTGCCCGCGCCGCCATCGGTAAGCCCACGGCGAAATCCGGCCAGCGGGCCCGGCCTGCCGTCACTCGCCGCCCTTCTGCACGTACGACCGGACGAACTCCTCGGCGTTCTCCTCGAGTACCTCGTCGATCTCGTCCAGGATCGCATCGACGTCGTCAGTGAGCTTGTCCTGGCGCTCCCTGACCTCCTCGGTGCCCTGCGGCTCGCTGTCCGGCTCCGCTTCGGTGCGCCGGGGGGCCTGCCGCTGACCTCCGGTGTCCTTTGTCGCCATGTCGAAAACCTCCCGTGCTCCGCGGGTTGTGCCCGCAGCCTCAACGCTATCTTCGCCAGTGCGCAGCCTGCCCAACCCTGCCGCCAGCGATTCGGTATGGATCCGGAACATGCCAGCCAGCTCAGTCCCGGCCAGTCCGCCAGCACTCAGTCCCGGCCAGTCAGCTCAGTCCCGGCCAGTCAGCGCCGCCACCAGCTCGCCTGCCGTCTCACAGCGGTCAAGCAGGTCGCCGACGTGCGCCCGGGTTCCGCGCAGCGGCTCCAGGGTCGGGACCCGCTGCAGGGACTCGCGGCCCGGGATGTCGAAGATGACCGAGTCCCAGGACGCGGCGGCGACGGCCTCCGGGTATTTCCGCAGGCAACGGCCACGGAAGTAAGCCCTGGTGTCCTCCGGCGGGTACGAGATCGCCCTGCTGACCTGTTCGTCGGTAACGAGCCTGGTCATCCGGCCCATGGCGGCGAGCCGGTTGTATATGCCGCGATCGGCGCGGACATCGGAATACTGCAGGTCGACGAGCTGCAGGCGCGGATGATCCCAGCCCAGGCCGTCCCTGGTCCGGTAGCCGTTCAGCACCTCCAGCTTGGCCGTCCAGTCGAGTTCCCTGGACGTCAGCATCGGATCCTCGGCGAGCCTGGTCAGGACCGATTCCCAGCGGTCAAGCACGTCGGCCGTGATGTCATCGACGTCTGCGCCGAACCTGTCCTCGGTGTACTTCCTGGCCAGTTCGAGGTACTCCATCTGCAGCTGGACGGCGGTCATCTTCCGCCCGTCACGCAGCGAAACCAGATGACGGCAAGAGGGGTCATGCGACACCGTGCGCAGCTCGGTGACCGGGGCCTCCAGGCTCAGATCAGCATCGAGGAACCTGTCCTCGATCATCGCCAGCACCAGTGCGGTCGTGCCGAGCTTGAGGTAGGTGGAAACTTCGCTCATGTTCGCGTCGCCGATGATCACGTGCAGCCGGCGGTACTTCTCCGGGTCAGCGTGCGGCTCGTCCCTGGTGTTGATGATCGGCCGCTTCAGCGTCGTTTCCAGCCCGACCTCGACCTCGAAGAAGTCGGCGCGCTGGCTGATCTGGAACCCCTCATCGCGGCCGTCGGCGCCGAGGCCGACCCGGCCGGCCCCGCAGACGACCTGCCGGGAAACGAAGAAGGGGGTCAGGTGCCGGACGATGTCGGCAAACGGCGTAGCCCGGTTCATCAGGTAGTTCTCGTGGCAGCCATAAGAGGCGCCCTTGTTGTCCGTGTTGTTCTTGTAGAGCTGGATCGGCGCGCTGCCGGGGACCGCGGCGGCCTGCGCCGCCGCCTCCGCCATCACCCGCTCGCCTGCTTTGTCCCAGGTCACCGCCGATAGCGGGTCGGTGCACTCGGGCGCGGAGTATTCGGGGTGCGCGTGATCCACGTACAGCCTCGCGCCGTTAGTCAAGATGACATTCGCCAGGCCGAGATCCTCGTCGGTAAGTTGCGCGGAGTCGGCCGCCTCCCGGGCCAGATCGAAGCCGCGGGCATCCCGCAGCGGGTTCTCCTCCTCGAAATCCCATCGTGCCCGCCGGGCGCGGGCCGAGGTCGCCGCCTGATAGGCGTTGACGATCTGCGACGAGGTAACCATCGCATTAGCGCCCGGCTGACCGGGGACGGCAATGCCGAACTCGGTTTCCGTACCCATGACCCGCCGCACGCTCATGCCACCACGCTCATGCAACAAAGACTAGTGCCGCCTGGACCTGGAACGGGACGACGCGCGCCGGGGACAGCCCGCGCGCATCGCCCGCCCGGGGCAGCGGCACGGCCCGTCGACGGTCAGAGGTACTGGCCGGTATTCGCCACCGTGTCGATCGACCGGCCTGCCTCGGTGCCCTGCTTGCCGGAGACCAGGGTCCTGATGTAGACGATCCGCTCGCCCTTCTTGCCGGAGATCCGCGCCCAGTCGTCAGGGTTCGTCGTGTTCGGCAAATCCTCGTTCTCCTTGAACTCGTCGACGCAGGCGGTCAGCAGGTGAGCGACCCGCAGGCCCTTCTGCCTGGTATCGAGGAATTCCTTGATCGCCATCTTCTTCGCCCGGTCCACGATATTCTGGATCATGGCGCCGGAGTTGAAGTCCTTGAAGTACAGGACCTCCTTGTCGCCATTGGCGTAAGTCACCTCGAGGAACCTGTTCTCCTCGGTCTCGCTGTACATGCGCTCGACGACCCGCTGGATCATCTCGCCGACCGTCGACGCCGCCGATCCGCCGTGCTCGGCCAGGTCGTCGGGGTGCAGTGGCAGGCTCGGCACCACGTACTTGGAGAAGATGTCCCTGGCCGCCTCGGCGTCCGGCCGCTCAATCTTGATCTTGACGTCAAGCCGGCCGGGGCGCAGGATCGCCGGGTCGATCATGTCTTCCCGGTTCGACGCGCCGATCACGATCACGTTCTCCAGGCCCTCGACGCCGTCAATCTCGCTGAGCAGCTGGGGGACGATCGTGTTCTCGACATCGCTGGAGACACCCGAGCCGCGGGTGCGGAAGATGGAGTCCATCTCGTCGAAGAAGACGATGACCGGCATGCCCTCGCTGGCCTTTTCCCTGGCCCGCTGGAAAACCAGCCTGATATGCCGCTCGGTCTCGCCGACGTACTTGTTGAGCAGCTCAGGGCCCTTGATGTTCAGGAAGAAGCTCTTGCCCTCCTTGGCCTGCGCGGCTTCGCCCGCCGCGCCGTTCTGGCTGGCCAGCTCGGCGGTCCTGGCCGCGACCTGCTTCGCGAGCGAGTTGGCCACCGCCTTCGCGATCAGGGTCTTGCCGCAGCCGGGCGGGCCGTAGAGCAGCACGCCCTTGGGCGGCCGCAGCTGGTGCTCGCGGAACAGGTCCGCGTGCAGGTACGGCAGCTCGATCGCATCCCTGATCTGCTCGATCTGGCCGCTGAGCCCGCCGATGGCGGAGTAAGTGATGTCCGGCACTTCCTCGAGGATGAGCTCCTCGACCTCGGCCTTGGGAATGCGCTCGTAGACGTAGCCGGACCGCGGCTCAAGCAGCAGCGAATCGCCGGCCCGCAGGGTGCCCCCGCGCAGCGGCTCGGCCAGCCTGGCCACCCGCTCTTCGTCGGCATGCGAGATGACCAGCGCCCGGTCGCCGTCCTCAAGGATTTCCTTGAGCATGACGACCTCGCCGATCGTCTCGTAACCCTGCGCGATAACGACGTTGAGCGCCTCGTTGAGCACGACCTCCTGGCCGGGCTTCAGCTCATCGAGCTCGATCCCGGGGCTCACGCTAACCCGCATCTTCCGGCCGCCGGTGAACACGTCGGCGGTGCCGTCCTCACAGGCGCTGAGGAAGACGCCGAAGCCCGACGGCGGCTGGGCCAGCCGGTCGACTTCTTCCTTGAGCGCGACGATCTGGTCCCTGGCCTCGCGCAACGTGCTGGCCAGGCGGTCGTTCTGCCCGGTGACGCTGGCGAGGCTGGCCTCGGTCTCGCGAAGTCGCTCCTCGACCAGCCGGGATTGCACCGGCGAATCCGCGAGACGACGGCGCAGTGCCGAGATCTCCTCTTCGAGGAAGGAGATCTGCGTGGTAAGGACCTTAACCTCGTCGTCGTGCCGTCCGGCGCGGGCGCTGTCATCACGGGCGGCCATGCCCCTCACCCCTTCCGAGAGCTGACTTACCTAGACCCTACCTATCCGAGGTGCTTCCGTAACCTGGCGCGGGTCCCCGACTGCGCATTCTGCAGTCACGATCAGGGCACGGACCGGCTGCAAGCTGTCCTCAGGCGGTGCGATCAGGCCAGGTCAGCGGGCCTGTCAGCACGCCAGGCGGCCGCTTCGCCCTGTTCCCGCCAGGCCGCTGGGTCGCGCGCCCCCTTCGCGGGCCGCCGCCGCCTTGGCGGCGGCCTGACCCCGTCCGCGAGCCGGCGCGCGGTGACCAGGAAGCCGGTGTGCCCGACCATGCGGTGCTCGGGCCGGACGGCAAGCCCGTCGACATGCCAGCCGCGCACCAGCGACTCGGAGGCGGTGGGCTCGGCAAAGCTGCCCTGCTCCCGAAGCGCCTCCACGGTCCGCGACAGCTGAGTGGTCGACGCCAGGTAACAGCAGATCAGCCCGCCGCCGGCCAGTGATTCGGCAGCCGTCTGCGCGTACTCCCATGGCGCGAGCATGTCCAGCACCACCCGGTCGAACCGCTCACCTGGCGGCAGGCCCCCGGCGCTCCCGGCCGGGCTCGGATCCGCGCTGGCGCCGTGCTCGGCGGGGCGTCCGCCCGGTAGCTCGCCGATGACCAGCTGCCAGGCCGGATGCGGCGCGCCGAAGTACCGGTCCACATTTCCGCGCGCTATCTCGGCGAAGTCGGCCCGCCGCTCATACGAGACGAGCAGTCCGGCCTCGCCGATGGCACGCAGCAGCCAGCAGGACAGCGCGCCGCTGCCCGCCCCGGCCTCCAGCACCCGGGCGCCCGGGAAAATGTCGGCTACCGCGAGAATCTGGGCGGCATCCTTGGGGTAGACGACCGCCGCGCCACGTCGCATGGACAGTGTGAAATCGGCGAGCAGCGGGCGCAGCGCAACGTAGCCGGTTCCGCCCGACGAGGTCACCACGCTGCCGTCCTGGCTGCCGATTAGGTCATCGTGCGCCAGCGCGCCCTGGTGGGTATGGAAGGCCCGTCCTGGCTGCAGCAAGACCAGGTGGCTGCGGCCTTTCGGGTCGGTGAGCTGAACCTGCTCACCCGGCATCAGGGGTCCTCGGCGCGGTCGGATCACGCCGCCAGGCTAGCGGTGCGTCAGGTCCCGGCGAAGGCGTGGTCAAGATCGCTGGCCGCCAGCACCCCGAACACCTGGCCGGACGGCTCGATCAGCAGGTACTCGCTCGCGGGCGCCCGGCGCACCGCGTCGATCAGCGCCATCCCGGCGAGGTCGGCGGGCAGCACCAGGGTGGGATCGAGGGTCCGGGCCAGCGAGCCCGCCTCGATCCATGGCCGGCGCTGCTCCGGCGTGGCCATCACGGCCGTCTCGTTGACGATGGCGATCGGCGTGTCCTCGTGATCCACGATGACCAGCGCGCGGGCTTGCGCTGCATCGGCCCGCCTGATCGCCTCGGCCAGCGGCAGGCTGGCCGGGATGGGAATCGCCCGCCGGGCCAGCCGCCGCGCCTGCAGGCCGGGCAGCCGCTCCCGGACCCGGGTGACCCGGATCGACTGGCCGGCGCCTGCCCACATGAACGCGGCGATGACGCCCAGCCAGAGCACGTTGACGACGTCGGCCCCGCTGCCGTGGCCGTTGCTGATGATGAACCCCAACGGCACGGCCAGCAGCGCCACCGCGATGATGCGGCCGGCCCAGGCGGCCGCGATGGTGCCGGTTGCCGCCTTGCCGGTCAGCTTCCACACGCCGGCCCGCAGCATCCGGCCGCCATCCAGCGGCAGGCCGGGCAGCAGGTTGAATATCCCGACCAGGACGTTCGCCAGGATCAGCTGATCGATCAGGGTCCGGGGAATGCCAGCCGGCTGCACTACCAGGATGATCCCGTACCCGACGGCGGCGAGCACCAGCGAGAGCAGCGGGCCGGCCCCGGACACCAGGAATTCCCGCCCCGGAGTCTGCGGCTCCTGCTCGATCTCGGAGAAGCCGCCGAGCGGGTAGAGCAAGATGCGCCGCACCGGCAGGCTGAACGCCCGGGCCACCGCGCAGTGACTCAGCTCGTGCACGAGGACGGACAGGTAGAGCAGGATGACGAAGGCCGCCGCCACCAAGTATCGGGTGACGGAACCCTGCACCGATCCCTTGAGGCTGCTCGCGTAGAAGATCACGAAGAGAGCCGCGATCAGGAACCAGTACGGTGAGACGTAGACCGGGATGCCAAGCGGTCGCCCGATGACTATCCCGGCGCGTGAATCTTGCTGCGGCGGGCCGGACTGCGGCGGGCCGGACTGCGGCGGGCCGGGCACGGCGCCCCGCACGTCTGCTGGCGGGGTGCTCCCGGGCGGCTGGTCCTGCGGTGCCTGCCCGCCGGGAATCATGCCTGTCACAGCATTGATGCTACGTGCTGCCGGAGGAGGCCGGGAGCGCCCGCCCTGGCCGGCCCTGGATCAGCGCGGCCGCCGGGGCCGTCGGAGGCGGGGACATCGGGAAGAGCGGAAGAGCGGGCAAAGACCGGCAACTGTCGGCAGGGTCCCCTAGTCTCCGTTGCGTGGGTGATCTCAGCGCAGTGCCTCAGGCCGGCCCGTTGCCGCGGGCAGTACCCGCCCCGGCGGCCGCCCCGGTCCTTGCGGCAGGGCCAGAGCGTGGCACCTCGGCTAGCGGGCCAGCCGAGACCAGCCCGGCCGGGGCTGCGCCCGGCGGCACCGGCACGGCCGGGGCGGGGCCGGGCGAGCCGGGCGAAACTCCCAGGCCCAGGTCGCTTTCACCGTCGCGGGCCGGCGATTTCCTTACCTGCCCGCTGCTCTACCGGTTCCGCGTACTGGACCGGCTGCCGGAGCCGCCGAGCCCGGCCGCTGCCCGCGGGACACTCGTGCACGCGGTGCTTGAGCGGTTGTTCGACCATCCGGCCGCCGACCGCACACCGCAGGCCGCCCGCTCCCTGCTCGGGCCGGAGTGGGCGCGGCTCACCGCCGAAGAGCCCGAGCTCACCGGCCTCTTCGAGGCGGACGAGCAACGGGACGTCTGGCTGGACGGCGCCGCCGCGATGCTCGACCGCTATTTCACCCTGGAGGATCCGCGCCGGCTTGAGCCTGCCCACCGCGAGCTCCATGTCGAGGCCGTGCTCGAATCCGGCCTGCTGCTGCGCGGCTACATTGACCGGCTCGATGTCGCGCCGGGCGGTGAGATCAGGATCGTGGACTACAAGACGGGCACCGCCCCGCGCGAGGAATACGAGGCGCGCGCGCTGTTCCAGATGAAGTTTTACGCGCTGGTGCTGTGGCGCAGCCAGGCACAGCTGCCCCGGCTATTGCAGCTCATCTATCTCGGCAGCGGCGAGATAGTCCGCTATGCGCCGGACGAGGCCGACCTGGTCGCGACCGAGCGCAAGATCAACGCCCTCTGGCGGGCGATCGAGCGCGCCAGGGACGCCGGCGACTGGCGACCGCGGCCCGGCAGGCTCTGCGACTGGTGCGCGCACAAGCCGATCTGCCCGGCGTTCGGCGGCACGCCGCCGCCGCTGCCGCCGCCGGACCCGGAGGCCTCATCCGTCGCAGCGGTATCGGGCCTCCCGGCCGCTGCGGACGAATAGGGGGCTAGCCGACGGGATCGCCCGGCGGGGTGTTCTCAGGGAAGTGGCAGGCAACCCGGTGGCCAGCGGCGAGCTCGGCCAGCGGTGGTTCCTGGGTGCGGCAGATATCCTGCGCCTTCCAGCATCTGGTGTGGAAGCGGCACGCGGGCGGCGGGTTGAGCGGGCTTGGCACGTCACCAGCCAGCCGGATCCGCTGACGCCGTTCTCTGCGTCCGCCTTCGCTGCGCAGCGGCGCGGGAATCGGGATCGCGGACATCAGGGCGACCGTATACGGATGCCTTGGCCGCGCGTAGATCTGGTCCCTGCCCGCGACCTCGACCAGCTTGCCGAGATACATCACTGCCACCCGGTCGCTGATGTGCCGCACCACGGACAAGTCATGCGCGATGACCACGTAGGTCAGGCCGAGTTCGTCTTGCAGATCCTCGAGGAGATTGACCACCTGCGCCTGGATGGACACGTCGAGGGCGGAAACGGGCTCATCGGCGACGATCAGCTTCGGTCGCAGCGCCAGGGTCCGCGCGATCCCGATGCGCTGCCGCTGTCCGCCGGAGAACTCATGCGGATACCGGTTGTAGTGCTCGGGGCTGAGCCCGACGAGCTCGAGCAGTTCCTGGACGGTCTGCTTCGTCCCCTTCGCGGTCTTGACCTTCTGCAGCCGCAGCGGCGCGCCGATGATGCCTCCGACCGTGTGCCGTGGGTTCAGTGACGAGTAGGGATCCTGGAAGATCATCTGGACATCGCGTCGGAGCGGGCGCATTTTCCCCATCGAGAGATGCGTGATGTCACGGCCATCGAACATGATGCGCCCGCCGGTAGGCTCCAGCAGCCTGGTCAGCAGCCGCCCCGTCGTGGTCTTGCCGCAGCCTGACTCACCTACCAGGCCGAGGGTTTCTCCGGCGGCCACGGAGAAGTCGATCCCGTCGACCGCCTGCACTGCGCCAACCCTGTGCCGGAAGAGGATGCCGTGGGTAATGGGGAAATGCTTGGTCAGCCCGGTTACCGCGAGCAGCGCATCGCCGGCTGCGCCCGCGCCGCCAGCAGGCGGCGTCTCGCTCAATGAGGTGCTCACGTTTCCTCGTCCCGGGCGACTCCTGCGTTGCGCGTCACGGTCTCACCTTGCCTTGCTCTGCCCGGACATCGCGTCGCTGATCTGCCGTCAGATGGCAGGCGGCCAGGTGGCCGGGAGCGATCACGCGCAGCGGCGGCACCTCGGTCTCGCTGCGTCCGCCGGTCAGCCCGGCGTAACGGCATCGCGGATGGAACGGGCAGCCGGCCGGCACGTTGATCAGGCTGGGCGGCGTGCCGTCAATAGGCATCAGGCGCTCGGTGCGTTCCTCGTCCATCCGGGGCATGGAGCCGAGCAGCCCCCAGGTGTAGGGGTGCGCGGGCCGGTCAAAGGTGTCCTCAGCGCTGCCGTACTCGGCCGCCCGGCCCGCGTACATCACCAGAATGTCATCGGACAGCTCCGCGACGACGCCCAGGTCGTGCGTGATGATGATGATCGCGGAGCCGTACTCCTGCTGCAAGTCCAGGATCAGGTCCAGGATCTGCGCCTGCACCGTGACGTCGAGGGCCGTGGTGGGCTCGTCCGCGATCAGCAGCTCGGGATCACAGGACAGCGCCATCGCGATCATCGCGCGCTGCCGCATGCCGCCGGAGAACTGGTGCGGATAGTCGTCCACCCTGGCAGCAGGCTGCGGGATGCCCACCCGGCCGAGCATGTCGATCGCGTGCTTGCGGGCCACCTTCTTGGCGACGTCGTTGTGGACCAGGTACGCCTCCGTGATCTGCGCGCCGACCGTGTAGTAAGGGTGCAATGACGACAGCGGATCCTGGAAGATCATTGCCATCCTGCTGCCCCGGAGCTGGCGGACCCGGGACGGCGTCGCGGTGACAAGTTCCTCACCGTCCAGCCAGATCTGGCCGTCGATCTGCGCGTTAGTGCCGTGGTGCAACCCGAGAATGCCCAGGCTCGTGACGCTCTTGCCCGACCCTGACTCCCCCACGATGCCCAGCGTGCTGCCCCGCTCGAGGGTGAAGGAGATGCCGTCGACGGCCCGCACGATGCCATCGTGCGTCGGGAAGCTGATCCGCAGATCCTGCACGTCGAGTATGGCGCCGGAACCGGGGCCGCGGGCGGCGCTGCCGACGGCGGGCATCAATGCCTCACCCTGGGATCGACCACGGCGTAGAGGATATCCACCACCATATTGGCGAGGACGATGAAGAACGCAGCCAGCATCGTGACGCCGAGTATCTCGGGAAGATCCTCGTTCTGCACCGCCAGCACGGTGAACTGGCCGAGGCCGGGCAGCGAGAACGTAACCTCGGTGATGATGGCGCCGCCGAGCAGCAGGCCGAGATCCAGTCCGAAGATCGTCAGAATAGGCGTGAGCGCCGCCCGCAGCCCGTGCTTGATGATCACCGTCCGCTCCTCGAGCCCCTTTGCCCGGGCGGTGCGGATGTAATCCTCGCTCATCGTCTCCAGCATGCCCGCCCTGGTAAGCCTCGCGTAAAGCGCCGCATAGAGGAACGCCAGGATGATCCACGGCAGGATCAGGTTCCGCGCCCACAGCAGCGGGTTCTGGGTGAGGGGCACGAAATGCACATTCGGAAAGAGCGGCCATTTGTAGCTGAACAGCTCAAGTGCAACGAGCCCGGTGAAGAAGATCGGCAGCGACACCCCGGCCAGCGCGACGGCCATCGCGGCGCGGTCGAAGACCGTGCCCCGCCTGAGTGCCGACAGCACTCCCACGGACACCCCGCCGGTCAGCCACAGCACGGCTGCGCCGACCGCCAGCGAGATCGTGACCGGCGCGTCGCTGATCATCTGCGGCCACACTGGCTGCTGGGTCCGGAACGAGTAGCCGAAGCAGGGCGGTGGGCAGTAGGTGGTGCTCGGGCCGTTGTTGTAGTGCGCGCCCAGCACGATCGCTTTCAGGAACCTGCCGTACTGCAGGTAGAGCGGCGCGTTGAAGCCCAGCTTCGCCTCCACGTCGTGGACCGCCGCCGGTGACGGGTTGCGGCCGACGTACTGGGTGGCGAGCTGGTAACTGTTCTGTCCGGCCAGCCGCGGTATCAGGAAGAAGATGGCAAACGTGATCATGCTGACCACGATCAGCAGGACGATCGTGGCGATCAGGCGCCGGATGATGAACGTGATCACTGTATGCGGTGCCGGTGCCGGGCCGGGACATCCCGGCCCGGCACCGGCACCTTCACCCGCTCTCTGCTAGTGGCGGGACCGCCGCTCCGGATTTACTTGAGCCCGAGCACCGCGTAGTTGTACATGGCGTAATAGCGCTGGACATACACGTTGGTCAGGTTCGGGTTCCGGTACAGCAGCGACTTGGCGTACACGATCGGCAGGATGACCGCGTCCTTCATGACCTGCATGTCGATCTGGCTCGTATAGGAGTTCCTGGTCGCTGTGTTGGTCGTGGTGCCGAACTTGGCTAGCAGGTTGTTCACCACCGGGTCGTTGAGCTCTGCGACGTTGTAGTTCCCGGCTGGGCTGATGGCGTTTCCGGCAGCGATGTACTGGAAGAAGCCATATCCGTCCGGCCAGTCAGGCGCCCACCCGCCAGCGGCGATGCCGAGGTCGTGCTGGTGGACGTACCTGGGCACCCCCGCGAAGTTGGCGAAGTACGTGGCCGTGGGGTAGCCGTGCAGCGAGGTCTTGATCCCGACCTGGGACAATGCCTGCTGCAGCGCCTGGGCGGCCTGCACTTCCTTGGGCCTGTCGCTACGGTAGGCGACGTTGGTCGAGAAGCCGTTCGGGTGGCCGCACGTCTTGAGTTCCTGTTTCGCCTTCGCCACGTCGCCGCCCGGCTTGGTGGTGGCCTCGTACAGGTCGAAGTGCTTGTAGCCCAGGACGGTCGGCGGAGCCACCGTGCTGGCGACCGCGCCGCCCGCGACAGGTCCGCCGTAAGCTGTCTGCAGGTTGGTCTTGTTGGCTGCGTACTCGACCGCCCGGCGGCACGCCAGGTTGTTCAGCGGCGGCACCTTGGTGTTGAGGTAGTAGAACCAGAGGAAGCCGGTGAGCGCGTTGTCAGCCTGCTGCTTGAGCGCCGGCGAGGCGAGGATCTTGGCCCGGGCCGCCGCCTGCACGCCGGTCCCGGCCTGGTCGACGTCTAGGTCGCCGGCCAGCAGCCGGTTGTCGATGTCATTGGCGTTCACATTCATGTTCATGACGATCTTGCTGACCAGCTGCTTGGCGTTCGGGTCGGTGGCCGGGTTCCAGAATGTGTTAGGCACCAGCGTGAGCGTCTTGTTCAGCTGGTAGCTCTGGAACTTGTAGGGACCGGTGGACATCGGGTGCAGCTGGTACTTCGCGCCGGTATCTTTGCTCGGCGGCACGGGTCCGGTCTGCGGTATCGCGGTCACGTAGTCGAAGTCAGCGAACGGCTTGGACAGGTGGAACACGATCGTGGTCGCGTTCGGCGTGGTCACCGAGCTCAGGCCCAGCTTGCTCGGTGTCTTGTCCTTGTACGGGCCTGGGTACTTAGGGTCCTTCAGCAGCAGCGGGAAGTAGCCCGGCCCGAGCGGGAACACGGACCTGTCGTAGGTGCGCTCGACCGCGTACTTGACGTCTTTCGAGGTGACCGTGGTCCCGTCCTCGAACTTGACGTCGGGCTGGATGTGGTAGGTCCAGGTCAGCCCGTTGGCGCTGACCGTGCCGGGGGCCGTCGCGAGGTCAGGGACGACGCCCAGGCCGCAAGCGCCCGGGCATGACTTATAGGTCATCAGCGGCATCGTGTACAGCCGGGTGATGTTCCACATGTTCGCGTAGTAGGTATTGCCGGGGTCGGTGGAGTCCGGCGTGCTGCTGTTGCCGAACGTGAGCGTCCCGCCCTTGTGCGCGGAAGGATTGACCACGCCCGTAATGGCCGCGCCGTACGTGGCTGTCGTCGTCGTGCCGCCGCCGCCGTTGCCGCTGCTGCCGCCGCTGCTGCCGCCGCAGGCAGCCAGGACGAGCGCGGCTACCGCGCCGAACGCGGCCAGCCCTATGGTCCTGCGCCTCTTCATGGGGTGAACGCCTCCTGTCATGTTTCGTACGAGAAATCTGGGCCCGATGCGCTCATCGGCTTCTCGGATCGAGCGCATCGCGCAGCCCGTCGCCGAAAAGGTTGAATGCCATGACCGTGATGAAGATCGCCAGGCCGGGAACGATCATGTACTCGGGATCGATCGAGTAAAACCCGTTGTTGACCGCATCGGACAGCATGCCGCCCCAGGTCGGCGTGGGCGGATACAGGCCGACCCCGAGATAGGACAGCGCCGCCTCGAAAAGGATGTTCGTCGGGATGAGCAAGGTGGAGTACACCAGGATGGGCGCCACCAGGTTCGGCAGCAGTTCACGGAACAGGATGTACGGTCCGCGCGCGCCGATACTGCGCGCGGCATCCACGAATTCTCGCTCCCGCAACGAAATGGTCTGGCCGCGGATGATCCGGCCCATGTACGGCCAGGCGAAGAATCCGATGACGAAGATGAGCATTGCTATCCGCAGTGAGTTGCCGGCCAGCCCGAAGGCCTTGGACGGTACGACGCCGACCAGCGCGATCGCGAATACTAGCAGCGGGAAGGCCAGGAAGACATCCATGGAACGGGCGATCACCGAGTCCGCCCAGCCGCCGAAGTAGCCCGCGATGACGCCCATGAAGACGCCGATGGTCACCGCGAGGGCGGTGGCCAGGAAGGCGATCAGCAAGGAGTACTGGGCTCCGTTGACGATCCGGCTCAGCACGTCTCGCCCGGTAACCGGCTCGACGCCGAGGGGATGCGCCAGGCTGATCCCGCCGAATGAGCCAATAGGCCGGCTGAAGGTCGGATCGATGAGGCTCGGGTGGTAGGTGTCCGGGTTCTGCACCAGGTACGGTCCGATGATTGCCACCAGGATCAGGAAGATGACCACCGCGCCGCCGGCAATGGCGACCTTGTCGCCGCGCAGCCGCATCCATGCGATCTGGCCGAGGGAACGGCCCTCGATGACCTTGCCGCCGACACCTGCAAGTATCGCGTCCGGGACCGCATCGGCAGCGCCCGGCGAGATCTCGATTGGTGCCGTCATTCGGCTCTCCCGGATGCCCGGCATTCCGCTGCGGTCGCCTACCTGGCGGCAGCGAGATATGCCAAGCGAAACTAGCCTTACCTATTCGGAGGGTCTATCAACACTGCTGGCAAGCGCCAGCCCCACGGACTGGTCGTGGCTCGATTGTGACCGAATGAAGCTCGTTTCGCGATGGGCGCTCCGGGCCCGCCGCGGTTACTTGATCCCGCGGCGGCGCAGGATTTCCTCGACATCGCCGAGATCGTCGTCCGCCGCCGGGGCGCCGCGCTTGCCCCGCTTGGCGACCTTCCCGGTCCCGGCCCCGATCTGCGCGCGCCCGTCAGGGCCGGCCACGCCCGCGGCTCCCTGGGTACCATCCGGCACCGCGCTGGCCTTCTTGCCCCGGCGCCGCCCGGGCACCGGTATGCCGCCCGAGGCCAGCAGCATCGCCACCGCGAGGCCGGCCAGCACCACGCCGGACCAGGTCTTGGTCGAGAACACGAAGGATCCGGCGAAGCGCGTCACGGCCGAGCTGATCCGGGTAATGAGCGTGACGGTGCCGGTGAGGTAGGCGGCCAGCGGCAGCAGCGACCAGGCGGCAAGCCGGATCGCCGACCGCGGGCCGCGGCGGCGCCACCTGAAGTAAGACGCCACTAGCCCGGCCGCGGTCAGGCCGCCGCAGATCACGAAGTCCAAGGCCGACATGTGCCGGGGCCTCCCCTCAGGGGCCGGGCCGCCGGCCACGCAGGGCCGGCGGCATGGGTCACCTTCATCGTCGCATACCCGCGGCGCCGCGCCGTCCGGTCGCGGCCCGGCCAGGGAGGCTGGCAGCTAACCATGGCGCGGCGGCAGGCCGCCCATCATGCCCTGCAGCATGGCGAGGTCGAGCTGGCTCAGCGAGGCGGCGACCACCCGGCCGGGCACGGCGGGAATCGGCAGCAGGCTGGGTACCGCGACTACCAGGCAGCCGGCCGCCTCGGCCGCGGCGACCCCGTTGGGCGAGTCCTCCAGCACGATGCAGCCGCCCGGGTCGACCCCGAGCAGTTCCGCCGCCCGCAGGTAAGGCTCAGGGGCGGGCTTGCTCTCCCGGACGTCCTCCGCGCACACGGTGACGCCGAAGTTCATCCCCAATTTCGGGATCACCGCCGCCATGATCTGCCGCTCCGAGGAGGTAACCAGCGCATTCGGCATCCCAGCGCCGGTAACCTCGGCGAACAGCTCGCGTGCGCCCGGCAGCACCGGCACGCCGCGCTCGCGCAGCAGCGCGGTCATGCCGTCTACCATCCAGCGCGCGACCTCGTCCCGCGGGGCCGGCCTGGTGGCACGGGACAGCAGATAGTCGATACTTCGCTGCAGCGAGCCGCCGACGAGTTCCTGCTGGTCAGCGGTGCTCCACTGGCCACCGAGATGGGCCATGACCTCGCTCTCGACCTCGAACCACAGCGGCTCGGAGTCGATCAGCAGCCCGTCCATGTCGAAGAGGATGGCCTGCAGCGCCCGGTTGCCGGACCGAGCGGGTGGGTGCGGCGACATGAGCAAGGACCCTACCGGCCGGGCACCCGGGGAGGCGCCGGATGGCGGCCGGTGACATCGCGATCATGGTTGTGCACGTAATCTGGACGACGAGATGCGCAGCGGCGCGGCCAGGGGGAACCCGGATCGGGCCGGGGATATCGAGGAAGGGGGTGGGGAGATCGAGCTCGACGGCATCGGCAAGCTCGCCTCACCAGCCGGGCTCACCTCACCAGCGCTGATAGCGGCCTTCGAGGGCTGGAATGACGCTGGCGAGGCAGCCAGCGGGGCGGTCAGTCATCTCGACGATGCCTGGCAGGCAAGCCCCATCGGGGAGATCGATCCCGAGGACTTCTATGACTTCCAGGTCACCCGCCCGGTGCTTGAGGTGTCCGAGGGCCGCACCGACCGGCTGGTCTGGCCCACTACCCGGCTGTCGCTGGCCAGGCCGGCGGGCATCGGCCGGGATCTGATCCTGGTGCACGGGATCGAGCCCAACATGCGCTGGCGGGCGTTCAGCGACGAGCTGGTCGGCTCATTCACCGAGCTCGGCGTCGAGCTGGTGATCCTGCTCGGCGCGCTGCTCGCGGATTCCCCGCATACCCGCCCGGTCCCGGTGACGGCCGCGGCCTCCGATGCCGGGCTCGCCAAGGAACTGCACGTAGATCCGGTTGAGTACAAGGGACCGACCGGAATCGTCGGCGTGCTGCAGCACGCCTGCGCGGCGGCCGGCCTGCCGTCGGTCTCGCTGTGGGCCGCGGTGCCGCACTACGTAGCCCAGCCGCCTAGTCCCAAGGCCACGCTGGCACTGCTCCGCGGGGTCGAGGACATCCTCGATGCCACCCTGCCGCTGGCCGACCTGCCTGGCGAGGCGCGCGCCTGGGAACGCGGCGTGGACGAGCTGGCCGAGCAGGACACCGAAGTCGCCGACTACGTGAAGACGCTCGAAGAGGCCAAGGACGCAACGGACCTGCCGGAGGCGAGCGGTGATGCCATCGCCAGGGAGTTCGAGCGTTACCTGCGCCGCCGGGGAAACCGCGGCGAGCACGGGGGCCGTTAGCAGCACAGCGGCCGCTAGCCTAGACCGGCGGCCACGGCACGGCAGGCCAGTCTTCTGGCGGGTAGGGGTGCACCCGGTGCTTGAGCAGCAGCTCTAGCCGCTCCCGGGTCGCGGTCAGCTCGGCAGCGGTAAGCCAGCCAGAAAGGTCGGCGGTGAGCTCCCCGGTCTCGAAGCATTGCTCAAGCCGCCGCAGCGCCGCCACCGACCTGCCGGGCAGGGTGCGGCCCCGCCACTGCCAGAGCACGGTTCGGAGCTTGTACTCCTCGCCGAAGCAGACGCCGTGATCGCAGCCGTACAGGTGCCCGTCGGGAGCAGGCAGCAGATGGCCGATCTTGCGATCGGCGTTGTTGACCACGGCATCGAAGACGGCCATGTCGCGCAGCGCCGTGTGGTCGATGCGCCGGGCGAGCGCGATGACGTCTACCGACTCGTCGGTATGAATCCACAGCTGGCACATGCCAGGGCCGAACGGCCCGTCGCGGAACACGGTCGGCGGCACCACCGCGAAGCCGCCGGCCGCCGACACCCGGTAGGCCGCGACTTCCCGCCCGGCCAGCGAGCCGGACGCGAAGTCCCACAGCGGCCGCTCGCCGGCCACCGGCTTGTAGACGCAGGCCGCCTCGCGCCCGGCGTACCGGACCGTGCAGTACAGCGTCGCGTTCGACGCCACCACGAGCCTGCCCTCGACCTCGATGGTGCCGTTGCTGAGCAGCTCGAGCGCCGCCGCTTCGGCGGCGTCCGGCTCGTTCGCGGGGCCGGCCCGCTGGCCGCGCCCGGCGCGACGGCCGGGCGGCCGGTCAGGCATGGCCGACCCGGTGGCCGTTCTGCCGCGGGCAGATGTGCCCGTCGGAGTCCAGCGGCAGCCCGCAGAGCGGGCACGGCGGCCGTCCCTGGCTCACGATCTGCATCGCCCGCTGCGAGAACGCCCGCGCCATCGCAGCCGTGATCCGCACCCGGAGCACCCCCGGGCCGTCCTCCGGCACGTCATCGGTCAGCGGCTCGACCGGCGACTCGGTCTCTTCCTGTGCCTCGATGACAACCCGCTCGTCGTCGCGATCCCAGGCCAGCGCGATCGCCCCGACCCGGAAGTCCTCCAGCAGCGGCAGGTCGAGCGGCCCGTCGTCGGCAAGGCTGGCCGGCGCGGCCGCGGGCACGGCCGCCTGGCCGCCGCTGCGCCGCAGTACCTCATCAAGCAGCTCGTCCAGGCGCTCCGCCAGGAGGCTCACCTGCACCTTCTCCAGTGCGACGCTCGTCACCCGGCCGGAGGCGCTGGCTTGCAGGTAGAAGGTCCGCTCACCAGGCTGGCCAACTGTCCCGGCCACGAACCTGTCCGGCGGATCGTACGAATAGACCGACATGACTCCTATCCTCCCGCCCCGCCGCCGACCATCGCGTCGCCCTCGGCCCCGGCGGCCGGCTGGCCGGCCTTCGCGCGGCTGGCTGCCGGGCGACGCCCGAGATCGGCCGTCCCGCCGCCGGTGTCGTTCATCCGGATCAGGAACGGTCGCAGCGGGGTGTAGCGAATCACGGTCAGCGAGCAGGGGTCCACCTGAATCCGCTGGCACAGGTCGAGATGCAGGCCAAGGCTATCGGCGATCACGGCCTTGATCACATCGCCATGCGAGCAGACGACGTAGGCCGCGTCCTTGCCCAGCACGTCGTTCCAGTCGCGCACGGCGCTGACCGCGCGGTGCTGCATGTCCAGCATTGACTCGCCGTCCTTGCCGGGAAAGATGACCGCGCTCGGGTGGGCCTGGACGACGCGCCAGAGCGGATCCCTGGCCAGCACCTTCAGCGGCTGGCCCGTCCAGTCGCCGTACTTGCATTCGCTGACCCGCTCGTCGTCGGTCACCGCGGGCCGCCCGCCGGGGCGCGCCGATGCCAGCACCTCGGCGGTCTGCCGGCAGCGCTCCAGCGGGCTGGAGATGATCGCGTCAAGCGGAACGGAGGCCAGCCTGGCCGCGAGCGCGTCCGCCTGGGCGCGGCCGCGGTCATCCAGCGGGATACCCGGGGTGCGGCCAGTCAGCACCGTACCGGTTGTGGCCGTCAGGCCGTGCCGCACTAGCAGAACCAACGTCACTCCCCGACTCTACGGGGTCGGGCGATGCCGCGGGCCGGCTAGGCGTGCTCGGCGACCACGAAGGTCATCGTGCCGAAGCTCACCTGGTCCCCGGGGCGCAGCGGGGCAGGGCTGGTGACCCGCCAGCCGTTGAGCCTGGTGCCATTGGTGGAGCCTAGGTCGATGATCAGCCAGCCGCCGCCGGCCTCCCGCAGCAGGCCGGCATGCCGCCGGGACACGGTAAGGTCGGCAAGCACCAGGTCGCAGGCGATGTCACGGCCGATCGTGACGCTGCTCCCGGTCCCGGCTGGCAGCCTGAGTTCGGGTACCTTCGGTTCCCGCAGTCGTACCTGCGGTTCCCGCAGCCAGGCCGCCAGGCGGCGGCTGGCGGCCCGGGACGTCCCCGCCAGCTGGCCGCGCAGCAGCACAGCGGGCCGCGGCCTTGGGGCCGGCAGGTCGGCCAGGATGTCAGCGAGCTCACCCTGCTCGCGGGCGCGTAGCGTCGCGCTGACCCGCTGCACGAAGCTGTCCTGGGCCAGGCATCCGTCGGCGAAGCGCTCGCGCAGCTTCTCGATGGCCTGGTTCCGTTCGGCGTCGGACGCGCGCACCGACCGGGCGGCCGCCCAGCCACGGGATGCTCCCATAACCAGAAGTATCGGCCGGCCGGGTCCGGCGCACAAGCAGGGCGGCTAGTTCAGCCGGACCCGGGGGTCGAGGACCCCGTAGAGGATATCGACGATCACGTTGGCGATGACCACCCCCGCCGAAGCGACGATGACTACGCCGATCACCACCGGCAGGTCCTGCTGGCCGATCGCATTAACCGCGGTGTATCCGAGGCCGGGCAGGTTGAAGACGGACTCGGTGATGATCGCGCCGCCGATCAGGACGCCGACATCGATGCCGAACTGGGTGACCACCGGCGTCAGCGAGGCCCGCAGGTTGTGCTTGAAAATCACCCGTCGCTCGGTCATCCCCTTGGATCTGGCGGTGCGGATGTAGTCCTCGCCGAAGACGTCCAGCATGGATCCTCTGGTCAGCCGGGTATAGGTGGCCGCGGACACCAGCGCGAGCGTGACCCACGGCAGGATCAGCGCGCGCGCCCACTCCGCCGGATTCTGCGTGAACGGCACCCACGTGCCCGGTGCCGGGAAGACGCTGATGCCGTGGATCGCGAACTCGTAGTACAGGCCGAGGATCAGCAGGAAGCCGAGCACGAAGGTGGGCATCGAGTAGAACAGCAGCGCGAGGGCGGTGGCGGTGCGGTCATAGACGGACCGGGTCTTCACCGCCGACAGGATCCCGGTCAGCACGCCGATGGTCAGCCACAGGATCGAGGCGCCGATCAGCAGCGACAGCGTGATCGGGAACGCGGCCGCGATGATCGAGTTCACCGACTGGCTGTGGTAGTAGTCGTAGCCGAGGTTGCCGTGCAGCAGCAGCCAGATGAAGTGCTGGTACTGGACGTAGACCGGCTGGTCCAGCAGCAGCCGGTGGCTGACCGCGGCGACCTGGGCCGGGGTGGCCTGGCGGCCCGCCAGCGTGCGCGCGACGGCCCCCGGCCCGGGGCCGATGAAGAAGATCAGGAACACGGTGACCGTCATCAGCCACAGCACGAACAGGCCCTGCAGGGTCCGGCGGATCAGGAAGCGTGCCACGGGAAGCTCCTAGACGTACAGGTCGCCGCGCGGGTCGAACGCGTCCCGCACGCTGTCACCGAAGATGTTGAAAGCGAGGGTGGTGATCAGCAGCGCCAGGCTGGGGAACAGCAGGTACCACCACGGACCGTAGAGGTAGATCGCCGACGCCGAGCTGATCATCTGACCCCAGTCGGGTGTCGGCGGGAGGACTCCGACGCCGAGGAACGACAGCGACGCCTCCGCCACGATCGTGAGCGGTATCAGCAGGGTCGTGTAGACGATGAGCTGGGCGAGCAGGTTCGGCAGGATGTCGATGAACATGATCCGCCACGGCCCGGCGCCGAGTGCCCGGGCCGCCTCGATGTACTCCTTCTCGCGGATCGACAGCACCTGGCCGCGGACGAGGCGGCCAATCGTTGCCCAGGTGAGCACTCCGAGCACGATGATGACAACCGGCAGCCCGGGGCGGATGAACCCGATCGGATGCACCAGCACCACGGACACCAGCGAGATCGCGAACAGCAGGAACGGGATCGCCAGCAGCCAGTCCATCAGCCGGGCCAGGATGCTGTCGGTCCACCCGCCGAAGAAGCCCGCCGCCAGCCCGACGACCAGGCCGATCCCGACGGTGATCCCGGTCGCGACCACTCCGACGAACAGCGAGACCCGGGCCCCGTAGGCGATCCGGACCAGGATGTCCCTGCCCTGGTCATCGGTGCCGAGCGGGAACGTGGACGTTGGCCCGACCGGCTGCCCGGTCGGGCTGAGCCCGACCGGCGGAGCGGGCCCGCGGAACTGCTGGTAGACCCCGTGCCCGGTGATGACCGCGAAGACCGGCGCGAAGATGGCCACCAGCACGATGGCGATGATGATCCCCAGGGCGATCATCGCGGCGCGGTCGTGCCGCAGCCGGTTCATGGCGAGCCACCACGGGCTGCGTCCCTCGATCTTCTTGGCGGCCTCGGCCTCGGGCGGGGCAAGGACCGGCTCCTCGGGCAGCTCGCCGACCGTCTCCAGGTCGCTGTAGTTGTAGGTCATGATGACCCCTTCCGTGCGCGCATGCCTAGGAGCCGCTGACTAGTCCGGTTTCGATCACCCGGAGGTCGGCGCCGATGCTGGGCTTGGACTTCGAGATGTCCTCGCCGTCCTCGACGGGGAAGTGGCAGGCCGCCACGTGCGCGGCAGGATCGCCGAGCCGCGGCGCCAGCTCCGGCTCACTGTCGACGCAGGCCTGGCGTGCCTTCGGGCACCGGGGGTGGAACCGGCATCCCGATGGCGGGTTGATCGGCGACGGCACGTCCCCGACCAGGATGATCCGCTGGCGCTTGCTGACGTGTTCCGGGTCGGGGATCGGCGCCGCGGACAGCAGCGCATCGGTGTAGGGGTGCCGGGCGCCTATCCAGAGCTGATCTACCGGCGCCTCTTCGACCACCTTCCCGAGGTACATGACCGCTACCCGGTCGCTGACGTGCCGGACGACGGACAGGTCGTGGGCGATGAAGATGTAGGTCAGGCCAAGCTTGGCCTGCAGGTCCGCGAGCAGGTTAATGATCTGCGCCTGAATGGACACGTCGAGCGCGGAGACCGGCTCGTCGCAGATGATCAGCTTGGGCGTGAACGCCAGCGCCCTGGCCACTCCGATCCGCTGCCGCTGGCCGCCGGAGAACTCGGCGGGGAACCGGTTGTAATGCTCCGGGTTCAGCCCGACCAGCTCCATCAGGTGCTGCACTCGCTCCTTGCGCTCGGTGCCTTTTGCGATCTTGTGGATCGCGAACGGGTCACCGATGATCGACCCGACCCGCCGCCGCGGGTTCAGCGACCCGTACGGGTCCTGGAAGATCATCTGGACCTCGCGGCGCAACGGGCGCATCCGGCGGGCCGACAAGGTGCTGATGTCCTGCCCGTCGAAGGTGATCCGCCCGGACGTGATGTCGTAGAGTCTGGCCACGCACCGCGCGAGCGTCGACTTGCCGCAGCCCGTCTCGCCGACCAGCCCGAGAGTCTCGCCCTTGCGGACCTCGAGGCTCACCCCGTCGACGGCGTGCACGAAGTCGCGCTGGCCCTGGAACAGGCGGCCGGACTTGATGGGAAAGTACTTGACCAGGTTCTCCAGCCGGAGCAGGACGTCGCCGCCGGCCGCCGGGCTTGCGGACGCCCCGTCCCCCGCCGGGCTGGTGGACGCCGCGCTCAGTTCAGGATTCATCGCTTCCTATGCCTCCGCGCGCTCTGCCTGCGGCTGCCCGAGTACCTTGTGCCGCAGCCGATCCCGGCTGGCCTTGTCATGCGGAAGCCAGCATGCGGACAAGTGCCCGGTGTCCATGCCGACGGGCGCAAGCGGCGGCACGTCGGTGCGGCACCGGTCCATGACATAGGCGCATCGCGGGGCAAACGGGCAGCCCGGCGGCAAGTTGATGGGGCTGGGCGGCTGGCCAGGGATGGACACGAGCCGCTCCCGCTCGCCGCCGTACGCGGGCAGCGACTGCAGCAGTCCCTCGGTGTAGGGATGGTGGTTCGCGGCGAATATCGTCCGCCGGTCCGCCTGTTCCATCACCGCCCCGCCGTACATGACGACCACGTCGTCGGCGACCTCCGCGATGACCCCGAGGTCATGCGTAATAAGGATCACGGCGGTGCCGAACTCCTGCTGCAGACGGCTGATCACCCGGAGCACCTGGGCCTGCACGGTCACGTCGAGCGCGGTCGTCGGCTCGTCGGCGATGAGCAGCGCCGGGCTCAGCGCCATCGCCATCGCGATCATCGCGCGCTGCCGCATGCCGCCGGAGAACTGGTGCGGGTAGTCGTCGACCCGCCGTTCGGCCTGCGGGATGCCGACGAGCGTGAGCAACTCGACCGCCCGCTTGTGCGCATGTGCCTTGGATATCTCGTGATCGTGCAGCCGGATCATCTCCACGATCTGCCAGCCCACCTTGTAGAAGGGATGCAGGCTGGAGAGCGGGTCCTGGAAGATCATGCCGATCTTCGCGCCGCGGACCGCCTGCATTTCCTCCGGTTTCATGGTGAGCAGATCCCTGCTCTCGAACAGCGCCCGGCCGGAGACGCTCGCCCCCCGGGTCAGCCCCATGATCGTCTGAGTGGACACGCTCTTGCCGGATCCCGACTCGCCGACGATGCCGAGCGTCTCCCCCTGATCGATGTGGAAGGACACCCCGCGAACTGCCTGCACGATACCGTCGCCGGTCCGGAACGACACGTGCAGGTCCTCGACCTCAAGTAGTGCCACGCTGCCTACCCTTCCGGGGGCCCGGGCCCGGGCCCCCGGCAAAAGCGCCCGTCATGCACGGCATGCCTCTGAATCATGCCCTCTGCATCGGAACTGTATTCCCAGTTGGCGCCCCGCGATAGGGATCGCGGGGCGCCAACCGGAACTGCTACCTGCCGACTCTCAGCTGCCGGGCTTGCTCAGCCAGACGTTCGTCATGTCGAACCCCTGGATTCCAGGTATGTACACCGCATTGTGCACGTAGCTGGCGTGATACAGCGGCTGCAGCGGCTGCGTGATCGGGTAGATCGCCGCATCCTTCGTGACGGTCTGGTCGATCTGCGCCCACAGGGTGGCGGCGGTGCTCGCGCTTGCCTGCGAGGCAGCCTGGTCGATCTGCTTGGTCACCGTGGGGTTGTTGTAGAACCCGAAGTTGCTGCCGACCGGCGGGTAGGCGGCCGGGCCGGAGAACAGCGGCTTGAAGAACGATGTCGCCGAGTCGAGATACCAGTCCGGGCCCCAGCCGGCCAGCGAGAGGTCCCACACGCCGCGCTTGGCCACCGACGGCACCAGGAGGTACTTGGTGTAGAAGTCCGCGTCCGGGACGCCCAGGCCGGTGATCTTGATGCCGGCCTTGGACAGGTCGGCCTGCAGGGTCTGGTACGCCTTGGCGGAAGCCGAGCTCGACGGCCGGTACAGGAACTTCAGCGTCAGCCCGTTGGGGTAGCCGGCCGAGGCGAGCATCGACTTGGCCTTGGCCACGTTGTACGGGAACGGGTCGAAGCCCTTCGGCACGTCCTGGGACCCGTTGATCCCGTCGGGCAGGATGTGGGCCAGCGGCGGGCTCAGCAGCTTGCCGTTGAAGTCCTGGATCAGGTGCGACCGGTTGATCGCCATGCTGATCGCCTGGCGAACGGCGAGCTTCTTCAGCGCCCCGTTGTTGCTCGCCGAGACGGCGTTGAACACGATGTACGGGTTGGTCGAGTAGGTCGGCCCCAGGGTGAAGTTCTTGCCACCGTGCTGCATCTGGGTGACCAGGCCGGGAACCGCGGGGACCGGCGGGAAGCTGTCCCACTCGGCGCCTGCGGAGGCCGAGTTGGTCTGCAGGATCTGCTGGTTGGTGGTCTGGTTGCCGGTCTCGGTGACGTTGATCTTGTCGACGTAGGCCTTCCGGATCGGGTCGCTGGCGGCGCTCCAGGCCGGGTTGCGGACGAACACGATCTTCTTGGTCGGCGTGTAGCTCTGGATCGTGTAGGGGCCGTCAGCGATCGAGTGCTGCTGGGAAGCTGCGCTGCCCGGGATGTATTTCAGGCTCTCGACCGGAGCCGGGCTGAACGCGTCCAGGTTGATCATGGGAGTCATGTAGGACGCCGGGTGGGTCAGGTTATAGGTGATGGTCTGGCCCGAGACGGTGACGCCGGAGATCTGGTGGGTGGTGATGTACTTCTTGATCGCCGGCACGGTCGGCGATACCTTGGCGAACCCGTCGCAGAATTTCTGGTACCCGACGATCAGGGCCTCGAAGTCCGGCAGCCCGCCGAACGGCTGGGCCGGGTTGCAGGAGCGCTTGAGGCCGAGCAGGGCGTCTGCCGCTGTCACCTGCCGGGCGGGCGAGGTGTTCCATTTCGCGCCGGTGCGGATCGTCAGCTTGTAGGTCTTGCCGCCGTTGCTGATCTGGGGCATTGCCGTTGCGAGGTCGGGCACGACGTTCGTGCCCGTGCCCCTGGGCTCGTAGGAGAGCAGTCCGCGCTGCCACATCCGCTGGCCCAGCGCGTCGATCGTGTAATAGCTGATGTTCCAGTCGATGAAGGTGACGTCGCCAATGCCGAGCAGGTTGAGCGTCCCGCCCTTCTGCGGCGTTCCGGTGCCCGGGTTGAGCCCCTGCGTACCGCTGTCGAGGGTAACGCTCGAGCCGTTGCCCGACGGCGATGTCGAGCCGCTGCTGCCGCAGGCCGAGGCGGCGAGCGCGAGGGCTGCCAGGCCGCAGATGGCCAGGGAGCTTCGCACGGGTGTCCGCATAGACACTCTCCTCCTCCAATTTCTTCCGCTGGGTTGTAAGCGGATCCAGTGACCGGAGGCTCGACTGCCCCACGGCATGGCAACTCGACGCTCTCGGCGAGCTGTCGCGTCATATTAGGACCTTCGAGCCCATACGGGGAACAGCCTGGGAGCCGACCCATCGAATCGTGATCCGACGGTGACCTGCTGCTTATCAGATCGCTACCGGCGGCGATCCGGCGGCGGAGAATCCGGGCCCGGGCAGGAAATTGCCTTCATCCGGCCGCCGGACGGTCAGCCGCCGATCGCGTGCACTCCGCCGTCCACGTGCACGATCTCCCCGGTGGTCGCGGGAAACCAGTCAGACAGCAGTGCCACGCATGCCCTGGCGGCCGGCCCGGGATCGGTCAGGTCCCAGCCGAGTGGCGCCCGCTCGCCCCACATCGACTCGAACTTCTCGAAGCCGGGGATGCTGCGCGCGGCCATGGTCTTCAGCGGGCCCGCGGCCATCAGGTTGACCCGGATCCCGCGCGGCCCGAGGTCGCGCGCCAGGTACCGGGCGCACGATTCGAGGCCTGCCTTGGCGACGCCCATCCAGTCGTAGGCGGGCCAGGCCCGGCTCGCGTCGAAGTCCATCCCGACGATCGCGCCCCCGGCTCCCATCAGCGGCAGCGCCGCCATGGCCAGCGCCTTCAGTGAGTAGGTGGACACCTGCAGCGCGGTGGCCACGTCCGCCCAGGGGGTATGCAGGAAATTGCCGCCCAGCGCCGACTGCGGCGCATTGCCGATGCCGTGCACGACGCCATCGAGCCCGTCCACATGCTCGGCAACGCGGCCGGCCAGCGAGTCGAGCTGGCCGGTGTCGGTCACGTCGAGCTCCAGCACCGGCGGCGGATCGGGCAGCCGCCGGGCGATCCGCTGCACCAGGCTGAGCCTGCCGAAGCCGGTCAGCACCAGCGTGGCGCCTTCGGCCTGGGCGATCCTGGCGACGTGAAAGGCGATGGAGGACTCGGTGAGCACGCCGGTCACCAGGATCCGCTTGCCGTCCAGGATTCCCATCAGCATTCCCTTCGGGTTGACCAGGGCCGGCTAGTGGCCCATGCCGAGCCCGCCATCGACCGGGATCACCGCGCCGGTGATGTAGGCCGCGTCGTCGGAGGCGAGGAACGCCACCACGGCGGCGACCTCATCGGCCGAGGCGAGCCGCCCGAGCGGCACCCCGGCCAGGATCGCGGCCTTCTTGTCGTCGGCCAGCACGGCTGTCATGTCCGTGTCGACGAAGCCGGGCGCGACCACGTTCGCGGTGATCTGCCGGGTGCCAAGCTCGCGGGCCAGCGACCGGGCCAGCCCGACCAGGCCCGCCTTGGACGCCGCGTAGTTCGCCTGGCCGCCCGAGCCGAGCAGGCCGACGACCGACGAGATGAAGACAATCCGCCCGCGGCGCATCCTGATCATGCCGCGGACGGCTCGCTTGGCGACCCGGTAGGCGCCGGTCAGGTTGGTATCGAGCACGGCGCCGAAGTCGTCCTCGCTCATCAGCGCGAGCAGCTGGTCCCGGGTGATCCCGGCGTTAGCCACCAGGACCTGCACCGGCCCCTGCCCGGCCTCGGCCGCGGCGAACGCCGCGTCCACGGCCGCCGGGTCGCGCACGTCGCATTTGACGACCGTCAGCCCGGGCACGTCGGCGCCGGATCGGGAGGTCACGGTCACCGCGTCGCCGGCCGCGGCGAGCCTGCGGGCAATCGCCAGCCCGATTCCCCGGTTGCCACCGGTGACCAGGGCAGATCGGCTCATCTGCAGTGACACCTCGCATTCTGCGAATCAGCGGCCCGATCCTGGCGAGCGTACCCGGGCCGCCGCGGCCACCGGCATGGAGTAGCCGGCATCGGATAGATTGCGCTGCGTGGACCAGACCGCAGCCGCTGCCGGGGCCGGCCGCGTCGACGAGGAATTTACCGCGCTCCCGCTCCGCGAGCTTGCCGCCGCAGCGCTGCAGCGGGCAGCTGATCTCGGCGCCGGGCATGCCGACTTTCGCACCGAGCGGATCACCCGGCGGCGAGTCCGGTTGTCCGACGGGCAGCTGGAGACTCGCTACGAAACCGGCGAGGCCGGCCTCGCCGTCCGGGTGATCGCCGATGGCACCTGGGGCTTCGCCTCGGCCGTCGACCTGACCCCGGATGCCGCCGCCGGGGCCGCGGCCGAGGCCGTCGGCGTCGCCAGGGTGGCGGCGGCGCTCGCCGCGGAGCGGATCGAGCTCGCCAGTGAGCCTGCGCACGGGGAGGTGACCTGGGTTTCCGACTACGACATCGACCCATTCGGCGTCAGCGTTGCCGATCAGGTCGCGCTGCTGGCCGGCTGGAGTGCCGGGCTGCTCGCGGACGACCGGGTCGACCACGTGGACGCCTCCCTGCTGCAGGTAAAGGAATGCAAGTTCTACAGCGACGGCGGCACCACCGCTACCCAGCAGCGGATCCGGGTGCATCCGGAGCTGACCGCCGTGGCGGTGGAGCCCGGCGGCCGGTTCGAGACGATGCGCACGCTGGCGCCGCCGGCCGGGCGCGGCTACGAGTACCTCACCGGCACCGGGTGGGATTTCCCGGCCGAGCTGGCCTGCCTGCCGGCCCTGCTGGCGGCCAAGCTGGCCGCGCCCACCGTCCGGGCCGGACGGCATGACCTGGTGATCGACCCGTCGAACCTCTTCCTGACGATTCACGAGTCGATCGGCCACGCGACCGAGCTTGACCGGGCGCTCGGTTACGAGGCGGCCTACGCCGGCACGTCGTTCGCCACCCCGGACAAGCTGGGCAGCCTGCAGTACGGCTCGCCGGTCATGCACGTCACCGGCGACCGGACGGCCAGGCACGGGCTCGCCACCATCGGCTATGACGACGAGGGCGTCGCGGCGCAGTCCTGGGACCTGATCACCGGCGGGATGCTGACCGGGTACCAGCTGGACCGGCGGATGGCCCGGCTGACTGGCCGCGGCCGGTCGAACGGCTGCGCGTTCGGCGACTCGCCCGGTCACATGCCGATCCAGCGGATGGCCAACGTCTCGCTGCAGCCCGCCGACGGCGGCCCGTCGACCGGCGAGCTGATCGCCGGCGTGGAGCACGGCATCTACGTCGTCGGCGACAAGAGCTGGTCCATCGACATGCAGCGCTACAACTTCCAGTTCACCGGCCAGCGGTTCTTCCGGATCTCCAATGGCCGGCTGGCCGGCCAGCTGCGCGACGTCGCATACCAGGCGACGACCACGGATTTCTGGAACTCGATGGAGGCCGTCGGCGGCCCGCAGACCTACGTTCTGGGCGGCGCGTTCAACTGCGGCAAGGGCCAGCCGGGCCAGGTCGCCCCGGTCAGCCATGGCTGCCCCGCCGTGCTGATGCGCGGAGTGCGGATACTCAACACCGTCGAAGAGGCGTCATGACCGGGCCGGTCCCGCAGGCAGCGGTCGAGCGCGCGCTGCGGGCGGCGCGGTGCGACGACTGCGTGGTGATCGCGGAGGAGACCTCGTCGGCCAACCTGCGCTGGGCGGGCAACACGCTGACCACCAACGGCGTTTCCAGGACCCGCCAGCTCACGGTCATCGCGATCACCCGCCGCGGCGACGCCACCGCAACCGGGGTGGTATCCAGGGCCGGCGTCCGGGACGACCAGATCGCCGATGTCGTGCGGGCGGCCGAGCGGGCCGCCGCGGACAGCGCCCCGGCGCAGGACGCGCTGCCGCTGGTGCTGCCGGATGCTGCCACCGCCGGGGCGGCTGGCTGGGATGCGCCGGTTACCGGCACCGGGATCCGCGTTTTCGATAATTTTGCGCCCGCGCTCGGGGAGGCGTTCGGCGCCGCCGCATCGGCCGACCGGAAACTGTACGGCTTCGCCGAGCATTCGCTGACCTGCACATTCCTCGGCACATCCAGCGGCCTGCGGCTGCGGCACGATCAGCCTGGCGGGAAGGTGGAGATCAACGCGAAGTCAGCGGATCTGGCCAGCTCCGCCTGGGCGGGCGCCGCAACGCGGGACTTCTCCGAGATCGACGTCGCGAGGCTGACCGGGCGGCTTGACCGGCAGCTTGGCTGGGCGGCACGGCGGGCTGACCTCCCGGCCGGTCGCTACGAGACCTTGCTGCCGCCCGCCGCGGTGGCCGACCTGATGATCTACCTGTACTGGTCGGCGGGCGCCGGGGACGCCGTGGACGGCCGGTCCGTGTTCAGCAAGCCAGGCGGCGGCACCCGGCTCGGCGAGCGGCTGGCCAGCTCGGCGCTGACGCTGCGCAGCGACCCAGCCGCGCCCGGCCTGCAGTGCGCGCCGTTCGTGATCGCGCATGCCTCCGGCCGTGATTCCTCCGTTTTCGACAACGGGCTCACGCTGGCGCCGACCGACTGGATATCGGCCGGCCGCTTGCTGCGCTGGCCCAGACCCGGCACTCGGCGCAGCGCTCCGGGGTGCCGGTGACCCCGGCGATCGGCAACCTGATCCTGGATCTGCCCGGCGCCACGGCGACGCTGGACGACATGATCGCCCGCACCAGCCGGGGGCTGCTGCTCACCTGCCTGTGGTACATCCGTGCGGTGGATCCGCAGTCCCTGCTGCTCACCGGCCTGACCAGGGACGGGGTTTATCTGGTGGAGAACGGCGAGGTGACCGGGGCGGTGAACAATTTCCGGTTCAACGAGAGCCCGGTGGCCATGTTGCGCCGCATCACCGAGGCAGGCCTGACCACGGCGGCACTGCCGCGCGAGTGGAGTGAGTACTTTACCCGGGCCGCGATGCCGCCGGTGCGCGTGGAGGGCTTCCATATGTCCTCCGTCAGCCGGGCCAGCTAGCGCCTGACCGTGCCAGGCTAGGCGTCCTCCAGCCGGAAGCCGACCTTGAGCCCGACCTGGAAGTGCGCGACGTCGCCGTCCACGATCTGGCCGCGGATCTGGGTGACCTCGAACCAGTCAAGGTGCCGCAGGGTCTGCCCGGCGCGTTGCAGCGCGCTCCGGATGGCCGGCTCGATTCCCTCCGGCGAGGTGCCGACGATCTCGGTGACACGATAAGTGCGCTCGCTCATGTTGCCTCCTGGGATGGAGATATGACTCCCGACGCCACTCAGTTGCAACGCCAGGCCGCAAAGGTGCTACCCGCCGCGGTCTACAACTACTACGCCGGAGGGTCCGGACGCGAACGGACACTTCGCGCCAACCTTAAATCGTGGCGGCGGGTCTGGCTCGCGCCACGGGTGCTGCGTGACGTGTCCGCCGTGGATACCGGCACCGAGCTGCTGGGGTCCGGGCTGGCAACGCCCGTTGGCGTGGCGCCGACCGCCTTCCACCGGCTGGCCCACCCGGACGGCGAGCTGGCCACCGCGGCCGGCGCGGCAGCGGCCGGCGCGCTCTTCGTGCTGAGCAGCCGGAGCAGCTGCCGGATCGAGGATGTTGGCGCGATCGTCGCCGCTGGCGGCGGCACCTGGTGGTTCCAGGTCTATGTGATGCGGGACCGGAGCCTGACCGCGGGCCTGGTGCGGCGCGCCGCCAGGGCCGGCGCCTCGGCGCTCGTGCTCACCGCCGACACTCCGGTAGTCGGCCGCAAATGGCGGGACAAGCCGGGCGGGCCCCCGGTCAGCGACGCGGACTTCCTGGCGAACCTGGGGCCGCTGAGCGACCTTGCCGCGGCGGCGCAGGCGGCCGATGTGACCTTTGCCGACATCGGCTGGCTCGCGGCGACTGGCGGCGGCCTGCCGGTGGTGGTGAAGGGCGTCCTGCGGCCCGACGATGCGCTGACCTGCGCTGCCCATGGCGCCGCCGCGATCATCGTGTCCAACCATGGCGGGCGGCAGCTCGACGGCGCGGTACCGGCGGCCAGGGCGCTGCCGGACATAGCCGCCGCCATCTCGGCCGGCCAGCCGGACCTCGGCGTCTGCGTCGATGGCGGGATCCGGGCCGGCCAGGATGTGCTTTCCGCCCTCGCGCTCGGCGCCCGCGCTGTGTTCGTCGGCCGCCCGGTGCTCTGGGCCCTTGCCTGCGCCGGCGCCGACGGCGTCCGCGACCTGCTGGCGGGTCTGACCGCCGACCTGGCGCATGCGATGGCGCTTGCGGGCGCGGCATCTGCGGCCGAGATTCCCGCCGCGCTCCCTGCCTGGTAGCAGGATGCACCAGGCAGGCATACGTTGGAACTGTGAGAGTCTCTCGCGGGTCCCGCCGGGACCGGCCCCAGCTGGTCACCGATGCGCGGCGGCCGATGTCGGAGGACATCGCCTACCGCCAGCGCCGTTATCTGATCATGATGGGCATCCGGCTGGTCTGCTTCGTGATCGCGGTGGTGCTGTTTACCAACGGCGCCGGGTGGCTCACCGCGATCCCGGCCGTCGGGGCGATCATCATTCCTTACTTTGCCGTCGTGTTCGCCAACGGCGGCCGTGAGCCGACGAACCAGCGCGGATTCCAGACATACGTGCCGCAACTGCCAGAGCGGCACTCCGGTCCGCCGCGGAACTCTTACCCGGGCACTGCCGAGGAGCCAACCGCAAGCTCTCATCCGCCAGGCCGGAATCAGACATGACGGGCAGCAACGGCGCGCCTTCGCCGATTGCGCAAAACGCCGCAGCGTGTGCGGCCGGGAAACGGCTGATCAGCAAGGATCGGCGGGTGTCCATGATGAGATCCGCTCGTAATCCGGTCTTGACGCGCTAGGGGGGGTTTCGGTGTAACATGCTTACCGGTGCTCTGGTCCCCCGCCGGGGCACCGTTGCCGGCGTTCCGGGCCCCCGTCGGAGCGCCGATGAATGCGACGCCGGGTGGTTTGCCCCCGTAGCCACCCGGCGTCGCTCTATCTTTTCCCCGCCTAGCGCACCGCTACTCGGTCTTGCGGAACTCAGCGATCGCCACGGCCATCATTCCCAAGCCCATGATCGCGACGATCCCGATGGACAGCCACAGCGGCACCAGCCAGCCTGCCCAGGTAATGCCTGGCGCAAGCTGCTGCTCGAACGCGGCAGGCATGGCGAGATGGCTGAACACCGCAGTACGCATGGGGCCGACTATGTAGGTCAGCGGGTCGATCCGGGTCAGGATACTCAGCCAGGCAGGCAGCCCGGCCAGCGGATACAGCGCGCCCGACAGGAAGAACAACGGAAATACCAGCATCTGAGTGAGTGCCATGAATGCCTGGAACTGCTTGATCCGCGCCGCCATCATCACGCCGAACGCGGTGAGCGTGAAAGACAGCAGCAGCAGTTCGCCGATCAGGGTGGCAATCAGCACCGGGTTGTAGGGCACATCGGCGAAACCGGCCAGGGCCAGGAAGACAATGCCCTGAAATGTCGCAATCGTCGCGCCGCCGAGGCACTTGCCAATCACGATCGACGCCCGGCTGACCGGCGCGACGAGGATCTCGCGGAGGAATCCGAACTCCCGGTCCCACACGATTGAAGCGGCCGAGAATATCGCGGTGAACAGCACCGACATCGCCAGCACGCCCGGATATATAAAGGTCTTGAAGCTGATGCCGGGCGGCATGCCGCGGCCGGCCAGCGAGGACAGCCCGGTGCCGAGGACGAAAAGGAACAGCACCGGCTGGATCAGCGCGGTGATTGCCCGCAGCCGGTCGGTGCGGAACCTGATCAGCTCACGCCGCCAGACGATGCTGGTCGCCCGCAAGTCGTGCCGGAGCCCGCGCTCGGGCACCGCGACCCTGATCTGGGCGACCAGGGCATCGGGCTGCGGATCGGCCGCGATCTGGGTTGTCATGCCTCATCTCCTCCCGCTGAACCGGGCGGCCATCTGGCGCATCGCGTCGCTGCCGGATGCCTCGGCATCCCGGATCGTCGTTCCCGTGTAGGACATGAAGACGTCGTCCAGTGAGGGACGGGACACGCTGACCGACCGGATCGCCGTGCGGAGCTCGGCGAACAGCCTCGGCACGAATTGCTCGCCGGCGGGCACCGAGAAGGTCACCGCGCCCTCGCTGGTGACGGCGTCGATGCCGAACGTTTCCGCTAGCTCGGCAATGGCGGCCGGGTCGTCTGCCGTGTGGATCTGCACCCGGTCGTTCCCGATGCTCGCCTTCAGGGCTTCCGGGGTGTCGATCGCGACGATCTTGCCGTGATCGATGATCGCGATGCGGTCGCAGTTCTCGGCCTCGTCCATATAGTGCGTGGTCAGGAAGATAGTGATGTCTTCGCGGGCCTTGAGCTCGTTGATGTACTGCCAGATCGATGACCTGGTCTGCGGGTCGAGGCCCACCGTCGGCTCGTCCAGGAAGAGGACACGAGGGGCATGCAGCAGGCCGCGGGCAATTTCCAGCCGCCGCTGCATTCCCCCGGAAAAGGTGCTGACCAGGCTGTCCTTACGGTCCCAGAGCCCGACCATGTCCATAACCTGGTGCATCCTCGGGGCCACCGCCGCCCTGGGCACGCCGTAAAGCTCCGCGTGGAAGCGCAGGTTCTGCTCGGCAGTCAGGTAGGTATCCAGGGTGGTGTCCTGGAAGACAAGCCCGATGTTGCGGCGGACCGCGTCCCGCTCCCGCGCCGCGTCGTGGCCGGCCACGCTAGCCGTGCCGGCCGTCGCATTGGCCAGGGTGCAGAGGATCTTGATGGTTGTCGTCTTGCCCGCGCCGTTCGGCCCGAGGAATCCGAAGGTCTCACCTCTCGGCCACCTCGAAGTCGATGCCGCGGACCGCCTCGATCTCGCCATAGCGCTTGGTCAGGCCCGCTACCGAGATCACCGCGGCCTTCGATGCCACTGTCGTTGCCTCCTCAGCTGCTAACGGCTACGAGCCTAACGGGAGCCAGCGTCCGGCTCGCGCGGCTGCTCGTCCGCCGCGGCGTCCTCGTCATCTGCGGCGAGCAGCCGGTAGATGGCCCGCCGCGCGTCGGTGAGCACCCGGCGCGCCTGGCCGATCTGGGCCTCGCTGCCGGCGCTGAGGACCTGGGAGGCCGCCATGGCCACCTGCCCGATGAGCTTCCGCATATCGATCGCCGCGCCGCCGGCATTCCCGGTCACCGCGTCCCATGGCGCGTCCAGCTCGTCCGGGTGGGACTCGGCATAGCGCCTGCCGTCCTCGGTAAGGACATAGCCGCGGCGGCCGCTTTCCGCCGCCTCCGCCCGGATCAGGCCCTCGTCCTCAAGCTGCTGCAACGCAGGGTAGACCGAGCCCGGGCTCGGCCGCCAGACGCCGCCGCTTCGCTCACTGATCTCCTGGATGATCTGGTAGCCGTTCATCGGGCCCTCGGACAGCAGCGCGAGCGCCGCGGCCCGCACATCGCCGCGCTTGGCCCGCGGGCCGCGCATCATCCTCGGATCCCCGAGCCAGGAACCCAGCCCGGGGAATCCTGGCGGTCCGCCGAACCCGGGCCGGCCGGGGAAGCCCTGGCCGCGGGCATGGCCTCGCCTGCCGCCCCCTCTGCGCGGCCAGGCCTCTTCGTCGCCCCGGTGCCGCCAGCTGTCGTCGTCTCGCATTGCCTTGCTCCTTGCCTGCGGACCTCGCGTTGCGCGGCGACGTCCGCGTCTACTGACACCTGTGCGGCCGAAACCGAGTGTTTCGGCACATCTAAGATGTTCTAGTTAGTTCTAACTATGCCAACGATATATCGCTATAGCTCGTCTGGCAAGAGCTGGACCGGGTGACTGGTCAAGCCGGCAGCAGGCGGGCCGCCCAGCCGGGAGCCGCCCAGCCGGGAAAGGCGCGGCGTCCGTGCGCCGCAAGATCCGGAACGTTTCCGCGGAAACGCGGTAACTCCTTCGTGGCCCCGGCGGCTCCGCCGGCGCCCGGAGTCAGCCGCCGATGGCCGACATCGGCCGGGCCGGCTGAAGGAAGCCGGGGTCATTGATGCCGTGCCCGGGCAGCTTGGCGGCCACCGCGCGCAGCCAGCGTTCGGCCAGTTCCTCATCGGTCGCGCCGGAGCGCATCGGCCCGCGCAGGTCGCTCTCTTCCCTGGCGAACAGGCAGTTGCGGATCTGCCCGTCGGCGGTCAGCCGGACCCGGTCGCAGGCGCCGCAGAACGGCCTGGTCACGGAGCCGATCACGCCGACCCGGGCAGGTCCGCCGTCGACGAGGAAGATCTCGGCGGGGGCCGAGCCGCGCTGCTGCGGGTCAGCTGGCGTCAGCGCGAATTCTGCCGACAGGGCAGCCAGGATCTCATCCGCGGTCACCATGTTGTGCCGCCGCCAGCCGTGCTGCGCGTCAAGCGGCATCTGCTCGATGAAGCGCAGCTGGTACCCGTGTTCCAGGCAGTACCGGAGCAGCGCCGCGGCCTCGGCGTCGTTCAGATCGCGCATCAGCACGGAGTTGACCTTGACCGGCGTGATCCCGGCGGCTGCCGCCGCGGCGAGGCCAGCCAGCACGTCGGCCAGCCGGTCACGCTTCGCGAGTGCCTTGAAGGTGTCCGGGCGCAGCGTGTCAAGCGACACGTTGATCCGGTCCAGGCCGGCCGCGCGCAGCGGGCCGGCCAGCCGGGTAAGCCCGATCCCGTTCGTGGTCAGCGAGAGCTCAGGCCGCGGGCGCAGACGTGCGGTGTGCTGCACGATCCCGGCCAGCCCGCGGCGCAGCAGCGGCTCGCCGCCGGTGAAGCGGACCTCGGTGATGCCGAGCCGCTCGACCCCGATCCGCACCAGCCGGGCAACCTCGTCGTCCGTCAGCAGCTGCGGGCTTGGCAGCCAGTCGAGTCCCTCGGCCGGCATGCAGTAGCTGCAGCGCAGGTTGCACCGGTCGGTCAGGGACACGCGCAGGTCGGTCGCGACCCGGCCGAACGAGTCAGCAAGCACAGCAGCACCCCCTTGTCGACGCGGTCGGACCCGGCAGTGTCACCCAGCCTACGTCCGGATCATCCTCCCGCTGGCCATCAGCCTCCGGGGGCGCTGCCCGCGGACGCGGTCGGCGGCGGCGTCCCCTAGCATACGGGTCACCGATATCGCCATTCCGCTGGCTGCGGGCGAGCCAGCCTGGCTGCCGCAACGAGGGACGCGGGCCGGCCGGATCACCGAGGATGGGGTCATGACCGTAAGCAGCGCCATCTGGCGGGATCAGCTCAGTGATTCCGAACGTGCCACCCTGGGCCGCGGGGACGGGGTCATCGGCGATTCCCGGCCGGACATCCTCGTGGTGGGCGGCGGCATTCTCGGCGTCGCGACCGCCGCGGCCTGCCGTGAGGCAGGGCTCGGCTCGGTGCTGCTGATCGAGACCGGCCGCCTCGGCGCGGGCGCCACCGGCGGCGCGACCGGGCTGCTGATCCCGGAGCCGCACCAGTGGAGCGATCCGGAGCCGTTCGTCGACCTCGAGCGGGCCAGCCTGGAGCGATGGCGAGATCTTGAGCAGGCGGTACCTGGCGGCGTCGGGCTGGTTGAACTCGACTGGATCGGGCTGGCCCCGGACTCGGGCGGCTTCGCCGCGCATCAGCCGCCCGCGATCGAGTGGCTGAGCCCCGGCCAGGTGGAGCGCCTCGTGCCGGGCCTGGCCCGGCCGATGGAAGGAGCGCTCATCCGGCGCCAGGCCAGGCTGAACCCGCTGCGGGCGGTGGCCCGGCTGGCCGCCAGGCTGCCTGCGGTGGCCACCGGGGTGGCGGCCACCGCGGTCACGGTGCAGGGCGACCGGATCACGTCGGTTGCCACGTCGGCCGGCCGCGTCCAGCCGGGAGCGGTGGTGTTCGCCACCGGGCTGCCGCCCCTGCTCGACGGCTTGCCGCTGCACGTGCCTTCCGACCGGGTCAAGGGCCATCTGCTGGTCACCGAGCCCGCGCCGGTGCAGCTGCCCGGCATCGTCGCCCCGGTCGCAACCCAGATCGAGGACGGGCGGCTGCTGGCCGGCGGTACTTTCGACGTCGGCGACGAGACCCCGGCGGTGCAGCCCGAGGTGATCGACTCGATCATGGCGGGCCTGGCCGCCACCCTCCCGGCCCTGCGCGGCCTGGGGATCGCCTACCAGTGGTGCTGCTTCCGGCCGCGGCATCCCGACCGGCGGCCGGTCATCGACCGGGTCCCCGGGCTGGCGAATGCCTGGCTCACTTCGGGCCACTTCCGGACCGGGATCCTGAATGCGCCGATGACCGCGGCCGTGCTTGCCCGCTGGATCGGCGGCGGCGGGCCGCCTGCCGAGCCGGCCACCTGGGCCGCCGCCCGTTTCGCCAGCCGCACCGGCGGCTAGCCCAGCCGCGGCGGTCGTCCCGGCGAGATGCCTTGCATACTGCGGCGCCCGCCGGGTAACCGGGCTATGCCAGTCTTAATCCTCCACTAACGAAGGATGTGGCTTCAAATGGCTGGGATAACGCGGATTCCGCGGAGCCGGGGCATGCTGAGCGGCCTGCTGCTTGTGCTGCTGGGCGTGTGGGGCGGCCTGGTCCCGTTCATCGGCCCGTATTTTCACTACGCCTATACGCCGGACAAGGCGTGGACCTACACCACTGGCAGGCTGTGGCTGGAGATCCTGCCCGGCGTCGCCACCGCGCTGGGCGGCCTGATCCTGCTGGCCAGCGCAAGACGTCCGGTGGCCATGTTCGGCGCGTTCATGGCGGCGCTTGGCGGCGCCTGGTTCGTAGTCGGCAACCTGGTCAGCACGCTGTGGAACGGCAGCACTCCGCAGGCCGGCGTGCCGGTGGGCTCGACGATTTCCCGGCTGGCACTGGAGGAACTCGGCTTCTTCATCGGCCTGGGAGTGGTGATCGTCTTCTTCGCGGCGCTCGCCCTCGGCAGGTGCGCCGTGGTCGGCGTCAAGGACGCCGCGCTGGCCGAGCGGGCGGCCGTGCAGGCACCGTACGACGGCCCGGACACCGATGCCGCGCAGCCGGCCCCGTCGTTCGCCGGCCCGGCATCGCCCGAAGCGGTGTCGCACAGCCCGGGCGAGTCGTCCTCGCACCAGGAGGGGAGCTCTCAGCCGGTCGGCCGCGCCTACACCGGCGAGCATGACGAGTCGCCGACGGTCACCGGCCAGCTCCCGGCCGCCGACCGCGGCCCGTTCATCCCGGCCGAGCCGAATCAGTACGCTCCCGGGGACCGGGAGGAGTCCAGCCCGGAGGCAGCGTCCTCGTCGCCGAGCACCAGCCAGTTCCGGTCGGCAAAGTAGCCGCGGGATCAGGCAATCCGGCGCGCTCCCGGGCCAGGAACTGGCGTAACCTCGCGGGCGGACGCCAGGTCGTGGCCGGCTGTGCAGCCAAGCCGCAGCCGCACCAGGGCGCCGCAGTCGCGGTGCCGCAACTCGGCCAGCGGCCCGTCCCCGCTGGCCGCTGGCGGGCCGATCGTCGGGCATGCGATGGCGGTGGACAGCATCGGCGCCCGGATCCGCGGGCTGGCGCTTCAGCCCGCGTAGAGCGCGTCGATGACGTCAGCGTACTTAGCGTGCACGATGCGGCGCTTGAGCTTCAGCGTCGGCGTCAGTTCCTCGGTCTCCGCGGTCCATTCCACCGGCAGCAGCCGCCAGGACTTCACCTGCTGCACGCTGGCCAGCCGGGCATTCGCCGCGGCAACGGCCTCCGCTACCGCGGCGAGCACCACCGGGTGCTCGGCCAGCTCGGCCAGCGAGCCTGCATCGATGCCGCGTGCCTTCGCCCAGCCTGGCGCGACGTCGCCGTCCAGCGTGAGCAGCGCGACTATGTACGGCCGCCGGTCGCCGAACGCGAGCGCCTGGCCGATCAGCGGATGCGCCACGAGCAGGTTCTCGACTGCCGCCGGGGAGACATTCTCGCCACCGGAAGTGATGATCAGCTCCTTCTTGCGGTCCACCACCGAAAGGAAGCCGTCGGCATCCAGCGACCCGATGTCACCAGTGTGCAGCCAGCCGCCGGAGTCGATCAGGTCGGCCGTCCGGTCCGGCAGGTTGAGGTACCCGGGCGTGTTGAGCGGGCCGCGCACCAGGATCTCGCCGTCGTCATCAATCCTGACCTCCATGCCGGCCACCGGCTGCCCCACCGTGCCCAGCTTGAATGCCGTCATCGTGTTGGCAGTGAACGCGCCGGTGGTCTCAGTCATCCCGTATACGTCCAGAATCCGCAGCCCGAGGCCGGCGAAGAACTTGCCCACGTCGGGCGGCAGCGGCGCCGCGGCGCTGACCACGACCTCCGCGTCGCCGAGCCCGAGCAGCGAGCGGATCGGCCGCAGCACGCTGTCCTGCGCCCTGGCGAACTCCGCGGCCAGCTCGTCCGGGGTATGCCGGCCGAACTGACAGCTCTGCACGTACCGCAGGCCGGTGTCCATCGCCGCCGCCACGGCCGCGCGCTTGCCCTCGTCCTGTTCCATCGCGAGCAGGGCCTGGATCCCGGCCCGGATCTTTTCCCACACCCGCGGCACGCCGAAGAACGCAGTCGGCTTCACCTCGCCGATGCAGCCGACCAGCTCGGTAGCGGCGTGGTGGCAGAAGTAGGTGTGGCCGGCGTTGTAGACCGCCAGGTAGATGGTGAACATCCGCTCGGCGATGTGCGCCAGCGGCAGGTAGGACACCCACCGGACATGCTGCTCGGCGTTGCCGGACTCGGTGCCGGTGACCAGCTCGTACAAGATGCTCGCGTGCGTGATGACGACGCCCTTGGGGTTACCCGTGGTGCCCGAGGTATAAAGCAGCGTGGCCGGGTCCGACGGGCGGATGCCCGCGACCCGGCTGGCGACCTCGTCCGGCGCGGCGGCCAGCCGGGCCGCGCCAAGCGCGGCGAAGTCCGGCCAGCTCAGGTAGCGGTCGCCGGGCGGGCAGGCGGCGGTGTCGCGCACAATGATCTTCTTCAGCCCGGGCAGGCTGGCCAGCGCCGGCTGCCACCTGGCCAGCTCGGCCGCGCCGTCCAGCACGGCGATCCGCGCGTCGCAGTCGGCGGCCATGTAGCCGATCTGGTCGGCTGCCAGGGTGGCATAGAACGTGACCGGCACTCCCCCGGCGTGCACGGTGCCGTAATCGGCCAGCACGTGTTCCACCCGGTTTGGCAGCATCAGCGCGACCCGCTCGCCCGGCTGCAGGCCGAGCGCGGTGAACCCGGCGGCCAGCGCCAGCGCCTGCTCCATGGTCTGCCGCCAGGTGATGGTCTGCCAGGGGCCGCCGTCGCGGTCGGAGTAGGCCGGCCGGTCCCCCCAGGACCGCACCGTCGCCACCAGCTGATCGCAGAGCGTCCGGCCCGCCGCGGCCTGCTCCATGGCCGCCCGCTGCCGCAGGACCTCGTCTGTCACGTGCACCTCCGCCAGCCTCGGCCAGAAACGAAACAACCGCCGTATCGCATGTGACCACGTCACTGGCGCTGCCGCAAGCCGGGCGCTGATTGCATCCCGCGGTCTAGTTCCTGGACCTCGCCCTTCGGCCGGCGCCGCCGGCGGGCAGCAAGGACACGCTGTCACCGGTCGCCAGCGGGGTTTCGCCGTCGCGAGTGAGCTGATCGCCGTCCAGGACGGCGAGCACATGCCGGTCGAACGCGAGGCCGACGGCGGCTGCGGCGCCGGCCACCGTGGCCGCCCGGATCGGCTGGGGATCGTGCTGGCCGTCCGCCAGGGCGCCGGATAGCCGGATCGTCACCTCGGGCGCCGGGCGTGCGCGGGCAGCGGCGTAGTCGGCCGGTTCGTTGATGTTGATGACCGAATCGAGATCTGGGTCAACCGCGGCCAGCGCCGGGTCTGCCCGCAACGCTGCCTCATCCAGCCGGATGACCACGCACTCATCGAACAGGAACGCCAGGCGCAGGCGTCCCTCCCGCACCAGCCGCTCCGCGACCGGGGCCAGCGCCGTCCGGTAAGCGGCGGCTAGCGGCTGCGGATAGTTCCGGGCGATGGGCAAGCCCACGTCCGCCCCGTCAGCCGCGGCTCGCAATACCCGCCGCACGAACGCGGGATGCAGGAACGGCAGGTCAGTCGAGCAGGCGAACGCGATCTCGGCCCGGCCGGCGGTCGCGGCCAGCCCGGCGGCCAGTCCTTGCGCCGGGCCCATGGCCTCGCGCGGATCGTCGACGACCTCGACGCGGGCGGGCAGCGCGGGCAGCGGCTGGCCGTGCCCGCGGACCACCACGACCGGCCCGTCCGTCACCCGGCAGAGAATGCCTGCCGTCCGGCGCAGCAGGGTGGAGCCGTGCCACTCCAGGGCGGCCTTGGGCGTCCCCATCCGGGACGACCGTCCGCCGGCCAGCACGATACCGGCGGAGGCTAGCATGCTCCGAGGCTAGAGCCTGGTCCGGGCCGTGGCGAAGGCCGCGTGCCCCGAGGCCGGGTTACCGGCGCGGTCAGGCGGCCCGACCGGCGTCGAGCAGGCCGCGGCGGCGGCGGACGGACTTGTCAGCCAGGTTGAACAGCATGTCGACGGCGATCCCGATGATCAGGATGACAATGATTATCGACGTGGCCCCGGCAAATTCCAGCAGGTCCTGGTTCTGATTGAGCAGGACGCCGATCGATGGCTGGCCGAGGATGAGCACCAGCAGCTCACCCGCCATCAGGCTGCGCCAGGCGAACGCCCAGCCCTGCTTCAGGCCGGCCACGTAGGCGGGCAGCGAGGCAGGCAGGATCAGGTACCGGTAGAGGGTGAGGCCCTTCAGCCCCATCGTCCGGCCCGCCCTGAGCAGCAGCGGCGGCGTGTAGTCAACCCCGGTGATCAGGCCGTTGGCGATCGACGGGGCGGCACCGAGCACCATGACGAAGAGGATCGCCGCGTTGGATAGCCCGAACAGGATGATCGCGAAGGGGAACCAGGCGATCGACGGCATGGTCTGCAGGCTGGTGATGATCGAGCCAACCCCCGCGCGGAGCAGCGGGATCCTGGCCACCAGGACGCCAACGACCGAGCCGATCACCAGCGCCAGCGCATAGCCGACGACGGCGCGGCGCAGGGTGATCCCGATTGCCTGCCATAGCAGGGCGTGATGTAGCTGGTGCCAAAGATCGGGCAGCACCACGGTCGGGCCCTTCAGCACGGCTGACTTCCAGCCGGTGAGGTGGATCAGCTGCCAGATGACCAGGACTAGCGCGATCGCGAGGAGCTTGGGCCAGGCCGCTGTCCAGGCCGACCGTGCGATCCGCGCCGGGCCGCGCTGCTCCGGCCGCCCGCCGAGCTCCAGCCGGTCCAGGCCCTCGATGGCGGACGGCTGCGTCTTAGTTGCCATGGCGGCTCATCTCCTCGCGCAGCCGGTCGGTGATGGTGGCGGCCAGTTCGGCGACCTCACGGGAGTCGATCCGCCGCTCCCCCGCCCGCGGCACGTCGTACTCCTCGATCACCCGGCCAGGCCGGCTGGACAGCACCACCACCCGGTCGCCGAGCCTGGCGGCCTCGCGTACGTTGTGCGTCACGAACAGCACGCTCAGCGTCCGCTCGGCGCAGATCCGCTCCAGCTCGTCGTGCAGCAGGTCGCGGGTCATCGCGTCCAGCGCGCCGAACGGCTCGTCCATCAGCAGCACGTCGGCGTCCTGGGACAGCGCGCGGGCCATCGCGACCCGCTGCCGCATGCCGCCGGACAGCTCGTGCGGGCGCTTGTCGCCGAAGCCGGCGAGGTGCACGGTCTCCAGCAGCTCAACCGCCGTGGCCCGGCGTTCCGCCTTCGGCACGCCGCGGGCGCGCAGCGCAAGCTCGACGTTCTTCGCGGCGGTGAGCCAGGGGAACAGGGCCGGCTCCTGGAACATCATCGTGACGTTCTGGCCGCCGGTGTCGATCTGCCCGGACGTCACGTGATCCAGGCCGGCCACCAGCGAGAGCAGGGTGCTCTTGCCGCAGCCGGACGCGCCGATGATGCAGACGAACTCGCCCGGCGCGACCGACAGCGAGACCTTGTCCAGCGCCTGCACCGCCCCCCGTCCCTGGCCGTAGACCTTGGAGACCTCGGTCAGCCGGACGGCGGCGGGCGCGGGCTCAGCCGCGCGCTCGGCGACGATGGTCAGATTCGGGAAGGCTGACGCCCCCGGACGTGCGTCCGGGGGCGTCAGCCGGCCGTTCGACATGCTCATGAACTCACCGTGGGTTCCCCTGCTGCCTGCAGCAGCTTGTTGAGCGGACCGAGGTCGTAAATCCCATTCAGGTTGCTGACCGGCTTGAGCAAGCCGACAGCCACCGCATCCGACGCGTCGGCGATCAGCGAGGACGCGATCGGGTCGTTGGTGAACTTGATCTGCTTGAACGCCGCGGCGAGAGTGTCCGGCTTGAGGCCCTTGCCGAGCACCGAGGTCAGTTCCGCGTTGGCGGCCGTCTCCGCGGCGGCCTGGTTGTCCTTGATGAAGTCGTTCGCTTCGATCTGGCCCTTGAGCAGGCCGTTCACGGCGCTCGGATGCGCGGCGAGGAAGGACTGCGTGACGACCAGGTTGGTGGTGACGAACTGGCCCTTCGGCCACAGGCTGGCCTCGTTGACCAGCACATGACCGCCGGCCGCGACCATCTCGCTGTCGTACGGGGCCGGCTTCCAGCCGCCGGCCAGCTGGCCGGAGGTGAACGCGAGCACGGCAGCCGAGTTCGGCGTGGTCGGCTTGATCGGCACATCCCCGCCGCCGGTCTGGGTGGTGGTCAGGTTGTGCTTCTTCAGCCAGTACCGCAGCGCCACGTCCTGGGTATTGCCGAGCGACGGGGTCGCCAGCGGCAGGCCCTTCAGCTGGGCGGCGCTGCTGATGCCCTTCCTGACGACCAGCGCGGCACCGCCGGATGCGACTCCGGAGATGACCTTGATGAGCTTGCCGTCGGAGGTCTGCCAGGCCTTGATCGCCGGGTTGGGCCCGACATAGGCGGCGTCAAGCTGGCCGGCCAGCAGGGCAGTGGCCTCCTCGGTGCCGGTGCTGAACGGCGTCAGCTTCAAGCTGACGCCGTTGCCGAGATCCTTGGTGAAGATGCCCTTATTCACCCCAACCAGCGCGGTGGCGTGAGTGATGTTTGCCAGGAACCCGAGCTTCAGCGTGACCTGCCCGCCGGAGCCGCCGGAGCCGCCGGCCCCGCCGGAACTGCCCGCGGCCGACGAGTTCCCTGCGGACGAACCGCATCCCGCCGCCAGCAGCAGGGCAGCGGCTGCCCCCGCCGCGATTGTCGCTTTCCGCATCGTCCACCTTTTCGACTGACCTACTAGGTCTATAGGTTTTGTAGGTTTATACCACAGCAAGGCGGCCGGTGCACATCCGGATAGCTGAAAACGCACCCGAGGTGACTGGAAGCGCGCCCGCAGGCAGAGGTGACTGAAAGCGCGTCCGCAGGTAACGGGCCTGCCCGAGAGCCCTGCGAAGCCGGTCAGCCGTCGCCGGTGTCCTGGAAGTCGATGCCCGTCACCGCGGGAAACCTCTGCAGGCACTGCTGCAGCTGGGCGAGGTTCGCGTCGCTCGCGTTTTCGGTGCGGAACCGGACCGCGTAGATCATGTTCAGCCCCTTGCGGGACGACGGAAGCGCCTCGGGCCGGACATTCGGCACGTGCGAGCAGGCGGTCCTGATCTTGAGCAGCGCGGCGACCGGCGTGCTCGGCCGGAAATGCACCACGGCCCATTGCCTGCCGAGCGCGGCGTCGAACTTGGCGCAGCCCGCCACCGCGGCGGCCAGCAGCCAGGCGGCGGCCGCCGCGGCCAGCGCGGCCCGCGGCGACCGGATCAGGCGGCGCGCAGATCCGGGCACGACCGCCAGCTTACGGCCGGGTAGCGTACCGCCAGGAGCCGGACCCGGGCGGCGGGGCCGGCCGGGCGGGCCGGCGGCGAGGAGGATCCGACGTGGCAGGCCTCATCGAGGACTACGCGCTGATCGGCGACATGCAGACGGCGGCGCTGATCGGACGGGACGGCTCGGCGGACTGGCTCTGCCTGCCCCGGTTCGACTCGCCGGCCTGCTTCGCCGCGCTGCTCGGCGACCAGCGCAACGGCCACTGGATGATCGCGCCGACCGAGTCGCAGGGGCCGCCGTCCCGCCGCGGCGAGGTGGCCAGGCGCTACCGGGAAGGCACCCTGATCCTGGAGACCGACTGGCAGACCGCGGGCGGGACCGTCCGGCTGACTGACTTCATGCCGCCGCGGGCCGGGCATCCGCCGGTGCTGGTGCGGATCGTCGAGTGCCTCGACGGCGCCGTCGAGATGGAGTGCGTGCTGCGGCTGCGGTTCGGCTACGGCAAGATCTTGCCCTGGGTCCGCCGGTCCGACGGTGCCGTGCTCGCGGTGGCCGGGCCGGATTCGGTCTGGCTGCGCACCCCGGTCCGGCTGACCGGCCGCGAGATGGCGCACCAGGCGAGCTTCACGGTCCGGGCCGGCCAGCAGGTGCCGTTCGTGATGTCCTGGCAGCAGTCCCACCTGCCCGAGCCCGAGCCGGTCGACGCCGCCGAGGCGCTGGCGGCGACCAGCGATTTCTGGACCGGCTGGGTAGCGGGCTGCACGTACCGCGGGGAGTACGCCGACGCCGTCGTCCGGTCGCTGATCACGCTGAAGGCGCTGACCTACGCGCCGACCGGGGGCATCGTCGCGGCGCCCACCACCTCGCTGCCCGAGGATCTCGGCGGCGTCCGCAACTGGGACTACCGGTACTGCTGGCTGCGGGATGCCACCATCACCCTGGAGGCGCTGCTGCGCACCGGATACACCGGGGAGGCGGCCGCCTGGCGGGAGTGGCTCGGCCGGGCGATCGCCGGGGACCCGAAGGACGTCCAGATCATGTACGGCGTGGCCGGCGAGCGCAGGCTGGCCGAGTGGGAGGCCGACTGGCTGCCCGGGTACGAGAGCTCGGCGCCGGTGCGGATCGGCAATGCCGCGGTGAACCAGCGGCAGCTGGACGTGTACGGCAAGGTGATCGACGCACTCGCCCTGGGCCGCCAGGCCGGGCTGCGGTTCGACCGGCACACCTGGGGGCTGGTCCGGCGGTTGCTGCTGTTCCTGGAGGAGAACTGGCAGCTCCCGGACGAGGGCATCTGGGAGGTCCGCGGGCCGCGGCAGCACTTCGTGCACTCCAAGGTGATGGCCTGGGTCGCCTTTGACCGCGCGGTGCGGCTGACCGAGCTCGGCCAGCCCGGCCCGACCCAGCGGTGGCGGCATGTCCGCGACCAGAATCCATGCCGAGGTGTGCGAGCGCGGGTACGACCCCGACCGCGGCACGTTCACCCAGTACTACGGAGGAACCGAGCTGGACGCGGCGGTCCTGCTGATCCCGGAGGTCGGCTTCCTGCCGGCCGACGACCCGCGGGTGGTCTGCACCGTGCGGACGATCCAGCGCGACCTCGTCCGCGACGGGCTGGTGCTGCGGTACTCGCTGCCGACCGCGACGCCCGCCGGGGACGGCCGGGCCGGCGCCGGGCCGGCGCCGGTCGTGGACGGGCTGGCCGGTGCCGAGGGCGCCTTCCTCGCGTGCAGCTTCTGGCTGGTCAATGCCCTGCACATGATCGGTGACTACGAGCAGGCAGTACACCTCTTCGAGCGGCTGCTGGCGCTGCGCAGCGACCTCGGGCTGCTCAGCGAGGAGTATGACCCGCGCTACGGCCGGCAGGTCGGGAACATGCCACAGGCGTTCAGCCACATGCCGCTGATCTTGTCCGCGCTCAACCTGGCGAGCCACTCGGGGCACCATTGCCGCCGTCCCGCCGGGCGGGCCAAGGAAGCGCCGTCCGGAAAGCGTGCCCGCTAGCATGACTGCCCGTCCGCACATCCTGGTCGTCAACGGCCGCAAGGTCCGTCAGCCGGTCTTCGTGATCGGCGCCCCGCACTCGGGCACGGACCTGCTGGCCCGCGCCCTGAAGCAATCGGCGGGCCTGCACGTCACCATCGGCCAGCGGGCTGTCGTCGGCGTGGTGCACGCGTTCGCGCGCAGCCCGTCCATCCAGCGCGGCCGCGGCGAGGCCGCCGCGACCGTGCTGCGGGACGCGTTCGCGCAGGCCTGGCAGGTATCCCCGTACGGCTGCATGGCCTGCTCGCCGGAGTGCCGGGAGGCGGGCGGGGTGCACCGGGCCGGCGTCTGCGTCGCCGAGCGCGACATCACCAGGTACGGCGACGCCAGCCCGGACCTTATCTACTGCGCCGACGGGCTGGTCGACGCTTTCCCTGATGCCCGGATCGTGCAGATCATCAGGGACGGCCGGGACGTGGTGGCGGGCATGCTGGCGGACTCCGGCGTGCTGGCGGCGCTTCGCCCGGGCGCGGCGAACATCTCCAGCGAATTCCCCAACCCGTTCTTCGGCATCGAGACCCGCGCCGACCTGGACGCCTGGCCCGGGCTGTCGATGGCGGCCAGGTGCGCGCTGCGCTGGCGCGGGTCGGTACGGCAGATGGCCAGGCTGCGCAGCAGCATGACGGCCGAGCAGCTGACCACGCTGCGCTACGAGCAAGTGATCCGCAACCCGAAGGCGGCGGCCAGCGCAGTATCGCAGTTCATCGGCGCGAAGCTCGCGCCGATCCCGGTTCGCGGCACCGGCGCCAGCCGGTCCGGCCGCGCGGATGCGGCGGGCAATTGGCGGCGGCTTCTTACTCCGGTGCAGGTCAACGCGGTAGAGCAGGTGGCAGGGACCGACTTGCGCCGGGTCGGCTACGGCGCCTGACCCGGCGACCGGCCGGCCGCTGGCCGCGGTGACGGCGCCTGCACGCTGGCCAGCGGCCCGATCCGGCCGGCCGGCCTGAGTCAGCGGGACGGATCCGTTTCAGGTAATGGGGTTTCGGGTTATCGGCAGTATCACGGCGGCGGGCTGACCGCGGCCGGGCGGCGGTGCGGCAGGATGTCCCCATGGATCTTGGCTTGCGCGATCGCACGTACGTGATCACCGGCGGCAGCCGCGGCCTGGCCTGGCTACGGCCGACGCGCTGGTAGCCGACGGAGCCCGGGTCGTGCTCAGCGCGCGGGATCCTGACGCCGTCGCCGCCGCGGCGGCCGGCCTCGGCAGCGGGAACGCGGCCGGCCTGACCGCCGACCTCGCCGACCCGGCCGCGCCGGGGCGCCTTGTGGCGGCGGCGAGGGATACCTTCGGGCGGCTGGACGGAGCGCTGATCAGCGTCGGCGGGCCGCCCGGCGGAACGGTTATGGGCAGCTCCGACCAGGCCTGGCGGGCGGCGTTCGAGAGCGTGTTCCTCGGCGCAGTGCGGCTGGCCAGGACGCTCGGCGCGGAACTCGGCAGCGGCGGAATCCATCGCGTTCGTGCTGTCCTCGTCGGTGCGCTCGCCGATCGACTCGCTGGCGATCTCGAACGGGCTGCGGCCAGGGCTGGCCGGGGTCGCCAAATCGCTGGCCGACGAGCTCGGCCCGCGCGGAATCCGGGTCAACGGCCTGCTCCCCGGCCGGATCTCCACCGGCCGGGTGCGTGAGCTTGACGCCCGCCGGGGTGACCCGGACGAGGTCCGGGCAGCGCTTTCGCGGGGCATCCCGCTGCGCAGGTACGGGGAACCGGCCGAATTCGGCCGGGTAGCCGCGTTCGTGCTGTCCCCCGCGGCGAGCTACCTCACCGGCGCGATGATCCCGGTCGAGGGCGGCGCCCTGCGCGCACTCTGAACCAGATCCGCGGGTCAGGCCGCCGGGAGCGGCTCCTGGCTGGCGAACTGGGTCTGGTACAGCTCGGCGTACAGTCCGCCGGCCGCAAGCAGCTCAGCATGCCGGCCGCGCTCGCGCACCTGGCCGCCGTCGATGACGAGGATCTGGTCGGCCTCCCGGATGGTGGACAGCCGGTGCGCGATCACCAGCGAGGTCCGCCCGGTCAGCGCGGTCTTCAGCGCCCGCTGCACCGCCACCTCTGATTCGGAGTCAAGATGCGCGGTCGCCTCGTCAAGCACGACCACGGACGGCGCCTTGAGCAGCAGCCGGGCCAGCGCGATCCGCTGCTTCTCGCCGCCGGAGAGCCGGTAGCCGCGGTCGCCGACGATGGTATCTAGCCCGTCCGGCAGGCTGGTGATCAGTTCCCAGATCTGCGCCGCCCGGCAGGCCTGCTCGAGCTCCCGCTCGGTCGCGCCGGGCCGGGCGTAGGCCAGGTTGGCCCTGATCGTGTCGTGGAACATGTGCGCGTCCTGGGTTACCACGCCCACCACGTCGTGCAGCGAGGCCTGGGTAACGTCTCTGATGTCGTGGCCGCCGATCAGTACCGCGCCCTCGCCCGGATCGTACAGCCTCGACACCAGGTGCGTGATGGTCGTCTTGCCGGCCCCGGACGGCCCGACCAGGGCGGTCAGCTGGCCAGCCGGCGCGCGGAACGTCACGTCCTTGAGCACTTCCTGATTCGCGCCCGCGTGCTCGGGGACCGGCAGCGCGATCGACTCAAGCGACGCGAGCGAGACCTCGGACGCAGCCGGGTACCGGAACGATACGTGCTCGAACTCGATATCCGGCGCCGGAGGCAGTGCGGCCGGTGCCGGCGCTGCCGCTGGCGACGCTGCCGTCCTCGGCGACGCTGCCGTCCTCGGCAGCGCGGTGGCGCCGGGCCGGTCCTGGATGAGCGGCTTCAGATCCAGCACCTCGAATACCCGGTCGAAGCTGACCAGCGCCGTCATCACGTCGACCTGCACGTTCGACAGCGCGGTGATCGGGCCGTACATCCGGCTGAGCAGGCTGGCCAGGGCCACCAGCGCGCCGAGGCTGATGGTGCCGTTGATCACCAGGCTGCCGCCGAGGCCGTAGACCAGCGCGGTGGCGATCGAGGCGAGCAGCACCAGCGCGATGAAGAACACCCGGCCGTACATGGCCGTGACCACGCCGATGTCGCGGACCCGAGCGGCCCGGCCGGAGAATACCTCGGCCTCCTCGCCCGGCCGGCCGAACAGCTTGACCAGCATCGCGCCCGCCACGTTGAAGCGCTCGGTCATGTTGGAGCCCATCGCGGCGTCCAGCTGCATCGACTCCCTGGTCAGTCGCTGCATCCTGCGGCCGATCATCCTGGCGGGCAGGATGAACACCGGGATCAGCACCAGCGCGGCCAGCGTCACCATCCAGGACAGGTAGAACATCGCGGCCAGCACGAGGATCAGCGAGATCGCGTTGGACACTACCCCGGACAGGGTTGACGTGATCGCCTGCTGCGCGCCGATCACGTCGCTGTTCAGCCTGCTGACCAGTGAGCCGGTCTGCGCCCTGGTGAAGAACGCGATCGGCTGTTGCTGAACATGGCCGAAGACCTCGGTGCGCAGGTCGTAGATCAGCCCCTCGCCGACCCGGGCCGAGTACCAGCGCTGGGCGACGGACAAGAACGCGTCGAGGATCGCGATCCCGGCGACCGCGGCGGCGATCCACAGCACCGCCCTGGTGTCCTTGTCCTGGATCTTGTTGACGATCTGCCCGAGCAGCAGCGGGACGGCCACGATGAGCACGGCGTCCAGTGAGGTGGCGAGCATGAAGACGATCAGGTCGCGCCGGTACGGCCGGGCGTAGGACGCTACCCGGCGGACGGTTCCTGGCTTCAGCCGCTGGCTGGTGACCGAGCTATCACGCGTGAACGAGCGCATCGCCTGCCAGCTGGCCGGATTCATGCGGGCACCAACCTCCGGCCGGCCGGGGATCTTCCCGGATCAGCCGGGGAACCCCGCGGATCAGCTATGGGCGAACTCATGCCGCTGCCCCCGGTCGCGGTCAGCGGCGGAGCCTGGCCTGCTGCAGCGCAGCCTGGAAATGCCGCTCGGCCGCGGCCTGCTCGGCCAGCGTGTTGCCCCGAGCCTGGGCCAGCAGCTCCTTGGTAGCGCGGGCCGCATCAGCGTCCGCGGTCAGCAGGCCGGCCACCAGGTCGCCGACCGCGCCGTCCAGTTCGCCGCCGGGCACGACAAGCTCGGCGAGGCCAAGCTGGCCGGCTTCGCTGGCGCCCACACTGCGCCCGGTGAGGCACAGCTCAAGCGCCCGGGGAAGCCCGACGATATCAACGAGCGGCTTGGTGCCGGTAAGGTCGGGCACCAGCCCGAGCGCTGGTTCCTTGATGCAGAGCCGGGCGTCGTCGGCGAGCACCCGCAGGTCACAGGACAGGGCAAGCTGGCAGCCGGCGCCGATCGCGTGCCCGCGCACGGCCGCGACGGAGACGATCCGGGGATCCCGCAGCCAGCTGAAGCCTTCCTGGCAGGAGGCGATCCACGGCTCGAAGGCCGGGTCGTCCGCGCGGGGCAGCGGCTCCTCGCCCGGCACGCCCTCGGCCGAGAACATGCGCAGGTCGATCCCGGCGGAGAAAGAGGTGCCCGCGCCGCAAACGACGACTACCCGTACCCGGTCCGGCAGGCCGGCGCCGATCGCGGCCAGGCCGCGCCACGTTGCCGGGGTCATCGCGTTACGGCGCTGCGGGCGGCTGAGCGTAACGGTGGCCACGCAGCCCGCCGGGAGCGAATCGTCAATATCGAGACGGAGCCCGCAGCGATCAAGATCCGCCGGGTCGATGGACAAGCGTCCTCCAGGCTAGGCGGCGAAATAGCACGGCAGGGGAAGGCGGAACGGAGAAGGCCAGGGACAGCTAATTCTCACCAAGTACGGAAATGGCCGAGAGCGGGGCCGGCCGCACGCGGCGATCCGCGGCTAGCGGCACCGAGACTCAGTGCGTCGACTTGCTCTTCCCCCGGGTGGCCCCGCCGCGACCGCGCAGGGAAACCCCGGTCTCGGTCAGAATCCGGTGCACGAAGCCGTACGACCGGCCGGTCGATGCGGCCAGCGAGCGGATGCTCTCGCCGGCGTCGTATCTCTTCTTGAGATCCGATGCAAGTTTCGTGCGATCGGCACCGGTCACTCGGGTGCCTTTCTTTAGTGTCTCGGTCACGCGTACCTCCCGGTGAGCTGAAGTGACCGCTGCGTTACCGTATCCCGCCATGATCACGCATTAGGTCGTGATCGGCTACCCAGACGACGGCAAAAGATCCCTTTCTTTTTCACTGAGCGCTCGAAGGCCTTTTCCGGCCGTGCCATGGCAGGGCCTCCTCCATGGCCCCAATCTCAGGCGAGCGCCACGAGGTCGTTCAGATCTTCGCTCCAGGCGTCCTCTACGCCGTCCGGCAGCAGCACCACGCGCTCCGGCTGCAGCGCCTCGACAGCGCCCTCATCGTGAGTCACCAGCACGATGGCGCCCTGGAAGCGCCGCAGGGCGGACAGGATCTCGGCCCGGCTGCCGGGATCGAGGTTGTTCGTCGGCTCGTCAAGCAGCAGCACGTTCGCGCCGGAGACCACCAGCAGGGCCAGCGCGAGCCTGGTCTTCTCCCCGCCGGACAGCACCCCGGTGGGCTTCGCCGCGTCATCGCCGGAGAATAGGAACGACCCGAGAATGCCGCGGTGATCAGCCTCGCTCAGGTCGGGCGCGGCCGAGCGCATGTTCTCCAGCACCGTCCGGCCGGTGTCCAGGGTCTCGTGCTCCTGCGCGTAATAGCCGAGCCGCAGGCCATGACCGGGCAGCACCTCTCCGGCGTCAGGTTCCTCCACCCCGGACAGCAGCCGGAGCAGCGTCGTCTTGCCGGCCCCGTTGAGACCGAGCACCACGACCCGCGACCCGCGGTCGACGGCCATGTCCACCCCGGCGAACACCTCCAGCGAGCCGTACGACTTGGTCAGGCCCTGGGCTGTCAGCGGGGTACGGCCGCAATGGGCCGGGACCGGGAACCGCAGCCGCGCCACCTTCTCCTTCTTGCGATCGGTGCTGACCCCGGCCAGCAGCCGCTCCGCCCGGCGCTGCATGCCCTGCGCGGCCCTTGCCTTGGTTGCCTTGGCCCGCATCTTGTCCGCCTGCGAGCTCAGCGCCTGCGCCTGCCGCTCGGCGTTGACCCGCTCCCGCCTGCGCCGCCTTGCGTCGGTCTCCCGCTGGTCCAGGTACGCCTTCCAGCCCAGGTTGTAGACGTCCAGGACGCTTCGGTCGGCGTCCAGGTAGAAGACCTTGTTGGCGATGGCTTCGAGCAGCGTCGTGTCGTGGCTGATCACGACCAGCCCGCCGCGGAAGCTGCGCAGATGGTCGCGGAGCCAGGACACCGAGTCGGCGTCCAGGTGGTTGGTCGGCTCGTCCAGCAGCAGCGTCTCCGAGCCGCCGAACAGGATGCGGGCGAGCTCGACGCGGCGGCGCTGACCGCCGGACAGCGTCCGGAGCGGCTGCCTGAGCGCCCTTTGCGGCAGCCCGAGGCTGGCCGCGAGCGAGGCGGCCTCGGATTCGGCCGCATAGCCGCCGAGCACCGCGAGCCGCTCCTCGATCTGACCGTACCTGCGGACTGCCGCGTCGCGCCGGGCCGGATCCGTGTCGGCCATCTGAATCTCGGCCCCGCGCAGGCTGGTCATCAGCTCGTCCAGGCCGCGGGCAGACAGCACCCGGTCCATCGCCAGCGCATCAAGATCGCCGACCATGGTGTCTTGCGGCAGGTACCCGACGGCGCCGCCGCGCCGGACGGTGCCCGCGGCCGGTGCCGCCTCGCCGGCCAGCACTCGCGCCAGCGTCGTCTTGCCGGCGCCATTACGGCCGACGAGGCCGATCTTGTCGCCGGCCGCCACCTGGAAGCTGGCAGCCTCCAGCAGCAGCCTGGCACCCGCGCGCAACTCTAGTGCGCTCGCGGAAATCATGCAGGACAACTCCCATAACGGAACAAAAGGGATCTCAGATGACCCAGGTCACCCCGGCACCGGGGGTGTTCCGTCACGACAGCAGCGGTTGCATGACCCCAGTTTATCCGAGCCGCCCGCCAACCCCGCAAAGCATTTCCCGGCGGCGGCGCCAGCCGGGGGCCACGCCCGGCGGGCGGCGGGCACGACTGGCGGGCGGGGCACGACTGGCGGGCGGGGCACGACTGGCGGGCGGGCTGAGGCGCGGCAGGCTGACGCGCGGCAGGCTGATACTCCGGCGGGCTGACGCGCGGCGGGCTGAGGTGGCCGGCTGACGCCCGGCGGGCTGATACTCCGGCGGCGCCACCGAAGCCGCGCCGCCTCTGCTACCGGCCGTCTCGACGTAATGGTTAACATTTATCCGGTATTTACCGGCCGAATATTAACCGCAATAGCTTGGTGGCCATATTCGGGGCAGAGTCCATCAGGCCGGACCAGTCAGCCTGATCCGGATAGCCCGGAAGAGCCGCGGCGTACCGCGCAGGACGGTGAGCCGGGGATCTGGCACAGTGAGGAACCGCTCGACCGCCAGGCCGAAATACGGTGCCAGCCGCGGGTCATCGCGCAGCTGGGCCATCGCTCGCCGGTCTCCGCCCAGCACCACCGCGTCGAGCCGTCCCGCGTAGGGCTCGAAAACCGCGACCGCCGTAGCTGCCGCCGCGCCGAGCGCCTCGGCGGCCTGCTTCTCCCTGCGCCGGGCAAAGCGGTGCTGCGAGGTGCCGCCGGCCGCGCTGCGGCCGTGCACCAGCCTGGAGCCCACCTTCGACGCCGCGAGCGTGGGCACCGGGCCGGTGAAGACGCCGGCCGCGTACCCGCCGAGCCGCACGAGGAACACCCCGACACTGCGGTCCGCGCAGGCGTGCGCCGTGATCCGCTCGCCGTACCCGGCGCCAGCCGCCGCGCCCCGCACGCCGCCACCAGCAGCCGCACTCGCCACTTGAGCAGCAGCCGCACTGGCCATCTCAGCGGCAGCCGTACTGGCCATCTCAGCGGCAGCAGCCGAGCCCCGCACGCCACCGCCAGCAGCCGCGCCGCCTGCCGCTGGGCTTCCGGCGTCCGGGCCGGCATCGCTTTCCACGGCGATGCCTGCCAGTGGCGGGAACGGCACATGACAGACCGCCACCGCGCCATCGCCTGCACGGAATGTCACCATCTCCGGGCCGGCCTCAGCCGTGGCACCGCCATGGCGCTCAGCGAAGGACTCCAGCCAGCGGGCCAGCCGGTCCGGGGAGACCTCGATCCATCGCCCGCCCCCGTGTCCATCAATTTCCACTACGCAGCGCCTCCATGTGATTACTATCCGTTACATGAGTTCCTGGCTGGTGCCAGCGCCTCGCCGACCACCGATGGGGGCAGGCGCCCGCTCCGACGCGGGCGGCCATGATGGCGAGGACGCCCAGATGACAATCGTCACCGATGAAAAGACTGGCCGCACGGCCAGCCGCGACGCCGATGCTAGCGCGGTAGAGCGCGCGCTCGCTGCGGCGGTGATGGACAGCGCGAAGGTCGGCGACCTGCTCGACGAGTTGAGCCGCGGCCGGCTATGGCTGCCGCTGCCCGATGACGGCCGGCCGGTGACCGATGGCTCGGCGGTGAACCTGCCAATCGTGACGTACCTGGGCAGCGAGTTCGTGCCGGCGTATACCTCGGCTGGCCGATTGCTGGCTTCCGCCGCTGCGTCCGGTGACACGCACTCGCGGCAAGTCGTTCCGCATGTCGTCGTGCCCGCCGCGGAACTCGCCAGGAGGCTGCCAGGAACGCTGGGCATCGCGCTGAACCCGGGAGCGGGCGAGAGTGTCCCCGTGTACCCGGAAGGCGTCGCGTACATGGCGGCGGCACGTTCCGCCGCGGCGGGCGCCAGCATCCGGGTCGGGCATCCGCCGGCCGAGCCGGGCGCGCTGCTCAGTGAGATCCGAGCCCTACTGCCATCGGTCCCCGCGGCCCGCACTGCGGCGACGGCCTGGCTATCTGTCGACCCGGCAGGCGAAGGCCTGGTCATCTCGGTCACGCTGGATGACCCGGCGGACCAGGCCGCTAAGGAGGCCGTGGTCGGCGCGATCGAGCGGGCCGCCGCCGCCGCGCCGCAGGACGCCGGCTTCCCGATCGACGTGACATTCCCCGGCGAGGGCGCGGCAGATCCGGTGGACGAGTGGATATCGGCCCACGCCAGCCCGTTCTACGTCCGGTCCTGACCTGCGCGGCCCGGCGCCAGTCGGCTGCTGCCGCCGGGGCTTTCGGCCATCCCGGCGCCGGGTGCGGCCACCTGGCGTGGTCGACTGGCACTCGGCCAGCGACCTTTCGGCCATGCGCAGCCGGGTGACAGCCGCCAGCAGTCGCGGCAGCGTCCGGCACGCCGGCACTCGCGTTCGGTTAAGCCCGCGCCCACCTCATCCGCGCCCAGCTTTGACAATCCTCCATGAGTAGTAATTATTTGCTTTAGAGTTAGCCGGCCCGGCGCACGGGAGGACACCCGATGACCTTGAATCAGCTCCGCACCTTCCTCGCGGTAGCGGACCAAGGATCAGTACGGGCTGCGGCCGAGGAGCTCGTCGTCACCCAGGCGGCGGTCTCGGCCGCGCTCGGCGCGCTGCAGAAGTCGCTGGGCCTGCAGCTCGTCCGACCCGATGGCCGCGGCCTGCGGCTGACCGAGGCGGGCACCGCATACGTCCACTATGTCCGTCGCATCCTCGGACTCCTGGACGAGGCAGCACGGGCCGCGGCGGCCGCCGCCGACCCGGATGGCGGCGAGCTCCGCATCGGGGCGGTGACGACCGCCGCGGAGCAGCTCGTGCCGGGGCTGCTGCGGGAATTCCGCCGGGATCACCCGCGGACCGGCGTGTTGCTCGAGGCCGGAAACCGTGACCGGGTGCGAGCCCTGCTGGACCGTCATCAGGTCGACGTGGTTGTCGGCGGGCGGCCTGAGCCAGGCCGGGATGTGCGCGTGTATGCCGTTCGCGAGCACCAGCTGTCGGTCGTCGCCGCGCCCGAGCTTGCCGCCGGCGCAGGATTGGCCGCCAGCCCAGCCCGGGTCGACGCCGCCAGCCCAGGCCAGTCCGACGCCGCCAGCCCGGGTGCAGGCGCTGGCCTGCTGTCGTGGCTCGCGAGCCAGACCTGGCTGCTGCGCGAGCCCGGGTCCAGCACCCGCAGCAGCACCCAGGCGTTGTTCGCCGAACTCGACATCGCGCCGCTGACTCTTACCGTCGGGTCGAACGGCGCAATCCGCGAGTCGGCGAGCGTAGGGCTCGGCGTCACGCTGATTTCGCGGGATGCCGCCGCGTTGGAACTCGCCGCCGGGCGGCTGGCCGAGCTGCCCGTGCCGGGCACGCCGCTGCGCCGCGACTGGTACCTCATCGCGAATCCGGGACCGCTGCCGCGCCCGGCAGCCCGGCTGGTTGCCCATGTCCTGAGCCAGGGCGACTTCCAGCCGCCACCCGCCGGCTAGTCCGGGGCCCCGGCGGCGGCCCTCATTGCAAGCCAATTATCAACCTTAGGATTGATGGTAGTCACCAAACTCTCAATAGACACTGGGGTAATGGTCAGTCATCGTGGATGCCAGGAGGCGCATGGCGCGCACCACCACGGAGGAGATCATGACCACGGGGCAGAACCGCTGGGCCGCAGGCGTCCTTCCGTACGCGGAGATGGGCTACTTCGATGCCGACTACGTGCCGAAGGACACCGACGTGCTGGCTGCATTCCGGATCACGCCGCAGCCTGGCGTGCCGCCGGAGGAAGCGGGCGCGGCGGTGGCCGGCGAGTCATCGACCGCGACCTGGACCGTCGTCTGGACGGACCGCCTCACCGCCCATGAGCACTACCAGGCGAAGTGCTATCAAGTCGATCCGGTCCCCGGCCGGGACGGCGAGTACATCGCATACATCGCCTACGACATCGATCTCTTCGAAGAGGGATCGATCCCGAACCTGACGTCCTCCATCATCGGAAATGTCTTCGGCTTCAAGGCGCTCCGCGCGCTGCGGCTCGAGGACATGCGGATCCCGCTGCACTACGTGAAGACATTTCACGGCCCACCGCACGGCATCGTGATGGAGCGCGAGTACCTGAACAAGTACGGCAGGCCGCTGCTCGGTGCGACGACGAAGCCAAAGCTCGGGCTGTCGGCACGCAACTACGGACGGGTGGTATACGAGGCGCTCCGTGGCGGCCTCGATTTCACCAAGGACGACGAGAACATCAACTCTCAGCCGTTCATGCGCTGGCGCGACCGGTACCTCTTCGCGATGGAGGGGGTAAACCGGGCCGCCCAGCAGACCGGCGAGATCAAGGGCCACTACCTCAACGTCACCGCCGCGTCCATGGAGGACATGTACGAGCGTGCCGAATTCGCCAAGGAGCTCGGCAGCATCGTCGTCATGGTCGACCTGACCGTCGGCTACACGGCCCTGCACTCGATGTCGAACTGGGCCAGGGCCAATGGCGTGCTGCTGCACCTGCACCGGGCGGGTCACGGCACCTATACGCGGCAGAAGTCGCACGGCGTGAGTTTCCGGGTCATCGCGAAATGGTGCCGCCTGATCGGCGTCGACCACATCCACGCCGGGACGGTGGTCGGCAAGCTGGAAGGCGACCCGGCAATGGTGCGCGGGTACTACGACACGCTGCGCGAGTCGCTGACCCCGCGCGATCTCGGCCACGGCATGTACTTCGAGCAGGACTGGGGCTCCATGCCCGGCACCATGCCAGTCGCGTCCGGCGGCATCCACGCAGGTCAGATGCACCAGCTCCTCGACTACCTGGGTGAGGACGTCATATTGCAATTCGGCGGCGGCACGATCGGCCACCCAATGGGCATTGCCGCCGGAGCCACTGCCAACCGGGTAGCCGTCGAAGCGATGATCAAGGCTCGCAACGAGGGCAGGGACTTCGTCAGGGAGGGCGATGAGATCCTTGCCCAGGCGGCGAAGCACTGCCGCGCGCTCCAGGCGGCGCTGGACACCTGGGGAGACATCAGCTTCAACTACGAGTCGATGGATACCCCCGACGTCGTTTCCACGCCGACGGCCTGACGGACCGTCCCGGCGCCCGCCAAGGAGGCTACATGCGCATCACCCAAGGGACTTTCTCCTATCTGCCCGATCTCACTGATGACGAGATCAGCGCCCAGCTCCAGTACGCGATCGATCAGGGCTGGGCGGTCGCGGTCGAATTCACCGACGACCCGCATCCGCGCAATGTGATCTGGGAGATGTGGGGCCTGCCCATGTTCGAGATCGCCGACGCGTCCGCCGGACTGCACGAGGTGACGGCGTGCCGGGCAGCGTATCCGGATCACTACATAAAGGTCTCGGCGTACGATGCCGCACTCGGCCGCCAGACCACCGCCCTGAGCTTCATTGTCGGCCGCCCGGCCGAGGAGCCGGGCTTCCGCCTGGACCGGCAGGAGATGGCCGACCGGCGGATCAGGTACAGCCTGCACGCCTATGCCACCGATCGCCCTGCCGGTGCGCGGGCTGGCGGCCCGAACGGGTCGCACCGCAGCTGATGAGCAGGCCAGCCGGATCCACGCCGCAGGGCTTCGCGATGCCCAGGCCGGTGGCCGACCCGCCGGGAGCCGCATCACGGCAAGCCCGCGGGGCCGGCCCGCAGGCGGCCCGCAGCCCCGGCCCGCAGGCGGCCCGCGGGCCCGGCCCGCAGGCGGCACTCGATTCCGGTCCGCAGCAGACACTCGAGTCCGGTCCGCTGGAGACGCCGCCGCCGCTTCCGGCGGACGCGAAACTGGAACTGGCCGACGACCAGCAGGCCAGGCTCATCGCCGGGATCCTCGACGATCTGGACCGGGAGTTCATCGGCCTTGCCCCGGTCAAGGACCGGGTACGCGAGATCGGCGCGCTGCTGCTCGTCGACCGGCTGCGCGGCCGTTACGGGCTTGCCTCCTCCCGGCCCAGCCTGCACATGTGCTTTACCGGCAGCCCGGGCACCGGCAAGACCACCCTGGCCGCGCGGATGGGCGAGCTGCTGCGGGAGCTCGGCTACCTGCGGAAAGGCCAGCTCGTGAGCGTTACCAGGGATGATCTCGTCGGGCAGTACGTCGGCCATACGGCGCCGAAGACCAAGGAGGTGCTCAAACGCGCGATGGGCGGCGTGCTGCTGATCGACGAGGCGTACTACCTCTACCGGCCCGACAATGAGCGCGACTACGGCCAGGAATCCATCGAGATCCTGCTGCAGTTCATGGAGGCGCACCGCGACGACCTCGTCGTGATCCTGGCCGGCTACCGGCCGCGGATGGACGTGTTCTTCCAGTCCAACCCGGGAATGGCATCGCGGATCGGGCACCATATTGACTTTCCCGACTTCAGCCTCGATGAGCTCATGCAGATCGCGGAGATCATGCTGGCACGCGAGCAGTATCTGTTCGGGCCGGCCGCGCGGGACGCGTTCCGCGAGTACATCGGGCTGCGAATGCGACAGCCGCGCTTTGCCAACGCCAGGAGCATGCGGAATGCCATCGACCGGCTGCGGCTGCGCCAGGCAAGAAGGCTTGTCGCCGCTGGCAGCCCGATCGGCCGGGATGACCTCATGCAGCTCAGCGTCGCGGACGTGCGCGGCAGCCGCGTCTTCACCGACTCTCTCGCCGTGCCGCCGCCCGCGCCGTGGCCGCCGGAGGCGCATGCGGGCTGAGCGGTATGGCCAGCCGCACGGTAGTGCCGCGGCCTGGCGCGCTGACAAGGTCAAGCCTGCCGCCGAGGAGCTCGGCTCGCTCCCGCATGCCGGAGAGGCCGAAGCCGGTGGGCGCCGCCATTCCGGTGGCGCGTACCGCCGCGGTCACATCGAAGCCGTCGCCGTCGTCGCTGACCTCGAGTAGTACCCGGTCACCCGGCACGGACAGCCGGATCCGGGCCGAGCTGGCCGCCGCGTGCTTGGCCACGTTCTGCAGCGCTTCTTGCGCGGTCCGGTAGACGGCGGTCTCAACATGCTCAGCCAGCCGGCATTTCGCCGCTTCGACCTCCACGTCGAGCTGCGGGAAGGAGTGACCCAGGCTTTCCAGGCTGGCCGCCAGGCCGAGGTCATCAAGTACCGGCGGGCGCAGCCCGGCGATCGCCGAGCGCGTCTCGTCCAGCGCGGCACCGGCCAGTTCCTGCGCCCGGGCCACCTGTTCGGCTGCTACCCCGGGAGAGCCGGGAATCGCGTCCGCGGCGGCGGACAGGTGGAAGAAGAGGCTGACGATCCGCTGGCTGATGCCGTCATGGATCTCGCCGGCCAGCCGGCGGCTCTCGTGCTCCTGCCATTCCACCATCTGCTCGGCGAATTGCTCTAGCGCCTCCTCCCGGTCCGCGAGCCGCTGGTGCAGCCTGGCATTCTCGATCGCGCCGGCCACCAGGCCGGCCACTGACCGGAGCAGGTCGACGTCCGCGGCTCCGAACTCGCGCCGGAGCCTGGTGTGCACGTTCAGCACGCCGACCAGATGGCCGAGCGGTGTCACGATCGGGACGGACAGCATGGAGGTGAACTCCTCGCCGCGCAGCGCCGGGATGTAGCGGTACCGCGGGTCGGCGGCCTTGTCGTCCACGATGACCGCGGGCTCGCCGTGCGCGGCTACCCACCCGGAAACGCCCTCGCCGATCACCAGCTCGATCTTTCCGACCAGGTCATCGAAGGGTGGCGTGGCGCCGCGCAGCTGGAGCAGCCGTCCGCGCTCGTCCAGCAGGTGCACGAAGCACACGTCGGTGTCCGTCGTCTCGGTGACGAGCTTCGCCGTGCCCTGCAGGATGACGTCGAGCTCGAGCCCGGCCGAGATGATCTCGATGACCCGCGACAGCAACTCGGCGTCGCGTTCGGCGTCCGCGCCGCTGATCCGTGACCCGGTCAATGAAAGACCCCCTCGCGCAGCGCGAGGGCGACCGCGGACGTGCGGTCCGGCACGCCCAGCTTGCGGTAGATCGCGCGGGAATGGGTCTTCACGGTCTCCTCCCCGACCACGAGCTTCGCGGCGATCGCCCGGTTGGTCAGGCCCGCTACCAGCAGCGAGAGCACCTCGCTTTCGCGCTGCGTCAGCCCGAGGTGCGCGCCCGGCCAGAACTCGCCGCTGCGCAGCCGGGCCGCGGACAGCGCGACCCGCCCGGCCAGGGCCGGGTCGATCAGGACCTCGCCGTCGGCGATGCGGGTCAGGTAGTCGACCAGCTCGGCGCCGCGGATCCGCTTCAGCAGGAAGCCGGCTGCACCCACCCGCATGGCCTGGTAGAGGTACTGCTCATCGTCATAGACCGTCAGGAAGACGACCTTGGCGTCCGGCCGGTTCCGGCGGATCTCCGCGCAGACATCCAGGCCGCTGTTGCCCTTGAGCCGGACATCGAGCAGCACCAGATCCGGTGCCAGCCTGGCCACCAGCCGCACCGCGTCGGCGGCGTCACTCGACTCGCCCAGCACCTGGACCTGGTCAAGGTAAGGCTGGAGCATAGCCTTGAGGCCGTCCAGGACCATCTGGTGATCGTCGATGATGACCAGCGTCAATGGCCCGCGCTCGCGGCCGTCCATATCCGGAAAGATACCCATCCTGGCCAGTTCCGCATCACGCCTGCGCCTCGAGCAGGTGCCACAGCAGCAGCAGCTGCGCGATCGCCAGCGGCTCGCTGCGCCGCCCAGTGCCGAGGATGCCGAGCGTCTCAGGCACAGCCTGGCCATGGTCGAGGGACAGCTGCGCCCAGATCGCCTTCTCGATGATCCTGGAGTCCTCGCGCGGCACGTACCCGTGGATGTGCAGCGCGTCCACCGGACGGCCGTCACAGTCCCTGATCAGTTTCAGGTGTGCTGCGCGCTTGTCGTCCTCGGTCAGCACGGGTGACCAGGCAGGATGCTGGATCGTGGGCCTGAGCATGATCTCCGCCGACAGCGGGGTATCCGTCGGATCGGCCCGGCCGGCCACCGGGGCGAACCGGATCGAGATGTCGGCTCGCTGCCGCTGCGGGCGGATGAATGCGGCCGAATCCGGTTCCCGCCTGGCCAGTTCGGCCAGCACCTCGGCCTCGGCGTAGCCGCGGTCGGCGCAGTCCCGCCGCAGCTTCCAGCCCTTCCGTACGTCCTCTGGCGGATCGAGGTAGACGGCGATGTCGAAACACGCCCTGGCCAGCTTGGTATGCAGCGGCAGCAGTCCTTCGACCAGCACGAATTCGCGCGGCTCTATCAGCACCGGCCGGGTCAGCCTGCCGGTGGAATGGTCATAGACCGGCTTCAGGATCGGCCTGCCCATCGCCAGCAGCTGCAGATGCTGCTCCATCACCTCGATGTAGTTGCAGGCCGGGTTCAGTACCGTGAACGGGATGTCCCGGCGTTCTTCGCGGTCGTAACGGTGGTAGTCGTCCACGCAGATGGCGGTGGCCCGGTCGGCGCCGAGTGCCTCAGCGAGGCCGCGGGTCAGCGTCGTCTTGCCCGCGGCGCTGTCCCCGGCGATCGCGAGCATGACCGGGCGGCGCCGCCCGGGCGGCGCGGTATCGCTGCGGCGCAGCCGGATGTCCTTGTCGGGGATGACCCCACCTCCGCCGGTTTGGCGCCGCTAGCGCTGAAATACCAGCTTAGGCGGGTATCGGCCGCCCGGCCTCCCCCGGATCGGGGAGGCCGGGGGTGAGCCGGCGTTTCCGCGGAAACGCCGGCCCGTGCGTGCAGCGGGTTTACCGCCGCCTGGCGACGTCCCGGTCCCGGGCGAGCCGGTTCAGCGCGCTGATCACGCCGCGCAGCGACGCATGCACGATCGACTCGCTGATGCCGACGCCCCACAGCACCCGGTCGCCGGCCTGGATCTCCAGGTAGGCCGCGGCCTCCGCGTCGCGGCCGGCCGTGAGCGCGTGCTCGGCGTAGTCGAGCACCCGCACGCTCACCCCGCCGAGGCCGAGATCGATCACGGACAACGCCGAGCAGAACGCGGCGATGGGGCCGTTGCCGACGCCGCTCAGGGCGTGCTCGGCGCCGAACGCACGCACTGTCGCGGTGATCTGTTCAACCCCGTTTTCGCTTACCGAGGAGAACCTGACCAGCTCGAACGGGTCAGCGTCGAGGTACTCGCTGGCGAAAATCTGCCACATCTGCGGCGCGTCCACCTCACCGCCTTCGCCGTCGGTATGCCGCTGGATGACGTGGCTGAACTCGATCTGCAGCCGGCGCGGCAAGTCCAGGTTGTGGTCGGCCTTCATGATGTAGGCGACGCCGCCCTTGCCCGACTGCGAGTTGACCCGGATCACTGCCTCGTAGGACCGGCCGACGTCCTTGGGATCGATCGGCAGGTACGGCATCGCCCACGGCAGCTCGCTGGCCGGCCTGCCCGCCTCGGCGGCCACCTGCTCCAGCTCGTCGAAGCCCTTCTTGATCGCGTCCTGGTGCGAGCCGGAGAACGACGTGTACACCAGGTCGCCCGCGTAGGGATGCCGCTCGTGCACGCCGATCCGGTTGCAGTACTCGGCAGTGCGGCGGATCTCGTCGATGTCGCTGAAGTCGATCATCGGGTCGATGCCCTGGCTGTACAGGTTCAGCCCGAGCGTCACCAGGTCGACGTTGCCGGATCGCTCGCCGTTGCCGAACAGGCAGCCCTCGATCCGCTGCGCGCCGGCCAGCATCGCGAGTTCGGCGTCCGCGGTCGCCGTGCCGCGGTCGTTGTGCGTGTGCACGGACAGCGCGATGTGCTCGCGCCGGCTGAGCTGCCGGCTCATCCACTCGATCTGGTCGGCGTAGACATTCGGCGTCGACCGCTCGACCGTGCAGGGCAGGTTCAGCACGATCTCCCGGTCCGGGCCGGGCTGCCAGACGTCCATCACCGCCTCGCAGATCTCCAGCGAGAAATCAAGCTCGGTGTCCATGAAGATCTCCGGCGAGTACTCATAGCCGAAGTCGGTGCCTGGCAGGTAGGTCTCGGCGAACTTCATGACCGCGCGGGTGCCCTCGACAGCCACCGACTTGCACTCGGCGCGCCCGTCGCCATCCCAGCCGAACACTACCCGGCGGAACATCGGCGCCGCGGCGTTGTACAGGTGCACCGTCGCCTGCGGCGCACCAATCAGCGACTGTACGGTCCGGTCGATCAGCTCCTCGCGCGCCTGGGTCAGCACGGAGATGCGGACGTCCCCGGGTACCGAGTCACTCTCGATCAGGCTGCGGATGAAGTCGAAATCGGTCTGGCTGGCCGCCGGGAAACCGACCTCAATCTCCTTGTAGCCCAGCCGGACCAGGAGGTCGAACATCGCATGCTTGCGGGCCGCGTTCATCGGGTCGATCAGTGCCTGGTTGCCGTCCCGCAGGTCGGTTGACAGCCACCGCGGCGCGGCGGTGATGGTACGCGTCGGCCACTGCCGGTCCGGCAGGTCGATCGCGGGGAAGGGCCGGTACCGGTGGCACGGCATGCCGGACTGGCGCTGGCTATTCGGATTGCTCATGACGCGGCTGCTCCTGGGATATGACCGGAAAGGGGAGTCGGTCGGCGCAGCAGAACGGCCCGCGACGAGGGGCCGACCGGAGTGGTTACCGGGCCTCGCCGCGGCAGCGAAGAAGCAGCGCGCGCATCATGACGACATCCAGGCTAGCGGATCCCCCGTTGAGCATGCGAAGAAACATCCTTAACGGGCCGTAGGCGTAGCTGTCCGGCCCGGGCCGGAGGGCTGGCCGCCGGCCGGTCAGCGCGCCGCCGGGGCGGGGCGGCTAGACGTTGAAGCCGAGGGCGCGGAGCTGCTCCCGGCCATCCTCGGTGATCTTGTCGGGGCCCCATGGCGGCAGCCAGACCCAGTTGATCCGGAAGTCGTTGACCAGGCCTTCCAGGGCCTGCCTGGTCTGGTCCTCGATGACGTCGGTCAGCGGGCAGGCTGCGCTGGTCAGCGTCATGTCGATGGTCGCTACCCGGTCATCGCCGACGGTTACGCCGTAGACGAGCCCGAGATCCACCACGTTGACGCCGAGCTCGGGGTCCACCACGTCCCGCATCGCCTCGAGCAGATCCTCGGTCTCCTGGTCAAGTTCCTGGCCGGCGATCCCGGCCGCGTTCTCCGTCATTTCTGCTCCCTGGCCGCGTCAGCGGCGATCCGGCCGTTTCCGGCACTGCCGTTGGCTGTGCCGCCGTTGCCTGTGCTGCCGTTTCCGGCCCTGCCGTTTCCGGACGGCTTGCCTGCCGGGCTGTCGAGGGCCTGGGCGGTGGCGTCCTTCCAGGCCATCCAGCCGAGCAGGGCGCACTTGATCCTGGCCGGGTACTTGGACACGCCGGCGAACGCGACCGCGTCGCCGAGCTTGTCCTCGTCCGGCTCGCCGTCGCCCCTGGACTGCATCAGCGCGAGGAACTCACCGCTCAGGCCCATCGCCTCGCGCACCGTCTTGCCGATGATCATCTCGGTCATCATCGAGGCGCTGGCCTGGCTGATCGAGCAGCCAATCGCGTCATAGGACACGTCGGCCACGGCAGGCTCGCCGTCGGCGTCCCGCAGCGCCACCCGCAGCGTCACCTCGTCACCGCAGGTCGGGTTCACGTGGTGCACCTGGGCGTCATAGGGCTCCCGCAGGCCCTTGTTCTTCGGCTTGCGGTAGTGGTCCAGGATGATCTCCTGGTACATCGACTGGAGCTGCATCACAACGCCTTGAACGACACGGCAGTGTCCTGGTGTTCCGTCATCGTCACATGCTCCGCCCGCATCACGCGAAGAACTTCTGCGCCTGGCGCACGCCGTCGGCCAGCGCGTCCACCTCGTCGGCCGTGTTATACACGTAGAACGTCGCCCGGGTGCTCGCCTGCGCGCCGAGCGCGCGGTGCAGCGGCCAGGCGCAGTGATGCCCGGTCCGGACCGCGATCCCGAGATCGTCGAGTACCTGGCCGACGTCATGCGGATGTATCCCGTCCACCGTGAAGGACACCGCGCCGCCTCGGTCCGCTGTGCTCAGCGGGCCCAGGATTCGCACCCCGGGAACCGCGGCCAGCGCATCGAGCGCGCGGGCGGTCAGTTCCTCCTCGTGCGCGGCCACCGCGGGCATGCCGAGCGCGTCCAAGTAGTCGCACGCCGCGGCCAGGCCGACCGCCTGGGCCGCGGCGGGCACCCCGGCCTCGAACCGCTCCGGCGGCGGCAGGAATGTGGAGCCCTCCATCCGGACGATCTCGATCATCGAGCCGCCGGAGATGAACGGCGGCATCGCCTCGAGCAGCCCGCGCCTGCCCCACAGCACTCCGACGCCGGACGGGCCGAGCATCTTGTGCGCGGAGAACGCCAGGAAGTCCGGGCCGAGCGCGGCCACGTCGACCGGCCGGTGCGGCACCGACTGGGCGCCGTCGGCCACCACCAGCGCGCCGCGGGCGTGTGCCAGCGCGGCGATCTCGCCGACCGGCGGGACCGTGCCGGTGACGTTGGACTGATGGGTAACGGCGACGACCTTCGTCCGGTCATTGATCAGCCCGGCGGCATCGCTCAGATCCAGCCGGCCGTCCTGGGTCACGCCGAACCACCGGAGCGTCGCGCCGGTGCGCTGGCACAGCTGCTGCCACGGCACCAGGTTGGCGTGGTGCTCCATCTCGGTGACCAGCACCTCGTCGCCGGGGCCGACGAGGAACCTGGCAGCCGCCGGCCCGGCCGTCGCGGCGTTGCTCATCGCGTAGGCGACCAGGTTGATCGCCTCGGTCGCGCTCTTGGTAAAGATGATCTCGCCGGGGTCGGCGCCGATGAACGCGGCTACCCGGGCCCGGGCGCCCTCGTAGGCGTCGGTCGCCTCCTCCCCGAGCAGGTGCGCGCCGCGGTGCGCGGCCGCGTTGTGCGCGGTGTAGAACTCGCGCTCGGCGTCAAGCACCTGTCGCGGCTTCTGCGCGGTGGCGCCGGAGTCCAGGTAGATGAGCGGCTTACCGCCCCGCACGGTCCTGGCCAGGATCGGGAAGTCCGCCCGTATCGCGGCCACGTCGAAGGTGCCCGCGGCCGTGCCGGTCAGCTGATCGGTAGCCGTCATGCGGTCGCCCCGGCCTGAATGAACTGCTCGTAGCCGCTGGTCTCCAGCTCGTCGGCCAGCTCGGGGCCGCCCTGCTTGACAATCCGGCCGCCGACGAACACGTGCACGAAGTCCGGCTGCACGTACCGCAGGATCCGCGTGTAGTGCGTGATCAGCAGCACGCCGTGCCCCTCCTTGGCGCGGAACCGGTTGACTCCGTCGGCCACTACCCGCAGCGCGTCGATGTCCAGCCCGGAATCCGTCTCGTCCAGGATCGCGATCTTCGGGTCGAGCAGCTCGAGCTGGAGAATCTCGTGCCGCTTCTTCTCACCGCCGGAGAAGCCCTCGTTGACGTTGCGCTCGGCGAAGACCGGGTCGATGGACAGCGCGGCCATCGCGGCCCGCATCTCCTTCAGGAAAACCCGGAGCTTGGGCGCCTCGCCGCGGACCGCGGTCATCGCGGTGCGGAGGAAGTTCGACACCGACACGCCCGGCACCTCGGCCGGGTACTGCATCGCCAGGAACAGGCCCGCCCTGGCGCGCGCGTCCACGCTCATGGCCAGCACGTCCTCGCCGTCCAGGGTGACCGATCCCTGGGTGACCTGGTACTTGGGGTGCCCGGCGATGGCGAAGGCCAGGGTGGACTTGCCGGAGCCGTTCGGCCCCATGATCGCGTGAGTCTGCCCGGCCCGCACGGCAAGGTCCACGCCACGCAGGATCTGCTGGCTCTCGCCGGCCGCGTCCGTCACGCTGACGTGCAGGTCGCGGATCTCAAGGGTGGACATCATCTCTCCTGGTCTGGTAGCCCGGCGAGCGCCACGTAGACGTCGTCGCCGTCGATCTTCACTGAATAGGTAGGCACCGGCTTGGTGGCCGGCGGGCCGGTGGGCTGGCCGGTGCGCAGGTCGAAGCAGGACCCGTGCAGCCAGCACTCCACCGTGCAGTCGTAGATATCGCCCTCGGATAGCGGGACTTCCTCGTGCGAGCACACGTCCCGCAGCGCGAACACCTCGCCGCCGGCCCGGACGATGGCCACCGGGGTGTCGTTGATCTCGACCCCGAGCGCCCCTTCGGCTGGCAGGTCGGCGAGCGCGCAGGCGCGCACGTACGTGCTGGTCTCGGTCATGCCAGCTCCGCTTCCACCGCCGCGGAAATCCGCTCGCGCAGCTCGGGCACCTCGATCTGGGCGATCAGCTCGCCGAAGAAGCCGCGGATCACCAGCCGCCTGGCCTCGGGCTCCGGGATGCCGCGGGTCATCAGGTAGAACAGGTGATGGTCCTCCAGCCGCCCGCTGGCGCTGGCGTGCCCGGCGCCGACCACCTCGCCGGTCAGGATCTCCAGGTTCGGCACCGAGTCCACCCGGGTGCCGTCGGTCAGCACCAGGTTCCGGTTGTACTCGTAGGTGTCGGTGCCGGTCGCCTCGGCCCGGATCAGCACGTCGCCGATCCACACCGCGTGCGCCTCCGCGCCCTGCAGCGCGCCCTTGTAGGTCACCCGGCTGCGGCAGTTGCGCTCGCCGTGATCGACAAGCAGCCGGTGCTCCAGGTGCTGCCCGGCGTCGGCGAAGTACAGCCCGCGCAGCTCGGCCTCGCCGCCGGGGCCCGCGTACCGGACCGACGGGGCGAGCCGGACCACGCTGCCGCCCAGCGTCACCGCGGTGTGCGTGACCCGGGCGTCCCGGCCGACCTGGAGGTAGTGGTGCGATAGATGCACCGCATCGTCAGCCCAGTTCTGCAGCGCGACTACGGCCAGTGACGCGCCGTCCCCCACCACGAGCTCGACATTCTCCGCATACGTCGCCGACCCGGTGTACTCAAGCACCACCACAGCCCTGGCGTTCGGCTTGACGTCCACCACGAGGTGCCCTGCTGCCGCCCCGGCGGCATCCTCCCCGCGAATCCCGACCCACGTGGGTCTCGTGCTCTCCAGGCCCTCAGGGACCGTGAGCACGGTCGCCTCACGGAATGATTCAAACGCCCTGGCGCTAACCCGGTCGGCAGGGACGCAGGCGGTGCCGAGCCGCGGGTCGCCGTGTTGCCCGAGCTCAACGGCGACCCGTGGGTCGGCATCGACTGTGATACCGACTTTGCCGGTGTCAAGCACTGCGTCACTATGCAGCCCGCGCAGCCGGCGCAGCGGGGTGAACCGCCACTCCTCCTCGCGGCCGGACGGCACGCCGAAGTCGGCCGGATCGTAGGATCGCAGCTCGTGCAGCCTGGAGACGGGGGCCGATGATTCGGCGGCCCCCTGGAGGCTAGCCATCAGCCGACCGCCCCCTCCATCTGGAGCTCGATCAGCCGGTTCAGCTCGATCGCGTACTCCATCGGCAGCTCGCGGGCGATCGGCTCGACGAACCCGCGGACGATGGTCGCCGCCGCCTCGTCTTCGGTCATCCCGCGGCTCATCAGGTAGAAGAGCTGGTCATCGGAGATCTTCGAGACGGTGGCCTCGTGGCCCATCTCGACGTCGTCCTCGCGGACGTCCACGTAGGGATAGGTGTCCGACCGGCTGACCGTGTCCACCAGCAGCGCGTCGCACTTCACCGTGGACTTGGAATGCGCGGCGCCCTCCTGTACCTGGACCAGGCCGCGGTAGGAGGTCCGGCCGCCGGCCCGTGCCACGGACTTGGACACGATCGAGGACGAGGTGTTCGGGGCGCAGTGCACCATCTTCGCGCCCGCGTCCTGATGCTGGCCGGTGCCCGCGAAGGCCACCGACAGCGTCTCGCCCCTGGCGTGCTCGCCCATCAGGTAGACCGCCGGGTACTTCATCGTGACCTTGGAGCCGATGTTGCCGTCTACCCACTCCATGCTCGCGCCTGCCTGCGCTACGGCGCGCTTGGTGACCAGGTTGTATACGTTGTTCGACCAGTTCTGGATCGTGGTGTAGCGGCAATGCGCGCCGGCCTTCACGATGATCTCGACGACCGCCGAGTGCAACGAGTCTGAGGAGTAGATCGGCGCCGTGCAGCCCTCGACGTAGTGCACGCTGGCGCCCTCGTCGACGATGATCAGTGTCCGCTCGAACTGGCCCATGTTCTCGGTATTGATCCGGAAATAGGCCTGCAGCGGGATGTCCACGTGCACGCCCTTGGGCACGTAGATGAAGCTGCCGCCGGACCAGACCGCCGTGTTGAGCGCGGCGAACTTGTTGTCGCCCACCGGGATTACGGTGGCGAAGTACTCCTGGAACAGCTCCGGATGCTCGCGCAGCGCCGTGTCGGTGTCCTTGAAGATGACGCCCTTGTCCTCGAGGTCCTCGCGGATCTTGTGGTAGACGACTTCGCTTTCATACTGCGCGGCCACGCCAGCTACCAGGCGCTGCTTCTCGGCCTCGGGGATGCCGAGCCGGTCGTAGGTGTTCTTGATGTCGGCGGGCAGCTCTTCCCAGCTCCCCGCCTGCTTCTCGGTCGACCTGACGAAGTACTTGATGTTCTCGAAGTCGATGCCGGACAGGTCGGAGCCCCAGCTCGGCATCGGCTTGCGGCGGAACAGCTTGAGTCCCTTCAGCCGCAGTTCCAGCATCCAGTCCGGCTCGTCCTTCAGCGTCGAGATGTTGCGGACGACGTCCTCGGACAGGCCGCGCTTTGCCGCCGCGCCTGCCATGTCCGAGTCGGCCCAGCCGAACTTATAGCTGCCGAGCCCGTCGAGCTCGGGGTGAGTCGTCGTCGTTGTCATGCGGAGATGCCTCCGGGTTTGTCGGTCGTGGCGCGGGGATTCCGCTGGTCGTGACCATGGGGTTTCAGCAATGACGGCGCCGTGATGTGCGTCGTGCAGACGCCGTCGCCGTTCGCGATGGTGGCGAGCCGCTGCACCGGGGTGCCGAGCAGGCGGCCGAACGCCTCGGTCTCGGCCTCGCAGAGCTGGGGGTATTCGGCGGCCACGTGCGCCACCGGGCAGTGGTGCTGGCAGAGCTGCTCGCCGCCGGCCGCCGGGGCGCCGCTGGCGGATGCCGCGTAGCCGTCTGCGGACAGCGCCTCGGCCAGTGCCCGCACCCGCTCGCTGGCCGAGCCGAAGCCGACTGCGGCACGGTACCTGGCTTCCAGGTCGCCGATCTGCCGCCGGGCGAACTCGGCCACCGCGTCCGGCCCGGCCCGCTCGGCAAGGAACCGCAGCGCGCTGGCAGCGAGGTCGTCGTAGGCATGCTCGAACGCGCTGCGCCCGGCGTCGGTGATGGCGAACAGCCGGGCCGGCCTGCCGCGTCCCCTGGTTCCGTAAGTCCTGGCGGTGCGGCTCTCGATCATGCCGTCGGCCAGCAGGTTGTCCAGATGCCGCCGGATCGCGGCCGGGGTCAGGCCGAGCCGGGCGGACAGCCCGGTGGCCGTCGCGGGGCCGTTCTCCAGGATCAGCCTGGCTATCCGCGCGCGGGTGCCCCGCTCGGCGCCGGACAGCGTTGCCGTAGCCTGGGCCGCGGTGGGCACGCCGCGGGCAGCATCCAGCGCGGGGCCCGCTGCGGGGCCGCCGGGTGCCGTGCGTGCCTGTCCCACGTATTTCACAACATCATTGTGCCGTAAATACTTCCGCGCCCGCAATCCGGTCCCCCAAACCGGGGCGCCGGGCGCGGCGCGGCCCGATTCTGGCGCAGGAGCACGCGATGCAGCAGAGCCCGGAAGGCGGCGCGGCGCCGCTGCTCGCGAGGCGGATGTGGAGCCTGTTCGAGCCGGTGCAGGCGGTGACGTACTTCACGCCGGAGGCCGGCGCCGCCTGCACCGGCGCCGGGGTGCGCGGCTTCTGGCGCAGCTACTTGGCCGGCCGGGTGGCGCTGCTCGACGGCCCGCTGGCCAGGCTCTGGCACGCGGCCACCGTGCTGCGCGAGCACCGTGGCGACGGCCATGTGGCCGCGCTGGTGGCGGCGGGCCTGGACGGCTGCGAGGCGCTGGTGCTGCGGGCCGGCCTGGATCTGTCCAGGGAGATGCTGCAGCCCATCAAGGGCTGGGCCGACGCCGACTGGGAGCGGGCGGCCGGGCGGCTGACCAGGCGTGGCTGGCTGGCGCCGGACGGGCGGCTGACCGCCGCGGGCGCGGCGGCGCACCGGGCCGTCGAGCAGGCGACCGACCTGGCCGCGGCGCGGCCATGGGCCACCCTTCGCCCGGGACAGGTCGCGGAACTGCTGGCCGTGCTGGTGCCGGTGGCCCGTATTTGCGCCGCCGCGCTGCCCTACCCCAATCCGGTCGGCATGCCCGCACCGGAACTGGCCGCGGGCTAGCCCGGATCAGGCCAGCCGGCCGCGGCGGGGCGCCTGCGTCCCCGGGCGCCCGCCGCATGCCACTCTTCCTTGCCCGGGATATCCGCTATTTGAGCTTAGCTGGTCAATTGAATCACTAGTTGATCAAATGCCCGTTGTCAATCGTCAGAATGCTGCGTTTCGAATTGTCCTAGCTCGGGTGTTTTGCCTGCTCAGAGCCGTTATGCTGAATTACCCGCGGAGCAAGTCGGATGATATGTTTTAAAGCATTGCGGACGTGATTTCCCGCCGGTACACGTGCACCGAGTTAATTCCTGCCGCATTTCGCGCGAGAGGGGCCAGCGCCATGACTGCCAGGCCAGCCATCATTAAGTCCGCGACCACCCGGCCGCGGGAACACGCCAGGGCAAGATCATCATGACCAGTCAGCCGCAGGCCGGCGGTTCCGCGGCCAGCGCCATCGAGGCCCATCCGCTCGAAGGCGGGCAAGAGCGCCACCAGGGCGGGCAACCGGACGCGGCGATAACCGCGCGCCCGGCAATTCCGCTGGTCGCCGCTGACGGCCTTACCCGTGCTCAGCGGCAGGGCAGCTCGTGCGCGTCCTGCCGCAAGCGGTTCCCCCGCCCGTCCGTCGCGGCGGGCATCACCCCGGATGGAGACGTGCTCATGCGGTGCCCGGAGTGCGCGGTCCTACTCGGCGAGGAGGTGCTCCAGCCCTCCCCCGGTCGCCGCGAGGTGCCACGCCAGGGCCCTGCCTTGGCCGGGCCGGGCCGGGCCGGGGCCCGCCGCGGCGTCGGCGATGCCCGGCCAGGCGTACCAGCCAGCCGACAACCCGGGGATCGGTCCTGACGATCAGGCCAGGAAGCCGCGGAGCAGGGCGCCTGGCAGCGTCCGTCGGGTGCCCGTAGCCCAGTGCTGCCTGCCTGACCCGCGGTGCGGGCAGTGCCTGCAGTTATCAATCCGGCCACGGTATTGACTTTGCTCCAGACATGTCCATCATTGGTCTGATATTGAACCATTAGTACCGGCCGTCGGCTAGGGCTGCAGGTGTCCCTTTCGCCGGCTCAGCCCGGCGCCTTGACGCAAGGAGCATGCCGTGTCGGTAAACGAGCAAGCGGCCCCTACGCCGCTCGGCAGTGACGAGCAAACTCTGCACCAGCTCGGCTACGCCCGTGATGGCGCGCTGCCCGCCTCCGGCTTCTGGCATCGGATGAACAGGCGGACCAGGACGCCGACAAACGCGATCTGGCTGGCTGCGGCCGGCGCGTTCATCCTCGGTCTTCCTTACCTGCGGAACCCGACCGCGTACGCGGCGGTAACCTCGATCGCGGTCATCGGCCTCTACATCGCCTACCTGCTGCCGACGTTCCGGCGGCTGGGCCAGGGCGCGAACTTCCAGCGCGGCCCGTGGCATCTCGGCAGGTGGAGCAGGCTTATCGGGCCGCGGGTGCAGGGCACGCCGGAGGAACTGGCCGCGATCGAGCGGGAACTCGAGATCTAGGCAGCAGCGCGCTGACGGCGCAGGCGCGGCGCCGTCGGCGCGCTGATAGCGCTCGCGCGCCTACGGTGGGCTGATAGGGCGCAGGAAGCTCGCTCGCGGGGGCCGGCTCAGTGATGGGCCTGCACCGGCCGGGCATACCTCGAGGATGGGACTTTGATGACAGGTCATGGCGGGGACGGTCCCGCGCCGCGGCGCGGGATGATGACGCTGGAGCGGCTGCGCACCGGCTACGGGACCGGCGAGATCGACACGGTCGTGCTCGCGTTCACCGACATGCAGGGCAGGCTGCAGGGCAAGCGGCTGTCGGCCGAGTTTTTCCTCGCCGAGGTCGCCGAGAACTACTCGGAGGGCTGCAACTACCTGCTGGCGGTGGACGTCGACATGAACACCGTGGACGGCTACGCGATGTCGTCCTGGGCCCGCGGCTACGGCGACTTCGTGCTGGTGCCCGACATGAGCACGCTGCGGCATGTCCCCTGGCACGAGTCCACCGCCCTGGTGCTCGCGGACCTGACCTGGCTGGACGGGGCGCCGGTCGTCGCTTCGCCGCGGCAGATCCTGCGGGCGCAGGCCGACCGGCTGGCGGCCAGAGGCTGGCAGGCGATGGCCGGCACCGAGCTTGAGTTCGTGGTCTACGCCGATTCCTACGAGCGGGCCGCCGCCAAGGGCTACTCCGATCTCGTCCCGGCGAATCAGTACAACGTCGACTACTCGATACTCGGCACCTCCCGGATCGAGCCGCTGCTGCGCCGGATCCGGAACGAGATGGGCGGCGCCGGACTGTACGTGGAGTCGGCGAAGGGCGAGTGCAACCTCGGCCAGCACGAGATCGCATTCCGCTATGCGGACGCGGTGACCACCTGTGATAACCACTCGATCTACAAGACCGGCGCCAAGGAGATCGCCGCGCAGGCCGGGATGAGCATCACGTTCATGGCCAAGCCGAACGACAAGGAAGGCAACTCCTGCCACATCCATCTCTCGCTGCGCGGTGCGGACGGCACGGCGGTGCTGGCCGGGGACGGCCCGTACGGGCTGTCCCCGCTGGGTGAGCACTTCCTGGCCGGTCAGCTGGCCGGCATGCGCGAGCTGACACTCTGTTATGCACCGAATATCAACTCCTACAAGCGCTACGTGCCGGGTAGCTTCGCGCCGACCGCGGTGCGCTGGGGCGTGGACAACCGGACCTGCGCGCTGCGGCTGGTCGGCCACGGGCACTCGCTGCGGGCGGAGAACCGCACCCCGGGCGGCGACGTGAACCCGTACCTCGCGGTGGCTGCCATGATCGCCGCCGGGCTGCACGGCATCGATCACGAGCTGCCGCTTGAGCCTGCCCTGGAGGGCAACGCCTACCTGGACATGAGCTCACGGATGCCGCATACCCTGCGTGACGCGCTTGAGCTGTGGGAGAAAAGCGAGCTGGCCGGCGAGTTGTTCGGGACCGAGGTACAAGAGCACTACGCCAATTACGCGCGGGTGGAGCTGGCCGCCTACGACGCCGCGGTGACCGACTGGGAGCTGCGGCGCTGCTTCGAGCGCATCTGACCCTGCCCGGCGCCCGGGCCCGCGGCCGCCAGGACCGCCGCCACGTCGCAAGGGAGTGACCACCGCATGTCCGAGTTCACCGTCGTGAACCCAGCCAACGAGGAGATCGTCGCCACCGTGCCGCGGACCTCCGCGGACGAGACCGACACCGCGATAGCGCGCGCCGTCGCGGCGCAGGCGTCCTGGCGGTCGGTGGCCCCGGCGGACCGGGCCGCCCTGCTACGCAGCTTCGCCAGCGCGGTGGACGCCCACGTGGAGGAGCTGGCCGGCCTGGAGGTGGCAGGCGCCGGGCACCCGATCGGCCAGGCACGCTGGGAGGCCGGCCAGGTCCGCGACGTGCTCACCTACTACTCCGCCGCGCCGGAGCGGGCCTGCGGCAGGCAGATCCCGGTGGCCGGCGGGCTTGATATCACGTTCAGCGAGCCGATCGGCGTCGTCGGGCTCATCGTGCCATGGAATTTCCCGATGCCGATCCTGTCCTGGGGCCTCGCGCCCGCGCTGGCGGCCGGCAACGCCGTGATCGCCAAGCCGGCCGAGATGACGCCGCTGACCGCGATCAGGATCGGCGAGCTCGCCTTGGCCGCGGGCATTCCCGAGGGCGTCTTCCAGGTGCTGCCGGGCAAGGGCAGCGTCGTCGGGCAGCGGCTGGTCGACCACCCGGCCGTCGGCAAGATCGTGTTCACCGGCTCCACCGAGGTCGGCCGCGAGATCATGGCCGGCTGCGCCAGGCATGTGAAGCGGGTCACCCTGGAACTCGGCGGCAAGAGCGCCAACATCGTGTTCGCCGACGCGGACCTGGCGCAAGCGGCCGCGAGCGCGCCGCAGGCGGCGTTCGACAACGCCGGGCAGGACTGCTGTTCCAGATCCCGGATCCTGGTGCAGCGCTCGGTCCTGGACCGCTTCATGGAACTGCTCGAGCCCGCCGTCAAGGCGGTTACCGTCGGCGACCCGGCATCGCCGGCCACTGAGATGGGCCCGCTGATCTCGGCCGCGCACCGGGACCGGGTCGCCTCCTACGTGCCGGACGGCGCGCCGGTCGCCTTCCGCGGCACCGCGCCGGCCGGTCCGGGCCACTGGTACCCGCCGACCGTGCTTGCGCCGGTCGCGATGGACGACCCGGCCTACACCGAGGAGGTGTTCGGCCCGGTGCTGACCGTGACGCCGTTCGAAGACGAGGCGGCCGCGTTGGCTATCGCCAACGACACGCCCTACGGCCTGTCCGGGTCGATCTGGACCAGGGACGTGGGCCGGGCGATCCGGGTAGCGCGGGGGGTTGAGGCCGGCAATCTGTCGGTGAACTCGCATTCCTCGGTGCGCTACTCGACCCCGTTCGGCGGGTTCAAGCAGTCCGGTCTCGGCCGCGAACTGGGCCCGGATGCGCTCGACGCCTTCACCGAGACCAAGAACGTCTTCATCGCAACGGAGGGGTGAAAAGACATGCTCCGCTTGACCGATCGGGTCGCCGTCGTCACCGGCGCCGGCAGCGGTATCGGGCTTGCCAGTGCGCGCCGGCTCGCCGCGGAAGGAGCGCTCGTCGTTGCTGTCGACATCGACGAGGCGGCGGGCAAGGCAGCCGCCGAGGAGACTGGCGGCACGTTCTTCTCGGCCGACGTGGCGAACGAGGACAATGTCCGGCACCTGTATGCAGCCGTGATCAAGCGGCACGGGCAGGTGGACATCGCGTTCAATAATGCGGGCATCTCGCCGCCGGAGGATGACTCGATCCTGACGACCGGCCTGGATGCCTGGCGCCGGGTCCAGGATGTCAACCTTACTTCGGTGTACTTGTGCTGCAAGCACGTGCTGCCGCACATGCGGCGGCGCGGCAAGGGCTCGATCATCAACACCGCGTCGTTCGTCGCCGTGCTCGGCGCGGCGACGTCGCAGATTTCCTATACCGCCTCCAAGGGCGGCGTGCTCGCCATGAGCCGGGAGCTTGGCGTGCAGTTCGCCCGGGAGGGGATCCGGGTGAACGCGCTGTGCCCGGGGCCGGTGAACACCCCCCTGCTGCAGGAGCTATTCGCCAAGGATCCGGAACTCGCGGCGCGGCGGCTGGTGCACATCCCGGCCGGCCGGTTCGCCGAGCCGGAGGAGATCGCCGCGGCGGTCGCCTTCCTGGCCAGTGACGACGCCTCGTTCATCACCGCCTCGCAGTTCCTCGTCGACGGCGGCATCTCCGGTGCCTACGTGACCCCGCTCTAGCTCGCGCCGCGCGCTAGCCCGGGCAGCCGGGACGGGCCGGAGGGAATCCGCGTGCTGCCCGCGGATGCCGGCATATGCTCTGTGATCATTACGTCGATGTGATCATTACGTCGATGGTGACGGGCAGACGGAGGAACCAGGTGAGCGGGTTTCCTGCAGCGGACGGTGCCGGGCCGGCGCCGGTGATCGGGATCAGTGCGTACCGCGAGCAGGCGCGCTGGGGGCACTGGGAAGTCGAGGCCGTGGTGCTGCCCAGCCGCTATCCGGAACGGGTGGCGCAGGCCGGCGGCATCTCGGTGCTGCTGCCGTCACTGGCTGGGATCGAAAACGTGATCAGCAGGCTCGACGGGCTCATCCTGTCCGGCGGCGGCGACCTCGACCCGGCCGGCTACGGCGCGGTGCCGCACCCGGAAACTGCGGCCGTGCGCCCCGAGCGTGACTTCGCCGAGGCCGCGCTGCTGGCGGCGGCGCTCGATCGCGGGCTGCCCGTGCTCGGCATCTGCCGCGGCATACAGGTGATGAACGTGGCGCTGGGCGGGAGCCTGCACCAGCACCTGCCCGATGTCGTCGGCCACCGCGAGCATGCGCCAGTGCCGGGTTCGTATGGCGCGCACCCGGTCCGGGTCAAGCCCGGCAGCGAGCTGGCCGGCACCCTTGGCCGCACGCACGTCGAGACTGTCCCGACCCACCACCACCAGGCAATCGACCGGCTGGGCAGCGGCCTGACCGCGACCGCCTGGTCCGATGACGGGCTGATCGAGGCCGTGGAACTCGACGCGCCGGGATGCGGGTTCGCGCTGGCCGTGCAATGGCATCCGGAGGCCGGCGACGACCTCAGCCTGTTCCGTGCGCTGATCGCCGCCGCGGCCGTTGGCGCGGCGGCGAGCGTGCCGACGCCGGCGCTGGCGCGCTGACGGCGGGGCCCAGCGGCCCGGGCTTGCCTGCTCCAGGGCGGCCGGGCAGACCGCATTATGCTCCGCTGTCATGACGGATCATGTGGAGCGGGCGGCGCCAGCGCAGGACCCAGCCACCGCGGCGGGACCGGCCGGGCCCGGCGCCGGTGGCCAGCAGGCAGCGCCGGCCGCAGCGGAGCCTGCCGACGACCTCGTCACGACCCACCAGGTGATCACCATCGACGGCGCGGAACTGCGCTACACGGTGACCGCCGGGCGCGTGGTGCTGCGCCAGGAAGCGCATACCGACGACAAGTTCGACGGCGCCCAGGCCAGGGCCGAGATGTTCATGGTGGCCTACACGCTCGACGATGCCGGGGAAGATGCCGGGAGCCGCCCGGTCACTTTCGCGTTCAATGGCGGCCCTGGATCGGCGAGCGTCTGGCTGCACCTCGGGCTGCTCGGCCCGCGGCGGGTGCTGATGGGCGACGTCGGCGCGCTGCTGCCGCCGCCATATGGCCTGGCTGACAATCACCAGACCCTGCTCAGGCACTCCGACCTGGTTTTCATCGACCCCGTGTCCACCGGGTTCTCGCGAGTGGTCAAGGGCGGGACGCCTCAGGATTTCCACGGATACGGCGGCGATGTCGAGTCCGTCGGCGAGGTGATCCGGCTGTGGACGACGCGAAATGGCCGGTGGATGTCGCCCAAGTACCTGTGCGGCGAGTCGTACGGGACGATGCGCGCGGCGGGCCTCGCCCGGCACCTGCAGGAGCGCCATGGGATGTACCTCAACGGGCTGGTCCTGATCTCGGCCTTCCTGGACGGCGGCTCGGTCGAATTCGCCGCGGGAAATGACGAGCCGTACGTGGCCTACCTGCCGACTTACGCGGCAATCGCGCACTATCACGGCAGGCACGCCGACCGACCGCTGCGGGAGGTGCTCGATGATGCCGAGGCCTATGCCGAGCGTGACTACCGATGGGTGCTGGCCCGCGGCTCGCGGCTGACCGCCAGGGAGCGCGCCGCGGCGATCACCAGGCTGGCGGGCCTGACCGGGCTATCCGAGGACTACGTCGACCGGGTCGATCTGCGGCCCGAGCACATCAGGTTCCTGACCGAGCTGCTGCGTGATGAGCGCCGGACCGCCGGGCGGCTGGACGGGCGCTTCACCGGCTGGGACTCCGACTACGGTCGCGAGCACTGGACTACCGATCCGTCCATCGACGCGATCATGGGCCCGTACACGGCGGCGCTGAATCATTACGTCCGGACTGAGCTGAAGTATTCCAATGACCTGCCGTACGAGACCCTGACCGAGCGCGTGCACCCGTGGTCGTTCAAGGAGTTCGAGGGCGTGAACGTGCAGGTGGTGGACAAACTCGCCGAGGCGATGCGGGTCAACCCGCACATGCGGGTGCTGTTCGCCTGCGGTTATCACGACGCCGCGACCCCGTACTTCGCGGCCGAGCACGACGTCGCGCACCTGGCCATCCCGGCCGAGCTGACCGGGAATATCGAGTTCGCCTACTACGAGGCTGGTCACATGATGTACCTGCACGAGCCGAGCAGGCTCGCCCAGTCGGCGCAGCTAGCGACCTTCGTGCGCGGCGGCGAATTCGCACACGGCGGCGAAGGGGCACGATGAGCGGCACCGGAACCGGCGGCGGCGCCGGCGAACTTGGCGCTGGCGCTGCCGCTGCCGCTGCCGCTGCCGCTGCCCAGCATCCACTGGATCCGCTGTCCGCCGCCGAGTTCCGGCTGGCGGCCGCGATCCTGCGCCGCGACCGGGGCGTCGGCGGTGGCTGGCGGTTCGCGTCCATCGAGCTGGCGGAACCGGACAAGCCCGCGCTCGCTGCCTGGCAGCCAGGTGACGGCATCCAGCGGGCGGCCAGGGTGGTGTGCTGGAACCGCTCGGATGGCCGCGTCTACTCGGCGGTGGTCTCGCTGACCGGTGACCAGGTGCTGTCCTTCACCAGCCGACCGGGGGTCCAGCCGAATGCGACGCTCGACGAATGGCACGAGGCCGACGCGATTCTCCGGCAGGATGCCCGGATCATCGCCGCGCTGGCCGACCGCGGGATCACCGACCTTGACCGGGTGCTCTTCGACACCTGGACCTACGGTCATGCCCTAGTCCCGCAGCGGCATCGCAAGCGCCGGATGGGCTGGGTGGATGTCTGGTACCGGGGGGTGCCGGGCGGCAACCCGTATGCCCACCCGGTGAACGGGCTGCATCCGCTGGTTGATCTCAACCAGATGGAGCTGCTCGAGCTCGGGGACACGCACCGCGTCGATCCGCCTGCCGTGATGGGCGAGTACGCCCCGTCCCTGGTCCCCGGGCAGCGGCGCCGCGATGACGTCGCGCCGCTGGAGGTCAGCCAGCCGGACGGCGCCTCTTTTGGCATCGCCGGGCAGGCGCTCAGCTGGCAGAAATGGTCACTGCGGATCGGCTTTAATTACCGCGAGGGGCTAATCCTGCACCAGGTCGGGTACGCCGACGGCGGCCGGGTCCGGCCGGTCGCGCACCGGCTCTCGCTCGCCGAGATGGTAGTGCCGTACCGGGATCCCACCCCGGATCACTACCGGCGTACCGCCTTCGACATCGGCGAATGGGGCCTCGGCTTCATGACCACGTCGCTGGAACGCGGCTGTGACTGCCTCGGCGAGATCACCTACCTCGATGCGGTCCTGCACGACACCACCGGCGAGCCTTATGTCATACCGCGCGCGATCTGCATCCACGAAGAGGACAACGGCGTGCTGTGGAAGCACGTTGACCAGACCGCCGGGGCCGAGGTACGCCGGATGCGCCGGCTGGTCATTTCCTGCCACGCCACCGTCGCCAATTACGAGTACCTGGTGTACTGGCGGTTCTACCAGGACGGCAGCATCGAGTGCGAGATCCGGGCCACTGGCGTGATGGTGGTCACGAATTTCCCGCCCGGCCGTCAGCCACCGTACGGGACGCTCATCGACGAGCGCACCTATGCCCCGTTCCACCAGCATTTCGTCGTGGCGCGGCTTGACCTTGACATCGACGGCACGGCCAACACGGTGTACTGCTCGGACTCCGAGGCGCTGCCGACCGGCCGGGCCAATCCGCACGGGCTCGCCCTTGTGCAGCGCGACCAGCCGCTGCGGACCGAGCAGCAGGGCAGGCAGGACTACCAGTGGTCCACGCAGCGGCATTGGAAGGTCGTCAACGACAGCGTCCGGAACGGCCTCGGCACGCCGGTCGGCTACAAGCTGGTGCCGGGCGGCTGCTTCCCCGCGATGCTCGATTCCCGCTCTCCCGTGCTGCGCCGCGCCGAGGTGATCGGCCATACCCTCTGGGTCACGCCCTACCACCCGGATGAGCGGTGGCCGTGCGGCGAGTTCTGCACGCAGAGCGAGCGCGACCAGGGACTGCCGGTTTGGACCGCGCAGGATCGGCCGATCTCCGGCACCGACGTGGTGCTCTGGTACGTCTTCGGCATCCATCACATCACCCGGCCGGAGGACTGGCCGGTGATGCCCGTCGACACGGTCTCGTTCTGGCTTAAGCCAGTCGGCTTCTTCGACCGCAATCCAGCCCTTGACGTCCCCCCAACCCCCGCCCACCCCGCCTAGCCCCAGCCCGCCTAGCCCCAGCCCGCCTAGCCCCAGCCCGCCTAGCCCCAGCCCGCCTAGCCCCGCATCCCGGCAACCGGGCCGTCGCCCCCGGTGCCCCGCACGCCCCGCACGCCCCGCCACCCCCGCGCCCCGGCCAGCGCCAGCACGTGATGAATGTGACATAGGGCCAGTCAGGTGTGGTTGAACGTCACATTCAACAGGTGCGACCGGGGGCGGGAACGGGGCGGGGGCATTGGCGGGCCCAGCGAACTGGCGACTGCGACCGGCGGACCAGACTGACGTACCCTGACCGGCGGACCAGACTGACGTACCCTGACCGGCGGGACCAGACTGACGTACCCTGCTGGCACGCTTTGGCCGTGACCAGAAGCAGCCGGACGGATCAGGCGGCGCTGTCGGAGGCGCTTCGCCTGCAACTCAACGTCATCGGGCGCCAGCAGGCACTGGCATGCATGACTCGTGGCGCCCTGGCGCACATGCTGCGACCCGGCGGTCCGTGGCAGCGGGTACTTCCCGGTGCCTACCTCGCCATGACGGGAGTTCCTACCGCTGAACAGAAAGAGATGGCCGCGCTGCTTTACGCGGGACCGCGCGCTGTGCTCACCGGGCCAGCCGCGTTACGCGGCCAGCGGATCACCGACAAGGTCCCAGGCGTCATCGATGTGCTGGTCCCGGCCAGCCGCCAGTGCAGGAACGCTGCCTTCGTCGCGATCCACCGGACTACCCGGATGCCAGCGAACGTCATCGCCGTCGGCCGAAGATCGTATGCCACGGCGCCCAGGGCCGTTGCCGATGCTGCCCGCAGCCTCACCGATCTGCGGGAGGTCCGGGCGCTAGTCGCGGGCGCCGTGCAACGGGGCCGTTGCCCGCTCGGTTTGCTCATCAGTGAACTCGACCAAGGCCCGGCCCGCGGCTCACGACTGCTGCGGCAGGTGATCGGCGAGGTCGCCGAGGGCATCCGGTCAGGGGCGGAGGCCGACTTCATGGACCTCGTCAAGCGCGCCCGGCTGCCCATCCCGATGTTCAACGCCCGGCTCTACGCCACCGACGGCTCGCTAATCGCCATCCCGGACGCGTGGTGGCCCGAAGCCGGAGTCGCTGCCGAGGTTGACTCAAGAGAATGGCACCTGAGCCCGGCAGACTGGGAGCAGACGATGGCCCGGCACGCCCGGATGAGCAGGTACGGCATCATCGTGCTGCATTTCAGCCCAAGCCAGATCCGGACTGAGCCTACCGCCGTGGTCGCTGCCATCGCCGATGCACTGAAGGCAGGCGCCGCCCGGCAGGACCTGCCGATAAAGGCGCGGCGCGCTGCATAAGACAGCGCCAGCGCACCAGGCCGTAAACCTGAGCCACTCGGCCGCTCGGCCGCTCGGGTAACCCGCTCGGCCGCTCGGCCGCCCGGGTAACCCGCTCGGCCGCTCGGGTAACCCGCTCGATCTGGCTTTCAGCGGGCGCTATGCCGTTGAACTCCGTATTCAATGGGTTCAGCGGAGCGGCTGGCGCGGGTGGAACGTGGCTCACGCGAGCCTGCGCAGGCATGGCCGGGCTGATCCGCGGCGGACGGGTGCCCTTAGACTCGCCAGCGTGAGCAGCGAGCCGGCCGTCGACATCACCGGTCTGGTTAAGCACTACGGGCGGACGGCCGCGGTAGCCGGCCTCTCACTGCGGGCAGAGCGGGCCCAGGTGACAGCGATCCTCGGGCCGAACGGCGCTGGCAAGACCACGACCATCGAGATCTGCGAGGGCTACCGGCGGCCAGATTCCGGCACCGTCCGGGTGCTCGGCCTCGATCCGGCCCGGGACGCCCGGGAGCTGCGGCCGAAGATCGGCGTGATGCTGCAGTCCGGCGGCATCCCGACCGCCGCCAGGGCCGGCGAGTACCTGCGGGTCATGGCCAGGTTCTACGCACGTCCGCTTGATCCCGCCGTGCTACTCGAACGGCTGGGGCTGACAGCAAGCGCGCGCACCCCGTTTAAGCGCATGTCGGGTGGCCAGCAGCAGCGGCTGTCCCTCGCGGCTGCCGTGATCGGCCGCCCGGAGCTCGTGTTCCTCGACGAGCCGACGGCCGGACTCGATCCGCAGGCGCGGCATGCCACCTGGGACCTGATCACCGGGCTGCGCGTGGCCGGGGCCGCGGTCATCCTGACCACTCATCACATGGAAGAGGCCGAGCGGCTGGCGGACCGGGTTGCGATCATTGACCACGGCGCGCTAGTCGCCGACGGCACGCCGGCCGAGCTCACCGGAACGGCGGGCCAGCTCCGGTTCCGCGCCGAGCCCGGGCTGGACACCGACAACCTGCTGGCCGCGCTCCCCCCGGGCAGCGCCGCCAAGGAATCTCCGGCCGGGCACTATGTAGTCGAGGTGCATGACCGGGTGGATCCGCAACTGCTCGCCGCGTTGACCGCCTGGTGCGCGGAGCGCGGCATTCTCGCGCAGAGCCTGCGGATCGAGAGCCGCACGCTGGAGGACGTCTTCCTGGAGCTGACCGGACGGGAGCTGCGCTCGTGACGAACACCGAGGCCGGGCAGGCCACGGCGGCCGGCTGGCCTGCCCCGGCACCCGGTGCGGCACCGCTGCGCAGAATGGTCCTCGCGCAGGCCTCGCTCGAGTTCCGTACGCTGCTGCGCAATGGCGAGCAGCTGTTGCTCGTCCTGATCATCCCGGTGCTGCTGCTCGCCGCCTTCAGCCGGGAACCGCTAGTAAATTTCGGCCCGGTGAAGCGGATCGACTTCGTCGCCCCCGGCGTCCTGGCGCTCGCGATCATTTCGACGGCCTTTACCAGCCTGGCGATCGGCACCGGGTTCGAGCGCCGGTACGGCGTGCTCAAGCGGCTCGGCGCCACTCCGCTGCGGCGCAGCGGCCTGATCGCGGCAAAGACGCTGACCGTGCTCGCCGTCGAGCTGCTGCAGGCCGCGATCATCGTCGCGTTCGGGCTGGCGATCGGCTGGCGGCCGCATGCGGCCGGTGGCGCGGTTGCCTGGGTCCTGCTGCTCATGCTCGCCGGGACTGCCGCGTTCAGCGGGCTGGCCTTGCTGATGGCCGGGACGCTGCGGGCGGAGGCCACGCTGGCCGGGGCCAACCTCGTCTACCTGATCATGCTCGGCCTTGGCGGGGTGGTGTTCCCGCTGACCAGGTTCCCGCCGACCGCGCAGTCTGCGCTGCAGCTGCTGCCAGCCGGCGCGCTGTCGGACGGACTACGGTCGGTGCTGCAGTACGGCGGCGGGCTGCCGGTCCGGGACCTGCTGGTGCTGACGGCCTGGGCAGTGGCCGGCATAGCGATCACGGCGCGTGCCTTCCGCTGGGAGTGACGCCGCGGCCCGCGAGCCCGGGGACGGCACCCCCGGGGACGGCACCCCCAGGGGCGGCAGGCTCGGTAGCAGCCGGAACGGGCTCGGGCGCTTTCCGCCAGCTGTGCTGGTCGGCACCGGCATCGTGTCGGTGCAACTCGGCGCGGGCATAGCCGGCCTCTTCACCGAGATCCCGGCGGCCGCCGTCACCGGCCTGCGGCTGTGGACCTCCGCCCTTTTCATGGCGGTCATCGGCGGCCGGGGGCTGGTGCGGTTGCTGCACGACTTGGCCCGGCGCCGCCGATGGCAGGATGCAGCGGTCGCGGTAGCCTTCGGCGGCACGCTCGGCATCATGAATTTCTCGATCTACCAGTCGTTCGCCCGGATCCCGCTGGGCATCGCGGTGACCATCGAGTTCCTAGGACCGCTGGCCGTCGCCGTGGTGTCGTCCCGGCGGGTAGTCGACCTGCTCTGGGTGGGCCTGGCCGGCTTCGGCGTGGCACTGCTTGCGCGCGGCGGCATGTCGCTGGCCAGCGGCACGGTGCCCGGCACGAGCGGCGGGACGGGGCTGGCCGCCGCTGGCATCGCGTTCGCGCTGGTGGCGGCCGCTGCATGGGCGGCCTACATCATGCTCAGCGCCGCCACCGGGCGGCGGCTCACCGGCTCGTCCGGGCTAGCCATCGCAATGATCATCGCGGCGCTGGTGGTGACGCCCCCGGCAGTGGCGGCCGGGCATGCGGCGCTGCTGCGGCCCGGAGTGCTGGCCACCGGCGCAGCGATCGGCCTGCTGTCCTCGGTGATTCCGTACCGCTTCGAGCTTGAGGCACTGCGGCGGATCCCGCCGCGCGTGTTCGGCATCTGGATGAGCATGGAGCCTGCTGTCGCCGCCGTGATCGGGCTCATGCTGCTCAGCGAGGCACTCGCGGCCCGCGAGTGGGCGGCGGTATGCCTCGTGACGGTGGCCAGCGCGGGCGCGGCACGGGGCGCGGCCGGCCCAGCCCAGGCACCGCAGGCCTGAGAGCCATCTGCGCGGCAGGGGCAGCACGCTCAGCCAGCAGTGGTCAAGATATGTCCGGCTGTGACCGCCCCGGCGGCCGGCCGGCGCCGCTGCCCGGCCGAGTAGGCTCAGCTTCGTGCTCACCGACTCCGCCTCGGAAAGAGCCGCGTCCAGCCCCTCGGCGAGCTTCTCGCGCGCCTCGGCCGCCCGCGCCGCGCGAACGCTCGCGGGCACCGTGCTCGCGCCGTCGCCGGCCTCGATGCGGCGGATCGCGCTGGCCGGGGTCATGGCGTCGGCCGGGATCATCCTGACCGGTGCCGCCGTCCGGCTTAGCCAGTCCGGACTCGGCTGCCCGGACTGGCCCGCCTGCACCGCGCACAGCATCGTGGCAGGCGGCTCGACCGGCAGCACTCTCGTGCACCGCTGGATCGAGTTCGGCAACCGGCTGGTCACCGGCGCCATCCTGGTGATCGCAGTGATCGTGTCGGTGGCCGGGTGGCGGTTCCGGCCAGGCGGCGATGACCGCCGCCGGCCGGATATAGCCAGGCTCGCGCTGGCCCAGCCGGCCGGCATCGTCGCACAAGCGGTCCTCGGCGGCATCGTGGTGCTTACCAAGCTCGACCCGGTCTGGGTCTCGGTGCATTTCCTGCTGTCCATGTCCCTGCTGGCAGTCGCGGTAGTGCTGCACGTCAAGGTAACCGAAGGCACCGCGCCCGCCAGGCCGCTCGGCAGGCCCGAGCTACGGGTGCTCGCCGCCGCGCTGGTCGGGGTGGTCAGCGTGATGCTGGCCGCCGGGACCGTGGTCACCGGCACCGGGCCGCTGGCCGGCGCTCGCTCGGTCGCCCGTTACCACCTGCCGCTCACCGGGGTTACCCAGCTGCACGCCGACATCGGCTGGCTGCTCACCGGCCTGGTGCTGGCGCTGGTGACCGGGCTGCGGTTCAGCGGCGCGCCCCGGCGGGCGATGCGGCTCGGCTGGCTGCTGCTCGGCCTGATCCTGGTGCAGGGGTCGGTCGGTTATACCCAGTACTTCACCGGGCTGCCGGCTGGCCTCGTTTGGGTGCACGTTACCGGCGCGATACTTATCTGGATCACCGCGCTCCGGCTGCCGTTCGCCTTGCGGGACAAGGGCCCGCTCAGGCCTGCCGCCGGGGCGGTTAAGGCGCGCGCTGCGGGATAGGGTCGATGCCGTGATCGCGTTCCCCCCGGGAAGGAGCCTGAAGTCACGGTGAGCACACAGCCTGGTAACTCGCTCGAATGGTCGGATGCCGATGCCCGGGTAGTGGATCTGATCCGCGTCCTCGCGATGGACGCCGTGCAGGAAGCCGGCTCTGGCCATCCCGGCACGGCGATGAGCCTGGCCCCGGCCGCCTACCTGCTCTGGCAGCGGTTCCTCCGGCACGATCCGGCCGACCCCGCCTGGCTGGGCCGGGACCGCTTCATCCTGTCCTGCGGCCATTCCAGCCTGACGCTGTACATCCAGCTCTACCTGTCCGGGTACGGTCTTACGCTCGATGACCTCAAGGCGCTCCGGACCTGGGGCAGCCGGACCCCAGGCCATCCTGAGCACTGGCACACCCCCGGCGTCGAGGTGACCACCGGGCCACTCGGCCAGGGCGTCGCCAACGCCGTCGGCATGGCGATGGCCGCCCGCCGCGAGCGCGGGCTGCTCGACCCGGACGCCGAGCCCGGCACCAGCCCGTTCGACCATCACGTCTACGTCTTCGCCTCCGATGGCGACATTGAGGAAGGCATCAGCCACGAGGCATCGTCGATAGCCGCCCATCAGCGGCTCGGCAACCTCGTCCTGCTGTACGACGACAACAACATCTCCATCGAGGACGACACCGAGATCGCTAAGTCCGAGGACGTGCTGGCCCGGTACGCGGCCTACGGCTGGCACGTGCAGCGGGTCAGCTGGCGCGGCCCCGATGGTTACCACGAGGACGTGCCGGCCCTGGCCAGCGCGCTGGAAGCGGCCCGTGACCACGCCGGGGCGCCGTCCATCATCGCGCTGCGGACGATCATCGGCTGGCCGGCCCCGAACAAGCAAGACACCGGCGCGGCGCACGGCTCGGCGCTGGGCGCCGACGAGGTGGCGGCCACCAAGCGGATTCTCGGCTTCGACCCCGGCGTCAGCTTCCCGGCCGCGGACGAGGCCGTTTCCCATGCCCGCAAGGTCGCCGACCGCGGCAAGCAGCTGCGGGCGGTCTGGGAGGACTCGTTCGCGGCATGGTCCGCCGCGAATCCCGAGCGCAGCGCGCTGCTCACCCGGCTGCGGGCCAGGGAGCTGCCGGCCGGATGGGCCGGCGCGCTGCCCACTTTCCCGGCTTCCGCGAAAGGCATCGCCACCAGAAAGGCATCTGGGCAGATTTTGAACGGATTGGCCGGGGTACTGCCTGAGCTTTGGGGCGGATCGGCCGACCTGGCGGGCAGCAATAACACCACGATGGAGGGCGAGCCCTCTTTCATTCCGCTTGATCATCAGACCGAGATGTTCCCCGGCAACCCCTACGGCCGGACCCTGCATTTCGGCATCCGCGAGCACGCGATGGGCGCGATCTGCAACGGCATCGCGCTACACGGCCTGACCCGCCCGTACGGCGGGACGTTCCTGGTCTTCAGCGACTACATGCGGCCCGCGGTGCGGCTCGCCGCGCTGATGGGCATCTCGGTCACCTTTGTCTGGACGCATGATTCGATCGGCCTCGGCGAGGACGGCCCGACCCACCAGCCGGTCGAGCACCTGTGGGCGCTCCGGGCGATCCCCGGCCTTGACGTCGTCCGCCCGGGCGACGCCAACGAGACCGCGGTCGCCTGGCGCACCATCCTGGAGCGCGAGGATCACCCGGCCGGGCTCTGCCTCACCAGGCAGAACCTTCCCGTGCTGGACCGTGGCGCCGGGCTGGCCAGCGCCGAGGGGGTGGCCCGCGGCGGGTACGTGCTGGCCGATGCGGCCGACGGCGCACCGGAGGTGATCCTCATCGCCACCGGCAGCGAGGTGCAGATCGCCCTGGCTGCCAGGAACCTGCTGCAGGATGGCGGCACGCCGGCCCGGGTGGTGTCCATGCCGTGCGTGGAATGGTTCGACGAGCAGGACGATTCGTACCGGCAGCAGGTCCTGCCGCCGGGAATCCGGGCCAGGGTCAGTGTCGAGGCCGGCATCGCGCTCGGCTGGCGCGCCTTCACCGGCGATTTCGGCGAGAACGTCAGCCTGGAGCATTTCGGCGCGTCGGCCGCCTACCAGAGGCTGTACGAGGAGTTCGGCCTCACGGCGGAGCGGGTGGCCGAGGCCGCCCGGTCAAGCCTGGCCAGGCTGAGTGCCGCGGCCACCAGCGAATGATCTCAAGGAGCAAGAGGCAATGACTAACCAGCCCGATGACCACCTGGGGCAGCTTGCCGCCGCCGGGGTCGCCGTATGGCTCGATGACATCAGCAGGGAACGCCTGACCAGCGGCAATCTCGCGACGCTGGCGCGGGACATGCACGTGACCGGCGTGACATCCAACCCGACGATCTTCGCGCATGCCCTGTCGGCCGGCGATGCTTATCACGAACAGGTCAAGGACCTGGCGGTGCGCGGCGTGACGGTGGACGAGGCGGCGCGGGCGATCACGACGTATGACATCCGGTGGGCGTGTGACGTGCTGCGGCCCGCCTACGACGGCACCGGCGGGCTGGACGGCCGGGTCTCGATCGAGGTCGACCCGCGGATCGCCAGGCAGACCGCGAAGACCATCACCGAGGCGCGGGCGCTCTGGTGGCAAGTGGACCGGCCGAACCTGTTCATCAAGATCCCGGCCACTGTCGAGGGCCTGCCCGCGATCACCCAGTGCCTGTCCGAGGGGATCAGCGTGAACGTGACGCTGATCTTCTCGCTGGAGCGCTACGGGCAGGTCATCGATGCCTTCATGGCCGGCCTGGAGCAGGCGGCAGGCGAGGACGTGTCGGCGATCTGCTCGGTGGCGTCGTTCTTCGTCAGCCGGATGGACACCGAGGTTGACCGCAGGCTTGCCAAGATCGGCACCCCAGCCGCCGACGCGCTGCGCGGCAAGGCCGCCATCGCGAACGCGCGGCTCGCCTACCAGCTTTACGAGCAGAAGTTCGGCACCGACCGGTGGTCCGCCCTGACCGCCCGCGGCGCCCGCCCGCAGCGGCCGCTGTGGGCGTCCACCAGCACCAAGGACCCGACCTACCGGGACACCATGTACGTCGAGGAACTGGTCGCGCCCGGGACGGTGAACACCATGCCGGAGGCAACCTTGCACGCCACTGCCGCGCATGGCGAGCTGCGCGGCGACACCATCCGCGGCACGTACGACGATGCCCGCCAGGTCATCGACGACCTGGCCGGGCTGGGCATCGGCTACGACGATGTGGTCGGCGTCCTGGAGGAAGAGGGCGTGCAGAAGTTCGCCGCGTCCTGGCATGAGCTGCTGAGCACGATCGAGACAGAGATGGCGGCGGCGAACAGCTGATCGCCGGCAGGCGTCCGGGGAGACCACATGATCACTAATCCGCTCCGGGATCCGCGCGACCGCCGGATCCCGCGGGTCGCCGGTCCCTGCGTGCTCGTCATGTTCGGCGTCACCGGCGACCTGGCCAGCAAGAAGCTGCTGCCAGCCGTCTACGACCTGGCCAACCGTGGGCTGCTGCCGCCCGGTTTCTCGCTGGTTGGCTTCGCCCGCCGGGACTGGGCGGACGAGGATTTCGCCCAGCTCGCGCACGAGGCCGTGAAGCTGCACGCGCGCACGCCGTTCCGCGACGCCGTCTGGCAGCAGTTGCTTGAGGGCGTCCGGTTCGTGCCCGGCGAGTTCTCGGATGACGCCGCGTTCGACGAGCTGGCGAAGACGGTCGCCGACCTTGATACACAGCGCGGCACGGGCGGGAACTGCGCCTTCTACCTCTCCGTCCCGCCGAAGGCATTCCCGGTCGTGATCCAGCAGCTCAAGCGCTCCGGCCTGGCCGAGCCCGGCGGCTCATCGGCCGGGCCGCGGCCGTGGCGCCGGGTCGTGATCGAGAAGCCGTTCGGCCATGACCTGGCCAGCGCCCGCGAGCTGAACGCCACGCTGGACGCGGTCTTCCCGGCTCAGTCGGTGTTCCGCATCGACCACTATCTCGGCAAGGAGACGGTCCAGAACATCCTGGCGCTGCGCTTCGCGAATACCCTGTACGAGCCGATCTGGAACCGCGGCTACGTGGATCACGTGCAGATCACCATGGTCGAGGACATCGGCATCGGCGGCCGGGCCGGCTATTACGACGGCATCGGCGCGGCGCGCGACGTCATCCAGAATCACCTGCTGCAACTGCTGGCGCTGACCGCGATGGAAGAGCCGGTCTCCTTCTCGGCCAACTCGCTGCGCGCGGAGAAGGAGAAAGTGCTGTCTGCCGTGAAGCTGCCGCCGGATCTCGCCGCCGGTACCGGCCGCGGCCAGTACGCGGCGGGCTGGCAGGGCGGCATCCAGGTGCCTGGCTACCTGGAGGAGCCGGGCATACCGCCGGACTCGCACACGGATACCTATGCGGCCGTGGAACTCGGCGTGGATACCAGGCGGTGGGCCGGGGTGCCGTTCTTCCTGCGCACCGGGAAGCGGCTGCCGAGCCGGATGACCGAGATCGCGCTGGTATTCCAGCGGGCGCCGCACCTTCCCTTCACCACCACCGACACTGAGGAACTCGGGCAGAACGCGCTGGTGATCCGGGTTCAGCCGGACGAGGGCGTGACGATCAGGTTCGGCTCGAAGGTGCCGGGATCGGCGATGGAGGTCCGGGACGTGAACATGGACTTCGCCTACGGCGGCGCGTTCACCGAGAATAGCCCGGAGGCTTACGAGCGGCTCCTGCTCGACGTGCTGATCGGCGACGCGCCGCTGTTCCCCCGGCAGAAGGAGGTGGAGCTGTCCTGGATGATTCTCGATCCGATCGAGGAATTCTGGGCCTCGGCCGGCCAGCCCGAGCAGTACCCGGCCGGCTCGCACGGCCCGGCCTCCGCCGACGCCCTGGTAGCCCGCGGCGGGCGGGCCTGGCGCCGGCTCTGAGCGGTCGCCTGATCTCAGGAAGAGTGCAGCGATGACGATTGACCTGACCGATACCACGACCGGCGCCATCAGGGACGCCCTGACCCAGGAGCGGAGACGGCTCGGCGGCCAGACCACCGGCATGGTGCTCAACCTGATCATCGTGACCGATGAGGCCGGCCAGTACGACGCCGTGCGCGCTGCGAGCGAGGCGGGCCGCGAGCATCCCTGCCGCATTCTCGGCGTGATCATCCGCAAGCCAGACGCACGATCCAGACTTGACGCGGAGATCCGCACTAGCGAGGCCGGCCCGAGCCAGACCGTGTTGCTGCGCATGCATGGCCCTATCGGCCAGCACGCTGATTCGGTGGTCAGGCCGCTGCTGGCGCCGGACACCCCGGTTGTCACCTGGTGGCCGGCCGAGGGCCCGAAGTGCCCGTCGGAGGACCCGCTTGGCGTCCTGGCGCAGCGCCGGGTGACCGATGCCGCCGAGGCTCCGGCCCCGCGCGAGACACTCAGCGTGCTGGCCCGTGGCTACCGGCAGGGCGACACCGACCTGAGCTGGACCCGGGCAACGTCCTGGCGTTCGCTGCTCGCGGCCACGCTGGACCAGCCGCACGGAGCGGTCAGCGGCGGGTCGGTGACCGCCGAGAAGAACAATCCGACGGCTGACCTGATCGCTGCCTGGCTGACTGGCTGCCTGGGCGTGCCCTTCGATCGGGACGACTCCGGCGGCCCCGGCATCACCGAGGTCCGGTTCGCCACCAGCGACGGCGACATCGTGCTGGCCAGGCCGGACGGGCTGCTGGCCACGCTGACAAAGCCGGGGCAGCCGGACCGGCGGGTCGCCTTGCACCGGCGGGAATCACCTGAGCTACTGGCGGAGGAACTCCGCAGGCTCGATCCCGACGAGATCTACGGCGAGACGCTCGAGCGGCTCGCGGCCGGCCCGGCGTGCGAACCAGCGGCGGCAGCAGGCCAGCAGCAGTGACCACGCCCGAGGTACTCGTCCACCGGGATGCCGGGCTGCTGGCAGAGGCCGTGGCCGCGCGGCTGGTCACTCGGCTGGCCGACGTCTCGGCTGGCCGCGGCCATGCCTCCGTTGTGCTGACCGGCGGCGGCATCGGCACCGCAGTTCTCGGCGAGCTCGCCGCCGCCCGGGACGCGGTGGACTGGCGGCACCTGGATATCTGGTGGGGCGACGAGCGGTTCCTGCCAACCGGGCACCCGGAACGGAACGAGACTGGCGCCCGGGCAGCCTTGCTCGACCATGTCGACGTAGCCACGGAGCGGGTCCACCCGATGCCGGGCCCGGACGGGCCGGACGGCGACAGCCCCGAGGCGGCGGCGGCCAGGTATGCAGGCTTGCTGCGCGCCGCGGCGACGCCGGAGGACCTCGTCGCGGCGCCGTCGTTCGACGTCCTGATGCTCGGCATCGGGCCCGAGGCGCATGTCGCGTCGCTGTTCCCCGGCCAGCCGGGGCTGCATGAGGAGGAAAGGACCGTCGTCGCCGTGCACGGCTCGCCGAAGCCGCCGCCGGTCCGGCTGACGCTGACGCTGCCGGCGATCCAGGCGGCCAGCGAGGTATGGATCATCGCCTCCGGCCCGGACAAGGCCGACGCGATCCGGCTCGCGCTGTCCGCAGCCGACCCGGTCCAGGTGCCCGCCGCGGGGGCGCGCGGCAGGCAGCACACCCTGTTCCTGCTCGACCGCCCGGCTGCTGCCAAGGTACCGCCGCAGTTCGGCCGCCTCGCCGCGCTGTGAGGTCGGCTGCCCGGCCATCTCCGTCCGGCCGCCCGGCAGCCAGCCGGCGCTGCCGCAGCCGATTTGCCGGTGTGTCATTTGCGGCGACCTGTACTGGTTGGCCTGGCTTGCCTGTTCGATCCCTTCTGTCCTGACTAAGATCACCGGGTGGCCCCCTTTACCCGCGCGCAGGCAGGCCGTAGCCACCTCGTCGTTTGCGGCGATGATGCGCTTGCGTCGCGGATGGTGGAGGAGCTCACCGTCCGGTACGGCGAGCGGGTTACCGTGATCCTGCCGTCGGCGCAGCGGGGTCACGGCCCGCTGATCGCCCGCCTTCCTGGCGTCCGGATCATCGAGCGGGGTGAGCTGGATAGCCGCGCGTTCCATGACGCACAGGTGCAGTCCGCCCGCGCGCTGGCCATCTTGCACCAGGACGATCTTGGCAATTTCCATGCCGCCCTGCGCGCCCAGGAACTGAATCCTGACCTCCGGCTCGTGGTGGCCATTTTCAATACCGGCCTGGGCGAGCGGATCCGCAGCTTCTTCAGCGACTGCGCGGTGCTGTCGGAATCCGCGATGGCGGCACCCTCGTTCGTCGCCGCGGCGCTCGGCGAGCCCGCCCCCAGCCATGTCCGGGTATCCGGCCGTACCCTTTACGTCGCCCGGCGGGAAGCCGTCGACAGCGGCCATCTGGTCTGCGGCCTGGCGGCCACCGCGCGGCCCGGGTATCCGGCTCTGCTGCCGCCAGACGAGCGAAGCGCCGACCTGGTGCTCGCCATCGCGGACGGGACGCCGCGGCACCCGTTCCCGCGACAGCGGCGGCCACTGCGCGCCACGGCGCAGGCGCTGCGGATGCTGTTCGGCCACAAGATCGGCGCGGCCTTCGCGGTGCTGCTCGCGGTGCTGATCACCGGATTCGTGCTGCTGGCGACGGTCGGCGGCGTCAGCCCGGGTGATGCCTTGTACCTGACCCTCCTTGACGCGGCGGGCACCGCGGTCACTAGCACGCGGCTGTCGCCGCCGGAGAAGTTCGCCCAGTTCCTGCTCACCTTCGACGGGCTGGCATTCCTGCCGCTGGTGACCGCGGCGATCGTCGGGGCACGGCTGACCGGGTCAATGCACGGGACTGACCGGCCGCTGACCGACCACGTGATCGTCGCGGGCCTCGGCAATGTCGGCACCCGGATCGTGGGCCAGTTGCATGACCTCGGCGTGGACGTCGTCTGCGTGTTTCCTACCTGGCGGCGCCTACCTTCGCCGCTGCCATGCTGGAACATCAGGTGCTGCGCACGATTCCGGTGGGACGCCATGTGCTGCTCATAGCCGACGTGCCGGTCGCCGCCGATGCGGAGCTGGCCGGCCAGCTCATTGCGGATGTGCACCAGAGCGGGGAGGTTCGCGTGCTCGCAGTGCGCGCCCGCGGCGCAAATGGCCTTGACTGGAGGCCGCGGAATGAGTACCGGCTGATGCCGCAAGACCGGCTCTTCGTGCTTGCCACCAGGGCGGGGCTAAGCCGGGTGCTGACCCGCAGTCAGCCTCGGTGAAAGTCTGTAATAATTTCCGCTGGATGGATGAAAATAGGTCTCCCGCGCTGGCCCAACCGGAGTTACGCTAAGGACAGGTCTTCCAACTGGTTCTGCTGAGTCGGCTGTGAAGACGACGGAAGGTCCAGGCATGATCTCATTTGCGATGATTCGCCGGCCAGACACGGTGTCGCCGGTTGTGGCACGGCAGGTGTCAAGCCAGCGCGTGCGGCCGGGGATCGTGATGTCCTTCCAGTCACTCCGCGCGTTTGCCCGGCCGCGGTGGCGGTATGCACCGTCCGGGCGGTGCACTCCACATCAGGAGGAATCAGTTGACCACTTCCGATGAAACAGCCGTCCCATCAGTCGCCCCCGCCGTGGCCCATGCCGTTGCAGATCCCGCACCGCTCGGGCTGGCCGGCTTCGCATTGACCACGTTCCTGCTCTCCGCCGCCAACGCCAAGTGGACGAGAGGCATCGGCGACGGGTGGCTGCCCTACGCGCTCGCTTATGGCGGCATCGCGCAGCTGCTCGCGGGCATGTGGGAATTCCGCAACAACAACGTCTTCGGCTCGACGGCGTTCTCCAGTTACGGCGCATTCTGGATCGGGCTGTTCTTCTATGTCCGCCTCGTCGCTCCGGTCGAGGGTGCGAACGTACCCAATGACCTGGGCTGGATTCTGCTGGCCTTCGCGATCTTCACCCTCTACATGCTGCTCATGAGCTCGCAGGCAAACTTCGCGGTCTTCCTGGTGTTCCTGCTGCTGGAGGCCGCCCTGGTCTTCTTGGTCATCGGGAACTTTGCCCTCAACACGAACCTGATCAAGATCGGCGGCTATATCGGCATCGCGACCGCCGCGGTCGCCTGGTACGCCTCCGCGGCCGGGATAGCCGCCGGGATGGGCGGCAAGGTGAAGCTGCCGGTGGGGCCGCCTCCCATCCGGTAGCGCTGGGCGCCAGCTGACCTGTTACCGGTCTTAACCTGAGCATCGATCCCGGGGACCTGGCACGGTCCCCGGGCTCGAAGCGCTCGGGGCTCGGTACCGTAGGGCCGTGGGTCTCCCGGAGAATCTTCAGCTCGACATGGCCGGGCAGGTGGCCAAGGTGCGGGCCCGGGCCAGGCCGTGGCGGTCCATCATCGCCCTCGTCCTGGCCGCGATCGCGGCGGCGGCATCGGTCTGGGCGCGTGACCAGCAGCACCTGATCCTGGCCGGCCGCCCGGCGGACGGGCTGGTGAGCGGCGGCTGCGCGGTGGCTTCCGGCCTGCTCGCGCTGGCCGCGACGCTGGGCTTGTCCGGCAAGGCACGCGAGGCGCTCGAGCCGGCGATCGGCACCGCGCACGCGGCCGTGGCCAGGTACGCCATCGTGCTGGCCGGCGGGCTCGCCAGCCTGCTTATCACGCTGCAGTTGCTCAATGTGTCGGTGACCAACCTGATCCTGGGCGGCGCCTTCACGGCCGTACTAATCGGCATTGCCGCGCAGCAGTCACTCGGCAACCTGTTCGCCGGACTGGTCCTGCTGCTCGCCCGGCCGTTTGCCGTCGGTGACAGCGTCCGGATGCGGGCTGGCGCGCTCAGCGGCCAGATCGATGGCGTGGTAACCGACATCGGTATTACCTATGTCCGGCTGGAGACCGACGAGGGCAAGCTCAGCGTGCCGAATTCGCAGGTCCTGGCGGCGGCAGTCGGCCCATTGCGGCCGCGGCCGCCAGGCGGCCTGGCTGAGCTCGGTCAGGCCGATTCGCCCGGGCAGTCCATTACCACCGCCGCGGCGGCTGTGACGCCGCTCAGCGAGCGAGCGGCGCCACAGCAATCCGGGCCCGATGGCGCCGACTGCCCTGACGAGCGAGGATCTCAGCGGTGACCTGCGTCGTACCTGGTAATGACGTCGGCTGGGATCCGGCCGCGGTCGCTGACCGAAATGTCATTGCCCTTTGCCCAGGCGCGAATGTCAGCACTGCGCTTGCGATGCGCTGACGTCCGCCGCTTGGCGTGCCCTACCCGGCTTGTTGACTTGCGGGCCCGAGTAGCGAACCTGTTGAAGACCTCGTCGAACTTCTGGCTGTGCCGCTCGCAGAGGTCGATTTCATAATCCCGGCCGTCGAGGCTGAACGAGCGCGTCAGGTGCTGGCCGTCCGGAATCTCTTTCTCGTCGTAGTCGCAGGCGAATGTAACCGAGACTTTCTGTGCCACTTGTATTTCCCCCTTCCCCCGCCGCACGTATATCCCCAGGTGAAGACAGGTGTAACGGCGCGAGCACGGTTTTTATTTGCGGCAGCACGGCACCGATGTTGGCTGGCTGCATAGCATCGGGCAGGCAACGGGCCAGCGGGTGAGGCAGCATAGCGCGATAGGGCCAAAGTGCCGGGTCGGCAAAGGGCAGCGGATGCCGGGCTGGCAAAGGATCACGGTGATTAGCGGCTGGCTAGCGAAGTTCGTGATCCGGCAGCCGAAGGCCGTAGGGGAACGACTCGGGAAGTGGCTCAAGCCCATCACCGGCTCGCCTGGAACTCCCGGTATTCCAGTGGTCTTCCGGCTGATCGCCGGACCGTCCGGGCGCTCGCGGGCCAGCGGGCGGCAGCACATCGGCCGGCAAGTTTCCGATACCGGGCAGCGGCGGTGAATAATCGCCGGTGACGCTGTCGCCCGGGTAAAGTCCAGCCGATTCCGGCACCGAATTCTGGCGGCCCGGACCGGCCGGGTCCGAGGGCCGGACCAGATGGTGCGCCCCGCCCGGCCGGCTCGGCTGCTGCCGATAGGGGGCCTCGCCCGGCTCTCCCGGATAAGGCGGCTGGCCCCCGTGCTCCGGGTGCTCCGGCTGGCCGGGCTGGGTTGCATGGCGAGCCGGGGCCAGCCATTCTTGCTGCCCTGCCGCGGTCACCGGGCCCTGGTAATGCGGCGCGGCCTGCTCATCGGGGTACTCGGCGGCAGCAGCGCCCGCCGGGTAGCCGGCCGCAGCGCCACTGCCCGGATACCAGGTCGTGGGCTGGTCCAGGTGCGCTGCGGGCAGGGCATCGGCCAGGTAGTGCGACGACCTGGACCCGGCAGGATCCGGGCCGCCAGCAACCCCGGACGAACCGAACTGACCGGGCGACCCGAACTGACCGAAGGACCCGCGCTGGCCGGCCTGGGCCGACCGGGCGGGCGGCGCCTGATCCTGCCCGCCTGACCTGGCCAGGTCAGCTGACCCGGCCAGGCCGTCTGGGCCGCGCTGCAGCGTCTCGATCATTCTGGGCAGGTCGGTCATCGGCAGCCGGAAGCTGCCCGTGCAGGTTCCGCCCTGCCAGATGCTGAGCACCGCGACCCCGGTGTCCGCGTACCAGCTGATCCGCAGGCTCCGGGCGGCACTCCTGACATCGAAAAAGACCTCGCCGAGACGAGGCAGCGGGGCTGCGTCCGACGCCGACATGGTGCCCATGGTGACCCTGACCAATCGGATTTGTCTAGCTAATGATCACCTAACATGCGATGGGGTGATCATCAGCCAGCACGGATTCCGCGGCCCGCCTGCGCGGGTGCGCACACCAGTGGCATGATTATGCCTCGGCTCACTGGTCTGCCTGGCCTCGTTGCCGCTTTGCACCTCGGTCTGTAGCGCCCGCTCGCGCGGGAACACTGTGGCGATGTAACGCGTTAGACATCCCGACGGGGCGAAATGCCGCAGCACGCGAGGTATCACGCGTCGGGCGGGCCGACGCTCGGTTAGCGAAGTTTCACACGGTCAGCTTGTTGAGGAGATCGATCAATGTCTGAGGTACGTCGTCAGGCCGCCCTGATGCCCCGGCCGAACTGGGGCTGGCAAGATGACGCGGCGTGCCGCGGTAAGGAAGTCGTGCTCTTCTTCGGCCCGGATGGCGAGCGTCAGCCAGAGCGGGAAATCCGCGAGCGCAAGGCCAAGATTGTCTGCTCGGCCTGCCCGGTCCGGACCGAATGCCTCGGCTATGCCGTGTCGCGGCCGGAGAAGTACGGCACCTGGGGCGGCCTTAACGAGGACGAGCGGGCATCCGAGCGGCGGCGCCGGATGCGCAGGGCTAACGCGGCCTAGGCCTGATCGGGGGCGGCTGCCAGCAGGCTGATTACGTCGGCGTCCGTGAGCTGGCCGAACGACTGATACCACTCCCCCACTGCGCGGAACGCGGGCGGTGCCGCCAGGACCACGACAAGATCCGCCTCGGCCAGCATTGCGGTGACCGAGGACGGGGCTGCTACCGGCACCGCGAGAATGCTGCGGTCAGCCCCGGCCGCGCGCACGGCCCGCAAGGCAGCCCTGGCCGTGACGCCCGTCGCCAGCCCGTCGTCAACCACGATCACATGGCGGTCCCGCAGGGCCGGAGCGGGGCGCTCACCGCGGTACGCCGCGATCCGGCGGCCGAGCTCGGCCAGCTCCCTGGTCACCACCGGGCCGAGCGCGGCCGATGTCAGACCGAGCCGGGCCAGCATCTCGGGGTCGAAAACGGGCTCGCCGCCCTCCGCGACCGCGCCGACGCCCAGCTCAGGCTGCAGCGGGTAGCCGATCTTCCTGGTCACCAGCACGTCGAGCGGAACCCGCAGCGCGCCGGCAACCTCCCGGCCAACTGGCACGCCACCGCGGGGCAGCGCCAGCACTACCGTCTTGGCCAGGCTGAGGCCTGCGTCGCCGGCCGCGGAGAGCGCCAGCAGCCGGGCACCAAGAATGCGCCCGGCCGCGGATCGGTCCGCGAAGGGCAGCGGGACGGCCTCCGGTGCGCTCGCAGACACGCCAACCATCCGTCCGGTCCTGGACATTGCCTCGGCCTCGTCGGGAGAACCTATTCAGCCGGAGACCTACCCAGTGCCGACGGCGCCCATTCGGGCATTGACAATGAACACCATGGTGTGCCTTTCCTGCCGTGAGCAGCGGCACGACGAGTGCCCGGGCGGCACCTGGTGTGACTGCCAGCATCAGCCGCCCGGCCGGGACGCCGAGCCTCGGCTCGGCTGGATCCGGCAGGGCTGATCGCCGGCCTGCTGGCGAACTGCCGGCGATCGCGGAATAGGCGTCGCGGCCGGACCGTTGTCGTTCGCGTGACAGCAGACGCCGTTCGGGTGACAGCAGACGCCGTTCCCACTGTCGTGCGCGCTGTTGGCGTGCACAAGGCCGACCGGGCCTCTTGTCCGGCCCCCCTGACCGCCGGTCCGGCCTCGCCAGCTAGCTCGCGGCCTGCCGCCATTACCGGCACTGACCCGCTGCTGGTAGCCCGGCGGCATGTCGATTTCCTCCGGATCCGCAGCGCGATCTGAATTACCTGCCGCTGGCTGGATGCCCGTTCTCGCACGGCAAAGCCGGTCGCTGGCTGCCGCTGCCGCGGTAGCCAGCTTGCCATCCGGCCATCGCCTGTGCACCGCAATGACCGCAAGCACCGCACGCCCAGGAGCCGAAGGATCGCCCTGCATGACGATCACTACGAGGACGGCGGACAGCCAAGCCCGCACGGATGGACAGACGGCAGCCGGCCCGGCGGCCGGCCGCGTTCCCGGCAACCTCGCGGCCGCTCCCGCCGCGCCGCTGCCCACCCGGCGGCGGCCCCCGGCCCGTCCGCGGCGCAGCCGAGGCGAAGGCCAGTGGGCACTCGGCTACCGTGAGCCGCTCAACGCCAACGAGGAGAGCAAGAAGAACGACGACGGACTCAACGTCCGGCAGCGGATCATCGACGTCTACGCCAACCGTGGCTTCGACTCGATCGACCCGGCCGACCTGCGCGGACGGTTCCGCTGGTATGGCCTGTACACGCAGCGCCGCCCTGGTATCGATGGCGGGAAGACAGCGTCGCTCGAGCCCGCAGAACTCGACGACAGGTACTTCATGCTGCGGATCCGGATCGACGGCGGCCAGCTTGACCACGCGCAGCTTGCCACCATCGCCGACATCTCCCGGCGATATGCCCGCGGCACTGCCGATGTCACCGACCGGCAGAACATCCAGCTGCACTGGGTGCAGATCGAGGATGTCCCGGCGATCTGGGCAGCGCTGGAGTCGGTCGGCCTGTCGACAACCGAGGCCTGCGGCGATACGCCACGGGTGATTCTCGGCTGCCCGCTGGCCGGCCTGGACGCCACCGAGATCATCGACGCCACGCCGGAGATCAGCCGGACGCACGCGCGCTTCGTGGGCGACCCTGCCTTCTCCAACCTGCCGCGCAAGTTCAAGTCCGCCATGAGCGGCTGCCCGGTGCAGTGCACTATGCACGAGATCAGCGACATCGCCTTCGCGGGCGTGCTCGGCCCGGACGGGCAGCCCGGCTACGACCTGTGGGTAGGCGGCGGCCTGTCCACCAATCCCATGATCGGCAAGCGGCTCGGCGCGTTCGTCCGGCCCGGTCAGGTGCCGGACGTCTGGGCAGGCGTCACTTCGGTGTTCCGTGATTACGGCTACCGACGGCTACGGCACCGGGCCCGGATCAAGTTCCTCATCGCCGACTGGGGCCCGGAGCGGTTCCGCGAGGTGCTGGAACGGGACTATCTCGGGTTCCGGTTGCCCGATGGTCCCGCGCCGCAGCCGCCGGCCGGCCATCGGCGCGACCACGTGGGCATTCACGAGCAGCGGGACGGGCGCTGCTTCGTCGGCTTCGCGCCCACGGTGGGACGGCTATCCGCCGACTCGCTTACGGTGATCGCCGATCTCGCGGCCGAGTACGGCAGCGGGCGGGTGCGCACCACCACGGAGCAGAAGATGGTCATCCTGGACGTACCGCCCGCCAGGGCGGCCGAGCTGGCCGCCGAGCTGGCCGCGGCAGGGCTGCCCGCCAGCCCGAGCGTGTTCCGCAGGCACACGATGGCATGCACCGGAATCGAATTCTGCAAGCTCGCGATCGTGGAGACCAAGCAGCGGGCGGCCGACCTGATCACCGAGCTTGAACGGCGGCTGCCAGAGTTCACGGAGCCGGTGACGATTAACGTCAATGGCTGCCCGAACTCGTGTGCCAGGATCCAGACAGCGGATATCGGGCTGAAGGGATCGCTGGTCACCACGACGGGCGGCGAGCAGACCGAGGGGTTTCAAATCCACCTGGGGGGAAGCCTGGCTGGTGGAGACGGGACGAGTTCTGGCTTCGGCAGGAAGGTCAGGGGGCTGAAGACCACGGCCGAGCAGCTGCCCGACTACGTCGAGCGTGTGCTGCGCCGGTTCGACGCCGCGCGGCGGCCCGGTGAGACATTTGCCGAGTGGGCGGCCCGGGCCAGCGAGGAGGATGTGTCATGACTATCCCGACCTTTGCGGCGGGGCGGGCCGTTCCCTTCTATTGTCCCTACTGTGGCGAAGAGGATCTCGAGCCGCAGGCCGAGGACGGCGGCTGGCGTTGCCGCAGCTGCATCCGGGCCTTCCGGCTACGCTACGGGGGTACCGGAGTAATCCGGTGAGCCCGGCCCGGACCCGTGTGGCGGGGCAGCAGCCGGCTGATCAAACGGCACGCAAGCGCCAGGAGGAAGTCATCGGAATGGAGAGGCTGGTCGCAGGAGCGGTGGACGCCCTGGCCGACGCGCCCGCCGAGAACGTGATCAAGTGGGCGACGGACACATTCGGCGACCGGATCTGCATCACATCGTCGATGACCGATGCGGTCATCATTCACCTGGCGTCGCGGGTGCGGCCGGGAATCGACGTCGTCTTCCTGGACACCGGGTACCACTTCGCCGAGACAATCGGCACCAGGGACGCGGTTTCCGCGGTCTATCCGGTCAACGTGATTAACGTCACGCCCTCGCGGACCGTGGCTGAGCAGGACGCCGAGCTCGGGCCGCGGCTGTACGGGCGCAATCCCGACCTCTGCTGCTACCTCCGCAAGGTCGTTCCGCTTGAGCGGGCGCTGGATCCCTACGAGGCCTGGATCACCGGGGTGCGAAAGGAAGAGACGAGCGCACGCAGTGATACCGGCGTGGTGGAGTGGGACCCGCGGCGGCAGATGGTCAAGGTCAACCCGATCGTCAGCTGGACGCAGGACCAGGTGGACAGCTATATCACCGAGCACGGCGTGCTGGTGAATCCGCTGGTCTACGACGGCTACCCGTCGATCGGCTGCTCGACCTGCACATCAAGAGTCGAGGCTGGTGCCGACCCGCGGAGCGGACGCTGGGAAGGCACTGGCAAGACCGAATGCGGCATCCACGGCTGACTGCCGTGACAGGCCTGGTGCTGGCGCCAGCCGGGCGGCCGCCGGGGCAGCCGGCCCCGCCGCTGCTGGCCGTCGCGCACGGCAGCAAGGATCCGCGCGCGGCCGCGACTGTGACCGGCCTGATGAGGCTCGTCGGCGAGCAGGCCAGCCGCCGCGCCCTGGCCGTGCCCGACATCCGGACCGCCTATCTCGGGCACGCCCCCCCATCTGTTAGCCAGGTGATCGGCGCGCTGGCTGGCACCGGGCCGGCCAGCACCGGGCCGGCAGCGCGGAGCCGCCGCATCGTGGTGCTGCCGCTGCTGCTCACTGCCGCGTACCACAGCGAGGTGGACCTGCCCGCACTGCTGGGCAGGGCCCGCACCGCGTTCCCTGGCCTGCGCATCAGTTATGGCGAACCGCTAGGGCCGGACCCGCTGCTGCTTCGGGTGCTTGACCGCCGCCTTGCCGAGTGCGGCGTGCCCACTGCGGCCGCGAACCCGGGCATCGCGGAGCCACCGGGGCTGGCGCCCCGCGGCCGCCGGCACGCACCTGCGCGGCCGCTGCCCAGGTCGCCGGCTGACATCGCGGTGGTGCTCGCGTCGGCCGGATCCAGCCGCGCCGCCGCCAACGCCGCCATCGCGGACGTAGCCGCCCAGTGGCAGGCGGCCAGGGGATGGCGCGCTGTCGTGCCTGCCTATACGGCCGCGGCGGCTCCGACGCCCGCCGAGGCCGTGACTGCGCTGCTGCGGGACGGCGCGCCGTGCGTGGCGGTGTCGACGTATCTGCTGGCGCCCGGCGTATTCGCCGATCAGGTTGCCGCCTCGGCGCTGCGGGCCGGCGCCGCGGCAGTATCCGGCGCGCTAGGTGCCGATCCCGAGGTGGCCGAGGTCATCCTACGGCGATATACGGAGGTTCTTGCCCATCCGGGAAGAATGGACGCTGCCCGGCCGGGGGATGCCTACCATAGTAGAGGGAGCTGCCGATGGCCCTTGCCGGCCCGCACGTGACACATGAAGTGCTGAACCAGGTTCCGCCGCTCGCCGGGCACGACGTGGCCGACGATCCGGCACTGCTCGGCGCCGCCAGCCGGGAAGGCGCATCCTGGGCCGCCGCGGAACTGCACGACCTGGGTCGGCTGGCCGGCGCACCGGATACCCAGCAGCGGGCCAGGCTGGCAAACGAGCACCCGCCCGTGCTGCGCAGTCACGATGCGCGCGGAAACCGGATCGACGAAGTCGAATTCCATCCTGCCTGGCATGAGCTCATGGCCACCGCCGTGCACCATGGCTTGCATGCGGCACCGTGGGCGGATCCGGCGCCGGGCAGCCACGTGGCCCGGGCGGCGAAATTCTACGTCTGGGCGCAAGCCGAGGGCGGGCATGGCTGCCCGGTGTCGATGACCTACGCGGCGGTGCCGGCGCTGCGGCACGCGCCGGACCTCGCCGCCCGGTTCGAGCCGCTGCTCGCCTCACGGGCATATGAGCCCGGCGCGGGAGCGCCGGCCGGCAAGGCCGGCCTGCTGGCCGGCATGGCCATGACCGAGAAGCAGGGCGGTTCCGACGTGCGGGCCAACACCACCCGCGCGGAGCCGGCCGGGACGGATTATCAGCTCACCGGGCACAAATGGTTCTGCTCGGCGCCGATGTGCGATCTCTTCTTGGTCCTGGCCCAGGCGCCGGAAGGCCTGAGCTGTTTCCTGCTGCCCCGGGTGCTGCCAGACGGTTCCCGTAACTCGATGCGCATCCAGCGGCTCAAGGACAAGCTCGGGAACCGGTCCAACGCCTCGGCCGAGGTTGAGTACGACGCGGCGATCGCCTGGCTGGTCGGCGAGCCCGGCCGCGGCGTGCGGACAATCATCGAGATGGTGAGCGCGACCCGGCTTGACTGCGTGCTTGGCAGCGCGGCGGCCATGCGCCAGGCCTGCATTACCGCAGTGCACTACTGCGCCCGCCGGCGGTTGTTCGGCGCCAGCCTTATCTCGCATCCGCTGATGGCCGCGGTCCTCGCCGACCTCACGCTGGAGTCGGAGGCGGCGACGACACTGGCGATGCGCCTGGCTGGCGCGGCCGACAAGGCGGCCAGGGGCGACGGCGAGCAGGCGGCGCTGCTGCGAATAGCACTGCCTGCCACTAAGTACTGGGTGTGTAAGCGGATGCCCGCCGTTGCCGTCGAGGCGCTGGAGTGCCTGGGCGGCAACGGCTACGTGGAGGAGTCGGGCATGCCTCGGCTTTACCGCGACGCGCCGCTCAACTCGGTCTGGGAAGGCTCCGGCAACGTGACCGCACTCGACGTGCTGCGCGCACTCGCCCGCAGCCCCGCGGCCGCCGACGCGCTGCTCGCCGAGGCAGACCTGGCCGCTGGCGGGGACCGTCGGCTTGACCAGGCAGTCCTGCAGCTCCGCAAGGCGCTGGGGGAGGTCAGCGAAGCGGCCGGGCGGGCAGGTAGCGATGCTGAGTTCGCGGGCCGCCGACTAGCCGGGCTCATCGCGCTGGTGCTGCAGGCGGCGCTGCTGGTCCGGCACGCGCCGACCGCAGTCGCCGACGCATTCTGCGCATCTCGGCTCGATCCCGGCGGCGATGGCGGAGCGGCCGGCCCTGGCCTGCCGTTCGGCATGCTGCCTGATGGCCTGGACCTGGCTGCAATCTTGGGCCGGTCGCGGGCGACAGCGGCCGGGTAGGGTCGGCGGATGCGAATCTGGCCAGGAACCGCCTACCCGCTCGGTGCCACCTGGGACGGGTCGGGAACCAATTTCGCGCTGTTCTCCGAGGTCGCGACGGCCGTCGAGCTGTGCCTTTTCGGGCTAGGCGCTGATGACCGCGGCGGCGGCAGCCCGGAGCGACGGATCGCGCTGACCGAGGTGGACGGTTTCGTCTGGCACTGCTACCTGCCCGAGCTGGGACCCGGGCAGCGGTACGGCTACCGGGTGCACGGCCCCTACCAGCCGGAACAGGGTCAACGGTGCAATCCGGCCAAGCTGCTGCTCGACCCGTACGGCAAGGCCGTCGACGGCGAGGTGCGTTGGCACGAGGCGCTGTTCTCCTACCGGATGCAAGACCGGTCGGCGCTCAACACCACCGACAGCGCGCCGTACATGCCGAGAAACGTGGTAATCGACCCGCGCTTCGACTGGGGCAGCGACCAGGCGCCCCGGACGCCCTACCACGAGACGCTGATCTACGAGGCGCACGTGCGTGGCCTCACCGTGCGGCACCCGCAGGTACCGGCCGGGCAGCGCGGGACCTACGCCGGGCTCGCCCACCCGGCTGTGATCGAGCACCTGACCCGGCTTGGCGTCACGGCGATCGAGCTGATGCCGGTGCATCAGTTCGTCTCGGAGCGCGCGCTGGTCGGCCGCGACCTGGCCAACTACTGGGGCTACAACACGATCGCGTTCCTGGCGCCGCACAACCGCTACTCGTCTGCGGCCCAGCCGGACGGCCAGGTAGCGGAGTTCAAGGCAATGGTCAAGGCGCTGCACGAGGCGGGCATCGAGGTGATACTTGACGTCGTCTACAACCACACCGGCGAGGCCGATCATCGCGGGCCCACGCTGTCCTTCCGCGGCATCGACAACGCGGCCTACTACCGGCTGCAGGCCGACCGGCCGAAGTACTACCTGGACTACACTGGCTGCGGGAACAGCCTCAATGTGCGGCATCCGCATGCGCTGCAGCTGATCATGGACTCGCTGCGGTACTGGATCCTGGAAATGCACGTGGACGGCTTCCGGTTCGACCTCGCCGCTGCGCTCGCCCGTGAACTGCATGATGTCGACCGGCTGGCGACCTTCTTCGAGCTGGTCCAGCAGGATCCGGTGGTGTCCCAGGTAAAGCTGATCGCCGAGCCGTGGGATGTGGGCGAGGGCGGCTATCAGGTCGGCAAGTTCCCGCCACTGTGGACCGAGTGGAACGGCAAGTACCGGGACACGGTCCGCGACCTGTGGCGCAGCCGGCCGGATGTGCTACCGGAGTTTGCCTCCCGGCTGACCGGCTCAAGCGACCTGTACGAGACGAGCGCCCGGCGGCCGGTGGCGTCAGTGAACTTCGTCACCTGCCACGACGGCTTCACCCTGCAGGACCTGGTCAGCTACAACCACAAGCACAACGCGGCCAACGGGGAGGATGGCCGGGACGGCTCCGACGACAACCGGTCCTGGAATTGCGGCCCTGAGGGCCCGACCGACGACCCTGCCGTCAATGAGCTGCGGGCCAGGCAGGTCCGGAATTTCCTGGTGACGCTGTTCTGCTCGCAGGGAATTCCGATGCTAGCGGCTGGCGACGAAATGGGCCGGACGCAGCAAGGCAATAACAATGCCTACTGCCAGGACAATGAGATCTCCTGGGTCGACTGGGACGGCGTCGCCAAGCACGCCGATCTACTCGAATTCACCTGCGGGTTGTCCGAGTTGCGCCGCCTGCACCCGGTCTTTCGGCGGCGGCGTTTCTTCAGCGGCCGGCCCGCCGCCGCGCCGGGCCGCGGCGGGGGGGCCGGGCTGGCGGACATCGTCTGGCTCACCCCATCCGGCCGGACCATGACGGCGGCCGACTGGCACGTCGGCTACGCCAGGTCACTGGCCGTGTTCCTGAACGGCAACGCGATCACCGAGCCAGGGCCGAACGGCGAGCCGTTATGGGACGACGATTTCCTGTTGCTCGTCAACGCGCACAGCGCGCCGGTGAGTTTCGTGATGCCGACCGCTCGGTTCGCGGCCGGCTGGCAGGTCCTGGTAGATACGTCGGCTCCGGCGGGCGGTGCGCCTGACGCGGTCGGCCACAGCGGGCCAGCGGGCCGCCGCCGCGCCTCGCAGGCGGCACGGGGCAAGCCGAAGGCTGGCACCGGCATCCAGCTGCCCGGTCACGCGATGATGGTGCTGCGCGCCAGCCGGGTCGCGGACCAGGCCTAGTCAGCACGCGTGAAGCCGGTCCAGGCGTACTGCAGGCGATGGGTGAGCGCATAGCCGGTCCAAAGCGATAAGCCGGTCGTGGCCAGGACCGGGTTCGCGAAGATCAGCGCTGCCGGGAATACGGTGATCCTGGTCGTCTGCTGGCGCGGGATGGGCCGGCGCTCTGATTGACTGCTGGCGTGCGCCAGATCTTCCCCGCCGAAGCAAGCGGTGACCTGATCGGAGCGATAACGCCCGGCGAGCCCGGCGTGGCCGAGATCGCCCGCCTCTACGCGTACCCGGCGGCCATCCGGCCGGGCCGCCCGTGGGTGCGCGCCAACATGGTCGCCAGCGCCGACGGCGCGGCCACCGCGCAAGGGCGGTCCGGTGGCCTGTCCGGCGAGGCTGATCGCCAGGTCTTCTCGGTGCTGCGCAGCCTGGCTGACGTGATCCTGGCCGGCGCCGGGACCGTTCGGGCTGAGAAGTACCGCCCGGTGAGCAGCTCCGAAGCCTGGCCCGAGCTGCGCGAGGGACGGCCGCCAACCCCGCCCATCGCGGTCGTGACGCGCCTGATTGACCTAGATCTGGACAGCCCGCTGCTGGCCGCGGCCCCGCAACAGGCCCGGACGATCGTGCTGACCACCGGAGCGGCTCCGGCGGAGCGCCGGGCCGCGGCGGCCAGGAACGCCGAGGTGGTAATCGCAGGCGAGGAACTGCTCAGCCCGGAGGCCGTCATCGGCGCCCTGGCCGAGCGCGGCCACCTGCGCATCCTGATCGAGGGCGGCCCGCACTTGCTCGGCCAGGTGGCGGCGGCCGGCCTGCTCGACGAACTCTGCCTGACCGTGAGCCCGTTGCTGGCAGGCGGCAGGGCGGGCCGGATACTGGCCGCCGGGGCGACCGGCGGTGACGACATCCCGGCAGCCCAGGCCGGCCTCACCCTGGCCCATGTGCTTACCGACAGCAGGTACCTGCTCTGCCGGTACCTACGCGGGGACGCGGGCTAGGTAATCCAGTTCCGGCAGCAGGACGGCGGCGGTCAGGCGCCCTTGCGCAACCGGTCAAGTGCCTCGGCCAGGATCGCCGCGCCGTCGGTGTCGTTGCGCCGTTCCTTGACGTAGGCCAGGTGGGTCTTGTATGGCTCGGCGTGTGGCGGGGCAGGCGGATTCGCCTCGTCTTGGCCAGCCGGGAATCCGCACCGCGGGCAGTCCCAGGTTTCCGGCACCGCGGCGTCGCTCGCGAAGCTCGGGACGGTCTCATGCCGGTTGCAGCACCAGAACGAAACCCGCACCCGCGGCGCGGCCTCGCCGCGCTCGGCCTCGCCCATCGGTCCCGCGCCTACCCGGCTGCCGCGGATGGCATTGCCACTACTCACTGCTCACCCCTTGCCCTCGTGACCAGCTTGACCCAGCGTTATCCGTTGCCACGCCTGCCCGCCGCGTCAGCGGTTCAGCAGGTTGAGCGCGACGATGCAGAAGAACCAGAGCACTCCAGTGAAGATCGTGATCCGGTCCAGGTTCCGCTCGACCACAGATGACGAGCCAAGCGACGACGAGATCCCGCCGCCGAACAGATCTGACAGCCCGCCGCCCTTGCCCTTGTGCAATAGCACAAGCAACATCATCAGCAGGCTCGTGATGATGAGGACGATGGAGACTCCGATGACCACTGTTGCTTCTCGTCCCTCCGGGCGCTCCGCTCAGGTTTCCGCGATCAGCTCACGATACCGGCAGATCCTGGCGAATTCGCCGGCATCAAGGCTGGCGCCGCCTACCAGCGCGCCGTCAATGTCTGGCTGCGCCATGATCGCAGCCATGTTGTCGGCCTTCACCGACCCGCCATACAGGATACGCACACTGGCAGCCACCGCGTGCCCGTGAACGGCGGAAAGCCGCCCGCGGATGGCGGCGCACATCTCCTGCGCGTCGTCCGGGGTGGCAACCGCGCCGGTACCAATCGCCCAGACCGGCTCATACGCGACAATCACCTGCCCGGCCTGGTTGCCCGGCATTCCGTCCAGCGCGCCATCCAGCTGGCCGAGGGTGTGCGTGACATGGTCGCCCGCCTCGCGTATTTCCAGTGTCTCGCCGACGCACAAGATGGGCACCAGCTCGGCCCGCAGCGCTGCCCGGACCTTCGCGTTCACCAGCGCGTCGTCCTCGAAATGGTACTGGCGTCGCTCTGAATGGCCGGCCAGCGCGTACCGGCAGCCCAGCTTGGCCAGCATGGGCCCGGAAACCTCGCCGGTGTAGGCCCCGGCGTCGTGCGGCGAGATGTCCTGCGCCCCATAGCCGATCGGCACCTTGTCGGCCTCCACCAGGGTCTGCACGCTGCGCAGCGCGGTGAACGGCGGCAGCACCGCGACGTCGGCAGCGGCGAAATCCTTGCTATTCAGGGTGAAGGCGAGCTTCTGCGTCAGCGAGATCGCCTCTAGGTGATTGTTATGCAGCTTCCAGTTGCCGGCGATCAGCGGCTTGCGGTCGGCTGGTGTCTTGCTCATGCGTCATCCAATGCGATCAGGCCCGGCAGTGGCCGGCCTTCCAGGTACTCCAGGCTGGCGCCGCCGCCGGTCGAGATGTGCGAGAAGTCACCAGGCGCGAAGCCAAGGTGCCGGACGGCGGACGCGGAGTCGCCGCCGCCGATCACGGTCAGCCCGTGCACCGACTTGATCGCCTCGGCCACGGCCCGGGTGCCAGCCGCGAAGGCAGCGAACTCGAAGACCCCGACCGGGCCGTTCCAGAAGACAGTCTGCGCATCGGCCAGCTTCGCGGCGAACAGCTCTCTGGTCGCCGGGCCGATGTCGACCCCCTCGCGGTCGGCCGGGAAACTGGTGACCGGCACCACATCATGCTCCGCGTCCGCCGCGAACCTGGTCGCGGCCACCAGGTCGACCGGCAGCACGATCTCGACGCCGCGCCTGCTGGCTTCCTCGAGCATCGTCGCTACCTGCGGGATCTGGTCGGCCTCGAGCAGCGAGTTGCCGACCTCATAGCCTTTCGCCGCGAGGAACGTGTAGGACATGCCGCCGCCGATCAACAGCCGGTCGGCGGTGTCCAGCAGCCTGGCGATGACCGCGAGCTTGTCGGACGGCTTCGCGCCGCCGAGAACGACGACGTAGGGCCGCTGGGGGTCACTGCTAAGCCTGCGCAGCACGGCAAGCTCGGCGATGATCAGGTCGCCTGCCGCGTGCGGCAGCAGGCCGGGCACGTCGTAGACGCTGGCGTGCTTGCGGTGCACGGCACCAAACCCGTCCCCGACGTACACCTCGGCCAGCCCGGCGAGCCGCCGGGCCAGCTCGGCGCGCTGCGCGTCGTCCTTGCTGGTCTCGGCCGGCTCGAAGCGGACATTCTCCAACAGCCCGACCTGCCCGTCGGCCAGCCCGGCGGCGACCGCCTTAGCAGACGGCCCGGCGACGTCGGCGGCCAGCCTGACATCAGTGCCGAGCAGCTCGGCGAGCCGCCGGCTGACCGGCTCGACCGAAGGGCCGCCTGCCGCGCGCTCTTCATAAGTCGCGCCCTTGGGCCTGCCCAGGTGCGCGCAGACCAGCACCCGGGCGCCATGCTCGGTCAGCTTGGTGATGGTTGGCAGGCTGGCCCGGATCCGGCCGTCGTCGGTGATCTGCGCGCCGTCCAGCGGCACGTTGAGGTCGGCGCGGAGCAACACGACCCGGCCCCGGACGTCCAGGTCGCCGATGCCTCTCATGCGCGGTCCCGCAGCCTGGCGCCCACGTAGGCGGTGAGGTCGGCGAGCCGGTTCGAGTAGCCCCACTCGTTGTCGTACCAGCCGATGGTCTTGACCTGATCGCCGGCGGCCATCGTCAGCGACGAGTCGAAGGTGCAAGACCATGGCGTGCCGACGATGTCGCTGGACACGATCGGGTCAGCGGTATAGCTCAGGTAGCCCTTGAGCTGTCCCTCGGCGGCCGCCCGGAAGGCATCGTTCACTTCGGCGACACTCACCTCCCGGCCGAGTTGGACGACGAGGTCGGTCACCGAGCCGTCCATCACCGGGACGCGCATCGCCATGCCGTCCAGCCTGCCCGCCAGCTCGGGCAGCACGAGCGCGGTGGCCCTGGCGGCGCCGGTGCTGGTCGGGATGATGTTCTGGGCGGCGGCCCGGGCCCGGCGCAGGTCCTTGTGCTGGAAGTCCAGGATCACCTGGTCGTTGGTGTAGGCGTGGATGGTGGTCATCAGGCCCTTGACGATGCCGAAGTTGTCCAGTAGCACCTTGGCCATCGGCGCCACGCAATTCGTGGTGCACGAGGCGTTGGAGATGATGTCGTGCGCCGCCGGGTCGTAGCAGTCGTCGTTGACGCCCATCACGACCGTAATGTCCTCGCCGGTCGCCGGGGCGGAGATGATGACCTTGCGGGCGCCTGCCTCGATGTGCTTGCGCGCATCGGCGCCCTTCGTGAAGCGGCCAGTGGACTCGACCACGACGTCGACTCCGAGGTCTGACCAGGGCAATGCGGCCGGGTCGCGCTCGGCGAACATCCTGATTGTGTGTGATCCGGCGGTGATCGTATCGGTGCCTGCCGTCACATCCAGGCCGAGCGTGCCGAGCAGGGTGTCGTACTTCAGCAGGTGCGCGAAAGTCCCGATATCGCCCAGGTCGTTGGCGGCGACGATGTCGATATCCGACCCGGCGTCAGCCCTCGCCTGGACGGCGCGCCAGAAATTGCGCCCGATACGGCCAAATCCATTGATCCCGACCCGGACAGTCACTGCAGTGATCTCCTCGTCCGACATTTCCCGGCGGCTCGCATTCCGCGCCGCCTGTCGGTATAGAACCTACCGGACTGGCGGTCAAGCCGTTTCGCCTCCACCCGGCGTGGCGGCGGCCTAGTCCGGGCTGCGCCGGTCAGGGGACTAGCATGTCCGCGGTCAGGTGCGCCTCGGTGGTCGGCACGCCGAGTTCCGCCGCGCGGCGGTCGGCCAGCGCTAGCAGCCGCCGGATGCGGCCCGCGATGGCATCCTTGGTCAGCGCCGGCTCGGCGAGCTGACCGAGTTCCTCCAGGCTGGCCTGCCGGTGCTTGATGCGCAGCTGGCCGGCCACGATCAGGTGCTCAGGCGCCTCCGGGCCGAGGATCTCAAGCGCCCGCTCGACCCGCGCGCCGGCCGCTACCGCCGCCCGGGCACTGCGCCGCAGGTTCGCATCATCGAAGTTCGCCAGCCGGTTCGCGGTTGCCCGGACCTCGCGGCGCATCCGCCGCTCTTCCCAGGCCAGCACGCTGTCATGGGCGCCAAGCCGGGTCAGCAGCGCGCTGATCGCGTCACCGTCCCTGACTACCACGCGGTCCACCCCGCGCACATCGCGGGCTTTTGCTTGGATCTTGAGCCGCCGCGCGGCGCCGACCATTGCCAGCGCGGCCTCCGGCCCCGGGCAGGTGACCTCCAGCGACATCGACCGGCCGGGCTCGGTCAGGCAGCCATGGGCAAGGAACGCGCCCCGCCAGGCCGCCTCGCAATCGCAGGTAGTGCCGGATACCACCTGCCGGGGCAGGCCCCGTACCGGCCTGCCGTGGCCGTCGACGAGCCCGGTCTGCCTGGCCAGGCTGTCGCCGTCCTTGTGCACCCGCACCACATAGCGGTTACCTTTCCGCAGGCCGCTCGGGGCAAGCACGATCAATTCCGACGAATGGCCGAATACCTCGGCGATGTCCTTTCGGAGCCTGCGCGCCGCCGCCCCGGTGTCGAGCTCGGCCTCCACCACGATGCGGCCGGCGGCCAGATGCAGGCCGCCGGCGAATCGCAGCAGCGTGGATACCTCGGCCTTCCGGCAGCATGGCTTGAGCACGGTAATGCGGCTGAGCTCATCCTTCACCAGGCTGGTCAGCGCCATTGGCCTCACTCCCCCTCAAATATCTGCGCGAACGCGCCGGCCAGCCGCCGCGGATCATGGCGTGCCGACCCGTCCCCCATGGCCAGGTCCGCCAGCACGAGCCTGCCGCCGAGCAGGCCGGCAGCCTTCTCCAGCTCGGTAGCCGTTCCCGCCGCGGCCTGGCGATCGGCGAGCACGACATCGATCATCAGCCGCGGCGCGTGGTCGGCGAGCACCTCCAGGTGTGCGTGCGGCGAGAATCCCTCGGTCTCGCCGGGCTGCGGCGCGAGATTGAGCGTCACTACCCGGCGCGCCCGCGTCCTATGCAGTGCCCGGGCCAGCTGAGGGACCAGCAGATGCGGGAGCACGCTGGTGAACCAGGAACCAGGCCCGAGCACTACCCAGTCCGCTTCGCCGACCGCGGTTACCGCTTCGGCGCAGGCGGGCGGGTCCGCGGGAATCAATGAGATCGACCGTACCCGCCCGGTGGTCTCCGCGCAGGCGACCTGGCCTCGAACGGTGCTGATCACATCCGGCCTGTCCGGATCTGCCCCTGCTACTTCCGCGGCGAGATCGAGCGGCACCGACGCCATCGGCAGCACCCGGCCGTGCGCGCCGAGCAGCCGGCCAACCCAGTCGAGGCCCTGGACGGTATCGCCGAGCAGTTCCCAAAGTGCCACGATCAGGACATTGCCGACCGCGTGCCCGCCAAGATCCGCGTTCCCGGTGAACCGGTGCTGGACAACCTGGCTCCAGGTGGTGCCCCAGTCGTCATCGCCGCATAGCGCCGCCAGCGCCATCCGCAGATCGCCGGGAGGCAGCACGCCGAATTCGCGGCGCAGCCTGCCGCTAGAGCCGCCGTCATCGGCGACCGTGACGACGGCGGTGAGCTGGCGGGTGACCCGGCGCAGGGCGGAGAGCGAGGCGAACAGCCCGTGGCCGCCGCCGAACGCCACGACCTTGCGGCTGTGCGGCCGGCCGGCGCCTCAGCCTGGCCGCCGGGATCGGCTGACACGCCGTCACCCATCGTTGCGCTCACTCACGGCCAAGATCCCTGTGCACCACCTGCAGGCCCGGCCATGACTTGCCGAGCCGGGACGCGATCTCCTCGGCCATCACGACGCTGCGGTGCTTGCCGCCAGTGCAGCCGACCGCCAGCAGGACGAAATGCTTGCCTGCCTCACCATAGCCATCAAGCGCAATGCCGACCGCCTGGACGTAGGCGGCCAGGAACTCGGCGGCGCCCGGCTGGCGCAGCACATACTCGCGCACCGCGCCATCCTGCCCGGTCAGCGGGGCGAGTTCGTCGATCCAGTGCGGGTTCGGCAGGAACCGGCAGTCAGCGACCATGTCCGCGTCGAGCGGGAGGCCGTACTTGAAGCCGAAGGACACGATGTTCACCCGCAAAGCGGTCTCCGCGGCACTGCCGAAGGCGTCACGTAGCCGGGCCCGCAATTCGTGCACGTTCAGCTCGGAGCTGTCCAGTATCAGGTTGGCGTCGCCGCGCAGGCCCCGGAGCAGTTCCCGCTCGACGGTAATCCCGTCGATGACTCGGCGGCCCTCCTGCAGCGGATGCGGCCGCCGCACGCTTTCGAACCTCCGCACCAGCGTGTCGTCGCTGGCCTCGAGGAAGACAACGTAGGGCCGGACGCCGCGCGTCTCGAGCTCGCCGATCACCGACTTCAGGTCGCTGGAGAAGGGCCGGCTGCGGACGTCCACCACGACGGCGATCCTGGGCACCGCGCCCTTCGCGCGCCTGGCCAGATCCACCATCGTCGGCAGCAGGTCCGGCGGCAGGTTGTCGGCGACGAACCAGTCGAGATCCTCCAGCGACTTCGCCGCAGTGCTCCGTCCCGCGCCGGACATCCCGGTGATGATTACTATCTCCGGATCATCGATAGCTCTCGTCACGGCACTTCCTCCCCCGATGGCAGCGAGCCCGCCGCTGCGCTGCCGTCCCCGTCGTACCCGCTGCTGTCAGCATTGCTGTTCGCGCTGTCATCGTCCCCGCCTGCCGCAGCTGGATGCAGCGCGGCGAGCACCGCGGTTGCCAGCGCCGGGCCAAATCCGGGCAGGCTGGAGATCTCGACCGCGGTGGCGCCGCCGATCCTGCGGACGGAGCCGAAATGCCGCAGCAGCGCGGCCCGCCGGGCCGGGCCGAGGCCCGGCACCGCGTCGAGCTCGCTGGTGGTCAGCGCGGTGGACCGCTTCTTGCGGTGATAGGCGATCGCGAACCGGTGCGCCTCGTCCCGCACCCGCTGCAGCAGGTACAGGCCCTCGCTGGTCCTGGGCAGGATAACCGGCGCGTCCTCGCCGGGCAGCCAGACTTCCTCAAGTCGCTTGGCCAGCCCGCATACCGCCACGTCATCGATGCTGAGCTCGTCGAGCGCCCGAACCGCCGCCGCGACCTGAGCCGGCCCGCCGTCGATGACCAGCAGGTTGGGCGGGTAGGCGAACTTGCGCTGGCGGGCCGGATCTTCTGCTGGCGGCCCCGCCGGGGTGCTCTCCCCGAGGACATCGAGTTCGCCGGTGGCCTCGCGTTCCTCCAGGTAGCGCCGGAACCTGCGGGATACCACCTCGTGGATCGCGGCGACGTCGTCGGTGCCATCGGCACCTCGGATGCTGAACCTGCGGTACTCCGACTTGCGCGCCAGGCCATCCTCGAAGACGATCATGGACGCGACGACGTGGGTGCCCTGCAGGTTGGATACGTCGTAAGACTCGATCCGCAGCGGCGCCGCGTCGAGGCCTAGTGCCTCCTGGATCTCGGCGAGCGCCCGGCTGCGGGTGCTCAGGTCGCTTGCCCGCCGGGTCTTGTGCAGCGCCAGCGACTCGGCGGCGTTCCGCGCCACGGTCGTGAGCAGGGCCTTCTTGTCGCCCCGGCGGGGAACCCGGAGGGACACCGGGCCGCCGCGGCAAGCCGCCAGCCATTCCTCGACGGTGGCCGCGGCCGGCGGCAGGACCGGCACGAGCACCTCGCGCGGGACCGCCCGCTCGGCGCCCGGCGCGGGCTGCCTGGCCTCCGGCCGCCTGGCCCCGGGCCCCCGTTGCGCCGCCGCGGGCTGCGCCGTCGCCTGGCCCGCGATCGCGTCGTCGCCGTACACCTGGCCGAGGAAATGCTCGACGAGTTCCTCCGTTGTCACGTCCTCGACCTTGTCGACCACCCAGCCCCGCTGTCCGCGGACCCGGCCGCCGCGGACGTAGAAGATCTGCACGGCGGCCTCAAGCTGGTCCTCGGACAGCGCGATAACGTCACAGTCGGTCCCGTCGCCGAGGACAACCGCCTGCTTCTCCAGGGCACGCTGCAGCGCCTTGACGTCGTCGCGCAGCCTGGCCGCCCGCTCGAACTCCTCGGCAGCGGCTGCCTCGCGCATCTGAGCCTCGAGCCGCCGGATGAACCGGGCGGTCTGGCCGGACATGAAGTCGCAGAACTCCTCGGCCAGCAGGAGGTGCTGCTCGGCGCTGACCCGGCCGACACACGGCGCGGAGCACTTGCCGATATAGCCGAGCAGGCACGGCCGGCCGATCTGGCCGGCCCGCTTGAAAACGCCCGCCGAGCAGGTCCGCACCGGGAATACCCGGAGCAATGTGTCGACCGTGTCCCTGATTGCCCAGGCGTGCGAGTACGGGCCGAAATAGCGGACACCGCGCCGCTTCGCCCCGCGCATGACCGTTACCCGGGGAAACTCCTCGCTCATCGTGACGGCCAGGTAAGGGTAGCTCTTGTCATCGCGGTACCTGACGTTGAACCTGGGGTCGAACTCCTTGATCCAGGAGTACTCCAGCTGGAACGCTTCTACCTCGGTGCCGACAATCGTCCAGTCAACCGCGGACGCCGACCGCAGCATCGTTTGCGTACGCGGGTGCAGCCCGGCGAAATCGGCGAAGTAGGAATTCAGCCGGGACCTGAGGTTTTTCGCCTTCCCTACGTAAATCACCCGGCCACCGGAATCGCGGAACCGGTAGACGCCGGGGGACTCGGGAATCGAGCCGGGGGCGGGCCGGTAGCTCGCCGGATCTGCCATACGGCAACTCTATGCGGGCCGGCCCGCATAGCCGGGCAGCCTTGGCCGGCCTGCCAGGCTAGGCGGGTGCCCGTCGCCGCTGCCGCCTGCCTGCTGACCGCCTCGGACGGCACCGCTGCGGTGGCCGTCGCGCTCGGGCAGCCGGGCGGCCCGGCGGGCAGGCAGCCCCTGGTGATCAGCGGCGGCGGCCGGCCGTCCGGCTGGACGGGCAAGGTGTGGGCGATGCGGCAGGGCCTTGATGCCGCGGGCGGCACCGACGACGTGCTGTTCGCCGACGCCGACATCAGCTTCGGGCCGGGAACCGTGGCGGCGCTGGTGCGGGCCGCCGAAGGGGACGACCGCGGCGGCGAGTGGAAGGGCCGCACGATTGGCGGCTAGCCCGGCGCTGCCGCACGTGTTCCCTCGGCCGGGGCGAACAGCACTACGGCGGCCAGGTCTTCCGTTACCTCGGTGAACCGGTGCACCTGGCCGGCCGGCACGAAGATCACCGAGCCGGGGCCGACGAGGACGCGCTGGCCGCCGGCCTCCAGCCGCGCCCGCCCGGCCGTCACCACGTAGATCTCGTCCTCGGTGTGCGGAGACTGATCGTCCGCGCCGCCACGGCGGACCGAGTAGGTGCCGACGCTCAGGTCGGCGACCCGCAGCTGCTCCACCCAGTGATTGCCGGTGCCGCTAGCCGGCCCGGTGAAGATCCCGGCAGCCGCGATGATCTGCATGCATCCTCCAAATCCGGCCTAGCCGGCTATCGCTTTCAGGTCCGCCGCCGGGCCGCCGTCGGCGGGATCAGCCGGCGAATGCTTCCGGTGGCGGGCAGGCGCAGGCCAGGTGCCGGTCACCGTAGGCCTGATCGATCCGGCGGACCGGCGGCCAGTACTTGGCGCGCCGGTCGCCCGGTGCCGGGTAGGCGGCGTCAGCGCGCTGGTAGGGGTGCTTCCAGTCGGCGGCCAGCAGCATCGATGCGGTATGCGGCGCGTTCTTCAGCGGGTTGTCCTGGGCGTCGTACTCGCCGGAGGCCACCCGCGCGATTTCCTGACGGATAGCGATCATCGCGTCGCAGAACCGGTCGAGCTCGGCCAGATCCTCGCTCTCGGTCGGCTCGACCATCAGCGTGCCGGCCACCGGGAACGACATGGTCGGTGCGTGGAGGCCGTAGTCGATCAGCCGTTTGGCCACGTCCTCGGCGGTGATACCGGTCTCGCTGGTGACCGGACGCAGGTCCAGGATGCACTCGTGCGCGACCAGCCCGCCCCGGCCCGTGTAGAGCACCGGGAAAGCCGGGCCGACGCGCTTGGCAACGTAATTCGCGGACAGGATCGCGACGTCGGTGGCGCGGCGCAGGCCGCCGGCTCCCATCATCGCGATATAGGCCCAGGAGATCGGCAGGATCCCGGCAGACCCGTAGGGCGCGGCCGCGACCGGGCCGGGCCAGTTACCGTCCGGCGGGCCGAACTGACCGCTGGCGACCGCCGGCCCGGCCAGCACCGGGTGGCCGGGCAGGAACCGGCCGAGGTGCGACCGCACGGCAACCGGCCCCACTCCGGGGCCGCCGCCGCCGTGCGGGATGCAGAAGGTCTTGTGCAGGTTCAGGTGTGACACGTCGGCGCCGAAGCTGCCCGGCTTGGCCAGCCCGACCAGGGCGTTCAGGTTGGCGCCATCGACGTAAACCTGTCCGCCTGCGGCATGCACCTCATCGCACACTGCGGTGACGGTTTCCTCGAACACGCCGTTGGTGGACGGGTAGGTGAGCATGATCGCCCCGATCGTGCCCTCGTGCGATGCCAGCTTCGCGCGCATGTCGCCGAGGTCGATGGCGCCGTCCGAGCCGCACTTGACCACCACTACCCGGAATCCGGCGAGCACCGCGCTGGCCGCGTTCGTGCCGTGCGCGGACTCGGGGATCAGGCAGACCGTCCGCTCCGGCTGCTGCCGGGAGCGGTGGTAGCCGCGGATGGCGAGCAGCCCGGTGAGCTCGCCCTGGGAGCCTGCGTTCGGCTGCAGTGACACCAGGTCGTATCCGGTGATCTCGGTGAGCATGCGCTCCAGGCCGGCGATCAGGCTCAGGTACCCCTCGGCCTGGTCGGCCGGAGCGAACGGGTGCAGGTCGGCGAACCCCGGCCAGCTGATCGGCTCCATCTCCGCCGCCGCGTTCAGCTTCATGGTGCAGGAGCCAAGCGGGATCATGGACCGATCCAGCGCGATGTCCATGTCGGCGAGCCGCCGCAGGTACCGCAGCATCGATGTCTCGCTGCGGTGCGCGCTGAAGACCGGATGGGTGAGGAACTCCGACGTGCGCAGCAGCGGGCCAGGCGGCCCGGGCGCGCCAGCCGCGCCGCCGCGCCAGCCGCGCCGCTGAGCCGTACCGACGCTGCCGGGCCCTCGCAGACGGCCGCGATGACCGCCCTGAGCTGCTCATCGGTGGTGGTCTCGTCACAGGCGATCTGCAGGGTCTCCGGATCGGCCAGGTAAAGGTTGTAGCCCGCGTCGCGAGCCCGCCGCAGCGCCGCGGCCGCGCCGCCGGGCATCCGCACCCGTACGGTGTCGAAGAAGGGCATGTCGTGCACCGCCAGGCCGCGCTCGCGCAGCGCGGCGGCCAGCGCCGTGGCCTTCAGGTGCACCCGCCGCGCGATCGCGGTGAGCCCGTCCGGGCCGTGGTACGCGGCGTACATGGCGGCGATGACGGCGAGCAGGACCTGCGCCGTGCAGATGTTGCTTGTCGCCTTCTCGCGGCGGATGTGCTGCTCGCGCGCCTGCAGCGCAAGCCGGTAAGCGGGCTGGCCGTCCGCGTCCAGCGAGACGCCTACCAGGCGGCCTGGCAGCTGGCGCTTCAGCGCGTCGCGGACGCTGATGTAGGCGGCGTGCGGGCCGCCGAAGCCCATCGGCACCCCGAACCGCTGCGTGCTGCCAACCGCGATGTCCGCGCCGAACTCGCCCGGCGGGACGAGCAGCGTCAGCGCCAGCAGGTCGGCCGCCACCACCGCCAGCGCGCCGCGGGCATGCGCCGCCTCGATGGCCGGGCGCAGCTCCCGGATAGCCCCGCTGGCCCCTGGGTAAGGCAGCAGCACCCCGAACAGCTCGCCGTCCGGCTGCGCCGCTACCAGCTCGGGCGTGACTTCCCCGGTCACCAGCTCGATGCCGAGCGGCTCGGCCCTGGTGGCGAGCACGGCCAGCACCTGCGGCAGGCAGTCGGCATCGGCCAGGAAGATCCGGCCCCGCCCGGCCGCCCGCCTGGCCATGGTCATCGCCTCGGCCGCCGCGGTCGCCTCGTCCAGCATCGACGCCCCGGCCAGCGGCAGCGCGGTCAGGTCCGCGACCATCGTCTGGAAGTTGAGCAGCGCCTCCAGCCGGCCTTGCGAGATCTCCGGCTGGTACGGCGTGTAGGCGGTATACCAGGCTGGGTTCTCCAGCAGGTTGCGGCGGATCACCGCGGGCGTCACGGTCCCGTAGTAGCCCAGGCCGATCATCGAGGTGAGGACCTGGTTCCGGCCTGCGAGGCGGCGGAGCTCGGCCAGCGCTTCCGGCTCGCTCAGCGGCGGCGGCAGTGCCAGCTCAGCCTGCCCGGCCAGGCCGGGCGGCAGCGCCGCGGCGACCAGATCGTCGAGTGATTCGTAGCCGATGGCGGCCAGCATCCGATCCTGCTCGGGCTCGGCTGGCCCGATGTGCCGCTGGGCGAATTCCATGGCAGTCTCCCACGGGGCGGTCCGGGGCGGCCACCGCGCGCGGCCGCCTGACTCCCCCTCTGTCGCCCGCCGCGAGGCAGCCTCCAGAGACGCCTGGCCCGCCCGGTCCGTGCTGCCTGAGAGGTTCCGGGGAGGTTGCACCTTCGGCGCCCCGCCGCGTTCGCGAGGTCTCTCCCGGGCGGTGTCGTCAGCGCCTGTGAGCCTACCCGAGGCACCCGCGCGGCCCAATGATTCCGGCTAGATGTCCTCGGGCTAGATCTGGTCCCAGCGGAACACCCGGGCCGAGATGCCGGTCAGCACCGCGGCGATGCCGAGCAGCAGCCCGATGGCGGGCAGCGCCGCGGCGGGCCCGTCGCCGCGGGCCAGCACGTCCTGCATGCCGAGCACCAGGTAACGCAGCGGCAGCGCGTAGGAGACGTCCTGTATCCACCTGGGCGCGAAGTTGAGCGGGATGAACGCGCCGCCCAGGAACGCCATCGGCAGGATCACCAGGTTCGCGATCGACGTCGCTGCCTGCTGGGTCTTCGCGACGGCTCCGACCAGCAGGCCGATGGAAAGGAACGCCAGCGTCCCGCAGACCACCACCGGGATCGCCATCCACCACGCGGCGGTGAGCTTCAGCCCGAAGTACGGGGTGGTGGCGATGGCCAGGAACACGGCCAGCTGGACAAGCGCGACCGCGAGGCTGACCGCGATCCTGGCGCCGACCACGGACGCGGCGCTGGCCGGGGCGAGCCGCAGCCGCCGAAGCAGCTTGTTCTCCCGCCAGCTCACCAGCGTTATCGCCGCGCCGAAGGTGGCACCCGACGCTATCGCCCAGCCGAGCAGGCCGGGCGCCAGGTACTGGATGGGCTTGAGCGACTTGTCCTCCACCTGCCGGGCGGAGAGCCTGAAGGCGGCAGGGCGGCCGCTTGCCTGCTGGTTAGCCTGCTGCACGATCGACGAGAAGACGCTGTTTACCAGGCCGGCCGTGACCTGGTCCGCGATCGAGTAGCGGACGACGAGCGCATTGCCCTGCTGCTGCACGACGGCGTCATCGTTGCCCTGCCGCACGTCTTTGACCGCGGCCGCAAGGCTCCGCGACTTGGTGATCTTCAGGATCTGGCTCAGCTGGCCGTGTCCGCCGGCCTGGTCAAGCAGGCTGACCTTGCCCACCTCGACGACGGTGACCTGCGGCGCGGACGAGCTCTTGTAGATCGACCCGAGCAGCACGAGGAACAGCACCGGGATCAGGATCGTGAAGATCATGGCTCCGCGATCCCGGACGAACCCGAGGAACATCGCGCGGGACAGGCTGCGCAGCGCGTGCGCTCTCATCGCCGCTCCCGTTGCGTGGCGCCGGCCTGCCTCGTCATGCGCGGTACTCCCGCCCGGTGAGCTGCAGGAAGACGTCCTCCAGGTTCCCGCCCCTGACTTGCAGCCCGGCCAGCGAGCCGTGCCCGGCCAGCCAGCCGAGTGCCCGGGCCGGATCCCGGGTGACGATCGCCAGCTCCACCCCGTCGTCGGTCACCTCGTCACCGGGCAGCGCAGCCCGCGCGCCCTCGGCGGCCGGCCCGGACTCGATCGTGATCCGGGTCGGGAAATCGAGCGCCCGGACCAGCGCGGCCGGCGGCCCGATCTGCAGAATCCTGCCGTGGTCCATGATCGCTACCCGTTCGCAGAGGATCTCCGCCTCGTCCATGTGGTGGGTGGTCAGCACCACCGTGCGCCCTTCCGCGGCGATCCCCCGCAGCAGATCCCACAGGTTGCGCCTGGCCTGCGGGTCGAGCGCGCCGGTCGGCTCGTCTAGGAAGACGACATCGGGCCCGTGCACGAGCGCGCAGGCGATAGACAGCCGCTGCGCCTGACCGCCGGAAAGTTTCTCCGTCCTGGTGCCTGCCTTGTCGGTCAGGCCCACGACCTCGAGCATCTCATCAGCCCGCCGCGCCGGGATGCCGTACAGCGCGGCGAAGGTGGCGAGCTGCTCCCTGGCGGTCAGCCGCTCGAAGAACGACGAGGCCTGCAGCTGCACGCCGATCCGCGGCAGCAGCGCCGGGTTCCGCGGCCAGGCCGGCATGCCGAGGACGATCGCCTCGCCCGCGTCGGCCTCGCGCAGCCCCTCCATGATCTCCAGCGTGGTGGTCTTGCCGGCCCCGTTCGGGCCCAGGATGCCGAAGAACTCGCCGGGCGCCACCTCGAAGCTGACGCCGTCCACGGCGCGCAGGTCACCATAGGACTTGCGGACGTCGCGGACGGAGATGGTCGCGAGCATCCGCTCAAATTAACAGACTTGACGAATTTACAGTTTAACGCGGTCTCCCCCGCCACCCTGGCCGCTGCCCGCGGACTCCGCCGCGAGCCGGCCGCTCCGGCCGCTGCGGGTGCCGGAGCCGGCCTTCGCCTCGGCTGGCGAGCCGGGCTTTGCCGGGTCAGCGGCAGCAGGCCAGTTCCGGTCAGCCGGTCTTGCGCGCGCGGCGCCTGGACAGCTCGTCAGCCCGGCCGGGATCCGGCCCCGGCAGGCCGCCGTCATCGGCCGCAGCCTGCTCGGCCGGCAGCTCGGCGAGGCTGCCCTCGACCTCCTGCCAGACCCGGCCGAGCGCGATGCCGAAGACGCCCTGGCCGCCTTGCAGCAGATCGACGACCTCGTCCGCCGACGTGCATTCGTAGACGCTGGCGCCGTCGCTCATCAGCGTTACCCGCGCCAGGTCGCTGGTGCCCTTGGCACCCAGGTGCTCGACCGCGGCCCGGATCTGCTGCAGCGAGATCCCGGTGTCAAGCAGCCGCTTCACGACCTTCAGCACGAGGATATCGCGGAAGCCGTAGAGCCGCTGGGAGCCCGATCCGGTGGCCGCGCGCACGCTCGGCTCGACCAGGCCGGTGCGGGCCCAGTAGTCCAGCTGGCGGTAGGTGATCCCGGCGGCGGCGCATGCCGTCGGGCCCCGGTAGCCGCCGGTTTCCTCGCCCGCGGGCGCCGGCTGTGCCATCAGTTCCTCACCGAAGAGCAGGCCCTGCTCCTCGGCGCGCCGGGCCGCCGCGCGGCGAACGCCCGGCGCCTGGTCCTGACCCTTAGTTACCGCCACGCCCACCTCCGGCCCGGGAGCAGCCTCCCTGGGTACACGTCTCGCACCGTAGGCCGGCCGCGGTGAACTCGTCAACGATCTGGCCCGGCGCGTCGCGGTAAGAGTGACCAACCGTGACAGACCACCGGCCCCGTTGGCACCAGCGCACTCCAGCGGTGCTCAGGTGGCGCGGCCGAAGTCCTCCGGCGTGATCGTGTCGAGGAATTCCCGGAATTTTTCGACCTCGTCCTCCTGCTCGTCCGGGATCGCGACGCCTGCCTCGTCGAGGATCTCGTCGCTGGCGAAGATCGTGGCGCCGGTCCGAAGCGCGAGCGCGATCGAGTCCGACGGCCTGGCGCTGACTTCCTTGCCGTTGGAGAAAATCAGGTCGGCAAAGAAGATGCCATCTCGCAGCGCGGTGATGTTGACGGTCTGCAGTTGCACGCCCAGTGCCTCAAGCACGTCCCGGAACAGGTCATGGGTAAGCGGCCGCGCGGGCACCATGCCCTGCTGCGCGAAGGCGATCGCCGTCGCCTCCATCGGGCCGATCCAGATCGGCAAGTACCTCTCCCCCTGCGATTCCTTCAGCAGGACGATGGGGTTGTTCGTGGGCATCTCAACCCGGACGCCTACGACCTCCATCTGCCTCACGGCGGCTCCGTCCTCACGTGCGCCTGACGCGCTGCCTCAATTCTGGACCCTGCTTAAGGGCGCTCCCTTTGTCAACGTACACCGGCTATCGCCGCTAGCTCGCCCGAGCCCCGCCGCCATTGGCCGTGCCGGGCGGCGACCAGCGCCGCCGCAACCCGTTAAAAATGCTCATGCGCTGGCCCCGCCGAAGCCCCGGCCTGGGTGCCCGCCGCCCCCGCCGGCCGCCCGGCGCTGCGCCGATTGCGGGTAGCCATCCCCTTCTGAATCCGGCTCGCCGCCCGCACCGGCGGCTTCGTCCGGCCAGGCCGGGCCGGCCCGGCCCGGCGGCCCGGTGTCCGGCAGGCCGGTGCCGGGAAGCCCGGCCTCGGCCAGCGCGGTCTCGATCAGCGCGCGGTGCAGCCGCAGCGACAAGGCGGCGATCTGGCGCGCGGCGGCACCCGCCTGCTGCCTGGCCGCCGCGTTCCGCTGCCGCAGCGTGGGCGCGATCACCTGCTCGATCAGCGACATCTCGCGTTCGGCCGCGGCGCGCACGGCGCGCAGGTGCCGGGCCTCGACGCCGTAGGCGGCCAGCGCGCCGACGGTCCGTGCCACTTCGAGCGCGTCCTGGCCGAACTGCCGTCCGCGCCGGCGCAGCAGGCCGAAATCCTCGAGCTCGGCGAGTTGATCATCGCTGATTCCCGCGGCAGCGAGCAGTTCGCGCCTGCTCAGCAGCGCCGGCTGGTCAGCTGAGCCGGGTGCCGCGGCGGCCGGCTCGCGGAATCCGGCGCCGTCCGCAGGGCCGCCAGCCGCCGCGGGCACGAGGCGCTCCCTGATGACCCGCAGCGGCAGGTAGTGGTCGCGCTGGGCGGTCAGGATGTACCGGAGCCGCTCGACGTCAGCCACCGCGAATTTCCGGTACCCGGACGGCGAGCGCGCGGGCGAGATCAGGCCTTCCGACTCAAGAAAACGGATCTTCGAGACGCTGACGTCGGGGAAGTCCGGGCGGAGCTTGGCCAGGACCTCGCCGATGCCGAGGTACGGCCGGGCCGGCGATGCGTTCATCCCCCGACCTGCACGCCCCCGCCGCCGAACTCAGCTTGCGAGCGCGGGCTCAGCAGGAACAGCAGGCGGAACTTGCCTACCTGCACCTCGTCACCGCCGCTCAGCTCGGTTTCCTCGATCCGCTCGCGGTTCACGTAGGTGCCGTTGAGGCTGCCCACGTCGCGGACCGTGAAGCTGCCTGCCTGCCGGTAGAACTCGGCATGCCGCCGGGAGACCGTCACGTCGTCGAGGAAGATGTCGCTCTCCGGATGGCGGCCGGCCGTGGTGAGGTCGCTGTCCAGCAGGAACCTGCTGCCCGCGTTCGGGCCGCGCCGTACCACCAGCAGCGCCGTGCCCGCCGGGAGCGTGGCCAGCATCGCCGGATCAGCGCTTGGATCGTCCCCGAACTCTGCCTCGGCAAGCTCAGCGTTGGCGGCTGAAATGATCGATGTCGTCTCAGCACCGCCCTCGCCGGCACCATAGGCGAGTGCGGTACCGCAGTGCGAGCAGAAGCGAGCCCCAGCGGGATTCGCCCGGCCGCATCCGGTGCAGTAGACGCTGGGCATCTCCTTGCCGGGCCTCCCCTCAGTCAGCCACGCGACCGGGGCGGGAACCAGGTCGGTCTGGGTGCCGCCGGCTGCGTACTCCGGTGGCGCTGTCCAAGCTACCTGCGCCGCGGCGCGCCGGTCCATGCGCCACGCTCGATGCCGCCACGCGAAGCTCCGCCCGGCCTCGCCTGGCGGCCCGGCTGCGTCGGTGCCGCGCCCGGACGGCTCGGCCCGCGCGGGACCGACCGGGGAACTCTCCCGACGCCTGCGCCACATCCGGCCGCACCTCCGACGCACCGTCGCCACCCGACGATGACCGCGATTGTCTCATGCCAGGGTATGCCCGCGCCGGCACTCGGCAGGTCGTGATCGCCGGCCACGCCTAGTGCCCTGGCGCCCAGTGCCCGGCGCTCTCTACGACCGCGGCCCACTCGTCAAGCAGCGCCTGCGCGGCATCCTCGTCCTTGCCTTCCGCCCACAGGTGCGTGACGGAATCGGCCGGGTCGGGCAGGGCAAGTATCCAGCCGACGCCCGGCTCGACCACCCGGATCCCGTCGGTGGTGTCGACTTCCCGCTCGCCGGCCGCCTCGGCCACTGTGCGCATCACGCTCCCCTTGGCCGCCCACGGCGTCGGCAGTGACCGCTTGAGCAGGTAGGCGGCCGGGATCCTGGCATCTATCTGACTGAGCGTCAGCCGGGTCCGCGCCACCAGCCCGAGCAGCCGGGCGAATGCCGCGATGCCGTCCACGGTCCGGCTGAACTCGGGCACGATGAAGCCGCCCCGGCCGTCCGCCGCGAAGATCACGTCACCGGCCGCGGTGGCCTCGGCCAGCCCGTGTGAGGAGGTGGTAGTCCAGTCCACCCGGACATGGTGGAAGTCACCGACCTGCTCGGCGACCCTGGTGGTGGTAACGGGAAGCACCACCCGTCCGGTGCGCCGCTCAGCGGCGATCAGGTCGAGTACCACCAGCAGCGCCCGGTCATCGCTGATCATGCCGCCCTTGTCGTCAACCAGCATGATCCGCTCGCCGACCGGATCGAACCGCACGCCGAAGTCCGCCCGGGACGAGGCCACCAGGTCGGCGAGCCGCTGCAGGCCGGCCCGCGTCTGGGCCAGTGACTGGGTCGGCGACTCCTCGTCCAGCCGGTTGTTGACGGTCAGCACGTCCACGCCGAACCGGCCGAGCAGCACCGGCAGGATCAGCGAGACGGTGCCGCCCGCGCAGTCGACCACCACCTTCATCCCCGCCTCGCTGACGCCGCTCATGTCGACGCAGCTGAGCAGGTCGTGCACGTAGGACTCGCGGACCCGCGCCGGGTAGGTGAGCTCGGCGATCTCGCCAGGGAACGCCCGCCGGTATTCCTGCCGGGAGAACACGCGCTCGATCTTGCGCCGGGCGGCCAGGGACACGTCCGCGCCGCCGTCGTCAAGGAAGATGATGTCGATGGACTGCGGATCGCCCGGGGTGGTGCGCAGCGCGATGCCGCCGCTGCATTCCCCGCGCGCCGTCTCGAATCTCGCCACCGGCAGCGGCTGGGCCTCCAGGTCCAGCACGTTGATGGCGCTGGCGTTGAGCGCGCTGTGCACGGCCCGCTTCAGCGCGCGGGCCGCCCTGGACACGTCCCGGGACGTGGTGACCACCGCGCCCTTCTTGAGCGTGGTCGCGTACGCGCTGGCCAGCCGGACGCAGAGCTCCGGCGTGATCTCGACGTTGACCAGCCCGCAGACCCCGCGCGGCCCGAATAGCGTCCGCTGGCCGCGGGATTCCCAGATGACGCTGGTGTTGACGACCGCGCCGGCCTCGATGGTCTTGAACGGGTAGACCTTGACCCCGGACGAGATGTACGCCTCGGCCTCGATCAGGCATTCGTCCCCGATCACCGCGGCTTCCTCGATCCGGGCCGAGGCCATCACGTCGGTGTTCTTGCCGATCACGCAGCCGCGCAGGGTGGCGCCCTGGCCGACGTAGACGTTGTTGTGCACGACCGCCCGGTGCAGGAACGCGCCTTCCTTGACCACGCCGTTGCTGCCGATCACGGTGAACTCGCGAAGCTGCGCGCCGGCCTCGATCTTCGCGTACTCCCCGATGCACAGCGGCCCGTTCAAGATCGCCTCCGGGTCTACCTCGGCGCCCTCGGCGACCCAGATGCCGGGTGAGACCTCGAATCCGGCGATCTCCGCCTCGACCCGGCCGGACAGCATGTCCGCCTGCACCTTCAGGTAGCTCTCGTGCGTGCCGACGTCCTCCCAGTAGCCGTCGGCGATCCAGCCGAACAGCGGCGCGCCCCGGTCGACCAGCCTCGGGAACACGTCAGCGGACCAGTCCACCGGCTCGCCGGCCGGGATTCCGGCCAGTACCTCCGGCTCCATCACGTATATCCCGGTGTTGACGGTGTCCGAGAAGACCTGGCCCCAGGTCGGCTTCTCCAGGAAGCGCTGGATGCGGCCGTCGTCGTCGACGATGATGATGCCGAACTCCAGCGGGTTCGGCACCCGGGTCAGGCCGACCGTCACCAGCGCGCCGTTTTCCTGATGGAACCGGACCATCTCGGACAGGTCGATGTCGGTGAGCGCGTCTCCGGAGATCACCAGGAACGGCGCGTCGCGCAGGGCATCCTCGGCGTTCTTCACACTGCCGGCCGTGCCGAGCGGCATCTCCTCGGTGGCGTACTGCAGGCTCATCCCGACTTCCTCGCCGTCGCCGAAGTAGTTGCGCACCAGCGAGGCAAGGAACTGCACGGTGACGACCGTCTCCGCGAACTTGTGCCGCTTCAGCAGCCGCAGCACGTGCTCCATGATCGGCTGGTTTGCCACCGGCAGCAGTGGCTTCGGCTGGTTGGCGGTCATCGGGCGCAGCCGGGTGCCCTCCCCGCCCGCCATCACAACGGCCTTCACAAGCTGGCAGAGCTCCCTTCGGCGTTGCTTAGCTGCATTTGCGCCGCTCATCACACCCTATGGCGGACTGCCCCGTTTCGCCGCCGCGGCGGCCCTGAGCAAATCCCGGGTCTGCCTGAGGTACAGGCCGGCGGCGCACCAGTACAGTGCAGTTCCCCAGATCGCCATCGCCCAACCGACGATCCGGGCCAGGCTGCCGAAAGTCCCCGCGTGCGCGCCGAGCAGCAGCAGCGGGAACGCATAGAACAGGCACAACGTCGCGGCCTTGCCGACGAAGCTCACCTGCAGCGGCCCGTAGCCGCGCGACCGCAGCCTGGCCAAGGCCACGCCGAGCACGAGTTCGCGGGCGACCAGCAGCCCGAATAGCCACCAGGGAATGATGCCCCGGATCACCAGCGCGGTGAGTGTGGCCAGGATGTAGAGCCGGTCGGCCGCCGGGTCGAGCACCTGGCCGAGTTTGCTCTGCTGGTTCAGCGCGCGGGCAATCTTGCCGTCCAGCCAGTCCGAGGCCCCGGCCGCGACCAGCAGGATGACCGCCCAGGTATCGGCTGCCCGGGTCCGCGGCCCGAGTGCCAGCCACAAGAAGACCGGCACGCCGGCCAGCCTGGCCACGCTGATCGCGTTCGGGATGGTCAGCACCCGCGCCTGCGGATCAGGCGGGCCGGCCGGGCGTCCGGTCCCGCGGGCTCCGGTCCCGCCGGGCTGTCCGGTCCCGCCGGGCGGTCCGGTCCCGCCGGGCGGTCCGGTGGCGCCGGGCGGTCCGGTGGCGCCTGGCTGCACGGTCACGGCCCCCTTAGTCGCACGTGATGCACCGCCGACCCTACCGGTGCAGACTGGCTGCATGCGGATACGCGCCAGCCAGGATCCGGGGGCCGGCCGCCGCTTCGGCCGCCGCTCCGGCGTCCGCGCCGCATTCGCAGTGCTCGCGCTGGCTAGCGGGCTGGCGGCGTGCGGCAGCCCGGCGGCGCCCGGCGGGCCGGCCTCGCCCAGCCCGGCGACCGGGGCCGGGACGGCCGGCCCCGGGACGGCCGGGGCCGGGGCCGGGGCCGGGGCCGCCGGGGGCGGCGCAGCGCCCGGGCGGGCACCGGACTGGCCCGAGTATCACGGCAACGCCGCCCGGACCGGCGTTGCCCGCGGCGTGCCGCCAGCCGGGCGGCTGTCGGTTGCCTGGTCCCGGCGGCTGGACGGCGCGGTTTACGGACAGCCGCTGATCATCGGCGGCACCGTGATCGCGGCTACCGAGAATGACACGGTCTACGCGCTGCAGCGGGCGACGGGCCGGGTGCTCTGGCGAACGCACCTGGGCACGCCCGTCCCGCTAGACGGCCAGCCGTGCGGCAACATCGGCCCGCTCGGCATCACCGGCACGCCGGTCTACGACCATGCCAACCGCCTCGTCTACGCGGTGGCGGAGACCGCCGGCTCCCGGGCGGTCCTGGCCGGCCTGCGGCTGCGCACCGGGAAGGTCGCCGTGTCCAGGACGATCCCGGCGCCGGACGGCCATCCGTCGTATGACCAGCAGCGTGCCGCGCTGGCGCTCGAGGCGGGGCACGTCTATGTCGCCTTCGGCGGCCATTTCGGCGATTGCGGGCCGTACATCGGCTCGGTGGCCGCGGTCCCGGTGACCGGCCGCGGGCCGATCCTCGCCTACCGGGTGCCGACAGCCAGGGAGGCCGGCATCTGGGAGCCGGGCGGGCCGGTCATCGGCCCGGACCGGACGATCTACGTGAGCGTCGGCAACGGCGCCGCGACCAGGCCGCCCTTCGATGGCAGCGACTCGGTCACGGCGCTTTCGCCGGCGCTGCGCCGGACCGGCATCTTCGCGCCGGCTACCTGGGCCGACGACAATGCGAACGACCTTGACCTGAGCTCGATGTCCCCGGCGCTGCTGCCGGGCGGCCGGGTGCTCGCGGTCGGCAAGCGCGGCACCGGCTACCTGCTCGACGCGGCGCGGCTGGGCGGTATCGGCGGCCAGCTCGCCCAGGGCCAGATCTGCCCGGCGTTCGGAGCCGCGGCGGTGGCGGGCGCGGTCGCGTACGTGCCGTGCGAGGGCGGCGGCGGGATGGCCGCGGTCTCCGTGGCCAACGACCAGCTCAGGGTGCTGTGGCGGGGCCCGGGCCCGGCATCGGGGTCGCCCGTGGTGGGCGGCGGCGCGGTGTGGGTAGCTGACTGGGACGCCGGGACGCTTTATCAGCTCGCCCAGGCGAGCGGGGCAATCCGGCAGCGCATCGGGCTGGGTTCGGCCCTGCCGCATTTCGCCTCGCCGTCGCTGTCCGGATCGCTCGCGATAGTCGGCACGATGACCGGCGTGGTGGCGGTGGCCGGCGCCTGACCCGGCGTATCAGGACCGGGGTCCTGTCGGTGCTGGTCTATCCCGCCATCGCGGCCGCCATAGCCAGCCGGGCCGCAAGGATCAGGACCGCAAGGATCAAGGAAGCCTGGCAGCCCGGCCTGGGCCGCCACCCGGCGGCTAGCTGGCCGCCCACAAGGTGGCGATCCCCTGGCCTACGCCGATGCACATGGTGGCCGCCGCCCGGCTGGCGGCACGCCGCCGGAACTCATGCAGCAGCGCGGTGGTAATCCGGGCGCCCGAGCAGCCGAGCGGATGCCCGATCGCGATCGCGCCGCCGTTCACGTTCACCCGCTCAGGGTCGAGCTTCAGATCGTTGAGCACCGCCACGGCCTGCGCCGCGAACGCCTCGTTGACTTCGGCCAGGTCCAGGTCGTCGGCCTGCCACCCGGCCCGGGTCAGCGCCTTCGTCATCGCCGGCACCGGGCCGATGCCCATGTAATCCGGGTGCACACCGGCCGCGGCAGTGCCCGCGTACCTGGCGATCGGTTCCGCGCCCGCCGCCGCGGCAGCGCGCTCCGACATCAGCAGCAGGCCCGCCGCGCCATCGTTCAGCGGCGAGGAGTTGCCGCCGGTCACCGTTCCGTTCTTGCGGAACACCGGCTTCTTGGCGGCCAGCTCGGACAGCTTGAGGTCCGGCCTGATGCCCTCATCCGCCGTCACTGCGCCGCCAGCTGCAGCGACCGGGATGATCTCCTCTGCCAGCAGCCCGGCGGCCTGTGCACGGCTGGCGCGCTGGTGACTGAGCAGCGCGAACTGATCCTGCCGGGCCCTGCTGACGCCATACCGGTCGGCGACGTTCTCCGCGGTCTCGCCGAGGCTGACCGGCGGATAGAGCTCGCGCATCCGCTCGCTCACCAGCCGCCAGCCGAGCCTGGTATCGGCTAGCCCGGGATCGCGGGGAAACGGGCTTTCCGCGCGGGGCAGCACGAACGGGGCCCGGGTCATCGACTCCGAGCCGCCCGCCAGGCAGATGTCGGCCTCGCCGGCCGCGATTGCCCTGGCAGCGTCGGCGATGGCCTCCATCCCCGAGCCGCACAGCCGGTTGACCGTGGCGCCGGGGATGGTCACCGGCAGCCCCGCGAGCAGGACGCCCATCCGCGCCACGTTCCTGTTGTCCTCGCCTGCCTGGTTGGCCGCGCCCCAGTAGACGTCGTCGATCGACCCGGGGTCGAGCTGCGGGCTGCGGGCGACGAGCGCGCTGATTACCTCGGCGGCAAGATGGTCCGGCCGGATCCCGGCGAGGGCTCCCTTGATCTTCCCTACTGGCGTCCGGCAAGCATCCATCGCGAAGACCGCGCGCATCGGCACCTCCAGCTACGAGGCCAAATCCCCCCGCACGACGAGACTACCCGGGCCTCGTGCGGGTCGCCTTCGAGCCAGCAGCAGCCTGGCCGCTTCCGGCTCAGCCGTGCCAGCGGCAGGCCCGGCAAGGTACCTGATCCGCCGCGCTGCCGACGGCGATCTCGACGCCATCCCTGCGCCGGCTAGGCCGTGTGCTGGCCGGGCGACCGGGCCTGGATGAAATCCGCCAGCGTCGCAAGCGAGGCAAGGGCGTCGAGATTGATGTCCTCCGCCGCGACGTCGACGCCGTACCGGTGGGTGATCTCGCGCAGCAGCAGCGTGCCGGCCAGTGAGTCGAGCCCGATGCCCGACCCGAAAAGCGGCGCGTCGGCAGGCGCCGACCGCAGCTCGGGACGCCGGGTGACGTCGGCCAGCATCCCGCGTAGTTCATCGACGATCAGGGCGCGCCTCCGGTTCCGCGCTGGGCCGGACCGCCCGGGGCGGTCAGCCTGGTCAGCCAGCCTGGCAGTGCTGGCAGCGGCCCGGCCAGCGGGCGGCGGAACATGATCCGCCCTGCCGCTGGCCAGGCATTCTGCCCGGCAGCCAGCTCCGGGCCGGTATCCGCTGCCCGGAATCCGGCTGCGGCCAGGGCCAGCCGCAGCGGCACGTTCCTGGCATTGAGCACTGACGGCACCTCTAGAACGGGAGCACCGTGCTCGGCCGCCGACCGGATGAGCCAGCCGAGCAAGGCGTCGATGACGCCCCGGCCCATCGCCCGGCAGGACATCATCAGCAACTGGACCGTCCACCGGCCGTCGGTGCCGTGCTCGATGACGCAGCCGCCGACGATGCCGTCATCGCCGAACCGGTCGCGCAGCCGTAGCACGAGTACTTCCCACCCAGGTGAACCGATCTTGTCTTGAAACGAGGCCTCCGTCGTGCCCTGCCCGGCCGAGTTGAACTGATGGGTGCGAACCGAGAGTTCCCGCAGCCTCGGCATATCGGCGTCGCCGGCCGGGGCGATTACGATCTCGGTCCGGCAGTAGCGCAGGAAGGCATCCCTGGAGCCGCCGAACTCGCGTTCGGCGTCGCGGCGGCGCTTCATCTCCAGGTAAAGCTCACTGCGCCGGCGGCCCTCGGCGGTAATCACGGCGGGGCTGAATTCCGGCCACCCGAGCGCATCCGTGATGTCTTCCGGGGACAGCACCAGCACGTCCGGCAGTGCGAAGGAGACTTCGGCCCGCTCGTACGGATCGTCGTCGACGTAGGCGAGGGCATCGGCGCCGATGCCGAGCTCAGCCAGGATCCGGCCGATCGCCGCCGACTTCCGGTCCCAGCCGCACTCGACCGCGACGAACTTGCTGCCGGTTACCTGAGCGGCGTAGGCGGCGGCGGCCGGCGGATTCCGGCTCGCGATGGCATGCACGATGCCGCGGCTGCCAAGCTCGGCCAGTGCCGCGGTCATCTCCGGATCGGCGGCCGGCTGCCGCGGGCCGGACTCGATGAAGGTCCCGGTGAGCAGGGTGTTGTCGATATCCCAGGCCACGCACTTGACGGCCGGCCTGCTGACCGGCCCGCTGCCCGGCTGCCTGGCCGGCGTCATGACGGTGCCCGGCCGCCGCCTGGCGGCAGCCGCTTCTCCATCGTGAGGTGCGCTGCCTCGAAGCCGAACTTCCGGTACAACGTGCGCATGCCCAGGTTCCCGGCATGAACCTTGCCGGTCAGCTGGGCCAGGCCCGCGTCGGCCGCCGCCTGCAGCACCGCGGCCAGCAGCAATTCCCCTACCTGGCTGCGGTCCGGGATATCGGCGACGGCAAGCGACCTGAAGTTGCCGTATCTGGCGCCGGTCAGCGAGTTCGTCCGCGGTGACATCCAGGCCCAGCCCACCAGCCTGCCATCCGCCGGAGCTGGCCTTGCCGCTGGCTCCGGCACGGCGACGGCGACGGCGACCAGCATGATCTCCCCTGGCTTGCCCAGCCCGCCGGAAACCCGCTTGCGGTGCAGGGCCGGATCGGTGATGGCGTCGTCGCTAAACGATATTCGCGCGATCTCGATCTCGAACTGCGCGATGGCGTCGAGATCGCCGTCGGCAGCGCGGCGGATCAGGTACCTTGCCGGGCCGGCCGCCGGCGCGGTGCCGGTCATCGCTGCTGCAGCGACATCGGGCGGAATACCGTGCCACCGCAGTCCGGGCAGCCGGCCGCCTGCAGGCTGGCGATCCTGGTCCACTGCGCGCCCGGGCCGACGGCGTGCACGGCGCCGCAGCCGGCGCACCGGTACGGCCTGGTGACGGCGGCCCGCAGGTCGGCGGTGTACAGCGGCCCCTGGTAGTCACCGGTGATCAGCGGCGCGGGCGACGCCGTGCTGCGCAGGTGGTAAAGGTGGCTGGTGCCGGCCAGGATGCCTGCGCCCACGTACTCGTTGAAGTTCGGCGTCATCGCGCGCACCGTCAGCCCCATGCCGGTGATCAGCTCCTGGGTGCGCAGTGTCTCCCCCGGCCTGCGGGCCCCGAAGGAGAAGAAGACATGCTGGCCGGCATCCCCGCCGAGTGCTGCCACGGCCCGGGACAGGAACAGGCTGGCCCCGGCTACCGTGTACGGGGGGTCGGTGCTGGCCACGTCGAATGCGCGGTGCAGCCTGGCAGGCAGCGGCGCACGGAGATCGTGCTGGATGAGTTCCGGTGTCACGCCGGTGCCTTCGGTGTTCGCCGCGATGCATGCCAGCACGTCGGGGTCGGTGTCCAGCACCGTCAGCCGCCTGATGCCGCCCGGCATCCCGGTCAGCGCGGCGAACCTGGCGATCGCCACGGAGATCAGATCGTCGTCGCCGAGGATGATGATCTGCGTGCCGGCCAGCGCCCCGGCCTCGTGCATGGCCAGGACCCGGCCGATCTTGGTGTCTACGGTGCAGTGCGTCTGATCGAGTTCCGGCTTGGCCACGGGCGCGGCGGCAGCCGCGTGCTCCAGTTCGCCCTGCAGGGCCTTGGTGATTTCGGCGCTGGCGACCCCGCGCCCGTTGCACACCGGGCACCTGGCATGCAGGCCGCGCTGGCCGCTCGCGAAGACTCCGCGGCCTGCCTCGGTCAGCCGGACCGGCCGGCCGGTGTCCAGCACGCCGCGCTTACGCAGCTCGTTGCAGACGGCGGTGACGATCGGGACGGGCAGCTCGGCCATCCGGCTGATTTCCCTGGCGGCGACCGGCTCGGCCCGCGCGATCGCCCGGATCACGTCCCTGACCCCGGAGGCCCCCTCGGCCAGCCCGACCGCCGACGCGACTTCGGCAATCACAGAGTCGACATCCATGCTGACGTTCTCTGCCTCCCGGTGCGCAGCTGGCCGCGGCGTTCGTCTCTGCCCGGACGGCAGACCGTAAGGTATCCTCCCACATCATGCCGGGCGACGATGCGGCGAGAAAGTACGCGGACCTGCGGCGGCAGGAGGCGCGGACGCCGAAGATGCTCTATGCCGTGGACGCGACCGTCACGCCGTCATCGCCGGTGACCGACGTCGCGAAGCTCACCGAGGTCGCCACCGCGGCGGTGCAGGCCGGGAACGGGCACGTCCTGGAGGCAAGCCATGTCGCCTTCCCCAACGATGCGGTCACCCTGGTGCTGATCCTGGCCGAGTCCCACCTGAGCATTCACACCTGGCCGGAAGAAGACCTGATAGCCATCGACCTGTTCAGCTGTGGCGCCATCGACGGCGAGGCCGTGATGGCCGATCTCGTCCGCTCGCTGCAGCTGGCGAACGTCACGGTGCAGCCGGTCCAGCGCGGCATCAGGCCGCAGCCCGCGGCCATGCCCGGGCACATCAGCCCCCGATGAGCTCGGCGGCGGCCCGCCGAACCCGTTCATCACTTCCGGCCAGCCTGGCAGGCTGCCAAGCTGGCCGAGCCGGTCGACGATGCCGCCCGCCTGGTCGCTGATCCGCGGAACCGCCGCCGCGGCCACCAGGCATTGAGCACCTCGCGCCATGGCTGCTCGGCCGCCACGTTTCCGCGGAAACGTGGTTAGGCCGGGACTGGCAGGGAGAGGCCGAAGCGGCCGGGAGGCAACCAGCAGCGCCGCCTCGCTCACGTCCACCGGCACGTACCTGCGCAGCGTCCCGGCGGCGCGCAGCGCGTCGAGCAGCAGCCTGGTCTTGTCGGCCGACCCGGAACCGAGCTCGACCAGCGTCTTGGCCCCGCTGGCGGCAGCTATCTGGCCGGCCGCGGCGGCCAGGATTTCCCGTTCTGCCCGGGTCGGGTAGTACTCGTCGAGGAGGGTGATCTTGTCGAACAGTTCGCTTCCCCGCTCATCGTAAAACCACTTCGGCGGCAGCGATTTCGGCGCGACGGTCAGCCCCGCCCGCGTCCGCCCGCAACGAATCGGCGAAGAACCCGTCCGGCAGGCACCGCTCGATCGTCGGCTCGGTCACTGGGTTGCCATCCTTCCGTTCCGGCTGACGTTGGCCCGGCCGACGTTGGCCCGGCCGACGTTGGCCCGGCCGACGTTGGCCCGGCCGGCGCCAGCCGGGGCAACGCCGGCCGCGGCGTCAATGGGACTGACGACGACCGAGCCGGGCGACGCGGTTAGGACGCTGCGATCGGGCACGTCGATCCAGCCAGGCTCGTCATCGCCGGGCTCGGACGCGACCAGCACCGAGCCCGGGCTGGCGCGGTAGCACAGCGTGTCCCCGGCGGCGGTCGCCGCGATCGTCTCGCCGTCGGTAAGCAGGAAGTTGAACCGCCCGCCGAGCTGGCGGTCCGCCAGCTCCCGGACGGTCCCGGCCAGCGCCACGGCCAGCCCGTGCCCGGCCCGCAGCCTGCGCAGCACGACCGCCCAGATGAGGGCCGAGTCGCAGCGGGCTTCCAGCGCGAGCACGTCGCCGGGCGGCAGCCCCGCCGCCAGCCTGGCGGCCGATTCCGGCCAGCCGCTGAGCGCTCCGTTATGGCTGAACAGCCAGCGGTCCGCGGTATAAGGCGCGGCGGCGGCCTCCCCGGCTTCGGTGTCCGCGGTGGCCGAGCGGACCGCGGCCAGTATCGCCCGGCTCCTGGTCACCCGGGCAAGGTCGGCGAAGGACGGATCCGACCAGATCGGCCGCGCCCGCCGGTACCTGGCAGGCACCGGGTCGCCGTCGGCGTACCAGCCGACGCCGAATCCGTCCGCGTTCACCACGCCGTGCCGCTGCCGGCGCGGCGCCCAGGCCTGGGCCTGCAGGCTGTGCGGTGGGTCCGTCAGCAACGAGCGCAGCGTCGCGGCCTCGCCCAGGTAGGCCAGATGCCGGCACATCAGCGGATCTCCCGGGAGCGCCGCGCCGTCTCCCCGGGCCGGCCCGCCGTCTCCCCGGGCCGTCCCGCCGTCTCCCCGGGCCGTCCCGCCGTCTCCCCGCGCCGTCCCGCCGTCTCCCCGCGCCGTCCCGCCGTCTCCCCCGGCATCGCGTCCCGGGCGGTCCGCAGCCCGGCGAAGATCTGCCGCCGCACCGGGTAGTCCCAGTTGCGGAACGTGCTGCGGGAGGTCACCTGGCCCACCGAGAACGCGCCGCCCCGCAGCACCTTGTAGTCGCCGCCGAAGAACACTTCGGAGTACTCCTTGTACGGCCACGCCTCGAACCCGGGGTACGGCAGGAAATCACTCGCCGTCCATTCCCACACGTCGCCGATCAGCTGGCGTGCGCCGGACGGGGCGGCCCCGGCCGGGTACGAGCCAGCGGGCGCCGGCTGCAGGTGCCGCTGGCCCAGGTTGGCGCGGGCCGGGGACGGGTCCGCATCCCCCCACGGGAAGCGCCGGGACCGCCCGGTCGCCGGGTCGAGCCTGGCCGCCTTCTCCCACTCCGCCTCGGTGGGCAGCCGGCGGCCTGCCCAGCGCGCATACGCGTCGGCCTCGTACCAGCACACGTGCATGACCGGCTCGGCGGGCGGCACTGGCTCGCTGACCCCGAACCTGGTGCGGATCCACAGGCTGCCTTCGCGCCGCCAGAACTGCGGCGCGAACAGGCCAGCGCGCTGCCGGTGCGCCCAGCCCGCGGCGGTCCACCAGGCCGGCTGGCGGTAGCCGCCGGCCGCGATGAACTCCGCGTAGGCGGCGTTGGTCACCGGGGTGGTGTCGAGGTAGAAGGCCGGCACGTCGACCGGGTGCGCGGGCCGCTCGTTGTCCAGCGCCCACGGCTCGGCCGAGGTCCCCATCGTGAACGGGCCGCCCGGCACGAGCACCTCGGCGGGCAGGCCCGCCGCGGCGGCCGGCGGCGGGCCGGGCGGCGGCGCGGCCAGCACCGCCGCGCCGCGCCGCAGCTGGTGGGTGGCCAGCATGGTCTCGCCGTGCTGCTGCTCGTGCTGGGCGATCATCCCGAAGGCGAAGCCGCCGGTCACCAGCCGGTCGCCGGTGAACCTGGCCCGCTCGACCAGATCCAGCACGCGGCCCCTGACCTCGCTGGCGTATGCCCGCGCCTGGGCCGGCTGCATCAGCGGCAGGGTAGGGCGCTCGGCGCGCGGATGCTCGAACGCGTCATAGAGCGGGTCGATCTCCGGATGCATCGGCTCCCGGCCGCCGACCTCGCGGAGCAGCCACAGCTCCTCCTGATTGGCGACGTGGGCCAGGTCCCATACCAGCGGCGACATGAGCGGCGAGTGCTGGCGGATCAGGTCGTCGTCATCCAGGCGGCTGGTCAGGCCGTCGGTGCGCTTTCGCGCCGCCACCAGCAGCTCGGCGATCTTGTCCCGGAGCAGCTCAGGCTGGTCCAGCAGCAGTCCGGACTCCGTCGTCATCGGCTTTCCTCCAGCATGTCGTCGGCGGGGCAGCGGCCCCGCAGCACGTAGGCGTCGGCGAAGTCGGTTACCTGGCGGCGGACGGCGGCCGGGGCGCCGGCCCGGCCGAGCGCGGCATCGGCGGCCTCGAAGCAGGCCGCGCCGGCCCGCGCCAGCGCGGGATCCACCGGGCCGCACCGGGCCGCGCGCAGCCACGGGCCTGCCGGGCCCGGCAGGCCGCCGGGGCCGTTCCCGGCGGCTGGCAGCGGCGCCCGCTGCTGCCACACCGGCTCGGCCGCGACCATCGCGGCCTCGGCGGCAATAGGATCGTCGAGCAGGGCGGACACGACGGCGGCCGGCACGATCCAGCCGTCGCCGGGCTGAGCATCGATGACCCGTAGTTCCAGATGACCTTGCGGCCGGACCGGGGGGAAGAGCGTCGAGAGATGATAGGTCAGGTCATCGCGGGTCGGCCTCCGGTCGCCGGCCCCGCGCAGCCAGTCGCGGAAGGTCAGCCCGGCCGGCGCGGTCCAGCGCGGCGACTGGCCGCGCCGGATGCACATCAGCTCGGCATCAAGCGCGTACCCAGCCCAGGCCGAGCGAGGATCGCCATTGCCCGGCCAGGCCGGGCCAGCGCCGCTGCGCGGGCGCGGCTCAGCGCCGCCCGGAGCGCGGGTGCGGCCGGGATCCAGCCGGGCCCATACGGCCTGCCGGGTCGACTTCCAGCCGGTCCGGCGGCCGGCCCGGAGCGGCGAGTTGGCGAAGGCTGCGACGAGCACCGGACCGAGCGCGTGCAGCAGCCGCCACCGGTAGCGGTAACCCGACGGTCCGCCGCCTTCCAGCCCGGCATCGACGCACACCTGCACGGACGCGGTACTGCACATCATCACCCGGCCCCATGGCCCGCCGCGGTCGAAGAATTCCTCCATCGCCGCATAGCGGGGCTGATCGAGGATGCGGGCGGGCGGGCGGTATGGATCTACGCCCCGGCCGACGAGGCTGATGCCGGCTTCCCCGACCGCCTGCCGGACGGCGGCGAGATCCCGGCCGGCCGTGCGCACGCAGCCGCCGATGGCGGCAGCCGGGGCGGAGCTTATTTCGACCTGGCCACCTGGCTCTATCGTGAGCCGGCCCTGGCCAGGCAGCGCGCCGGGGGCAGCAAGCCCGGCCAGCGCGGCGGTAACCCGCTGGTGATCAACGGGTCGCTGGTGGTCGACGGGCGAGGCATCGTCATCGCCGTCGCAGACCAGCCATTCCAGTTCGACGCCTACCGCACCCGGCGGGCCGGTCTTGAAGCAGATGCCGTGCACGTGCTCCTCGGCGGCGTCCTCGGAGAGCAGCGGCACCGGCGCGCGCTCCGCCCCGTCACGGACATCAATCATGTGCTTTCCCCGTCCGTGTCGGTCCAGGCTCGCTCCGGCCCCTGCCACCTCAACCGGCTCGCGGACGCCGTCATTCCACTGGTCAAAATACCCACCGATATGGTCTGAAACCTGGGGGAGGTCGCGAAGTGAGCGAACATGAGGTCGACGTCGTGGTCATCGGCCTTGGCCCGGGCGGCGAGTACGCGGCCGGCCAGCTTGCCGAGGCGGGCCTGGCGGTAGCCGCCGTCGAGGCCAGGCTGGTCGGCGGCGAGTGCCCGTACTGGGGCTGCATCCCGTCCAAGATGATGATCCGCGCGGCCGACCTGATTGCCGAGGGCCGGCGCATTCCCGGCCTGGCCGGCCGCTCCGAGGTCACGCCCGACTGGGCGCCGGTGGCGCACCGGATCCGGGCCGAGGCCACCGACAACTGGGATGACACGGTGGCCGCGGACCGGCTTGCCGGGCATGGCGCGCGGCTGTACCGCGGCTACGGCCGGATCACGGCGGCCGGCCAGGTCACGGTGAGCGGCGAGGTACTGCGCGCCCGCCGCGGGATCGTCATCGCGACCGGCACCGCTCCCGCGATACCGCCGATCCCCGGCCTGGCCGGCACGCCGTACTGGACGAACCACGAGGCGATCGAGGCCGACCCGCTGCCGGAGTCGATCGTGGTACTCGGCGGCGGAGCGATCGGGGCCGAGCTGGCGCAGGTCTTCGCCCGCTTCGGCTCCCGGGTAACCATCGTCGAGGCGCTCGGCCGGCTGCTGCCGCAGGAGGAACCCGAGGCGGGCGAGCTGATCGCGGACGTGTTCGGCCGCGAGGGCATCGCCGTGCATGCCGGATCCCCGGCGACGCGGGTCAGCCATGACGGCGACGCCTTCACCGTCAGCCTGCGGGGCGGCCAGCACGTCACCGGCGAGCGACTGCTGGTGGCAACCGGGCGGCGCGCGGACCTCGCCGCGCTCGGCGCCGGCGCGGCGGGCATCGACGAGAACGCCAGGGCCGTTCCGGTCGACGGGCACATGCGCGCGGCTCCCGGCGTCTGGGCGCTCGGCGATGTGGTCGGTAAGGGCGCGTTCACGCATATGTCCATGTATCACGCGGCGATCGTGATCGCCGACATCCTCGGTACCGAGCGTCATCCGGCTGAGTACCATGCGGTGCCGCGGGTGACCTTCACCGACCCGGAGGTCGGCTCGGTCGGGCTGACCGAGGCCCAGGCCAGGGAGCAGGGGATGGCCGTGCAGGTTGGCCGCAGCCAGATCCCGAAGGCGGCCCGCGGCTGGATACACAAGGCCGGCAACGACGGTTTCATCAAGCTGGTCGAGGACGCCGGGCGCGGCGTGCTGGTCGGCGCGACCTCGGCCGGGCCGGCCGGCGGGGAGGTGCTGAGCATGCTCACGCTCGCCGTGCACGCCACCGTGCCCACCCGGCGGCTGGGCGAGATGATCTACGCCTATCCGACGTTCCACCGCGCCGTCGAGGAGGCAGTGCAGGATTTCAGAAAAGACGGATAGCAGCTACGGAGAGCTATCCCCATACGTCGGCAGCCACCTCGGCGATGAGCCGGAGCTTCGCGAACTGCTCTTCGCGGGTCAGTTCGTTGCCCTCGACGGTGGAGGAGAATCCGCACTGCGGCGACAGGCAGAGCTGGTCCAGCGGCACGAACCTGGCCGCCTCGTCGATCCGGCGCTTGAGCTGGTCCGGGTCCTCAAGCTCGCCGCGCTTGGTCGTGACCAGGCCGAGTACGACCTGCTTGCCCTTCGGCACGAACCGCAGCGGCTCGAATCCGCCGGACCGCTCGTCGTCATACTCAAGGAAGAAGCCATCCACGGCGAGCTCGCTGAACAATGCCTCGGCGACGAAGTCGTAGCCGCCCTCTGCAGCCCATGATGAACGGAAATTCCCCCGGCACATGTGCGTAGTCACGGCCATCCCGGCCGGGCGGCCGGACAGTGCGTCATTTACCTGGCGGATGTACCGCAGATGCAGGTGCTCCGCATCCTCGCCGCGGCTGGCGATCTCGGCCCGCTGCGCCGGGTCGTTCAGGTAGGCCAGGCTGGTGTCGTCCAGCTGAAGGTAGCTGCAGCCGAGCGCGCCAAGCTTGCGCACCTGCTGCGCATAGGCCGCGGACAGGTCGCTCCAGAACTCGGCCAGCTCGGGGTAGACATCAGGATCGAGCGCGGCCGGCCCGCCGCGGTAGTGCACCATGTTCGGCGACGGGATGGTCAGCTTGGCCGTCCCGGTGGTCACCACCGACTGCAGGTAGCGGAAGTCTGCCTCGAAGATCGTGTGGTCGAGCCGGATCTTGCTGCCGACATGCAGGGCGGCCGGGGTGAACTCGATCGTGCCGGACGGATTCCGGAACTTCACCGCGAGGTTTCCCGGCGCCTTGCCGATGCCGCCTAGCTGGTAGATGAAGTCCATATGCCAGGATGCGCGGCGGAACTCGCCGTCGGTGGCCGTCTGCAGGCCGGCTTCCTCCTGCCGGGCGACCACCTCGGCGATCGCGGCATCCTCGATCTCGCTCAGCCGGGCGGCGTCGATGCGGCCGGCCGCGAAGTCGTCGCGGGCGGCGAGTAGCTGCTGCGGGCGGAGCAGACTGCCGACATGGTCGGCGCGGAAGGGTGGCTTGGTTCGCATGACGGCCATCGTTGCGGGATGCGCACGCGCCGGTCAATCCCGGCGCGGCAGAACCAGCTGAGAATGGCGGTGTCCCCGGCGGAGCCGGCCGGCCGCGCCGGATAGGTTAGAGCCGGTCATGGTCGTGAGGAGAGGAAATGAGCGGCGGGATCGGCAACCTGGTGACATCCGGGCCGCTGATCCTCGCGGTTCCGGTTGCCCTCGCGGCCGGTGCCGTCACGTTCCTCTCGCCGTGCTGCCTGCCGCTGGTGCCTGGCTACCTGTCTTACGTAACCGGAATGTCCGGTGCTGGCGCAGCCCGGGCCGCGGATGTGCCTCCACCGGGCGGCGTGGCCGGCGGTGCCGGTCAGGGAAGTCTTGCGATGGCTGCGGCCGGCGGCGGCTCGGTCGCGACGGCCACCCAGCGGGCAGCCGATTCCGGCCCGCCCGGCCGGAGCCGGGTGGTGGCCGGCGCGATGCTGTTCGTGCTTGGCTTCTCCGTCCTGTTCGCCAGCTATGGCGTCCTGTTCGGCGGGCTGGGGACCGCGCTGCTCAGCCACCAGCAGGTGGTGACCCGGATCCTGGGCGGCGTGACGATCGTGCTCGGCCTGATGTTCGCCGGGCTGCTCGACCGGCTGATGCTGGCCGGGCGGATCGTGCGCCCGGCGTGGCGCCCGCGCGCCGGGCTGGCCGGGGCGCCACTGCTCGGCGTCATGTTCGGGCTGACCTGGACGCCGTGCATCGGGCCGACGCTGACGGCGGTCCTGTTGCTGTCCGGGACGTCCGGCACGGCGGCCCGCGGCGCGTTGCTCGCGTTCGCCTACGGGCTCGGCATCGGGATTCCCTTCCTGATCGTCGCGATCGCCTTCCAACGGGGCATGAGCGTGTTCGGCTTCGCCCGGCGGCACGCCAGGCTCATCACCGGCATCGGCGGCGGGATGCTGGTGGCGGTTGGCGTGCTCGAGGTCACCGGAGCGTGGGCAACGGCGATCACCTGGATGCAGGTGCACTGGATCAGCGGCTACGCCGCCCCGCTCTAGGCAGCGCCACGACGGTGCCTTCCTCCGGCTGCCCGAAAGCCGCAGAATGGATGAAATAGCCGGCGCTGCGCGATGGAGGCGGGATGCGGTTCGGGATCTTCTACGAGCACCAGCTGCCCAGGCCCTGGGGGCCCGGTGCCGAGCACCAGCTGCTGACCGACGCGCTTGAGCAGGTCGAGCTGGCCGACCGGTCCGGCATCGATTACGTCTGGGAAGTCGAGCATCACTTTCTGGAGGAGTACTCGCATTCCTCCGCGCCGGAGGTGTTCCTCGCCGCCGCCAGCCAGCGCACCAGGCAGATCCGGCTCGGCCATGGCATCGTGCAGGCCCCGGCCGGGGTGAACCACCCGGCCAGGATCGCCGAGCGGGTCGCCACCTTGGACCTGGTCTCGGACGGCCGGGTCGAGTTCGGCACCGGCGAGTCGAGTTCGGCCGCCGAGCTAGGCGGCTTCGGGGTGCCGCGCGAGGCCAAGCGGGCCATGTGGGAAGAGACACTCGACGCGGTGACCAGGATGTTCACCGAGGACCCGTTCGCCGGGTACGACGGTCAGTTCCTCCGGATGCCGCCGCGCAACGTGGTGCCCAAGCCGCTGCAGAAGCCGCATCCCCCGCTCTGGGTAGCCTGCAGCCGCCGGGAGACCATCCACCTCGCGGCGCGCAGCGGCATCGGCGCGCTGTCGTTCTCGTTCACCGAGCCGGAAGACGCCGCCCACTGGGTGACCGAGTACTACGACCTGATCGCCTCCGAGGAATGCGTGCCGCGTGGCTTCGCCGTCAACCCGAACGTCGCCGTGGTGCTGCCGATGATGCTGCACCCGGACGAGGCGACGGCGATTGACCGCGGCATCGACGGCGCGCATTTCTTCGGCTACTCGCTCGGTCACTTCTACGGCGGCAAGCACCTGGTCGGCGGCACCGACCTGTGGCGGGCCTTCGGCGAGAACCGGGCCGCCCGCGGCTTCGCGCGGGAGATCGTGTCGGCCAACGCTGCGCCGCTCGCCGTGCGGCTGCTGGAGGCGGGACTTGGCTCGCTGCGCGGTGCCATCGGTACCCCGGCGCAGGTGACCGACCTGATCGCCCGGTACCAGGCGGCCGGGGTCGACCAGGTGATGTTCGTCATGCAGGCCGGGAAGAACCGGCACGAGCACATCTGCGAGAGCATCGAGCTGTTCGCCCGCGAAGTGCTGCCGCGATTCGCGGAGGACCGGGCGGCCAGCGAGGCCGCGAAGGCGGACCGGCTGGCCGCCGCGGTGGACAAGGCACTAGCCCGGCGCGGCGGGCCGCGCGCACTGGCCGCGCCCTACCCGATCGACGAGGAAGCCGAGCTTGCCGCCGCCCGCCGGTCCCGGCGCGTGCCGCTGCGCGACCTGGCCGGACAGGCCAGGCGCTCGGCTGCCGAGTCCGCCCGGCAGCGGGCCCAGGCCGGCGCCCGCGCGCTGGCCGGCCGGGCCAGCGACCGCGGCATCGAGCGGGCGCTGGGCAGCGCGGCCGCGCAGCGCGCCCTGTTCACGGTCATCGCCGGCGGTTTCGACGCCGCCAACGCAGCCGGGTTTACCGGCCGCATCGTCTATGTCCTGACCATGAGCGACGGCCGTCGGCGGTCGTGGACCATCGAGGTCCGGGGGCGGCGGGCGACCGCGCGGCAGGGCGGCGACGCGGCTGCGGCGCTGACGATCCGGGTGCCGCTGGCCGACTTCGTCCGGGTCATCGCCGACGCCGGGAGCTTCCTGCCGCTGATCCTGGACGGCCGGATGACCATGGACGGCGACCTGAGCCTCGCCAACCGGCTGGCCGATATGTTCGGCGGCCGCTCCACCTTCTAAGGCCCGGCCGCGCCGGATCCTCAGCCGGGCCGCGGCGGCAGCGCGGGCCGCTGCTGGGACGGCCCGCTGGACGTGTCCGGCGCGACGGCGGCCGGCCTGGCCGCTAGCGCCTCCAGGGCGAGCCGCACCGCGGTCTCCAGCTGCGGGTCGTGCCCGGCGGCCTGGTCGTCGGGTGACGTGATCACCTCGACATCCGGGTCGACGCCGTAATTCTCCAGCCCCCAGCCGTAGCCATCCAGCCAGATGGCGTAGCGCGGCACGGTGATCTCGGTACCGTCCGCCAGCTCATGGAACCAGTCGTAGCCGATCACGCCGCCCCAGGTCCGGGCGCCGACCACCGGGCCCATGCGCAGGATCTTGATCGCCGCGGTGACGATATCGCCGTCCGACCCGGCGTACTCGTCGGCCAGCGCGACGACCGGACCGCGAGGCGTATCCTCCGGGTAGGTGACTGGCTGTCGGCCGCGCGGCACGCTCCAGCCGATGACGCGGCGGGCGAGCTTTTCCACGACCAGCTGGGAGGTATGCCCGCCCCGGTTTCCGCGGACGTCCACGATCAGCGCGTCGCTGACCAGCTGGCTGCGCAGGTCGCGGTGGAAGTCGGCCCAGCCCTCGCTCATCATGTCCGGCACGTGCAGGTAGCCGATCTTGCCGTCGCTCAGCTCGCGCACCCGGCGTCGCTGCCCGGCCACCCAGTCCTGGTACCGCAGCCGGCGGTCGTTCTCAAGCGTGCTGACCACCACCCGGCGCGGCCGGCCGTGGCCGGCCGGGGCGATGGTCAGCTCCACCGGCCGCCCGGCCGCGCCGACCAGCAGCGGGCCGGGCCCGGCGGCGCCGACCCGCTGCCCGTCCACGGCGAGGATCTCGTCCCCGGCGACGACGCCGACACCGGGAGCGGCGAGCGGCGAGGATGCCCTGGGATCCGAGGACTCGCCCGGGATTACCCGGCTGACCAGCCAGCGGCCGTCCGCGGAGACCTCCAGATCCGCGCCGAGCATGCCGACCTGGTCGGGCCGGCCGTCCGCTGCCTCGCCGTGCGAGCCTGCTGGCAGCACGTACGCATGCGAGGTACCGAGCTCGCCGAACACCTCGTGGAGCAGGTCGGCGAAGTCGCGGGGGCCGGCGATCCGGTCAAGCAGCGGCCGGTACTCGGCGAGCACCGCGTGCCAGTCCACGCCCGCCATGCCGGGCACCCAGAAGTCGTGCTGGATGATCCGCCCGGCTTCGGCGTAAGCGGCGCGCCAGAGCGCCGCGGGGTCGGCCAGGTACCTGGCCCTGGACAAATCCACCCGCACCCGGTCAGCCGGGCTGTCCGCGTCCGGCTTGTGCTCCGCCGAGATCACGCTGAGATCACCGTCGGCGCGGACCACGAGGCGGCTGCCGTCCCCGCTGACCTCGAACCAGTCGATTTCGCTGGCCAGTTCAGTGCAGCGCCGCTGGGCGAAGTCGAAGCGCTCGAGCACCGGGCGCGGCCCGTCATCGGCCAGGCTGGCGCCGCCCTCGCCCAGATTCCCGGTTACCTGCTCACGTAGCCACGCGAGGCCGCCGTTGACCGCCCGCAGCGAGCTGTACCGCGACTCCGGCACCGGGATCTGGACGACCCGGCTCGCCATCAGCTCGGTGTCTACCCGGACGGGCGGCACCCGGGCTGCCCGGCCGGCCTGCTTGCCCGCCGCGCCGTCACCGGGTCCGCCATCCCCCGGCCCGGCCGCGGCCGGGCGGTCCGTGCCGTCCGGCGCCGCCTCGTGAGCCTTATTCTCGTCCTCGTGATCCTCGCCTGCCGGGCGGCCGTCGGAAAGCGGCGCGAAGGGCGATGGTGTCGCCGCCGCGAGCGGCACCAGGTACGGGCGGCAGCCGTACGGGAATGACAGGTCGAAGAAGTGGGCGTCGTAGACCGGGTCGAAGCTGCGCCGGGACAAGAAGGCCAGGTAACGGCCGTCGGCGCTGAAGACGGGATCGGTGTCGACGAACCTGCCGTCGGTGACGTCCGCCACGGCCTGGCCGGACGGCCGCGCCTGGCCAGCCGGTGCCTGGCCGGACAGCTGCGCGATCCGCAGCCGGCGCAGCGGCTCGGTGCCCGGATGGGACCAGGCCAGCCAGGCCGAGTCCGCCGACCAGGCCAGCCCGGTGACCGGGCCGTTGTCGGCGGCGGCGATCTCGGTGACCGCCCCGGACGCGATGTTAACGACATTCAGCCGCCCGTCTCCGGCCGCGACGGCGACGGCGTGGCCGTCCGGGGCCGCAGCCAGGCTGTGCACCCGGCCGATCGCCCCGGCGGCCACCCGCCGGGCCGCGGCCGGCCCGGCGGGGTCGGGCGAGCCGCCGGCCGGCCCGATTTCCAGCGCGTCCGCGCCCTCGGCGTCAGTGACCCAGACGACCTGGCCGGTGGTCCCGAGCACGTGCGGCTGCCTGGCCCGGACGCCCGGCACGACCGAAAGCGCCCTGGCCGGGCCGTCCCGGTGAGTCAGCCAGTGCACCGTGCCGCGTACCTCGATCGCGCTCGCCCGGCCGGTCAGGTCGCAGCTCAGCGCGCCGAGATGGTCTTCGGCGCAGATCAGCCGCCGGGCCCGCCTGGCGGCCGGCGAGCCGAGGCTGAGCTCCAGCCGCCTGGGCTCGCTGGCCGGGTCAAGCGAGTCAAGCAGCCAGATGTCGCCGGCGCAATGGTAGGCGATCCGGCTCCCGTCGGTGCTCGCGCTGCGGGCATAGAAGCCGTCATGGTCGGTGTGCCGCCGCAGGTCGCCGCCATCGAGCGCGCACGAGTACACGTTGCCGGTGCCCTCATGATCGGACAGGAACGCGAGCCTCCCCCCGGCCAGCATCGGGCTGGCGAAGTGGCCGGGCAGGTCAGCCAGCACGCGGGCGAACGGGCCGACCCGCCCGCCGCTGGCCAGCGCGCCGCCCGCCTGGCCGCCGGTGACCGGGACGCCGGCCGGCCCGGCGGCCACCCATAGCCGGCCGGACGAACCGCCCCGGTAGCGCTTCCAGTAGGCCGGCTCACGTCCCATCGCGCCGGTCAGCAGCGCGACCGTGGCCGCCTGCACCGAAAGGTCGTTGACCGGCCCGAACGGCAGCCGCCGCAGGCGGCCGGCGGCGGCCGGGCCCGAGGCGCCGTCCCGGCCGGCCGTCGCGGTGCCGTCCCGGTCTCCGCCGGCCGCCGCGGCAGCGTCCCCGCCGTAGCCGGCGGAGATCGCGTACGCCCAGGTGAACTGGCTGAACGGCTGCCCAGCCGCGGTGATAGCCAGGATCGCCCCGGCCGGATCCCAGCCGCAGACCCGGGTCTGCGGGTCGCCAAAGTAGGTGAGCCTGCGGGCGTTTCCGCCCTCGACGTCCGCCAGGTACACCTCTGGCGAACCCCCGCGCGCGCTGGTCCAGGCGATCATCATGCCGTCCCCTGAGATCCGGGGATGACTGGCCTGGGCCTGGTCGGCGGAGACCCGCCAGGCACGGCCGCCAGTGACCGGGCCGAGCCACACGTCGTCCTCGGCGACAAAGGCGACGAGGTCATCATGCAGATGCGGGAAGCGGAGATACCCGGCAGAAGTCACCGGCTCATAGTAGGCCGCGCGGCCCGGCATGCCGTCGCGGTAAGCCAAAGTGGCGGGTTCGTTGCGGGGGCAAGGCAGCTGCCATTCCGTTACGCCGCGCGCCCGCCGGATTGTTACGCTGCGCGCCCCACCGGATTGTTACCCTATGTGCCCTCGGCATTGTTACGCTGCGTGCCCCGTCGGCATTGTTACGCTGCGTGCCCCGTCGGCATTGCCTAAAGTGGCTTGTAAGCAGCAAGTCACGATGCCAGAATCAGCAGAGTGGCGATCGCGCTGGATGGAGGCTTCCCCGACAGTAATCCGTCAGGCGTGTTCGCAGGTCAGCCGCTTTGGACTGCGTTCAACCGACGCGGCGAGGGGGCGGGCGCACGTCCCGGATCTGCGCCGGAAATGTCCCTTACCCGACAGCAGGCCAGGCCCGCCGGCGCTATGGCACAGCCGTGCCAGAGCAAAACTCGGGCCGCGGATGAAGCACGCGAAAATACGTCGAGCGGCATTTCCGGGCAAACGGCCCGGCTGGTAAAGGAATCCTTCACGGTCATCGAGGGACGCGGGCCGGAAGTGATGGAGCACTTCTATGCCTGGCTTTTCGTGCGGCATCCCGACGTCCGGGCGATGTTCCCGCTCGCGATGAGCGCCCAGCGGGAGCACGTCTTCGGCGCGTTAGCCAGGATCGTGTGGAGCATGGACACGCCCCAGGCACTCGCCGCATATATCGGGCAGTTAGGCCGCGATCACCGCAAATTCGGCGTGAAGGACAAGCACTACCAGGCGTTTTTCGGCGTGCTCCACGAGACCATCAGGCACTTCGCGGCCGACGCCTGGAGCGCCGAGACGGAGGCAGCGTGGCACGTCGCCCTCGCCGACATCGCCAGGATCATGCAGGCGGCGGCTGCCGCGGATGCGCGGCGGGCGCCGCCATGGTGGGTCGGCGAGATCGTCCAGCATGACCTGCGCGGCCCTGACCTGGCCGTGCTGACCATCCGGCCGGATCAGCCGCTGGCCTACCGGCCCGGGCAGTACGTGCCTGTGCAGGTGGCACGGTGGCCGCGGGTCTGGCGCAACTTCTCCATCGCCAACGCGCCGCGGGCCAGCGGCCTCCTTGACCTGCATGTCCGCGCGGTTCCCGGCGGCATGGTCAGCACCGCGCTGGTGCACTACGCCCAAGCGGGCGACTGCCTGCTGCTCGGCCCGGCCAGGGGCGGGCTGACCCTCGGCGACGACTGCCATCGCGATCTGCTCTGCATCGCCGGCGGGACCGGGCTGGCCCCGGTCAAGGCGCTCATCGAGGGCATTATCGCCGGGCACCCTGGCCAGCCGAGGATCAGCCTCTATGTCGGTGCCCGCACCGCAGCCGGCCTGTATGACATGCGGGACCTGTCGCGGCTGACGGCCGCCTGCCCGGGCCTCACCGTAATCCCGGCCGTGTCGCACGACCCCGACTGGGCCGGCCTGGCCGGCCTGCTGCCCGACGCGGTCCGCCAGCATGCGTCCTGCGAGGGCAGCGAGGTGTTCATCAGCGGACCGGACGCGATGGTCACCGAAACAGTCCGGATGCTGGCCCGCCGGGTGTCCAGCGACCACATCCACCACGACCCGGTTGGGGCTATCCCCGGCTGCTAGGCCGCACTGCCGCCACGCCGCCACGCCGCACCGCCAACTCTCACACCTTGCGCCAGCGCGGTACCCAGGCGCCGTCTACCACCGCGTAGTCGCCGAACAGGGCCGGCGCCTCTGCCCGCATCAGTTCCGCGATCTTGGTGAAGACGAGCCGGATCTCCTCCTCGGCGCCGGTGTCGGTGCGGGCCTCGATGGTGTGCCGCAGGGTACGGATGTTCGCCGTCCAGAGCAGCCCGGTGGCCAACCCGTCCGGCGCGAACCGGCGCATGAACGACGTCTTGTGCTTCTTCTCGTGGAACGGCGTCCCGTCTTCGTCCAGCCGGAAATGCCCGGCCATCCAGTGCTGGAATTCCTCCATCTGCTCAAGCAGCGCGGTGGCGCGTTGCATAAGCTCCACGTCCGCGTGCGCCCACTCCGGGAACCAGAACGGGATGTCGGCCAGCCGGACGAACCGCAGCGACTCCTGCGAGACCGCAGTCCCCGGCCGGTGCCTAACCAGCTCATGGGTCAGCACCCGGCTCACGTTGTGCAGCACGAAGCTGAAGCTCGCGTGCTCAAGGACGGAGCCGTGCGCGCTGGACAGGATGTTTTCCAGGTACTTGCGGTGATCGGTGCGGACCCGGCGCACATTCGGGTTCAGTCCCGGCTCCCAGGCCCGGTAGCAGATCTTCCCGGCGAACTCGGCCAGGTTCTCCGCGTCGTCGAGATCGCCACGATCCAGCCTCTCCAGCCAGCTGCCGCCGCCGACCTCGTGCAGGTAGGCGGCCAGCGACGAGTAGTCGATCTCGGGACGGGCGACCAGGAAGACCTCGGGCTGCACGCTCTTCATGGCACGGCACACTACCGGCCAGGGCAGTCAGCCTGCACCGTCAGCCGACGGCGCCAGCCGACGGCGCCAGCCGACGGCGCCAGCCGACGGCAGCAGCCGACGGCAGCAGCCGGCCGATTCCGCGGCAGGACCGGGCTAGGTGATCTACGATCTCGCAGGAAGGGAAGTCACGTAGCGCATTCGAACTCTTACTCACAGCAGGGGGAATCGCATGCTTCGTACTCGCGTACTCACCACCGGCCTGGCCCTCGCGGTTGGCCTGGGCGGCGCATCGGCCGCGCTGGCCCCGGCCGCGCTCGCCACGGCAGCCAGGCCGGCCGCGGTAGGCTCGTTCCGTACTTGGCACGACGCGCAGCAGGCAGCGGGCTTCAGGCTGCAGCGCCCGACCCGGCTGCACGGCCTGACCAGGTCCGGTCCCATCGTGGTCGCGCGCTGCCAGGTCACCGGCAAGACCAGAAAGCGCATCGTGTTCGCGTCCTGGGGGCACGTTAAGCACCGCTTTCTGGAACTCTCGCAGAATAACTCCGGCGGCCCGTGCGGCAACTTCGGCGAGGCGAAGAAGCTCCGCAGGGTCCGGGTGCACAACGATCGCGCGACCCTTTTCGGGGTATGCGGCTTCCACGGCGCGCCGTCCTGCCACAAGCGCAACATCTTCCTGTTCCTGGTCTGGAAGCGGCATCACGTCTACAACGTGGCGACATCGCACGCCCAGTGGCCCCGCACGCTGATCAACTTCGCCCGCAGCCTGCATTCCGTCAGCTAGCCGGCCCTGCGGCTATGCCGGGCCAGCCGCCCTGGCCCGGCATAGCCGCAGCACGTTGCCGATCACCTGGTGCCCCGCCCGGCCGGATGCGGTGAGGATCGACTCCGGATGGAACTGCACTCCCCACCGGCCGGCGGCGGCATCCTCGATCGCCATCACGACCCCGTCCGGCGTCCGCGCCGTCACCGCGAACCCGCCGCGCACGTCAGCCGCCCTCGCATGCAGCGAGTGATAGCGGCCGGCGGTGAACTCGGATGGCAGCCCGGCCAGCAGCGCGCCGCCAAGCACCTGCACGCGGCCTGGCTTGCCGTGCACGGGCTCGGGCAGCAGGTGCAGCGCACCGCCGGCCTGCTCCACCATCGCCTGCAGGCCGAGGCACACGCCGAAGGCCGGCAGCCCGCGCGCGTCCAGCTCGGCCAGCAGCGCGGCGCAGTCGAAGTCGGACGGCCGCCCCGGGCCCGGTGAGAGCACCACCAGGTCGGGCCGGTAGTCATCCAGCGCGGCGGCGCCGAACCCGGCTCGCAGCGTGACGACATCGGCGCCCTGCTCGCGGAAATAGCCGGCCAGCATGTGCACGAACGAGTCCTGGTGGTCGACCAGCAGCACGCGCAGGCTGGCCCCCGGCAGCTGGCCGGCTCGCGGCGGCGAGTCCGCGGGGAGGTCCCGTTTCAAATCGTTCTTATCGTCTTTGAGGTTTTCCAGCAGTGCCCGGGCCTTGAGCTCGGTCTCCCGCTCCTCGGCCGCCGGGTCCGAGTCGAACAGCAGGGTCGCGCCTACCCGCACGGCCGCGACGCCGCCGCGGATATGCGCGGTCCGCAGGGTCAGGCCGGTGTTCATCGCGCCGTCGAAGCCGATCATCCCGACCGCGCCGCCGTACCAGCGGCGCCGGTCGTCCTCGTGGTCCTCGATGAACTGCATCGCCCAGGCCTTCGGCGCGCCGGTGACGGTGACCGCCCACATGTGGGTAAGGAAAGCGTCCAGCGCATCGAAGCCCGGCCGCAGCCTGCCCTCCACGTGGTCCACGGTGTGAATCACCCGGCTGTAGATCTCGATCTGGCGGCGGCCGATCACCTGCACGCTGCCCGGCTCGCAGATCCTGGACTTGTCATTGCGGTCCACGTCGGTGCACATGGTCAGCTCGGACTCCTCCTTCGGCGAGTCGAGCAGCGCGCGGATGTTCGCGGCGTCCTCCAGCGGCCCGGCACCGCGCGCGACAGTGCCGGCGATCGGGCAGGTCTCGACCCGGTCGCCGGTAACCCGCACGTACATCTCCGGCGAGGCGCCGACCAGGTACTCCCCCTCACCCAGGTTCAGGAAGAACTCGTACGGCGCCGGGTTGCGGTGCCGCAGCCGCTCGTAGAATGCGGCGGGCGAGCCGCAGGCCGCGTAGAAGACTTGACTGGGCACGACCTCGAACAGGTCGCCGCGGGCAAACCGCTCCCTGGCGGCGGTGACCACCCGCGCATACGAGCCCGGCTCCGGATCAGCCGGAAGATCAGGATTCTTAACGGGGTGGCCGGGGCCGGCCGCCGGCCGCCCGGCGGTGCCCGCGGTGGCCCGCGGCAGGCCCGCCGTCGAGGCGCCGGACACCTCGAACTCGTAGCAGTAGCGCAGCGCGGTCTCGCGCTTGCGGTCCAGCACGTAGAGCTCGTCCGGCAGGTGCAGGACCAGGTCCCGCTGCCGGTCCTCGCGCGCCCGGGAGAGCCGCACCGGCTCGAACTGGAACGCCAGGTCATAGCCGAACGCGCCGTAAAGGCCCAGGTGCTCGTCGGGGCCCGCGAACGCCGCGATGATCTCCCTGAGCGCAGTGAAGACGGTGGGCCTGCGGCTGCGCTCTTCCTCGGTGAAGCCGCGATCGGGCTCGGGGATGACCACCTCGATGGCCGCGGCGGCCGCGGCGGGTACGGCCAGAGCCGCGTCGTCCAGGCCGGCCGCGCGGCGCAGGGCCGAGCCGAGCACCGGGAGCAGGACGGCGCCGCGGTCGTTCAGTGCCCGCGCCGAGATCGTCCGGCCGCGGGCGACGATCTCGGCGCACGGGTCGACGTACGCGACGTGCCAGCGGCTGTACCGCCCCGGATACTCCATCCCGGAACTGAGCACGCCGCCGCGGCGCCGGTCGACCTGCCGGGTAAGGCCGTCGAGCACCACCGGGTCGAACGGAGCCGCGACCCGGCTGACCCGCACGCCACCCGCGGTGACGAAGCAGGTCTCGGTCGCGGCGGCCAGCGCTGAGGCCGGCGCGGCGCCGCCGTACGCCGGGTCGGTCGGTGCCTCTTGCATGGGAGCCTCGCATCGTCGGGCCCGGCCTGCGGCGGGCCTGCGCACGAGAAAGGCGGCCGCCGGGCTACCGGGCGGTCGCCATCAGGATTGCTTGAACGCGAACCTGGCACCGCCTAACGGCGGCGCCACCAGCCTGCGGCCCGGTTCGGTTGCACGCGGTGAGCCTAGCACCGCGCCGCAGCGGGCCGGCGCCGGCCGCGACCTGCCCGCGCTCAGCCCAGCACGGCCGGCCGCGGCCCGCGCCGGTACGTTACTGCTCGCCGTCCTGGCGAGCCGCGGCATCCTGGGCCGCCGACCCGTGCGGCACCAGGTCCGGGCTGGCGGCCGGCGGCGACGTCATGTGCGGGGCGAGGCTGACCGTCTCGGCGGACCGGTGCTGCGGCATCGCCCGGCCGGCGATGGCGTAGACCTCCTCGCCGTCCACGGTCTCCTTCTCCAGCAGCAGGCTGACCAGCTGCCCGAGCTCCGGCCGGTGCGCGCGGATCAGGCCGACCGCGGCCTGCTCTGCCTCGCGCACCAGCCTGGCTACCTCGCCGTCGATGATGGCCTGGGTGGCCTCCGCGAACGGCCTGCTGGACAGGCCCTGCCCGCCGCCGCCGCCGAGGAACACCGAGCCGCCCTCCGGGTAGCCGACCGGGCCGAGCGCGGGCGACAGCCCGAACTCGCGGACCATCCTGGTGGCCAGCTCGGTGGCCGAGGCGAGATCATTCGCGGCGCCGGTCGAGCCCTGCTGCAGCTCGACGAGCTCCGCCGCCCGGCCGCCGAGCCGCACGGCCAGCGACTCGGTCAGGTAGTCCTCGCCGTACAGGTGCCGCTCGACCAGCGGCAGCTGCTGGGTGACGCCGAGCGCCTGCCCGGCCGGCAGGATGGTGACCTTCGAGACCGGGTCGGCGTGCTCGGAGAGCGCGGCCACCAGGGCGTGCCCGGCCTCGTGGATGGCAACCGCGTTCTTCTCCTCGGGCAGCAAGACGTTGGAGCCCTCCCGGCGGCCGAGCAGGATCCGGTCCCGCGCGCCCTCGAAGTCGGCAGCCGTCAGCACCTCGCGGCTTTCCCGGACGGCGAAGATCGCGGCCTCGTTGACCAGGTTGGCCAGGTCCGCGCCGGAGAAGCCGGGGGTGCCGCGCGCGACCACGTTCAGGTCGACGTCATCGGCGAGCTGCTTGCCGCGGGCGTGCACGGCCAGGATCGCGGCCCGCTCGGACAGCGTGGGCAGCGGGATGATGACCTGCCGGTCGAACCGCCCAGGGCGCAGCAGCGCCGGATCCAGCACCTCGGGCCGGTTGGTCGCGCCGAGCACCACGATGCCCTCGGCCATGTCGAATCCGTCCATCTCGGACAGCAGCTGGTTGAGCGTCTGCTCCCGCTCGTCGTTGGCCACGACGGCCCCCGAGCCCGCCCGCCGCTGGCCGATCGCGTCGATCTCGTCGATGAAGATGATCACCGGGGACCGCTTGCGCGCCTCGGCGAACAGGTCGCGTACCCGCGCCGCCCCGACCCCGACGAACATCTCGACGAAGCTGGAGCCGGTGACGGAGAAGAACGGCACCGACGCCTCGCCGGCCACCGCCCTGGCCAGCAGCGTCTTGCCGGTGCCGGGCGGTCCGACCATCAGCACGCCGCGCGGCGCCATCGCGCCTGCCCGCCGGTAGCGCTCCGGGTTGCGCAGGAAGTCGACCACCTCGGCGATCTCCGCCTTGGCGCCCTCGTATCCGGCGACATCGTCGAACTTCGTCTGCGGCCGCTCGGCGTCGAAGACCTTGGCCTTGGATTTGCCCACGCCCAGGACGCCTTGCAGCGGGCTGCCAGCGCCCCGCGCCATCCGGCGGAACAGGTAAATGACCAGGATGAACGGCAACACCAGGATGAGCAGGTAGAACAGCTCGGAGATGAACGACCGGCCCTGCTCGGCCGCGGTGATCTTCTTGACGCCGTCGGCGGTCAGCTGGGCGCTGAGCTCCGGCGTCGGATTGCCGGGGATGACCGTGGTGTACGCCTGGCCGCTGGTGAGCGTCCCGGTGGCCGGGGTGTTGGCACCGGCCGCCGCGCTGCCGAAGGTGACGTCCTTGACCTTGTGCGCGGTCGCGTCGCTGATGAACTGCGAGTAGCTGAGCGTGACCTGCTTCGCGGCGTGCAGCCCGGGCAGGATCACGTAGAGCAGGAAAGTCACGATGATCGCGGCCGGCCATAGCCAGTGCCGCCAGGCCGGCGGTGGCGGCGGCGCGGCAGGAACGGGCTTGTCACCGGGAGGCGGAGGAACTGGCCGCTTGCTCATGGCTCATTCTTACGCGGTAACACGGGAAAAGTGGTATTCCGCGCGCGTCGGGGTCCCGTCGGATCGCGCGCCGGGTGCAGCAGCGGCCAGGGGACCTTGTCGAAGGCCAGCAGCGGCCCGAGGATCAGCCAGCCTAGGATGCCGACGGTGATGCCGATGAACACGCCGCGGCGAACGTGGCGGGCCGTGGGTCGTCCGGCGGGGCTGGCTGCTGCCCGGCCGCTGTCGTTGTCTCGGTCATCGGAACCTCCGGTAGGGACGGCCGGCTCGCCGTCCGCGGCATGCGGGCTACCGGCAGAATCTGGCACAACCTAGCGTGCGACGGCGAGGCCGTACCAGGACTACGAAGGCGGGTGCAGTGATGGAGTTCACGATCATCGTCAACGGCACCGGGCGGCAGGTCCGGGCGGCAGGCCAGCGGAGCCTGCTTGAGGTACTCAGGGACGATCTCGGGTTTACCGGTGCCAAGTTCGGCTGCGGCGAGGGCGCCTGCGGCGCATGCACGGTGCTGATCGGCCGCCGCGCCGTCACCGCCTGCACCATGCCAGCCGCCGAGGCGGCGGGCCAGCGGGTGACCACCGTCGAGGGGCTGGCCGAGGACGGCATCTTGCACCCGGTGCAGCAGGCGTGGCTTGAGGCGGGTGCGATGCAATGCGGCTACTGCACGCCCGGCTGGCTGATGGCGGCCGCGGCGCTGCTTAATCAGGTCGCGCATCCCGACGACGCCAGGACCGCGGCGGCCCTGGCCGGCAATGTCTGCCGCTGCTGCACCTATCCGCGGATCCAGCGGGCCATCCGCCGTGCGGCCGTGCTGATGGAGCAGCCGGAACTGCTGGACCAAGTGCCGGAGGCCGGGGTGCCGGATGCCGGGGTGCCGGATGCCGGGGTGCCGGAGGCCGGGGTGCCGGAGGCCGGGGTGCCCTGGGAGTCGCCCGCGATGCCCTGGGACCTGGCCGCCAAGGACGCTGACGCGTTCTTCGAGCTGCTGTCCGACGGGCTGGTCACTGTGGTCGCGGCCGATGACGGTGCGCGCGACGGCGCGGGGGGCGGTGACGACGCCTGGGTGCACGTCGGCGCCGACGCGGTGGTGACCGCCTTCACCGGCAAGGTCGAGGCGGGCCAGGGCACCCGCACGGCACTCGCTCTCGTGGTCGCCGAGGAGCTGGGGGTCCCGGCCGAGTCGGTCCGGGTCGTGATGGGGGACACCAGCGTGTCGCCGTTCGACATCGGGACCTTCGCCAGCCGGTCCATGCCGTATGCGGCGCCGCCGCTGCGGGCCGCCGCGGCCGCCTCGGCCCGGCTGCTGCGCGAGGCGGCCGCGCAGCGGTTCGGCCTCGACCCGGCGGATCTCACCGCGGCCGGCGGCATGCTGGCCGGCCCGGACGGCGCGCCGTCCGTCAGCTACGGCGACCTGCTGGCCGGCCAGCGCCGGGTCGAGCGGGTGCCGGCCGGCGAGCCGGTCCGGCAGGCGGCCAGCTGGCGGTCGGCCGGCCACCCGGCCCGCGCGCTCGGCGCCGCCAGCGTGGTCACCGGGGCCAAGCGGTTCCCGGCTGACCTGCGCGTGCACGGCATGCTGCATAGCTGCGTGCTCCGGCCGCCGGCCTTCGGGGCGCGGCTGCGCAGCGTCGATACCGGCGCGGCGGAACTGGCCGGGGCGGCGGCGCCCGGGGCAGAAGCGGCGGGGGCGCAGGTGATCCGGGATGGCGATTTCATCGGGGCGGTTGCGGCCGACCGGCGCACGGCGCAGCGGCTGATCGGCCTGATCGACGCCAGCTGGGACACCCCGGCGCAGCCTGCCGCCGCGGACCTGGAGGCCTACCTGCGGTCACATCCGGTCGAAGGTGACGGCTGGCTCCGCCCGTTCCGGCATGAGCAGGGCGAGGCCGGCCCGGCGCTCAGCGCGGGCCCGGTCCGGCTGGACGCGCACTACCGCGCCGCCTACATCGCGCACGTGCCGCTGGAGCCGCGCTCGGCGATAGCCCGCTGCGCCGCGGACGGCCGGGTAACCGTCTGGACCGGCACGTCGACGCCGTTCCGAGCCCGCGCCGAGGTAGCGGCCGCGCTAGGCGTACCCGAGCCGGACGTCGAGATCATCGTGCCGGACTACGGCGGCGGGTTCGGCGGGAAGCACGGCGGCACGGTGGCGATCGAGGCGGCCAGGCTCGCCCGCGCGGCCGGCTGCCCGGTGCAGGTGCAGTGGAGCCGGGAAGAGGAGTTCCACTGGGGGTACCTCCGGCCGGCCGCGCTGGTCGACATCTCCGCTAGCGCGGACGCGGCGGGGGTCATCACCGGGTGGTCGGCGACCAACATCAACTCCGGGCCCGCCGGGCTACGCACCCCATACCGCATCCCGCACCAGCTGGCCGCCTACCAGCCGGCCGACTCGCCGCTGCCACAGGGTCCCTACCGCGCGCTGGCCTCGACGGCCAATCATTTCGCCCGGGAATCGGCCATGGACGAGCTGGCCGGGCGGCTGGCGGCCGACCCGCTGGCGTTCCGGCTGCGGCACCTCGACGACGACCGGCTTGCGGCAGTGCTGCGGGCGGCGGCAGCCCGGCTCGGCTGGGACGAAGCCGGCGGCCGACCAGCCGATGGCACTGACACCGGCACCGGCACCGGCACCGGCACCGGCATCGCGCTCGGCATGGAAAAGGGTGGCCGGGTCGCGACCGCGGCCCTCGTCCGGGTGGCACCCGGCGGCGCGCTGCAGATCCTGCGTCTGGTCACCGCGTTCGACTGCGGCGCCGTGATCAGCCCTGACAACCTGGTCAACCAGGTGGAAGGCGCGGTCATGATGGGCCTCGGCGGGGCAATGTTCGAGGCGGTCGACTTCGCTGGCGGGCGGATCCTGAACGCGTCCATGTCCGGCTACCGCGTTCCCCGGCTGGCGGACCTGCCGGACGTCGAGGTAATCCTCATCGACCGGCCCGATCAGCCGTCGGCAGGCGGCGGCGAGGCACCGATCGTGGCGGTTGCGCCCGCCATCGCGAACGCGATCGCGGCGGCCTGCGGCGTGCGCCTGCGGTCGATGCCGCTGGCGCCGGACGGGGTAGTCCGCGATTCTCAGCAGCCCCGGCCCAAGCCTCGGCAGCCCCAGCCCCAGCAGCCAGCGTCAGCCCCAGCCTCAGCAACCTCAAGATCACGTTAGCGGTGAGGATTTTGCCGGTTGACACCGGACAGATCTTCACCGCTAACGGGTGCCATAGATTGACACTCGCCAGCACGACCCGCAGCGACCGGGCAATGCGCAGCGACGAGGCGAGCGAAGGCGGTAGTGCCGTGACGATCAGCAGCATGGTCGATTTCGTCAGCGGGGCCCCGGTGGCCGGGGATCTGGAAGTCCGCTGGATCCACGGCTCGCGGTCGGCGCGCCGCAATACCGACCCGAAGATTCAGGTCCATGCCTACGACGCGCACACATTCGTGCTACGGCAGAGCAAGGCCGTGCACTACGAGGCGCCGTTCCTCTACCTGTTCTGCGGCAACGACCGGGCCCTGCTGCTGGACACCGGGGCAACCGCCGACCCGGCTGCGTTCCCGCTGCGCGACACGGTGGACGGCATCCTTCGCGACTGGCTGGCTGCGCACCCGCGGGAGTCCTACCAGCTCGTCGTCGCGCACACGCACGGGCACGGCGATCACGTCGCCGCCGACGCTCAGTTCGCCGGCCGGCCCGGGACCACCGTGGTGCCTGCAGATCTCGCGGCGGCGCGGTCATTCTTCGGGATGTCGGACTGGCCGTCCGGGATCGTCAAGTTGGACCTGGGCGGCCGCGTCCTGGAGGTGACCGGCTGCCCGGGACATGACGACAAGTCGATTGCCGTCTACGACCCGTGGACCGGTTTCCTGATCACCGGCGACACGGTCTATCCCGGCCGGCTCTACGTCCGCGACTACCCCGCGTTCACCGCCAGCCTGGACCGGCTGGTCTCCTTCGCCCAGGCCCGGCCGGTCACCTACGTGCTCGGCTGCCACATCGAGATGACCCGGTCGGCTGGCCGGGATTACCCGGTCGGTGCCACCTACCAGCCGGACGAGGCCGCCCTGCCGATGACGGTGCGCCAGCTCACCGCCGTCCGCGACGCCGCGAGATCGGTGGCCGGACGGGCCGGCACGCACAATTTCGGCGACTTCATCATCCTGGTGCTGCCGAGCACCCGGGCGGTGGCGAAGCAGGCCGTGCGGGCGCTGTGCTGGAATCTCAGGAACCGCCTTCCAGGCTGACCGCCTGCTGGCCCCGGAACTGCTGGCGGCTGACCTCCGGAGTTGCTGGCGGCTGACCCGGAACTGCTGGCGGCTGACCTCCGGAGCTGTTGACAGCGGTGCTACTATTTCCTAGGTTCGGATCTAGAACTGCTGTTCGTAGAACGCACACTATGGGGTCGGCCCTGCCCGCGTCCGCGGACAGCAGCGGTTGTCGTGCAGAGCCAGGCCGGCCTGGCCTCGCCTGCCATGGAGGAGCCAATCGTGACACTTCTTGATGAGTCGGCTTGGCGCGGCAAGGTCTATAACGGCGGCTGGACCCGCGGCGCGGGCGGTGATGCGGCCGTGATCGAGCCGGCCACCGGCGAGGAGATCGGCCGGATCGGCATGGCGGGCCCGTCCGACGTCGCCATCGCGGCTGCCAGTGCGGCCGCCGCGCAGCCGGGCTGGGCGGCGACCCCGCACCCGCAGCGGTCGGCGATTTTGCGCAAGGCCGCCGACCTCTGGCTGGCGAACGCCGCCGAGATCGAGGGCTGGGTGGTCAGGGAAAACGGCAAGATCCGGCCGGCCGCGCAGTTCGAGACGCACGTCGCGACGGAGGAGATCTACGAGGCGGCCACGCTGCCATCCCGCCCTTACGGCGAGCTGATCCCGAGCGAGCAGCCGCGGCTCAGCTACGCCGAGCGCAGGCCAGTCGGCGTGGCCGGCGTGATCGCCCCCTTCAATTTCCCGCAGATCCTGTCGATCCGCTCGGTCGCCCCGGCGCTGGCGCTCGGCAACGCCGTGGTGCTCAAGCCCGATCCGCGCACGTCCGTGTCCGGCGGTGTCGTGCTGGCCAGGATCTTCGAGGAGGCGGGCCTGCCGGATGGCCTGCTGCACGTGCTGCCCGGCGGGGCGGACGTCGGCGAGGCCCTTGTCACCGAGCCACTGGTGCGGGTGATCTCGTTCACCGGCTCGACCGCGGCCGGCCGCAAGGTCGGCGAGCTGGCAGGCCGGCACCTCAAGCGCGTGCACCTCGAGCTCGGCGGCAACTCGGCGCTGGTGATCCTGGCCGACGCGGACCTGGATTTGGCGGCGTCGGCCGGCGCCTGGGGATCCTTCCTGCATCAGGGCCAGATCTGCATGACTACCGGGCGGCACCTGGTGCAAGAGTCGGTCTACGACGACTACGTGGCGAAGCTGGCCGAGAAGGCCATCCACCTGCCGGTCGGCAACCCGGCAACCGAGCAGGTCGCGCTCGGCCCGATCATCGACGAGCGGCAGCGGGACAAGATCCACGACCTGGTCACGTCGAGCGTCGATGCGGGCGCCCGGCTGGCCGCTGGCGGCGCTTATGAAGGGCTCTTCTACCAGCCGACCGTGCTGGCCGATATGGCACCGCAGATGCCCGCCTACGCTTGCGAGGTTTTCGGGCCGGTCGCCCCGGTGATCCGGTTCGCGACCGCCGACGACGCGGCCAAGCTGGCTGCCGAGACCGAGTACGGCCTGTCGCTCGGCATTCTCACCCGCGACCTGATGCGCGGCCTTGACCTGGCCAACCGCATCCCGAGCGGGATCGTGCACATCAACGAGCAGACCGTCGACGACGAGCCCAACATCCCGTTCGGCGGCGTGCTCGCGTCCGGCACCGGCGCGCGCTTCGGCGGCACCGCCAACGCCGACGCGTTCACCGACACGCGCTGGGTCACCATCCGCGGCGACATCGCGCCCTACCCGTTCTAGCCGTCCTTTCCGGCCGTGCGGACGCAGGTAGGGATCGTCGGGGCCGGGCCGGCCGGTGACTGCTCTCGCACCTGCTGGCGCTGCGCGGCATCGAGTCGGTCGTGGTGGAGACCCGCAGCCGCGCGTACTGCGAGGCGCGGCAGCGGGCCGGCGTGCTGGAGTCCGGCAGCGTGCAGGTGCTGCGCGAGGCCGGGCTGGCTGCCCGGCTGGATGCCATCGGGCTTGAGCACGGCGGTATCTACCTGCAGTTCGCCGGCCAGCGCAGGCACATCGACTTCCGCGACCTGACCGGCCGCACGGTGACGCTGTATGCCCAGACCGAGGTGGTCAAGGACCTGATCGCGGCCCGGACGGCGGCCGGCGCGGCGGTCGAGTTCGAGATCAGCGACACCGAGGTCGATGCGCTCAACTCGGACCGGCCGGTGCTGCGCTACACCAGCGCGGACGGCGCCCGCCGCGAGGTGGAGTGCGACGTCATCGCCGGCTGCGACGGGTTCCACGGCATCTGCCGCGGCGCGTTCCCGGCGGGCATGCAGACCGTGTGGGAGTCCGGCTATCCCTATGCCTGGCTCGGCATCCTGGCCGACGTGCCGCCATCCACCGACGAGCTGATCTACTGCCACCACTCGGCGGGCTTCGCCCTGCACAGCCTGCGCAGCCCGGAGCTGAGCAGGCTGTACCTGCAAGTGCCGCCGGACGAGGACATCGCCGGCTGGCCGGATGACCGGATCTGGGCCGAGCTGCAGCGGCGGTTCGCGCTGCCCGGCTGGGAACTAACGGAAGGCGAGATCCTGGAGAAGGGGATCACGCCGATGCGCAGCTTCGTCAGCTCGCCGATGCGCTACGGCAGGCTGTTCCTGGCCGGCGACGCCGCGCACATCGTGCCGCCGGCCGGCGCCAAGGGCCTGAACCTGGCGCTAGCTGACGTCACCATGCTGGCCGAGGCGCTGACCAGCCTGCTAGCCGACGGCAGCGGCAAGCTCGCGGACGGCTACTCCGACGTTTGCCTGGAGCGGGTCTGGCGGGCCACCCACTTTTCCTGGTGGATGACGACCATGCTGCACGCCACGCCGGGGGCCGGCCGGATAGAGGCGCAGCTGCAGCTGTCCCAGCTGCGCTACGTAACCAGCTCGCGGGCAGCCGCAACCTCGCTGGCCGAGAACTACGTCGGCTACCGCCCGGCCGCCGCGTCCGGCTGAGCGGCGGTCACCGCGAATCGGGCGGGCACCGCCCCGGCGGGCCGGGCAGGCTCGCCCGGCGGGTCACCCGCGGCCGGGCGGCCAGCCGCGCCCGGGGCAGCTGCCGCGATCGCGGCAGGCGCCAGCACCGGACGGCCGGTCAGCAGCGCGGCCGCGACCAGGCCGGCCGCCGCGAAGAACGCGATGGTCAGGATCAGCGCATGCCGGTAGCCGGGCACCGGGTCGGCCGGGACGATATGGATCAAGATGGCGATCAGGCCGGCCACCCCGAGCACCGTGCCAACCTGGCGGGCCATGTTCAAGATTCCGCTGCCGGTGCCGAACCGGGCGGGCGGCAGCGCCATGCTGCCTGCCCCGATCAGCGACGGGATCGCCAGCCCGACCCCGGCGCCGCCAAGCAGCTGGGCCGGCAGCAGGTGGGTCAGGTAGGCCGGATGCGCGCTGATCTGGGTGTACCAGAGCAGCTGCGCCGCCGCATTGACGAAGCAGCCGATGACCGCGACCCGGCCTGGCCCGCCGAGCCAGGCCGCCAGCGGCGGGGCAACCAGCCGGGCGAACGGCAGCACCATCAGCGGGCCCGGGCCGATGGCCAGGCCTGCCTGTACCGCCGAGTAGTGCCATACCCCGGTGAGGAACTCGACCGCGCTGAGCACGAATGCCCCGAAGCCGGCATAGTAGAGGATCGACGCGGCGAAGGTGCCGCTGAAGGTCCGGGACCGCAGCAGGCCAAGCTCGATCACCGGCGAGTGGTGCCGCCGTGACCGGGCCACCAGCGCCGCCCCGCAGGCCAGCGCCGCGGCCAGCAGCCCGAGGAAGCTGGCCGATCCCCAGCCCCAGCCAGGCACCTTGACCAGGGCCAGCGCGACCAGGCCGACGGCCGCCGCGAGCAGCACGGCTCCCGCCAGATCCGGACGGCCGCTGGCCTGCTCGTCCTTGCTCTCCGGTACCACCCGCGCGGCCAGCGCGATCGCGGCGAGTCCGACCGGCAGGTTGATCCAGAAGACCCACCGCCAGCTGAGCTGGACCAGGCTGCCGCCGATCACCGGGCCGAGCGCCGCACCGAGCGCGCCGAGCGCCGACCAGGTGCCGATGGCCTGCGAGCGCGCCGCGAGCGGCACCGAGGCCAGCAGCAAAGACAGCGAGGCCGGCACCATCAGGCCGGCCCCGGCCGCCTGCAGCACCCTGGCCGCGATCAGCGCGGTCACGCCGGGGGCCAGCCCGCAGGCCACCGATCCGGCAGTGAAGGCGAGCAGCCCGGCGACGAACATGCGGCGGCGGCCAATGCGGTCGGCCCACCGGCCGGCCTGGCACCAGCACCGCGGCGAAGACGATCGTGTAGCCGTTCAGGACCCACGACAGCGAGCTCAGGCTGGTGCCGTGAAACTCGCGCCCGATATAGGGGAAGGCCAGGTTGACGATGAACAGGTCCAGGCTGGACATGAAAACCGCCAACGACAGGACGCTCACGATGGCTGTCACCTGACGGGTGCTGGGGCCAGAGTTCACCGGCGAGCCCTCCTAGTTAGTCTGGAATCTGGATGCAGCCTACAGGCTGGCCCGATAGTTCGTCCAGATCTGCGACTAACCCCTATACTGAACTTCATGACCTCCGCATCCAGCCAGCCGCGGGCCTGCTCGGTAGCCCGCACTCTTGACCTAGTCGGCGAGAAGTGGGCCTTGCTGGCGATCCGGGAGATCTTCCTCGGCAACCGCAGGTTCGACGAGATGATCCGGCGCACCGGCGCGCCCCGCGACACGCTCGCGGCCCGCCTGCGCACCCTGACCGGCGCCGGGATCCTCCGGCGGCGGCAGTACTCCGAGCATCCAGCCCGCTTCGAGTACCACCTGACCGAGCCGGGCCGGGAACTGTACCCGGTCATCCTGACGCTGATGCGCTGGGGCGACCGGCACCTGGCAGGCGACGCCGGGCCGCCGCTGGTCCTCGAGCACAGCTGCGGTCACCCGCTGGTGGCCGAGGTGATCTGCGCGGCGTGCGGGCAGCCTGCCGTGGCCGGCTCCGCGCGCCGCCGGGCCCCCGCCCAGGCCAGCGCCACCTGACGGCAGGCCGCCACCGCTACGTGACGCGCAGGCCGGTGATCGCCCGGCCCAGCACCAGCCGCTGGATTTCCGAGGTGCCCTCGAAGATCGTGAAGATCTTCGCGTCCCGGTGCCAGCGCTCCACCGGGTAGTCGCGGGTGTAGCCGTTCCCGCCCAGGATTTGGATCGCCTGCTCGGTAACCCGCACCGCGGTCTCCCCCGCGACCAGCTTGGACATCGAGCCCTCGGCCTGGCGCATCGGTACCTGGTTGCGTGCCATCCAGGCCGCCCGCCAGGTCAGCAGCCTGGCCGCGTCCACCGCCGCAGCCATGTCCGCCAGCATGAACGCGATCGCCTGGTGCTGCCCGATCGGCCGCCCGAACTGGACCCGGTGCACCGCGTAATCCCGCGCGAACTCGAACGCCGCGCGGGCGACCCCGACCGCCATCGCCGCGACGCTCGGCCTGGACGCCTCGAACGTCCGCATGGCCGCCTGCTCGCCGCCGCTGCGGCCCTCTGCGGCCCTGGCCGTCCGGCTCCGACGAGCAGAAGGCGCCCAGCCGGACGTCGCCGGGGCCGCCGAACATCTGCGGCAGCCACTCGCCGATCTGCTCCGGGGTGCCGTTGCAGCTGACGGCGATGGCGGCGAGGCCGCTGCCGGTGATCGACAGCCCGATCCCGGCATCGCCCCAGAACAGCTCCTCGAATGCCGCCACGGTACCGAGCCCGCTCGGCTCGAACCACTGCTGGGCGAAGAAATCGAGTGAGTAGAGGCCGATCTTGGCGGCTTCCTCCAGCACCGGCCATGGCGTCTCTTCCCGCTCGTCCCATTCCTGGCCGGCCTGATCACCCGCTCGGCGAAGTCATGCACCCAGTCGCGCATCTCCCGCACATCAGGGCTGAGCTCCAGGGAGAAGGACGGCTGCGGGTCGTTACTCATTAAGCTCCTCGCGGCGCTGATGTTACTGGACAGTAACACAGTCGGCCGGACCGGAGAAGGCATGCCATGATTCCATCGTGAGGCCGGGCGGGTAGGCCGGCAACTGCCCGGTCATGGCCGCGGGCAGCCGGCCGGCGCGGCCGGACGGCCCGCGGCAGCGGAAGGAGCGATGCCCTGATGGATTACGGCAGTTACCAGAGCCTGCTGTTCGAGCGGCGCCCGGACGGCGTGCTGCTGATCACGCTGAACCGGCCTGAGTTGTACAACGCGGCTAACGAGGCGATGCATGCCGAGCTGGCCACGGTCTGGACCGACGTGGCCCGCGACGACGAGGCCAGGGTCGCGGTGGTGACCGGCGCCGGGCGGGCGTTCTCGGCGGGCGGTGACCTGGCGATGGTGGAGCGGATGGCCGGCGACTACGACCGGGTCGCGGCAATGCTGGCGGAGATGAGCGACCTGGTCTACAACATGATCAACTGCACGAAGCCGATCGTGTCGGCCATCAACGGCGTCGCGGTGGGGGCCGGGCTGGTGGTCGCCCTGCTCGCCGACATCAGCATCTGCGCCGAGGACGCCAGGCTCGGCGACGGGCACGTAAAGCTCGGCGCCGCGGCCGGCGACCACGCGGCGATCATCTGGCCGCTGCTCTGCGGCATGGCCAAGGCCAAGTACTACCTGATGACCGGCGAGATGGTTACCGGCGCCGAGGCCGAGCGGATCGGCCTGGTGAGCAAGAGCCTGCCGCGGGCCGACGTGCTCGGCGAGGCGCTGCGGGTCGCCGCGAGCCTGGCGACGGGCTCCCAGCTCGCGATCCGGCTGACCAAGCGCGCGCTGAACAGCTGGCTGCGCGCGGCCGGCCCGATCTTCGACCAGTCCGCGGCCTACGAGATGCTCAACTTCATGGGCGATGACGTCCGGGAGGGCGCGGCCGCGCTGCGCGCCAAGCGCCAGCCCGACTTCCCGTCCGCCCGGTCCGTGCCAGGATCAGATTAGCGGTGCAGATCTGTCCGGCGCTAACCGGCTAAAAGTTAACCGTTGACGTCGGCCCCGATTGTGCCGTGACTGGTGGTGCAGATGTGCCGGGCGCGGCAGGCACCGGGCGCGGCGGGCACCGGGCGCGGCAGGCACCCGGCGCGGCAGGCACCCGGCGCGGCAGGCACCCGGCGCGGCAGGCACCCGGCGCGGCAGGCCCGGCCCTGCGCTAGCGGGATACTCGGTTACGTGACGGCGCTGATACCGCGGCAGCGGACGGAGATCGCCCCCGGGGCTGTGCACCTGCCCGGCTGGCTCGCCGAGGCCGAGCAGCGCGACCTAGTCGCGGCCTGCCGGGAGTGGGCCAGGCCACCGGCCGGCCTGCGCGCTGCCCGGCTGCCCACCGGCGGCGTGATGTCCGTGCAGACGGTCTGCCTGGGCTGGCACTGGCTTCCATACCGGTACTCGCGCACCGCCGAGGACGGCGACGGCGCGCCGGTCAAGCCATTTCCCGGCTGGCTCGCCGACCTCGGCCGCCGCGCGGTAGCCGACGCTTACCACGACGCCGCCGCGGCCGCCGCCTACCAGCCGGACGTCGCGCTGGTTAACTTCTACGACGCCCGCGCCAGGATGGGCATGCACGCCGACCGCGAGGAACGCAGCGCTGCCCCGGTCGTTTCGCTGAGCCTGGGCGCGACCTGCGTCTTCAGGTTCGGCAACGCGCAGAGCCGGAACCGGCCGTGGACGGACGCCGAACTGGAATCAGGTGACTTGTTCGTCTTCGGCGGCCCGTCCCGGCTGGCCTACCACGGCGTGCCAAGAACCATCCCGGACACCAATCCGGCCGGGATCGGGCTGCCGTCCGGGCGGCTCAACATCACCCTGCGCGAATCGGGCCTGGAGTAGCTGATGCCGGAAGGCGACGTGGTCTGGCGGACGGCCCGCCAGCTGGACCGGGCACTGGCCGGCCGGGTGCTGGCCCACAGCGATTTCCGGGTGCCCCGGTTCGCCGCCGCGGACCTGACCGGCGCCGCGGTGACCGCGGCCCTGTCCCGCGGCAAGCACCTGCTGATCCGGACCGACGACGGCCAGACCGTGCATTCGCACCTGCGGATGGACGGCTCGTGGAAGATCCGGCCAGCCGATGGCCCGCCGCCGCGGGATCACCGTGTCCGGCTGGTGCTCAGCAATGCCGACTGGCAGGCGACGGGGTACCTGCTGTCGATGGTTGAGATCTTGCCGACCAGCCAGGAAGACCGCCTGGTCGGCCACCTCGGTCCGGATCTGCTCGGCCCGGACTGGGATGTCGCGGAGGCGGTCCGCCGCCTGCGGGCGGACCCGGCGCGGCCCATCGGCGACGCGCTGCTGGATCAACGCAATCTGGCCGGGATCGGCAACGTGTATAAGTGCGAGGTGCTGTTCCTCCGCGGCATCAGCCCCTGGCGGCCAGCCGGCCAGATCGACAGCCTCGAGCCGCTGGTGCACCTGGCCAGGCGGCTGTTGGACGCCAACAAGAACCGGACCGGGCACATCACCACCGGGATGGCCAGGCGCGGCGAGGAGAACTGGGTCTACGGCAGGCGCGGCCGGGCCTGCCGCCGCTGCGGCACCCCGGTCCGCACTGCGGGCGCCGGGCCGGCCGCGGACCGGGAGCCGCAGCAGCGCGTCACCTTCTGGTGCCCCAGCTGCCAGCCGGACCCGGACGGCTGATCGGGGCAGGCACTCAGCAGCGGGCCCGGCCCGGCGTCATTGGAGTATGCCGATCAACACCGGCGAGGTCACCACCAACATCCGCTGGTAGCAGCCCGGCCGAGGGCAGCCGCCACGGTCACCCCGTTAAGAAGAAATCAGGACCAGCTGAAACGGGCCGGGCGGCGCCGGTCCGGTCCCGCCCAGCGCGAGCGGCATGCCAGGGCCCTGGCACGCCCCCGCGGCCGGTGCCGCAGCCCCACGGCTACGCGTCGCGCCGGACGAACAGGATCAGCCCGCTGACGATCGCGATGCCCGCGTATCCGCAGAACACCGCGAAACCGGTCCACGGGCGGAACATGTCCTGCCCGGATAGCTGCTCCCAGATCGCGGCACCAGCGTTGAACGGGATCCACTTGTCGATATGCACGGCCCAGTTGTCCGGCAGGAAGCCGCTCAGCATGTAGAGCACGAACGTCAGGCCGATGGACGCGGTGATCGCCCCGGCCGTGTGCCGGAGCACCGCGCCGATGCCGAACGACAGCAGCCCGCATACGGTCAGGAACAGCCCGCCGCCGATCACCGCGCGCAGCGCGTCTGGCTGGCCGAGGGTAGTGCCGACATGCTGGGCGGACAGGATCGCCTGGCCGGCCAAGAACGACCCGAAACTTGTGATCAGGCCGACCACTAGCGCGACCGCCCCGAACACGATTGCCTTCGCGGCGTACACCGTGCCGCGCCGCGGCATCGTGGTCAGCGACGAGGAGATCATCCCGGTCGAGTACTCCGAGGTGATGCTGAGCGCGCCGAGCACGACGATGACGAGCTGGCCGATGAGCAGCCCGAACAGGCTCGTCGCGACCGCGTGCGAGCGCGTGTTGGCGGCCACGTCCGCGCCGCCCCGGGTGCCGGCCAGGCTAGCCACGTGCTGAGCCTCTCCCCAGCTGAACAGCGCCCCGATGCCGACGCAGGCCACCACGAGCGCGAGCAGCGCCCAGTACGTGGACCGGACTGACCGGATCTTGGTGAACTCCGAGCGCAGCGCGCCGCCGAATCCGGCCCGTCCGGCTGCGGCGGGCATCGCCGCGGGGCCGGCCGTGCTGGCCGGGTTGGTTGCTGTCATCGCCATCTCAGGCCAGCCCCTTCGGCGTGCACGCGCTCGCTTCCTTCCGGCGATCCGGGGGATCCAGGCAGCCCGGCGCGGAATTCCACGCTGGACGCGGTCAGTTCCATGAAGGCCTCCTCCAGCGATGCCTGGGCTGGCGCGAGCTCGTGCAGCCGCACCGCATTCTCGAACGCGAGATCCCCGACCCGGCCAGCGGTGAGGCCGCGCACCATCAGCATCCCGGTGCCGTCCTCGTGCACGGATCCGCCGGCCGCGGCGACGACCCTGGACAGGGTGTCCTGCTGCGGCGTGCGCACCTGGACAGCCTGATGGGAGTTCTGCGCGATGAACTCGGCGACCGTGCAGTCGGCGATCAGCTTGCCCCGGCCGATCACGATCAGGTGCTCCGCCGTGTGCTCCATCTCCGACATCAGGTGGCTGGACACGAACACCGTGCGTCCCTCGGCCGCCAGCGCCTTCATCAGGTTACGGATCCACCGGATTCCCTCGGGGTCGAGCCCGTTCACCGGCTCGTCGAACATCAAGATGGCCGGGTCGCCGAGCAGCGCGCCGGCGATGCCGAGCCGCTGTCCCATGCCGAGGGAGAATCCGTTGGACCGCTTCCTTGCCACGTCGCTCAGGCCGACCAGCTCGAGCACCTCGTCAACCCGCCGTCGCGGCAGGTTGTTGGTCTGGGCTAGGCAGAGCAGGTGGGCATGCGCGCTCCGGCCGCCGTGCACGGCCTTGGCGTCAAGCAGCGCGCCGACCTCGTGCATCGGGCGGGCCAGCTGGGCGAAGGCCTTGCCGTTGACCGTGACGGTGCCGTCCGTGGGCCGGTCCAGGCCGAGAATCAGCCGCATCGTGGTGGTCTTGCCGGCCCCGTTCGGGCCGAGGAAACCCGTTATCCGGCCGGGCTCGACGACGAACGACAGATGGTCGACAGCAACCGTGTCGCCGTATCGCTTCGTGAGGCCTCGTGCCTCGATCATGAAAATCGTCCTTCCGGCCGGCCCGGCAGTCTGCCCGGCCAGCTCTGCCAGTCTGGCCGGGCATCCGGCGGCGCCACATCGCCCAGCGGGCTAGTCCTGGTCCGACTAAGGGCTGATCCGGATGCGACTAACGGCTGACTCTTCAGCCGCCGGAATTAAGCCTCGCGAGTGCGGGCCCGGTCATTTCGGCGGTGACGTTGCCCGCCGCCCACGCGGCGGCGCAGAGGGCGCGGAGCCCGTCAATGGGCGCGCCCGAGCCGGTCAGCCCGAGCCGCTGGCGGCCGGCGTCAAGCCAGGCTGTCCAGCCGCCGCACCGCTGCGCCCCGTCCGCCGCGGTCACCTGCGGGTGCGGTTCGAGCAGCCCGGCCAGGCCCTCGGCCAGGTAGCTTGGCCGCCGCCGGGGCGACGCCAGCACCACGTCGGCCGGGCCGGACACCCCGGTGAGCACCAGCAGGCTGTCGGCGCCGGCCCGGACGGCACCCTCGATGTCGGTGTCCAGCCGGTCGCCGACGACCAGCGGCCGCTTCGCGTCCGTGCGGTCCATTGCCTCGGCGTGCAGCGGCAACTCCGGCTTGCCAGCCACCACTGGCGACCGCCCGGTCGCAGTGGCGATCGCCTGCACCAGCGATCCGTTGCCCATCTCGGCGCCGCGCGCCGTCGGCAGCGTAACGTCGGCGTTCGCGGCGACGAACAGCGCGCCGCCCGCCACCGCGAGCGCGCCCTCGGCCAGCAGCGCGTAGCTGAGATCCGGCGCGAATCCCTGGACCACGGCGGCTGGCCGCTCGGCGTACGCGGATACTGGCCGCAGGCCGCGCTCCCGCAGCGCAACCCGGAGCCCATTGCCGCCGACGACGAGGACGCGCGCGCCTGGCTGCAGCCGCCGGGCCAGCAGCCGCGCCGCGGCATGTCCCGAGGTGACCACGTCCGCCGCGGTGGCGGGCACGCCCAGCCGGCTCAGCTGGGCTGCGATCGCGGCCGGGGTCCGGGAGGCGTTATTGGTGACGAACGCATGCCGCATGCCCATGGACGCTGCCTCGCGCAGCGCGTCGGCCGCGCCGGGCACCGCGCCGCTGCCGACATACACGACACCGTCGAGATCCAGCAAGGCGACGTCATAGGCCTTGCTGAGCGGGCGCGCGCAGCCGCGCGGGGCGAGCAGCGCGGCAGCCGGGTCAGGATTCATCAGGCCGGTCCCTGGCCGCGCGACCGGGAGAGCGTCGCGCGCACATCCCGCAGCGCGGCGGTGTAATGCCGCAGGTCCGGCCGCATCGCCGCGGCCAGCGCGAGGTGCTCGGCCGCGGCGCGCGGATTGCCCGCCCTGGCCAGCGCCAGGCCCAGGCCGAACTGCGCGTAGTCGTCGGTGGGGATCGCCTCCACGATCTGCCGGAAGGTCCCGGCAGCGGCCGTGTACCGGCGAGCGTCAAACTGCGCCCGGGCCAGTGCCTCAAGCACGCTGCGGGACTCCGGCTCGGCGGCGGCGGCCCGCTCCAGCAGCTGGGCGGCGGCCGCAGCGCTGCCCCGGCCGAGCAGATCGAGGCCGCGCTGGTACAGTGCGTAAGCGTCGCTTCCGTCCGGCGCCGCCCAGGTCGCCGCCTCGCGGTCAGCGGCGGCTGCAGTCGCAGCGGCGGCAGGCTCCTCGCGGCCCTGGGCATGCGGATCTTTGCCCAGCCGGGAATCCTTGCCGCCGCATGGTCCTTCTGACATATGTGCAGATCCTTCCGTCCGGCCGCCAGCCGGCGCAGCCGCCGATCCAGCCGGAGCTGGGGCATCCTGGCCTCGCGATGGCGCCGTTCCGCGGGGTCCGGTATGCCGCGAGCCGGGTGAGCGGTCTGGCCGAGGTCACCTCACCACCGTACGACGTCATCGCGCACGACATCGAGGACAAGTTGATCGCAGCGGATCCGCACAACGTGGTCCGCCTGATCCTGCCCCGCAATGCGCCCGGCAGCGCCGACAACGTCTACCAGGATGCGGCCAGGACGCTGCGCGGCTGGCAGGATGAGCGCATCCTGGTGCCGGACCCGGTTCCTGGCCTGTACGTCTACGAGCAGGCGGCAGAGCCGGCGATCCTGCAGCGTGGGCTGATCGGCGCGCTGCGGCTGGTCCCGCCCGATGCGGGGGTAGTGCTGCCGCACGAGGACGTGGTACCTGGCCCGGTGCGCGGCCGGCGGCAGCTGATGGAGGCCACCCAGGCGAACCTGGAGCCCATCTTCCTGCTCTACGACGGCAGCCGGGCGGGCGCCGCCACCCGGCTGGTGGAGGGTGTGGCGGCCGGCCCGGAGCCGCTGGTCGAGGCGCTGACCGAGGACGCAGTACGGCACCGGATCTGGGCCATCACCGACCCGGCCGAGATCGCCGCCGTGCGCGCCGACCTGGCACCGCGGCAGGCACTGATCGCCGACGGGCATCACCGGTACGCCGCCTACCGGCAGCTGCAGGCAGGCTGCCGGGACGCCGGCCAGCGGCACGGGCCGTGGGATTACGGCCTGGCCCTGCTCGTCGACTCGGCCGCTTACCCGCCCCGGATCAGCGCGATCCACCGGGTCATCCCCGGGCTAGGGCCGGCTACCGCGGTGGAGCTTGCGAAGGGCGCGTTCTGCGTCCGGCCGCTGCCCGGCGGCACCCGCGACCTGCCTGCGGCGCTCGGCGAGCTGGCCCGGGCCGCCGCGCACGGCGTCGCCTTCGTGGTGGCCGGCGGCGGCACGGCGCACCTGCTCACCGAGCCGGACCCGGTCCAGGCCGAGGCCGCGATGCCGCCGGGCCGCTCGCCGCGCTGGCGCGGGCTGGCCGCATCGGTGCTGCAGGAGCTGCTGCTCACCCGGGTCTGGGGCATCAGCGATGACGAGCAGAGCGTCCGTATCGTGCATCACGATGCGGCGGCCGCCGTCCGCGCCGCGGACAGCGCCCCGGGCGGGACCGCGGTGATCTGCACCGCGCTTTCTGCCGCGGACGTCTACGCGGTCGCCGCCAACGGCGAGCGGGTGCCGCGCAAGTCGACATCCTTCGGGCCTAAGCCGCGAACCGGGCTAGTCATCCGCACGTTCGCTCAGGGCTGAACCCGCCGGGCGTAGAGCATCAGCGGCGCCCAGGGGCCACGGACCGGCACGAAATGGCTGCCGAAGTAGGTCCGCAGCGCGGGCGTCCAGGCGATCCGCACGGTATTTTCTGGCGTCAGCCACACATACCGCGCGGCGCGGAACGCCTGCCACCAGATCGCGGCCACCGCTGGGACGCGGCCCGCCGTGAGCCCTTTCCGGCCGTGGCCGAGGACGTAGTCGGTCCCGGTCGCGTCCACCATCAAAGAGCATCCCGGCACCTGAGAGGTGAACCGGTCGGCAGCGATGAGCAGCGCTGCCTGGTCAGTGAGCACGCACGACCCTGGCGGGATGATCCGCGCCGCGGCGGCCGTCGGATATACCGGCGTCGGGGCATTCTCGGCCCATGGCATGGCGAGCGGCAGCGCGACGATCACCAGCCCGGCCAGCCAGGGCGCTGCCCGGGCGAAGCGATCCGCCCGCCGGAGCCGGTCCGCCCCCCGGTTGCCGAGCAGGCGGGATGCGGGCAGCGCCAGCGACAGCGCGAGGAACGGCGCGAGGAAGCCCGGGTAGTGGTAGTAGAAGTCATCCGGCAGCAGGAACGCCGCTACCACCAGCAGCACTGACGCCAGCGCGAACCAGTCGAGCGCCGCCGGCTGGCACCTGGTCACCAGCCAGGCGGCAGCGAACCCGCCGATGATGAGCGTCATGGCGATCACTGCCGCGGCCGCCAGCGCCGCGCCCGGCGGATGCCCGGCCGTCAGGCCGGTCATCTGCTGGCTGCGGAAGGCGAGCGGCACGCGGATATCGGTCCTGGTCAGCTGCGCCACGATCACGCCGTCGTAGAGGCCTTTGGGGGACGCCACGGCGAACGGCAGCACCGGGATGATAAAGCCGGCCGCGACGCCGCCCAGGAACCGGGCCGCCTGCCGCGGCGTGGGCAGGGTCAGCGCGAGTATGACGGCTACCGGGATGATCGCCCACACCTTGATCGCCCCGGCGAAGCCTAGCGCCGCCCCGCCCCAGGCCAGCCTGCGGCCGGTAGCCAGCTGATCGCCGTCGAAGAGGGCAACGGCGCCGGCCAGGCATCCGAGCACCAGCCAGGGCTCAAGCAGGACGGTGTGCGCGGACTGCACGCTGCCGGGATAAACGGCCAGGATCCCGCAGGTCACGGTGAGGGCGAGCACGCCCCGGTGGCGCACTAGCAGGCCGCCGAGCAGCACCCCGGCGGCGCCGGCCAGCGCGGTCGCGATCCTGGCAGCCGCCATCGCCCCGGCAGCGCCGGTCAGCTTCGACAGCAGTGCCGCCGGGAGCATCAGCAGGGTAATCCCGGGCGGCTGGACCGTGACGAAGTCGCGGTACGGGATCGCGCCGTGCACCAGCCGGAGCGCGCTGCCGAAGTCGGCTCCGTCGTCATACTCGGTGGCCCCGAGCAGGTGACCGGGCCGGGCCAGCTGGTACAGCCGCAGACCCAGGCCGAGCGCGGTCGCGGCCGCGATGATCAGGCCGGCCGGGGTACGCGGGAGCAGCAGGCCAGCGCGCTGCGCGGCCGCGGCGCCGCGGGCCGGGCCGGCCTCTCGCCGCGCAGTGATGTCACTCACGCCTGTCCCCTTAGCTCCCATCACCCGGGCAGCGGCGGATTCCGCCGCGCGTTCAGGGTAGATGCTCCCGGCCGCGGGAGAGCGCATAGGCGGCCGCCTGAGCGGGCAAAGCCGGCTGTCTGAGAGAATCAGCGCGTGCCTGGAGCCGAACCTGATGATGACCTGACCGCCACCGTGACCGACCTCGGCCATGAAGTGCACCAGATCGACACGCTGATGGCCGGGTACGACGGGATCACGGCCGGCTACCTCATCCGCGCGGACCGGCCCTGCCTGGTCGAGACGGGCACCGCGCCATCGGCGCCAGTCGTCCGGACTGCCCTGGCCGGACTCGGCATCGGGCCGGCCGACCTTGCCACGGTCGTGGTCACGCACATTCACCTGGATCACGCCGGTGGCGTTGGCGACATCGCCGGGATGTACCCGGCCGCGCAGATCGTCGTGCACGAACGGGGCGCGCGGCACCTGACCGACCCGGCCCGCCTGATGGCCAGCGCCCGGATGATCTACGGCGACGAACTGGACGTGCTCTTCGGCACGCTGGCGCCCACCCCGGCCGCCCGGATCCGGGCGGTCGACGGCACCGGCACGGTCGACCTGGGCGGCGGCAGGCGGCTGGACAGCCACTATGCCCCCGGTCACGCGAAACATCACATCGGCCTGGTCGACTCGGCCAGCGGCGACCTGTACGTGGGCGATGCCGCCGGGGTCTACATCCAGGAGACGGCGGACCTGCGGCCCGCCACTCCCCCGCCAGATTTCGACCTGGATGCCGCGCTTGCGTCGCTGCGCACCTTCGCGGCGCTGCGGCCAGCGCGCCTGCTGTTCAGTCACTACGGCCCGGTCGATGCGGTCGCCGATACGCTGGAGCGGTCGGCCGAGGAGATCCGGCTGTGGGTGGACGAGACCCGCCGGGCCCGCGGCGTCGGCCTGGACCTCGATCACGCCGCCGCGATGGTGGCCGAGCGGACCCGGGCACGGTACGCGCTGCTGGCCGACGGCGCCGACCCGGTGCTCGCCGCCAAGTTCGACCGCGTCGGCGGCACCGCCGCCAACGTGGCCGGCATAGCCCGCTGGCTCGACGCCAACCCCGGCCATTCCGGCTGAAAGCCGGATAACCTGCCGCTGTCGGCCGAGCTATTCCGTTCGGGGGTTACGAGGGGTGGCACGATGCGCTTGCTAAAAGTGCCTCGATCACGTTCTTCATGCACGGCGAGAATAAGGAGCCGGGGACCGTCGTGCACGTCTTCGTCACGAACTGCGACGCCACCACGGCGACGCCGGACCGGCACGCCGACTTCGTCGCGCACCGCCTCGACGAGGAGCGCTACGGGCTAAGCGGCGACCTGATCGGCGAGAACCGCACCCCCTACGGCGCCTTCGGGCTCGGGCATTCACTGACCGCGGCCGGCGCCCTGGTGCTGGTGAGGAGTTCCCTGGTGCTCAGTCGGCGGGGTTCTCGAGATCACCGGCGTCGTTCGGGTCATCGAGATCAGCGGCGTCATCCAGGTCCGCGAACTCTATCTGGTCTAGGTCCTCGAAGCGCTCGGCCGCGTCGGTCTCGTCGCCGGTGTCGGCGGCCGCCGCGCGGCCGAACCAGTCCCTGGCTTCTTCCTCGCGGCCAGCGTCCAGTAGCGCGTCGGCGTAGGCGTAGAACAGCCGGGCCGAGCCGGCGAACGGTCTGCCGCCGGTAACCTCAGGCACCTGCAGGGCGACCACCGCTGCCCGGGCCAGGCCCTGGTCCCGCCGGATGCCGGACTCCACGATGCGCAGCTCGATCTCGGTGGCCCGGTCCAGGCCGCGTGACTCCGGCCCGGTGACCAGCGCCAGCGCGCGATCGAGCCTGCCGAGCGCCCGCTCGCAGTCGGCCATCATCGGCAGGTAGCTGCTTCGCCCGGTGAGCCGCCGCGCGGCTCTCAGCTCGGTCAGCGCGTCCGACCACTGGCCGGCCCGGTATGCGGCGATCCCGCAGGTCTCGCGGACCACGCCGACCCGCGCGGCGAGCCGCCGGGCAGCCTGCGCGTGCCGGTAGGCCCGGTCCGGGTCTTCGGCCACTGCCGCCGCGACCAGTTGCCTGGCCACGGCATCAGCCAGGTCGCCAGGCAGTGTCCGCAGCTCGGCTCGCGCCGCGGGGTCCAGCTGGTCGGCCGTTATGCTCGACGGCACCTGCGGCAGTGAGCCGTCCGCGGAACGCGGCCGTTCCGCCACCAGGCTTGCATCCGATCCCGGCCCGGCCGGGCGACCCGGCCCGGCCGGGCGACCCGGTCGGGCCGGGCGATCCCGGCGATCCCGGCCGGCGCTCCGCGCGTCCGGGGACCCGCCAGACCCAGACGGCCGACCCGCGCCATAGGACCGGCCGCCGCCAGACGACCGGCCCCTGCCCGCAGCGTTCCCGGCGCCAGACGCGCGCTCCGCACCGTAGGACCGGCCTGCGCCCGATGGCCTGGTCCGGTCCGCGGTTCCGCCCGAACCGGGCGGCTGCGCGCCGTAGGGCCGACCGGAGCCGGACGACTTGCCCGGGCCGCCCGGCGAGCGCGCTGTGCCGGGCCCTCTCGCACGGCCAGGGCGCTCCTGATAGGCCTCGCCCCGGTTGTCCTCCGATCGGTACTGCTTGCTGTCAGATCGCGGCGGTCGCTGGCCCGGCTCAGCCCGGCCGGAAGCACCGCCAGACCGCGAGCCGGCACCCCGCGGTGGCGCGGGCCGTTCGCCCGCGCCGCGGCCAGCATTAGGCCCGCCAGCGCCACCGGGTCGCCCACCCGCACCCGGTCGCCCACCCGCACTGGGCCTGCCCGCCGTGCTGGCAGGCCTGACTGCGCTGCGATCAGGAGGAGTCCGGCCAGCAGCGGCACCGGTCGGCGTAGCGCGACCGCCAGTACGGCCGGAACCAGCCGGACCGCGCTGGCCGGCGGCAGGCCGGCCTGCGCCGCGACCGCCGGGAGCACCGCGCTGGGCGCCGCCGCCCCTGCCGCTTGCATCAGCCCGACCGCCTGGAGCCCCCCTACCGCTCGCACCAGCCGCCCTACTGCCTGGAGCGGCCGGGCCACCTGCGCCGGACTGGCCTGGCGTCCGCGCCGGCCTGCGCGCGCCACCGCGGTTTCCTGGGCCGCCACCGCCCGCTCCGCGCCCCTTGCCGACCACGTCCGACCTCCCTGGCCTCAGCTGAACGCCGCCTTGCGGCGCAAATGCAATGACGCAAAATGCGCTGAGGGCCGCTACCTTACGGTAGCGGCCCTCAGCGGAAGAATGTCCGGCGGCGTCCTACTCTCCCACGCGGTCCCCCGCGCAGTACCATCGGCGCTGAAGGGCTTAACTTCCGGGTTCGGAATGGGACCGGGTGTTTCCCCTTCGCCATGGCCACCGAAACTCTATGGAGATGTCAGGCACCCGCTACTGCCCTGGAGCGACTCCCCGGGCGCTAGCAGGGCCGACCGCATCTCGGGAACCGCACAGTGGACGCAAAGCAAGATCGTGAAGTAGGAGCCAAGCCACTCGGCCTATTAGTACCAGTCAGCTGCACACGTTGCCGTGCTTCCACCTCTGGCCTATCAACCCAGTCGTCTAGCTGGGGGCCTTACCAGGTTAACCCTGAGGGAGACCTAATCTTGAGGCGAGCTTCCCGCTTAGATGCTTTCAGCGGTTATCCCTTCCGAACGTAGCCAACCAGCCGTGCTCTTGGCAGAACAACTGGCACACCAGAGGTTCGTCCGTCCCGGTCCTCTCGTACTAGGGACAGCCCCTCTCAAGTCTCCTACGCGCGCAGCGGATAGGGACCGAACTGTCTCACGACGTTCTAAACCCAGCTCGCGTACCGCTTTAATGGGCGAACAGCCCAACCCTTGGGACCTGCTCCGGCCCCAGGATGCGACGAGCCGACATCGAGGTGCCAAACCATCCCGTCGATATGGACTCTTGGGGAAGATCAGCCTGTTATCCCCGGGGTACCTTTTAGCCGTTTAGCGACGGCGCTTCCACATGCCACCGCCGGATCACTAGTCCCAGCTTTCGCTCCTGTTCGACATGTCTGTCTCACAGTCAAGCACCCTTGTGCACTTACACTCGACACCTGATTGCCAACCAGGCTGAGGGTACCTTTGGGCGCCTCCGTTACCTTTTAGGAGGCAACCGCCCCAGTTAAACTACCCACCAGACACTGTCCCTGATCCGGATCACGGACCCAGGTTAGACATCCAGAACGACCAGAGTGGTATTTCACCGATGACTCCACAGAAACTAGCGTCTCTGCTTCACAGTCTCCCACCTATCCTACACAAGACGTCCCAAACGCCAATGTCAAGCTGCAGTGAAGGTCCCGGGGTCTTTCCGTCCTGCTGCGCGTAACGAGCATCTTTACTCGTAGTGCAATTTCGCCGGGTCCGTGGTTGAGACAGCGGGAAAGTCGTTACGCCATTCGTGCAGGTCGGAACTTACCCGACAAGGAATTTCGCTACCTTAGGATGGTTATAGTTACCACCGCCGTTTACTGGCGCTTAAGTTCAGAGCTTCGCGACCCGAAGGTCACTAACCCCTCCCCTTAACGTTCCAGCACCGGGCAGGCGTCAGTCCGTATACGTCGTCTTGCGACTTTGCACGGACCTGTGTTTTTAGTAAACAGTCGCTTTCCCCTGGTATCTGCGACCGCGCCCAGCTCAGAAGGCATGCTCCCTCACCGGACACGGCTCCCCTTCTCCCAAAGTTACGGGGATAATTTGCCTAGTTCCTTAACCACGGTTCACCCGATCGCCTTAGTATTCTCTACCTGACCACCTGAGTCGGTTTAGGGTACGGGCCGCTACAACACTAACCGCGAGGTTTTTCTTGGCAGCATGGGATCACTCACTTCGCCTAACTCGGCTCGGCGTCAGGTCTCAGGCTTATGATGCGCGGATTTGCCTACGCACCGCCCTACACCCTTACTCCGGGACAACCATCGCCCGGTAGAGCTACCCTCCTGCGTCACCCCTTCGGCTTGCCTACTACCAGTCTGGGTCGCAGACTCGGCCAGCTTGTCCCGAAGGACTCCCCGGCGTTGCGTGCTTAGCATCGCCAGATTCGGCATGGGCGCATTGAAGCGGGTACGGGAATATCAACCCGTTATCCATCGACTACGCCTGTCGGCCTCGCCTTAGGTCCCGACTTACCCTGGGCGGATTAGCCTGCCCCAGGAACCCTTGGTCATTCGGCGGAGGGGTTTCTCACCCCTCTTTCGCTACTCATGCCTGCATTCTCACTCGAGTGGCGTCCACGGCTGGATCACTCCGCCGCTTCTCTCGCCACCCGACGCTCCCCTACCCATCCACGCACCTGGACCCTAAAGGCGCCGGACAACTTTAGCCAAAGCCGGTGCGGCCGAAACCACAACGACTAAGACATCGGAAACCATTGCCGCAAAGGGCCGGGTTAAAGCGTGAATGCCACAGCTTCGGCGGTGTGCTTGAGCCCCGTTAAATTGTCGGCGCAGAATCACTTGACCAGTGAGCTATTACGCACTCTTTTAAGGATGGCTGCTTCTAAGCCAACCTCCTGGTTGTCTGTGCGATTCCACATCCTTTCCCACTTAGCACACGCTTAGGGGCCTTAGCTGGTGATCTGGGCTGTTTCCCTCTCGACTACGGAGCTTATCCCCCGCAGTCTCACTGCCGCGCTATGGCTTACCGGCATTCGGAGTTTGGCTGATTTCAGTAAGCTTGTAGGCCCCCTAGACCATCCAGTAGCTCTACCTCCGGCAAGAAACACGCGACGCTGCACCTAGATGCATTTCGGGGAGAACCAGCTATCACGGAGTTTGATTGGCCTTTCACCCCTACCCACAGGTCATCCCCCAGGTTTTCAACCCTGGTGGGTTCGGTCCTCCACGCGGTCTTACCCGCGCTTCAACCTGCCCATGGGTAGATCACTCCGCTTCGGGTCTACAGCATGCGACTTGATCGCCCTATTCAGACTCGCTTTCGCTACGGCTACCCCACACGGGTTAACCTTGCCACACACCGTAACTCGCAGGCTCATTCTTCAAAAGGCACGCGGTCACTTCACTTCAGCCCGAAGGCTGAAAACGCTCCCACGGCTTGTAGGCACACGGGTTCAGGTGCTATTTCACGACCCCTCACCGGGGCACTTTTCACCTTTCCCTCACGGTACTTGTTCACTATCGGTCACCAGGGAGTATTTAGGCTTAGGAGGTGGTCCTCCCAGATTCACACGGGATTTCACGGGCCCCGTGCTACTTGGGAACACGTCCGGGAGTCGCAAGAGTTTCGCCTACAGGGGTATCACCCTCTATGCCGACGGTTTCCACACGTCTTCGGCTACTCAAGCGATTTCTTACTCCCTGCCGGATCAGCAGTTCCGGCTGGACGGTCCCGCTACCCCGGTTACGCAACGCCTGCTGGCTATCACGCGTAACCGGTTTGGCCTGTTCCCCTTTCGCTCACCACTACTCAGGGAATCGCGGTTGCTTTCTCTTCCTGTGGGTACTGAGATGTTTCACTTCCCCACGTTACCTCCACCTGCCCTATGTGTTCAGGCAGGGGCGATGGGCCATTACGCCCAATCAGGTTTCCCCATTCGGAAATCCCCGGATCGATGTCTGGTTACCGACTCCCCGGGGCTTATCGCAGGTTCCTACGTCCTTCATCGGCTCCTGGTGCCAAGGCATCCACCGTGTGCCCTTATCAACTTGGCAACTACAGATGATGCTCGCGTCCACTGTGCAGTTCTCAAGATACGGGCGGTCCCGGCCCGCTGCGCCGTAGCGGCGAAGCAGATCCGGTCCTAGCCGAGTTCGGGCCGACTGGCGGCCGTTCCCTCAGGACCCAACAGCGTGCTCGGCCCGCGCGACTTCCTAGCCGACTTTCCGTCCCGTACAGCGAGGAGCTGCTATCACAGCACCACACGGGCGTACTAGCCGACCCGGGCAGGCGCCCGGACCGAATAACCAGTGCTCCACTAATGAGCGGTCATCTCGGGACAGTCGCCCGAGAAATGACGCTGGACGCACTTCGCCGGGTAACCCGGCTGGTGCGCCAGTTGCTCCTTAGAAAGGAGGTGATCCAGCCGCACCTTCCGGTACGGCTACCTTGTTACGACTTCGTCCCAATCGCTGGCCCCACCTTCGACGGCTCCCTCCCTTACGGGTTAGGCCACCGGCTTCGGGTGTTGCCGACTTTCGTGACGTGACGGGCGGTGTGTACAAGGCCCGGGAACGTATTCACCGCGACGTTGCTGATTCGCGATTACTAGCGACTCCGACTTCATGGGGTCGAGTTGCAGACCCCAATCCGAACTGAGACCGGCTTTTTGAGATTCGCTCCACCTTGCGGTCTCGCAACCCTCTGTACCGGCCATTGTAGCATGTTTGCAGCCCAAGATATAAGGGGCATGAGGACTTGACGTCATCCCCACCTTCCTCCGAGTTGACCCCGGCAGTCTCCTATGAGTCCCCGGCATTATCCGCTGGCAACATAGGACGAGGGTTGCGCTCGTTGCGGGACTTAACCCAACATCTCACGACACGAGCTGACGACAGCCATGCACCACCTGTACAGGACCCTTGCGGACACCGTATCTCTACGGCTTTTCCCTGTATGTCAAACCTTGGTAAGGTTCTTCGCGTCGCGTCGAATTAAGCAACATGCTCCGCCGCTTGTGCGGGCCCCCGTCAATTCCTTTGAGTTTTAGCCTTGCGGCCGTACTCCCCAGGCGGGGCGCTTAATGCGTTAGCTGCGGCACGGAATCCGTGGAAGGACCCCACACCTAGCGCCCAACGTTTACGGCGTGGACTACCAGGGTATCTAATCCTGTTCGCTCCCCACGCTTTCGCTCCTCAGCGTCAGGTAAGGCCCAGAGAACCGCCTTCGCCACCGGTGTTCCTCCCGATATCTGCGCATTTCACCGCTACACCGGGAATTCCATTCTCCCCTACCTACCTCTAGTCTGCCCGTATCCACTGCAAGTCCAGGGTTGAGCCCTGGATTTTCACAGCAGACGCAGCAAACCGCCTACGAGCTCTTTACGCCCAATAATTCCGGACAACGCTTGCGCCCTACGTGTTACCGCGGCTGCTGGCACGTAGTTAGCCGGCGCTTCTTCTGCAGGTACCGTCACTTTCGCTTCGTCCCTACTGAAAGGGGTTTACAACCCGAAGGCCTTCATCCCCCACGCGGCGTCGCTGCGTCAGGCTTTCGCCCATTGCGCAATATTCCCCACTGCTGCCTCCCGTAGGAGTCTGGGCCGTGTCTCAGTCCCAGTGTGGCCGGTCGCCCTCTCAGGCCGGCTACCCGTCGTCGCCTTGGTGAGCCGTTACCTCACCAACTAGCTGATAGGCCGCGAGTCCATCCCTAGCCGAAAAACTTTCCACGATGGCCGATGTCAGCCATCGTAATATCCGGTATTAATTCCGGTTTCCCGGAGCTATCCCGAAGCTAAGGGCAGGTTGCTCACGTGTTACTCACCCGTTCGCCGCTCGAGTACCCCGAAGGGCCTTTCCGCTCGACTTGCATGTGTTAAGCACGCCGCCAGCGTTCGTCCTGAGCCAGGATCAAACTCTCCATTGAATGTCTATATGCAAGCCGCAGGCACGCTCCGAAGACCGGCCGTGCGGGGTGCTGACATCGAAAGAGATGCTTCCTCGGTCCGGCGAACCGGGCCTGGGAAGCGATCTTGGCATCCGTCTGTCGGGAACTGCGCCGTCGCCGGCTCAGCCCCTGACGGGGTTATTGTTGTGCTTGTGCACTGGCTTTTAGCACGCTGTTGAGTTCTCAAGGAGCGGACGCACACCATCGGAGACTTGTAATCTCTTCAGGGGCAACCCTACGAACTTACCCGAACAGCCTGAGGCTGTCAACCAAGTTCGCGGACTTGACTTGCTTCGTTACTCGTTCTGCACCCAGCATACCCGCACCGGGGCGCTCCGGGCTCCGGAGCACACTAGCTGGAAGGGTGTCCTGCTGGGCCCCCTGCCGCTGTCCGCCGACTGGCGTCCGGCTGGCTCCGGGGGCAAGACGAAACACTAGAGAGCAAAGGGGATCAAGTCAAATCAGCTGGCCGGCTGGTGACGATCTCGACGCCGCCGACCGTGCGCTTGCCCCGCCGCAGCACCAGGTACCGGCCGTGCAGCAGGTCGGTGAGCTGCGGCGCGGCGTCGGCGTCGGACACCTTCACGTTGTTCAGGTATGCCCCGCCCTCGGCGATCGCCCGGCGGGCCGCCGACTTACTCGCGGTGAGGCCGGCCGCCGTCATCAGGTCGGCCACCTTCGGCAGCCCGCCAGGATCAGGCTCCGGTTTGACCGGCACCGGTTTGACCGGCACCGGTTTGACCGGCACCGAGCGGACCTCGGCCAGCGCCGCCGCCAGGGTCTTCTCATCCAGCGCCCGCAGATCCCCGTGACCGAACAGGGCCTCGCTGGCGGCCACCACCCGGGCGCACTCGTCCGCGCCGTGCACCAGCGTGGTCAGGTCGTCGGCGAGCACCCGCTGCGCCACCCTGGCGGCCGGCCGCTCGGCGAGATACCTTTCCAGCTCGGCAATTTCGTTACCCGACCGGAATGTGAAGACCCGGAGCAGGCCGGGCACCTCGGCATCGGACCGGTTGATCCAGAACTGGTAGAACGCGTACGGGCTCATCAGATCCGGGCTCAGCCAGATCGCATCGCCCTCGGTCTTGCCGTACTTGGTCCCGTCCGGCTTGGTGATCAGCGGGGTCGCCAGGGCATGCGCGGAATCCCCGGTCACCCGCCGGATCAGGTCGACCCCGGCGACCAGGTTGCCCCACTGGTCGCTGCCGCCGAGCTGGAGCACGCAGTCGTGCCGGCGGTGCAGTTCCAGGAAGTCGTAGGCCTGCAGGATCTGGTAACTGAACTCGGTGTAGCTGATCCCGCCGGCCTCCAGCCTGGCCCGTACCGACTCCCTGGCCAGCATCTGGTTCACCGGGAAATGCTTGCCGACGTCGCGCAGGAACTCCAGCGCGGACAGGCTCTCGGTCCAGTCCAGGTTGCTGACCAGCAGCGCGCCCGACCGGCCGGGATCGAAGTCAAGGAAGCGGCCAACCTCACCGCGGATCCGCTCGACCCAGCTGGCCACCACGTCGCGCGGGTTGAGTATCCGCTCGGCGGACTTGCCGCTCGGGTCGCCGATCAGCCCGGTCGCGCCGCCGACCAGCCCGATCGGCTGGTGCCCGGCCAGCTGGAACCTGCGCATCGTGAGCAGCAGCACCAGGTTGCCGATATGCAGGCCGGGGGCGGTCGGGTCGAAGCCGCCGTACAGGGTGACCGGGCCCGCGGCCAGCACGTTGCGCAGGTCGTCGAGATCGGTCGAGAGCGCAAGCAGGCCGCGCCAGGTCAGTTCGTCGAGGATGTCGGTCACCGCTGCATGGTCCCACTTCCGGGAGCGGGAACGGAAACTGCTTTAGCCGCGCGCCGCCGTGGCGCATACGCGCGGTACGCGGACACGGTCGGCTCCGCCTCGATCCAGAACCGCCATGGGATCGCCGCGGCCCGGCTGACCCCGACCCGCGGCCCGCGGCCAACGGCCGGCCCGTGGCCAACGGCCGGCCCGCGGCCCGCGGCCAACGGGCCGGCCGCGGCCCGGCCGAGGATCTGCAGGGGCGAGGCCGGATCGCACACGTCGGCCCCGTCCAGTGACCGATCGATGCCCAGCGCCTGGCACAGCCGGGCCGGCCCGCGGGCCAGATCGCGCTGGGCGGCCGCGGCAGAGCGGCGGGCGGCGGCGGTCCGGCGGGCCGCGGCCAGGCCGGCGCCCTCGATCACCCGGCCGGCCCGCAGCAGCACCGCCGACGCAGTTCCAGCCGGCAGGCAGACCAGGTTCACGCAGAAGTGCATGCCATAGGTGAAATACACGTAGGCGCGGCCGGGCTCGCCGAACATGACCGCGTTGCGAGCCGTCTGGCCGCGGAACGCGTGCGACGCGGCGTCCGCCGTCCCGGCGTATGCCTCCGTCTCGGTCACCGCGACGGCCACCGCACCGCCCGCGGTCTCATGGCGCAGCACGCAGCCGAGCAGATCCGGCGCTACCTGCGGCGCCGGGCGGGCGAAGAAGCCGCGGGCGAGCGGGCCGGGCGGGTCAGCTGGCCCGGGCGGCCCGAGAACGGTCAGCGTGCCGCCCAGGTCGCATGTTCGTCGACCTTCATCCGGATCCTGCCGAGCTGCTCGGCCACCCGGACCGGGGCCGTCCCGCCGTGACCCTGCCTGGCGGCCAGCGCGCCAGGCACGGTCAGTACCTCGCGCACATCCGGGGTCAGGTGCGGGGACACCCGGGCGAGGTCGCCGTCGCTGACGTCGCCGAGCTCGCATTCGTGCACCTGGCACCAGACCACCAGGTGACCCACGACCTCGTGCGCCTCGCGGAACGGGACTCCGCGCCGGACCAGTAGCTCAGCCAGGTCGGTGGCGAGCGCGTGGCCGGCTGCAGCACTCCGTGCCATCCGTTTCACGTTAAATCTGATGCTGCTCATCAGGCCGGCCATCGCAGGCAGCACGAGCAGCAGCGTGTCCACCGCGTCGAACACCGGCTCCTTGTCTTCCTGCAGGTCCCGGTTGTAGGTCAGCGGCAGGCCCTTCAGTGTGGTCAGCAGCCCGGTCAGGCCGCCGATCAGCCGGCCCGCCTTGCCGCGGGCCAGCTCCGCCACGTCCGGGTTCTTCTTCTGCGGCATGATCGAGGAACCGGTGGCGTAGGCGTCGTCGATCTCGGCCCAGCCGAACTCGTGCGAGGACCACAGCACGACCTCCTCGCCGAGCCGGGACAGGTGCACGCCGAGCAGCGCCGCCGCGAAGCAGAACTCGGCGGCGAAGTCACGGTCGCTGACCGCGTCCATCGAGTTGTCCGCGGCGGAGTCGAAGCCCAGCTCGGCGGCGACTGTCTCCGGGTCGAGCGGCAGCGACGAGCCGGCCAGCGCGCCGGCCCCGAGCGGGCTGACCGCGGCCCGCTTGTCCCAGTCCTGCAGCCGGCCGACATCGCGGCAGAACGCCTGGACATGCGCCAGCAGCTGGTGCGCGAACAGCACCGGCTGCGCGTGCTGCATGTGCGTCAGCCCGGGGGCGGGCGTAGTCAGCTGGAGTTCCGCCTGGCCGACTAGCGCAGACTCCAGCTCGGCCAGCCGCGAGGTGATCAGCCGGGCGTGGTCGCGCAGGTACAGCCGCAGGTCGGTGGCGATCTGGTCGTTGCGGCTGCGCCCGGCCCGCAGCTTGCCGCCGAGGGAGCCGACTCGCTCCAGCAGGCCGCGTTCCAGCGCCGTGTGCACGTCCTCGTCGCCCGCGGTCGGCCGGAAGGTGCCGGCCCGGCAGGCCTGGCCGAGGTCGTCAAGGGCGCCGAGCAGCCGGGCCAGCTCGGTGTCATCGAGCAGCCCGGCCTTGTGCAGCACCCGCGCGTGCGCGCCGGAGGCCAGCAGATCGTATGGAGCCAGCCGCCAGTCGAACTGGACGCTGACGGACAGCCGGGCGAGCGCCTCGGCCGGCCCGGATTCGAACCGCCCGCCCCAGAGTTTGATTGAGGCACCGGGCCTGATTGAGGCACCGGGCCTGATCGCAGCGTCCGCTTCGTTGTCTGGCACGGCACTCCCCGCACGTTCGTGATCGTGGCTGTTCGGCAGTGCCGGAGCTTACCTGGCCTACCCGGCCGCGCGCCGGTCCCGCATCGCGGCGGTCTTGCTGGGCAGGCCCCACAGCTCCACGAACCCCCGGGCCAGCCGCTGGTCGAAGGTATCGCCCGTATCGTAGGTGGCCAGCCCATAGTCATACAGCGAAACCGGGCTCCGCCGGCCGGTCACCACCGCCTGGCCGCCGTGCAGCCGCAGCCTGACTTCGCCGGTCACGTGCCGCGACGCCTGCGCGATGAACGCGTCGAGCGCATTCCTGAGCGGGGAGAACCACAGTCCGTCGTAGACGAGTTCGGTCCACCGCTGCTCCACTGACCGCTTGTACCGGGCCAGGTCGAGTTCCATGCACACGCTCTCCAGTTCGGAGTGCGCCGCGATGAGGGCGATCGCTGCCGGGGCCTCGTAGATCTCGCGGCTCTTGATCCCGACCAGCCGGTCCTCGACCATGTCCACCCTGCCTACCCCCTGCGCCCCGGCGCGGGCGTTCAGCTCCGTGATGATCTCCAGCGGCGGCAGCGGCCTGCCGTCGATCGCGACCGGCGCACCGTCAGTGAAGCTGATCACCAGCTCGTCGGGGTCGCGCGAGACGCCGGGGTCCTGCGTGTAGTCCCAGACGTCGTCGTGCGGTCCCTCCCAGATATCCTCCAGGTGCCCGGTCTCGCAGCTGCGGCCCCACAGATTCTGGTCGATGGAATACGGCGAGCGGGACGTGACGTTGATCGGCAGGCCCTTCTCGGCCGCGAACGCGATCGCCTTGTCCCGGGTCATGCCGGAGTCCCGGACCGGGGCGATGACCTTGACCTCGGGCGCCAGGCAGGCCAGGCCGACCTCGAACCTGACCTGGTCGTTGCCCTTGCCGGTGCAGCCGTGCGCGACCATGCCCGCGCCGCAGTCCCTGGCGGCGGTGGCCAGGTGCGCGGCGATCAGCGGCCGGGACAGCGCGGAGACCAGCGGGTAGCGGTTCATGTAGAGGGCATTGGCGCGCAGCGCGGGCATGCAGAAATCGTTGGCGAACTCCGACCTGGCGTCGATGACCAGCGACTCGGCGGCGCCGCAGGCCAGCGCCCGCTGCCTGATCGTGTCGAGATCCTCGCCGCCCTGGCCGACGTCGATGGCCAGCGCGATGACCTCGGCGCCGGTCTGCTCGGCGATCCATCCGATGGCCACCGACGTATCCAGGCCGCCGGAGTAGGCGAGCACAATGCGTTCGGTCATTGGAATCCTCCTGGTTGGGGCGGTGCCCCGCTTAGGTTGCTGGCAAGTGTCTAGTTCCGCCGCTCGGCGAGCCGGAGCAGTGACTGGGCAAGATCGTCCCCACCGGCCGGATCCCGGGCGATGACGAGCACCGTGTCGTCGCCCGCCACCGTGCCGAGAATCGACGGCCATCTGGCGTGGTCGAGCACCGAGGCGAGGAATTGCGCGGCCCCGGCCGGCGTGCGCACGATGACCAGGTTGGCGCTGGCCTCGGCGGAAACCAGCAGCTCGGCCGCGGCCCGGGCGAGCCGGCCCCAGGGTTCCGGGCTGGCGCTGAATTGCTCGGCGCTGGCGCTGTCGGCGCCGCCGGTCCGGCCGGTGAGGCTCTCGGCCAAGCCCCCCGGCCGGGACCCTGGGCCGCCGGGCTCGCCCGGCAGCGCGTAGACGAGCGACCCGTCCCGATCGCGGAGCCGGACGGCGCCGAGTTCCTCCAGATCCCGGGACAGCGTGGTCTGGGTGACCCGCACGCCGCGGCGGGCCAGCCAGTCGGCAAGTTCTTCCTGCGACCGCACTGCGGCCTGTTCCAGGATGCTGACGATCTGGGCGTGCCTGGCGGCCTTGGTGACCGGGCTCAGCGGGCTCACGCGGGCCTCGCGTCATCGAGAATCCCCGGCAGCGCGGCCAGGAAGGAGTCCGCCTGCACGGCGGTCAGGATGAGCGGCGGGGCCAGCCGGATCGCGTCCGGCTGTACGGCGTTGACCAGGAAGCCGGCCCGGCGGCAGGCGGCTTCCACGTCGGCCGCGGCTGGGCCGGTCAGCTCGATGGCGAGCCACAGGCCCCGGCCGCGCACCCCGGCGAGCAGCGGATGGCGCACCGCGGTAACTCCCGCGGCGAGCTGCGCGCCGGTCTCGGCGGCGCGGGCCAGCAGGCCATCCGCCTCGATCGTGTCCAGCACGGCCAGCGCCGCCGCGCAGGCCACCGGGTTGCCGCCGAACGTGCTGCCATGATCCCCCTTGCGCAGCGCCGCGCCGCACTCGCCGAGGCCGATGCACGCGCCGATCGGCAGCCCGCCGCCGAGGCCCTTGGCCAGCGTGATCACGTCCGGCGTGATCCCGTCCAGCTGGTGCGCGAACCACGCGCCGGCCCGGCCGATCCCGCTCTGGATCTCATCAAGCACGAGTAGCGCGCCGGCCGCGTCGCAGGCGTCCCGCGCGGCGCGCAGGTAGCCGGCCGGGGCCGGGACCACGCCCGCCTCGCCCTGGCACGGTTCGAGGAACAGCGCGGCGCAGTCCGGCCGCACCGCGGCCCGCAGCGCTTCCTCATCGCCGAAGGGCACAAACCTAACTTCGACACCATAGGGCTTAAACGGGTCTCTGATCGAACTCTTGCCGGTCAGCGCCAGCGCCGCCGAGGTGCGGCCGTGGAAGCTGTGGTCGGCCGCGACGATCACCGTCTGCCCTGGTCCCTGGCGGCGGCGGACCAGCTTCACCGCGGCCTCGTTGGCCTCGGTGCCCGAGTTCGCGAAGAAGACCCGCCCGTCGGCCGGAGTGCCCGCCTGGCCGAGCAGCCCGAGCAGCCGCTCGGCCAGTGCGATCTCGCCCTCGTGCAGGAACAGGTTGGACGTGTGCGCGATGGCGTTCACCTGGCGGGTGACCGCCTCGGTGATGGCGGGGTGCGCATGCCCGAGCGCGCTGACCGCGATGCCGGCGATCAGGTCGGTGTACTCCCGGCCGTCGGCATCCCAGACCAGGCAGCCCTTGCCGCGGACCAGAGCCACCGGCGGGATGCCGTAGTTCGGCATCAGCGCCCGGCCGAAGCGGTCCTGCAATTCCTGGGTATGGCTGATGGCATCGTGGCTCATTCCGGCACCGCTCATTCCGTCACTGTCTGCGCCGGGCCCGGCGCGGGATCGGGCAGCACCATGGTGCCGATGCCCGAGTCGGTGAAGATCTCCAGCAGGATGGCGTGCGGCAGCCGCCCGTCGAGCACATGCGCCTGCGGGACGCCGCCGCGGACCGCCAGCAGGCAGGCCTCCATCTTCGGCAGCATGCCCTCGGTCAGGTCCGGCAGCATTGCCGCCAGGCTGGCGGCGGCCAGCTCGCTGATGACCTCACCGGCGCCGTCCGCGCTGGCTGGCCAGTCCGCGTACAGGCCCGCCACGTCGGTGAGCACGACCAGCTTCGCCGCGTCCAGCGCGACCGCCACCGCGGCGGCGGCGGTATCGGCGTTGATGTTGTACACCTCGCCGCCGTCGCTGCGGGCGACGCTGGAGATGACCGGCACCCGGCCGTCATCGAGCAGGGCGCGGACGGCGCCCGGGTTCACCGCGTCGATCTGGCCGACCATGCCGATGTCCACCGGCTCGCCGTCCACCAGCACGTGCCGGCGCGTCGCGGTGAGCAGGTTGGCATCCTCGCCGGACATGCCGACGGCGAACGGGCCGTGCCGGTTGATCAGCCCGACCACGTCCCTGTTGACCTGCCCGGTGAGCACCATGCGGACGACGTCCATAGTCTCCGGGGTGGTGACGCGCAGCCCCGCGGTGAAGCTGGTGGCCACCCCGAGCCGGTCGAGCTGGGCGCTGATCTGCGGCCCGCCGCCGTGCACCACGACCGGGCGGAGCCCGGCATAGCGGAGGAACACGACGTCCTGCGCGAATGCCAGCCGCAGCGCCTCGTCGGACATCGCGTGCCCGCCCAGCTTGATCACCACGGTCTGGCCGTGGAACCGATCCAGCCACGGCAGCGCCTCGATCAGCGTGGCCGCCTTGGCGAGCGCCGCCGTCCGGTCCGGCGGGCGGCCGGCGATCTCCTCCGGTGTCGCTGGCAACGTGTCGGTCACGTCGAGTACGCCGAGTTCTCATGCACGTACGCGGCAGTCAGGTCGGTGGTACGGATGGTGGCGGCATGCTGGCCGGCGCACAGGTCGACGGTGATCGTCACGTCCCGGCCGGTGAGATCCACCCCGGAGCGGTCCGCCGCTGCATACCCGTTCCGGCACACCCAGACGCCGTTGATCGCCACGTTCAGCTGGTCGGGGTCGAACACCGCGTCGGTCGTCCCGACCGCGGCCAGCACCCGGCCCCAGTTGGGGTCCTGGCCGGCGATGGCGCACTTGAGCAGGTTGCAGCGGGCCACCGCACGGCCGGCCGTGACGGCGTCGCGCTCGCTCGCCGCGCCGGTCACCTCGATGTCGATCGCCTTGCTCGCGCCCTCCGCGTCCAGCTGCATCTGGCCCGCCAGGTCGGCGCAGACGGCAGTCAGCAGGCCGGCGAACTCGGCCGGATCCGGCCGCGCGCCGGCCGCGCCGCTGGACAGCAGCAGGACGGTGTCGTTCGTGGACATGCAGCCGTCCGTGTCGAGCCGGCCGAACGTCTGGCCGGCCGCCCGGCGCAGCGCGCCGTCTAGGGTGGCCGCATCCAGGTCGGCGTCGGTAGTCAGCACGCAGAGCATCGTCGCCAGGGCGGGAGCCAGCATGGCCGCGCCCTTGGCCATCCCGCCGATTGAGTACCCCGGGCCGCGCCGGGCCGCTTCCTTGGGCACGGTGTCGGTGGTCCTGATCGCGTCCGCGGCCGCGCCGCCGCCGTTGCCGTCCGCTGCCGCGACTGCCTTGTCCACGGCGGGCAGCAGCAGGTCAAGCGGCAGCCGGTCGCCGATCAGGCCGGTGGAGCAGACGGCTATCTGGCCGGCCGGCCAGCCGGTCGCGTCCGCCAGCCGCTGCGCGGTCAGCCGGGTATCGGCATCGCCCGCCGGCCCGGTGCAGGCGTTCGCGCCGCCCGAGTTGAGCACGACGCCGCGCAGCCGCCCGCCGGCCGCCGCCTGCCGGGTCCAGCGCACCGGAGCTGCCTGCACCCGGTTAGTCGTGAAGACGGCGGCGGCGGCGCAGGAAGGCCCGTCGCTGAGCACCACGGCGACATCGGGATCGCCGGACTTCTTCAGGCCGGCCGTGACGCCGGCGGCGCGGAAGCCGAGCGGGACTGTGACGCTCATGGCGCTACTCCGTAGGTCGATAGGCCGGCTGTTTCCGGCAGTCCGAGCATGAGGTTGGCATTCTGGATGGCCTGGCCGGCCGCGCCCTTGCCGAGGTTGTCGATCGCAGCCACCGCGACGGCGCGGCCCGCGTGCAGGTCGGCCGCCACCTGGAGGTGCACCGCGTTCGATCCGCCGACCGCTGCAGTGGCCGGCCAGCGGCCGGCGGGCAGCAGGCAGATGAACGGCTCGCCCCGGTAGGCGGCGGACATGGCATCCCGCAGCGCGGCCGCGGCGCCGGTTCCGGCGCAGCCCGCGGCGAGCCGGGCGGTGCAGGTGGCCAGGATGCCGCGCGGCATCGGGGCGAGCAGTGGGGTAAAGGAGATCGTTACCGGTGGCAGCTGGCCGGCTGAGGCTGGATCGGCGGCCTTCCGGCCGGCCCCGATGGCCTCGGTGAGCGCCTGCTCGATTTCTGGCGTATGCCGGTGCAGCCCGCCGACCTGGTACGCAGAGACCGAGCCCATCACCTCGCTGCCGAGCAGTTCCGGCTTCGCGGCCCGGCCAGCGCCTGAGCTGCCGGACGCGGCGACTATTGTCACGTCGGCCGGCTCGGCCAGGCCGGCCGCGAGCAGCGGTGCCAGCGCGACGATGGCCGCCGTCGCATAGCAGCCGGGCGCCGCGACCCGGGCGGCGGCGGAGATCCTGGCCCGGGCACCGGGCAGCTCGGGCAGGCCATAGGTCCAGTGGCCCGCATGCGCGGTGCCGTAGTAGCTGGTCCAGTCGGCCGGATCAGCGAGCCTGAAGTCCGCGCCCAGGTCGACGATCGAAGTGGCGTCCGGCAGCTGGCTCACCAGCGATGCCGACTGCCCGTGCGGCAGGGCGATGAAAGCCAGGTCACAGTCGGCAATCGGGCCGGGCAGCATGGCGTCGAACCGCCGGTCCGCCAGCCCGGGCACGCCAGCCAGCTGCGGGTGCACGATGCCGATCGGCTGGCCGGCCCTGCTGTCCGCGGTGACCGCGCCGAGCTCGATGTGCGGATGGCCGGCCAGCAGGCGCAGCAGCTCGCCCCCGGCGTAGCCGCTCGCACCGACCACCGCCACCCGCGCTCCCATGCGTCCTCCTGAGTTCCGGCGGCCAGCGGTTGCCCGGGCAGGCTCATGGTTCCCGGCCCGGCTCATGAATTATTATGCGGAAGGATGTCTTCTTATGCAAGCAAGTTGGCGGGCGGCGGCGCGGGTGGCAAACGAATTAGCCTCGGATAGCGTCACATCGGAGCGCCGGCTTGGGGCGGTCAGGTGGCGGGCGGCATGATGAGAGGCGCCGAAAGGAGACGCCCGATGGCCGGTGGCCGACTGCGCTCTCCATTAGGCCGTGCGCAGGCCGGCTCCCCGGTGGGCCATGCGCTGATCGGCGTGGCGGCGGCGGCCGTGGCGGTGGCGGTGGCGGTGGCGGCCGTGGCGGTGGCGGGCTGCGGCCAGGCCGGAGCGCACCCGGCCAGCGCGTCCCCCGCCTCGCGGGTCCGCGATAAGGCAGTCACCTCGTGCGGGACCACCAGGACAGCTGCCAACGTGCCGGTGCGCATCCACGTGCAGCATGGCCCGGTCAGCTGCAAGACCGCGATGAGCGTGGAGCGTTCCTACGCCATCGCCATCGCGGCAGGCCAGGAACCGGGCAACGGCGGCGGCGGCCCGGTAAAGGTGCACGGCTGGACCTGCCAGGGTTTCGCCACGCCGGTAGTGCTGCGCACCGGGAATGCCTCTAAGTGCGTGAAGGGCACCGCCAAGATTCTGGCCATCCTGCCAGCACCCGCCTGAGGTTGCCGTCAGCCGCCGCGCAGCACGGCGCCGGTGCGGCGGGCTGCCTCGGCGACTGCCGCATCGCGGGCGGCGCTGGCCGCCTCGGCGGTGAGCGTGCGGTCTGGCGCGCGGAATCGCAGCGTGTACGCCAGTGACTTGCGGCCCTCCCCCGCCTGCTCGCCGGTGTAGACGTCGAACAGCCGGATGGACTCCAGCAGCGTCCCGGCAGCAGGATTCAATCCGCCGGGCTCGGCGCCAGCCCCGGCAGCGCCGGCCACCAGGGCCGCCTCGACATCGGCCGCGGGCACCGTGACCGGCACGATCAGCGCCACGTCCTGGGTGGCCACCGGATACGTCGAGATGACCCGGCCCGCGGCCGGCTCGATCGCGGCCGCAGCGGTCTCGACCACCGACATGTCCAGTTCCATCGCGCAGGTACGCGGCGGCAGCCCGAACTCCTGCACTACCCGGGGGTGCAGCTCGCCAGCGTGCCCGGCCAGCCACTCCTGGCCCTCGCCCGCCTGCACGAACAGGGCCGCGCAGCGCCCTGGATGCCAGGGCGCGTGCTGCTCGGCCCGCACGAAGAAGGGCACCCGGCTGATCCCGAGCACGCCGCGGGCCGCCTCGACGGCGTCCTCCCAGCAGGCCGCCCGGCCGCTGCCCCACCAGCCGGGCAGCTCCCGGTCGCCGGCCAGCGCCACCGCGAGATGCAGCGGCTGGTCGGGCAGCGCCGCATCCAGGGTGGCCACGTCCTGCACCGTGGGCCCGCGGTCTACCCGCAGGATCGGCGCGATGCGCTGGCCCTCCGGCCGGGTCAGGAAGACCAGGCCGAGCTCGAACAGGGCGAGGTCGGCGAACCCGCGCCCGGCATTGCGGCCGAGCACCCGCAGCAGGCCCGGCAGCAGCGTGCCCCGCAGCAGCGGCTCGTCGTCCTTGACCGGATTGGCCAGCCGCGGCACGAAGCGCCGCGGGTCGTCCGGCGGCAGCTGCAGCCGGTCCGCGTCGGCCTGCCCGCAGAACGGGTTGCTGAGCACCTCCACGTACCCGACGGCAGCCAGCGCGCGGCCGATCGCCTGCCGCATCCGCTGCCGCGCCGTGCGGCCATGGCCGGCCGGTGCGCGCGGCATCCGGATCGGGATGTTCTCGTAACCCTCCAGCCTGATGACTTCCTCGGCGAGGTCGCTCGGGTCGGTCAGATCCGGCCGCCAGGACGGCGGCATGACGGTGAGCCGCTGCCCGGACCGATCGTGCTTGCCGTGGTCATTGCGGACATGCCTGCTCGGCGGCGCGGCCGCGGCGTCCGGCAGCCCGGAGCCGGCCCCGGCACCCGCCGACCCGGTCACCGCCTCCCCCTCGACAGTCAGCTCACAGCCGACCTGGCGCAGCCTGCGGCTGACCGTGGCCAGCCCGTACACCACGCCGGCCACCTGGTCCGGGTAGTCCACGGCCATCACCACCGGCCGCCGGGTCACTTCGGCGGACGCGTGCGTGCAGCCGGGCAGGGCGTTGCCGCCGCCGAGCGCGGCGAGCAGCGAAGCCGCCCTGGCCGATGCCCGCAGCGGCAGCTCGCGGTCCACGCCGCGCTCGAACCGCGCGGACGCCTCGCTGCTGAGCTTGTGCCGGCGGCTCATCCGCGCGGTCCCCTCAGCGGAGAAATGCGCGGCCTCGATGACCAGGTCCCGGCTGCCTGCCGAGATTTCGGTAGCCAGCCCGCCCATGGTGCCGGCCATCGAGATCGGGCCGGAGGAGTCGGTGATCAGGATGTCGTCGGGATCCAGCTCGCGGACAACGTGGTCGAGGGTCTCCAGCCGCTCACCCGGGCGGGCCCGGCGGACCACGATCGGCCCGGAAAGCCTGGCCCGGTCGAATGCGTGCAGCGGCTGGCCGAGCTCCAGCATCAGGTAGTTGGTGACGTCGACGGCCAGCGAGACGCTGCGCATCCCGACCCGGGCCAGCCGCACCCGGATCAGCAGCGGCGTGGGGCGGGTGCCGTCCAGGCCGCGCACCTCCCGCAGCACGAACCGATCGCAGGCGCTGGCGTCGGAGATGCTGGCCGGGTAGACGTCGGCGGAAACCGTCTCGACTTCGCCGGGCAGGCCCAGATCGGCCGGGTCGATGAAGTCAGTGCCGAACGCGATCGCCAGCTCCCTGGCGACGCCCCTTATCGACAGCGCGTAGCCCTTGTCCGGCGTGACCGCGATGTCCAGCACGTGATCGCGCAGGCCGGCGTACCCGGCAAAGTCGGCGCCGACCGGCGCGTCGGCCGGCAGCACCAGGATGCCGTCGTGGCCGTCGCCGATAGCCAGCTCGGCCGCCGAGCAGATCATGCCCTCGGACGCCCGGCCGTAGGCCTGCCGCGCACCGATCTGCACTCCGCCGGGCAGCACCGCGCCGGGCAGCGCCAGCGGTACCAGGTCACCGACCGAGAAGTTGACCGCGCCGCAGATGACCCGGCGCTCGCTGCCGGGGCCGGCCGACACGCGGCAGTACCTGATCGGCTTGCGGAAGCCGGACAGCTCCTCGATGTGGCGTACCTGCCCCACCACGACGCCGCTGATGTCGTGCCCGACCTGCTCGACGGACTCAACCTCAAGTCCGGCCGCGGTGAGCCGCCTGGCCACCTCGGCGGCAATCGCACTTGACAGGCCGGCCTCGGCCAGGCCGATGCCCGGCCGGCTCCCGGCAGGCTCCAGCGCGGCGAACTCCAGCAGCCAGGACAGCGGGACCCGCATCACGCCTCCATTCCGAATGCCCGGCTGAACCGCACATCGCCCTCGACGGCGTCCCTGATGTCGGTCACCCCGTGCCTGATCATCATGGTCCGCTCGATGCCCAGCCCGAACGCGAAGCCGCTGTAGCGGTCCGGGTCGATGCCGCAGGCGACCAGCACCCGGGGGTTGACCATCCCGCAGCCGGCGATCTCGATCCAGCCCTGCGACCGGCAGACCCGGCACGGGTCCCCGCCCGGCCTGGCGGACGCGCCGCGGCAGACATGGCATTCCATCGATACGTCGGCGGACGGCTCGGTGAACGGGAAGAAGTCAGGCCGGAGCCTGGTCCGCAGGCCCGCGCCGAACATCGCGTCGACGAACGCGCTGATCGCGCCGCGCAGGTCGGCCATCGTCAGCCCCTCGTCGACGGCCAGGCCCTCGATCTGGTGGAACACCGGGCTGTGGGTGGCGTCGAGCGTGTCGGTGCGGTAGCACTTGCCGGGGCTGACCACGTACAGCGGCAGCGGGCGGGTGAGCATGGACCGGATTTGCACCGGCGACGTGTGGGTGCGCAGCACGACACCGGAGCGGGGCTCGCCGCCCGGGCCGGCCACGAAGAAGGTGTCCTGCATCTCCCTGGCCGGGTGGTCAGGCGGGAAGTTCAGCGCGTCGAAGTTGTACCACTCCGCCTCGGCTTCCGGCCCCTCGGCGATCTCGTAGCCCATGCCGACGAAAATATCGGCGAGCCGGTCGCCCACGGTGGTGACCGGGTGCCGTGCGCCGGGCGCCACCCGGTCCCACGGCAGCGTGACGTCGACGGCCTCCTCGGCCAGCGCGCGGCGGTCCCGGTCTGCCTCCAGCTCCTGCTGCCGGCTGGCCAGCGCCGCCCGGATGGCTGCCCGCGCGGCGCCGACGCGCTTGCCGGCGTCAGCGCGGGCGGCCGGCGGCAGCGCCCCGATTTCGGCGTTCGCCTCGGCGATCGGCGCCCGGTCGGCGGCGTGCGCGAGCCGGGCAGCCTTCAGCTCATCGAGGCTCGCCGCGCCCCCGATGGCAGCCAGCGCGTCGTCAAGCATGCGCTGCACTTCGCTGGCGGACAGCGGTGCTACCGCCACGGGATCATAATTCTTGTTCGGTGCGGACATGGCGTTGCTGCTCTCCTGCGATCACCGATTGTCATGGCCGGCTGGTCCACATCTTTTCCTGAAACGGGTGTCCGGTGCTGATGATCCGGATAGCCGTGCGCAGCCACCGGAGCCTGGCAAGCCGCGCCAGCCGGGTCGGCCTGCCTGGTGAGGGATCTCCCCGGGCCCGCCAGTCAGCCGAAGTCAGGCATGACGGCGGGCATCGTAAATCGGAACTCAGCCCCGCCGCCGGGCGCCTGGCGCACGGTGATGGTACCGCCGTGCGCCTCGACCAGCCCCTTCACGATGAACAGGCCGAGTCCCGCGCCGCCACGGCGCTTCGCGCGCCAGAACTGGCGGAATACCCGCGGCGCGAGTTCGGGCGCGATGCCCTCACCCTGGTCCCGGACCGATACCGCGATGCCAGGGGAACCTGCCACCCGCAGCGGCTCCACCATGGTGGTAACGGTACCAGCACCATGCCGGACCGCGTTCTCGATCAGGTTGCCCAGGATCTGCTCCACCTTGTCGGCGTCCAGCCAGGTCTCGGGCAGCTCGCCGCGCACCTCCAGCCGGAACCGGCTCGGGTTGTCGCCGGCCGCGACCCGGCCGGCGATAATCCGGCCCGCTCGCTCCGGGACGTCGACAAGCTGCCGGCGCACCTCGATCCGGCCCGATTCGATCCTGGACACGTCGAGCAGCTCGGTGATCAGCCGGGTAACCCGGTCCGCGTCCGCGTTGACCGTCTCCAGCATGACCCGCTTCTGGTCGTCGGTGAACCGGGGCCATTTCGCCAGCAGGGTGGCAGTGAATCCCTTAACGCTGGTCAGCGGCGAACGGAGCTCGTGCGCGACGGTCGACACCAGGTCGGCCCGGCTGCGCTCGATGCGGGCTCGCTGCTGCGCGCCGCGGATGTTGATCACGACCCGGCGGACCGCGCCCGGCTCGCGCTGCCAGCCGCCGCGGGCTTCGCGCCGCGGGTCGCGCACATAGCCGACCGTGACCAGCAATTCGGTGCCGCAGGGCAGGAACAGCGACCGCTCCGGGTGCCGGGTCCGGGTGGACAGGCCGTGATAAGGCCTGGTATGCGCCCACCAGTTACGGCCGTCGGCATCGGCCAGCGGCAGGATATGCCGGACGTCCTGGCCGAGCGCATGCGCCGGGCTGATGCCGGTGAGCCGCCCGGCAGCGCGGTTGAAGACGGTGATGCAGCCAGCATGATCGGCGATCACCAGGCCATCCGGCAGGTCGTCGGCCATGATCAGCCCGCCCGGAGTCTCACCAGTCACCGCCGCCGGACCAGCCGCATTGCGGCTAGCCCGCGTGCTGCCGGGGACCGAGGCCTGAGCCTGGCCCGACATCATCCCGTCCACTCACACGCCGCCTCTGCCCGGCACCCGCCCCGGACCATGGCTTTACTGCCAGCCCGCGGTCCGGGGGGTTTTCACCGCGTACTGACATATTCACGTTAGCGGCGATTAGCCGGTGACCCGTCCGGGCCGCTAATGACGCAACGTGATCACGTCAGACTCTAGCGCGTCCGGAATGCCGGGTGGCACCCCTAGATGGCCGGAGAATGCAAGCGGTTGCAGGAATTAGCCCGCTGGGGGAGAAATTTCCGCCCGGGCTGACTGCCGCACCGGTGCTGCTAAGCCTGCCGACTGGCCGGCCCGCAGCGCCCGGGCCGATGCGTACAGGCAGACGGCGGCCGCGGCGGCCAGGTTGAGGCTCTCCGCCCGGCCGTAGATCGGCACCGCGACAGCCGCGTCGGCCAGCGCGAGCACGTCACCGGGCAGCCCCCAGGCCTCGTTGCCGAACAGCCACGCGGCCGGCCGCCCGAGCCGGGCGGCCGCCTCCGGCTCGTCCAGCGTCTGCCGGGCGCTGCCGTCGGCGGCCAGCACCTGCAGCCCGGCGCCGCGCACCGCCAGCACCGCCTCGGCCAGCGGCGCGTCCACCACTACGGGCAGGTGAAACAGGCTGCCCGCCGACGCCCGGACGCACTTGCTGTTGTACGGGTCGACCGAGCCGCCGGAGAAGATCACCCCGTCGGCTCCGGCCGCGTCCGCGGTCCGCAGCACGGTCCCGGCATTGCCGGGATCACGCACACTGGCGAGGATCACGACGAGCCGCGGGCCGGCCGAGATCAGCTGGCCGAGCGGCATGTCAACGAAGCCGCAGACCGCGAGCAGCCCCTGCGGGGTAACGGTCTGCGCCAGCTCGGCCATCACGTCCCCGCTGACGGCGCGCACGGCCGCGCCGGCCCGGGCCGCCGCCGCGGCCAGCCCGCCGTAGCGTGCCAGCGCCTGGCCGGTCGCGAACAGCTCGCTGACAGCCGCGCCGGACGCCAGCGCCTCGCCGACCGCCTGCGGGCCCTCGGCCAGGAACGATCGCGACCGCTGCCGGAACGCGCGCTTGGCCAGCTGGCGGGCTGCCCGGACCCGGGGCGACCTGGTGCTGGTGACCTCCGGCCCGCCGGCGGCAGGCACGCCGGGTTCGGCCCCGGCCGTCTGCCGGTCCCGGCTCAGGCCGCGGCCGTACTCGCCGCCGCCTGGTCGTCCAGCGCTGGGAGCGCCTTCCTGGCCACGTCTACCAGCCCGGAGAACGCCTGCGGGTCGGCCACGGCAAGCTCGGCGAGCATCCGCCGGTCCACCTCGACGCCCGCGATCTTTAGACCCTGGATGAACCGGTTGTAGGTCATGCCGTCGGCCCGGGCCGCGGCATTGATGCGCTGAATCCACAGCCGCCGGAACGCACCCTTGCGGTCCTTACGGTCGCGGTACGCATAGGTCATCGAATGGAGCGCCTGCTCCTTCGCCTTGCGGTACAGGCGCGACCGCTGGCCACGGTATCCGCTCGCCCGCTCCAGTACGACCCGGCGCTTCTTGTGGGCATTGACCGCCCGCTTCACGCGTGCCATTTCTTCGACTCCTTAAGCGGGCCGGGTCACTTCCCCAGCAGTCTCTTCATCTTCTTCGTGTCAGCGGGCGAGAGCACTACTTCATTCTCCAGCCGGCGCGTCCGGGTGCTCGGCTTGTGCTCGAAATAGTGCTGCCGGTTAGCGCGCCGGCGCATCACCTTGCCGGTGCCGGTCAGCCGGAAGCGCTTGTTGGCCCCGCTGTGCGTCTTCATCTTCGGCATGTCGCCGTGGTCTCCTGTTCCTGACGTTCTGTCCGTGCCGCGGCACGCTGCTATGCCCGTGCCACCAGCACGGTGTTACCGGGCGCCCGCAGCGGCTGCGGCGGGGCCCGGTTGGTGCCGCAGGGGCTAGCGCCCTGCCTGGCCGTCCGCCCGGCCACGCTCGCCGGTAGCCGCCGCCGCCGGCCGCGGCGCCCGCGGCGTCGGCACCGGGCGCGGAGCACCGGCCCGCGGGACGGCAGTAACTGCCTCCCCCGGAGCCCTGGGGCCCGGCCGCGGGCCTGCTCCCTGCTGGGCGCTGGCACGCTGCGGTGCGCCGCCTGGCGCCCTGCGGAGTGCTGCAGCTGGCGCCTTGCGGCGTGCTGGCGCCTTGCGGTGCGCCTGCGCGCTGCGGTGCGTCAGCGCGCTGCGGTGCGTCAGCGCGCTGCGGTGCGTCAGCGCGCTGCGGTGCGCCGGCGCCCTGCGGAGCCGCCGCGCTTTCCCTGGCACCCGGGCGCGCGCTAGCGCGGGCCGGGCTGCGCTCGGCCTTCTGGTCGGTCTTCCTCCTGTGCGGCCCGATCACCATGATCATGTTCCGGCCGTCCAGCTTGGGCTGTGCCTCGACGAAGCCAAGCTCCTCGACGTCCGCGGCCAGCCGCTTCAGCAGCCGGTGGCCGAGCTCGGGCCTGGACTGCTCGCGGCCCCTGAACATGATCGTCACCTTGACCTTGTCGCCCTGCTTCAGGAACCGCTCGACGTGGCCCTTCTTGGTGCCGTAATCGTGCGGGTCGATCTTCGGGCGGAGCTTGATCTCCTTGATGACGGTCTGCGCCTGGTTCTTGCGGGACTCCCTGGCCTTCAGCGCGGACTCGTACTTGAACTTGCCGTAATCCATCAGCTTGCAGACCGGCGGCCGCGCGGTCGGCGCGACCTCGACGAGGTCGAGATCGGCCTCCTGGGCCAGCGCAAGCGCATCATTTATGGCAACGATCCCGACCTGCTCGCCGGCCGGGCCGACAAGCCGTACCTCGGGTACCCGGATGCGCTCGTTGATGCGGGGTTCAGTGCTGATGTGACCTCCTTGTGTCACTTTCCCGGCCAGAGGACGCCCCCCTGCCGGGTAATTTTTTCCAGATGTCTGCCGCAGCTCAGCGGGTCTGCTGCGCCTTCGACGCAGAAAGCCCCGCACGGCATGCATACGGGGCCACCATTGCCGCGTAGCCGACCTAGGGGCATGCCCGGTCCGGCTGCGCCATGCAACGCCCCGGCCGCCGTGCCCGCACGACCGCTAAAGCGCCGGCCTGATCGGCCTGCCCTCGCGGGCTGACCAGTCATACCCGCCAGCAGCTGAGCTGGCAAGGTGGGAGGCGGCCGAGGTGGTCCTCCGCTTGCACGTCCGGCTTGCTACGCCGGACTTTTCTCTCACCAGCCTAACGCATCGAGGTCCCCGATGGTATTCCCGCGGCCCGGCGCCATGCGCTAGCGGGCAGCCCGGCGGGCTAGCTCGGCCAGGCCTGCCGCGCGCATCGCGGCGACCGGGGCCGGCTTGCCGGTCATCAGCCCGACCTGTGGCCCGGCCTGGTGCAGCAGCAGGTCGAAGCCGCTGACAGCAATCGAGCCGGCCTGCCGCGCGGCCGCCGCCAGCCGGGTTGGCCAGGGGTGATAGACCACGTCGAGAGCTGCCAGCGGGGCGGCAGTGGACCGGAGGATCCGTTTCACATATATATCGGCTGCCCCGGCCGGGACAGTCGAGATCAGTAGTCGCCAACCCTGGGCCGGGTACTCCCCGAACGGGATCAGCCGGACTCGGATGCCCAGCCGGGCTGCAGCGGCCAGCAAATCCGCCGCGCGGGCCGGGTCGCGGACGGCAACCGTCGCCTCGTCCGCGCCGAGCCCGCGCAGGCTGGCCAGCGCGGAACAGGCGGTAGCGCCGCCGCCGAGGATCAGCGCGCAGCCAGGTCCGGAGACCTCGGCCGCCGGAACTCCCGCCTCGGCGAGTGCGGCGATCATGCCAGGGACATCGGTGTTGTGCCCGGTCATCGTGCCGCCGGCGAAGATGACCGTGTTGGCGGCGCCCACCTTGGCGGCCACCGGCTCGACCTGGCCGAGCAGCGGCAGCACCGCGCGCTTCAGCGGCATGGTGAGCGACATCCCGGCCCAGCCGGCGTCGCAGCCGGCCAGCAGCCCGGGGAGCCCGGCCTCGGTGCACTCGATCGCCTGATAGCTCCAGCCTGTCAGGCCGAGCTCGGCGTATGCGGCACGGTGCAGCACCGGGGATAGCGAATGGGTAACCGGCGAGCCGAGAACCGCGGCCTTCATCCGGAAACCGTCAGCTGCATCCGGAACCGTCAGCGGCCCTTCGCGAGATTCTGTGCGAGCTCGGCCCTCAGCTGCTCGAACACCGTCGCACTCGCCGTGAACTTGGTGATCTTCTTCTTCGGGTCCACGGTCACGAAGTACAGGAACTTGCCGTGCGCCGGGTGCAGCGCCGCCTTGATCGCGGCGGCGCCCGGGCTATCGATCGGAGTCGGCGGCAGCCCGGTGTGCAGGTAGGTGTTGTACGGCGAGTTCGTCCGCAGGTCCTGGTCGGTGGCCTGGATACCGAACTTGCCCATCGCGAAGAAGACCGTGCTGTCGAGCTGGAGCTTCATCCCCTGGTTCAGCCGGTTGTAGATCACCTCGGCGATCTTGGGAAAGTCCGAGATCTTGCCGCCCTCGGCCTGGATCAGGCTGGCCGCGATGATCACATGGCTCTCGCTCACCTGGCCGGCCTTCGCCCCGGCGGGCAGGTTGATGCTCACCGCCTCCTGCTTGAATCGCTGGACCATCGTCTGCAGGATCTGCGTCGCGGTCATGCTGGGCTGGATCTGGTAGGTCGCCGGGAACAGGTAGCCCTCCGGATTTCCCCTGGCGTAGGACGGCAGGCCAAGCGTCGCCGGGTCCCTGAGTGCCTCGCTGTAGGCGATTGGCTTGAACCCGGTCTGCTTGCCCAGGCTGGCGACGATCTGGGAGAGCCGGTAGCCCTCCGGGATGGTGACCGTCGTCTGTATCCGGGACTTCGGGCTCAGCAGCAACTGGTAGGCGAGCGCGGCGTTCATGGCCTTGTGCAGCCGGAAGGTCCCCGGCTCAAGACCGGTCGGATCGCTGCTGGCCTTGACCGCCGCGATGAAGGCGCCGGTGCTGGCGATCACCCCGAGGCGCAGCAGCCGCGGCGCCAGGTCGAAGGCGCTATCACCCGGCTTGACCTGCACGTCGACGGTGCCGTGGCCCTGGCCGGTGAAGTTCGCCGGATGCAGCTTTGTCTGGACGTAGCGGTAGCCGTAGATTCCGCCTGCGGCAAGCACGACGATGATGACGATCGCGGCGGTCAGGCCGGCCAGCGTTCCGCTGCGGCGCTTTTTCCCCGGCGGGTCGTCGGGCCCTGCCGCGGGTTCGGTTCCCTGCCCGCGTGCGGCCTTCTTTCCCGGCCCGCGGCCGGACTGTCCGCGGCCGGATCCGCCTGCCAGCGCGGCCGCGGATCCCCGAGCGGTGCCCCCGCCCCGGCCCGGCCCGGGGCGGGGCGGGGCGTCGGCCGGCTGGCGCGGTCCGCCGGGAGCGGCGTAGCCAGGCTCCTCCGGCGGGAAGCGCGGGTCAGCGCCCGGCGGATAGCCCGGGTCACCGTCGGCCGGATAGCCCGGATAGCCGTCGGCCGGATAGCCCGGATAGCCGGGACCGCCCCCCGGGTAGCCGACGTCGCTCTCGGGGTAGCCGGGACCGCCCCCCGGGTAGCCGACGCCGCTGCCTGCTGGGTAACCGAAATCGTCGCTGGCCGGGTAACCGAAATCATCGCTGGCTGGGTAACGAGGGTCGTTGCTGGCCGGGTAGCGCGGGTCGTCGCTGGCCGGGTAACGAGGGTCGTCGCTGGCCGGGTAGCGCGGGTCGTAGCCACCCTGCTGGCCATAGCCCGCAGGACCGTCATCAGCCGGGCTGTTCCCGGCAGCGCCGTGACTGGCAGCGCCCTGGCCGCGTTCGGCGGGAGGCAGCCAGCGGAACGGGCCGCCGGATGCGCCTGCGGCCGGATCAGTGGCCGGATCTGGCCCGGCCGGGCCGGGCCAGACGGCGGCTTGCGGCTGGGAACCGTGCGGATCACCGGGCACGCCGGACGGGTAGCCGCCGAAATCCGGCGGCTGCTGGTACTGGGTAGTCGCACCGTAAGGGCCGACCGAACCAGCTGGATCGGCGGACCCATACGGATCGGCGGACCCATGCGGATCGGTCGAGCCGTACGGGTCAGCTCCGCGGCCGGGGGCGCTGTCGCGGCGATACGGATCCTGGCCACCGGCGGAATCCGGTTGACGGTACGGATCCGCCTCGCCGTACTCGCCGTAGGGGTCGGGCTGGCCGTAGGGGCCGGGCCGGCCGTAGGGGTCCTGCTGGCCGGGCTGGCCGTACGACTCCATCGGCACGTACGGCACCGAGGGGTCGAGCGGATCTCTGCCGCCGTACGGATCGTGCGGGCTCGGGGCAGCGGGCCGGCTGAGCTGCTCGTGCTCCGGTTGCTGGCCGTACCGCTCAGTCACGAGACCAGGATCGGCCAGACCGGGATAGGACGGATGCGAACCGTGCGGATCCGGCTCGGCATAGGGATCACGCGCACGTCCCGGCGTTGACGGCGGATACAGATCGGGCGGAGGGTAGGCCTCCTGCGGCGGATAGGTATCCCTGGCGACATAGGCATCCCGGGGCGGCGCATACAGATCCTGCGATGCATATGGATCCGGCGGTGCAGGCGACGGATATGAATCTCGTGTCCCATAGGGATCCGTCGCGCCAGGCCGACCGCGGCCAGGCTGGCTCGGCTGCCCGCCGTAGCCCGGCTGGCTCGGCTGCCCGCCGTAGCCCGGCTGGCTCGGCTGCCCGCCGTAGCCCGGCTGGCTCGGCTGCCCGCCGTAGCCCGGCTGGCTGGGCTGGCCGCCGTAGCCCGGTTCAACTGGTTCGCCGGGCTGGCCGTAGGGCTCCTGGGCGACGTACTCGTTATCCGGCGCGGCATGCCTGGACACCTTGCCGTAGCCGTTCGGCAACGCTGCGTCCCCGGCAGGTGGCCAGTGGGTGTCGTCCTGCAGGCTCTCCCCGTGCCGCCCGTCGCGGGTCACCCGAGCGCTCCGGAGGCCGCAGCCACCAGCTCGCCTGCTGGCTGGCCTGTCGAACGCTCCGTGTCGAGTGCCCCCTGCAGCAGCAGCGCCGCCGCCGCCTTGTCCACTGCCGCCCGCCGCTGCCTTGCGCCGCGGCCGCCGCGCCGCAGCGCGTCGTGCGCGAGCACGGTGGTAAACCGCTCATCGACCAGCCGCACCGGGCGCGGCGCCAGCCGCTCGGCCAGGGCCGCCGCGAAGGTCCGCGCGTCGGCAGCGGATGCGCCTTCCCGGCCAGACAGGCCGGTTGGCAGCCCGACGATGACCTCGACCGCATCGTGGCAGGCCGCCAGGCCAGCCAGGTTGTCCAGGTCGCCGCGACCCCGGGCAACGGTAGCGAGCGGGCTGGCAAGCAGCCCGTCCGGATCGCTGCGCGCCACGCCGATTCGCACGGTCCCGACGTCCACCGCTAGCCGGACGCCATGCCTCAAGGACAGGCTCCGGTGGCCGCCGATATCACCTCGGCAACGATGTGGCTGCAGCACGGTCTCACGCTACGCCACCCTGCCTCGCCGTGTTCCCAACAACCGCGCGAACCGCGTTAAATGCGTTCCCGATAACTGCCGGTGCTGCAGTCCCGAGCGGCGCACCGCCACCTTGCGCGACATCGTCCTTGCCGCCGCCGCGGCCGCCGAGCACCTCAGCGGCCGGCCGCACGAGCGCTCCGGACGCCAGGCCAGCCTTGCGCGCGGCTTCGTTGACGGCCACGACGACGACCGGCCGGTCGGCCGGCACGCCCGCGACCACCACGACGGCAGGACGCCCGGCCGGCAGTCGGCCGCGCAGGTCGAGCGCGAGCTTCCGGATCCCGTCGGCCGCGGTGCCATCGGGCACCTGATGCCCGATGAAAGCGGTCCCGCCCACATCCTCGGCCCGGCTGGCCAGCTCGGCGCCTGCCCCGAGCAGCTGGCTGGACTGCAGCCGCTGCAGGTCACGCTCGGCATCCCGGAGCCGGCTCAGCAGCCCGGCAATCCGCTCGGGCAGCTCTTCCCTGGGTGCCTTGAGCTGCTCGGTGAGCTGGCTGACCAGAACGTTCTCCCTGGCCAGGAAGCGGAACGCGTCCATGCCGACCAGTGCCTCGACCCTGCGCACCCCCGAGCCGATCGACGCCTCGCCCAGGATCTTGATCAGGCCGAGCTGGCCGGAGCGCGCCACATGGGTGCCGCCGCAAAGCTCGCGGGAGTAGTCGCCGACCTCGACGACGCGGACCCGCTCGCCGTATTTCTCGCCGAACAGCGCGAGCGCGCCCATCGCCCGCGCCTCGTCGATGGACGTGTGGAAGGCCCGGACGTCCAGGTCGGTGATCAGGACCTGGTTGACCTCGTCCTCCGCGTCCCGCAGCACGGACGGCGGCACGGCGCCGCCTGCGGTGAAGTCGAACCTGAATCGGCCCGGCGAGTTCTCCGAGCCTGCCTGGGCAGCGGACTCGCCGAGCGCGCCGCGGAATGCCCGGTGCACCAGGTGGGTGGCGGTATGCGACCGGGAGATCGCTCGGCGGCGGTCGATGTCGATCTCCAGGTAAACCGGCGCGCCGACGGCAATCTCGCCGCTGGTCACCCGCCCCCGGTGCACGACCAGGCCGGTGACCGGGGACTGCACGTCGAGTACCTCGACCGTGGCCGCCGCGCCGGATCCGCCGCTGGCCTGCGCGGTGATCTGGCCGGCGTCGGCAAGCTGGCCGCCGCCCTCTGCGTAGAACGGGGTCCGGTCGAGCACCACGGCTACCTCGGTGCCCGCGCCGGCCGCGGGCACCGCGACGCCGCCCACCAGCAGGCCCGTGACCGTCGCCTCGCCTGCCACCTGGTCGTAGCCGGTGAACGCGACCGGGCCGGAGCGCTCCAGGATGGCCGCGAACACCGAGATGTCAGCGTTGCCGGTCTTCTTCCCAGCCGCGTCCTCCTTGGCCCGCTGCCGCTGCTGCGCCATCAGCCTGCGGAATTCCGGCTCGTCCACGGCCAGGCCCTGCTCCGCGGCCATTTCCAGGGTCAGGTCGATCGGGAAGCCATAGGTGTCGTGCAGCTGGAATGCCTGCTCGCCGCGAATCGTCTCGGCCCCGCGCCGCCTGGTCTCCTCGACCGCGGCGTCGAATATCGCGGTGCCGGTGCGCAGCGTGCCGAGGAAGACCGATTCTTCCGCGTCGATCACGGTGAGGATGTTCGGGGCGTCGCGGTGCAGCTCCGGGTACTGATCGCCGAGTGCGTCGATGGCGACCGCGGAGAGCTCGTGCAAGTACCGCTCGCCGTGGCCGCCGCGGTCCGCGTCGTGCGAGCCGCCGGTCCCGCCGCGCTGCGAGCCGGCCAGCAGCCGGAGGTTGCGGACGCTGCGCCGCAGGATCCGGCGCAGCACGTAGCCGCGGGCCTCGTTGGACGGCAGCACGCCGTCGGCGACCAGCATCACCGCGGTGCGCACGTGGTCGGCAACGATCCGGAGTGAGACGTCGGTCCGGTGATCCCGGCCGTACTTCTGCTCGGTCAACTCCGCCGCGCGATCGAGCACCTTCCACATGGTGTCGATCTCGTAGATGTTGTCGACGCCCTGCAGCAGCGCGGCCATCCGCTCCAGGCCCATGCCGGTGTCGATGTTCTTCGATGGCAGCTCGCCGATGATCGGGTAGCCCTCCTTGCCTGGGCCCGCACCGCGTGCGTACTGCATGAAGACGAGATTCCAGACCTCCAGGTAGCGGTCCTCGTCCACCACCGGGCCGCCTTCGCGGCCGTACTCGGGCCCGCGGTCGTAGTAGATCTCCGAGCACGGCCCGCATGGTCCTGGCACGCCCATCGACCAGAAGTTGTCGGCCATGCCGCGCCGCTGGACGCGGTCCTCGGGCAGGCCAACGGCGTCCCGCCAGATCTTCGCCGCTTCGTCGTCGTCGTGGTAGACGGTGGCCCACAGCCGGTCCGGGGGGAACCCGAACCCGCCGTCGGATTCGGGCCCGGTCAGCAGTTCCCACGCATACGGGATGGCCTGGTCCTTGAAGTAATCGCCGAACGAGAAGTTCCCCAGCATCTGGAAGAACGTCCCGTGCCTGGTGGTCTTGCCGACTTCCTCGATGTCCGGGGTGCGCACGCACTTCTGCGCGCTGGCGGCCCGGGGAAACGGCGGCGTCTGCTGGCCGAGGAAATAGGGCTTAAACGGATTCATCCCGGCATTGACGAGAAGCAGCGTCGGGTCATCGGCAATCAGGCTGGCCGAGGGCACCACCGTGTGCCCGTGCCGCTCGAAATAGCTAAGGAAGCGGCGGGCAATCTCTGCCGACTCCATCATCGGCCATCCTTCGCATTATCGGTCTCTGGGTAACCGTTGTCGGTCCCCGGGTAACCGAGGGTAGGGCCTGGCTGGCCGGAATGGCGATCCAGGTAAAGGTCCATGCCGTCCCGGACGTCATGCACGAACGGGCCGATCCCGCGCAGCGCGCCGGTGCCGCTGCGGTGCACGGCTGGCCGGGTGAGCCGGGCTGTCGGGACGCCCGGCCGGATAGACCGCCAGGGCCGACCGGCCGGGACGGCCGCTGGGCGCAGCGAGCGGACCAGCCTGCTGGCCCGCCGGTAGCCGGTCACGCCGAGCACGACGCCGGTCACCAGCCAGCAGAGCCTGCCTATCATCGTTTCGCTCCCCGGTGCTGCTCAATCGCCTGGCGGCGCGCCTGTTCGCTGGCCACGGCGGTTCCGCTGGCCACAGCGCTGAGGCGGAGCCCGGTGGCCCGGCGCAAGCCATAGGCAAGCGCGGAAATCCTGAGCAGCGGAGCGCCAAAGCCGCCGGAAATGGCCCTGGCCAGGCCCGCCATGGACGAGACATGACCGGAAAGCTCGGCCATGTTGGCCGTAACCTCGTCCATGCTGGCTGTGATGGTGTCGGTCCTGGCCAGCTGCTCGCCGGCCTGGTCGACAGCGGCCTGGGCCCGGTCGATCAGCAGGTCGGCGCGATCGCGGTAGTCCGACAGCACGCTGGTGGCCGCGGAGATCAGCCTGGCCAGCCGGATCAGCACGTACACCGCAGCGCAGACCCCCACCGCGAAGAATCCCGCTGCGATCAGCTCTGCTAGCTGTCCGGTATTCACGTCCGGCTACTCCTTCGCCAGCTCGCCCGGCCCGCTTGGCTGGCCAGGCCTGCGTACCCGTCACCCCGGATTACCTGCCCGACCCTACCGCTTGTGCGGCGGCGGCACGGCCGGGCCGGGCGGCCGGTCACCGCCGTCCAGGATGGCCCTGATCCGCTCGGCCCGGTCCGCATACCTCGCCTCGGCACCGTGCCCGGTCGGTTCGTAGTAACGCCGCCCGGCAATGGCGTCCGGCGCGTATTGCTGGGCAATGACTCCCTCGGGGTAGTCATGCGGGTAGCGGTAGCCGGCCCCGTGCCCGAGCCGCTGCGCACCGCGGTAGCTGGCGTCCCGCAGGTGGGCGGGCACCGGGCCGATCAGGCCGGCCCGGACGTCCTGCGCGGCGGCGTTGACCGCCTTCACCACCGCGTTGGACTTCGGGGCCAGGGCTACCTGGATGACTGCCTGAGCCAGGTTGATCCTGGCCTCGGGGAGCCCGACGAATTCGACGGCGTGGGCGGCGGTCACGGCTGCCTGCAGCGCTGACGGGTCGGCCAGCCCGACGTCCTCGCTGGCGTGCACGATGAGCCGGCGGGCGATGAACCTGGGGTCCTCACCGGCCTCGATCATCCGGGCCAGATAGTGCAGGGCGGCGTCGGCGTCACTTCCCCGCATGCTCTTGATGAAGGCGCTGATCACGTCATAGTGCTGGTCGCCGCCGCGGTCGTAGCGGACGGCGGCCCGGTCCACCGCCCGCTCGACGGTTGGCACGTCAACCTCGCCGCCCGCCGGAAGGCCGAGCGCTGCCGCCTCCAGGTAGGTGAGCGCGCGCCGCGCGTCGCCGCCGGCCAGCCGGACGAGCAGGTCCGTGACGCCGTCGGCCAATGTCACGGTGCCACCGAGGCCGCGCTCGCCGGCGACCGCACGCTCGATCACCGTGCGCATGTCGTCGTCGCTTAGTGGCTCCAGGGTCAGCAGCAAGGACCGGGAAAGCAGCGGTCCGACAACAGAGAAGAACGGGTTCTCCGTCGTCGCCCCGATGAACGACACCCACCGGTTCTCCACGGCCGGCAGCAGCGCGTCCTGCTGCGCCTTGTTGAATCGGTGCACCTCGTCGATGAATAGCACGGTCTGCGTTCCGGTCAGGCCGAGCTCGCGCCGGGCCGCCTCGATCGCCGCGCGGACGTCCTTGACACCTGCGGTGACCGCGGAAAGCTCGGTGAAACGCCGCTGGGTGACATGGCTCACGACCTGCGCCAGCGTCGTCTTGCCCGTTCCCGGCGGTCCCCAGAGCAGCAAGGACATCGCCGCATCATGATCGGCTAGCTTGCGGAACGGAGTGCCTTCGCCGGTTAGGTGCCGCTGCCCGATGACCTCGTCAAGCGACCGCGGCCGCATCCGGACGGCAAGCGGCGCGGCAGCGAGCGCCGCCTCCTGCTCGGCCGCGTCGAAGAGGCTGGCTCCCTGGCCGGGCTCGGTTCTGGCCACAGTTGACAGTATCCGGTGGCCGCCCAGCCCCGGCCGCCGCTAGCTGCGCTAGGCGGTCACGTCGTGCGCGGACCCAGCACGTCGATGCCGGCCTCCTTGCGCTGGGCTGGCGTAATCGGGGTCGGGGCGCCGGTCAGCGGGTCAAGCCCGGATGCCGCCTTGGGGAACGCGATTACGTCACGGATCGAGTCGCGGCCGGTCAGCAGCATCATCATCCGGTCCCAGCCGAACGCTATTCCGCCGTGCGGGGGCGGCCCGAACCGCAGCGCGTCCAGCAGGAAGCCGAATTGCGACGCAGCCTGCTCGCGGGACAGCCCGATCACGTCGAAGACCTGCTGCTGCATGTCCGGCCGGTGGATCCGGATAGAGCCGCCGCCGATCTCGGTGCCGTTGCAGACAATGTCGTAGGCATCGGCGAGCGCGCCGGCCGGCTCGGCGGAGAACTTGTCCGCCCAGTCGGGCAGCGGCGAAGTGAACGGGTGGTGCACGGCCGTCCAGCCGCCCGCACCGTCCTCCTCGAACATGGGCGCATCCACTACCCAGGTGAAGGCCCATGCCGCCGGGTCGATCAGGCCGCACCGCTGGCCGATCTCCAGCCTGGCCGCGCCCAGCAGCGCACGCGCCGGGCCGGCCGGCCCGGCAGCGAAGAAGACGCAGTCCCCCGGCTCCGCGCCGGTCGCCGCGGCCAGGCCAGACCGCTCCTGCTCGGAGAGATGCCTGGCCACCGGCCCGGCATCGGCGACGGACCGGTCCGCGCCGATCGTCACGTAGGCCAGGCCGCGGGCGCCGCGCGAGCGAGCCCAGTCCTGCCAGCCGTCAAGTTCCCGCCGGGTCTGGCTCGCGCCGCCGGGCATCACGACCGCGCCCACGTGCTCTGCCTGGAACACCCGGAATGAGCTCTGCGCGAAGTAGCCGGTCAGGTCGGTGAGCTCGCAGCCGAAGCGCAAGTCCGGCTTGTCGGAGCCGAAGCGTGCCATCGCATCGGCGTACGTCAGCTGTCGGATCGGCCGCTGGATCCGGTATCCGGTGAGCTCGGACCACAGCCGCTCGACCAGGTCCTCGGCGACGGCCACCACGTCCGCCCTGGTGACGAACGACATCTCGATGTCGATCTGGGTGAATTCTGGCTGCCGGTCGGCCCGGAAGTCCTCGTCCCTGAAACAGCGGGCCAACTGGTAGTAGCGCTCCAGGCCGGAGACCATCAGCAGCTGCTTGAACAGCTGCGGGGATTGCGGTAGCGCATACCAGCTGCCAGGACGCAGCCGCACCGGCACCACGAAATCCCGCGCGCCTTCCGGCGTGGACCTAGTCAGGTACGGCGTCTCCACGTTCACGAAGCCGCGGGACTGCATGACGTCGCTGACCAGGTAGGCGGCGCGCGAGCGGGCGCGCAGCGCGGCGGCCATTTCCGGGCGCCTGATGTCCAGGTAGCGGTAGCGCAGCCGGACGTCTTCGTTCAGGTCGGCGGCGCTGTCGACGGGGAACGGCAGCGGGTCAGACTCGGCGAGCACTTCAATCTCGGCAGCTGCGACTTCGATCTCGCCGGTGGGCAACTCCGGGTTCTCGTTTCCCGCTGGCCTGCGCCGCACCTCGCCGGTCACCCGCACGCAGAACTCGGCGCGCAGGTCATGCGCCAGGTCCTCCTGGCGGAACACGACCTGGGCCACTCCGCTGGCGTCCCGCAGGTCGATGAACACCACGCCGCCATGGTCCCGGCGCCGGGCCACCCAGCCGGCCAGCGTGACCCGCTGCCCCGCCAGCGACGCTCGCAGCGTGCCCGCCTCATGGGTGCGGATCATCGTTTGCTCACCTCTCTGTTGTGGTGCCTAGGCGTGTTGTGATGCCTAGCGCTTCTCCGTTGCGGTGCTTAGCCGTACCCGGCCGGGTCACAATCCCCTGCCCGGACCAGACAGTGGCGCAAGGCCGGCCAGGAACTGATTGGACGCCCGCTCGGCGCCTATTGTCGTCTGCGGGCCGTGCCCGGCTAGCACGACCGTCTCGTCCGGCAGCGGCAGGCACACCCGGGCCAGGCTGTCCAAGATCGTCGCATAGTCGCCGCCCGGCAGATCGGTACGCCCTATCGACCCGGCGAAGAGCAGGTCACCGGTGAACACGATCGCCGGGTCGCTGGCCGCAGCGGCGCCGCCAGCACTGCCACCACGATCGCGATCCGCACCGGCCCCGCCACCCGCACCACCGCCACCATCCGCACCACCACCACCAGGCCCGCTGGCACCACCAGGCCCGCTGGCACCACCAGGCCCGCTGGCACCACCAGCACCGCTGGCACTGCTGGCACCACTGGCACCAGGCAGCAGGAACGTCACCGATCCTGGTGTGTGCCCGGGAGCGTGGTCTATCACTACCTCGATGTCGGCCAGCCGCAGCGTCGTGCCGTCGGCTAGCTCGGCCACCTCGGCGGGCTCGGTGAAAGTCAGGCCGCCGAGCAGCGCCGGGCCCGCTTGCGGCCAGAGCCCGCTGGCCGGATCGCTGAGCAAGGCGCGGTCAGCGGGATGGATGTAGGCGGGGATGTCCTTCGCGCCGCACACCGGTGCCACCGACCAGATGTGATCGAGGTGGCCGTGGGTGAGCAGCACAGCGGCAGGCTGCAGCCGGTACCGCCGGATGATCTCCTCGATACCCTGCTCCGCATCCTGGCCGGGATCGATGATCACGCATCGCTCGCCTGGCCCTGGCGCCACGACATAGCAGTTCGCAGCGAAGGCCCCCGCGGGGAATCCGGCGATAAGCAAGGCCGTCTCCTTCCCGGGTTACTGGACCTAGCGCCTCGTGCTGGCTGACAGCGGCCATGTTTGGCTGGCCGGAACCGGCTGCGCAGCGTGGCTACAGGTTACCGAGCATGCCGCCGCGGCCGGCCGCGCGGCCTACCCATTTCATGATCACGATGAACCAGGCACCGGAACATATCGGTTTCCCGTAGTACAGGACGGGCGCGGGTGTCGTGCCTCCGCGATCATCGGAACGAGCGGTGACGTCTGATTACTGGTGAGGCTGATGTGGCAGCAGTACGACGGCCTTAGCTCGAACCGGTAACGGCTGTTTCACTGGAGTCCCGGTCCCGGTACGATTCGCGAAGTTTCGCTGATCAGACAGGACGATAAGGAACGGGAGGGCTGACCCGGTGGCGGGAAAGAAGGAACGCCAGCGCAGGCTTGCCCGCGAGCGCTACCAGCGCCGAGCGGCCCGGCAGCAGGAGCGGTACCAGCGGACACGCCGGTGGACCGCCATCGGCACGGCGTGCTGCCTGGTTGTGGCGCTCGCGGTTGGCGGCTACTTCCTTTTCCGTGGCCATGGCCAGCACGCGCAGGCCGCGGCTGCCAAGCCAAGCGCAGCGGCCGGGTCGACGCCCGCCACGCCGACACCGACGCCGACGCCGACGCAGGCCGAGCCAGCGAAGCACTGCACGTACCCGGCCAGCCCGCCCGCCGCCCGCAATGTGGGCAGGCCGCCCAGCCGGCCGAATCACAAGGCCAGGTACCGGGCGACGATTCACACCAACCGCGGCAACATCGTTGTTAGCTTGCGTAACAGCAAGGCGACCTGCGCGGTGAACTCATTTGTCTACCTCGCCGCCAAGAAGTACTTCGACGGCACGCATTGCCATCGGCTGACGGCATCTGGGATCTTCGTCCTGCAATGCGGGGATCCGACGGGCAAGGGCAGCGGCGGGCCAGGTTACACGTTCGATGACGAGAACCTGGCCGGGGCGAAGTACCCGGGTGGCACGGTGGCGATGGCCAACTCAGGGCCGAACACCAACGGCAGCCAGTTCTTCCTGGTCTACAAGGACACCACAACGTTGCAGCCCAAATACACACCGTTTGGCACCATCGTCAGCGGGCTTAATATCATCCAGAATGTGGCCAAGGCGGGCAGTGACAACGCCAACGGTCCCGGTGACGGTCATCCGAAGAAGAAGGTCGTCATCGAGAGCGTGACTATTAAGAAGACCTGACCGGCACGCGCCTGGCCGGCCAGGTACTGAGCAGGAGGTTAGCGGTGAGCACCGCCAACGATCCGTGGGGCCGGGTAGACGATGACGGCACAGTCTACGTCCGTACCGCCGATGGCGAGCGCGTGGTGGGCTCATGGCAGGCGGGTACCCCGGCCGAGGCTCTCGCCTTCTTCGAGCGCAAGTTCCTCGCGCTCGAAACCGAGGTCAGCCTGCTTGAGCAGCGAATCTCCACCACGGATCTCGCCCCTGGCCAGGCTAGGGCGACCATCACCAGGCTGCTCGCCGCCATCTCCGACGCGCACTGCGTCGGAGATCTGGACGGACTTCAGCGCAAGTTGGAGGCAATGACCGGCCTGGTCGACCACCGTCGCGAGGAGAACAAGGCCGCCCGCGAGCAGGCTCGTACCGAGGCGCAGGATCGCAAGGAGCGCATTGTCGCCGAGGCCGAGCGCATCGCAGCGGAAGCGACCCACTGGAAGATCAGCGGGGAGCGGATGCGGCAACTGCTGGATGAGTGGAAGGCAGCGCCGCGCGCGGATCGCGCCGTCGAGACCGCGCTGTGGAAGCGGCTGTCCGCCGCGCGTAATGCGTTCACTAAGCGGCGCAAGGCATATTTCGCCGGACTGGAAGACGAGCGGGAAGGCGCCAGGGCACGGAAAGAGAAGCTGGTTACCGAGGCCGAGGAGCTCGCCGCCTCGACCGACTGGGGCCCGACTGCCTCGGCCTACCGCGAGCTGATGCGCTCATGGAAGGAGGCAGGCCGGGCGGATCGCGCTGCGGAGGAGGACCTGTGGGGCCGATTCAAGGCCGCCCAGGACAGCTTCTTCGCTGAGCGCGCGAAAATTTTTTCCGCCAAGGACGCCGAGTTGCGCGAGCATGCCGCCGCGAAGGCCGACCTGCTGGCGGAGGCCGAGAAGCTGCTCCCGGTGACAAATGCCCGGTCAGCCCGCTCTGCCCTGCGCGGTATTCAGGAGCGCTGGGAGCGAATCGGCGGCGTGCCCCGTGATGCGCAGGAAAGGCTCGAAGGCGGCCTGCGGCGGGTCGAGGAAGCGTTGCACAAGGCCGAGGACTCGCACTGGCGGCGCTCCAATCCCGAGGCATTGTCTAGAGCCAAGGGCACTGTCGAGCAGATCCGCGCAGCGATCAGTCAGCTGGAGCGCCAGTTGGAGCGAGCACAAGCACAGGGCGATGAGAAGGCCAGGCAACGCGCTGAGGAGGCCCTGGTCGCCCGGCGCGAGTGGCTGCATGAGGCGGAGCGGACGCTGGCTGAGCTATCCGGCTGATCCTTGACAGCGGCGGCACATACCGCACCACCATCCCCGCGTCGTCGGCCCCCAGCGCCGCCGCGACCGCCCCGCGCCGTCGGCTGCGCTGCGGCCACGGCTCACGTGCGGATCGCCGTCCCTGGTCTCCGCAAAATAAGTTTCGAAAATTTCCTCGATCGGATGTCCGGGCGAGTCATTTTGTCAGTGCCTGTCGATAGCTTGGTCGAAGAAGGTACAGACAGCAGCTTGTATCTGGGAAGGAGGCCGATGCGAGAAGAGCCGGTTACTCCTTCTGAGCCGCCCGTGCCCGCGCAGCCAGCGACCGGCTCGGCTGACCTTCCGCACCTTGCCGGCCCGGCTGACCCCACGATCGCCTCCGCGGCCGCCTCCGGCTCTGCGCCCACACCCGGCTCCGTGCCAGCGCAGCCGGCCACCAGCCCGGGTGACCCCGCACCCAATGCTGGCTCTGCTCCCGCCCCCGGCTCTGCGCCCGCCGGCCCTTCACCCGCCCCCGGCCCCGCCCCCGGCCCGGCGCCCGCCGCCCCGGCTCCCGCGCCTGGCTCTGCGCCCGCCGGCCCTGCGTCTGTGCCCGTCTCCGGCTCGGCGTCGACCTCTGCCCCGGTGGTGTTCGCGGATGAAGATGGTGAGCCGTTTGACGCGGAGGCGTATTTCGATCCGGATTACGGCCCGCCCGAAGGCGAGGAGGCGTGGCTGGCGCAGGTGGCGTCGCCGGTGGCGGATGAGTACCTGGCCGCGCACCAGCCCCCGGCGGGGGTCCGGGAGGTGCTGGCAGCCGGATTCACCCACCGCGATCATGTCCCCGGCGCGCGCGGCTGGGCGGCCGGCGGGACGCTGGACACGATGGAGCCGGGCCCGGCGCTGGCCGGGTTCGCCGACGACGCGGTCACCGGCGGCCTGTCGACGTTAACTGACGATGAGCTGATCGGGGTGCTCGGCTCGGCGCGGCGGCTCGCATCCCGGGCGGCGAGCGTGGAGCTGGCCGCAGTCGCGGACCTGAGCGCCCGCCGCGAGGCTGATGCCGCGAAGACCCGGGACCGCCGCCAGGCTGAGCATGCCGCCGATGAGATCGCCGCCGCGCTCACCTTGACCTGCCGGGCCGCGGACAAGCTGCTGGGCCTGGCGGTGAACCTGGCCCGGCTCCCGGCCGTCATGAACGCGCTGGCCGCGGGGCGGATCGACTTGCCCAAGGCGAACGTTTACGCGCTGGAGCTGGCCGGGCTCGCCGATGACCCGGCCGCCGCGATCGCCGCGGTCACGATCGGGGACGCGGCCGGGCTGACGACGGGGGAACTCGGCGCGGTGCTGCGCCGGCTGGTGCTGGCTCATGACCCGGACGCAGCGCGGAAAAAGCGCCAGCAGGCGCAGAAGGACGCCCGGGTGGAAACCTGGGCCGAGAACGCCGGGACCGCCGCGCTGGCCGGGCGGGACCTGCCGCCCGCCGACGTGCTCGCCGCGGACAAGAACATCGACTACTACGCTCGCCAGCTCAAGAAAGCCGGCACCCCCGGCACCCTGGAATTCTTGCGCGCCAAAGTATTCACCGCCCTGCTGACCAGCAGGCCCCTGTATACCCTGCTGCCCGGCAACGATGACTGCCCGGGCAACGACGGCAGCGCAGGAAACCCGGACGGCCCTGCAGGCGGCGCGGACGGCCCCGCAGGAAACCCGGACGGCCCTGCAGGCGGCGCGGACGGCCCCGCAGGAAACCCGGACGGCCCTGCAGGCGGCGCGGACGGCCCTGCAGGCGGCGCGGACGGCAGCCGCGGCGCGGCGGGCAGCGGGAACCCGGACGGGCCCGCAGCCGGCGCCGGCAGTGCCAGCCACGGCGCGGACGGCAACCGCCTTGGCGAAGATGACAACGATCCCGGCGAAGGCAACCACAACCCCGGCGAAAGCAACGGCGGCGGCGGCACCCGCCGGCCCGGGCCCGGCACCGGCCCGTCCGGCCGCTGGCCCCCAGCAGGCACCGGAACCGGCCTCCCGCCCGGACTCACCGGATCAGTCAACCTCACCATCCCGCTGTCCGCCTGGCTCGGCCTGACTGGCCACCCAGGCGAAGCCCCCGGACCCGGCCCCCTCGACGCAGCAACCAGCCGCGACCTGGCCAGCCGCATCGCCGCCAGGCCCGGCAGCCGGTGGTGCCTCACCATCCTCGGCCCCGATGGCCAGGCCATCGGCCACGGCTGCACCCAGCCCCGCGCCGGACCACCACCGCCCGCAACCAGCCCACCCAGCGCAACCAGCCCGCCCAGCGCAACCAGCCCGCCCAGCGCAACCAGCCCGCCCAGCGCAACCAGCCCGCCCAGCGCAACCAGCCCGCCCAGCGCAACCAGACCACCCAGCGCAACCAGCCCGCCACGAGGTGGCACTGATCCGCCACCCAGCGGAAACGCCTCAGGCCGGATCGGGCCGCCATCCTGGGACACATACAACCCGCCCGGCGCGAACGGCCCGGCCGGAACGAGCAACCCGGCTGGCGAGGGCACCGCCAGATGGCTCGCCGGGCTCAAGATCAGCTGGCTCGAAACCGCCGCCTGCGGCCACCCCCGCGAAACCCGCGCCTACCAGCCATCAGCCACCCTCCGCCACCTCATCAAGATCCGCGACCGGACCTGCACCTACCCCGGCTGCCGCCGGCCGGCCCGCCAATGCGACGACGACCACACCTTGCCGCACGACCAGGGCGGAAGAACATGCGAATGCAATATGTCCCCTTTGTGCAGACGGCACCACGCCGCGAAACAGGCACCCGGCTGGCACCTCCAGCAGCCCTGGCCCGGCACCCTCATCTGGACCATGCCCAACGGCAGAACCAGGACCGTAACCCCACCGCCCTACCCCGTCTAGACCCGGATGCGTCCTAGTTGGTGACCCGGTACACGTCGTACACGCCGTCGATCGAGCGGACCGCTCGGAGCACATGCCGCAGGTGCTTTGGGTCGCCCATCTCGAACGTGAACTTGCTGAAGGCCACCCTGTCCCTGGTCGTGGTAACCGACGCCGACAGGATGTTGACGTGCTGATCGGAAAGAGCCCTGGTCACGTCAGAGAGCAGGCCAGTGCGGTCCAGTGCCTCGACCTGGATCGCAACGAGGAACAATGACCCTTCCCGCGGTGACCAGCGGACTGTGACCACCCGCTCAGACTGAGAACCGAGCAGGTGCTCTAGGTTGACGCAATCAGCCCGGTGCACGGAGACGCCATGGCCGCGGGTGACGAACCCGGTGATCTCATCGCCGGGCACCGGCGTGCAGCACTTCGAAAGCCGGGCCCAGACGTCGGCGGCGCCCTCCACAACCACGCCGGAGTCACCCGCCGGCGGCGGCTTGGGTGGCCTGGTCGGCAGCGCCGTTTCGGCCAGATCCTCCTGAGCACCGGCTATCCCGCCAGCTGACCTGACCAGCTTGCCCACAACCGACTGAGCGCTGACGTGGCCCTCACCGACAGCCGCGTACAACGCCGACAAGTCGATGTAACGCAACTCACGGGCGATGGCGAGCAGCGCGTCGCCAGTCGCCAGCCGCTGCAACGGCAGGCCCTGCTTGCGCATGGTCCTGGCGATGGCGGCCTTGCCCGTCTCAGCAGCCGCCTCCCTGCGCTCCTTGGAGAACCAGTGCCGGATCTTGTTCCGCGCCCTGGCGCTCTTGACGAAGCCAAGCCAGTCCCGGCTCGGCCCGGCATCCATCGCCTTGGAGGTGAAGATCTCCACGGTGTCGCCGTTGTTGAGCGCGCTCTCCAGCGCCACTAGGCGGCCGTTTACCCGCGCTCCGATGGTCCTATGCCCTACCTCAGTGTGGATCGCATAGGCGAAGTCAACTGGCGTCGCGCCCTGCGGCAGCGCGATGACCTGGCCGCGGGGTGTGAAGACATAAACCTCCGCCGCGCCGAGATCGAACCGGAGCGATTCGAGAAACTCGGCTGGGTCAGCCGTCTCCCGCTGCCAGTCGACCAGTTGCCGCAGCCAGGCCAGGTCCGAGCTGCGGGTGCCGAGCACCGTCTCTTCCTTGTACTTCCAGTGCGCGGCGACCCCGTACTCCGCCCGCCGGTGCATGCCCCAGGTCCTGATCTGCAGCTCGACCGGCTTGCCCTCCGGGCCGATCACAGTCGTGTGCAGCGACTGGTACATGTTGAATTTCGGCATCGCGATGTAGTCCTTGAACCGCCCGGGGACCGGATTCCACCGAGCATGGACGGTGCCGAGAACCGCGTAGCAATCACGCAGCGAGTCGACGAGAACGCGGATGCCAACCAGATCATAGATGTCGTCGAAGCCGACGTTCCTGGCAATCATCTTCTGGTAGACGGAGTAGTAGTGCTTCGGCCGCCCGGTTACCCGCGCCTTGATCTTGGCCTCGCGCAGATCAACGGATACGTCCTCGACGACCTCCTGCAGGAACACGTCCCGGCGGGGAGCACGCTCGGAAACCAGCCGGGCGATCTCGTCGTAGCGCTTCGGGAACATCGTGGCGAAAGCCAGATCCTCAAGCTCCCATTTGACCGTGTTCATGCCGAGCCGATGCGCGAGCGGCGCGAAGATCTCCAGTACCTCGCGCGACTTCTGCTCCTGCTTTGGCCGCGGCAGGTAGCGCAGCGTCCGCATATTGTGCAAACGGTCCGCCAGCTTGATTACCAGGACCCTGATGTCACGGGACATGGCGACGACCATCTTGCGCACGGTCTCGGCCTGCGCGGCATCGCCATACTTGACCTTGTCCAGCTTCGTCACGCCGTCGACAAGCTCGGCGATCTCCTCGCCGAACTCGGTGCGCAGCTCAGCCAGCGTGTACTGGGTGTCCTCGATGGTGTCGTGCAGCAGCGCCGCACAGAGCGTCTCGGTGTTCATGCCGAGCTCAGCGAGGATGGTGGCCACCGCAAGCGGATGGGTGATGTACGGGTCGCCGCTCTTGCGCAGCTGACCGGAGTGCTGGCGCGCCGCGATGTCGTAGGCGTGCTCGACAAGCCGCACGTCGGCCTTCGGGTGCGTCGCCCGGACGGTCTTGATAAGCGGTTCAAGCACCGGGTTGATGCCACCGCGCGGGGCGCCGAGCCTGGCTAGCCGACGGCGGACCCCCGCCGTCCCGGCGGTGCCGGTGGCGCCAGCCGACTGTGCGCCCGCCGCCGGTGCCGTTGTCGCCGCCTGCTTGGCACGGCCGGACTTGCCGGCCTTGCTCCCCTTTGCCGGGCGGCCCGGGGCCGGCCCAGGCGCGTCCCGGCCCGCGGGTGCCGTGCCGTCCGCGGGTGCCGTGCCGTCCGCGGGTGCCGTGCCGTCCCCTGCTCCGGAATCGCCCGTGGGCGCGGAGCCGTTCGCAGCGTCTGCTGCGTCCGGGGCGCCCTGCGGCGTCACCCCGGCCTGCTCCGCTGGCAGTACCGGCTTGTCCTGATGCTGCTCGGGCTGCCCGTCGGCGGCCAGGGTGACCCCGGTTCCGGCCAGGCCGGCCGTTACCGCGTCACCGGCCACATATGCTCCTCACGTCCGCCAAGGCACACAGTCTATCGGCGGGGCGCTCCGGAAGGTGCCTGGCACCGCGCACCGGGTCACATCACCAGCGCACCGGGTCACATCACCAGCGCACCGGGTCACATCGCCAACAGCGTCACGCCACCAGCAGCGACCGCACATCCAGCAGCGTCACGCCACCAGCAGCGACCGCACATCCAGCAGAGTCATATCACCAGCAGCGACCGCACATTTAGGTCAGGCAGCCTGGTCCGGCCGCTGAGGAAGCCGAGTTCCAGCATGACCGCCGCGGCGGCCACCTCCGCTCCGCTGCGCCTGACCAGGTCGGCGGTCGCGGCGGCGGTGCCGCCGGTGGCGAGCACGTCATCCACGATGAGCACCTGATCGCCGGCCGCGAAGGCGTCGTCGTGCACCTCCAGCGTCGCGGTGCCGTATTCAAGCTCGTAGGTCTGCGATCGGCAGGCAGCCGGCAGTTTTCCCTGCTTGCGCACCGGCACGAAGCCGACGCCGAGCCGGAGCGCGACGGGTGCCGCCAGGATGAAGCCGCGTGCCTCGATCCCGGCCACCTTGTCGATCCGGCCGTGCCCGGCCGCGAGCGCGCCGATCACCGCGGCCAGCGCGGCGCCGTCGGCGAGCAGCGGGGTGATGTCCTTAAACATGATGCCCGGCTCCGGAAAGTCCCGGACGTCGCGGATCATCGAGGAGATCAGCTCAGCGACTGCGGCGTCAGCGAGCGCGTCCCGGCCGGCGGACATGAGCTAGCGCCGCTTCTTCTTGCCGCTCGGCCGTCGCTTTGCCGCGCTGCTACGGCGCGGCTGCTGGCGCGGTCCCGGCCTGGCGCCCGGCGCGCGCTGGGCGGAGCTGCCGCCCGCCGGGCGGCCGGCCGGTACCTGCTTCTCAGACTGCGGCGATGCCAGTTGCTCGTCCGCCGCAGTCGCCTCCGCGGCATCGTCGTCTGCCTCGACGGCCTCCTCCGCGTAGAAGGTCGTCGTCGTTTGCGTGACCATCTGGCCGGCCACGCCACGCTGGCCGGCGCTCGAGCCGCCAGTCCCGGCCTTGGCCTCCTTGGCCTTCCGCATCGCGGCGCGTCCGCCGGCCTGGCGCAATGCCACCCGCTTGGCCAGCGCCTTGTACTGGGGCTCGCGCTCCTTCAGGTCGGCGAGCACCGGGGTGGCGATGCAGATGGATGAATACGTGCCGGACAGCATGCCGATGAAGAGCACCAGCGCCAGGTCCTTGAGCTCGCCGGCCCCGAGCAGCCCGACGCCGACGATCAGGATCGCGGCCACCGGCAGCAACGCGATCAGCGAGGTATTGATGGATCGCACCAGGGTCTGGTTCAGCGCCAGGTTGGCGGCCTGGCTGTAGGTGCTCCGCCCGGTGCCGAGCAGCCCGGCAGTATTCTCCCTGACCTTGTCGAAGACGACCACCGTGTCATAGAGCGAGTAGCCGAGGATCGTCAGCAGGCCGATCACGGTGGCCGGGCTGACCTCGAAGCCGGTCAGCGCGTAGACGCCGATAGTGATCACGATGTCGTGCGCCAGCGCGATCAGTGCGGCGCTGGCCATCCGCCATTCGAAGGCGATGGACAGGTAGATCACGATCGCGATCAGGAAAGCAATCAGCGCCTTGAGCGCCTTCTGCGAGATCTGCGAGCCCCAGCTCGGCCCGACGAAGTTCGCGCTGACAGCGTCCGGGGAGATGTGGAAATTGCTGGCGAGAGCATCCTGGATCTTCAGCTGCTCGGGAAACGGCACCTTCGCGGTCTGTACCTGCCAGCTGGAGCTGCCGCCGATGCCGACCTTCTGAACGATCGCGTCGCTGCCGCCGCCGGCCGCGCTGACGACGCTGCTGACCTGCGCGGAGGTCGCCGTCGGCGCGCTGAACTGGAACACCGAGCCGCCCTTGAACTCCACGCTGGTATTCAGCCCGCGGAAGGCCAGCGCGGCGATGCTGATGGCCAGGATCAGCCCGGAGATCGTGTACCAGAGCCGCTGCCGCGAGACGAACTCGACGGACACCTCACCGCGGTACAGCCGGCCGCCAATGCTGCCGAGCCGGGACATCACGCCTCCTCAGGGGTGATCCGGGCCGGTGTGCGCGCCGCGGCGCTTGCGCCGCCCGGCGCTGGCCTGGCGGTGACCCGCTTAGCACCGCGCCACGGCGCTCGGGCGCCGAGCCTGACCGGATCCAGGCCGGACAGCCGGTGCCCGCTGCCGAAGAACCTGGTCCTGGCCAGCAAGGTAACCATCGGCTTGGTGAACAGGAAGACCACGACGACGTCGATCACGGTGGTCAGGCCGAGGGTGAAAGCGAAACCCTTCACGTCGCCGATCGCGAAGTACCACAGCAGCGCGGCGGCCAGGAACGACACAGTGTCGGAGACCAGGATCGTGCGCCGGGCGCGCTGCCAGCCACGTTCCACCGCGGCTCGCAGCGACCGGCCGTCCCTGACCTCATCACGAAGTCGCTCGAAATACACCACGAACGAGTCAGCCGTGATGCCGATCGCGACGATCAGGCCGGCCACGCCTGCCAGCGACAGGGAGAAACCCTGGTACTTGCTGAGCAGCACGACAGACAGGAACGACAGCAGCGCCGCGATGATCAGGCTGGACACCGACACGATGCCCAGGCCTCGGTAGTAAAGGAACGAGTAGATCACGACCAGGAGCAAGCCGATCCCGGCCGCTATCAGGCCGGCGTGCAGCTGGGAGGCGCCCAGCTGCGGGGAAACCGACTCGACGGACTGCTTAGTGAACTTGAGCGGCAGCGCGCCGTAGCTCAGGATGTTGGCCAGCGAGGTCGCCTCCGCCTGAGTGAAGTTCCCGGTGATCTGGGCCTGGCCGCCGGGTATGGCGTCGATGATGTTCGGTGAGGAGATTATCTTGCCGTCCAGGACGACAGCGGCCTGGTCAAGCGGCGAGGTCGGGTTGCCGCCGTTGCCGTACTTGGAGAACATCATCGAGGTCAGGTTGCCGAATGCGGTCGCTCCGGCGTTATTGAAGGCGAGGTTGACCTGCCAGTTGCTTGCCGACGTCGAGCTCAGCGTCGCCGTGGCGCCCTTGACGTCGGTGCCGGACACCGTGGACTTGTCCAGAACGTACTTGACCCAGCCGACGCCGGAAATGAACTGGCAGGACACGGTCTGGGTATTCGGGTTGTCCCACTTATCCGGGTTGTTCTGGTAGATGACTTTCTGCCAGTTGGGGTTAGCGCAGTCCAGCTTGTCGAACAGGGCCTTCACCGGGGCGCTGACCAGGCTGGCATCGCCCGAGGCCTCGGTGGTCGTGGACAGCTTCCCTGGTGGCGGGGTGGCGCTCGGCGACGGGCTGGCCTGGGCGCTGGCCGTCGGCGACGCCGACGGGCTCGCCGAGGCCGACGGGCTCGGTGAGGCGGTGGCGGCCAGGTGCCGCGCCTGCTCCGTCAGGCCCTGGCCGCCGGCCCGGCGCCGGCCGCGCCGAGCGCGGCCGCCGATGAGCTGGCGGATGCGCTGGGCGTCGGGCTTGCCTTGGCATGCGACTTCTTGGCCTTGGCCGGCTTGCTGGCCGTCGGCGACCCGCTGGGCGTGGCGGACGTGGACGGCGAGGCGGCCGGCACCGGCACTGCCGTGCTGGTGTTGTTGGCCTCGAGCAGTACCTCGCGGAACCGCAGCAGGGCGGTCGTGCCGACCAGGTGCACGACGGCCTGCGAGCCCTTGCCCGGCACCGAGACAGTGATGATGTTGCTGCCCTGCTGCGCCACCTGGGCGCCGGTGAAGCCCGCGCCGTTGACCCGCTGGTCCATGATCGAGATAGCCGTCGCCATGTCGGAAGCCGAAGGCTGGGTATGGTTCGGGGTATCCGCCCGCAGCGTCACCGTGGTGCCGCTCGACAGGTCGAGGCCAAGCTGCACATGGAAATTACGGTGCCAGCTGGCTGGCTGGAAGGCATCCTTGCCGACGATCGACACCAGCATGATGACGATCAGCGCGAGTAGCACCGCGAGGGCGCGCCCCGGCCTGGATTTGGTACTGCTTGGGGGAGCCACTTCTCGACTGTCCTTTGATCGGTCGGCCAGCGCGGGAGCTACGGATTCCGATCCGTTTTGTCCCAGTCGTCATTTTCCAGGTCGTCCTTCGACGTATCCCAGTCGCCGGCTGGCGTGTCCTCGGCGGCAGGCTCCGGTGGCGGCGCCGCGTCCTCGGGGCTGTCCTCGGGCAGGATGTCCATGATCGCGCGGCGCAGGATGCGGATCTCGACGCCGGGGGCAATCTCAAGCTCCACGTCCTGGTCCTCGACCGCGGTAACGGTGCCGTAGATGCCCGCTGTCGTCCGGACGCGCTTGCCGGCCTCGACGCCGCCCTGCATCTGCTGGGCCCGGCGCTGCCTGCTGCGCTGCGGCCGGATGATGAGCAAGTAGAAGACGCCGAACAGCACGGCGATAATCAGGATCGGCGTGAGCGAGTTTTTCGATGACTTGCCTGCCGCACTGGCCGCGAGATACATGATCCCCATCGCCGGGGCTTCCTTCCGTTTATTGCCGCAGCGGTCGGGGGCCAGCCGCGGCCGGCGGCGGCCTGGCCGGACCCCCGCGTCAGGCGGCTGTCGTTGACCAACTGCCGCAGTGTAGCGGCGCGCTAGCGACGCACCAACAGGCTACGGGGTCAGGCGAGTGATCGTGACAAGCCCGCAACCAGGAGTAGCCCGCCCCGGCTAGTCAACAAACTACCGCTAGCCGAACAGGGTGCCTGAGGCCGGCTGTCCGGCGGCTGGCTCCGGCGCGATCAGACCGAGATGCTCCCAGGCAGCCGGAGTAGCCACCCGGCCGCGCGGCGTCCTGGCGATCAGGCCCTCCCGGACCAGGAAGGGCTCGGCCACCACCTCAACCGTCTCGGCCTCCTCGCCGACCGCCACGGCGAGGGTGGACAGGCCGACCGGACCGCCGCCGAACCTGCGGACGAGCGCAGAAAGCACGGCCCGGTCGAGCCGGTCAAGGCCGTTGTCGTCCACCTCGTACAGCTCCAGTGCGTCCCTGGCGACCTGCCGGTTCACCACGCCGTCGGCGCGGACCTCGGCGAAGTCGCGTACCCGGCGCAGCAGCCGGTTGGCGATCCGCGGGGTGCCGCGGGAGCGGCCGGCGATCTCGTCTGCGCCGTCATCGCGCAGCGCGACCCCGAGCAGGCCGGCCGACCTGCGGACGATCACCCCGAGCTCGGCCGGCTCGTAGAAGTCCAGGTAGGCGGTGAAGCCGAACCTGTCCCGCAGCGGCGCGGGCAGCAGCCCGGCCCTGGTGGTCGCCCCGACCAGGGTGAACGGCGCGATGTCCAGCGGGATCGCCGTCGCTCCCGGGCCCTTGCCGATGACCACGTCGACCCGGAAGTCCTCCATGGCCATGTACAGCATTTCCTCGGCGGGCCGGGCGACCCGGTGGATCTCGTCGATGAACATCACCTCGCCCTCGCTCAGCGTGGACAGCATCGAGGCGAGATCGCCAGCCCGCTCGATCGCCGGCCCGCTGGTAATCCGCAGCGGCGTCCCCATCTCGGCCGCGATGATCATGGCGATGGTGGTCTTGCCCAGGCCGGGCGGGCCGGACAGCAGCACGTGGTCGGGCGTCCGGCCGCGCCGCAGCGCCCCTTCGAGCACCAGCGACAGCTGCTCGCGCACCCGGCCCTGGCCGACGAAGTCGGTCAGCCGCTTCGGCCGCAGCGCGCCCTCGATCAGCCGGTCATCGGCGTCAGCGAGCGGCGAGACGACCCGCTCCTCGGCGGACTGCGGCGCTGGCTGCCCGGCGGAGTCGCTGCTCATGTCCGGCCCAGGATGCGAAGTGCCGCGCGCAATGCTGTCGCCACGTCGACGTCATGGCCTGCCCCGGCTGCGGCCGGGTCCGCGACCAGTTCTGGCTCCACCGCGGCGATCGCCTGGTCGGCGTCGCGGGGCTGCCAGCCCAGGTTCACCAGCCCGGCGCGCACCTGATCCCGCCAGGACGCCGGCCGCCCGGCGGCCGCGCGGCCGCCGGCGTCCCCGCCGGACGGCAGCTCGCCTGGCGAGCCCAGCCGGCCGGCCAGTTCCAGCACGATCCGCTGCGCTCCCTTCCGGCCGATGCCGGGGACCGTGGTCAGGGCCGCCAGGTCCTCGGCCGTCACCGCCCGGCGCAGCGCGTCGGGGCTGAACACGGCGAGCATGGCGAGCGCCAGCCTGGGCCCAACCCCGCTGGCCGTCTGCAGCAGCTCGAACGTGTTCCGCTCGTCGTCGCCGGCGAAGCCGTACAGGGTCAGCGCATCTTCCCGCACCACCAGCGAGGTGGCCACCCGGGCCCGTTCCCCGGTGCGCAGCCCGGCGAGGGTGCCCGGGGTGCACTGCACGAGCAGCCCGACGCCGCCGACGTCGATGACCGCGCCGTCCGGCGCGACCGAGCAGACCTGCCCGTCCAGGTGCGCGATCACCGCGGGCCGCCGGGGAGCGTCGCCGACCCTGCAGCCGCGGCCAGCCGACGCTGCGCGCCACCGCGCCACAAGTGGCAGATCGCCAACGCGAGCGCGTCGGCCGAGTCGGCCGGGCGCGGCGGGCTTGCCATCCGGAGCAGCCGCGTCACCATCTCCGTCACCTGCTCCTTCCCAGCCCGGCCGTTGCCGGTCACCGCCGCCTTGACCTCACTCGGAGTGTGCAGCGCCACCGGCAGCCCGCGGCGCGCGGCGCACACGATGGCGACGGCGCCTGCCTGCGCCGTGCCCATCACCGTCCGGACGTTATGCTGGCTGAACACCCGCTCGACGGCGACCGCGTCCGGCTGGTACTCGGTCAGCCAGCACTCGAAGCTGGCTTCCAGCGCCAGCAGCCGGTGCGCGATGTCGTCGCCGGGCGGAGTCCGGATCACGTCGGTGCCCAGCAGCGTGAGCGTGCGGCCCGGCTCGCCGTCGATGACGCCCACACCGCACCGGGTCAGGCCAGGATCGACGCCGAGCACCCGCATCCCGCTCACCGTCCTGGTCGCTGAATCCTGCTCACTGGCGAACACATGTTCGGTCGCTACGACCATACCGGCCGCCGCAGCCAGCCGCCGCAACACGCCCCGGCGTGTCGCCACCGACTACCAGGCGACATCAGCGGTGAGGATATGTCCGCTGTCAGCCGGTTAGCCCCGAACCGGGCGGCGGGCTGGGCGCGGTGCCGCGGGTGGTCAGAAGTAGTCGAGCATGAAGGGGGCGCCGGCGAACGCGGTGTCCAGCGCCGCGTCTGCGGCCGAGTCGCCGCCGGCGGCGAGGCCGGCTACGCGCAGCGTGGCCAGCGGGGTCCCGGCGTACAGGGCCGCGAAGCCGCGGGCGCCGAGGGCGAGCGGGCCGGCGGCAGCCCGCCGCCCTGGTCATCCGGGTCAAGGCCGGAAAGAGCGCCCTTGCCGTCGCGGACAGATAGCCGCCAGCGGCCCGCGTTGGCCGGCAGCAGGCGGTCGGCGAGCTGCAGCACGACGTCCGCCTGGGCCGCCGCCGGGTAGCCGCGGCCGGCGATCGCCGCCGCGGCGTCGGTTATCCGCAGCATCCACGCGTGCTCGCGGGTGAAGCTGACGTCCGGCTCCCTGGTGAGCCAGCTGACCGGGTCGGCCGGGCCGCAGTAGGCGCGAACGGTGCCGGCCACCGAGTCGTGCGAGGCGATCACCGACCACAGCGCGCGGGCGGTCGGCGCGGAGGACGCCAGCAGGCAGTAGATGATGATCTCGTTGTTCCCGTCCTGCCAGCCGTAGCAGAGCATGCCGTCAGGGGCCAGGTAGCAGAACACGTCCGGGTCATCGAGCATCCGGGCGGACATACTCAGGTCGAAATCGGACGGGCCGCAGGCGCGGGCCGCCTCGTGCACCCGGGCCAGCACCGCGCTGATATCGGCGGCATCGGCCGGGCCGGCCCGCCGGATGCCGGGTGGGCCCGGCGTGGCCGCCGGGGCCGGGCCGGCCGCTGGCGCCTGGCCGGGCGGGCCGGCCGCGGTCACGTCGGGGAGCAGCAGCGAGCGCAGCGAGCGGGCCGGGACCGAGATTCTGGTACTGGCCGCCGGCGATCTCATCGCCGGCCGCGCGGTAGACCGCCGCGGTCGCCGGGTACAGCACCGACAGCGGGTAGCCGGCCGCTGCGGCCTGCCTGACTATCGTGCTCATCAGCGCGCCGCCTACGCCCTGGCCGCGGGCCTCCGGGGCGACCGAGACGCTGGCCACGCCGGCCATCGGCAGCGGCCTGCCGTACCACCACTGCACCATGTCGTGGAACTTGGCCGCGCCCAGCATCCGCCCGCCGCCGAACGCACCGAACTGCCGGCCGGCCGCCGCCGACTCGCGGGCGTCCGCCAGCCTGCGCTCCCCCGCCTCGGCGCCGAACGGGCCGAACGCCCGGCGGGCCAGGTCGAGCAGCGGCGCCAGGTCGTCGTCCGCGGTGAGCATGCGGACGTGCGGCCCGGTCACCGGCACCGGGCAGCGGCGGTGGCACGCGCCGCGGGCCCGCCGCGGGCCGGGAGCCCACCAGTCACCCGAGCTTTTCCATGATCTCGTCGGGCACCGAGTAGTTCGCGTAGACGTCCTGCACGTCGTCGGAGTCCTCGATCGCCTCGATCAGCCGGAACACACGCTTGGCCTGGTCCTCGTCCAGCGGAACCTCGGCCGATGGCAGGAACGCCGCCTCGGCTGACTCGTAGTCGATGCCGGCCTGCTGCAGCGCGCTGCGGACCGCGACCAGGTCGGTGGCCTCGCTGACCACCTCGAACGACTCGCCCAGGTCGTTGACCTCCTCCGCGCCGGCCTCCAGCACCGCGGTCAGCACGTCGTCCTCGGTCACGCCGCCCGCCTTGCCGACGATCACCACGCCCTTGCGGCCGAACAGATACGAGACAGAACCGGGATCGGCCATCGAGCCGCCGTTGCGGGTAAGCGCGGTGCGCACGTCGGCGGCGGCCCTGTTCTTGTTATCGGTCAGGCACTCCACCAGGACGGCTACCCCGCCTGGCGCGTAGCCCTCGTAGGTGACCGTCTCGTAGTGCGCGCCGCCCGCCTCCAGGCCCGCGCCGCGGCGGACGGCCCGGTCGATGTTGTCGTTCGGCACCGAGCTCTTCTTGGCCTTCTGCACGGCGTCGTAAAGCGTCGGGTTGCCTGCCACGTCGGCACCGCCGGTGCGGGCGGCCACCTCGACGTTCTTTACCAGCTTGGCGAACAGCTTCCCGCGCCTGGCGTCTACCACGGCCTTCTTGTGCTTCGTGGTCGCCCACTTCGAATGGCCGCTCATGACCGTTCCCTCACCATGTTGACGAAGAGCTCGTGAATCCGCCGGTCCGGCGTCAGCTCGGGATGAAACGAGGTAGCCAGCGCAGGTCCCTGGCGGACCGCGACGATCCTACCCGTGCGCGGCTCGGTACCGAGAACCTCCACACCGGGGCCGGCTTCCTCGACCCAGGGCGCCCGGATGAAGACCGCGCGGAAGTCCTGGCCACCGATGCCGCGCAGCGCGATGTCGCTCTCGAACGAGTCCACCTGGCGGCCGAACGCGTTCCGCCGGACGCTGATGTCGAGCCCGCCGAGGGTCTGCTGGCCGCTGGCCCGGTCCACCAGCCGGTCGGCCAGCATGATCATGCCAGCGCACGAGCCGAACACGGGCATGCCCGAGCCGAGCCGCTTGCGCAGCGGCTCCAGCAGGTCGAAGGCCGCCGTGAGCTTCCATATCGTGGTGGACTCCCCGCCGGGGATGATCAGCCCGTCGACGTCGTCGAGCTCGCCCGGCCGGCGCACCGCGACGCCGCGGGCGCCCACCTCGCCGAGCGCCCGCAGGTGCTCGGCGACGTCTCCCTGCAGGGCAAATACGCCGACCGCCGGGCTCATCACCAGCCGCGGCCGGCGTAGCGCTGCTCGGGCGCCAGCTCGTCCAGGCCAATGCCAACCATCGCCTCGCCGAGGCCGCGGGAGACCTTGGCGATCACGTCGGGGTCGTCGTAGAACGTGGTCGCCTTCACGATCGCGGCCGCCCGCGCCGCCGGGTCACCGGACTTGAAGATCCCGGAATCCGACGAACACCCCCTCAGCGCCGAGCTGCATCATCATCGCCGCGTCCGCGGGGGTGGCCAGGCCACCGGCGGTGAACAGGACGACCGGCAGCTTGCCCGCGGCGGCCACCTCGGCGACCAGCTCGTACGGCGCCTGCAGGTCCTTCGCCGCGGCGTACAGCTCCTCCGCCGGGAGCGACGCCAGCCGCCGCAGCTCGGACCGGATGCCGCGCATGTGCCGGGTGGCCTCTACCACGTTCCCGGTGCCCGCCTCGCCCTTCGACCTGATCATCGCCGCGCCCTCGGTGATCCGGCGCAGCGCCTCGCCCAGGTGAGTCGCGCCGCACACGAACGGGACGGTGAAGTCCCACTTGTCGACGTGATGCGCCTCGTCCGCCGGGCTCAGCACCTCGGACTCGTCGATGTAGTCCACCCCGATCGCCTGCAGCACCTGCGCCTCGGCGAAATGCCCGATCCGGCACTTGGCCATCACTGGGATGGAGACCGCCGCGATGATCCCGTCGATCATGTCCGGATCGCTCATCCTGGCCACGCCGCCCTGCGCGCGGATGTCGGCGGGCACCCGCTCCAGGGCCATCACCGCGACGGCGCCAGCGTCCTCGGCGATCTTGGCCTGATCCGGCGTGACGACGTCCATGATGACGCCGCCCTTGAGCATGTCGGCCATGCCGCGCTTGACCCGCTGCGTCCCGGTCCCGGAACTGGTGGTGCCTGCGGGAACATTCTGGACTGACACGGAGACCTCACTTGATCGCTGCTAGTGGCTTGCCTCCATGGTAGGTCCTGCCAGCAGCCGCCCGCCGCCGCCGGATTCAGCCGCCCGCCGCCGCCGGATTCAGCCGGTCAGGTGCGGCATGTCGGTGCCCTGCCCGTCCTGGCTGGCGGCTACCAGCGAGTCGTCGATCTCGAAGAATACCGGCAGCTCGGCGCCCCCGGCCAGGCGCAGCAGCCGGACCAGCCAGCGGCGCCGGGCCGACCGGACCGCCGCGACCGCGTCGTTGTAAAACTTGCGGGCCAGGAACACCTTGTGGGACGCGGCCTCGACCTCGCCGAGCAGTTCCTCGGCGCCATCCTGGCCGGTCAGCGAGGCCAGGAAGTCCGGCTGCCCGAAGGCCGCGCGCAGCGCCCTGGTCAGGTCGCTCTCGCGCAGTTCCCTGGACTCGTCCGCGATCCGCGCGTCGTGTGCCGCGCCGGCCAGCAGCAGGCTGGTGGCCGGGTCGAGCAGGCCGGAGGAGGCCAGTTCCAGTGCCACCGAGCTGCGCCGGAGCAGCGCCGCGTCCAGCGCGGCGCGGGCCGCCTCCTGCCGCGCGTGCAGCCGGTCCAGCCTGCCCGCCCGCCAGGAGATGTAGACGCCGAGCAGCAGCGCCAGCCCGACGATGATGATCACGCTGGTCATAGCGGCACCGTCCCGGCACGCGCGCTGGTCATCAGGCCACTACTCCCACCCGGGTGCCGCCGAGCGTCACGGTCTCGTAGACCTGCACGACGTCGCGCGCGATCAGCGGCCAGTCGTAGCTGCGCACCGCCGCGCAGGCCGCCTCGGACAGGGCCGCCCGCCGCCGCGGGTCATCCAGCAGCCGGCCGGCCGCGGCCGTCAGCGCGGCCGCGTCGCCGATGGCGAACAACTCGCCGGCCTGGCCGCCGCGCAGCACCATCCGGAACGCGTCCAGGTCGCTGGCCACGATCGGGGCGCCGGCCGCCATCGCCTCGGCGAGCACGATCCCGAAGCTCTCGCCGCCGGTGTTCGGCGCGCAGAACACGTCGACCGAGTGATAGACCCGGACCTTGTCCGCCTCGGAGACCTGGCCGAGCAGTATCACCCGGTCGCGCAGCGGGGCCGGCACCCGGTCCAGCACCTCATCGGCGTCCCCCGGGCCGGCGATCAGCAGCCGCAGCCCGGGCCGCGCGACAGCGAGCCGCTCGAACGCGTCGAGCAGCACCGCCAGGCCCTTGCGCGGCTCGTCCATCCGGCCGAGGAAGCCGAGCGCGCCGCCGGGGCCCGGCCAGCCGGGCAGCGGATCCGCCTTCTCGTACCTGCGGACCGAGACCCCGTTCGGGATCAGCACGGCATCGCCGCCGAGATGCTCGACCAGCGTGGTCCTGGCCGCCTCGGAGACCGCGATCCTGGCGCTGATCTTCTCCAGGGCGGACTGCAAGGCCGGCCGCGCCGCGTGCATCCAGCGGGAGCGCGGGTTCGCGGTGTGCACGGTCGCCACGATCGGGCCGGACGCGACCCAGCAGGCAAGCAGCCCCAGGCTCGGCACCACCGGCTCGTGCACGTGCAGCACGTCGAACTGGCCGTCCTTGATCCACCGGCGGACCCGGCTGGCGGACAGGAAGCCGAACGCGAGCCTGGCCACCGACCCGTTGTACGGGACCGGGACGGCCCGGCCGGCCGGCACCACATAGCCCGGCAGCGGGGTGTCGTCATCGGCAGGCGAGATGACCGACACCTGGTGGCTGAGGTCGATCAGCGCCTCGGCCAGGTCCCGGACGTGCTCTTGCACGCCGCCGGGGACGTCCCAGGTGTACGGGCAGACGATGCCGACTCTCACGTGTCAGCCTTGACCTTGGCTACTGAGGCGGCAAGCCTGGCCGGGTCCAAGTCGGCCACGAACACCCGCTGCAGCATGTGCCAGTCCGCCGGGTGCGTGGCGATCCCGTCCTCGAAGGCCCGCGCGATCTGCTGCGTCATGGCCGCGGCCTGCTGTTTCCTGTCGCCCTCGGCAGGCACCGGGATCTCGTCGTAGAACCGCACCCCCCAGCCGTCGCCGTCGAACCAGAGCGACACCGGGATCAGCGCAGCGCCGGTCTGCACGGCCAGCGCGGCCGGGCCGGCCATCATCCGGGCCGGCTCGCCGAAGAACTCGACCTCGATGCCGCTGCCGGTGACGTCCCGGTCGCACGGCAGGCAGACCACCTTGCCGGCCCGCAGCCGCTGCGCGAGCATGCCGAACGGCCGGCTGCCGCCGCTGGCCGGCAGCACCTCCATGCCGAGGCCCTCGCGGAACGCGACGAACCGCTGGTAAACCGACTCCGGCTTGATCCGCTCCATCACCGTGGTGAACGAGCCGGCCCCGCGGTTGATGATCCACGCGCCGGCCTGATCCCAGTTGCCCATGTGCGGCAGCGCGAATACCACCCCGCGGCCGGCAGCCAGGTAGTCGAACGCGGCCTGCACGTCTCCCTCGTCGCGCATGCCGGCGATCAGCCGCTCGGCCGGGATCACCGGCAGCCGGAAGATCTCCAGCCAGTACCGGGCGTACGAGCGCATCGAGTCCCTGGACAGCGCCCGCAGCTGGCCGCCGCCCGCCGCCTGACCGCCCGCCGCCTGACCGCCCGCCGCCTGACCGCCCGCCGCCTGACCGCCCGCCGCCTGACCGCCGAGTACCCGGCACAGGTTGGCCTCGAGTACCTGCACCCGCGGGCCCTGGCGGCGCCAGGCGATGTCCGCCGCGGCCTGGAATGCCCACCGGGCCCAGGACTCGGGCACCCGGCACAGAACGGACCAGCCGAGGCCGTATCCGGCGTCGATCAGCCTGTCTTTGAGTCCGGGCATTCGTTACCTCCGTGAACCGTCGCCTGGTGGACCGCATACACCCGCTGCGCCAGTGTGACAGTGCTCAGGAACGCGAGCACCCAGAGCCCCACGGCCAGCACGTACGGCACCCCGAGTCCGGCAAGCCCGGCCGCCACCAGCCCGATCACCAGCCGCTCGGTTCGCTCCGCGATGCCGACGTCGCAGCGCACCCCCAAGCCCTCGGCCCGCGCCTTGGCATAGGAGATAAGAGCGCCGGTCACCAGGCAGAACACCGCCAGGCCGGCCAGCAGCCTGCTGTTCCCGCCATAGACCGCCCAGGCCGCCAGCCCGGCGAATACCGACGCGTCGGCGACCCGGTCCAGGGTCGAGTCGAGAAAGGCCCCCCAGGCCCCGGTCGTGCCCTTGATCCGGGCCAGGATCCCGTCCAGCATGTCGGTGAACACGAAGCCGGTGCAGACCATCGTCCCGGCGAACAGGTGACCGGTCGGGAACAGCACCAGCGCGCCGGCCGACACGCCGAGGGTGCCCGTGATGGTCAGCGCGTTCGGGGTCACCGGCGTGCGGGCGAGCGCCTCGCCGACAGGTGTCAGCAGGCGGGCGATGGCTGGTCGCAGCACGTTCAGCATGGCCGTCTGATCTTACTGGCGGCCAGCCCGGCAGAATCTACTGCCGGGTAGGGCGGCCACCGGGCAGGTGATTGCGTCCGGGGGCTTGTGATCCGGTGGCCGGGAGGTAAAGGCTGGTCTGCAGGCAGCCGGATGGAGTCAACAGCGGATTTAACAGGAGGCGGCGGCGATGGCCGATAAGACAGGTGGCTCGGGAGCCGCGGGCAGAGCTCCCGCGGCCGGCCAGGCCGACAGCGTGCGCAATGTCGTGCTGGTCGGCCACTCAGGGGCAGGAAAGACGACGCTGGTCGAGGCGCTGCTGGTGCACACCGGCGCGATCCAGCGGGCCGGCCGGGTCGAGGACGGCACGACGGTCAGCGACTTCGACGAGGTCGAGGTCAGGCAGCAGCGCTCGGTCAATCTCACGCTGGCGCCGGTCATGCACGGCGGCGTCAAGGTCAACTTGCTGGACACGCCGGGCTACGCCGACTTCACCGGCGACCTGCGGGCCGGGCTGCGGGCCGCCGACGCCGCGCTGTTCACCGTGTCCGCCGCCGACGGCATCGACGGGCTGACCAGGATGCTCTGGGAGGAGTGCGCCGCGGTCGGCACCCCGCGCGCCGTCGTGATCACCAAGATCGATCATCAGCGCGGCGATTTCGACGAGGCGCTGGCCGCCTGCCGGGACGCGTTCGGCGACTCGGTCGCGCCGCTGTACCTGCCGGTCACCGACGAGCACGGCGCGGTCCAGGGCCTGATCGGGCTGCTGTCCGAGCGGTGCTACGACTACTCATCCGGCCAGCGGACCGAGCGGGATCCGGATCCGGACGACGCGGACCGGCTGGCCGAGGCGCGCAGCTCGCTGATCGAGTCGATCATCCAGGAGAGCGAGGACGAGTCGCTGATGGACCGTTACCTCGCCGACGAGCACATCGACGTCAAGGTGCTGATCGAGGACCTGGAGAAGGCGGTCGCCCGCGGCAGCTTCTACCCGGTGCTGGCGGCCGCCTCCACGCACGGCATCGGCCTGGCCGAGCTGCTCGAGATCATGACAGAGGCGTTCCCCGCCCCGCAGGAGCACCCGCTGCCCGAGGTGACTTCGCTGGACGGCAAGCAGGCGCGCGGGATCAGCTGCGATCCGGCCGGCCCGCTGCTGGCCGAGGTGATCAAGACCGCCGCGGACTCCTACGTCGGCCGGATCAGCCTGGTCCGGGTGTTCTCCGGCACCCTGCGGCCGGACGCGTTCGTGCACGTATCCGGCCACGGCCGGGCCGACCGCGGGCACGCCGACCACGACCAGGACGAGCGGGTCGGCGCGCTCTCCTCGCCGCTCGGCAAGCAGCAGCGCACCGTGTCTCAGTGCGCCGCCGGGGACATCTGCGCCGTCGCCAAGCTCACCACCGCCGAGACCGGCGACTCGCTGTCGGACAAGGACCACCCGCTGCTGATGGAATCCTGGGCGATGCCCGAGCCGCTGCTGCCGGTCGCCATCACGGCCAAGTCCAAGGCCGACGAGGACAAGATGTCGCAGGCGATCGCCCGGCTGGTCGCCGAGGACCCGACGCTGCGCCTGGAGAACAACGCCGAGACCCGCCAGCTGGTCCTGTGGTGCATGGGCGAGGCGCACGCGGACCTGCTGCTCGACCGGCTGTCCAGCCGGTACGGCGTCGCGGTGGAGACCGTCCCGCTGCGGGTGCCGCTGCGGGAGACCGTCGGCGGCAAGGCCCGCGGGCTGGGCCGGAACGTCAAGCAGACCGGCGGGCACGGCGAGTTCGGCATCTGCCACATCGAGGTGGAGCCGCGGCCGTCCGGCTCCGGGCTGGAGTTCCTCGACAAGATCGTCGGCGGGGTGGTGCCGCGGCAGTTCATCCCGTCGGTGGAGAAGGGCGTCCGGGCCCAGATGGAGACCGGCGTGCTGGCCGGCTACCCGATGGTGGACATCCGGGTCACCCTGTTCGACGGCAAGGCGCACTCGGTGGACTCCTCGGACATGGCCTTCCAGAAGGCGGGCAAGGCGGCGCTGCGGGACGCGGCCGACAAGGCGCAGGTCCTGCTGCTTGAGCCGGTAGACGAGGTGTCGGTGCTGGTCGCCGACGACTACGTGGGGGCGGTCATGTCGGACCTGTCGTCGCGGCGCGGGCGGGTGCTCGGCACCGAGCCGGTGCCCGGCGGCCGGACCCTGGTCAAGGCCGAGATACCGGAACTTGAGATCACCAGATACGCCATCGACCTGCGGTCCATGTCGCACGGGACCGGGTCGTTTACCCGGTCTTACCTGCGGCACGAGCCGCTGCCCGCGCATCTCGCCGACAAGGTCGCGGAGGCGTCCAAGCCGAGCTGATCCCGGCCGTCGGGTAACCAGGCTGATTCAGCCGCCGTTCACTCCTGGCCACGCGTCGGCGATCAGCTTGCGGGTATCGGCCAGCAGCTGGGGCAGCACCCTGGTCCGCCCGATCACCGGCATGAAGTTGGTGTCGCCGCCCCACCGCGGCACCACGTGCTGGTGCAGGTGCGCGGCGATGCCCGCGCCGGCCACGCCGCCCAGGTTCATCCCGATGTTGAATCCCTGCGCGGCGGACGACGCGCGCAGCGCGGTCATCGCCCGCTTGGTGAAGTCGGCCAGCTCAGCGGTCTCCGCGTGATCCAGGCTGGCGTAGTCGGCGACGTGCCGGTACGGGCAGACCAGCAGGTGACCGCCGTTGTACGGGTAGCGGTTAAGCACCGCGTAGACCAGCGTGCCGCGCGCGGCTATCAGGCCCTCGTCGTCCGGCAGGCCGGGAATCCGGCAGAACGGGCAGCCCTCCCCCGCTGCCCCGCCATCCGGCTTGCCCTCGCCCTTGATGTAGGCCATCCGGTGCGGCATCCACAGTCGCTGGATCCCGTCCGGCTCGCCGACCCCGTCCTGCTGCCCGGGCCAGTCCTGGGCCATCAGACCTGGATCCGCGCCGCGACCGCGGCGGTGATCTCGGCGACCGCCGCGTCGACGGGCACCCCGTTCTTCTGCTCGCCGCTGCGGTACCGGAACGAGACCGCGCCCGCGGCCACGTCGTCGTCGCCGGCCAGCAGCATGTACGGGACCTTCTGCCGCTGCGCGTTCCTGATCTTCTTCTGCATCCGGTCGTCGCCGGTGTCGACCTCGGCCCGGATCCCGGCGGCGCGCAGCCGGGCGACGACATCTCGCAGGTACCCCGCATGCGCGTCGGCGATCGGGATCCCGACCACCTGGACCGGCGCCAGCCAGGGCGGGAAGGCCCCCGCGTAGTGCTCGGTCAGCACGCCGAGGAACCGCTCGACCGAGCCGAACAGCGCCCGGTGGATCATGATCGGCTGCTGCCGGGAGCCGTCCGCTGCCTGGTACTCCATCTCGAACCGCTTCGGCTCGTTGTAGTCGAGCTGGATGGTGGACAGCTGCCAGCTGCGCCCGATCGCGTCCCTGGCCTGCACGGAGATCTTCGGCCCGTAGAACGCGGCGCCGCCGGGATCGGCGACAAGCTCCAGGCCGGACTCCTGGGCCGCCTCGGCCAGCGCCTCGGTCGCGTGCGCCCAGTCCTGGTCCGTGCCGACGAACTTGTCCTTGGCGTCATCCCTGCTGGACAGCTCCAGGTAGAAATCGCTCAGCCCGTAGTCGCGCAGCAGGTCGAGCACGAACGACAGCAGGCTCTTGATCTCCGTCCCGGCCTGCTCGCGGGTGCAGAAGATGTGCGCGTCGTCCATGGTGAGGCCGCGTACCCGGGTCAGCCCGTGCACCACGCCGGACTTCTCGTACCGGTACACGCTGCCGAACTCGAACAGCCGCAGCGGCAGCTCACGGTAGGACCTACCCCTGGCCTTGAAGATCAGGATGTGGAACGGGCAGTTCATCGGCTTGAGATAGTACTTCGCGCCCTCCATCTCCATCGGCGGGAACATCCCGTCGGCGAACCACTGCAGGTGGCCGGAGGTCTCGAACAGGTTCGACTTGGTGATGTGCGGGGTGTAGACGAACTCGTAGCCGGCCTCCTCGTGCCGCTGCCGCGAGTAGTCCTCCATGATCTTCCTGATCATCCCGCCCTTGGGGTGGAAGACCGCGAGGCCGCTGCCGATCTCGCCGGGAAACGAGAACAGGTCGAGCTCGGCGCCGAGCTTGCGGTGGTCCCGCTTCTCGGCCTCGGCCAGCATCTTCAGGTACTCGTCCTGCGCGTCCCTGGACGGCCAGGCGGTGCCGTGGATCCGCTGCAGCTGCGGGTTCTGCTCGCTGCCCCGCCAGTACGCGCCGCCGGTCCGCATCAGCTTGAACGCCGGGATCTGCCGGGTGGTCGGCAGGTGCGGGCCGCGGCACAGATCCGTCCACAGCCGCTCGCCGGTGCCCGGATCCAGGTTGTCGTACATGGTCAGCTCGGCCCCGCCGACCTCCGCCGCCTCCTCCTCGTCGGCCGGCCCGGCCTTGAGCCCGACCAGCTCCAGCTTGTACGGCTGGCCGGCCAGTTCCGCCCGTGCGTCATCGGGGGTGACAACCCGGCGGGCGAACCGCTGGCCCTGCGCCACGATCCGGCGCATCCGCTTTTCGATATTTTTAAGATCTTCAGGCTGAAACGGGTTGCGCACCCCAAAGTCGTAGTAAAAGCCGTTATCGACCGGCGGGCCGATGCCGAGTTTCGCCTCCGGGAACAGCTCCTGCGCCGCCTGGGCCATCACATGAGCGGTGGAATGCCGCAAGATCGCCAGCCCGTCCGGGCTGGCGATGTCAACGGGCTGCACGCTGTCGCCGTCGGCCAGCGGGTGCGCCAGGTCCCTGAGTTCCCCGCTGACCCGGGCCGCTATCGTGGCACTGACCGCGGCGTCCCCGTTAATGCTGGTCTTGGTCTTGTCGCTGGCAGTCAGTTCCAGCGCCTGGCCGGCCGTCGTGCCGGCTTCCACCACGTGCTCGCGTCCGGCGAGGGTGATGTGCAGCTTGTCGGCAGGCACTGGGATGCTCCTAGGGCGCAAGAGGATACCGGCGGCGGCCGCCGCCGGTACCCGAATGCTATCGATGCCCAGCCGGGCCTGCGCCCGTGCTATAGGTGAACCGGGCCTTGCCCGGGCCGCGCTCGGGGCCGCGCTCGAGTCCGGCCAGGCGTTGACGGCCTGGCCCGGGATCAGGCGGGCGGCGGCGAGACGGTGACGAGGCTGCCGTAGGTCAGATACGGCCAGGCCTTGGCGGCCGGCCCGAGCGCCAGCTCGACGCAGCCCAGGCTCTGCGGGAAACCATAGGAGCCCCGCGGGAAGTAGTGCACGGCCTCGCCGGCCCGGAAGTAGGCGACGAACTGCACCGGGTCAGCGTACTTGGACCCGTCCGGGTTGGTCCCCTTCATGATCTGGAAGCGGTAACGCAGGTAGACCGGGGCGGTGCCGTCGGCCGTGGGCGCGACCGGGATGCCGGTATTGGCCAGTTCGCGGAATACCCGGCGGCCGTTGTGCCAGATAGTCAGCGTCTCCGGGCTCTTCTTGGTGGCCCGCGCGTACGTATAGCCGTGCGTGTTCCGCTGCCCGGCTGCCACTGCCCTGAAGAGCGCATGCCAGACGGCGGACCCGGCGATCCCGTCCAGCGCGAGCCCGTGATCGGACTCGAAGGCCATCACGGCGCCCTTCAGCACCAGGCTCGGCTTGCCCGGCCGCCAGAAGGTGCGCAGCTCGCGGGGGTAGCCGTGCTGCCAGGTGAAGGTCCCGGCCGGCGGGCTGAACGCGGCGGCGCGCTGGCCCGCGGCGGCGCGCTGCCCCGCGGCGCCGACCGCATGGCCGACCGCGCCGGGCACCGGTGCCCAGGTGAGCGGCAGGTAGCCAAGCTGGGCGAGCAACTGGTCGAGCCTCGTGGTGGACCAGCGGCCGACCCGGAACTTCACCACCACGCGGCTGGCCAGCGTGCCGCCGCTGGCGGACCGCATCCCGGAGCTGCCGCCGGGAATGCGCACCTTGACGTGGGCCAGCTGGGCGAAGCCCCGTTCCGGGATGAACTCGATGGTGCTGGCGCTAGACCGCTGCCAGCGGCCGGCGATCGCGGGCGTCACGGTCGGCATCGGTGAGTCGGCGGCGAGCGCGGCGGAGAACTGAATGCGTACCGGGGCGGCACCGTTGACATGCCTGGCGTGGCGCGCCGGGGTCACTGACCGCACGTGCAGCGGCTGCGCGGACGGCTGGGACTGGGAGACCTGCCGCGCCTGCCCGCTGTCCGCTGCCAGCCGCCCGGACTGCTTGGCCTGCGCGTGACTCAGCGCGAACCATGTCCCGGTGGACAGCGTCGCCAGGATGACGGCAGCCAGGACCATGACGTAGCTTCGCAGCCGTCCCACACTGAGCAAGATAGGCTCCTCGCCTTACGGGGCCCCCGGGGGTACGGCGGGCAAGCCGACAGCTGGTCTGGTGCGCCCCAGGCACTCCCAGTGCGTGACTCTAGGCGGCATTCGTACCAGCCCAAGCCAGCTCCAGGCAAAGAATATAGCCAGAATAGGGCACGGATTCATGACGGCCCCCGTCGTCATGAATCCGTGCCCGGCTTTCGCGGCCCGGTAGCCGGGCCTGGCTTGTTCAGTTAGCGCGTTCCGCCTGCTCAGCCCTTGGCTGTCATAAGTGCTCAGCCCTTGGCTGTCATAAATGCTCAGCTGTTATCAAGTGCTCAGCCAGCGGTTGTTACCAGGTACTCAGCCAGCGACTGTCACCAGGCTTCCGTAGGTAAGGTACGGCCACGCCTGCGCGGCCGCCGTGATCGGCAGTTCCACGCAGCCCAGGCTCTGCGGGAAGCCGTAAGAGCCGCGCGGGAAGTAGTGCACGGCGTCGCCGCCGTCGAAGTAGGCGACGTACTCGACCGGGTCGGCGTAGCTGCTGCCGTCCGGGTTGGTGCCGCGCATGATCTGGAACCGGTACCGCAGGTAGACCGGGAACGTGCCGTCGGCCGTCGGCGCGACCGGGATGCCGGTGTTGGCGGCGGCGCGGAGCACGACGTGGCCGTCATGCCAGATGGTCAGCATCTCCGGGCTGCCCTTGCTGGCGACGGCGTAGCTGTAGCCGGCCCGGTTGCCGCGGCCGCGGCCCGCGGCGCGGATCAGCGCGGCCCACACCCTGGCGCCGGCCACGCCGTTCACCTTCATGCCGTGCTGCGCCTGGAAGGCCATCACCGCGCCCTTGAGGATCAGGTTCCGGCGGCCCGGATGCCACTCGCCGTGCAGCGACGCCGGGTAGCCGCGCTGCCACCGGAACACCCCAGGCGGCGGGCTGTAGGCGGCCGCGATCTGGGCAGCCAGGCCGGACGCCGCGGTCCCGGTGCCGGTCCCGGTGCCGGTGCCGGTCCCGGTGCCGGTCCCAGTGCCGGTGCTGCCGCTGCCGGTCCCGGTGCTGCCGCTTAGCCGACCGCTGCCGAGCGGGCTCCAGGAAAGCGGCAGGTAGCCAAGCTGGGCCAGCAGTTCGCTCAGCCGCTGTGTGGACCAGGTCCTGGTCCGGAACCTGGCCACCACCGGCCTGGCCAGCAGGCCGCCCGCGGTGGTGCGGACGCCAGCCGGGCCGGCCGGTATCCGCAGCGTGACGCGGCTCGACGGGCTGAACGGGACGGCGGGCCGGAATGTCAGCGCCGGGCCGGCCCGCTGCCAGCTGCCGGGGACGGCGGGCGTGAGGACGGGCAGCGGCGATCCGGCGGCTAGCGGCGCGGAGAAGCGGATCACCACCGGGTCGATGCCGGAGATGCCGTGGGCTCCCGCTGCGGGCGAAGTGGACAGCACCCGCAGCGGACCCGTGCTGGTGGCCTGGCCGGCGCCGCCCGCCTGGCCCGCCAGCGCCGCGCTCTGCACGCTCGCGGTCGCTGGCCGGCTGCCGGAGAGCCGGTGCGTCAGCGCATATGCTCCGGCGGCCACCGTCACGGCGACGATCGCCGCCGCCAGCCCGATGACCCGCGCCCACCGCCGGCCCGCCGCCCCGTTGCGGCCAGTCGTCCCGCTGCCCTCCGCCTCGCTGCGGCCGGTCGCCCCGCTGCGGCCGGTCGCCCCGCTGCGGCCGGTCGCCGCGCTAACGCCCGCCGCTTCACTGCCGCCCGCCGCGCTAACGCCCGCCGCTTCACTGCCGCCCGCCGCGCTAACGCCCGCCGCCTCATTGCGGCGCGGTGCACCATGACGGCGTGGCGCTCCGTGCCGCCCGCGACTGCCGCTCTTGCCGCCGAACCGTTCCATTCCGAACACGCCGCTCCCCCGTGCGCGGCGCGCCCGACCACTCATCACCCCGAGTTACCAAACGCGCCCTTGTGACTACTAAGCGTAGCGTTGATTACCCGGCGTTCCTGGCGTGGAATCCAGGCAACACGTAAACGATCAGTAACGAGAACGCCTTGGCGGTCGGTCGATCAGCCCGTGCAGGCGCTTGTCGCCTGCCCGGGCCAGCCTCCGCGGCAAAACCACCCGGCGCCGTGTCGCCCCGCGAGCCACACCGCCCCAGGCGAGCCACACCCGCCCCTGGCGCCAAATCCGCCTCGGCGAGCCACGCCCCGCCCGACGCCACGCCCCGCCACGCCCCGCCCGACGCCCCGCCCCGCCACGCCCCGCCCGACGCCACGCCCCGCCACGCCCCGCCCGACGCCCCGCCCCGCCACGCCCCGCCCGACGCCACGCCCCGCCACGCCCCGCCCCAGGCGAGCCACACCCGCCGATGCCACCCTCGTCTCACAGCTCCCCCGGCGCAACGCCTGTCACCGGTCAGCCTGCGGCGGCTGGGGGCCGTTCCATGATCGTGGAGGGTTTTCAGTGCTGCAGCACCAATAACTCTCCAAGATCTTTTACGGCCAGGTATTGGCTCGGCCATCATGGGCTTTGCTGGCGTCCGGTATTGGTCCGGGTCAGGTGACGCCTACGATTGTCCAACCGGACACTGAATTACGTAGCTATTCACCAAGCGTCGGCGGCGTGAGGTGACATGTCCGGGTGTTGCGGTGTTATCCGGTGGGTTCGAGGCTGGGCGGGAGCCAGGCGTTGCCGTTGAACAGGTCGCGGAGGGCGTCGAGTTTGCTGATGCCCCATTTCGCGGCGGTAGACAGGTAAGACTGGACTAATGCGAACTCGGCGAGGCCGGTGAGTGTCCGCCAGCAGCCTCCGGAGCCGCGCTGCTGGACCTTGACGGGCCGGATCGTCCGCTCGGCTTCATTGTTGGAGAAGATGTCCAGGTCGGGGCGGGTGGCGAATCGCAGGATCAGGTCCTCGAAGGAGCGGAACCGGCGGGCGAGGCGGCGGGCGTCCTTCGCGGTGGCGGTGCGCCGGTAGAGGTTGGCGGTCAGCCCGGCGGCGGCCAGTGACCGGTAGCGGGTGACCAGGTCGTCCAGGACCGCGGCGTCCAGGACGGACTGGCCGGCCAGGCGTGCGGCCCCGGCGGCGTCGCGGGCCCCGGTCAGCAGGCCCGCCAGCTGGGATGCCCATTTCTGCTGGGCGGGCTCGAAGTCGTACAGGCCCTTCAGGTCCCTGAGCAGATGGACTCCGCACCATGCGTGCAGGGCGCTGGTCAGGTGGCCGTAGCCGGCGTAGCCGTCGCGGACGATCACGCCCGCATAGCCGGGCAGCACCCCGCCGGCGTCGATCGCCTCCGCTGACCGGTCACCGGTGTGCATGCAGGTCAGGTACCGGGTGCAGGCCAGGTGCACATACCGGGTCCCGCCCGCCGCCCGGGCCGGGGTCTCATCGGCGTGCACCGCCGCCGCGGCCTTCAGCAGCTCCCGGACCCGGCCGGTGAACCCGCTCGCCTCCACCAGCCCGGCGGCCCTGCCGCAGACCCCGGCCATCCACCCGGCCGGGACCGCGATGCCAGCCAGCTGGCACAACAGCAGCGTCGCCCGGTAGACCGGGATGTGGTGGCCGCTGACCAGGTTCGCGGCCTGCGCGCAGGTCTCCGGCCCGTAGCTGGCCCGGGCCCGCATATGCGCGGGCAGCTCCCCGGCGGTGACCGTCCCGCACCCGGCGCACTCCTTCGCCTTCGCCTGCGCCACGTCCTCGGTGATCTTCGGCGCCGGCGCCGGCTCGATGTCAGTGACCTGGTGCCGGCGCTGCGCCGTCACCGGCGCGGACGCCAGGTCGGCGCCGCACCCGCAGCACGCCGCAAGCGGGCAGTCCATTGGTCTCATCCGGGTCGTCCACCAGGTTCATCGTCATCCCCGGGCCGCCCGGCTGCTTCCCCGGCCGCCGCTTCCCGCGCTCGCGCAGCGACCGGTCGCTGCCTTTCTTCTTAAACGGGCTATCGGAAGACGGCGGACGCGACGACGTGGATGAGTCCTTGCCGGCCTGCCGCTCCAGCTGCTCCACCCGGGCCGAAAGCCGCTCGACCTGCGCGGTCAGCTCGCCGATCAGCCGGTACGCCTCAGCCAGCCGCACTGCCAGCTCAGCAGCCGGCAAAGCGGACAGCTCCTCCGCAGAGGGAACACCAGGCACAGCGGGCACAACTGGCAATGATCACCATTCCGGCCAGCCAATCAACAACCCGCCCCGGCGTAGCCAGCAAACCCCCCGGCCGCCATGCCCAGCCCAGCCGCCGGGCGCACGCGCGCTCGCTGACCAGCGGGCGCTCATCCCACGTGAATAGCTACTGAATTACGGGATTGTGCAATGGCGTACCTCATCGAAGTCCCGCTGGAAGATGGCGGCCGGCTGCTGGTGCAGGCGTCCGACGGCGACCTGCCGGGCGACTTGCAGCTGGCCGCGCCGCGTCCGGGCGAGATCGTGGCGCGGGCCGGGCAAACCGTCGAGCATGCGATGGACGAGGTCAAGCCGGCCAGCCCCGCACCACCCTCACCGGCCACGACAACTGGGTGACCGGGGTGGCGTTCTCCCCCGACGGCACCCAGCTCGCCACCGCCTCCGACGACGGCAGCGCGCGGCTGTGGGACACCGCCACCGGCCGCGCGCTGGCCACGCTTGTCCCACTGCCTGGCGACGGCTACGCGGTGCTGACGCCGGACGGGTACAAGCTTGACGGGGACCCGGATGACCGGCTGTGGTGGGCGATCAAGTTGTGCCGGTTCGAGCCGGGCGAACTCGATCCGTACGTCCCCGGGATCGTCCGGCTGGCCGCTGAGGCTCCGATTCTTGGCAGGTCTGGCAACGCGGCGGCCGCTCGCCGGCCGGAGTGATCAGCGCCGCAGGGCAGGCACTGGCCGGGGCTGCATTTGCTCGGCCGACGGAATGGCGCCGCACGGCCCGTTAATAATCAAAAATGAGTTTCCGGCATCTCGGGTTGCCCTGTTTCGACTCCATCGGTCCCGCCGATGGTGCCGTAGCCTGGGGCTGAGACGGCACCGGCGTGGTGCGGAGCGTGGATGAGATCACCATCGGCGCGCGGCTGCGGACGCTGCGGCGCTGGCGGGGCATGACCCAAGTGGAGCTGGCCGCGTTAGCCGAGCTGTCGCCGTCGTTCGTGTCGATGGTCGAGCAGGGCTCCCGGATGCTCGACCGGCGGTCGCACATCGCGGCGCTGGCCAGTGCGCTCCGGGTGGCGGACCGGGCTCGTCCGCTGGCCGAGCTGCACCGGGAGGTCTTCGGCGGCATTGAACCGCTCTGGCGGACAAGCGACTACGTGACGCTCGGGCGGCTGCTGCCGCCGGCCATCGACGAGTTGCACTGGCACATCGCCGAGCCAGCGGACGAGGCAGCCCGCCGGACGGCGCTGGAGGCGCTCGTCGAGACCTGCGTGGCCGCGACGTTGCTGACCAAGAACCTGAACTACATGGACCTTGCTCACGCGCGGCGAGGCCGGCGGCGCCGTGCTGGAACTGGCCAGGGACGTCAACCTGGACCTGTTCGAGCCGAAGTCGTCGCGCCGGGCGAGCTGCCTGGCCGATGTCGGCCGGGGCCTGGTCCGTGATCCGCGGACCAGGGCGGAGACGGTCCGCTGGCTGCGCCGGGCCGAAAACACCGCCCCGCAGCGGATCAGGAACTCCGCGCCGGTCCGGGAGACTGTCGCCTACCTGCTCAACCGGCCAACGCCGCCGCTGGCGGCCGGGAACTGCGCGGGATGGCAGCGCGGATGGGTGTGCCGCAGTGACGGTAGGCCGCACTGACGTGCCGCTCACGCGCGGTTCTCAAACTAGTTTCACAATGGTGAAGTTTGCGCGTCCGGCGGGTTCTAGCTTCCTGATCTCGTGCAGCCCAACATGCAACCCAGCAGCGATGCGGAAATCGCCCAGCTTGGGCGCCTGACCGGCGAATTGCGCCGTCGCGGATTCAGCGCCGAGTTAGTCAGCGGCGGCGCCCGGCCGTGGGTCCAGGTCGCCAATCCCGATACCCCGGAGTTAACCGAGCAGTTCATCTGCCGGACCGCGGATGATCACAGCATGTCGTTCTGGTGGCCGTGGCGGCAGCCGATCGGGCCGGTCGATGATCTCGACGCGGTGGCCGGCAAGATCACCACCGTGCTGCGGTCGGTGGAGGGCACGTCGTGAGGCAGCAATCCTGCGGGTCGGCGCCGGGCGGGACGCCGCGCTGGGCGACGGAGCCGCAGGAGCTGCCTTGGCTGGCCGGCGATCCTGACGCCGCCGCCGGGCATTGCCTGGGTAGCGCTTCCGCGGAAACGTCGCGCACCCGCGTTTCCGCGGAAACGCGGCGATGGCCGTTCCGGTCGTCGCTGGAACTCGGCGCCGTGCCGTGCGCCCGACTGCATGCCCGGCTGGTGGTGGCCGAATGGGGGCTGAAGCCGCTGGCCAGGACGGTCGAGCAGGTGGTCTCCGAGCTGGTCACGAACGCGGTCCAGGCCTCGGAGGCGGCGGAGGCGCCAGCCCGGGCCAGACGCCGAGCGCGCTCGCCTGATCGAGCTTGCGGCCGGACATGGCGTCACCCGCCTGGCATTCGCGTCGCCGGGCAGGCTCCGCGGCCAGGTGGACGAGCGGGACCTGTTCGACATGTTCGAGTTCCAGCGCGCCGGCAGCGACCTGCTTGGCGCCGTGGTGGCCCTGTTCTCCGACGGCGCGCTGGAAAACTTCACGTCAGCCCTGACCTGGTCGCCGCCTCACCGCTGTGAACGCAGACCTGCGGCGCCCGCGCCGGCGATCTCGGCGAGCAGGGCCTCGCGGTTGGCCAGGATGAAGTACTTCAGCGCGGTCGGCACCAGGTCGATCGACGCCAGGTCGTCTCCGTGCAGGTCAACCCGGGCCAGCTCGTAGTCGCCATTCGCGGGATCGGCGAACTCTGGGTCACTGCGCGCCGACCAGTCCAGCCTGGTTACCCGCGCGACGAAGAAATGCTGCACGGCAATCCCGGTATCCGACGGCCTGCTGTTCAGGAATACCTGCGACGCCCCGGCCGCCTCGGCGCCCATTTCCTCGGCGATTTCCCGGTGCATCGCCGCCTCTATCGAGGCGTCCGTATCGTCGACGCCGCCGCCCGGGGTCGTCCAGTACACCGGCTTTCCCGGCTTCGTCCGCTTGATCAGCAGCAGCCGATCATCGGCATCGACCAGGATCGCCCGCGCCGTCCGCCGCCCCGTCGCCGCTGCCAGCCGCCCCGCCATAACGCAAATCTACGCCTGCCGTTCGGCCCTGCACCGGGCTGCGCTGCTGCCGGGATCCCGGGATTCCGTGACCCGGCCAAGTGTCAGAGCCGACCCGATAGTGTGCTTGAATCCCGGCATGTCCGCCGTCGTGGTCGCCGTGATTGCGGCCGTCTCCTCGGTTATCGCTGCGGTCGTCGCCGGAGTGTTCGCGCTCGCCGCGCGGCGCCTCGATGCGCGTCTGCAGCGCTCCGGCCGGGCCGAAGACCGGATTTCGGAACGCAAGCGCGGCATGTACGAGCCGGTGGTCGAGATGCTGGACCGCATGTTCACTACCGACGAACTGCCGACGTCGGCGGAGGCGCAGCACAAGCGGAACTTCGACACCTGGGTGAACCTGTACGGCGCTGAGGGCGCGGTGCGCGCGTACTCGCGCTTGATGCAGGCCTTACCGCATGCCCCTCCTGGAGATATCCAGATCCGGCTGTATGCCGATTTTCTGCTGGCAGTGCGCAAGGATATCGGTGATCCAGACAGCACGCTCGATCGGGTGCAGATCCTTGGGCCGCGACTGGGCGGCCTCGGCGACCGGGCGAGCCTTACAGATCCTGATCTTGATGCGGTATGCAGGCGCCTGCGCTGGTCCCCGCCGTGGCAGCAGGGTCAGTGAACGCGTGCAGCACGGTCACTGCGGGTACCCGAGGCCGGATCACCAGGCCGTTCACCGTTGAAGTCGGCCCGGCTGAAATGACCGGCCGGACAGCTTAGCGAGTCCCGCCGGAATGGCCCGGACGAGCGACCGCCCCCCGGCCCGGGAACCCCCCGGGCCGGGCGGCGGTCTGGCTGCTAACTCGACACCCCAGGCTGGCTAGCTGCCCGGGGTGATCGTGCCGAGCAGGCCGTGGCTTTCATCAGCCAGGCCCGCCGTGAAGAACACCGTCTGCGGGGTGCCCGCGGCGCCATTGCCGCGGATCAGGCCCCACAGGCCGCTGATCACGATCGGGTTGCCGTCGGCGTTCTTCAGCGGCCCGAGGAAGGCCCCGGTGGCCGGGTCGAACGCGTTCAGCGCGCCGTTGCCGAAGTTGGCCACCAGCAGGTCGTTGCTGAACGTGCCGAAGCTGGACGGCGCGATGACCATCCCCCACGGAGAGTTCAGCGCGCCGCGGCTGACCAGCCGGCGCAGCAGCATGCCGTGGTTCGAGTACACGTCGATGAAGCCGTGCCCCGGCCCGGCCACGTCGTCACCGTGGTCGGCGTCCTGCTTGGCGTAGCTGACCAGGAGATGCCCGCCGATGCTGGCGATGTTGAAGGGCGCGTACCCGTGCGGAAGCCGCGGGTCCCGGAACTTCCCGGCCGTCCTGATCCGGTGGAACTTCGAGTTGAAGACATCCACGTGCCCGTTGTGGAAGTTGGCGGCGAACAGCCGGCTGCCGACGATCGCCAGGCCCTTGTAAACCGCGTTCGGGACCGTAACTCCCCGCTGGGCCTGCGTGGACGGCGCCATGCCCACGGCGCCGACGGTTGGATTCCAGCCCGCGATGACGCCCTTCTCGGAGGCGAAGATGAACAGCGAGGCCCCGCTCTGCTTGCCGTGGTGCACGACGAAGCCCTTAGTGCCGTTGAAGACCTGGCCGGTTGGGGCGCCACCAGGAATCTTCACCACCAGCGGAACGGGGGTGAGCGGGCTGCCATTGAGGTCGCCGGTGTAAAGCGTCGATACATCGGTGCCGTTGTCCGAGACCCACAGCGGGCCGCTGGGCAGCTCAGAGACGCCCCAGGGGTTGACCAGGTTCGGATCGGTGATCCTGGCCACGCCCGGGATGTCAGAGACCAGGTTGGTCTGCGCGTAGGGGGTTGCCGCCTTGTGGGCGGCTGGGGTCGCGGCCGCGGTTGTCGCCGCGAGCCCCGAGGCGGCAGGCAGCACGGCCAGGGCGGCCGAACTCCCCACAACTAGTAGGCCGGCCTGCCATCGCCGTCGGCCTGGTGCGTTGGAACGCTGGGCAGGGCGGCCCGCCGCCGGACCCGCCGAACGCATCATCATTAAGCAACTCCCACCTATCGCGGCTGCTGGCTGGATGGGCGGGCGCAGGCAGCCGCCACGGGCCCGCCCTTACCCATGCACGCCCACGGGTCCGCTTCGGTTCACCTGCGGTCGGCCGCAAAGCGCCATTCCCGGATGGTCAAGTCCTGAATGGCCAAGATCAGATGGTTTGGGCCCCCGCCGGGGCGCCTATTCTTTAACTGTCATCGCTGGCCCTCAGCAGCCGGGACTGGGCTCGCCCCGGTTCTGCCGTCCCCGCACGGGCCGCGAGCGACTGCTGGAGGGCGGCGCGGAGGATGTTCGAGAGGTTCACCGACCGGGCACGGCGGGTGGTGGTCCTGGCGCAGGAAGAGGCCAGGCTCCTCAACAACGACCGGATCGGCACCGAGCACCTCCTGCTCGGCCTCATCCGCGAAGGCGACGGCGTGGCCGCCAAAGCCCTTAATGCGCTGGGGATCAGCCTGGTGGCGGCGCGGCAGGAGGTGGAGGCGCTGATCGGCCGCGGCCAGCACCCCCCGTCCGGCCATATCCCGTTCAGCCCGCGCGCCAAGAAGGTCCTCGAGCTCTCACTGCGCGAGGGCCTGCAGCTCGGCCACAACTACATCGGCACCGAGCACATCCTGCTCGGCCTCATCCGCGAAGGCGACGGCGTGGCCGCCCAGGTGCTGATCAAGCTCGGCGCCAACCTGAACAGGGTCCGCCAGCAGGTAATCCAGCTGCTGCACGGCCAGCAGGGCATGGGCGAGCAGCTAATCGGCGAGCCGGAGATTACCGGGCGGCGTGCTGGCCCGGCCGACCGCGCGGAGCGCAGGCTGCGCTCCGCGCTGCACGCGATCGAGCTGCGCCTGTCGGCGGTCGAGCAGCGCGTCGGCACCAGGGCAGATGCCAGCGACCTCGACCGGCAGATCGCGCAGGTCCGCGACGAGAAAGAAGCCGCCATCGACGCCCAGGACTTTGAGACCGCGGTAGAGCTGCGGGACTCCGAAAAGCGGCTAATCGCCGAGAAAGCCGCCCGCCAGCGGGAATGGGCGGCCGCGCACCCGGACCTCCCGTCCCTGGCCGAGCGGCTCAATCGGCTGAGCGACGAGGTCGAGCGGCTGCGTAGTCTGCTCCGCCAGTCAGATCCCGGGCAATCAGCTCAAGATCAGCTTTAAACGGATCCTTCGTAGCCAGCCTTCCCCCGATGGCGTCGCGGCCTCCGCCGGCCTGTCAGCCCGGCCCCCGGGCGCCGTTATGTCCGAGGTGCTGCCTCTTGACCTGTTTCCTGCCCGGCCAGAGACTGATGAGCAATGAGACGACGGCGATTTCTGGGGCCATATCGCCGTGTCCGGCGTGAGTGGCACTGGAGCTAATCGCCCGAGGCAGGAAAGGGAGGCCCTTATGGGTCGCAGAATCGTCACGGCTAGCGTCGCACTGTCGGGATTGCTATTAGCGTCACTACCTGCCGCGGCTTTTGCCGCACCGGGTGCCCCGGCCCGGGTGCAACCGGCCGACAGCGCAACCCAGACTCTCGGCTCGGCGACGCTTTACGGCACGTCGGCGCCGCTGCCGCCAGGGGCCGCCTCGCCCAACTCGGCGCGCACCCGGGCGCATATCCGGGCGCTGCGCCATCATGACTCGCGGGTGCGGCGGGTGTTCGGGCACCACGCGCCGAAGACGGCCAGGCGGGGCTCGGCCAGCGCGGCGCTGCAGCCGCCGTCGCCGGCGGGCATCCCGGTGGTGAACTCCCCCGGCGCGGCGGCCGGCTTCAACGGGCTCTCGCACGCCGACCAGCGGACCGCGGGGACCGGGGATTACGTCAACACGCAGTTCAGCCTGGAACCCCCGGACCAGGGGCTATGCGTCGGCAATGGTTTCGTGGTGGAGCCGATCAACGATGCGTTCGCCATCTACAACAGGCACGGCAAGGCGCTGACCGGGGTCACCGCGCTCAACCAGTTCTACAACCGGGCACCGGCGATCAACCGGACCACAGGGGTAGCCGGGGACTTCCTGTCCGACCCGAAGTGCTACTACGACTCGGTCGGACGGCGTTTCATCCAGACCATCCTGGAAATCGACGCGCCCGGCAACTTCAACGGCGCGGCCCCGTTCAACCGCACCCACGTGCTCATCGCGGTCAGCCGGGCCAGCGACCCGACCGGAACGTGGAACCTGTTCTCCCTCGACACCAGTGACGACGGCGTGAACGGCACCCCGGCGCATGTCGGCTGCCCGTGCCTGCCCGACCAGCCGCTGCTCGGCGCCAACCGGGACGGCGTGTTCATCGACGTCAACGAGTTCCAGGACAACCCCAATTTCTTCTTCAACGGCGGCCAGATCTTCGCGCTGGGCCGTTCCGCCCTGGAAGGCAGGGCCAGCAGCGTCCGGTTCGTGCACCTTGATGTCGGCACCGTGCCGACCGGGGACGCGAACCTGCCGTTCTGGGGCTCGCTGCAGCCATCCACATCCATCGACCCCGGCCGCGGCACTGAGCTGATGATGACCGGCGGCCCGGAGGACGAGTTCCAGAACAACGCCCCGCTCGACAACCGCATCGCCGCCTGGTCGCTGACCGGTACCCAGTCGCTGGGCGGGGCCAGCCCGCACGTTGAGCTACGGCATGTGGTGCTCGCCAGCGAGACCTACGGACTGCCGATTAACACCGGCGCGACCCAGCAGCCCGGACCGACGCCGCTGCGTGACTCGCTCGGCGACGTCGACCCGCTGGAGACCATCAACGGCAACGACTCGCGGATGAACCAGGTAGTCGACGTGCACGGCGTCTTGTACGGCGGCGTCAACACCACGGTCACCTCTGCCACCGGGCCGCCCAGGGTCGGCATCGCCGACTTCACGGTCGGCGCGGTCGGCGCCCCCGGGCACCTTGCCGCCCGCATCCTGCACCAGGGCTACGTGGCCGTGGACGGCGAGAATGTGCTGTTCCCCTCGATCGCAGTAGATAGGTCCGGCCGCGGCGCGATGTGCTTCACGCTCAGCGGGCCTGACTTCTTCCCCAGCGCCGCCTACGTCCGGTTCGCCTCCGGCCGGACACACGGCCCGATCCACGTCGCCGCCGCGGGCGCCGGTCCTGAGGACGGCTTCACCGGCTACGCGGCGTTCCAGGGCAACGGCGTCGCGCGCTGGGGCGACTACTCAGCCGCCGTCGCCGCCGACGGCGCCATCTGGATGGGCAACGAGTTCATCCCCGGCACCCCCCGCACCGTCAACGCGAACTGGGGCACCTTCATCACCCAGCTCCACGGCTAGCCCCTGGCGCGCCCCCAGCCGCACCCGATCATCCGCGGCTGGGGGCGCCGTCAGGCACCCGCCGACCTTGGGGGCACCCCAGACCAGATATCTCTGCCTACGACGGGCCGGCCAGCCTGGGATCGTTTCGCAGCCGGGCGTGCGCGTCCCGGCGCGCAGCCTCGGCGCACGGATCATTCTCGCCGCCATCGTCCCGGCAACTGGTATCAGTCCTGATACCATGCCGGTATGGCAATGACCTTGCGGCTAACTGATTCCGAGGCCAGGGCGCTGCGCCGCCGCGCTGACCATGAGGGCCGGCCGATGCAGGAAGTGGCCCGCCAGGCCATCCGCGAGTACGTCGAGGGGCACAGCCGCGCCGAGCTGCTCGATCGCGTCCTTGACCAGGAGCTGCCCCGCTACGCGGAGGCGCTGGAGCGCCTCGGTCAGTGATCTACCTGACGCTGCCAGAATTGCTGCATATCGCCGAACGCGCCCTGGGCAGTGCGCCAGAAGTCCGCGACTACGGCCTGCTGGGATCCGCAGCAGCACGTCCCCAGGCCAGCGCATTCGGCGGCGACGCTTACCCGGACCTGGACGCGAAGGCTGCGGCGCTGCTGCACTCGCTCGCCAGGAATCATGCGCTCACCGATGGCAACAAGAGGCTCGCCCTCGCCGGGGTGATCGCCTTCTACGGCGTGAACGGGCGCCGGCTCAGCCTCACTAACGACGACGCGTACGAACTCATAATGAGCGTCGCGGCAGGCCACCTCGACACGGTGGAGGAGATCGCTACCAGGTTGCGGACAGCAACCGAAGCATGTTCCTGACGAAGCGCCTCTGAGCGCCCGGAACGCGGCCGAAGCGGGCATCTAAGGCAGCGGGCGGTCATGCATACTTCAGCCTGTCGCATAAACGGTGCGCCTCCGTGCGGGCAGGCCTGGTGCTTGGGATCATGGGCGACCCGGCGGATGCGGCACCGCCGCGACCGTGCCGCCTGCAAACTCCGGGCACAGACCGTGGAACGGTGTTCGGCCAGATCAAGACCTGCCAGAAACTGATCATGATGTCCCGGCGCGGCCTGGACGCGTCCGAAAGCGAATGGCTGCTCGCCTGCACCCGCATCTGGCTGCCAAGATGATCCCTGATCTGCTCCCTGTGCGGCTTTGTGCGACAGGCTGAGTTATGCGACGTCGCGCAGCTACTGGAAACCCCGCGATTGCCTCTAGCGGCCGCTCTTGTGCGGGCCAGGGGGTTAGGAACAGGACCATGGCCGATGATGAGGTGCCGCCGGGCGGCACCGAGGTGGGCGACGATCCGCCCTGGGACGCGTGGCACCCGCGCGAGGTCACCCGGCGGCTGGCAGGCTCGATCGTCGGCGAAAGGCTGTCCCGGCGATCTGCGGACCGGGCGCTGGTCCTAGCCGAGTGATTTGCCCTGTTGGGCAAGCGCTTCCTGCAGCAGTCCCAGGGCCTTCGGCCCGACTCCATGCAGCTTCTTGAGCTCGGCGGCCGGAACGCCCGCAAGCTGCCCTAGCTCGGTGTATCCGGCTGCGATCAGCGCCCTGGTCGCCGGTGCGCCGATGTTTCCCGGCAGGCCGGTACCGGGTGGGTTCATGCACTCGATCGTATCGGTAGTGGTTTCGCGCATGCAGTCCCGCAGTCCTCGTGCAGGCATGTCATGCCCACGCCCAGCCGTCCCCAGAAGAGCCGCACCCAGAGCAGATAGCAGCGCTCGCCGATCGAGCATGATCACCTTGGCCGGAAGGCCACCCAGAACGCGCAGTGATGCTCGGCGGCGAAGTTGGTCTCGACGTTGGGCCGCGGCGGGATCAGTGACAGCACCCGGTGGCTGGCGCTGCGGAAGCGCGGCCAGGGCGGCTCGGCGGGCGGGGAGGGGGATCCCTTTTTGGCGAAGTCCGCCCAGTACTGTTTCATGGTGGCCGCTAGCGACTGTTGCCTTGGTGAGAGCGCGGCAGGAAACGCTGCGGTCGGCAGGCTGAGCAGGTACTGGATCTCGGATTGGTGCGCGGCGCCGTAAGGGAAGCTGACCGGAGGCAGGAAGAGTTCGGGCGCGTGCTCGTCATTGAACTCGTATGCATAGGTCGGCACGTATTTCGACAGCCACCGGTCGGCCTTGAGCGCCGAGCAGGCGCCGACCGAGTCGGTGTGCACGGCACCGAGCGCGACGTACGGGCTAGGGTAGGCGCTTAGTGGGTAGTGCGCCGCGATGACCGCGGCGGCCGCAGCAGGTACGCCGACCGTTGATGCGATCATGCTGTGGTAATTCGCCGCCGTGACCGGCCTGCCATTGAGGTCGGATTCGGCGACGTCTAGCCGCCCCTCGTCGTGGTTGGCCCCGTTGATCACCGGCACGCGGCTGAACTGCCCGCTGGCGAAGGCTGCCGACAGCGACCGGGTGAGTACCCGGCCGTCGATGTCCGGCTGGTAGGCGGCCGGGTCGTCGATATCCAGGATGGCCGGCACCGGCAGGCTGCGCAGGCATGCCGCAGTCTGGGCGGAGCAGCCCGCGCTGGCGGCGAACGCCTTGCCCGCGGCCTCGGCCCCCGCCAGCGGTGCCTGCGTCAGGTCATATGTCCCGCTTTCCACGATCGCCCGGGCAAACAGCCCGCGGGCGCCGGGAGAGGCCAGCTGCGCCAGCACGCTCAGCCCGCCGGCGGACTCGCCGAAGATTGTCACGGCGCGCGGGTCGCCGCCGAAGGCGGCGATGTTGGACTGCACCCAGCGCAGTGCCGCCTGCTGGTCCATCAGCCCGTAATTGCCCGACGGGCCGCCCGGGCGGCCGGCCAGCGCCGGGTGGGCGAGGAAGCCGAGCGCGCCGAGACGGTAGTTGATGGTCACGACGACCACGCCGTCATGCACCAGTCCCGCCGGGTCGTAGTCGTCGCTTTCGCCGTAGCTCAGCGCCCCGCCGTGGATCCACACCATCACCGGCAGGCGGCGCGTGCTGTCCGCGCTGCCTGCCGGGGCGAATAAGTTCAGGTAGAGGCAGTCCTCTGACGTGCTGGCCACGCCGGCCGGACCGGCCGGCTGCGGGCAGTGCGGGGCGAACCGGGTGGCCTGGCGCACCCCGTGCCAGCGGGCAGCCGGCTGCGGCGGACGCCAGCGCAGCGAACCGGACGGCGCAGCCGCATAGGGAATGCCGAGGAATTCCTCAGTCGCGGCCCCTCTGGTCATGCCGCGAACGGCCCCGCCGGCGGTGGCGACGACGACTAATCCGGCGTCCGGGCCCGGGTGCCTGACCGGAGCCGCACCGGCGCAGGCGGCTGCTGCGCTGGCAACCAGGGCGCCGACGGCGGCCCTGACGCCGAGCCGGGCGCGCGCCCGCCAGCCGGTCCCATGCCCTGGCACCTGCATCTGCGCCTCCGGTGATACGCCGGTGGCTGGGCCGTGGCCCGCGCCAGCCGCCGGACCGAGCTTAGCTGGCAGATGCCGCCTGGTCCCCTGGGGACCGGCGCCATGACCCTGCCTCCGGAGCTTCCCGATCCTCTGGGCGCCAGGCCATGCCTGCACCATAAACGAGCAGCAATCCGGCGAATACGGTACGCATGGCGCACGGGCCGGACGGCGGAACTCAATTGAAGATCTATCTATTCGCGGAACCGTTTCCCGGCGTACTTCGCGTCGCTGGTACGGCCGACAACCACCGGCCCCGTCATCGCCGCCGGGACGGCCCATTGCTCGCACGGCTACTCGGTCCACTCGCTGTCGCCGATCCCGTCCCCGTTGCGCGGACCCTAAGAAGCCGCGGGGCAGAGCACGCCCACATCGCTACGCCGATTGCGGCCACCGCGGCCAGTCCGATGGCCACGGTAGCCGCCCTGCTGGCATCGTTCCACTGGGTGAGGGTGAACAGCGCCGCCAGCCCAGCCACCACTGCACACGTTACCAAGATCACTGCGCGCGCTGCCGTCATCCCACCATCACCGTGCATACGCCGCGTAACGGACAGCAGGCGCGTAGTGCATACGCCGCGTAGCCTCCACCCATCACCCGTGGGATGTGGGGACCGCGGTGTCCCCGGTCTCGGCGGCGGTGGCGGATTGCATGCTCATGCTGGTGCCGTTCGAGACGGCCACCGCGAAGTCCTGGCGCGCGGTAGCTCCTGAGCTCGCGCCGGGCGCTTGCTGCAGCACCGAGACCCCGCGCACCCGGATCGTGTAGGTGCCTGCTACCGGGTCCTCGATCAGGACTTGCTGGACATTGTTGGTCACCGCCGGAAAGGCGGTGGTGTCGCCGTCAATGAGGCTGCCATCCGGCGCCAGGACCTGGAGATAAAGGCCGTTCACCAGCCCGCCCGAGCCGGCCAGAGCTGGCCCATCAGTCCAGGCCAGCGTCACCTTAAGCGGTATCGCCGGGTCTGCTCCTTCGACCTGGAAGAGACGCATCTCCCCCGTCGACACGGCGTGGTCGGGCTCGTCCGCGAAAAGCACGCGGTGCAGCGGCTCTGGGGCTACGGACTGAGCGACATCGATACGCCCGAAGCCGCTGACGGTGTTGGGACCGGCCGGAACCTCCCCGGGGAACTGTCCCCGGATGGCCACCGCGCCGTTCACCAGCAAGGCCTTGATGAGCGCCCCGGACGGCTGACGGTTCGGTGCGAAGTGACCGTGCTGCACGACGAGGTCCTGGCGGACCAGGGCGGCCGCGCCGGCGACCAGGGGCGTGGCCATGCTTGTCCCGCCGCTCCAGCAGTAGAAGTCCCGCAGCGGGTGGCCGTCTGGCAAATACCCCCACAGCGGCTTCTGCGTCGCGGGAAACACCGAGGACAGCGTGGAGAGGATATTTGTCCCCGGGGCCACCACGTCAGGCTTGATCCGAAGGTCATCAGTGGGGCCGCGGGAGGAGAACGCGGCCATGCCATCCACCCTGTCGGACACGTGCCCTGCCGGGCCGAGTTTCGGGTATTTCGTCAGCTGGTCCCAGTTGACGTCCAGCCCTGCCGGAGGATCCGAGCCGTGCGGGCGGTTATTCTCGCTCGCGCCGACGGTCAGGCAGTTCTTCGCGGTTCCGGGCGACCCGATCGAATCAGGATCGATCACTCCATCGGCGTCATCGTCCACTCCTGCGTTCCCGGCCGAGAACAAGATCAGCATGTCGGGGTTGTTCCACATGAACTCGTCCACCGCGCGGGCGTTCTGGTTGTATGCCCCCTGAACCGCGGCCCCCCAGGAGTTCGTGTGAATGCGGACGCCGGCCGCGTACGCCTGCTGGAAGAGGGCCGCAAGGTCATCGGGTATCCCCCAGAGGCTGCTGGCCGGCGGCGGCCACGGCTGCGTGAACGGCTGCAGGCCCGCCGCCGCAAGTTGCGCGGCGGTCTTCCAGCCCACCCGCTGCCCGATTGCCTGGAAGAACACCTGTGCTTCGGGCGCCGTTCCCGCCGGGACCGGGGCGGCGTTCGCCGCGATGGCCGCAGCGCCGCTGCCAAGCACCGAGCCCGTCACATGGGTCCCGTGCGCGGAGTCCGGATCGGCCGGGCCGTCATCATGGCCTGGCGGATCGTTGGTGTACGGGGACAGGTCTGCGAGGGTCGGCCAGCTAGCCAGGCCAGCTATCCGGCCCCGGATATCGGCGTGGACCGTTGCCGGGTCGCCGGTGTCGAGTCCGGTGTCCGCGATCCCGACGATCTGGCCCGTGCCCGTGAGCGTGAGATCGGCGAAGGCGTGGTCGGCCGGAACCTGCATCACTAACGTGGCTTGGTCGTTATGCAGCTCCGGCAGGGCGTGCGGCAAGATCGCCTGGACGCCCTGCACATCGGCGAGTTGCGCGATGGTGGCCGGGCGCACACTTGCCACCATGGACCGGGGAAGCGTGGTCAGGACTGCCCCGCCGGCCTCGCGGACCCGGGCGGCCACGTCGTTCACGCTCTCCCCCGGGAACACCGACACCTCTACCAGCTGCGGCTGCTGGTCCTCGATTTCCTCCCCAGCGACGGCGGCAAGGGTGCCGGCGTCCAACTCCCGCCGGACGCCGCGGCGCAGCTTGGGGGAGACCTTCATGGTCGGCCGGTAAGGAGTGACGTCCTCCACCCAGGGCTCTGCCCGGACTTCCGCCACACGTTCGGGCAGCATCCCGACGAGCAACGTGAACCCTGGCAGGCTGCCATGAACCGCTGCCCCGTAGCCCTTCAGTTCTTGCAGCCAGCCGGGCGCTGCCGGGCCGGCCAACTTAACGAGGTAATACGCCGTCCGGCCCAGCCGGGGCTGCACGGCCACTGAATCCTGGGCCCGCACCGCATCCTCGAAGGCGAATGACGCGCCGGTAACCTGAACCTGTTGCTCGGGCAGCGGCGCGGCCTCGATGCCAAGCTCGGGCAGCCGCCGGGCCTGCTCGTCGGTCGCGCGCACGAGCAACGAATCCGGGTACTCCGCTAGGACCTCCATTCCACTGTCCCGGACCGTCCTGGCCTCGTCACGATGCTGCAGGGTCACTAACAACTTGACCGACATGGCCGCCCCCTCATAGAGAATTCCGGCTCACCCGTCGGGCGCGCACGTTTGATGTCCTCTAACCGGAAGCTACAACCCCGCCTCCCCGGAAACCAGGGAATGTGAGGGCTTGCAGCTCGCGGAAGACCGGGATCTCGTTCGTCTTGACGTCCACCGGCAGCTGGGCGGCGGTGGTGCCGTCGTCCCAGATCCCGGACAACAGCATCGGCGCGCGGCCGCCCCGGGGGGCGGCACCGCGCACTGCCTTCCCGCCGACCCGCAGGTGCTTTCGCAGGCCAGGGCGCTGCGCACCGGCCCGGGCAGCGGCCCACGAACACAGCGCGTCGTCGTACTGGCACTGGTCGATACGGGCGAGGACCCGCCCGATCGTGGTCGCGTCCGGGCGCCCAGCCCGCCCGGCCCGGTCCCGCGGGGCGCCCAGCCGGAACAGGACCTCCTCCGGCGCCGGCGCTATCCACTCCCCGGCCGCGTCCAGCTCGTCATCCCCGGCCATGCCCGCCGCCAGCGGCAACGCCAGCAGGTAACTCAGCGGGTACTCGCGGCCCCGCCGGCCGCGGGGAACACCGACGGCACCCAGGAACCGGAGCAGCCGCGCGCACTCGCCCTCATCTCAGCACGCCGGCCCGGCCGGCCGCGCCAGCTCCCCCCGCTCCGGCCGCCCGCCGGACAGCGTGCCCGCCAGCGCCGCGGCCAGCGCCGCGCGTCCCTCAGCCGGCAATCCGGCAGGCAGCCGATCCGGCAGCGCCAGCTCCGGCGGCGGGACGGGCAGGAACTCCGGGACCGCCGGCACATCCGGCATCACCGCCGGCAGCACCTCCGGGACCAGGGCGCGGCACAGCACGGGCATGGCAGACTGGAGCATGCGGGGTTCCTCCGGGACAGGCAGTGCTTTTCGCGAAGAACCAGTCTTCTCCGGGGAACCCCGCCCATCCCGGACTGCCGCGACCAGGACGCGACCTCCGCGGCCATCGCCCGCGTGACGGTGCCCGAGCAGATGACCGCGGACCAGTCCGATCGCTGCACCTGCTCGCCGTCCGGGCTGGCGGCGAAATGGGTGCGCAGCAGGTCCCGGCCGGCCGCGAGTGAGTCCGCGGCGGCGGCCAGGCTGACCACCATCGGATCCGGCGACCCGCTGCCCGGCCCGGCGGCCCCGGCGGTAGCACGGCCGAAGGCGGCGGCCGCCATCCGCAGCGCCTCCCGCCCGTCCACGGCGGCCCGCATCCGCGGCCGCAGGCCGGGGTTCAGGACCGCCTCGGCCATCCCGTACGGGGCGATGTCGGCGAGGTACCGCGACAACGTCAAAGCCAGCCGCCGGCTCACCGCGGCCGCCGCGAACGCGGACTCACCGCGCAGAACATAGTCAGGGAACCCGCCAGCGCGGGCCAGGTGCCCGCGCGCCGGGCCCAGCAGGTCACCGAACGTCGCCACCGTCATGGCTCATCGCCCGCCAGCAGCCCGCGCACCCGGGCCGCCTCGGCGCCGGCCTCGCCGCACGTGTCCGGTCACCGGGATCACCCGCCCGCCGCGCCGCCGACGACAGCCGCGCAGCGAGCAGCCCGGCCAGCCCGTCCGCAACCACGTCAAGATCATCAAGAGCAGCAGAAACGGATCCCTCGCAGCCAGCCGCTCCCCGGTTCCCGGGATCCAGCGACGGGGCCGATGCCAGCACCAGCCGCCCCTGCGCAGCCGCCGCCGCGTACGCGAACGCCGCGAACAACCCGCCCGCCCGCTCCTCGCACTCCCGGCAGCCAGCCACCAGCACCCCGAACCCGTCCCACGCCGCCACCAGCAGCCCGGCTTCGTCGATCCGCGCCCGCACGCCGCCGATGTCCCGCATCACGCTCACCCCTTACCGCTGTCCCTCTTGCCCCCGAACCAGGCCCGGCCAGCACCACGCCGCTGGCCTCCCCAGCCGGGCGGCAGCCCGAGACCACGCGAACGGATGCCTGCACCTCCCGGTTGGCACACCCGCGCAAACTGGACGCCAAACGGCCAGGGCATGCAAATCATATGACCGGATACACGCGGATGCCCATGTGAATTGAGAGGACAGCTGAACTTTAGTGAACGCTGGCGAACTCCAGCGAACGAAATTCCGGGAAACACGTAACCGAGCCTGCGTTCCGCAGGCGCGCACAAGCCGCCAGTAGCATGCAAGCCGACCATCCTGAGCTGCGGTTACTCTCTCCCCGGCGAGAACTTTACCATTGGCTAACCGGCGCCCAAAGAGCCATTCCACGGCGCGCAGGCGCCCGAGGGAAAGCGGCAGGAAGCAAGGAGGCTTATTCACGCGGGATGTCTGTATAGTAATAAAATGTGCTGAACAGCGGCGCGCCTACATGAAAGGCGGCCTGCTTCCCGAAAGGATTGGGTTACCAGACTCAGTCCAGGAGAAACAGGCCGCAGATGTATTATACCACCGGGTTCACGAAAGCCGAGATCACCGAACTGTGCACGATAATTGAAGTTCGCGAGCTTGCGCCTGGGATGCGCAGATGGCCGCCGACACTCGGGCTACGCAATGCGCTCACCGTAACCCTGGCCTACCTGCGCAGGAACCGGGTCCAGGCGGAAATCGCCGAGAGCTACGGCGTCTCGCAGCCCACGATCAGCCGCGCTATCTCGGCGATGACCCCACTGCTGGTGCAAGCGCTTCTTGGCTGCGTTCCCACAGCCGATGAGCTCCACGCCGGGACGTGCTACATCGTGGATGGGACGCTGCTCCCGTGCTGGTCGTGGCGGGCGCACCCGGAACTGTACTCCGGGAAGCATAAGACGACAGGAATGAATGTACAGGTTGCTTGCACCATTACCGGACGCCTGACATGGATCTCCGACCCGATCCCCGGAAGCCGCCACGATAATCATTGCCTCGGCGAATCCGGAGTCCTCCTTTCGGTCGACCCGCGCGACTGGCTCGGCGATAAGGGATACGTCGGCAATAACATGATCACGCCTTTTAAGAAGCCCGAGGGCGGCGAACTCCTTGACTGGCAGAAGGAGTTCAATAGGCAGGTCAACAAGATCCGCTACGTCATCGAACAGGTCATCGCGAACTTCAAGACCTGGCGGATCATGCACACCGACTACCGCCGGCCACTCGCAACATTCTCCGAAACCATCTCGGCCGTGGTCGCCCTGCACTTCTACGCAGCCGCCTGAATAACCCTCAAGATATGCATAAACCCGGATTAACTCTGGACCGGGCGCGGTCCGCAAATGCATAATGAACCCACCGCTACGCGGGGAAAGAAAGAGAACCCGCTATCGCGGCAGGGGGACGAAACGCCAGCACGGCATCAAGGGGACACGGAGATGACGCATCCCGGCACGAGCCAGCAGCACGCAGAACCCAGGCCAGCAGGCCGGCGCTCACGCCAGCCAGCAGGCCGCGTCCGGCGGGTGGAGTTCACCCTCACCGACGAGGAGTTCAGCGAAGTAGACGCCGCCGCCGCCCGCGCCGGCCTGGCCACGAGGCGCCTACGCCGCCCAGGCGGTGCTCGCCAGAGCCCGCGGCGAGAGCATCCCGGCCTCCGCCCCGCTGCGCGAAGCACTGGCCGAGCTGATCCGCTCCGCCGGGCTGGTCCGGAGTGTCGGAGTGAACCTGAACCAGGCGGTGGCGAAGCTGAACGCCACCGGCCAGCCATCCGGCGACCTTCTCCCCTACGCGGCGGAGAGCACGCGGAGAGCGCGCCGCCTGGACGCCGCCGCGGAGGAACTGCGGAGAAGGCTTCCGTGATCGGAAAGGTGCTCCGCGGAGAGCGCCCCGCCGGGCTCATCTACTACCTGTACGGTCCCGGTAAGCACGAGGAGCACACCGACCCGCACATCGTCGCCGGCTGGCGGCACTCAGCCGAACTCGAACCACCCCTGCGCCCCGGCGGCCGCCGCGACTTCCGGGAACTGAACGGCCTGCTGCAACAGACCCTCGCCGCGGCCGGCGCCCGGGCCCCGGCCCGGCCGGTCTGGCACTGCGTGGCCCGGGCCGCTCCCGGCGACCGGATGCTCAGCGACGACGAATGGGCACAAGTCGCGGGCGAGATCCTGCACCGCACCGGCCTGGCGCCACGCGGACAGGAAGACGACGCGGTCCGCTGGGTCGCCATCCGGCACGCCGCCGATCACATTCACATCGTCGCCACCCTGGCCCGCCAGGACGGCCGCCGCCCCCGGCTGTCGAACGACTACTACCGGGTCCGGGAAGCATGCCTCGCCGCCGAGGAAAGATTCGGCCTGCGCCGCACCGCGCCCGGCGACCGCACCGCGGCCTCCCGTCCTACCCGCGCCGAGAACGAGAAGACCCGCCGCCGCGGCTGGCGTGAAGTACCCCGCATCACGCTCCGCCGCCAGGTCAGCACCGCCGCCGCGGCCGCCGCCAGCGAGCAGGGCTTCTTCGCCCGCCTCCGCCAAGCCGAAGTGCAAGTCCGCCCCCGGTACAGCACCCGGAACCCCGGCGAGGTCACCGGCTACTCCGTCGCCCTGACCGGTGACACCACGGCTGCGGGCGAGCCGGTCTGGTACGGCGGCGGAAAGCTCGCCGCCGACCTCACCCTGCCCAAGCTCCGCCGCCGCTGGAGCGACGCCCCGGACGACAGCGCAGGGTGCAACGCCCGGTTCACCCCAGCGGAACGCGCGGCGATCTGGGACCACGCCGCCCGCACCACCGCCGACGCGACCGCGCAGATCCGGCAGCTCGCCACCGCTGGCGACCCGGCCGCGGCGGCCGACGCCGCATGGGCGGCCGGCGGCACCCTGCACGCAGCGGCAGCCGCGCTGGGCAGCCGGGTGATCCGCCAGGCCGCTGCCACCTACGACCGCGCCGCCCGCGCTCCGTACGGCCGGATCCCGCGCTGCACCCCCGCGGGCAGCAACCTGCGCCGGGCCGCCCGGCTGCTATCCGCCACCGCGTTCGTCTGCCACGACCGCACCCTGGCACAGATCGCGCTGGTCGCCCGCCTCGCCGCGCTCGCCGACGCCGTCGCCGAACTCCGCCAGTCCCAGCAGCACGCCGCCCAGGCCGCCGCAGCCCGCTACGCAGCAGAACAACTGCACGCCGCAGCCGAGGGAACCAACCCGCAGCTCCCCGGCTACCGCGAACAGTCCACGGCGGCGACTCGCGTCGCAACCGAAGCCTTCCCCAGCCCGCCGCGAACGCACCGTTATCCACAGCCCTCGCCTGCCCGGCCAAATCCGCGCCGCTCCGTGGCACCCTCACGACGCGGGCCCGCACGACCTGGCCGACGTCGTCCCGCACGGTGATCGCGCCGCACAGATAAGGAAGAACAGCACATGGAACCCGGCCACCAAACGAATCCCCTCGAAGAAGCACTCAGCCACGGCTCCCGGCGAGTCGCAGAGCTCGCCTCGCTCACCGGCGCGATGGCCCAGGTCGTCCTGCAGCGCCGGGCCCTGCGCAACGTACGGAAGGCCGCCGGTGACCGGGCCGCCACCCGGATCCTGGACGGGCAAGAACGCCTCATCCACCAGCAGGCCCGGCTCAGCTGGGAACCCGCCCACGACCCGCAGTGGCTAGGCAAAGCCGACCTGCCAGAAGCCGGCCGCGCATGGGGCAGCGCGGCCAGCCACGCCGACACCGACCCGGCGGCCGCATCAGCCATGCGCAAGACCGAAGACCGGCTACGCACCCTGCACCCGTACGCCATGTCCCAGTACGACCGGCTCCGGGCCGACGGCATAAGCCCGCTCGACGCCATGCGCAAGACAGCGCCCTTCTTCGGCTACTCCCCCAGCGCTCACGTCGGCGACCCGCCACCAGCTCGCCCAGCCCTGGCAGCTGCCACCGCCAGCGCCACCCAGGACCCCGATCCAGCAGCCGATCACGCCGCCGGCAAAGCGGCCGAACCCGACCCCGGGCCGGACGCGGCCCAGCAGGCCGAATCACGCGGCCGGCAGATCGTCACGCGACTCCAGACCGCCGCCCGCGCATCAGGACGACCCGAACTCGGCGCCGACGAACTGGCCATGGTCCTGGAGGCGACGACCAATTTCCCCGCCGAAATGATCGACAAGCTGGCCGGGCAAGACGTCGCCGAAGGCCTCGCCCGCAGCGAGGAAAGGAAAGCAACCGACGCCGAACGAGCCCGCGCCGCCAACCTCGACGGCGCGATCGACCTAGCCGCGACAACCGCAGTAGACGAACGGACCACCGCCCTGACCGGCGCACAACGTGACGCTGGAACAGCCGACTCCGCCCGGGCACACGCCGCCGCCGAGAGGTCAGCGGCCCAACTAGCAGCCCTGAGCTTCCCTCACAGCGCCGCCGACGCCGTCCGGGCCGGGCACGGCGCGGACGCGCCGCCCGCCGCGGGCACCAGCCCGCATAGCGACACCCGAAATCGCAAAACGACCAGGCCAATCCACGTGACATCCCGTAACGGAGGCAATGCCATGAACGCCTTAGCCCACAGCTACTTCTTCTGGATCTTCCTGATCTTCGGCCTGCTCGGCCTCTACATCCTGCCCACCATCATCGCCGCCATCCGCGGCGTCGAAGGCCTCGGCTGGATCATCATGATCAACCTCATCCCCACCGGCATCGGCTGGCCAGCCGCCCTCATCGCCGCCCTAATGCTCCCCGCCGAAAGACATTGACATTCCCGACGCCGTTGCCGGCTCCATACGATCCAGAAAGCTCACCCTCTGCCGCTCGTACTCCAGCAGATCCCCGTGACCAGGGCAAACGACATGCATCGTGATCTTAGTAACAGCCACGCTGGCACGCACATCCGGGAAGCGCGGATATCAACCATCGAGTGTCAGCGCACTCCCTGCGGGCGGCAACTGGGCAGCGGTCCAGACAGCTTTAGCAGATCCATCAATATGAGCAACGCTAGCCGGCACCAGCTGACAGTGAATCATATGGGCATCCCTTCCGCGGGCAAGCGGCAAGAACAACACCGGCCGATCTTGAGAAGCAATTTTGTGCGCTAAATTCTGCATTCAAGTCATGATTTACTTTTCAATTGCATTCCTGAAAAGCCACTGTTGATGTACGTTACCGAGTATTGGCGGACGGGCGCCGTCACAGCGAATGGGTGGCCTCCGGGCGCCCGCACCACCATTCTGTACACATTCGTCCCCACCAGATAAGTGACAGTAAGAAGCCATTTAAAATTTCCCCGAAATGCGGTGAAGTTGATTCCGACTGTGGACTGTTCACCTGCAGCTAGACGAATATTGAAGTCGGGAAAAGCTTGACCGCTCTTGGTTCTGGACAATCGGGGAACTGCCTGATTCATGTTAGCATTGAATTCGTAGGCTTCCAATCCGCCCTGATGGGCAATGGGAAGGTAGGTCCCGGAAAACGCCGAGCGAGCAGCCTTGATAGAGGAAATCTGAATATTAGTTACACGGACCGTTTGTTTGACCTCGCCAGTAAAAATAATGATTACGTGGAGGTCGCCGATCACTGCGCCATTGAAGTGACTGAGCAAAACCGAATATGGCATGTCGCTGATGATGTCACGATAGCCTCGTCCATTGCTGATCCCTTTGGCCAACGCGATGGCCTTTTGATTGCCGTAGATCACCTCCGTCGTGACTCCAAGAAACTTGTGCGGGGCCGGCAAAGGGTGAACGGCCGCTGCTACTCTCCTTTGTCGAGTCGCCGCTAGGGGTGGCGGATCCGGCTCCGCATGCTGCCAAGCTGACGACCGCTGCGATCGCCACGCCTATCCTGATCAATCTTTGTGTCATCTCGCTACTCCGCCCGATGCGTGAATCTTGCGTGTAATAGCGCGAGCAAGTATCTTCGACACGGGTAGCCTCGCAGCATCGTTAATGTCCAAGATCAACCTGCCTACCCTGAATTTAATATCATCGGGTATGGGGTAGGCGCGGCCAGCGTACCATCCTTCGTCCCAGGGCCCACGAAGGCCGCAGCAGCCGTTGCCTCCAATCGCTCCGTTAGCCTCAAATCCCTTGAGAGAGTTGTCGAATAGGGTCTTAGCCTGACGTGTGGAGGCGGCATCCCAGACTACACTGAGGAAAATCGGCGTTGACGTGGCGGCGGTGCGACCTACGAATTCACACATTGATGCGTCAGGCAGGCCTAGCCGAGGCGGAATTTTTTTCTTGATGGCCAGGAAGTGTCTCCCTGCAAGGATGATTGACAGGAGATGACGGGGTGCCAGCGAGCAAGCCTGAGGCCAGTGGGCAGGAGTAACCTGAAGTTCTGGTGCTTTTCGTGTGGGACTGGCCTGGCCAGCCGGAGTCGCAAGGCTAAACCCTTCGATTTTCTCATCTGATACGGCGACAGCCAGGGTCGACCCATAGAGAAACTTCGGAACGTATGGCGCAAACCGAATAGTAAATGGCATTGGACTAAACGAAAGTGAACCATCACCAAGATTCACCTGCATTAGAGCAGCAGGAAGCATCGAAGCAGGCAGCCCTATAACTAGATCACTGGCGTTGCCAGAGAAGTAGGCTGAATTAAGGTACGCGTCGTCTGGATACTCAGGAAGAATTTCGCTGCGCAGCGTCGTACCCGTTTTCAGGTCGATAACCTTGATCGTAATCCGTCCACTGCTGGACTGGTAGGCTAGCTGGGCATGTTGGCGGTCTACGCCAAGCCAGGGCGATGTGCCATTCTTAATAGCCACTGTGTACGACTTGCCAACCGGAGAGAATACGATAGCTTCCGTTGCGCTTGCGTACTTAATGAAGCCATGATCGATACCGAACGATGGATTGTAGCCAGGCAGCAATGTGTCACTGGTAGTAGCGGAGTCGGCTACTTCAACCGCGTGTCTCCAGAGCAGACGACCGTCCAGCGGGTTGATGGAGGTGACAAAAACGGAGTTTCTCTTGCTACAGGAGAGCACTGCGGCGATGATCTCATCATCAGCTACCGGACGCTGGCCAGCGAGAGCGTTATCTGGTGAACAGCCCGTCCAGTTATGACGCCAAATCACAGCACCTGAGGCCGGAGCTACGGCGTACATACTTTGTTCAGTGTCGGCCCTGTTAGAGCTTTCAATAATCAAATTTCCGCGCGAAAATCCAGCTACGGTCGCGTCACCATTCAATGTGAAGACGCGAATCAGTTTACCCGACCTGGCATCGAGAATCGGCATGATCGCCTGGCCATTACGCAATAGCGCCACAGTCTCAGGCGGTACAGCGATAAAATTCCCCTCCGACAAGACCTGAACCGGATTGACTGCTCCTATATATGTGCGCCACAGCAGCGTCCCGTCAGACGGATTGAGAGCCGTTATGGCAGTGTTGCCAGTATAATCGACATCACTCATCGCTTTGGACAGCTCTGTAGCTTCAATCAAGATTTTCTGATTAGCGTCATAGTTAAGTGAGGCAATAACTTCGCCGGACGTATTTACGTGCGCCCACTCTTTAGTAACTCTTCCGGGCAAGGCCGTCCCAACTCCTGGCGTGGAATGAGCCCTGGCAGAAGATCGTGCAGCTGTAGATGAATGCTGGGAATTCGCATGTGCGGAACCGTTGGAACACCCGCCTATGAAGCTGAGGCAGAAGAGAGTTAAACATACAGGGGTCAGGTGCCTATAGTGTGCTTTGACTCGAGAAGGCATCAACATAATTATCCTCTAGTGGTGGACCTATAATCCGAATTTGCATTCGCGAGCGGCCTGATCTGCAAACGCCAAGCTTTTAGCGAGCGGTCTGCTCAGCAATGCGGCAGCGGCGGCTCTGTCTCTCCGAAAGGGGGGTGCAGGTACTTGCGTGGCGCCCACCATGTCTGATCGAACCGCTCATAGCGAAGCCACTCTGCGCCATTGCGTGCTATCGTCCAGCAGTCGAAGGCGTAGCCCTGACCACCGATCAGCGCGTTCTGATCCGCGGCCCCAGTGGCAAGGAGCTGTTCTGAGCCGCCCGCTTCACCGAACAGAGGAATGACGTTAGCCTCGCCACCATTAACGACAAACTCGTAGGTGCGATGAGCTCGTGTAGCCGGATCGAGCAGCTTATGGTACATAAACGCGCCCAAGGCCAGAAACACCAGGAGCGCCGAGCTGACAGGCCACCACCATATAGGTTCGGGAGATTTCCGGACCGTGATCGCCTGTGTCATGGTCCAGGCGATTACACCGACGCTGACAACCAGCGTGAGCAGCGCTGGCCAGGGTAAATGCGCCAGGCCTACCAGTTCGCTCGTCGCAGCCGCACCAGCAGCGACAAGCCCGGCGGCGATCTCACCAGCCATAGTCCGCCAGGAGGCCTTAACAGCGCGATGATCATCGGCCTCCATAGGGAGGGCCTGAGTATCTTGCCTCGGAGAAGAGGACTTTGTGACGACAGGATCCCGAACGAAGGTGACTTGTTCAGCATCGGAATCAACTGAATCTATGCGCCAGTTGGCGGTAAGCCATGGATGCGCTCCGCTGTCGGCGGAGCGCGTACTGTTCCACCACCTCTGGCTTTCACGCGCAGACTTTGGCAGCCTGCCGACCAGCCTTTCAATCTCGGTAAAACCCATGCTGAGATTGGTGTCATTCGCACTTTGCGAAGCCAGGTAACGCCGCAAAGGATCGTACTTGCCCAATCTGTCCCTCCCTCCAGCAATGAGCGCAGTATCGGCGAGCCGCTTCGTGATTCGAAGATCGCCACTTCTATCGGCAAGTGCCAGTGCCGCCGGCTCGGTGCACGCGCCGTGTACGCCCCTAGCCCCTAGCCCCTAGCCCCTAGCCCCTAGCCCCTAGCCCCTAGCCCCTAGCCCCTAGCCCCTAGCGATAAGTATCAGAACCTACCTAACCAGGTGCAAGTCGATCGGCCGAATTGGCGAGCAGTGATCCAGCCTGCCTGAGCCGACCCGCCGATCACCGAGGCCGTGGCCGAGGCCGAGAAGCAGCTGGGGAGTTCGACCGCGGCCAGCCGCATGGCGGCTTCAGCCTCGCATCCGACGTCGAACCGGCCCTTGCCATGCACGACGATTTCCTCGATGAACGGGCTGCCGCGGGCCGGTTCCTCGACGGTGGCGACGTGGATGCCGCGCTCGCGGTAGTGCGCGGCCAGGCCGTGCACCAAGGTGGTCTTACCGGAGGCGTGGGTACCCTCGATCGCGAGCACTACGCAGTCACGCAGCACCGGGCTCCCCCAGCAACGCCGTGAACGCCGGATCGGCCAGCCACCCGAGCGCGTCATCCAGCCCGGTGGCGAGCAGGCGGTTCACGTTCAGGCCGGGCTGCCAGTGTCCGAGCCCGGCGGCGCGGACGGCGATCAGGGCGGTGGACAGGGCGCGCCGGAGGTTGAGCACTGTGATCTTCTCCTGCGCGCTGGTGTCGCCGTCGCGTAGCCAGCGGCGGTGCAGAGCGGTCATCGAGGTACCCCGCAGCTCGGGCTGGGTCACATCAAGACCCAGTTCGGCGCAGACGTCGACGAGGCGCCGGGACTGCCTGGCCAGCAAGTGGCCGGTGTCATAGCGGGTGTCCAGGATCCGCGGTGAACCCGGGACGTGCCGGCGGTGTCGCCAGGCTGCCTGGGCCGCGGTGACCCCGTCGGGCGGGAAGGCGGCGTTCGCGGCCAGGACGGCCAGGTCGCTGCACAGCTGGTGCCCGGCGATCAGGCCAGCATGCGCGAACAAGCCCTCCAGGGCGTCGTCGGCGCTGGCGACCAGGCTGGCGGTCTGGCTGGCGTCTTCGACGTAGGCCGAGCGGTACCAGAACCGGGCGGTGTCCATCGCGGCAGCGCTGCCGCCAGCGGGAACGGCCAGCCATACGACGGAGTAGCAGAACGGCACGTTGCCGTTCTTGACCTTGTAGTTCTTCGACCATTCCACATCGGCGGCCGCCGCCAGCAGCATCGCGGGCGGGCACTCGGGTGATATCCCCGGGCCGGGGACGTTAGTGCTGATCAGCATTTACCTGACCGGCACGGCTGCATCCTGGCACGTGCCTGCCCTCGCCGGGGCGGGCGCGAGGTTGGCGGGCGTGCTGGCCGGGGCGGGGAGGCAGTCCCACGCGTGGGCGGCCATGACCTGGGTGATGTCGAGCGTCCCGTCCCAGTGGTAGTAGCCCAGGTAGCGGGCGCTGGCCAGCGCGATCGCCAGCGCCTGCGACACCATCGCCGTCACGACCGTGAGCGGTTCGCCGTCACCGGGCTGCGCTGGGCTAGTGCCGGGACGGGCGGGACCGGCCGGGAGCGTGACCTGGGCCTGTTCGCAGACCCCGGCCAGCGCGGGGGCGCCGGGCAGGTCGCGGGCGGTGTCGATCATCAGGGCCAGGCCCCGGGCGGGCTTGCGGCGTCCGGCCCATGCCTGCCTGGCCGCCGCCAGGCCCCGCGCCGGGCCAGCGGTGCCGGCTAGCAGCGCAGTCAGATCCTCTCGTGGCGCGTGTGCGGCCAGGGCCGTGGCGTGGCGGCGGGCTTGCATCAGATCCAGGTCCGCGAGGGCAGTCAGGGCGCTGACCCGGCGGCCTGCGGTACAGCTGTTGCCCGGTCCGGTACGGGTCGCCGGAGCGGGTCATGTTGGTCCAGGTGCGCATCAGGTGCCGCCGCGGGCGGCGATCAGGATGCTGCGGCCGAGGTACTTGGCGTAATGGTTCGCCTTATACGGGTAGCGGTCCCAGATCGCGGTGACCGGCTCGCGCAGCAGATTGCCCAGGCGCAGGAACAGGTCGGGCTGGTCGTAGACCGGCCACGCCTGGGCGGTGCCGTCCGGCTCGACCACAATCATGTGGCCCTCGGTCCCGGCGGTCCACGGGGTCATCCGGATGGCGGGCCGCCAGTCGTGGGTTGCGCGCAGCTCAGCCAGCCGGGCGAAGGCATCCCGGGCCTCCGCCACGGTGATGAACTCCCGCTCGGGCAGGCCGAGCGCGTTGCCCTTGCGCAACGGCAGGATCAGCTTGAGCTTCCCGGCGTCCAGCACGTCAGCGATCTGGCACAGGTACGGCAGCGCGTGCACGGTCGAGCGCAGCACCACCGCCGACAGCGACAGCGGCAGCCCCGCAGCCGCCAGCGCCTGCACCCCGCGCAGGCCTTGTCGTAGTCGCCGCGCACCCGCGTGAACGTCGCCCGCGGGCCGTCGAAGCCGATGTTCGCGAACGCGACCTTCCCGGCCAGCTGCGGCGCGGCCCGCACCCCGCGGGTGGCGTTGGTCGGCAGGCCGATGATGAAGCCCCCGAACATGTTCACGGTGTCGGTGATGTCGCGGCGCAGCAGCGGCTCGCCGCCGGACAAGAACACCCGGCGCACGCCGGCCAGATTGGCGCGGATGGCATCCAGCTGCTCCAGCGTCGGGTCGGCCATCTGCAGCGTCTCGGAACAGAACACGCAGCCGAAATCACACCGCTTCGTCACCTGCACGATCACCGACAACGGCACCGTTGCCGCCCGGGCGAGCACACTCAGATCAGCGTCGCCTGATAGGTCGAAATAATAGCCGGAGGTGAAGGCCACTCCGCCGCTCGCGGCCGGCGTGGCCGGGCGAGCTGTCAACTGCGGGACCGGCAGCACCGGCAATTTGGCAGCACCGCGTGAAGCAGCAGTCATCGGGCGCCTCCGAGCAGATGGACTCTCTAACTGGCTGTCCCCAGCCTGACGACCGCGCCGCGCTCGGTCACTCCCCGCGCTGGGAACATGTGATTCCCGGCCTAGACACACGCTGACCTGCGCAGACCATCATCGGCAGCCGTACTCATTCCCGCTGGCATCTATATGACCGTGCCGACCGCACGCGATGGCTTCCGGCATGCTGGCGGCCAACAGACATCACCTGGCATGGACTCGATCCGGCCGAGCATGATGGGCAGAGTCCGGCGGTCTGCATCGGAAGGGGCGCTCGTGTCGTCTGACCCCGTCAGCAGCGATGTTGAATTTCGCAGCCTGGACGGCCTGCGGTTGCGCGGAACCCTAACGATGCCGCCCGTGGCCCTGGGCGCCGCGGCCGTGCTGGTGCACGGGGGCGGAGTAACTCGCGAGGAGGGCGGCTTCTTTGCCCGGTTCGCTGCTGGGCTCGCTGAGGCTGGCATGCCCGTGCTGCGCTTTGACTTCCGGGCGCATGGTGAGAGCGACGGCCGGCCGGAGGATCTGACTATCGCGGGCGTGGCGAATGACATCCGCGCCGCGGTCAGGCGTGTACGGGACTGGGCTCAACGCCGGCCGACGATCGTCCTCGTTCATGCCGTCGCTGATGCTGACGACGGACGTCGCTGGCGGATTCCGCGTCCGCGCGGCCACCTCACCAAGGAGCCACGGATCCAGGGTGACCATGGCGGCCCCAGAGCCGAGCCACGGTCGGCCGTGGCCGGACTCCGGCTCCCGCCACCGCAGCCACAAGGCGAGGTCGCCTGGCCATAGACCTTCGGCCAGGCAACGGGCCGCCGCGGACATCGAGAACTGCGCCGCCACTGCGGCATCGGATGGCATGACCAACCCCAACGGCTTCGCGACCGACCGGCCTTCCCGTCGAAGATCCGCTGGCACGCGTCGCCGTTGGTCGAGTCGGCGCAGAGCATGTACCAGCGTCGGGTGGGCAGGACGACGATCCCGCCGGCGTCCAGCGCCGCGACACACTCCGACACGAGGGCGCTGGTCCGGACGTTCGTCAACCGTCTGCCTCCGTCTAGGGAGCCGATGGGTGTCGGCTGCTCACCGCTCGTCGTACACCACCGGCGCCAGCTCCGGGTCGTGTAGGTGGGAGACCTGGGCCGCGTTGCCCTCAAGGGCACAGCGATCCGTGCGGACACGGATGGCGAGCGAATGCCGGGAGCAGGGCGACAGGTTGGGTCCGCTGGCGTGCAACGTGTCGCGGTGATGCATCGCGGCCCCGCCGACCGGCACCTCGGCGGCGACCTCGACCCACTCGAAGCCCTCGGGCAGCGGCAACCCGGTGTTTTCCGGGTCCAGATCGGTGCGGAAGAGGTCCGCCTTGCCAACCGGCCCCAGCCGGTGCGAACCGCGGACGTACCGGAGCGGCGACGCGTCCACGGAGACGTCCGACAACGCGAGCCACACAGTAAAAATGTCGCCCTTCCAGTACGGCGCGAACGGGCCGTCCTGGTGCCAGCCGATGTTGGCCTTCGGGCCCGGCTCGGGACGCTTGATGAACAGGTCCACCGCCCAGATCTGCAGCATGCGGGCGCCGGTTACCCTTGCAATCACCCGCCATGGCTCTGGGCTGGGGATGAGTCGGCGGAGCGCATGGCTCGCGTTGTGCGGCTCAGCGATCTTGACAAGCCGCTGCGCCTCGTCGCCGGCTTCGCGCTCCTGGAGCCGGGGCATCATCCCCGTGTCCGTCCCGCCTGCCGCGACCGCCTCCGCCGCATCAAACGCCTCGGCGAGCGCGTCCGCCGGGAAGATCGACGGAGTCACGCAGAACCCGTAGTCTGCATAACATCGGCGCAGCACGTCCACGTCAGTCTCGGATATCACGCGCTGCCCCTTCGCCATTCGCCCATGCGAGCGGTCGCCTTCCGTAGCCGAGACGACATGGCACGCGCCGTGTACCGGTGCGCGCTCGCGCGATCTTTAACCGCAGGATGCCCTGAGTTGAACATACTCGCGGCACCACCCGAGTCCACGGGAGCTGGCGGCTTGCCGGCACATCCGGAGACGACGATGATGTCGTACGCTGGCCCAGCGTCCAGTGAGCGTTTTTCATCCTGATCTTGGGTGTCGGCCGCCTCAGCCGCGCAGCGTGGAGCGGTGGGAGTACAGGTCTCTGAGCAGGCCGACCTCTGCGCCGTGGTGGATGACCTCGTCCAGCACGTGCAGTACCAGGTCCACGGTGTTCGCCTCGGCGTAAGGTCCCACGATCGCCCCAACGGCGCAGCCCATTGGCCGGCGCAAGGTCCCGTCCCATCAGGACAGATGAGTGTCTGAAATCTGAACTGACGGTAGGCGCAACGAGGCCTCCGGGTCGGAGAAGTGGATGTTGTTGCCATGTCCTAATAGCTTCATGCTCAACACGAAAGCAAGATAAGAGAATGCAACGCTACAGTCGGTATCTGCGCTACTAGCTTTAGTGCGGCTTGCGCCAGATCATGATCTCGGTTGGCGGAATACGCTCAACAAAGCAATTATCCGGTGACGCTTTCCGCAGCACCTCGCGGAGGTCTTGCTCGAAGTTGGCCAACTTATCGCCGAACAGGTGAGGGGCCGAGCCGGACCTAGAGAACACCCATGCGACAATGTCATCCGCGGAGCGGTTTATCACTCCCTCTGAAGGTACAATACGCCGTTCAAAGTCTTTGAACCCAGCCCGGGCCAGGACCAGGTCTTCGCGGTCTGGCGTGCCATCAGCCAGCGAATGCCATGTAGTTCAGCGTGATCGGAGCGTTCGCGGTCTTGACCGCGCTGGCGGGCGGTGGCGTCCGGGTGGCCGGCAGAGAGTGATCGCGGCGGGCGGGCATGCTGGCGCCCCGGCTGTCGCTCCGGATGCGGCCGGTTCCACGGTCGGCGGGCTGGGCAGTGCTTGAGGGTGCGGGGACTGGGAGATGGGGCGTTCAGGCGGCGATGGGGCCGCAGATGCTGATCTCGGCTTTCGCGGTGAGGACGGGAATGCGCGGCCCGCCGGGCGGGAAGCCCGGCCGGGCCTTGGTCTTCCGGTCGCGGTGCCGGTTGCGGTCGGTGTCTACGCGCCGGCGGGCCAGGCCGGCCAGGATGGCGTCGCGGTTCGCCTCGGTCAGCGCGGCGGGCAGGCTGGCGGTGGCCGCGCCGGACCGGGTAGTGGCGATGATCGCGCGGCGTGCGGCGGTAAACGAGAATCTCGCGCGGGTGCACGGGCTGGCCGGCGCGCTTGCCCTTTCCGGCCGGGACGGCGATCGCCGCGGCGGCGCGGGCTGCTGCGCGGGTCAGCTCGACGGCGGTGATCCAGGCGGCGTGCTCCTGGGCGATGAGGGCCGGGCTGGCGGAGCGGAGCATCGCGCCGGTGGACGGGCCGGCGCCGCTGATCGCGGACTTGGCTTCCTTCAGGCAGGTCTCCGACCCTATCCACCGCCAGTGGTAGGCGGCGGCGAGGACCTGCGCCGGGTAGGCGGCGTGGTCGTGCAGGTCGGTGATCAGGGCGAACAGCTCCGGGGCGTCGGCCCCGGCGACGGTGACGGTGTACTCGATCACGCGGACGGTGAGCGTGACCCCGCCGCCGCGGATGCTGGCCAGGTAGGAGCCGTCGGGCAGGAAGCCCCCGGTCCGGTGCAGCGTGATGCCGTCCTTGACGCGGATCAGCACATGGGTGCCGGTGGCGAGCATCCGCTTGATCCTTGGCGCGCCGGGGAAGTTCCGGTCGAGCACCCACAGCCGGCCCGGGGTGAACAGGTGCGGGTAGTCCTTCAGGGCCTGGTCCAGCAGCGCCTGCTCGGCCTCGCCCTTCTCCCGCCCGCCGCCGGCGGCGGCGCCGGACGGACCGGACACCACCGCCAGGGCGGCGCGGGTGGAGGCGTGCGACAGCCACAGATCCCGCTGCTGGGGGTAGGGCGAGGAGTCATCGGCGGTGCCGGCCGAGCCGAACGCGGCCCGGTTCGCCGGGGTGTCCGGGACCCGGGTCAGCGACCCGTCGATGGAGCAGGCGTCCAGGGCGCCGATCGTGACCGCCCGGTAATCGTGGTCGCGGTGCTCGGCGTCGATCCCGGCCAGCACCAGGTCCCGCAGCTGCTCCAGCGGGCCGGGCCCGAGCGCGTCCCGCCAGGTGCAGAAAACCGTCGCGGTCGGCACCCGGTACGGGCGCTGCCACGGCACCAGCGCCAGGTCCCCGAGCAGGGCGCCCGTCACTTCGGCGTAGTCCGCGTCGGGCAGGAGCGTCATCAGCAGGGTGAGCCGGATCGCCAGCGCCGGCGTCATCGCCCGCCGCGCCGCGCCCTTGACCTTCCCGTTCAGCGTGACGCCCGCGGCGATCTGGCCGATAACGTCCGCCTGGCCGGCCAGGGCATCCAGCCTGTCCTCGGCCACGCCGAGGCGGGCGTGATCCGCCGGATGCCCGCCAGCCTGCACCCGCCCGTCACGGCGGACCACCGCTGCCGCGACCGCCACCGGCTTGAGGAAGACCACACGGTCCCCGGTGCGGATCTTCCCCGCCGCCGCCGCGGTCAGCGCCGTCCGGCCGTCCTTACCCGGGCCCGGCCCGGCCGGCCAGGCCAGGTCCGCCACCCGCACCGCGACCATGCCCGCCTGCCCCAGCAGGCCCAGCGCGGCATCTTCCGCACACGAGAGCGTGACATCCGGCGGCATGACAGGGTAGAAGAGCATGAGGAGGCTCCCGGGCGGAAAGGCTGATTAGTCACCTCCTCTTCTACCGGGAGCCTCCCGCCGGTACCGGCATCCGCAAGGGCGTGTCGCCCGCCGATCGCAGCCACGCAGCCAGCCAGCGGAACCAGGCCTGCAGCCAATCAGAAATCACAGCCTGTAACCGGAAGCCGCCAGATCAAGGGACGTCCCGCCGCAGGACCATCAGCAGCGATCACGCTGAACTACATGGCATTGCGGAGAGACTGGAAAGCCTTGGGTTGCGGTTGCATCCCGGGAAGACCAAGATAGTTTACTGCAGGGATGACAACCGGCGGGGCTCGTACGAGCACGCGTCGTTCACGTTCCTGGGGTATGAGTTCCGTTCGCGCAGTGCGGAGAACAGGAACGGGCAACTGTTCACGACGTTCTCGCCTGCGATCAGCCCGGACGCTCTCAAAGCGAAAAGTCAGCAGCTCCGCGGATGGCGGATTCACAAGCGAGTAGGGTCTGACCTGGCGGATCTCGCCGAGTGGATAAATCCGATCGTACGCGGTTGGATGAACTACTAGTGCGCCACGAGGCGCTGCTATTCCCGGATGGGGGTGAGAGACCGCCATTTATTCGCCGTCGTAGCGGCGAATTGAAGCTGGAGGCAGCCTGAGCCACGGGTCGGTGGGGAGGGTGGAGCAGCCTCGACGAAGTCGCGTCGGTTCAGCACTGCCGGATGGGCCGGGCGCGGTGAGCAAGACGGGAAGGTATACGCGAGGAACCGGTGTTGTTACGCCTCTTGAGCATCCGCCAGCCCGAAACCCGGCGGATCTGGGCTGGTTCGCGGCGCGCACCCATTCATCATTGCGGATGGGGAACTCCTGGCTAGGTCTTAGTAGCCGGGGCCGGGAGGCCATGGTGAATTGTCTACGGCGTAGCCATGGCGAGGCCGCAGGGGTAGAGCCGCAATGCCATGTAGTTCAGCGTGATCGGAGCGTTCGCGGTCTTGACCGCGCTGGCGGGCGGTGGCGTCCGGGTGGCCGGCAGAGAGTGATCGCGGCGGGCGGGCATGCTGGCGCCCCGGCTGTCGCTCCGGATGCGGCCGGTTCCACGGTCGGCGGGCTGGGCAGTGCTTGAGGGTGCGGGGACTGGGAGATGGGGCGTTCAGGCGGCGATGGGGCCGCAGATGCTGATCTCGGCTTTCGCGGTGAGGACGGGAATGCGCGGCCCGCCGGGCGGGAAGCCCGGCCGGGCCTTGGTCTTCCGGTCGCGGTGCCGGTTGCGGTCGGTGTCTACGCGCCGGCGGGCCAGGCTGGCCAGGATGGCGTCGCGGTTCGCCTCGGTCAGCGCGGCGGGCAGGCTGGCGGTGGCCGCGCCGGACCGGGTAGTGGCGATGATCGCGCGGCGTGCGGCGGTAAACGAGATCTCGCGCGGGTGCACGGGCTGGCCGGCGCGCTTGCCCTTTCCGGCCGGGACGGCGATCGCCGCGGCGGCGCGGGCTGCTGCGCGGGTCAGCTCGACGGCGGTGATCCAGGCGGCGTGCTCCTGGGCGATGAGGGCCGGGCTGGCGGAGCGGAGCATCGCGCCGGTGGACGGGCCGGCGCCGCTGATCGCGGACTTGGCTTCCTTCAGGCAGGTCTCCGACCCTATCCACCGCCAGTGGTAGGCGGCGGCGAGGACCTGCGCCGGGTAGGCGGCGTGGTCGTGCAGGTCGGTGATCAGGGCGAACAGCTCCGGGGCGTCGGCCCCGGCGACGGTGACGGTGTACTCGATCACGCGGACGGTGAGCGTGACCCCGCCGCCGCGGATGCTGGCCAGGTAGGAGCCGTCGGGCAGGAAGCCCCCGGTCCGGTGCAGCGTGATGCCGTCCTTGACGCGGATCAGCACATGGGTGCCGGTGGCGAGCATCCGCTTGATCCTTGGCGCGCCGGGGAAGTTCCGGTCGAGCACCCACAGCCGGCCCGGGGTGAACAGGTGCGGGTAGTCCTTCAGGGCCTGGTCCAGCAGCGCCTGCTCGGCCTCGCCCTTCTCCCGCCCGCCGCCGGCGGCGGCGCCGGACGGACCGGACACCACCGCCAGGGCGGCGCGGGTGGAGGCGTGCGACAGCCACAGATCCCGCTGCTGGGGGTAGGGCGAGGAGTCATCGGCGGTGCCGGCCGAGCCGAACGCGGCCCGGTTCGCCGGGGTGTCCGGGACCCGGGTCAGCGACCCGTCGATGGAGCAGGCGTCCAGGGCGCCGATCGTGACCGCCCGGTAATCGTGGTCGCGGTGCTCGGCGTCGATCCCGGCCAGCACCAGGTCCCGCAGCTGCTCCAGCGGGCCGGGCCCGAGCGCGTCCCGCCAGGTGCAGAAAACCGTCGCGGTCGGCACCCGGTACGGGCGCTGCCACGGCACCAGCGCCAGGTCCCCGAGCAGGGCGCCCGTCACTTCGGCGTAGTCCGCGTCGGGCAGGAGCGTCATCAGCAGGGTGAGCCGGATCGCCAGCGCCGGCGTCATCGCCCGCCGCGCCGCGCCCTTGACCTTCCCGTTCAGCGTGACGCCCGCGGCGATCTGGCCGATAACGTCCGCCTGGCCGGCCAGGGCATCCAGCCTGTCCTCGGCCACGCCGAGGCGGGCGTGATCCGCCGGATGCCCGCCAGCCTGCACCCGCCCGTCACGGCGGACCACCGCTGCCGCGACCGCCACCGGCTTGAGGAAGACCACACGGTCCCCGGTGCGGATCTTCCCCGCCGCCGCCGCGGTCAGCGCCGTCCGGCCGTCCTTACCCGGGCCCGGCCCGGCCGGCCAGGCCAGGTCCGCCACCCGCACCGCGACCATGCCCGCCTGCCCCAGCAGGCCCAGCGCGGCATCTTCCGCACACGAGAGCGTGACATCCGGCGGCATGACAGGGTAGAAGAGCATGAGGAGGCTCCCGGGCGGAAAAGGCTGATTAGTCACCTCCTCTTCTACCGGGAGCCTCCCGCCGGTACCGGCATCCGCAAGGGCGTGTCGCCCGCCGATCGCAGCCACGCAGCCAGCCAGCGGAACCAGGCCTGCAGCCAATCAGAAATCACAGCCTGTAACCGGAAGCCGCCAGATCAAGGGACGTCCCGCCGCAGGACCATCAGCAGCGATCACGCTGAACTACATGGCATTGGGTAGAGCCGGGTGGTGCGACACGAAGTCGCAGGTGTTGAGTGGGCTAGCTATTGGAGGTTCGGCACATGTCGAAGGTGTAGCTCCGGGTCAGTGTCCGTGAGACCTGTTCCCGCCCCGGCATGCGCCGCTGGCAACGGCGGGGTGTGAAGCCCGGGGAAACGCCGGAGGCTTCCCCGTTCCGTCCGGGAGGCACGGGCTAGGGAAAGATCGGACGGGTCAATTGCGTGAATCTCCGTTGATGTCTCGTCACTGCCTCCCTCGCAGACGGGTTGGGTAGCGAGGGTGAAGGGCTGGCCGCTGGGAAGCGGCAGGCGCCGGACGGTTAAGCCCTGCCGGCCGGGAGGACACCGCCGCCCCGGGATAGAGGAGAGGCCCACCCCGATCGCGTCTTGCGCCTGCGGAACGTGGCAATCCCGTTGAGGTCCAGGCCGGTGTGGCCTGGTAGGCCGACCGTGAGGAGAGCTGAAGTCCTCAGCGGGCGAAGGATGACGCAACAAGCCAAGGCCGGGATGCCGAAAGGCAACGGGAAGACCGGCACCGCTGGCCGCAGCCTCCTGCGGTGGTGCCGGGTAACCGCCCGGATACGGGCCCTGGTGGCCCGGCTCGAAAGAGCGCCCACGTGCGTCAGGTGAGCCTGCGAAGGCACGATGACGACGGCACCAGAACCGAGGGACAAGTTGGACGCCACGACGAGGCTGGCCGTGACCGAGGTCGCGGACGGGCGTGCCGTGGTGAACGGACCTGAGGGCGAGCTTCCTGGCTGGGACGGCGTGGATTGGCGCCAGGCCGAGGAGGACGTACGGCGGCTGCGGCAGCGCATCTTCGCGGCGTCGAGGGCAGGGGACCTGAAGAAGGTCCGTAATCTCCAGAAGTTGATGCTCCGCTCACGTGCCAGCGCGCTACTGAGCGTGCGGCGGGTGACGGAACTCAACGCCGGTCGCCTGACGGCGGGCGTCGATGGCAAGGTCGTGATGGGCTCCCAGCCGAAGGCCGAGTGGGCCAGCTGGGCCCAGAACCGCTCCCGGTCGTGGACGCCCAAGCCGGTCAGGCGCGTGTATGTGCCCAAGGCGAACGGAAAGCAGCGGCCCATCGGTATCCCCGTGATCGGCGACAGGATTTTGCAGGCCCTGGCGTCGAGCGCGCTGGAACCTGAATGGGAGGCGCGGTTCGAGCCGAAGTCCTACGGCTTCCGGCCGGGCCGTGGCTGCCATGACGCGATCGAGGCCATCTTCAACACCGTGCACGGGCACAACCCGCAACGGCGGTGGATTCTCGACGCAGACTTGGCGGCGGCGTTCGACCGGCTTGATCATGGTCACATCCTCAGTCAGATCGGCACGTTTCCCGCCAGGGGGCTGGTCGAGCGGTGGCTGAAAGCGGGCGTGGTCGAGCAGGAATGGTTCACCCCGACCTGGGAGGGCTCACCCCAGGGCGGAGTGATCAGCCCCGGGCTGCTGAATGTGGCCTTGCACGGCATGGAGCAGGCTGCCGGGGTCCGCTACCGCACGTCCGGCGTCAACGCCGACCGGGTGGTGCCGGGCAGCCCTGTCCTGGTGAGGTACGCAGACGATCTTGTGGCGATGTGCGAGAGCCGCGAGCAGGCCGAGCAGGTCAAGGCGCGGCTGGCCGCGTGGCTGGCGCCCAGGGGGCTGGCCTTCAACGATGACAAGACGCGAATCGTCCGTCTCGAAGAAGGCTTTGAGTTCCTCGGGATGCATATCCGCCGGTATCGCAACGGGAAGCTGCTGATCAAACCGGGCAAGGCGGCTGTGCAGCGGTTCCGGAAACGGCTCACCGCAGAGATGAGGTCCCTCAGAGGGGCCAGCGCTCCGGCGGTGATCCGAAGGCTGAACCCCATTATCAGGGGCTGGTCAGCCTATTACCGGAGTGTGGTGTCCAAAAGGACGTTCACCCAGCTGGACACTCATATGTGGAAGCTGGCCATGAGCTGGGCCAGGCGTCGTCACCCGAATAAACGGGACCGGTGGGTCGTTGACCGGTACTTCGGCGCATTCCACAAGACCAGGCGGGACAGGTGGATCTTCGGCGATCGTGACAGCGGAGCCTTCCTCGCCAAGTTCGCCTGGACACAGATCATCCGACACCAGCAGGTCAAGGGCTGGGCATCACCCGATGACCCGGCGCTGGCCGAATACTGGGCCGGGCGGCGCCGCCGCCGCAAGCCCCCGCTGGACAGGTCCCGGCTGCGCCTGCTGCAGGCGCAGCACGGCCGTTGTCCGCTCTGCCGGGGATTGCTGCTGCACGCCGACCAGGAACCACAGACCCCGCAGGAATGGGAGATGTGGGTCAAGGTCACCCGCAAGGCGATGCGCAAGCGAGCAGTTATCGCGGATGCGGGAGACGGCACGTCGGGCGGTCACGCTGCGCTCCGCCTAATACACGCCTACTGCGCACGCCGGTACGAAGCCAGCGTCGCAAGGAAACCGGCAACTCTGCCTGCCATCAAGCCAATAGGGCTTGCTTGAGCCGGATGAATGGAAACCATTCAAGTCCGGTTCTGAGGGGAGCGGGGCGCAGCAATGCGCCCCGCTTACCCGACCCTAACCCGTCGACCGGATAGCAGTGAACGCGGGAACCATCCGTGGCCGTTCCGGGCCTTGTCCCCGGTCAGGGGAGAAAGGCCCGGATAGGCGCGACGCCGGCTGAAGGCGCGGATGGGACGGAGCCGCCGTAGTACTCCGGGCGCGGGAGAGCCGCGAGCATGGGGAAGGGCGGCAGCGTGTCAGTCAAGGAGGGAAGGTAATGTCCGAAGATGCGCCGGTGAATTCCGGCGCCGTGAAGTGGCCGCATCCTGATTCGGCCTATTTCACGGTACGGAGTATGCAGATCAAGTTGCACCGCTGGGCGGGAGAGGATTCTTCCCGCCGGTTCGGTGACCTGTTCAACCTCGTCTACGACCCGGCGTTTCTCGTGCATGCGTGGGAGCGCGTGTCCGGGAACAAGGGGGCGCGGACACCGGGTATCGATAAGGCCACGGTGGCCATGATCGAGACCTGGGTCGGGGTGGAGGAGTTCCTGGGTCAGATCCGGGACTCGCTGAAGTCTGGCGGGTTCCGGCCGGTCGAAGTCAGGCAGGTGACGATCCCTAAGGGAACGCCAGGGAAATTCCGGAAGCTAGGTATTCCCACTGTCGCTGACCGGGTGGTCCAGGCTAGCCTGAAGGCAGTTCTTGAGCCTATTTTCGAGGCGGGCTTCAAGCCGTGCTCGTATGGGTTCCGCCCGAACCGGCGCGCGCAGGACGCGATCGCCGAGATCCACCACTACGGGACCAGCGGTTACCGCTGGGTACTGGAATGTGACATCAAAGCCTGTTTTGATGAAATTGATCATACGGCATTGATGGATCGCCTCCGGGCGAGGATCAAGGATAAGCGCGTGTGCGCACTGGTGAAGGCATTCCTGAAATCCGGGGTCCTCACCGGCCTCGGAGACAGGGAAGAGACACTGACCGGAACACCTCAGGGCGGGATCCTTTCGCCGCTGCTCGCTAACATCGCCTTGTCGGCGCTGGACGATCATTTCGACCGGCAATGGCATCAGGAGATGGGCTCAGACGGGCAGCGGAGAAAGCGCAGGCGTGACGGTAAGGGCAACTGGAAAATCATCCGCTATGCGGATGATTTTGTCCTCATGGTACATGGGGAACGCCGTCATGCTGAGGCGCTGCGGGAGGAGGTGGCGGCCGTGCTCGCTCCGATGGGGCTGCGGCTGGCACCGGAGAAGACCGCCGTGGTCCACCTCGATGAGGGCTTCACGTTCCTCGGCTTCGACATCCGCAGGATGCGGAAACGGGGAACGCAGAAGTACTACGTCTACACCCGGCCGTCCCGCAAGGCTATCCAGTCCATCAAGGACAAGGTGGCGGCCAGGACGTACAGGTCAACCCGCCACATGGGCCTGGACGAGCTGATTACCAGCTTGAACAGGTCACTGGCGGGGTGGGCGAACTTCTTCCGGCACGGGGTGTCCAAGGCAGTGTTCAGCGCGGTCGACAGCCATGCGTGGCACCGGCTGATGCGCTGGATACGCGCCAAGTACAAGCAAGGAAACCACCGGATCGGGATGCCAGAACTGCGCCGCCGTTTCTGCGACCAGGGATGGCGGTTCGCCTGCAACGGGGTCGTGTTCACCGGCGCGTCCAGCGTCGCTGTGACCCGCTACCGCTACCGCGGCAGCACCATACCGACCCCCTGGACCCCGGCACCAGCCTCGCGCTGATGACCAGCGGGCAAGACACGCGGAGCGCCCGTTGCGTGGAGACACGCACGGCGGGTGCGGCGGGCGGGCCGGGGAAACCCACCGGGAGCAATCCCGGCAGGGCGCCCCGGTCCGACCCAACTGGCCGGTTCAACAGGTCACGACTGTATCGTCTCTTGCAACGCATTAACACCTACATAGTGCGGTGGGCGCGTAACAAGTATCGGCGGCTGGGTAGCTTTAAGAAGGCCAAACGGTGGTGGGCCGGACTCGTCGATCGAGAGCCCGGCCTGTTCGTTCACTGGGCCTGGATATCCACGTTCTGAACGATCAGATGAGAAGAGCCGTGTAACGGGAGACTGTTAAGCACGGTTCTGTGAGGGCCGGGGGGTGAGACTCCCCCCGGCTACTCGAC
>CAWIJO010000009.1:0-286924 GCA_963836355.1 uncultured Actinomycetes bacterium | reverse complement strand
GGGCGCCAGGGGCTCGAACCCTGAACCCACGGATTAAAAGTCCGCTGCTCTACCATTGAGCTAACGCCCCGCGGAACCGGTCGGCCGACTCCACGGGACGAAGCGTACCGACTCCCGCCGCGGGCGTGCGGTCGCGATGGCGGTTCCGCTTCACCGCCCGGCCCGGCACTGAGCTAGCAGTGCATCTCGCGGCTGGCCGTCCGGCGCGGCCCTCGGGTAACATCGCGGGCCGTGTACAGCGCATTCTTCGAGCCAGCCGGGGACGGCGCCTTCGTGGCCACGTCCGCGACGGCCGGGCCGTGGAGCCCGGACGCCCAGCACGGTGGTCCGCCGTCGGCCCTGGCGGCGCGGGCCCTGGAAGGCCATGAGCCTGACCACGGCCAGCGGCTTGGCCGGGTGTCGGTTGACCTCCTGCGCCCGGTGCCCGTCACGAAGCTGACGGTTCGTACCCGCACTGTCCGGCCGGGACGGCGGGTCGCGCTGCTGGAGACCGTCATCGAAGCGGATGACCAGGAGGTGCTGCACGCCAGGGGCTGGCGGATCGCCCGCCCGGACAGCGCGGTCCCTGACAGCGCGGTCCCGGCCATCCCCGGCCAGGTCGCGCCGCCGCCGGTGCCGGACCGGGTCGGCCAGCAGCTTTCGCCGCGGCTGCCGAGTGCTCACACGGCCGGGTACCTGTCCGCAATCGAATGGCGCTTCCTGGACGGCGACGTCGACGAGCATGCTCCGGGACGCGCTTGGACCAGGCCGGGCATCCCGCTGGTGGCCGGCGAGGACGCGTCGCCGATGTGCCGCGCCCTGCTTGTGGCGGACTCGGGCAGCGGGGTGGGCGCCGTCCTGGACCCAGCGCATTTCCTGTTCATTAACGTGGACCTCACCGTGGTGCTGCCCCGCGACCCGGTCGGCGAGTGGCTGCTGCTCGAGGCGGTGACAACCACGAACACGCAGGGAACCGGCCTGGCCGAGACGGCCCTGTCAGACACGCTGGGGCGCTGCGGCACCGCCATCCAGACGCTGCTGGTCGCCCCGCGCTAGCGCCGGACCGGCCCCGCGCGGTGATCGTGGAGGTTTTTTGGTGCTCCGGCACTAAAAAACCTCCACGATCAGGGATCGGCCGCGGGCGGCGAAACTCATATGCATTTATAACGGGCATGCGCTGGCAACTGCCCACGGCCGCTGCCAGCTTGCCAGCGGCGTGCGCCGGTAACGCCGCTCGTTGGTATAAGTGGCTGCATGGACCTCGACCTTCCCATCTGCAAGACCTGTGGCGTGCAGTACGGTGCCGAGCGCGACGACTGTCCCATCTGCGAGGACGAACGCCAGTACGTCGGCTGGGACGGGCAGCAGTGGACCACGCTCTCCCGGCTGGCCGCCGAAGGGCACCGCGGCCTGGTGCGCGAGGAAGGGCCCGGCGTAATCGGCATCGGCGTCGACCCGCCGACGGCCATCGGCCAGCGCGCGCTGCTGGTCCGCGCCCCGGGCGGCAATATGCTCTTCGACATGATCACCTATATCGACGACGATCTCATCGCCGAGGTGCGCGAGCTTGGCGGGATCAGCGCGATAGCGGTCAGCCATCCGCACTTCTACGGCTCGATGGTCCAGTGGGCGCACGCGTTCGATGCGCCGGTCTACATCCACCAGGCCGATCGGCGCTGGACCGCCCGGCCGGACGACGCCATCGTGTACTGGCAGGGCGATACCCGCGAGATCGGCGACGGCGTAACGCTGATCAACGCCGGGGTGCACTTCGACGGCGGCCAGGTGCTGCACTGGGCTGGCGGGCAGGCCGGCGCTGGCGTGCTGTGTTCCGGCGACATCATGACCGTGGTCCAGGACCGCCGGTACGTGAGCTTCATGTACAGCTATCCGAACCTCATCCCCGAGCGGCCGCGCACCATCAGGCGGGCACTGGCCATGCTCGAGCCGTTTCAATTCGATCGCATTTACGGTGCCTGGTGGCGGCGGGTCGTGCAGGCCGACGGCGCGGCCGCCGTGCAACGGTCGGCTGACCGCTACCTCAGCTTCGCGCTGGACGAGGCCGGGCCCCGCGCGGCCGGCCGCTAGCCCACTATGAACCGGTGCCGCATCTCGCCGATTCTCTCGATGTAGCTGACCAGCTCGTCGCCGGGCGCGAGCCAGCGCTGCGGGTCCCGGCCCATCCCGACGCCGGCCGGCGTGCCGGTGAAGATGATGTCGCCGGGCAGTAGCGGGAGCACGGCGGATAGCCGCGAGATCAGCTGCGGCACGGAGATGAGCATGTGGCTGGTCCGGGACTTCTGCACCTCCGCGCCGTTGACCGAGCAGGCGAGCTCGAGGTCATCGGGATTGACGAACTCGTCCATAGTGACCAGCCACGGCCCGGTGGGCCCGAACCGCGGGAACGACTTACCCATGCTGAACTGCGGGGGAGTGCCGGACAGCTGGGTGATCCGCTCCGAGATATCCTGCCCGACGGTCAGCCCGGCGACGTGCTGCCAGGCGGCTGCCTCGGCGACGCCATGCGCCTGCGCCCCGATGACGACGACTAGCTCAACTTCCCAGTCGGTGTGGCCGTGCGGGGGCAGCACGATGTCCCCGAACGGCCCGGTGATGCAGCTCGGGAACTTGGTGAACACGCTGGGCCGCTCGGGCACGGCGAAGCCGGACTCGGCGGCGTGGTCTCCGTAATTGAGACCGATGCCGAACGACTGGCGCGGTGCCGGCGCTGGAGCTCCCAGCAGATCCAGCTCGTAGCCCTCGGCGGCTGCGTCGCTGGCATCTGCCGCCCAGCCAGGAACTCCTCCCATCGCTGGTAGATAGCCTGCGGCTCGGATGCGAAGCGGCCCGCGCTGGCGCGCGCGACGTCCAGCGCGCCGTTGTCGGTCAAGATGACGAGCCGGCCGTCGAGATTGCCGATCCGCATGAGTGCCTTCCTTTCCGTGATCCATCGCATGAGCGCGCTGGGTCGTTTCCTGGCCCGCCCGGACGGCCCTAGTCGCCCGGGCAACCAGGTCATCGCCCGGCCAACCAGGTCATCGCCCAGCCAACTAGATCGATGTGGCATCAGGCTAGTCAGGTGTGGTTGAACGTCACATTCAACAGGTTGCGCGCGGGGCGCCGGAGCGGGGGGTTGCGCGCGGGGCGCCGGAGCGGGGGGTTGCGCGCGGGGCGCCGGAGCGGGGGGTTGCGCGCGGGGCGCCGGAGCGGGGGGTTGCGCGCGGGGCGCCGGAGCGGGGGGTTGCGCGCGGGGCGCCGGAGCGGGGGTTGCGCGCGGGGCGCCGGAGCGGGGGGGCGGAACGCTGGAGGGGGGCGCGGGGCGCGGGGCGCGGGCGGAGATTGCCTAGCCGGAATCGATTTTTACCCGGGCGGCCTCTTCCGGGTGCCGCTCCAGCCAGACCCGGGCGAACGGGCACAGCGGCACCACCGCGAGGCCGTCTTGCTGCGCCCGGTCGATCGCGGCGCGGACCAGCGCGCCGCCGATCCCGCGATTTTCGAGCTCTTCGGGCGTCTCGGCATGAATGAGCACCAGACGGTGGTCGCGCAGCCGGTAGGTCAGCTGAGCGAGCTGGCCGTCGGCGGCGTACTCGAAGCGGGCAGCGGCCTGGTTGTCGGTGACCTGCGAGGCATCGCTCACCTCCTTATCGTCGCACTCGATCACATCGGATCGTGCTATCGGGCATGGCCGTATCTGCGGGACACTGCGCCGCACTGAGATACTTTGGTCGGATTAATAAGCGCATCTCGGATGATGCAGGGCAGCGAGGAGTCCGCCGCGCTCCAGCGCAGTTGCTTGCACGCAGCGGAAGGGGCGGGGCGCGTGCCCGAACCAGGAATCTCGGTCGAGGACGAGTCGCCGGGTACCGCCAGGCGCGGCAATGGCGCCCGGGCCAACGGTCGGCCCGCGGCCGAGCCGGATACCGGGCTGCCTGACGGGGCCGGGCTGCCTGACGGGGCCGCATTCGGGCCGGTTACTGGCCCGGATGGCGAGCCGCCTGCGGGCGAGGATTCCGAGCCTGCCGCGGGCCGCGCACCTGGTCCTGCCGCGCGCAGTGGCAGCGATCAGCGCACCGGTGCAGCCCGCGCGCTCCGGGCGGCCGGCCGCCAGCTGCGGAACCTGGTCGCGCTGCTGCTCTACGGCGGCGTGTCCCTCGGCCTGTTCGGCCCGTGGATCTTGGACCGGATGTCCAGCTCCTTCTTGTCCAACCAGCCGCAGGACGGTTCCCTCTTCGTCTGGGCGTTCAGCTGGTGGCCGTTCGCGCTCAGCCACCACTACAGCGCGCTGTACTCGTACGCCGCCTGGGCCCCGGCGGGCATCAACCTGACCTGGGCTACCACAATCCCGGCCCCCTCGCTCGCGCTGCAGGCGCTGACCCACAGCTACGGGCCGATGTTCTCGTTCAACGTGGTCGAGCTCGCGGCGCCGGCGCTGGCCGCCTGGACGGCATACCTGCTGTGCCGCCATCTCACCAGGTCGTTCTTCCCTGCCCTGATCGGCGGGTTCTTCTTCGGCTTCTCGCCATCGCTGGTCGATGAGATCGGCCAGGGGCACCCGAGCCTGACGCTGGTCTTCCTCGTGCCGTTGTGCGCCTACCTCGTCGTCCGGCTGCTCGACGGATCAATCCACCCGTTGCTGTACGTGCCGCTGCTCGGGATCGTGCTCGGCCTCCAGCTCTACGTCGGGGACGAGATCCTCGCCACGATGACCGTGGTGGGCGGCCTGTGCGCGCTGATCGGGTTCGCTGCGGGCCCGGCAGCGCGGCGGCAGCGGCTGCTGTGGGCCATCCTTCCGACGGCCGGCGGCTACGTGATCGCGGTGATCCTCGGCATCCCGCTGCTGCACACGGCCTTCAGCCGGCCGCGAATAGTCAAGGCGATTCATTTCGCGACCATCCAGAATGGCGCGACCGGCTTCGGTGACTTGCTCCGGTACGTGACCCCCGGGCGCCTCACCGAGCAGTGGGGATCATTCGGCCCAGAATGGATTAACAATCCGTGGTACCTGGGCATCCCGCTGATCGCCGTGATCATCCTGTTCGCGATCACCGACCGGCGTCGCCGGGCCACCTGGATGCTGATCGCCGGGCTGCTCCTCATCCTGGTGGTCAGCCTCGGCGACAAGCTGTCCGTGTTCGGCGCGCCGATCCTGCCGTGGCGGGTGTTTGCCGCCATCCCTGTGCTCAACATCGCCCAGCCGGGCCGGCTGGTCACCTACGCGTACCTGGTGATCGCGGTGATCGTGGCGCGCTGGCTGGCCCGGTCGTCCAGGCCGCCGCAGCCGCCGCCGGTGCCGTCTGGCTACCCGCCATCGTCGCCGCTGTGGCGGCCGACTCCGCTGCCGCGGCGCTCGCGGCGCCCGCTCGGCTGGCTGCCAGTGCTGCTGGCGGCGCTGACGATCCTGCCTAACTACACGGCCCAGCTCTGGGCCACGAGAGTCCCGATGCCGCCGTTCCTGGCCGACGGCGCCTACCGGCGCTACCTGGCGCCGGGGGAGATCGTCTGGGTACTCGAGATCGATCCCGACCGGCAGCTGATCTGGCAGGCCAAGACCGGCTTCTACCTCCGGCTGTCCGGCGGGTTCTTCGGCGGCACCCCGCAGGGCGTCCCGGAAGGCCCACTACAGGAACGCCTGGCCATGGGCCAGATCGGCATGATCGGCCAGCAAGTGACGGTGGCCGACATCCAGCACTACATCGCGGTGCACCACGTCGGCGCGATCGTGGCAACCCAGGTGCCGTGGGAATGGATACTCAAGATTCCGCGCCGCGGTCGGCAGCCGCGGAATGAACCAGGGCGGCGTGCGCGTGTTCCGGCTCACGGACCAGTTCAGCCGGCCGCCAGGCCCGGTTCGCAACCGGTTCGCAAACCCGTCCAGCCTGCAGGCCTGCAAAGGCCTGCACCACCGGTTAGGCCAGCGGCACCATCGGGCGGCCCATCGCCGGCCACGGCCAGTCAGGCCAGCGCTGCCGTCGGGCGCACTGGCCGGCCCGGCACCGGGCTACCGGTAGGCGGCGATCCCGGTGATGGCCTCGCCCAGGGCCAGCGTGTGGATCTCCTCGGTGCCCTCGTAGGTCAGCACCGACTCTAGGTTGTTCGCGTGCCTGATCACTGGGTACTCCAGCGTGATGCCGTTGGCGCCGAGGATGGTCCTAGCCGTCCTGGCGATGTCGATCGCCACCCGGACGTTGGCCATCTTGCCGAGGCTGACCTGCTGCGGAGTAATCGTCCCGGCCTCCTTTAGCCGGCCCAGGTGCAGCGCGAGCAGCTGCGCGCGAGCCAGGTCGGCGAGCATCCAGGCCAGCTTGGACTGGGTCAGCTGGAAACCGCCGATCTTCTGGCCGAACTGCTCCCTGGTCGTGGCGTAGTCAACGGCCGCCTCGAAACAGGCCCTGGCCGCCCCGGTGACCCCCCACACGATCCCGAACCTGGCCTCGGACAGGCAGGACAGCGGCCCCTTCAGCCCGGTCACCCCGGGCAGCACGGCGTCTTGCGGCAGCCGGACCTCGTCTAGGTTCAGTTCCGAGGTCACCGAAGCGCGCAGTGACATCTTCTTGTGGATGGTCCGCGTGCTGAACCCGCGCGCCCCGCGCGGCACCAGGAAGCCGCGGATGCCGCCCGGTGTCGATGCCCACACGACGGCGATGTCGGCGATCGACCCGTTCGTGATCCACATCTTGGAGCCCGACAGTACCCAGTCGTCCCCGTTAACAATGGCCCTTGTCCTCATGCCGGATGGGTCGCTGCCATGGTCCGGCTCGGTGAGCCCGAAGCAGCCGATTGCCTCGCCCGCGGCCATCCTGGGCAGCCACTCGTTCTTCTGGTCCTCCGAGCCGTACTTCCAGATCGGGAACATCGAGAGCGATCCCTGCACCGACACCAGGCTGCGCAGCCCAGAGTCGGCGGCCTCCATCTCGCGGCAGGTGACGCCGTAGGCGACCGGGCCCATCCCGGCGCAGCCGTAGCCTTCCAGGTGCATGCCGAGCAGGCCCATCTTGCCGAGTTCGGGGAGCAGTTCGCGGGGCAGCGTCCCGGCTTCGAACCAGTCCGCGATGTGCGGCATGATCCGGTCGTTGGCGAACGCGCGCACCGTGTCGCGGACCAGCCGCTCTTCCTCGGTCAGCCCGTCGTCGACGCGGAGCAGGTCAGAACCTGCGGGGGTGGTGCTGCGCGGCATCGGCTGGTCCTCTCTTGTTGCCTCGACGCCAGGGTATGCTGCGGCGTTTCGGCTATCCGCCACGCGGTCGGCGAATCGGGCATGATGGCGGATATGAATTACAGCAACGGCAGCAAGCGGCTGGTCCGCCGACTCGACGGGCGGATGGTAGCCGGGGTGTGCTCAGGTGTTTCCGACTACTTCGGCATCGACGTGAACCTGGTCCGGCTCGGCTTCGTCGTGGCCACGTTCATCGGGTTCATCGGCATCCTGGCTTACCTGGCGGCGTGGGTGATCCTGCCCGAAGAAGGCGAGTCAGCCTCGATCGCCGAGAACCTCTTCAACAAGAAGCCGGACGGCTAGCCGGACCCGCGCAGGCGGCGCCAGGTCCCGGCCAGCGTCGCCGCGACGGCCACGCCTAGCAGGCCGGTCATCGTGACCGCCGCCTGCGGGCCGATCAGCTGGGCGGCCAGGCCGGCCGCCAGCAGCCCGGCGCCCTGCGCCGCCAGCAGCCCGGACTGGGCCAGGTCGACGGCGCTGCCCAGGTTCCTGGTCGGCAGCGCGCGGACGTACGCGGTCGCGGCGGCGAGCTGGTAGGCGCTGGCTGCCCCGGCCGCCGTCCAGAGCACGAGCACGACCCACAGCGGCGGATGCAGCGAGCTGGCGGCCAGCGGGGCGCAGGACGCCGTCGCGAGCCCGGTCATGATCCGCAGCCGGGCCGGTGGCCGGGCCAGGAACGTGATCGCGGCCGCTCCCGCCAGCGCGCCGGCCGGGATCGCGGTCATCAGCAGGCCGGCCGTGATCATCCCGCCGTGCAGCACATGCGCGTACGGCACGGCCAGCGCCTCCGGCACCACGGCGCAGCTGGCTAGCCAGCCGAGCAGTAGCAGAGTGCGAGGCAGCGGCTGGCGCATCACGGCGGCTGCCTCGGCCCGGGTGACCGGCAGCGTCAGCGGCCGGCCGGCCCGGCGGCGCGGCGGGACCGGGCGCCTGGCCAGCCGTCCGGAGATGAGGCCGGCTGACGCGGCGAACGTGGCCGCGGCGAGCAGCATGATGCCCTCCGGCCGGACGGCTGCCACCAGCGCGCCGCCGGCCAGGAAGCCGATCAGCTGCCCGGCCCGGCCGCTGACGCTGCCGATCTCCGTGCCGTCCGCGAATCTGGCTGGCGGCAGCACGTCAAGGAGCATCGCCGCGCGCGCGTCCGAGAACGTGGCGCCGAGCATCACGATCGTGACCAGCAGGGCGCAGCGGGCGGCAAACGGGATGCCGGATAATGCCATGACGACGGCGAGCGCCGCGCGGGTCAGGTTCAGGCCGATCATCAGGGTCCGCCGCGGGACCAGGCTGGCCATTTCGGCCAACAACGGCCCGCCGATGACCTGCGGAAGGTAGCTCATCGCGTACACCAGCGCGGTGAGGAACGGGGACCTGGTCCGCTGGTAGACCCCGACCGCCACCGCGATCTGGGCGAACTGGTCGCCTGCCGCGGATAGAACCTGCGCGTACCATAAGCCGCCGAACTCGCGGGCTGCGAGGAGCTCGCAGTTCTGCGACCGCTGCCCGCCGCGATGCCGGTGCCGGTGCCGGCGCGGCATGCTGGCCGTCCCCGGCGCGCCGGCCGTCCCCGGCGGGCTGCCGGTTCCTGGCGGGCTGCCGGTTCCCGGCGGGCTGGCCGTGCTGGCAGTTGCCGCCGTGCTGGCCGTTCCCGGTGCGCGCTCTCGCCGGAAGGTACGCGCTGCCGCCGATGCGAGTCCTGCCTTGGCTGCATGCCTTGACTTATTAACGGATCCGTCTGGGTGACTGCCAGCCCCCGGTGCTGGCGTGGCATCGTGGCTGGTCATCTCTGCCTCTCCGGTGGTCGCCGCCTGGACGGTTGCCTGGTCTTACTGGCGCTGAGGCTCGCCGCGGCAGCCGTCGCCAGGCCGCTTGTCCGCAAATGAACAGCAGTGACACTGTGTTGCTCCGCAATTGCATAGAGTTCCTGATGCACGCCGCTTGCGCAAGCGAATTGGGCATATTGCCCGGCCAGGCCCAGCCTGCCCGGGCTGGCCCGGGCTGGCCCGGGTCTGGCCTGCCTTGGCGGCGCGCTTTGCCGGTAGTGCGCTCCGTCCCCTATGCTGGGGCGGTCCCCGACGGCGGGCGCCAAGGGCAAGGCGGCGGTGACCGTCGAGCCCCCATCGTCTAGCGGCCTAGGACACCGCCCTTTCAAGGCGGCGGCACGGGTTCGAATCCCGTTGGGGGCACTGCTGGCGCTAGCTGGCGGAGCATGGTCCTGTAGAGCAGCTCGGAGTGCTCGCCACCCTGTCAAGGTGGAGGTCGCGGGTTCAAATCCCGTCAGGACCGCTGGGTGCCGTCGGCGGCGCAGGTCGCCGCTACGATGGGCCCGTCAAGGTCAGGTAGCTCAGTTGGTATGAGCGTCCGCCTGAAAAGCGGAAGGTCGGCGGTTCGACCCCGCCCCTGACCACTGCTTCCGGGGAGCGTGTAAAGGCCCTCTCACCTGCGTGAACGCGCAAGCGAGAGGGCATTGCCATGCCAGGGCGCGAGCGCTCAGCTTCCATGATCCCCACAAAAAGCCCACAGCCCGCTCCTCCGGAGCCAGGCTGTGGCCGCCGTGCGGCGGGCTCGCGCGGCCCGGACTGGGGGCGGTCCGGCGGCCGGTTGCGGCCGGGCGGAAAGGTCGTCAGCGGGGTCACCCGGGTCGGCCCGGGGGGCCGCACTGTGATCGAGACGCCCGAGGGGATCACGGTGTACGCCGCCCGATGCGAAGGGGACCTGTGGCGCGCGGTGTGGTACGAGGACGGCGAGCGGCGGCAGTGTCAGGCGGCGACCGAGGACCGGGTGGCGGCCAGCCTGGAGAAGGTCGCCGTACGGCTGACGGCGGACGCGCCGAGCATGCTGCGCACCGGCGACGATCTGGTCGCCTTCTACCTGTCGCCGGACCTGTGCGTGCCGAAAACCTCGTCCAAGTCATGCGACCAGGCGATATTCGTGGATCAGGCCACCGACGCGAGTGTGTCTTCGGACGCGATACTGCTCAAGATCGACCGGTTCGGGCAGCGGTTTCAGCGGCGCGGCGCGCCGCGAGCGGTGCGGCCGGTGCTGGTTATGGTGGGTCTCGTAGTCGCGCAGGATCCGCCGCAGATGGTGCTGGTTCATGATCAGGGTGCGGTGCAGGAGTTCGCGGCGGCATCCCCCGATTCAGCGTTCGGCGATCGCGTTCATGCGGGGCGTCCGGACGTTGCAGAGTTCGGTCCGGATCCCGGCGTCGGCGAGGACCGCATCGAACGCGGCAGTGAAGTTGGAGCCGCGGTCGCGGATCATGAACTTGACCCGGTCTGCCTGTCCGCCGAGGTCCTGCCGACACCGGCAGGATCACCGGGCCCGAAGTGCGGCTGGATTCCGATCATCCCCAGCGGGCGCAGCCCGCCTCCACGGCTGTGGGCCATTCTCCGGGGGCCCAGCGTGGGAATCCCGGCCTTGGGGAACGCTTCCACCAGCCAGGCTAATGCCTCGCTCGCAAGTGGAGTCGCTGGCAGCCACCGTGCTATCGCAAGATCCATTTCTGCCGGCACGACAAGCCCGCCAGGGCGCAGGGCCGCGGCCAGCCGCCGCAACACCTCTGGCGGGTCAGGCACATGCATCAAGACCAGCCGCTGGACGATCGCATCGAACGGCTTGCCTGGCGCCTGGTCGTGGATGTCGCCCCCCCTGTGCTTGCAAGACCAAGAGCAGGTAAGCAGTAGATCTGTCCGGGCCAGTTGCATGCCCGATAGGGCGGTCAGAGGCGGGTAATCGCGGTCGCTCACGGGACAACCGGCCAGCCTGCCACCTGGATAATCGCTGGTCTTGGCAGGGGCAGTCGCAGCCTTCCAAGCTGGGACTACTGTCCTCCTCGCTGCACGATGATCTCTACCGAGTCCGCCGAGTCAAGGCCAAGCCGCTGCGCGGTCAATGCCGCGTAGTTAGGCGTGTGGCGGCATAGTCAAGTAGATCTTGCACGGCGTGTTGTGGCTGGCAGGAGACGGGACCTCTGGTAGATCAGGTCAATCCGCCAAGATCTTCCAGATACCAGAGGTCCCGTTGAGCGTTCAGTCTGCCACTGCCACGATCACCCGCGCCGTCACAGCTGCCGCCGGGGTCTATGCCCCGGGCCACCTGGGTGAATTGACGCGGTACCTGCCGTTCGAGCTCGTCGATGACGTCCTGGAGCAGACCAGGACGGTGCAGCGCAGGCTGCGGGCCCTGCCGTCCCGGACGGGGGTGTATTTCCTGCTCACGCTGGCGATGTTCCCGCGGCTGGGCTATGTGCGGGTCTGGGCTAAGCTCACCGCGGGGCTGGCTGGGCTGGACGTGCCGTCCCCGTCGGAGAAGGCCCTGCGGGACCTGCGCCGCCGCCTCGGGCCAGCGCCGGTGAAAGCGCTGTTCGAGGTGGTAGCCGGGCCGCTGGCCTGGCCACGCACCCCGGGAGTCTGTTTCGCCGGGCTGCGCACGGTCGCTTTCGATGGCCTGAACTCCCTGAAGGTCCCCGACACTGACCGGAACCGGTCGTGGATCGGGCGGATCCGCTCCCGGGTGGGCTTCGCGGGGTATCCCACCCTGCGGCTGATGGCCCTGGCCGAGACCGGTACCCGCGGGCTGCAGCCGAGCAGACAGCGCACGACGAGGTAGACGACTGACAAGATCACTCAGCGATGATCCCAGCCCGCTGGTCTGACCAGGCCAGATCGATTAATCGAGCCCCACAGGGCCGCCGCGAGCCATCCCCGCGGCCTATACTTCTGTGGCGGCCAGCAGCCCTCGAACGCCATCGGCGTCAGGGACGACATGGTGGATGGCCGCGATACCGGAGAACCCGGTGTCTGCCGACACGAGCGCCTCAGCTCCTGCCGCATGGGCCGCTGCGGCCAGGACCGCGTCGAACGAGCCGAAGCCCGCTCCTTCCTCGAACAGGCGTAGCCCTTCGCGCAGGTCAGTCTCCTCGACGATAAGAAGCGGCGACAGCAACTCGATGTAGTCACGGGCAAGATCCGCAGCGTCTTTCCGGTGACGGCGGCGAGCGCGGACCTGAGTGAACTCCTGGATGACTTCGATAGTGGTGGTCGCCAGGATCGTTCCGCTTGCTATTGCGCGGACGAGCTGCTGGCATGGCTCGCGCGACGGATGATCGGCGCCGACCGCGTAGACCAGGACCGTCGTGTCAAGGACGATCACGCGTGACGTCCGCGGAGTTCATCTAGTTCGGTCAGCAGATCGCCAACCTCCATCGGTGCCGCATCGAGGATGCGCCGGGCAGCGGCGGCTCGCCTGCGTTGCGTCGCGGGCAGGCCACGGTCGAGCGCCTCCCGTATTACGGTGGCGACGGATGTACCGCGCTGCCGAGCGAGAGCGCGAACTCGCTCGTAGCGCTCATCGTCAATGAGAATCTGCAGCCGGTGGGTCAACATGCACATACATTAGCATGCATATATGCCAGAGACCGGGTGCTACCGCGCGGATCGCCCCCCTTAACGCGCAGTTCAGAGGCCATGTCGTCGGCGGCGGGGTGGTGCCCAGGACCCGATGGCGTCCAGCTGAGTCCCGCTGTGACGCGGACGCATCGCCGACGGAGTCGGGCGGCCCGGACAGCGGATCCGGCCGAAACGGCGGGCGGCACCTCCGTCACCCAGGGGGAGGTCCGGCGACTGGAGGGCGCACTCTTGTGCCCGAGGCCAGTGAGTTCTCCGGACAGCCAGCCCCGTACCAGCCGCGCAGGCGAAACGGGTAGGTCAACGACACGACCGAGTCCCGGGTGGCACAGGTCCTGGTCAAAGTTCGCTCCGGCTCCTTGAGCATGTTCGAGGTTCGAACAACAAAAGATCTTGAGGCTCGGTGGGAGACTAAATGGGAGCCATCGACCACGCCACTGGGGACCATTCCAGACCACTCAGGACCGCGTATCTGCAGGTCAGCGACATATCATCAGGTACTTTTTCCCGCCTGAAGAGCTTGTAACCTCAGGTGTGTAAAGATCTTTTAGTTTTGGTCTGGTTTCCGTTTTTACCTGCTTCGTCCTGGGTCGGCGAGGCCGGGTTCGTTGAGTGCTTCGCGCCATCCCATGACGCGTTGTCCTTCGATGGGGCGTGCGGGCTGATTGCTGCGCTTGCCCGTTGTGCGCCTTCTGCCGGCTCGCTCGCGGGAGCGCTTGTCCTCGATGCTGGTGATCGCCAGCCACAGCAGCCTGGCGACCGCGTCGCCGTCGGACGGGAAGTGCCGGCTTTGGCACCGTGACCGGGCACCTGGTGCTTACCGGCCCGGTGTCTGCACGGTCATCCCTCGATGGGGGAGGTCGCTTGGTCCTCGATGTGACACGTACCCAGAATACGTTGCTAATACACTTGATATCAGGCTGATGCTCTGGCGGTCAGCCGTCCGGCTAGGTCGCGTAGCTCGCTGGATGGCGGGTCTTGCATGGTGAGCAGGTCGGAGACGAGCTGGCGGACCAGGTCGTGGCTGCGGACTTGTTCGGGCGTGATCTCCTCGGCCTTGCGTAGTGCGGCGACTGCCTCGTGGACCTGGCGGCGCTGGGCGTGGGCGCGGGCTACGTCGATAAGCATCCTGGCGCGCCGTTCGGCTGACAGCCCGGTGGTGTCCACGGTGGCGGCGGTGCGCAGGGCGCGGCCCGCATCGCCCAGCTCGACGGCGACCGCGATCTCATATAGTCCCACGTTGGCGGGACCGAACTCGGTGTTGTAGTCGTTGCGTCCCTCGCCGAGCCGCTCGGCGATCTGGCTGGCCCGTTCAAGGTGACGGTAGGCGTCGTCAGGGTCATTCAGGCGGGCGGCGATGACGGCGCGCTGCAGGGTCAGGCCGCCTCGCAGCGACATGGCCTGCGGATCGCCGCCGTCGGCCAGCTGCCGTAGGGCGTCGGCTGCGGTGCGGGCGGTCTCTTCGGCCTGGCCGTAGTGGCGGGCGGCCAGGAACACGAACACCAGCCGGAACGCCCCGGCGGCCACCAGCATCGGGTTACCCGCTCGCTCGGCGGCTGCCATTGCGCGGTCGGCAGCGATCCACGCGGCCTCGGGTTCGCCGAGCTTGGCCAGTGCAGCCGAGCAGGCCTGGTAGGTCCCGGCCATCAGCTCTAGCACCTCGGGCCGCTGGTCCTCTGGCAGCGCGCGAGCGGCGGTTCCCAGGTCGGGGACCAGGCTGCCCAGGAGGTCGGTCAGGTCGGTGTAGCGCCCGGCGCGGGTCAGCTCCCACACCTTGCGTGCCTTCGTGCGAAGCGTGCTCACCGCGGGGGAGCGGCGGCCGTTCAGCATGGCCCGCAGCGAATAGACACCGGACAGAACCAGGCGCAGCCCAGCCGCACCAGGCGGCTCCTCGGTCACTGCGGCGACGACAGGTGCCTCGGCGGCGAGTTCGGCGAGCGGGACTTCCAGCGCGGCGGCCAGGGTCTCCAGCACTGACATGCGGTCGACTTTGCGGACGCCGCGCTCGACCTGGGAGACCCAGGCCACCGACCGGTCGATCATCCTGGCCAGCTCGGGCTGCGACAGGCCACGGCGACGCCGTTCAGCGGCGATCTTCCGGCCCAGGGCCTGCTGGTAGTCCGGGGGGCTCACCCGCCTGTGCCCTTGCCGGTCTGCAAGGTCAGCCAGTCAACCTCCGTAGCGGCCAGGTACTGATCCCGCTCGGCGAGGTAGCGGCGGGTGTGCGGCGCGGCCTCGTGCGCCTCGAACGCTGCCCTGTCGGCATACAGCTCGTAGAAGATCCGCTGCAGCGGCTGGCCGGCCACCAGGTGGGAGGCATATACGAGCGTTCCGGGCTCGCCTGTCTTGATGGCTTCGATGGTCTCGGCTACCAGCCGGTCGTAAGCCTCGGCACTGGCCTCGTCCTTGCACGTGAAGCGCACGCACAGACCGAACATCATCTTCCTCCAACCGCGTGACGCCATGCTCGCACCCAATGTGCTGCACCGGTACACGAAGTAACACGTACTCATCATACGATGCACGTACACAAAGTACGTTCAGCATCGACAGAGATCGTGAACCGGCGTCACCAGCGAGGACTCATGCCTACTCCAGCACCCCGAGCGCTCGCGCTGCGCACTAGCGGTGTCACCTACCCCGGCGAGGCCGAGCACATCAGCGCTGTCCGTGCCGACCTGCGTGTGTTACTTGGTGACTGCCCGATGGCCGATGACGTGATCCTCTGCGCCTCCGAGCTTGCGGCCAACACTGCCGTTCACAGCAGCTCTCGCCTGCCCGGTGGCAGGTTCACCGCCCGGGCCAAGATCGACCCAGGCCATTGCGCCTGGATCGAGGTCGAGGACAACGGCGGCCCCTGGACCCCAGCTACGAGCGACCCAACCCGACACCACGGACTCGACATAATCCGTGCCCTCGCTGCCGACTGGAGCATCGAAGGCGACCACGCAGCCCGCACCATCTGGGCAAGATTCGACTGGCCCGACCACTCGTAATCAGGCGGGCGCGCGTATGCGGTGTGAGGACCTTCTTCACAAACTTTTCAAGGGTCGCGAGCCTGCGCAAGGGGGAGAGCTGCCAATAGCCGGACGGGTAGCAAGGGGCTCGCCTGCTCCGGGGCGGCAGCCTGCCGCGCCCTATGGGCGGGAGCCCTCCGGGTACGGCGCTGCTGCCGGTCGGCTGCCCCCGCTCCCGTAGGCAGGCAGTCCCGTCCGCAACTCACCCACGATGACCACGCCGGCAAGAGCTGGCCGGGCCGTTCTCCTCACGCCGGACATGCTCTCACCGCGCAAGATCACAGTAAAGGGCGCTCCGCGCCGCCCTTGAGTGTGATCTTGCGCGGCAAGACCGGGCGCCTATCAGGAGGACGAGGGCGGAATCAGGGGGCGGCGTCTTACTCCGGGCATGCTTGCGGGTGGCCTGCTAGCATCCCGTTCAAGAGTAGAGGGGGCCGTATGGTCATCGGCGCAGGAATCATAGTTGTGCTCATCGTGGTAGTTGTTCTGGTATTGCGCGTCATCGGCGACAAGTAATCTGCTGCATTAAATCTGACCGATGGGGTGCGCTACGGTACGCTGCTCGGAGCCGTCCCTGCCTACAAACCTGCTCACCCGATGTCGCCGACCAACAAGGCCAGCACTGTTCCGGCCGTCATCTCCGACTTGACAGTCGGTCGACGAGCAGGATGCCATGCTTAGTCAGCCACGCTGGCCGGGTTTGGCCGCACAACAGCGCTCAACGCCGCCACTCATTAAGCATTGTTGAGCACCATTCTGGCAGGTCAACAAGCATGTGAGCAGGTAGCGCATGCACCCGCAAATTTCTACGGATCAGAAGGCTGGGTTCGCACTCTCGACAACTCGAATATTAGTTCGCATACTGGAGTGGCACGGCGAGAGCCCGCGACGCGATGCTGGGGAGGTGACCCAGGTATCTTGCCGAGCTGGTATCGAGGGGGTCAGATGTCAACCGCTGCTTGACAGCGTTCTTGCTCGCGGCCGGACCTGCATGGCGTAGGCAGGGTACCCCGGCGACGCCTTCCCAGGGCACATCCGGGGCACACGGACGAGACCGCTGCCGAGTCCCGGGTCGCTGGCTTGTACGGCAACATTGTGCCTCTAAGGGTATTGCGCCTCCTGCCGGCATTGCTCGCTTGCCGAGGCCGGCGGCTGCATTCCCGTTGCTGACATAGCTGTGCAGTCACGCTCGGGAAGACCGGCGATTGTGCAGATCCGGGTGCTCTGTATGCCCTCCTGCACTTCGCGCCCAACGCCCTGGTAACGCCGATGTGCAGAAATGCCGCGCGGCGTTCCAGATCGTGTGCGCGGGGCTACGTCTCGGCGAGTACGCGTCCGATCGTGCTGGTGATGAATTCGGTGATGATCGGCCAGTAACGGTCTGGGGCGTCCTTCCATGTGAAGTGGCCTGCCCCGTTGATGATCTTGAGCTGGGCGGTGCCTTCGGGCAGGGCGGCGGCGATCTCTTCGGCGGCGCCGGCGGGTGTGACGGGGTCGAGCTCGCCGACGCAGACGAGCGTCGGCGTGTCGACACGGCTCAGCTGATCGACGATGTCGAGCCGGCGGATGAGTTCCATCCCGTGCGAGTTGAGCTCGAGGTTTTTTGGCGTGCGGGCCTCGCGCTCTTCATCAGGGCGCTGGGGGCCGAAGGCGGCAAAGACACGCGCCCACTCCTCGTCGGGTACATCCTCGCCGGCGTAGCTGCGCCGTGCGATCTGCGCGACCTCGTCGCCCGCGACGCGGCGGAAACACTCGACCATCCGCGGCGGGTCCCACCGTGCGAACCCGGACTGGATGATGAGCCCAGCCGCATGTCCGGGGTGGCGCGCCCCGTAGAGCAGCACGATCGGCCCGCCCATCGAGTGCCCGAAAACGACCGGCCTGGCTATCCCGGCCGTGTCACAGAAGCCGCGGACGTCGTCGGCGCATGTCTGGAAACTCCATCCGTCTGCCTCACCCCAGGCCGACCGGCCGTGCCCCCGCAGATCGAGGTAGACGACCTGGGCAAGCTCGGCGAGCCGGGCGAAGTCCGGCTTGAAGTACGAGTGGTCGTAGACCCCCGGGCCGCCATGAACCAGAACCACTGTCGGCCGCTGCCTCATCCGGTTTCCGTCCGGCACCAGCACCGGGCCATCCACGTCGAACCACAGCCTCGTCCCATTCACGTCGATGTGCATCGAACTGACCCTCCGACACGTGCGCGCCTGCCCGATCATAACCAGGCCGATCCGCCTCCTCGCCGCCGCTGTTGAGCCCCCGCGTCGCGTGGCAGCGAGCGCCCGGTTACCTGCCGAGACGCGGAAGGCCCCACACCATGTCGTAGAGCACCCGCGGCCGCTCAGCGGCGGCGCCGAACGCCCCGAACGTCACCGCCGGGTTATCCGGATCGGCGGGGTCGACCAGGAAGGTCCGCTCATCGAGCGGGAGCGCCTCGGTCTGGCCACCCCCGCTGCAGATCAGCAGACCGTCCGCGGTGACCGTGACATCAACCCGCCGGTCCGGCCAGGCGTAGATGCCGGCGAAACGCGACAGGTCCCCGGCCGCACCCGGTGATGCGGCCAGCCGCAGCGGCGGCACGCTGATCCCGGACAGCGGTGGCATCAAATCGGTGAACAGCGAGCGGTACATCGCCCGCCCCGTGCTGCTGTTGGTCATCAGCACGACAGCGGCCTGCTGCCCGGGCACTATCCGCAGGAATGAACGCTCACCGTTGACCAGGCCGTCCCACCCCCACACCGGGCCGCCCTCCCAGTCGAACCGGGCCCAGCCCAGGCACCAGGCATCGAGCCAGCCGCAGATCGAGACCTGCGCGTGCACAGCACGCAACGAGGCGAGCGAGGGGTCCTGCAGGTGCAAAGCGGCGAACCGGAGCAGATCGGTGACTGTGGTGACGGCGCTGGTGCCGGCCCATACGCACGTTCGGTCAGCGGCGCGGCCGGTACCGGGCCATCAGCGGTGATCTCGTGCCCCCTTGCGCGCCGTCCTGGGGCGCCGCCCGTCACGAAGGCCGTCTCACTCATACCCGCCCGGTCGAAAAGGTGGCGCCGCATGGCCTCCTCCCACCCAGCGCCCGCCGCGGTCTCGATCACCCGCCCGAGCACGCACCAGCCCACGTTGGTGTACGACCAGAAATCGCCCGTACGCCCGCCCGTGGCGGCATCGGCCACCAGCCGCGACAGCGCGCCGTCGTCTTGGTCCTTCCGGCGCTCGAAGCCGAACTCCAGCCCGGCGCGCAGCGGAAGCCCGGAACGATTCGCAAGCAGGTCGCGCAGTGTCGCGCGCCCGGCCCAGCCGCTTGCGCGCAGCTCCGGCACGTGCGCGGCCACCGGGTCATCAAGCGACAACCGGCCTGTTTCCGCCAGAGCAGCGATCACAGTCGCGACCATCGACTTGGTCAACGAGCCAGCGCTGAAGCGCGTCCCGGAGGTGACCGGCTCGCCAGTCGTCACGTCCGCGGCTCCGTAACAGGCGGCCGTGACCGCCTCCCCGCGAAGGATCCCGATTGCCGCCCCCGGCACCGAATGCCGCAAAGCATGCCGCCGCAGCAAAGCCGCCAGATCGCCCTCGTCCACGCGACAACCCTAACGAGGCACCAAACGCGTCCGGTCTCGGGCAGCGCGCCTGCACCCAGGGGTCAAACTGCGCACAGGGAGCATGGGAATGCATCCGGCGATGCCGGCAAGGGCGGTAGCCGGGGCGGTGGTCTGCGCGTGCTAGCGCATCGCCTCGCCAACATGCGGGGCCTGTCCGTCGGTGGCGCCGTGGCTGATCACGATATGACTGCCCGGTGATATCGCGTCTCGCAGCACGGCGGCCAGGCCGGCCGGGTCGTTGCCGTCGGGCAGGAAGTGCGGCACGGTGACCAGCAGCAGCGCCACCGGCTCGGACAGGTCCAGCATGTCCCGCAGCCCGGGGTGGTCGAGGAGTTGCCGGGGCTGGCGCAAGTCTGCCTGGATCGCGACCTGTTCGCCGCCCAGCTGCGCGCTGCCCGGCAGCACACAATGATCATCTGCGACAAGACCATCGCCAACGTCCTGGCCTACGCCTGGCTAGTGCTGCCCGCCCGGCCCGGCAGCCGCGAAGCCGCCGTCCTGCAGGCATTGGAAGGGTTCTGCCGGGCCTGGGCAGGCGTCTACGACGCGGTGTTCTACTGTTGCGACCAGTTCAGCCAGCACCAGCCCGGCGACCCCTAGAGAGCAAAGGTCCTGAACCTGCAGCCCGCCGCCGACCGGGTAGTCCCTTCATGTGCGCCACCGTCGGCCAGCGCGTCACCGACATCCCACCCGGCATGACCACCGCCAGCCGCATCCAGTGGATCACCACCCGCATCACCAAACTCGGCCTCATCCCGGGGATCTGAGCAGGGTCAGCTCCGCCTCCCGGGTTGGGTCATAGTGCACCGGGCTGCCCGGCTGCTGCCAGTGGATCGCCCACGGCGCCCCGGCCCGCCAGGCCGCCAGACCCGCCCACGTATAGGCAACCAGGTCGGCAGGCGGCGCTGCCGGATCCACCCACACCAGCTCGGAATGCTTAGCGGGTTCCCGGTTCACTGGTTCGCCGGTCCACCCGGGTGCCGCGGCGAAGAACCAGCCAATCCGCGCCTGGCCACTCGGCGCCCGGTGCTGCACCACCGTTGCGCACCGCACCTGCTCGCCGCGAAGCTCGATACCTGTCTCCTCGACTGTCTCGCGGATCGCGGCAGACACGATGTCCTCGCCCTGCTCGACATGACCAGACGGCGGGCACAACAGCAGCGACGCATACGCCGCATCGGCGGCCCGCCGCAGCATCAGCAGCCGCCCCCCGCGCTCCAGCAGCATGTACACATCCACCGGGCAGCACAATCGTTCCTGCATCGACCCTTCCTAACAGGTTGGCACGGCCGGCTTCCAGGATCACGTCAGGCCGAGCGCCCACCTGGCGGCCAGGCAACGTCGCAGGCTTGAGCTCGCTGACGCGCCTGTTGCGATGCATGTGCAGAAGTGCCGCTTATCAGGTGACATGTGCTACTGTCACTCTGCTACTAGCCGATACACATTCATTCGCACACGAGGGCGAGAGCGTCAGCCCGGGAAGGACGTGATCAGCCATGCCTGGCGGCGACCCGAGCAGCCAACGGCGCAAACTGAAGGCTGAGTTGCAGATGGCGCGAAAAGCGACCGGACTGACACAGCGGGAGGCTGCACAGCGCCTCGACTGGTCGGAGTCGAAGCTGATCCGGGTCGAGAATGGCGCCGTTGGCCTGTCGGTAACGGACCTCCGGGCCCTGCTGCAGCTCTACGGAGTGACCGATAAGCAAGTCGTTGCGGGGCTCTCTAACGCTGCACGCGGCAGCAGGGGCTCATCCTGGTGGAGCCGGTACCGGGACATTGTCTCGCCAAAATTCGCCTTCTACCTGGGCCAGGAGGCATCTGCCTCGTCAATCCGCGTTTTCCATCCCTTTCTCATCCCAGGCCTGCTGCAAACGGAGGAATACGCCTTCGAGTTGCTCCGGGTGCACTGCAGCGACGAGGTGGCGTGTCGTATCGTCGACATGCGACTGCAACGGCAGCAGAATCTGCTCCGACACGCAGACTCCCCCAAAATGATCTCCGTTTTCGGTGAGGAGGCGCTGCACCGCTGGATTGGCAGCCCGGCAGTCATGCAACGCCAGTTGCAGTACCTGCTTGATGCCAGCGAGCAAGCCGCCATCTCCGTGGAGATCATACCGTTCGGCGCCGGGGCACATCCGGGGCTCCTTGGATCGTTCATCCTGCTCGACTTCCAGGATTCAGACGAGAACCTGCTCTTCGTCGAGGGCCTCAGCGGCGACCTGGTCAGCCGGGGCGACAAGGAAAAGGTTGATCGGTTCACCAAGCATTTCGATACCATGCGCAAGCAAGCACTTCCCGCCGATCAAGCGAAGACGCTCATCGAACAACTGATCGAAAAGTTTCGCCAGGTAGAGGGAAACGGACCTGGCGAAACAGCGCAGCCAGCAGCTGGACGCTTAAGCCCGATGACCGGCAAAGCGTCCCAATCGGCTGGTGCAAGAGAGGACCGATGGCGATCTTCAGGCGACGACGTGAGGAGCCTGCCCTCGCGCCTTCCACGGGCCCGGACACGGTCGTTGGCCTCCTCAAATGGGCCGGCAGCGATTGGGGCCGCACCCTCCGCTTCATCACAATTGTCAGCTGCGTACTTTTCGTCCTTGTCGTCAGCATTACTGTAGGGATCGGCGTTGTCGTGGTCGCCACTGAAGGAATCCGGGGGATCAAGCCACGCTACGTCCTGCCAGCCGGAGTCTTCGGCGGTGGATCCGTGTTGGTTTGGATCACGATTGCAGTTGGCGAATTTATCAGGAAGAAGAGGCAGCTCCGAGCCAGCGAGAAAACGCCTCCCGGCACGCACTGACCAGGCCCGAATGCCGTATTAAGCCTGCACCAACAGAAGCGACGCCTGCAACCGCACACCAGGCGATAATCCGGTCTGCGGCAGCGACCATGAGGCTCGCTCCAGCCCCCGCGACCATAGCGATCGCGCCGGAGCAAGCCGAATAGATACCCCTGACCAGCCATGATGACCGAGCGGACGAGGTTGGCTGACTGCCATCGCCAAGTAACACCGCTCCCCTGCCAGGCTGCTGCACGTCACCCATGTCGATCCTTACCGTCGAGGTTGCCCTCCTACAGACTACGGGTATCTTGCCTCAGCAGTAACACAAGCTAGCTCCTTTCGCAGCCCAGCATGTCACCTATCACGCACAGCAATCGATCGAATCCAGGAAGCTGACCCTGGTCGGCTGACAGGAGGGCACCTCCGCGAGAGCTCGAGCAAGAAGGCTCGCCACTCATCACGGGTAAACTCCAGAAACCCAGCCTTCGGATTCTTGGAATCACGCATCAGTACACGATCTTGGCAGAGCGCAACTTCAACACACTCCACAGGGTTACACGCCTTGCTCCTGCGCCATAACACCGCAGGCTGATCCGCTAAAGACACGTATGCTCCTCACGCCACCGCAGCACAGTCAACACCGCTCCCAGCAAACCGCTCATGGTGAACCAGCGAACTCCTCGATCGGCTCCAGTCTAAGAACAGGCAGTCATATACGCCATACCCCCGTTGCCAGCATGGGCAATCTTAGAGGGATCTCTAAACATCCGAAGGGTGAGGATTCAGGGCAGTCTCACGGTTAACTGAATCCACTTGCGATGACCGAAACCCCCACGGCAGAGATCGGCTTGGCACTTTGTTTTCCCGGCTACCCTGCGCAACTGGTTGGGTTCGATTTCCGCGGCTCAATACAATACGCCCTTCGCCGGTCGCGTCATAGAGTGAAAGACGTCTATTGCTGCACTGGGCAGCCATTCGACCGGATCTCGCGGGCAGTCGCAGTCATCCCGCGGTATTCATGGCCTTCGACGTCGCCGCCGTAACATGCGCCCTCGCGCTCGCCCGCCGGGCGGCCCGGCCGCCTGGACCGCCGCTACAAACAAGCCGTGCATCGTGTCCTTGTCCCCGCAGTGCGGGGCGCGTGCGCAGGGATCGGCCATACTGCCGTTCGGGTCAGCTCCTGCCGGGTGGGCGCTTCTGGGCTTCGGTCCGGGTGGTGTGCTTGATGAGGTCGGCGACGGCCTGGCGGGCGGCGGGGGTGAGTTCGAGGAGGGCGCGGAGCTGGGTGCTGGACGCCCGGGGCCAGAACCTGACCGCCATCGCCGGGGAGTGCGGGGTATCGACCTTTACCGTCCGGACTGCGCTGGGCCGCGTCCCGGCCCGCGGGGCCGCGGCACCGGCGGGCGGCGGCGAGGCTTCTGGCGAGGAGCCCGCCGCTGAAGAGCCGGCCTCTCCCGCAGCTCCCGCTGTTCAGGACGGGCCGGCGGGCAGAGATGCCGGCGGCCGGGAGGGCCTGCTGCCGGTGCTGCCGGATCCGGTGAGCCGGGGCGGGGAGCGGGCGCTGGCCCGGTTCGGGCTGCTGGGCGAGGGCGCCGCCCCGGTGTTCATCCCGGGCGCGAGGTACCCGCTGGCCGGGCTGCTGCTGGCGCTGCCCGCGCTGGCCGGCACCGGGCTCCTGGCCTGCGCCCGCGCGGTATACGGGCCGCTGCGGAACGGGTTCTACGGGCTGGAGGCCATGCTGATCCTGGGAGTGTTCGCCGCGCTGCTGCGCGAGCCGCGCGCGGAGGGCGCCACCCGCGTCGACCCGGGCGCCCTGGGCCGGGTGCTGGGCCTGGACCGGGCCCCGGAGGTCAAGACGATCCGCCGCAAGCTCGGCGAGCTGGCCGCCGCCGGGAAGGCCGCTGAGCTGCAGCTGGCGATCGCCCGCCACCACGCCGCCGCCCGCCCCGATGAGCTCGGGTTCATGTATATCGACGGGCACACCCGGGCCTACTTCGGGAAGCGGGACGTGCAGAAGATGCACGTGGCGAGGCTGAAGTTCCCCGGCCCGGGCACGGAGGAGACCTGGGTCACCGGCAGCGCCGGGGACCCGCTGCTGGTGGTGATGGCGCAGCCGTCATCTTCACTGGCCAGCCAGATCCGCGGCCTGCTCCCCGCGCTCCGCGACCTGGCCGGCGAGGACCGGAACGTGACGTTGTGCTTTGACCGGGGCGGCTGGTCCCCGGACCTGTTCGCTGACATCATCGACGCCCGCTTCGACCTGCTCACCTACCGCAAGAACGACACTGGCGCGGAGCTGCCCGCCCTGCCCGGCGGGGCGTTCGCCGCGGCCAGCCGGGCCGGCGAGGACGGCCGCCCGCGGGACTACGATCTCGCCGAGACCGACGTGGACCTGACCATCGGCAAGGGGAAGCACAAGGGCCGCGTGCTGAGCTTGCGGCAGGTCACCCGCCGCAAGCCCGGCCGCGGCGGCGACCGCCAGGTGCACATCCTGACCACCCGCCCGGCGCAGGACCTGCCCGCCGCCGCGGTGGCCTACCGGATGACCTCACGGTGGCGGGAGGAAAACTACTTCCGCTACGCCCGCGCCCACTTCGCCCTCGACGCACTCGACTCCTACGCGGTCACCCCCGACGACCCGGGCCGGCTCGTCCCCAGCCCGGCGAAGAAGACCGCCGCCTCCGCCGTCAAGGCCGCGAAGACGGCGGTCACCCAGGCAGAGGCCGCCCGGGCGGAGAAACTAGCCGCGCTGCGCAGCCCCGCCCCCGGGACCAGCACCGTCATCACCAACCAGATGCTCGCCCGGCTCGATGCCCCAGTCGAGGCCGCCCGCCGGAAACTCCAGGCCGCCGAGACCGCCGCGAAGGCCACCCCGGCGAAAATCCCCCTCGGCCAGCACAACCCCGGGCAGGTCCGGCTGGACACCGAGACCAAGCTGATCACCCACGCCATCCGGATGGCCGCCTGCAACACCGAGACCATCCTGGCCCGCGCCCTGAACGGCCACTACGCCCGCGCCCGCGACGAAGCCTTCGCCCTCATCCGCGAAGCCCTCACCACCAGCGGCGACATCACCCCCGGCCACGGCATCCTGCACATCCGCCTCGACCCGCTCACCGCGCCCCGCCGCACCCGGGCGCTACAAAGCCCTCTGCCAGCAGCTGAATACCACCAGCACCCGCTACCCCGGCACCACCCTCACCCTGCGCTACGAAATCAAAGAACACCCAGGCACTGCATAAACAATCTCCCTATGTCAGGAGCCCTGGTGGCCGGGGAGCTGAGCAGGCAATGACACTAACCACGGAAACATCAAGATAATCTGAAACGGACGGGCCTGCGCGGATCCGTTCCATAAATTTTGTCCGTTTCTTTTTGCGGTTCACTGAGCCCGGAGCGATGACCGTGCCCGGATTCCCGGACCGGGACGAGGGAGCTCCGTGGGCCGGTGATCAGGCGTTTCTCACCCGGACCGCAGGACCCGCGTCCGAGGTCGCCATGGGCTCGCGCGTAACCGCTCAATTTCGGTCAGAGTCCAAGTAGGCGGCGCAGACCTCGGTCGACATCGTTCATGAGGGACGCCGGAAGCTGGCCGGTCTCGGTGTCAAGGTCTGATCTGCCCCGGGCTTTCCGGACAGCGTATTTGTGGTTAATTCACGCTGCGGACTGCCGTTCCAGGTATTCCTCGCGGACCTGCCGTGGGGTTCGGTACTGAAGCCCGGAGTGCCTGCGCTTCGAATTGTACCAGAATTCGATGTACCTCACAACATCCCGGCGCGCGTGCTCACGAGTCGGATACTGGGTCCGGTGGACGCGCTCGTTCTTCAGCGCGGCGAAGAACGATTCGGCCATGGCATTATCGTAGCAGATCCCGGTGCGCCCGACCGAATGCCGAAGGTTGTATTTCCTGAGCGTCCCGGCGAACTGCCGGGATGTGTAGTTGCTGCCGCGGTCGGAGTGGAAGATAGCATTCCCGGCGAGAGGATAATTGCGGGCGGCCATCTCGATGGCCCTCTCGATGAGCGGCGTCTTGTAGTTATCGTCCGTAGCCCACCCGATCACTTCCTTCGTATGACAGTCGATAACCGTCGCCAAATAGAGCCAGCCCTGCCAGGTCGGAATATAGGTTATGTCGCCTACCATTTTCTCGCCCGGCGCGCCGGCCGTGAAATCCCGGTTCACGAGATCGGGAATGTCATGCTCCTGGCCGTCGCCCTCGGTGAGGCTGAACCGCCACGGCCGCGGCTGGCAAGCCTGCAGGCCCAGCTCGCGCATCACCGACCGCACCAGCTCCGGCCCGGCCGGCACGCCCCAGGCCACCAGGTCCGTGTGCACCCGCCGGTACCCGTACGTCCCATCCGATTCATCGAATGACTTCCGCACGATCAAAGCGAGTTCCCCGCGCCTTTTCGCCGTCGCCGATTCCGGCGCGTTCCGCCATTCGTAGAACCCGGACCGCGACACCTCCATCCACCTGCACATTTGCACGACCGACGGCACGTACCGCTCATCTGATTCCTGGTAAGCCGCATACTCCGCGTCGATGAACTCGAATTTCTCGGTCACCGATGGTCGCGGGCGAAGTATGCCGCGGCTTTTTTCAGGAACTCGAGCTCCATCCTCTGTTCCCGGGTTTCCCGCTCGAGCTCGCGCAGCCGCGCGCGCTCATTCACGGTTAGCGGCGGTTCTTCGCCGGCATGATCACGGCGGTAGACGCTCACCCAGTTACCGAGTGTGCCTTCGTTGATACCGAGCTCCTTCGCCACTCGGGCGATCGGACGCGACGTCTCGATCACCATCTTCACGGCTTCATCTTTGAATTCCGGTGAGAAGCTCTTCTTCGGTCGAGGCAATTACTTCACCTTTCCAGACGTCCATCCTATTGGATGGACTGTCCGGAAGCTTCGGGGCACCCCAGTCGGTCTTGTCGGGGGTGACCAGGGCGGTGACGTTGACGACGGAGTCTTTGGGCAGGCCCGAGGACGCCGCGGGCAGGAAGACGTTGCCGGGCATGGCCGCCAGGCCAGTGTTGGACGTGATGACGGCGGCGATGGTGGTATACAAGCGGCTTGCATTGAACGGACCGGACTGGATGACCAGGACCGGGCGGCGCTTGGCGGGCCTGCTGCCCCGCGTCTCGCCTAGATCGGCCCACCAGATGCCGCCGCGCTGGATCACCAGTCGTCCTGGCGGGCCAGGCGGCTGCGCCCGGCTGCAGCGGCAGCGGTTGCGGAGTCGTCGGGTCCTGCTGCCTGGAGCGCTTCGTCGATTTGCTGGGTCAGCGACCGTGCGGCAAGGTCATCCAGGTACCTGCGGGCGGCGCGGGCGAAGAACTCGGACCGGCTGATGCCCAGCTCTGCGGCTTGCTTCGTCGCCTGCTCGAAGGTGTCTTCCGGCAGGGAAATCGCTGTTTTCACAGCACCAATATAACTGGGTATTACCGTCCGCGCTAAGATCTTATTCCAGCGTACAGCGACGTCAGGAACTCGCACGCTCATAGCCGCGGAGAGGGTTCGTCTGCGGCCGTCAGTGCTCGGCCCTAACGGGTGAGCGTTTCCTTCGGGCGCACGACGCAGAACTCGTTTCCCTCAGGATCGGCCAGGACTGTCCAGGACTCAGCGCCAGTCTGCCCGATGTCCACCCGGTGCGCTCCGAGTGCGAGAAGGCGGTCAATTTCCTGATCGCGGTCTGCGGCGCTGCTGGTGAGGTCAAGATGCACGCGGTTTTTGACCGTCTTGGGATCGGTGACTGGCATGAAGCACATGCCGACGGGCGCGTTCTGGTCGGTCCCGATGACGATCTCATGCTCGCGCTCGGAAAGAACCTTCCAGCCCAGCGCTTGCGTCCAGAACCGGGCCAGGCCGGGCAGATCGTGAGCGTCAACGACGATGTGGTGAAGTCGGGCAGGCATGCCGACAGTATGCGCGGCATGCTGGTCTGCATCCCCGCGAACTCGCACGCTTATGATCCCCACAAAAAGCCCACAACCCGCGTCGGCCGGGCCGGCCACGGCGGCCAATGGCCTTGCTTTAAGGTCTGATGTGGTATCGTTACGGTTTTGTGGCGCATGATGGTTCTGAAGGGCTGTCTCCGGATGGCTGGCTGCCGGACCGGATCTCGGTCGGCGTGCTGACCAGGGTTTTCACGGCGGATCTGGTGGATGCCGCGGTGGACGCGGCGGGGGTCCGGGAGCAGCGGCGCCGGCTGCTGCCGGCGCGGCTGGTGATGTGCTTCGTGCTGGCCTTGTGGCTGTTCCGCGGCCGGAACTGCGGGTACGGGCAGGTGATGACCAAGCTGGCCGGCGGGCTGTATCACCAGCGGCGCGGGGGTTGACTTGCTGGCCGGGCAGCTGGACCCGGACGGCTGGGTGGACGCCGGGGGCGGGCGGCGGTGGAAGCCGCCGAACATCTCCTCGCTGTCACGGGGCCGCGGCAAGCTCGGCCCGGCACCGGTCCGGTTCCTGTTCGAGCAGGTGACCGGGCCGTTCGGGGATGACGGTGACCCGGGGGTGTCCTGCTGCGGGCTGCGGGTGGTCTCGATCGACGGGTCCACCTCGGACGTGCCCGACAGCCCGCCGAACGTCGCGCATTTCGGCCGTCCGTCCAACCAGACCCGGGACGGGGCGTTCCCGCAGGTCAGGTGGCTGGCGGCGGCCGAGTCCGGGACCGGGAGCCTGCTCGGGGCATCGCTGGGCCCCTACCGGGACAGCGAGCAGGCCCTAGCCCGCGACCTGCTGGAACAGGGCTGCTTCGGCCCGGGGATGCTGGTGCTGGCCGACCGCAAGTTCCTGTCCTGGGCGCTGGCCCGGGAGTTCCTCGCCACCGGGGCGCACATCCTGTGGCGCGCCTCGGCGTCCTTCACCCTCAAGCCGGTGAAAGTCCTGGAAGACGGCACCTACCTCGCGGAACTGGCGCCGCCCCGCAAGAAAGACGGCCCGCCGCTGACCGTCCGGGTCATCGAGTACACCGTGCACACCACCCCGGAAAGCGGCGGGGACGAGGAGACCTCCGAGCTGTTCTGCCTGGTCACCGACCTGCTCGACCCGCAGGAGTACCCGGCGCTGGATCTCGCGTGCTGCTACCCGCGGCGGTGGGGATGCGAGACCGTCACCGGCCGCCACAAGACCGGCACGGGCGAGGGACAGCCGGTCCTGCGCAGCAAGGACCCGGCCGGCGTCGAGCAGGAAATGTGGGCGCTGTTCGCCGCCTGCCAGGCGATATGCAAGATCATCGGGATCGGGGCGGCCGCCGCGGGCATCCCTCCGGACATGATCAGCTTCCCGCACGCCCTGGCCGCCGCGACGGATACCGTCGCGGCTTTTCCCCCCTGAGCACCTGGATCTGGCGTTCGCCACGTTCCTGCTCAAGATCCTCGCCCCCGGCACCTTCGTCCGTGACCGCCCGGACCGGGCCAGCCCCCGCAAGACCAAGAAATCCGGTGACTTCCCCGCCCGTAAGCCCGGTGAGCCGAGCGTCACCAACGTCATCCGGAAAATCGAGTTTCACCTGCTCAGCCCGCACAAGATCACTTAAAGCAAGGCCATTGGCCACGGCGGCCGCCGCGGGCCGGGCGGTTCGCGCGGCCCGGGCCGGGGGCGGTCCGGCGGCCGGGGGCGGCCGGGCGGGAAGATTGTCAGCGGGGTGACCCGGGCGGGCCCGGGTGGCCGCACGGTGATCGAGACGCCCGAGGGGATCACGGTGTATGCCGCCCGGTGTGAGGGGGATCGGTGGCGGGCGGTGTGGCTCAAACAGTCATGCCCGAAACCCGCGCCAATCTCAGCACCAAACGCGCCAAACCGACAAGAACCAGGCTCAGGACCTGCAAGCACTTGACCTACCGCTTCATATGAGGCGGATATCGCTCGTCAACCGGTAATCGCGCAATCTGCAGTCCGTGGCGGGCAGAATTGGCGCCTTGCGCCAGTTCGCCAGATACGGGTGGGCGGTAAATGGCTGGTTCGCCGCGGCCGAGCGGCACGGAACGGCCAGTTCTGGGGCCCTGCCTGCGTGTCATCGTCGCCGTCAGGCGCCCGGCCCCGGCACGATCAACACGCGGTCGCTGCGGGTCAGCGTCGTGGTAGCGGCTCGCGGTTCCGCTTGGCAGATGTCCCTCACTCGGCCCGCAGCAGCTGGGCCGGGCGTGACCGCGCGGCCAGCAGCGCGGGGAAGAAGGCGAGCACGTTGGCTGCGGCGAGCACCCCGAAGGCGAGTGCGGCCACAGGCAGCGCATTCACCACTGTTAGCGGCACCACTCCGAAGTTCGTGGCGAACACGCGCCAGAAGACTTTGCCGGCCGCGATCCCCAGCGGCACCCCGGCCGCAATCCCGACCAGGGCCACCGCAATGGCCTGCCAGCTGACTACTGCCGCGACCTGCCGATCTGCTCCCGCCAGCTCGACGATGATCCCCTCCGGGCCGCGGACGTAGCGGAGCCGATAGCTGTCTTCGTAGCGCTCCACCTCGCCAGCGAGCTCCGCGCCGCGGGCTCGCAAGCTAGCGACGACGCAGTCGATATCGTCGACTGCGAATGCGACATGGCCGATGCCCGGGGTGTTCGCCGGCGCGTGCCGGTCGCCGCCCCGGCCCGGCGGGGCGTGAAACTTCGTCAGCTCGAGCCGTCCGTGGCCGTCCGGGTCTCCACCATCGCGATCTCCGCCCGGACGCCCTTCGAGCCCCACCACGCGGTCCACCCAGCCGCCCTCGACCGGCCCCTCGCCCTGCAGCTTGAGTCCGAGCTCGACGAAGAACGCCTCGCGGCCGCGAGGTCGTCGACCACGATGCCCGCGTGCTCCATGCGCTGGATCGTCATGCGCTCGCCGGTAGCGCGACACGACGGCCCCAGCTACAGCGTTTCTCGGTTGCCGATCGGCTGGCGGGAACGCGCCGCCCATTGGCCTGAAGAGACCAGCGATGAGTTGCCGGCTCAATCGGGTCATAGCAGGGTACGCGAGCCTATGGAGGACGCTCAGTGAGACGACTGTTCCCGCATAGCCCGGCGGCCCGCGCGCGGGCCGCCTGGCGGACTAGGTGGTCGCGCTCGGCGACGTTCGTGGCCCGGCGGGCGGCCTCCGCGTACGCAGTGGCGGCGGCAGAGAGGTCGCCGCCCAGCTCGTGCAGGTGGCCGCGGACGGCGTGCCACCGGTGCCGCTCGCCGAGTACCTCGCGCAGCCGGTCGGTCTCGCGCAGCCCGGCGGCGGCGCCGAGGACGTGGCCGACCGCGACCGCGCGCCCGAGCGCCGCGGCGGGGTCCTGGCGCAACGGGTCGCCGGTGAGGGCGACGAGGTCGTCGTACCAGGCGAGGATCTGCGGCCAGTCGGTCTCCTCGGCGCTTGCCGCGTCGTCGTGCAGGGCGGCGATGGCGGCCTCGGCCTGGTAGCGGCCGGGGAGCTGAACGGCCAGCGCCGACTGCAGGACGCGCACGCCCTCGGCGATCTCGCGGGTGTCCCACAGGCCGCGGTCCTGCCGGTCGAGCGTGACGATCCGGCCCTCTGAGTCGAGTCGCGCCGGGAGGCGGGCGTGGTTGAGGAGCATCAGCGCGAGCAGCCCGCGCGCCTCCGGTTCCCCGGTGGCCAGGGTGAGTTGGCGGGCGAGCCGGATCGCCTCGCCGGCCAGGTCCACCCGGCCCGCGTGGCCGGCCGCGTAGACGAGGTAGAGGACGCGCAGCACAACGGCGAGGTCGCCGGGCTGGTCCAGGCGGCGCCCCTGCAGTGCGCGCTTGGCCCGGCTGATCCGCTGCGCCATCGTCGCCTCCGGCACGTAGAAGGCGTCGGCGATCTCCTGGGTGGTGAGGCCGCCGACGGCGCGCAGGGTCAGCGCCACCTGGGAGGCGGGCGCGAGGTCGGGGTGGCAGCAGCAGAAGAGCAGGAAGAGGGTGTCGTCGCCCTCCTCGGTGGCGGCGGGCCGCGGCTCGGCGTACGTCGCCTCCTCGCGGCGGTGACGAGCGGCCTCGCTGCGGCGGGCGTCGACGAGCCGCCGGGTCGCGACCGTCGCCAGCCACGCGCGCGGGTCGCGCGGCGGGTGCTCGGGCCACACCCGCAGCGCCTCCAGCAGCGCCTCCTGCAGCGCGTCCTCGGCGGCATCGAAATCCTCGCCCCGCCGGACCAGGCCCGCGAGCACCCGAGGGACGAGGGCGCGCAGCGCGCCCTCGTCCAGCCGTCGCACCGGCTCCTCGATCACGCCGGATCAGTCGTCTGAGGGCGCCTCGGACATGACCTCCCGGACGTCGATCCACTCATACAGCGGCTCCCCGCCCGGGCCGGGCTCGGAGGAGACGTAGGCCGCGAGCTCGACCGCGCGCTCGTGCGACTCGACGTCGATCATGTACCAGCCCGCCACGAGATCGCTGGTCTCGGGCAGCGGGCCGTCGGTGGTGACTGGCGCGGCGTCCGGGCCGCCGTAGCGCACCCAGGTGCGTGCTGGCGTAAGCGCCTGCGCGTCGACGTACTCGCCGTTCTCCTCGAGCAGCTCGCTGACGTGCTTGAGGAAGGCCATGTGCGCCTTCACGTCCGCGGGGGCCCACTGGTCCATCGGGGGCACCGGACGGTGCGGCTCCGGGCCGCCGCGGTAGTGCTTGAGGAGCAGGTACTTCGGCATGGTGGTCTCCTGGTGTCGCGGGCCGCGCCTGTCGTGGCCCTTCACCTAGTGAGCGGAGCCGGTCAGAGCTTCTGGACATGAAATCACTTATCTAGCTCCAAGACCGTTGCGTAGGGGAATCCGCTATTGGCTATCGGATAGGGGCTGGCTGTGTGGCGCCCCAGTCCGCGGCGCGATCATCGGGGAAGTCGGACGCAGCGCGCCCGTGCGGCTACAGCGCTGGCCGAGCGCACGCGGATGCGGTGCGGATCGCCGGCGGGCAGCCCGGGATCATCGACGGTGAAGTAGACGTTGTGCTCAGCCTCAGTCCGGTAGGCCTCCGGCATCGCCAGCATCGCCCAGTCCACCACGGCCGCCACCGCCGCGGGCCGGATGAACCCCTCGAGAACCGCCGGCGACCGCGAGCTCCCTGCGGCAGCGGGCCACAAGATCCTGCCCGGCCGGACCGTCCAGGCGGTCAACCGGGTAGCGGTCAATGTCAACTACATCAGCCACGCTAGTAACGGAACGCACCTCCTCTGCCCGGAACTCCAGGCCAGCTGAGTCTGGCTCCGTGACGCCGGCCGGGCAAGCAGGCACAGCTTGCCCGCCGTCGCGGCAAGCTGTGCCTGCGCCACCCCGCCAGCCCCGCGCAGTCGCCACAACGGGCTCCCTCAGGAACACAGCCCGCCAGCGGCACTGCCCGCACCCGGAGTTCATGGGTTGCCCGAGCTCACGGCAATTAGTCCTTAGCCGAGCGCGACCGAAACCCCGGAAGCACCGCGCAGTCGGCGGCTACTTATGTCTTCCTAGACCACTGGGCCGGCGCAGGCTCGGGTGCGGTGCCCGGCCGGACGCTCCCTCTTGCGGCTCAGGGGAATCCCGCGTCTCGGTTGCTGAGCGTGGCTCTTTCACGGCGTGCGTCCTGGCCGGGTGCCGTGGCGAGGCGTCGCCCGGGGGTCTGCTCAGCTCGAAGTAGCGTTGCCCGTCCGCGCTGACCGCTTGCAGCTCAAAGCGAGAGAGGATCGCGTGGCGGGCCGGGTAATCATCGGGGTGGATCGCACGCGCTGCCGGTGACGTCCCGGGGCCAGGGACTGCCGGGAGAGCCTGCGGGCCACCCGGCCGGTCCGGTACGGACGCGCAGGGTTACCGGCTGCTGATGAGTTGCGTTCGGCAGTGGCCGGAGCGGGTCTGGGCGGTGGAGGGCGCGAACGGGATCGGGCGCCCGCTCGCGCAGTCCGCCGAAACTCTGGCAGAAGCCGGCCATGGACCGCTGAAAGCCGCATTGCTTCCGGTCCACGGCTGGCCGGGCGTGAAATGGACCAGCACGAACTGAAACCGGGGGCCCGCCGCCAGCGGCTGGAGGGCGGCGGTTGTCGTCTGGGCGCCCTGGCCGAGGTCGGTAGGGGTGAAGCCGCCCTGACCGAAGTTCGGGAAGACTGCGCGGCCTACGATGCGGTCGCGAAGTCGGCGTCCTCCTATGACTGTCACGGTGACCGCTTGCCCAACGTGTCGTCTGATCCAGCGGAGCGTGGACGTGCGAGCACGCTCTCGTGGTCGGTGCGGATGGGCGGCCTGTCCGGCCAGGCTGGGTGAACCTGGACGGGTGCAGCCGAAGCCGTCCAGCTCACGGATAGTTTCCGGGAATTGAGACGTGATCAGGGCTAGCCCATATAAAGCCATCCCACTCAGCTACACGATGGAGGGCATAGTTATATCCACCGCGGAGTTCGTAGGTTAGTTCCATACGTTTTTCCATCACGGATAGCACACTCAGCCCAAGCTCTGTTCCGTAGGCCTTAATTCCCAGTCGCAAGGGTCGTTTTCTGAACCGCGTGAAAGTGTATCCATAAGTGGCGATATCGCCTGTTAGATCACCAGATAGCTTGTACCTGCGCTCAATAGTCCCGAGCGGCGGAACAGCGTCGGCCGCAAGGAGCATCACGGCTGGGTCATAAATCTGTTTATGGAGACCAGCTACGTCAATGCGGTAGCCATGGGAGATAAGCGTTCCCCGATCCAGCACGACTACTTTCTCAACGAAGACTGTCGCTGGCAAGAAGACCACCTTAGTCTCACCTGCAGCTACCCTGAATGTGGCTGAAGCAGACGTCCGGATGCTACTGTCCGCACCAAGTCCCGTGCCAAGAATGGTTACTGACCAGCTAAACTCTTGTGCTTGGCCGCCTTCCATCGTGAATGACGCTGTGCAGCCGGGAGCCGCCGCTGCGGATATCAAGAACAAAGGCAACTGAAGCAGTACTTCATTGCGATCCTCAATCCGTATGCTCCGGTCCTTCCACCAGCTTCTGAGCGTGCTCAGTCCAGCCGACCGGGCTGAGTTGTAGATCCGATCGGCCTCCACTGCATCAGACGGATTCCCCATGATGCCGGGCCCCCGCCTTCCCAAGAAGACCCGAACGGCGGCATCAGCCTCCGCCTTGACGGAGGCCGCCAAGTCCACCGATGTCTGAAAATCCTCGTCCCTCAGCCCCAGAACGCGCAGATCCTCTGCAAAGCGACTGGGGTTCGCGAGCGCGGCCTTCTCCCACGGCATGACAGTGACATCGGCCACAGAACGGCCGGGAATCGGCTCCTGGATCCCATGTAGCCAGGAGAGACCCATGATTTCCATACCGGATGCCGCCACAGAGCCCACCTTCTAACGGTCACTCGATCATGATCACACAAAGTTGAGGAGTGCAGGCCCAGTCACACCGAGGCCACCCTGCTGTACTGGGATACGTGCTGCTCGTCGGCAGGTGGGCTCTCTCTCCGGGTCCGGGCCCGAGACACCCAGGCGTACCGGGCGCAGTTGTAGCCGGGAGTTAACAACCGAGGGCCGGTGACCGCCGGCGGCATCTGCCAGATGGTCGCCCGGCGCGGCCGCCAGTGCGGAGTCGCCGTCTGCCCGCACAGGTTCCGGCATCATTTCAGCCACACCTGGCTGGACCGGGGAGGCGCCGAGGCGACCTGATGGAGCTGAACGGCCGGGCCTCCCCGCAGATGCTCCGCCGGTACGGCGCCAGCGCCCGCGGCGCTCGGGCGCGCCGCAACTACGACCGCGTCATGGCGGGAATCGCGTGACCGCCTCATCCCGCCAGCACGGCCGGGCATTGTCGGGCATACCCGGTATCTTTGCCGGGCGTGAGGGACAGGAGACGGGAGCTGCACGACTTCGAGCTCGAGCCGGAGGTCCGTGACTGGCCGGACAGCCTCAGCGACAGCGACTTCAAGCGGCCGGCGAGGTGTGCGAGATGCTCGCGGAGAAAGGCACCGAACTCGGGCCCCTGGTCAGACCACCTTGAGAGCGCGTTCTGGGAGCTGCGGATCCGGCTTCGCAATGTTTGCGGCCCGGGTGCTGGTGTGCTCCTGGAGGCACAATCGTGCTCCTGACGGTGTTCCGGAAGACCAGGCAGCATGATCAAGTGCAGACCGGCCGGGCAGTCCGGGCGCAGAAACTCTGCGAGCGCGACCACCGGAAGCCGGCGGCCGAGACCTGCGAAAGGCAGGTGTGCTGACCGGCTACCACACCCGCTGGGCACGCCCTGGCATTCAGGACGAGGATCCTGAGCGGATCGCGATCCGCGAGGCCCTGGCCTTCGGCAAGGCACTGCACGACCGGCGGATCGCCTTCGGCCTGAGCGTCGCCGATCTCGCCCAGCGCGCGGAAATGACCGCCGGCGAGATCGAGTGCATCGAAGAAGGCGGCACCGAGCCCACCGTCGCCCTGCTGCGGCGGCTCGCTGCGGCGCTGGACGCCGACGTGCGCCTCACCGCAGTCCACGACCTCGGCTCCGTATGATTCGAGACCCACGCCGCCTGACCAGCTCAGCCCGAATCCTGCCCGGCGGACACGAAACCCTTCCCGGCTTCTCGCGTCATCGCCAGCCGGCCGCAAGATAACAGCTCGCCAGCTTGCCACCGAGCCTGGCCTAACCCTCGCGACGGCGACCGCGAATATCCGCCTACGCGGCTGGCTGGGCGTGACAGCCGCGCCCGTGATGGGCGCAGATCCGGGTGATCTGCGCACTAAGATCGTCTGCTTCCTGCACGGGCCCGCAAGCCATCCCGGTCGCAGCCGGGGGATGCGCGTGCCGCCGGATGGCTGTCCGTCCCGGTTCGGCTGCGGCCGGATGCGGCGGCCCATGGTCAGCATCTAGAAGGTTCCTCTGGCTTGGCCAGGGATAGGGGAAGCCCGAACCGGGGGTAGAGCGTGTCTTCGTGGAACCGGGTGATGGCCTGGATCCGGTCACCGCCGGCCGTGAGCACGACGAGGCCCGCCGGAATGGCGATCGGCTTGGTGAGATGGCTGACGTAACTGCCGAAGGCGGGCTGGGTGTTGGCGCGGGCGGGCACCAGGAACACCCGGCGTTCGCCGCGCCAGCCGAAGGAGGCTCGCAGGAATGCCCCGATCGCGTCGATGCCGTGGTACTCGTGCGGTGCAGGAGGCATCGAAAGCCACGCGTCGTCGGTAAGCAGCGCCACCACGGCGTCGACGTCGCCGGCGGTGAACGCCCGCGCGAACCGCCGGGCGAGGCTGCGCTCCTGGGCTGCCCCCGGCCGGGCACGATCGGCACTGCCGCAGTGCCGCCGGCCGAGGGAGAGCCGGGCCCGTTGCAACAGGCCCTTGATCGTGGTCTGGCTGGTGTTGAGCAGGCTCGCCGCCTCCCCCGTGGAGAAGCCGAGCACGTCGTGGAGCACCAGGGCGGCCGCCTGCCGCGGCGGGATGCGCTGCAAGGCAGCGACGAAGGCCAGTTCCACGGCCTCGGTGGCGCGGTAGCGGGCCCCGGGGCCTGGTGCGGTGTCGGGGATTCCCTCCAGCAAAATGTCTGGGTAAGGCTGCAGCCAGGTGACTTCGCCGCGCCGGGAGGGCTCAGGCGGCTGGAACGGCGGCACCGGCTCGGCCGGGATCCGGCGGCCAGCTGAGCGCAGCGCGTTGAGACAGCGGTTGGTCGCGATGCGGTACAGCCAGGACCGCAACGAGGCCTGCTCTTGGAGGCCAGCAAGGCCCCGCCACGCTGCGAGCAGCGTCTCCTGCAGCATGTCCTCGGCGTCGGTCAGCGAGCCGAGCAGCCGGTAGCAGTGCACCTGCAGCTCATGCCGGTGCGGGTCGGTGAGCTCGCGGAACGCCTGCTCGTCGCCATCGCGAGCTCGTTCCAGCATGACCTGCTCCACCGCCGAATCATGCCACGCTCACTGCAATTCCCCGCGCAGCGTTCCGTTGCTGGCCGCCGCGGTGTCTGAACGGATAAGGCAACGCCGCCTGCGGGCCCGTCGCAGTGAGGAGCACATCATGACCGAAGCCGCCAGTCCCGCCCTGCGCATCGCGCTGGCCTACTATCACGCCTGGGCCAGTCATGACCTGGACACTGCCATGAGCTACATCGCCGACGACATCATCTGTGACGCGCCGGCAGGCCGCCTGCAGGGCGCTGGGGCGTACCGGGCGTTCCTAGGCCCGTTCGTCCAGATCGTCACCGGCTCGAAGATGATCGCTGCCTATGGTGACGACAAGACCGCGCTCATCATGTACGACACCGAAACCGTGCCAGTAAAAAGTGCTCCCGGGGCCGAGTGCGTCACCGTCACCAACGGCAAGATCACCTACAGCCGGTTCATCTTCGACCGGGCCCCCTTCGACGCCGCCCGGAAAGCCGCCACCTGAACGGGCGGCGGGAAATGCCGCGCTAATGCGACCCTCAACAGCCAACCTGTGCGGCACCTGCCCGCGCACGGGCAAGTCCCTGGCGCCTGCAGAGTCGGCGAGCGTAGGGGTCGTCTCGGGAGTCAGCCACGCTCGGCATCACGATCTGTAATTGGCCCGGTCCGTCACCTGACGACCATTCCGGTCGATCAGGCGGGCCCCGGCTAAAACCAGATCTGTGACTCAGGTGCACGACGACAGGCTGGCCCAGAGAGATGGAGCTTCCGGCAGCTCAGGTTTGGCGTCCGGCCACGTCACTTGCCTCGGGCGCGAGGAGCAAAGGTTGCGGTCATGCCCCCGGCCACGTCAACGGCCGAGCACAATGGGGCATGCCTGTCCACAGTCCCCCTGGTCACGCGGGCAGTCGGCCGGTCCGGCATTCGGGGGCCTCCCTGTGGGCTTGGCAGAGGATCAGGTCATTGCCGGGCCCGCCGTCCCGCTCACCCTCGAGCGTTTGACCGAACTGCGCTGGCCCGCGGCGGCAGCTGCTCGCGGCGGGAGCGCTTCTCCTGTCGCGAGGCGAGTATCTGGGCACCAGCGACCAGCAAGGCCATGAAATAGAAGGGCGCGAACACGAAGAGTGCGGCACCGCCGGTGGGGATCGACACGATGACCGCCACGGCTACCGCAATGACCACGCATGTGCCCGCCTTGGCTGCATTGCTCATCGGCTTGAGCACATCGATCACATGCTCGCGGTCGGCATTCGACGCCCGCAGATAGCCACGGGCCGCCGCGTCTGCTGAACCCTGGTCACCAGGCCCTGCCGTCATTGGTACCACCCCGCGTGCAGAATGCTAAAAGCAGGGCGCGGCGGCAGCGGGGTCAACCGCTGGTGGGCGGGTTACGTGACTGACGCTCAGTTGCTACTTAGGCGGCCGGGCTGTCGATGAGTCTGTAACACCCACCATTAGAGATCTTTAGTCATCATCAGCGTCGTGCGGACGGCCTCTGGCGGTGGGCGATAACCCTACAGGCCAGCCCAATGATCGTTACTCCGATTGGCTACTCGTTGCCTCCATCATTCCAGGGAGTTCGCTGAGCCAGCAGTTCGGGAAACTCCGTTTGAAGCACGCAAAACTCGTGGTTCAAGGGGGCGCGCAGGGCTCAGAAGTCGAACCCGCGTTTCTTGCTGATGATCCACCGTGTAGTGCCGAGTGCCGCCCGGCAAGCCCGGCGACCCAGGCCGCAGAACGTGGCGAACCCCGGCGCGGTGAAGCACGGCCGCAGTTCACCGAGCAGGCACGGCAGCGAAGCAGATAGGTTCAGGGGCGGAAGCATCGGCGGGTTCCCTCAGCAGAGGCGGACGTAAGCACCGCCGATGCTTCCGCGTCCAGCCCGCAAGATCACGTAACCGGGGCCTCACCAGCCCGGCGTGTCGGACATCCGCCTATCCGTCACCGCAGGCGGCCGCCCTCCAGCCCGCCAGCCGCCATCAAAAGTGCGACGAGATAATCAGCGACGGACTGGCCTAGGGCTGTAGCTCCCGCAATCGATCCTGATTAAGCACTGATGCCGCACACGAGGGCGGCCACCTACCGGCATAGGGTGAGCAGCATGAGCGAGCTATCGTTCTCGCCCGTGGGCGAAAACGAACAGACCCAGGCGCCGGCCACCCTCACGCTCGCCTTCGCGGCTGACCCTGTTGAGCGTTGGCTCTATCCGGAATCGGAGCAGTATCTCGCGGATTTCCCCAGGTTTCTTGGCGCCTTCGGCGGTGGGCTTTCGGGGAACGGACCGTTTGGAGACTTGGCGAGTTCTCCGCCGTCGCCCTCTGGCTGCCACCGGGCATCGAGCCGGACGGCGACGCCATTGCTACCGTGCTCGCCAGTAGCGTAGCACCGGGTCAGCATGACGACATGTTTGCCGTCCTTGGCCAGATGGACGCAGCACATCCGACGTATCCGCACCGGTATCTGCCGTGGTTTGGTGTCGACGTCGCCTTGCAGGGCAGCGGGCTCGGTAGCCAGCTGTTGAAGTCCTGCCTTGGGATCGTTGACGAGAGTCATCTGCCCGCTTACCTCGAAACCCCCAATCCGCGCACCATCTCCTTCTACAAGCGCCTTGGCTTCGAGGTCACCGGCGAGGCGCAGGCCGGAGCATGCCCCCCACTCACGTTCATGCTGAGGGCTGCGCGGTAATCCCGTCTGACCAGCGCAAACGCTGGCTTGATCATCTCTGGCGACCCGGGCTTGCTAACGGGTTTGCGAAAGGCAGTGGCATTGCCCCGAATCGACGTCCTGGGCAAAGATGCTGCCGACACTCGCTGCTGGGGGTTGCCCCGAATGCCCCCCATGCTGCCCTGGCCACCTCCGCTGCCGGTGTGGGCTTTCCTCAGGGTGGCGCTGGGGAGAGGATGTTGCCGGAGGGCCAAGATCGGCAGTCTGCGGAGAACCTGTCCGGCCGCCAAGGGAGTATGAGGTGTGAGATGCCGTGGTTTCCGGATTTCGTCAATGCCGTAGAACTGGCGCGCAGGCAGGCTCGCGCCGCAGGGCAGTCTGATCCGGTCGGGCAGTACTTCACCGCACTGAACCAGGGTGACACTCACGCCCTGGAGACGGTGTGGCCGGGTGAAGTGGTGGTCCATGATCCCCGCGCGGGCGAGATCCGAGGCCACAAGGAGCTGCGGCGGTTCGTCAGGCAGAGTCAATCCTTGCTGGCCGAGCGCCACGCCCGTATCGAGACCGTGGCCTCGACCGTCGTCGGCGGGCGGGCGGTGGTGGAACTGCTGGCGCACCTGACGGCCTATGACGGGCGGGAAGCGGTGTGGCCAGTGGCGGTCGTCGCCGAATCCCCCGACGATAGGTCGGTGGTGTTCCGCTCCTACCTCAGCCTGTGGCTGGTCGATGGACGGCGCCACGTCCGGCCTCCTATCCTGAAGCCCGGGCCTGTCAGCCCCGGTGATGTCGTCGGCCGCTACCAGGCCGGGCTGGACGCTGGTGACGCTGAAGCAGTGGTGAATACCTTCGCGGCGGATGGGTACTTCCGCGAGCCCATCGGCCCGCACCTCACCCACCGCGGTACCGCCGAGCTCCGCTCGTTTTTCACCCGGCGCTTCAGCGCGGGTGGCGGTATCGGCCTGCAGCACTGCGCGGTGACCGACGACGGGGTGCGCTGCGCGGTGGAGTACAACTGTGTCCGCTGGGGCAGCCATGACCTGCCGCCCCAGGCGGGAATCGGGGTCTACGAGCGCGGCCCGGACGGGCTGCTGGCTGCGGCCCGCGTCTACGACGACGTCGAACCACCCGCCGGTCACCCGTGTGTCGGCCGGAACTGATCACGGCCGCCAGGCGGCGCTGGTTCCCGGTCGTTGCCGCAGGGCCCGGGCTCCTGCCATCTGCCACCGCTATTGAGACGTCCGACCCTACTTGTAGCGAGCCACGGCCTGGCGGGTGAGGAGGGCACGTTCCTGCTGTGCACGTTCTGGCTGGCGCAGGCGCAGGCACTCGCGGGCGAAGTCGAGGCAGCCACCGTGACCTCCGAGCGTGCCGTGGCCGCCATCAACGATGTCGGCCTGCTCGCCGAGGAGGTCGACCCCCGCAACGGCGAGATGATCGGCAATTTCCCGCAGGCGCTCAGCCATATCGGCCTGATCAACGCCGCCTGGGCTATCACCCAAGCCCAGCAGCGCACCGGCAGTGGCTAGCGCCGTAGCAGGTCACATTCGCCCGGCTGGACCTCGGCGTCCGGAAGGGGCCATCCTCACGGCGCACCAAGATCACCGTCAATGGCGCTCGCTGGACTCGTGCCGCAGCCAAGGCCGCATAGTTAAGGGCCTGGCGTCGCCAGCGATTGCCTTCGGCCACCCTTGACCCGAACGGCCAGCCTGGGATTTGGCGCCGGCGAGGGGATGGCCGGGGACTGAAGTGCATGAGATCGGTGCTGACCGCATGGTCGCGCCTCCGCCGATCCGCGTGGCCGATCCGCGTGGCCGATCCGCGTGGCCGATCCGCGTGGCCGATCCGCGTGGCCGATCCGCGTGGCCGATCCGCGTGGCCGATCCGCGTGGCCGATCCGCGTGGCCTATCGGCGTGCACGGCGCTCGCAGATCATCCAGATAGTGCTACGCGGCCACTTGTTCCGGCAGCACGCGCTGCAGCACGCTGGCGTCGCCGCTGATCTCCAGGCCGCGATCGGTTACCTCGGCGGCGGTGAGCTTGCCGGCGAACAGGGCGAGGATGAGCCGCGGTTCGCCGGCCAGGATGAGGTCCGGTGCTGCGGCGGAGCCGAGCCGGGTGGTGACCGAGCCGCCGGATACCTCGATGATCACAGGACTGCTGGCGGTGCGCAGCTCGATCGACACCGGTGGCCCGCCAGGATCGCGGTCGTGCAGGAAGAACGAGGCCGGGAAGGCGAACCAGTGGCCGCGGAACTGGTCGCCGCCCGCGGGCTCGATCATGTACCTGACCCCCCACCGGCCGATGGCGTCGAGGACCGGCTGCAACTCCGCGCCCGCGTCGGTCAGGTGGAACAAGGTGGTGGCGATGGGAGGCGGGGCGTCTTCCCGCCGGATCAGGCCCGGGCGCCGGTAGCAGCCGTGGCCGCGATCCTGGTGGCGCTCATCGTTCCCACTTCGAAGGACTCGGAGGCGGCAGCTCCTGACATCCCCGGCCTGGTGCTGTCGTCAGCAACCATGGCACTGCTGGTCTTCACCGTCATCGAGGCACCGGCCTACGGATGGGGAGCCGGGCGAAGCCTGGCCGGCTTTGCCGCCTCGGCGGTTCTGCTTGCCGCGTTCATCGTGCGCGAGCGACTTGCCGTGCACCCGATGCTCGATATGCGGCTATTCCGCAACCTGCGGTTCAGCGCAGCCAGCGGCGCGGTCACGGTGTCATTCTTTACGCTGTTCGGCTTCATCTTCCTGATGACCCAGTACTTCCAGTTTGTCAGGGGCTACGGCCCGCTCTCGACCGGGGTGCACCTGCTCCCAGTGGCGTTGTCGGCAGGCGCCGGATCGGTAGCAGGGACTGCGCTCGCCGTGCGGGCAGGGACCAAGCTCATCGTCACCATCGGGCTGGTCGCGATGGCCGCGTTCTACGGCTGGGTGGCGGTGACCACCAGCGCAACGATCAGTTACGGCATCATCGCGGTCCAGATGGTGCTGTACGGGCTCGGCATGGGCCTGACCTCAGCGCCCGCCACCGAGTCCATCATGGGCGCCATTTCGCGGCGGATGGCAGGCGTCGGCTCGGCCGTGAACGACTCCACCAGGCTTGTCGGCGGCACGCTCGGCGTGGCCGTGATCGGCAGCATTTACGCATCCGTCTACGGATCACGGCTGACCGCCACCATGCCAGCGAGCGTTCCAGGCCAGGCCGGGGCGATCGCACATCAGTCCGTCGGCGCGGCCTACGTGGCCGCCGGCAAGATCGCGGCCCTCGGCCACCCGGTCCTCGGACAGGCACTGCAGCACGCGTCCACCAACGCATTCCTGCGCGGCCTCACTGTCGGCTGCCTTATCGCCGGCTCCGTTGCCGCCGCGGGGGGCCCTCCTGGCAGTCCTGTTCCTGCCCGCCCAGCCCGCCCGGCCAGCGAGCCCAACGGCCGATGACGTCGAAACAGCCGAAGGCCGCCGGATGGCCAGGACCAAAGCGCATCCCGCCTCAGCGGCCCGGTAACCCTGCGGCAGCAAGACCGCTGCCCCGCCACACCCGATTAGCACCGAAGGGAACCAGCGATCATGACCGGACCGATCGCCCGCCACGCGGCATCGAATCACTCAAGACAGCGGCCCGCTGGCCTGGCGCCGATCGGGCCATCATGGTCATCCCGCCACCAGGCTGGCGGCTGCCCGCGGAGACGCCGAGGGATACCGCTACGTCTCCGAGTTTGCCGGCGCCCAGCCAGGCGAGGCGCTGCCGCTCGCGCTCGCCGGGTCCTTCCAGGCACGGCTAGGCGAAGACGCGGACGCCGCGCTGGCCAAGCTGGACCGGGCCGCGGCTACCGATCTTGGCCTGCCGCAGTACTTCCGCGGGCTGGCCCTGGCCGGGCTGCCGCCGGACCGGCGGCGGGCCGAACTGGCCGTGGCCGACCTGGAGTTCGTCCTGGCCGTCCGGGACCAGTTCCCGCCGATGCTGCTGCGCGCCGCGCACCACGGCCTCGCCGCTGCCCATGCCGTGCTGGGCCAAGATGACCAGGCAGCCGAGGCCGAACGCAAGTCAGGACTCGGGGACCGCAGGGGGCACCGAGCTTTCTTCTTTACCCGGCGCCGGGCGGGAACCACAGACGCGCTGATGGTCCAACTCCCGGCGAACGGCGGGCTGTTCGCCGGCGACGTGATGATGCCCTACCTGGGCCAGCCATTCGCCGCCGAAGGCTCCCCCGAAGGGCTCCTGGAGACCCTCGCCTTCATCGGCAGCCTGCGGCCCCGCCTGCTCATCCAGGGTCACGCAACGCTAACCGAGTTCTTCACAGCCGGCGCCGTCGCCGGCCTTGAGGCGGCACTGACCCAGCTGCACTGCGAGGTGCGCTATCCGCAACGGCCGCACCCTCCCGGACATCCTCCTCATCTTCGCCGAGCTCGCCGGCGCCGAAATCGGCCCGGTCGGGTAGCCGGCTGCAGCTGGCGGCCGAGGGAAATCGGCCATGCGGCTGCCCGCAGCATCGACCGCTACCTCCGGGTCCGTGTTCGGCACGCCCAGGCGTACCGGCACAGCTCTGGCTCGGAGTTGATAACCGGGGCGGTGGTCCTGCCCGACAAGTCACTGACAGTCGTCCTCTTCCTTTGCTTGTGGAGGTTTCACTGGCTGTCGTACTCGTCGTGGCGGCGCCACCAGAAGCTGGTCTCGTTGCGACCGAGTGGCGCGCGGTCGAGCCACTGGTACATGCCCCAGAGGCCGTCCAGGCCGCGCTCGTACGCCGAGTAGGTGTGGTAGACGACGCCATCCTCGATTGTGAACGCGCTCACGCCGGGACCTTCTCGCCTGTACGTCTCCCAGTTCGTTCCGACGACGCTCGATGCGAACTCGTCGAGCCCGGAACTGTCCTGACCGGCTGGCGGCCGGAAGTCCGCCCTGCGGAAGTTGTACTCGACGGCTCCCGACTCCCACTGCTCCTTGGTGATTGCCGCCTGGAAGTCGTAGTTGAAGTCGCTGCCGGACGAAGACGCCCAGGGGAAGCTCCAGCCCATCCGCCGCTTGTACGCCTGCAGTTTCGCGAGCGGAGCCCGCGACACCGCGCAGAGCGTGACGTCGTGATTCGCGAGGTGGACGACGGAACCGTCGAAGCCGTCCGCGATCGCCGAGTAGGACGGGCACCCTGCCGTGTACTCGGGCCGAACATGAAGTGATAGATGAGCAGCTGCGAGCGTCCTGCGAAGAGATCGGCGAGGGACGCTGTGCCCTCATCGGTCTCGAAGCAGTACTCCTTGCCGATCCGGACCCAGGGCAGCTCTTGCCGCCACCGCGCCAGTTCGTCGCTACGCCGCGTCAGCGCCTTCTCGGCGTCGAGCAGCTCCAGCCGGGCCGCAAGCCACTCGGCACGTGTTCCGGTCTTGTGATCGGTCATTGCTCGCTCCTTCTCGTCGTTTACAGCTTGTCTTTTGTCTTTACAACGGCTTGGCGTGGCCTGCGCCACCGATGATGTCTCACATCGGCGGCGTGAGCCCGGGAACTGATGTGGGCGGATGACGATCAGGATTCCCAGTCCGACGATCGCTAGCGCCAGCGGCACGTCGATGGCGGTTTTCGCGGGCAGGAGCTTCTGGACGAGGACGAGGACCGCGATCACGGCCATCCAGGTGACGCTCATGACGCCCAGCGCCACCAGCATCAGCATCAGTCCGATGCTCGAGCCGGCGCAGCAGAGCCCGAACTCGAATCCAGAACGGACGCTCTCCCGGCAGCGCCGGCGGAAGCGCTGCTTGAGCGGCGTGAACTCGTAGACACCTGCCACGATCGTGGCCGTGCCGGCCGCGAAAGGCCCGTGCGGCCGGTACAACGCAAACACGGCGGCGCCCAGGAGTGCCCAGACGGCCAGGTACGACCCGACGAATAGCGGCACGGTGCGCACTCCACCGCTGGCATGGGCGCGTCTCAGGACTGCCGGAACCGCGCCCGGCAGCATCATCGCTGCCATCATCGGCACCTGCAGGGCGGCAAAGAACGTGAACGAATCGAGCCGGGTCGCCACGCCCATGTCCATCCCGTTCATCTGCCGGACCGCGATCACCCAGGATGCGGCGGCGAGCCCGAGCGTCGCTGTCAGCGCGGCTGCCGTCGCAGCGGCCTGACCGGAACAGGGACTTGCATAATATAGCAACCATTTGATTGCTATATTATGGCAATCAAATGGTTGCGTCAAGTCGGCGGCTCGCTGCCGCCTGCGGTCGTGGGGTTCCCCGGGCGCCAGCGTGATCTGGTACAGCGGGCTATGCCTACACCGCGCCCGTCGACCCCATTCAGCGCGCCGAGCGCCTCGTGGTCGTGGTGGTCGACCTCGGTGAGGTACCGCAATTCCTGTCGGACGCCCGTGTTGCGGTCTTCTGGCACCACGGCACGCTAGGGCTGCAGGAAAGCTAGGCAATCGCCCCCGGCCGGGCTCCGCCTGTTGGCGCGAGCTGGCGATGGCAGTCGCGCCCGGCCGTCATGATGTGCCGCTAGCGGTACAAGTTCACGATATCCGCAGGTTCCACCGGAAGCCGGCCAATGAACTGCGCGGGCGCTAGCGTCGGCGAGTCCGCGGCAATGATGGTCATCTGATCGGCGCCCACCTCTACCTGGACAGGATGCTGTGCCAGATAGGCGCGTACGCCGCGTACCGCATCCTTCGCCTCATGCTCCGGGACGCCATCGTGGTGGCCGACGACAAGATGGAAGTCATTGTCGACATCGGCGACCGGCTCGTGGTACCAGTGCAAAATGTTCGCCTCGCTCATCGCCCGGCGAAGTTCATCAAGCGGTCCGGGTGAAATGCCGGCTGTCACCGTGCTCAGAGGCCATCCCACCAGGACGAACGCATTCCCCTGCACGGAGAACATCCGCTCATACGGATGCTGTCCGCGGCTTGAGAACGATGCCGGGGTGTCCGGTCCGTAGCCGCCGATGCGGATGCTCAGCGGGGGCGTGAGACCAGCAGCAAGGATCTCCAGTGCCCGGGCATGATCCATCGCGCGCGGGATGCCAGTGACCTCAAGGTAGCGCCGGTTGACGATCATTCCCGTCCGCGCATCTGCCACTCCGTCCAGCCTGACCACGGTGCCATGTACCTGGTCGAGCGTGTAGGGACGGAATCCGCCGCGCAGGCTCTCGCTGAGCAGTGCCTGCACGGTCTCCAGCAACTTCTTGACCTCGCCGGTCTTGGTGCCGTAGAGAGCGACTGCAGTGATCAGCTGAGCGGGCACCCGGCAAAGCTTAGCCGCGGGGAGTGCCACCAGGGCGGCCTCTGGTGACTGGTGCTCCTGGCCGAGGGGGCGGCGGATGTCCTCGCCATGCACGACGATCTCGCCCACATGGCCAGCACGGGAGCAGGCGGGTGGTTGGGTGGTTGAGGCCCGGGCCAGCAGGCGGCGAGCCAGCTCATCCGGGCCGATGGCAGCCAGCCGCCTGGCACCCCGTTCGGGCGAAGACATTGAATCTGAAGCGACAGCAGCGGCCACGACCTGTGCTGGCATCATCCAGAACTCTGGGGCCTGCTCCCCGAGCAGATTGACCCGGCAGTCGCCGTTCCTCCCTGGCCTCAGTTCCTGCGAGGCTGCGTCGCCTACCGGGGAGGCACTCGACCGGGAGCTTCGGCTGGCGCCAGCGCACCACGCCGAATACGGCAACCCTGCCAACTAAGAACATGCTTGGCGCCGAGTCACGGCGTCAGCGTCCGGGGAGTCCGTTTCGGTCGGCTCGGTGTCACAGCGGCATTCACAGCAGCCTGCCAGCGTCGGCTTCAGCTGGCATTCAGGAAACAGCGATCTGCTGGACCTTGCAGCCGGCGCGCGCGACCGGAGGCGTGCGCACAAAAGAGGGAAAGGAACGCTGATGACGGCCGATCTAGCTATCTTCCCACCGCCCGCCGCAGCACGGCGCAGCCTGGCGGCCGAGGCGCGGCACCTGCACCCGGCGGCGCTGCCCCGGTGGCGTGCGCTGCTCGGGTTCCGCTGGAAGGAGCAGCTGGAGCGGGTCACCGTGTTCTCCGTTGCCTACCACGATGCCGAGGAAGCCGCTGCGGACGCCGCCCGCGGCCGGGGCGCACGCCGGGCGGCTCGGCGGCGGGCGAGCACGATCCTGCACCGCGCTGTCGCCGAGCGGTTCGCGCTGGCTGAGACCGAGGCCGCGCTGACGCGGCTGGCGGCCGGGCGTTTCGGCTGGTGCGAGCAGTGCGGCACCGCTATCGCCACGGCGAGGCTGGCCGAGATACCGGAGACCAGGTACTGCCCGGCGTGTGAACGGCTGCCGCTGGCCGCCGCAGGTCGCGACCCGGCCCCCGCCAGGTGAATCAGGTACCCACGCCCGGCCGGCGAGGGCAGCCTGCAGCTGCGGGCGGTTGAGTACGCGGACTCCGGGGAGCTCGCGTTAGCCCGGCCGGCCCGGCCGCCGCAGGCGGCAAACCTGAGACTCTGCCCAGCGCGCTGGCTCCGGCCTCGAACTCGTCACCCCGAAAATGGGTCGTGTCCGGACTCTAGAGACGACATCATGGCAAGGGTGAAGCAGCTCAGCACCGCCGAACTGGAGGCCGGCCTGGGCGATGTGCGGGATTCGCCGTCAGACGGCGGCACGGTCGAGTTGGTTGTGCGCCGGCCCGTCGTCGACGAGCGCGAGGTGCTGGCCGAGGCCGCGCTCGATGTGGATGTCGGCCTCGCTGGCGATACCTGGCCGGTGCGAGGCAGCAAGCGCACAGCCGACGGATCGCCACATCCAGACATGCAGCTGACCGTGATGAACTCCCGTGCTGCCCTGCTCGTCGCCCAGGACCCCGGCCGGCGCATGCTGGCCGGTGACCAGCTCTATGTCGATCTCGACCTGAGTCCCGTTAACCTGCCGCCCGGCACCCGGCTCGCGCTGGGCTCGGCGGTCATCGAGGTTACTGACCAGCCGCACCTGGGCTGCGCTAAGTTCGCCGCCCGGTTCGGCGAGGACGCGTGGCGGTTCGTTAACTCCCGGGCCGGCCGCGAGCTGCGGCTGCGCGGCCTGAATGCAAGGATCGTTGTATCCGGAACCGTCCGTCCCGGCGACACGATCCGCAAATGCCCGGCTGATCCGGCTGCCACGTCCCGTGCGGCCGGGAAGCTGCCAGCCCGCCTCGGTGGCCGGACCTGACTGGCGCGTTCCGCCGGCCGGCACCGGATCAGCATGGCAGCGTGGCTGACTGAACGTGCGCTCATATCCGTGCAGCGGGTAAATGCTGGCGGCACGCGCGGCAGCAGGCATCGAGCGGCCCCGGCCGCGGGTATGGTCAAGCTGGTGGCATCGGGCGTGGTCATCGACGCGTTCCGGGCGGAGGCCGAACGCCTGTCACAGGCTATCTCGGGCGCTGATGAGGCCAGCTTCGCCCCGCCCCAGCCCGTGCCCGCCGTGGACGGTCGGGGACGGTCGGGGACCACTGTTTCACGTGCGGATAACTGTCGGCCGCGTGCATAGCATGCTCGCCGGACCCGGACCCGGACCCGGACCCGGACCCGGACCCGCTGAAGCGGCCGGCCTGTCAGTCGGCGCCGATGAAGAACAGCTGCCGCCGGCGCCGGACATCCGCCGGTGTCAGCACGCAGTCCCCGCACGTTTCGCACCAGGCGGGGCCGGCGCACGCCGGTGCCTATGCTTGCCTCGTGCGCCTGGTCTCCCTGCTGCCCTCGGCAACCGAGATTGTCTACGCGCTCGGCCTTGGCGAGGACCTGGTCGGCGTCACTTTCGAGTGCGACGAGCCCCCGGCCGCCCGCGCGGAGAAAGCCATCGTGGTGGGCGGCCGGGATACCCGCGGGATGACCCCTGCTGAGATCGACAGCTACGTCCGCGCGCAGACCGCGGCCGGCGCGGATCTTTATACCCTGCACGCCCGGGCCCTGGCGGACCTGAAACCTGACCTGATCTTGACCCAGGACCTGTGCCGGGTGTGCGCACTGCCGTCCGGGCACGTCGAAGATGCCCTGAGCTACCTGGGGTGCCAGGCTGATGTGCTCTCGCTGGACCCGCGCTCGCTCGATGAGGTGCTGGACTCGATTCTGACGGTCGGGCAGCGAGCGGGCGTGCCCGGCCAGGCCGAGCGCCTGGTCGGCGAGCTGCGGGCCCGGCTTGCCCGCACCGCGGCGAGAATCGCCGGCCGCCGTCGCCCGAGGGTCGCGGTAGTCGAGTGGGTCGATCCGCCGTTCACCGCCGGGCACTGGATACCCGACCTCGTCAGCGCGGCGGGCGGCCAGCCGGTCGCCGCCCGGCCCGGCGAGCTAGCGGTCCCGACAAGCTGGACCGCCATCGCCGCTGCGGAACCGGAGCTCCTCCTAGTCGCGCCGTGCGGCTACCACCTGCCAGGCGCGATCGAGCAGGCACTGTCCGCGGTCCTGGCGGTGCCCGGCCTGCCAGTCTGGGCCATCGACGCCGACGGGATCGTGGTACGGCCCGGACCCCGCTTGGTCGACGGCGTCGAGGCTATCGCCGCCATGCTGCACCCGGACGGCGCGCCCGCCGAGCACCGTGGTTCCGTGCACCGGGTCGCGCCGCCGGGCTGATCTCCGGATGCCGCCAGCACGCGATATCACGGACCTGCAGGCGAGAACGTCTGCGCTGCTCAGCCGGACTGCCCGAATGCCTGCGGATGGAGCCAGCGGGCGATGGCGGTGACTGCCTGCGCGTTGCGCGGGCCGGGGGTGAGCTGGTCGTAGCTGAGGTGCAGGATGCACCCATTGCGGACGGCGGGCAGCTTGCGGGTCACCGGGTCGGTGCTGAGGAATTTTTCCTTCTGCTGCCAGGTCGGGGTGCCGTAGTCGTTGATGATGATGCACTGCGGCTTGCGCGCGACGACTGTCTCCCAGGACACCGAGGTCCAGCTTTGGCTGAGGCTGGCGAAGATGTTGGTGCCGCCGCCAAGCTGGATCAGGGCATTGGGCATCGAGAGCCCGGGGGCGGTAAACGGCGCAGATTGCCCGCTGTCGTACACGAAGACGGACACCGGCTCGAGGCTGGCTACCTTGGCGCGGGTGGCTGCCACCTGGGCCTTCATCTGCGCGATGACCTGCCGGGCGCGGCTGCGCACGTTGAAGATCGCGCCGAGGCTGGCCAGGTCCTGGTAGGTGTCGTTGATGGAAGCTGGCTTGTCGCCGGACTCAACGTGCACGCATGACTCGTTCAGCACCAGGGTCTTGATGCCGAATTTCGCCAGGTGGCCGGGCGTCAGGTTGGTGCCGACCTGCAGGCCGTAGTTCCAGCCGGCGAACAGGAAGTCAGGGTGCAGCTCTACCAGGTTCTCCAGTGTGAAGTAATCCGGTGAGACGTCCCGGACCTGGTGGAACGCACTCAGGTACTGGCCGGGCACTGGCTGCCCGGCCGGCCCGTCGCCGGTGACGCCGAAGTCGCCGGCCATCTGGGATTGCAGGCCAAGCGCGAGCATGTCCTCGGTGGCGTTGATGTCGTTGGAGACAGCGCGCTTCGGCGCGCTCGTGATGGTGACCGGCGTGCCGCAGCTTCGCACGGTTACCGGGTAGGCGGCGCTGGCCGGCCCGGCCGGCTGTCCGGCGGTCGCGGTGCCCGCGTTGCTGCCGCATCCGGCCAGTGCGGCGGCGCTGGCCAGGAGCAAGGCAAAGAATGGAATAGCAGGATAACGGGGGCTCCGGCGCCGGTCGCGGCGGCGCGAGCTGGCGTCAAGCATGGGGGGCCTTTCGTTCAGCGTCCGGGGCATGGCCGTGCAGGCCAGGCCCCGGCATCCGGGCGGCAGGACGTCCCGCGGCCCGGCTGCCCTCGGCCAGGCGGCGCGGCAGCAGCTGGGGCGTGCCGGTGTCGGGGTGGCCGATGATGAGGACGTCGGCGCCGTAAGCGGCGTGGACGATCTCGGGCGTGATCACTTCGGCCGGGGATTCCGCCGCGATCAGCTGCCCGCCGGCCAGCACGTGCACGGTGTCGCAGAACAGCGCGGCGAGATTGAGGTCGTGCAGTGCGGCGAGCACGGTGACGCCGAGGCCGGCCACCAGCTCCAGGATGGCGATCTGGTAGCGGATGTCGAGATGGTTGGTCGGCTCGTCCAGGATCAGGTGGTCCGCGCCCTGGGCGAGGGCGCGGGCGACCAGCACCCGCTGCTTCTCACCGCCGGACAGGCTCTGGTAGCTGCGGCTGCCCAGATCCGCGCAGCCGGTCCGCTCCATCGCATCTGCGGCGATCGCCTGGTCGTCCTCGTTGTCCCGGTCGAAAGGCCCCTTGTGCGGCGTGCGGCCGACCAGTACCAGCTCGCGGACCGTAAAGCCGAAGTCCACCAGGTTTTCCTGGGTCACCACGGCTACCCGCCGCGCGGCCATCCTGGGCCGCATCTGGTGCAGGTCCGTACCGTTGACGAGCACGGCGCCGGCGGCCGGGCGGTGGACCCGGTAGATGGCCTTGAGAATCGTGGATTTCCCGCTGCCGTTCGGCCCGATCAGGCCGGCGAACTGCCCGTCGGCGATGCGCAGCGTGATGCCGGACACGATCCGCCGGCCGGCGATTTCCACGGACAGGCCGCGCAGTTCGAGGCTCATTCCGCGGCCCCGTACAGATAGGGTCGCCGGCGGATCAGGAACAGCAGCGTGGGCGCGCCGATGAATGCTGTGATCACGCCGATCGGCATCTCCTGCGGCGCCACGATCGTGCGGGCCAGCAAATCGGCCAGCACCATGAACGATGCCCCGATGAGCACTCCGGCGGGCAGCGCCCGGCGGTGATCCGAGCCGACAAGCAGCCGGACGATATGCGGGACGACCAGGCCGACGAACCCGATCACGCCGCTGACCGCGACCGCCACGCCGGCGATCAGCGAGCTGACGATGAACAGGTTCCTGCGCAGCAGCCGTACGTCAACGCCCAGCGACGGCGCGGCCTCCGGTCCCATCGCCAGTGCGTTCAGCGAGCGGGCCTGCGCCAGCAGGTACGCCATCGCGGCCAGCAGCACCACCGCCGGGATCGGCAGCTGCGGCCAGGAGGCCAGGCCAAACGAGCCGAGCAGCCAGAACAGCACCGACTGGGTTGCCTGCGGGTTGCCCCGGAAGATCAGGAAGCTGGTGATCGCCTCATAGAACGCGGCCATCACCACGCCGCACAAGATCAGCTGCGTCGGGGCGAGCCGCCCGTGCTGGCGCGCGACCGCGAAGACGCTCAGCATCGCCACCAGCGCGCCGATGATGCTGCCCGCCGAGATCGCCCACAAGCCCAGCGAGGCCAGTGCCCCGAACAGCAGCACTGCGGTGGCGCCCACGCTGGCGCCGGATGAGATCCCGAGCAGGAACGGATCGGCCAGCGCGTTGCGCACGAGGACCTGGACCACGGTGCCTGCTGTGGTCAGGGCAGCCCCGATCAGGGCCGCAAGGAGCACCCGGGGCAGGCGGATTTCCCAGACGATCTCCCCGGCGACGCTCTGCGCCGGATGACCAGCAAGGTGGCTCAGCACGACATCCCAGACGGAGGCGGGACTCAGCGGTACCGGCCCGCTGCCGACCGCCGCGGTCATGACGACGGCGAGCAGCAGCGCGCAGCCGGGCAGGACTACTGACAACGGGAGCCGGCCACCGGGCACGGAAGTACGGTGCCGGTCACCGTCAGCGGCGGCCGCCGCCCGGGACATAGACGTGGACGGGGCCCGGGCCGAGGCAGGGGTCGGGAACGGGGCATTCCCGGCCCGCCGCCGGGAGGCGGGCCGCTTGACTGCGCGGAGATCGCGCACGAATCGACCTTCCTCCGAGGTCCGAATTCGCTAGCTCAGCGCAGGCGTCCGGACTCATCCCCGGAAGAGGGCATCACCGTTGCGGGACAGTGCCGGCATCTCACCGGCTTCGCTGCAGCCGAACCGCCCAGGCCGGCGGCCCGGGTGGCCATACCATAACGACGGCAGGTCACCGTCGTCAAACCTCAGCAGATAAATACCTATCGAAGCGAGGTTCTGCCATGATCTGACCATGCACGTAGTCCCCGCCGACCGCCGCAGCCGCCACATGCTCGACGGCGAGCGGGTCTGCGAGGCGCTCAGCGGGCTTGATGCCTGCGGCGACATCGCCGGATGGGCCGACATGTTCCGGACTCTCGGGGACCGGAGCCGGCTCACCCTGCTCATCTGCATCCACCAGGCAGGCCCGATCAGCGTGACTGACCTTGCCGTGGCCGCCGACATGAACGAGACCACCGTTTCCCAGGCCCTCCGCCTGCTCCGCGCCGCCGGGACGGTAACCGCGCTCCGCAGCGGCCGCATCATCCGCTACCGGCTCACCGACGACAGCATCAGCGACATGATCGACCAGATCGCCGGCCCAAGCGGTAGCTCAGCGCACCGGCACGCAGCCACCTGAGGCGACCCGCCAGGGGCGGCGGCATGGGATAGCCGAACGGCACCCGGCAGTCCTGGGATTGTCCGTCTGGGCGCCCGGTGGCGGTAGCACGATGACCCGCGGTGGGCTTGCCACCTTTGGCGCTGCGTCCTGGTGCGGCAGACTCTGGGGTAACCGCACGGGGGAGGCTGCCTTGCTGGCTGTCGTCATGGTGCTCCGGGGGCGGTTCCGGCAGTACTGGAAATCGTGGCTGGCGCTCAGCCTGCTCATCGCCGTGGCTGGCGGGTTCGCGCTGTCCGCGGCGATGGCCGGGCGGCGGACCGCGGCTGCGTTCCCTGATTACGTCGCCCGGCATGGTTACGACATCGTGGTGTACAGCCTGCGCCCGCTGCCGCAACTGGCCCGGCTGCCTGATGTTGCGTCAACAACACCAGTCCTCGCGCCGTTCACCGACCAGCCTCGCTGCGCGTCCTGCCGGAAGCGGATCGACAAGAGCAACTTCGTGGTCTCGGTGGCGCCGCCGCGGAAGCTGCCGCAGTTGGTGACGCTCCTTTCCGGGCGGATGCCCCACCAGACTGATCCCGGCGAGGTGCTGGCGTCCTTCACGCTCGCGCAGGACAACGGCGTGCGCATCGGCTCGGTGATCCGGGTGCCATTGCTCAGCCCGTCGGAGCTGGCAACGGGCCGGCCAGATCGGTCGCCGATGCCGCGCCCGGCGCTGCGGGTAGTGGGCATTATCGCGGCCGAGAATGAATTCCCCATCGGGGTCAGCCCGCGCTATGACCTGTACGCGACGACAGCATTCGCCGCGGCGGTAAATCGGCGCGCGGCGCTGCTGCACCTCTCCTACCTGCGGCTGCGGCGCGGGGAGGCCGGCCTGGCCGGCTTCAAGAGCCGGCTTCGCTTGCCGGGCGTAGTCGGCACCGACGACCTGGATACTCTCGCTGGCGAGGTGCAGGGCTCCATCCGGCCGCAGGTCATCGGCTGGTATGTGCTGGCAGGCCTGGCCGCGCTCGCCGCGCTGGCGGTTATCGGGCAGGCGGTTGCCCGGCAGGCGGCCACGGAGCGGGCCGACCAGCCTGCGCTGTCGGCACTCGGCCTGCAGCCCTCCCAGTTTGCGCTGCTTGACCTGCTCCGCGCGCTCCTGATCGGCGCGGCGGGTGCCGCCGGGGCGGTGGCGGTAACGGTCTGCTGGCAGGCCACCGCGGTGACGCTGGTCGGGATCGCGGTCGGTGTGCCGGTCGGCATCGCGGCGGGAAAGGCGGCATGGCGGATATTCGCCACGAACTTCGGCGTGGTGCCGGTGCCGGTAGTCCAGCCGCTACCGCTGGCGGCGCTGGCGATCGCGGCGCTCGCCGCCGCCAACGTGCTCGCCGCGGTCCCAGCGCTGCTGGCCGTGCGATCACACCCGGGCCAGTCGCTCAGGGCAGAGTAAGCGGCTGCCCCGTCCTGCCCGCTCTGCCCCGCCCGCCTGCCCCGCCCGCCCGCTCTGCCCGCTCTGCTCTGCCCGCTCTGCTCTGCCCGCTCTGCTCTGCCCGCTCTGCTCTGCCCGCTCGCCCCGCCCCTTCAACATCACCTGCCACATCAGCCCCCTGCATCATCGAGGCTGAGCCAATGGTTAAGATCTATCCGGTCATTGCCGGTCAGATCTGCACCACTAATCGGATCTTGATTTGGGTTGGGGCTGGTGTGACTGGTGGTGCCGCCAGGGTGGTGGCGCTGGTCATCTTCCCTCGAGTTCAGCCGCGGTCGCCCCCGGTAACCCCGTCGCCGGCCGGGCCGCCCGGCGCGTCGGGGATTGGTCGGCTTAATTACCGCAGCGGCACCATTGCGGCGGCCGGGGTAAGTACGGCGTCGGCTACGGTGGCGTAATATTTCTGGCATGCTCGCGAGGCGCGCCGAAATCAATGACGCCGGTCCCGTTCTTGTTTGCCGTGAATCATCGTTCCGGGCACTCTTTGCAGGTAGGCTGCCGCTGATCATGTCAGCACGCCTGGCCGAATTGCCGGTCGTGCGTATACACGGTCGGGCAATACGCGAATCGTGCGAATACCTGGTCTGGCGAATACATGGGGGTGTCTTCGCTGCGCTGCGGGTTAATTGGGGAATTGATCCGGGTCGGCTGAGCCAGGGTTAGGCCGGTAATTAGGTTATCCAGGGCGGGGGTGCGGGGGGTGCGGTCGGTGCATGGCCGGGCGACATCGGGGGAGGACCGCGGGACGGCGACGCTGCCGGCGGTGGATCCGGCGGCGGGAAGGCTGCCAGCCGGATACCAGCGGACGCTGGTGCCGCGGCCGGCCGCGAGCCCGGAAGCGCCGCCGGCCAGCCCGGCCGGCCCGCGCGGCGGGGACCCGGACCCGCACCCGCCGCAGCGTCCGCCTTGGCGACTGCCGCTGCGCCCGGCAAGGCGCCCGGCAAGGCGCCCGGCAAGGCACCTGGCAAGGCGCCCGTCCCGCTGTCGGCGCGCCCGCAAGACATTGCTACTCGGCGCCGCGGTGCTCGTCGTGCTGGTGGCCAGCGCCGGCACCGCGACCTACCTGGTTGCCAGGCACGACCTGAGCAGCATGCGGCGGATTCCGGATCCGTTCGCGGCGATTCCTGCGGCCGGCCGCAGGCGCTGCCAACCGGTCCCGCGGCCGGGGACGTCACGTTCCTCGTCGGCGGCCTGGATACCCGCTCGGCGGTGCCGACGACCGGCGCGCACGCGGCAGCCAGCGCCACCGGCCGGACCGACACACTGATGCTGGTGCGCCTGCTGGCCGGCGGCCGCGGCGTTTACGTGGTGTCGATACCGCGAGACTCCTGGGTGCCGATTCCCGGCCATGGCGACGGCAAGATCAATTGGGCATACGCCTTCGGCGGCCCCACCCTGGCGATCCGGACGGTCGAGCGCCTCACCCACGTCCGCGTCAACCACTTCGCGATCATCGACTGGAGTGGCTTCCGCGCGGTGACCAACGCGTTCGGCGGGGTGACCGTGCACATCCCGGCGACCTCGTACGATCCCGCCAATCACGTGACCTGGACCGCGGGCACGCACCACCTGGACGGCGCCCAGGCGCTGCTTTACGTCCGGGACCGCTACGGCCTCGCCACCGGCGACTTCGACCGCGAACTCCGGCAGCAGAACTACCTGCGGGCCATGTTCAGCCAGGTACGCCGCGCTGGCACGCTGAGCAATCCGCTGCGGGCAAGCTCGCTTGCCCGCGCGCTGTCCAGCGCGGTCAGCGTCGACAGCACCCTGTCCGACAGTGACATGCTGCACCTGGCGCTCAGCCTGCGTGGACTGAATCTGAGCCGGGTTGTCTTCGGCACCACGCCCTATATCGGCACCGGCACGGCGGGTGGCCAGAGCATCGTCCGGCTGAACCAGGCGGTCCGCCGCGGGTTCTGGCATGCGTTCGAATACGACTCGCTGCCCGCTTATCTGCGTGCCCACGGGCTTGGCCGCCTGGGCGCGGTGACGCCGTGATGCCACCTTGCGGGCCGGCCTCAGCACCGGGCAACCCGTTAAAAATCAAAGGTGTGCTGCTTGCGCGCGACGTCCAGCGGGCAGCCGCCGCGGCCGCGCCCGCGGCCCGGTTCCGGGCCGGCATGCATGCCCGCAGCGATTGCACCCGGAATGACCAAGATTTTAACTTCTGCCGCCGGGGTGGCCCGGCTGGCCGGCTACGTTGCCTTCTCCCTGCGGCAAGGCGAGTGCGGACGCGACGCCCTAGACTGCCCGAATTGTCTTACGCCGCTCCGTTGGTCCCGTCGCCGGGCGGCTGCTCGGTCGCGAGACCAGGCAGCCTGGCAGAACGGCAGGTAGACTGCCCGCGCTACGGGATGCCGTGGCTGGACGCGCCACCATCCAGCCGGTCCCTAGCCCCCCACGGCAGCGGTCGCGGGCTGCCCTTCACTGGCGGAATCTGATGGGAGTCGCAATGCGCGTTCTGGTTCTTGGCGGCGATGGCTTCTGTGGCTGGCCGACGAGCTTGTACTTGTCGGATCGCGGTCATGACATCACCATCATCGACAACCTGAGCCGGCGGAAGATCGACGTTGATCTTGAGTTGGAGTCGCTGACGCCGATCCGGCCGATCGGCGAGCGGATCCGCGCCTGGAAAGAGGTCTCCGGCCGCGACATCGGCTTCGTCAGCCTCGATCTGGCGACCGAGTATGACCGGCTGGTCGCAGTGCTGAAGGAGCTGCAGCCGGACGCGATCGTGCACTTCGCCGAGCAGCGTGCCGCGCCGTACTCGATGCGGTCCACCCAGACCAAGCGGTACACCGTGGACAACAACGTCCGGGCCACGCACAACTTGCTGACCGCGCTGGTCGACACCGGCATCGACGCCGCGCTGGCGCACCTGGGCACGATGGGCGTCTACGGCTACGGCTGGTCCGGGACGGCGCCGATCCCGGAGGGCTACCTGACGGTCAAGGTGCCGACGCCGGACGGCGAGCTGGAGCGGGAAATCCTGCACCCGGCGAACCCCGGGTCGGTGTACCACATGACCAAGACGCTGGACCAGCTGCTGTTCGCGTTCTACGCGAAGAACGACCAGCTGCGGATCACCGACCTGCATCAGGGCATCGTGTGGGGCACCCAGACCGACCAGACCAGCCGGGACGAGCGGCTGGTCAACCGGTTCGACTACGACGGCGACTACGGCACGGTGCTGAACCGGTTCTTGATGCAGGCCGCAATCGGGCACCCGCTGACCGTGCATGGCACCGGCGGCCAGACCCGCGCGTTCATCCACATCCGGGACACCGTCCGGTGCATCGAGATCGCGATCAGCAATCCGCCGGAAGGCCGGCTCCCGGCCGCAGGTGCTCAACCAGATCACCGAGGTGCACCGCGTCGTCGAGCTGGCCAAGCTGGTCGCGGCCGAGACCGGGGTGGACATCGCGTACCTGCCGAACCCGCGGCAGGAGGCGGAGGAGAACGAGCTGGCGGTCCGCAACGACCAGTTCCTGGCCCTCGGCCTGAAGCCGACCACGCTGTCGGAGGGCCTGCTCGAGGAGTGCAGGGACATCGCCGGCCGCTACCGGCACCGGGCCGACCCGACCAAGATCGTGGCCCGCTCGGTCTGGCGGGCCGGCATGGAGACCTCGGACGACCTGCTGACCAAGGCCGCCGTGCAGGCTGAGCCCGCGAAGGCCCAGGTGCCCGCCGCGGCGGAGTAATCCAGTTCACGCCTTCGCCGCCCGGGCCGCCGCCCGGGCGGCGAAGCACCAGTCAGCAGGTTGCACCCCCGAAAAGGCCGCACTCCGAAAAAGCGGCCAATCGAGCATCAAGCCGTTCTTGTGCAATTTCATCCCGACCCCTGACGAACACCGGCCCGCGAGCATGCTCGCTGTTCGGCTACCCGGGCCTCGGGCTGCAGGCCTCCGGCCACCACGCATTGGCGTCCCGCGTGCACTGGGGCTCGACCTTCTTTTGGCTCGCACCCCGCAATCAGCTGACCGCCTGCCAGCGCCCGCCGCCGAACGCCGTGCTCATGGTGGCGGGCAGGCATTTCCGGCTGAGTGGGGGCTGACCTGGGCGGCGACCGGGATGTGGCCGGCCACCATGGTTCCGCCGCCGGGGCGCGAATCGATCTCGATCGAGCCGCCGAGCGCGGCGAGACAGGCGCCCATGTGCTGCCAGCCCCCCGGCCAGGAACAGCCAGCCGATCGGGTGTATCGGCACCCCCCAGCGAGCTGCGGGGCGCCGGGGCGCCTCACCTGCTCGGCTCCGGGACCCGGCTGCCGATCCGCCCGCGAACGACCGTCCCGGCTCCCGGCGACGTCTGAATGTCGAGGCTGCCGCCGAGCGCGTTCAGCCGGTCGGCCATCCCTTGCAGGCCAGTACCGGAAGCCTTCGCGTCCAGGTCGAAGCCGGCGCCGTCGTCGCTGACCTCGAATTCCAGCTCGCCCCCCGCCGCGGCCAGCCGGACCCGCGCGCAGCTGGCACTCGCGTACTTCGCGATGTTCTGCAGGGCCTCAAGGACGCAGAAGTAGATCACGGCCTCCACGTCCTGCGGATAGCGGCCGATGCCGTCGGCGGTCACCGAGGTTGGCACCGGCGACTTACCGGCCTGGGCCCGCAGGGCGACGGCCAGGCCCTCCCCGGCCAGCCGCGGCGGGTAGATCCCGCGGGCGAGATCCCGCAGGTCCGCCACGACGTCGGCGGCTTCCTGGCGGAGTTCGGCAAGCAGTTCCCGCTCGCCGTCGGCGTCGGTGCCGATCAGCGACTCGGTGATGTTCAGCTTGATCGCCAGCGCGACAAGCTGCTGCTGCGCGCCATCGTGGATGTTGCGCTCGATCCGCCGCCGCTCCTCGTCCTGCGCCGCTACCAGGCGCTGCCGGGAGGCCCTGATGTCCTCCAGCCTGGCCAGCAGCTCCGCCCGGAGCCCGACATTCCGCAGCATCAGGCCGGCCTGGGCGGCCAGGCTGGCGAGCAGCTTGTCTTCGGTCGGCGTGAGCGGCTCGCCTGGACGCTTGGAGACCGACAGGGCGCCGAGCACCTCGCCCTGGTGCGCGACCGCCAGGATCCGGTCGGCGCCGGCCAGCGTCGGCGGGCCGGCCGCAGGCACCCCGATCGCGGCCGCCCTGCTTGCGGCGGCTGTGAGCGCGGTCACGCTGACGGCCGGGAACGGCGGTACGCCTGGCGGCCAGCTGGCATCGTTCCGCAGCACTTCACCAACCTTCAGCCACACGTCCGCCCGGACGGCTCCGGTGCCCTGCGCCAGGATCCGGGCCATCCGGGGCAGCAGGTCCTCAGCGGCGGAGCTCCCGCCCATCGGGGCGGAGAACTCGGCAAGGATCTCATACGAAGTTGCCCGATTCCCATGGACGAGCCGGTTGGCCAGCCGCTGCACGCGCTCCCTGACCGGCTGGAACGCGACCGCGACGATGGCGGTGGCCAGCAGCGAGAGGCCGAGATTCGGCTGTGCCTTGTGCTCGGCCGCGGACCCTATCCCCACCACGATGGCGATGTAGAGGCCGGCGATGAACGTCGCCAGCAGCCCGTAGACCAGGGTCTTGCTGATCACGAGCTCCCGCGGCTGCACGAAGGAGCGGCGCTGGCGGTCAGCTTCCCGGCGGCTGGCCTCGTTTGTCGCTTCCGCCGCCACCGTCCGGGGGGCGCGCTCCATTTCTCACCTCTTGACGGTGATTATTCGCCGGCGGTAGTCCGGAGAGAAGGGTGCCAGCCGGCGCACCGTCAGCAGGCAAGTACCCGGGAGTTGGTGATGCCAGCACCACCCGCGGCCGGTCATGCCCCGCCCGGCGCCCTGGTCCGGGTTGACAGCCAGCGGCGGGCGATGCGGATACTGGAGTTCAATCCCGCAATTTTCCAGTAACGAGTGATTGTTGTGTCAGGACGGCGTCTGTGCGCACTGCGTTAGCGGGCAGCGGACGGACAGGCGAGCGGGGGAGGCGCGTTGGCTGACAGAGGCCCCCCGGGTTCCCGCGTCCCCCCGGGTTCCGGCGGGTTCGCGGTTGGCGCGCAGATCGCCGGCTACCGGCTGGCTGAGCAGATCGGCTGGGGCGGCATGGCTGTGGTCTACCGCGCGCTCGACGTCCGGCTTGACCGGTGGGTCGCGCTGAAGATCCTGGCGCCCGAGATTGCCCGGGACGAGTCGTTCCGGCAGCGGTTCATCAGCGAGTCGAGGGCGGCGGCCGCGGTCGATCATCCGCACATCATCCCGGTCTTCGAGGCCGGCCAGGCCGGCGGAGCCCTGTTCATCGCGATGCGTTACGTCGGCGGGGGAGACGTCAGGACGCTGTGCCGCCGGCTCGGCCCGCTGGATCCGGCGCGGACCAGCAGCATTATCGGTCAGGTCGCGTCGGCGCTGGATGCGGCACACGCGGTCGGCCTGGTGCACCGCGACGTCAAGCCGGCCAACATGCTGCTCGGCACGGTAGCCGGCAGCGGGCACCCTGACCACGTCTACCTCTCCGACTTCGGGCTCAGCAAGCAGGCGCTGGCGACGGCAGGACTAACGCAGACCGGCCAGTTCGTCGGCACGCTCGACTACATGGCTCCCGAGCAGATCGAATCCCGCCCCGTCGATGGCCGCACTGACCTCTACGCGCTGGGCTGTGCTGCCTTCGAGATGCTGGCCGGCGGGCCGCCGTTCAAGCGGGGCGAGGATCTCGGGCTGCTGTTCGCCCAGCTGTCCGCCGCACCGCCGCTGCTGACCGCGCGCCGTCCCGACCTGCCGCCCGCGATCGACCGGGTACTGGCCCGCGCGCTTGCCAAGTCGCCTGATGACCGCCAGCAGAGCTGCCTTGACTTTGCCGCATCGCTGCGAGCGGCCTGCGGGCTCGAATGGGGTGCAAGCGGGCAGCTACGGCCCGGCCGGCCAGCGGCCGCGACCCGGCTGGCCGGGCCGGCCAGCGGGAGTGGCCGGCCTGCCGCCGGGAACGCGGCCGACGGCGCAGCATGGCCGCCCGCGCCGCAGGCTCCCGGCAGGCAGCCGGCGCCATCGACGGCGCAGCCGTCGCCCCGGCCGCGCCAGCCGGCCTGGCGGCCGGGTCAGCCGCCGTCGGCGGCACGCGGGCCTGCGCAGTCCTCGCCCGCGCCCACCGCAGTCGAGCTGGGGCCCGGCTCAGCTGGCCAGCAGCCGCCTGGCGGCGGCTCGCCCGGGCAAGGCCGCTCTGCGCCGCGACCATACGGACAGTCCCGGTATGTTGCGGAACCGGACCAGCAGGCACAATACGGACACATACCGGACCAGCAGGCAACCTACCGGGAGCCGTCCTATGGAGGGGGGCCTTACCGGCGAGGCTCGTCAGGACCAGGCTCAGGCCCGCCTTATCTGCCGCCGGCGCCCTACCCTCCGCCGGTGCCGCGCGATCGCTCACGCGGCCGGCTATACGCCGTCGGGGCTATCGTCGTGCTGATCATCCTTGGGGCCGTCGGCACGTTCGCGTATCTGCGGCACGCGGGTGCCACGCCGTCCGGGGCTGCGGCCAGTTCATCACCCACCATCGCCGCCAGCCCGGCCGGCCATGCGAAACTGACCAAGCCGGCCGCGACGGTCACGGCCTACATCGCGGCAATCAACCGGCATGACTTCGCCAGGGCCTGGAGTCTCGGCGGCCGCAACAGCAATTCGTCTTTCACGGCGTTCAAGCAGGGTTTCAGCACCACGGCGAAAGACACGCTGACGGTCGAGTCGGTCAGCGGCAACGTGGTCACCGCCCGGCTATCTGCCCGGCAGACCGATGGCTCGGTAAAGACCTATCATGGTTCCTACACCGTCGAGAACGGCGTCATCACCAAGTTCGACGTCCAGCAGACCAGCTAGCCCGCGCCCCGCCGCACGGGCTGGATACTCCGCGATGTGCCGGGTACTCCGCGATCAAGAAGCGCTGTCCAGCGGGATCGCTGGTGCCGGTTGCGCCCGAGCTTCGCCGCTCAGCCGGGCAGCGTGGCTGCCATCGCGAGCAGATCGCTGATCAGCCTGGGGGTCGGCAGCCTGGCGAGAGTGTCCAGGATTTCGGCGGCTGCGTAAATCCTGTTCTCAGGTGTGGCATGCGGGTCGAGTGCCACGTCCGCCTGGGCCCGCAGGAAGTTCAGCATGCAGGCGATCAGCATGCCGAACGACCGCTCGTCGCGCAGCCGCCCGGTGCCGCCCGCGTCGTGGTATGCCGCGAGAGTACGCGCGGCCGCGGCGGTATCGGGCACGCCGTCGTAAACGTGCCAGTCGGCGAGCAGCTTGGCGAGCTCACGGCCGGGGCAGGCCGGTCCGACGTCGTCCCAGTCGAGCAGCACCAGCTCGCCAGAACCGTCCACGAGCACGTTGTCGGGATGCAGATCGCGGTGGCAGATGATCATCTCGTCCCTGGGGGCAGGGGTCACCAGGGCGGCTAGCTCGCGTAGCCGGTCGACGTGGCCGGCCAGGGCATGCCCCCAGTCAGCGTCCCGGCGGCGAGCGGCGCCGGCCAGCTCATCCCAGCTGGCCGGGCCAGGAACGGTGTCGTACCAGGAGTCGCCGCCAGCAGGCAGCGGCAATGGCAGCGGGCCCGCATGTGCGTGCAGTCGGCCGAGCAGGTCACCGACGCGGCCGGCCATGCCCTGGTCCGCCATCGGGTTGCCGGGCGTGCCGTCGATCCACTGGTAAAGCCGCAGCCAACGACCGCCGAGCTGCCCGGTCAGCCGGACCAGGAACCGGCCGTCCGGCGTGCGCAGACTGCCGGGCAGCCGGATGCCTGCGGCCACCAGCCGCTCGGTGACGGCAGCCTCGTTGCGCGCCGAGTCCTCGTTCGCTCCCCACAGCAGCTCCTTCAGCGCATAGCGTGCCGAGCCGAGGTCGAGGCACCAGATCTGGCCTATCGCACCACGCGCCACGGGAGTCAACGCCGCGCGCGTTCCCGTCGGCAGGCCATACGCGGCGCAGGCCTGCCGGACAATCTCCGCGCCGTTATCGGTCACCCGCTGAGGCAATCACCCGCCGTCGGCCGCGAGCAACCGGGTTTCCGCGGGCGTAGCCCAGGCCGGCCGTGCCCGCCGCCCGCGGCGGGCTCAGCCTCGCTTGCGCGCCTCGATCAGGAAGCGCTGGGAGTGGCAGACGAACGGGCCGCCGGACTGGATGTGCTGGTGCATCTGTTCCAGCTGATCCCGGTAGCGATCGACGGTAAAGCCGGGCACCGTCCACAGGACCTTCCTGAGGAAGTAGACGACCGCGCCGACGTCGCTGAAGGTGACCCGCAGCGCCTGCTCACGAAGATCGTCAACGACCAGGCCGGCCTCCTGCGCCGCGGCGACGGCCAGTTGCGGGCTGCGGCCCGGGCTGACCGGCTGCGGGCCCATCATGAAATCGGTGAGCTCGCGGTTGGTGCCTGCGCCGATCTGCTGGGACAGGTATGTGCCACCGGGCTGCAGTACCCGGGCGATCTCAGCCCACCGAACTTCGACCGGATGGCGGCTGACGACTAGGTCAAACGATTCCGCCGGAAAGGGCAGGTCGGCCAAGTCATCGACCTCGGCCACCGTCGCCCCGAGGGGGGCCAGGTTCCGCCTGGCCACCTCGACATTCGGCGGCCAGGACTCGGTGGCCGCCAGCACCGGCGGCGGGTGCGGGATCCGCGCGAGCACCTCGCCGCCGCCGGTCTGGATGTCGAGCGCCGCGGTCGACCCGGCCATTCGCTCGGCGAGCAGGCGGGAATAGCCCCAGGACGGACGCTCTTCCGTTGCCCGGCCTTCGAACCAGGAGAAATCCCAGCCCTCGACGGGCTCGGACGCACCCTCGGCCACCAGCTCATCGAACGTCGGCAACGCTGCCATCACCGCAGTGTGCCCGGCCGTCCGCATCAGCCGCAAACGAATTGCCACGGAGGGCCTGTAAAGCATTGTTGGTTAAGATATAGCCGGTGATTGCCGGACGAATCTTAACCGCTGTAGTTTCCGCCCCGAAAAGACCGGGTGGCGTGATCAGGTAAAGCTGACATGAGCTACCAGGAACGGCAGGAACCCCACTAGCGAGATTATGCCTACAGCTATCGCGACGGTGGCGACGCCCTTGCCTCGTTCGCCCGTCTCGCGGATTTGCCTGCGCGCCACAAGGCCAGTGATCACGGCGGCGGCCGCGGGGAATCCCCGGATAAACGAGCAGATCAGCGCGGCGACGGCGAGCGAATTCACCGGTCGGCGCGCTGCCGTGACCGGATACGGCAGCGGCTGGACCATCCCAGGCGGGACCATGCCCGGCTGGACTAGCGCGCCGAGCGGCCCGGCCGGCAAGTCTGCGGTTAGCGCGGCTAGCTCGGCGTACGTCTGCGACCGGTAGACCCGCCCGGACCGGTTCTCGAACTCGTCGCGGTTTCAGCCGGCCCTCGGCGAACGCCGCCTTCAGTACGTCGATCGCCCGCTCCCGGTCGGCCGTCGACGATCGCATCGAACCATGCCCGCCGGGCAGGCCAGCTTTGGGCTCCAGCGTCATCGGCCTCTGCACCGCGGACTGGGACTCAGAACCAGCCCGCTCCTGCCACGATATGTCCGCCGGGCTGGTTCGGCCTCCCCCGGTCCCGTATTCCGCAGGCCGGCTTCAGCGGACGCCGGCTGGCGCCGAAACGGCGGTGGCCGGGTGCGCGGCAGGATCGCGGAACTGGCGACGGTAGGCATGCGGCGTGGTTGCCCGCCATGCGCGGAAATGATGGCGCAGCGCGGTCGCGTTGCCGAATCCGGACCGCTCGGCGACGACATCCACGGTCGCGTCGCTCTCCTCCAGCAACTGCTGGGCGAACAGGATCCGCTGGCCGGTCAGCCACCGCTGCGGCGTCGTGCCGGTTTCCTGGACGAACCGCCGGGCGAACGTCCGCGCCGACATTGCTGCCCTGGTGGCTAGCTCGGCAATGCTGACCTGCTCGTCGAGATGCCGTTCCATCCAGCCGATGACGTCGCTCAGCGTGTCTGCCGTCGGTTCGACAACCGGCCGCTCGACGAACTGGGCCTGGCCGCCATCGCGATGCGGTGGCACGACCATGCGCCGCGCGATCGCATTGGCCACCCGGCTGCCCTGTTCCTTGCGCACGAGGTAGAGGCAGGCGTCGATGCCTGCCGCGGTACCCGCGCTGGTGATCACCGGATCGTCGTCCACGTACAGCACGGACGGATCGACATCCGCGGCCGGAAACATCCGGGCCAGGTCCTCGGCATGCCGCCAGTGCGTCGTGCACCGGCGCCCGTCGAGCAGGCCGGCGGCACCGAGGATGAACGCGCCGGTGCAGACGCTCAGCACCCGCGCACCGCGGCCGATTCCGTCGCGCAGCGCCGCGAGCAGCGGCTCCGGGAACTGGCGGCTCTCGCACCGGGCCACGTCGCCGCGCACGGCAGGCACGGCGATCAGGTCAGCTTCCTTAATGCGTTCTAGCTTAAACGGGGTATCCAGGGTGAAACCGGCTTGCGAGCGCAGCGGCCCCGGCTCGCCGGCCACGACGGCGAAGTCGTAACGCGGCAGCCCTTCGTCGGTCCGGTCCGTGCCGAACACCTCACACAGCACGCCGAGCTCGAACGGCGTGAAGTCGTCGAGCAGTAGCACAGCCACGTTCCTCAGCATGAGACAAGCATGCCACCGAATTGGCAGGATGTCACGCTACTGTGTCTCTACTGCCACTGTCTTGGCGGGCGCAGCCGGACCATGCTTAGTTCATGAGGCAAATCAAGTACCAAAGCCAGGGCGCGTCGCGGCCGATGCAGACTCTGCGGAGCCTTGCCAGCCGGGCCGCCACCGTCATCTCCGAATGCAACTACGCGCAGCGAAGGATGATCGACCTTAGCGACACGCCGGCCCGCTACGCCGGCGGGCACGATCTCGTTGGCTGACCAGCAGGCCGTCATCTCCAGCCAGCCCGGCCCGCCATGACCAAGACGATCGTGGCGGGCCGACCCATTCCGGCACCAGTCCGGGCGTCGGCTGAGTACCAGCGCTTGCCGTAGCCGACCGAACGCGGACGTTCGGCACTAGCACGGCACCTGCTCGCCATCCGGCGCCGGCACCTAGGCGCCGGTCGCCGCGTCGTGCAGGGTGAGCACGGACGCGCCGTGGTCGTTGCGCTCGACCAGGATCCAGGCGACGTCCGACGTCACCCAGCCCGTCAGACCCAGCCCGCCAGGTCGCCGGAGTCATCGGTGAAGCCAGGTCCAGCTCTCGTCGGCCAGCAGGATCTGATCCGAGTTCGCCACCAGTGACGGCACGCTTACTGCCAGCCAGCGGCCGGCCGGTGACGGCGCCGCCCCGGCGATGCTGCCGTCGCTTGCGTATGCCCAGAATCCGGCCCGCCGAGTCGACGCCGTATGCCGAAACCGCCAGCAATTGCGCCAGATCCAGTCTTATGGCTGCACTCTGTCACAACGTAGTGCGAAGATTACCGCTGCGTTGCGGGGTGGCGGGGGTGAGTGATGGTGACGTCTGGTGTGCTGTCGCAGCCCGCCGCGAAGATCATTGTCATGCTGCCGGGAGGCGAGGGGTGGCGGTGACGTCCGGTGTGCTGTCGCAGCCCGGGCGCGAAGATCATCGCCGTGCTGGCAGGAGATCCGGGAGCGGTAGCGTTCCGCGGCCCGCACCCCGGACAATGTTCATGGCCGGCCTTGCCCGGTGCTAGCGGCTTGGCCGGCCACCCAGCCGGCCAACAGCCGCCGCGGCGGGCCGGCCAGGGAGGGCAGGATGCAGATCAGGGAAGTTTCGTTCAGCAGCGACGGGATCACCCTCGCCGGTCATCTCCGGGTGCCTGAGCACCCGGGGCCGCACCCGGCGGTAGTGTTCACCGGCCCGCTGTCGGGCGTCAAAGAGCAGGTCACGGGCTTGTACGCGGAAAAGATCGCGGCAGCAGGCTACGTCACCCTGTCTTTCGACCACCGTAACTTCGGGGCCAGCGGCGGGACTCCCCGGCAGCAGGAGGACGCTACCGGAAAGCTGCATGACCTGCGGGACGCCGTCACCTTCCTGACCGCCCAGACCGAAGTCGACGCCGCGAAGATCGGCTGTTGCGGGATCTGCCTGGGCGGCGGCTACGCACTCAGGTTCGCGGCCTTCGACCCGCGGATCCGCGCGGTGGCCGGCATCGCCGGCGGTTACAATTCACCGGCCGCGATGCGGGATGCGATGGGGACCAGCCAGTACCGGGCGCAGCTCACGATGTTCAACGAGCTGGCGCAGCGGCAGCAGGAGACCGGCGAGGTGGAGTACTGGGCCGCCGCGGACGCCCACGACGGCCGGCCAGTCGTGATGGGCGGGCAGGAGCCAGCTGACTACTACTGCTCGCCGCGGTCGGCGTGCCCCGGCTGGGTCAACCAGCTGACGGCCCTGTCGGTACTCGAACTGATCACCGTCGATCTCGCGGTCGGCGCGGATCTGATCTCGCCGACTCCGCTGCTCCTGGTCCATGGCCGCAAGGACGACTACACCACCCCGGAGCAGGCGACCGCGGCCTATGACCGAGCCGGCGAGCCGCGGAAGCTGGTGTGGCTGGATACCACTAACCACATCGACTTGTACGACGTCCCGCAGTATGTCGGCCCGGCTGTGGACGAGGCCGTAGCGTGGTTCTACAGTCACCTGCGCCCGCGCTGACCTGCACCTTGGCTGACCGCGGGAACTGGGCGCGGGACTGACCGGCGCAGGGCTGCTGCCGCGTTCGCCGGCGAGGCCAGGCCGGGCCGAAATTTCCTGCATGCGTGTCCGCCGGGGGCAGGCTCATTCGACTACCGGTATCGCCGGGGCGGTCCGGCAAATCCGCGTGCCTGGCTCATCGGCGTCGCCCGGCACAAGGCGCTCGACCTGATGCGGCGCGAAGCGCGCCGGCGCGCCAAGGAGGAGGCGGCGATGCGGGAGTTCGGTGCGCCGCGCACCGCCCTGGGCGGTGCTGCCGCCGGGCTGAGCCGGTCGGCCGGGCCGGGGCAGCGCCGCTCGGGCCAGGGCGCGGCGGGCCAGGGCGCGGCGGGCCAGGGCGCGGCGGGCCAGGGCGCGGCGGGCCGGTCTGACGCTGGGCCGGGTGTCGCGGGAATCGCCGGGGATGAGCTTGAGCTGATCTTCATGTGCTGCCATCCGGCGCTGGCACCACCCGCCCAGGTAGCGCTCACGCTCTGGTGCGTCTGCGGGCTGAGCACGGCCGAGATCGCGGCCGCTTTCCTCTTCCCGGAAGCCACGATGGCGAAGCGGCTTACCCGGGCGAAGGGAAAGATCCGCGATGCGGGCGTCCGGCTGAAGATGCCTGCGCCCGACGAGCTGGCGGACACGGCCGGTGGAATGCGGCGATGATCGATGAGGGCGAGGCGCTGCTGCTGAGCGCGCTGCGGGCCGGCCAGCCGGGCCGTTACAGTTGCACGCCGCGATCGCTGCCTGCCACTCCACCAGCCGGGCCGCGGCCGAGACCAACTGGCGGGAGATCGCGGCACTGTACGGGGAGCTGATCCGGTACGAGCCGACGCCGGTAGTCGAGGCGAACCGGGCCATCGCGGTAGCGATGGCGGAAGGGCCGGCGGCCGGCCTGGTCATCCTGGACGCGGTGAGCCACCACCCGCAGCTCGGCCGCTGGCCCCAGCTTCATCTCGCCCGCGCCGACCTGCTGAGCAGGCTCGGCCGCGGCGAGGAGGCAATCGGGGCATACCAGGCGGCGCTGGAACTAGAGCCGCCGGCCGCCGAGCGGGCTTTCATTATCCGCCGTGTCGGCGAGCTGACCAGGGAGCGAAACCATTACTGAGACGTCGGCGGCTCCGTAGTCTGGCCTGATGACCAGCAGTCCTGCTGCCGCGCGTGACCTGCTCCGCCGCTTCCCGATCATGGATGGCCACAACGACCTGGCCTGGGCGCTCCGCGAGATGACAGTATCCGGCAAGGAGCCGGTCGATCTCGCCGCCCCGGTGCCGGGCACCCATACCGATCTGCCGCGGCTGGCCAGCGGCGGGGTCGGCGCGCAGTTCTGGTCGGTCTATGTGCCGGCCGAACTGGCCGGCGACATGGCTGTCACCGCGACCATCGAGCAAATCGATCTGGTCCACGACCTGATCCGCCGGTATCCGGCCGCCCTTGAGCTGGCGCTGACCGCGGCGGACGCCGAGTGGATCCTGGCCACCGGGAAGGTGGCCTCACTGCTCGGTGCCGAGGGCGGGCACTCGATTGCCTGCTCGCTTGGCGTGCTGCGAGCGTTGCACGCGCTCGGCGTCCGCTACCTGGCCCTGACCCACAATCTGAACGTGCCATGGGCGGACTCGGCTACCGACGAGCCGGCCGCAGGCGGGCTGACCGCGTTCGGTCGCGAGGTCGTCGGCGAGATGCAGCGGCTCGGCATGCTCGTGGACCTCTCACACGTCTCCGCGGACACCATGCGGGATGCCTTCGATGCCGCGCAGGCGCCGATCATCTTCTCGCACTCTTCGGCGCGCGCGCTCTGCGACCATCCCCGCAACGTGCCCGACGACATGCTGTCCCTGCTTCCAGGCAACGGCGGCGTGTGCATGGTGACGTTCGTCCCCGCCTTCGTATCCCAGGTCTGCCGGGACTGGGACCTAGAGCTCGCGGCGGAAATGGACCGGCGCGGCCTCGACACCAAGGACCACGCGAGCTGGCAGCAGTTGCTGCCGGAATGGGCGGCTGGTCATCCCCGGCCAAGGGCAACGCTCGCCCAGGTCGCCGATCATGTCGATCACGTTCGGGAGGTGGCCGGCATCGACCATGTCGGCCTCGGCGGCGACTATGACGGCACCGATCAACTGCCCGACGGCCTGCAGGACGTCTCCTGTTACCCGGACCTGATCGCCGAGCTGCTCGAACGTGGCTGGAGCGACGGGGACTGCGGCCAGCTCGCCAGTGGCAACATCCTGCGGGTCATGCACGAGGCGCAGGCCGCGGCCGCGGCCATCTCAGCGCGACGGCCGCCGTCCCAGGCCCGGATCGAGGACCTGGACGGCCGCAAAGACGATCCCTAACATTTTCGCAAAGCAGCGGCGCCCGGGTGTCATTTCCCAGGCCGCCGGGCACGCAGCGAGTGCCTGATGGGCCGCGGGAAAGTAGCGTGCAGCTATGCGACTGGGAGTCTTGGACGTCGGATCGAACACGGTCCATTTGCTTGTTGTGGACGCCTACCAGGGCGCGCGGCCAGTTCCCGCGTACTCGCACAAGGCCGAGCTGCGGCTCGGAGACCACCTGGACAGCGGCAACCGGCTGTCCAAGGACTGCGCTATCCAGCTGCGCTCCTTCGTCGACGAAGCACTGCGTGAAGCTGAGGACAAGGGCATCCACCCGCTGCTCGCGTTCGCCACCTCGGCAGTCCGGGATGCTGCCAACGGCGAGGAGATCCTGGCCCGGATCCAGGCCGAGACGAAGGTCCACATCCGGGTTCTGTCCGGAGCGGACGAGTCCCGGCTCACCTTCCTGGCCGCGCGGCGCTGGTTCGGCTGGTCCTCCGGCCGGCTGCTGCTGCTGGACATCGGCGGTGGCTCGCTGGAGATCGCCGCGGGTGTGGACGAGGAGCCGGGGGTGGCGATCTCGCTGCCGCTCGGCGCTGGCCGGCTCACCCGGGAATGGCTGGTCGGCGACCCGCCGTCGGCAGACGAGGTCCGGCGACTGCGCAAGCACGTGCGGGCGGAAATCGCTGCAACGGCCGGCACGGTCATGCGCGACGGACGGCCGAATCACGCCGTGGCGACATCGAAGACGTTTCGGCAGCTGGCCAGGATCAGCGGCGCCGCGCCGTCCAGCGACGGCCCGTACGTCCGGCGCATTCTGCGGCACGGCCACGTCACGCAGCTGGCCGACCGGCTGGCCCGGATGACGGTGGCCGACCGGATTCAGCTGGCCGGGGTATCAAAGGGGCGCGCCCCGCAGCTGGCGGCTGGCGCTATCGTGGCAGATGCCGCGATGGACCTGTTCGGCCTGCCAGAACTCGAAGTCTGCCCGTGGGCGCTGCGGGAGGGCGTTATCCTCCGGCAGCTGGACGCGCTGGCGGAATAGCGCCGCGGTGTGCCCGGCTGGCCGGCCGCGGATTCACCGCCGCGGGTATGCCATCATCCAGCCCCTGGCGACAGCCAGCAGTGGCGGGCGGCAGTTCGCCGGACCATCCGTTAAAAATGGTTGTCGATGACCTTCCCCGGCGAGCCGGGCGCCGGGCAGGCGGGTCCGGGTCAGACGCCCGGGCGGGTGTTGGGTGACCTGCGGTCAGCGGTAGGCGGCTGGCTGGCGGTACCGGGCTGGACGTCATGCTCCGCCCGGTGCGCGGTGGTGGCCCGCGGTGCGCTAGTGGGCTGCGGCGGAACCGGGGCCCGGCTTTCGTGCTCGGCCGGGGCGGCGAGCGGCGCTGGCGGCTGGACCTTGGCCTGCTCTGTGACGGGACCGCGGGTACGGGCCGATGGCCGGGCCGGTGGCACGGCCACGGCCGGAGCGTGCCTGCCCTCGGCCGGGCCGCCGTTGCCCGGGTTGCCGGCCGCAATGGCGTTCGCGACCGACTTCGCGACTTCCTCTTCCATCGAGCCGCGGGCTGCCTCGCCGGCCACCAGCGTGGTCACCACGTCACGGATCTCGGTCAGCCGCCTGATCGCCTCGGTGTGCCGCGAGGTGAGCAGGTTCAGGCGCCGCTCGGCACCGTCGTGAATCGCGGTGGCACGGGCCGTCGCCTCATCGAGCACCTGCTTGGCCTGCGCCTTCGCGGTGGCGAGCGCGCTCTCCGACTGCTTGTGCGCCTCGCCGATCGAGCGCTCAGCCTCGCTGCGCGCGGAACTGCGGGTCTTCTCGGCCTCCGTCCGGGCCGAGGCGATGGCGTGCTCTGCTTGCTCCTGCGCGGCGCTCAGCATGCGGTCGGACTGTTCCCGTGCTTCCGCCCTGAACTTCTCGGTCTCAGCCGTCGCGTCGTTGCGGATCTTGGCAATGTCTTCTTGCGCACGGTTCTTCTGCGCCTTGGCCTCATCGTCAGCCAGCTTGAGGATCTGCCCCATCCGCTCGCTGATTTCCTCGTAGGCCGGCTTGCCGCCGGCCGCCTGCCGGGCCGAGGAAAGCTCGATCCTCAGCCGCTCGATCTCGTCGAGCGACCGGGACAGCTGCTCTTCGAGGTCCCTGGCCTGGCTGCGCGAGCGGGCCACGAACTCGTCGACCTGACGGCGACTGTAGCCCCGCATCTCCTTCTCGAATGTGTCTTCCTGGCCCAGCTCGGAGAGGAGATCAGTCTGGTCGGTCATAATGTCACCCGTCGTGGGTCAGGCAGACCCACGCAGGGCCGGTTAGCCGCAGGCCGTGCCACAGGCGGTGGCGCGGGCTGGGTCTGCGGGTTCTGGTCGGCTGCGCCGACCGCTGCGCCTAAGTATGTCGGGGGCGCGGGCCGCGCGTGTCTAGCTTGGGGATAACGTGCATGACTCTTGTGCCGAACCGCCTCGCGCGCAACCGAAACGGCTGATTGTCATATTTTGTTCTATTATCGGACGGCTAGTGCGCTCCGGCAGTTGGGCGTCTCGCCGGCCGCGCGGCCGGGCGGCCGGGCGGCCGGGCGGGCTAGCGTCCGGGCGGGCTAGCGTTCGGGCGGCTGGGCGGCTAGCGTCCGGGCAGAACTGGCTGCCAGGGAAAGGAGGCCCGCGTCCGTGAGCTTCATCGGGACGGTAGACGGGGCTGGCCCGGTCCTGCATCCCAGCGCCTGGATCGCCCCCGGCGCAGTGATCATCGGCCGGGTGACTCTCGGCAGGTCGGCCAGCGTCTGGTACGGCGCGGTACTCCGCGCGGACACCGACGAGATCGTCGTCGGGCCGGAATGCAACATCCAGGACCTGTGCTGCCTGCACGCCGACGAGGGCGAGCCGGTGCTGCTGGCCGAGCGGGTCAGCCTCGGGCACCGGGCCATGGTGCACGGTGCCCGGGTCGAGACCGGCGCGCTTATCGGCATCGGCGCCATCGTGCTCGGCGGCGCCCGGGTCGAGGCCGGCGCGCTGGTCGCCGCCGGTGCGATCGTGCTGCCAGGGACCACGGTGCCAGCCGGAGTGCTGTTCGCCGGGGTGCCCGGCCGGATCGTCCGCGAGCTGACCGACGCCGACCGGGCGACCTTCGCGGATACCCCGGCTCATTACGTTGCACAGGCTGAGCGGCACCGCATGGCACATTGGCGGGATTACCAGACACCTGAAGCGCGGGGTACCTGACCGCGGATTACCTGAAACGACAGTGGCTGGCAGTGAAAAGCGGGAAACTGCAACCCATGCCGGAATCATCGGGCGGCACCGGTAGCGCACCGGGAACATCAGCCGCGGGTATGCAGGTGCGCCACATCCGCACGGGCCGGGCGCGGCATCACCCGAAGGTGGCCCAAAAATGACCCTGATGGGTCATGCGGGGGCATGGGAACGGGCCCTAACCTGGTAGCAGATTCCCGCGCGACCGCTCAGCCAGGGAAGGTGGACGCGGTGCGAGACTACGTCGACCTGCGCGTCCACGATTCGGTGGCGCTCGACGAGATCGAGCTGTACGCGGAGGTGCTGAGCGCCGTCGCGGCAACCGACCGGCCGCTGACCGATGACGAGCTCGACGAGGTGCTCGGCGTGCTGCCGATCGCCGGGCGCTTCCCCGTCCGGCCGGATCCAATGCGCGGCTCGCCTGCCGCGATGCCCGCCGAGGCAGTGCTGCCGGCCGCTGGATGACCCCGGCCGGCCGTCGGCAGTGTGACCCGCCGCGTGACCCGCCGCACCATCGGCGGCGCTAGCCAAGCTAGTCAATTAGGGCCAGTTCTCAACCACCCGTCTGCGGCGGAAGATGCGGCAAAAGCCGCCCTGGGGCCAGGCGCGCTGGTGATCCACATAGCGGTTAACATTTGTCCGGCGTACACCGGCGCGATGTTAACCACTATCCGAATTCCGCGCTGCCGGGCTGGCGAACATGACATCGGTGTCCCAGTGGGTGAAGCCGAGGGACTCATACAGCCTGATGGCCGCGGTGTTGGCCTCATCGACGTAGAGCATGACCTGGGACAGGCCAGCCGATTGCAGGTAGCGCAGCCCGATCACGGTCAGCGCCCGGCCGAGGCCGCTACCGCGCTCGGCCGGATCGACCCCGACGACATAGACCTCGCCGATCGCCTCGTGGCCATGGCCGGCCGTCCCGGCATCGGGGTTAGCCGGGTCAGATGCACCGGGGTCAGCCGTGTTCGGCTGGCCGCCACTGACGGGCTCCGCCGCCTGGCGGCCGTGAATCTTGGTCCAGTGGAAGCCGACGACTTTCCCGCCGCGAGCGGCCAGGAAGAAGCCCTCCGGGTCGAACCACGGTTCCCGTTCGCGCAGGTCCAGGTCCTCGCGGGTCCAGGCACCCTGCTCCGGGTGCCGGGCGAAAGCCAGCCGGTTGACCGCCAGCCATTGATCCTCGTCGCGACCAACGACGAAGGTTCGGACAGTGATGCCGTCGGCGATCTTTGGCCGGTCGATCCTGGCCTGCAGGGACCGCCGCATCTGCCAAAGCGCCCTGACCCGGTCGAATCCGGCCGCCGCCGCGAGCCTGGAAGCGGCCGGCCGGTCACCGTGCGCCCAGAGCCGCAGCGGAAGCTGCCCGGCCGCAGCCACCATAGCGCTGGCCAGCTCAAGGCCCAGGCCGCGCCCCCGGCGCGCGGGATGGATCACCAGCTCGCCGCTCGCGCCCTCGACCGGATCGGTCGGGTCGAGATGTGCGTAGCCGGCCAGCTCCCCGCCGCGATGCAGCAGGAGATTACGCGCCCGAGGATCGCCGCCGTACCTGAGGTGCAGCATGACGTGCTCGGAGAGCGGTCCAACGCCATCGGCTTCGGTGGCGGCGCGCACCAGCGCGAGTACCGCCGCTGCCTCGGATTCGGAGATCTGCCCGTGCACGCTGACTCCGCCTTGGCCGCTGACTCCGCCGTGGTCGCTGGCGGCGGACGGGGCGGGAGCATACCGGGCGGAGGCGGACGGGGCGGCGGCGGAAGGGGCGGACGCTGCCGCGGCTGGCTCAGCTTCTGGTGTGTGCAGGGCTGGTCTCCCTCTCGTTGCCGCCGCGGGCATTCGCGCGGCCGCCAGGCTGCCTGTCCCGGGCCGCCCGGTCAGTGCGCTGGGTAGGCCGGCCGGCAGCCGCGGCTGGCTCGTCATCGCCCTGTCCGGGCTGGTCCGACTTCGCGGCCGGCTTCCAGTGGCCGTCGGCCTTGCCGGAGGCCGGGACAAAACGGTAACCGACATTGCGGACGGTCCCGATCAGCAACTCGTACTCGGCGCCCAGCTTGGCGCGCAGCCTGCGGACGTGCACGTCGACGGTCCTGGTGCCGCCGAAATAGTCGTAACCCCACACCTCCTGCAGCAACTGCGACCTGGTAAACACCCGGGCCGGATGCTGTGCGAGGAACTTCAGCAGCTCGAATTCCTTAAAGGTCAGGTCCAGCGTGCGGCCGCGCAGCCGCGCCGAGTAGCTGGCCTCGTCGATGGCCAGGTCGCCGGAGCGGATCTCGCCAGCCGCTGCCGGTACCACCGCTGTCCGGCGCCCGATCGCGAGGCGGAGCCTTGCCTCCACCTCCCCAGGGCCCGCTGTGTGCAGGATCACGTCGTCGGCGCCCCAGTCGGGGGTGACGGCAGCCCAGCCTCCCTCGGCGACGATGGCCACCATCGGCGTATCAAGGCCGGCTCCGCGGAGTTCACGGAACAGGCGCTTTGCATGCATAAGATCTCGTCGTGAGTCGATCAGCACGATGTCCGCGGCCTGGCCGCCGGCCAGGGCAGCGGCCTCAGCGGGCGCAAGCCGGACAGAGTGCGGCAGCAGGCTCAGCGAGGGCAGGATGTCGACAGCCGGATCCGGGGCCACCGTGAGCATGAGCACGTCGCTCAATCGCTGCCACCTCCGGTCCGCGGTGCGGTCCGCGGCAAGCTGCCCATGGACACCCGCGAGGGACCGGGCGGCGCTGCCCGGACTCGCTATAGGCGAGGATAGCTGACATGGCAATCGTGACGCTCCGCTACTGGGCCGCGGCGAAGGAGGCTGCCGGGACCGCCGAGGAGACGATTAGGGCGGAGACCCTCGCCGACGCGCTGGCTGCCGCCGCCCAGCGGGCCGGCCAGGACGCCAGGTTCCGCGCCGTGCTCGCCCGCTCGTCCTTCCTGGTCGACGGCGCCCCGGTCGGCGTCCGGGCACCGGATAAGGTCATGCTGGCCGACGCGGCGGTGGTCGAGGTGCTGCCGCCGTTCGCAGGTGGCTAGTGGACGAGCACGCGGGCGCCCCGCCGGGCAAGGACGCGGGCGCCCCGCCGGGCAAGGACGCGGACGCTGCGAAGCGCAAAGAACCAGGCGTGATCAAGCGCACCCTCGGGCGGGCCGTGAACCATCGGGCCAGCCCGGACGTTCCGGTAGATGTGGCGGGCCGAAATATCATTGGTCGCCGGGAAACGCAAGGCCCGGTGACAGACGAGGCACTAGTGCGAACTCTTTACGCTGAGCACGCTGGCCCGCTATTGCGCTACGCGCTTCATCTCACGAACGGCGACCGGCAGCGTGCGGAGGACATCGTGCAGGAAACGCTGCTACGAGGTTGGCTGCACCCGGAGGCCATTGCCGAGCGGCCGGCCCGGCCGTGGCTGTTCGCAGTCGCGCGGAACCTTGCCGTGGATGCCTACCGGGCCAGGCGGGCGCGCCCGCACGAGGTCGGGGAAGCAGCCCTTGAGCTGATACCCGCGCCGGACGAGGCGGACCGGGCACTTGAGTCGTGGGCGGTCGCCGATGCACTGAAGGCGCTGCGGCCGGAGCACCGCGGCGTCCTGCTTGAGACCTACTACCGAGGCCGCTCCGTCGCCGAGGCGGCCGTGGTGCTCGGCATACCAGCCGGCACCGTCAAGTCCCGGACGTTCTACGCGCTCCGGGCGCTTAAGCTGGCACTAGAGGAACGGGGGCTTGCGCCGTGACCGGCCCCGCCTGCCGTGACATCCGACAGTCGCTTGGTGTCTACGTGGTCGGCGCGATCGACCCCGCCGAGCGCGCGCTGGTTGACGCTCATCTGGGCACCTGCCCGGACTGCCGGGAGGAACTGGCCGGCCTGGCGGGCCTGCCGGCCCTGCTCGGCCGGGTGCCGGCCAGTGACGCCGAGCGGCTGGTCAGCAGCGCCGCCGAGGTCAGGGATCTGGAAGAACCTCCGGCCGAGCTACTCAGCTCGCTGCTCAGGCGGGTGGCCGCGCGGCGTGCGGTGCGCCGATGGCGCGGTCTCGCCGCTGCCGCGGCTGCTGTCGTCATCGCGGTGGCCGGCGGGGCTGCGGGCGCCCGGATCATCGCGCCCGGCGTGCACCCGGCCGGGCAGGCGCAGGTCAAGGGCACGGTGCCAGAGGTGGTCAGCGCGCGGGATCCGCGCACGCACGTCATTGCCGTCGTCAGGTATGCCAGCAGGTCGTGGGGGACCAAGATGGACGTCTGGGTCTCCGGGATCAAGGATGGCACTACCTGCGAGGTCTGGGCAGTCAACGGCAGCGGGCAGCGGTGGTCGGCCGGCAGCTGGACGGTGCCTAACGGCAAGACGGATTCCGACTATCCCGCCTCGGTTTCGCTCGCCGCCGCGCAAGTGCGCAGCTTCGTGATCTCCTCGGGCGGCCACGTGCTGGTAACGGTGCCTGCCAGCTGACTGGCTGCGGGAATGCCCGGACGCGCGCCGGCGCTCTATACGGCGTGACGGCAGGCCTGATCGTATGCGTGGTGGCGCTCGCCGTCGCGACCGTCACCGGCTTCGCCTGGCGCCGGCGCAACGGGCGGTTCCGGCCGACCGCCGTATCAGCCGGCACCGCGCCGTCAGCTACGACCGGGCCAGCCGGCACCGCGCCGTCAGCTACGACCGGGCCAGCCGGCACCGCGCCGTCAGCTAGCACCTGGCCGGCCACGCAGCCGGCCGGCCGACGCCGGGCCGGACATTACCGGGACCGAGCTTGGCCAGCAGCTGGGCGCGCGCGCGACGCTCGTCCAGTTCTCCTCCGCGTTCTGCGCGCCATGCCGCGCTACCAGGCAGGTACTGGCCGAGGTGGCAGGAATGACGGACGGGGTAGCGCACGTGGAAATAGACGCTGAATCCCACCTGGAACTCGTGCGCCGCCTGGATGTCCGCCGCACACCCACCGTGTTCGTGCTCGGCCCGGACGGGCGTATCTCGCGCCGCGCGAGCGGCCAGCCGCGCAAGGCCGACCTGATAGCGGCACTGGGCGAGGTGACCTGACGTGCATTATCCGGTAACCAGGTCGGATATACAGGTAGTTGTTCTGGATCCGGCGCTGACCAGGCGGCGCACGATAGATTTCTGCCGTGTTGCGACAGCACAGTGTCGGCCAGGCCGGAAGTCGCGGAGAATGCGCGGGACCGGGGTATCAGTAACCCGGGAACCAAGGTTGGCACCGCCGGAGGGGCAACGCAGATGGACATCGACCCGAGAGGCCCGCGCTTTGGCGCGCTGATCACGCTCGTAGTCTTCGCGATTGTCCTGATCACCGGCAGCGCCTGGCTGCTGGCCGGGCAGGGGGTCGTCTTCGCGGCCGGGGCGTTCCTCGGCATGCGGAGATCACCGTACGGGCTGCTCTACCGCTGGCTGGTCCGGCCGCGGCTCGGGCCGCCCGCCGAGCTGGAGGCCGAGATGCCGCCCCGCTTCGCGCAGGGCCTCGGGCTGCTGATTAGCGTTATCGGGGTCATCGGCTACGGGACCGGGGTGACCGCCCTTGGCATGGCGGCCGCCGCGGCTGGTCTCGTGGCCGCTTTCCTCAACGGAGTCTTCGGCATCTGCCTGGGCTGCGAGATGTATTTGCTTATCCGCCGAATCTGGCCGGGCCGTCAGATCCTGATACCGGCCGAATCTGACAAGGAGGTTCCCATATGAGCCGTTCCGACGTCCTCGTGGACGCCGACTGGGTCGATGCCCATCACGGTGACGATGGCGTGGTGATCGTCGAGGTCGACGAGGACACCAGCGCCTACGACAAGGGCCACATCCGTGACGCGGTCAAGATCGACTGGAAGACGGACCTGCAGGACCCGGTGCGCCGCGACTTCGTGGACAAGGCCGGCTTCGAGGCGCTGCTCTCGGCGCGCGGCATCGCCAACGAGGACACAGTGGTGCTCTACGGCGGCAACAACAACTGGTTCGCGGCCTACGCCTACTGGTACTTCAAGCTGTACGGGCACCAGAATGTCAAGCTGCTCGACGGCGGCCGGAAAAAGTGGGAGCTCGACTCGCGCGAGATCGTGACCGACGTGCCGCAGCGGGCGGCCACCACTTACCAGGCGGCCGAGCAGGACTCCTCGATCCGGGCATTCCGGGACGAAGCCGTGGCGGCCATCGGCAAGCTCAACCTGGTCGACGTCCGGTCGCCGGACGAGTTCGCCGGGCGGCTGCTCGCCCCGGCGCACCTGCCGCAGGAGCAGGCCCAGCGCGGCGGGCACATCCCGACCGCGAAGAATGTCCCCTGGTCGAAGGCGGCCGAGGAGGACGGCAGCTTCAAGTCCGACGATGCGCTGCGCACCCTGTACCGCGACGAGGCTGGCCTGGACTTCGGCCGGGACACCATCGCCTACTGCCGGATCGGCGAGCGGTCGGCGCACACCTGGTTCGTGCTGCACGAGCTGCTCGGCCAGCCGAACGTGAAGAACTACGACGGGTCGTGGACTGAGTACGGCTCGCTCGTCGGGGTCCCGATCGAGGTAGGGGACGGCAAGTGAGCAACGACGGATGCGGCGCGCCGGCCGGCGGGGCGGTCGGGCCTGCCGGCGCCGCCGGGAGCCAGGCGATCGTCCAGGGCCGGGTAACGCAGAACGGGGCCGCGGTGCCGACCGGCTATGCCCGGCTGCTGAACGACGGCGGTGATTTCGTCGCCGAGGTACCGCTTGGCGATGACGGCGGCTTCCGGTTCTTCGCCGCCCCCGGCAGCTGGACGCTGCGCGTGCTCGCCCCCGGCGGGGTGCGCGCCGAGCGTGCGGTGTCGGCCGACCTCGGCAAGGTGACCGAGCTGGAGGTGGCCGTCTGAGTCGGCCGGCCAGGTAACCACGGCCACCCGGGCCGGCCATCCAGGCCACCCGGGCAGGCCATCCAGGCCACCCGGGCCGGCCACCCTCGTGGCTGGCTATCACGGCGGGCGATTACGGCCGGGCTTCCCGCGCAGTTGCGGGAGCCCGGCCACAATCATTTCCCGGGCCTGCCCAGCCCCGGCGGCGGGACTGTTCCCTCTCTTGCCACCTTTTCGTCGTTTTTACATCACCTTCTGTTCAGCTGCTCGTTACCTAAGCCGCTGATCATGAGCACGATTGCACAGCGCGGCCTGTACGTCCGCGGAGCTTGGAGGCGAGGCGGAAGGTGCCGATCCAGGTCGATCGGCCTGGACCCGGACCCGGACCCGGACCCGGACCCGGACCCGGACCCGGACCCGGTGCCGGTGCCGGGGGCGCCGCCGCCGATGCCGCCGCCGCCGTGCGGCAGGAACCGGTCACGGGCGCTGGGCAGGCGAACGGCGACATAAGGCTGCGGGCGGTCGACCTGACGCCCAGCTTCGGCCCGCGCGCGGTGCTCAGCAACATCTCCCTTGACGTCCAGCAGGGCGAGGCGACCGCGCTGCTCGGGCCGACGGGCTCGGGCAACACCGCCAGCGGGCCCGTTGCCGGGCGGCCCGGCCGGCAACGCGGGCAGTTTCTCAGGTGCCTGGACATACGCCTTGCAGGACTGGGAACCTTGACCCGAAATGCCTGCCTCCGCAGCCACCGCAGCGGAGCGCGCACCGCGGCGCGCGCGCTACCTGATCCCGGGGGACACGCCCCGGCGCGGTGAGATCGCCGCGGCCTTTGGCGTGGCCGGGCTGGCCGTGCACGCGGTGTTCGCCCAGCTCACCATCGTGCTCGCGGTCGCCTTATACGCAGTCGGCAAGGTCAGCAGATGGCGCCCGCTGTGGCTGGCGGTACCGGGTGCCATCGGGCTGATCTGGGCACTGGCGATCGGCCCGGCCCGGGCCGTCGCCGGGCTTACCGCCGGGCCCAGGCAGGTCGCCGGGTACCTCGGCGGCGTTCCCGGCGCGCCGGGCCGCCTGCTGCACCTGGATGCGGCGTTCGCCGGGCCCGGTCACTGGCTGCCCAGGCAGCTGCCGCTGGCGCTCATCCTGGCCGCCGCTGAGGTTGCCGTGGCGCGCCTGGCCGCCCGGGCGCACGCAACCGGGCAGCCGGCCGCGCCGGCGCGCGCTGGGCTGATCGTGGCCGCGCGGCGGCGGTATTCGGCGGTGACCGTCGGGGCCGGCGGGGTCGTCACCAGGGCAGGCGGCTGCCTGGGGATCGACCAGGCGGTCGGCGGCCTGGCGGCTGTTTCGTGGCGCGAGGCCGAGGGCGGCGTGCTGGTGGCTGGCGCCGCGCTGCCCGGCCCGGCCGAGACCAGCTTCCAGCTCGTGCACGCGGCAATCCGGCGGCGCAAGCCGGCCATCGTGGTCGACCTGACCGGCAGCAGGTGGCTGGCCGGATCGCTGGCGGCCGTGTGCGCCGCCGCTGACGCGCCGTTCTACCAGTTCGGCAAGGCAGGCAGGCTGTGCTACGAGCCGTTGCGCGGCGGCGATCCGGCCCGGGCAGTCTCGCTCGTGCTTGGCATGATCGACTGGTCGGTGGCCACCGCCCAGCAACGGCGCACCTGCGCGGCCTACCTGAGTGACGTGTTCGCCGTGCTGGCCGCCGCGCCCGGTGACCCGCGCCAGCCAGTTCTCGACGACGTGCTGCGCCTGCTCAGCCCGGCTGCGTTGCGGACTAGGCTCGGCCGGCTGCCCGGCCACCATCCGCAGCGCGGCGCGCTTGCCGACCGGGTCGCCGCGTCGGTGAGCCTGATCGAGGCGGATCCGGCGGCACTCCCCGTCCTGGCTGGCCAGCTGACCGCGCTGCGGTCGTCGTCGGCAGGCCGCTGGCTGTGTCCTGGCAGCAAGCAGATCAGCCTGGGCCAGGTGCTGCGGGAACGGGCGGTCTGCCTGTTCGCGCTGGACCACGGCTTGCACGGCCCGCCGGCGAGAATGATCGCCGGGCTGGTCGCCTTCGACGCGATGGCCCTGTTCGCCGAGCTGACCGGGATCCCGGTCAGTGGGGACGGCCTGGCCTGGCTGAACGGGTGCGAGTCGACCGGCCGGCCGGTGCTGGCCGAGCTCGTCGCCCGCGGCAGGCAGGCGGGCATGACCGTCCTGCTCAGCACGATGTCGGATCAGGCGGCCGCGAGCCTGGCCGCCGACGTCAACGTGGTGGCCATCCACCAGCTGGCAGATCCGGCGGCTGCCTGTCTGCTTGCCGCTGGTGCCGGGGCCGGCGGCGCGGGAATGCAAGGCGGCGCCGGCTTCGCTGCTCAGGCCGGGGCGGGCGGCCTGCTGGGATTGGCGGGGCCAGGCGGGTTCGCAGGGCAGGGCGGGCTGGCCGGGCAGGGCGGGCTGGCCGGGCAGGGCGGGCTGGCCGGGCAGGGCGGGCTGGCCGGGCAGGCAGCGGTGCCTGGCGCGGCTGGCCCGCCGCCGGCGGCCAATGGCCGCATCGGCAACGATGGCCGCGCGGTGCCCGCCTGGGCGAAGCGAATTCCCGTCCCGGCGGCAGCCGGGTCACCAGCCGCGGCGCAGGCCGCGGCCGCGGTGCAGGGACCGGCCGGGGACCATCCGTTTCAGCAGAATGGCAATCCGGCAATCACGGCCGAGTCACTGCTGCGGCTGCCGACCGGCGCCTTCGCGCTGGTGGTGAAGGGACCAGTGTGGCGTCTGCTGCCACGGTGCCAGTTCGTGCCCGCCCGCGTACCCAAGGAACGAGAATGACGCAACCGCATTCCGCGCCTTCCATGATCACGGATGGTCCAGGGGGTTCCAGCGCGCGAATCATCCGTGATCATGGAAACGGTTCCGGGAGGCAGGCATGACCCCGCCTTCGCCGCCCGGCGGCCGGGGGGCATCAGCCGGGCCGGGGAGGACAGCCGGGCCGGGCGGGACAGCCGGGCCGGGGAGGACAGCCGGGCCGGGGAGGACAGCCGGGCCGGAGGGTACAGCCGGGCCGGCCGGTGCGGCTGGCCCGCGAGTCCGCGCCGACCGGGTCTACGTCGGCTGGCAGTACGCGCTGCTGCATCCGGATCCCGGCCCGCTGCCCAGGCGGCCGGTCCCGCCCGAGGCGGAGCAGGTCAACCCGGGCTGGCTGGCCGCGCAGCGCCGCGAGGAGAAACGGCTGAGCCGGCCGCTGAAGCTGGCCTGCGGCGGGTCGACGGCGCTGGCCGCCGCCGCGGCACTGCTCTGGCAGGCCGGCCTGCTGACCGGGACGCTGGCCGGGCTCGGCGTCGCTGCCAGCCTGGCCGTCGCGGCCCGCTGCGGGCGGGGAGTGCTGTCCGGCCGGCGTGACCTGGCCGCGCGCATCACGGGCGAGCAGGACCGGGTCGACGTGATCCGGGCCGCTCAGCAGCGCAGGCTGGCCGGCTGGCAGGAAACGCACGTGCGGATGTTCTCCGCATGGCAGTCCCGGCGGGCCGCCTTCGACCGCCAGCTGAATTGGTACGCCGTCGCCCTGCCGGCCGAGATCGACCGGGTCGACGTGGCTGGCGGCACCCTGGCCGGCTGGTCGGCGATGCTCACGATGATCGCCGCGCCGCGGCTGGAGGCAGGCGGCGAAGTCACCGTGCTCGACCTGACCGAGGGCGGCGTGGCGCACGACCTGCTGGCAGTAGCCGGCCGGTCCGGGATCGAGCCGCTGGTGTGGGTCCTGCCGCGGGACCTGGCCAGGCTCGACCTCGGGACCGGCCTGGACCGCGATGCCTTCGCCGACTTGCTGGCCACGACCGTCAGCGTCGGCGGGCAGCCCAGTGTCGCGGCCGACCCGTCGCATGATAACGCGATCGTGCACCGGATCCTCGACGTGCTCGGCGACGGCGCGAGCATCGCCGGTGTCACGGCTGCGCTCCGGGCGCTGGCGCAGGTCGGCGATCCGCGCGCGGACCTGCAGGCCGGGCTGCTCAGCGAGGAGCAGCTCACGAAGATCACCACGCTGTACGGCCGCGGGGCCACCGACCGGGTGGTAATCGACCGGGCCTGGGCGCTGGAGTCGAGGCTACGCAAGCTGGAGCGGCTCGCGTCGGAGCCGGTCAGCCTGCCGCCCAGCAGGCTCCGGGTCGCCTGGCTGGACCGGCGGGCAGGCGCGTTCGGCAACAGGGTGCTCGGCAGCTACCTGACGGCGGCCATGACTCAGCTGCTCCGGCATGCGCCCGTTGGGCCGGGCGGCCAGCGCTGGCAGCACGCCGTCTGCCTGCTCGGCGCCGAGAAGCTCCCTGGCGACGTGCTCGACGGGCTGTGCGACGCCTGCGAGATCTCCGGGACCGGGCTGGTGATCGCGTACCGGTCGATTCCCGCGCACGTGAAGGAACGGCTCGGCCGGGGGAACGCCGCGGTCGCGTTCATGCGGCTCGGCAACGCCGAGGACGCGAAGACCGCCAGCGAGCAGATCGGCACCGAGCACCGGTTCGTGCTGACCCAGCTCACCGACACGGTGGGCACGTCGGTCACCGACACCGGGGGCGATTCTTATACCAGCACGGTCGGCACTGCCGACTCGGTTGCCGACTCGGTGTCGACCAGCGATACCACCGGGCGCAGCCGGGGCCGCGGCCGCAGCCGCCAGGACGCGTTTGCGCCGTTCGGGGACTTCACCGGGTCGGTGAGCCGCGACTCGAGCTGCTCGCGCAGCGTTTCTGACTCGCGTTCGCTCACCGCGGGCATTAACGAGAGCACTGCCTGGGGCCTGAGCACGTCCCGGGCCGTCGGCGGCAACGAGTCGCTGGCCAGGACGGCCCAGCGGTGCCGCGAGTTCCTAGTGGAGCAGCATGAACTGCAGCAGCTGCCGCCGAGCGCGATGATCGTCAGCTACGCCGCGCGAGACGGCCGCCAGGTAGTGCTTGCCGATTCGAACCCGGGCATCATGGCGCTGCCGACCGCGACCCTGGCGAGCCTGTCGGAGGTGCGGCGCGCTCCGGAACTTGCCGTACCGGTCCAGGGCTGGCCCCGGTCTGCCGGCCCTGCTGGTGCTGGTGGTGATGCTGGTGCTGGTGGTGACGCTGGTGCCGGGCCGCACGCCGGGCCGGGCCGGATTCTGTGGCCGCCGGCTGGCGGGACGCCGAGGAATGCGCCATCGCCCTGGCAGGTCCCCGGCAAGGAGCCGCCCGCCAACGTCGGCCCGCCCCCGGAGCGGCTGGACTGGCGCAGCTACCGCCGCTGACGGCAGCCCGCCAGGATCTGGCAACCCGCAAGCGGGTGGCATGGGCGGCACAGGACTGGTATGCACACAAGGTGGGCGGAACCTCGGGGATCGGGGGTGGCGCGGCCGGGCCGTGGTACCGGGTGCTCGCGATCACGCCTAACGGCAATGGCCGCGGCTCGGCCGAGCAGGACTACGTCGAGATACTGCCCGCCGCGTTGCACGCCGCAAAGCACCGCAGGCCGTTCATCGCGGGCTGGCTTTCCCGCGGCGGCGGCGCTCCGCTCGAGCTGATCACCAACGCGGGGCCGCTGCCGGAAGCGGCGCCGGCCGGCCATCCAGACCAACTCCGGCCGGCTGGCCCGGTCGAGCTGCTGTTTCCGGCCGGCGGCCGCGGCATTCTCGTGCCCGCAGGCTGGCTCGCCGACCTTGACCGGCTGGTCTGGGCACCGTGCCCGGCCCGGCAGGCCCCGCCGCTCGCCGGGGGTAGCGACCAGCGTGCCCGGTCGCGCGGACCGTCACCACAGCCCGGCCTGGGTCAGCAAGGCCAGCGGGCCGACCTCGGCGATGGCCATGTGCCACTGTTCTCCTCGACGCTGACCGCATTGATGGCCAGGCCGTTTGGCTGGCTGGTGGTCGCCGAGCCGACGGACCTCATCGACGCGGAGATAGCCGAGCTCAGTACCCAGCTGAACGTGCTCCGCCGGTATGAGGAGGAACGGGCGCGCCTTGACGTGGAGCGCGCCGAGCGCCGGCTTGCTGAGCTCGACGCGTTCCGCGAGGCGGGATTGTGGAATGTGCGGGTCCTGGCCGGGGCGGCCAGCGAACAGGAACTGAGCCTGCTCGCACCGGTGCTCGTCGGCTCGGTCGGGCTGGCCGGTCATCCGTACCGGCTGCGCAGCGGGGACGGCGTGCATGACCTGGCCGACGCGCTGGTCGTCAAGCTGGCCGATGCGGGCGATGGCGCGCAGGTGCCGTTCGCGGCCACGGCGGGAACGCTGGCCGCGCTGACCGGGCTGCCACGCGCGGAGGTGCCCGGCGTCCGGCTGCTCGACCCCGGCTATTTCGACCTGACCAGTGAAACCAGGGCCGGCCCGGCGATCGACCTCGGCGAGATCCTGGATGGCCAGGACCGGCCGGTGGGCAGGTTCGGTGTGCCGCTTGGCACGCTGAACCGGCATGCCTTCGTGGCAGGCGCGACGGGCTCGGGCAAGTCGCAGACGGTCCGGCACGTGCTGGAGCAGCTGACCAGCGCTGGAATCCCGTGGCTGGCGATAGAGCCGGTCAAGTCCGAGTACGCCGTGATGGCGGGGCGGATCGCCGGCCGCGGGCAGGTGACCGTGATCAACCCGTCTGACCCGGGCGCCGTACCGCTGTCGGTGAACCCGCTGGCCCCCGAGCCCGGGTACCCGGTGCAGGCGCACATCGATATGGTGCGGGCGCTGTTCCTGGCGGCCTTCGCCGCGGATGAGCCGTTCCCGCAGATCATGTCCCAGGCGCTGCAGCACGTCTACGCCGCGTGCGGCTGGGACACCCTGACTGGGGCCGGCCTGCCGGGGGCGCCGGCCGCGCCGGTCATCCCGACGCTGGAGCAGCTGCAGCGGTCCGCGCTCGAGGTGATCGACGATGTCGGCTACGGCCGGGAACTGCAGGCCGATGTCCGCGGCTTCGTCGACGTCCGGCTCGAGATCCCTGCGGATCGGCTCGGCCGGGAGGTTCTTCGAGGGCGGGCATCCGGCCGACATCGGCGAGCTGCTCAGGCGCAACGTAGTGCTTGCCATCGAGGACGTGGCCAACGACGAGGACAAGGCGTTCCTGATCGGCACGCTGATCATCAGGATCGTCGAGTACCTGCGGCTGCGGGCCCGCGGCGGAAGCCCGGACGCTGCCGAGGACGACACGCCGGCCGACGGCCGTGACCTGCGGCACGTCATCGTGATCGAGGAAGCACACCGCCTGCTGCGCGCCAGCCGGGAAGGCGCCAGCGCGCACGCGGTCGAGCTATTCGCCAGCATGCTGGCGGAGATCCGGGCATACGGCGTCGGAATCGTGGTGGCCGAGCAGATCCCGGCCAAGCTGGTCCCTGACGTGGTCAAGAACACGGCGCTGAAGATCTTGCACCGGCTGCCTGCGCTGGATGACCGGCAGCTGGTCGGTGCGGCCATGAACCTGGACGGCGACCAGTCCCGGCAGGTCGTATCGCTGGCGCCGGGCGTGGCCGCGGTATTCGCCGACGGCATGGACCGGCCGCTGCGGATCCGGGTGCCGCACGGCGAGGACCGGGAACGGGCCGGCCGCCGCAGCGCAGCGCCGCCGCTCAGCGGCAGGCGCTGCGCCGCATGCGGCCCTGAGTGTGTCACCGGGCGTGCCTGCACCCTGCTCGAGATCCGGGCTGCCGACTTGCTGGCTAGCCGGCCAGACGATGCCTGGCTGCGGGTCTGGAGCGAGGCGCTCGTGCTTGCCTATCTCACCAACCGCGGCCTCCCGCTGGTTCCGGCGGTGCTGCGGCAGCGCTGGGCAGCGCTCCCGGCGCGGCTGCGGGAATGCCAGCTCGCGACGGTCATCGACCGGGCGATGGCCGGCCGCGCCCTGACCGTCCGCGCCTACTATGACCCGGAACGCCTGATCGCGGCGGCTGCCGTGACCGCGCAGCGGATGCTCGGCGGCGGGAAGGGCGCCGGGCGCCGGCCCGGCCCGGACTGGGTCATCCCGCAGCTGCGCTGGCTGCACGAGATTGACCGGGTTTACCCGCTGAACAGCGCCCCGCCCGACGTGTTCGGGCCGGCCCCGCGGCTCGACTATGCCCTTGCCGGGCTGGCGGACCGGCCGGATGTCCGGATCGGCCAGCGGGTCCGCGGCTTGCGCCGGCATCCGCTCTCGATGGAGCTGCCGCGAAACCGGCTGCCAGCCTGGAACACCCTGCTCGGCGAGGATGACCAGCGCGGCTTCACCGACGATCTGGCGAACGTCGTGATCGGCGCCAGCCACCGCGGCCAGCTGCGCCAGGCGGCCGGCGAGATGGGCATCACCGGCTGGCTGGAGACAGTCCTCTCCTGGCCCCGGCGGTTCATCGCGGCCCCGACGGTTCATCGCGGGCCTATCAGTTAGGTCCCGCTGCCGGATAGCATCGGCGGCCATGGGGAAGCTTCCGCTGCGCGCGCGCCTTGCCACCACCATCGGCGGCGCGGCAGGCCGGATGTCGCGGCTGACCGGCCGCGGCGACGGATCGGTAATCGGCGGAGTGCTGAGCCTGCGGGTGGAGCCCGACCTGCTCAGGCTGCTGTCCGCGGGCCGCCAGATCGTGCTGGTGACCGGCACCAACGGCAAGACGACGACAACCCGGCTGATCACGGCCGCGCTTGGCGCGCTGGGCCAGGATGTGGCGTCCAATGCCTTCGGCGCGAACATGGAGGCCGGCGCTTACCTCCGCGCTCGGCCACGCGCGCGGAGCACCGTTCGCGGTCCTTGAGGTCGACGAGAAGTACCTGCCCGCGGTGCTGGCCGCGACCAACGCCAGGGTGGTCGCGCTGCTCAACTTGAGCCGCGACCAGATGGACCGGGCCGCGGAGATTCTGGATGGTGGCGAGACGCTGGCGGGAAGCGCTGGCCGCCGCCCCGAACTGCCGCGTGATCGCCAACGCAGACGATCCGCTGATCGTCTGGGCGGCCACCGCGGCGGCGCGAGTGACCTGGGTCGCGGCAGGCCAGCGCTGGCACGAGGATTCCTGGTGCTGCCCGGAATGCGGTTCGCACCTGCGCCGGGACGAGCTCGGCTGGCGGTGCGGCGAGTGCTCCTTCCGTCGGCCCGCGGCCCGGTGGGTGCTGGAGGAGTCTTCCGTCATTGATGCGGCCGGCAAGGTCCGGGAGCTGTCGCTCGCGCTGCCCGGCCGGGCCAACCGGTCAAACGCGGTGATGGCACTGGCCGTGGCCGATTTCTTCGGTGCGGATGTGGCGCAGGCGCTGCCGAGGCTGCGCGAGGTGAGCTCGGTGGCCGGCCGCTACACGCAGGTCAGCCGGCGTGGTCGCCTGATCCGGCTGCTGCTCGCCAAGAATCCGGCCGGCTGGCTGGAGGCGTTCGATGTGCTTGCGCCTGGCTCCTCGCCGGTGATGTTGTCCGTCAACGCTCAGGTGCCGGACGGCAGGGACACCTCATGGCTCTGGGATGTCGACTACCGGATCCTGCGCGGCCGTCCGGTGTTCGTCACCGGCCAGCGGCGGCTCGACCTCGCGGTCCGGCTCGAAGCCGATCAGGTGGCGTTCGAGCTGGCCGACGACATCGACGACGTGGTGGCCAAGGTGCCGCCGGGCGAACTGGACGTGGTTGCCAACTACACGGCATTCCAGCAGATCCGGGCGGTAATCGGCCGGGAAAACTGATGCCGGAGCAGCTGAAGGAGATGGGCAAGTGGCGGTGCGACCTGACTCGGGGCGGGCGGGCATGAGCAGGCCGGGACCAGGCGGCCTGCGGCTTGTCTGGGTGTACCCCGATCTGCTCAGCACTTACGGTGACCGGGGCAACCTGCTCGTGCTCAAACGGCGGGCCAGGCTCAGGGGGATCGAGGTCGAGTCCATCGAGGTCAACGCAGATGAGCCGATTCCCCGGCAGGGTGACATCTACCTGCTCGGCGGCGGCGAGGATTCTGCCGCAGATCCTCGCCGCGCGGCGGCTGCGGGAGGACGGCGGGCTGACCGCGGTGGCTGGCCGCGGCGCGGTCATTTTCGCGGTATGCGCCGGATACCAGCTAATCGGCGCGGAGTTCGGCGGCGTGGAAGGCCAGCCGGTAGCGGGTCTCGGCATCATCGACCTCAGCAGCGCGCGCGGCGACCGGCGCGGCGTCGGCGAGATCGTCGCGGACGTCGACCCGGAGCTCGGCGTGCCGCGGCTGACCGGGTTCGAGAATCACCAGGGCATCACCAGGCTCGGGCCAGGCGCCCGCCCGCTGGCTAAGGTCACGGTTGGCGTCGGCAACGGGGATGGCACCGAAGGCGCCCATGCGGGCCGGGTACTCGGCACCTACCTGCACGGACCTGCGCTCGCACGCAATCCCGGCCTCGCCGACCTGCTGCTGAGCTGGGCAGCCGGGCCGCTGAAGCCGCTGGACGGCGACGACGAGGAATGGGCCAGGCAGCTACGCGAGGAGCGGCTCGCCGCAGTCCCCGGATAGCGTCGCCAGGATCTCCTGATCAGTAGACCAGCGCCTGGGTGCCGTCGGCGATGATCTCCGCGAGGAACGTCGACGCCCCGGCTATGCGCACGCCCTCGATGACATCCGCTTCGGCGATTTCCCGGCGGGACGCGCACTGGGTACACAACGTGACGGTGCCGGCCGCGAGGATACTGGCCAGCAGATCCCCGAGCGGGGCGGCGTAAGGCAGCATCACGTCGCCGGCCCGGTCCGGCAGCGCAAACCAGGCGGCCTCGCCGGCGAGCCACAGTGACACGTCAAGACCGGATGCAACTGCCGCAGCGGCGACGGTGAAAGCCTGGTTGCAACGCTCAGGGTCGTCCTTGCCGGCGGTGACCTTGACCACGAGAGCACGAGAGGGCATGCCCGAACCCTAACCCGGTGCCAGGATGCTGAATCTGCGGATCGCACACCTCGGGCGGTGCGCGACCACGCGAACTGCCGCGCGCTGACGGCCTGCCCGCGGCGTGGCTGCCGGACTGCCGTCCGAGTCTGGCCTAGAGTCCCGGTATGCCCGGCACGGTCAGCGGGATCCTCCTGGTGGCAGTCTTCGCCGCGGTGGCCGCGTTGTGCGCGCTGCTGGCCGTATGGCTGCCCGCCGCGAGCTCGCCGCGCAACAAGCCATCACCGGGCAGCAGGCCCGACCGGCCGGACCGGCCGTAGCCCTCCCGTCCGGGCCGGGACAGGATCGTCCTACCCTGTCCTGCATGACGAACGAGCCGCATGCCAGCCTCGGTCCGCTGCTTTTCCTGCTCGGCCGCTGGGAGGGCGCCGGGGTGGGCGGCTACCCCACGATCGAGAGTTTCCGGTTCGGCCAGGAAATCTCGTTCAGCCACAACGGGAAGCCGTACCTGATCTACTCGAGCCGGACCTGGCTGCTGGACGACGAGGGAAATATCGGCCTGCCGTCGCATCTTGAGACCGGCTTCTGGCGCCCGCAACCGGACAACCAGCTGGAGGTCCTGCTAGCGCATCCGACCGGGTTCGCCGAGGTGTACCTCGGCGAGGTCAGCGGCACGAAGGTCGAGCTGGCCACCGACGCCATCGTCCGCACGTCCTCAGCGAAGGAAGTCACCGCGGGCCGGCGGCTGTACGGCCTGATCGGTGCCGACCTCGGCTACGCCTACGACATGGCGGCCGTCGGCCAGCCGCTGCAGGCACACATATCCGCGCAGCTGAAGCGGACCGGCGACGCGACCTAGCGCGGCCGGCAGGCGAAAGGCCGGGGCCATGGCGAACCATGACCCCGGCCTCGTTACTCGCTGGCGCAGTCCTGCCGGAGCAGTCGGGCTAACTCAGATCTGGCCGAGCCGGTAGACCGCGAACGCGGGGCCGTGCAGGGCAGTGGGCGCGGCGATGACGTCGCCGCTGTTCTTGCCAATCTGGAAGATCCGGAATGCCCGCCAGTGGCTGGACCGGATGCCGCCGCGCTTGCCCTTGGCGTTACGGATCGAGATGCTGGAGTACGCCTGCGCGCCATAGGGGGCGAGCGCGGACTGCTGCCCGTTCACGGTCGGCGCCTCGCTGATGACCTCGGCGGAGCTGCGGTGGCACGAGGAACCCGCGCACCGCTGGGACACCGTGCGGTGCTTGCCGGTGGTGTTGTCCTTAACCGTCATCTTGTACTTGCCGTTTGTAAAGGTAGTCGTCGCGGTGATCGAGTCGCCGGGGCGAATCCGCAGGGTCGTGAATGGCTGCTCCGGACGCGGGAACACCTCGCGCCAGGCGAACACCTGCTCGGTCGTGCCGTTGCAGTCGGCCTCGACGCCGTCCTGCTCAACTGTCTGGCTGTTGAAGCCGTCAATGCCGACCCAGTGCGAGGAGAACGTGTTCGGGTCGTTCGCGCAGTTCATGATCGGGACGTAGAAGGTCGCCCTGATCCTCTTGAACTTGCCGCGGGTGACCGCGTACCCGGACCAGTTGGTGGAGCCGACCTTCTTGATGCCGACGGTGGAGTTGGCACCGGCCGCGACGCCGGCCGGCAATGCGGCCGGGATGTTCGGGTGCGTCTTAGGCGCACCCGTGGCCGCCGCGGTGGCAGCGCGGTGGGTGGTCGCCTGGGCGGCGGCGTACGGCGCACCGAAGGCCGCGGCCGAAGCCGCGAGCGTCAGTGCCGCGACCGTGGTCCCGGTGACTCGGTAGAACTTGTTCACTGATGTCCCTTCTGGACTGATGGTTGCCCCGATGGCATCGAATGTGGAAGTGCCTCCCGGATAGCGAAGCCCAGTTGGCTCGAACGCGCGACGAGGACACTTGGCGGAGACATTACCTTGCCGGGATCGGCATCTGCCGAAACATGGCCGGAATACTGAGGTATCGACACAGTAACGATCAGATCGCTCCCGTAGTACCAGGCAATTCGCTCCCGAGGCCTGGTGCCGGACCCGGTCGGCGCCGCGGGGCGGCCGCCCGACAACTCCCTGCCAGGCCCAACATCGTAGGGCAGTTGACTCGCCGGCCGCAGCCCGAGCGCCGAGGGAGTGCCGGATGAGCAGCGCGGGCAAGGAACAGCGCCGAGGGATCGGCGCGGCAGGAACAGCGGCCCAGGAAAGAGGCCCAGGAAAGCAGAGAGCCCCCGGGCGTCTCCCGCGACGGGGAACCAAGCCGGTACCGGAAGCTGTGCCGCGCCATACAGGCTCGGCACGCGCTGCAACGAATGTTGCGCTCCGCGGTCCGGAGGTGTTACCCGCCACGGGGACCAGCTGGACAAGGCCAGTCAGCCCGGGGGTCCGGTGTCTGCCGTGTATTCGCCGGCCGCCGCCTATGCGGCACGCAACTCCAGCGCCTCCCGGCGCGAGGGTGCGTTAAGCCGGTGATACCGCGCCCCATAGCTTGCGCCACGGTGAGCGTCGGCGGGACGGCGGCTAGCTGACAGCCACCTCGCGAGTCCGACATCTATGCATTCTGTTGGACCACCTCCTTTCCCGCGTTAGCAGGAACGCTACGTCACCTGCCGACGGGGTGGCAAGCGCCTTATTTCGGGCCGGCCTTACTAGACTTCGCGTATGGCACAGACGTGGGACGACACGCTGCGGGCCAGCGGCTACCGGGTCACGCCGCAGCGCCAGCTCGTCCTGGAGGCCGTCACCAAGCTGGAGCACGCCACCCCCGAAGAGATCTTCGCCGACATCCACCAGACGGCCCGCGGCGTCAACACCTCGACCGTCTACCGGACCCTCGAGCTGCTCGAGCAGGTCGGCCTCGTCACGCATACGCATCTGGGGCACGGGGCGCCGGTGTACCATCTCGCGGCCGAGGCGCAGCACGTGCACCTGGTCTGCCGGGGCTGCGAGAAGGTCATCCAGATTGATCCAGCCGCCGTCGGCAGCCTGGTCACGGCGCTGGACACCGAATTCGGGTTCGAGACGGATGTCGGGCACCTGACGGTGTACGGCCGCTGCGCGGACTGCCGGGAAAACAACATCGAGCATTAACGGGCCAACGGCCCCGGCCGCATACCCTTGGCCATATGAAGAGCCCGCTGCTAGCAACCACCGGCGCCGTTCCCGCCGACGGCCCCGATACCGGCGTCGCAGCCCACTATGGCGACCCGTACGGCGAGCAACGGGCGCTGGTCGGCGGCGCCGGGCTGGTCGACCGCTCGCACCGCGGCGTCATCCGGATCACCGGGCCGGACCGGCTGTCCTGGCTGCACAGCCTCACCACGCAGAGCCTGGACAAGCTGCCCGCCGGGGAAACCGCCGAGGCGCTTGTGCTCAGCCCGAACGGGCACGTCGAGCATCAGCTGACGCTGACCGACGACGGGACCTCGGTGTGGGCGCACGTCGAGCCGGGCACCGCCGGGCCGCTGCTTGAGTTCCTGGAGTCGATGCGGTTCATGCTCCGGGTCGAGCCCGCCGACGTGACAGCCGATTACGCGGTGCTCACGGTCATCGGGCCCGGCACCGGGCAAGCCCGGCCGGGTGGCGTGGCGGCAACCATGGCCAATCCGTTTCAGAAGGATCTTGTTGATCTTGTCGTGCCCCGGCCGCAGATCGCCGCCGCGGCCGCTGAGCTGCAGTCGGCGGGTGCGGCGCTGGCTGGCGCGTGGGCGCACGAGGCGCTGCGGATCGCGGCGCGGCGACCGCGGCTCGGGCAGGACACCGACCACCGGACGATCCCGCACGAAGTGGGCTGGATCGAGACCGCTGTGCACCTGTCCAAGGGCTGCTACCGCGGCCAGGAGACCGTCGCGCGGGTGCACAATCTCGGTCACCCGCCGCGCCGCCTGGTGTTCCTGCACCTAGACGGCAGCGCCGACGCGCTGCCCAGCCACGGCGACCCGGTCGAGCTGTCCGGCGCCCAGATCGGGTTCGTCGGCTCGGCGGCCAGGCATTACGAGCTCGGCCCGATCGCGCTGGCGCTGATCAAGCGGACGGTGCCGACCGACGCGGGGCTGACCGCGGCGGGCATCGCCGCGGCGCAGGAAGTCATCGTGCCGCCGGACGCCGGCGCCAACGTCAAGGTCACCTTGCGCCGGCCACGCGGCGGCCTGCAGCGGGCCCGCGAGTAGCCTGGGCCAGCCGGAACCGCCGTTACCTGGAGGTCGTTCGCCGTGCTGCGCCGCATCCTGCTGGCCGCGTCGGCCAGTCACCAGGTCCGCCAGCTGATCACCACCGCGCCGTACACGCGCGACATGGTCACCAGGTTCGTGGCCGGCGATACCGCCGACGACGCGCTGCGGGTAACGCGCCGGCTGCTGTCCGACGGGCTGCTGGTCTCGCTCGACTACCTGGGCGAGCACACGGCGGACCGGGATCAGGCGGCGGCCGTGGCGCAGGAGTACATCCGGCTGCTGGACCGGCTCGGCTCGGCCGGGCTGGCCGGCGGCGGCCGGGCCGAGGTCTCGGTGAAGCCCACCGCGGTCGGACTCGGGCTGGCCGAGCACGGCGAGAAGACCGCGGCCGAGAACATCGCCAGGATCTGCGCCGCCGCCCGCGAGGTCGGCACCACGGTCACGCTGGACATGGAGGAGCACCCGGGCGTGCCGGCCGCGCTGCGCATCCTGGCCGAACTCCGGCCGGATTTCCCCGACCTGGGCTGCGTGCTGCAAAGCTACCTGCGGCGCAGCGCGGACGACTGCGCGCACCTGGCGGTTGCCGGGTCTCGGGTCAGGCTCTGCAAGGGTGCCTACCGGGCCCCGGACGAGGTCGCCTACCTCCGGGCCGCCGAGGTGGACCGCTCATACGCCCGCTGCATGCGGATACTGCTGGCCGGCGACGGCTACCCGATGCTGGCAACGCACGACCCGCGGCTGATCAAGATTGCCGGGGTGCGGGCAGCCACCGCAGGCCGGCCCCCTGGCAGTTTCGAGTACCAGCTGCTCTACGGCATCCGGCCCGCCGAGCAGCTGCGGCTGGCCAGCGGCGGGGCGCGGGTGCGCGTCTACCTGCCGTACGGCAGCGACTGGTACAGCTACCTGGTCCGCCGTCTCGCCGAGCGGCCGGCCAACCTGGCGTTCTTCCTGCGCTCGCTGGTCTCGACCAGCTGATCTGGCTGAGCCCGCAGGCCGCGTCGGGCTGCAGCGCAGCACGGGATGCCACGGTAGGCTCCTGCCCGTGATCGGAGTCCTCGGAGCCGGGAAGATGGGCGAGGCGCTGCTTTCCGGGATGCTCCGGGCGGGCGTGCCGCAGGCAGCCGTCATCGCCGCAGCGCGCAGGCCCGCGCGGGCCAGCCAGCTGCGCAAAGATCACGGGATAGACGTGCTCACCGCCGCCGAGGTGGCCAGCCGCGCCGACACGCTCATCATCACGGTGAAGCCGCAGGACATGGCGGTGCTGCTGGACGAGATCGGCCCGGCCATCCCGGACGGCCGTCTGGTGATCTCGGTGGCGGCCGGCATCACCACGGCGTTCATCGAGCACCGGCTGCCGGGGGCCATCCCGGTGGTGCGGGTGATGTCGAACACGCCGGTGCTGGTCGACGAGGCGATGAGCGTGATCTCGGCGGGTACGCATGCGGGCGAGGAGCACCTGCGGCGGGCCGAGGAGCTGCTGCGCCCGGTCGGCAAGGTGCTGCGCATACCCGAGTCGCAGCAGGACGCCGCCACGGCCCTTTCCGGCAGCGGGCCGGCTTACGTGTATTACCTGGTCGAGGCAATGGTCGATGCGGGCATCCTGCTCGGCATGTCGCGCGCCAACGCGCTCGAGATGGTGACGCAGGCGATCTACGGCGCAGCCACGATGCTGCGGGAGTCCGGCGAGCACCCGGTGATCCTGCGCGAGGCAGTGACGTCGCCAGGGGGTACCACGATCAGTGCCATCCGCGAGCTGGAGAAGCACTCGGTGCGCGCGGCAATCCTGGCCGCGATTGAGGCCGCGAGCGATCGCGGCCGCGAGCTCGGCGCAGGCTAGCCTCAGGTTTGGCGCTAGCCCGCATAGGCGCGGCAAGCCTCAGGTTTGGCGCAGACTGGCTTTGGCGTTGGGTTTGGCGATGGTTCGCATTGGGTAAGGCGCTGGCTGTTGCGGATTTACCGGGTGCGTGGCCGGATGGGCAGCTCGCCGGATCGGCGGCTAACCGGATCGGCGGCTAACCGGATCGGCAGCTAACCGGATCGGCAGCTAACCGGATGAGCAGCTAAGGCCTAATTTTCCCGGGACAGATTGGCTGTATAGGCATAGCCGAAAAGGCAGGCATGCCATCAGTTCGGCCGCCGGGCTGCTGCTGGCATGGTAGCCGAACGGCATGGAGCGTTGACAACAGATCTGACTAATATGAGATGGTCGCCGGGGTTGCCCTTTTCCGTACAGGACTTACGCTGGAGACGGACGTGACTGGTGCGCCGAATCCGGCTCGGCGCACACAGCTTCGCCGGAAGAGGTCTCAGCATGGCAGCAGACGCAACTCCCCTAAGTGATGTCAGGTTCCTGACGGTGGCCGAGGTGGCCACCATCATGCGCGTGTCGAAAATGACTGTCTATCGCCTCGTGCACTCGGGTGAGCTGGAGGCGATCAGGGTCGGCCGCTCGTTCCGGGTTCCCGAACAGGCCGTGAACCAGTACTTGCGGGATGCCTTCGTCGGGACTACCTAGCTAGTCCGCGGCCCAAGTGGTCCCGGCCAGTGCTGGCAGATCCGGCGCAGCGCCTGGCGCAGATCCGGCGCAGGGCACCCGTTCCATGATCACGGAGAATTCGCGCGCTGAAGCGGCAGTCGCACAACTCTTCGGCATGGCTGCCGGGCGGACGTCGTCGGTTGCCTGGCTGGCGGGTGATGGCGTGCCGGGCTGGCTGCGGTATGGAGGTCCTGGCCGGGTGCCGGGATGCGGGCGCGGCAGCTTCCAGCCGCTGCGCATCCGCGCGGCGGCGGGCCGCCCGCGCCTGGAGCCTGCCGGTCTTCTCCGCCCGTTTAGCCTCCGCGTCCTGCTGGCGGGCCGCGACGTCCGCGTCCAGCCGGGGCCCTCGCCTGCTGCCGCCGGGCGAGCTTATCCGCGGTCCGCCTGTGCGGCCTGCCGCCCGGCCCGCTCCGGCCGCCGGCATCCTCCGTCCCCGCCGCCGGACGCGCCGGCGGCCGCATCATCAGCCGCGTCCTCGGCCCGGCCTGCGCCATCCACGCGGTGACCTCGGCGGCCAGCAGCGCTTCCAGCTCCGCCTTGTCCAGGCCCAGCCGCTCCGCCGGCGCTGCCGTCCGGCCCTGGCGCCGCCTGCGCACGGCCCGCCTGCGCATCGCGCTTGGCCGTGGTCAGCATTCGCGCCCGGCGGCTCCGCGACAGCGCCCAGCTAGCCGGATGAGCTGCCTGGCTCTCGGCCGGGGTACGCTGTAACGTCGAAGCGTGCAAGCCGCCCGGCGTGGGGCGTGCAGAGCAGGCATGCCCGTCAGCCAAGACATCAAATGAGGGTGGTTTCGTGGGCTCAGTCATCAAGAAGCGCCGCAAGCGAATGGCCAAGAAGAAGCACCGCAAGCTGCTGCGGAAGACCCGGGTCCAGCGCAGGAACAAGAAGTAGCGCAGGAACAAGTAGCGCAGGTAACGAGAAGCCAGGCGCGGTGGCAGGCCTGCTGGGCTGGATGGCCTGCCGGCTGGAGGGCAGGCCCGGCTGGGGGGCAGGCCCGGCTGGGGGGCAGGCCCGGCTGGAGGGCAGGCCGCTTTGCAGGAGCCGCGTCGGCAGGGCGCCCGGCCGGGCCGCCGGGGCCGTCCTGCGACGGCGCCCGGCGAGCCCGCGGTAACCGCACCTGCACCGATGGCAGCCGTATTCGCACCGATGGCAGCGGCAGGCGGACCGATGGCAGCGGCAGGCGGATTTGCGGCCGGAGTGCCCTAGCTGGTGGAACTGGCGCGCAAGCCAAGGGCATTTGCACGAGGACCCGCGGCGGCGCCAACGGGGAGGCATGATGAGCGAGCCTCATGCCGATCACGCGCATGAATGGCGACAGCGGATCGCTGCCGTCGCGGACTTCGTGCGCCGCCGCGCCGAGGGGGACTACCAGGTCGACGAGTCCGGTTTCGATCCCGACTTCCACGCCTCGGTGATCATGCCGCTGTCCCGGGCGGTCTACCGGGAGTGGTTCCGCGTCCGCATGCGCGGGCTGGAGCACGTCCCGGACACCGGCCCGGCGCTCATCGTGGCCAACCATTCCGGGGTGCTGCCGTTCGACGCGATCATGCTGCACACCGGGCTGTTCGACGAGCATCCCAGCCACCGGAACCTGCGCCTGCTCGGCGCGGATTCTTGTCTACGCGATCCCCGGCCTGGCGGACCTGGCCAGGAAGAGCGGGCATACCAGGGCCGACCCAGCCGAGGCCGAGCGACTGCTGGCGGCCGGCGAGCTCGTCGGCGTGTTTCCCGAGGGCTTCAAGGGAATCGGGAAGCTCTTCAGCGAGCGGTACCAGCTGCAGCGCTTTGGCCGTGGCGGGTTCGCGGCGACGGCGATAGCGGCCGCGGTGCCTATCATCCCGTGCGCGATCGTCGGCGCAGAGGAGATCTATCCAATGATCGGGAATGCCGAAACGCTCGCCCGAATACTCCGCCTCCCGTATTTCCCGGTCACGCCGCTATTTCCGTGGCTCGGTGCGCTCGGCGCCATACCACTGCCATCCAACTGGATTATCGAATTCTGTCCGCCGGTGCCGGCCGCTGACTGCGCGCCGACGGGGGAAGCTCATACGGTGGCCGTTGCCGAGCTTGGCGGCAAAGTACGCGACATTATTCAGCAAAAACTCGACCAGCTCGTGCAGGACCGGGGCTCCGCCTTCAGCTAGCCGGCCCGGCGCCGGCCTAGGCTCGCGACCTCAGGTCCCGGGACCTTCGGGCCCGAGACCTCCGAGTCCAGGACCTGGCGACCTCCGGGTCGGCGACCTCCAGGACCTGGCGACCTCCAGGACCTGGCGACCTCCCGGGCCGGCGTCGGACCTCGCGGCGGAGCCGGCCGGAACGGCCGCCGGCTGCTGGCCGGCCGTTAGCCTGCGGACCGGCGGCGGTGCAGTGCGATGCCGGCCGCCAGCCCGCCAGCCAGGGCACCGGCCGCGGCGGCGACCGGCAGCGCGATCATCGTGGCCCGCCTGGCCCGACCGGAAATCGTGCACTGGCCAGCCGTTCCGCTTGGCCTCGTCGCGGAGCTCGGCGTCGGGATTCACCACGTTGGGGTGGCCGACGAGCAGCAGCATGGGCAGGTCATTGGCCGAGTCGCTATAGGCCGTGCAGCGGGCGAGGTCAAGCCCTTCGCGGCCAGCGAGGGCGCGGATCGCCTCCGCCTTGGCCTCGCCATGTAGCAGCCCGCCGACGAGGCGGCCGGTATAGACGCCGTTTACGCTCTCCGCGACGGTGCCGAGTGCGCCGGTCAGGCCGAGCCTGCGGGCGAGGATATTGGCGAGTTCGACCGGCGTCGCGGTAACCAGCCAGACCCGCTGCCCGGCCGCCAGATGACGGCGAGTCAGCTCCCTGGAGCCCTCCCAGATCCGGACGGCCATCGTGTCGTCGTAGATCTCTTCGCCGAGCGCGACGATGTCCGCCACCCGGTGACCGGCGACGAAGGCGAGCGCCGTCTGCCGTGCCGCGTCGATGTGGTCTGAGTTCTCGGCGCCGCGCACCCGGAACGACAGCTGCCCCCAGGTCAGCCGGACCAGATCGCGAGGGCCGAACATCTTGCGCGCCGCCAGGCCGCGGGCGAAGTGATAGATCGACGCACCCCGCATCAGCGTGTTGTCCACGTCGAAGAAGGCCGCGGCTGCCTGGTCCTGGGCTGGCGGCGGGTGCTCGACCTCGGCGACGGCGGCCGAGGCCTCGCCGGCCAGTGCCGCCTGGCTCTTGCGGCTGGGCCGGCCGCGGCTCAGGATCAGCCGTGCCCGGCCAGCGGTTTCGGCCGACCCAGTATCAGCCGCCGGGCCCGGGGAGGCGCGGCGTCCTAGCAGCTGCCTCATGTGCATCGAGCCTACCGGCGCCGGCCGCCGGCGGGTCCCGGGACAGCGGTCAGGCACGCCCATGCACGCCCGGACGTGGCCGGCATGCTCGCTGGTCACGCAGCTAGCCGAAGAGTTGCACGGGTAGTCGCATCGCATTCGCATCATCGCTCCGTGTCGTGCACCATAGGCAGCAATGTCTATCTCGCTGCTGACGGCGGCTGCCGGCGTGATGCTTGCCTTTGCTGGCACCATTGCGCTGGTCATCCGGTGCGTCCGCATGCCCCGTACCGATCTTGTCGCCTGGGCCTGCGCGATGTTCGGCCTCGCGGTGGCGCTCGGCGCACAGGCAGACGGATTCGCGCAGGGCTTTGGCCCGGTGAACTTCCGCGCGGTGCAGCTAGGCGCGCAGGTGGTCGCCCCGCTTGGGCTGGCGCTTGGTCTCGCCGAGGTGGCAGCGCGCAGCCTTCCGATGCGATTCGCGATCAGGCTCGCGGTCTCGGCGCTCGGGATCGTGAGCCTGGTGATACTGGCCACCGACCCGCTCGGCACGGCGGCGTTCAGCAAGGCGTTCCCAGCCGCATCAGCGCATTACCAGCCGATCCCTAATTCGCTGCTGATGTACGTGCTTGCCCCGTTCACCGCGCTGGTGGCGCTGATCGCCAGCTGCGTCACGGCGGCCCGTTCCCGGCACGACCCGGCCTGGCGGGCAACATTGCCCGCCGTGGCCGCAGCCGGCCTCGGCGCCCTTGCGCTGGCCGCCCCTGGGCTCGCTGCGCTGGCCAGCGGCAAGCTGCATGCCCGGTGGTCGCTGGCCAGCGCCCTTCCGATGCTCTGCGTGCTGGCCGTGGCGGCGACCTGGCTCGCGGTGGCCAAGGTGCGGCGCATCAGAATTGACGTGGTGCATCAGGGGAGTGCGCAGGGCGGCGACGAGGGTGATCCGGATAGCTGGCGGCACCGCCGCTCCTGGGCCGATGGTGATCAGCTAGGCGACTACGATCCGCTGACCGACTCCGGCGGCCGGGGCCGCTACGCTACCGTCGGCGAACACGGTCAGTACCCCGCCGAGCAGCGCCTCGGCAGCTATATCGACGAAGGCAGCTATATCGACGAAGTCGGCGACGAGCAGTCCGGCCGCCGGGAGTACGCCGCCGATGCCGGTTACGAACAGCCGGGCTATCGGCAGCCCGCCGCCGAAGACAGGTATGGCGATAGCAACGACGTCGGGGCTGACGCTGGCTACCAGGCAGCCGACGGCTTCGCGGCTCCGCCCGCCGGGAACGCCTACGATGACGCTGCGCTAGTCGGCGGAGTGCCAGCGGGAGCATTGCCCGGCGGTGCCCTGCCCGGCGGAGTGCCAGCGGGACCAGGACCCGGCGGCGCGCTCCCGGGCGGTCCGGTACCTGGCGCAGCAGCGCCTGGTGGACCGCTGGCCGGCGGACTTCCTGCCGGGGCGGCAGCAGGAGGTGACAACGACGGGACCGCGCAAGCAGGCCGGCCGGGAGGCTGGCCAGCCGACGGCGCAGGCGGCACCGGCCAGCATGGGACGCTGTCGGGTCCGCCCGGGATGCCGCCCCCGCAGCCGGGCTGGCTGGCCGGGCAGTCCGGCAGGCCGGCCGCCGACGATCATGAGGCGTGGTCACGGCTGTTCGGCCAGATCGCTATTTACACGCTGCTGGAAGATCGCGTGGATGCCTTCGACGGCCTCACCGAAGAGCTCGTCGAGCTAGTCCGCGCCTGCGAGCCGGGCACGCTGGTCTACATCGTGCATGCCGTGCCATCGGCGCCTATGCAACGGATTCTGTATGAGGTCTACCGGGACAGGGAAGCCTACGAGGAGCATCGGCGCCAGCCTTACATCGCCAAGTTCGAGCGGGACCGGCGACCGTATGTGCTCGCTACCAACGTGATCGAGCTTGGCTTGCAGCACGCCAAAGTTTTGCCGATCCCCGCCATTCCGGATCTGCCCAGCGAGGGGCCGGGCGACGGACCGCTGGCCGGTCATGGCCCGGCGGCGCCGGGCGGGCCGGTAAGCGCGGGGGTGCTGGGCGCGGAGACGCCAGGTGGCAGCATCGGCCAGGACCCGCGGCCGGGCGGCCGCAGCGGCGGCGGGGCCGGGCCAGGGCAGGGACCCCGGCGGCAGCCATGACCGACGGCGCCGATCACGGCGGGCCCGCCAGTGCAGGCGGCAACCCGGCCGGCCCGGTGCAGCGCGGGCGGCGGACCATCACGCTGCTGTCGAGGCCAGGCTGTCATCTCTGCGATGACGCCCGGGCCGTCATCTCGCGGGTGGCCGGCCAGCTGAGCATGGCCTGGGAGGAGCGCGACATTACCAAGTCGCCGGACGACCTGCTCGCGTACGGGGAGCAGATCCCGGTGACGCTGATCGACGGCGTGCAGCACGACTTCTGGCGGGTGGACGAGGGCAGGCTGCGGGCCGCGCTGCGCGGATAGCGGCGGGCTGCGCTTCGCTGCCGTGATCGCGGAAGAGCGGGGTGTTCAGCCGCGAGAACCTGCTGCGAGCACCGATCCCTAGCGGCATGAGCTGGTGCTATTGCCACGCTGCGCGCTGGGATGGTGGCCCCGCTGCGCGCTGGGATGGTGCCCCGCTGCGCGCTGGGATGGTGCCCCGCTGCGCGCTGGGATGTGATCCGCGCGCGGCCGATTGCGTTGCCGGCGACAAGTCCGGCTGACTTTGTGCAAACGTTCACAAGGGCGTAGCGTGGGATCGAAATGCTGCCACGCCGGGCCTGCCAGGCTTGCGTGGATGCCGTGTCTATCCCCCAGGAGCGCCGGCGAATGTCCCGCCGTCCTGCATCACAAAACGGCAGCCAGGGGATACCGGAGGCGACAGTTGCCCGCCTCCCGGTGTACCTGCGGACGCTGTATGCCCTCGCTGACCGTGGCATCGCCACGGTGTCGAGCGAGGAACTCGCATCAGCGGCCGGGGTAAACTCGGCCAAGCTCCGCAAGGACCTTTCGCATCTGGGCTCGTACGGCACCCGCGGCGTCGGCTATGACGTCGAGTATCTCGTCTACCAGGTGTCCAGGGAACTCGGCCTGACCCAGGACTGGCCGGTCGTCATCGTCGGCGCCGGGAACCTTGGCCGGGCGCTGGCCAACTACGGCGGCTTCGCCTCCCGCGGGTTCCGCGTCGCCGAGCTGCTGGACGCCGATCCTGGCGTGATCGGCAGCGTCATCGCCGGTCACGTCGTGCGGCATGCGGACGGTATCGAGTCCGTGGTGACCAGGCATGAGGTCTCGATCGGCGTGATCGCCACGCCTGCAGGCTCCGCCCAGGATGTCTGTGACCGGCTGGTCGCGGCCGGTGTGACGAGCATTCTAAATTTCGCGCCCGTCGTGCTAAGCGTGCCTTCGGGGGTCGATGTGCGTAAGGTCGACCTGTCGATCGAGTTGCAGATTCTCGCATTCCACGCGCAGCGACGTGCCGTGGTCCGGGTGGCCGCCGACGCCGAGCACGGCTGGGGACCGCACCAGGCCCGGCGGCTGGGCGGACTCGGGTCCGTCCGCGCGGCGGGCATAACAGCGGCCATGGACGGCGACACCGAGCCGGAAGCGCAGGCGATAGCGACATGAGCGTGCTCGTGGTGGGCCTTAGCCACAAGAGCGCATCGGTTGGCACGCTGGAGCGGACCATGGTGGCCGGCGACGCGCTCGGCAAGCTGCTGCGCGACATCGCGCACGCGGACAACGTCGGCGGCGCCTTCGTGATCAGCACCTGCAATCGCACCGAGATTTACGCCGATGTGGACAAGTTCCACGGCGGCGTCGCGGCCATCTGCGAGCTGCTGGCGAGGCATTCCGGCATTCCGTCGGCCGAGCTGACCCCGCACCTTTACGTGCACTACGAGGACCGCGCCGTGCAGCACGTGCTGGCGGTCGCCTGCGGGCTCGACTCGATGGTGGTCGGTGAGAGCCAGATACTCGGCCAGGTGCGGCAGGCCCTGCAGATCGCCAGGGAGCAGGGCACTCTCGGCCGCGCACTTGCGGACCTGGGCACGCATGCGCTGCGGGCCGGCAAGCGGGCGCACGCGGAAACCGGCATCGACCGGGCAGGCGCCAGCCTGGTGAGCGTCGGGCTTGCGATGGCGGCCGGCCGACTTCGCGATGCCCGCGCGGCTGGCCTGGCCGGCGGTGCGGCTGGCCTGGCCGGTGCCGCCGAGCCAGTCACCGCTGAGCCTGCTGCTGACCCGATCCCGCTGGCCGGCCTGCGCGTGCTCGTCGTCGGGGCCGGGTCGATGAGCTCGCTGGCAGTTGCCACCGCGGCGCGGCTGGGCGCGGCCAAGATCGTGGTCGTCAACCGCAGTCGCGAACATGCGCGGCGGCTCGCCGCGACCGTCGCCGGAACCTCCGCTGAGCTCTCCCGGCTGCCCGCCGAGCTCGCCGCCGCGGATCTTGTCATGTCCTGCACCGGCGCGCCCGGCTTCGTGATCTCCGCGGCGGCCGTGCGGGACGCGCTGGCCAGCAGGCCGGGCGGGCTGCCGCTCGTGCTGCTCGACCTGGCCCTGCCGCGGGATATCGACCCCGAGGCTGACCTGCTGCCCGGCGTGAACGTGCTAGGCCTGGAAGAACTACGGAACGCCGGGCCGGCGCCTGCCGGCGGCGCACGACGAGCACGTGGCCGACGTATGGCGGATCGTGGGCGAGGAATTCGCCGCGCAGGCCTCGGCGGACCGGGCCGCCAGGGTTGCGCCGACCGTGGTGGCGCTGCGGGCCAAGGCCGCCGGGGTGGTGGAGGCTGAGCTGGCCCGGCTGGCTGGCCGCCTGGACGATCTGGACGTCCGGTCGCACAGCGAGATCGCCCATTCGATGCGCAGGGTGGCTGACAAGCTGCTGCATGCGCCCACCGTGCGGGTCAAGGAACTGGCCGGCTCGCCCGGGGCCGAATCCTACGAGGCCGCCCTGCGGGTGCTGTTCGACCTGGACCCGGACGCCGTGCAGGCCGTGGTCTGCGCCGACCCGGGGCTGCTGCCCGGGCCGGATGGTCAGCCAGGCAGCCCGCGGGACGGCCAGCCAGCCGCCGGGCCGGATAGCCGGGAGGCGCAGTGACCGGCGCGCCGCTGCGGCTCGGTACCCGCAAGAGCCCGATGGCGATGATCCAGTCCCAGCGGGTGGCCGATCTGATTTTCGCGCGGACCGGGCAGCCGGTCGAGCTGGTTGGGATCACCACGTTCGGCGACGTCAGCCACGCCGACCTGGCCCAGATCGGCGGCACCGGCGTGTTCGTCAGCGGCCTGCGGGAATGCCTGCTGCACGGTGAGATCGACTTGGCGGTGCACTCGCTGAAGGACCTGCCGGCCAGTCCGGTTGCGGGAATCACGCTGGCCGCGGTGACGCAGCGGGATGACCCCCGGGACGCGCTCGCTGCCCGGGACGGCGCCAAGCTCGCCGACCTGCGGCCGGCGTCGCGGATCGGCACTGGCGCGCCGCGCCGCGCCGCGCAGCTGCTGCTGCTGCGGCCGGATCTGCGGCCAGTCCCGGTGCGGGGGAACGCGGGCACCCGGCTGTCCCGGGTCGAGTCGGGGGAAGTCGACGCTGTCGTGCTCGCCTACGCAGGCCTGGCCCGGATCGGCCGGTTGGACGCAGTCAGCCAGGTCTTCGAGCCCGACGAGATGCTCCCGGCCGCCGGGCAGGGCGCGCTCGCGGTGGAATGCAGCGCGAGTCGGCCGGACCTCGCCGGCTTGCTGGCCTGCGCGGACGATCCGGCGAGCAACGCGGCGACCACTGCGGAACGCAGCGTGCTCGCCGCGCTCCAGGCTGGCTGCAGCGCCCCGATCGGCGCGTATGCTGCCGGAACGGAGATATTGCGGCTGCACGCTGTAGTCGTTGCAGCCAACGGGGGGACAGTGCTGCGGGCAAGCGCAGGCGGCCCGGCGACGGAGGCAGCCAGCCTCGGCCGTGAGGTGGCCGCCGAGTTGCTGCGCCGCGGCGCGGGACGGTATATGGCCGTGTCCGATGGACACATCAGCAGCGGGGACGATGACAGGTGAACCCCATACCCGTGACAGACAAGCCAGCTGGCAGCCATTCGGCCAAGGCGGCGGACGACGCGGTGCCGAAGGCGGCCGCGGGCCGGGTCGCCTTCGTCGGCGCGGGCCCGGGGGACGAGGGCCTGCTGACGCTGCGCGCCGCTGCCCTGCTCGGGCAGGCTGACCTGGTGGTCGCGAGCACCGAGATAGCCGGGCGGGTCCGGCATCTGCTGGCGGCCGGCGCTACCGTAACCGACTCCGCCGCCGTCGCCGATGACCCGAGGCTGCTGATAAAGGCGGCCAAGGCAGGCCAGCTCGTGATCCGGCTGTACAGCGGGGATCCCATGCTGTTCTGCCACGCGGCCACCGACGCCGCGGCCTGCGTCAAGGCACGTGTGCCGGTCGAGATCGTCCCTGGCGTGCCTGCCGCGACCGCCGTGCCGGCCTATGCCGGCATCCCGCTGACCTCCGAGGGCAGCGGCGACGTGCGGATCGTGCATGCTGCCGAGGTCAGCCACCTCGCGGCGGGCCCGGGCAGCGTGGTGATCCTCGGCGCCGAATCCGGCCTCGGCGATCTCGCCAAGATGCTGATGGCAGCCGGCTGGAAGGACACCACCCCGTTCGCCATCACCTGGAATGGCACCACCACCGATCAGCAGACCGTGGTCGCCACGCTCGGGTCGATGTCTGCTGAGCTCAAGGCGGCCGGGATCAGCCTGCTGACCGCCGACGGCCCGGCCATCGCGGTCGTCGGCGAGGGCATCGCCGCGCAGCACGCGCTTTCCTGGTTCGAGACCAAGCCGCTGTTCGGCTGGCGGATCCTGGTGCCGCGGACGAAGGAGCAGGCGGAGGCCGTCTCCGATCGGCTGCGCGCGCATGGCGCCGTGCCGGAGCAGGTGCCGACCATCGCGGTCGAGCCGCCGCGGACGCCGCAGCAGATGGAGCGCGCGGTGAAGGGCCTGGTGACCGGCAGGTATCAGTGGATCGCCTTCACCTCGGTCAACGCGGTCCGCGCGGTGCGGGAGAAGTTCGAGGAGTACGGCCTGGACGCGCGCGCGTTCGCCGGGGTCAAGGTTGCCGCGGTCGGCGAGCAGACGGCGGCGGCGCTGCGCGACTTCGGCATCATGCCGGACCTGGTCCCCGAGGGCGAGCAGTCCGGCGAGGGACTGGCCAACGTGTGGCCGGCCTATGACGACATGCTCGACCCGATCAACCGGGTGCTGCTGCCAAGAGCCGACATTGCCACCGAGAACCTGCTGGCCAGGCTCACCGACCTCGGCTGGGAGGCCGAGGACGTCACCGCTTACCGGACCGTCCGGGCGGCGCCGCCGCCGGCCCCTATCCGCGAGGCGATCAAGGGCGGCGGCTTCGACGCGGTGCTGTTCACGTCCTCGTCCACCGTGCGGAACCTGATCGGGATCGCCGGCAAGCCGCACGCGGTCACGGTGATCGCCGTGATCGGGCCGCAGACCGCCAAGACCGCCGCCGAGTTCGGCCTCCGGGTGGACGTGATGGCGCCCAAGCCATCCGTCACCGCGCTGGTCGACGCGCTGGCGGAGCACGGCGCCGGGCTGCGGGACACCGCCGTGGCGGCCGGCGAGATCGTCCGCAAGCCCAGCGAGCGCCGCCGCGGAGCCCGCCGCCGGGTCCGGTGACCAGCCAGTTGACCGGAGCCTGGCCGGACCGGATCAAACCCCGGCGGCCGGTTCAGATAAGGAGCGCCCGATGAGCGCCGGATACCCGGTAGCCCGCCCGCGGCGGCTCCGCCGCAGCGCGGCGATCCGACGCCTGGTCGCGCCGGTCAGCGTGCGGCCAGCCGACCTGGTGCTGCCGCTGTTCGTCAAGGCGGGGATCAGCGAACCGCAGCCGATCAGCTCGATGCCCGGTGTGCTGCAGCACACCAGGGACAGCCTGCGCAAGGCGGCGGCCGAGGCGGTCGACGCCGGGGTCGGCGGGTTGATCCTGTTCGGCATCCCGGCGGTCAAGGATGCCCGCGGGTCGGCCGCGGACGATCCGGCCGGGATCATCCAGCTGGCTCTCGGCGACCTGGCCGCCGAGATCGGCGATGCCGCCGTGCTGATGGCCGACCTGTGCCTGGACGAGTACACCGATCACGGGCACTGCGGGATCCTGACGCCGTCCGGCGACGTCGACAACGACGCCACCCTGGCGCGGTACGCGTCGATCGCGGTCGCGCAGGCTACAGCCGGCGCGGCCATGGTCGCGCCGAGCGGGATGATGGACGGCCAGGTAGCCGCGATCAGGGCCGCCCTGGACGGGGCCGCCTTCGCCGACGTCGCGATCTGCGCCTACTCGGCGAAATACGCGTCGGCCTTTTACGGGCCATTCCGCGAGGCCGCCGAGTGCGCGCCGCAGTTCGGCGACCGGGCCTCCTACCAGCAGGCCCACGGCGACGCCAGCGAGGCGATCCGGGAAGTCCTCCTTGACGTCGACGAGGGCGCCGACATCGTGATGGTCAAGCCTGCCCTCGCCTACCTGGACATCATCAGTAAGATCGCCGCGACCGTGCACCTTCCGGTCGCCGCTTACCAGGTCAGCGGGGAATACGCGATGGTCGAGGCGGCCGCGGCGCAGGGCTGGCTGGACCGGGACCGGGTAATCATGGAAACCCTCACCGCTATCCGCCGGGCCGGCGCGAGCATAATCCTGACTTACTGGGCCACCGAAGCCGCACGGCGGCTGGCCTGACCCCCGGTGCATCTAGCAGAATGCAACGGTCGCCCGGCAGCCGCCGTTAATCATGGTTGTGGTGACACCAGGCGGTCGCGGACTGGCGGTCGCCGTGGAACGGACTTGATGCGACGCGGAATGCGCGCGGGCCTGGCGGGAGTGGGAAATTGATGGTCGAGACCGTGCTCCGCCGGGGGCGCCGCCGGGGCGTGGAGCGGATGGCGGCCGCCGCCGCCGGGTACGCCGCCATGGGCTGGCCGGTCTGCGCCGGAGCGCACCCGCCAGGCCGGCCGCAGCGCGGCGCGGACGCCATCCGCGGCTGCTCTTGCGACCGGATGGGCTGCCCGGCCCCCGGCGCGCATCCGATGTCGCCTGCCTGGCAGGTGGAGGCCACGAACGACCCGGCCACGGTGTGGAGCTGCTGGCTGGCCAGGCCGCAGGCCAATATCATCCTGCCGACTGGCCGGGTGTTCGATGTGCTCGACGTCCCGGTCACGGTGGGAACCACTGCCCTCCGGCTGATGGCGGAGTCGGGGGTGCGCCCGGGCCCGGTCGCGATAAGCGCGGCGGACCGGGCGCTTTTTTTCGTCCGGACCCGCGGCGCCCCGGCCGATGAGTACGAATGGTGGTCCTGCCACCTGGACTGCGAGCCGGAGACCGTGACACAGGTGGCGGGCCTGCGCTGGCATTGCCGGGACAGCTATGTGCTGGGCCCGCCGTCCCGCTATGGCGCGGCGGGCGTGGCGCACTGGCTGTTCGGCCCCGCGGAGCATCCGCTGCCGGACGGCGTCCGCCTGCTCGAAGTGCTGGCCGACGCGTGCGATCAGGCGACCGGATGAGCGGCGCGCAGCGGTCCAGCGAGCTATTCGCCCGGGCCTGTGCGGTGGCGCCGGGCGGCGTGAACTCGCCAGCGCGCGCGTTCGGCGCGGTCGGCGGCGTCCCCGTGTTCATGGCATCGGGCCACGGCGCCTGCCTGACCGACGTGGACGGCCGGGAATACGTCGACCTGGTGTGCTCGTGGGGGCCGATGATCCTCGGGCATGCGCACCCGGCGGTCACCGGCGCGGTGCGAGCCGCGCTGGCAGGCGGAACCTCGTTCGGCACGGTCACGCCCGGCGAGGTTGAGCTGGCCGAGGAGCTAATCGGCCGCACGCCGGTGCAGAAGGTGCGGCTGGTCAGCTCCGGCACCGAGGCCACCATGTCGGCGCTGCGGCTGGCCCGCGGGTTTACCGGCCGGCGGCTCGTGGTCAAGTTCGCCGGCTGTTATCACGGTCACGTGGACGCGTTGCTGGCCGCCGCCGGGTCCGGGGTGGCCACGTTCGGGCTGCCGGACTCGCCCGGGGTGACCGGGGCGGTCGCCGCCGACACCGTGGTGCTGCCCTACAACGACCCCGAGGCGGTCCGGCAGGCGTTCGCCGAGTACGGCGGCCAGATCGCCTGCGTGATCACCGAAGCGTGCCCGGCCAACATGGGGGTGGTCCCGCCTGCCGCGGGCTTCAACGACCTGCTCGCGGCGCTGTGCGCCGAGCACCAGGCCCTGCTGATCATGGATGAGGTGCTGACCGGCTTCCGGGTCACCCGGTCCGGCTGGTACGGCCGCGAGGGCGTGACCGCGGACCTGATGACGTTCGGCAAGGTGATGGGCGGCGGGCTGCCCGCAGCGGCGTTCGGCGGGCGGGCCGAGATCATGGACCGGCTGGCGCCGTCCGGGCCGGTGTACCAGGCGGGCACGCTGTCCGGCAACCCGCTGGCCACCGCCGCCGGGCTGGCGACGCTGCGAGCCTGCACCGATGAGGTGTATGCCCGGGTTGACGAGGCCGCCGCCGTGGTGGCGAAGCTCGCGTCCGACGCGCTGGCCGCCGCGGGCGTGCCGTTCCGGCTGCAGGAGGCCGGCAGCCTGTTCTCGGTGTTCCTCGGGCTGGACACCCCGGTGCGCGATTTCGGCGAGGCCCGCAGCCAGTCGGCGCCGGCCTACGCGGCGTTCTTCCACGCGATGCTCGACCAGGGCGTCTACCTGCCGCCGTCGCCGTACGAGGCATGGTTCCTTTCCGCGGCGCACGACGACGCCGCGGTCAGCCGGGTGGCCGCCGCGCTGCCCGCCGCGGCCTGCGCCGCGGCTGCGGCGCTGGGCTGACACCGCTGCCTTCGGCGGGGCGGGACTGGCGCCGGACCATCCGTTAATCACGGTGTTGATCTGGCTTTCCCGGACTAGCCGACCGCGATGGCCACGATGCCGATGACAATCGCCGCCGCGGCCACCAGCCGGCGGGCCAGCCCGCCCTCGCCCAGCAGCCTGCGGCCGAGCAGCACCCCGAACAGGACGCTGACCTCGCGGGCCGGCGCGACCGCGCTGACGGCGGTGAAGCTCAGCGCGATCAGCACCAGGATGTAGGCCAGCGGCCCGAGCACGGCCGCACCGAGGATCTGCGGCCGGTAGGCCAGCCAAACGCTGGCCGTCCGCCCCCGCGCGCGGTGCACCTGCGGGGCAAACAGCAGCGCCATGATCGGGAAGGCCGCGTAGCCCTGCAGCAGTGGCGGTGTCCTCAGCGTGCCGACCGCGTACTTGTCCCACAATGTGTACGAGGCGATGAACGCCCCGGTGAGCAGGGCGAACACCATCGCGCCGAGCGCGGACGGAACGCGCGGCCCGGATCCGCCAGCAACACGCGGCCCGGATCCGCCAGGGCTGCGGGTCCGGCCCGGAATTCCGATCACCACGATGCCGGCCACGATGCAGGCGATCCCCGCGACCGCCACCGCGCCAGGCCGCTCGCCGAAGAAGGCGATGCCGGCCAGCGCGGCGAGCAGCGCGCCGGTGCCGCGCGCGATCGGGTAGACGAGCGATAGGTCGCCCAGCCGGTAGCCATTCTGCAGGAACAGGAAGTAACCACCCTGTAGCACTCCGGTTCCGGCCAGGAACACCCAGCTCAGCCAGGTCAGCCGGGGCGGCGAAACGATCACGCTCACTGCGACTACCGGCGCGTAGAGCGCTCCGGCCGCGGCCGACATCAGCCAGATGAAAGAGACCGCGCCGGTCGCCGATGCCTGCTTGCTGAACAGGTTCCAGCTGGCGTGCGCGACGGCGGCGACCAGGATCAGCGCGATAGCGGTGGGACTCACGCGGCGGCTCTTGCCGTGACCCCGGTACGCAACCACATGCTGGCATCAGGCTAGCCGGCCTGCGATGGCCGGCCAGGGCGGCAAACCGACGGCCTAGCCCGGCTATGCACAGCACCGGCAAACGGGAGCTCCCCGGTAGGCTGTCCTCGCTATGACCGATACGCGCTGGCCGGCTGACCACACCATCGTGCACCTGGTACGGCACGGCGAGGTAGCCAATCCGTCCGGTGTGCTATACGGGCGCATAGCGGGGTTTCACCTGTCGGAGGACGGCCGCCTGATGGCCAAGGCAGCCGCCGACTACCTGTCCGGCCGGGACGTGACCGTGGCGATGTCCTCGCCGCTTGAGCGGGCCAGGGAGACAGCGGAGCCGATCGCGGCGCAGTTCGGGCTGACGCCGGCAATCGATGACCGGCTGATCGAGCCGTGGAATCATTTCCAGGGCACTACCTTCGGCGTCGGCGACGGCTCACTCCGCCAGGTCCGGCACTGGCGTTACCTGTGGAATCCGCTGCGGCCATCGTGGGGCGAGCCATACCGGGACGTCGTGGCCCGGATGTTCAGCGTCGTCGGCGACGCGGCCCGCGCGGCGCATGGGCACGAGGCCGTCTGCGTCAGCCACCAGCTGCCGATCTGGGTAGCCCGGCGGGCGGCTGAGGGCCGTCGGCTCTGGCATCACCCGGGCCGGCGGCAGTGCGCGCTGGCAAGCGTGACCAGCCTCACACTTTCTGGTGGCGAGGTGACCGGCGTCAGTTATGCGGAGCCCGCGGGGCCGGCCCCGGCCGGGTAGCCGGGGCCTGACCGCGCGGGAACGCCGGCCCCGTGTGCCCGCCGCGCCTGGTAGTCCGGCACAATAGGGGCGCGATACTACTGCCTGTAGGAGATCACCCTGTGTTCCGCCTGCCGCGTTCTCCGCGCCGCGCGGCTCACGCGGTTCGTGCCCGCCGGGGATGCCCGGTACGCCAGGCCGGCGGCGCGGGCGCCGGAGCCGCGTTCGCCGCATTGACGGCGCTTGCCCTGGCCGGCTGCGCTGGCGGCGCGATCGGGCAGAGCACGGCAGCCAGCAACGGCAAGAGCTTCGTCGCGGGCAGCTACGACACGACGGTGTACGCGTCCGGGTCCCGCCCGGTCTCGCCGGACATCAGCGGCACCACGCTGAGCGGCCGGAAACTGGCCCTGGCCAGCTACCACGGCGATGTCGTCGTAATTAATTTCTGGGGCTCCTGGTGCGGCCCGTGCCGCCAGGAAGCACCCGCGCTCGCGGCCCTGGCCAGGCATTTCCGGTCTCGTGGGGTCCAGTTCCTCGGGGTGGACATCAGGGACAGCCCGCCCGCGGCCAATGCCTTCGAGCGGACCTTCCGGATCAGCTACCCGAGCCTTAACGACCCCGGCGACAAGATCGCGCTCGCCTTCCAGAGCACCGTCCCGCCGGCCGGGATCCCCACCACGCTGGTGATCGGCCGCACCGGGCGGGTTGCCGCGCGGATCGTCGGGCAGGTGACCTACTCAGCGCTGGGCCGGCTGATCGCCAGCGTGTCGGAGGGCAGCGCATGACGGCGCGGGCTGCGACCGCGCAGACGGCGACGAGCCCTGGCGGGAATTCCCGGCCGGCTGCCCCGCCTGGCGCCAGGCGGACCGTCGCGGGCTGGCTGCGGTGGGCATGGCGGCAGCTGACCTCGATGCGGACCGCGCTGGTGCTGCTTTTCCTGCTCGCGGTGGCGAGCGTGCCAGGGTCGGTGATCCCGCAAGAGGGCATCGACCCTGCGGCGGTATCTCAGTACTACGCCGCGCATCCCACGCTGGCGCCCATCTTGGCCAGGCTGTCCCTGTTCAGCGTGTTCGCCGCGCCCTGGTTCGCGGCGATCTACCTGCTGCTCTTCGCGTCGCTGGCCGGCTGCGTGCTGCCGCGGACCTTCCGGCTGGTCGGCTCGGCGCGGCAGCTGCCGCCGCGCGCACCCCGAAACCTCGCCCGGCTCCCGATGGCCGCCAGCTACCAGACCGCCCTGGCACCGGCCGAGGCGCTGGACTCCGCGGCCGGCCTGCTGTCCGGCAACCGGTTCCGGCTGCGCACCGGCGACGGCTGGGTGGCTGCCGAGAAGGGCTACCTGCGGGAGGTTGGCAACCTCCTGTTCCACATCGCGCTGCTGGCGCTGCTCGGCTCCGTCGGCATCGGCGGAATCTTCGGCTACAAGGCTGACCGGCTGCTGATCTCCGGGCAGTCGTTCTCGAACACCGTGACCGACCTGGATCAGTTCCGGCCCGGACGCCTGGTATCGCCGTCGGATTCTGCAGCCCTTCTCCCTGACGCTGGACAATTTCACGGCGAGGTACGTCAGCTCAGGCAATCTCCGCGGCCAGCCATCCTCGTTCAACGCCGCCATCCGTTACGCTGACCGCCCCGGCGCCGCGATGCGAAGGGGCGTTATCCGGGTCAATCATCCGCTCGACGTCGATGGCGTGCAGGTGTTCCTGGTCGGCCATGGCTATGCCCCGGTTTTCCGGGTCACCGACGGGTCTGGCCGGGTGGTCTTCGACAGCCCGGTGCCCTTCGTCCCGGTCGAGCAGGCCGGGCTTACCTCCGAGGGCGTGATCAAGGTTCCGGACGCCGCGCCGGACGAGCTCGGGTTCGCTGGTGTCTTCCTGCCGACCGCCGTGGACATCAACGGCCGCCTGCAGTCCGCCTTCCCGGCGGCGCTCGTGCCAAGGGTGAGCCTGGTCTCCTACGCCGGCGACCTCGGCCTCGACACTGGCCAGCCGCAGTCGGTGTTCCAGCTGGAAACGGCTCACCTGCGGCGGCTGCCGATCGCGCCGCGGCCGCTGGCCCCCGGCCAGTCGATGAAGCTGCCCGGCAACGCCGGGACGCTCACCTTCACCGGATACCGGCAGTGGGCAAGCCTGGCGATCACCTACGATCCCGGGCAGCTGCCCGCGCTGATCTCCGGCATCACCGCGATCGCTGGACTGTTGCTGTCGTTCGCCATCCGGCGCCGCCGGGTGTTCGTGCGCACTGCGGCCGGCCCGGACGGGCAAACCGTGGTCACTGTCGGCGGCCTGGCCCGTTCCGACGCGGCGGGCGGATTCGAGACCGAGTTCGCCGAGGTGGCCGAGGAACTCAGGGGCTCCCAGGCCGGCCACTGGATCCCTGCCGGGCCGGCCAGCTCGGCGCCCGGCAATGACCCGCCCGACGGTGGCCTGCCGCTGGCCTGCAATGACCGCGAACCATCCCTCGGCACTGTCGAGGGGGAGTGAGGCACCGTTGCACATTAACATTGGACTTGCCCAGCTCAGCGAGCACCTCTTGCTGTTCACCATCGTTGTCTACGCGCTCGCGATGCTCGGCTATGCAGGTGACTTCGCCTTTGGGCGGCAGCACATCAAGGCTCCCGGAACCGCCACCACTCCGGAGCTTGTCGGCATCGGGGCGGCCGCGGGAGGCGCGGGGGCAGCGGGAGGCGCGGGGACTGCACCCGCGGCCGCCGCGGGAGGCGCGGGGACTGCACCCGCGGCCGCCGCGGGAGGCGCGGGGGTCGCGGGGACTGCACCCGCGGCGGCCGGGCTGGTTCCAGGTTCCGGATCTGCGGGGAGCCTGCCGGGCGGGCGCCTGCCAGGCGCCGGCACCGGCACCGGCAGCGCCCATGGCGGGCCGGCGGCCAGGCCTTCCTGGTGGGTGCGCTCGGCGTTCACCCTGACCGTTGCCGGGCTGATCACCCACATAGCCGGCATCTTGCTCCGCGGCATCTCCGAGGACCGGGTCCCGTGGGGCAACATGTACGAGTTCATCACGGCTATCACGTGCATGGCGGTCATCGTCCTCGTCGCAGCCATGGTCCGGTACAAGGCCTATTACACCGGGCTGTTCGTGCTGACTCCGGTGGTTTTCGCGCTGGGCGTGGCCGTGACGGTGATCTACACGCCGGCTGGCGCGCTGGTGCCCGCGCTGCAGTCGTACTGGATCGCCATCCACGTGACGGCGATGATCGTCGCCGCTGGCCTCTTCATCGTCGGCGCGGTCACGACCGCGATGTACCTGGCCGCCGACCGGAACCAGCGGCGGCTCGCGGCCGGCCAGCCGTCTAAGACAGCCGGAATCATGACGCATCTGCCCCGGCCGCTGATCCTCGACCGGCTGTCCTACCGGGCGATCCTGTTCGCCTTCCCGGTGTGGACCTTCGGCATCATGGCTGGCGCCATCTGGGCTGACCATGCATGGGGCAGGTACTGGGGCTGGGATCCGAAGGAGACCTGGTCCTTCATCACCTGGGTCGTGTACGCATGCTTCCTGCACGCCCGCGCCACTGCGGGCTGGCGCGGCCGCCGGGCCGCGTACGTCCAGCTAGCCGGGTTCGCCTGCCTGATGTTCAACTTGGTCGGGATCAATATCTGGGTAACCGGCCTGCATTCCTACGCAGGCATGGGCTGAGTGCGGCCGGCGCGGTTGCCCCCGCCCGCGCCCAGCCCGCCCAGCCCGCCCCGCCCGGCCCGCCTCGGCGGCGCCGGCCCGGCCGGGTATGCCCCGGACATGCTGGTGACGGTGCTGACGTGGGCGTATGCCCGCCAGGTCACTTCCTCGCGGCGGATCGAGGAGCTGTGCCGCACCGACGTGGCGTTCAAGGTGATCAGTGCCGGCACGCCCCCCGATCATGTGACGTTCCCCGACACGGGCCTGTGGCTAGCCGGGTCCGGGACCCCCGGGGTCACGAGCGTGTTGAATGTGACGTTCAACCACACCTGACTGGCCCGATGTCACATCCATCACGTTGGGCTGACGCGGGCCTGTGGCTAGCCGTGTCCGGCTAGGGCCCGGCTAGCCAGGGCCGGCCTGGTCCCTGGCCGCGGCGATCGCGGCCTGGCCGAAGCTGATGCCGCCGTCGTTGCACGGCACCTGGGAGTGCACCAGAACGCGGAATCCGCAGTCCTCAAGCCGGCCAACCGTCCGGTCAAGCAGCAGATTCTGAAACACCCCGTAGGTGCCGCTGAACGCCGCATCCATCGGGCTGCCGGGCATCGCCTGAGCCAGTCGGCGCCGCCGATCAGAGATCGCTGCCGCGCTCTGGCCCGTCGCGGAAGCGACGTTCGAGTTCGCGTAGGAAGTCCGGATCGTCGTCGGGTCCGATCGGCCCTAGCCGGCCTGCCGCCGGGTAATCCGGCAATTCGGCCTGCTGGCCATCAGCGCCCGGTTCCATGCCCCGTCCGGCCGGATGCCGCCTGATTGCCTCCTGCGGCCCGAGCCGGGGCAGGCCGGCCAGATGCTGCGGCATCATCGGCGTGCGCCACCTGCGGTCCGGCCGCCCGGCCAGCAGCCACGCGATCGCGCCGATGACCGGGATCACGGTGATCAAGAGCGCCCAGCTCATCGTGGTGAGGCTGCGAAGCTGTCCCGGTGGCGTCATGATGGCATCGATCAAGCAGTATGCCCAGACGCCCACGGCGAACAGGACAAATAGCACGCCAAGTGGCAACATGGCCGCAGCCTAGCCTCTGCCATGGGTCACTCGTAGGTAAACTGGACTAGTCATCCTGGCCTGTCCGCACTGGCCGTAATTGCTGACGTTCGGTGATAGAAAATGACGATTGGGCTGATCAGGCATAGTCTGTCGGCCTGACGCGACCCAGGGAGCACAGCACATGCGGCTGCGGTTATTCGATTGGCTCCGCCGCGCGTACCGCCGGCACCTGGCAGGCGGCTCTCGCGCGCATGCGCGGACCGGCCGTCCTGCCGGGCCCGACAGGTTCGCCGGGCCGGCCCTGCCGGGTCCGCCGGGCCTGCCGGGTCCGCCGGGCCTGCCGGGTCCGCCGGGCCTGCCGGGTCCGCCGGGCCTGCCGGGTTCGCCGGGCCTGCCGGTGCGCGCGGGCCTGCCGGGTTCGCCGGGCCTGCCGGGGCGCGCGGGCCTGCCGGGTGGCATCAGCCGGTCGGGTCGCCCGGGGCCACCGGGCCGCCCGCGCCGGGCAGATCCGAGCCCGCTGGCCCGGCCGAGCCCGCTGGCCCGGCCGGATTCCGCCTGGCCCGGCCGGATCCGCCGGGGTGCCTGGGTCCAGTGTGCCTGCCAGCCACGGCGCCGGCAGTCATCGTCGTCGGGTCGGCCCGGCCCGCGCCGTCCCCGATCCCGGCAGGCGAGCCAGTGATCCGGCTGTCCCGGTGGCCGGCCGGATTCGCGAGGGCCGCGCGGCCGCCCGCACCGCGCCGCGGCGGTGGGGGGTCGCGAGAGCGGCGATCAGGCCGCAGCCGGCCGCCGAGGCCAAGGCGATCCCGGTGGCGCAGCAGCGGAAAGCGGCCAAGGAAGCAGCGTCAGGCCGGCCGTGGTACGAGGTTGCGCAGTCCAACCGGACGGCCGCGGGCCGCCGCCACTGCGGGCGGCTCGAGGAGGTGGTCTGCCGCGAGTGGGCCGAGGATGCGGTGCCTCCGCCGGAGATTGTCCGTGCCGTCGACCGCCTCGCGGAACTGCCGCAGCTGATCAAGGAGAAGCTGGCGGCCGGCCTTGATGCGATCTACGTGGGCGCTGGCGGTGTTCCCGATCTTGATGACATGTCCAGGCTGAGCGGCGTACCGTTGCCTTCAGGCCGGGCTACCTGGGATGCATGCGCAGGGGCCTACGGCGAGCGGAAGATCATCGTGGGCTCACGGCCATCACCGAGCCCGGACGTCATGTGTCACGAGATCGGGCATGCCCTTGATGACATCGACGGATCGGACGGGCAGTGGCAGTCCGACTCTGCTGAGTTCCGCGCGCTGTATGAGCAGTGCGTGCCCCACATGGTCAGTGATTTCCATCAGCAGCGGGGGATCCTGGGCCGCCGGGAGTTCTTCGCCGACGCGTTCGCGGCGATCGCGTCGAGGCAGCGGCCTGCCCTCGTCGACATGCTCGGAGGCGACACCAGAGCAGCACTAAACGTAATGCTTTACTTCAACGTGCGTTACGGCATCTAGGGTGGTCAGGCGATGTTCGTGATACGGCTGCCAAACGGCAATCTAATGGTTCCCGAGTCCGCGATGAGCGACAGCGGGCAGCTGATGAGTGATGCGTATGTCGAGATCGGGCCCGGCGACGTGGACTATGTCCGGCTGGCAGCCAGCGCGGTGACGGAGGAGGAGGCGGCGGAACGGCGCCGCCAGTGGCAGGAGGGCGACGAGCCGCTGCGCCGGGAGTTTCTCGATTTCCTGGCCCGCCATGGCAACCCAGGGCGCGGACAGGGCGCCGGGGATGGCCGCGGATCAGCCTGAGGTCTGCCGCGCCAGGCCTGAGGTCTGCCGCGCCCGGCAAAGGACCGCGGTCACGATTACAAGACTGCGCGGCCATCCGCGGTCGGCCTGACGTCACCGCCTAGCAGGGCCCTGACCTCCGATTCCCGGAATCTCCTGTGCCCGCCAGGTGTCCTGATGCTGCTGATTCGCCCGGAGGCCGCCCAGCGGGTGACCGTCTTCGGATCTACCCGGAACAGCGCAGCGACCTCCCCCGGAGTGAGCAACCGCTCACTGTTGCCGTCCATCTGGTATACCCCTCCCGGTCACCGATACAGCTTGTCCTAAGTGTTGCGACAAACATCGGTTTTATCCCTAGTTTCCGGAAAATCTGGTCTGGGAAATATCGCCGTGGGCGCAACCTGGGGCGGGCGGGAGCCACGATGCAGCCGGGGCTCGCAGCGGCCGGAGCGCCACATGTCCCGGCTGCTGGCGGTCGTAGGGTGGGGCAGGTGCCGGAACTGGTTTCGATCGATGAGATCCGGGCCGCCGCGGCCAGCCTCGACGGCGTGGCGCTGCGGACGCCCCTAGTGCCGTTCCCCATGACCGAGCCGCGGCTGCTGCTCAAACCGGAGTCGCTGCAGCCGGTCGGATCGTTCAAGCTCCGTGGTGCCTACACGGCGATCTCCGCGCTGCCCGCCGGGGCCCGTCGCCGCGGCGTGGTGGCCCATTCCAGCGGGAACCACGCGCAGGCCGTCGCCTACGCGGCAGGGCTGCTCGGGATCCGCGCGACGGTCGTGATCCCGGCGAATGCCCCGCCAGTCAAGGTCGCCGCGGCGCGGGCATTCGGCGCCGAGGTAGTCCGCTGCGAGCCGGGACTCGCTGCCCGGGTCGCGGCGACCGGCGAGCTTGTCGCCAGCCACGGCTACACGATCATCCCCCCGTTCGATGACCGCATGGTGATCGCCGGGCAGGGCACCATCGGCCTGGAGATTGCCGACGACTGCCCGGCGGCCGATCTCGTGCTCTGCCCGGTCAGCGGTGGGGGCCTGATCTCTGGAATCGCCGCGGCGGTCAAGTCGCTCCGGCCGGCTGCCAGGATCATCGGCGTGGAACCAGAACTTGCGGCCGATGCGCGTGACTCGCTCCGGCAGCGGCAGCAGGTTACCTGGCCCTCGGCGAAGACCCAGCGCACCATGGCCGATGCGCTCCGGGTCGAGCAGATCGGCGCGCTTCCCCTGCAGCACATGCTGAGTTACGTGGACGACATGGTGACGGTCACCGAGGACGAGATCCGCGAGGCGATGCGCCGGCTCGTGGTGGATGCCCGGCTGGTCGCCGAGCCCGGCGGGGCGGTGGCGGTAGCCGCGTGCCTTTTCCGGGCCGGCGAATTGCCCCCCGCGCGGGTCAGGGTCGCGGTGCTGTCCGGCGGGAATGTCGGCCCCGCGCTGCTGGCGGATGTCCTCGGGCAGCCAAGCCAGCGGCCGGTGGCATGACGGTCCGCCAACGGAGACTAAGCTAAATCCGCTATGCGTGCCACGCTTGCTTATACCTCCGCCCGGATACTGCTGTTCGCCGCCGCGCTCGGCGTGCTGTATCTCGCCGGGGCCCGCAGGCTGATGCTTGTCGGCCTTGCCCTGGTAGTCAGCGGGATCGTGAGCTTCGTCGTGCTGTCCCGGCAGCGGGATGCGATGTCCGGGGCCATCGTCTTCCGGTTCCGCCAGTTCCGCAGCCGGCTCGACGATGGCGCCCGGGCAGAAGACGACTGACCTGGCGCGGCCGGGATTACGGCTGGGTGACCGCCAGCCAGCCGCCGGACGTGAGCAGCCGGAGCACCGCGGCAGTCGCCTCTGCCCGGCCCAGCACCGATGTGTCGATCACGAGATCCGCGTCGGCAGGCTCCTCGTACGGGTCGGAAATCCCGGTGAAGTGATCGATAAGGCCGGCCCGAGCCTTGGCGTACAGGCCTTTTCTGTCACGTGCCTCGCAGACCTCGACCGGCGTCGCCACGTGGATCAGCAGGAAGTCGCCGGTCTCGCTGACCATCTCCCGGACCCGTGCCCGGGCCGCGGCATAGGGCGCGATCGGCGCGCAGATCGCGATGCCGCCGTGCCTGGCGATCTCGGCTGCGAGGTAGCCGATCCGGGCGATGTTCAGGTCGCGGTCCGCGCGGGAGAAAGTCAGGCCGGCCGACAGCAGCCGCCGGACCAGGTCGCCGTCCAAAAGCGATACCCGGCGGTCACCTCGTTCGGCCAGAGCATCGCGAAGATCCCTGGCGATAGTGGACTTGCCCGATCCGGACAGGCCAGTCAGGAAGAGCACGAAGCCCCGCCTGCTGCGCGGTGGCCGGGCCTGCTGCAGCTCCCGCGCTACCGCAGGCGGCACGAACCAGTCTGGCACCTCTGCGCCCGCGTCCAGCAGGTCGCCTAGCTCGTCCGGCGCGAACTCGGCCCGCTCCGTGCCGGCCTTGATCAGTGCCAGCGGCCGCCACACGTCGGCCACCGGGTCGTAGGCCCAGTCACCGGCCGAGACGACCGGGATTACGGTGGCTTCACTGGTCGGCGCGGCCGCGCCGACCGCTGCCCCGCTGCCCCGCTCGGCGGCCCGCTCGCCTGCGCCGGCCGCGCCGCCGCTGCTGTCGCCGAACAGGTGCGTCGCGCCGTACGCTGCGGCGACCACGGCGCGGGCGGCTAGCTCCTGCGCTGGCCCGCCGTCCCGCGGCGCCAGTGGGACGGGCACCACCATGGTCTTGGGCGGCAGGCTTGCCATCGCGGCGAGCATGACCCGGATCAGCTCCTCAGGCCTGGTCACCACCTCGGCCGGCCCGGCGATCAGCGGCAGCAGCAAGATCCTGGCCTTGAGCTGACCGGCTAGGTGCCGGAGCTGCCCGATCTGGCGGCAGTTCAGCGGCCCGCGAGTGGCGAACGCGAGCACCGGCTCGCCGCCGAAATCGGCCCTGACCTCGGCCGGGCTGCGCTGCAGCCGCCGGAACGGCCCGTGCTCCGGCTTCCGGTGCCCGGTTACCGTGCCCGCCAGCCGGAGCATCGCGTGATCTCCGTTGGCTGCCCCGCCGGTCAGGCTCCGCCCGGTTATTCGCAGCGTGGCCAGTGGGGTGCCCTCGGGGTCGTGCAGCATGACGTGGCCGGCGTCCGGCGCGATTGCGTCCCCGGGTACCTCCAGAGTGACCGGGAATTGCCACCGCGTGCCGTCGGCCAGTGTTGAGTGCACTGCCACGGTCGCGACATCCGCCTCGCCCATGAACCCGGTGAGCGGCGCGAATGCCCCCGACAACAGCAGCTCCAGATCGGCTAGCTGTCGGCCGTCGAGTGTCCAGGATGGCCACCCGGCAATCTCGGCAGCGGTATCCGCTTGCGCCCCTGCAGTCACGTCATCCTCCGTCCGGCGCGGCGCCGGCTCAGTGGCGCCCGTCCAGTGGCGCTTGCTCCATGGCGTCCGCCCATCGCGCCCGCCTGGCGGTACCCGGGTCCAGGCCGCCGGACATGCCGCCGATGGTGCCAGCCGTGCGGCGCCCCGCCGCACGGCACGCCGGGTCTGCCGCCGGAACTGCCCGGAGCTGCCAGCCACCCGAGAGTACACGGCAGGGGAGGTTAGCGCGGTGCAGGGCGGCCGCCGTGTCCTGCTGCGGCGAGCGGGACGGCGGGTCTTCTTGGCCAGAACGGCCGTTAGCCGGTCTTCTTGGCCAGAATTGCCGTTAGCCGGCGGACTCCGACCATAATGTCTCTTATGCGCTCCTTACGCACCGACGATGCGGTCCGCGCCGCCGCCCGCCGCATCTGCGTCAACTTGACCGCGCGCGGCCTCGACCGGGCTGTCGCCACCTACTTCTGCGAGCCGTATTTCGCCGGGATGACCTTCAGCGACCTTGGCCGCAATCCGCCCGATGAGATCATCGCCGACGACCTGCTGGCGGTGGCCTTGCTGGACATCACCTGGCGGCCGGAGGTCGTGCGCATCTTGCTCGGCAGCAGGCGGCCGCAGCTGTCCGGGATGTTGGCTGCCATCCCGCAGGCAACCGACCTGTGGGACGCCTCCGACGACATCTTGCGCCGAATCGATGTCCTGTGGGATGCCCTGACGTCGATTGATGGCATCGGGACGGCCAGCGCCACGAAGCTGCTGGCCCGCAAGCGGCCCCGGCTGTGCCCGATCAGCGACAGCGTGGTCATCAAGGCCGTCGACGTACCCGGCCGGACCTGGGATGTGCTGCGCTGTCTGCTTCAGGATCCGGCCGCTCGTGCTGAGATCGAGGTACTCCGCCCGGCCGCCGCCGCTGAGGCCAGCCTGCTGCGCATCCTGGACGTGGCCCTGTGGGTCTTCTACAGCGGATCAGCCGCCGCCCAGTGGGTACGCGACGGGGCGGGAATGACCGCTTAGCGACCGGGTGCTGCCCGGTACCGCGATCGGCGACCGGCACCGCCTACAGCACCCGGGCGAACAGGTCCTCTGGCCTGCGGATCACGTAGGTCAGCTCATCATGGTCGGTCGTCAGCCTGCCGCCGGACAGCCGCGCCAGCAGAGTACGGGCCGCCAGCGGTCCAGGCGGCGGGCGGCCCGCGGCCGGGCCGCTGACAAAGCCGCGCGCCGCGATGACCAGGCCGCGTTGCAGGGCATAGGCCGCGATCCCGCGCGCCGACACCAGCTCCTCGTAGACCGCCGGATAGGGCCCGGGCTGGCCAGGATGCCGGCCGCACCAGCCCAGCCGCCGAAGCCACTGCGGCAGCATGCGGTCGATGAACCCGGCCGCGCAGTCCCGGTCCGCGAAGCGCAGCAGCAGCAGCCCGCCCGGCTTGAGCGCCGCCACCATCCGGTCGAGCACCAGCTCCGCGTGCGGGATCCGGTCCAGCAGGCCGGAGCAATGCACGATGTCATATGAGCGCGGCGGCAGCGGCAAGGTCCGCAGGTCACCGAGGATGCTCGAAGCCAGCTGGGGCTGCACCGCCATCGCCTCGGCAACGACCTGGTCGCCGGTATCCACCAGGTCCGCAATGAGCTTGCAGCCCGATTTCCGCAGTAACGCGATGTCGATGCCGTCCGCCGCGGTGGCGCAGCCGGCTTGCAGCAGCGCGACCGGCTGGCCCGGCCGTCCGGCGGAGTACTCGACCGCCAGCAGGGTGAACTGGCTGGTCTCGGGCCGGCTGCCGAGCACTGCCGCACCGGTCGCATGATGCTTGCCGGCCCGAAGCAGGCCTCTGGCAGCCAAGCCAATGCCGCTATCCGGAGGCCTGCTCACCATTGCCACAATGCCGTAGCGTAGCCCTCTGAATGCGCTTAGTGGTGGATCTGGCTGAGGTGCCGTCGGCCAAGTCGCCGCCAGGCCGCTTCACCGGGGTCTCGCCCGGCTGCGTTGCCCGTACACTGAAAGGGTCCCGTGTCCCGGCTCCCGGCGGTTCCGAGGGGCTACCTGGGACCCGCCCTCTCGTCGGCACGGGCGTTTCGTGCTGCCTACGCAGGGATGCAATGAGCCTCTCCGGCCTTCTCACGGTAATCGCAGATGATCCGCAACTCCGCCGCGCGCTCGAGCTGGCAGGCGGCGCGCCCAGCCATCCCGCCTTGTCCGCTACCGCAGGCGCCGACCTCATCGGCCCGCCCGCGCTGCGCCCGGTCCTCGCCGCCGCGCTAGCCGGCCTGGCCCGCCCGGGCCAGCCAGATGCAGGGCAGCCAGGCGCGGGCCAGCCCGGCGCGGGCCAGCCAGGCGCGGGCCAGCCCGGCGCGGGCCAGCCCGCGCCGCCCGCCGCCAGGTTCGTGCTGGCCGTAACCGCCACCGCCCGCGAGGCCGAGGACCTGACCGCCGCGCTGAACTCGCTGCTGCCCGCGGCCAGCGCCGCTTACTTCCCGCCCTGGGAGACGCTGCCGCACGAGCGCCTTTCGCCACGGTCCGATACCTCCGGGCAGCGGATCGCCGTGCTGCGCCGGCTCGCCCGGCCGGACACCACAGGCGACCCGCGATCGGGCCCGCTGACGATCGTCAGCACCCCCGTTCGCGGCCTGCTCCAGCCGATCGTCGGCGGCCTCGGCGAGCTAGCGCCGGTCCGGCTGCAGGCCGGCCAGGAGGCGGATCTCGACGAGGCCGTGGTAAGCCTGGTCGACATCGGCTATGCGCGCACCGATCTGGTGGAAAAACGCGGCGAGCTGGCCGTCCGCGGCGGCATCCTCGATGTCTTCCCGCCCACCGAGGAACATCCGGTGCGGATCGAGTTCTGGGGCGACACGGTCGAGGACATCAGGTTCTTCAAGGTGGCCGATCAGCGCAGCCTGCAGACCGCCGCCGACGGCCTGTGGGCACCGCCCTGCCGCGAGCTGCTGCTGACCCCGGCCGTCCGGGAACGCGCCAAGGAGCTTGCGGCCGAGCACCCGGGCCTGTCCGAGGTGCTCGGCAAGCTCGCCGACGGCATCACGGTGGAGGGCATGGAGGCGTTCGCGCCGGTATTGGCGGAGCGGATGGACCTGCTGCTCGACTACGTGCCGGCCGGCGGCTGCGTGCTGGCCTGCGATCCCGAGCGGATCCGGGCCAGGGCAGCCGACCTGGTCCGCACCAGCCAGGAATTCCTGGAGGCATCCTGGGTGAACGCGGCGGTCGGCGCCGAGGTCCCGATCGATCTCGGTGCCGCTGTGTTCCAGCCGATCACCCGCGTGCGCGCGGCCGCGGCGGCCCTTGGCTTGCCCTGGTGGACGATCGCGCCGTTCCAGTCGGAAAGCGCAGAAAACCCGGAAAACCTTGGTGAAACGGGGCCAACGGCCGGCTCGGCCACCGATCTCGCTGAGCCTGACGAGGGTGATCAATCGGGTCGCCCCTCGTTTCAAATCGAAGCAAGCCCGGCGGAGGCCTACCGCGGCGATACCTCGCGGGTGCTCGCCGACGTAGGCCGCTGGCTGACCGATGGCTGGCGGGTCGTCCTGGTCACCGAGGGCCACGGGCCCGCCCAGCGGCTGGCCGAGCTGCTCCGCGGCGAGGGCATCGGCGCCCGGGTCGGCGATCTCGGCCAGCCGCCGGAGCCTGGCCTCGCGCACGTCACCACCGGGATGCTCGAGCACGGGTTCAGCTGGCCGTCGGTGCGGCTGGCGGTGCTGGCCGAGAGCGATCTGGCCGGGCAGCGCACGGGCAGCAGGGACGGCCAGCGGATGCCCAGCAGGCGCCGCGGCGGCATCGACCCGTTGCAGCTGACGGCCGGCGACTACATCGTGCACGAGCAGCACGGCGTCGGCCGGTACCTGGAGATGACCAGCCGGACCGTGCAGGGCGCGACCAGGGAGTACCTGGTCATCGAGTACGCGCCGGGCAAGCGCGGGCAGCCGCCGGACCGGCTGTACCTACCCACCGACCAGCTGGACGAGGTCACCAGGTACGTCGGCGGGGAGGCACCGAGCCTGCACCGGCTGGGCGGCGCGGACTGGGCCAAGACCAAGGGCCGGGCCCGCAAGGCGGTCCGCGAGATCGCAGCCGAGCTGATCCGGCTGTACTCGGCCAGGACCGCGTCACCGGGACACTCGTTCGGACCTGACACGCCGTGGCAGCGCGAGCTGGAGGACGCGTTCCCGTACGTGGAAACGCCGGATCAGCTCGCCGCCATCGACGAGATCAAGCGCGATATGGAGCGGCCGGTGCCGATGGACCGGCTGATCTGCGGTGACGTAGGCTACGGCAAGACCGAGATCGCGGTCCGCGCGGCATTCAAGGCCGTGCAGGACGGCAAGCAGGTGGCCGTGCTGGTGCCGACCACGCTGCTGGTCCAGCAGCACATGGCGACCTTCAGCGAGCGCTATGCCCCCTTCCCGGTGAAGGTCAGGCCGCTGTCGCGGTTCCAGAGCGGCGGTGAGGTGGCGCAGACCATCAGCGGCATGACCGACGGCACCGTTGACGTGGTGATCGGCACGCACCGGCTGCTCTCGCCGGAGACTAGCTTCAAGCGGCTCGGGCTGGTGATCATCGACGAGGAGCAGCGCTTCGGCGTGGAGCACAAGGAGTACCTCAAGCGGCTGCGTACCGAGGTGGACGTGCTGTCCATGTCGGCGACCCCGATTCCGCGCACGCTGGAGATGGGCGTGGCCGGGATCAGGGAGATGTCCACGATCCTCACCCCGCCGGAGGAACGCCATCCGGTGCTGACCTTCGTGGGGCCGTACGAGGAGAAGCAGATCGCCGCGGCGATCAGGCGCGAGCTGCTCAGGGACGGCCAGGTCTTCTTCGTGCACAACCGGGTCGCGTCGATCAACAAGGTCGCGACGAGGATCAGCGAGCTCGTCCCGGAGGCACGGATCGCAGTCGCGCACGGCCAGATGAACGAGCACCTGCTCGAGAAGATCATGGTGGACTTCTGGGACAAGGCCTACGACGTGCTGGTGTCGACCACCATCGTCGAGTCCGGCCTGGACATCCCGAACGCCAATACCCTGCTGGTGGACCGGGCCGACGGCTACGGGCTGTCCCAGCTGCACCAGCTGCGGGGCCGGGTAGGCCGCGGCCGGGAGCGGGGCTACTCGTACTTCCTCTACCCGCCGGAGAAGCCGCTCAGCGAAACCGCGCACGAGCGGCTGGCCACCGTCGCCCAGCACACCGAGATGGGCGCCGGCATGTACGTGGCGCTGAAGGACCTGGAGATCCGCGGGGCAGGCAACCTGCTCGGCGGCGAGCAGTCCGGGCACATCGCCGGCGTCGGCTTCGACCTGTACGTCCGGATGATCGGCGAGGCGGTCAGCGAACTGCGCGGCGACGGGCCGGCCGAGCGGCCGGAGGTGCGGGTCGAACTGCCGGTGAACGCGCACATCCCGCACGAGTACGTGCCCGGCGAGCGGCTCCGGCTGGAGGCTTATACCCGGATCGCCGCCATCGACTCGGCCGACGACCTGGCCGCCGCCCGGGCCGAGCTGACCGACCGGTTCGGCCCGCCGCCGGAGGCAGTGCTCAGCCTGCTGGCGGTAGCGCGGCTGCGGTCCCGCGCCCGCCATGTGGGGCTCGCCGACATTACCCAGCAGGGCAACCACATCAGGTTCGCGCCGGTGCAACTGCCCGAGTCGCGGGAAGTGCGAGTGCAGCGGCTGTACCCGAAGACCGTGCTCAAACCGGGGGTGCGTACGATGCTCGTACCGGTGCCGCGGGAACAGCCAGGCGCCGGGCCCGGGCGGGCTGCCGCGGGTGGCCGGTCTGCCCAGGTCACTCAGCTCGGCGCCCGGCCGATCCGCGATGCCGAACTGCTCGCCTGGTGCGAGGAGCTCGTCGAGGCCGTGTTCGGCGGGCTCGGCCCGGTCGATTCGGACGCTTGAGGAAGGACTGCCCGTGCTCCGCGCCTCGATGAAGATGACGGCTGCCGCGCTCGCGGCCGGCGCCGTGCTGACCGCGTGCGGGCAGGTCAAGATGGGCGCCGCCGCGGTGCTGAGCAGCAGCCCGCGGATCTCCGCGTCCACCCTGGCCGCGCAGGTCACCAACCTCAACCAGGGCTACCTGCGGTACAAGGGCAAGGTCACCCTGCAGTACCCCGTGTCGCAGATGCCACAGCAGGTGCTGGGCTGGCTGGTGAAGTTCCGGGTGCGGGACGAGCTAGCCGCGGCGCAGGGGATCCGGGTGACCCCGGCGCAGGTGCAGCAGGCGCTGGCGCAGATCAGGGCGCAGGCGCGGTCATCGCAGGGCGGCACGGTGAATCTCGCCGCGCTCGCCGTGGCCAATGGCCTGCCGCCGGACCAGCTGACGGCACTGGCCAGGTACCAGGCGATCGAGACGGTGCTGATCAACCGCCTGGACGGCGGCAAGCTACCGAAGTCGAATTCGGCCCTGCAGGCGCTGGGGAACCAGTTCAACAAGGCCGAGTGCCAGGCCGCCAGGAACCTTGACATCAAGATCAACCCGCAGTACGGCAGGCTCGACTACGCCCAGTACTCGATCATCCCGGCACCGACCACGCTGTCCGCCGTCGGCGGGCCGCCGCGACCGGCCGCTTCGCAGTCCGCATCGCCGCAGCTCAAGCCGGCTTGCTGAGCGTGCCGGTGACGGACGTAGCTAATGGTCCCGCCGGGGATACGCCTGGCGCGGGCCTGCTGCGGCTGGTGGCCGTGATGGACCGGCTCCGGACCGAGTGCCCGTGGGACGCGAAGCAGACCCACGCCACGCTCGCTCCTTGCCTGCTGGAGGAGAGCTACGAGGCGCTGGACGCGCTGGAGAGCGGCGACCATGCGGCGCTGCGCGAGGAACTGGGCGATGTGCTGCTCCAGGTCGCGTTCCACGCCAGGGTCGCGGCCGAGCGCACTGACGGCACCGGGTACACGATCGATGACGTCGCCGACGGCATCGTCGCCAAGCTGGTCCGGCGGCACCCGCACGTGTTCAGCGACGTGACCGTCTCCGGCGCCGACGAGGTTACCCAGAACTGGGACGCGATCAAGGCGGCCGAGCGTGCGGCGGCCGGCGGCTCGCCGGCCTCGGCGTTTGACGGCGTGCCGCTGGCCCAGCCTGCGCTGTCGCTGGCAGCGCAGCTGATGCGCCGGGCCGAGCGGGCCGACGTGCCTGCTGAGCTGGCGGAGCTGCCTGTCCACGGCGCTGGCCGTGGCGATGGCGCCGGCCGTGGCGATGGCGCCGGCCGTGGCGATGGCGCCGTCAGTGAGATCGGTGCCGAGCTTTTCGCATTGGTGGCCCGGGCCCGTGCTGCCGGGCTCGATCCCGAGCTAGAGCTGCGCTCCGCCGCACGGGCCTACCGCGACCGGGTGCTCGCCTGGGAGGCGGAGCGCCGCCAGCCAGCCGGACCGCAGCCAGGCTGACTCCAGTCAGCCGGACCGCTGCTAGCCGGACCGCTGCTAGCCGGACCGCTGCTAGCCGGACCGCAGTCAGCCCGACCGCTGCCAGCCGGACCGGAGCCGGACCAAGTCGGTCCGACTTGCCGGCCGCCAGCTTGCCTGCGGCCACTGAGCTGGACAGCGCCGGTAGCGCGTCGCTTAACGTAGGACGGTGGCGAGCAGGCAAGCTGCCCGGCCGGCTGGCCGCAGACGCGTGGCCGCAGCCGACGCGGGACCGGTCGGCCGGGATGACGTCGTTGCCCAGCTGCGGCGCAGCGTGGACGAAGCCGCGGTCGGCCGCGGCCAGGTGCTGCTGCTGGCTGACTGGCCGTTTTGCTCCGGCGTGGCCACTGCGCCGGGACAGGGCTCTCGACTAGGCTCCGATACGGACATGTCCGCACTGCACCCGTCGGGAGCTTTACCGTGGCCGCTATCGAAGCCATCTACGCCAGGCAGATCCTGGACTCGCGCGGCAACCCGACCGTTGAGGTCGAGGTAATACTGGATGACGCCACGCTCAGCCGGGCAGCAGTGCCCAGCGGGGCGTCGACCGGCGCCCTGGAGGCCGTCGAGCTCAGGGACGGCGGCGCCGAGTACGGCGGCAAGAGCGTCCTGAAGGCGGTCGCCGCCGTCATCGACGAGATCCAGCCGGAACTGCTCGGCTACGACGCCGACGACCAGCGGCTGGTGGACCAGGCCCTGATCGACCTCGATCGCACGCCGGACAAGTCAAGGCTCGGCGCGAACGCGATCGTCGGGGTCAGCATCGCGGTGGCCAAGGCCGCTGCCGCGTCGGCTCAGCTGCCGCTCTTCCGCTACCTGGGCGGGCCGAACGCGCACATCCTCCCCGTGCCGCAGATGAACATTCTCAACGGCGGTGCGCATGCCGACAACAACGTCGATGTCCAGGAGTTCATGATCCTGCCAGTCGGGGCTGGCACCTTCGCTGAGGCGCTGCGCTGGGGCGCGGAGACCTACCACGCGCTGAAGGCCGTGCTCCGCGAACACGGCCTGTCCACCGGCGTGGGTGACGAGGGCGGCTTCGCTCCCGACCTCGCGCACAACCGGGCGGCGCTCGACCTGATCGTGGAGGCGATCGAGAAGGCCGGCTTCACGCCAGGACAGGATGTCGCGCTCGGCATCGACGCGGCCGCGTCCGAGTTCTACGCCGACGGCTCGTACAAGTTCGAGGGGAGCAGCAAGAACTCGGCAGAGATGACCGCGATCTACGGCGCCTGGCTAGACCAGTACCCGCTGATCTCGATGGAGGATCCGCTGGCCGAGGACGACTGGCCGGGGTGGCAGGAGCTGACCGCGGCCCTAGGGGAGCGGGTGCAGGTGGTCGGCGACGACATCTTTGTCACCAACCCGGCCTTGCTGCGCCGTGGCATCGATTCGCAGGCAGCAAACTCGCTGCTGGTCAAGCTCAACCAAATCGGCACGGTGACCGAGACGCTGACTGCGGTGGCGCTCGCTCACCGTAACAAGTTCAGCTGCGTGATCAGCCACCGCTCTGGCGAGACGGACGACACCACGATCGCCGACCTGGCGGTGGCCACCAACTGCGGCCAGCTCAAGACCGGCGCGCCTGCCAGGTTCGAGCGGGTGGCTAAGTACAACCAGCTGCTCCGGATCGAAGAGCTGCTCGGCGACGCTGCGGCCTACGCCGGGCGGGCGGCATTCCCGCGCTCGGTGGCTGCCGCAACGTGACAGCCCCGGCTGGTCCCCGATCACCGGCGCCGGAACGGGCCAGGTTCACCAGCCGGGCCGCCGTGCTCGCGGTGGTGATCTGCGCCATCGCGCTGAGCCTCGCTTATCCGGTGCGCGAGTACATCGGCCAGCGGCGGCAGATCGGCCAGCTGGAAGCTCAGCGTCAGGCCCTTGAGCTGCAGGTGCACAAGCGCGCGGCGGAGCACCGCAGGCTGACCGATCCGGCCTACGTCGAGCGGCAGGCGAGAGACCGGCTGCACATGTGCCTGCCGAGCCAGACCTGTTACGTCGTCGTTCCCGGCAAGCACCTGGGCGGCCTGACCGCCCAGGCCGCGCCCGCTCCGGTCACTCCGTGGTACGAACGCTTGTGGCATTCGGTCCGCGCAGCGGATCAGGTGTCCGGCAAATGACGTCCGCGCCGCAGCGGCGCGGACTGACGCAGGCCGGCCACGCCCGGGCGGGCGGCCGCGCCGCTGGAATGGTGGATGCTGCGAGCGTCGCCATAATCGCCGGTCAGCTCGGCCGTCAGCCGCGCGGGGCGTTCAGCGTCGCGCACCGGTGCCCATGCGGGCTGCCCGACGTGATCCAGACCGCGCCCCGGCTGCCGGACGGCACGCCCTTCCCGACCCTGTACTACCTGACCTGCCCGCGGGCGGCCGCCACCATCAGCAGGCTGGAGGCCGCCGGGGCGATGCGGGAGATGACGCGGCGGCTGGCCGACGACGCCGGCCTGCTGCAGAAAATGCGGGCCGCGCACCGCGATTACCTCAGCCGCCGGGATGCCGCAGCCCTCGTCGCGGGAACCGAGCCGCTGCCGCCGGGCACCCCCAGCGCCGGGGGAATGCCCAGCCGGGTGAAATGCCTGCATGCGCTCGCCGCGCACGAGCTGGCCTGTCCCGGGACCAACGCGCTGGGTCGCGAAGCGATCGAGGCCGCCGGGACCTGGTGGGCGGTTGGCCCGTGTGTCAGCGCCCCGGACCAGGCGCCCGGCTCGGCAGCTGATTCCCCGGCGGCCCGCCGATGACCGGCGGTCCCGCCTGCGGCGGGTCGGTCGGCCGCTCGGCGGCCGAGGCCGTCCGGGTTGCCGCGATCGATTGCGGCACGAACTCGCTTCGCCTGCTGATCGCCGACATTGACCGGCGCGAGGCAACGCTGACTGATCAGGTCCGCCGGATGGAGATCGTCCGGCTCGGCCAGGGCGTCGACGCCACCGGCCGCCTCGCGCCGGACGCGCTGGCCCGCACGTTCGGCGTGCTAGAGGAGTACGCGCGGATCATCAGCGATACCTCGGCCAGCGCCGTCCGGATGGTGGCGACCAGCGCCACCAGGGACGCGGCGAACTCCGCCGCGTTCGTTGGCGGGGTGACCAGGATTCTCGGCGTGCCGCCCGAGGTGCTGAGCGGCGCCGAGGAAGCGGTCCTGTCATATACCGGCGCCACCGCCGAGCTTGCCCGGCCCGGGCCGGGCTCGGATCAGCTCGCCGCGGACTGGCTTGCACCGCCCTACCTGGTGGTCGATATCGGCGGCGGGTCAACTGAATTCGTGCTCGGCGGCGAGCAGCCCGGCGGCGCCCGGCCGGGCAGTCCGCGGCAGGGCGCAGCGAGGGTCGGCGGTTCCGGCGCGGCGGGCGGTTCCGCAGTGCCGGGCGATGCCAGGGCGGCTGGTTCCGTGACGGCGGCTGGCCTGGCGGCTGGTTCCGTGACGGCGGCTGGCCTGGCGGCTGGTTCCGTGACGGCGGCTGGCCTGGCGGCTGGTTCCGTGACGGCGGCTGGCCTGGCGGCTGGTTCCGTGACGGCGGCTGGCCTGGCGGCTGGTTCCGTGACGGCGGTTGGCCTGGCGGTCGGCCAGCCACCGGCCGGTTCGGCGCTCGCGGCCGTGTCGGTCGACATCGGCTGCGTCAGGATGACTGAGCGGCACCTGCACTGCGACCCGCCGGCCGAGCCGGAGATTGCCGCGGCGACGGCGGATATCGACGCGGCGATCGACGCGGCGGCCGCCCGGGTGCCAGTCGAGCGCGCGCACACGCTGATCGGCCTGGCCGGCTCAGTCACCACGGTGGCCGGAATCGCGCTCGGCCTGCCCGGCTACGATGCCAGCCGGATCCATCACGCCAGGGTTCCGGCAAACACGGTGCACGCGGTGGCCCGCATGCTGCTCGGCCAGACCCGTGCCCAGCGCGGCCTGATCGGCGTCATGCATCCTGGGCGGGTGGATGTGATCGGCGCGGGCGCGCTCGTACTCGACCGGATCCTGGCCCGGCTCGGCTTTGCCGAGGTCGTCGCCAGCGAGCACGACATCCTGGATGGCATCGCGTGGTCCCTGGTGGATGGCCATGCCGGATGATCCCGGCGTCATGGACGGCCTGAGCCCGGTACCGCCGGGAACCGGCTGGCCGGAGGACCCGGCATCGCCGTCGACGCCGGTTGCGGGCACTCCGGCCGGGGTTCGCGCGCTCGCGGCGACAGCGGGAACGCTCGGCGAACTGGCGGCCAGGCAGTCGGTCTGCCGGGCCTGCCCGCGCCTGGTCGGCTGGCGGGAGCGGGTGGCGGCGGAGAAACGCCGGTCGTTCGCGGCCGAGCGCTACTGGGGACGGCCGATCCCCGGCTGGGGGGCCGGCCAGCCAGCCGTGCTCATCATCGGCCTGGCGCCCGCCGCCCACGGTGGGAACCGCACTGGGCGGATCTTCACCGGAGACCGCAGCGGCGACGTGCTGTTCGCCTCGCTGTGGCGCTGCGGCCTGGCCGCGCAGCCGACCAGCGTCGCCGCCGGGGACGGGCAGCGGCTGGTGGCAGTGCGAATGGCCGCCGCGGTCCGCTGTGCCCCGCCGGCGAATAAGCCGTCCGTTGCCGAGCGAGACGCCTGCGCGCCCTGGCTCGCAGCGGAGCTAGCGCAGATCCGCTCCTCGGTCCGCGTCATCGTCTGTCTCGGGCATTTCGCCTGGCAGGCGATCTGGCCGCAACTCGGCCAGGCGGGCTTCCAGCTGCCTAGGCCGCGGCCCGCGTTCGGCCATGGCGCCGAGGCCAGGATCGTGGCGGCTGCCCGCGGCGACGGCCATGGCAACTTGCCCGGGTCCGGTGGCAGTACCAGCAGCCGGCCGCCTGCGGCCCGCGGCGCGGCCGGTGTCCGGTCTCTCGCGGAGCCGGGCGAGGGCGGCATCGAGCCGGCCATCACCCCCGCCGGCGGGAGCGGCGACGTGTTACTCCTCGGTTGCTACCACCCGAGCCAGCAGAACACCTTTACCGGCCGCGTAACGGACGACATGCTGGATGCAGTATTCCGGCGCGCCCGGCAGCAGGCTGGCCTGTAACGTCCGCGCTGATTCCGGCGATCCGCTTACGGAGCGTAGATGTTTGTAGTCTAATGGTTACGCACCGTATCGGTGCTCTCGAAGAAAGGAATTAAATAGGTGATACTGACCTTGAATCCAGCCCATATTAATCCGCCGCTCGTGCGTTTATCCGAACAGTTCGGGGTATCCTCATGAAGCCCCCGTAGCCCAAAGGAAGAGGCCGGCCCCCTAAAAGGGTCCCCAGTGTCGGTTCGACTCCGACCGGGGGTACGTAGCACGTCAGAACTGGCATCGCGCCGCGATGCCAGTTTGATCTTTCTCAATCGCTGCCCATGTCTTAGTTGCAGCGCACTGGCCAGGGTGCCGTTCTTGATCGCCTTGACATGGCTGAACCGCTAGCCAATCACCGGCAGCGCCGTCGCTCGCGTATCGGGGCAAGCGGCAGCCTGTCGGACCGACCTTGGATTGGCGGCCATAGGTGATCTTGTATCAATAAGACAATGGCTCGATAGCATCCGTTAAGTAATCGTTAAGACGTACTGGCTGAGGGGCGACTACCGTGCCGGGCGTGCGGGCTACGCCGCACCCGGCCGAGGGCCAGGTTCGCTCGCCGCGGCGGCCGGGCAAGGCCGCGCCCGGAAAAAGGCCGCCTGGCCTCCGCCTGGCCAAGTCCGCGCCCGGTTCGAGGCCCGGGCCAGGCGGAAGCGCCGGGTCAGCCGCTGATGTCTGGTCCGGCCCGCGTCAGGGTTATCCGCGCGATCACCCGGCGGTCGCGTTCCATGGCCGCACGGTAGTCGGCCCAGTCCGGGTGCTCGCCCGCGACGATCCGGTAGTAACTGACCAGGATCTCCATCGCGTCGGGCAGCGGAACGATCTCCGCGGTACCCTCCGCCTGGATCCAATCGCCATAGAAGCCGTCGTTCAGCACGCACAGCGATGCCCGGGGATCACGCCGCAGGTTGCGCGTCTTGATCGCGGTCTCCCGGGTGCTGATCAGCACCCGGCCATCGTCGTCCAGCGCGACCATCACCGGGGATAGCTGTGGCCGCCCGTCGGCTCGCGAGGTCGCGAGCACTGCCCGGTGATGGACGCGCAGGAAATCGCGAGCAGCGTCCAGATCCACGTCAGGCGCTGCTGAGCCTGCTCTGGCGCTGGAGTGCGTACTCGTGCACGATGGCGCTCGCGTAGCCGTGCGTCAGGCCGTGCTCATCAGCCAGCCAGTACGCACGTTCCTCGCAGCGCAAGAAGGATGGGCCTGATTCGAGTCTTCTGAACCACTCACGGAGGTCTCGTCCTGTGACGATCGGGATGCGCGCGATGAGATTCCTGTGCATCTCCGGAGAGTGGGTCATTGACAAGGGGCACCTCCAGGGCCGATCTCCTCTTGCTGCCGACACTGCACCACGCTCGGGCGTCTGACAAGCCCCAACGGCCAGCTTTCCGGTTTGACCGCCAAGTTCCCCTGCCGCCGGCGGCAGAAAGCCCGTAGAAGCTGGCCCGGAAGCGGTCGCGAGGCAGCCCGGACGACCTGCCGCCAGCTGCCGCGGGGGGCTGGCGGCAGCTGGCGGCAGGTGCCGAAGCAGGCCCCGCCGCGGCGCCTAGGAGAGCCGCTCGAAGATCATCGCCATGCCCTGACCGCCGCCGACGCACATGGTCTCCAGCCCGAAGGTCTTGTCGTGGAACTGCAGGCTGTTGATGATCGTCGAGGCGATGCGGGCGCCGGTCATGCCGAATGGGTGGCCGACGGCGATCGCGCCGCCGTTGACGTTCAGCTTGTTGATGTCGATGCCGAGTTCGGTGTAAGAGGGGATCACCTGGGCGGCGAAGGCCTCGTTGATCTCGACCAGGTCGATGTCCTCGATGCTCATCCCGGCCCTGGCGAGCGCGCGGCGGGATGCCTGCACCGGGCCCAGACCCATGATCTCCGGCGACAGCGCGGTCACACCGGTGGCCACGATCCTGGCCAGCGGCGTGATGCCGAGCTCGGCGGCCTTCCGGTCGCTCATCACGACGATGGCTGCGGCGCCGTCGTTGAGCGGGCAGCAGTTGCCGGCCGTCACGGTGCCGTCCGGCCGGAACACCGGCTTCAGCGTGGCTACCTTGTCCAGCGTCGTCCCGGCCCGCGGCCCGTCGTCCGCCGCCACGACCGAGCCGTCCGGCAGCGTCACCGGGGTGATGTCCCGCTGCCAGAATCCGTCGGCCAGCGCCTTCTCGGCCAGGTTCTGCGACCGCACCCCGAATTCGTCCTGCGCGGCGCGGGTGATCCCGCGCAGCTTGGCGACGTTCTCCGCGGTCTCGCCCATCGCCAGGTAGACATCGGGGATCGCCGCATCCTGCCGCGGATCATGCCAGACCTCCCCGCCCCCCTTGGCCAGCTGAGCCGTCCGTTCCTCGGCGGCGGCGAACACCGGGTTCTTGGTGTCCGGCCAGGTGTCGCTGCTGCCCTTGGCGAGTCGGCTCACGCATTCCACTCCGGCGGAAATGAACGCCTCGCCCTCGCCGGCCTTGATCGCGTGGAAGGCCATCCGGGTAGTCTGCAGTGAGGAAGAGCAGTACCTGGTGATCGTCGTCCCCGGCAGGCTGTCATAGCCGAGCATGACCGCGACGACGCGGGCCATGTTGTAGCCTTGCTCGCCGCCGGGCAGGCCGCAGCCGAGCATCAGGTCGTCGATGTCGGCCGGGTCGAGCTGCGGTACCTTGGCCAGCGCCGCACGGATCATCGCCACGGTCAGGTCATCCGGGCGGATGTTGCCCATCGACCCCTTGAAGGCCCTGCCAATGGGCGAGCGGGCGGTGGCGACGATAACTGCCTCGGGCATTACAGCTCCCTGGGATCGATGGTTAACCGCAGAATACCTCTGGCGGCCGGGACGGCTCTCCCGACTCAGCGCGCCGTGGCGAGACCGCCGAGCGAGCGCATAGCTCGTCTTTCCGCTTGAATGCGCCGGGTAGCCCCGGTCGCGCAGGCAGCTCGGCCAGGTAGTCGGCCATTGCTTGTGATCGACTACCTAGTCGGGCAACGCCTATCAGCGCATCGGCGGGTGGAAATCGGCATCGGTTCTGCGCTGCGAGCGCCCGCCAGCTACGGCTGGCGGGGCGCTTCGCTTGTGTGCGCCTCTCGGTGGTCGACCCACTCGGCCAGCTCGTCCGGCGTGTCGGCCTTCATCGGATGGCCGGATGGCCTGCCCGCACCGCTGCGCCGCCAGCAGGCGAAGCCGAATCCATCGAAGCCGCCTTGCAGCACGTACCGGGTGGCCGATCACATCGCGGCGCGCATCGCCTCCGGGGAGCTGGCACCGGGCGCTCGCCTGCGAGCCGAACGAGACCTTGCGTCCGAGTACGGCGTTGCCTACGACACGATCCGGCGTGCGACGGCGGTCTTGCGGGAGCGAGGGCTGATCATCACCATCGTGGGCCGCGGGACGTTCGTCACCCGCGAAGACCAGCGGCCCGGCCCATGATTGGCAGCGATGCCGGGCCCTTCACCGACCCGGACGGGTTCGCGCGGGAGGACAGGCGGTCGTAGGCGGTGCGGGCGACAGAGTCGGCGTCCAGGGCGCGGGCGAAGTCCGCGGCTCGACCACGACACGGGCCTCGGCATCGACTGTGGCGCGAGGTACGATCTTGCGTGTGACCAGCAGAATCCGCCTCGGCGCAGCACCTGCGCGACCTCGCGCGGCTGCGCCGCGTCCGGGACCGGATCGACCGGGAGTACGCGCAGCCGCTGGATGTGGAGGCGCTCGCCCGCGGCGCGCACGTGTCGGCCGGGCACCTCAGCCGTGAGTTCAAGCTCGCCTACGGCGAGTCGCCGTACAGCTACCTGATGACGCGGCGGATCGAGCGCGCGATGGCGCTGCTGCGCCGTGGCGACCTCAGCGTCACCGAGGTCTGCTTCGCGGTCGGCTGCGCGTCGCTGGGCACCTTCAGCACTCGCTTCACCGAACTGGTCGGCATGCCGCCCAGCACCTACCGGAGCCAGGAAGCTCGCGCGACGGCGGGGATGCCGCCGTGCTTGGCGAAGCAGGTGACCAGACCGATCAGGAATCGAGAAGCGCCGGTCACCGAGCCGCAGCTAGCCTGACCGGCATGGACATCACCATTCACGCGAGCTTCCTCCCGCACGACGACCCGGACGCCTCCCTGGCCTTCTATCGCGACGCCCTCGGCTTCGAGGTCCGCAACGATGTCGGAAAGGGCAAGATGCGCTGGATCACGGTCGGCCCGGCCGGCCAGCCCAGCACGTCCATCCTGCTGGCGCCGCCGGTCACCGACCCCGGCATCACCGACGACGAGCGCCGCACCATCGCCGAGATGATGGCCAAGGGCACCTACGGCTGGATCCTCCTGGCCACCAAGGATCTCGACGGCACCTTCGAGCGGCTGCAGGCCAGCGACGCCGAGGTCGTCCAGGAGCCGGTCGAGCAGCCGTACGGGATTCGCGACTGCGCCTTCCGCGATCCCGCGGGCAACCTGGTCCGCATCCAGGAACTGCGCTGAGCCGCCCGCCGATCGCTGCCATGTGCACAGACGCGTACCGTGAGGCGCTGACGCGAGACTTCTCATCCACGGCGTCATCGGCGCCGGCGTCGACGGCGGCGCTGAGCCAGCGCCAGGCCGCTGAAGTCGGCCGCGAAGGCGTTGCGGGGCGGCTGCTCCGGCGTCCTACGAATCCCGGACGCGGCGATCTGGAAAGTCGCGGCGTCGCGGCCGTGGGTGTGGTCGCGAGAGCGGCCCGGCGATGACGCCCGCCAAGGACGGCATGAAAGGCCGAGGCTAATACCCTTTGCGGGCCCGGCCGCCTCGGGCGCCTGCATGCTCGCGCCCTACGGGCTCCACGAGCCCCGGAAGCCTCACGCGCTGTCGGCCGTGGCGGCCTCGCCGCTGTCCGGGAGGCCGGCCCGGACCGCGTCCATGTCCAGCTCCCGGGCCTTGCTGATCAGCTCCTCCAGGGCCGCCGCCGGCAGTGCACCCGGCTGCGCGTACAAGACCACGCGGTCGCGGATCACCAGCAGCGTCGGGATCGAGGAGATGCCGAATGCGCCGGCCAGCTCCGGCTGCGCCTCGGTGTCCACCTTGCCGAAGACCGCGTCCGGATGCTGCCCCGATGCCCGCTCGAAGACTGGGCCGAATGAGCGGCACGGCCCGCACCACGACGCCCAGAAGTCGACGAGCACCAGGCCGTCCCCGCCGGTGATCGCGTTGAAGTTGTCTCTGGTTAGCTCCACCGTCGCCATGTCATGCCTCCTAGCCGCACCGGGCATCACCCCGGGAGCATTATCCGAATACCCGGCGGCGCATAACTGTGAGTCCGTCTCGGCTATTCCGCGGCGTCCGGGAGCCGGCTGGCCGGCGCTAGGCTGGCGGCAACTGCCAGAGATGGCCGGTGGCGGTGATGAAAGGAAGCCAGGGCTGATCGTGATCGGCGTGGTGGTCACCCTGGCCGTGACCGGAGTGCTCAGCCGGTAGCGGTGGCCAGCGCCCGGTGACTGGCGCGTCGGCGGCCGGCAACTTCAGCCGCGGGGCAGCTTGGGATACCGTCGTCTGCACCGAGATCAAGGTGGTTTCCGATGCAGGTTCACGATTCCCTGATCGAGCTGATGGGGAACACCCCGCTGGTCAGGCTGCGTAAGGTCACCCGCGGGCTAGGCAGCAGCGGCCAGGCTCCTGACGTGCTGGCCAAGATCGAGTACTTCAACCCCGGCGGCTCGGTGAAGGACCGGATCGCGCTGCGCATGGTGGCAGCGGCCGAGGCGTCCGGCGCGCTCCAGCCCGGCGGCACCATCATCGAGCCGACATCCGGCAACACCGGAGTAGGACTGGCCATCGTCGCCGCGGAGAAGGGGTACCGGTGCCTGTTCGTCTGCCCGGACAAGGTAGGCCAGGACAAGATCGGCGTGCTGCGCGCCTACGGCGCGGAGGTGGTCGTGTGCCCGACCACGGTCTCGCCGGGGCATCCGGACTCCTATTACTCGGTGTCGGACCGACTGGCCGCCGAGACCCCCGGCGGCTGGAAGCCCGATCAGTATGCCAACCCGGAGAACCCCGCCTCGCACTATCAGTCCACCGGCCCGGAGATCTGGGCGCAGACCGATGGCAGGGTCACGCACTTCGTGGCCGGGATCGGCACCGGCGGCACGATATCGGGCGCCTGCCGGTTCCTGAAAGACAAGTCCGGCGGCCGGGTGCAGGTGATCGGCGCGGATCCGGAGGGATCCGTCTATTCCGGCGGGTCCGGCCGTCCCTACCTGGTCGAGGGCGTCGGCGAGGACATCTGGCCGGAAACCTATGACAGGACCATCTGCGATCAGGTCATCGCGATCAGCGACGCCCAGTCGTTCCAGATGACGCGCCGGCTGGCGCGCGAGGAGGCGCTGCTCACCGGCGGCTCGTGCGGGCTGGCCGTGGTTGCCGCATTGCGGGTGGCCGCGACGGCATCGCCGGACGACGTGATCGTGGTCCTGCTGCCCGACGGCGGCCGCGGTTACCTGTCGAAGATCTTCAACGACGAGTGGATGGCCGACTACGGCTTCCTCTCCTCCGAGACCGCGGAGCCGAGAATCGAGGACGTGCTGGCCAGGAAGCAGAGCGGCCTGCCAGAGTTCGTGCACGCGCATCCGGATGAGACCGTCCGGGTAGCGATCGAGACCCTGCGGGAGTACAACGTCTCGCAGCTTCCGGTGATGAAGCAGGAGCCCCCCGTGATGGCCGCTGAGGTGACCGGCTCGATCGTGGAGCGGGATCTGCTCGACGCGCTGCTGTCCGGCCGGGCCCGGCCGGACGATCCGCTCGGCGATCACATGTCGTCCCCGCTGCCGATGGTTGGCTCCGGTGAGCCAGTTAGCTCGGCGGTCGCGGCGATGGAGAAGGCCGGGGCGGCCGTGGTGCTCGTCGACGGCAAGCCCGCCGCGATGATCACCAGGCAGGACGTGCTGACCTTCCTGTCCGCCGGAGCCGGGTGACGGCGGCGGAGACCGGCCTGGGCAGGCCGGCGGGAATGACTGCCCGCCGGGATGTGCTGACATTCGTGTCCGCGGGCACCGGCTGACGGCCTAAGGTTGGCAGGTCGTCGGGCCGCAGCGGCACGGGCGCACGCCCGGATCGGCGGAGCCGCGGCAGGACGGGGCACCGGGCACGTTGCCGGGGCCGGACATTTACCTAGGCAAAGTGACTACGGCATGCAGACGCAGCGCACGGACGGATTCGATACCCTCGCGATCCACGCCGGGCAGCAGCCCGACGCGGTGACCGGAGCGGTGATCCCGCCGATCTACCAGGTGTCCACTTACAAGCAGGACGGGGTCGGCGGGCTGCGTGGCAGCGGCCTTGGCGCGGGCGGCGGTACCGGCCCGGCCCGCTGGGTCGAGGGCTATGAGTACTCCAGGACGGCGAACCCGACCAGGGGCGGCCTGGAGGAGTGCCTGGCCGCGCTGGAGGGCGGGACCCGCGCGCTGGCGTTCGCATCGGGGATGGCAGCCGAGGACTGCCTGCTCCGCACCGCGATCAGGCCCGGGGATCATGTGCTCATCCCGCATGATGCCTACGGGGGCACCTACCGCCTGCTCGACAAGGTTTTCCAGTCGTGGGGCGTCAGTTACCAGCCCGTCCCCGTCTCCGACGCTGCAGCCGTTTCAAATGCTTTGCGGGAAAAGCCTGCGCAGGTCGTCTGGCTGGAGACGCCGACCAACCCGCTGCTGTCCATCGCTGACATCACCGCGATCGCCGAGATCGCGCATGCGGCTGGCGCGCTGCTGGTCGTGGACAGCACGTTCGCGTCGCCGTACCTGCAGCAGCCGCTGGCGCTCGGTGCTGACGTCGTCGTGCACTCGACCACCAAGTACATCGGCGGGCACTCGGACGTGGTGGGCGGCGCGCTGGTGGTCACCGACGCCGGCCTGGGCGAGCGGCTCGCCTTCACGCAGAACGCGACGGGCTCGGCGGGCGGGCCGTTCGACGCCTGGCTGACGCTGCGCGGCGTGCGGACCCTCGGCGTCCGGATGGACCGGCACTGCCAGAACGCGGGCCGGGTCGCCGACATGCTCAGCAGCCATCCGGCGGTCGCCGAGGTGTTCTACCCCGGCCTGGCTTCCCATCCTGGCCACGAGACGGCGGCCAAGCAGATGCGGGGGTTCGGCGGGATCGTATCGATGCGAGTCCGCGGCGGGGAGGCGGCAGCGGTGGCGGTCTGCGGCCGGACCCGCCTGTTCACGCTCGGCGAGTCGCTCGGAGGGGTGGAGTCGCTGATCGAGCACCCAGGCCGGATGACGCATGCGTCGGTGGCTGGCTCGGCCCTGGAGGTCCCCGCTGACCTGGTCCGGCTCTCCGTCGGCATTGAGAGCGGCGACGACCTGCTTGAGGACCTCCGCTCAGCGCTCGGCTGAAGCTGCCCCGGGGCGGGTTCGGCCGGGCCGGGGGCCCGGCTTGCCCGGGGCCGTAGATTAAGCCTGGCGGCCGCGATGGTCAGTTGTTCCAGATCATCAATATGAGGATCACCAGGTAGATCAGGGCAACCACGCCGCCCATGGTGGCGATCCGCCCCCGCTCGACAGTTGCCACCTGTGCGGTGGTGGTCCCGGGGCTGCCCGGCAGGTTCGCCGGAACCGGCTCGGCGTCCGTGGCTGCCTCGGCGTCACCCGCCTGCTCCTCGGCGGACACCGGCACGACCTGCGCGGGCGCCGGGGGAGCGCCGGCGGCCGGCGCCTCGGCCGCCGCGGCGAGCTCGATCGCCGCAACGGCCCGCCGCTGGTCCCGCATGATCAGCACCAGCAGCACGAGCGCTACCACGAAGAGCGTCGTGGAGACGGTCAGCCATGGGCGTGAGAAGTCCTTGTGCTGCTGCGCGGAGACCAGGCCGAAGATCAGCACGCCTATTGATAGCAGGGCATAGATCCTGGTAGTCCGGTAAAGGTAGCCGACCACGGTCTGGTTGCGGGCCCTGATGTACCGGGGCGTGGCGGAAATCGCCACTGTGACCGGGCCGAGTGCGAAGATCGCGAAGGCGATATGCAGCCAGAGTACGAGCCGGTCAGTGAACGACATGGGCCGATCCTAGGGCCAGCCAGGCGGCCGCAGACAGCGACCTGCCGGGAACCGCCGGCTGGCGGCATCGGCGGCGCGGCTACCGGCGGCTTTCCCGCCGGGCCCGCAGGAAGTCCCTGACCACGTACTCGCCGAGGCTGTCGGCCATCGCCCGCAGCACCCGGCCGCCGTTACGCCTGGCCACCTCCTCGACGAAGGCGGTGAGCCGCTCATCCTCGGCCAGCATGAAGACGTTCAGGGTGGCCCGACGCCTGGTCATCTTGTCCACCTCGGCCAGGGTGAGCTCGATGGTCTCCGGTGACGGCGGCCAGTCGAACCAGGACCGGCCGTCCCGCCGCAGGTGCGCGGTAGGCTCGCCGTCAGTGACGATCAGCACTACTGGATTGTGCTCCGGGCGCCGGTCGAGGTACCGCCCGGCCAGCACCAGCGCGTGGTGCAAGTTGGTGCCCTGGACCATGTCCCAGCCCAGCCCGGCGAGATCGGTCTCGCGAAGCTCGCGCGCGTAGTTGGAGAACCCGATGACCTGGATCGAGTCCTGCGGGTACCGGGTGCGGACCAGTGCGTGCAGCGCCAGCGCGGTTTGCTTGGCGGCGCTCCAGGTGCCGCGCAGCGCCATCGAGTAGGACAGGTCGACCAGCAGGCAGACGGCGGCTGCCGCCCGCCGCTCGGTCTCGCCGACCTCGAAGTCCTGAACCGACAGCCGGACCCGCGGCCCGCGAGGCCCGCCGGGCCGCCCGGACCCGCCCGGCCGCCCGGACCCGCCGGGCGCGCCAGCTACCGGCAGCCCACCGCGCAGCAGTGCGTTACGCACCGTCGCCGCCGTGTCGATCGCCTGCTCGTCGCCGAAATGCCACGGCCGGGTGCTGCCGGTGACCTCGCCGGCCTGCCCCGCATCATGCTGATCATGATCTCCGTGGCCGCCTTCGGGCAGGTCAGCGAAAACGCGGCGCAGCGCGGTCTCGCCCAGCCGCCGTACCGCCTTCGGCGTCAGCTCCAGCTTCCCGTCGGACCGCTCCAGGTAGCCCTGCCGCTCAAGTTCCCGCTCGATCTGGCGCAGTGCCTCCATGTCGTCGACCGCCTGCCGGCCGAGGGCACGCCGGACCGCGTCCTCGTCGACGTCGTCGAGCCGCGCGCCGGGGTAGTCCTGCCGCAGCGCATCTTCGAGCTCAGCCAGGTCCGCAAGCTCGGCAACTGCCGAGGTCGCGTCGCCGAGGCCGAGCGGTTCCTGGCCGCTCATCTGGTCGCCGGGCCAGCCGTCGAGATCCATGTCCGGCCGCCTGGACCGCAGCGCGTCGGCCAGCCGGGCCATCTCGGCCGCCAGCCCGGCGTCCTCCAGGGTCTGCGACATCAGCCCGGACAGCTCCTCGCGCTGCGAGTCAGTCAGCGAGCCGAGCAGCCGCTGCGCCGCCGACATCCGGCGGACCAGCGAGTCGACGAGCTGTTCCAGATCGGCTGGCTGGTCCGGGAACAAGTCGCCGAACTCCGCCATGAAGTCGTCGAAGTCCTGCTGGGTGTGCGTGCCCTGGGAGTCGGCGTCCAGCATTGCGTTGAGCCCGGCCATCATGTCCTTGACCCGCTGCATCGCCTCCGGGTCGGGCTGCTGCAGGGTCTGCTTCATGCCGCGGAACTGGCTGTCAAGCACCTCCCGGCGGAGCAGGTCCTTCAGCTTCTCGAACGTCTCCCTGGCCGTGGCCGACCGCCACTCGTAGTCGGCGAGCTCGCGGATCGCCTGCGCGGTGTCGGCCGGCAGCGCGTCAAGCTCATCCTCGCGCAGCCTGGCATCGTCGCTGGGATCCGGGAACAGCTCTGCTCGCTCCTGGCCGATCGCCGTGTCGAGCAGCGCCCGGGCCTGCTCCAGGATGCCGTCGAGGCGGCCGGAGGCCCTGATCTCGCGCTGCCGCTCGCGGACCCGCCGGAGCAAGTCGTCGAGTCCGCGGCGGCCGGACATTCCCCGGCGCAGCAGATCCCGCAGCGCGCTGGCCGGATCCGACCCGTCCAGCACCGATTCGCCCAGTGCGTCCACGGCGCCGCGGACGTCGTAGGGCGGCTCTAGCGGGTCGGGCCCGTCGTGATACTGGCCGTACCGGTAACCGCTCACGGCTGCTTCCTAACTCCCAAGCCCTAACTCCCAAGCCCTAACTCCCAAGCCCTAACTTCAAGCCCTAACTTCAAGCCCTAACTTCAAGCCCTAACTCCCAAGCCTTAACTCCCAGCCCTGACTTCCGGGCCCTGACTTTCCAGCCCTGACTTCCCAGGCCCTGGCTCCCGGGCCCGCTCCGGGCCTGGCTGCGAGCGGCGGCCTAGGTGCGGTATACGGCGCCGCCGTCAATGGTGTCCTTGGACAGCCGCCGCATCAGGTACAGGCCCTCCAGCGCGAACTCAAGGGCGGCCGCGGCCTCGCCGAATGACTCGCCGCCTTCCATGCCGAGCCGTTCCATGATCTTCGCCAGCCCGGGCACCTCGCCGATCCGGCGCAGCAGGTCGGGCGCGGGAGTCAGATCGCCGGACTCCACGCTGCCGCCCTCCTCAAACTTGGCGAGCACGCCGGACAGGTCGGCGTTGCCGAGCGTGGCGCGGAAGGTCTCGGCGATGGCCCGGCGCAGCAGGTGCTCAAGCACCTCCTGCTCGCGGCCCTCCTCGCTGACCTCGAACTCGACCTTGCCGCGCAGCGTGCTGACGATCGACGACAGGTCGCAGACCCTGGCCACCGGCTGCGCCTCGCCGCTGATCGCGGCCCGCCGGACGGCCGAGGCCGCGACTGCCTCCGCCGCGGCGATGGCAAACCGGGCCGAGACGCCGGACCGCGCGTCGACCGCCGGCGAAGCCCGCACCAGCCGGGTGAACCGCGCGATCACCTGCACCAGGTGCGCGGGTAGCACCGCGCCGGGCTCGTCGCCATCCCAGGCAAGTTGTGATTCCTGCCGGATCAAGGCGAGCTCGGCTGCCAGCGAGGTCGGGTAGTGGGTGCGAATCTCGGCGCCGAACCGGTCCTTCAACGGGGTGATGATCCGTCCCCGGTTGGTGTAGTCCTCGGGGTTCGCGCTGGCCACCAGCACGAGGTCGAGCGGCAGCCGGAGCGCGTACCCGCGCACCCCGATGTCGCGTTCCTCGAGCACGTTGAGCAGCGCCACCTGGATCCGCTCGGCCAGGTCCGGCAGCTCGTTCAGGCAGAACACGCCCCGGTTGGTCCGCGGCACCAGGCCGAAGTGGATGGTCTCCGGGTCCCCGAGCGTGCGGCCCTCGGCGACCTTGACCGGGTCAATGTCGCCGATCAGGTCGCCGACGCTGGTATCCGGCGTGGCGAGCTTCTCGCCGTAGCGGTCGCCGCGATGCCGCCAGCTGATCGTCAGGTCGTCACCTTCAGCGGCGGCCAGGCGGCGGCACCGGGCACAGACCGGGGCATAGGGATGGTCGTTGATCTCGCAGCCCGCGACCGTCGGCGTCCATTCATCGAGCAGCCCGGTCAGCGTCCTGATCAGGCGAGTCTTGCCCTGGCCGCGCTCGCCGAGCAAGATCACGTCGTGTCCGGCCAGCAGCGAGCGCTCCAGCTGCGGCAGCACGGTTTGGCCGAATCCGATGATTCCGGGGAAAGGGTCCTCGCCCGCTCGCAGCCTGGCTAGTAGGTTCTGCCGTATCTCCTGTTTGACCGAGACGAATTTATGCTCGGTGGCACGCAGCTGGGCCAGCGTCGAGGCTGCTGGCGGGGCTGACCGGGTCGGCTGGCCGGGCAAGGTGACTGTTGACTTGGATTCGTTCTTCGGGTCCACCGTTCGACACTATGTGCATGTTGGCGCTACGCGCACCTTGGGAGGCTGGCCGTGGACACTGCCCGACCGGCCCTGGCGGTCGACATCGGCGGCACGAAGCTGGCCGCCGGGGTGACCGAGCCTAGCGGCAGGCTGATCGCCTGGGAGCAGACGCCGACCCGCCGGGATCTGGACGCCGAGCAGCTTTGGCGCACCCTGGACGCGCTGATCACCCGGGTGCTCGAAGGCGCAAAAGTCAGCGTGGGGGCGGCGGAGCTGGCCGGCGTCGGGTGCGGCTGCGGCGGCCCGATGGAGTGGCCGTCCGGCCTGGTCTCCCCGCTGAACATCCCTGCGTGGCGGTCCTTCCCGCTCCGCGGCAGGCTGGCGGAGCGGTTCGCCGGGATCCCGGTCCGGGTGCACAACGACGCGATCTGCATGACAGCCGGCGAGCACTGGCGCGGTGCCGGGCGCGGCACCAGCAACATGCTGGGCATGGTGGTGTCCACCGGCGTGGGCGGTGGGCTGATCCTCGACGGCGCGCTGATCGAGGGCACGTCCGGCAACGCCGGGCACATCGGCCATGTCGTCGTCTACCCGGACGACGGGCCGCCGTGCGTCTGCGGTGGCGTCGGCTGCCTGGAGGCGATCGCGCGCGGGCCGGCCCTGGTGGCCTGGGCGCAGCGGCGCGGCTGGCGGCCGGGGCAGGCCGGCGCCACCGCGAAGGACCTTGCCGCCGACGGCGCGGTCGGTCATCAGGTCGGCGTGGCTGCCCTGCGCCGGGCGGGCAAGGCGCTCGGCATCGCGATCGCTTCCGCGATGTACCTGTGCGACCTCGAGGTCGTCTCGGTCGGCGGCGGGCTTTCGCAGGCCGGTGCGCTGCTCTTCGGCCCGCTGCAGGAGACCCTGCGCGGGCACACCGGGATGGAGTTCACCAAGCACGTCCGGGTGGTGCCAGCCGAGCTTGGCCAGGGCGCTGGCCTGGTCGGGGCGGCCGCGCTGATCTTCGCGGCGGACCGCTACTGGTCCGGCGACTTACCGGGTCGGCTGACCGCGGCGGCTGACCGCGGCGGCTGATCCTGGGCCGCCGGACGCCCGCCCGATGCGAGACTGCAGGCATGACGATGACGTCCTGGCAGGCTGGTTTCGACGACGTGGTCGCGGCCAGCGAGATTCTTCGCGGCGTCATCTCGGCGACGCCGATGCTGCATTCGTGGGTGCTGTCGGACCGCGTTGGCGGCCCCGTCTATCTCAAATGCGAGAACCTGCAGCGGACCGGGTCATTCAAGGCCAGGGGAGCGTATCTGCGGATCTCCCGGCTAACCGACGACGAGCGCAGCCGGGGGGTGGTGGCCGCCAGCGCAGGCAACCACGCCCAGGGTGTCGCGTTCGCCGCCGCGCTGCTTGGCGCCAGGGCTACCGTGGTCATGCCCGAGGGTGCCCCGCTGCCCAAGATCGCGGCGACTAAGTCATACGGGGCGGAGATCATCCTGCACGGCGACCGGGTGGAGGACGCGCTTGCGTACGCCACCGCCCTGGCCAGTGAGCAGGGCGCCGTCTTCATCCATCCGTTCGAGCATCCGGACATCGTGGCGGGCCAGGGCACCGTCGGCCTGGAGATCGTGGCGCAGTGCCCGGGTGTGCGCACGATCATGGTCCCGGTCGGCGGCGGCGGCCTGGCGGCCGGCATCGCGACGGCGGCACGCGGCTCGGATCCCTCGATCCGGATCATCGGCGTGCAGGCCGAGTCCGTCGCGCCGTTCCCGGCGTCGCTGGCGGCCGGGCATCCGGTGCTGGTGGAATCCGCGCCGACGATGGCAGACGGCATCGCCGTCGCCAGGCCGGGAGAACTGGCGCTGCGCATCCTGGCCGAGCTCGCCGTGCCGGTCGTCACGGTCTCGGAGGAGACCATGTCCCGGGCGCTGCTGCTTTGCCTGGAGCGGGCCAAGCAGGTCGTAGAACCGGCCGGCGCGGCGGGCGTCGCTGCCCTGCTCGATGACCCGCGCTCGATCGAGCCGCCGGCCGTGGTCGTGCTGTCCGGCGGCAACATCGACCCGCTGCTGCTGGCCAACGTGCTGCGGCACGGCCTGTCCGCGGCCGGCCGCTACCTCACGTTCCGCTGCCGGCTGCCGGATCGCCCCGGCGCGCTGGCCACCCTGCTGGCCAGGCTGGCCGGCCTGGGCGCCAACGTTCTCGACGTGGTACACGCCCGCTTCACGCCGCACCTGCTGGTGGACGAGGTGGAGGTCCAGCTGCAGGTGGAAACCCGCGGCCCAGGGCACTGTGACGAGGTGATCGGCCAGCTGCAAAAGTCCGGTTACACCCTCATTTTCGGCTGACCGGTCCACCGCGCTGATCATCATTTCCTGAAACGGACAAGCGCCAGCCGGTCTGTGCCTGGTCCGGCGCGCGGTTACCCCGGCGGTCACCAGGTCGCTGGCGGCCGGCTGAGATTCAGCGGCGGGGCCGGCTGCACCCCGGCCCTGACCACGACAGTGCCCGCCGCATTGTCATGCAGGCACTGCCGGCTCGGATCCCAGAGCAGCCGGAGCACGTCGAACAGCAAGAAGATGATGCCGAGCAGCGGGACGAGCGGCACCAGGAGGTACACGGCAGCCCGCCCGCCGGCGGCCCCACCGCTGATCTTCGACCGGTCGGCTGAGGTGACGACCATGATGCCGAGCACGCGCTTGCCAAGTGTCTGCCCCCACCGGGCGTGCAGCAGCCAGTCGTAGCAGAACGCGATCACCACGTAGATGCAAACCAGCAGCAGGAAGTCGCGAACCAGGCGCGTGCCGGCCTGGCTGATCGCGGCCTGCGCGGCTGGCGTGCTGGTGTCCGGGTACTGCAGGGCGAGCTGATGGAAGCGGTGCGCCTGGCCCGCGAAGAAAGGGACCCACAGCACCGAAGTGATCACGATGAGGATGATCGAGTCGATGAGCCGGGCAAGCAGCCGCTGCCGCCGGCCGGCCGATCCTGACCATGATCGGCGGCGGGCTGGTAGCCGCCGGGCTGGCCCGGATAAGGCTGGTAGGGCTGGTATGACGAACCATGCGGCTGCGGCGGCTGGCCGTAGGGCGCCGGGCCCGTCTGGCCGTATGGCGGCGACGCCTGGTCCCAGGGTTTTGTTCGGGTTCGGGTCCGGTAATGGCGTGCCGTCAAAGGTTGCCGCGGCGTTCCTGCTCCCGCTCAATGGCCTCGAATAGCGCCTTGAAATTGCCCTTGCCGAACCCCTGTGACCCGTGCCGCTCGATCAGCTCGAAGAACACGGTCGGCCGGTCCTGTACCGGCTGGGTGAAAATCTGCAGCAGGTACCCGTCCTCGTCCCGGTCGGCCAGGATCCGCAGTTCCCGCAAATCCGCCAGCGGGACCCGGGTCTCGCCGACCCACTGACCCAGCGTGTCGTAATAGCTGTCCGGGGTGCCGAGGAACTCCACTCCGGCCGCCCGCATGGCCCGGACGCTCGCCACGATGTCATCGGTGGCCAGCGCGATGTGCTGGACGCCAGGGCCGCCGTAGAACTCCAGGTACTCGTCGATCTGCGACTTTCGCTGGCCAGCCGCCGGCTCGTCGATCGGGAACTTGACCTTGCGGCTGCCATCCGCGACTACCTTGCTCATCAGCGCGGAGTACTCGGTGGCGATGTCGTCGCCGACGAACTCCTTCATGTTCGTGAATCCCATCACCCGGTGGTAGAAGCCCACCCACTCGTCCATCTTGCCGAGTTCGACGTTGCCCACGCAGTGGTCGATTTCGGTGAAGAAGGGCCGCCCCGGCGGGGTGGTCAGCGGCTCCGCCGCGATGTAGCCCGGCAGGTATGGGCCGGCATAGCCGGCCCGCTCGACCAGGGTGTGCCTGGTGTCCCCGTAGGCCGCGATCGAGGCGAGCACGACCTTCCCGCTGATGTCCTCGACGATCCTCGGCGCCTCCAGGCCCCGCGCCCCGCGGGCGACGGCGTGATCGTAGGCAGCTTCCGCCGACGGCACGCCGATCGCGAGGTCGATGACGCCGTCGCCGTGTGCCGCAACGTGCCTGGCCAGGGCGGTGCCAGCGCGGACCGGCCCGCGGAAGACGAACCGGGCCGACCCGGACTCCAGCACGTAGGCCGCCTCGTCCCGGCAGCCAGTCTCCGGGCCCCGGTAGGCGACGCACCGCATACCGAAGGCAGCCGAGTAGAAGTGGGCAGCCTGCCGCGCGTTGCCTACCGCGAAGACCACTGCGTCCATGCCGATGACCGGGAAATCAGCGGTACCGGGCATCAGGTCAGCTTCATGCGTTGCGGTCATCGTGCACGCTCCTGCGGAGTTGCTGTCATGGTGCGCAATATTGGCCACCCTCCTCAGCATCTGCTAGTCAGGCAAGATGTGCAACACCTATCCTCAGAGCTATACATACTGCACAGAGATAGTGTCAGTGGAGCGGCATGATTGCGCACCTATGTCAGGAGAAGCGATGATCGACGAACTCGACGCGCGGCTGATCGGGCTGCTCGCCTCGGAGCCGCGGGTCGCCGTCCTGGAGGCGTCCCGCCGGCTCGGCGTTGCCCGCGGGACCGTTCAGGCGCGGCTGGACAGGATGCAGGCCCGGGGCGTGATCACCGGCTATGGCCCGGACGTCGATCCCGCCGCCCTGGACCATGCGGTCACCGCGTTCGTCACGCTGGAGATCCGCCAGGCGGGCGGCCATGACCAGGTAGCCGCTGGGCTGCGGTCGATCGCCGAGGTGCTTGAGGCGCACACGATCACCGGCCCGGGCGACATGTTCTGCCGGGTAGTCGCCAGGACCAATGCCGACCTGCAGCGGGTCATCGACGCGATTGTGGACGTCACCGGCGTGGTTCGGGCATCAACGGTAATCGCCCTGGACACCCCGCTGCGCTACCGGATGCTCCCCCTAGTCCGCGCCGCCGCTGCTGGCTAGCCGCGGTTTCCCCGCCTCGCCCCGCCCGCCCCGCCCGCCCCGCCCGCCCTGCCCCGCCGCCCCGCCCGCCCCGCCCCGCCCGCCCCGACCGCCCGTGACAAGCCACTGGATGTCACATCGACGGGGTTGGGTGCCGCGGGTCGGCTGGAACTGGGCTTACGGGCCGGCTTCGGCGATGTCGGTGGCGATGGCGAGCATTGCGGCACAGAACTCGGCCCGGTCTGGCATCTGGTCCGCGAAGAACATCCAGCCGACGCTCACGCCGCCGATCGCCATCGCCGCGCGCAGCTTCTCGCTGATCGAGGCAGTCGGCCCGGCCAGCAGTTCGACGAGCGCACCCATCCGCTCGCGGAACAGTTCACCGCGGCTCTTCTCGGCGGCGAATGTGTTCACCGCGGCCTGGTTCTGGTGCAGCATCCGGAAGACCTCGTCGCCCTCGGCGACTATGCCGACGTAACGGCGCAGGATCTCGGCCCGGGTGCCGGCTCGGCCGGCTGGGCCCGCGCCCAGGTGACCAGCGCGTCGACCTGGCCGAAGTAATCCTCGACCAGGCTGCGGACGATGTCTTCCTTGGACTTGAAGTGGTAGTACAGCGCCGCCTTGGTGACATCGAGCCGTTCGGCGATCTCGCGCAGCGACGTCTTCTCGTAGCCCTGCTCAGTGAACAGCGCGACGGCGACCTGCTGGATGCGTGCCCTGGTATCGCCGCGGCCGCGGGCGTCCTGCGGTGCCGGTCCAGACGCAGGGTGTCCCGCGGCTGTCCCGGCTGCTGGCGCTGGTGCTTGCGGTGCAGGTGCAGGCGGGGCGGGCTGTCCCGCGACTGAAGTACTGGCCGCAGGCACCGGCGCCGCCTGGACCCGTTTCAGCTGCTCTTCTTGAAATTCCGGCCAGTGCCGGGCTGGGCCGCAAACCGGCGCGTCTGGCAGGTCGTTCGCGGCCCGCGGGCCGCGCTCGGCCGTTGGGGGAGGCGCTGCCTGCTGGCCGGCCGCGCCCGCCGGGCCGTGCGTCATCTCGTTCATCTCAGTCGCGCCGCGTCTCGTACTGGTGGCCGCAAATTTACTTGACGGCCGGTTAGTTATCAGCCTAGCCTACTCACCGGAGATACTAGCCGGTCGGCAAGTAGGCTTCCGGGGAACTGGGCCTAGCCCGGCCAAGCCGCGCGGTTGAGGGAGCCTGACTGATGGCAGCAGCACAGCCTGCACCGGCGCCGGCCGCGGACGAGCAGGCAGCCGCCCTCCGGCGGGAGATCAAGATCGTGCTGCCGGGCCTGCTGCTCGCCATCCTGCTCGCCATGCTGGACCAGCTGATCGTCGGCACCGCGCTGCCGCGCATCGTCGGCGACCTCGGCGGGGTCGCGCACCTGTCCTGGGTAGTGACCGCGTACGTGCTCGCGTCGACGGTAACCACCCCGCTGTACGGCAAGCTCGGCGACCTGTACGGGCGCAAGAAGCTGTTCATGGCCGCGATCGTGATCTTCCTAGCCGGGTCGGCGCTGTCCGGCCTGGCGCAGTCGATGACGCAGCTGATCGGCTTCCGCGCGCTGCAGGGGCTGGGCGCCGGCGGCCTGATGGTCGGCGCGATCGCGATCCTCGGCGAGCTGGTCTCGCCGCGCGAGCGCGGCAAGTACATGGGCTACATCATGGCCGTGATGATGATCGCCACCATCGGCGGCCCGCTGGTCGGCGGCTTCATCACCGACCACTTCTCCTGGCGCTGGGTCTTCTACATCAACCTGCCGATCGGCGGTTTCACTCTCGTCTACCTGGCCAGGGTCCTCAAGCTGCCGCTGCACCGGACCGAGCACAAGATCGACTACCTGGGCGCCGGGCTGCTCGCGGTGGCCGCCACGGCGATCGTGCTGGTGTCGACCTGGGGCGGCACGCAGTATGCCTGGGGCTCCGGGCGGATCCTCGGCCTGGCCGTGCTCGCGGTGGCGGCGACGGTGGCGTTCCTGCTGGTCGAGGCAAGGGCAGCGGAGCCGATGCTGCCGCTGCGGCTGTTCCGGAACCGGAACTTCTCGCTGGTGGCCGGGCTCAGCTTCCTGGTCGGGCTGGCGATGTTCGGAGCGATCACGTTCCTGCCGCTGTACCAGCAGACGGTGCAGGGCGCATCGGCGACGGTCAGCGGCCTGCTGCTGACGCCGATGATGGTCGGGGTGATGGTGACCTCGATCATCGCCGGCCAGATCACCAGCCGGACCGGCCGCTACAAGATGCTGCCGATCGCCGGCTCGGTCGGCATGGGCGCAGGCATGTACCTGCTATCGCTGCTCGGCGTGACGACCACCCGAGTTACCTCCGGGCTGTTCTTCGTGGTACTCGGCCTCGGCATGGGCCTGCTCATGCAGACCACCTCATTGATGGCGCAGAACAGCGTCGAGCTGAAGGACATCGGCGTGGCCAGCAGCTCGCGGCTGTTCTTCCAGCAGATCGGCGGATCCATCGGGGTGTCGGTGTTCGGCGCGATCTTCGCCAGGCGGCTGACTGACGTACTGTCCGCGCGGTTGCCGGGCGCGAACATTCACGCGTCCGGCGGCCAGCTCAACCCGGCGACCGTAGCCGGATTGCCGCCAGCGGTGCGGCACGACGTTTTCTTCGCCATCGCGCACGCTATCGACGGGGTCTTCGTCTGGTCTCTCCCGGCGATGGCGGCCGCGCTGGTGGTGGCGTTGTTTATCAAGGAGATCCCGCTGCGCGGCCAGCTGGAGACCACTGGCGAGGCACCCGCCGCCTCGCCCGAACTGGTGCACTGACGTCCGCTCAGGCCCGGCCTGGCGAGCCCGGCGCGGTATCGTCGGGCCGCCGCCTTGGCGCGCGCCGCGTCCGCCCGCCGCGTCCGCCCGCCGCCTTAGCGCCCTCGCTGCGCTGACGCCCCGAGTTGCTGACCCTTGCCGCTTTGGCGGGCCGCTGCTTGGCGTCCAGTGCGCCGTTCACAGTTACGGCGCGCCGTTCATGTTCACGATGGTTCGGGCTGCTGACGCGCGCATCTTCCGCGATCATGAATGCGGCCGGGTTCCACGACGTTGCGAGGCGCCGGCGGCTCAGATACCGCCGTACGGGACTGCCTCGAGAATCTCAACAGAGGCCGCGCGGCCATTCGGCAGGGTATAAGTGGCCGTCTCGCCGACCTTCTTGCCCGCGATGGCACTGCCGAGGGGCGACCGCGGCGAGTACACGTCGATCGGCGCGCCGCTCTCCTCGCGGGATGCCAGCAGGAACGTCACCTCGTCCTCGTCGCCCTGGAACCGGATCGTCACCGTCATGCCAGGACCGACTACGCCATCCGTCCGCGGCGGCTCTCCGACACGTGAGTTGTCCAGGATGTGCTGCAACTGGTGGATGCGGGCCTCTTGCTTGCCCTGCTCCTCCTTCGCCGCGTGGTAACCGCCGTTCTCGCGCAGGTCACCCTCGTCCCTGGCCGCCTCGATCTTCTTAGCTATCTCGATTCGGCCGGTCCCGGAGAGGTGGTCCAGCTCCGACTTGAGCCGGTCGTGCGCCTCCTGAGTGAGCCAGGTGACGGTGTCGTCGCGGGTCTCGGTCACGGGTACTCCTCGCGTGCGATGCGGACTCAGTCGGTCCGCCGGACCCTGGCAGGGCCCTTCGGGGGGTAATCCTTCAGCGTACACACGCCAGCAAATCCCCAGTCCTGACCTTTGATGATCTTGCAGAGCCAGGTGTTGCAGCGTGTTTTTGCAGTTTTAACGATTGTGCAGGATGGACACGGAGTCGGTAAGAGAGCGTAAGGGACGATTCACGGCGCTGTACAGGACACCGGCCGTTCGGCAAGCGCCCAACAGTGGACCGATGCTCCGTCACAAGCTCTGCCAAACCCGGCTGAGCAACCACTAGCCCGCAACAGGGCCGGTCGGCAAGGTTACCGCGGGCGTCCGAACGGTCCGCTGCCGGTGCCGGCGCCGGCGAGTGTAGGGTGCGCCTGGCCTGCGGTGCGCCTGGCCTGCGGTGCGCCTGGCCTGCGGTGCGCCTGGCCTGCGGTGCGCCTGGCCTGCGGTGCGCCTGGCCTGCGGTGCCCCTGGCCTGCGGTGCCCCTGGCCTGCGGTGCCCCTGGCCTGCGGTGCGCCTGGCCTGCGGTGCGCCTGGCCTGCGGTGCGTAGCTCGCGGCCGTGGTCGCCTTGGCGTCGCCGCAATTGTGTCGTCCTGCCTCAAATTCACCAGGCGTAGCGGTCACACAATTAGTGGTTAGGATTTGTCCGCCAATAGCCGGATAAATGTTAACCACTAGAGCATTAGGCGATGCCGTCATTGGCGCCGATGCCTTTGGCGCGCCGGCTGGCTGGCTGAGATCGGCTCGGCAGGCCCGCTGGCTCGATCGGCACCGTTGGTGGCTTGCGGATCTGGGTGGGTCCAGTGGGTCGGCTGGGCCTTGTGAGTCTTGTAGGTCGGCTGGGCCTTGTAGGTCTTGTGGGTCTCGTGAGGCTGATGGGTTGGCTATGCGGGCCTGGTGGCTGGCGCCCGGCGGGCCAGGCGAGACGGACGTCCAGCTTGTCCGCACCCGATGGGAAAGGCGGCTCGACGGCGCAGCAGCACGGCTTGATCATGATTCCGGCTGGGACCCGGTCATGGCCAGCTACGCCGAGCTCGCCGTCCTGTCCGGGCTGCCGGGCTGAGGTCGCCCAGCACGGCGGGCGACACAATCGCGGGCATACCCGCCCAGCAGCATTCCCGGCTCATCCTGCCCGGGGAATGCGTGCGCGCGGGTGCCTTGTTGTGCTGCACAATGACCTCTTGGCGCCGCCTTGTTACGGCGCCGGGGAGGCGCAGGTCGCCGGAGATTCCGCGCCGCCGGTCAGGTTAGTCGCCAAGGTACCGAGGGGATCGTTCTTGTCTGCCGTGACCATTGATCCAGCTGGCAACGCCGCGCGCCAGGACAGGACTGCGGGGCAAGCACTCGGGAGTGCATGCACCGAGCCGCTCCGCTTGATGGCGGTGCACGCTCATCCGGATGACGAGTCAAGCAAGGGCGCGGCGACGATGGCGCGTTACGCCCGCGAGAACGTCGAAGTGCTGGTCTGCACGCTGACCGGCGGCGAGCGGGGCGACATCCTGAACAAGGCGATGGAGCGGCCGGAGATCCGTTCCGATCTCGCCCGGGTCCGGCGCGCGGAGATGAACCGGGCCAGGGAGATTCTCGGCGTTCAGCAGCGCTTTCTCGGGTTCACCGACTCCGGGCTGCCCGAGGGCGACCCGCTCCCGCCGCTGCCGGACGACTGCTTCGCCTTGCAGCCGCTGGACGTGGCGGCGGCGCCGCTGGTGCGGGCCGTGCGCGAGTTCCGGCCGCACGTGATGCTCACCTACGACGAGTCCGGCGGGTATCCGCACCCGGATCACGTGAAGACCCATGAGGTATCGGTCGAAGCATTCGAGACGGCCGCGGATCCTGATAGCTATGCCGGCTCCGGCGAGCCATGGCAGCCGCTCAAGCTGTATTACTTCGTCACCTTCCACCGCGCCAGGTTCACCGCGTTGCACGAGGAGATGGTGCGGCGGGGCCTGGAGTCGCCGTATGCCGACCGACTGTCGTGGCTGGATGAGGACGACAGTGACAGGCGGGAATGGGAGATCACCACCAAGGTGCCCTGCGCCGATTACTTCGAGATCCGTGATCAGGCACTCATCGCCCACGCCACCCAGATCGACCCCACGAGTTCCTGGTTTGCCTGCCCGCTGGACGCGCAGCGGGCGGCCTGGCCGACCGAGGATTATCACCTGGCCAGGTCGCTGGTGGATACTGAGAAGCCGGAAGACGACCTGTTCGCCGGAGTCAGGGAAAGGGTGCGACTCTGATGATCCTCGCAGCGGCATCGGCGGCGAGCCAGGCCGCGCCTGGCGTTCTCGGCTTCCTTGTCGTCGCGGGCATGGGGATTGTCCTGTTTTTTCTCTTCCGCTCGATGACCAAGCAACTCAGGAAGGTCGCCGTCGATCCGCGGCAGGACCCGGCTGCCGCTAGCAGCGCGCCGGCCAGCGGCGGCGGATCACCTGGCCGGGTGGCTACCGGCGGCGGCCTAAGCGATGACCTGGCAAACGCCGACGACTCTGGCCCGGATGCCTGACCGCGTGACCTTGCGGCGCCGGATTCCTGGCCGCCTGAGCTTGCGGCGCCGGACTCCTGACGGCCGGGGTTTACCGGGCGCCTGCCAGAACCAGGCCGTAGGCGAGGAGAATCCTGCCTGGCACCGGATGCCAGTCCCGGTCCGGGAGGCGGCTGAACCCGGCTCGCTCATACAGATGCTGGGCTGCCCGCATATCCGGCCGAGTGCTGAGCACCAGATGCCGGACTGGCCGACGTGCGGCCAGGTCGATCGCCGCGCCCAGGAGCGCGCGGCCAAATCCCTTACCGCGCCCGCCCGGAGCCACCGCAAGCGCCCTGACCTCTGCCTCATCTGGCCCGCGGACTACCTCTCCGGCATCCGGCCAGAGCTGCAGCATGACAGTGCCGAGAATCCGGCCGCCCTCCACCGCGACCATGATCTCGCCATCCCCGCCGGTTCCCAGGCCACGCAGCGTCTCCGCGTATGTGGAGACGCCCGACAGGAACCCGTCGGCCTGGTAGGCGGTTACTCGCAGGTCGCCGATCTCGGCCAGTTCGCTGGGCAGCGCGGCGCGGATGGTCACGTCGGAGCCAAACAGGCAACGGCGCGCGAAGATTCCTGGCTCGCATAATGATGGATCGCGCGATCGCCAGCCTTCGGAGGTGCGCGCTAGCGCTATCCACCACGTGCGCTGGGTCGGCTGGCAGGCCCGATTAGCGCATCAGCATGCCGGGCGGGCCGCGGTCCGGGATGCCGCGATCGGGTGACTCGCGGCAATGGCGCCGCCCGCCGCAATAGTCTGGCTGGGACTCCGAGGCCGCAACCGGTGCGGAGTCCCAGCCACGCTATCCGAGCGCGGCCCGGCGCCGGGGCCTGCCCGGTGATGAGGGGAGCAGCGAATGAGCATGCTGGATGCCGTTCCGGGAGTGTCGGCGGCCGGCGTACCGGACGGCGCGTTCGTGCTGGACGTGCGCGAGCCAGACGAATGGGCCGCGGGGCACGTGCCCGGCGCGCAGCATATCCCGGTCGGCCAGCTCAGCGCGCGCAGCCCCGAGATCCCCCGGGCCGCCGAGGTCTACGTGATCTGCCGGTCCGGCGTCCGGTCAGCGCGCGCAGCCCAGGCCCTGGCCGGGGCCGGCTGGCAGGCCTTCAATGTCGATGACGGGATGCGAGGCTGGCATGCCGCTGGCCGGCCGATGACAACAGACTCGGGCGCGCAGCCTTTCGTGGCGTGACGGCGGCAGCCGCTGCTGCGCTAGCCGCAGCGCGTACCTGCGAACCCGTTGGCCACGGCAGTCAACGGTGCCCAGCCCGTAAAGACCCATCTGAAACGGGCTGCCGGGCGCCGGTCGCGACCGGTAACCTCGCCCCGCATCGGGCTGGCCGCGACCTGCATGACCTATTGCACGGCGACCGTCAGTGGGCGTTGCTAGCGTGCAGAAATCAGTCGAGGCCGGTCCTGGAGCATTAAGAGATGCTGGCAATTCACGGGGTCTGGGCCTACGGCGCGCTCTTCCTGTGGGCGGAGGACGCCGACGGCCCGGCCACGGCGCCGTCACGGCCGGGCCGGCCTTCGCGCGCCCCGCGGCCGCACCCGTTCGCCGCTACCGCGGACAACACCGCCGCAGCTGTCGCGGAACATGCCGGGCCAGTCGCCGACCTGGTGTTCAAGGCCGTCGATGACGAGCTGACCCTGTGGCTGCCCGGCACGGCTGACGGCCCGCTCGCCTCGCCCGAACTGATCAGGGCGCCGGAGAACCAGCCCGCGGCTGCGACCCGCCGCGGCACGCTCGCCGCCTGGCGGGTACCGGCGCTGACCTTCGAGCCTGCCGCCGCGCTTGACCTGCTCAGCGTGCTTGGCGAAGCGCGGGCGCACGGCGGTCAGGCGGTCCAGGGCGGCTCTGTACGCTACCTGGCTGCGCTGGCGCAGCTGGCCGGGGACCTTGCGGCCCGCGGGCGCGTGCTGCCCGCGCTAGCGGTCGACCGTGGCGACAACGCTATACCCGGGACCGGCGGCGCGAGCGGCGACGACGCGGCCGGCGGCCATGCCGCCAAATGGCGTCCGGTGCTATCCGGCGCCGACGCGCAGCGGGCGCATGAACTGGCGGCAGCGATGCCGCCGCTGTGCCGTGCCACGACCGCCGGCGGCGAGCCGTCGGCGCTGATACTCACCAATGCGCTCGAGGCGCTCACCGACGCCGCAGCGCGGGCCAGCCTGACTGGTCAGCCGGGCCTGGCCCTGCTGGCTCCGCGGCGCGGCAGGCGGCCGGCCCGCAGTGCTGTCGCCGAACGCTGGGCGGCCGCGCTGACCAGCACGAATCCGCGGATCACCATGCTGACGCCGGAGGACGAGGCGGAGGCAGCGGCACTCGAAGCCGATCTCGCGGCCTGGCACAGCGCGGCGCAAATGCCGGCCGGCCCGGTCCGCACTTGCTTCCGGCTTGTCGAGCCGCCGCCGACCGAAGCGCTCCCAGACGGCACTAGCAACCCGGCCGCCGCCGCCGACTCCGACGCGATCACCGCCCTGGCCGGCGCTGCCCGCCGGGCCGGCCAGACCGCAGCAGCCGGGGGCAGCGCGGCGGGCAAGACCAGCGCGGCGGGCAAGACCAGCGCGGCGGGCAAGACCAGCGCGGCGGGCAAGACCAGCGCGGCCAGCACCGCCGCAGGCACGGCCGGAGCTGCAACGGAACCGCCCTGGGCAGTTGAACTCGCCCTCCAGTCGACTGATGACCCGAGCCTGCTCCTGCCCGCGCCCGACGTCTGGTCCGGCCTGGGCGCGGACGGCTGGGCAGCGGCCGGCATCAGGCACCCCGAAGAAGAACTCCTCGCCGGGCTTGGCCGCGCCTCCCGGCTGTTCCCCGAGCTCGACCACGAGCTGCGGAGTGCCGCGCCGGCCAGCGTCACGCTGGACACCGAGGGCGCGCTGGAGTTCCTCCGCCACACCGGCCCGATGCTGTCCGCGGCGGGCTTCGGCGTGCTGCTGCCGGACTGGGCACGCAAAGCGCGGCTCGGCGTCAAGATCACCACCCGGTCGCGGCAGGCCGCGGGCAGCGGCAGCGCGGCGGAGCCGAAGTTCAATATGGCTGATCTGGTTGACTTCCGCTACGACCTTGCCCTGGGTGACCAGGTATTGGACGCCGACGACCTGGCTGAGCTAGCCAGGCTCAAGATCCCGCTGGTACGGATCCGCGGCCAATGGGTGGAGCTCGACGACCGGCACCTGCAGGCGGCGCTGAAGTTCCTGCAGCGTGACCGAACCGGCACCATGACCGCCGCCGACGCGATGCTGGCTGGGCTGCGCGGCGTGGACGAGGCGGACGACGCCCTCCCCGTCGTCGGCGTGGATGCCGACGGCTGGCTAGCCGACCTGCTATCCGGTCACGCCGACCAGCGGCTCGCCCCGGCCAGCACGCCGGCCTCGTTCCGCGGCGAACTCCGTCCGTACCAAGAACGCGGCCTCGCGTGGATGTCGTTCCTAGGCAGCCTCGGACTAGGCGGAATCCTTGCGGATTCGATGGGTTTGGGCAAGACGATCCAGCTGCTCGGGCTGATGGCGCACGAGCGGGAATCGCTGTCCGCGCCGTCCGCGCCGTCCGCGCCGACGTTGCTGATCTGCCCTATGTCGCTGGTGGGGAACTGGGAGCGGGAGGCGGAGCGGTTCACGCCGGACCTGCGCGTGCACGTGCACCATGGGGCGGACCGGCTTACCGGGCCTGAGCTTGCCGCCGCCGCGGGCGCCGCCGACCTGGTAATCAGCACCTATGGCGTGGTCACCAGGGACCGGGATGCACTCAGCGAAATCGACTGGCGCCGGGTGGTTTGCGACGAGGCGCAGAACATCAAGAACTCCGCTACCCGGCAGGCCCAGGCGGTGCGCAGCCTGCCCGCCGGATCCAGGATCGCGATGACCGGCACCCCGGTCGAAAACCGCCTCGCCGAGCTGTGGTCCATTATGGAATTCACCAGCTCCGGCCTGCTCGGCCCGGCACAGCAGTTCCGTAACAGGTATGCGGTGCCGATCGAGCGCAGCGGCGATGCCGAGGCCACCGCCCGGCTGAAGCGGATCACCGGCCCGTTCATCCTGCGCCGACTGAAGACGGACAAGACCATCATCTCCGACCTGCCGGACAAGCTGGAGATGAAGGTCTGGTGCAACCTCACCCCGGAGCAGGCGTCGTTGTACCAGGCGACCGTGACGGACATGCTCGCCAGGATTGAGGCGGCGCCCGACGGGATCGAGCGGCGCGGCCTGGTGCTGGCCACGATGGCCAAGCTCAAGCAGGCGTGCAACCATCCGGCGCACCTGCTCGGCGATGGCTCCCGGCTGGCTGGCAGGTCCGGCAAGCTCGCCCGGCTGGAGGAAATCTGCGACGAGGTGATCGCCGGCGGGGAGAAGGCGCTCTGCTTCACCCAGTACGCGGAATTCGGCCGGCTGCTCCAGCCCTACCTGGCCGGTCGGCTTGGTTACCCGGTTTACTACCTGCATGGCGGCACACCGAAAAGGCAACGCGATGCGATGGTTTCCCGATTTCAGGCTGAAACGGATCCTTCTATATTCATCCTTTCCCTCAAGGCCGGCGGCACCGGCCTGAATCTCACCGCCGCCAATCACGTGATCCACGTCGACCGCTGGTGGAACCCGGCGGTGGAGGACCAGGCCACCGACCGGGCCTTCCGGATCGGGCAGCGCAAGGACGTCCAGGTACGCAAGTTCGTCTGCGTCGGCACGGTCGAGGAGCGGATCGACGCCATGATCGAGGAGAAGAAGGAGTTGGCCGAGCGGATCGTCGGGACCGGCGAGGGCTGGCTGACCGAGATGTCGGTCGCTGAGCTGCGCAAGGCGGTCGCGCTGTCACCAGAGGCGGTGTCGGAATGATGGTGCGGGAGTGCCCGGCGGCAGGCGCAGCGCGGCAAGTGCCGACGGCGCTGCTGGCGGCGCGGCTGGCCAGTCCGGCGTCACCGGCCGGGAGATCCGGATGAGCGACTGGCGGGACTGGGAGCCGGCCCGGCCGCGCCGCGTCGAGGGCGGCATCAAGGCGCGCAGCAAGCGCGGCGCGATCGGCGAACAGTGGTGGTCGCGGCGGTTTATTGGCGTCCTTGAGTCATTCGGCATGACCGGCCGGCTGTCCAGGGGCCGCAACTACGCGCGCTCCGGGCAGGTGCTCACCCTCGATATCTCGCCCGGGTACGTGACAGCCCAGGTGCAGGGCTCGCGGCCGAAGCCGTACCAGGTCCGGATCCAGGTGCTGCCGCTGACCACGCCGCAGTGGCGGCGGGTGGAGCAGGCGCTGGCCGGCCAGGCGCTGTTCCGCGCCAGGCTGCTGGCCGGCGAGATGCCGCAGGAGATCGAGGCCGTGTTCGCGGACTGCGGCACGCCGCTGTTCCCGCGCAGCCAGCACGACCTGGAGATGTTCTGCTCCTGCCCGGACTGGGGAATGCCGTGCAAGCACCTGGCCGCGGTCTGCTACGTACTCGCCGAGGCATTCGACGCCGACCCGTTCGTCATGCTGGCCTGGCGGGGCCGGAGCCGGGACGACCTGCTGGCCGCGCTGCGGCGGCTGCGGGCGGCCGAGCCAGCCCCGCCCCGGCCAGTGCTCGACGTCGCCGACCGCCCGCTGGCCGAGTGCCTGGCCGATTTCTGGTCACCGGGCATGACCCAGGCCAGGCTCCGCTCGCTGCCCGCAGTTCCCGCGGTGGCACCTGATCTGCTGCTGCGCACGTTCGAGCCGCCCGCGATCCAGCTGCGCGGCAAGGACCTGGTAACCCTGCTTACCCCGGCCTACCTGCGGCTGGCCGGCCTGGACGCCACCGAGACGACCGATTCAGACGGTTAGGCACGGGCTCCGTCCGGCCGGATCCGGGCCAGCCGGCCAGCCCCGGCCATGACCGGGGGCGGAACCGTTGCCGCCCCGGCGGTTAGGCAGCCGGATGGGATGTCAGCGTAAAGTCAGCGGCATCCGTACGAGCATGAGGACCAGACATGCCGCGCTACCGTTTCTCCTGGGACAACCTGCCGCCCGCGCTACTGGACCAGCTCGGCAGCGACCTCAAGCTCCGGCCGCCGGTCGATCAGGCGCTACGGGAGCGGTACGGCGCCCGGCCGGAGCCCGATTTCGTCCGCGACGCCTGGCCGACGCTGGTCAAGACCTGGCTCGCGAATGATGACGAGTCGCGTGAGCTTGTCGTCGGTGAACTGCAGGCCCGTGGCCTCGGCAAGGCCAGGGCGCCGGCCCGCTCGTCCGCGGCCCAGCTCTACTACCTGCAGTCGTGCCGCAACTCGAGCACGTTACGCGAGACGGTCGCGGCGATCTTCACCGCATTCGGCGAGTCGGAGGACGTACCCTCGCCGGTGCCATCGGAGACGACAGCGCAAGACAACCCGGTCGTGACGCCGGACTGGGTGCCGTCGGGCGCGGAGGACGAGGCAGACCAGCCGCCAACCAGCCTGACCGAGTGGCTCTGCTGGGCGGTGGCTCAGGTCCTCGAGGTCGAGCAGGTCAGCCAGGATCCGGACGGTGACATCCGGATCCGCTACGGCAGCACGATGTGCTTCGTCCGGGGCATCGAGGACCCCCCGTCGGTGCGGCTGTTCGCCCCGATGGTCATCGACGTCCCGCGGACGCCGGCGCTGCTGGAGGATCTCAACGACATCAACCTGAACATCACCGTAGGCCGGGTCGTGCACACGCCAGCCAACGAGGTGCTGTTCTCACTTGAGCTCTACGGTGAGCAGCTGACCGTGGAGATCGTCCGCGCCAGCCTGGACGCTGCCACGACCATCGCGGACCACTTCGATCACCAGCTCCAGTCCAGATTCGGCGGCAAGACGCTGTATGCCGAGGTGAGCGACGACTCGGTGATGATGTGACCGCGGCGTCCAGGACTGCGCTTGAGCAGTTCAGCCTCGACATCATCGATATCACCGCCCGCTGCCGGCCTGCGGTGACGACAATCCGCAGCGAAACATCCGACGGGGTATCCACCGGATCCGGCTTCCTGGTCGACGGCGACGGTCATGTGGTCACCAACCACCACGTCGTCGACGACCGCGATTGCGACTTGCAGATCCAGTTCGCCACCGGGCTGGCGGGCCCGGCGACCGTGGTGGGCGCGGACCTGCTGACCGACCTGGCGGTGCTGCGCGCGCCCGGCCCGCTGCCCGCCGCGCTGCAGGTCCGGACTCATCCGCCAGTGCTCGGCGAGATCTGCCTGGCCATGGGCAGCCCGCTGGGCGATTACACCGAATCGGTCAGCATCGGCATAGTCTCCGGCCTGGCCCGCACGATTCCCACCAGGCGCGGCCGCCCGCTGGAACGGGCCATCCAGACTGATGCCGCCATCAACCCGGGGAACAGCGGCGGCCCGCTGATCGACGCGGCCGGCCTGGTGCTCGGGGTCAATACCTGCATCGACGTCCGGGCGGTCAGCATCGGCTTCGCCGTTCCCGGCGAGACCGTCGACTGGGTCATCCGGCAGATCCTCCAGTTCGGCGACGTCCGCCGCGGCGCGCTGGGCGTCGCGGTCGCCAGCCGGATCGAGAATGTCGAGGGCCAGCTCCGGCACGCTCCCGTGATCACCAGGGTGTCCGCCGACCTGACCTGCGACCTGCGCCCTGGTGACGTCATCGTCGGGCTGGCTGGTCGGCCGGTGCGGGACCGCGCGGATCTGTACTACCTGCTCACCCGCGACATGATCGGGACCACCATCCCGGTCGAGCTATGGCGGCACGACGGCCGCGTGCACTGCGACGTGCCGGTTCGGGAGTTCGTCCCGCCTGCCGTCGTCAACCCGGACTGACCGGCATTGCCGGAGCCCTGGCCGGCCCGCCCGGCGGCCCGGAGCATTCATTCATTGGCCGGCCGGAGAGCGAGCCGCGCTCGCGCCTGGAGCGCATGCCAGTTCCGCTCCCACTGCCCGGCCCGCGGCGTCGCGAACGCGAGCCTGCGGAGCAGCCCGGCCAATGACTGCTCGAGCTGGCAGTCGACGGCGGCCCGTGACCGCTCCGACTCCTCCGAGGCCGCATCCACCCAATCGACCGGACGCCAGATGCAGACATCGATGCAAGGCTGTGGAGCATCAAGGCCGCCGCAGTCCAGGCAACGCCAGACGATCACGGTCTCGGGTGGCGGCGGCAGCTCATCGTCCCGGCCGCCAGCGGCGAGCCCGGAGCGCCGCAGCACTGACCGCGCAGTCTCCTGCAGCTCCTGGTACGCGGCCTGCCAGTCAGCCGGGCCCGGCTCCTTGCCCGCCAGTTCCTCGACGACAGCCCGGAGCCCCAGGATGCGGAGACGGCGGGCCGCCGCCGCTGCAGTCAGCTCGTCGTAAGCGGCACCGCTGACGAGTTCAAGCTCGCGCTCGCGGCAACCGCCCTCGCACTTCTCGTATTGCCGCATCGCCCGGCAGCCCATGCAGGTCGGGATCGGCAGGCGAGCGGGCGTAGGCACCTCGTCAAAATACCGGGGCGGCAAACCGGTGCCGGGCGGCTGCCGGGTCCAGGCTGGGCGGTACCGGCCTAGCCGGGTGCGCTGGAGCGCCGCACGGCGTAGCACGCGAGGACATCGTCGGACAGGCGTGGCCAGCCGCGGGCTGCCCACGGGCCGAATTCCCGGTCCGCGAGGCCAGCGCAGGCGATCCCGGCGTCCGGATCCACCCAGAGGAAACTGCCGGAGCGGCCGAAATGCCCGAAGGTCGCGGGCGAATTCGCCGATCCGGTCCAGTGCGGTGCCTTGCCGTCCCGGATCTCGAACCCGAGCCCCCAGTCGCAGCGCGGCTGACGGCCGAAGCCGGGCACCACGCCGGGCAGGCCAGGGAAGGCGGTCCTGGTCGCCTCGGCCAGCAGTTCCTCGTCGATTAGCGATGGGCTGAGCAGCTCGATCGCCAGTGTCACGAGGTCAGCCAGCGGTCCGGCCGCACCGGCCGAGGGGGAGCCGTCGAGGCGGGTGTGCAGCAGCCCCAACGGCAGGCAGACCTCGTCAGCCAGTAGCAGCCCGAAGGGCTTGCCGGCCCGCGCGGCGGCGATTTCCGCCACGATCTCGATGCCGCGGTTGGAGTAGATCCGCCGCCGTCCTGGTCGGCTCAGTGCCGCATCGCTGTCAGGCCCGAGTCCCGACGCGTGCGACAGCAGGTGCCGGATCGTCGCTGCTGGCGGACCGGCCGGCTCGTCGAGGTCGAGCAGACCGCGCTGCACGCAGTCGAGCGCCACCAGCGAGGTGAGCAGCTTGGTCACCGAAGCCCAGGCGAACGGCCGGTCAACCGGTCCGTGCGATGCGATCAGTCCAGCGGCGGACGCGACCGCCACCGCGACCGTCCGCACCGGCCAGGACGTGACCTGATCCAGCGGGCTCGTTGTCATTTGCCGCCTCCACTCCGCCACGGTCCGCAGCTGCATCCGTGTGATGCAGGACCGCGCAGGACAGGGGTTATCCCGGCAAGCTCGCCCGGGCCCGTCTGACCGGAGCACCTGACCTCGTTAATACCCGATGTGACCGCTAGTGGGACGATGGCTGTGCTGGCGCCCCGCCGCAACCGCGGGTTCGGGCCGTCGATGAAGGGATCCCGATGCTGGAAGACCTTGACCCGGCCGAGACCCGCGAGTGGCTGGATGCGCTTGATTCGGTGCTGACCTTCGAGGGCGGCGACCGTGCGTTCTTCCTGCTGGATGAGGTGATCGCGGAGGCACGCCGCCATGGTGCGCCGGTGCCGTATAGCGCCACCACGCCATACCTGAACACCATCCCGCCCGACAAGGAGGACCGGCTCGACCCGCGGGAGCTGGCCATTGACCACCGCATCCGGTCGCTCATCCGGTGGAACGCGCTGGCGATCGTGTTGCGCGCCAACGCGGAGTCCTCCGAGCTTGGCGGCCATATCGCCAGCTTCCAGTCCGCGGCGACCCTCTACGACGTCGGCTTCCAGCATTTCTTCCGTGCCCCGACCGACCAGCACGGTGGCGACCTGCTGTTCATCCAGGGCCATTCCTCGCCGGGCATCTACGCCCGCTCGTTCGTCGAGGGGCGGCTCACCGAGCAGCAGCTGACGAAGTTCCGCATGGAGGTCGACGGCGGCGGCCTCGCGTCCTACCCGCACCCGTGGCTGATGCCGGAGTACTGGCAGATGCCGACGGTGTCGATGGGCCTGGGCCCGATCATGGCGATCTATCAGGCACGCTTCCTCAAGTACCTGGCCAGCCGCGGCCTGGCGGATACCTCGACGCGCAAGGTCTGGGCTTTCCTCGGCGACGGCGAGACCGACGAGCCGGAGTCGCTGGGCGCCATCTCGATGGCCAGCCGGGAGAAGCTGGACAACCTCATCTTCGTGATCAACTGCAACCTGCAGCGCCTCGACGGCCCGGTCCGGGGCAACGGCAAGATCATCCAAGAGCTAGAGGGCATCTTCCGGGGCGCGGGCTGGAACGTGATCAAGACCGTGTGGGGCAGCGGCTGGGACCCGCTCATCGCCGGTGATTCCACCGGCCTGCTGCTGCGGCGGATGGAAGAGTGCGTCGACGGCGAATACCAGGACTTCAAGTCCAAGGACGGCGCATACGTACGGGAGAAGTTCTTCGGCAAGTACCCGGAGCTGCTCGAGATGGTCGCCGGCATGACCGACGACGAGATCTGGGCGCTCAACCGCGGCGGCCACGACCCCAGCAAGGTCTACGCTGCGTATTCGGCAGCGGTGCGGACCGTCGGCCGGCCCACCGTGATTCTGGCGAAGACCGTCAAGGGATACGGCATGGGGGAGTCGGGCGAGGGGCAGAACATTACCCACCAGCAGAAGCACATGGCCGCCGCCGCGCTGATCCGGTTCCGCGATCGTTTCGACCTGCCACTCAGCGACGACCAGCTGGCCGAGTTGCCATTCCTGCGTTTCCCTGAGGACAGCCCGGAGATGACTTACCTGCGGGAGCGGCGAGCTGCGCTCGGCGGCGCCTTGCCGGCCCGCCGGGCCCGCTCGACGGAATCGCTGGCGGTGCCCGAGCTCAGCGCCTTCGGTGGCCAGCTCGCTGGCACGCCGGGCCGCGAGGTCTCCACGACCATGGCGTTCGTGCGGATCCTCAATACGCTGCTGCGCGATAAGGCGATCGGCAAGCGGGTGGTTCCGATCGTCCCTGACGAGTCCCGGACGTTCGGGATGGAGGGCATGTTCCGCCAGTTCGGCATCTTCAGCCAGGTCGGGCAGCTGTACCAGCCTGAGGATGCCAGCCAGCTCATGTACTACCGCGAGGCACCCGATGGCCAGATGCTCCAAGAGGGCATCAACGAGGCCGGCGCGATGTCGTCGTGGATCGCCGCGGCGACGGCGTACAGCACAAGCGACGTGCCGATGATCCCGTTCTACATCTTCTACTCGATGTTCGGCTTCCAGCGGGTCATGGACCTGGCCTGGGCGGCCGGAGACTCCAGGGCCCGCGGCTTCCTGCTCGGCGGGACGGCCGGCCGGACCACGCTCAACGGCGAGGGCCTGCAGCATGAGGACGGGCACAGCCACGTGCTCTCCGCGGTGATCCCCAACTGCGTGTCCTACGATCCCACCTATTCCTATGAGGTTGCGGTCATCGTCCGGGACGGGCTGCGGCGGATGCTGGCCGAGCAGGAGGACGTGTTCTTCTACATCACCTTGATGAACGAGAACTACGAGCATCCGGCGCTGCCCGAGGGCGCCGAGACCGGGATCCTCAAGGGGATGTACCTGCTGCGGGAAGGCAGCACGGCGGACGACGGGAAGGCCGGCCTGCCGCGGGCGCAGCTGCTCGGCAGCGGCACGATCCTGCGGGAGGTGCTCGCCGCTGCTGACCTGCTCGCCGCTGACTACGGCGTTGCCGCGGACGTGTGGAGCGCGCCGAGCTTCACCGAGCTGCGCCGAGAGGGCCTGGCGACCGAGCGGTGGAACATGCTGCACCCAACGGAGCCGCCCCGGCGCAGCTACGTCGAGGCCTGTTTCGCCGACCGGCCGGGCCCGGTGGTGGCCGCTACCGACTACGTCAAGTCGTTCGCCGACCAGATCCGCCCCTTCGTGCCGCGGCGCTACCGGGTACTGGGCACCGATGGCTTCGGTCGCTCGGACTACCGCCGGAACCTGCGCCGCTTCTTCGAGGTCGACCGGCACTACGTCGCGGTGGCCGCGCTCGCCTCGCTCGCCGAGGACGGGACGGTGCCGGCGGCCAAGGTCGCTGACGCGATCTCGCGATACGGGATCGACCCGGACAAGCCAGAATCCGGCCAGGGTATGACCAGGAGCCAGCACGGCAAGGAAGCCGTGACCGGCCTCGGACGCGTGGTCCAGGGGAGCAACCGTGCCCAGTGCAACTGAAGTCAACGTTCCGGACCTCGGTGACTTCACCGACGTGCCGGTCATCGAGATCCATGTCGCGAACGGCGATGTGGTCAGCGAGGAGGATCCGCTGATCACGCTGGAATCGGACAAGGCGACCATGGACATTCCCTCGCCCGCGGCCGGCACGGTCCGCGAGCTCCGGGTGGAGATCGGCGACCGGGTCGAGAAGGGCTCGCTCATTCTCCTGCTGGACACCGACGGCGCCGTCACTCAGCCGCCAGCACTGACCGATCAGCAGGAGCCGCCGACCCTGGCGGCCGCCGATCCCGTCGCCGCGGCGCAGGAGCCCGCCCGGCGCTCCGCGGAAGCGGCGCCGCCGCCCGCCGCGCAGGTGACTGCCGCCGAGGCAGCCCGGCCGGCCGACTTCACCGGCCTGCACGCCAGCCCCGGCGTCCGCCGGCTGGCCCGCGAACTGGGCGTCGACCTCACCGCGGTGTCCGGCAGCGGCCCGAAAGGCCGGATCACCAAGGAGGACCTGCTCGCAAGCGTCCGCGGGCCCGCCGCCGGACCGGCCGCCGCTCCGGCGGCCGGCATCCCGGAGATCCCGGCTCAGGACTTCTCGAAGTTCGGCCCGGTTGAAATCCGGCCGCTGTCGCGTATTCAGCGGCTGTCTGGCCCGCAGCTGCACCGCTCATGGCTGAACATCCCGCACGTCACTCACGACGACGAGGCGGACATCACCGACCTCGACGCCTACCGCAGGGAGCTTGACACCGCCGCCAAGGCCGACGGCTACCGGGTAACGCTGCTCGCCTTCCTGATAAAGGCATCCGTCTCGGCACTCCGCGAATTCCCCAATTTCAACAGCTCCCTGACCCCGGAGAAGGACGCGCTCATCTACAAGGGCTATTTCCACATCGGCGTCGCGGTGGACACCCCGGACGGCCTGGTGGTGCCGGTGATCCGCGACGCCGACCGTAAGGGCATCCGGGAAATAAGCCAGCAGCTAGGCGTCGTCTCGGCGAAGGCCCGTGACGGCAAGCTCGGCATGGCCGACCTGCAGGGCGGCTCCTTTACCATCTCGAGCCTCGGCGGCATCGGCGGTACCGGCTTCACGCCCATCGTGAACGCGCCTGAGGTGGCGATCCTCGGCGTGGTGCGCGCCAGGACCGCCCCGGTTTGGGACGGGACGGCTTTCATGCCGCGATTGATGCTGCCGATCTCGCTTTCCTATGATCACCGGGTCATCGACGGCGCGCTGGCAGCCCGTTTCGCCCGGCACCTGTGCCACCTGCTCGAGGACATCCGCCGGCTCGTGCTCTGACCGCGACCGGCTCAACAGCCGCCTTCGACCCCTGGAGCCTGACGTGGACATTCTGATCCCGGACATCGGCGATTTCCGGGACGTGCCCGTGATCGAGGTGCATGTGGCCGCCGGCGACATCGTGGCAGCTGAGGATCCGCTCGTCACGCTCGAGTCGGACAAGGCGACGATGGACATCCCGGCACCGGCGGCCGGAACCATCGCCGGGGTCCGGGTCGCGGTCGGCGACCGCGTCTCGGCCGGCCACCTCATCGTCGACCTGCGCACCGGCGAGGCGGCCGAGCCGGAAAACCCGGCCCCGGCGCAGCCCGATGAGGGTGCCATCCCCCGAAGTGCGGAGGCTGCGCCCGCGCCGGGCAGTGCGCGCGGGCCCGCGCAGGCGGTGACAGCTGCCGCGGCGGCACAAGGTGAGGTCACGGCGGAGGTGCTCGTGCTGGGTGCCGGGCCGGGCGGCTACTCGGCCGCGTTCCGGGCCGCCGACCTCGGCAAGAAGGTCGTGCTGGTCGACCGCTGGCCAGCCCTCGGCGGCGTCTGCCTCAATGTCGGTTGCATCCCGTCCAAGGCGCTGCTGCACGCCGCCAAGGTCATCGCCGAGACCAAGGAGATGAGCGAGCACGGCGTCGTGTTCAGCGCTCCGGCGATCGACCTCGGCAAGCTGCGGGCGTGGAAGGACGGCGTGGTCGAACGGCTGACCGGCGGACTTGCCGGGCTGGCCAGGCAGCGCAAGGTCACCACGATCCGCGGCGACGGCCGGTTCACCTCGCCGTACCAGCTGCGGATTGAGCTCGCCGAGGGCGGGACGACGACCGTCGGCTTCGAGCAGGCGATCATCGCGGCCGGCTCAGAGCCGCTGACGCTCCCGTTCATCCCGGCCGGTGACCAGCGGGTAGTTGACTCGACCGGCGCGCTGCAGCTCGATGAGGTGCCGCGGCGGCTGCTCGTGCTTGGCGGCGGGATCATCGGGCTGGAGATGGCCACGGTCTACCACGAACTCGGCGCGCAGGTCACCGTCGTCGAGCTGATGGACCAGCTCATCCCCGGCGCGGACAAGGATCTGGTCACTCCACTCGCCAAGCGGGTCACCAGGCAGTACGAGAACGTTTACGTGCAGACGAAGGTGACGAACGTCGAGGCCCGGCCGGAGGGCCTGGTGGTGTCCTTCGCCGGCGCCAAGGCGCCGGCGACCGATACCTTTGACAAGATCCTGGTAGCGGTGGGCCGCAGCCCCAACGGCAAGCTGATCGGCGCCGAGAAGGCCGGCGTCACGGTCGACGACCGCGGCTTCATCCCGGTCGACAAGCAGCTGCGGACCAGCGCGGCACACATTTTCGCGATCGGCGACGTGGTGGGGCAGCCGATGCTGGCGCACAAGGCCATGCACGAGGGGAAGGTCGCCGCGGAAGTGACGGCCGGCCGCAGCAGCTTCTTCGACGCGCGGGTCATCCCGTCGGTCGCCTACACAGACCCCGAGGTGGCCTGGGTCGGGATGACCGAGAACGAGGCAAAGACGACCGGCCTGAAGTACGGCAAGGGCGTCTTTCCCTGGGCAGCCTGCGGCCGCTCGCTCTCCCTCGGCCGCGCCGACGGAATGACGAAACTGCTGTTCGACGATGTGGCCGGCCGCGTCATCGGCTGCGGCATCGTCGGGCCCAACGCGGGTGACCTCATCGCCGAGGCGGCGCTGGCCATCGAGATGGGCGCCGACGGAGCCGACATCGGCCTGACGGTTCACCCGCACCCGACGCTGTCGGAGACCATCGCCATGGCGGCGGAGGCGTTCGAGGGCACGATCACCGACTTGTACCTGCCCAGGCGGCGATAGCAGATTGCCCGGGGCCGGCGGTCAGGAATCCGGGCCGGGAACCTCGGGGCCGGCACTCTGGTCGGGGGATACCGGGACGGGCTGGACATGCCAGATGTCATGGCCGTAGCTGCGGATGGTGCGGTCCGAGGAGAAATAGCCGGAGCGGGCGGTGTTCAGGATGGACATCCGGGTCCAGTGGTCCTGATCGGCCCAGGCCGGTCCGGCAGCATGGTCGTGGCAGTCGATGTAGGGGCGGTAGTCGGCGAGAACCATGTACTCGTCCCAGTGCAGCAGCGAGGCGATGACGGGTTCGAAGATCTCGCGGTCCCCGTCGGATAGCGCCCCTGAGGCGATGAGGTCAATCGCCGCCGTGAGCTCGGCATCGTCGCGGTAGTGGGCGTGCGGGTCGTAACCGCGTTGCCTAGTGGCGGTGGCTTCGTCGGCGGTCAGGCCGAAGAGGAAGAAGTTGTCGGCCCCGACCCGGTCGCGGATCTCGATGTTGGCGCCGTCCAGGGTGCCGACGGTGACGGCGCCGTTGAGGGCTAGTTTCATGTTGCCGGTGCCGGATGCCTCCTTGCCCGCCAGTGAGATCTGCTCCGAGATATTGCCGGCGGCCACCACGATCTCGCTGACCGAGACGTTGTAGTCGGGAAGGAAGACGATCTTGATCCGGCCGGAGACATCGCGATCGGCGTTGACCACGGCTGCGACCGAGTTGATCAGCTTGATGATGAGCTTGGCCTGATGGTAGCCCGGCGCGGCCTTGGCGGCGAAGATGACTGTGCACGGCGCAACGACGGCGGCTGGGTCCGCTTTGATCCGGTTGTACAAGGTGATCACGTGCAGCAGTTTGAGGACCTGGCGCTTGTACTCGTGCAGCCGCTTGATCATGACGTCGTACAGCGAGCCGGGGTCGATGGTGATGCCGGTCGCGGCGCGGGCGTGTGCGGCCAGGTCGAGCTTGTTCAGCCGCTTGACCTCGCGCCACTGCGCACAGAACCCGGCATCGTCGGCGAAGGCCTCCAGCTCGCCCAGCCGGTCCAGGTCGGTCAGCCATCGCTGGTCGCCCAGCCGGGCGGTGATCAGGGCGGATAGCCGCGGGTTGGCGAGGGCGAGGAACCGGCGCGGGCTGACGCCGTTGGTCTGGTTCAAGAACTTGGCCTGCCACAGTTCCGCGAAGTCCCGCAGCGTCGTCTGGGCCAGCAGCCGGGACTGCAGCTCGGCCACGCCGTTCACGGCGAAGCTGCCGACGACGGCCAGGTTGGCCATCCGCACCCGGCGCTCGGGGGTCTCCTGCACCAGCGACATCCGGGCGATGCGCGCGTCGTCGCCCGGGTAGCGGGCGTGCACCTCGTCCAGGAAGAACCGGTTGATGGCGTAGATGATCTCCATGTGGCGCGGCAGCAGCCTTTCGAACATATCGACCGGCCAGGTTTCCAGGGCCTCGGGCAGCAGGGTGTGGCAGGTGTAGGCGAACACGCGGCGGGTGATCGACCAGGCCTGCTCCCAGCTGATCCCGTTCTCGTCGACGAGCAGCCGCATCAGCTCCGGGATGGCCAGCACCGGGTGGGTGTCGTTCAGCTGGATGACGACCTTGTCCGGGAAGGCTGCCCAGTCTTTGTTGCGGAACCGGAACCGGCGGATGATGTCCCGCAGCGAGCAGGACACCAGGAAGTACTGCTGCTTGAGCCGCAGTTCCCGGCCGGAAGGCGTGCTGTCACTGGGGTACAGCACCTTGGTGAGGTGCTCCGAGCGCATCGTCGCCTCGACGGCCTCGGCGTAACGGCCGGCGTTGAACAGGCCTAGGTCGAAGGACTCCTGGCCGGCCCGGGCCTGCCACAGCCGCAAGATGTTGACCGTCTCGGTGCCGTAGCCGGGGACCAGCATGTGACTGGGCTCGCCGCCCACTGTCTCGCCCGGAATCCAGCGGGCCCGCAGCCCGCCTTGATCATCGTCCACGGCCTCGGTGTGGCCGTAGAACCCGACGACCTGGCGGTCATCCGGGGCGGGGAACTCCCACGGATTGCCGTAGAAGGCCCAGTCGTCCGGGCGCTCGACCTGGAAGCCATGCTCGAAGGCCTGCTTGAAGATCCCGAACTCGTACCGGATGCCGTAGCCCACGGCCGGCATGTCCAGGGTGGCCAGCGAGTCGAGCAGGCAGGCGGCCAGCCGGCCCAGTCCTCCGTTGCCCAGTCCCGGCTCCACGTCCAGGGCCTCGGCGTTCCCGACCGTCACGCCGAGCCCGGCGAGTGCCAGCCGGGCGAACCCGGCGGTGCCGGTGTACATCGCGTTCTGGTTCAGCTGGCGCCCCAGCATGTACTCCGCCGACAGGTAGTACACGAACTTCGGATTGGCCGCATAGTTCGCCCTGGCCGTCCTGGCCCGGCGGTCAGCCAGGCGATCACGGACAGTCACCGCCAGCGTCCAGTAAGCATCCTGCAAGCTCGCCGACTCGAACGTCGTCCCCCGCTCGTAAGTCAGATTGTCGGCAAGATCCCGCTCGAAATCGGTCAGCGTCTTACCTACCCGCCGACCCGGCGAACTCGATTCTCCAGGCGTCATGATGCGAATCTAGCCTTTTGCGCCGATGAAGACACCGTGCGGCACAATCGGGACGGCCGATCGCACCGAATGCCGCGGGCGCCTCGCGGGCACACCAGAGGAGACGGCCAGGAAAAACGGAGGTGCCGGTCGTGCAGACGTCAGCAATCCTTGCCAGTGCCGGAAATCTTGTCGTCGACGAAGCTGCCGCCGCGCTCGATCGGCTCCTGGAGAAACGCGAGCATGCATTCGGCTCCCAGGAGCGGCGTCGCTACCTGCGGGATCTGTTCGATCTGGTGGTCCAGGGCATGCAGGTGGGCCACGCCGAGCCGATCATCGCGTCGTCCCGGCAGATTGCGGCTGACTGCTTCGCAGCCGGCCTCGACATTGCCGAGATGCAGAGCATATTCAACGTCCTCGAAGCGGCGCTCTGGCGCCACCTGGCCAGCGCACTCGCCGCCGATCAGCGGATCGATGCGCTAGCGCTGGCTAACACCATCGTCGGGGCGAGCAGGGACGCGGTGGCCCGCAGCTACGTCGCCCTGGTCAGTGCCAAGGCCGGGCCGCCAGCCGGGCGTTCGGCGCCGCGGGGCGGCGGCGAGGCGGGCGGCCCGGCGGCGGCTGCTGCCATCGCGGACGGCGCCGTGCGGACGGATGTAATCGGCCGAGTTGGCGTGATCGCCCTGGATAACCATCGCACCCGCAACGCCCTCAGCGCCCAGACGTCCAACGGCATCATGAGTGCGCTGGGGAGCCTGCGGGCCGACGGCGTGCGCGTGGTCGTGCTCCGCGCTGCGGCGGGACTGCGCGTCTGGTCGGCCGGCCATGACATCGACGAGCTTCCCCGTGGCCGGCGCGACCCGCTCGGCTACAACGATCCGCTCGAGCAGCTGCTTCGCGCCATCCGTATCTTCCCGTTCCCGGTGGTCGCCATGGTGCACGGCTCGGTATGGGGCGGAGCGTTCGATCTGGTGCTCAGCTGCGACCTGGTCGTCGCCGACGAGACGGCGACGTTCGCCATCACTCCCGCCAACCTGGGGCTGCCGTACAACACCACCGGGCTGCTGCACTTCCTCGGGCGGCTGCCCGTCAATCTCATCAAGGAGATGTTCTTCACCGCCGCGCCCGTGCACGCCCAGCAGGCCAAGGACTGGCTGGTGGTCAACCACCTGGTTGGGTCCGCCGAGCTGGAAGAGTTCACCTTCGAGCTGGCCGCCACCATGGCGTCGAAATCGCCGCTGGCCATCGCGGTAATCAAGGAACAGCTCCGGGTGCTGACGGATTACCAGCCCATCGCGGCGCAGGTGCACGAACGCGTGCAGGGTCTGCGGCGAGAGGCTTACGACAGCAGCGACTACCTCGAGGGGCTAAATGCCTTCGCCGAGAAGCGCCCGCCCATCTTCCGCGGCACCTGACGCCCGCCCAGGGACCGGTCAGGCCTTCTTGCCTGGGCGGCGGGCAATCAGGGTGACCCGCATGTCCGGGGACGAGCGGTCCTTCTTGACCTCGACCAGGCCGGGCAGCCGCGACAGCAGCACCCGGAAACTCTTGGACCCGTAGTTACGCTCGTCGAAGGACGGGTCCAGAGCCAGCATCTTGCTCTTCAGCCATGACCCGGTGGCGGCCGCGTCGGGCGACTCCTCCATTGCCTCGACCACCAGCCGCTCCACGTCGGCGATGTCGAACTTCGCGCCGACCTCGTCCCGCACAGCCGGGTTGACCGCGGCGACGATGGTGCCCCAGTACTTGTACTCGGAGCAGACCGCGATCAGCCGGGCGCTGGCCGACGCCTTGGTGCCGACGCCCACTACCCGCTTGCCGAACTCGCGCAGCCGCTGCACCAGCGGCGAATAGTCGCCGTCGCCGGCCACCAGCATGAAAGTGCCGACGTCCGGGTGCGTGATCAGCACCTCCATGGCGTCGACCGCCATCAGGATGTCAGCGGCGTTCTTCTGCTGCATGCCGAACCTGGTGACCTGGATCAGGGTGATCCCGTTCTGCGCCAGGTTGTGCTGGTGCTTGGCGAACTCGGGCCTGGACCAGTCCGCGTAGGCCCGCCGGATCGAGGCGTTCCCGTAGTCCCGGCAGAGCAGCTCGAGCGCCTTGTAGGGGATCGGGTCCGCCTGCCCGGGCAGATTCTCCCCGGCGCCGAGTGCCAGATTCTCCAGGTCGATGAAGACCGCGACCAGGTCGCCCGCGGCCGGATCAGCCATTCCCGTCGACATCAGGTGCACTCCGTTCCGCTCTGGTAGCCATGAGGTTAGCGCGGCGGAGGGGACTGCATCCCGATCAGCGGTGCCGTATCGATGAGCATCAGATCGAACATGGGCTCCGCGTCGTCGAGCGCGAAGCCGAGGTGGCCGAGCACCTCCAGGCTCAGGGTCCCGTACAGGCGCGTCCAGCAGCGCAGGAAGACCAGCGGCAGGCCGGCGCCGATCGGGCCGAGTGCGTCCCGGTACTGCTCAAGCTGAGCACGCAGGCCGGCCCCGATATCCGCGTCGGCCGGCACCGGGAACGGGCTGGTTTGCCAGAGCTTGAGGATCAGCCCGAAGAACGTGTTGCCGAACTCCCTGCCGCATTCCGCGGTGATCTCGTCCAGCTCCACCTTCACCCTCGGCAGCGGGGTGCCGAACAGCAGGCCGAATTGCCGCTTGTTGCCGAGCGACCAGCGGCGGAACTCCCAGCAGGCGGCGATGATCTGCGCGGTCAGGCCGTCGCCGCTGGCGGCTGCGATCACGGTGCGGAGATCATCGGTCAGCTCGGTGAAGATATCAGCGACCACGTACCTGATCAGCTCTCCGTGACTGCCGAAGTAGCGGTAGAGCGCGGGCGCCGTCATGCTCATTTCCCTGGCGATGGCCCGCAGCGATACGGCCTCGGCGCCGTGCTCGACGAGCAGCCGCCGCGCCGTCTGCCCGGCGCCGCGGCCGCTATGCCGGCTGTACGCGTAGTACGGCATCAGGGAAGGCGGCGACGAGGCGATTGCTGCCGGGCCCGCTGCCCGGGCCCGGGACTCGGCGCCGGCCAGCGCCCGGTAACCGGCCGGCCAGCGCCCGGTAACCGGCCGGCCAGCGCCCGGCAGGCCCGTGCCCGGTCAGGAGATTCCGGCGTTGCCCAGGGTCAGCGGATTGCCGTTGGCCGGCTGGTGCGTGTTCTCATCGACGCCGGTACAGGTGACCTCTAGCTGCGTCACGTTGCTGACATTCAGCTGTACCCTGGCCGGATTGCCGAGCGCGACGACGAACGGCCTGGCGAGTTGCCTGCCACTTTGATTGGCGATGGTGACGGTTTCAGCCACGCCGGTTACGTTCTGGGTGTTGTCTGGTATGCCTACTACCGCAGTGAAGGTGTGACTGCCGGCGATGTCATAGGCCACGTCAGGCCGGTCTCCGTTGACAGTGCCATCGCAGCTGAAGGTCACACTGTTCGGATATGCCTTGGACGACATCGTCTGTGGCCCGGGATTGGGCTCGCCAAAGCTCACCGTCGGCTGCAATGCGGACAGGTAGCCGTTCTGGGCCTGTGTGGCGCCACCGGTCGTCCCGCCCGGCGAGCCCTGGTCCGAGCCCGGTGCGGTGACGGTAACCGTGGGAGCCGGGCTTGCCTTGAGATTGTGCAACTGCTGCTGTTGCTGGGCGATGGTCTTGCTCTGCGCGTGCACCCGCGTAGTCTGGTATGCCGCAAAGATGGTCGCCAGGGCCGTGACCAGCGCGGCGAGCGATGACATGATCCCGCTGAATGATTTCAGCCAGTCGCCGAACCTGCTTGTCTGGCCTTCCTTACCGTCTTGGCCGTCGTTCTTATTCCTGCCCATTGCCGATGGCCCCCTGTCGTCGTGACTCACCCGCGCCAGGCGGGTGATCCGCTGTGCCTGCGCGCCAGGGTCGCGATGAGGCGGCCGCTGGCAGATCGGTTTCGCTGGCTGCGGCATTCCGGGTGGCCAAGGATGACCTGTTATTTGCGGGTGCCTGAATGGGCGGATTTCCCCGTTGCACACGTCTGGCCGCATCAACTCCGATACGAGGCTCTGCACAATATCGATTGGAAGCGGCCGGCCGCAGTAGTTTTGTCGATATAGTCTAATGTAGACCGTTATTTCTGGTTTAAGCTGATCTGCCCATAATAAAATGGCCCGCTGCCGGGTGGCAGCGGGCCATTTCGCGCGATTAGTCAGGACTGGTCGAGCTGGGCCAGTTCGGCGGTGGTCAGCACCAGCTCGGCTGCCTGCGCCGAGTCGATGACCGATTCCGGCCTGGTCGCGCCCGGGATCGGTATCACGACTGGCGCCTTGGCCAGCATCCAGGCCAGCGCGACCTGCTGCGGCGACACGCCATGCGCGCTCGCCACGTCGGCGAACGCGGTGTGCCGTGTGCCGAGCCTGCCCGCCTGGCCGATGCCGCCGAGCGGGCTCCAGGGCAGGAAGGCGATACCCAGGTCCGCGCAGTGCCGCAATTCGGCCTCGCTGGACCGGAACGCAGCCGAGAACTGGTTCTGCACGCTGGCCAGATTGCCCTCGCCGAGCACGTCGCGCGCGGTGTCGATCTGCTCGATGCTGGCGTTGGAGATGCCGGCCAGCCGGATCTTGCCGGCGGCCAGCATTTCCTTCAGTGCGCCGACGGATTCCGCGTACGGCACCTTCGGGTCGGGGCGGTGGAACTGGTACAGCCCGATGGCGTCCACCCCAAGCGTCTTCAGGGATGCCTGTACGGCCTCGTGCAAGTGCGCGGGGGAGCCGTCCACCGTCCACGAGCCGTCGCCGGGGCGCAGGTGCCCGCCCTTGGTCGCGACCAGCACGTCACTGGCGTCGCCTGGGTAGCTGGCCAGTGCCTTCGCGATCAGCCGCTCGTTGTGCCCGATCTCGCCCGCGTGCAGGTGGTAGGCGTCGGCGGTGTCGATCAGCGTGACGCCAGCGTCCAGCGCCGCGTGGATGGCCCGGATCGAGCGGGCCTCGTCCGGCCTGCCCTCGATGGACATCGGCATGCCGCCAAGGCCGATGGCGCTGACGGCTACTGGCCCGATATTTCTGCTGCGCATTCGCTACTCCCGGTGCTCGGCTCGCTGCCCGGCGCGTCCGCCGGGATTCTCGTTCGTTTCCCGTAACGGCAGCCGGCCGCTGGTTATGTCGGGTTGGTGATGCCGGTTCCTGCGTACAATCATCTCATTTTCTGATAACCAGGTGTCAGGTCGATCAGTTCGGCGCGGCTTCGATCAGCTGGACCGGTTCGGCGCGGATTCGATCAGCACGGCCCGGGCTCGATCAGCACGGCCCGGGCTCGATCAGCACGGCCCGGCTCGATCAGCACGGCCCGGCTCGATCAGCTCCGCGAGGAACGCGCGCGCGGCCGCCGAAATCCGCCGGTGGGCCGGCCTGACGATCGAGATCCGCCAGATCATGGCGGGCCCGCTGACCTCGATGGCGGCCAGGCCGGGCAGCACCGCGGCGACCGACGCGGGCAGGAACGCGATTCCCAGGCCGGCCTGCACGAGGCCGGCCGCCGCGGCGAAGTCGGCCGCTTCGAAGGGGACCTGCCGGTCCAGGCCGGCCGCCGCGAACGCGCGGTCCACCACCGCCCGGTTGCCCCAGCCGGGCGGAAAATCGATGAAGGGCTCGTCGGCTAGCCGGCTCAGCGTCGCGGCCGGCCCGCCCGCCAGTGGGTGCGCCCGGTCGCAGGCAAGCAGCAGCGGTTCCTCGCTGAGCGGCTGGACCGAGAGCCCGGCCGGCGGCTGGCCCGGCAGCGCGGCGAGGGCAAGGTCAAGCGAGCCGGCCAGCACCTGGCGCGCCAGTCCCGCCGACCCGGCCGCGGCGAGCCGGAGCCGGACGGCCACATCCGGGTGGATGGCATGGAACCGGCCAAGCATGGCCGGCAGGTCCAGCGTGCCGGTAGACAGCATGGTGCCCACCGTCACCGTGCCGCGCAGCCCGCCGCGAGCCGCGCCGACGGCGTCCCTGGCCGCCTGGGCCGCGGCGAGGGTCGCCCGGGCCTCGGGCAGCAGTGCCTGGCCCGCATCGGTCAGCTCGACCCGATGCCGGTCCCGGTCGAACAGACCGGTGCCAAGTTCACGCTCCAGGGCCTGGATGGCGCTGGAAACGCCGGACTGAACCACGTGCAGGCGGCGGGATGCGCGGGTGAAGGAGAGTTCCTCGGCGACGGCGACGAAGTACTCCAGGTGCCGGAGTTCCATCCCAGCATTATCTCTATGACAGATGCTGGTTAGCTCCCTTTTTCGTTGGCGTAGATGACAGGTGCCACCCGATGCCGGAGACCGGCTGAGGCGGGCCAGGCCACGGCGGCTGAGGCGGGCCAGGCCACGGCGGCTGAGGCGGGTCATCGCCCGGCTGCTCAGGCCAGCGGGTGGCCGGGCTGGCGGCGATGGACCGGCCGCCGCAAGCCCGGCGCCGGCTTCTGGATTTGTCAGCTACGCGTTCGTCGTCACGATGGCCTTTTCCGCCGTGCCCGCGCCCCTCTATGTCCTGTACCAGGCGCGCGATCATTTCGGCGATTTCCTGGTCACGGTGATCTTCGCGGCCTACGCCGTCGGCGTGATGGCGAGCCTGCTGCTGGCCGGCCACCTCTCCGACTGGGTCGGCAGGCGGCGCATGATGGCGGTCGCGATGACCGTCGACATGTCTTCCGGCCTGGTATTTCTTGGCTGGCCGACGGTGCCGGGCCTGCTCGTGGGCCGGGTAATGTGCGGCATCAGCATCGGCATGCTCACCGCGACTGCTACCGCATACCTGAGTGAACTGCACGGCGCCGCCCGGCCAGGCGCGCCGCCCGCCAGGGCCGAGATCGCCGCGACGGCGGCCAACCTCGGCGGTCTCGGGCTCGGTACCCTGCTCGCCGGAGTGCTCACGCAATACGCTGCCGATCCGCTGCGGCTGCCGTACGCCGTGTCCGAGGCACTCATGCTGGTGGCGGTGATCGCGCTGGTGGCGGCGCCGGAGACGGTTGCGCGCCGCAGCCCGCGACCCCGCTACCGCCCGCAGCGGGTCAGTGTGCCGCCGGCTGATCGCCGACTGTTTTACGCGGCAGGCTTCGCCGCGACCGCCGAGTTCGCGCTGGTCGGCGGTGGCGCGGGAACGGCCTTCAAGGGCAGCGTCTCCACCGTCATCGCCGTCGCGCCGCGGCAGGCTCGCGGCGAGGCGCTGGCCGGACTCTTCCTGGCTGCCTACATCGGCCTGGCCGTGCCGGTGGTCGCCCTCGGCGTCGCCACCCAGTTGCTGAGCACGCAGCTGGCGGTGCTCGGCTTCGCCGCCGTCCTGCTGGCCGTCGTCGGCCTGGTCAGCAGCAGGCTGCTGAGCCAGCCGTGAACTGCGGCAATCGGGTCAGGATCCGCCGGATAGACCAGGTATCCGGCCAACCTGCAGAACCGCGCGGCGGGCCGGACTGGGCGACGCCGGTCAGCCGGCCGGGATAGCTGGCGACGAACGACGCTCCTGCCGCGCCACCCGCACCGGCCGTCAGCCGGCCGTGACCGCCAGCACGAGCGGCAGCACCGCGGTCGCTCCGGCCTGGCGGAGCAGCCGGGCGGCGACGGTCATGGTCCAGCCGGTCTCGAGCCGGTCGTCGACCAGCAGGACCGGGCCGCCCAGCCCGGCGATCGCCGCTGCGGTCTGCTCCGGTACTGCCAGCGAATGCCAGAGCGCGTGCAGCCGGTGGGCGCTGTTCTGCTGGCGGGCGCTACCTGCCGCACCGTCATCTGCGGTCGCCGCGCGCCCGGCCGGGGTACTGGCCACCGCGAGGCTGGCCTCGTCGGCTGCGGCGGCGCCACCGGCAGGTGGCGGCTTGCCGGGCGCCTGAAGGCCGCGAGCCAGCAATGACTCATTGCCGATCACTGCCGCGGCGGCGTACTCCAGGGTCCCCAAGTAGGGCAGCCTGCCTAGCTCGGCGATCCGCTCCGCGAGACTGCGTATCAAATGCGGTTTGGTGTTTGACGGCAGCGCGATCAGGCCGGCTGGCCGCTCTGCCCAGTCCCACCCGGCCAGGACCTTGACCAGCGCCGACATGAACTCGTCCGGAACCTGGCCATCCTCGGCGCCGGCCGCCAGCAATGACCGCAGCCGCGGCCCCCAGCCGAGATCGGTCAGCCGGCCGAGCGCCCGTCCTGGCTCGGCCGACTGGTTCGCGGGGATCTTGCCGGACACGTCGACGCCTAGTTCCTTCATCCCGGTCGGCCACATCTTGCGCGGCGCGATCACCGTGCCGGGACGCAGCAGCCGGTCGCGCGCCGCCGCGGTGGCCGCCGCGGAAACCGCATCGCTCCACGGCCGGCCCGTGCAGTTGTCGCATCGCCCGCACGGCACGGCCGCCGGATCGTCCAGCTCGCGGCGCAGGTACTCCATCCGGCATGTCGTCGCGGTGATGTATCCGAGCATCGCCTGCTGCTCCCTGGCGCGCTCAGCCGACACCCGGGCATAGCGGTCGCCATCGTAAGCCCAGTCCCGGCCGGTCGCCGCCCAGCCTCCGGTCACCCGGCGCACGGCCCCGTCCACGTCCAGCACCTTGAGCATCATCTCCAGCCGGCTGCGGCTCAGGTCCACGCTGGTCTCCAGCGCGCTGGTGGAGACCGGCCGGCCCGCCTCGGCCAGCGCCTTGAGGGTGAGCCGGACAATCCGCTCCGGCGGGAACGCCAGCGACGCGAAGTAGGCCCAGATGTCGGCATCCTCCCGGCCGGGCAGCAGGATCACGTCGGCCCGATTGACCCCGCGGCCGGCCCGGCCGATCTGCTGGTAGTAAGCGATCGGCGACTGCGGCGCGCCGAGGTGCACGACGAAGCCGAGGTCCGGCTTGTCGAAGCCCATGCCGAGGGCGCTGGTGGCCACCAGCGCCTTGATCTCGTTGGCGAGCAGCGCATTCTCCGCGGCCTGCCGCTGGGAATGATCGTCCTTGCCGGTGTAGGCGGCGACGTGGTGACCGCGTTGCCGCAGGTAATCGGCGCACTCATGCGCCGCGGCGACCGTGAGCGTGTAGACGATGCCGGAGCCGGGCAGCTCGTCCAGGTGCTCGGCCAGCCAGGCTAGCCGCTGCTGGGCGGCCGGCAGGCGGACTACGCCAAGGTGCAGGCTGGCCCGGTCAAGCGGGCCGCGCAGGACGAGGGTCTCATGCCCGCCGCCCGCTTCCAGTTGCTCGGCGACGTCGCGGGTCACCCTTGCGTTCGCGGTGGCCGTCGTCGCCAGCACCGGTACGCCGGGCGGCAGTTCTTCGAGCAGGGTGCGGAGCCGCCGGTAGTCGGGCCGGAAATCGTGGCCCCAGTCCGAGATGCAGTGCGCCTCGTCGACCACCAGCATCCCGGCCGCGGCGATCAGCTTGGGCAGCACCAGATCCCGGAAGCCCGGGTTGTTCAGCCGTTCCGGGCTGACCAGCAGCACGTCGACTTTGCCGTCGGCGACCTCGGCGTAAACTTGCTCCCACTCGTCGATGTTGGCTGAGTTCACCGTGCGGGCGTGGATGCCGGCTCGGTCGGCGGCCTCGATCTGGTTGCGCATCAGGGCGAGCAGCGGTGAGACGATGACCGACGGCCCGGCACCGCGTGCCCGCAGCAGCCCGGTGGCGGTGAAGTAGACGGCTGACTTTCCCCAGCCGGTGCGCTGGACTACCAGGGCTCGGCGCCTCGCGGTGACCAGCGCCTGGATCGCCGTCCACTGGTCATCGCGCAGCCGCGCGCCCGGCCCGGCCAGCGCGCGCAGGTGGCCCTCGGCCTCCGCCCGGAGGCTGCCCGGGCCGTCGGCGGCTGCCGGGGGGTCGGCGGCTGCCGGGGGGTCGGCGGCTGCCGGCGGGGCGTTGACTAGCGGGGGGTCGCCGGTTGTTAGGGGGTCGCCCGCCGGGGCGTCGCCCGCCGGGGCGTCGCCCGCCGGAGGGTCGCCGGTTACCGCGGGGTCGCCCGCCGGGTACTCATGGTCGTCGTGATCGGCTGCCATGCCGTCCTTCGTACCAGCTAATGCCGACAGGTGCCCCGGTCGGCCGTCCCGGCCGGGTGCCGCTTCGAGCTGCCCGTCCATGATCACGGATGATCCGGGGGCTTCCAGACCCTGTTGGCTTATTCGGGGGTCAGGCGGCGGTGGTGAGGTCGAGTCGCTGGAGGTGGGTGGTCCGGGTGCGGTCGAGTGGTTTGCTGGTCCACCAGGCGTCGAGCCGGATCAGGTTGATCGCGGCGGCTGCGGCGTTGTGCTCGAGGCGGGTTTTGTCCAGGCCGAGGTAGCGGGCGCGCCGGATGCCGGTGACGTGGGTGGCCTGGCGCATGGTGCCCTCGACTCCGGCGCGGATGTTGTACCGGTTTTTCCAGTCGCTGGTGGCCTGCCCGGCGCGGGCGGCGGCCACGGCCTCGTGGACTTCGCGGGGGCGCAGGGACAGCTGCCGGCCGGTGGCGGAGCGGGTGCACAGGTCCCTGGCCGGGCAGGGCCCGCAGGTGGCCGGGGCGAACCGGACTACGATCGACTGGGTTCGGTGTTTTTGGGTGCAGGGGCTCCAGACGGTGCTGACGGCGCCCTGCGGGCAGGTGACCTGCTGGTTGTCCCAGTCGATGGTGAACTCCCCGGCGGCGTACCGGCCGGCCCGGGCCTGCGGGGAGACGTTGGCGAGCAGCGGGCCGAGCAGGGTGATGCCCCTCGCTCTGGCGGCAAGCAGCAGGTCCGCGCTGGTGTAGCCGGAATCGACGGCGTGCTCGCCGGGGGCCAGCCCGGCGGCGTCGAGCATGTCGTGGACGGGCGTGGTCATCGCCGCGTCGGGCACGGCCGCGTGGGTGGTGGCGGCGCTGGTGATCAGGTTCGGCGCCGGCGGCAGGCCGGTGCCCGGGTCATCATCGGCGGCCTCGCTGCAGGTCTCGCTGAGATGCACCTTGTACCCGAGCCAGCTCTTACCGTGCTTTTCGGAGTACCGGGCATCCAGGTCGTAAGGGGACACGATCCGGGCTCTGCCCGGCGGGACGCCATGCTCGCTGGCCTCCCGCCGGATCACCTTCTCCCCCTGCTCATCGATGCTGCGGTAGTACTGCTGGATCCAGATCGCCCGCAGCGCCCCGACGGCGGGCAGTCCGGCCAGCCACGGCGGCGCGCCCGGCGCGCGCACCGCCTCCAGCAGGTGATATCCGTCCCTGCCGTACTGCACCGCGAGCGCCGTGCGCCTGGTCTCGCTCTCCGGCAGGCGGATCTCGTCGATCCGCTGCCCGTACACCTGCTGCCAGGAGGCGTCGATCACGCCGGCCAGCCAGTCCGGCGCGGCGGCGGCCAGCGCCTCCAGCGCCGCCCGGACGGTCTCCCCGGCCAGCTCCAGCCGGTTCAGGTCGCGGATCCGCGCCAGCACGTGCGTGGAGTCGGTGCGCTGCCGCCCGCCGGCCTTCACCAGCCCCAGCTCCGTGAGCCAGGCCCAGCAGCAAGTCCAGGATCTTCAGCTCCAGGCTCCCGGCGACCAGCCGGGCCCGGAACTCGCTCAGCACGCTGAAGTCGAAGCCCTCATCTTCCAGCGCCAGGCCCAGGCAGTACTTCCAGTCCAGCCGGCCCCGCACCGCGTCCGCGGCCTGCCGGTCGGTCAGGTTCCCGGTGAACTGCAGCACCGTGACCATCGCCAGCTGCGCCGGGGAGATCCCCGGCCTCCCCGCCGCCCCGTACGCCCCGGCGAACGCCTCATCATCACACCAGCTGCCCAGCTGATCGCGGGCCCGGATCGCCAGCGCCCCCTTCCGGAACGCCTTCCTGGCGACCCTCGCGGTATCAGCGGGCACTTCCGGCCACGGCTTCGGCTGCATCGACATGACGACCCGATTCTGCGGCCGCAGACGAGGAAGGGGAAGAGCCGACCGCAGAAAAGATCATGAACCAGACCAGGATCCGTCAGCGGGACGCTACACGGCGTGTCACGAAATAAGCCAACAGGGTCCTTCCAGCGCACAAATCTTCCGCGATCAAGTAATGGCTGGTGCATCCCCCTGTTCTGGTGAATTCCCATCGACGCCCGGCAGCTTCTGCCATAGCCTGTCTCTGCGTATCCGAGTTTTCGCTCGATTACGAAAGAATTTAGTAATAAATAGCGTATCCCGGGGGAAGTTTTGCGCGCGAGCCTAGCTCGCATAGCGAATGGAGGAGCCATGTTCTCTCGGCTGCTAACGGCTAGGCTGGCCCTTATCACCGGGCTATTGGTACCGGCCGGGTGGCTCGCGCTGGCCGGACCGAGTGCGGTGGCGGGGACGGCTGCTGGCTCGGGCCTGGGCGCAACCGCAAGTACGGGACCGGGCGGGAGCGCGGGACCGGGCGGCGGGAGCGCGGGACTGGGCGCGAGCGCGGGACCGGGCGCGGAAACCCGACGGCGGCCGGCCCGCCCCGCCGTGCGCCGCGCCGCACCCGCCGCCATCAAGATCGCCGCCCTGCAGCCCGCGCCACTGGTCGCGAATTCCGGGCTGGTGCAGACGAAACGCGGCCTTCCGGCGCCGCCGATGACTGCGGCGATGCTCCGGGCTGATGCCGCCAAGCAGGCTGCGGCCAGGGATTTCTTGCGAAATTCCAGCATCAGCGCTGGGTCGGCCGGCAAATGCACGAGCCGAGCCTGCCGTCGCGGGCTGCCGGCCGCACGGAGCCTGCCGGCCAGCCAGCGGGCGCAAGCCAGGAACTACTACTGCGGTCCTGCCACCGTGTCGGAGATGTTGCGCCAGGTCGGCAAGAAGATTAGCCAGCGGGCAGCCGCTCGCCAGCTGCGAACCAACCGCGGCGGTACCGACTGGTCGAATGCCCGCGGATACCCGGTACCCCACGTGCTGAACGCGAACCAGCACCGGAATGTCTACGTCGCCGTCGCCTTGCCGTGGTCCCCGACCAACAAGCAGGTCCGGACTTATGAACACGACCTAGTGACCGATATTAACCGGCATGGCGGTGCCCCGCTGGCCGGAAATGCGTATGAAGTACCAGGTGGCCCGCATCTGGTCGGGCATCCGCAGAATCAGGAAATCATGCACTGGTTCGATATCAGGGGATACCGGAAATCTGGTGCCACTACAGAATACGAAGACTCGGTACACGGTGCCCCGAGCATTGGCTGGAGTGCCGCAGTACCGGCCTACTCCGCCCTGTCGTCAAGGACGATCGTGTACATTCTCGGCGCCCGTGGCTACGACTGGTAGGCAGCGGCCCGGCAGGCAGCGGCCCGGCAGGCAGCGGCCCGGCAGGCAGCGGCCCGGCCGGTGGCGGGCCGGTAAGCGGCCCGGTCGGCAGCGGCCCGGCAGGCAGCCAGGCGGGCTCACGGCAATGCTCGCGCTCGGCCTGCTAGCTGTGGCAGCGGCCGGGTGCGGCGGCGGCCCGGCGGCCGACCCCGCCGCCGAGCCTGCTTTAGGGCAGGCCGCAGGCTCGGCGAGCGGCCCGGCGGGCGGACCGGGCAGCGCAGGGCGTGCCGGGCCTGCGCGCGGCGGGTCGGGCCAGCCTGGCGCAAATCAGGCCAGCACCGGTCAGCCTGGCGCAGGTCAGCCAGGCCTGGGCCAGGCCAGCTGGCAGCAGTTCTGCGCAGCGCCGCCGCCCGCCAGGTTGCGGGCCGACCTGCGGCGGCCAGTGCGGGCCTCACTGGCCGGCGAGGTCGTCCCGCTCGGGCTGTCGGCGGATGGCCGGACGGCCTACGTGTCCGCCTGGACGTCCGGGTTCGCGGGCGTCGCCGCGCTGCGGCTGGCCACTGGGCACCTCCAGCCCATCCGGGCCTTCCCGGACCCGGCCACCGACCAGGCCGACGGATCCGCTGGCGGGCGCTGGCTGGTCTGGGAGGAAACCCATTCGCTGCACAGCCTGGACGGCTTCACCGTCTACGCCTGGGACTCGGTCACCGGGCGGCTGCGCAGGATCGGTCATTCGCTGCACCGTCGCCATGGCGGCCCGTGGCCGAGTCCCTGGCGCGCCCCAGCAGTCAGCGGCAACTACGCCGCCTGGGCCCAGGGCTACGGACCGGGCGGCGAAGTCGAGGTGATGCTTGCCGATCTTGCGACGGGAAAGATCAGCATCGTGCGCCGGGGCCACACTCAGCCGCCGTTCTTCGACGGAAATCTTCTCGTCTGGCCCGAGTCCGACCAGCCGGGGGCGCAGACCACGCTGCATGCGGTCAGCCTTAGAACCGGCCGGCCAGCCGCGCTGCCCGCCGCTCTGCAGGCCGTGCACGGGACGGCATTCGTGGTCACCGACGGGACTAGGACGGCCTATTTCAACCCGGCGCTTACCGCGCTGTACTACTCGCCGGCGCCAACTCGCCGGGCGCGCCCAGTGCTGCGGCTGCCGCCGGGCGTGGACTTCGCTGACCTGACGATCGCGCCCGGCACGCTGGGCTGGGCGACGACCCGGGCCACCTACCTAGGCAGTACCACGACTGGCGGCTACACCCGGGTGACGTCACATTATGGTGACGCGACCGGATCCGGCCCGGGCATGCTGATCTCCGACGCGCCGGCCGAGAAGGCAGCTCACCCCGTCCTGCCCATGCACGTGATCAGGTCCGCAGGCCTGACCTGGCCCGGCTGCCGTCACTAGGCGCCCTGACGCAGGGCAACCCGCGCCACGGTGATCTCGGCCGCTGCGGCGCCACGGTGATCTCGGCCGCTGCCCGCGCCACGGTGATCTCGGCCGCTGCCCGCGCGCCGGTAACGGCCGCTGTCCGCGCGCCGGGCACGGTAGCCCGTCCGCGCGGGCCGATCTCAGCGGCCGTGGCACTCGGGAGGCGCATCGTGCGTCACATCAGTCACAGCAAGCTCAAGATCAAGTCAGTGGTTAAGATCTTGCCGGTCCTGGCCGGACACATCTTCACCACTGACGGGCGGTAGCTCGTCCGGCCCGGCAAAAGGCGGGCGCCGGGGCGGTCCGGCAAGGCGGTAGCTCGTCCGGCCCGGCAAAAGGCGGCGCCGGGGGCAGTCAGGCTAACTGTTCGCGAGATCGCCAGGCGGGTCCGGCCGGGAAGGCGAACTCCGCGACCGACTCCGGCCGGATCTGGGATGACGCGCCCGGTGCGGTCGGCGCCGCGTAGCGGCCGTCAGCCACCCGGGCTGGCACGGTGAAATGCTCATGCAGGTGATCGATCCACTCGATCATGCGGCCGTCCATCGTCCCGCCGATCGCGGCGTAGTCGAACATCGACAGGTGCTGGACGAGCTCGCAAAGGCCGACGCCGCCGGCATGCGGGCACACCGGAATCCCGAACTTAGCGGCCAGCAGCAGGTTGGCGATGTTCTCGTTGACCCCGGCCACCCGGCATGCGTCGATCTGCATGATGTCGATCGCGCCAGCCTGCAGCAGCTGCTTGAAGATCACCCGGTTGGAGACATGCTCGCCGGTAGCCACCCGGATCGGGCTCACCGCCCGGCGGATCGCCGCCGTGCCCAAAATGTCGTCCGGGCTCGTCGGCTCCTCGATCCACTCGGGCCGCACCGGGGCCAGCGCGCGCACCCACGGGATGGCGGCCGGCACGTCCCAGACCTGGTTTGCGTCGAGCGCTATGCCGACCTGCTCCCCGACGACGTCACGGGCGATGCCGCAGCGCCGGATGTCATCCTCAAGGCTGGCCCCGACCTTCAGCTTGACCAGCAGGAAACCCTCCCGGACCGCCGCGGCGCATAGCTCGGCAAGTCGTTCGTCGGTGTAGCCGAGCCAGCCAGGCGAGGTCGCGTAAGCCGGATAGCCGTCCCGCGCCAGGATTTCCATCCGCTCGGCCTTGCCCGCCGCGCCGCGCTCCAGCAGCCCGCGGGCTTCGTCCCGGGTGAGCGCGTCGGTCAGATAGCGGAAGTCGACCAGGTCGACGATCTGCGCGGGGGAGAGGTCGGCGAGCAGCCGCCACAGCGGCTTTCCCGCGCGCCGGGCGGCCAGGTCCCAGCAGGCGTTCAGCACCGCGCCGATCGCCATGTGCACAACGCCCCGCTCCGGGCCGAGCCAGCGCAGCGGGCTGTCGCCGACCAGCTGGCGGGATAGCCCGCCGAGGTCGGCGAGGATCTCGTCCACATCCCGGCCGGCCAGGAAAGGCTCCATCGCGCGGACGGCGCTGAGCTCGATTTCGTTGCCCCGGCCGATGGTGAAGACGTGCGCGTGCCCGGCCAGGCCGTCCGGACCATCAGTCCGCAGCACCAGGTAGGCGGCCGAGTAGTCCGGGCTCGGGTTCATCGCGTCCGAGCCGTCCAGGTTCGCCGACGTCGGGAAGCGGATGTCATGCGTCTCGAAGCCCAGTATCTTCGTCACTGGCTGCCTCCCCTGCTCGCGGATCTGCACGTACGGCCGGGCTAGACCGGCAGACTCGTCCGGCCTAGCCCGGATCGCCCTAGCGCGGATCGCCCTGGCCCGGATGGCCCTGGCGCGGATCGCCCTGGCGCGGATGGCCCTGGCCCGGATCGCCCTGGCCCGGATCGCCCTGGCCCGGATCGCCCTAACTGGGCTGGCCGGGCGGCCGCACCCGCAGGCCGGCCATGCCGCCGTCGACGGCCAGCGCCATCCCGGTCGTGCCGCTGGCCAGCGGGCTGGCCAGGTAGGCGATCGCAGCGGCCACTTCCTCGGCCGTGACCAGCCGCCCGGTCGGCTGCCGGGCAGCCAGCGCGGCACGCTCGGCCGCTGGGTCTGGCGCGGCGTCGAGCAGCCGGGCTACCCACGGCGTGTCGGCCGTGCCCGGAGTCACGCACGCGACCCTGATGTGCTCGCGCACGTGATCGGCGGCCATCGCGAGGGTTAGCGAGTAGAGCGCGCCCTTGCTGGCCGAGTAGAGCGCGCGCTGCGGCAGGCCAGCCGCCGCCGCGATAGAACACGTGTTGACGATGACTGCCTGCCCATGGCGCGCCACCGCCCGGCGAAGCTCCGGCAGTGCCGCCCGGCTGACCCGGACCGCGCCGAGCACGTTTACGTCTAGCACCCGGCGCCATTCGTCGTCGTCGTTGTCCTCGACGGTGCCGGCCGCGCCGATGCCAGCGTTGTTGACGAGGATGTCAATTCCGCCGAGCGCAATCGCCGCGGACCGGACCGCAGCCCGTACCGCCCGGTCGTCGGTGACGTCAGCGACAACCAGGTGCAGCCCGCCCGCCTCCGGCCCGCCCGCCTCCGGCCCGCCCGCCTCCGGCCCGCCCGCCTCCGGCCCGCCCGCCTCCGGCCCGCCCGCCTCCGGCCCGCCCGCTTTGGTGCCGGCCCACGGGATGTCCCGGTCCAGGATCGCCACCCGCGCGCCGCGCGCGGCGAGCAGCCGCGCGGTGGCCAGGCCGATTCCCGAGGCGCCGCCGGTGACCAGCGCCGCAAGCCCATCGAACTCCGTCGGCGGTCCAGACATGAGCACTCCTCCTGCGCGGGCTGGCGGCGCGGCCTAGGCAATTGGCATGGCAAGCATGCCCGCTAGGATAATGAAACGATATAGACCGGCCGCCGGGTCGGCGCGAATTCCACCTGGTGCTGCTCGATAACGGCCGGACCAGCGCGCTCGCCGACCCGATCGGCCGCCAGGCGCTTCGCTGCATCCGCTGCTCGGCCTGCCTGAACGTATGCCCGGTCTACGAGCGGGTCGGCGGGCACGCGTACGGCTCGCCCTACCCTGGGCCGATCGGCGCGATCATCACTCCCCAGCTGCGTGGCGTGACGGCGCCGGTCGACGCTTCCCTGCCGTCGCGTCGACGCTCTGCGGCGCGTGCTACGAGGTCTGCCCGGTCGCGATCAATATCCCCGAAGCGCTGGTGCACCTGCGCGCCGAGGTGGTCGAAGCAAGAAGAGCGAAACCCCTTGCTTTGGAACGGATTGTGATGCGCCAGGCAGCCTGGGTACTGCGGTCTGGCCGCCGGCCCGGCCTGGCGCAGCGCGTCGTGTCGGCGAGCCGGGTGCTGCTCGGCAAGTCAGGCCGGATCCGGTGGCTGCCGCGGCCGCTGAACGGCTGGACCAAGACCAGGGACGCGCCCGTGCCGCCGCCGGAGTCCTTCCGCGCCTGGGTCAGGACGCACGGAGACGCCAGGTGACCGTCGGCTCGCGGGAGCAAATCCTGCGCCGGATCGGGGCCGCGGCCGGGCGTGACGGTCCGCCGACCGGCCCGGGCGTCGTTGCTCCGCGGATGACCCGCCGCTGTCCGCCGCGGCGCTCGACGCGATGGCAGGCGTCATCACCGGCTGCGCTGTCGCCGTCGCCGAGACGGCACGATCGTGCTCGATCACGGACCCGGCCAGAGCCGCCGGGGCGCTGACCCTGGTGCCGGACTTCCACCTGGTGATGTCCGGCACGATCAGATCGCGGCCGACCTGCCCGACGCCATGTCCCGGCTCGATCCGGCCCGCCCGCACATGCTGAACTCCGGCCCGTCCGCGACCAGCGACATCGAGCTGGCCCGGGTCGAGGGCGTGCATGGCCCGCGCACCCTGCGCATCCTGATCGCCGGCCCGCCGTGATGGCCGGCCGGGTCGGCCGGCCTGACTTTGTCACTATGTGAGACCGGCAGCGCGGCTGGCCCATGCAAGACTCTCCGCGCAGGGTAACCATGGAGGTACCAACCGGAACGGGGGCCTATGGTCGGCACGAACGCACCATCGCCGGACGCCTTGGCGCTGACGGTCGCTCTTGATCTGCCGTCGGCGCAGGTTCTCGCCGATCAGGCATCGATCATCGGCGACCTTCAGTTCGTCATGGAATGCTGCAAGCGGCTGCTGTCCGAGCTGGTCACGCCCGAGGGGGAGCGCGATCCGGTGGTGCCGCAGGCGCTCTGGTCCGCAGCCCTGGTCGCGTACGCGCGCTGCTTCGGGAAGGGCAAGCGATTCGGGCTAACCGCCGAAGACATCCAGACCCTGCCCCTCCGCGGCGAGGTGATGAAATACCACAAATGGGTTATCGCCGAACGTAACAGGCTTACCTCGCACTCCACGAACCCGTTCGAGGCGGCCAGGATCGGCGCCGCCCTCTCGCCGCCCGGGCAGGCAGAACGGCGGGTGCGAGGCGTGGCGATTTTTACCACCAGCCATGTGCTGGTGGACGACGCTGGCGTGCGCCAGCTAGGTGGCCTCGCATCCGAGCTGGCGAAGCAGACCGCCGAGAAAGCACAGCAGCAGCAGGACGCGGTCCTCGCGGACGCACAGCAGCTCAACGCGGACGCCCTGGACAAACTGCGGCAGCTGCAAACGGGCCCGCCCGCCGCCCAATCCGCCGGAGACGCGCAGTAAGCCGAACTGCCAGGCGCTCCAGCCGTGCCCGGCCATCCGTGGTCCGGAGCAGGCGGATCTACACTGCTCAGATGCTGGCAGGTGCTGCCGCGACGGGAGTCGTGCTTGGCCGGCGGCGGGTCTCGCCGCCGGAGACCGCTGGGCGGGGGAGCGTGCGCATTGGCAGGATCAACGGGCAGGCGGCTGACGATCATCGGCGGCGGCGTGATGGGCCTGATGACGGCGTACTACGCGGCGCCGTTCGCCGAATCCGTGACCGTGCTGGAGCGGACCCGGGTCGGCGACCCTGACACCGCCTCATTCTGCCTGACCAGGTCGGTCCGCAACGACTTCCTCGATCCGACATACGCCCGGCTCGCCTTTGAATCACGCCGGCTGTGGCTGGAGCTGCAGGCGCTGTCCGGCGTGCCGTTGCTGATCGACTGCGGCTGCCTGAACCTGATCAAGGACAGCGTTACCCCGGACCTGGCCGCCAGCTACGCGGTGCGCAGCTTTGCCGTGCTTGCGCAGCTGCAATTGCGCCGTGCCGCCCTTTCCGCCGCTGAGCTGCGGCAGCGCTTCCCGCAGTTCACCGCCGACGCGGGCTGGCTGGACGTGGATGCGGGATTCGCCGACGTTCAGGCAGTCACCCGCTTCCTGCAAGACGCGCTGCGCGCCCGCGGCGTGCGCGTGATCGAACATGCGGAGACAACCGGCATCACCAGGTCCGCGGACGGCTGGCAGGTGGCCACCACGGGCGGTGCTGAGCAGTCCGACGTGCTGGTGATTACCGCCGGCCTGGGCACCAACGAGGTGCTCGGGCTGCTGCCTGGCTGCGCTGCCCGCTTTCCGCTGCGGCCGGACCGGCCGGTGCAGTCCAAGTACTTCATCCCGCCGGCCGCGGCGCGCGGCCGCTACACGGAGCAGGCGCTGCCGGTGTTCGCCTACCTGGACGTCGGGATCTACGGGCACCCGATCTACGACGGCCGGACGCCGGGCGTCAAGATCGGGTTCTACCATCCGCCCGACGCGGATCTGGTACCGAGCCGGATCGGCAGTGTGCAGGACTTCGTCGCCGAGTGCATGCCCGGCCTTCGTGACGCTGAGGTGGTGGACGTGGCCGCCGCCAGCGGCGTCGATGTCTGCTCCTACGACCTGGTCGGGGATGATGACTTCATCCTCGGGCCCGTTCCCGGCGTGCAAGGTGTCTTCACCGGCGTAGGGTGGCGCGGCACGGGATACAAGTTCGCGCCCTGGGTGGGCCGGGTGCTGGCCCAGCTTGCGATCCAGCAGGGCACCGTATACGACATCCGGCGGTTCGCGCCCGGGCGCTTTTCCGGCGGCGCCGCGGCAGACCTGGCATCGGCAGGAGATACGGCATCGTGACCGAGACAGCGCAGGCAGGGATCATCGAGCGGCTCAGCGCCGGCCCGGTGCTCGGCGCGGAGGGGTACGTCTTCGAACTGGAGCGCCGCGGTTACATCAAGGCAGGCCCGTACGTCCCGGAGGTGGTACTGGATTTCCCCGACGCGGTCCGGGAACTGCATCGCGAGTTCCTGCGCGCGGGGTCGGAAGTGATGGTCGCGCTTACCTATTACGCGCACCGCGAGAAGCTCCGCCACGTCGGCCGCGAAGGCGACCTGGAGGCCATGAACCGGCAGGCCGTGCGGATTGCCAGGGAGGTGGCGCTCGAAGGCGGCGCGCTGGTGGCCGGCAACGTCTGCAACACCTGGGCCTACGAGCCGGATAATCCCGCGTCCGGCGCTGCCGTCCGGGCGATGTATGAGGAGCAGCTGGGCTGGGCGGTGCAGGAGGGGATCGACTTCGTGATCTCCGAGACCAATGACTACCTCGGGGAGGCGCTGATTGCCCTGCAGGTCAGCCAGGACCTCGGCCTGCCCGCGATGGTGACGCTGGCAACGACGCAGCCGGAACAGACCCGGGACGGTTACGACTACGTGCAGGCCTGCCAGATTCTGGCGGACCACGGTGCCGCGATCGTCGGGCTGAACTGCGACCGCGGCCCGCGGACCATGCTGCCGCTGGTGGCCGGGGTACGGGCGGCGGTCGACTGCCATGTCGCTGCCCAGCCGGTGCCGTATCGCACCGACGAGGCATCCCCGACGATGCAATCGCTGAGATCGGACCAGGTGGACCGGGTCTTCCCGCTGGCGCTTGAGCTCTTCGCCTGCACCCGCTTCGAGATGGCGCATTTCGCCAGCGCCGCCCGCGATCTCGGCGTGGATTACCTCGGCATCTGCTGCGGCGGCGCTCCGCACCATGTGCGCGCGATGGCCGAGGCACTGGGCCGGGTGGTGCCGGCCGGCCAGTACTCGCCCGCGCTGGAACTGCACCCCATGTTCAGAAACGTCGTTACGGCGAAGGACGCCACCTTCCGCGGGGCCTGGAACGCCTGACTGGCTAGTCTGCCCAGCCCGGCGAGCCGGCGGTATTCCGGGTGCAGCAGATTCGCGGGCTGCTCGGCGCTGGCCTCAGCACCGAAATCATCCGTAGCATCCTGCCCTCCCTAACCAAGCCGGATCAGAGTTTGCCGCAGGCCGGGCATAGGCCGAACAGCTCGACCGTGTGCCCGACATCTGTGAAACTGGCCTCGGCGGCGACCTGATCGGCCCACCGCTCGACCGCGCGGCCTTCCACCTCGACGCTGGTGCCGCACCGGCGGCAGGTCAGGTGGTGGTGATGGGCGCCGCTGCGGCAACGCCGGTAGAGCGTCTCGCCGCTGGCATCGCGGATCGTGTCGACCGTGCCGTCCTGGCTGAGTACCTGCAGATGCCGGTAGACCGTCGTCAGGCCGACCTGCTCGCCCTGGCTTCGCAGCTCGGCGTGGATCTGCTGGGCACTGCAGAATCCCGGCATGCTCGCCAGCGCGACGGCGAGTGCCTCCGCCTGCCGGGTGCCGCGGACCCGGGTGCCGCGGCCCTGCGGCGGCTTGACGGGCCCGGATGTGGTCACACTCGCACGTTAGCAGCCGGGGCAGCATGATCTCGCGCACGCGCTGCCGCTCCGGAAGACGTTGCCCCTGGTCCGGGCCGTGGCTGGCGGCGGTGTCCGGCCGCCGCCAGGCACCAGCGAGGATGGGGACATGGCAGACCGGCTCAGGCAGGCGACCAGCCCCTACCTCCTCCAGCACGCTGACAACCCGGTTGACTGGTGGACCTGGTCCGATGCGGCATTTGCCGAGGCGCGCCACCGCGGCGTGCCAGTCCTGCTCTCCGTGGGCTACTCCGCCTGCCACTGGTGCCACGAGGTGGACCGATCGGCGGCTGTCGACGGAAATCCGCGAAACCGCAGGTCAGCGGCCTAGTACGGTTCCGCGCCGGATCGGCGATGGTCGGCGTTGGACGCCGATTCCGGGGCTTCGTGCATCACTCTCGTGCATCACTCCGACGGCGAAACCCCGGCGGTGTGGCCTGAGGCCAGTGATCGTTCCGGGGTCTTCACCTCGATTCTATGCGCAGATCTGGCCGTGTGGCTTCGAGACCGGGCGGGAACTTGTTCAGGCACCTGACATGTCCGGCCGAGATGTTAGGTTTTCGCGAAGTTGTTAACACGTTGCATATTTGCAACGCAGGCTTAGACTGGTGACATGGACCTTGCGGAGCGCATCTCGACGCTACGCCGCGTCAACGGCCTGAGCGCCCGTCAGTTGGCGGTGCTAGTCGACGTTGCTCCGACGACAGTCACGCGGATTGAGTCTGGCGCTGTGAGTCCGTCGTTCGACCTCGCTCAGGAGATCCTGACCGTCCTGGGAGAGCCGATCGGCTTCACTGGCGTGGCTGATGTCGCCGCTATCGCGGCGGCGCGCTTGGCGCTCGACCCGACGCTCGCCGCCCCCCTGACGCCGGGTGTCGAAGCATGGCGACAGCGCTGGAGGCGGATCGGCCTCATCGACACCGCGGGTGGGGCCGTGCCCGGCAGGGAAGCGGACCTGCTGTTCCGCGCGGGCCGTGCTGCCCGCCTCACTCGTCGTCCGGGGGCAGTGGACTTCAAGGCCGGGCCGTCGGCGTACGACGTCGCCGGCGCACTAGGCATGGCCGGCATCGACTACGCCCTGACGGGTGACGCCGGCGCGAACCTCTACCGCTCCAGTGCGGGGGAGGCGTGGCCCGTGCTCTACGTCGAGGACGTCGCGCGCGCCGCCGACGTAGCCGGGCTCGTGCGCAAGGAGCCGGGGTCGTTCGGGATGCGGGTGACGATGATCCCGTTCGACGGCGTGAGCGAGCTTGACCGGACGGCGATCAACGGCATAACTGTCGTCGCGCGTGATCAGGTGATCATCGATGCCTACGGCGGCATTGATCGCATGGCCGAGCAGGCTGACATCCTTCTGGGGCGACGAGTGGCTTGACGGACTTCAAGGAACCGCGGACCGAGATCGAGTGGAGCCGCCGCGCGATCATCAATGTCGTGGACGTCCTCTCGGTCCACGCCGAGTCATTGACCTTGGTCGGCGCCCACGCCGTCCTGCTGCGGACGACGGATCTCGACGTGCCGCGGATGCCGACAGGCGATGGCGACCTCGGAGTGACTCCAGGCCTCGTCGGCGACATTCCCAGCATCGAGGCACTGCTGGCTGGCGCCGGCTACGAGCATCGCACAACCGCGCGTCCCGGGCTGTGGGGCCGGAAGTCGTACGACGAGTCGGATGGGACACGATCCTTCCGCGAGAAGATCGACCTGCTTGCGCCGCACGGGTTGTCCGGTACGCCAAGCCGCAGCAAGCGCGGAGTTCCGGCACTGCAGTCGGCACACGGCAAGCTCTCCGTCGGCAACGCACTGGGCTTGGAGCTTGCGGTGTTCAACCGCTCCCTGGTCACGATCGCAGACTTCGCCGACCCTCGGCTCGCGGCCGAGATCCACGTCGCCGAGATCCCGGCGCTCATCTTGGCGAAAGGCTCGAAGATCGGCGAGCGGCTTCGGGAGCCGCGCAAGGGAGCGGTTCGCGACAAAGACCTCGGCGACCTGTGGCGGCTCATGGCCGTGGCCGATCCTGTGGAGACGGCCCGCGTGATTGGGGAGTTCGTGGATCACCCCGAGGTCGGGGCCGACGTCCGCCAGAGCATGAAATGGACAGCAGATGTCTTGCGCGACCCGGTGAGTGTCGAGCGAGCCAAGTTGGCCTTCGACACCTTCGTCGACCCCGCCGAGATCGACAACGTGTTCGGCCTGTGGCGCAGGTCCTCGTGGACTGATTTGCCGAGGAACTGTCGGAGCTCATGGCTACTGTCAGAAGCCCGAGACTTGCTTACCCAAGGATGACCATGGCCAAGACCGTCTTCTACAGCTTTCACTACGAGCGCGACGTCCACCGTGTCCAACTCGTCAAGAACATCAATGCCCTCGAAGGACAACCGGTGCTGAACTCTCAAGATTGGGAGAAGGTTCGCCAAGGCGGGGCCGCTGCCATCCAGAAGTGGATCGATGGGCAAATGGCCTACAAGCGTGTGGTGATTGTGCTCATTGGCAAAGGGACCGCCGGTGGAGCGTTCCCGTTTTTTTGGACACCGAATTAGGCTGCCAATTGACTGAGTTGCCTATATCCTAGTTCGTATTCCTCAGGTGTCAAGTACCCGAGGGTCGAATGCCTCCGCAGCGGATTGTAATAGTTGCTGATCCAGTCAGACGTCTCCTTCTCCAAGTTCGCCAGCGAGGGCCACGGGCGGGTATGGATCAGCTCTTTCTTGTACGTCGCGAAGAACGATTCCGATACGGCATTATCGTAGCAGATTCCCGTCCTTCCCAGAGACCTCCTGATGTTATTCCCGGTGCAGTACTCGTCGAACACCGAAGATGTATATTGGCAGCCGCGGTCGGAATGAAAGACGACTCCCGGGGGCGGTTTCCGGGCGGAGATGGCCATATCGAGGGCCGCCGTGACCAGGCTGGTCCGCATATGATCAGCGATGGCCCAGCCGATGAGTTTGCGTGAGTGCAGGTCGATGACGGTCGCGAGGTAAGCCCATCCGTCCCACGTTTTCACGTACGTGATGTCGCCGCACCATTTCTCATCGGGGCGGCCGGCGGTGAAGTCCCGGCCGATCAGGTCGGGGGCGGGCACCGGCTTGTCCCCGCCGATAGTAGTCCGCTTCCAGGCTCTCGGGTGGCGCCCGCGCAGGCCAGCGGCCTGCATCAGCCGGTGCACGCGCTTGTGCGACACCAGGTGCCCCAGCGCCGCCAGGCCCGCGCGCATCCGCCGCACCCCGGGATTGCCCCGCGCGTCCTCATAGATTTTCCTCATGACCGCGACCAGCGCCGAGTCGTCTTTGGACCGCTGGGACGGCTCCGCGCCCCGCCACGCATAATAGCCGGAACGGGAGACCCCGAGCCAGGCGCACATGAAGGACACCGGGTAATCGCCAGAATCAGCCCAGTCCGCGATGGCAGCGAATCTTACTGACTGCCTTTCGCGAACCAGGTCGCCACTTTTTTTGCGAACTCCACCTGCATCCGGAGCTCAGCGATTGCAGACTTGTCATCCCGGGACTCAGCGCGCAGCCGCACCAGCTCGGCGCGCTCGGACTCACCCAGCGGCACATCCGGGGACTTCCCGGATTCCGCGGCATCTCGTGCCACCTTCACCCACTTGCCAAGAGTCATCTCGTGGACGCCGATATTGCGGGCGACCTCGGCAACCGGGCGGCCGCCGTCAAGGACGAAAGCTACCGATTGCGCCTTGTACTCCGGCGTATATGAGCGGCGTGTCGAACCCATTTCTTGCTCTCCCGACGAATCGCGACGAATCGGGCAGCTAAGCCGGGTGTCCACCGAAGCGGGTACGGTCCACGGCCGGCCGTGGGTGAAGTACGAGATCGAGAAGGCGTGGTACGACAAGAAGCCACTCTTGGGAGTCCGGATCCATGGCCTGTCATCCATGGGGACAGTTGACTCCCTCGGAGGGAACCCTTTTACACATGCGGGGATCGCTGGAGTGCCGATCTTCGACCCCACTGCGACCGACTGGCAGAACAAGATCGACTCCCAAGCCACTTACGGCAACCTGGTCAGGAACATTGAGACATGGTCGTCTCAGGGAGTGATTCGGCCGTGACTCAGGCCCGGTGCCCTTTCTGCGCCATCATCAAGGGTGAAGACCCGAGTGCCAGGGTCGTCTACCAGGACCAGAACGTCACGGCGTTCTTCCCTCTCGTCCCAGCCACTCGCGGGCACACCCTGGTTGTACCCAACAGGCATGTGGTTGAGCACACCGACCTCACGCCATCTGAGAGCAGGCAGCTCGGAGAATCCGTGCGGCGCGCGGCCCGGGGTGTGCGCGCAGCGGTTTCGCCCGACGGGATCAACATCATCCAGTCCACAGGCGCCGCGGCCATACGGGCGGGTCATGGTCAAGCTGGTCGGACGCGCTGTATCACCGCCGCCGCGGCCAGCAGTTGCTGGACGGGGTGCTTGACCCGGACGGCTGGGTGGATGCCGGGGCAGGGCCGGCGGTGGCGGCCGCCGAACATCTCCATCCTGTCGCGGGCCCGCGGCCCGGTTGGGCGCCGATCCGCTGCACATGCTGTTCGACGCAGGTCGCCGGCCCGGTCGGCGGCCCGGCCGACGGTCGGCGGCGGTGCGGGGGTGTTCTGCTGCGGGCTGCGGGTGGTGTCGATGGACGGCTCCACCACCGACCTGCCGGACACGAAGGAGAACGCCGAGTTCTTCGGCCGGCCCTCGAACGCCACCCGGGCCGGGGCGTTCCCGCAGGTCCGCTGGGTGGTCGCGGCCGAGTCGGGGACCGGGGCGCTGACTCGGGGCCACGTTCGGCCCCTACACCGTCGGCGAGCAGACCCTGGCCCGCGACCTGCTGGCGGCGTTCGGCCCGGGGATGCTGGTGCTGGCCGACCGGAACTTCCTGTCCCACGCCCTGGCCCGCGACGTGCTGGCCACCGGGGCGCACATCCTGTGGCGGGCCTCGGCGTCGTTTCGCGCTGACCCCCGATCCACGGTGCTCGCCGACGGCAGCTACCTGGCCCAGCTGCACCCGGGCCGCAAGGCCGACGGGCCGCCGATCACCGTGCGGGTCATCGAGTACACCGTGCACACCAGCCGCGGCCGGGCAGTGACGGCGACGACCGAGGACATCCTCGGAGGTGTTCGCGCTGGTCACCGACCTGCTCGACCCCGAGGCCTACCCGGCGCTGGACCTGGCGTGCGCCTACCCGATGCGCTGGGGTGCGAGACCGTGATCGGCCACCACAAGACCGACATGGGCGCGGGCATGCCCGTGCTGCGCAGCAAGGACCCCGAGGGCGTCGCCCAGGAGATGTGGGCGCTGTTCGCGGTCTACCAGGCCATCCACACCCTGATCGGCGCCGCCGTCGACGCCACCGGCATCCCACCCGACAAGATCAGCTTCCCGCACGCCCTGGCCGCCGCGACCGACTCGGTCACGGCGGGCTTTCCCCCCTCAGGATCTTGACCTGGCCCTGGCCACCTTCCTGCTCAAGATCCTCGACCCGCGCTTCTTCGTCCGCGACCGCCCCGACCGGGCCAGCCCACGAGCCACCAAGAAGGCCGGCGACTTCCCCGCCCGCAAAGATCGAACCCAGCGTCGTCCGGCGTCACCCGCCGCCTCCAGATCCACTCCCAAACCGTCCCCCACGTTCACTTTCACGTCGTCCCCGCTGGCACAACGATCGGGTGGAACTGCGGTGGCCAGACACGGAAGCAGAGGGCGAAGTCGAGCAGGACGCAACTCTCGAACTCATCCGCTCGGTGCTGCCCGGACCGAGCGAGGATGTATCGCCGGAAGACCGGCGGCAGCACCTGTCCTTCATTCAGGCGGTCGTCACCCAGATGTCTCAGGCATCATCGTCATCGAAGTCGTGGTTGCTGCCGATCGTCACCATCACCTACGGCTATGCCGTTACGAAGGAGCAGCTCTGGGTCGCGATGCTGGGCGTTGCTGCCGTCGCCATTTTTGGTCTACTCGACGCCAACTACCTCAAGCAGGAGCGAGCATTCCGCAAGCTCTACGACAAGGTCGCCGCCGGCGGAGACATTCCTAGCTTCTCGTTAAACCCAGCCTTTGCTGGACCCGCCGGCTCCAAGGTCAACTACTGGCCGGACTGGGAAGACATTCGGTCCTGGGCGGTTGCGCCCGTCTATGGTCCCCTTCTCGTCGTCGGCGTCTCCATCGCGATCTGGGCGCACTGCCGATAGCGCGCAGCAGTCTCTGTTGATTAATGCGCGGCTCTACGGCACCTACGTCAGGCCCACGAAGGCTCCTCTGCCAGCGGCGAACGATTGAAGTCGTTCAGCTTGGCTTCGACCCGGTCGGATGCGTAGGGGCGGAGTCCGTCGCCATCTCGGACCTTCTCCAAGGTCTTGTAGAGGCCCAGATACTCCTCCCCGGTATAGCTGCCTGTGCCGGTCGAGACTGGACAGATCGCGACCCTGTCGGGGCCGTGGGTCCCATCGAAGAATCCGAGTTCCCACGGCATCCAGCGCGATGTTGAGGCGTTCTGGGATGTCGCATAGACCAGGCTCGAGCAAGACCGCATCCGCTGACGCAACTGGGCGGCTGTGGCAGCGGTCACCTGACTCCTATCGAGGCCGGCGTCCTCGATCCAGTCGACGTACACGCTGAGCCCGTCGGACTCGAGAATTTGCTTCAACCCCAGGATGACCACAGCGTCGCGGAAGCTGTGGCTCAGGAAGACGTCGAACCTCACGCCAGCGGACTTCGCGACTCGCGAAAGCTCATGTTGGGCTGCGCTCGCCGTGATTCCACCAGCGGATTGCCGCAACTCTGCTGCGCTGAAATAGGTCATCTGGGATTCCTAGCGTGCGAGAGGGCATTGCCGCGTACCGATGCTGGGTGTCGGGCTGCCATAGCAACTGGACCGTAGATGCAGGCACCGACACAATCTCGCAAGCGACGGCGACAACTGTCACCCTGCCTGCCTTCGTTGCTTTGGCTGGGGCAGCAGTTTGCTGATGGTCGCCTCCTGGTCCGGCACGACGAGCGCCTCCATCGCGGCTTCGGCCACCGCCATCCGCTTCTCCTCCCAAGCCAGTATCTGGTCGAGCCTCCACCGGTCGGGGTGCGTCATGACCGGCGCCGGCACGAGCGAGCGGTCCTTCAGGTTCTGGTAGCCCTTCGTCTTGCCCCAGCCGTAGCGCGCCATCACGTTGTGCGCGTCGAGGAAGACGTGCCGCGGGTCGGTGTCGTCTCCGGCGTCGGGCGGCCAGTGCACGGCTCACACCGCCTTCGGCTTGCCGAGCACGGGCTGGGAGGCGAGGCGCTGGGTGCGGATGAAGGTCCGCAGGTCGCCGACGGTCGTGTAGAGGCGCCGGCCGATCTTGAAGAACTCCGGCCCGGTGCCCTCCTGGCGCCACCAGCGAACGGTGTTGACCGGTGTCCGCAGGATCTCGGCGACGTCATCGAGCGTGACCAGTTCGTCGTCGTGGCGAGCGTGGAAGGGGACGTCGTGGGTGTTGCTGTTCATGGTTCCTCCTGTCAGGCGTTGGCCCGCGAGGATCGTGGGCGACAGGTAGGTGTTAGGGCCGTGCCGCACAGAGCGCCAAATACGTTCGATCGGATATCGTCGAGAGATGGATCGGGCGTACCTGATCGAAGTCGCACGACGAGCCAGCGGTCTGACGCAGGCTGAGCTGGCCACCAGATCCGGTACGTCGCAGGCGACGATGTCGGCGTACGAGCGAGGTCTGAAGTCACCGACCCTCAAGGTCGCTGGGCGGATCCTGGAAGCCGCGGGATACGACCTCAACCTGCGCCGCCTCATCGACTGGGTCGAGCATGAAGCGCCTGGAGTCGGGCACTTCTGGGTGCCGAGCACCCTCTGGAACGTGGAGACGCCCGACTGTTTCGCGATCTTGGAGTTCGCCGACCTCCTTGGCGACGGGCCGGTCCGGCAGTGGGACATGCACGACCGTATGCAGCGCAAGGGCGTCTACGAGCAACTCCTCCAAGGTGGCTCTCCGGAGGAGATGATCCGCTGGATCGACGGCCCCCTCCTGGTCGACGTGTGGGAGGAGCTCGCGCTGCCGGATGTGGTCCGCGAGGCGTGGAAGTGGCCGATCGTCATCGCGCGGGGGCCGACTCACCCGGACGCCGCGCGGATCCTTGACCGAGGAGACGACTCGTTCACGCCTGAAGCGTGGGTCCGCGGGCGCGAAGCAGTGCCAGTGAGGGCGGCGGGTCCGAAGGAGCCGCGGGTCCGGTTCATCCGGACGCGGTTCGACCCGCGTCCGCCAGAGCCGACTGCGGACGGCGACGGGATGAAGCCGGCAGCGACCGTCGCCAAGATCGCCGAACGGCTCGCCACTCAACTGGCGACGTCCCGGCACCCGGCCGCCCCGGCAACCTGGAACGCTGGAGTCGCGTTCGCGCGGAGGTGGGCGGACTTGGGCAACGGCCACAACGTTGTGCTTGCGCCGAGCGGACCCGGATGCGTCGTCGGCGTCACGGTCGAGCCCTACGACGACAGGCTCGACGTCGGCGAGCAACTGATCAGGCTGTGGCGAACGGGCTGAATCCGATCCGGTGCCTCAACCGCGCTTCAGAACCCGATGCCCGGTGCCGACGGCGATGCCGCGGGCCGGGAATCGAACTCGGCAGGAAGACGCGGCGCCGCCCGCCGCCTTGGTGCCTTCGGTCCGTACCGCTCGATCGCCTCGACCGCAGCCTCCCGCGCGTGCGCCGGCCCGAGGTCGGCACGATCGCGCGCGAACACGTCGCACCACTGCTTGCGCGCATCCTCGACGGACTCAGCGACGAGATGGGCGACGTTGCGCTCCCGGCCACGCGTCATCCCGACGTACGCCGAGGCGGCGCCGCTGTGCTCGCCGACCAGCAGATGGCTCTCCGCAACCGTCGCACCTTGCGCGCCGTAGACGGTCGTGGCGTAGGCGAGCTCCACATCGCGGCGCACGTAGTCGGGCGGCAACACACGAGTCCCCGCCTCGCCCCTTACGGTGAGCGCGCCGCGATCGCACGAGACGACGATCCACAACTCGCGGTTCGCGACGTCGGCATCGCGGTCGTTGCGCCGAGTCGCGATGGTGTCGCCGACGCCGAGCCGTTCACCTGCCGCGGTCAGCACCTGCTCGTCGACCTCACCGGTCGCCTTGCGGATCCGGTGCGCGAAGGCGTTGATCCGGCCCACCTGCTCGCGGGTGTCGGCGACGACGAGCTTGCCAACGCTGGCTTCAGCGGCCAGGCGGCGCGATCGCTCGGCGTCGCTGGTGTGGATGACGATCTCGCCGCGGGCGAGGAGCTCGTCGAACACTGCGCCAGACGCGCTGCCGGTCCGCATTCGCAACGACAGCTCGGCATAGCGCGGATCCTCGAAGCGGCGCACGCCGTCGAGCTGCTGCACCCGACCGGGTGCGTACCTGATCGCCAGATCCAGCACCCCACCTCGACCGACGGCGGGAAGCTGATGGCGGTCGCCGACCAGTATCACCAGCGCCTTGCTCCCATCGGCCAGACGAAGCAGTGCGCGGGCGGTGTCCTGGTCGACCATGCCCGCCTCGTCGACGACGAGCAGATCCCCGCGTCGCAGCCGGGCCCTGACGTCGGGCTCGGCCTCGACCCGGCTCCACCGGCCGTCCTCATCCCAGCGGAAGCCGTGCTGATGGAGAAGCCAGGCAGCGGAGTACGACGCTGCTCCGGTCGCGCCCTGTGCCACCTGGGCCGCCTTGAGCGTCGGGGTGACCACGACCATCCGACGGCCGGCGGCGATCGCCTGCTCTCGGGTGGCGGCCAGCTGGGCGGTCTTGCCGGCACCGGCCGCGCCCTCGATGACGGTGATCGACTCGGCCTCGGCGCGGGCGATGATCCGGTCGATGATCTCGTATTCGACGGCCAGCACCTCCGTCGAGCTGAAGGTGCGGACGTGGTCAGGCTCGTCGGATCGGCCGAGCAACGGCTGCGATGCGGCGATGACGCGGGCGGTCAGGTCCTCTGCCAGCTCGCGGCGCACGGCTGGGTCCACGACTCCACCGCCCGACGCGATGACACGCTCGACCTCACCCCGGGCGTCGGCAGCGTTCCACGCCGAGCGACGGGAGCCGAGGCGGACGAGGACCAGCTCGACCACCCCGTCGCGATCAACCGCACCCGCGCGCAGCGAGCAGAGCGGCGCGTTCGGCGCAGGTGCGACGTAGCCGAGCTCGTGCAGCTCCTCGACCCAGCGCTGCCGCAGCTCTCCACCGCTCGTCGGCACGACCTTGTCCGGTCGGGCGTCGGCCCATGCCCGTCGGTCCCACGCCTGCTGCAACGCCGGTCCGGGTTCCTCGCCAGGGTGGTCGGCCCGCCACTTGGCCTCGTAGGTGTCGATGTTCGCCTCGATCTGCTTGGCGCGGGCGCTGAACGCTCCGGAGTACGCCGCCAGCTCGACCACCTCGCCCGTCTCGGCTTCGAGTGTGAACCCGTGCCGCGCAAGCGCCTCGCGGAACTCCGGGTTGGTCATCACCGCTGCGTGCCCGATCCCGTTGACCGCCTCCAGGCTGTCGCGGACTCCGACCGTGTGCAGCCCGCGCCACTTCCCATCGGCGAAGACCCTGGCGTTGATCTGTAGATGCAAGTGCCGGTGTGGGTCGCCGGCCCTCGAGGTGAAGTGCCGCACGACGGCCGACTCGATGTGCTCGACCGGCACTTGCACCTGCCGCCCGCGCGGCCCGACCCGGGTGGTGGCGTGGGCGGCGAGCCAGCCGATGATCTCCTCGGCTGCCGCCATCTGCGCGACGTCATACGCTTCGGCGACCTCAGGGTGCAACGCGGCTGCGAGCGACCAGGTCTTCGGCCCGTTAACCGTGACCTCGACGAACCGCACCCCTTGGTCGTCATTGCGCAGCCGACCCTTCGCCGCGCCGGTCTCGACGTCGAACCCGGCCACCCACTGCTCGTAGGTCTCGCCGTCCATGTCGGTGCGATGCTGGACGGTGTCCGGGGTGGCCACGATCTGCATGGCGACCCCACTGCCTTCGGCAAGGTAGTAGTCGTCGGCGCGCGAGCGATCGGCCTCGACGTAGTGCCGAGCGGCCGCCGCTGCGCCCCGGTACACCTTCATGCCACCGTGCATCGAAATCACCTCCGTCAACAACCGTCGATAACCACGGAATCCCTTGTGGGGCCAGGGATCTGCGCCCGTCCCGCTACCGAATTTCGTAGCATGCGTGCCGCATGGAAGGGAGAAGTGGAGGCGTCAGAGGAGATGGAGATTGGGAAGCCATTGGTGGTTGGTGATGGGCGGAGAGGGGCCGAGGCGAAGGAGTAGGTAATGGTGATGAGCGGGGAGATCGCTAGGTGTAGGAGGTCGACAACCAAACGGCGCACGGCGACACCGGCCGCGGTTCGCCGATGCAGCGGTGACCGTTCGGAATCGCCAGTAAGCGATCGGCGAGCGGGCTGGTGCTTTCTCTACGGTGGGTCGGACGGCGCCGAGGCCAGTCGGTCGAGGAGGTCGGCGACCTGTTCCGACCGGGACACGTGCGGGCAGTGGCCCGCATCGATCTCGATCACCTCGGCGCCGAGGCGCTGCCGGGCCGCGCGCCGGCACCAGTCCGGTCTGAGCGTCCGATCCCGCGCGGCGAGGACGTAGGTCGACGGGACGCTCGGAAGCAATGTCACTGCCTCCGCGTAGAGCGCCGAAGGGGCAAAGAGCCGCAGCGTGCTCAGCGCCCACTGCAATGTCTCCAGATCACAGTCATGAAACAGGAAGTAGCCGGCCAGAACGGGATCTGCGGTCGGATCCTTACCCGGCCACTCGGGATTGAAGATCTCGGTGGGTGCGGACCTGATCTCCTCGAGCAACGGGCGTCGGCCGTCCGGGACGATCGCTGCCAGCCATACCTGCCTCCGCGCGTCGAGCAGCCGGGCCACCGTTGGTAGCACGGGTCCAGTCCCGGAGTGTGCGACGACGATCGGCGCGTTCAGGTCCGTGGGTGCTTGCTGGCTGACTGCGTCGGCACACTCAGCAATCGGGCGCTCATCGCAACCGGCCAGATCCACAGCGATGGCACGATGACCACGCAAATGCAGCGCCGCCGCCAACCGGTCCCATCCCTGCGGTGCCTGCGTCGTCCCGTGGATCAGCACGAAATCGGCCATCGCAAGAATGTACGACGTCCGTGAACCGGTCGGCTGTCGATGCGCTGACGCCACAATCGCGAGGCAACCCGACAGGGGAACCGCCTACGGCGCCTGGCGTGCTCAGCCGGCGGCGACGCCCGTAGGTCTGACGCGGATGCTCAGCGTCCCGGTTGAGGCGCCTTGTCCGGGCGTCCTGCTCGTGCACGCGGCCGGCATCGGTTCTCCGACGGAATGTCACTCAGCGCGCCGTGCCGCGGTCGGTAGATATCCGGCGGTGCGTTGTCGGTGTGGACGACCGGACGTGATGCCGGACGCGGCGATGTGGCAGTAGCCCGAGCGGTACCGGCGGTCTTGCTCCGGACGACGGCTCGGTAGACTGTGGAGCGGGCCACGCCGAACAGGTCGCGGAGCTCGGCGGTGGTGTACTCGCCGCTGTGCAGCAGTTCAACCAGGTGCGCTTCCTGGCGGGGATTGAGCTTGGGCTGCTTGCCACGCAGATGGCCCTTGGCCTTCGCGACGCGCATGCCCTCGCGAGTCCTGGATCGGATGAGGTCGGCCTCAAATTCGGCCACCATCGCCAGCACATTGAACAGCAGCCGGCCGACTGGTCGTAGACGGATGCGCCGTGGCTGAGCCGCACCTTGCGCTTGGTCAAGTCCTCGGCGATGGCCCGCGCATCCGGCAGCGAGCGGGCCAGCCGGTCGAGCTTGGTGACCACGAGCGTGTCGCCGGCACGGCACGCACAGTGCCTCCCGGAGGCCGGGCCGCTCCCGGTTGGTGCCGGTCAGTCCGTGATCGACGTAGATGCGGGACGCCTCGACACCGAGCGCGGCCAGCCCGTCGCGCTACGCGGTGAGGTCCTGCTCCTCGGTGGACACGCGGGCGTATCCGATCAACAGTCCAGACATGACGTCCCCCAGTGGGATGAGGTCGATCCCTTTGCGGAGCGCCGCTTGGCGGATGGTCAGTCGCTGGGATCGAGCGTCTTGATCGGCACCCAACCCTCACGGCCCCCGGGCGAGCGACACCAGAACCAGCCGCTGGTCAGATCTTCGGCGACGACCTCCAGCCGTTCACCGATTTGTGTCGGCAACTCGGTGGTGTCGTACGCCGCTACCACGATCGCGGACCCGGAGGACGCGGACAGGTGCCGGGCCGGCACCCATCCGCAGCCGTTCGCGGCGTTGACGAACACGAACTCGGGCCACTCGGTATCTCGGTCGCCGACCTCCACGCGCTGCCCGACCGCCAGATGTAGCGGCGACCGCTCCGGGATCTGATGTGCCACCCTCGCCACGACCATGCGCATGATGCGATCCTCACCCACTCCCAGCCACCGCGGCTAGGAACGGTCGAGTGCGGACCGCACAGGGATCGTCACGCGGAGCGTGACAGTACGGGATCCGTCTACGGACCGCCGACGGGGCACCCGGGTGGCGCCGATCCCGCGCCCGGCTGACAGGCAGGTAAGTAGTTCGCTTCGCCGCAACCGCGGTGGCACGCTGTTGCTGTGACGTTGGAGGCCCTTCACACCGGCAAGACCTACGGCTCGTCCGAGCCGGTGGTGGTTCGCGTCCGACGACGCGGTGACAAGCTGACGATCGACGACGGCGGGACCGCAGTTGGCCTCGCCGGTCGCCCTTCCGGGTGGCTCGATCGGGCGGAGCGGATCGTGGAGTCCGCAGGAGTCAACGTGAACCGTCGCGGAATTGTGTTTGTTCCGGCTGTCGGAGAGGCACGGCTCGACCGCTTGACCGCTCTCATCGCTGCCACCTCCCTCGAGGTCTACGACGCGCTTCTCGACGAGTGGTGAACGGCAGGCGTCCGCATCGAGCCTGATCCAACGGTCCGTGACCAGCGGTTATCGGTGGCCCACCGGTATCGCACAACGGAAAGCGTTGAGGACTGGTCCTCGGCACCAGGTTCCTCCCCTCATGTAGGCACCGTACGCCGATCCGCTTGGGGAGAGTGGTCCTCAAAGCCTGTCGACTGCGTCCGTCATCAGCGCAGCCGGTTGGACTTACGGGACGGCGGCTACGGGGGTGATGACGGCTGCGACGAGCCGTTCGACCTCTTCGTCCGATGGCGGTCCGGGCTGCTGTGCGGTCGTGAGGAGGTGGCCGCCGCCGACGAGGGAAAGCGTGAGGGAGTCGAGGTCAGCGGAGGTCGTGATTCGGCCGAGGTTGCGCTCGGCTGCGAGGTAGGCGGAGATCGCAGCCGTGGCTTGACCGAGAATGGCGATTCCGCCTCCCGGAGTGGCTTGCCGAAGCCGAGTCCGGAGCCGGTCGCGGAACGTGATGAGAGGAACGATTGCGGCGGGCACCGGTCCGAAGAACCCGGTCAGCGCGACGGTCAGATTCTCTACGATCGTGGCCGAGCCGACAGACTCGCGCAGTCGCGTCGTGGACGCCTCGAGCCGGGCAGCTCGGTCGAGCACGAGGTCGGTGAGGAAGGCGTCGAAGTCCGTGAAATGCCGGTGCAGAACGCCCTTGGCGCAGCCGGCTTCCTCGGTGACGGCGCGGCTGGTGAGTGCGCTCGCGCCGTCACGTAGCAACACGCGTTCGGCCGCGTCGAACAGCTGTTGCCGCGCGTCGCGCAGCTGCACCCCGGTCGGCACTCGCTCCACCTCCCGAAGACACTCGATCGCGTGATGCACTTGCTAGTGGGCGCGTGCCCACTTAGCGTGGGCGTGTGCCCACTCTACCTTCGGAGCAGCCCCTACCGCCCGCGCCTGCATTGCACGCCGCCCGCCAGATGGCCGAATCCTTCGGGGTGGACGCGCGGCGATACGACCGGGCGCGACCGCGCTATCCCGCCGCGCTGGTCGCGCGCATCGTCGAGGGCAGCCCAGGCAGTGAGGTGCTCGACGTCGGCTGCGGAACCGGTATCGCCGCGCGCCAGTTCCAAGCCGCCGGCTGCACGGTGCTGGGGGTCGAGCCGGACGCCCGGATGGCCGAGTTCGCGCGTGCCACGGGCGTGCCGGTGGAGGTGGCGACGTTCGAGGCGTGGCAGCCGGAGGACCGCACCTTCGACGCCGTGATCGCCGCACAGGCCTGGCACTGGATCGACCCCGTCGTCGGCCCCGCCAAAGCCGCCGCGCTGCTGCGCCCGCAAGGTCTCCTGGCGATCTTCAGCCACATGTTCGAGCCGCCCCTCGAGATCGCCGAACCTTCCGCCGCAGCCCTGCGCGCCGCGGCACCGGATTCGCCCCTGGCCGAACTACCCGCCCGCCGGCTGCTGCAGACCTACCAAACCATGTATGCCAAGGTCGCCGACACGATCCAGACGACCAGACACTTCCGCGAACCCGAACAATGGCAGTTCGACTGGCAACAGACCTACACCCGCGACCAATGGCTGGACCTGCTGCCCACTACCGGCGGCCTCACCCAGCTCGCCCCTGACCAGACTGCCTCGATCCTCGACGCCGTCGGCAAAGCCGTCGACGCACTCGGCGGTCACTTCACCATGGACTACACCACGCTCGCGGTCACCGCGGTGCGAATGCAGTAAAGAAAGCCGCAACCGTCAGAAACTGGATCACGGGGCGCGTCCCGCACGGCGATCCCCTTGTGACACCTGCTGCTCAGGATCAAGCCGAGGTGTCAGGATCATCGCGTGAGCGACTTCTTCCCAGATCCTGTGCGTCCTCCCGTGGAGCCGGAAGACGACGTACCTCAGCCGGTTTGGCTGAACCCACCGGACGACGTCCTCCCAGGAGTAGTGCCGGTTGAGCTGATCATTGGCCGCTCGGACCAGACCGCGGTGATGCTGACCGGATTGCGGGTCTTCCCGGCTGGGTTAGCCATGACCCTGCACGTTCGCACACGCGCGCGACTGAGGCGCTTGGACCTGCACGATGAGGTGTTCAACGGTCCGTATCGACACGACCAGGACGAGGAGTGGCAACGTGGCCGACTGAAGTGGGGCTTTCAGTTCGCGGACGGGCGGCGCGCGACGAACGTCGATACAAGGCCCGACCTTGCCCTGGCCGGTGCCGAACGGACTCCAGACCACGCCGTGCTCATGGGACGAGGTGGTGGCGGTGGCGACCGAAGCGTCGAGCGTGACTACTGGCTCTGGCCCCTGCCCCCAGCTGGTTCATTGACCATCGTGTGCCAGTGGTCCCACGTCGGCATCGAGCCGACCACGAGTCACCTGGATGCCGCAGAGATTGTGGCTGCGGCAAATCGAGCTCAACCCGTCTGGCCCCACTGACCGATCGGCACGCGGAGCGTGCCACAGCGGGATCGGCACGCGGGAGCGTGACCAGTACGGGATCCTTCCACGGAACAAGGTGAGGTAATTGACGCTCGCAGAACTGCCGATCGCGGCGCTGGCCACTTCCCGACAGATAGGGCTACCTCGTAACGGACGAGAAGTGACTGAGCTTGAGCCACTGGCGCAGTTGCCTTCGCAGCTCGGTGGGGCCGCCGACGAGCAGCCCGCCTGCCTGGACGGCTTCGTCCCAGTCGAGGTCTCCCCGCCAGACTCGTACGAAGGTGCGTAGTTGGGTGTCGAGTGAGAGGTCGGTGCCGTAGCCGGGGTCGTGCTCGCATACATCCACCTCGGCGGGGGTCAGCACCAGCCACCAATCACGAAGGTTGCCCTGGAGTTCACGGAAGGTGATGGCGACCACTACGCGATGGGTGGGGAGGGCCTCGAGGTCGATGCTCCTTTGCATGTCCCAGAGGAGGAAGGCGGGGTCGAGATCCTCGTCGTTGAGCGAGTCGATCCACCTCACTCCCCATTCGCCCAGTGCCTGGATGATGTCGCGGAACTGTTCGCCGGCCTCGGTGAGCTGGTAGGTGGGACCGTCCGGCTGCAAGCGTCTTTCCACGAAGCCGTTCGCCACCAGTTGTCGGAGGCGCCTGGACAGTAAGGTCCGCGACATGAGTGGGACGCCGCGGTGCAGGTCGTTGAACTTCGTGTTGCCGGCCAAGAGTTCACGGATGACCAGCAGTGTCCACCGCTGGTCGATGAGCTCGGCGGCCTTCGCGACCGGACAGTACTGGCCGTAGCCGGCCCTGGACATGACGGCGCCTCCGATGCTCGGTCACTGGGCGGGTCCGGCCAGTACACATTGTTCACTGGATGAGGGCAATGGCCGACGCGCAGGTTGGATCTCGTGGCCCACGTCGGTTGGGTCGACGGGGTCGGAGGGAGCCGTGATGCGTCGACGGGTTCTGGTTATCGGCTACGGGGCGGTTGTGTATGCGCTGTTCCTGGCCGTGTTGGTTTACACGATCGGCTTCCTGTCGAACGTCGCGGTGCCGAGAGGCATAGACGAGGGATCGGTAGGTTCGGTCTGGGTCTCCGTCCTCATCGACGCGGTTCTGCTGGGACTCTTCGCGGTCCAGCACACCGTGATGGCCCGGCCGGCCTTCAAGCGTTGGTGGACCCGGTTCATCCCCGAGGAGATCGAACGCAGCACCTTCGTGCTCGCAGCGACCCTGCTGCTCGCCTTCGTGGTCTCGGCGTGGCAACCGCTGCCCGCCATCGTATGGTCGGTGGACGGTGAGGTGACCCGGCTGCTGCTGCACGTGGTGTACGTCGCGGGGTGGATCACGGTGGTCGGGAGCACGTTCCTGATCGACCACTTCGACCTGTTCGGACTGCGCCAGGTCGCGGCGTACGCCCGGGAGCGAAGCCATGAGCCGACCGGTTTCCGCCAACCCTTCGTTTACCGGCTGGTGCGTCACCCGATCATGGTCGGCTTCATCATCGCGTTCTGGGCCGCGCCCGACATGAGCGCGGGCCGTCTCCTCTTTGCAGCCCTGGGGACCGGCTACATCCTGATCGGCGTCCGATTCGAGGAGCGCGACCTGCGTAGTCAGTTCGGCGAGGCATATAGCGCCTATCAGGCGCGGGTTCCGAGGTTCTTGCCGAGGCCGTCGCTGCAGGCGGTGCGACGGGCGGTGAATCGACATGCCTGAGAGGGCGCCGAAGGACCCGCTGGAGGAACTGCTCTCGTTCCCCCTGCTCGCTGCCATCTTCGGGAGGCGCTCGCGGCGGTTCGGGATGGGCATGACCCTTCCCTCGGGACCGCTCGCCTTCACCTCCCGCGCCGGACCTGCGCCGCTGACCAAGCTCGAGCGCGACGTCCTCGTCGCCGCCGCGACCGGCGTGAGTGGCTGGAACTTCGGCGTACTCTTCGGACCCGACCGTGCCGACGCCCACGCGCACTACACCCAGCGGTTCACTGGCCGCACGGCACCGACCGCCGCCGGGTTCGGCACCCCGGTTCTCTTCTTCACCGACGACTCCGGCACCTACTTGACCAACACCCGCGACGCCACCCCGACCCGCATGCAGGAGCTCGGCGACGGAGTCGATGAGGGCGCCGACCAGGTCCTGGCCGCGTGCCGGGAGCACACCACCAGGCTGTCTGGCGAACGGCTGGACCTGCCGGCTCGGCCACCCCACATGCTTCCGCCCAACCTGTGGATGGCCAACGCCCCGGGCTCGACGCTGTTCATGCCTGTCGGTGATGCCAGCGAACAGGTTCTGGGGCTGCTGGCGATGTCCATCGCCAATGGCAGCTTGATCGTGGACGATGCTGCTGGGCGCCCGGCTGGTGACCTCGCGCCGTTCGTGCGCAGCGGACTGCTGGACGACTCTCGGCCCACCCCTCTGTCGGTCCTCCAACAGATGGCCTACGAGGCCAACTGCGCAGAGCTGGACTTCATGGCCCACAACGTCGTCCTTACGATGCAGGCGATGGGTTTGGGTGGCTTGTTCTTGTCCGGCCTGAACCGCTGGAGCGTCCTGGGTGCCTTCGCGAGTCAGGGCGTCGCTGGACTTGGGTTCCGGTTCGTGGAGGACGAGCGCTGGACGATGCCGAACCCGGTGGGCCTCGACGGCCTGTACGAGGCCCTGTGCCCGCCCTACCAGACCGACATGCGAGCAGCGGTCGAACTCTTCGTCCGTCGCAAGTTCGGGTCGGGGGGAGCCTACGACCCCGCGACCCCGGGCCCGTGGAAACAGACCCGGAAGATCAAGAGCCAGGTCGCACCCTACGGCGAGGAGTTCGTCGCGTGCCTCGGTGAGATCGCTCAGTATGTCTACGACACCCACGGTCGGTTCCCATCGACGCCGACCACCATCGTGCTGACTGGGTTCGTGCAGGCGGTGCATCTCGATACCGAGTTCTACGACCTGCACTTCCATCCCGGGGCGTACCTGTCCACGCACAGCAGCCACTGGGACCGGTGGCACGAGTCGTCCGCGCGGCCGGCCCGGGTGGGTGGCTCCGCCGCGCAGGGCCGCGAGCTATAGCCGTGCTGCGGAGTGAGCGCCTCTGGCTCCGTCCGGTCCGGCGGCACGATCTCGACGAGCTGTACACGAACTTGAACTCGCTTTCGCACCGGGGGTGCTACTTCCCACTCGGGCTCCAGGCCGAGCCCGTCTTCCGCCGCAAGTTCGATACGGACGGGTTCTGGACCGACGACGAAGGGATGTTGGTGATGGTCAGAGCCGCCGACGAGGAGATGGTGGGCGAGATCGAGTTCTTCCCCATCGCCAGCTACCTGATCGGCTTCGAGCTCTCCTACCTCGTGTTCGGACCTGAACACCGCACGAAGGGGTACGCGACCGAGGCGCTGCAGATGCTGGGGGCGTACCTCTTCGCTCGCCACAGGATCGAGCGCCTCCAGCTCAACATCCACCCGGACAACGCGCCGTCACAACGGGTCGCCGAGAAGGCAGGCTTCACCATGGAAGGGCTCATGCGACAGTGCTGGTACAACAACGGCAAGGTGCACGACCTGCAGATATGGTCGAGGCTCCGAGGTGAAGCGACCCCTCGGTGAAGCCAGACCAGCGTCGGTGTTCCAAGGCCGTCACTGAACAGCACCGTCGGCATGTCCCGGACGGACCACCGGCTGAGATTGAGATGCCGACGGCCCCGATGGGCGGTGCAGCCGCATCGGCAGCAACTCGTCGGTGTCCGCCAGTGGCTCAATGAGAGATGTTGCCTACGAGAACTACGACCACCGCTCCGCGGCGAACCCTGAACGGTTCGAGGGATTCGAACGAGGCGCTCAAAGTACGCAGTCGGTAAAGGGGCGTCCCGTTTGACGAACCTTCAAGGGCCGCCGTCATCGTGCAAGCGGCGGCGGACGGCGGCGTCCCGCTGAGGAGCGGGATACGGGACATCCCACCCGATAGCGGATCCGCGTGCGGAACAGCGGGAATGCTCGGGCCAGGTGACGACGTCCAGCTCCTACTGCGGTTCGCCCTGCGGAACGCGGTCGGGTTCGGGGCCGCACCGTCAACGAGTTGGCGCTGCGTTCGACCGGGTCCCGGTCCCTCGCGGGAAGGGCTGGCGCTCCGTTGTCGGCCCGACGAGGCTGACGGGGTTTGCAGAGGTGGTCTTGCCGGTGCGTTGTGACACGAGAGGAAGCTCAATGCTGCGGCCCCGTCTACCGCGATCACGAACTGTGGTTACGGTGGACCGGAGGGCCCCGATGTACGACTACTGGGAGGACCATGGCTTCCGTCTCGACAAGAGCCGCCGACGCTTCGCCACCAACGGCGCCGGTCTGGGACCGCGGCGAGGTGATCGGTGCGGCGGTTCTGGCTTTCGCAGGGATTGCCTGGTTCGGCTGGGCCCAGGCGGACCCACCGTCGTCGTGGGTTCCCTACCTGGCCGCGGGGTCGGTGGTCTCGGCGCTCCTCCTGGTTGCGCTGGTGGTGTTGTTGGTGCGCCGGCGTACGACGACCGGCTCAGCGATGGCGGACCCGAGGGTCCGCCATCGCTATTGGGTGACCGTGGCGGTCGAGGTGGTGCTGATCGGGGGCGGGAACTGGCTCCTTGCCGCGGTCGGTCATCCGGACTACGACGCCGCATGGACGCTGTTCGTCGTCGGTGTCCACTTCGTCCCTCTGGCCAGAATCTTCCACGCTGGCGCCCTTGCCTCTGTTGGTCTGGTGGTGGCGGTCATCGCGGTGGCTGCGGCGTACCTCGGGCTCGCCAGCTACTTGGCGCCGAGCGCGGCGGCCGGCGCCGGCGCCGGACTCGTGTTCATCGGGTACGCCGCCTGGGTGCTCGGGCGCGGACCCACCGCCCGGGCCGGAAACGTGACGCTCGACAAGCGACGCCCTCGGGCACTCCGGTAGGTCATCTCGACCGGAGCAGCCAAACGACGGGGCTGGGTGCCGCAAGTCCGCCGTGACGCCGATGTCCAAGATGACAAGCTCGTTTGACATACCCGGATGATGTCAAGCACGCTTGTCATATGACACGAACACCCCCGGACCCGGATCACCGTCCGGACCCGAACCCTCTGTCCCGTCTCCTGTGGCCCGTTCTCCTCACACTGGCCGCGGCCGCGATAGCGATCAATGTCATCGTCGTCGATTCCATTCAGCCCGGTGTTCTGATCCCCATCTTCGTCGCGGCTGCGATCGCGGTGTTCAGCGGCGATCGGCCGGGCGGGTGCGGACGCCGGCATGCGAAATGAAGTTCGGGCGATGAGGACGACGCGCGGGATCTCGCAGGCCGAGCTGGGGCACGCACTGGGCGTCTCGCGCCAAACGATCAACTCGATCGAGGCGGGACGGTACCTGCCGTCGCTTCCACTGGCCCTGGCCATGGGCCGCTTCTTCGGCGCGGCCGTGGAGGAGATCTTCCATGAGGACGCCTAGCGCGACCGAGCTCACCGTGCCGGCGATCGCGGTCGCTGGCGGAATCGTGTACCTGGTAGCAGGCCTGATCGGCGGGCGAAGCTGGTTCGGGGTCGGTGGGCTCGTGGTCATGGTGGCGTTCGCCGGGCTGCTGTGGCTGGTGCGCCGCCGCAGCGAGACCGTCAAGGGCCTGCTGGACCGGCGGGACGAGCGCATCAACACCATCGATCTGAAGGCGACCTCGCTTGCCGGCTGCGTCGTGCTGGCGGCTCTGATCGTCGCGTTCGCGATTTCCATCGCCCGCGGCGGCAGCGGTGCCCCCTACGACTGGCTGCTCGGCCTCGGCGGCCTCGCCTACATAGTCGCCGTCGTGGTCCTGCGCGTGCGCGGCTGACGGCAGGCAGGCCTCGCCCGCGCACGCTCTGCTCTGCCCGCTCAAGGATGCGTTCTGGGGTGTGCGGACGGGAGAGGTCCTGGACCCGTCGGGTCACCGATGGGCCTTCGACCAGCCACTGCGGGAGATCCCGGTGGAGGAGCTCGAGGCGCAGCTCGCCGCCATGTTCGAAGACGCCTGATCGGCCAGCAGTCATCCCGGGAGTCGTCGGTGAGCCCCAATCCGGTCGGGCCGCGCTCCGGGAATGGCGTCGGCAGGTCCTCGAGGTGGAGCGGTGGCCTGGCATTGTGTGCGGCCATGGAGGTCTACCGCACCCCGGACGCTGCTTTCGACCATCTTCCGGACTTCCCCTGGGAGCCGGCGTACGCCGAGGTGACCGACCCCGACGGGGGCACGCTGCGCATGGCGTATGTCGATGTCGGGCCTGCCGACGCGCCGGTCGCGTTGCTGCTGCACGGCGAGCCGTCCTGGTCCTTCCTCTACCGTCACGTGATCCGGGTGCTCGTCGAGGACGGCATCCGCTGCGTGGCTCCCGATCTGGTCGGCTTCGGCCGCTCCGACAAGCCGCTTCGCCGGGACGACTACACCCTCGCGCGAATGGTCGAGTGGACCCGGCAGTTGGCCTTCGACCATCTCGATCTGGGTGAGATCACACTGGTCGGTCAGGACTGGGGAGGCCTGATCGGGCTTCGCCTCGTCGCCGAGCATCCCGAGCGCTTCGCGAGGGTGGTCGCGGCCAACACCGGGCTGCCGGCCGGCGACTTCGACATGCCCGAGATCTGGTGGCAGTTCCGTACCGCGGTCGAGAAGGCCGAGGTCCTCGACATCGGGCGCCTGGTCGCCGCCGGCTGTGTGCGCCCGATGACCGATCACATCCGTGCGGCGTGCGACGCGCCCTTCCCCGAGGAGCGCGCCAAGGCCGGAGCTCGAGCGATGCCCGGTCTGGTGCCCACCCGCCCGGACGACCCGGCGAGTGCAGCCAACCGCGCGGCCTGGGAGGTGCTGAAGACCAGCGACACGCCGTTCCTGCTGACGTTCAGCGACGGCGACCCGATCACGGGCGCCATGGCACCGATCATGCGCCGACTCCTCTCCGGTACGCGGGGCCTGACCCATCCCATCATCGAGAACGCCGGCCACTTCCTCCAGGAAGACGCCGGCGACGAGCTCGGGCGCGTTGTCGCCGACTTCATGCGCAACCGAAGCCGTGGGCGTTGAGATGACCCATTCCGCTGCGACAGCGGCAGGGTCTTGCCGCCCTGTCAGGGCGCGGAGGTCAGTGATAGGTGACGGTGAGGTGTGACCCGCCGTTGAAGCTCGCTCCGGTGATGGTGCCGGTGGCGTGGCGGTAGGCCATGGTGCCGCCGGTGATCGTTCCTTTGATTGATCTGCCCCGGGCTTTCCGGACAGCGTATTTGTGGTTAATTCACGCTGCGGACTGCCGTTCCAGGTATTCCTCGCGGACCTGCCGTGGGGTTCGGTACTGAAGCCCGGAGTGCCTGCGCTTCGAATTGTACCAGAATTCGATGTACCTCACAACATCCCGGCGCGCGTGCTCACGAGTCGGATACTGGGTCCGGTGGACGCGCTCGTTCTTCAGCGCGGCGAAGAACGATTCGGCCATGGCATTATCGTAGCAGATCCCGGTGCGCCCGGCCGAATGCCGAAGGTTGTATTTCCTGAGCGTCCCGGCGAACTGCCGGGATGTGTAGTTGCTGCCGCGGTCGGAGTGGAAGATAGCATTCCCGGCGAGAGGATAATTGCGGGCGGCCATCTCGATGGCCCTCTCGATGAGCGGCGTCTTGTAGTTATCGTCCGTAGCCCACCCGATCACTTCCTTCGTATGACAGTCGATAACCGTCGCCAAATAGAGCCAGCCCTGCCAGGTCGGAATATAGGTTATGTCGCCTACCATTTTCTCGCCCGGCGCGCCGGCCGTGAAATCCCGGTTCACGAGATCGGGAATGTCATGCTCCTGGCCGTCGCCCTCGGTGAGGCTGAACCGCCACGGCCGCGGCTGGCAAGCCTGCAGGCCCAGCTCGCGCATCACCGACCGCACCAGCTCCGGCCCGGCCGGCACGCCCCAGGCCACCAGGTCCGTGTGCACCCGCCGGTACCCGTACGTCCCATCCGATTCATCGAATGACTTCCGCACGATCAAAGCGAGTTCCCCGCGCCTTTTCGCCGTCGCCGATTCCGGCGCGTTCCGCCATTCGTAGAACCCGGACCGCGACACCTCCATCCACCTGCACATTTGCACGACCGACGGCACGTACCGCTCATCTGATTCCTGGTAAGCCGCATACTCCGCGTCGATGAACTCGAATTTCTCGGTCACCGATGGTCGCGGGCGAAGTATGCCGCGGCTTTTTTCAGGAACTCGAGCTCCATCCTCTGTTCCCGGGTTTCCCGCTCGAGCTCGCGCAGCCGCGCGCGCTCATTCACGGTTAGCGGCGGTTCTTCGCCGGCATGATCACGGCGGTAGACGCTCACCCAGTTACCGAGTGTGCCTTCGTTGATACCGAGCTCCTTCGCCACTCGGGCGATCGGACGCGACGTCTCGATCACCATCTTCACGGCTTCATCTTTGAATTCCGGTGAGAAGCTCTTCTTCGGTCGAGGCAATTACTTCACCTTTCCAGACGTCCATCCTATTGGATGGACTGTCCGGAAGCTTCGGGGCACCCCAGATCGCGCCGGTAGCGAAGTTGAGTGAGAAGTGGGAGTCGAGCAGTCCACCGTCGAGTCCGGCGACGCCGGTGCAGTGCGCCTTCGTCGCGCTCACGGGGGTGCAGTCCGATACGGCGGTGCCGAGGGTTTTGCCGGACTTGCTCCGAAGTTTGTCGGCTTCGGTGAAGCCTCCTTTCGCGTATTGGACCTCGGCGGCCCGTTTGGCGGTGACATGCAGGGTGTGATGGGAGGCGGAGGTCGTTGCGCCTACTGGTGAGGTGAGCACCGCGATGGTGGTACCCGAGGCGGCGAGCAGCGTGCCGGCCGCGATCGAGACCTTTCCGAGCATGATTCGTACCTTTCGTCTTGAGGCAGGATGGGGAGTGCGATGGATGGCTCTCGCTGAACGGACCGTGAACCAGTCCGGTTCTCGGCGCTGGTGAGCGCATGGTCACCGAGAGACCGGAGCCCGGCTGACGGGCGTGGTTGCGAGCACGGTGGGCACTGGTGTGCGGATCCAGGTGATGGCGGCGGCGAGTACCCAGGCGAGCAGCGCGAGGATCGGCGCGAACAGCATCGATAGGAGCAGCAGGAGCGCGGTGATGAGGCCGGCTGCTCGCATCTTGGTGCCGAAGACTCCCGCGGTGTGGCCTTGGACGCTCAGGGTGGCGACAGCGACCGCGGCCGCCCAGGATCCGGCGACGCCGGCGAGTGCGAACCCGAGGTCGTTCGACATGCGTAGCAGGTCGGCGCTTGGCAGCGGGTAGGTGCCCATGATCTCGCCTCCGGAGATGTAGCCCATGACCATGCCGCCGGCTCCCATCAGGGCGGCGGCTGTGGCGGCCGCGGCGATCGGCAGCCGGCTCGGTGACGCTGCCGGATGGGCCTCGTCGAAACGTCGCCAGAGGGCGACGAGGAAGGTCATCAGGGCCAGGCCGGCGAGCAGGAGCAGGAACGCGGTGGCGAGGTGTCGGGCCTGCTCGCTTCGCCCGGTGTAGCGGGCGGTCCAGGTGCGGTCGGACGCGTTGTCCGCGGGTGGGTTGCTGACCAGGAGGCTGGCGACGAAGAAGACGACGTACGCGATGCCCGCGTACGGCTCCCAGCGGCGTACCGAACGTGATGGCCCTGACATGGCACGGTCCTCTCGTGTTCGTGTCGGGCCGCATGCCACGACGATCCAAGACGTTGCCAGGATCTGGTGGCGATGGCGTCACGATGGCGGGCGATCCGCTGTGGCCCGCCGGATGATCGCGGCATCACCTTGGAGGATGACCCTCTCTCGTGACCGAGGGTGACGCGGGTTGCGGGCGTTGGCGTTACAGTCCCGGGCATGCGCGTGCATGCGCTGCTGGACTTCGCCAAGCGCCGGTGCGCTCGTGTAGGCGCCGGCCTGGTCGACGTGGTCGTGGCGTTGATGTTGCTGGCCGAAGCGCTGGCGGTAGTGCCTCGGGATCGCTCGCCGGTCGTCGCGGTCGCCGCCTGCGCGGTCATGGCGGGCGCGGTGGCGTGGCGTCGCCGGATGCCGACGTTGGCGGTGGTCACCGCGCTGTTGGGTCTGGTCGGCTATGTGCTGGCGACGGACGATCCGATCCTTGCCTCTCCCCCGGTGGCGGTGGTGTTGACCTTCTACACCCTCGGTCGTCTCGGTGCACGCCGTCGTCGCATCCCGCGTCTGGTCCTAACGGCGGGTCTTGGACTCGGGGCGAACTGGGCCGTTTCGGCGCGGCTCGAGGAGTCGCCGGGAAACGCTGTGTCGTCCTGGTTGGTCACGGTGGTGGCCCCGCTGGCGGTGGGGCTGCTGCTCGCCCGCCGGAGCGCGCTGAACCGACGGCTGGTGGGCGCAGTGGAGCAGTTGCGCGCGGAACAGGACCTCAACGCTGCACGGGCGACGGCCGAGGAGCGCAACCGGGTCGCCCGGGATCTACACGATGTCGTGGCGCACTGCGTGAGCGTGATGGTCGTGCAGGCTGGAGCGGCGCGTCTCGTCGCTGCGCAGAGCTCAGCCGACGCGGACCACGCTTTGGCGGTGATCGGCGGCTGTGGACGCGACGCGATGGCCGACCTTCGCCGCATCGTGGGGGTTCTGCGCCGCACAGACGACCCCGGCTTCGGCCGCGGTGCCGGGATCGGGGACCTGGAACTCCTGACCGAGCGCATCCGAGCCGCCGGGGTGCCCACCCAGCTCCACATCCTCGGGAGCGCGAACCTGCCGCCGGCGGTTGACGTGGTGGCCTATCGCGTTGCGCAGGAGGCGCTGACCAACGTCGTGAAGCACGCCGGTGTGGGGGGGCGACTGCCAAGGTGAACGTCCTGGTTGGTCCGGAGACGGTCACAGTCGACGTCACGAACACTGCTGCCGTGACGGCTCGGCCGGAGTTCACCGCGTCGGGCCAAGGCCTGCTGGGCATGAAGGAGCGAGTCGGCGCCTATGGCGGCGATCTTCGCGTGGGTCCGGGACTCGACGGTGGATACCGAGTCCGAGCGCAGATTCCGTTCCAACCAGTCGCCCTTCCCGGGGTGGGCGCATCCGTCGGCTCTCGTCGCCAGGCGATGCGGCCGTCGCAGTGGATTACGAGTGGGGTTGCCACCGCGTTGATCGTGGTCTTCTGGCTGGTCGTGATGGAGATCGAGGTTGCCACCAGCTCTGCCCGGCGCGGACCTTTGCTGCTCAACGCGGCCGTCGTCGCGGCGATGGCCTTGGCCGCCGGCTGGCGCCGCTACTCCCCGCTACTCTTTCTCGCGGTCGTCGGCGGGCTCGCCATCGCGTTGAGCGGAGGCCTCACCACGCTGGACCGATCGACCATCACCGGCCTCTACACCCTGGCCGTCCCGCTGTTCACCGTCGCCGCATGGACGCCACGCACCCAGGCGACCATGGGACTGGTGCTGTGGGCGTCGGTCGCCAGCGGGGTTGCTGTGGTGCACCAGGACGCGGCGGGCGGACTCGCCGGAGCCCTGGTGATGGCCGTCGTCGTGTGGGCAGCAGGACGGGCATGGCGTGCACAGCTGCTCCTGAACGCCGAGCTCACCGAGACCACCGCACGGCTGGCAACAGAGCGCGATCAACGAGCCCAGCTCGCGGTACTCACTGAACGCACACGCATCGCCCGCGACCTGCACGGCCCGGTCGCGCACGCCGTGATCACCATGGTCGTGCAGGCAGAGGCAGCACGGAAGCTGCTGGTCGGCCAACCAGAGGACGCCGAGACCGCCATCCGCGACATCGAACAGACCGGACGCGACGCGCTCACCCAGCTACGACGCATCCTCGGCGTCCTGCGCTCGCCGGCCGGCACGCCCGGCTCGACCACGACCGGCACCACAGCGACACCACCCGTTCCACGCGTCGGGGAGCGCCCAACACCGGCGCCCGAACGGGTGCTGACATGACCGTTCGCGTCGTCATCGCCGACGATCAGCAACTTGTACGCGCCGGGTTCGCGATGATCCTGTCCACCTACAGCGACATCGACGTGGTCGGACAGGCAACCAACGGCCACGAGGCCGTGGCCTTGGCTCTATCCCTCGCGCCCGACGTAGTGCTCATGGACATCCAGATGCCAGGCCTCAACGGCATCGAGGCAACCCGGCGCATCGTCGCCGACACGCAGGCGCGGGTGCTGATCCTCACCACCTTCGACCTCGACGAGTACGTCTACGAAGCGCTACGAGCAGGCGCCACCGGGTTCCTGCTCAAGGACGCCCCACCGGAACAGCTCGCCGCGGCGGTACGGACCGCCCATCAGGGCGACGCACTGCTGGCCCCCTCGGTCACCCGTCGACTGATCGAGCAGTTCATCCAGCCGCGCCATCCCCGCCCCCCAGCCACCACACAGCTCGACCCACTCAGCCCACGAGAGACAGAAGTCTTCGGCCTCCTCGCCCGCGGCCTGACCAACCACGAGATCGCCGGACAGCTCGTCGTCGGCGAGAACACCGTCAAAACCCACGTCGCCAGAATCCTGACCAAACTCGACCTACGAGACCGAGTACAAGCCGTCGTCCTCGCCTACGAAACCGGCCTCGTCACCCCCGCCGCATCCGAACCCGAACGCCCCACCAGCACTAGGCGCGCCCCCGCAGGTTCGGACTAAATCGCAACTGAACTCACATAACAAACCGGCCCCTTGCCCATCTGGGTGGACTGAACTCCTCAACGCCGGGCCAAGAGGCGCAGCTCTCCGGGGAAAACTCGGCTCCGACGTGTCCAGAGATTCGTGTGAACGAAGGTGCGTCGTACCGCCGGCACCCAGGGCGCCCTGACCCAAGGAACTACCAGTAGGACGGCGAGGTGGGCAGTGCTACTACGAGCTGGGCAGTCCCCTTTCGAGCCACGCCTCGTCACGGTGGCCGACGGACCGCAGACCGGAAGAGAGCCCCACCCACAAGGGGTGGGCAGCCGCGAGAAGAACGCGGAAATCACCCTCGAGATTCACTCTCATGCGGCATTGATGTGCGTCACTCCGCGACAGCTGCGGTGTCATCGGGTCGCCCGCCGGGTTGAGGGCGGCTATACCTGATGGTCCAGCTCAGGGTTGCCCCCAGGAGCGGTCGCCTGGTCCGAGGACAGAGCGCAAGATCGTGCAGGCGGCCTCAGCTCCCGATCAGTGTCCACTTGACTTTGCACAGCAAACTATATTAGGTTTGCGACACAAAGTTGCGCCAGGAGGCCGCCATGAACATCGAGGGCAATGCCAATGAGATCACACCGATCAAGGGGGAGGACTCGCTGAGTCCGCGTGAGGCAGCCGGCCTGCTCGAGCGAACTCAGCGCGAGGCGAGGCGCAAGCTCACCAGCGACACGCCGCTGCTCTCGGTGTTCTCCGCTCTGGTCGTGCTGGCGATCTACGGTGCGATCTGGTCCTCCTCGCGTGGGCAGCACCCGTACCAGGGCCCGAGTCTCAACGTGGTCGGATTGGTCTACATCCTGGTCGCGGTCGCCGCCCTTGCGAGCGTGTCGGTGTATGTCCGAGCGACCGCCGGTGTCAGCGGGCGGTCTCGTCGGGAGGCCCGCACGATGGCGATCCCATCCGTCTTCGCCATCGTCGGCGTCTACGTCTTCGATGGTGCGCTGAGGTACGACGGGTTCAGCCCCGCCGTCGTCTATGGCGTCTTCGACGCCGCCGCACCATGGCTCGTCGTCGGTGCCGTCCTGGCTGGTCACGCGGCTGCCAAGGAAGACTGGTGGAAGCTGGCGGGTGCGATCGCGATGATCGTCGCCGCGGCGGGTAGCGCCTTCGCCGGTCCCGCCAACGTATGGGGAGTGCTTGCTGTCTGTGGATGCCTCTTGCTCCTCGCCCAGGGCGTGCTCCGGTTCCGGTGGCAGCGGACCGCATCGATCGCACGGTCCACCGCCGTGCCGAGCGGTCTCCTCAAGTGACGGCCGCGGAGCCACTCGACCCCCTGATCCACGCTCCAGCCCGGCTGCGGATCGTGGTGACGTTGGCCGCGCTGCCAGAGGGTGACGCCGTGTCGTTCACCCGCCTGCAACACTTGCTCGGCCTCACTCCCGGCAACCTGATCACCCACCTGCGCAAGCTGGAGGACGCCGGCTACGTCATCAGCGACAAGACCGGCAACGGGACAGCATCGCGCACCTCGATCGCGCTGACCCAGCATGGTCGCGCGGCTCTCGGCACGTACACGATCGCCCTCCGCGGGCTCATCGACGGGGTCTAGCCGACCGCGAGCCAGGAGCGCAGCCCACCAACCGACAACACTCCAACGGCGCGAGCACCCGCGAATAGCGGGAGCCGCCGGACACCGATAACACACCACCAGTCGAACATCCGCTCTGGCCGCGAGTCCGGCGATCCGTTCGCCGCGAGCGCCCGCGTCATATCGCCGGCTGTCGGCGCAGCTCGAACTGATTCTCAGCCGATGTGCGTGTGCGGCCCGACCCTGCCGACGACCGGGCGCAACCCGAGCATGCCCACGGCCAGGTGCGAGAGGATGCGGCCCGTGGGATGGGAAGCGCTCAAGCAGTGGGGCGACGAAGTTGCTCGACTAGAACCGCTTGGGGGCGGAGTTGTCAACGAGGTGTGGAGAGTGCGTGTAGACGGGCAGCTTGCGGTCGGTCGTCTCGGCGGCCGCAGTGACGCCGATCTCGCGTGGGAGACCGATCTGCTGCGCCATCTCTACCGTGGAGGGTTGGCCGTGCCAGTGCCGATCGCCACGGCGTCTGGCCAGTTGTTTGCTGACGGCCTGGTGGTGATGTCGTATGTGGAGGGCGAGCCGCCTGAGACGGAGTCCGACTGGCGTCGCGTGGCCGACACGTTGCGCCAGTTACATCGGCTGACGCAGGGGTGGCCGCAGCGCCCAGGCTGGCGTTCGTCGACCGATCTGCTCTATGAAGAGACCGGGACCAAGATCGACCTGAGCGCGATGCCGCCTGAGGGCGTTGCCCGATGTCGAGCAGCATGGGCGCGCCTTGCCGGGCACGAGACCTGCGTTGTGCACAGCGACCCGACACCAGGCAACGTCCGCATGACGCCCGAGCGAGTCGGGGTCATCGATTGGGCCGAGTCCCACGTCGACGCGGCTGACCTCGACCTGGTGCTGCCCCATAACGCCGCCGATCTCAGCGACCAGGCATACGATGTCGCTGCGCAAGCGTTCGCCGCGTGGGACGCCGCCCGTTGCTGGGACCATGAGTTTGCGGTCGAGCAGCTCGCCACCGTCCGAGCGCTTTGAGCCCGACCCCCGAGGGGTATGGCCGGGCGATCACGACCTGCGCCGCTCGCCCGACCGTCTCCGGGGAGCCTTTTACCTCTCCCCCCGTCGCCCAGAGGCCCCTGGGATCGCGCGCGGGCGCGCGCATGCGCGGGGACGAAACTCACTGTCACCCCCGCGTTGAGCTCGGTTCTGCCGGCGATGAGCGTGCGTCGCTGCTGTGACTTCGGGGATCCGCAGCGGCAGGTTGGCTCAGCGTCCGCCAGCTAGACAGAACACCCGGACGATCTGCAGGCGATCAGCCTTGCTCGCCAGGCGATCGTGGTCGGATGAGTCCACCCGCAGCGTCGGTGGCATGCCCTACCGAACCCACGTCCGGTTCGCTGCGTGCGGACGCGGTGGTTCTCACCGCGACGATGATCAGCCAGGTCGTCAGCATGGCCGCCGTCAACGACTCCTGTATCGCGACCCCATCCCAGGGCCACACCGACCACTGGTTCACGACCCCGGACCAAGGCCAAGTGGTGATCCAGACGAACGCGGTCAGGAGCCCGAAGGCCAGCGCCATGGAGCGGGCGCGGCGAGAGCCGAGGGATCGCGAGAACAAGCCGTATGCAAGCAAGGTGACGGCGATCATGAGGAACAGCACGCCAGACGAAACGCGGTGGACGGGGCCTGGGACGTCCTCTGGAAACGCTCCTACCATGGCCAAGGCGGCGGCGGTCGCCGCGAGAGGGATCGTCCAGATTAGGACTCTGTGGTCCCGCGTCTGGTAAGTGATGAGGGCGGCGAAGGCGAACATCAGCAGACCCGCCAGCCCAAGGCCGGCGTCGAACCCGAAGCCCACCGTCCCGTTTGAGCCGGTGTTGCCGAGGTCGCTCAACTCATTGTCATAGAAATCGAACCACGGCGAGCGCGCAATGGACCCGAGTATGGCCAAATCCAAGGCCAAGGCAGACGCGACTCCCAGGGTCGCGAGCCCCCACCTACGCATCTCTAAGTATTGGCCGTCGCCGGCCCTTACCCGCAACCCGCACACCCCGTCCCGCCTTGGTCATTGGACAGGGGTGACCCGGTCGGCTCGCAGCAGACCGTGACACCGGTGACGCCGTTGGCCGCAGCCCGGCCGGCGTCCCGGTCCAACGCGACCGCCAGGTTCCAGACCTTGCACCGGAACGTTCTGCGGGCCAGCACCTTTGGTCGTGGTCGGTGACCACCACCATCTGCTTGCGGTCGGCCAGGTCGATCCCGACGATTGCGTTCCCGCGCGGGACCAGCTCCGGCAGCCGCGCCAGCAGAGTGTTGCGGTTCCGGTCCCCATGAGACACTCCACTACCGTTGACCATGAACCGCCTCCTCTTGTGATGGGACACCATGCCCGACAAGCACATCAGGGGGACGTTCCTACGCCCGGCAGGACACGCAGAATGCGTACCAATGCCGCGGACAGAGTGCGTCTTTCCGACCCGGAGGTCGCGGCTCCCGGCATCGTGCGGGCGCTGGTCGCAGATGACGCTGAGGTTCTCTCGGTTGGCGAGTTCTGGCATTCGCTGGAAGACGTCTGCCTCGAGCTCGTCGCCGATCGAGAGCAGGCGCCCAGGTGAGCGAGTTCAGTACCCGGCGGGGTCTGGGCGATCCTGGTCAAGGAACTGCGGGAGTACCGCCACAACAGCAACATCGTCTATGCCACGGCGATCCTGCCGATGATCTTCCTCGTCCAGCCACTGGTGGCCGTCTTCACGGTTCCGTCCTCAGCCTCGGGTGGTCTGCGCCACGAGCACACCCTGCTGTACCTTCTCGCGATCCCGGTCCTGGTCCCGGCGGCACTCGCCGCGTACGCGGTTGTCGGCGAACGGCTTCAAGGGACCTTGGAGCCCGTGCTCACCACGCCGATCCGGCGAGACGAGCTCCTCCTCGGCAAGGCATCCGCCGCCTTCTTCCCCTCCGTCCTCGTGGTCTACGCCGTCTTCGCCCTCTTCGTAGCTGTCGTCGAGCTGTTCGCCCGCCCCGGGGTGGCAGCCGCATTCATCAAAGGCCCGGAGCTGATCGCACAGCTGGTCTTCACCCCGCTCCTGGCGGCCTGGTCGATCTGGCTGGGCATCGCTGTTTCCACCCGGTCCGCGGACCCACGCAACGCCAGCCAGATATCCATCCTGGCCAGCCTGCCAACAGTCGCGGTGATCGCCCTGATCGCATTCGGAGTGCTACCGGCGGCACTCACCGTAGCGCTGATCGCCGCAGCCGTATTGGCCGTGCTCGACTACCTCGGCTGGCGGCTCGCGTCAGCCTCGTTCGACCGCGAACAGCTCATCAACGCACCCGATAGCCCCGGTACCTCGCACGGGAATCATGCCCGGAGGGGGTGGCCGCGCTTGGACGGATCGACGAAGAGCGACGCAGCTGTCCCGCGGGGGATCGGTCAGTGGCACGCTCTGCGTGCCGATCGACATCGGACGGTTGGACGCTCGCGTTTGGCCCTGCCAGGAGGGGCTCCAGCACTTCAACCCGGGGACCCCCTGCGGTAGTGGGTGATTCCACTGGTGTTACCGCGGTTGTAGGCCGCGAAAGGCGGCCGAGTCATCTATGGCGTGCGGTGCGTGGCGCCGGTGGCTACGGTCGCGAAGACTCTGGTCGGCTTGGGGTCGCCGAGGCAGCAGCCGCTCGCAGTGCGCTCAGCGGGCCTGGCATACGCACAGATGACCGGCTCTCAGCCGTCTTGGGCGTGCCCGGGGCGCACCACCCCGTGCTCGTAGGCGAAGACTGCAGCCTGGGTGCGGTCCCTCAGGTCGAGCTTGGTGAGCAGGCGGTTGACGTAGGTCTTGATCGTGGACAGTCCCAGGAACATCTGCTGGGCGATCTCGGCATTCGACTCGCCCAGTGCGATCCGGCGCAGCACCTCGCGCTCCCGGTCGCTGAGCATGCTCGCGCGCGGATCCGGTTCGGGAATGCCGTTGCGGGTCAGGTAGCTCTCGATTAAGCGGCCGGTGATCGTGGGGGCCAGCATCGCCTCACCGGCCGCGACGGTGCGGATGGCGTCGGTGAGCTGACTTCCTCGGACGTCCTTGAGCAGGAATCCGCTGGCCCCTGCCCGCAGCGCCTGGTAGACCCAGTCGTTGCGGTCGAAGGTGGTCAGCACCAGGACCCGGGGCGGTTGCGGCTGGGCGAGCACCCGGCGGGTCGCTTCGAGCCCGTCGAGTCGTGGCATCCGGATGTCCATCAGCACCACGGCCGGCTGCAGCCTGGCGCTCAGCTCCACAGCGTCGAGCCCGTCGACGGCCTCGGCGAGGACGCGTAGGTCGGGTTCGCGGTCGATGATCGCCCGGAAACCGTCGCGGACCAGGGCCTGGTCGTCGGCGACGAGCACCTCGATCACGACGGACCGCCGACCGGGAAGCGGGCGCTGACCCGGAACCCGTCCTCGTGCCGTGCGGCGACAAGGTGGCCGCCGTACAGCTCGGCCCGTTGCCGCATCCCGATCAGCCCGTCGCCGGCACCGGTCGGCTGACTGTCGACCCTCAGGCCTCCGGAGTTGTCCACCGACACTTCCAGCTGCTTCTCGGACCGGCGGATGCAGACTTTCGCCCGGGCGCCGGGGGCGTGCTTGAGGATGTTCGTGATCGCCTCCTGGACAATCCGGTACGCGGCTGCGTCCAGGCCCGGTGACACCTCCGGTCCGCGTACGTCGTACGACGCCTCGATCGGCAGCCCGGCCTGTTGCGCCTGCGCCATCAGGCGGGAATCTGCTCCAGGCCGACACTGGGGGTGACCTGGTCATTGGCCGCGTCACCCGCGGTGGGTCGCAGCACCTCCAGCAGGCGGCGCATGTCGTCCAGGGCGGCCCGTGCCGTGGACTCCACCGCGTCGAGCCGCCGGTCCACCTCGGCGCCGCGGGCGGGCTGGTCGCCCAGTGCCAGCCGGGCCGCCACCGTCTGCAGGATCACGATGGAGAGGCCGTGGCTGACGATGTCGTGCAGCTCGCCGGCGATCCGGGCCCGCTCGTGGGCGGTTGCGGAGGCCAGGTCGAGGTCGCGGGTCTGTGCCACCAGGTCGGCGCGGGCATGGGCGGCGTCGGCCTGCCGGGCGCGTTCGGCGGCGAAGACTCCTGCGGACCAGATGATGGTGCAGAAGGTGAGGGTGAGGGCGACGTCACCGGGCCCTTGGACGTAGGGGTTGCCGGCCATCGCGAGGACCAGGGCGACGCAGCCGACGGCCCAGGCCGCTACGGCGCTGCGTCGAGGCAGGGTGCCCGCCACCGCGAAGCAGACCAGGATCGCCACGAACATCGGCCCGGTGATCTGGGGCATCACGTGTCCGCCCACGGCGATCAGCGCGAAGCTCAGCACCGATGCCGTCGGTGGCCGCCAGCCGCGGGCCAGCAGCACCAGCACGGCGGTCGCCACGATCGAGCTGCCGTAGCGCACGTGGGGCAGCGGATCGCCCAGCGAGGTGACGAACACGACCATCACGAGCAGCACCAGGGCCGAGTCGAGACGGTGGGTCCGGACCAGGTTCATCCGTCGAAGTTACCGCTGGTTGTCGCGGAGCGCTGTCGATCGCAGGGTCGAAGCTCCGCGACCATCTTCGACCCGTGGACCGACGCGGCGACCCGCGCACGATACCTACCGTCGGGACGACATCTCACTCGACGAGAGGAACCATCATGTCCCTACAGAAGGCAGCACCACTGGTTGGTGTGCTCGGCATCCTCGGCGTGATCGCCGGGCTCGCGCTGGACAACTTCCCGGACGGCACCATGAACGACGTCGCCGTGGCGCACTGGTTCGACGTGCACGGCACCGGGCGCTGGATGGTCTCCGGTTTCGCGATCGGGCTGGGCGGCGCGCTGCTGCTGGTCTTCTCGGCCGTGCTCGCGGCCAGGGTCGAAGCCGTCGGTGCAGGACCGGTGAGCCGACACCTGACCCAGACCGCCGCGATCGCCTGGGCGACCATGACCATGGTCGGTGGGGCCCTGTGGCTGGCCGTCCCGGTCGCCGTGAGCCTGTTCGAGGCCAAGCCGACGTCCAGCCTGATGTACCTCGCGGCCCTGCCTACGCCGTGCTCGTCTCGGTGTGCGCCTTCGCGGCCGCTGTCCTCGCAGCGACCCTGACCACGGTCTCGCGGCACACCGGGCTGCTGCCCCGGTGGCTGACGGTGGTGGGCTACCCGGCGGCCGTGCTGATGCTGAGCAACATCGTGCTACCAATGGCGGTGATCACCCTCTGGTACGTCGCGGTGGCGATCAGCCTGACCCGTCGCGCGGAGGTCACGACAGCAACTGAGCACGGTCCGGTGCTGGCCAGGGCCTGATCACCGGGGCCAGTCCTCCGCCGTCGGGGGCAGCATCTCGTTCCGGTGGCCGAACCGCAAATGGACACTCGGCCGGGCTAGATCTCGCGCGGCCAGCCGGCGACCGCCTTCCGTCCCGTAAGGCCCGCCCGGTGGACTGTCCGGTAAGGGGAGGTCAACTGGGCCGTGGTTGGGCAGGTCATGAAAATCTTGGTTAGAGCTCCGCCAGCTTGCTGACCGAGTCGCGGAGCGCGTCCTCACCGGCGCGGACGTAGTGGTTGAGGACGGTGGTGAGCTTGTCGCCGAGGTACTGGGCGACAACCTCCCAAGGCTCGCCGAGCTCGTCGTGGAACCACCTGGTCGCGGCGTGGTGGCGCAGGTTGCGGTAGACGATGGTCTTGGGCCAGGCGTTGTCGGGATCGTTCTCCTCGACCCACGCCCTGACGCGGTGCCAGCGTTCGTTGTGGGCCTCGGGCTTCACGGGCAGGCCGGTGGCGGTGTCGACGAAGAGCCAGGGCTCGTCCTCGGGTGCAACCGGATAGTTCCACCAGGCGAGGTTCCGGTCCTTCTCTTTGGCCGCCAGTGACGCCCGCCGCTGGCGCTCTACCTCCTGCGCGTTGATGACTTGCTGGAGGGTCGCCTTCGCGGGCAGGTCGAGCAGCTCCTTGACGCGGGGGAGGAGTTCGTCGTGCATCAGCGACTTCGGGAGTGGGACCTCGTGGAGGGTGTGGTTTTTCACCGGGCCGCGGAAGCCGGGCACCTTGCGCGGGGTGATCCACGAGCCGTTGACGTGGACGTAGCCGCGGTCGAGGAAGACGTCGATGGCCCGCAGCCCGTTCTGCTCGCCGAGGCGCAGGCCGCCGAAGCCGGCCACGCGGATCTTGGTGCCGAAAAGCGGGAGGCGGGTCATCAACGGGTCGGTGCCCTCGGGTCCGCACAGGATGTCGGCTGCCGCCGCCATCGCCTTCACCTGACGGGTCTCCGGGCGTAGGCGCGGGTCGACGTACTGCGCTGTTGCTCCGTGCAGGATGTTGGCTCGGCCGATCTCGAGCCCGTCGAGCGGGTCGATGCTGCGGTCGAGCCAACCCAGGCGCCAGGCGAGCTTGCGCATCGCGGCGAGCTGGCCGCGCAGGTCCTCGCGGCCGCGCTGGGAGAAGAGTGTCTTGCTTCCCTTCTCCATGACGCGCCGGCTGTGCTCGACGCGCCACTTCGTCACCGGTACCTCGCCGATGGTGGGCAGGATGTGGGCGTTCAGTCGTGACTCGCGTTGCTCCATCGTCCGGGGCTGCTTGCCGCGCTCGGTGCTGTCCTTGAGGTATTCCTCGCCGAGCATGCGGATGGTGCGGGCGGCGCGGACGTCGGCCCCGACCGGGGTCTCCCGCTCGGTGTCGAGCGCGGCCTCGGCCTGGGCGAAGATCTTGCGGGCCTCCTCTTCGGAGGCGGCGCGGCGCAGCACTCGCTTCCACGGCTCACCCTCGCCGGCAGGGGCCCGGAAGTAGACCTGGTATTTGTTGGTGCCCGCGCCGGGGGCGTAGAGGCGTACGCGCCACGGCCGCGTGCCACCGCCGAGTGTGCGCGGCTTGCCCTGCGCGAGCAGCTTGGGTTGAGAACGCGTCACCACGAGACCTCCTACGCTGGAGAAACCATCGTACGCTGGTTTCGTGCATCACTCTCGTGCATCACTCCAAGAAGAATGATGCACGTGCCACTCGTCAGGAGTCACAGGAATGGCCAACCGTCTCGCCTCCGCAACTAGTCCGTATTTGCTCCAACACGCGGAGAATCCAGTGGATTGGTGGGAGTGGGGCCCCGAGGCGTTCGCCGAGGCGAAGCGCCGTGATGCACCAGTTTTGCTCTCAGTTGGCTACTCCGCCTGCCACTGGTGCCATGTAATGGCGCACGAGTCGTTCGAGGACGAGCCAACCGCAGCGCTGATGAACGAGCACCTGGTCTCGATCAAGGTAGACCGGGAGGAGCGTCCCGACGTGGATGCCGTCTACATGACCGCGACCCAGGCGATGACTGGCCAGGGCGGCTGGCCGATGACGGTTTTCATGACGCCCGAGCGTGAGCCGTTCTACTGCGGCACCTACTTCCCCAGGGAGCAGTTCCGCCGGCTGGTGCTCGGCGTGGCGAACGCCTGGCGCGAGGATCCCGCCAGCGTCGCCGCCCAGGCCAGGCAGATCGCGGCCGCGCTGGCCGAGCGAGCCGGGTCGGTCCCGGCTGCGTGGCAGCCTGCCGGCGACCCGGATTCCGCTGCTGGCGGCGACGGCCCGGACGACGGCGCTCGCCTTCGGCAGCTTGACCGCGCCTGTGCCGCGGCCGTCACCGGGCTGGCGGCCGGTTACGACGCGCGGCGCGGTGGCTTCGGCGGCGCGCCGAAATTCCCGCCGTCGATGGTGATCGAGTTCCTGCTCCGGCACTACGAGCGAACCGGGCAGGCGCCCGCACCGTCGGACCTGCAGCCCGCCAACGGTGCGGCACCCGAGGACGGGCCGCGGGACGGGGCTGCGCAGGGCAGGGACGCGCGGCCGGGCGCGGACCCGGATAGCGGCGGCGGGGACCCGGCCGGGGGCGAGCTTGCCCTGTCGATGGCCGTCGGGACGGCTGAGGCCATGGCCCGCGGCGGCATGTACGACCAGCTGGCCGGCGGTTTCGCCCGCTACTCGGTAGATGCCGACTGGATCGTCCCGCACTTCGAGAAGATGCTGTATGACAACGCCCTGCTGGCCAGGGCCTATGCGCATCTATGGCGCCGGACGGATGCGGCCCTGGCCAGCCGGGTGGCAGACGAGACCTGCAACTGGATGATCACCGAGCTTGGCACCGCCCAGGGCGGCTTCGCTGCCGCGCTCGACGCCGACAGCGAAGGCGAGGAAGGCAAGTTCTACGTCTGGACCCCAGATCAGCTGCGGGCCGTGCTCGGGCCGGACGATGGCGAGTACGCGGCGGAGACGTTCGGCGTGACGTCGGCGGGCACGTTCGAGCACGGCAGCTCCGTGCTCCAGCTGCGTGCCGACCCGGCCGACCCTGACCGGATGACCCGGATCAAGGAGGCGCTGCTGGCCGCGCGGGCAGCGCGGGTCAGGCCGGCCAGGGACGACAAGGTAGTGGCAGCCTGGAACGGCCTGGCGATCGCCGCTCTCGCCGAGACTGGCATGCTGCTCGGCCGGCCTGAGTTCATCGCTGCCGCCCGCAGCGCGGCCGAGTTGCTGGCCGGCCTCCACCTCACTGCCGGCCGGCTGGCCAGGACCTCTAGGGAAGGCGTGGCCGGCGCCAGCGCAGGCGTCCTGGAAGACTACGCGTGCGTGGCTGACGGCTTCCTCGTGCTATCCGGCGTCACCGGCGAGTCCCGCTGGGCGGAGCTCGCCGGGCACCTGCTGGAGACTGCCCTCGATCGGTTCGGTGACGACTCCGGCGGCTTCTACGACACGGCAGACGACGGTGAGCCGCTGCTTTACCGGCCGGTCGAGCCCGCGGACGGCCCGAGCCCGTCCGGTACGTTCGCTGCGGCTGGCGCGTTGCTGAGCTATGCCGCGCTCACTGGTTCTGCGCGGCACCGGGAGGCGGCCGCCGCCGCGCTCGGCGTGCTCCCGGCGCTCGCGTCGCAGTACCCGCGGGCGGCCGGCTCGGGACTGGCCGTTGCCGAGGCCCTGCTGTCCGGCCCGGTCGAGATCGCCATCATCGGGCAGCCCGCTGACGAGCGCACCGCCGGCCTGCACCGGACGGCCATGCTGGCAGCTCCGCCCGGCGCCGTGATCGCGGTGGGCCCGCCGGTCCCGGCAACGCCGGCTGCCGAGGCCGGCCCGGCAAGGTTGGCGGGCGAGGCCGGCACCGATGGCGGGCGAGCGCCCGGCGCCGGAAATGACCGGCCCGCCGCCGCGGCGACCGCGGAGCCCGGTCCGCAGCCCATGCCGCTGCTGGCGCACCGCGGCCTGGTGAACGGCAGGCCTGCTGCGTACGTCTGCCGGAATTTCGCCTGCCGGGCGCCGGTGACCGATCCGGCCGGGCTTCGCGCGGTGCTGGCAGCCTCGGCGCCGGCCGGTCCTGCGGCCAGGTAGCTGGCCGGCCTGTGCTTGCCTGGGCGCCGCCTGCCAGGGCGCCGCCTGCCTGGGCGCCGCCTGCCTGGGCGCCGCCTGCGCTGAGCGCGGACCCGCTGCTGCGCAGCGCGATCAGGTAGCCTTGGTGCCAGCTGACCTGCGAGATCGCAGCGTCGGGGGACTGGCGGCCTGATTTACCGGCATCGGGTATAGACCTGCGCGGACCTTTCGTGCAGGGTGGATCGAGTAGCCGTCGGGGGGCTGGAGTTGCCTAGGCCGAGGGGAGCGGGTGTGCGCGAGCGGGCACGGCGCCTGCGGTTCCTGAAGCCCTTGCTTGCCGCCGGGCTGGCGCTGCTGGCGACAGCCGCTGGCTGGCCATCGGCTTCGGGCGGGCACGCTCATGCCGTGCTGGCATCCAGTTACGTCCGCACCGTGCCGGCTGCCAGCGGCGCTGTGCTGCAGCTGCCCGGATCTTCCCGTTCCAAATCTTTGCCTGTTTCCGTCGCTCACCTGTCGCCACCATCGCGGGCGGACGCCGTCGCGCCGCTGCGCCGGCTTCTCCAGGCGGACGTGCTGGTTGTCGCGCCGACCTCGCTACCACGAGGTGCCGCGGCGCTGATCAGGAAGCTGCCGGGAGTGGTCGCGGCCCAGCCGATCGACGCGGCGAAGATCAAGGTCAACGGCAAGTACGTGTCGATGCTCGGAGTTGATCCGTCGGCGTTCCGCGGCTTCGCCGCGCGGCCCACCGCGAAGTCCGACAGGCTGTGGCGGAGCGTGGCCGCCGGGCGCGTCGCCGTCTCGTACACCATGGGCCGCCTGGACAAGCTGCCGCTTGGCGGCTCGGTGAAGGTGGCCGGCCGGCGTACCGAGAACCTGCGGGTGGGCGGGTTCGGCACGGTGGGGATTCCGGGAATCGACGCGGTCGTCTCCGAATCCGTAGCGCACTCGCTCGGCCTGCCGGCCGGCAATGCCATCGTGGTCAGCGCGCCGCGCGCGCGGCTGGACAAGCTGACCGCCCAGATCAAGAAGCTGATCCCGCAACCGAAGGACGCCGTTGCCGAGGCGCTGGTGAGCCAGGCCGCCGGATTCCGGCGTAGCCATCGCCACCGGAGCCGCCGGGGCGCCCGGCTCGGTGGCGGCCGATGGTCCCGGGCTGACCCGGGCCGAGCTGCTCAGGTTTCTGAAGGCCGCCGAGAGCCGGATCGGCCTGCCGTACGTGTGGGGCGCGGCGGGCCCGCGGTCATTCGACTGCTCCGGCCTCGTGCAATGGTCACTTGCCCAGGCCGGCGTCGTGATGCCGCGGGTGGCCGTCGACCAGGCGCGCACCGGGCCAGTGGTGCCCGCCACTCAGCTGCAGCCGGGTGACCTGCTCTTCTACCACACCGACCCGACGGCGCCCACGTACATCTCGCACGTTGCCATCTACCTGGGTAACGGCCTCATGCTCCAGGCGCCGCGTCCTGGGCTTGATGTCGAGATCGTGCCGGCGGACACCGGCGCGGGCTTCGCGGGCGCGGTGCAGGTTTACCCGAGGGTCGCCGCCGCGGCGGCCAGTCCGGCTGGCTGAGGGCCGGCTCACCCGGCTGGGATGCCGGGCCGACGGATTCCGTGTCAGCAGCCGGCCGTCCAGGTCTGTTCCGTCCGCGGTGGCTGCCCAGGCCGGGGGCGGCGAATTGGCGGCAGCCAGCCGGGCGATGACTCGGCGGCCGCCCTGCACATGCCCTTATCCCGCCCAGCCAACCTCGCGGCCCAGCCCGGCTCGGCGGCGCTCAGCCGGGCCGTCGCGCTCAGCCGGGCCGTCGCGCTCAGCCGGGCCGTCGCGCTCAGCCGGGCCGTCGCGCTCAGCCGGGCCGTCGCGCTCACCGGGCCGTCGGCCGGCCGGGCCCAGCCGGGCCGTCGCGGCCGGCCGGCCGGGCCCAGCCGAGGACGGTGCTTGCGCTCTCGAAGCTGATGTGTAATCTTAATTACATGAGTACAGAAAAAGAAGAAGCGGGCGGCTCGCCCGCCGAGAAGCTTCGCGGCTGGTTCGCCGGCCGACTGCCCAGCGACTGGTTCACCGGCGTCCCCGAGGTCAGGATCGACCGCGAGGAGATCACGGTGACCGGGGTGCTGCCCGATCCGGAGATAGCACCGGACTCGCCCGCCGCCGAGCGGGCAGCGGCCGCGGAGGGCCGCAGCCGCAGATTCCGCGAGGAGACCCGCCAGCAGCGAATGGAGATCGCCCGCGAGGCTCAGCACAGCTTCGGCCGCAAGGTCTCCTGGGGCGTGACCTGTGGCGGCACGACTGTGATGTTCACCACCTTCTCTGTCCCGGTGATGACCCGGCTCCGGCAGGCCGAGCGGCTGGTCCTGGACACGCTCGTCGATGCCGGCGTCGCACGCAGCCGCAGTGACGCACTGGCCTGGTGCGTCCGCCTGGTCGGCGAGCATGAGGACAGTTGGCTGACGGACCTGCGGGAGGCACTGCGTAAGGTCGAGCAGGTGCGGTCCGGCGGACCGGGTTCCTGACCCGGCGCGCCCGTTCGGCGTGCTGATCGGGCGGGCTCGAGATCGATTGCGCCGAAAGCCCATTTCCAGCTGCATATTCGCCTCTGTCCAGGGCAGATGAAGATAGCGGTTGAGATTTATCCGGTATTTACCGGACGGATCTTAACCGCTATCTGTGTTGATCCGCCGAATGCCACATTTGGCAGGTTAATGGCTGCCTCGGCCGGCCCGGGGCTGATGGTCTCGGCCTGGCCGCGGCCTTAGTCGTCCGGGCCGCGTGGCCGGGTGCTAGTGCCCTGCGCCCGCCCGCTGCCTGCGGTCGAGTCGAGTCGAGAGCAGGCCGCCTACGGGGCGCCGTAATGCATGCGCGCCAGCCTTGCGCGGGCCGGCCAGGTGGCACAGGATCGGGCCAATCCGCAGGTCCCGCAGGTAAATGATCCCTCCTTGTCGGGGTACACTCCCCAAATCCCGCGAGTGCAAGGCATTGATCTGCGCGTCCCCGCGGGGCAGGCCCGGACGGAGCGATCGCATAGCGCCCGGAGGAGGAGAAGTCGTGGTGTACGAGGTGAATGCCGCGTCGGTTGAGTGGAATCCGACGACGGAGCGGCTCCGCGAGCTGACGGAGAAGATGCCCAACAGCCAGCTCACGGAGTTCGGCAACGTTGTGGTCAAGGCGAGGGTGGACTCCCGCAGCACGCGGTCGACGTTCATCGTCGATGACTCGACCAATGCCACCAAGCAGACCATCACCCGCGATGAGTACCACCGCATTGCCGCAAACCAGGACGCTCACATCGCGGCCTCGGACATGGTGGTGGTAGACGGCTACATCGGGTCGGACCCAGAGTTCCGCACCAGGGCGCGCCTGATCATGGAGGCCGCGAACGCCAACGTGGCCGGCATGCAGAAGCAGCTCTATTACCCGGCCGGGGACGACTACGACCCGGCTACCTGGGCGCCGGACACCACCGTCATCTACACCCCGAACCTGCCCGCCCCCGGTTACCCGGACGACCGGGTCATCGCGGTCGACCTCCGCGAGAACATCACCCGCGTGCTCAACTCGGACTACTTCGGTGAGTCCAAGAAGGGCGGCCTGCGGATGTGGAACAACATCATCTACAACCGGGGCGGGCTGGCCCTGCACGCCGGCTGCAAGGTCATCCCGGTGAACGGCAGGCCGACCTCGGTCCTCATCGTCGGCCTGTCCGGCACCGGCAAGACCACCACGACCTTCACCACGCAGCTCGGCAGCAAGCCAGCCCAGGACGACTTCATCGCGCTGATGCCAAGCGGGCAGGTCTACACGACCGAGAACGGCTGCTTCGCGAAGACCTTCGGGCTGAACCCCGACTATGAGCCGCAGATCTATTACGCGACCATCAAGCCGGACGCGTACCTGGAGAACGTCTCCGTGGACTCCGGCGGCAAGGTCGACTTCTTCGACACCTCCTACACCAAGAACGGTCGTACCACCTGGCCGTTCTCCTACGTTGACCCGTGGCCGGGGAACGAGGTGCCGACGGCCGAGTTCCTGCTCATCCTGAACAAGAACGAGAACATCGTGCCCGGCGCGGCGCGGCTCGACCGGGCCCAGGCCGCTGCCTACTTCATGCTGGGCGAGACGACCGGCACCTCGGCGGGCGGCAAGGACGAGGAAGGCAAGTTCCTCCGCGTTCCCGGCACTAACCCCTTCTTCCCGCGGGACATGGCCGACATGGGCAACCGGATCCTCGAGCTGCTCGACAGCCACGAGCTGAAGGTTTTCGTCCTCAACACCGGCCGGATCGGCGGCACGGACGAGGAATCGTCGAAGAAGGTGACGATCCCCTATTCCTCCGCGATCGTCCAGGCCATCGTCGAGGGCACCATCGAATGGGTCACCGACCCCGACTTCGGCTACGAGGTCGCCGCCTCCCTGCCGGGTGTCGATGACATCGAGATCCTCCAGCCGCGCAGGCTGTACGAGCGGCAGGGCAGGCTGGCGGAGTACGACGCGATGGTCGGTCGGCTGAAGCGGGAGCGCCGGGATTACCTTGGCTCCTTCGCCGGGCTGGACGAGGCGATCACGAAGTCCATCCGCTGAAATTCTCGGCGCCCCTGCGTCCCGGCGGCGTGGGGGGTACCTTTTCCGGCCACCACGGGTTAACGTTCCGTTATGGGATCGCTACGCTGCGTGGACGGTTCGGTCCTCACGGTCGCCGCCGTTGCGTGCCGCGACCGGCTGGGCAATCCGTACGAGATCACCCTGACGCTCGCCCGGAATCAGATTCCGTTCGCGTCTGTCGGCGAGCGCTGCGGCGCCCGGCTGACCAGCCTCGCGGCCCTGGTCAGCGCCGCCCGCGCGGATCCGGCACAGGCTGCCGACTGGCCCGATCCAGACGACCGCTTTCCCGAGCCGGGCGGCGAGCCGGGCGCTGCACCTGGCTGCGCGGGAGGCAGCGGGCGGGGCGGCGAGCCGGCCGCTGCGCCGCCAGCCGCGCCGCCCGCCGGTACCTCGCAGCCAGCCTGCCTTCCCGCCGACCGGGAATACTTCTCGCTTCGCGCCAGGGAACGGACCGACCTGCCCGGCGACGGCGAACTACGCTGTTGCCTGCGGGCCTCGGCGAAATGGCTTGGCGCGGGCTGTTCGGCCGGCCAGCGCGCGGCCAGTTCGGCCAGCAAGGATGCCGGCCTGACGGGCAGCTCGGCCGGTCCGGCGGGCTGGCGGCTGAGCCGCCGCGCCGTGCTGGAAGCGTGGGGCACCGGGGGGATTGGCGTGCGAGCGGTGCTGACCTCAGCCGAACTGGTGACATTCTTGGATACGGTGCTTGAGGAACCGGACGTCATGCTGGACGGCCTGGCGCCAGGCGGTGCCAGTACTACCGGGAAGCAGCTGGGTGCAAGCCGCCGGTTGGCCCGGCGACAGCGAGGAAGGGTGCCGGATGGGACTGCGCGGACTCGCCTACCGGCTCTACGAACGCCGGCTTGAAGCATCCCTGTCGCCGCAGGCGATCCCGCGGCACGTGGGGGTGCTGGTCGACGGCAACCGAAGGTGGGCACGGTCAGCGGGCCTGGCCGACGTCAGCGGCGGCCACCAGAAGGGCGCTGACAAGATCTTCGAGCTGCTCCAGTGGTGCCAGGAGAGCGGCGTAGAGGTCGTCACCCTCTGGCTGCTGTCCACCGACAACCTGGCCCGTCCGGCCACCGAGCTTGACCCGCTGCTGCGGATCATCGAGGAAACCGTCCGCGAGCTCGCTACCCAGAACTGGCACGTGAACCCGATGGGCGCGCTTGACCTGCTGCCCGCTGAAACCGCCAGCGTGCTTAAGGACGCGGGCGAGGCCACCGCGCTGAACTCCGGCCTGCTGGTCAATGTTGCGGTCGGGTACGGCGGGCGGCGCGAGATAGCGGACGCGGTGCGCTCGCTGCTGCAGGAGCACGCGACCAGGGGAACGACGATCGAGGAACTCGCCGAGGTACTCGACGTCGAGCATATTGCCAAGCACCTCTACACGGCCGGGCAGCCCGACCCTGACCTGGTGATCCGGACGTCGGGTGAGCAGCGGCTGGGCGGCTTCCTGCTCTGGCAGAGCGCCTACTCGGAGTTCTACTTCTGCGACGCATACTGGCCGGCCTTCCGCCGGGTTGACTTTCTCCGTGCGCTGCGTTCCTACGCGGCCAGGCACCGCCGGTTCGGCTCCTGACCCGGCTGGCTCAACTGCCCGGCTGGCTCAACTGCCCGGCTGGCCCTCCTGACCCGGCGCAACTGGCTGGCTCAACTGCCCGGCTGGCTCAACTGCCCGGCTCGCCCAGCACCCCTTTTCGGCCGCAATGGGTTCTCCGGCCGCCGACCCGCCGGCCGCCCTTCCCAGCCGCGGCTATTCCGGGTGAAATCCGGCCTTCCGTGCCGGGGCATCGGTGACTAACCGCACTGCGGAGTGCAGACGAGGCCGTCCGGGATGTTAACAGGCTGTTGCGGTACTTCCGGGCGGCGCCCAGCCGGGGGTAACGTCAGGAGTGACGGGCGGTGCGTAGCCGCCCGACGGGAAGGCCCTCGAGATCTTCGAGCTTCGCGTCCTGGCACGCAGGCGAGATGAGCGAAGGGCCGGCGCCCGGCCCATCGCTGGCCGGTCCCGGTCCCGCCGACACATCTGTGTCCGAACGCGGCGCCATCCACGGCGCCCAGGGGAGAGCGAGTGGCCAGTACTCAAGCGCGCCGCGATCAGCGGCCGACCACCAACCGCACCGACACCGGCGGCCGCAGCGCAAGCAGCGGCCACGGGGGCGCCGACAGCCAGGCCCGCGAGCCAGCGGGCCCTGGCCAACCGGACCCCGCAGCGTCCAGCCTGCCCGCAGCATCCGCAGCATCCGCAATGTCCAGCGGGCCTGCGGCAGCCGCGGTTTCCGGACGGCGCACCTACGTCCTCGACACCAGCGTCCTGCTGGCGGATCCGGCAGCGATCGGCAGATTCGCCGAGCACCAGGTGGTGCTCCCGATCGTCGTCATCACCGAGCTCGAGGCCAAGCGCCATCATCCGGAACTCGGCTACTTCGCGCGGCAGGCACTCAGGTACCTGGACGACCTGCGGGTGGATTTCGGCCGGCTGGATGCCGAGCTGCCGGTCGGGGACCAGGGCGGGACTGTCCGGGTCGAGCTGAATCACGCCGATCCCGCGGTGCTGCCGCCCGGGTTCCGGCTCGGTGACAACGACACCCGGATCTTGTCGGTGGCGCGCAGCCTGGCCGCGGAGGGCGCGACGGTAGTGCTGGTCAGCAAGGATTTGCCGCTCCGGGTGAAGGCGGCCGCCATCGGCCTGACCGCGCAGGAGTACCGCGCCGAGCTGCCCGCGGACTCCGGCTGGACCGGGATGCGCGAGCTGGACGTGACTGCCGCCGAGATTGGCGAGCTGTACGAGGCCGGGCGGCTGGACAGCGCGGCGGCCAGGGAGCTGCCCTGTCACACCGGCCTGGTCCTGATCTCCGGAGTCTCCGGGTCGGGCAGTGCGCTCGGCCGGGTGCTGCCGGACAAGTCGGTGCGGCTGGTCCGCGGCGACCGCGAGGTGTTCGGCCTGCGCGGCCGGAGCGCCGAGCAGCGGATCGCGCTCGACCTGCTGCTCGACCCGGAGGTCGGGATCGTCTCGCTCGGCGGCCGGGCGGGCACCGGCAAATCGGCCCTCGCGCTGTGCGCCGGGCTGGAGGCGGTGATGGAGCGCAAGCAGCACCGCAAGCTGGTGGTGTTCCGCCCGCTGTACGCGGTCGGCGGCCAGGAACTCGGCTACCTGCCGGGCTCCGAGGCGGACAAGATGAACCCGTGGGCGCAGGCGGTGTTCGACACGCTGTCCGCGGTGGCCGAGAAGGATGTCATCGACCACGTGCTGTCCAGGAACATGCTGGAGGTGCTGCCGCTGACGCACATCCGCGGCCGGTCGCTGCACGACTCGTTCGTGATCGTGGACGAGGCGCAATCGCTGGAACGCGGGGTCCTGCTCACCGTGCTGTCCAGGATCGGGGCCGGATCGCGGGTAGTGCTCACCCACGACATCGCGCAGCGTGACAACCTGCGAGTCGGCAGGCACGACGGCGTTGTCGCGGTGATCGAGAAGCTCAAGGGGCACCCGCTGTTCGCGCACGTGACCCTGGTCCGCTCGGAACGCTCCCCGATCGCGGCCCTGGTCACCGAGATGCTGGAGGACACCGCGCTGTAATTGCCGCGCCGCGCTACTGCCCCCGGATGACGCCACGCACCCGGGAGCGGTACCGTGACCAGCGTCATGAGCGACTCAACCGTGCCCCGGGCGGGCGATCACTCTGCCAGGCGCCCGCTAGCGCCCCCCGGCCGCGTCCCGGCAATATCCGTGGTGATGCCGGTGCGGAACGAGGAACTGCACCTGGCGGAGGCCGTCAGCGCGGTGCTCAGCCAGGATTATCCGGGTGATCTGGAGCTAGTGCTCGCAGTGGGCCCGTCACATGACAAAACCGAAGAGCTTTCGAAACGGATTGCCGCCGCGGACTCCCGCATCACGGTGGTACCGAATCCCAGCGGGCTCATACCGAGCGCCGTCAACGCGGCGATCAAGGCATCGAGGTACTCGGTCGTCGCCCGGGTGGACGGGCACTGCGTGCTGCCGCCAGGCTACCTGCGCACCGCCGTGCGGGCACTCGACGGGACCGGGGCTGACAACGTCGGCGGCATCATGGCCGCGGCCGGGGTGTCCCTTTTCGAGCAGGCCGTTGCCTGGGCGATGGCTTCGCCTTTCGGTGTGGGCGCGTCCCGCTTTCACACCGGCGGCGAGCCCGGCCCGGCCGACACGGTGTACCTGGGCGTCTACCGGCGCGCCGCGATCGAGCAGGTCGGCGGGTACGACGAGACATATCAGCGGGCCGAGGACTGGGAGATGAATCACCGGATCCGGCTGGCCGGCGGGCTGATCTGGTTCCTGCCGGAGCTGCGGGTCAGCTACCGGCCGCGGGCCAGTGTGCGGGCGCTCGGCCTGCAGTACTTCCACTACGGCCGATGGCGCCGGGTGGTGGCCAGGCAGCACGCGGGCACGATCAACCCGCGCTACCTCGCGCCTCCGGCGGCAGCCCTGGCGGTCGCGGCGGGACTGCTCTTCGGGGTCGCCGGGCTGGTCGGCCTTGCTACTGGCGCCGGCGGCTGGCCGGTGGCCGCCATTGCCGGGCTCGCCGTCCCGCTGCTTTACCTGACAGGCATCCTCGCCGTGGCCGGCTGGGCCGCGCGCGGCCTGCCGGCCCGCGTCGCCGTCCTGCTGCCGGTCGTGCTCGCGGTCATGCACATGTGCTGGGGGACTGGCTTCCTCACCAGCCCGGCCAGCCTGATCCCCAGCACCGCCCGCCCCAGTGGCTAGGGCGGCGACAAAATTCCGGCATTAACGGATCTTCTGGCCCGCTCACCCAGGCATCTGGGCCCGGGCAGCGGGGGCACGCTGCCCGGGCAGCCCGGTCGATGTGACGCCGAGCGGGTCTGGTGCCGGGCGATGTCACATCCATCGGGTTGCGCAGGAGGGTGGCGGCAGGAGTGCCTGGCGGGGGCGCGGGTCAGCGGGCGAGGAGCAGTTCGGCTACGTCTAGGTCGGCTGGGTAGGTGATCTTGATGTTGCGCTCGCTGCCGGGCACGGCCCGGATGGGGACCTGCGGCAGATAGCGGAGCACGACACCGCAATCGTCGGTCGCCGTCCCGGCGAAACCGGGGTCGGCCGCTGCCAGCTGGTAGGCCGCGGCGATCACCGACAGCCGGAATCCCTGCGGTGTCTGGCAACGCAGCAGCAAGTCGCGGCGGGGCATCCCGGTGATCAACCCGTCGGCTGCCTGGACGATGGTGTCGGATGACGGGACGGTTACGCCGATAGCCTGGTTCGTTGTCAGTGCGCTAATGCAGCTCGCGATGATCCGCTGGTCGACCAGCGGGCGGGCCGCATCGTGGAAGAGCACATCGCACTCGTCTGCGCCGAGCGCCGCGATGGCCCGGCGGGTCGAATCCGCACGGGTTATGCCGCCCTGGATCACGTCCGTCAGGTTGCGGAACCGGCCGTTCCCGAGCAGGGCGCGGACCTGTCCGGTGAGGTCCGGGTTCGTCACGACGATGACTGCGTCGATGCCAGGTGCCGCATCGAAGGCGGCGACCGAGTGCTCGATCAACGTCCGGCCCGCCAGCATGCGCAGTTGCTTCGGTGGATCGCCGCCGAACCGCTGGCCGGATCCGGCGGCCAGCACCACGGCGACCGTCCGCATGAGCGGACTTTACCTGGCCCGCCGGCTCAGCAGCAGCATCCGTCACGCGAGAGCTGTGAGTCATCACCCGGACGCGTATCGTTCAGGCCGTTCGATGACGGCAGCAGGCTGCGGCGCCGATATCTACAAAGCGAAGTAAGGCCCCGGCCGCGGGCCTTCACTCTCTCTTCCCCCGCAGGTGCTGCGCGGCGTCGAGGGGCCGCGAGGAAGCCGCCGCGGCGGTCGCCTCGTTGCATCTCAAACTGGGCGAGCCATCGGCGGCGGCCGCTGTCTTGCGTCGGCGGCTCGCCGCGACGAGCCCGGACCGGCTCGATGTCGCGGCAGTGATCGAGTTGCTTGGCGAGGCCGAGATCGCGCTGCTCGACAGCGGCGCGGCCATCGAGCGGGGACGTGCGCTTGTTGGGCTCGGCGCCGTCAACTGCTGTCACCTCATGGTCGCGCACGCCGAGCGTCTGCTCGGACAAGCGCTCGCGTCGACGGACGCATTGGCTGCCCGCGCGCCTCTCGAAACGGCGCTCGCGGCGTTCATGGCCTTGCCCGGCTGCCCGGACAGGGTCGGCCCTGAAATCATTTCGCCCGTGCTCGCCTCGTCCGGTAAGATCGCGGATTGTTTTCACTGCTGGGAGCCTATGAGTTCGCGTGTGGACTCCCCGGCAGTTCCCAGGCTGAGAGCAGGTTTCGTTAATGGCATGTCGTATCAGTGAGCTCGTGCTCGGTTGCCGCGACCCTGAGGTGCTGGCACGGTTCTGGTGCGAGGTCCTGGACTTCGTCGTGCTCGATCGCGAGGACGACGGCTCGGTGGAGATCGGGCCGCGCGAAGGGTTCGGCGGTCCGCAGCCGACGATCATCCTCAGTCGCAGAGATGAGCCGGAGCAGGGGAAATCCCGGCTGCACATCGACGTCAACGCCACCGACCGCGATCAGGACGCCGAGCTCGAACGCCTTCTGAAGCTCGGTGCGCGCCCGGCCGACATCGGCCAGACAGGGCAGGAGCAGTGGCATGTCCTGGCCGACCCCGAAGGTAATGAGTTCTGCCTGCTCAAGGCCCGCCTGGACCCACTTTGATGCTCATCGGTCACGCCTCGGCACCAGGTACCTAGGGTCTGCCTCGAAGTCCGGCGTGACGGGCGTGTCGTGATCGTGAAGTAAGTGAGGTCTCCGGTAGAGGGTTCATCGACCAAGAGCCGCCCGGTGGCCTCTCGGCAGAACCAGACGACCACGCGCTGGGACGCTCCCGCGGCGGGCACGACAAACTCGCCGTCCGATACGAAGCCATCCTCCACATCGCCGTCATCAACGACTGGCTCCTGACCTCACTTTGAGACAGGCCCTAGCTGGCGAGTGGGCTGGCTGAAGTGCCAGGCTGGCCCGTGGCGCATGGCTGGCCGCGTTGGCGGGCGGGCGGGCTGGCTGGAGACCGGGCTGGACTGGCGGCATGCTGGGCTGAGGGAGGTGGGGCATGACCATGGCTCAGGCGGTCGACCGGCTGCCTCGCCGGGTGGCCGACTGGGCAGCAGCGCGGGCCCTGGCTCCCAACTCGATGACCGGCATCTCGCTGGCCCTCGGCGTATGCGCCGCGGTTTGGTTCACCGCTGGCACCCGGCCGGGGAACGCCGCAGGCGCGCTTGCGCTGGCCGTCAGCTACCTGGCCGGCCGGTCGGCGCGACGGCAGCCCGCTGGCGGTCCCAGCCTGCGTGGTGAATCCGCGGATCGCTCGCCATCGCTGGTGAGCGATCGCGCGATTTACCAACGTGAGGCGGGTCCGCAACGTGGCCGCGTCCGCGCGGCTCCGGCCGGCCGACTGCCCGCGAGCGAGAGGACGGCCTGGACGAAAGTACTGAGCGACGGCCGGCTTGCCCGGGTCGGCGCCGCGGCGACTGAGTTCGGTGCATATGCCGGGCTTGCGGCGGGCGGGCCCATTGCGGGCGGCATCATCTTCGCGCGCGGCATGCAGACTGTCGGCCCGATGCCCGGCTGGTCCGGCATCTGGCAGCTGGCGACGACAGCGGTGATCGTGGTAGCGGTCAGCCAGCTCACCGTGGCGTGCGGTAGCCCGACGCTGCTTGGCGGGCCGCAGGCGACGACGGCACGGGAGGCGGCGCGACGGGAGGCGGCGCGACAGGAGGCGGCGCGACAGGAGGAGGCGGCGGGGCAGGAGGCGGCGGGGCAAGGGGCAGCGCCGGGCGAGGCTGGACCGCTTGAGGCGTCGAGGCGGGAAGCGCCGGGGCGGCAGGAATTGCGGCCGGCCGCATCGGCAGGCGGCTCGCCCTGGCGGGTCCTTGCCATGCCCTACGGCGGACGCGTCCTGCTGATCGTCGTTGCGGCGCCGCTCCTGGGGGCTCGTGGCGTTTTCCTTGGCCTGCTCGGCTGGGCCGTCATCGCCTTCGGCTATGCGATCGTTAGCAGCAGGCCGCGGCGGGCCGGCGCCTGGGGGGCCAGAGTTATCGCGGCGTACCGCGAGGACGGCCTGATCGCGACCGAGATCGGCATTCCCGTCCGCGGCCAGCTGGTGCCGCTGCCGCCGGCGCTGACCGGGGTAGCCGCGGTGGCCGTCCTCGCGATCCTCGGCTTGCGGAACCTGCCCGGCCCGGTGCTGCTCGCGCCGGTGGTCGCGATGCTGCTCGCCGCGGTCGGGTCCAGCCATCCGCATGACGGGATAGCTGATTGGATTGTGCCTGTCCTGCTGCAGGCCGGGCAGTTCGGCTACATCGGCGCGATCGGCGTGGCCACCGGGGTTCCCGCGCCGCTGACCTTCGCCGTGTGCGCCTTGACCGCGCTGCACTATGCGGATATCGCCGGTTATCCGCGCCGAGGCGCGATTATGGGCTGGGAGGGCCGCATGATAGCGGCCGGGCTCGGTGCGGCGCTGGGCATGGCGACGTTCGCCTACCTGCTGCTCGCGGCGTATCTTAGTGTGCTCATCTGCCGGGAAGTCATGACAAGCTGGCTGCCAGCCATGGAGGGAGACCGCCGGTGATCGGCATGGTCCTAGCGGCTGGTGCCTCGCGCCGGCTCCGTCCCGACACCGATGCGCTGCCGAAGGCGCTGCTGCCGGTGGCAGGTGATACCACGATCCTGGATATCGCGCTGCGTAACCTGGCCGCCGTTGGGCTGCGCGAGGTTGTGATAGTGGTCGGGCACGCGGCCAACGTGGTCAGCGATCGCGCCGCGGACCTGCAGCGCCGGCATGGGGTAACGCTGGAGCTTGTGTATAACGAGCGAGCGCTGGACTGGAACAACGCCTACTCGCTCTGGCTCGCCCGGGAATATCTCTCCGGCGGCGCACTGCTCGTCAACGGCGACACCGTCCATCCGGTGAGCGTCGAGAAGACGCTCCTGGCGGCCGCCGGCGCCAACGGCGAAGGCGGGCCAGGAGTGATTCTCGCGGTTGACGACGTCAAGCAGCTTGCTCACGAGGAGATGAAGGTCGTCATCGATTCGCGGCGGTTGCTGGCCAGGATCAGCAAGCAGCTCGATCCCGCGCAGGTCTACGGAGAGTACATCGGGGCGACCCTCATCGGGGCGGCCGCGGCTGCGCCGCTGGCCAGCGCACTGGAGGCAACCTGGCGCCGTGATCCGGGCCTGTACTACGAGGACGGATACCAGGAACTCGCGGACCGCGGCGATGAAATCGCGGTTGCCCCGATTGGCGCGGTGGAATGGGTCGAGGTCGACAACCACGACGACCTGCGCAGGGCACGCGAGATCGCCGTCCGCTGCTAATCTCGCGGATGGTCACGTAATCTCGCCGGCGTTCGCGGGCTGGGCCGCGGTAGCAGCCGCAGGCATCGCTGCGGGCATTGCCGAGCGTTAGCTGCGCGGTCGTCCTGGCCGGCCGCTACGGCTCAGCCAAAGGCGGAGCCGTAGCGGCGCCCGGCTTGCCGTGGCCAGGCATTTACCTGGAGGAATTTCATGCCGCTGCTGGCCCGGATGCTCGCCGCGCCGCTCGTCATAGACGTCCGGCCTGGTGCAATCGCCAGCCTGGGCGCGCTGCTCGCTGACCGCAGGATCGCGACCGAAGGCCGGGTAGCCGTTGCGGTCGGGCCCGGACAGGGAGACAGCATTGCTGCCGAGCTGGAGATTGAGGCGGCCAAGATCTTCAGGGTGCCGGACGGCTCGCATGACACCGCGGCAGCCCTCGGCCAGCGGCTGCGCGCGGGTGCCTACGAGGCAGTGGTCGGCATCGGCGGCGGCCGGACGATTGATGTGACCAAGTTCGCCGCGCACATGGCCGGGATGCCGATGGTGGCCGTGACCACCAGCCTGTCCCACGACGGCATCGCCTCGCCGGTCAGCACGCTGGAGCACGAGTCGGGCTACGGATCCTACGGCGTGGTCATGCCGGTAGCGGTGATCGTTGACCTTGACCGGGTACGCTGTGCCCCCGCCTCGCTGGCTACGGCGGGAATCGGCGATGCCGTGAGCAACCTGTCCGCGGTGGCTGACTGGGAACTCGCCGCAGCGGACCTGGGCGAGCAGGTGGACGGGCTGGCTGTCGCGATGGCCAGGTCGGCTGCTGAGGCGGTGCTGCACCAGCCGGGCTCCGCACGGTCCGATGTATTCCTTACGGTGCTGGCCGAGTCGCTGATCCTGTCCGGTATGGCCATGGCAGTCGCCGGGTCCAGCCGCCCGGCCAGCGGCGGCGACCACGAGATCATGCATGCAATCAACAAGCTGTATCCGGGCACCGGGAGTCACGGCGAACTGGCCGGCGTCGGTGCCTTGTTCTGCACTTGGCTGCGCGGGGATCTGGAGAAGGCGGAGCTAGTCTCGGCTTGCCTGGCTCGGCACGGACTGCCGCGGACGCCAGCCGATCTGGGCATGTCGCACGCCGACTTCGCCAAGGCCATCGCGCACGCGCCGCAGACGCGGCCCGGACGGTACACGATCCTGGAGCGGCTCGCCTTGCCTGAGACGCAGATAGCCGACCGAGTGGAGGAGTATGCCAGGGCCATCGCTGGCTGAGCTCAGGTCGGCGGGCCAGCCGCAAGCCATCATCGACCGGCTGAACGACGAGCACTGGGCCGGCCGGCTCTACATGCGCAAGATCTCTCCGTTCGCCACCTGGGTCTTCGCCCGGCTCGGCTGGTCGCCGAATGCGGTCACATGTGCGTTCATCGGCTGCGGCATCGCCGCCGGGGTGGTGGTGGCGTTCGGTGGCCTGGCCACGGCCGTCGCAGCTGCCGTACTTATTCAGGGTTACCTGCTGTTCGACTGCTCGGATGGCGAGCTAGCCAGGTGGAGCGGCCGTTTCTCGACGACCGGCATCTTCCTGGACCTGATCGGCCATTACCTGGGCGAGGCGGCGCTGATCGTGGGCCTCGGCCTGCGCGCGCAGGGACATCTCACCGACTCCGGGCCGTACGTCAGCGCGGGGCTGGCCGCCGCGGTGCTGGCCATGATCGTAAAAGCAGAGACCGATAACGTGGTGGTGGCCAGGGCCAAAGCTGGGCTGCCGGCTGCGCACGCCGACGAGGCCCTACAGCCCATCGGCACGGGCCTGGCCCTGGCGCGGCGGCTGGCCAGCGTTCTTCGGGTGCACCGGATCACCCACGCGGTGGAGCTGTCGATGCTGATCCTGGCGGCCGCGGTGGCCGACGAGATCCGCGGCGGGCTGCTGGCCACCCGGGTGCTGATCCTGGCGTGCCTGGCGGTGAGCGCGATGATGGTCGCCGCTCATCTGGCGGCGATCGTCGCATCAAGGAGGCTCCGGTGAAGCTGTCCTGCGTGATCCTGACGATGGGGAACCGTCAGGTCGAGCTTGCCCGGGCGATCGCCAGCACCGCGACCTTGCGGGGGGACGGCGGCGACCTGGTCGTCGTCGGCAACGGGGCGGACGTCCCGCCCGTGCCGGCCGGGGTAACCACGATCCGGCTGGCGGAGAACGTGGGCGTGGCGGCTGGCCGCAACGCGGGCGTCGATGCCGCCGTGGGCGACGTGGTGCTGTTCCTCGACGATGATGGCTGGTATCCGGACGCAGGCCTTGGTCAGTACATCGCCGGGCGGTTCGCCGCCGACCCGGCACTCGCCGTTCTCTCGTTCCGCGTCGTCGACCCGGCAGGCGGTCCGGGGGCCCGCTGGCACGTGCCGCGGCTGCGCGCTGGTGATCCGGAGAGGTCATCGCAGGTGACCACCTTCGCGGGCGGGGCGTGCGCGATCCGGCGGTCGGCTTACCTGGCGGCGGGCGGGCTGCCCGCCCAGTTCTTCTACGCTCACGAGGAAACCGACCTGGCCTGGCGGCTGATGGATCTTGGCTACCGCCTTGAGTATGATGCCGCCGCACGGATGTGCCATCACGCGCTGCCGAACGCACGGCACGCGGAATTCCACCGGCTTGACGGGCGGAACCGGGTGTTGCTGGCCCGCCGGAACCTGCCCTGGCCGCTGGCGGGTGCCTACCTGCTTGACTGGCTGGCGATGACTGTCATCCGGGTGCGGTCGGTCAGCGCGGTACGGGCATGGTTGTCCGGATTCGCCGAGGGCTGGCGGATGGATCCAGGACAGCGCCGGCCCATTTCCGTCCGCACGGCATGGCGGATGACTCGGGCCGGGCGCCCGCCGGTGATCTGAGCATGCGGTTGCCGGTTCGCGTGATTTGCGTCACAGTCGGCCTTCTGCAGGCCGGCGAACTTGCGCCATGTCGCCGCAGTGTAGGATTAACCGGGACATTACAGGACGAGCCGGGCAGCCTTCGCGTGCCCTGCCAGAAATAAATGAGCCGGGCGGCCCGGGCGCCGGGGGCTAGAATCTCTCCGGTGAAGGATCGTCGATGGCTATGCTCTCGCTGAGGATGGCGCCCCCGGGGGACACGGAGCCGGGCCGACCGGCGCGGTGGTCGGCTCCTTCGGTGATCCCGCGGCAATGGGGCGCCGCGGCTTTTGCAGCTTGCGCGATCTTCGCGACCGGGGTGGCCCTGTTCAGCAACAACGGCCTTCATCGGCGCTGGGGCCTGATCGCAGCCGTGGCCTACCTGGTGGCCGCCGCAGCGATGCTGGCCTGGCGGTCTCGTGGTATCGACCTTGCGCTGCTGGTCAGCGTTGGCGGCGCTCTCGTCACGCCGCTGTTCTGGAACGCTGCTACCGGCAGGCGCCAGCCCGAGGTAGGCGTCATCCAGCGATCGGCTGGCCAACTGGTCCATTATCACTCGCCTTATCAAAGCACTGCGCTGCTCGCAGGAGTCCACAATCCGAACGCATACAACCCGTATCTGCCCTTCATGTCACTGTTCGGGATCCCGCGCGCATTGTTCGGGCCTGCCATGATGACCGACCCGCGGGTCTGGTTCGGCCTGGCTTTCCTGATCGTCTTCGCTCTCGCGCTGGCTGCGGCCGGCGGCCGGAATGTCGTCCGGTGGACACTGTTCATCGCCGCGACGCCGGTGATCGCGTTCGAGCTCGCCGTCGGCGGCACCGACGTGCCCATTCTCGCGCTCATGTGCCTAGGTCTGGCGCTGCTGTGGAAACGGCCCCGGCACGTGCTCGCCGGGCTGGCGATCGGCGTCGCCGCCGCCGCAAAGGCAACGGCCTGGCCAGCGGTCGTGGTGATCGCCGTGCTCATCGCGGTCCGCGATGGCCGCAGGCCGATGCTGTATTTCCTTGGTGCGGCCGTCGCCGCGGCGGCAGCGCTCATCGGCCCGATTGCCATCCTCTGGCCGTCCGCGCTGATCGACAACACGATCATGTTCCCGCTTGGCCTGGCCAGCATAAAGTCTGCCGCGGTCAGCCCGCTGCCCGGGCACATGATCGCCCAGACCGGCCATGCCGGGCACGTTGTGGCGGTTGGGCTCCTAGTTCTCGCCGGGCTGGGCATCCTCGTCTCGCTGGCAGTCCGGCCGCCTTGCGATGTGCCGGCCGCCGCCAGGCGGCTGATCATCGGCCTCACGCTGATGTTCCTGCTGGCGCCGGCGACCCGGTTCGGATATTTCATCTACCCGGCCGCCCTGCTGGCGTGGCTGCAGGTATCGCTGCTAGCCGGGCGCTGGTCCCCGGTAGCCAGTAATCCCGGCGGCGACACCCCGGATGACTCACCTTGCGAGTCAGCGGTGCCTGCCGGGCACTCGCTGGCAGGAAGCGGCCCGCCGGCCGGGCCAGCACCGGCTGGCGGCGCCGCATAAGGTCACCGTCGGCGCCGTCTAACTGCTAGTAGGACGACTGGAGCACCGGCCGGCGCCCGTTAGAGCCGGCCGGGTTATGGCACTGGCGGGCTGTTCGGCCCGGCGAATGCCGCGCCGTCGCTGCTGCAGCTCGCGTCGCCCGTGATGCCATTGAAGCTCTCGGCGAGATTGCCGACCGCGGGCTTCTTCGGCTTCCGCGACTTTGACGGCGTCGGCGAGGCCCGCAGGCCCTGGTAAGCAGAGCCGATGATCAGCTCAAGTGTGCCCGGGGTCAGGCTGGAATCCTGCTCCACGGTGACATTGCGGAGCTGGTGCCGCAAGGTCTTGACGGCCGGCTTGTCGGCAGGGCTGGCGTACTTGATGACAGAGTTCAGGTAGCCGAAGTTGCTCGCGTCGCCGGTGCCGACGATGTTGAATCCGCGGCTGGTCAAGCTAGCCCCCGCGGTGCTGGCCAGGCCGGCCAGGCCGGACCCGTTCAGTACCTGCACGTCCACTTGGGACGGGCTGGCATCCAGGACGGGAGTCGTCTTCGGCGTCGTTGCCTTCTTGCCCGGCTTGGGCAGCTTGCGGTCGTGGGCAATCGCCCCGAACAGCGCGGGCGCCTGTGGCGACCAGCTGACCCAGTTGGGATTCACCGTCGCGGGCACCGACGGTACCTCGACGAACTGCACCGACTTGACCGACAGGCCCTTCAAGCTCTCGGCGGTCTGCAGCAAGCTGGTCGTGTCCATGTCCGTCGTCATCGCATCGGCAATGTCCTTGACGACGGACAGCAGCGTCGTCGGGCTGCCGAGAATATTGGAGCGCTCGACGCCCTGCAGCAGCGACGCCATCAGGAACTGGTCGCGCTGGATACGCTGCAGGTCGGAACCCTCACCGATGTTCTCGCGGGTCCGCCAGAAGGCCAGCGCCTGCTGGCCACCGACATGGTGCCGCCCGGCCGAGAGATTCAGGCCGGAAAGCACATTGTGCACGGCGAACGGCAGGCAGACGTTGACGCCGCCGATGTCGTTGACGACGTGGATGAACCCGGTGAAGTTGAGCTCGGCAAAGTGATCGATGCGGATGCCGGTCGTCTGCTCGACGGTCTTCCAGAGGCAGGCTGGGCCGCCGTTTGCGAACGTCGAGTTGATCTGCTCCACGGAGCCCGGCGACGCCTGCTGCCCGGGAACGCTAGTGCCATGTGCGGCACAAGCCAGCATCGGAACGGTCGAATCACGCGGGAAGCTGATCACGGTCGCGCCGTGCCGGCCGGGCGAGAGATGCAGCAACATGACCGTGTCCGAGCGCTGCGGACCGTCGACGAGAATCCGTGCTTGCGCCGAACCGCTTGTTCCTGCCCTTCCGGCTGTCGGAGCCGATCACCAGGAGATTCATGGCGTTGTTGTACTTGGGCGGGCGCTTCCCGAGGTTGGTGATGTTGACCCGGCGGACGCTGTCCACCACATTGCGGTATTCCACATATACGCCGAGCGTTGCCACGACGAGGACGAAAGTCAGGCCGACCGATGCCCACGCGGCGATGCGGCGCCGAAGATGCCGGCGAGGAGCTCCGCGCGGGATGCGTGTTGACGCTGGCTCATCGGTGCCACCTACATCGTCGTAGCGGCTCATCGCTCCTCCGGGCAGTCATGCTGGCTATGCGGTGCGAGTAAGTTTTGTCACTACCCGTTTGGGTAATGTTATGCGGTCCTACCGGGATGAATCGGCCGTATCACTGATGACATGCGGTCCATGCGGACTCGGCGGCGTTACCTGTGGCCACACCCCATCTAAAGTAGGTCCGTGCGCCCTGGAGACCGTCCGGCCGACAGCTCCGCCGCTGATAGCGCCGCAGCTGGCGACGGCGCTGCGGCTGCGGGCGACGGCGCGGCTGCGGACGACGCGGACGGCAGGTCCTCGAGTGACGGCCGGGAGGCGGCCGACGCTACCGCGGCGAAGCGGAATGCCGCCCCGAGGCGACGCCGGGCCGCCAGGCGAGGCGCAGCCGCGAAGCGGGGCACGGGCTCCGAAGCCGGCGATACCGCAGCGGCCAGCGCTGCTACCGGTAACGGCACTGCAACCGAGGACAGGAACGCGGCCGGGGACAGCAACGCGGCCGGGGACAGCAACGCGGCCGGGGACAGCAACGCGGCCGGCGGCAGCGCCGCTCCTGAAGACCTCGCTGCCGAGGACGTTGCCGTTCCCAAGCGCACTGGCATTACGGCAGAAAGCGCGGTCATAACGGACACGGCCCGCACTGCGGGCACGGCTCGCTCGGGCGCTAGCGCTGACACCGCGGACATCGCCGCTGCGAAGGGCAGGGACGGCGCGGACACGGGGGAAATCGAGGCCGTTAAGGAAGGCGGAGACGCAGCCGGGGACGGCGCCGCGAAAGACGGGCATGCCGCGAAAGACGGGCACACGGCGAGCGGCGGCGGCGCGACTAACGACGGGGACGGGGGGAAGGCGCGCAGGATCGCCGGGATCCGGACGGCGGGCTGGCTGAAGGCAGCTAGCCCCGGCGTCGCGATCATGAGCCGCCGTCTCCGCCGCGCCACTGCGAGCGTGCGCCTGCCAGCGGGCGGCACCGCGTTCGCCCGGCTCACCACACTGCCCGCGCTCCTGGTGATGGCGTGGTTCATACCCGGCCTGCCGCTCCTGCTTGGCGGCTCCTTCGTGCCTGCGGCGATGCTGCTGATCTGCGTTCCGCTTGCCGTGCTGCTCGTTGTCAACGGGCTCGGTCGGGTGCCCGCCCGCTGGCCCCAGGATCTTCCAGGGCCCGGCCGTCATGGCCGGTGGACGGCCCGGTGGGGACTGGCCGGAACAGTGATCGCCGCCGGCGGCTTCGCCGCCTGGCAGCTGGCCGTCAACTCGCCGTCTGTCATCGTCCGTCGTGATCCTGGCGCCTACCTGCAGGCGGGCTACTGGATCGCGCAGCACGGATCGCTGGCCATCCCGCGATCACTGGCGGCATTCGGCGGCCCGCATGCAGGGCTCTCGTTCTCCAGCATCGGCTTCTTCCCGGATGGCAGCGGGGTTGCGCCGACGTCGGTGTCCGGCCTGCCCATGCTCGTCGCGGGCGGATTCTGGATTCACGGGCTGGCCGCCGCCACGGCGATCAGCCCGATCCTCGGTGCACTCGCCGTGCTCAGCTTCGGCGGTCTGGTCGGCCGGCTGGCCGGTCCGCAATGGGCTCCCGCCGGAGCGCTCGTGCTCGCGTTCACCTTGCCTGAGCAATACACGAGCAGGTCCGCGTTCAGCGAGCCGCTGATGCAGGTGCTGCTGATCGGCGGTCTCAGCCTGCTGATCGATTCGTGCACGGTGGAGCGCGCTAGCGGCGGCAACGACGCGGCAGCGACTCCGCGGGGACTGGCCCGCTGGCTCACGCCTGCCCGCGCGCTGGCGGCGCTGGCCGGACTGGCGCTCGGGCTGGTCGTTCTCGCGCAAGCGGACGGGCTGCTATATCTGCTTCCGTTGATTCCGTTCGTCGGCCTGCTGGCAGCAGGCCGACGGGCACAGCTGATCCCGTTTAACGTGGGTCTGATAGTCGGTGTCGGCTATGGCCTTGCCGACGGGTACCTGGAGTCGCGCCCGTATATGGACACCATCGCCCGGCCGCTGCAGCTGGTCGGGCTCGCCGCGGCGGCGCTGGCCGTGCTCACCGCTGTCGGGGTGCTGGTGCTGCGCGTGGCCAGGGTGCGTCGCGGGCTGCGGAAGATCGCAGCCAGGCGGCCGCTGCGGTGGCTGCCCGGGGTGGCCGGCCTCGCGTGCGCCGCGGCGCTGGCCGGCCTCGCGATCCGCCCGTACGCGCAGACGGTGCACGGGCACCCGAACCCGGCTACGGCTGCCTTCGTCGCCGGGCTGCAGCGGCTGCAGCACCTGCCGTTGGATCCGACCAGGCTGTACGCCGAAGACACCCTCTACTGGGTCATCTGGTATATCGGCGCGCCCACGGTGCTGCTCGGCGGCCTCGGCCTGGCGCTGCTCACGCGCCGGGCCGTCCGCGCGCTGCTGACCTGGCGGGACGCAACCGGGGCAGTACGCAACTGGGCATTGCCGCTGCTGATCATCGGATGGGGGATTGCTGTCGTTTTGTGGCGTCCCGGCACGGTGCCCGACCAGCCGTGGGCAAGCCGTCGGCTGGTGCCAGTAGTGCTGCCCGGCCTGATCCTTTGTGCGATCTGGGCGTCGGCGTGGCTGATCGGCCGGGCCAGGGACCGCGGCGCCGGGGTGGCCGCGTGGTCGCTAGCCGGGGCATGCTGTGTGGCGGCGCTGCTTGTCCCGACCGTGGTGACGACGTTCGGAGTGGGGCTGACTCACTCGGGGAAGTCGGGTTCGCTGCAGCCGGCTGCCGACGGGCTTGCGCTGAAGCGGACCGGCACGGGGGAGGATGCCGCCGTGCGCGAACTGTGCGCGGCGATCGGCGGCGGTGCCTCCGTAGTGATCATCGACCGGCCCGTCGCCCAGCAGTTCACGCAGGTGATCCGGGGAATGTGCGGCGTCCCGGTCGGCTGGATGTCAGACGCCGCCGCGGCGAATGTACAGGGTGTACTGACCGGGATCGCCGCCGCCGGGCGGCGGCCCGTGCTGCTGGCCGGCCGCCGGGCAGAGTTGGCGCGCTATGGCCCGGATGCGGTAAAGGCGCTCGACCTGCAGACCACGCAGGACTCGCATGAGCTGACGCAGCCGCCGACCGTGCGTTGGCCGCTGCACTTCGTGATCTGGCTGGCCGCGCCCACGTCGCCATCGGTCGGTGCCTGAGGCGGCTCGCCAGGCCGCAAGTCAGCCGCGACCACCGAGGGCCGGATCAACTGCGGCATCAACTGCGGCGCTGTAGGCAACTCTTGCGGCTGCCAGCGGCTGCGGCGGCTGCGGCGGGCTGATCGCGGAATTTCACGCGCGCCGGCCGGCGATTTGCCTACGGCCGCGTGGGCCCCTAAAGTTAAGCCACAGCGACGCGGGGTGGAGCAGTTCGGTAGCTCGCTGGGCTCATAACCCAGAGGTCGCGGGTTCAAATCCCGCCCCCGCTACCAGGTCAGAGGCCCTTTCCGATTTCGGGAGGGGCCTTCGGCATGCTGTTTGTAAACGGATTTGTAAACCAACTCCCGATGGACACCCGATGGTCACGCTTGGCCTGGCACGTCGCCCATGCCTGCCGGGCCGACCAGAACCGAGGCGAGCGCGCCGCCGACGATCAGCTCGGCGAGCGTCTGGGCTACTTGGCGGTCGGCCTCCAGGCCGGCCCGGACGTATTGCTTCATGGTGAACGCTACGTCAGCGTGGCCGAGCCGCACGCTCAGCGCCTTCGATCGAGAGCGTCCCGGCCATCAGGTCGAGCCCGTCGCGGTGTGCCCCGGCCAGCTCGCACCGCCGCATGCCCGATGTCGCCTCCAGCACCCACAGCGGATAGAACCGGTCGGGCCGGGAGTAACCGAGCAAGGCGCGGAGCTGCGCGACGGTCCAGACCGTGCGGCCCTGCCGGGGCACGGTCGGCGGGTGAGCGTCCTTGGCGGCGTCACGGTGCACCCACTTCCAGGCCTCGAAGTCCGCCCAGGCGCGATGCAGGATGCGGTGCACGTTGACCACTGTCTTAGGCGCCAGTCCTTGGCCCTGGCCCTGTGGTTTCCGGCCGCGCCGGAACCGGGGGAGCGCAGCACGGGCCGCGTAGATCGTCACGCCACAGGACTTGACCAGATCGGCGGCCCTGGCATCCGGGTTGGCCAGCCAGTAGTCGTACATCAGGGAGTTCTTGTCGGTCTTGCGACGACCCTCGGCCAGCAGCCGGGCATATAGAGCATCGAGCACCGCACCGTCGATCTCCTGGACCTTGCGCTGGCCAATGTGCGAGATCACGTAGTAGTCCGCGTAGTTGCGCCAGTTCTGCCACATCGACGGCTTGACCGAATGCCGGATGCGGGTCAGCCAGTCGTTGAGCGCGTCTTCCACCGTCCGCTTGGAGGGCTTGACTCGTCGGCCGTCCTCGTACTCCTTGAGCGCCGTCCGGCATGCCTTCCAGGCGGCTTTCTCGGTCGCGAATCCGCTTCCGTTGGCCTGCCGACGTTTGCCGGTGAGCGGATCCGGGTCGATATCGAAGATGTAGGACCAGGCGCGCCCGCGCTTGTACACATGGCCTTTCATGCGGCCGGTACCTCCGTATCGATGAATTCACGCAACCGAGCGGTGATGACGTACAGCCGCCGACCGAGCCGCTTGCACGGCAGGTCTCCGGCGCTGGCATGGCGGTAGGCAGCAGCACGGCTGATGCCGAGCAGCTCGGCCGCCTTCGGGACCGAGATGAGCAGCGGGCGACCCGCCAACGAGTCGGCAGGGCGAGGCTCACCTACGGGGCTGGTCATGCGGCCCTCCCGGTTGCCGGAAGATCTGGGCCGGTTTCCTGGCCGCTGGCTCTGGCGCGGGCTTCGGTGAGCGCGGCGTGCCATTTCTGGCGGTCGGCGAGAACGTGCAGCAGCCGCTGGGCGGGTGGCATGTGGTCAGGGTCGCCGGGGGTGACGGGCGCCCAGGTGTAACGGGATGGGTCGGTTGCCGGAAGTCCGAGGGTGGCCATCAGCCAGTTGCGGCGGTCGGCGCGGTGGTCGGCGAGGGTCTTGCCGGACCACTTGCGCGAGACCAGAACGCGGCGCCCGGCGTAGCCGAGGTACTCGCGGCGGTGTGCCTTGCCGGTGCACCGGCCGGGCCGCATGCCCTCGCGCTGGTTCTTCGGCTGGACGCCGTAGCGGAGCCAGTTCGCGCAGGTCGGCGAGCACGGCTCGTACCGCAGCGCGTCAGCCAGCCGCCCGGCATGCGCGGCCTGGGCATCGGTCTGCGCCTGGTGGCAGTCGGCGACATGCTTGGTCAGGTACTTCGTCAGGTACCCGATGCACCGGGCCGAGTCCCGCGATCCGGCGAGCACGCCCTGAGCGTCGAACTTCGGCCCGAACCGGGCCACGTGCAGCGGCTCGTCCTGGTCGCCGATGGCGTCGAGTGCCTCGTCCCAGGTCGGCAGGAACTCGCCGGTTGCCGGGTCGAGGTACTGGCCGGTGGCCTCGTGCCAGGCGGGCAAGTGCGCGTCGTCGTGCTTTACGTCGTCGGCGGGTGGCCACCAGACCTGGTGGTAGGTCGCGGCGAGCACCTGGCGCAGCTCGGCGCGGGACACGGTGCCGCGGATCGCCACGTGCACGTGCGGGGCGAGGCGCTTTTGCGGTTCGACCGCGGCGAAGTACTGCAGGTCGTAGCCGAGGAACCGGCGCAGGTTCTGGATCAGCCGGTCGAACAGCGCGGCGAAGTGCAGCGCGTCACGGGCCGCCCGCTGGTAGTCGTAAGCCCGGGCTGGCCGGTGTGCCGTCCGGACCGACTGTCACACGTCAGCGTGAGGAACATCGACGGCCGGAACGTCGTGCCGTCCGGCGCGGTGTAGGTCTTGCCGATGGTTCTGGGGGGATGGGCCGCCGGGGCAGGTCCGGGGCGTCCTGGCGGCGCCTGGTTGATCGGTGCCGGGCGCCGCGGTCGGGCAGGACGTTGCCGCGCATCCCGGATCGGGTGATTTCCTCGTCCAGGTCGGCGGACAGCTCGTCCAGGTCGCCCGTGTCCTGTCCGGCGGTGTCGGCCTGGTCGCGGTGCTGCTGGGTCTTGGCGCGGTGCTCGACCCCTCCGCTGCTCGTCGTCGGCCGGGTCGGCGGTGATGACGGGCTCGGCGTCCAGGTGCCAGCCTTCACGGCATTGAGCGGCCCGCAGCGTCCTGGCCCGCTCGGCGCAGGATGGGCAGACGGTGGCGAGGGTGTGGCCGCAGGGGACGAGCACTTGCTCGATGTGGCCGGTTTGCAGGTCGGTGCGGCGGAGCTGGACGGGCCGGATGCAGCTGCCGTGCTCGGCGGCCAGGTCGCGGACCACATCGCGGGCCAGCGGCATGGCCAGCCGCTGTGCCCTGGTGGCGGGTGGGGTCATTCGGCCTCCTGGGGGTCGGTGCCGGTCGGGTCGTTGTCGCCGGTGATGTTGTCGGGGTCGGTGGCGTGCCAGGTGACGGCGTGGCCGCAGCCGGGGCAGGCCAGGATGAGCAGTTCCGGGCCGGTGCTGGTGTCCAGCAGAGGGCCGCCGCAGTCGGGGCAGTCCTCGGGGGACAGCCATCCGGTGATCACGTGGCCTGGCCGGTGGCCGGCGCGGGAGCCTGGGCCGGTAGCCCGGTCGTGCGGGCGCCGGTCATGGCGCGGATGTCCTCGTCGGAGACATACGCGGCGCGGACGCGTACCGGGTCGGGGTCGGCTTCGAGCCGGATGAACCCGACGCCCGCTCCGGTGGCGGGGTCGCTGGATATCTGGTCGCACAGCGCGCCGCGGTCGCGGGCGCCGTCGCCGAGCACCAGGTCGGCCTGGGACGGCTCGTCGAGGCGTAGCGCGATCTTGTCCGGGAACAGGTTCCGGATGTTGAGCACTTCCTTGCGGGGGTCCTGCAGCGCGGCCACCACGCAGTACCCCACGGCCCGGCCCTGGGTGGTCAGGGTCGCCAGCGCCGCGTCCAGATGCACCGAAACAGATACCTGACCTCGTGGCCCTGTCCGCGACGGGAGCCTCGGCAGTGCTCCCAAGGTTACGGGAGCGGCACGCCAGCCCCCCGGGCGCCGGTTCGGCTCCACCGGACACCGGATCGCCGAACCGCTTCAGCTGAGTACCGTGGATCGCATCCTCAGATGCAATCGGAGTACAATGAACGCATGTCTACTTCGACTGTCGGGTTCGCTGTGGCGGATGAGGACCAGGAGCGGCTGGCACGCCTGGTGGACCATTTCGGCCACGGGAACCGGTCGGCATACCTGCGGGCGACGCTGCCGGTGATGGAGTCACTAGCCCGCGCGGAGCGGCTGCGTGAACTGCAGGCCCGTAACGCCGAGCGCGCCGTGGCGGCCGGCCAGGATTATGAGTCGCTGCTCGCGGACATCCGCCGGGCCTACAAGAGCGGGACGCCAGACTAGTGAGCGCGCCGGGGCCGGTAGCGGTGCCGGTCGTGTTCGACGTGAACGTGCTCGTGCTCGCGGTTGCCGTGGGGGAGTCGCCATTCCGGAGCTGGCCGTCGCCGCCGCCGACGTCTGGGAACCCGAGTGCGGACTGCCTGGGCGTCGTCAACGACGCGGCGGAGTTCGCGCTGTGGCTCTCGCCGCACATCCTGGCCAACACCGGCCGGGTGCTGGCCACGGTCCTGAAGACCCCGGAGGACGAGGTCGATGAGTACCTGCGGGCGCTGGCCGAGATGGCGGAGGCGTCAGGCGGCGGCATCACCGACCCGCCGCAGACGGTCGGGGACTGCCCAGACTGGGAGGACAACCGGATCCTGGACCTCGCCTCCGCAGTGGGCGCGTTCCTGATCGTTTCCGCCGACGCGGACCTCACCAGCATGTCGCCCTGGCGAGGCCGTCCGATCATCGAGCCGCCCCAGTTCGCATCGATGATCGACGCCTCCCGCCGGGCACGCAGACGGCGACGCTGAAGACTGCCGCACGCTTACGGTCAATGCCGGACGGGGTTGAACAGGGCCGGACTTGGCTCATAACCCAGAGGTCGCGGGTTCAAATCCCGCCCCCGCTACCAGGAAATGCAGGTCAGGGGCCCGATTGCCAGCAGGCAGTCGGGCCTTTCTGATCATTTGTTGGCCGCTCGTTGGCGGGATGGGACCCCGGAGTGCGGCACGTTGCGCGGAAGACTGGTACGGATCGGCATCTCGATCTCGGCCGGACGCATGGCCAGGCTTGGGCCATCGCGAGCTGCCGGCGGCGGCATCGGGGTGTCACCCTGTCCGCTACACGGCGTGAGCAATTTCGTGGGCGTTGAACGCTCGTAAGCACGCATAACGCCGAGTAGGAGCGACCGACAGCTTCGCGGTCACGCGCGTGGTCGCGCGCAGAACGACCAGTTTCGTTGTCGCCCGATACACGCCGGACTGAACCTTGCGGCAGGAATGTGTACCTCGCTCAATCAGAAGCCGATCACACAGCGAGTCCGACGCACCCCCGCCCTCGACAGGATCGTCCGTAGCCAGCGTCACGCTCGCTCGGCGGCCAATGCGGATGTCCTGAGGACTCGTCTGCGAGTGAACGCGTAGGGTCAGCTGACGCTGTGCTGGGCAAGATCCTCAGCGTGTACAGCGGGTTAACCTCGTGGTTGCTGAATGCCTCGCCATCGGCCGTGAGCACGGCACAGCGGCAGATAGGGATCCGGAAACGGGATGCGCCATTTTCGGCAGCCTGCTGAGATAACGTCAGAGGGCGGTCAAGATCGCTTGCCGTCCAGGAAGAAGCGCCGGCGGCGCGCCCTACAGGGCAAGCAGGCTGAGGATGGCCGCTCCGTGAGCTCCCAGCCAGCCAGCGAGGGTTTGCAGCGGGCCCACAATGGCGGTGCCTGCCGTTGCCAGCGATCCGGCATCGGCAAGCAACTTGACGAGCCGTTTGAGCGGGCCGGCAGCCTGGTGCTTGTCTGGCTGCGGCGCGTGCACCGCTGCGTCGATCTCCGCAACCTGGGCGCGTGCCTCGGCCGCCGTGGCATCGTCGAGGGCTATGCCCGCTAGCGCGTTCCGGAGCTCGCGCACGGCGCGCCGTGCGTCTTCGCCGGTGACGACGGTGCCGAGCTGGCCGCCGTCGATCCGCTGGTCGCCGCCGACGTTGTTGATGACACCAGCGGTCTGCTGGCCTATATGGAAGGTCATGTCACTCTCCTCGCGGGCCCGGCACCCTGCCATGGCGGGGCCACCGGGAACTCCCGGTAGGCCCGCCTGCGCCGCGAAGTTGCGATGATGTGCAGCACGATTCCAACGATGAGTAGGAGCGTGCCCAGTACTGCCAGTGCCCAGCCGGCCAGGCCGAAGGGAATACCTCCGATTTCCCGTCCGAAAGGGCTTGTCGTCGGCGATATCGGACCGCCGCTGCTTATCTTTTTGAGGAAGCTGATGTCGGCGGCGGCGAAGAGGCCTAGGCCTACCACGAAGGCCAGGAAGCCGGTCCAGGCGAGCCATCGTGCCTTCGTTTTCGTCGCGGCGACCTCGCGGAGGAAGTTCTCGCGCTGCTGGTTTACTTGCTGAATGTAGGAGTTGTATTGGTCGCGCCCGACGTTGCTGATAATTTCCCCGTGCTGCTGGTCGACGTGGTAGTGCGCCGAAGCGGTTCCCATCGGCCTGGCGGGCATAGTGGTGGTCTCGTCGCTGACGGCGCCGCCGGGTTCCAGCCGCGCTGCCACGGTGGCAAAAGTCAGGACATCGCCGGCGTGCAGCTCATGGGCAGTGGACGCGGACGTTCCGTTGACGAACGTGCCCCCCGAGGAGCCGAGGTCCTGGACGTAGACCGCATTCCCGCGCCGCTGCAGCGCGGCGTGGGCCCGGCTAACGTGCGGGTCGTCGAACCGCACGTCGCAGGTCGGCTCGCGCCCCACGACCATATGATCCGCATCCAGCGGGATTCGCCGGCCGCGGTCTGAGTCCGGTGCCAGCACGACCAGATAAGGCATGCCGTCGCTCTCCAAGCGCACCATGACGCCTCCTTACCGCGATACGCAACTGTGGCACCACAAGTGCACAACAGCGCCACATCCTGAAACTGACGGGCCCGAGACAACCCAGCAATCCGGTCGCAGTGCCCCTCATAGATGCAGAGCGCTGGCTACCACCGCAGATACGTCCGGCGACCAGGAAAACGGCGAGATCGGGCATTTCAGAATCCAGGCAGGAGCCAGGGAGGACGAAAGCCCGGCAGCCGGTGTGGTCAAAGCCGTCAGGCACGGTCTTCCTCGTGACGCAATGACTGCCCAGCTGATCAAGCACGCCCTGATACGCACTACTGAGCGTCGGTGAACGATCGAGGCCCAATGACGGTACGCAGATGAGACCGATCTGTACGTAACCAGTCAGGGGGGCCTGGTTAGTTGATCACGCTGGTTGCGGCGGCATCCAGCAGTTGCCGGTAAGGGCGTCGCGGATGGCGGCGAGGGGGTGGCGGCCGTGGCTGCGGGCGGTGGTGAGGTAGGAGCGGATGCGGCAGTGGCGCTGCAGGGTTGCCAGGGTGCGCCAGCAGCCGCTGATTTTCGCGGCGAGCTTGTAGCCGCGGACGGCGTTCTCTGAGCCGTTGTTCGTGGCGGGCACATCAAAGCGGGTGGCGAATAGCCAGACCTGGCTGGCTTTGCGTTTCAGCCGCCGGGCCAGGATCAGCCCGGGGTGGTTGCCCTTGTGCCAGGGCCGGGACAGGTTCACCGAGATCCCGTAGGCGATGGCCTGGTCGTAGCTGTGGCGCAGGCGGGCAAGGAGCGCTGGGCCGAGGCTGGCGCGGTGGCCGGCGCGGCCGGTCCTGACGGCGGCGGCGGCCTCGCGGAGGGCGTCGCCGGCCTGGCGGGTCCAGACCTGGGATACCGGGCCGGTCGCGTAGGCGTCGTCGAGGTACCTGTACAGGTGGGCCAGGCACTGCTGGACGCCGGCCAGCGTGGTGTCGTAGCTGAGGTAGCCGCCGTAGTCGTCGCGGACCAGGACCCCGCGGTAGCCGTCCAGGATCCCGAACCCGGTGATCGGCGCCTTGGTCCGGTCGCCCGCCGCGCCGTACCAGATCAGGTCCGGCCCGCCGCCGGTATAGGCACGCATGGTCCGCACCGTGCAGACGTGCGGGTTCCCGCAGTTCTCCACGCTGGTGGCCGCCCTGGTGAGCGGGGCGGGGGTCTCGTCAGTGCCGAGCACGCCTGATGCCCTCAGCGCGTCCTTGAGCGCGTCCTCGAACGCGGCGGCGGTTAACGCCGCGTCGAGGCGGACCAGGCACCGCGACACGAACCCCGTGGAGACCGGCGCCTTGAGCAGGGCGGCCATCAGGTCCGCGGCCCGTTCGACCCCGATCACGTCCGTGCTGGCCAGCAGCGTCGCCGCGGCTACCACGTCCGGGCCGTAGCAGACCGGGCCGCCGGTCACGCCCGGCGGCGGCGGAGCGGTCGTGACCTGCCCGCACCCGCAGCAGGTGCGGCACATCATCTGGTACTCCGTCACCGTCAGCGCCGCCGGCGGGATATCGAAAACCTGCACCGCGGAAGCGACCCGCCCGGCAGCGCCGGACAGGCCGGCGCCGCACCCGCCGCATGCGCCCGGCTCGACGACCCGGGTCTCATCCGGCCGGGCGGCCCACGCCAGGCTCGCACCCGGATGGCCTTTCTGGCCGCCCTGCGGCCGGCCCGGCCGCGCCCGCCGTGCCTCCCGCTGGCCGGCCTTCTTCTCCGCCTTCGCCGCGGGGCCGTCCTGGCCCGGGGGCTGGGAGGAGTTCGAGGAGCCCCGGCTCGCCTGCCGGCGCAACGCCGCGACCTCGGCCCGCAGCGTCTCGATCAGCGCGGCCTGCCCGGCCACCACCGCCAGCAGCTCCGCGACCCGCGCCGTCAGCTCCGCGTTCCGGGCAGCCAGCTCCTCGTACAACGGCTGCTCCGGATTCGGCATCCCCGAACCCAACCATGATCACAAACCGGGCACCAGCACCGACACGCCGCAGATCAACAGAAGGCCTGACTGGTTACATCTGTACGGTCACCGGTCAACCTGAACTTGATCACCCTCCCGCACCTATCGGCGGATATCGTGTACCGGCTTTGGATCAGCGCTGGTCGCGGAGCGTGATCTACCGGTCAGCTCGCGGGGCGCCGGATCGATTATCTGCTCGCCGGTGGAGATGCGAGGATCGTGCGGCCGTGCGTAGATCAGCCGATTATGAGCATTCCTGTCAGTTCGTCGCCCTCCCCCGGGTAATGGAGCCGGGGTGAGCAGCACCAGCAACCCTGCTGTTCGATGTCCGGTCCGCCGCAGTCGCGCCCTGGTCCTTCGGGGCGGGCCTGGCATCAGGAAGACGGCGTTGCTTGACGATCTGCGCGCGCGAGCTGATGACGATGTGCTGGTCCGCGGCGCCGGGGTGGAATCTGAGGCCGAACTCCCGTTCGCCGGAATGCATCAGATGTGCTCGCAGATGATCGGGAAAAGCTCGATCTGCTTCCACATCCGCAGCGCGACGCGAACGGATCGCGTTCGGAGAAGCGTCGGCGGAACACCGAACCCATTTCTTCTCGGTCTGGGGTCCTGAATCGGCTGGCGGATGCCGCCGAGGAACCGGGATGGGTCATGGCTGCCGCGGTGCCAGGCCGCGGGGGACCGCCCGGCGGATAGCGGTGACCCCTAGGCTCGTCGCATGGCCAGGTACTTCGACGTCCATCCGGCCAGCCCGCAGCGGCGCGCGATCGCCGGCATCGCCGGCATCGTCCGCGCCGGCGGCGTGATTGCTTACCCGACGGACTCCTGCTATGCGCTCGGCTGCCAGCTGGGCAACACGGACGGCATGAGGAGGATCCGGTCGATCCGCCACCTCGGTGACCGGCACCACCTCACGCTGGTCTGCCAGGACTTCGCGCAGCTTGGCCAGTTCGTGTACGTCGCCAACCGGGTGTTCCGGGCTGTCAAGGCGGCGACCCCGGGCAGTTACACCTTCATCCTGCCCGCGACCAAGGAGGTGCCGCGCAGGCTGCAGCACCCGGGAAAGAAGACCGTCGGGGTGCGGATCCCCCGGCACGCGGTGGCCCAGGCGCTGCTCGCCGAACTCGGCGAGCCGCTCGTCTCCAGCACCCTGATCCTGCCCGGCCAGGATGAGCCCATGACCCAGGGATGGGAGATCGCCGACCAGCTCGGCCACGACTTGGACGCGGTGATCGACTGCGGCGACTGCGGCACCGAGCCCACCACGGTCATCGACTTCTCCCAGGACACACCCGAGATCCTGCGGCGCGGGGCAGGCGACGCCTCAGCGTTTGAGTGAAAGCCCGCAACGCAAGGCAATTGGACCGCACAGATCATCCATTCGTGCGCCGCAGCTGGCAAGCAGCGATCTTTCCCGGAACCGCACCTATCGGCGGTTCGCGGGTCCCGGAAGGCATGTGCGCGTTGTAGCTAGAGGCCTGGCCGACCGCCTGGCCGGGTTCGGCCGGCCAGGCGGCGCGGTTGCGCGATGCGGGCCTATCGGGCGGCGCCCGCGACGTAGGCAGCGACGATGTAGGTGGCGTGCCGGTCGAGGGATGCCCTGGCCCGGTCGTAACGCATGGTGGTCCGCGGGTCGGCGTGCGATGCGGCTTCCTGCACGTCGCGCAGCGGCACGCCGGCGTCCAGCGCGGCGGTGATGAAAGCATGCCGAAGGGTGTGCGGCCCGACAGGCTTGGAGATCCCGGCGCGGCGAGCGACCCGGCGGACGATCCGCCCGGCACCGTGCCGGTCCAGCCGGCGGCCGTCTGCGCCGAGGAACACCGGCCCCTGGCAGCGCTCGCCAATGGCCAGGTCGATGGCCCGGGCGGTGCGCGGAGCGAGCGGGATGGTGACGACCTTGCCGCCCTAATGGGAACTAGCGGGTCATCTGTGCTTTGTGAGATGCGTGGTGCGGGAGACTTGTTACGGCAGCAGCCGGCAGGTGAGCACTTGTTTCGCCCCGGACGTGAAGTCCTGACGCAAGACCGTGCCCCTGCCGGCTCACCGGGAGGATGGACTGCTGATGGGGTGGCGTGCCCGGCACCGGCCGTGAGCACTGATCCATTAGGGCGCTGGCGGTTCTCTCTGATGCTGCCGGGCGTTACGGAGAGTACGGGAAGGGACGAGGGTTGCTGTTCATAGGCGATGACTGGGCCGAGGGCCACCATGACGTGGTCGTGCAGGACGAGAACGGGAAGACGCTGGCCAGGCGGCGGCTGCCGGAGGGCGTGGACGGGATCGCGCGGTTCCACGAGCTGGTGGCGTCAGGCTGCGGGGAGGACTCCGAGCCGGACCCGGCGCAGGTCGTGGTCGTGATCGAGACCGGCCGCGGGCCGTGGGTGAAGGCGCTGGCAGCGGCGGACTACCGGGTCTACGCGGTCAACCCCAAGCAGGCCGCCCGGCACAAGGAGACGATCGCGGTGTCGGGGAAGAAGGACGATTTCTTCGACGCCGCCGCCCTGGCGGACATGGGCCGGACCCGGCGGCACCAGATCCGCGAGCTGGCCGCCGACAGCGACGTCGCCGAAGCGGTCAAGATCGCTGCCCGCGCTCACCAGAAGCTGGTCTGGGAACGCACCCGGCACCTGCTGCGGATGCGGTCGGCGCTGCGGGAGTACTTCCCGGCCGCGCTGGAGGCCTACGCGGACCTGACCCTGACCGGGCCGGACGCCCTGGAGCTGCTGTCCAGGGCCCCGGAGCCGACGTCGGCGGCCCGGCTGACTGTCACGCAGATCACCGCGGCGCTCAAGCGGGCCAGGCGGCGCGGTGACCTGGCGCAGCGGGCACGGGACATCCAGGCCGCGCTGCGCGTGCCGCACCTGGCCCAGCCCGCCGTGATCGCCGGGGCGTACGGCGCGTCGGTGCAAGCCGGCGCCGCCGTGATCACGGCCTTGAATGAGCAGATCAAGATCATGGAAGCCAAGGTGAGCGAGCTTTTTCACCGTCACCCTGATGCCGGGATCTACCTGTCCCAGCCCGGCATCGGGGACGTCACCGGAGCCAGGATGATCGGCGAGTTCGGGGACGCGCCCGGCCGGTACGCCTCGGCCAAGGCCCGGAAGAACTACGCCGGCACTCCCCGCTGACCATCCAGTCCGGCAAGAAGAAAACAGTGCACGCCCGCTACATCCGCAACAGGCACCTCATCGACGCCCTGCACGCCCAGGCCCTGTCCGCGCTCACCGCATCCCCCGGAGCCCGCGTCTTCTACGACGAGCTCCGCGCACGCGACGTCGGCCACGACGACGCGATGCGCCGCGTCGCCAGCCGCCTCACCGGCATCCTCCACGGATGCGTGAAGACCGGAACCATTTACGACGAGGCGACCGCCTGGTCCCACCGCGCTGAACCCGCGCAGGCCGCGTGAACCGCTGACAGGAAACCCCGCGACCGGCCTTCCGGACGAACAGGAAACAGCACCGGACGGCCACGTCAGCATGCCCTCAAACAGGCCGTCACCAAGGCACCCCAGATCACCCGATTTGACAACTTAATCCCTGGGGTGTCTTGCGGGTGATCACCAGCGTGCGGTGCCCGCGCTCGATGCCCATGGCCTCGATGTCGGCTCCGGTGGCCTCGGAGACCCGCAGCCCGTTCAGGGCCAGCAAGGAGATCAGCGCGTGCTCGGCGGGCGGCCCGAGCCCGGCGGCGACGAGCAGGGCACCCAGCTCATTGCGGTCCAGGGCAGTAGCGTGCGACTCGTAGTCCAGCCGAGGCCGCCGGACATGCACGGCCGGGGAGTGGTCCAGCAGTTCTTCCTCGACTGCGTAGCGGTAGAACCCGGCAATCGTGCACAGGCGGCGGGTGATGGTGGCGCGCGCCCGGCCGCGGGCTTCCAGGTCGCGGGCGAAGCACTCGATGTCCGCGCGACGGGCACCGAACAGGCGCAGGTGACGGGTGTGGCACCAGCCGGCGTACTGGCGCAGGTCCAGTTCGTACGCCTGACGGGTCAGGCCGCTGTACCCGGCCAGGAACCCGGCTAAGGCCAGCCGCTCGGCGGTAGTGAACACCGGCATGACAGGGACGAGCGCGGCAGACGGGGACGTGATGGCCATGGGCACCTCCGGGGTGAGGCCGAGGCCCCGGAGGCTGGCGGCCGCCTGGCCCCAGCAGATGATGAGAACCTCACCGTAAGAAGGCCTGAGTGGTCACGCTAGGTTGCCAGCCAGGCCATGTGACCGCTGCCGCCGGACGCGCCCGAGCGCCGACTATTTGTGCCTCTTGTGTCGGGCGGCTTCGCCTGTGTCAAGTGCAGATCAGCCAATTCTGCTCGCTGTCTCCGGTCTGCCCGGTGGGCAAACGGCGGTGTCGGTGCCCTCGCCACCAAGGTGGCAGCCAGCCAGGTCACCAACGGTTTCCATCTGCTCGGTCAGCACAAGCCGGCGGCTGTGCCCTCGACTATGGCAACTGCCACAGATCGGTTGAGCTCGGCCACCACCGATGGCGTCAGCTGCGTCAGCAGCCCGGCAGGCGCCTGGCGGTGCCGGCCCAGCCGGTCGCAGCCACGGGCCGGTGGCGTGGCCTACCCGCCCGCGAAGTTCGGCGAGTACACGGACGCGCATAGCCCAGACGAGCGTTCGCCAAACCAGTGTCGCGCCAGCATCCGAGGCCCGTGGTGCCGGGTGTGAAACGCTTGTTCGGGCGGTCGCGACTGGGCCTGTGAGGTGAGTCTTCACATGGTCTTCGCGCATTCACCACCCCGCCTGCATATGCCGACACTTTGCTGCTCCCATGCAGGCGGTAGCGACCCACTCAACTTCGTCCTCGTCGCAGGGCCCCCTAGGCCTCACGACCGTACAGGACATCTGGTGACTCACGAGCCGGGGGCGGGTGGAAGTTGATCCTCCGGTAGTTATTGGGGGATCCATGACCTGGTTCGCACTTCTGCCGGAGGCTGATCGCAGTTACATGGTCTCGGTGCTCGGCGGGTTCCGGCTGTCGCGGAGCGGGAGCGTCCAGGTCGGCGTTCCAAGGGCGTCGCAGCGCCTACTTGCATTCTTAGCGCTTTGTGGCGGGGTGGTGGCCAACCGGGCTGCGGTTGCTGGCACGCTGTGGCCTGATGCCACCGAGAGCCACGCCTACTCGAACCTGCGGTCAGCTCTTGCACGCCTGGAGCGCGCCTGCCGCGGGGCACTGCACGCGAGCAAGCTCGAGCTTGGCCTCGCCGAGGATGTCACGGTGGACCTTCGCCACTCGCAGGCGCTGGCCCACCGGTTACTGAACCCTTCAACCACACCGAGGCAGTCCGACCTCGGCGCGGCCACTTTCGAGGCCCTGTCAGCCGACCTGCTGCCCGGCTGGTACGACGACTGGGTGCTGATCGAGGCCGAAATCTGGCGGCAGCTTCGAGTGCACGCCCTGGAAGCACTGGCCTGGCGACTCACCGCCGCCGGCCGCTGGGGCGAAGCCGCCAACGCCGCTGGTGCGGCCGTGCGGGCAGAGCCCCTCAGGGAAAGCGCCCACGCCGCCCTCATCAAGGTGCACCTGGCCGAGGGCAACCAGTCAGAGGCTGTACGCGAGTTCACCCGCTACCGAGCGCTGTTGCACACCGAACTTGGCCTCGAGCCCACCCCGCAGCTGTGTCATCTGGTCCAGGAGCTGCAGCGCCGGCAACGCTGCGATCACGGCTGTTCGGCCACGATCAGCTCGTGACCACGTCACGCACCGGCATTCTCATCATCCGAGCTTGGATCGAGCCTGGGTCCTCGTCGCCGCTCCGGGCACAGATTCAGCTCACCACTGATGTCTCCCAGGGATTCGAGCGAAGCCTGGCCGTCACCGAGATCGAAGCGATCACCGCGACGGTCCAGGCATGGCTGTCAGAGTTGCTGGCCAGCTCACCCTCCGTTGAGGACGGTCCCGACCTCCTGTCCGGCTCGTAGCGGTCACGTTGGCGTCACGTTGGCGTCGCGGCTCAGGCCGACCATGGTCTAAGCAGACCAGACATCCAATGCGAACGAACCGTTCGGGATATGGGAATGGCTGTCACGGTGAGGGTTTTCGTTTGGGCAGAACGACAGTGCTGGTGATGGGCGGGTCCGGCTCGTGAAGAAGGAAAGCATGGTTGCAGAACTCCGGTCACGCGGCGTCAACAGCTGGCGGGCGATCAGTGCCGGTAGCCAGACGGAGACGGGCGAAATTAGTTAGTTCCTCGTCTGAGGGCGCGGGATTCTGTTTGCTAGCGGCGGACAAAGTATGGTCCACCTGGAATGTCCTAGGAGGACGCCATGGCGCAGCACGGCGCGGGTGTGAGCTCTCCCGAGCCGCCGGTCCGACGGACGTGCGGGACGATGACGGTCCACAACCGTTTGCTCGAGCTGGACCCCTCCTACCGCCAGGCGCGCTTGGCGATTGATGCCGAGGCGCGCGCGGCCTTGGACGCAATGCCACTCACCCTAAGTTGATCATGGTTTCGGGGTGTGTCGCTGCGTGGTGTTCTGGCAGGTAGCCGGCATGATCGCGGCTTATGGCAGACAATGGCGTGGTGGCGGGCGGGCGGCTGACGGACTGGGTTTCTCTCGGTGTGCTGGCCGCGTTCGTGCCGCGGGATGCGGTGGATGACGCGGTCGCGGCGGCGGGCAGGCAGGCGAGGCGGTCGGATGGCAAGCTCCCGCCGCACGTCATGGTCTATTTCGCCATGGCGCTGGCCTTGTTCGCTGACGATGACTATGAGGAAGTCGCGGCCCGGCTGACCGAGACGCTGACGGCGTGGGGGTGCTGGGACGATTCGTGGAGCGTGCCGGGCTCGGGCGGGATCACCCAGGCCCGCCAGCGGCTGGGATACGAGCCTATGAAGGAACTGTTCTCCCAGGTGGCGGTCCCGGTGGCGGAGGAGCTGACGGGCGGGGCGTTCCTCGGGCCGTGGCGGCTGATGGCCATCGACGGGTTCGAGTGGGACGCCCCCGATACCAAGGAGAACGCTGCCGCGTTCGGGTTCGCCGGCGCCGGCGCTGATGACCCGGGCCGGCCAGGCGTTCCCGAAGGTGCGGGTGGTCACCGTCAGCGAGTGCGCCTCGCACGCGGTCGCGGATGCGGCGATGGGCGGCGTGGCGGGCAAGGGCGCCGGGGAGCAGTCGCTGGCCCGCAAGCTCTACCGCAGGCTGGACGAGGACTGGCTCCTGATCGCGGACCGGAACTTCTTCAACTGGGCGGACTGGTGCACCGCCGCCGGTTCCGGCGCGCAGCTGCTGTGGCGGGTCAAGGCCGATCTCACCCTGCCGGTCCTGCAGATCCTGCCGGACGGGTCGTACTCCTCGGTGCTGGTGAACCCGAAGATCCGCGGCAAGGCCCGGCAGGCGCTCACCGAGGCGGCCCGCGCCGGGGCGGACCTGGATGAGGACCAGGCCCGCTACGTGCGGGTGATCGAGTACGAGGTCCCGGACCGTGACGGCGACGGCAAGGGCGAGGTGATCGCGCTGGTCACCACGATCACCGAGATGACGGCGGCCCCGGCGCCGCTGCTGGCGGAGGCATATCACCAAAGGTGGGAACATGAAACCGGGAACGGCCAGCTCAAGACGCACCTGCGCGGACCGGGACGAGTGCTGCGGTCCAAGAGCCCGGACATGGTCCGGCAGGAGATTCTACGGCTACCTGCTGACCCATTACGCCCTGTCGGCCCTGATCTGCCGGGCCGCCACCGAGGCCGGCATTGACCCGGACCGGGTCAAGTTCAAGCGCACCGTCCGCATCGCCCGCCGCCGCGCCGCCGATCCGGCGGCCTTTCCCCCCTGAGCACCAAGAACGCATCCTGGCCACGGTCATGGCCGGCATCACCAGGAAAAAGCACCTCAACCCGAAGCGGCGGCACCGGACCTACCCGAGGGTCGTCAAGCGAGCCCGCCACAACTCCTACCGCGTCAAACGACCCGGCGACCACGGCACCCGCCACCCCGGCCCGGCCACAATCAAGCTGGCTAACCTCCGCCTACCCGTACTCGCGGCATGATCAACTTAGGCTGAGTGGCATTGGTCAACAGCTGGCGGGCGATCAGTGCCGGTAGCCAGACGGAGACGGGCGAAATTAGTTAGTTCCTCGTCTGAGGCGCGGATTGTTTGCTAGCGGCGGACAAAGTATGGTCCACCTGGAATGTCCTAGGAGGACGCCATGGCGCAGCACGGCGCGGGTGTGAGCTCTCCCGAGCCGCCGGTCCGACGGACGTGCGGGACGATGACGGTCCACAACCGTTTGCTCGAGCTGGACCCCTCCTACCGCCAGGCGCGCTTGGCGATTGATGCCGAGGCGCGCGCGGCCTTGGACGTGGTGGAGCGGATCGGACTCGTCCGGATTCCCGTCGTGGTCCACGTCGTGTGGAACACCGCGGACCAGAACATCTCCGAGACACAAATCTCCAGCCAGATCGATGTGCTCAACCGGGACTACCGGCGTACCAATCTGGACGTGTCGTCCGTGCCGGCGCCTTTCGCGGGCCTCGTCGCCGATGCTGAGGTCCAGTTCGTTCTCGCCGACCGCGACCCATCGGGCGGTCCGACAAGTGGTATAACCAGGCGGCAGACTACGGTCACATCTTTCTCCGACGATGACAGGGTCAAGTCTGCCGCGACTGGAGGCACCGGCGCCTGGCCTTCCGACCGGTATCTCAACCTGTGGGTGTGCCCGTTGGGAGGCGGACTGCTCGGGTACGCGCAGTTCCCAGGTGGGCCCGCTGCCACAGACGGCGTCGTCGTCACCCATACCGGGTTCGGCACGACAGGTACGGCAGCCCCGCCCTTCCATCTGGGCCGCACCGCGACCCATGAGATTGGGCACTGGCTGAACCTGTGGCACATTTTCGGCAACGATTCGACGCCCAGCTGTACCGACTCCGACGAGGTCGATGACACCCCCAACCAGCTGGGCCCGAATTTCGGCTGCCCGGCATTCCCACACATCACCTGCAACAACGGCCCGAACGGTGATCTGTTCGTGAACTATATGGACTACGTGGACGACCCGTGCATGGTGATGTTCACCCATGGGCAGGTCGCTCGAATGAAGGCGTGCCTAGAAGGACCGCGCAACACGTTCCCAGCGGCCGACTGGCTGGTTCCCGTGCTGCATATGGTCATGAGATAGGTCGGACGACGCCTTCTTCAGTGGAAGGACAACCTGAAAAGGAGCGGCACTGTGCTGGCGGATGAAGAAGAGTCTCCTGGTGAGCCGCAGGCTGAGGCCGAGCCCGACGCCGAGCCGGCCGGGGCGGCGGCTGAGGCCGAGCCCGACGCCGACCTACGCGACGAGCCGCAGGCTGAGGCCGAGCCCGACGCCGAGCCCGGCCGGGGCGGCGGCTGAGGCCGAGCCCGACGCCGACCTACGCGACGAGCCGCAGGCTGAGGCCGAGCCCGACGCCGAGCCGGCCGGGGCGGCGGCTGAGGCCGAGCCCGACGCCGACCTACGCGACGAGCCGCAGGCTGAGGCCGAGCCCGACGCCGAGCCGGCCGGGGCGGCGGCTGAGGCCGAGCCCGACGCCGACCTACGCGACGAGCCGCAGGCTGAGGCCGAGCCCGACGCCGAGCCGGCCGGGGCGGTGGCTGAGGCCGAGCCCGACGCCGACCTACGCGACGAGCCGCAGGCTGAGGCCGAGCCCGACGCCGAGCCGGCCGGGGCGGTGGCTGAGGCCGAGCCCGACGCCGAGATTGCGCGAGTTGGGTTCGCGTGATGTCAGTTTAAGAGGAGGAGATTCACCATGACAGTTCGTGTAACGGGCAGGGTGACACGACTATTCGTGTCACGGCTCAGTTCGGGTGGCGTGACTTTCATCCGGCTCCAGATTCCTACCTCCGAGCAGCCAATGGACGGCTATTTTAGGCTCGACCAGAGCCACCCGAACTATAACGCCTTGTATTCGCTGGCTTTGTCGGCTGCGATCAACGGCTACCTCCTTTCGATCAGAACCGTTACTGACATCACACCGGCCGAGCATGGGGTGGTTCGGTACATGGTAGTTGACTGGTAGATCGAGCGGTTGTCTTAGGGGGCTGCGAGACCTTCATTTCGGGGTTTGGCGTACCCGCGCGTGACAGCTAGGGGATGCTTGGCGCCGACCCGCGCTTGAGCTGTCAAAGCAAGTTGGCGGAGGGTTTGCCCTGTGCGAATGCCCGAGGAGCGACGTAGCGCGAAAGCGGCCTTCAAAATGTGAAAGCGACCTGTGCGCTGGATCGTTGAAGTACGGGAAGGCACAATAATGCACAGCCAGATCGATCGAGGCCAGCAGGTGTTAAGCGGCAGGATGCGGCACCCACGCCTTCACTTGACGGCCGGGGATCTGCTGGGCCAACACTCGTCGCGCGCAGGCCCGTTCACACATGAGCGGCAGAACGGGTCGCCCTGCGGGTCTTTCTTGATCGACTATGAACGCATAGGTGAATCTGTACCAGCCCAGCGGATATCAACGCCCCGTGTCCCAACAGGTCGGACGTGTTCGTCGTCGAGATCGTTCCTGCCACGTACTACAAAAGACGAGAGGGGCTAGCGTGGAGATGATCACTCACCCGCTACGATCCGAGCTCACCGATCCGGGGGCTTGTCAATGACTGAACTACCTCCTGAGGCTCTGTTCCGCCACTGGGGCCACTCGTTCGAGGAGGATAACGAGTCGTCGACGGCGTATCGTCCACAGGACTTTCCGTTCCCTCGCGCAAGGGGACGGCAAGGGCTGGAGTTTCGACCGGACGGGACCGTCGTCGACTGGCAGATCGGCCCGGGCGACAAGACGCGGCCGGTCGAGGGGCGATGGATCCTCGAGCGTCCGGGCCAGTTGCGGCTCCTGTTCCCAAACCGCGACCGGACGGTCGAACTGGTCACAGTCGAGGGTGACCGGCTGCGGTTGCGGGAGCTTGGCGGGGCGTGACGGACCGAGCGAGGAGAGCGGGTTAGTGAAGTACTCTGTCCTCAACATCGGGGCCCACTTCCATGATGTCGAGTTGGCACTCGGCCGCGATGGCAACTGGACCCGCATCGGTGATCGGCTCGTTGTGTGGTCGGCCGATGAGGGCTGGACCGCGGTCGCCGATGCGGTGCGATCTTCTGGCAGGACTGTCCCCACGCGAGGCGTCAAGGAGACGTCAGGCCGTCTCTACCTCGTTACTCAGGTTGGTAGTTCCTTTCAGGACGAGCACAATGATATTTCGGTAGCTCTAGACCGTGGCCGCCATCTCGTCGTTGTGCTCACCTCGAAGCAGCGCACGCGGATCGGCGTGGGCGTCGGACATTCGTGGCAACTCCGTCCGCTCCCTCGCAACGAGACGGTAGTAGATGTGGTCGCCCGAGGGCGGGCCGCACGCACGGCCATGCCGTGGGTCCAATCCCTGGTCACGGCCGTGTCCAGTCCTGCCATCCAGGCCGTGATCCAACACCTAGCGGGGTATTCAACGCGTCACTCCCTGAGCAGCCAGTTCGCTGAGGCCGCTGGGTGGGCCCGGGACCAGCTGGACGGGCTCGGATATAATACCGAGCTTGGCGCGTTCAGCATGCCTGGTGGCGGGAGCGCCAACGTCGTCGCCGACCAGGAGGGGGAAGCATCCCCGGCCGAGCGCGGGCTTGTCCTGGTCACTGCCCACCTCGACTCAATCAATGTGCAGGGCGGCCCTTCCGCACCTGCCCCTGGCGCCGACGACAATGCCAGCGGCGCCGCTGGACTCCTAGAGCTGGCACGAGTCCTGACAGGACATGCCACGCGCCACGACCTGCGTCTCACCTTGTTCGGCGGTGAGGAGGAGGGTCTGCTCGGCAGCCAGCACTACGTTGACGGCCTGTCGACCGCAGAACGCGATCGCATCCGTGCCGTGATCAACATGGACATGATAGCGGTCCTGAACACTGAAGCCCTCACCGTCCTGCTTGAGGGTGCATCCATCTCGAGTGGGCAGATCGCCGAGCTCTCTGCGGCGGCGAGCACATACACCTCGCTCGCGGTGACCACGTCGCTCAATCCCTTCGCCAGCGATCACGTGCCCTTCATCAACGCCGGGATACCGGCCGTCCTCACTATCGAAGGCACTGACAGCGCCAACACGGCGATCCACACGGCAAACGACACTGTGGACAGGCTCAACCTGAAGCTTGCCACCGAGATCGTGCGGATGAATGTCGCGACTACCGCTGTGCTCCTCGACCGGGAGGCCGACTGGCTAGCGCCGGTGCTGCACATGCTTATGCGGTAGATCGAGCGTCTTCTCACCCGCCTACAGGACATCGGGATGTCGGAGGACAGGCCTACTGGACGCTAGACGTCGATACCTGTGCTGTGCCATAACCCTGTCCCGCTCGAATATTCGGTTGGTGACCTGGGGGTTCGGCTGTGGCTCTGACGTTCGGCCTGGGACCATCGCGAGTGCTCTTCGCCACCGTTTACGTGATCGTCCGTTCCGTGCTCGACCAGCTGATCTCGCTGTTCCTCGTGATCTATCCAAAGACGCTGAGTTGCTGGTTCTGCGCCACGAGAATGCGGTGCTGCGCAGCCACATCCCACGCGTGCGATATGAGCCGCCGTGGCGGCAAGATAACAGGTGCTCCGGTCAGCCGAAATGAAAGCGCAGAATAACTTATCTGGACGCCACCGCAGCCAGAACGCCGTGCCTCGGGCTTCGCACCGAACGGCGGCTCGGTGAGCGTTCTCCCAGGTCTTTCTCGTCACTCAGCGTGATGCCCGCTGCCGACTCGTAGCGGTGCAACCGGCCTGGAGGTCGCCGCCGGGTCCGGATGTCCGTCGATGATGCGGGCGAACGTCCTGGCCGCTGGTGGCCAGGTCTTGCCTAACCCGACACGCGCTGTATGCGGCTACAGCGCGTTAGCGCCGGCCGCTAGTCCCGGCAGCAGTTGCGGTGAGTTTCGGTTCTGACCCGCGAAGCCAGATACGCGGTGAGCGCCGTGCCTGGACTCCGCCTAATGGCCTACGAGATCAACTTCGAGCTGCGTCCAGTCGAAGCTCTCACGGTGTGAAACGCGCGAGAGCGTCGGTGTAGCTCCGGGTGCTGGGCGCGAGCATCAACCTGATGCCTGCTCGTTAC
>CAWIJO010000008.1:0-45747 GCA_963836355.1 uncultured Actinomycetes bacterium | reverse complement strand
TGAATGGCTGCCCCTCATGGCCGACCCGCTGCTGGCCCAGTCAGCCATCGACCGCCTCACCTCCACCTGCCACGAGCTCGTCGTCGAAGGTGACTCCTACCGCCGCCGCCAGCGCCCCGCCGCACCCCCAGTTGACGAACCCGCCCCAGCCACACCATGATGCTCACGCAACCCGACCAGGTGGTCCCTAGGTCGTGGCGAGCCGCGGGGGTATCTCTCTAGGTGTGTAAGGAGTGATTAAAGGGAACTGAGTGGCCAGTGGGAATGGTCACTGTTACGGGGGGAGAACAACGATCATGTCCATTACACGCGAGGTGCCTGGCTCGTCCGGGCTGGTGCACGATGATGATGGTGATCCGGTTCCGGGCCAGGCTGCTCCTTACGGCGGGGAAAAATCCCCTCTGTCCGGGCAGCAGCTGGCGCCGCTGCGGGAGCTGATCGATGACCGGCTGCTGGATGCGCTGCTGGAGCGCTCGCGGGATGAGGCCGGCGGGCTGCGGCTGACCGGTGAGGGGTCCATGCTGGGCGACCTGGTCAAAGCGGTGCTGGAGCGGGCGCTGGAGGCGGAGCTGACCGCGCACCTGGGCTATGCGCGGCATGACCCGGCCGGTCATAATTCCGGCAATTCGCGTAATGGCACGATCAGCAAGAAGGTGCAGACCGGAATCGGGCCGGTGCCGGTCGAGGTGCCCGGGACCGGGCGGGGATGTTCGAGCCGATGCTGGTGCCCAAGCGCTCCGGGCGGGTCTCCGGCGGCCTGGACGACATGATCATCAGCCTTTACGCGCACGGCATGAGCGTCCGCGACATCCTGCACCACCTGCGGCAGGTATACGGCACCGAGCTCTCGGCCGAGACCGTCTCCCGGATCACTGATGCGGTGCTGGAGGAGGTCCGGGCCTGGCAGTCCCGGCCGCTGGATCCTGTTTACGCCGTGGTGTTCCTGGACGCCATCATGGTCAAGGTCCGCGATAACCATGTGGTGCCAGAGCAAGCCCGCCTACCTGGCCGCCGGCATCGACGCCGACGGGGAAAAGCACGTGCTGGGCATCTGGCTGGCCAGGACCCCGCTGCAGACGGCGACCGCCGGGGAGGGAGCGCGCTTTTGGGCCAGCGTGACCGCTGACCTGCGCAACCGCGGCGTCCAGGACATCCTCATCGCCTGCTGCGACGGCCTGGCCGGGTTCGAAGACGCCGTCCATGCCGCGTTCCCGGACACCACGGTGCAACATGCGTCGTCCATTTGATCAGGAACAGCCTGCGGCCGGTGGCCCGCCGTGACGCCGCCGCGGTGGCGGCGGGGCTGCGCGCGATCTACACCGCCGCCGATGCCGACGCCGCGTTCGATGCCCTGGCTGCCTTCGCGGCCTCGCCGCTGGGCCAGAAGTACCCGCAGGCCGTCAGGGTGTGGGAGAACGCCTGGGACCGCTTCACCCCGTTCCTGGCCTTCACCCCGCCGGTGAGAAAGCTGCTTTACACCACCAACAGCATCGAGTCGCTGAACTACCAGCTGCGGAAGGTGACCAAGGCCCGCGGGCACTTCCCGTCCGACGACGCGGTCGTCAAGCTGCTCTGGCTGGCGATCATCAACATCGAGGACAAGCGCGCCCGCGAGCGAGCCGACAGAAGGCACACAACGGGCAAGCGCAGCGACCAGCCCGCACGCCTCATCGAAGGACAAAGAGTCATGGGATGGCGCGAAGCACTCAACGAACTCGACATCGCCTACCCAGAACGAATCAGGTAAAAGCGGAAACCAGCTCAAAACTAAAGATCTTTACACACCTGAGGTTACAAGCTCCGAGCCGCTGGTCCCATCTCGCTGGCGGGTGACATGGTTGCTTGCATGTGCAGGTTGTTGAGCTGGTTCAGCTCAGCGCGCGGCGGACAGCCGGAGGCTGCAGAAGGCGCAGGTAGGCTGTCGTGGTCCCACGCGTGTTGAGAAGCGACCGGTCGAGAAGCTGGTGGGCTTGCTGATAGGCGCCTTGACACGCGGAGAGCTCGCCCATGAGCCGGAGTCCACCAGCCCAGACCCGTTTGTTGTCGGCGGCTGCGGCGGCTGAAACGGCCTCCGCCGCGCACGTTCGGGCTTCGTCATACTCGCCGCGCAGGAAGCCGATCCAGCCAAGGTCGGCAAGGAGCGAGGCCCGCCCCGACTGGTCGCCGATCTCGTCAGCGAGCTGCAGCGCCTCTGCGTACTGGTCTCGAGCAAGGGCGTAGCGCCCCATCCAGAGGTTCATCTCCGCCGCGGAGCTGAGAAGCAAGCGGCGCAGTTGCTCGTCCCGCCCCTTCGAGGCGAGGGCCAGTCCCTGCTCAAGAAGGTCGGCACAGCGTTGCTGGTCACCCCGTGCGCCAGCGGAGATTGCCAGGCTGCGTAGCACGGTCGCGGCGACACGACTGTCGCCAGCCTTCCGGCTGGCATCCAGGGCCTCAGTCCACAGCGCCTCCGCCTCGTCCTGACGGGACCTGCGGAAGGCGATGTAGCCCAGGCCGGAAAGGCTTTGAGCCAAGATACCGACGTCCCGGGCGGCGCGGGCCCAGGTGTGTGCCCCTTCAAGCAGCGCCTCTGACCGGTCGTAGTCGCCGCGCAGCAGGAACATGTTGCCGGCAGCCACCAGCGCTTTGCCCAGGTGCGGCACATCGTCGGAGGCCAGCTGCAATAGCTCCTCAAAGTACCCGCATGCCTCCTTCCAGTTGCCATGCGATGTCCAGAACGGTGCCAGTGCTGCGGCGAGCCGCAGCCCACGGTCGACCGCGCCTGTCTCGACGCTGTGGTCCAGCGCGCGGCGGAAGTTCTCCTGGTCAGCCTCCAAGGACCGCATGAGACGCCCGCGCCCGGCCCCAGCGAGCTGGGGCTCGGCCAGCTCGGCTAAATCCAAGAACCATGCCAGGTGCCGGCCGCGCAGTTCAGCCTGTTCGCCAGTACCGCTAACTTTGTCGGCTGCGTAGGCCCGAATAGTTTCCAGGAGCCGGTAGCGCTGGCTGTTGCCTTGCCCGGTGACTACGACGAGCGACTTGGCGGCCAGGTTAGCGACCAGGTCCAGGATGTCGCCGGGATCCAGGCCGGGGCCGGTGGTGACCGCCTCGGCGGCCTCCAAGCTGAACCCGCCAGCGAAAATGGAGAGCCGGCGGAACACGGCGCGTTCGAGGTCGCTTAGCAGGCCGTAGCTCCAGTCGATGGCGCCGACCAGTGTTTGCTGGCGGGGCTGGGCGGTGCGAGGCCCGCGGCTGAGGAGGCCGAAACGATCATCGAGGCGGGTGGCGATTTGAGTCAGGCTCAGCATGTCGGCTCGGGCGGCTGCCAGTTCCAGGGCGAGAGGGATGCCGTCGAGGCGGGAGACGATCTCGGCTAGGACGGCCATGTCCTCGTCGCTCACCACCAGGTCGGCCCGTACCGCCCGGGCTCGCTCGAGGAACAGCCGGGCCGACTCCGAAGCCATGACCATGTCGAGCGAGGCGCCCCGTGCGGGGAGGGATAGAGACGGCACTCGCCAGACCCGCTCGCCCGGCAAACCGAGGGTTTCGCGGCTTGTGGCCAGGATCCGCACGCCGGGCCCCGCTCTGAGCAGGTGCTCCACCAAGACGGCGCAGGCGTGGATGAGGTGCTCACAGTTGTCGACCATGATCAGCAGCTCCCGGTGGGCCACGAAGCCCTCCAGGGTGTCGAACACCGATCGTCCCGGTTCCTCTCGTGCGCCGAGGGCGTGAATCACGGTCTGACCGACCAGCTGCGGGTCTGACAGAGGGGCCAGGTCGACAAACCACACCCCGTCGGCGAAACGGTCGAGCTTCCGGGCGGCGACTTCAAGGGCTAGGCGGGTCTTACCGCATCCGCCAGCGCCGGTGAGCGTGACCAGACGGTCAGCGACCAGCAACTCTTCGACCTCGGCGATCTCTCGCTCCCTGCCGATAAAGCTGCTAAGACTCGCGGGCAGGTTACGAACCTCCGCCGGAGACACTCGCGGGGGCGCAAAATCCCGAGGTAGATCCGGATGACAGACCTGGAACAGCATGAGCGGAGTGTCGAAATCTTTGAGGCGGTACATCCCCAGTTGCTGCATCGACGAGGAGGCTGGGAGTGCTTCCGTTACCGCAGCGGCTGTCGCGTCCGATACCAGGACCTGTCCGCCGTGAGCCGCGCTGGCCACCCGGGCAGCCTGATGAACAGCCAGTGCCACATACCTCCCGTTGACTGGTATTGCCTCACCAGTGTGCAGACCCATGCGCACACGGACAGTCACGTCAGAGGGCCACGGCTCGGTGAACAGGGCTCGCTGTCCGGCAATGCAAGCGGCGACAGCCGACTTGGCCCCCGCGAACGCGAAGAACAACCCATCGCCCTCCGAGTCCACCTCCACGCCGCCCTGGCGGGCCACAGCGCCCCGGAGGAGCTCCCGATGCCTCTCCAGTACCCCGGCGTATCGATCCCCGATACGCCGAAGCAACCGAGTCGATCCCTCGATGTCAGTGAACACAAAGGTCACGGTCCCGCCGGGAAAGGGGATATCGACGCGTAGCCGGACCGGGTCGCCCGTGCCCCGAGCCGAGCGGCGTCCACGCATTCCGGGATCCGACGCAAGCTTGCCAGCCCTCTGAGGGTTTGACTTCTCATGCACGATGGCCTCGCGGGCTTACAAGCCGACCGCTGCTGCGACCGGTCCGACGGAGTTTAGACCTGATCCCGCCCACCCCATCAGGTCTGGGCCTGGCCCCCACGCCCCCCGCCTCGCATTATGCCCGGCAACGTGCCCTCCTCCAAGGCGGTCTACGCCACTGGCGGAGGTGCAGCAAGACCCAGAACGACGCCCAGAACTGGCGGATTCTGCGTGCGGCGGCGCGGCGCCACAGGCACGACGCTCGCCGCCCCGACTCGGCGTTATGCATCGATTGGGCCGATCGAGGCGAGCGGTCGAGCTCACTGTCCGCAGCTGAGCGCGGGCGGTAGGACTGGTCCGGGCCGGCTGTGTTGCATGCCGCTGGACCGAGGGCGACCACGACGGTCATCTTTTCAATGGCCATCCGCGCGGGTACCCGCCAGCCATGGCTTACAGAGCCTGAGCGACTCACCAGCCGCGTCTCGCTCGTGGCCCGGCCCGGGACCGGCCTCAACGGTCGCGGTCGATCCTTCGCAGCCCGTGCCCGGGTGTCCACCACTCGGCGACGAGCATCGTGGCCTGCTCGTTGAGGTGGGTGTGCATGACCTCGGCGATCTCGGCGCGGAAGCGGTCGCCGTCCGGTCCTTCGGCGGCCGGTCCGGCAGCGATCGCCCGGCCGGAGATCTTCGCCTCCCCGGCCACTGCCTCGGAACCCCCGGCCGGATCGACCCTGGCGGAGTGCAGGGGCGAACCGCGGATCCCGGCGCAGTTCCGCGCTCCTGCGCGCGTTCGGCATGGAGCCGAAACCAGCGCGCCGTCCTCGAAGGCCGCCTCGATCCCGGAGATCCGCGGCGATCCGTCGGCGCGCAAGGTGGCGATGGTCTTGTGCCGGTGCGCGTCGAAAAGCGCTTGCACGCGCTGCGCGAACTCCGGCTCGGCCCGTTCGACATCCCGCCACGCCGTCACACGCCCATGATCACATCGCTCGGCCAGCACGGCCCTGGTTTCGGCTCGTGCCCTCCCCGCCTGTTCAACCCGCGCGAACAGCACGCCAGACCGCATGCCATCGGGCGTCAGCCCGTGAGGCTGAGTGCCAACACTGCACGCCCAGCACGACGGTCAACTGACGGTCGGACGATCTTGGACGCTCTGCCAGCTGCCCGAGAACCAGGCCCTGACCTGCGATTTCGTGGAGCCCCCTTACGGAATCGAACCGTAGACCTTCTCCTTACCATCTATCCACGACCCGACGCTGTAGCCATCTGCGATGACACAGCCCAGGTCAGGGGCGGTGCGCGTTGCTGTAGGCCAACTTATCTGGTCATCACACGCCGGCCCCCCAGCACGCGCCGCCCCGCAGCCCCGGACCGCTCTGCGGGCGTCCCGGCCTCCGGTCACGCCGTCCAGCCGCCGGGACGTTCGCTCTATCATCGACGGGCAACTGGACCCGGCGGTGACCTCCAGGCAGTCACGCCGCACCGAGTTGGCGGCCGACGTCGTTGACAGCGTCACGCTAAATGACGGACGGCGCTTGGGCGAACGCTCGCCGAGCCGCCTGCGCGGCCGTTGGCTCGATGCCGGTCACCACGCGGGCCATCCAGATCCGGGCATTCGGCGCACCGTCAAGACAGCCCGGCGTGCCAGGCGGATGTTGGCGGCCAGTTGCAAGGCGCACGCGATGGCGGGAACCTGGCGCGGGCATGCGCCCGGGCGGTGTCCTGGTCGTCCATCTGTGCCACCCAGCCGCCGAGCCCCACAGCGGCTGGCGGTGGCACGCGATGGCGGGAACCTGGCGCGGGCATGCGCCCGGGCGGTGTCCTGGTCGTCCATCTGTGCCACCCAGCCGCCGAGCCCCACAGCGGCTGGCGGGCGATGCGCCACGGCAGGGCTTCTCGTGCGGCGGCGGTCAGCGGGACCTCGAGCTGGCATAGGCGCGCACCAGGGGCGGCAGCGCCGGGACGGTCAGCCTCACTCCGCCCGGAGCACGGTGGCAACGGACGTCCGGGCTGCCCGCCAGCCAGGCACGATGGCGGTGAGGATGGCCAGGGCCAGCGCGGATATGACGACGACCGCTACCGTCACCATCGAGATGGCTGGCTGGGGCACGACATAGAGCTCGCTGGCGAACCTGGCCCACAGGAACCGGCCGGCCGCGATTCCGAGCGGGACACCGACCACCGTCCCGATCGCGACGGGTACCAGTGCCTGCCAGATCACCACGGCAACCACCTGCCTGCGGACGAATCCCAGCGTCTTCAGCAGCGCAAGATCACGGGACCGGCGCCGGGCCGAGGCCGCGAGGGTCAGGGCGAGCGCCACGACAGCCCCGGCCGCGAGCATCCCGGCCAGGACGAGCGGCGCAGTGCCCATCGTCCGGTAGTTGACGATCTCGGCTGGCCGCTGGACGGGCAGCACCTGGATGCCCTCGACCGACCGGATCCTGGATAGCCGGCCGCCGATCCGCTTGAGCCGCCGGATGGCAGCGGCGTGATCAGCGCCCTGGCGGAAGCGGACCAGGATCGTGTTCGGTCCCTGCAGCGCGCGATTGCCGATGCCGCTAGCCAGCAGATCCTGCGGCAGCACGCTGGCGGGCAGTACCGCGCCGCCACCGAGTGACGAGTGGATCCCGTGGCCAACGCCGATGGCGGGCATCGTTGCCGTCCCCGCGACGCGCATGATCAACGTCGTCTTTCCGTTGAAGACGCGGACCGTGCCGCCGACATTCCCGCCGACGAGGGCCAGCGTTTCCGGGCCAACCACGATCTGGGCCGGCCCAGCCAAGGCGTGACCGGCCAGGATCGGCGGGCCGACCCGGGCGTTGGTCGTCGCGATGACCGGGACGCTGTGACGGTTGATCTCGACTGAGCCGAAGTAGGCGCCGGACCAGGCGGCGATGTCGGGGTCATGGCCCAATAGCAGGCGTGCCTGCGGCAGCGGGATGTTGCCGTAACCGCTGCCAGCGAGGATCTCGCTGTCCCAGGTCCAGCCGTACAGCGCAGGATGCGAGACGAGGTTGCTGAGACTGGCCCCGAACGCCAGTGATCCGACCAGGATGACCAGTGCCACGACCGTGCCGGAAATGCTGGGCCGCGCGGGCCGGGGGTCGCGTCCCGAACCTGGCTCGAACGCGAAACCGATCCCTGCGGTTGCTGTGGCCGGAAGGATCAGTGGTGCCGTCATTGCCGCCGCGGCCGGCCGGCGGGCGGCCGCGCCGCGCCGCTGGGAGCGTGCTGAGACTTCGGCATGGGCCAGCACAGCCGTGGCGGCGGACAGGGCGAGCAGGAAGAACGTCGCGCCCGCGCCGAGGACAGTCCAGTCGAACGACACGCCGGGATCGGGCTCGAGCCGGTGCAATTGCCCCAGCGGGGCCAGCGGCGAGGCAGCCACCGCCACCGCCACCGCCAGCAGCGCTCCGGCAGCGACTGCGCCAATAATGCCGATGGAAGCGTCCAGGGTGATGGCGAACGGGCTGGCACCCACCGCCCGCAGAATGCCGCGCGCGTCACGGCCACTGAGAATTTTGCGGCGGATCGCCTGCAGGGCCAGCACGAGCGCAGCGAGCGCCGCGATGAGGCCGAACATGCCGGCGGCGACGGACTCGGGCCGGACCGCCCGCTCGCCCTGGCCCTCGACGACCGATGTGACCCGGAAGACTCCTGGAGCTCCCGGCGGAAGCAGCTTGGTGACCTCCCGTTGCACCGGTGCCACATCGCGGTCGCCGCGGGCCAGCCGCAGGCCGGTCCAGAGGTAGGCGGCACAGCAGCGAAGTTCCCGCCTGGTGAGCGCGGGTGTTGCCAGTAGCCGGTAGATCCGGTCGATGTCATCCTGGACGACCTCGTCGGTGAACACGCCAATGCCGGTAATCGTGAGCCGGACGCGGTGCACCGGCTGCCTGGTCATGGGATTGAAGCCCGGGTCGCTTGCCTGCCGTCCCGAGTAGAGGTTGACGGTGAGCGACTGGCCGATGCGCAGGCCGAAGCGGCGGGCCGTCTGCTCGCTGATGACCATCTCGCCCGGCCGCCTGGGGTCGGCACGCCGGCCACCGGTGATGATGACGCGGTCCTGGTCGAAGTAGAGGCCGTCGAGCGAGCCGACGAGCTCCACCAGATGGTTGAAGGACGTCTGCGGATCGGCGAAACCGGATGGCAGGGCGCGCAGGCCGTTGAGGGCTACATACGATTCGGCCCACCGCACCCGCGGCAGATCCGAGATCTGGTCGACCACACGGGCGCTGTACCCGCCGGGATCCACATCGAGGTCGGACGCGTTACTGGCGGCGAGGATCCGCGGGAAGGCTGACTGAGTCCGGCGGGCAGCGGCCACGCTGGCCATGGCCACCCCGCCGACCAGCCCTACGATCAATGCGATCGCCACGTACCCGGCCCAGTCCCGGCGGAACGCGGCGCGCAGCAGGTACCAGGCAGGCCGCGACGCCGACGGAGTCACCGGCGTGCCTGAATTCCCATCGGCCGCACCAGGAACCGTCGCATCACGGGCCCGGAACTGGCGCGCCGACCCTGCGCACAGCAACGCCGCGCCGAGCCCGGTGACTGTCCCTCACCCGCCGTGCCCCCGCCATGGCCCGCAGCGGCCAGCCGTGATGCGCCCACTGCCACGCCGCGGCCTTGCCCCGGCGCCAGCCGCGGATCCGTTTCATCATCAGGCCGTTATCTCACGGATCCGCCGCCCCCACCAGGACACAGCCACGAAGCCGCATGGTGATGCCAGCTACACCAGCCAGCGGCTGCGACTCGAACTGGCCCGGCGCACCTGCGCCGGCCGGACCGGAGAAGGCCTGATCGGCCATATCGGCACGGCTTGGTCAACCTCGATGGCCATCGCCCCTCCTGCCGGACTGCTCGCCGCCAGCTAGGCCGGGTGGCCAGGCCTGGTCGCGGCCCGAGCGGCGGCCGGTGCCTTGCCACGGGCGCGCGAGCGGGCCACCATCGTTGCTAGGGACTGTGGAATTCAAGTCATGGAGCTGCTGGAGCGGACGTCGTTTCTGCGCACGCTGGCCGAGTATGCCGGCGCGGCGAGGCTGGGCGACGGCCGGCTGGCTGGCCGTTCGCGCGGCACCCGAACGGGGATTCTGTGCTCAGCCGGATCGCACGGCGGATCTGGACCGTCGCTGGTTCGAGCCATACGATCCGGTGCGGGGGAAGGAGCATCAGCGTGCGATTCACCGAGTTCACATTCGGTTCTGTGCGAGTCGACGGCGTGACCTACGATCACGACCTGATCATCGACCGCGGGAAGATCCGCAAGCGCAAGAAGGCCGCGTCCAAGATGTTCCGCGGCGCGTACGGGCACACCCCGCTCTCGGTCGCGGAGGACATCCCCTGGCGATGTCGCCGGCTGGTGGTCGGCACCGGCGCTGATGGCGCGCTGCCGGTCATGCAGCAAGTCCGGGAAGAGGCCCGCCGTCGCGAGGTCGACCTGGTCGTCTTGCCACGGCCGAGGCGATCGACGTGCTGACCGGGCCTACCAAGGACACCAACGCCGTCATGCACGTGACGTGCTGAACCAGCTGGCGCAGTACCCCCTTCGCCGGCGGCGACGCGGGAGACGGCGGCCCGATCCTCCCCCACCAACATCAAGGCTCAGGCCGAGCGCCCGCCTCGCCGGTAGTTAGCTGGGCATCCTCATCTGCCGGCCCGATGGGCGATCGTGCCTCAAGGTACGGCCGCCGCGAGCTGTATGGCGTGTTCGCCGTTCGCCTAGGCGAGCGCCTCGGTGTCGACGACGTGACGGCAGCGCAGGCGTACTACGTATGCCTGCTCTTCTACGTCGGCTGCACCGCTGATGCTGACATCGCGGCAGAGATCTTCCACGACGACGCGTCGGTGCTCACGCATGTCACCCCGGTGATGTTCGGCTCCCCAAGGGGAGCTGACGGCAGGCATCCTGCGGGCACTGGCGCCTCCAGAAGAGCCGGCCATGCGCCGCGTCGTCGCCCGGCGGTTCCCCCGAGCAGCGCGGCATTACCGTCCCCATCAGACGGCGATCTGCGAGGTGGCGCGAATGCTCACCGATCGCCTCGGTCTGCCCGCCTCGATCCATTCGCTGTTCGCGTGTCTCGCCGAGCGGTGGGACGGCAGCGGGAACGGTCATGTGAAGGGCGACGAGATCCCGCTGGCGGTCCGGATCGCGCATGTCGCCCGGGACGCTGCGTTTCACTGCGAACGGGGCGGGGTGGAAAACGCCGCAGAGGTGGTCCGAGCGCGAGCCGGCCGGGCATTCGATCCGGCCATCGCCTCCTTGGTGACCGGCCACGCCCACGACATTCTGGCTGTCGCCGACGGTGCCTCCGTGTGGGACGAGGCGCTTGCTCGCGAGCCAGGTCCGTTCCTGATACTGCAGGACGAGGAACTCGACCGGGCGATGGCCGCCATCGGCGACTTCGCTGACCTTAGCTCGCCGTATCTGGCCGGACACTCGTCGGGTGTCGCCGCCCTTGCCGTACGGGCTGCCGAGCGGTGCCGCCTCGACGCTGGCACGCTCGCGATGCTTCGGCGCGCCGCGTTTATGCACGACCTCGGCCGAGTCATCGTGCCCGTCCGCGTGTGGCAGAAACCGCAGGCACATGATCGGTGATCATCACGGCCGGACGGCTGGGAGAGCAACTCTGCTGGTCACGGCCGTGGACGGAATTCTCAGCACGCACACGGCCGGCGCGCCGAAACCCGGCAAGCCCGGCCCCGGTCGGCTGCCCGGATCCAAGAACCGCCGCCCCGCCGCGCGCCATGACGTGGGCAAGAACCTGAAGAAGACCACAGCCGGCGAAGCTGTCAGCAAGAAGACAGGTTAAACGGCAAGCTAAGATCCACATAGAGGTCCGGTCATGCCGCTCTCCGCACGCTGCATCTTGGTTGGCAGCGTTACGTAAGCCTGAGCTTCTCGTCCTGATCGGTCGGGTGCTTCAATTTGTCCCAGGCTGCTGGTGGCTAGCTGGAGGATCTCGATCGGCTGTGTCTTCAGGTTGTAAGCCCTGACCGCGAGGCGGTCTGCGGTTTCCAGCGGGGGCCGTCCAGCGCATCGAACACCGCCAGCGCTGCGCGCAGTGGTGCCTGCAGGTTTGGGATGAACGTCGCTCGCAACCTGAGCGTTCCGTCGTGTGCGTGCGCGCCATCGTGATCAGAATCTCGGTGACCCGTCCGGCCTTTAGCAAGCCGGACCAGCGCGATCTGGGCATCGAGCGCACGTTTTGCTGATCCATCTCCTCGGCGCGGCGCCCGACTGGCGTGTCGGCTGCAGACGATCCACGTGCACGGTGCGGTGCTGGCGATTCGCCTGGAGGCGAGCAGCTGAACCGCCCGGGGCTGGTGGCGTCAGGTGCCGCGGAAGATCGGCGGGCGTTTCTCGGCGAAGGCCTTGAGGCCCTCGAGGTAGTCGTTGCTGTCGTATGCCTCCCGTCGCAGCCCCTGGACGCGTTCGTGCACCTGCGCCGCGATGGGCTGGTAGTCCGTCAGGACGCGGAGCTGTTCCTTGACGACCGCCATCGCCAGCGGCGACTTCGACGCCATTGTCGCGGCCAGGTCGAGGGTGAACCTTTCGAGTTCGGCCGACCCCACCAGGTAATTGATCACCAGCCATTCCCTGGCCTTCTGGGCGTCGAGGGGCGCGGCGGTGAAGAACATCTCCTTGACGAGGTTGACGGGCAGCCGGCCGAGGGAATGCAGCAGCCCGGTGGTGTTGTACGGCATTCCCAGGTTGGCGGCCGTGATGGCGAACGTCGCCGTCTCGTCGGCGATCACCAGGTCGCAGCTGAGCACCAGGTCGAACGCCCCGCCCCACACCGAGCCGTGCACCATGGCGATGACCGGGGCCGGGAAGGTGCGGATGGCGCGGAGCAGCTGTTCAAGAGGGTCGTTGTAGGCCAGCGGATCACGCCCGCCCCGGGGAAGCTCATTGATGTCATGGCCGGCCGACCAGACGTGCATTCCCGCCGCGGCGCGGAGCACGACAGTGCGCACGCCGCCGGCTCGCAGGCTCCCGAAGGCGGCGGCGACGCCATTGGCCATCTGGGCGCTAATGGCGTTGCGCCGGCGCTGGTCGGCAAGGGTGATGACGCCAACATGACCGACGACCTCCGTCCGGACGGCGGCGCCCGCCAGGCCAGCAGCCCCAGCCGCGGCGCCCCCGGCAGCCGCCTCGCCACCTCTCCGCGGCCCCGCGGGCTGCTCGCCCGGCGGACTGGCTCCCCGGCTGGCCAGGGCCACATAGGTTCTGGCCAGCGCGTCTTTCCCCGCCCCGAGGATGGCGTTCACCAGCCTGAGCGCCTCGATCCGCTGGTCGCCTGCGAATGTGCTGGCTAGGTGGCTCCAGAGCACCTGCTGCAGGACGTTGAATATCCCCTGGATCTCGGCAATCTCGAAGCCGTCCGCAAAGCGATCCGCCGCGAATTGCCCGGACGACGCGATGATCGGCTCGGCGTCGCCCTCCTGCGCGCACCTGACGACAAGCCCGAACAGTTCCCGCAAGTAGCGACGGCGCTCTTCCGGGCTGGATGCCTGGTGGTGTGCCAGATGACGTCGCTCGAGCGCGGCAACCGCTTCGCCGACTACTCGGTCCTCGGCGCTGGCGAGGACCGCTGACGTCTCCACGACCGGCACCTCCGTTCCCTGGCCGTCACCCCGGGTGTCCCCGTGCGGCTCACCAGACCTTCGGTCTCTCTCTGGCTGAGGTAGTCGCACCAACGAAACCAGGGCCGGGCACGTCCCCCCTTGCATCCGGCCCAAGCAAACCCGCCTGCCTGCTGGTCACCCACATATCCTATTTCGAGTGGGACACGCATTATGGGAGCAGGACTTCGACTGGGCCACGTCCAATGCCATGTAGCAGGGCGTGGTAGGGCACTGGAGTCGCGGCGGCGCTGACCGGCGGGTTTACAAACAGGCGTTTGCGCGGCCCGCACCGAGTCGGCGTTCGGCGCGTAGCACACGCCCGCGACTGCTTGGCGGAAGATCACCCAGCGTGACAGCCGTCGCGTCGGCTTCACGGCTGACGCCGGGCGGGTCCCGTCGGCCGCCAGCACGCAGGCCCGAGCGACGCCACGCCAGCAGCCGGAGTCGCTTTCCCACAGCGACATGCCCGCAGCCCCGGCTCGGCCGGCCCAGCGCCGGCGGCCGAGAGCGTACCGACCGCGCCTGAGCAGCCGACCCGGGCCGCCAGCATCTGAAACTTATCTGGTGTGCGGACGCTATAGCTAACGCCAAGAGAACCTGGCCGCGCCATAACAGCACGTCAGCAGACATGAGCGGAACTGCCATCGCCGAGCGGGCGGACCTTCTCCCTGCAGCAAGCACGGCCACCCGCTTTACCGGACGGCCCGTCAGGCTAGATAAAACCCCAGGTCACGACCCGAATCGAGCCCCCTTACGGAATCGAACCGTAGACCTTCTCCTTACCATCTATCCACGGGCTGACGCTGTAGCCATCTGCGATGACGCAGCCCAGGTCAGGGGCAGTGCGCTCTGCTGTAGGCCAACTTATATGGTCATCACGCGCGGCCCCCGGACACCGCGCCCCACAGGCAGGCACCCTGGCTGCAGTCTCCCCGACCGCCGGTCAGCCGTCCACCCGCGGCCAGGCAAGACAGGCGCGCTGCAGCCTGGCTTACCTACCTGCCACCGTCAGCCCGGCCGGCCACCGCAGCCCGCACGGCCAGCGCCGGGGAACCAGCCCAGCGCACTACCGCACCGCCAGCACCGCACCTCCCGCCAGACCCGGCCGGCCGTGCTGGAGCGGGCGCTGGCTGAGGAGATGACTGTCCACCTGGGTTATGAGAAGCATGACCCGGCCGGGCGGGGCAGCGGGAACAGCCGCAACGGCAGCACGGCCAAGACGGTGCTGACCGATGTCGGGGCGGTGGACCTGGCCGTCCCCAGAGACCGGGCTGGCAGCTTCAAGCCGCAGATCGTGCGCAAGGGCCAGACCCGGCTGGAGGGCTTCGACGACCGGATCATCGCGCTGTATGCCCATGGCATGAGCACCCGCGACATCGCGCGCACCTGCGCGAGATCTATGACGCCGACGTCTCCCCGGATCTCAGGCCGCCCTCGAAGTGCTCTACCTCGCGGTGAGGAACCTGCAGGACTACCGTGGCCCGAACACCGGATCCGCAGCTCCGGCTGGAAACAGGCGCTCCAGGCGTTCACGATCTACTTCGAGGGGCGGATCCCGACCCATGGCCGCCACGATCACTTACACAGACGGTGGACGCTCCCCGATCCGGACCGACAGCATGGCGGGACAGCCGTCTGGTGACGTTCGGCCCTGCTGACGCCCGCGCCCGGCGCAGCACGATGGAGGTGAAGGCAAGCGAACAACGTAGCGGAGCTGAGCATCAAGCACGCACCGGGATTTTGCTAGTGAGCGATGTCCTGATGGAACACCTACCGGATTGGTGCGATGACGCGGAGGTGCGCCGATGCAAGGTAAGCGGGTAGGCGCAGGCTTGATGATCGCGGGCGCGGCCGCGCTGGTTTATGTCCGTTTCCTGCGCGAGTGGCACCTGCACTGGGGCGCCACAGCGCAGGAGGCAACCGGTGAGGTTGCCGGCGACGAGCTGATGCCCGATCCGGACATCGTAGCGACCCGGGTGGTCGAGATCGACGCGCCGCCGTCGGCGATCTGGCCCTGGCTGGTGCAGATGGGCCCAGGGCGCGGCGGCGCGTACACCTACGACTGGATCGAGCGCCGGCTGGGCATCGACATCCACAACACCGACCGCATCATCCCCGAGTTTCAGCACCTCAAGGTCGGTGACGAGATTCCGATGCCTGGCTATACGATGCGCGTGGAACTGCTCGACCCGCAGCGGGCGATGGTCATTCGCTCCAGCAACCACGCGTGGGTGTGGTCGTTCGAGCTACGCCCAGCTAACGGGCACACCCGGCTGATCAGCCGCAACCGCTTCGACACCGCCGCCCTGCCGGTCAAGGACAAGCTCGCGTACCCCATCATCGAGCCAGGCTCATGGGTGATGGAGCGCAAGATGCTCCGCACCATCAAACAGCGGGCCGAACGCCTCGCCGGGAACTGATCGCTTTATCGGCTGCTCGCAAACTGGTCACTGGACGTAGCCGAGCGCCAAGGCAAGCCCGCCCGCCGAGCCGCCGATCTGTATGCTGGCCGTCACCGATCGGCATTGCTGCCCGTGCCGCACCGAACCGGGGGTTGTGTGCGGGACTACTGCGGGTGGAGTCGGCAGCCGTCGGCAGCCGGACGGGTGCAGTCGTGCCCGGGCTGCTGCTTGTCGGGGGCACTGGCCTCCCAGCTGCATTGTTCCCGGCGGGGTTCGCCATGTGACACGGGGAGGGGCCACCGGGTTGGGGCGGGAGCGCTGCTGACCTTCGCATGATGAGGGATAACGCCCGATCAGGCTCGCACCGATCACGACGCTGCTACGCCAAGAGCCACCTCGCGGCAAGCTCCAGTACGTCTGCGTGGCTGCGCTCGCCGTGATCGGCGGCCATGAAGTGGTGGCCGATCACGAGGGAGAAGGCGAGCATGCTGCGGGCCTCGGCATCGTCCTCGTCGCGGCAGATCGCGCCGAACAGCAGGCGCAGGTAGTCCATGCGCCGGTTGTCGACGCGTCGGAGGCGCTCGGCGACCGGCTGGTCACGCCGGGACCAGTCGCGGATTGCCAGGTCGATCGGCAGCAGCTCGCTGGAGAAGGTGAGCGCGCCCGCCAGCCGTAGCCTGGCCCTGGCGTCGCCGCCCTTGCGCTCGACGCGCTCGAGCACCTCATCGGTGCTCATCCGCTCCCAGGAGTCGAGCATCTCGTCGAGCAGCGCGTTCCGGTCGGCGAAATGCCCGTAGAAGCCGCCCTTGGTCACGCCGAGCGCCTGCGCCAGGGCCTCGACGCGGACGGCGTCCGGGCCGCCGGCCGCAAGGGCCCGCAAGCCTTCCTCGATCCACCTGCTACGGGGCGTCCGGGTGATGGCGGCCATGGCCTCTCACTATCAGTCTGGGAGTTGACGGCGCCGCTGGCGGTGCTACATTCCATTTATACGGTACCGTATATATGGAGGTTCCCGCATGCGGCTCCCGAACACCGCGCACACCTCCCGGCCCTGGCGCATCCACGAGCTCACGGGCGACTTCCGGCTCGAGGACGTGTGGGCACTGCCGACGCCGGGCGGCCCGGACGACTTCCCTCGGCTGGTGCAATGGTGGGCTTCGCGCGGCGACCCGTCGCAAGCCTCCGCCTCCTGCGCCGTCCGCACGCTCTGGGCGATCCGCTGGAAGGCCGGCAAGCTGCTCGGCTGGGACGGCCCGGACGCCGGCAACGGCTCGGCGCGGCCGGCGCTGCGCGACCGATTGCCGGCGGATCTGCGCGACGCCCCATCCGGCCCGGACTTCGCCGCCCTCCCCTTCACCTCGCTGTTCCTGACCGCCGACGAGTGGGCCGCGGAGATCGTCAACCGGACCGTTCACGGGATCATGCACATCGGCTGGATTCCAGATGGGACCGGCGGCTACCGCGGCCAGATGGCCGTCCTGGTCAAGCCAAACGGGCTGCTCGGGACCGGCTACATGGCCGCGATCAGGCCGTTCCGGCACCTGATCGTGTACCCGCCGATGCTGCGGGAGATCGGGCGGGGCTGGCGGGCGCTCCCCGGCGATCCGGCACCGGCGCACGCGTAGCTCAGATGGTCTATTCCAAATCCCGGATAGGGGATCCGGTGCCACGGGACAGAACAGGGCGCCGGTGCCGGCCCAATGCCATGTAGTTCAGCGTGATCGGAGCGTTCGCGGTCTTGACCGCGCTGGCGGGCGGTGGCGTCCGGGTGGCCGGCAGAGAGTGATCGCGGCGGGCGGGCATGCTGGCGCCCCGGCTGTCGCTCCGGATGCGGCCGGTTCCACGGTCGGCGGGCTGGGCAGTGCTTGAGGGTGCGGGGACTGGGAGATGGGGCGTTCAGGCGGCGATGGGGCCGCAGATGCTGATCTCGGCTTTCGCGGTGAGGACGGGAATGCGCGGCCCGCCGGGCGGGAAGCCCGGCCGGGCCTTGGTCTTCCGGTCGCGGTGCCGGTTGCGGTCGGTGTCTACGCGCCGGCGGGCCAGGCCGGCCAGGATGGCGTCGCGGTTCGCCTCGGTCAGCGCGGCGGGCAGGCTGGCGGTGGCCGCGCCGGACCGGGTAGTGGCGATGATCGCGCGGCGTGCGGCGGTAAACGAGATCTCGCGCGGGTGCACGGGCTGGCCGGCGCGCTTGCCCTTTCCGGCCGGGACGGCGATCGCCGCGGCGGCGCGGGCTGCTGCGCGGGTCAGCTCGACGGCGGTGATCCAGGCGGCGTGCTCCTGGGCGATGAGGGCCGGGCTGGCGGAGCGGAGCATCGCGCCGGTGGACGGGCCGGCGCCGCTGATCGCGGACTTGGCTTCCTTCAGGCAGGTCTCCGACCCTATCCACCGCCAGTGGTAGGCGGCGGCGAGGACCTGCGCCGGGTAGGCGGCGTGGTCGTGCAGGTCGGTGATCAGGGCGAACAGCTCCGGGGCGTCGGCCCCGGCGACGGTGACGGTGTACTCGATCACGCGGACGGTGAGCGTGACCCCGCCGCCGCGGATGCTGGCCAGGTAGGAGCCGTCGGGCAGGAAGCCCCCGGTCCGGTGCAGCGTGATGCCGTCCTTGACGCGGATCAGCACATGGGTGCCGGTGGCGAGCATCCGCTTGATCCTTGGCGCGCCGGGGAAGTTCCGGTCGAGCACCCACAGCCGGCCCGGGGTGAACAGGTGCGGGTAGTCCTTCAGGGCCTGGTCCAGCAGCGCCTGCTCGGCCTCGCCCTTCTCCCGCCCGCCGCCGGCGGCGGCGCCGGACGGACCGGACACCACCGCCAGGGCGGCGCGGGTGGAGGCGTGCGACAGCCACAGAATCCCGCTGCTGGGGGTAGGGCGAGGAGTCATCGGCGGTGCCGGCCGAGCCGAACGCGGCCCGGTTCGCCGGGGTGTCCGGGACCCGGGTCAGCGACCCGTCGATGGAGCAGGCGTCCAGGGCGCCGATCGTGACCGCCCGGTAATCGTGGTCGCGGTGCTCGGCGTCGATCCCGGCCAGCACCAGGTCCCGCAGCTGCTCCAGCGGGCCGGGCCCGAGCGCGTCCCGCCAGGTGCAGAAAACCGTCGCGGTCGGCACCCGGTACGGGCGCTGCCACGGCACCAGCGCCAGGTCCCCGAGCAGGGCGCCCGTCACTTCGGCGTAGTCCGCGTCGGGCAGGAGCGTCATCAGCAGGGTGAGCCGGATCGCCAGCGCCGGCGTCATCGCCCGCCGCGCCGCGCCCTTGACCTTCCCGTTCAGCGTGACGCCCGCGGCGATCTGGCCGATAACGTCCGCCTGGCCGGCCAGGGCATCCAGCCTGTCCTCGGCCACGCCGAGGCGGGCGTGATCCGCCGGATGCCCGCCAGCCTGCACCCGCCCGTCACGGCGGACCACCGCTGCCGCGACCGCCACCGGCTTGAGGAAGACCACACGGTCCCCGGTGCGGATCTTCCCCGCCGCCGCCGCGGTCAGCGCCGTCCGGCCGTCCTTACCCGGGCCCGGCCCGGCCGGCCAGGCCAGGTCCGCCACCCGCACCGCGACCATGCCCGCCTGCCCCAGCAGGCCCAGCGCGGCATCTTCCGCACACGAGAGCGTGACATCCGGCGGCATGACAGGGTAGAAGAGCATGAGGAGGCTCCCGGGCGGAAAAGGCTGATTAGTCACCTCCTCTTCTACCGGGAGCCTCCCGCCGGTACCGGCATCCGCAAGGGCGTGTCGCCCGCCGATCGCAGCCACGCAGCCAGCCAGCGGAACCAGGCCTGCAGCCAATCAGAAATCACAGCCTGTAACCGGAAGCCGCCAGATCAAGGGACGTCCCGCCGCAGGACCATCAGCAGCGATCACGCTGAACTACATGGCATTGGGTGCCGGCCATGAACCGTGACACTGCCATTGGCCTTCTCGACCGACTGCACAAGGCGCAGAACGACTTCTACGCGGGCGGGTCCGGCGCCGCCCTTCAGCAGCTCCTCGCTCCCGACATCACATGGACCGTCCCTGGAGACAATCGCATCGCCGGGACCTACCGCGGTCTCAAGGAGGTGCTCGACTACTTCCGGCGACGGCGAGACCTCGCCGATCACACGTTTCAGATGAAGCGGCGAGACATTCTCGTCGGCGACGGAGACCGGATCGCCGCGCTCACCGACGGCTTCGCCACGATCCGAAACGTCGACCATCGCTGGTCCACCGTGGGCTTGTATCACGTCATCGATCAGCACATCACAGCGTGCTGGCTGCTCCCGCTCGACCAGCACGCATTTGACGCCATCTGGGCCGTCTGAGCCAGGGCCGGAAGCTGAGCGACGCCGAGAAATGCCTCAAGCACGCCGAGCGCCGGCTGGCCGGCCACAACCGGGTCGAACCAGCCGCCTGAGCCCTACGCTGCCAGGTGGCCCCCAGGTCAATCACCCCCAGGACGCGGGAAAACCCAGACACAGAACTGGTCGTTCTGGCCGCGCATCGAAGCTCTTCGCACCATTTGCCAACTCGCACCGAGTCGGCAGCACACGCCCGCGGAAACTCACCCAGCGTGACAGCCGTCGCGTCGGCTTCACAGCTGACGCCGGGCCGGTCCATCGGCTGGCCGCCCGGCACGCAGGCCCGGTCGCGCCGGGCACCGGCCGGAGCGACGCCAGCACGCCAGCAGCTCGAGTCAGTACCCGCAGCGACATGCCCGGAGCCCCGGCTCGGCCGGCCCATTGCCGGCCCTGCGCCGGCCGCCGGCAGCGTACCTGCCGCGCCTGAAGCAGCCGACCGGGCTGCCAGCATCTGAAACTTATCTGGCCTGCGGACGCTGTAGCTAAACGCCAGGAGAACCTGGCCGCGCCATAACAGCACGTCAGCAGGCATGCACCGAACCGCCATCGCCGAACGGGCAGAGCATCTCCCTGCAGCAAGCACGGCCACCCGGCTTACCGGACGGACCAGTCAGGTTAGATAAAACCCCAGGTCACGACCCTAATCGAGCCCCCTTACGGAATCGAACCGTAGACCTTCTCCTTACCATGGACAGAAAACAGTAATCTGACCAGGCACAATGAGGGTTATTCAGGCGGCTGCGTAGAAGTGCAGGGCGACCACGGCCGAGATGGTTTCGGAGAATGTTGCGAGTGGCCGGCGGTAGTCGGTGTGCATGATCCGCCAGGTCTTGAAGTTCGCGATGACCTGTTCGATGACGTAGCGGATCTTGTTGACCTGCCTATTGAACTCCTTCTGCCAGTCAAGGAGTTCGCCGCCCTCGGGCTTCTTAAAAGGCGTGATCATGTTATTGCCGACGTATCCCTTATCGCCGAGCCAGTCGCGCGGGTCGACCGAAAGGAGGACTCCGGATTCGCCGAGGCAATGATTATCGTGGCGGCTTCCGGGGATCGGGTCGGAGATCCATGCCAGGCGTCCGGTAATGGTGCAAGCAACCTGTACATTCATTCCTGTCGTCTTATGCTTCCCGGAGTACAGTTCCGGGTGCGCCCGCCACGACCAGCACGGGAGCAGCGTCCCATCCACGATGTAGCACGTCCCGGCGTGGAGCTCATCGGCTGTGGGAACGCAGCCAAGAAGCGCTTGCACCAGCAGTGGGGTCATCGCCGAGATAGCGCGGCTGATCGTGGGCTGCGAGACGCCGTAGCTCTCGGCGATTTCCGCCTGGACCCGGTTCCTGCGCAGGTAGGCCAGGGTTACGGTGAGCGCATTGCGCAGCCCGAGTGTCGGCGGCCATCTGCGCATCCCAGGCGCAAGCTCGCGAACTTCAATTATCGTGCACAGTTCGGTGATCTCGGCTTTCGTGAACCCGGTGGTATAATACATCTGCGGCCTGTTTCTCCTGGACTGAGTCTGGTAACCCAATCCTTTCGGGAAGCAGGCCGCCTTTCATGTAGGCGCGCCTCTGTTCAGCACATTTTATTACTATACAGACATCCCGCGTGAATAAGCCTCAATGAACCTGGAAAGTGCCGTCTAACTGCGGTTTTATGGCTGGGTGTCGCTGGTTGTGGCTGGGTAAGGCCTGCAGATGGCCCCCAAGATTGGCCCCCATTAGGGATATCATGGACCCATGAGAACGCGCCGTGGATGGGGTGAGGACGGGGTCTTCTTCGAGCACGCCGGGTTATGCCGGGACGAGGCCCGCCACCGTAATTGCCCGGGCCGGTGGCGCGGGGTGGTCAGCCTCGGGTACGGCCCGGATGGGAAACGGATCCGCCGGAAAGTCTCCGGCAAGACCCGGGCCGTCGTCCAGGACCGGCTGAAGGCCTTGCACAGTGACCTGGACTCCGGGGTCAAGGCCAGCCCGAACTACACCCTGCGCCGCGCGGCGCAGGACTGGCTCGCCGAGGGCCTGGAGAGCCGGTCGGCCAAGACGGTGAAGAAGAACGAGAACGTCCTGGCCCCGACCCTGACCGCGATCGGCTCCCGGAGACTGCGGGAACTGACCGCTGATGACGTCCGCCAGGCCCTGACCGCAATGGCCGCCCGGTACTCGACCGCCGCGGTGGCGATGGGCCACAACGCCCTGACCCGCGCGATCCGCCACGCCGAAGGCCGCGACCTCGTCGGCCGCAACGTCGCCACCCTGGTCGACACCCCCAAAGGGCAGGCCGGGCGGCCGAGCAAGAGCCTGACCCTGGAACAAGCCTCCGCTCTCCTGACCGCAGCAGAAGGCACCCGGATGCACGCCTACATTGCCTTGTGCCTGGCCACCGGCATCCGCACCGAAGAAGCCAGAGCCCTTCGCTGGGAACACATCAACCTCGGCAACCCGGAGACGACACCGCCCGTGCCCGCCAGCGCCGCCGTGTGGCGGTCCATCCGGGCCCACGGAGACACCAAGACCGAGAAATCACGCCGCACCCTGGCCCTCCCCCACATGGCCGCCGACGCCCTCCGGCTCCACAAACAACGCCAGGACCAGGACCGGCATGCCGCCGGCGAACGATGGGGGGGTGCTCCTGATCTTCCGGACTGCGGATCCTTATAGGATCTTCTACGGAAAGGACGGATCGAGTGCCAAGAAAGTACAAGAACTTCTCGCCTGAGTTCCGGGATGAGGCGGCCAGGATGGTCGTGGAGACGTCACGTCCTATCGCGGAGGTGGCGCGGGAACTCGGGATCAGTGAGACTAGTCTCGGTAACTGGGTGCGGGCGTACCGGGAAAAGCACGCGGAAGACGAGCCGCCGCTGCAGCTGTCCGAGCGGGCCCGGCTCCGTGAGCTGGAACGGGAAAACCGCGAACTGAGGATGAAGGCCGACTTCCTTTCAAAAGCCGCGGCGTACTTTGCGGCAGAGCATCGGTGAGCGACACTTACGAGTTCATCGATGCAGAGTACGCCACCTGCAAGACCGCTCCTAGCATAACGAGAATGTGCGCATGGCTCGAAGTATCAAAATCGGGATTCTATGAATGGAGGTCACGGCCGCAAAGCGCGACCGCGAGGCGGCGCGAGGAACTCGGGCTGATAATGAGGAAGGCATTCGGGGACTCCGACGGCACCTACGGCTACCGGCGGCTGGCGGAGCAGCTGGCCCGCTGGGGCATCGAGGCCGGCGCCGGGCTGGTCCGCAAGGTGATGCGCGAGCTGGGCCTGGTCGCCTGCCAGCCGCGGCCCTGGCGCCCGGTCACCACCGTCCAGGGCCAGGCCGGGCCGATCCCGGACCTGGTGAACCGCGACTTCACCTCGGCCGTGCCCGGCCTGAAAATGGTCGGCGACATTACGTACATCCAGACCTGGGAAGGATGGGCTTATCTCGCGACGGTCATCGACTGCGCGACCCGCAAGGTAATCGGCTGGGCCGTCGACGATAATTACCGGACCCCGCTGATCTCCGCGGCGATACAGATGGCCGCCCGTAATCTCGACCTTCCTCCTGATGCGGTTTTTCATTCCGACCGCGGCAGCAACTACACGTCTGCCGAATTCACGGGCGTCCTGAAAGGCCTGGATATCCGCCAGTCCGTCGGCCGCACCGGGATATGCTATGACAATGCGCTGGCCGAGTCATTCAACGCGGCGATCAAAGTCGAGCGGGTCCACCGTACCGTCTACCCGACAATAAAGAAAGCAGCCGAGGATATTGCGCGGTACATCGAGCTCCGGTACAATCAGGCACGTCTCCACTCAGCGCTCGGCTATAAGACTCCGCAAGAAGTCCACGACGAGTACCTGAACCGGCAGCTCACTGCATGAAATAGCATCAATTCAGCTGTCCGGAAAATGCGGAGCAGCCCACTCACCACCGGAGCAGAAATCATGGACACCATCTTCAAGCCCAAGTAGACGGCCCGGACCACAGAGAACTACCGCTCATGCCGAATAGCGTGCGTTTGCTTATTCGCATGCTTATGCGCTGACCGGCATGTTCACCCGTAGTTTGAGGGCTGGCCGTAGCTCCGCGAAGATTGGCGGCCTAGCGTTGTCATGCATCCTGGGGACACGCCAGATCGCCGGCATATTGCATGGGTGCCGCCGGTTGATTGGGCTGGGCCGAACGGCCATGTTCGCGGGTTCTGGGTGTCTTGTGCCTGCCGGGCATCGGCCGTGCCCGGCGTCCGGCCAGATGGTGGCGGCGGGGCCTGATCGCCCGGTGAGCCGCCGTGCCCGGTGGTGTTGGCACGATTACCCGCTGGTGGCTGGCTACCTTGCCGATATGACCGAGTGCGCGAGACTGCGCAGTGGAGGTTGCGCAGGGGAGGTTGTCGTGCGGGCTGTTGTCATGGTGTTCCGTGGGCGGTTCCGGCAGCACTGGAAGTCGTGGCTGGCTCTCAGCGTGCTCGTTGCCGTGGCTGGCGGGTTCGTCATGTCCGCGGCGGCGGCCGGGCGGCGGACGGCGGCCGCATTCCCTGAGTTCGCGGCCCGGCATGGTTACGACGTCATCGTGTACAGCGGGCAGCCGCTGCCGCAGATGACCCGGCTGCCTCATGTTGCATCGGTGACGCCGGTGCTCGTGCCCATCAGCGGCGCGCTTCGCTGCCCGTCCTGCCGGAAGCCGATTGATACCGAAAACTTCCTGATCAACGAAGTGCCGCCGCGGCTGCTGCCGCGGATGGTGGCGCTCCTGTCCGGGCGGATGCCGCACCAGTCCGATTCCGGCGAGGTGCTGGCGTCCTTCACGCTTGCCAAGGACAACGGCGTGCGCATCGGCTCGGTGATCCGGGCGCAGCTGAGAACCCCGGCGACGCTGAGAGGGGGCCCGGCAGATCCGTCGCCGGTCATGCACCCGGCGCTGCGCGTGGTGGGCATTGTCGCAGCAGAAAGCGAGTTCCCCTCCGGGGCCGCCGTGCATTACGACCTCTACGCCACGACAGCGTTCGCCGCGGCGGTGAATCACCGCGCGGCGCTGCTGTCGACCTACTACGTGCGGTTCAGACACGGGGCCGCCGACCTGGCCGGCTTTGACAGCCGGACCCGCTCGCTGGACGTGTACGGCACAGCCGACCTGGATGCTGCCGCCAGCGCCGTGGAGGGCTCGATCCGGCCGCAGGTCATCGGCTGGTACGTGCTTGCTGGCCTGGCCGCGCTGGCGGCACTGGCGGTCATCGGGCAGGCGATCGCCCGGCAGGCCGTCGCGGAGCGGGCCGATCATCCTGTCCTGTCGGCGCTTGGCCTGCAGCCCCGCGAATTCGTGCTGGTCGCCCTGGCGCGCGCGCTGCTGATCGGCGCGGCGGGTGCCGCCGGGGCAGTGCTGGTGACGGTGCTGGTGTCCCCGCTGACACCCGTGGGCGAGGCCAGGATTGCCGTTCCCTCGCCGGGCAGCATGTCCTTCGATCCTATTGTCCTCCCGTTCGGCGTGCTGGCCGTGCTGGCCGCCGTGACCGCGGTGTCGGCCTGGCCCGCGGTGCGCCACGCCCGGTTGCTGCGCAGCCGCCCGCAACGGCAGGCGGCGCCGGTGGCCGCCGCAGCGGGCCGGGCCGCGGCCCAGGCCGGCCTGCCGGCCACCGCGCTGATCGGGATCCGGCACGCGCTGGAGCGCGGCCAGGGCGGGCAGCCGGTGGGGACGGCGCTGCTCGGCACCGTAATGGCAGTGGCGGCGCTGTGCGCGACCGCCGTCTTCGGTGCCAGCCTGACGCACCTGGTTTCCTCGCCTGCACTGTACGGCGCGCCGTTCCAGGTCTATTTCGGCAGCAACGGATTGCCCGGATCCCAGGCGATGGTCACCGGGCCGCTGCTGGACAGCCTGCGGAAAGACCGTGCCATCGCGCAGATAACCCTGGGGGCCCTCGTCGAGGTCAACGTCAACGGCAGGCACGTCCGCACCGCGGCGGTGACCCCAGTCCGCGGCCCGGCGCTGCTGTCAGCCGTGGACGGCCGCCTGCCCCGCGGCGACCATGACATCATGCTCGGCGTGGCCACGATGCGTGCCACGGATGCCCGGGTAGGCGGGGCCGTCCGGGTCACGGTCGCCGATCCGGCCGGGACGCCGCATGAGGCCAGGTTCCGCGTGATCGGCCGGGCGTCCCTGAATGCCGGCGCTGGCGGGCTGGGCAACGGGGCCGTGATGACCATCAGCGCCTTCGTCGGCGCGCAGTGCCCGCCCGGGCCTGGCCAGCCCGCCTGCCAGCGCGCGGTCAGGCGCGGCCTGGGTACTGTGGTGTTTGTCCGGGCCGCTCCGGGGCCCGCCGGGAGCGCGGCGCTGGCCCGCTACGTCCACCGCTACCGCGACCTCACTTCCCGGCCGGGAAAGCCGACCGTGCTGGTCAACTTCGGTGAATCGGTGAACTTCCCGCTGCTGTTCGGCGTGGCCCTGTCGCTGTTCGGCGCCGCGACGATGGTGCACCTGCTGCTGGTCAGCGTGGCTAGGCGGCGCAGGGAGACCGGGCTGCTGAAGTCGCTCGGGTTCGTCCGCCGTCAGGTCGCCGCGGCGGTCTGCTGGCAGGCTACGACAGTGGCGCTGGTCGGGATCGCGGTTGGCGCGCCGGTCGGCATCGCGGCGGGAAAGGTCCTGTGGCGGGTGTTCGCCACGAACTTCGGCGTGGTGCCGGTGCCGGTGGTCCAGCCGCTGCTGCTGGCGGCGCTGGTGACCGCGGTGCTCGCCACCGCCAATATGCTCGCGGTCGTCCCCGCGCTGCTGGCCGCGCGATCACATCCGGGCCAGCTGCTCCGGGCCGAGTGAACAATTCCGCTCCCAAGCGGGCGCTGTCCGCTCCCCACCAGCGGCCCGGACGGCTCCAGGCGGGACGTATCCGCCATGGCCACCGAGGCGCTCTGGAAAATCAGGCGACCGGACTGCGGCGGCCATGAAGATCCTCGCACCTTGCGCGCAGCGCCAGATCCACCTTCGGTACGCGGGCAATCGGCACGACGCAGTGATCCATCTGAACGCTCAAACCAAGGCGCCGCCATTGGGCCGGGCAGCGCATAACGGCCAGTAGATGTGAGTGTGCGTGTGGTGTTCGCCGACCTCGCCAACGGATCGCTAACCGAAGCTAGGCACGTGCGCCACAGCGCGCACGCCGCAGGACGCTGCATGGCTATGCGACATCATCCGCCGCACAGGAACATCCGCAATTGCCGCCGTGAGCGCAACGATTAGATTGATCTTGCTGTCCGCGAGGACGGCAAGCCCGATCGGTCAGGTCAGCCCGCATTTCCGGGGCTGCGTTTGGCGCCCATGCAAGTGGGGTGGAGTGTGAACCTGCTTATCGACCGGCGGGTGGGCGGTCACCGCCGGGCCCGGGGGCCGGCGTGGCTGGCAGGTTCGCCTGTTTGCTGGGACGATGGGTGCGTGAAGCTGGGGATTCTTGTGCGGCGGTGGCCCCGCCCCGGGGATGAATTCGGTCATCTCTGCAGCCACGATCGAGGCCCGGAACTCCGGGTGGGACGTGCTGGGGATCATGGACGGATTCCAGCACCTGATCGAGGGCCGGACGGGGGAGGCGCGGCCCCTGTCCATCACGGACGTGTCGAGGATCCACGTCCTGGGCGGGTCGATCATCCGGACCTCGCGGGCCAACCCGGCGGTGCGGGACGAGGATGCCGCCGATCCGGACTGGAGGCTGGACGCTTGTCTCAAGTCGCTGCAGAAGCTGGGGATCGGCGCGCTGGTGACGATCGGCGGGGACGACACCGCGTTCTCGGCGTCGCGGCTGGCTGAGGCGGCCGGAGGGGCCCTGCGCGTGGCGCACGTGCCGAAGACCATCGACAACGACCTGCCGCTACCGGGCGGCACGCCGACCTTTGGCTTCGAGACCGCCAGGAGCGTGGGGGTGCAGCTCGTCAACAACCTGATGACCGACGCCATCACCACCCAGCGGTGGTACCTGGTGGTGGCCATGGGCCGCTCGGCCGGCCACCTGGCCCTGGGCATCGGGAAGTCGGCCGGGGCCACCCTCACGGTGATCGCCGAGGAGTTCCCCCCCGACAAGCCCATCCGGCTGTCGCGCCTGGTGGACGTGCTGGAGACCTCGATGCTCAAACGGATCGCCCACGGCCGCCCCTTCGGCGTGGCGGTGCTCGCCGAGGGCATCGGCTTGCGCCTCCCCCAGGAGGAACTCCGGAAGGCCATGCCGGAGGTCGAGCGAGACGAGCACGGCCACGTCCGGCTGGCCGAGCTCGAGCTGGACCGCCTGCTGGCCAAACAGGTCAAGGACCGCTTCAAAGAGCGAGGGCAGAACGTCACGGCCGAGGGCAAGAACATCGGCTACGAGCTCCGGTGCGCGCCCCCCATCCCCTTCGACATCGAGTACACCCGCGACCTCGGCTACAGCGCCGTCGACTACTTGAAGCAGTTGCTGGACGGCGACCAGCCTGGCGGCATGATCACGATCCAGGAGGGGCACACGGTGGCCCTGCCCTTCGGGTCGTTCAGCGACCCGGAAACGGGGCGGGTGCGGATCCGGCTGGTGAACGTCGAGTCGGCCTCATACCGGGTGGCCCGCGAGTACATGATCCGGCTGGACCGCGAGGACCTTGAGGATCCGGAGAAGCTCCGCCCGATCGCGGAGGCCTCCCGGCTCACGCCCAGCGCCTTCCGCGACCGGTACGGGTACCTGGTCCAGGGCTGAGCCCGGTCTCCGAGCCACCCGGACACTGGCAGAGGCAACCCCGATGAGGAACATCATCCTGATGATGCCGGTATCCGCCAACAGCCACACCCTGATCACCGGGACACCAGCCTGCCGCCCATGCGGACATTCCGGCACAGGCCGCGCCGGCGATGGCCGCGGCCTGCCGGCGCACCAGAAGAACGCGCAAAGATCCGATCTGGTCGGCTTCGGCGAGCCCGCCACCCCAACACGGGTGAGTGCAGATGGATCGATCTGGGTAGCCCCGCGGGCCGTGCCCGCGGCCGGCGAGCAGACTGTTGTTGTGCAGACGAGCTACGGCCTCGTGCCGATCGGGTGGGTGCAGTCGGCCCTGGGGGTCCTCGACGATGCGCCGAACCAGCGCGAAGGCGCGCCTCGGGCGTGGATCCGCTTCGATGAGCAGGTCGCGGAGGGTGCCAAGGACCTGCGACCGGGCGACGAGATCGTGGTGCTCACCTGGCTCCACCTGTCGCCCCGCGACGAGCTGAGCACCCATCCCGAGAACGACATGAGCCAGCCGCTTACCGGCGTGCTCAGCACCTGCTCGCCCAATCGGCCGAACCCCATCGGCCTGCACCGTGCCCGCATCGTGGCGCGCGACGGGCTACGGATTGAAGTCGACGCTCTGGAGGCAATCGACGGGACGCCGGTGGTGGACGTCAAGCCGGCCATCGACCCGCCCGCATGACGCGCTGCACGCGGCGGCCTTGTACGGCGGCATACCGGCCCAGGAAACGTACCTCCCGGTCGGGACAGGCGATCCGTCCCGGGCCGGACTCCCCGCTCAGCTCATCGAGCAATCGGCGCCCGGGACTCGCCGACCTGATGCGTCCGCTCACGGTATGTGGTCGATCCTCGACCTTGACAAGGCGCGCCAAGCCGCCGATATCTCCAGCCCGATTTCGGGTGTCTCCGCTGTAGCCGCCGTGGGCGTTTGTGGGCTTTTTGCTGCGTCGTGGAGACGTTACCTGAACACTGTCTCCGCCCAGGTCCCGTGCAAACCCCCTTGTCGCTGCTGTTTTTAGAACTAAGCGGCTACTGCGTGAACGCTGTTCAGCTACATGTCTACGCCGCAGACGCCCTGGTCAGGCGTGGCGTAGACGGGGAGGGCTTCAGATAATCGCCGATAGGTGCGGGAGGGTGATCAAGTTCAGGTTGACCGGTGACCGTACAGATCGGTCTCAGCTGCGTACCGTCATTTGGGCCTCGTTCGTTCACCGACGCTCAGTAGTGCGTATCAGGGCGTGCGTGCTTGATCAGCTGGGCAGTCACAGCGTCACGAGGTAGACCGTGCCTGATGGCTTTGACCACACCGGCTGCCAGGCTTTCGTCCTGCCTGGATTCTGAAATGCCCGATCTCGCCTTTTCCTGGTCACCGGACGTATCTGCGGTGGTAGCCAGCGCTCTGCATCTATGAGGGGCACTGCGACCGGATTGCTGGGTCCGTCAGTTTCAGGATGTGGCGCTGTTGTGCACTTGTGGTGCCACAGTTGCGTATCGCGGTAAGGAGGCGTCATGGTGCGCTTGGAGAGCGACGGCATGCCTTATCTGGTCGTGCTGGCACCGGACTCAGACCGCGGCCGGCGAATCCCGCTGGATGCGGATCATATGGTCGTGGGGCGCGAGCCGACCTGCGACGTGCGGTTCGACGACCCGCACGTTAGCCGGGCCCACGCCGCGCTGCAGCGGCGCGGGAATGCGGTCTACGTCCAGGACCTCGGCTCCTCGGGGGGCACGTTCGTCAACGGAACGTCCGCGTCCACTGCCCATGAGCTGCACGCCGGCGATGTCCTGACTTTTGCCACCGTGGCAGCGCGGCTGGAACCCGGCGGCGCCGTCAGCGACGAGACCACCACTATGCCCGCCAGGCCGATGGGAACCGCTTCGGCGCACTACCACGTCGACCAGCAGCACGGGGAAATTATCAGCAACGTCGGGCGCGACCAATACAACTCCTACATTCAGCAAGTAAACCAGCAGCGCGAGAACTTCCTCCGCGAGGTCGCCGCGACGAAAACGAAGGCACGATGGCTCGCCTGGACCGGCTTCCTGGCCTTCGTGGTAGGCCTAGGCCTCTTCGCCGCCGCCGACATCAGCTTCCTCAAAAAGATAAGCAGCGGCGGTCCGATATCGCCGACGACAAGCCCTTTCGGACGGGAAATCGGAGGTATTCCCTTCGGCCTGGCCGGCTGGGCACTGGCAGTACTGGGCACGCTCCTACTCATCGTTGGAATCGTGCTGCACATCATCGCAACTTCGCGGCGCAGGCGGGCCTACCGGGAGTTCCCGGTGGCCCCGCCATGGCAGGGTGCCGGGCCCGCGAGGAGAGTGACATGACCTTCCATATAGGCCAGCAGACCGCTGGTGTCATCAACAACGTCGGCGGCGACCAGCGGATCGACGGCGGCCAGCTCGGCACCGTCGTCACCGGCGAAGACGCACGGCGCGCCGTGCGCGAGCTCCGGAACGCGCTAGCGGGCATAGCCCTCGACGATGCCACGGCGGCCGAGGCACGCGCCCAGGTTGCGGAGATCGACGCAGCGGTGCACGCGCCGCAGCCAGACAAGCACCAGGCTGCCGGCCCGCTCAAACGGCTCGTCAAGTTGCTTGCCGATGCCGGATCGCTGGCAACGGCAGGCACCGCCATTGTGGGCCCGCTGCAAACCCTCGCTGGCTGGCTGGGAGCTCACGGAGCGGCCATCCTCAGCCTGCTTGCCCTGTAGGGCGCGCCGCCGGCGCTTCTTCCTGGACGGCAAGCGATCTTGACCGCCCTCTGACGTTATCTCAGCAGGCTGCCGAAAATGGCGCATCCCGTTTCCGGATCCCTATCTGCCGCTGTGCCGTGCTCACGGCCAATGGCGAGCATTTAGCAACCACAAGGTCATTTAGCAACCACAAGGTTAACCCGCTGTACACGCTGAGGATCTTGTCCAGCACAGCGTCAGCTGACCCTACGCGTTCACTCTCAGACCCGATTCCGCGAGTAAGTGGGTGACACGGCCCCGCGAATGCCGATAGGTGCCGCCCCGAGCTGGGATGATGATCATTGCGACGTGACAATCATCTCAGCGGGGAAGGCACCTATCTGGTGGCCAGGATACTTGGCAGGAAGCGGAAGCGCCGGCAGGCGCGGATCGGCGCGCCGGATGCGGCGCTGACTCCGAGCGCGGGGCTGGCGGCGGTCAGCGAGCTGTGCGACCGGCTCGGCGTGATCGGGGCCCTGGACGCGGCAGTGGGCCCGGTCAAGAAGCGTGATCGCGGCTTCGGGCCCGGGCAGTTGCTGACCGGGATCGCGGCGGCGCAGCTGGCCGGGGAAGACTTCCTGGTGGGGCTGGACCGCCAGCGCGCTGATGCGGCCGGGCAGCAGATCACGCCGGTGCCAGGGCTGAGCTCGACCACCGCGGCAGGCGTGGCGCGGCGGATCACCGGCGAGCAGTGGCAGGCCGTAGAGGCAGGCATGGCGGTGGTCACGCAGCGGATGCTGGACGTGCTGCCCGCAGCGCGGGCGGCGGCGCTGGCCGAGGGGCCGGTCACGATCGACCTGGATACCACCGACGTGGAGGTGTACGGCCGCAAGAAGCGCGGCGTGGCCTATAACCATCAAGGCCAGCGGGTGGGGCGCCCGCACGTGGCGGCCTGGGCCGAGACCGAGATCGTGCTGGCCGCTGACCTGGGCACCGGGACTGATGACCCGCGCGCCAGCGCGGCCGGCCTGCTGCGCCGGGCGCTGGCCGCCCTGCCAGTCCGGGCGCGGGCCGGGCGGGTGGCGGTGCGCGCGGATGCCGGGTACTTCGCCGGGCAGCTCGCCCGCGCCGCCCACGACGAGCACATCGCCTTCGCGATCGGCGCCAAGCGGATCGCCCCGCTATGGCGGCTGCTGGACGGCATCGCCGAGCAGGACTGGCACGAGGCGATCGAGATGGACAATGCCCAGGTCGCGGTGGCCGATTACCGGCCGGACTGGTGGCCGGCGAACACGTGGCTGCTGATCCGCCGGGTCCGCCTGGCACCGGAGCAGGTCTCGGCCGACCCGCGGTCACGGCGGCGGCGCACCCTGCACCCGGGCCAGCGGGCCCTCCCGATTCCTGAGCTCGCCGGCGCTGACGCGATCTACGGTTACAGCTTCATCCTGACGAACCTGGACGTCTCAGCGCCGGATAACGCCGCGGCGGCCGAGCACTGGCACCGGCACCGCACCACGATCGAGAACATCTTCCGCGACGGCAAGCACGGAGCAGCCCTCCGGCACCTCCCCAGCGGATACCCCCAGGTCAATACCGCCTGGATGTGGGGCGCGCTGCTCGCCGCCAGCATGGCCGCCTGGCTGCACCAGCTCACCGCAACCACCCGCGGCGAGACCATCCTGGCCGGCCACGGCACCCGCGGCGGCAAAGCCATGATCGCCACCCTCCGCCGCCGTCTCATCGCCGTCCCCGCCCGGCTGGTACGCCACGCCGGCCAGCTGACCCTGCGGCTCCCGCCCGGCCACGGCCTGCTCGCCGAGGTCCTCGCCCGCCTGCGCGCCCTGCCCGCGATGCCCTGACCACCGGCCCACGGCCCGCCCCCGGAACCTGGAACCCGCGAACCCCGGCGCGACACCCGGGCATCAACCCTGCCCAGCGCCGGATACAGCACCCGCGAAGATCAGAAACAACCCTGAAGATCAGCTCCCCGCACTACTCGCGGATTCGGGTCAGACGAGTCCTCAGGGCATCCTCATTGGCCGCCGAGCGAGCGTGACGCTGGCTACGGACGATCCTGTCGAGGGCGGGGGTGCGTCGGACTCGCTGTGTGATCGGCTTCTGATTGAGCGAGGTGCACATTCCTGCCGCAAGGTTCAGTCCGGCGTGTATCGGACGACAACGAAACTGGTCGTTCTGCGCGCGACCACGCGCGTGACCGGCGAAGCTGTCGGTCGCTCCTGCTCGGCGTTCCGGCGCGAACGCCGCCGCCTGCCCGTCACGGACCGTAGTTCGGACTGCCTACCGCGCGACGAGCGATATCCGCCGTTCGGCGCGGCTGTATCTGTCCGCTGGGTGACCCCGCTCGCAGCGCCGAACTGGCATTACTGTGCGGAATGCAACCGGCTGAGCGTGGCGGCCGACCAATCGGTAACCGGGTCGGGCAGGGCCACCACCGCCGACGGGGCGATCGCTGAGCGCTCGGCATGGCAGTTCTGCCGGGCTGCCAGCATGGTGCTCCAGGCCGCGCCGCTCGCGTTCTCCCCGATGCCAGCGGACGAGGCCCGCTTCTGGTTCAGCCTGGGATCCACGATGGTCGGCATGCCAGGCCCGCCCAGCGGGTAATCGGTTCTCATGAGTGCCGTGGACGGGGGCGCGGCGCCCGGTGAGCAGTTGAGCGCGGGCGGGCCGTTGAGCGCCGCCTCCCGGCGCCGGCTCCGGCTTGTCAACTTGTCTGTCGGCGTTGTGCTCGGGGCCGAGGGCGTGCTCATGCTAGTGCTCTCCAGCAGCCTGTCCTTGCCGGTCACCGCCTCGTTCCTGCGCAACGATCCGATCGCGGCGCAGGGCCCGGCTCCGGGTAAGGTGCTGTTCCGGCTGGCGATCGGCCCGGCCGTGGCGGTGTTCCTGCTGCTCGCGATGGCGGATCATTTGCTGGTCGCCGCACCGGGCCTGCACCGCTGGTACGAGGCCGCCCTGGAGCAGCGGGCCAACTACGCGCGCTGGATCGAGTACTCGGTTTCTGCGTCGATCATGATCGTCCTTATCTGCATGTTCGTTGGCATCCGGGACATCGCGGCACTGCTCGGCTTGTTCGCCGCGAACACCGCGATGATCCTCTTCGGACTGCTCATGGAACACCAGCAGATAGCAGGGGAAGCCGACTGGAGCGCCTACTGGTTCGGCTGCCTGGCCGGCGCCGTTCCCTGGGTGGCAATCTTCTGGTACGTGGCGGGCGCCCCACGTGTCCCCGGGTTCGTATGGGCGATCACGGTGACCCAGCTCATCCTGTTCGCAGCGTTCGCGCTCAACATGGCGCTGCAATACCTGCAGGCCGGGCCGTGGCGCAGCTACCTGACCGGGGAACGGGGCTACCTCATCCTGTCGCTGATCGCCAAGTCACTGCTGGCCTGGCTGATCTACGCGAACGTGCTGCGCGCCTGAGCTGACGGGGAGGCGGCAAATCACCCAGAACGCACGGGCCAGAAGCCGCACCAGCCGCGATGCCCGGCTTCCTGCAGGCATGTGCCGTCGCGAGCAGGCTGTCCGCAGTGGGCTCAGGCAGCAGCCCGACCCAGATCGTGTTCCGGTCGCCCATGCCCAGCGGGACCGTCACCCGCCACAGACCGGTGCACACCGTCAGGGTGCGCCGCTCACCGGCCTGGACCCGGCCTGAGCGCAACAGAACAGGGAAGAGCCCACCAGCGCACGGACCTGCCGACACGTCCTGCGACCCCATATGGACGAGCACACCACCAGAACTGGCCATTCTGTGCCACTTCCCCGGCACGAACCCGCCATGGACGGGAAGCATATATTCGGCAGGGAGACTGTGGATAGTGCTTCCGGCCCTGCTTGCGCGGTTTTGCGGTGGTGCGGGCGTAGGGTCGGAGGCCTGGGTCCCGGCCTGACCTCCGATTCGGCTGACGCCGCTCGGGCTGTCCTGCGAGACGATCTGTCGGCCGGGTCCCAGGTTTCTGGCACCCACCGGCGCTGCCGGTCTGATCTGCCTGGCCTGGATCAGAGGCCGGGGTTCACAGGTCCGACGGCCAGCGGGTGCGTGCCATCCCTCACCAGAGAAAGGGACGGCATTGACCATCGTAGAGACACGCGCTGAAACACGCGTCATCACAGGCGGGGTGGACACTCACGCCGACGTGCACGTCGCGGCCGCGCTTGATCCGGTTGGCGGGCTGCTCGGCGTCCGGGAGTTCCCTGCCACTACGGCCGGCTATGCCCGGCTGCTGGGCTGGCTGGGCGGGTTCGGGACCGTGTGCCTGGACCGGGATCGAGGGGACCGGCAGCTACGGCGCGGGCCTGGCTCGCCACGTCGCCGCGGCGGGCGTCCGCGTGGTGGAGGTGGACCGCTCGGACCGCCAGGACCGCCGCCGCCAGGGTAAGTCCGACCCGCTGGATGCTGTCAGCGCTGCCCGGGCCGCCCAGTCCGGCCGGGCCCGCGGCGCCCCCAGGGGCCGCGACGGCGCCGTGGAGGCGATCCGCGCGCTGATGGTTGCCAAGCGCAGCGCCGCAGGCGAACGTACCCGGACCATCAACCAGGCCAGGGCCCTGATCCTGACCGGCCCCGATGACCTGCGGACGCGGTTCGCCAAGCACACCCCGGCGGCCCTGGTGGCCGGGATCACGCCGCTGCGGCCCCGGCCCGGCGACGTCGCCGGTTATGCGACCCGCGTCGCGCTGCGCGAGCTGGGACGGCGCGCCGTGTTCCTGGACGGCCAGCTCGAGCGCCTCGATGAGCTAATCGTCCCCCTGGTCACCGCCCGCGCTCCCGGCCTGCTCGCCCTCTACGGGATCGGCCCTAACACCGCAGCGCTGCTGCTCATCGCGGCGGGAGACCATCCCGGGCGGCTCCGCTCCGAGGCGGCCTGGGCACACCTGTGCGCGGCCGCCCCCATCCCGGCATCGTCGGGGAAAGTCACCCGCCACCGGCTCAACCCCGGCGGCGACCGGCAGGCCAACCATGCCCTGTGGCGGATCGTGTTCACCCGCATGGGCTCCCACCCCGCCACCCGCGCCTACGTCGAACGCCGCACCAAAGAAGGAAAGTCCAAGGCGGAGATCATCCGCTGCCTGAAGCGGTACGTCGCCCGGCAGGTCTACCCGCACCTGCGCCCTGACGCCGGCTGACGCCCATACCCCGGGGACGGCCTGACCCAATATTCGGCTGCCGCGAACTTGCTGGCCTGCGAACGATTCGCCGGCCGTCCCCGGCCTCATCTGACCTGCTGGGCGTGACCTCATAAGAGCTTTCCCCACCCGAGTGGACCTTCCCTGTCTTGTCCGCAATCCAGCAAGCTGCCCGTTCAACATCCTTTTTCAGAACCCAGAAATGAGATCAGGAAATGTCATATGACCCCATTGACAAACATAAGAGCATCGTTCGGCGCGCAGCACACACCCGCGACCGCTCGGCGGAAACTTACCCAGCGCGACAGCCGAGCCGGCTTCACGGCTGACGCCGGGCATATCCCGTCGCCCGCCCGGCACGCAGGCCCGGTCGCGCCGGGCACCGGCCGGAGCAACGCCAGCACGCCAGCAGCCGGAGTCACTACCCGCAGCGACATGCCCCGGAGCCTCGGCCCACTGCCGGCCGCCGAGAGCGTACCTGCCGCGCCTTAAGCAGCCGGCCTGGGTCGCCAGGCATGGAACTTATCTGGTCTGCGGACGCTGTAGCTAACGCCAAGGGAACCTGGCCGCGCCGTAACCGCACGCCAGCAGGCATGCACGGAGCTGCCATCGCCGATCGGGCAGAGCATCTCCTTGCCGCAAGCACGGCCACCCGGCTTATCGGACAGACCAGTCAGGTTCGATAAAACCCCAGGTCACGACCCTGATCAGAGCCCCCTTACGGAATCGAACCGTAGACCTTCTCCTTACCATCTATCCACCGGCTGTCGCTGTAGCCATCTGCGATGACGCAGGCCAGATCGGGGGCGGTGCGCGTTGCTGTAGGCCAACTTATCTGGTCATCACGCGCGGCCCCGGCGGCCCGGACGCCGCGCCCACAAGCGGGCGCCCTGGCTGCAGTCTCCCCCACCGCCAGTCACCCCGTCCAGCCGCCGCCGCGCGGACGGCGGCGCTAAGGCCGGCCGCCCGGGCACCGCGCTGCAGGCTTCGGCCGCGGCCAGGATCCGGCACCCGGGCAAGGCAGGCGCGCTACGGCAGCCTGGCTGGCTTACCTGCCCACCGTCAGCCTGGCCGACCAGCGCAGCCCGCACGCTCAGCGCCGGGGACCAGCCCACCGCACTACCGCACACCGCCACTGCACCCCCCGCCAAACCCGGCCCCGCAGGCCACCAGACGCGGCCCCGGCACCCAGCGCGACCTGCCGACCGGATCTGCCGATGAGCGGGTGGGTAGCGTCAAGCTACCGACTGCTGTTCTCGGCGGTTAGCGCGGTCATGGATTCTGAGCTTTGATCGCCGCCGCTTGTGTCAGGGCATCGCCGAGGAGGTTGCTGCCGTTCCCCTGGGCTGCGAAGCCGCAAGACAGCGACCGCCGCTGCGTCCGGGCCTGGGGGTGCCGACGACCGTTCCGCCGGCGGCGTCGCTGGCGCTGGCGGCCTTCGCGAAGCATCGCGCCCCCTTGCTGTAGGTTCGGCACGCCTTGCCGGCCATGACGTAGGCCGGCCGCAGGCGATTGCCAGGGAAACCGATCCGGCGCAGCTCGCGACGGCAGGCACGCAGAGTGTTCCCGAGCTCGGTCATCTTCGCCCGTGTCATTGTCATGCTGCTCGCCCTGAAGGGCTTATCGAGCTTCTTGTGCAGGTTCGTGATCGCCGTGACCCAGGAAAGCTCTGCGGCCGTCATGGGCGTTGCCGTCGGCGCCGCCGGGCTGGTGGCCGTGCCGCGTCCGGATGCCGCAGTCGACGGCGCCTTGTGACCAGCGCACCCGCCGGCCAGCAGGACAAGGGCAACGGTGGCGGTGAGGTGTAAGACGCGGCGGCTGGTCGTGGCTGGCATCATGAAAGCCCCCAGCGGTGCGACGCGGCGAGGGTCACGTGCCACGCGACATAGCGTGATCGGTGCGCTGGCGCGCAGCCAGCCCGGGGGCGGGCCGCAACCGCCGCGACCTCCCTGGCGCACGCGGAGGCTGGCTCGGCCCGCCGATAGCCAGGACAATGGAAGCAGGGCGGGCCCGCCGGACTGGCACGCCACGAGAACGCTGGCCCGGCCCGGGCCGCGGGAGAGCCGGGCGGGTTCCGGACGTGCTGTCACGAGCCGGATGCCCGCCGATTGGGGAGCATGATGGTTGCGCGCAGGACCGGGCGGCCGGGCGCGATGAGCGCTCGCGAGACGCTCGCCGCCCTGCTCGACGGCGGGACGTTCAGTTCCTGGGACACCCCGCCCGCCGGGGTCAGGCAGGATCCGGCGTATGCCGCTGAGCTGGCCGCCGCCCGGGACAAGACCGGGCTGGATGAGTCGGTGGTCACCGGCTCGGGCCGGGTCCGGGGGCGCCCGGTAGCGGTGGCGGCGTCGGAGTTTGCCTTCCTCGGCGGCTCCATCGGGGTAGCGGCGGGCCAGCGGCTGGTAGCGGCCATCGACCGGGCGGCCGCGCAGCGGCTCCCGCTGATCGCGCTGCCCGCCTCGGGCGGGACACGCATGCAGGAAGGCACGGCCGCCTTCTTGCAGATGGCCAGGGTCACCGCGGCGATCGGCGCGTACCGGGCAGCCCACCTGCCCTACCTGGCCTACCTGCGGCATCCGACCACGGGCGGGGTGTTCGCCTCCTGGGGATCGCTCGGGCACATCACCGCGGCCGAGCCGGGGGCACTGATCGGCTTCCTCGGCCCGCGGGTGCTCAGCACCCTGCACGGCGCCCCGCTGCCCGAGGGCGTGCAGACCGCCGAGAACCTGCGCACCTGCGGCCTGGTCGACGCGGTGGTCGGGCCGCGGGAGCTGGCCGGGTTCGCCGACAGCGTGCTGGCCGTCGCCGCCGCGCGGCGACGCAGTGAGCCCCGGCCGCCAGCCGGGCAGATCCAGCCGTCCCCCGCCTGGGAGTCGGTGCTGCGCACCCGCAGCGGGGCCGGCCTGGCGTGCACCAGCTCCTCGCGGCGGCCGGCGTCGAGGTGGTGACGCTGCAGGAGAACACGATCGTGCTGGCCCTGGCCCGGTTCAGCGGCAACCCGTGCGTGCTGGTGGGGCAGGACCGGCTGGCCCCGGTCCCCGGGCCGGCCGCGATGCGGCTGGCCCGGCGCGGCATGCGGGTGGCCGCGGAGCTGCGGCTGCCGCTGGTGACCGTCATCGACACCACCGGTGCCGAGCTGTCGCAGCAGGCCGAGGAGGGCGGGCTGGCCGCCGAACTGGCCGCGACCCTGGCCGAGCTGGTCAGCCTGGACGTGCCCACGGTGTCGCTGCTGCTCGGCCAGGGCGCGGGCGGCGCGGCGCTCGCCCTGTTCCCCGCAGACCGGGTGCTCGCGCTCCAGCACGGGTGGCTGGCGGCCCTGCCGCCGGAGGGCGCCAGCGCCATCCTCTACCGCGACGCCGGGCATGCGGCCGAGCTGGCCGCCCGGCAGCGGATCTGCGCCCCGGACCTGGCCGCGGACGGCCTGGTCGACACGGTGATCGCCGAAGATCCGCAACAGCCCGCGCTGGCCTGCGAGCGGGCCGCCGCGGAACTGGCCTGGGAACTCGGCCAGGTCGTCGCCGACGGCGACCCGGCGGCCCGGCTGGCCGGCGCTGGCCCGCTACCGCAAGGCCGGCGCCGCCCGCGGCTAAACCGCCATCGGGGAAATCAGAGGCCGCTGGCCTGTGCCAGGCGGTCCGGCTTTCCGCACATCCCGAACCGGGCAATCGGGGCGATCCCGGCCATGCCCGGATCGAGCGCTCCCATCAGTCCCCAGTCGGCGATCCGGACGAACGCATGTCGCCGAGTCTGGTGGTTCCGCAGGGGCGGTGACCTGGCGTGATCACCTGGGCCGGCCTACCTTGAGGTTCCTCGACGTTGCTGGGGCCACGGGTGGCCCGGCTTCCGGTCTCAGCCCGAACGACATACCCGCCGCCTTCGACGTGTTCTTGCGCGGGGTGGGCGGAGACGGCTACCAGCAGGCGCTGCGGCGGCAGATCGGCGAGGACGGCCTGGCCGCCGCCGCCGGGGAGTCGGCCTACTTCTTCGCCCACGAGATGCCGGCCCTGGCAGCCTGGTCGTTCGGCCCGGCCGAAGCCGACGCGGTCACCGCCCCACGCTCGTCGTCACCGGCGCCGGCACCGCCCCTGGTTCCACGAGAATGCCACCATCCTGGCCGCCATGTTGCCGCACGCGGAAACCCTCACCCTTTCCGGGGTGAACCACCTGCCCCCGCTCACCGACCCAGCCACCTTGGCCCCGGCGATCGCCGGCTACGTCCGCCGGGTACCGGCGAGATCTTGACCAAACCCGCCGCGGCGCCCGTACCGGCGAACCCGAACCGGCGAACCAGGTCAATGGCCGGCTGCCGGTCCGCGGCGCAAGCCGCCAGCAGGGCAGCCCGCGAGGCCAACCAAGCCACCCCGGCCACCAGAGCGCGGGCGGCTCCAGCGGGCGCAAGCTAGTTGCTCGCACCAGGACCCCCTTGTGATCGCGTCGGCCCCTCGGCTGGAGCGAGCACAATGCTCCGGAGGCGGCAGGTCGCCAGCAACGCCACCTGGGCAAACGCCAAAGGCAGCATGTCTCATAGTCCGCGTCTGGCCCGCGGGACGTAATGCTCACGTCTGTCAGGCCGGGCTCGGCTCGACAGGTGTGTTGTAAAAGTCCGCCATGTGCAACAGAGCCGTACGCGAGGTGGCTGGCAGATCGCCGAGCACCGCGGCGGCCACCGAGCGGCCGGCGAGCGCGTCGGTGACCTGGGCCGCGGACGGCCCCTCAGTAGTCACCCGGGTAACGGTCAACGTGACACCGTCACGACTGTCCAGATCGAACACGCCGCCACCATCACCGCCCAGCATCAGCTTCTCCTGCACCGGGTCGCCGAACACCGACGCCACCGCGGCCGCGATGAACACCCCGTACGCGGTCGCGTAGACGATTGCATCAGCGTCGGTGGGGTGCTCCATGCCCCGCGCGAGCAACACGTCGCGCTCGTGCAGCCACGAATCCCAGAAGCCGTGGAGCACGCGAACCGTCCAGTCCGCCGGCCCATACGGCATGCGGACATCGAACCTGCGGCCCTGGGCCAGCCGAGCACGGTCGAGAGCGAACCGTTCTTCGGTCGTCGCCACGAAACGACTGAGGGTGGCACCGGGCGGCTCACCGGCCGATGCGGTCAGCAACTGCCGGGGCGTGATTCTCGGGTCGAAACCCGCAGTGATGTCGAGCGTGCGGTCATCCGGCCCAATGGCAGCGGCTCTCATGTTGTTGTCGCACAGGTGGCGGACGACCTCGTGCGCGGACCAGACGGCACACCGGGTCGGGGCAGCCCAGTCATCGGGACCGAAGCCTTGCAGCACCGCGACGAACCGTTGCCGCTGCCCGCCGAACACGTCGAGCAGGTGCCCCGGATCGAAGTCGCAGGCGCCCTTGGTCCGCAGTAGCAGGGTCATATGCTCCCCTCCTGCCATGACCACCTGTGACCAAACGGTCTTCCATGGTCAACGTATCCAACGCTGCCGGAACGGGGTAGGAAGAAGAGCGCGCTATTCTCCTCGTCCTCCCCGCAGGTGCCGGTTCCCGCCGGGGAAGCCCGCGGTCAAGAATCTGCCCAGACTGATCATGCATGCCAGGTGCGCGCCCTTGTTGATCCCGCCATGGGGGCCTTCCTGGCCGGCCGGTGAGCTCTGTTAAGTGGACCTCGTGGTTCAAGATCCGCTGCCCTCCTCGTCGGGATCGACCACCACTGCAGCACCTTCAGCAGTTCGCCGAATACGTGCCGAATTCAATCCGTACCGAGATAAATGGCCAGATCAGAGCCCCCTGCGCACGCCGTTTACAGAACGGCTGCTCTGCCAACAGCCGCTTCGGATCCCAGTGGGGGTGTGATGGTGGGGAGCAGATCCGGAGTCGGGTCTGCCGGCGCAGAGCAGGGCCCGGACCCATCGGTACGGGCCGCGTACCCGCAACTCGCCATGGGGCGCCGGTACCGGCAACGCCGTGAGCGACCGACCGAGGTTCCCCACCCCTGCCACAAACACGGCGGCACCGGTCACCCCCGACCCGAACCCGACCGTGTCCATTCCCGGGGCGGGACCAACGGCTATGCATCGGGCTGCTGTACCGTGCTGTGATGCAGTGGCCGGGTCAGCGATGAAGGCGGCAGCCTGCGAACGATACGGACCGCCGGAGGTCGTGCAGATCCGGGAGGTGCCGAAGCCGGTGCCGGCGGACGGTGAGGTGCTGGTCAAGGCGGTTGCGACGACGGTCAATTCCGGCGACACCCGGGTGAGGGCGCTGCGTGTCCCGCGCGGGCTGAGCCTGCCGATGCGGGTGAGGCTCGGCTTCACCAAGCCGAAGCAACCCATCTTCGGCTTCGAGATGGCCGGCCAGGTTGAGGCGGTGGGGAGGGAGGTCACCCATTTCCGGCCGGGCGACAGAGTGGTGGCCTCACGCGGGTTCGATTTCGGCTGCCACGCCGAGTATGTCACCGTGGCCGAACAAGGAGCGATCGCCAGGATTCCGGAGAGCCTGAGCTACCAGGATGCCGTGGCACTCTGCTTCGGCGGCATGACGGCTCTCATCTTCTTCCGGCTGGGGAAACTCGCCCCCGATGAGACAGTGCTGATCAACGGAGCCTCCGGTGCGGTGGGCACCATGGCTGTGCAACTCGCCAAGCATCTCGGTGCCGAGGTGACCGCCGTATGCAGCGGCGCCAACGTGGAATTGGTCAGGGGTCTCGGGGCCGACCACGTCATCGACTACACGATTGAAGATTTCACGCGCAACGGGCAGCGCTATGACGTGATCATGGACAATCACGGAAACGCCCCGTACGCGCGGGTCAAGGGTTCGCTGAAATCGGGCGGCCGCTTCCTGATGGTCATCGGCGATCTCTGGCAGATGCTCGCCGCGTTGCGGCAGAAGGCCGTGATCAGCAGCAGCGAGAGCGATTCCTCGAGCGCCGCTGACTACTATCGAACCCTCATGGAGTTGGCCGAGCGTGGAGGGCTGAAGCCGGTGATCGATTCGGTTCTGCCCTTCGCGCAAATCGTCGAAGCGCATCGCCGGGTCGACGGCGGCCACAAGGTCGGGAGCGTCGTGCTCACCTTCGAGCAGGATGGCTGAACCAGACGCGGATGTGCGAGCTTCTGGCTGTCCTACTCGAAGCTCGACGGTTTGCCGGGTCGTGTTGTGCGGCGGGCCCGACACCGACTAGATCGACCCGAGCTGCCACTGTGCGTGCCGAGTTTCCGCAATCCGCGGCCCGACGCCACCGACCCTGCGACCGGCGAGCGCTACCCGGACGTGATCGTGTTCTGGGTACCGTCAGAGTCGGACAAGCAGGCACTGGTTTCAAGATCAGTCATCGCCGTGCTTCACCACGTCACATTTCGATGGCCACCCATCGGTGCTGTTGCGTGCCAGCTGGATCGGCGAGCTCACCCTGCAGGAACTGGCCGAAGTAGTTCAGGACGCCTGGCTCTCTCAAGCATCGCCCAGGAGCGCCGCAGCCTGGCTCAACGCACTACAGCCCGGCGAGCAGAACGAGCAGAACAGGTACCGGCCAGCGACGCCGGCCGGTCGTCCCCGGCCCCCGCTTCGCTCCAGATGCCGATCGCCCGCGCGTGATTGCCGTGTATCGCCTGCTGGCGTTCCTGAGGGCATGGCCACCGCTGGGCGGCTGGGGTGCATCAGCCTCTGCTGCGGATCTTGACGATGGCGGCGGTGGTGGCCTTGACGGTCAGGCTGATTCCCGCGCGCGGGCCGGTGGGCAGGGTGCTCCATTTGCCGTCCCAGGGGGTGTCGCCGGTGATCGCGGCGCCGCCGAGCGTGGCTCTCGTCCCCTGGCGTCGCCCGGTTGCCCGCCGGCGAGAGTCATGATCTTCGCATCCCGCACCCGCGGGCCGGGCGGAGATCGTGACGGCGGCATCCGGCGCGCCCGCGCCGTGTGCCTTGTTGATGACCGTGAGGTAATCCTCGCCCGCCGTGCCGACGCAATAGGCGGTCAGGTTGATGCGGTCCGGGTTGTGGATCCGGGTGGGCTTGACCTGCCCCGCCGAGCCGAGGGTGAACGCCTTGATGCCGATCCCTTTGGGTTGATCACATTAGCCCCCGCCAGGCGGGATCGGGCACGATCGTGGCAGTGCAAAGCCCCCGCCTGTTGTGGAAATTCACGCCGGCGGCGCCGTGGATGCACGTGCAGGTGATCCAGCGCCCACAGCGCTGAGGCAAACGCGTCGCTCGCTCCCGCAACGCCCACGAGGTAGTCATTGGATTCGGTGAGCCGGTAGCGCAGGCCCGCCGCGGCCACCGGAGCGAGATTATTTCCGTAGAGCCAGGGATAGGGAGTGTACGTGGTGCGCGCCGGCTGAGTCCCGATCGCGGTGCCGGTCACCCATTCGGGGGACAGCATGTTGCTGATCGCCTGCTGCGCGGTCGTGCTCCGCGGGCTGCCCCCACGTAGTAGTGCTGTTGACCTCGCTATCCGGCCAGAATCCCGTTCATCGCGGGCGAACCGTTCGGTCCACGACACCCCGTTGTCCGGGTCGGGAGTGTAGGTCATCCTGTCATAGGCCCCGAGGTCTGGCCCCGACAACGCCGCTCCCGGCGCCGCGGCCCGATCGCGTCGGCAATGGCCCGCCAGTGGGTCAGGTAGGACGGGTACACGCTCCCCGGCTTCTCCGACGCCCCTTCAAAGATCGCCGGATCGAACCTGTGATAGGCAGGCCAGTCCCGCTCGTTGCCAATGGCGAAGCTGGAACACTCTCCCGGTGATGACGCGACACGTGCCCGGTGGCCTGGGCGTGGACCGCCTTCAGGTCACCGATTGGGGTGAGTTCATCCTGGCTGATCAGGCGCAGCGAGTAGATCACCTTCACCCCGGCCACGGCGGCGAAGGCAAACAGGTTGTCGATTCCGGTGAAGCCATCGCTGCCGGTGCCCGCCGGGATCAGCTGATCCACCGTTCCCCCCGCCGATGCGGAGGTTGCCCAGGCCGAGATTGCGAAAGAAGGGCGACGAGCGAATGATTTGCCGAACACGTTGCCCGACACCTCGGCGTTGCCAGGATTGAGCGGCCCCCGCTCGGGCCCCCAGCCCGGCGAAATCGTTCGGGACCACCGGCCCGGAATGCTCGCCGTCAACGGTGATCGTTACCGGATGGGTGCCCGGCCCGGTGGCGGCCCCATGCATCCCGGGAAGACAGCATCACCCTCACCCCAGCCTAGGCCCTGGCAGGCAAACGCGCTACGGCTCGCCATGCGCAGCATGACCCAGTGATGCCCCGCGGCTGAAGCGGCTTGACCACCGACCGTCAGCAACGTTACTGGCTCCCTTCTGCC
>CAWIJO010000007.1:0-777279 GCA_963836355.1 uncultured Actinomycetes bacterium | reverse complement strand
CCGACCCGGCGGCGCCCGAACGGCACACCCAGCAGTACTTCGAGACCGTCGGCAACCGGGCGATGTACAAGGACGGCTGGTGGCTGGCGATGCGGACACCGCGGATCCCGTGGGTCCTCACCCCCCAGGCCCTGAAGCCTTACGCCCCTGGCGTCTGGGACCCGGACAGTGATCCGGCCGAGCTGTATTACCTGCCCGACGATTACAGCCAGGCGCACGACCTGGCGGCCGAGCATCCGGACAAGGTCGCCGAGCTGCAGGAGCTCTTCTGGGCCGAGGCCGAGCGGTATAAGGTGCTGCCGCTGCTGGCAACTCTTTCCACCTTCTTCGGCATGCTGCCGCCGCTCCCAGAAGAGACTAGGTTCGAGTTCCGCGGGGACGTGCAGAACGTGCTGTCGGGCATGGTCCCGCGGATCTACAACCATTCGTATGCGATCAGCGCTGACCTGGTGGTCCCCGAAGGCGGCGCTGAAGGAGTGATCGTGGCCGAGGCCGACCATCTGGGCGGGTTCTCGCTGTTCATCGCCGACGGCAAGCTCACCCACACCTACTCAATGATGGGTGTCTTCGTCTACCGGCAGCAGGCCACCGAACCGCTGCCGGCCGGGGAGGTGAACGTGCGGATGGAGTTCGCCGCCGACGCGCCCAAACCCGCCACCGGCGGCGAGGTGACTCTGTTCATCAACGACCGGCCGGTGGGCAAGGGCCGCATGGATCACACCGTCCCCGTCCGCTTCTCCGGCTACGCCGGCATGGACATCGGCCGCGACAACGGCGGGGTGGTCGACCTGAGCTATGCGGACAAGAAGCCGTTCCCGTTCACCGGCGCGATCAAAAAGGTGGTCTTCGACGTCAAGCCGCACCTGGCCGACGAGGACGAGCAAGAGCTGCACGCGACTGCCCACCACGGGGACGCGGCGCACGCGCTCGCACAGTGAGCCCCACCCGTCAGGCTTGAGGAGGTTCTCAATGAAGTTCGACGACGAGACGACCGATGTGCTGATCGGCGGTTACATGTCCAAAGACGCCGCCCACGACGACTATGAGGCGGTCCTGGCCAGCGGCGGCTACCTGCACGGCGCGGTGGTGGTCAGCAAAGACCTCCAGGGCGACCTGTCCGTGGAGCAGACCGACCACATGGTCCGCGAGGGCGCCGAGGGCCTGGGCGCGGTCGGGTTCGCGGTCGGGCTGTTCGCCCCGCCGCTGCTGGCCGCGACCGCGATCGGCGCGGTGATTGGCGCCGGGGCCGGCAAACTGCTGCACCGCAGGACCGCCGGCAAGCTGGAGGAACAAGCCGGGGCCACCATCCCGGTCGGCGGCGCGGGCCTGATCGTCGCCTTCCCGCACTCCGCGGCTGCCAAGGTCGAGCCCGCCGTGACCCGCGCCATCAAGAAGGTCGTCGGCGAGGCCGAGGGCCATCACGTGCAGGCTCTCAAGGGCGCGATCGCCGACGCGCAGCAGAAGATGGCCGATAGCGGCGCCTGATGCGCGGAACCGCTGGCCTAGCGTCATGAAGCCGCGGCTGGCCCAGGTGAGAACGGGTAGCGGTTGCGGTGGCGGCCCCTGGAGGGACGATGGGTGAGGCGATTGGCGGCATCCTGCCGCTGGCGATCGCCGTGGACATCAGCGTGCTGTCCGTCATCGCGGTCATCCTGATGCTGATCACGCCCAGGGCGCGCAGCAACGGTCCCGCGTTCGTGGCGGGCTGGGTACTGGGCCTGGTTGTCGCCGGCGGGCTGGTGCTCATCATCGCTGACGCGGCCGGCGTCTCCAGCAGCAGCGGCCCGTCCACCGCCGCCTACGCCAGCAAGCTCACCCTGGGGGTGTTGCTGCTGCTCCTGGCGGTCCGGCAGTGGCGCAGCCGGCCCGGGCCCGGCGAGCAGGCCCCGGCGCCGAAGTGGATGGCGGCCCTGGATGGCTTCACCCCGGTCAAGTCGCTCGGCCTGGGTGCGGCAATGTCGGGGGTGAACCCCAAGAATCTTGCCCTGTCCGCCGCCGCGGCGATGTCCATCGCGCAGACCGGCTTGCCCGGCGGCCAGCAGGCAGCAGTCCTCGCGGTTTTCGTCGTGCTGGGCACCGTGACGGTCGCCGCACCGCTCGTTGTCTACCTTGTTCTCGGCCGCAAGGCAGACAGCATGCTGAACGGCTGGCGTGAATGGCTGGCCGCCAACAACGCGGCAATCATGATCGTAGTCTTCCTCGCCTTCGGGTTCGTGCTCATCGGGCAGGGCATCGCGGGCCTGTCCTGAGGTAGCTGGTGACAAGGTCACCTTCTCCTGACGAGATTTGGAGCCAGGGAGATGTATGGGCAAGACGATGAGATTCCAGGAGACCCTGCGCAGGCCCGGAGGCGGCTGGGCGGCGGTCGTGCGGCGGCGCACCGGCCGGGGACGATGACGGATGCTGGCTGACCGGCGATGAACGCCGAGTTCCTCGCGCTGGCGTTCTTCGCGGCGCTGAACCCCAAGCTGCTGGCCATCGATCTGCTGCTGATCGAGAACCGGCGTCCGCGGGCGATGTTCCTATGCGTCCTGCTCGGCGGCCTGACCGTAGCCCTGGCGATCGGCCTGCTGGACGTGCTCGTCCTGCACGCCGATGCCATCAACTCCCAGAAAACGGTGAGCGCGGGCGTCGACCTGGCCCTCGGCCTGCTCCTGCTCGCCGCCGGCGGGCTGGTCGCCACGGGCCGCCTGCACGGCCGGCGCAAGGCGGCGGTCCCGGCCGGAGCCGGCCATCCGGGCAAGCCGGAGAAGAAGGACGGCTGGGCGCAGCGGGTGCTCGGTGAGCCCCGGCTCGGGCTCGCCATGCTCGTCGGCGCGCTGTGCGGCATCCCCGGCGCCGCCTACCTCACCGCGCTGCACATCCTGGTCACCAGCAAATCCTCCACCGCGAACCAGGTCGCCGGCGTCATCCTGTTCGTCCTCATCGAGTTCTCGCTGATCATCATCCCGTTCGCGTTCCTGGAACTGCGGCCCGAGGCCACCAGGGCGGCACTCGGGCACGCCCAGGACTGGCTGCTGGGCCACGCCCGGCAGCTCATGGCCTACACCGCCCTGATCCTGGGCGCCTACCTGGCCATCAGCGGCCTGGTACGCCTGACCTGACCTGACCTGACCTGACCTGACCCTGACTTGACCTGCCAGCCCGGCCGCCGGCCACATCTGCGGCCGGTTCAATAACCTTCCTAAGCGGCCTTTGGAGGTCACTTGCCGGACTTCGCTGACGACGGTGGCGCGGCGGGCGCCGAGTCCAGGTGGTGGCGCCGCCTCGGGCGCTCCTTCGTCTCGGCAGACAGCTACGGACTGGTGCTGTTGCTCGTCGTGGTGACCTACGTGGTGTCGGTCTCGGTGACCGAGGCGCGGGCGGCTTCGATCGTGCTCACTGTTCAGCTGGCGACGGTCTGGCTCACCCTCCGGACCTCGCGGGCGCGCCGTCTGGTACGGCTCGTCGCCGACATCGTCCTGGGCCTGGCGGCCGTCGTTGCGGGCCTGAGCTTCTTCTTGCACAGCCCGGGTGACCAGCTGGGCGGGATCTTCGCCGTCTGCTGCCTGCTGTACCTGATCGCGCCGTTTTCCATCGTGCGCCACCTGATCCTGCGGCGGGCAGTCGACACCGAGACGCTGCTCGGGGCCATCGCCGCCTACCTGCTGATCGGCATGTTCTTCGCCTTCGCCTACAAGGCGGCCGGCGAGTTCGGAAGCGTGCCGTTCTTCGGCCCGGCGGGGACGGCTCGCTCAGCCAGGACCTGTTCTTCAGCTTCGTCACGATGACGACCGTCGGGTACGGGAACCTGGTGCCGGCCGCCAACCCCGGGCAGACGTTCGCCGTCCTTGAGGCAGTGACCGGGCAGCTGTTCCTCGTCGTGGCCGTCGGGAAGATCATCAGCAGCATGCGGCCCATACGCGGCGAGCGGACCGGCTCCTGACCATGGTGTACGAGGGGCGAGGGCATAAGGGCGCTATTCAGCGCCTGTCCGCGCGGCCTTTACTAAGGAGTTCGAAAGTAGCTCGACTTTGATCTTGTGATCTGCGATAATGGAACGTGCGCGAAAATGATGGCCGGAAGCTTGATCACAAGACGCTCGAGGTGCTGCGGATCCGGGCGGTGGACCAGGTCGGGGAAGGCGCGCATCCGGAGGATGTGGCCGCCGCGCTGGGGCTGCACCGCAAGACGGTGTACGGGTGGCTGGCGAAATACCGCGAGGGCGGGAAAGGCGCGCTGGCGGCCAGGCCGGTGCCGGGCCGCCCGCCGAAGCTGGCCGGCCCGCAGATGGCCCGGCTTTACGGGCTGATCGCGGGCCAGGATCCGCGGCAGATGCAGTTCGAGTTCGCGCTGTGGACCCGGGAGATGGTCCGCGAGGTGATCCGCCGCGAGTTCGGCGTCCGGCTCAGCGTGGTTTCCGTCGGCCGCCTTCTGCGGAAGCTCGGGCTCTCGCCGCAGCGGCCCTTGCACCGCGCCTATCAGCAGAACCCCGGGGCAGTCGAGAAGTGGAAACGCGAGGAGTACCCCGCCATCCGGGCTCAGGCCGAGGCTGACGGCGCCACGGCCTGGTTCGCGGACGAGGCCGGGATCCGGTCGGATTACCACGCCGGGACCACCTGGGCGCCTGTGGGGCAGACCCCGGAAGTGCGCAATACCGGCGCCCGGTACTCGGTGAACATGATCTCCGTGGTGTCCGCGAAAGGCGCGCTGCGGTTCGCGGTCTACGAGGGCAACACGAACGCCGCGGTGTTCATTGATTTCTGCAAGCGGCTGCTGCACGATTCGCCGGGCCCGGTGTACCTGATCGTCGATGGCCATCCCGCGCACCGCGCCACCGCCACTAAGAAATTCGCCGCCTCCACCGAAGGCCGGCTGAATCTGTTTTTCCTGCCCGGCTACTCACCCGAGCTCAACCCGGCCGAGATGACGTTTCCTCAGTACGAGCTTCGTAGGGCTTCGGCATGAGTCGCGGCCTCCTTTTTCATCGTTTCCTTACGGGCTTTGGCCTGGTGGTGTCTCATCCAGCCAGCGGCGCCGGTTGTGGTAGCCGGCCGGGAGCTGGTGAAGGGCCCGGAGGCGTGTGACCTCGGCCTGGTTCGCGGTGATGATCCAGCGGTAGGGCGGGCGGGTGTCTTGTCGTCCGGTGATCCAGCCGCGTCGCCGCCAGGTGAACAGTGTCGGCACCGGCATCCCGATCTCACGGGCGAGGGTCGCCAGCCACCATTCGTCCGGTCTCAGATGCCCGTGACCGGTGTGCCGGTCGGCGTCCAGGCCCGGTCGGATGCCGAGCCGGCGGATCAGGTGCCCGATTTCGCCGGGGTGGAAGCGCTCGTGCAGGCGGGGCGTGCGCAGTCCTTCGGCGGCCAGCCGGTCGGCGATCTGCGCGACCGTCAGCCCCTGGCCTGCCAGGGTCCTGATCCGCCCGGTCAGCAGCGGATAGTAGGAGAGCTGATCGAGGCGGGCGACCGGTCGTACCAGGTCGGCGTGGGTCTGGGTGCCTCCGGCCCAGGTCACCGTGGCCTGTACCTTCTCGCTCGTCCCGTCGGCGGTGACCTGGACCTGCTCGACCACGGCGCGCAGCAGCTTCTTGCGGTCGGCGTCGGTGGTCGCCGCAGCGGCCTATAGCGCCGGGATGTCCTGGGCCAGCGCGCGGATTGCGGCCAGCTGCGCCGGGCTGAGCTGGGCCGGGCGATCCTGCGTGAACCGTTCGTAGTCCTCGGCCAGGTGCCGGTGTGCGGCCAGCGCGTCTTCCCAGTCGCTCTCCAGCTGCCTGGCGACCAGGCGGTTTTCCGGCTCGGCCAGCTGGTACTGGCGCCGGGCCCGGTCGCAGGCGAATGCGGCGCGTTCCAGGCGCTGGCGCCAGATCCGTTCGACCTGCGCCCGGTGGGCCTGGACTTGCCCGGCCGCCCGGATGGAGAGCTCCAGCGCGGCCGGGGCCAGCGCGGAAAGGAGCTGGGCGACGACGTGCTCGTCGAGGAAGGGCCCGGCCATCTGCTGGCAGCGCGGTTCGCCATAGGTATGGTGGCGGCGCTGGCAGGAGTAGCGGTGCAGCTGGCCGCGTCCGCCGGCCTCGTAGCTCACCTGCATACGATGGCCGCAGATACCGCAGGCCACCAGCCCGGCCAGCAGCGCCGGGCCCTGGCGCGGCGCCCCGGCGCTCACCGCCCGGGCCCGGTTGGCGGCCATCCGCGCGAGGTTGCGCTCGTACTGCTCGATGCTGATATACGCCGGCAGCGCGTCGGGGATGCGTACCAGCCAGCCCCCGGCCTCGACCGCGCGCACCCGCCCGGAGTGCACCTGCCCCGGCAGGCGGCGGCCCGGATCGGTGCGGCTGCGTCCGTAGGCGTAGATCCCGGCATACGCCGGGTTCCGCAGCATGTTGAGAAGTCCTTGCTGGTGCGGGGCCCGCCAGACCAGCTCGCCTTTGCCCGGGCCGGACCTCTCGCGCATCCCGATCTGCACCTGGTGCCCGGCGAGGAACCGCAGCACCGCGTGGACCGTCTGCAGCTGCTCGAAGAGATGGAATACCAACCGCACCACATTGCGCACCTGCTCATCCGGATCCAGGGCGACCTCGCCGGAGGGACGGCGGACATACCCAGCCGGCAGCGGGAACGCCAGCTCCCCGCGGCCGGCCTTGGCCAGGCGCCCGGAGGCCATCCGCTGTTTGATCAAGTGAAGCCCGGCCTCGCTGAGCGTGCCCTTGAGCCCGAGCAGGAGCCGGTCGTTGTACCAGTTCGGATCGCAGGCACCGTCGGTGTCGGCCAGCAACGCCCCGGACAGGGAGCACAACTCGATCAGCTGATGCCAGTCATGCCCCGCCCGGGCCAGTCGCGACATCTCGATGCCCAGTACCAGCCCGACATGCCCCATCGTGATCTCAGTGACCAGACGCGCGAACCCCGGCCGTTCGGCGGCGTTCGCCGCCGAACGGCCCAGGTCCTCGTCGATCACCATCACCCGGGACGACGCCCAGCCCAGCGCCACCGCCCGCTCGACCAGCCCGTACTGCAGCCGCGTCGACTCGCCATGGTCCAAGACCTGCTGGCGCGAACTCTGCCGGACGTACACGACCGCGAGACGATCACGATGCCGGCCTTCGATCTTCCCGTCCTCGCGCTCACGCAACAGCACCGCACTCACCCCCGCTCCGCGTCCGGGCGCTGCTGAGCGCTGCCTCGCCCGAGGTCATCGCCCGGTCCACGAGCATGCTCAGGGTCCGAAGCACGTCCTGTCGGCTCGGCTCCGGCAGCACGCTCCACAGCGTCCCTGCCGCAGTCCTTGTCAGGGCCCGGGGGGGGATACCCCGTCGTCGGACTCGTCCATGACGCGCCGCCTTCATCCAGGTCGCGCGTCCGCAGCCACTCGACCAGCCCGGCCAGCCGAAGCAGGCCCTCACTGCTGATAATCGCTCCGCTCACACCCCGTTGTCCAACAATCCCTGCACTGTGACAAGCCAACTGAATGGGTCTGGAAGAACGTCAAGCACGACCGCATCGGCAAGACCGGCGTCACCAGCAAGCAAGACCTCAAATCCAAGGCCATCGGCGCCCTGCGGCGGCTCCAGAAACGCCCCGCCCTGGTCCGGGCCTTCTTCGCCGACCCGCACCTGCACTACATCACCGCATAACCCGAATCTGGTCGACTTACTTACGCACGGCTTAGTAAGGTGCTTGCGGTACCAAAGTACGTCCGTTCCTGAGGGGAAGTCCTCGACGCAGCCCACCAGTTCGTAGCCGTTCCGCTCATACAGAGCCCGGGCCTGGAAGGCGTAGGTGAAGTGGACGGTCTGCGTGCACCCGCGCGCCGCCGCCTCGGCTTCGGCGGCGGCGAGGAGCCGGGTAGCCAGGCCGCGCCCGCGAAGACCCGGCTGCACCCAGAGGCTCTGCAGTTCGCAGCCGTTGCCCCAGGTCCACCCGCTGATGCCGGCTACGACCCTGCCGGCGTCGCGCACGAAGATCGCCAGGTCGGCTTCGCCGCCGAGTCCCATGGCCGCGGACGCCTCATGACGGATCTGCGTTTCGAGGACTTCGATGTCGAGCGGATCCGGATCGTCCTCGACGTGGAACTCCACCGCGGCCGGCTGGTCAGGCGCCGGCGATCTGCTCGATCAGCGAGAGGTCGTCGAAGTACGTCCGGAAGAACCGGATCTTCCCGTCGCGGAAGTCGGCCACGGTGACGCCGGGCAGCTGGACGTGCCGCCCCGTTGCCTCCACCACGGCATCCTCGCCGAGCACGAGTGGCCCGGTGTGATCGGCTTCGATGAGCCATTCGGCGAACGCCTTGTTGCCCACCTCGTCGAGTCCCCGGAACGTGATCACGACATTGGAGAACGCTTCTTCACGGAGGGCGGAGAGGTCAGCGACTGCTGTCAGCCCGGACACGGTGGCATACGGCGACCAGCCGCTGACCAGGTTCGCGGCCTGCGCGCAGGTCTCCGGCCCGTAACTGGCCCGGGCCCGCACGTGCGCGGGAAGCTCCCCGGCGGTGACCGTCCCGCAGCCCGCGCACTCCTTCGCCTGCGCCACGTACTCGGTGATCTTCGGCGCCGGGGCGGGCTCGATGTCAGTGACCTGATGGCGGCGCTGCGCCGATCACCATTCCGGCCAGCCAATCAACAACCCGCCCCGGCGTGTCGCCAGCAACCCCCCGGCCGCCACGCCCAGCCCAGCCGCCCGGGCGCAAGCACGCGCGCATGCCAGCAAAGCGCTCATCCCACGTGAATAGCCACTCACGGATAGCCGGGAAGCCGGTAGGGCACCCCGTGTACATTTCAAGGCCAGAGTTGTCCCGACAGGAAGCCCGAGGTTAGCTTCACTGGTACCATGACTAAGATGAAAGATAATCACTGGCCACTAAATGAAGAAGAGTACAAGTACATCTACTCGAAGGTGCCCCGTTTGACGGTGGAAATCATCGTGAGAGATGAGAGTGGCGCTGTCTATATGACGAAGCGATCGGTCGAGCCATGTAAAGGGCAGTGGCATCTGCCAGGTGGGACGGTGCAGTTCGGTGAAGCATTGATTGCTGCCGTTCGCAGGGTTGCCATGAGGGAACTTTCGATTGATGTCCGCAAGGCGACTAATCGCGGCTACATAGAATATCCTTCTCACTATTTGAATGGACTAGACTCCCCAGTTGGTCTCGTCTTCGAGGTTACCGACTACAGCGGCGATCTTGCAGCCAACTCTGAGGCTTCAGACAGTGGCTGGCTCACGAAACTTCCGCATGAAATGCATGCTGACCAAGACAGGTTCTTGCTTGAGATGGGGTATCTCGTGGCCTAGTCCCAAACCGCCCGTGTCCGGAGCAGCCGCCTATCGCCTACCTGCCGTAGAGACCACCGACATGAGTCGGCAATCTAGGGAACCGTTACTCAACGTGCGCTAAGGATTACAAGTGCCGCCATTGAGCGCTCCTAAACTGATGTTGATCGATGGTCATGTAGCGGCAGTCACGTTCTGGACGCAAGCCGCATTCTGGCGGCAAGTCACCCTCAATGCCGTTAGCCCAATTGTCGCGGCGATATTTGGCGGCGTTGCTGTGGGTTTGCTGATTCGATGGGTGCAACGTCTCCGAGAGCGACGGCAGCTAAGAATTCCTTGAGTTGCAACATGATGCAAACGGCGTATAGCTTTTACCATCCGCTAATCGAACAAACGCGGAGGGAGCATTATGCGGCACATCAGGGGGCGGCTGGTCAACGCTTCTTAATCTTCCGGGGCAAAACGCAGCAGCGACAGAGCACTGATCTCGATGATTTGGCTCATCAGTACGAACAATTTCGGATCGCCGCGCGTGTGATTGAAGAACAACTTCGAATCAATTTCCGGATGCGCATGTCCGCTGGCTATGGCACGGCGTTGTCGATGCGCTCAGCGGTCGCTACTATCGTCTAGCCCACGCTCCCCAGCGGTTCAACGACATAACCCAGAAACACAGCGAGACCCAGAAACACAGCGAGCACCCGGACGATTCCAGAATACCGGAGGGCGTGCGAAAGCTGTTCATGTCTTTGGTTGATTATCGAGACGAGAAAACCGCTGGTCGCCGCTACGCCCAGCACGCGGCGGGCGGGCCCTACCATGCGCGCTCACGGCTGGACCTGGCCCCCAATGCCATGTAGTTCAGCGTGATCGCTGCTGATGGTCCTGCGGCGGGACGTCCCTTGATCTGACGGCTTCCGGTTACAGGCTGTGATTTCTGATTGGCTGCAGGCGTGGTTCCGCTGGCTGACTGCGTGGCTGCGATCGGCGGGCGACACGCCCTTGCGGATGCCGGTACCGGCGGGAGGCTCCCGGTAGAAGAGAAGGTGACTAATCAGCCTTTCCGCTCGGGAGCCTCCTCATGCTCTTCTACCCTGTCATGCCGCCGGATGTCACGCTCTCGTGTGCGGAAGATGCCGCGCTGGGCCTGCTGGGGCAGTGACCTCGGCGAAGAGGCATCGGGATGCTGGATAGCGACGCGCAGAGCACGCTGACGGACCTGCGCTGGCACTGGGATGACGCGTACCAGATCGATTGCCGGGACGGCGTCTGGCTCGCTGTCCCGCTTACGGATCCGTTCGTGACGATCTCGCGCGACGGCTCTGCCGAGCTGCGCGAGGCGCTCCGGCGGGATTACGCACAGCGAGCCGGGCGGCGGTGGGCAGGCAATGGCAGTACGTAGCTGACGAGCAGGACTACGTCACGGTGCTGGGTGTTCCCCGCTGTTCAACCATCCCCGCAACGGCCATCTCAGTCATGGCGACTCGGCATGTTGACCGCGTGGATGCGTCGCGGTAACGGCATGTCCGGAATCATTCAGTCTGTGGTGAGGAAGGCGGTGATGGAGTCGGCTATGCCCTGGGCGGCGTGGTGCCGCCACCGGGAGCTGGTGACCTTCGAGGCGTCATCGGCGTTGCGCATGTTCGCGCACTCGATGAATACCTTGGGTACCAGGGACAGGTTAAGGCCGGCCAGGTCGTTGCGGGGCTGAATTCCGTCTGCGCCGAGGTAAGTGGAGGCTGGCTGGCCCGTCGCCGACGCGAAATGCTTGACCACCGCGTGCCCGAGCCGGCGCGACGGCTCGATGATCGTGCTGTTGTCGGCCCACTGGTTCTTGACGAGCTCGGGAACCAGCGCCGCGAAGCCGTACCCTTCGGGTGGCCCGCCGTCGGCGTGGATGGATATTGCCGCGTCGGCCCGGGCCCGGTTGCTGATCGCCGCGCGCAGGGTCACGCACGGGCCGTACACCATGCGGCCGTTCTGGGTGAAGATCACCTTTGCGCCCGCGGCCCGCAGGATGACACGTGCCCGGCGGGCGACGTCCAGGGTGAAGTCGAACTCGGGGTATCCGGCGTCGGTCTCAGCGCCGACGGTGTCGCAGGGCTTCGTGAAGCCGCCCGCCTGAACCAGGCGGTCGATCTCAGCGGCGTGATCCGGGTTGTTCGGGTTGTGGCCCGGGTCGATCACCACCACCTTCCCCGCCAGCGGCGCTGCGCCGCTGGGATGGGGCCTGGGACTGGCCGCGGCCGGCGGCGGCCCGGCCTGCGGCAAAGGCCCGGGTCGCGCGATGTTCGCCGCCGGGGCGCTCTCGGCGTGCCGCATCAGCCAGGCAATGCCTACTGCCGTTCCGGGGACAAGGACACCGAGAAAGGCAGCGGTTCGCAGTAGCCGGCGCCGGTCTAATCCCTCTGCCCGGGCATTCCCCGGCGCATGATGGCGGCCGTTCCGGCCTGGCATGGCGGCTCCTCCGGCAGGTTGCCACCGATTGTGGCACTGGCATGGCCGGGCCGCCGCAGATTTCCGACATGCCCGGTCCCGCAGTCCTGATACCTCGGTCCGGCGGTGACGGCGCGGGTCAGGGAGTTCCCGGCGGCGTCACGGTGGCCTCGACAGTGATCGGGCCAGCCTGGCGGAAGGTCAGGGTCAGCAGGACTAGCTGGCCGACCTGGAGGGGCACGGGATCGATGAGGATGACGTCGTTGCCGAACGGGCTCAAGGCGGTGCTGCGGTGAGCCGGGATGGGCAGGCCGGCAATGACCGGGCCGGAACCGGCTGTGCTGGCGTGCCGGGTCAGCACGACGTGGCTGCAGGCGGGCCTGCGGGCGGAGACCAGCTCATCTGGGCTGCTGCTGAGGTTGGTGATGGTGAGATAGGTGGTTGCACTGCCCGCGGACGCGCCGCTGGCGGTGAAGGCGCGGATGGAGACCGCGGCCATGGTGATCTTTAGCTGTACCCGGGTGATGGTCCCGGCGCCGCCGGTGGCCACCCATGCTGACAGCAGCCCGGTAAGGATCGCGGCGCAGGTCACCGGTGCCAGTGCCGCGATCGTGAGATCGCGCAGCCTGCTGCGCCGCGCGGGCCATCGCCACCTGCAGCCCAGCGGACTGCAGGTCCCGGATGATGGCGGTCTTGCCGTCTGGCCGGACGCCGGCGAACACGGCGGCGGTGGCGAGGCCGGCCTGGGCCGCTATGGCCCGGGCGCTGCGGCTGTTATCCCCGGTGACCAGGGCCACCCGCAAGCCGAGCTGCCGGAGCCTGGCTACTGCCGCCGCGGCGCCTGGCCTGATGGAATCGGTGACAGCGAGCACCGCCCGTGCCCGCGCGTCCCAGCCGATGAGGATCGCGGTATGGCCGGCGTCTTCCGCTCGCCGGGCCGCCTCGTGCAGTTCGGCCGGGACGGCGATACCGAGTTCATCGAAAAGCTGGATGCTGCCGAGCACGACGGGCCGGCCTGCCACGGTTCCCCGCACGCCAGCGCCGGGCAGGCTGGCGAACCCGGTGACCGGCGGCAGGGCGCCGAGGCGCGCGGCGGCTTCGCGTGCTATCGCCTGGCCGACCGGGTGCTCGGATGGGTCCTCCACCGCTCCGGCGAGCAGTAGTGCTTCCTTCTCGTCAGCGCCCGCCGCTGCGGTGACGAGGCGCAGGGACATTTTCCCGGTGGTGATGGTGCCGGTCTTGTCCAGGACCACGACGCTGATCCGGCGCGCTGATTCCAGGGCCGTCATGCCCTTGACGAGGATCCCCAGCTCGGCGCCGCGGCTCAGGCCGGCCAGCAGCGCGGCGGGCCGTCGCGCAGTACCGCGACGGTCCTGGTGCCGAGCTGCGCCAGCGCGGTCAGCGCCGAGCCGGAGCGGTCCTTCGCCCGGGCTTCCAGGTAACGGCCGGTGAGCACTGAGACCGTGACTCCCGCCGCGACGTCCAGGTAGAGCGCCTGCTGGGCGGCCGGCCCGTAGGCGAGGGCGAACGGCATGTGCATGCCGGGCATGCCCGCGCCGCCGAACGCCAGCGCGTAGAGGGACCAGGCGAAGGACGCGGTGATGCCCAGGCTCACGAGCGTGTCCATCGTCGCGGTCGCGTGCGCGAGGCTGGCCCAGGCGGCGCGGTGCAGCGGCAGCGCGCCCCAGGCCACGACCGGGATGTTCAGGGCCAGGCTGACCCACTGCCAGCCGGTGAACTGCGCGGACGGGACCATCGCCAGCGCGACCACGGGAACGGCCAGCGGGACACAGGCGGCGAGGCGCCATCCCAGCTCACGGGTCCGCGCGGTGGTGGCCGGCTTCGGGTCGCCGGCAGGCCCGGGCGGGGCGGCGCGGTAGCCGGCGGCCTCGATCGCGGTGATCAGCTCGGCGAGTTCCCGGCCGCCGGCGGACGTGAGGTACGCGCGTTCGGTGGCGTAATTGACGGTTGCCGTCACCCCTTCGAGCAGGTTCAGGCGCTTCTCGATCCTGGCTGCGCACGCTCCGCAAGTCATGCCCCCGATGGCCAGCTCCACCGTGGTGCCCGGCACGGACGGCGCGCTGGTCATCAGCGTCCCTCCCGCCCAGCCTGCCTGGCCGGGGCGGCGCGCACGTGCCGGGGCGCTCGGGTGCCCGCGCCCGCCGGACGGGGGCCCATGTTCATCGAGCCGCCAGTGCCCCTATCCGCCGGCCCCGGACCGGTGCCGGCGGGCACGTACGTTGCGGTGACCGGGCCGAGGCTTGACCCGGCTGCCCGCGCGCCGAGGAAGATCGCGACCAGCAGCAGGCCGAAAGCGCATAGCCGGAACGGCGGACTCACTGTGGCTCCAGTCTGGAGACGTGAGGGCACCGTAGGCGCCGGCCGAGGGTCGCGCCCGCGGCGAGAGCTGACCCAGTATTGCAGGCACCTCACCCGGCGGCAGCACTCCCGCCGGGCCTCCGATACCACCTCCGGGTAATCGAAATACCCCGGCGGGGTTTAGCGAATACGGTGGCAGGGTTTACTGAATACCCGTGCCGGGTTTCGCGGGCACGGGAATTGCGCCTGAATTGGCGGCGAGTTGCCGTCTATGCTTGCCGCGCGCGCTGGCTGCGCAATAGCGTCATGCCGTTCCCGGGAAAGGAATCGGCGATGAGCGAGAGCCTCGCGGCCGGCACTGGCTCGGCCTGGCAGGGCAGGTCCGGCGCAGGTATGCAGGAACGCTGGGCCGTGCCGGACGCGCGGCGGAAGCTGCAGCTCGCGCTGGCCGGCATCTGGCTGCTTGACGCGGTGCTGCAATATCAGCCCTTCATGTTCACCCGGGCTTTCCCGCGGATGCTGGCTGGCACGGCGGACGGGGATCCGGCGTTCATCGCCGGCCCGATCAGCTGGTCGGCTCACCTGATTGATCATCACGTCGTGCGGATGAATGCTGCTTTCGCCACGATCCAGCTGCTGCTAGGGCTGGGGATCGCGTGGCGGCCCACGGTCAAGGCCGCTCTCGCTGCCTCCATCGTGTGGTCGCTGGCCGTGTGGTGGCTCGGCGAAGGGCTCAACGGGGTGCTGACCGGCGACGCCAGCCCCGTCGATGGCGCGCCCGGGGCGGTGATCCTTTACGCGCTGCTGGCGGTCTTGTTGTGGCCCGTGGCCAGGGACCGCGCGGCGCCGTTCGTCGCGGGCCGCGCGGTCGGCGCGCGGCCGGCCAGGGCACTGTGGCTTATTTTGTGGGCGAGCCTGGCGTACTTCGCGCTGCTGCCGGCCTCGCGGGCGCCGCAGGGGATCAGCGGCATGCTCTCGGACATGGCGTCCGGGGAACCGGCGTGGCTGGCCTGGGCCGGAAATCATGCCGGGAGCGCGCTGAGCCATTATGGCCTGCTGGTCTCGGTCCTGCTCGCTGCCGCGTTCGCCATCGTTGCCGTGGGAGCCTACCTGCCGCCTCCAGCCGCCCGGGTGACCATCATCCTGGCGATCGTCGTGGCCGCGGCCATGTGGATTGCTCAGGGGCTCGGTGAGGTCTTCACCGGCTCGGGCACCGACGTCAACTCGGCCCCGCTGCTCGCCCTCCTCGCGGTGGCCTACTGGCCGGCCGGGGCGACGGCGCCCGCATCGTCGCAGTCAGCGCAGTCAACGCAGCCGATAGGAGCATGACATGGGCGGGCCTAGCTGGCTTGCGGGCATACTCGCGGCCGTCATGATCGGCACCGCCGCCTACTGCGTTACCCGGCTGGCGGGCGCCCGCCGGATGCGGCGGCCGACCGAGTATGACGTCGATACCGTGCACGTGTTCATGGGCGTGGCGATGGCGGGAATGCTGGTGCCGCGGCTGAACCCCTTCTGGGACAGCGGCTGGGAGGTCATCTTCGCTGCCGCGACAGCCTGGTTCGGCTGGCAGATCGTGCGTGCCCGCCGCGGCCACGCCGCCGACGGACAGCGGCCCGGTCATCACGTACCGCACCTGCTGGCCAGCGGCGCGATGCTGTACATGTTCCTCGCGTTCTCCGCGGCGGGCGCCGTCGGCACTGCGGCGGGGATGGCCATGGGCGGAGCAGGCGCCGCGCATTTCCCCGCGCTCGGCCTCGCTTTCCTGCTCGCGCTGCTCGGCTACGTCATCTGGACCACCGACCAATTCACATCGCTGGCCCCGGTCGCCGGCTTGCGGCCGGCGCGCGCCGCGGAGCCCGTGCTGGCCGGATCCGGCGCTGCGATGAGCGCCGGAACGCAAACTGGGCTGGCAGCCGCCGAACGCCCCGGCACGGCCGCTGAGGACGCCGGCCGGGGCCGGCCGCCGGGAACACGCCGATGTCCCCCCGGCTGGCCGCCTGCTGCGAGATAGCGATGGGACTCACGATGGGCTACATGCTCGTGCTGATGCTGTGAGGAGGTGGCCAGCCCACCGGCCGCGCTGGCGCCCGGAAGCCCGTTAAGAAAATCTAAGACGGGCCTGCCAGCTCGTAACCGGCCTCCTCGACAGCGATCCGGAGCGCGGCGGCCGGTACTTCGGAATCATTAGTCAGCTGCACCCTGCCACTGTCTACGTCAACGTCGACGGCATTCACGCCGGGCAGCTTGCTGATTTCCGCTCGCACCGCATCCGCGCAATGCCCGCAACTCATTCCGGCGACAGTAATGGTATGCACGGCCATGACAACGATGCTAGCGCCCGGCAAAGTAAGCGTAATGCCTTTTGCCGCGTTGCCGTGTGATAGTACCTTGGCCAGGTGGCTGACAATGGCTTGCCGCTGCCCGGCAGCCCGGCAGCGGGCGGGCTGGCACTGTCGCCGGCCGGGCCTGTCGGAAAGCCGGCGAGCATGACCGGAATCGAGCTGGCGATCCGGGGCATGACGTGCGCCGCGTGCGCCGCCCGGGTGGAGAAGAAACTCAGCAGGATCGGCGATGTCAGCGCGACCGTCAACTACGCGACGGAGCGCGCCAGCATCACCGCGCCGGCCGGGGTCACGGCGCAGATGCTGATCGCCGAGGTCGAGCAGGCCGGGTACGGCGCGGAGGTGATCGGGCCCGCGGCGGAGCACGGGCGGGAACCGGGGCCTGGCGACGCTCAGGCCCGCTATCTGAAGCGCAGGCTGATTCTCGCGCTGATCTTCTTCATCCCGCTGTCGGACGTTTCCATCGCGCTGTCCTTGTTCCCGGTCTACCGGTTCCCCGGCTGGCAGTGGCTGCTGGTGGCGATGGCCGCGCCGGTGGCGCTGTGGGCGGCCTGGCCGTTCCACCGCGCGGCGCTGCGGAACGCCCGGCACGGCTCCTGCTCGATGGACACCCTGGTGTCGCTGGGCATCACCGCCGCCTGCGGCTGGTCGGTGTACGCGATGTTCTTCCTTGACCGCGGCAGCCGGCGCGAGAGCGCGCTGCATCAGCTGATCCACGGCTCCGGCGGCGGTATCTACCTGGAGGTCGCCGCGTCGGTGACCACGCTGCTGCTGGCCGGCCGGTTCTTCGAGGCCAGGGCGCGGCGATCAGCTGGCGAGGCGATGCGTGACCTCGCGGAGTCCGGCGCGAAAGATGCCTGCGTCCTGGCCGGCGACGGGAGCGAGCGCCGCATCCCCGTCGCCGGGCTGCGGGCCGGCGACCTATTCGTGGTCCGGCCGGGGGAGACGATCGCGGCGGACGGCGATGTCGAGTTCGGGCAGTCAGCGGTGGACCGCAGCATGATGACCGGCGAGTCCGTGCCAGCTGAGGTGGCCGAGGGCGGCAGCGTCGTGGCCGGGACCATCGCGCTGACCGGCCGCCTGGTCGTGCGGGCCGCCGCGGTGGGCAAGGACACCCAGCTCGCGCACCTGATCCGGCTGGTCGAGGAGGCGCAGGCGCAGAAGGCCGCCATCCAGCGCCTGGCCGACCGCATCTCGGCCGTGTTCGTGCCGGGCGTGCTGGTCCTTTCGCTGCTGACGCTCGCCGCCTGGCTGCTAGCCGGTCGTGGACGGGCATGAGGTCACCGTCGGGAACGAGAAGCTGTTCCGCGATCGCGGCATGCGGGTTCCGGAGTCCCTGGGCGGTCAGCGCGCGGCATGGGAACAGGCCGGCTGCACGGTGGTGCTGGCCGGCTGGGACGGCGAGATCCGGGGAGCGCTGGCGGTCGCCGACACGATCAAGCCGTCGGCCGCGCCGGCCGTCGCCGGGCTCCGCGGGCTCGGCCTGCGCACGGTGCTGCTAACTGGCGACAGCAAGGCCACCGCCCGCGCAGTCGCGGCGGCGGCCGGGATCGACGAGGTCATCGCCGAGGCGCTGCCGGCCGGCAAGGCCGCGGTGATCGCGGGGCTCCAGGCCAAGGGCCGCTCGGTCGCCATGGTCGGCGACGGGGTCAACGACGGCCCGGCCCTGGCCGCCGCCGACCTTGGGCTGGCCCTCGGGTCAGGCACCGATGTCGCCATCTGCGCCGCGGACATGATCTTGCTCAGGGACGACCTGCAGATCGTTCCCGGCGCGATCAAGCTCGCCCGCGGCACCTTCACGACCATCCGGCGCAATCTCGGCTGGGCTTTCGGCTACAACGTCGCGGCGCTGCCGCTGGCCGCCCTCGGACTCCTCAACCCGCTGATCGCCGCGGCCGCGATGAACCTGTCCTCGGCGTTCGTCGTGTGGAACAGCCTGCGGCTGCGCCGGTTCGGCGTCGCCGCCACGGCAACGCAGGAGCAGCGCCAAGCCGGCCTGCACGCGCCCGCCGCCGGCCGCTGACGCCTTATGCGCTGACCCGGCGGGCGGTTATGAGCGGCTGCATTCGGGGCAGAGCCCGAATAGCTCGACGGTGTGGCCGACGTCGGTATAGCCGGCTTTGGCTGCGACTTGCGCTGCCCAGCGTTCGACGGCGCGGTCCTCGGCCTCGACGCTGCGGCCGCAGTTGCGGCAGGTCAGGTGGTGGTGGTGGATACCGCTGTTGCATTTGCGGTAGAGCGTCTCGCCGGTGGCGTCGCGGATCGCGTCGATCCAGCCGGCTTCGGTCAGGACCTGCAGGTGCCGGTAGACGGTGGTCAGGCCGATGCGCTCGCCTCGGCTGCGCATCTCGGCGTGGATCTGCTGGGCGCTCCAAAACCCGGGCAGCACGTCCAGCACGGCGGACAGGGCCTGGGCCTGCCGGGTACCGCGGACCCTGGTGCCCCTGTTCGGGGCCGGCCGGGCGGGCACGGACGGCGTCATGTGGGCAGGTTAGCAGCGGTCGGCCGTCGCGGATGATTGCCCGGCTGGGGGGTGCTGCGGACGGCGCGGGCGCGGCGTGCGGCTGCCCAGCCGCGGCCGGCCGCGTAGCTGACCGCGCCGATGGTCCCGACGAAGAACCCGATGGGCCAGTTGGTCTGGTAGGAGGCGGCGATGGCCGCCCATACGGTGATGACCGCGATGACGGCGGACAGTCCCATGGCCAGCAGCGGCCGGCTGGTGAGTGACCGGGCGGCGGCGGGCGGGCAGATCATCAGGCTGAAGATCAGCAGGGCGCCGACGACGGGCAGCGCCACACTGGTGGCCAGGGCGACGACGAGCAGGAAGGACATCTCGATCCGGTGGCTGCGCACGCCGCGGGCCTCTCCCAGCTCCGGCATCACCGAGGACAGCATCAGCGGCCGGTACATGATGGTGATCGCGGCGATGCATACGGCGGCGACCGCCGCGACCGGGGCTATCTCGCTGGTGCTGATGCCGAGTACCTCGCCAAACAGCAGCGAGTAGATTTCCGGCGCGTACCCGGTGCTGAAGCTGAGGAACAGCGCGCCGAGTCCCAGCATCATGACCAGGGCCAGGGCGACCGCGACGTCGTGGCGGGCGCGGCGGCCGAGCCAGCCGATCCCCAGGGCGCCGAGGAGGGAGAACGCGCCAAGCCCGATCAAGGTGTTGACCCCGATCAGGCTGGCCCCGGCCGCGCCGGCGAACGCGCCGGTCGGCAGCGCGTCGGCGACGAACGCGGAGCCGCGCAGCACGACGAAGAACCCGACCACGCCGGCCACGACGGCGACGATGGTGGCCACGGTCCACGTGTTGACCATGAATCCCGAGAACATGCGCTAGTCACCGTCCCTGGTTCCGCTGGCGTGCCGCTGGGCCCGGGGCAGCTGGGCGAGCAGGTAGAACGCGAAGACCAGGGTCACGACGAAGAAGCTCACCGGCCAGCCGTGGCGCTCTGGCGGCCAGTAGTAGCTGTCGTAGGCGAGCAGGATGCCCAGCCAGGTCGCGGCCAGCCCGATGCCCGCCGACCAGATGATCGCGACGCCGGGCCTGCTGGTTAGTCGCAGGGCCGCTGCCGCGGGCCCGACCAGCAGCGCGGTGCTGAGGATCGTGCCGATGGTCAGCGCGGCCAGCGAGACGGCCAGCGCTATCGCGACCAGGCACAGCGCGCCGGCCAGGCGTACCGGGATCCCGCGCACGCGGGCCAGCTCGGCGCTGACCGAGCTGAGCAGCAGCGGCCGGTACAGCACGGCCACGATGCCGACGGCGGCCAGGCTGAACGCCGCGACGAGCGGGATGACCGAGCTATCCAGCGTGAACATGGATCCGAACAGCACGGTGACCGTCGTCCCGGTGTTGCTGGTGCGGGTGGTGTCCCAGTACAGCAGCAGCGCCGCGACGCCGAGCCCGGTGCCGCGCACGATGCCGGTCGCCAGGTCCCGCCCCCGCGGCCGCCGGATCCCGATCAGATCCATGATCCCCGCGGCGGCCACGCTGGTGCCGGCGAAGCCCCACAGCGGGCTGATCCCGATCAGGAAGGAAGCTGACCCGCCGGAGACGCTGAGGTCGGCCAGGGCGTGCCCGGCGTAGGACTGCCCCCGGATCACCGTGAACGTCCCGACGATGCCGGACACGAGCGCGACGAGGCCGCCGGTCAGCAGCGCGACGTGCACCGCGCCGCTGCCGAAGAAGCCGGGCTCGAAGACCGCCCGCAGGACTCCGCCCATGACCGGTCACCGGCAGCCGGCGACGGGCAGCGCAGCCGGCGCCGCGGCCGGGGCTGGTGCGGGGGGCGGGGCGTCGAGGCTGTCGCCGTGCCCGGCGACCACCAGGATCCGGCCGTGCACATGCAGGACGTCGACGTGGTGGCCGTACAGCTTGCTGAGTACCTCGCCGCGTACGACCTCGCTGACCGGGCCGCTGGCCGCCCGGCCGGCCGCCATGTAGACGACGCGGTCCATGACGGGCAGCAGCGGGTTCATGTCGTGGGCCGAGATGAGCACCGCGATCTGCTGCTCTTTGGCGATGCGGGCCAGCAGCGCGACGACTTCCTGCCCGCTGCTGATATCGAGGTTGGCCAGCGGCTCGTCCAGCAGCAGCAGCCGGGGGCGGCTGATCAGGGCGTGCGCGATCAGGATCCGCTGCTGCTCGCCGCCGGACAGGTTGCCGACCCGCGCGTCGCCGAATCCCGCGGCGTCCACCGACCGCAGCATCTCCGCGACCAGCGCGCGGCGGCTCCGCGACGGCAGCGGCAGGCCGTAGCGGTGGCCATCGAGGCCGAGCCCGACCAGGTCCCGGGCCCGCAGCGGCATATCCGGGTCCAGCTCGATCTTCTGCGGGACGTAGCCGATCATCTCGCTGTGCTGGCCGCGGGGCCTGCCGCCGACGCGTACCTCGCCGCTGGCGTGCTGCAGGCCGAGGATCACCCGCAGCAGCGTCGTCTTCCCGGCGCCGTTCGAGCCGATCAGCCCGGTGAACTCGCCGGGCCGGATGGTGAGCCGGACATCATGGAGAACCTCGCGGCCGCCGAGCCGCACGCTGACGCCATCAACGGCGAGCATCTCGGCCAAGCCGCCAGCCACTTCCCGCACGGCCATCACAGCTTCTGCGTCGAGGTCTTGGTGGCCACGGCTTTGTGCAGGGCCCGGACCTCGGCCAGCATCCAGGACTGGTAGGTATAGCCGGGCACCGGCATGGTCTCATAGACGCCGACCACCGGGACGCCGTACTGCGCGGCGGCTTTGAGGAACGACTGCGTCAGGGAGGAGGTGACCTGCCGGTTGTACAAGAACACCTTCACCTTGTGATCCCGGAACAGGCTGTCCTGCGCCGCGACGGCCTGCGGCGATGGATCCACACCGTTCATGATGTCGGCCTGGAACGTGAACGGCGTCAGGATCCTCGCGCCGGCCGCCTGCAGCAGGTAATCGCTCACCGGCTCGGTCACCGCCACCGGGGTGTCCGGATAGGCGGCCTTGAAATGCGCGATCGCCTGCAGCCAGGGCTTCAGCGAGGCATTGAAGGTAGCCAGGCGGGACGCGAAATAGGCCTTGTGAGCCGGCTGCAGCGCCGCGAGCCTGGCCGCGACGGCCCTGGCCACGGCCGGCATCGTCGCCGGGCTGTACCACAGGTGCGGGTTCGGCGTGCTGTCCGGCAGGCCGAGCAGCTTCTGCACGTCGATCACCGCCCGGCCCGAGTCCGGCGTCGCGGCCTCGATCTTGTTCATGAAGCTGTCATAGCCGGCGCCGTTCTGCACCACGAGCTGCGCCGAGCCGACGGTCTGGGCCACGCGCGGGCTCGACTCGAACGAATGCGGGTCGGTGCTCGGGTTGTTCAAGATCGCCGTCACATGGGTGTACTTGCCGCCGATCTGGCTGATCACGCTGGCGTACTCGTTCTCCGCCCCGACCGCCACGATCGCGCCGCTGTGCGCTGCGTCCGCGGCAGAGCCGGAAGCCGAGGAACAGGCGGCAAGCAGCGCCACCGCGGGCAGCAACACCGCCACCGCGGGCGCGCGGCGGGAAGCTAGGCGATGTCTCATCGGCGGTCGATCTCCGGTCTGCCAGAGGGTCATGATCCGTAAGTTAATGACAACGGTAACCATTACGGTTGTCATCGTCAAGCCGTCCCGCGCCGGCCGCCCTGCGGAAGGCTCGCTCCAGCGCGAATGATCCGGCGGTGCTGTCCCCGGTGCGCCGACTCGTCCTGGCCGCTGCGCGCTGACGTCATCAGTGTCGGCCGGTCACCGAGCAATGCCCTCGCCGGCGGCCGAAGGGACGCTGTCCCCGCGCGGGACGTTGACATTCGGATCCAGCACTGCTTTCATACGGGTGAAAATGAAAACCATATTCGTTACGAATCAAGAGATGGCGCCGGCTGACGCAGTGCATTGCTGGCGGCCTACCGGGCCTTCATCTCGCCGCGGTCCCAGCTTCTCAACCAGTCTCCCGCGCTCCGCAACTGCTGACCCGCCGCGTTGGCCATGCCTGGCGATGTGGCCAACTCCCGCGGGCCGCAGACGGGCGGGCGGGCACAGGCCACGCAGCACGCCCGGCCCGCCCGCCCAGCCCGCAAGCTGTGGAGCGCGATGGCCGACGTACTGACCGATGACCAATTGAAGGTGGCGTTCGCGCTGCCCGGCGGCTCATGGCCGGAGGCCGGAAGGGCGCCGGGGCTCCGCCATGGCGACGGCGACCAGCTCTGCACCGACGAGTTCCCGGGCGAGCTCAACCGCTTGCGCCAGCGCGCGCCGCGCCGGGGGAGTCGTTGTAGCCCACGACGATACGGCCGATCACCATCGCAGTATCTTTCCGGCGCCTGAAACCGAGAAGCGCTCTTCTGCCGCGCATTCTTGACCGCCCGGTTAGGAAGCGGTCCAGGTACTGTGGATGTAAGCGGCGGAGGGGCCCGCCGTCAACTGCGGCGCTGCCGCCAACGGTCCCTGCCTGTTACAGGTAGGAGGCCGGATGGGCGCTCCCGGACCGCCGGGCGCATTGTCCTCGGCGCTTGACCAGCTGGCCATTCTGGGCGCCGCCGGGGACCGTGAGGCGGTCGCGGCGCTGCGGGAACGGCTCCGGGCGACGCGGTTGCGGGTGCTGGTCGTCGGGGAGGCCAAGCGAGGGAAGAGCACGCTGGTGAATGCGCTGCTCGGCCGTGAGGTGCTGCCGACCGGCGTCATCCCGGTCACCGCGGTCGCGACGACGGTGACGTACGGCGCTGACGAGGTCGCCGAGGTTGCGTTCCGCGACGGCGGCAAGAAGGGCTTCCCGCTCGCGGCGCTTGACGACTTCGTGACAGAACGGGGCAACCCTGGGAACTCCCGTTCCGTCGCGTCGGTCGCCGTCCGGATTGATGCGCCGATCCTGGCCCGCGGCGTGGAGATCGTCGATACGCCAGGCACCGGCTCGGTGCACGCGCAGAACACGGATGCTGCCGACAGCGTCCTGGCGACGATGGACGCAGCGATTTTCGTGCTGACCGTCGACCCGCCGGTCTCGGCGAGCGAGTGCGAGCTGCTGGGCCGGGTGGCTGAGTTCTCGGTGACTACCTTCGTGGTCCTGAACAAGGCGGACTACCTCGATGACGCCGGGGTGGCCGAGGCGCTGGCGTTCACCGCAGGGGTCGCGCAGGAGGCGGCTGGCCGGGCGGTCCGGGTTTACCCGGTGTCAGCTCGGGCGGCAATGCAGGCCCACGGTGACAAGGGCTTCGGTGAGTTCGTCGCCGACTTCATTGCTTACCTGGGGAACGGACGCGTCTCCGACTTGCAACGATCGGTCGCGGGGCAGCTGCGCCGGCTGGCCGAATCCCTGCTCGACGAGGTCACGCTGGCGCAGCGCGCGGCCCGGATGAGTAGCTCTGCGGCGGCCGAGCGGGTGACCGCCTTCGCGGCACGCCTCGCCGCTGTCCGGGAGAGGGGCAATGACGCGGCAGCCCTGGCCGAAGCGGAGTCCGCGCGGCTGCTGGCCAGCCTCAACGCGGCGGCGGACCGGGAAGCACCCCGGCTGGCAGCCGAGCTCCGGAACCAGGTCTGCAGCCTGCTCGGCGGCGAGCTCGCGGGGGCTCCGCCCGCCGAGATCGAACGGCGGGGCCGCGGCCGCCTGGCGGAGATGACCAAGGACGCCGTCGAGTCGTGGCGGCAAGCGCAGCGAGGGCTACTGGAGCGGGTCCTGTCAAGGCTCGACGCGCGGTTCACCGCCGAGCTCGCCGCAGAGCTCGATACAGTCCGGGAGGCTGCGGCTGAGCTCCTCATGCTCGACCTGAGGATGCCGGGCGAAGCTGAGCGGCTGGCGCCGGACCGGCGGTTTTTCTACACCCTCGGCGAAAATGTGGATCAGGCCGAGCTGCTGGCCGGCGCGGTGCGCCGCAGGCTGCCGGGCCAGCTAGGGCGCCGGATGGCCCGTGATCATGTACTCGGCCAGGTGCACGACCTGGCCGCGAGACAGATCGGCCGGGCCCGAGGCGACCTGCAATACCGCCTGGCCGAGGCGACCCGGCAGCTGACCCTAGCCATTGACCGCCGCTATTCCGCCAGCACCGACCGCCTGGCCAGCGCACTGAACACGGCGGCAGCCGTGCGTGCGGAGACAGCCGGGCAGGCGGAGTCCCGCCTCAGCGAACTGGCCCGCCGGGAACAGGACCTGCGCGACGTCCTCGCGCAATTGGACCAGGGAGGCGAAGCCGAGGCGCGACCAGGCTGAGCAGTACCGCGGTGCCGCCTGCTGTGCGGTGCCCGCAAAGCAGGGCCCCGCCGCTCCGCGGCGGGGCATCATGGCTACGCGCCGGGTGGATGCGGCGGCCCAGGCGATGACGCACGGGTATCTCATCGGCGAATTGTCGGTGGCCTGGAGAGCCTGCACGCGGCCGCTACGGGGGCCACGGCCTACGATGTGGCATGGGTTGCGCCGGACCGGAGCACTACCCGACCCAGCGGACCCGCACATCGAATACGCCGTGGGCGGTCGAGCGGCCGTCCATGATGTCAGTGCCGGGGCAGCTGCGGCGGCTGTGTCAGGGTGCCGGGATGCCGTAGGGCAGGCTGGGATGGGCGGCGGCGATCTCGATCAGCCGGTTGTACTTGGCTACCCGCTCGCCGCGGGCCGGGGCTCCGGTCTTGAGTTCACCGGAGCCGCAGCTGACGGCCAGGTCGGCGATGAAGGTATCGGTGGTCTCGCCGGAGCGGTGCGAGACGAGCTGGGAGTAGCCGCCGCGGCGGCAGGTCGCTATCGCTTCCAGTGTCTCGGTCACGGTGCCGATCTGGTTCACCTTGATCAGCGCCGCGTTGCCGATGCCGCGCCTGATCGCGTCGGCGATGATCTTCGGGTTCGTGACGAAGATGTCGTCGCCGACGAGCTGGATCCGCTCGCCGAGCCGGGTCGTCAGTGCCGCCCAGCCGTCCCAGTCGTCTTCGGCGAGGCCGTCTTCGATCAGCCATACCGGGAACCGGCCGGTGATCTCGGCGTACCGCTCGACCATCTCGGTGCTCGTCAGCTTCTGCCCGGCCACCCGGTAGAGGCCGTCCTCGCCGCGGAACTCGCTGGCTGCCGGATCCAGGGCGATCGCGACGCCGTCCGGCCCGGCCGCGTAGCCGGCCTCGCCGATGGCGGTGACCAGCAGCGCCAGCACCTCCTCGGGCTCCGCGAGCTGCGGGGCGAAGCCGCCTTCGTCACCCAGCCCGGTCGCATGTCCCTGCCTGACCAGGAGGCTGCGCAGCGCGCCGTAGACCTCAGCTCCGGCCCGGACTGCCTCCGGGAGGGATCCGGCGCCCAGCGGCGCGATCATGAACTCCTGGAAGTCGAGCGGGTTCGGCGCGTGCACGCCGCCGTTGAGCACGTTGAAGTGGGGCACCGGCAGCCGGGGGACGGTGCCGGCCGGAGTCAGCCAGTCCCACAGCTCGCGCCCCTCCGCGGCGGCCAGCGCGCGAGCACACGCCATGGACGTGCCGACAAGGGCGTTCGCGCCGAGACGTGCCTTGCCCGGCGTGCCGTCAAGCTCGATCAGCGCGGCGTCGATCTCCGCCAGGTCGCTCCATTCCTGCCCGCGCAGCCGCTCGGCGATTTCGCCGCGAACGGCGCCCACCGCGCCGAGGACACCCAGGCCCTGGTAACGCGACTTGTCCCCGTCCCGGCGCTCCACGGCTTCCCCGCTGCCCGTCGACGCCCCGGATGGCACCCCCGCGGTGCTGGTCGTGCCGCCGGCGAGCGTAACGCTCACCTGAAGCGTGGGGCGGCCACGCGAATCGAGAATTTCCAGCGCGGTCACCTCGGTGATCCGGTGCGGTCCGGCGCGGGGGATCGGCGGCGCGGTCATAGTGTCTCCTCCTGAAATGCCTGCGGCATGGTTCAATGCACCGTCGCATCCCCGCCGGCCCTCCGGCAGAGGCTAAGGTCCGTTTCAGTGCAATGCGTGATTCTGGTTTCCTGCTTGTGAACGGTCGCGGCGCCGAAGAGAATGGCGGTGGCGATGAGGCCGCCGGAATCGCGAGGGGGCAGCTTGCTGATGGCCTCTACACCGGATGCCTGCCCGCTGCGGAGCCTGCGGTGGCGATCCGCAGCGCTGGTGAGGGAGGCCACAGTGACTGCTGGTCATTCGGATCGCGGGAAGCCGGGAGGCTGGACCCGGTGACTGCCGGGCGGTTCCGTCACGTGCTGGTGGGCTGGGACGCTTCCGCCGATGCGGCCGAGGCACTGAGCGCCGCTGCGTCGATCGCCGGTGACGACGGCCACGTTGTCGCTCTTGCCGTCGTGCCGGAGAATCTGCATGTCGAGGCCGCCGACGAGCGTGACAGCGAGCGGGCCGCGGCCCGGCGGCGGGCCGAAGAGCAGTTCGAGCAGGCCCGGCAGGCCGTGGCGCCTGCCAGCGGCGCCCGGATGAGCCTGGAGATCATCGAGAGCCCGCAGGTCGCCCGGGTGGTGTGCGACTACGCCGCCGAGCATGGGTTCGATCTGCTGGTACTCGGCCGGCACGGCGAGGTCGGCACCCTGCGCCGGCGGCCCGGCCGGGTAGCGGAGACGGCGGCATGGGGCAGCGCGATCCCAGTCTTGCTTCTCAGCGCTCGCTGACGCAGGCCGCCTGCCCCGGGCCGGTAAGGGCTTGCCACTGCGTGCGTCTTCCTGTGTATCCTGGCCTTTGTAACGCGATGAGGCTCGCGTAACGCCTGGTGCTTACCTGCCTGGCTAATGGCCTCTACCTGCACGGGCGCCTTGTGCGCTGCCTGACAGGCGGAGGTCTTTTTGTCTGTTCCGGTTCTGATCCAGGTCCTGCAGAGCCTGGTGGTGCTTGCCGGCGCCCCGCTGTTTGCCGGGGTGCTGACACGCGCCGAGGCGGTGGTCGCGTCCAGGCGCGGCCCGAGCGTGCTGCAGCCGTACCGGGATCTGGTGAAGCTGCTGCGCAAGGGCAGCGCGATCAGTGACCAGGCGTCGTGGGTGTTCCGGATCACGCCGTTCGTGACGTTCGCCTGCTACCTGACGGTATCGGTGATCGTGCCGGTCATCACGAGCACGCCGCTGCCGCTGGCGTTCCTCGCCGACCTGATCGGCGGCGCGTTCGTGCTCGCGCTGGCCGGGTTCATGACTTCGCTGGCCGGCCTGGACACCGCGAGCCCGTACGGCGGCCTGGGCGCAAGCCGGGCGAGCTGGATCGGCAGCATGGCCGAGCCTGCCCTGATCCTTGTGTTTTTCACGGTCGGGGTGGTCTCGGCGTCCGACAACCCGTACCTGATGAATCACGCCATCGCCGGCTCGCCCTATGCGCTGGTGCTGCCCACGCACCTGCTGGGCATGCTGGCGTTCTTCATGATCGTGCTGGTGGAGAACGGCCGGATCCCGGTCGACAACCCGGGCGGGTCGACCGAGATCTCGATGATCGAGGAAGGGCGGGTGCTCGAATATTCCGGCCGGGAGTACGCGCTGATGAAGTGGGGCAGCTGGATGAAGCTGTTCCTGCTGTCATCGATCTTCGTGAATGTTTTCGTGATCCCGTGGGGCCTGGGCACTTCGGGCAATCTGCCTTCCGCCCTGCTCGGCATCCCGGTCCTGCTCGGCAAGCTGGCGCTGTGCGGCCTGGCGATCGTGGTGATCGACACATCGTTCGCCAAGCTCCGGTTCTTCCGCATCGCCGAGTTCCTCGGCGCGGCGTTCCTGCTGGCTCTGGTCGGCGTCGCCACCTCTTACGTGATCGGAGTCTGAGCCTGGTGCAGACCCTTTCCGCGACCAGTACCGCCGGGGTGCTGCTCGACCTGTCGGGCGTGCTCATCTTGCTGCTGGCGTTCGCCTGCCTGGGCTCCAAGCTGTTCAACCGCTACGTGGCCTATTACGGTGCCCAGTCGGTAGCGCTGTCGTTCGCCGCCGGAGTCGCCGCGTACGCCTTCGGCAGCATCGAATTGTGGATACTCGCTGTGCTCACCCTGGCAATCAAGGGGATCGGCATCCCGGTGGCGGCCCGGCGGCTTCTGGTTCAGCGGCTTGAGCTCAGCCGGGATACCGCGCTGTCGACGGGACTGTCGACGTCCCTGATCGCCGGCGGCACGCTGACAGCGTTCGCCTACCTGGTGACCAAGCCGCAGCTGCTGCCGCACGGTGTGGTCGCGGCCGCGGTGGTGCCGCTGTCCACCGCGGTCATCCTGCTCGGGGGGCTGGTCATGGTGGTGCGCCGGCACACCGTGGCCCAGCTGATCGGCTGGCTGATCGTCGAGAACGGCGTGTTCCTCGGCGCGATCACCCTGGTGGCGACGTTTCCCTTCATCGTCGAGGCGGGAATCTTCCTCGACCTCGTCGCCGGGGTGCTCATCATGCTGGTTTTCGTATCTGGGCTCACCCGCCATCTCGCCAGCGCGAGCGCGGCCGACTTGAAGGAGCTGCGCGGATGATCATCATGGTTATTCTGGCGGCGGCGGGCCCGCTGGCAGGCACGCTGGCGGCCGCGGTCGGCGCGCGGGCACGGCAGGCGGGCTGGGCCACATCGGCCGGGGCGGGCATCGCGCTCGGCTCTGCCGTCTATCTGCTGGTCGCCCAGCTGCACCGGGCCCCGATGCGCGGCTGGGACGGGTTCTTGTACGTCGACTCGCTCAGCTGCTTCTTCCTGCTGACGGTGGCCGCCGTGACGCTGCTCGCGGCCGTCGGGTCGGTCGCCTACCTGTCGGCAGAGGAAGACTCAGGCAGGCTCAGCCGGTTCCAGGTCAGGGTCTACTTCATCTTCTTCGGGTTGTTCGCTTCCCTGATGCTCGCGTCCCTGGAAACAGGCAATCTCGGCCTGCTCTTCGTGCTGATCGAGGCCAGCACGCTGGCCAGCGCGGCGCTGGTGGGGCTCGAGGCGAAGTCGAGCTCGCTCGAAGCGGCCTGGAAGTACGTGATCATCAGCTCGTTCGGCGTCACGATCGCGCTCGCGGGCACGCTGTGGCTCTTCTACTCTGCCAGCAGACTGCATCTCGCCCCGGATCTCCGGCTGACCTGGCCATACCTTTTCACGCACGCCCACGCGCTCACGCCGCAGAGCCTCCGGCTGGCGTTCCTGCTGGCCGTCGTGGGCTACGGGACCAAGGTCGGCCTGGCGCCGATGCATACGTGGCTGCCGGATGCGCACGCTGAGGCGCCGAGCCCAGCGAGCGCGATGCTGTCCGCGGCACTGCTGAATACGGGGATGTACGCGATCATCCGGTTCCTCGCCATTGCCCGGGCCGGGCTCGGCGATGGCTACCCGCGAGGTGTCCTGCTGGCCTTCGGGTTCGCGTCGATCGTGATCGGGGTTCTGTTCATGGTCCGGCGCGGGAATTTCAAGCGGCTGTTTGCTTATTCCTCCGTTGAGCACATGGGGATCATCGCCGTCGCGCTCGGGTTCGGCGGCGTCCTCGGGCTGTACGGGGCGCTACTGCAGATCCTGAACCACGCGATCGCCAAGGCTGTGCTGTTCCTTTCCAGCGGGGACGTGGCGCTGCGCTACAAGACGAGGGAGGCAGCGGGCGTCCGCGGGCTGCTGACCGCTGTTCCGGTCACTGGCGGCGCGCTGCTGCTTGCCTCGTTTGCGGCGCTCGGCTCGCCACCGTTCGGCGTGTTCCTGTCCGAGCTGACGATCGTGCGGGCCGGCTTCGCGGAGACCAGCCCCGTGCTTCCGCTGCTGCTGCTCGCCCTGCTGGTGGTCGCGTTCGTGGCCTTCGCCCGGACGACAGCCGCGATGGTGACCGGCGAGGCGCAGCCGTCGCCCAGCCCGTACCGCGGCCGGGGGGCGGGCCTGGCCGCCGTCGCGCCGCTGGCCGCCGGGCTGGCGGCGCTGCTGATCCTCGGCCTGTGGATCCCCGCGGGCTTGAACACGGTGATCCTGCATTCAGTGGCGGTGCTCTCGTGACCGCCGCCCGGCCTGCCCTGGCCGGCAGGCCGTCCGGTTTGCCCCGCCTGCTAGGCCAGCTTGGCTACGACGCCGCGGCCGGTGACGGGCCGGTGATCACGGCCAGCGTCGCCGCAGCGGACCTGGATGCCGCGGTCCGGCGCCTGGCAGCGCATGAGGGCGCGCGGCTGGCCGACGTGTTCGCCTCCGGCGGGAATCCCGCAGTCGATGACGACCCCGTGGTCCTGCGCCTGATCTGGGCCCTGGACGACGACCGCCGGTATCTCGTCACCGAGTCGGTGATCGAGGGGGAGCGCTATCCGGCGCTGTCCGACATTGCGCCTGCTGCGTTCGCGGAGGAGTGCGAGATCTACGAGCAGTTCGGCATCAGGCCAGCTGGCGGCAAGCCGCTCAACCGGGTGGTTTTTCCGCCGCGGGCCGGACCGGACTTTCCGCGTCTGGGCCGCCCCCCGGCGGCAGAGCCGGCTGAGATGCACGCGGAGCATGTCGTTGGCGGGCAGGCGTTCGAGTTCCCGTTCGGCCCGGTGCGCCAGGTCGGGGTGGAATCCCTGTACTACGGCCTGGTGACCAGTGGCGAGGAAGTCGTCGACCTTTACCTGTTCACTTGGCATAAGCACCGCGGCGTCGAGTGGCGGCTGCGCGGCGCCACGCCGCGCGAGGCTCTCTTTCACGTGGAGCGGACGGATGGGCTCGGCGCCGTCGGGACGGCCTGGGCTTTCGCCGCGGCGGCGGAGTCGGCGCTGGATGTCGCGCCGCCCGCCCAGGCGATGCGGGCCCGGGCGGTCGCGCTGGAACTGGAGCGGCTGTACAACCACGCCGCCGCCACCGCGGCGCTGTGCCAGTCCACCGGTCTCACGGTCGGCCAGGCGGCCGCCGAGATCGCGCTGGAGAGGCTGCTGCGCCTCAACGCGGCGGCGTTCGGTCACCGGTATCTCTTCGGCGTCGTCGACATCGGCGGGACGCGCCGCGGTCCGGACACGGCGGCGCTGCGGCGCGGGCTGCCCGGCGCCTATGGCGAGCTGCGGCGCGCGGCCGACGCGCTGCTGTCCACGAACTCGTTCGTTGACCGGCTGGAGGCAACCGGGATCCTCACCCAGGAAGCCGCCCGGAGGCTGGGCCTGGTAGGCCCGGTGGCAAGGGCAACCGGCCTGGCGGCCGACGTGCGCGCCGATCATCCCGCGGAGCCGTATTCTGGGCGCCCGCCGATGGTGGCGACCGGGGAGAGCGGGGATGTCCTGGCCAGGTTCCAGGTCATGCTGGCAGAGGCCGCCGAGTCGGTCCGCCTGATCGGGGAGCTGCTCGAGGCGGGGGCCGGGCCGGGCCGGGCGGAACCGCCGGAAGGCGTCACCGCCAGGCCCGGTCGCTCGGGGCTGGGCTGGGCCGAGTCCTCCCGGGGCGAGGTGCTGGCCTGGGTGGCTCTTGACGGCAGCGGGCGGATCACGAGGGCGCGGCTGCGGCCCGCCTCGGTCCGGAACTGGCGCGGCTTCGACGACGCCTGCCGGTCGCAGAACGTGTTCACCGACATCCCGATCATCGAGGCCAGCTTCTGGCTGACCGTTGCGGGCACCTCACGCTGAAGGAGATCACCGTGCCAATGTGGTTCCTGCGGGGCCTGCGCCGCGGCGTCGTCACCACGCGCTACCCGGCCCGGCCTGATGCATCCGCGGCTGAGCTGCCGACCCCGCCGGCGTTCCGGCCGGAGGCGCTGACCCGCGAGCTGGCCGACCGCCTGTGCCTGACCTGCCCGAGCCGGGCCCTGACCAGGAGCGGCGACATGCTGATCTTCGATGTGGGCGCCTGCACCGCCTGTGGCCGCTGCCGGGAGGTCGCGCCCGAGGCGGTGACCGCGAGCGGCGAGTTCGAGCTGGCCGCCACCGACCCCGCTCACCTGGTCAAGCGGATCCAGCTACTAAGAGAGAGTGTCTCATGAAGCTGCCCGGCACAGCGGAAGAATCCGGGGGGCCGCCTCCCGGGGCCGGCACCGGGGAGACGGCAGCGGCGCTGCGCGGCAGCGTGGCCCGCCAGTTCCGCCGGAGCCTGCACATCCGCACTTTGGACACCGGCTCCTGCGCAGCATGCGAGCAGGAGATCCGGCTGCTCGCCGCGCCGCACTACGACCTGCACCGGCTCGGGTTCTTCTTCACGCCCGGGCCGCGGCACGCTGACCTGCTGATGGTGACCGGCCCGATGATCCGGGCCTTCGACATCGCGGCCCGCAAGGCCTACGAGGCGATGCCAGGCCCGAAGATCGTGGTGGCGACCGGGGCGTGCGCCCTCGGCGGTGTCTACCAGCCCGACGCGTTCACCCATGGCGGCGTCGGCGAGACCCTCCCAGTTGACGTGCGGATCCCCGGCTGCCCGCCCAGCCCGCTCGCGCTGCTGCAGGGCCTGCTGGTCGCGGTGGACCGGCTCGCCGAGAAGGTACGGGACGTCAGCTTCATTCAGGACGGAGGACCCCGTTGACTGCGCTGTCGCTGATGTACGGCGCCACGGCTGCCTGGGGTCTGGCCGCGCTGGCCGCGCTGGCCGTCGGGGCCAGCAGGCCGGGAATCCGGGCGTGCTGCACCCTGTCCGGGCTCGGCGGCGCCGCCGCGCTGGCAGGCGGTGTGTCTTCGCTGCTGTCCGGCAACAGCCGGGTCGTCACGGTCGGCGGATCGGTCGTCGTCGGCTCGCTGCAGCTGCAGGCGACCAGCCTGGCCGGGGTGTTCGCCGCGCTGCTCGGCCTTGTCGCGGTCGCGACGGCGGCGTTCGTCCCGCGCTATCACCAGCCCGGCCGCGGGACCGCCCTGTACCTGGCGGTGTACAACCTCGCGCTGCTGGCCAGCCTGGTCGTGCTCGCCGCTGGTGGCGTGCTCACGTTCCTCGTCGCCTGGGGGACCATGTCGGTGCTCGGCTACCTGCTGATCCTGCGTCACCCGCGGCGCGGCGAGGCGGCCGCTGGCGCGTTCTGGTTCCTGGCCCTGTCCGAGACCGGGTTCGTGCTGATCGTCGCGGCGTTCGTGATCCTGGCCGCCAAGACCCACACGATGCAGCTCGACCTCATCGCCGCGCGCGCGCACCTCGTGCCCGGCGGCTGGCGGGACACCGCCTACCTGCTGGCCCTGGCCGGTTTCGGCTTCAAGGCCGGCCTGGTGCCGCTGCACGTCTGGCTGCCCGAGGCCCACCCGGTAGCGCCCGCGGACGGCTCGGCTTTCCTGTCCGGCCTGGTCGTCAAGCTCGGTGTCTACGGGATCGCGCTGTTCGCGTTCCGGCTGCTGCCCGAAGGGCAGGCCTGGCGGGGAATCCTCACCATGGCAGCCGGCGCGGTCACCGCGGCGATCGGGATCCTGTACGCACTGAATGAGAGGGACGTCAAGCGCTTCCTCGCCTTCTCTACGATCGAGAACATCGGGATCATCGTCATCGCGTTCGGTGCCGCGATGACGTTCCGGGCCTACGGCGACCGGCTGCTGTGGGCGTTCCTGCTGCTCGCCGGGCTCTACCACGTGGCCAACCACGGCACTTACAAGTCGATGCTGTTCCTGGAGGCCGGGGTGGTGGAGCATGCCACCGGCACCCGGGACATGGACCGCCTCGGCGGGCTCACGCGCCGGATGCCGCGTGCCTCGGTGATCACCTTCGTCGGGACGCTGGGAATCGCTGCGCTGCCGCCGCTCAACGGGTTCGTCAGCGAGTGGCTGATCTTCCAGGGGCTGTTCCAGGGATTCCGGACCGGCAGCCACCTGGTCGCGATCCTGATCATGCTCGCCGCGGCCACGCTGGGCCTGACCGGGGGCCTGGCCATCTACGCCTTCGTCCGCGGCTACGGCATCCCGTTCCTCGGTATGCCGCGGACGAAGCGGGCGGCGGATGCCAGCGAACGCGGGCGGCCGGTCGCCGGCCCGGCGCTGCTGGCCATCGCGTGCGTGGCGCTGGCGGTCGGCGCTCCGGTCGTGCTCGCCGTCCTGGCCCGCGCGATGCGGACGGTCACCGGCGTCACGCTGCGGCCGGTACTACTGCCCGGGAATCTCACCGTGATCCCGGCGCATACGAACTTCTCCGGGTTCTCTCCGACGTACCTGACCGTGTTCCTGCTGGCCGTGATGACCGTGCCCGCGCTCATCTACGTGGCCGGGCGACCGCGCGCCGGCAGCCTGGCGGTGCCGGTGTGGGACGGCGGCATGGTCGCGTTCCGGCCCCGCATGCAGTATTCCGCGATGACGTTCTCCGCGCCCACCAGGGTCACCTTCGATGCGCTGTACCGGCCGGCGGTCTCGGTCCGCCGCGCGTCCGACGACCCGGCGGGGCGGTCCGGCCCGGTGCACTACGAGTCGCAGGCGGCGCCGGTCTTCGAGCGGTACCTGTACCGGCCGGTCATCCGCGCGTTCGAGTGGCTGGCCGATGTCATCAGGCCGATCCAGTCAGGTGACGTGAACCTCTACCTCTTCTACGTTTTCGCGGCCGTGCTGGTGGCCTACCTGCTGGGCGCCCTCTGAGGCCGGCGCCATGACCGCACCGGACAGGCCCAGAGCATCGCCTGCCCTTAGGTTCGTCGTGCTCGTGGGCGTCATGAGCTTCTTCGCGGACTTCACCTGCAAGGGTCGCGCAGCATCATCGGCCCGTATCTTGCGATGCTCGGCGCCGGGGCGCTAGCGATCGCCGTCATCAGCGGTGTCGGCGAGCTGCCCGGCTACGGCCTGCGCCTGTTTTCCGGTCGCGCGGCGGAGCGGCGGACCAGACGCAGCGGTACTGGCCGATCACGATCGGCGGCTACGTGCTCCAGATGTCGGTCGTGCCAATGCTGGCGCTGGCCGGGAGCTGGCAGGTGGCCGCACTGCTGATCATCCTGGAGCGGGTCGGGAAGGCGACCCGCAGCCCGCCGCGTGACGCGATGCTCTCGCCCATACCGCCAGGGAGATGGGATACGGCTGGGGGCTTCGGGCTGCACGAGGCGCTCGATCAGTTCGGGGCGATGTCCGGCCCGCTGGCGGTGGCGCTGGTCCTCGCGGTCAGCCACGGGCAGTACAAGCTCGCGTTCGCCTCGCTCGCCGTCCCCGCGGTCATCATGCTCTCGCTGCTGGCCGTCGCGCGCGTGCTTTATCCCCGGCCGCAGGATCTGTCCGCTGGCCCCGCGCAGGGTCGAGTCGGGGGACTGGCTGAATATGCCGCGGTAGATCTTCACCTGCGCGCAGCCGCTCCGGCGCGAGGACAGCGCGGTGTCGTCAACTGGCTGGCCAAGACGACGGTGGCAGCCTTGAGCACCCGGCTGCCTGGCCTCGGGCGGCTCGCCGGGGAGACGGACGATGACGCGGAGGTGCGCGCCGTGCTGCGGCAGGCGATCCCGACCGAAATGCGGCCCGGTCGTGATGTGTGCATGGCTTGCCGGGCAGCGGCACGCGCTGAGCGCGACCACCTGGCGCAGATGTCCTGCATAAGCGGCGGCTGCGGTCAGCAGGACGGCCGGGTGCTGTTGTGCGCCGGACATCTCAGGGATGCGGCCGGGCTCGCGGGCCGGGATGCGGCGTCGCTGCTTGCCTGGCAGGCAGGCAGGCAGGCAGGCAGGTTGCCACGCTGCCAGCATGTCCGGATGTCAGCACCGCCTCCCGGGCGGGCGGGCGTTACGCTGGCCGGCCGGCTGCGGGCAACCCCGACGCCGTGCGGTGCTCCCGGACGGCTGCGCGGTGTGCCATGCCCGGGAGGACGCCGGCCAGCGCGCAGTCGACGGTTTCCTTGAGGTGCTGCGAGGATCGCCGTTGGCTTATGACCGCCGGTCCATGCTGTGCGTGCGGCATCTGCTCGGCTTGCGGGCAGCCGATCCCATGGGCGGGGCAGGTGACGGCGCGCGGCGCCGTGGAGCGCACGGACATCCTGATCCGCGAGCTGACCGTGGCGTTCCGGGAAAACACCTGGGCGCACCGCCACGAAGCCAGAGGCCCGGAAATGACCGCGTGGCGGCGAGCAGCAGCGTTCCTGGACGACAGTACCTTCTGCGGCTGCCCCCCGGCGTGAGATCTAGATGCCAATATCGCCCCGGTCGGCCCCTGCCGCGGACGCCAGGGCGGGGGTATCTCTCTAGGTGTGTAAGGAGTGATTAAAGAGAACTGAGTGGCCAGAGGGAATGGACGCTGTTACGGGGGGAGAACTGGCTGACGTGCTGTGTGCTGCGGTGCGCCATGAGCATGACGGCTCGGCGACCGGGTGGTGGACACGTTGCTCGAGGGCTGGCCGATGCCCGGCCAGGGACTGCTGCCGGAAGATTGGCAGGCTGTGCGTTCCGCATCTGCGCGCGGCCCGCGCGAGGTCAGTGCCGTGCTGTCTGTCAGCCGGCCCCGCCCTGCGCACCACGAATATCAGGCCGGGCTGTCGCCACCAGGGGAGCTGGCAGCGGCTGGTAGGCCAGTGCCGAATGTGCGCCGGTAGAGGTCTTCGCCGTAGCTGGTGGGCAGGGGTTCGCCGACGGCGATGCGGAACGTGAGGTTGCCCTCAGCGCCTCGGTCGGCGCGCAAGAACACGGTGGTGCCGGGCTGCTTCTGGTAGAAGCGGTGGGCCAGTTCGTAGAGGTGGGTGACGAAGATGACGGTGTTGCCGGTGTCGGTCATGGCATGGATGAATTCGGCGGCGATCTCGGAGCCTTCGCGTTCGTTGGTGGCGGCGAAGGATTCGTTGCAGATTAGCAGGCAGTCCGTGCTGATAGCCGCAGTGATCTCGCTCATCCGGGCGAGTTCCTCGTCGAGCTTGCCGCTGGTCATGGTGGCGTCTTCTTCGCGTTTGTAATGCGTGAACACGCCACGGCTGATGGTGCCGGCAAAAGACTCCGCGGCGACGGCCATGCCGGCTTGCATCATCATCTGGGCCACGCCGAGACTGCGCAGGAAGGTGGACTTCCCACCCTGGTTGGCGCCGGTGATCATGATTAGCGGCCTGCCGTTAGCGTCCAGGTCGTTGCCGTGCACCCGCTCGGGGATACGCAGCGACAGGCACGGGTCATACAACGCTCGCGCGGTCAGCACCGATGCGCCGTGCGGGTGGGGGTCGGGCAGGCATTCGGGTTCTTCCTTGGCGATGAGCTGGTCGTGCAGGTTCAGGCAGCCGACGTAGAAGGCGAGTTCGGTGCGCAGCGCTGCGAAGAAGCTGAGGATGTGGTCGGTGGATTGGCCGAGCGCGTTGGCGACCAGGCTCAGTGCACGGTCGCGTAGCGCGGCCAGGGCCTGGGCGCCTCCGTCGTCGCGTGGAGGGACGGTCAAGCTGTAGGCCGGCTTCTTGACCGCGGGGCGCCGGAACAGGAACTTTCCGCGGTTCTCCTGGCTCGGTGTGCGCAGCACGTAGCCGATGCCCTGGCTTCCCTCGCCAAGCTGGGCGCTGGCCAGCACGCCGTCGCGGAAACGGAGTTGACGCAGGTGCTGGGCGATCTCGTCGAAGTAGTCGTCGTTGAGTTCCCGGCGCAGCGTGTCGAAGAACCGGGTGAAGCCCTGGGAGCTGAATGCGGCGGCGTGGTCCTCGGTGAGTCTGCGGAGCTGTTTGAGGATGCCGATGAACATCTCCAGCACGGACATCGACCTGCGCAACAGCGCCTCGCCGCGGTTGCTGAAGAAGCTGCGGTAGACGTGCCGTTCCGCTTCGATGGCCTGCACCGCGAGGGCGTAGATCTCCCGCACGACCGTCGGCTGCTGCAGGCAGTCGGTGAGCACAGCCTGCCGGTAGCGGATCTGCTCGGGTGTGGCGAGGCCGGACAGCATGGCGCTGCCGGCGGACGCACGCACCACGCCATCGCCGAGCGCCATCGCGTCCCATACGGTGTTCAGCTCGAGGTCCTGGATCAGATCCTGCTCGCCGGCCCGCGGTTCCCGCGCGATCAGAAAGTCGCGATCGGTGAACATGAGCAGGGCTTTCACTGCCCGCTCCGGCCGGTAAGCCGCTCGTAGGTCAGGCCGTACTTGTCCGCGATCGCGCGGGCGTAGGCGCGGCCGTCGGCGGGCTTGCGGATTAGTTTGTAGGTCCGGATCGCAGGATCGTCCGGCACCACGGTGCTGACCATGCTGACCGTCTTTTCGTTCAGTGTGGCCAGTTCGTCGAGGAAGGTGACGCACACGCCCAGTGCGTCGAGCTCGCTCACCGCGTCCAGTATCTGCCGACTCAGGAACAGCGCGTCTTGCGCCGTGGTGGAGTTGAACATCTCGTTGAGGATGACGACACTGTGCGGTGTCGCCCGGGTTAGGTCGGCATGCAGCCTGTTCAGCTCGTCCTGGAGCTTGCCGGTCAGCGTGGTGAGGGCTTCCACTCGTTCGAAATGCGTGAAGATCTGATCGCACAACAGCAGGTGCACATCGCGGCCCGGCACCGGGCAGCCCAACCGTGCCAGGTAATGCAGCTGACCGAACGTGCGTGCCAGGGTTGTCTTGCCGCCGTTGTTCGGCCCGGACACCACCAGAATCCGTTCCTCGCCGGTCAGGCGGAAATCATTGCGCACCACCAGGGCGCCCTGGCCGATGAGCTGCGCGGCCAGGGCCAGATCGAACGTATCCGCGGCCTGCTCGTCTTTGGCCTCTGCGGACATCCGCGGATAGCTGAGGATCAGCCCGGCATCACGCAACGGCCTGATGTAGTCCAGGTAACTGAGGTAGAACTGCAACTCGCGGTCGACGACGGCGATCGCGTGATCAAGGTAGGCCTTGTGCTGCATGCAGAAGGTGTCCAGCGCGGCGAAGAGGTCGGGATACACCTTCGCGACAAGGTCCAGGACGCCCACCGCGGCATAGGTATCCCAATCGCGGAACTCGGGCAGGTAGTCGATAACTGCCCCCTGCTGGAACCTCTCGAACGTCGCCGTGACCTGCTCGCTGTAGTCGGCCTCCTCGTCGTATAGGCCTACAGTGATACGGTCGCCCTTGATCAACAGGCAGTAGCGCACCGCGTCCAGCTCGTCTTCCAGCCTGCCGGTCTCGGCCTGCAACGTGGTGAACGCCTCGGAGCCGACGTAGCTGGCGAGGTAGTCGCGCAGGCCGCGCAGGCCCCGAGATCGCACCTCGGTTTCGGCCAGACCCGACGCCAGGCTGGTAACCGCGTCGCAATACCGCTCAACTGCATTGAGAAACCAGCGCTCCCGGTGGTAGTGAGCGTGGCCCATATCGTCATCGCGCATCTCCCGCACCCGGTAGGTGAACTGCGCGACGAGTTCTTGTTTTGCGAAGCTCACCACCAGGTCATATACATCGCGGCTTTCCAGGTCCTGGAAGACCTCCTGCCGGTAGACGACCGCGTCGAGATCGCTGAGCGGGCCAAAGAAGAACGGTTTGAGGTGGTAGCCATCCTTACCGGCTGTCACCGCCCCGACGACTTGATCGAGGTTCAGATCGCGGAAGTAATCCGGCTCCGAATGCTCGCCGACGTCCGTGCCTGCCCCGTCGTGGCCGGACATGATGCTGCGAAATGGCATGAAACGATGCGCCTCCTAGGTCGTCGCTCCCGACAGCACGCCCCGGCCGAGCCGCATGCCAGAGCCAGGGGAGATGCCGGCTTGCCTCTGGAGGCAGGGATACGAAGCGACCGGCGTGGCCCGCCGCAGCGCGCAGCTTCCGGGTAAGGCTGCGCGCTGAATGCCGTGCGATGGTTCGCCCCAACGGGGGACTTTCGTGTATGACGGTCAGCCGAAGATCGATCCCCGCCAGAAAAGGGATGCCGCCGGGCTTCCGGCGACCACCGCCTACACAGCGCACCCACGGCTCCTTCACCAGCAGGTGCCATCAGCGGTTCTGCGGTTCGGACCACGCGGTCCAGGCGGGCGCCGTCGCCTTACTTCATAGTCCAGCACTTCATAGTCCAGCGATCAAGACAAGGTTGCCGGCAATCAGCAGGCGATGCGATCCGGCTCGGCGACGAGGGCAACTTCGCCCCGCAAATCGCCGAGCCGAAACAGGCCCTCGGGCTGCTGGCGATGGCGATCAGGGAGGTCGGCTATGTGGCCGGCCAGGGCGGTGTCGCGATTGCTCTGGACCCGGCCGCCAACGGGTTCCGCAACGATGACGGCAGGTACCAGGTGGGTGGTGGGCAGAAGCTGACAGCGCCGAGATGATCGAGCGGTATGCGCATTTGCCCGCGACTTCCCAGCTTGGCTCCTCGAGGACGGGCTGGCCCTCAGCCGTGGTGGCAGCCAGGGTTCATGCATGGAACAGTGGCCAGCGGCCTTCGCCGACTCGGTTCCCGCGCACAGTGTTCCCGCGCACAGTCCGCGCCCCGCCGCGAATGAGACGGTCGTCACCAGGCGCCGCCGGTGAGCCCGAGCATCGGCTCAGGTGCCTCCCTTCGGGGTAAGGACCCGTATATCGGCGTATGACCAAGGCCAACATGCTGCTACCGGGCCTTGGACTGGGACCGACGGTAATGGTGTCTCGGAAGAGGATATTGCAGAAGCCTGCGGCCCGCTGCTCCCGCCTGCCGGGCGCCGTCCGGTGTCAGCCCGTGCGGCGGGTGTGCGCTTTGGCGCTGCTGGCGTCCTACTGCGCCCGCGACGCGCTTGATGGACCCGTGGCGCACGTCGCCCACGGCGAACACGCCTGGCAGGCTGGTCTCGAACGGCAGTGGCGCGCGCTTTAGCGGCCACGCCCGGTGAGGAATGTCGCGGTCGGTCAGGACGAATCCGCGCTCGTCCAAGCAGATGCGGTTGTGGAGCCATTCGGTGCAGGGCTCGGCCCCGATCATGATGAAGACCGCTGCGGTGGGCAGGCGCTCGCGCGTGCCTCTGATCGTATCCTCGCGCTGTATGCGGCTATGAGCGGACGCTCAACCGGGCCGACCTCGGCTGCGGGCCCCACATCACGTGCGTGGAAGCAGCTCACACGCGAGCTCGGCCGTTTCGTTGATCATGCGCCGGCCTCCGTGTGGACCTCAGGCTTTGATCCGGCTGGGCGCTTCCGGACGGCCTGGCGAAGCCAGGCCGCAGCTTGTGATCTCGCCCGGCGTAGCGGCATGGCGTGAGGCGGCCGCGGCGTGGATCAGAATCTGGTCCGGACGCCGTCGGCGACTTCCTCCGGGCTCAGGTCGATTAGCGCCTCTCCGTAAAGGCGCTCGAAATAGGTGGCATCGCTGCGGTACATGGGCTCCGGGTTCGACCGGCTGAGCACCTTCAGCACAACCTGGTGCCCGCGCTCGCGTGCCTGCGGCCCGCCGCCGATCACGGCGAAGTTGAACGAGGCCAGGTTCCAGGCCCGGTAGGCGCCCAGGACCCGGGAGAGGCCCTGCCCCAGCGCCCGGCTGTCCTGTTCGGTCAGCTCGGTCACGTCAGCTGCCCCGCTGACCACTGCCCACACCTCGTGGAACCCGGCCGGCGCGAAGGGGGTCAGCCAGGCAACCCGGCCGGTGCGTCCCACCCACCGGGGACCGTCGGCCTCCTGCTCGACCAGGGCCGTCCAGTAGGACTCATGCCGCTCCTGCTGCCATGCGCTGGCCTGCCCGGCCAGGAAGCGCTGGCCGGTCAGGCCGCAAGCGTCGTGAGCGGACTGGACGTGCGGATGTATCAGCGAGGAGCCCGCGGGCGGAAGGTAGTTGCCGTTGATCGAACTCCACACCGCCGCCGGGTCCAGCCGCCGCACCGCCCGCGCATGCCGGACCATCGCGGTCAGGGTGTCGCCGACGATCGAGGGCGTTAGGTCATCCAGGTCAAGGAAGTGCCGCCCGGGGTCATAGATGCCGACCGCGCTGTGAGTCGCGTACGCCAGGATATTGGGCACCACCACTGCCTTGCCGGCCCGGATCCGGCCCTCGGTGGTGAGCTCGGCGGGAAACGGGAAGGTAGCTGTCTCCAGGTGCTCAGCATCGAACGGGCAAAACGCGGGCTTCGCCGCAAGCCCGGTCAGGTCCGGCCGTCTGGCAGGCTGGAGCTTCACCCCGGTGAGGATCCGGGCGCTGGCCCCCGTCAGCGGATCCCGCCGCCAGCGCAGCCGCACCCGGGTCCACGCCCCGCCCGCCGCCAGATCCGGCACCCTGGCCTCAAGGTCTCGTTCTTCGAAGTCGATCTCAGCCACACGAAGAGCCTACGGGCAATTCCCGGGGAAGCTGGCGTGGCTGAGGGCCTGCGTCAACTCGCACGAGCAGGACCCGCAGGCGCCTGGCGGATATTGCGGCACCCGCCGCGCCGGCTGCAAGCCCCAGTAGCGCGGCCAAGGCCGATGCCCCCAGGAAGTCGCCCAAACAGGGATCCCGACGCCGGAGACCCTGGAGGATCACCCGGCCCTCATAGACGACATGCATCCGGTCGGCGGCTGGTGGCCGCTGAGCTGGGCCGGGTGGTGTGCTGGATGCCGAGACCTCCCCAGCTCAGACGCACCACGATGGGTGTGTTCGACGGTTTCGTCACGGAGCATGAGGAGGTCCCGATGCCTTCGATCGTAGGTGGACTGGATGTCCACCGGAAGCAGCTCACTCTTGATTACGTGAACACGGTGACGGGGGAGGTGGCGTGCGGGCGCTGCTGGAGTGCTATCACGATCTGCGGCGCCGAGCACACCGCCTGGGTGCAGCGGATCCACGCGACGCTGTTCCACCAGGGGGCGCCGTGCTTCCGCGGGCTGGCCGAGGCCGGCGGCCCGGATCAGCTCACCGGGCTGGCGGGCGAGCACCTGTCGGCGTCCGGGCAGGCGCAGATCGCCGTCTCGCTGCGGATCCTCGGCGCTCTGGAGACCGAGCTGGCGGCGATGCGCCGCCGCCTGGTGCAAGCCTCCCCGCGGCTGCGGGGCGCGAAGGTCCTCACCGAGTCCATCTACGGGGTCGGGCCCATCACCGGGCTCGCGCTCACCTGCTGGCTCGGCGGCGCCGGCCGGTTCACCTCCGCGCGCAAGGCAGTCCGCTTCTGCGGGCTCGATGTCACCGTGTACTCCTCGGCGGGCAAGCGCTCTCCGGGCACCTGTCCCGGCAGGGACCGCCGGTCCTGCGCTGGTGCGCCTACGAGGCCGGCAAGGCCCGTGCCCGCGCGTCTGCCCCGGACTATGCCTACTACGCCGGGGTGAAAGAGCGCATCGACGGCAAGCGCGCCGCCCTCGCGGAGGCCCGCAAGATCGTCCGGCGGCCTGCCACATCCTGTCCGAGCTCGGCGACGACGCCTTCACCACGGCGTGACCATGCAGGAGGTAATCACCGGCACGGGATGAACGCGGAAACGGGCGCCCTCATCATCGGATGAGGAACGACCGCGGCCGGCTCCCGCCCTGACCCTGTCAGACCGCCTGCGCCCCGTCGTGCGGGGCAACTCGCGGACGGCCTCCATAGACTGAGCGGCCGCATCCCCTGGCAGGCCCGGGGGACACCCCAATCCATCATCATGTGACCGGGACATTTCAACTGACGTGAGCCCGCGCGCTGAGGTAAGGCTGGCTGCCCCTCGCCGCGCTCTCTCCCCGGTGCCCACTCCTGCACGGCTAGGCCGCCGTCCACCAGACCCCTGGAGCCAACCCCGGCCATCTCCCCTGACAGCAACGAATCTCCCCCGGACAGCCCGATCATCCGCGCCGGCCGGGCCGCGTCAAGAGCGCCTGCGCGAGCGCTGCGCGCCTCTGGACCCGGCCCGGCCGCCCACGGCCCCGGGCAGCCACCGGGGGCAGGGAGGATGGCCAAGGATGCCCCGAAGCATCCGGGAACACAGGCATCAGAGCTTAAATCGGGCCAGTTGCACTCACAGGCCGGAGTAGGTAAGGGTCAAATGAGTAAACCATTCGACTCGGGATGCCTGGCGGAGCAGACTCCGATGGTGGGGATTGCGGCCGGGGCGGACAGGCGACGGCGCTGACGCCATGGACGTTGCCGGGGTAAGTATCGATCTGGTCAGCATCAGCAAGGCGCAGCGAGTGGTTCTCGTCGAAGGCGGGAGCGACAAGGCCGCGGTGGAGGTTCTGGCAGCGCGGCGTGGCCAGGTCCTCGGCGGCGCTGGCATCCATGCGGTGGCCATGGGAGGGGCCACCAGCATCGGCCATTTCCTGGCTCTGCTCGGGCCGCGCGGGATCAACGCCAGACTCACTGGCTTGTGTGACGCCGGCCAGGAAGGCTACGTCCGGTGGGCGCTGGGGCAGGGCGGGTTCGGGTCCATCAGATCCCGTGCCGGCATGGAGGCACGGGGGTTTTACGTGTGTACCGCCGACTTGGAGGACGAGCTGATCCGCGCGGCAGGGACCGGCGCGGTCGAGCAGGTCATCGAGGCGCAGGGCGAACTGCGGTCCTTCCGCATCTTTCAGCAGCAGCCCGCTCAGCAGCGGCGCAGCGCTGCCGAGCAGCTTCACCGGTTCATGGGCACTCGGTCAGGCCGGAAGAGCCAGTACGCGCGTCTGCTGACGGCAGCGCTTGAGCCGGGCCAGATTCCCCGGCCGCTCGAGCGCGTGCTCGCTCACGCGTGACCGACGGCATGATCAATAGGCCGGCGCCCGCAGTATGCAACCGACTGAAACCCGTGACGTAGGTGACGCATTAGACGACCGACCGATTCCAGCCGTATGGCCAAGACCCACCCACGTCGGAAACGAGAAGTACCTCGCCGGCTTGTGGATCATGGAGGCCGCCGACCTCGACGTGGCGCTCAAGCTCGCCGCCGAGGGGTCGAAGGCGTCGATAAGACCAGGTTCGCCACCGGGGGTCACCTGGTGTCCTGGGCCGGGCGCGCCCCGCTGGACAAGCAGTCCGGCAAGCGCAAAGGCCAGGCCCGGCACAAGAAGGGCAACACCTACCTGGGCGGCGTCCTCGGCGAGACCGCCGTCTGCGCCGGGAGGACCCAGACCCGCGAGGGGGCCCGCTACCGCAAGCTTGCCCGCAGCCGCGGCAAGAACAAGGCCTGCGTCGCGGTCGGCAACACCCCAGCTGAAGGTCTACCACACGCTGCTATCCAGCCCCGGCATGCGGTATGCGGACCTTGGCCCCGACTACTACCAGCGCCGCGCCCAGAACCGCCGCAAGATCGACTATCACGTCCGCGAGCTCGAAGCACCCGGCCTCGAGGTCACCCTCTGCCGCATCCCCGAACCCGAACCCGGCCAGGCAGCCACCACCCCGGCGGCCTGACCCCTGACCACAATCACCGGCGGGCCAGTGAGCCGTCTCCGCCGGCGCTGCCGCGCGCCCGGCTGAGGCCCTATTTTCGGGTCAGACGGCACATCAGGCTGCATCCAGCTGCATCTGGCGACGCTGGGGGAATGCCTCCTAAGCGAGGGGTCACTCAGGCCGCCGACGGGACCAGGGGTCTTGCAGCCAGGTCAGGATTCGGACCGGTCGAGATCGATAAGTGCGACGCCGAGGTCGGGGCGCATCACCCTGCGCAGCTGCGCTGGGGTCTCGGTCACGATAGCCTCCAGGGTGGGGAACACCTGCCCGTCGATGAGGTGGCCGCCGCGTGTGGTCCCATCGGCCAGCCCGAGCACGACGTGCAGGTTCAGGCTCGGGCCGTCTTGCCCTTCGGCGACATCACCGGCCAGCGACAGCACCTCGCACGGCTGGTCAACCGGGATGTGGCGGAACCGCTTGGCCGCCCGGTCGAACCAGCCTACGGTGGCGCGCTCGAAGCCGCCGACGGCAGTGATCTGCGCGGCTTCCAGGCGCTCGGCGCGCGCGAACTGCGTCAGCGCGGCGACTGCCTCATCGCCGGGGTCGCAGACCACCACGTAGGTGACGACGTCGGCGTCCTGGACAACCTTGGCTTTCATCGCGTGCTCCTCCACGAATGCGGGGCGGCCGCCCCGCCGCCCCGGGCCCGGACAGAGCGCGGGCGCCGCAACCGCCAGTCCTGCCTTCGTCCTGCCCCATCCGGCCGCCGCGGACACCGGGACTGCCCACCGCCGCCTGCCATCGGGAAGCCCAGGACCTCGTCGGGGATGACATTGCTTGCAGTCGCTACCCGATGTGCGCGTCTGCCGTTGGGACCGCCGAACTGCCGGGGGCTGAGGACGGCGCGTGGCGGGGGTGGCAGGTCGCGTCACTTGCGGGGCTTGCCCCCTTCCTGGCTGCTTATGAGCGTCCCATTCACCCAGCAGATCCATGACCTGCGCCGGTGGCAGGCATGGGTCACCGATCTTGGTGGCGGGACGGTGCGCCTGGTCTGGGTCCGCTCGGATGCAGCCACCCTCCGCTAGCGGCTCAGCGCCCGCGGGTCGGAGCGGGATTCGGCCAAGCTAGCTGACTTTGAGACGTTCACTGCCAGCATGCGGCTCGAGACGGAGCCTGCCGCGCTGGTGTCTTCCAGGCCGATACGGGAGGGCAGCCCGAGCGTGCCCGCATGGGCTAGCAGCAGCCAGCATGCCTGCTGTTCCCCGCGCAGGAGACGGGGCGCCGTCACGCCGAGCTCGTCGAGGTGGCGGAGAATCTCATCGGCTGCTGCCACCGCTCCGGCCGCCGGGACGCGATCCACAAGGCGGTGGATACTCCTACCGGCGTATCCGGGAAGGCCTGCCGCACCGCCGCCACGGCCGCTCCCACATCGGCGGCCAGCAGCGACTCGCCACCGTCCGTGCGGCGCGGGTGCAGGTGAATCGCCTCCGCTCCCGCGGCCATCGCCCCCGCAGCCGACGCCGCCAGCTCCGCCGGGCTAACCGGCGCGCCAGGATGGTCACCCCGACTGCGCCGTTAATGCACGCTTTCATCCGCTCAATCTGGACTGCCACCCGGCCATGCTCGTATCCCTCCCGGACCACCGGGCATCAGGCACCGCCTAGCCCAATGGCGTTCAGCGGGCCGCCGGCTTCAGTACGGCTCGACTGCCGGCTCGTCCGTCGCGCTGGCACCGATGCGGGCGGCTGCGGTGTTAGCCTTCTGGGCGGTGGGCAAAGGCCTCGCAGCTGCCGCGAGGCCGAAGACCGGCATATTGCCGTAGACGGCCTCGTACTCGCCGGCCCGGACCTTGAACGTCTCGTGCCAGATCCCGACGTCGCCTGAGGCCCGGACCGCGCGGTTGAACCGCCGCCACGGCTCCAGGTGCGGTAGGTCTCTGTCCCTGGCGAACCGGTCCAGGGAGTCGAAGTCCCGCCAGTACTGGACCAGTATTGTTGTCCGCCCAAACCACTGCTGGAATCCGAGGCAGCCCAGTTCCGGATGCTGGCTCAGCACCTTCAGCATCCTGGGCATGGCCGACGCCACCGGCCACCACTTGCGGATACGCAGCGGATGGTTGAACCGCATCCCGATCAGGAAGACGACGAAGTCGCCATCAATGTCAGCCGTGAAACGGCCTCGCTGAACCTCCATGGTCCCTCCTTCGCCGTCAGGTTGTGATCAGCATGAACCTGCAGCGCCGACTCGCACCAGAGGCAAAGGACGAGTCCTGTACGCCGACCGAATATTCCATATGGACGACCACCAACCTTGGCCACGTGAACGACCAAGCAGCGCCGAACGGCGGCTCGCGTACCTTCGCCTGCACACACGGTGATGCGGATGTGCTGCTTGAGGTTGAAGTTTTCCGCGGGTTTCTGCCTGACCGGTGGCCGGCCAGGCGGAACTATCCCGGTCGGCGCCAGTTACCTAGCGGCACCAGCGACGTAGGCGGCGACGATATAGGTGGCGTGCCGGTCCAGGGATGTCCTGGCCCGGTCATAGCCCATGTGGTGCGCGGGTCGGCGTGAGAGGCCGCTTCCTGGACGTCGCGCAGCGGCACCCCGGCATTTTGCGCGGCGGTGATGAACGCGTGGCGCAGCGTGTGGGGCCCGGCAGACTGGCGCAGGTCCAGCTCATACGCCTGGCGGGTCAGCCCGCGTACCCGGCGAGGAAGCCGCTAATGCCAGCCGCCGGGTTGGCGTGCAAGCCGGCCACTCCCCGGTCGGCCCCAACCTCCTCGGCGCGTCCCGCTGTGCCCTGCTGGATGTCGCCGGACTCGAGCTGACCATACGGGGGCTGGATGCCATCGACGGCACCCCCATCCTCGACATCAAGCCCTACACGACCGAGTTCCAGCCACGCGACCCGATCCGGGAGCCGGCCTGGATGCGCAAGCTGATGACTGACTATTACTGACACCGGCGAGTCGCCGCTGCACAAGCCGATACGCCGCACGCGCAGATTAACCAGCTTTGTGGCAGCACAAGCAGCGCTGTCACGCCGGGTGAAGCCGCTCTCAATTGGGCGGCTCGGCGAGCGTTCTCCATGGATTTTCCCGTCACTCAGCGTGATGCTGTCGATCGGCGTAGCCCTATGTTGGCCGCCGGTTCGCCGCGGCGTGCGTGAGCCGGGAGATCGCCGACGAGGCCAGGTGCCCGTCGATAGGGCGAGCAACGTTCGGCCACTGGTGGCCAGATCCGGCCTGGCTTGACGCTCGCTGAATGCGGCAGATCCGGATGTGCGGGCGGTTTCTGGCTGGCTGGTTCAGGTCCCGGCGGTTTGCCGTGGTGGTTCTGGGTGACGGCGAGGGTGCCGTTGTGCTCCTGACCTCGAGGTTCGGCGCGCGGGGTCCCTGCGGCGGTCAGCATCCGTTCGTGACCGCGGTCGAGGCGGCAGGGGGAGACTCAGGGCAGGCTCGCGGCGGCTTCGTTGGCCGCCGGGCCCGGGGCCACAATAGGCGGCATGGAAATCGAGGAGCATATTGATCAGCTTGCGGCCGAGGGCCCGCGGCTGGCGGATGCGGCCCGGAGCGCTGGCCTGGATGCGGCCGTCCCGGGCTGTCCTGGATGGCAGGTTCGTGACCTGGTGACGCATGTGGGCGGCGTTCACCGCTGGGCGGCGTCCATCGTCGGCGGCGCGCTGGCGGACAACGATGACGTCACCGGTGACCGGGTCGGGACCGGGCCGGCCGATCCGTTGCTGATCGGCTGGTTCGGTGACGGCCACCGGGCGCTGGTGCAGGCGCTGCGCGACGCGCCCGGCGACCTGGGGTGCTTCACGTTCCTGCCGGCTTCCTGCCCGCTGGCCTTCTGGGCGCGGCGCCAGGCCCATGAGACGGCCATCCACCGCGCCGACGCGCAGGCCGCCTGCCGTTCTGCCAGCCCGTTCGATCACGCGCTGGCGCTGGACGGCATTGATGAGGTCCTCACCGGGTTCGCCGCGCGGCCCAGGACGCTGCCGCCCGGCACGCTGCGGATCGAGGCCGCCGGGGACGCGCCATGGCTGGTCACCCTCGGGCCCCGCGGGGTGACAGCAACCCGGCCCCCGGGCGAGGACATGCTCGCTGATGTCACCGTGCGCGGCAGCGCAACGGACATCTACCTGTGGCTGTGGAACCGGCCCGCGGCCGTCACGATCACCGGCGACGCAGCAGTCGCTGACCGGTGGAAGCAGATCCGCGTTCGCTGGAGCTAGCGAAGACACCCGGCCCGCAGCAGAAGCAAACCCGCACGCTAAGGCCTAGCTCAGCTGAACTACCGGTCATCGGCTACGTGTTGACTTGTGCTACGGCCGGTGACAGGCCAGCAGGCCAGCGAGCTCGAAGCAAGGACTCCGCGCGCGACAGAATTGATCTTTATGAGGCTGGCTCGCCGCAGGGCTCCAAGCAGCGGAAGCCGCGCAGATCGAACGCGGATATCGGGTGCCTGCAGCTAAATCCTAGGTGACGTTCCGTGATGAAGTTGGCCGTCTTCTTTGCCCGGTCGTGATCGGCTTGGTGTGCGCCCTGGCGCTGGCCTCTCCGTCCGGGGGCTGCTGCATGTCGTGACATGCTGGCCGCTGAAGCGGCGGGCGTTGTGCGTGCTGCGGGCCGGGCACAGCCGGGACGTCGCGGGCCTCGCGGCCGGGCGCGGTCAGGCTGGTGGGCAGGGCAAGGCGGTCGGCCGGCGGACCTCGTCCATAGCCTGCATGATCGTGTACGTCTCATCCAGCGGGAGCAGCGGGCTTTCTAGCAGCCCGGCGCGAAGACAGCGGCCCACCTCGGCGGCCTGGCCCCGCAGCCCGCGCCCTTCATGGGGTTGTTCGTAGCGCTCCAGTCCGGTGCCGTCACGCGCGATCACGCGGAACGCGGCCGGGGTGTAAAACCAGCCGTCGATCTCTATCCTGGCCGCGGTGCCGTAGATGGCGGCGGGGTTGCCCGGTGCGGCCAGCAAGGTCGTGGTCAGTACCGCGTGGGCGCCGCTGTCGTACTGGAAGATCATCGACGTGGTGGCGTCAACGCCGGTAAACGCCGGATGGCTGACCGCGGTGATCTGGGTCGGCACGCCAAGCACCAGGCTCGCGAACGAGACCGGGTATATGCCAAGGTCCAGCAGGGCCCCGCCGCCCGGTTCCGGCGCGGACAGCCGGAACTGCGGATCGGGGGCGGACCACTGCCCGCGCCCGGCGGTCAGGCAGGCGGCATCGCCGAGCGTTCTGGCGGCGAGGATCTCCCGCACCCGCGCGATGTGCGGCAGGAACCGCGTCCACATTGCTTCCATGAGGAACGTTCCCTGGCCGCGCGGCGCCGGTCATCTCGCGCGGCCGGGCGGCGTCCATGGCGAACGGCTTCTCGGCGAGCACGGCCTTACCCGCGCTGATCGCGAGCAGCGCGGCGTCGTGATGGCCGGGGTGAGGCGTTGACACGTACACGGCATCGACATCCGGATCGCTGACAAGGGCCTGGTAGCTCGCGTGCCGGTGCGGTACGCCGAATTCGTCCCCGAACGCGTCCGCCGAAGCCCGGGACCGGGACCAGCGGCGGCAGCCTCACCGCCGGGCTGCAGCGCGAGATCCTGCGCGAAGGCACGGGCGATGCCGCCGGTGGCGAGGATTCCCCAGCGGACCGGACGGTCATCCGATTGCTCCTGTGGCGGGCAACCCGGCAGCACATCCGCTTGCCAGGCAGAGCACCGTGGCTGGCTTGCCGGTCACCATGGGAATACCAGGGAACTGATCCGGCCCCGCGGCGCGGACTACAACCCTAACGACGGCCGCACACACCAGCAAGCCGATACCCGGCCGGCCCAGCCGCTGAGCTGAGCCCGTAGCCCGCGATGAAACTCGCGGCGCGGTCGCCGCCCTGACCCCCGGGGACAGCTGCCCGGCCAGCCCGCGATGCTAGTCATGGGCAGGCCAGCCGCTCACTGCCGCTGCCGCCGAGCAGGAAGGCGAACCGGTCCAGGCGTCAGGCAGCTGGTCCGGCCCGTGCCCGGCGTCCGTCCAGACCGCCCTGAACGCCCGGTGTCCACTCCCACCTGACGCGCGATCGGCGGCAGCTGCGCGCGATCAGTCGTGGGTCTTGTAGTGCCGATCCGGGTGGTCGCAGATGCTGGGTCGTTCCGGACGACCAGGGCAGTAGGTGCACTCGGAATCGGTGCACGCCTGTTCCTGCCACCGGTCGCAGACGGGACAGAAGTAGGCGTCATGCCTGTCGCAATAGAGCAGGTCGCTCACGCACGCATCGCAGACCGGCACGTCGTCATCGTGCCGAGGAAGTCGCGCCTATCCGGTCGTCAGTCAAGCGAGCTGGACAGCGGCAGATCCGGTTGAGCCGCTCGCGTGCTCAGCGGGCACGCGACGCGGCAGTGAGCGGATGTCGGCGGCGGTATGGAATGATCGCTCGGACGAGAACAGGTCAAGGGGGCTCGACTCCGATGCAGATGAGGCTGGAACTGATCCCGCTCCCGGTTTCGGACGTGGACCGAGCCATCGCCTTCTATGCTGACAAGCTCGGCTTCAAGAAGGACTTTGACGTGCAGCCCAGCGAGGGCGTCCGGGTCGTCCAGTTGACACCAGAGGGCTCGGGTTGCTCGGTCGGTTTTGGGACAGGGCTGGATGTGTACGCTGGAGAACCCGGCAGTGTTAGAGGCTTGCACCTGGTTGTGGAGGACATCACCGGGGCGCGTGCCGAGCTTGTCCGCCGAGGTGTAGAGATCGGCGAAATCCAGGACTTCGGGGGCGGCGTTAAAGGAGCAGACTTCTCCGATCCTGACGGCAACACATTCGAACTGCAGGAGATGGCGTGGCGCAAGGGCGCGAAGTACTAGGAGCCTGCTGACTCCGCGCCGCTCGCGTAGGACCCGCTCATCGGCTACTTGTTGACGGACGTTCCGGGTATCGGCTGCTGCGATCGGAACGGGCCTGGCGGCGGACTCTGGGTGAGATCCCAGGCCTGCTCGCTGTCAGGGTGACGGCAAGGCCGTGCTTGATCAGGTGTCAAGGGACACGCCGTTCGGCCGGCCTGAAGCCATGAACGCCACCCCTATCTGAGCCGGTCTGATCCTCCGCCCCAGAACCAGCCTCGCCGGCACCGCCCGGCATAGCCCAGATCGCGATCATGTCATCAGCGGGTATTACCGGCGGTGCCGAAAGTCCTCGCCGCCCGGGCGCACCCTGCGTTGCCACCGGGTTCGCCGCCCGGCAGCATCGCGGGCGTTACGGCAGGGCGCCGGCCACGTCAGCCCACCCCGGAGCCAATCCAGGATTTCGGCATCTCGGCGGGACCTTGGCCCCTGTCAAACCGGACCGGCCATGGGGAAACATGGACGAGTCATTCAGTGATGAGCAGTTCTGCGTTGAAGACACGGGCTCCGGCGTGTCGGAGGGTGCGGCCCAACACCGCAGCGGCGCCAGTGCCCGGGCGTCGCGCACGGGGGGAGGAACCGATGGCGGATCACAACGGGTGGGAAGAGCTATCCAGCGAGAACGAGCGACTGACCGGGCTGCCGGGCTGCCATGATCGTGGGCCAGCTGGCGCTGCTGTTAGCGCTGTAGCGGCCGGCCCGGCCGCGCACGGCGCCGCGAAACCCGCGGGTGGCGGCAGCGGCTCGCTGGCGACGAGGTTGCCGTCGGCACGTACCCGCTTCACCTTCCGGCTTCGCCGGTACCTCAAGGGGAGTGTGCCGTTTTTGGCACTGGTCGGCGCGATGGCCGGCCTGCTCCTCGCTACGGTCGCCGGCCAGGGTGACCTTTCCTGGGAGTCGCCGTGTTGCATGCCCGGCTCAACCTGATCACCGCGGATCCGCTTCGGCTGGGCGAATCTGTCTGTTACATCGAGAGCGAGGTCCGCCCGGCGGGCGTGGGCCAGCGAGCCAATCTGGGGATGTCGCTGCTGGCGAGCCCCGAGCTCGGGCCGCGGTACTCGAATCACCCTGGGTGTCGCACGATGCGCTGCTGGACAGCGAGCAGGCAGTAGCGCCGCTGCGCGGCGAAATTGCCCGGCGGGGAGGGGGTCCGGCTGACGCGGATGGAGGCCGGGCGGGCAGCGTTCGAGGACGCCATCGAGGTGTTCGGGGATACCGCCGTCCCGTGGCTGGCGGAAATCGCTGGGTTCCGCGGCGCGCTGCTGTTCGCCGACCGGTGTCCGGGCATCTGATCAGCGAGATCATCTGGCGGGACCCGGCTGCGCTGGCCGCAAGCCCGGGCGCCGCCGCGGTGGCGCGGGCCGGTGGCGCAGACGGCGCGGCCGCGGCGGCGACGCGATCTCCCGCGCCGCGGGTTCCGGCGTACTGGACGAGGGAGCCCTCACCGCCAAGGCCGAACTATCCCAGGAAATCGACCAAGGCAAGATCGTCCCTCCAGGTATCGCCGACACCGATACGCAACGCAGCGGCCAATGAAATCTCGCAGCTTCGAGTCTGGCTTGCCCCATGCTGTCAGGTCGCCAGCCCTCGGTCGAGTGGGTCGGCATGCACATCGGCTGGGCCGGTTCCGTCAGTGCTGGCGCCATCGCCACCGTACCGGCTCTGTTCCTGACGGTCGCGGCCGGTGCGCTACCCGGGGGGCGAACGACCTGGTAGGAATCGCATATGGCGAGCCCCATCATCGCATGCGGGCTCAGCGCGGACGCGTTCGCTCAGGTCGGCGTGCTGGGCGATGGCGACCCGCTGCCGTTCCCCACCTGATAGCTGGGTCGGCCGGGCGCTGGCCCGGTGCGCCAGCCCGACCGCGGCGAGCGCGCTGGCGGCCAGACGGCGGCGCTCAGCGCGACGGATGCCGGCATAGAGCAGCCCGCCGGCGACGTTGGCCAGCACGGTCTGGCGTTCGGCGAGGAAGAACTGCTGGAACACGAACCCGATCCGGGAAGCCCGCAGCGCCGACAGTTGCCGGTCTTTCATCTGCGCTGTGTCCAGGCCGGTGACCCGCACCGTCCCGGTGGTGGGCCGGTCCAGGGTGCCCATCAGGTGCAGCAGCGTGCTCTTGCCCGACCCGGATGGGCCCACGATCGTGACCAGTTCCCCCGCGGCCACCGCCAGGCTGGCCTGATCTAGCGCCCGCACCGCCGGCCACCCCGGATACTCCTTGCTGACCTGTTCCAGCTCCAGCACCGGAACCAGCGGCGAAAGCCAGGCGGCCGCCGGGACGGGCGTGGCCGACTCAGCGGCGGCGCGCATGTCGCCGGCACCACGACGTGCTGCCCGGGCGCCAGCGCCCCGGTCACCTGCACCAGCCCGTCGGCGTCATCGAAAACAGGCCCCACCTGCACCTGCACCTGCACCTGCACCTGCACCTGCACCTGCACCTGCACCTGCACCCGCACCAGGTGCCGGGTGTTACCCGCGCCGACGACTTCGATGGCGTACCCGCCCGACGCCTGGGCCAGCAGCCCCCCCACTGGCACCGCCAGCGCGTTCTTGACGCTGTCGGTGGTGATGTTCACCATCACTGGCGCCTGGTCCAGGGTGCCCGCCGCCGGCGGGTGGGTGAGCGTGACCCGCACCGGGACGGTGGACGTGCTGCTGCTGCCGCCGTTACCAAACCGAGCCGCCGCTGCCCGAGCCGCTGGAACGGGTGGCGACCCGCCCGACCCACGAGACCGTCCCCGGCGTGGTCCTCCCGTCCGGCAGCGTGACGGTCACCTTATCGCCCGCCTTCACCTCGGTCTGCTGCGCGGCATCCAGGCTGATCGTGACCACGTGCCGCGTTGACGTCGCGTCCAGCACCGGCCCGCCCGCCTGGCCGCCAAGGCTGCTCGTGACCTGGCTGACCCGCAGCGCGCCCGGTTCGAACACCACCGAGCCCAGCACCAGCGACCCCGGCGGGCTGGAGACGCCCAGATGCTCTTCCATCTGCTGCACCCCGTACCTGGTCTCCCAGGAGTAGTAGTCCCAGCCCAGCGCGCTGATATCCGCGCTGTCCGCGTACCCGAGGCGTACCAGGTCGTGGTTGAGCTGGGACACGTCCGCGCCGGTATCCCCGGCCGACATCGGCCGCCAGTCCGGGACGCTGCCGTACAGCAGCACCACCGGGGTGCCGTTGTCGACCTTGTACAGCGCCTGCCCCTGCCTGATCACCTGGCCAGCCGACGGCAGCCAAGTCAGCGTCCCGCCGCCCCTCCCGGTCACCGTGTATGACTCCCCGTACCCCAGCGTCGCGGTCACCGGCGTCGACGCCGCCAGATCCCGTCACGTCACGGCCTGCGTCGTCACCGGGGGCCGCGCCCCCGGCCGCCGCCCCCGGCGAGCCGTCCGGACCGAACACCCCCGCGCGCCACGCGGCCACGCCTCCCGCCGCCAGCACCACCCCGACCGCGTCCGCGGTCACCCGGCGGCCCCGGCCGCGACGGGGCCGCCGGGTCTCCGGCCGCCGCCAGGGTATCCGCCTGCCGGCTCGCGTCCCGGCCATGGGGGACCGTCCCGCTCATGACTTACCTTCATCCCTTGGCGTGCGTCGCCAGTGACTGGCAGGCCCGGGCCGCGGCCTGGTACTGGCCGACATTCAGCAGGTGGTTGCAGACTTGGTTGGCCGCCGTCTCCTGGCTGCTGACGGAGTTATTGCCAACGTGGAAGTCGCCGTTACTGTCGGGGTCGGGGAAGTCCGGCACGCCGTGCGAGCGCATGCACCTCGCGTAGGCGAGCGCCGCCTGCTCACGCGTGGCCCCTCCCGCGGCGTAGGCGGACCCTCCCGTGGCGGAGGCGGCGGGGACGAGCCACCCCCGCATGCCGTTGCCAGCAGGCATAGCAGGGCCATCGCGGCAAGGGTTGCTGCCCACCGCGGCCATGACCGCCGCCGTTCGGGTCGGCCGCCGGAGCTGTCGTTAATCTCGCATCCGTTCATCTCGCGTCTCCTTGCGGCTGGGTGCCGTCAGGAATCAGGCGTATGGGGTGGCCGGTGACAAGGAGGTGACGGCTGTCACATGGCTGTCACCTTCGGATGGCCGCGCGGCGAAGACCTGCCATCCTGGGAACTGGTGAATGCCGATGCGAGTCCTGATCGCCGAAGACGATGACCGGCGCCGAACGGAACGGAGACGATCCTGGGGGTGAAGCCACGGCAGCGGCGCCTGCAACAGCCCAGCCGCCACCTTGCCTCCAGAGAAACGCCACGTGAACTGCGTTCATTTATCGCGCACCCCTGGCCGGCCGGAGGCAGAAACCGCCAGAAAATCCAGGAAAATACCAGGCCAGACACCGCGTAACACTCCGTCAGCGGGCCGATATGTCAGTCAGTCCTGAGGGCTCGAATCTCGGAACCTCAGGCCCGGTTTGATTCGGAACTCGTGCAGCCGCCCGGAAGTCGGTCCTTCGTTTCGCAGGCGAGCCGTGGAATCCGGTAGCGGCCTACGCTGGTGTGCGTGGCTGGTCTTGAGATACGGGTGGCCGGGCGTGGAGATGCGACGGAGACCGCTCAGATGCTCGCCCGCGCCTTCTATGACGATCCGGTGTTCGGCTGGTTCTTTCCAGCTGAGGGCTCGCGGCTCCGGCGATGCGACAAGGAGGGGCTGCCCGCCTACCTCGAATCCTCGAAGCTGGCAAACGTGCCGCTCTACCAGCACTTCGGCTTCCACGTCGCCGCCACCCTGGGCCTGCCGGAGGGTGCACCCGTTGTCAGCACCATGTGGCGGCCGGGCGACTTGACAGATGATGCCGGTTGAGAGCGCGCCTGACCGCCGTCTGATATGCGTGTCAGACGGTTGCGGTAGCGGGCATCCAGGGGATGCCGCGTATCGCGTCGGCGAGCGCGCCGGGCCAGCAGATCCGCACGGCGCGGGTGGCGGCAGGAGCTTCGAACATTAGCGGCGCTAACGAGTTCTGGGAGCCAGGTGGGGAGCCAACGTGGAGCGACACCAGGCGACGCCAGGCCACATGCAGCCACGGAAGCCGCAGCACCCAGCCAGCTGAGCGGGTGCCGGATGGCTCGTTCGTCCTCGCCGCTGCGCGGCTGCGGGCGCTCCGGCTGGACACCGGACCACGCGACGACTGTCGTTAGCCAGCCGCCGGGATTCTTCGGCCGACGCGCGCGCGAGTGCCTTTTCTGTCCGGGCCGCCAGGACAACTCCGATAACCTGCCTTACATGACGACGGCCGGTTCGCCATCCCTGGACGAGCTGTCTCCGGTTCTCGCTCCGTATCTGTCCCTCCTCGGTGCCTTGCGGCAAGGTGCACCGGTCGATGGAGAACGCACCCGCCTGGTCGAAGCCGCTGTGGAGATGTGGAGCAGGCCGGGATTCGACACCTTCCTGTCCCAGCCCAGGCTTGACTTCGAGCCCTTCGACTACCAGTGGCAGACGGCCCAGACGGTGCTGCGCAGGATGCGAGGCCGGGCAGTTCTCGCCGACGAGGTCGGGCTCGGCAAGACGATCGAGGCAGGGCTGGTGCTGTCAGAGTTGCGGATGCGCAGCCTTGCCGACCGGGTCCTCGTGGTCGTTCCGGCGGGCCTGACCCAGCAGTGGCGGGAGGAACTAGAGCGGAAGTTCGCGTTGCCTACCACCATGGCCGGCAAAGCGGGGTGGGACGCTAGCAGCGATCACCCGGTGGTGATCGCTTCACTTGCCGCCGCACGCCGCGAGCCTCTCAGGTCGATGCTGACGCACAGGCCGTGGGACGCGATCATCGTGGACGAGGCCCACCGGCTGCGCAATCCGCGCAGTGCCTCCGGTCGGCTGGCGCGAACGTTGAGCGCCCGGTATCTGCTGCTGCTCACGGCCACTCCCGTGGAGAACCGGCTCCAGGATCTGTATGAGTTGGTTAGCCTTGTCGCTCCCGGCCTGCTGGGCACCCCCACGCAGTTCCGCGTCCAGCATGGGTCCGGCGAGCCGGGCGCACCGCGCAAGGTCGCCGAGTTGCGTGCCAGGACCAGGGAGGTAATGGTCCGTCACCGCCGCAGCGAGGTGAGCGTGATGCTGCCACAGCGCCTCGCCGAGACAGTGCTCGTGACACCCTCCGCTGAGGAATCAGCGCTGTATGCGGGGATCGCCACGCGGATCAGGGAGGAGGCGCGGGATGCCCCGCGATCCAGTCGGATGACCCTGCGCAACCTGGCAAGGCTGGCCGGTTCGAGTCCGGCCGCTGTTGCCCCGACCCTGGTCAAGGTGGGGTGGGAGGATCTCGGCCGTCAAGCCGCCGCGATAGCTGGCACGAGCAAGGTCGCCGAACTTGCCGCGAGGCTGCGCGGCACCGTCCCGGAAAAGGTGCTCGTATTTACCGCCTTCCGACAGACTCTGAACACGCTCGCCAGCGAACTGAGCATCCAGGGCATCCCGACCGCCATCTACCACGGGAGCCTGGCCCGTTCCGACAAGGAGAAGGCGATCTCGGCGTTCCGCGACGAGGTGCCGGTGCTGCTGAGCACCGAATCGGCGGGTGAGGGGCGTAACCTGCAGTTTTGCCATGTGATGATTAACATCGACCTGCCGTGGAATCCAATGCAGATCGAGCAGCGGCTCGGTCGGCTGCACCGGGTCGGCCAGACGCGGGATGTGGTGCTGACCAATCTCGTCGCCCGCGACACCATCGAGCAGCGCATTATGCACGTGCTTGAAGCCAAGATCAACTTGTTCGAGCTCGTGGTCGGGGAGCTTGACATGATCCTGGGCAAGATCGACGACGACTTCGACTTCGAGACATCGGTGTTCGACGCCTATGTCGAGTCCCGCGACGATGCAGAGTTCGCCGAGCGACTGGCGGAAATGGGAGAAGATCTGGCCCGGGCCAGAACGGAGTACCTGCAGGATCGCTCGTTTACCGATGAGCTGATCGGCCAGGGGTGAGCGTGAAGTGACCGCGGATGGCGGACTGGCGTTCTGGCTGAGTTACGTCGAGTCGCGTGGCGGGCTCTGGGAAAGGTCAGGCGATACCGCGCTGGTGATGATCCCCCCGCAGCTGCAGCGCAGGCTTGAACTGCCGGAGGAGTTCGCCGTCACCGAACACGCTGATGTCGCCCGCGAGGACGGGGTGGCGTTGCTCGGAGCTGGCCACCCGCTGCTGATGGCCGCCGCGGAGGATGTCCTGTCGGCCGACGATGCCGGCGTGCTCCGCCTTGCCGTCCCCGCCGCTGGGCCGCCCGCCGATGCGCGGCTGCTGGAGAGGGCGCGTGAGGCGTTCCCCGTTGATCACGGCCGGATCGATGCCAGCGGGCCCGCAGAGCGGTGCCTGCGGCAGGCGCTCCGGGTCGGCGCGATGGTGACCTATACAGCGTCCGCGGACGACCGGTTCCATGAACGAGCGGAATGCTGGGTGGACGTCCCGTCCGGGCAGGAACTGCCAGAGCAGGCTGTCGAGCGGATGCGGCGGTTTGCTGCGGATGGCTCGCCCGCGGGTGCTGTGCCGAATCTCGGGGCGCTCCCGCCAGCCCTGGCCGCCGCTCATCGGCTGCTCGACCGGACAGCGGCCAACCGGTGCAGGGCACTTGCGGACGGGCCGGTGCGCGCAGCCGCGGACGCGGAACGGGCGAGGGCCGAGAAGTACTACGCCGAGGCGCTCGCCTCGCTGGTCAGGCGCCAGGCAAACGCTGCCCCGGATCGGCAGGCGCTGCTGGCGGCCCGGATGGACAGCGTCCGGGCGGAGCAGAAGCGGCGGCTGGCCGAGATCGATGAGAAATACACGCCCCGGCACGAGATCCGCCCCTACCGGCTGCACCTGCTGTATGTCCCGGTCCTGCGCCTCCCGGTTGACGTGCTTCGGGGCGCCCGGCGCTTTCCGCTGGTGCTGGAGTGGCTGCTGCCGGCCGGCGCTTTCGCACCGCTGTGCTGTCCCAGCTGCGGAGCGGACGCCGGAAGCTGGCCGATTGTCGCAGCCAAGACCCATCTCGGCTGTGCGCGCTGCATGACCAAGGTGGCCGCGGGCCCGCCCGCACCGCGGTCTTCTTCCGTCCCCGCGCCCATGTCTGCGGCCCCGGTGCCTGTTCATGACCGGAGGAAGGGACCAGCACCTGACTCGGCTGGGAGTGAGGTGCGGAACCCGGTGAACTCGGGGCAGGGGGCAGCCCGGGCTGCGAGCGGGCCAGTACGGGCGAAGCCCCGGACTGCTGTTTCGCGGCCCACCCCCGCAGCATCCCCGCCAGCATCTCCCGCCGCCAGGCCCAAGCTGCTCAGTCCGCAGGCGCTGAGCAAGACGGGCGAGAAACTGGCGATGGAGTTCTGGTCAGTGACCGGCCAGGGCAACCTGCGGGCACTGCGGCGGCTGTGCGCTCCAGACTCGCCGGCGACCGTGGCCATCCGCCTGTACGGCATATCTGGGCCGACCAGGGCAATCGGCATGGCGGCAGGCGAGCGCCCGGAAAGCCTTACCTCGGCCACCTCGGTGTCCGACGACAGCGATCTTGCAGGTACCTGTGGGTTGCTGGACGCTGGCCGTGCCCGGTACAACTACCTGCTGCGCTGGCATCCGGATACGCGGCTGATTGCCGAGATGCTGCCGTTCGGAAGCTGGGTGTCGGCCCGGCTGCCGTCACCCAGGTGGCTGTTCAGCTCAGTCTCAGCGCGCGTGTTCGGCGGGCTTCCCGAGCCGGACTGCGATCTCGACCCGGTGGCGGTCCGGCTATGGCGAAGGGTCCTCCCGGCGCACGCTCTCCCGCTCACCCTGCGCTGCCTGGCCGCATGGTGGCGGGTCAGCGACGGTCCCGAGCTCGCAGCCGTGCACCGGCCAAGCGTGCTGGCCGCCGCCATCCACCGGATGGTCGGCTACCGCGCAGGCGAGGCTGGGATCACCCATGACGCAATCGCTGCGCTGTACCGAGTAACGGCCACCGAATCCCGCGCGATCACGCCGCTGCTGCAGGCCCGTCTGAGGCTGTCGTCGAAACAGCCCTGGTAACGCAGTCGCTGCGGGTACATCCGGGCTATGGCTGGCATGCCAGGCGATCCGATCTCAGGGCTTCCCGGCCAGGTCCGGCCACTTCTGGGCCAGCCGCCCGTCACCGAGCACAAGCTGCTTGAGCTTAGAGCCGAATGGCAGGCCCTTTCGCCCGCTCAGGCCCGGATGGCCGACGCGCTGCGGCTGTTCGTGATCACCTGGGATCCGCTCGAATTGCTCGGGCCGCGGCCAGCCGCGTTCGCTGCGTCAACACCGATCCGCTCGAGCTCGCCGTCTACCTGCCCTGCTGGTCCCTGGCCGAACTGGCCGCCGAGCAGGGGAAGACGATGGCCACCGCGCTCGGCGCGGTGGCCAGCGCCGCGGTGATGACCGCCGCCGTCGAATCCCTCGTCCGGGCCGGGTGACGTCGCGGCGGCGACGGCGGGGTCGGCGTACCAGGACAGCGCCCGGGTCACGGTTATCCGGATCGAATCAGCGGTCCGGCCGGGGCGGCGCAGTTCGCGGATCGGGCCGAGCAGCCCTCGGCCGCGCCGGGGTGGGCGGTAAGGATCTCCTCGGGCGCTTGGTCGCCGGTGCCGTGCGCCCACTGGTAGACGTCGTTCATGGTGCGGCCATCGAGCGCGGCGGCGTGCAGCAGGCTGGCCAGCACGGAGGAGGCTTTCCCGATCCAGAACGCCATGTCATGCAGTCCCCGTGATTCGGTGGCGGCGGTGAACGAAGCGGCGCGTTGCAGCGCGACGGCGGGCTGGTCGCAGCCGCGTACCGGGTTCCACCGGAAGGTCGACGGCAGGCCGCCGATGCCCTCGGGGTTGAACACGTGCAGCACCCCGCGCCGGCCCCGCAGCGCGGCGGTGTTGACGTACAGGTCGGTGCGGGTGCTGGTGGTCATGACCGCGCCGGGGTGGTCGATAATCCTGTCCGCCAGCCACCCGGACTTGCCCTGCCGCGGCGCGGCGATGACGAGCGCCTGGTCTTCCATCCCGGCGATGACCCGCCGGCCCAGGTGCGCCCGGCCGAGCCGGACCGCGTAGCAGGTCACCGGCAGGATCAGCCGTGCCTGCCACGGCGGGCCCGGGCGGGAGCGTTGGCCGATGCGGACCGCGCACGTAGGGTGAAATTCCGCTCGGCACTGGCAGCCGGGCGCTTGCGCCTTTCTGCCGAATATTTGCGGCTATCGAGGCCGACCGAGACGCTATTGACCTTGCGCCAGATCTTCCTTCTGCGCGTCACGGCGTCCGCTCCAGCCGCACGCAAGCTGGCTCAACGGATGCTCGAACTGCCCCATGCCGGGTCTGCGGCCTGGGCAAGGAGGCTCGGTCCGGCGCTGGGTCGGGCCCAGCGATCAGTCTGTGACGGCTACGACGGCAATCGATACCAGAATCCCCGGCCGGTCGACACCCAGCTTGCTCACGCAGCGCGGCGGCCGCACGTCCGGGAAAAACTCGTCGAAGACCTCGATGACGCCGTCAGCGTCTTCTGGTCGCAGGAGCAAGGTGTGGACCATGACGGCCTCGCTCAGCTCGGCGCCACCGGCACGCAAGATCGCCTGGCAGTTGAGCAACGACTGGCGGGTCTGCTCCTGGATCGTGGGCCCTGCCAGCTCGCCAGTCGCCACATCGACTCCGACTGTTCCGGCAACGTAGATCGTGTTGCCCGCCTTCACCGCCTGGCTGTAGCTGGGGTACTCCGGCGCCTCAGGTGTGGAGATGACTTCGCGGGGCATCGAATGTGCTCCTGTCTGGAATTTCTGATCAACGTGGCGCAGACCATACGAGGGCTTGTCCTGTGGATCTTCGGACGGTGAACGTGGCCTGATGGTGAGGTCATCCCGTGGTCCAGAGCGCAGATGACCGACCCCCTTCGGGTCGATCGCGCGCTTGGAGGCGCACGGCCTTGCCCACTGCGGCGGTCATGAGAATCTCCTTCCGGGGCCCTGCCGGACGACCGAGAAGTCGAAGGCGTCCGCGAGATGGTACTCGTGGGACGAGAGCACGGCTGCTCCGCCCTCGGCGTAGTCGACCTGCGACAGGTACAGCAGCAGCTCCCCGGCACCGGTGCCCAGCAGCCGGGCGACCGTGCGGTCCGCCCGCACGGGACGGAAGCTCGCAACCCCATGATTGATCACGATGTCCAGGTCGCGCTCGAGCACTTCGTAAATCGACCGGCGGAGCATCTGCTCCGCGACATCCGCGCGGTCACCGATGATCTTGCCGGGCAAGATGTCACGGGAAAACACCACCGGCCTGCCGTCCGCCGTCCGGACCCGTTCGACGACCAGCACATCCTGGCCCGGGTCAAGCCCAAGGCACTCGGCCTCGCTGGCCAACGCCGGCCCGGTCCGCGTCCGTCCCTGCTCGGTTCCGGCCTCCATCCCGGCGGCGCGGATCGCGTCGGAGACACCAAAGTTCACCTCCAGGCTGTTGGCCACCCGCGACCGCTCGGCCACATACGTCCCCGATCCCCAGCGCCGGCGGACAAGCCCCTGCCCCTCCAGCGCCCGCAGCGCCTCACGGAGGGTCGCGCGGGACACGCCGAACTCGGCGGCCAGCTCGGGCTCCGACGGCAGACGGGTCCCCGCCTCAAGTCGGCCCCGGCCGATCCGCTCGGCAAGCTCGCCCTGGACCGAAACCGACCGCAACCTCGAACGCTGCCCCGACACCTGCCGCTCCCGGTCCACGCCGCGAGTATTCGTCAGACAACTTTGAGCGTCAAGCGCGCGCCGCGCGTGGACGCGGCCTGGCACAACCTGGACTTGAACCCGGTATCACAGCCCAGGCAGGCTGCTCATCGCCATGAGAACCGGTCTTGACGCGCTTTGTAAAGCTCCCGTACCATCCGCGCAAAAGGCGATGCCTGTCAGACAAATCGCCCGAGCCGGGCGGCAACTTGGCGTGAGAGCGGCACGGCAGAAAGGGAGCCCGCCATGAGCATGGAGGGACGCAAGGTCGGCTCGGTCCGCTACCAGGAAGCGGGCGCAGACTACTTCGCGAAACGAGGCCTCAAGCGTCACGCCGCCTTCTGGTCGCTGTGGTCCCTCGGGGTAGCCGCAGTGATCTCCGGTGACTTCTACGGATGGAACCTCGGCCTGGACGCCGGCGGCTTCGGGGGCTTGCTGATCGCCACGGTCTTCATCGCGGTCATGTACTACGGCCTGTGCTTCAGCATCGCCGAGATGTCGCCCGCGCTGCCCCATACGGGGGGTGCGTATTCGTTCGCCCGCTCAGCGATGGGCCCGTGGGGCGGGTTCATCACCGGGCTCGCCGAGAACATGGAGTACGTGATCACCCCGGCCGTGGTGGTCGGGGCGATGGGTTTCCTGATGCAGGACATCGTCATCTCGCTGTCCGGCATCACCGGCTCGCCGTGGTGGAACAGCCCGATCACCTGGTGGGCAGTGTTCTACGTGATCTTCGTGGGGATCAACTACATCGGGATCAAGATCACGATGCGGTTCACGGTCGTGATTAACATCCTCGCCCTGGGTATCCTCGCCTTCTTCTTCATCTCGGTCCTGGTATCGGGAAAGTTCGACGGGAGCCTGCTGTTCAACATCAAGCCAGATCCCGGTCAGTCGAGCTTCCTCCCTCACGGGCTTGGCGGGATCTTCCCCGCCATTCCGTTCGCCATCTGGTTCTATCTCGCGATCGAGGAACTGCCGCTCGCCGCCGAGGAGTCGCACGACCCGAAACGCGACGTCCCTCGCGCGACCATCTGGGGGATCAGCACGCTCGTCCTCACCGGTGCGCTGACGCTCCTGCTCAACCCCGCGGTGGACGGGGGGGCAGCCAAGGTCGGCGTGTCCGCCACGCCGCTGTTCGACGGCTTCAAGGGCGTGTTCGGCGCGGGGACGGCGGCCACCCTGCTCGCCCTGATCGGCCTGGTGGGACTGATCGCCAGCTTCTTCACGATCATCTACGCCTACGGGCGGAATACGTACTCACTGTCGCGGGCCGGTTACTTCCCCAAGTGGCTGTCGATCACCGATGCTAAGCGCAAGACCCCCCATGTCGCCCTCATCGCGGGCGGGATCGTCGGGTACGCCCTCGCGGTGCTGATCTACGAGCTGGGGAAGTCGAGCGGCTTCCTCGCGGGGCAGATCGTTGGTGCGCTGCTGTACATGGCGGTGTTCGGCGCGGTCATCTCCTACACCATGCAGTGCCTGTCGTTCATCCTCCTCCGGATCAGGCTGCCCAACATTGAGCGGCCCTACCGGAGCCTCGTCGGGATCCCTGGGGCGGCGATCGCCGGCATCATCGCCGTCGTCGCGCTGGTCTCGCTGTACTCGAACCCCAGCTACCGGCCGGGGGTGTACGGGACGCTGATCTACTTCCTGTTCGGCATCGCGTACTTCGCCATTGCCGGGCGGCACCGCCTGGTGCTCTCGCCGGAGGAGGAGTTCGCCCTCACCAGAGGCGAGCACGGGGACCCGGCAACCGAGGGATACGGCACCACCCACGTCACTGACATCCCGGCGGATGAACACGTAGCCGAGCAGGCGCAGGCCCCTGACCAGGCGCCTTCATAAAGAGCCACCATGGCCGGTCACCAACACTCCTGGCTGGGGGCCGCTGCATCTGACTGCACCTGGCCCCGCCTGACCCGCGAACTGCGGTATGCGCGGCTACATATCCCGCGCCCCGGCCGGATCCTGGACGTCGGCTGGACCTCAATCAAGGGCTGCCGTCATTGATCACTGCCAACGGGCGATCACCAGCGCGAGGTTGGCCGCCTTCACCAGCTCGGGCTGCCAGGCCTTGGCATGATCGGCGTAGCAAGCGCGGATGAACAAGCCCACCACCAGCGGCAGGAGCACCAGCGCGAGCAGGCTCTTGACGCCCAGAGTTCCAGGCGGGTACAGCAGCAAAGTACAGCAGCGGGCGGACCGCACACCAGTTCGGATCCGGCCTCCGCGCCAGGGAAGCCCCGTCGGCGTGCCCGGCTTAGACCGGGACCCGGATGGCTCGGAGCGAGTTGACCAGAAAGAACGCCTTGCATCTGCCCGTAGCCGTGAAGCTGGCGGGTGCGTGGGTCGTGCTGCCGATCTGGGGCACGTCGGGTGTGGTGCACCTGGAAGAGACATGGGCCCGGGCGAGCTGTACCAGCGGATGAGCGAGAAGATTGCCGCGCTGACCGCCGCGGGCTGAGGTCGCGCCGTCGTCACGGCAGGCAGACACGCTGGAGCAGATCCGCGAGCCAGTTCTGGAACTTCTCGACCGGCCAGCCTTTGGCGCGGCGATGTCCGGGCGCGGATGGGCCGAGATCGGGCCGGTCTTCGACACGCTGGGCAAGCAGTTCTCGAACTGCCTGTCGTACGAGAACGAGATCGTCGCTGCCGAGGCTCGCGGCGATCTGGCGTACACCGTGGCGCTGGAGCACACGACGGCCTCGGTCAATGGTGCCGAGCCCCAGCCGTACGTGCTGGCGTGCGACGACGATCTTCCGGCGCGAGGATGGCGAATGGAAGGTCGTGCACCGCCACGGCGACGCGCTGGCCGCGGACTCCGGTGCGGTCGTCGGCCGACTCACGCCGCCCCCTCCCGAGCCCGCGGGCTGAGCAGGGCCGAAGACGGCCGCCGAGCTGAGAGGCAGCCTGCGGCCAGGGCGTCCCCAAAGATCTCCAGGCGCCCACGATAGGCAGCCGGGGCACGGCCGCGCCCCGGCGGCTAGGGCTCCACCCGCAGCAACCCGGCACCAAACTCCGCGATCTGTACTCGTCGCTGTCCCGCCTCCCAGTGAGCCGCCGACGACCAGGCGGCTCCGCACGCATTCTCCATGGGACTGCCCGTAACTCAGCGTGATGCCGCCTGTCGGCGTAGCCGATGCACGCCATCGGCTCGGCACGGCGTGACTAGCGGGTCGCTGCGGAGCACCAGGACAGCCACGCCGAGTACCCGGCCCGCCCGGCGCTCTGTGCGGTCTCGTGCGCCTGATGGCGCAACTGCAGGAGCAGGGCCGGTTCACCGGGCCGATGGCGTCAATGGCCAAGATGAATCATGCACAGAAGGCCGGCAAGCCTGCCCGGGCGCCCGTGACATCCTCGGTGGCAACCGGGCTGCTCCTCGAGCACCACGTCGCCCGGCACCTCACCGATATGGAGGTCGTCCACACCTACGAAGGAACCGCCAGCATCCAGGCCCTCATCGTCGGCCGAAACCTTACCCGGATCCTGCCTTCAGTTGAACCGCGGGAACAGCCGGCGCTTCCGCGTCTCAGTTATGATGCGCAGGTCGCCGCGCTTGAGGAATGGCAAGGCACCGTACCCCGGTTCGCCGCCGCCCGCGATGCGAGGGAGCTATGCGAGGGAGCTGCGGATGCTGCGAATACGGATCGAGGACCACGGCCCGCTCGCGGCCCTCCGCTGGCCTGGGGTGCCCGGCGAGCACGCGGTGCTTGCCCGTCTGCGGGGTGTTGCGGAGAAGGCTGAGTTGGCGCAGGGCTCGCCGTGCAGTCGAGGACGCAAGGTGCTGGAGGCGCGGCCGCCCGTGCCGATCGAAAAGAGGCAGTCGGTGCGTGAATTAATGGTGGCGGGTCGGCCGCATGTGGCGCTTTCCGGCGGCAGCGACGTGACCGACCTCGATGCGTTCGGCGTCCTTGACGCGATGGTGGCGGACGGTCGGCCCGGCAGCGTGGCGCGGATGGGCGTGGGCTCCGAGGTGGGGCCGCGGGATATCGTCATGCGCGCCGGCCTCCTGGCCGGTGGCGCGGGGGGCTTCGCGCGCGCGTCCGAGTGCCTGCTCAGAGCAGCCCGGTGAACGGCTTCTCGCTCGTCTACGAGGGGTTCGATCCTGCCGAGGAGGGGCTGCGCGAGGCACTGACCTCGACGGGCAATGGCTACCTGTGCACGCGCGGCACGGCGGAGTGGGAGGACGCCGACGGCGTGCATTATCCCGGCACGTACGGGCACGGCGTTTACAACCGCGAGACGACGATCCTCGGCGGCGTGCCGGTGCTCAACGAGGATCTTGTCAACCTGCCCAACTGGCTGGTGCTCAAGCTGCGCATTGAGGGCGAGGATTCCATCCGGCTCGCCGACGTCGAGCTGCTCGGCTACCGGCATGAGCTCGATATCCGCAGCGCGACCGTGATCCGCGAGCTGCGCTTCCGCGACTCCGCTGGCCGTGAGACGTTGCTGCGCAGCCGGCGGTTCGTGAGCATGGCTGACCTCCATCACGCGGGCATCGAGTGGACGCTCACGCCCGAGAACTGGTCAGGCCGGGTGGAGGTGGTGTCCGGTCTCGACGGACGGGTGACCAACGGCGGTGTCGCGCGCTACCAGCAGCTCGAGAGCCGCCACCTCGACCCGGTGTCACCCAGGACGTTCGGGCCCGAGGTGATCGCGCTGAAGGTGCAGACGCGTCAGTCGAACTTGTACATCAGCCAGGCGGCGCGCACGCGCATCCTCGATGACCGCGGCGAGCCGCTCGCCGTCGACCGCAGCCTCTATCAGATGGAGGATTACATCCAGCAGATGCTCGCGTTCGACGTCCGGCAGGGCGTTACCGTCCGGGTCGAGAAGATGGTGACCTTCTTCACCTCGCGTGACCCCGCGATCAGCGACACGCTGGCGAAGGCCGGGACTTCGGCGCTGCGTTACGTCGGCTTCGAGCAGGCGTTCGCGCGGCACGCGTCGGCCTGGGATGAGCTGTGGCGGGTGTGCGATGTCCGGGTGCCGGGCGACGACCGCGTGCAGCTCCTGCTGCGGCTGCACATCTGCCAGATCGTCCAGGTCTGCTCGCATCACACGGCCGACCTGGACGCCGGGGTGCCGGCCCGCGGCCTCAACGGCGAGGCCTACCGGGGGCACGTGTTCTGGGACGAGCTCTACGTGTATCTTTTCTTGAACTTCCGCATGCCGGAGGTCACCCGAGGGTTGTTGATGTACCGCTACCGGCGCCTGGGCGAGGCGTGCGCGGCGGCCCGCGAGGCAGGGCTGCGTGGCGCGATGTTCCCGTGGCAGAGCGGCAGCGAGGGCAAGGAGGAGACCCAGCGCGTGCATCTCAACCCGCTCTCGGGCCGCTGGGAGCGCGATCTGAGCCATAACCAGCGGCACGTCAGCGCGGCGATCTTCTACAACATCTGGCACTACTTCCAGACCACCGAGGATCTGGCTTTCCTGGGTGACTACGGCGCGGAGATGATGCTGGAGATCGCGCGCTTCTGGGCCTCGATCGCTCACTTCAATCCCGAGCGCGAGCGCTATGAGATCCACGGCGTGATGGGGCCGGATGAGTTCCACGAGAAGTACCCGGATGCGGCTGAGGGCGGCCTGCGCAACAACGCCTACACCAATGTCATGGTGGCGTGGCTGTGCGACGTCGCGCAGGAGGTCCTCTCGTTCCTGCCCGCGACGCGGGCCGACGCGCTGCGCGGGAAGCTGGGTCTCGGCGACGAGGAGCTGCGCAGGTGGGCGGACATGAGCCGCCGGATGTTCATCCCGTTTCACTACGACGGCATCATCAGCCAGTTCGAGGGATACGAGGATCTCGAGGAGCTCGACTGGGACGCCTACCGCGGCAAGTACGGGAACATCCAGCGCCTCGACCGGATCCTGCGCGCCGAGGGCGATGACCCCAACCGCTACAAGCTCGCCAAGCAGGCTGACACGGTGATGCTGTTCTATCTGTTCTCGCGCGACGAGCTGCGGCGGCTGTTCGCGCGGCTGGGCTACGACTACGGCCCGGACACCGCGCGAAAGAACATCGCCTACTACGACGAGCGCACCTCACACGGCTCCACGCTGAGCTTCGTCGCGCACGGCGGCGTGCTCGCGCGACTGGACGTCGACCGCTCGTGGGAGAGGTTCCTCGCCGCGCTGGAAAGCGACGTCAGTGACGTCCAGGGCGGCACCACGAAGGAGGGCATTCACATGGGCGTGATGTCCGGGACGCTCGATCTCGCCCAGCGCAGCTACGCCGGCACGGAGATCCGCGACGGCGTCCTGTACTTCGACCCCCGGCTGCCCGCGCGGCTCGAAGGCCTGTCGTTCACGATGCAGTTCCGGGGGACGCCGATCCTCGTGACGCTCGCTGACGGGAGGCTGATGCTAGCCGCCCACCGGGAGGGCGTGCGGCGGCCGATCAGCGTCGGGGTCGGCGACGATGTCCGCGAGTTGCGCCCCGGCGACCGGTGCATGTTTGAGCTGCGGCCGGGCGCATGTGCGAGGCCCCAGCAGGCCCACGGCTGACAGGAGGACGCGTGCCGGCGTTTCAGGGAGCGATCTTCGATGTCGACGGCGTGCTTGTCGACTCGCCGCACCAGAAGGCGTGGCGCGAGTCGCTGCGCGAGCTGATGGAGGGGGAGTGGAGCGACATCCGTGGCCGGGCGACCTGGTCGCCGGGAGCGTTCACTTCCCAGGTCTACCAGGAGCAGATGTCGGGCAAGCCGCGGCTGAGCGGCGCTCGCGCGGCGCTGGAGTACTTCCACGTCCCCGACGACGATGACCTGCGCCTCGCGCAGTACGCCCAGCGCAAGCAGGAGATGGTGGTGCGCCTCATCGAGGCCGGCGACTTCACCGCGTACCCCGATGCGCTGCGGTTCATCATCGCCGTCAAGGACGCAGGCATCCGAGTCGCGGCCGCGTCATCGTCGAAGAACGCGAAGCTGTTCCTGCGCAAGATCCGGCTCGACACCTTCGCCCAGGAACAGGGGATCACGTCGGCGTCGATGGGGCCGGGCCTGACGCTGCTGGACTTCTTCGACGCCGACGTCTCGGGCCGGGACTTCGCCCACGGAAAGCCGGACCCCGAGATGTTCCTGACCGCGGCCCGGGAGCTCGGCGTCACGCCGCACGCCGCGATGGTCATCGAGGACGCCGCCGCAGGCGTCGAGGCCGCCAAGGCCGGCGACATGGCCGCGATCGGCGTGGCACGAGCCGACGACGCCGACCTGCTGGCCGAGGCAGGGGCCGACATCGTCGTCACGACACTCGACAAGGTGGACCGCTCCGCGCTGACCGACGGCTGCCTGGCCGTTAAGAGCGCCTAGGAGTGCCTGAAACAAGGGCGATCTGGCGGGCGGGAAGAGCGCCGACAGGCCGTTTGTGCGGCAGTTAGGTTAGGCCTCGAGGGGCGACTGCGACCCAAAGTTCGTTACCGGGATAAGGCGGGCTGCGGGTCTGGCCCGGCGCCCTTATCCTGATTCCACCGGGCCTGGGCGCCTAGCCCTGCGGCCGCGCATCGCCTCATCACATCACCAGCCACGCGGGAGAATCACGATGCTTGTCGCCTTCTCGGTGACGCCGCTCGGAGTCGGCGAGGCAGTTGCCGAGTACGTCGCAGACGCGGTACGGGTAGTACGCGACAGCGGCCTGCCGAACCGGACCGACGCCATGTTCACCACCGTCGAGGGCGATTGGGATGAGGTCATGGGCGTGGTGAAACGCGCCGTGGAGGCTGTCGCGGCAAAGGCGCCGCGGGTCAGCCTGACGCTCAAGGCCGATATCCGCCCTGGGGTGAGCGGGGCGCTGGAGTCCAAGGTCGAGACCCTGGAGCGCCACCTCGGCGCCTGACCTGCCGCAGCTGTGCGGGACGTGTCGGCCGGCTCGGGTCCCAGACGGCCTGGCTGGTTCGGATGCGTCCACTTGTGTTGACCAGGCGGCGATGCCGGGCCAGTAGCGTGCAGGGTGCCGAGTCCGCTGACATGCGGGACGGGATGCTCGCGGGCTTCGTGATTAAGGTCCGGCGGATTATCCGGCAATCAGCAGCCTGCGGTTGGTGTTCCACACCACGAGCATCCTGGTCGCCTTGTGCTCTCCGGAACCGTCCGGCCCTGCCTGCCGGGAGCTGCTCCGGCCGCGGTGGGAGACGTATCGCCTGGTAACCGGCGAGGGCGGGGTGCAGTTCCATCCCGGCCACGGGGAGCGGATCACGATCTGCCGCCGAGCCGCCGAGCCGCCGAGCTGTCAGCGCCGGCAGCCGTGTCGCCCCAGACGCTTACGATTGATGGCATGACTGTCCATCTGACGCACTGGGGGGCATTCGAGGCGGTCAGCGATGGTGAGCGGCTGACCGAGGTGCGGCCGTGGCGCGGTGACCCGGAGCCGGTGCCGCTGATCCGTAACGTCGCCTCAGCCCAGCATCACCCGGCCCGCATCACCTCGCCGTACGTGCGCAAGGGCTGGCTGGACCATGGCCCAGGCGCGCCGGGGCGCGGCGACGAGCCGTTCGTGCCGGTTCCGTGGGACACGGCACTGGAACTGCTAGCCGGGGAGTTGCGCCGGGTCTACCGGGACCACGGGGCGCAAGCGGTGTACGGCGGCTCGTACGGCTGGGCCAGCGCAGGACGGTTCCACCACGCGCAGAGCCAGGTGCACCGGTTCCTGAACTGCCTCGGCGGCTACGTGCGGCACGTGAACAGCTACAGTCTCGGCACCTCCACGGTGCTGCTGCCCTATGTGATCGCCGACGTGAACGTGCTGCTCACCCGTGCTACGGCCAAGTCCGTGGTCGCGGAGCACAGCGAGCTGGTGGTCGCCTTCGGCGGGCTGTCACCGAAGAACGCGGCGGTGTCACCGGGCGGGGTGTCCCGGCACAATGCCCGCAGCTGGGTGAGCGCCGCCCGAGCACGGGGCTGCCGGTTCGTCTCGGTGAGCCCGATCCGCGACGACACCCCCGCCGAGGCACAGGCCGAATGGATCGCGCCGCGGCCCGGCACCGACGCCGCGCTGATGCTTGCGCTTGCCCAGGTGCTGGACGCCGGCGGCCTGGCAGACACCGGCTTCCTGGACCGTTACACAGTCGGTTACCCGCGGTTCGCCCGTTACCTGCGCGGCGAGGCAGACGGCGTCGTTAAGGATCCTCCGTGGGCTGAAGCGATCACGGGCGTGCCGGCGGCGCGTATCCGGGAACTCGCGCACGAGATGGCCGCAGCGCGCACCCTGGTGACCGTCAGCTGGTCGCTGCAGCGCGCCCGCCACGGGGAGCAGCCGCTGTGGCTCGGTGTGGTGCTCGCTGCCATGCTCGGCCAGATCGGGCTGCCGGGCGGCGGTTTCGGCCACGGCTACGGGTCCGCGTCCCTGGTCGGCGAGCCAGCGCCCCAGGTGCCGGTGCCGCGGCTGCCGCAAGGCCGGAACGGGGTTTCCGCGTTTATCCCGGTGGCGCGGATCGCCGACATGCTGCTGAATCCCGGTGCAGCCTACGACTACAACGGGCAGCGGCTGACCTACCCGGACATCCGGCTGGTGTACTGGTGCGGCGGTAACCCGTTTCATCACCACCAGGACCTCGCCCGGCTGCGCGAGGCGTTCGCCCGGCCGGAGACGGTGGTGGTCCATGACCCGTTCTGGACGGCGACCGCCCGGCACGCCGACATCGTGCTGCCGGCCACCATGACCATCGAACGTGACGATTACGGCTCCGGGCAAAACGACCGGATGTTTTTCCCGATGCCAGCGCTGACCCGGCCGCACGGCGAAGCCCGGGACGACTACGCCATCTTCGCGGGGCTAGCGGACAGGCTCGGCGCGGGCGAGGACTTCACCGAGGGCCGCACCGCGGTGGACTGGCTGCGCCACCTGTATGACGAGTGGCGGGGCGAACTGGCTGAGCGCGGGCGGGCTGTACCGGGTTTTGACGAGTTCTGGGCAAGCGACGGCCTCGAACTGCCGGTGGCCAGCGAGCCGCAGATGGCGTTTGCTGATTTCCGCGCCGACCCGGAGGGCCACCCGCTCACCACGCCGACCGGGAAAATCGAAATCTTCTCTGAGACCATCGGCAGCTACCGGTATCCGGACTGCCCTGGCCACCCGGTCTGGCGCGAACCGGACGAATGGCTCGGCTCCCCCGCCGCCCGGCGCTTCCGCCTGCAGCTGGTTGCCAACCAGCCGCGATCCCGGCTGCACAGCCAGCTGGACGTCGGCGCGCACAGCCAGTCGGTTAAGATCGCCGGGCGTGAACCAGTGCGGCTGCATCCTGCCGACGCGGCAGCCCGCGGCCTGCGCGACGGCGACCTCGTGCGGATCTTCAACGACCGGGGTGCCTGCCTGGCCGGGCTGGCTGTCGACGAAGCGGTGCGGCCCGGGGTCGCCCAGCTTTCCACCGGCGCCTGGTACGACCCGGACCCGGCCAATCCGGGCTTTTGCCGTCACGGCAACCCCAACGTGCTCACCGCCGACCGCCCCTCCTCCACCCTCAGCCAGGGCTGCACGGGCCAGCTGGCCCTCGTGGAGATCGAGCCGTACCGTGGCATCCCGCCGGAGCTTTCGGTCACCCGGCCGCCCGCGACCGCCTGAAGCCTCCGCTCCAGGCCGGCTGCCCGGCAGCCGGGGCCGTGCCTTGTCACCGTAAGCGCGCCGGGCCGGCCTGACGCCGTCGGCCAGTTCCCTGGCTCTATCGGAAGCGCCCTCGACCGCCAGCCCTACCGGGACCTGGTGAGCCCGCTCCCGGACATCGGCGACCCCGGCGACATCATGCAGCCAGCCTGCAGCGCTTCGAGGGCTACGCCAGCACACTGTGGGTAGCGGGTCGTAGGGTGGTGGCGGGCTCGGGAGTGGCTTGTCCGAAGAGCCGGTTTTCGGGGGCGAGGGTGAAGCGGCCGTCGGGGTATCCGCGGTCCAGAAGGTCCGCCGCCGTTGGTCGATGATCCGGCTGCGGCGCCGCTTGCTGCCGAGGAGTGTTGTAGATCTCGGTCGTAGGCGATCTTTCCGTCGGATAGGACGCTAGCTACTGTCTCGGTCTCGCCTTGGGGCCGGTGCTGCAGCACGGCGAACTGTGCTTCGCGGCGTTCCGGGTCCGGCCGGCCGGTGTCGATGTCCTTGCCGCCGCCCACGCTGAACGCTGCGAAGATCGCCGAGCCACGATGCGCATCGGGGTTATCCGGTCGTTCGCGCCGACCTCCACCCGCTGGCCGATACGCAGGCCCAGCTCACGGAGGGTGCGGGGGCCGAGGGTGATCTCATGCGGCCCGGCCGGGGCTCTGCCCGCGAGGAGGGTCAGGAATCCGTTCCCGTGCAGCTGGTCGAGGCCGATCGCCGGCACGGCCGTGCCGCTGCGGCTGCCCGGGGCAGCGACGCTGACCTGCCCGTAGTTGCCGCCTGCGTACTCGGCCACGCTCGTCCCGGCGAGGGCGCTGCGCACCGGGACCGCTGTTCGCCCGTGACCTGGCTCGAACGCCATCCGCACCCCGAGGCTGCCCGGCACGGACCCGGCCAGTCCAAGCGCCGGGCCCAGCCGGGAGGCGCGCACGGCCGCAGCCGGCTCGGCCAGCCCGGCGCGACCTTCGCCCGGTGGCTGCCCGCAGCGCTGCGGGCGCCACCACAAGCAGCGGCGTCGCGCCGATGAGGACGAACCCGGCGGCGAGCCCGTCGCTGAGCGACGGGCTGGTGCTGCGCGCCGCCGCCGGATCGGTCCTTTGTCTTGCCCTGATCGGGCTGCTCAGCCTGGGCGTTGCCACCGCCGCGCGGGATTCCGCAGTAGCCATCGGCGCGGTCCCGGCCTGCTGTACCTTTTCCCGATCATCGCTGGCGCGGTCAGCGACCCGGCCTGGTCCCGGCACCTGTAGCAGATCGGGCCGATGACCTCCCCAAACGGCACGCCGCCACTGCGAATCCGCGGCGTTCACTGGCCGGTCATGGGATATGACACGACACCCGACTGGATGTCGACGAGGGCAGAGCAATCTATAACTACCCCAGATCATCCACCGTTCTGACGCGCCGGCCGGGCTCCCGCCCGGTCCTTGACCCGCCCGCCAGATCGCAGGCCCGGCAGCTATCTGGGACAGGGAGCCGACTCAGCCACGCCCAAACAGAGCACCACACGGGCCCGCAACGCCCAGGCCGAACCAACCTTGCGTCATCACCCGATACAGGTAAGGCGGTTCCCGAGTGGCTTGGCGGTGGCGTCCGGTGACGTCGGCAAAGCCAGGATCGGCATCAGTCTGGCCGGCTGGCGGCCAGAGGGTTGCGGGCCGGGGTGACGGTGACCAGGCGGCCTAGCGACGTACGCGGCGACGATGCGCGATACTTGAACGTTAGCTCGGGCCTGGAGCCGGGCTGCGATCAGGACGGCACGCCAGCCTGGCGCGGCTGCCGCCCGGTCAGCAACGCCACGATGTCGACGATCCGGTCGCCCCGCAGAATCAGGACCTGCCAGCGCCACAGACAATGGCCAGCTTGCCCGGGACAACTGACGCGGTGCGATGCAGCATGCCGCTGATGCCCTGCCGCCGGGCCAGCCCCGGCAAGGCCGGGCTGAAGGATGCCGCAGACCGCCGCACTGTCGCGTTCTTCGAGGAGATGCTCGGCGAGCTGGCCCGGACCGGCGAGGAGGACGGCAGCGCGTCGCTGGCGGAACTGCTCGCCGCCCGGCTGGAGGACGAGCCCGTGCTGGTCGACTACGTCCGGCGCCTGCTGCTCGACGGCGGCGACGCCGCTAACGCGCTGTTCGAGATGCTATTCGACGCGAGCGAGGCGGGTATGCGCTCGCTGGTGGACGCGGGGATCGCCCGGCCTGCCCAGGACGAGCGGACCCGGACCGCGTTCCTGCTGGCGAACGATTTGTCGCTGCTGCTGCTGCTGCGCCGCCAGATAACCCGGGTCACTGGCACTGACCGGCTGGCCCGGGCCGGACTGGCCGCCTGGACGGCAGCAGTCATGGATGTCTACGCGGGCGGTATATTCGCGGCGCGAGAGGGGACGGCCGCGCCGGGCAGGCCGGCCCCCGGCCAGCCGCCGGCCAGGGAGGACCCGGACCAGTGACCGCAGCTATCAAGACCTCCGGCCTGTGCAAGAACTACGGGCCAACCCGGGCCGTCATCGACCTGGACCTAGTCGTCGAGCCAGGCCAGGTCTTTGCGTTCCTCGGCCCCAACGGAGCCGGGAAGACCACCACCATCCGGCTGCTGCTCGCCCTGCAGCGGCCGGCCAGCGGTCGCGCTGCGGTGCTCGGGCTGGACTCCAGCCGGGACAGCGTTGAGATCCACCGCAGGATTGGCTACCTCCCCGGGGAACTCACGCTCTACCCGAGGATGACCGGGCAGCAGCACATCGGCTGGCACGCCGGGGCCCGGGGCCTGCGGGACCTGTCGTTCGCCGCGGCGCTCGCCGAGCGCTTCGACGCCGTGCTCGATCGCCCCGCCCGGGAGCTCTCCAAGGGGAACCGGCAGAAGATCGGCCTGGTCCTGGCGTTCATGAGCCGGCCGGAACTGCTCGTGCTCGACGAGCCGACCTCGGGCCTGGACCCGCTGATGCGCAGCGAGTTCGCGCGGCTGGCCCGCGAGGTGGTGGCCGAGGGCAGGACCGTGTTCTGGTCCTCGCACGAGCTCGATGAGGTGCAGCGCCTCGCCGACCGCGTCGCGATCATCAAGCAGGGCCGGCTCCTGACCACCGAAACCGTCGAGGGCCTGCGCGAGAGCGCGCCGCAGACCGTGCACGCGCGGTTCACCCGGCCCGTCGCCGCCTCGCTATTCGCCGGGATCGATGGGGTGTCGGTCACGTCGTGCGATGGCAGCGCTATCCAACTTGAGGTGACCGGCGCGATCGGCCCGCTGCTCCGGGTTATCGCCGACCACGACCCGGTGGACTTTACCTCCCGGCACGCCGGGCTGGACGAGCTCTTCCTGGCCTACTACCGCGAATCGGGAACACCGGAGTCCTCTCATGCACGCTGAAATTGCCAGGCTGGACCTCTCGAACCGGCGCCGCAGCCTCATCGGCTACTGCCTCGGCATGGCCGTGTACGCGCTGGCCGTGGTGGCCATGTACCCGGCATTCAGGACCTCCACGTCCCTGGACAAGCTCATCCAGAGCGACTCGACGGCCGCCGCGCTGTTCGGGGTGACCGGCCGCATCTCGTCGTCCGGGGGCTGGCTCAACGGCAACATCTACGCCAATTTCCTCCCCCTTATCATGCTGCTGCTGACGATCGGGTACGGCGCGGCCTGCCTGGCAGGCCAGGACGAGGACGGGATGCTCGGCCCGCTCGCCGCCCTCCCGGTACGCCGCGCGGCCATCGTCGTGCAGAAAACCGCCGCGATGGCCGCGCAGGCCGCCGTGCTCGCCGTCACCGTCGCCGTGCTCGTCATCATCGGGCGGTCGTTCCAGCTGGATATATCCGTGCCCAACGTCGCGTCCATCTCGGCCGCCGTCTTGCTCATGAGCCTGGACTTCGGCATGGTCACGATGGCGGCCGGGGCGCTGACCGGGAGACGGGGTGCCGCAATCGGCACCGGGACGACGGTAGCGGCCGCCTCCTACCTGGTCAGCTCACTGGCGCCGGTAGTCTCCTGGATCCAGCCAGGACGGTACGCCTCACTGTTCTACTGGTCGGTCGGGAACAGCCAGATCAGCGAGGGCGTCAGCCCCGGCGACTACTCGGTCCTGATCGTGACCGGCCTGTGCGCCTTCGCCGCGACCGTGCTCGCATTCCGCCGGCTCGACCTCCACTGACCTGGCACACGGCTGGGCGACGCGGCTGTCCGGCCGTGCCGCCGTTGTGCTGAGATGGTGGGGGCAGCGGGAGGTTAGCGCAGGGGTGAATCACGGGAAGCCGGTCCCGGGGAGCCTCGGGCTGGCCGCGCTGGTGTCGATCGGGATCGGCGGGATGGTCGGCGGCGGCATCTTCTCGGTGCTGGGGCTGACGGTGCAGATCGCGGGCGGCGCCGCGTACTTGTCGTTCGTCGTCGGCGGGATCGTCGCAGCGCTGACCGGCTGGTCGTACTCGCTGCTGTCGGTGCGGATCCGCAGCCGCGGCGGGACCGCCGTGTTCCTGGACCGTGCATTTGGCACGATAGTCGCCGGCCCGCTGAACCTGCTGCTGTGGCTGAGCTATTTCGTCATGCTCGGCCTTTACGCGGTCGCCTTTGGCGCCTACCTGGCGGCGTTGCTGGGGCTGGACGCGAACGGGTCCTGGCGGCGAGTGTTCGCCAGCGCGGTCGTGCTTTGCTTCGCCGGGCTCAACCTGGCCGGCGCGCAGGTCGTCGGCCGGGCCGAGTCCGTGCTGGTCTATTTCAAGCTCGCCGTCCTGCTCGTCTTCTGTTTCGGCGGGCTGGCGTTCGTCGACACATCCCGGGTCTCGCCTGCGGCGTTCCCGTCGGCCGGCGCGATTGTCTACGCGGGCGCGCTGATTTTCCTCGGCTATGAGGGCTTCGAGCTGATCGCCAACGCATCGGAGGATGCCCGCAGGCCGGAGCGGACGCTACCGCGTGCGTACCTGATCGCGATCGGTGGCGTCATCGCTCTGTACGTGCTGGTCGCCTTCGTGGCAGTGGGTAACCTGTCCCCGCACGCTATCGCCACCGAAAGCGACTATGCCCTGGCGGTCGCCGCGCGCCCGTTCCTGGGCTCGGCCGGCTTCACGCTGATCGCGGTTGCCGCGGTCGTGTCCACCTCAAGCGCGATCAACGCCACCCTCTACGGCGCCGCCAAGTTCACCTACCTGATGGGCCGCGACGGCGAATTGCCCGCCCGGTTCGGCCAGCCGGTCTGGAACCGCCCGATCGGCGGCCTGCTCGCGACGACGGCTGGCACGCTGGTGATCGTCAACACGGTCAACATTGAGGGCATCAGCCTGATGGGCTCGGCGGGCTTCCTGATCATCTTCGCCGCCGTCAACCTCGCAGCCAGCAAACTCGCCAGCAACAGCGGCCGGGCCAGAGTTCTCCCACTGGTTGGCACGCTCGCCTGTGCTGCCTCGCTCGCCGGCCTGACCGTCTACGCCGCGACGAACATCCCGGCCCAGCTCGCCGTGTTCGGTGGCCTGCTCGCCGCCGTCGCCGCCGCCGAGGTCATCATCCGGAAACGAGGACGGTTAGGCGACGACGGTCGCGTTAGGCGGGCGTTGTGCCGGCAGCGACCATTCCATCTGTGATGGGGGAGGCCTGAAGCCTTTGGCGACCAGATAGACGCCCAGCGACAGCTCCCAAAGAGCCACCAGCCCGGTACCGGCGGCGGAACTTGCCCAGAACCAAAGGTGGCCACCGCGCCGGCACGACGAAAACCAGATCTTCCCCGGGCAGCCAGTCCCTCATATCCACCGGCATCAGCATCGGCTGATCACGCTGCGGAAAAAGGAAGTTCTGCGGCACCTACCATGATCCCAAGCACCAGGGCTGCCCACCCCGGCCGCCATCTCGTGCGGCCCGGAGAATCTGTGCCGGGACGTGCGGTGACCGGTCACTACACCGCGCGGCCACCGCGTGCCAGGGTGAACGTATGCAAGGTCGTGTCGAGCCGACGCCGGAAGTCTTCGGACGCGATTCGGAGCTGACGGCGCTGCGCGGCCTGGTGGCCGCCGACCGCCGTGGAGGAGCGCTGCTGTTGACCGGCGCCGCGGGGATCGGGAAGACGGCGCTGTGGGAAGCCGGCCTGGAAATGGCTCGAGCCGCGGGTCGGCTCGTGCTGGCCGCCCGCCCGGCCGGGACGGAGGCCGGGATGGCCTTCGCCGGTCTGATCGATCTGTGCGACCCGGTCGGGCCCGAGGTCCTGGCCGGCCTGCCCGCGCCGCAGCGGTCGGCGCTCGAGGTGGCGCTGTTGCGCGCCGAGCCGCCGCGAGGCGCGGCTCCCGGCCCGCACGCCATCGCCCTCGCGATCCTGAACGTCCTGCGCGCGATGGCCGCCGGCCAGCCGCTGGTGGTGGCTGTCGACGACCTGCCGTGGCTCGATCCGCTGTCGGTGTCCGCGCTGACCTTTGCCGTGCGCCGACTGCGCGATGAGCCCGTGGCCTTTCTGCTCGCGCGGCGGCCGGGGTCGCCGTCGCCGCTCGAGTTCGTGCTGGCGCCCGAGCGTCTCGAGGTCGGAGCTCTTGACACCAATGCGCTTCGGCGGTTGCTGGCCTCGCGACTGGCGATGTTTCCGTCCCGCGTGCTGCTCCGGCGCATCGTCGACGTGAGCCAGGGCAATGCGCTTTTCGCGCTGGAGTTGGGCCGCTCTGTCCGCCGCGGCGGCGTGCCGGCCGGCAACCCCGATATGATCCTGCCGGCCAGCGTCGAGGACGCGTTGGGCGCGCGGGCGGTCGCGCTGGTCCCCGGCGTGCGTCGGCTGCTGCTTGCGGTCGCCCTCACCGGCGGCCTCACTCGCGAAATGCTCGAGGCCGTCGCAGGACGGGCCACCGTCGACGCCGCGTTCGACGACGGCGTGCTGGTCCGCGACGATTCCAGGGTGCGGGCATCCCATCCCCTCCTGGCGGCCGCGGCGGTGGACCAGTCGGGACCGCAGGAGCGTCGCGCGGTGCACGTCGCGATCGCGGGTGCGGTCGCCGACGAGGAACTGAGTGCGCTGCACCTTGCGCTGGCCACCGGCCGACCCAACGACCGGCTCGCTGCTCGGCTGATGGCGGCCGCCTCCCGGTCGTCGTCGCGGGGCGCGCGGCCACAGGCGGTCGTTCTGGCCGAGCACGCGCTGCGCCTCACACCCGCTCGCGCCGCGGTACGCCACGAGCGGCTGCTCACCGTTGCGACGTACCTGAAGCTCGCCGGTGAGACGCAACGCCTGACCGACCTGCTCGGCCAGGCCATCTGCGGACTGCCGGCGGGCACGGCACGGGCACGGGCCTGGCTGCTGCTGAGCGAGGGGTTCGGGGTCACGAACCTCGCCGAGTACGAGCGGCGACTGGACCGCGCACTCGCCGAGGAACATGTCGACGCGGGCGTCCGGGCACAGGCTCTGGCCAAGAAGACGACGGCTACCGCGGTCGTCGCCGTCCGGCGTGTCCCGGAGTCCGAGCGGTGGACGCGCGAGGCGCTGGCGACCGCACACGGCGTGAGCACGGCTGTCGAGCGGCAGCTGCTTTACTCGCTGTCCTGGGCGACCGCGCTGCGCGGACTCCCGGTCGATGATCTGTGCGCGCGCTTCGCTGCCCTCTCGTCGGAGTCGATCTACCTCGTCGGCTCCCCGGAGCGCGTCGCGGCCCAGCGCGCCGTATGGCGTGGCGAGCTCGGCGCTGCTCGTCTCGCCCTCACGCGACTGCTGCGGCAGGCCGACGACCACGGCGAGGCCGAGTCGTACGCGCTGCAGCGCCTGCACCTGTGTGAGCTGGAGTTGCGTGTCGGCGATTGGAGCGCTGCGGGCCGCCTGCTCGACGAGTGGGCCGAGTCCGCGGAGCGCGAGCTGTTGAATCTGCCGATGTACGAGCGGTGCCGGGCACTGCTGGCCATGGGACGTGGCCACGTCGACGAGACACGGCGCTGGGCCGCTCAGGCGATTACCCGAGCGGACGCCTACGGCGACGGCTGGGACCGGCTTGAGGCGCTTCGTGCGCGGGGAACCGCGGCGCTGCTCGCGCGCGAGCCATCGGCGGCGGGCGTCGATCTCGGCGCCGTGCACGAGCACACCGAGCCTGAGGGCGTTGCAGATCCCGGGGTGTTCCCGGTCGTCCCGGAGCTGGTCGAAGCACTCGCCGAGCTCGGCTACCTCGACCGCGCCCGCTCCGTGACCGAGACGCTCACCCGGCAGGCGCAGGACCAGGCACATCCGTGGGGGCTGGTGACCGCGCGGCGCTGCCATGCCCTCGTGCGGCTTGCCGCGGGCCGGTACGACCGTGCGGCCGGGGCCGCCCTCGCCGACGCGGCGACAGAACTCGCGGGCCTCGGCCTGGGGTTCGACTCGGCCCGTTGCCACCTGAGCCTCGGTCGCGCGCAGCGCCGCAGAAAGCAGTGGGGCTCGGCCCGCGAGTCGCTCGAACGTGCCGCGGCGGCGTTCGTGCAGCTCGGGTCTGCGGGCTGGGCCCAGCGTGCGCAGGAGGAACTGGCACGGGTCGGCGGACGCATCCCCGGGGCACCGGGAGCGCTCACGCCGACAGAGCACGACGTCGTGCAACTCGCCGCGCACGGCCTGGCCAACAAGGAGATCGCGCGGCACCTGTCGATCGCGGTGCACACCGTCGAGGTGCACCTCTCCCGCGCCTACGTCAAGCTCGGCGTCCGATCGCGCTCGCAGCTCGCCGCTCAACTCACGCCGCCGGCCCGCGGACCCGGTTAATCCGTGAGGTTTCCGGGATTCGGTGCCCCCCCGCGCGGACCTACTGTGGTGCCAACTTCACAGGGGGTATGCCATGACGACCATCGACCGACCGGCCAACGCCGACGCAGCGGCCAACGCCGACGCAGCGGCCAACGCCGCGGTGAAGGCCAAGCACCGCGCCATGTGGGCATCGGGGGACTACCCCGCCCTGGCTCACGACCTCATCGCCGACCTCGGACCGGCGCTCGTCGACGCCTGTGGCGTCCGGCCGGGGATGCGCGTCCTCGACGTCGCGGCTGGTGCCGGCAACGCCGCACTCGTCGCGGCGGATGCCGGCGCCGACGTCGTCGCGGCCGACCTGACACCGGAACTGTTCGCGGCCGGGCGCGCCGCCGCTGCCGAACGTGGCGTGGAGGTCACCTGGCGAGAGGCCGACGCCGAAGCACGGCCCGGCCATCGCCGTGTACCGCAACCTCGGCGCGGACGCCGAGCGGGCGGCCGAGCTTGACCGCGCGCTCGCCGAACTCGGCGAGCAGACCTGGTCGCGACCGGCACCGCGACGATGAGCTGGGAGTACCAGCTCGTGACAGCGGTGAGATTATGATGCGCCCGCTCGTCGGGGCGTCGATCACCTTTCACACCCGCGGCGACAACAAGAACGCCCGCACCGCCGTCCACGTGTTCGTCCTCGCCCGCAGCAACACGAGCGCGACACCGGACCAGCACAGCGACTTCGTCTCCCGGCTGCTGGACGAGCGGCGCTACGAACCCGGCGGCGACTTGCTCGGCGAGGAGGCGACGCCCTACCTCGCGTTCGGGCTCGGGCTCGGCGCCGACGAGACCCTCGACGAAGGTTCGAACCGCGAGTTCCCGCTGAGCCGCGGGGCCTTCGATATCGACCTGGACAACGTCGTGCTCCCCGCCGCAGCCATCCACATCCTGCCGCACGACCACGACCGCTGGATCTTCGACTACACGGTCTCGCTGTTCGTCACCGAGCCGGACGGCACCCCGCACCGCCTTGACTTCGACTCGGCCCGCGACGGCCTGGCCGGGGTCATCCTCGATCAGGACAACCGCAACCACTACGGCATCCTCACCGAGCCGGGCGCGGTGCCGCCCGCGCCGCGCCCGCCCACCGCCGCCGTCCTCGACCGGGGTGACCATCGAGTTCGCGACCCATCACGACGACAAGAAGGCCGACACCATCCTCAACGTGCACGTGGTCAACCGGCACTCTGCCGACGCTGTCGACGACATCGCGATCGGGCTGGACGTTCTGCCCGGCAAGCGTTTCGCCGACGACGGCCCGGCCGAGGGACGGCGCGACGTGGTCACCTGGTCAGCGACCGGGACCGACCTGCCGCTCGCGCGCGCGGACATCGCGCTGGCCGAGATCGTCCTGCCGGTGGTCTACATCGTCATCGACGCCGGGCACGACCGGTGGATCTTCGACTACCAGGTCACCTACGAGTTCACCGACCCGGCCAACGCCGGCGGCAAGCGGCACCTGTTCACTTCCCGCACCAACGGCGTGATCCTCGACCAGGACAACGCGAAACACGAGGGCGTCTACCAGGGGCGTCCCTTCCCGACCGTCGCCCCGCCGACCGCGCCGCCGCTGTCTTTCGTGGCGGTCGACCACCTCGGGCCATTCGCGAAGCGGATCCCCGTGCCGTACGTCCAGCGCAAGTTCGACGAGTTCGTCAACGGCCGCGGCGGCCCGATCACCGGGGAGAACCCGCGGCTGCTCAACATCGCCCTCGACACGAGCGGCGATTTTGCCGAGGACATCACGCCGGAGAGCTACGCCGACCTGCAGTCACTTGTCCCGACCGCCGGTACCCCGGCCAACGTCAGCGCCCCACTGAGCCTCGGTCAGCTCGATTACGGCTACTACCTGCACGGCATCGACGGCGCGAGCCTCGCCCTGGCCTTCGACCCCGCCGCGGCGCCGACCCCGCTGACAGTCACGCTCGACCTGGAGACCAGCGGTGGCCCCGAGCTGATCTCCAAGGCACACTTCCTGCCCGACATCGACTTCGCCACGTTCACGATCACGGTCGACCTGACTCTGCAGGTGGCGCAGAGCTTCGACGTGCAGGGCGCACCCTCCACGGTGATCGACGTCCTCGGCTGGGTCGCCGATCTGCAGGCCATGAAGTTCGAGGAATTCCAGACACAAGGCGTCCCATTCGTGGTGTGCGACGGTTTCTTCCTCGGCCAGCACGTGCACGAGACTCTGTTGGGAGACTCGGCGGCTGCGATTCGACACTTCGTTGGCCAGGTCGTGCACATCGACCTGCTCACCGACGTCAACCCGATCCTCGAGGGCATGATCCGCGACCTCGTCCGGGACAAGGCGTACGCGCTGCTCACCACCCCCGACCGGCTCACCGGCACGACCGTCCGCGACTCCCTCAACGGCCGAGTGACCTCGTGGATGCTCGGCGGCATCGCCGACGACCCGCGCAACGAGGACGGCAACAACTGCGTCGTCGAGGACCTGCACGTCGAGCTCGCCGACCCGGCGAACGGGATGTTCGAGGACACAATCGTCGTGTCCTACTCCGGCCCGCGCCGGCAATTCGTGCCGCAGCCCCCGCCCGGCTGGCCCGCGCCGGGCGAATTCGACCCCGGCACGCTCGCCGGGATCGAGCACATCGTCGTGCTGACCATGGAGAACCGCTCCTTCGATCACGTACTCGGCTACCTGCACCTGCCGGCCGAGTTCGGCGGCGCGAGGCGGGATGACGTGGACGGGCTCACCGGCGCCGAGACCAACACGTTCCGCGGCGGCATGTTCCCGACCTTCCCGCTGACCGGCACCGTGTTCTCGCCCGACCCTCCTCACGGGCACGCCCCCGTGATGCGGGCGATCAACGGCGGCGCGATGGATGGGTTCGTCGGCAGTTTCGCCGAGCAGCACGGGCTCAGCGACCCCGGCCGGATCATGGGCCACCACACCGCCGCGACGGTGCCGCAGTTCGACGCGCTCGCCCGCGACTTCGCCATCGGCCACCGCTGGTTCGCCAGCCACCCCGGGCCGACGTTCTGCAACCGCTTCTACGAGCTGACGGGTCGGCTCAACCTCGACCAGCGCGGGTTCTGGGAGTTCGATAACACCCGCCCGATCCGGCCAGTGTTCACCACGACGATCTTCGACCGGCTCACCGGCGCCGACCCAGTGACCGGCAAGAAGCTGAGGTGGCGCTACTTCGAGCGCGGCTACTGCTTCCTGCGCTTCTTCGAGCGCTACACCTTCGATCGCGAGCACATCATCGACATCGATGATCCGAAGGAGGGCTTCTGGGAGGCGGCCCGAAGCGGTCAGCTGCCGCACGTCACGTTCATCGACCCGCACTACGTCGAGCTGCCGCCCGGCGGGAACTCTGACGGCGCGCCGGCCGACGTCGCACTCGGGCAGGATCTCGTCCAGCGGGTATGCGAGGCGGTGATCGCCGGGCCGGCCTGGGAGAAGACGCTGCTGATCATCGTCTACGACGAGCACGGCGGCTTCTACGACCACGTTCAGCCGCCGGCCGCGCCGGCGGTGTCACCGGATCTCGCGATCACCACCCTCGGCGTACGGGTGCCCGCGCTAGTGATCTCGCCGTGGGTCGACGCCGGCTCGGTGTTCGGCCACGACGGCGACGAGTCGAGCCCGCCGCTCGTCTTCGACCACACCTCGATTCTGCGTACCATCGCCCGCCGCTTCTGCAGCGACCAGCCGCCTTACTTCGGTGCGCGTTACGCCGCGGCGAACGACCTGTCCTCGATCATTTCCGACACGCCCCGCCGACCGCAGTTCCTTCCCTACCTGCGCTACCAGCTACACCACCGCGGGCCGTGGCAGCTCGCGGTGGACGCCGCGTCGGCGCTGGTCATCGCCGACCCGGACGGCTCACCGGCGCAGGACTTCTCCTTCGAGGACGCGGGAAACGGCTACGTCCGGCTGCGCAGCCACGTCGGCAACCGCTACGTCACCGTGATCAACCCGCACTCGGGTCTGGTCCCGCCGTCCCTCGCCCTCGACGTGCGCTACGACGCAACCGGAGGCCGCGACCCGGCGCTCCAGCGCTTCCGGTTCGTGTCGGTCGGCATCTCCCACCTGACCCACAATCACTATGTCGTCTCGTCCGAGGCGCGGCCGGACCTCCAGGTGCAGGCGGCGCAACCAGAACCCAACTCGCCGGTCATCCTCGGACCGCCGGGCCGCCCCGGGCAGTCCGGCTCGCCCACCGAATGGATCGTCACCAGCCCGCTACTACCGTGAGGCACCGGCACGACGAGCTGGCCCGCGACGGCTCGACAGTTCATTGTCAAGGTGAGCGCCCGATAGCCCTGCCGAATCAGATGAGCATACAAGCGGACGCGTACCGATGCGGCCATGAAGCGACCTGCCCTCGACAACTCCGGAAAGGTGGGACCGACTTTCAGGCGCGGGCAAAACTCCGAATCTGCGCGCTATTCGAGACCGCCATGTCCCCTCTTCGGGCGACCCATATCAATTAGGCAAGTTGACGCGCCGCAAGTGAACACGTTCCGTGACAAGCCAGTCTTCGTGGGCGGCCGCTGCGAGGTGGATCTTCGGCAGCTACTGACGCGACGGCACCCGACCGGATCTTCCTGGCCTGGCGGATCCTGGTGACGCCCGGCCGGCGGCAGATGCGGTCGTGTGGGGGTCGCTTAGTTCTGCTGGCGTTGCTGCGCGGCCAGACCAGCGGGCCGCTGGCCGCGCGACTGATGAACGCGCTGACCCAGCTCGATCCGACAGCCAGGGATATCAGCGCCCGGCACGAGTGGGAAGTCCCGCCCAGCGTCAAGCTGCTCGCGGCAGCGCGCCGGAACTCGGAACTTAACGACTGGCTCGCAACCCTTAACGGCCTGGCCCCGCTGTCCAATTCACCCTTTAGGAGATACCAAACACCCCTTGGTGCCGAAGCGCACGTTCAGTCGAAACAGCTAGCTGCCGTCTGGCCGCGAATGCAACAGGATAGAAAGAATGTCGCCAGGCGACGGGCGGCTTGACACCGGGTGGCTCGAGGCCTACCGCAACCGCTGGGACTTCTGGCAGTTGTCGGACGGCGCTGGCTGGCCGCCTGTGGCCCCGCCGACGGTATGAGGACGTTACGACCGCCCCGATCGTGAGGCGCCGGGCAAGGGCGGTTTCTAGCGGTCGTCGCAACACTCGACAGGTTCGGGGGCTGCGATGGGACGGCGGGGACCGGGAGCGCTGCCGCAGGCCGACAAGCGGGAGCAGTTTGCGCGGCTGATCGCGCAGGGCAACAACAACTCGGAGGCGTGCCGGATCGCCGGGATCAACCGGCGGACCGGGAAACGGTGGCGACACGGCCGCATGATCACGACCCGTGACGGCCGGAAGCTGCATTATGCTCCGGTAGTTGCCCGCGGGGGGGCAGGCGTGTCAGGGAGATCTCGGACCGGTACCTGTCTGAGCAGGAGAGGGTGCGGATCGCCGATCTGCGCCAGGCGGGACATGGTGTCCGGGAGATCGCGGAGCAGATCTATCAGGCGGTCTGCCGTCCCGGACTGGGCGGGCTGTCCCGCGAGTTGCCAGCCCGGGTGCTGCGCACGCGCCGGCGGCGGCGCAGGCCGCATCGCCGGCCTGCGAGCGCCGGCCGAATGGGATCATCGCGATGGCCATGCTTGATCAGTGGCCCGCCGGGGCGGCCGGCCGCAAGGAACCTGGGCACTGGGAAGGCGATCTGATCACCGGGACGTCCAACCGGTCCGCGACCGGCACCCTGGTGGACCGGGCGCCGTGGTACACGATCTTGCTGCACCTTCCCGGACGGCCACCGCCGAGGCAGTCCGTGACGCGCTGATCGCCGCCATGGCCGATCTCCCGCCGCAGCTGCGCCAGTCGCTGACGTGGGACCAGGGCAAGGGAAATGGCGCTGCACACCGAGATCAGCGCCGTGCTGGGTATGCCGGTGTACTTCAGCGACAAGGGGCCATCGCTGACGGCGATACCCGGCTCGCCGCGGGAGTCCTGGACCAAGCCCAGCCTGAATCCCCTGACGGCACCGTCCCAACCGTCGCCGCCTGCACCGGCCTTGCCCTCGGCCTGCTCGACCACTGGCTGGCCGGGCACGACACCGATGCCCCGGCCGGCCTGGCCACGATGACCCGCCTGCCAGCCGGGCACTGGACCGGTGAGCGCGCCGCTACCGACATCCTCACCCTGGCACGCAAGGGATGAGCCTTCGCATCGCTCGACTCGCTCATCACCCGTCAAGGCGGCCAGCACGTCCTCTACGGCAGCGCCCTAGTCCTCGCCGCCGCCCTCCAGCCCTGGGCACGACACACCGAACCCCGCTCATCGATCTGGCCCGCACCGTGATCCGTTAAGCCGATACCATTCCCGGCCGGGGAGCCACTCATGGGTGGGATTCAGGGCGGATTTGCTGGTCAGGCGGACTTGGCTGCTTCTTCTTGCTGAGAATCTTGTCCATGGCCGTCGCCTCTGGTGAGCGCTGGCCCGATCTCGTGCCGGTAGGCGGTCTCGGTGACGGTCGTGCCGCTGTGGCCCATCAAATCGCTGATGTCCTCGATCCGTACGCCGCTGGCGCTGAGAGGCGTCGCCTGCAAGGCGGGCTACCGGCTCGACCGGATCGAGAAAGGCGGGCCTGCCGCGCCCGGCGAGCCCGGGCGGCTGATGATCTCGGTGCGGGACAGTCCAGGCGCGGCCCTTAGGCCGACTGATCGCAAATGTGGTAGCCGACGCCGGGCCTGGTCGCGAGTACGGGCGGTTCGCCGAGCTTGCGGCGCAACCGGCCGATTGTCACCGTCACGGTGTTGGTGAACGGGTCGGCCTGCTCGTCCCAGACCTGCTCCAGCAGTTCCTCGGCGCGCAGGAAGGCGGGCGAGGCGATCAGCAGGGCCTCGAGCACGCCGAACTCCTTCACCGACAGGTCGAGCTGCCGCCCGTCCCGTGTCACAGTGCGCCGCACCGGGTCAAGCTCGATCCCTGCGGTGCGCAGGGTCCGGGCGCGGGCGGATGGCTGCCGCCGCGCCAGGGCCCGGATGCGCAGCACAAGCTCCGGGAAGTGGAACGGCTTGCCCAGGTAGTCGTCGGCGCCCAGGCCCAGGCCGGTCACCCGGTCGCCGGGCGCCCCGGCGGCGGTCAGCATCAGGACCATGGCCCGCTCGTCCCGGTCGGTGATCATCTGGCACAGCACGTCGCCGTGGATGCCGGGCAGGTCGCGATCCAGGACCACGACGTCATATGCATTGAGATCCAGCTTCGCGGCCGCCTCCAGGCCGTCGTGCGCGGCGTCTACCGCCATGCCCTGGTCGCGCAGGCCCTCTACGACCACCTCGGCGAGCGACCGCGAGTCTTCGACCACCAGGACTCTCATCCCGGCATGCCCGCGGGAACGCTGGCCGACGTCGTCGCCGCGGCGACCGGAAGCTCGATGCAGACCCGCAGCCCGCCACCGGGCCGGGCCTGCAGGTCCACCGTACCGCCGTGTGCCTCCGCGATCGCCGCGACGATCGACAGGCCGAGGCCGGAGCCCTTGTCTGTGCCGATCCGGTCGGCTTCGAGGCGCCGGAACGGCTGAGTGAGCTCGGCCACCTGCCGCGGGTCGAGGACGTCCCCGCCGTTCTCGACGACCAGCCTGGCCCGCCCGTCATGAACCCGCGTCGTGATGGCGACCCACCCGCCCTCGGTGTTGTGGCACACCGCGTTGTCGATCACGTTCTCCACCATGCGGCTCAGCAGGGCCTGGCTCCCGGCTACCCAGGCGCCGCCCTGACCGCTGGCGTCCTGCACGGTGAGGTTCATGGCCCTGATGGCGGCCGCCTGATCGGCCAGCGCGGAGCCGACGACGTAGTCGAGCGGCAGGACTGCTTGACCCGCCAGTGCCCGGTGCTGGGCACGGGCCAGCACGAGGAATGCCTCAAGCAGCTTCTCGATCCGGTCGAGTTCGCCGCGCAGCCGCCCGGCCAGCGCGACTGTCTGCGGCGGCGCGGGCTCGGGCTTGGCCAGCGCCACGTCGAGTGCCGCCCGCATCGTGGTCAGCGGGGTGCGCAGTTCATGCGAGGCATTGGCGACGAACCGGCGCTGGGCGTTGAAGGCGACCTCCAGCCGCTCCAGCAGCCCGTCGATGGTGTCGCCGAGTTCCTTCAGCTCGTCCTTCGGCCCGTTCACGACGAGCCGCTCGTGCAGATTGTCCTCGGAGATCCGCCGTGCCGCCGCGGTCATCTCCCGGACCGGCCGCAGCGCGCGGCCGGCCACGAGCCAGCCCAGCAACAGCGAGACGGCCGTCATGATCGCCAGCGCGATGAGCGACGCCGTCAGCAGCACATGCGACAGCTCCTGCTGGGCCGGCTGGGGGCCTGCTCCCTGCGACTGCAGCTGATTGACCTGCGCCTGTAGCTGGCGCACCCGCGCCTCGGCCTGCGCCAGCGATTGGTCCGGCTTGCTTCCGGCGGCGAAGGCCGGTCTGGCCGCTACGGACGAGCTGCTGTGGACGGCTACGCCGCTGGCGAGCGCCAGCAGCAGCGCGCCGGACACCACGAACAAGAATCCGTACAGGATGGTGAGCCGCATCCGCACGGTACGGCCGGGCAGCCGCAGCCAGCGCGGCCGCCCCGGCTGGCGCTGGGCCCGCATGCGCCCCTCCCTCCCGTCGTCAATGCCCTGATCAGGGGCTTGCGCCTTGCCCTACCACTTCAGCATGCCCTGCCGGGCCTAACAACGGGATAACAGCTCGCGTGCGGCCCATGTTATGGCCGTTCCCGTAGAACCAGGTCACGGCAAGTTCCACCCCGACCACAGAGGGAACGAAAATGCAAGCCACGATCGAAGTGTCCGGACTGCGGAAGCGGTTCGGTCCGACCCTGGCGCTGGATGGCATGTCGTTCACCGTCCAGCCAAGCCAGGTGACCGGCTTCGTCGGCCCGAACGGGGCCGGCAAGTCGACCACGATGCGAGTCATCCTCGGCCTGGATGCGGCCGATGAGGGCAAGGCGACCGTCGGCGGCAAGCCATACGCGAGCCTGCGGCAGCCGATGCGGGTGATCGGATCGCTGCTCGACGCGGGGGCACTGCAGCCGAGCCGGTCCGCCCGCAACCACCTGCTCTGGCTCGCGCACTCGCAGGGCCTGGACGCCAAGCGGGTGGACGAGGTCATTGAGCAGGCTGGCCTGCAGGGCGTGGCCAAGAGGCGGGCGGGCGGCTACTCGCTCGGCATGCGGCAGCGGCTGGGCATCGCCGCCGCGATGCTGGGCAACCCGGCCGCGATCATGCTGGACGAGCCTTTCAACGGGATGGACCCGGAGGGCATCGTGTGGATGCGCTGGTTCTTGCGCTCGCTGGCCGCCAACGGCCGGGCGGTGCTGGTGTCGAGCCATCTCATGAGCGAGCTGCAGGACACCGCCGATCACCTAGTGGTCGTAGGCCGTGGCAAGGTCATCGCCGACACCACGGTGGCGAGCCTGCTGGCGGCCGCGTCCGGGGATCGGGTGACGCTGCGCACGTCCGCCCGGCCGCAGGCGAAGGCGGTGCTGGAGAACGCGGGGGCCACCGTCGTTGCCAGCGGCCAGGACGTGTTCACGATCTCCGGGCTGGCGGCCGAGCGGGTGGTCACGCTGCTCAGCGCGCTGGCAGTGCCGTTCTCCGAGGTCTCCGCGCACCGGGCGACTCTGGAGCAGGCCTATATGGAGCTCACCAAGCAGGTGGTCGAGTTCCGCCCGGCCGGCTTCGACGCCGATGCGGCGCAGGAGGTGCCGCGATGACGACCCAGGCCATCTCTGTGCCGCGGCCCGAAGCCGGGTTCGGCGACGGACCCCGCGGCGGCGGCTTCCGCTCCCTGCTGCGGGCCGAGTGGATCAAGTTCCGCAGCGTGCGCGGCTGGGTGATCGGCATGATATTGGCCGCGCTGCTGACCATCTTCCTCGGCGTGTTCGCGGCCGCTAACGCGAATATCGGCTGCCAGATCAACGGCGGTCCGCCGAAATCGGGCAAAGCCTGCCTGCCCTACATCCCGCACGGGCCTGGCGGCGAGATCGTGACCGACAGCTTCTACTTCGTGCGCCAGTCGCTGACCGGGACCGGCGCTATCACCGTGCGCGTCACTTCGCTCATCGGCGAGCACGCGAACCTCAGCTCGGGGCCTGTGCAGGTCGGGAACGGCAATATGGTGCCCGGCCCGGCGGAGTGGGCCAAGGCGGGGATCATCATCAAGCAGAGCACCCACCAGGGCTCGGCTTACGCTGCAATGATGGTGACGGACGGTCACGGGGTCCGGATGCAGTACAACTTCACCGGGGATACCGCCGGGCTGCCTGGTGCCGTTTCGGCGGCGCATCCGCGCTGGCTGCGGCTGACTCGCTCCGGCGGCACGATCACCGGCTACGACTCCGCCGACGGCACGCACTGGACCCAGGTGGGCACGGTCCAGCTAACCGGGCTGCCGTCGACCGTCCAGGTCGGCATGTTCGCTACCTCACCGGGCTACACAGTGACCCAGAACTCGTTCGGCAGCGCCAACAATAACAGCGGCCCCGCCCAGGCCACCGGAGCCTTCGATCACGTCAGCCTGGCCGGTGGGGCACCCGGCAGCCCCTGGACCGGCACCGCGATCGGCGGCGGGGGCCCGGCCTGGGCAGGGCCGGCGCCAGGCGGCGGCCGCTCGGTGCCGTTCGCCCGAAACGGCGGCAGCTACACGCTGACGGGCTCTGGCGACATCGCGCCCGTCACGCCGGGGCCAAACAGCCCGCTCCCGACGGTGACGATCGGGCAGAGCCTGGCGGGCGCGTTCCTGGGGCTGATCGCGATCGTGGTGGTGGCGGCGATGTTCTTCAGCACCGAGTACCGGCGCGGCCTCATCCGTACCACGCTGGCCGCCACCCCGCGCCGCGGCGCGGTGCTGGCCGCCAAGGCCGTGGTGATCGGCGCGGTGGCCTTCGTCACCGGGCTGGTGGCCGCGGTAGTCTCGATTGGCGTCGGTGTCCCGAAGGAGGAGAATTCGGGTCAGGTACTGCTGACCGTGCCCTTGCTGACCGAGGTGCGGGTCATCGTCGGCACGGCGGCAATGCTGGCCGTGGCCGCGATCTTCGCCGTCGCCCTGGGCGCCATCCTGCGGCGCAGCGCCGCCGCGATCACGATCGCGATCGTCGCGGTCGTCATGCCGTTCCTGCTGACCACGCTCAATGTCGTGCCCGCCGGGGTCGGCGACTGGCTGCTGCGGCTGACCCCGGCCGCGGCCTTGGCGATCGAGCAGAGCATTCCGCGGTACTCGCAGGTCACTACCGTCCCCTCGCCCCTGCGGGGCTATTATCCGCTGTCGCCCTACGCCGGGTTTACCGTGCTGTGCCTGTGGGCGGCGGCGGCCCTTGCCCTCGCGCTGGTCATGCTGCGGCGGCGGGACGCATGAGCACCGTCGTGCAGACGCAGCCAGCGCCGACGATGGCCACGGCGGCAGCGCGCGGGGCGAGCCTGCGCTACGCGCTGCACGCCGAGTGGACCAAGCTGCGCACGGTCTCCGGACCCGCCTGGCTGCTCCTCGGGGTCGCGGCGCTGACCATTGCGGTCAGCACCGCGGCCGTCGGGGCCACTCACTGTCCGCAGAACCTGACCTGCCCGGTCGACACGACCAAGCTCAGCCTGACCGGGATTCAGTTTGGTCAGGCAGTGGTCGCGATCCTGGCCTTGCTGACGGTCAGCAACGAGTACAGCTCAGGCATGATGCGCGTCACGCTCGCGGCGATGCCCAGGCGCCAGGCGGTGCTGACGGCCAAGGCGATCTTGCTGGCCGCGCTGGTGTTGCTGGCCGGCGCGGTGGCGGTGTTCGGCTCGGTGCTGGCCGGGCACCTGATTCTGCCCGGCCACGGCTTCACCGCCGCGCGCGGCTTCCACCCGGTCTGGCTGAGCTACGGGCCAACGCTGCGAGCCGCCAGCGGGTCGGTCCTGTACCTGGGACTGATCGCGCTGATGAGCCTAGGCATCGCGGTGATCGTGCGGGACTCGGCCGTGTCCATCGGCGTCGTCCTCGCGCTGCTGTACCTGTTCCCGATCATCGGTTCGTTCATCGGGAACGAGCACTGGCAGCGTCGGCTCGAGCGGTGGACACCCACGGTCGCGGGGCTGACCATCCAGGACACCACCGGCCTGCGGAGCCTGGTGATCACGCCGTGGACCGGGCTGGGCGTGCTTGCGATCTGGGCCGCAGCCGCGATGCTGGTCGGCGGCCTGGTGTTCCGGTTCCGCGACGTCTAGCCCGAAGTTCCCCCTGATGAGCCTCTGATCAACCCGGCGATGGTGCTGTGACCAGGTGAAGCGTGCTCTTTGAGAGCAAGGTATGTAGTCATGTAGATCGCAGTATTAGTGGCAGTTTCAGCGTGTTGCACTGCTCATACGCGGTTTGAACCGGTATCGTTGTCGTCATGTACGTGGCGAAGGTGCCGAACCGGGGCTCACCGCCCGCGGTGCTGCTGCGGGAAAGCTACCGCGAGGCGGGCAAGGTCAAGAACCGCACCCTGGCCAACCTGTCGTCCTGGCCCGAGACCAAGGTCGACGCCCTGGCGCGGGTGCTCAAGGGCCAGCTCGCGCCGGCCGCCGCCGCGGCTGGCACGTTCGAGATCGCCCGGAGCCTGCCGCACGGGCACGTCGCCGCGGTGCTGGGCACCGCGCGGGCGCTGGGCCTGGAGGAGCTGATCGGCCCCGCCCCCTCCCGGCAGCGGGACCTGGTGACCGCGATGGCAGTCGCGCAGGTGATCGCGCCGGATTCCAAGCTGGCCATCGCCCGCGGGCTGCGGGAGGAGACCGCAGCCAGCTCCCTGGGCGAGGTGCTGGGCGTGGCGGGCTGTGATGAGGATGACCTGTATGCCGCGATGGACTGGCTCGCCGCCCGGCAGGAGGAGATCGAGGACGCGCTCGCGGCCCGGCACCTGGCCGGCGGGACCCTGGTCCTCTACGACGTGTCCTCCGCCGCGTTCGAGGGGCGGACCTGCCCGCTGGGCGCCATCGGCCACCCCAAGGACGGGGTCCGCGGGCGGCTGCAGATCGTCTACGGGCTGCTCACGTCCAAGGAGGGCGTCCCGGTCGCCATCGAGGTGTTCCAGGGCAACACCGGCGACCCGAAGACCGTCGCCAGCCAGGTGAGCAAGGTCAAGGACCGATTCGCCCTCACCCGCGTGGTGCTCGCCGGCGACCGGGGGATGCTGACCGCGGCGCGGCTGCGCGAGGATGTCGGCCCGGCCGGGCTGGACTGGATCACCGCGCTGCGCGCCCCGCAGGTCAAGGCGCTGGTCCGCGACGGCGCGCTGCAGCTGTCCCTCTTCGACCAGATGGACCTGGCCGAGATCACTTCCCCGGACTTTCCCGGCGAGCGGCTGGTGGCCTGCAAGAACCCGTTCCTGGAAGCCGAACGGGCCCGCAAGCGCGAATCACTGCTCACCGCCACCGAAGCCGATCTGGAGAAAATCGCCGCCGCTGTCGCGCGGGAACGGCGGCCACTGCGCGGCACCGGCAAGATCGCGCTGCGCGCGGACAGGGTGCTGCGCCGCCGCAAGGTCGCCAGGCACTTCACCACCAGCATCGGCGACGAGCACTTCAGCTACCACCGCAACGAGGACTCCATCACCGCCGAAGCCGCCCTGGACGGGATCTACGTGCTGCGCACCAGCGTCGAAGCCAGCGGCCTCGACAGCAGCGAGATCGTCTCCTCCTACAAGGCGCTCGCCCAGGTCGAGCGGGCGTTCCGCGCCTTCAACACCGACCTGGACATCCGGCCCATCCGCCACCGCACCGAACAGCGGGTCCGCGCGCACGTGTTCTTGCGGATGCTGTCGTACTACATCACCTGGCACATGCACGACCGCCTCGCGCCGATCCTGTTCACCGACGACGACAAGGCCACTGCGGAAGCCGCCCGCCGCAGCCCTGCCGCCCCGGCCGCCCGCTCCCCGCGGGCCCTGGCCAAGGCCGCTGCCAAGCGCACTGAGGGCAATCTTCCCGTGCACAGCCTCACCAGCCTGCTGACCGGCCTGGCCACCATCTGCCTCAACCAGATCCAGCCCGCCGACCCCGCCGTGCCCGGCTTCCGGCTCGTCACCACACCCACACCCCTGCAGCGCCAGGCCCTCGACCTGCTCGGCGTCAGCCACCGCCTCGGGACCGCGTAGTCAGAAGCCCGCCCCGCGCCACCCAGAAACCCCAGGTAAACGGCCAAGCACGCGGATAACACGGGGGGAACTTCGGACTAGCCGGGCGGACCGGGGAAGGCTCAGCTGTGCTGGGGCGCCCCGGTTTAGCGCTGCCAGAGCTGCAGGCCGACCCGGGATCAGCCGCGGAGGCCGCCGTTCCGGCGGTCCCCGCATCGAGGACGCGAAGTGGGAGTATCAGGACCGCCGTCGGCGGTTCGTCACAGCGCCGCAGCGCCGCGGGCTGGCCGGCCAGCTCCGCCAGGCCGCAGCGCCCGGCCAGGGCCATCACCGGAACCAGGCCAGCCCGCGACACGAGATCCGGGTCATCAAACGAACGTGCGTCCTGGCGCTCAGAGGGCATCTTTCGCGTCAACGCGCCCGAATGCAACCCTATTTACGTGGTAGATCGAGGCTTAGTGCAGGTAGATGAGGATCACGTCCTTGAGGATGATCATCAGTAGCCCCAGGGCGGCAGCGATTGAGGTGATGGCGAGTTGCTGCCTGCCGCGCAGGTGGGCGGCTCGGCCGGAGGACCAGCCGTAGATCATCAGGAGCACGATGGCGGTCACCAGCCCGGCGTTGGCGGCATCGGGGGGCGAGGCGCCGAGCAGCCGCGCCAGGACGAGTGAGAACAGCGGAATGTAGGAAGCGGTGACCATCGGCCAGGTGGCTGCCAGTGCCGCGCGGATATCTGCCCAGGCCGGCACCTGCCCGGCTTCCAGCTGCTCGCCGAGAAGTTCGGCGTATTCCTCGGCGACCCAGTACACCAGCAGCGTGACTAGGATGGAGACCGCCAGCGGCAAGGTGGGCGCGTGGTCTCCGGTGGCGGCGAGGACCGCCGCGGTGATGATCGTGCCGTAGATGCCGGCTGCGCGTCGTCGTACGGGTGCCCTGGCCGGCAGCCAGGGCTGTGCACCGCTGGACGAGTTTCCCGCCATGACCGCACCTTCCGACGCTGAGCTTCCTCTGCGAGCTAATCCTGCACGCGCCTCGGTTCCCTGTCATAGAAGTACTCGCAAAGCGGCTCCGGAGACCGGCGTCTCAGGTTGCTGCCAGTTCTCCGCGGTGGGGAACGCAGGGCGGCCCGTTGATCCCGGGAGTGTCGAGCCGTAGCAGCCGTCCGGCGTCGGGCTGGCGATCGAGTGCGGTTTCATCGAGCCCGTCCCGGGCGGTGGTGACGAACAGCGCCCGCTCGCCGGTGTCGCCGAAGGCGCAGGATGTCGACCGTCAGCCCGTCCGGTACGCGGGTAAGCACCGGCCAGCGGGAAAGACACGGGGAGCGCCCGGTGCGGTGATAGTTGCACGCCGGGTGAGCTGGAGCGCCTGCCAGACGAGCACCCGGCAGGCTGGCCCTCGAAGTGCCGGCTGATGCCTCAACGGTCCTAACGTATGGGCGGGAACGGTCTCGTTCGCCCTCGGCCACGCTGCCCCCGGGACGCACCACGCTGCCCCTGCGCGAGCCCTCCCTGGCCCAGGCGGAGGCCGGGTGCACGCGGGCGTGTTCCGATGGGTGGTACCGGCCCGTTCAGCGTTTTCTCGCTGCCCGCCGCCCAGGCTGGCCGGCCGGTGTTGCGGCATGGCTGGGGGCTGGCTGGATGCCGCTGAGGGCCGTGTCGATGACGTCTTGGGTGAACTGGTCGTTCAGTGGGGCGTGGCCGTGCAGCAGCCGGTGATAGAGCGGGCCGTAGAGCAGGTCGAGCGCTACCTCGATCTTGGTGCTGGCGGGGATTTCGCCGCGTTCGATGGCGCGGCGGAAGATGGCCCGGGCCTGGTCCCGGCGGGGCTCGATCACGCGGTGGCGGTATTCGGCGGCGAATGCCGGGTCGGTCTGTGCCTCGGTGAGCAGCGCGGCGAGGACCCGGCCGTAGGGCCGGGTGCTGCCTGCCGGGCCCAGGGGCGCAGCAGTGCGAGCAGGTCACCGCGCAAGGTGCCGGTGTCGCGGGGGGAGGGGCGGGCGGCGGCCCACTCGGTGTACAGCGCGTCGAGGGCGAGGGTTTCCTTGGTGGGCCACCAGCGGTAGATGGTGGCCTTGCTGACCCCGGCGCGTTCGGCGACCGCGTCCATGCTGACTGCGGACAGGCCGCGGGCCAGCAGGAGTTCCGCGGCCGCGGCCAGGATGGCCTTGTGCGCTTTGTCGCTGCGCGGCCGGCCGCGCGGCGCGGTCTCCGCGGTTGCTTCCCCGCCGGGTGGCCGGCCGCGCGGCGGGACCTGGGTGGTCATGTCGCTGGTCACGCTGCCTTCGGCGCGGCGCCGGGCGGGTTCATGGCCGGCTTGCCCGGCCGGGCGGCCGGTGCCGGCCCGGCCGCCGTCCGGGCGAGTGCCTGGAACAGTCCGGTGATGTCGCGGTGCCCGTGGCCCGGCTCCCCGGCCTGGCTCAGCGCGCTGCCGGCGGCCGGGGCGGCGGGCAGCGGAACCTTGGGCTCGCGGGCAGTCTCTGGTGCGAGGCGGATGTCTTTGTGCATTAGCTGCACATCGAACCATGCCTGCCCGGGCAGGTCGAGGACGAGGGGGGCGCGCGCCTGCAGCATCCCTCGCTGAACGTGAGCATCTGCGCGGCGAGGCTGAGCTTGAGCAGCAGGCACTGGCCGTTCCCGCCGGCGGGGGTGATGCTGCTGCCGGGCCGGCGCAGCAGCGGCGCGACCGCCTGGAATGCCTCGCCGGGGCCGCCTGCCATGCTCGCGAGAGTGCCGGTCCCGGCCGCGGGGGCGCTGCCGGGGACGGGGGCGTCGATCATGGTGGCGCCGGCCCGGTGCACCCGCCTGGCCAGCTCGCGGCTGGCCTGCGGGCTGGCGGTGCTCATGTCGACGTAGGCGGATCCTGGCCACGGGCCGGCCAGGATCCCGTCCGGGCCGGAGGTGACCGCTGCCAGCGCGGCGTCGTCGGTGACCATGCTGAACATCACCTGCGCGCCCGCGGCGGCCTCACGCGGGGTGTCCCGCTAGATGAGCCCCTGCTCGGTCAGCGCGCTGGCCCTGGCCCTGGTGCGGTTGGTCCCGTACGCCTGGTTGCCCGGCAGCAGGCGGCGGCCAGCGGCGCGCCCATGGATCCCAGGCCCGCAAATCCGATCCTGTTCATTGTCGCCACCCTCAGTTCGCTGCCTGGATCTCGGTGATGTCCTGGCCGGTGAGCTTGAGCCCGCCGCGTCCCGGCCGGGTCCGCCCGGGCCTGGCGAGAGCCGGCGATCGCGCCGCCCGCGGCCGGGTTCCGCAGCGCCGCCGCGGCCGCGGCCGCGCCGGGCGGCGTGCCGGGTCGGCCGCCTGCAGCCGGGCGGCTAGCACGAGGTGCCGGCTGAGCCGCGGCCCGGTGAACCGCGGGCCGGTCTTGCGCCAGTCGCCGGCGGGCATCGCCGCGATCCGCTCCCGGGTGATCCCCCCGGTCAGCAGGCCCGAGCCCATCGGCGAGCAGGCGATCACGCCGATCCCGTCCCGCTGCGCGAGCGGCAGGATCTCCGCCTCGGCGCCCCGGCCGATCAGCGAGTACGGCGGCTGGATCGTCTCGGCCGGCGCGATCGAGGCGATGCGGCGCGGCTGGCTGGCGCTGAAGCTGGACACGCCGATGTGCCGGACCAGGCCTCGCTCCTTCAGCCCGGCCATGGCCGCCCGCCCCTCCTCGATGCGCTGCCCGGGGACCGGCCAGTGGATCTGGTCCAGGTCGATCGCATCGGCACCGAGCCGCCGCAGGCTTGCTTCCGCCTCGCGCAGGATCGAGTCGCGCCTGAGCGCGTGCCGGACGTGCCGGGTGCCACATCGAGCACTCGGCGAAAACGTACGGCCGCTCGCTGAGGCCCCGTAGCGCACGGCCGGCGATCTGCTCCGGCCGGCCGCAACCATAGGCCGCAGCAGTGCCGATCCGGTTCACCCCCAGATCCAGCGCCCGGCGGATCGCGGCGACCGGCCCGCCATTTCAGTTTCATCGAGTTACCGGGCGATCACATGTACTTGGCCGATCGCGCGCAGGAGGTGCCGGACCTGATCGAGGCCAAATCCGTCGACGGTTGATATCGGTAGCGCGGTGACTGGCGGGCTTCGGCCGATCAGGCAGTCATCAGTAGGCTGCGCAGTGCCCTGACCTGGCACAACGAGTTAGAACGCCGTGTCAGTGGTCGTGTCAGGGGCGTGTCAGGGACGTGTCAGGGGCGGTGCCGATAGTGGTCGCATGAAAAGTTCAGCGATTGCAGTCTCAGGACTGCGGAAGGCGTATGCGGACAAGACCGTGCTCGATGGCATCGATCTAGATGTTCCTGCGGGCACGGTTTTTTCCCTGCTCGGCCCGAATGGGGCGGGTAAGACGACGACGGTGAACGTGCTGACCACGTTGATGAAGGCCGACGGTGGGACGGTACGGGTTGCCGGACATGATGTTGCGACCGAGACCAAGGCGGTGCGCGCGGTAATCGGGGTCACCGGTCAGTTCGCGGCGGTGGACGATCTGCTTACCGGGGAAGAGAACCTGCAGTTGATGGCGGATCTGCACCATCTGCGGGCCGGCGAGGGCAAGCGGGTGGTCACCTCGTTGCTAGAACGGTTCGATCTGGTGGAGTCGGCGCAGAAGATGGCGGCGACCTATTCCGGCGGTATGCGGCGGAAGCTGGACCTGGCGATGACGCTGGTCACCAGGCCACAGATCATTTTCCTGGACGAGCCGACGACGGGACTGGATCCGCGCAGCCGTCGCACGATGTGGAACATCGTCCGCGAGCTGGTGGCCGACGGCGTGACCGTTTTCCTCACCACCCAGAATCTCGACGAAGCCGATCATCTCGCCGACCGGATCGCGGTGCTAGACCGGGGCCACCTGGTTGCCCAGGGCACTCCCGACGACCTCAAGCGCCAGGTCCCCGGCAGCCACGTCCGGCTCCGGTTCACCGACGCCGGAGAACTCGACGCGGCGGCGCGGGTCCTGACCGGCTCCACGCGGGACGACGAGGACCTGACCCTGCGGGTTCCCAGCGATGGCAGGGCGAAGTCGTTGCGGGCTCTGCTGGACCGGCTCGATGAGCATTCGATCGACGTTGAGGAGTTCTCCGTGCACACACCGGACCTCGATGACGTTTTCCTTGCCCTGACCAGTCACGCGAGCACGGAGGCCATCGCACAATGAGTACCACTTCAGCACCGCTGACCGATTCGCGGATCATGCTGCGTCGCAACCTCAAGCACATCCTTCGGAATCCGAACACGATATTCAACGGGGCTTTGATGCCGGTCGTGATCATGTTGATGTTCGTGTACGTGCTCGGCAACGCATTCAACGTCGGCGAACACTACATCGAATATGCAACACCAGGTCTGGTCCTGCTGGCCATCAGCTATGGGTTGTCGGCCACTGCGGTATCCGTGAGCTCCGACATGACGAAGGGCATCATCAACCGGTTCAAGGTTATGAATGTCTCCCGCGGTGCCGTCCTGACCGGTCACGTCGTGGCCACTATGCTGAGCAGTTCGGCAGCCATTGCGGCCATCATCGGAATGGCCTTCGCGCTGGGGTTCCGGTCGTCTGCGACCCTCCTCGACTGGCTCGGCGCGATCGGTATCATCACGGCGACAGCTTTCGCGGCCGCCTGGCTCACGGTCGCGCTGGGAATGGCTGCGAAAACTCCGGAATCCGCGGGCCTCACCGTCGTGCCGCTGATCCTGCTGCCGTTCGTGAGCAGCGCGATCGTGCCGGCCGCCAAGATGGGACAGGGTGTCCGGCAATTCGCGGAGTATCAGCCCTTCACGCCGATTATCGAATCGTTGCGTGGATTGCTCGCCGGCACCCCGTCGGGCGGCTACGCGGCCGCCGCTCTCGCCTGGTGCGCCGGGATCGGCATCGTCGGGTACCTGTGGGCGCTTGCCACATTCAAGAGGCGAGCGTGACCCGTGACCAGACGGGGTCGGCTGAGCCGCCCACCAACAAATCAAGTACGAGACAAGAGGAGAGCTGTCATGCCTACATTCGACACGCCAGGTCCCATCATCGCCACCGTTGTTGTCGCCGGTGCTCAGGTGCGGGTCACCGCGAGCGACCGGACCGACACCGTGGTGCTGGTCGAACCCATCGACAAGGCGAGCCAGTCGGATATCAAGGTGGCCAACAAGACCAAGGTCGACTTCGCCGGCGGTCAGCTATCGGTCAAGACGACCATCTCCGGGGACAAGAACGGTTCGGTCGTCATCACGATCGACCTGCCCGCAGGCTCCAGCCTGGTCGCGTACCTGGCGCACTCAAGTGTTCACGCTGACGGTTCATTTGGCGAGTGCGAGCTGCACATGGCATCGGGTCGGGTCCAGCTCGATCGCATCAACGCGCTGCAGGCAAACATCGCTGTCGGCGAGGTCACGATCGGCCAAATCGCCGAGCGCGCCAACATCGACGGTGCGGCGTTCGCAATGCGGATCAGCGAGGTCAAGGACACCGTCAAGCTCTCGAGCTCGGGTGGGCAGACCTGGATCGGCCACGCCTCGGCCGACCTCGATCTCAGCAGCGGCCACGGCGGTTTCGACATCGACCGCGCCGACGGCAGCGTCACCGCAGAGACAGGCGACGGCGCCATTCGGATCGGCCGGTTGACACGCGGTCATGCGGAGCTGCTGAACCGCTCAGGAAACATCGAGGTCGGCATCAGCGAGGGCACCGCTGCCAGGGTGGACGCCAACAGCAAGCGAGGGTCGGTGCGCAACTCCGTTCCGTCGCAGGAAAACCCTGACACGTCGGACAACAAGGTCACGGTGCACGCCCGCACGCGGTACGGCGACATCATCATTCAACGCGCAGCAAACTGGCCTCAACGCGACGGCGTCACCATGGCGCCGTCGCGTTGAGGGTTAGCCGACGCTGCGATCGCCGCGCTCGCCTGGTGCGTCGGGATCGCGCTCATCGGGTACCTGTGGGCGCTTGCCACGTTCAGGGGGCGAGCGTGACGGTGACCAGCTGAGACCAGCTCGTCTGCGTGCCCTCCCGAGCTGCCTCGGCGAACCGTGCATCGCCGAGGCGGTGCCGCGCGGCCTGCTCGATCCGTGCCGCATCCGGGTGGGAGCGATCCGGCAGTCCGCGCACGCCGACGCTCGCCGCGAGCAGCCGCGCGGCCTGCTCGTACTGGTCGCAGCGTAGTGCCAGGTCCGCGACCCCGACGAGTACCTGCGCGATCAGGGGTGCGTGCCCCGCCTCGGACGCGGCCTGGCAGGCCGCCGCGCGGTAAGTACGGGCCTCGCCGAGGTCGTCGGCGAGGTAGCCGAGCAGGTCGTGTGTTACCGCGCGGATGTTCGCCCGCTCCGCTTCGTCGCCCAGCATGGTTGTCGCGACGCCGAGTTGCTGGTGCGCCTCCTCGGCGGTGCCGCCCCACCGGGCGAGTTCTGCCTTCGAGAGGGCCAGCTCGACCAGTGCGTCCGGCCAGGTGACCCGTTCCGCGTACCGCTCGGCGTCGGCGATAGCAGCCGCGCTGCAGTCCTCATCGCCTAGCAGCCAGTACAGCTGAGCCTGTCGTGACCGCATCCGGATGACATCCTCGATAGCACCGACTTCGGTGACGATCGCGATCGCCTGTTCGTAGTGCTCGCACGCGCCGGCGAACTCGCCGCGCACGGCGATCCGGTCCGCCAGCTCGGTCAGGGCGAACGAAATCCCGAACCGTTCGCCGAGCGCCCGGAACTCGGCGAGCGCCATCTCCAGGTACGCGTCCGCATCCCGCCCGCCCTGGCCGATCATGATCCGCATCTTGCCGAGCTGCAGCCGGGCCAGTGCGCGTACCCAGGGGTCCTCGTTGTCCAGCAATGGTTCCCACGCGGGCAAGAACGCGTCCGGCGCCTGCAGCATGCGTTCCAGCGCGGCGACCAGCCCCAGCAGCGGGTTGCGGGACTGACTGCGCTGGCTGAACCGGTACGCCTTGTGGATCCACTCCGTGGCCTGGTGTTCGTCGCCCCGCCCGGAGCTCACGAAGTGCACGACAAGGGCGTACACCATGGCCCGGATCTCATCGGTCACCTCGCCGGGCGTTTCCGTGGCCGCGGTGATCAGCTCCATGCCTTCGGCCCTGTGCCCGCTGAGCCACCAGTACCAGCCGGCGCCCGCCGCGAGCCGCATCGCCGCGTGCGCCTCGCCGGCCGCGAGCACACCACGCATCGCGGAACCGATGTTGTCGTGCTCGGCCTCGAGCGTGGCGAGCCATTCCAGTTGCTCGGCGCGGCGAAGATACGGCTCCGCGGTCTCGGCGAGTTCGGTGAAATAGGCGAGATGCGCATGGCGCGCCAGGTCCGCTTCCCCCGCTTCCGCGAGCTGGTGCGCGGCGTATTCCTTGATCGTGCCGATCATCCGGTAGCGCGGTGCGCCGTCGCCCTCGGTGATCAGCAGCGATTTCTCGGTCAGCGAGGTGAGCAACTCGAGCACCTGCTCCTGCTCGACCACATCGCCGACGCAGACCTGCTCGGCCGCTTCCATGCTCGCCCCGCCGGAGAACACCGAGAGCCTGCGCAGGACCATCCGTTCGGCGTCGGTGAGCAGCTCCCAGCTCCAGTCGACCACCGCGCGCAGCGTCTTGTGCCGCGGCAACGCAGTACGGCTACCGCTGGTCAGCAGGCGGAACCGGTCGTCGAGCCGGTTGGCGAGCTGGTCGAGGGACATGGTGCGCAACCTGGCCGCGGCCAGTTCGATCGCCAGCGGCATCCCGTCCAGCGCCCGGCAGACGCGCACCATCGTCGACAACGTGTGGGCGTCGACCGCGAGATCCCTGCGCACCGCGCCGGCCCGGTCCCGCAGCAACTGGACGGCTGGAGAGGACTCGATCTCGCTGGGGCTGGCGTCCCTCTCCGGCAATGCCAGCGGCTCGACCAGCCACAGCGCCTCACCGGTGATGCCGAGCGGTTCCCTGCTCGTCGCCAGGATCCGCAGCCGCTGACACTCCCCGAGCACCTGGTGGGCGAACGCCGCTGCTGACTCGATCACGTGCTCGCAGTTGTCCAGGATCAGCAGTGCCTCCCGCTCGCGGATCGCGGCGATGAGCCGGTCAACCAGCTCCGCATTCGGTGCCCCGCCGAGCAGCGCATCCCGGAGCCCGAGCGCGGCGAGCGTCGACTGCGCCACGTCACCGTCCGCGCCGATCGACGCCAGTTCTACCAGCCAGGCCCCGTCCGGCAGGTCGCCGAGCAGCGTGCGCGCGGTTTCCGTGGCCAGCCTGGTCTTCCCCGAGCCGCCCGGTCCGATCACGGTGGTGAGCCGATGTTCGGCGATGAGTTCGCGGACCGCGGCGACATCAGCGTCCTTGCCGACGAAGCTGGTTAGCTCGGAGCGCAAGTTGGTCTTCCGGTTTTCCTCCCGCCGTCCCAACTCGCCCCGCAGCAGCGCGACGTGCAAGGCGGACAGCTCCGGTGAGGGGTCGACGCCCAGCGCGTCGGCCAGGGCTTCTCTCGTTCGCTGGTACACGAGCAGCGCCTCGGTGTCGCGACCGGCCGCGACGAGGGCACGCATCAGTGCAGCGACAAGCCGTTCTCGCACCGGATGCGCGACCACCAAGTCGGTCAGTTCCGTGACCAGCTCCACACCGTGGCCGAGACTGACCTCCGCATCGAACCGATCCTCCATGGCTGTCAGGCGTAGCCCCTCGAGCCGGGTGACCGCCGCGTCAAACGCTGCACTATCCTGCAAACCGACGTCCTGCATGGCAGCACCACGCCACAATGCGAGGGCCTCACGCAGCAGCCGTACCCGCCGTGGATCCTCGTCATTGCGGGCTTGGCCGACGAGTCGTTCGAACCGCACCGCGTCGACAGCGCCGGGTTCCACCGTCAACCGGTAGCCGTCCGTCTGCCCCTCGACCAACCCTTCCGGCAGTGCCTTCCGCAGCCGGGAAACCAAGCGTTGCAAGGCATTCGCCGCGTCGGAGGGCGGGCGCTCACCCCAAATCCAGTCGACGAGCGTCGCCTTCGGGACTGCGTGACCTGGTTCGAGCGCGAGGGCGATCAACAGCCCGCGCAGCCGCGCGCCCGGCACGTCGGCGAGGACGCCGTCGTCCGTGCGAAGCTCGAATGTTCCAAGCATCCCGATCTGCACCTAGCCGATTTTGCCATGGGCGATTGGCAGGCCTCCAACTGGTGACGCGGCGCAAAAAGTTGTCGAGATAATGGCCCTGGGCTGGTGCGCTGACCACGGCTGGCAGGCCGCCTGGTGCTGGTGGTGCTAATGATGTTCGCACACGAACTAGCTAATGGTCGCGACCGTTAGTTCGTCGCAGGGTTCAGCCAGGCGGTGGCGTCATTGAGGTAGAGCCCGCACCCGCAGTCCAATGCTTCTGCGGGAGTGCCGGGCGGGTACCCGCCAGGCAGGACGGAGTCCTCGTAGCCATCCTGGGTGGCCAGATCGGCCCGTGCTTGCAGGCGTCGGTTCGATGACCACCACGGCGAGCTGGCCCGGATGCTGCCGGACCAGGTCGACGCTCTCAGCGCCCACATCGACACGATCAGCAGCCGGGTGGGGGAGCTGATCGAGGCGATCCCCGGTGCGTGGGGCGTGGACGCCGACGGCGTCACCGGCCCGGGTGCGGGCCTGGGCCGCGGCGCGCAGGTGCTGCCCGCGGTCGCCCGCCTGGACTTATTTGGCGAAGTGGCATGACTAGGTGTTCTCACGGGTCAGCGCACTGTTACGTCGCTGATCGGGCATAGCGGCCAGTTGCCGGTCCTGCCGGGAGCCAAGTAGGAGCCAGCAGGTTGATTTGCATCCTGCCGCAGGCAGCAGATAGGCGTCCTGGGTAGCCCGCGCAAAGGGTATCTCCGTCACGCCAAGCGAGTGTCCTGCCGCTGCGTGGCGGCGGTGTCCTGCTGCGGCGTTAGGGCGGCGTCTCTTGCCGCTCCGGGCAGGTCACCAGGAAGTACGGCCGACTTGCAGGCCATGATGGCGAACAACGGGAGGGTAGCCGCGTTCGGGGCGCTCTGCGGGAGAGCCGGCACGTAGCCAGCTGATGATCGACGTCAGCGAAGGTCGCAGCGCCATGGGCTCAGATTCTCTCGGTGTGGATGCCGCTGCCGCTCATGGCCCGAGGCGGTCTGCAACGTCCTGTCACGGCGTGGGGTAGCCGATCAGTGCGCCTAGGCTGGCCAGCGCCCGGGTGCGGGCGCGGTAGTAGACCCAGACGCCGCGCTTGTCGCGGTCTAGCAGGCCGCTGTCGTGCAGGACTTTCAGGTGGTGGCTGATGGTCGGCTGGGAGAGGTCGAATGCGCTGGTCAGGTCGCAGACGCATGCCTCGCCGCCCGGGTGCGAGGCCACCAGGGACATCAGCCGCAGCCGCACCGGGTCGGCGAGCGCCTTCAGCAGTGGCGCGACCTGCTCGGCCTGGGCACGGGATAGCGGCTCGCTGGACAGCGGCGGGCAGCAGGCCGCCGGGTCGGCCGGGCTGAGCACCATCAGGGATTTCGGCATACGTCTATATTGACAGAGCCCGATGTCCTGTGGCAAGCTCGGCGGCAGGTCACATATAGACAGTCATCGAAGTCTTACATCAGGAGGTTTGCCATGTCCCGCGTGCAGCTTGCCCTCAACGTCAGCGACATCGACCAGGCTGTCACCTTCTACAGCAAGCTGTTCGGCGCCGAGCCGGCCAAGCGGCGGCCCGGTTACGCTAACTTCGCCATCGCCGAGCCGCCGCTGAAGCTCGTCCTGTTGGAGAACCCCGGTCACGGCGGGAGCCTCAATCATCTCGGTGTCGAGGTTCTCGACGTCGACGCCGTCGACGCCGAGCAGGCACGGCTGGCCGGGACCGGGCTTGCCTCGGCCGGTGAGCGCGGAACTACCTGCTGCTACGCCAAGCAGGACAAATTCTGGGTCCAGGGCGCGCCCGACGGCGAGCACTGGGAGATCTACACGGTCCTGGCCGACAGCCAGACCTTCTACGACCACGACCACGACGGCCCCGAGTGCTGCGGCGCAGGTGCCCACACATCTGGTGAGCAGGCCGCCTCGGCTGCCGGCTGCTGCTAGATAGGCACCGGGCTACCTGCGCAGCCGTCCTGTATCAGCACTGAACCGAGATGGTCAGTGCCGCGGCGCTGTGCGCTTGGCCGCCTGGATGATCGCGGAGTGGAGGCCGTCGCCGACGTCATGCGTTGCGGTGATGCTGGTGCCGGTGAAGCCGGCGGCCATCAGGAGGTCGTGGTATTCGCCAGGGGTGATGGTCCCGCTGGTGCAGCCGGCGCGTTGTTCGGCCTGGCCTCGCTGGCGGGGGTCGAAGCCGTCGTCGGCGATGACGTCGCTGATGCCCAGGCGGCCGCCGGGTCGCAGGACGCGGAATGCCTCGGCCAGGACTCGTGCCTTGTCGGCGGACAGGTTGAGGACGCAGTTGGAGATGATCACGTCGACATGGCCGGAGGGAAGCGGGATGTCCTCGATGTGGCCGTGCAGGAACCGGGCGTTGGCCACGCCGGCCTGGGCGGCATTGTCCCGGGCGAGGGTGAGCATGTCGGTGCTGGCGTCCAGGCCGTAGGCAGTGCCCGCGGGGCCGACCCTTCGGGCGGAGAGCAGGACATCGAGGCCGCCACCGGAGCCGAGGTCCAGGACGGTCTCGCCCGGCCTGAGATCAGTGACCGCCAGCGGGTTGCCGCAGCCGAGGCTGGCGCGCAGCGCCGCGTCCGGGGCGTCCTCGCCGGGGTACCCGGAGGCGCCGACGCACCCGCCGGCGAAGGCGTCGGCGTCGCAGTCGAGCGGCGCGCCGCCGGCCAGGGCGACGCGGGCATGGCGGGAATAGCGGTCGATGACGGCGTCCCGGATGGCGCTCGCAGCGTGGTCTTCGGTCATCGGGTTGCTCCTCAGGGCTGCGCGGTGCGGGCGGGGGACGGCTGGGACGGAACGGGGCGTCCCATGACGATGTCGGCGGCGGCGTCGGCAAGTGCCTCGAACCGGGTCGCGTACTCGGCGGCCGTGGCCCGGTCGCTAACGGGCCGGAGCGGACAGCAGCGCGGCCACCCGATCCAGCGCGGCGGGGACGAGCCAGTAGTACACCCAGGTACCACGGCGCTCGCTGTCGATGATCCCGGCTTCGCGCAGGACCTTCAGATGATGGCTGATCGTCGGCTGGGTGAGGCTGAACGCCGTGGTCAGCTCGCAGACGCACGCCTCGCCGCCCTGGTGCGCCCCGATCAGGGACACCAGCCGGAGCCGGACCGGGTCCGCAAGGGCCTTGAACACCTGCGCCAGCCCGGCGGCCGCGCTCTCGCCGATCGGCTCCCGGAACAGCGGCGTGGAGCATGCATCGACAACGACCCGCAGCTCGGCTGCGGGGATGAACTCCATCGCCCCCTGACCAGTTTGCATCGACATAGCCCTATCTTGACGGGCATCTATCCAGCCTGGCAAGCTGTCACCAGTTGCATAGACGCTTATCGATGGACGTAGCAGGTGACTGATGAGGCCCGTGCGGCAGATGCTATGCGAGACCTGGCGTCCCGCCCGAGCGAGACGACGGGCCCTGCCCGGCGGTGAGTGACGTGGCGTTGTGGCGGCGGCTGCTCGCGGAGCTGCTGGGCAGCGCTTTCCTGGCCGCGGTGGTGGTCGGCTCGGGCATCGCCGCCCAGAATCTGTCCCCTGGTGCCGTGGGGCTGGAGCTGCTGGAGAACGCGGCCGCGACCGCGGCCGGGCTGTACACGATCATCTTGATGTTCGGGCCGGTCTCCGGCGGCCATTTCAACCCAGTTGTGTCGTTCGCCGATGCTGCCTTCGGCGGGCTTCGCTGGCGGGACGCGGCCGCTTACCTCCCGGCCCAGGTGATCGGGTGCATCGGCGGCGCCGTGGTGGCGAACCTGATGTTCTCCGAGGCAGCGGTCAGCATCTCGGCCAAGCACCGGGCCTCGCCCGCGCATTTCCTGTCGGAGGTCGTCGCCACCCTCGGGCTGATCCTGGTGATCTTCGCGCTGGCCCGGTCAGACCGCAGCCGCACTACACCGGCCGCCGTAGGGGCCTATATCGGGGCGGCGTACTTCTTCACGTCCTCGGCCAGCTTCGCCAACCCGGCGATCACCATCGGCCGGATGTTCTCGGCCACCTTCGCCGGGATCGCCCCGTCGTCGGTGCCGGGCTTCATCACCGCCCAGATCCTCGGCGGCGCCCTGGCCATCGTGGTCACCAGGACGCTGTACCCCGGCGTCACCCCGGCCGAGGCCGCCGGCATCATGGTCCCCCACCACAGCAGCAACGCCGGGGCGCCTCCCGATCGTTCAGCTGGCGATGGCGCATCCCCGTCCGCGGTCCGGCCGCCCGGCCACAGCCAGCCTCATTGACCTAGCCAGCCAGAACGGGAGCCAGCATGCCCCCTGGTCATGATCGGCGGCAGCGACGCGGGGATCAGCGCCGCGTTGCGGGCCCGCGAGCTGGACCGCTCCGCCGAGGGCAGCGTGGTCGTCGCGGACGCCTACCCGAACTTCTCGATCTGCGGCATCCCTGGCACGACCGCGCACAAGCAGGGCAGGATCGCGGGCGAGAACCGGTCACCATCGGGTCCCAGGCCGATGACCATAAGGCGTACTGTCCCGGCAGCCACCGCATCTCGATGCGGTTCACCGGAGACCGCGGCACCGGGAGGCTGCAAGGGGTGCAGCTGTTCGGGCACCGGCACGCCGAGATCGCCAAGCGGATCGACAGCGCCGCCACCGCGATCTTCCACGGCATGACCATCGATGCCGTCAGCGACCTGGTCCTTGTCCTACACGCCCCCTCGGCAGCCCCTGGGAAGCCGTCCAGATGGGCGCCCAGGCCTGGCCGCGTGACACCAGGCGCCACTAACGCCGATTTCCGCACAGGAGGTTCGGGGCAACGTTCAGGCGATTTCGTAGCGGATGGTGCGTCCGCCCACCAGGGGACGGGGGTGACGGTGGCGTAGCCGGGCAGCCGGGCTCGCGGCGCCGCGGTGAGGGCCTGGGCGAGGACGGCGAACTTGACGCCGCGGGAATCTCGGTCAGCGGCGCCTTGTGTCGTGCTGTTGCCCGCCGACAATAGCGCCTGCTGACCGAATGCGGCATCCCGGCCGGACCTGCTAGAAGCATCAGCCAGGTAACGCGAAAAGCACGGCATGCATCCATGTGGCAAAGGGATAGCATGCCTGCTCAAGGCTCCCAGTCCTCCATCGCGTGTGCTGAGGCAGCTAGGAAGCTGTCCTCCCGGTCCTCCGTTAGTGGCGTCCTGGCCGTCTGAATAACAATCCGGAACAGGTCAGGGCGGAGGACGGTGACCGTTAGTGCAACCGGTACGGACGTAGCCGGATCGTCGAACCGGACGGTTAGCATCACGGCCGGCTGCCCGGCTGACAGCCGCAGACTCCTGGCCACCGCCGGGGGCGGCAACTGCATCTCCAGCTGTAGCGTTCCGGGCGTGCCCACTGGCGCCAGCTCGCCGCTTGCCTCGCGTTCCGGGCTGGAGGTCAGCGGCAGCAGGCTGAGCGCGGCTGCCATGTCAGCGGTGGCGTTGCCGGCGGCAGGGGCGTCGATGAACCGGTCGGCCTGGCCCGCAGGCAGGTACGTAGTAGTGCATGCAGCGCGTTCGCCATCCACCGCCCAGAGCAGGCGGAGGACGCAGGCTGGCTCGGCTGGGTCGATGCGGAGCGCCCAGCCGATTTCCTCGGACGCCCGGCGCCAGGAGATATGACTGCTGAGGCAAGTCAGCTCGCCGCTCATCGGGTCGACCTGGGAAACCAGGCCCCGGACGCCATGCAGCGGGACAAGGTACTCGGCCGGGCTAACCCGGTAGAGCTGCCCGCCGGGGAGGCGCCGGATGAGATGGCGGTCGATGAGCTGGAGGATCGCGGCGTCGATTTCCGCAGTACTGACGTTGTAGCGGCGGGCGAGGGCGGTTTGCCGGGGTAGCCGCCAGCCAGGCTCGTGATGCACCAGGGCAGCGGCAAGACGCTCAGCGAGCACTTCAGTAGCTGATCGCGCGCCGGGTTCATCTTCCCGTCTTGATCGCGCCTCAGCGCCTCTGGGTGCCAATCCTAGTTCCCATTCGCGGGCCGTCCGGCCCGCGAATGCCCGATAAGCGCAGTGACAGCGCCCTGCTGCACATCCGCAGACACGTCATACAGGATCTTCCGCTGCCCGAAGCTCAGGGTCAGGTCGACGGCGGACGGCACCGCGGTGCCGTTGGCAGACTCCGCGACTCCTGTCGGCGACCTCGGGCCTACGGGAACTGGGCGGCGTGCGAAATTGCCCTCGCCGGGCACGAACTCATCCGGATTAGGCTCCATCGACACGTCCACGCCTCACCCGATTTTTGCCTTCACGCGGCAGCGGGATGCCACCGTGGCCAGACTCATTGTTAGATACTGAAGATGACCAGCCGCTGAACTCCGGTAAAACTGGCGCGGAACATGAATCATCCATTACTTTGCCTCCGCTGATTCGTCGTAACGAACACCGCGCCTGCTCGTGTCGTACTTCTTCGCGGCCAGCCTGCCGTACCAGGCCAGGATTGTCGCCGGGCAGACGGAGAAGACTTCGGCCCAGCGCCTGCGCGGCACGAGCCGTGCCAGCGCGCCGAGCCATGCCCGGCCGGCTCGTACCGCACCCACCGGCGTGCCGGCGCAGAGCCGCGTTCTCGTGCCGGAGCACCAGAAGCACAGCATCCTTCACCCGGTCGCCGCGGCACAGCACGACGACCAGGCCGAGTATCCGGCACGTCAGCAGATATGCGATCTTGAGCAGCATCCGGCCAGCCAATCACCACTCCGTACAGCCAGCCGTAGCAGCGCAGGTCAACTACCCCCATCGGCGCGTACACCTTCTGGGGAATGCTCACCCGCACCGCAGCAATCATCGCCGCTCGCACGCTCAGCGGGTGTACGTAACCGGCCAATGATCAACTCACATAACGCGCCTTAGGTGCCGCCGAGCGCCTGGCGGACTGAGGCAAGGCGTTCCGGGACGATCCGCCACCACGTCCATTTCCCGCGTTTGTCCCCCTCGATGAGCCCGACCTGGGTGAGGACCCGGGTGTGGTGGGAGATGGTGGGCTGGCTCTTGGCGAGGGGCTCCTGGAGGTGGCAACTGCACACCTCGCCCTGGGCGGCCAGGATCGATATCAGCCGCAGCCGCACGGGGTCGGCCAGGGCGGCCAGTACCGCCGCCAGGGTCACCGAGTCGCTCTCCGAGAGCGGTACCTCGGTGAGCGGCGGGCCGCACAGCGCCTCGTCGATGAGCGGAAGGGTCGTCGTGGCACGCGCCGTCGGCATTGCATTCTCCCATTGACATCTATCGATCCGTAGCGCTAATTTCGGATCGATAGATGTCAATTTACCGGAGGTTCGGGGATTCAGCATGCCCAGGGTTCGTCTGCTCCTCGCAGTGACCGGTCCTGCTGACGCGGCTGGGTCACGTCGCTGCCCCTTTCACCACCCGGTGGGCCGGGGTGACCAGCCGACCCAGACGGGAGCCTGCCAATGCACCTGGTCATGATCGGCGGCAGTGACGCCGGTATCAGTGCCGCCCTGCGGGCCCGGGAACTCAACCCGGATGCCGACGTCACAGTGGTGGTTGCCGATGCCTACCCGAACTTCTCGATCTGCGGCATCCCCTACTACCTCTCGGGCGAGGTCACCCACTGGCGCAACCTGGCCCACCGAACCATCGCGGACCTGGAAGCGGCCGGAATGTGGCTGCGGCTGGACACCCTCGCCCGCCGCATCGACGTTGCCTGCCGCAAGCTCCTGGTGACATCCCCCGACGGCACGGACGAACTGCTCGCCTACGACAAGCTGATCATCGGCACTGGTGCCGTCCCCATCCGGCCCCCGATCAGCGGCCTGGACGCCCCCGCCTCGCTCGGCCCCGGCGATGGGGTGCACCTGCTGCACTCGATGGGCGACACCTTCGCGGTCATGCGCACTCTCGAGAACGCCGCACCAGCCAGCGCGGTCATCGTCGGTGCCGGCTACATCGGCCTGGAAATGGCCGACGCCCTCGCCACCCGCGGGCTGGCGGTCACCCAGATGGAGCAGCTGCCTGAGGTGCTGCCCACCGTCGACCCCGGGCTAGGTGCGCTTGTGCACGCCGAACTGGCAGCGCGCGGGGTCGAGGTCCTGACCGCCACCACCGTCCAGGCGATCACCCGTGCCGCAACAGGCCAGCCCGGACGGCTGGCCGTAGCGGCGGTCACCGCCACCGGCAGGGCAGTCTCCCGGCCGGCGGACATGGTCGTGGTCGTCGTTGGGGTGCGTCCCGACACCACCCTGGCTGCCGGGGCTGGGGTCACGCTCGGCGCCAGGGGCGCGATCGCGGTCGACACCGGGATGCGGACCAGCCTGCCGGACGTGTTCGCCGCCGGGGACTGCGTCATCACCCATCACCGGCTCCTCGGTCAGACTTACCTGCCGCTGGGCACCACCGCGCACAAGCAGGGCCGGGTCGCCGGTGAGAACGCCCTCGGCGGAAACCGGGTGTTCGCGGGCAGCCTGGGCACCCAGGTCGTGAAGGTCTTCGACCAGGCCGCCGCCCGCACCGGGCTGCGCGACCACGAGGCCGCCGCGGCCGGATTCGACCCGGTCACTGTGGCCTCCGAGGCTGATGACCACAAGGCCTACTACCCGGGCAGTCACCGCATCTCGATGCGGTTCACCGGTGACCGCGGCACCGGCAGGCTGCTAGGGGTGCAGCTGTTCGGGCACCGGCACGCCGAGATCGCCAAGCGCATCGACATCGCCGCGACAGCCATCTTCCACCACATGACCATCGACGCGGTCAGCGACCTCGACCTGTCCTACACCCCTCCGCTGGGCAGCCCCTGGGAAGCCGTCCAGGTGGGCGCCCAAGCCTGGACCCGGGGCACCAGGCCGCACTGACCGTCCCCAATTCTTTGCAGAGGAACCATGTTAGGGCACCACGCACGGCCCGGCCCTCGGCCCCGCCGCACACCGCACCCGGCCATCCGGGCCACCGCCACCGCGATCGTCCTCCTCGCCGTCGGCGCATGCACCAGCACAGCCAGCACGGCCACCCCAGTCACCTCGGCGTCGCCGCTGGCCACGGCCAGCGCTGGCCCCGGCGGCCGTACCGGCACCCTTACCGGGGCCGGCTCGACGTTCGTCGCGCCGTTCTTCGCCGTGGCCTTCGCCCGATACCAGCAGCAGCATCCCGCAGTGACCATCAGCTATTCCGCCGTGGGCAGCAGCGCGGGCATCGCCGCGTTCAGCGCCAGGCAGGTCGACTTCGGCGCCTCCGACGTGCCGATGAACGCCAGCGAGCAAGCAGCCGCCAAAGGAGGCCCCGTCGTGCAGGTGCCCGTCGCCCTGGGCGCCGAAGGCGTGGTCTACAACCTGAACCTCCCGGCGGGCGCCCGATTGCACCTGACCGGCCCGGTGATCGCCCGTATCTTCCTCGGGCAGATCACCAGCTGGCACGACCCGGCCATCACCGCTCTCAACCCCGGCGTCAGCCTCCCCAGCGCGCCGATCTCCGTCGTCCACCGCTCCGACGGCAGCGGCACCACCTACATCTTCAGCAACTACCTGTCCACCGTCGACCCGGCCTGGGCGGCCAAGGTCGGCACCGGCAAGGCGCTCAACTGGCCGATCGGGGAGGGGGCAGAAGGCAACGGCAGTGTGGCCTCCGCGGTGTACCGCACCCCCTTCTCCATCGGATATGTCGAGCAAGCATATTCGAAAGGCCTGCTCCTGCCGTTCGCCGCGATCCGCAACCAGGCCGGCCAGTACGTCATCCCGTCCGCCCAGTCCGTTGCCGCCGCCGCCGCCCAAAAACCCGCCATCACGCCGGCCGACTTCTCCATTGTCAACCAGCGCGGGGCCGGCAGCTACCCCATCAGCGGATACAGCTGGGCGCTTGTCTACGCCCGCCAGCCAGCCCGGGCCACCGGCCAGCGCCTGGTCAGCATGCTGGACTGGCTCACCCATGACGGCCAGGCCTTCGCCGCCGCGAACGGCTACGTGCCCCTGCCACCTCAAATCCGGGAACTCGCCCGCACCATGCTCCAGCAAGTGCATGGCTCGGACGGAAAACCGCTGCTCGGCTAAGCCGCGATTCATCGGTAGAAGTCGATCAGCGCTTCAGGGCCAGCGAACGTCCACAGCAGTGTTGTCTTGCCTGAACCTGCCGGTCCCAGCTTTCAGTACTCGGCGGCCACCAGCGATGCCCGGAACGGGCCTGCTCGAGCGACCCAGAGCGGTCGCGGCTGTAAGCCACCGCCAGCCCAGTCCTTACCTCATCCTCGACGCTGAGGCCTAGCGAGTCCCGGGGATGACCACGACGGGGCAGGTCGCGTGGTGCGTGACCTGGCTGCTCACCGAACCCATCAGGAGCCTGGCGAACCCGCCGCTGCCGCGGGACCCCACGACGAGCATGTCGGCGTCATGCGAGGCCTTGACGAGTTCCTCCGCCGCATCCCCCGTGGCCATGCTCAGGGTAACCTCAGGCACCGTCTCGTCGATTTCGCTCGCGACCTTGTCCACGAATTCCTGGACCGCCATCCGCGCGAGCTCCGGGTTAGAGCTGTTCTCGGGGTAGGCGTGCACGCCCCAGAAGATCCTGGTGGCCGGGCGAACCTGAGCCGGGTGAACTGTCATGACTGTCAGTGGGACATGGTGCTGCGCGGCCTCGCGCATCGCCCAGCCGAGAGCGCGGCGAGAGTGGTCCGAGCCGTCCACCCCGACGATGATTCCCGGCATCTCTGCTCCCCGGATTCCCGATCCTTCCGATTCATCCTGACTACGGCCGGGCCTGAAGGCCGGCTCAGCCCATCCGGCCGGTGACGTAGGCCTTGGTGCTGTCGTCCCTTGGGTCCTGGAAGATCTGCTCGGTCCGGCCGTACTCGACGAGCACGCCCGTGCGCGTGTCGCTCTTGCTGTCAGTGAGCACGGAGAAGAAGGCGGTGCGGTCGCTGACCCGCGTGGCCTGCTGCATGTTGTGCGTGACGATGACGATGGTGTACCGCGACTTGAGCTCCTGCATAAGATCCTCGATGGCGCCTGTCGCGATCGGGTCGAGCGCCGAGGCGGGCTCGTCCATGAGGACGACGTCCGGCTCGACGGCAATCGTGCGCGCAATGCACAGCCGCTGCGCCTGCCCGCCGGACAGGCTCAAGCCCGACATTTTAAGGCGGTTCTTGACCTCGTCCCACAGAGCGGCCCGGCGTAGCGAGCGCTCGACGATCTCGTTCAGCCTGCCCTTATTGCGCTCGCCGTTGACGCGCGGCCCGTAGGCGACGTTGTCGTAGATCGACTTCGGGAACGGGTTCGGCTTCTGGAAGACCATGCCGATGCGGCGGCGCACGGCTATCGGGGAGACATCCTTGCCATATAGCGACTCCCCGCGGTAGGACATCTCACCTTCCAGGCGGGCACCCACCACGAGGTCGTTCATGCGGTTGAATGCGCGCAGCACCGTCGACTTGCCGCTCCCGGACGAGCCGATGAAGGCCGTGATCTCATGTTCGTGCACGGACAGCGTGACGTCCGTAACAGCCTTGAAGGCGCTGTACCAGATCGAGACGTTCCTCACGTCGAAGATAGTCGCGCCCGGCGCTGAGCTCACCTGCGGCTGGACCGCGGGCTCAGGCAGGGCCGTCGGCGCAGGCCGCGGAAGGTTGGCGACGGTGTTCTGCTCAGGCTCTTCCATATGACGCCCCTAGCGCGCGTATCTGGCGAATCGTGCGGTGACGAACCGGGCAGCAATCATCAGAATAAGCGCTATCGCGATGAGCGTGAGGGCCGCGCCCCAGCCGCGGGCCTGCGCGCCGACATACGGCGATGACGCGTTCCCGAAAATCTGCGAGGGCAGTGAGGTGTTGGCGCCGCTGAACACGTTGCGGTTCGCTGTGGTCACCGTGAGGATGGTAAACAGCAGCGGCGCCGTCTCACCCGCGGCCCGGGCGACGGCGAGCAGAGCGCCGCTGACGATTCCGCCGATGGCTGCCGGCAACACCACCGTTACCGTAACGCGGGCCTTGGTGGCACCGAGGGCGTAGCTCCCTTCGCGCAGTGAGTTCGGTACCAGCTTCAGCATCTCGTCGGTGGAGCGGATCACGATCGGCAGCATCAGGCAGCCGAGGGCGAGGGCGCCGGCTAGGCCAGAATAACCGAAGTGCAGCACCCAGATCGAGAAGATGAAGAGCCCCATGATGATCGAGGGCACGCCCGTCATTACGTCGGAAAAAAACCCGATGAGCCGGGCCAGCGGCCTGTTGCCGCCGTACTCGTTGAGGTAGACCGCGCCCAGTATGCCGAGCGGCACGGCCATGACCGTGGCAAGGGCCGTGATCTCGATAGTGCCGAGTACCGCCGGCCCGATCCCGCCCACATTCGCGGGCGCCACATTCACCGGGATCGGGCTGGTCAGAAAGGACCAGCTGATGGCCGAGGCGCCCTTGGCGATCACCGTGAACAGGACGAACCCGAGCGGGATGATCACGAGCACGAACGACAGCACCATCAGTGCGGTCGCGATGCGGTTCTTGGTCCGCCGCCAGGACGGCGGCTCTCGCAGGTCGGCCTTCTGCTGCTCGGCGGTGACAGCCATCAGGCTCCCCTCTGCCGGCGGGCGGAGCGGTCCACGACCCCTCGGGCAATAACGTTAATAACGATCGTAAAAATGAACAAGAGCACGCCGAGGCCCATCAATGCAGCGCGGAACACGCCGGTGGCCTCGCCGAACTCGTTCGCGATGACCGACGGCATGTTGTAGCCGGGGGCGAACAGGTGCGACGTGATCGTGGCCGACGAGCCAATCACCAGCGCTGCCGCGATCGTCTCGCCCATGGCCCGGCCCAGCCCGAGCAGCACCGCCCCGACGATCCCGCTCTGGCTATGCGGCAAGACGACACCGCGGATCATCTCCAGGCGGGTGGCGCCCAGCGCGTACGCGCCCTCCTTGTCGACCGTCGGCACCGTCGCGATCACCTCGCGCGACAGCGAGGTCACGATCGGCGTGATCATGAAGGCCAGGATGATGCCGGCGGTAAAGAACGAGGCCCCGCTCGCGGGCGGCCCGAACAGGGAGCCCAGCACCGGGACGCTACTGACGGCCGAGCCTATCGAGCTGTAGTAGTGCTGGATCCATGGCGCGAACACCAGGATCCCCCACAGGCCCCAGACCACAGATGGGACCACCGCCAGCAGGTCGATCACATACACGATCGGGCGCGCCCACCGGTATGGCACGACCTCGGTCAGCAGCAGGGCGATGCCCACGCTGACCGGCACGGCCATCATGACCGCGATCAGTGCCGTGATGGTCGTGCCGTAAATAAAGGGCAGCGCGCCGAATTGGTTGGCCGACGGATTCCAGGTGCTCGAGAAGATCTTCACGCCCTCGGCGGAGAACCACGACGAGGCCTGCTGGCTGGTCGAAACGGCGATCAGGACCAGGATCACCAGCACCAGCAGGCCGGACGCGAGAGCGATGACCTGGAAGGTGCGGTCGCCGAGTGGCCGCCGCTCTGACAAGGCTCGAGCGGATCCGGCCGGGACGGCCGGATCCGCCTTCGTCACCGTGCTCACGGCGGCGAGCCCATCTGATCCATGTGCGTCATGCTGCTCACGGTGACTAGCCGGAGATCTTGCTGAGCTGGGCCGTGGCCTGCTGGTCGATGCTGGCGGGCAGCGGCGCGAAACCCAGGCTGGGGAGCAGCTTCTGGCCGTCTCCGACAAGGTAACCGACCCACGCCTGGAGCATCTTCGCATCATTCGCGTTCGGCTGAGTTTGGTAGACCAGAATCCACGACTGAGCGGTGATCGGGTACGAGCTGGCGCCAGGCGCCCAGATCGCGCTGAACGTCAGGTCGGGCTTGACGGTGGCATGGCTGGCGGCGGCGGAGGCCGACGACACTGACGGCGCGACGTAGTTGCCGGCCTTGTTCTTGATAGAAGCGAAGGTCAGCCCGGAGGCCTTGGCGTCGGAGTAGTCCACGTACCCGATGGCCCCGGGGGTGGACTTAATGATCTGCGCCACCCCGCCGTTGCCGTTTCCGCCTCGGCTGGAGGCCGGCCAGTTGATGGTCGAGCTGGTGCCGAGCGTCCATCCGTCCCCTGAAGCGTCGACCAGGAACTGGGAGAAGTTCTGCGTGGTGCCCGAGGAATCGGAGCGGCGGGCGATGGTGATCGGGGTGCTGGGCAGGCTGACACCTGGGTTATCCGCCGCGATCGCCGAGTTGTTCCACTTCTTGATCTTGGCCTGGAAGATGCCCGCGATGACCGGCGCCGAGAGCTTCAGGTTCTTGACGCTTGATAGGTTGTACGAGACCGTAACCGGGGCGATCACGTCGGGGAAGTAGAGCACCGTCTTGCCCTTGAAGCCCGCCTTTTCCTCCGGCGGGATGGGTGAGTCCGAGCCCGCATAGTTGACGACGCCCGAGGCCAGGTCCGTCCGCCCCTTGCCCGAGCCGCCAGCGCCGTAGTTGACCGTCAGGCCGGGCTGGACCGCCTTGAAGCCTTGGATGGCTGCCTGCTGGTAGGTGAGCTGGAGCGTCGATCCGCTCCCGTTGACCGTACCCGAGAGGCCGCTGCCCGACCCGCCGCCGCCGCCGCCGCTGCTGCCCGACGAGGAGCTGCAGGCGGCAAGGAAGAAAGCCGTCGTCACGAGGGCGAGCCCCGCCGTCGTGACCCGTTGTATGCGCTGACGTTGCATGTCAGATACTCCATTCATCGGCTGTAACAAACACCCGGATCCCCCGCACCGGCCAGGATGCAAACCGTGCCATCGCGACGAGTCTGCCGTGCCGCCCGTCCCCGCAAGTTAAGCAAGGGGATACGGATGGTGAAAAACGTGCAGACAGAAGGTGAACATGCGCGGTTCTTACGACGTTGTCGGCATCGGCGGCCGGGGAGCACTCTCGCAATTGCCCGCTGGCGTCCGCCCAGATGGCCAATCATGACTCAGCCGTGCATTCGCCGCGGCTTCTCTTCTACGGCGCGATGCTAGTCCCGTTCGTGTTCGTCCTTCCTGACATCATCGCCGGGCGGGCCTTCTCTTGGCGTACCGCCAGGTTTGCGCACGACAGTCCGGCCGCCGACGATGGCGAGCTGGTTCCCGTCGGGCCGTGAGAAGGTGCGAGGATCGGCTGCCGGAGCCGCCGGGCAGGCAGCAAGCGACGACCAGCCCGACCCTGTCCCGTCGCTCAAGTCCTGGGTTGACCGGCTGGCGATGGCGCTGGTGCATCACGAGCCCGGCTAGCGATTGCCCCGGCACGCTGTCCTCGCCCGCCGGAACAACGTCAGTACCGCGCAGATCGACGCTGCGATCTCCGAGCTCGTCGGCCGCCACCTGCTCGCCGGCTGCCCGAGAACATCGGCTGGGCGCTGCAGGTCGACCCGGCCGAGCAGGTGTGTGTCGTGCATGCGGTCGGGCAGCGGGCGATGAGCCCGCTGCGTATGCCACTACCTGCCTGCCGGGAGATCGGCGAACCAGCCGCCGTACGGCAGAGGACTGGGAATCTTGACCTGATATGCCTGGGTAACTGACCGGACTTCCACCGGCTGGTGACGAGCGTCCGATCAGGTCATGACCGCTGGATGACCACCTCCTGACCTCTAGGGGTACCGGCTGGAGTACGAGGGCGGCGCCCAGTAGGCTTTGGCAATGGCCGAGCATCGACAGGCATTTCAGCGTGAGCTAGGGGCCATCGAAGCCAAGGTCATCGAACTGTTCGCCATGGTCGCCGAGGACCTGGGCGGGGCGACCCATGCTCTCCTAAGCGGCGACAACCAGGTGGTCAAGTTGCTGGCCGAACGCGATCTGGTCATCGACGCCCTCTACACAGAGATCGAGGAACTAGTCAACCGGGACATCGCGCTGCAGGCACCCGTCGCTTCAGACCTTCGCTTCTTGCTCTCCGTGCTGCGAATAGTGCCCGAGCTCGAGCGCTCCCACGACCTTGTGGTAGACATCGCCCGTCGGGCCGACCACATTCTCAGCGAGGACCTGTCGCCACGCAGCCGGGGGATCGTCGAGCGAATGGGGACCCTCGTATCCGACATGTGGCGCCAGGCAGCGGACTCTTGGTACCGGCGCGACCGTTCCGTCGCGGCCGTCCTAGCCGAGCGTGATGACGAGATGGACGACCTTTATGCCAGCTTGATAGCCGAGCTTGCCTCAGGGCGAATGGCAGTACCGGTGACAATGGAGATGACGCTGGTGGCGCGCTTCTACGAGCGTCTCGGCGACCACGCCGTCAACATCGCCCGCCGAGTGATCTACCTTGCAGGATCCCAAGCCCCGGAGTAGCGCACGGAGTTATGGAGCGCAGCGTGCATTGTCACTGTCCTTGGACAGATTTGCCACTCCCCGTTTTCTAATAACTCCCGGTAGCGGTTGAGGTTGCGACATCCGGCACTGTTGCGTTATCCCGTCCGTGCGCAAGGTCGGGCGTGATCACTCGGATGCTTTGGCGGTCAGATGGTGATTGCGAGGGCCCGGGCCCGCCCGCGGCCAGCGACAGGCAGTCTTCGAGCGTCGCGGCAGCAGGGCGGCAGATTCGCCGCACCTGACGAGTGCAGAGGCGCTGCGCCGCCGCGGGGTGCCCGGGCAGATCCTGACGGGCAACGGGAAGGTGTTCACCAGCCGGTTCGCCCCGGGTCCTGTACCTGATGCACCCGTCCGACCCGATTGTCTGGTGGAGCCCGCATCTCCTCTTCAGCCAGCCGGACTGGATCAGCGAGCCTTCCGGCAAGGACGTGCTCAAGGGCATGACTGCAATGAGCTTGCCGCCGCGCGCACTCCGTTCGGTGTGCCGGGCCCGGGCGGCCCGGTCGGCCGCCCGGGCCGCCCGGGCACCCTGGCCGGTGGCTGCGCGGTGACGTGTCTCCCGCGTGTCACGCTGGTTCCGGCTCGCCTCCGTAAGCCGCGAGCGCGTAGATCACGAGCGCTGCGATCACGATGTAGGTGAACGCCCACACCGGATAGTAGGGCATCCACCAGATGGCGCTGATCGCAGCGATGGCCGCGGCGAAGATGCCCACCCACCGGCCGAACGCCTTGCCGGCGAACACGGCGAAGGCGCACGCGACCAGGATGACCGCGACAACAAGGTCAACCCACCCGTAGGTCTTCAGGCTGTGCCCGAACACCGCGCCCTCCAGATTGGCGGGCAGAACCCCATGGTAGGAAAACGCCCAGAGGGCGTCGAAGAACTTCCAGATCCCCGCCAGGAACAACATGATCCCGGCGAACAGCACCCAGCCAGCACCTCGGTTCTCCAAGTCTCCAGCCTCCTGTAAGCGGTCAAGATTTCTTGACGTGATTCCCGGACATCGCCACGCAGCCGCTGGCATCCCCCAAAGGGTTACCATTCAAGCCCGCGGATTGCTGACCGCCTATTCGCGGGCCCTCCCCGGCCGGCCATTGCTGCGTTCTTCCTATAAGAGCGGACTTTGCACCGATCAGAAGCCCTTGGCATCACCCGTTCAGGGTGACCTCGCCGATCGGGTTCGCCAGGAGCACCTGGCGAGCGTCCCTGCGTGTACGGCTTCTGGCCTGCTGGCGACCGGCTCCTTCGATCCCGCGGCACGATCAGCCTGCGACGGCTCTACATCCTGTTCGTCATGGGTTCACCCCCGCGACGAGCACATCCTGCGCGTCAGCGCCATCCGGGCTGTTCTGCGGAGCTCCTGGAACCCGTAAGCCGCCGTGTGTCCAAACGTGCACGTCAGCCGACCGGAGGCCGATGGCCCAGCTCCCGTCGCCGTGGGCATCCATCCAGCCCACCGGGCCGCTGCGCTCGCTGGACATACCCGCCGATCTCATCGCGGCAATGAAGTGATCAGCCAGCGAGCTCAAATGCTGCGGTCACTCCGGGGAGCGGCGCGATGACCGTGTCCTGTCGCTGACCCGCGGGGTTTCGGTGGTGATCATCCCGTTCCTTGCCACAGCGAAGCAGTGGCATACGGTCAAAGGCGGCTTCATCCCGGTCGGCACCTTCGCCACGCTGATGGGGGCGGCCACGATCGCGCACTGGGATAAATTCCTGCATGCCCACGTCGCCTTCTGGTTGTGGGCCGGGCTGTACTTCACCACCCCTTTCCTGATTTTCTGGGTCTGGCTGTCCAATCGCCGCCGCGATGCGCCCAGCACCAGCGCCGACCTGCTGATACCGGGGGGCGTCAGCCGGATCATCGCCGTCCTGGGGACGCTGTCGGTGCTGACCGGCCTGTTCCTGTTCCTGGTCCCGGCTCGGGCTGTCGCGGTCTGGCCGTGGGCAGTGACCCCGCTGACCGCGCGGGTGCTGGGCGCTATCTTCTGCCTCGGGATCGTCGGCCTGGGTGCCCTGTTCGACCGCCGGTGGAGCAGCGCGAGGATCTTGCTTCAAGTCGCCGCCCTGATGCTCGCACTGATCCCTGCTCGCAGGCGCGAGGGCGACCAATGAACCCGATCCGTCTGACGCGATGATATGGCTCATCGCTGGCGGGTTCGCGGGAGTGCTCGCGGCGATGGCGATCTTGTACCTGCGCATGCAGCGACGACTATCCCGGCCGGCGAGCCGGGGCTGACGCGATCCTCATTCGACCCGCGCAGCCTTCAGCTGCCGATACACAGCTCAAGCCGACAAACAGTGGCGGACCTCGACGTCACTGATGATGCGTCCATGGTGGCACTCACCGGGAAGATCATCGCCGAGACCGGACGCATCGACGTTCTGGTGAACAACGCCGGCTACGGCTCGTACGGCGCCCTCGAAGACGTCCCGATCGCGGAAGCCGCCGGGCCGCCACTGGTGCATGGCTGTGCTGGGCTGGCTGGGCCGGAGTCTCGGCGGCCGGCCTTGTGGTGGGCCGCTTGGCGGCGGCGCGCCACTCCGCAACGCCAGCGCCGGTGGACGTGGTGCCGACGATCACGCCCGCCGGCGCATTCTGGCGGTGGGTGCGAGGTCTTGATCATCCGGCGGCCCGACTACGGCACGGTCCGGGAGGCGGATCCGGGACCGCGGTGCACGCCTTGGCTGCCTGCACGGCGGCTGTGAGCGCGGCGGACAGGACGCCGAGCTTGGCCTCTGCTGGGCTGTCAGGGGTGCTCGCTGGCTCCCGGGCCGGGGTCCTCAGGGGCGGGCTGCGCGTCTGGGGACTGCCCTCCTGGCTGGCTGGCCGGGCCGCCGCGGGGCTGCGGTGGTTCGGGGTTGCCTGGTTCGCGGGCGAGCATGCTGATCCGGTCGCCGGGGGCGAGGATGATGCCGGGGTCCGGGTCGCGCAGGGTGTGGTTGTCCTGAACTGAGACCGGGACCCAGCCGGGCGGCCAGGTCATCTCGGCGAGCGCCTGGCCGGCGGCGGGCGATCCAGCCGGGATGGTGATCTCCACGATCTGGTAGCCGTGTAGCGGAGTGGGCGCCTTGTGGACGGCTGCCTGCGTGTCAGGCGGCGCTGGTCTGGCGGCGGCCCGGGCGGCGCTGATGTGGCGGGCGACGGCCTGCAGCGCGTTCTGACTGGTGAGCCAGCCTTGCAGGTGCTGTCCGTCGGCGGAGATAACGGGCAGGCCGTCGCGGCCGTAGATTTCTAGCTGCCGCAGCGCCTGGGTGAGTGACTCGCCGGCGAATAGTATCTGGGGGGAGTGCTGGTGGGTGACCGGCCCGGGCAGCGGCGCGTGGCGGGGGGCCGGCCCCGGCGGCGGCAAGGCGGCGGGCGTCGGCTGGAAGGGGTGCATGGCGTCGGCGGCGGTCAGATCCTCGAACGGGTCCGCCGTCGGGGGGTGGTCGATGTCGGTGCCGCGGCGCAGCAGCTTGGTGGTGTAGATCGTGCCGTAGCTCAGCGCCCGGGACAGGGCGGTGGTGATCGCGACGGCAAGCATCACCGGCAGGGTCAGGGCGTAGTCGCCGGTCATCTCCACGACGCTGGCTACCGCGGTCAGCGGGCCCCGGGCTGCGGAGGCGAACACCGCGCCCATGGCGATGACCGCGTATAGGGCGGGCTGCCCGGCGGCCGGGCCGAGCGCGTGGTTCGCGATCTCGCCGAAGGCCATGCCAGAGGTGGCGCCGATGAACAGCGACGGGGCGAACACCCCGCCCGAGCCGCCGATGCCGATGGTCAGGCTGCACGCGATCATCTTCCCGGCCGCCAGGACGATCAGGAACCACAGGGCGTACTGGCCGCCGACGGCCTTGTACATGACCGGGTAGCCGACGCCGTACATCTGTGGGAGGACGAGCAGCAGCAGGCCCAGGACGACGCCGCCGACCGCGGGCCGGGCCCATTCCGGGCGGCTCTTCCAGGCCCGGTCGCACAGATCCTCGGTCGCGTAGAGGATGTTCTTGAAGGCCAGGCCGAGCAGCGCCGCGATCACCGCCAGGGCCGCGATGAGCAGATAGCTGCCGGCGTGGTGCAGGGCGATCCCCGGCGGCAGCCCGGACAGGAAAGGGGCGCTGCCCAGGAATTCGCGGCTGACCAGGTCGGCGACCATCGCCGAGAGCATCACGGTGAAGATCGCCTCGACGGAGAATTCCCGCAGGATCAGCTCGACGCCGAAGAACACCCCGGTGATCGGGGCGTTGAACGTCGCCGCGATGCCGCCGCCGGCGCCGCAGGCGACCAGGATCCGCATCCGGTTCTCCGGCACCCGGACCCACTGGCCGAGTCCGGAGGCCAGCGCGGAGCCGATCTGCACGATCGGGCCCTCCCGGCCGACCGACCCGCCGGCGCCGATGCACAGCGCGGAGGCGACCGCCTTGACGCCCGCGACCTGCGGCCGGATCCGGCCGCCTTCGCTGCCGACGGCGATCATCACCTCGGGCACGCCGTGGCCGCGGGCCTCCCGGGCGTAGTGGTAGATCAGCGGGCCGTAGACCAGCCCGCCGATGACCGGGATCACCACGAAGAACGACGGCCCGAGCCACGGCAGGTGAGCACTGGCGACGCGGCCCTGCTGGCCGAACAAGACATGCCCGGTGGCCAGCCAGGTGAAGAAGTAGATCAGGTACCTGAACGCGACCGCGCCCAGCCCCGATCCCGCTCCCACCACCAGCGCGATAGCGAACAGCCCGGCCCGTGACCCGCGCACCCAGCCGCTTGCCCGGCCCGTCCACCGCAGTGCCTGCGCCGGCACCCGTGCCGCCTCCCCGGTCATGACCGTCCCTGTGCGCCGCTGGCAGCCGTCGGCTCTCGTGTGATCCCGGCCGGTGACGCCGCCGATTCCGGGGAATCCGCGGGCCGCTGGCTGTCGGGAATCTCCCCTGCCGCCTCCGCGAACGCCCGCAGGGCACTGGCGACCGCTGACTGCTGGCGGGCCGGGAGCCTGCCTAGGATGCCGGCGATCAGCGCCCGCCGCCGCGCGGTCGCCTCATCCACCACCTGCCGCCCCGCTGCGGTGACCGACACCTGCACCGCCCGGCGGTCCGCGCGGCCGCGGTGCCGGCGGATCAGGCCCTTGCGAAGCAGCCGGTCGCACATCCGCCCGGCCGTCGACGGCGTGACATCCAGCGCCCCGGCAAGGTCAATCATCCGCCGCGGTCCCCGCGAGGCGAGCACCACCAGCGCCCGGTACTGGGCGATAGTGGTGTCCTCCGCCGCGGCGCCCAGCGACCTGGTGGCCACCGCGACCAGTGCGCGGCTCGCCGTCAGCACCGCGTCCACTGCTGCCTCGTCCGCGCCCCCGCCAGCCGGCCAGTCGCTCATCTACCCGCCTGCCTGTTATTTGCTTGCAGCAATAGTTGCATAGTCATTCTATCGCGCAGTGAATCGAGTTCTCCACGCCAGCATCGCGGAGCTGTCCATCTTCTGCACCGGTGACTGGGACGAGGCCAGGCAGCGCGAGCATGCCGGGGCTGTGCAGCTGATCCGGCCCTGACCGGCCGGCGTTCCGGGGAAATCTACGATGAAGCGTGGTGCCGCACTCCTCTGCCGTCCGCGATCTCCTCGATCGTGCCGATGCTGGCCGGGTGGCCGGCCGGGGGGAGGGACCGCGGCACGTGTGTATGACGGGGCGGTGAGTCGCTGGCCCTGCGCGGTTTCAGCTACCTGAGGGAGCTACTGGTCCAACGCGGCCACCAGCTCGCGCGTGGTCGCCACGCCGTCCAGCGGACGCAGCTCGGAGTCGGCCAGTTCGGTCAAAGTCCGGGCGAGGTAGTGGACTGGGAGCCTTCGCCGCTGGCGGGTCGGAGGGCTTGCGGGTTCAGCGCTGTTTTACCAGGATGGCGCGGGTGTAGAGCAGGTCGAAGCCCTGGCGCTGGACGTTCTGCTGGGATTTGGATCCTGGCTGGGTGGTGACGACGGCGACATCACAGTCGGCCGCGGCGGCGTCGGCGAGGCGGGCCGCCAGCAGCGCGGTCTGGATACCGCAGCGGCGGTGAGCGGGTGCGGTGGCCGCGCCGGTGAGCTGCGCGATGCCCTCGGCGATCCGGAAGCTGGCGCCGCCGGCGATGACACCGTCGCGCAGCGCGGCATAACGCACGACGCCGGCCGCCACCATGTCGCGTTCGGCGGCATCGACGGCCTCGCGCGGGAACTCCTCATGCGAGGGCACGCCCTGGGTGTCGGGGTGCGCGACGGCATCTATCACCACATCGAGCCAGGGCCCGAGTTCCTCCTCGCTGCTCGGCCGGACCTCGACCCCCGGTGGCGTGATCCGCTCAGTGCCGTCGCGGAGGGCGAGGCCGAGCACGTTCTCGAACGATACGAGCCGGTAGCCGCGTCCGGTCAGCGCGGCGCCGATCGCGGAATCGGCCAGGTGCGCGAGCTCGATCTGCACCGGGGCGCCGCAGGCGGCGAAGGCGCGTTCGATCTCGCCGAGTCCGGCTGCGTCCGGCGCGCCGCCGAAGCCGAGCCCCGCGACCTTGTTGAACGGCGAGCCTTCCTCGGCGAAGCTGGCCACGCCGCCGGCTAGGGGTATCACGAAGCCTGCCGTGCCTGACCTGCGACGGGCGGCCTCGCTGCTCCTGGCGACAAGCTGCGCCTCGGCCCGCTCGATGCGCTCGGCCAGCGCGGTGTCGCAGAACAGCGGCAACCGCCCGGCGTTCACGCTCCGTCCGGCCGGTGTGCGCGCAGGCCGAACAGGTCAGCCAGAGCGGGCAGCTCAGCTGGCTGCGAGGCCGACAGGTAGGGGAACTCCGAGGTGGCGGGCCGGGGAACGGAGGCGTCCCCGAGCGCCGATCCCGCCAGGACGGCCACGGCGACGTCGAAGGCGTTGTCATCGAGAGCGCGCCCGTTGCCGCCACCGGGCTGGAAGGCGGCGGGCTTGCCGGGCTGATAGGCGACTACGTCGGGGAGGAACGCCATCTCCACCTGCTCGGCATGGGCGTCGGGATCGGACAGCCCGGCGAGGCGGGCGGCGGTGCTGGCGATCTGGTGTATCCGCTTGCCGTGGGCGTCCCTGTCACTGTCGGGTGCGCCGGCGTTCAGGATCTCGGATTCCGCGCCCGGGGTGCTGAAGAAGAGCGGGCGGAGCATTGCCTGGCCTATCCGGCTGACCTGGACCTGCGGGGCGTGGCCGAAGAGGCTGATCCGCGCCCATACCGTGATCTGGGTGCCGCCGAGATCGGCGTCGGGTATTTGCAGGGCGACGGCGGTCACATCACGGCCGGCGAAGATGTTGCTCGGCGAGGCACTGAATACGCCCGGGTCGTCCTGCTCTGCTGCGAGCCCCTGCAGGAACTTGGCCAGGGCGAGCCCGTCGGCGGTGAAAGGATCCGCGGCCAGGCCGGCCCACGCCAGCCCGCCAGCGCGAATACGTACAAATCGCACAGGTTGATGCGCCCGTCAGCGATGGCAGTCGGGCTGTCAAAGTGATGCGACACGTTGGTCTCCTTCATCCATGCGGTTGAGCGCGGCTATGGCGGGGCTGGCGGCGGGCTCCATTTCCGGGCCGCCGCCTGCACCCGGGCCGTGGTTACCGCGGGGGGAACTGTGAGTGGGGAGCGGGGCGGCGAGATCGGCGGTGGGGGCCTTGGCGGTGAATCCGATCACCGCGCAGCTGATGTCGACCCCGACCGAGCCGTAAGGGGCGGGCTTGCCGGTAGCTGGCTCGACGCCCGTCAGCAGGCCGGGCCGGGCGCTGCCGGGGTCACCGCCGTTGTAGGCCGCGTTGTTCAGCGCGGGCACGTAGGTGGAGCGCTCCAGCACCGCGGTCAGCGGCTGGCCGGCGCTCGGCGCATGGGCAGCCGCGCCGGGCAGGCCCGTGGTCGCGGTGACCGGCGACGGTGGCTTCGGCCAGTATGCTGCGGAGCTCACCACCGCCGTGAAATACAGCATCCCGGTCGGGCACGTACTGCTCGACAACCACTCGCTCGGCAAGATCGGCAAGGAGCAGCGTGCCGCCGAATTCCCGGTCTGGCACACGTCGCTGCAGAACCCGGACTGGGCTGCATATGCCGAGCTATGCGGAGCGACCGGCATATGCCGCCCATCTCACTAAGGAGTCCCGGCCGATGAGTGACCACATCCAGCATTACGACGACCTGCGCGCACTAGTGATCAACTGCACTTTGAAACGGTCGCCACAGCCCAGCCACACCCAGGGACTGATCGACGTCAGCGCCCGGATCATGGCGAAGCAGGGCGTCCGGGTCGACCAGATCCGGGCCATCGACCACGACATCGCCACTGGCGTGTGGCCGGACATGACCGAGCACGGCTGGGCCGCCGATGACTGGCCCCGCATCTACCAGCAGGTGCTCGCCGCCGACATCCTGGTCCTGGCCGGGCCGATCTGGCTCGGTGACAACAGCTCGGTGACGAAGCAGGTGATCGAGCGGCTTTACGCATGCTCGCACCTGCTCAACGAGGCCGGCCAGTACGCCTACTACGGCCGTGTCGCCGGCTGCCTGATCACCGGCAACGAGGACGGCGTCAAGCACTGCGCGATGAACGTCCTGTACAGCCTGCAGCACCTCGGCTACACCATCCCGCCGCAGGCTGACGCCGGATGGATCGGCGAAGCCGGGCCCGGCCCGTCCTACCTGGACCCGGGGTCCGGCGGCCCGGACAACGAGTTCACCAACCGCAACACGACCTTCATGACCTGGAACCTGATGCACCTGGCCCGCATGCTCAAGGACGCCGGCGGCATCCCCGCGCACGGGAATCAGCGCTCCGAATGGGACGCCGGATGCCGGTTCGACTTCGACAACCCCGACTACCGCTGACCAACAGAACGGGACGCGCCCAGGTACCGATTCTGGCTCTTGCCTCACACGCGGCTCGGCGCGTCAGTCGAGGGAAAGAAGTGGGTCTTGGGGCGTTCCAGCTTCTGGCCACCGAGGAAGATGTCGACCTTTTCGTTGTAGAAGGCGATCAGGCCGGCGATGGGCAGCAGCTGGCGGGTGGGAAAGTCATAAGCCCAGGCGAGGTCGGGATGGACCGTGTCGCCGATGCGGATCGACCAGTAGCCGCTTGTCGTCCCCTTATAGGGGCACTCCGTCACGGTGCCGGTGGGGATCAGGTGGCCGAAGTTGATCTCTGTCCGGTTGATGTAGTACCGGGTGGGCAGTCCCGTCTCGAAGACCATGACCGGTGACGACGACTCGGCCAGTATCGCACCGTCGAGTTCGACGCGCACCGGGCGAGTCGAGCGCAGCGCGTCGACCCTCACGTACGGATTGCGGGGGTGGACGAAAACCCGCTCGTCCTCCTCGAACCAGGCGTCGAGGGCAGCCCACTCGAAGCGCACGGTGCCGCTCAGCCCGTCGATTGGCGAGTCGGCGAGCAGCTTGGCGGCGCGCGGCCGGTGGGTGCCGCCGACGCGGAGCCCGTGCAACTCAACCTTGCCGCGGCTGCTGTGCTGAGTATGTTCTTCCGGGACGAGCAGGTCGCGGCGTATGTCGGCGACCGGGATGTAGTACTGCGGGTAGTTGGGCCACTCCCATACATATACCGCCCGCGTCGTGTCGAGCACCGCCTGGCCGGCCAGGAACGCCCGGACACGCCGCGGAACCAGTTCGACGTGGTTAACTTTGGCGATCATCGCGGGATAGTCGTTCACTGGCCGCTCCTTTGGTATTGATCAAGTTACGCTCACCATGCGCCCGGTCGGCTTGTGAGCCGCAGTCAGGGGCATACATACCGGTCAGCGGCACAGTCGGCCCGCAACTTACCCCGCGAGTGCCGGCGGCGCCCGCCGGTTGCCGCCGCAGCGATGCCCAGCAGTTTCGGTGCCGCAGGGCGCGTTTCCTGGAGAGCGTTCGAGGCGCGGCCCGATGCTCGGCGGCTCCCGGTTCCTGGCCTGCAGCTCTAAAGCCTCAGGCCTTCTCCAGGATGGTCTTGAGCCGCGCTAGGTCTTTCTGGTTGGCTCGCCGCATCGCGCTGGCCATCATCGGAGCAGCGAGTTTCGAGAAGCCGGAGGGCTCGCCGCGGTTGCGGAGCGTCATCCTGGTACCACCAGCCGGGCTGTCATCCCAGGTATAGATGGTTTCCATCGGGAACGGGCCTTCGGCGGTGTTCTGAACGAGCCGCTCGCCCGGGATCAGCTCTTTGACCTCGTAGGTGTACGCGAGGCGGCGGCCGAGGAAGCGGGCAACGAAGGCGACCCGGGAGCCGACCATGAGCGGCTTCGGCGACTTCCACTCGACGGACGTGATGTTCTCGTACCAGCAGGTCGCGTTGTCCGGGTCCGACGCATACAAGGCCACCGCGGACCGGGGGCGGTCGATTTCGATCTCGGTCTGAACGTCGACAGTCATTCTGCAGCTCCCATTGCGGATTCGACGTGGTGTCGTGCCGCCTTCATGCCGCAGAGGCGGGGAAGAACGGCTGCGGGCTGCCGCTGGCGAGATACCGCCAAGCTGCTGCAGGATCAAGGCCCAGGTCTGGGCGGTGTGCGCCAGGTCAATCTCGGGATATCCGTCAGCGAAGCCGTAGTGCCGGAACAGCACGCCGGTCCCGGAATCGGCCCTGGCAGCGGGGGCGAGTTCCCACTCCCAGGTCGAGCCCTCCCAGAACGGGAAGCCGGTGGTGACGTGCATGCGGACGAGCTTGCCCGGCTCGGTGGTCACGTCCGTCAGGAGGTCCGTTGGAGCCTGCGGGAAGCCGAACCGTGCGTGGTCGGCGGAGACCTCGCAATCGGCGGTCCAGAAGGCACGCTGCCCCCGGGTTGTCGAGAGGACCTCGAATACCCGGGCAGGATCTGCCTCGACATCAGTGGCCAGCGTGATCGATCGGTCCATGGAGCTCTCCCGTTGCTCACGTGTGTGCCCACTGTTATTTTAGTTCTATCTAAAATAACAGCGCAGCGTCAACCTGGTCACCAGGAGGCGCCGGATGCTGACGGCGGATGAGGACAGAGCGAGGTGGTGGTGGAAGCCCTGCAGGTGATCGCCGCCCCCCGCCGTCTGCGCATCCTGGAGCTGGTGTGGGACCGGGAGCTGTCTGCGGGGGACCTCGCGGCGCAGTTCGAGGTGTCCTGGTCGGCTGTCAGCCAGCACCTGCGCGTGCTGAAGGCAGCCGGTTTCGTCATCGAGCGCCGGGAGGGGACCAGACGTATCTACCGTGCTGACAAGGCCGCCCTGGGATCCCTTCGCGCTGCCGTCGAAGATCACTGGCGGCGCGGCCTTGGCCGGGTCAAGGATCTCGCCGAGGCCGAGCAGCGGGATAAGGATCGCTCGTGAACGATGACGGCGTGGTCGAGGTGAGCGTGCATGTCGCCGCTGAGCCCGAGACCGTGTTTCCCTATTTCACCGACCCCGGTAGGTACGTCCAGTGGATGGGAGGGGACGCGACGCTGGAGCCGGTACCTGGCGGCTGTTACCGAGTCCGGATGCGGGACGGCGTCGAGGCGGCCGGCGAGTTCGTCGAGGTCGACCCGCCGCACCGGGTGGTGTTCACCTGGGGCTGGACGCACGACCACGCCGTCCCGCCCGGCGCCACCCGTGTCGTCGTCACGCTGCACGCCGATAACGGCGGGACCCGCGTCGTGCTGCGCCACTACGACCTGCCCGACCAGGAGCAGCGCGGCCACCACCGCAAGGGGTGGGACCTCTATCTAGGCAGGCTCAGCCTCCGGATCCGGGGCGGCGATCCCGGCCCGGACCCGAACGCCAGCGTCGAGCGCTCCCCGGTCGCCAAGTTTCACGTGTTCCTGCATGGCACTGCCTTGCTCACCGCTGGCGGTGCTGCACCCAGTACCGCTGACCACCGGTGACCGGGTGCTGCTGCCGCACGGGGACGGCCATATCATCGCCGACCAGCCGGGCTCATCCGTGCGACACCTAGACGCGATCCTCGCTGACCATCCCGTCGACGAGGCCGGATGGCTGTCCTATGGCGGCGGCGGCAGCGGCAGCCACACCCGGCTGCTGTGCGGCGGCTTCGAGCTGTTCCCCTCGCTGCCGGACGACCTCGCCGACTTCTTGCCGCCCGTGCTGACACTGGACGCCGATACCGGCCTGGTCCGCTGGCTCGAGCCCCTGTTCGCCCTACTGAAAGAGGAGACGCAGGCCAGCGCCCCAGGGGCACTGCGATCTTCGCGAAGCTTGCCGACGTCTTCGTGACCCAGGCACTGCGCAGCTACCTGGCCGCAGCAGATGGGCTGGCCCGGCTCGCGCTGCCCATTCTGCCCGATCCCGACATCGCTAGGATCGTGAAGATGATCCGTGGCCGCCCCGAGGCGCGGTGGAGCGTCGATGCCATGGCCCGGTCCGCCGCGATGTCCAGAACTTCGTTCAACGCCAGGTTCCGCGCTGGTGTCGGCGAGCCGCCCATGACCTACATCACCCAGTTGCGGCTGAGACGTGCGGCCGGCTATCTGTCGACGACGACGAGGAACCTGCGGCAGGTCGCTCATCTCGTCGGCTACGACAACGAGGCGTCCTTTTCCAAGGCATTCAGCAGGCTCTTCGGCTGCCCGCCCGGTGAGTACCGGCGCGAGGAGCTAGCCGCTCCGCAGATGCTGCCGGATCAGAGGGCGCGCCGCAGGCCAATGGCGTAGGGCGAGAGCAGCACTCACCCTGGTCGCCGTGGCGGATGCCGCAGTGGCCCGCCCGCGCGCCTGGGTCATGGCTCGCCGACGGGAGGCGCACGTCGGCCTGGCCCTGACTACCGATGGCCTCTTGGCCTGGTACCTGGCCAACGCTGGCACCATGTCAGCTGGCGCGTTCGAGGATTGCCTTGAGCGAGTCAAGCTGGGCGACCTCACGGCGGACCTGCCTGGCGATCACCGGCGTGAGGAGCTTCATCGCACCGGTGGCCTGCAGGTCCAGGGCAAACCGCACCACTGTTGCACCCGGGGTTGCCTCGGCGAGCTCGAACACTCCAGTGGGCCGTGCTGGCCCGGCGGTGACCTGGAACTCCAGCCGGGCCGGCGGGTCGAACACTGTCACCTTGTAGTCGCCGTCGATCCGGCGGCCGGCCGGGCCGGCCAGCACCTGGCGGTAGGTCGCTCCCTCGCCGCCACCGGCGGAGGTCCGCTCGATTTCCAGGACGCCGGTGCGCCATTCGGCATTGTGGGTGCCGTCGGCGAGATAGTCGAATACTGCGCGTGCTGGCCGGTTGACGGTGACGGTGCGCTCGGCGTGCGGCATGGGTCAGTCAGCCCTTCTTCTTCCTCGGTGCCTTGGCAGGCAGCTGCATGGCGTAGGCAAGTGACCGGCGTACCCAGTCGCCAACCGCTTCATCGCTGAGGAGAGAGGGCGGCACGACGACGTATTCCTTCATGGGCCGTCCGGGCATGGGCTCGAACGTGGCGGCGTGGTAGCGGCTGAGGAACTCGGCCCGGTCCGTTTCGGCAAGCCGCAGGATCAGCGAGTCCTCGTGCAGCCCCATGAACATGTTCCCGTGCAGCACGCAGGTGGGATAACCGAACATCTGCCTGCGGTCCGCGGCTGCGGCGAGCCTGGCGAGCTCATCGAAGCGGGCGATCAGCTCCGGTGGTGACTTACGGAACGTCGGCACGATGTCTTTCCCCCTGTCCGCCGGCGGTGAGACGCTGCCGGGCACCAGCGAGATACCGGCGTTCTACATCGTTGTTCACCAGGGCGAGGGCGCGATCATAGTCGGCCAGCGCGGCCGCGGTGTCGCCGAGCCGCCGGTGCAGGTCGGCTCGCACCGACCATACCCGGTGCGAGCCGCACAAGGCCGGATCATGGACCAGCTCGCCGAGCGGCGGCAGCGCAGCGGCCGGCCCGTCGGCCATCGCCACGGCGACGGCGCGATTGAGCGCGCGCGATCCCAGCGCCCGCGATCCTGCACCTCGAGGGTGAGCAGCCCGCCGTCCGGGCCGGTCCGGGTATTCCAGCGGCTGAGCTGGAAGGACAGGGCGCGCAGCGCCCATGGCTCCGGCTCACCAGCGGCGAGCTCGGTGAGCAGGCCGGCCAGGCGATGGGCTTCGGTAGCGAGATCCCCGCGTGTCAGCAAGGAACCAGCGGAGGAAAGGTAACCCTCATTGAAAACCAGGTAGACGACGTCGAGGATCGACGGCAGCCGCTCGCGCACGCCGGGTTCGTCGGCGGCGAAGGTGACCCGGTGCGCTGTCAGGGTGCGCTTGGCTCGCACGATGCGCTGTGCGATCGTCGCGGCCGGCAGGTGGAAGCCGCGTGCGATCTCCTGCGTTGTCAGGCCCGCTGCCAGCCGCAAGGTGAGCGCGACCTGGGCGTCGATGGCGAGCAGCGGGTGACAGCACATCGCGATCAGCCGCAGCCGGTCGTCGGTGATCTCCGGCGCTGCGGCGCAGCCAGGTTGCTGCGCCGTGAGCAGCGGTTGCAGCGAACGCGAGTTCTGCCGCGCGCGCGCCGCGTCGCGGATCGCGTTGCGGGCGCGGTTGCGGCACGCGGTCATCAGCCACGCGGCCGGTCGGGGACCCCGAGCAATGGCCAGTGGTCAAGGGCCGTGATGATCGTCGACTGCACCACGTCCTCAGCCGTCTGCAGATCACCGACGATCCGCATGGTCGCGGCAACCAGCCGCGGCCACTCGTCCCGGAATGTCTCGGCCAGCGCGCCGTCAGCCTCGTCGCTCACCGGCCGTACCTCCGGCCGGCCGCATCGACCAGCGGCAGGACTGTCACGTCGTATCCCGCTAGGCGCTCCCACCCGGCCGCCAGCCGACAGGCGGCAGCGGGGCCGCTCACCCGCACGACGAGGCACGCCCCCGGCCCGGCGCGGCCTTGCTGCCCTACCGCGAACGAGCGCAGCAGACCCCAGCGGCGCAGGCACCGGTGCCAGGCCGCGAGCGCGACCAGATCGCGGGCGGCACCGGCCGGGGACAGCTCACCCGGCAGCACCGGGCGGATGCCGAGCAGCAGGAACTCGCTCACCCCATCGGGACGATCTCTCGGACCTCGACTGAGCCGAACTCCGCATTCGGGCAGCCGGCCGCGATCTTCACCGCTGTGCCCAAATCGGGTGCCTCGATGATGAAGTAAACCGGCGATGACTTCCTTGCTCTCCGCGAACGGCCCGTCGAGCACGCGGCTGCCGGCCGAAAGAGCGTTATCGCGGGGGAGGCGCGGTGGGCGGCGGCGGTCGCCGAAACGCCGCCGAAGGTCAGGCGGGTTGTTCAGGGCCAGGAGCAGCTGGTCAGGACTAGCCGGTACCCGTCGGGATCGGCGATCGTGACACCCCGTCTATCCCAGTAGGGATTGCGGGCGGCGACCTGTGTGCCGCCCGCATCGACCAGCCGGCGTACCACGGCCGCATCGATCTCGCCATCGAGATAAAGCACCAGAAGATCTTCCTCGGTCGGCATGGCTGGTGTCGCTCCGTCTGGATCGCTGACAAGTTCCAGATGCCATGCGGCATCTGGCCATCCGACCATCAACAGAGCATGCCCGCCTTCTGCGGAGGAGTCTGCCCGGAACAAGACATCCAGGCCCAGGCCGCGCACCCAGAACCGCTCGGATGCCCGCAGGTTGTGACTTGGACGCGCGATACGCAGGTGGTTGCTCGGCAGAGGCTTCATTCCTCGATCCTCGCCGACATCACAACCGCGTGGTCAGCGGGGCGAGTCAATTCGCCGTGACCCCTGCGGCTCAAACCCGGGCGGGTTTCCCGCGGGAGCCGCAGCACCAGGTCCTGGATTTGCCCGGTAGCGCAGACGCCCAGCTCTGCCCATCCCCGCCTTCTTGCGGCAGGGCATCGGTAGATGCGCCGGAGCGGCGGGCCTGTCACCTGGAGGCCATGATGACGATGAACGCCGCCAGTCCAGCCAGGTAGAACAGGCTGGCGCAGACGCCCGGCCGCAAGAAGGCAGGCAGCCTTGTCGCCGATCCACCAGCAGGCACCACAGGCCGCCGGAACCACAACGGCCGGAACCAGGTTCATCATGGCCAGGCGCCGACCCGCCGGGTACAAGGAATCGGGTCCTTCGCTGCGTTCGCCGATGGCCAGGTCGATCGCCCTCGCGGCGCGGGGCGAGCGGGATGTGACGACCTTGCCGCCGTTGCAGGTGATCACCAGGGTGCGGGGGCCGTGCTCGATGCCGAGGTCCTGGATGCTGGCGCCGGTGGCCCCGGAGCACTGCAGCCCGCTGAAGGCCAGCAGGGAAATCGGCGAGTTCTGGCGCTGCATCTCCGCCGTTACCTTCTGTTGGATCAGCATCGGGTGTGGTGGCCGGGTGCTGACACGCGGCGTCTGGCGGCCCGGCGGGTGCTGGCGGTTGTCTAGGCCGAAGTTGCTTCGGTCTAGGCAGTACCGGCTTGCGCTGCGGCAAGCGCGCCACTGGCCTCGGCTGCGGTGGCGCGGTCGGCCGCGATCACGTCCTGGAGGGCCAGCTTGTAGGCGGTGTCGCGGGCCCGGCCGGGGCTGGACCGGATGTCGGGCACGACGCCGGTGCCCTCCCAGTTGCCGCCGGTTGCCGGGCTGACCGCCTCGGCGACGGAGATGGTTGCCTCCAGATGGGGGTGGACGGGGAACCCCTCGCGGGCGCGGGCGCCGCCGCGGGTACGCTCGCCGATGATCGTGGCACGGCCGAGTTGCTGCAGGTCGTAGCTGAGTTGCTCGCCGCCGGAGAACGTGGTGGCGCTGGTCAGCGCGTACACCGGCTTGGCCTTCCCGAAGCGGCGGCCCGGGACGTACGGCAGCGTCCAGGCCTGCTTGAGCTGGTTGTGATTGCCTTCCCGGAGTCCGGTGAGCTGGGCCGGCTCGTGGTCCCACAGGTAGCTGATGAGGAATGCGGCCATGGTGGGCTCGCCGCCCAGGCAGTGGCGCAGGTCGACGATGAGCACGTCGGTGGTGGCAAGCAGGCTCATCGCGGCGGTGATGATCTCCCCGCAGATGGCGGCCGGGAACAGCACCGGCTGCAGCTCCAGATAGCCGACGTTGCCAGACAGGCGCCGTACGCAGGCCACGCCACCGGACGTTTGGCCTGCCCACCGTGCCATGGCGGCGTATTCCTCGGTGTCGTCACCCGGCGTGCGCTGCGGGAGGGCCCCGGCATGGTAGAGCAGCCGCAGGTGCTTGTCGGCGTTGACCGACTGCAGGTCCGCGGTGACCGCCGTGGCCAGCGGGTTGGCCAGGTGCCGCCTCGGCCGCGGCTCTCGCCAGGTCAGACCGCGGCTGCTGACCGGACCCGGTGGTCAGGGCTTCCCGGCGCCTGGCGCGGGCGCCGGGAACGCCACGACCCGCCCGCTGGGCTGCGCCGGCGCGGGTCCGCCGTAGTGCTGGCCGACGACGTAGAGGTGCGGGTCGTGGCCCCGGCTGAGCGCGCAGGCGAAGGCGCCGCGGTCCAGGTTGAGCGTGGCCAGCACCTCGCCGCCCTCGCGTACCCGCACGCAGTGCTTGTTGCCCACGTCGGCGTACCAGACTGCGCCCTCGGCATCGATGCAGATCCCGTCTGGGTGGTCGCCGGGCGTCTGCGCCCACACCCGCCGGTTGCCGAGGCCGCCGTCCGCGCCGATGTCGTATGCCGTGAGCCGGCTGGCGTACGACTCGGCGACAATCAGCGTTCCGCCATCCGGGGTGATCGCCATCCCGTTCGGGAACGCGACGTCGCCGGCGACCCGGCGGACATCGCCGTCCGGCGTGGCGAGCACGACGAGGCCCGGCGCGAACTCGCCGCCGGGGAAGTCGAAGCCGATGGTATTGACGTAGGCGTTGCCCCGGTCATCGACCACGATGTCATTCCACGGCTTGGCCGAGACTGCGGACAGGTCAGCATGCGTGACCAGCGACCCGTCGGGCTCACGGCGTAGCAGCCGCCGCTGCGCAGAGTCCACCACCAGCAGCCGCCCGTCCGGGAGGAAATCGATGCACATCGGGAACGATGCGACGGTCACCACCACCTCGTGGCTGCCGTCGGTGCCGAGCGCGATCACCTGGTTTGCGCCCCAGTCAGAGAACCAGAGCCGTCCGTCGTGCCAGCGCGGTGACTCGCCGAACACGACCCCTTCCATCAGGACTTCAACTGCGTCCACCCCTCGTATCCCTTCTCGTCGATCGCCTAGTCAGGCAGACCGCGCCGGGCTCCGGAACTCATCGCGCACCGCCAGCTCCGCCGAGGCCGCATCCTGAGTCTGCTCCTCCGCCGCCACCCTGGCCGGCTCCGGTTCTGGAACGCCGCTGCGCCGGAGTGACGCACTGCCGGCGGCGTACCGAACGGCGGCATTGCACGCTGCGCGAATGTCGAGGCAGTATCACTGACCGTGACGAGCTCGCTGGGAGCGGATCGGAACCGGGCAGCGCCGCGATACGTGTACGTCACCTACATCGAGGGCTCGCCAGAGCGGGTGTGGGAAGCACTCACCGACCCGGGCCTGACCGCCCGGTACTGGGGGCATAGCAACGTCTCCAGCTGGCAGGCCGGCTCCCCCTGGGAACACCGGCGCGTCGACGGCTCAGGCATCGCCGATGTGGCCGGCATCGTGCTGGAGTCCGTGCCACCTCGCCGGCTCACGATCACGTTCGACGCCCCCGGAGATACCCCTCCGGGGGGCCCCTCGACGGTGACCTTCGACATCGAGCCCTACCACGAGATAGTCCGGCTCACCGTCACTCATGAGAACCTGGTCGGCAGCGATGCCCTGGAGGCAGTCTCTGCCGGATGGCCGGCTGTGTGCGCCAACCTCAAGTCCCTCCTCGAGACCGGCCACGTACTGCCCCGCGCACCGTGGGAGATGCATGCCGAGCTGCGCGGCGCCCAGATGGCCCGTAACGACCCCGCCCCTTAGCGGCACGTGCAGCCTGCGCGCTGTCGATGTCTGCCTTGTCTGCGCACGAAGCAGACGGCGCTCACGCCATCGGCCAGCCCACCGGGCAAGCCTGGTCTTCGCCATTCCCAACCTTCCCTGGCTTTCATGGAAGAGCGATGGCGAGCCAAGCTGTCCGCTCCGCCCGCTGATCCCCGGCTTGCGATGCCCGCCGGCATCAGCGCGCAGGCCCAGTCCAGATTTCGAGCGTACGCCCGCGGAACGACGCCGACAGTATCGCCAACCCGGCAAGGCACATTTCGTGCGCCGCTTCTTCTCGCCTGCATGGCGGGACAAGCCGGACGTGCAAAGCTCACAACGCGCCCGGGGGATGCCATCAACCGCATGGTTCCTTTGCCGCGCGACAGAGCGACCGATATGGACGCGACAGGCGCCCGACACTGAGCAGCCGCGCCATACCGAAGGGGGTAGGACGTGCAGTTGACGGTCTTGTCATTGACCAACAGTCACGCGCGGCGTGGCTGGCTCAGCCGTTGCCCTCGGCGCTGCCCTGCGGCCATGCCTGGTGGTCGAGGAAGTCCTCCACAGCCGTTATCACCTGGCTGAGAACCGCGGCGGATTCCGACAAGCGCCCGGGGACGAACATGCCGTGATCGGCGCCGCCGATCTCCAGCACGTGCGGCGTGAGCGACCACGCGAGCTGGCCATCCCACACCTTGTCAGCCGTCCCGCCGATCAGCAGGCACGGGGCTGCGGCCCGCCGCAGCGCCGCGACGGTCGGCCCGTCGGTGAGCACCGGCGTCAGCCACACAGCCGGCAGCCCGCGGTCGGCAGCCACGGGCGCCGCCAGCGACCCCAGCGACTTGCCGATCACCACCGGCGCCGCCACACCAGCGGCCGTTACCACAGCGTCGACCGCCTCGCTCACCCGGGCCGCCACCCAGGCACGCTCATCATCGCCGTCGCCGAACTCCGGCACCGTCCAGCCGATCCGGCGAACCGAACCGCCGCGACGTTCTACGGCGAGACCGGCATACATCAGCAGCGGCCCGTCCGCGCTGTACCGCAGCCCCGGCACTACCACCGCAGCGCGCTCGCCGGTCATGCCCGTCACGAGGCCTTACCGTACAGCAGCCCGCAGGACCTCGGACAGTTCCGCATCGGCCGCCATCACTACCGGAACTGGCTGCCACAGCCCGCGCCCGCACCGCACCACCGCACGATCGTCCCTGATCTGGATCGTAGTTGCCGACCATGGCATGCAGCGCCTGGCATCAGCCCTGAGTGGTGCTGGCGCTCAGTCTTATGCGAGCGTGCCTAGCACCAGGCCTGCCACTTGGCCTGGGTCTTCCAGGTATGGCTGGTGTGCCATGCCGGGCAGCTGATGGTAGCGGGCGCTGGGCAGGCGGTCGGCTAGCTCGCGGCTGCGGGCGATCAGGAATGGCACGTCAAGCTCGCCGCAGGCGAGAGAGACCGGGATCTGGACCTCATCCAGGCGGTGCCAGGCGTCTACGTCGCTGCTGCCTTCGTCATCCCGGGCTGCGTTGCGCAGGATGATCGCGTTCATGTCGAGGGCCAGCGCCCTGGCCTCGCCGCCGACCCGGCCCTCGGGCGCGGACGGCCCGTCCAGCCACAGCCAGGTCTCCAGGCGGTTGACCTCCTCAAGGTTCCCAGCGGCAATGGCCGTGTCGAGCAGCGCGTCGAACTGCCGGGTGGACGGGTCAAGTTCGGGTTCCGGCGCACCGCTGACCGCCGTGCCGAGCAACACCAGGCCCGCGACGCGGTCCGGGGCTAGCAGCGCGGTGTCCAGTGCCAGGCCGCCACCGGCTGAGGCGCCGACGAGCCACGCACGCCCGGCCTGCTCCCGGTCCAGGACGGCCAGCAGATCTTCAACGTGCGTGAACGGGGCCGCGCTGACGGCGGATTCCCCGTAGCCCCTCCGGTCATAGGCCACTACCGTCAGCCGCGGCGCCAGCTGCTGGGCCACCTGGCGCCAGCCGCGCCGGTCGGAGACTCCTTCATGCAGCAGTACCACGAGCTGGGCGCCCCCCGGCCAGCGATCGCCGGCCAGATCACATCCCTTGCGCGTGATAACGAATCGTTCGCCCATGGCGCCATCCTGATCGGCCCAGATCGGCAGCGGCAACTCATTACGCGCGCCGCGAAGCCCGCCAAACATCAGCATTTGCACCGTCGATCCAGCTCACGCGCCTCACACCACGTTCCCAAGACCGCATCACCAGGACCGCCCGCTGCTTCGGTGCCAGCGCTGCCAGCGCCCGCAGCAGGAGGTCGCGGTCACCAACTGGCCGGTCCGGTCCTCCACCGCCAGGTTCACGGCGAGGCCCAGGGGCTGTCCGCTCTGCCGCCAGTCGATTGCCGCGTTTACTACCACCCGGCGGACATACGGCTCGGCTGATCCCTGCCTGGAGAGCAGCCGCAGGCGCCGGTAGGCGCGCACAAGGGCGATCTGGAGCACATCCTCAGCGGCGGCCTTGTCCCAGCCGGTAAGTACCAGAGCGAGCCGGAACAAATGTGTGGAGCGACCGCGCGCGAACTCCTCGAAGGCATCCTCCGCCGAGCCCGTGATTTGTGTGTCTCCTGAAACGCCCACACTCTGGCGGCTGGCTGATCGTCCCCCGGCCGCACCGCACGACACCGCATCTCATCGTAACCAGATGATGGTTCCCGGCCGAACGCCGGAAGGATGAATGTGGTGAGCCCCGATGTCGCTCGCCAGCTGCTTGTGGCAGAAACCCAGCTGAGTGGTCCCGGTGAGCGTGGCAGGCGACATCCAGACAACCGGTGAGTTAGCCGATCGGGCAGGGTCTGTAGCTGCAAGGCTCAGGCTCTGAGCATGATCAGTTAGGAGACTCCATGAGCATCACCGCACTACCGCCCGTGGTCGACGCCGGCACCTGGCAGCGCCAGCTCGACGCACTGCGTGCCCGGGAGAAGGCCGCGACCCGGGAGCTCGACGCGATCGCCGCGCAGCGCCGGCGACTGCCGATGGTCAAGGTGCCGGACTACACCCTGGAGGGCGAGCAGGGCCCGGTCCGGCTGGCCGACGTCTTCGGCGGCAAGTCACAGCTGATCGTCTACAACCACATGTGGTTTCCCGGCGAGCAGTGGCAGTGTTCGGGCTGCACAGGGTTCACCTCGCAGTTCACCCGGCTCGAGTTTCTGGATAGCTACGACGCCCGGTTCGTCATCGTCACCCAGGGCCCGATTGACGAGGCGCTCGCGTACAAGCGGCGGGTCGGGAACCAAATGACCTGGTATTCCACAGCGAACAGCCCATTCGGCAGCGATGTCGGCGCACCGACCGGCGGCGGATTCGCTGTCAACGTGTTCCTGCGCGATGGCGACACCGTGTATCGCAGCTGGCACACCAGCGGCCGTGGCACCGAGCAGCTCAGTCACACCTTTGCGCTGATCGATCTGCTGCCCTATGGGCGCCAGGAGGAGTGGCAGGACTCACCCGGGGGCTGGCCGCAGTCGCCCACCTACAGTCGGTGGGCCAGCTCCGAAGACATTGCCGGACTCTACGGGCCAGATGCGTGAGAACGCTCCTTGGCAAGACCGGTCACCCGGCCCGGGCAGCAGCACGATCTGAGGCGTCCTGGGTTCATGACGGACGCCCGCCGAACTGCCAGTTGTGGACTTCGATGTCGGCGTAGTGGTCCGGGGTGAGGACGGCGCGTGCCGCGTTTTCCTGCGCCCGGACCAGCACCGCCGTACCTAGCCAGCTAGTGCCGTTGTCAGACAGCAGCGGCCCGTAGGCGATCAGCTCATCCTGGTCTGCTGGCACGGCGAGGCTTGCAGCCGGCCGTGTGCCGAGGCCGAGCACCAGGTACCGGTTGCCATCACTCCGGCCACCGGGGAAGTCCCACATGGTGCGCCCCAGCATGTTGCGCCACCGGCGCAGCAGCACGTCCCGGTACACACCGGCCTGGTAGTTGGGCTCATCGAGGGCGAACGCACGGGCGGCAGCCGGATCGGTCAGGTCGACGATATGCACGCTGCCGGTGGGCGTGTCGCCGTCCCGGGCAAGGGTCGGGCCGCGGGCGATCATCTGCGTCGCGTACCGGTCCATGAAGGACCAGTGCGCTTCCAGCAGCTCTTCGCGCAGCGAAGCGGAGCCGGGCCGGTCACGGTGGTAACAGAAGAACTCCATACTCACAGTCTTTCGGCCTTGGGGACGCGACGGCGCTGGGACCGTTCAAAGCACCCAGTTCTGGGTGCTCGACGGGATGATCATCGAGAGTGCTGCAGCCGCGCAGATAACGAAGCGGCAATGGACGCAGAGGCTGATCAGCGCTATGCGCCGATCGCCGTCATGAGCCGGTCATGCAGTGGCGCCGTCATCGGGTCGTCCATGCCCAGCTCACCGACCAGCAGGCATAGGTAACGCATGCTTGTCTCCTCCGCGCGGCGTCCGTCGCCGGTCTTACCCTGGACGAACAAGCCTGCTCCACATCGACAGCGATGACACGAAACCCGCACCGGAACAACTAGGGCCCTGGCGCCAGCCAACGAGCCGGCCGCTGCGACGCCACGGAAGCCGCAGGTGAGCGCCACACATGGCCACCGGCTTTGACCCGCAGGAGAAATATTCTAAAACGGACTTTCAGTGTGTCGGGACGATCAGCCTTTGCCGGCTCCTGCCAGGTTCCCTCACCGTGCCCGTCGGCAGCGCGAGGGTGCTGGCTGACGAGGTAGGAGCCATGCCGCTGCAGGATCTGCTGGCCTACGCGATATCCACCGGGCCGGCTGGGCAGGCGGCTGGTCGTCCCAGGCAACCGTGCGGCAGGCCGCCGGTGTTATGGGCCGGCTGAGGACCGGCGTCAGCGATGCGCTGGCGATACTGCGCTCTCCGCGAGCAGGTGAGCGGCTGGGTGGGGGTCAGCCCTTTATGCGGTGTCGGTCAGCCGCCGGGTGGTAGTCGATGCCGAGCCTGTCGAACAGGAAGGCGTAAACGTCGGCGAGCTCGGATACCCGTTGATCCAGCGAGTCTCCGAGGCCGTGCCCTCCCGGCTCAACACGCAGAAGCACTGGCTGGCTGGAGGAGGTTGCTGCCTGCAGACGTGCCGCCATCTTCTTGGCGTGGCAAGCGTCAACCCGGGGATCGAACTCACCGGCGGTAAGCAGCACCGCCGGGTATGCCGCGCCGTCCTCGACGTTGTGGTACGGAGAATAAGCGCGCATCGCCCGGAACAGCTCCGGGTCCTCGACCGTCCCGAGCTCGGTCATGTTGAAGGCACCGTTGGGATGCAACTCAGCGCGGAGCACGTCCATGACCGGCACCATCGCGACCACGGCCCGGCAGAGGCCGGGGTGCTGGGTCAGCACCGCCCCCATGAGCAGACCGCCGTTGGAGCCGCCCATAATCGCGAGCCGCTCGCTTGTGGTCACGCGCGACTCGACCAGGAAACGGGCGCAGGCGGCGAAGTCATCGAAGACATTCTGTTTGGCCGCGAGCCGTCCGGCGTGATGCCAGGCCTCGCCGTACTCTCCGCCGCCCCTGGTGTGTGCGACCGCGAGCACTCCGCCCTGGTCCAGCCACAGCAGCCAGCTCGGGTCGAACCGGGGCATGAGGGAGATGCCGTAGCCGCCGTAGCCGGTGAGCAACGCGGGCGTGGTGCCGTCGCGGGGGGTTCCCTGCGGGGTGATCAGGGTCACCGGCACTCGCGTGCCGTCGAGGGAGGTCGCGAACTCCCGGCGTACCCCCAAGCCCGAGAAGTCCAGCGGGGTCTTGGTCGCCAGGGCGGTGCGGCGCGCCGCCGAGTCCCTGGACGCACGCCACCATGACCGCGGCTCGATGAAGGACTCGGTCGCGTAGGCAACCTCATTCCCGTCTAGCCGGGTCAGGCCGTCGACCGCGGAGCTCGGCGGTACCTCGGTCGGCCTGGACGGCGTGGCGTCGAGGCCGAACAGCCGCAGCGACGACCAGCCTCCGTCCATATCCAGCAGCCATAGCCGGGTGTCCGTCACCGCCAGACCACCCTCGGCGTTCGGTGACGGGGCTGGCCCCTCGATCGTGACGTCCGCCTCGGGCACCACCCCGACAGCGTGCGCGACGGTCGCTCCGGGCTGCAGCGTCAGCCTGAGCACCTCCCCGTGCGGGGCGCCCAGCCGGGACAGCAGGTACAGCGCTCCGGGACCGAACGTGGCGTAGGCCACCTTGTCGTCGACGTCGGCGACCATCCACCAGTCACCGCCCGTCTGCGCGCGGGCGAACACCTGCCACTCGCCGCCGTCACCCTTCTGGACCCGGTCCATCACCCACCGACCGTCGGGGGAGGCGTTGAGGAAGTTCTCCGCGATCCGGTCATCGGCGAAGACGGCCGACAACTCGCGGCGGTCATCCTCGAGCGAGTCACCGAGCGGGTGATACCAGACCTCCTGGTAGAAGCCGACGTCGTGCTCTGGGCGCTCGGCCGGCGATGGGTAACGGGTGTACCAGAAGCCGCAGGAGTCGCCCGCCCAGGCGAGGGAACCGCAGGCCGTGCCGCCGTTTACCCTGGGCACGGCGACGCCGGTGAGTTCACCCGACGCGGTCTGGTAGACGTGCACGGTGCCGTCCTCGGTGCCACGTGAGGACAGGGACACCGCGACGAGGCCGCCGTCGGGGGAGGGCTGGTACCAGTCGATCGTGGTCGCGCCGCTGTCATCGATCTGGTTCGGGTCGACGAGGACGCGCTCGTCCGACAGGTCGTCCAGGCGATCTAGCACCACCAGGAACGGCTGCTGCTTCGGGGGCTGGTCCTTCAGCGCGAAATACGCCGAGCCGGCCCGCCGGAGGGCGCCGAATGTCACCGACTCTGCCTTCAGGAGCTCCCCCGCCCGCCGGCGGACCGCACCGTAGAAGGGCAAGTTCTCCAGATAGCTGCGAGTCCGCCGGTCCTGGGCCTTGGTCCACGCCCGTGTCTGGTCCGACACGGCGTCCTCCAGCCACCTGTAGTCCTCGGTCACCATGACCCCGTGGTAGGTGCTGCCCACCGGAGCCTTGGGTGTCTCGATCGTCTCGAGCGCCGGCATCTGGGCCATGCCGCCCCCTTCGCCTTGTTAGAGCACCAAGAACGGAGCTTCGGAGACCGTCCAGCGGCCCGCCACGGCGATGGCGCTCCCCGTATTGTTACGTACACCTTCACCCAAGACGCGTCCAGCAGTGCCCAGACCTGGCCATTCGGTGCATCAACGCCCACGCCGAGCTGATCCACGTGCCGGAGGCGGCGGTCCTTCGCTGTTCGGGCGGCTACATGGCGACGGGCAGACGATTGTGATGGTGACACACCCGGCGGCAGTGGCAGCGGCGGCGGGTGCCCGGGTGTTTGCGAATGCCCGACGGGGAGTGGGTGAGCGCGGGCCCGGTCCACTCCCCGTCCTCCGAACGGCGGGGATGTGCGTCTCTGGCACTGTGCGAATCAACAACCAGCATGGAACGGCTGCGCAAGCGACAAGGGATGCTCCTGTTCACCTCGCGGGCACACCTGCTCGTCCGCGACTGCGGCTGGACCCCAGGCAGCTACGAACAGTGGGTCAGCGAGCTCTCACCACACGACGGCTCACTATTCACTGCGCTGGCAACCCTGATCACGGTCAGGGTTGATCCTGATGTCTTCGGGATGCAGGTCAGGGTGCGAACCGGGGCTGATCCCGATCGACGGGGGTCCCAGTCGGCGGCAGTCTTGAAACATGAACACAAGCACCGCAGACACCGGGTCCGCCTTCATTACTGACCAGCCCGCCCGTCGGCTGCGCCGGTCCGCCGACGACAGGATGCTGGCCGGCGTGGCCGGCGGCATAGCCCGTTACCTGGACGTGGACGTCACTATGGTTCGCGTCATCGTCGCCGCGCTGGCCCTATTCACCGGGGCCGGTGTGGCCCTCTACATCGCCGCCTGGCTGCTCATCCCTCAGGACGGCGAAGACCAGCCGGTCGCTGCGGCCTGGATCGCCGGCCGCCAGAACCGCTCCCGCTAACCCCTGTCCTCAAACTAGCCCGACGTGAATGGAGACCGATCACTATGCCCGGGATCATCGCCCTTGCCCTCATCGCCATCGTGGCGCTGACCGTCCTCAGCTTCGCCATGCACTTCCTGTTCTCCCCTTGGCTACTGGTGGTCATCGCCATCCTGGCCTGGATCAAGTTCCGCCCGCACCGCTCCCGCCAGTAGCCCCGGTGCTCGGCCGCGCGCTGCGCTAGCCGAGGTCGGTTTACCTGACTTCCCGTGCGGATCGCATATCAGCGGGATGTGCGCCTTTCATGAGCTGATGGCGCTGGCGCTGGCCGGTCAGGTGGATGTGGCGAGGACTTTGCGCATTACCGGACGATCGGGCTGGCGCCGGGCCACGACCTGGAAGCCGTGCTGGGCGAAGGCTAATGCGACCCCCAGGAACAGGTTACGGGTGTGGCCGGGCACGGATGTGTCCACGGGGTAGGCCTCCAGGGCCGGGGCGCCGGCTGAGGCAGCCACGCCCACGGCAGCCTCGATCAGCGCTCCCATGATGCCCTGGCGGCGATGCGTGCGCCGCACGTAAAAGCACGGGACCGACCACACGGGCAGCTCGTCCACCGGCCGGAAGTGCCGGCCACGGGCCAGCCAGTCCAGGCTGGCCCGCGGGGCAAGCTCACACCATCCGACGGCGGCGGCGCCCTCGAAGGCCAGCAGGCCTGGCGGCTTCCCCGATCGAGCGAGCCGTTCCAGGTCGCGCTTGTTGTCCTCGCGCTGCCGGTCGCGGTAGCGGGGGCCGATGCGCCAGTACATGCACCAGCACCCGTTCGACCCCCCGGCCCGAACAAATCCTCCAGCGCCGGCCACTGCCCAGCGGTCAACGGGCTGAAGGTGAGGTCCATCGCTAGGTCCTGCGGCTTTCTGCCGTTGCTTCATGATCCGCGCCCGCTGCCGGACGGCGCCTGCGCCGGGCAGCACCTGCATGCTGGACCACCGCCGTGTCAGCTGCGGCCCGGCCCCCGGCAACCGTAGCGCGCATCAACCGCCCGCAAGATGAACTCGCCAGCGCCGTAACCGAGATCAGCGTCCAGGAACCCACAGCCTGCCGGCCGCCGGGGCCGCCGGTGGCTGCGCTGCACCGGCCGGCGGCCGGGCCGGTACCCGGTCCAGATCGTTCTCCTCCAGCTCGCCTGGCACGCTCGCGCGGCCCTCCGCGCTCACCTGACCCAGCCGCAGCTGTCCCAGCAGCTGATCGATCTGCTTGCTGAGCTCGCCCGAAAGATAGGCACGTGCGTGCTCGCGCGCCACAGCGCTCAAGTCGATCAGCAACCGGGCGTCCCGCCGCCCCAGTTTGACCTGGGCGGCATTGAGCAGGCTGAACAGGACATCCGCGATCAGCTGTTCGACAGGAAGCGCGCGCAGCCGCTGCACGTACTTGCGGACATCCTCCGCAGACCGCGCCCGCTCGTCCTCGGCGCCGCTGCCCGGCCCCGCCGTGTCCACGACAGCGAACCTCCCGAATCGTCCGGCAGCGGGGCGACCGCGGTGACCGCACCGCCACCCCAAGCTGCGCTACCAATTATAGGAATCGCGCACATGCGGATGCAGGCCGCGAGTGCGCGGCCAGGCCGCGTGGCACTGGCGGCTGAGCCAGTTCTCGCCCGTTCCGCCAGATCAGCCGGTCTGTCGACGTTGCGCGCCCCCGGCCGAGTCCAATACTGATCACGGATCGTGAGCTGGGCGGTGGCCCAGGATGCAGTGGCGGCGGTCAGGCGGAGAGTGTGAGCGCGTGGGTGAATGACGCGTTGCGGCTGAAGGCGGATCATGACCGGCGGCTGCGCGCGCTGGATGACTTCCTCGCCGCCTGTGAGGCTGAGCACGACCCGGTCACCGGGGAGCAGATCCGTGATGGTGCTGGATGCCGGGGCGTTCGTGGCGGCACAGCGCGGTGATCGTGACGTGGCGGCGCTGGTGAAGCGGGAGCGGCTGGCGGGGCGGGTGCCGGTGACCAGCGGGGCAGTGGTGGCCCGGCCTGGCGCGGCGGCACTGGCCGGCAGGCCCCGCTGGCCCGGCTGCTCGCCGGGACCGATGTCACCGCGGTCGATGACGTCCTGGAACGCCGGGCCGGGATGCTGCCGTCCCGCAGCGGCCAGTCCGACGCGGTCGATGCCACCGTAATGTGCCCAGCAACGGAAGCCGCGGTGAACGCCACACAGGGCCAGGTCCAGCCGCACCGGGCGACGGGCTGGCCAGGTCGGTGCAATGGCAGGCTGCTGGCTGTGCTCGGCAGGGCTGTGGCTGATTTCCGGCTTGCATGTGACGCTCGAGAGCTGCGCAGCCGCATGCAGACTTGCGGTGCGCCAGGATCGTGCCACCTGCCACGCCGCGCTTGTTGCCCGCGTGGGTGGCGCGCCTGCACTAACCGGCCGAGCCGCGGCTTGCCGTTGCGGACGACCATGGCGAACTGCGGAGCAGGCATTGGGCAGATAGTCATCGTCGCCGCCCACGTGCCGTATTGGTATACCTGACCTATATGGCGACGGATGTTGCGGCGCTGGTGAAGTTTTGCCGACTTCGGGCCAGACGGCGTCGGCTGAGGAGGAATTGCCCGGCACGGTCAGGTGGCCAGCCCGAGGTGTTGCTCGTACGCGGCAATGCCGGCGTCCAGTGGGTAGGGCCCGCGGATCCGCTGAAGCTGGAACGATATCTCGGAATAATCCCAGTACGGGCGGTCGCCGCAGTCGCAGCAGATGACCTCAAATGCGCCAGTGTAACCGTCTTCTACGCGGCCCAGCACGATCCGGGTCGGCTGGCGCCGCAGGCTCGCCGCGCTGCCGTGGCCGGGCTGGCCAGCCGCCGGTACTCTCATGGCTTCTCCGGCCTCACTGCGGTCCCACGGATCGTGGGCTTGGTGGGCGTGCGGTGCTGCGGGGAGCGCGCTAGGCCGGTCAGCCGACCGGATACCGGTGTCCGCGTGCAAGTCTGCGCGACCCATTTTTCACCCTCCAGGGCAGGGCTTCTGCCACTGCCTGGGTCTAGAGCAGCGTCATCAGATCTACCTGTCACTATCCCACGGCGGATTCTGACCGTACTACGGATCCTTAGTCAACAATGGGTCAACGTGAGCTGAAGCGCGCCTAGACGCCGGCTTGAGGTGTCCCGGCAGCTTCCGGCGATGGCTCATGCAGACACGGCCTGGCCGATCTGCCGCGCCGGCGGCAAAGGCCAGACATCGCGCAGGCCGGCGCCCGGCTGGGCATTTCTCCGGCCGCTGGGCGCGAGTGTGCCAGGAAGTCGTGGTCGGTCATTCTGCGGGTGGCGAGCATCTGCTCAAACGGCAGGGAGAATCTTTGGTCCCGCAGCTGGCGCAGGTGCGCATACCGGTGACTGGCGGCGTTGTGCTCGCTAGCGGAATCCTCCGCCAGCGGCCCGTCAGGAAGCTAGCGTTGGCGCTCTCACTAGTCCCGGGGGAACGATGACCGATCGGCTCTACCAGGAACTGCCGCGCGCCCGGCGGAGGCGGCTTATCTTCCGGGCGGTGCTGCGCGGTGTCCTGAGCGCGGCGGTGCTGGTGGTTCTGTACTACGTGCTTCCGCTGGATGAGCCGTGGAATGGTGACACGGCGGTGCGTATCCTGATCGGGCTGGTGGTTTTCGCCGGCCTCATGGTGTGGCAGGTCAGGACTATTGCCGGGTCGCGTTACCCGGGCGTGAAGGCGTTCGAGGCGCTGGGTCTGATCGTTCCCTTCTACCTGCTGTTGTTCGCCTCGACGTACTTCGTGATGGAACGAGCATCCGCGGCGAGCTTCACCGAGCCGCTGACCCGTACCGACGCCCTGTACTTCAGCGTGACCATCTTCTCAACGGTGGGTTTCGGGGAGATCACCGCCAAATCTGAGGCCGCCCGGGTGGTGCTCATCGTGCAGATGCTCGGCGACCTCGCGCTTCTGGGCGCCGGCGCGCGGGTACTGCTGGGGGCCGTGAACCGCGGCCGGCAACGAAGATCGGATACGGGCGATGACGCCGGCCCGGCTGGCGAGACGATCAGTTCTGCGTGAGCACTGACGAGGTGCGTCGGCGGCTCGGACTGCCGCCCCCGCGGGCCGCGCGCTAGTCTCACAGACGTAGCCGCTGGCCGGACGCATTTCCAGGCTGCTGGGGATTCGCCAACTTCAATGCCAGCAGGCATTTTCGGAGGGAGGGGGTCATAGGGGATGCCACGCTGTCCGTGGCGCGCTGCGTGGCCAGCGCTGGCCCGTTCATGACCAGCCCGCCGGGGTCAGCGTCAGTCCCAGGGCCTCCATCCACGACGCGGCACCGGCGCGCAGGCGGTCCCCGTGCGGCGCGCAGAGGCCGATGCCGGTCTCCGCGGCGGCCACGCGTGCCAGCAACCAGCGCTCGAGCACGATGCCGGCCTCCGCGTCGGCCACGCGTGCCAGCAGCCAGCGCTCGGTGCCCGTCGAGGTGCAGGGGTAAGGCCAGCCTGGGATTTCCAGAACGCCCGTGGCAAGCAAGGCTCCAGCGATGAAACTGGCCCCGCACCGGCCGGTGAAGTCCTGGCAGATACCGCATAAGCGCTGCGAGGCCAGCACTGGATCTGCCTCGGCCGCTCCGCAGCGCGGGCAGGTGAACGATTCACGCGGCATCACGCCCGCCGCCTTCCGCAGATCACCGCACAGCAGAGGCAACTGGTCCATAGCCAGGCGCCACCGCTGCCCTCTTGATAAAGCCGTGCATATTGGTTCCTTCCCTGCGCGCAGGGTGTGCGGTCTTGGCGGCTAGCGCGGATGCCGATCCGGCTGGCTGGAGGCGGGGACCCCCGGCTCGCGGGAAGCACAAACATGGCGGTAAGGCACGCTGGCCCCGGTGGTGGAAGGATGGCCGGCGAGGCCTGGCGCCGGGGAGCTCAACGAAAGGCCGCCAGGAACGGCCGCCGGCCCTTCGCTCCAGGAGCCGCGGCGAAGAGTCCGCGCATTGCGAGCACTGCTCATTCCTCGGCCTCGCCTTCGTCGGCTACATCGGGCCGGACTGGCCGCGCAGGTCACCCCTGAGCGGCCAGCCCCGGGGGACCGATCAAACTTCGGCACTGGATCGTGCCAGTAATTGCACTACAAATACTTGTGCAAGTTTCAGGAAGAGACATCGGTCAGCTGACGGATCTATGAAGCCGCGAGCACGGCTCGGAGCCCGCCGGCCTGACGGCGCCGCCACGGCACCCGCCGTCGGCCGCCGCAGCCGTGATGCTGACCTTTGCCTGCTGAGGGCCCTCGGTTGCCGTCGGCGCGGTCACGCACACCCCCCACACGAGCCCACCGCTAGCCCGCCCGGGGTTCTAGCCATGGGGGCAGATGAGTTCCGGCCGAACGGGCACGCGCACGCCATGCACGCGTTGGCCTCCTGGCGTCGGATGCACGGTCTGTCGATCAGAAGGTGAGAATCGGGGCGAACTGGTCGACGGATTCGGCGATGTCGTCAGGTCGCTGGAGCAGATAGCTGGCGTCAACGGCGTGGTGACAACGCTCGGGTGGCTCCTGGGCGAGCAAGCGGAGTCCCCGATCGCTCAGGTTTATGCCTTCGACGAAAGCTCGTAGTTTGTCGGCTGCCTGTCACCGGCTTGTGAGAGCCGCTATCTCTGGCATAGGCTGCCCGCAGCATGGCATTCACCTCGAGGGTTATGCGAAACTCTCCTTGAAGAAGTAAGACCGATTGCGGCGCGGAATGAAGATTTGAAGGTCTTCAGTGGCCTACGGTAGTCGGTGAAGAGAATCCGCCATGTCTTCAAGGTGGCGACGGCCCTGCAGAGTGCCGTCTACCAGCGCGATCGCGTCGCTGGTAGCCCCGGCCGCATCCTCGGCAGCCGGCTGGTCCTCTGCCGTTGCCTTCTCGACCAACGGCGTGTCATGTCAACACGTACACGCCGATGTGCCTCGATCACGAGTATCGGGCAGGACGACTGCACGACCTACACGGCGGACTTCTGGTCCCTGGGCACGCAGTCCTGGTTAGCGCAAGCCGCGCCTGTCGCGGTCTCGCGTTCCTCGCGTCTGGAAGGGGATGGCCGGAACTACCGGTCGGAGAACCGAGATAGCGGCTATAGGCCGTACTCCCAACTTCAGCAGCCTGCCGGCCTTGAGAAATCTGCTCGCAATGTTCTTCGGGCGATTGCATGATTTCAGCGCGCCGCATAAACTCTGAACATGTCAGGCTATGATTTGCTTGCCAGGCATTACGATGCCGTGGCGGGCGATTCTTCCACCGAGGCTGCGTTTATTGACGATGTTATTAAGCAAGTTAACAACCGTGCCGTGACGTTGCTTGAGGTAGCCTGCGGAACCGGCAGCATTATTGCTCTGCTCGCAGACAAATATCGCGTCAGTGGTCTGGATATATCGCCGGGCGTGCTAACTGTAGCTCGTGAGAAGCTGCCCGAGGGGACAGCGCTGTACCTAGCCGACATGAGCAGCTTTCGGCTAGACGAAAAATTTGACGCTATAATTTGCGTCTACCACGGCATCAATCACCTGCTCAGTTTTTCGGCCTGGAAAACCTTCTTCTCCTGCGCTTGTAGGCACCTAAACGAAGGCGGGGTGCTGATCTTTGATATCCTGACAATTGACGACCTCAAGACTATCGCGGGCGTGCCGCAAATAGTTCAGGAATTCAACGGAAACTATCTGCTGATAAGCGTACAGGCGACTGACGAAGCCGTATATGAATGGAATATCGAGCTACTTGAACTCAAGGCAAACGGTAAATATGAATTGCTAACAGAAGTCATCAGGACGATATCATACTCGCCCGAGGAAATACAGGTAGCATTGGATGAAAAGTTTATCAACATACAGGCAATCGAAAGCGATGGCAGCGTCGTCAACGAAGATGGCGGGAGTCGGACCTGGTTCGTGTGCACTAAACCAGCGCGTCCTATCCGGGATGCACGCTGCCCGGTGTGATCGTCGGATCGGTCGCCCGGGCCATGCCGCTTCCGGGGTCCTCAGGTCTTCGACCTTGTGGTGCCGGCGGTTCTGCTTCCGCTCGGATCGTTGCTGGCTGTTACCCGCACCCGAGCCCGCGAACTCGACACGCATTTGACCACCTCGTTCAGCCCCGGCCCAAGGAAACAACGAGCGTTCTTCCTGGTCAGCTTGCTCCGAACGGAGCACATTGATCGGGCTCGGGCAGGTGCAGCAGGGCGGGGGACTCCAGGCGGCTGATGGGAGCGTCGGACCTCGGCGCCGATGGCGGACCCGACATCCAGCCGAGGTAGGCAAGAGCCGCGACCCTCCAGCTCCGCGATGGCCACCGCACTCATGCTCGCACCGCCATGATGACCGTGTCTGAACGCGATGACAGAGAGGCTGGGACATGCGCTTCTTCGAGCGCTTGAGCGCACGAGTGAACCGGATCGTCGCCTGGGCGGATCGCGTGCAGCGTCGGCACGGCATGCTGGGGTTTCCCTACGCAGTGATCAAGAAGTACGGAGACGATGACGGCGGGCGCGAGGCCGCGCTCATCACCTACTACGGTTTCCTCAGCATCTTTCCGTTGCTGTTGCTCGGCGTGGCGGTCCTGTCGCGGGTGCTGGCTGATAACCCGGAACTGCGGCAGCGACTCATCAAAGCGATCGTGCCGCCGGCGTTGCAATCCACGGTTGAGAATTCGGTGGCTACCTTGCCGACGTCGACCGTTCCGTTCATCGCTGGCCTGATCGGCCTGCTGTTCGCCGGAACCGGTGTCGTGTTCTCCGCCTACCAGACGCTGAACCATGTCGCCGCCGTCCCGAGGCGCCTACGTGCCGGGTTCGCGTCCCGATACGTTCGGGTGTTCGTGATGCTGGCGACGCTGCTGCTCGGGGCACTGGCGGTCGGCGCGCTCACCGTGGCGGTAACGGTACTGCCCGGCCTGCCGGGAGCGGAACGAGTCCTGGCGGCGCTCGGGTCGGCCGTGGTCATCTTCGCCGTCTTGCTGTTCGGCGCCAGGCTGCTGCTAGCGCGACCCGCGCCGGTTCGTGCCCTCTGGCCGGCCGCCGTTCTGGGCGCCACGGCAGTGACCCTGGCGCTCAATCTCGGTGCGCCATTGCTGACGAGGCTGGTGATCAAGGCCGGGCCCGTCTATGGCAGCTTCGCAACCGTGGCGGGCATGTTCGGCCTGCTTTACCTGGTAAGTCAGGCGCTGGTCTACTCGGCCGAGGTCGCAGCCGTCCGGCAGGCCGGTCTGTGGCCACGAGGCCTGGACCTGAACCGCCCCACGGCAGCCGACGTCCGCGCACTGGCGCTGCTCGCCCGCGAGCAAGAACGCATCCCGGCTGCCCGGGTGGAGTTCTGCCTTGTCTCCCGCGATTCACCGCCGGCCGACAACGGCTCGCCTGGACCAGATCGTCGCACTGAATGTAAAGACTGATGGCCTGCTGAAGGAATCGCCGTCGGCAGACAGCCTGGCAGGCCGTCCCGCCGCCCGATTCGTCAGCCCGATCGGTGTGAGAAGCAGGTGCTGTAGGCTCGCCGTTGCCGATTCGAGCCAGGAGCTTCAGCGACGTGCCCGAGGACACAGTGTGAGTTTCTTGTCGATGACTGAGCTGAGCCACGCTCCAGCATTGACGGTCATCATCGCCTGCATCCTGGCGGGGCCATCGCATTCGTCGTTGGCCTGGCGGTCACGGCGCTGATCAGGCGGCTCGCCGCGCATCGCAATCTGCAGGTTGGGCGACGGCCCATCTGGCGGGCGCCGGTCACCGTGCTGCTGGTTCTGCTGGCCGTCCGCGGAGTTCTTCTGGCTGCGAGCACGCAACGCGAATGGGTCGCTCGCATCCTAGGCCTTGCGGCGATCGCTACCGTCGGATGGCTCCTCACGGTGGTCGCTGTCGGCATTGAAGGGGCGTTGCTGGCCCGCCTTCCCGAAGCTGGGCTCGGGGACCGCCGCTCCCGCCATGTCCGGACAAAGATCATCCTTGTCACGCGCGTGGCCCAGGCCCTGATCGCGGCGGTCACCGTCGCCGCGATGCTGTGGACGATCCCGCCGCTGCGCGACATAGGCGCCGGCATCCTCGCATCGGCTGGCGTTATCGGAGTGATCGCCGGGCTGGCTGCGCAGACAACTCTGGGAAACTTGTTCGCTGGCCTCCAGATCGCCTTCACCGACGCGATCCGGATCGATGACATCGTCGTTGTCCAGGGGTTGACGGGCCGCATCGAGGAGATCACTCTCACCTATGTCGCGGTGCGCGTGAAGAACAATACGACACTCATCCTGCCCTGCACCTATTTCACGACGACGCCGTTCCAGAACTGGACGCACAAGAGTGCCCAGATCAGCGGCGTGGTAGAAATTGGGGTCGAAAGTAACTCGCCCTTCGATGCCCTGCTCGGTGCCCTCCGCGAGGAGCTCGGCCGGACACTCGAGCGCTCCTCACACTGGGACAGGGGCCGTGGCGACCTCTTCGTCGAAGACGCGACCGGCTCGACGGTGAAGCTGATCGCTGTGGTGACTGCCGTAGATGGTGACGCCATCGCGCCGCTGCGCTGGGAAATCCGGGAAGGCCTCCTTACCTTTCTCCAGCAGAATTACCCTGCCGCGCTGCCTGGCGGCCGGTAGGAGCCTTGCCGCCGCCAACGCCAGCAATTGGCGGGCTGGGCCGTCCGTCCTGCTGGCGGCACAGATCCTCGATGCCGGGGCTGCGGCGGGCCAGTTAGCGCGGCGGATGAGCCTGCGCCAGTCAGGGGGGCCTGGTTAGTTGATCACGCTGGTTGCGGCGGCATCCAGCAGTTGCCGGTAAGGGCGTCGCGGATGGCGGCGAGGGGGTGGCGGCCGTGGCTGCGGGCGGTGGTGAGGTAGGAGCGGATGCGGCAGTGGCGCTGCAGGGTTGCCAGGGTGCGCCAGCAGCCGCTGATTTTCGCGGCGAGCTTGTAGCCGCGGACGGCGTTCTCTGAGCCGTTGTTCGTGGCGGGCACATCAAAGCGGGTGGCGAATAGCCAGACCTGGGCGGCTTTGCGTTTCAGCCGCCGGGCCAGGATCAGCCCGGGGTGGTTGCCCTTGTGCCAGGGCCGGGGACAGGTTCACCGAGATCCCGTAGGCGATGGCCTGGTCGTAGCTGTGGCGCAGGCGGGCAAGGAGCGCTGGGCCGAGGCTGGCGCGGTGGCCGGCGCGGCCGGTCCTGACGGCGGCGGCGGCCTCGCGGAGGGCGTCGCCGGCCTGGCGGGTCCAGACCTGGGATACCGGGCCGGTCGCGTAGGCGTCGTCGAGGTACCTGTACAGGTGGGCCAGGCACTGCTGGACGCCGGCCAGCGTGGTGTCGTAGCTGAGGTAGCCGCCGTAGTCGTCGCGGACCAGGACCCCGCGGTAGCCATCCAGGATCCCGAACCCGGTGATCGGCGCCTTGGTCCGGTCGCCCGCCGCGCCGTACCAGATCAGGTCCGGCCCGCCGCCGGTATAGGCACGCATGGTCCGCACCGTGCAGACGTGCGGGTTCCCGCAGTTCTCCACGCTGGTGGCCGCCCTGGTGAGCGGGGCGGGGGTCTCGTCAGTGCCGAGCACGCCTGATGCCCTCAGCGCGTCCTTGAGCGCGTCCTCGAACGCGGCGGCGGTTAACGCCGCGTCGAGGCGGACCAGGCACCGCGACACGAACCCCGTGGAGACCGGCGCCTTGAGCAGGGCGGCCATCAGGTCCGCGGCCCGTTCGACCCCGATCACGTCCGTGCTGGCCAGCAGCGTCGCCGCGGCTACCACGTCCGGGCCGTAGCAGACCGGGCCGCCGGTCACGCCCGGCGGCGGCGGAGCGGTCGTGACCTGCCCGCACCCGCAGCAGGTGCGGCACATCATCTGGTACTCCGTCACCGTCAGCGCCGCCGGCGGGATATCGAAAACCTGCACCGCGGAAGCGACCCGCCCGGCAGCGCCGGACAGGCCGGCGCCGCACCCGCCGCATGCGCCCGGCTCGACGACCCGGGTCTCATCCGGCCGGGCGGCCCACGCCAGGCTCGCACCCGGATGGCCTTTCTGGCCGCCCTGCGGCCGGCCCGGCCGCGCCCGCCGTGCCTCCCGCTGGCCGGCCTTCTTCTCCGCCTTCGCCGCGGGGCCGTCCTGGCCCGGGGGCTGGGAGGAGTTCGAGGAGTCCCGGCTCGCCTGCCGGCGCAACGCCGCGACCTCGGCCCGCAGCGTCTCGATCAGCGCGGCCTGCCCGGCCACCACCGCCAGCAGCTCCGCGACCCGCGCCGTCAGCTCCGCGTTCCGGGCAGCCAGCTCCTCGTACAACGGCTGCTCCGGATTCGGCATCCCCGAACCCAACCATGATCACAAACCGGGCACCAGCACCGACACGCCGCAGATCAACAGAAGGCCTGACTGGTTACCGCGCAGGCAGTTGCTGCATTCCGGCGTCGTCGGATCCGGCTGCGGTAATGGCGAGTTGCGGCCGTAGCGGTGTGCGAGCGGGTCGGCTGTCAGGCCGTGCGCGATCACGCTGAGCAATATGGTGAAGGCGATCACGGTGACCGCGGGCCCGGCAGGCTCGCCGATGTCATCCAGCGCCAGCAAGGCGAATACCACCGACGTCAGGCCGCGGGGGCCGAACCACCCCACGAAGGCAACGGCCGCATGCCCGAGCCGGGTGCCCGCCAGCGCCAGCGCGACTGGCGCCATCCGGATCACGGTCAGGCTGAGTCCGGCGTACAGCACCGTCTGCCACGTCAGGCTCTCGAACGCAGGGACACCGCGACGACGCCGAATGCGAACCAGACCAGCAGTGACACCAGGGCGCCGGTCTCCTCGACGTAGGGCACCAGTCGCTCGCCGCGTTTCCCGCCGGCGGCGGGCCACGTTCACGATGAATCCGCCCGCGCCGCCAGTGAGCACGCCCAGCGTGAGTTCCGCAGCCGCCTTGGCCGGGCCGATGCTGGCGGCGTGCTCGGCGGTCGCGGCTCCGGCGATGGCGACCAGGACGACCGGGGTGGCGATGCCGCCGTTGAGCCCGCTTTCGATGTTGAGTAGCCGTCGGATCCGTGCCGGGACGGTCGGGTTGACCATCACGCCCGCGCCCAGGGCGGCATCCGTCGGTGCGAGGGCCAGGATCAGGGTGATTTCTGCCAGTGCCTCGACCAGCTCACGAAAGGGCGCGAAGCTCAGTGGTGCCAGCGGGCCGTGGGTCAGCAGCAGGCCGGCGATCACGAAGATGATCGGCGCGGTTACGTCGTACCGCTCCAGCCGCGCGACCGCGTTTCCCACCTGAAATGACCGCCGCCACGATCGCCGCATCCCAAGCGCTCATCGAGTCCTGCCTCTGGTCCGGGCGCACGCGGCCGTATGCCCGATGGTCACCAAGTCACGGACCACCTGTGCTGCTCCAGCCAGACGTGGCGAACGACGCAGCATGCGTTGCCGGCCCGCGCTGGTGCCGCGCTGGCTTCGCTGGTTAGCCGTCGGCGGCCCGGGTGAAGGTGAGGGCCTGGTGGCGGAGGAGTGCCCAGTCCAGGGACGGCCGGGGTGCGGGGACGCCGGGGCGGGCGCGGGGGACTTGCACGCGTAGTGCGAGCGGGCGGATGGTGCAGCGCACCGGGGTGGGCATCATGACCGATTCGCCGTCGATGCCGACCGGGATCTTCGGCTGGTCGGCGTCGATGATGACTTCGCGGACGGTGAGCGCGGTGACGCTGCGGGAGCGCCCCGCGGCGCGGAGCAGCCCGGCTGCCTGGGCGGCGTTGCTGATCTTGACGCCGATGATGCCGAGCAGGCCCTGGTCGAGCCGGGCGCGGCGGCCCAGGCCGGCGATGTCGCCGGTCTCGTAGGGGTTGTTGCTGACCAGCACGGCTTGCGGCCCGTCGAGTATCACCTGGCCGTCTACCCGGACCACCAGGCGGGGTCCCTGGTGGCCGGTGAGCAGGTCCGGGAGCATGGCCAGCGCGGTGCCGCCCTTGTCGCCACGGTAGGCGGGGCTCTGCACGACCTGGGCGTAAGCGCCGAAGGACGCGTTATTGACGAACGTGCGGTCGCCGATCAGGCCAAGATCGATACGCAGCTCCACGCCGTCGGACAGGGCATCCAGGCAGGCGGATGGGTCGTCCCGGTCCAGCCCGAGATCGAGGGCGAAGTGGTTGCGGGTGCCCGCGGAGATCACCAGCATCGGGATATCCCGTCCGGCGGCGATGCCCGCGACCAGGGCCTGGGTGCCGTCGCCGCCGGCCACCCCGAGCAGGTCGGCCCCTTCGTCGGCAGCACGGCGGGCGAGCGCGGCCACGTCGATGATCCCGGGGCCTTCCAGCAGGGCCACCTCGGCGCCGAGCGCGGCGGCCTTGTCCTGGAGCCCGAACTTCGCGACTTTCCCGCCGCCCGATCTCGGGTTCATGATCATGAAAGGCCGCTGCGGGGGTGACGCGGCATATTCACGCGGCCCGGCCGGCCGCCGGCCGCTGGCCAGCGCCGCGCGCCCGGCCGCCACGGCGGCCGCCGCGAGCACGACAGCCAGCGCGATCCCCCACAGTAGCCCGGCGACGACATACACCACGATCACGAAAACCGGCGCGGCGACCAGGACCACCAGCGCCAGCCAGCGCCGGACGCCGCGGTAAGCCAGGAACCAAAACGCCGCCGCGCAGCCCACCGCCAGGCCCGCGAACCCGAGGACGAGCGCGGTAATGCTCGCCAGCGCGCCCGAGACCAGCAGCACCAGCACCGCGGCCAGCGCGGCGGCGAACGCCAGCCGGGCCAGCCAGCGCTGACCCCGGCTGACCCGGGCCGATGCTCCGCCGGCCGCGCCCACGCGGCCCGTTCCGTCCGGCGCGCGCGTTCCGCGCAGCGGACCGTCTTCCTGCGCTGCCATGCCATCACCCTTGCGCGCCGATGTCCGCATTTCCCCGCAGCTACTGTCGCTTACGAATGGCCGACCCGACTCACCCATCCGGGGTGGTATCGGGCCGCGCGAGCGTCATTAATGTGCCGGTTAAGGGTCGCGAGAATCGGAGCATGCGCCGCATGTCCTCTGCAGGTAATTCGCCAGTGGCGGACAGCCTTCACGCGAGTTCACCGTTGCCGTGCAGCGTCGCTGCCGTGCCAGGTTCTTGCCTGCCGCGCAGGAAAGCCGCCGGTGGCTGGCGCCTTCGCGCGGCCAGGTACTGTCCGCGTCTGCGGCTTACGCCGCGCCGGGGCGAGGCGAGCTGCCGCGTCTGCCCCCGGCGGGGCTTCGGCTGGGATGCGTGGCGCAGTGGTCACGGCGATTCGGGCGGTTCGCCATCGTTGTAGGGAGATTCGCGCGGCCGCGGCGCCGGCTGCGGGCCGGCCTGGTACAGCTGCTCTGCGTGGTGGCCGGGTTCGGGCTTGGGCTGCTGCTGCCGCGGATCACTACCGGGACCAGCGTGGCAAGCACCCGGGTGACTGAATCCCTTGTCGCGGTCGGCTTCGGCATCCTGGGGCTGGTCAGCATCATCTTCTCGCTGCTCTTCCTGGTAGTGCAGTGGGCGTTCGGCAGCCTGTCGCCCCGGCTGAACCTGTTCCGCGACGACCCGATCGTGTGGCGCACGTTCGGGCTGGCCATCGGCATCTTCGTGTTCTCCGTCACCGCGGCGCTGGCCATCGGGAATGATCCGGAAGTGTCGGTCATCCTGCCGGCTGCCGAGGTGGTCGCGGTACTAGCAGCGATTGCCCTGATCCGCACGCTGCAGGTGAAGGCCTTCGCCTCGATCCAGTTGGCACCGGTGCTTTCCGCCATCGCCGCGCGGGGCCGCGCGGTCATCGATGACCTGTACCGCCAGCCCTGCACCAGCGACTGGCAGCCGGCCCCGCTGCCGCCGCTGCACCGGACCGTCAGATGGCAGCGGCGGCAGGCCGTCTTTCAGCAACTCGATCTGCGGCGGCTGCTCGATGCCAGCGGCACCGCCGTGATCGTGCTCCGGGCCCGCATCGGCGACACCCTCCAGGAAGGCGCGCCGGCCGCCGACCTGCATGGCGGCGACATGACCGACGCGACAGTGCTCGGCGCGGTAGTGACCGGGCAAGAACGCACCTTCCACCAGGACCCGTTGTTCGCCTTCCGGCTCCTCGCCGACAGCGGCCTGCGAGCGCTCTCGCCGGCCGTCAACGATCCGGCCACCGCCGTTCAGGTGCTCGACACCGTCGAGAGCCTCCTACAGCCCCTGGTATCGCGTGACCTGGACGTGGCCGAGATAGCCGATGACGCCGGGGCCCTCCGGCTGGTGCTGGCACTTCCGTCCTGGGATGGCTACCTCCAGATAGCCCTGGACGATCTCATCGAATCTGGTTCCCGGTCCCCCATGGTGCTACTGCGGGCACGGGCCATGCTCTCCAGCCTGCTCAGCGCTGCGCCACCGCAGCGAAGGCCATCGATCGCCTGGCGGCTTCGCCGCGCCGAAGAACTCGCGGCCGGCAACTTCCCGGACCTCTGGCGCAATACAACCGGCGGTGACGCCGGATGAGTCGGCTGCCACGCCGGGTACTCGCGTGCCGGGCCGGGTTCCGTTACCTGTCTGGCTGACTAGCCGGCGGGTGGTGCGGGTATGCCGGGCGGCGGAGGGCCGGTATCGGCGGCTATCTGGTCTGGGGCCGCCTGGTCTGGGGCCGCCTGGTCTGGGGCTGTCCATTGGGCGCCGGTTTCGGCGTGGTAGGCGGTGACGGCGGCGCCGATAGTGGGGAAGAAATGGCTGGGGTCGATGGTGCGGGTGAGCCCGTAGCGTTCGATTTTGCGGCGTACCGGGTCCTTCAGCTCGGCGAATATCAGGCTGATGCCGCGGGCGTTCAGGGCCTGGTCAAGTTCCTCGAGCATGTCGGATGCGGTGGTATCCACGTCGGTGACCGGCTCGGCGGCGATTACGATCCACCGGGGTGCCGGCTCGGCGGCTGCCAGCTTCCGGATCTCGTCGCGGAACGTCTTGGCGTTCGCGAAGATCAGCGGCGCGTCGAACCGGTAAATCACCAGGCCGGGCAGGTACCGTGCATCGGGATAGGAGTGGATGTCGTGGTAGCCCTCCAGCCCTTCCACCCGGCCGAGCCTGGTTTCGTAGGGCCACCAGGCCCGGCGGAAGACATTCAGGATCGACAGCGCGACCGCGATTGCGATCCCGGCCAGCACGCCCAGCAGCGCGACGCCGAGGAAAGCCGCGATCGACAGCAGGAATTCTGCCTTGCGCTGCCGCCACAGCCGCACCGTGGCGGGAATGTCGGCCAGCGACAGTGACGCGGTGATCACCACGGCGGCCAGCGCGGGCTGGGGCAGGTTCCGGAACAGGCCGGGGACCAGCACGATCATCGCGATGATCAGGGCGGCTCCGGTGACCCCGGTCAGCTGCGTCTTCGCGCCGGACCGTTCGGCGACCGCGGTCCGGGATCCGCTGGTGCTGACCGGGAAGCCCTGGAACAGCCCGGCGGCCAGGTTCGCCGCGCCGATCCCGATCATCTCGCCGTTGCCGTGGATCTCCTGCCCGGAGCGGGCGGCGAACGCTGAGGCGGTGGAGATCGTGTCGGCGAGCGACACCAGCGCGATCCCCGCCGCCCCGGCGAACAACGGCCCGAGGTCGGATAGCTTGACATGCGGGATCGTCAGCGGCGGGAACCCCTTGGGCAGCACCCCGACCAGGCTGACACCGTGATCGGCCAGGCTAAAGACCGAGGTAGCGCCGATCGCGAGCACGACGGCGATGAGCACGGCCGGGACCTTCGGCAGCCACCGGCCCAGCACCAGGATCAGCACGACTGCGGCGATCCCGGCCGCGGCGGCGGCCGGGACCGCGTCGCCGCTGGCCAGCCCTTTGACGAAGGCGGTGAACTCGCGGATCAGGCCGTCGGCGTCGACCTTGAACCCGAACAGCTTCGGCAGCTGCCCGATCAGGATGGTCAGCGCCAGGCCGTTCATGTAGCCGATCATCGTCGGCTTGGAGATCAGGTCAGCAATGAAGCCGAGCTTGCCGACCGCCGCCACGATCATGATCGCCGCGACCATGATCGCGAGGACCGACGCCAGCGCGACCGCACGCCCGGCGTCGCCCTCGGCGGCGATCAGCGGCAGGATCGTCGCGGCGATCATCGGCCCGAGTGAGGAGTCCGGACCGAGCACCAGGATCCGCGACGGTCCGAACGCCGCGTACCCGAGCAGGCACATGATGGAGGTGTACAGGCCGGTAATCGGCGGCAGGCCCGCCAGCTCCGCATAAGCCATCCCCTGCGGGACCAGCAGTGTGGTCAGCACCACCCCGGCAATGACGTCCTTGAGCAGCCACTGCCGGCGGTAGGACGAGATCACCTGAAGCCCGGGCACCCAATGGAACATGGACACCCCCGGGCTCTGGTCATGCGCCGTAACTGCCATTTCCTCCCGCCGGGCAAGCCCGGCGCATCACCCGCGCAGAGTGAGGGCCCGCGCGCCAGAGCAGACGATCCTGGCGGGATGACCCCCCGCCCGAAGGCCAGGCGTCGGCCCGGCAGGCCGCGGCCTGCCGGGCGCGCTGGCGCCTGGTCATCCGTTAATCCCGGTCCTTGATTTTCTGGTCCTTGATTTTCTGGCGGTTGCGCTGGCCATGGCCCAATGCCAGCGGCTTTAGGCATTTGTGTGCTGGTGTCGGTTTTCCGTGGCTGGGTGACGCTGGGTAGTTTCTGGTGGCGGGGGTTGTCGTCAGGCGGGGCTGTTGGCCATGGTGATGACGGCCGGGGCCGTGCGGGTGCTGGTGTCCTTCGCGGTGGCGTGGCCGGAGCTGCTGGGTGATTTCGACTTACGGGCGCGGTGCCGGCTCCGGTCGACGACGGTGCGGTATCCTGCGATTTCCCTGGTCAGCGCCTCGTAGCAGGCTGTTCCGGCGCGGATCGCGGCGAGGATCGCGCGGCGGGCCCGGGCGCAGGAGATGTCGCGGGGCCGGACGGGCTGCCCGGCGCGGCGTCCCTTCCTCGCGGGGGCCGCGGCGAGGGCGGCGTCGCGGGCGACGCCGCGGGTCATCTCGACGGCGGCGGCCCAGGCGGCGAGTTCCTGCCGGACCAGGGCCGGGCTGCCGGAGCGGAGCATCGGGCCGGTTCCCGGTCCGGCGCCGTCCAGGGACGCCTTGGCCTCGCGGAGCGCGCGGTCTCCGATCCGTCCCACCGCCACCGGTAGAGCCGCGCGAGCTGCGGCCCGGGGTACTCGGTGATGTCCGTCAGGTCGGTGACCAGGCAGAACATCTCCGGCACGTCCTGGCCTTCGACCTCGGCGTAGTACTCGACGACGCGGACGGCGACGGTGACCCCGTCGCCGGCCAGCTCCGCCAGGTACGATCCGTCCGCCAGGACCGGCGAGGTCCTCCTCAGCGGGATGTCGCTCTTCATCCGGATCAGCACGTGGGTGCAGGCGATGAGCCGGGCGATCCGGGCCGCGCCGTGGTAGTTGCGGTCCATCAGCCATCTCCGGTCGCGCGTGAACAGGTGCGGGTAGTCCCGCATGGCCGTGTCCAGGAGCTTCTGCTCGGCGGCGGCCTTGTCCGTGCCGGCCGGGCCGTGCGGCATCCCCAGCAGCGCCCGCGTCGGGGCGTCGTTCAATGGCAGCGCCCTGACCTGCGGGAACGGGGAGGAGCCGTCGCCGGTGCCGACCGAGCCAAACGCGGCCCGGTTCGCCGGCGTGTCCGGGACCCGGATCAGCGTCCCGTCCAGCGACGACGCCTTCAGCGGCCGGGCCCTGCCGGCGGCAGCCGCCCGCCAGTCCCGGTCCTCGTGCTCCTGCCACGATGCCCGCAGCGTGATGGCCTGCAGTTCCTCCAGCGGCCCGGGGCCGAGCGCGTTCCGCCAGTCCCCGAGCGCCCGCTCCGACGCCGCAGCCCAGGCCCGCGCCCACGGGACCAGGGCCAGGTCCCCGGCCAGCGCGATCACCGCGTCCCGGATGCCCGCGTCCGGCATCAGCGTCATCAGCACGAGCACGCGGATCATGAACGACCTGGTCAGCAGCCGTTCCCGTTCCCCCTTCACGTACTCCCCGGCCAGCACGGCCCGCTCCGCGACGGCCTCGACAACGCCCGGCCCGGCCTTGTCCTCCAGCCAGTCCTCCAGCGGGCCGAGCGTCGCATGGCCGGCCGGGCTGCCCTGCGCCTGGACCCGCCCGTCCCGCCGGACCCGCGCCCGCGCGACCGCCACGACCTTGCAGAACACCGTCACCTCACCCGTCCGGATCCGTGCCGTCCCCCCGATGACCAGCGCCGACCGGTGGTCATCCCCGAGCGGCCGGCCGTTCCGCAGCGGCGACGCCACCTCCTCCAGCCCGAACGCCACCATCAGCCCGCCGCCGGGAACCTCCCCGTCCTCCGTGAAGCTGGCGGCAGCACGCGACGCGACAGGGTACAAAGACACGAGAGGCTCCTGCTGAGAAGTGAGATCTAGTCAATCCCTCTTCTAGCAGGAGCCTCACCCACCCCACAGCAAACCAGCACAACACGCCGCCAGCCAGGGAAAATCACACAGCGCGACCAGAGCCGGCCGAGCTGCACCCGCCGTTTCACCTAAAGCCGCTGGCATTGGGCCATGGCCGCACCGCCGGTGAAGATGAAGCGCAAGGAGCACGAGCGGCAGATGCGGGTGTTGCACGGGCGAGCAGACCCGGCGGCTGGAAAGCCGCATCCACGACCCGCGGAAGATCTGGAAGCTCTCGGGCATGGACCTGAAGTCCTACAGCCGGTGGTATGACTACCTCAGCCAGGTCCCTACACCCCGCTCGTCGCCCGGGACGTTACGCTGCCCAAGCGGCAGCGGGCCCGCGGCTACACCGAACCGCACCTGCCGTTGCGGCACATCCCGGCGCCGTTCTAGACCGCCAATCGAAGCTCACCGTCAACCGGTTCTATAACCCGCTCCCGTTATCTTCGAGCCGGGCTGCCCGAGATGCTTCTCGTAAGCTGTGAGGCCTGCTTTCAGCGGGTAGGGCCCGCGGATCCGCTGAAGCCGGGGCGGGATGTCCCGGTACTCCACATACGGGTGATCACCGCATTCAGGGCAGATGAGCTCGAACGTGTCGGTGTAGCCGCCTTCCAGCCGGCCTCCGACAATGCGGGTCGGCTGGCGCCGCAGGCTCGCCGTGCGACCGTGGCCAGGCTGGCCGGCAAAAGGGGGTCCGCTCACGTCATGATCATCGATGCACAGCCACGGGTCGGCGGGATCGTGCCTGCCGCGCGCTACGGGCACGATGCCAAGGCGTTCAGGTGATCGGTGGCTGGCAACCATGTCCGTGTCTCCGGCGCTCACCCGCCACCTCCAAGCCAGCGCTGCTCGTACCGCCCAGGTACCGGAGCAGTATGTCAAGAAACAGTCAAGAACACCCAGGAATCAGTCAAGTAGAGTGATCCCTGCTGGGCAAACACCGTGTATGGTCCGCGCATCAGCACGAGGATGGACGAGCCGGATCTTGCTATCGACCAGATCGCCGGCGGCAGGCCGAGGACGCCAGGCGTCGGCAGCACCACCATGGCCCGCCGGCAATAGGATTCGGCTGATGATCTGCGGTTCGTCACGGTGTCTGGTCGTTCACTAGCATTCCTGCGTGCTGCCCCGTGAAAGTTGGCGTCCAGGGTGGCGGATGGCTTTCAGGAGATAATGACGATGCTAGGTGAGCCGTGATGAACGCGAGGTTCTTCGCGCTGGCGTTCCTCGCGGCACTGAACCCGAAGCTGTTCGCCGTTGACTTGCTGCTGATGGAAAGCCGGCGGCCGCGGCTGATGTTCTTGTGCTTCCTGGCCGGCGGCCTGAGCATGTGCCTGACGATCGGCCTGCTGGCGGTGTCTGCCGACGGCGATGGCGGTGCCCTGAGCGTCGAGGCCGCGGCCAGCGCAGGACTCGACCTGGCCGTGGGGGTGCTGCTGCTGGTTATCGGCGCGCTGCTGGCCACTGGCCGGCTGCACGGCCACCGGCGTGCGCCTGCCCCGGCCGGGGAGCCGGAGCGGGACGGCTGGGCACAGCGGATCTTGGCCAAGCCCAGGCTCGGGCTTGCCGTGCTGATCGGCGCGCTGGCCGGCACGCCGGGTGCCGCCTATATCGCTGCGCTCCGCGAACTGATCGCCGGGGACTCGCCAGCCGCGGAGCAGGCGATTGCCGTCGTTGTCTTTGCCCTCATCGAGTTCTCTCTGGTGATCATCCCGTTCGGGTTCCTGGTGGTCAGGCCAGCGGCCACCAGGACGCAGACACGGCGGGCTCAGAACTGGCTGATGGGCCATGCCCGGCAACTCATGGCCGCCGTCGCCCTGTTCGTCGGCGGCTACATGGCGCTCAGCGGCCTGGTCCGCCTGCTGGGCTAACCTCGGTTGGTGACCTGCGGATATTCGTGCGTCAAGTCGCCCGCGTGTTCGTTGATCAGGCCATTGAGGACGGGTTTCACGGTGGCGCGAGGAGGGTCACCTTTGTCATCGCCGATGCGCTGGGCGATGCCAGGAGAGGAAGATGCGGGCCAAGAAGAAGGCACAGCCTCATTTGCCGGAGCGGTCGGCGAGGACCCGGTGGAAGGCGTGCGGTGACCTGAAGACGGGAGCTTGCGAGGCTGCCTGCGCTGACGGGCGCGTGGCTCCCTCGTGAGGGGTGAAGACGGGGCAGTTCTGCCGGGGGATTCTTACTGAATGTCCCGGCCCAGCGGTTTCTCTCGGCAGAGGCAGTAAAGGAAGGATCGGGCATGCGGCGATTGGCTAGGAGCCCGGTGCTGTTCGCTGTGATGCTTTCGTTCGGATTTCTGGCGGCGGGATGCGGGCACAGCGGTGCTGGCGGGGCGATCGCCAGCTTGTCGCCCAGCAGAAGCGTCAGCGTGCCCAGCAGAAGTGCCAGCTTCTCGCCGAGTGTCAGCTTCTCGCCCACGGCTACCGCCGAGCCGTCGGCGACCCCGACCGCCCCCGGCCCGGCGGCCCAGCCCAGCAGTTCCCCGGCTCCAGGCAGCGGGTCAAGTTCAGCGCTGATCTGGCTTTGGGTAGGCATCGGCGCCGTTGTCCTCATCGGCATCATCGTGCTGGTCGCGCGCTCTTCCGGCCGCCGCTCCGCGGCGGCGGCCAGCTGGCGGTCGAAAGTCATCGATGCTTACGCGAAGGGCTCGGCTGTTTACGACGCTATGAGCATCGCGGAAACCCCGGCCGCGCTCGCCGCCGCGGATGCTGCCGCTCGCTGGTCGGAGATCCAGCGCCGCGCGGACGACCTCACTCAGCTGCTATACGCGCTGCGCGAGGCCGCCGCGGCCGAGGACGACCGCGCTCGCGTCACAGACGTGCTGCATTGGCTGCAGGCAGTTCGCTCCGGCATGGACGCCGAGCGGTCTCCCGGTGGCGCCAGCGAGCGGCAGGCTGAGGTTGTCCGCAGCCGCCTGCGGTCATTTGAGGCAGCCCTGCGCGCGCTCCAGGCCCCGGATGACCGCCTGACTTAACGAGTCCTGGGCAGCACGTTGTACTTGACCGCCTCGATCAGCCACAGGCGCTGAAGCTCGTACAGTTTGTCCGGCTCTCGACGTGCTTCCCGCGTTCTCCGCAGGTAATGTAATGGTCAAGTTACCCAGCGATCCAGCACACGGCCGAGTCCTCCCGCTCGCATCACCCACCGCGGGTGAGCGGTCTTGAAGCAGCGTCGCTGGCTCGATTCATGAGTACCACCGGATCCGCGGCATCGGCTCAGGCCTGTAGCGGCGGTGGGGCCGGGGCCGCCGGCGCGGGGCGCGATTGTGTTCACGATTCCAGCCTGACTCAGGTGGCCCGGCCGTCGATCACCGTCCCGGGGAAGCCTCCAGGAAAGCTGCTGCTGGCCAGCACATGCTCCACTCCGAAGAGCACGGCCGGATAGTCCGGACCGGGGAGCTTCTCCGGAGGGAGGTTGCTGAAGTAAACGGTCTCAACGTTTTCGATGTCGCTCGCCGAGACCAACAGCCGCATATGCGCTGGATCGCGCACCTGATCCCAGTCCAGGCGTTCGAGCGTCCCCTTGAGCGGCGTGTTGTCGGATAGGTATGTCCAGATCGGAAGCTTCCAGTAGTCCAGCCGCGGCTGTACATGTGAGGAACTCCGTATAACGCCCAGTAGTGCTCGATCGGATCCGGTAGCGGAAACTTCGGGGTCCCGAACTCTGTCCACATAGCTTCGAGCACGTCCGGCGGGTAGGTCTTCGCCGCGGCGAGTGCCACCGCAATTAAACGCGCCCGACGACGCCCCTGCGACAATTGTGCATTCCATGCCCCGTTCGTAAAGGCACTTGATCGCGCCAGCCTCGTAAGCGCCAAGGGCGCCACCACCCTGGAGCACGAGCCCGAACTTCTTCTTCTGCGGACTGCCCGTGCTGTCCGTTTTTTCCGATACCGATGTTTTTGCGCTGGCCATGGCAGCGTCCCTCCGCCTGTCGACAAGGTTCCGGTAACCGTTAAGACGGTCTGGTTACCTTCACGCTGTACCGCGCTGCACCGCCGCCACGACGCGTGCGACCTGTGACCCGTGGAGTTCGAGAACCCGGCCACCGGTCTTGACTAGACCTCTACCCGGCACGCTCGTATTCACTAATGAGGCCCGCCCAGGACGGGTCGGCGCTTGATCCGCTTCTGGGGGAAGCCGGCGACTGAATAGTCGGGCCGTGGCGGGCGGAGCTTGCGGCTGCGATGAGGGCGTCGTTTGTTGTGGTGCGCTACGATTCACCGATGACCGACCGGGGCGCCGATACCGCGACGGGGCAAAACACCGGCCTGGTCCTGATTACGCTTGCGTCCGGCCAGTTCCTGATGACGCTGGATAGCTCCGTGATGAACGTGGCCATCGCTACCGTGGCCAAGGACGTCGGCACGACGGTGACGGGCATCCAGACGGCGATCACGCTTTACACGCTGGTGATGGCGATGCTGATGATCCCGGGCGGCAAGGCCGGCTCGCTGATCGGGCGCCGGCGCGCTTTCTCGGTCGGCTGCGTGATCTACGGCGCGGGCTCCCTTACCACTGCCCTGGCGCCGAACCTCACCGTCCTCATTGTGGGCTGGTCAGTCCTGGAGGGGATCGGCGCGGCGCTGATCCTTCCAGCGATCGTCGCGCTCGTCGCCAGCAACTTCGGGCCTGAGGGACGTCCGCGGGCGTACGGCCTGGTGATGGCGGCCGGGGCAATCGCGGTGGCAGTCGGCCCGCTGATCGGCGGCATCGCCGCCACATACTTCTCGTGGCGGTACGTTTTCGTCGGGGAGGTCCTGGTCGTGCTGGCGATCCTGGTCCTCGCGCGGCGCGTCCAGGACGCGCCGGTGGAAACGCGGTCCCGGCTGGACCTTACTGGCGCGGTGCTGTCGGCCGCAGGGCTCGGCCTCGCGGTCTTCGGCGTGCTGCGCTCGAGCGAGTGGGGGTGGGTGCTGCCGAAACCAGGCGGCCCTGCGATCCTCGGGCTCTCGCCGACAATCGTGCTGATCTTCGCTGGGCTGCTCGTGCTGTGGCTGTTCAGTGCATGGGAGCAGCACGTCGAGCGGCGGGGCACCGAGCCGCTCGTCCGGCTCTCGATGCTGGGGAACCGACAGCTCACCGGCGGCCTGGTGATGTTCTTCTTCCAGTTCCTGATCCAGGCCGGGCTCTTCTTCATCATCCCCCTGTACCTGTCGGTCGCACTCGGCCTGTCCGCGATCAGCACCGGCATCAAGATCATCCCGCTGTCGGTCACGCTGCTGATCGCCGCGGCCGGCATCCCGCGGTTCTTCCCGCACATCTCGCCTCGGCTTGTCGTCCAGGGCGGGCTGCTGGCCATGTTCGGCGGGATCGTATGGCTGTTCGCGAGCATCGATGTGCACGCCGGCGCGGAGATCGTGACGGTCCCGCTGCTACTCGCCGGCCTCGGGATCGGCGCGCTGGCCTCGCAGCTCGGCAGCGTCACGGTCTCCGCCGTCCCCGACGACCAGAGCCCTGAGGTCGGCGGCCTGCAGAACACCGCAACCAATCTCGGCGCCTCGATCGGCACCGCCCTCGCGGGCTCGCTGCTGATCGCTGCCCTGACCGCGTCGTTCTTGCACGGGATCGAGCAGAACCCGGCGGTCCCGCCGAAGGTGAGCACTCAGGCCAGTACCGAGCTGGCCGGCGGGATCCCGTTCCTCTCCGACGCCGACCTCCAGGCCGCGCTCACCAAGGCGGGCGCCAGCACGCAGGTCACCCAGGCTGTCCTGGATGAAAACCAGCAAGCCCGCCTAGACGGGCTTCGCACCGCCCTCGCGGCCCTCGCGCTCCTCACCCTGGTCGCACTGTTCTTCTCCACCCGGATCCCCGCCGAGCAGCCAGGGTCCGCCCAAAGATCACCCGAACAAGCCTGAACGCCACCGCAGCTCAGCCACCTGACCCGCGAACCGCGGCCGAGCCCAGTCGCATTCTCGCAGGTGGTGACGTCCTAGCACGGCCCTGCCGATAGGACGGGCAAGCCCACCCGGGCCAATGTGGCCCCCGGCCTGCTCGCCCGATCCTCGGACGTCTAACACGATCAGACCGGGCATCACGTCTGATGTCACTCAGTTCGGCTGAGGCACGATGCGGATGTAGGGCTTGGGCTCCTTCCAGTCACTGAAGATCTGCCTGGCCTCCTCGTTAGAGACCGACCCGGCGATGATCACGTCATCCCCCTGCTTCCAGTTCACCGGTGTCGCTACGCGGTGCTTGACGGTTACGCGTGCTTGCATCTTTGACCCGCAAGGGTTAAAGTAAGTGAATGTTCACTTATGAACCTTGGCTCCTGTACGGGGCAACCGGGCGAACCGGAACACTGATTGCCGAGGAGGCGGTCGCCAGGGGGCACCGCCCCGTGCTGGCCGGCCGTGACCCGGACCGGCTCCGTCGCCTGGCCGAGCGGCTCGACCTGACCTGGGCCGCCGGGCCGGCGACCGATCTGGCCCGGGTCATCGGCGACGCCCGCCTGGTACTGCTGGCAGCCGGCCCGTTCGGCGCCACTGCGCCGCCAGTGCTGCGGGCATGCCTGGACGCCGGGGTCCACTACCTCGACATCGCCAACGAGATCCCGGTCGCCGTTGACGTGCTGGCCGCCGATAACGAGGCTCGCCAGCGAGGCATTACCGTACTGCCGGCTGTCGGCTTCGGGACGGTGGCCAGCGACGGGCTGGCCCGGTACGTGGCGGACCAGGTGCCGGAGGCGATCCGGCTCGACCTGGCCATCCTGCTCGGCACCGACGGGTCCAGCGCCGGGGCAAAGGAAAGCACAATGCAGGCGCTGGCCAGCGGCGGACGGATCAGGCGCGACGGTCGGCTGGTGCGCAGCCGGCTCGGCGCGGAATCCGCCGGCAGAGCACGCCGATCGGCGACCGTACCCTCGTGCCGGTGCCCACCGGCGACCTCGTCGTGACTGGACACACAACCGGTATCCCAGACATCGCCGTGTCCTTCCCGGTCCCGATGCCACCGGTGGGCGCCAGGCTCGCGATGCCGGCGCTGCCCGTCCTGGCCCGCGCGGCCGGCAAACTGCCCCGGCGGGCCAAGCCATCCGCGACCAAGGCATCGGCCGCAGTGAACAGTTATCTCTGGGCGCGGGCGACAGCCGCAGACGGCCGGACGGCGCAGGCGTGGGCCCGAACGGGCGAAGGCTACGCGTACACGGCCCGTGCGGCGATCCTTGCTGTCGAGGCCACGCTACGGACCGGCGCGCTCGGCGCGACCACGGTGGCCCGGGCATTCGGCCCCGGGCTGTCCTTCGAAGCGGGCGGTGAATTGCTTGCCGAGGCCTAGCCAGAAAGAGAAGATCCTCCGGGCAGCGCTGGACTGCTTCGCCGAGCTGGGCTACGACGCCACTCGGGTACGCCACGTCGCCGACCGGGCGGACGTGTCCGAATCCGCGCTGTACCGGCACTACCCGTCGATGCAGGCATTGGCCCAGGAACTGTACGCGGACCACTTCGGCCGCTACGCGGCACAACTCCAGGAAACCACCTCGGCGGGCACCACCGAGGAGCGGCTGCGCCGGGCGGTCCGGATCACACTCGCCGTCTACCGGGCCGAACCGGCGGCGTTCACCTTCGCCCTGCTGCGCATGCCCGCGTTCCTGCCGAACCTGCCGGCCGGCACCCGGTACCCGATCGAGATCCTCGAACGCGCCATCGCGGCCGGGCAGCGCAGCCAGGAGCTGCGGGCCGGCCAGCCTAACCTGCTGGCCGCCATCTTCCTGGGCTGCGTCCTACGGCCGATCATCCTGGCCAGCCTCGCCGCGCCTGGTGCGCTTGACCTGATCGCCGAGTCGAAGCACGACCAGGTGATCGAGGACGCCGCGTTCGCTGCTCTGCGAAGGGAACCCCATGGGTGAGTCGCGACGCTTCCTGCGCCTGGAGCCCGCAGCCGACCGCGGCATCGGCAATCTGGCGCCACATTTCTCGCCGGGCATGACCAGCCAGACGTGAGACTTCGGTGGCTTACCCGGCGCGAACATCCCACGTCGCAAGGCATACACAGAGAGGGAGCAAAGATGGCGATCGATACGCTTGAGGCAGTCCAGCTCGGCGGCATCACACAGTGGATCCGTGTTCGCGGGGCGGACGCGTCCAACCCGGTGCTCCTGCTGATGCAGCAGGGTCCCGGGATGCCGATGATCAATGAAGCGCAGCGCTTGGAGTATCTTCTCGGGCTGGAAAAGGCCTTCACGGTTGTCTACTGGGACCAGCGGGGCACCGGCCTGTCGCTACGCAAGAACTCGAACCGATCCGACATCACCGTGGCGCGGATGGTCGGCGACACGGTGTCGCTGCTGGAACTGCTTCGCGGCCGATTCGGCAGCAAGACATTCGTCACCGGGTTCTCCTTCGGCGGGACGTTCGCAGCGCAGGCTGCGGTGCAGCGCCCGGACCTCGTGGCGGCATTGGTAACGGCAGGCATGGACATCGACATGCCGGCGGCCGAAAACAACACCTACCGCTTCGTGCTCGGCACCGCGCGGCAACGCGGCAACCGACGCGCAACCCGGCAGCTGGAGGCCATCGGGCCGCCCCCGCACCTAGACGTGAAGCAGTTCAGCACCCGGGTCCGCTGGACGGCCAACTTCGGGGGCGTAGCGACCAACGCGAACTACAGCAGCCTGCTCCGCGCGCTGATCGTGAGTTTGGTCCGCTCGCCCGACTACTCGGCTGCAGACATCATCCGCACCGTTCGCGGGATCACCGCAGCACGGGCCGCGCTGCTGCCCGAACTAGCCACCACGGATCTGGTTCGCACCATGCCCCGCCTCGACGTGCCCATTGTCATGGCGCAGGGTCGCCGTGATCAGGTGGCCCCCGGCGAAGCGGCCCAGCGGTTCTACGACTCCCTGACGGCACCGGGCAAGCAGCTGGTGTGGTTCGATAGCTCGGCGCACACACCTCACCTTGAGGAACCCGGCAAGTTCCGGGACCTGCTCATGAACGTGAAAGCCAGCTGGTGTTGTCGGCGAGCGCCGTGCGAGCGCGGCGCGTGACGTAGGCGACGGCGCGCGATGCTCGGCTGCGTTCCTCATCTTGCGGTACTCAGCAGCGCTCCGGACCAACCCGGTGGCTCCCGGCCTGCGCTTCTGGTGCCGGATCCTGGAAGGCATGACAACCGGGATGAGGAGTGCTTTGGTGAGGGCAAGTCGTGAACTGAACGGCGGAGTGGAGTCAGATCGCGCAGATCCTCTCGGTCGAGGGCGCCAGCCTGGAGTCAGTCGACCTGCCGCACGACCGCGGGTCAGGGCACGTGCTGCATCTGATGTCGCTGATCTCGCCGGTGGACGGCGACCTTGCCGTCGGCCACCCGCCGCTGGCGCCGGTCGCGCTGATGCAGACGCTCGCCGAGCGGGGAGTCCAGGTGGTGCCCGTGGACGCCGGGGAGTACGAGACGACGGGGTGCAACGTCCTGGCGGTGAGGTCGTCCTTGTCATCTCGGCCAGGTCTCCTCGGCCAGCGCTGGCGATCATTCGGGCCGGGGGACCCAACGGAACCGGCGGATGGCGATGAGGGCCCCGGCCGCGCCCCAGGCGAGCAGCACGCCGAGGTTTTTCCAGTCCAATCCGGTGTGCTGGGTGAAGGGGCCGAGCAGGGACTGGTTGAACGGCCGCACCGGCAGGGCACCGGAGATGCGGTTGAGCACGTCGGAGTGGATCGGCATGTACGTGCCGGAGATGAACACCAGCGGGAACAGGACGAGCTGAACCACCGCTGGCGCCGCTTCAGAATTGCGGATCAGCGAGGCCACCGCGACGCCCAGCGCGCAGAAACTGGCTGCGCCCAGCACGAGCGTCACCGCGATCGCCAGCCAGTGAGTCGGGAACGGCACGCCGAACAGGTGGCCGACGCCGACGATGAGCGCGACATCCACGACGCTGACCAGCACGCAGTGTGCCAACAGCCCCAGGAAGTATGTCCATGCGGGCAGCGGAGTCGCCCGCACCCGCTTGAGGGTCCCGTCCTGGCGCCGCATCGCGAGCACGACCGCCAGTTGGCTATAACAGGAGCCCAGGACCGATACCGCGGCGATCGTCGGCACGTAGTACTGCAGGGCCGACAGGCCGTAGAAGTACGAGCTCCCTGGGCCGCCGCCGAACAGCGCGCCGAAGATCACGATGATCACGACCGGGAAGAGGAACGTGAAGAACGCGCTTTGCGGGTTGCGCCAGAACGATAGCTGCTCGTAGCGGATCTGGTGCCACAGCAGGGCGAGATCACCATACCGGGCCTGGTGGGTGGCGGTGCTCACCGCACGCTCCTTTCCATCGCGGGTTCCAGCGCCGCGGGTTCCAGCGCCGCGGGTTCCAGCGCGCGATGATCGGTCAGTCGCAGGTAGACGTCCTCCAGGCTCGGCCGGTCCACTGTGAGCGCGTCGAGCATCAGGCCACGCCGAAGCGCCCAGCCGGTCAGCTGGTGCAGCGCCTCGGTGGGCGCTGCGGTCTCCACGGTGATCATGCCCTCGCCTACCGTGGCGTCGAGCGGCAGATCGGCCGCCGCGTATCCGTCGGGCCGGGCAAAGCGGATCCGCGTCCGGGCGGTGTCCCGCCCGCCGATGGCCGACGGCGTCCCCTCGGCTACGATCTGGCCGTCGGAGATCACCGCTACCCGGTCGGCCAGCGCCTGGGCCTCGTCCATGTAGTGCGTGGTGAGCACGATGGTTGCGCCCGCGCTGCGCAGACTGCGGATGATCTGCCAGGTGTCCCGGCGCGCGCTCGGGTCGAACCCCGTCGTCGGCTCGTCGAGAAACAGCAGTTCCGGGCTGCCGATCAGGCCCAACGCCAAGTCCAGGCGGCGTTTCTGGCCGCCGGAGAGGCTCCGGACCTTCTTGCGCTCCTGCCCGGCCAAGCCGACCAGCCCAAGCACCTCGCCGGCGTCCCGCGGCGCCGGGTAATAGCCGGCGTTGCGGGCCACTGTCTCGCGGACCGTCAGGTAGGGCTCGACCGCGATGTCCTGCAAGACCAGCCCGATCCGCTCCCGCAGCGCCCGCCCGGAGGCCCGGGCGCCGGGATCGTAGCCGAGCACCTCGACCCGTCCGGCATCCCGGGTGCGGAATCCCTCCAGGATCTCCAGCGTGGTCGTCTTGCCTGCACCGTTCGGGCCCAGCAGCGCGAAGATCTCCCCGTGCTCAACGGTGAAGCTCACCTCTTGGACGGCCTGCACCGCGCCGTAACCCTTGCGCAGGCCCGCGACGACGACCGCGGGAGACATCCGCGATCCTGCCGACGCGGGGGATGCAGAGGCTGCCATTGTCACTTCCGTACGCATCGAACCTCCATGGACTCGTCGAGGCAGCGGTCGGCCAGCCCGCGAGATGCCAGACCGGGAACGGGCATAGAAATGCTCCTGTCGTTCAGAGAAGACCGTGCTGGAGCGCTACTCTCAGCATCCGGCGTCAGCGGCAGCTGAGACATCCGCCAGCCGGCCGATGCTGCCGCGGATCAGGGGCCTGCCCGGTGCGGCCGGTATGAGGTGACCGGGGCGGCTGGCTCTAGCGCACCCGGCGAGTGGTGACCGGGGTCGCGGCTGGCCACCGGCCGGGCAGTAGCATCCGGGTCATGGGCACGGTGGCTCCGCTCCCTAGTATCCGCGGTCGCGCGGCCGAGGTCGCCGCGCTGGGCGAGGCCATGGACCGGGTCGCGTCGGGCCGGCCGGCGGCCGTGCTGATCGAGGGCGAGCCCGGGATCGGCAAGACGCGCCTGCTGGATGACGCACTGGAGGACGCGCGCGGCCGGGGGATGCAGGTGGCGGCGGGCCGGGCCGGGGAGCTGGAGCAGACCCGGCCGTTCGGTGTGGTGGCCGGCGCATTCGGGTGCGCGGTCTCGTCGCCGGATCCGCGGCGGGCGGCGATCGGAGGGCTGCTATCGGTCGGGGGCGGCGGGCAGCGGGGCCCGATCACGGTGACCAGCGACCCGGGGCTGCGGTTCCGTGCGGTAGATGCTTTCGTTGACCTGGCGGAGGAACTCGCGCTGGCCGGGCCGCTGGTGGTCGGCGTGGATGACCTGCAATGGGCTGATCCGTCCAGCCTGCTGACACTGGCCGCGCTGAGCCGCCGCCTGACCGATCTCCCGGTAGCCCTCATCGGGTGCTTCCGGCCGTCCTCGCGAGCGGCGGAGCTGGACCGGCTGGCAGCTGCACTGGAGGCCGCCGGGGGCCGGCATCTCCACTTGCACGGCCTCTCCCGTCAGGCCGTCAAGGAGCTAGTGGCCGAAGCGGTCGCCGCGGTGCCGGGACAGCTGCTGCTGGCAGGGATTTCAGGGGCGGCGGGCAATCCGCTGTTCGTGACCGAGCTGCTGGGGGCGCTCGCCCAGGAGGGTGCGATCGAGACTTCTGACGGGCGGGCCGAGGTAGCTGCACTGGCCTTGCCGCCGTCGTTGCGGCTGACGATCTTGCGCCGTATTAGCTTTCTGCCCGGTGATACGTTGCAGGCACTGCGGTCTGCGTCGATCCTTGGATCCAGCTTCACGCTCACCGACCTGGCGGCGGTGGCAGGCCGCTCCGCTATCGAGCTGTCGGTGGCGCTGGCGGAGGCTGTCGGGACGCAGGTCATCGAAGACGACGGCAGCCGTCTGCGCTTCCGCCACGACCTGATCCGCGAGGCCATCTACGAGGACCTCCCCGGCAGCGTCTGCCGCGCGCTGCACCGCGAAGCCGGGCAGCGGCTCGCAGCATCAGGCGCCCCTATCCTGCAGGTCGCCGAACAATTTGCCCGCGGAGCTGGAAAGGGAGACGCCGAGGCAATCGGATGGCTCACCAGGGCAGCACGGGAGGCCGCGCCGACATCGCCAGATGCGGCCGCAGATCTCCTGGACCGGGCGGCCCGGTTGATGAACCCGGCGGATCCGGGCCGCGACCGGCTACTCGCTGAGCGGGCCAGCGGCCTGATATGGGCCGGCCGCGTCGCTCCTGCTGAGGACGTCTGCCGTGCCCTGCTGGACCGCGATCATGATCAGGAGGCCGAAGGGCCTGCGCGGATCTGTCTCGGGCACGCCCTGCTGGCAGGCGGGCGCCCGCAGGCCGGGCTCCAGGAGCTGGAGCGCGCGGGTAAGTCTGCGGTGCTCACCAGCGCAGAGCGAGCCGGCGCTCTGGGCTGGGCAAGCGTTGCCCGCAGGTGGCTGGGAGATCTCGATGGCTCGGCCGCCACCGCGGAGAAGGCCAGGTCCGCAGCCGCCGTGGCCGGGGATCACCTGATTACCGCTATCGCGATGGCTTCCCTCGCCGCCGTGTCTGAGCTCCGTGGCCGACTCCAGGACGCGCTCCAGATCATCGACGACGCGGTGCGGCTAGCGGACCAGAGCCCTGGCAGGCAGGGACACCGTTACCCGCTGCACGCTGGCCGGGGTTTCATTCTTGTCGAGCTGGACCGGCTCGAGGAGGCTAGGTCCGCGCTCGACACCGACAGGCGGATCAGCGAGCAGCTCGGGCTCGGCTGGCACCTGCCGAGTTACCAGATGGTGCGCACCGCAGAACGCTTCACCGCCGGGCAGTGGGATGACGCGATCGCCGAGGTCGAGGCGAGCTTCGAGCTAGCCGACGAGACAGGCCAGGCTTTCGGCCTCATCCTCGGCCGCAGCGTGTTGTCCATGATCAGCCTTCACCGCAACGACCTAAGCCGGGCAGAAGAAGCGGCTGCTGCGGCCATGGGCCAGCTCGCCGAAACCGGTACCCGCTACCGCACGCAATGGGCGCTGTGGGCCCACGCACTCATCCTGGAAGCCGGAGGCAAGACCGCCGATGCGCATGCGACGCTGGCCGGATGCTGGGACCAGTGCGCCCAGCAGGGACTCACGCTGGAGTACCGGATGCTCGGGGCCGATCTCGTCCGTCTGGCCCTCGCCTGCGGCGACCGGGGACGGGCGCGGGACGCGGCAGCCGCCGTCGCGGAACTCGCGGACGAAAATCCGGAAGTTCCCTCGCTTACCGGCGCGGCGCTGCGCTGCCGGGGGCTGGCGGAGGACGACGCCGAAATCCTGCATGCCGCGGCCGTCGCCTACGCCCATGCGCCACGGCCGCTGGAACTCGCTCTTGCCTCCGAGGACGCGGGGACAGCCTTCGCGCGGCAGGGTAAGACGGACCAGGCCCTGTCGCTGTGCTATCAAGCGATTGAGATCTATGAGCGGCTCGGCGCGGCGCGCGATCTGGCCCGAGCCGAGGCGGTACTGCGCGCGGCCGGGATCCGCCGCGGCCGCCGAGGAGCGCGCGCCAGGCCGCAGGCCGGCTGGCATAGCCTCACCCCAACCGAGCACACCATCGCTACGCTGGTAGCCGAAGGGCTGTCCAATCCCCAGATCGGCGGCCGGCTCTATATCTCGCCCCGGACGGTGCAAACGCATCTCGCGCACATGTTCGCCAAGCTGGACATCGCCTCCCGGGCTCAGCTAGCAGCCGTGGTGACCGAGCATCGAGACGGCAAGGCACCAGGCGGCTCATTCCCGCCGTCGCCGCCAGAGTCGGCGCGGCGTTGTAGAGCGTGGGCTTCTTCCTGGTCAAAGACCATCGGGGTGCCGGGTGAACTGCGTGCGCGGCGCGGTGAGCCGGAATGACGAGCCGCTGCTGCCCGCGACCCAGGCATCGGGCATGGCCGCTGCTAGTGCATGCTGTGCGCGCCACCCAGTGCAGTGCCCGGGCACGATGAGATCGGGCGTCATGTGGGTGAGCGCATCGACGGTGCGATCGATGAAGGGCTCGAACGCGGGGCCGCTGAGGTGCAGGCCACCGAGCAGTGCGTGCAGCACGGGCACAGCGGTGAGCCGCTGCGCGTGGCGCACGATGTTGATGGGTCCGGCGTGCCCGCAGCCGGTCAGCACCACCAAGCCGCGTCCCCGTACGTGCGCGACGAGGGCCTGATCATCGACGACCAGGGGGTCGTGCTGCCATCGCGAGCCGGTCCACTCCTGGTGGGCAGCCGGCATGCCGCGCTCGAACTCAGTGGTCCGGTCGACCTCTCCGGTGATCAGAATGCAGCCGCCCACCAGCAGCGAGGGCTCCCGGCGTTCGATTACCGTGAAGCCCTCGCCTGCCAGGGCCCGCTTGCTCAGTGTCGGCAGCTCGTCGGGCTCGCGGCCAGGCACTGCCAGGCGCCGGCGTGTCCAGATCATCGGGTGGACCACCATCGGCAGCGACCGGGTCCCGTGCTTTCCGGCCAGTCCGGCCAAGCCTCCGGCGTGGTCGAAGTGGCCGTGGCTGAGGACCACCGCCTGGACTTGGGATAGGTCGGCGCCGAGCCGGCCGGCGTTGGTGATCATCGCGTCGGGGGACAATCCGGTATCGAAAATCAGCGTTGTCGTGGTACCGCCGCGGCGCACGCTGACCAGCGCGGAGAACCCGTGCTCGGCCATCAGCCCGACCTTCGTCGCCCCGGTCTCGAATTGCGGGGCCTGGGCCAGGCCGGCGCTGAAGGATGCTCGCGTGGTGCGTTCGTCGCCGGTCAGCAGGGCGTCGTACACGTTGTCGACCAGAGTCGTGATCACGATCTCATCGACCGGCTCCAGCGCTATCGGATCGACCGCGGATCCGGCAGCGGGGCGCGGAACGGCCGTGGCGACCTGTCGCTGATCTGCTGGCGAGTCGCACATCAGGAGTACTCCTGCGTCGGCTTCACCGGGGTGCTCACGCGGACGCCGCCGATGAGGCCGGCGAAGCCGCCACGGAAATCCTCGTCAGCAAGGAAGTGGAGCGGATCGATGCTGGCCATGTTCACGTCCTCCAGACCATCAATGTTGTCAGACGGTTGCTCCCAGGCCGGCCGGGTCCCTTGACAGGATGCAGAACTCGTTGCCCTCGGGGTCGGCGAGCGTGATCCAGCCGCTGCCATCGGGCCGCCGGCGGTCGGCTAGCTGCGACGCTCCCAGCGCGAGGATCCGCTCGGCCTCCTGCTCGCGGGTGCGGTCCACCGGGCGCACATCGAGGTGCACCCGGTTCTTCACCTGCTTGTCGTCTGGAACCGTGATGAACAGCAAGAGCTGGCTCCGGTCGCGCGAGGTGATCAGGCATTCCTCGTGCCCCGGCTCGTTCGGATCGTCAGGATCTTCAACGAAATCCAGCACCTGCGACCAGAAGATCGACTGCGCGTAGGCGTTGGTGGCGTCGAATGAGGTGTGCGATATGCGGCTAGTCATGGCGACATCCTCGACCGCTCGCGTAAAAATGTCAGGACTGCCAGGCAGAAGTATAGTGCAGGGGCTCAGTATGGCTTCCCGCGTAGCCCCTCACGGCACGCTAGGGAAACCGGACATGACCGACCGAGGTGCAGGGCACCGGCCGACCGCGGTGCGCCTGCTGGCGGTTCGCACGCCGATGGAGATCGAATTCGCGCCCGGCGGGTCCCGGTTCGCGTTCACCTTGCACGCGGTGGTTTCCGAACACGGGGTAACACAGCCGAGCGACCTCTGGATTGCCGAGGGGGACGCGGATCCAGTTCGGCTCACCGACGGCCCTGGGCAGACACCCATCCCATCTGGTCACCGGACGGATCGCGGCTGGCCTACATCTCGGATCGCGCCGTGGCGGCCACCACCTCCCCTACACGATGGTGCCCGGCGAGAAGCCGGCCCTCGCGGCGAGCTTCCGGGAATCGGCCGAGCAACTGGTCTGGTCGGACGACGGCCACCGTCTGCTAGTCGCCGCCGCCGATCCGGGCTCGTATTCCCGCGAGGTGTCCGGGACATTCGTCACCGGCGGCGCATCAGATCTTGAGCGGGGATCCGACGTCCGAGCGGTGCGTGGCGCCGCCTGCTGATGGTTGATCTGATAACGGGCGACGTGACTGAGCTGAGCCCCCCGGATGGAGCGTGTGGGAGGTCGGCTGGGACGGTTCGGGTTCTACGGCCGTCGCCATCGTCGCGGACAACCCAACCGGCAATGGCTGGTACCGCTCCAGGCTCGCCCGCCTGGATTTCCAGGCCCGGACCGCGGACATATTTTACGAGCCCCGGTAGCAGCTCGAGGGACTCGCCCTGTCGCCGGATGGACGGCACGCCTCGGCGATCGAGGGCTACTCCAGCGACCCCGCGCTGGTCAACGGCAGCGTCTTGGCCGACCTCGCGAACGGCTCCGTCTCCGACCCTTGGCCGGAGCTCGCCCGGTTCGACCCCGCCGGCGGCACCTGGGTCCGTCTCACCTCGTTCAACGACGAGATCGTCGATGGGGTCGAGTTTCCCGACGTCCGTACCATCCGCTGGACCTCGGCTGATGGCCTCGGGATCGAGGGGCGGCTGTTGACGCCGGCGGGCGCAACCGGCCCCTTGCCGATGCTCGCGCTCGTGCACGGGGGGCCGACGTGGTGCTGGAACGCCGTGTTCTCCGACTCGGAACCGAACGCGGTCCTGCTTGCCGTGGCCGGCTACGCGGTCCTGCTGCCGAACCCGCGAGGGAGCACCGGCCGGGGCCACGCGTTCGCGTCTGAGCTGGTCGTCTACCCGCGGGAGGGTCACCTGCCGGTCGAGCGCGCGCATCTGCTCGACGCACTTCAACAAACCCAAGCGTGGTTCGATCGGCATCTGATGATCGGAGGGGTGGCTACGTGAGCCCCCCGGTCAGGCCGGGGTTTTCCGGTCGGCTGGCTGGCTGGCGGCGGTGACCTGGTTGTGGAGTGCCTTGAGGGCGGCGACGTAAATTTCGGAGAAGGTGGGGAAGGGCTGGATCACATCGCGCAGGGTGTCGAGGGGGATGCGGGCGCGGATGGCCAGAGTGGCCTGCTGCAGCCATTCGCCGGCCTCCGGGCCGAGCGCGTAGGCGCCGGTGAGCCGCTGGCCATCGCTGAGCAGGGTCAAGAAGCCATTGGATTCGGCGTAGGCGCGGGTGTAGGTGGCGGTCTTGGCTACCTCGGATACCAGGGCGGAGGCGCTGAACCGGGCCTCGGCCGCGCCGACGGAGGCTGCTTGCGGGTCGGTGTAGACGACGTCCGGCACGGCCTCGTAGTGGGCCTCGCGGGGCTCGCCGAGGATGTTCGCGGCGACGATGTCGCCCTGGTACTTGCCGACGTGGGTCAGCAGCCGCACGCCGGTGACGTCGCCGATGGCCCACAGCCGCTGGCCGGCCCGCATGCGCGCGTCGACCGGGATGCCGTGGCCGTCGGCTTTGACGCCTACTGTTTCCAGGCCGAGCCCATCGACGCGCGGGCGCCGGCCGGTGGCAACGAGCAAGCGGTCACCGTGCAGCTCGCTGCCGTTGTCGAGCGCCAGGACGTAGTCTTCGCCGTCGCGCCGCGCGGCGATGGCGTGCGCGCCGAGGGCCAGTTCGATGCCGTCGCGGCGCAGGACCTCGCCGAGCGCCTCGCCCAGCGGCGCGGGCTCGCGGGCGAGCACGTGCCCGGCGGCCTCGACCAGGGCCACCTCGCCGCCCAGGCGGCGCACGGCCTGGGCCATCTCGGCACCGACCGGCCCACCGCCCAGGATGAGCAGCCGGCGCGGGATGGCCTTCATGCCGGTCACCTCGCGGTTGGTCCACACGCCCGCCAGCTCAGGCAGGCCCGGGACGGGCGGCACGACCGGATCCGAGCCAGTCGCCACCACCACATGCCCGGCGGTATGGCGCACGCCGTCGACCTCGACCACGCCCGGCCCGGCGAGCTTGCCGTGGCCACGCAGCAGGTCGATGCCCTTGCCCCCCAGCCAGCTTTGCTGGCCGGCGTCGGAGTAGTCCGAGACCATGAAGTCACGCCAGGCCAGCGCTGCCCCGGCATCGACCTGCGCGGTGGCCGCCGCGTCGCGCGCAGCCTGCGCCGCCTCACCGGGCCGCAGCAGCGTCTTGGACGGGATGCAGGCCCAGTAGGAGCACTCGCCCCCGACCAGCGCACGCTCGACCAGGGCCACCCGCAGCCCGCCGTCGGCCAGCTCGCCGACGCAGTGCTCGCCCGGCGACCCGCCGCCGATGACGATGACGTCGTAGTCGCTCATCACTTGGGTAGCTCCTCGCCGGCCTGCTCCCGAACCATGTACTCGGCGTACCAGTCCGGCCAGTCCGGATCCGGCTGCCCGGTCCGCTCCTCGTGTCGGCCGTGCGCCGCCGCCGCGCGCCGGAGAGCTCCGGCCAGGTCGGACGCGGAATCAAATGATGTCTGCACTGGGTCTCCTTGCTAAGCCAACAGCGGCCCGGCGACCGGGCCGGGCACTAACCAGGTCCGGTGCGATCACCGGCCCGGAAGGCGGGTGCTGATCTCCTGGAGCAGCCAGCCGTTGCTGTCCGGGTCGGCGAACGAGGCAAACGAGCCGTAGCTTTGATGATCCGGAGCCGGGCCAGGTACCCGCGCTGCGGTCCCGGCGTGGTGGAACACCCCGCCCGCATCATGGAACACCTCGCTCATCTCGGCGCCGCAGGCGACCAGCTCGGCCCGGGCTGCCTCGATGTCGGTCACGGTGAGCTGCAGTCCCTGCGCCGAGCCCGGCGCGGCCGAGGTCACCCCGGTGCCGAAGATGACCGAGCATGCCGAGCCCGGAGGCGTTAGCTGCACCACCCGGAAGTCCTCGCTGGTAGCGAAGTCGGCATCCTCCCGCCATCCCAGTGCCTTGTAGAAATCCTTGGCCCGGTCCACATCAGCGACCGGCAGCACCACAACCTCAAGCTTCATGTCCACGACCGCCAGTCCTCTCCTGTAGATGCCAGTGGCTGGTGTGCTACCAGTGCTTGTCTGGCATCCACATTCGCGCCATACATCATGAAAGTCTAGGAGCGCATAGCCGACCGGGGTCCAAGTGCCTACCAGTAGATGATCAGCCCTGCTTAAGGAGGAATGATGACACAGCCCGCCACCCCGCCGGGTTCGGGTCCGCGAGCAAAGGACTTGGGCATGTCCTTGCCGAGCCATGCCGACGTCATCGTCCTGCACCGCCGCCCGGGGGCCGCGCTGCTTCCCGGCGACCTAACGCCGCAGCGGCGGCCGCTGCGGGCGCCCGGCCCTGGCGAGGTCGTGGTGCGCAACGTCGTCACCAGCGTCGATCCGTACCAGCTGCGGATGCTGCGCGGCTCGTCCGAAGTCACGCCGGTGGCCATCGGCGAGCCAGTGCCGGCTAACAGCGTCGGGGTAGTCGTGGCCTCCGAGGACCCCGAGGTGCCGGTGGGCGCGCAGGTTGCGACCTACACTGGCTGGCAGGCCTATGCCACCGCCACGATCGCGCCTACCGAGATCGCGGATCCGGCGCTCGGCGGCCCGCTGGAGTGGATCAGCGTCCTGAGCACGACCGGCGTGACCGCCTACGTGGGGATCCACGACATCGGCCGCGTGCGGGCTGGCAGCAGCGTGCTCGTCAGCGCCGCCACCGGCGCTGTCGGCGGTGTGGCGGTCCAGCTCGCCAAGGCCGCGGGCGCGCGCGTTGTGGCCATCGCGGGCGGCAGGCAGCGCACCGATCATGCCGCGCAGGTGCTGGGCGCCGACGTCGCGGTCGACTACCGCGATCCCGCATTCCCGGAGCGTCTTAAGCGGGCCGCCGGCGAGGGCATCGACCTGTTCTTCGACAACGTCGGCGGTCGTCAGCTCACGCTCGCGCTGTCGGTGCTCAAGAACTATGGCAGCGTCGTGTTGTGCGGGTCAGTCAGCAGCTACGCCCGCCCGGAGGATCCCGACGCGGGCGCCGACCTGCGCGACGCGGTGTTCAAGCGGATCACCTTGCGGGGCTATATCGTCAGCGACTACTACCCGCAGCGGCTGTATCCCATCCGCGCGGAGCTCGCGGCGCTGCTGCGCGCGAATCGGCTGCGGGCGGTGGTCAGCGAGTTCGAGGGCCTGCAGAGCGCACCCGAGGCCCTCGCGACGGTTTTCGACCGCGGCTCGCCCTACATCGGCAGGCGGGTCGTCAGGATCTCGGAGGGGTAGGCGACGGGAACGACCCGGCGCGCGACTTGCTGCACTGTTACGATTTCGGGCTGGGCCGTGACTGGCGCGCCGGGATGGATAACCATCGGGAAGCGGCCCGGATCGTGTCATCGTGCCGTGCGCCTGGGCCTTGCGATCTCTATCGAGGAGGTTCCGGCATGCCCACGCCAGCACCCACCGCGGAATCGGTCGCGTTCAGTGCCGGCCTGGACGTCGTGCGGGCTGCCGAGCCACGCATCGCCGAGACCATCGCCGCCGAGCTGGCCGCCCAGCGCGGCTCGCTCAAGCTCATCGCGAGCGAGAACTACGCCTCACCCGCCACGTTGCTGGCGATGGGGAACTGGTTCAGCGACAAGTACGCCGAGGGCACCATCGGCCGCCGTTTCTACGCCGGCTGCGAGCAGGTCGACGCGGTGGAGGCCATCGCCGCCGAGCACGCCCGCGCGCTGTTCGGCGCCCCGCACGCCTACCTGCAGCCGCATTCGGGCGTCGACGCCAACCTGGTCGCGTTCTGGGCCGTGCTGGCCCAGCGGGTGGAGGCGCCGGCGCTGGCCCGCGCGCAGGCCCGGCACGTCAATGACCTCAGCGAACAGGACTGGGCCGTGCTCCGCCGCGAGCTTGGCGACCAGCGGATGCTCGGCATGTCCCTGGACGCCGGCGGGCACCTCACGCACGGGTTCCGGCCCAACATCTCGGGCAAGATGTTCAGCCAGCGCAGCTACGGCACCGACCCGGCCACCGGCCTGCTCGACTACGGCGCCGTGCGCGTCGCCGCCCGCGAGTTCCGCCCGCTGATCCTGGTCGGTGGTTATTCGGCTTACCCGCGGCGGGTCAACTTCGCGGTGCTGCGGGAAATCGCCGACGAGACCGGCGCGACCCTGCTGGTCGACATGGCGCACTTCGCCGGCCTGGTCGCCGGGAAGGTCCTGTCCGGCGACTTCGACCCCATGCCGCATGCTCACATCGTCACCACCACGACGCACAAGACGCTGCGCGGCCCCCGCGGCGGGATGGTGCTGTGCCACGCCGGACTCGCCGAGCAGGTCGACCGGGGCTGCCCGATGGTGCTGGGCGGCCCGCTGCCGCACATCATCGCCGCCAAGGCCGTCGCCCTGGCCGAGGCCCGCACGGCTGGTTTCCGCGATTACGCCCAGCGGGTCGTCCGCAACGCCGCCGCGCTCGCCGAGGGACTGCTGCGCCGCGGCGTCCGGCTGGTCACCGGCGGCACCGACAACCACCTGCTGCTGCTCGACGTGTCCGCGCACGGCCTCACCGGCCGGCAAGCCGAGGCCGCCCTGCTGGACGCCGGGATCGTCACCAACCGCAACGCGATCCCGCGCGACCCCAACGGCGCCTGGTACACCTCCGGCATCCGCATCGGCACCCCCGCGCTGACCACCCGCGGCCTCGGCCCGGCCGAGATGGACCAGATCGCCGGGCTCATCACCGCCGTGCTCACCAGCACCCAGCCCGGCACCAGCACGGCCGGCCGGCCATCGAAAGCCACCTACGACCTCGCCGCCGCGGTCGCCGCGAAGGTCTCCGGCGAAGCCGCCGACCTGCTGGCGGCCTTCCCTCTGTACCCGCAGATCACCCTCGCATAGCGGTCGGCTGACGCCAGCGCCCGGGACGCCGAAATCCCGCTGGCCAGCGGCCACCTGTGTCAGCGGTTCCTGATGACCCTTCTGCGGTAGGCGATGCTCCCGGCGCCGGCCAGGACCGCCGCGCCGCCGAGGCCGAAGAGCAAGGTGTCCTGGAATCCGGCCGTGCCACCGCCGCCAGTGGCCGGGGCAGCGGTAGGGAACGGGCTGGCCGAATGGCGCTGAGCCGCCGACGAGCTGGGCGTTGCCGACGGGCTAGCGCTCGCGCTCGGCGCGGTGACACTAGCCGTGCCGCTAGGCAGGATAGTCGGTGTTGCCGAGCCGGATACTGCGGGTGAGAATGGAGTCGGTGTCGGCGAGGGCGAGGACGCCGTGCAGGCCGAGACGGACGCGGAAGCGACTATGGCCAAGGTGGCGCAGCAGGCGGCGGTCAACCTCGTGCTGAGGCCTGTCCCCATGATGGTTGCGCGCATCGTTATGGGACCTCCTTATGCGTCCGGCAGGCGCCGGGCCCGTTTTCCCGGTCCCGGCATCGGAAGAGAAATCGCGGCCGGACCGGTCACGGCCCGGCCGGCCGAAGGCAGATACCCGGAAGCACCGACGGCCATAAAGGTAAAGCCCATAGGCGGCATAGACATGAAATGGCCCGTTCATCATTGGAATATTAGGCTACGCGGTTAAGGCACCCTGGGGAAGACAGAGGGAGGGACGACGGCATTGGGGGATGCGGGGTGGCGGCGTGTAGCCGGGTGTCGGGTAGTCATGTCCTGGCCGCAGAGCGGGTACGCCCCCCAGGCCAGACCGTCAGGAAGCCTTGGTGCCCGCGTGGCCGGGGTGGCCGGCGTACTTCTCATCGTGGGCGGGGCTGCTGCAATCGGCGTCGCGGTCAGTGCCCAGCAGCACGCGCCGCGGCCGACGTCGGCGGCAGCTGGCGCTACCGGGCTATCCGCACGCAACGCCCGAGGGCTATCGCTGCGGCGCTCACTGCCGGTGTCCGTCGATATTCCGGCGATAGGCGTGAGCTCCAAACTGCTGCGCCTGGGAGTCAACTCGGACGGCACGATCCAGGTCCCGTCGCTTGACACGAGGCCCGGTCAGGCCGCCTGGTTCAAATACTCGGCAACGCCCGGCCAGATCGGGGCGTCGGTCATCGAAGGCCACCTCGACGGCTACCACGGGCCTGCTGTCTTCTTCCGCCTGGGAGCCCTCCGCCCTGGGGACAGCATCAATGTGACACTCGCCGACGGGATCACCGCTGTTTTCCGCGTCACCGGCGTACGCCAATACCTTAAATCTGGTTTCCCGGCGAAAACCGTTTACGGCACGACCGGCTACGCGGCCCTGCACCTGATAACGTGCGGCGGCGTTTTCGACCACGCCACCGGCCATTACCTCAGCTCCACTGTTGTATTCGCGTCCCTCAACTCAGCGCGGCCGGCCGGCGGCAGCCAGGCCGGCAGCTGACGGCCTCAGCCATCGTCGCCCGGCGGGGACGGTATCCCGGCAGACAAGCCCAGAGGTATCGTCTTTGGGAGGAACGGCAGAAAAGGTGATCTTCTCGCCTCCTGTCTGGGGGGGCCTGGAGAATTGCCCGTTGCCTCGAAGGCAGTTTCCGAGATCAGCGAGGACGCGCAATGAGCCAGTCCAGTTCTGCCGATGCCGCCCCTCCGGGCATTTTGCCAGCCCAGCGCGGCGCGGGCTCGGCGCTGGCGCGGCGGAACCGGCGGGTGGCCTGGCTGATCGTCTTGATGGCCATTCCGACTGTGCTGGGCCTGGCGCTCACCGGCCTGAAGGTCACTGACGCGACGCGCACCGCTGCGGCGTACGGCCAGGTCAGCCGACTCGCGGTGCTCGGCCAGCAGGTCACCGGCTTAACGCAGGCGATGGAGGACGAGCGGGCCGGCACGGCCGCGTTCATCGCGGACGGGCGCCCGGCCGCGCGCCTGATGGCCCTGCGGCGGCAGTATGCGATCACCGACGGCTGGGCGGCCGCCGTGCGCAGGCTGGTTCTCCGGTCTGGCCGCGACTACCCGGTCCAGCCGCGGGCCAGCACGACCAAGGTCCTGGCCAGCATCGCCGAACTGCCTGGCCTGCGCAGGCACGCGGCGCAGAGCCAGGCTCCCGCGCTGGCCGTGATCAACGGCTATTCCGCTGCCACAGCTGGCCTGCTGCCGGTCAATGACGGCATCGCCGACCTGAGCGGCAATTCCGCGCTCATCACCAGCGTGCGCGCGCTCGGCTCGCTATCCAGGATGAAGGACCAAGCCTCGGAGCAGCAGGCCATCCTCGGCGCGGCGCTCGCCGAGGGCCGCCTCGGGCCCGGCGCGCTCACCGCGCTGACCACCGCCCAGGCGCAACAGGCCAGTGACCTGATGACGTTCCGCAGCTCGGCGACCCCCGAGGAGAGCTGGGCGCTCACCGGCACCTTGGCCGGCCCGCTGGCCGGGCAGGCCCGGGCGGTGGAACAGCGCGCGACGGCGGTCGGCAATGGCGCGCTGTCTCTCGGTGCCCACGCCCGAGAGCAGTGGCAGGCGGGGATGTCCTACACACTCGGCTGGATGCGCCATGCCGAGCAGCAGCTGACGTCCTGGATCACGGCCTACGCCCGGGCTCTGCAGCGGAGCGCGATGCGGTCCGCGATAATCACCAGCGGCGCGGCGCTGGCCGTCCTGGCCGTTGCCTTGCTGGCTACCCTGATCATTGCCAGGTCCATAGTGCGCCCGCTGCGACGGCTCGAAGCAGCTGCCCTGGATGTCACCGGGGCACGGCTGCCAGCGGAGGCCGGGAAGGAGACCCAGCAGCGCGGCAGCGTCAATGCCGTATTCGCCAGTTTCTTCCTGCGCAGCCATTTCCTGCTGGAACGGCTGCTGCGGCTGATCGACAGCTCGGAACTCCGTGAGGATGACCCGGAACGGCTGGCCAGCCTGTTCCAGATAGATCATCTGGCCACCCGGATGCGGCGCAACTCAGACAGTGCGCTCGTTCTCGCGGGCCAGGAGACACCACGCCGCTGGACAGAGCCGGTCACCCTGCTGGACGTGCTTCGGGCCGCCGTGTCCGAGATCGAGCAGTACGACCAGGTCAGCCTCAGCGTCCAGCAGGGTGTCTCGGTCAGCGAGAGCGCTGCCGCCGACACCGTGCACCTGCTCGCCGAGCTGCTGGAGAACGCCACCACGTTTTCGCCCAAGACGACCCGGGCAATCGTGTGCGGGCACACAGTGCGTGACGGCGGCTTGCTGATCAGCATTGTCGACGGCGGAAAGGGCATGCCCGAGGACCAGCTGAGGCAGCTCAACTGGCGGCTGGCCCACCCGCCCCGCGCGGACGTCGCGGTGACCCCGCAGATGGGCTTGTTCGCGGTCGCGCACCTAGCGGCACGACACGGCATCAAGGTGACGCTCGGACTGCCGCCGGGCGGCGGCATCACCGCCGAGGTGCATCTTCCGGCCGCGCTGATCTCGCAGGATGACAGGCGCGGTGGCTGGCCCGGACAAACTGGCGGAGCCCTCCAGGCCGAGGCCGGCGGGGAGCCGGCGCCGTGGCTGCGGCCGCGGCCGCCGATCCGCGGCGCCCAGCTCCCCGGTTCGCCGCCAAGCCAGAGTTTGCCGAACGGCCGGAGATCGCCATGCCCGATGCAGTCCCGCTGACGCTGGGCGCGCCGTTGCCATCCCCGGCCCCAGCCGCCTCCTTCGCCGTGACCGTGCCGGAGCCGGAAGGTGCCGAGGTGGGCGGCTCGCTGCCAATCTTCGAATCCGTCGAATCCGACTATTTTCCTGCCCGCGGCCGGGCGCTGCTCCGGCCCAGCGAGCCGCAAGCCGGCCAGCCGACAATGGCAGGGCAGCCGGCCTCGGCATCCTGGGCCTCCGCCCGGCTACCGCGGCGGATTCGGCCGGCCAACCTCGCCCCCGGCGCCGCGGTTGACCAGGAGCCCCGGCAAGCCCTGGCGGCCGAATCAGCGCAGATCGCGCTAGGCAGGCTGGCCAGCTTCCAGCGGGGCTCCCGCCGGGCCAGGGCGGTGACGCGGATGGACCGCGACGCGAAGCAGCCGGTCCAGGACGACTGAGAGGAGAGTACGTGGATCCGGCCCTCCATCCGCAGGACCTCGACCGGCTCATCACCGACTTCACCGAGCGGGTGCCCGGGATAATGCACGCCCTGGTGGTGTCCTCGGACGGCGTCCCGGTGGCAGTGTCCGACCGGATACAGCCCGACCTGCTGGAGAAACTCTCCGCGATCACCTCCGGCTTGATCAGCTTGGCCAATGGCGCAGCCCGGATATTCGATGGCGGTGCCGTCACCCAGGCCCTGGTCGCCATGGAACGGGGCACCATCGTGATCATGGCGATCGATGACGGATCGAGCCTCGCCGTGCTCACCACCGCCGCAGCCGACCTCGACCAGGTTGCGTACGAGATGACAATGCTGGTGGAGCAGGCCGGCAGCATCTTCACCCCGCCTGCTCGCAGCGCGGTCCGCGACACCAGCGGCACGGCTTGAGGACGCGCTTGACCTGCACGGGTGAGTTCAGGTCGATTCGAGGCTCAGCCGCCAGATGGGCCCGGTAGTCGCCGCCGAGATGGCGGCCATCGGGTGGCAGTCGTGTGGACGGCCAGGCGGTTAGGAGTGGTTATGGAGTAGCTGACTGCTGGGCGTCGACAAGCTGATCCTGCCTTTGATCCTGACCTCCGGAGCCGGGTAGCCGTTGAATGCGCTGCGGCCCGAATAGCAGGTGGTGTAGGCACCAGCGTTGCCAATGAGCACCTTGTCACCAGTGTGCGGCATGGGCAGCCATACCTGGTCGAGTATGGTGTCCTGGCTGTCACAACTGGGCCCGGTGAGCATGCATGGGACCAGCGTTCGCTGGCCGGCGCCGGGGATGGCAACCGGGAACCGCAGTTCGCGGCCGGACTCCAGCGCTTCGATCAGGCCGTGGAACGCGCCCACATTCAAGCTGACCCGCAGCGTGCCGTGGCGCCACGCGGTGCCGATCACCGATGCGACCATCGTCCCGGCCGGGGCCGCGATCGCCCGCCCGGGTTCGCACGCCAGCTGCAACGGATAGGGCAGCTGGGCGACCGCGTAGTTGATCGCGGCGGCGTATTCCGCCAGTGGTGGCGGTTCAGTGTCGTAGCGGGCTGGGAACCCACCGCCCACGTCGAGCAATGCCAGCCTGATCCCATCGTTGGCGAGGGTGGTCATGATCTGCGCGCATTGCCGGATCGGGCCATCCCAAGCCTTGGGGTCCAGCATCTGGGAGCCGACATGGAACGCAAGGCCGTACGGGTCCAGGCCCAGTGACCTGGCCAGCCGGGCCAACTCCGCAACTTGCCCCGGCGGCGCCCCGAACTTGCCCTGGTCACCGACCGTGCCGCCTGGATCAGTGTCCAGGCGCAGCAACACCGCTGACCCGGGGGCGTACCGGGCCACCTTGCGGAGTTCGGTGTCGCTGTCCGCAGCGAATCGCCATACGCCAGCCTTCCACGCCCTGGCGATTTCGTCGGCGGGCTTGACCGGGTGGGTGAACAGCACCGTGGACGGATCCGCGCCGGCCCGGATCGCCGCCCGGACTTCCGCCCAGGATGCGGCCTCGAACCGGCACCCGGCACCGTGCAAGCAGGCCAGCAGGCGGGGATGCGGATTGGCTTTGACCGCGTAGTGAACCGCCATCCCCGCAAGCGCCTCGGCCAGCTCCCGGAAGCTTTCCCTGGCGTGCGCCAGATCGAGCTGCAGGTACGGGTTGGCCGGCTGCATGACTGCGGCCGTCCGGGCCACGCCCCAGCGCGCCGAGGCCTCCATGCCATACCAGGCCACGTCAGCAACCGCCTTCCCGGTCAGGAACCCAAGCCACACCCCGCCGGGCAGCAGCCGCAGCAGCCACGCTGCCCCGGCCATGCAGCCAGGGCGGATCAGGAAGATGTCCAGGATTTCTGCGGCCGCACATGAGGTCAACTGCTCTCGCACCGCGTGCCACGCCCCCGCTGCCAGCCTGCGCAACCCGGCCAGATGGGTCGTTGCCCGGCAAGCCGTAAGGGCCGCCTTCACGCCGATACAGCCGTAAAACCCGATGACCTCACAAAGGGTCGCCAGCCCGGCGGCCGTGAGCAGCGACCCGCCGGGCAGGTACCCGGCGGCGAAACCAGCGGCAGCACCGATGGTGCCGCATACCTCGGCAAGCCCGAACCGGGCCAGCCATGCCCGCCACCACCCCGCTGCCTCGACTTGGAGCTCATCGTGGCCAGCGGCCGGCCGCCGAGGTGCGTCAGCTGCCAGCCGATCCCTGGCAGCTGACGCTGACATGCGCTCGTTACCCTCGGCCTTCAGCTCCGGCGCGGTGGCACCGCACATCGCGCTCCTGCGACTATTCATGCTGGTTCCCCCGAACCACGTGGAAGCTACTGGACCCTGGGTCGACCCGCCCGCGTGACCCGGCCGCCCGCGTGACCCGGCCGGCCGCGCGGCGCAAATAGCCGCGCGTGGTCAGCACACGTGCCGCCGCTGAGTATGAGCGTGCAAGCGCGGCCTTGATACACGGAGTAAGACGTGCCTGCGCGCGACGCCGGGACGACGACGTGCGGAGCGAGCGCCTTGAGCCTCAGCGGCTCACCGCAGCAACCCGATCGGGCCTCGACCGTCAGGAAACGGACCGGCGACCGCAGAACCCCAAGATCTGCGTGGCCTTGCCATGCCGCAACTGAGCAGCGCTCGTGCCGCCTGGCGAGCACGCGCTGCCTATCAGTGACAACTGCGTCACGCTATGCAATCACTGTCGTGCGCGGCAGCACAGACATCCCAGCGTTATGGTGGGTCCTGGCAGGGCTGGCCGGGGTGGTCACCGATGCGACGCCCGACCTTTCCGGTGCGGACGAGGCGTTCCGCACGTTCCGCGCATTCAGATTCGCAACCTTCTACGGCCAGCTGCTGCGCGAGCATCCGGACCTGGTCGGCGCGAACGTGACATGGAACATCCAGCGCGGTCTCGACCTTACGGCGGCTGACCTGAGCCGGGCGACCATGCTGCGCACCGCGCTGGCCGAGCGGATCAGCGAGTTTTTCACCGGAGTAGATGTGCTGGCATGCCCGGTCAGCCAGGTAGCGCCGTTTGACGTAACTCTGGACTGGGTGCGTGGGATCAACGGCCGGCCACAGCAGACCTACCTGGACTGGATGGCCTCGGCATACCTGATCTCCATGACAGGCCTGCCAGCCCTCAGCGTCCCGGCCGGGTTCACGCCGGGCGGCCTGCCCGTGGGCCTGCAGCTGGTCGGCAGGCGCCGCGGCGACTGGGACCTGCTCGCCGCGGCGCACGCATTCGAGGCCGCAACCGGCTACGCAGCCATCATCTCGGATGCGGCACCCGCTCTATGACCCTGCAGCTGGGAGGGTGCGAGCCAGCTGCCATTCAGTCCCTCGTATCGCCTGGAGAATGGCGTCCCGCACGCCACATCGTCGTCAGCTTAGGGCCGTTCCGGGGATATGAGAATTCTCCGAGTCGATCAGTTCGAGGTTGCGCGCGAGCAGGCCCATGCCGATGCCCCGGCCCCGGTGGTCAGGGTGCGTCCCGAGAAGGGTCAGGTAGTAGCGGGGTTCACTGCGGGGGGGCTCCCGCAGTAGCTCCATCCGGGGTTCTGCCGGGCTAGCCGGAGGAACACGAACCGGAGGCGCCGGAAGGCCCGCGCGGGCTCGCTGGTCGTGGTCCCGGCTTCAAATATCCGTCACCTGACCGATGTCTCCGCCTGAAACTTGCAGCAGTATTTGTGCTGCAACTGCCCGGCATGATCCCAGCGTCAGCGGTTTGACCGGATCTCTTGGGCCGGAGGCGAGCGCGCCAAGATCAGTCAACTGGTGGCGGCGGCGGAGAAAGGCGGGACTGTTGGACGTTGGCCGGCTGCGCGAAAGCTTCGCCCAAGTCGCGATGCACGGTGACGAGTTACCGCTGTTCTTCTACTCCGACCTGTTCATCAAGCATCCTGAGGTGCGGGACCTCTTCCCGGTCTCGATGGCGGTGCAGCGCGGCCACTTCGTCGATGCGCTGGTGAAGATCGTTTCCCAGGTAGACCGCGTCAATGAGCTGACTGAGTTCCTTCAGGGGCTGGGCCGTGATCATCGGAAGTTCGGCGCTGTCACCGAGCACTATGACGCCGTCGGCGCCAGTCTGCTAGCGACCTTAGAGCATTTTTCCGGGCCGGCCTGGACGCCGGAGCTGGCCGCCGACTGGAAGGCCGCCTACGAGCTCGTCGGCTCCGTCATGACCGCGGCGGCGCATGCGGACGAGGAACTGCGGCCGGCCTGGTGGCGGGGCACGGTCGTGACCTGTGAGCGGAGGGCGTTCGATGTCTCCGTGCTGCTCGTCCGGCCGGAGCCTCGGATGGACTACCTGCCGGGGCAGTCCGTGGCGATCGAGTCACCGAGCCGCCCGAAGCTGTGGCGCTACTACTCCATGGCGAACGCGCCGCGTGGCGACGGTCTCCTTGAGTTCCATATCCGGCTGATCGACGGCGGCGCGGTGAGCATGGCGCTTACCAGCGCCGCGATCGTTGACACCGAACTTCGGCTGGGGCCTCCGGTCGGGGCCCTCACGCTGAGCCAGCCCGCCTCCGGCCGGGGTCTCCTGCTAGTGGCGGGAAGTACCGGACTGGCCCCGCTGAAAGCCATCCTCGAGCAGGTGTCGGCTCTGCCACGGCCGCCGGGGGTGCACCTGTTCTTCGGCGCGCGGACGGCCGACGGACTGTATGACCTGGACAGCCTGGAGAAGATGGCCGCCCAGTACCCGTGGCTGACCGTCACAACAGCGGTGTCAGCCGATTCTAAGTTCGCCGGCGAGACCGGCAGCCTGCCGGATGTGGTGACCCGGCACGGCGATTGGTCAGGGCACGATGCCTACCTGGCTGGCCCGACCGAGATGGTCCAGGAAGCTGTCGCTCGGCTGGCTTCGGCGGGCATGGCGCAGGAGCAGATACATATCGAGGATTTCGGGTGGAGTGAGCCTTGACAACAGCGTGGTTCGATGATGAGAGCAGGCTGACTCCCGAGGAGCTGCAGACCGTGACGTTTCCTATGTCGCGGCTGGGACGGCGTGGCTACGAGGAGGAGCCCGTCCAGGGATTCCTGCGCGTGGTGCACGCCGAGTTCGTGCGCCTGGTGAACGAGCGGGCGTCCTTGTGGCAGGAAGTTCAGCGGCTGCGCCGGAGGATTATCGCCGGAGAAGCCGCCGCCGGTGATCCGGATGCGGTGCTTTTCGGTAAGGAAGACGCGCATGTGCATGCGGTGCGGATACTGTCAACCGCGCAAGTTACCGCTGACCGGTACGTGGCCGACGCCCAGGCTTACAGCAGCCGGGTAACCGAGGAGGCCAGGCTGCGCCGCGATGACATCATGCGAGAGGCCCAGCAGCACTCGGACATGGTGCTGGAAGATGCTCATGCCAGGGCCCGCGAGGCGGCGGTCTCCGCGCTGAACGTCGCGGCACCGCCGCAGACCGACCGCGAGCGGCAGGCCGCGCAGGCCGAACTGGCGTATCTGCGTACCTACAGCGACGTCTACCGGGCGCACCTGCGGGCCTACACCGAGGGTGTCCTGCGCGGTATCGAGGAGTGGGAGCGCAAGGAAGCAGCCTCACTGCAGGAAGCAGCCGCGCTGCAGGAAGCAACACGGGGTCGCGCCGATCGCCGGAGCATCGGCCACTGATGGCGGCGCATACCGCCGATGCTGCAGGCTTACCCGGCGTACGCGCAGTCCGCGCTTGGAAGCGGCCCTGACCGGCCACGGCGAGTCTGGCTTGCCAGGCGGCGCCTGCCAGGCAAGCCAGGATCCCCGCCTAGCCCCGCCTAGCCCCGGATGAACCGTATGAACTTCCGGTACCGGGGACTAGACCGTGACGCATGCGCCCTGGTCATCCGATGAGTGGGCGGCTTCGTCGTCGAACCATACCCCGCCCTCGGCGAGGTAACGGAAGTGCAGCGTGCTGCCGGCCTTTACCGTCACCGTGGCGCTGCGAATGCCGTTTGCCCGCTGCTGCAGTGGATGGGCATAGGGGTCCCAGCCGTTGAAATCACCCACCACGGATACGGCCCCGCCGGGCTCATCGTTTGGTAGCGCGAAGGTGACGCGAACATTGCCCTTACGTCCAGGCTTGGCTGTCTTGATCAACTGCTCTCTCCGCTCTGGCGCTTAACCACGCTGACCGCGCCATTGTCTCGAATTTTCGTGCATTGTCACTCATATTGCGATGCCGGGGCCGGCGTGTCGCAGTCGACGGTGACGTCATCAACGGCAGTCGGCCTCAGATCACTGCGGGAGTCTTCCGCAACGACGTGCTCGGCAAACGTTGCGGGGCTGGCCTGAAGCTTGGGCGGAGGGTGCTTGCTGGCGATGGCAGGATGCGAGGAGAGCAGCAGAGGGACGGCGGGACCGGGCGATGGCCGCTGGGATTTCTGAATCGGCCGGGCCGAAACGTTCACCGATGTTGCGGCCAGCCGAGTGGATGGCGCGCTCGATCGGGCACCTGTTCGGCAGCGATCTTCCGGTCCATGGGCAACGGACGGATAACTTGCTTGCAGGTGCCCGGCGCAGCGAGCCGTGTCGAGAACATGGCCCAGACGACTTTTCCCATGTCGTTTAGCGGGGTGTAACCCCACCTGTCGCTGAGCGCGCAGATGATGGGCAGTCCGCGACCGGTCTCGGCAAGGGAAACCGGTGTCTTGGGTACCGGCGCCATCTCACTGGGGTCGGCGACTGCGCACAGCACGCAGGGCCCAGGTTGTAGCAGACCGAGCCGGATAGGCCATCGCGGCCGGCGTCCGACCGAATCTGGCAGGGCGTGCTGCACCGCGTTGGTCAGCAGCTCAGATACGACAACTGCGATGTCTTCGCTGCGTTCCGCCACGCCCCAGCGCCGCAAGGTGGCGATGGTGAAGGCTCGCGCTGCCCGGACCGATCCGGCATCGACGCCCGGCGTACGCGTCGCGATCCGGGGCAACCAGGTCCAGCCCACCGGAGCGGAATCTGGCGATTGCCGCCGATCCCCTCTCGCCAGGTCGGCCATCTCCGCAGCCCGCGCTAGCCAGTAGGGGCCGGCGCAGCCCGCCTGGCGCGATGGGTGCGCTGGCATCGCTGTCAGGTCCAGACTCGTCTGACCATGTGCGATTCTCCTTACCCTGCTGCGCGCAGGACGGCGGTCATCAGGAGTGCCCTGGTGATCGCCGCATCCCGATCCCACAGTGCAACCGGGTGGGAAGCCCGGAAGCCGGCGCCGGTCTGCTGGCATCTGGGGCAAGCCAGCCGGCCGAGGGCATCGATACGCCAGCCGGCCGATATCGCGCGGGCGCGAATGTCGGCCTCGCCAAGCGCTGCACGATCGGCGTGTTGCGAGATGCACGAACCTAGCTCGCACCAGGCGATCGGTACCCGCAGCAGGTCGCCGATCGCAGCCCGCTCCGTAGTCTCGGCCCGGGCCCTGGCTTTCGCCCGGGCACTGACCGCTACGCTCGCGGTGGGCCTGGTCACTGGCGGAGCAAAGGCGGCGGCTCTAGGTTCAAGGCCGACATCGCCGGCTCATTGCGGGCGCCGCCGGCTCATCTCGGGCGCCGCCTGGCTCATTGCGGGCGCCGCCTGGCTCATCTCGGCCATCGTCGCGCAACTCGGCGATCCAGTCGTTGATCCCAAGCATGCTGGCGTCGTCTCGCCGGATCTTGATCTTCACCTGCAGACCTCCAGTCAGCCAGGGTGAGCTGCCGTACAGCTACCGTGACTTGTGCCGGGACAGGCACGTTTGACGGGGATAACTGACTGCGCGTGCTAGCCGTACCGGGGCCGCAGCGGGACCGGCGCGGACGGCGGTGATCATGCCAGGCCGCTGGTCATCTCCCGGCGCGGAAACTCAGCTGCCGTCGGGCACCGCCTGGTTCCCCGTGCGCGCACGCCGTCATGGCGCTTCTCCCCCCTTCAAAGCGCCCAGGCTGGCCGCTGGGCTCTCGAATCCCAAAGTCTCGTCTATGAATCACAACCAGATAAACATACGGTAAACGTTCGGCTTTCTTCGAGCTATTGCCGGGATTGCGTGTGGACAATTTCAGGCTTTCTTTAGTGCACAGGGGGTGGATAATATTCACCCAGGTGAGGGGCCTGGGACAGGCCTGGCCGCCAGGGAATCCCCAGCATTATCCCCACGTTGCACACAGATTCCTGAGGCGTTCTGCACAAGTCATCCACAAGTTTGTGCACAGCGCAGCCTGCACAGCGCAGCCTGCACAGGGAAGCCTGGCCTGCCGCCCGCAGCCGGCCGTGCCGCCGACCGCCAGGGCACGGCAACCGACGGCGCGTCCTAGCCTGGGTAACAGATCGTGCGGGGATCGTCGGGAGCGCGCTGGTAGCTCCAGGCTTCGTCGATCATCCGCTGCAGGTCGTACCGTGGGCGCCAGCGAGCAGGAACTTGGCCTTGGCGTTGTCGAGCCAGGTGGAGTGGTACGGAGTGCGGATGCCGACGGTGGGCAGGCCGCGGGATTGTGCCAGGTACCCGCCCAGTTCGCGGTAGTCGACCGGCTCGTCCATGCAGATGTTGAAGGTCTGCCGCCGCGCCGCCGGGTTGTCGATCGCTTGCAGGATCGCCGCGGGCTGAGCGCGCCCGTTCCAGCTTCGTGTCAGGCCCCTTCAAGTGGCTGATGCCACAGTGGCGGCGCGGTGTTCCTGATCAGCGGCCAGCTACCGGATCAGGCTCCGCCCGCCACCAGTAGGCACGGCCAGAGGGAGACATGATGACGAAAGCGCCCGATCCAGCGCCCATGACCGCCGGCGGTCGGCTGCCGGTCTCGGCGACGACGCGAGCAAGACCCCCGGCGTTTGCCATCGCGCGGCAAGGCCACCGCTGCCGGAGCCTATGGTCGCTAGCCACGGCTGCGGCCGCAGGAACCGCGATGGTCATGACTGCCGGTGCCGCATCGGCGGGGACGCACGACTCGGCGTACCGCCAGGTAAACATGCTCTCCGATATTCCGGGCCTGGCCGCCCAGACCGACCCGGATCTGGTCAATTCCTGGGGCGTTTCTGCCTCTCCTGGTACCGACCAGGCACCGGGCTCGGCGCTCTGGGTGTCGGACAACCACGGCGACAGGACCACGCTGTACAGCGCGGGCGAAACCGCGACGACGGTCACCAAGTCCAAGCTGGTGGTGACGATCACCTCTGGCGCGCCGACCGGCCAGGTGAACAACTCCGACCCGAACACCAGCGACTTCGTGCTGCATAATGACGCTGGCGACGTGTCTGCTCCGGCTGTCTTCCTCTTCGCCTCGGAAAACGGCGGGATCGACGGCTGGAACCCCAAGGTAGGCGCCACGGTGACAGAGACGCCGGTCAAGAATGGCGCCAATGCGGTCTACAAGGGCCTGGCCCAGGCCCAGGCGTCCGATGGCAAGACGTATCTGTATGCCACCAACTTCCGGTCCGGCCGGGTCGAGGTCTATAACAGTGATTTCCAGCCGACCGTGCTGCCCGGCGGGTTGTTCGTGGACCACCGGCTGCCAGCCGGCTGACGGCCCATTCGGCATCCAGGAATTCGACGGCAAGCTCTACGTAACCTTTGCCAAGCAGGATGACGGCCTCGAAGACGACTCGGCCGGGCCTGGCCGCGGGTTCGTGGATGTCTTCAGCAACGACGGCGCGCTCGTCCGGCGGCGGGTCACCCGTGGCGCGCTAAACTCGCCGTGGGGGCTCGCCCTGGCCCCGGCCAGCTTCGGCAAGTTCGGCGGAGACCTGCTGGTGGGCAACTTCGGCGACGGCCACGTCAACGCCTACAATCCGGTCACCGGCGCGCACCTGGGCCAGTTGCACCAGCCCAACGGCAAGCCGATCGCCATCGAAGGCCTGTGGAGTCTGCGGTTCGGCAACGGGAACGCGGCCAAGACCAATGAACTGCTCTTCACTGCAGGACCGGGGGGCGAGGAACATGGCCTGCTCGGAAAGATCATCCTGGCTAGCTGACCTTGTCGTTAGTGCCGATCCGCGGTTAGCCTGCACGACCTGCAGGCTGGCGGACGGCCGGACCCGTCAGGCAACATGCGCATTATCTGCTGCCCGTCGGTTGGCGCGGCGATCGAGCGGCTGACCTAGCGGGCTGCCATCCACCTGGTCGCCGCGGCGGCGGAGTTTGGCGCGGACCCGGTCGCGGTCAGGATGGCCGATCTCGTCAAAGATGCGCAGCGCAAGCGTCCAGGTCCGGCGGGCGGCGTCGGTGTCGCCCGCGCTGTAATGGACGTTGCCGAGGTGATCGAGCGTGTCAGCCTCGTTGTAGCGGTCGGCGAGTTCCTGGCAGATATCAAGGGACCGCTGATAGCAGCTGACGGCCTGCTGGTGGTTGCCGAGCTGGTGGCGGATGTAGCCGAGGCTGTGCCAGGTGGCGGCCTCCCAGCAGCGTTCGGCTAGTTCCTGGAGCCCGGCCAGGGCCCGCTGGCAGTAGCGGACCTGCTCGACGTCTCGCGCGTTGTCAAGCACCACCAGTACCCGCTTGCCGGCCAGCAGGCTGCGGTACAGCCCGGCCTGGGCTGGCAGGCCTGAGGGGATCCGCGGCACCGGAATCCCGAACGCGTCAAGGAACCCGCGCACCGCCGCTCCCGGCTCAAGCGCCGGCCCGTCCGGATCGAAGCCACGCAGGTTGACATACAGCTGCCCGTCGGGAACTGCGCGGCCACGCGGTACGCCCAGTGCACGGCAAGGGCGGTCTTGCCCACCCCGGCGGTGCCCGAGACCGCCGAGATGATCACCGGGGCAGGGCGCGGCGAGCCGGCCCTGGCCACCGGATGCAGGATCGCGTCGAGGCTGGCCAGCTCGGCGCTGCGCCCGGCGAAGGCAGGCGCCGCCGGCGGCAGCTGCGCGGGAATCGGCCCGGCCGTCAAGGCCAGCGGCGGCGTGACGGCCGGCGCCGGCGCATCCAGGGCCGGGTCCTGCCGGAGGATGCCCGTTTCCAGGTCGCGCAGCGCCTGGCTGGGGTCGATCCCCAGTTCCTCGCCAAGCGTCTGGCGCAACCTGCGGTATACGCCAAGCGCATCGGCCTGCCGGCCATTGCGGTACAGCGCGAGCATGAGCTGCGCGTGGATCTGCTCATCCAGCGGGTGATCGGCCACTAGCTGTTCCAGGTCGGGTACCAGGTGCGCATGCTCTCCGGCCGCCAGCCTAGCCTTGGCCAAGGCCCGCTTGACCTGCAGCCAGAGCAGGTCCAGCCGCTCTGCCTGCTCCTCCAGCCAGGCCAGGCCGGGCACATCGGCCAGCGGCCGCCCGCGCCACAGCGCCAGCGCCGACTGCAAGTGGCGCGCGCTGTCGACAGGGTCAGCTGACTGCGTGCCCTGCCGCAGCAGCCGCTCGGCAAGCTGCACGTCGGTGTCGTCACCGCCAAGATCCGGCAGATAGCCGGGGGGGCGCGCCAGGATCGCGGCCTTGCTGCCCAGCACATTGCGCAGGTGTGACATATGACTCTGCAGCGTGTTCACCGCAGTTGATGGCGCGGTCGCGCCCCAGACGACATCCAGCAGCTGGCCGGTGCTGACGATCTCGCCACCATGCAGCGCCAGGGTGGCAAGCACCGTCTTGCGCCGAAGGCCGCGCACCGGCCGCGGCCCGTCGGGTGCCATGACATCAACCGGCCCGAGCAGCCGCACTTGCATGAGAGCCCCGTTCTCCGCCGCAAATCGTCCCCGAAAGTAAGCACGCGCCGTGGCCGCCGCCGGTTCGATGGCGCTCAAATTGGCTGCCGGGAACGGGGCAGTCACACCGCTCTGGGCGATGTCACCGGGCCGGCCCGGACCGGGCCGGCCGGGGCTCTGGTGCCTGCAGTTGCTCCTGGCTGCTCGCCGACAGCAGCTCCAACGGCATCCGGAAGTGGTGGCCGGCCATGCAGCTCAGCGCGACGCAATCAACGGGACCGTCGGTGCTGGTCAGCGAGAAGCGGTCGGTGACCTCGGCAGGGAATTCACATTCCGGGCAAGCTATGACAATCAGCACTGGTCTCATCTCCTGACGGGTGCCGCGAGCCAGTTCCCTCTCCGGTACAGAGCGCGCCCCGGCCTGCTAGATACGCCGGATGCCCGGAAAGGACCCCGGTGCGCTGGCTCAGGCCTGGCCCGCCCGATTCCGCGACGGTCGCTCGATGTCAGCTGCGAGCAAGTCGGCCGCGGCCGGCTCACAGGTCTCCGAACGGGTCCCATGGTCCCGTTTCCCGGGACCATGGGACCATCCGGCCACGGGGGCCGTTGATCGTTCAACGGCTCAGCTGAGCCGGGCTGCCGTCGTGCGCAGCAGTGGATCGGGAAGGTTCTCCCTAGGAGTGTTCGCTGACGGGATAGATCTCGTCGGCGACCAGCCCGTGAGCCTCTCGGTGCACCGTGTTCGCAGTCTCAGCGTCCGGCGCATCGACCAGGCAGAAGATCTTCCCTGCCTCCTCATCCAGCCAGTAACGGAGATAGTTCACCCCGTATGCTCCCTGGGTCGCGAGATCGGCCGCGCGCGCGCCAGCGGCGTCACTGGCCGGCACTCCGCCCTCGATGTTGTGCACGTCCATGAAGAGTGGCACTTGCTTTTCCTTCCTGTCATGAGTCCGCGGCGCGATCGCCCGGAACTCCGGATGAGGACATCAGACGCCGTACGTGTTTGACACGGCGTTTGACAGTTCCATCCGATCGGCGAAGCGCTTGCGCCGGGCGGCCGGTGGTGGCCTTGCCAGCTCTGCGGGAGACTGGCCGTTGACGCGAGCCGGGCAGCTTGATTAGGTTAGCCTTGCCTAACTGCCGATACCTGCCAGAGCGTTCCCATCGCTTCCGCCCAGGGGGTCCGTCACGTGAGTTCCGCGCAGATCGCCGTGCTCGGTGCGATAGCTGGGTTCACCATTTACCTGGGCCTGCCCGTTGGCAGGCTGCGCGCGCCGATGCCGAAGGTACGGACGATGCTGTGCGCGACGGCCACCGGCATCCTGATCTTCCTGCTGTGGGATGTGCTGGACCATGCGTGGGAACCGGTCGACGCCGCGCTGATCGACCACCGGTACGGCTCGGCGCTCGGTAACGGGACTGTGTTCGCGGTGTGCTTCGGTATCGGCCTGGCGGGCCTGGTCTACTTCGACCGGTGGGTAGCGCGGCGCGCTGCCCGGTCGTTCGGCCCTGGCACGGCGTCGCTGGCTGAACTGCAGGCCAGCCGGACTGGCCTGGCCCGGCTGAGCGACCTGCCGATGATGATCGCCATCGGGATCGGCCTGCACAACTTCGCCGAGGGCCTCGCCATCGGCAATTCGGCCGCCACCGGCGAGCTGCAGCTTGCCGTGCTGCTGGTCATCGGGTTCGGCTTGCACAACGCCACCGAGGGCTTCGGCATCGTCGCGCCGATGGCCGCCGAGGGCCGCCGCCCGTCCTGGCGCTACCTGTTCCTGCTCGGGCTCATCGGCGGCGGCCCTACCTTCCTGGGGACCCTGGTGGGACAGAGCGTGGTCAACGAGACGCTGTCGATCGGATTCCTGACCCTGGCCGCCGGGTCCATCCTCTACGTCGTGATCGAGCTGCTGGCGGTCGCGCGCAAGCAGGCCCTGAAGGAGATCACCACCTGGGGCATCCTGCTCGGCGTCCTGCTGGGCTTCGCCACCGACGCCATCGTCACCGCCGCCGGAGCTTGATCCGTCAGGCACTGCCGCGTTGCCTGGTCACCTCGGCGGCGAGCTGGGCACGGGAGCTGAGGTCAAGCTTGGCGAAGACGTGGGCGATGTGAGTCTGGACCGTCCGGCGTGACACGTATAGCCGTTCGCCGATCTGCGGGTTGGACAGCCCCTCGGCGACCAGGCGGGTGATCGTCCGCTCGGCCGGGGTGAGGCTGCTCCAGCCGGTTTGCGGCCTGCCGCGCGACCCGCGGCGGCCGCGCCGGATGCCAGCGTCGCGCAGCACCGCCTCGGCCCGGGCGAGATCGCGCGCCGCGCCGAGCCGCTGGTAGATCTCGGTGGCCTGCTCAAGCAGTGGCCGGGCGCGGTCAGCTTGCCCGTGCCTGGCGAACGCGGCGCCAGCTTCCTCCGCGGCCAGCGCCTGCTCCAGCGGCCGCGGGCTGCGGGCGTAGGCGGCCGTGGCGGCGGCCAGGGCGGCCGGATCGTCGTCCGCTAGCCCGCGGCAGCGCAGCGCGGCGCCGGTGAGTGAGGGGACCTCGTTCTCGTCGGCCATTCCGGCGACAGCGGCTGCCACGTCCTGCGCGCGCTGCCGGTCCCCGCAGGCAAGCGCCAGCCGGACGAGATCGGCTCCGAGCACCGGGTATTCCAGCGCGAGCCCGCACCTTACGCACCGGTCCCAGCATTCGGCCAGCACGGCGAGCGCCGCGGCGAGCTCGCCGTCGGCTTCGAGCACCAGGGCGCGTGCCCACGCGGCCCACTGCGTCCGGTAGCGGGGCCCGGTGCTGGCAAGCTCGCGCTCGGCGGTGGCCACGGCCGCGCGGGCACCGCAAAGGTCGTTGCGGTGCAGCGCGATCAGCGACAGCACGCTGTGGGCATAAACCCGGCTATAGGTCTCGCCGATGTCATCGGCCAGCTCGAGCCTCGCCTCGAGCTCGGCTACGGCAGCACCCCACTCGCCGGTGACGAAGCGCTCGAAGCCGAGGAATGCCTGGTAGCTCGCGAGCGGCCAGCGGACGCCGAGTTCCTCGCTGATCCGCTTGCCTGCTTCGAGGCTGGATTCTGGCGTCCCGGGGCCGGTCAAGCTCTATCAGCAGGTGCCCGCGGGCGGCATGCACCGGGTAGCTGTGTCCCTGCCTGCCCGGGCTCTGGTCCGCCAGGCGCACCGCCTGGTCGATGATCTGCAGCGCGTCGCGGAGGCGCCCGCGCGACTGGGAGACCACCGCGAGGGTGGTCATCGAGACGCTGGTAGCCAGGTGATCCCCGGCTGCAACCGCCGCAGGCCTGGCCCGCTCGGCCATCGCGGCCGCGCCGGGCAGGTCTTCCAGCGAGAAGCGGGCGAAGCTGGCCCACGCCTGTGCGCTGGCCCGCTGCGCGTCGGTGAGCACCGGCCAGTCGGCCGCCAGCTCCAGTTCCCGCAGGCCTTCCCGCGCCCGGCCGGCCGCCAGCAGGGCGCGCCCGAGGCACATCCGGGCCGTTCCCTCGGCCGGCCGGTCGTGCTGGCGGTCGAGCAGGGCGCGGCAAGCCGCCTCGGCATCCGGGATCCGGCCGGCCAGCATCAGGCTGTCGGCCTTTTCGGCGAGCAGCTGGTCCCGGTCCGGGTCGTCGGGGTTCATCAGCCCGGCCGCCCGCTCCAGCAGGTCCGCGGCGACGGCCGGCGATCTCGGTGCCGCTTCCCGGGCGGCCCTGGTCAGCCACCCGATCGCGGCCGCGTCCCCCCGGTCGGCTGCACGGGCCAGGTGCTCGGCTACCTGCAGGGATGGCGCACCAGCCTGGGCTAGCCGCTGGCCGGCCTCGCGATGCAGCCCGCGGCGGAGGCTGCCCGGCAGATCCTCATAGATGCTCTCGCGGATCAGGTCATGGCAGAACCGCAGGACCGCTCCGTCGTCTTCCAGCACTCGCGCCCTGATTGCCTCCGCCAGCGCCAGGAACAGCTCTAGGGCCGGGTGGGCAGTAACCGTGGCCAGGTCGGTGAGCGAGAAGCACGACCCCAGGATCGAGGCAGTCCGCAGGGCCTGCAGCGTCTGGTCGGGCAGGAAGCTGAGACGGCGCAAGATTGTCAGCCGCAGCGTCGGCGGCAGAGTGACCTCCACCAGCTCGGCCCGCCCGCACGCGGTCTGGATCGCCCCCTCCATGGCCAGCGCCCCCAGCAGCTCCGTCACGAATAGGGGGTTCCCGCCCGCCCCGGCCATCTCGGCGAGCAGGCCGGGGCCAGGCTCGGCGGCGACCGTCTCGGCCACCAGCCCGGTCACCGCCTGCTCGGCCAGCGGTCCGAGGGCCAGCTGCCGTGCGCCCTGGCCCGCCAGGGCGCTGGCCAGCCGCTCCAGTTCCGGCAGCCGCGGAGACGGCCGGTAGCACCCGATCAGGGCCACCGGCAGGCGGGCCAGGCGGCGGCTAAGCACGCCCAGGGTCAGCAGGCTGGACGGATCGGCCCACTGCAGGTCATCCGCGCCGATCAGCAGCGGCCCGGCCAGCGCAAGCTCCTCGGCCAGATCCGCGAACGCATCCACCACCCGGAACTGCAAGCCAGGGTCACTGGTGACCGTGACCGGACCGCCGTTGTCGGCGTGGTCGGCCGCCAGCAGCCCCCGGATGGCTGCCCGCCGCGGATCCGGCGACGACGTCGCGCACCCGAACGCCTCGGCCACCAGGCCGAACGGGCGGGCCCGCGTCAGCTCCTGGGCCCGGCCTGCCGCTACCTGCATGCCCCGGCCGCGCGCGTCCGCCAGCCCTTCATCCAGCAGCCGGGTCTTGCCGATCCCGGCCTCCCCTTCGATCAGCACGACCGCCAGCCGGCCTGACGCCACCCGGTCCAGCGCCTCGCCCAGGGCCGTGCTCTCCGCCGCGCGCCCGCGGATGCCAGGGACCGTCGTCGCCGTGCCCAATTCCGGGCTGCCGCTACCGGCCGGCGCCCGCCGCGGCCGCGCGCTCTGTCGGTCAGCTGCCCCTCGTCCGGCCGGCTGCGGCTGTGCGCCGCCATGCATGACACCAGCGGCCAGCGACGATCGCCGTCCGTCCGGCTGCCCTACCGCTACCCGGTGCAGCTGCGCTCGCCGGGTTGCCGGGAGAAGCTCGCAGTCTGTGTCAGCGAACCTAGGTCGGTTCCGGTTCGACTCCTTGGCGCTTAGCGCCATGACCCATCCTCCTGTCGTCTGGCGGCCGGCCGTCAGGACTGCCGCAGCCCGTGCTGCGCGGCGGCCCGGGGGGTTGAGCTGGCGCGCACGTTGAGCGTGGTAGGAAGCACCACGGTCGCGCACGGCTGGTCCGGCGCGGCGCGGCGCGCCGTCAGCAACTGCCCGGCAGCCTTGCCCATCTCGTATGTCGGCTGAGCTACCGTCGACAGCGAGGGGCGGACGAGATTGGCCCACGGGATCTCGTCGAAGCCCACTACGCCCATCTCGCGGGGTACCCCGACTCCGGATTGGATCAGGCACTCCAGCGCGCCTACTGTCATCAGGTTGTTGGCCACGAACACCGCGTCCGGGGCCTCGTCCGCGAGCAGGGACGCCATCGCCGCATAGCCGCCGCGCTCACGGAAGTCGGCATGCCGGACGAGCGGGGGCTGCAGGTCCTGGCCCCGGTGGCGCAGCGCTCGCTGGTAGCCGGCCAGCCGCTCGCTGGCCGTCATCGCCTGCTGCGGGCCGGTGATGCACGCGATCCGGCGGTACCCCATGTCAATCAGATGTGCCACGGCTTCCTCGGCAGCCCGCTCATTGTCGACCAGTACCGTGTCGACCAGTACCGTGTCGACCAGTACCGTGTCGGCCGGGACACCGCTCAGCCGCCGGTCGACGGCCACCACCGGGATGCCAAGCTCACGCAGCGCGCTCACGTCGGTGTCGCGAGTGGACGCGGGCGAGATAACCACGCCAGCCATCCGCTCGGCCGCCGCGGCCCCGATGTAGCTGGCCTCCTTGGTCAGGTCCTCGTCGCTGTTGCACAACACCACGGAGTAACCGGTGCCTTGCGCGATGTCCTCGACGCCCCGGACCATCGAGGTGAAGAACGGGTTGCCGACGTCCGGGACGATCACCGCCCACAGCGATGACTCGCTGCGGCGCAGGTTCCGGGCGACGCTGTTGGGCTGATAGGCGAGCGCCTCGACTGCCGCGCGGACCCGGCTGACCAGATCCGGGTGGACCTTGCCGTTGCCGTTGAGCACGCGCGACACGGTTGCCGCCGAGACCTGCGCATGCCGCGCCACTTCCTGGATGGTCGCCATCGTTCCAGCCGCTAGCCCGTTGAGATGCAGTGGTTGGCAAGCGTAGTCGATGTGTAATCGATTTCACAAGTTCATTAGGAGCTCCGTTGATCCGCTCGTCGCTGCCGTCGTCGAGGGGTGAGCCGTCCGTCCCGCCAGCACCAGAAATCGATTACGCGTAGGTTTGCAGAAATCGTTTTCGCGCATCGGGGCCTTCGCTGGGCCGGCCCATCTCAACGGGCCTTCGTTAGGCCGGCCGATTACGGGGCAAACCGGGAGAGTGCCGGGCAGCCGGAGAGGCGAGCCGGAGAGGCGAGCCGGAGAGGCGAGAGAGTGCCTGGCAGCCGGAGAGAGGTGCTGATATGACGGACAACGCTGACGTCCGCGTGCAGCCTGCAAGTGGTGATCTTGGGCTACGGACGAACGTGCTGGGCGGCCCGCAGGTGCTAGGCCAGTCTGTTGCCGGGATCGGCCCCACCATCGGGGCAGTATCCCTGATCGCGCTGGTCTTCGCGGACGCCGGCCACGGGACCTGGCTGACCGTAGTGATCGCCAGCGCTGGCGTCCTGGCCGTCGGCATATGCATAGCGCACGTGGCCGGATCGCACTTCTCGTCAGGTGCCCTGTACAATCTCGTGCCGAAAGGGCTTGGAACTGCAGCCGGCTTCGTAACTGGCTGGATCACGTTGCTGATGATGGTATGTTCCGGACCGTTCCTATTTACCGGATTCGCGCAGTACCTCATGCAGTTTCTCTCCTCAGCCGACGTTGCTCATATTACCTCGTCGGCCGGACAATTTAGCCTTGAGATCGCCTGCCTGATAGTCGTCACGGCAATCGCGTTGCTGGATATCCGGGTAAGCACTAGGCTCTTCCTGATAATCGAAGGAGCCTCCATGGCGGCCATTCTTCTACTGCTTGTCGTCGTGCTGGCAAAGGTTCCCGGCATCATCGACTCCAAGCAGTTCACGCTGCATGGAGTGAGCGGGCACGGGGTTATCCTGGGAATTGTCTTCATGATCCTGGCATTCGGGGGATTCGAGGGATCGACAGTGCTGGGACTTGAGGCACGGAATCCGAGGCGCGCCCTCCGGCTGGCAGTCATCGGAAGTGTCATCGTCGTTGCTGTCTTCTTCTTGCTTAATGCATATGTACAGGTTCTCGCGTTCGAGGGCAGGTCGGCGGACCTCGGCAGCCAGCCATCGCCGCTATCGACGCTAGCTGGCAATTATCATGTCTCCTGGCTAGGCAACGTCATACTGCTCGGCGTTACTATCAGTTTCTTCGCGGCCGCAAACGCTACGCTGAACTACGGACCGCGCGTCCTCTTCACGATGGCGCATGATGGCCTGCTACCGCTGCGCGCCGCGAATACGAACCGCCGCGGAGCCCCGTACCGGGCGATTTGGTGTTACGCCATTGCCTGGCTAGCGGTGCTGACCTATGTTCTGGTGTCCGGCGTCGCCCAAGGCACGGCCTTCGGGAACCTGGGCAGCCTGGCCGGATACTGCGGAACGCTGATCTACCTGCTCGCTTCGCTGGCAGCCCCAGTGTGGGCATTCCGCCGCGGTGCCGGGAGCCTGGTTATCGTGGCGGCTGGAGTGGTGGGCGCTGGCGTGATGGCGCTGGTGTTCTATTACTCGCTCGTGCCGCTGCCGACGGGCAGCACCAGGATATTTGCCTACCTGTTCTTTGGCGTAGTCGCGGTCTTGTTCGCCGTCGGCATCGGCGCGCGTCTGCTCCGGCCGCAATATCTTCAGCGAGTTGGCGCCACGGAGGCGGCGCCGAGCGGGGCATAGCCGGAAGCAGCGCTAGCCGGGTCCCGCTCACCGCAGCGTCCCAGAACGCCTGGACGGGCGGGTAGATCAGCTCGTGATCGCGCGGCAGCGATGCCTTGACGAACCGGGACCGCTCGTCGGCGAGCACCTCGACCTGACCGGCCTCGACGGCGTCGAAGGCCTGCCTGGCGACCGATTCCGGGCTGATCTTGGGCGCGTCGATCCCCGCGGCCATGCCGGTGTCGATGAAGCCGGCGTGCACGGCAACCACCAGGGTGCCCTGATGGGCAAGCTCGATGCGGATGCCGTTGGTCAGGGACCATGCCGCCGCCTTCGAGGCGCCGTAGGAGGCATCAAGCGGGTTGGTGTAGAAGCTGGTAACCGAGAGCATGTTGACGATCGCGCCGCCGCCGCTGGCCGCGAGCACTGGCGCGAAGGCCCGGCACATGCTCAGCGTGCGAAGTAGTTAGTCTGCATCTCAAGCCGGGCGGCATCCAGGGCGGGCGCGCCGATGAAGGTGCCGGCCGCACCCCGGCTGACCAGTTCCCGGGCGTAGACCCGGCCGAGTCCGCGGCTGGCACCGGTAACCAGCGCGACTGATCCGTCAATCTGCATAGCGCTCCTCGATCTGCATGACGCTCCTCCTGCCGGGACATGCTGTCACTGCCCGCTTCCCCGCAGTGATCCAGGGACCAGGGCAGGGGGCCGGCAATCACGGCCTAGTTCTGCCTTGCCACCGGCCAGCCCGCGACGTAATCTAGCGATATATCGGGATCGTATCGCGAGCGGATCGACTGGGAGCGCGTGATGTCAGCAGCAGGATGGGCGGCCGGGGATTTCGATCGCTGGCTGGCGGGGTTCTTCCGGTGCGCGGGCGGGATGCCCGGCCAGGCCCGGCGCGGCGGCTGGATGCCCGGCGGCTGGATGTCTACCGGCCGTGGCCGGGGACCGCGCGGCGGTCCGTGGGACCGGGACTTCGGCCGGCGGCCGGGAGGCCTGCGGGGATGGCCAGGTGGCGCTGGCGGGCCGCCCGGCGGCTGGTGGCCGGGCCCGCCCGGTTTCCCGCGCGGGCCAAAGGCCGGCCGCGGTGATGTGCGCGCCGCGATCCTTGCCCTGCTGCGGGAGAGCCCGCGCAACGGGTACCAGATCATGTCCGAGATCGAGGAGCGCAGCGGCGGCGTGTGGCGGCCCAGCCCCGGCGCGGTCTACCCGGCCCTGCAGTTGCTCGCCGATGAGGGCCTGATCGAAGCGGAGGAATCCGGCGGCCGCCGCACGTTCGGCCTGACCGAGGCCGGCCGCCGTCACATCGAGGAGAACCCTGAGACGGCACGCGCGGCGTGGGAGTCGATGACAGACGGCGAGCCGGGGGAGAAACCTGGCCTGCTCGTCGCGGCCGCGCGCCTGGGCGGCAGCATCGTGCAGCTAGCGCATGCCGGTACCCCCGGGCAGATCCGCGCCGCCGAGCAGCTGCTCGAGCGCACCCGCAGCAGGTTGTACCAGATCCTGGCCGGCGACGCGGGCAGCGAGCCGGATGAAGATTAGCAGGCAAGAGGACAGGCTATGGACGATCGCATCCGCGTTTCTGACACCGACCGGGACCGTGTCACCGCCCGGCTGCGTGACCATTTCGCCGAGGGCCGCTGACCCCCGGCGAGCTGGACGAGCGTATCTCGGCTGCGCTGAGCGCGAGAACCTTCGGTGATCTGCGCCGCGTCATGGCGGACCTGCCCGGGCTCATTCCCGTCCGGACGGCCGAAGCGCAGCGTGCACAGTGGGCCGGGCCGCCCTGGCTGGCCCGCCTGCCCGGGCCGCGGCTGCTGCCACTCGCGGCGCTCGCGCTGCTGGCGTTGCTGATGCCCGGCGGCGGCTGGCTGTTGTTCGCCTTCTTCAAGCTGATCCTGATGTTCTGGCTAGTGACCTGCCTGGCGGCGATCTTCGCCGCTGGCCGGCTTCGGCGGCGGATGCAGCGGCGCTGGTAATCCGGACAGGCCAGCGGCCGGGCAGGGTATCGGCGGGCGTGGCGGCCGGCTCGGGGTTTGCCGATGGCGAAGTCCGCCGCGCGGTGGACCGGATCTCCGTGCTGCATCGGGTGCAAGGCGGTGATGTGCTGTTGACCGCCCCGGAGCCCCCCGGAGCCCCCCGGAGCCCGGAGCCAGCACCGGGGCGCAGTGTCGGCAGCCCGGGTTAGTGTGACCGGGTGCTGGACTCGTTCCACCCCGCGGTTCGCGACTGGTTCGCCCGGCGGTTCCCGGCCGGGCCGACGACGCCGCAGGCTGAGGGCTGGGGGCAGATCGCGGCCGGGCGGCATACGCTGATCTCGGCGCCGACCGGGTCCGGGAAGACGCTGGCGGCGTTCCTGGTGTGCATCGACCGGATTTACCGCGATCAGCAGGCGGGCGCTGATCCGGGGACTGGGCCGCAGGTGGTGTACGTGTCCCCGCTAAAGGCCCTGGCTGCTGATATCTGGCAGAACCTTGAGGCGCCGCTGGCCGGCATCGCGGCGGCTGCCGCGGAGCTTGGCCTGGCCGCGCCGGACATCCGGGTGGCAGTGCGGAGCGGTGACACTGCCGCTGCCGAGCGCGCTGCGATGCTCAGGCGGCCGCCGGATTTCCTGATCACCACCCCGGAGTCGCTGTATCTGCTGGTCACCGCCGAGCGGACGCGGGCGATGCTGGCGCCGGCCCGCACTGTCATCGTGGACGAAATCCATGCCGTCGCGGGAAACAAGAGGGGCTCGCATCTGGCCCTGACCCTGGAGCGGCTGGAGCACCTGACCTCGCAGCCAGTGCAGCGGATCGGCTTGTCGGCAACCCAGCGCCCGATCGATACAGTAGCCAGGCTGCTGGTCGGCGCGGGCCCTGGCCGGTCAGCGCCGGATGGATCACCGCGGTGCGCGATCGTGGACGCCGGGCACCGCCGCGAGTTGGACATCGCGCTTGAGCTCCCCGGTGACGAGCTCGGCGCGGTGGCGTCGGCGGACCAGCTGACCGAGATCCTGGATCTGATCGCCGGGCAGGTACGAAAACACCGGACGACGCTGGTTTTCGTCAATGCCCGCTGGATGGCCGAGCGGGTCGCCTATCAGCTGGCCGAGCGGCTTGGCGAGGGCCGGGTCGCCGCGCATCACGGGAGCCTGTCGAAAGACCGGCGGCAGCGGGTAGAGGCCCGGCTGCGCAACGGTGACCTGGCGGCGCTGGTGGCGACGGCGTCGCTGGAGCTGGGAATCGACGTCGGGCCGGTGCAGCTGGTATGCCAGATCGGCTCGCCGCGCAGCTTCGCCGCGTTCCTGCAGCGGGTCGGACGGTCCAATCACAGCCGCGGCGGCACCCCGGCCGGGCGGCTGTACCCGACGACGCGGGATGAGCTGGTGGAATGCGCGGCGCTGCTGCGCGGCACCAAGTCCGGCCGGCTCGACGCGCTGCAGGTCCCGGATTGCCCGCTGGACATCCTGGCCCAGCAGATGGTGGCCGAGTGCGCGGCCGCCGAATGGGCCGAGGCCGACCTGCTGGCCATGGCCAGGCAGGCGGCCCCGTTCGCCGGCCTGTCTGCCGGGGATTTCGATGAGGTCGCCGGGCTGCTCTCGGACGGGATCCGCACCGGCCGCGGGCGCCGGGCGGCCTACCTGCACCGGGATCAGGTGACCGGACGGCTGACGGGCCGCCGGGGGGCCAGGATCGCCGCGCTGACCTCCGGCGGTGCGATCCCGGAACTTGGTGACTACCGGGTACTGGCCGAGCCTGATGGCATGCTGGTCGGCACGGTGAACGAGGAGTGGGCAATCGAGTCGATGCCCGGGGATGTATTCCTGCTCGGCACCACCTCGTGGCGGATCCGCCGGGTGGAGCCAGGCGTGGTGCGGGTGACCGATGCCGGCGGCGCCCCGCCGTCGGTTCCGGTATGGCACGGCGAGGCTCCCGGCCGCACGGTTGAGCTATCGGAAGAGGTCTGCGCCATCCGGAAGGCGGTGGCCGGCCGGCTGCGGTCAGCCGGCCCAGCCCGCCGGCCCGGCCGGCCCGGCCAGCGCGGTCCGCTGGCTGAAGGCGGAATGCGGGATAGGCGACGACGCCGCGGAGACGATCACGGCCTACCTGGCAGCCGGGCTGACGCAGCTCGGGGTGCTCCCGGACATGGACACCATCGTGCTGGAGCGGTTCTTCGACGATGCCGGGGGAATGCAGCTGGTCGGGCATGCGCCTTACGGTGCCCGGCTCAACCGGGCCCTCGGGCTGGCCCTGCGCAAGCGGTTCTGCGTCACTTTCGACTTCGAGCTGCAGGCCGCGGCCAGCGATGACGCGATCCTGCTGTCGCTGGGGCCGCAGCACAGCTTCCCGCTTGAGCGGGTGCCGAAGTTCCTGGCGTCGGCCACGGTGGAGGGCGTGGTCCGCCAGGCGGTCCTAACCTCTCCGATGTTCGCGGCCAGGTGGCGGTGGAACCTGAACCGTTCGCTGGCCGTGCTGCGGATGCGCGGCGGCAAGAAGAACCCGCCGGCGATCCAGCGGATGGAGGCCGACGACCTGATGGCCGCGGTTTTCCCGACGCTGGCCGCCTGCCAGGAGAACGTCGCGCCGGGCCCGCTGGAGATTCCCGATCATGTCCTGGTCCGCCAGACGCTGGCCGACTGCCTGCACGAGGCCATGGACATCGACGGCCTGCGGCGGCTGATCCAAGGGATCGAGTCCGGCCGGGTCACCGTCGTGCTGCGGGATAACACCGAGCCGTCGGTGCTCGCGCACGAGATCCTGACCGGGCGGCCGTTCACCTTCCTGGACGACGCGGCCGCCGAAGACCGCCGGAGCCGTGCGGTGCCGCTGCGCCGCGGGCTGCCGGTTGAACCCGATGAGCTGGGCAGGCTCGACCCCGCTGCCATCGACCGGGTCACTGGGCAGGTCCGCCCGGACCCCCGCGGTCCCGATGAGCTGCATGACCTGCTGATGACCCTCACCGTTGCCCGCCCGGCGCAATCCTGGCGGCCCTGGTTCGAGGAGCTGACCCGCGCCCGCCGCGCCGTCAGCCTGCACGGCCCGGCGGGGGAGTTGTGGTGTGCGGTGGAACGCCGCCCGGCCATCGAGGCTCTGTTCCCCGACGCCGCGGTGGCGCCCGATCACCCGTGCCCGTTCCCGGCCGGGCCGGCCGACCCGGACGTGGCGGCCGCCGACTTGCTCCGCGGCCACCTGGACTGCCGCGGCCCGTCGGCCGTCGCGGACCTGGCGCAGGCGACCGGCCTGCCGGAACCAGTCGTGGTGCGCGCCCTGGCCCGGCTGGAGGAGGAAGGCTTCGCCATCCGCGGGCATTTCGCCGGGCCTGGCGGCGCCGAGCTGTTCTGCGCCCGGCGGCTGCTCGCCCGCATCCACGCCTACACCCGGCAGCGGCGGCGCCGCGAGATCGAGCCGGTAACCGCCAGGGACTTCATCCGGTTCCTGCTGCGCTGGCAGCACATCGCGGCCGGCACCAGGCGCGAGGGCCGCCGCGGGGTGCTAGCCGTCATCGAGCAGTTGCAGGGCTATGAACTGGCGGCCGGGGCGTGGGAGAGCGCCGTCCTCGCCGCTCGGGTAGACGGTTACCGGCGCGAGTGGCTGGATGAGGCGTGCCTGTCCGGCCAGGTCAGCTGGGGGCGGCTGTCGGTGCGTGACTGCGAGCCGGATCCGGGCCCCCGGCGCGGCGGGCTGTCCCCGTCCCGCGCCACCCCGATCACCTTGACCATCCGCGACGACCTGCCCTGGCTGCTCCGCGCCGCGCGCGGCGACCTGACGCCCGCTGAGCCAGAGGCCGGCCGGACCCGCGACGTGCTCGACGCGCTCCGCCAGCACGGCGCGCTGTTCCGGCCCGACCTCGCGGCGGTGACCGGCCGCCTGCCGGGCGAGGTCGAGCAGGCGCTCTGGGACGGCGTGGCCCGCGGGCTGGTCACCGCCGACGGCTTCCGCGCGGTCCGGTCGCTGCTGCGCCGTGGCGGGCGGGCCAGGCCAGCCGGGCTACGCGGGCTGCGGCACGGCCTGGGCGGTGCCGCTGCCGGATCGGCCGGGCGGTGGTCGCTGCTGCCCTGCCCGGCAGCCGCGGGTGACCGGGACGAGCTAGCCGAAGCAGTCGCCGAGCAACTCGCTGCCCGCTGGGGGGTGGTCTTCCGTGACCTCATGGCCAGGGAGAACCTCGCCGTGCCCTGGCGCGAGATCCTGTGGGCCTTCCGCCGGATGGAAGCCCGGGGCACCATTCGCGGCGGCAGGTTCGTGGCCGGCTTCGGCGGCGAGCAATTCGCGCATCCCGGCGCCGTCGATGTCCTGCGGGCAGTCCGAAAGCAGCAGCCAGCCGGCCAGCCCGTCCAGATCTCCGCGGCCGACCCGCTCAACCTCACCAGCATCGTGCTTCCCGGCCCGCGCATCCCCGCCATCCCCGCCAACACCGTCACCTACATCGACGGTGCCGTCTCGCCAGCAGCAACGAGGATGCAGAAGGGATGCCCGGCCGGGTCGGCGTAGACCCGCAGCGGCTCCTGCTCGTCGGCGGACCGGTCGTAGCGCAGCCGGGCGCCGAGTTCCATCGCCCGCTCGTGCTGGGTTTCTAGTTCCCGCGCGGTCGGCACCGCCAGGTCCAGGTGGATCTGCTGCGGGACCTCGTCTTCCGGCCAGGTCGATTCCGGCAGGGCGCTCACCTGCTGGAACGCAATACGGGGAAAGCCGGAGGGATGCTGCAGGACCAGCCAGTCGCAGCCCCGCTGATCGATCTCGCCAGCGGCTGGCGGTTCGTCGCCGGCCCGGTAGGCCAGGCCGAGCAGCTGCCGGTAGAACTCGGCGAGCCCGCGGGCGTCAGTGGTATCCAGGACCACCGATCGGAGCACCGGGAACGGCCGGTCGCTTTCCAGCGTCATCCTCCGATGATGGCATCCGCGCGCGGTCCACGTGCTCAGGAGGGCTGCTGCGCGGGCGCCAGGAAAGGCAGCCGCGATAGCTAGCCGATGGACTGCCGACAATCCGTTTCATATTTTTAACGGGTTTTCCCCCGGCGGACTCCTCGCAACGGCTTGCCCGGGTCCGGCGTTCGCGCTACCCGCCAAGTTCCGGATAGCCGGGCGCCCACATCGCTGCGCTCACCGCCGTCTCGATGTCTGCCCCGGGTGGCAGGGCGGTTTTCCCGCTGTCGTGCGCCTCCCGGGCCACCGCCACGGCGATTGCCTGGGAGATCTGCCGCAATTCGGCGATCTGCGGATAGAGGGCGCCGTGCTCGAGGCGGTCCGCTGACACCAGCCCGGCCAAGGTAGTGGCCGCGACCAGGAACATGCGGTCGGTGACTTCGCTGACCCGGGCCGCTATTGCAGCCAGTCCGACGCCAGGGAAGATGAAGACGTTGTTGGCCTGCCCGACCAGGCGGGTGTCCCGGCCGACCTGCACCGGGCCGAATGGGCTGCCGGTCGCGACAATCGCGCGTCCCTGGCTCCACCGCAGGACGTCGGCTGGCGTCGCCTCCGAATTGGCCGTCGGGTTGGACAGCGGGAAGACGACAGGCACCGGCGTTCGCGCGGCCATCTCCCTGATCACGCCCTCGGTGAAGGCGCCCGGCGTACCGCTGGTTCCGACCAGGATGGTCGGGGCCACCTGCCGCACCACTGTCTCCAGCTCATACCGGGTAGCCGGCTCGAAGCCGAAGCTGGCGAACTCGGACCGTGGCAGGGCGAACGGGCGCTTGTCGTCGTCCAGGTGGTCGCGGCCCTCGAATACCAGGCCCCTGGAGTCGAGCATCACTATGGCGCGGCGGATTTGCTGCCCGGCCGCGCCCTCGGCCCGCATGACTTCCGCGACGAGCCGCGCGATGCCGATGCCAGCGGCGCCGGCTCCGACGAATACCAGCCGCTGGCTGGCCATAGGCTCGCCGCGGCGCCGAGCGGCGGCGAGGATCCCGGCCACGACCACCGAGGCCGTGCCCTGGATGTCGTCGTTGAAGCTCGCGATGCGGTGTCGGTATCGGTCCAGTAGGCGGATCGCGTTGTGCTGCTTGAAGTCCTCCCACTGCAAGACGGCATCCGGGTAGACCTCGACGACCGCCTCGACGAATGCCTCGACGAAATCGTCGTAGGCGGCCCCGCGCAGCCGGGGCTTCGGGTAGCCGAGGTAAAGCGGATCGCCCAGCAGCCCGGGGTTGTCGGTGCCGCAATCGAGCGAAACCGGAAGCGTCAGGCTGGGACTGATGCCGGCCCCGGCGGAATACAGCGCGAGCTTGCCGACCGGGATCCCCATGCCGCCTGCGCCCTGATCGCCGAGGCCGAGGATCCGCTCATTGTCGGTGGCGACGATCAGCCGGATCCCGGGCCGGGCGGCATTGTGCAGCAGTTCCGGGATGCACGCGATGTCGTCCGGCGTAATCCAGAGCCCGCGGGGCCGCCGCACGATGTGGCTGAAACGCCGGCATGCTTCGCCGACCGTCGGCGTGTAGACGATCGGGGCCAATTCCTCCAGGTGATCGAGCAGCAGCCGGTGAAACAGCGTCTCGTTGCGATCCTGCAGCGCCACCAGCCCGATGTATTTCTCCAGGTCGGTCGACTTGCACCGGAGATGCTCCAGCTCCAGCGCGACCTGCTGCTCGATCGTGGCGACGCGCCAGGGCAGCAAGCCGCGCAGGCCGAGTGCCGCGCGTTCCTGCCGGGTGAACGCGGCATCCTTATTGGCCAGCGGCCGCTCGAGCAGCTCCGCGCCAGCGGGCCGGTCCGGCGGTGCCGTCGTGCGGCTAGTCCTGGCGTGCATGGCAGCCTCCCGCTGTCTGCGCTGACAGAATCAGGATAGACGGAGATCCCGCCCGGCCGGCCGGCGCTCACGGCCGTTGGCCCTGGCCGGGCAGGACCTGTGCCTCTGGTGCCGGCCGGCCGTTTCGGCGACGGTTGAGCTGGTGTATCAGGTACTGGGATTGCGGAGGCGAAGTCATGTACCGCAATGTGCTGAGGTGGCGAATCCGGCTAACCATTTCCGACGATCCGCGCAGCCGTGCGCGCCTGCACGAAGCCCTCGCTGATCAGCCAGTGAGCATCGTCCGCCTCGCGCCCCGCAGCGACGACAAAGCCGAGCTAACCGGTGAGGTGATGGTCGAGGTCGCGCAGGACGAGAGCCTGGGCGCATTGCTCGGCGCGCTGCGTCATATCAGCCCGCAGGTCTTCGTTACCCGCGCAGATCCGCCGGGTAATCGGCCCGGCGGAGCACTCCCGTGACGGCTTCGCCGCGTAGGTAGCGGCGCACGTTTTCGGCGGCCATGCGGGCACCGGACAACATGCTCCCGGCACGATGCTGGAATTGTGCGGGGAGTCAATCAGGTTGGGCAGGTCAAAGAAGGGGTAATCGGTCCGGAATGGGGCGTCTGGAATGGGGCGTCTCCGGTCGGCTCGTCCCACCAGGCGGCTATTCCGGCGCCGATTGCGGGTGCGTGCGCAGGTGCTCATGCAGCGCGCCCTGGTCGACAATCGCGCCCGTGGAGCTGACGAGCGGGCTTGCAGCGGGCCAGCGGGGCCAGCGGGCCAGCGGGGCCAGCGGGCCAGCGGGGCCAGCGGGCCGTCAGCGGGGGAGCAGCGGGCCGTGATCGAGTTGGGGCAGGACGTGCCTGGCGAACAGGTCGCCTTCCGCGGCGTGCGGGTAACCGGACAGGATGAATGCTTCCAGGCCGAGGCCGGCGTAGCCGCGCAGCTTGGCGAGCACCTGGCCGGGGTCGCCGACGATGGCCGCGCCGGCGCCGGAGCGCGCCCGGCCGATGCCGGTCCACAGGCCGGGCTCGGCGTAGCCGTCCGGGCCGGCGGTGTCGCGTAGCTCGTTCTGCCGCATGGTTCCCGCCGAGGTGGTGTCCAGGGAGCGGCGGCGGATCAGTTCCCCGGTTTCGTCGTCCAGCCGGGAGATCAGCCGCCGGGCTGCGGCCCGCGCCTCGGCCTCGGTGGCCCGGACGATGACGTGCGACCGGTAGCCGAACCGGAGTTCACGGCCGTAGCGGGCGGCGCGCGCCCGCATGTCGGCGACGAGCGCCTCGACTCCATCCATCGTGTCGGGCCACATCAGGTAAACATCCGCGGCCTGGGCGGCGACCTCGCGGGCCGCCTCGGACAGGCCGCCGAAATAGAACGGCGGGCAGCGGCCGCCGGCCGGGCGCAGCCGCGGCGGGTGCAGGGCAAGGTCGACGAACTCGCCGTGGAAATCAACGGCCTTGCCGTCCAGCAGATCCCGCAGCACCCGCATGATCTCCAGGGTGCGGCGGTACCTGGGCACGGATTCCATCGTCTCGCCGGGCAGGCCGGAGGAGATGATATTGATCGTCAGGCGGCCGCCGAGCATCTGGTCAATGGTGGCAAGCTGCCGGGCAAGCTGCGGTGGCCACATCTCGCCCATCCGCACCGCCACCAGCAGCTGCATCCTGCGTAGCAGCGGCGCGATGCCGGCCGCGAACGCCACCGAGTCGATCCCCATCGCGTAGCCGGACGGCAGCAGCAGGTTGTCATATCCCGCTTCCTCCGCGCCGAGCGCGATGCCGCGGCAATGTTCCCAGCTGGACTGCAGCGCGCCGTCCGGCACGCCGAGAAACTCGTAGTCGTCGTCGCACAGCGCCGCGAACCAGGAGACTTCACAGCCCATCTGGCCAGTATCCCCTGGCTACTGCCCGATGGCCGTGCCTGCCCAGCCACCGGGTCTCGGCAAATTGCATTTGTGCAGGTAGAGTGTGTTTTGCTGCTCTGCAGCGGGACGGGTCACGGCGTCGTCCGCGTCCGTCCGGGTGCCCCCGCCTGAGCGCAGATACGCCGCTGTGCCACCGAGATGACGGAGGAACACCGTGATGAGCGTTGCCCGCAGGCTCGTCCCACTGGCTTCCGCGGCGCTGATGGCGCTCGCCGGGCTGGCCGGGCTGGCCGCCCCGGTCGCGTATGCCGGGCAGGCTATCCCCGGCACGGTCAGCGGGCAGGCCAGCGACCTCACGCCGGCTGTCCCAGGCGGGTACTGCTACGCCACGGCTAATCAGAGCCTGTGTCGCCGCGTCCTGGCGCTCAAGCAGGTGGGCGGCTGGATCTACGTCGGCGGGATCATCAGCAGCGTGACCGACCGCATCACGGGCGTCACCACATCCGGCTTCCACAACATCTTCAGGTTCAGCGCCAGCACGCACCGGGTGGACACGTCGTGGAAGCCGCAGTTCTACTCCTCCGCCCAGACCGGCGGTACCGCGTACAAGGATTCGGCGGTGACCGGGCTCGCCAGCAACGGGGCCGGCATCCTGTACGTGGCCGGTAGGTTCAGCAAGGCCGCCCCGGCTCCCGGCTCGGCGGGTGTCACCCGCCGGGGCGTCGCCGCGGTCAACATCAACGTCGCCACCGGCGCAATTGACGGGGCGTTCGATGCCAAGGTCTGCGCGGGCGGCGGCGGCTGCATCGTCAACGACGTCCAGTACGTGAACGGCACGGTATGGCTCGGCGGGAACTTCAGCCACCTGGCCGGCCGCGCCGTCACCGCACTGGCGTTCGTCAGCCCCAGCACGGGCGCGCTCACCGGCGCACAGCTAGGCATTTCCGGCGTAGTCACCCCCGGCGTGACCACCAAGGTGGCGCAGGTCGCGATCAACCCGCAGCAGAGCCAGGCGGCGATGATCGGCAACTTCTCCTCGGTCGGCGGTACGACGCACAAGGAAGTGGCGATCCTGAACATCACGCCAGCCGGCGGCGCCACCGTCAACTCGTGGAACGATCCCACGAATCTCAATGCCAGCAACTCCACGAACTGCAGCGCCAAGGACACCTGGGCCCGCGGCGTGGACTGGGACCCCACCGGCACGTTCTTTGACATTGCGGCCAGCGGCGCCGGCGGTTTCGACGCCTTCGGCGCGCACGGCGCGCTGTGCGACGCGTTCACGCGGTTCAAGAGCGATGGCAACGCCAATACGCCACATCCGCTCATCGTCAACGTCACCGGGTTCGACTCGCTGTTCACCGTGGTGGACACCGGCGACGTCGCCTACCTCGGCGGGCACAACAAATCCCTCAACCACGCGGTGTACATCAACGGCGTGAAGGTGAAGGCCAGCCAGGAGAATCACTACGGCATCGGGGCCATGGACATGACCGCCGGGGACGCGAACTACGGCCATGCGATCACCAGCTTCAACAATTCCACGGCTACCGGCCGCGGCCAGGGCTGGGCGGCATCGCTGAGCACGAGCGCGGGCATCTACATCGGCGGCGACGCGCAGGTCGTCGGAAACGACACGACCATCAAGCGCCTGGCGTTCTTCCCGGCGGGGTAGGCTCCGCCGCCGAACCCTAGTTCCGGGCGGGACGCCCATTGACATAGCCCGCGTCCCGCCGCCCGGCGTCGCCGGATGATTGGCCCGTCATCAGGATGCCGCCCAGCGACAGCAGGACCGCGAGCACCGCTCCGCACGTCAGGCAGCTGTCGGCGATGTTGAAGGTCGCGAAGTGCTGCAGGTCGATAAAGTCGACGACGGCGCCGCGGCCGATGCCTGGTGCTCGCGTCAGCCGGTCACACAGGTTCCCGACGGCTCCTGCCAGCAACAATCCGAGCGCAGCTGCCCAGCCAGCCGAGCGCAGCCGGCGTGCCTTGGCGACGATCGCTGCGGAGACCGCAACCGCCAGGCAGGTGAACAGCACCGTCGCCGCTGGCGCGAAGGAGAAAGCGGTACCGGAGTTCCGGGAGACGTTGACGGTCAGTACACCGCCGATCAGCCGAACCGGCGGCTTGCCCTCGACGGTCGCAACCACGATTGCCTTCGTCACCTGATCAAGGCCGATACCAAGCAGCGCTGTCCCGGCGAGCATCGCCGCGCATCGGGTATTAACCGGCATCGGGCCAGTATGACAAGATCGCGGTGCGGGTACGGGCATCTTGGCATGCGTGCCGAAGGGGGCATTCGAGCGCGTTAAGTAACGGGGCGACCGGCAACTCGCTCCCCGGCGGCCGGCCTCGCCATTCGCTGCGGGGCCGTCCTCGCGGGGCAGCGGCGGACGTTGCGACAGGCGCCTACGATTGAGCTGAGTATGGGCGTGGAGTGATTGTCCTGGTTCTGCCGTTGGGCATGGTCCAGTTCAGGGTGCCGGGCTGGGGCTGGAGGAGGTGCCAGCCAGGTGCCTGCTTGGCAGCGTGGTGTCGTCTGCACAAAGGGGACATATTGCACTCGCAAGTCCGGCCGCCCTGGTCGAAGGGCAGGGTGTGATCGTCGTCGCATTGCCGGGCGGGTCTTCGGCAGCCGGGGAACATGCAAGTCCGGTCGCGGGTCTTGATCAGGTGCCGGAGCTTTGCTGATGGCTGGTAGGCGCGGGTCTCGCGGGCGTGGCCGCAGGCCATGGTTTCCAGCCAGCTGATCTTGAGCCCGGCGAGCCACCGGGTGGTGCCGTCGCTGGCCGGCCCGGCTGCTCCCGGCGGACTGTACGCCTCGTAGGTGGGTGACCGGGCCCAGCCGGGCGGCTCGGTTTTTCGTAGCAGGAAGTCTTCTCGCGGCGGCGGACCGGCGCGGGGACGGGCGCAGCCGTGCCCGATGACGCGGCCGTCGGGGCCGGTGATCGTCAGGCACCAGCGGTTGCCGGGGGTGGCGGCGATGCGGTCGGCGAGATCGCGGCTGATGCCGGCGTCCAGCGGGCCGAGTCCGGCGGCTTCGCCGGGCAGCCCGGTCAATCCGAGCCAGGTGGACAACGGGATGGTCAGGTTCACCGATCCGCCAAGTCCCGCCGTGGTGCTCTGCCCAGCGGGCCAGGCGGCTCCCGACGGGCCGCCGGTCGGCCCGGTTCCTGGCCACGGTCGGCGGAATCCCCCCGCCGCCCTCGCCGGGGCCGTCGTCTCCGCCGGGATTGTCGTTGTCTCCGCGAGGGTGGCCGTTGTCTCCGCGCGGGCCGTCGTCTCCGCCGCTGTTCCGGCTGCCGTGGCCGTTGCCGCCGGGGAGCAGGGTGGAGAGGGGCTGGCTGGTGAGCAGGGCGGTGAAGACCTGCGCGCGGAGCCATTCCAGGGTGCCGGGGGCGCCTGCTTTCTTGAGCTGGCGGGCGTGGTCGTCGATGTTCTTGTCGGCGGCCAGCGCGTCGGCAGGCGGCAGGTCTCGCCCGGCCAGCGCCGCGGTCCCGGCGGCCTCAGCCCAGGTTTCGACCCGGGCGCCCTTCTCGGCCTTCTGCCGCCGCTTCCGCGCGGCGTCCGGGTCGTGGGCCAGCACTAGGCGGCGCAGCAGCGCGCCGAGTTCCCCGGTGGTCAGCCCGGCCGCCTCGGTGATCGTCACCGCGGCGATGGCGGCAGCCGGCAGGTCCGGCAGCCCGGCCAGCTCCGCCGCGTACACGCCGGCTTTCGGCAGGTCGATCCGCCCGTCGGCGAGGGCCTTCAGCACGGCGGGCAGCCGGGTCACGTCCACCGCCAGGGCCAGCAGCTTGTCCGCGGCCCGGCAGGTCAGCCTCAGCGCCGCGGCGATCTCATCACCGACGTGCTCGGCCTGCCGTCGGTCCCGGACCTTCACCGCATGGGCCTCGCGGCGGGCGTTCAGGTCCGTGACCGCGGCCAGCTCGATGCCCGCGGCGCGGGACGCCAGCCGCCGCGCCGCGCACAAGACCCCGATCAGCTCGTCGTCGCTCAGCGTGGGCAGCCCGCCGCTGATGGCGTCATCGGCAAACCCGGCCAGCACCGGGCCGGGTTCCATCACGTCTAACGCGCCGCCAGCGGCCCAGCCGCGGGCGCCAGGCTCGCGGTCCCGGTGGGTGAACCCGGCCGCCAGCACTTCGCGCGCTGCAGGAGCGGGCTGGTGCGCGGCCAGGTACTCATCAGCGACCGGCGAGGCCACCTGCGCCAGCCACGCATCCTCGCCCTCCGGCGGGCCGTAATCCGGATCGAAATACGCCTCCACGTCAAACGGCTCACCATCGTCATACGCGAACACCGGCGACGCAGCAGCGGGACCGCCCGCTGGAGCAGATGCGGCGGGCATGGGGCCGGCACCGGGAGCAGGGACGGGGGCGGGCGCGGGGCCGGAGTCGGCCGCCGGGGCGGCGGGCACGGAGCTGGCGGAAGGATCGGGAGGGATGGCGGATTCTTGCATTGACCCTCCTTCCGGCTAGGACCTGCTGGCTGTATCTTCTTCGACCAAATTAGCGACTGCCTCTGACAGAATGACCCTGGATCGGCACAAGGTCAGAAAAAACTTTTTAAACTGCGAAAATATGATCCTGGGCAGTCTCTGGCCTGCGGCCGTCAGGGTTAGAATCCGGATCTGCGCGTCCCGGTCGGCACCGCCGGCCGCGGCGCTGCTCGCGCATCGGCCGCGTCGATGACGGCAGCACCCAGACCGATTCGCTGGCGCTGGAGCGGCAGCGCGGAATTACGATCAAGTCCGCCGTCGTGTCGTTCGTCATCGGCGATGTCACGATCAACCTGATCGACACGCCCGGCCACCCGGACTTCATCGCCGAGGTGGAACGGGTGCTGAGCGTGCTCGACGGCGCCGTGCTGGTGGTCTCCGCCGTCGAAGGCGTGCAGGCGCAGACCCGGGTGCTGATGCGAACGCTGCAGCGGTTGCGCATTCCCGTCCTCATCTTCGTGAACAAGATCGACCGTGGCGGCGCCCGGTATGACCGCGTGCTGCAGGACATTTCCGCGAAGCTGACGCCCGCCATCGCGGCGATGGGATCGGCGCGCGGCCTTGGTGCGAGTGCGCGACCGGCTCCGGTTCGGCCGGGATAGCGGGGGCAAGGCCAGGGCCGGGAAGGTCACCGCGATCAGCGTTTTCGACCGCGGCTCGGCCGTCCGGCGTGAGTCCGTAACCGCCGGGCAGATCGGCAAGTTATGGGGCCTCGGTGGCATCCAGATCGGCGACTCGCTCGGCGAACCGCGGGCTACCGGGCCGGTCATCATTTCGCCCGCCCACGCTGGCACCGGTCGTCGTTCCCGGCCGCCCCGGCTGATAACGGCGCGCTGCACGTCGCGCTCACCCAGCTGGCCGAGCAGGATCCGCTGATCAACCTGCGCAGCGATGCCGGTGCGGAACTGCTCGTCTCGCTATACGGCGAGGTGCAGAAGGAGGTCATCCAGGCAACGCTGGCGGATGACTACGGTATCGAGGCCGGATTCCGTGAGACAACGACGATCTGTATTGAACGGCCCAGCGGAACCGGTGCGGCTGTCGAGGTAATCGACCAGGCGCTCAATCCGTTCCTGGCCACCGTCGGGCTGCGAATCGAGCCGGCCGCGGCCGGCTCCGGCACGGCGTTCCGGCTGGAGATCGAGCTCGGGGCGCTGCCGTTCTCGTTCCTCAAGGCAGTCGAGGAAACCGTGCATGAGACGCTACGGCAGGGCATTTACGGCCTGGCAGGTCGCCGGCGCCGTGGTCACCATGACGCAGTCCGGCTACTGGCCGCGGCAGAGCCACGCACACGGCACGGTTGACCGCAGCATGTCGAGCACCGCCGGGGACTTCCGCAACCTGACGCCGCTGGTCTTGATGAGCGCCCTGCAGCGGGCCGGTACCCAGGTGTACGAGCCGATGCACCGCTTCCGCCTTGAGGTACCGGCCGACACGGCCGGCTCGGTACTGCCCGCGCTGGCCCGGCTGCGCGCCGTCCCGCAGGAGACCGCGATGCGGGGATCCGCGTGCATCCTGGCGGGCGAGATCCCAGCGGCCCGGGTGCACGACCTGCGGCAGCAGCTGCCGACACTGACTCGCGGCGAGGGCACCGTGGACTGCGCCTTCGACCGCTACCAGCCGGCCCGCGGCACGCCCCCACGCGCGCCGGTGACCGAAGATGGTGATTCCGCTGACGTCGACGTTGACGCCTTGCGGCCCGTACAGGTCGAAGTCGAGGTCCCCGAAAGCACTGGCGGCGATGGTCCGCCCGCGCAGCCTTAGCCGCCCGCGGCACACGACATGACCGGACAGGGCGCTGGGTCAGCTGCCGAGGCTGCGGCCACCATCGACGACGATGCGCTGGCCGGTGATGAAGCCCGCCTCAGCCGAGACCAGGAAGCTGACTGCGTGGGCAATGTCCTCGGGGGTGCCCATCCGGCCAGCCGGCACGGAGGCGAGATAGGCGGCCCTGACCTCAGCGGGGACGCCTGCGTGCCGCTCTACCGGGACGAAGCCGGGAGCGACCATGTTCACGGTGATGCCGGCCGGGGCGAGCTCGCGGGCCCAGCTGCGGGCCAGGCCGATCTGCGCGCTCTTTGCGGTGGCGTAGGCTGACCGGCCCGGCGGCGGCCGGTCCACGACCTCTGAGTCGATCTGGATGATCCGGCCGGACCGGCGCGCCAGCATCGCCGGGAGCACTGCGCGGCCCACCAGCAGCGGGCTCTTGACGAAGAAGTCGAGCTGGGCGAGATAGTCCGGCCACGCCACGTCGGCCAGCGTGGCATTCGGCTGCGGGCCGGTAGCGTTGAGCACCAGCACGTCGACCGGACCGAGGCTGGCGGCGACCGCGGCTACCAGCCCGGCGACCTGCTCTGCGTCGGTGACGTCGGCCGCGAACGCCTCGGCGGTCCCGCCGTCGCGGGCGATGGCGCGGGCGACCTCGGCCGCTGCCCCGTTGTCGGCCAGGCTATTGACGGCGACGGCAAGGCCATCGCGGGCGAGCCGCCGCGCGATCGCCTTGCCCAGTCCGCGCGAGCTGCCAGTCACCAGAGCTACCCGGCCATCAGCTAGACCCATGTGCCCGATCATCCCGGTCAGCTCTCGTTGCCGCCAGCCCGTGACCTGGCTGGCCAGCCCGTTGCCTAGCGGTTGTACGATCAGCCTGCCCTCAATCGGGCCGGCGCCGGGGCCAGTTGCTGGCCGGGCGCCGGGAGGGCAAGGATCTGGGCGTGAGCTCTGGCCAGCTACTCATCGTCCTCGGCGTCGCCGCGGCCACCTTGCTCGCCGTTGCAGTGCTGCGCCGGGCAGGCGTCCCGGCGCCGGTCGTGCTGGTGATGGCCGGCCTGATCATCGGGTTCCTGCCGTTCGTGCCAGATGTCTCGCTTCAGCCGGAGATTGTGCTGCTCGGCCTGCTCCCGCTGCTGGTGTATGACGCCGCGGTCACCTCCTCGCCGACCGCATTTTTCCGCAATGCCCGCTCGATCGGGGTGCTCGCCGTCCTGCTGGTACTCGCGACTGCCTGCGGAGTCGCCGCGGTCGCCCACTGGCTCGGTCATCTCTCCTGGCCGATGGCGTTCGTGCTCGGCACCGCGGTCGGCCCGACCGACGCCTCGGCGGCTACCAGCATCGCCAGCAGGATCGGCCTGCCGCGGCGGCTGGTCACCATCTTGGAGGGAGAGGCGCTGTTCAACGATGCCACGGCGCTGGTGCTGTATTCCGCCGCCGTGGCCGCCGCCACCACGGGGCATTTCTCGGTTGCCCGCACCGCAGGCTCGATCGTGTACTCGGCAGTGGCGGGAGGGGCAATCGGGCTGGCCGTCGGGCTGGCCTGCCGCCGGCTCCGCAACCGAATCGATGACCCGCCGATCGAGATCGCCGGCTCGATACTGCTGGCCTATGGGGCCTATCTGCCCGCGGAGGCGATCCACGCGTCTGGCGTGCTTGCCGCCGTCGTGGCCGGCCTGTACCTGGGCTGGCACAGCAGCGGAAGCGCGTTCTCCGCCCGGAGCAGGCTCCAGTCCGGAGCCTTCTGGGAGACTCTGGTGTTCCTGGTCAACGCTGCCCTGTTCGTGCTGGTCGGGCTCTCCTTCCACGCCTTCAGCGTGGAAGCGAGAGGCCCGCTCGGGAGGCTGGTGCTGACCGGGGCAGCCGTGGTGTCGACGGTTGTCGTGGTGCGCCTGGCCTGGATGTGGGCCTTCGGCTGGCGGATCCGGCTCAGCCGCCGCGGCGTGGCGGTGGTCGGCCAGCCAGCGCCGCGGCGGCACGCCCGGCGGGTAGAGCACGCCGCGCCAGTCCGCGTACTGCCAGCCCGACGTGCCGACCCGGAGCGTCATAGCTGATGCCACCTGGTTACTCGTGCGTATCATGCAGGCAGTTTCATCTCCATCGTCGTCTGGATGGTGCCTGGTGTCACTGGTTCCTGATGTGGCGCCCTCGCGGACGTGGCAGTTACCCGGCTGCTGGCGCTGACGGCGGCTGCCCGGTCTGCAGGTCACTGATGAGTGAGCTGGCCGCCGCCCCGGCTGCGGGCTTCGCCTCACCTGTCACAACCGCTGGCACGATCTTCAAACCTTGTCGGACCTAGCCTGCTAGCCGGAGTTTGGATGGCCGCCGCCGGGCCGGATGGTGGCGCACCAGGCGGCGATCTCGGTGCGCCGGGCCGCGCCCAGCTTCGCCAGGATGTGCGAAACATGCGCCGAGACCGTCTTGGTGGCCAGGTAAAGCTGCTCGCCGATCTGCTTGTTGGTCAGGCCGGCCGCCACAAGCCGGGCGACCTCGAATTCGCGCGCGCTCAGCGGGTGCCACGGCTCAGCCGCCCGGCCGCCGTCCAGCGACGCGGCGAGCCGGTCGCCCGCCTCGGCGAGAGTGACCGCGCCGGCCGCGGCGGCGCTGGCACGGACCTCGTCGATCAGCTGGGCTGCCTCGCCCCGGTGCCGTGCCCGGGCGGCCGCCCGGGCGAGATCCAGCCGGGCCCAGCTGCCCTCCCAGAACCGGTCCCGCGCCCGCCACGACTCGCTCGCGGACCGCAGCGCCTGCTCCGCCGCGGGGATGTCCCCGCGGGCCAGCAGGACGAGCCCCCGGCCGTGCTCGATGGCGGGCAGCGTGCCAGGAATGGCGCGAGCGGTGAGCACCGCGCCGACCCGGTTCGCCCACGTCTCGGCGGCATCAGTCTCGCCGCGCTCGAGATATGCCCGGACGCCGGTGAGCAGGTACGGGTACAGGTACGCGGCGTCGGTGACGGCGGCCGAGGCCTGGTAGCCGCGCTCGCAGCGCAGCAGCGCGGTGTCGTAGTCGCCCTGGCACCTGGCCGCCTCGGCCAGCCCCCACAGCGGCGGCGACAGCCGCTGCAGCTCGGCCATCCGCTCACCCTCGGCGAGCGCCTCGGCCAGCAGGCTGGCCGCCGCCGCCCAGTCGCCGCGGCCCATCGCCAGATAGCCCAGCACATACTGCGCGGTGATCCAGGTGGTGATGCCGCCGCGCCCGTCGGCCAGCACGTGCTGCGCCGTCAGCGCGGCCGCGTCCCACTGGCCGGTGGCCCACTGCACGTGCGCCAGGTGCGCCGCCATGTAATGCTGGTGATTCCACAGCTCAACCTGCTCTGCGTACCTGATGCCGTCGACCAGCCAGTGCTCTGCGCGTTTAGACTCAGCAAGGACTGACGCGGACGACCCGATCATGCGGTAGCCGCGCGCGGCTGCTGCCTCCTGCTGGGTGTCACGGGCTCGGGCTATCGCGTCTTCTAGCAGCCGCCAGCCTTCGTCCGGCGAGCCGGCGAAGACCAGCACCGAGCCGAGCGTCACGGCGGTGTTCAGGGTAGTCTCGTCGTCGCCGATCCGCTCGCTCTCGGCATGGCTGCGCTCGCCGTAGTCGATGGCCTGATCGAGGCGCCGGTCCAGCATGTAGGCGGCGGCCATGGCCGAGTTCAGCCTGGCCCGCTCGCGGTCCGCGCCGGCCGCCCCGCCCAGGGTGTCCAGGGCCGCCTGCAGCATGCCCACCCGGTCATCGAGACCGGTACCGAGCAGGTGCGCGACCGCGACCATGCGCGGCACCAACGCGGCCGCCGCGCGCACGTCACCAGTGCCGGTGATCAGCTCGTGCGCGGTCTGGTACGCCTGTGCCGCGGCCGTGTTGTCGTCGGTGGCCGCGGCCTCGTCACCCAGCGCGGCGAACAGCCCGGCCCGGGCCCCCGCGGGAAGATCGGCAGGCACGGTGCGCACCGCCCGGCGGTACAGGTCCAGCGCCTCGCGATGGGCCGATACCGCGGCGGCCTCGCGCGCTGCGGCCAGCGCATGGGCGTAGGCGAGATCGGCACACTGTGCCTGCTCGAAATGCGCGGAGACGAACGCGTCACGGTAGCCGCGCTCGGCCGCGGCGGTGGCCACCAGCTCGTGCATGCGGCGCCGGGCCGGGATGTCCGTGTCGGCGTAGAGGGCGTCGCGCATCAGCGCGTGCCGGAAGTCGAAGGTGAGCTCGTCAGCGCCGGGCACGACGAAGTTTGCCTCCTGCAGCTCGCGCAGGGCGCCGGCCACGTCGGCCGGGTCTGCCTGGGTGACACTGGTCAGCAGGTCGAAGTCGAAGGACCGCCCGATGACGGCGGCTGCCGATGCCACCCCGCGGGTCCGGTCAGCCAGGTGCGCAGCGCGGCTCAGCACGGCGCCGCCCAGCGTGTCCGGGACCGCGGCCGCCAGTACCATCGTGCCGGACTGCCGGTTCAGCGCGACCTCATTGACGGCGGCCAGAAATTCCTCGACGTGCAGCGGGATGCCGTCGCTGCGCTGGTGGATCGCCGCTGCCACCCTTCCTGGGGCCGGCCGTCCCATTACCGCGCTGACCATGGCCGCGGTCTGGTCCGGATCCAGCCGCGGCAGCCGGATTTCCTCGGCGAGCCGCTGGGATATCAGCCGGGTCCGCAGAGCCCGCATGGGCAGCTGCGGGTAGAGCTCGTCGCTGCGGTAGGCGGCGGCCACCAGCACCGGCCTGGCCCTGAGACGGCCTGCCAGGTGGCCGAGCACTTCGAGGCTCAGCTCGTCGGCCCAGTGCAGATCTTCCAGGATCATCAGCACCGGGCCGTCAGCGCCGGTCATCACGAGCAGGTCGACCAGGTCCTGCACCAGTACCCGGCGGCGGTGGTGCGCGTCGCCATCGGCGGCGGAGATCGCGCGTATCCGCGCCGACATGCGCTGCCCGATGTCGGCCAGCGCCGGTTCGCTGGCGGGCATCAGGTCGCTGGCCAGGTCCAGCAGCAGGCCGGCTAGCGACGCCGGGTCACCGGGGAACGCCGCCGCGCGGACCGTGGCGAAGGCGCTGGCGCGGGCATGCCGGGCGATGGCGCCGAGCAGACGGGTCTTGCCGATGCCCGCCTCGCCCGCGACGAAGATCAGCTGGCCGGCGCCCGCCGCGGCCTCGGCCAGCCGCCGCTCGGCCAGCGCGACGAAGTCGGCCCGGCCAACCAGGACCGGCGACTCCAGCGGGCCGCCAGCCGTCATTGCGCACCTCCCCGGGAAGCCGGCTAGGAAGTAAGTATCTGGTACCAGCCGATTAGGTCACCTGACCGATGAATCGCATGGCCGCCAGATGGAGGCTGGGGACATCCAGATCGGTGACCATGAGGAGAGTCTGGCATGGCGAGGTTCATGGACGTGCACAGCGGATTCGTGGGCGTGACGGCGGATCAGCTCCGCGAGGCGCACGAGCGCGACCGGGCGGCGGAGGGGACCGAAGGCGTGCATTTCGAGCGCACCTGGCTGGACCCGGAGTCGGGCAAGATGTTCTGCCTGTCGTCCGGGCCGTCGAAGGAGGCGGTGCTCCGGGTGCACGACAAGGCCGGGCACCCCCCGGCCGAGATTCTACGAGCTGCCGGTCGAGGTCCAGTAGCGTCCCCCAGGCCGCCTGCGATCCGGTGCCTCGCAGGCGGCCGGTTCTCCTCGGGCAGTCAAGGCGGGGACGTCCTCGCCGCCGGCCGCTGGCTGCCGGCGCAGCATCCGGATGCCCCGCAGCGCACGCCACGAGGCCCGGTAAGCCTGGTATGCGAGCATGCCGAGCAGCAGCAGCGCTCCGGCCACGATCCCGTCGGCCCAGAAATGGTTGGCGGTCACGACCACCACCAGGCTCGTCGCCGCCGGGTAGGCCAGGGCCAGCCAGCGCCACCGGCTAGCTGAGCACCGGACCACGGTGATGCCGATCAGCAGCGCCCAGGCTACGTGCACCGACGGCATTGCCGAGAGTTCGTCGGGATTGAAGCCGGCGATCGACCCGTACACCGACTGCCCGTAAAGCACCCCGGTGTCGACCATCCCGTCCGAGGGCAGCATGCGCGGTGGCGCAACCGGGATCAGCTGGATGAACAGGCACGCGGCGGTGAGCATCACCAGGAGCGCGCGCACCTCCGGATACCGGTCCCGATGCCGCAGGAAGACCCACGCGAGCAGCGCGATCAAGACGGCGAAGTGCAGGCTCGCGTAGTACAAGTTGGACAGCTGCACCAGCAGTGGATGCGGCAGGAAGATCCGCTGCACCGCCGTCTCGCTCGGCAGCCTGGCGACTCGCTCGGCATGCCAGATCCACTCGGCCCGGGCGAGCGCGCCGCCGCGGACCCTGGTCGCGTACCGGCCGGCGAACTGCCACAGCGCGAATAGCCCGACGACGATGCCGGCCTCCTGCGCGATAGCGGTCACTCCGGCCAGGCTGATCCACCCGCTGCGGCCGGCCTCGCGTTTCGCCAGATGGCCGCGTAGCCTGGCCGCCGCCGTCGCGCTGAGCAGGCACGCCGAGATAACCGCGGCGCCCTGCCAGGACAGCTCGATCTTCAGCATGTGCCAGGCGCGCCCGGCTCAGCTACAAGGTCCACTTAGGCAACCTACAGGGCGGAAAACTGCGCGAACCGTTCGCCTGCCCGCTGTGCCCGGCCCCGGTCCGGGCCCGCCGGTTCGGGCATGCCCGCCGGTCCGGGCTCGCGCCGGTCCCGGTCAGCTGGCCTGGCTGCTGCCGACCCACACCGACTTGATGTTGCAGAACTCGCGGATGCCCTCGGCCGCGAGCTCCCGTCCGTGGCCAGCGGTCTTGATGCCGCCGAACGGCAGCTGCGGGTACGAGGTCACGTTGCCGTTGAAGACCATCCCGGCGGCGAGATCGCGGCCGAACCGGAGCCGTTCCTGCTCGTCCTCGGTCCAGGCGTTGGCGCCGAGCCTGAACTCGGTGCTGTTGGCGAGCTCGATCGCCTCGTCGATGCCAGCTACCCGGTACAGGGCCGCGGCCGGCCCGAAGACTTCCTCGGCGTGCACCCGCATGTCCGGGGTGATGCCGGCCAGCACGCCTCGACCCGCGCGGAGCCGACCAGGAGGGTCTGGAAGACACCCTCGGGGAAGCCCGCTCGGGCGAACAGGTCCTGCAGGTACAGAGCGCTCTGCGGCACGTTAGAGGCATGCTTGAGCAGCCCCACGTTGCCGGCCATTAGGGCCGGGGCGGCGAACCGTGAGCTCGTCGTAGGCCTTCAGCGTTTCGCCGGTAGCGGGGTTGACGGTCGCGATTGCCATCGGTCGTCCTTCCTGACCCGCCCCGGTCAGCCAGGTTTGAAACGGGGCCGTACTGGCCAGTGTGCAACCCAGGCGTCATCGCGTTCGCCGCGGGTGCGCAGCGGCCAGGACGCCGGACGCTGGCCGTCCTGCTGACGCGCTAAGCCGCCGGGCGCCCGGCGCCCGGCGGCTTAGCGACGGCCGGCTGCAGTCGGCCGGCCCCGCGGCCAGGACGACGGTGGCGCTGTGCTGGCCGGCTGACTGGTCGGTCCAGGTGATGCTGATCCTGTCACCGGGATGGTGCCCGGTCAGCACTGAGCGGATTTGCGACGGCGAGCTGACGGCCTGGCCGCCGAGCGACGTGACCTCATCTCCCGTCGTCAGGCCGGCCGTGGCGGCGGCCGAGCCAGGCAGGATCCCGCTGACGGTCGCCCCCGGGCTGGCCGGGAATCCCGAGGCCCCGTTCTGGGCAGCGAACGCCAGGCCAAGGAATGCGGTGGCGCCGATGTGCACCGTGGCCGAGGACCGGCCGGCGTCGATCTGGCGGGCTATGCCAGTCGCATCGTTGATCGGGACGGTGAAGGCCTGCGTGGCCCTGGCCGAGCTGACCTGGTTGCCGGATCTGGCCGAGGCGGCCGTGTTGAGGCCGATCACCTGGCCCTTGGTGTTGATCAGCGGGCCGCCCGAGTCGCCTGGCTGGATGCCGGCGTTGGTGCGGATGAGTCCCTGCAGCTGCTCGGCGGTGCCAGCGGTCTCGTCGCTGGCGGTGATCGACTGATCCAGGCCGGTGACCCGGCCGGTCGCGACTGACGGCGCGCCGCCCTTACCGCCCGCGTTGCCCATCGCGACGACCTTCTGCCCGGCCCGGACGCTCGAGGAGTCGCCAAGGTCGGCGGTGGCCAGGCCCGACGCCCCCTTCAGCTGCAGCACCGCGATGTCATGGGAGGCGTCGTAGCCTTTCACGGTTGCCGGGTAGACACGGCCGTTGCCGACGTCCCTGACCTTGATGGCGGTAGCGCCGTCGATGACGTGGTTGTTGGTGAGCACCTCGCCAGACGACGTGAGGACGATGCCGGTACCGGCCGCAGTGGCCTGCTGGTAGCCGAGGGTGGAAATAACGTCGACCACGGCAGGTCCCGTTTTACTGACGATCTGAGAAGTAGTCAGCACAGTTGCGCCGCCGCCGCCGGTCGCCGCCCAGGCGGAGCCAGCGCCCGCGACCAGGGCTGCCGCCGCGGTGATGGCCAGCAGCCGGCCGCGGGGCCACTGCCGCCGCGGGCCGCCGGCACTTGCCGTGCCGCCCGGGTACGGCGGGCCGCCCGGGTACGGCGTGCCGCCCGGGTACGGCGTGCCGCCCGGGTACTCCTGGACCGTGCCGCCTGGGTACTCCTGGACCGTATCCATGCCTGTTCTCCTCGCCCTGCGGATCGCCTTGTCCTGCATTGACCAGGATGGGCCCGGTACCTGGAGGCAACCTCAGGGGAAGCTGACGCTCGCTACCGGATTAGCTGAGCGTTAGCTGAATTCTGACCTGCTGCGGATTCTCGCCCCGGAGCAGCGAGAGCGGTACCGGCCCGGGCGCCGGGGCGACCTTGTCAAAGAGGTCATGCCCTTTCGCGGTGAGCGTGACGAGACTGGCCCTGCCGTCGGCCGGGTCTTGGTCGCGGCTGACGATTCCGGCCCTGACCAGCCTGTCGACCCGGACGCTGAGCGTCCCAGAGGTGAGCGCGAGCGTGGTCATCAGCCTGGCCTGCGGCATCCGGAACGGGTGACCATCCCGCCGGAGCGCGACAATCATCTGGAAGTCCGCCGCGGAGGGCCCCACCTGGCGAACACCTCGGCCAGGCCGCTCTCCAGATGAGCCCGCACCCGCTCCAGCCGGATCACCGCGCCGACCGGCGAGAAGTCCAGGTCAGGACGCTGAACCGCCCAGGCCTGCTCAAACATCCTTGTCAGCAGACGCGGGCTGCGGCGCGATGCCGCGCAATACCGTGTCCGCGAGCTTGGCGGCGAAGCCGGGCGGGATGGCGATCCGGCTGCCAGGAGGGTTGAACAGCACCCGCGCCGGATCAGCGCCGGATCAGCGCCGGGCCGCGCGCCTGAGCTGGCGATCACGGCGCGCCCGGCCTAGGCGGTCCGGCCGCTCCGGTTATCTCATACAGCGCTCGCAGCAGCCCCAGCCAGCCGGCGAAGTCGATCTCAGCGGACCCGGCGGAGCCCGCCAATGCCCGGCGGCCCGGCAGTACCTGCAGGCGCCCGGCCGGCGGATCCAGGTTGTCCATGATGATGCGAATCTCCATTCATCGCATCGTGCCGGGCCATCGCGCGGAGAGCATCCGCCAGTCGGCGGATGTCTAACCGCCAGCTGACGCCGCATCCTGACAACGGCACGATCACCCCGGTCACGCTGCGGGAGGCACAGGCCACCGACGCCGCGCCTCCCGCAGAAGGCCCAGCGGCAAGGTCCGTCATTGGCGTGCTCCCGGCCGGATCCGCCGCAACGCGTAGCTCACTGCCTGCCGATGGCCGAACGCTCGGCGACCGCCGCGAATAGCCTGTCGGCGGCAGCGTGCATTGCCTCTTGCATGGCTGCGCTGCCGGTGTGCCCGGAGTCTTCGATGACGATGAGCTCGGCACCGGGCCAGCGTCGGGCGAGTTCCCATGCGGTGATCACGCCGCCGCCGAGGTCGCTGCGGCCGTGGATCAGGACGCCGGGAATGCCGGCCAGCCTGCCCGCCTCGCGGATGAGCACGCCGTCGTCGAGGAATGCGTCGTTGGCGAAGTAGTGCGAGCAGATCCGCACGAAGGCGAGCTTCGCGTCATCCGGCCGGTTACTGTAAGCACCCGGTTCGCCGTTGCTTTCCGTCGAGATGACCGCGTCCTCCCAGGCCAGCCATTCGGTCGCGGCCCGCGCGCGGATGTCAGGATCAGGATTCTCCATAAGCCGCGAGTAGGCCATCAGGAGATCCTCGATCGGCGGCTCTGTATCAGTCGGCAGCCGGTAGTTCCCGGCGGCGACGTAGTCGCGGAACCGTGCCCAGTCCTCGGGGAAGAATCGCCCGGCGCCCCGGTACAGCCAGTCAAGTTCCGACCGGCGGGCCGACGTGACGCTGACCAGGATCACGCCAGAGACGCGCTCCGGATAGCGTTCCGCGTACGCCAGCGACAGCGTCACCCCCCACGACCCGCCGCGCAGCAGCCATGTCTGCACGCCGAGGTGCTCGCGCAACTGCTCCATGTCGCGGACCAAGTGCCCGGTCGTATTGAGGCTCATGTCAGCCGCGGGATCGCTCGCGTGCGGCATGCTCCGCCCGCAGTTGCGCTGGTCGAACAGGATTATCCGGTGCCGTTCCGGGTTGAACGACCTGCGCACTCTGGCTGAGCACCCGGAGCCCGGGCCGCCATGCACGACGAGCACGGGCACGCCATCGGCGTTGCCGCAGGTTTCCCAGTAGATGAAGTTGCCGTCACCGGTGTCGAGCATGCCGGTCTCGTACGGCTCAATCGGGGGATACGCCATCGGCCTCCTCCCGCCATCATGTCGGCCTGACCGGGCCCAGGCGTGACCGGGGCGCTTCTGCTACGAACAGGTAACATCCTGCGGCGGGTGGCTGACAAATAGCCTGATAACTGGTCGAGAAGATCGACGTCAGGACATGTCGTGGCCCTGGCTCTTCGGCATTCCGTCGAGTTCCTCTGGCCGCTGGCCAGGCCCGGCCGGCTCGGCTGACGCCGCCTGCTAGCCGCGGCCGACGAACGGCATTTTCGTGGCCATCAGCGTCATGAACTGAATGTTCGCGTCGAGCGGCAGGCTGGCCATGTGCACGACCGCGCTGGCCACCAGGCCGGCGTCGATCACCGGCTCGGGGCTGGTGCTGCCATCCGGCTGGGCCGCACCGGCCGCGAGCCTGGCGGTCAGGTCGGTAGCCGCGTTGCCGATGTCGATCTGACCGCAGGCAATGTCGTAGCGCCGCCCGTCCAGCGACGTGGCCTTTGTCAGGCCGGTGATCGCGTGCTTGGTCGCGGTGTACGGCGCCGAATTGGGCCGCGGCGAGTACGCGGAGATCGACCCGTTGTTGATGATCCGGCCGCCGCGCGGATCTTGCCGCGGCATCACCCGGAACGCCGCCTGGGTGCACAGGAAGGCCGCGGTCAGGTTCGCGCCGACGACCGACTGCCAGTCGGCGTATGACACGTCCTCCAGCGGCACCGGCGGGGAAAACTGGCCGGCGTTGTTGAACAGCAGATCCACCCGGCCGAACTCGCGCACTGCCTGATCGAAAAGCCGCTGGACGCCGGCCGGCTCGGCGACGTCCGCGACTACGCTATGCAGCCGGGACCCGGCTGCCGCGGCGTCCCGGACGGCCTGCCTGAGCGGATCAGGCCGCCGCCCGGCGATCACCACGGAGAATCCGTTTTCTGCCAAAGCCAGTGCCGCCGCCCGGCCGATTCCGGTGCCGCCGCCGGTGACTATCGCGACCCTCGCAGGCATAGCGCTGAAACCTAGCACCGCGCGCGGCTGCCGCCGCCAGCGGGCGGCGGCTGGACCGGCCCGGCGTGCTGGCTCAGCTCGCCTTTGCGGCCGGGCCGGAGAACTGGTAGCGCTGCCCTGGACGTCTAGCCAGCCGCCCGGTCACGGCATGACAGCCAGGCAGGGCAGGCACGCAGCGAGCGTCACCGGTCCGGTCGTGCCCGGGCGGTGACGCTCGCTGTGCTGGCGGCCGGGTGTTATCCGGCCGACTTCCTCGGCTCCTTTACTAGCGGAGATGTAATGCCTACTTTGCGCGGTGTGCGGGCTGGCCTACAGGGCCGGATGCCCTGTCCTGGCAGGGGCATTGTCCCCGTCCGGATGGCCAGGGCAGGCCGGCCACGAGCAGTGCTGGCGGCCCGCTAGAACGCGATCATGCATTCGCCACGGGCAGCGTGCACTGGGGTGGCCACCTCACACTTTGCGGCCCGGCGCCGGCCCTGCCCGCCCGCTGGCGGCCGGCGTCAGCTTGTGATGGCTGCGCCGAGCGCGTCGGCCAGCTCGCCCCGGCCCTGGATACCGAGCTTCCGGTAGGCGCCAGCGAGGTGCTTCTCGACCGCCAGCGTGGCCGAGCCCGCATCCATGCCGCCCACCATGAAATCAGGTCACCCCGGCTGCGTTATCTCACGGGACTGGGACTCCTTGGACGACGACCGGGCCCTTGGTCGGGTCCAGCTCGGTGGCCTGCGACACTCCCGATGGCGTGAGCACGTCGATCGCCTTCGGCATGCTGCCCGGGTCGGCCGAGCAGATCGGGCTGGTGCCGTCGGCCGCGCAGACGCCGAACTGGAACGGCTGCGGCGTCGCGGCGAAGCTGCGGGCCTGATCGGAGCTGAACCCGTCCTGACCGGTCAGCACCACGGCGAAGGACCAGCCCGGGGCTGGGGTGCCGAACGCGGCTTGCGGCAGGCCGACCGTGATGGTCTTGCTCGCCTGCGACGCCGCCACGAACGCGATGCCGAGCGAGTTGCCGGCGGCGTCCTGCCAGACCGGGGACGCGAAGCCCTGCGCCTCGACCCGCTCGCTCCACGCGTCGGCCGGCGCGATGGCGTAGTTGCGGGACGGGAAGGGCGCCGCGGTCGACGTCGCGGCCGCGCCGGGTGCGCGCACGAACACGTCCAGCAGTTGCGCGCCAAGCGGCGAGCCGAATGTCGGGTCCAGGTTGGCCAGCGTGGCCCGTAGGAACACGGTGCTGCCGTCGCTGATCACCTGGAACCTGGTCAGGTCGAACGCGCCGGGGTGGAAGTCTCCGGATGTCGGGTACTGGAAGGTGCCTGGCCCGTTGTCGTCGCCGGCCGGGTCGGTCACGTCGAGGACGGTCGTCCCGTTGATGAGGTTGCTGGTCACCGTCGTCTGCGCATACCCGGTCCGGTTGCCGGACGCGGTGGCGGCCACGGTCAGCACGCTGTCGCCGAAGCCGACCGGCACGGTGACCGAGAACGAACCGTCCGCCGCAGCCACTGCCGTCCCGGTGGCCGACGGCGCCCCTGTGCTGGTGTCCAGCGATTCCACCACGACCTTTGCCCCGGCCACCGTCGTGCCGGTCACGGCCGTGCTGGCCGTCGAGATCGAGCTGCCGGGAGCCGGCGCGGAAATGGTCACGCTGATCGCGCCCGGTGGCGCGTGCGCCACGTAGCGGTCCCTGGTTACCGCCGGGGTCTCCAGGGTGCGCCCGGCCCCGACGGCCAGGATCAGCCGCAGTTCCTGGGCCTGTGCCCAGGTCAGCGGGGAGGCCGAGCCCGCCGCCTTGCCGTCGGTGAACCCGATCGACGCGGTGGCCGGATCGCTGCCGAACGGCGACGCGGCCAGGTCCGGATCCTCCCAGGCCTGCTCCGGCACGAGGCCCACGCCGGAGGAGAACTGCGCGATGGCCTCCAGCAGCCCGGAGGCGCCAGTCAGCTGCCCCTCGGCGACGTCGGACTCGGCGCGCTCGCCGGACAGCACCGGCCACAGGTGCCCGGTGCCGGTGTTCGTGGTCGGCCAGGGCCGGCCTTGGCCGACGCACGAGGACTGGCTGGGCTGGAAGCAGTCCCCGTAGCCGTCAGCACTGCCCGCCGCGGTCGAGGTGCCATACCGGTAGTAGCCGGTCCCGCTGGGCGTGGACACCGAGATCTGCTTGTCCTCCACGCCGAGGGAGGCCTGGATGTCCGGGTCGCTGACCGGCAGCTCGCCGAGCCGCACCAGCTCCTGGAAGCCGCCGTCGATGACCGCGCGCTGGTCCACGGTCGGGCCGCCGTTGCCCAGGTTGTAGCTGATGGCGGCGTTCGGGTCGCCGGACTTGGACAGCCGGATGAAGTACCGCGGGCCGTCCGGGCCGCTGGTGGTCACGTCCCAGGTCCTGATCGCGCGCTGGAAATCGTCCGCGGTCGCCTGGTACAGCTGCGCCCGCGCGGTGTCACCATGCCGGGCGGCGATCACCGACGCGGCGGTGAGCCCGGCGATCTCGGCGGCGATGGTGGAGGGGGAGAAGCCGGACTGCTCCTCCCACCGCTCCGAGCCGAACGACGGCCCGTTCGCGACCAGGAAATCCCCGGCCGGGCGGATGTGCTGCTGCCACAGCGCGGTGTCCCCGGCCAGTCCGGACTGCCAGGCCATCAGGATCGGGTAAGCGGTCTCGTCCAGCTGGTTCCCGCCGGTGTCCGGCGCGGCCTGGCCGTTGACCAGCGAGTTACGCGGCAGCTGCCCGTTGGCCAGCTGCTGCTTGTCGAACAGGAACCGGGTAGCGGCTTGCGCGGTGGCGAGGTCGCCATCAGTCAGCAGGCCAGTGAACGCCTCGTACAGGTCGCGGGAGAACACCTCGCGGTAGGAGCCGAAGTAGACCGGCTTGCCGCCGACGTTTACCCCGGCCTGCACTGCCTGGCCCCACGGGCTGGCCATCGAGGCGACGATCGCGCCGGGGAACGTCTTGTCCTCGCTCGCCTTGATCACGTTGGCCGACAGGTAGTAGCGGCGCCGCAGGTCACGCGCCTGCCCGCCGGACAGGCCAGGGAAATGCGACGGCGGGGTGCGCAGGCCGCGGTCGTAGCCGGCCCAGCCGTTGAGGTAGCTCTGCTGTACCTGGCCGAACGAGCGCGCCAGCGACGCGCCGGCGGTGGCCACCGCGCTGGCCTGGGTGCGGCCGAAGCCGAGTGCCAGCGTTACGTCGCCGCCGCGACGCGGAGTGACATCCTGCGTCGCGGTGATATGGCCGTCCGGCGCCGAGTCGTAGCTGGTCAGCGTGTGGCTGGCGTCGAGCTGCGTCAGGCCGTCGCTGGGCGTGCCCGCGTACCCCACGCTGGCAGCGGCAGACGCGCTGCTCGCCCGCAGCGCCATAAAGGTCGGCACCGCATAGCTGCGGTTGGCTGCCTGGGTGACCGTGTTCGTGCTGTAGATAACAGGCATGGGGGACCCGGTGGACGTGTCGATGATCCCGGTATTCCCGCCCGCGTTTTCGCTGCCGCCGCCGCCATCGCCGTTGACGTGCGCGTCCAGCCGGGCATACAGCTTCAGCTTGCTGATGTTGGTATGCGAGCCTGGCGTGGCCGCCAGCCTGGTGTCCATCAGCACCGTGTCCCGGGCCGGGTCGGTGATGTAGGTAGTGACCAGCCGGTAGCCATGGCTGGCGCTGCTGGCGGTCACGGTGCAGGCCATGCCGGACGGGCCGGCCGCGGCCGTGTAGGTCATGTCGCGGGTCTGCAGGTCGGTGAAGGTGGAACCGTCGGTCACGATGTACTGCAGGGTGCCGACGTTCGTGTTGTCGATGGTCGGCTCGTAGACGTCGGACAGCACGCCGCCGGCCACCGTGTACCAGACCTTGGAGCCGGTGTTGCGCGCCGTGCCCAGGCAGTCCTTGCGGGCGAGATCGAAGAATGACATCGTGCCCGGGCCGCCGGGCGCGGTCACCGCGGGCTGCCCGGCGGCCGTGCTGGCCGCGCTGGCCGGCCCGGCTGCGGCCAGCGCGTAAGAGAGCATGCACAAGATAGCGGCCGACGCCGCCAGCCGCCGCATCCGGCGCTTGCCCGCTCGTGCCAATCCCACCATCGGAACCTCCCGGTGAGCCCAAATGAGCGGGCCGTCAGAGCGCCCCCGCCATTCCCGAGGAAAGGACGCCGCGAGCCAAAGGCTCCCGCCCCTCGCGCCCCGTGTCAACGGTCAATTCGGCGGGCCAATGGGACGGCGAAAGGCCGGCTCGGCGGCCCGCTGCCCGGCTGGCTACGATCTGGATCGTGCCAGTCCAGGTGATCGTCCTGAACGGCGGATCCAGCTCGGGTAAATCCACGATTGCGCGCTGCCTGCAATCGGTACTGGCCGAGCCGTGGCTGACGTTCGGGACCGACACGCTGATCGACGCCATGCCGGAGTACCTGCGGACGGGCGGCAGCGGGATCGGTTTCGGCGATGAAGGGCAGGTCGTGGTCGGGCCTGCCTTCCGCGCGCTCGACGTCGCCTGGGCGGCCGGTGTCGCCGCGACGGCCAGGGCCGGCGCCCGGATCATCGTGGACGAGGCATTCATCGGCGGGGCAAGCTCGCAGCAGCGGTGGCGGACAGCGCTGGCCGGCCTGCGGGTGCTGTGGGTCGGGGTGCACTGCGACCCGGTCGTCGCGGCGCAGCGCGAGGCCGGCCGGACCGACCGCGTTGCCGGGATGGCCGCGTCCCAGGCACAGCTGGTGCACGACGGCGTGACCTACGATGTCGACGTGGACACCACCCGCGTCTCCGCGATGGAGTGCGCCAGGAAGATGGCCGCGCACCTGGCCTGAGACGCAGCGGATAGCGGATAACGCGGGCCGGCGGGCTGCTGCCCGGCACCCTGAGTTATTCCCGGCCGGAGGGCCGCTATCGCCGCCGGCGCGAGTACGACCAGCCCGAGCCGAAGCCCGCCTGGTGCAGCGCCAGGAAGACCAGCCCGGCCAGCAGCAGGCTGATCGGCGCGAGGATCACGTCGGTCGCCGTGGAGGTGACCCGGATGATGAATGCGATCGCGAAAATAATGGCGGCAACTATGGCAAGCATCTTCAGGTCCTCCGCTTCATGAGGCTATCGGCGCGCATCAATTACCCGGCCGCGAGCAGACAATGCCGCCAGTACCGGCCGGTGACGTCATCCAGCCCGCCGGGGATGATGCGGCTATCCGTGGGTAGTCAGGATCTGGACGTTTTGGTCGGATGGAGGAGCAGTGGCAACGAGATGGCGGCGGCGGCCCGGCCGGCCCGCCGGGGACGGCGGCAGGCCGCGGGTGGTGGTGGTCGGCGCCGGCTTCGGCGGGCTATCGACCGTGGCACGGCTGACCAGGGCGGGCATGGCTGTGACGCTGGTCGACAGCAACATCTACAGCACGTTCCAGCCGCTGCTCTACCAGGTGGCGACGGCCGGCCTGAACCCGAGCGACGTGTCTTTCCCGCTGCGCGGGTTCGCCCGCAAGTACGGTGCCAGCTTCCGCCGTGGCGAGGTCGCCGGGTTCGACACCGCCGGCCGCCAGGTCATGCTCGCCGACGGCGGCCAGCTCGGCTACGACTACCTGATCCTCGCGACCGGGGTATCGGCCTCCTACTACGGCGTGACCGGCGCGGATAAGTACAGCTTCGGCCTGTACACCAGGCACGACGCGGTCGCGCTGCGGGACCGGATCATGGCGTGCTTTGAGCAGCTGAGCGCGGCTGGCGTCAAGGAAGATGCCAGCGTCAACGTGGTCGGCGGCGGCGCCACCGGCGTCGAGCTGGCCGGTACCCTGGCCGAGCTGCGCGGCATCGCCCTGGCCAGCGCGTTCCCGGACATCGATCCCGGCCGGGTGCGCATCAGGCTGATTGAGCAGGTCAAGGATCTGCTGACGCCGTTCCACCCGTCACTGCGCGAGCACGCGCGGCGGCAGCTGGCGGATCGCGGCGTAGAGGTCATGCTGGGCACTGGCATCCGGGAGATCACCGCCGACCGGGTGATCCTGACCGACGGCCGGGAGCTTGGCAGCGAGCTCACGGTGTGGGCGGCAGGCGTCGCGGCGCCGGACGGCGCGGGCCGCTGGGGCCTGCCGCAGGGCAAGAGCGGCCGCCTGCTGACCGGCCAGGACCTGCGGGTGCAGGGGCAGGACCGGATCTTCGCGGTCGGCGACATCGCGCTGATCGACGGTCATCCGCTGCCGCAGCTCGCCCAGCCGGCCCTGCAGATGGGCCGGCACGCCGCGGAGCAGGTCGTCGCGCTGGCACAAGGGCAGCCGACTGCGGCGTTCAGCTACCACGACAAGGGGATCATGGCGACCATCGGCCGCCGGTCGGCGGTCGTCCAGCTGCCGCCCGGCATCCGGGTGCGCGGCACGCTGGCCTGGCTGGCCTGGCTCGGCCTGCACCTGGTGACCCTGCTCGGTAACCGCAACCGGATCTCGGCGCTGATCAACCTGACATACCGCTACCTCACCTGGGGGCACGGCGGCGGCATCATCATGGACGACGACCCGCCGATGCCGGAACCAGCAGCACGCGGCAAACCTGGCTAGCTGCCGTCGAAGCTGGCGAAATGGGTGGCGGCCATGTCCTCGTCGGCGTGGCCGAGTTCCGCGGCCCGGCTGAAGCGCCCGGCCACCGCCTGCAGGAACATGTCCGGGTCGACCGCAAGGCCGCGGGCCAGGGCCAGTGCCTCCATCGCCGCGCTGACCACCGCGCCGTCTGAGAGCATCGTGACGATGAGGCGGCGCCGCGGACGGCATCGGCAGGCGTCTCCGCGATGACCGCGCCGCCGGCCTCCAGCGGCAGCGCATTGACCCGGGTCCGGTTCCAGGCGCGCAGCGGCAGCCCGGCGCGCAGCATGCAGCGGCCCATGGCCAGGCCCATGATCCCGGTGCCCAGCAGGGCGACCGACGGCAGGGCTGATGTCTGGGCTGGCGGCCGGTCAGCCATATTGGTTCCTCGTTCCTGTCCAGGTGCCGTCGGCGAGAGCGGGGCGGGTCGCTATGGTTCCGGCATGGCCGCACCGCTCGCCCGACGTGTCTATCACGCCACCAATGCCCTGCACTCGCTGATTTGCTTTGCTCCGGAAACCGAGCAGCGGCTGGTGGCGGCTGGGCTCCAGCCTGGGCGGATGTGCTATTTCGCCGGGCGGTCGGCCCCGATGGGCGCGGTCAGCGGCGGCGTCGTCGCGGCTACGTTCTACAACTTCAATTCGGCGATGGTGGCCAGGTGCATCCCCGCGGCATGGGAACTCGCGAGTCCGGCTGCCGTTGTCGCCGCCCGGTTCGCGGCCGCCGACGCTGCCCTGTCCCGCCTGCTCGGCCCTGACGTCATGGCCTCGACTGACATGACGACGATTGCCGGGCTGGTCCGCGAGGCGGCCGGCGCGTGCAGTGCCGAGGGGCGGCTGCGGCGCCCTGAGCACCAGCGCTTAACATCGGCGCTGAGCACCCACGCTGAACGCCAGGGGAGATCATGACGGCACCCGCTATTCCCAGCGTCGCGCTGGGCGCCAGCGGCATCCAGGTCAGCCGGCTGGCGCTAGGGTCGTGGCGCACGTTCGAGCGGATCAGCCGGGAGCAGGGGATCCGCGTCATGCAGGCGGCCCGCGACGCTGGCATTACGTTCCTCGACGACGCGCGCTACAACGACGAGACCGGGCATGCGCCGATCCCGACCGGCTATTCCGAGGTTGTCTTCGGCGAACTGTTCCGCGCGGCGGGCTGGCGGCGCGATGACACGGTCGTGTCGAACAAGCTGTGGTGGGAATTCTGGCCGGACGAGTCACCGGAGCAGGAACTGGCGGGTTCGCTCGGCCGGATGGGCCTGGACCACATCGACCTGATCTACACGGTGGCGCCGCCGGACGGCGTACCGCTGCCGGACGCCGTCGAGATGATCGGCGGGCTGATCCGGGCCGGCCAGGCGCGGGCATGGGGAACCCTGAACTGGCCGCCGGCGGCGATGGAACTCGCCTGGCAGCTCGCCAGGCAGGCCGGGATCGCGGGCCCGGTGGCCACCCAGCCGCCGTACAGCCTGGTCATGCGCGAGGCCGTCGAGGATCCGGACATGCAGCGGGTCGCCGCCCGCCGGGGCATCGCGATCGTTGCGTCCTACCCGCTGGCTGGCGGCATCCTGACCGGCAAGTATGACCAGGACCCGGCGGCCGGACGGGCCGCCGGGATGCTGGAGAACCCGCGATTCGGCCCCGCGGTGGCAGCCGGGCGCGAGCTTGCTGCCCTGGCCCGCGAGACTGGCCGCGACCCGGCTCAGCTGGCCATGTCGTTCGCCCTGCGGGGCCCGTCGGTAACCACGGTATTGTTCGGGGCAACCCGGCCCCAGCAGGTCGCGGCGAATGCGGCCGCGTTCGCGGTCGCCGCCGGGCTAACGCCAGACGAGCGCGACCGCCTGCAGGCGATCGGGCGTGGCGCGGCCTAGGAGCAGCCATGACTGAGTACCTTTCCGCAGGCGGCGTAAGGCTGGCCTACCAGACCGCGGGCGCCGGCCAGCCGTCAATGATCTTCGTGCACGGTTGGTCATGCAGCCGTTCGTATTTCGCCCCGCAATTCGAGTACTTCGCCGCCGGTCATGCTGTCGCCGCGATGGACCTGCGCGGGCACGGCGAGAGCGGCCAGCCGGACGCGGTGGCTGGCGGCTATGAGATGGAGGTGCTGGCCGACGACGTGCTTGCCGTCGCCCGCGCGGCAGGGCTGCGCAGCCCGGTGCTGGTGGGGCACAGCCTGGGTGCGCTGATCGGGCTGGTCTGTGCCGGGTGGCCGGGCGCGATCAGCGCACTGGTGATGGTTGACCCGGCGCCGATCACGAACGAGGCGGCCAAGACGTTCTTCCGCGAATCTGTCGCGACCATCAGCGCCGACGACGACGGGTCCTGGCGGGCGGCTTTCGTCGGTGGCATGTTCCTGCCTACCGATGTGGCTCGCCGGACGGCCATCATCGCGGAGATGCGCAGTGTCTCGCCGCGGATGGCAGCCGAGCTCATCCGGGTGATGGGGGAATTCGATGGCGCAAGCGCGCTCGGCAAGGCCAGCGTTCCGGTGCTGTCGATCGGCTCGGCCGCTCCCGCCAACTCATCGGCCGACCTGCGCCGCCTGTGCCCGGCGATCACCATCGGCCAGACCGTGGGGGCTGGTCACTTCGCCCAGTTCGAAGTCCCGGAGCAGGTGAATGTCATGATCGGGAAATTCCTGGCGATCAACGGCTGGTGACGATGTTGGTGCCAGCAGGCCGGCTCTGGCGGATGGCAGCTCACCTCGGATCTCGTCCTAGCACTCTTGGACCTACCGGCCGCCGGCCGTCTACTTTGAGGCATGAACCACAGCGCCCGTCCCTGTCCCGGCGGGCCCGCCTGCCGCCAGGCGGATGAGCGGTTATGCGGATCGTGCTGGCCTGGCTGCGGCTTGACGCGCGGCGGCGATGGCGCTCGCTGTTCGTCCTCGGGCTGCTGATAGCGCTAGCCACCATGACCGTGCTAACGGCCGTCGCCGGGGCCCGGCGCGGCCAGACCGCGTTCAGCCGTCTTTGGGCACGCACGCTGCCCACCACCGTCACCGTGCTGCCGAATCAGCCCGGCTTCGACTGGGCCCGGATCCGCTCGCTGCCCGAGGTCACGGCGCTGACTACATTCGCTATCGCCGGGTTCGCCCTGGAAGGGTATCCGCTGGCAGGCCAGAACCTCGGCTTCCCCCCGGGCGATAGCCAGGTAATGCGGACGATTGAGCGCCCCGTGGTGTTCGACGGCCGGCTATTCGATCCCCGCCGCGCCGACGAGGCCGTGGTGACGCCGCGATTCCTGGTCGGATACGGCAAGAGCGTGGGCGATATGATTACCCTGCGCCTGCCAACTCCGCGCGAGGCCGCTAACGGGTACGACCCGTCAACCGGCACGGTCCCGCACGGGCCGCGGGTACCGGTGCGCATCGTCGGCGTGATCCGGTCATTCTGGTTCTCCGACCCGCCCGGCTCCAACGGGGCACTCGTCCCATCACCTGGCCTGCTTACCCATTACCGGGCCAACCTGATGGGCCGCCACGACAGCACCTACATCAACGCGCTGGTCAGGCTCAGGGGCGGCGCCGCAGGGATACCCGCGTTCCGGGCTGACCTGGCCCGGGCAACCGGCCGGTCAGATATCGACGTATGGAACAACTACGTCGATTTCGGCGGGCCGGTCCGGCAGCTCAGCAACTTCGAGGCGGCAAGCCTGCTGGCATTCGGCCTGGCGGCGCTGGCCGCTGCCGTCGTTCTTATCGGCCAGTCCGTCGCCCGCTATATCTCGGCCACGATGGCGGACTTGCAGCTACTGCGTGGGCCTGGCCTGCGGCCGCGGCAGGCGGTGGCTGCCGCCATCGCCGCGCCGTTCGCGGCCGCAGTGGCCGGCACCACCCTGGCCGTGGTCGGGGCCATCGTGGCGTCCCGCTGGATGCCGATCGGCGGCGTGTCGACGCTCGAGCCCGAGCCGGGCATCGACACCGACTGGCTGATCCTGGGGACCGGCTGGGCGGTGGTACCGCTCGTGGTGCTGGCCGGCTCGGCTATCGCGGCCGGCACCGCGCTGGCCGCGAGCAGGACGCGGACGCTGCCCCGCAGATCTGCGCTTGCGCTGGCCCTGGCGCGAGCCGGCCTGCCAGTCTCCGCAGTGATCGGCACCCGGTTCGCGCTCGAGCCGGGTCGCGACCGCTCGGCGGTGCCGGTGCGCCCGGCGCTGACCGGCGCGATCGTCGGCGTGCTCGGCGTTCTTGCCGCGTTTACCTTCGCGGCCGGGGTCTCCGACGCCGCGGCCAACCCGGCCAGGTTCGGCCAGACCAATCAGCTAGGTGGCTTCCTTGGCTTCAATGGACAGACTTTCAACCCGGCAACTCCAAAGGCGATGGCGGCCGTCGCCGGTGACCGCGATGTCATCGGCGTCAACGACGCGCGCATCGCTGTCGCCTACTCCGGGGACACGTCCGTCACGATGTACAGCTACCAGCCGGTCGGCGGCAAGCGGCTGCCGGTCGTACTTACCGCCGGACGGATGCCGGCCACCGCCGGCGAGGTGGTCCTTGCTCCGACAACGGCACGGCAGCTGGGCGTGACCGTCGGTGCCAGGATCCCGCTTACCAGCGGGTCCGTGCCGCGGACGGCCAGTGTGACCGGCATCGGCTTCGTCCCCGAGGGCCCGCACAACGGCTACGCCAGCGGGGGTTGGATCACGCTGGCCGGCTACGACCGGGTCTTCAATGGTGTGCGCTACTCCTTCAAGTTCCGCGTTGGTGAGATCGCGCTGCGGTCCGGCGCAGACGTGCAATCGGCAGCACGCCGGCTGAATGCCGTAGCGGCACGCGCCGCGGGCGGACACGGACTAAGCCTCACGCCGCCGCCTCCGCCGGATGAGGTAAAGGAGATCAGGGACGTGGCGGCGCTGCCGATCGCGCTTGGCGGCTTTCTCGCCCTGCTGGCGGCCGGCGCGGTGGGTCATGCCCTGGCGACCGCGGTGCGCCGCCGCCGGCACGAGCTAGCCGTGCTGCGGGCACTCGGGATGACCCGGCGGCAGGCCCGCCTGGTGATCGTCACCCAGGCGAGCGTGCTGACCCTGACCGGGCTGGCTTTCGGCGTGCCGCTGGGGCTGGCGGCCGGCCGTGCCCTCTGGCGCGTCGTTGCCGATAGCACGCCGCTGGCCTATCACCCGCCGCTCGCGTTGCTGGCGCTGGTGCTCATCGCGCCTGCCGGGCTGCTGGTCGCGAATCTGCTGGCCGCCTGGCCAGGGCAGCGCGCCGCCGGGTTGCCGAGCGGGCAGGTGCTCCGGACTGAATGACTCCGGATTGAAAGGCAAAGGCCCCGCGTAGCCAGGGAACTCCCGGGTATGTGCCGGGCATGGCGACGCCGCGACGCACTCGTGCCGCGAAGCCGGCCAGCGTCGCGAAACCGGCTATGGCCGCGAAACCATCTCGTGACGACGATGCCGCGCTCGGTGCCTACCGGGCCAAGCGCGATCCGGCCAGGACTCCCGAGCCGATGGGCGCCGGGCGCCCGCGGCAGCGAAAGCGCCGGGGTCGGCCGTCCTTCGTCATCCAGGAGCACCATGCGCGTGCCCTGCACTGGGATTTCCGGCTTGAGCACGACGGCGTCCTGGTCTCCTGGGCGCTGCCGAAGGGCATCCCGGAGGACCCCAAGACGAATCACCTTGCCGTGCACACCGAAGATCACCCGATCGAGTACGGCAGCTTCGAGGGTGACATCCAGCCGGGCGAGTACGGTGGCGGCCACGTCAGCATCTGGGATCGCGGTGACTACGAGCTGGAGAAGTGGAGTGATACCGAGGTCAAGGTCGTGCTGCACGGATCCAGGGCGCAAGGCCGCTACGTCTTGTTCTCGACCGACCGGAAGACCAGCCGGACGACCAGCCGCAAGGGCAGCGGGAAGGCCGGCGACCTGGCCGGCGGCAAGAACTGGATGATCCACCGGATGGAATCCCCCGCGGGAAGGATTCCAGCCGCTGCCGGACAGCATCCGGCCAATGCTGGCAGCGGCCGGATCGCTGCCTGCCGACGACGACGGCTGGGCCTACGAGGTCAGCTGGGACGGGGTGCGCGCCATCGTCTACGTCGACGGCGGCCGGGCCCGCGCCGTCGACGGCGACGGCCAGGACATCACCGCCGCGTTTCCCGAACTGCGCGAGGCCGGGCAGAAAGTCGGGCCGCGCCCGGCCGTACTCGACGGCGAGATCATCGCGCTCGGCGCTGACGGGCGGCCCAGCCCTGACCGCCTGCAGCGGCGGCTGAACGTATCCGGCCGGGCCGAGGCCACCAGGCGCGCCAGGGAGGCGCCGGTCAGCTACGTCGTCTTCGACGTACTGCACCTCGGCGGGAAATCACTGCTCGACCTGCCCTACCGCGAGCGCCGCCGCCAGCTTGAGGCGCTCGGCCTGTCCGGGGTGTCCCTGCTGACCGGCGACTCGTACCAGGATGCGCGCGGCGCCGACGTGCTAGCCGCCGCCCGCGAGCACGGCATCGACGGCATCGTCGCCAAGCGGCTGGACGCGCCTTATCGCCCAGGCAGGCGGAGCCGGGACTGGCAGGAGATCACCAGGATGCGGGCCAGGGCCGCGGCCGGCCGCGGACCGGCCAGAACGCCAGTCGGCGGCGCACCGGCCAAGCACGGCGGAGGCCCGGCGTGAGCCCCGAGCGCGTCGCGGTGACCGTCGACGGCCGGCCGCTATCGCTGTCGAACCTTGGCAAGGTGCTGTACCCGGAAATCGGCTTCACCAAGGGCGAGGTGCTCGACTACTACGCCCGGATCGCCGACGTGATGCTGCCCCACCTGACCGGCCGCCCGGTGACCTTCCGCCGCTGGCCGGACGGCACTGGCGGCAAGTCGTTCGTCGAGAAGCACGTGCCGTCACATGCGCCGGACTGGATTCGCACCGTTAAGGTGCCGTCCAGCGGCGGGGGCGGCTGGGGGCGGGCCGAATCATCCGGCGAGGACGTCGAGTACGTGGTCGTCGATGACCGCCCGGCCCTGATCTGGGCAGCGAACCTGGCCGCGATCGAATTCCATGTCCCGCTCTGGCACATCGGCCGCCGCGGACAGCCGCCCGGCCGGCCGGATCACCTGGTCTTCGACCTTGACCCGGGGCCGGGCGCCTCGATCGTCGAGTGCAGCCGCGTCGCCTGCTGGATCGCCGACCGGCTGTCCGCAGGCCACCGCGAGCCGGTGGCGAAGACTAGCGGCGCGAAGGGCATGCAGGTGTACGTGAAGCTGCCGGCCAGTACCGGCTGGGACGTCGCCAGGGAACGCGCGCTGCGGCTCGCCCAGGCGGTCGAGAAAGACCATCCCGAGCTGGTCGTGACGAACATGAAGAAGCAACTGCGCCGGGCCAGGGTGCTTATCGACTGGAACCAGAATCATCCGGCCAAGACCACCGTCGCCGCCTATTCGCTGCGCGGCGGCTCCGAGCCGACCGTCTCGGCGCCGGTCACCTGGGATGAGGTAGCTGACTGCGCGGACAGCGGTGACCCGGCCCGGCTGCGGTTCACCGCCGGTGCCGTACTCGACCGCGTCGAGCGCGACAGCGACCTGTTCGCACCGCTGGCCTAGGGCCCGGGCGCCACCTCGAGCAGCTCAGACTTGAGCAGCGCGGCGTCCGCGGCGCCGAAGCCATGCGCGGAGAGCCACTCCAGCATGCCGCCGTAACGCGACTCCACCGCGGCCAGGAACGCGGCCATGGTCTCGGCCCGCGGGACATGCTCGCCGCCGGGCTCGCGGCCGAGGCCGGCCGCGTACGCGGGCGCGCTGCGCATCCGGTCCAGCAGCGGGCCGATCCGCTCGGCGGTGGCCGCGTAGTCGGCGATCACGGCGTCCGGCTGAACTCCGGCGACGGTCAGCGCCATCGCGGTGATCACGCCGGTACGGTCCTTGCCGGCCGCGCAGTGCACAATCACCGGGCCGCCTGCGCAGGCGATGTCGCCCAGCGCCGCCACCACCTCGGCTGGCCGTTCCACCAGGTAGCCGAGGTAGAGCCCGCACCGGACGTCGGCCGGGTAACGCGCGAATGCCCGGTCGATCCGGGCCGACGTGGCGTCGGCGACGTCGGCGGCGATGCCGAGCTCTGGCAGCAGCGAGTGCCGCACGTATCGCACCCCGTCAGTCCGGGTCAGCGGCCCGGGTCCGCGGTCCCTGGCCTCCGCCGGGCTGCGCAGGTCGATGACCGTGGTCAGGCCGATCTGGCCGACCAGCAGGTCAAGGTCTGCGGGCGACAGGTCGTTCAGGTCGTCGGCGCGCAGCAGCCGGCCCGCAGCGACGTGCCGCCCGTGGCCGGCCGGCAGGCCGCCAAGATCGCGGACATTGACGGCGCCGTCCAGCTTTAGCCAGGCCACCGGATCATTCTCCGCCAGGCCGGTCAGGACGATCTGGGCGGTCCTTCTTTGGCAGCTTGCTGACCACCGTGTGGTAAGAGGCGTCGACGGCCTCAAGCAGCTCATCATCCGGGATCGCGCCGGCGATCCGCAGGCTATTCCAGCCTGACCGGCCGATGTAAGCCATGACCGACGCGTCGTCCGGGTATCGCTGCAGCCATTCGTCCGCCACCTCGCGGGTCGCCCCGCACTTGAGCCCGACCGAGGCCGTGGCCTCCGTCCCGAGGAATGCGAAGATCTTGCCGCCCACCTTGACCACCGCGTCGCCCTCCCACGGCTCGTCCTGCCACGCGCCGGGCTTGGCCAGGCAGTGGGCGAGCAGGTCATCCCAGGTCATAACGGCTCCCGTCCGGTCAGCTCAGTTCCCAGGCAATCTTGCCCGGCTGCGGATGTCGAGCGGTGAATCCCGGCTCCGTACTAAGTCTGTAAGGATGACCAAACTTCGAGCCAGGGAGATACCCGTGCAAGACAACGCCGGGCCGCTCGTCCTCGACGCGCCCCCGCCCTGTCAGGCAGAGCCGGCCGCAGCGGCCGGCTCTGCTCGGCCCGCCGCCCGGGACGAGCGGTCCCGCAGGGTGGCCCTGATAGTGCTGTGCACCGGGATGCTGATGATCGTCCTGGACATGACCATAGTGAACGTGGCGCTGCCGTCCATCCAGACCGACCTCGGCTTCTCCCAGTCCGGGCTGGCCTGGGTGATCAACGCATACCTGATCCCCTTCGGCGGCCTGCTGCTGCTCGGCGGGCGGCTGGGCGATCTGGCCGGCCGCCGGAACGTGTTCCTGGCCGGCCTTGGCGTCTTCACCGCCGCCTCGCTGCTGTGCGGGCTGGCGCAGGATCAGGGAATCCTGATCGCCGCCAGGTTCGTGCAGGGCGCCGGCGGGGCGCTGACCTCGGCCGTGATACTCGGCATGATCGTGACGATGTTCCCCGGGCCGCGCGAGCAGGCGAGGGCGATCGGCTTCTATGCCTTCGTCGCGTCCGCGGGCGGCGCGGTCGGCCTGCTGGCCGGCGGCATCCTCACCGAGGTCATCAGCTGGCACTGGATCTTCTTCGTGAACATTCCCGTGGGCATCGTGACCGCGGCGGTCGCCCCGCGCGTGATCAAGCGCGATCAGGGCATCGGGCTGGTCAACGGCGCCGATTTCCCCGGTGCCCTGCTGATCACCGGCGCGATGATGCTGGGTGTCTTCACGATCGTGCAGCCGGCCGCTGAACTCGGCTGGCTGGCGCCCCGCACGCTCGGGCTCGGCGCGCTGTCGCTGGCGCTGCTGGCCGGCTTCGTCGTCCGGCAGCTGACCGCGCGGCACCCGCTGATGCCGCTGCGGATCCTCGCCTCGGCCGCGGTCAGCGGGGCGAACCTGATCCAGGTGGTCGGCGCCGCGGGCATGCTCGGCACGTTCTTCCTCGGCTCGCTGTATCTGCAGCGGATCCTCGGTTACAGCCCGCTGCAGATCGGCCTTGCCTTCCTGCCGGTCGCGGTCGTGATGGGAACGCTGTCGGTGCGCTACTCCGAGCGCCTGATCACCCGTTTCGGCGCGAGGGCGACGCTGCTCCCCGGCCTGGCGGCGATCGCCGCCGGGCTCGTCATCTTCGCGCAGCTGCCGCCCGGCAGCGCCTACCTGACCCGGATCCTGCCGGTCATGCTGCTGCTCGGGGCAGGCGCCGGGTCGTGCTTCCCGGCGCTGATGACCCTGTCCATGTCGGCCGCCACCCCGGAGGATGCCGGCGTCGCGTCCGGCCTGGTGAATACCACCGCTCAAGTCGGCGGCGCGCTCGGGCTCGCGGTCCTGGCCACCGCATCCGGATCCAGGACCAGGGCGCTGGTCGCCAGCGGCCACGGCACCGCGGCAGCGCTCACCGGCGGCTACCACCTCGCCTTCTGGATCGCCGCCGTGCTGGTGGCAGCCGCCATCGTGCTTGCCGTGGCGCTGCTGCCATCCGGCCAGCGCCAATCTCACGCCACATCCAGCCCATCGCCAGCAGCAGCAGAAGAAGAAGGAGGAGGAGGAGGAGGAGAACTCTGATGGGGACGGTCACCGCACCCGACGGAACCACCATCGCCTACGACCGGTCCGGCGAAGGCCCGGTGCTGATCCTGGTCGGCGCTGCCTTCAATGACCGGCAGACCACCGCCCCGCTGGCCGCGGTGCTGGCCCCGCACTTCACCGCGGTCAGCTACGACCGCCGCGGCCGCGGCGACAGCACGGACACGGCGCCGTACGCCGTCGAGCGCGAGGTCGAGGATTCTCGGCAGCCTCATCGAGGCGCTCGGCGGATTCCGCCTTCGCATTCGGCAGTTCCTCCGGTGCCGCACTGGCCGTGCTGGCGGCCGCAGGCGGCCTCGCCATATCCGGCCTGGCGGCTTTCGAGCCCCCGTACCGCATCGGCGACAGCCCGCGACCGCCGGCAGATTTTATAACGGAATTGTCCCGCCTTACTGCCGCCGGCCGCCGAGGCGACACCGTTGAATACTTCATGACCGCCGCCGTGGGCGTTCCCGCTGACGCAGTGGCCGGGATGCGGCAGACCCCCATGTGGCCGGCCCTGGAGGCGATTTCGCACACGCTCAGGTACGACGCCACGATCATGGGCGATGGCGACCCGCCGACCGGGCTGGCGGCCATCGAGGTGCCCACGCTGGCGATCGCCAGCGCCGGCAGCCCCGACTGGCTGCAGCAGGGCGCCCGCGCCGTCGCCGACGCGGTTCCGGGGGCGCAGCACCGCATCCTGGACGGCGGCTTCCACGAGATCCCGCCTGAGCTGCTCGCTCCCGTGCTGCGGTCCTTCTTCAGCAGCTGACCGAACCCGGGGCAGCGCGCGATCACTCAGCCGGCTGGCACGGTAACCTCGGCAGCAGCCATGACAAGGAAGCTGCCGGTGAGCCGCAAGAAGTTGCCAGCCGCCGGCGGCGGCGCCGCCAGGGCCGCGGGAATCGTCGTGGTGGCGCACGGCGGCAGTGCCGTAAGCCGGAGCCCGACCAGCCCGATTCAGGTCAGCGTGCTGCGGATGATCCCGGTCGCGGACGCCATCCGCGACGCTGTGCGCGGCAGCGACGACAGCGTCTGCAATCCGGCGGACACCTGGGCGTACGCGGAGCGGGCCAGCGCGGTCGTCGAGGTCAGCGCGATCGAGATCCGAAATGGCGATCACGCCATGCTGCGCCGGGCGCGGCTGTGGCACGCCATCGCCGCCGAGTTCGCCCGGCTTTCGCTCGCGCCGCCCGCAACCGGCAACGGAGCCCCGGCGGCCGGTTCCGGCCCGGCCGCCGGCCCGGTTGCCGATGCCTTCGCCCGGGCCGCCGTCGGCCAGACCCGCGCCGTGCTCTGATTCCGGCCATCCGCTTGCAGTTACGTTTTTGCCCGCCGGAGCGTAGGAACGTAACCGCTGACCGTTGGCGATCGCCCTTGCGGCCGGAGTGACCGGGGTGAGACGTTTTGCGCCGTTCGAGGGCCGCCAGACGACCAGGGACATGGGCCCGTCCGCGCTGGATCCTGGTGCACAATGACACGCACGTAAACGCGATGGACGACCCGGTCGGCTGCGCGTCGGGGCTGGTGCAGCGGTTCATCGCGGACCCGGGCAGGCTGCGGCAGATGAACGCGTCCTGCGCGACGCGGACGCCGGAGGTCCGGGTGGTCGGCACGTTCCCGCGCAGGCTCCGCGAGGTCACGGCGGCGACCGCCAGGCCCGGCAACCGGGCCAGGCTGGCCGGCCGGCGCCTTGCCGCCGTCGGGACTGCCGCGGTCGGCGATGCGGTCTGGCGCTGGTATTACGGCGACGGCGTCCGCGGCTGGAGACAATCGCATAACCCAAGGGGACGTAAGCCCGCCGCAGGAATGCGGCCCGGCAGCGCGGACCAGGCCCGGACGGGCCCGGCGAAGGTTCGACTCCTCACGCCCCCGCACATCGGCTCACTGGCCACGGCAATCAGCGCCGAACCCAGGCGCGTTTGGTCAGCGGTTAACATATGACCGGCGTGAACCGGCAAAATGTTAACCAGTAAATACAGTCGGCTGTTGAGCGCTGCGCCCTGCTCTGGTGACCTCAGAACCGGCTGCATCAGCCGGCCGAAGCGGGGGCGAGGACATCAGTCCCGGCGTGTCGGCCCAGCCCCAGTCAGCCCCAGTCAGCTCCTGGGCAGCCGTACCACCGAAAGGAAGAAATCGTCGATCTGCCGCACCGCCGCGATGAACTGGTTGACGTCCACTGGCTTGGTCACATAGGCGTTGGCGTGCAGCTTATAGCTGCGCAGGATGTCCTCCTCGGACGCGGACGTGGTGAGGATCACCACCGGCACGTGGGTGAGCTCGGGATCGGACTTGATCTGCTCGAGGACCTGCCGCCCGTCGTACTTCGGCAGGTTGAGGTCGAGCAGGATCAGGTCCACGCTGGGCGCGTCGGCATGCGCGCCCCGGCGGTAGAGGAAATCGAGTGCCTCCTCACCGTCATGCGCGACGTGCAGCGTGTTGCCGATCTTGTTGTCCTCGAATGCCTCGCGGGTCATCAGCTCATCGCCGGGATCGTCCTCGACGAGGAGGACCTCGACGGGCTGCAGGGGGACGTTCATGCGGGAATCCCTTCGGCAGTGCCGGTGCTGTCAGTGGCATCAGCAGTTTCAACAGCTTCGGCGGCCTCTTTGGCGTCGGCGGCGGCTAGCCGGGGCAGGGTAAAGCAAATCCGGGCACCGCCGGTGTAGCCAGTGTCCACGCTGATGTCGCCGCCATGGTGCTCGATGATCCGCTTGCAGAGCGCCAGGCCGATCCCGGTGCCGGGATAGGCATCACGCACGTGCAGCCGCTGGAAGATGACGAAGACTTTCTCGGCGAACTCGGGCGCGATCCCGATGCCGTTGTCGGTGACGGTGAACCGCCAGGACCCGGCGTGATCCTCGGCGACGTCGATGTGCACGACCGGCGCGTGGTCCGCCGCCTGGAACTTGACCGCGTTGCTGATCAGGTTCTGCCACAGCATCGCGAGCAGGGTAGCCTCGCCCGCCACCTCGGGCAGCCGGTGCGGGCGCTCGATGACCGCGCCGGTCTCCTCGATGACGGTGCCGAGCGCAGTGATCGCGGCATCCAGCGGCAGGTCGAGCGGCATCGGCAGCAGGACGTTCCCGGACCGGCCGACCCGGGAGAAGGTCAGCAGGTCGTTGATCAGGACCTGCAGCCGCTTGGCGCCGTCGACGGCAAAGCCGATGTACTGATGGCCGCGGTCATCCAGCTTGTCGCCATACCGTTTTTCCAGCAGCTGGCAGAACGAGGCGACCTTGCGCAGCGGTTCCTGCAGGTCGTGCGATGCGACGTAGGCGAACTGCTCAAGCTCGGCATTGGACCTGCGCAGCTCGTCCGCCTGCGCGTCCAGGTCGGCGGCCTGGCGGCTCGCGACGTCCTGCGCGGTGCGGGCGTCGTCGAGCGCCTCGACCAGCCCGCTGCGCATCTCCTCGACATCGGCGGCCACCGCGCGCAGGTCGGCCGGTCCGGTCGCCTCGATCCGGTGGCCGAAGTCGCCGCCAACTACCCGGCGGGACGCCGCTTGCAGCCGGTTCAGCGGGCGCACGACCGTCTCCTGCAGCAGCACTATCACCGCAGCCGCGGCCAGCAGGATGACCGTCAGGATGGCCGCGTAGGTCCAGTCCTGCACGACCTGGGCCCGGCGCAAGGCGGCTCGGTCACGAGTCGCCGCCGCGGCCAGGTGGGCATTCTGCACGGCAAACAAGACCCGCAGGCGGTCGAACGACTGCTTGCTGGCCACCAGCAGCTGGCGGTCATGGCCGCCGAGCGGCCCCTGCTTGGCGAGGGCCATCAGCGGGATCGCGTAGGAGCGCCGCCAGCCGCGCGTGGCCTGCTCGATCCGGCTCAGGTCACCCGCAAGCGGCTGCGTCCGGCCGGCCAGCCCGCGCAGCTGCACGGCGGCCCTGGCCTCGGTCTTTAGCCCGCTGCGGTACGGCGCAAGGAAGCGCGGGTCACCGGTGATGCCGTAGCCGCGTATTCCCGTTTCCTGGTCCAGCAGGGCGCCCTGCAGCCGATACGCCTGTGCCTGCGCGGGCTGCACCGTCAGCGCCAGCTCGTTGGACAGCGCGCGGCCATCCGAGACCTGCGCGAAGATGATGCCGGCCGCGGCCAGGACCAGCAGCGCGAAGGCGCCGAACGCCAGCCGGAACCAGCCCTGGACGGTCAGCCTGCGGAACCCGCCGCCGGTCACGCGGGAGCCTGCCAGCCGAGATGCACCACGGCCACATCATCGCCCAGGCCGCCGTAGCGGCTGGCTGCCGCCTCGGTCCGATCGATCAGGGCGTCCACGAACTCGGCGGCGGGCAGCGCGGCCAGGTCGCGCGCCATGGCCAGCAGGCCGTCCTCACCGAGCCGCTCGCTGCCCGGCCCGATCCGCCATTCGAACAGCCCGTCAGTGAACAGCACCAGGCCGGCATCGGCAGGCAGCGGCAGCTCCTCGGCCCGCCAGGCGACGTCGGTAACCAGGCCAAGGGCCGGGCCGGCTGGTCCCTCGATGAAATCGACCCGGCCCGCCGTGCGGAGCAGCAGCCCGGGATGCCCGGCCCGCAGGACCCGGACCGTGCGGCGATCCGGCGGGAACGTGAGCAGGGTCAGCGTGGCGAACTCGTTCTCGCTTTCCCGCTCGGCGACGAGCATCTGCTCAAGCAGCCCGATCATCGGCGGTCCGGTCGCGCCGGCCAGCACTAGCGACCGCCACGCGACCCGCAGGCAGACGCCGATGGCCGCGGCCGCCGCGCCGTGGCCGGAGACGTCGCCGATGACCGCGTGCACGGTTCCGTCCGGCGTTTCCGCCACGTCGTAGAAGTCGCCGCCGAGCAGTGCCTGCGCCCGGCCTGGCCGGTACCGGGCCGCCACGCCGAACTCGGCGGTGCGGACCAGCGGGGTCGGCAGCAGGCCGCGCTCCAGCCGCGCGTTCTCCTCGGCCCGCAGCGCGCTGAGCTGCAGAGCCGCCGAGGCTCGCTCGGCGTTCTTGCGCTGAACGGCGTAGCGGATGGCACGGCTGAAGACGTCCGGGGCCGATTGTCCCTTGATCAGGTAATCCTGGGCGCCCGCCGCGACCGCGGCCAGCCCGGCGCTCTCCTCGGCCAGCCCGGTGAGCACCACGACCGGGGCTCCCGGGGCGGCCGCCAGCATCCGGGTGACGACTTCGAGCCCCTGGGAATCGGGCAGGTGCAGGTCAAGCAGGATGCAGCCGCGCGGACCGCCGCCCGTCAGCAGCTCCTTCGCCTCGGTCAGCGATCGCGCCCAGGAGAGCGTCGCCCGCAGGCCGCTGTCCGCGAGCAGTTCCTCGACCAGGACCGCGTCCGCGGGGTCATCCTCGACTAGCAGCAGCGTCTCAGGGTCTCCTGGACGCGCCGGCTGCTGCGCCTCCGGCGCGCCGTCAACAACCGGCTCCGCAGGCACGCCCGCCATCGGAAGGCTGGCGCGGAGCGTCACGGTACCTCCTGAGTAGCTGCCTTGCCGCGGTAGCGGGGCCAGCCGCGCGACTGACAGTAATGACCACGATCACCTGGATTATTCTCTCCCGCCAGCGTTCGCCCGGGCGGGGTGCCCGTTAGTACGCGGCGAGGCCGCGAGCCGCCGCGGTGACGGACTCGATCGTCGGGATCACCAGTTGCTCAAGGACGTCGGCGAACGGCAGCGGCACGCAGGCGGCTGCCACCCGGCGGACCGGGGCGTCCAGCAGCTCGAATCCCTCGTCGGCGACGATCGAGGCGACCGTGCCGCCCCAGCCGCCCTGATAGGGATTCTCCTCCACGATGATAAGCCGGGATGTCCGCCCGACCGACTCGAGCACGGTTGCCATGTCCAGCGGCACCAGGCAGCGCAGGTCTAGTACCTCGGCCGAGATCCCATCGGCAGCAAGCTGGTCGGCCGCCGCCAGCGCCATCGGCACCGTGGCCGCCAGCGCGACCAGGCTGATATCGGTGCCAGGACGCAGCACGGCCGCCTTGCCGAGCTCCACCAAATGATCGGCCGGAGCGGCCGGTCCCTTGCTCGCGAACAGGCCCTTGTGCTCGAAGAACACCACCGGGTCGTCGCTGCGGATCGCCGCGGCCAGCATGCCGGTCACGTCGGCCGGGTTCGACGGCGCGGCGATCTTGAGCCCGGGGATGGTCAGCGCCCAGTTCTCCACCGCCTGGGAATGCTGGGCGCCGAAGCCGAGGCCGCCGCCGTTAGCGGTCCGTACCACCATCGGGACGGTGACCTGCCCGCCCGTCATGTACCGCAGCTTCGGTATCTCATTGGCCAGGTAGTCCCAGCAGCAGGCGAAGAAGTCGGAGAACATGATCTCGGCGACCGGGCGCATGCCGGTCATCGCGGCGCCCATCGCCATGCCGAGGATGGCCTGCTCGGAGATCGGGGTGTCCCAGATCCGCTCCCGGCCGAACTCGGCGAACAGCCCGGACGTGGTCTTGAAAACGCCGCCGGCCGCGCCGATGTCCTCGCCCAGGCATACCACCGATGCGTCCCGGCGCAGTTCCCTGGCGATGCCCTCGGAAACAGCCTCCCGGTAGCTGATCAAGTCCGCCCCGCCAGTCACGTCCGCCATGCCGAGCCCCCGTCCGCCCATACGTCGGTAAGCGCGTCGGCCGGATCGGGCCCGGGCGCCGCCTTCGCCTCGGCCACCGCGTCGGCGACGGCCTGCCCGGCCCGCTGGTCGGCCATCGCAACCGACTCGGCCGGTACCCCGGCTGCCTGCAGCCGGGCCCTGGCCAGCTCCAGCGGATCCCGGCGCAGCCATTCCTCGACTTCGGCGGCCGGCCGGTAGGCGCCGGGGTCGGTACGGCTGTGCCCGAAATGACGGTAGGTCAGCGCCTCGATCACGGTCGGCCCGCCGCCGGACCTGGCCCGCTCGGCGGCCGCCGCGACCGCGATCTTCACCAGTACGACGTCATTGCCGTCGACGATGTCGGCCGGGATCCCGTAGGCAGGCGCCCGCCCGGCCGCCGGGTTCGCCGCCGCGGTCACCGAGCTGATCGGGGTGTACTCCATATAGAGGTTGTTCTCGCAGATGAACAGCACCGGCAGCGCCCACACCGCGGCCAGGTTGAGCGCCTCGTGGAACGCCCCGATGTTGGTGGCCCCGTCGCCGAAGAACGCGACCGCGACCTGGCCGGACCCGCGCAGCTGCGCCGACCAGGCGGCGCCGGCCGCCATCGGCAGGTGCGCGCCGACGATCGCGTACGACCCGAGCATGCCGGCCGACGCCTTAGTCAGGTGCATCGAGCCGCCCTTGGCCTTGCACAGGCCGGTGCTCTTGCTCATCAGCTCGGCCAGGCACTCGGCCGGCGTCGCGCCGCGGGCCATCGCGTGATGATGACCACGGTAGGTGGCGAACACGTAGTCGTCCGGCCGCAGCGCGGCGCTCGCGCCTACCGCGACGGCCTCGTGCCCGGCCGCCAGGTGCGTGGTGCCCTTCACCAGCCCGGCCAGGAACATGTCGTGTGCCGCCTTCTCGGTCCGGCGGATGACCGCCATCTGCTCGTAGAGGCCGATCAGTTCCGCGGCACCGATGACGCTGGCGGCGGCGTCAGTCGTGGTCACCGGCCACCGCCCGAGGCACGCGCGCGGGCCTGCGGCGAGTTCATCATCGCAAATACCTCGTTCCGCAAACGGTTGTCGCCCGCCACTTTAGCTAATCGTCAGTCAAGAAAACTGCCCAGAAGCATTTGAAACGGATCCTCCGGCGCTATTGCCCGGGCGGCGCCGCGGCAGGCCGCAGGTGGCCAGTGACGGGTAGCCGGGTAGTGATCGGGCTGAGAGGTTCCCGCCGATGTCAGGAGACCGATGACCGCGCCACCCCCGGATTCGCCAGCTGCCGACGCTGGCGACGGCGGGCCGTCGGTCTTCGGCGGCAACGACCCTCGCCAGGCGGCGGCTGCCGCGCTCTGCGAGTTCACGCCGACCAAGTGCCAGGCCCGCACCAGGCTCTACCGGCACGGGGTGCTTGAGCTAGAGGGCTTCCCCGTCCAGGAGATCAGCGATTACCTGGCCGATGAGTCGGCGGTGATCTGGCTGGATCTGCGCGACCCGGACCACGATGACCTCGCGGTGCTGAGTGCCGAGTTCGGCCTGCACCCGGTGGCCATCGAGGATGCGGTGCACGAGCACGAGCGCGCCAAGCTCGACCGTTACAACGGCTACCTGTTCCTCGCGGCCTACGGGGTCAGCCTGGATAGCGACAGCGGCGAGCTGGCCACCAGCGAACTTGCCGCCTTCATTACCAAACACGCCCTGATCACCATCCGCAAGGACGACGGGCTCGACATCGGCGCCGTGATCTCCTACTGGGACGCGAATCCCGACCTGGCCAAATACGGCGTCGGCTACCTCCTGCACGGGCTGCTTGACCACATCGTGGACGGCCATTTTGCCGTCGTGCGGGGTCTCGACGACGCGATCGAGGCGCTTGAGGACAAGCTTTTCTCCGATGACTCCCAGGACCGCGAGGTGCAGCGGCGCAGCTTCCAGCTGCGCAAGAGCCTGGTCCTGCTGCGCCGGGTGGTATTGCCCATGCGCGAAGTCGTCAATGCCCTGATGCGCCGCGACCTGCATCTGCTCAGTGACCCGATGCAGCCGTACTACCAGGACGTCTATGACCACGTGCTGCGCGCCACCGAATGGACCGAGAGCCTGCGGGATCTGGTCACGACGATCCTGGAGACGAACCTGACGATCCAGGGCAACCGGATGAACATCATCACCAAGAAGGTGACAAGCTGGGCGGCGATTGTCGCGGTGCCCACGTTCGTGACCGGCTTCTACGGGATGAACGTGCCCTACCCGGGCTTCAGCCAGCACTCCGGCGCCGTCATTTCCGTCATCATAATGATCGTCGTCGCGAGCGTGCTTTATGTCGTCTTCAAGCGCAAGGACTGGCTGTAGCCGGGGTCAGCTGCGGGGTCAGCCGCCCGGCCCGGCGATCTCGCTCGGTGCGGCGAACTCGATCCGGACCACGGGTCCGCCGCTGGCAGGCACGACCGTTACGGCGGTAGCCCGGTACTCAGCTCGCTGGGCGTGCAGGAAGTCGACGAGCCAGCGCTGGTAGGCGGCGGCGCTGAGGCCGGACGCCTGGTCCGCGGCGCCAGCCAGGTCGGCCGAGCGGAACGGGATCACGGACCCGGCGCCAGGATTGGCGTCGCCAAACGCGACGATCTGAATCGGATGTTTCGCTGCCAGCGCCGCGAGCGTGGCCAGCAGCCGCTCGTCGACATGGCCGCCGGACAGCGCAGCCCTGGCTGCCGTGGAGGCGGCAATGTGCTTATTGCCGAGCAGCTGGGTGCCCTGTTCCCTGGCCGCCCGCGCGGCCGGGCCGAGCTTGCGGCGGAAGGCGGCGGAGCCTTCCGGCGGGATCGTGCGGATCTCGATCGCGGCCTGCCCGGTACCGAAGCTCGCGATCACCTGCGGCGCGTACACCTTCGCGAGAAGCGTGCCGAACTGGTTCCGCAGCGCCGCCGTGGCCACCACGAGCTCAGCCCCGAGCGGGTCTGACCTCGATTGCAGGATCGGCACCAGGTTGGCAGCCGGAAAGCCGCGCGCGTGCAGCGCGCTGCACGTCACCGGGTCGCAGGCCACTGTCGCGTCCTGGTTGACCTGGTGCGCGACCCAGGTGGCGGCCTGGTCGCGGACCGCAACCGCGGATTCTGACGGCCGCCCCGGGATCACTGGCCGAGGCTGGCTGCTGACCAGCCCGGTGCGAGTCGCCGCGACCGGAAGCGACAACGGCCAGCCCGCCCGCGGCGGCCACGATTACCACGCCGATGATCACGGCGAGTATCTGCCGCTTGCCCGGTGCGCCGAGGGGGTCTGACTGCCGCTGCGCCCACAGCCGTGCGGTGTTCACCAGCACTGCCCCCCACGACGGCTCGGCCGGCTTGCTGATGCTGGCCGACGGCTCTGGGGCGGGGGAGAGGTCCGGGCGCTCGCCCGAAGAGGACGACTTGGCCGGGGGAGCGGTGGCCAATGCCCCGGCGGGTTCGCGCGGGGCCCGGGTGGATTCGCGCGGGGCCTGGGTGGATTCGCTCGGGGCCTGGGTGAGTTCGCGCGGAGTCTCGGCGGCCCTGAGCTTTGACCCGGTTGTGGTAGGCGGGCTCCCAGCGGCCTTGGGCCGTGGCCAGGCGGCGGCGGGCCGGGTGGTGGCCGGGCCGGGCCGGGTATCGGTGGGTTTCGGCGAGGGCTCGAAGGCCCCGCGGCTCGGGTTGTCCGGACGGCTGGGAGCGGCTATCAGCCTGCGCGCCCGCCCTGGCGTGCCGTGGTTTTCAGGGCGGGGGTCGGGAACTGCCCTGGGCCTGCGAGCCTGCTCCACTGCGCTCTCATTAGCCGAGGTCGCGCCGGGGCCGTCCGGAGGGTTTCGGCGGACCGGTTCAAAGGCGCCGCGGCTCCGCACGCCAGGATCGGCGACGGCCCGGGGCAGCAGGACGGGCTGGCCCGGACCACGGAAGCCGCGCGCAGGAATTGCCTGCGGCCCGGCAGCGCTCCTCGGCACTCGCCTGGGCAACGGCCCGGGCTTGGCTTCTTGTCCTTGGCCTGGACCTGCCACCGCTCCTTGGCCTGCCGTCGGCGACAAGCCAGCGGCCGTGCCGCCGGCGGGGCCAGGGGCCGGCTCGAAGGCGTTCCATGAGCTGGGCGCTGATCCGCGGGAGTGGTCGGGATTGCCAGGACCAGAACTGCCGCGGCCAGCGCTGCCGGAGCCAGGCCGCCGACGGGCAGCCCGGAGCCTGTCGCCCAGCGCCGTAGGGCGTGACGGCAGATCCCGTCTCTCCTCAGTCATCCCGACCCCCACGAACCGAGCAAGCGGACAAACCCGGCCCGACGTATACAGCGGAGCACAAGATGGCCGTTAGATTCAGCCGAATACGAAAATGATGTCCCGCCGAAGGATTCCGTGGCACGGCGGCATCGGGGATCAGGATGACCTGAGGCACCCGGCAGCCTGCTCTGCCGGGATGTTCCGGGGTTCACCAGGGACATGAACACGATCGCGCAATGGCGACAGCACCACGATGGCAGCGGAACCCGGTCCTTGCGGTGGCAGCGGCGCCGGCAGCGAGGCGCCGCTGCCACCGTGGTCGACTGGCTCGCCGCGGCTGACCTGCCGCGGCGAGCCAGCCAACGGTCAGTGCAGGACTGGCTTGCCCAGCGGCAGTGCCTTGCCGCCGGTAGCTACCGACAGCGAGCCGAAGAACAAGTACACGCCGACCGCTGCGAACAGCAGCACTACATAGCCGCCGGTCTTGGTCAGGCCGGTGGACGCATTCGCGGTGGCGATCAGCAGCAGCAGCAGCAGCGCGAGGTCGATCAGCACAAATACCACAGTGAAGGCTAGCGGCAGCCGCAGGCTGGCCAGCGTGAGCATGACCACGACGATCAGCCAGGTGGTCAGGAACAGCTCCTCGGTATCGGCAATCGCTGCCGCGGTGATGCCGAACCAGTTGTGGGTGAGCCCGAGCACGAGCACGGCATAGCTCAGCCAGAAGCCCGCGAAGATGCCGAAGACGCTCGCCACGGCGCTCTGGCCCACGGAGGCGCTCCAGATCGTTGCCACGAATAGCCCAGCCGACGTGGCCGCCAGGATGATCGGCAGCGCCGCGCCTACACTCGCGGTCGAAAAGATGCCGGTCAGCGCAAGTCCCAGTGCTACTGACCCGACGATGAAGCTGGGGAGTCCCACTGCAGCTGGATCGCCGGCCAGTAGTCCGACCGGAGCCGCCTCTGCCGCGGCGACTTCCTCCGAGCGCGGGCCGGCTCCCGCCGACCCATCTGCTGCATCGAGCGCGGTCATCGCTCCCCCTTCGCCGTGAGCTTCAGGAGCCACAGGAACCCCCTCACCAACTGGTGTGGGCTATGTCACATCTGTACCTCCCGATCGCCGTGCGGCAAGTCTCAATTTGAGTAGATGAGCAATTCCTGGCTGGGTCTTTCCATGATCGTGGAGGGTTTTCAGTGCTGCAGCACTGAAAACCCTCCACGATCATGGACGGGGCCGCGGCCTGCGTCGACGTCTTAGCTCGGCTGGCGACGTCTTAGCTCAGCTGGCGGGGGTGACGATTCCGTATTCGTGAATCTTGCGGTAAATCGTCGCCCGGGACATCCCCAGCGACTCGGCCGCCTTCACCTTGTTGCCCTCGTAGTCCAGCAGGCTCTGCACGATGGCGTCGCGCTCCATCGACTCCAGCGGGCTGAGCAGCCGACGGCTCACCGTCCAGCATTCTGGCGGCAGATCGCTGGGTCGGATTGACCCACTGCGCCGGTGCTGCACTACCCGTCTCAGCACCCGCCATAGCTGCTCAGTGTTGCCCGGCCAGTTTGACCGCAACAGCAACTGCATTGCCTCGGCGGAACAGTTCAGCCTGCCCTGCAAGTTGAGCCTCGCCAGGAAGAACGGCACGAGTTCGTGCAAGTCCTCGATGTGATGGCGGAGCGGCGGAAGGTCCACGGTGCTCGGGAAGAAGCGCAGCAGCTCGGCGAGATCGTCGTTCACGGGGGTCTCGTTCACGGCGGTCTCACTCAGCGTGACAGCGACCCAGAGCGGATCATGCTGACCGGCGGCTTGCGCATCCTGCAAGGCCGCCGACAGCGCGTGCAGCCGCCGGGCGCTAAGCCGGTCGACGTGCCGGATCACCAGGCTGCCGACGCTCTCCAGCAGCTCACGGCTCGCGCCGGCCAGCCACTCCGGGCCGTCGGCATCCGCTGCGTCGAGCACCCGGAAGCGGCCGGCCGGACTGCGCCGCTGGTGCACCGCCCGGATCACCGCCAGCTTGCCGGTGCCCGGCTCGCCTTGCAGCGCGAGCCATTCACCCGAACTGTAGACCGAGTCCACCTGGTGGCAGCCGCGCAGCCACAGCGCCCCTGTCCCGACTACGCCGGGGAGGAAGAGCCGGGCCGCCGAGCCGAGGCTGGCGCCCGCCTCCTGGGCCAGCGCGCTGCCCGGCTCAAGCAGCTTGACGTGCACTACGCCGCCGGCCCCCTGGCCATCGGCTGGCACCGGCCGGCAATGAATCCGCGCCCTGACGCCGGTGGGCAACTCGACCAGCACCGTGCCGGGATGCCGGCTGGCCAGCGTCTCGGCTGCCTGCCCGAGCAGCACGAGTTGATCGCCGGGATCCAGCACCTGCCGGGCGTAATCGTTCATCATCACGAGGTCGTTGTTGAGCGCGAGCACGATTCCAGCGGTGCGCCGGCAGGCCCGCAGGTACTCCTGCAGCAGCTCGAACTCCCGCTCGCCGCTCCCGGTCAGCAGCGCTTGCGTTATCTGATCGGCGGTGGTCTTGGCGAGCGCGATGAGCAGCGCGTCGGCGTCCTTGCGCCAGCAGGTCAGGTCCACGGCGCCGACCGTCTTGCCGGAGATCGGGTGGTGGATCGGCACCCCGGCGCAGGCCAGGTCCTCGAGGTGCTCCGCATAGTGCTCGTGGCCGAACACGTGCATCGGGCGGCCGCCCTCCAGCGCCGTGCCGATCCCGTTGGTGCCGACAAACTCCTCGGCGTAGCTGAAACCCGGCGCAAGCTGGACGCTGTCCAGGTGCCGGTCAAGATCATGATCGGCCGCCAGGCGGGTCAGCACCACGCCGGCGGCGTCCGTGAGGATAACGCTGATCGGCTGGCCGTCCAGGTGCTCGCGGAGGTTCCGGAGTATCGGCAAGGCGCTGCGGGTCAGCGGGGTGTCCAGGTCGGGATCGCGAACGTAGGACAGATCGATATGGTCAGCCGCGACATTCCAGCGCCGGGACCGCCACCACGAGGCCAGGATCGTGTCGCGGACCTGATCCGGTTCGATCTGCTCGGCGGTGAGGAACCGCTCCCGGGTCTTGGCCAGCCGGTCACCACCGGCCAGCATCCGGTCCCGGGTCCTGGCTAGTCGGCCACGACCAGTCACGTCAGGTGGCTGGGATGCTGCTGGTGGCATGGGCGCCTCCCTGCTTCCCGGTACCGCTCACGCAGGCCGGGCCCCGGCCGCGGGTGGTTCTTGAGGGTTGCGTCGTCTTCTCAAGATAAGCACGACGTTGCAGGTATGTGTCTCATGTTGAGACCGCTTTCTTGCTCATGGCGCCATTTGATGCCCCAGTCTGCGTCCCACAGCCAGCCAGGAGGTGCACGATGAACCGCCCCGATGAGCCGCAGGACCAGCAGCGGAGGCAGCAGGACCAGCAGCAGAAGCAGCAGGACCAGCAGCAGAATCAGGGCCACGGCGAGCAACACGAGGAGACTTACAACCCCTGGAGCATCGTCAATCTCGTCTTTCACCACCTGGCCGACGAGGGACTACACCCCATCCTCGGCGGGACTGGTGACCCGGGCGCACCGGCGGCGCAACTGCTCGAGGCGCTCGGCATCCAGCCGGCGCCGGAAGGCAACCGCCAGGTTTCGCAGAACGTCCAGCAGCATCTAGCACAGATCAGGACCGCCGTCTTCGGTGAAAACTGACCAGCCACTGGCCCATGTCGGCCGATCTTGACCTGAACTTTGCCGGACCGGCCAAAGCTGTCTCATGTTGAGAGCGCCAGACGCCGCGAACGGGGTTCTCATCAGCCAAAGAGGAATTTCGGGCGCGGAGACACGCGTCCGGCCGGCGAGGTGAGGGGCCGTCGCCGGAGAAGGCAATGGCTGCAGGCGGGCTGTCTCAGCCGACCCGAGTGAAGGGTGAGGGAGTGGAATGAGTCGCCAGAGCGTGGCCAAGGCGCACCAGAAGATCCAGGAACTGTCCTGGGAGCCGCAGTACCACGAGCCGGTATCGCAGTACGGCACGGACTACACGTTCGAGAAGTCACAGAAGAAGGACCCGCTGAAGCAGGTCCTGCGCTCGTACTTCCCGATGCAGGAAGAGAAGGACCACCGGGTCTACGGAGCAGCCGACGGCGCGATCCGCGGCAACATGTTCCGCCAGGTGCAGGAGCGTTGGCTGGAATGGCAGAAGCTGTTCCTGTCCATCATCCCGCTGCCCGAAGTCTCCGCGGCGCGGGCGATGCCGCTGCTGTTCCGCACGGTGCCCAACCCCGAGCTGCACAATGGCCAGGCGATCCAGATGATCGACGAGGTCAGGCACTCGACGATCCAGCAGAACCTCAAGCGCCTGTACATGAACAACTACATCGACCCGGCGGGCTTCAACAACAGCCTGCGGAACTTCCACAACGACTACTGCGGCACGATCGGCCGTCAGTTCGCCGAGGGCTTCATCACCGGCGACGCGATCACCGCGGCGAGCATCTACCTGACCATCGTGGCCGAGACGGCGTTCACCAACACGCTGTTCGTGGCCATGCCGGCCGAGGCCGCGGCGAATGGCGACTACCTGCTGCCGACGGTGTTCCACTCGGTCCAGTCGGACGAGTCCAGGCACATCAGCAACGGGTACGCCACGCTGCTGATGGCGCTGTCCGACGAGGGCAACCACCAGCTGCTCGAGCGCGACCTGCGCTACGCCTGGTGGAACAACCACCGGGTCGTCGACGCGGCCATCGGCACGTTCATCGAGTACGGCACCAAGGACCGCCGCAAGGACCGCGAGTCCTACGCCGAGATGTGGCGCCGCTGGATCTACGACGACTACTACCGCAGCTACCTCGTGCCGCTGGAGAAGTACGGCCTGGTCATCCCGCATGACCTGATCGAGGAAGCCTGGAACCAGATCTGGAACAAGGGCTACGTGCACGAGGTCGCGCAGTTCTTCGCCACCGGCTGGCTCGCCAACTACTGGCGGATCGACCCGATGACCGACAAGGACTTCGAGTGGTTCGAGTACAAGTACCCGGGCTGGTACGACAAGTACGGTAAGTGGTGGGAGAACTACAACCGGCTGTCGGTGCCGAACGGACACCACCCGATCGTCGCGGAGAACGTCGACTACGCGTACCCGCACCGGTGCTGGACCTGCATGGTCCCCTGCCTGGTCCGCGAGGACATGGTGATGGACGAGGTCGAAGGCCAGGTCCGCACCTACTGCCACGAGGAATGCCGCTGGACCGACGTGACCGCGTTCCGCCCGACCTACCAGGGCCGGGAAACCCCGAACATGGGCCAGCTCATCGGCAAGCGCGAGTGGGAGACCCTGTACCACGGCTGGAACTGGGCCGACGTGGTCTCCGACATGGGCTACGTGCGTGATGACGGCAAGACGATGACAGCGCAGCCGCATCTGAACCTCGACCCGAAGAAGATGTGGACGCTGGACCACCTGCGCCGGATGGGCCCGGTGCTGAGCCCGAACGTGATCCTGAACGAGATGTCGCCGGAGGAGCGGACGGCGTTCCACGCGGACTACATCCGCGGTGGCCCGGCCGGCCGCCCGGCACCCGCGCAGGACTGAACGCGCAGCTGAGTTAACGAGCAGGGAGGGGGGCCAGCGGCCCGGCCCTGGCCTCCCGTCCCTGCTCGTCCTTTTCACCGACTGTCACCGGGCACAGATTTAGCCAAGTGCGCGAGGGAGCCATGGCCGACAAGCATGTCGTGCGGTTCGAGCCGGTCGGCATCGAGATTGAGGTCGACGAGGATCAGACGATCCTGCGGGCCGCCGCCGAGCAGGGCATCATGCTCATGCACGGCTGCAAGGAGGGCCAGTGCTCGGCCTGCAAGTCCTTCGTGCTCGACGGCGAGGAGATCGAGCTCGACAAGTACTCCACGTTCGCGCTGCCCGACTACGAGAAAGAGGAAGGCTTCACGCTGCTGTGCCGGGCGCACCCGTACGAGGACCTGACGATCGAGCTGCTCAACTTCGACGAGGACATGATCCGGTCCGGGCTGCCAATTCAGGAGGCAGTGGCGGAGGTCGTCTCCAACGAGCCAGTCACGCACGACCTGCGGCACCTGGTACTGCGCCTGGTGGAACCGGAGGAGATCAGGTTCTTCCCGGGTCAGTATGTCGACATCAAGGTTCCCGGCACCGATGAGACCCGCTCGTTCTCGATGGCGAACACCACTAGCCGGGATGGCGGCCTGCTGGAATTCGTCATCAAGATCTATCCCGACGGGCTGTTCTCGCACTTCCTGGACACCCGGCTCGCCGTCGGCGACCGGCTCGAGCTGACCGGCCCGTTCGGGGTGTTCACGCTGCGCGAGGGCTTCGAAACGGAGCTGATCTTCGTGGGCGGCGGGGCCGGCATGGCTCCGATACTCTCGCTCCTCCGCTCGATGGCTGAGCGGGGAATCGAGCGAAAGGCCACATATTTTTACGGGGCCCGCGGGCGCAAGGACCTTTGCTTCGAGCAGGAGTTGCGCGACCTGGAGGAAAGACTCCCCGGCTTCAAATTCGTCCCCGCATTGTCGGAGCCGGCCGACGGGGATGGCTGGGACGGCGAGACCGGGCTGATCACCGACGTGGTCAAGCGGCTGACCAGCGGCCTGAAGGGCACACATGCCTACGTTTGCGGTCCGCCGCCGATGGTGGAGGCCGCGCTGCCGCTGCTCGGCGCCTTGGGGGTGGAGGAGAAACGCATCTACTACGACAAGTTCACCACAACCGCTGACCCGTAGCAGTGAGGAGGCGGCAGACAAATCCAGCTCGACTGGCGGCTCACCCGGTGGCGACATCGGCGGGACTCGAAGGTGAGAGAGAGATCTGATGACAACCTCAGAAGAACGCAGTTTGCCCAAGCCCGTCTTCACCGACGCGGAGGCGGGGGCCAAGGAGTTTCCTGACTCGGGCGCGCGCAGGTTCAACTACTACACGCCGAAGAAGCGCAAGCAGTCTCACTATGAGGACGTGACGGTTGAGGTTCAGCCGGACCCGCGGCACTACCTCGCCCAGGGCTGGCTGTACGGCTTCTCGGACGGCCGCGGCGGCTACCCGCTGGACTGGACGGCGCTCAAGGCCTGGGGAACTGACCGGCCAGAGCCCGAGCGCTTCCCCGGCTCCGGCGGCAAGGGCTACGACTGGCCCGCGCTCGGCTGGCACGAGTTCCGCGATCCGAACGAAGAGTGGGAGCTCACGTTCTACCGCTACAACTCCAACGTGGTGCGGCAGCTCAACCAGAACGTCGACGCGGCCAGGGCGGCCAAGGCCTTCGAGCAGTGGAACCCGAACTGGGTGCGCTTCGTGGAGCGGAACGTCGGCGCCTGGATGCATGTCGACCACGGGCTCGGGCTCTACCTGTACGCGAACGCGAACCGGCGGGCGCCGACCAACATGCACAACAACGCGATCTCGGTGAACTCCATGCACCGGATCCGGGCGGCCCAGGACCTCGCGCTCTACAACCTGACCCTGAGCGAGGAAATCGCCGGCTTCGACGGTGCCGCGCACGTGGAGACGTGGAACAACGACCCCGCCTGGCAGGGCGTGCGGGAGACCGCCGAGCGGCTGACCGCCATCGACGACTGGTGCGAGGCGATCTTCGCGGCGAATGTCATCTTCGAGCCGCTGGTCGGCGAGCTGTTCCGCAGCCAGCTGGTGCAGCAGGCCGCGCCGCGCAACGGCGACTTCGTCACGCCGACGGTGATCGGCGCGGAGGAGTACGACTTCGCCGAGCGGGACCTGCGGTACACCATCGCGATGTTCGAGCTGCTGACCGCCGACCGCGAGTTCGCCGATCACAACAAGGCGCTGCTGCAGCAGTGGCTGTCGGACTGGGTGCCGAGGGCCATCGCAGCCGCGCGCGGGCTGCAGCCGCTCTGGTCGCAGCCAGATGCGAAGCCCCCTCGTTTCGAGGATGGCCTGGACGCCGCCAAGCACCGGTTCCGGGGCATCTTGTCCGATCTGCGTCTGGAAACCCCGAAGGAGCTGGCGCAATGACCACCTTCACGACGGCGGAAAGCCCGTTCAAGTCCGACAGCACGGCATCCAACATGTGCGGATTCACGCTGATGAATAATCAGGTCGGCGCAGTGGTGGCCCAGGTCATGAGCACCGAGTCCAACGTGACGGTGACGCCGCTGCCGTCGATGATCCGGGTCGACGCGGTCCGGCGGATGGACGTCGTCTACGACGAGGTATCCGAGGCGCTCGGCGAGGAACCAGGTTACTTCGACGCCGCCGAGTTCGAGGAGAACATGTCGACGCACTACGGCCGAATGATCCACGAGGACGACCGGACGATCATGTTCGCGAACCCTGAGGACGCGGCCGAGTACATCGACTTCGATCTCACCGCCAGTTAGGCCTTGCGGTAGCGCGGCCCAGCGCGGTCTGCTGGAACCAGTGATTTCCGCTGGGACCGGCGGCCTTGCTGGGCCCGCCGCCGTAACGCCATTGACCAAATTATTGATACTGTCCGGCCCACGAGGAGGCATCTGTGTACGAGAAGGATGGCGAGAAGTACTTCGTTGTCGATAGTCATATGCATTACTGGAACGCCGCCCCGGATAACTGGGTGCCGGGCGCCGAGCAGTACGCCAAGGGCTGGATCGAGTGCTTCCACGCTTACCAGGGCCTCGGCCCGCCGGAGACCCACTGGAGCATCGAGCACTTCCAGAAGTACTCGGAAGACGACCTGATGAAGGACGTATTCGAGGACGGCCACGTGGACCATGCCGTGTTCCAGCCGACGTACCTGAAGGAGTGGTACGCCGAGGGCTTCAACACCACCGAGCGCAACGCCGAGATGGGCAAGAAGCACCCGGGCATGTTCGAGTACAACACCCGCTGGGACCCCCGCGACGGGGACCTGGGCCTGGAGACGCTCAAGCGTAACGTGGAGACCTATGGCTCTAAGGGCGTCAAGCTCTACACCGCCGAGTGGAACAACGGATCGCGCGGCTGGAAGCTGACCGACCCCGGCGCTTACCGGTACCTGGAGGCTTGCCAGGAACTCGGGATCAAGAACATCCACGTGCACAAGGGCCCGACGATCTGGCCGCTGGACAAGGACGCGTTCGACGTGGCCGACGTGGACCACGCCGCCACCGACTTCCAGGGCCTGAACTTCATCGTCGAGCACGTCGGGCTGCCGCGCATCGATGACTTCTGCTACATGGCGACGCAGGAGCCGAACGTGTACGCGGGCCTGTCGGTGGTCATCGGCGCGCTCATGCACGCCAGGCCGAAGTTCTTCGCCAGGGCCATGGGCGAGCTGCTGTTCTGGGTCGGTGAGGACAAGATGACCTTCGGCAGCGACTACGGAATCTGGGAGCCCAAGTGGCAGGTCGAGGGCTTCGTCGACTGGGATTTCCCGGATGACGAGGCGTTCTCCGACTACCCGCGGCTTGGCACGGCGGGCAAGAAGAAGATCCTCGGCCTGAACGCGGCGAAGCTCTACGACATCGACGTGCCCAAGGAATTCCAGCTGGACGCCGGCCAGGGCACCCCGGCCGCGCAGGACGACGCGCAGCTGGTCGCGGGGGCATGACTGCCCCTTCGACCACGGCCCCTGGGGCGGATGTTGCTCCCCCAGGGGCCGCCCGGGTGCTTCAGGCGCTGGAGTCGGTGCGCGATCCTGAGCTTGACGAGCCGATCACCGCGCTCGGCTTCGTGGCGTCGTGCACCGTCTCGGCGGCCGGCGACGCGCAGGTGAGGCTGCGGCTGCCGACGTATTTCTGCGCGCCCAATTTCGCCTTCCTGATGGTCGCCGACGCCTACGACGCGGTGTCCGGCCTGTCCGGCGTGCGCCGCGCCGAGGTAGTGCTGGAAGACCACTTCGCCTCGGACGCGATCAACGGCGGGGTAGCCGCGCGGGCGGGCTTCGCCCGGTCGTTCGACGGCGAGGCGGTCGGCGAGCTGCACCAGCTGCGCGCCGATTTCCTGCGCAAGGCGGTGCTGGCCGGCACCGACCAGGTGTGCCGGCCACTGCTCAAGGCAGGGGCCGAGCCATCGGCGCTGCGCGGCATGACGCTCGGCGAGGTGCCGGCCTCGCGCGAGCTTGACCGGCTGCGGCAGCGCCGGGCCGAGCTCGGCCTGCCCGCGGGCGACGGTGCCGCACTGCTGATCGACCCCGCAACCGGCGCGCCGGTTGCCGACGCAGCGGTGCCGTTGCACCTGCGCCGGGCGCAGACGACCCGGGTGAGCATCGAGGCGAACGCCGGCATCTGCCGCGGCATGCTGCGGCACCGATACGACACCGCAGGACAAGGCGAGGAGGACCAATGAAGGCCGTCCGGCTGCACGGATACCACCAGCAACCCGTGGTCGACGAGGTGGCACAGCCGGAAGTCTCCGGCCCGCTCGATGTCGTCGTCAAGATCGGCGGCGCCGGGGTGTGCCGTACCGACCTGCACATCATCGAGGGCCAGTGGGACGCGGCGATGAGCCCGTCGCTGCCCTACACGCTCGGCCATGAGAATGCCGGCTGGGTGCACCAGGTCGGCTCTGCGGTCACCAACGTGGCCGTCGGCGACACGGTGATCCTGCATCCGACGCCCACCTGCGGGCTCTGCACCGCCTGCCGCGCCGGGCAGGACATGCACTGCGTGGCCAGCTCCTTCCCCGGCCTGTCCCACGACGGCGGGATGGCCGAATACCTGCTGACCTCGGCGCGGGCCTGCGTCAAGCTGGATTCGGGGACCCGGCCGCAGGACGTCGCCGCGCTTGCTGACGCCGGGATCACCGCCTACCACGCGGTCCGCAAGGCGCTCCCGCTGCTGTACCCGGGCACCACCAGCGTCGTCATCGGGGCCGGCGGCCTTGGCCATATCGGCATCCAGTGCCTGGCCGCGCTCACCGCGTCCAAGATCATCGTGGTCGACCGCAACCCGGATGCGCTCAAGCTCGCGGAGCAGCTCGGCGCGCAGCACACCGTGGTCGCCGACGGCGGCCAGGTCGCCGCGGTGCAGGAACTGACCGGCGGGGCCGGCGCCAACGTGGTCTTCGACTTCGTCGCCGAGCAGGGCGCGGAGAACGACGGGTTCGCGATGACCGGCCGGGCCGGTTCCTACTACGTGATCGGCTACGGCGGCACGGTGCACATCCCGACGCTGGACATCATCGGGACCGAGCGGAACATCATCGGCAATATCGTCGGCACTTATAACGACCTCGCCGAGCTGATGGTGCTGGCCCAGGCGGGAAAGGTAACGCTGCATACCAGGACCTACCCGCTGGACGCGGCGCCGGACGCGCTGGCGGATCTCGATGCCGGCCGGGTCCGCGGCCGCGCGATCCTCGTCCCGTAGCGTTCGCGGTACTGACCTGCATACGACTGACCTCCAGGAGGGCACCCCATGGCCAAGGAACTTCGTTTCGGCGAGGAAGCCCGCTCGCTGCTGCTCGCGGGAGTGGACCAGCTGGCCGAAGCGGTGAAGTCGACGCTCGGGCCGAAGGGCCGCAACGTCATCCTGGAGAAAATCACCGGGTCGCCGGTGGTCACCAACGACGGCGTCACGATCGCGCGCGAGATCCACCTGAAGGACCAGTTCGAGAACATGGGCGCGCAGCTGGTCAAGGAAGCGGCGATCAAGACTAACGACATCGTCGGCGACGGCACCACCACCGCGACGGTGATCGCCCAGGCGGTGGTCAGGTCGGGCTTCAGGGCCATCGCAGCGGGCGCTAACCCGGTGCTGGTCAAGCGGGGCATCGACCTGGCCGTCGGCCGCCTGGTCAGCCACCTGCAGAGAGTTGCCACCCCGGTGGTCACCGAGCAGGACTTCGCCCGGGTAGCGGCGATCTCGGCAAACGACGACGACACGGTCGGCGCGGTGATCGCACAGGCGCTGCACACCGTGGGCGACGGCGGCACTGTCACCGTGGAGGAGTCGGCTGCGCACGGGATGAGCGTGGATTTCGTTGAAGGCTTTGAGTTTGATAACGGATATCTCTCGCCCTATCTGGTGACCAACCCGGCCAGCCTGGAGGCGATCCTCGAGGACCCCTACATCCTGCTGTGCAGCGAGAAGATCACCAAGGTCCAGCAGCTGATGCCGATACTTGACAAGGTGATGCGCGCCCCGCGGCCGCTGGTCATCGTCGCGGAGAACGTCGAGGGCTCGGCGCTGTCCATGCTGGTGCACAACCATGTCAACCGGGTATTCCAGTGCGTCGCCGTGCGTGCGCCCGGCTTCGGCGACCGGCGGTTGCACAAGCTGGAGGACATCGCCGCGAAAACTGGCGGTGCCGTGCTCAGCAAGCACTCCGGGTTCACCCTGGAGACGATGACCGTCGACCAGCTCGGCCGGGCCGCGCAGGTCCGGGTCAACGCGGACCGCACCGCGATCATCGGCGGCAGCGGCTCGCCGGCGAAGGTCGAGTTCCGGCTCAACCAGCTGCGCGCCGAACTTGGCCGGGCCCAGTTCGGGATCGACGAGGACGTGCTGACCGAGCGGATCGGCTCGCTGTCCGGCAAGGTCGCCGTGATCAGGGTCGGCGCGCCGACCAACGCCGAGCTGAAGGAACTGCAGCACCGGGTCGAGGACGCGCTGTCCGCAACCCGGGCCGCGATGGCCGAGGGCATCGTGGCCGGCGGCGGCGCCGCGCTGCTGCATGCCGAGGCCGCGCTTGATGACCTGCAGGTCAAGGACGACTACGCGACCGGCGTCGAGATCGTGCGCAGCGTGCTGACCGAGCCCGCCTTCCTGATCGCCTCGAACGCCGGCTATTCCGGCAAGGACGTGGTGGCGCAGATGGTCCAGATGGGCAACGACGAGGGGTTCGACGCGCTGGAGGGCCGCTTCGGTAACATGATCGAGATGGGTATCATCGACCCGCTCCGGGTAGCCCGCTCGGCCCTGCAGAACGGCGCCTCGGTGGCCGGCCTGCTGCTCACCACCAACACCCTGATCGCCGAGGAGCAAACCCCGTGGGGCGGCAGCGCGGCGCTGATGACGGAGTACGGCCCGCTGGATGAGGGCCTGAACCAGCCGTCGCCCGACTCGAGCACACCGCAATCGCTCGGTCTCGGCCCGTCGGTCGGCTGAGGCCGGGGCCGCAGCCGCTGGCGCAGCAGCAGCAGCCCGCGCAGCCGCCGCCCGGCCAGGAACAGCCCGCCCAGGTGCCGCCCGGCCAGGAACAGCCCGCCCAGCCGCCGCCCGGCCAGGAACAGCCCGCCCAGCCGCCGCCCGGCCAGGAACAGCCCGCCCAGGTGCCGCCCGGCCAGGAACAGCCCGCCCAGCCGCCGCCCGGCGGGCAGCTACCGGCGCGGCAGCAGCCGGCCGGGAAGTCCGCGCTGCCACTGCCGTTCTCGGCCGGACCGGAATCCCGGGGGATCACCGGAACCGGGCCCGCCGGGGCGGCGCCGAGGCACACCCTGCGAGTACTGCGCTCCCGCGGCCGGGCACGGGGAATCCTCGCGCTGCTCGGGCCGGCGTTCGTGGCTGCGGTCGCTTACATCGACCCGGGCAACTTCGCCACCAACTTCTCCGCGGGGGCGAAGTTCGGCTACACGCTCGCCTGGGTGATCGTCGTCGCCAACCTGATGGCCATGCTGGTCCAGTACCTGTCCGCCAAGACCGGCGTGGCCACCGGCAGCGACCTGCCGGAACTCTGCCGTGCGCACTTGCCGCGGGCGGTGTCCGGCGGACTGTGGGTGCAGGCCGAGCTGATCGCGATGGCGACCGACCTAGCCGAGTTCATCGGTGCGGCGATTGGGCTCAACCTGCTGTTCGGAGTGCGGCTGCTGCAGGCCGGCCTGATCACGGCGGTCGTCGCATTCGGCATCCTGGCACTGGAGCAGCGCGGCTACCGCCGCTTCGAGCTGGCGATCTGCGGACTGCTCGGCATCGTTTTCCTCGGGTTCGCCTACGACCTGGCGGCGGTGGGAACCGACCCGGGGGGGATCGCGGCCGGGCTGGTGCCGAGCCTGCCCGGCGGCGACGGCATGCTGCTGGTGGCCGGGATCATCGGCGCGACCGTGATGCCGCACGTGGTCTACCTGCACTCGGCGCTGACGAAGTCCCGGGTGCACTGCAACGACGACGCCGAGCGCCGCGAGCTGCTCCGGTTCCAGCGGCTCGACGTGCTGATCGCGCTCGGCGCGGCGGGCCTGATCAACCTGGCGATGCTGTTCGTCGCCGCGGCGCTGTTCAGTCATTCCGGCGGCCACGGCGCGGGCGACTCGATCCAGGCCGCGCATTTCGAGCTCGGCCGAGTCGTCGGCGGCGGCGCCGCGCTGGCGTTCGCGATCGCGCTGCTCGCGTCCGGGCTGTCGTCATCCAGCGTGGGCACCTACGCCGGGCAGGTCGTGATGCAGGGCTTCATCGGCCGCCGGATCCCGCTGTTCCTGCGCCGCGGGCTCACCATGGCGCCGGCCCTGCTCGTGCTCGGCCTCGGCCTGCCGACCACCGCCAGCCTGGTGATCTCGCAGGTGGTGCTGTCGTTCGGGATCCCGTTCGCGCTGGTGCCGCTGATCCTGATCACGCGGCGGCAGGACATCATGGGCTCGCTCGTCAACCACCGGATCACGACGCTGACAACCAGCGGCATCGCCGCCGTCATCATCTGCCTGAACGCGTACCTGATCTGGGTCACCTTCACCGGCTGACCGCCGCCCAGGAACCCTGGCCGGCCAGCGGAAGATGAGCTAGCATCGCAGGCCGGCCGCGAACCCGGATCCGAAGCCGGCCTGGCGGAGGTCGGCGAGCCGGTGGCCGATGCCAGCCCAGCCTCACCTTGAGCTGGCGGACTCGCGCCCGGGCGCGGCCCACCAGGCAGCGTAGTCCAGGAACGGAGCCTGGCAGGGAGCGCCGTCGGCGACCCGGACGCGGGGCAGGCCGGTGCCGCCAACCGTGACGATCATGGCCGACCGGGTCCCGTAGCTGGCGGTGTGCACGCAGGCGGCGGACAGCTCAGCCGGGCGGACCCGTCCTGCTGTCCCGGTGACCGGCTGCTGGGCCGTGACCGCCGGCCGGTGATCGCGCAGCACCGCGGCCAGGGCCAGCTCGGCGTCGGCCATCCCGCCGGGCCGGCCGGTCTGGCTAGCCCCGGGCGCCGATGCGGCGGCATCGGGCACGCCGGCGCCGCTGGCCCCGTTAATCCCGGTCGTTGCGGTCTTTCCGGCAATTCCGGCTGCCACCATCGCGGTGACCTGCTGCGCTTTCGCCGAGTAGTCGCCAAGTGGCAGGTTCTCCAGGACATGGATTCCGGGCGGTAGCTGCCGGACCACCGGGCGGCGCCCGCCGGTCAGGCCGACGGAGAACAGCGAGTGCCGGTCGCCGACGAGCAGCCAGCAGGGGTTGTAGTCGGCTGGGTCCAGCCCGGCGCACACCTTGGCCACCGCGGTCGCCGCATCCGGGTGCGCGGCGAAGGCCAGCGGCAGCTCACCGCGGGAACGCCTGGTGTCGTCCCGGCCGTGGGCCGACGGCTGGTTTGTCAGGCCCGCCAGCACGCCATCGGAGTTCACCGCCAGCCAGGTCCCGCCGGCCACCGCGTCCCGGCCGCCGAGAATCCGCGGCCCGCGATCGCGCAGCACGGTGACCACCTCGGCCGGGCGCGTGTAGAGCTCGTCCCGGTTGGCCGCCACCAGCAGCGGCGCATCGGCCAGCACCCCGGACAATGCGATCGCCAAGCACACCCCTGCGACGTTACCCGCACTCCAGGAATGACAGCCGCACCTGCCGGTCCGGATTGTCGGCGTTGAGATCGACCAGCGCCACCGACTGCCAGGTGCCGAGCGCGAGCGAACCGGCGACTACCGGCAGCACGGTGAACGGCGCGATGAACGCGGGCAGGACATGCGAGCGGCCGTGCCCTGGCGACCCGTGCGCGTGGTGCCAGTTCCGGTCCGGCGGCAGCAAATCCTGCAGCGAGTCCAGCAGGTCGGCGTCGCTGGCCGCGTGCAGTTCCAGCACCGCGACGCCGGCCGTCGCATGCGGGACGAATACGTGCAGCAGCCCGTCACCGCCACGCGACGACTCCCGCGCGTATTCCTCGCATTGCGCCGTGATGTCGTACACCGAGTCGCGACGGCCGGTCCGCACCTGGAATGTCATGGTCTTCATCGCGCTGCGGGCCTCCCGGTCGTTGTCTCCCGTCGCTGACGCTATCGCGGGCGCGGCGCGCCGTTATGCCTGGCTGGCGAGAGCTGCCAGGTAGCCGTCGAAGCGGATCGCCCCGATCGGGGGTGGTGGTCCCGGCCGGGCCCCAGAAGTGCGCCAGGTGCTCCGGCTTCGTGGTTAATATCGCTCCGGTGTTAACCGGCTAAGTCTTAACCATTGATCTCTCAGCGCCTGGACGTCAGCCAGAGGTGGATGCGGCCGTCGCCGGGCCAGCCATCAGGGCGACGGACACCAGGGCGGGGAGCGCGATGCCTAGAAGTCTCTTCATGCCTGCCTTCTCCCGGTTGCCGGTCTGCGGGCCCAGGCGGTGACGATACCTGCGGTTCTGCCTGCAGGTGAATGGCCACCGGGGCCATCTCCCTGTCGCCAGCGCGCTCACCGGCTGTCCCGGCTAGGCATGAATAACCGGTGGCTGGCTGGGCAGTGACCGGCTGCGCGGCCCAGGGGAGGCGACCGCCAGCGTCGGGACGGTCCCCGCTTCGTCGTGAGGGGGCCTCCTGGGCTGCGTTCAGTATTCGCGGCGGAGGGCGATCAGGGCTACGTCGTCTTCGCGCGGGCCGAAGATGCCCAGCACGTGGTCGGTAAACGCGTCGATGTCACTGCTGGCGCCGGCGGCGGCGAGGCGCAGCCGCTGCAGGTTGTCATCCAGCGCGCCGTCGCGGTCTTCTACCAGGCCGTCCGTGAACAGCACGACCATGCCGCCAGGCGGCACGACGGCGTACTCGACGTGCGGGTCATCGATCGGGGTGCCGAGCAGCATTCCGCCCTGGCCCCGGTAAGCCGCTCCGCGCTGGTCGACTAGCAGGGGCGGCACGTGCCCGCAGTTGACGATCTGCAGTTCGCCGGTGGCCAAATCCAGCCGCAGCAGGCACAGCGTGGCGATGATGCCCGGATGGTATCGCTGCAGCACGCTGTTCAACAGGACGGCGATTGCCCGGGGCGGATGGCCCTCGTCGGCATACGCGTGCAGTGCATGCCGTAGCTCGCCCATCACCGTCGCCGCCTGTATCGAGTGGCCCTGAACGTCGCCGATCACGGCTACCAGGCAGTTGTCGTCCCACTCCAGGACTTCATAGAAGTCCCCGCCTATCTCGGCCTGATCGCTGGCCGGCACGTACCTGGCCGACATCTCGATGCCCGGAATGTCGGGCAGGCCGGACGGGAGGAGGCTGCGCTGCAGGGTAAGGGCGACCAGATGCTCCTCCGCATAAGCGCGCAGCGCCTCGACCGCCAGGGCCACGGAATGCGCCAGCTGGCGCAGGATCAGCCGGTCTTCCTCGGCCGTGATGCCCTCGCGGGCGACGCCGATCAGCACCGGCGGACGGCCGGGCTTGGTCCGCGAGACAGCCAGCCACACGTCGCCGGGCAGCGTGGTGTCTGGCACGAGCCGCCGCACCTCGGCATGCGAGATCATCGCTACCGCTCCAGGAGGATCTCGCCGAGAAGATCGTGGCCACCGGCGCTACCGGGGTGATCATCGACATCACCGGCGTGGAGATCGTCGATTCCTTCATCGGCCGGATGCTATCCACCATCGGCCATATGTCCCGGCTGTTCGACGCGGAGACGGTGCTGGTGGGCATGCGCCCGGCCGTCGCGATCACGCTGGTCGAGCTCGGCCTTTCGCTGGACGGAATCCGCACCGCGCTGAACACCGAAAAGGGCTTGCGTATCCTCAACGGCCGGGCCTGATGGTGGAACTGCGCATCGGCGCCGGCGATGACATCGTGCGCGTCCGGCAGCTGGTCGCCGCCCGGCTGATGGGCGCCGAGTGCGTCATTTCCGGGATCCGGCCGCAGATCGCCCACACCATCGTGTCGCTCGGCATCGAGTTCGGTGACGTGCCGACCAAGCAGACGCTCGCCGACGCGCTGGCGTATGCGCTGCGCAGCAGCGGCCTCAAGGTGGTGCCGGCCTGATGGAGCGCGTGCCGATCCTCAAGATCGGTAACACCCTGCTGGTGTCCATCCAGATCGACCTGCAGGACCAGAGCGTCCAGCAACGGTTTTGAGCAGGTGCTGGGCCACCTCGGTGTCTACCGTCGGCACGCCGGTAATGTCGATCACCGCGTGCTCGGCGCCGGTCTGCACCAGTGCATCCAGCATCTTCTCCATCACTAGCTGGGTGCGGGCGGAGTCGAGCGTGCCGACCAGCGGCACCGCGATAATCCCGTCCCACAGCCGCACCACCGGCGTGGAAAGCTCCAGCATGGACTCGGCCTGGTGGGTGATCACCTGCTCCCTGGCCGCGACGAACGTCTCGAAGGTGAGCAGGCCAAGATCATCAATGGTGCGCGCGAACCCGAGGTATTCCGCGACCAGATCGGCAGAATCGCAGACCAGCTCGTAGACGGCGTCCTTGAGCGAGAAGACGCCAACCGCGGTTTCGCTCGGCGAGAATCCGCGTCGCGCCCGGGACCTGGATAGCTCGGCCAGCACGGCGCGCAGCTCGCCGCGGGCTGACTCGTCGCCGCCGGGCAAGGACCGCAGGATCAGCGCGTACAGCTCCGCAAGCTCGCGGCCAAGCTCGGCCGCCGAGACCCGGTCGCCGACGCTCACGCTGACGATCTCGCCCCAGCGGTCAAGGAGCTTGGACTGGTTGGCGCGCAAGAACTCCGCCATCCGGTCCTGGCTGCTATCCACCTGCACCCACCTCACGCTCTGCGGACAATTTGTGCGTATACCGAACCTGAAGGCTACAGGTTGCCGGCCGGCGGGCATGCGGTCCCGGCTCAGTGCGAGCCGCTGGCCCGGCTCAGTGCGAGTCGCGGGTAACCGCCGATCCGCTGGAGCCAAGCAGGAAATCCAGGTCAGCGCCGCGATCAGCCTGCAGAACGTGATCGATGTACAGCCGCTCCCAGCCCCGGCGCGGTGCGGCGAAGGCGGCCACCATCGCCGCGGACGGCTGCCGCGCGGCCAGCTCAGCCGCCGGGATGTCCACGTCCAGCCGCCGGGCCGCCACGTCGAGGATTACGTAGTCGCCGGTCTGCACCCGCCCGAGCGGCCCGCCCGCGGCAGCCTCCGGCGCGACGTGCAGGACTACCGTGCCGTATGCCGTCCCGCTCATCCGGCCGTCGCAGATGCGCACCATGTCGCGGACGCCGCGCCGCAGCAGCTTCGGCGGCAGCGGCAGGTTCGCCACCTCGGGCATCCCCGGGTATCCCTTCGGCCCGCAGCCGCGCAGCACCAGCACCGAGTCTTCGTCCGCGTCCAGCGCCGGGTCATCGATCCGGTGCTGCATGTCCTCGATGCTGTCGAACACGACGGCCCGGCCCCGGTGCCGCAGCAGCGGCACCGACGCCGCGGCGGGTTTGATCACCGCCCCCGACGGCGCCAGGTTCCCCTGCAGCACGGCGATCCCCGCGCTCTCCTGCAGCGGCGCCTCCCGCCGCCGGATCACGTCGTCATCCCAGATCGAGGCGTCAGCCAGGTGCTCCACCAGCGGGCGCCCCGTCACCGTGAGCGCGGCATGATCCAGCAGGTCCTGCACCTCGCGCAGCACGGCCAGCAGCCCGCCCGCACGGTGGAAGTCCTCCATCAGGTGCCGGCGCCGGCTGCAGGTCGACGAGCAGCGGCACGCCAGCCCCGGTCCGGTCGAAGTCATCAAGCGAGAGATCGATCCCGAGCCGCCCGGCGATCGCGAGCAGGTGCACTACCGCGTTGGTGGACCCGCCGGTCGCCGCGAGCGCGACGATCGCGTTCAGGAACGAGCCCCTGGACAGCACCGCGCTAGGACAGCGGCCGTCGGCGACCAGCTCGACAGCGAGCCGCCCGGCGGCATGCGCGCCCTCCAGCAGCCGGCTGTCCGCCGCCGGAGTGCTGGCGAATCCCGGGATGGCGATGCCGAGCGCCTCGGCCATGCAGGCCATCGTCGAGGCCGTGCCCATCGTGTTGCAGTGCCCGCGGCTGCGGATCATCGAAGACTCGGACGCGATGAACGCGGGTTCCGGCAGCTGGCCGGCCCGGACCTGCTCGCTCAGCTTCCACACGTCGGTGCCGCAGCCGAGCGGCTGGCCGCGGAACGTGCCGGTCAGCATCGGGCCGCCGGGCACGACCACGGCAGGGAGGTCAACCGAGGCGGCGGCCATCAGCAGCGACGGGATGGTCTTGTCGCAGCCGCCGAGCAGCACCACCCCGTCCACCGGATTGGCACGCAGCATCTCCTCGGCGGCCATGGCGGCCATGTTCCGCCAGAGCATGGCGGTGGGCTTGACCAGCGTCTCGCCCAGCGACACGACCGGCAGGTTCATCGGCACGCCGCCGGCTTCCCAGACGCCCTGCTTGACGCTGTCGGCGACCTCGTTCAGGTGCGAGTTGCACGGCGCCAGGTCCGACGCGGCGTTGGCGATCGCGATGTGCGGGCGCCCATCGAACGCGTGCGCCGGGAGCCCGCGCCGCATCCAGGCACGGTGGATGTAGGCGTTCCGGCCGGTTCCCGCATACCACTGCGCGCTGCGTACCCCGTTACTGGCTGGCGCCGTGCTGGCTGGCGCCGTGCTGGCTGGTCCCGGCATGAGCTGCTCGTTTCTCCCGCCGCCTGGATATCCCCCGTGGCAGAGTCTGCTACGTCATGAGGGCTTTCGTCATCACCGGGCCGCGGCAGGCCGAGGTCGCCAACGTCGCGCGCCCGGCAGCCGCGCCCGGCCAGGCCATCGTCGACGTCGAGCGGGTAGGCGTCTGCGGAACCGATGTCGAGTTCTTCACCGGCGAGATGGCCTACCTGCACCAGGGCCGCGCGGCCTATCCGGTGCGCCCCGGGCATGAGTGGAGCGGGACCGTGTCGGCGGCCGGCGACGACGCCGACCAGGCCTGGCTGGGCCGGCGGGTCACCGGCGACACCATGCTGGGCTGCGGCCGGTGCCGGCCCTGCCGCGACGGGCTGCACTGGGTCTGCGCAGACCGGGCCGAGATCGGCATCCGCGGCGGCTGGCCTGGCGCGCTCGCCGAGCAAGTAGCGGTCCCGGTCACGGCGCTGCGGCAGCTGCCAGGCTCCGTCGACGCCGAGGCCGGCGCGCTGGCCGAGCCGGGTGGCAGCGCGCTGCGGGCCGTGCAGGCCGCGGCCATCGCACCCGGCGACCGGGTGCTGGTGCTCGGGCCCGGCACCATCGGCCTGCTCGCCGCCCAGTTCGCGCTGGCCGCCGATGCCGAGGTGCACGTGCTCGGGCAGACCCCGGAGTCGGTCGCCTTCGCCGCTGCGCTCGGGGTGGCCGGCGCCTGGACGGCCGTCAGCCTCCCGTCGCTCCCGTACGACGCCGTCATCGACTGCTCTAATGCCGCCGACCTCCCCGCGCTCGCGCTAGATCTCATAGAGCCAGGTAAACGGATCGTCTGCGTCGGGCTGGCCGGCCGGCCCAGTCTCATCGATACCCGGGCGATGGTCCTCAAGGACGTGACCGCCGTCGGCATACTCGGCGGCTCGCGTGCGCTGACCGGGGCGATCGAGCATTACGCCGCCGGATCGGTGGATCCGCGGCCGCTGGTGGCTGCGACCGTCGGGCTCGGCGAGGCCGCTGACGTGCTGGCCGGATGGCGCCCGCCCGGCTCGGGCCCCGGACCCAAGATCCTCGTCGATCCGCGCCGCTAACGCTGCGCGCCGCAGCGGAGGCACCGGCCGGCGGACAATCCGTTTCAGCTGAATTTCGTTCCGCTGCCGCTAGGGCGGGTGCTGGGCGGCCGCACCTGGCGGCTAGTCCGGGTGTGAGCGCCGCCCGCGGATCCATCATGAACTGCACGTGCAAGAACTCCGTTTCTCTGGACGTGGGGCAAGTAGCTTTCCCGGGTGCCGCGCTAGCCCGCCCGGGCGCACCGCTAGCCCGCCCGGCGCACCGCTAGCCCGCCGGGCGCACCGCTAGCTCTCCCGGATGTACCTTTGCTTCCTGAGCGCAGCTCTGCTGCCGATGAGACGAGATCATGGATATTGCCGCGCTGACCACCTGGCTCATTACCGCTGCTGGCGGTCTCTACCTATTCGCCGTGTGGCTGATCGAGCACGACGGGAGCGTAGCCGGCGCCGCCGCCAGCCGGTTAAGAGCTCCGGTCGTGTTCAGCCACGTTGCGCTCGCTCTTGCTGGCGTGACCATCTGGATTGTCTACCTTTACGTGCCGGAGACACGGCTGGCATGGGCCGCGTTTTTCATTCTGCTACCGGTCGTGCTGCTCGGGCTCACCATGCTCACCCGCTGGATTCCGGTGCATCGCGCCGCCAACGCGGCCGGCCCCGTCAACGCGGCCAGGACCGCCAAGGCGGCCACCGTCGGCGGCGGTGCCGCGCCAGCTGGCGCCGCCGAGGTCGTGTTCGTCGTCGGGCCGCCCGAGCGTAACTTCCCGGTGCCGGTCGTGGTCGCGCATGGTGTCTTCGCCGTTATCACGTTCATCCTGGTGGCGCTGACCGTGCTGGGCATCGGTGGCACCTAACCGGCCGGCAGGTAGGAGTCGACCAGCTCGTTCCCGAACTTGCCCGCCGGGTCATACGCACCGCGTAGCCGCTGGAAATCGGGCAGCCGCTGGTACAGCCCGCGCACCACTGCCGGGCTGACCGAGAACAGCTTGCCCCAGTGCGGGCGCGGGCCTAGCGGCGCAAGCTGGTCCTCGACCGCGGCGAGCACCGGAGCAACGGCGGCCGGGTCGTTGATCCAGGTGAAATGAATGGCAACCGACGGGCGCCGGTAACTCGGGCTCAGCCACAGGTCGTCCGCCGCCACCGTGCGGATCTCCGAGATCTGCAGCACCGGCGCCAGCTGTCCGCCGATGCGCTCGATGGCCGCCAGCGCCTCGATCGCGTGCTCGCGCGGGACCAGGTACTCCGACTGCAGTTCCGCGCCACTGCTCGGCGTGAAGTCCAGCCGGAAATGCGGCAGCCGCAGATGCCAGGGGCCGGGCACGCCCTGCTGCTCGGTGCAGTGCGCGGCGGGCATGCCAGGTACCGGGTGGCGCGGCCCGCTGGCCAGTTCGGCACCGAGCCAGCGGGTCGGCTCGGGCCGACCGGAGCCGGCCGGGCTGGCCAGGCGCTTGCGCCACACCTGCCCGATCTGGCGGCCGCGCCAGCCGGTGAACAGGCTCACGCTGTAGCCGCTGGCGAAGATGCCAGCGAGCTGCTCGTCCAGCTGGTCAAGGGGGAGTCCCTCGTAGACGTACTGCCGGATGGCAAAGGCCGGCACCAGGTCCAGCGTCAGGCTGGTGACGATCCCGAGCGCGCCGAGGCCCACGACGGCCCCGGCGAATACCGCACCGTCGTTCTGTCGGCTAAGCGTCACCATGTCGCCCCCGGCAGTCACCATCTCCAGCGCCGAAACGGCTGTCGCGAGGTTGCCGTTGCTGTCCCCGGAGCCGTGCGTGCCGGTGGCGCATGCGCCTGCGACCGAGATATGCGGCAGCGAGCCGAGGTTGCGCAGCGCCCAGCCTGCTTCGTGCAGCCGCCCGGCGAAGTCCCCGTACCGCAGGCCGGCGCTAACGGTGACGGTTGCCTGGCCGGGATTAATCTTGATGACCTTCGGCAGGCCCGCGACCGAGACCAGGTCACCGGGGCAGTCGGCGATCCGGTTGAACGAGTGCCCGGTGCCGAGGGCGCGGATCTGGCTGGCTCCCGCGACGAGACGCTGCAGCTCCCCGGCGGTGGCCGGGCAGTGGAACCGCTTTGCGCTGAAAGTGATGTTCCCGGCCCAGTTAGTCCGCCGCCTTGTCATCCGGCTGGTGGCCATCCGGCTGGTGGCCATCCGGCTGGTGGGCAGCATTGAGATATAACTTGACACCTCCAGCTAACGAGATACATCTTATGTCTCGACGATGACGGTAGCAGAACCTCGCCCCGGGGAGGAACGGCGTGAAATCAGACGGAACGAAAAGATCCCGCCGGATCGCTTCGCTCCCCTGCGGACGGCGGACCAAATACCTGGTGCTGGTCTTCTGGCTGGCGGTGATCGTTGTCGCCGGCGGCTTGGCCGGCAAGCTGCAGGGTGCCGAGAAGAACGACGCCTCCGCGTACCTGCCGGCCAGCGCGGAGTCAACGCAAGAGCTCAGCCTGCAGTCCGAGTTCGTTTCCAAGAACCTCAACCCGGCAGTCGTGGTCTACCTCCGGCCAGCCGGGATCACCCCGGCGGACATGCGCAAGGCGGCAGCGGACGCGCGGAGCTTCCGCGCCCTGCCTGCCGTGCACGGCAGGGTCACCGGCCCGGTCGAATCCCGTGATCACCGGGCAATCGAGACCTTGGTGGGCGCTGACCTTGGCTTCAAGAGCGACATTGGCGGTTTCGTCAGTCAGCTGAAGCAGACCGCGGGCCGCGGCGGAACCGGCCTGACGGTGCACGTTGCCGGTCCGGCAGCTGCTTCCGATCGTGTCCGCCGGGGTGGCGCTGACCGCCGCCGAGGCGGTCATCTACCTGCTGACCAAGCACGCTAACCTCACCGTCAACGGGCAGAGCGGCGGGATCCTGGTCGTGCTAGTGCTGGGTGCCGGAACCGAACACGCGCTGCTGCTGGTTGCCCGTTACCGGGAGGAGCTGCGCAGGCACTCCGACCGGCATGAGGCGATGGCGGTGGCGCTGCACCGGGCCGGGCCAGCGATCGTGGCAAGCGCTGCGACCTGTCCGCGGAGTCGGCGACGAGCAGACAGAGCATCCCGGCGATAACGTCCTGGCCCGGCACTTCCCGGCCGGCGCAGGCGACCCGGTCTCCGTCGTCGGCAAGGCGCAGGCCGCCTCGCAGCTGCGGAGCGCGCTGGCCGGCACGAAGGGGATCGTGGCGGTGGCCCCGCCCAAGGTCCGCGGTGGCCTTGCCTTCGTCCAGGGCACGCTGTCCGGCCAGCCGGATAACAAGGCGGCCTACGTCACCATCGGCCGGGTCAGAACGGCCGAGCACGCCGTCCCCGGTGCGGACGCCAAGGTCGGCGGCGGGACCGCCATCAGCATGGATGTCGAACGGTATGCCACCAGGGACCGGAACGTGATCATTCCGCTCGTGCTGCTGGTGGTCCTGGTCATCCTCGGCCTGCTGCTGCGGTCGGTCGTCGCGCCGCTGGTGCTGATCGGCACCGTGGTGCTGTCGTTCGGGGCGGCACTTGGCCTGTCCGCGCTGGCCTTCAGGTACCTGTTCGGCTTCGCCGGTACCCGGCATGGCGCGCTGACCGGGCTGGCGGCGACCGGCGGCGTGATCACCTCGGCGGGCGCCGTGCTGGCCGGGACATTCGCGATGCTCGGCACCCTGCCGCTGGTGCCCCTCACCGAGATCGGCTGCACCGTGGCACTCGGCGTGCTGCTCGACACGATCATCGTCAGGTCCGTGCTCGTCACCGCGCTGACCCTGGACATCGGGCGGTGGATGTGGTGGCCGAGCCGGCTGACGGCGCGGCGGCCCGAGCAGGGCGCTGCCGCTCCGGTGCCGGTCACGGCGCTCCGCTGACCGGCACCGGCGCCGGCGTCCGCCGCCGCCCGGGCGGCGGCGGACGCCGGTAGCCGCCGCGCGTCATCGCGGCCAGGACGGCGGGCGCTTCTCCAGGAAGGCGGCAATTCCCTCCCGGGCGGCGTCGGTCTGCGAGGTCGCGGCCATCACCTCGACCGCGAGCCGGTAGGCGTCGGTCTGGCCGAGGTCGAGCTGGGCATACAGGGTGGTCTTGCCGATCCCCTTCGATTGCCTGCTGCCCCGGGTAGCCCGGCTGAGCAGGGCGCGCACTGCCTCGTCGAGCCCGGCGTCGGGCACCACGGCGTTGACAAGCCCCCAGTCCAGTGCCTGCCGGGCGCTGATCGCGTCCCCGGTCAGCGCGAGCTCGGCCGCTCGCTTCCGGCCGACGTTGCGGGCGATCGCGACCATCGGCGTGTGGCAGAACCAGCCGCCTTTCCCGCCCGGCGCGGCGAACGCGGCCGACTCCGCGGCGACAGCCAGGTCACAGCTGGCGACCAGCTGGCAGCCGGCCGCGGTGGCCAGCCCGTGCACCCGGGCGACCACTGGCTGAGGTACCGACTGAATCAGCGTCATCAGCTCGGTGCAGGTGCGCAGCAGCCGCCGCGCGGCCTGCAGATCCGCCTTCGCTACGTCGGCGAAGTCATGCCCGGCACTGAACACCGGCCCGGCTCCGGCCAGGATGATGCCTGCCGCGTCGCTGCCGCCCACCTGCGTGAATCCGTCGATGAGCTCGCCCATGTGTGCCGCCGACAGTGCGTTACGGCGGAGCGGCTGGTTCATCGTGATCGTGGCGAATGGCCCGTCCTGCTCGATCACGATGTGCTCGAACTCCATCACGGCCTCCCGGATGCTGGGTATAACTGCTGCCCTACCCATGATGGCCCCGGACAGGCCTGGCCCACTTCTGCGCGCTGCCGCTGCCGCATCGCCGGCCTGCGCGCCACGACTTAACCAGGCCCGCCGCCATTGCGGATCCATGCCGGATGCAGCCACCGCCCGGCCGGTGACCGGCTACACGAACGCCGCACGGCCAGATCGACCCCGGCGCGCAGATCGACTACCCGCTCGACGTGAAGTTGAGCGGCACCAGGCCCGCTCGATGTGACATCGAGCGGTTGGCTGACGGGCAGCGGGGGGGGGAACGGGGGACGGGGTGGACGGGGGACGGGGTGGACGGGGGACGGGGGGACCGGGGGGCGGGGTCAGGTTCGGTGGTCTAGGGCGCGCCTGGTCAGCACGCGGGCGAGGTGCCGCCGGAACTCGCCGTCGGCGTGTATGTCCTCGCCGGGCTCGGTACCGTCCGCGGCAAGCTCGGCGGCCTCGGCCGGGCTGGCCCCGGCGGCCAGCGCCTGCTCGGCGGCGCCGGCCCGTAGCGGAACGGGGCCCATGTTGGCTAGCGCTATCTTGCCGCCGGTAGCCGCCACGCCGACGATCGCCCAGTCGTTGGCTCGCCGGACGAACTTCTGGTAGCCCCAGGCGGCGTCCGGCCTGCGCGGTACCCGCACCGCGGTGAGCAGCTCGTCCGGGGCCAGGCTGGTCTCGAAGAAGCCGGCGAAGAAGTCGTCCGCCGCGATCCGCCGGGCTCCGCCCGGCCCCTGCGCCGTTACCGAGCCGCCCAGGGCGAGCAGCGCCATCGGCAGGTCGGCGGCCGGGTCGGCGTGCGCGAGCGAGCCGCCGATGGTGCCGCGGTGCCGGATCTGCGGGTCGCCGACCTGCGCGGCGGCATGGGCGAGCAGCGGCGCGCCGGACCGGACGAGTTCCGAGGCAGCGAGGTCGGCATGCCGGGTCATCGCGCCGATCACCAGCTCGTCGCCGTCTGCGCTGATCCCGGCCAGCTCGAGAACGCGGCCGAGGTCGATCAGCGCGGTCGGCGCGACCAGCCGCAGCTTCATCATCGGCAGCAGCGAGTGACCGCCGGCCAGCAGCTTCGCCTCGTCGCCGAGGCTGGCTATCAAATCCAGGGCGTGCGCGGTCGACTCGGCGGCCACGTAGTCGAACTGCGCCGGGATCACTGGCCCGCCTGCTCACTCGCCGCGGGCGCGGTAATCCCGGCACCCGCCTGCTCACTCGCCGCAGCCAGCACCGCGCGGACGATGTTGTGATAGCCGGTGCACCGGCACAGGTTGCCCTCCAGCCCCTCGCGCACCTGAGCCTCGGTCGGCCGCGGGTTCTCGGCCAGCAGCCCGACGGTCGCCATCACCATCCCCGGCGTGCAGAAACCGCACTGCAGGCCATGTTCCTGGCGGAACGCCCGCTGCACCGGATGCAGTTCCCCGTCCGGTGCGGCAAGTCCCTCTGCCGTCGTCACCGCACAGCCAGCGGCCTGGGCAGCAAGCATCGTGCAGGACTTAATCGAAGATCCGTTCAACAGAACTGTGCATGCGCCGCACGAGGTGGTGTCGCAGCCGACATTCGCGGCCCGCAGGCCGCAGATCTCGCGGAGATAGTGCACGAGCAGCAGCCGCGGCTCGACCTCGTCCGACCGCTGCTCGCCGTTTACCGTGAGTTCGACCCGCATCATGCACCTTTCCTGGCGTTAGCCCCGGAGGACGACCCCCCGGACCCCCCCGCCGCCTGGATAGCACGCCAGACCCGCTGCGGTGAGGCCGGCATGTCGATGTGCCGGACGCCGAGGTGGGCGACGGCGTCTACCACGGCGTTCTGCACCGCGGGCGTTGCGCCGATCGTGCCTGCCTCGCCGATGCCCTTGACCCCCAGCGGGTTATAGCTGGTCGGCGTCGCCATGTCAGCCAGGTCGAAGCTGGGCACTTCGGTCGCCGACAGGAACGGGTAGTCGGCGAGACTTGCCGTCAGCGGGTTGCCGTCGGCGTCATACACGAACTCCTCAAGGAGCGCCTGCGCGGCGCCCTGGGCGATGCCGCCGTGCCGCTGGCCCTCGGCCAGCAGCGGGTTGAGCACGAATCCGGCGTCGTCGACGGTCACCATCTGCCGCAGCGTCACCTTGCCGGTCTCGGTGTCCACCTCGGCTACCGCCACGTGCGTGCCGAACGGGAAGGTGGCGCCGGGCGCCGAGAACACGGTCCGCACCAGTAGCCGCTCGCCCTCGGCAAGCCGGGCCAGCGGGACCGAGGCCTCCGGGTCGCCGGCCACCGCGAACGCGCTGCGCTCGGGGTCGAAGACCAGGTCGGCCGCGCTGGCCTCGAGCGCGGCGGCGGCCCGCTCCCTGGCCAGCTCGATCAGCTCGACCGAGGCTTGCTGCACCGCGAGCCCGCCCTGCTGCAGGCTGCGCGAGCCGCCGGTGCCACCGCCCTGCGGCACCAGGTCGGTATCGCCCCACTTCAGCGTGATCCGGTCCACCGGGATGCCGAGCTTGTCGCTGGCCAGCATCGCCCACGCGGTCGCGTGCCCCTGGCCGTGCGGTGACGTGCCGGTCAGGATCGTCGCGCTGGCATCAGGATGGACCTCGACCGTGGCGTTTTCCTCCGGCGGGGTTTCCTCGCCGTCGCCCATGCCGGTGATCTCGACGTAGCAGGACAAGCCGATGCCAAGCTGGACCGTGTCGCCGCGCTCCCGCCGCCCGGCCTGTTCCTTGCGCAGCCCGGCGTAATCGGCCGCGGCCAGCGCCTTTTCCAGCGCGGCCAGGTAGTCGCCGCTGTCGTACAGAGCGCCGAACGCGGTCCGGTGCGGTTCGGTGAACGGCGGCAGCAGGTTGCGCCGCCGGACATCGGCCGGATCCATGCCGATCTCGGCGGCGAACAGGTCCATCGCCCGCTCCACCGCCGCGGTGGCCTCCGGCCGGCCCGCGCCGCGGTATGCGCCGAGCGGCGTGGTGGTGGTGACCACTGTCTTCGCGACCGCCGCTGCCTTGCCGAGCGCGTACGGCCCAGGCGTCATCAGGATCGTCAGGAACGGCAGGATCGCGCCGATCCGCGGGTAGGCACCCGCGTCCTGCAGGATCTCCAGCCGGTAGGCCTGCACCATTCCGTCCCGGCTGCCGCCGATCGTGACGGTCTGCTGCTGGGCCCGCCCGTGGGTCATCGCGATCAGGTTCTCGTACCTGGTCTCGGTCCACCTGGCCGGGCGGCCAAGTTGCCTGGCCACCCAGGCAACGACCGCGTGCTCCGGGTCGGCGCCGAATTTCGCGCCGAAGGCGCCGCCGACGTCCGGGGTGATCACGCGCACTTCTTCTTCGGTCAGGCCGAGCAGCCCGGCCAGGCCGCTCCGGGTGCCCTGCGCCCCCTGGTTGGGTATCCAGGCGGTCAGCCGGCCGTCCTCGCCCCAGGCGGCCGCCGCAGCCCGGGTCTCCATCGGGGCCGGGGCGACGCGCTGGTTCATGATCGTGTGCCGGACCACCGCGTCGCAGCCGTCGAAGAGGTGCTCATCGAGCGACGCCGGGTCGCCGAAACTGGCCGCGACGTTGGTCCCGGCGTCGGCGAACAGCAGCACCTGGCCGGCCTCGGCGTCAGCCAGATCCACTACGGCTGGCAGCGGCTGGTAGTCGACATCGACGAGCTCGACGGCGTCCTCGCCCTGATACGGCTGCTCGGTCACGACGACCGCCACCGCGTCGCCGACGAAACGCACCACGTCGGTGGCCAGCAGCCGCCTGCGCATCCGCTCGTTGAGCAGCCCTGGCATCATCGGGCCGATGTCCGGCAGGGCGGCCAGGTCAGCGCCACTGAACGCCGCGATCACGCCTGGTGCCGACTTCGCGGCGCTGAGGTCGACCCCGCCGATCCTGGCGTGCGCAATGGGGGAGCGGACGAAGAAGACGTGGCAGGCGCCCGCCAGCCGGTCGTCAACGACGTCCTCGGTGTAGACCCCGCCGGTGGTCAGGAACCGGGGATCCTCGATCCGCAGGACCCGGGTGCCCAGGATGCTCACGCAGATCGCTCCCCTCGCATCAGGCTGTCCAAACGTGATCATGCCGGTCGGCGATCCGGCCGGTCAAACCAGGTCACGGCGGCCCGCCTCACCTGCCCTTCGGGCACGGGTAGAACAGCCCGCCTCACCTGCCCTTCGGGCACGGGTAGAACAGCCCGCCTCACCTGCCCTTCGGGCACGGGTAGAACAGCCTGCCGTCCAGGTCCGCGCTGAACTTAACCGCGCTGAACCCGTCCGCGGGCGCGTAGACCCGGCGGCAGAAGGTAGCGAACTCCCGCTTGTGCTTGCAGCGCACTCCCGGGCTGCAGACGAACTTGTCCTGCGCGTACTCTGCCTCGCCGACCCACTTGCCGGCCGGCTGGCCGGCCGTCCGGCGGGCGGTGAACACGTCCCACCCGCACGGCGTCCGGCCGGCCAGGCCGGAGCAGGTGATCCCGTCCTGGCGGGTGCCGCGCTGCCAGGCGGCGAAGCACTCGTGGAACTGGTAGCACTCCTCGACCACGGCACCGTCCGTGTACCGCACGCCCCACCAGGCCAGCCCCGGCGTGTTCTTCCACAGCGCGGTCATCCCGCGGGCGTGCACCAGGTTGAACGCGTAGGCGAGGAAATTCTGCGCATCACCGGGGGTGAGGTGGAACCCGGTGGTGGACGGCGGGTCGAAGCTGTCGATGTCGTCAAGCTCGACCGCGTCGAAGCCCTTCCGCGCGCACATCCCGATGCGTTCGCGCAGCATCGGCTTGAGCTCGCCGAGCTGGCGGAAGTCGACCCAGCGTTCCTGCGGGAAGCCGAAGTAGACCTTCCCGAGCACGGCCGCCGGGAAATACCTGCCGGGCGGCGCCGGGCTGGCATCCGGCCGGTAATCCTCCCAGGCCAGGTCCAGGTAGCAGACCGTCTTCGGGTGCGCCAGCGTGCTGGCCTGCCAGGCCCCGTGGATCCGGCGCAGCTCGCGGCGGCTGGTAAGGAACCCGTCGATGTCGTAGATGTCGACCGCGCGGGCGCCGGTGCGCTGCAGCGGGAAGGTACGCCCGATCTGCCAGTCCCAGCGCATCGGACGGTTCCGGGAATCGAGATGCGGCGGGTACCAGCAGGCTCGGCCGGCCAGCTGCCGGCACCGGTGCGGCGTGGCCAGCGGCACGACCCGCCAGCCGAACCGGCCGGTGCTCTGGCCGGCCCGGTTCACGGCCCGGACGGCTACCCGGTGCGCGCCGACGGCGAGTTTCCCGGTGTAGAACACGCCGCTGGCCGGCAGCGCCAGCCAGCGGCCGGCATCGATCCGGTAGCGCTCGGCCAGGCCGTCGGCCGCGTTGTAATGCGGCGGCCCGACCGCGAAGTACTCCTCGGCCGACCCGGTACGGCGCTCCGGCAGCCCGTTCACGAACTCGGTCCGCGGCGGCCGGCCGCGATGAAAGGCCCGCACTGCCCCGCTGGTCGTCACCACGGCGGAACGGCGAATTATCTGAAACGTAAATTCCGCATGGCCGGTCTGCACCACTTCTGCTGCCGTCTCGGTCAGTCGGAGACGCCGGCCGGTGTCAGCGTGTCCGGCGACATAGCGGCGGGCCGCGAACGGCGCCGATCCGGTGTCCGCCGCGGGCCTGCACCTGCCCCTGCGCCGGGCGCAGGACCGCCACTTGTAACTGACCTCGAAGCTGAGCAGCCGCTGGCCGCGGCGCAGCCGGCCTGGGCGCCAGTGCAGCCCGCTGGCGCGCACCGTCCGGCCATCCCGCAGGTGACCCAGGATCCGCAGCCGCCCGCGCGGCACCGGCGGCGCGATCCGGCCGGCCCGCGCACGGCCTGCCCGGCCGGCGCTTTCGGCGGCGGGGCCTGCGCCCTCGGCGGCGGAGCCTGCGGCGCGGGCAGCTCCGGTCCGGCCGGCCGTCGCGCCCGCGGACACTGCCCTGATTACCGCGGCGGACGCGGCCGGCTTAGTCGCGGTCACGCTGGCCCCGCTGGCCTCGTTAATAATGGAAGTTCTGCCGACCCCGGCGGTGCCGATGACCCCGGCGGCCGCCGGGCTGCTCGCCGCAGTGAGGCTGATCACCAGCGTGGCGGCGGTCGTCAGCAGCGGCAGCGCCCTTGCCCCTGGCCCGGTCATCGCTGCGTCCCCGCGAGGTACCCGTCGCCGTAGCTCCGCTGCGCCCCTGGCCCGAACTGCGGCAGCCACTCGGCCTGCGCGGCCAGCATCTTGTCGGCCATCTCGTGGATCTTCGGCAGCGTCGACATGGCGCTGGTCAGCGGATCCAGCGCGACGGCGGCATGCACCAGCTCGCGGCTGCCGGTCATCGCCGCCCGCACGGTCAGCCGCTGCACGGCGATCTGCACCTCGTTCAGCGCCGCGCACGCGGGCGGCAGCGCGCCGTACCGGATCGGCCGGACCCCGGTCCCGTCCGCGACGCAGGCCACCTCGACGCACGCGTCCGGCGCCAGGTTGGTGATCAGCCCATCGTTGCGCACGTTGACGTAGGCGATCCGGCGGGTGCCGGTGACGATGCTGTCCATGATCGGCGCGGCCAGCTCGCCGCCGTGCGCGATGCCCTCCCGGCGCGCCACGTCGACGATCTCGGCGTCGCTCTGCTCCTTGTCGACGGTGCTGGAGATCTCCAGGTTGTCCCACAGCCGGTCCAGGTAGTAGGCGGTCAGATCCGGCGTCTTGCGGAACCAGGCCCAGTACTCGCTGGCGTGGTGGCTGGACTCGGTGTGGAAATACCCGGTCAGCTCCATCAGCTCGGCCCGCACCCGCTCGATGCTCTCGTACGGGTCGTCGGAGCGGGGCAGCAGCGGCTGTGTCCCCTCGATGTGCCTGGCCCGCATCACCAGCCTGATCAGCGGGATCAGGTCCTCGTCACCGCGCCGGTAGGTGGTGAACCACGCCGTGTGGTTCACCCCCGCGCAGTCCCAGGTGATCTCCTTGTACGGCACGCCGAGTTCGTTGGCGAGCAGCTCGGAGGTGTTCTGCACGCTGTGGCACAGGCCGATTACCCGCACGCCGAGCAGGTCGGTCGCCCAGATGTTGGCCGACATCGGGTTGGTGTAGTTCAGCAGCAGCGCGCCCGGGCAGATCTCCAGCATCGCCTCGGCGACGACCCGCAGCGCCTCGATCGTGCGCAGGCCGCGGAACACCCCGCCGGGGCCGAGCGTGTCGCCGACGATCTGGTCGATCCCGTACTCGCGCGGGATTTCCAGGTCGCAGGCGTAGGCCCGGACGCCGCCGACCTGGAACACGGTCAGCACGAAGTCAGCGCCCGCCAGCGCCGCGCGCAGGCTGGCCGGGATCTGCACCGTCGCGGCCAGCCCGCCGATCTCGATCAGCTGCCGGGCGGCAACGGCGGTCCGCTCGGCGGCCGGCTGGTCGATGTCGTACAGCACAAGCTCCGCGCCGTTCAGGGCCGGGAACGACAGGATGTCCCTGATCAGCTCCACCGGGAACACCCAGCCGCCCGCGCCGACGATCACGATCCTGGGCCCGCCTGCCGTCATCACTGCTCCTTCATCTCGCCCGGCTGCCTGCGCCGCCCGGGCTGCTACTTGATGGCTTCCCCGGTGGCTGCGTCGAAGAGGTAGATCCGGTCCGCGGCCACGCCCACCCGGACCCGGTCGCCCGGCGCTGGCTGAGACGCCGCGCCGAAGATCGCGGTCACCGGCGCCCGGGAATCGCGGGCCATCAGGATTTCCTGCTCTTCCTCCGCGCCGCTCGCCGCGGCAGTCCCGGCCACGGTGCCGTGCACCAGCGCCGACTCGCCCAGCGGCTCGACCAGATCCACCTCTAGCTCCAGCGACGGCGCGGCGTCCGCGGCCGGCCCGAGCGACTCGGGCCGGATGCCGATTACCACCTCGTCGGCCGGGACGCCGGCCCGGCCGAAGGCAAGCTCGCCGGCCGTCACTTGCGTGCCATCCGCCCGCCCTCGCAGCAGGTTCATCGCCGGGCTGCCGATGAAGCCGGCCACGAACAGGTTGGCCAGCCGGGAGTACACCTCCTGCGGCGGGCCGGTCTGCAGCGCCTTCCCGGCCGACATCACCACGATCCGGTCGGCCAGCGTCATCGCCTCGACCTGGTCGTGCGTCACGTAGACGGTGGTGATGCCGAGCTTTTGGTGCAGCCGCTTGAGCTCGGCGCGCATCTGCACCCGGAGCTTCGCGTCCAGGTTGGACAGCGGCTCGTCGAGCAGGAACACCTTCGGCTCGCGGACCAGCGCGCGGCCCATCGCGACCCGCTGCCGCTGGCCGCCGGACAGCTGCGCGGGCCGGCGTTTCAGCAGCTCGCCCAGGCTCAGCACCGCCGCGATCTCGCTGACCCGCCGCTCGATCTCGCGCTTCGGCGTGCGCCGCTCCCTCAGCCCGAATGCGAGGTTGCGCTGCACGGTCATGTGCGGGTACAGGGCGTAGTTCTGGAAGACCATCGCGATGTCCCGGTCCCGCGGCGAGATGCCGTTGACCACCCGGTCGCCGATGCTGATCTCGCCGGAGGTCGGCTTGTCCAGGCCCGCGATCAGCCGCAGTGCGGTGCTCTTGCCGCAGCCAGACGGGCCGACCAGGATCAGGAACTCGCCGTCCGGGACCTCAAGCGACAGGTCGTCCAGCGCGAAGGTGCCGCCGGGGAACTCCTTGGTGACGCTGCGCAGCGCGACGTTGGCCATGTCTAGCCCTTCAGGCCCGAGGTGGCGATGCCGCGGATGAAGAAGCGCTGCGCGAGGAAGAACAGCAGCAGCACCGGCAGCATGCTCATCACGTTGGCGGCCATCAGCAGGTTCGTGCTGGTCTGGTGGGTGCCCTGGAAGGTCGTCAGGCCGAGTTGCAGGGTCATGTTGTTCGCCGACGAGATCGTGATCAGCGGCCAGAGGAAGTCGTTCCAGGTCCACAGGAACGTGATCACCGCGAGCGTGGCCAGGGCCGGCCCGGAGAGCGGCAGGATGATCTTGAAAAGCACGCCGAGCCGGGATGCCCCGTCGATCCTGGCCGCCTCTTCCAGCTCGACCGGCAGCGTGCGGAAGAACTGCCGCAGCAGGAAGATGCCGAAGGCCCCGGCCAGGTTCGGCACGATCAGCGCGCCGAGCGTGTTGATCAGCCCGAGGTCCTTCACGATGATGAAGGTGGGGATCATCACGACCTGGAACGGGATCATCAGCGTGGCCAGGATCAGCAGGAAGAGGAGCTCGCGGCCGAAGAACTTGATCCGGGCGAAGGCGTAGCCTGCCAGGCTGCAGAACAGCAGGTTGCCGGCCACCGAGGCGACGGTCACGATCACCGTGTTGACGAACCACCGGGCGAACGGCGCCTGCCGGAGCACGTTGGTGTAGTTCTTCAGGTGCAGTGTTTGCGGCGCGAGGTCAGGCGGGAAATGCCGGGTCTCGTTCAGCGTCTCCAGCGAGGTGACCAGCATCCAGGCCATCGGGATCAGCATCACCAGCGAGACCGGGATCAGGATCAGGTGCCAGGGGCTGAACAGGAACTGGCCCGGCTCGCGCTGCCTGCTGCGGTCCTTGCGCCCGGCGGGCTCGTCCCGGGCCTGGCGGCGCCCCCCGGCAGTGCTCTGGCCGGTCATGACGCGTAGTAGACCAGTCGGCGGCCGACCCAGAGCTGCACCAGGGTGAGGCTAAGGATCGCGATCAGCAGCACGTAGGCGATGGCCGCGGCGTAGCCGGCCACCCCCTGCTGGAAGGCGAGGCTGAACAGGTAGTAGACGACCATGTAGGTCGCCGTGCCCGGCCCGCCCTTGGTGATGAAGTAGACCTCGTCGAAGAGCTGCAGGGCGTTGATCGACGACCAGACGACCAGGAACAGCGTGGCCGGGCCGAGCAGCGGCAGCGTGATGTTGCGGAACATGCCCCAGGTCCGGGCGCCGTCGATCTCGGCTGCCTCGACCAGCGCGGGCGGTATCCCCTGCAGCGCGGCCAGGTAGATGATCACATCGAAGCCGATCCAGCCCCAGACGGTCATCCCGACGATGGAGTACAGCGCGCCGCTGGCGCTGTCGAAGAAGCCGTACGGGCCCAGCCCGACCTTCGAGAGCAGGAAGTTGACCAGCCCGAAATTGGGGTCGAGCAGCCACAGGAACATGATCGCGGTGGCGATCGTGGACAGGATGACGGGCACGAAGACGGCCGTCCGGTAGAACCTGACGCCGCGCACCCGCCGGTTCAGCGCGATCGCCGCGAACAGGCCGCCGGCCACCGACAGCGGCACGAACAGCGCCGTGTACACCAGGCTGTGCACGACCGACTGCTCGAACAGCGGGTCCCTGGCCAGCGCCCGGTAGTTCGCGGTGCCGATCCACTGCGGCGGCGACAGCAGGTTCGTGTGCTGGAACGACAGCAGCGCGGCCCAGATCACCGGCACGATGCCGAACACGAGGATCAGGAGCACGGCGGGGAAGGCGAACGCCCAGCCGGCCAGGTGGTCGGACTGAAGGATCCGGCGGATGCGCATGCCGGCCCGTTATCCGGGCGCCGCGAGGTAACCGTCGGCCTGCTGGGCCGCCGAGTTCAGCGCCGCCTGCGGGGATGTCTGGCCGAGCAGCGCCGCGACGACCTCCCGGCCGAGCGCGGCGGACACCCGCGGGTACTGCGCGATCTGCGGGCGGGCCTGCTTCACGTTGGCCAGGTTGGCGGCGAACAGCCCGGCGCCCGGGTACTTCTTGTTGAACTGCGTGAACCCGGGCAGCTTCTGCACCGACACGCGGGTCGGCAGGTCGCTGGTCGCCATCGAGTTCTTCAGCAGGTTGGCCGGCGCGGTCAGGAACTTCAGGAACTCGACCGATGCCTTGACCCGGGCCGGGCCGTTGTTGAAGACCACCCAGTTGTCCGGGCCGGAGATCGTCTGGTGGCTGCCGCCCGGATCGAACGACGGCATGTACTGCACGCCGTAAGGCACGTCGGGGAAGCTGGACAGGTCCCACGGCCCGGTGATGATCATGCCGATCTTCCCGGTGTTGAACAGGTTCTCGCTCTGCCCGGCGTCCGGATGGAAATCGAGGTACAGCGAACGTGCCTGCTGCATCGCCCGCAGCGTCTGCAGCGCCCGGGCCCCGGCCGCGGAGTTGAACACGGCCTTGGAGTTACCCGGGTTCAGGATGCTGCCGCCGGCCTCCCAGAGCATCGCCTCGTATTCCCAGACGGTGGTCTCGCTGCCGTCCGCGGGGAAGGCCAGGCCGAAGATCTTGTGTGCCGGGTCGGAGATCGCCTTCGCGTCGGCCGCCAGCTGGCTCCAGGTCCAGCCGGCCGGCGGAACGGCCAGGTGGTGCTGCCGGAACAGGGCCTTGTTGTAGACCACGGCCAGGTTGTCGACCAGCGCGGGGACGCCGAGCACCTTGCCGCCGACCGTCGCCACGGCTCGCTCGCCGGGCACGAAATCATTCCAGCCGAACCCGGGCTGCTGCACGGTCTTGGTCAGGTCGACCACCTGGGATGTCTGGGCGACCTGCGGCATGTTGGTGCCGTACTGGTAAGAGATGTCGGGCTGCTGGCCGCCTTGCAGCGCGACGGTCAGCTTCTGCAGCGCGTAGTCATTGCTGACGTACTGCAGCTGGATGTGGATCTTCGGGTGCTGCCGGGTGAACTCGGCGACCAGGCCCTTCAGCGACTCGAGCTCGTGGCCCTGGCTGGCTGGCGGCGGCGGCGTGAAGCCCATCCACATGACCAGCTTGACGTTGCCGTTCGGCTGCGCGGAGCCGCCGGCCGACCCGGACGAGCAGGCGGCCGCGACCATGACGAGCGCGATCAAAGCTGCGACGCCGAGTCTTTTCATCGGGCACCTCTCGTCACGCCTTCGCCCGGCCGTTGCGCGGCTCCGGCTTGACCCGCTGACCGGGACTGAACGGCGCCCTCTGGCCCGGCATTCCGTAATACGGATCGCCGTTCTGCCATAACTTTGGCCGATTGTCCACCTGTGCCCGGCACGCGTCAAGAGACGTCCGGCGGCCCTGCCCGGAGTGCTCCGGGCCCCCGCCGTGCGGGTAGCCGTCACGGCACAAGCAGCGCCTTGACCGGCTCAAGCCCCCCGTTCATCAGTCCGGTGAAGATCTCCGCCCCCTCGGTCAGCGGGTACTGCGTCGTCCAGCTCAGATCCCAGCCGCGCAGCAGATCGGCGGCCTGGCTGAACTCCTCGTCGCTGTAGGCGAACGAGCCCTGGACCCGTTTTTCCGCTCGGATCAGCGCGTTGCCGTCGAACCCGGCCGCCTCTTCCAGCAGGCCCAGCCATACCGCGGTCCCGCCGGGCCGCAGCTGCCGGACCGAGGTGGCCCGGGTGACCGGCGAGCCTACCGCGTCGAAGATCACGTCGTACTCGCCGTCAAGCTCGGGGCCGGCCGTGGTAGCGCCGAGCCGCCGGGCCTGGGCCAGCCTGCCCGGATCCAGGTCGGTGACGTCCACCCGGCCCGCCCCGCCGGCCAGCGCTGTCGCCGTGCAGAGCAGGCCGATCGCGCCGCAGCCGAGCACGGCGACGCTGGCCCCGGCTTCGGCCCCGGCAAGCCGCCAGGCGTGCACCGCGTTGGCGGCCGGCTCGACCATCGCCGCGGCCTGCCAGCCGAGCCAGTCCGGCACCGGGCGCACGGCCGAGCCCGGCACCGCCACCTGCTCGGCGAAGCCGCCAGCCCGGTGCACGCCGATGATCCGCCGCTCCCGGCAGACCTGCCGCAGTCCGCCCCGGCACAGCCCGCAATGACCGCAGGACAGCATCGGGTTGATCACCACCCGGTCCCCGTTCGCAGTCGTCCCGGCGAACTCGTGCCCCATGATCAGCGGTGGCTTGCGGAAGCCCGGGTGCCGGGCCCCGTGCAGCTCGCTGCCGCAGATGCCGACGGCGCGAACGTGCACCAGAACCTCGCCCTCGGCCGCCTGCGGCTCCGGCACGTCCTGCAGTTCCAGCCTGCCCGGGCCAGTGAACACCAGCGCCTTCACCTGCGAACCTCCATCACCGGGGAAACTCTTTCTTCGGGCCGGCCTGGCTCAGCCGCGGAACGGGTGGCACTCCTGGCCGGTGACGCCGGGCCGGCACGCGAACAGCGCGCCGGCCGACGTGCCCGGCCCGGCGGCCGTGCTGATGTAGAGCACGTCCAGGTCCTTGCCGCCGAACGCGCAACTGGTAACGTGCGCGGCGGGCAGCTTGATGATCTGCTTCAGCCGCCCGTCCGGCCGGTAGCGCTGCACCGCGCCGCCGCCCCACACCGCGACCCAGATGCCGCCCTCGGCATCGACGGTCAGTCCGTCCGGGACGACATCGCCGTGGCCGAGCGTGGCCAGGCAGCGGCGGCGGCCGACCTCGCCGGTCGCCAGGTCGAAGTCCATCACGTCGATCCGGTAGGCCAGCGAGTCGACGTAGTACATCCGGGTCTCGTCCGGGCTCCAGCCGATCCCGTTGGAAATCCCGACGCCGTCGAAGAGCTTGGTCAGCCGCAGGTCCGGATCCAGCCGGTACAACGCGCCTGCCCCCGGCGACTCGTCGGCGGCCATGGTGCCCGCGTAGAACCGGCCGGCCCGGTCACAGGAACCGTCGTTCATCCGGTTGCCCGGCCGGTCTGCCTCGACCGGGACCAGCGGGGTCACCGCCCCGGTGCCGGTATCCAGCGCGAGGAAGCCGTCCCTGGCCGTCAGCACCAGGCCACCGCCGGCCCGGGGGACGACGGCGCCGACCGGCTGCCCGGCATCCCAGCTGTCGTGCGAGCCGTCGGCGTCCAGCCGGTGCACCAGCCCGGCCGGGACGTCCACCCAGTACAGGACCTCGCTGGCGGCGTCCCAGTGCGGGCCTTCACCCAGCTCGGCTACCGGCACGGGCAGCTGGGCCGGCTGACTTCCGCCGACGGAAAGGTTGGCCATGGCTGGTCATCCCTCCGGACGCACGCGTTCCATGTGCCGGAATAGCGTTCCTAGGCCGGACGATCTCAGGCCGGCCAGCCCGCTGTCAATGCCCCGCCGCCCGCGCGCTGCCCCCGGTGCGCTGCCCCCGGTGCGCTGCCCCCGGTGCGCTGCCCCCGGTGCGCTGCCCCCGGTGCGCCGCCCCCGGTGCGCCGCCCCCGCACCCGCGGTCCCCGGCCGCTGTCACGATGTCCGGCCGTCGGACCAGTCGGCTACCGTCCGGCGGAGCAAGCCGCCGATCTCGGCCAGGCGGCCTGCCTCCGCCCTGGCGCCCAGCATGGTGACGCTGACCGCGGTAGCCGGTACCGGTCGGCCGAGGAAGATCGGCACCGCCGCGCATCGCACGCCGATCTCGTTCTCCTCGATGTCCAGCGCGTAGCCGCGGTCCCGCACCAGCGCAAGTTCCTCGGCCAGCCGTGGCACGGACGTGATCGTGTTCGCCGTGGCGGCCCGCAGCGGCGCCCACCGGGCGGCCCATGCCTGCACAGCCTCGTCGGTCGGGTAGGTCCAGGCGAGCAGCGCCTTGCCGATCCCGGTGGCGTGCGCGGGGTTGCGCCCGCCGATCACCGACGACATCGTGATCATGTGCGAGGCCTGGATCTTGTCGTGGTAGACGATCTCGGCGCCGTCCAGCACCGCCATGTGCGTGGTCTCCCGCAGTTCCGCGGTCAGCCTGGCCAGCAGCGGGTGGATCAGTGCACGGAGATCAAGCATGTCGTAGAAGCGGAACGCGGTGGCCAGTAGTTCGGTGCCGAGAAAATACGCGCCGCCTATCTCTGGCTGCGCGATGAAGCCGCGATACTTCAGTGCCGCCAGGATCCGGTGCAGCGAGCTCTTCGGGATGTCAAGCCGGCCAGCCAGTTCGTCCAGCGACAGGCCCTGCGACGCGCTGCCCACCACGGTCAGGATCCGCAGCGCCCGGTCCACGCTGGCGACCGGCGACTCACCGGGGTCCGCTGCGTTCCTGGTCCGCTGCGTTCCTGGCCCGTTCCTGGTCCGCTGCGTTGCTGGCCCGCCGCGACTGTCGTTCACTGTGCTCCTGGTTCACCGGGCTGCACCCCCAGCGAGGGCTCAGCTCCGCCGGTTCCACCTGCAATTCCGCTGGACGGAATCATAGACCAGATGGCGGATCGCCGCTAGCTTGGCCGGAAGCCAGCGGGCAAGCCGAAGGAGCGCGGCGGCGATGAGGCAGCAACGGTGAGGCGGCGGCGATGCGCGGGCTAGCGGGCCGGCGGGTCCTGATCAGCGGCGGCAGTAGCGGGATCGGCCTTGCTGCGGCCCGGCGGTTCCTGGAGGAGGGGTCCAGGGTGTTCATCGCGGGCCTCGATGCTCGCGAGGTGGACGAGGCCGTCGCCGGGCTGCGGCCGGGCGGCGAGATCGCCGGGCTGGCCGGAGACGTCGCCGCTGAGGCCGATGTCGCGCGGATCACCGGGGCCGCTTGCGAGGCGCTCGGCGGCCTGGACATCCTGATCAACAACGCGGGCACGGCACGGCGCAGTGCCTTCCTCGACATCAGGCCGGAAGACTGGGACCGCATCATCGCGGTGAACCTGCGTGGCATGTTCCTGGTCGGCCAGGCCGTGGGCAGGCTGCTGAAGCAGCAGGGCACCGGCGGCGCGATCGTGAACATGTGCTCGATCAACGGCATCGCCGGCGAGGGAGACTATGCCCACTACAACGCGTCTAAGGGCGGCGTGCTGTTGCTGACCAAGACGATGGCGGTGGAACTCGGCAGTTACCGGATCCGGGTGAACGCGCTCTGCCCCGGGTACATCCGCACCCCGCTGAACGCCGCCATCGCGGCCGGGATCGGCGGCGACGAGTTCGAGCAGAGGTACGCCAGGGAGCGGATACCGCTGCGCCGGGTCGGCGAGGCCGACGAGGTCGCCGCCGCCTACGCCTTCCTCGCCTCGGATGACGCGTCCTTCATCCACGGCGCCGGGCTGGTGATCGACGGCGGCCAGCTCGCCGTCATGTGACACCCGCCGCACCCGGGTCACCCAGTACCGCAGCCGGGCCGGGGTCAGAAGAACGTGCGGACCGCGTCGATTACCCGGTACTGCTCGTCCGCTACCGGGATGACCCGCCACTTGTCCATGGTCGTGCAGGGGTGCGAGATGCCCAGGCAGAGCAGGTCGCCGGGGGCCAGCGCCGACTCCGGCGGCACGTCCAGGTAGGCATGCTGGTCATCGAGCCGGGCGACTCGCAGCTGGCCGGCCGGTGCCTCGCTGCCATCGCCCCGGAGGATCCGCAGCGGTACCGGCAGCCCCAGGTCGAAGGCCACGTCCCGGCGGCCCGCGCTGGCCACGGCGATGCCAGGCTCAGGCCTGGACAGTACCGGTGCCCACAGCTCCAGTGCCGGGACCAGCTCCGGGCCGGCCCGGCCAGGCTGGCCGGGACCTGGGGCGATGGCCGCGTAATGGCCGTGATCGTGCGTCACGTACGCCCCGCCGCGGAGCAGCACCTGCGGCCGGGGACGGCCGGGCCGCGCGGCGGTCAGTTCCCGTACCACGATGTCGAAGTAGGCGCTGCCGCCCGCCGACAGCAGGTGGCCGATGCCGTCCGGGTCGGCGGGCAGCAGGTCGCCGAGCGTACGCAGGTCCCGGCAGAATGACGCCACGGCGGCCAGGGTGGCCGCGGCGCTGCCCGCGCTGATGCTGCCCTCGAAGCCGGCCGCGCCGGCCAGCCGCAGCAGGCCGGCCCGGCCGCGCCGGCCACCGCGAGCGCCTCGGCAGTGCTGCGGCAGCCGGTGCGGCCGCCGGGCTGGCCGAGCTCGACCAGCACCGGCAGCGGCCGGGTGGCGCCGGCCGTGCGCAGCAGCCCGTCCAGCAGCGCCACGCCCTGGATGCTGTCTACGTAGGCGTAGCACTCGAAGCCCGGGTCGGCGGCCAGTTCGCTGGCCAGCCACTCGATCCCGCCGCGGTCGGTGAGCTCGTTGGCGATCAGCACCCGCGGCACGCCGAAGGCGCGGAAGACCTGCACCTGCGCGATGGTCGCTGCGGTCATGCCCCAGGCGCCGGCTGCCAGCTGGCGGGCGATGATCTGCGGCGCCATGGTGGTCTTGCCGTGCGGGGCCAGCCCGACCCCGGCCGCGGCGCAGTAGCTCGCCATCGCGTCGACATTGTGCTGCAGCGCCGCCTCGCGCAGCACCAGGACCGGCAGCATGAAGTCCGGGCCGAGCAGGTAAGGCCGCCGCTCGGCCAGGCTGGCCGGAGTCAGCCCGCCGCCAGCGGCAATCCGCCCGAACCCCTTGCTGGTGACCGGGATCGGCCGCGTGCGGAGCACCGCCAGCGCATCGCGCATCGCCGCCGGGCGGCCTGGACTCGTACCTGGCTGACCCATGCCGAGCATTTTCCATGATCACGGAAGATCCGCGCGCCCGGAGGGCGTCATCGCAATCCGGGTTAGCGTCGCCGGGCGCACCAGCCGTCAGCAGCGCCTGGATCGCTGATCTGCACCACTGCGCGGCGGCCTCGATCAGCGCTTGTCGTAGGCCTCCGGGTCATTGCGCAGCAGGGCGCGGCGAGCCTCCGTGCGCACAAGCGCCGGGCTGATCAGGTCGCTGGCTTGGGTTCTGGTGTCGGGAATCAGCAGGCGCCAGCTGGGCGTTGTGCATGATCGCTGGCCCGGTCGGCCGAACATCGGCTCGGGAACCGGCCGTAGCCAGGTAAATCCGTTGCTGCGGCCGATCTTGGATGGCTAGCATCGGAAGTCCGCCCGGTACCGGGCAAGAGCCGGTGCCGTGGCTGAGCCGCCTGCGAAGGCCGACCCTGAGATAGATCGGATGTTAGTGATGTTCGCGCGTGCGCTCGTGCGCCGCTTCCCAGTGTTCGGATTCCGCGATTTCCGGCTGTTGTTCGCCGAGCGGCTGCTGGCGCCTGCGGCGTTCGGGTTCTCCCTAGTCGGGGTCTCGTTCGCGGTGCTGTACGCGACCGGCTCGACTGCCGAGCTGTCCTACGTGCTGGCCGCGCAGATCGCGCCGTCGCTGGTGTTCACGCTGATCGGCGGGGTGGTGGCGGACCGGCTGCGGCCACAGCGGGTGATCATCGCGGCGAACCTCATGATCGCGGTTGGCGAGGGGTCCTTCGGGATCCTCGTGCTGGCCGGGCACCCTTTGCTGTGGCAGATGCTCCTGCTTGAGGCGATCACCGGGACCGGCATGGCGATCTTCTACCCGGCGTCCCAGGCGCTGCTGCCCCGGGTGGTATCCGCCGAGCTGATGCAGCAGGCCAGCGCGCTGAGCCGGATCGCGATGAACGCCGGGCAGATGGGCGGCGCGGTCGCCGCCGGGCTCTGCGTCGCCGCGGTCGGCCCGGGCTGGGCGCTGGCCGCGTGCGGCCTCGGCATGATCGGCACGGTCCCGCCGCTGCTGCGGATCAGCACGGTGGCGATCCAGCGTGCTCATCACTCGGGCATGCTCAAGGACCTGCGGGACGGCTGGTCGGAGTTCCGGTCGCACACCTGGCTGTGGGCGATCGTGGCGCAGTTCGGCGTCATCCTGATGGCCTGGTACGGCGGGTTCCAGGTGCTCGGGCCGGTGGCGGCCAAGACGCACCTGGGCGGCCCGGCAGCCTGGGGCGCCATCACCGCGGCCGAGTCCGTCGGCCTGATCGTCGGCGGCCTGGTGTCGCTGCGGTTCACGCCGCGGCGGCCGATGCTGTTCGTGGTGCTGATCGGCGGGGCGATCGCGCTCTCGCCGTTGTCGCTGGCGATGCTCTGGCCGCTCCCGGCGATCTGCGCGGCCTCGTTCGGCCTCGGCATCGCCATGGAGGTGATGATGGTCCAGTGGACCGTCACGCTGGCCCGGCGGATCTCGCCGGAGCGGCTGGCCAGGGTCTCGTCCTACGACGCGCTCGGCTCGGTGATGGCGATGCCGGCTGGCGCGCTGGTCGCGGGCCCGCTGGCCGCGGTGATCGGCGTGTCGGTCACCCAGTACGGCGCGGCGGCGCTGATCATCGTGGTGACCGCGCTCGCGCTCATCCCGCGCGACGTGCGCACCATCCGGGCGGACTACCTGACGGTCGACGCCGGGCTGGCGGGCGGCCAGCAGGCCGGCGCCGGCTTGCCGGACGAGCTGCCGGAGCGCGCGGACGACCTGGTGGGCGGCGTGGCGCTGCGGTAGGCCGCGGCCGGCTGGCCGGGGGAAGATCCGATCAGTGGCCGCATTGGCAGGGCCGCCGCCTGGCGCAGCGCCACCGGGGATGACGCTGCGCCAGGCGGCGCTGCCCGGAATGCGTAAAATCCCGGTTCCGCAGTTACCAGGCTGACGGCTCAGGCGACTAGCTCGGCGTCGCCGATGAAGGCTGACCACAGGGCCGCGTAGACGCCGCCTGCCTGGAGCAGCTGATCGTGGGTGCCGGTCTCGGCGATCCGGCCGAGTTCCATCACCACGATCCGGTCCGCTCGCGCGGCCGTGGTGAGCCGGTGCGCGACTACCAGCGTGGTGCGCTGCGCGGTGAGCTTCTCGGTCGCGCTGGTCACCGCGGCCTCGGTCGCCAGGTCGAGTGCGGCGGTGGCCTCGTCCAGCAGCAGGATGCCCGGGTCTACCAGGTAAGCCCGGGCCAGGGCGAGCAGCTGCCGCTGCCCGGACGACAGGTTGCGGCCGCGCTCGGCCACCTCGTGCCGGAACCCGCCGGGCAGCCGCCCGATCATCGCGAGTGCGCCGACGGCTCTGGCCGCGGCCTCGACCTCGGTGTCCGACGCATCGGGCCGGCCATACGCGATCGCGTCACGGACGGTGCCGGCGAACAGGTATGGCTCCTGCGGGACCACGCCGAGGCCGCGCCGGTAGCTGGCCAGGTCTAGCTCGCGCACGTCCACGCCGTCGACCAGCAGGCTGCCTGCGGTGACATCGTAGAAGCGGGCGACCAGCTTCACCATGGTCGATTTGCCCGCGCCGGTCTGGCCGACCAGCGCCACGGTCTCGCCTGGCGCCACCACGAGGTTCACCCCGGACAGTGCCTCTTCCGGCTGGCCTGCGTAACTAAAGTGCACGTCCCGGAACTCGATCAGGCCGCGGGCCCGGCCAGCCGGCCGCGGCCGCGCCGCCGCCGGGGTCGAGGTCGGCGTGCGCAGCAGGTCCTTGATCCGCCGTAGGCCGACCGCGGCTTGCTGGTAGCCGTCGAAGACCTGGGACAGCTGCTGGATGGGAGCAAAGAGCAGGTCAATGTAGAGCAGGTAGGCGATGAGCCCGCCTGCGGTCAGGGCGCCGCTGTGCACCTCGCCCGCGGCCACGAACAGGACCAGCGCCCCGGCGACGGTCGACAACAGCTGGACGAACGGGAAATACAGCGCGATGTACCGCTGCGCCCGCAGCCGGGACTCACGGTAGGAGTTGCTCAGGCCGGCGAACCTGGCCCGGTTGCGGCTCTCCCGCCGGTAGGCCTGCGCCACCCGCAGCCCGGCCACGTTCTCCTGCAGGTCGGCGTTGACGATGCCGACCCGTTCCCTGGCCTCGCCGTACGCCCTCGCGGACTTCGCCCGGAATACCAGCGTCGCCGCCAGCAGCACCGGGATGATCGCGAATAGCGTCAGGCCAAGCCTGACGTTGATGAACAGCAGCGCGATCAGCACGCCGGCGAAAGTCAGGCCGGAGTTGACCATGGTGATCAGCCCGGTCTGCAGGAACGTGGACAGCGCGTCCACGTCCGTCGTCATCCTGGTCATGATCCGGCCGGACAGCTCTCGCTCGTAGAAGTCGAGGCCGAGCCGCTGCAGGTGGGCGAAGATCTTAACGCGCAGGGTATAGAGCAGCCGCTCGCCGTTGCGGCCGACGACGACCGTCTGGATCACGTTGATTACCCAGTCGCCGAGGACGATCGCGAACCCGATCAGCGCGACCACGATGATCGGGCGGAACTCCCTCGCCAGCACGCCGCTGTCCACGCCGCCGCGGACAAGCGCGGGCATGGCCACGCCGGCGATCGCGTCGAGCGCGTCCAGCGCCAGGCCGATGAACAGGGCGAGCGCGACCGGCCTGAGCAGCCTGCTCAGGGTGAAATGCGCGTCAGCGCCGCGAGACTGTGTCTCGTCCACCGCAGGCAGGTCGTCAGCCGACGGCAGCGCGTCGACCCTGGCCAGCAGCGCGGGGCTCGCCGGTACGCCGGCCAGCATGCTGCCCGCGTGGCCGGTGCCCGCGTGGCCGGTGCCCGCGTGGCCGGTGCCCGCCACGGCAGGACGGCTGCCCCTGGCCCGGGGCGCGGTCATGCCGTTACCCCAGAGCGGGGCAGTGATCGCACCGCTCGCGGCCTGCGCCCGGGCAGCCGCGCCGTCGCCGCGCGCGCCGGAGCCTTCGGCACTGTCGCCTGGCCCGGTCAGCAGCAGCCGGTACATGGCACAGCGCTGGGTCAGTTCCTCATGCGTGCCGATATCGACGAGCTGGCCCTCGCCCAGCACTGCGATCCGGTCCGCCAGCTGCAGGGTCGAGCGGCGGTGCGCGATGAGCAGCGTGGTGCGCCCGGTCATCACCCGCCGCAGGGTGGCGTGGATCTGCGCCTCGATGCCCGCGTCGATCGCCGAGGTTGCGTCGTCGAGCACCAGGATGGCCGGGTCGGTAATCAGCGCCCGGGCGAGTGAGACGCGCTGGCGCTGGCCGCCGGACAGCGTCAGGCCCTGCTCCCCGATCACCGTGTCATAGCCGTCCGGCAGGGCGGAGATGAACTCGTGGGCTTCCGCCGCCCGCGCCGCCGCGATCACCTGCTCCCTGCTGGCATCGGGCCGGCCATACGCGATGTTAGCCAGGACCGTGTCGGAGAACAGGAAGCTGTCCTCCATCACCAGCCCGATCGATGCGCGCAGCGAGTCCAGGGTCAGCTCCCTGACATCGCGGCCGCCGACCCGGACCGCGCCGCCGCTGACGTCATAGAAGCGGGGGAGTAGCAGCGAGATCGTGGACTTGCCGGATCCCGAGGTGCCGACGAGGGCGAGTGTCTCGCCCGGCCGGACCCGGAGCGACAGGCCGCGCAGCACCGGCTCCGACGACAGGTAACCGAAGCGGACGTCGTCAAGCTCGATGTCTGTGCTGCCGGGTGGCAGCACCGCCGCGGCGGGCCGCTCGTCAATCACCGGCCGTGCGTCGATTACCTCGAAGATCCGGATAACGCTCGCCCTGGCCTCCTGGCCGATCGTGACCAGGCTGGTCAGTGCCCGGACCGGGCCGACCATCTGCGCGACATACAGCGAGAACGCGAGGAACGTGCCCAGCGGGATCGAGCCGCGGATCGCCAGCCAGCCGCCAAGCGCGAGCACGCCGACCTGGCCGAACAGCGGGACGGCCTGCAGCGCCGGGTTGTACTTGGCCATCAGCCGGACGGCGCGCACCCGGGAGGCATACAGCGAGGTACTGGCATCCGCCAGCCGGTCAACCTCCTGTTCTTCCTGGCCGAATCCCTTGACCACGCGCACGCCGGTCACCGCGCCGTCGACCACGCCCGCCACGCTGGCCGCCTGCTGCTGCGCGTCCCAGCTGGCCGGGAAGAGCCGGCGGCGGGACGCCATGGCGATGCACCACAATGCCGGGGCGACGGCGAGGGCGACCAGGGTGAGCAGCGGCGACAGGATCGCCATGATCACGATAGAGAGCACGAAGAGCACGGCGCTGCCGAGCAGCATCGGCACCATGCCGAGCAGGCCCTGGACCATGTTCAGGTCGGAGATGGCCCGGCTGACGACCTGGCCGGTGTTCAGCTGGTCCTGGCGGGCGCCGTCCAGGCCGGACAGCGAGGTGAACATCTCGGTGCGCATATCGTGCTGGACGTCGAGCGCGACCCGGCCGCCCTGGAAACGGCGGGTGTACACGCCGCCGAAGTTGAGCAGCCCGGCCACGATGAGCACGGTCGCGCCGAGCCAGATCGGCTGTTGATGGGTGAGGATCGCGTTGTCGACGATGCGGCCGAGGATCAATGGAATGGCGGCGGTCACCAGGGTCGCCACCAGCGAGCCCGTCAGCGCGAGCAGAACCGCCCGGCGATGCCGCCAGCAGTAGCCCGCCAGCCGCCGCAGCCAACTCTGCTGCACCGAACGCGAGATGGACACTGACCCTGATTCCGGCTGCCGGTCGCTCAACCGTGCTCCTCGCTCCCGTCGATAGTTCGTTGGTCTCAACAAATTCCGGGCGCGCTGATTCCCGGCCGGTAAAGGCGAGCCGCACCGGATCGTGCGTATCAGCGGACACCCGTGGGCACTCTTGACCAGAAAGGACTCGCCGCCGGGCGGGGCACCGAGCTGACGAGGAGAGCGCGATGAGTGATCCGATCCAGCCATGGCCGCAGGTACAGCAGGGCAGTCAGGATCATCCGGTCAAGACTCTGCAGTACCTGCTCGGCGCGCGTGGCTACCCGGTCTCCGTGGACGGGATCTTCGGGCCGGCCACGGACGCGGCCGTGCGGGCCTTCCAGCAGGGCAAGCACCTGGCCGTCGACGGCATCGTCGGCCCGAAGACCTGGACGGCCCTGATCGTGCAGGTTTCCGAGGGCAGCACCGGCGATGCCGTGCGCGGGGTGCAGGAGGAGTTCCAGTTCCGCAACCTGTCCGGAGACCCGAGTAAGGGCCTGCAGGTGGATGGGATCTTCGGTCCCAAGACCAACGCCGCGGTGCGCGGCTTCCAGCAGGCGCTCGGGATCGCCGTCGACGGGATCGTCGGCCCGCTCACCTGGCGGGCCCTGGTCAGCGGAATGCTGTCGTTCTGAGCCATGATCTGGGCCGGCCGGTAAGCCGGGCAGCACGCCTGCCCGGCCAGCTCCGGCCGCGCAGCGTCACGGCGCTGCAGGCGGACGTGCTCTTCGGCACGGCTGAACGGCCCGCCTAACGGCGCCGGGTTTGCGGTCGGGCGCCCGGGATCAGCGGCTGGCGGCCTTCCGAGCTGGCGCTGTCCAGGTGGCGACGTTGTACATGACCAGGCCGAACAGGATGAACGTGATGATGTGAACGCCGGTGCAGTACTCGCAGATCGCGTCGATCTTGAACAACTCGGCGTAGACGAGGTACAGCACGAACACGATACCGGTGACCACCCCGGCCAGCCGGGACCACCGGATCTCCGGGCGATTGGCTCGCCAGGCCCAGGGAGAATTGACCGCGACCATGAACACGTAGAAGGCAAGGCCGAGTACGGCCACCGGGATCCCGAGAACGAACGACTCGGGGCTTGTGGTCACCTTCGTGCAATTGATCGTCGCATTCACCGGACAGCCGGCCAGTGCCGTGTCCGTGTAGTGCGTGATCGTCAGGTAGACCGACAGGCCGAGGCCAGCCAGCGACAGGATGAACGTGGTGAGCGGGAGCCAGCGCGGGCCGCCGCCGCTGGCCGGCTTTGCCTTGATCTCGGCGGCCGGCGCGGCGTCGGCCGGCTGCCGCTGGCGTCCCGCGCTGCCCCGCTGCGCTGCCTTACCGCCGCGTGCTGCGGCGCCGGCGCCGGCCGTCGCCGGGCGGCTTCCGGCGCCCTTCCCGGCCTGCCGGCCCCGCTGTGCTGCCGCCGGGCCGCCAGCCCCGCCAGCCCTGCCAGCCCCGCCAGCCCTGCCAGGCGAGCCGCCGCCGGCCCGGGCTTGCTTGGAGCTGGCCATCAGAAACTGCCCTCGATGGCCTGCACCGCCGGCGTGCAGGCAGTGGCCGGCTTATTGCCGGTGAGCTTGCAGATTGCGGCGGTGATCATGTTCGCGGTGCCGACGGCGCCCTTCGCTATGGGGCTGGCCGGGTCCTTGAGCGCGGCGGCGACCTGAGCATAGGTCTTGCCCTGCAGCACCGTGTAGCTGTAACTGGCCCCGCTCGCCATGAACTTGTTGCCGAAGTCGATGAACGGTATCGAGCCCGCGCTGGCCTGCGGGACCTGCGGCGGCCCATCGTATTTGGTGAGGATGGCATTCTGCTCGGCGGTTGGCGCCTGCAGCGTGGCCTTGTTGACATCCTGCATCTCGACGGGGGTAAACGAGATGTACTTGCTTGAGTACGTGGACTTGTAGAACGTCAGCGTGGGAATGCTGGCCGGGGTGTCGCTCGCGCTGGAATGGATGAACTTCAGCCCGGAGAAGGTGCCGAACCTGCTCAGCGCGACGGTCATCGCCCACCGCTGGGTCGCGCAGAACGGGCAGTACTCCGCCCCCATGTAGAGCACCTTGGGCTTGCCGTTCGCGGTCAGCGCGGTGCCGCTGATCGGCAGGATCGTCTTCGGGCTGGCGGTGCCCTTGCCGACCGACTTCAGGGTGCTAGCCGGAACGTTGGTTACCTGCCTGACTAGGCTGGCCGAGGATGTTGCCTTGCCCGACCCGGCGGACGCCGGACCGCCCAGCGTCTTGATCACGATGAAGGCCACCACGATCGCGAGCACGACGACAACGCTGCCGCCGGCCAGCAGCAGCTGCCGGCGGCGCTCGGCCCGCCGGGCCGCGGCCTGCTGAGCGGCTATTTTCTCGCGGGCGCTCTGCCGCCGGTTTCGCTCCGCCTTGCCCATTCTCGTCCTGCCTTACCGGTTAAGGATTCTCCTGGGTTGACAACGTAGGGCATTGCCGTCTCGTTCGCGCCGCGGCACCCGGACTACGCCGCGGCGCGGCGCCGGAATGCGAACTGCCACCTAAGTACGCTGCCAGGCTCCATGTTATGGCGCGCACCGCACCACGATGCCGCTCCCAGCGAACCTCGGCTTGCTGAGCGAGAGCTGACGGCCCGCTGAGCGCTGCCTCAGCGTTTCGACCGTCTCGGCCGCCAGCTAGCTTGCGCCCGCCAGCCCGCACCCGCCGTTTTCCGCTGCGCCGAGGGCCACTTGACTGCTGGCTGAGATTGACCCAAGAGCTGTAAATGCACCCGTTCCGAGATTTAGATTGCGCAGGTACGGCTGCTCAGTCTGCTTTTCAGCTGTATCTGCGTTAGAGTCACGTAATGCCGACGTTCCGGATCAAGGAAGCTGCCGACCTCCTTGGAGTCAGCGGCGACACCCTGCGCCGCTGGGCCGAAGGTGGCCGGATAGAAGCGGCCAGCGACTCCTCCGGGCGGCTGGCCGTTGACGGGGTTGCGCTCGCCCGGCTTGCGCAGCAGCTGGCCGAATCGGGTGATCACGGGGAGGCCAGGGCGGTAGTTGCCCATTCGGTACGAAACCGTTTCAGTGGCCTGGTCAGCCGCGTGGTTCGCGATGTCGTGATGGCGCAGGTGGAGATCCAGGCAGGGCCGCACCGGTTCGTGTCGCTGCTAAGCCGGGAGGGCGCCGACGAACTCGGCCTTGAACCCGGGATGCTCGCGGTTGCAGCCGTCAAGGCAACCAACGTCTTCATCGAGATCCCCACGATCCACTGATCTTGCAGCTGACGAGATCTGACCCATAGGAGTTCACCTTGCGTCGGTTGGCTGCTCTCGCCGCCGGGCTCGTCGCCTGCGTGCTGGCTGGCTGCTCGGGCAGTAGTTCAGGAAGCTCACCCGGGCCGGCCGCCGGGAGGGGCCCTGCGCCCTCGCCGGGGTCGATTACGGTGTTTGCCGCGGCATCGCTGACGGGCTCTTTCACTCAGCTCGGAGGTCAGTTCGATGCTGCACATCCGGGGGATAAGGTGAAGTTCAGCTTCGGGCCGAGTTCCGGCTTGGCCATGCAGATCACCAGTGGCGCGCCGGCCGACGTATTCGCCTCGGCGGCTCCGGCGAACATGCAGCAGGTGGTCTCGGCCGGGGATGCGTCCAATCCGCGGAATTTCGCGAAGAACATCATGGAGGTTGCCGTGCCTCCGGCTAATCCGGCGCACGTCAAGTCCGTTGACAACCTGGCGAAGTCATCGGTCAAGGTCGCGTTGTGCCAGCCGCAGGTGCCGTGCGGGGTCGTCGCGGCGGAGGTATTCAAGAACGCCGGCATCAAGGTCAAGCCGGTCACGCTGCAGCCGGACGTGAAGTCCGTGCTGACGCAGGTCGAGCTCGGTGAGGTCGACGCGGGCATGGTGTACGTGACCGACGTGCAGGCGGCCGGCAGCAAGGTCAAGGGCGTGCAGATCCCAGCTGCTGATAACGCCTCGACGCTCAACCCGATCGCCACCATCAGCAAGAGCAGCCACCAGAGCATCGCGCAGGCTTTCGTCGCCTACGTGCTGTCGCCCGCGGGCCAGCAGGTGCTCGCCGCCGCCGGGTTCGAGAAGCCCTGATCGTAGATCCGGGCAGCCGTCGTGACCACCAGCGCCGGGCCGTCACGCTTGACGGCCAGCGAACGGGCCCGGCGCGCTGCCCGGGGGGGTGCCTCGAGGTCGGTGCCGCCGGCCTTGCTGGCGCCGGCGCTGGTCGCCGTGGGGTTCCTGGTGCTTCCGCTGGCCGGGCTGATTATCCGCGCGCCATGGGGCCACCTCGGAGCGGCTCTGGGCGGGTCGGACGCGACCCAGGCCCTCGTTCTCTCGCTGTGGACCGCGTCGGCGGCGACGGTGATCTCCCTGGTCATCGGGGTGCCGCTGGCGTGGACGCTGGCCCGTGGCAGCTTCCCCGGGCAGCGGCTGCTGCGTGCGCTTGTGACCCTGCCGCTGGTACTTCCGCCGGTGGTCGGCGGGGTGGCGCTGCTGCTGGCGTTCGGGCGCACCGGATTCCTCGGCAGGTACCTGAACTCCTGGTTCGGGCTGACGATCCCGTTCTCGCCAATCGCCGTGGTGATGGCCGAGGCCTTCGTCGCGATGCCGTTCCTGGTGATCACCGTCGAGGGGGCGCTCCGCTCGGCGGATCAGGGCTTCGAGGAAGCGGCGGCCACCTTGGGCGCGACCCGGCTGACCATGTTCCGGCGGGTCACAGTGCCGATGATCGCTCCGTCCCTGGGGGCAGGCGCTGTGCTGTGCTGGGCGCGGGCCCTGGGCGAGTTCGGGGCCACGATTACCTTCGCCGGCAGCTTTCCCGGCCGCACCGAGACCATGCCCATCGCGGTGTACTACGCGCTCGAGACTGACCCCGACGCGGCGATCGCGCTCAGCCTGGTGCTGCTGTTCGTTTCGGTAGTGGTGCTGGTCGCCCTTCGCGACCGCTGGCTGCGCGGCAGCTCAGCGCCATGACGCACCCGGGCGGCAACGGCCTCATCATCGATGCCGAGGTCAGGCGCGGCGACTTTAGCCTCACTGTCATCCTTGCCGCGGCGCCCGGTCAGGTGGTCGGCATCCTGGGCCCGAACGGGGCCGGGAAATCCACCCTGCTCAGTGCGCTGGCCGGCCTGACCCCGGTTACCGCAGGGCGTATCACGCTCGCCGGGCAGGTCATCGACGACGCGAGCACCGGAGCATTTGTCGAAGCCTCGGGGCGCCCAGTCGGTTTCGTTTTCCAGGACTACCGGCTGTTCCCGCACCTGACCGTGGTCGGCAATGTGGCGTTCGCGCCGCGTGCCCGCGGACTGGGGAAGCGGGCAGCCGAGGCAACCGCTCGGCACTGGCTCGGTCGGCTGGGCCTGGCCGACCTCGCCGACCGGAAGCCAGGAAACCTGTCCGGCGGGCAGGCGCAGCGGGTGGCATTGGCCCGCGCCCTGGCCGGACAGCCCGAGCTGCTACTGCTGGACGAACCGCTGTCAGCCCTGGACGCCGGCACCCGCATCGACGTCCAGGCCGAGCTCAAGCGGCACCTAGCCGACTTCCGCGGGCCGTGCCTGCTGGTCACCCACGACCCGCTCGAGGCACTGGTGCTAGCAGACCGGCTGCTGGTACTCGAAGCCGGGCGGATCGTGCAGCAGGGTACGCCTGCGCAGGTAGCCCGCCGGCCCGCCACCGAATACGTCGCGAAGCTCGTCGGCCTGAACCTGTATGCCGGCCAGGCAGACGGCACCAGCGTGGCGCTCGCCGGGGGCGGCGCCCTTGTCATCCCGGACCACCGCCGCAGCGGCGACGTGCTCGTCGCCGTCCGCCCGTCGGCGCTGACCGTCAGCATCCAGCGCCCGCAGCCCAGCAGCGCCCGCAATACCTGGCAGGCGCGCATCGCCGGACTCACGCTGCTCGCCGACCGGGTCCGGCTCGACCTCGATGGCCAGCCGCCTGCCCTGGCAGACGTCACCCCGGCCGCAGTAGCAGAGCTTTCGCTGAGCCCCGGCAGCGTGGTCTGGGTAACCACCAAAGCCACCGACCTTGAGATCTACGCGCCCGCTGACGGCCAGGCAGGCTGAGCGGCCGGAGCTACCCGCCCGGGTATGATCCGGCTCGTTGCGGAGACCTTGTGGCATCACGGTGAGCGCCAGCTCCGCCGCAGGCAGGTGACTGGTGGCCCGTGTACGACCATGACCTCGAGGATGTCGACGTTCTCGGCTGGGACGAGTTCATCTCCCGGCAATGGGAGTCGATTTTCGCCGGCTACCGGACCGGCAGCGGCATCCGGCGGAGCGGCCGGCGGTGGAGCGACCTCATCCAGGCCGGCCTCGGCTGCTCGCAGGAGATAGCGGACCTGCTCGTCCGGACTCAGGTCATTGACCGGGTCGACCGTGACCTGGAAGGAACCAGGGACGCCAGGGACGTCATCGCTGGCATGTACGACGTTCTCACCGACATGCGGGCGGACCTGCTGGAGCTGGCCTCCAGCGGGCAGCCGGCCGCGGCCGGCCTGCTTGACCAGCACGCCAGGATGCTCACCGCGGTGCACGCCTACGTGTTCGGCCGCGAGTCAGGTGCTGGCTCGCCCGGCGGCGGACCCGGCCGGGAATAGCCGGGCCAGCGCCAAGCCGGACCGAGCACGGTCAGCGCCGCCGCGCGAGCCACGCCCTGGTGCGGTACTCGACCGTCAGCTGCCCGTCACCGAAGCGCCCGGCGATGATGCGGGCGATCTGCGCCAGCAGCCGCTCGCGCTCGCCTGGCCACAGCGCGGTGACATACGACTTACTGCGCTGCTCGGTAATCCAGTCAGCTGCCGTCACCGTCCGTGTCCACGGCACCGTGACGCTGGTCCCCGGCTCGAATTCCCCGGTCCCGTCGATTGCCTCTAGGCTCCAGTCGGTATTGACCTGATCCCCGGCATATTGGGGGCACGCGGCTTCCAGCGCCTCCTGATAGGCGTTGTGCCAGTCCTCGCCGTCGGCCACGGACTGGTTCCACCAGGCCGCCCAGTACCCGCCCGGCCTGAGCACCCGTGCCACCTCCCGGCTGGCCAGGCGCTGGTCGAGCCAGTGCCAGGACTGGGCGAAACACGCCAGGTCCGCGCGGCCATCCCGGAACGGCAGCATGTTGCCGTCGGTGATCACGAAGGCCAGTTCCGGGCTGCGGGCAACCGCGCGGCGCAGCATCGCCTCGCCGATGTCGTACCCGGCGACCCGGGCGCCGCGCGCGCTGAGCTGGCGGGTGGCGATGCCCGTCCCGGCGCAGCCGTCCAGCACCAGCTGGCCGGCTAGCGGCCCGGTGATCTCCTCAAGCGCGTCGAAGAAGCGATCCGGATAGGACGGCCTGGCCGCGTCGTAGTGGTCGGCGACGGCGTCGAACTGTGAGCCAGCCATTCCTGGCAGCACCTGCCTTCCGGGCCGACAGCCAGAACCGTGCCAGCGCCGCGTTGTTGCGGGCCGGCCCGCGGCGACTGTCGGCACCATCATCCCTCGCGGGCCGCCGCGGCGGGCGGAGCGCGGGCGCGGCGGGCGCGGCCTCGGCTACGCCGAGGATGAACAGGCGTTCCCCGGTCGCGCCCGGCTGGGGCAGGATGCCCTGATGAGGCTTCTAGTGCTGGGCGGCACCCATCATGTCGGCCGGGCGGTCGTCGAGACCGCGCTGGCCCGGGGCGACGACGTCACCACGCTGACCCGTGGCGTCAGCGGCCCGCCCGCGCCGGGGGCGCTGGCACTGCACGGCGACCGCACCGACCCGGCGGTACTGCGCGTGGTGCTGGGCGACGCGTCCTGGGACGCGGTGATCGACACCTGGAGTGGCGCTCCCGCCGTCGTCCGGGACTCGGCCGGGCTGCTGCGGGACCGGGCGGGCCACTACGGCTACGTGTCCAGCCGGTCGGTGTACGCCTGGCCTATCCCGGCCGGCCTCGACGAGAGCGCGCCAGTTGTCGACGGCGAGCCGGCCGACACCAGCAGCGCGGATTACGCCGCGGCCAAGCGGGGCGGCGAGCTGGCTGCAGTCGAGGCGTTCGGCGACCGGGCGCTGCTCGCGCGCGCCGGGCTGATCCTCGGGCCGTACGAGATCGTCGGCCGGATGCCATGGTGGCTGGGCCGGATCGAGCGCGGCGGCGACGTGCTGGCGCCGGGACCGCCGGACCGGCCACTGCAGTTCATCGACTGCCGGGATCTGGCCGCCTGGATGCTGTCGGCCGCCGACCGCGGCATCGGCGGGCCCTTCAACGCGGTGAGCCAGCCGGGTCATGCGACCATGGCCAGCCTGCTCGGCGCGGCGGTCAGCGCGACCGGGTCGAGCGCCAGGCTGGTCTGGGTGGATCCCGACGTGATCGGCGCGGCGGGCATCGAGGCCTGGACCGAGCTGCCCATCTGGCTGCCGCCGACCGGGGAGGCCGCCGGCCTGCACGACGGCAACGTGGCCGCAGCCTACGCGGCCGGCCTGGCCTGCCGCCCGGTGGCTGAGACTATCGAGGCGACCTGGCAGTGGATCAAGGCCGAGGGCTACCCGGCCGGCCGGCCGGGAACGGGTCTGGACCCGGCGAAGGAGCGCCGATTGCTCAACGGCGCGGGCGGCTAGCCGCTGGTGCCGCGCTCGCTCCGCCGCGGCAGTTGCCCGGGCCTGCTGGTTTAAAGATCACAAGCTGAAACGGATGGCCTGGCGCCAGTGCCCGGATCGTGCGCCGGCCCGGCGATGGCTGGCCCGGCGCGAGGTTGGGTCAGTGCCCGTAGACCGGGATGATGCTGGCCCTGGCCAGCGTGTGGAAGCCGAGGTTGAAGCCGGCCACCGCCGGGGACACGTCCGAGTCGATCCCGAGTGACTCGGCGTCCACCGCGTGCACGGTGAACACGTACCGGTGCGGCGGGTCGCCCTTCGGCGGCGCCGCGCCGCCGAAGTCCTTCGTCCCGTAGTCGTTGCGTACCGAGAACGCGCCGTCCGGCAGGCCGCCGCCGGCCGCGCCGGCGCCCGCTGCCAGTTCGGTAACCGAGGCCGGGATGTCCAGGACCAGCCAGTGCCAGAATCCGGACCCGGTCGGAGCATCAGGGTCATAGCAAGTAACGGCGAAGCTCTTGGTCTCGGCCGGGAAGCCGTGCCAGCTCAGCTGGGGCGAGACGTTCTCGCCGGACATGCCGAAGCTGTTGAAGACCTGCGCCTCGCTCAGCTGCTGGCCGGCCGCCACGTCGGTGCTCGCCACCGTGAACGACGGCACCTTCGGCAGGAAATCGTAAGGCAGCGGCGCCCGATCAGTCATAGGTTGCCTCCTCGTCAGATGCGGCTAGCGTGGCCCTCGCCAACGCTACTGGAGGGCGCGCCGGGCGCGGCACTGGCACCCGGCCCCGTTTAAATGGATTGAAAGGTTCGGCCGGCCGCGGGAAGATCGGCGCAGTCGCGCTCGGCGGCCTGCCGGGCAGTGCAGAATGGCCTACGTTGGCAATCCGGGGGGGGCGTCCGGCGGCAACGCGGCAGGGCGCGGGCGGTGCGGCCGCGGCAATACGGCAGCGGGCAGTCCGCAGCGGGGCAATCCGCAGCGGGGCAGTGGGGCAGTCGGAAGGGTCAGCCACGAGGGTCAGCCTGGCACGCGTTCCGGCGGCGTGGACACGGCGAGCGGTGCTCGCGGTGGTGCTCGTCGGCGCTGCCGTCATCCCCGGCTATTCGACTGGCTCCGCGGCCGGCCCGTGCAGCGGGCCGAAGTGCGGCCCGGCTGGGAAGGTGCTGTGGACCAGGCTGCTGCCCGGCCCCTGGACGGCCAGCGACACCAGCGGCACGGTGCTCGCCAGCGGACAGGCGTACGCGGCAGCGGGCGGCCAGGTAGCCGCGATCGGATTCGGCCTGACCGTGGCCGCCTACGACCTCCGCACCGGCAGACCCCTCTGGACGACTGCGCTCACCGGGCTGCCGGCCGGCACGTCGATCGAATCCGTGCGGGCCTGGCCCGGCGTGGTCACCGTCGGCGTGGCGGTCCCGCGAACCCGCCGGGGCCGGGTGCTGCGGCGGGAGGTTGTGCTCCGCGCGCGGTCCGGCGCGAAGATCCGGGCCTATCCGGCGGCCGCGTACGGCGGCGCCGTCGATGCCACCGCCGCGGCTACCGTGATCGTCGGCCGTACGTCCGTGACCAGCTACGACAACAAGTCCGGCCGGGCCAGGTGGCGGCGCAGGACCGGCCGGGTGCCGCAGGCATGGCGGGCGAACGGAAAGGCCCTTTACGTCACCATCGCAGCCGGCGGCTATCTGGGCACCGCGCCGGTGACCGGACTGCGGCAGATCAGCCTGCGGACCGGGGTGCAGCGGTTGATCCGGCCGCGTGGTGGCTCGTTCGACGGTGCCCTGAGCGGCGCATTCGACGGGGTAGTGCTCTTTTCCGGTGCCCGCGGAGTGACCGCGTACAGCGGCGCGACGGGGCAGCGCCTGTGGGTCCGGGCGGGGGTAGTCCCGGACAGCGCCGACCAGCTGCAGTCGCGGCTGTACCTCACCAAAGGCAGCACGCTGATCGGGGTGAACCCGGTAACCGGGGCCAGGAACCGGCGCCGGGTGGCGCCCGGCTCGGCCGGGCTGTACGGGGTGCGCGGCGGCGTGGCGCTCGGCCTGGACCAGGGACCGGCCGGAGACGCGTGGGGCTATGACGTGGCGCGCAAGCGGGTCGTCTGGACCACGCCGGCGCTGCCGTGGCCGCATTACTTCGTCGACCTGTCCAGCATCGGCGGCAGCGCCGATGCCGCGGGCAGCACCGTGCTGATCACCTCATGCGCCGACCTGGGCAGTGCCCGCCCGGTCGGGTCCGCCGCGGTCGGCTCGGCGGCCTCATCTGGCCGGCCCGGCCAGCCCGTGCAGCCCGTGCAGCCCGGCCGGGCGTGCCAGCGGCCGGAACTGGTCGCGATTCATCGCTGACCTGCTGGTTCTGGTCTTGATCCCGGCGTCGGCGATGGGGGTGCTAGCTGGCTGCTACTTGCCCGCCAGCCCGCGGTACCAGAGCGCCGGGTTGCATGCCAGTGTCTTCTCCCTGGCCTTGGTAGCCAGCTGCGAGGTGCCGGTGGGGCGCGGCGCCGACAAGCAGCGATGCGATCCTGACATGCCGCCGGCGAGCAGCATTGTGCACGCCATCACGGCGAACGCCACCGGGAAGAGCAATGCGGCGCGCAGCCGGGCTCCCGCCTTCGTGCCGAGCCAGTGACCGAATGCGGACCGCCGGAACCGCAGCCAGAGCCAGACGTGCGCGGCGCTGGCACGCACCTGTTCCAGCGCCGGCATCTCCTCGTCCTGGCTGAGCCGGGTGAAGATCGTGAAAAGCGACGCTAGCCGCGGATCAGACGCCCGCAGGGAAGTTTCGATCTTGTCCAGGTGCTTACGTTGGCCGACGGGCAGGCCCATCGCTACCTCCCATTTGGCCGCTTCCCCTGTCAAGGTAACAGCGGTCATCCGCTGAGATGACCCGCACGGGGTATTGGCCGGGCACCATTCCCGCAGGTGCCGGGCTCATCCGGCCCCGGCAGTCCCAGCCGTCGCATGGTGCGCTCCAGTGCCGGGATGTCGCGCTCCGGTGCCGCATGTCGCGCTCCAGTCCGGATCGCCGTGCGTGTGATCATGAACTCGGCCGCGCCTCCCTCACTGCTGGCCGGGCGGCCGCTAAGGAGGCGATCATGCTGACCGCACGCCGTGCTCTTGTCACCGGATCATCGCGGGGGATCGGCGCGGCGATCGCCCGAGCGCTAGCCGAATCCGGTCACCGGGTGGCCGTGCACTGCCGGGCGGACACGACGGCCGCCGACGCGGTCGCCGCCGGGCTGCCGGCCGTCCCGGTGCCGCCGGGCAGGGCGCCGCTGCCCGACGGCGGGCACGCCGTGGTGGCCGGCGACATCGCCGACCCACGGCAGGCCGCTGGCCTGGTCACGGCCGCAGTTTCCGCGCTCGGCGGCATCGACGTGCTGGTCAACAACGCCGGCGTCTATGTGCACCAGCCGATCGACGGCACCGCGTATGCCGACTGGCAGGCGTCCTGGCGCCAGGTGCTGGACACGAACGTGCACGGCTCGGCCAACGTGACCTGGTGCGTGACCGACCACCTGCTGACCCGGCCGGAAGGGCCGGCCGACGGCCGGATCATCTGCGTCGGCTCGCGCGGCGCCTACCGGGGCGAGCCGACCGCGCCTGCCTACGGGGCCGCCAAGGCCGCACTGCATGCCATGGCGCAGTCGCTCGCGATCGCGCTGGCCCCGCACGGCATCGCGGTGGCCGCCGTGGCGCCTGGTTTCGCCCGCACCGAGATGGCGGAGTCGGTGCTTTCCGGCGCGAGCGGGGACGGCATCCGGGCGCAGAGCCCGTTCGGCCGGGTCGCCGAGCCTGCCGAGGTGGCATCGGCGGTGGCGTGGCTCGCCTCGCCCCGGGCGCTGTGGGCCAGCGGTGCCGTCATCGATCTCAACGGCGCCTCCTACCTGCGCTAAGCATGCAGCCACGGCGCGCTACCGGTAGGCCCGCGGCCAGGCCAGCTCGTTCAGGCGGTCAGCGTCGAGTACGACCGCGTCTTTCCCGTTGCTGACCAGGCCCTCGTTCTTGAGGTCACGCAGGATCCGGCCGACCAGCTCGCGCGGGCTGCCGACATGCTCGGCAAGTTGCTGCGGCGACATCCGGGCTACCAGGCTGTCGCCGTTGTCGCCGGACTCGGCCGCGTCGAGCAGGTGGCGGATCACGTCCTGCCGGAGCGACGGGAGCGTGGCGGCGGCCAGCGCGCCGAGGTAGGCGGCCGTGTGCTCGGCCAGGTCGACAAGCAGCGCGCCTGCGAGGTCGGCGTCCGCGGCGGCCAGCTTGCGCACTGTCTCCGGCCGCAGCAGCAGCAGCCGGCTGTGCGTCACCACCTGGATCGACAACCGGGGAGGCTGCCCGGCGTAGAGGCCCGCGAGGCCGACGAGATCGCCTGGCCTGCTGTACCGGACGGTCAACTGGCGGCCCTGCTCCGAGATCAGGCTGGTCCGCAGCGTTCCCCCGGCTACCACGCACAGGAACGGCGAGGTGGAGCCGACTCGGTGCAGGACGGTGCCCGCCGGGACGTCGAGCAGGGCGGAGCCGGCCGTCATCCGCTCCAGGGTCGCGTGGGGGAGGGCGCTTAGCCGGCTTCGGGCGAGCGCCTCCTGGCGCTGCTGATCGAGCATCGGCACCCTCTCGGGGGACTGGTTTGGGTGAATGGCCCCACACGATAACGGAAGGAGCACGGCCGTACAACGACCTTGCAATCATGGTCAGAGCAAGACGAGGTCGCCGGTGACCGCGTCCACCCGGGCCGCGTCGGCCGGACCGATGGCGCAGCACGTCGCCGTGCCAGGTGCCAACTGCGTCCGGCCGGCGTCCCTGATGATCTCCGTGGGCAGGCCTGCGGCGCTACCAGCGGCGGCGATCTGGCCCAGCTCAGCGGCGCTGCCAACGCGCAAGACGACCTTCGGCTGCCCGTCGGCCAGCCAGCCGGCGAAGTCTGCGCTGCCGAGCGTCGCCAGCACCGCGGTGACCGCCGCATGCGCGACCTGGGCGGCTATTTTGCCGCGCCCCATGCCGATATCTGTGCGGACCGCTATCGAAAGCTTCGCTGCCATCCGTCGCACCCTAACGCGCCACGCCGCGGCGAGCGGGGCGGCCGGGCGAGCGCCGGCCAATAACGCTGGTCTTTCACGATCGCGCACAATTCGGGGGATTGCGGCGCGCGAAACGTCCGTGATCATGAGACCCGAAATGATCCGTGATCGATGAAACACCGAGCGGATGCGCGCCATTGTTCTTTCGCTCGGCCCGGCTTGATGGCAGGATGTCCGGCAGGGTCGCGCGGAGCAGAGTTGCCGTAGCGGGGGAGGGGACCGAACATGCTGATTGCCATCCTGAACCAGTCCACGCTGGTGTCCAATGATGACGCGGCGACGATGACAGAGGCCATCGCGACCCAGGTTCGCATGGACGCCGCGCCGCTATGGGACCGGGATCCCGCCGCCGTCGTATTCTACACCGACGCGTCCGCCGTGCCTGCCGAAGCGCACGGCATCGCCATCGTCGACACCATCGCGGATCAGCCGCAGGGCGTGCTCGGCTTCCATACCGAGGACCAGGGCGGCAAGCTGTGGGGCGTCGTCGCGGCCAAGCCCGAGCTCGACAACGGCGGGAAGACGACGACCGGCGACTGGAGCGTGTCCAGCGTCCTGTCGCACGAGGTGCTGGAGATGTACATCGACCCGAACTGCAACCTGTGGGCGAATGATGGTAGCGGCAAGGTATACAGCTTCGAGGTCTGCGACCCGGTCGAGGCCCCGACCTACGAAGTCAGCAGCGTGTCGGTGTCAAATTTCGTCACGCCGGCCTGGTTCGATCCGCTGGCCGCCCCGACCGCGCAGTTCGACAAGCTGGGTCAGTTGCATGCCGCGTTCACGATGGTGCGGGGCGGCTACGTGGTCTATTCCTCGGCGGGCAAGCCGCAGCAGAAGTTCGGCGACGAGTTCCCGGCGTGGCGCAGGGACATGAAGAGCGGGCCGCTTGCCCGCACCCGCGCCAGGCTCGGCCAGCTCGCGGTGGTCGGCTGACCGGCGCTGATTGGTCATTCCGGGAGCAATGCGCTGTCGTAGTGCCGCATAATGGAAGTGATGAATCCTTCCCGCGCCGTGCCCCGGCGTTTTCTGCCAACCAGCCCCTTCAACAACCTCCCCCCGGCCCGGCCCGTTGAGCAGTACGCGATGCATGACCAGGTCACGCACGACCGCTACGGCCTCGGCCGGGTCGTCGGCGTCGAGGACGGCGTAGCCGTGCTCGTGGACTTCGGCCCGCAGCAGGCCCGGATTACCACTCCTTTCACCAAGCTCACCAAGCTCTGAGCTAATGTCGGGCGGCCCCGGCAGGCGGTCTTCGCCGGGTCCGGCGCAAGACCGCCGCCGATGGCGGGCGCCGGCCATTGAAGGCTGCGTTAAAAATGGGTCTTGGCTGCGTTCGCCGGTTCGTGGCCGCAGGCCCCGGGGCTAGCCCAGCAGGTCAGCGAAGCGGGGCCCTTGACGGTGGCCGCGGTCTGCCCGGCCGGGTGCTTCAGGAACAGCTCCCACTGAGTTCACGGCGGTTGACGCGCACCGCCCACGAAGAATTAACGGAGGCGACGGCCCCGCTGTCGAATTCCAGCAGCGCGTAGGCGGTGTCATCCGCCTTAACGTCATACTGAGCGCCCTTTTCATCCCGCCGGACTGGGACATGGGTAGCGTGCCGTGCGTAGAGCGCCTGGATGGGGCCGAAAAGATCCTCCAGGAGGCGTTGCCAGTGCGGGAACATGTCGAGGACGATCCTGCCGCCCTGCTCCTTGCGGTAGTTCCAGGAGGCCCGCTGCGAGGCGGCTGTGCTGCCATCGAAGACCCAGCGGCCGAACTCGAGACGCACCGAGAGAATGTGCCCGAAGAGCCCCTCGTTGGTGAGTCGGCGCAGCTTAATGACGCCGGGCAGGAACAGCTTGTCCTGGACCACGCCAGGTCCGGGGCCCGCCGCGGGCGCGGCGCGCGCCAGCTGCACCGCGCCGTGCACGGAGCCCGCCACTGGCTTCTCGGTCTACACGTGCTCCCCGGCCGCGATGGCCTTGCCCAGGCTGGTCTTGCGGACGGCGGTGACCTGTGCGTCAAAGTAGACATCGATGCCTGGGTCATTAAGGACGTCATCCAGGTCCGTCGTCCAGCGCGAGATGCCGTGCTGCTCGGCAATCTGGCGCAGTCGCAGTTCGTTGCGGCCGACCAGGACCGGCTCGGGAAGGATTGCGGTGCCGTCATCGAGCAACCCCCCGCCCTGGTCGCTGGTCATCAGCAGCGAGCGGACCAGGTGCTGCCGGTAGCCCATCCGGCCAGTTGCGCCGTTCCGGCCAGTTGCGCCGTTCACCGCGACCTGGACTGTCTTGCGCGACATGAAGCACCCTTCGGGGGCAATCCGTCGGGCCGGTGTGCGCGGTATCGGAAAGCACTTTCCCAGACTAGGCTTGGCCGGAGAGCCGGTCAAGGCAGATGGCTAAAACTGGACGGCCAACCGGGACTGCAAACCGAATGGCCAACGGGATAGCCGAGCAGGCGGCCCAGACTGGCCGGCTAAGACTGGCTGGCTGAACCTGGGCGGCTAGCCAGACGGGTAAGCCGGATGGCGGATCAGGAGACGCAGTGATCGACGCGGGGCCCGCACCGAACCGGCGCAGGCCGGATGGCCGCGGCACGGCGGCACGGATCACGCTGCAGGACGTGGCCGACCGGGCCGGCGTATCGCTGACCACCGCGTCGAGGGTCATCAGCGCGGGCCCGCGTCGGGTTGGCCAGCAGCTGGCCGACCGGGTGAACGTGGCCGTCGTTGAGCTCGGCTATACCACCAACCTCCAGGCCAGGGCGGTGGCAACCGGGCAGAGCAACACGATCGGCGTCGTCGTGCACGACATCGCGGATCCGTACTTCTCCTCGATCGCGGCCGGGCTGATCGATGTCGCCTACTCCCGGCAGATGCTGGTCTGCTTGTCCAGCACGCCGGCCGGAGAAGTCAGGGAGCGCGACTACGTCGCGCTGATGCGGGCCCAGCGGGCCCGCGCGGTCATCCTCATCGGCAGCAGGTCCGATGACGTCACCGAGCGGGCCGGGCTGCGCGCCGAGATCGATGCCTTCCGGCGCTCCGGCGGCCGGGTCGTGACCGTCGGGCAGGACCTGCTCGGCATCGACACGATCCTTCCGCAGAACGCGGCCGGCGGTTATGCCCTCGGCCAGGCCCTGGTCGGGCAGGGGCACCGGACCTTCGCGGTGCTGGCGGGGCCGCGGGAACTGCTCACCGCGCGGGACCGGCTGGCAGGCTTCCGGGCGGGCCTGCGGTCCTGGTCGGTGTCGCTGGATCCGCGCAACGTCATCTACGGCGAGTTCACCCGCGACGGCGGCTACGAGGCGATGAGCACGGTCCTGGCCAGCGGGAACGAGCTGCCGGACTGCGTGTTCGCGGTGGCTGACGTGATGGCCGTCGGCGCGTTGGCCCGGCTGCGGGCGGGCGGTCTGTCGGTTCCGGTCGATATCGCGGTGGCGGGCTACGACGACATCGTCACCCTGCGCGATGTCTACCCGCCGCTGACCACCGTCCGGCTGCCGCTGACCAAGATGGGCGAGATGGCAGCCAGCCTGGTGCTCGATGACACGGCCGGCGACCGGCCCAGGGTAATGCCGGTACCCGGCGAGGTAATCCTGCGGGAGAGCACCACCCCGCGCCCCCCGGCTGATCACCCTCCGGCCAGCGGCCCGAACCCCGCTCACCGACGGTCGGCCGCGACCAGCCCGCCCCCCAGCTGACCACTGGCCCGGGCTCGCCCGTCCAGTCCCGCGTCCCGCGCGTTCGCGCGCCGTCTCGCCCGCCCGCCCGCGCCTTCCCGCCCGCCCGCGCCTTCCCGCCCGGCCGCGCGGAGCAGGAACCTGCTCGATGTGAAGTTGAGCGGCACCAGACCAGCTCGATGTGACATCGAGCGGGTTGGCCATGCAAACGGAACCCGGGCCCTCGCGCGGGCCGGCCCGCGCAGAGTACGTTCCCGCCGATTCGGGAAAGCGCTTGCCAGGATATTCAGTAACAAGCTCCGCAAATCGTGCAACAGCCCTGCGCCAGACCGCGAGCCGGGGTCAGCGCCAGGCCGGGAGCAACCAGCTACTGACGGCTTCGCTGCCGATTTGGTTATAACGGGCAGCGCGGCGTCACTGCCGCCGCGCGCGGGCTCGGGCACGGCGCTGACGTCCTCCGGATGCCCGCGGTCGGTGTGGCACCGGACGCTAGCCGCCGGCCGGGGAGGCCTGCGGTGCGATGCCGGCCAGCCGGCACTGCGGCCTGGTCGCCGCCGAGAGCCGGTCGTGCCCGGCGTACGCGGCCCGGCACATGGCCCGGGCGGTATCGCCGCAGCCGTGCACGAGCGCGCCGCCGGTGGTGCTCGGCACGGAAACCGTGATGCAGCCGTCGCGGGATTGCCCGTAGGCGCCGGGGTTGGCGATTCCCCAGGCGGTCAGCCCGGCGGCTGCGGCGGCGGTGAGCACGCCCGCGGCCGCCAGCGTCAGCCTGCGCCGCCGTCGGCTCCAGCGAGGCCGGCTCCGGCGGGGCGGGCCCGGCGTCCCGGCTGGCAAGCCCATCCCGGGTGGCATGCCGGGCATGGCCGGCCTGCCCGGGCTGGCCGGCCGGTCGCGGCCCGGCGACCCGGTCTTGTCCGGCGAGTCGTTCATGAACTGCACAGTACAAGGCGACCGCCGGGACGGGCAGCGGCGATGCCGCCGCGGCTGGCTCGCTACCGTGGCGTCATGATGCGGGATTATGCCTGCGGTAGTACTGCGGCTATGCCCGCCGGGGCTGACCGGCGCGAAATATCGCACTGAGCCATCGGCCTTATGCTTGTGCCGACTAGGTTGTAATCCATGGCTAACCGGAAACTTGCCCTGGTAGAACTACGCCGTGGGAACCGACTTGTCGCGTTTCTCGTCCCGATTGCCCTGCTCGCCAGCTTAGTTGTCGTTAATGGCGGTTCGGCAAGCGCGTCGACCAGCAGGCTTTGTAAAAGATACCAGCATGTCGCGGTACGCAGCCACGATGGCAGCAGTTTCATAGTAAGGAATGATTTCTGGGGTACCCGAGCCATGTGCCTGGGGAATATCAATCTCCGGCCCAATTTCAAGGTAACCAAGATTGGCCGTAACAAAATTGGCGGCCGGGTGATGTCGTTCCCTTACGTCTTCATGGGATGCAGCTGGGGGATCTGCACACGGCACAGCGGGCTGCCGGCCAGAGCGTCGGCGCTGCATAGACCCGAGGCCACCTGGCGGACGTCAGAGCGCGCCCGCGGCCAATGGGATGCCTCCCTGGACCTCTGGTTCGGCCGGCACCGGATGAGAACCGGCCAGGCCACCGGCGCTGAGCTGATGATCTGGCTTAACTCTCGCAAGCAGCCGCCGGCCAGCCACCGGATCGTGCGGGTGGACGGCGTGCGGTGGTACCTGGCGCACTGGCGGGCGCGTCTGGGCCGGAAATCATGGCACTACATCCAGTTCCGCCGGGTACATCCGGTGCGGGGGGTCAAGCATCTCCGGCTGAACCCGTTCATCCACCATGCCGAGCGGCTTCGGCTGGTCAGCCGGCGGTGGTGGCTGCTGAACATCGAGGCGGGCTTCGAACTCCTGCATGGCGGCAAGGGCCTGGCCGTCCGGCGGTTCTGGGCCAGGGCGTAGCCTCGCCAGAAACCTGGTTGTGGCGAGGCCGCCGGTTTCGAGAAGACTGGGTGGTGATGGAGGACGGCACAGAGCTGCCGGCCGACCTGGTCGTCTATGGCACCGGGTACGGTGGAAGCCGACCCAGCAGCAGGCCCGGTGGTTCCACGGCGGCAGCCTGCACCAGTCGCGGCACTACTCGCTGTTCCTCGCGCTGCAGCTCAACGCGCGCGAGGTAGGCATCCCGACGCCGGTGTACGGACTGCAGCAGGTACACCACCTCAGCTGAGATTCCTGCGCACGCGATTCACGCCTCCGCTGGGAGGGTGCTGGCCCGGGCCGGCTTCGGCTCCTTCAGCAGCTTCCGGACCTGAAGATCCCAGTACAGGTATGTCGTGGTGATCGCGACGAAGGGCAGCACCACGACGTTGACCACGGCCGCGCAGTTGCCGGAGCGGCGCTGGGCACGACCAGGACGAGGAGCACTGCCACACCGGCGGGCCTTGCCCAGCAGGCAGGCTGCCTCGCCACGCGTCTTCCCCCTCGGACTCCGTGTCACCGGATGGGCAGAGTGGATGCCAGGCAGCATCCTCGCGAGGGCTGGCGGCTGTCAATTCGGATCACGCTTTCTCGCCGCCAGGCCTGTGCGCCTGAGCGCGGTCGGCGTTCCGCGCGCGCGCCTGGCAGGATTCGAACCCGCGACCCGCTGCTTAGAAGGCAGCTGCTCTGTCCAGCTGAGCTACAGGCGCCAGAGTTAATTGTGCCCGACCGAGGCCATCCGCCGAGGCCATCCGCTCGACCTGGTCCGGGCGAACCAGCCGCGGTAACGGGCGCCCGGCATGAGCCGCCCAGCACGGGCCGCCCGGTGGGGCCGGCCCGGCACTGCCTATCGTCGTGTCCCATGACCCGACTCGCCAGGCTGGCGGCAGCTGCGGCGCGCGGCGCGCCCAGCCGCCCGGCGGTGGCCGGCCGCCGGTGGCCGCTAGCGGGCGGCATAGTGGCCGGTATCGCCGCTGACGCGCTGCTCGGCGACCCGCGCCGGGGGCATCCGGTCGCGCTGTTCGGCCGGGCCGCCCAGGCGCTGGAAGGCATTGTTTACGCCGACAGCAGGCTGCGGGGGGCGATGTACGCCTGCGGATCCGTTAAACCGGTGTTTGGTCTTGCTGTTATGTCCGACCAGCTTTGCCGGCGCCGGCCATGGGCGCGGCTTGCGCTGACGGCCGCCGCGACGTGGGCGGTCACCGGCGCCGCATCGCTGGCCGCAGAGGCGGAGCGGATCCGCGCGGCGCTCGCAGCCGGGGACCTGCCGGCCGCGCGGGCGGCGCTGCCCAGCCTGTGCGGGCGGGATCCCGGCGGGCTTGACGCGGCGGAGCTGGCCCGAGCGGTGATCGAGTCCGTCGCCGAGAACACCAGTGACGCGGCCGTCGCGCCGGTGCTGTGGGGCGCGGTCGCCGGGCTGCCCGGCCTGGTTGCGTACCGGGCGGTCAACACCCTGGACTCGATGGTCGGGTACCGCTCGCCCCGGTACGCGAGGTTCGGCTGGGCGTCGGCGCGGCTCGACGACGTCGTCAACTGGGGGCCAGCGCGGCTCACCGGGCTGCTGGCCGTGGCCTGCGCCCCGGTGGCCGGCGGCAGTCCGGTGGCCGCGTGGCGGGCGTTGCGCAGCTACGGCGGGCGGCATCCGAGCCCGAACGCGGGCCGCTGCGAGGCTGCCTTCGCCGGGGCGCTCGGCATCCGGCTCGGCGGCGCGAACTCGTACGGCGGGGTGACCGACCGCCGGCCGTCTCTCGGCGACGGGCGCGCTGCTGGCCCGGCCGACATCGCCCGCGCGGTCCGTCTGTCCCGTGCAGTCACCGCCGTGGCGACCGGGATCGCAACGCTGTTGTCGATGGTGGGGGAGGGATGAACGGTCGGCCTGGTCCCCCCGGCCCCAACATGCAGTATCCGCCTCAGCGCGGAGGTCGCGTGCCACTGTCCGGTTGCGGCGGTTGGCTCCGACGTCAGTGGTGAGAGCGCCAGCAGGCGCCCGAGAGGGAAGGATACGAGGATGAAGTACATGATCTTGACCTTTGCATCGCAGCAGAACTACCAGGAGATGGTTGGCCGGCCGTCGGCAGAGCCGGCCTGGACTGCCGAGGACTTCGCCGCGGTTGGAGCGTTCATGCAAGCCTTCAGCCAGAAGTTGCTCGACTCCGGCGAGCTGGTCGAGACCCGCGGTCTGAGCGCTCCAGCGCACACCCGTCGGGTCGGGCTCCGCGAGGGGGTACCGGTGGTGACCGACGGCCCGTACGCCGAGGCCGAGGAGGTACTCGCAGGCTACTGGGTCGTCGAATGCGAAAGCTTCGACCGGGCCACCGAGATCGCTGCACGCCTCGCCACCTGTCCCGGGCCGGAGCATGTCCGAGCGCGTGCCTTCGCTGACGTGCGCCCGATCGACGAGCACCAGGCGGACTACGAGGGCTGAGGCCCCGAAAGGCTGGCGCGTTGGCTGCCACCGGTACCGAGGACCTGCTGCGTCGGCTCACGCCGCAGGTCCTCGGCGCGGTGGTGCGCCGCTACGGCAACTTCGACCTGGCCGAAGACGCCACTCAGGAGGCGTTGCTCGCCGCCTACCTGCAATGGTCACGAGACGGCCTTCCCGAGAACCCGAAGGGCTGGCTCATCACCGTCGCGTCGCGTCGGCTGACCGACCTCCTGCGCTCCGATCAGGCGCGTCGGCGGCGAGAGGAGACCGTGGCCCAGTGGGCAGTAGCTGAGACGCGGGAGCCTCCTGGCGCCGAACACCGATCGGCTGACGCCGACGACACCCTCATCGTGCTGTACATGTGCTGCCACCCGTCGCTGCCCATTGCGTCGCAGATCGGGCTGACCTTGCGAGCGGCCGGCGGACTGACCACAGCCGAGATCGCCCGCGCCTTCTTGACGTCCGAGGCAACCGTGACCCGGCGCATAACCCGATCGAAGCAGTCCATCAAGGACAGTGGCCTCCCCTTCGCCATGCCTGGGGCAGCCGAGCTGCCGAGCCGTCTCGACGTCGTGCTGCGAGTGCTGTACCTGATCTTCAACGAAGGTTACGCCAGCACCATGGGCACGAATCTGCAACGCGTGGACCTCGCCGAAGAGGCCATCCGGCTGGCCCGCACCCTGCACGCCTCGCTGCCCGAGGACAGCGAGGTAACCGGGCTCTTTGCCCTCATGCTGTTGACCCACGCCCGGCATCGAGCGCGCAGCGGACCCGATGGAGCGCTCATTCCCATGTCCGAGCAAGACCGCAGCCGCTGGGACCGCGACGCCATCAGCGAGGGCGTCGGCCTCATTACTGCTGCCCTTCCTCGTGGACTGACCGGCCCGTACCAGATCCAGGCGGCGATCGCCGCAGTGCACGACGAAGCATCCAGCGCCGAAGCGACCGACTGGCCACAGATCGTCGCTCTATATCGAGTTCTCCTTCGCCTCGAGAACAACCCGGTCGTCGCGCTCAACCATGCCGTCGCGGTTAGCATGGACCAGGGCCCGCAAGCCGGCCTCGAACTGCTAGGACAACTGGAGTCCGACCCGAGGATCAACGCCGACCGCCGCTTCCATGCGGTGCGCGCTCACCTTCTTGAAATGACCGGTAACATCGCGGCTGCACGGGACGCCTACGAGGCCGCTGCCCGGCAGGCGACCAATCTGCAGCAGCAGCGTTACCTACACGGGCAGATCGCGCGCCTCGGGGTGGCCGGGGAGGAGAGCGGGTGAACGGGGCGCTGCTGGTCGCCGGCACCACGTCCGACGCCGGCAAGAGCGTGCTGACCGCCGGGCTGTGCCGGTGGCTGCGCAGGCAGGGCGTCTCGGTGGCGCCGTTCAAGGCGCAGAACATGTCGCTGAACTCGTTCGTCACGCTGGATGGCGCGGAGATCGGCCGGGCGCAGGCGATGCAGGCGGCCGCCGCGGGCATCGAGCCGGACGCGCGGATGAACCCGGTGCTGCTCAAGCCAGGCACCGACCGGCGCAGCCAGGTCGTGCTGCTCGGGCACCCGGACGGGGAAGTCGACGCGGTCGAGTACCGCAAGCATGCGAGCCCGGCTCCTTGACGTGGCACTGGACAGCCTGGCGCAGCTGCGGCGCGAGTTCGACGTGGTGATCTGCGAGGGGGCCGGCAGCCCGGCGGAGATCAACCTGCGCGGGACCGACATCGCGAACATGGGGCTGGCGCGGGCCGCTGACCTGCCGGTGATCGTGGTTGGCGACATCGACCGGGGCGGCGTCTTCGCGGCGCTGCACGGCACGCTTGCGCTGCTGAGTCCTGCCGACCAGGCGCTGGTCGCCGGGTTCGTGATCAACAAGTTCCGCGGGGCGCATGAGCTGCTGGACAGCGGGCTGCGGATGGTGCTTGAGCTGACCGGCCGGCCCGTGCTCGGCGTGCTGCCGTGGCAGGACGGCCTGTGGCTGGACGCCGAGGATTCGCTGGCGCTGGACGGGCGGCGGTCTGGCCCGGGCAGCGGCAGGCCGCTGGGCCGGACGTGCTGCGGGTCGGCGTCGTCCGGCTGCCGCGGATCAGCAACTTCACCGACATCGACGCGATCGGGTCCGAGCCAGGGGTGCTGGTCCGGTTCGCCGGGTCGCCGGCCGAACTGGCCGATGCCGACCTGGTCGTGCTGCCGGGGTCGCGGGCTACCGTCGCCGACCTGGCCTGGCTGCGGGATCGCGGCTTCGCCGACGTGATCGCCGCGCGGGCACGGAAGGGATTTCCGGTGCTCGGGATCTGCGGCGGATACCAGATGCTGGGCCGCGAGATCGACGACGAGATCGAGTCCGGGGCCGGACGGGTGGCTGGCCTGGGACTACTGCCGGTGCGGGTGGCATTCGGCGCTTCGAAGCGGCTCGGCCGGCCGGCTGGGTCGGCGTACGGCGTGCCGGTGACCGGGTACGAGATTCACCACGGTGTCGCCGTGCTGGACGGCGCCGCCGCCGAGCCGTTCCTCGACGGCTGCCGGGCGGCCGCGGTGTGGGGGACTAGCTGGCACGGGACCATGGAGAACGACGCGTTCCGGCGGGCCTTCCTGGCCGAGGTGGCAGCGCTCGCCGGGCGGGATTTCAGGCCCGCGCCCGGTACCGATTTCGGCGCGCTGCGGGAGGCCAGGCTCGATGTGCTCGGCGATCTGGTGGCTGGCCATCTTGACACTGGCGCCGTGCTCGGCCTGATCTCGGCCGGGCCGCCGCCGGGCCTGCCGGTGATCCCGCCGGCCGGCGGCGGCGCTTGTTTGCCCGGACGCCAGGTGCCCGGAGGCTCATCCCAGGTAGCGCACACAGCGGTGGCTACCGGCCATCGCAGGCTGGAGGTACCGCCATGGCCGAAGCGATCGACGAGCTGAGCGTCTTCGAGGGCGTGCGGCCCAGTCACACGGGCGACCTGGCCCTGGAGAGTCAAGGGATGGCCCCGATCCCCGCTGACAACCGCTACGGCGGCGTCCACCGCATGTTCACCGTGTGGTTCACCCCCAACATGGAGCTATCTGGCGTGTTCGTCGGCACGCTCGCCGTGGTATTCGGCCTCGGGTTCCAGCTGGGCCTGGTCGCCATCATCCTCGGGACGATCATCGGCTGCCTGCCGGTGGCCATCTTGTGTACCTGGGGCCCGACGACCGGCACCGCCCAGGTCCCGCTGGCCAGGCTGCCCTTCGGCAAGACCATCGTCCTGCCAGGGACCGTGCAGTGGCTGTCGTCGATCGCCTGGGATGCGCTGGTCGGGCTCTTCGGCGGCCAGGCCGCGCAACTCCTGTTCCACGTGCCGTTCTGGGTCGGCGTCGCGATCGTGCTCGTGCTGGAGGGCGCTGTCAGCGTCTACGGCTATGAGTTCGTGCACCGGCTGCAATCGTGGGGCTCGGCGGTCCTGATCGTCCTATTCATCGTCCTCACGGTGCGGATCTTCCAGCACCACATCGTGCTGGCCCACAACGCGGTGCACGGCACGGCCCTGATTGGTGCCTTCGTGCTGATGGTGACCGTCTCGGTCAGCGAGGGAATCTCCTGGGCGACATACGCGTCCGACTACAGCCGCTACCTGAAGCCGGATACCTCCAAGAAGTCCATCTTCTGGCTCACCCTGGCCGGCTTGACGGCCTCGTACGTGTGGGTACAGACCATCGGCCTGGCCGGCGCCAGCGTGCTGAGCAACCAGACTGCGGCAGGCGTCCGCACCCTGATGGGCGGCGGCGTCCTCGGCGTCCTGGCGCTGATCGCGATCGTGTTCGGCGCGATCGCGTCCAGCTCGATGAACGACTACACCGGCTCGCTCGCTTTCCAGGCGCTGGGCGCGCGGGTGAAGCGACCTATCATCGCCGCAGTCGTGGCCGTGCTGGCGTTCGCCGCGATTTTGTGGATGAACGCTGGCGACACATCGGGCAAGTTCACGAACGTGCTGCTGTTCATCGGTTACTGGATCGCGCCGTTCTGCGCCATCGTGATGATCGACTGGCATTACCACAAGGCCAAGTACACGCCGGCCTTCCTGCGGACCGCGCTCAACTTCGGCAACTTGCGCAACGGCTGGCCGGCGCTGGTGGCCTTTCTGGTGGCCTTCGGGGTCATGGTCCCGTTCATGAACACCTCGCTCATCACCTGGCACCCCGCCACGAACGCGATCGACGGTGCTGACCTTGCCTTTTACGTCGGTTTTGTCGTCGCCGGCGGCCTCTACTACGTGCTGCGCAGAAGCGTTCCCGACCCGCTGCCGGTCCGGGCCGGTGCGGCATAGGCCGAGATAGCCGGGTAGCACGCCCCGCCAGCTGGCTGGCCCGAGTCGGTGGAGTTGCAGCCGGTGCACCCGGGCCGGCCGAATGCCATCGGCGAGATCAGCCTTGGCCCCGGCCCGAGCGACAGCCGTGCCCGCTGCTGAGATCTCACATATCGGACAGGATATTTTATGAGCGTGACCGGCGCGCGCAGCAGGGCGCGCAGCAGGGCGCGCAAGAGCGGCAAAGGAAGATGCGGTGGCGGATCCGGAGCAGCAGGGAGGTAGCAGCGTGGCCACGCGCGCAGCTAGTGATCGGGGGGGCGGGCCGGCCTCGGTCTTCAGCGGCCAGCATGACCGCCGGAAGGTGGAGAACTCGGCGACGCGGGCGGCCGCCCAGTCGATCAGCGAGGCGGACCTAGCGAGGCTCGGCTTGATCTGCACGGAGAGCCGCCAGCTGCGGGAAGATGCCGGAGCGGGCAGGCTCGCAGCGCTGATAACGGAGTTCGACACGGTCTTGTTCGATCAGGTCAAGAACAGCCGGATCCGGGCCCTGACCGAGAACCTGCGGGCCCACCTGACCCGTATCGGCCAGCTCACTGCGGAGATTCCCGGCCGGGTGCAGACTTCAGTCGACGAGCACGAGAAGATCCTCGAGGCCATCGCCGCCCGTGATCCCGATCTCGCCGAACAGCGCATGCGCGATCACATTCACAGCGTCCGCGATGATCAGCTCCGCGCACTGGGCGAGACGGTTGATCACCCTTGACTTTGCTGACCGCCGACGACTTAACGCCGGACCCCGGCCTGCTCCGACGAGCTGTACCCAAGCTGCCCGGTAATTGAGCGGTCAGTGGCCGGCCAGGCCGAGCACAGCGGCCGCGTCGATGATCAAGTCCGGCTCTCCTGCGGTGCCTGCTCCACCGTTACCACGGCGTGCCGCTGCTGACCTGCGGATCCTGCACTGTCGAGCGGAGCTCGCGCATTCTGCCGTTGACAAAACGGGCTGCTACGGCATAGCACTCCGGAGGAGGGCGCCGCGCCGGGCTGCGCCGACCCGGGAGAGGTAGCGACCAGTGACCGACGCTGAGACCGAGATCCACGGCCCCTGCGCGACCGGCTTCGAGCCGGTGCGGGACGCGTTCGCGGCGAACTTCGCGCAGCGCGACGAGATCGGCGCCAGCGTCGCGGTGGTGGCAGGCGGCCAGCACGTGGTGAACCTGTGGGCAGGCTGGGCCGACCCCGCGAAAACCCGGCCCTGGCAGCGCGACACCCTAACCAACGTCTGGTCCACCACGAAGGCGATGACCTCGCTCGCCGCGCACATCCTGATCGACCGCGGCGAACTCGACCCGGACGCGCCGGTGGCCAGGTACTGGCCGGAGTTCGCCGCGGGCGGCAAGGCCGACATCCCGGTCCGCTGGATCATGAGCCACCGGGCCGGCCTGGCCGGGCTCACGGCGCCGGTCAGCGTCGAGGACTACTACGACTGGGACAAGATCACCGGGTTGCTGGCCGGGCAGCAGCCGCTGTGGGAGCCAGGTACCGCGACCGGCTACCACGCGATCACCTTCGGGTACCTGGTCGGCGAGGTCATATTCCGGATCACCGGGCAGAGCCCCGGCGTGTTCTTCGGCTCCGAGATCGCCGGGCCGATCAGCGCTGACGTGCACATCGGCCTGCCGGACAGCGAGCTGGGCCGGTGCTCGGACCTGCTGGGCGTGCGGCCGTCCGCGGACGAGCAGAGCGCGATCGCCCAGGCCTACGCCAGCGCGCACCCGGCCGCGATGGCCGCGCTCGTCAACCCGCGGCTGAGCGGCGACGAGGCGAACGAGGCCGACTGGCGGATGGCCGAGATACCGGCGGCGAACGGGCATGCCACCGCGCTGGGCCTGGCGATGGTGTTCGGCAGTCTGGTCGATGGCTCTGACCGGTTCGTTTCCGCGCAGACGCTGAGGACGGCCTGCACCGGCCAGGGCCGGTGCACCGACCTGGTGCTCGGCTTCCCGCTGGAATTCGGCCTTGGCTACGCGCTGTCCGGTCCCGAGCATCACTACGGCCCCAATCCGGCCGCGTTCGGCCACGACGGCTTCGGCGGGTCCGCCGTCTGCGCCGACCCGGAGACTGGCCTGGCGATCGCCTACGTGATGAACCGGATGGGCATGAACCTGTCCGACGACCCGCGCAAGATGGCGCTGATCGACGGCGTCTACCAGAGCCTGCGCGGTTAGCGGCTTCCCGTGCCTGGTCGGCTCGCTGCTGCACCCGGAACGTGGCCTGCCGGGCGCGTCCGGTCAGGCAGTGACCCGGCCATCCGCGGGCTCGCGGGCCTCGCCTAGCGGCCGCAGGGTGGCATGCCGCGCCGCCGGGATCAGCGCGCCGAGCAGCAGCGCGCCGCCGATGCAGGCAAGGCCGCCGCTGCTGGCGGCGCCGACCAGGGCGCCGAACGGCGGCGCCGAGGTCAGCTGCTGTCCCGCAGCGGAGCGACGTCGATGACGATCTGCCCGATGCGCATGCCAGCCCCTGTTCGCAACTCCCTGTCTCTCGCAACTCTCTCGCAACATCCGCCGGCCACGCCATGCTGCCCGGGCCCGTCCGCGGCAGGACGTGCGAGGATCGGGCGGTGCCCACGATCCTGCTGCTGTCGACCGCCGACACCGAACTGCTCGCCGCGCGATCCTCCGGCGCGGACTACCGGGTCGCCAACCCGGTGCGGGTCGCGCCGGACGCCGTTCCCGCGCTGGCCGGCGGCGCCAGCCTGGTCGTGCTACGGCTGCTCGGCGGCCGCCAGGCGTGGCCGGGCGGGATCAGCGCGCTGCGCGCGACCGGGCTGCCGCTCGTCCTGCTCGGCGGCGAGGCGGCACCCGACGCCGAGCTGATGGCGCTGTCCACGGTGCCGGCCGGGGTGGCCGCCGGGGCGCTCGGCTACCTGCGCGAGGGCGGCCCAGGCAACCTGCGCGAGCTAGCCGCCTTCCTTTCCGACACGGTGCTCCTGACCGGCGAGGGCTTCAGCCCACCCGAGCCGATGCCCCAGTACGGCGTCCACCAGCCGCCTAACTCTGCACCCCCCGCCCAGCATCCCCAACACCACCGATCTCACCTGCCCTATCAGCCTCACTCGCCCCGACCCGCAAAAGATCGTGGAGAGTTTTCGGTGCTGCAGCACCAACAACCCTCCACGATCATGGAAAGCGACCGGGGCGTGGCGCCCACCGTGGCGGTGGTCTTCTACCGGGCGCACGAATTGTCGGGAAACACCGGATTCGTGGACGCTCTCTGCGCTGCCATCGAGGACCGCGGCGCGACCCCGCTGCCCGTTTTCTGCGGCTCCCTCCGCAGCCCCGAGCAAGGCCTGATCGACCTCCTGCGCCGGGCCGACGTCGTGGTCACCACGGTGCTGGCGGCCGGCGGCTCGAACGCGGCCAGCGCGCCGGACGGCGACTGGGACGCCGGCGCCCTCGCCGGGCTCGACGTCCCCATCATCCAGGGCCTCTGCCTGACCACCTCCCGCGCCCAATGGGCAGCATCAGCCGCCGCGCTCACCCCGATGGATGCCGCCATGCAGGTCGCCATCCCCGAGTTCGACGGCCGCCTGATCACCGTCCCGTTCTCCTTCAAGGAGGAGGGCCCGGACGGCATCGGCGTCTACCTGGCCGACCCCAACCGGGCCGCCCGGCTGGCCGGCATCGCGGTGCGGCACGCCCGCCTGCGCCGCATCCCGAACAGCGAGAAGCGGATTGTCATTGCCCTGTCGTCCTACCCGACCAGGCACGCCCGGGTCGGCAATGCCGTCGGCCTGGACACCCCCGCCTCCGCGGTAAGACTGCTGCGCAGCCTGCGCGAGGCCGGCTACGACCTCGGCGAAGGTTTCCCCGAGGACGGCGACGAGCTGATCCATGCGCTCATCGCGGCCGGCGGGCACGACACCGAATGGCTCACCGAGGAACAGCTCAGCCAAGCCGAGGTCAGGATCCCGGCAGTCACCTACCGGGGCTGGCTCTCCGGGATTTCTAACGGGTTGTCCCGCCGTATCGTCTCGCACTGGGGAGCGCCGCCCGGCGAGCTCTACACCGACGACGACCACATCGTGCTCGCCACGCTGCGGTTCGGCAACGTGGTGCTGATGATCCAGCCGCCGCGGGGGTTCGGCGAGAACCCGGTAGCGATCTACCACGATCCCGAGCTGCCGCCGTCGCACCATTACCTGGCCGCCTACCGCTGGCTGGACGCCGAATTCGGCGCCGATGCCATCATCCACCTGGGTAAGCACGGCACGCTGGAGTGGCTGCCCGGCAAGGGCCTCGGGCTGTCCGCGGAGTGCGCGCCTGATGCCGTGCTCGGTGACGTGCCGCTGGTCTACCCGTTCATCGTCAACGACCCGGGCGAGGGCACCCAGGCCAAGCGGCGCGGGCACGCCGTGATCGTGGATCACCTGGTGCCGCCGATGGCCCGCGCCGACAGCTACGGCGACATGGCGAAGCTGGAGCAGCTGCTGGACGAGTACGCGACCGTCGCTGCCCTCGACCCGGACAAGCTGCCGGTGGTCCGCGCCCAGATCTGGTCCCTGGTCCGGGCTGCCCAGCTGCACCATGATCTCGGTGTCGAGCAAGCGCCGGAGGCTGCCGAGTTCGACGAGTTCGTGCTGCACATCGACGGCTACCTGTGCGAGGTCAAGGACGCCGCGATCAAGGACGGGCTGCACGTGCTCGGCGCGGCCCCGGCCGGCCAGGCGCTGGTCAACCTGGTGCTGGTGATCCTGCGGTCGGCGCAGGTCTGGGGCGGCCAGTCCGGCGCCCTGCCCGGCCTGCGGAGCGCACTCGGGCTGGCCAGCGACGGCGCGTCCCGCGGCGACACCGACGCATCGGAGCAGACGGCGCGGGCCCTGGTCACCGCGATGGACGAGACCGGCTGGGAACCGGCCCGGGCCGCCGAGGCCTGTGAGGTAGTGCTCGGCCCGGTGGATGCGGCCGTGGCCAGGGACGTCACCGCGGTGCTGAGTTTCGCGGCGCAGGAGGTGGTGCCGCGGCTGGCCGCCACCTCGGGCGAGATCGATGCGGTGCTGCACGCCCTGGCCGGCGGCTATATCCCGGCCGGCCCCTCCGGGTCGCCGACCCGCGGCCTGGTGAACGTACTGCCGACCGGCCGCAACTTCTACTCGGTCGACCCGAAGGCGATCCCGTCCCGGAACTCCTGGGATACCGGCCGCGCGCTGGCCGACTCGCTGCTGGCCCGGCACCTGGCCGACGAGGGCTCGTATCCGCGCTGTGTCGGGCTGACCGTCTGGGGCACGTCCGCGATGCGGACGCAGGGCGATGACATCGCCGAGGTACTGGCGCTGATCGGCTGCCGCCCGGTCTGGGACGACGCTTCTCGCCGGGTAACCGGCTTCGACGTGCTTCCGCCGGCCGAGCTCGGCCGGCCCAGGATCGACGTGACGCTGCGCATCTCCGGCTTCTTCCGGGATGCGTTCCCGCACGTGATCGCCTTGCTGGACGACGCGATCGGCGCCGTGGCCGGGCTGGACGAGCCGGCCGAGTCGAACTACCTGCGGGCGCACGCGGTGGCCGATCACGCCGGGCACGGCGACTGGCGGCGGGCCACCACGCGGATCTTCGGCTCAAAGCCGGGCGCGTACGGAGCGGGCCTGCTGCCGCTGATCGACGCGCGGAACTGGCGTGACGACGCCGACCTGGCCGAGGTCTACGCGGTCTGGGGCGGTTACGCCTACGGGGCGGGCCTGGACGGCAGGCCGGCCCGGCCGGACATGGAAGGAGCGTTCCGGCGTATCGCGGTGGCGGCCAAGAACACCGACACTCGCGAGCACGATATCGCTGATTCCGACGACTACTTCCAGTACCACGGCGGCATGGTGGCCATGGTCCGGTCACTGACCGGCCGGAACCCGGCTGCTTACATCGGCGATTCGGCCGTGCCGGACGCGGTGCAGACCAGGACGCTGGCACAGGAGACCCGGCGGGTGTTCCGCGCCCGGGTGGTGAACCCGCGCTGGATCGCCGCGATGCAGCGGCACGGCTACAAGGGCGCGTTCGAGCTGGCCGCGACCGTGGACTACCTGTTCGGCTATGACGCCACCGCCGGGGTGGTGGCCGACTGGATGTACGAGCAGCTGGCCGCGTCGTACGTGTTCGACCCGGCTAACCGGGCGTTCATGGCGAAGTCCAACCCGTGGGCGCTGCGCGGGATCGCCGAGCGGCTGCTGGAGGCGGCCGACCGCGGCCTCTGGGCCCAGCCCGAACCCAAGACGATAGACCAGCTGCAGCAGGTGTACCTCGACCTAGAAGGCGACATCGAGGCCGGCACCTGAGCCCGGAACGGCCTGCCTAGGTCACCGGCTTGCGGCCCCAGGCCAGGAAGAGCAAATGCGGCATGACCAGCGTGTGCGGGTCATCGAGGTGTGCCCGCGCCGACCGGTCGGCTTCGTCTAGTTCCCGCTCATCGGCTATGCCCTGCGCCAGGATCTTGGTCCGCATGCTGCGCACCAGATCCAGCCGGATAGTGCGGCGAGAGTCCCCGGCCGGATAGATATCTGCTTTCGCCTCCACGCCGATGTCCACCAGGCCGGCCTGCCGGAACAACTCGGGCAGGCGGCGCCCGATGAACGGATCCGCGTTGTCGTGGTCGTGCACGCTCAGGAATGCTTGCACCAGCCGGTCCCATGCCGGGTGCGGCGGGTAGCACAAGGTCAGGCTGGCGTCTGGCTCCAGGACTGCCACCCAGCCTCCTGGCCTGGCCAGCCGGACCATCTCGGCGACCACCACGGCGGGATCGGGGATGTTGATCAGCAGGGTGCGGGCGTGCACGAGGTCGAACGAGGCTGGCGGCAGGCCAGTATGCCGGGCATCGCCCTCGCCGATCTGTACGTTCGCGAGCCCGTGCTCGGCGGCGAGCTCGCGGGCGAGCACCACGCTGGCCGGGTTGACCTCTAGTCCGGTTACCCGGCCGGCTGCCCCGACCCGGTCAGCGAGGAGCTGGATGGTCCCGCTGGGACCGCAGCCGAGGTCGATCGCGTGCCAGCCCGGCTTGACGCCAACCCGGTCGAGCAGCGCGGCGCTGTGGGCGCTGAGCTCTTCGGACTGCCGCCGCAGCCGATCGCGCTCGGCTGGACTGGTCCCTAGCGCGTATACCGCAGCCCCGGGCACCGTAGTGGCCTTGTGGCCGGCTGATCCTGACACCCTGCCAGGGTAGCGCTCAGCTGAGCTGCCGGAACTGAACTGGCTGGCGGCGGCGGACTGGCGCCGCCTACACTCAAGGCGGCAGGCCCAGCCGGGCTTGCCGCTGACGTACTTTCCGCGGGAGCCATCGTGCTGCTGACCGGGCTAGCCGGCCTGACCGGCCAGCTGGCTGGCTGCTGGCATCTCGCCAGTCACGCTCTGACCACGCCGTCTGGCCTGGTGGCGCTGGCCGCGATCGTGCTGACCGGCATGCTGGTCGCGCTGATCGCCAGGAACGCCTCGGTCACCGCGGCACTCACTGCCCATCCGCTGGCCAGCCGCGCCGCCGCGCTGCGGGAGAAGTCCTGGCTGGCGCGATTCCAGCGGCAGCTCGACCCGGACGCGGCAGGCCGGCCCCGGCCCAGAGCGCCATCGGCGGTCCCGGCGGCCGCCTGACGATCCGCCTTTCCGGCCCGGCTCCGGCCGCGCGCTTGGCTGACCGCGCGCCGCCAGTTGAGCCAGGCCCGGCGCGCCTCGCGGCCGTCTCCAGCAGTCATTTCCATCTGCGACCCGCTGGAGGGTTTCCGCCATGTCCGCTCTTTTCACTCTGCTCGGCGCCGCCGTCGGCGCCGCCTATCACGTTGTCTCCGCGTACGCCCAGGTCCTCGCGCCGGTCACCGGCAGCCTGGCCACGGTGGCCGCGATCGTCGCGGTCACGATCAGCGTCCGCCTGCTGCTGCTTCCGCTCAGCCTGTCGGCAGCCCGCGGCCAGGCCAGTCAGGCCCGGCTGCTTCCCCAGGTCACCGAGCTGCGGAACCGGCACGCCCGGAATCCGGAGCTGCTGCGGGCCGAGCTAGCCGCGCTCTACCAGCGGGAGAACACCAGCGCGCTGGCCGGCTGCCTGCCGGCGCTGCTGCAGCTGCCGTTCTTCAGTGTCATGTACCGGCTGTTCCTCGAACACACCATCAATGGCAAGCCCAACGGCCTGCTGGGTGACAACCTGCTCGGCGCGCCGCTGGGCAGCCATCTGCTGTCCGGCGCGGGCCCGCTCAGCGCCCAGGGCGCCGTGTTCATCGGGCTGCTCGGGCTGCTCGCCGTGGTGGCCTGGATCTCCGCCCGTGCTGGATGGCAGGCGGCAGCGCCCGGCGGGCCAGCACTGTCTGGCCGGCCAGCACAGTCGGCGCTGGCGGCGCGGTCGCTCTGGGCAGCGCGGCGGTCCGCGCCCGCGGCCCGGCCGGCTGGCGCCGCGAAGCCCGCCGCTGTTCCCGGCTGGCTGACCCGGGTCTTGCCCTACACCACGGTCGTGATCGCCGCCGTGGTGCCGCTGGCGGCTGGCATCTACCTGCTGACCACGACGGCATGGACGACCGCCGAGCGCGCCCTGCTGCGGCGCCGGCTCCTCAGGCCGGCCAGGCCGGGCACGCCAGGCCCCGGTCAGCCCGGCACGGCCGTCGCCTAGCGCCGGTTTCGATGCGCGCCCGGGTGACAGCGCACCGGCGGCATGTTATCGGCCCGGCCGCGGTGGCAGCCGCCCGGCGCGGTCGGTGTACGCCGTCGGCCCCGTTAGGCATGATGAGGATAGCGAACCCGAGCGGGACATGGCTGCTGCCGCTGCGCGCCCGCCGTGACCCTGTGCACCGTCGTCCCCGAGGAGACCACCATGCATCAGCCGCCTATTCCGCATGTCGCCAGCGCAGACCCGGAGATCGCCGAGCTGATCGAGGGCGAGGCGCGGCGGCAGTTCGAGAAGGTCCGGCTGATCCCGTCGGAGAACTACGCCTCGGTTGCCGTCCTCGAGGCCGCCGGTTCGGTGCTGACTAACAAGTACTCCGAGGGGTACGCGGGCCGCCGGTATTATGAGGGCCAGCAGTTCGTCGACCCGATCGAGCGGCTCGCCGTGGCCCGGGCCGAGGCGCTCTTCGGCGTCGATCATGCCAACGTGCAGCCTTACTCGGGCTCGCCCGCCAACCTCGCCGTTTACCTGGCGTTCCTGGAGCCGGGCGAGACCGTGATGGGGATGGCGCTGCCGGCCGGCGGGCACCTGACGCACGGCTGGCCGGTCTCGGCCACCGGCAAGTGGTTCCGGTCCGTGCCGTACGGGGTGCGGGCCGACACCGGCCGGGTGGATCTCGACGAGGTGCGGGACCTGGCCCGCCGGGAGCGGCCGAAGGTGATCTTCTGCGGCGGGACGGCCATCCCCCGGACGATCGACTTCCCCGCGTTCGCCGGGATCGCGGCGGAGACCGGGGCTGTGCTGGTGGCGGACATCGCGCACATCGCCGGCCTGATCGCTGGCCGCGCGCATCCCAGCCCGGTCGGGTTTGCCCAGGTCATCACGACGACGACGCACAAGACGCTGCGCGGCCCGCGCGGTGCGATGATCATGTCTACCGACGAGCACGCGAAGGCGCTGGACAAGGCGGTCTTCCCCGGCCTGCAGGGCGGCCCGCACAATCACACCACCGCCGCGATCGCGATCGCGCTGCGCGAGGCGGCGCAGCCCGAATTCCGCGGCTACGCTCACCAGGTGGTGGCGAACGCCAAGGCACTGGCCGCCGCGCTGCTTGAGCGCGGCTACAGCCTGGTGTCCGGCGGCACCGACAATCACCTGATCCTGATGGACCTGACGCCGCAGGGCATCGCCGGCAAGCCGGCCGCCAAGGCGCTCGACCGGGCGGGTATCGAGGTCAACTACAACACCGTGCCGTTCGATCCGCGTAAGCCGTTCGACCCGTCCGGCATCAGGATCGGCACTCCGGCGATCACTACTCGCGGTCTCACCGAGGAGCACATGCCGCGGATTGCCGCCTGGATGGACGAGGCGATCACTGCGGCGATCAAGGACGACGAGCCGTCGATCGACCGGATCGCCGGCGAGATCCGTGACCTGCTCAGCGGCTTCCCGATGACCGGCTGGGCCTAGCGCCCGCCGATCCCTCATCAGTGGTTGCCACCACAACCGGCGAGCGTTTCATGATCGTGGAAGATTCGCGCGCCAGTGCTCCCCGAATCATCCGTGATCACGGATGGGTGCTGGCGCTGCGGGAAGTGCGCGAGGGGCACGGGTCCGCCGCCTCGGGCGGCTGGCTGCGGAGGTGCTCAGCTGGTCGCGGGCGGGGGCAGGCCTAGCGCCTTCCTGAGCGCCTTCACCGGGGTCTCGACCGCGGCGTCCGCTGCCTTATGGCGGCGGGTGAACGTGCTCAGCTGGGCGAGCGAGGCCGACCGCGCTTCCCGCCGGGTTAGCGCGATCCGGCTCCGGTTGGCCCGGATCAGCGCCCTGGCTATCGCCTCGATGGCGCCGGGGAATCGGATCCGGGCAAGCCGCCGGTCGAAATGCCGCTCGGTGGCTGCCTGCGCGCGCAGGTCGGCGATGGCCTTCGCCAGGTCGTTGCGCCGATGATCCTTGAAGCCGTCCACCTCGACGTCCAGCCGGTGATTGGCGGGCCGCGCTATCGCCAGGTACCTGGCAGCGAGCGCGCGTATCCTGGCCGGCCGGGCTGGCTGCGGGCTGGCCGGCGAACCCGGCTGCGGGCTGGCCGAGGGGCTCGGCGCGCGATCCGACGGGCTCGGCTGCGCGCTGGCCGATGGTGCCTGGCTGGCGTGGCCGGCCGGTGACTGGCCGGACTGGGCGGCCGGCGCCTGCAACGACGCGCAACCCGCCGCCAGCACGACGACGCTGAGCAGCGAGGCGGCCACGCCGCGGCCGGAACCAGATGACTCCATTGCCATAACCTAGCCGGTTTATTACCCCGCGGCAGGCCATGTCCTGACGGCTGGTTTCGAGAATCTATGCGAGCGTATGGATGTTGTTGCTAGGTCTGGGCTCGGGATTAGCTGCCAGCCCGGCTAGTCACCGGCCTGGCAGCATTAGCGCAATTAGCTTGCAGCGGAGAAAAGGACAACCGAATCATTCCCGTCAGCACTTGCGTGAGATCAGCGGAAGTCCGCAAGTCGCCGGGCCGGGGGGCCAGGTAATTCGGCGGGATGCAGTCGGTGCGGACGGGGGGACACCGCTGAATTCGAGCATGCTCGCAGATCGGCTGCGTTGGCTGCGGCGGCATGGGCGCAGGCTCGCCATCGGCCTCACCGTCACCGCGCTGGCCGTTCCCGCGGCCAGCGGCGATGCGGCCGCGAGCGGGCAGCAGGCCGCGAATGCCAGGACTGGCCTGAGCGGCCAGGCTGGCGCTGGCGGCCCGCTGGCTCAGGCCGCCTTGGCTGGCCTGAAGCAGGTCACCTACCGCGGATACACGTTCCGGGTCCCGCGCTCCTGGCCGGTGATATACCTGGCCCGGCGGCCGCGCACTTGTATCCGATTCGACCGGCATGTCATTTACCTGGGCCGGTCAGGAGCTAATCAGGATTGCCCTAGCTGGCTGATTGGCAGCACCGAGGCAATGCAGCTCGCGCCGGTCGCCGGGCGGACCTACTACGCATCAGTGGAGAATCCCATTTCCCGGCAGATCACGGTATCCGCCGCCCGGATCCGGGTAACCGCCAGCTTTGCCGCCGACCCGACCCGGATCTACCGGATCCTTGCCAGCGCCGGGCTGCCGGCACCGGTCATCGTGAACCCGAACCCGAACCCGAACCCGCGCCGGGTCCGCCGCGGCGCGAACCCGCGGGCGCTGTCGGCGGCCGACAGCGCGCAGTTCCCGCGAGTCGACCCGCCGGAGCTGCCGGCCAACGTAGCGAATTTCCGCGGGCGCGGCTTCGACGCGTGCACGGCACCGAGCAGGTCGTACATGCGGGCCTGGCGCAGGCACTCGCCCTACCGCGCGATCGGCATCTACATCGGCGGCCGGGACCGGGCCTGCGGGCAGCGGAACCTGTCGGCGCGCTGGATCCGGCACGAGGCGGCGGCGGGCTGGCGCTTCTTCCCGATGTACGTCGGCCCGCAGGCATCGTTCAACCAGCTGAAGTCGCCGGTCCGGGAGGCGAGGCGGGCGGCCCGCGACGCCGTCGCGCAGGCGCGGCGGCTTGGCCTCGGGCCGCGCACCCCGATCTACTACGACATGGAGGCGTACCGCCCGCGCCGGACCGGCGAGGTGCTCAAATTCGCCTCAGCCTGGACCCGGCGGCTGCACAAACTGGGCTACCGGGCCGGGATCTACAGCAGTTCCAGATCCGGGATCGTGGACCTGGCCAGGCACTACCGGAGCCGCCACGTCAAGATGCCGGACGTGATCTACGACGCGCTGTGGAACGGATCCAGGAATACCAAGGACCGGTTCCTGCGCAACTGGCAATGGGGCAGGCACCAGCGGCTGCACCAGTACAGCGGCAATGTGACGCAGACCTTCGGCGGGGACACCATCAATATTGACAAGGACTTCCTGAACGTGCGACTGGCGACGCCCGGCGGCACCCGGCAGGCATCGCGGGCGGCGGCCCAGCCGGACGGGACGGTCGATGCGTTCTACCGCGGCGCCGATCGCCGCCTCTGGCATATCGGGCCGCTGTCCGGCGCGGGCTCCGGTCCGGCCGGGGCCGTCCCAGCCGATCTGGGCGGCACCCTGGTCACGCAGCCCACCGTGGTCTCACCGATCCCGGGCGCACTTGACGTCTTCTATCAGGGACCAGGCCACGCGCTCTGGGAAGAAGCGCGCAAGGCCGGCCGGCCGTGGTCGGCGCCGAAGAAGATCGGCCGGATGGGCGCGCTCGGCAGCCCGCCGGTGGCGGTCGCGCAGCCGAACGGCGTCGTCGACGTGTTCTGGCGGGGTTCCGCCGACAACCATCTCTGGCACGGCCAGTTCAGCCCCGGGCAGGGCTGGAAGGGACCGCAGGACCTGCGCGGCAGCCTCAGCTCCGACCCATCGCCCGCCGAGTCGTCGCCGGGCACGGTGCAGGTCTTCTGGAAGGGCAGCGACCGTGCGCTCTGGCATGTGGTCCGGCGGCCCGGCCGGAGCTGGACCAGGCCGTCGAGCCTCGGCATGGGCCCGCTCGGCGGCGCGCCGCGCGCCAGCGCGCGCCGCGGCGGCGCCATCGACGTGTTCTGGCGGGGATTCGGCAACGACCGGCTGTGGTCAGCCTCGTTCGCGCCGGGGCGCCGCTGGTCCGGGCCGCGCGAGCTGGGCGGGGAGCTTGCCTCGGCGCCGTTCCCGCTGATGTCGGCAGGCGGCCGGGTACACGTCTTCTGGCCGGGCACCGACCACCGGCTCTGGCAGACCTCGCGCGGGCCGCGGGCAGGCTGGCGGCGGCCGGTCAGCCTGCACATGGGGCCGTTGCGCGGCGGGCTGTTCGGCGTCGTCGGCCGCGGCGGGCTGAGCGAGGTGTTCTGGCGGGGCCGGGGCGGCCACCTGTGGTTCGCCGCGCAGCGCCGCGGTGGCGGCTGGAGCGGTCCGCACGACCTAGGCGGCCATATGGGCTAGCCGGAGGCGGGATGGCCAGCCAGCGACGAGATGGCCGGCCGGAGGCGGGATGGCCGGCCGGAGGCGGGATGGCCGGCCGGAGGCGGACGCCCGCACCCAGGCTCATTGCGTAGAATGACGCGGGTACCCGGGCTGCCACGCCACCCGGCTGTAACTTATTGTTACGAGCGATCCTCCTGTGGTTGGTTTCCGTTCCGGCGGGTAACGGGACCTGGAACAAGCGCGTCATCCAGCCAGGTACAAGTTCGGTGCGGTATACCTGTCTTACCTATCTCAACACCTATCGCGCGTCGACCTAGGACACCCATGACTATGGCACGGCCCAAGATCGTGAACGCTGCCTGGCAGATGCTGCCGGAGCCGCTGCGCGGCAAGCTCCGCAGCAACACCGGCAAGCGGTTCGTCCGGTTCGTGCCCGTGTCGCTGGCAGCCGTCGCGGCCAGCCAGGTCACGCTGGCCGTACTGGTCGGCATCACCAAGGTCAGCGCGGGGACGTCCGCGATTATCGCGTCGATGACCGGCGCGGCGGTGAGCTACGTGCTCAGCCGGTGGGCCTGGGAGCGCAAGGGCAAGCCGCACCTGCTGAAGGAGACGCTGCCGTTCTGGCTGGTCTCGGTCGGTGCCTGGATTGTCCTCGGCCTGGCGAGTCACTACGCGAGCGTCTGGGCCATCTCGATGGGCGCCAGCCACTGGGAGCGGGTGGCGATCGTCAACGTGGCGTACTTCGCGACCAACTGCGTGACGTTCGTCACCAGGTTCGCGATCTTCCACTACGTGCTGTTCGCGAACCGCGGCTCGAAGGCCGTGGAAGTCGCAGCCGACACGCCGGCCGGCGGCCCGGGGCTAGCGGCCGCGGGCCGCGAGGCCGGGCCGGCCTTCGCCAGCGCCAACGGAGCTGCCGCGGCCAACGGGGCCGCCGGGGCCGCCGGGGCCAAGGCCAACCGGGCCGGCCGCGCCGATCACGGCGAGCCAGTCTCCTTCGCGCTCGCAGCCGACCGGCCGGCGCCGCCGCGGCCGCGGCGCTGACGCTCCCGCCACCAGGTTCCGCCGATCACGCCGACGAAGCGCAGGCCGTAGAAGACGTTGTTGCCCTTCTTGCTCTTGCCGACCTGCCGCTTGTGGATCGTGGCGGGCCGCTCGACCACCCGGTAGCCATGCGTGATGACGCCGATCAGCAATTCCGCGGCCTGGTATTGCGGCTGCTCCAGCAGGACGCTCCCGGTGACCTCGGCCCGCATTGCCCGGAGCCCGAACGTGGTGTCACTGATCCGCTGGCCGGTCAGCGCGCTGATGGCGACCGCGAAGACCCGGACCCCGAGCCGCCGTACCGGGTCCTTGGTCTCCTCGCTGCCCAGCCTGCGCGACCCGGTGACGAAGTCGGCCTCGTCGGCCAGGATCGGCTCCAGCAGCCGCTCGATCTCCGCCGGGTTGTACTGGCCGTCGGCGTCCGTCGTCACGATGTACTTCGCGCCGCCCTCGCGGGCCAGCCGGTAGCCGAGCCGCAGCGCCGCCCCCTGGCCACGGTTGACCGGGACGTCGCAGACCAGCGCGCCGGCCGCGGCGGCCTCTTTCACCGTGCCGTCGGCTGCCCCGTCTGATACCACGATCTTCGCGGTCGCGAGCCCGCAGGCGGCCGCGGGCAGCGCCTCCACGACCGGGCCGATCGCGCCTTCCTCGTTGTAGGCGGCGATCACGATGGCCACCGGCGGCAGCCCGGTTGCCCGCGACCCGTACTGGACATTGAAGGCGCGGATGGCGTCGCCATCGATGACGGCGTCGGCGGCCGCCGACGTGCTGGTCATTTCGCTGCCTCCGAGAATTCCGGCCAGACGGTGGCCATGCCGGACTTGAGATCATGCTGGGGCGCGTAGCCGAGCGCCCTGGCCACCGAGATGTCGATGATCACGGCGGGCATCTCGCCAGGCTTGGGCGGAACGTTCTGCACTGGTATGTCGGCGCCGGTCACGCTCCGTGCCGCGGCGACTATCTCGTTCACGGTAACCGACTCGCCCGCGCCGAGGATCAGCGGCCCGGTGAATCCGGTCCGCAGCGCGATGCGGATGCCGGCCACGATGTCATCGACGTGCACCAGGTCGCGGACCTGGCTGCCGTCGCCGTATACCTGCACGCCATGGCCGCCGGCGGCGGCTCGCATAAGCCGGGGGACGAAGCTGTCCTTCTCCGCCATGCCGGGACCGTAGACGTTGGAGAACCGGAGCGAGCAGCCCGTCATGCCGTAGCAGGCCGCGTAGGCGCCGAGCAGCATCTCGCCGGCTGCCTTGGTCGCCCCGTACGGAGTGAGCGGCCGGAGCGGGATCTGCTCGGTGATGGTGGCCCGGCCCACGTCGCCGGTGACCGCGTTGGTCGAGGCGAGCACGAAGGCGCCGACGTCCTTGCGCCGCGCCTGCTCAAGCAGGCCGGCCGTCGCGTCGACGTTGAGCGCGTGCGTGCCGGCCGGGTCCTCGATCGACAGCAGCACCCGGGTCACCGCCGCCAGGTGGATGATCACTTCTGTCCCCGGGCTGACCGCGGCCTCGACGACCGATGGATCGCACAGGTCACCCAGCACGGTCGGGACGGCGTCGCCGGGGAATTTCCGCAAGTCCGCCACCGTGACGTCGGCGCCGGTTTTCAGCAGCGCGCGGACCAGCCGCCGCCCGATGAATCCGGATCCGCCAGTCACCAGCACGCGGGACCGACTCTCATCCCCCATCGAGGCTCCATTCACGCTAGTTGTCCTGTGTCAATCGGTTGTATCGGGTTTAACCGCATTCGGTTATCCAGTCGCGCTGAACCGCGGTCGTGGAATCGCTGCGCCTTTCAGTCAGGCCGGCGCCTGCGTGCCCGCGTCCGCCGTCGATCGGCAAGGACCGCCGGCCAGCCGATGGCGCTTGGCCGGGCTGCGCTGCGTCGTGCGCCACCAGCAGGGGACGGGTGTCCTTATCCCGGCTGCGCGTGGTCAGTGTATCGGCGGACGGGCATGCGGCAGCCCGCAAGCCGGCGGTTGTGCCATGCTGTTAGGCCGATGGCACTGCGGAGGAACCCGGTGGGAATCCGGGGCTGTCGCGCAACTGTGACCGGGGAGTGACCCTCAGCGGCTACCGTCGCGGATCTGGTCTCGCCGCTGGTGAGGCCGCCCGTGGCGGGAAGGCGGGGCGAGCGCTGATCCGGGAGCCAGGAGACTCCGGCCGTCGGCTGCACCAACTGCGGGCGCGTACACCCGGGAAGGACGAGGCTCGATGATGCCAGCCCCACCCCAGCCAGCTCGGGCCCAGCCAGCGGGCCGGCCGGACTACCCGTTCGCCGCGATCGTCGGGATGGCTGACCTCAAGCTCGCACTGCTGCTCAACGCCGTGTCGCCGGCCATCGGCGGCGTGCTGGTCCGGGGCGAGAAGGGCACCGCGAAGTCGACCGTGGTCCGCGGCCTGGCCGCGCTGCTGCCGCCCACGGACATCGTGGCCGGCTGCCGGTTCGCCTGCGACCCCGCCGGACCCGACCCGGGCTGCCCGGACGGCCCGCACCCGGACCAGCCGGCCCGGCTGCGGCGGCCCGCCCGGCTGGCCGAGCTGCCGGTCGGCGCCACCGAGGACCGGCTGGCCGGGTCGCTGGACATCGAGCGGGCGCTGACCGAGGGGGTCGCCGCATTCGAGCCCGGGCTGCTCGCCGCGGCGCACCGCGGCCTGCTCTACGTCGACGAGGTGAACCTGCTGCATGATCACCTTGTCGACCTGCTGCTTGACGCGGCGGCCCTGGGCGTGAACTACGTCGAGCGGGAAGGCCTGTCGGTCCGGCACGCCGCCAGGTTCCTGCTGGTGGGCACCATGAATCCGGAGGAAGGCGAGCTCCGGCCGCAGCTGCTTGACCGGTTCGGGCTGACCGTCGAGGTGGCCGCGAGCAAGGACCCGGCGGAGCGCGCCGAAGTGGTCCGGCGGCGGCTTGCGTATGAGACGGACCCAGCCGGATTCGCCGCGAACTGGGCGGCAGATTTGAAACGGATTGCCGGGCGCGTGGTCGCCGCGCGCGAGCGGCTGCCGGCCGTGCGGCTGCCCGACCGCGTGCTGCAGCAGATCTGCTCGGTTTGCGGGGCCTTCGAGGTCGATGGCCTGCGCGCCGACCTGGTCACGGCGCGGGCCGCCATCGCGCTGGCCGCCTGGCATGGCCGCGACGAGGTCGGCGCGGACGACGTTCGCCAGGCCGCCCGGCTAGCGCTGCCGCACCGCCGCCGCCGGGATCCCTTCGACGTGCCAGGACTCGACGAACAAGCGCTGGACGATGCCCTGCAAGACGCGCTCAGCCGGCCGGGCGAGAACGCGGCCGGCCGGGTGCCGGGCAATGCCGACCCGGACAATGCCGACCCGGACGGCAGAGCACGGCCCGGACGGGCCGGACGATCATCACCCGGACGGCGGGCCGGAAAGCCCGCCGCCGGGGTCAGGCGGCCAGCCGCCTCCGGGCGGCCAGGCCCAGCCCGGCCATGGCGATCCCGCCCCGGACCCGGCGCCCGGCCCCGGCCAGCGGCAGGCCGCGGTGCCTGCCGGCGGCCCGCCGGGCGCCACCCGCAGCGACACCGTGGCCGGCTCGACGGCGCCGTTCCGGCCCCGGCTACTAGCCGTGGCCGGTATCGGCCAGGGCGCGCCGGGCCGGCGGTCGGCGGCCAGGACCGCGTACGGCCGGGTGACCGGCGCCCGGCTGCCAGCCGGGCGGGTGCGCTCGGTGCACCTGCCCGCCACCCTGCGCGCCGCCGCCCCGCGAGCAGGCCGGGCAGCCCAGCCAGCCGCCGGGCCGCGGTTCCGGATCCGGGCGTCGGACCTGCGGGAGACTGTACGGGTGGGACGAGAAGGCAATCTGGTGCTGTTCGCCGTCGACGCCAGCGGCTCGATGGCCGCGGGGCAGCGCATCCGCGCGGTCAAGGGCGCGGTGCGCTCGCTGCTGCTGGACGCCTACCAGCGCCGGGACAAGGTGGGCCTGGTCACGTTCCGCGGCACGGCGGCCGACCTGGCGCTGCCCCCGACGTCCTCGGTGGAGGCTGGCGCCCGGCGGCTGGCCACCTTGGCGACCGGCGGCCGGACCCCGCTGGCGGCCGGCCTTGCGCTGGCCGCCCGGGTGCTGCAGGCCGAGCGCCGCCGGGATCCGGACCGCCGCCCGCTGCTCGTGGTGGTTACCGACGGCCGGGCCACCAGCGGCACCGGCGCGGATCTTGCCCGGGCCATCGGCGGGCTGGCCGGCGTGGCCGCCATCGTGATCGACTGCGAGTCCGGCGCCGTCCGGCTCGGTCTCGCGGTGCGGCTGGCGGCGCAACTCGGCGGCAGCGCGGTCCGGCTGGAGGAACTCGCGGCGGGCAGCATCGCCAGCGTGGTCCGTGCGCACGCCCCGGCCGGCCCCGGCCGGATGACTGGCCCGCGGCGGGGGGCTGCCTGATGCCGCGCGGCAAGCCGGCCGCCGTGCCGGACGACGGCCTGACCACCCGGCAGCGCCGTGGCCGGCCGCTGGTGATCGTGCACACCGGTCCCGGCAAGGGCAAGTCGACCGCCGCCTTCGGGCTGGCGCTGCGGGCCTGGAACCAAGGCTGGCCGGTCGCCGTGTTCCAGTTCGTGAAGTCGGCCAAATGGCGGGTCGGCGAGGAGCGCGCGCTGACCACGCTCGGCGGCAGCGGCGCGGGCGGCACGGTGGCCTGGCACAAGATGGGCGAGGGCTGGTCCTGGATCCAGCGCGACACCGGCGACCAGGCCGAACGCGCCGCCGAGGGCTGGGCGCAGATCAGCCGGGATCTCGCCTCGCAGGCCTACCGGCTCTACGTGCTCGACGAGTTCACCTACCCGATCAAGTGGGGCTGGGTGGACGTGGACGAGGTCATCGCGGTGCTGGCGGACCGGCCCGGCAACCAGCACGTGGTGATCACCGGCCGGGACGCCGACCCCAAACTGGTCGCCTTCGCCGACCTGGTCACCGAGATGACCAAGGTCAAGCACCCGATGGAGGCCGGCCAGAAGGGCCAGAAAGGCATCGAATGGTAGCCATCCCGCGACTGGTCATCGCCGCGCCGTCGTCCGGGAGCGGCAAGACGACCGTGGCCACCGGCCTGATGGCGGCGCTGACCTGCCGGGGGCTGCGGGTGTCCGGGCACAAGACCGGACCGGACTACATCGACCCCGGCTATCACGCCCTGGCCACCGGCAGGCCGGGCCGTAACCTGGATCCGGTGCTCTGCGGCGAGGAGCTGATGACCCCGCTGTTCCTGCATGGCGCGGCGGGCGCCGACGTGGCCGTGATCGAGGGCGTGCTGGGCCTATTCGACGGCGTAGCGCCAGACGACGCTGCCCCCGATGCCCCGGTGCCGGTCTCCTGGCCCGCCGACCCTGGCTTCGGCTCTACCGCGCACCTGGCCAGGCTGCTGGCCGCGCCGGTGGTGCTGGTGGTCGATGCGGCGGCGGCCGGCCGCTCGGTGGCCGCGCTGGTGACCGGCTTCCGTGACTATGACCCGGGGACGCAGCTGGCCGGCCTGATACTCAACCGGGTCGGCTCGGACCGGCACGAGCGGCTGCTGCGGGACGCGCTGGCCAGCCTCGGGCTGCCGGTGCTCGGCGTGATCAGACGCACCGACGCGGTGGTGACGCCGTCCCGGCACCTGGGCCTGGTCCCGGCCGCAGAGCGGCTGGCCAGCGCCGAACGGATGGTCGCCCAGCTCGGCGCGCTGATCAGCGCCTGCTGCGACATCGGCGCGCTGATGGCACTCGCCAGCAGCGCGCCGCCGCTGCAGGCGGCCCGCTGGGATCCCGCCGTCGCGCTGTTCCATGATCCGCGGGATTTCTCCGTCCCGGCGACGGAGAAATCCCCGGGATCACGGGAAGGGACCGGGCCGCCGCCGGTTATCGCCCTCGCCGGCGGGCTGGCCTTCACGTTCGGCTATGCCGAGCAGGCCGAGCTGCTGGCCGCGGCCGGCGCCCGGGTCGCCCGCTTCGACCCGCTGACCGACGAGGCACTGCCGGACGGCACCGCCGGGCTGCTGATCGGCGGCGGGTTCCCGCAGGTGCACGCCAGCGAGCTGGCAGCCAACGAGCCGATGCGCCGCCAGGTCGCCGCGCTGGCCGCGTCCGGTGCCCCGGTCGCGGCCGAGTGCGCCGGCCTGCTGTACCTGGCCAGGACGCTGGAGGGGCAGCCGATGTGCGGCGTGCTCGGCGCCGACGCCGCGATGACGCCGAAGCTGACACTCGGCTACCGCGCGGCGGCGGCCGCCGCCGACTCGGTCATCGCCCGCGCCGGTGACCGGGTACGGGCCCACGAGTTCCATCGAACATCCGTTTCAAATGGTTCTGCCGATGCTCCCGCGTGGCGGCTTTCCTCCGGGGCCACGGAGGGCTTCATCCGCGGCGCGGTCGTGGCGTCCTACCTGCACCTGCACTGGGCGGGCCAGCCGGCGTTCGCGGCCAGGTTCGCAGCGGCGGCCGGGGCGGCGCGGTGAGGCGGCTCGTCGGGGTCGGCGTCGGGCCGGGGGATCCGGAGCTGGTCACGATCAAGGCAGTCCGGGTGCTGCGCGCCGCCGACCTGGTCTTCGTCCCGGTGCTGGCCCGGCCCGGAGAGGAAGGCGGCGCCGAGGAAGGCCGGGCCGAGGCCATCGTCCGGGTCCATGCTGATGCCGCCAGGATCCGCCGGATCGCCTTCGCGCTGAACGACCCGGGCGGTATCACCACCGGCCGCGCCGCCGCCTGGGACGCCGCCGCCCGCGCCGTGGCCGCCGCCTTCGCCGCCGGGGCGCGGACGGTGGCCTTCGCGACCATCGGCGATCCGGCCATCTACTCGACGTTCAGCTATCTGGCGCCGACCGTCACCGAACTGGCCGGCGACGTAGTGATCGAGACAGTGCCCGGCATCACCGCCGCATCAGACCTGGCCGCGCGCAGCGGCACCACGCTCACCGAGGGCGCCGAGTCGCTGGCGCTGCTGCCGCTCACCGCGGGCGCTGACGCGCTGGCTGAAGCACTGGCCAGGCACGACACTGTCGTCGGTTACAAGCTGGGATCGGCTGGCGGCCCGGGTGTCGGCGCGGTGCTCGGGCTGCTCGGCGAGGCAGGGCGGCTCGGCGGCGCGGTGTTCGGGGCACGGCTCGGGCTGCCGGGCGAGGACATCCGCCCGGCTGGCGAGCTGGCTGGCCGCGGCCCGGTGCCGTACCTGTCCACGCTGATCACGGTCCGCGCCCGGGCCGGGCGCGGCAGCAGGCTGGGCGGCATCGGGGGCGGCGCTGGCGGGGGAGGAGGGGACAGGCCGGGATGAGTACCGGGAAGGTGACCTTCGTCGGTGCCGGGCCCGGCGCGCCGGACCTGCTGACGCTGCGCGCGGTGGCGGCGATCGGCGCAGCCGACGTGGTGATCTGGGCGTCCAGCCTGGTGGATCCCGGAGTTCTCCGGCACGCCCGGACGGGTGCCGAGCTGGTGGACTCGGCGCTGCTGCCGCTGGAGGGTGTGCTGCCTTATTACCAGCGGGCTAGCGCCGAGGGGCTGCAGGTCGCGCGGGTGCACTCCGGCGACCCTGCCCTGTGGGGCGCGGTCCAGGAGCAGCTGGACCGCTGCCGTGAGCTCGGCCTGGCGACCGAGATCGTGCCCGGCGTATCCAGCTTCACCGCTGCCGCGGCCAGCATCGGACGAGAGCTGACCATCCCGGAAGTTGCCCAGTCGGTCATCCTCACCCGGCTAGGCGGCGGCAAGACGCCGATGCCGCCCGGCGAGGAGGTAGCCTTGCTGGCCAGGCACGGGACCACGATGGCGCTGTTCCTTTCCGCGGCCAGATCTGGCCAGCTGCAGGACGAACTGCTGGCCGGCGGCTACCCGCCCGGCACGCCGTGCGTGATCGCGTACCGCGTTACCTGGCCGGACGAGCTGGTGCTGCGCTGTGAGCTTGCCAGCCTGGCCGCGACGGTCCGGGCGAACCGGCTGTGGAAGCACACGCTCGTCCTGGTCGGGCCCGCGCTGGCGGCCGGCCGGACGCGGTCGCACCTGTATCACCCCGGCCATTTCCACGAGTACCGGAAGGCCGACCGGGTCGCCCGCCGCGAGCTGCGCGGGACGGCGCCGTGACCGAGCCTGCCGAGCTGCGCGAACCTGACCTGCCACGGACCGCGAAGGTCCGGCAGCGCGGGCTGCGGACCGGCTGGACCACCGGGACGTGCGCCGCGGCGGCCGCTAAGGCGGCGGCGACCGCACTGGTTACCCAGCAGGTGCAGCACGCCGTCGAGATCGGGCTGCCGTCCGGCCGCCGGGTGTCGTTCCCGGTGGAATCGTGCCGGATCGCCGCGGATGCGGGCCAGCGGGCTGAGGCGGTGGTCGTCAAGGACGCCGGGGACGACCCGGACGTGACCGACGGCGCGCACCTCACCGCATCCGTGAGCTGGCGCGGCCGGGCCGGGCTTGAGCTCGACGGCGGGGTCGGCGTCGGCGTCGTCACCAAACCGGGTCTCGGCCTGCCGCTCGGCGGGCCGGCTATCAACCCGGTGCCGCGGAAGATGATCACCGAGGCCGTCGGCGAGGTGGTCGACCTGGCTGAGCGCGGCCTGCGGGTGATCATCTCGGTGCCGGACGGCGAGCGGATGGCCCGCAGGACGACCAACGGCAGGCTGGGCATCCTCGGCGGCATCTCGATCCTGGGCACCACCGGCATCGTGCGGCCGTTCTCCACCGCGTCCTGGCGGGCCAGCGTCGAGCAGGCCATCGCGGTGCTCGCCGCGCAGGGCGAGCGATCCGTCGTGTTGTGCACCGGCGGCCGGACCGAGAAAGGCGCGATGGCGCTGCTGCCCGGCCTGCCCGAGGTGTGCTTCGTCGAGGTCGGTGATTTCACCGGCGCCGCGCTGCGCCAGGCCATCAGGCACGAGGTCGCCCGGGTGGTCTTCGTCGGCATGGCGGGCAAGCTGACCAAGCTGGCGGCCGGCGTGCTGATGACCCACTACACCCGCTCGCAGGTATCGGTCGGGCTGCTCGGCGACATTACCCGTGCGGTCGGCGGCGAGGCCGAACTGGCCGCCCGGGTGGCCGGGGCGAACACCGCCAGGCATGCCGTCGAGCTGTGGGCGGAGGCGGGCCTGCTCGGCCCGGCCGGAACCGAGTTGTGCCGCCGGGTGGCCGAGGTGCTCGGCAGGTTCTGCGCGGAGCTGGCTGCCGCAGCCGAAGCGCTGCCCACCGGAACGCCGCCCGCAGCCGGAACGCCGCCGGCCGGAATGCCGCCCGCTATCGAGGTGATCATGGTCGACTTCACCGGGCGTACCCTGGTGGCCGCGTTCCCGGAGCGCCCGGCATGACGCCGCCCGTCACCGTGATCGGCTGCGACGGCGGCCCGCTGCGGCCCGCTGCGGCCGCCGCCGTCGCCGCGTCGGTGCTGGTCGCGGGCGCCCGGCGGCTGCTCGAGGCGATAGCGGTGCCGGATACCGCAACGCAGGTGCAGATCACCCGGCTGGACGATGCGCTCGACCAGCTCTGCCAGTCGCCGGGGCCAGTCGCGGTACTGGCATCCGGTGATCCCGGGTTCTTCGGGATCGTCCGGGCACTGCGGGCCCGCGGCATCGTGCCGCGGGTGATCCCGGCCGTGTCGTCCGTGGCGCTCGCCTTTGCCCGGCTCGGCCTGGACTGGGACGACGCGCTCGTGCTGTCTGCGCACGGCAGGTCTCCGCGGCCGGTCGCCGCCGCCGCGCTGGCCCATCCCAAGGTCGCGATCCTCACCGCGCCAGGGGAGGGCACAGCGGAACTCGCCACCGCATTGCTCGCCGCGGGCCGACGGGTCTACGTCGCCGAGCGGCTTGGCGAGCCTGCCGAGCGCGTTGCCGAGCTGACCGGGGCGGAGGCAGCCGATCTGGCCGACCCGAACGTGCTCGTCGCGGTGGATCCGGCCACGCCCACGACACTGGTTCCGGCGGAATCCGATCACCGCCCGGGCGGCGGATCCGGTTGCCGTCCGGCCGGCCTTGCCCGGCTGGGTGGCCGGGCATCGCGGCGGGCCGGGCTGGGCGCTGCCGGAGGAATCCTTCGCGCACCGGGACTCGATGATCACTAAGTCCGAGGTGCGCGCGGTCGTGCTGGCCAGGCTCGGCCCCGGCCTGGGCCGGACGATCTGGGACGTGGGTGCCGGCTCGGGCTCGGTGGCGGTCGAGTGCGCCAGGTTCGGTGCCAGCGTGATCGCGATCGAGGCCGATCCCGGCCAGTGCTCCAGGATCGAGCAGAACGCCGCCGCCCATGGTGTCGCCGTGCGGATCGTGCCGGGCCGCGCGCCGGCTGCGCTGGCCGGCCTGCCAGCCCCGGACGCGCTGTTCGCCGGCGGCGGTGACGATGCGGTGCTGGACGCGGCCATCCGGCTCGGCCGGCCTTACCGGGCGGTGGCTACGCTGGCGTCGGTGGATCGCGTTCGGGTCGTGAGCGAGTTGCTCGCTGGTCACGGCTATCAGGTGTCCGGCCTGCAGCTGCAGGCATCAAGACTGGCGAGCCTGCCCAGCGGGTCGCTGCGGCTGACCGCGGCCAATCCAGTCTTCGTGCTCTGCGGGGAGCGGGCAGAGCGATGATCGGCCTGATCACGGTCACCGCCGGCGGGCGCTCGGCGGCCGAGCGGCTGGCCGCCGCGCTGCCCTACGCGCACATTTACGACGGGCCGGCCGCCAGCGCCATCCCGCTGGCCTTCGCTGAGTGCGATGGAATCATCGCTTTCCTCGCGGTGGGCGCGACCGTCCGGATCGCCGCGCCGCTGATCACCGGGAAATACGATGACCCGGGCGTGGTGTGCGTGGACGAGGCGCTGAGGTTCGCGATCCCGGTACTCGGCGGCCACGCCGGCGGGGCGAACGTGCTGGCCAGGCGCATCGCGGGCATCCTCGGCGCGACCGCCGTCATCACCACGGCCGCGGAGGCGGCGGGGTCGGTGGGCCTCGATGAGTTCGGGGCGGATCTCGGGTTCGTGGTGGAACCGGGCAGCGACATGGCCCCGGTCGGTGCCGCGATCCTCTCTGGCGAGCGGGTCACGCTGACGATGAAAGAGCAATGGCCAGTCCCCCCGCTGCCGCCGAACGTGGTGCGGACGGCGCGACCGGAACGTGGCATCCCGGCGATCGTGGTCAGTGACGAAGTGCCACCAGCGCCTGCGGAGTCGGAGTCGGCTGCGGGCGGCGGCGAGGCGCCGGGCGGCCGGGATGCTGCGGGCGGCGGGGAGGCGCCGGACCCGCGCGTCATCTACCGGCCTCCTTCCCTGGTTGTCGGCGCTGGCGCAAGCGCCGGCGTGACGGCCGACGAGGCGGGCCGGCTGATCGATGGTGCGCTGGACGCCGCCGGGTTGTCGCCGAGGTCGGTCCGGTGGCTCGGCACTGTGGACGTCAAGGCGCGCGAGCCCGGGCTGCTGGCGGCCGCTAGCCGGCGCGGCTGGGGGCTCGTCACGGCATCGGCTGCGCAGCTGGCCACGGTCGACGTTCCTACTCCGAGCGAGATCGTGCGTGCCGCGGTCGGTACGCCTAGTGTCGCCGAGGCGGCCGCGCTGCTCGTCGCGGAAGGCGGCAAGCAGCTAGGCGACCCGGTGCCGGCCTGCCCGGGCGGCGCGCGGCTGATTGTCGCCAAGCGGGCCAGCGCGCACGCCACCGTCGCGGTTGCCCGGCGGCGGCCCCGCGGCAGGCTCGCGATCATCGGCCTTGGCCCCGGCGCACGCGACCTGATGGTCCCGCGCGCCGTTGCCGAGCTGCGCCGCGCCAGCGTCGTCGTCGGGCTGGACCAGTACGTCGATCAGGTCGCCGACCTGATCTCGCCGGGCGCGCAGGTGCTGGCCAGCGGCCTGGGCGAGGAGGAACAGCGGGCCGCCGCTGCCGTCAGCGAGGCCATGGCGGGCCGGGCAGTCGCGCTGATCGGTTCCGGAGACGCGGAGATCTACGCGATGGCCGGCCCGGCACTTCGCCTCGCCGACGAGCGGGTCGAGGTGATCAGCGTGCCCGGCGTGACGGCCGCACTCGCCGCCGGAGCGGTGCTCGGCGCGCCGCTCGGACATGATCACGCCCTGATTTCCCTGTCTGACCTGCACACGAACTGGGACGTGATCGAGCGCAGGGTCCGCGCCGCGGCCGTGGGCGATCTCGTCACCTGCTTCTATAACCCGGCCAGCCGGGCGCGGAACTGGCAGCTCGGCCGCGCGCTCGCCATCCTGGCTGAGCACCGGCCGCCGACAACTCCGGTCGGCTGGGTACGGGAAGCCTCCCGGCCTGGCCAGCGTGCTGGGATTGCCTCACTGGCTAGCTTCGATCCGGCTGCGGTGGACATGCACACGCTGGTCGTGGTCGGCTCGTCACGGACCACGGTGGTGGCCGGCCGGATGGTGACGCCCCGGGAGTATCGGTGGGCGGCGCCATGACCGGCCCGGCGGCTGCCCTGGTCACCGTGGCCTGCCTGGGCTGTGGCGGGTGCCTGCTAACGTGCCCCGAGCAGGCGATCCGCCCGGTTCCTGAGCGCGGCGGCAACGCGCCGCTGATCGCGTCGCCCGGTCGCTGCAGCGGCTGCGGCGAGTGCGTCGAGGTCTGCCCGGCCGACGCGATCTTCCTTGCCGAGGAGGCGATGACGTGGTGACGTGGCCCCCGCCCGCGCCCGGCGGCGCGCACCCGATCGAAGCAGAGTCCTACCGGATCCTGCGTTCCAGGATAGATCTTTCCCGGCTGCCAAGGTTCAGCCGGGACGTGACCGAGCGGGTCATCCACGCGAGCGCCGACTTCGACTACGCCACGGATCTGGTCTGCGACGAGGAAGCGCTGGCCGCCGCCGTGGCGGCGCTGGCCGGCGGTGCGGCGGTCGTCGCCGACGTGGCCATGGTCGCGGCCGGAATCACCGGCTGCCCGGTGGTCTGCAAGATCCGCGAGCCGCTGACCGAGCGGCTCGCTCGCACCGCGAATATCACCCGGGCGGCCGCCGCGGTGCGGCTGGCGTTCGGTGAAGTCGGACCTGGGGCTGTCTGGGTGGTGGGCTGCGCGCCGACCGCGCTGCAGGAAATCCTGAGCAGGGGGGTGGAGCCTGCGTTCGTCATCGGCCTGCCGGTGGGGTTTGTCGGGGCGGCTGAGGCGAAGGACGCGCTGCGGGCGAGCGGGCTGCGGGCGCTGACCAACGTGTCCGAGAAGGGCGGCTCAGCGGTGGCGGCTGCGGCGCTCAATGCCCTGCTCCGGGCGGCAACCGGCCAGCCGGCGGTCGACCCGCGGGGGTCAGCGGAGTGGGGGCAGCCTGCGAGCGTGCGGGCAGCGCCGGAGCGGCCGGCGAGATCCGGTGCGCCGGGCGGAACCAGCGAGGCCGGCCGACCCGGCCAGCCGGGCGGAGCCTGCGGACCCGGTGGCACCGCAGCATCCCGGCGGCGCCGAGGCGGCGCCGTGAGCCGCCCGCCGCTGCTGCTGGCCGGGCATGGCACGCGTGATCCGGCCGGGGTGACGGCGTTCACCTCGTTTGCCGCGCGCCTCGCCGCTACCCTTGCGCCGCAGGGAATCGACGTGGCCGGCGGGTTCATCGAGCTATCGGCCCCGGCACTTCGAGAAGCGGTCACCGAGCTGTCCGGGCGGGGTCATCGGCGCATGGTCGCGGTGCCGCTCATGCTGTCCGCGGCCAGCCATTCCAAGAGCGATATCCCGGCTGCCCTGGCCCGGGAGCGGGCCCGTCATCCAGGCCTGGACTGGCGCTACGGACGGCCGCTCGGCCCGCACCCAGTGCTGCTCGAACTGCTGGCGGCCCGGATCGCCGCGCGAATCAGGCCGGCCGCCAGCGGCCAGCCGCCTGCCGTTCTGCTGGTCGGTCGCGGGTCCACCGACCCGGACGCCAACGCCGAGGTATGCAAGACCGCCCGGTTGCTCTGGGAGGGCCGGGGCTACGGATTCGCCGAAACCGCGTTCGTATCACTGGCCAGCCCCGATGTGCCAGCTGGGCTGGAGCGGTGCCGGCTGCTCGGCGCCCGCCAGGTCATTGTGGCAAGGTACTTCCTGTTCCCCGGCATCCTGCCGGACCGGATAGCCGATCAGGCCCGTGCGTACGGCACCGCGCATCCGGGCATCGACGTGCAGTGCACGGACATCCTGGGCGACACCGACGAGCTGGCCCGCCTGGTCGCCGAGCGTTACCACGAGGCGCTGGCCGGAGACATCAGGATGAACTGCGACGTCTGCGCCTACCGGACTGCGCTGCCGGGATTCGAGCACCGGGTCGGCGCGGCGCAGCGGCCGCACATGCACCCGCACGACGATGGTGACGTCCATGCCCACTGACGGCGGCGGGCCGCCGGCGGACGTCCCGGCACGCATGGTGACCAGCCCTGGGCCTCCCGGCTCAGCTGGTGACCGGGGCGTACCTGCGCGCCGGATACGTGACAGGCTTCGCCTCGGGGCCCGAGCTCGCGACCTCGGGCTGGATTCGCAGCCGGCCGCTGCGCTGGCCGCGCAGGTGGACGAATACTGCTTGTTAGGGACACCAGGGGAGGATGTAGTGGATTTGCTTGCTGAGGTACGGGCCTCGATCGGGCCGCTGGACCAGGCCGCGATGGCGGCGGCGCGGGAGCGCCAGGACCTGCTGACCAAGCCGCGTGGCTCGCTCGGCGTGCTTGAGGAAGTCTCGGTCCGGCTGGCTGGGCTGGCCCGCGGCTGCCCGCCGCCGATGCCTGCGCCGGCTACGGTGGCCGTCTTTGCCGCCGATCATGGCGTGCATGCCCAGGGCGTGACTCCGTGGCCGCAGGAGGTGACCGCGCAGATGGTCGCCAACTTCCTGGCCGGCGGCGCGGTGGTCAACGCATTCGCCGCCCAGACGGGCGCCGGGGTCGTGGTGGTGGATGTCGGCGTCCGCGCCGAACTGGACGCTGCTACCGGGCTGCTCCAGCGCAAGATCGCGCCCGGCACGGCCGACTTCACGGCCGGGCCCGCGCTCACCGGCGAACAGGCCCGGGCGGCGATCGGAGTCGGCGTCGAGATAGCGCGCGAGCTGGTCGCGGCCGGAAACCGGTGCCTGCTCACCGGCGATATGGGTATCGCCAGCACCACCGCCTCAGCCGTGCTGGTATGTGCTTTCACCGGGCGCGACCCGGCCGAGATGACTGGCTACGGCACCGGGATTGACTCGGTCACGCATGCCAGGAAGGTGGCTGTCGTGCGGCGCGGCCTCGCCAGGCATCAGCCCGATCCTGCCGATCCGGTCGGCGTGCTGGCCGCATTCGGCGGCCTGGAGCATGCTGCACTGGCCGGCTTCATCCTGGCCGCGGCAGGCCTCAGGACGCCGGTGATCCTGGACGGCGTGATCGCCGGGGCGGCCGCGCTGGCTGCCGTTGCGCTGTGCCCGGAGGCCCTGGAGTGCTGCATCGCCGGGCACCGTTCGGTTGAGCCTGCACATGCCGCTACGCTCGATCATCTGGGATTGCAGCCGCTGGTCGATCTCGGGCTCAGGCTCGGTGAGGGAACAGGGGCGCTGCTTGCCCTGCCGATCGTGCAGAGCGCGGTCCGCGCGCTGCGGGACGTCGCGACGTTCGATTCGGCTGGCGTAACGGAAAAAGGCTGATGGATCTGCTGTTTCAGGACGGCCCTGCCGCACGATGAAAGAGAGCGCGATCATCCCATGGTCGCCACCGACCGGGCGCCTTACCTGCTGGCGCTGCGCCTGACGGGCCGCCGCGTGCTGGTCGCGGGTGGCGGCACTGTCGCGGCCCGCCGCGTGCCGGCCCTGCTGGACGCGGGCGCCGAGGTGGCCGTTGTTGCCCCCGAGATCAGCCCGGCGCTGCAAGATCTCGCTAACACGGGGCGGATCAGCTGGCTGGCCCGCGGCTACGCGGCCGGCGACTGCGCCGGGGCGTGGCTGGTCTGCGCGTGCACCGACGACTCCTCGGTCAATGCCGCCGTGGCCGCTGAGGCCGACGCCGCTGGCACCTGGTGCGTACGGGCGGACGATGCCGCCGCGTCGCGTGCCTGGATTCCTGCCTCGGGCCAGGCAGGAGATGTGCGGGTCGGCGTGCTGAGCGGCGACCCGCGGCACAGCGCCGGCCTCCGGGACGCGCTCGTGGGCGCGCTGACCTCAGGCGCCATCGGGGCCCGCAGGGGCCGCCGCCGCGGTGGCGGCGTCGCTCTGGTCGGCGGTGGCCCGGGTGACCCGGGGCTGATCACGGTACGCGGCCGCGCGCTGCTCGCCGAGGCGGATGTTGTCGTGGCGGACCGGCTGGCACCCCGATCGCTGCTTGCGGAACTACCGGCCGATGTCGAGATCATCGACGCTGCCAAGATTCCCCGCGGCCGGGCCATGGCCCAGGAGTACATCAACTCCGTGCTCGTCTCGGCGGCGACTGCGGGCCGCTTCGTGGTTCGGCTGAAAGGCGGCGACCCGTTCGTGTTCGGCCGCGGCGCCGAGGAACTCCTGGCCTGCCTGCAGGCCGGCCTACCGGTCACGGTCGTACCAGGCGTGTCTAGCGCGATCGCCGTCCCCGCAGTCGCCGGGGTCCCGCTCACTCACCGGGGCGTGGTCCAGGAGTTCCATGTGATCTCGGCGCACGTCCCGCCAGGTGATGACCGCTCCACCGTCGACTGGGCGGCGCTCGGCTCGTCCCTGGCCACCCTGGTGCTGCTGATGGCGACCGAGCACCTGCAGGTCATCACTGATGCATTAATGCGGCACGGTCGTGACCCGAAGAGCCCCGTATCGGTGATCGCCGACGGTACTCTGCCCACGCAGCGCAAAATTACCGCAACACTGGATACTGTCGCCCACGATGCTGCCGAGGCGGGCATCCGGCCCCCGGCGGTCGTGGTAGTGGGTGAGGTCGTGACGATCGCGGCGCAGATAGCCGAACTTTGCAGCAGCCCGGCAACTCCGGTACCGGGCGGTACATTCCTGCCTGCAAAGAGTACTGCACAGGTTAACGGCCCTGCGCAGGGTAATGATCTGGTACGGAGGCCGGCCCGGTGACTGGCAGCTCGCCGGTGTCTGGAGGCCGCGCAGCATGACGGAAGGACAGGGCCGGACGGCTGCGTCGGCGCCCGGCGAATCCGCTGCGCCCAGGCGGGTCGATGCCCGCCGGCTCGAGTCGGCGCTGCTGCGGGTGCGGCACCAGATCCTGGACGCTCCGCTGTTCCTGGATGCGCCGGGAGTCGATGACGCCAGGGCCGAGCGCCGCAAGCTGCTGAGCCAGATCGACGATTACCTGCTCCCGCGGCTGCGCGAGTCTGGTTCTCCGGTGCTCGTCGCGCTGGTCGGATCGACCGGCGCCGGTAAATCAACACTCGTGAACAGCCTTGTCGGTAAGCAGGTCAGCAACACGGGCATCCGCCGCCCGACAACCAACAGCCCGGTGCTCGCCAGCCATCCGAGTGAGGTCGACTGGTTCGCCGAGAACGTCTTCCTGCCAACCCTGCCCCGGGTCCGCCAGCAGGGGCTGGCGATGCCGGGCCGTGACGGGCTGCTTGTGCTGGCTTCTAGCGAGGGCATGCCCAAGGGGGTGGCCCTGCTTGATACCCCGGACATCGACTCCGTGGTGCAGGCACACCGCGAGTTCGCGCACCAGTTCCTTGACGCTTCCGATCTCTGGCTGTTCATGACGACGTCGACGCGCTACGCCGATGCCGCGGTCTGGGAGTTGCTGCAGTATGCACGGGATCGGGGCGCGGCCCTGGGAATCGTGCTCTCCCGGGTACCGCCCGCTTCGGCGGGCCAGCTCACCGCTCATTTCGGCGCGATGCTGGCCGCCAACGGGCTTGGCGACACACAGCGCTTCGTGATCCCGGAGACCATGCTGACCGAGGGCAGGCTCCCGGCCGAGATCTATGGCCCGATCCGCGAGTGGCTGGAAGATACCGCTGCCCGTGAGGACCGGCGCGTCGCGGTGCTCACCCAGACGATGTCGGGAGTGCTCGACACCTTCCGGGCCCGGATTCCCGGGCTGGCCAGCCAGGCTGAGGCGCAGCTGACGCTCCGCGCGGAACTGCGGTCCGCGGTCGACGAGGTTTACGCGGCCGGCCTGTCCGAGATTGACCAGGCCACCGCGGACGGCTCGCTGCTTCGCGGTGAGATCCTCGCCCGCTGGCAGGATTTCACCGGGACCGGCGATCTGCTGCGGATGCTCCAGGTGCGGCGGGGCAGCGGGGCAGCCAGCCATCCGCGCAAGCGGCGGATGCCTGCCCGCGCCAGCGCGCTCAAGACCGCCGTGCGCACCGGGCTAGAATCGCTGGTCGCCGCGGTCGCCGGCCGCGCCGCCGAGGGCGCGGTATCCCGCTGGCGGCAGCACCCGGCAGGCGGCCCGCTGCTCACCGGGCTGTCGGCCCGGGCAGCTAGCCGCGATTATGCCTCGGAGTTCGCCGCGGAAGCGGCGCTGACCTTCGGTGCGGCGGCCGCGCTCGGCGAGGGCCCAGGTGGCTCGCCCCAGCCGGACCGTACCGGCATGGCCACGATCAGCCGGGAAGGCGCAGCTGCCCTGGGCAAGTCGGCTCCTGACCTGGCCAGGCGGACATCGCGGGCCATCAGCGGATGGCAGGATCACGTTATGCACTTGGTGGAGGCGGAGAACGTGACCAAGCGCTCGATCGCGCGGGTCGTATCGTTCGATGTGGAGCCGCTCGCGCTGGTGCTGACGATCGGCCTGCTGGGCGATGGCGCGGCTGGCGAGACAGCCGCCGCAGGCCCCCGTCTGGTCCCGCAACATCTGCTGATCTCGCTCTTCGGCGCCGGGCCGCTGCGTGACGTGGCCGCCAGAGCGCGCGCCGACCTGCACGACAGGATCGCTTTGCTGTTCGACGAGGAGATGCTGCGCTTCACCCAGGTCATCGATGCGGCCGGGGTGCCCGATGACACGTCGCCTGCGCAGCTCCGCCAGGTCACGCTGGCGCTAGAGACGGCGCGATGATGGGCGGGTCACCCGGCGGCGGAAGGCAGACTGGCCGGGCACTGGCCGCACCGGCCGCCGCCCTGTCGGACCGGCTCAGCGCGCTGGCCCGGCTGGTCCAGATCGGGTCGGCCAGGGCCGGACCCGACGGGATCAGCGAGCAGCTGCTTAACGACGCACAGCAGCTTCTCGGGCAGGCCGACCAGCGACTGCGGCTGTCCTCCGCACATACCGTGGTGGCCCTGGCCGGGGGCACCGGAAGCGGCAAGTCCTCGCTGTTCAACCGGCTGGCAGGGGCGGATTTCTCCGCGGTGGGCGTTACCCGTCCAGTGACCAGGGATCCGCATGCCTGCGTCTGGGGGGTGGCGGGCTCGGGACCCCTGCTGGAATGGCTGGGGGTGCAGCGCAGGCATCGCTATGCCCGGTCCAGTGCGCTGGACCGCGGCGAGGACGCGATGGCCGGGCTGGTGTTGCTGGATCTCCCCGATCATGACTCGGTAGTAGCCGGCGCCTCCGCGGAGGTGGACCGGCTGGTCGGGCTGGCGGATCTGATGATCTGGGTGCTCGATCCGCAGAAATACGCCGACGCGGCCGTGCACCGCCGCTACCTGGTGCCCCTGTCTGGTCACTCTGAGGTCATCGCGGTAGTGCTGAACCAGGCGGACAGGCTATCCGCCCGGCAGGCCGAGGACTGCGTCAACGACCTCCGCCGGCTGCTTGAGTCGGAGGGCCTGCAGGATGTCAGCGTGCTGGTGACCTCGGCGCTCACCGGCGGCGGCATCGACGAGCTCAGCAAGCTCCTCATCCAGACGGTGTCCGCCCGGCAGGCCGCTGCCGCGCGGATAGCGGCGGATGTGGACACGATCGCCGCGAAATTCGGGCCTTACGTAGCGGCGACTGCGAAATCGGCGGGTTCGGGGGACTCCCCGCCCGCGGCGGTGCACGTCTTGCCCGATGACACGGTCGAGCTCCTCACCGAGGCATTTGCCCGCGCGGCCGGGGTGTCGGCCGTCGGCGAGTCACTGCGGAGCGCGCGCGAGCTCCGCGCCCTCGACTACGTTGGCTGGCCGGTCGGCTGGTTCGCTGAGCGGGTCGCCGGGCACGATCCTGCCCGGAAGGTGCGGCTGGGCAAGCTCTGGGAAGAAATGCGCAGCGTGACCGCCGGGCCTTCCGGCGCGCAGCAGGCAGAGATCGACAATTCCCTCACTGCGCTGGCGGACAAGATCGGCCCGCCGCTCCCGCTGCCCTGGTCGCATACCGTGCGATCCGCGGCACGCTCGAAGGCCAAGGACATCCCTGGCGCGATTGGCGCCGCCATGGGCGAGGCGCTGCCGGTGGAGAACGAGATCGCCAGCTGGTGGCGCCTTATCGGCGCCTGGCAGGGACTGCTGCTCGGCTGCGTCATCGTGGGCGTGGCGTGGCTCGGAGCGATCGTGGCATTCGGCGTCTTCGACGCCGTCGGCCACGTGCCGTCCCGGTTGTTCGATGACGTTTCACTGCTGCCCTGGATCTCCCTCATGATCGCGGCGATCCTGCTGCTTGGCTGGCTGACGTCATCAGGCTGCATGAACCTGGTGCGAGTGGCCGCCGCGCGGGAGCAGGAGCGGGTCGAGGCAGCCATGCGCGCCCGGATGGCTGTCGTGGCCCGCGAGCTTGTCGTGCCGCCGATCGAGCAGGAACTCTTCGAGTACGAGCGCTTCACCGAGGAACTGCGCGTCGCGGCCGGCTAGCCCGCAGGAGGCCGGCCCGGCCCCGCGCAGGATTTCCGGCCGTATTGCCTTACACATGTAGCGCTGTAATGTTGTAATCCAGAACCTTTGGAGGACGGCATGGCAGCGGACTCGCCACTCGACGCGTATTCGCAGATCGTGACGGAGGTAGCTGCTGCGCTCACGCCGAAGGTAGCTAGCCTCCGCGTCCCGCGGGCCGGGGCACGCGGTGGCGGGGAGAGCCTCGGCTCGGCGGTGGTCTATACCGGCGACGGGTTCCTGCTGACCAACGCGCACGTCGTCGGCCGAGCTCAGGGCGGGACGGCGCTGTTCTCCGACGGCACCAGCGCTGCATTTACCGTGGTAGGCGCCGACTCGCTCTCCGATCTTGCCGTCGTCCGCGCGGGCGGGCCAACGCCGCCGCCTGCCGAGCTGGGCGAGGCAGACAAGCTCGCAGTGGGCCAGCTGGTGGTGGCCGTCGGCAGCCCGCTGGGCCTGGCAGGCTCGGTCACCGCGGGCGTGGTCAGCGCCCTCGGCCGCTCGCTGCCGACCCGGAGCGGATCCGCAGCCCGGCTGGTTGAGGACGTGATCCAGACCGACGCCGCGCTGAACCCGGGGAACTCTGGCGGGGCGCTGGCAGACGCGGGCTGCCGCGTGGTCGGGATCAACACTGCGGTGGCCGGGATCGGGCTCGGGCTGGCCGTGCCGGTCAACGCGACTACCAGGCGGATTATCGCCACGCTGATGCGGGACGGCCGGGTCAGGCGTGCCTACCTCGGACTCGTGACGGTCCCGGCGCCGCTTAGCGCGCAACTGCAGGAGCGCTTCGGCCGCGCCAGCGGCCTCCGGGTGGCGGAGGTCGTCCCGGATGGCCCGGCGGCCAGGGCGGGCATCCGGGCCGGCGACCTGCTGCTCGCCGCGGCCGATCATCCGGTCACGGCTGCCCAGGATCTGCAGCGGCTGATGTTCGGCGAGGCGATCGGGCGGCCGCTGGCCATCACGGTGATGCGCAACGGCGCGCTGGTCGACGTGATCGCCGAGCCGTCCGAGCTGATCTCCGCCTGACGGATACCGCCTGACGGATACCGCTGGTCGGCTGACCGCGGCGGGCGATGGTCAGTGCAACTACTGCCGAGGATTTTTAACGGATCCGCCGAGGTCAGCCACCGGCCGCAGGTTCGGCGCAGCCGCGCATTCTCGCAGCTGCCCGGCTCAATTCAGTGCCCGCAATCCACAGGTCAGGCACGGCTGGCCGGACTGTCCACAGGACCCGGCCGGAGCAAGCGGGATCCGGGCCCGGCAAGCGACCTTGGAAGCCAGCCAGGCGGCACAGTGCTGCCGGTGCTGACGTGCGAGGCGCGGATGGCGCCTTGCCGCAGCCGATCTCAGGAGGACAACCATGGCCAACGAGGCACAGCTGAGTATGACGGGATACGTGGCTACCCAGCCAGCCTTCTGGACAACCACCTCGGGCGCCGCCAAGGTGTCGATGCGGGTGGCCTGGACCCCTCGGCACATTGACCGCGTCACCGGCGAGTGGACCGACGGCCATACCTCGTATCTCACGGTAATTTGCTGGCGCAAGCTGGCCGACAACGTCGCCTTGTGCATCCGCAAGGGCGATCCCGTGGTCGTGAAGGGTCGCCTATCGGTCCGGGACTACGAGAAGGACGGTACGACGAGGACGGCGGTCGAGGTGGACGCCAGCTCCATCGGGCATGACATGTCCAGGGGCGCGGCTCACTTCCAGCGGACCAAGCGAGCCCCCGGCGAGACCGCGGCCGATCAACTGGCGGCCGACCAGCTGACGGGCGGGTTCGGCACTGGCGGCCTGCCGGGTGACGAGGAGCTTCGGCGCGGTGACGCCGCGGCAGGCCTGGGCGGCAGCGGGATAGGCGACGATCGCGCGCCGGATGGCGCGAGCGCCCGGCCGTCGGCACCGGACGGCGCCGGCCGCGGCGGGCCGGACAGTGCGGACATCTTCGACGAGAGCGCGATCGCCGCGCTCGCGGAGGAGCCGGGTCCGGTTTCGGCGCCCTTCTGAGCGGGCCGACGGCCGCCGGGCCGGCCGGGGCCGGGCCGAGCGAACTGCCCTCGGCGCACCGTGCCCCGGCTGGCGCGGTCCGGCTGGCCACGGGCCGCCCGCCGCTAAGGTGGCCGGCAACGGCTGTCCGAACTGCATGCTCACTGCCTCTACCCTTAGGGGCATGCCCGAGTTCATCTACCAGATGCGCGCTGTGCGGAAGGCGCACGGCGACAAGGTCATCCTCGATAATGTCACCCTCGCGTTCCTGCCCGGCGCGAAGATCGGCGTCCTCGGCCCCAACGGCACTGGCAAGTCCACGCTGCTCCGGATGATGGCAGGCGTCGAGCAACCGTCGAACGGCGACGCCCGGCTGATGCCGGGTTTCTCGGTGGGACTGCTTGATCAGGAACCCGAGCTGGACGACGCCAAGACCGTTCTCGGTAACGTCGAGGACGGCGTGGCCGAGACCAAGGCGCTGCTCGCGCAGTACAACGAGATCGCCGAGAAGATGGCCACGGACTACTCCGATGACCTGCTCGAGGAAATGGGCAAGCTGCAGGAGCAGCTTGACCACCGGGAAGCCTGGGACCTCGACAGCCAGCTCGATCAGGCCATGGACGCGCTGCGCTGCCCGCCGCCGGACGCGGACGTGAGCGTGCTGTCCGGCGGCGAGCGCAGGCGTGTCGCGCTCTGCAAGCTGCTACTTCAGCAGCCTGACCTGCTGCTGCTCGACGAGCCGACAAACCACCTGGACGCGGAGAGCGTGCTCTGGCTCGAGCAGCATCTGGAGAAGTACCCAGGGACGGTCGTTGCCGTTACGCACGACCGGTACTTCCTGGACAACGTGGCCGGATGGATCCTCGAGCTTGACCGCGGCCATGCCTACCCCTACGAGGGCAACTACTCGACGTACCTGGAGACCAAGGCAACGCGGCTCAAGGTCGAAGGTCAGAAGGACGTCAAGCGCCGAAAGCGGCTGGAAGACGAGCTCGAATGGGTGCGGTCGAGCCCGCGAGCCCGGCAGGCGAAGAGCCGGGCCCGGCTGCAGCGGTACGAGGAGATGGCCGCGGACGCCGACCAGAACAGGAAGCTCGACTTCGAGGAGATTCAGATCCCGCCGGGCCCGCGTCTCGGCAGCCTGGTCGTGGAGACCACCGGCCTGGCCAAGGGCTTCGGCGACCGGATGCTGATCGAGAACCTCGGCTTCACCCTGCCGCCGAACGGGATCGTCGGCGTAATCGGGCCGAACGGCGTCGGCAAGACCACGCTGTTCAAGATGATCCTCGGCGAGGAGCAGCCGGACGCCGGCTCGATCCGGGTTGGCGAGACGGTTCAGATCGCCTATGTCGACCAGTCCAGGGGGCGGATCGACCCGGACAAGAACGTGTGGCAGGCGATCTCCGACGGAGAGAGCTACATCAGGGCCGGCCGGACCGAGATCCCCAGCCGGGCGTATGTCGCCGCCTTTGGCTTCAAGGGCCCTGACCAGCAGAAGCCGGCCGGGGTCCTGTCCGGTGGCGAGCGCAACAGGGTGAACCTGGCACTGACGCTCAAGCAGGGCGGGAACCTGCTGCTGCTGGACGAGCCGACGAACGATCTCGACGTGGAAACGCTGTCGTCGCTGGAGAACGCGCTACTCGACTTCCCCGGCTGCGCGGTAATCACCAGCCACGACCGCTGGTTCCTGGACCGGATCGCTACGCACATCCTGGCCTGGGAGGGCGGCGCCAGCTGGTTTTGGTTCGAGGGAAACTTCGAGGCGTACGAGAAGAACAAGATCGACCGGCTCGGCGCCGAGGCGGCACGGCCGCATCGGGTCACCTACCGGAAGCTCACCAGAGGCTGATTACCGGTACATCTGGCACTGCCGCCGCCGGTCAGGCTGGAGTGAGCCCGATGTCCGGCCCGCGGCCCGCCGCTGATGGCTGGTTGACCAGGCTGTGGGCCGCCATCACCAGGTAGTCCCAGAACTGCCGGTCAAGCGCGTCGTCCAGGGCCAGCTCGTCCAGGGCCGCGCGCATGTGCCGCAGCCAGGCATCACGCTCGGCTTCGCCGATCGCGAAGTGCGCGTGGCGCATCCGCAGCCGAGGGTGACCGCGTCGCTCGTTGTAGGTTCCCGGGCCGCCCCAGTACTGGATCAGGAAGAGCCGCAGGTGCTCCTCAGCCGGGCCGAGATCGCGGCTCGGGTACACCGCGCGGAGTTCCGGATCTGCCGCGACTCCCCGATAGAAGCTGCTCACCAGGCGGCGGAAGGTCTCCTCGCCGCCCACTGCCTGGTAGAGGCTCAGCTGTGCTGATTCGTTCATGGCTGATTCATTCATGGCTGGGACCCAGCGTATTACCTAGTTACCTAGCCCGGGCGGCTGGTCATCGCCGTTCGCCGTGTCCAGGGCGATCTTCATCCGCTCCCTGGGCTCCCTGGGCTCCCTGGGCTCCCTGGGCTCCCTGGGCTCCCTGGGCTCCCTGGGCTCCCTGGCTACGTCGGCAAGTGTGTTCGCTGACGGATGGGTCGGCAGGCTCCGGGCGGCAGCGGCGTAGGCGGCGTGAAACACGGCGGGATGCGCTGCAGGTTCCTTTCGGCGGCGATTTCCATTGTCGCCGGCGTCGGCCTTGACCGACGGCTGATCCGCGCTTGAATCGTCGGCTGGCCGAGCCGAACCGCAATGGTGCGTAAAAGGGCCCTACCGGGCCAATCCATCCCAGTTAAATTAACGTAGAGCAACGTGTAGATTACATAAGGTGAGAGCCGATCAGGCTGGGGCGCGGGATTCCGGATCCGGGGGAGGAGCCGAATGCCTGGCGAAAGGCGACAGTTAATTGCTGAGCTGCCGATCAGTCACGGTACCCGGCCGGTCGGCCAGGCCATCGTTCGCCCGCGGGTACGGGAACCGGGCGAGGCCCGAAATGAGGTTGCGCTGGCCCGTGAGATCAGGGCCCGCGAGACAGTCGCCGGTCAGCGCCCGGCGACGATCGCGGCCTGCATCTACCGGGAATGCAAGCCGGCCTACGGCACGAGCTGGATCCGTGCCTACCGGCTCGCGCTGGGCATTGCCCTGGCTGATGTTGTCGCGCAAGTGCGGGCCAGGTACGAGGCCGAAGGACGGACGGCTCCGCGGTTCAGTGAGACGCTGCTGTCCGCCTACGAGAGCGGGCAGAAGCGCCCGGGACCCGAGTACCTACACTACCTTTGCGCCGTCTACGGAGCGGATCCACCGGATCTCGGCTATCAGGGCCGGTGCTTGTGCGGTACCGCGCACGCCGCGGAGACCGGCGCGAAACCAGACTGCGTCGGGATCCCCGTGGTCGCGGCGCCGCGCGCGGCGCCCCGCGCCGCGCTCCGCGGCACCATGACCGCGGTCAGCGGCACCGGGCCTGGCCGCACCGGCATCAGCGGCGCCGGGCATGGCGAGGCAGGCAATGGCGCGGCGGGCAGTGGCGCGGCGGGCAGTGGCGCGGCAGGCGATGGCGCGGCAGGCGATGGCGCGGCGGGCGATGGCTGCGTTGACGCCGCGGACGCCGGCGATGTGCTCCGTGACCTGCGGCTCACGCTGCTGAAGGACGTCACGGCAGGCCCGAACAGCAGCTTTCTCGGGGCTGCTGACCACGTCCGGCGTCAGCTTGACGGCGCGCTGCTCGGCCGGACCGTCTCGGTGACGATGCTGGACCGGTGGGAGGAGATCGCTGCCGGATACGGCGCGCAGTACATGACGGAGCCACCGCTCCGGCTGCTCTGCGACGTGCTGCTGGACCTTCGCGACATCCGCGCCATGTGCGCGGCGCGACAGCCCATCGAATGCGCTGACCGGCTCTGCCGGCTGGCCGGGCGACTCGCCGGGCTGACCGGCATGGCCATGATCGACCTGGGTGACCGGTGGCTGGCCAGGTCGTTCTTTCGCACTGCGCGGACGGCAGCGGACGAGACCGGCGACCGGCGGCTCCGAGCCTGGGTAACGGCCCGCGAGGCGCTGGTGCCGCTCTACTACGGCGATCCGCGTGAGGCTGCGGCGCTGGCCAGGGCAGGGACTGACCTCGCGGGCCGCAGCCCGTGCGTGGCCGGGGTTATCGCGCCGGTCGTCGAGGCCCGGGCACTGGCCCGGCTAGCGGGACGCGGCCGCCGGGAGGCACTGAACCGCGTCAGGGGCGCGATGGACCGGGCCCGTGACGCGCTCAGCGAGCTATCCCCGGCGGATACCGCCGACACCGCGTTCGGCTACACCGAGCGGCAGTTGTTCTTCCACGAGGGGGACACGCTGGTTACCCTGGGCGACTATCAGGGCGCAACCCGGGCGTTCGCGCACGCCCTGCGACTGTACTCCCCGGCTGAGTTCCTCGACCGGGCACTGGTCATGTTCGGGGAGGCGCGCTGCCTGGCCGAGGCAGCCGAGCCGGAGCAGGCATTGCGACTCGGCCGGGACATCCTCGTCCGGCTGCCCCGTCAGCACCGCACCGAGATCGTGCTGCACGCCGCCCGCAAGCTGGGCGAGTCGGTGGCAGCCAGGCACGTGCGCTTGCCGGCGCTGAGCGACTACCGCGAGGCCCTGCGCGCCGGATTATGCTCGCGGGCGCTCCGCACAGCCACCGGTCTCACAGCCTGAGGCCGGTATGGAAGGCCACGAAGGCGAGCGTCTCCGACGACAGGGCAACCGAGCGGCTCACTGCCCGCGCGCCATGCCCCACGTCCGATTCCCGCCGCAGCAGGACCGGACGGCTAGCCAGCGAGTCCGGGGCGGCGTGCTGCAGTGCGGCGCACATCTTGCGGGCATGCAACGGGTCGACCCGGGTGTCGCTCTCGAAAACGGTGAACAAGACGGCCGGGTAGTGCGTCCCGACGCGCACGTGGTGATACGGCGAGTAGCACAGCAGCCAGCCAAGCTCGGCGGCATCGGCGGCGGTCCCGTACTCGTCATTCCAGGTCTCGCCTAGCCCGAACCGCTCGTAGCGCACCATGTCGAGCAGCGGAGCCGAGCAGACCACGGCGGCGAAGAGTTCCGGCCGCTGCGTCAGCGCCGCGCCGACCAGCAGCCCGCCGTTCGAGCCGCCGGAGATGGCAAGCTGCGCGGGCGTCGTCCAGCCGTCGGCGATCAGTTTCCCGGCGGCGGCATGGAAGTCGTCGAAGACGCATTGCTTGCGGTCCCGCATCCCGGCGCGGTGCCAGTCCTCGCCCTCCTCGCTGCCGCCGCGCAGCCCGGCAATCGCGTACACGCCGCCCGCTTCCGCCCACGCCAGCACCGTCGGCCCGTAGCCGGGCGTCATGCTGATCCCGAACCCGCCATACCCGGTGAGGATGGCTGGCCTGGGCTCGCGGCGCTGCTGGCGGCCGGAGATGATCAGCATCCGCACCGTCGTGCCGTCCGCTGACTCGTAGGCCACCTGCCGCGTTTCCACGTCCGGGACGTCGGCCGACCCTGGCGCCCGTTCCCACAGCCCGATCTGCCCGGTGCGCGCGTCGTAACGGTAGACGGCGACCGGCGAGGTGTTGTCGGTATAGGCGAACCACGCCTCGTGCCCGCCTTCCGGCCGCTCGCTCAGCCCGCCGACGGTGCCAAGGCCGGGCAGCGGAATGTTGCTGAGACGCTCGCCGGTGGCCAGGTCATGCACGCTGATCTCGCCGATTGAGTGCCGGGTCCAGGACGCCAGCAGCACCGGCCGGTCAAGCTCGGCGCCGTCCAGGATCGCGTAGCCGGTCAGCACGGCCTCGTCGTCCGGCGGGATCTTCTCGCGCCAGCCGGCGAAGGCCGGCTCGGCCGGGTCGGCGGCCAGCAGCCGGCCGCGCGGCGCGCCGGAGTCGGTGAAGATGTAGAGCGTGCCGTCCCGGCCGACCCTGGCCGTCGTCTGGGCGTCCACGCCCTGCTGCAAAACGCGCAGGTCCGGCGCCGACTCCCCGGACGCCGTCAGGTCCGCGATCCACAGATCGTTTCGCGGCGCGGTGCCTGCGGCCGCGCCGACGATCAGCCAGCGGCCGTCCATGCTTACCGACGCCATGTAGTAGTTCGTCTTTTCCCGGCCCGCGCCGAAGATCAGCGTGTCCTCGTCGGCAGACGTGCCAACCCGGTGCAGGTAGACCCGCCGGTGGTACTGCTGCTCGCCGTCGGGGACGTCGTCCGGATGCAGCCTGCGCGTGTAGTAGAACGCCTTGCCCCCGGGCAGCCAGGCCACGCCGCTGTACCGGCAGCGGTCGATCGGGCCGTCCACGTCCTGGCCGCTCTCGATATCCAGGACGCGCAATGCCGACTCTTCCGCCCCGCCCTCGGACAGCTGGTAGGCGAGCAGCCTGCCTTCCTTGTCGGGCTGCCAGGCATCCAGCGTGGTGGTGCCGGACGGATCGATCTGCATCGGGTCGATCAGCGCCCGCTCGGCGCCGGAAGCCGCCGCCGTATAGAGCACGGCGTGCTCCTGTCCTGGCGCCCGGCGCATGAAGAACCGCCGCTCGCCGCGCCAGGCCGGACTGCTGACGGTGCCTGCGCCAAGCAGTTCGGTGAGCCTGGCGGCCAGCGATTCCCGCCCGGGCAGCGCCGCCGCGCGCTCGGCGTAGAGCGCGTCCTGCCCGGTCAGCCAGCTGCGGGTTGCCTCGCTAGCGGGATTCTCCAGCCAGCGGTAGGGATCGGCCACGGAGTATCCGTTAATAATCTCGGTTAGATCCGCTCGCGGTGCAGCAGGGTACTTAGTCGTCATGGTTTGACTGTAGGGCTACCGGCATCGGCGGCTCGGCTGCGCTGGTACGTGCCACCCGCGGCGCGTCCCGTTACGCTATTGGAGTTGTCGGACGGGCCGTCCGGCAACCACACTGGTCACGGGTGCTCCGGCTCCGCGAGCGGCGCAGCCGGCGGGAGGTGCGCGTGCGTCGGGTACTGCTGCTCAACATCACGTATGAGCCGCTGACCACGGTCTGCCTGGCCAGGGCCGTGTGCCTCGTGCTTGGCGAGAAGGCCGAGGTCGTGCACGAGGACGCCGACGGCAGGGTACTCCGCTCGGCGTCGGCCAGGCTGGCAGCTCCGTCGGTGATCAAGCTGCGCCGTTACGTGCGGGTGCCGTACCGCAGCCGGGTCCCGCTCACCAGGGCCGCGCTGATGCGCCGGGACAACTATCTCTGCGCCTACTGCGGGACCAAGGCGGAGACTATCGATCACGTGGTGCCGCGCAGCCGCGGTGGCATGCACGCCTGGGAGAACTGCGTGGCGTCCTGCACGAAGTGCAACCACGGCAAGGCCGACCGGCTGATCGAGGAACTTGGCTGGAGCCTGCGCTGCGTGCCCGCCGTGCCGCGCGGCGCGCACTGGCGGCTGATCGGCGCCGCGCACGACGGCGATCCGCAATGGGCCGCCTACCTGGTCAAGACGACCGCTGCCTAGCGACCGGGGACGCTCGGCGCCGGCTGGCCGCTCAGGATCGCGGTCGGCCGCATCGGGTCAGGCGCAGCGCTACCGCGAAGAATTTCCTGGCGGCCACGGCAGCGCCGCGGTCTGTCATTTCCTGGTGGCCACGTGGCCACGACAGCGCCGCGGTTTTGTCAGAGCCTCGCGGTAGCCTTCAAATACAAGTTCGAATAGTCGCGCGCGGCGCAAGCAGCTACTGCTCCGGTCAGGGACCGGGCGAGGCCGAGGAGGTGCCAGCATGTGTTTACCGGGCCAGCCGTCTGCGGGCGCCGCAGGTCCAGCGTCGGCTGCCGATGCGGTAGCGATGACGCAGGCCGGCCTGGCGTTCCTGGCATCGGCCGACCCGAGCGCGATACCGGCGGCGGCGCAAGCGGACTGCCTGCGCGGGCTGGAGCGGGCCGGGGCCATGCACATCGCTGCGCGAGCACGGCTGCTGGCGTCCTTCGGCGGGCAGCGCGGATTCGAAGACGATGGCCAGGGCTCAGCGGGCGCGTGGCTGCGGTGGCAGACCCGGGTCACCAGGGCCGCGGCGGCCGGGGCGGTGGGCTGGGCGCGACGGCTGGCTGTCCACCCGGCGGTAGCTGACGCTCTTGCCGCCGGGGAGATATCTGAGTCGTGGGCCCGGGAGATCTGCGGCTGGAGTGACCGGCTGCCCGCGGACAAGCGGGCCGATGCGGATCAGGTTCTGCTCGGTGCGGCCGCAGCCGGAGCGGACCTGGCCGACCTGGCGGGGCTGGCGGAGGAAATGTACCGGCGGTGCGCGTCGGCCGACCGTGACGGGGATGATGACGGATTTGCTGACCGGTGGCTTCGGCTGGACCTTACCTTCCGCGGCGCCGGCCGGGTAACGGGCGGTCTGGCGCCGCAGTGCGCGGCCGCCTTGCGGGCGGTGCTGGAGGCGCTGGGCAAGAAGGCCGGCCCGGAGGATATCCGGACGAAGGGCCAGCGTGACCATGATGCGCTGGAGGAAGCGTGCCGCCGGCTGGTGGGCGCTGGATGCCTGCCGGAGCGGGCCGGGCAGCCGACGCAGATCCAGCTGCATATGACGCTGGACCAGCTCCGCGGCCTGCCTGGCGGCCCGGACGCGGAAGCAGCCTGGGCCGCTCGCGGTCCGGCCGCTGCGCCGGGCAGCGATTGTGACGCCAGCATTGCGCCGGTGGTGTCCGGCCATGTCGACCCGGCCGTCCTGGACCGGCTCGCCGCGGCGCTGCTCGGCGAGACCGGGGCGCGGGACGAGGACCGGCTGCTACGTCCCTGGCTCCGGCAGCCCGCGGGATGTGCTCCAGCCGCTGGTACGGCGCGAGCGGGCGCGGCGCTGCGGGCCGTGCTGCTGCGCCATGCCGCCGACTTGCTGTCGGGCCCAGCAGGGCTGGCCGCGTTCTTGCGGACCGGGTTGCTAGACGGCGGGGCGGGCAGCATCAGCTTGCCGCTGGATGTGGGCCGGGCCACCGAGCAGATCCCGGGTCATTTGCGTCGCGCGGTTATTGCGCGGGACCGGCGCTGTGCTTTTCCCGGCTGCGGGCAGCCGTCGGCGGCGTGCCAGGTGCATCACATCCGGCCGCGCCGTAAAGGCGGCCGTACCAAACTGACCAACCTGATCTTGCTATGCCCGTTCCATCACCTGATTGCGGTCCACCAGTGGGGCTGGGTGATCATCTTGACCGCGGACGGTACCGTCACCGCGGTCAGCCCCGACCAGCAGCGGACCTTGCACAGTCACGGGCCGCCGGCCCGCGCCGCTTAGGGCGTGCCCGCGGGCACGCGCAGCGTCCGGGCAGCGCGGACCGTGGCGGCCGCCGTGACGACCGTGACCGCCAGCAGCACCACCACGCCGCCTGCCCAGCTTGGCGGCAGCGATGTCGCCACCAGGCCGTTGTCGCTATGGAACAGCGCGCCGTCGGCCGCGCGGACGGCCAGGCCCCAGCTGATGTCAGCGCCGGTCACCACGGCCATGCACACGCTCAGCACCGCCATCGGGAGGACTTCTGTCCGCAGTAGCCGGGGTGCCAGGTCCGCGCGCTGCACGATGACGACCGCTGCCCACCCGCAGGCCGCTGCGGCGGCCACGCCGAGCGGCAGGACAATCGCGACCGCGGCGATGTTGGCAGCGGAATGCACCTGCGGGTGACCGGACAGCCTGACAAACACCAGCACGATGGCGAGCCAGCTGCTCACTGCGGCTGGCGCGATGATCAGCGGCCTGATCAGGTCCGCGCGCCTTCCCGTGACGGCCTGCCTGAGCACGATCCAGGCAATCGGCAGCGCGCCGGCTAGCACCGCAACCCCGGCCACGATAGCGGCGATCCGCAGGATGCTGTACGAGGCGCCGATGGCGGCATGCTGGCGGGCGGCAGCGGTGAAGTCCGGGTACTCGGTCATCTTCTGGAAGCCGGCGGCGGCGATGACGAAGGCCACGACGGCGCAGGCGGCCGTCGCCAGGGACCGGCGAATGCGATCGGGCATGGTGCTGCCTCCAGGCGGATTCAGACGGGCGTCCAGCGCGCCCGAGATGGCGTTACCGATTAGACCGGCCCGAGCGGGCCAGGGCGCGGCGCCGGTCATCTCGGTCAGCAGCGACGCGAATTCTTCCCCGTACCGGTCGCGCCACCGGCGCGGGTAGAGGCGCAGCACCACCCGAACGAGCAGCGGCTCGGGGTGATGGCCAGTAGCGCCGGGGTCGGGCCGGGTCAGGCCTGGGTCGGACCAGGCCGCGCCTGCCTCGGGTCCGGTCAGGCCGGCCTCGGGTCCGGTCAGGCCGTGGCCCTGGCGTCCGGTCATGCCGTGGGCCTGGCGGTGGCCAGCCGGGTGAGACCGAGATCGGCGACGCGGCGCATCCGCGCGGCGGACTGGGCCAGTTCCTGCGCGCCCGCGGCGGTTATCCGGTACGGCCGGCGTCGCTGCTCAGGCGGCATTGCCTCGATGAGGCCGCGTTCCTCCAGCCTGCCGATGGCCCCGTACAGCGTGCCCGGGCCAAGATCGACGCCGGCCTGGGCTGCCACGTCCTGAGTGATGGCGTACCCGTGCTTGGGCCCGTCCGCCAGGCTGGCGAGGACCAGCATCGAAGGATCGGCCCACCGGCCGAGGTCGTCCGCCACTTGCATACCTCCACGCCAAGCTAGTTCCATCGGTACTACGCGCTACGATACTACGTGGTATGTAGTACGTGCAACGATGTAACGCATTGCGACTAGTTGCGGCACGGGAGCCGATCGCCCTCAACAGTGGTTAACATCCGTCCGGTGGATGCCGGGCAGATCTTAACCGCTAAAATTCCCCGACCGGTGAATTGTTGACTGCGGCCGGGGTTACACCGAAATCCCTGACCTCGCGCTGGGTAAGCGCGCCCAGGATCGCTATAGCGAGCACGACCCCGGCCACCGGGAAGAACGGAACCGGGCCGAACGCCCGCACCAGGACGCCTGCCACGGCCACCGAGACCGGGAAGGTACCCATGCTGGCCAGCATCACCACGCTCATGATCCGGCCGAGCAGCGCGGCCGGTGCCCACTGCTGCAGCAGGGTGATCATGACGATGTTGCCGAAGCCGGTGGCGGCGCCGAACACCAGGGTGGCTGTCGCCGCGCCGGGAAGGCCGCCGAGGAACGGCACGAGGCAGATGCTTGCCGCACTAATCAGGAATGCATAGCAGGCAGCTGGCGCCGGATGATGCAAGCGGCCCGCCTTGGCCGCGGCGAGGGTGCCGGCGACCGCGCCGCCGCCGAAACAGGCCATGATCGCGCCGTACCCGGCCGCGCCGAACCGCAGGTGAGCCAGCGCGGGCAGCGCGACTTCGAAGGTCCCGCCGGAGGTCAGGTTGGCTACCACGGTGACGGCGATCAGCACCTGGAACAGTCGTGCGTGACGGAGCAGCGGCCATACGCTGGACGGCGCGCCCGGTTCCTGGCCGGCTCCGGTAGTGCCGGCCGCGGTGGTGCCGGGGTCGGGGGTGCCGGGGTCGGGGGTGCCGGGGTCGGGGGTGCCGGGGTCGGGGGTGCCGGGTCGGTGGTGCCGGAGTCGGGGGTGCCGGGGTCGGCGGCGCCCACGTTACCGGTACCAGCCATGCCGGGCACCGTTCGCGACCTGGACACGATCAATCCCAGGGTCAGCGCCGAGACCGCGAACGACGCCGCGTCGACCGCGAAGGCTGGCCCGGAGCCAGCCGAGGCGACGAGAACACCGCCGAGCACCGGTCCGAGGAACGAGCCAAGCTGAACGGCGGCCGAGTTGAACGCGTTTCCGGCCTGCAACTGCTCCGGCTCAAGGAGCCCGGGCATGATGGCGAACGAGGCCGGCAGGAAGAGTCCCTCGCCCGCGCCGAGCAGCGCGGCGACCGGGCCTAGCGCCGCCAGCGAGGCAACGTGCCTGGTCGCGAACACGGCGAGGACGGCGACTAGGCCGCAGCGGACCACGTCGGCGCCGAGCATGATCGCCCGTGGCCCGAATTTGTCGGCCAGCACGCCACCAGCCGGGATGAGCACTGTACGCGGCACGCCGTAGCAGGCGAGCACCGTGCCGAGTAGCACCGGGCCGCCGTGCGTGGACAGCACCAGCCAGGGCAGCGCGACGGCGTAGCAGAAGTCTCCGACGGTGGAAGTGAATTGCCCGGCGGTCAGCAGCCGGAAGTTCCGGTTCGCCAGTGGCCCGCCTCGCCAGGAGCCACTGCGCCAGCGAGACCGGATCCGTGCGGCGGCGGTCACCGGTCGCTTGCCGGATTGAACCACGGCACCATGTCGATCACGGCGTGCACCCGGCGCGCCCCGGCTGGCCGGCCTGCCGGGTCCAGGCGGCGATAGCGCGTCAGCACGGCCTGCAGCTCGGCCCGGACAGCGGCCAGCTCGTCCGCGGTGACATGCAGGACATCCTGCTGCATCCTCGCGGCGTCTTGCCAATCCGGCGGGTACTCCAGCTGCCGGTCGAGATACTGCGCACGGAGTTCCTCGCCCCGGGCCTGCAGGCTTTCCACGAGCAGCCGGCTTGCTGCCCGGACCGCGTCAGGCCGACTGGGATCCTGGCCGACCGAGAGGGCAACCACGCTGGCACGCCAGGGCCGGTGCCTGCCGTCCGCGGCGCTGGCCGGATCTTCCGCCACGAAGCCATGCCGGGCCAGCGCCCGCAGGTGGTAGCTGCAGGCCGACGGCGACAGGCCTGCGACTTCCGCGCATTCCGTCGCGGTCGCCGGTCCGTCGAGCACGAGGTGTTGCAGGATCGCGATCCGCGCTGGATGAGCAAGTGCTCGCATCGCCCGGGGGTCGGTGATCTGCAACGGGTTCTCCGGCGTTCCTGGCTCCGCGACCGCTGGCTCCGCGACCGCTGGCTCCGCGACCGCTGGCTCCGCGACCGCTGGCTCCGCGACCGCTGGCTCCGCGACCGCTGGCTCCGCGACCGCTGGCTCCGCTGGTCCCGTTTCGCCTGGGTTTTGATTCTTGAAAGACATGTTGTGAAAGACTAGTTGTGAAAGGATTGTTTGACAACTTCTCACCAGCACGGCCGCCAGACTGAACGGCTGTGCAAGTGTTACGTTCACGTCCAGAGGCGGACAGGTCAGGGGGAACGGCGATGCGGCGCGAGATATTCAACAGCGACCACGACGCGTTCAGGGCGATGGTCCGTTCCTTCATAGCCAGGGAGATAACGCCGTATCACGAGCAGTGGGAGCGCGACGGTGTCGTCTCGCGTGACGTCTGGCTTGCGGCGGGCCGGGCCGGCCTGCTCGGCATCGACGTCGACGAGAAGTACGGCGGCGGCGGAAACCCCGACTACACCTACTACCTGATCCTGAATGAGGAACTGGCCAGGGCCGGCGCGCATGGACCGGGGTTCTCCGTGCACAACGACATAAACGGCCAGTATCTGCTCCGGCTGGCCACCCCGGAGCAGCGGGAACGCTGGCTGCCCGGGTACTGCTCCGGCGAGCTGATCACGGCGATCGCGATGACCGAACCGGGCGCGGGCAGCGACCTGCAGGGAATCCGCACCTTAGCGGTGCGGGTCGGGGACCACTACGTGCTCAACGGGCAGAAGACGTTCATCTCCAACGGGCTGCTCAGCGACCTGGTGATCGTCGTCGCGCGCACCGATCCGGATGTCGGCCATCAGGGGATCAGCCTGCTCGTGGTTGAGCGCGGCATGGCCGGCTTCGAGCGCGGCCGGAATCTGGAGAAGGTCGGCATGCATGCCCAGGACACGCTGGAGCTGTACTTCAGCGACGTCCGGGTGCCTGCCGCGAACCTGCTGGGGGACGAGGGCGGCGGCTTCGTCGCGCTGATGCAGAACCTGCCCCGCGAGCGGGTGGCGATCGGCGCGACGGCGCTCGCCGCGGCGGAATGCGTGTTCGAGCAGACGCTGGAGTACTGCAAGCAGCGCCAGGCTTTCGGCCGGCCGATCGGGCGTTTCCAGTACAACCGCTTCGTCCTCGCCGAGATGGCGACCGAGCTCGCGGTGGCCCGCGCCTTCACCGACCGCGCGGTGACCGAGCACGTGGCCGGCCTGCTGTCGAACGAGGACGCCTCGATGGTCAAGTACTGGGACACCGAGCTGTGCAACCGCATCGTGGACCGCTGCGTGCAGCTGCACGGCGGCTACGGCTACATGCGCGAGTACGCGGTTGCGCGTGCTTTCGCCGACGGCCGGGTGCAGACGATCTTCGGAGGGACCACCGAGATCATGAAGGAGATCATCGGCCGCGGCCTTGGCGTCTAGCCGGTGACCGCCCGGGAGGCTAGCCTGGAACCAGTTGCGCGCGATGTGCGAGATGTTGTAATTATGTAATCTATGGAATCGCTGTATGAGCACGTCGGCGGCCACGCCGCGATGCGCCATTTCATCGACGTCTTCTACGCCAGCGTGCTCGCCGATCCCGTGCTGCAGCCGCTGTTCGGCGCGGGCCGGCCAGAGCACGTCGACCAGCTGACCGCGTTCGACTCGGAGTCCTTCGGCGGGCCCGACGACTTCACCCGGCAGATGGGCGGCTTCGCCCACCTGATCGACGTGCATCGCGGCCTGCAGATCACCGAGCCGCAGCGGCAGCGGTTCGTTCAGCTCTACCTGGCCGCAGCGGATGCGGCCGGGTTGCCCGATGACCCGCCGTTCCGGACCGCACTGCGGGAGCATGTCGAGTTCGGCTCGCACGTCGCGATGCAGAACTCGCATGCGGAGACGGACGATGAGCTGCACCCGCTGCGCGAGGTGCCGATGTGGCAGTGGCCCGCCGCCGACGCCGCCGACGGCTCGGCTTGATCTAACGATCCTTCGCAGACCTGGCAGTATCGTGCAACACGGTGGTCCGGCACTGCCGCGCCGGGCATACACACCTTGTGCGGTGCGCCGGCGCCGCGATGCACGAGGACGGAGCGGACGTGGCGGATTCCCCGGACACAGCGGACCCAAGGGACGCGACAGCACAGCACCACGAGCTGGTCATTCCGGACGGCGGGTTCTGGCCCGCGCCGGCGATCCCGCAGCCAAACATCTACCCGATGGAGTGGCGGGTCGAGACCGAGAAGCTCGCGGCCATCTACCAGAAGTCCAAGCTGATGGCCTGGAACCCGGCGGATTTGCCCTGGGACGGCCTGCGCGCCAGTGACTTCACGGTCGAGCAGCGGCTCGGGATCATGTACTGGTTCTCGGTACTCGCCAACTTCGACGCGTCCGGGCCTGCGGTGTTCGCCCGCGCCACGATCCACGCGTTCGAGCAGCACGAGGAGGACCCGGTCCGCAAGTGCTTCTTCTCGATCACCAGGGACGAAATGAACCACGAGGAGTGCTGCCAGCGCTCGATCGCCGCGCTCTGGCCGGGCGGGCCGCTCGACTGGTCGCCGTCGACTGACCTGGAGCGCGCGGCGCATAACAACATCGGCTGGCTCTACCACAACGGCGGCCGGTACTGGGCTGGCTACACCAAGGCAGTCGGCAAGTACTCGCTACCGGTGCTGTTCACCAGCTTCATGATGGGCGAGATGGCGGCGTCCACGTTGTTCCGCGGCATGGCGTCCGGCACGACGCACCCGGTCTTCAGCGAGATGTTCCAGCGGATCGGCCGGGACGAGTCCAGGCACCTGCAGATCTGCATGACGATCCTGGAGAACGAGTGGCCCGGCCTGACCGATGACGTGCGAAGCACGATCACCCGCCAGCTCAGGGCCGGGTTCATCTTCCTGTCGATGATCCTCTGGGAGCCGCCGGAGGGATTCTGGGACCTGCCGCCGTACTTCCTGCCGAACCACCGGGTGCTGATGGGGCATGCCAGGGAGGCCGGCCTCGGCGTGCTGTCGTATGCGGACCAGGCCCAGAACTGGAAGGCGGCGATAGCCAAGGTCCGGGTGATCGTCCAGCGCTGGGGCATCGAGTTCCCGGCCATCCCCGAGCTCGACATCGAGGGCGTGGACGTCTCCGGTGACATCAACCCCGAGGACATCATCCCGGTCTTCTAGGCAGCCGCCCGGCCGGGCGGCCGGCCCCGCGTCAAGGCGCCGCGGGCTCGCTGATCCGCTGCCCGAACGCGAGCCGGTGGCCGCCGGGGATTTCGATCACGAAGTCCCGCAGTCCCCACGGCTGGTCGGTCAGCGGGGTAGTGACCGGCACGCCCCGGTCGCGGCAGCGCGCATGCAACTCGTGCACGTCAGTGACCCCGATGTAACAAGCGGTGGTGCTGTTCACCCCGGGATTCTCGGCGCGCACGATGCCGAGCCCCACCTTGCCGGACCGGATTAGCGCGAGGAAAGCAGGCTCACCGACGGATGTCTCAATTTCAAAGCCCAGATTTTTAACGCAGAATTCGACCGTTGCATCCACATTGCTTACTTCGAGATTCGGGCGGCAGCTCAGCAGGTTCGTCATGCGGGCGAGTCAACACCCGCCACGCGAGGTTCGGCAATGTCCGGCGGCCGGCCTGGTTTCGTTCGTGCGGTCCGCCGCGATCCGCCGCGCAGTCGCCGCGCAGCCCGGATAGCAACTAGGCCAGCCCGGCGGCGCCGCTAGGCTCCAGCCGTGGACGTCAAGTCGCTTGGCTTCCGGACGGACATCAAGCTGCGGATTCTTGAGGGCAGCGAGTGCACTGACCACGGCGACTACCTGGTGATCCGCAGCCCAGCGAACCCGTCGTACTACTGGGGCAACTATCTCCTGCTGGCGAGCCCGCCGAAGCAAGGCCACGCGGCCGACTGGCTGTCGAGGTTCGCCGCGGAGCTTCCAGCAGCGAGGCACGTGGCGCTTGGCATCGACGTCACTGACTCCAGGGAGGTCGACCCGGCCGGGTTCCAGGCCGCCGGCCTCGAGTTCACCCGCGAGGTGGTGCTGACGGCCGCGGCGGTGCACCAGCCGCCGCGGCCTAACAGCGCCGCGCACTACCGCCCGCTCGCGGGCCCTGGCGACTGGCAGCAAGTGGCCGAGCTGCGCGCTGCCTGTTATGCAGCTGAGGAGTCGGCTGCCGACGGCAGCTTCCTGCAGCGTAGCCTTGCCGCTCAGCGCAAGCTGACCGAGAACGGCCACGGCAGCTGGTACGGCGCGTTCACCGGCGGCCGGCTCGCTGCCCAGCTGGGCATCTGCTCCGTCGGCGGCGGCATCGCCCGCTACCAGAGCGTGGAGACTCATCCCGCTGCACGAGGACAGGGGCTGGCCGGAACACTTGTCTATGAGGCTGGCCGGTATGCGATGGCCGAGCTGGCCGCAACCACCCTGGTGATCGTCGCGGAGTCTGGGCACCAGGCCGAGCGCATATATCGCTCGGTCGGTTTCGAGGCCAGCGAGGAGACGGTCAGCTTCGAGCGCCCGCCAGCCTGACCGTATCCTCCGGCAGGCCCGGCCTGATTGCCTGGGCAGCCGGTCCGGCAGCCTGGCGGCATTGTCGCCGCCAGTGCGCACTTAGCTGAACGGCGCGAGCGGGATCAGGCGGGATTAGACCTAAGCTGGCCATGCCAGCTATTGCCCCCGGTCTGCCGCCGTCAATACAGCTCTGCCGCTGTCTTTACAGTTTGGTCAGCTTGGTGAATGGTGAGGGGATCCGGGCCTGCTGCCCGCCGAAGTCGACGATCACGGCGACATCGTCTTCGACGCCGACAACCCGGCCGAGGCCGTACCGATCATGCGTTACCTGGTCGTGCACGTCATAGTGCTCGATCGGCGCCGCGGGCGCGGAATTGTTGAATGGACTTCCTGGCAGGTAGCGCCTGGGCATGGCGCGGGCTGGGCTCATGATCTCCAGTATGCGCCTGTCCGGGTGCTGACGAGGGCCGGAGCGCGGTAAACCTCCTTTCCGGCCAGTCCGGCGCTGGGCAACCGGTCTATTCCCGGCGCTGCCGGGTGGCCAGTCCGGCGCTGCGGATCGGTCTGCGCGCACCAGCGTCATCGGCCCGGCAGGATACTCCGCGGGAAGTTTTCCGCTCGGCATAGTAGCCTCCCTGGAGCAACGCGCAGGGTGCGAGCCAGTACGGGACGCGACAGGCAGTGGACTCGGAGGTGTCATGCACGCGAATCCCTACATCGTGCTGGGGAGTGCCGTTGTCGGCTTTCTTGTCGGGATGACCGGCGCCGGCGGGGGAGCGCTGATGACGCCGATGCTGATCTTGCTGTTCGGGATCACGCCGTCGACGGCGATATCCAGCGATCTGGTTGCCGCCGTCTTGATGCGGCCGGTGGGCGCTGCCGTGCACCTGCGCAAGGGCACGGTGAACCTTCGGCTGGTGGGCTGGATGGTGCTCGGCTCAGTCCCGATGGCCTTCCTCGGCTCCTACCTGCTGCACCTGCTCGGGGACGGCAGCACTGCGCAGACGAATATCGAGCGGGCGCTCGGCGCCGCACTGCTGGTCGGCGCGGCCGGGATGGTGCTGCGCTATGCCCTTGACCTGCGCGGCGGCCGGAAACGCGAAGGCGTAGTGCACGGCATCAAGCGCCGCCCGCTGCTGACTGTGGGCATCGGGATGATCGGCGGGCTCATCGTCGGGATGACCTCGGTCGGCTCCGGCTCGCTGATGATCGTCCTGCTGCTGTTCGTCTACCCGATGCTCGGGGCCAACCAACTGGTCGGGACTGACCTCACCCAGGCAGTGCCGCTTACCCTGGCGGCGGCGCTCGGCGCGCTCGCCTTCGGGCACGTGGAGTTCTCGGTGACCACGTCGATCATCCTCGGCAGCGTGCCAGCCGTGCTGATCGGCTCGTTCTTCTCCTCCAGAGCCCCGGACCGCTTCGTCCGGCCGGTCATCACATTCGTGATCTTCGCCTCCGGCCTCAAGTACGTCGGGGTGAGCACCAACGCGCTTGGCTGGATCCTCTGTGCCGTGCTGCTAGCGGCCGCGGCCGGGTGGCTCAGCTACGCCCGGCCATGGCAGAACGGGACGCCCGCGCTGGCGAGGGCTGACGGCGGCAGCGCCGCCGGGACGCCCGGCCCTGGCCGCGATCAGCATTTGCCATAGCGAATTGCGCACAACCAGTAACGCGATGTGCATCCGTGGACGATACTCAGATAGACGCAGGCGACGTGGGTACCCCCGAGCTCACGTCGCCGCGTCTTTTCTTCGCGGCCCGATCTTCGCGGCCCGCTCAGCCGATTCGCAGATCGGCCGGCTGGCCGGCTGGCCGGCTCGCCGAGGCGCCCGGCAGTACCCGTAGCGCTCCCCGCCCGGTAGCGTTCGGTGCATGACATCCAACGAGACATCGCCAGGGGGCGGCAGCGCGACGGGAACCCCGGCGGCCCCATTCGGGCGACTGCTGACCGCGATGGTCACTCCGATGACCGCCGACGGAGCGGTCGACCTCGACGGCGCGGCCCGGCTTGCCGACTATCTGGTCACCGAGATGCGCAACGACGGCTTGGTGATCAGCGGCACCACCGGCGAGTCGCCGACCACTTCCGACGCGGAGAAGGAGCAGTTGCTCCGCGCCGTGATTGGCGCCGTCGGCGACCGGATCCAGGTAGTTGCGGGCGTCGGCACCAATGACACCGCGCACACCTGCGAGCTCGCCAGGCAGGCGGAACGGGCCGGCGCCGCGGCGTTGCTCGTGGTCACGCCGTACTACAGCAAGCCGCCGCAAAACGGCCTGCAGGCGCATTTCACCAAGGTCGCGGATTCCACCGGGCTGCCGGTGATGCTGTACGACATCCCGGGCCGGACCGGTATCCCGATCGCCACCGAGACGCTGATCAGGCTGGCGGCGCACCCCCGGATCGTGGCCGTCAAGGACGCCAAGGGCGACCTCGGCGCGGGCTCAGAGGTGATGGTCCGCACCGATCTCGCGTTCTACTGCGGCGACGACATAGTCAACCTGCCTTGGCTCGCGGTCGGCGCATGCGGCTTCGTCAGCGTGCACGCGCACATCGTGGGGGACCGGCTGCATGGCATGATCGACGCCTACCTGGGCGGCGACGTGGCCGGCGCGCTGGCGATACACCGGGACCTGCTGCCGGTGTACCTGGGCATGACCCGGACCCAGAACGTGATCACCGTGAAGGCGGCGCTCAGCATGCTCGGGCTGCCCGGCGGCCCGGTGCGCTCGCCGCTGGCGGACGCGACCGAGGCGGAGATACAGCAGCTCCGCACTGACCTCGAGGCTGGCGGTGTGAAGCTCCGGTGAGCCACCCGCACCCCGGGCTCGGGCCGCCGCCGCCCCTGCCCGCGAACGGCCTGCGCATCATCGCGCTCGGCGGCCTCGGCGAGATCGGCCGGAACATGACCGTCTTCGAGCACGCCGGGCGGCTGCTGATCGTGGACTGCGGCGTGCTGTTCCCGGAGCCTGATCAGCCCGGAGTCGACCTGATCCTGCCGGATTTCACCGCGATCGAGGACCGGCTGGGCGATATCGAGGCGATCGTGCTCACGCATGCGCACGAGGACCACATCGGTGCGGTGCCCTACCTGCTCCGCCAGCGCAAGGACATCCCGCTGGTCGGCTCGAAGCTGACCCTCGGCCTAGTGCGCGGCAAGCTGACCGAGCACCGGATCAGTCCGGTTGCCAGCGAGGTGGCGGCCGGCACGAGAGACTCGTTTGGGCCCTTTGACCTTGAATTTTTCGCAGTCAACCACTCCATTCCCGATGCCCTGGCGGTCGGCATCCGGACCAGCGCCGGAGTGGTGCTGCACACTGGCGACTTCAAGATGGACCAGCTGCCGCTGGATGGCAGGCTGACTGACCTCGGCGGGTTCGCGCGGCTCGGCGCCGAGGGCGTCGACCTGCTGATGGCGGATTCCACCAACGCCGAGGTGCCCGGCATCGTGACCAGCGAGCGGGACATCGCGCCGGTGCTTGCTGAGGTCTTCGGCGCCGCCGAGCAGCGGATCATCGTGGCCTGCTTCGCCAGCCACGTGCACCGGGTGCAGCAGGTGCTGGACACCGCCGCGTCGCATGGCCGCAAGGTCGCGCTGGTCGGCAGGTCGATGGTGCGGAACATGGGCGTCGCCCGCGACCTCGGCTACCTGCAGGTCCCGTCGGTGCCTGGCGGCCTGATCGTGGATATGCGGGACGCCGAGGAACTGCCGCCCGAGCAGATCGTGCTGATCTCGACCGGCTCCCAGGGCGAGCCGATGTCGGCGCTGTCCAGGATGGCCGGCCGGGACCACCCGATCAGGGTCGCCGACGGCGACACCGTGGTGCTGGCATCATCGCTGGTGCCGGGCAACGAGACCGCGGTGTCCAGGATCATCAATGACCTGACCAGGCTTGGCGCCCGGGTCGTGCACAAGGGCAACGCGCTCGTGCACGTCTCCGGTCATGCGCCGGCCGGCGAGCTGCTGTACGTACTCAACTTGGTGCGCCCGGGCAACTTCATCCCGGTGCACGGCGAGTGGCGCCACCTGCGGGCGCATGCCGAGCTCGCCGCCCGCACCGGCGTGCCGGAAAAGGGCATCGTGATCGCCGAGGACGGGGTAGTGGTCGACCTGGTGGACGGCCAGGCTTCAGTTGTGGGCATGGTGCAGTGCGGCTACGTCTACGTGGACGGGCTTTCGGTCGGCGAGGTCACCGAGACGTCGCTGAAGGACCGGCGGATTCTCGGCGAAGAGGGCTTCCTGTCCGTCGTAATCGTGATCGATTCCACCACCGGCAAGATGGTTGCCGGGCCGGAGATCCATGCCCGCGGGTCCGGCATCGACGACGCTGCATTCGACGAGGTCCGGCCGCGGCTTGAGGAGGCGCTGTCCCGGGCGGCCGCCGACGGGATCAATGACGTGCACCAGCTGACTCAGCTTGTGCGCAGAACCGCCGGCCGCTGGGTGAACGAGAACTACCGGCGGCGCCCGATGATCATCCCGGTGCTGATCGAGGTCTGAGCTGGCCGGGCTCAGCCGGACGTCAGGTCGCGGAGCCTGAACCGCTGCAGTTTGCCGGTGTTCGTACGCGGCAGCGCGGGCAGGAACTCGACGGCTCGCGGGTACTTGTAGGGAGCGATCTGCCGCTTGACGAAGTCTTGCAACTCGGTGGCCTTCGCCGCGCTGCCACTGGCCCCGCCGGCCAGCACCACGTAGGCCTTGACGACCTGGCCGCGGGCCTCGTCGGGCACCCCGACCACTCCGCACTCGGTGACGTCCGGATGGCCGAGCAGGGCCTCCTCGACCTCGGGCCCGGCGATGTTGTAGCCGGAGGAGATGATGATGTCGTCGGACCGTGCCTGGTACCAGAAGTAGCCGTCGGCATCCCGGCGGTAGGTGTCGCCGGTGATGTTCCAGCCGTCCCGCACGTAGGCTCGCTGCCGTTCGTCGGCCAGGTACCGGCAGCCGGTCGGACCCTTGACTGCCAGCCGCCCGGCCTCGCCGTCCGGCACCGGCTTGCCGTCCTCGCCGAGTATCTCGGCGAAGTAGCCAGGGACCACCCGGCCGGTCGATCCGGGCCGGATCTCGTCGTCGGCTGACGAGATGAAGATGTGCAGCAGTTCGGTGCTACCGATGCCGTCGATGATCTTCACGCCAGTCGCGTCGTAGAAAGCCTGCCAGATGGTGGCCGACAGGTGCTCACCCGCTGACACGGGGCGGCGCAGGCCGCGCAGCAGGTTCGCCTGGCCGGCCGCGATCATCGCCCGGTAAGCAGTCGGCGCGGTGAAGCAGACGGTCACCTGGCGGGCGGCGATCTGGCCGGCCAGCTCGGCCGGGCTTGCTTTCTCCAGCAGCAGCACTGCTGCGCCAGCCCGCAGCGGGAAGATCACCGCGCCGCCCAGGCCGAATGTGAAGGCCAGCGGCGGCGTGCCGGTGAACACGTCGTCGGGCCGCGGCTTCAGCACATGCTCGGAGAACGTGTCGGCAATAGCCAGCAGGTCACGGTGGAAATGCATGGTGGCCTTCGGCCGGCCGGTGGTTCCCGATGTGAACGCGATCATGGCGACGTCGTCGGCAGCCGTCGGCACCGCCGCCGCCCCCGCCTGCTTCCGGCTCGCTAGCGCAGTGAGGTCGGCCGGGTCGTCGGCTCCGTAGGTGACGATCCGCATCGGCGGCCCGCCAGCCGATGTCGCCCCGGTGGCTGCGGGTGCGGTGCCGGTGGCTCCGGTTGCGGTGGCTCCGGTTGCGGTGGCTCCGGTGCCGGTGGCTCCGGTGCCGGTGTTGGCCGAGGCCGCCCGGGCCAGCTCGGCGGTGAAGCGACTATCGCATAGTGCCAGTCCGACCTGGGCGATCTCGCAGATTGAGGCCAGCTCTCCGGCCCGCAACAGTGGCATGGTGGCAACCGCCACGCCGCCAGCCCGCAACACCCCGAACCAGCACGCCACCAGCCATGGGTTGTTGGGCCCGCGCAGCAGGACCCGGTTGCCTGGCACCACGCCTAGGTCCTCGGCCAGCACTCGGGCAATCTGGCTGGACACCCGGAGCAGGTCGCCGTAGCTCCAGGACTCCTCGGCTGACAGCAGGCATGGCCGATCCGCGCCATGGGTGCGAATTACCGCCTCTAGCAGCTCCTCAGCGCAGTTCAGCTGGGCGGGATAAGCCAGCGCTGGAAGCGTGAAACGCAGCTCCGGCCAGTCGCTGGCGGCCGGCAGGTGATCCCGGCAGAACGTGTCGGCGTGGGCGGACGGCGATAGCTGCATGGCCGCGACCTTCCTCGGGCGCCACGGGACTTTATCAGTATTTCGTCTTCATGACGATAGTCAAAGAACCAGGGCAAGTCGCCCGGGTCCGTATTCGCGGGCCTCGGCGCAGTCGGCGTGGCGGTGGAGCCGGCCGGGGGGCAGGTCCCGGCCGAACGGCATACGGGTCAGGCCGAACCGGCCGGTGACGGCGTCGATCATGGGAGCGGGTCCTTCCGTGACGGCTTCCCGTTGACAGCGGCGAGTTGCTGCTGTGCTTCCGATAGGTCGCGGGCGAGGGTGGCGGCGCTGCCGCGGGCGTCGGACAGGAAGAGCGTGGCGCCGCTGACCGCGCCGGCGGGGTCGGTGCCGTCGTCGCAGCCGAGCCGCCCGGCGGCCAGCGCCGCGGCCAGCCAGCGGCCGACCTGGCCCAGCAGCTGCGGGAGCCGGGAAGCGGCCAGGACAGCTCGCCGAGGACGTCGTAGGCGTCGGCCGGCTGGCCCAGCCCGCCGGCGCCGAGGGTGGCGTGGTTCAGGGAGCGGACCGCTTCGGCGGCGGTGCGGGCGAGGGCGGCCGGGGCCGCCTGCGGTGAGTCACTCATGGCCTTGCCCCTTTCTCCTTCTTCTCCTGTTCCGGCTGGCCGCCGCCGGTGAGGGACCGGTAGCTGACCTGGTCCTTCAGCCCGGTGTCCCAGTCGTCGCCGAGGGCGGCGAGGTAGTTGATCCCGGTCAGGCCGGCTCGGTGCGGGCCTGCCCGTCACCGGTACGGGTCTTCGGGTGGCGGTGCCGGCCGACCGTGAACGGGACGGCGGTCCCGGCGGGCTTGCCGCCGGCCCGGACCTCGGCATGGCTCAGGTCGAACGGGTCGAAGATCAGCTCGAGGTACCGCCCGGCGAGCCAGGCGTCGACCTGGTAGGAGTTGCCGTGCAGCGAGACCAGGGCGGTCTTGGACGCCCGGCGCCGCTCGGACCACAAGAACGCCTCGCGCAGCCTGCCCGGGTCCGGGACCGCCCGCTCCGCGGGCGTGGCCCTGGCCCAGCGGGCGAGGGGCGCTTCGCCGGTCTCGGAGTGGACCACCTGGTGGTAGGCGGTCTCGGTCCAGGCCTGGAACAGGCGGTTCATCTCGGCCAGGTCCGCGATGACAGCCCCGTCGCCGATCTCGACGAGGAACTGGTCCCGCACCGTGCGGAAGAACCGCTCGATCTTGCCTCTTCCCTCTGGTTTCCCGGGCCGGGAGTGGATCAGCTTGATGCCCAGGACAGCGCAGCCGCGCAGCAGCCACGCGTCGACAAAAGGCGAGCCGTTGTCCAGATAGATGGACTGCGGGACACCGCGCCGCTGCAGGGCGGGGCGGAACGCCGCCGCCATCCGGACCACATCGTCGTGATAGGCCCACCGGGCGCCCATCACCGCGCGGGAGTGATCATCGATAAACGCGAACAGGTAGCACTTGCCGCCCGCGATGACCGGGCCGTGGAGGGTGTCGCCGGTCCACATCTCGTTCGGCCTCGTGCACTCGAACCGGCCGAAAGCCCGGTCGCCTTCCTCGCCCGGGGGCGGGGCGTTCAGTTCCAGCCGCCCGAACAGCCGCTGCAGGTCCGGTCCGACGGTGCCCAGCCCGCGGTCAGCTGCAGGATCCGCCGGACCTGGGCGGCGGTCCGGGCCGGCTTCTCCCGCTTCAGCGCCTCCGCCAGCGCCAGCACCTCACCGGGGGTCCGCGGCTGGCACTGCCGCGGGCTGGGCACCAGCGCGTCGAACCCGCCGGCCTCGTAAACCCGCCGCCAGCGGTCCAGCGTCCCCCGCGACACTGTCATCAGCTGCCCTCCAGGGCCCTGGTGGGCATCGCCGGCCAGCTCCCTGGCCCGCCGCCCCCGCTCCGCCGCGGTGATGCCCGCCTCGGCGAGCTCCTGCACTAGCGAGTACCGGAACAGGCCCGCCTCCCGGGCCCGCTCCAGCCTCGCCTTCTTATCCGCCTCGTCCAGAGTCGTCACGCCTTGTCCCTTCTCTCGCGCCCGCCCTCGCGGGCTCACCGAGAGTGACAAGAAGGCGCCGTCCCCGGGCAGAGGCGAACTCGCGTTGAACCGTCAGGCCAGGGCAGACGCCACCAGGCCGTCACCGACCCGGGCGAAACAGACCACCGGTGACAGCAGCGACCCCAGCGTGAGCACGACGCCAGCTCCCACCCCGCCACCGTGACCATCCCCGGCCAGCGGCCACGGGCCGCGGCCGCCGCCGCGGCGACCGCCACCACCGCATCGCCCAGCACACTGCCCGCCACCTTGGCCTCGGATGTTCTGCCGACGCACCGTGCTTCGCGGCCGCTGGTTAGAGCGGGTGGGTGTCGGGGGTGGTGGTGAAGGTGCGGCCGGATGGGGTGGTCCAGGTGAAGGTGCCGGGGGTGGTCTGGGCGAGTTGCCAGCCGGGGTGGTGCTTGAGGAGGTGGTCGGCTTTGCATATGCCGCCGAGGTTGCAGGCGCAGGTCGGGCCTTGGTTCCAGGGGATGGTGTGGTCGAGTTCGCCGCGCCAGGCTGGCTGGCGGCAGACCGGGGACCGGCAGGTGAGGTCGCGGGCGGTGATGTGGTCGCGGAGCCGGGGCGGCGGCCGGTAGCCGGGGCTGGCGGCTGCGTGGGCGCAGCCGCCAGCTGCGGCGTCGGCTAGCGCTGTCGCATGGGCGCGGGCTGCCGCGGCGGTGGCGGCGTTCAGCGCGCGGGAAAGGATCCCGCCCGGCCGGTCCGGGCCGGCCGATGACTTTGCCGGGGGCGGCCGGGCCGGCGGGGCTGCCGGGATCGGGGCTCCCGGGGTCGGGGCTCCCGGGGTCGGGGCTCCCGGGGTCGGGGCTCCCGGGGTCAGCAGGTTTTCGGGGATGGTGAGGGTGACCCGGGAGACCAGGCCGCCCCCGGCGGCGGTGCCCGGCTGCTGGCTGGTGCTGCCGGTGGTGCCGCCGGTGGTGCCGCTGGCCGGGCTGTCCGGCGGGGGCCGGCCGCGCTGGCGGGGGCGGGGGATGCGGGTGATGGCCTGGGCGTGCCCGGCGGGGTCGGTGATGATGATCCGCCATTGGGTTGCCGGGTCGCGGGCGGCGCATCCGGCGAGGGCGCGGGCCTGGGTGGCGGTGACGGGCCCGATCCGGCCGAGGTGCCCGGGCGCGGGGCTGGCCCCGGCCAGTGTTTCCCAGGGCAGCGACAGGTCCAGCAGCCCGGGAGCCGGCCGCCCGCCGGCCGGGCGGGGCAGCGCGGGCGCGATCACGGGCAGCCCGGGCCACCGCGGCGCCGGGCCGCTGGCTGGCCAGTCGTCATCGTCATCGAGGTACCCGCCTGCGCCGGGCGGCGCCTCGGGGCAGGGGTAGTCCTCCTCCTCGCGCGGGGCATCCGCATCCCCGGGCGGCGGCACCCCGCCACCCGGGCGGCCGTCACCTGAGCGGCCCGGGCCGTTATCGCCGGGACCGTCGTTGCCCGGCTCGCGGCGGCGCGGCCGGCCAGGCGGAACCCCGCCCGGACCGCCGGCGCCAGGACCGCCGCCGCCCGGGCCGCCGGGACCGCCGCCGCGGCCGCCAGGATCGGCAGGGCTGTCGCCGCCGGGTCCGCGGGGGCCGCCGGAGCCGGGGTCACAGGGCCCGCAAGGGTCATCGTCGCAGGGGTCACCGGGACCGCCGCCCTCCGGATCGCCGGGGCCGGGGTCGCAGGGGTCGCCGGGGGGGTCGCAGGGGTCGGGCGGGTTGTCGGGGGGTGCGCCTTGGGCGGGCGGGATGGGGGGCAGGGTGCCGAGCAGGCGGCCGAGGTATACCTGGGCGCACAGCAGGTCGAGGGGGCCGGGGGCGCCGGCCGCCTTCATCGCGCGGGCTTGCGCCTTGATCAGCGTCATCGCGGCGGCGGCGTGGATGGAGGGCAGGTGCTGCCCGGCCAGCGCCGCGGTGCCGTCCTGATCGGGGTACAAGACAACCTTCGCCTGCCGCTCGGCCTGCTCGCGGCGCCGCTCGGCCCCGCCGGGATCGGCGGTGATGACGGCGCGGCGCAGCGCGGCGCGGAGCATCCCGGATGTCTGCCGCCCGGCCCCGGGCAGCACTCGTTCTTCCACCGCCCGGGCGGCGTCCTCATCGAGCACGGCGGTGGCCTCGGCGATCAGTCGGGCCCGGTACACGTCAATCTCCCCGGCGGCCAGCGCCGTCCCGGTGGCGGCCAGCCGCCAGGCCAGATCAACCGCGAGATCGGCCCAGCCGGCGGCGGCGTACCGGGACATGGCCAGTTCCAGCGCCACCTCCGCGGCCGCGGACGCCGGCACCCGCGCCGGGCGGCCATCGGCGGCGACGCCGATGTCCTTGTCCCGGGCCGCAGTCCGCGACGCGATCTGCGCGACCGCGGCCAGCTCCCGGGCCTGCGCCCAGGACGCCAGCCGCCGCCACGACCCCACCGACGCCGCCAGGTCGAGATCACTAAGCTCGGCTATCGGGGCCTGGGACAGCCACCCGGCCAGATCCGGGCCCGGCGCCAGGTGCTCGGCGACCCGCCCGGCCAGCATTCCGGCCGGGACCGGCTCCCCCTCCTCCGCATCGGCGGGGCCGGTTAAGTCGTGCGGGTCACCGGGCTCGCCGAGCCCGGCGGCGGCGATGCCATCCAGCAGCGCAGCGAGATCCAGTTCCCAGGACCAGGCCAGGCCCTGCGGGGCACCCGCGCCGCTCAGTCGCTCAGGCACCTGCCCGGGTATCTGCCCGGGTTCCGGCTCTGGCATCGGGTCACCTCCTTCGCCGTGGCTGTGATCCGGGGCGATGGCCCTGGCTGCTTTCTTAGATCACCGTATCGAGGGGTACTGACAAAACAGGATCCTGATCGACCGATCATTCGAAATATTTCTGAAAGACTCGCGGCCGTCCGTAGGCCAGGCGCGATCATGACCGTCCGCGGGCCAGGCGTGCTCAGCGGCCGTCCGCGGCCATCCACAGCATGATCACCACGGACGAGCGCAGCACGGCTGCCTCGTCTTCATAGCTGCCCGACTAGCTCGCATCCGGGCATCCCGGGCATCCCGGGCATCCCGGGCATCCGGAGCCTGTGCAGCTTCCAGCCGCCGGGCGACGCCGGGCACGCTCAGCGGCCACCTTCCAGCGGAGCCTCAGGCGTCTATGCGTTCGACAAGAGATCGCAAGACCTCGCAGGACATATCGTCATCGCGACTTCCCGCATGAGCCTGGCGGAAGCGGCTGACGCAGCCGGCCATGTCGGCGAGGTCCCACCTGATGCGGTAGAGCTCGAGAATCGACGGCAGAGGCGTCACGCCCGTCGCATCGGCGTACGCGCCAAGGATGGAGCCGTCTCCTGGATCGAGACTCCACGGATCACGTTCCGGGGGCGCGATCAGTGCGGTATCCCAGTCGATGAGCAGCCAGCCGGCTGGGTCAGCATCGTGTTGCCAGGGTGCGGTTCCCCGTGCGTCAGGACCGTTCCAGCGTGCCGGGATCGTGTCTGCGCAACAAGGCCGTCGTATCGAGCGAGCAGCCGCCGGACCGCGCCAGCATGTTCGGCTAGCAGGAGCGCGACAGGACGAGCGTACGGACCGCACTCCTTGCCGATCTCGCCGGCCAAGCTGGCCAAGCTGGCCAAGCTGGCCAAGCCAGCCGGCCAAGAGGGTCGCCTCCAGTTCGTCCCGATGCGGAACCACGAAATCATCGGCCAGGGCATGTCGGCGGGCCGTAGCCGGAGCAGCATGCACAGCGACGATGAGGTCAAGCACAGCGCATTGGTGCGCGGGTGTCGGGAACTCGCCCCAAGCAAGGCCCAGACATTTAGCGAAGGGGTAGAGCGCTACTGCGAACTGTTCATTTGCCCGCACCAACGGCTCGCCGTCGAGCGTCGGGACAGGCGCCACGACGAACGCGGCGCCGCAGTCCCGAAGATCTCTGGCGGCGGCCAGGGACGCACGCAATCGGCCGAACGCCGCGCTCAGCGACTCGCCCGATGAGTGCTGCTTGGTCACAAGCTCATCGGCGGTGGCGAACCACCGAGTGCCTGCGGCGTCGATGACCTCCCAGTGATGACTACCGAAGCCGAGTGCCCGGTAGGCGACCGAGGCGACGGCGACCTGCCATCCACGGGTGAGCACTGATACCAGCATGCGCTCGGGCAAGCCGTCCGGTGGGGTCAGCACTTTCACCACGGTAGGGCTGGCCGTCGGCAGCGCAACTCATTCACGGCCTCGCGCCAGCCGACCGGCATCGGGCCAGCCGGCAGGCCTCGGGCCAGCCGCGGCCTCGGGCCAGCCGGCCGGCATCGCGCCAGCCGGCCCGCCGGTTGATCCGATTCCCGGGCCATCCGGCCGGTGATCACGGTGCCCACGGCTATGTTGCTGGCGTGACGACATTCACCGGGACGCGACGGCCAGGCGAGCTGCGGGCCTCGCCCCGGGCGCTGATCGTGACCATCTATGGCCTCTACGCCCGTGACCAGGCCGAAGGCGCCGGCGGCTGGCTCAGCGTGGCTTCGCTGATCCAGCTGATGGGCGGCCTCGGGGCGGATCAGGCCGCGGTTCGGTCCTCGATCTCCCGGCTGAAGCAGCGCGGGATCCTGGAACCGCTCCGGCTTTGCGGCGCGGCCGGCTACGCGCTGTCGCAAAACGGCACTGAAATCCTGGCCGAGGGCGATCGGAGGATCTTCGAGCGGCCACGCGCCCGGCTGGCCGACGGCTGGCTGCTTGCCGTCTTCAGCGTGCCGGAACGGGAACGGGGCCGTCGGCACGCCTTGCGGTCCCGGCTGAGCTGGCTCGGCTTCGGCACCGTGTCGGCCGGGATCTGGATCGCGCCTGGCCATCTCGCCGGGGAAACTACGGACGTGCTGGCCAGATACGGCCTGGCTGGCTACGTGGACTTGTTCAAGGCCGACTACCTGGCCTTCGGTGACCTGCGCGAGCAGGTCGGCCACTGGTGGGACCTGGATCGGCTGGAGCGCCTGTACCAGGAGTTCCTCGATCTGTCCGGGCCGGTTCGCGATCGCTGGCGCAGCCGCCGGGCTGGCCCAGGCGACGGCCAGGCCGAATTCGCCGACTATGTGCTTGCCCTTACGGCCTGGCGGCGGCTCCCGTACCTGGATCCGGGCCTGCCCGCCGAGTTGCTGCCGGCTGACTGGCACGGTGCCCGGGCCGCCACGGCGTTCGCCGCGCTGCGCGGCCGCTTGGCCGGGTCAGCCCGCGCGCACGTGCGAAAGGTGACAGGCTATTCCGCCTGATTCCGCCTGATTCCGCCGGTGCGCGCCGGCATGCCCCGCCCCGGCGAGCCTCGGCCGTGCCTGCCCTGCCAGGCTGCGGAACAGCCACAAAGCCCCGTCGCACCCGGCTATCTGCACATGCTTCACTTGCACGTGATCGCCCGACCGGCAGCCAGGACCGGCCGCGATCGCGGTCAGCGACGAAGCTGTGTGGCTAGCCCTGCCCGGCCGCAGCCTGCTCTTCCGGGTAGATCCGGACAGCCGCGAGCTCCGGCAGGCCGGCTTGCCGTTCCGGCCGTCGGCGATTGGCGCGGGCCCGGCCGGCGTCTTCGTGATCGGGCCGCCGGGAGACGGCCGGATTGCCGCGATATCGCCGTCGGGCGCGGCGGAACTGACTGCGGTCAGCCGCAGCCTGCGGCTGGTGGCCGTGTCCGAACAGCTCGTCTGGACCGTGGACGACGCCGTGGACGACGCCGTGGACGACGCCGTGGACGACGCCGTGGGACGACGCCGGGCCGACGGCCATTGCGCTGGACGCCAACTCTCTCGCCCCGGTCGCGTCGTTCTCGCACCTGGGCAGCCCGAACGCGCTCGTCGCCCGCGCGCGCCGCGCCTGGTACCTGGGCGCGCGCGAGTGGTACCTGGGCGCGCGCGAGGCCGAGTTCCGCTTAGCCGCGGATCCCGGCAGCGGGCAGTGATCTGGCCCGGCGGCCCGAGCCTTGACCTGCTCGAACCGGATGCTGCTAGCGGCGAGGCGATCCGGCTGTGCCAGCCGGGCGGAAGCCAGCGAGTTCGCCGAGCGGGCCCGCGCTGTCGCCGAAGAGGCGCTGACCGAGCCGCGGGAGGTGCGCGGTCGATTCGGCGATCGCTGGCAGGAACCGCCGCTAGAAAGCCTGAAGCACAGCGGCCATGGGCTGGCGACCGCGGTCCGCGAGCCGCGGGACGGAGTCATCTGGCTGCGGTGGGCCTGAAGAGCCAGCCGCCGGGGTGACTGCTCTCTCCCGGGCGAGTTCAGGGGACGACTGCGTAACCCTGGATCTCAACGAGCGCCGCGCGATCCCAGAGCGCGACGACGCCGATGGCCGCCATGGCCGGGTACTCCCGCCCGGCAAGCCGCCGCCATGCCTCGCCGATCTCCCGGCTGTGCGCCCGGTAGTCGGCGAGGTCGACGGCGTAGATGGTGAGGCTGGCCAGATGCTCGGCCGAGCCACCTGCGGCGCGCAGCGCCGCCAGCAGGTTGGCCAGCGCGAGGGTGAACTGAGTCGCCACAGTGTCGCCGACGACGGCGCCGGTGGCGTCGATCGCCGTCTGGCCGGCCAGGAATATCACCCGGCTGCCGGTTGCCACGACGGCATGCGCAAAGCCGGATGGCCTGGCCAGTCCCGGCGGGTTCACCCGCTCGATGGTCACGATCGCACCGCCTTGATCTCGACTCTGGCCCCCGGCTGCCCGGCGCCTGCCTGGTCAATACCCGTGCCGGGCCGCCATCGGGCATGCCGGGTTCCCTGCTGCCCAGCCCTGATCAGCTCAAGTCGCGGTCTCGGCCCATCCGTGCGGCCGGTCTGTGGTGCCTTGCTGCCCGCCAGCCAGGGCGCCGGCCACACCGCGGCCGGTCCGGCGTAGCCCTGCTCGGCGGCCGCGTGCAGGGTCCAGTTCGGGTCATGCAGGTGCGCCCGGCCGATTGCGCACAGGTCCGCCCGGCCCGCCAGGATGATCGAGTTCACGTCGTCGTAGGAGGAGATCACCCCGACCGCGATGGTCGCTATGCCCGCGGTATTGCGGATCGCGTCGGCGAACGGCGTCTGGTACGAGCGGCCGAATGCGGGCTGCTCGTCCGGGGTGACCTGGCCGGTGGACACATCGATGGCGTCGGCACCGGCGGCCGCGAATGCCCGCGCGATCTCGATGGCATCTGCGCCGGTGATGCCGCCCGGGGTCCAGTCGGTGGCCGAGATCCGGACCGTCATCGGCTTGCCAGCGGGCCAGCTGGCGCGCATCTCGCCGAAAATCTCCAGCGGGTAGCGCAGCCGGTTGGCCAGCGATCCGCCGTAACTGTCGCCCCGCTTGTTGGTGACCGGGGAGATGAACGACGACAGCAGGTAGCCGTGCGCGCAATGCAGCTCGAGCAGGTCGAAGCCGCACTGGTCGGCTGCCCGGGCAGCCGCGGTGAACTGGTCGGCGATGACGGCCATCTCGGCGTGGCTGAGCTCGCGGGGGACCTGGTTGACCCCGGGCCGGTACGGGATCGGGGATGGTCCGCAGACCGGCCAGTTCCCGGTATCGAGCGGCTGGTCGATACCTTCCCACATCAGCTTCGTCGAGCCCTTGCGGCCGGAGTGGCCGAGCTGAATGCCGATCCTGGCGGCGGACTGGGCATGCACGAAGCCGGTGATCCGCTGCCAGGCCGCCGCATGCTCGGGTGCGTACAGCCCGGCGCAGCCGGGGGTAATCCGGCCGTCGGCTGACACGCAGACCATCTCGGTCATCACCAGGCCGGCCCCGCCGAGCGCCTTGCCGCCAAGGTGCACCAGGTGGAAGTCCGACGGCACCCCGTCGGCCGCGGAGTACATGTCCATCGCGGAGACCACGACCCGGTTCACCAGTTCCATCCCGCGCAACTTAAGCGGCTGGAACATCGGCGGCACCACTTCTCCCGCGCCCATCCCGCGCCGCCGCTCGTGGTCGGCGAACCAGGCATCGGCCCGGGCCGCGAACTCCGGGTCGCGGGTCCGCAGGTTGTCGTGGGTGACCCGGCGGCTGCGGGTAATGATGTTGAACGCGAACTGCTCGGGCTCCTGGTGCAGGTACTGGCCGATGTTCTCGAACCACTCCAGGCTCGCCTGCGCGGCCCGCTGGGTAGAGGCGACGACCGGCCTGCGCTCAGCCTCGTATGCGGCCAGCGCCGAGTCGGTGTGCGGCTGCTCGTGCAGGCAGGCGGCGAGCGCCAGCGCGTCCTCCATCGCCAGCTTGGTGCCGGAACCGATGGAGAAATGCGCCGTGTGCGCGGCGTCGCCGAGCAGCACTATGTTGCAGTATCGCCAGTGCGCGCAGCGGACCGTCGTGAAGTTGATCCACCGCGAGTTGTTGGCGTGCACCGCATGGCCGTCAAGCACGTCGGCGAACAGTTCGCGGATCCGGCCGATGGATGCCTCGTCCGACTGCCCGGGCGCTAGGTCGCTGGCCGCCAGCCGGTCGAATCCTGCTGCCCGCCAGACCGAGTCGTGCATCTCCACGATGAACGTGCTGCCGGTCGCGTCATACGGGTAGCCGTGCACCTGCATTACCCCGTACTCGGTCGGCTCGATGTAGAACTTGAAAGCGTCGAACACCAGGTCGGTGCTGAGCCACATGTACTTGCATTCGCGGATATCAAGATTTGGCTTAAACGGGCCGGCGAAACTAGTGCGCACGGCCGAGTTCAGGCCGTCCGCGGCGACTACCAGATCGTGGCTCGCGGCGAGTTCCGCGGCCGCTGGGGCCTCAGCGCGGAAATGAATGGTGACACCAAGCTCGCGGCACCGCGCCTGCAGGATGTGCAGCAGCCGGCGCCGGTTCATGGCCGCGAAGCCGTGCCCGCCGCTGGTGATCCGCTCGCCCTTGACGTGCACGTCGATATCGTCCCAGCGGGCGAACTCACGCTCCATCGCCCGGTAGATCGCCGGGTCGGCGTGCTCGATCCCGCCCAGCGTCTCGTCGGAGAAGACCACGCCGAAGCCGAACGTGTCATCGGGCGCGTTGCGCTCCCAGACGGTGATTTCGTCGCTGGGCGCCAGCATCGCGGCGAGTGCCGCGAAATACAGCCCGCCCGGCCCGCCGCCGATGACCGCGATGCGCACGGCGCCTCCCTGGATGCTGCGGACGGTCTCGAAGTTATGTTGTCCCTGCAACGACCGTCAACAGCACGTTAGAATCTACCCAGCCCGGCGCCAGCTGAATGCCGGTGCCCGCCGGGCCAGCACATTGCCGCCCCGACACGCCGCCCTGGCTCGGCTTACGTTGCCGGGCGTCAAATGCGGGCTAGCGTTGGCATCATGGCCACCCGTGCGCCCAGGAGCAACTCCCGCTCGCAAAGCGGGAATGCCGGCCGGCCCCGCGCCGCCAGCACCGGCGCGCGCCCGCAGGGCAGCAGCGCCACGCGTGGCGGCCGGAAGCCTGCCTCGCGCACCGGCCCAGGCCGGCCCCGGCGAGGCCAGGGGACGTCGCGCCGGCGGTATCCGCGCCGCCCCCCACCGTCTGCCAGCCCGGTAGTGATCCTCATCGGCTGGCTCGGCAAGGTGATCTCGGGCGCCTGGATGGCAGTGGCGCATTCGGCTGGCTTCGCGGCCCGGGCACTTGGCCGCAATGCGCGGGATCTCGACCCGGCGCACCGCAGGGATGGTCTTGGCCTCGCTGCCCTCGGCGCGGCGATCATCTGCGCCGCGGCCGACTGGTGGACTATCGGGAGCCCGGTGGGCCGCCTGCTGGCAGCGGTCGTCAAGGGCACGTTCGGCGCCGGGGCGCCGGCTGTCCCGATCTTGCTCGCGCTGCTCGCCTGGCGGCTGCTGCGGCACCCGGACCGCAATTCCGAGACGGCGCGCGTGGTCATCGGCTGGGCTGCCCTGATCGTGGGGGCACTCGGCCTGGTGCACATTGGCAACGGCACACCGCAGCCCGGGGATGGCGCGGTCGCGATGCGCGCCGCGGGCGGCTTCGTCGGGTTCCTCGCGTCGGCGCCCCTCATTGCCGCGGTGACTCCCTGGGTGGCGGCGCCGCTGCTCGCGCTCGTCACCGGATTCGGGCTGCTGGTCATCAGCGGCACGCCGCTGCACCGGGTGCCCGGCCGGCTGGCCGAACTGCACGGGCTGGTGCGCCACGGCGCTCAGGCGGACGGTGACGGCCCGACTGGCAATGCCGCGGATCCGGCCGCCGGCCGGCCGCTGACCCGTGGCGGGCGCAGGCGCAACGAGGCGATCGAGGCCGGCGCGAACGACCGGCCGTACGACAGCCCGCTGCTCGGCGGGACCTTGCCCCGCGCCGGGACGGCGCCGCCGTCCGGCGGCAAGCCGTCGGCGGTCACCGCGCACACTGCGGCGGACGGCGAGCCGCTGCCGGACGCGCTGCTGCCCGGGCCGCCAGGGCCGGCCGCAGGCAGGGCGGGTGCAGCCGAAGATTCCTGGCATGACTCCTGGTTCGGGCCAGCCGGCGGCGGCGCGGATGAAGCGGCTGCGGACGGCCCGGCCGGCTCGGCCATTGCTGCCGGATCCGCGCCTGGAGCAGCGGCCGCCGATGCGGACGGCCCGCTGACCAAGAGGGCCGAGCAGCTCACGCTGGCCGGTTCCACCGATGCGAGCTACACGCTGCCGCCCGCCGCGCTGCTCAAGCCCGGCACCGCGCCGAAGGCGCGCACCCGCGCCAATGACGCGATGGTAGAGGCGCTGTCCGTGGTGCTGGAGCAGTTCGAGGTGGATGCGCACGTGACCGGCTTCACCCGGGGGCCGACGGTCACCAGGTACGAGATCGAGCTCGGGCCTGCGGTCAAGGTCGAGCGGGTCACGGCGCTGTCCAGGAACATCGCCTACGCGGTGAAGAGCGCCGACGTCCGGATCCTGTCGCCGATCCCGGGAAAGTCCGCGATCGGCGTGGAGATCCCCAACACCGACCGGGAGATCGTCAGCCTCGGCGACGTGCTGCGCTCGCCGGTGGCAGCGACTGACCACCATCCGATGGTGGTGGCGCTCGGCAAGGACGTCGAGGGCCGCACCGTAATCGCCAACCTGGCCAAGATGCCCCATATGCTCATTGCCGGGGCGACCGGCGCGGGCAAAGCGCTCGCTCTCGATACGCCGATCCCGACGCCGGCTGGCTGGACCACCATGGGCGAAATTCAGGTAGGCGGCGAGGTTTTCGATGAGCGCGGTCACGCATGCGAGGTGACCGCCGCGACTCCGGTCATGCATGGACGGCCGTGCTACGAGGTTGAGTTCTCGGACGGTACCGTCATCGTGGCAGACGCCGAGCACCTATGGCGGACGAACACCGCCGCTGGGCGTGCGCGGCGTGCGCCTCGCGGTGCCCCTTACTGGCCTACGCAGGACCTTGATCGTGTGGCCACACGGGCGTCTGAAGTGCTCAGCGAACCAGCGTATTCGCGCCATCTGGTCTATAAAGTGCCTGCCGAGCGCGTCACTGCTCCTGCTGGAAGTAACCGCATTCGCCCGGTTGATGCTGAGCCAGTAACAACTGCGGATATCGCGGCGTCCCTGCGGCGGGGTGGACGCTTCAACCACTCGATCCCGCTTGCCGGGCCACTCGACTACCCCGAGCGCGACCTTCCAGTCGCTCCGTACACATTCGGATGCTGGCTTGGTGACAGGAATACTGATGGCGCGGGCATCGCCAGTGCCGACCAGGAGATCTTCCGCGAGGTGGGCCCGAAGCACATCCCGGAGGCGTATCTGCATGCCTCCGTTTCGCAGCGGCGGGCGTTGCTTGCCGGGCTTCTTGACACGGATGGCTACTGCGGTCCCCAGGGAGCGGCTGAATTCGCGGTCGCCAACCGTGACCTGGCCTTCGGGGTCCTGGAATTGGTGCTGAGTCTCGGGCACAAGGCCACGCTCAGGACCAGGCCGTGCAATGGTCGCAGCGAGAGCACGTCCGCGGTTTACATCGTTGCCTTCACTCCGCACGAGCCAGTGTTCCGGCTCAGCCCTAAGCTGCCGCGGCAGCGCCCGGTCAAGGCAACGATCACGGCGCAGCGCAGGTACATCGTGGACGTGCGGCCAGTTGATTCGGTGCCAGTCCGCTGCATTCAGGTCGACAGCCCGAACCGCCTGTACCTGGCCAGCCGGTCCTGCATCCCCACCCACAACTCCACCTGCATCAACGGGCTCATTACCTCGATCCTGGTGCGGGCCAGCCCGGATGAGGTGCGGATGATCCTGGTCGACCCGAAGCGGGTGGAGCTCTCGAACTATGCCGGGATACCGCACCTGATTACCCAGATCATCACGAACCCGAAGCGGGCGGCTGATGCGCTGCAGTGGGTGGTCGGCGAGATGGACCGCCGCTATGACGACCTGGCCGCGTCCGGATTCCGGCACATGGACGATTTCAACAAGGCGGTGCGGACGGGCAAGATCACCCCGCCGGCCGGCAGCGAGCGGGTCTACGTGCCGTACCCGTACCTGCTGGTGATCGTGGACGAGCTGGCGGATCTGATGATGGTCGCGCCACGCGACGTGGAGGACGCCATTGTCCGGATTACCCAGCTCGCCCGCGCGGCCGGAATCCACCTGGTGCTCGCCACCCAGCGGCCGAGCGTCGACGTGGTCACCGGCCTGATCAAGGCCAACGTGCCGTCCAGGCTCGCCTTCGCGACGTCCAGCCTGACCGACAGCAGGGTCATCCTGGACCAGCCGGGCGCCGAGAAGCTCGTCGGCCAGGGTGACTCGCTGTTCCTGCCGATGGGCGCGAGCAAGCCGATGCGGCTGCAGAACGCGTTCGTCACCGAGAAGGAAATCCGGGACGTCGTCAGGCACTGCAAGAAGCAGGCCGAGCCGTCCTACCGGGACGATGTCGCGGTCCCCGAAGGACGCCCGCGCGAGGTCGACGCGGAGATCGGGGACGACCTGGAACTGCTGATCCAGGCAGCCGAGCTGATCGTCAGCACCCAGTTCGGCTCCACCTCGATGCTCCAGCGCAAGCTGCGGGTCGGCTTCGCGAAGGCAGGCCGGCTCATGGATCTGCTGGAAAGCCGCGGCGTAGTCGGCCCGAGCGAAGGCTCGAAAGCCAGGGACGTGCTGGTCAAGCCCGATGAGCTAGCCGGCCTGCTCGACTCGCTGCGCGGCTGAGCCAGATAACGATCGGCGGGCATGCCGCGCCGGTCCTCGCAGGCGGCGGTCATGCTGTCTACACTTGGTGACGAAACCCGCACACAGGGATTTGGAAATTCAAGTAACTGTTACCCGCACCCCCGGGCGGCACGCAGTGCGACATAGCAGTGGAGGCGCGGCGTGAGCATCGGTGACGCCCTGGCGCAGGCACGCCGTCAGGCCGGTCTCACCATTACGCAGGTCAGTCAGCGGACCTGCATCAGGGAGACGATCATCAGGGGGATCGAGCGCGGCGATTACTCAGCGTGCGGCGGTGATTTCTATGCCCGGGGTCATGTCCGCAGCATCGCCCGCGCCGTCGGCGCGGATCCGGACTCGCTCATTCGCGAGTACGACCTGACGCACGGGGCACCGCAGGCGATCACCGCGGCGGACGTCTTCGAGCCGTCAACGCCGATCAGGCTGAAGGAACGGCGGCGGCGGCCTAACTGGAGCGCGGCCATGGCGCTGGCGCTCGCGGTGATCGTCGGCTTCGCGGTATACCAGGCATGGCCCTCATCGGGTGTCTCCCGGGTTGCCGCGCAGGGCGCCGGCCGCCCGGCGCCACGGCACTCCGCTCGGACGCCGCAGCCATCGCCGAAGCACCATAAGCCTGGGTCGGCCCGCCAGGTAGTCATCCACCTGACTGCCGTCGAGGACTGCTGGGTCCAGCTCAGCACCGCCTCCGGACACATGATCTTCAGCGGGACCATCCTGGCCGGCACTGCCAGGCACTGGACCGAGCATCGGGCGGTCAGCCTGCTGCTCGGCAATCCCGGCGGCATCGCGCTCACCGTGAACGGCAAGAATCTTGGCTCGCCGAGCAACTCCGGCCAGCCAGTCACGCTCAGCTTCGGACCGGGCCAGCACACGACGGGCTGACCTGGCAAGGCCAGTGGCAGATAGCCGGGCCAGCGCCGTCAACACGGCCGGGGCAGCTGGCCGGTCGGCGCCGCCCGCGGGCCGTGCACCGGCCGGCTTACCGTAGTCTGCCGGTGTGTCACCGAGTCAGGGAAGCGCAGGCCGGACGGGGCGCACCGTCAGCGTGATCACCCTGGGCTGCGCCCGCAATGAGGTCGACTCCGAGGAACTCGCCGCCCGGTTGGATGCGGCCGGCTGGACATTGGCCGACGGCGACGGCGACGGCGGGACGCACGACCCCGACGTCGTGCTCGTGAACACCTGCGGGTTTATCCAGGCGGCCAAGGAAGAGTCGATTGACCAGCTGCTCGGCGCCGCAGCCTCAGGCGCGAAGGTAGTCGCGGCAGGCTGCCTTGCCGAGCGGTATGGCGCCGGGCTCGCCGAGGCGCTGCCCGAGGCGCAGATCCTGAGTTTTGACGACTACGGCGACATCGCGGCCAAGCTAGATGCCGTGCTGGCCGGCCAGCAGTGGCCGGCGCATGCCCCGCGGGACCGCCGCCAGCTGCTGCCCATCTCGCCAGCTGGCCGCCCGGCCGCCGGGGGCGCCATGCTGCCCGGCCACGGCACCGTCGCCGGGCCCGCGACGCCAGCCATGCCCGATCAGGCCGGCGATGGCATACCTGACCTGCCGCCGGGCGTCGCGCCAGCCTCCGGGCCACGGGTGCTGCGGCGCAGGCTGGCCGGCCGGGTGGTCGCCCCGCTCAAGATCGCTTCCGGGTGCGACCGGCGGTGCAGCTTTTGCGCGATTCCCGCGTTCCGCGGCGCGTTCATTTCCCGGCCCCCGCGGGACCTGCTGACCGAGGCCGCCTGGCTGGCCGGCCAGGGGGTGCGTGAGCTGCTGCTGGTCAGCGAGAATTCCACCTCCTATGGCAAGGATCTGGGTAACCTGCGGCTGCTCGAGGAACTACTCCCGGCTCTCGCCGCGGTGCCGGGCATCGAGCGGGTACGAGTGAGCTACCTGCAACCCGCGGAAGTCCGGCCCGGCCTGGTGACGGTGATGACATCCACTCCTGGCGTGGCACCCTACTTCGACCTTTCATTCCAGCACGCCAGCGGCAGCGTGCTGCGGGCGATGCGCCGGTTCGGCGACCGCGGGCGCTTCTGCGGACTACTTGACCAGATCAGGGCCGCGGCCCCGGCGGCCGGCGTGCGGTCTAATTTCATCGTCGGCTTCCCGGGCGAGACCGCTGCCGACGTTGACGAGCTGCAGCGCTTCCTGAGCGACGCCCGGCTCGACGCCATCGGGATCTTCGGCTACTCGGACGAGGACGGCACCGAGGCGGCCGGACTTCCCGGGCAGCTGGCGGCCGACGAGATCGCGCGGCGGGTAGAGGAACTCGCGGATCTCGCCGAGGAGCTGATGGCAGCGCGGGCGGCTGAGCGCGTCGGCGAGACGCTGGATGTGCTGATCGAGGAATCGGTGGCCGCCGGAAGCTACGACGGGCTGGCCGCGCACCAGGCACCGGAGGTGGACGGGAGCACGACGGTGCTTTCCCGCGCGCCGCTGGCCGCCGGCGACATGGTGCGGGCTACCGTCACCGGCTCGGAGGGGGTGGATCTGGTGGCCTCGGCCGTCGGCGCGACGGCGTCTGTCTGGCCGGCTCCCGCCAGACTGCATTGAGCTTGCCTGCCGGGAACGCCGCGGGAAAGACCGGCCAGGGCGATCCCGCCGCGATCGCGCCGCCTGGCCTGGTAAACGTCGCCAACGGACTGACTGTCCTCCGGCTCGGCCTCGTGCCGGTTTTCGTGATCTTCCTGACGGCAGGCGGGGACGGCTGGCGGGTCGCGGCCTTCGTGGTGTTCGGTGTCGCCTCGCTGACCGATCTGCTGGACGGCGAGCTCGCCCGCCGCCGGGGGCTGATCACCGACTTCGGCAAGATCGCCGATCCGATCGCGGATAAGGCGCTAACCGGATCGGCCCTGGTAGCGCTCTCCTTCCTGGGCGACTTGCCGTGGTGGGTCACGGCCGTAATCCTGTTCCGCGAGCTGGCCGTGACTGGCCTGCGGTTCTGGGTCATCCGGCGCGGGGTCATCCCGGCCAGCCGCGGCGGTAAGGCGAAAACTCTCCTGCAGGTAATTGCGATCGGGCTCTACATCCTGCCCGGCCCGTTCGGCATCATCCGCGGCGTAGTGATGGCGGCAGCGGTCGCACTGACGCTGGTGACCGGCGGCGACTACGCGGCGAGGGCCGTGCGGCTGCACCGGGCAGTGCCGCATGGCGGCCCGTCGCACGTTGCCGACAAGGAAATTTGAGGAGATGTGACCGGGCGCGTGGCCGCGAAAGGAAGTCAGTGAGCGAACGCCAGGCCGCCGCGGAGATCGTCGCCCTGCTGATCGAACGCGGCCAGCACATCGCCGTGGCCGAGTCGCTTACCGGCGGGCTGCTGGCCGCTGCACTGACCGGGATCCCTGGCGCGTCGGCCGTGTTCCGCGGCGCGGTTGTCGCATATGCCACGGAGCTGAAGGCAACCATCCTCGGAGTGCCAGCGGGCCTGCTGCAGCGTCACGGCGCCGTGCACCCTGATGTCGCCGCAGAGATGGCCGCGGGCGTCCGCGGCCGGCTGGGCGCGGAAGTCGGCGCGGCCACCACCGGCGTGGCCGGACCCGACCCGGCCGACGGGCAGCCGGTCGGCACCGTCTATATCGCGGTCAGCATCTGCCCAGGGGCCGCCGGGTCGGCAATTGCCGCCGGCGGCAGCGCCGCCGGGCCGGATTCCGCGGCGGTCGGTGTCGCAGCACCAGGCATCACGGTACGGTCGCTGGCGCTGCGCGGTTCCCGCGACGAGATCCGCCGGGAGACGGTGGCGCAGTGCCTGCGCCTGGTCCTGGCCGCGCTCCGGGAAGATAGCGCGTGATCACAGCGTTACGTCAGAGAACACGCGTGTATATGGTCTCCCGTACGGTCCGTGCGGACAGGTACGGTGGAGATGTCAGCGAACCGGCCTCGGAAGGGAGAGCGGCGATGGTCCTGCTTCGTCACTTGCTCGGTGACGCGCTGCGTCGGCTCCGTCAGCGGCAAGGCCGCACGCTCCGCGAGGTCTCGGCCTCAGCGAGGGTATCCCTCGGGTATCTCTCCGAAGTCGAACGCGGCCAGAAGGAAGCGTCATCTGAACTGCTCGGCTCCATCTGCTCGGCACTGGACACGCCGCTGTCCCAGGTGCTGCGGGAAGTGTCCGACAACTTCGCGCTCGCCGAACTGCAGAACGAGCCGGTGCTGACCGGAGCCAGGGAACCTCGGCCATCGGCCAGCGGGCCAGCTGCGGCTGCCAGGCCTGCGCAGGCCGGAGGGGGTCCTGCTGCCGCCAACGTGCGGCTCGGGGCGCCGGTTGGCGGGCGCCAGCTCGCGGTCACGGAGAGGCCAGCGATGGGCGGGCGGGTGCCCGGCCGCAGCATCACGCCGCCAGTTCCCGGCCGGATGCCGGCTCGCGTGGGCCAGCGTCAAGGCACCCCAGGCGCGCAGGTGATCGATACGGTATCGCTGCAGGGTGGTGCGGCCAGGCCCACTGGCGCGGTCCTGCCGGGCGGTCCGGCATTGCCTGGTGGCGCGGCGTTTGACCAGCTGACCTGGCGCGCGCCGGACATCACCGACATGGTGCCTGTCTAAGCGTCCGGCTGACCAGCCAGCCCGGCCGGACGCGGGCTCGCACTGCGCTACCGCTCTGCCGTCAGGCTGAGGCCCGGGGCCGTCCGCGCGGTCAGGCCCAGGCCCGGGGATCGTCGGCGAGCTTGCGGACGCTGTCCGGCAGCGCGCCGGAAACGACATGCTCAAGCGAGACATCTTCCAGAATTGCCCGCTCGTTGGCCCGCAGCGCTATCCAGACGGTCTGCAGCGGCTCGGCTGCCCCGATGTAGCCCAGGTTCTCCGGCCGCTCGCCTCGGACGCCGAGCAGCGGCCCGTCGATAGCGCGGATGATGTCGGCCAGCGAGATCTCCCCGGCCGGCCGGGCCAGCCAGAATCCGCCATCCGGCCCGCGGCGGCTGCGCACCAGGCCGCTGCGGCTCAGCTGGGTCAAGATCGCTTCAAGAAACTTCCCGGGAATCCGCTGAGTCTTGGCCAGCTGATCGGCCGTGACATGACTGCCCTGGGCGGCGGCGAGCTCGATGGCGGCGCGCAGGGCATAGTCGGCTCGTGCGGACAAACGCATGTCCAGCATTATGCAGCCAAACGACGCCCGGCCGCTGGCCGGCGCACGGATGTCCGTTGAGCCACCCGATGCCGGAAAGTGCGCTGCTGAAGTTTCCGCGGTAATTCCACTGCACGATGGCCGGAAAAGCCGGGGCTGAAGATGCACTTCGTCCGGATCACCAGCTTCTTCGGGCGAGCGCTTTTTCGACCCGCATGACCACGTACGCGGCGGTGCGTGCCTGGGTCGGGGCGCCGGCCGCTCCGGTACGGCCGCCGCGGCGGCCGCGGCGGCAGCGCCCGTTCCGGCGGCCAGCCGCGGCTATATGATCCGGCTATGTCTGCGCATTACCTGATGTCGCGCAAGTGGTCGTGGCGCAGCAGCGGTCGTTAAGGGAGCGGTTCGCCATCGAGGTAGCCGACGGCGAGAATCCCGTGCTCGTGCTCGACGGGATCTCGCTGGCCTGCGGTGATGTAGCCGCGGCTGCGCGCGGGCTGGCCCGGGTGGCGCTCAGCGACGAGGGCAGGCAGCGGGCCAGGGCGGCCGCCGAGGTGGCCGCGTATGCCACCGCACGCCGGGAGGTCTACGGCCGGACCACCGGCGTGGGCGCGAATCGCGGGCTGGCCGTCGGCAGCGGTGACGTGGCCGGCCACGGCCTGCGGCTGGTGCGCAGCCACGCCGGCGGCGGCGGGCCGCTGATCGCCGCCGAGCTGGGCCGGGCAATGCTCGTCGTGCGGGTCAACCAGATCGCCGCTGGTGGTTCCGGGGTGGATCCGGGCGCGCTGGATGCGCTTACCGAGGCCATCAACGGCGGCCTGTCGGTACCAGTCCCGGTCTGGGGGGCGATTGGCACCGGCGACCTCACGGCGCTGGCCGTGACCGCGCTGTGCCTGCTCGGCGAGCGAGACTGGGTGCCGCAGCCGGCCAGCCCGCCGCGGTTCCCGCTGGCCTCGCCGGATGCGCTGGCGTTCCTGTCCAGCAACGCGGCAACCATCGGCGAAGCCGCCCTCGGCTGCAGCGACCTGGCCGAGTTGCTGCGGGCCGCCATTGTCGTCGCGGCCTTCTCGCACCTGGCTGTCGATGCGTCTGCAGAGCCGTACGCCGCGCCGGTGCATGCTGCCCGGCCGCATCCGGGTCAGCAGGCGGTGGCCGCGGCGATGCGGCGGCTGCTGACCGGGCGCAACGGGTCGGCGCCGCGGGTCCAGGACCCGTACGGCTACCGGGCGCTGCCGCAGGTGCACGGGCCGGCCGTCGATGCGGCCCGGCACGCCACCCAGGTCGTGACCAGCGAGCTGAATTCCGCCGCGGAGAATCCGCTGATCGACGTGGCCGGCCAGGCGGTCTGGCACAACGGCAACTTTCACACCGGCTATATCGGCCTGGCCCTGGACGCGCTCCGTGCGGCGCTGTTCCAGACGTCGGCGCTGTCAGCCGCCAGGCTCGGCACGCTGGTCGAGCCGGCCTTCACGGGCCTGGCGCCGTTCCTGGCCACCGACCCGCCGCCGAGTTCCGGCGTCATGATCCTGGAGTACGTCGCCCAGTCGGCGATTGCCGACATCCGGCGGCTGGCCGGGCCGGCTGCGCTGGGCAGCGCGGTGCTGTCCCGCGGGGTGGAGGAGCACGCCGGATTCTCCACCCAGTCGGCGCGGGCCACTACCGATGTAGTACCCGCCTACCGGATGGTGCTCGCGTGCGAGCTTGTCGCCGCGATCCGGGCGCTGCGGCTGCGCCGCATCCGGCTCACTGACCCGGCACCCGCTGACCCCGCATCAGCTGGCCCGGCGCCCGCTGGCATGTCACTGGCCGGGGCGCTGGCCGAGGCATTCGAGCTGGTGGCTGGCGTGCTGCCGGCGGACACCAGCGACCGGCCGCTGGACGGTGACCTGGTCATTGCGCAGCGGCTACTGCCCGGCCTCGCTGAGCTGGTGCCCTGGCCGTGACCAAAGACCGGCACGCAGGCCAGGTCGAGCAGCAGGGCTGTCGTTCACGGCAGCAGGATCAACTTGCCGGTGGTGCCGCGTCCGGCTAGGTCATGATGCGCGCGGCCGGCCTCGGCCAGCGGGTAGCTGCCGCCGACCCGCACGGTGAGCCGGCCCTGGCCGATCCAGCCGAACAGGTCACTGGACCGCGACAGCAGCTCATCGCGGCTGGCGATGTAACTGCCGAGCGTCGGCCGGGTGATGAACAGCGAGCCCCCGGCGGCCAGCCGCTGCAGCTCGAAGGGCGGCACCGGCCCGCTGGACCCGCCGTAGAGCACCATGCAGCCGCGCGGGCGCAGCGCGGCCAGGCTGGCATCGAAGGTCGCCTGGCCGACGCCGTCATACACGGCCGCTGCGCCGGCGCCGCCGGTGACCTCGCGGGTGATCGCGCCGAAGTCGTCATAGCCGGCCACCTGATCTGCGCCAGCCTGCTTGGCCAGCGCAGCCTTCCCGGTAGTCGACGTGGTGCCGATCACGATGCCGCCACGTAGCTTGACCAGCTGCGTCAGCAGCAGGCCGACCCCGCCCGCCGCCGCGTGCACGACGACAATGTCGCCGTGGTCGACCGGGAACGTGTCGTTGCAGAGGTAGTGCGCCGTCATGCCCTGCAGCATGACGGCGGCCGCGACTTGCAGGTCTACGCCGTCCGGCACGGGCACCGCGCTCGCCGCGGGCACCAGGGCCTGCTCCGCGTAACTGGCCGGCGCGATGCTCCAGGCCACCCGGTCGCCCACCGCGAAGCCGGTAACGCCAGGGCCGGCCGCCGCGACCGTTCCCGCGCCCTCCGCGCCAGGGATAAACGGCAGCTCCGGCGAGTAGGGCGGGCGGCCCTCACGCTGGTAGATGTCCATGAAGTTGACGCCGGCCGCGGCGACGTCGACCAGCAGCTGGCCAGGCCCGGGCTGCGGAGCTGGCACGTCTGCCGCTTGCAGTACCTCCGGCCCGCCGGTCCGCCGCACCACTATTGCTCGCATGCCTTCATCCTGCCTTGCTCAGGTCGTAGCGCGATCTTCGGTTAGCGGCGCAGGCGGAGGCCGCGCGGGGTGGGCCGGAAGCCGGCCTGCTCCAGGGCGTGGGCCAGCGGGGAGTCGTAGACCCCGGCGCCGTCGGCGCGCTCGACGGTGAGCCTGCCGAGCGCGCCCGCGCGCACGGCGTCGGCGAGGGCTGTGGCAGCCGGGGCGAGCGCGGCCGGATCGCTGGTCCAGGACAGCAGAGTCTTGCCGCCGCGCTCGACGTACAGCACGAGTTCGCCGCCGGATAGCACGACGAGCGCACCGGCCTTCCGTCCCGGCCGGTGGCTGCCTGGCGTCTCGTCTGGCCTGGCCGGCCAGGCCAGTGCGGCACCGTAGGCGTTGGCCGGATCGGTGGCTGCCAGCACGATGACGGGAGCGTTCGCCGCGTCGTCCTGGGCTGACGGCGGCCGGGCTGACGTTGGCTGGGCCAGCGCCCGCATCCGGTCGACCGCGCCCGGCAGCGCGAACTGGGCGGCGCCGAGGCCCTCGACGAAGTAGCCGCGCCTGCAGTGCCCGGCTTCCTCCATCGCGCGCAGCACCGGGTAGAGCGCACCGAACCCGCCGGGCACCCGCTCCGCCGCAATGGCGCCCCTGATCACGATGCCGTGCCGGTCGAGCAGCGTCCTGGCCAGCGCGTGCAGCCGCCTGGTCTGGTCCGGCTCGCCCGGCGCTAGCAGCGACCAGCGGCCGCTGACCGTCGGCGGGCCGCTGCGGGACGGGACCGCGCCGCGGCCCATGCCCGGCCGGCCCATGCCTGGCCGCCGCAGCGCTATCCGGCCCGGTGCGCCGGCTGCCCGCCGGCTGCCATCCGCGGGCGGGCCGGCTCCCTCGCCGGGCAGTGCTGTCGCAGCGACCGGCCTGCCCGCACCGAGCATGGTTCGCAGCGGTGCCAGCGTGTCGTTGATCAGCCGGCCAGCCCAGACCAGATCCCAGATCGCCGCCGCGACGGCCTGCTCGGCCGCGCGGCCGGCCGGAACGCGGAATCGCTGCGCACTGGATGAGCCGCCGGCCGGGTCGGCCCTAGGGTCTGCCGGGCCGTCGGCCGGCGCCTTGTCCCGCGCGGCCGCCGCCGCCCGGTCGGCCAGCGCGCGGAAGAACAGCGCGCCGCCGCCGTCAAGGGCAGCAAGGATCGCCTCGTGCAGCGGCGTCATTGTGATCTCGCCGGGCGCGGGGAACAGCAGCGGCGCGGCGGCGGCCGGCGCCAGCACGATCCAGCCATCGCTGCCCGGCAGCGCGCCCGCGCCTGACCAGACGACCTCGCCGGCGGCGGTCAGCTCATCGAGCATGGCCGGCTCATAACCGGGCACCCGGCCGGGCAGCACCAGGGTCTCCAGCGCCGATGCGGGCACCGCGGTCCCGGCCAGCTGCTCGACCACGTCGTAAACCGCATCGGGACCTCCACGGCGGGCCCGCCGGCCGTCCGCCCGGCGGCCGGCCGAATGACCCGCGTCCTGCCAGGCAGGCAGGAAAGCGGCCAGCGCCTGCGGCGGCACCGGCTCGGCTTCCTTGCGCAGCCTCGCCAGGCAGCGCCGGCGCAGCAGCCGCAGCACGCCCGAATCGCACCATTCGGTGCCGCGGCCGCCGGGCACGAACTCGCCCTCGGCGACCCGTCCCTCGGCAGCCAGGCGGCGCAGCGCGCCGGTGACGACGGCCACGCCGAGCCCGTAGCGGCCCGCCGCCGCCGCCGCGGCGAACGGGCCGTGCGTCCGGGCGTACCTGGCCACCAGGTCGCCCAGCGGGTCCAGGACCGGCTCGGCAAAAACGGCGGGCACGCCAGGCGGCAGCGGGACGCCGAGCGCGTCCCGCAGCCGGCCGGCGTCCTCGACCGCGGCCCACCGGGCCTCGCCGCCGACCCTTACCTCCAGCACGCGCCGCTGGGCGGCGAGCCCGGCCAGCCAGCCTCCGGCGGCAGCGGGGTCGGTGCTGCGCTCGGCCACCTCCGGCGCGGACAGCGGCCCGATGTCGCGGATCATGTCCGCGACGCCCTCCGCGTCACGGGCTGCCCGGTCGGGGGAGAGCCGCTGGAATTTCCGTTCCGAATCCTCGACGATCAGCTGGTCCAGCAGTTCGCGCATGTCGGCCTGGCCGAGCAGCTCGGCCAGCAGGGACGAGTCGAGCGCCAGTGCCTGGGCGCGGCGCTCGGCCAGCGGCGAATCGCCCTCGTACATGAACGCGCCGACGTAGCGGAACAGCAGCGACCGGCCGAACGGCGACGGCGCGGGAGTCTCGACGTCGACCAGCCGGATCCGCCGGGCCGACAGGTCACGCATCAGGCCGATCAGGCCGGGCACGTCGAAGACGTCCTGCAGGCACTCCCGGACGGTCTCCAGCACGATCGGAAACGTGCCGTACTTGCTGGCCACTGACAGCAGCTGGGCGGATCGCTGCCGCTGCTGCCAGAGCGGGGTGCGCCGCCCGGGCTGGCGCCTGGGCAGCAGCAGCGCCCGCGCCGCGCACTCCCGGAACCTGGAGGCGAACAGCGCGGACGCGCCGAGCTCCGCGGTGACCAGCGGTTCGATCTCGTCGGCGTCAAACTCGGCGATGCCGGCCGGGGGCGGGTCGTCGGAGTCCGGTACCCGGATCACGATCCCGTCGTCGGTGTGCAGCGCCTGCACGTCCATCCCGCCGTAACGGTCACGCAGCCGGGCCGCGATGGCCAGTGCCCAGGGAGCGTGCACCCGGGCACCGAACGGGCTGTGCAGCACCAGCCGCCAGTCGCCCAACTCGTCCCGGAAGCGCTCCATCACCAGGGTCCGGTCGTCAGGCAGGTAGCCGGTCGCCTCGCGTTGCCCGGTCAGGTACCTGATCAGGTTCGCCGCGGCCAGCTTGTCCAGGCCGTCACCGCGCAGCCGGGCGGTGGCGTCCGCCGGGCTGGCGGCGCCGAGCTCACGGCAGTATTCGCCGATCGCCCGGCCGAGCTCGGCCGGGCGGCCGAGCGCGTCACCATGCCAGAACGGCAGCCTGCCCGGCTGGCCGGGCGCGGGGGAGACGAGTACCTGGTCGGCAGTGATGTCCTCGATCCGCCACGAGCTAGCGCCGAGCACGAACACGTCGCCGACCCGGGACTCGTAGACCATTTCCTCGTCCAGCTCACCGACCCGCCGTGAGTGCCTGCCGGATTTGTCGCGCTGGCCGCCGGCCAGGAAGACGCCGAACAGTCCCCGGTCCGGGATGGTCCCGCCGCTGGTTACGGCGATCCGCTGGCCGCCGGGCCGGCCGCGCAGCGTCCCGGTCATCCGGTCCCAGACCAGCCGCGGCCGCAGCCCGGCGAACTCGTCGCTCGGGTAGCGGCCGGCCAGCATGTCGAGCACGGCCTCCAGCACCGGGCGGCTCAGCCCGGCGAACGGCGTCGCGCGGCGGACGGTCTGCTCCAGCTTCGTGACGTCCCAGTCGTCCATCGCCGTCATCGCGACGATCTGCTGGGCCAGCACGTCGAGGGGGTTGCGCGGGATGCGCAGCTCCTCGATCTGGCCGCCCCGCATTCGCTGGGCGACCACGGTCGCCTGGACCAGGTCACCCTGGTACTTCGGGAAGATCACGGCGCGGGAGACATCGCCCACGTTGTGGCCGGCCCGGCCGGTGCGCTGCAGGCCGCTGGCCACCGACGGCGGCGACTCCACCTGGATGACCAGGTCGACGGCGCCCATGTCAATGCCGAGCTCCAGGCTGGAGGTGGCTACCACGGCGGGCAGCCGGCCCTTCAGCGCTTCCTCGATCTGAGCCCGTTCCTGCCGGGACACCGAGCCGTGATGGGCGCGGGCCACGTCGGCAGGCGCGCCTGCCGAGGCTCCGGCCTGGGCCATCAGCTCGGCCGGCGGCCGGGCTGGCGGATCCGCCCAGGCCGGCCCGTCGGCCTGGTCCGCGTGCTGCTGTGCCAGTGCCTCGGCGCGGTCCGCGGCGAGCTCGTTTAGCCGGCCGCAGAGCCGCTCGGCCAGGCGGCGGGAGTTCGCGAACACGATGGTCGACTTGTGCGCCTGGATCAGAATCCAGCACCCGCTCCTCGACGTGCGGCCAGATCGACCCCCGGCGGCCAGCTTCGTCGCCCGCCGGGCCGCCCGGCTCGCCCGGCCCGCCAAGCTCGGTCAGCCCGCCGGCCTCCGGGCCGGGCGCGCGGGCCGGCTCCAGGTCGGTCATGTCCTCGACCGGTACCACGATCTTGAGCTCGATGCGCTTGTCGCTCGGCGGCGCGGCGATGGTCACCGGGCGGGCGCCGCCGAGGAACGCGGCGACCTCCTCGGGCGGCCGGACGGTGGCGGACAGCCCGATCCGCTGGGCCGGCCGGCGGGCTGGCTCGTCCCCGGGGGTGCCGTCCGCGGCAGTGCCGTCCGCGGCAGTGCCGTCCGCGGCAGTGCCGTCCGGCCCGCCGTGCTGGCGGATGACGACCGCGCTGGTTCCGGCGGCGTCCGATCCGCCACGGAGGGCATCCAGGCGTTCCAGCGACAATGCCAGATGTGCACCACGTTTAGTACCTGCCAGAGCATGTATCTCGTCCACGATCACTGTTTCGACGCCCCGGAGCCCATCGCGGGCTTTGGACGTCAGCAGCAGGAACAGTGACTCGGGCGTGGTGATCAGGATGTCCGGCGGCTTGCCCGCCAGCTTGCGCCGCTCGTCCGCTGCGGTGTCCCCGGTGCGGACGCCGACCCTGATCTCGCTGATGTCGGCGCCGAGCCGCGGGCGGCGTGCCCGACGCCGGTGAGCGGTGAGCGCAGGTTCCGCTCGATGTCCACGGCCAGCGCCTTGAGCGGCGAGATGTAGAGCACCCGGCAGCGCAGCAGCGGATCCTGCGGAACCGGCTCGGTCGCCAGCTTGTCGATCGCCCAGAGGAAGGCGGCGAGCGTCTTACCGGAGCCGGTCGGGGCCACGACCAGCGCGTTGTCCCCGTTGCCGATGGCCGCCCAGGCCTGCGCCTGCGCCTGCGTCGGCTCGGCGAAGGCAGCCGTGAACCAGGCTCTAGTCGGCGCGGAGAAGCCGTCCATCGGCTGCGTCGGCGCTGGCGGCTGCGCAGCCGCCCCGGCTGGCGGCTGGGTTAGCGTCCGGGCTGGCGGCTTGGCGGGCATGACTCCATAGTGCCTGCTGGGTACGACAGACCGCGCCAGTCATCCGGGTAGCCTGGCGCGGTGCGTCTCACTGCGTTCTGGGAACGAATGCGCGCGCAGTTCGGCGACGTGTACGCCGACAGCGTGGCCAAGGATCAGGTGCTCGCCTCCCTCGGCAGCAGGACGGTCAGCCAGGCGCTGGCTGACGGCACCGACGCGAAGATCGTCTGGCGCGCCGTCTGCGAGGCATTCAACATCCCCGAGTCCCGCCGCTGAGCCACCACAGCAGCCGCACTGCCACCACAGCAGCCGCACTGCCACCACAGCAGCCGCACTGCCACCACAGCAGCCGCACTGCCACCACAACCGGCGAGCGTTTCATGATCGCGGATGATTCGCGCGTCAGAACCCCCCGAATCATCCGTGATCAATGACCAGGTCAGGCACGCGCGCGCCCGGGTGGTGTCGGCGAGCCAGGCGCGCGCATCAGCGAGGATGCCGCGCATGTCCATCCGGATCTGCCAGTGCGGCACGCCGAGGTTCCGGTCAGCGGTCCTGTAGCGTCCCGCCCAGGCCCAGACCTGGCCATACATCTCGCGGTGCAGGCGCTGCAGCCACTGCTCGCCGGTCACCGACTCCGGCCGGATCCGGCGGCGGGACAAGAACAGCCACGACATCGCGGCATTGATGTTCGCCGCCTCGGCGAGGTTGAGCTCGGCCCGGGTCAGCACCGGCTGGAGCAGCCCTCGCCGCTCGGCGTCGGTCACCGGGGTGGCGCCGGACGGCCCGCTGGCCAGGTCGGTCATGCGCCTGGGCCGCTCCACAGCCGGCCGCGCTCGAGCAGCCGCTCGGTGAGCTGATCCTCCAGCGCGCCCGGCTGGCCCGTTGCCTGGTCCTCCAGGCGCATCGTCTGCTCAACGGCGGCGACCTGCAGGCGGGCAAGCTCCCGGGCCCGGTCCCGGACGACCGCAGTGAGCGGGCGACGCGGCACGAGCAGGTAGACAAGATCACAGCCGAGCGCGTCGGCGGTCCGGCGCAGCGTCTCCAGCCGGGCCCGGTCGGCAGCCTCGGACTGCTCCAGCCTGATGACCGCGCCGGGCGTGATTCCCAGGCGGCCGGCGAGTGCCGCCGCGCTCATGCCCAGCGCTTCGCGGACCGCATGAATCCAGCCGCGTGGCGGGCGGGCGAGGCCCCGCAGCGGCTGCCACTCGTCGAAGTGGCTGTCGAGCAGCTCCCGGCTGCGCACGGACACGTCGACGGAGACCCTGGGCATGCGACCACCTCAGCTGGGATGGCCAAGATCTGGCTCATCTGGGAGCACAATGATCTGGCTTAGTTGTGCACTACAGTACATCATAGAAGGAGTCCATAGTTAGCTGCAGTGCATTATGAGTTCTATTCGTAGTGAACTGTAGTTCACTACGACGGCTGGGTGTTTTGGGAGGCGGGGCGCGTCGTCTAAGAGTTCTGCATCTGGGCCTCGGCGCGTCGCGCTATGATCGAACAATTGTTCGTCTAGGGTAGCCCTGCTGGTGACCTCAGCGGCCTCGCCGGGCCCGGTGCGGCGCCAGCGCCAGGAACCAGCGCCCGGAGACTGCCCGGAGACTGTCAGAGGCGGCGCGTAGCGTCGGAGCCGACAGTTCACGACGTAGTTGACAGCGCGGAAGCGCTATATACGAACGGCTCAACCGGCGGTCGGCTCTGGCTGGCACGGCGGGTAGCCCCTTCCCAACGGGAGTTCTCATGGCACCGAACGACAGGGCGGGCAGCAAAGGCGGCGGCGACCGGGAGAAGTCCCTGGAAACCGCGCTCGCCCAGATCGAACGGCAGTTCGGCAGGGGCGCGATCATGCGGCTCGGCGATGACACCCGGGCACCGGTTGAGGTGATCCCCACCGGATCCATCTCACTCGACGCGGCGCTCGGCATCGGCGGCCTCCCGCGCGGCCGGATCGTCGAGATCTACGGCCCGGAGAGCAGCGGCAAGACGTCACTGGCCCTGCACGCGGTCGCGAACGCGCAGAAGGCCGGCGGGATCGCCGCCTTCATCGACGCCGAGCACGCGCTTGATCCGGACTACGCCAAGAAGCTCGGCGTGGACACCGACGCGCTGCTTGTCTCGCAGCCGGATACCGGCGAGCAGGCGCTGGAGATCGCTGACATGCTCATCCGCTCCGGGGCCGTCGACGTCATCGTCATCGACTCGGTGGCCGCACTCGTGCCGCGGGCGGAAATCGAGGGCGAGATGGGGGACAGCCACGTCGGGCTGCAGGCCCGCCTCATGTCCCAGGCGCTCCGCAAGATCGCGGGCGCGCTGAACCAGACCAAGACGACTGCGATCTTCATCAACCAGCTGCGCGAGAAGATTGGCGTCATGTTCGGGTCGCCCGAGACGACGACGGGCGGGAAGGCGCTGAAGTTCTACGCATCGGTACGGCTGGACATCCGGCGGATCGAGACGCTCAAGGACGGCACCGACGCGGTGGGCAACCGCACCCGGGTGAAGGTGGTCAAGAACAAGTGCAGCCCGCCCTTCAAGGTCGCGGAGTTCGACATCCTGTACGGCGTAGGCATCAGCAGGGAGGGCAGCCTGATCGACCTTGGCGTGGAGCAGGCGATCGTCCGCAAGTCCGGTGCCTGGTACACCTATGAGGGCGACCAGCTCGGCCAGGGCAAGGAGAACGCCAGGAATTTCCTGCGCAGCAACCCCGACCTCGCGAACGAGATCGAGAAGAAGATCAAGGAGAAGCTTGGCGTAGGCCCGCGGCTGGATGCGGAGGCCGGCGGGAAGCCCGACCTAGCGGTGGTGCCAAGCATTTCCGGGGCCAAGGTCACCGCCGGAGCCAGAGGAGTCGCGGGCGGTGGGTCGTAGCGCCAAGCGCGCCAGCCCGGCGGCCCCATCGGATTCCGCGCCAGTAACGCCGGGCGGGTGGGCCGTTCCTGGCGTGCCGGCCGGGCGGACCCTGCCTGACCTGCCCGGCCAGGCAGGTCAGGCAGGTCAGGCAGGTCAGGAGGCGGTCGCGCGACAGATCTGCCTGCGGATGCTGACTGCCGCCCCGCGGACCCGGGCCGAGCTCGCCGCGGCGCTGCGGCGGCGTGGCGTACCCGAGGAGACTGCCGAAGCCGTGCTCGGGCGCTTCAGCGAGGTCAAGCTCATCGACGATGCGGCATTCGCTGCCGCCTGGGTTGAGTCCCGGCATCACGGCCGGGGCCTGGCCCGCCGTGCCCTCGCAGCCGAGCTGAGGCAGCGCGGGGTTCCGCGCGACGACATCAAGGCGGCCGTCGGCAGGCTCGATCCGGGCCAGGAAATCGCCACCGCACGCAGCCTTGTCGAGCGCCGGCTGGCCAGCACGAGAGGGCAGCCGCTGGCCGCTCGAATCCGGCGGCTTACCGGCCTGCTCGCCAGGAAGGGATACTCGGCCGCGATCACCTACCGGGTCGTGCGAGAGGCCCTGGAGCGCGAGGGCCTCGACCCGGCCGGGGCCGGGATCGACCTGGATGACCCGCCAGAGACCGAACCTGACGGACCGGCGGCCGCATGGTAAACAACCGGCAGCCGTCTCGGCAGCGAGCCGCGGTGAGCCATCGCCCGGGGCAGGCCGCGCAGGCCCTGCTTGCCCAAAACGTTATCTCCGCTTAGCCTCACGGCAGTGAGGTATTTGCTCCGCGCTAGGCGGGTAAGCATAGGCAGGCAAGATCAAACGCGAGCACCGGAGAGCCAGGAACCGGCTGGGACGGACCGGCGAATCCGGAGGCTGTGAGGCATAAAGGACTGGTACACAGCCCGCGGGCACAGGCGCGCGGTAGTCGGCAGCGGCGTCGGCCGGACGATCTGAGCCGGTCGGGCCGATGGTCTGACCGCGTCAGCCGGCCCGGCTGCTGGCCGGATGCCATCTGCGGTACGCCGGGCCAGGCGGGTTCGGCCGACCAGTCCGAGGGCCCGATGAGAGGCCGGTGAGAAAGGAGCACCGGCAACAGACGGCAACCGTTCGGGTTATCCAGGCGTCCCGGCTGGCCGGGAGCGAATCGGGCCGGACGCCCATCGGGCGCTGGCTCGGGCGGATACCGGCCCGGGCGGGCGTCAGCCGCTCAGGCGCGTGGCACCTCGCTGCAGGGTTTGGCGCTGGTACCGGCAAGCGGTATGGCGGCGCCCATGAGCGGGAAGGGGCGAACCTTGAGTAACGGAATCGCGCTGGTTCTGGCGATCGGGCTCGTGGCCGCGCTATTCGCACTCGTTCTCGTGGTGCTCCGCAGATCACCCGGCCACCAGCCTGCCCAGCCAGCCGCCGAGCCGATCAGAGCGCAGGGTGACGACCAGCGCGAGCGCGAGCTGGCCGAAGCAGGCCGCGAGGCAGCGCAGGTCAGGGCGCGCGCCGAGGTGGACGCGGCGGCGATCGTCAGCAGGGCGGAGGCGGCCACCGAGCAGTCTGTCCAGGCCCGGCACGAGGTCGAGAACGAGATCCGGGCGGTCAAGGAAGAGGTCAAGCACCTCCGCAACGACCTGGAACGCAGGGAGGCCCGGCTAGCGGAGCGGGAGCAGCGGATCGACTCCGAGGCCCGCAAGATCGACCAGCGCGCTGGCGAACTCGACGGGGTGCAGCGGGACATCGACCGGCAGCGAGCCGAACTCGAGCAGCTCGACGAACGGCGCCGCGAGGTGCTGGAGCGGGCTGCGTGCCTTACCGCCGAGCAGGCCAAGGCCGAGCTCGTGGCAGGCATATCGAACCAGGCGAAGCGCGAGGCGGCGCTGATCGTCCGCGACATCGAGGCCGCCGCGCAGCGGGACGGCCAGCACCGGGCCCGGCGGATCGTGACGCTGGCCATCCAGCGCATTGCCAGCGAGCAGACCAGCGAGTCGGTCGTCTCAGTCCTGCACCTGCCCGGCGACGAGATGAAAGGCCGGATCATCGGCCGCGAAGGGCGCAACATTCGCGCCTTCGAGTCGGTCACCGGGGTCAACCTGATCATCGACGACACACCGGAAGCCGTGCTGCTGTCCTGCTTCGACCCGGTACGGCGCGAGGTGGGCAGGCTAACCCTGGAGCGGCTGGTCCTGGATGGCCGGATTCACCCGCAGCGGATCGAGGAAGCCTACGACCGGAGCAAGGCGGAGATAGAGCAGCTGTGCGTGCGGGCCGGCGAGGACGCGATGGTCGACCTGGGCATCACTGACCTGCACCCGGAGCTCACTAATCTCCTCGGCAGACTGCGCTACCGCACCTCCTACGGGCAGAACGTGCTGAAGCACCTGCTCGAGTCGGCGCACATCGCCGGCATGATGGCCAGCGAGCTCGGGCTGGACCCTGCGCTGATGAAGCGCTGCACGGTGCTGCACGACATCGGCAAGGCGCTTACCCATGAGGTCGAGGGCAGCCATGCCCTGATCGGCGCCGAGATCGCCCGCCGGTACGGAGAGCCCGAGGACGTCGTGCACGCGATCGAAGCACACCACAACGAGGTGGAGGTGCGTACCGTCGAGGCAGTGCTGACCCAGGCCGCGGATGCGATCAGCGGCGGCCGCCCGGGCGCCCGGCGCGAATCGCTTGAGGCATACGTGAAGCGCCTGGAACGGCTGGAGCAGATCGCCCTTGCGCAGGACGGCGTCGAGAAGGTCTTCGCCATGCAGGCCGGCCGGGAAATCCGGGTAATGGTCAAGCCAGAGAACGTCGACGACATCCAGGCCCAGGTCATCGCCCGTGACGTGGCCAAGCAGGTGGAGGAGGAACTCACCTACCCAGGCCAGATCCGGGTCACCGTGGTGCGGGAGTCGCGCGCGATCGAATTCGCGCGCTAGCGCCTTCTCGCCGCCTTTCCGTCCGTCAGCTTGACCGGCGGGATGCCAGGCGGCGTGAAGCCCAGGATCTGACCGTAGAAGGACAGCTCGGCCTCCAGCGACGCGATGATGCTCTCCGCCTTCCTGAACCCGTGCGATTCGCCCGCGAATGGGATGTACGCGTGCCGGATGCCGTGCGCGGCCAGGTCAGCCGAGATGCTCTCGGCCTGCTGCGGCGGCACAACCGGGTCATCGAGGCCCTGCAGCAGCAGCACCGGGCAAGTCTTGTCGGTCACGTGGCCCACCGGGGCGCGCTCCAGGTACACGGTCTCGAAGCCGGGCAGCGGCCCGATCAGCCCGTCGAGATACCGGGACTCGAAGTCGTGCGTCGACGCGGCGAAACCACGCAGATCGCCGACACCGAAATAGGAAGTGGCGGCGGCGAAGGCCGGATCCCGCACGGCGCCGGTGGTCACTGCGGCCAGCGCCGTCCAGCCGCCGGCCGAGCCGCCGCGGATCGCCAGCCGCCTGCGGTCGGCCTGGCCTGACTTGGCGAGCGACACGGCGGCCGCCTTCGCGTCCTCGACGTCGACAACGCCCCACTGGCGCCGCAGCCGTTCCCGGTACAGCCGGCCGTATCCGGTTGACCCGCCGTAATTCACGTCGACGATCCCGATGCCACGGCTAGTGAAGTACGCCTTCTCCACATCCAGCAGCCCGACCGCATTCGCGGTCGGGCCGCCGTGCACCCAGACCACGTACGGCGGCAGCTCGCCATCCGGCGCCGTCACGGCTGGGTTGGACGGCGCGTACACCAGCGCGTGGACGATGCGGCCGTACGGTCCTTCCAGGTCCACCTGGCGCGGTACCGGCAGGTACCTGGCATCGGGGACCTCGTCGACCTCCCGGCGCAGCACCGCCACCTTGGCGGTGGCCGCGTCGACGCCGACCACCGACAGCGGCTCGCTGGGGCCGCCGGCCACCCCGGCGATCACATTTCCATCCGCGGACAGCCCGGCTGAGAACTCGCCGAACCCGATGTCCAGGTCGGTCAGCTCGGATGTCTCCGGATCGAGAATGCCCAGCCGGAGGCCACCGCGCCCGTGCAGCACCGCGAGCCGGCCGTCGGCCAGCATCGCGAACGGTCGCGCGCCGAGCTGCCACAGCGGTCCGGCGAATTCCTCCTCGGCCGGAAAGAGCGCCTGCGGCGGCTCGCCGGTCAGGCCCACCTGGTAGATGTTCCACCAGCCGGTCCAGTCCGTGGCCACGTACAGGCTCGTGTTGTCCCGCCATGCCGGGGCAAGCACGGATTCCCGCAGGTTGCCCTTGACCAGCCTGCCCTTGCCGGGGATGCCCTTGTCGATGGCAGCCACCCGCAGCTCGGTGCCGTCCCACGGCATGTGCGGATGATTCCAGCAGATCCAAGCCAGCCGGCTGCCGTCGGGCGACGGCGTGGGGAAGGCGTAGAAGTCGGATCCGGCGGCAAGCTGCCGGATCGCCTCGGCGTTATCGGCCGCCGAGCCGTCCAGCGGGACCGCGACTATCGCGCGGGTGACTTTACCGTCGGCATGCCTTTCCTGAACGCACCAGACCTCCTTGCGGTCCGGGGAGAGCGCGAAGTCGGCGAACCGCAGCCCGGCCGCCTCCAGGCCGGCCGCACCGATCGCGGCCGGATCGGGCGTCAGCGGGCACGGGGGCGCCGCATCCTTCGCGTCGGCCGCCTCCAACCCGGCCAGGTAGAGCCGCTGGTCGGAGTAGTTAGCAAAGACAATCGCGTGACCGCGCGGAGGCTTCCCGCCCGCCGCGCGGGGCCGGACCGAGGCGCGCGGCACCGGCAAATAAGACAATCCACCATATTCATGCACGCGCGTCCGCGCATTCCACGGGGCGGGCAGCAGGGCGCGCGGCCTACCGTCCGCGCCGCAGTGCACAACGGTCATCCGGCCGCCTTCCTCCGGCCTGCCTTCCTGCCACCAAATGTCCTCGCCGATAACGCTGGGGAAGGAGAGCCGGATCCGTCCCCTCGCCACGTCGGCGGCCGTGATGGGGGAAGGCCACGTTCCGAACGCGGCAACTGGTATCGCCGTGTCCCCGGCGGTCAATGGCTGGCTCGCTCCTGTGTCTATCGCTGCGTCAGGGGTGTCCGTCGAATCCACTGCTGTATTCGTCGCGCCTGCCGCCGGAACCGTCGCGCTCTCTGTCATAGGGCTATCGTGCACCAACGAGGGCTCCCGCCTAGCGGAGATTCCGGACACGAGCCCTGCTCTGTGACCGAAGCGATGAAGATCGGCCCGATCGGGGCGATCAAGAGGGCCCGCCGGGCCGTCGGCGCGCCCCCCCGGCCGGGCTGCGCGGCCGGGCTGGACGGCCGGGCTGGACGGCCGGGCTGGACGGCCGGGGACCAGGTGCGTCTACCCTGATGGGCATGGCGCGCTCCGACGGTCTCCGCAGCTTCGAGATCCGGACTTACGGATGCCAGATGAACATGCACGACTCCGAGCGGCTAGCCGGATTGCTGGAGGAAGCCGGTTACCAGCGGGCCGCGGACGACGCCACCCCCGACGTGGTCGTGTTCAACACCTGCGCGGTCCGGGAGAACGCCGACAACCGCCTGTACGGCAACCTGGGCCATCTGCTGCCGGTCAAGAACGCGCACCCGGGCATGCAGATCGCGGTCGGCGGCTGCCTTGCGCAGAAGGACCGGGCGGGCATCACGGCGCGGGCCCCGTGGGTGGACGTCGTGTTCGGCACGCACAACATCGGCTCGCTGCCTGCGCTGCTTGACCGCGCGCGGGCGCAGCAGCAGGCGCAGGTCGAGATACTCGAGTCGCTGGAGCGCTTCCCTTCGGTCCTGCCCGCCCGCCGGGAATCCCCCTACTCGGCCTGGGTCGCCATCTCGGTTGGCTGCAACAACACCTGCACGTTCTGCATTGTGCCGAGCCTGCGCGGCCGGGAGGAGGACCGCCGGCCCGGTGACGTGCTGGCCGAGATCCGCGCACTGGCCGCCGATGGCGTTCTTGAGGTCACGCTGCTCGGGCAGAACGTCAATTCCTACGGCGCGGGCTTCGGTGACCGGCTGGCGTTCGGCAAGCTGCTCCGCGCCTGCGGCCGCGTCGATGGGCTGGAGCGGGTCCGGTTTACCTCACCGCATCCGCGTGACTTCACCGATGACGTGATCGACGCGATGGCGCATACCCCGAACGTGATGCCGCAGCTGCATATGCCGTTGCAGTCCGGCTCGGACGCGGTGCTCCGGGCCATGCGGCGGGCCTACCGGCGGGACAAATACCTGAGGATTATCGACCGGGTCCGGGCCGCGATCCCGGATGCCGCGATCACGACCGACATCATCGTGGGCTTCCCGGGCGAGACCGAGCGGGACTTCGCCGACACGCTAGACCTGGTCCGCCAGGCCAGGTTCGCCGGCGCCTTCACCTTCAGGTACTCCCAGCGGCCGGGCACACCGGCCGCCGCGATGGCCGGGCAGGTACCAGCCGCGGTGGTGCAGGACCGATACGAACGGCTGGCCACGCTGGTGGCGGAGACCTCGCTCACCGCGAACGCGGAGTTCACCGGCCGGCCGGTGGAAGTGCTCGTCGCCGACGGCGAGGGCCGCAAGGACGAGACTACCCACCGGATGTCCGGCCGGGCGCGCGACAACCGGCTGGTGCATTTCGCGCCTGCGGGCACGTCGCCGCGGCCGGGAGACGTGGTCACCACCATTGTCACCCGCGGCGCCCCGCACTACCTGATCGCCGATGGCCAGCCGCTGGCGGTGCGCCGGACCCGTGGCGGCGATGCCTGGGCGGCCAGGCGAGGCGGCACGGCGGCCGGCGGCACGGCGGCCGCCGGAGTGAGCACGGCGCGAGTGCTGCTGGGCATGCCCGCCGTCGGCCGTCCCGCCTAGCGGCCCGTGCTCGCCGCGGCCGCCGTCTGCCCGCACCCGCCGCTGCTCATCCCGGCGGCCATGGGCGCCGCCGGGTCTGCGGCAGGCGGGCCACCCAGCGTCACGGAACTGCGCGAGCTGCGCGCGTCCTGCGTGGCGGCCGTGGCCGCCCTGCTGGCAGCTGAGCCAGACCTGCTCGTCGTGGTGGGCGGCGCGACCACCAGCGCGACCTATGCCGGATCGGTGACCGGGAGCCTGCGGCCCTTCGGCATCCCGTGGCCTGCCGGGTCCGCCGAGCGGCCGGCCGGCTCGGCGGAGCCAGTGCTGCCGCTGTCGCTGACCGTGGGTGCCTGGCTCCTTGAGCAGGCAGCCGCCGTAGCCTCATGCGCCGGATCAGCCCGGCTGCAATGGCGCGCGGTGGCGGCGGACATGCCGCCCGCCGACTGCCTCCGGCTCGGCGCGGAACTCGCCGGGATGGCCCCTAAGACGGCCATGCTGGCGATGGGCGACGCGTCCGCCAGGAAGGCCGCCGGTGTGCACGGGGCGGCCGACCCCGCCGCCGAGCGCTACGACGCCGAGGTCGCAGCGGCGCTGGCCGCTGCCGACCCGGCCACGCTGGCCAGGCTGGATCCCGCCCTCGACGGCGAGCTGATGATCGTCGGCCGGGCCGCCTGGCAGGTGCTGGCCGGCGCGGCGGAAAACATCGCGCTGCGCGGGCACCTGCGCTGTGCCGCCGCCCCCTTCGGCGTCACCTACCTGGTCGCGTCTTGGCAGAGCCTGATGGCAGCCAGCTAGTCTTCCGGCCGGCCGGCGCTGGCAGACTAGGGCCATGCCGCAGCCCGTGCTCACGGTCGTGGGACCGACTGCGGCCGGGAAATCGGGCCTTTCGCTGCGGCTGGCCCGCGCGCTCGGCGGCGAGATCGTGAACGCCGACTCGATGCAGCTGTACCGTGGCATGGACATCGGCACCGCGAAGCTGGCCCCGGCGGAGCGGGCCGGCCTGCCGCACCACCTGCTTGACGTCTGGGCCGTAACGGAAACCGCGAGCGTCTCTGAATACCAGCGGCTGGCGCGCGCGGCCATCGGCGAGATCAGCGCGCGCGGCCGGATACCGATCCTGGTCGGCGGTTCCGGCCTGTACATCCGCGCCGCGATCGACAAGCTGGAATTCCCCGGCACCGATCCGGCGCTGCGCGAGAGCCTGGAGGCCGACCTAGCCGAGCGCGGCGCGGCGGCGCTGCACGCCAGGCTGCAGCGGGCCGATCCGGCCGCGGCGGCGGCGATCCTGCCGGGCAACGGCCGCCGGATAATCCGGGCGCTTGAGGTGATCCAGCTGTCCGGGCGGCCGTTCAGCGCGACCCTGCCCGACTACGAGTCGGTCTACCCGGCGGTGCAGGTCGGCCTGCGGCTGCCGCGGGCCGAGCTCGACCGGCGCATCGCCGACCGGGTCGACCGGATGTGGCAGGCAGGCTTCGTCGCCGAAGTCCACGCACTGGCCAGCTGCGGCCTCCGCGAGGGCAGGACCGCGAGCCGCGCACTCGGCTACGCCCAGGTGCTGCGCCTGCTGGCCGGAGAGTGCCCGGAACAGCAAGCCGTCGCCGATACCGTGCTGGCGACCCGGCGGTTCGCCCGGCGGCAGGTGGCGTGGTTCCGCCGGGATCCGCGGATCACCTGGCTGGCAGCCGACGATCCCGGCGTGGCCGATCACGCGCTGGCCGTGGCGCAGCAGGCCGGACTGCGGGCATCCGGCCTGGCCGGCTAGCGGCCGCCGCCGCCCCGGGTGCCGGGGGCGGTGGTCTCATCCGGCTTAACTGTTGGCAGGAACCCGGCCCTGGAGTCATGATTATCCGGACGACTTGCCCGATAGCTCCGCTGGCATCTTGCAGCGACTGCAGGACGGAAGCATGCCGCGACGGCGCATGGCCGGATGACAAGATCGCAGTTTCCAGCGGTGGGCGGAGTCCGGTACCGCGCCCTGAGCAGAGAGGCTTGGCTGATGACTTGGACGGCACCGGCCCCGTGCCCGGTTGACGGACCGCTGAGCGGTGCCGACCGGCCGATCCTCGAGGGCTACCTGAACTGGCAGCGCGTCACGCTGCTGAACATCTGCGCGGGCCTGACTGGCGAGCAGCTCGCCAGCCGTCCCGTCCCGGCGTCGAACCTGTCGCTGCTCGGCCTGGTCCGGCACCTGGCCAAGGTCGAGCGGATCTGGTTCCGGCAGCGGGCGGCGAGGCAGCCGGTCGAGCCCATGTACGACCCAGCCCGCGGCAAGGACGCCGATTTCGACGACGGCCGGGCCGCAGCGGCCAGCGACTATCTGGAGCGCCTGCAGGCCGAGTGGCGCCGCGCCGACGAGGCCGTCGCGGGCATGGCCTTCGGCGACACCCTCGACGTGGGGGGCGAGGAATTCTCGCTGCGCATGGTGTACGTGCACATGATCGGCGAGTACGCACGGCACAACGGCCACGCCGACCTGCTCAGGGAGAGCATCGACGGCGTTACCGGACGGTGACGGCACTGGCAGCCCGAACCAGCCGGGCGAGCCGGCCGCGGACGGCGCGGCCCGGCGGCGCGCTGCCGGCGCAGCGTCGGCCGGCCCGCAGGCCGCACCCGGGCCAGCTAACGGCCGGGCCGTTGCCAGCCCCGCGCCCGGCGGCCCGGCTGGCACCGCCCTGAGCAGCTAGATTTCACCAGCGGCACCGAGCGCGGCAGCGAGATCATTACCATCGGAGGATGCGGTTCGCCAAGGGGCACGGCACGGAGAACGACTTCGTCCTGCTGCCCGACTTCCAGGACGATCTCGTCCTGGAACCGGGGCTGATCACCCGGCTGTGCGACCGCAGGTCCGGGCTCGGCGCGGATGGCGTGCTGCGGATCGTCCTGGCCGCCGCGCAGGAGCGCGGCAGCGGTGGCCAAAGGGGTGCCGAGGGCACTGGGCGGGCCGGAGCCTGGACCGGGCAGCCGGACGCCGGCCACCGGCCGGGGGACGGCTTCTGGTGGCCCGGGGATGACCTGGATGGTGGCGGCGAGCCGGCTGCCGAGTGGTTCATGGACTACCGCAACGCGGACGGCAGCGTCGCCGAGATGTGCGGCAACGGTATCCGGGTATTCGCTCGCTACCTGCTAGACCATGGCCTGGTACGGGATCTGGCCTTCACGGTGGCAACCAGGTCGGGCCCGCGGAAGGTGCGGGTGGAGCCGGACGGCTCGATTACCGCGGAGATGGGCGTTCCGGCGATACTCGGGCCCGGCCGGACGGTGATCGGCGGGCTGGAGTACGCCGGCCTGCGGATCTCACTGGGGAACCCGCATCTGGCGGTGCTCGTGGCGGACCCGGTGGCGGGCTTTGACCTGTCCACGGCGCCGTTGCTCGACCCCGCGGAATTTCCCGGCGGCGCGAATGTCGAGGTGACGCGGGTCACTGGCGACCGCCAGGCGGAGATGCGGGTATATGAGCGGGGCTCGGGCCCGACCAGGTCGTGCGGCACCGGGGCCGTCGCCGCCGCGGTCGCCGCGGCGGTCGCCGCCGCTCCCGGCGCCAGCACCGGCGCCGGGCCAGCCGTAATCCCGGAGACCGCCAACGGCACCTGGACCGTGGACGTGCCCGGCGGCAGGCTCGCGGTTACCCTGCTAGGGACCGCGAGCCTGCTGACCGGGTCGGCCATCATCGTCGCCGAGGGCGAGCTAGACGATGCCTGGCTGGCGTGCGCCGGGGCTGACGGCTGCTGACTCATGGCGGTCACGCGCGGCCGGTGGCGAGCCACAGTCCGACGGAGACCAGCGCCCAGCCGGTGCGGCGCTGGAGCGGACGGCGGCCAGGCCTGGCGCCGCTGGCCGACGCGGCCGCGGCTGAGCTGGCCCGCAGCCGGGCGGCTTGCTGCGCGACGGCCTGTTCTAGCAGGTAGGGGTGCCTTGGATGCATTGTCCTGCGCCTTTCGCTGTCTGCTGCTCGCTGCCTGGGGCAGGCAGCACGGGATTCTGCTGATCAGCCGGCTGCGGGCTGGGCGGCACGGGCGATGCGCACGTCCCCGCTGATGCTGCGGCAGTGCAGGCTCAGCGTGGCGTCGCCGTCGCTATCGGCGGGCTCCAGGTCGCTGCGGACTTCGCCGGTCATCGCGGAGAGATCGAGGTAGACGCCGATGCCGGCCGGGACGGCGATGCTGACATCGCCAGAAACGGTGTTGACGTCGCCGCGGCCGGCCGTGATGCAGTCAATCCTGACGTCGCCGCTGGCGCTGCGGATCTTGGCAGAGCCTGCCGCGATGCCGATGGCCAGGTCGCCGCTGGCCGAGTTCGCCGTCACCTCACCGCCGGCCCGGCCGATCCTGGTGTCGCCAGACGCGGTGGTCACCCGCAGGGTGTCACCAGCCTCATCCAGCTCGATGTCCCCGGATGCGGTGTTGATGCTGGCCCGCCCGGTCACCAGCTCGGCGGTTATGTCACCGCTGGCCGTGCGGGCATCGAGGGAACCGAGCTCGCCGCTGCAGCGGATGTCGGCAGATGCCGCTTTCAGCGTGCACGATGAGGCACTCGGCAGCTGCACGACCAGGTCGAGCGGCGTGCTGCTGAGCAGCCGGACGCGATCGGGTACTTGCACGGTCAGCGCGCCCGCGTCGAACTCGACCGTCGTGGCGGCGATGAGGTCTTCGCCGCGCCGGCCGGAGCGAGAGGTCAATGTCACGGTGGCCGTCGTTACCGGCTCCGCGCGCACGGTGACGCGGCCGGCCGGGAGCTTTGCTTCCAGGCTGATCGGCTTGGGAGCTGGAAATTCCCAGGTAGTCATTGCGGTGTTCCTTCGCTGCTGGTGGGCGGGGTGCTTGTGGTCAGCTGCGGGCGTAGCCGGTGATCCGCTGGCCTACGCCGCGGCGGGATCGCTGCGCTCCGGCCTGGCCAGGTCCGTCCAGCGCTCGCGCCGCCGCGCGGATGAGCCAGGCGTTGACCGACAGCCCTTCCTCGGCCGCGGCCGCTTCGACCCGCACCTTGAGCGCTTCGGACAGCCGCAAGGTGACCCGCGCGGTGCCGGACTCATCGGCGCTGTCGCCCGCCGCGGCCGGGCCCAGCTCGGCCTGCTCGGCCGGCTGCGCCGAGGAGACGACGAACGACGGCTCGCCGCCGGCCAGCCGGACCTCGACAACGGTCCCGTCCAGGTGCGCGGTGATCTCGGCGGCGGCGGCCGACAGCACGTCGAGCAGGGTAAGGCGGACCGGCGAGTCCAGCGCCTCGGCCAACATCTGCCCTGCGCGGGCGACATCCTCGCTCGCAAAGCGCGTGATGGCGGCAAGCTCGCCGCGCAGCGCGCCGGTGTAGTCTGACAGCTCCATGACGTCATAATGACGTCATAAAAACGTATGTCAATCCTGCAATGCAGTCAATATGCCGCCATCGCAGTGTCAGGTGGACGTCTAACTGGCGTCCGGCTGCGTCATGCGAGGTGGGGGAGGGGCGGCCGGGACGAGTCGGTGGGACGAGCGTGGCGGAGACGGGACGGCCGGGACGGGAGCGCCTTTGCTCAGATCACCGCGGTCAGCCCGCCGTCTACGGCGATCACCTGGCCGTTGACGAAATCCGATGCCGGGGCGGCCAGCCACACCAGAGTGCCGATGAGATCCTCGGGGCGGGCCCAGCGGCCAGCCGGGGTGCGACCGCGCAGCCACGCATCGAACTCGGGGTCGTCGGCCAGCGCCCGGGTGAGCTCGGTGACGACGTAACCCGGGGCGAGCCCGTTGGCGGTCACTCCGCTGCGCGCCCACTCGGCGCACATGCTGCGGGTCAGCATCGCCAGCCCGCCCTTGGCCGCCGCGTATCCGGCGGTGCCTGGCCGCGCCAGCCAGGTCAGCACCGAGCAGACATTGATGATCTTGCCGTAGCCGCGCTCGGTCATGCCCAGGGCCGCCGCCCGGCCCACGATGAAGGCGCTGGTCAGATTCGTGTCCAGGAGGCGCTGCCAGTCCGTCACCGGCAGCTGGAGGAGCGGCTCGCGGTGCTGCACACCGGCGTTGTTGACCAGGATGTCCAGTGGCCCGGCTGCCGCCTCGGCGTCGCGCAGGCCAGCCTCAACCGCGGCTGGATCGGTCACATCGAAGGCGACGGCGTGCACCGTGGCGCCGGTGACGGCCGCCAGTTCGTCCCGGGCCCGCGCCAGGACGCCAGGGTCACGGCCGTTGAGCACGACCGCAGCGCCCGCCCCGGCCAGCCCGGCGGCCAGTGCGGCGCCGATGCCCCTGCTGGAGCCGGTCACCAGCGCGCTGCGGCCGGACAAGTCAAACAGCGAGCTAACCACCGGAATTTCCTCCTCGCTTAGCCATCACGTCGGCGGGGGCGGCGCGGTATCGGCGGTTCGGCGGCCGGGCTAGCCGGAGAGCAGGCGGCTGACCGGGACACTGCGGATCGAGGCGTCGATGACCTCGGCGATGTGGGCCATCGGCAGCCGTGCACCGCGGGCGGCCAGCGCCGCCGAGATCTGCAGCGTGCAGCCCGGGTTCGCCGAGACGAGCAATTGCGCCCCGGTCGCCTCGACCGCGGCGGCCTTCCGCTCGCCGAGCTGGCGGGCCGGCTCCGGCTGGACCAGGTTGTAGATGCCGGCCGAGCCGCAGCAGGTTGCCTCGTCGGCGATCTCGGCCAGCCGCAGGCCGGGGATCGCGCGCAGCAGCGCCCGCGGCTGGGCAGTGATCTGCTGCGCGTGACCGAGGTGGCAGGGGTCCTGGTATGCGACGCGCAGCGGCAGCGGGTGCCGCACCGCCGCCGGGCCGAACTCGGCCAGGAAGTCGGTGAAATCGCGGACCCTCGCGCTGAGCGCTGCTCCCCGGGCCGCCCAGCCGCCACGGCCGGACAGCAGGTCACCGTATTCCTTCATGGCCGACCCGCAGCCTGCCGCGTTGACCACGATGGCGTCCACCCCGGCGCGCTCGAACTCCACGATGATCCGCCGGGCGAACCTGGCCGCCTCCGTCCTCCGGCCGCCGTGCAGGGACAGCGCGCCGCAGCAGCCCTGGCCTGCCGGGACGACGACATCGCAGCCCTCGGCGGCGAGCACTCGCGCGGTCGCCGCATTGACCTCGGGGAAGAACACCTGCTGCACGCAGCCGGTGAGCATCCCGACCACCGCCCGGCGGGGGCCCCTGGCGGGAATCCGGCCGGGCAGCCGCCGGCCGGGCTGCAGGCCGGGCGCGAGGCCGGCCGGCGACCAGCGGCAGGCCGGCGCTACCCGCAGCGCACTGCCCAGCTCGGGGGACAGCCGCTCCGCCAGCCCGGTGCGGGCCAGCAGGCGGTCCAGTCGCAGGCCCTGGGCGGCACGCAGCGGCGCGAGCAGCGGCCGGAGCCGGGCCGGGTAGGGGAACGTCGCGAAGATCGCCGCCCTGACCGCCCGCTCGCGGCGCGACCTTGGCGGCAGTGGCGGCGGGCCGGACCCGGCAGGCGGTTCCTCCGCCCAGGACCGGGCCGCCTCGATCAGCCGGTCATACTGGACCCCGGACGGGCAGGCTGGCACGCAGGCCATACAGCCCAGGCAGCGATCCAGGTGGGTGGCGGTCGCGGCAGTGCCAGCGGCGCCGTCGAGAATCTGCCCGATCTGGTGAATCCGGCCGCGCGGCGAATCCATCTCCTCGCCCCAGAGCTGGTAGGTCGGGCAGACCGGCAGGCAGAAACCGCAGTGCACGCAGTCGTTCACCAGCCCGCGCAGCACGCCGGACTCATCGATTGGCCGGACCTGTTCCGCCTCGCCAGCCGGGCCGGGTGCGGGCCGGCCGGGTGCGGGCTGGCCGGGTGCGGGCTGGCCGGGTGCGGGCTGGCTGGTCATCAGATGCCGCCCGGCATCCGGCCGGGCGCCATCCGGTGCCCGGGATCGAACTGGTCCTTGATCGCGCACATCAGACCGGCTGACGGCACCGGGCCCCATACGTCCACCACGTCGCGGACCTGCGGCGGCGCGTGCAGCACGACCACGCTGCCCCGCGACGGCGGCCCGGCATCATCGCCCGCCGCGGCGTCGTCCCCCGGTCCGGGTCCGCTGCCCGGCGCGGCGCCCAGCGGCGCCGCGGCCCGCAGCGCCGCGACCAGGTCAGCGACCGCGGCCGCCGCAGCGCCGCCAGGCACGAAGGCGTAGATGACGCCGGCCGCCGCCGATCCGCCCACGGAGGGATCCAGCCTGGCCGCGCGGGCCGCCGCATCGAGCACGTCCAGCACGGCGGTCAGTTCCGCGGCCCAGAACGTCATCCGCAGCAGCGTGCCGCCCGCCGCCGGGCGGTCCGGGTCCGGGCCGCCCGCCGCCGTGCCGCCCGCGCCGGTGACGGCGCTGCGGCCCCACCAGGACGGCGGGCTGGCCGAGATCCGCGCGCCGCCGCCGAGCCGGTCCCGCAGCAGCGCCGAGCGTTCCGCCACGCCTGCCTTGTCGCCTTCGAGCAGCACCGACACCCGCACCGGGGCGCCGCGGGCCGTCCGGTCGATCTCCGCCGCGGCCGGGGACAACGGCGAGTCCACGGCTGCGCTGACCACCTGCTGTGCCGCCGCCACGCCGTCACATTCGCGCGTCACGAACGCCATGGCGGCCGGTACCGGGTGCAGCCGGAACGCGGCCTCGACGATCAGGCCGAGCGTCCCGAAGCTGCCGGCGAACAGCTTGCCGATGTCATAGCCGGCCACGTTCTTGACGACCTTGCCGCCCGAATGCGCGACCGTGCCGTCCGCCAGCACCACGGTGATCCCGATCGACAGGTCCCGTGGGGTGCCGTAGCGCAGCCGCCGCGGCCCGGCCGCGCCAGCCGCCAGTACCCCGCCGACGGTGCCGCGGCCGGCCCCGTCCGGCGCGGCCGGGACGTCCAGGGACAGCTGCTGGCCCGCTTTCCCGAGCACCCGCGCCAGTTCGTCCATCCGTATCCCGGCCTGCACCCGCGCGACCAGGTCGCCGGCCTCGTGCTCGAGCACGCTGTCCAGCCGCATCGTGTCCACTACCAGGTCGCAGCGGCGCGGCGGGCTGCCCCAGGCCAGCCGGGTCCCGGTGCCGCGGGGCAGCACGGCCAGGTCGAGCCCGGCCGCCGCTGCCAGCAGCGCGCTCGCCTCGGCGAGGCTGCCCGGCGAGGCGACGAACCGCGGTGCCGTCCCGGCGACAGCGTCCTGCTCGGTAGCGAGCCTGACGTCGTCGCACGCAGCGTCGAGCTGCCTGGGGAGGCGTTCAGCGGTCATCGGCACGAGCCATCGAGGATCCGTTAAAAATCATGTCAGAACTGCTCAATTTCTCCGGCAGCTACCAGCGGGTGCGGCGCGCGCCGGATGCCGGGAACCTCGCCGCAAAGCCGCGGGGTCGGGAAGATCTTGCCGGGGTTGCACAGCCCGGCCGGGTCGAACGCGCAGCGCAGCAGCTGCATGGTGGCCAGGTCGTCGGCGCCGAACATGCGCGTCATGTACCTGGACTTGTCCGCGCCGACGCCGTGCTCGCCGGTGATGGATTCCGCCATGCGAGATGCACAGGTCCAGGATCGCGCCGGACAGTACCTCGGCGGCCTCGCAGGCTTCCGGCGCGGCGTCATCGAACAGCACCAGCGGGTGCAGGTTGCCGTCGCCAGCGTGGAACACGTTCGCTACCCGGATGCCGGCCTCCGCGGACAGCTCGGCGATCCGGTCGAGCACCTTCGGCAGGGCAGTGCGCGGGACGACGCCGTCCTGCACGATGTAGGCCGGGCTGATCCGGCCGACCGCGGCGAACGCCGACTTGCGGCCCTTCCAGATCGCCATCCGCTCGGCGGCGTCTCGCGCGGCCCGGATCTCGGTGGCCCCGGCCTGCTCGCAGAGCGCCCGGACGGCGGCGGTCTCCCGCTCGACGTCAGCCTCGGGCCCGTCCAGCTCGACGACGAGCACAGCGCCGGCCCCGGCGGGATACCGGCAGGCGACCGCCGCCTCGGCTGCCTCGATCGCCAGTGCGTCCATCATCTCGATCGCGGCCGGCAGGATGCCCGCGCCGATGATCGCGGACACCGCCTGGCCGCCGTGCCCGGTAGTCTCGAACGCGGCCAGCAGCGTGGTCACCGCCTCCGGGATCTTCGTCAGCTTTACGATGATCTTGGTGGCGATGCCGAGCGTGCCCTCCGAGCCGATGAACGCGCCGAGCAGGTCATAGCCGCCCGACGAACCGGTGCCGTCGCCGAGCCAGGTCAGCTCACCGCGGGCGGTGACGATCTGCAGCCCGGTGACGTGGTGCACGGTGAAGCCGTGCTTGAGGCAGTGCGCGCCGCCCGAGTTCTCCGCGACGTTGCCGCCGACCGAGCAGATGACCTGGCTGGACGGGTCCGGCGCGTAGAACAGGCCGTACGGCTCGGCGGCCTTGCTCACGGCCAGGTTCGTGACTCCCGGCTCGACGATCGCCCGGCGGCTGACCGGATCGATCGAAATGATCTTCCGCATCCTGGACATGACGATCAGCACGCCGTCGGCGCGGGGCAGCGCGCCGCCGGACAGGCCGGTACCCGAGCCGCGGGCGACGAACGGGATGCGGGCCCTGGCGCACTCGGTGACGACCGCCGCGACCTGGCTGGCCGTCTGCGGCAGCACTACCAGGCCTGGACTGCACTTGTGCGAGGTCAGCCCGTCGCACTCATAGGTGCGCAGTTCCTGCGGGTCGCTGACGACGCCGTCCGGTCCGCAGATCTCGCCCATCCGCCGGATCAGCGTGTCTAGCATTGCCGTGCCTCGCTCTCATAGCCCCTATGACCAGGGTGCGCCATGCGGCCCGGCTTTGCCACTGCCGGGCTCAGGGCATCCGCTCGTAGGCGGGGATGGTGAGGAACTCGGCGTAGTCGTCGGCCAGCGCCACGGCCTTGAACAGCGCGGTCGCCTCGTCGAACTTGGCCTCGTCGTACGCGTCGCCGTACTGCTCCCTGATCTTGGCGAGCTCCTCGCCGATCAGCCGCTGCACCAGGTCAGTGGTGATGACCGGGCCCTCGGCCAGGCTGACCTCGTTGTGCCGCCACTGCCAGACCTGGGACCGCGAGATCTCGGCCGTCGCCGCGTCCTCCATCAGGTTGAAGATCGCCACCGCGCCGTTGCCCGCCAGCCAGTTGGCCAGGTACTGCAACCCGACGCTGATGTTGTTCCGCAGCCCGGCCTCGGTGATGCCGCCCGGCGTCTTGTCGATCGCCAGCAGATCGGCGGCGGTGACGCTGACGTCCTCGCGCAGCTTCCCGAGCTGATTCTGCTGCGCCCCGAGCACCCCGTCGAACACCTCCCGGCAGATCGGCACCAGGTCCGGATGCGCGACCCAGGAGCCGTCGAACCCGTCCCTGGACTCGCGGGTCTTGTCGTCCCGGACCTTGCCGAGCGCAGTCGCGTTCACCTCGGGATCCCGCCTGCTCGGGATGAAGGCCGCCATGCCGCCCATGGCGTGCGCGCCGCGCTGGTGGCAGGTACTCACCAGCAACTCGGTATAAGCACGCATAAACGGGGCCGTCATGGTCACTGCATTACGCTCTGGCAGGACGAATTCCCGGCCGCGGGTCCGGAACTTCTTGATGATGCTGAACAGGTAGTCCCAGCGGCCCGCGTTCAGCCCGGCGCTGTGCTCGCGCAGCTCGTAGAGAATCTCCTGCATCTCGAAGGCAGCCGGGATCGTCTCGATCAAGACCGTGGCCCGGATGGTGCCGCGCGGGATGCCGAGCTCGTCCTGGGCGATGTTGAAAGCGTCGTTCCAGAGCCTGGCCTCGTGATGGCTCTCCAGCTTGGCGAGGTAGAAGTACGGGCCGTTGCCCTTGTCCAGCTGGCGCTGCGCGCAGTGGAAGAAGTACAGCGCGAAATCGAACAGGCTGCCGGAGATCCGCTCGCCGTCGACCAGCACGTGCTTCTCGTCGAGATGCCAGCCGCGGGGCCGGACGACGATCGTGGCCAGCTCCGCGTCCGGCCCCAGCTGGTAGGCCTTGCCGTCATCGCTGGTGAAATCGATCTTCCGGTCCAGCGCGTCCTTCAGGTTCAGCTGGCCGGTGACCATGTTGTCCCACAGCGGGGTGTTCGCGTCCTCGAAGTCGGCCAGCCAGACCTTGGCGCCCGAGTTGAGCGCGTTGATCGTCATCTTCTTGTCGGTGGGACCGGTGATCTCCACCCGGCGGTCGGCTAGTCCCGGCGCGGGCGGCGCTACCCGCCAGGACTTGTCGTCCCTGACGCGGCGGGTCTCGGCAAGGAAATCGAGCGTGCCGCCCGCCGAGAGATCCCGCTGGCGGCTGGCCCGGGCGGCCAGCAGTTCCGTGCGGCGCGGGCCGAGCTCTCGTTGCAGCCTCGCGATCAGGGCAAGCGCACCGGGGGTGAGGATCTCGCCGTAGCGGTCACCGGCCGGGCCGGTGACCTCGACGCCGTCGGTTCCTGGCATTTCCCGCGCTCCTTTTCCCGTGCTGGTCCCGGGTGCTGGTACTGCTGGCCGGTCACCCTGACGCTAACGGTCGGCCTCGGCGGGGGTCAAAGGAGGCCGGCCAGCCGGGCGGGCACAACTTGGGCGGCCAGGGCGTTATTCAGGTGAGTGTCACCGCGAAGCGTGGCACGATCGACGCATTGCCCGCCTGGCGGCGGGCGGTGACTCATTTTCTACGCGGCAGCCTGCGGGTATGCCGGTCTTGGATGGCGGATGACTGCTGTATTCGATGAGACCCCGGACGGCGCGGCCATGACCGGCCAGCCAGACGCGGAGCGGCTGGACGTGGCGGAGCGGCATTCGCTGCGCCGGGTTGCCGGGCTGTCCACCGAGCTCGAGGACGTCAGCGAGGTCGAGCAGCGCGCCCTGCGGCTGGAGCGCGTCGTGCTGATGGGCGTCTGGACGGACGGGACACTGGCGACCGCGGAAAACTCGCTGCGCGAGCTGTCGCTGCTGGCCGAGACGGCCGGGTCGGAGGTGCTCGACGGCCTGATCCAGCGACGCGGCCGGCCAGATGCCGCGACCTATGTCGGCGCGGGCAAAGCCGCCGAGCTGGCCGGGATCGTGGCGGAGTCCGGCGCCGACACCGTCATCTGCGACGGCGAGCTCAGCCCCGGTCAGCTCCGCAAGCTCGAGGGCATCGTGAAGGTCAAGGTCATCGACCGCACGGCGCTGATCCTGGACATCTTCGCGCAGCATGCCCGGAGCAAGGAGGGCAAGGCGCAGGTCGAGCTCGCCCAGCTGCAGTACCTGCTGCCGCGGCTGCGCGGCTGGGGCGAGTCGCTGTCCCGGCAGGCCGGCGGCCGGGTGGCGGGCGGCGGCGGCATCGGGACCCGCGGCCCGGGCGAGACGAAGATCGAGACCGATCGCCGCCGGATCCGGATACGCATCTCCAAGCTGAAGCACGAGCTGGTCGGCCTGTCGGTTGGCCGCGGAGTCCAGCGCGGCCACCGGCGGCGCCGGGCGGTGCCGTCGGTGGCGATCGCGGGTTACACGAACGCCGGGAAGTCCAGTCTGCTCAACCGGCTGACCGGCGCCGATGTGCTGGTTGACGACTCACTGTTCGCGACGCTGGATCCGGCCGTGCGGCGGGCCAGGACCCCCGCGGGCCGGCCGTTCACGCTGACCGACACCGTGGGATTCGTCCGGCACCTTCCGCATCAGCTAGTCGAGGCGTTCCGCTCGACGCTGGAGGAGGTGGCGGATGCCGACCTCATCCTGCATGTCGTCGACGGCTCGGACGCCGACCCGCAGGCGCAGATCGCGGCCGTCCGCGAGGTGCTCGGCCAGATCGGCGCCAGCGGCGTGCCCGAGCTCATTGTGGTGAACAAGGCCGATGCCGCCGATCCGGTCACCGTGGCGGGGCTGCTGCGCCGCGAGCAGGCCGCGGTGGTGGTATCCGCGCGGACCGGCTTCGGGCTGCCCGGGCTGCTCGCCGAGCTGGACGGCCGGCTGCCGCGGGACCCGGAGATCAAGGTGCTCGTGCCGTACGGCCGCGGTGACCTGATCTCGCGGGCGCATCAGGAGGGCGAGGTCCTCACGGTGAACCACGGTCAGGATGGCACCGAGCTGACCGCCCGCGTCCCGCCGGGGCTGGCGGCTGAGCTCGACCGTGCGACGGACGCAAAATGACCGCGGCACCGCGACCGCCACGCGGTGAGGGTCCCGCGGTGAGGGTCCCGCGGTGAGGGTCCCGCGGTGAGGTCGTGCGGTAACGGTCGCGGTGAGGATCGCGCGGTAACGGTCGCGGTGAGGATCGCGCGGTAACGACCGGACAGTATCGACCGGGCATAGCTAATAGCACGGCCAATGCAGGAAAGCTGCCTGGTCGTGCCAGCCTGGCTTGTTCCGGGGCATGCTGATTAAATCGCCATGCAGGAATTTATGCCACGTGTAAATGCGTGCCGCAATTACCTGAATGGGCCGAACGGCTGTTCGCCAGGTGCGACCGGGGGCCGGACGGCCGGATGTTGCCCCGGGCCGCCTGCCGCCCTTGCCCGCCGCCCTTGCCCGCCGCCCCGGGCCTGCCCGAGGCGGCGGCCGGGTACGTGCGGCCCGTCGGTGCGCCGCCCGCCGACCCGCTGCGGGTGGGCCTCACCTGCCGTATTAGCGTCATCGAGGCGGCTGTGGCGGATCCGGCCGGGCGTCAGGCCGCGGGCTTCAGAGGATGGGAAGCCGGCATGTGCGCATCGCAATTCCGTGAATCACAGTTTGTGTCGGCTTTCGGACGCTTGTGCGCTAGCCGGTCTGTTGGATTGCGGCCCGGACTACCGGCAAACGATTGCAGCTAGCCAGCGCCCGCGGCAACTTCGACGCGATGACCAGGGATCCAGCTATTGTGTGCCAAAGGACTTTGTAAAGGGCCTGTACACTAGCCGATCAGTGCAATACCTTGGCTGCACCCGATATGTTGGTTGCCCGGCGCAGTCGCACCCCTTGCGGCATCCTGCCGCGAACCGCTTCACTGGATTCTTGCTGGTGTATCACCATCAGGCACAAGTCATGGCAGGTGACCGCTCATGGCGAACCGGACCCAGGTTCGTAACGCTGTCCTGTCGTGCGCTGCCGCGCCATGGATGGCCGCGCACCGGAGGGCCGCGCGGTGACCGTTCGGCTGCTGACCAACATCGGCCGCCTGTGGACCGGATTCGAGATCTGGAGCAACGCGGCAATCCTGACCCAGGATGACAAGATCGCCTGGGTGGGCCCGGCGGCGGAGCTGCCGGCCAGCATCCCTGGCGTGGTCGAGGACATCGTGGATGTCGACCATGTCGAGAACCTTGGCGGCGGGCTCGTCACCCCTGGGCTGGTAGATGCGCACACGCATCCGGTATACGCGGGCAACCGCTGGGCGGAGCTGGCGATGCGGTCGGGTGGCTCGTCGTCGACGGAGATCGCCGCGGCGGGCGGCGGCATGGCATCGACGGTCACGGTCACCAGGGGAACGGATCCCTGGACACTCTGCAACGGCGTCCGGGAGCGGCTCCGGTGCTGGCTGCTGGCCGGTACCACGACGATCGAGGCGAAGACCGGCTACCACCTGACCCGCGACGGCGAACTGGCTGACGTGCGCCTGCTGCGGTCGCTCGAGGGCGAACCGCAGATGCCGCGTGTGCACGTGACGTTCCTGGCCGCGCACGCGGTACCGCCCGAGTATTTCGGCCGCCGCCATGACTACGTCGACGCGGTCGGCGCCTGGTGTGCCGACGCATCCGCCGCCGGCGCTGACAGCGTTGACGTCTACTGCGACGACGGGCGCTTCACCGAACGTGAGGCGCGCTGGGTACTCGGTGCTGGCCGGGCTTCCGGCCTGCTGCCCCGGCTGCATGCGTGCGGCGAGACGCACAACGGCGCGGCCAGGCTCGCAGCGGAACTTGGCTGCGCCTCGGCGGATCTTCTGCTCGGCGCGGACGACGATGACGTGACCGCGCTGGCGCAGGCCGGAGTGGTCGCGGTGGTCTGCCCGAGCACGGCCATCGAGACTGGTCGGCGGCCGCCGGTCCGCGACCTGCTCGACCGCGGCGTCGTGGTCGCTCTCGGTTCCGACCACACCCCGGGCGGGAACGGGATCACCTCGATGCCGCTCATCATCGCGCTGGCCGTCTCGTATTTCGGCCTGAGCGTGACCGAGGCGCTGCGCGCGGCGACCATCGGCGGCGCGCACGCGCTGCGCGCACCCGACCGTGGTGCGATGGTCCGCGGCAAGTACGCCGACATCGTGGCCTGGGACGCTGACCACGAGGGTTCGTTCGCCTGGTCATACGGGCTCAAGCCGCTCCGGGTATGGCGCGGCGGGGAGCCGGTGGCCGGCTGAGCGCCGGCGGTTGACTGAGCGCGTGTAGCTGGCTGACCGTCAGCGGCAGGGCAGGCCAGGACAGCGGCAGGCTGCAGGCCAGCGGAGTACCTGCCTGGCCTCGCGTAAGCCCCGTCGCCGTCCGGCGGCGGATTTCGCGCTGAGATAGTCGTTGTGCATTGCGCCGGGGATGATGGGCGGTCGCTCCCTGGTCGGATCGGTGAGAGGGTCGTCGGCATCGCGCCAGGATGATGCGGCGGACGCCCCCGGTCGCGTCGTTGAGGTATTCGCGCTGATGAGATTGTCGTGTTCATGACAATGGCCGTCGCTGTGGTCACTGACTCCACTGCCGGGCTGTCCGCCGAGCTGGCCGACGCCGGTGGCATCTACGTAGTGCCGCTTCGCGTCGTGCTCGGCGACCGAGCCGCAGACGAAGGTGCGGCCGCTGTCGCCGAGGTCGAGGCAGTCCTGCGCGCGGGTGGCCGGGTCGGCACGGCCAGCCCGTCGCCGGACCAGTTCGCTGCCGCCTACGCGGCGGCAGCCGCTGGGGGAGCGAAGTCCATTGTCTCCGTGCACTTGTCCGCCCGGCTGTCCGGGACGCTCAACTCGGCCAGCCTGGCCGCCGCCAGCGCGCCGGTACCCGTCCGGCTTGTTGACTCCCAGTCGATCGGGATGGGCCTGGGCATTGCCGTGCTCACTGCCGCCGAGGCGGCGCGGGCGGGCACTGACGCGGGTGCCGTGGCCGCCGCGGCAGCCGGCCGGGCCGCCAGGCTGCGCTCGATCTTCGCCCTGGACGCCCCGGATTACCTGCGTGCCAGCGGCAGGCTTGAGCCCACCCCGGCACTGCCGGAAAGCGGCCTGACGGCCCGGCCGCTGCTGTATGTCCGCGACGGCAGCATCGTGCTGCTGGAGAAGGCACGGACTTCAGCCGGGGCAATTGCCAGGCTGGCGGACCTTGCCGCTGAATTCGCCGCAGACCAGCCAGTGGATCTGGCCGTGCAGTATCAAGGCGACGCCGACCGCGCCACGGCATTCGCCGACCACCTGATCAGGCGAATACCGGGTGTTCGGCACAGCTACGTCGCCGCAGCCGGCGCGGTGATCTGCGCACACACTGGTCCGGGAATGCTCGGCGCTGTGGTAGCCCCCTACTGACCCAGCGCCCAGGGCCAGAGCCCCGGAGCCAGAGCCCCGGAGCCAGCGCCCCGGAGCCAGCGCCCCGGAGCCAGCGCCCCGGAGCCAGCGCCCAACCCGCCGCGGGCTGGTTCCGCCCCGCAGCCGGTTTCGTGGCATGCTGCGGGCATGCCCGCGTCTTCCGGCAGAACGACGGCCGCCAGAGGGACAAGTTCCAGAGCGGCCACCGGCGCAGTGGTGGCCGGTGACTCAGCCAGCCTGCCGCCGATCACGCTGATCGTCGGCGAGGAGGAGCTGTTCGCGGAGCGGGCCATCAGCGCCATCGTGGCGGCGGCAAGGGTCGGCCAGCAGGGCGAGAATGACACCGGAGGCCTAAGCGCAAGTGGGGCACCGGGCGACGGCGAATCGCCGTCGGCGGGCACGACGGAGGGACCCGGAGTCACGCCGGACGGTGGACCCGATATTCATGACGTGCGTGCCGCAGACCTTAGTCCCGGCGAGTTCACACAGCTCACTGCGCCGTCCCTGTTCGGCGGCGGCTGCCTCATCGTCGTCAGGTCGGCGCAGGACGCCGGCAAGGAAGTCGCGGCCGAACTGACCAGGTATGCGGCTGCCCCGGCGCCGGAGGTCGTGCTCGTGGTCACGCACGCTGGGGGGGCGAAGGGAAAGGCACTGCTGGCCAGCCTGGCCGCGTCCGGGGCGCGGCGGGTCAACGCCGTGCCGGTCAAGCGGTTCGGCGAACGGCTCGATTTCCTGCGGTCTGAGTTCGGCCGTGCCGGGCGGAAGGCCGACGAGGCGGGCCTGCGGGCTCTCCTCGACTCGGTCGGCACCGACCTGCGCGAACTGGCCGCGGCCTGCAGTCAGCTGGCCGCCGATACCACCGGAGTGATCAGCCAGGCAGTGGTGACCAGGTATTATCGGGGCCGGGCGGAAGCAACTGGCTTCACGGTGGCTGACCGCGCAGTCGAGGGCAAGCTGGCCGACGCGCTTGAGCAACTACGCTGGGCCCTGGCCACGGGCGTTTCCCCGGTGCTCATCTCTAGCGCGCTGGCGCAGGGCGTGCGCGGGCTCGGCCGGGTGGGCAGCGCCTCGCGCGGCAAGAGCGCCGAGGCGCTGGCCCAAGAGCTCGGGATGCCGCCGTGGAAGATCGACCGGGTTCGCCAGCAGCTCCGCGGCTGGGCACCGGACGGCGTGGCCCGCGCGCATGCTGCGGTGGCATCGGCGGATGCCCAGGTCAAAGGCGAAGGAGCCAGCGCTGGCTACGCACTTGAGGTCGCGGTCCGGGCAATCGTGGCCAGCCGATCCGGGCGCTGACCAGGCTTCTCGTCAATCCTCATTTTCCCGGCGCCCGCATCTTTCTCCGCCGGCGCCCGCGCTCCGCCCCGCCCCGCCCCGCCGGCGCCCACGTACCCGGCGGCCGCCGACGGGTACGTGGGCGGCCGCCCAGGAAAGCGACATTCATCAATGGTTAGGATTTGACCGCCTATAACCGGACAGATCTTAACCACTGAGATGGCCTTTGAAACTGTTGTTGCTGGTGGAGCCAGTGTTGCTGATGTGGCCGGATCGTCGGGCCGGTCGGCTTGCTTAGCTGCGTCGTCGGGCCGGTCGGCTTGCTTAGCTGCGTCGTCGGGCCGGTCGGCTTGCGCGGTCAGGCCGGCTCAGCCCTGCTTCAGCTGCGCGGCGCGCCTGGCGATGGCGGACTTGCGGTTGGCCGCCTGGTTCTTGTGAATGACGCCCTTGCTGGCGGCCTTGTCGAGCTTGGTGAGGGCCGCGCGCATGGTCTCGGTGACCTTCTCGGCGTCGCCTGCGTCCGCGGCCTCGCGGAACTGGCGCACCGACGTCTTCAGCGACGACTTGACTGCCTTGTTGCGCTGTCGTGCCTTCTCGTTCTGCTTGTTGCGCTTGATCTGGGACTTGATGTTTGCCACGCGGGTGCCTCGCTAGAGTTCTGGTCAGGTTGATCCGGAGTGTGCCCGGCACGAGCCGAGGTCGCGGTTTCGCGCCCGGCAGAGAAAATGCGGGCATGCGGGCAGCCGGATTCGAAGGATACCCGAGATCTGCCCGGCCGCTCAAACCCGGGGCACCCGGGCGGCCGACGGCGGGACGGACGCGCCCTGGTGGCGCTAGCATGCGCCGGGACATGCGACCATGGAGCCGACAACGATCTGCGGGATCCCGGCTAATGGCCAGGCCGGCAGAGCGGCCGACTGGCTGGAACGTGTCGGCCATGCCGGAACCTGCCGGACTGACTGGCTGAACGGCCTGCCGAACCCGCCGGGCCGGGCGGATTCGCCGGGCCGGGCGGATTCGCCGGGCCAGGCGGCCCGCCGGGCCGGGCGGATTCGCCAGACTGGGTGGCCCGCCAGGCCAGGCGGCTTCGCCGGGCCGGGCGGCCAGCCGGGAGCGGCTGTCCCGCGGAGCTGACCCTAGCCGACGACCAACTGGCGGATGCCTGTGCCACCATCGCCCGAGCCCGGAGTACCCGAGCCCGGCCGGACCGATCAAGCGATGATCCGCAACTTCTGCGTCATCGCGCATATCGACCACGGCAAGTCCACGCTCGCGGACCGGATGCTGCAGCTCACCGGCGTCGTCGGCGACCGGCAGATGCGCGCGCAGTACCTGGACCGGATGGACATCGAGCGCGAGCGCGGCATCACCATCAAGAGCCAGGCCGTGCGGCTGCCCTGGACCGGCCCCGATGGTCGGCCATACGTGCTGAACCTGATCGACACCCCGGGCCACGTCGACTTCTCCTACGAAGTGTCCAGGTCGCTGGCCGCCTGTGAGGGCGCCATCCTGCTGGTCGACGCCGCGCAGGGCATCGAGGCGCAAACCCTCGCGAACCTCTACCTGGCGCTGGACGCCGACCTGCACCTGATCCCGGTACTCAACAAGATCGACTTGCCCGCGGCGCAGCCGGAGAAGTACGCGGCCGAACTAGCCGGCGTCATCGGCTGCAGCCCGGCCGACGTGCTCATGGTGTCGGCCAAGACCGGTGACGGAGTGCCCGACCTGCTGAACGCGATCGTCGAGCAGGTCCCGCCGCCCAGCGGGAATCCCGACAGCCCGGCCAGGGCGCTGATCTTCGATTCGGTCTACGACACCTACCGCGGCGTGGTGACCTATGTCCGCGTCGTGGACGGGCGGCTGACCCGGCGCGAGCGAAGCATGATGATGTCCACCAAGACGGCGCACGACACGCTCGAGGTGGGCGTGATCTCGCCCGAGCCGATGCCGTCGGAGAGCCTGGTGGCAGGCGAGGTCGGCTACCTGATCACTGGCGTGAAAGACGTGCGGCAGGCCCGCGTCGGCGACACCGTCACGATGTCGGCTCATCCGGCGGACGAGCCGCTGGCCGGATACGACCACCCGCGGCCGATGGTGTTCTCCGGGCTCTATCCGGTCGACGGGGACGACTACCCGGAACTTCGGGACCAGCTGGACAAGCTCAGGCTGAACGACGCCGCGCTGGTCTACGAGCCGGAAACGTCGCTGGCGCTGGGCTTCGGCTTCCGCTGCGGTTTCCTCGGCCTGCTGCACATGGAGATCGTCCGCGAGCGGCTGGAGCGTGAGGGCGGCCTGTCGCTGATCTCGACCGCCCCGAACGTCGTCTACCGGGTGATCACGGAGGCCGGCGCCGAGTTGGTGGTCACCAATCCCAGCGAGTTCCCGGACGGGAAAGTCGGCCAGATCTTCGAGCCGGTCGTGCGCGCCACCGTGCTCGCCCCCAGTGAGTACATCGGCACGATCATGGAGCTGTGCCAGGGCAGGCGCGGGGTGCTGCTCGGGATGGAGTACTTGTCCGCGGACCGGGTGGAGATCCGCTACACGATGCCGCTCGGCGAGATCATCTTCGACTTCTTCGACCAGCTGAAGTCGCGTACCCGCGGCTACGCGTCGCTCGATTACGATCCTGCCGGCGAGCAGGAGTCCGACCTGGTCAAGGTCGACATCCTGCTGCAAGGCGAGCCGGTGGACGCGTTCAGCCAGATCGTGCACACCGATAAGGCCCGCGACTACGGGATCGCGATGACATCCAGGCTCAAGGAGCTGATCCCGCGCCAGCAGTTCGAGGTGCCGATCCAGGCGGCGATCGGCTCCCGGGTGATCGCGCGGGAAAACATCCGGGCGATGCGTAAGGACGTGCTCGCCAAGTGCTACGGCGGCGACATTACCCGCAAGCGCAAACTGCTGGAGAAGCAGAAGGAGGGCAAGCGGCGGATGAAGACGATCGGGCGGGTGGACGTGCCGCAGGAGGCTTTCGTGGCGGCGCTGTCCACCGACCATGGCTCCGACCGGCGGCGCTAGCCACCTGCGGCACCGGAGGCCAGGCCCCCGCTAAGGGCCTGGCGCATGGACCGGCCCGCCATGCGTCGTTGCCACCGCGACCAGCGCCACCGCGCCCACCACGAACACCACGGACAGCACGATTCCGATCCAGCCGAGGATGAGGCCGGCCAGGGCCATGCCCGCGCCGTCCTCGCCGGTCCGGCGGATCTGGCTGCGCGCCATGTGACCGAGCACCACAGCCGGGATCGCCGCGAGGAACCAGAAGAAGACCTGGCCGATCCCGCAGGCGAGCGAGGCAACGGCGAGCCCGTTCGTCCGCCGCGGCATCATGTACTGCACCGGATGCTGTGGCTGCACGCCGAGGGTGTGCCCGGGCAGGTCGGCGGTCAGCGACTGCAGTTGCTGGTACGTCTGCGCGGTCAGTGCCTGCCCGGACCGCTCGTCGTACTCGTCCTTGGTCAGCCTGCCCTCCGCGTACGCGGCCTGCAGCAGCCCGTTCGCGGTGTCCCGGTCCCGGTCGGAAGCCCGCATCTGTCCGTAGCCGCCTGCTGTCATCTCATGTCCTCAAGTCAAGACGCGGTAGGGCGCCGCCGCGAGCTGGGCAGCTTTTAGCATATCCGGCGGGAACCGGCGCGAACCATCGCCAGGCGCCGTCCGGCCCCGGAACGCACTGGCAGGCCTGGGCCGGTGACCGCAACTGATCAGCATTTGAAACGGGGCCAGCTGCGCCAGTCGATCCAGGCTGGCGGGTCGGATACGGTGCAGACTATGGCGAGCGCACGGGTTATCGCGGTGAATACGGGTTCGGAGGGCGACCTGGTGGTGGGCGGAAAGCCCGCGCGGACCGCCATCGACAAGCGGTCGGCGGCCGGCCGGGTCAACGTGCGCGCGCTCGGGCTGGCCGGTGACGAGTGCGCTGACAAGGAAAACCACGGTGGCCATGAGCAGGCGGTCTACGCCTACGCCAGGGAGGATCTGGACTGGTGGACCGAACGGCTCGGCTATCCGCTGCGCAACGGGATGTTCGGCGAGAACATCACCACCTCCGGGCTGGATATCACCGGCGCGCTGATCGGCGAGACCTGGCGCCTCGGCACCGCCGTGCTGCAGGTGACCGGCCCGCGGATCCCCTGCGTCACCTTCCAGTCCTGGCTGGACGAGCCGCACTGGGTGAAGCGGTTCGCGGCGGCCGGCCGGCCGGGCGCGTATCTGCGCGTGCTGGCCGAGGGGACCGTCGCGGCCGGCGACGAGGCCGAGGTGCTCGACCGCCCGGCGGAGCGGGTCACGGTCGCCGAGTCGGTACGTGCTTATTACGGCGACCAGGACCTGATGCGCCTGCTGCTCCAGGTGCGGGGGCGAGGGGAAAATTGGGAAGAGATCGGCCAGCACGTACTCGGCCGCACCAGCGTCTGACACAAGGCAAGGCCAGCCGATCCGCGGGACTGGAATGGCCAGCGGGACTGAAGTTGCTAGCGGGACTGAATCGGCTGGCGGGATCAGCTGGCACCCGCGGGGCGGGCTGAAGGTGCCAGGAACGCCGCCCGATGGCGAGCCGGCGCCGGCCGACGGGGCACTTCCGGCCGGAGCGCTGGACGGCGCCGGAGAGCGGCCGTTCGGCATCTACGTGCATGTTCCGTTCTGTGTGACTCGCTGCGGCTACTGCGATTTCAACACCTATACCGCTGCCGAGCTCGGCCCAGGCGCGTCCCGCGAATCCTATGCCGGCCTGGCCGTCGAGGAGATCCGGCTGGCCAGGATGGTGCTCGGCGGAAGCGACATGCCGGTCAGCACCGTCTTCTTCGGCGGCGGGACGCCGACCCTGCTGCCGCCCGCGCAGCTCGCCGCGATCCTGCGCGCGATCGATGCCGAGTTCGGCCTCGTGCCGGGCGCCGAGGTCAGCGCCGAGGCCAATCCCGAATCGGTCACCGAGGAGACCCTGGCAGACCTGCGCGGCAGCGGATTCACCCGGATGTCATTCGGGATGCAGAGCTCGGTGCCCCACGTACTGTCCGTTTTGGATAGAAAGCATGAGCCCGGGCGGCCGGAGAGCTGTGCAGCCTGGGCACGGGCCGCCGGGTTCGAGCATGTCAGCCTTGACCTCATCTACGGGACTCCGGGTGAGTCTGATGCCGACTGGGCGCGGTCGCTGGCAGCTGCCCTGGCCGCAGGCCCGGATCACGTTTCGGCCTACTCGCTCATCGTGGAGGATGGCACCAGGCTGGCCGCCAGGATCCGGCGCGGCGAGCTGCCGGCGCCGGACGACGACGCGATGGCGGATCGGTACCTGCTGGCCGATCAGCTGCTCGGCTCGGCGGGCCTGCGCTGGTACGAGATCTCCAACTGGGCGGCGGGCGACGGCGCGGCGGGCCGGCACAACCTGCTGTACTGGACCGGCGCGGACTGGTGGGGCATCGGCCCGGGCGCGCACAGCCACGTCGGCGGCACCCGCTGGTGGAACGTGCGGCACCCGGCTAACTATGCCGCGCGGCTGGCGGCCGGGCGGAGCCCGGCCTGTGCTCGCGAGGTGCTGACCCCGGGACAGCGCCGGACCGAGCGGATCATGCTGCTGACCAGGCTCGCGTCCGGTTGCCCGGTAGCCGAGCTGGACCAGGCCGGGCTGGCCGCGGCCGGGACGGCGGTGGCGGACGGGCTGGCCGACGCGGCGGCGCTGCAGGCCGGCCTGGTCGTGCTGACCACGGGCGGCCGGCTGCTGGCCGACGCGGTGATCCGCGGCCTGACCGGCTGACCGGAGGGCCGGACCGCCGAGCTGGCCGGGCCGGACCGGCTCGGAAGGTGCCGCAGTACCCGCCGAGCCCTACACTTGGCACTCGGGACACAAGAGTGCCAGGGAGGTGTGCGCATGCTGGATGACAGGAAGCTGGCGGTGCTGCGCGCCATCGTCGAGGACTACGTGTCGACCAACGAGCCGGTCGGGTCGAAGTCGATCGTCGACCGGCATAACCTGGACGTCTCCCCGGCGACGATCCGCAATGATATGGCCGTGCTCGAGGAGCAGGGCTTCATCGTCCAGCCGCACACCAGCGCGGGCCGGGTGCCGACGGATAAGGGATACCGGCTGTTCGTCGACCGGCTAGGCGGCGTTAAGCCGTTCTCGGCGGCCGAGCGCCGGGCCATCGAGACCTTCCTGGCCGGTGCCTACGACCTCGACGACGTGGTCACCCGGACGGTCCGGCTGCTTGCCCAGCTGACCCGCCAGGTGGCCGTGGTGCAGTATCCGTCGCTGACCAGGTCCGCGGTCCGGCACATCGAGCTGGTGACGCTGACCGACCGGCGCCTGTTGCTCGTCCTGATCACCGACACCGGCCGGGTCGAGCAGCGGGCAATCGACCTGCCTGGCCAGATCTCCGAGGACGAGATCACCCAGCTGCGCGCCGTGCTCAACGCCTGCCTCGACGGCCGCAGGCTGACCGAGGTAGCGTCGGTGGTCGCAGATCTCCCTGAGCGGATCACGCCCAGCGAGCGCGCGAACGCGGCTGCCGTCTTCTCCGTGATCCTGGAGAGCCTGGTCGAGCGGCATGAGGAGAGAATCATCGTCGGCGGGGCCGCCAATCTCACCCCGGCCGACTTCTCCCGGGGGCTGCACGAGGTCCTTGAGGCTCTTGAGGAACAGGTGGTGCTGATGCGCTTGCTCGGCGAGTCTGGCGATGAGGCATCGGTGACGGTGCGGATCGGCGCCGAGAATCAGGTCGAGGGGCTGCGGAGCGCCTCGGTGGTGGCGGTCGGGTACGGCTCCGGTGACCAGGCCCTGGCCAAGCTGGGCGTGCTCGGCCCGACCCGGATGGACTACCCGACGGCGATGGGAGCGGTGCGCGCGGTGGCACGTTACGTGGGCCAGATCCTGGCGGAGTCGTAGGAGTCCCGGTGGCCAACGACTATTACGCGATCCTGGGCGTCCGGCATGACGCGGACGGCGACCAGATTAAGAAGGCGTACCGGCGGCTCGCCCGCGAGCTGCACCCGGACGTCAACCCGGATCCGCAGACCCAGGAACGGTTCAAGGAGATCACCCAGGCCTACGAGGTGCTGTCCGACCCGGAGAAGCGCCAGATGTTCGACATGGGCGCCGACCCGTACGCGCCGGGCGGCGCGAGCCAGGGCGGGTTCGCGGCCGGGTTCCCGTTCAGCGACCTGATGGACGCGTTCTTCGGCGCGGGGGCGGGCGCCCGCGGGCCGCGCAGCCGGGCCCGCCGCGGCCGCAACGCGACCATCCGGGTGGAGCTCGATCTCTCCGAGTGCGCGTTCGGCACGACCAGCGATCTCGCCGTCGACACGGCGGTTGTCTGCCCGACCTGCTCGGGCGAGGGGACTGCGCCAGGCACCCACCCGCAGACCTGTGACGTGTGCGGTGGCCGCGGTGAGATCAGCCAGGTGACGAGGTCTTTCCTGGGCCAGGTGATGGCGTCGAGGCCATGCCCGCAGTGCGGCGGCTACGGCACGGTCATCCCGCGGCCGTGCCCGGAATGCGATGCCGACGGGCGGGTCAGGACCCGCCGCAACATCAAGGTGCGGATCCCGGCCGGCGTCGAGGACGGCACGCACATCCAGCTGGCCGGGGAGGGCGAGACCGGCCCCGGCGGCGGGCCGCCCGGTGACCTGTTCCTGGAAATCGTCCAGCAGCCGCACCCGATCTTCGAGCGGCAGGGCGATGACCTGCACTGCACGGTGACGATCCCGATGGTCGCCGCGGCGCTCGGCGCGACCCTGAACGTGGAGACCCTGGACGGTCCCGCGGACGTGGACATCCGTCCAGGCACCCAGTCTGGCCAGGCGATCCCGCTGTACGGTCAGGGCACCGCGCACCTGAACGCGTCCGGCCGCGGCGACCTGCTGATCCACGTGACCGTGGAGACCCCGACCAAGATCGAGCCCGAGCAGGAGAACCTGCTGCGCGAGCTTGCCAAGCTGCGCGGCGAGGAGGCCCCGCCCGGCCGGTTCGCCCCGGGCCAGCAGGGCTTCTTCTCCCGGCTGCGCGATGCGTTCAACGGCCGCTAGGCCGCCGGTCTTCGTCACGGACGCAGCTCAGCTGCAGGCTGACCGGATCGTGCTGTCCGGCCCGGAGGGCCGGCACGCGGCGACCGTGCGCAGGCTCAAGGTGGGGGAGCGGGCCGACGTCACCGATGGCGACGGGCTGCTCGCCGAGTGCGTGGTCACCGGCAGCGGCCGTGATTTGCTGGAGCTCGTCGTGCTGGCCAGGCACGCTGAGCCGCCGCCCAGCCCCGGGATCGTGGTAGTACAGGCGATCCCGAAGGGCGGCCGAGGCGAACTCGCGGTCGAGATCATGACCGAGGTCGGAGTCGACGTCGTCGTGCCGTGGGCTGCCGAGCGATGCGTGCCGAGATGGCGTGGCGACCGCGGCGACAGATCGCTCGGCCGCTGGCGGGGAAGTGCCCGCGAGGCGGCGAAGCAGGCCCGTCGCAGCAGGTTCCCGCAGGTGACAGCGCTGCAGGATACCGCGGGAGTTAGCCAGCTGGTGGCAGCGGCCAGCCTCGCGGTACTGCTCGACCCGGCCGGCCAGGCGGTCGCCGACGTGTCGCCGCCTGCGGCTGGCGACATCGTGGTCGTGGTCGGGCCGGAGGGCGGGATCAGCCCGGCCGAGGCCGACGCGCTGGAAGCCGCCGGCGCGCTGACTATCCGGCTCGGTAACTCGGTGCTTCGCGCGTCATCGGCCGGCGCGGTCGCGGCCGCACTGCTGCTCAGCGCCAGCGGCCGGTGGGCCTGAGGCCCACGGCCGACGTACCTCAGGCCCACCGGTCGCTGGGCCTGCCTGGCCGCCGCTGCCTGGCCGCCGCTGCCTGGCCGCCGCTGCCTAGCCGAGCTAGCAGGGCCGCGTGCCCGGCGTAACTGGCGGCGGGCTTGCCGTGGGGGCGCTAGCGGAATCCGCCGAAGGCGCGCTGGTCGCATAGCTGACGTATGAAATTGTGCTGGGCGCCGAGCTGGCCACCGTGGTCAGGCTGTCCGTGGGACTTGGTGAGGTGGGGCTCGGGCTGCCGCCGGTCTCGGTGGGCGTTGGCGTCGGGCTCTGCGGCGGGGTGGTGGCGGTCGGCGTCGGCGTCGGCGAGCTGACCGGGGTCGGCGTCCGAGTGGGCGCCACCGATGGGCTGCAGCTAGGCGACGGGCTGCCCGCGAGGGTGGGGGCAGGCGAGGCTAGCGAGGGCTGAGGACTGCGCATCGGCCAGATCCGCTGCGGCGGGCCGCCCGGCGGGGCAGGGGGCAAGATCTCTTGCGCTTGGCTGTGCAGGCCCTCGCCGCCAGAGCTGACGAACGGGTCTGCGGTCTGGCTGTTTCCGGTAGTAGTGCCAGCCTGCGTGATGGTGTGCTGCAGCTCATTGATCGCGAACGCGCCGGATGCGATGATCACGACAAAGGCGGCCACCGTGACCACCGGGCGTACCCAGATCGGATGCACCTTGGGCGTGTCGTCGCTCGGCCGGAACCAGGCCATGACCGCCCTGATTTTGCTGAGTGCCGGACGGACCGCGCCGAGCGCCAGTCGGCTGCGCAGCCGAAACGAGTTGAGAACGGGCCGCAGCCGGAGGGCCGCAGGCTCGGCGCCTGACATCATCCAGGCCGCGATGGCCGGGCGCGGCGGCTTCAGCCGGGCACGTATTCGCTCCAGGCCGTCGTCCGCTGGCTCGACCGAGTCGGCCACGCCGCGCAGTGCGCGGCGGAGCAACTCCTCGTGTTCACGGGTCGGATACGTCATGGATTCCGCTCCAGGCCTTCCGTAGCCCCCCTTGTCCTTGTCATACGTCCTGCTCCAGCACGCCGCGGAGTGCGGACATCGCCCTGGCCGTATGACTCTTCACGGCCCCCCTGCTGATGCCCATGGCCGTTGCGATCTGAGCCTCTGACAAGTCCCCGTAGTAGCGCAGTACCAGCGCCTCCCGCTGCCGCGCGGGCAGCGTGCGGAGCGCGGTCACTACGGCCGAGCGCTCCAACTGGGCGAACGCGCCCTGCTCGGCGCTCGGCATGTCTGGCGGCGGCTTCGGCGCATTGCGGTCAACCACCACCCGGTGTCGCAGCACGGACCGGGATCTGTTCACGACCGACTGCCGCAAGTACGAGAGCGCCTTCTCGCTGTCCCTGAGCCGGCGCCAGCCATCGTGCATGGCAACGAACGAGTCCTGCACAACTTCCTCGGCCGTCGCCACGTCGCGCAGCAGCAGCGCAGACAGCCGCACAAGCGAGCCGTAGTGCGTGCTATAGAGCGCGGTCACCGCCCGGTCGGCGTCCCAGTCGGCCGGGACCGCCCCTAGCGCACTGTCCGCTACCAGGGTTTCGGTCACTTGTGTTGGACGCGCAACGGCGTCGCCCGGTTCACCAGTTGTCATGTCCGTTTTTCGCGTCGGTTCCTCGCTCGCCGACTGGCCTCAACGATCCTCCGCCCTCATGTCAGTCCTCATGCCGAGCCCGCATCGCCGTGCATCATGGTGCACCGCCGCGAATCACCCGCGAAAGGCCACGGCCGAGCGCCGCGGCGCGACACGGCCCGCCATAGCCGCGCGTACCAGCGATTCGCCGAGGATTCGCAGTAGAGCAACCATATATGTCGGCAGTCGCGGGGACGCGCTGCAAGTTAAGATCGTTGCATGGCTGAGTGCCTCTTCTGCAGTATCGCAGCGAGTGAGACGGCGGCGACGCACGTGCTGGAGAGTCCCCGCACGATAGCGTTCCGCGACATCAGCCCGCAGGCGCCGACTCACGTGCTTGTCATACCGAAGGCGCACTACGCTTATCTGGCTGCGCTCGCCGGGGCGGGCGCAGCCGGCTTGCTCGAAGAGGTCGCGGCGCAGGCGCACCAGATCGCCTCTGCGGCAGGCATCGACGGCTCGGGCTACCGCGATGTCTTCAATACCGGCCCGCATGCTGGGCAGACCGTCCAGCACGCGCACGCGCACGTGCTCGGCGGCCGGGCGATGGCCTGGCCGCCTGGATGAAGCCCGGCAGGAGGCCCGGCAGATAGCATGGCCAACATGCGGGCGCGGCAGCGCCCAGGCGGGGAAAGGCAATTGACGCAAGAATCAGCCGATTCGGCGAACAGCACGCTCCCATCGGTCAACGGTGACACCCAGGTAAAAATCGTCATTCCGGATGACCACTCGATGGTGCACCTGCTCGGATCTGGCGACGAGCTACTGCGGGTAATCGAGAGTGACTTCGCGGCCGACATTCACGTGCGCGGCAACGAGATTACCGTGACCGGCCCGGTCGACGAGGCCGCGCTCGTCGCCAGGCTCTTCGAAGAGCTGATCAAGCTGGTTTCGCGCGGCACGGAGCTGTCCGCCGGCATAGTTGAGCAGACCGTCTCCATGCTGCGCAACCGGCCTGCCGCGCGGCCCGACGAGGTACTGACCCTGGACATCCTGTCCGCCCGGGGCCGCACGATCCGGCCGAAGACGCTGAACCAGAAACGCTACGTCGATGCCATCGACTCGCACACGATCGTGTTCGCCATCGGGCCGGCCGGGACCGGAAAGACCTACCTGGCGATGGCCAAGGCGGTCCGGGCGCTGCAGGCCAAAGAGGTGAAGCGGATCATACTTACCCGGCCCGCGGTGGAGGCCGGGGAGCGGCTCGGCTTCCTGCCCGGCACCCTGTACGAGAAGATCGACCCGTACCTCCGGCCGCTCTACGATGCCCTGCACGACATGCTCGATGCCGACACGATCCCCAAGCTGCTCGGCCTCGGCACGATCGAGATCGCTCCGCTCGCCTACATGCGGGGCCGCACCCTGAACGATGCGTTCATCATCCTGGACGAGGCGCAGAACACCTCGCCCGAGCAGATGAAGATGTTCCTGACCCGGCTCGGTTTCGGCTCCAAGGTCGTCGTCACCGGCGATGTCACCCAGGTAGACCTGCCGTCCGGGCAGCTCAGCGGCCTGCGGCTCGTGCAGGACATCCTCGATGACGTCGATGACGTTTACTTCTCGCGGCTGACCAGCCACGATGTCGTCCGGCACAAGCTGGTGGCCGACATAGTCGACGCCTACGCGCGGTACGACGAGCGGCAGGGCACCGCGGACACGCAGCGCCTGGCCGCGGGCCGTGCCCGGCGGCCAGCCAACCGGGCCCGGTGAGGGCAGCGTGAGCATCGAGATCGCCAATGAGTCGGGTACCGCGGTCGACGAGGCGGGCCTGGCGGCGATTGCCCGCCATGTGCTCGACGGGATGCGGGTGCATCCGCTCGCCGAGCTCTCCGTCTTGCTCGTCGATGAGCCGGCCATGGCCGAACTGCACGAGCGCTGGCTTGGCGAGCCGGGGCCGACCGACGTGCTCGCGTTCCCGATGGACGAGTTGCGGCCGCCGCACCCAGCGGGCGCGCGGGCCGACCGGGGAACAGGCGCCGAGCCCGGCGCGGTGCCGGGGCTGCTCGGCGATGTGGTGCTCTGCCCGCCGGTGGCCACCGAGCAGGCCGCCAAGGCAGGTCATGACGTGCAAGCCGAGCTTGAGCTGCTGTGCACGCACGGCATACTGCACCTGCTCGGCTACGATCACGCGGATCCGGGCGAGCACGCCGAGATGTTCGGCCTGCAGGACAAGCTGCTCGCGGCCTGGCACGCGGACCGCGGATCCGGTGACCCGGCTGGCCCTGCGGTGCTAGCAGGGAAAGACGGCCCGGCGGACGAAGCGGACGAAGCGAACGAAGGGCCAGGGTGACACCGCGATGGGCTGGCTGGCCGTCGCCGCGCTTGCGCTGATCGCAACGGCCGGGTGCTGCGCGACCGCTGAGGTCGCGCTGCTCAGGGTGTCCCGGGCAGGCGCGAAGGAGCTAGGCCGCACGGCAGGCGAGCGCTCGACACCGCTGCGGGCGGTTCTCGCCGAGGTGCCGCGCTACCTGAGCGTGCTGTCCCTGGCGAAAGTCACCGCCGGGGCGGCCGCCACGGTCCTGGTGACCGCCGTGCTACTGGACGCTATCGGCCCGGGCTGGCGGGCGTTCGCGATCGCCGTCGCGGTCATTGTGGTGGCTGGCTACGCGGCTACTGTGGTCGTTCCGCGCATTGCTGAGCGCCAGCACCCGGCCCGGATTGCCCTTGCCGCCGCCGCGATCCTGCATCCGGTCGTCCGCTTTCTCGGCCCGTTCCCGCGGCTGCTCGGCGCCCCCGGCCGCAAGCCGGGCGCCAGCCGGGGATCATCGGGCTCCGAGGAGGACCTGCGCGGCCTGGTGGACCTGCTGGAACAGCGCCAGGTTATCCAGCCTGACGAGCGCGCCATGATCCATTCAGTGTTCGAACTGGGCGACACGATCGTCCGGGAGGTCATGGTGCCGCGCACCGACATGGTGTTCGTCGAGCAGGACAAGACACTGCGCCAGGCCCTGTCGCTCGCCTTGCGCAGTGGCTTTTCCCGGATTCCGGTGATCGGCGAGAACCTCGACGATGTAGTCGGGATTGCCTACCTCAAGGACATTGTCACCCGCAGCCAGGAGCACCGGGAGTGCGAGGCCGTCGAGAAGGTCGCCTCGATCATGCGGGCGGCCACTTTCGTGCCGGAGAGCAAGCCGATTGACGAACTGCTAAGGGAGATGCAGGCACGGCAGATCCATCTGGCGATCGTGATAGACGAATACGGCGGGACCGCCGGGCTCGTCACGATCGAGGACATCCTGGAAGAAATCGTCGGGGAGATCACGGACGAGTACGACCAGGAGCAGCCCCCGGTGGAGTGGATCGAGGCAGGCCAGCGGGCCAGGGTCACCGCCCGGCTGCCGGTGGAGGAACTAGAGGAGCTATTCGACGTCAAGATTGACGCGGAGGACGTAGAGACGGTTGGCGGCCTGCTTGCCCAGCGGCTGGGCCGGGTGCCGATCGCCGGGTCAATGGCGACGGTGCAGGGGCTGCAGCTGACCGCGGAGAGCCTGGCCGGGCGGCGAAACCGGATCGGGACCGTGACGGTGCAGCGCAATGAGTCACCGGCAGGGCAATCCGGCATCCGGGATGTGACTGCCCCGCACTAGAGTTAGCTGTGTGAGCGAGGCTCAGCCCGGCCCTGAGGACATCGGCCCTGAGGACATCAAGATCATCACTCTTGCCCGGTCCGCGCGGGTGCGGGTGGCGGCAGCCGAGGGCGCTGCGGTGCGTGACGAGACCGGCCGTACTTACGCCGCGGCAGCGGTTGCTCTGCCGTCGCTGCGGCTCTCCGCGCTGCAGCTTGCCGTTGCCATGGCAGTCTCCAGCGGTGCGGCCAGCCTGGAGGCGGCTGCCCTGGTCAGTGAGGCAGACCAGCTCGATGCAGCCGATCTTGCCGCGGTTCGTGACATCGGCCCGGATGCGATCGTGTTCCAAGCGGACCCGGACGGCACCGTCCGCGCGACCCTGCTGCCCTGATCCGGGCGGACGGTGGCCACCCCGCCCCGCGCCGGGTGGACCGCGATCACTTCGCCCCGCGTTGGCCGGACTGCGGCCGCTCCGCCCACGGGCGGCCGGACGGCGGCTGCCCCGCGCTTCGGTCGCTACCGGAGAGTCGCGCGCCAGAGCATCGGATTATGCGCGATCAAGAACGGTCCGGCGGCCTGCCGGGATGACAGACTGACGGGATGCCGGGACGCGCTAGCGGGTCTGCGGCCATCGTGGCCGCCGCGGCGCTCTGGGGCAGCACCGGCACAGTGGCGCATTTCGCCCCTGGTGACGCGAGTCCGGTATCCGTGGGAGCGGCCCGCATCGTGCTCGGCGGCGCGGTGCTAGTCGCAATCGCCTTCCACAGCGCGACTCCGCCCAGCGGCTCCGCGCCCAGCGTGACCCGGCAGGGCGTGACCCGGCTGGGCGTGACCCGGCTGGGCGTGACCCGGCGCAGCGCGATGCCACCCAGGCCGCCCCGGCGGGGGGGCGAGATCCGGCAGTTGCTGGCCCGCCGCGGAGCCCGGCGCGCAGTTCTCGTCCTCGGTGCGGCCAGCACCGCCGGTTACCAGCTCAGTTTCTTCTCTGCGGTGCGGGCGACCGGCGTGGCCATCGGCACCGTCGTCGCCATCGGCAGCGCTCCAGTGCTCACCGGCCTGATCAGCCGGCTTACCGGCGGTGGCGCACTGACCCGGCGCTGGATGCTGGCAACGGCCGGTGCTATCGCCGGGTGCTCGGTGCTGGTGACCGGCGGTCGCGCTGCGGGCGCAAATCTCGGTGGCGTCGGCCTGGCGCTGCTTGCCGGGCTCTGCTATGCCCTCTACGCGGTCACTGCCGCGCGCCTGGTCACGGGCGGGACGAGCGAACGGGCCGTGATGGGCGTGCTATTCGGCGGCGGCGCGGTGCTGCTGCTCCCGGTCCTGGCGGTGAGCTCGCCGGGCTGGCTGCTATCCGGATCAGGCCTGCTCGTCAGCGTCCAGCTGGGCGTGCTGACCACGGCCGTCGCTTACCTGTTCTACGGGCACGGCCTGCGCACCGTGCCCGCGCCGGCCGCCGCCACCCTCGGCCTGGCCGAGCCCATGGTGGCGGCGCTGCTCGCGCTGGTGGTGCTGGGCGAGCGGCTGTCCGGCCCTGCTATCGCAGGCCTGCTCCTGGTCGGCCTCGCGCTCGCTCTCCTTGTCCTGCCGGGTATGCCTGGCTCTGGGGCGCCCGGCCCGGGTATGCCTGGCTCTGGGGCGCCCGGCCCGGGTATGCCTGGACGCCTGGCCCCGGGCTCCGGTCCCCCGGACCCCCGGGACTCCGGTCCCCGGAGCGCCCGGCCGCGGCGCTGCCGCTACCCGGCGTTAGGCCTGTGGCGCGCCGGTAGGGGAGAATCACCCGCGTGGGAAGACCCCGGCAATCTCAGCGAGCAGGCGGCCAGCAGCCGCAGGCGGAGTTCAGGTCGGGCTTCGCGTGCTTCGCCGGCCGGCCCAACGTCGGTAAGTCGACGCTGATGAACGCCCTCGTCGGAACCAAGGTAGCCATCACTAGCAGCCGTCCGCAGACCACCCGCCGGGCGATCCGCGGCATCGTGCACCGGCCCGACGCACAGCTGATCATCGTCGACACCCCCGGGCTGCATCGGCCCCGCACGCTGCTCGGGGAGCGGCTGGACAGCCTGGCGCGATCCACGCTCACCGAGGTCGACGTGATCGGATTCTGCCTGCCAGTCGGCGACCGGATCGGGCCGGGCGACCGGTACCTTGCCCGTGAGCTGGCCAGCGTCGGCAAGACGCCGGTGGTCGTCATCGTCACCAAGACGGACCAGGTCGCCAGGGAGCAGATCGCTGCGCAGCTCGCCGCGGTCGGGAATCTTGGTGACTGGGCTGACGTGGTGCCGGTCTCCGCCGTTTCCGGCTTCCAGCTGGACGTGCTGGCCGACGTGCTCGTCTCGCACCTGCCGCCGGGCGCGCCGCTGTACCCGGACGGCGAGCTGACCGACGAACCCGAACAGCAACTGGTGGCCGAGCTGATCCGGGAAGCCATCCTGGAGGGCGTCCGCGACGAGCTCCCGCATTCGATTGCCGTTGTGGTTGAGGAGATGGCGCCGCGACCAGGCCGGGACGACCTGCTCGACGTGCATGCCCTGATGTACGTGGAACGGTCCAGCCAGAAGGCCATCGTGATCGGCGCAAAAGGCGCCCGGCTGAAGGAAGTAGGCAGCCAGGCGCGGCGGCAGATCGAGGCACTCCTGGGCGTGCGGGTCTACCTCGACCTGCGGATCAAGATCGCCAAAGACTGGCAGCGCGACCCGAAGCAGCTGCGCCGCCTCGGCTTCTACGACTGAGCCAGCGCCAGTACGAGTCTGAGCCAGCGCCAGTACGGTTCTGAGCCAGCGCCAGTACGAGTCTGAGCATCGTCGGACCTGGGTATCCGGGGACGGCCTGCAGACCGTCGGCCGTCTGCGCCTGTGCAGTCGGTATCGTGCGGGACAATGGCCGGGTGAGCGTCTACCGCGACGACGGCATCGTGCTGCGCACCCACAAGCTGGGCGAGGCAGACCGGATCGTCACCCTCCTCGTCCGGCGAACCGGGCGGGTGCGCGCGGTCGCCAAGGGAGTGCGGCGGACCAAGTCGCGGTTCGGCGCGCGGCTGGAGCCGTTCACCCATGTTGATCTTCAGCTCTACACCGGAAGATCGCTGGACGTGATCACGCAGGCCGAGACCCTGCGCCCGTACGGGGAACCGCTGTCGGCGGACTACCCGCGGTACACCACGGGCACCGCGATGCTGGAGACCGCCGAGCGGTTCACCCCGGTCGAGAAGGAACCTGCGCTGCGGCAGTTTCTGCTGCTCGTCGGGGGATTGCGGGCACTTGGCGAGGGAGCCCATGACCCTCGGCTCGTGCTCGACGCATATCTACTGCGCTCACTCGCAGTGGCCGGCTACGCCCCGGCCCTAGACGAATGCGCGATCTGCGGTACCCGGGCACCCCAGCCGGACCTCGGTCTGGACCTCGGCCCGGACCCGGGCCTGGGCCCGGAACCGGCTCGCGCTCCCGGCCTGGCTGCGGCGGCCCGGCGCCCGAGGCGGCCCGGCAACTTCCGCGCGTTCGCCATACCGGCAGGCGGCCTGGTCTGCGGGTCCTGCCGGGCGCCCGGCGCCTCGACGCCGTCGGTGCAAACGATCGCGCTGATGAGCGCGCTGATGAGCGGCGACTGGCCGCATGCCGACGCGAGCGAGCGGCGGCATCAGGTCGAGTGCAGCGGGCTGGTCGCCGCCTACCTGCAATGGCACCTGGAGCACTCGATCCGCTCACTCAAGCACGTGGAGCACGCATGACCAGCGCCGCGCCGGCCAGCCCCGCGCCGGGGCCGGCCACCCGCCCCGCGCTGACTCGGCCCAGCCGGGGCACGTCCGGCAGCCTGCGGCCGCTCTCATGACGGGCCGGATCCGGCCGCCTTACCCGCACCCCGGCGGCGCCAGGCCGCCCGCTATCCCGGCTGCCTTCGTACCCCGGCATGTGGCGCTCGTGATGGACGGCAACGGTCGCTGGGCCAAGCAACGCGGCCTGCCCCGGACGGAAGGACACAAGCGCGGCGAGTACTCGCTGTTCGACGTGATCATGGGAGCGATCCAGCTGGGCATTCCGTACCTGTCCGCATACGCCTTCTCCACCGAGAACTGGCGGCGTTCGCCGGACGAGGTCCGTTTCCTGATGGGCTTCAACCGGGATGTGATCCGCCGCCGCCGCGATCAGCTGAACGAGATGGGCGTGCGGGTCCGATGGGCTGGTCGGCGTCCGAGACTATGGCGCAGCGTGATCAGCGAGCTCGAGGATGCCGAGCAGCTGACCGTCGGCAACTCCGTGCTCACGCTGCAGTTCTGCGTCAACTATGGTGGCCGTGCCGAGATCGCCGATGCCGCGGCTGCGCTCGCGGCCGATGTCGCTGCTGGCAAGCTAAGGGCCGACCGGATCGACGAGAAGGTGTTTGCCCGTTACCTCGACGAGCCCGGCATCCCCGACGTTGACTTGTTCATCCGGTCCTCTGGAGAGCAGCGGACGTCGAACTTCCTGATCTGGCAATCCGCATATGCCGAGTTCGTGTTCCTCGACACGCTGTTCCCTGACTTCGACCGACGTCACCTCTGGCACGCCTGTGAGATCTTCGCGAGCCGGGACCGCCGATATGGCGGCGCCCAGCCTAACCCGGTCAAACTCGATCCAGCCAAGCCCGGCGATTCCACATAGCCAAGCCCGCGATTCCGCTTAGTGGTTACGATTTGGCCGCCAATAACCGGCCCGATCTTAACCAATAAGCTGAGCTCAAAAACGGCTGTGGCTGATGGGGGTGCATGGGCGCATGGGGCATTCTCAGAAGGCTCCTGAACTCGTGGCTGCCGGACTCGATGTCCTCCACTAGCTCGGCGCGCCTGCCCGGCGGCTCCAGTTCGGCGCGCCTGCCCGGCGACCTCAGCTAGGCAGAATGCAGCGAGGCGGGGCCGGGCTGACCGGACAGTCTGCTCAGGGCAATGCCGGGCAGCTTGCCGAGCAGCGCCAGGCAGCCTCAGGGCAGCCTCAGGGCAGCCTCAAGCAGCCTCAGGGCAGCCTCAGGGCAGCGCCAGGCAGCCTGTTCAGGCCAAACTTGACCCCGCTGGTCAGGGCCGCATCAGCGGACAGCCTGCAGGATGGCGAGCGCAAGCACGCCTGCGACGGCTGCGACGCGGCCGGCCCGCCCGGGCCCGGCCAGGCGCGGCCAGGACAGGTAGCCGAGCCAGCCGATAAAGGCGGCTACCACACAGAGCGCTGCCGCGGCGGCCGGCCCACGGAGGGCGAAGCCCGCCACCAACAACCCGGCAAGCCCGAGCGGCGGCAGCCAGGTCGGCAGGTGGCGCAGGTACACCAGCGGCGCGGCGCTGCGCCGTTCCACCGCCAGGCGGATACCGCCAGGCCGCTGAGTCGCCGGAGTGCTGCGGTCCGGCTGATGCTGTTGTGGATGCTGCCGCCGCGGCCGCGCGGGCCGGTTCGTAGTCAACGGTCGCCGGCCTCTCGGTCAAGATGTGACTGCTGCTGCTGATGCACCAGGCTGCCTTACCGTACAGCACAGCTGCATGCGCCTGGCTCGGGGTGCTGCCCAGCTGACGTCCGGCCGCCCGGTCCGGCCAGCGGCGCGCTCGGTCCGAACGGATGGGCGAAGGCTGGCGACTCTGTGACGCTGTCCATCTTCTACGACCGCGCTGGAAATGACCACCTCAGGGCAATTGACAACACGACCGGTGAGGCGCACTTCGCCGCTGTCGCCGTCCCGGCGACGAATTGCGTCCAGCCCCGTCGGCGCCGAGTTCGGCGTCACACCGAGTTCCACCGTGCCGTACACCGCTCCCGCAGTAAGCACTCATATCCGGCTCGGGCCCCGGCTCAGCCGGTCCTGGCTCGCTCGCTGCCGTTCGCGGCGTGCGCGCGAGCCAGGGCGCGCGAGCCAGGGCGCGCGAGCCGGGGTGAGCGGCTGCGAGCGAGTCGCTGCCCGGCGGCTGTCCATGATTTGCCTTCGGCACGGCAAAGATAAGGCCTGCCGCCAGGTCAGCGGTCCGGGCCGCGGGCCACGATAGCCCGGCTGCCCGGGGCCCGCGGGACGGCTAAGCTTGGCTGCTGACCCGCGCCCCGACGGCGCGTTCTGAAACAGAGCCGCCGACCGCCAGCCGGATGGAGATACTAATGGCCCGACGCAGTGACCGCATGGACACGCTTGTCAGTCTCTGCAAGCGGCGGGGGATTGTCTTCCCGTCCAGCGAGATCTACGGTGGCCTCCGGGCTTCCTGGGACTATGGCCCGCTCGGCGTGGAGATGAAGAACAACATCAAGCGCCAGTGGTGGCGGACGATGGTCCAGGAGCGGGATGACATCGTCGGCCTCGACTCCTCGGTGATCCTGGCCCGCGAGGTCTGGGAGGCCAGCGGCCACGTCACCGAGTTCACCGATCCGCTGACCGAGTGCATGTCCTGCCACAAGCGGTTCCGCGCCGACCACCTCGTCGAGGCATACGAGGAAAAGCACGGGCACCCGCCCGCGGATGGCCTGTCCCAGCTGGCCTGCCCGAACTGCGGCACCAGGGGCGCGTTCACCGAGCCGCGCAACTTCAACGGCCTGCTGCGCACCTACCTCGGCCCGGTGCAGGATGAGTCCGGCCTGGCTTACCTGCGGCCGGAGACCGCCCAGGGCATCTTCATCAACTACCGCAACGTGCTGCAGACCTCCCGCAAGAAAGTCCCGTTCGGCATCGGGCAGATCGGCAAGTCCTTCCGCAACGAGATTACCCCGGGCAATTTCATCTTCCGGACCCGCGAGTTCGAACAGATGGAAATGGAATTTTTCGTCAAGCCGGGAACCGATGAGGAATGGCACCAGCGCTGGATCGACGCGCGACTCGACTGGCATCTCGGCCTGGGGATCAGCAAGGACAACCTGCGATTGTATGAACATCCCAGGGAGAAGCTGTCACATTACTCCAAGCGGACCGTCGACATCGAGTACAAATTTGACTTCCCAGGCAGTGAGTGGGGCGAGCTCGAGGGAATCGCGAACCGCACTGACTTCGACCTGACCACGCACGGGAAGGCGTCCGGGCAGGACATGTCCTACCTGGACCCGGAGTCGGGCGAGCGCTACGTCCCCTACGTGGTCGAGCCGGCCCTCGGTGTCGACCGGACGCTGCTCGTGCACCTGCTCGACGCCTACACCGAGGACGAGGCGCCGGACGCGAAGGGCAAGCTGGAGAAGCGCACCGTGCTGCGGCTCGATCACCGGATTGCCCCGGTCAAGGTGGCGGTCCTGCCGTTGTCACGCAACGCCGATCTCTCCCCGAAGGCCAGGGACGTGGCTGCCGAGTTGCGCCTGCACTGGAATACCGACTTCGATGACGCGAGCGCTATCGGCCGGCGGTACCGTCGGCAGGACGAGATCGGTACCCCGTACTGCGTGACTGTTGATTTCGAGACGCTCGCGGACCAGGGAGTAACCGTCCGCGAGCGGGACTCGATGCAGCAGGAGCGGGTTGGCATCGACAGGCTGGCTGACTATCTTCTGAAACGGATGGTCGGCTGCTAGCCGGACCCGGCACCGGGGCATGTTGCGCGGGGAAGCCCAGCCAGCCGGTACCGGCTAGGCAGGCGCTCCAGCGTGTGCCACCTGGTTGTCGCCGGGCCCGCTGCCACCACCAGCGCGATCCCGTGCACTACAGGCAGCCAGGGGCGTCGTGGCCGCGGCCTCATCGGGCGTCTTGCCCGCGGGCAGCCAGGGGCGTCTTGCCCGCGGGCGCCCTGGCGGCTGCCTTGAGCCAGTCTGTCTCATATTAGATACCTATAATTCTAGTCGTAAATATTGACTTAATCGTGATCCTCGCATGCTCTGGCTATGAGGACCTACCACCACATCAGGCGTCACTTGGCCTATCTGCTCCTCGTCGTCCGCGCACGCGCGCGCTACCGCCAGCTCGCCAGGTAGCACGGGCAGGCGCAGTGCCGCCATCCGCCTCGCGCCCTGCCTGCGCGGCCTGCCTGCGCGCCCTGCCTGCGCGCCCTGCCTGCGCGCCCTGCCTGCGCGGCCTGGCCGGCACTTGCCGACCCGGGCCGTCGCGGCTAGCCCGCCGCGGCCGCCGGAGAGTCAGCCGCCGACCGAGTTCACCGCGGCCCGCATTTGTGCCTCCGTCACCCCGGATCCGCATACCGCGCCTGCCTCGGATGTGGTGGCCGTGTAGCGCCGGATGCCGACGCGATAGTGGATGGCCATCGCCTTAACAGTCCAGCAGTGGCCGGCGGCGGGCGGCCGAACCTCAGCCACCAGCCCCAGGCTGGATACCTGCACCAAGTCGCCGGTTACCCGGTCCCGTACCTTGCGGCTGGGCGGGATGACCAGCCCGGCCAGCGGCAAGTGGCCACTGGCGCACCCGCTGATAACCGGCTGGCCAGGCCCGGTCAGCAAGCCGAGGGCAGTGCATCCTCGGTCGCGCCCGGCGTAACCGGTGACCAGATGTGGCGGCGGATAGCCGTGGCCGCCGCCGACTAGCGTTATCCCGTGGATGATGGCTGGCGTCCTGCCATGGTTTATCACGTTGACGATCAGGCCCACGGGCGCCCCGTGCAAGTCAGCAGCGCCGGTGACGCTGAACGAGCCGAAGGTCAGCGGGCCATTGCCGAGGCCGATCGGACCGCGGGCGAGAAAGGCCCCGATGCCAAGCAGGATCACCACCACGGCTGCGAGTACCCGCGAGTATCGACTGGCGAGGCGCAGCCTCATTTCCCCCTCCGGGCCGCCGACTGGTTGGGCCGATAATAATGTGCCCCGCCCCCCGGCGGAATGGGCATCCTGCTAGCCGGGCGCAGGTGACCGGTCGTCTGCCCGGGTCGGCCCGAGCGCGGTCAAGATGGCGTCCAGGGCCTCCTCATCGGTAGCAGCCGGGCCGAGGCGAGGCACCCGGCGGAAGATCTCGGCGGCGGCCTGATGGAACCCGCCCGGCAGGCCTGATTCCGCCATGCTCGCGGCGATCTCCGCCATGCTCGCGGCGATCTCCTCCATTTCGCCAGCCCAGCGCCACCCCTTCGAGCCTGCTGACCCTGCAGCACGGGCAGACCCGGTTTCCCGCCTGGGCTGGGACAGCGCCCACTCCGCGAGCAGATCGGCCTCGACGCCGTCCGCCCTGGCCAGCGCCCGCACGGCTAGCAGCAGCGCGGCAGTTCCCTTGGTCCATGCCGCGTCCACGTACGTGCCCTCGAAGCCTGCCACTGCCCGGCTGACTTCGAGCGCCGCATCCGGCGGGCAGACCGACATGATCACCTCCGCCCGCCCGGCTAGGTCTTCGATGCTCCCAGCGTCGGCCAGCCCGGCAGACTCGGCGCGCGCAGCCGTTGCCGTGCCCCGGCCTTGCGAGGCCCACAGCACCAGATGCCCGGCATCGGTGAGGCACCGGCCCACCGCGGCGCCCATCTCGCCCGGATGCAGGATGGCGATAACGCCATCACCTTTTCTGCGCACAACTGGCATTGTCGCGAGTCCCGGTCAGCCGGGTGAGGCTGAGTCGTGAATTACCGCGCCCGAGTGTGGGCCGGCCGGTGTGCTACCAGGCAAGCTCCCCAGTGTCGTGCGCGAATGCCTGCGGCAGCGGGGTGAACTGGTCGCCGGTCAGGACACCGATCGCCCACTGGGGGTCACGGAGGTATGCGTGCTCGAACGGGCTGTTCTCGGGGGCAACGACGATCAGCGTGCTGCCGGACCGGTTTGTCCAGCGCACATCCTGCCCCCCTGCAGCCCCCGCGTAATGCCAGTGTCCAGCTACCCGCAGCACCTTCCCCGTGATCGCCGAGAACTCCGTAATCTGCAGGTCGGACCTGAGCGGACGTCGCAGGAAGGCAGTGACGGGGGCAATGATCTTGGTGCCGTCCGGCGTGATGGCGATGCTGCCCGCCTGATCGCCGGCGAAATGCCATTCCGCGGCCAGCCTGCTTGCCGACCGCAGGTTCCCGGCCCGCGCCGTGGTGTCGAGCAGGCGCACGCCTGTGGTGTAGTTTCCGCGGCCCTGCTTGAACGCGAGCGTCCGCCCGTCTGCCGCCCAGGACAGCGGTTGGGCCGTTTCCCGGTAGTCGTCGATCCAGCCAGGTCCCTGCCATGCCCACGTCTTTTCCGACCCGGTGGCCACCGAGGCGACCTTGATCTGCGGCGAGGCCGGCGCTGGCCGGTCGAGCATTATGGCGAGCTTGCCGCCGTCAGGTGAGATCGCGATGCCCGCCAGGCCGGACCGCGCTCCATTGACATCGCCCCCTGGTACGCCGGGGACAGGCAGCGCCCGCAGCCGGGGCGGGCGGGCAGCCAGGCCGAAACGCAGCAGGAAGAATTTCGTCATGGCCGAGTTGTCCAACTGCCGGGCCGCAGCGCCCTTCCGGCCTGGTCGCATCGGCGCCCAGCGCTGTGCGGCAAGCACGAAGGTGCGGTCGTCGGCCGCACCGGCCACATGGGTGAACGTGCCGTACGGACTGGGCGGAGTCACGGTCGCAGGACATCACCGGTGACGGATGCGCGGATCACCGCATCTGCCCGCTGTCCGACGAAGCCGGTGAGCGCAACGTAGTACGGCGGGACGCTGGCCAGCGCCGCCGCCCGGGCCGCGGGGGACTCGGGCCAGGGCCTGAGCCCCCGCCGCCCGGGCCGCGGGGGACTCAGGCCCTGGCCCGGGCCCGGGCACGCGCTCGCTGCCGCCGGTGATCGCCAGTGAAGCGGCGATCACGGCGATGACCGCGGCGGCGGCGGATAGCGGGGCGACCACCCGCGGCCAGCCGGTCCGCGACCGGCCGGTCCGCGGCCGGCCGGGACGGCCGGATGAGTTTCCGGCCGATCTGGGAATGCACTGCAGGATCGTGCCGGGATCGGGAGCGTGCCGCTCCAGCGAGCGCGGCGCGGCCCGCAGGTCGTCCTCTGCTCGCCTCATCTCTCCTCCTTTAGGTAGGCAGGACCACGCGGCGGCTCTGGGCTCAGCTCGATCCGCAGCGCCGCGAGCGCCCGGGACGCATAACCGCGGACAGTCCCCGGCGCGCAGCCGAGCAGTTCGGCGATCTCGGCATCCCGGCTAGCGCAGGACGAGGACTGCGCGCTGCCGCGCTGGCAGCTTCCCGAGCTCACCGAGCAGCGCCTGGCGCTCCGAGTACTGGTCGGCGTGACGGCCGGCGGATGCCAAGACGGCTGTCCGGCTGACTGCAGGCGCAGCGGCGGCGCGCTGCCGGGGGCCACGGTGCTCGCTGCGGCTTGCGCCGCCGCGCGGAGGCGCTCTTCGACGGTGTTCACCGGTCCTCCTCAAGGAGCCGCCCGAGCGCGGCAATGGCGCGGGAAGTCGTGGACTTCACGGTGCCTGAGCAGACACCCATGACGGCGGCGACCTCGGCTTCGGAGAGATCGAGGTAGAACTTGAGCACCAGCGCTTCCCGCTGGCGGTGCGGACAGGCCGCAGAACGCGTCCTGCACAACGTCCTCGGCGCCGGCCTGTCGCCGGTCATTACGACAGCAAGCCGGATCAGCCCCACGGCGTGGATCTGTCAGAGAACCGTGACCGCGGCGGCGGCATCCCCGAGGATGCCGCGGCTGGCCATCTCCGTCGGCAGGTCGGCGTGCACGTATCAGAGACGACTGGGCGGTTGGCTCGTTGCCTCGCCGAGCGAAGTAGCTTCGCGGGCGTCCCAGGCTGACCCGTATCATGGTTAAGTCGGCTGGGGGTGGAGTGCCGGATGTTGCTGCCATGACCCCAGCGACCCAGATAGCTGATTCGTCGCTGGCAGCTGTGATTCACCGCACGCGGCGGCCTGCTCCATTCCACTTGCCTGCCAAGCTCGGTAGAGTCCAACTGAGGGCCACGAGGCCGCAATTACTTTGACCGCCATCGCCGGTGTTCACGGCGAACTGGCGGCATCATGAGGAGTGCATGCAGTGCCGAAGCTCGTCTATGACTTCACCGAAGGCAATAAGGATCTCAAGGATTTGCTGGGCGGCAAGGGAGCCAACCTTGCCGAGATGACCAACCTGGGCCTGCCCGTTCCGCCCGGTTTCATCGTCAGCACCGACGCATGCCGTCATTACCTCCGGGAGCACGACTTCCCCGCCGGGCTGGACCAGGAGATCACCGTCCATCTACAGGACCTCGAAGCCAAGATGGGCAGGAAGCTGGGCGACCATGCCGACCCGCTGCTGGTCAGCGTGCGGTCCGGGGCCAAGTTCTCCATGCCGGGAATGATGGAGACGGTGCTGAACATCGGCCTGTCCGATGAGTCGGTGCACGGCCTGGCGAAGCAGGCGGGCAATGACCGCCTCGCCTGGGACTCCTACCGGCGGCTGATCCAGATGTTCGGCAAGACGGTCCTCGACATCGAGGGCGAGGCCTTCGAGCACGTGCTCGATGCCGCCAAGCGGGCCAAGGGCACCAAGAACGACCTGGACCTGGATGCCGGCGACCTGCGCGGGATCGTGGACTCCTTCAAGGTCATCATCCGGGAGCACACCGGCCATGATTTCCCGCAGGAGCCGCGCAAGCAGCTGGACATGGCGATCCGGGCGGTCTTCAACTCATGGAACGCGGACCGGGCGATCCTTTACCGGCGGCAGGAGCGGATCCCGACCGACCTGGGCACGGCGGTCAACGTCGTCGCCATGGTGTTCGGCAACTTCGGCATGGACTCCGGGACCGGGGTCGCGTTTACCCGCGACCCGGGCAGCGGCCAGCCGGGCGTCTACGGCGATTACCTGCAGAACGCCCAGGGCGAGGATGTCGTGGCCGGCATCCGCAACACGGTTCCGCTGCAGGACCTGGAGCAGATCGACTCGAAGTCCTACGGCGAGCTTATGCAGATCATGCGGACGCTGGAGAACCACTACCGGGACCTGTGCGACATCGAGTTCACAATCGAGCGCGGCAAGCTGTGGATGCTGCAGACCCGGGTGGGCAAGCGCACCGCGGGCGCCGCGTTCCGGATTGCCATCCAGCTCGTCGACCAGGGCCTCATCGACCTGGACGAGGCGCTGATCAGGGTCACCGGCGACCAGCTGGCCCAGCTGATGTTCCCCAGGTTCGCCGCGAGCTCGGAAGTCAAGAAGATCGCCAAGGGCATCAGCGCCTCGCCGGGCGCAGCGGTCGGCAAGGTGGTCTTCGAGTCCGCGAGCGCGGTCGAGCAGGCCGCGGCGGGCGAGGACGTCATCCTGGTCCGGCGCGAGACCAACCCAGATGACCTGCACGGCATGATCGCCGCCCGCGGCATCCTCACCAGCCGCGGCGGCAAGACCAGCCACGCGGCGGTGGTCGCCCGCGGCATGGGCAAGACCTGCGTGTGCGGCGCCGACGAGCTGGAGGTCGACGTCGCGGGCCACAGCTTCACCGCGCCCGACGGCGTGACGGTCCGCGAGGGTGACGTGATCTCCATCGACGGCACCTCCGGCGTGGTCTACCTCGGCGAGGTGGCTGTGGTGGCCTCGCCGGTGGTGGAGTACTTCGAGGGCGGCCTGGACCCGGAATCCGACGAGCTGGTGAGCGCGGTGCACCGGATCATGACCCGGGCGGACGAGCGCCGCCGGCTCGGCGTCCGCGCCAACTCCGACACCGGCGAGGACTCGGCCCGGGCGGTCAGGTTCGGCGCCCAGGGCATCGGCCTTACCAGGACCGAGCACATGTTCCTCGGTGAGCGGCGGCAGCTGGTCGAGCGGCTGATCCTGGCCGACGACGACGAGACCCGGCAGTCCGCGCTGGACGCGCTGGTGCCCCTGCAGCAGGGCGACTTCGTCGAGATCCTGGAGGCAATGGACGGAAAACCGGTCACTATCCGGCTGCTCGACCCGCCGCTGCACGAGTTCCTGCCCGACCTCACCGACCTGACGGTCAAGGTCGCGCTGGCCGGCGATGACGCGACGGACAAGGACAAGAAACTGCTCGAAGCGGTGCGCCGCCTGCACGAGCAGAACCCCATGCTCGGCCTGCGCGGCGTCCGCCTCGGCCTGGTCATCCCCGGCCTGTACGCCATGCAGGTCCGGGCGATCGCGCACGCGGCGGTGCAGCGGGTGCGCGATGGCGGCGACCCGCATCCGGAGATCATGATCCCGCTGGTCGGCGCGGTGCAGGAGCTGGAAACAGCACGCGCGGAGGCCGAGCGGGTGCTCGCCGAGGTAGCGGCCGAGAGCGGGATCAAGGTGCGTACGCTGATCGGCACGATGATCGAGGTGCCGCGGGCCGCGCTGACCGCCGGGCAGATCGCGCAGGCGGCCGAGTTCTTCTCGTTCGGGACCAACGACCTTACCCAGATGGGCTGGGGCTTCTCCCGGGACGACGTGGAAGGCTCGTTCTTCAGCCGTTACATCGACCTGGGAGTGTTCGGGGTCTCGCCGTTCGAGACGCTGGATGCCGACGGCATTGGGCGGCTCGTCAAGATTGCCGTCGAGGAGGGCAGGGCCACCAGGCCCGATCTCCATATCGGCGTCTGCGGCGAGCACGGCGGCGACCCTGAGTCCGTGCACTTCTTCCACCGGGCCGGGCTCGACTACGTGTCCTGCTCGCCGTTCCGCGTACCCGTCGCCCGGCTTGAGGCCGGCCGCGCCGCCGTCGAGGAAGCCACTGGGGCCAGCGACACCAGGTGACGGCAGGCTACGACAGCCACGCAACGGCGCGATGGGCGGCTGAGCCGCCCAAGCGCGCCCGCAGCGCCGGGCGCGGTCCTTTCGAGCGGGACCGCGCCCGGGTGCTGCATAGCGCCGCGCTGCGCCGCCTGGCCGCGAAGACGCAGGCGGTCGAGGTGGGCTCGGGTGATTTCCCGCGGACCAGGCTTACCCATTCGCTGGAGTGCGCGCAGGTGGGGCGCGAGCTCGGGGCGGCGCTCGGTTGCGATCCCGACCTAGTCGATGCGGCCTGCCTCGCACATGATCTCGGGCACCCTCCGTTTGGGCACAACGGCGAGTCAGCTCTCGCTGAGATTGCCGCTGCCTGCGGCGGTTTCGAGGGCAACGCACAGAGCCTCCGCCTGCTCACCCGGCTGGAGCCTAAGGTTCCCGGCGCCGGGCTGAACCTGACCAGGGCCACCCTGGACGCGACGCTCAAGTATCCGTGGCTGGCTCGGCCGGGCGATGCCAAGTTCGGCGCCTACGCCGATGACCAGGCCGCGTTCTGCTGGATCAGGGCGGGAGCGCCGGGGGGCCGGCCGTGCCTGGAGGCCCAGGTCATGGACTGGGCCGACGACGTGGCCTACTCGGTGCACGACCTGGAGGACGGGCTGCACGCCGGCATGGTCACGCTCAGCCAGCTGCGCGATGCCGCCGAGCGCCGCGCGGTGGCCGAGCTCACCATGACCACGTACTGCGATCCGGGCTCGGTCGAAGCCGCCGAGCTGGCCGACGTGTTTGCCGAGCTGCTCAAGCTGCCGTGCTGGCCGACCGCGTACGACGGCGGGCCGACCGCGGTTGCCGGGCTGAAAAACCTGACCAGCGAGCTGATCGGCCGGTTCTGCGAGGCGGCAATGGACGCCACGCTCGGCTCGCTGGACGGTCCGCCCCCGGCTGCTGACCCGGTTGGCGCGGTTGGTGGGTCCGGCCCGGTTGGTCGGTCCGGCCCGGTTGGTCGTCCCCGCCCGGTTGGTCGTCCCCGCCCGGTTGGTGGGTCCGGCCCGGTTGGTGGGTCCGGCCCGGTTGGTCATGCCAGCCTGGCCGGCCAGCCCGGACCCGCCACCAGGTACTCGATGGACCTTGTCGTCCCGCGGCGCCAGCGGCTGGAGTGCGCCTTGCTTAAAGGCGTGACCGCGCATTACGTGTTGAGCCGACCCGGCGTGGCCGAGGCGCAGGCCCGGCAGCGGGAGCTGATCGGGGAGCTCGCCGCCGCGGTGCTGGCCGGGGCACCGCAGACGGTTGACCCGATCCTGCGTCCCGCCTACCTCGCAGCCGGATCCGATCCGGCCAGGCTGCGCGTCGTCGTCGACCAGATTGCCTCGCTCACCGATACCTCAGCCATCGCCTGGCACACCCGCCTCTTCCAGTAACAGCCAACATGCGCCAGCCTTCGGCTGATCTGACAAGGGTTAACATCTGGCCGGTAGCTGCCGGATAAAACTTAACCATTGCGGATCTGGGCATTGGCTACGTGCTTTATGAGACTGGTGAGACTGAAGGGGCTGCCTTGCTGGGCCAATACCGCGGGCGGGCGTAAGAAATCCCCGGATAATGACCGTGTCAGCCACTGCCGTCGCCCCGCCGGGCCAGCACCGCGGCCAGAACTCGGCTCGTGTCGGTGAGATCGGGCAGCACGGCGTCGGCGCCGGCCCTGGCGAGTTCCGCCATGGAAAAGCCGCCGGTCGCCACGCCGACCGCCCTCGCACCGGTGACGACCGCGGCCTCGATGTCGAGCGGAGTGTCGCCGACCAGGACGGTCGCCTGGCCGCCGAATTCCGCCCGGTAGGCCAGCGCCGCCCGGCGCCGGGCCGGGCCGACGAGCTCCGACCTGACCTCATGCGCGTCACCGTAAGCGCCGACGTCAAGGTCGAGATGGCGGGTCAGCCCCAGCGGCCCGAGTTTCACCTCCGCGAGCGGCCGGATGTTCCCGGTCAGCAGCGACTGCACCACCAGCCGGCCCCGCGGCCCGCCAGCCCCAGCGCCAGCCCCAGACCCAGCCCCAGCGCCAGACCCAGCCCCAGCGCCAGACCCAGCCCCAGCGCCAGACCCAGCCCCAGCGCCAGACCCAGCCCCAGCGCCAGACCCAGCCCCAGCGCCAGACCCAGCCCCAGCGCCAGACCCAGCCCCAGCGCCAGACCCAGCCCCAGCGCCAGACCCAGCCCCAGCGCCAGACCCAGCCCCAGGCCCGGCCCAAGTATCAGGCCCAGGCCCAGCCCTATAGTCACCGTCGTCGCCCACGCCTGCGCCCGCCATCCCGAGCGCGGCCAGTGCCGCTGCCGCGCCGGGCAATGCCCGGCCGCGCTCCCTGATCGGGCCGGCCAGTTCCGGCGCGTGGTCTGCCATGATGGCCTGGAACGCGGCGACCTGGCGCCGCGGCTCGGGTACTCCCGCCAGGCTGAGCACCTCCACCACGATCGCTCGGTCGGTCCGGCCGGCCATCGAGCCGGGAATTGGCAGCTCGCCGCCGAACATCTCCGCGAACGCGATCCGATACAACTCGATCCCGACCCCGCCGGCGTTCACGAGCGTGTGATCGACATCCCAGAGGACCAGCAGGGGAGACACGCCGCGACCGTATCAGCCAGCACATTCCTAACAACACGCCAGCAACGCCAGCATCGCCGGCCACTCCGGCAATGCCAGCCGCCCGAGTCCGCCCGCCGGCCACTCCGGCAATGCCACTCCGGCGGCCCGTCAGGCAGCCAAGTCGGCCTGCCGTGCTGCCTGGTCAGGCGCGCTTGCCGATCCCCGGGTAGTCCACCACCAGGCCCTCGGAGTCGAACACCACGTCGGCAGTGAACGCCTCGCTCTCGAACCGGATCACGCTGAGCCCGGCGGCCTCCTGGCGCAGGAAGGCATAACTCTGCGCTGACGGCAGCACGGCCAGATCCGGAACGCTTACCCAGGCCATCACGCAGTCCACCCGGTCGCCGCCGGTCAGCAGGCCGCCGGTCAGCAGCCCGTGCCGCAGCACCGGCATCGTGTTGGTTAGCGGGGACAGGTCGAGGTCGCAGTCCAGCGCTTCGCGGAAGGATGCCGGGTCACCGCCGGGCGGCGGCAGCGGCAGCCCAGGTTTGCCCTCGGCGCTGGCCTCGACGGTCCACCCGCCGTCCGGATCCCGGGACAGCTCCAGCTTGCGCTGCCAGCCCGCACCCTGCGCGCGCACCGACAGCCAGCGCGTGACGTAGCCGTCCCCGCAGTCAAGCTCGTAGTCCAGCCGGTATGGCAGTGGATCGGCGCCGACCGCGACGCCGGTCGCGCACAGTAGCCCGCCGCTGACATCGGCGGCTGAACTCACGTCGGCGAGGGCGAACTCGGCCCCGCGATCCTTAGCCCAGGTGATCGCGCGCATGCCGAGGATCCTATGAGTGCGTGACTGCCGGCGATAGCCACCCGAACAAGCCCAGCGCGGGACGCAATGACGGTGCCAGGGACTAGACTCGCCGCGACGATACGGGGCAACTGCGGAGGGCGGACGTGGCAGGCCGGATCCGCGACGAGGATATCCAGCTGGTCCGCGAGCGCTCGGCCATCGACGAGGTTGTGGGGGAGTACCTGCAGCTTCGCAACGCCGGCGGCGGATCGCTCAAGGGACTCTGCCCGTTCCACGACGAGAAGACGCCGTCCTTCAACGTCACCCCGGCCCGCGGCCTGTGGTACTGCTTCTCGTGCTCCGAGGGCGGCGACGTCATCAAGTTCGTCCAGCAGATCGACAACCTCAACTTCGCCGAGGCAGTGGAGCGGCTCGCGGCCAGGGCTGGCATCGACCTGCGCTACGAGCAGGGCGGCAGGGTACCCGGCCAGGAGCAGAGCCAGCGCCGAAGGCTGCTGCAGGCACACCGAGCGGCAGCTGATTTTTATCTGAAACGGATGGACGGCGCCGATGCCGTCGCAGCCCGGGATTTTCTTTCCGGGCGCGGATTCGAGCTAGCCGATGCGGCCCGGTTCGGCGTCGGCTACGCGCCGGCCGAGTGGGACGCGCTCACCAGGCATCTGCGCGAGCTCGGCTTCACCGACGCGGAGCTGCTCCTCGGCGGGCTGGCCAAGGAGGGCAGGCGCGGGCCGATCGACCGGTTCAGGGACCGCCTGCTCTGGCCGATCAGGGATCTGGGCGGGGACGTCATCGCGTTCGGCGCCCGCAAGCTGTCGGCCGATGACCAGGGTCCCAAGTACCTGAACACGCCCGAAACGATGCTGTTCAAGAAGAGCTCGGTGCTGTACGGGGCGGATCTGGCGAAGCGGGACATCGCGAAGCGCCGTCAGGCCGTCATCGTGGAGGGCTACACCGACGTGATGGCCTGCCATCTGGCCGGGATCACTACCGCGGTCGCCACGTCCGGTACCTCGTTCGGCGACGGCCACATCGGCGTGCTGCGGCGGCTGCTGATGGACGAGAGCCAGTTCCGCGGCGAGGTCATCTTCACCTTCGACGGCGACGCGGCCGGCCAGCGTGCCGCGCTGCGCGCGTTCGGGATGGAGCAGAAGTTCGTCACCCAGACGTTCGTCGCGGTGCAGCCTGACGGCCTTGATCCGTGTGACCTGCGGCTCAAGCACGGTGACGGGGCAGTCAGGGAACTGGTCGCGCAGCGGGTGCCGTTGTTCGAGTTCGCGGTGCGCAGCGTGCTCGGCGAGCATGACCTGGAGACCGCCGAGGGCCGCCTGGCCGCGCTGGACGCGGCCGCGCCAATCGTCGGCCGGATCAAGGACCGCGGGTTGCGCCAGCTCTACGCGATCAGCCTGGACCGCTGGCTCGGCATGATGGACGAGGCGTTCGTGCTGGCCAGGATCGGCGCGCATGCCGGGCCCGGGGTCGGCCAGGGCAGGCCAGCGCAGGGCAGGGGACCGCAGGGCCGGGGTGTCCAGGGCCGGGCAGCGCAGGGCCGGGCAGCGCAGGGCTGGGCAGCGCAGGGCCGGGCAGCGCAGGGCTGGGCAGCACAGGACGGCCGTGCACAGCGCAGCCAGGACCACGGCAGCCAGGACCACGGCAGCCAGGACCACGGCAGCAAGGACCACGGCAGCCAGGACCACGGCCGCGCGGCGCAGCGCGGCGGCGGGCCGGACTCGACCGGCGTCCCCGCCCAGCGCCGGTCACGCGATCAGGAGGACCGCTACGATCCGCGCGATCCCGTCGTGCAGGTCGAGCGCGAGGCGCTAAAGCTCGCCGTGCAGCGGCCGGCGCTCTGCGGGCCGTCCTTCGACGCTCTCGGCGCAGGCTGCTTCACCGCGCCAGTGCATGCCAGCGTCTTCGACCTGATCGCCGGATGCGGTGGCACCAGCGCGGCGAACGGCGGCCGGGAATGGGCGGCGCGGCTGCGGGCTGCCGCGCCCGACGACCGGGCCCGTGGCTTCGTTACCCAGCTTGCGGTCGAGCCACTGCGCGCGCCGAGGGCCGATGGCGAGCCCGATGCCAGGTACGCGGATGCCGTACTGGCCCGGGTCGAGGAACTCGCCGTGAGCAGGCAGATCGCCGCCATGAAGTCCCGGCTGCAGCGGATGAGCCCGGTAGCGGAGCCGGCCGAGTACAACAAGATGTTCGGTGACCTGATGGCCCTGGAGGGGCGGCACCGGGCGCTCTGGGAGCGAGTGCCCCCGTCCCTGTGATGGCGCTGTGATGGCGCTGTGATGGCGCGGTTACCCGCTCGTAGCCGGAACGTTACTAACCATATGGTGACAATATTAGCCCCCCATAATGGCCGGCGCTTGACGCACACTGTCTGCATGAGCCTTACGGTCCTGCCGCCAGTGGACCAGGTAACCGATTTAGTGGCTCGGGCCAGGGAACGCGGTGCCGTCGCGATGACGGACATCACCGCTGCCTTCGAAGGCAGCGAGTTGCCCGCCGACGCCGCCGACTCCATCGTCCGGCTGCTGGCAGACGAAGGCGTCGAGGTGCTCGACGCGCCGCCCGATGAAGCCGAGGAACGGCGGAGCGGCCGGGCTGAGCTAGCCCGGCGGGCAGTCACCGGGGACCTGGTCCGGATCTACCTCCGCGAGATCGGCCGGGTGCCGCTGCTGACCGCGCAGGACGAGGTCGATCTGGCCAAGTCGATCGAGGCGGGCCTGTTCGCCGAGGAGACGATGCGGGGCGGCTGCCAGGGGAGCGGGCCACTCGGCGCCGAGGTGGCCGAGCTAGCCATGCTGGGCGCGGACGGAATGCGGGCGAAGCAGCGGCTGATCGAGGCGAACCTGCGGCTCGTCGTATCGATCGCCAAGCGGTACATCGGCCGCGGGCTGGTCTTCCTGGATCTGATCCAGGAGGGGAACCTGGGCCTGATCCGCGCGGTGGAGAAGTTCGACTACACCAAGGGCTACAAGTTCTCCACCTATGCCACCTGGTGGATCCGGCAGGCGATCACCCGGGCCATCGCCGACCAGGCCCGCACGATCCGGATTCCCGTGCACATGGTGGAGACCATCAACAAGATGGCCCGCATCCAGCGCCAGCTGCATCAAGATCTCGGCCGGGAGGCGCTGCCCGAGGAGATCGCCAGGGAGATGGGCATGTCCCTGGAGCGGGTAGCCGAAATCCAGCGGATCGCGCAGGAGCCAATCTCGTTGCAGTCGCCGATCGGCGAGGAGGATTCTGACCTAGGCGATTTCATCGAGGATGCCGACGCGGTGGTGCCCATTGAGGCCGCGGCGTTCATCATGCTGCAGGAACAACTGGACAACGTCCTCGACAACCTGTCCGTGCGCGAGCAGCGGATCATCCAGCTGCGGTTCGGGCTGACCGATGGCCATCCGCGCACGCTGGAGGAGGTCGGCCGGGAATTCGGCGTTACCCGCGAGCGTATCCGCCAGATCGAGTCCAAGACGCTAGCCAAGCTCCGGCACCCCAGCCGCGCCCAGATGCTCAAGGAATACCTGGGGTAGGCGTCTCCGCCGGGTCCGGCTCGGCTGTTGAAAAGATCACAGCGACGCTGCATGCCATTGCGAGGGTATCAGGGTGGTCATCGCCGCGGGCTGACCCAGCATGCCGGACCGGCGCCGGTGCTCGTCTCCCTGACATGACAACACCCCCGTCAGCGGTCTTGCGCTGGCGAGGGCGTGCCTGGTGCCGGTGTGCGGTCGCCTCTCGGCGAGTGGCGCGACGCGGCTCCAGCCGAACGGTATTCCGCGACGGCAGTAGATGCGGCCCGGGGGACACAACACACCGACAGAGGTAGTGAACGCGGGGGAGCCAGGCCCTATTCCGGCGTTCCCGGCTCCGTCCGGTCTGGCTAGCCGTCGGCTGGCGGGCTGCCTGCGTCGTGGGCCGAGTTGCGCGCGTCATTTGCCGCGGCGAACCGGTGCTCCCCGCTGGCGTGCCCGTTAGACTCCCGGCTGCGCATGCCCGGGACCTTGTCCCGCGCGCTCGCCATGCTGTCGTGCAGCTGGCCAGCCACCTTGTGCGTCGCATTGCTGGCCAGCCCGGCAGCCTTGGCCTGCATGGCCGCTGCCGCCTGCTGGACGGCCGGGTTGTCCGCCGTATGCCGTGCCAGTTTCTTGATCTGCTCGTAGCGCTCCCGGCCGGCCCGCGCGCCCACCACGAATCCGGCCGCAAAACCAGTGATGAAAGTGACTTTGTATCGCATATAGACCTCTTTCGGGCAGATCGGCCCGGCAACGAGTCTCTGCCTGGTGCGCCGGATTACCTGCCCCGGTGCGCCAGACACCTTCGCCGGGCTGGCTTCCGGGTAAATGCCCATCGACTGGCAGGTTATGCCTTCGCCGCGCATAGCCGGCCCGCCGCGTGCGGCGGCTATCTTGCGCGCGGCCTATCTGCGGCGTGCGCTACCCTTATGCAGCGGCGCTGACGTGGCCGGACGGACAGTCCTGCGGCGTACCGCGTCGGCCGATCCCGCGTAGCTCAATCGGCAGAGCGTCCGGCTGTTAACCGGCAGGTTATAGGTTCGAGTCCTATCGCGGGAGCTCAGGAATTTTTTTCGTATACGTGTTCGGCCAAGTTGCGGTGTTGGCCGTTGCCGTGCTGGACGGGCTGCTCGAAGCCAGCGGCCTTATCGTCCTGGTGTCAGGTCGCGGTAGCGGGTCTCGAGCAGGCAGTAAAGGCCGTAGCAGACCAGGCCAGACGCGAGCAGGGCCAGCAGCCAGGCGCCGGCGGAGAAGGCCACCGAGCGGAAGATCGCGTCCAGCCCCTTGGTCTGCTTCGCGCTGGACAGCGCCGCGGCCTTCAGCAGGAAGGCGCCGATCAGCACGAATATGACGGAGCGCGCGACGCAGCCAATCGCGCCGAGTGCCCTGGTGAGCATGGCCAGTGCCCGCGGCATATGCGCCGCGGTGAACCGCTCCCGGAAGTCCAGCCGGACCGACCGGCGGGCCGCCTCCAGGCCGGCCACCACGGCAAGGAGCCCCACCAGGACTAGGACCAGGCGGCCCCATCCGGTTCGCAGCAAGTCCGCGGTCAGATCGGCGTCCTGCCGCTGCCCGGCCGGGCCGTCAGCTTTACCGGGCGACAGGTGCCCCGGACCATCCGTTTCAGATCCTGGTTTTATCCCGGCATCGGCTGGACGCCGGCCAGGTCCTCGCGCTTGACCCGGATCATGGCGATGGTCACGAGCAGCGCCAGCAGCATGACCAAGGCTGACACCTCGAACCCGCGGGAGAAGCCGGTTGCCAGCGCGTGATCGTAGATCGCCGCCTTGGCCTGCGCGGCGTTCTGCAGCGAGTCGCCCGCCTTGGCCGCGGCGGCCGCCGAGTGCTTGGCGGTGTTGGCGACCACGGTCCAGGCAACGGTGCCCAGCACGGCCAGCCCGATCGCCCCGCCGACCTGCTGGCCGGTGTTGACCAGGCTGGATGCCAGGCCGGCATCCTTGTCGTCGACCTTGGAGAGGGCGACCAGGGTGGCGGGCATGAACAGCATGCCCAGGCCGGCCGCGGTGACCAGCATCGGGCCGAGCAGGCCGCCGACGTAGGTGCTGTGCTCATCTATCCGCGACAGCCAGAACATCCCGCCGGTAGCGATCGCCGACGCGGCTAGCAGCAGCGGCCTGGCGCCGATCCGCGGCACCAGCTGGGTGCTGACCCCGGCCATGGCCATGATCATGGCCACCATCGGCAGGTAGGCGATGCCGGTTCGCAGTGCGCTGTATCCCCATACGCTCTGCACGAACAGGGTCATGAAGAAGAACATGCCGAACATCGCGGTGCCGACGCACAGCATGATCAGGTACGCGCCGGACCTGCTCCGGTTACGGAAGATCCTCAGTGGCATCAGCGCATGCCTGCTGCGCGCCTCGATGAAGATGAACGTGGCGAGCAGCACCACCGCCGCGCCGAGGGATGCCAGCACCTTGGTGTCGCCCCAGTGCGAGAAGCCGTTGGGGGTAGTTCCCGCGCTGGTCAGTCCATAGACCAGCGCCACCAGCCCGAGCGTGCCGGTGATCGCGCCTGGCAGATCGAACCGGCCGCTGAGCCGCTTCGAGTCGCCGAGCGCCCGCGGCGCGATCAGCGCGACGACGATTCCGATCGGCACGTTCACGAAGAACACCCAGCGCCAGGAGAGGTAGGTGGTCAGCACGCCGCCGGCCAGCAGGCCGACCGCGGCGCCGCCGATGCTCATCGCAGCGTAGACGCCCATCGCCCGGTTCCGCGGCGGCCCTTCCGGGAACGTGGTGGTGACCAGCGACAGCGCGGTCGGAGCCACGATCGCACCGCCGACGCCCTGCAGGGCACGGGCGGCCAGCAACCATTCCTGGGTGGTGGCGAAACCGCCGAGCAGCGAGGCTGCCGAGAACAAGATGATCCCGGCGATGAAGACCCGGCGGCGGCCGAGGATGTCGCCGGCCCGGCCACCGAGCAGCAGCAGGCCGCCGAAGGTCAGTGCGTAGGCGTTGACCACCCATTCCAGGCCCGTGCCCGAGAAACCGAGCGCGTGCTGGATGTTCGGCAGCGCGACGTTCACGATCGTCGCGTCGAGCACCACCATGAGCTGCGCAGTGGCGATGACGACGAGGGCCAGGCCGAGACGGCGCTGAGCGGGCGACTTGGCGTCTGCGGGCAGGTCGTCCACGAGGACGGTGCCGGGTGCCGCTGCGCGCTCACTTTCTGGCGTTCTGGCGGACATCAATTCTCCTTTTGAAACGGCGTGCCGCGTGGCCCGCGCCTAAGGACGTGCTGATCTGACGCGAGGGCCGTGCGGCCCTGCGGTCCTGGGTAACTCGGCTGGGTAGTTGTGCTGGCGGATGGCGGCCAGGGGTCAGGGGCCAGAGATTCAGGCGAGGCCAGCGGAAGCAGTGCTCACTGCGTCATCCACCTCCCCCGCGAGCGCCGGCTGCGACATTGCGTCGCCATCCGGCGCGACGGCATTCCCCGCGCTGGCCATCTTGCGCAGCAAGGCCAGCAGCTGCTCGCGCTCCTCGACGGACAGGACCTTGCTCCAGGGCATCAGCGAGGCGAGCTCGTGCTCCATCCGGTGCCGCATGTCCTGGCCGGCGTCGGTGAGCACGATGTTCTTGATCCGCCGGTCGCCGGCGTGGGCCTCGCGGCGGGCCAGCCCGCGCTTCTCCAGGCCGTCCGCGATCACGGTCACGAACGACGGGTCACAGTGCAGGCGCTTGCCCAGGTCCTTCATGGCCATCGGGCAGTCGAGCATGTGCAGCGCCTTGATGAAGAAGCCGGGGAAGGAGTAGCGCTGCGCGATCTGCTCGCCGTGCGCCGCGATCTGGCCGATCAGGCCTGCAACCGAGCTGAGGATGTCGGCGTCCAGCTGCTCGGAGCCTTCAGTCCTGCCCATGCTGCCTGCCTCGGCTGTCCTATTTCACCTGGCGCGCGGCCTGTTGCCTGAGCGCCTCAATGGTTGAGTAGCTAAAGCGTATGAGAAGAGGTTTAGCTAGTCAACTTTTCATTGCCTGAAATTTCGGCCTGCTCCGGAACCGCGCCGCGGCCGCCCGGTGCTGGGCCCGGCTGCTGGCGCTGGGCCCGCGCTGGCGAGCCTGCGCGCGGCCACGCCTGCCCGCGCGGGCCGGCCTGGCCAGCCCGGCCGGGCCCGGCCGGCCTGGTCGGCGTGGCTGGCGTTTCTGGCCTGCCCGGCCGGTGCTCCAGGTGCTGCCGGGGAGATGGCCGGGTCAGCGGATCCGGCCGCTAATGACCGATTAGATCCCGGAAGATAAGCAACGCGACAGCGAGCATGGCGAGGGTGAAAAGGCCACTGCGAAGCCTGGTCTTGCGATATCCGGGAAGCCGTTTGCGGGTAGTCCGCAAGTCGCCGTGCGCGGCATGAGCGCGACTGGCATGCCAGCCCATGATGGCACCCACGACCAAGACGACTAACGCCAATGCAGTAGCGGTTGCTCCCATGACAGTGGGCCTCCCCCCGGGCATTCCACTGCGGCCGATTTTCGCGCATAACCTGGGCCAGCGCCAGTAAACGCGCCGGGTCAGGCAGTTAGCGATCTCGCGCTGACCCGCCGGGGGGCCCGCGGCCGCCCGGCGGCGGCTGGCAAGATTGGGCCCGGGCCGGGCCGATATCAGCATCAGCGAGAGGCAGCGGGCATGAAAGATGCATTGACGGCGGGAACGATCAGCATCACCGGCCATGGCGAGGACGAGATCGAGGCGTATCTCGCGCACCCGCTCGGCCCGGGGCCGTTCGGCGGCGTCGTGGTGATCCATCACATGCCCGGCTATGACGAGCCGACGAAGGAGATTACCAGGACGTTCGCTGCTCACGGCTACGCGGCCGTGATGCCGAACCTGTATTTCCGAGAGGCTCCCGGCGCTAGCCCGGACGACGCGGCGGCGACCGCCCGGGCCCTGGGCGGCGTGCCGGACGAGCGACTGGTCGGCGATGTCGGCGGCGCCGCCGCTTACCTGCGGGCGCTGGGCGGCTCGAACGGCAAGGTTGGCGTGATCGGGTACTGCTCCGGCGGGCGGCAATCCTTCCTGGCGGCGTGCAGCCTGCAGCTTGACGCGGCTGTCGATTGCTACGGGGCCTGCATCGTAAATGCACCGCCGGCCGGAATGCCGCTGAAAGTGCGCCCGATTATCGGCCTGGCGAAGGACCTGTCCTGCCCGCTGCTTGGCCTGTTCGGCGCCGATGACCAGTATCCTGGCCCGGCGGAGACGGCTGAATTGGCGAAGGAGCTGACGGCGCTGGGTAAAAAGCACGAATTTCACACTTATGATGGTGCTGGACATGCATTCTTTGCTGTGCACAGGCCGGCTTACCGGGTCGATGCGGCGAACGACGGCTGGGAAAAGATCTGGGATTTCTGCGGCCGCTTCCTGGCCGGCTGAGGGGTTCGCATGTGCACTTACCTGACCGAGCAGATCGCGGTCACCGGCAGCGGGAAGGGCGCGGCCGGCTGGTTCGCGCTGACCGGTGCCGCGGTGTACTTCGATCATCCGCAGCACGCTCAGGCCGAGCACACGCTGAACATCGACTTCCTGAACCCGGGCAAGGGGCCGTCCGCCCGGGTCGCGGTAGAACTCACTGCGGAATCGGCGCGTGCGCTGATCCGGGCCATCGAGGCAACTTTGCAGGCCACGCCGCCCGGGCTGACCTGACCCGCGGCGGTGACCCGCGGCGGTGACCCGCGGCGGTGACCCGCGGCGGTGACCCGCGGCGGTGACCCGCGGCGGTGACCCGCGGCGGTGACCCGCGGAGTGACCCGCGGAGGTGACCCGCGGCGGTGAACGGCGGCGGTGAACGGCGGCAGGGCCGACGGGGCTGACCCGTGGCAGTGACCGTGGCAGAGCGGCGGGCTGCTTCCTCTCGGCTTTGTCGGTGCCACGTGCGAGTATTCAGGACGAAGCGGCAGAGGCGGTGGCGGTGCATGAAATTCCGGGTCGAACGAGACGCGCTGGGTGAGGCGGTGGCCTGGGTGGCGCGTGCCCTGCCGTCCCGGCCAGTCGTACCCGTGCTGGCCGGACTGCTGCTCGAAGCCGGAGACGGTCTCGTGCTGTCCTGTTTCGACTACGAGGTATCCGCGCGGGTCCGCATCGATGCTGACGTGGCGGAGCCGGGGTCGGCCTTAGTGCCAGGCCGCTTGCTTGCGGAGATCACCAGGAGCCTGCCGAGCCAGTCGGCCGAGTTCACGCTGGCCGCCGACGCGGTCGGACTGACCTGCGGCAGCGCCGAGTTCATGCTGGTAACGCTGCCGATTGAAGACTTTCCCGCGCTGCCGGAGCCGCCGGCCGCCGCTGGCACGGTAGATGGCGGGCTGCTGGCCGCGGCGGCCGGGCAGGTGGTGCCCGCAGCCAGCCGGGATGACACGCTACCGATGCTGACCGGCGTTTGCCTGGATTTCGACGGCGATACGATCACGCTTGCCGCCACTGACCGCTACCGGCTGGCGGTCAGGGAAATCCCGTGGACGCCCGCCGATCCGGCGCTGCGGGCCGCGGCGCTTGTGCCGGCCCGAACGCTGGCAGACGTGGCGCGGACAATGGCGGCCGGGGTCCCGGTGACGATCGCGTTCGGTGCCAGCGGTGCCGGGAGCGAGCGGCCCGCGGGCCTCGGCCGGGGGAGTGGCCGGCCTGAGACCGGCGAGCCGCGGCCTGCCGAGGGCATGGTCAGCTTCGCGGGCGGCGGCCGGCGGCTGACCGCGCGGCTGATCGCTGGCGAGTTCATCAGGTACCGGTCCAGGTTCCCCGCCGAGTTCAGCTGCCGCGCCGAAGTCCCGGCGGGCCCATTCACCGAAGCGGTCCGGCGGGTGTCGCTGGTCGCCGAGCGGGCCAGCCCGGTCCGGCTGGCGTTCGGCCAGGGTACGGTCGTGGTCGAGGCGCAGGCGGAGGGCCGGGCACGGGCCGTGGAGACCGTGGCCGCGCACTTCGATGGCGACGAGCCCGTCATTTCCTTCAACCCGCACTACCTGCTCGACGGGCTCGGCGCGGTGGCCGTGGACGCATCAGCGCGCGCGCCGGGCACCTCCGGCGACGGCAGCGGCGACGCGCCGCCCGAATCCGGCGGGCGGATCAGGATCGAGTTCACCAGCCCGGCCAAGCCGGCGCTGATCACCTGGGCGCCCGACGGCACGGATAACGGCGGGGCTGACAAGGCGGCGAGGATCCCGGCGTTCCGGTACCTTGTGGTCCCGCTCAGGGTGCCAGCCAGGGCATAATCCGCCGGGGCGACTCCGCGGCGCAGGTCTGCAGATGCCGCGGGTCAGAAGCGGCGCCAGATCCGGCGGAGCAGGCCCCTGACCAGCCCGACGATTACCAGTACGATCGCCAGCTTGCCGGGGAACGGGAACAGCCCGAACGAGGGCAGGGCGAAGATCAGCATCCATGCCAGCGCGGCCATGAGGAGCACGGGAGCAAACCGCGGTCCGCGCGCCCGGTACCCATGCTGGTATCCCGATCGCTGCCAGCCGCCGCCGCACACGCTCTGCGGCAGCGGCGCTGACGGCGGCACCGTGTGCGGGAGGTCCCGGGTCAGCTGGCTCAGGTCATGCTCGGTGATGGCAGCAAGCGCCGCGCTGAGGCGCTCGTTGAATTCATCCAGGGTGAGTCGGCCCTGCGCGTAGTTCTCTCGCAGCCGCTCAGCGGTCGCGTCACGCTCGGCATCGCCGACGCGCAGGTCCGGTCCAGGCGCCATCTGTTCCTCCCGTGCCCCGGCGAACATCATACTACTGACAGCAAGACGATATATCTCGACGAGATCAACAGCAAGCTTATCGCCGGGCCGGCTTGGCCGGCTGCGGACTGGCCGGCTGCGGACTGGCCGGCTCCTGACCGGCCAGCTCAGAAGTAGCCGCCGCCGCCAGTTTGCGGGTTGGTGATCTCAGCCTGTACCGGCACGGCGCCAGCCCGGGCGAAGACCAGTGTCAGGGTGATCTCGGTGCCGCCGCGCAGTTGCCCCGCGCCAGTGATCACGAGGTGGAATCCGTTCGGCACGAAGCGGACGATGGTCCGGGCCGGAATCCCGACGGCAGGCACTGTCCGCATGACGACCGAGCCGGCCTTGGCCGGCCTGCGGAAAGTGACCCGGCCGCCCTTGCTCGTCCGGGCAGCAACCAGCTGGTCGGCAGGGCCGGGGTTCCGGATGACCAGGTAGGCATCGGTGCCGCCGCCAGCAGCAGCGGGTTCCGGGATTGCCACCGTGCCCACCTGGATCGCCGCGGTCGCGTTGGCCGGCTGATCGCAGCCGGCCAACGCGACCGCGGTCACGCATGCCAGCAGCACGACGCCTGCTGCCCCCGCGCCAGCCGCCTGGCGGCGGCCAGGGCTGGCCCCGGGCAGGACGTCAGTACGCAGCATGTCCGCTACCTTCGTTTCGGTTTCCGGCCGGGCCAATAGTCTCACGGCCCAGGGCCGGACAGCCGGCCAGCCCGGGCGGCATGGCCTGCCCGGGCGGCGCGGCTTCATCCGGTCCGTCAGGAGTAATCGCGGAAGGCTGGCCACGCCTGCACCCAGCTGGACCGCAGGCCGCTGACGATGAAGATCTGCGCGCCTTGCTCGTCATCGCTGACGCCCAGCCCGTTCCTGAAGGTGGCAGCCAGCCGGACGTGAGCGAACTCGCGGCGCAGGAAAGCCGGACTCATGTTCACCACGATGGCGGAGGTGTCAGCGGCCGGCGGCGGTCCCCACAGCCAGAAGTTATTGGCCCCGCTGTAAGCCTGCGGGAGGCCGTACTGGGAGCCGTACCGATCGACTGCCCCTGCCTCGCCGTAGTTCCCGGCCAGGATCGTGGTCAGCCGGCGCTGCGGCGCGGGCAGCGACTGGTATGCACGCCCGACGAGCGCCACCATCGCGGGCCAGGCGATCGTCTCAGCGAGGTCATAGTTGATCTTCTGGAGCGGGAACGCGTGCAGCGTGTCCGCGGGCAGCACCGGAATCGCGACCGGCACCGCGCCTGCCGCGGAGACAAGCATGGCCATGGTCATCAGGGCAGCGGCCGGGATCCGGCCCAGCGGCCTGCGCGCGGACAGCCAGCGCTCAAGCGGCACCGAGCCTGCGGCGAACAGGAAGACGAAGACCGCGCCGTTGTAATACGGCTTACCGCCCAGCGCGAAGATCGCGGCGAGCAGGATCGCGCATGCGATCGCGATCGGCCGGACGCGGCGGGCCGCCTCGTTGCGCAGCGACCACGCCAGCCCGGAGATCCAGATCGGGGACAGCGCCAGGCCGGTGTAGACGAGCTGGGCCGGCCAGTAGGTGGCCCGGTTGTGCCAGGCCGCACCCTGCAGGGCGCGGAACACGTCCAGGTTCGGCCACCCGTGCGCGGCCTGCCAGATCACGTCAGGCGATCCGAGGGCGGCGGCCAGCACGGCGCCAGCCAGCAGGTAACGGCTGCTCAGCAGTTTCCTGGCCGGCGTGAGGGCGAACCCGGCGGCGAGCGCTACGACGAGGAATCCGATGTTCCACTTGGCGTCGGCGCCAATCCCGGCGCAGGCCCCGATCGCCAGCCACCACCGCCGGTCCTCGGTGGCCAGCAGCCGCATGACGAGCAGCAGCATGATGGCCCAGGCCAGGAAGTCTGGCCCGGTCGTGGTCAGCAGATGCGCCGTCCCCAGGAACTCGGCGCAGGTAGCGGTCGCGAGCGCGGCCAGCAACTGGCCGGTGCGGCCCGCCCCCAGCATGCGGCTCAGCATCGCGGTGATCACGACCAGCCCGGCCAGCAACAGCGCGGGTATGACGCGGAGCCCGACCAGCGAGTTGCCGAATATGGCCGAGGAAACCCGCGCCAGCAATGGGGTGAGCGCCGGCTGGTCCACGTAGCCGAAAGCCGGGTGCTGCCCGGCGGCGAGGAAGTAGAGCTCATCCCGGTGATAGCCGTAGCGGGCGCTCACGGCCAGTTCGACGGCGACGGCGGCGGCCGCGATCAGTGCGATCCCGGCGACCGGCACGCGGCCGGCCATGCCGGTGGCTGGGCCCTCCGGCCCGGCGTCTCGGGTCACCGGCACGGGCTGCGGCGTGGCGGGTGAGCGCCCGGCCTGGCCGGGCTCAGGCGGCGGAAATGTGATGGCAGCTGATTCGGGCCGGTCGCCGGCCATGCGGAGCTTCATAGCAGCAAGCGTGGCCCCGGTCGGCGGTTAGCCACATCGCCCGCGGTGGTGAAGTCAGGGCTCGGCCGCACGGCCTAGATCGAGGCGGCCGCAGGGCCCGGACTCAACCGGAGGTCGCAGGCGGCAGATCGGCCGCGCGGGGGATCCCGTCCGGTGGAACCAGCCATACGATCAAATCGTGACATGGGTCTCGGCCAGGGCAGCGGCGCGCAACCCGCGACTGCAGGACCTCACCCTCGCAGTCGCGCTGACGATAGCCGACCTGGCCGTCCTGCTGGTTTACCGCCATCAGCTGCATCCGCTCGGCTGGGCGATCGCGCTGATCGTCGCCGAGAATATCCCGCTGATCTGGCGCCGGTCGCAGCCCGTCGCAGTGCTGTCCGTGATCGGCTCCGCCCGGGTGGCCTACGACCTGATCGGCCTCGGCTACGCGCCGCTTCCGCTCGGGCCTGCCATCGCCTTCTATACCGCGATGGATCGCTCCGGGCCGCGTACCCGCGTGGTCGTCTGCGTCGTTGCGCTGGCCGGGATCACCGCATCGCAGCTGTCGCCCGGCCACAGCGAGCCGTATGACTTTGTCGTGGCCGGCCTCATCTTCGTGGCCGCCGGGATGGCAGGCGTCCTGTCCAGCACCAGGCGGGCCTATCTCGGCGAGGCCGAAGCCCGGGCGGCGCTGGCCGAGGCGGACCGCGACCGGGAGTCATCGCGATCCGCCGCGATGGAGCGGGCCAGGATCGCGCGCGAACTGCACGACTTGGTGGCTCATCACGTCAGCCTGATGGCCGTCCAGGCGGAGGCAGCGGCGTCGCTGCTGCCTGGCCGTCCAGCCGAGGCCAGGCACTCCGTGGAGATCATCGGAAATACGGCCCGGCAGGCACTGACTGAACTGCGGCGCCTCCTCGGCGTGCTGCGCGGCCCGGGCGAGGAAATGCAGACGGAGCCTTCGCCGTCCCTGGGAGAACTCAGCGCCGTGCTGGAACGGGTGCGGTGCGCTGGGCTGCCGGTCGACTTGCGTCTTGAGGGGACGCCGTACCCGCTGGCGCCAGGGATCGACGTGACCGCTTACCGGATAGTGCAGGAGGCGCTGACCAACACGATGCGGCATGCCCCGGACTCCTGGGCCGGCGTGACCCTGCGCTACGAGCCCGGCTATGTCACCGTGTCGGTCGAGGACTCCGGATCGGCGAACGGCGGCAGCGCGCATGACAATGCCGCGCCAGCGCCCGGAGCCGCAGCCCGGCTTGGCCCCGGCGGCTTCGGCCTGGCCGGCATCGCCGAGCGGGTCGCCTCCTGCGGCGGCAGCCTGACCACCGGGCCAACGAGCAGCGGTGGCTTCGCCATCACGGCCAGGCTGCCGGCCCGATGACTACTGGCCCGGCGAGCACCGGCGCGGCGAGCACCGGCCCGGCGGTCCCTGGCGCGGCTGGCAACATGCCGGATCCCATCCGTGTCCTGGTCGTCGACGACCAGGAACTTGTCAGGTCGGGCTTCTGCGTCATCCTCGAGGCGGCCGACGGCATCACCGTGGTCGGCGAGGCGGCCAACGGCGCCCAGGCCGTCACAGCCGCGGCAGCCAGCGCCCCGGACGTGGTGCTGATGGACGTGCGGATGCCCGAGATGGACGGGCTGCAGGCGACCCGGCTGATCACCAGCGCGGGACCGGGCGCCGGTCCCAAGGTAGTGATGCTGACCACTTTTGACCTCGACGACTACGTTTACGAGGCGCTCCGGGCGGGAGCCTGCGGGTTCCTGCTAAAGGACGCGCCGCGGCATGACCTGATCGCCGCCGTGCGGGCCGCTGCGGCCGGCAACGCGCTGCTCGCGCCGACGGTCACCCGCCGCCTGATCGAGGCATTCGCCCGCCGCCCGCCCGCCATGGCGCCGTCGCCGTCGCGGCTGGCCTCGCTGACCGCGCGCGAGCGCGACATCCTGCTGCAAGTCGCCCGCGGCCGCAGCAACGCCGAGATCGCGGTCGCCTTGTTCGTCAGCGAGGCGACCGTCAAGACGCATATCGGCCACGTGCTCGCCAAGCTCGGGCTGCGCGACCGGGTGCAGGCCGTGATCATGGCGTACGAGGCTGGCATCGTCGTGCCCGGAGATTTCCCCGGCGTTCCGGACTAACACGCCGGCGGCCTCAGCCGCGCTGTCTCCGCGGCCTCAGCCGCGCTATCCGGCAGGTCTCAGCCGCGCTCGACTGCGGTGCCGAGCAGGCCAAGCGGCGGTGAGCCGAGGCTCAGCATCGCGGTATGGAAGCGGCGCAGTGAAAAACCCGCCCCCCACGCCTTTCTTGCCCGGTCGCGCAGATCCAGGATCTCCAGCTTCCCCCAGGTGTACCGCCCGTAGGTCGGGTCGAACGCAGCCCGGCGCGCCTCGGCCAGCGCCGCGGGCCCGGCCAGGTGGGTGTCGGCCTCGAACCTGCGGGCGCCGTCCGGCACGGTCATCCCGGCAGTATGCAGGCCAATGGCACAGGCGAGCCTGGTGACCCGGACCAGCGCCTCCAGCCAGACGCCGATCGCGAACCTGGGGTCATCAGCGCAGAATCCTTCCTCGACACAGAGTTCCTCGGCGTAGTGCGCCCAGCCCTCGATGAACGCCTCGGAGTGCAGCGTCCGCCGTACCCCGGCAGGCACGCGCCGGATCGCCCGGCTGTGCGAGAAGTGCCCGGGCGCTACCTCGTGCGCGGTGATGCTCGGCAGCGTGGTAGCGCTGAAAACCTCCAGCCACTCCTGCGCATCCTGCGCGGGCCAGGCCGGATCCGGCGGCGTGATGCGATACCACGACGGCCCTTCAGGCTCTCCGGGGGCAGTCGGCGACATCATCGCCATGGCCAGCCGGCGCGCTTCCGGAGCCGGTCCTACCAGGCACTCCCCGTCCTGGTAGGGCACCAGGTCCCGGTCCCTGGTGAACTCGATGACCCGCGTCGTCCAGTACCTGGCCGCGTCCATGACGCCACTGGCGTCCGGATGATCGCGGACGAGCTCACGGGCGACCGCGAGCGGCGGCCTGCCCGGGTCCACCCGGGCGCAGCTCTCAGCCAGCAGCCCGCTGAGCCGGTCCCGCTCCGCGTCGGCCCGCTCGCTGAGCCTGCCCAGGTCGACCCGGATCCCCTCGGCGCTGCCCATCAGCGCGGCCAGCCCGGCAGCGCCCAGGGCAGCGTCCTGGCTGCCGGTTGCGGCCGCGCCGTCGATGTGCGCAACCAGCCGGGCAAGTGCGGACCGCGCAGCCTCCCGTGCCGTGTCCGCGGCCATGGCCGGAATCCCGGCCTCAAGCCCGCGGATCGCGTCGGCCAGCGCGGTCGCTACCGGCGCACTGACCTCGTCGAGCGCATCGATGGCCGCATCGGCCGCCAGTGGCCAGGCGGCAAGGTGGGCCAGCCGGGCGCGATCGCGGTCCCGGACCGGCCCGTAGTCCCGGTCGTAACATGCCAGATCCATCGCGAACAGGTGCAAGACGGGATTTCGGCGGTGCAGCTCGAGTTCACCCAGTGACACCCGGGCGCATTCCTCGAAGGTCGCGAGCTGTGCCTCGTCATGCGAGTCGTCCAGCCGCGGCCCGGCCGCCGTCGCGGCTGCGAGCCGGCCGAGACCGTCGCGCACCCCGGCCCGGGACAGGTCCTGGAGCCGCCCGTCATATTCGTGCCGCCCGCTGTACTCGCGCATCTTGGAAATGTCGAGGTCGCAGACGGCACGCAGCCGCGGAGCCAGATCGTCCATGCGAGGACGCTACCGGCATCGGCAAGGCCATGCGCGGGGCCATGCGGGGTGAGCTCGGGTGAGCCAGCCAGCGCCTGCGGGCGGCGGCCAGTTGCCCGCCGCCCGCAGGCGCTGTGAGTAGTTCCCTGGTCAGCGAGTGAAAGCTGGAATCCCGACCTGGGACCGTACCGGCCCGACGCTCAGGATTCTGGTCTTCGTGCAGGTCAGGAATGAGAATCCATCGATGGGCGTGGCGCTGCCGCCGGGCGGAGTGACGCGGAGTCCGTGAGCCCTGACCATCCCGCACGACGGGGTGACTTGAATGTCGGAGATGACCAGCAGCGCATGCGCCGTGGCGCCGGGCTGGAGGATAACTGTGCGCCGTCTGCCGGAGTGAGATGCGATCTTGCCGAGCCGGCGGCCATGTGAGTTGAGCGCCACGACCCTGGGAAAGCCGCGCAGGCGGCAGGCTTGCTGGCCGGTGTTACTGAACTCCAGCGGGTAACGGATGCTGCCAGCGCCGGCCCCGCCATTTCCGAGGCCTAGCCACACTTCCAGGTGGTCGCAGACCCGCACTTGAGCGGCCGCAGATGTCCGGGCCGGGGCAGAATTCCCCGCCGGAGCGGCGATGGCGGCGGCGGGGAGCAGAATGGCGGCACTGGCGAGCGCGGTCGCGCCGACTACGCGGCGGGATGCATTGGCGAATAATTTCATGATGACCTCTCATCGGGATTGTCGAATTAGAGGAACATCAGTTGAGACGAACTTTAGCTGATTTTGGTTGTAATTCCTTTTTATGTTATGCCGAGCCGCGACTACCCCGGCCGGGCAGCACCGGCTGGACACGGAGAATGCCGTGGCCGTGCATGGCCCCGGCACAGGCCGGGAATGCCCGCCGGATGCGGCTGGCGCCGGTTACCCCGGGCGGGCGGATGAGCAGCATGCGCGCGGTGACCGGGTGGCATGCCTTCGCGGGGTAGTTGGCCGCAGCGGTGACTTGCAGCCAGGAATGCGCGGTTGCGCCCGGCGCCAGGGTCACCGGACGTGCGCTGACATCGCGGTCCCGGGCTGCTGCGTCGCCGAGCCGCTGGCCGGCGGCGGTGGCGAACCAGGCGGCCGGGTAGCCGTCCAGGCGGCAGCTGGCGCCCGAGGCGTTGGTGAAGTCGATTGGGTAGTAGGTGCTGCCCGCGGCGGCGCCGGCCTCGCTGGCGTCCACGGTCACCTTCAGCCCGGACGGCGCACAGGCGTCCTCGGCGGCAGAGCCGGCCGGGTCGCCGACAGAGCCGGCCGAGCCGCAGGCGACGACGCCGGCCGTGATCAGGGCGGCCGAGCAGGTGGCAGCGACGGCACGCCGTCGGCCAGTGCGGGGACGCGGATGCGGATCGTGCGATATGCGTAACCTCATCGGGTGCCCTCTCGCTGCCGGGGTAGCGGCCTACGACTTTCTAGGACGCAGGAACGTTGCCAGTGGTTGTTCGGAACGTGACGATCTTGTCACGGAGAGCGTTGCGATGTGGTCAGGAACTTCCCGGCCGTACTGCCTCGACGGCCAGGATGTCGACCGATCTGACCGGTGCTGAGCACGCCCGGGCGGTGAAGTTCAGGTAAAGCGGAGCCGTCTGGTTCGGCGGATAGATCTTCAGCCAGTGCGCAGTCACCGGGTGGCAGTCCGCACTCGGGAAGTTATCCGCATTGACCACCTGCAGCGCGGCGTGCGCGACGCCACCCGCCAATATGGTGACGGACTCGCTGGCGAACGCGGGGTTCCTGCTCGCAGAGTTGCCGATCCGGCTGCCGCCGACGCCGGTCACGAACGAGACACCCGGGTACCCGAACAGCGTGCACGCGTCACCGGAGGCATTGGTGAAGTCCAGCGGGTAGTACGTGCTGCCGGCCGCGCCGTTTCCCTGCCCTAGCGCGACCTTCAGCGCGGAGGTCGGGCAGGGTGCCGGAACGGTCGGCATGGGTGTGGGCGTCGCGGTGGCTGTCGCCGTCGCTGTTGGTGTCGGCGTGGGCGTGCCTCGCGCTGCGGTGGCCGAGGTCGTGACCGTCGCCTTCGCCGCCGGCCGGACGGCCTGGCCGGTGCCTGAACTGCAAGCCGCGGACGCTACGGCGATGCCGCCGAGCGCCGCCGCGGCAGCTATCCGCCGGAGATGGCGGTGCAGTGACGTCATAGCAGTGCCCCTTGTCGTGACGGAATCGGGTCCGGAGATCTCGACAGCTATGACGCCGACCAGGCCGGGCTGGTTGCTGGCGGGCCGGCAATCGTGGTCACGATCTGGCTGCGGCCCGGCCAGAGCGATTGCGCCTTGCCCGGTAGCGTCAGGATCACCCGGCTCATCCGCAGGAGGCGCGCATGCCCGGCAGTTCCCCCTTCACCACCAGGCCGCAGCTGGCCGGCACCTTCGGCATGGTCGCATCGACGCACTGGCTGGCCTCCGCGGCCGGCCTGGCGGTGCTGGAGAAGGGCGGGAACGCGTTCGACGCCGCCGTCGCCACCGGCTTCGTGCTGCAGGTGGTCGAGCCGCACCTGAACGGCCCGGGCGGCGAAGTCCCGGTGATCGGCTTCGAGGCTGCCGCGGGCGAGGCCTTCGTCCTCGACGGCCAGGGGCCGGCTCCGGCTGCCGCCACGCTCGACGCGTTCGAGACGCTCGGCCTGGACCTGGTGCCCGGCACCGGGCTGCTGGCGGCCTGCGTGCCGGCCGCGTTCGGTACCTGGATGCTGCTGCTGGAGCGGTACGGCAGCCTCGCCTTGCGCGAGGTGATGGAATACGCGATCGGGTACGCGCGAGAAGGCTATCCGATGCTGCCCACGGCAAGCGCCGCCATCGCGGCGGTAGCCGCCACCTTCCGCGACCACTGGCCGACGTCGGCCGAGATCTACCTGGCCGGTGGCGGGCCGGCGCCAGGAGCCCGGTTCGCCAACCCGGTGCTGGCCGCCGCCTACAGCCGCATCCTGGCTGAGGCCGAGGCGGCCGGCCCGGACCGGGTCGTGCAGATCGAGGCCGCCCGCTGCGCCTTCTATGAGGGATTCGTCGCCGAGGCCATCACGGCCTACCTGGCCCGCGCCGAGGTCATGGACGTCAGCGGGCGGCCGCACCGCGGCCTGCTAGCCGGCCAGGACCTGGCTGGCTGGCGAGCCAGCGTGGAGGCGCCGGTCACGCTCGACTACGCCGGGCTGACCGTCTGCAAGACCGGCCCATGGGGGCAGGGACCGGTCTTCTTGCAGCAGCTCGCCCTGCTCAGCGGCTTTCGCCTGGCGGAGATGGGGCCGGGCAGCGCGGAGTTCATCCACACCGTGGTCGAGTGCGCGAAGCTGGCCTTCGCCGACCGCGAGGCCTGGTATGGCGACCCGCGCTGGTCGCCGGTGCCGCTGGATGCGCTGCTGTCGCCGGAGTACGCCAGCCGGCGCCGGCCGCTGGTCAGCAGGCAGGCATCGGCCGAGCTGATCCCCGGCGCTCCGGTCGGCGCTGCACCGCGGCTGCCCGGCTACGCGCTTGCCAGGCTGCCCGCCGGCCGCCGCGGCCGTGCCCCCGGAGCCGGCCAGCCGACGGCCGGGTCGGCCGCCGCCGGCGCGCTGCCGCCCGAGCTTGGCCTCGGCGACACCTGCCACCTTGACGTGGCCGACCGGTTCGGCAACCTGGTCTCCGCGACGCCGAGCGGCGGCTGGCTGCAGAGTTCCCCGGTCATCCCAGGGCTCGGGTTCTGCCTCGGCAGCAGGGCGCAGATGTTCAGCCTCAGCCCGGGCTTCGCCAGCACCCTCGCGCCGGGACGACGGCCGCGCACCACTTTGTCGCCGGGCCTCGTGCTGCGTGGCGGCGAGCCGTACCTGGCATTCGGGACGCCGGGCGGGGATCAGCAGGACCAGTGGACGATCCCGTTCTTCCTCAACCACGTGCTCTTCGGGATGAACTTGCAGGAGGCGATCGACGCGCCGGCTTTCCACACCGACCACTTCCCCTCATCGTTCTACCCGCGCGGCTCGGTGCCGCAGTCCTTGTCGGTCGAGGCGCGGGCGGCGGACGAAGTCATCGGCGAGCTGCGGCGGCGCGGGCACCAGGTGCAGGTAACGCCGCCATGGTCACTCGGCCGGATCAGCGCGGTGGCCCGTGGCCGGGGGTTCCTCTACGCGGGCGCGAACCCGCGGGGAATGCAGGGCTACGCCGTCGGCCGCTGACCGCGGGCCAACGCCAGCGCTCCGGCGACGGCCGCCTGGATGCGTCAGCTCGGCGGCAGCGCCGCGGCGGCCAGCTCGCCGGTGAGCACCGTGACGGCCTGGCCGGTCAGCAGGATCCGGTCGCCCGCTGCCCGCACCCGCACGGTGCCGCCGCGCGGTGAGGCCTGGAACCCGGTCAGCTCGGTCCGGCCAAGCCGCCCGAACCAGTACGGCGCCAGCGTGCAGTGCGCCGAGCCGGTGACCGGGTCCTCTGGTATCCCGGCCGCCGGGGCGAAGAAGCGGGAGATGAAATCCGCGCCGGGCCGGGTCGCCGGGGCGGTCACGATCGTGCCGCGCATGGTCATCGCCGCGAGCTTGAGCACGTCCGGCTGCAGCCCGGTCACCTCTGCTTCGGCGGTAACGACCACCAGGTAGTCCTCTGGCGCGCGGCCGGTCCAGACCGGTGCGGTGACGCCGAGCGCATCAAGCAGACCGGGCGGCGGCTCTTCGGGCACGGCCGGCGTGGCGGGGAAATCAAGCACGATCGCCGTACCGTCCCGCCGCGCGGCCAGCCGCCCGCTGGCGGAATCGAAATGGATCGGCTCGTCCGCGGCGGTCAGGCCGGTCTCGAACAGCACGTGCGAGCTGGCCAGGGTGGCGTGACCGCAGAGGGCGACCTCGACCACCGGCGTGAACCAGCGCAGCAGGTAGCCGTCGCGGCGCGGCTCAAGGAACGCGGTCTCGGCGAGATTCATCTCTGCCGCCAGTTGCTGCATCCACCGCGGATCCGCCGCCCGGTCAAGCAGGCAGACGGCGGCCGGGTTACCGGCGAACGCGGAGTCCGTGAAGGCATCAACCTGGAAGATCCGCATGATCGGAGCATATTACCCAGCGCCCGCCGGCGCCGAGCCCGTCCCAGCCGCCGGAATCACTTCGCGGGTTGGGCGGGGCGCGGTGGTCAGGCAGGCAGCGCCAGCGCGCCGGCGATGACCGCAGCCGCCGCGGCGAACACCCGCAGCCAGCCGGAGGCTGGGCCGAGCCCGGCCGCCGGGAGCATGGCGGCACCGCAGCCGAGCACCAGCAGGCCGAGGCCAGCGGCGAGCACGGGAACCTGCGGCCGCAGTGCGCTAGGTTGCGCGCCGGACTCGGCCAGGTGGACGGCGAACAGGAACGCGATCAGCGCGACGGCGAGCAGCCCGGTGTGCCATGGCCGGGCATGGTGCAGCACCTCAAGCGTCAGCACGGCAATGATCAGGCCTTCCGCCCACGGCACCGCCCTGAGCACGTCGAGCATCGAGTACACGGTCCTGGTCGCCAGGTTCTGGTAGCCGGCGGTTGACGGTGCCCAGTCGCCGGCGGCCAGCCGCACAGTGGCGAGAACAGCGCAGCCGGCCCCGGCCAGCAGCGCCATCCGGGTGCCCCGCCCGCCGCCGGACAGCGGACCGGCCGACCAAGCGATGCACACCGCGGCGAGCAGCCCGGCCGTGGCAGTGCTCCTGGCCAGCACGGTCCCTTGCGGCGTCACCGGCCGCTCACCAGCGTCCGCCGGGCATACGGTGCCAGCGGCTCATCCAGGCTCTGCTCCCCGTCCCAGTGCACCACCGGGATGCCGAGCTCGCGCAGCGAGAACCTGATTGCCTGCTGCTCCATCCGCCAGATCCGCTGGGCCAGCCCGGCGATCCGGTCCGTGCCGCCGGCCGGCCCGGTGTTGAGCACGTCGATGATCAGCAGCGTGAAGCCCCGCTCGCGCAGGTCCCGCAGGGTCTCGACCAGCCGGGTGTCAAGCAGCGGGCTGAACACGATGATCAGCGCGCCGGGCGGTAGCGCAGCCCGGGGCAGCCGGCTCATCCCGGCGCCCGCGGCCCAGCCGCCGGGCTGGGCCAGCATCGCGTCCATGATCCGATGGAACTGGCGGCGGCCGGCGCCGGGGGCTATCCAGCCGACCTGGCTGCGGTAGCCGATGAAGCCAACCCGGTCGTGCGCCGCAAGGTAGGCCCGGATAGTGGCGGCGGCGCCGCGGTGCACCAGGTCGAGGGTGGTCGATCCCGGATCGCCGACGTCCGCGGTGGCATCGGCCAGCACCACCACGTTCTGCGCGCGCTCGGCGGCGAAGGTGTTCAGCTGCAAGCTGCCGCGGCGGGTCGTGGCCGGCCAGTTGATCCTGCGCTGCCGGTCACCGGGGACGAATTCGCGGACGCCGGCGAATTCGATACCCTCGCCCGGTACCCGGGCGGCGTGCTCACCCAGTCGGCTCGGCAGCCTGCTGAGCACCACCCGGGCACCCTGGTGGGCGGGCAGCGGGTAGCAGTTGACCTGCGGCAATGCGATCGCCGCCTGCCCCTCGCTGAGCCGCCAGCGGTCCCGCACGATGATCTGCAGGGTGCCCACCGGCCGATTCCCCCAGTGGGTGACCAGGAACGGCACGCTAGCCCGGCCAGCGCCGCCCCGGCCAGCCCTGGCCGGGCCGAGCCGGGCCCGGCCGGGCCCGGCCGGGATGATCGCGTCCGCCGGGCGGATGCGCAGTTCCACGGTGTGACTGCCATATCCGGCCACACTGACGCTGACGGATCCGTTATCCATCTCGATCATTCGGCCGGTGGCCAGTGCCACGCTTACCCAGAGGCTCCGCGGTCTGTCCTGCCGCCAGCCGGCCAGCAGCAGCAGCGCCGGGCCCGCCGCCGCCGCGAACTCGGCACGGCGGGTGGTCACCGCGATCAGCAGCCCGGCCAGCGCGAGCGTGAGCAGCCGCCGGGCGTGGCCGGACAGTGCCCAGCTGAGCTGAACCGGCCTGGGCTGGCCGGCCGGCTCGATAGGCGGCTGCGTTCCGGTAGCCATGGCAGCTATCAGCCGCGGGCGGCGGCCGGGTCGGTGCGCGGGGTGGGCACGGTGGCCAGCAGCCGGCCGACGACATCGTCGGCGCTGACCTGGCGCACCCACAGCTCGGGCCGCAGCGTGATCCGGTGCGCGAGCGCGGGCACGGCGACGTGCTTGATGTCATCGGGGATCACGAAGTCGCGCCGCTGCAGCAGTGCCTGGCCGCGGGCGAGCTGGACGAGCGCGAGCCCGCCGCGGGGACTGGCACCGACTTGGATCTGCTGGTTCTCCCTGGTCGCGCGGATGATCGACACGACATAATCCAGCAGGTCTCCGGAGATCTCGACCTGCTCAAGCGAGGCGCGCATGGCCAGCACCTCGGCAGCGCCGGTTACCTGGCGCAGTGTTGCCTCCGCCGTCTTGCGGTCGATCCTGCGGGTCAGCATCGCGACCTCATCCTGGCTGCTCAGGTAACCGAGGCGGAGCCGGATCAAGAACCGGTCGAGCTGCGCCTCCGGCAGCTCGTAGGTGCCCTCGTACTCAATCGGGTTGTCGGTGGCCAGCACCACGAAGGGCTGCGGCAGCTGGCGGGTCTCGCCGTCCATGCTGACCTGGCCCTCGCCCATGGCCTCAAGCAGCGCGGCCTGAGTCTTCGGCGGAGTCCGGTTGATCTCGTCAGCGAGTAGCAGCTGGGTGAAGACCGGCCCGGGCCGGAACACCATCTCGCTGGTCCGCTGGTCGTAAAGCGGCGCGCCGATGACGTCCGAGGGCAGCAGGTCAGGCGTGAACTGGATCCGGGCGAAATCCAGTCCGAGCACGCGGGCGAACGACCGGGCGATCAGCGTCTTGCCCAGCCCGGGCAGGTCCTCCAGCAGGATGTGGCCGCCAGCCAGGATGCCGACCAGCACCAGTTCCAGCGCGTTCCGGTGCCCGACGACCGCTCGCTCGACCTCGTCCAGGACCGCGGCGCAGCGCTGCGCGGTCTGGTGCGGGGTGCTGATCGGCTCGGTCACAGTCGCTCCAGTCGGTCGATGAGGCGGGCGAGCGTCCGCGGCGGTATTCCCGGCCGGCTGCCCGCCCGGCCGCCGTGCCGGCTTGCCCGGCCGCCGCGCTGGCTGCCGGAATCGGCACTGGTCGCGGCGGCCGGGCGGGCCGGGTCTACCCAGTACCAGAGCCCATCGTCGCGCTTGCCCTGGCACAGCAGCCGCCTGGCCAGGTCTGGATCATCGCGCAGGCTGATGCCGTGCCGCTCTGCCAGCCGGGCGGCGAGCAGGTGCTGCAGTGTCGGCCGCAGCGTGGCGTCGTAGGAGGCTGCCGACCTGGTCCCGTCCACCAGTCCCGCGCGCTTGCGCCAGAAACCGGTGAATGTGGCGGGCGCCTGGACGGCCGCCACGCCATGCTCCGGCAGCGGCAGTGCCTGGTGCGGCGGCAGCATACCGCGGAACGCGACGAGGGCGATCACCGCAGCGCTGACGGCCACCACGCCGGGGCCTGCCGGTCCGGCCAGCAGGTACCCGGCGATGCCAGCGGCGGCGACCAGGGTCACCGCGATGATGATCTCCGGCTTCGCGTCGCGCCAGCCGGTGCCCGGCCTTCCCTGGCTGGCTGGCTCGGCTGGCCTGGCTGGCCTGGCTGGCCTGGCTGGCCTGGCTGGCACCCCGCCGGTCATGGTCTTGCCTCCTGGCGGGTCATCGTCTCGTCTCCCGGCCGCGGGCTTCACCGGCGCTGGCCGGGGCAGCGGCAGCGGTCGGCCCGGCCGGCCCGGCCAGGCTGGCGGCCAGGTCGCCGAGCGCCCGCTGCGCGGCGGTCCTGCTCGCGGCGGGCAGCGGGTGGCTGGAGAAGCGCGCCTCGTAGAACAGCGCGGTCAGCCGCCCGGCCGCGTCGCCTCGGACCAGGCCGACGTCGGCGGCCCTGGCCAGTAGCTCATCAGGCGTCTCGGCAGCCCCCCTGGCGGTGCCCGCGCCAGCGAGACTCCGCTCCATCGCCAGGTAGCACGCGATGATCGCGGCCCTGGCGTCGTCGAGCTCGCGCAGCGCCGTCCGGCCGGACTCGACGGCATCGCGGAGGCTCTCCCCGTCGTCGTCTTCATCCTGGGTTTCGGCTGACAGTACGGCCCTGGCCGCCAGGCCTGCCTGGCGCCTGAGCATGAGCACGCAGCCGATGACGGCGGCAACCAGCGCGGCAACTAGCAGCGCGGTCAAGATCGCGCCGGCCGGCCGGTGCGATAGGTGGCTCGGTATCGGCCCGGGGGACCGGCTTGGCCCCCGGGTGCTGCCCGGGCGCTGGAACACCCTCGACGGCTGGCCCCTGGTCCGCGGCTTCGGCAGGTTGGCCAGCAGCAGGCCGAGCGGGATGCCGGCCAGCCCGACCGTGAGCACTGCGCCGAGGACGCCGCGCAGCCGGATGGCCAGCATGGCCTGCTGCGGTGCCCGCCGCCTGCGGATGACGAGGGCGGTCATCAGTGCGGCGAGCACGGCCTCAAGGACCAGGCCGATGGCCACGGCGTGATCCCGCAGCGGGCCGCGGAAGCTGAGCGGCGGGATCTCGCCGCGGAGGCCGGCCACGACGGCCGCCACGAGCAGCGCGGCCAGCGCTGCCCTGGCCAGCCGCCCACTGGATTCCGCCGCCTGCGCACTAGCCTCCGGCCGTCCGTCCGCCATCTGCCGTCCGTCCGCCATCTGCCGTCCGTCCGCCATCTGCCGTCCGTCCGCCATCTGCCATCCAGCCTAGCCCGCGGCGCGGGCAGCCCGGATTGTGTGGCTGAGCAACTGCGCGGTCGTCACCGGGCCGACGCCGCCGGGCACCGGGGTGATCGCCGCGGCGATGCCGGCCACCGCGGCGGCGTTGACGTCGCCCACCATCCGGTCGTTGCCGCCGGGATTGATGCCGACATCGATTACGACAGCGCCCGGGGCGACGTAGTCGGCGCCCAGCATCTCCGGCTGGCCGATGGCGACGACAAGGACGTCGGCCTCCTGGCACACCTCGGCAAGGTCCCTGGTACGCGAATGACAGATGGTCACGGTGGCGTTGGCTGCCAGCAGCAGCAGCGCGGCAGGCTTGCCGACCACCGCGGACCGGCCGACGATGACGGCGCGCCTGCCATGTAGCGGCACGTGCTGGTGCCGGAGGATCTCCATCACCGCGGCGGCCGTGGCCGGCGGGAACGCACCCGGCAGGCCGGCCGCGAGCATGCCGAGCGATGCCGGGTTGGCGCCGTCGACGTCCTTGCGCACCGCGATGCTGGCGCCCGCGGTGGCAAGAGCCAGGCCCGCGGGCAGCGGGGTCTGGCAGCTGATGCCGTGCACGGTCGGATCCGCGGACAGCTGGCCGAGCAGGTTCACGACCGGCTGGCGGCCGGCCGACGGCAGCCGGTGGATGTGGCAGTCAATTCCGGCCGTGTCGGCGGCCCGGGCGATGGACTGGACGTACCATGCGGCGCCCTCGTCCTCGGTCGCGACCACCACGGCCAGCGTCGGCACGATGCCGCGCTCGCGCAGCCCCGCGGCCAGCCCGGCGGTCCGCTCGTGCATCGCAGCCGCGATCGCCCGGCCGTTGATGACCCTGGTCATCGGGCGGTCTCGGGCAGGCGCATCTCCGGCCGGCGCTAGAAGAGTTCGTCGGCGATCGTGCTGATGGCGTCGGTACTGTGCTCGGCCGGGAAGGCATCCAGGCACAGCCGCTCCATCACGGCCTGGTAATGATCGACTGTGTCGCGCTTGTCCAGGTAGATGGCGCTGGTGAGCTGCTCCAGGTAGACCACGTCGGGCAGGTCCGCCTCGGCGAATCGCAGGATGCTGAAGGGACCGCCGGCCGCCGAGTGGCCGCCAGCCTGGAACGGGATGACCTGGAGCGTCACGTTTGGCATCGCCGCGTACTCGATGAGGTACTCGAACTGCTCCCGCATGACGTCCGCCCCGCCGATCGGCCGTCGCAGCACTGCCTCGTCGATCACTACCCACAGGTGCGGCGCCCGCGGGCCGCGGAGCAGCGGCTTGCGGGCCATCCGCAGGCCGACCCGGCGCTGGACCTCCTCGGCCGGGGCGTTCGCATGACCCAGCAAGGTCACCGCGCGGGCGTAGCGCTCCGTCTGCAGCAGGCCGGGTATGAATTGGATCTCGTAAGACCGGATCCGGGTGGCTGCTTCCTCCAGCCCGATGTAGGCCTCGAACCAGCCGGGCAGGATGTCGGAGTAGTCGTGCCACCAGCCGCGCGTGTTCGCCTTCCTGGCGAGCGACCGCAGCGAGTCGCGTTCATTCTCGTCCGTCACTCCGTAGAGGGTCAGCAGATCGGCAATGTCCCTATCCTTGAAGCCGACCCGGCCGAGTTCAAGCCGGCTCATCTTCGAGTGCGACGAGCGGATTGCGTGGCCTGCATCTTCCAGCGAAATCCGCCTGGCCTCGCGCAGCCTCCGCAGCTGCGCGCCCAGCAGCAGGCGCAGCACTGTAGGACCGCCGCCACCCGGCGGTTCGAGTAGGCTGCGGACCTGGCTGCCGCCCGGCTCCGCTGTGATCATGTGCCCTCCCCAGAACACCAGACCAAGGCAGTCTCCCACGTCAGCCGCTGTCGCGCCACATCATGTTTTGAGATGGCATAACGGCTCAGGCCCGGCATGGTGCCGGCCTAGCGCCGAACTGCCGCCGGCTAGTCGGGTAGCGGCCGCCGGCGCTGAGTCGGGTAGCGGCCCGAAGTCACCGTCCTGGGCGCCGCCGATAAAGGCATCCCAGTCGGATCGGGTGAAGACGAGCGCCGGGCCGTCCGGGTGACGGGAATTGCGCATGGCGACTTGTTCGCCGGCCAGCGCCGCTATCTCGACGCAATTGCCGCTGGGGTTGCTGCGCCGGCTTTTCCGCCAGATCGCATGGTCCAGCCGGGTGGCAGGGATGCCGTTGCGAGCCAGTTCCACCTCATGTCCCTTCGCCGTTCCTGACAAGGTCATTTGCCGCCGAACCGGCTGGCCTGGGGGCTGTGACCAGGCGATATCAGCCATCTTGCAGCCGCCGCGCACAATTTTCTGCACGTGCAGCAGCACTTGCACCTGCACATCGTGACTGGCATGGTAGCGGAAGGCGGGCCAGCCCGTCTCACGCTCACCATCAGGCTCCGGGGATAGCTCATGGACCGAGGACACGTTGCCGCTGCCGCTGCCGAGGCAGCAGGTACGCCGAAGATCGCCGGCGGCGTCCCCCGCCAGTCAGGTCAGCTGCGACCACCGGCCTTACTGCCGTCGGCGGTAGCCGGGCCGCCCGGGATTGCCGTTCGTGCCGTCGGTACTGTGCCGGCGTCGCCCCGGGCGGCGCGCGAGTTCACCAGGGACACGCTGCAGCGCTGGGACATGTGCGCGTTGTTTCAGGACACGGCGATGGTGGTGTCGGAACTGGTCACCAACGCGCTGTTCCACGGCATGCAAGGCGGCCACGGCGCCGCGGCGGGCGGCGGGGTCGGCCAGGACGCACACGGCGCTCACGGCGCTCACGGCGAATCTGGACTCCCCGGCGGGCAGGTCGAACTCACGCTGTGGCACCGGGCTAGCCACCTGGTGTGCGCAGTCACCGATCCCAGCGCGGATCCTCCCGTGCTGCGGTCGCCCGATCCCGGCGCCGAGGCAGGCCGCGGCCTGCAGGTCGTCCAGGCGCTGACGGCCAGCTGGGGCTGGGCCATGCTCGGCTTTCGCCGCAAGGTAGTTTGGGCCGCGCTCCGCATGCCGCAGGTGCGTTTATCCGCGTGCCTAGCCGGTGCCCGGGCCGCCCAGCCGCGCGGTACTACTCAAGTCGGACGGAAAGCTCACCCCACGGACTGACGACGGGAGCCCGCCCGGGCAGGCATTCTTGACATCGCCCAACATCGGTCCGCCGCGCAGCCGGCTGGCATTGTCGGCACCCATCCGCCGTCGGCCAGCCCGGCGGCGCTGACGGCGCCACACGAAGGCGAGGCCAGGAACGTGACCGCTCAAGCATCGGTGCGAATGCCAGATCCGGCTGGCCAGCCACCGGGCACAGTTATCGAGACGACCGCGCTGACGAAGCGCTATCCGGGCCAGGTGACCGCCCTCGACGAGCTGACCGTGTCGGTAGCTCCCGGCGTCACCGGCCTGATCGGCGCTAACGGTGCGGGCAAATCGACTTTGATCAAGATCCTGCTCGGCCTGCTGGCCCCGACCAAGGGCCGGGCCGTGGTGTTCGGCCATGACTGCGAGCGCGGCGGTGAGCAGATCCGGAGCCTGACCGGCTACATGCCCGAGCACGACTGCCTGCTGCCGGACGTCACCGCCACCGAGTTCGTCACCCATCTGGGCCGGATCTCCGGCCTGCCGCCGACCGCGGCCAAGGAGCGCGCGGCGGAATCGCTCCGCCACGTGGGCCTGTACGAGGAGCGGTACCGGCAGATCGGCACCTACTCGACCGGCATGAAGCAGCGGGTGAAACTAGCCCAGGCGCTGGTCGGCGACCCGCGCCTGCTGCTGCTTGACGAGCCGACCATCGGCCTCGACCCGGCCGGCCGGGCCGCGATGCTCGAGCTGATCGGCCGGATCGGCACCGATTTCGGCATCTCGATCCTCGTCGCCTCGCACCTGCTGGGTGAGCTGGAACAGATCTGCGATCACATTGTGGCCATCGACGGCGGGAAGCTGCTCCGCGCCGACACTGTCACCAGCTTCACCCAGGCGAGCCAGGTGCTGATCATCGAGGTCGAGGACGGCACCGGCCAGCTGCTCGCGGAACTGGCCAGGCGTGGTCTCGGGCCCGTGCCGCAGGACCGGGCCGTGCTGGTCAAGCTGGCCGGCCAGGCGACCTATGACGCGGTACGCGATGCCGTTGCCGATCTCGGCCTGCCGCTGAACAGGATGGAACAGCGGCGGCACCGGATCGAGGAGCTCTTCCGCGGCCAGCAGGCGGAGCCCGGCGGGCAGGCCAGCGGAAACGCCGACGAAGCGGCCGCCCACAGCGCCGGTGAAACGCCAACCGACATGACGGGAGCAGCCGATGCCCGCTGACACAGCCAGCCATGGACCCGGCCGGGCCGTCCCGGCGCCCGGCGCCGCCGGCGTCATCCACGATCTGGGCTACCAGCGCTACGACGGCCAGCGGCTCGGCCGGGCACGGATCGTCCGGGCGCTGGCCTGGCATAGCCTGCGCTCGGCATTCGGCATCGGCCGCGGCGTCAAGGCCAAGATCGTCCCGGTGCTCACGTTCGGCATCATGTGCCTGCCCGCGGTGATCAACGCCGTGGCCGTGGCGCTCAGCAGCTCGCATGCGAGCGTCGTGCACTATGACACTTACGTCGCCCCGCTGCGGGTGCTGGTGATGACGGTCTTCATCGCCGCGCAGGCACCCGAGCTGGTGTCCCGGGATCTGCGCAGCCACGTCCTGCCGTTGTATTTCGCCCGGCCGGTCCGCCGCATCGACTACCCGCTGGCCAAGCTCGCCGCGTTCATCCTGGCCTGCCTGATCATGATCGATATCCCGGAACTGCTGCTCTACCTGGGCACGGTCCTGCAGTCGCACGGCCTGTCCGACATCTGGGCGCAGACCAGGGGAGTGACGCCAGGCCTGCTCGTTGGGCTGATGTGGGCAGCCGTGCTCGGCGCGATCGGGATCGCGCTCGCCTCCTTTACCGGCCGCCGCGCCTACGCCACCGGCACGATCGCGATCTTCTTCTTCCTGACCTGGACGCTGGCCAGGCTGCTTAGCCATATCGCGGCCAGGACGGCGGGCCAGTTCAGCCAGCCGCCTCCCGGCGCGGGCACCGGCGGGCAGGCTCATTTGGTCTTCGGCACGGTACCTGCCGGGGTGCACCTGGCCGGCCTGATCAGCCCCTTCACCACGCTGGACGGCGTCCGGCAGTGGCTCGGCGGCACCTCGCCGGGCATCATCGCCTACCCGGGCGGCTACGGCATCACCTACGGGCTGATGACGCTCGTCTTCCTCGGCGCCGCGATCGGCATCCTCGTCGCCAGGTACCGGAAGGTCGGCATCGCATGAACACCATCGAGCTGCGCAACGTCTCGCGCTGGTACGGCAATGTCGTTGCGATCAACGACATCTCGATGTCGGTCGGCCCCGGCGTCACCGGCCTGCTCGGCCCCAATGGCGCCGGGAAGTCCACCCTGCTGCACATGCTCGCGGGCTTCCTTGAGCCATCCCGCGGCGAGCTGACCGTGGCCGGCCAGGCAGCCTGGCGGAACGCCGGCCTGTTCCGGACAGTCGGCCTGGTCCCCGAGCACGCCTCCGTCTATGCCTTCATGACCGGCGCCGAGTTCGTTCGCGCAACCGCCCGGCTGCACGAGCTGGCCGATCCGGATGCCGCGGCCGCCCGCGCGATCGGGATCGTCGAGATGGCCGACGCGCAGGACCGCAAGATCGCGACGTACTCCAAGGGCATGCGGCAGCGGATCAAGGTTGCCGCGGCGCTGGTGCACGATCCCGCGGTGATCCTGCTGGACGAGCCGTTCAACGGGATGGACCCGCGCCAGCGGTTGCACATGATGGACCTGCTGCACGGGCTCGGCGCCGACGGCCGCACGATCTTGTTCAGCTCGCACATCCTGGAGGAAGTGGAGCGGCTATCCGGCACCATCCAGGTGATGGTGTCCGGGCGGCTCGCGGCCTCCGGCGATTTCCGCGCGATCCGGCGGCTGATGACCAGCCGGCCGCACGTCTTCCTGGTGCGCACATCGGACGACCGGCTGCTCGGCGCTACGCTGATCGGCCGCCCCGCGGTCACCGGGGTGGAGCTGACGCCGCGTGGGCTGCAGGTGCGGACGTCGGATTACGGCACCTTCACCAGGGAACTCGCCGGGCTCACCAGGGACGCCAACATCAGGCTGCGCGAGCTGCTGCCCGCCGACGAGTCGCTGGAGAGCGTATTCGAGTACCTGATCACCCCATGACCAACCCCGACCGCCCCTGACGGCAACCGATCCCGACGACGGATCCGCGAGAAAGCAGTCAAGACATGTCCGGCATACTCAACGGCACTGTCGCCAAGATCACCTTCCGCGCGACGATGGGCCGCAAGCGGGCGATCCTGTTCGCGATCACGCCGGTGATTCTGCTCCTGGTCACGGCGCTGCTCAAGCTCTCCAGCCCGGCTGACCAGTCCTGGCCGGCCGACATCCTCGGCGTCTTCGGGTTCTCCGTGGTGCTGCCGCTGACCGCGCTGATCATCGGCACCAGCGTGCTCGGCGCGGAGATCGATGATGGCAGCATCGTGCACCTGCTGGCCACCCCGGTGCGCCGGTCGTCGGTGATCATCACCAAGTTCGCGGTGGCCGGGGTGCTGACGATGATCTTCGTCGCGGTGCCCGAACTGCTGGCGGGCCTGATCGCGACCGGCGGTGTCACCCGGCTCGCGATCGGCGTGTTCGCCGGAGCCTTGGCCGGCTCGGTCATCTATAACGCCGTCTTCGTGCTGGTCTCGGTCCTCACCACCCGGGCCATCGCGGTCGGGCTGCTGTACCTGCTGGTCTGGGAGGGCCTGCTCGGCAACCTGATCAGCGGCGCCAGCGAGCTGTCGGTCGGCCAGTACGCACTCGGCGTGGCCAACTCCATCGCGCACGACTCGGCGCTGAACGCGCACCTCACGCTCGGCACGGTCGTGGTGGCCGGCCTGATCGTCACGGTAGCCGCGCTGGCGCTTTCCATCCGCAGGCTTGCGGCGTTCTCGCTGAAGGGCGACGCCGCCTGAGCAGGCCTGGCTGGCCAGGCAGGCCCGGCTGCCAGCGTGGTGATGTCCTCGGCCGTGTGGCGGGGGTGCGCAGCAGCCGCACGGACGGGCTGAGCAGCACGCCCTCGGCGTCCCGGCTGATCCACACGTCACCGGAGTAACGGGCCCAGTGGTCGTGTTTCCGGTTACCGGGAACCCGGTAACCGGAAACCCAGAATCAGCCATACCGCCCGACATTACCTGCCGCAAGGCGGACGCCATCCATGATCACGGATGATCCGGGGGGCTGCGACGCACGAATATTCCGCGATCATGAAAAAGCCCGTGCTATGTACTTCTCTTGGTCTCCGCGAGTGCTCATGGCTTCTTATCTAGGCCGGAATTGCCCAGGTCGCGGGCAGTTGGGTATGGCAGTCGGTGCATAGCCAGGCCACCAGCTCATCGTTGCCGCGAACCTGCGTGGCGTGCCAGTGCTTGCACGGTCCTGGTACGGCGGTCAACGGCACTGCCGGGGCAACCGGCACCTTGGTCCTCATGCACAGCTCGATGATGACGCCAAAGATGCCAAGAAATAGTCCCCACAAGATGCCCTCCCATATCGGGCGGCCCTTGTTCTTGGCGATCATTGCTGCCGCGAAAATGCACGCCGCCCACACGATAAGTGCTATCACTGCTCTCCTCCATTTTGATTCGGACCAGCCGACCTGATCAGCCACCCGGTCCCTCAAAACGGGCCAGCGCCAGCCGGTCAGTTGGGCTAGGCCGGTGGCCACCAGAGCTGAGGCGGTCCTGGCGGCCCCAGTGTCACTGTCTAAAGGTTGCGCTCGATGCCACGTAGCCAGGCATGACGATCCTTGAGATCGATCTGCTAAGTGCTTAGTCTCCGACGTCCACCGGGTGGGTTCCAGAGTCAGAATGCCTGCGAAGCTGGGCCATTGTCCCTGCCCTTCCGGCCCGGGTATTTCGGCCCGGGCATGATGGCTCCCAGCCAAAGCCGCTGCTAGGCCGGCCCTGACTCGCGAGGAGGATCGGCCAGGGATAACTCCGCGGCAGGAGAAATTTGTCCCAGTCAGTTACCGGCTCGTCAGTCACCCAGCGCCCGGGATCGCACCCGGCTGGTTCGCGCGGGCCAGGTCAATAAGTCTGTTGCTGGCGAAGCGTCTCGGCGGACGATCACAGTGGCGGCGGTTTTGTATGCCGGAGTGAGTCAAGCGTTCGGGAGTCTCGCTGGCGAGATTACGGAGTGGTTGCGGTGGCGGCTTTCATTTGCTTCTTGAACGCGCGGACCTCGGCCAGCGAGGCACCGTCGACGATGTCGGCGACCGAGTAATGCGAGCCTTCCTCGCCGAACCGGCCGGCCGCCTCCTGCCAGCCGTCCGGCTGGACGCCGAGTTGCTTGCCGAGCAGGGCGATCAGGATCTGGGCCTTGTAGGTGCCGAACCCGGGCAGCTCAGCCAGGCGGGCGAGCAGTTCCTGGCCGGTGGCCGCGTCGTCCCAGACCCGGGCGGCGTCGCCGTCGTAGCGGTCGGCGATGATCCTGGCGAGTTCCTGCACGCGGCCGGACATCGCCTTCGGGAAGCGGTGCAGCGCCGGCCGCTCGCTGAAGATCGCGGCCAGCGCGTCCGGGTCATAGCCGGCCAGTTCGTCGGCGGTCGGCTCGTGCCCGAGCCGCTGCACCAGCACTCGCGGCGAGCCGAACGCCTTCTCCAGCGGGACCTGCTGGTCAAGCAGCATGGCGATCAGCAGCGCCAGCGGGCTACGGGACAGTAGCTCGTTGGCTTCCGGGTCGATGGGCAGCGACAGCATCATGGCGTCCTCCACTCTCGTGCCCATCATTGTGCATCCCGCCACCGGAACTTCGGTCGCTCGCCTAGCGTTACCGTAGCGACCCGCGGATGTGGTCTAGTTAGCTGGTGGGCACGGAGCGGGAACGCGTGATCCCGCCAAGGAGAAGGAGTCCGGTATGTCGCCTCACATGAAGTACGGCATCGCCGGCGTCATCGTCGGGCTTATCTTGTTCGCGGTGCTCCCCTGGTACGTGCCGCTGATCATCATCGCGGCGGCTATCGCGATCCCGGCAGTGCTCTACGCGATGCTTGACCCGTCTCAGCGCCGCCGCCTGAAGCGGGCCCGCGGCCGCAAGCAGATCGGCGGCTGATCCGGCCGGCTCAGCCGAGCAGCCCCGGGTAGAGCAGCGACAGCTCGCGCGGGTACCCGGCGATCAGCCGCAGCTCATCGTCAGCGAGCGGCTTCCCGGTCGCCGACGCGCAGAGCTGGACCAGCTTGAACACCAGATCCTCGTCGCCGCCTGCGTCGATGCCGAGCCCGTCAAGCACGTGCCGCAGGCCGGCCATGCCGCCATACTCCCCGGTGAGCACCACCCGGCCGGTCGTGGCGTGCCAGTCGGCCGGGAACGGGCCGAGCGTGTCGTCGTCATATAGCTCGTAGTTATGCCGGTCCTTCAGGGCCCCGTCGGCATGGATGCCGGACTCGTGCGCGAACGCGTTGCGGCCGGTGCCCGGCTGGTTCTGCGGCAGCGGCTGGCCGAAGGCGTAACTCGCCCAGAGCGCGAACCGCCGGGCCCAGGACAGATCCAGCGGGTCACCGATCTTGGCCTGGCCGGGCAGCCCGAAGGCGTGCTGGAAGGCCAGGATGCAGGACAGCAGGTCGGCGTTGCCGGAGCGCTCGCCGATGCCGTTGATGCAGGTGTTGACCCACGCGTCCTGGCCGGCGTCGAGGTCGCCGAGCGCGCCGGATACCGAGTTCGCCACGGCCATGCCCAGGTCGTTGTGGCAGTGCGTCTCGACTGGGACGCCTACGGCGCTGGCCAGCTTCGCAAACCGCTCCCGGATCCGCTCCGGGCTGTCGCCGCCGATCGTGTCGCAGTAGCGGACCCGGTCGGCGCCGGCCGCCCTGGCCGCGAGCGCGAACTCGCGCAGGAACGCGTCATCGGTGCGCGACCCGTCCTCGGCGTTGACGCCGATGGTGGTGGCGCCGGCCTGCTTCGCCGTGGCGACCGCGGCGGTCATCTCGGCGATGACCGCCACGCGGTCCAGCCGGCCGCGGAATTTGTGCTCGATCATCTGGTCGGAGGTGGATATCGACAGGTTGTAGTGCCTGAGCCCCAGCGGCGCGGCGCGCTCCACGTCGGCCGGGATCGCGCGGCACCAGCCGGACAGCCGCAGGTCGCCGAACGCCCCGGCCGCCGCGAGCGCGACATTGGCCCGGACGTAGGGCACCTCGTGGAACAAGAACGGGAAGCCGATCTCCGACTGGGCCACGCCCAGCCGGGCCAGATAGAAGTTGATCATTGTCTTGCCGAACTTGGACAGTCCCGTCCGCGCGGTCTGCACGCCGTCGCGGTTGGTGACGTCGAGAAAATGAATCGCTGGCATCCGGGCCTCCAGGCTCGCCGCGGGAACACTGCCGCCGCGGCGCTCCGCTGCGTCCATCTAGTCGATCAGTAGTCTACAGTTAAATCAATATTGATTTAAATCAACTATGGCGGCTTTGGCCGCCGGGCCGGGCCGGCGGGCGGCGTTTAGCCCGGGACGGAGGGATGGCGTGACGGACTGGATCGGGGCCGCCGAGGCCGCACAGCGGCTTGGCATCAAGCAGGCCAGCCTTTACTCCTACGTGAGCCGGGGCATCCTCACCCGGCGGGCCGGCCCTGATGGCCGGGCGAGCCTATTCGAGCCCGGCGAGGTGGCCGGCCTCGCCCGGCGGGGCAGGCCGCGCCGCGAGCCAGGCGCCGAGCTGTTCATCGAGACCGCGCTGACCGAGATAGCCGGTGACCGGCCCTGGTACCGCGGTCATGATGCCACCGCGCTGGCGGGCTCGCGGACCTTCGAGGAGGTCGCCAGCCTGTTGTGGACCGGATCCCTCGACGGCGCGGGGACGCCGTGGCGGGCCACCAACGAGGCCATCGCGGCCGGCACCGCCGCGCAGGCGGCGCTGCCGGCCGGCACGCTGGCGCTGGAGCGGCTGCAGGTCATCGTGCCGGCCCTCGCGGCCACCGATCCGCTCCGGCTCCAGCTCGACCCGCCCGCCGTGGTCGCGGCGGCCCGGGCCCTGATCGCCGGCCTGGTCGGCTGCCTGCCGCCGGCCGCCGCCCGCCGGGCCGGCCTGGTCATCCCGCTGGACCGCCAGTCCATCGCGGCACGGCTGGCTGCCCGGCTCAGCCCGCACCCGGAACAGGCTGGCCTCACCGACGTGATGCAGGCGGCGCTCGTCCTGCTGGCCGACCACGAGCTGGCGGCGTCGACGCTGGCTGCCCGCGTTGCCGCCTCGGTACGGGCCGACCCGTACGCGGTGGTCGGCACCGGCCTCGGCGCGGTCGGCGGCGCCCTGCACGGCGGCGCATCCCTCGGCGCCGAGCTGATGCTGGCCGCTGCCCGCACGCCAGCCGATGCCCCGCACGTCGTCGGTGACCTGCTCAGGCGCGGGGAGCGGATCCCGGGGTTCGGTCACTTCGTCTACCAGGCCGGCGACCCGCGATCCGTTTGCCTGCTTGAAATGATCAGGAATCTGGCACCCGGGTCGCCGCGGCTGGCAGTTGCCGACGCGGTGCTCGCCGAGGCCCGCCGCCGGGCGCTGCCGGAGCCGAACATCGACTTCGCGCTCGCTGCCCTGGCCGACGTGGCCGGCCTGATCCGGGGCGCGGGCGAAGCGGTGTTCGCGGTCGCCCGCACCGCGGGCTGGCTTGCCCACGCGCTGGAGGAGTACGCACGCAAGGCACCCATCCGGCCCCGCGGGATCTACACTGGGCCACCCAGCACGGGAGGTCGATGCGATGATCGAGATAACCGCGATCGAGACTAAGTCCCTTGGCGACCGGGGCTATCTGGTGACCGACGGTGAGATAGCCCTCGTCATCGACCCGCAGCGGGATTTTGACCGGGTGCTCGACCTGGCCGCGGCGCGCGGCGCCGCGATCACCGGGGTGTTCGAGACGCATGTGCACAACGATTACGTCACCGGCGGCTACGCGCTCGCCCGCGCGACCGGCGCCGCCTACCACCTGAACACCGCCGATCAGGTGGCGTTCCAGCGGACCCCGGTCGCCGACGGCGATGTCATCGAGTTGGGCACGATGCGGCTGCGGGTGCTGGCCACGCCCGGCCACACGTTCACGCACCTGTGCTATGCGCTGACCGGCGGCGACGACGTGGTGATCGCGGTCTTCACCGGCGGCTCGCTGCTGTTCGGCTCGACCGGCCGGACCGACCTGCTCGGCGCCGAGCACCAGGCCGAGCTGGCCAGGGCGCAGTACCGCTCGGCCCGGCGGCTGGCCAGCGAGCTACCCGACAGCGCGTCGGTCTGGCCGACCCACGGGTTCGGCAGCTTCTGCTCCGCGACGCAGACGGCCGGCACGTCGTCCACGATCGGCGAGCAGAAGCGCGCCAATCCCGCCCTGACGCTGGCCGAGGCCGAGTTCGTCGAGACCACGCTGGCCGGGCTCGATGCCTACCCCGCGTACTACGCCCAGATGGGCCCGGCGAACGTGGCCGGCCCGGGCGCGCCGGACCTGTCGCCGCCGCGCCGGGCCGATGCTGCCGAGCTACGGCGCCGGATCGACGCGGGGGAATGGGTAGTGGACCTGCGATCCCGCCAGGCGTTCGCGGCCGGGCACCTGCGCGGTGCATTGAGCTTCGAGCTCGGCGACAGCTTCGCGACCTACCTGGGCTGGCTCATCCCGTGGGGAACGCCGCTGACGGTGATCGGCTCGTCCGCCGCGGACGTGGCGGAAGCGCAGCGGGAGCTGGTCCGGATCGGGATCGACCGGCTGGCCGCGGCCGCCAACGGCCCGGCGGACGCCTGGTCCGGGGGCGAGGCCCTGTCGTCGTACCAGGTCACGGACTTCGCCGGGCTCGGCCGCGTCCGCGGCCAGGGCGGCGTGGTGGTGCTCGACGTGCGCCTCGACGGCGAGTGGGCGCAGTCCCGGGTGGACGGGGCGGTGCACATCCCGCTGCATGAGCTTCCGGCCCGGATCGGCGAGCTGCCGGCCGGCCGGGTCTGGGTGCACTGCCAGAGCGGCTACCGGGCGGCGGTCGCCGCATCACTGCTGGACGCCGCCGGCCGGTCGGCCGTGCTCGTCGACGACGAGCTCGACCTGGCGGAACACGCCGGGCTGGCCCGGCCGGCCACAGGCGCGGTGGCACCGCACGTATCGCCGCGGTACCCTACCCCGCGGCGGCCGGCGCCACGGCGACGGGAATCAGATGACCAGGCCTGGCCTTCTCCCTAGCACCAGCGCCTGACCGGGAGACTTTCCATGGCCGTTCGCCGCCTGAACCACGCCGTCCTGTACGTCCGGGACCTGGCCGCCACCGTCGACTTCTACCGGGCCACGCTCGGCTTCGAGGTCCGCACCGAGATCCCGGGCCGGGCCGCGTTCCTGCGGGCGGCGGGATCCTCGAACGACCATGACCTCGGCCTGTTCGAGGTGGCCGGCGCGCAGCTGCCGGCCTGCCCGTCGCTCGGGCTGTACCACCTGGCCTGGGAGGTCGGGACGCTGGCCGAGCTTGCCGACACGCGCGCCCGGCTGGCCGACCGCGGCGCGCTGGTCGGCGCAAGCGACCACCGGGTCTCGAAGTCGCTGTACGCCAAGGACCCGAACGGGATCGAGTTCGAGGTGATGTGGCGGGTGCCCGCCGAGGACTGGGCGCGGGAAATGCAAAGCGGCGAGATGATCGCCCCGCTGAACCTGGACGGCGAGCTGGCCCGCTGGGGCGACCGGGTCACCGGAGCCGCAGCCGGCTCGGTTACCTGATGGCCCGGCCGTCGTCCTTGGCCGGCGGCCTGGTGTTGGTCTCGATCGTGCCCTTGTAGGCGATCCCGCGGATGTGCACTACCGGCGCGCCGGGCGGCAGCTGGCTTTCCCGCTCCTCGTCGGCGGACCAGCCCTTGCTGACCCCGAAGCCCTCCATCTCGACCCGGATGCCCGGCGGCACCAGCACGGCGATCTGAGACTTGTAGGCAACGGCGACCACGGTCGTGACGTGCGCAGTCAGCTCGGCCGCCCGCAGATCGAGCATGCCGGTGCCCTTGTAGACAACCGAGGTGAACCGCTCGGGGACGCGCCAGCGGCCGCCCCGCCGGACCGAGTTCTTGTACGCCCCGGCGAATCGTCCTGGCCTGCGGCCTGGCGTACCCGAGACGGCGGCCCTGCCACCGGCGGCGGCAGGCAGGTCATCGAGCAGCGGCGCCAGGTCGGCGCCGGTCCGGCCGGTGAGCGCGGCTCGCATCCGCTGATCGAATTCGTCGTCGTCCAGCCGGCCCTCGGCGAAGGCAGCCTGCAGTCGCTGCAAGACGGCTTCCCGGTCCTGGTCGGATGCGCGGATCGCCCGCGGCTGCACCGGCTCATGCTCAGCGGGCTGGTCCATGGCAGACCTCCTCTGGAAGCTAAACGCGATATATCGTAATACTTAGCGCCGCTGTGCGCCAGTGCCGGTCAGCTCCGCATAGAGCCCGGCGGTCTGGGCCGCGATGGCCGCCCAGTCGAACTCGGCAACAACCCGCTCGCGGCCGCGGCGTCCCATGGCGGCCGCCAGCGCCTGGTCGCGGACCAGGACGTTGACCGCGTCGGCAAGCGCTGCCGGGTCACCAGGCGGCACCAGCAGCCCGGTCCGGCCATCGGCCACCACCTTAGGAATGCCGCCGACCCGGGATGCCACCACCGCGGTGCCGCACGCCATCGCCTCCAGGTTCACGATGCCCAGTGGCTCGTATAGCGACGGGCAGACGAACGCGGTGGCATGCGAGAGCAGCTGGATCACCTCGGGCCTGGCCAGCATGCCGGACAGCCAGATCACCCCGGACCGGGTATCGCGCAGATCCTGGACCAGCGCGGTGACCTCCGCGGCCAGCCCGGTCGTGTCGGGCTGCCCGGCGCAGAGCATCAGCTGGGTATCGGGATCCAGCCGTGCGGCGGCCCGCAGCAGCACCGGCAGGCCCTTCTGCCGGGTAATCCGGCCGACGAACACCACCAGCGGCCGGCCCGGGTCCACTCCGTAGCGCTCCAGTACGTCCGTGCCTGGATCGGGCGCGTACTCGCTGGTGTCGATCCCGTTGCGGATCACCCGCACGCGGTCGGCCGGGACCGCCGGATAGCAGCGGAGGACGTCTTCCCGCATGCCCGCGGAGACCGCGATGATGGCCGCCGCTGACTCCAGCGCGGTGCGCTCGCACCAGGACGACAGGGCGTAGCCGCCGCCGAGCTGCTCGGCCTTCCACGGCCGCAGCGGCTCCAGCGAGTGCACGGTGACGACATGCGGTGCGCCGGAGAGCAGCGACGCCAGGTGGCCGGCCAGGTTGGCGTACCAGGTATGCGAGTGCACCACGTCGGCGGCGGCCGCCGCTGATGCCATCGACACGTCAGCGGAGATCGTCGACAGTGCCTGGTTGGCGCCGTCCAGCCGGTCCCACGGCTGATGCGCGACCGCGCCTGGCCGGTCGGCGCCCTGGCAGTGCACCGTAAGGCGGACCAGGCTGGCCAGCTCGCGCGCCAGGTACTCGACGTGCACTCCGGCGCCGCCGTACACCTCCGGCGGGTACTCCCTGGTCAGCAGCGCAACCGCGAGCTTGCCCCGCGGCGTGCTACCGGTCACTCCGGCACCAGCTGGCCCTTGCCGACCACCGTGATGCCGCTTTCGGAAACCACGAACCCGCGCGCCTTGTCGTGCTCCTTGTCGACCCCCACCTGGACGCCTTCGGGGACGACGACGTTCTTGTCCAAGATGGCGTCCCTGACCACCGCGTGCCGGCCGATCCGGGTGTTGTTCAAAATCACTGCCCGCTCCACGGTCGACCAGCTATCCACCCGGACCCCCGGGCAGAGCACCGACTTGCGCACCAGGCCGCCGGAGACGATGACGCCGTTGCTGACCAGGCTGGACAGCGCCCGGCCTACCCGATCGCCCTTGTTGTGCACGAACTTGGCCGGCGGCAGGGCCGGCACGCTGGTATGTATCGGCCACTGGTCGTTGTACAGGTTGAACACGGGGTGCAGCGCACACAGATCCATGTGCGCGTCGAAGTAGGAGTCAAGCGTCCCGACGTCACGCCAGTAGCCGGCGTCTCGCTCGGTCGCGCCCGGCACGTCGTTGTCCAGGAAGTCGTAGGCGTGCGCGGCGCGCTCGCTGACCATCATCGGGACGATGTCGCCGCCCATGTCATGCAGGCTGTCGTCGTTGGCCGCGTCTTTCCGCAGCGCCTCGACGAGCGCGTCACTGCTGAAGACGTAGTTGCCCATCGAGGCGTAAGCCTCGTCCGGGTGGCCGGGGCGACCTGGCGGGTCGGCCGGCTTCTCCAGGAATGCCTCCACCGTGCGGCCGTTCTTGCCCACCTCGATCACGCCGAACGCGGTGGCCTCGGTCCGCTGCACCGGGATGGCTGCCACGGTGGCAGCCGCGCCCGACTCGATGTGCTGCCTGATCATCTGGCCTGGATCCATCCGGTAGACGTGGTCGGCGCCGAACACGGCCACGATGTCCGGCCGCTCGTCGGAGATCAGGTTGAGTGACTGGTAGATGGCATCGGCCGAGCCGGTATACCAGTGCGGGCCGCGCCGCTGCTGGGCCGGCACCGGCGTCACGTAGTTGCCGAGCAAGCTGCTCATCCGCCACGTCGTGGTGATGTGCCGGTCCAGGCTATGGCTCTTGTACTGGGTCAGTACGCAGATCCGCAGGCACCGCGCGTTCACCAGGTTAGACAGCGCGAAGTCCACCAGCCGGTAAAGGCCGCCGAACGGCACGGCGGGTTTGGCCCGGTCCGCCGTCAGCGGGGCCAGCCGCTTGCCGGCCCCGCCTGCCAGCACGATGCCCAGGATCCGTGGCTCGGCCATCTCGCACCTCCAGCAGCATCGGTTCCCGGGACCTACCCCGTCGCAGCCAGTCCGATTCGGCATTTCTGCGGGTTTCGCAGGCTTCGCGCTCCTAGTGTTGCCCCATCGGTGCCCGGTGGGTAGCGCCACCGGCCGATGTGGCCGAGAATCTCGCCAGCCAGCGGCTCCGCGCGGGCAGTCAGCATTGTTTTGAAACGCGGATCTTCGACTGCGGATGCCCAAGTGCTGCCCAGTCATCCATGATGCGGGCCCGCAGGCCATGCCTGGCAGCCAGTCCCACTAACGTTTCGGCCCGGTAGTAGAAGTCCTCGCGAAGGACCTGATGCTCCTCGCCGGTGGTCCGGTCGAAGGTGAAGTCGAAGAATCCGTCGTCGGCCATCACCCGGCCGATGCTGCCCAGGCACTCATCAATAACCTCGACCGGGGAATGCGAGAACACGCTGTGCGCGTGCACCACGTCGAACTGCCCGGCCGGCAGGAACGCGAACTGCATGTCCCGGACCAGCGTGAGGTGCGGCAGCTTCCGCTGCAGGTCGAACTCGGCGATCGTGTCCTGGGCCGCGAGCAGGATGTCAGGCGAGATGTCGATGCCGTAGTAGTTGCCGGTGTCCAGATAGTCGATGAACAGATGGCCCGCTCGCAGGTTGCCGCAGCCGATCTCGAGCATCCGCGTTCCCGGCTTGAGGCCGTGCCCGTGCAGGTAGTCGAACTGCAGTTGGCCGATCTTCAGCCAGGATTCGCGGGTCTTGCTGCCGACCGCGCCCTCGTGACTGCGCGACGCGTCCGACCGCATCACCGCCCGGTAATAGCTGAGGTGGTCATGCGCGTGCAGGCTAAGCCAGGCGTCCCGGCTGCGGCGCCGGGCATATGACGCGATCCGATCGGGATGCCGGATGGCGTACCCGATCTTGTAAGACAGCTGCGAGCGGTTCTGCGAGGTCACGGGCCGAGGGTAGGGCCATTCTGGGCTTCGCCGCCCTGGCATACCAAATGCATACCGCAGCCTGACTCTCCCATGGTCATCGCGCCCGCGTGCGGTCATCGCGCCCGGCCTGCGGTATCGCCGCGGGCCGGGCTGGTGCTACTTGTCGGCTTCGGCGGCCTCGTCACTGCCGGCCGAGCTGCGCAGCCGGGCCGCCAGCAACCTGGTGGTGACCAGCCGGGCTGCCTCCATGCCGACGCCCATCAGGATGGACCAGCCAAGCGCTTTCTTGAGCCCGACGTCCGGATCCTGCGGATCGATCGGCGGCTCGTCGCCGGTTATCCGCGTCCAGGCGACCGTGATCACCTTCCTGGCAAGGTTCGCCGCGACGAACGCGGCGGCTATGACGAGGACCTGCCTGCCGGTATTCCTGCCTGCCATCCGATGTTCCCTCCTGACGAGCGTCCGAGGATCATCCCATGGGGCTGCGGTCGGCCCGCGCGGCGGGACGTGATCTCTCGATCGCGGCGGCCAGCTCGGCCGGGTCCCTGGTGCCGATCAGCCAGTACGGCGGAGCCTCCGGCCCGCCGTACTGGCTGATCCCAACGTATACGGCGCCCTTGAGGTAGGGCCTGATGAGCATGAAAGCCGCGGGATCCGCGCGCGGGCCGCGCATCGCGCGTGCCTGGGCCTCGTCCAGCGGCGCCACCTCGCCCGCCGACTGCAGCGGCAGCACGTGCTGGCCGGCCCGCAGTCGGCCGTCGGCCACCTCGACCCGGACGCTGCCCCAGATCAGCAGGGCGGCGGCGCAGCCGCCGCCGAATACGACATAGACCGCGATGGCGGCCCCGGCGCTGAAACCAGCCCACAGGGTGCTGCCCAGGATGGTGGCGCAAAGAAGGCCGAGTACCCAATATGAGACCGGAACGCGGAGCTGTTCGCGGTAGTTGCCCATCAGCCCACGGTAGTTGGTTACATGGGGGGATGACGGGCCGACGGACGCGGCGGGACAGCACGGACCATGGGATAGCCGATCCCGCGACGCCGACCGGTGCCGATACTGGCGTCGGCGCGTCCGCGAAAGCCGATTCCGCTGCCCTGGCCGGCCATGACGGCGCGGAGCCGGCACCCGGCCAGCAGGCACCGCCCGGCGAGGCTGCGACCGGAACCGCGAGAACCGCCGGGCCGGCTGGTGCTGGCCCGGCGGCGCAGGCTGGCCCAGCGTCTGGGACTGCCGTGCCTGATCAGCCTGGCGGCCGGTGGTCTGGACCGGCCGGAAGCTGCGCGCTGCGGCCGTGAACCTCCGTCAGCGGGCTCAGGCAGCAGCCGCCCAGCCGCCCGGCCTGGGACCGCTTGCTGCGTCCGCGGACTCCGCGGCGCCTGGCGGCACCGGAGCGCCTGGCGGCACCGGAGCGCACGACGAGACGACCGCGTCCGCGGGCACGACGGCCAGCGAAACCACGGCAGCCCGCGCCACCGCGGCTTCCGGTGCAGGGCCGCGCCCGGCGACCGTGCCCCGCTTCCTGCAGCAGGCCGCTGCCTGGTCGTGGCGGCTGCTGCTGGTCGGCCTGCTGATCTACGTCGCGTTCCGGGTGGCCGGCGCACTGCGCCTGGTGGTACTGCCCTGCCTGGCAGCGCTGCTGCTCACCGCCCTGCTGCATCCGCTCACCGCCCGGCTACGGCGGCTCGGCCTGCCCTCGCTGGCGGCGACCTGGTGCACCGTCCTCGCGGCGATCGCCGTCCTAGTCGGCGCGGGCACGCTCGCGGCCAGCCGGGTCAGCGCCGAATACCCGAGGCTGTCCGCCGAGGTCAAGCACACCGCGCGGCAGGTACAGACCTCTCTGGCCGGCCCGCCGTTCCACATCAGCAGCGTCCGCCTGCAGAAGTACTCCGACCAGCTGGTGAACTTCCTGACGCAGCATAAATCGCTCGTCGCGGGCACGGTAGTGACCGGCGGGCGGATCGTCCTGGAACTGCTGACCGGGATCATCCTGACGGTGTTCATCACTTTTTTCCTGCTCAAGGATTACGAGCGGATCTGGAACTGGCTGATCGGCCGGCTGCGGCCGCAGGCGAAAGAGCGGGCACGCAAGGCAGGCCTGGCCGCCTGGGACGCGCTGGAGCACTACGTACGGGGAACCACTCTCGTCGCTGCGATCCACGCGATCGCCATCGGCCTTGCCCTCTGGATTCTGGGCGTGCCCCTGCTGGTGCCGCTGATCATCCTGGTCTTCCTGGCCGCGTTCGTGCCGCTCGTCGGCATCCTGGTGGTCGGGGCACTCGCGATCTTGGTGACGCTCGGCACCAGAGGCTGGCTCGCGGCGGTGATCCTGCTCGCCGTTTTCCTGCTGGAGAACCAGATCGAGAGCCATCTACTGCAGCCGCTTGTCGTCGGCCGGATTGTCCGGCTGCATCCGCTCGCGATCATCCTGGTGCTGGCGGTCGGCGGCATCGTGGCCGGCATCGCCGGAGCCATCGTCGCGGTGCCGGCCGCCGCCGCCATCTCACATGCCTGGCCATACCTGCGGAACGCGGAGTCGGCCCCGCCCGGCGGGCCGTGACGGAGTCGGCTGCCGCCGCGATCTCACCGCCCGGCCATACCCGCGGAGCGCGGAGCCGGCCTGCCCGGTGAGCAGAGACGGACGATGCGTTACGCCGGGCGGCTCGCCCGACGGTAAGGTCGCGTCCGTGGATACCGCAAGCAAGGCGCCCGCAGCGCTCGCGAATGCCGGGCAGGATGCAGTGCCGGTCCTGATAAGGCGTCTGGACCCGGGCATTCCGCTGCCGGCCCGCGCCCACGCCGGCGATGCCGGCCCGGATCTAGTCGCGGCCGCCGATGTCGAACTCGGACCCGGCCAGCGGGCGGTGGTGCCAACCGGCATTGCCATCGCCCTGCCGGACGGATTCGCGGCCTTCGTGCATCCGCGGTCCGGCCTGGCTGCGCGGCACGGCGTGACGATTGTGAATGCGCCGGGCACCGTGGATGCGGGGTACCGTGGCGAGATCAGGGTCACGTTGCTCAACACTGACGCCAGCAAGCCGGTCCGCTTCCAGCGTGGCGACCGGATCGCGCAGTTGGTGATCCAGCGAGTGGAGCGCGCGGAGTTTCACGAAGTCGATCGTCTCCCCGGGTCGGCCAGGGGGGACGGCGGATTCGGATCCACTGGAGGACATGCCGAGACGGCCGGCCTGGCCACCGGTAACGAGAATCAAGCGACTAGGTAAGGAGCGTGCCGGGTGTTCCGACGACGCCGCCGTGCGGATGCGGCTCAGCCCGGATTCGAAGATGCTGGCGATCTAGATGACCTGGATGTCACAGGCGGCCCGGATTCCCCGGCGGACTTGGCGGACGATGAGGATCTAGCCGAGGACCTGGCTGGCGGTAGCGGCGCCGCCGGCTCGCCGGATGACTCCGCCGCGGATGATGCGGGCCAGCAGGGATCAGGGCCCTGGGACGGCGCCGGGGAATTCCCGGCTGGGGAGCGGATGGACTTCGGCAGCCTGCAGATTCCGGTCCGCGAAGGTCTCGAGGTGCAGATCAACATGGCCGAGGACCAGGGTGTCTGGATCGCGGTGCTGCGCGGCGAGAGCGGCCTGCAGCTGCAGGCCTTCGCCGCGCCCAAGACCAGCGGGCTGTGGGACGAGGTACGGCAGGAGATCGCCGAGGAAGTCGCCAAGTCGGGCGGCGACAGCGAGCAGGCCGAGGGCAAGTTTGGTCCCGAGCTGCACGCGCGGGTGCATACCGCGGAGGCAGGGCAGGGCAGCACGCAGAAGCAGCCGGTCAGGTTCCTCGGCGTGGACGGGCCGCGCTGGTTCCTCCGCGGCGTGATCAGCGGGCCGGCCGCGCGCCGCCCTGAACTAGCCAGGCAGTTCGAGGAGGTCTTCGCCGACGTGGTCGTGGTGCGTGGCGACCATCCCGCGCCGCCCAGGGATCTGCTCGAGATCAGGCTGCCGGAAGAGGCGCAGGCCGCGCTGGAGGAGCAGATGGCGGCCGAGGGCGGTGAGCCACCGCCGGACCCGTTCGAGCGGGGCCCGGAGATAACCGAGACCAGGTAACGGCCCGGCGGGATTCAGCGGCCTGGGTCGAGCGGGCTGGCCTCACCGGGCTCGCCCCGGCTGGCCGGATTCAGGCGGCGGGATTCAGCCGGCCCCGCAGCCGGGCTGGCTCAGTGCTCGTCGCCCAGCAACTGCCCGAGCTGATTCTCGACATCCTCGCTGGTCACGAACAGCAGCTCGTCGCCGCCCTCCAGCGGGTCATCGTTGTTCGGGACGATCACCCGGCCGTCTCGCAGGATGGCCACCAGCGCCGTATCCGCGGGCCACTCGATATCGCCGATCCGTCGGCCGGCCAGCGGCGCGTCCGGGGGCATAGTCATCTCGACCAGGCTGGCCTCGCTTTGCCGGAACGTCATCAGCCGGACCAGGTCGCCCACGCTGACCGCCTCCTCGACCAGCGCAGAAAGCAGCCGCGGAGTGGAAACCGCCACGTCGACGCCCCATGACTCGTTGAACAGCCACTCGTTGCTCGGGTGGTTGATCCTGGCGACCACCCGCGGCACCCCGTACTCGGTCTTGGCCAGCAGCGATACCACCAGGTTGGCCTTATCGTCGCCGGTGGCCGCGATCACCACGTTGCACCGCTCAAGCGACGCGTCGTCCAGCGCGCTGATCTCGCAGGCGTCCGCGAGCAGCCATTCGGCCCGCGGCACGCTGTAGACCTTGATCGACCGCGGGCTCTTGTCGATCAGCAAGACCTCGTGCCCGTTCTCCAGCAGTTCCTTGGCGATGGAACGGCCGACGGCGCCTGCCCCGGCGATTGCTACCCGCATATCAGTGACCGGCCTTTCCCGGCGGGGCCGGGCGGCAGAACACCGCCGTTATCCGCTCGATGTCGCCCTCGTGGGCGATGACATTCAGCACGTCGCCCTCCTGCAGGACGGTGTCGGGCCCCGGCAGCATGACCTCGCCGAGCCGGGAGATGAATGCGATCCGGGCCTCGGCCGAATCCTCCAGCGCTCGCACCTTCTCGCCCAGCCAGCCATCGGAGCAGGCCACCTCGGCCAGCACGATGGTGCCGGTCGGGTCGCGCCAGAGCGGTTCCGAGCCTTCCGGGAGCAGCCTGCGCAGCATCTGGTCCGCCGTCCAGCGGACGGTCGCTACGGTGGGGATGCCGAGCCGCTGGTACACCTCGGCCCGGCGCGGGTCGTAGATCCTGGCCACCACCCGGTCCACGCTGAAGGACTCGCGGGCCACCCGGGCGGCGATCACGTTGGAGTTGTCGCCGCTGCTGACAGCCGCGAAGGCGTCCGCCCGCTCGATGCCCGCCTCGATGAGCACGTCACGATCGAAGCCGATGCCGGTGATCTTGCTCCCCTTGAAGCCTGACCGTAGCTTACGGAACGCCTCCCCGTCCTGGTCGATCATGGCAACCGAGTGTCCCTGGTCCTCAAGGATGTGAGCGATAGTCGAGCCAACCCGCCCGCATCCCATGATCACGATGTGCACGGCCTTCCCTTCAGCCAGAATGATGCCCGATCAAGGTATGCCCTCTGCAACGCCGCTGCTAGCCCCAAAAGGCCCCAATGAACTCGCCGGTCGCCGGTCACGGGAACATAGTGAAATGAATCTGGCCGTCGGAGACCCGCCCAAGACCGGCGACCTGCTCGATCTCACCGTCGGGGAGGTCGTGCACGGCGGCTGGTGCGTAGCCCGCGCGGCCCTCGGCCCGGCCGCAGGCTCCGCGCCGGACGGCGCTGCCTCGGCTGGCGGATCAGGCTCACCCGGCCGGGTGATCTTCGTGCGGCACGCCCTGCCCGGCGAGCAGGTACGCGCCATGATCACCCAGACCAATTCGAAGTTCGCCCGGGCCGATGCGGTGGAGATCCTGGTCCCGTCCGCCGACCGGGTCGAGCCCCGCTGCCCGCATGCCCGCCCGGGCGGCTGCGGCGGCTGTGACTGGCAGCACGCCAGCATGCCGGCCCAGCGCGCACTGAAGGCCGCGGTGATCCGCCAACAGCTGCGCCGGATCGCCGGCATTGACCGCGATGTCCTGGTCGAGCCGCTGGACGGCGACGAGGACGGCCTTGGCTGGCGGACCCGGGTCAAGTTCGCCGTGCGGCGCGATGGCATTGCCGGGCTGCACCGGCACCGCTCCCATCAGGTCGCCGCGATCGGTGCCTGCCCGATCGCGCATCAGCTGGTCAGCGACGTCGGCGTGCCGCGCCACCGCTGGCCTGGCGTCCGGTCGGTGGAAGTGGCAGTCGCGCCGAAGGCAGCCGAGCGAGCGGTAATTGTCTCCGGTGGTCCCTTCCGTTTCAAATCGTGGCCCGATTTCGCGGCGGACTCGGTACTCGCGCCGGTGCCTGACGGCGGGCTCACGGCGTTGCGGGGCAGCGGATTCCTGCACCAGCAGGCCGCCGGACGGTCCTGGCGGGTGAGTGCGGGCACCTTCTGGCAGGTTCATCCGGGCGCGGCCACCGCGCTGGCCGACGCCGTGCTCGGCGCGCTGGCGCCGCGGCCCGGGGACGTGGCGCTGGACCTGTACTGCGGCGCCGGGCTGTTCGCGGGCGTGCTGGCCGACGCGGTAGGGCCGGCCGGCGCCGTGATCGCGATCGAGGAAGACACGTCCGCGGTGCGCGACGCCCGGCACAATCTGCGGTCTACGCCATGGGCCAGGGTGCACAAGGGCGACGCCGCCGCGATGCTCGCCAGGTACGGCGTTTCCGGTGCCTCGCTCGCGGTGCTCGACCCGCCGAGGACGGGCGCCGGGCGGCAGGTCGTCGAGCTGCTGGCGGCGGCGGGTACCGATGCCACGCTGAACCGGATCGCCTACGTATCGTGCGACCCGCCGACGCTGGCTCGAGACCTGGCCATTTTCGGCGAGCAGGGCTGGGATCTTGGGGAGCTGCGCGCGTTCGACGCGTTCCCGATGACCCACCACGTGGAGTGCCTGGCCACGCTGACCCGCTGGTAGCGGGCCGGCCCAGGCGGCCCGGCTGCTCGCTGGCCAGCCGGGCTGGCCTGCCGGGCTGGCCTGCCGGGCTGGCCTGCCGGGCTGGCCAGCCGGGGTGGGCCGGCCGCGCAGGACCAGTGGCGACGCACGGCCAGCTACCAGTGCTGGGCCGCTGCCTGGGCCGCTGCCCGGCCCGCTGCCTGGCCCGCTGCCCGGCCCGCTGCCTGGCCTGCTGCCTGGGCCGCTGCCCGGCCCGCTGCCTGGCCTGCTGCCTGGGCCGCTGCCTGGCCTGCTGCCGCGTCGCCTGTGTTTCTTGCGCAGCGCGGCCTCGCCCTGTCCTGGGCAGCGCCGCCCCGCCCCGACGACACCATTTACGTCGCTTCACTTGACATATAAGCGCCGGCAGCCACAGGGGAATCAATGGCGTATCGGGCCTGCGCCAATGGCGCCATTGGCGGCCCCGCACCTGGGCACATAAGCCCCGGCAGCCACAGGGGAATCACCCGCACGGGCCTCTTGATTAGTGGTTAACATGTGTCCGGTGTTAACCGGCAAAATCCTAACCGCTGTCGATTGACCGCTGATTCGGCGGCCAATTACCCTGGCCGGTGGACACTGCTCGGCAGCAGACACCACGTGGCCGGGCACCCCGGTCCGGGCGGGCACCATGAGGCTCGCGGCCACCGGGGCAGCTCGCGGCCACCGGGGCGGACACCTTGCGGCCGGTCCACGCACAGGGCGGCGTTACCATCCCGCCGGGCTTCCCGCTGGTCTATCCACAACAATGACGCTGGTTATCCACAGTCTTGACGCGGGCCTGCCCGGCGCCTGACTTGCCGAGCGACGCTAGGGCTCATGACTAGCCAGTTGCCCGCCGGCTGCCGCCAGATCCTGGAGCTGCAGGCGGGCGTCATAACCCGCGGCCAGGCACTCGGCGCCGGCCTGAGCAGGCACGCGCTGGCCGCCAGGCTGGACAGCAAGCGCTGGCAGCGGCTGCACACCGGGGTATACGCAGCCTTCACCGGAAGGCCGGACCGCGAAGTCATGCTGTGGGCGGCGGTTCTCGGCGCCGGGCCGCGCGCGGTGCTGAGCTATCAGAGCGCGGCCGGTCTGCACGGGCTGCTCGGCGCGGGCGGACGCGAGGACCGGCTCGTCCACGTCACGGTGCCGCGGGGCAAGCGGGTCGCGGCTATGACGCAGGTCCGGCTGCATTACTCGGGCCGGGTCGACGATGCCAGGCACCCGGTGCTGCTGCCGCCTCTTACCAGGTTGGAGGACACCGTGCTCGATCTCGCCAGCGCGGCGGCCAGCGTGGCGGAGGGGATCGGCTGGATCCTGCGCGGGTGCGCCAGCCGCCGGACCACGCCGGACAGAATCCGGGCAGCAATGACCGCGCGGCGGAGACTGCGGTGGCGGAAGGAACTGTCCCTGGCGCTGGGCGATGCCAGGTCAGGGGTGCAGTCGGCACTCGAGTACGGCTACCTTTACCGAGTCGAACGCTCGCACGGCTTGCCGGCCGGCGTTCGCCAGTGGCCGACTAGCGCGGCCGGCCCAGCCAGGTACGAGGACGTCCGCTACCGGCGGTACCGGCTGATCGTGGAGCTAGACGGCCAGGCCGCCCACCCCGACGGGGAGCGCTGGCGGGACATTCACCGGGATAACGCGAGTGCCGCCGACGGCTGCGTCACGCTGCGGTACTCATGGTCCGATGTGACACAGCGGCCCTGCGCGGTTGCCGCCGAGGTCGGCCGCGTGCTGGGCAGCCGCGGCTGGTCTGGCCAGCCCCGGCCCTGCGGCCCTGACTGCACGATCCAGGCTGATACGGAAGGATGACAGCATGCAACTGCGGATCTTCACCGAGCCCCAGCAAGGCGCCAGCTATGGCACGCTGCTCGCAGTCGCCCGCGCGGCGGAGGACCTTGGCTTCGATGCCTTCTTCCGCTCCGATCACTATCTGAAGATGGGCCCGGTCAGCGGCCTGCCCGGGCCGACCGACGCCTGGGTAACGCTGGCCGGGCTGGCCCGCGAGACATCCAGGATCCGGCTCGGCACGCTGATGACTCCGGCCACGTTCCGTTATCCGGGCCCGCTGGCGATCGCCGTCGCGCAGGTGGACCAGATGAGCGGCGGCCGAGCGGAATTCGGGTTTGGGGCGGGCTGGTTCGCGGCCGAGCATGAGGCCTATGCCATCCCGTTCCCTGGCACCGGCGAGCGCTTCGAGCGGTTCGAGGAGCAACTGGCCATCATCACCGGGCTCTGGGAGACGCCGGAAGGTGAGAAGTTCTCGTTCAGCGGCAAGCACTATACGGTGACCGACTCGCCGGGACTGCCTAAGCCGGCCCAGCGGCCTCGGCCGCCGGTGCTCATCGGCGGCAGCGGGCCGCGCCGGACGCCGCGGCTGGCGGCTCGGTACGCAAACGAGTACAACGTCGCCTTCAACGCGGTGCAGGACACGGCGGCGGCATTCGGCCGGGTGCGGGACGCCTGCTCGGCGGCGGGCCGCGCCGCGGACTCGATGATTTACTCGGTAGCGCAGCTGGTGTGCTGCGGGCGGTCACCGGCGGAGCTGCACCGGCGCGCAGCCTCGATCGGCAGGGATCTCGCCGACCTGCGCACCGGTGGCATCGCCGGTACGCCGGCCCAGGTCGTCGATACGCTCGGGACATACGCCGAACTCGGCGCGCAGCGGGCCTACCTGCAGATTCTCGACCTGCATGATCTCGAACAGCTGGAGCTGATCGCTTCCGAGGTAGTCCCGCAGCTCGTCTGAGGCTGAGCACGGGAGATACCGCCGTGGATGATGAGGAGAAACCGCGTCGCTGGCTCGGGTACGCAATGTCGCCTGGGCCGCACATCGCAGCCGTCCCGCTCAGGCGGCGCTGACTCGTCTCGCTCAGGCGGCGCTGACTCGTCTCGCTAAGACGGCGCTGACTCGTCTCGCTCAGGCGGCGCTGGCCAGGACTGCTCAGGCGGCGCTGACCCGGACCGGCAGCCCGGCCAGGCCCTTGATCGTGTTATTCAGGTGCGGCCGGACCAGGCCGGTCAGCTCCAGGCTGCGCACCTGCCGGGCCAGGGCTGTCAGCAGAAGCTCGCCCTCCAGGCGGGCGAGTGCTGCCCCTACGCACGCGTGAATTCCCGAGCCGAGTCCGACATGCCCGGCCGCTCGCCGCCGGACGTTGAACCGGTCCGGCTCCGGCCAGGCCCGCGGATCGCGGTTTGCCGCGCCGAGGAACAGCAGCACCTTCTTCCCGGGCGGGATGGTCGTCCCGGCGATGTCGACTGCGCGGGTGGTCGTGCGGAAGAACGTTTGCACCGGGGAAGCATGCCGGAGTGTCTCCTCGACCGCCGACCGGGCCAGGGCCGGGTTGGCTCGCAACGCCTGCCACTGATCCGGGTTGACCGCGAGCGCGTGCAGCGCCCAGGCCAGCGTGTGCACCGTGGTGTCCACCCCCGGCGGACAACAGCGACCGCACCAGCAGCCCGGCCTCTTCCTCGGTGATCTCCTCGCGGCCGACGGCCGCGTAAATCTCGCTGCCGAGGCCGCCCGGGGCAAGTGACTCGCGGCGGCAGCTCTCGGCAATCCAGGCACGCACCGGCTCCGCGGCCGTCATCGACTCGGCGAGCAGCCGGTTCGGCGGGCCGAACGCGTTGAACACCATAGTCCCGTACGTGAGCAGGTGCTCCCGGCCGTCCGGGCGCAGGCCCACCGCGTCCGGGAACACCCGCAGTGGGTAGGCCTGCCCGAAGTCAGAAACCCCGTCGAAGTCGCCGCGCGCGGCGAGGTCAGTCACCAGCTCGTCAGCTCGCCACCGGAACTCATCCCGCAGCCGCTCGATCACTCGCGGCGATAGCGCTCGCGCTGTGACCCGCCGGACCCCGGTGTGTTCCGGCGGGTCCGCCTCGAGCAGCAGGCTCGGCGGGCGCCACGGCTTCTCTGCGGTGAAGTCGCTCAGCCCGACCCCGGCCTTGGAGCAGAACGTCCGATGATCACGTAGCGCGGCCTGGACCTCGGCGAACCGGGCCATCGACCAGAATCCGGTACCGCTCCAGGTAGACCACCGGCCCGGCATCCCGCAGCTTCTCGTGAATTGGCTCCGGGGCCCGCAGGAACTCTTCGTCGAAGGGGTCGGTATCCAGTACCGGCAAGGATGCCACCGGTCTCACCTCCCGCGAACGGCGGCGGTCCTGGTCATGACCCGACCATAGGGGCACAAGCCAGGGGCGCGCGAGAGCCCAGCCCGCCGGGCCGCCGGGCCGCCGGGCCGCCGGGCCGCCGGGCCGCCGGGCCGCCGTAGCGTACGCCCATGGCGACGATGACTGACGCGCAATGGCGCGAGTTCGTGCTGGCCGGAACCAGGACGGGGAAGCTCGCGGTAACTCGCGCGGACGGCCGGCCGCACGTGACGCCGATCTGGTTCACGCTGGACGGCGACGATGTGGTGCTGACGACGCACTCCAGCGGAGTCAAGGGCAAGGCGTTGCGCCGGGATCCGCGGGCCGCGCTGTGCGTCGATGACCAGCAGCCGCCGTACTCGTTCGTCCTGATCGAGGGCCCTGTGGCGCTCTCCGATGATGTCGCCGAGGTGCGCAAGTGGGCCGCCATGCTCGGTGGCCGCTACATGGGGGCCGAGCGGGCCGAGGCGTACGGCGCCAGGAACGGCGCGCCGGGCGAGCTACTCGTCCGGCTGCGGGCCGAGAAAGTCATCGCGATGCGCGACATCGCCGACTGAGCCGCCCCGCTGGCAGTCGCCCGCCGCTGACGAGAACGGAAGGCTAAGGCGTGCCCAGGTCTCCGTAGGCTTGAGCGCCTGCGGACTTCAAGGCCCCGGCGAAAGCCCTCGCTAAAGTCAGCGGTCATAGCGGGATACTCGCTCATCAGGACCGATATCACCAGAGCCATATCACCAGGCAATGCCAGCGGCCGTTAGCGCGGCGAAGGCGCCGCTACCCGCCGCCCGCCCAGGGGTCGTAGTCCACTTCCAGCGCCTCCTGGCCAGGACGCTCCCCGGCGGGCACGTTGCGCAAGTTCAGCCGGATCCTGGTCCAGGTCGATGACCGGCCACGCATCGAGTCGACCAGCACGTCGGACGGCTCCAGGTACGGCCACACGTCGCCGTGCCGCTCCTTCCACCGATCCAGGCCCGCCATTGCCTCGGCCTGACTCGCCGCCCTGGCGATCTCGATCAGCGGCATCGCCGACTTCCGCCGCCCGGTCGGCCCGCTGGCGCCGCGACCTGGACCTGGACCGGGGCCAGGACCGGCTCGCCGTTTCGACGGCTGCACCCGCGGCGGCTCACCGGCCTGCTTATCGAAATGCGGTGGCCACGGCGCGTCGGGCAGCCCGGCGGCCGTATCCGCGGCGGCCAGATCGAGCAGCGGCTGCAGGGATCCGGAAAGCTCGTCGATGCCAGCGGTCAGGTCGCCGGAAGCGGCGAACCGGACCGGCATGGTGTCGATCGTGAACGCCTCAGGGCGGCAGTCGGCTACCTCGTCCCAGGCCAGCGGTGCCGAGACCCGCGCGTCCGGGGTCGGCCGCACCGAGTAGGCCGAGGCCACCGTGCGATCCTTGGCGTTCTGGTTGTAGTCGACGAAGACGCCGTGCCGCTCCTCCTTCCACCACCGGGAGGTGGCCAGCTCCGGCGCGCGCCGCTCGATTTCCCGCGCCAGCGCTACCGCCGCACCGCGGACCTCGGTGAACGTCCAGCGCGGCTCGATCCTGGCGTACACGTGGATGCCCCGCGAGCCGGAGGTCTTCGGCCAGCCGGCCAGCCCGAAATCCGCCAGCACGTCCCTGGCCACCAGCGCGACGGCGACGATCTGCGGCCACTCGATGCCGGGCACCGGATCGAGATCGACCCGCAGCTCGTCCGGATGGTCCAGGTCGGCGGCCCGGACCGGGTGCGGGTTGAGGTCGATGCAGCCCAGGTTCGCCACCCAGGCGAGCCCAGCCGCGTCCCGGACGACGACTTCCTCGGCGGTGCGCCCGGACGGGAAGCTCAGCTCGACGGTCTCGATCCAGTCTGGCCGCGCGGACGGCGCCCGCTTCTGAAAGAACGCCGGCTCGGCAGCGCCGTTAACGAAGCGCTTGAGTACCATCGGCCGCCCGGCCACTCCGCGCAGTGCGCCCTCGGCGACTGTCAGGTAGTACCTGATCACGTCCAGCTTCGTGTGCCCGGTCTGCGGGAAGTAGACCTTGTCCGGGTTGCTGACCGGCACCGTCCGGCCGGCCACCTCCAAGATCTCCTTGCGCCCGGCCATGCCGACCACCATAACCGGAGCTAGCCAGCGTGTCCCGGACCGGACACGGCACGCTCAGTGCCTGCCGTGGCTGCCGGAATTCAAAGAGACTTCAATCATCTGAAACGGATTGTCCGCCGCCGGTCCCGCCGAAAGCCGCCGTGCCGGGACCGGCCCGGTGGCATCGACGCGCGCGTTGCGGCCGATGGCCGTCACCACGATCACCGCGGCGGCGGCCGCCGCGGTGAGCAGGCTAACGTGCCCCGGCGACCCGGTTGTCGTCGAGTCGCCGACCTGCATCGGCGCGCTGGCCGCCGCGCGGGCAGCCGGCCTGGTGCTGGTCCCGGTCCCCGGCGACCAGCACGGGTGCAGCCCGCTGCGCTGGCCGGTGCGCTAGCCCGCACCGGCGCCCGGCTGGCCTACCTGCAGCCGCGGCACGCCAACCCGAATGGCTGCGGCGCGGCCGGGTCAGCGGCGACCTGTTCGTCGCGCCGGTGCTGTGCAGATCGCGCTCGACGTGCTCACCGCGCCCGGCTGGAACCGGCACCTGGGCGGCGTCCGGCGGGTACTGCGGGAGCGGCGGGACACCCTGGCGGCGGCGGTGCGCGACCTGCTGCCCGGCTGCGAGCTCGCGGCGGTGCCGGGCGGCGGGATCCACCTGTGGCTGCGGCTGGCGGACCGGTTCTCCGACGCGGGCGTCGCGGCTGCCGCCGCGTCCCGGCGGCTGGCGGTCAGCCCCGGCTGGGCCTGCTTCCCCGGCGAACCGCCCGGCTCGTACCTGCGGCTCAGCTACGTGGCCGAGGAGCCGCCCGTGCTGGTCCGCGAGATCGAGATCACCGCCGAGATCCTGCGTGCGTCCTAGCCGGGCGTCCTAGCCGGGCGTGCTAGCCGGGCGTCCTAGCCGGGCGTCCTAGCCGGGCGTCCTAGCCGGGCGTCCTAGCCGGGCGTCCTAGCCGGGCGTCCTAGCCGGGCGTATCAGCGCGCCGATCGCCAGCTTTGCAGCGGCACCGCCAGGTGCAGGGCGACATCACGCCAGTATCCGGCCTGCACGACCGCGGCCGGGTCATCGTCCAGCTCGACCGAAGCCAGCCAGCCGGCCGGGCTGTAGCGCAGCCGCGCCAGGGCCCGGCTGTCGAAGAGCCAGTAATCGGCCCGGGGCAGCGCGCTGATGGCCCGGGTAATGCGGATATCCTCGCCCGCCGCGACGTTCAGCGGGTATGACCAGCCGATCTCGAACTGCAGGTACTCGGTCAGCGGCTCGGCGACGGCGTGCACGCGCTGCATCACCTTCCCGACTGCCGTCGCGGTGCTTACTAGCTCCAGCCACGCCTTCTTGCCCGGGTAGACCTCCGGTTCCTGCCCGGCCAGGAACGCGGCTAGCGCGCCAGCCTCGCCGGGCTCGTCGTACCGCTGCAGCGTCTGGAGCCGGAAGCAAGTGTGCTCGGAGCGGTCAAACAGCCCGCGCCAGTTCACCTCCCCGGCGGGAACCATCCGACCCATGTCGTCACGGTAACGCGCCGCGGTCACACTAGGGAGCCCGGAATGTCCCGCCGAGGTCGAAGGTCGGCGAACAGCGCGGGCTAGCCGAGCAGTTCGTCGGCCGCCGCGGCGAAGATCTGGGTGTGGGTGTCCGCGTCCGCCTTGGTGGTGGCCGGGGACATCAACGCCATGTTGTGGAACGGCGTCATGAGAACGCCGCGGTTGACCGTGTAGAGATGCAGGTACTCATCGAGCAGCGGGTTGGCGGCAGCTGCGGACTCGCCGCCGGTCCGCGGCGGCGCCGGGCAGAACCGGTACTCGGCCCGGGCGCCAAGCTGAGTGATCGTCCACGGCAGGCCACTGGAGGCGATCACGTCCCGGACCCCGGCGGTGAAATGGCCGGCCACCGCGATCATCTGCTCGAACGCAGCGTCGGTGAGCACGTGCTCCAGCGTCGCGCGCATCGCCGCGGCGGACAGCGCGTTACCGGCCAGCGTGCCGCCCACCCCGCCGGTGTCCTCGATGTCCGCGTTCGCGTCGGCCAGGATGCGGTCCGCCAGCGCCTCGGTCAGGCCGTACGCGCCCGCCGGTATCCCGCCACCGATCGACTTGCCGATGGTGACGATGTCCGGATCCAGGTCCCAGGCACGGGTGCAGCCGCCGGGACCGGCGCTGAACGTGTGCGTTTCGTCGTTGATCAGCAGGCAGCCGTGGCGGCGGGTCAGCTCGCGGACCGCCGCCAGGTAACCGGGCTCCGGCAGCACGATGCCGATGTTGGTCAGCGCGGGCTCCATCAGCACGGTGGCCACGTCGCCGGCCGCCAGCTCGCAGTCAAGCGCGGCCAGGTCGTTGAACTCGACGACGCGGGTGGTCTGCCTCGGATCGACCGGGGCGCCGGTGTTACCGGGCCGCGAAACTGGGCCGTCCGTCCCGGCGATGACGAACGTCTCGTCGACGCTGCCGTGGTAGCAGTAGCTGAACACGAGGATCCTGGGCCGGCCGGTGAGCTGCCGTGCGAGCCTGATCGCCCACCGGTTCGCGTCGGTCGCGGTCAGCGTGAAGCTCCAGCGAGTCGGCCCGAACCGCCGGGTGAGCTCGGTGCCCACCCAGCCGGCGTCGCTGGTCGGCAGCATCGTCGCCGCGCCGCCGAGCTCACCGTACCGGCGGGCTACCGCCGTCACGGTCGCGGCGGGGGAGTGGCCTGCCATCGCGCCGGTGTCGCCGAGGCAGAAGTCGATGAAGGTGTTCCCGTCGAGATCAGACAGCCGCGCGCCCTGCGCCTCGGCAAAGTAGATCGGGAACCCGCCGGCCCACATGCTCATCCAGGTCATCGGCACGCCGCCGAGCAGATTCGCCCCGGACGTCTCGAAAGCGCGCCGGGAGCTGGCGTGCCGCTGGCCGTAGGTCTCGCGCTCGCCGCTGATCAGCCCGGCGAGATGCTCCCGGTCGAACGCGGCCTGGTCACTGCGCGGGCTGATCGGGTGGTCCGGCATCGGCAGAGTCCTTCTGAGCTTGCGGCATGTTGCTCTAGGTGGGCGGCATGTTGCTCCTGGTGGGGCGGCATGTTGCCCTGGTCGGGCGGCATGTTGCTCCTGGTGGGGCGGCATGTTGCCCTGGTCGGGCAGCATGTTGCTCCTGGTCGGGCGGCATGTTGCCCTGGTGGGCGGTATAGCACCCTTTGTGCAGTACCACGCTCTTGACGGGCGGTATGGCGCTCCGGTTGGGCGGCGTAGCACCTCACTTGAGTCCCATCAGACCCAGATGAATCACTGTCGACGACGTATTCAACAGTGGTTAACATTTAGCCGGTGCACGCCGGTCAAATCCTAACCGCTATCGGCTGGCTGCCGGTTCCGGGCGGGCTGGGGCAGGCTGGACCTTGACCGGGCCGGGCCTGGCTTGACCGGATTGGGCCTTGCTTGACCGGGCCGGGCCTGGCATTGACCGGCCGGAGACGGGTGTTCGCGGCGTGGAATGCGCGGGTCGGTCAGCGGACGGCACGCGCTGGTGAGGGCTGACGCCGATCTTCTGGTGGCGTTGTTCCAGGTGCCGTCCGGTGTCCCCGCCGGGCCGAGGTGGGTGTCAGAGATGACGGCGAAGCGCATCAAGAGCGCCTGCAGGCCATCGGGCAGGTCGCATCATTGGGGGTAATGAGGCGAGTCTACCGCAGGCTAGAATGCATCTGAGCTGGGGAAATGACTGATTGTGGAGTGGCGGTCACCAGTTGGGCGGCTAATGTCGGCCGCGCGGAGGGGCCGAGAGCTGCGGGCGGCCTAGCTGGTCTCGTAGGCGATCACGACCAGCTGGGCGCGGTCCCGGCCGCCCAGCTTGCTCAGCAGCCGGCTGACATGCGTTTTGACCGTGGCGATGCTGAGATGCTGCCGTGGCTTGCGCGGTTGAGCCCGGAGTCGGCTCGCCGGCGCTCGGCGAGCTGGTTCAAGTCGGCAGCAAGTAACGGGCTGACCGGCCGCCGACGGCGGCACGCCTATCGTGAAGTGCGACGCAGGCGCTGGCCAAGAGATGGGACCGCCACGATCGGGGCGAGTCTTTGCCGTGCTCCGGCGAGAGGAGCAGAGTATATGGGCTTTTATGCGGAGCAGGTTGTCCCGCGGATCATCAATGTCGCCTGCGGCGCGAAGGCGCTGGCACCGCTGCGCCAACGGGTCTGCGATGGGCTGGCCGGGGAAGTCGTCGAGCTTGGCTTCGGCTCCGGGCCTAACGTGCCTTTCTATCCAGCGGCCGTCACGCGTGTCGCGGCAGTCGAGCCCGCCGACGTCAGCTGGAAACTGGCCGGCCAGCGCCTCGCGGCGGCGACGGTCCCGGTGCAGCGGGCCGGCCTGGACGGCCAATCGCTGCCGTTCGCGGACGACAGCTACGATTCCGCCCTCTGCACCTGGACGCTGTGCACCATCCCCGATGCCGCCGCCGCCCTGCGCGAGGTAAGGCGAGTGCTCAAGCCCAGCGGTACCCTGCACTTCCTGGAGCATGGGCTGGCCCCGGACGAGCGAGTGCGCCGCTGGCAGCGACGGCTCGAGCCGGTGCAGAAGCGACTCTTCGCCGGGTGCCATTTCACTCGGCCGATCGTCGACCTGCTGGTAGCCGCTGGCTTCACCATCAAGGTAGTCGACGTGTTCTACCAGCAGGACGCCCCGAGGTTCTCCGGCGCCGACTCCCTGGGCTGCGCGCTGTCCCCCTAGCCGGCCGCTTCCGTGCCGGGACCGGCCGCCAGCAACTCGCCGACCCTGGACAGCAGGGCGGCCCGGGAGAAGGGCTTGCCGAGCACCTGGGCAGCAGGGCCGAGCGAGCCGCCCGCCAGGTCGCCGGGCTGCTCATAACCGGACATGAACAGGATCGGCATGCCCGGCCGCGCAGACCTGGCCTGGGCGGCGAAGGCGCCGCCGCTCATGCCGGGCATGACGATGTCGGTCAGCAGCAGGTCGACTGCAACGCCCGGATCCCGCAGCAGGCCAAGGGCGGCCGGCTGATCCGCCGCGGTCACCACCCGGTAGCCGGCCAGGCTCAGTACCCGGTGCGCGACGTCCCTGATGGCCGGCTCGTCGTCCACCACGAGCACGGAGCCGGCGCTCCCGGCTTCCGTCGCGGCCGGCCGGGCCGCCGCTCCGGCCGGCCGGGCCGCCGCTCCGGCCGTCGGCCCGGCCGCACCTGAACCGGAGCCATCCGCGGCGGGCAGCAGCACCGTCACCGTGGTCCCGCTGCCGGGCTCGGACCGCAGCCAGGCCCGCCCGCCGGCCCGCGTGGCGAACCTGCGGACCGCGGCCAGGCCGAGCCCGGCCGCCTGGTCGCCGCCCTTGGTGGTGAAGAACGGCGCGAAGGCCTGCGCTGCGGTTACCGCATCCATTCCGGTTCCGGTGTCGCTGATGCTCAGCCGGACGTAGCGCCCGGGCGGCAGGTCGGCGAGCCCGGCCGCGTCGCCTCGGTCAGCAGCCAGGCCGGCCACCAGTTCCGTGCTGGCCGGGATGACCAGCGCAGCCGCACCGTCGGCGGCAGCCGCGCCGCCTGCGCCGCCCGCGCCGCCCGCGATGGCTGCGCTGGCGGCAGTGGCGAGATTCGCCATGTCGATGGTCACCTGGCCGCCGGACGGCATCGCATCGCGGGCGTTCACCGCGATGTTGACGATCGCCTGCTCAAGCTGCCCGGGGTCGACCTGCACCGGCCACAACCCGGGACGCGGCTGGTAGACGAGGCGGACCTGCTCGCCCAGCAGCCGGCCGAGCAGCCTGAGGACATCGCCGACGAGCCGGTCGATATCGACCGTGGACGCACTGGCCTCCTCCCGCCGGGCGAACGCCAGCAGGTGCTTGATCAGCCTGGTGGCCCGGCCAGTGGCCTGCTCGATCTGCTCCACGTCCCGGCGGACCGGCTCCCATCTGGTCGCGCTCTGGTCCGCCTCGGCCGCGCTTATCTCCTCCCGGACCAGGCTCGCGTAGTTGCCGATTACCGCGAGCAGGTTGTTGAAATCGTGCGCGATGCCGCCGACAAGCTGACCCAGGCTTTCCAGCCGGTGCGCGTGCACTAGCTCGCGCTCCAGCCGGCCGACCTCGGCCCGCGCAGCCTCGCCGTCCGTCCGGTCCTCGACGAAGATCGCCAGGTAAGGCTCGCCGGCGCCCGCCTGGATTGCCGATCCGGTCAGCCGGACGACGACGACCTCGCCGTCCTTGCGGACCAGGCGGGTATCCGCCCGGAGCTGGCCGGCCCCGCCGGTCGCGGCTTCGCGGATCGTCGCCTCCAGCGCCGGCTGCTCCTCGGGGTGGAAGTCACCGAGGAAGCAGGCGCCGGTCAGCTCGGCCCGCGAGTAACCTGCCAGCTCGCAGTACGTGTCGTTGACCGCAAGGTAGGCGCCCGGCGGGCTGGCCGCCAGGCTGATCACGGCCAGCCCGAACGGCGCCGGGCCGAACTCGCGGGCGAACCACTGCTCGGCCGCCCGGAGTGCGCCGCCGCAGCCTGCTGCGCCGCCGTCGCCCGGCGGGTCTCCCAGCTTCGGCCATGCATCCAGGGCGGTGCTGTCGTCCGTTGTCACCAGTGCCCCCTTTGGCCCGCGCCGAGTCTCTATCGGGACGCGGACTCAGGCTCAGCGCCCCTATGCCTTCCGCGCCGGAAAGTGAGTCGATGGTATCTCTCCGTAATAAAGACTGAATGATCGCGGGCCCGGAGTAGGTGCACTATGCAGAGATCAGGCCTTGACCCGAGCCAGCGAGCGCACGAATTCGCTGACGAAACTGCCGGGATCGGGCCAGGGAAAGCCGGGCAGCGTGGTGCGCCCGACCGGGTGATCTCCACGGTGGACCGGGAAGCTCGGCATACCCGCAAGTCGAAGTCGAAGCGGCGGGACGGGTTCCGGGGGCATGTGGCGGCCGAGCCGGACAGCGGGCTGATCACCGACTGCGAGATGACGATGGCTGCCGGCCCGGGCAGCACGGATGCGGAGAACGGCTTGAAGGCGCGGACGCCGGCGCCCCGGCCAGGCCAGGGCCGGGAGAGCGGCTGGAGGTCTACGGCGACTCGGCTTACGGCAGCGGGGAGGCGCGGGCCGCCTACCGCGACGGCGGGCACGACACCGTCATCAAGCCCGGGCCGCTGCGCCCGGCCGTGCCCGGCGGGTTCACCATCGATGACTTCACTGTCGATGAACAGCAGGGCACGGTCACCTGCCCGGCCGGGGTGACCCGGCCGATGAGCCCGGCCCGGACAGTCACCTTCGGCGCGGCGTGCGCCGGCTGCCCGCTGCGCCAGCGGTGCACCACCGCGAAAGATGGCCGGTCGATGGCCATCCACCCGCATGAGGGCCTGCTGCGCGCTGCCCGCGCCCGGGCCAGGACCGAGGAGTTCCGGCGGTCCTACCCGACTCGCTCGACCATCGAGCGGACTATCGCCTGGACGGCCACCCAGAACGGCCGCCGGGTCAGGCTCCGCTACATCGGGACCGCGAAGAACGACGCCTGGCTGCATACCCGGTGCGCCGGCCTGAACCTGCGGACCCTGGTCAAGGCCGGCCTGACGCGCCGCGGCGGGACCTGGGCGCTGGCCTGACGGCCCGGCGCCGCCCCGCCCGAAGGCGACCTCAAGCCCGGTCCATCTGGCCCCGGCACGCTGCTGGCACCCGGACTCGCCGGACCCCCCCAGACAGGACAGCCCGGCCAGCGGCCTGCCCGGTGTCACCAGCGGCCCCAGCCGTAACGCAGCCAGCGCATCGACGTTGTTCAGAGGCGTCCTAGGGCTGTCTCGGTCCGGGCCGGCTGCGATCACACGCTGGCCCTGACCAGCAAGGGCAAGGTGCTGGCCTGGGGCGCCAATTCCGTCGGGCAGCTGGGCAACGGCGGCGGCATGGCCAGCAGCGGTGTCCCAGCCCGGGTGCAGCTGCCGGCGGGCCGGGCCGCCCCCTTCGCCATCGCCGCTGGCCCGGAAAGCGACATCAGCCTGGCCCTCGTGCCTGCGGCGTAGCCGTCTCCCGGCCATCGACAGTGGTTAGGATTTTTCCGGTTCCCGCCGGATAGATCTTAACCACTAAAATCCGCCACTTGTTGAATTGAGTCGGCGCGGTCAGGCCAGCCGTACGCTAACCGGGGCGCCGGAGGCATCGACCTGGGGCAGCCAGTCCGCATCCAGGCGGACCGGCCGGGCGGGCATCGCAGGCCCGCGCCGTGGCCAGCAGCCGCCCGTCCTGCCGCACCTCTAGCCGCGCCCGCCGCCGGAATACGTCCGATCGCAGCAGGAACCGCCCGCGCGGCGGCCCAGTGACCGGCGCAGCCTGCGGTCCCGCGAGCGGTACCCGGACCACGTTCGGCGAGATCCAGCGCAGCGGCGCGTCGACGGTGACCGGCACCCGCCTGGCCCCGGCCGGCTCCGCACCTGCAGCCGTCCCGCCATCTGCGCTTCCGGCTGGTCGCGCCCCCGCTGGCTGCGCCCCGGCGCTCCGCTGGTCCCGCAGCGCAGCCGCCGCGCACCGGGCGGCATGACGGCCGCCGAGGGCAGCCACATCCGCGGTCTCGGCGGCATGCACCAGGTTGCCGACTGCAAACACATTTGTAACGGATGTCTCCAGCGCGGTGTCCACGGCCGGCCCGCGCGTCCCCGGGTCGATCACGAGGCCCGCCAGCCGGGCGAGTTCATGCTTGCCAGCGCGTCCCGGATCTCGCCGCGGCTGACCCGCTCGCAGTGGCAGACCAGGCGGCCGTACTCCGGGTCGGCCGTGATCCGCGCCGCGTCCTGGTACGGCCGGAGGCCGGCTTCGCCGATGTAGGGCATCTCGGGCAGCCCGGCCGCGCCGAGCCGTTCCGCGACGTACTCGGCGATCCCGAGGGACGCTGACAGCCCGGTGGACCGGATCCCGGCGACGCAGGCGTACCGGCGCTACGGGTCGACATCGATCTGGTAGTCGCGGTGCTCGGTCGCGGCTCGCAGCCGAGTCGCCAACGCGTGTTCAGACGCCGGCGGGCAGGCCCTTGAGCGCATCTTCGAGTGCGCTCTCGACTAGCTGGTAGTCGCGTAGCTGGCCCGACATGTAGTCGGCGTAGGCGGCGAGGTCGAGCAGCCCGTGGCCGCACAGCGCGGTGAGGATTACCTTCTCCTCGCCGGTCTGCTTGCACCGCAGCGCTTCCTCGATGCAGGCCGCCACGGCGTGCGTCGGCTCGGGCGCCGGCACGATGCCCTCGGTCCGGGCAAACCGCAGGCCGGCCTCGAAGCATTCCGATTGCGGCTTCGCGACGGCCTCGAACAGCCCGAGCTCGTAGATGTGCGACAGCAGCGGGGACATCCCGTGATAGCGCAGCCCGCCCGCGTGGATCGGGTCCGGGATGAAACCGTGGCCCAGCGTGTGCATCTTCAGCAGCGGGGTGAAGCCCGCGGTGTCGCCGAAGTCGTACGCGTAGACGCCGCGGGTGAACGACGGGCAGGCGGCCGGCTCGACCGCCCGGATCACCGGGTTCATCTTCCCGGCCAGCTTCTCCCGCAGGAACGGGAAGGCCAGGCCGCCGAAGTTGGACCCGCCGCCGGTGCAGCCGACGATCACGTCCGGGGTGTCCCCGGTCGCGGCGAGCTGCTTGAGCGCCTCCTCGCCGATGATCGTCTGGTGCATCAGCACGTGGTTGAGCACGCTGCCGAGCGAGTAACGGGCCGCCGGGTCGCCGCCGGCCACCTCGACCGCCTCGCTGATCGCGATGCCGAGGCTGCCGGTCGAGTCCGGGTGCTCGGCGAGCACCGCCCGGCCCGCTGACGTCACGTCGGACGGGCTCGGGTGCACGGTCGCGCCATAGGTCTCCATCAGCATCTTGCGGTAGGGCTTCTGGTCGTAAGACGCCCGGACCATCCATACCTCGAGGTCGATGCCGAACAGCGAGGACGCGAACGCCAGCGCGCTGCCCCACTGGCCGGCGCCGGTCTCGGTGGTCAGCTTCCGGACGCCCTCGGCCGCGTTGTAGTACGCCTGCGGGACCGCGGTGTTCGGCTTGTGCGAGCCGGCCGGGCTGCCGCCCTCGTACTTGTAGTAGATCCGGGCCGGCGTGCCGAGGTCCTTCTCCAGCCGCCGGGCCCGGTACAGCGGGGTCGGCCGCCACAGCCGGTAGACGTCCAGGACGTCTTCGGGAATCGCGATGTGCCGCTCGCCGGAGACTTCCTGCCCGATGAGCGCCATCGGGAACAGCGGCGCGAGGTCGTCGGGGCCGACCGGCTGGCGGGTGCCGGGATGCAGCGGGGGAGGCGGCGGCGACGGCAGGTCGGCAATCACGTTGTACCACTGCCGCGGCATCTCGGATTCCTGCAGAACGTACTTGACCTGACGATCCATGGCTACCTCCGGCGCAGCCGAGCTGAACGGCGATGACCGGCCCCACGGTAGTGGACGAGTCGGCGCGCGAGAAGAGGGCGGGGTAGTCAGCTGGCGCACGGTGCTTGCCGGACTGCGCCCGGTTGCCGCATGCCGGGACGGCAGCTGCGGCGCTCTAGGCTGAATGGCCGAGGAAATCATGCCCGTGGAGCCTGCAGGCACCAGGCCAGGCTGGCGCAGGAAGGGGCGAAATGCTCGTAGCGGGCGTTGATTGCTCTACTCAGTCGACCAAGGTGTTGCTGTGCGACGCCGCCGACGGGACCGTGATCGGCCGTGGCAGCGCGCCGCACCCCGGCGGGACCGAGTGCGACCCGGCCGCCTGGTGGGCCGCGTTGCTGCAGGCGGGCGAGGGCCTGCTGAAGCGCGCCGCGGCGGTCGGCGTGGCCGGCCAGCAGCACGGCATGGTCGTGCTTGACGACGCGGGCCAAGTGATCAGGCCGGCCCTGCTGTGGAATGACATGCGGTCGGCCGCCGCGGCCGCTGAATTGATCGGCGAGCTTGGCGGCCCGTCGTGGTGGGCGCAGCGGACCGGGAGCGTGCCGACGGCGTCGTTCACAGTGACGAAGCTGCGCTGGCTGGCCGAGCATGAGCCGGCCAATGCGGAGCGCGTGGCCACGGTGCTGCTCCCACACGACTGGCTGACCTGGCGGCTTGGCGGCGGCGACCCGGTGACCGACCGCGGCGACGCGTCCGGTACCGGGTACTTCTCAGCTGCCAGCGGTGAGTGGCTGCCAGACATCGCGACGGCCGCGCTCGGCCACCCGGTGCGGCTCCCGCGAGTCGCCAGCCCCGGCGAGTCCGCAGGCACGGGATTCGGGAGCCCGGTGCGCACCGAAGGAACAGTGGTCTCGGCGGGCACGGGCGACAACATGGGCGCCGCGCTCGGCCTCAGCCTGGAGTCGGGGGACGTGGTCATCTCGATCGGGACCTCCGGCACGGCCTTCGCGGTGAGCCAGGTGCCGGCCGCCGACCCGTCCGGGGCGGTCGCCGGATTCGCCGACGCGACCGGCCGGTTCCTGCCGTTGGTATGCACGGTCAACGCGGCCCTGGTGCTTTCGGCTACCGCGACCATGCTGGGTACGGACAACGCCGGCTTGTCGATGCTGGCGCTGGCCGCCGGTTCCGGGGCGGGCGGGCTTACCCTGCTGCCGTACCTGGATGGCGAGCGGACCCCGGACCGGCCTGGTGCGACCGGCGTGCTCCGCGGCCTGACCACCCGGAACGCGACCAGAGAAAATCTGGCCAGGGCCGCGGTGGAAGCCGTGCTCGCCTCACTCGCCGATGCCGCGGGCCATCTCGCCGACTGCGGCATCGACCAGCGCCGGGTGCTGCTGATCGGCGGCGCGGCGCAGTCCGAGGCGATCTGCCGGATCGCGCCCGGCATCTTCGGGGCGCCGGTGCTCGTGCCCGAGCCGGAAGAGTACGTCGCGCTCGGCGCCGCCCGCCAGGCCGCCTGGGCGCTGGCCGGGACTCCGGCGCCACCCCGCTGGCGCAGACGCCGGGCTGCCGGGTACGCCGGCCCGGCGGAGCCAGCGGTACGCGAGCGGCACGCAGCACTGCGCGACGACACCGCGGCTTGGCCGTAGACGACACTCGCTACTGCCGGGAGACTTGGGGCGCGAGGCTACCGGCGCGAATTGGACAGAGAGGACCGGCACGTGAGCGCAGAGGCGTATATCCCGACCAGCGCCGACAAATTCTCGTTTGGCATCTGGACAGTCGGCTGGCAGGGAGTGGATGTATTCGGCGGTGCCGTGCGGCCGCCGATGCCAGCCGACCGGGCCGTTCGCAAGCTCGCCGAGCTCGGCGCCTACGGCGTCAACTTCCACGACAACGACGTGTTCGACTTCGACGCGTCTGACGCGGAGCGGGAACGGCGGATCGCGGCGTTCCGCACGGCGCTGGACGACACCGGGCTTGTCGTCACGACCGCGACCACGAACCTGTTCTCGCATCCGCTGTTCAAGGAGGGCGGGTTCACCGCGAACGACCGCGATGTGCGCCGGTTCGCCATCGCCAAGGTCATGCGCAATCTCGACCTGGCCGCGGAGCTCGGCGCGAAGATCTACGTCTGCTGGGGCGGCCGGGACGGGGCGGAGTCCGGCGCGGCCAAGGACATCCGGGCCGCCCTGGACCGCTGCAAGGAGGCGTTCGACATCCTCTGCGGCTATGTCCTGGAGCAGGGCTACGACCTCAGGTTCGCGATCGAGCCGAAGCCGAACGAGCCGCGCGGCGACATCCTGCTGCCGACCGCCGGGCACGCGCTGGCATTCATCAACTCGCTTGAGCATTCCGAGATCGTCGGGCTCAACCCCGAGGTCGGGCACGAGGAGATGTCCGGCCTCAACTACGCGCACGCCATCAGCCAGGCGCTCTGGCACGGCAAGCTGTTCCACATCGACCTGAACGGGCAGCACGGGCCGCGCTACGACCAGGATCTGAGGTTCGGGGCCGGCCACGCCCGAGGCGCGTTCTGGGTGGTGGACGCGCTGGAATCGGGCGGCTATGACGGACCGGTGCACTTCGACTTCAAGCCTCCGCGGACCGAGGACGACGACGGTGTCTGGGTATCGGCTGCCGCCTGCATGCGCAACTACCTGATCCTGCGCGAGAAAGTCCGTGCTTTCCGCTCAGATCCCGAGGTGGTGGCGGCGCTGCGCGCGGCACGGGTCGATCAGCTTGCGCTACCGACCTTGGCCAGCGGCGAGACCTGGCGGGACCTCCAGGGCCTGGTGCCCGACGCCGCTGCCCTGGGCCAGCGCGGGATGGCGTTCGAGCATCTCGACCAGCTCGCCCTGGAGTACCTGTACGGCATCCGCTAGCACGGGCACGCGGCCGGCGGGCCAGTGCGATTAGACCTGTTGCGGCTGTGATGCCTGCATGCGATCGTTGTGCCGTGGGTGCGGGCTCGGTAACGCCGGGGAAGGTGCGGGGCTCCGGCGGGCTGGCTGTTGTCGGCGCGATTTTACTGCTTTCCGGTGTTACGTCCGGTCTGGTCGGCGAAGCCCTCCGCAAGAACAATGATGCGACCTGGCGGCTGCTTGTACTCGCGGCCGGGATCATGGCGGCGGCCGGGCTGCTCTGCGTTTTCGCGCGGCTAGTGCTGCTCGTGGTGGGCCGGTTCAGGCGAAGGACGGATCTGAGCGACGCTGAGCTGGAGTGGGGCCTCGACTCCGCAGAGGACTGGCTCAATCCGATCCGCTCCGGCTGGAGACAATCCGCCGCAGAACAGCATCGCCCGGTTCAGGCTCCGCCCGGGCAGGCTCCGCCCGGGCAGGCTCCGCCCGGGCAGGCTCCGCCCGGGCAGGCTCCGCCCGGGCAGGCTCCGCCCGGGCAGGCTCCGCCCGGGCAGGCTTCGCCGGCCTATCCGTCGCCGGAGCGTCAACCGCGGCAGGCTCCGGCCGCTGATCGCCAGCTTTGGCCCGGTGCTGGTGGTGGCTGGCACGACGGCGGCGCTCATCAACCTGACCCGCAGCAGCCCAGTCCGGCATCGCCGGACAGGCCGGGCTCCCGGGCCGCATATCCGCCAGGCCCAATGTCGCCGCCCGCAGTCCGGCCGGTCCCGCGCAGCTTCGCCGACCGAAGGCTGGCGAGTTCCGCCTGGCCGTCTGGCTGCTGCACCGCCTGGCCGTCTGGCTGCTCAACCTGGGCAGCAGGCAGACTTGGCCGCCCGGCCGCGGTCCTGGTTCGAAGCCTGTCCCGCTCCTGCCGATGTCGTACGCCGGACCGGGGAGTCCGCAACTCCACGGCCAGAAAACGGCGCGGAACGACCGGCGCCGCCCAGCCCCGCCGGTGCGGCGGCGGCAGCACCCCTAGCACCGCGAGAAGCTCCTGGGCCAGAACCGCCCGCCCGGCCGCTGTCAATCTTGACGGGGCAAGACGCGTTGGACGACACATGCCCGCTGCCCGTCATCCTGCCTGGCCGGGCCACCGACCCGGCTCCCGGACGGGAGCCTGTGCCTGGGCAGCGGCCGGCAACTGGCCAGGCGCCCCCGGCAGCACCCCCGGCAGCGGCACCGATGCCGGCACCGCCATCCGGGCCTACCGCCATCCCGGCGGCACCCTCCAGCGGGTTAGCGGATCCGCGTCCGGCTCGCCGGGAACACTGCACGTTAGCCCACGGTAGTCCTGGTCATGACGCTGATGCCGTGTCCCGAGCGGCCCGTGCCAAGCTGGACCAGATCAAGGACCTTTACCTGACCGCCGAAGCCATCGGCGAAGACGCGCTCGTCCGCCACTTCGATGAGGTAAGCCAGCGGCAGCGCGATCTCATCCGCGAGTACTACAACAGTCGGCCCGGACTGCCGTGAGCGAAGCAGGCCGATGGGCCAGCGCACCCGGCATCCCGGCGCCGGAGGCGGCGGGATGCCGGAATTAACGCAGGGAGCGCTGCAGCAGCAGCGTGTCGATCCACCTACCTTGTTTGTAGCCGACCTGCCTCAGCCGCCCGGCGTCGATGAACCCGAATGCCCGGTGCAGCGCAGCGGATGCCTCGTCCCCGGTGTCGGCGATGACCGCTATCATCTGCCGCGCTCCGCTGGACCCGCACGCCGACAGCAGCCCGCCAAGCAGGAGTCGGCCAATTCCGCGTCCGGTCAGCCCGGGTGCCACGAACACCGAGTCCTCCACGGTGTGCCGGTAACCAGGCTTGCGCCGCCACGGGCTGGCGTAGGCATATCCGGCGATCCGGCCATCCGACTCGGCCACCAGAAAAGGCAACCCAAGATCATTAAGCAAAACGCGGACCTCGTCCCAGTCACCAGCGCTTCGCGGCGTCTCCTCGAATGTGGTAACCGTATGCTGGACGTACCAGGCGAAGATTTGGGAGACGGCATCAACATCGGCGGCAGTGCCGGGCCGCAGAACTGCGTTCAGACCTGTTCTCCCCACTTCTCCCGGAATCGCTCAATCAGCCGCTCCGCCTCCGCCTCGGTTATCTTGACAAGATTCGCGCCTGATACGTCGCCTATCTCCCATTCGTAGAGCGCGGACGTCTGGCCGCCAGTCGAGATCTCGCCGCAATGACTCATCCACTCTGCCTGCCGGAGTCAGTTCGCCGCCGAGCGATTCCTGACGCGTCGTCGGCGCTGGCTGCGTTATGCAACGATGGCGTAGTACTCTCTAACTCGCATGTACGGTTAGCTACCCTTCCTGTCGATTAGCCAGTATTTCAGGCAGCCTGGCGGCGATCGGAACTCGACGCGCATATCTCGCGCTGGTAGGCCCTCAGTCGCTCTTTTTCGGCTCGTCGGCGTTCCAAGCTGTGTCGATTTCTCATAAGCGTCATGAGTTCGCTGCTTTGCTTCCCAACTTTCCGAGGTATGGAATTGCATCTCAAATACTGTGCCACTCGCTGGATCATAGCCATCGGCTATTGATGCCCTTGTATTCTCGCATGTCCCAAGTATTACCATTCGAACTGCAGGCTATAGCCATGATCCTTCAAGCTTCGCTTCTGTGGCTTGTACAGATCCGTTAGTATATAGTCTCATGTGTCGAATATAAATGTGTATCGAACGCCATCATGAATCTCTGTCGGCCAGCTCCTCGGGAGTCAGCCCGGGTTCATCCTGCGATCCGCTTGGCGAGTTTTTCTTGGAAGCGGTCCAGGCTCTTTAGGGCGTACTTCTCCGTGTCGGGAACCAGCTTCCCGTGATCGAGTTCTTCTTCTATGCGGCGCATTGCCGGGGTAAGTCCGGACTCGCCATAGGTGCCGAAGACGCTCCGGCCCTCCGCGAGCCGGCATCGGCCATGAGCGCGAACGGCAATCCTGACCTGCTCCGGAGTCAGTGCCTCGGCTCGCTTCGCCTCGTCCGGGGCTGCCGCCGCGCTGTCGGCGATCGGCTCATGATCCTGAGTCGCCGGCTGCGCATCCTCAGCATCGGTGTCTGCAGCAGCCACGCCTGCTCCGTCGGCGTCTGCATCGTCGTCTTCAGCGGCCACCTCCTCAGTGGCCACCTCTTCAGCGTCGGCGTCTTCAGCGTCGGTGTCTGCTGCGTCGGTGTCTGCTGCGTCGGCGTCTGCTGCGTCGGCGTCTGCTGCGTCGGCGTCTTGCCCGGGCTGCTCCTCGGCTATTTCTGCATCGTCCGCGGATTCCTGGTCCTGAGCCAGTGACTTGTGATCCTGGGTGGTCCACTGGTCATCGGCCCCGACCTCCGCGGGCCCTGAGTCCACGGACTGCCAGGCCTGGAGCTCCGGGTCGACCGGATCCGCGGGCCGGGACTGCTGGTCTGCAGATGTCCAGACGTCGGGCTTCGTGACCGCGAACTCCGGCGCGCCGGCCGGCTGTCTACCCGGCGGGGCAGCCCATGCGCTGGTGTCGGCCTGCCCGTTCTCTGCCACGCCGCCGGCCTGCCAGCGCCCGGCCCCGTTCCCGGTCGGGCCATCCCTGGCAGCCTGGTCGCGCCCGGCGCCGTTGTGCTCGCGATCCTCGCCCAGCTCCGGCAGCTCAAGGTTCTTCAGCGGGACAAGCGCCTGCTTCGGCGTGCCGTCATCCTCGAAACGCGACGAAGGGTGCCCGGGTGGCAACCGATTCTGGCGCTGCTCCAGATTCTCGGCCGATCCCGCGGCTGGCCGGTCGCGGGCCCGCGGCGGGTCATTGCCAGCCGCGCCGCCGCTGGCGTGCACATGCGACGGCTCGAGCTCGTATCCCTGCTCCTCGGGGCCTGGCATCGGGCCAATCTCCTGCGATTCGGCAACCTGCTCATCGTAGTGGTGGCAGGCATCGCCGGCCGGCCGCCCTGGAAATGACGGCCGCCTTGGAAATGGCCGCTACCGCTGGCCGGTAGCCGGCAGAACCTGTCCCCGGGCCTCGCCCAGGCCGACGCGCGCGCCACCGGCTCCGCGGGCCGTTGCCGAGATGGTTACCTCGTCACCGTCTTGAAGCCACCCGCGCTCGGTCCCGTCCGGAAGCGATATCGGCTGCTGGCCGTTCCAGGCCAGCTCGATCAGCGAGCCGAGCTGGTCTGGCCGCGGACCGCTGACCGTGCCAGACGCGTAAAGATCGCCGGTGCGCAGGGTGGCGCCGTTGACGGTCAGGTGCGCGAGCAGCTGAGCCGGGCTCCAGTGCATGCTGGCGTACGGCGGGCGCGACACGACGTGCCCGTTGATCCGCACCGCGTACTCGATGTCGAGTCCCCAGTCGGCGGATTCGGTCAGGTAGGGCAGCAAGCTGGTGTCCCGCGACGGTGGTCGGATCCTGGCATGCTCCAGGGCGGCGAGTGGAACTATCCAAGGCGACACCGTGGTACCGAAGGACTTGCCGAGAAACGGGCCGAGCGGCACCGCCTCCCAGGACTGGATGTCCCGGGCAGACCAGTCGTTGACCAGGCAGACGCCGAACACGTGCTCGGCGAACCTCGCGGCGGGCACCGGCTCGCCCGGCTGGCTGGAGACGCCGACGACGAAGCCGAGTTCGGCCTCGAAGTCGAGCCGGGCGGATGGCCCGAACTCGGGCCCGCGCTTCCGGTCCGGCCTGGACTGGCCGCACGGGCGGCGTACCGGCGTGCCGGACACGATCACCGTGCCGGCCCGGCCGTGATAGCCGATCGGCAGGTGCCGCCAGTTCGGCGTCAGCGGCTCGGTGGCATCCGGCCGGAAGATCCGGCCGACGTTGCTCGCGTGATGCTCCGACGCGTAGAAGTCGACATAGTCGGCGACTGTGAACGGCAGGTGCATCGTCGCAGCCGACGCGGGCACCAGCAGGTCCTCGACCGCCACGCGGTAGGCAGGGTCAGAAAGCCAGCTGACGATATCGGCGCGGACCTGGCCCCAGGCGCCATCACCCGCGGCCAGGAACGCGTCCAGCTTGCCGGAGCGCAGCAGCCGGGCGCGTCCTGGCAGCAGCCGGGCGGTGGCCGCGCTGAGGTCGAGCACCTGATCCCCGATGGCGACGCCCGCCCGCGGTTCGGCCGGCCGGTCGGCGGTGGTGAACGAGCCGTAGGGCAGCGTCCCGAGCCCGAAAGGATGATCTGGCGGGACCGCGAGCCACGCCGCGGGCTGCGTCTGTGCCATGGATGTCCTCCGTGCGCGCAGGATTAGCTTGACATCGAGATAAATGTCTAGCTAGCCTGATCCCAGATACCTTGATGTCGAGATACTAGTGCCAGCCGCCCCGGTCAGGTTCCTTGATCGTGGAGGTTTGTTAGTGCTGCAGCACTAACAAACCTCCACGATCAAGGCCCGGGGCGGGCGGATGGCGCCGTGGCCCGGGGCGGGCGGATGGCGCCGTGGCCCGGGGCGGCGGATGGCGCCGTGGCCCGGGGCGGCGGATGGCGCCGTGGCCCGGGGCGGGCGGATGGCGCGGCGCGGAGACTGAGCAGGTGGAGCGCAGACTGGGCAGGTGGAGCGGAGACGGCCAGGGCCGGGCATGTGACCGGCACCGGACTGCGGCAGGATGCAAGAAGCGTCACGGGGCAGGACACGGCAGGAGGCCAGGGAACGATGACCGCGAATAGCTTCGGTAGCCGCGCCACGCTGCGGGCGGCCGGGTCCAGCTACGAAATTCACCGGCTAGACGCGGTAACAGGAGCCGGTGACCTCCCGTTTAGCCTGAAGGTCTTGTTGGAGAACCTGCTGCGCAACGAAGACGGGGTGAACGTCACTAGCGACCATGTGACGTCCATTGCCCAGTGGGATCCGGCGGCCGAGCCTGCCACCGAGATCCAGTTCAGCCCGGCCCGGGTAATCATGCAGGACCTGACCGGCGTTCCCGCGGTGGTGGACCTCGCCACCATGCGGGAGGCTATGCAGGCACTGGGCGGCGACGCCGGCAAGATCAACCCGCTGGTGCCCGCTGAGCTGGTCATCGACCATTCCGTCATCGCCGATGTGTTCGGCCTGCCCGATGCCTTCGAGCGGAACGTCGAGCTGGAATTCCACCGCAACCGAGAGCGGTTCCAGTTCTTGCGCTGGGGCCAGGAGGCACTGCGCCAGTTCCGGGTCGTGCCGCCGGGCACCGGGATCGTGCACCAGGTCAACATCGAGCACCTGGCCCGGGTGATCATGACCAGCGAGGCCGCGGGCGGCGCGGGCGGCGCGGGCGGCGCCGACGGCACGGGCGGCGCCGACGGCGACAGCGGCCTGCGCAGCGCCTACCCGGACACCTGCGTAGGCACCGACTCGCACACCACCATGCAGAACGGCCTGGGCATACTCGGCTGGGGCGTCGGCGGCATCGAGGCCGAGGCGGCCATGCTCGGCCAGCCGGTGTCGATGCTGATCCCGAAGGTGGTCGGGTTCCGGCTGACCGGGGAGATGCCGGCCGGCACCACCGCCACCGACCTCGTGCTCACCATCACAGAAAAGCTCCGCAAGCACGGCGTCGTCGGCAAGTTCGTCGAGTTCTACGGCGATGGCGTGGCCGCCGTCCCGCTGGCGAACCGGGCCACGATCGGCAACATGAGCCCCGAGTTCGGCTCCACCTGCGCGATCTTCCCGATCGACGCGGAGACCCTCACCTACCTCAGGCTGACCGGACGCACCGACGAGCATGTCGCGCTGGTCGAGGCGTACGCCAAGGAGCAGGGCCTCTGGCACGAGCCTGGCGCCGCGCCGGACGCCCGCTACTCCGAGCAACTCGTGCTCGACCTGGCCACCGTGGTGCCGTCGCTGGCCGGCCCGAAGCGGCCGCAGGACCGGGTGTCGCTGACCGACGCCAAGACCGCGTTCCGGGAGGCGCTCGGCGCGTACGTTTCGGCGCCGAGCCTGGACAACGGCCTCGGCAACACGTTCCCCGCGTCCGACCCGTTGGCCTCCCCAGCCGAGGGCAGGCCGTCCGCGCCGGTCGCTATCACCATGGACGACGGCACGAAGACCTCGGTCGACCACGGCTCGGTGGTGATCGCCGCCATCACCTCCTGCACAAACACGTCCAACCCGTCCGTCATGGTCGGCGCCGCCCTGCTCGCGAAGAAGGCCGTGCAGGCGGGCCTGGCCAGCAAGCCGTGGGTGAAGACGACACTCGCGCCGGGCTCCAAGGTGGTCATGGACTACTACGAGCGCGCCGAGCTGACGCCGTACCTGGAGAAGCTCGGCTTCAACCTGGTCGGCTACGGCTGCACCACCTGCATCGGCAACTCGGGCCCGCTGCCCGGGCCGGTCAGCGAGGCGGTCGGCCAGCACGACCTGGCCGTGGTCTCGGTGCTGTCCGGCAACAGGAACTTTGAGGGCCGGATCAACTCTGACGTGAAGATGAACTACCTCGCGTCGCCGCCGCTGGTCGTCGCCTACGCGCTGGCCGGGACGATGGACATCGACCTGACCCGCGAGCCGCTGGGCGCCGGCGCTGACGGCAAGCCGGTGTACCTGGCGGACCTGTGGCCGTCGGCTGATGAGGTGGCCCGCATCGTGCACGGCGCGGTGGCGGCCGAGATGTTCACCCGCGGCTATGCCGACGTGTTCGCCGGGGACGACCAGTGGCGCGAGCTCGAGGTGCCGCCCGGTGACGTGTTCGCCTGGGACCCGGAGTCCACCTACGTCCGGAAGCCGCCGTACTTCGACGGGATGCCCGCCGCGCCGGAGCCGGTCAACGACATCCACCGCGCCCGGGTGCTCGCGTTGCTCGGCGATTCGGTCACCACCGACCACATCTCCCCGGCCGGCGCGATCAAGACCGACAGCCCGGCGGGGGAGTACCTGCAGTCCCACGGCGTGCAGCGGCGCGACTTCAACACCTACGGCTCCCGGCGCGGCAATCACGAGGTGATGATCCGCGGCACGTTCGGCAACATCAGGCTGCGCAACCAGCTGGCGCCAGGCACCGAGGGCGGCGTCACGATCAAGCTGCCGGACAGCACCCCGATGTCGATCTACCAGGCGTCCCGGCAGTACATCGAAGCGGGCACCCCGCTGATCGTGCTCGGCGGCAAGGAGTACGGGTCCGGGTCGTCCCGGGACTGGGCCGCCAAGGGCACCGCGCTGCTCGGCGTCCGGGCGGTCCTGGTGGAGTCGTTCGAGCGGATCCACCGGTCCAACCTGATCGGCATGGGCGTGCTGCCGCTGCAGTACCTGCCCGGCGAGTCGGCCGCTTCACTCGGTCTGACCGGGCACGAGGAGTTCGACGTGCTTGGCATCGAGGCGATGAACGAGGGCGAGACGCCGCGGCAGGTCACTGTGCGCGCCGACGGCAAGGAGTTCCGCGCGGTGGTCAGGATCGACACCCCCGGCGAGGCAGATTACTACCGGCACGGCGGGATCATGCAGTACGTGTTGCGGTCGCTAATCGCCGCCGGGTGACGCTGCGGCAGCCGGATCTGAGCGGCCCCGGCCGATCCGGCCTGGGCCGGCCTGCCCGGAGCAGGCTCGCGGCCGCCGCGCTGGTGGCCGGGATCATCGCGCTCGCCTTCAACCTGCGGGCCGCGATCACCAGCCTGCCGCCGCTGTTCCCCGAGATATCGGCCGGGCTGCACCTGTCCGCCGGGACGCTGGCGGTGCTGGCGGCCGTCCCGGTGCTGTGCTTCGGGCTCTTCTCCGGCGTTGCCGCGCCGCTGTCCCGGCGGCTCGGCGAGGAGCGGGTGCTCGGCTCGGCGCTCGTCCTGCTCGCGGCCGGCCTGCTGCTGCGCAGCGCCGCCCCCCGGACGCTGTTCCCCGGCACCGTGGTAGCCGCCGCCGCGATCGCGCTGATGAACGTGCTGCTGCCCAGCCTGGTCAAGCGCCGCCGTCCCGATCAGGCCGGCCTGCTGATCGGGCTCTACCTGATGTCCCTGGCGGCGGGCGCAATCATCGGCTCCCTGGCTGCTGTCCCCGTCTACACAGCGATCGGGATTAATAACGGGGCCCTCCGCATCAGTCTCGGCCTCTGGGCACTGCCCGCGCTGGTAGCCGCGGCGGCCTGGATCCCGCAACTCCGCTTCCGCACCCTGCCGGGCTCGGCAGGCCTGCCGGGAGCTGCCGGGCACCAGGGTGTGCTGGCGATGGGCCGGTACGCGCTGGCCTGGCAGGTGACGGCCTTCCTGGGCCTGCAGAGCCTGTCCTACTACGCCGCGCTGTCCTGGTTCCCCACCATGTTCCGCGACCGCGGCGCCAGCGCTGTGCACGCGGGGGATCTGCTCGCGCTGATGAACTTCGGCAACGCGGTCCCCGCGTTGCTGCTGCCGATGCTCGCGCACCGGGCCAGGGACCAGCGCGTCCTGGCCGTCGCTGCGACTGCGGCGATCGGCGCGGGCCTGGCGGGCGGGGCCTTCGGCCCGCTCGGCTCGGCCCCTGCCTGGATGCTGCTGCTCGGCTTCGGCCAGGGCGCTTCACTCGGCCTCGGGATCTTCCTGACCGTGGCGCGGGCGCCGGACCCGGCGACCGCGGCGTCCCTGTCCGGGTTCGCGCAGGGCGCCGGCTACCTGGTGGCCAGCATCGGGCCGCTGTTCGTCGGCCTGCTGCACTCGGCTACCGGCGGCTGGGCCATCCCGGTCGGGGCGCTGCTCGCCGCTGCCGCGCTGCAGGCGATCACCGGCTGGCTGGCCGGCCGGGCCCGGACCGTCCCGCTGCCGCGGGCCCCGGCCCGCGGCCAGGCAAGGTAGCGCATCAGCCGGGCTGGCTGGTCTCGGCCAGGCCGGTGAGTTCCGCGCTGATCTCCCAGAGCCGCCGGGCCGTTGCCTGGTCGCTGGCCGCGGCGGACGGGGTGCGCCGCTTGCGCTTGACGTAGTACCCGCCGGTCGCGCCCTCGACGTCGGGCGAGCTGGCGAGGTACACCACGGTGTCGGCGCCCTGCCCGGCCGACAGCAGGAACCGGCGGCCCAGGCCGAGCCCAAACCGCAGCAGCGCGCTGCCGTCGCGGCCGAACCCGGTGTTCACCGTGCCGGGATGCACGCAATTGGCCGTCACCTCGGTGCCCGCCAGCCGTCTCGCCAGCTCGGTGGTAAACGCGATGTTGGCCAGCTTGCTGTTGGCGTACGCCCGCCAGCCGTTGAAGTTCCTGGTCAGCTGCAGGTCGGCGAAGTCGAGCCGGGCAGCCCGGTGCGCGGCGGACGAGACGGTGATGACCCGTGCGGGCGCGCTGGCCACCAGCTTTTCCCGCAGCAAATTGGTCAGCAGGAACGGCGCAAGGTGATTCAGCGCGAAGGTGTACTCGAAGCCGTCGGCGCTGACCCGCCGGTCGGCCAGCACCAGGCCGGCGTTGTTGATCAGCACGTCGAGTCGGTCCAGCCGGGCGAGCCGGCAGGCCAGGTCCCGCACTTCCTGCAGCGAGGACAGGTCGGCGATCTCCAGCTGCCGGATGCTCCGCTCGGCGACCGAGCTCACCGCCGCCAGCGCGGCCTCGCCGCGGGACTTGTCCCGGCAGACCAGGATGACGTCGGCACCGAGCCTGGCCAGGGCCAGTGATGCCGCCTTCCCGATCCCCGAGCTGGCCCCGGTGATCACGCATACCTTGCCGTTCAGCGGGCCTTCTGACGAGGGCATCGGCCAGCTCCATTCCGCCGGGTCAGCCGGGCAGCCCGGGCATCGAAGCCGCGCCGGGCAGGCTCAGGTTACGTGCCGCGGCGCGGGCCGGCACCGGGCAGCGGCACCGGGAAGTCTAAATGAGACTGAACCGGGCGAATGGCAGCCGCGTTCTGAAGGGCAGAGGCGTAGCGGAGGTGCCTGATGCAAGTGCTCAGCGTGCGGCAGCCCTGGGCGTGGGCGATTGCCCGTGGCCACAAGGTGATCGAGAACCGTACCTGGGATACCACCTACCGGGGCGAGCTCGCGATCCACTCCTCCCTCCGGGTTGACGCTGATTCCCTGGGGCATCCGCTGGTCCGCGCGGCCGGCTGGGATCCGGCTGACCCGCTGGCCGCGGCCGGCGGCATCGTGGCGGTTGTCACGCTGGCCGGCATGTGCGGCGCTGCCAAGGCCGGCCAGCCGTGCAGCTGCGGCAAATGGGCCGAACCGAAGTCGTTCCACTGGCAGCTCAGCGACGTGCGGGCGCTGCCGCAGCCGCTGATGACGCACGGCCAGCCTGGCCTGTGGACGCCCGGCGCCGAGCTGGCGGCGGCACTCGCCGAGGCACTTGACGGCCAGCCCGTGCCCGCCGGGCGGAGCTAGCTGACCTGGGTCAGCCTGCAGTGCCGTTACCGCGGGCCGCGGGGGAACCGGCTATGACGCATAAGTCAGTTATCGGGCAGTGCCGGAGTGCAGCTATCGCGGCGCCCAAATAGACTCGGTCGGGTTCGGTCCCCGTCGGCCACCACGAGGGAGCAGACCAGGTGACATTGCTGGAGTCCGTCTCGGGTCCGCGCGACCTCAAGGAGCTCCCCCGGACGAGCTGCCGCTGCTGGCGGCGGAAATCCGCGACCTGCTCATCAAGACCGTGTCAAGGACCGGCGGTCATCTCGGCCCGAACCTCGGCGTAGTGGAACTCACGATCGCCCTGCACCGGGTATTCGACTCGCCGGTCGACCGGATCCTGTTCGACACCGGCCACCAGGCCTACGTGCACAAGCTGCTGACGGGCCGGCAGCCCGGCTTCGCCGGCCTCCGGCAGCGGGGTGGCCTGTCCGGCTACCCGAACCAGGCCGAGTCCGAGCATGACGTCATCGAGAACTCGCACGCGTCGACCAGCCTGTCCTACGCGGACGGGCTGGCGAAGGCCTACCAGCTGCGCGGCGAGGGGGACCGCTCGGTGGTCGCGGTGATCGGCGACGGCGCGCTGACCGGCGGCATGGCCTGGGAGGCGCTGAACAACATCGCCGGGGCGCCGGACCGGCGGGTCGTCATCGTGGTCAATGACAACGGCCGGTCCTACCAGCGGACCATCGGCGGGCTGGCGGATCACCTCGCCGCGGTCCGGGTCTCGCAGCGGTACGAGCACGTGCTCGACTACATCAAGACGACGCTGTCGCACACGCCGCTGGTCGGGCCGCCGCTGTACGATACGCTGCACGGAATCAAGAAGGGCCTGAAAGACGTCCTGCAGCCGCAGGTGCTGTTCGAGGACCTCGGGCTGAAATACCTCGGCCCGGTCGACGGTCACGATGAGCAGGCCATCGAGCACGCGCTCGCCAAGGCCCGCGATTTCGGCGGCGCGGTGCTGGTGCACGTGATCACCACGAAGGGATCCGGCTACCCGCTGGCCGAGGAGAACGACCAGGACTGCCTGCATCAGGTGAATCCGGCGGCCGCGAGGCCGGCCAGGCAGCGTGACCGCCTGCCCGCCGCAGCGGCAGGCCGGCCGTGGACCCAGGTGTTCGGCGACGAGCTTGCCGCCATCGGCGCCCGCCGCCCGGACGTCGTCGCGATCACTGCCGCCATGCTGCACCCGACCGGGCTGGCGAAGTTCGCCAGCGCCTACCCGGACCGGGTATTCGACGTTGGGATCGCCGAGCAGCACGCGGTGACCAGCGCGGCCGGCCTCGCGCTCGGCGGCCTGCATCCGGTGGCGGCCATCTACGCCACGTTCTTGAACCGGGCGTTCGACCAGGTGCTGATGGACGTGGCGCTGCATAAGCTGCCGGTGACCTTCGTGCTTGACCGGGCGGGCGTCACCGGCCCGGACGGCGCCAGCCACCATGGCATGTGGGACGGCTCCATCCTGCAGCTCGTTCCCGGGCTGCGGGTCGCGGCCCCGCGCGACGCCACCCGGCTCGCCGAGCTGCTCCGCGAGGCGGTCGCCATCGCCGACGGGCCGACCGCGCTGCGGTTCCCCCGCGGCACGGTGCCCGGCGAGATCCCGGCGATCGGCAAGCTGGGCACGATGGACGTGCTCAGCGTGCCCGGGGCCGGCCCGGCGGCCGAGGCGGCTCCGGCAGCCGAGGACGTGCTGCTGCTCGGCGCCGGGTCGATGGCCGGCGTCTGCGTCCAGGCCGCGCAGCGCCTGGCGGACCAGGGCATTGGGGTGACCGTAGTGGATCCCCGCTGGGTCAAGCCGCTGGACGAGGCGCTCGTCGCGGCAGCGGGCAGGCACCGGCTCGTGGTCACCGTCGAGGACAACGGCCGGGCGGGCGGGTTCGGCGACGCGGTCGCCAGGCTGCTGCGCGACCAGGAGATCAGGACCCCGGTGCGGACGTTCGGCCTGCCGCAACAGTTCCTTGAGCACGGTGAGCGCGCCGAGATCCTGGCCGCCCACGGCCTCACCCCGCAGTATCTGGCCAGGGAGATCACCGTGGCGGTGGTGCGGATAACCCCCGAGCTAGCGCACGACCCGCGGGCCTGATAGCGCACACCTGACAATGCACACCTGACAGCGGCACCTGACAGCGGGCACTTGACAAGGGACAATCGCCAGCTATGGACACGCTCGAAGTCGCCGTCATCGGATCGGGGCCGGCCTCTACACCGCTGAGGCGCTGATCAAGCAGGCCGCCGCGGTCGACCCGGGCCGGCGCATCCGGGTCGACGTGCTCGACCGGCTGCCGACGCCGTACGGGCTGGTCAGGTACGGCGTCGCCCCCGACCATAAGTCGATCAAGTCGATCGCCGACTACCTGCGCGGGGTGCTCGAGCACGAGGGCGTCAGCTTCCTCGGCGGCCTGCACCTCGGCACCGACATCACCAGGGCCGAGCTGCTGGCCTGCTACGACGCGGTGGTATACGCGACCGGCGCGATGCGCGACCGGCGGCTCGGCATTCCCGGCGAGGACCTGCCGGGGAGCTTCGCCGCGACCGACTTCGTCAACTGGTACTGCGGGCATCCCGACATCGACCCGGCCGCGTTCATCCTGGACGCCGAGTCGGTAGCGGTGATCGGGGTCGGCAACGTGGCAGTGGACGTGGCCAGGATCCTGGCCAGGGATCCACGCGAGCTGCACGAGACTGACGTCTCCCAGCCGGTGCTTGACGCCCTGACGGCGAGCAAGGTCCGCGAGGTCCACATGATCGGCCGCCGCGGCCCGGCCCAGGCCAAGTTCACCACCAAGGAGCTGCGCGAGCTCGGCACCCTGGCCGGAGTCGACGTCGTGGTCGGCGACGGCGAGGCCGACCTGGACGCATTCGACCCGACCGGGGAGAGCGCCCGGCTGGCGCAGGCCGACCGGCACGTGCGCGGCAACTACAACGTGATCGCCGACTGGGCCGGGCGCCGGCAGGCCGGCGGCGTCCGCAGGCTCACCGTCCGGTTCTGGCTGCGGCCCGCCGAAATTCACGGGCCCGACCGGGTTTCCGGCCTGACCCTGGAGCGGACCAGGCTCGATGCGACCGGCGCACTCACCGGAACCGGCGAGCACGAGACCCTCGCCACCCAGCTGGTGCTGCGCAGCGTGGGGTATCAGAGCGTGCCGCTGCCCGGCGTCCCGTTCGACGAGCGCTCGTCCACCGTGCCGAACGCGGAGGGCCGGGTGCTCGGCCCGGACGGCGAGCCGCTGCCGGGGGAGTACGTGGCGGGCTGGCTCAAGCGCGGCCCGACCGGAGTGATCGGCACCAACAAGTCCGACGCGGCGCAGACCGTTCGCGCGCTGCTCGCCGACCTGGCCGGCGGCCCCGGCCCGGATGAGGTGCCGATACCGCGCGCCGGGCTGCTGCCCTATCCCGAGCCGGCGGCTGGCCAGCCGGAGCCGCCCGGCTCGGCTTCGCGCTTCGCCGCCGAGCTGGCGGGCCGGGGCATCCGGCCGGTCAGCTACGCCGACTGGCTCGGGATCGAGACCGCGGAGAAGGAACTCGCCGCCGCGCTGGGGCGCGGCGCCCGGGTAAAGCTGCCCAGCCGCGAAGAACTGCACAAGGCCTGCGGCCTCAGCTGGCCCTGATCCGGCGGCCACCCGGCCGGGCCGGGCCGGCCGGGTGGCCGCCGGATCAGGGACTTCAGCAAAGCCCGGGTGCGCTTGGCGTCGCCGCCCTGGGCGAACTCGTTGGCCACGAAATCGGTCACCCCGGCGTCGGCGAGCGCCATGATCTTGCTGCCGACGGTGTCCTCGTCCCCGATGATGGCCACGTCCTCCGGTCCCGCGGCACCCTCGCGGTCGAGCATCGCCCGGTAGGACGGCAGCTGCCCGTAGATGGCGAAGACTCGCGCGGCCCGAGCGCGCGCCAGCTCCGGGTCGTCGGTGACGCAGACCGGCAGCAGGCAGACCACCCGCGGCGCGGGCCGCCCGGCAGCCTGGGCGGCCTGCGTGATGGCTGGCCTGATGTAGTCCCGCACGGTGGCAGGGCCGGCTGCCCGAAGTCCGGCCCGAACATGTCCGCGATCGTGTCGGTCCAGGCTGGCTTGCGCAAGGCGGCCCCGCCGCCAGCGGCTTAAGCAGTTTCCTGGCCGCCTAGCTGGCCGCTGACGTGCCGGATTGCCTGCGCTGCCGGGCGAACGCCGGCGGACCCGGCGGACCCGGCTGAGCTGGGCGAACTGCTGATTAAGATTCAAATGTCACAGCACCCGCCGTCTTTGGCAGTCGCGACGGTGGGGACAATAGGGACATGAGTGCCGGTCAAGCCAATTCCCAGCGAGGCGACGGAAAGAAGAGCCCGGGCAAGGCGGCCGGGCGGCAGCGTGTACTGGATGCGCGGGAAGTCCAGGACGCGGGGCCAAGACAGGACGGCGCGCGTCCGGCTGCGGGGGGCGGCGCAGGCAAGGAAGCCAGCCAGGCCGACCCGGATGCCGCGGGCGGGCTGCTGCCCGACCGTTACCTTGACCGCGAGGAAAGCTGGCTCCGGTTCAACCAGCGGGTGCTGGAACTGGCCGAGGACGAGAGCATACCGCTGCTGGAGCGGGTGAAGTTCCTGGCGATCTTCGCGAGCAATCTGGACGAGTTCTTCATGGTGCGGGTGGCCGGCCGGATCCGGCGGATGGCCACCGGGCTGCCGGTGGAGAGCGCGAGCGGGCTGCTGCCCCGGCAGATACTCCAGAACACGCTGCAGACGGCCAGGGAACTCGCCCGCCGGGCACGCCGAGTGCTTCAGCGACAAGATCGTGCCCGCGCTGGCCGACGAGGGCATCGAAATCCTGCGCTGGAAGGAACTGTCCGGCACCGAGCAGGACGAGCTGCACAAGCTGTTCCGCGACCGCGTCTACCCGGTGCTGACGCCGCTCATAGTGGATCCGGCGCACCCGTTCCCCTACATCTCCGGCCTGTCGCTCAGCCTCGCGGTGATGATCGCCGACCCGAAGACCGGCGGCACGATGTTCGCCCGGGTGAAGGTCCCGCCGCTGCTGCCCAGGTTCCTGGTCGCCGGACAGCACCGGTTCGTCCCGCTCGAGGACGTGATCGCCGCCCATCTCGACGAGCTATTCATCGGGCTGGACGTGCTCGAGGAGCACGCGTTCCGGGTGACGAGGACCAGGGACCTGGAGATCGACGAGGATGTTACCGAGAACCTGCTGCAGTCGCTGGAACGCGAGTTGATGCGCCGCCGGTTCGAGCCGGCCGTCCGGCTGGAGGTCGAGGAATCGATCTCCAGCGACGTACTCGACAAGCTGGTTTCCGAGCTTGGGATCGACCGTCACGCGGTGTACCGGGTACCGGGCCCGCTTGACCTGTCCGGCCTGATGGCCATCGCCGGCCTGGACCTGAGGCAGCTGAAGTACCGGGCGTTCGTTCCCTCGGAGGCCGCGCTGCCGCAGGACACCGGCATCTTCACCGCGCTGACCGAACACGATGTCCTGGTCCATCACCCCTACGACTCGTTCACCACCACGGTGGAGCGGCTCGTCGTCTCGGCGGCGGCGGATCCCGCGGTGCTGGCGATCAAGCACACCCTGTACCGGACCAGCGGCGACTCGCAGATCGTGGACGCGCTGATCGATGCCGCCGAGGCGGGCAAGCAGGTCGTGGTGGTAGTCGAGATCAAGGCCAGGTTCGACGAGCGGGCCAACATCGCCTGGGCCCGCAAGCTGGAGGAGGCAGGCTGCCATGTGGTCTACGGCTTCGTCGGCCTGAAGACGCACTGCAAGATGGTGCTCGTAGTGCGCGAGGAATCGGACGGGTCGCTGCGCCGCTACTGTCACATCGGCACCGGCAACTATCATCCGACCACCGCGCGGCTCTATGAGGATTTCGGCCTGCTGACGTCCGACCGTACCGTTGGCCAGGACGTCACCGACCTGTTCAACCACCTGACCGGGTACAGCAGGAAGACCGAATACAACCGGCTGCTGGTCGCGCCAGCGTCGCTGCGCTCCGGGCTGGTGGCGCAGATCTCGGCGCAGGTGGCCAGGCAGCGCGACGGCAAGTCGGCCAGGATCCGGATGAAGTGCAATTCGATCATCGACGAGGTGATCATCGATGCGCTGTACCGGGCCTCCCGCGAGGGCGTGCCCATCGACCTGCTGGTGCGCGGCATCTGCGGGCTGCGCCCGGGCGTGCCCGGGCTCTCGGAGACGATCCGGGTGCGCAGCATCCTCGGCCGCTTCCTCGAGCACTCCCGGATCTACGCCTTCGGCACGGGCGAGAACGGGGACGGGGACGTCTGGCTGGGCAGCGCCGATCTCATGCACCGGAACCTGGACCGCCGGGTCGAGCTGCTGGTCCGGGTCACCGATCCCGCGCAGCAGGCGGAGTTGCGCGGCCTCATTGCCGAGGCGATGGATGAGAGTACGTCGTCTTGGTGGCTCGCCCCGGATGGCTCGTGGATCAGGCACCATCTTGACGAGAATGGTGAGCCGCTGCGTGACCTGCAGAGCCACCTGATCCGGGTCCGGCGGAACCGGGTTGCCGATGCCTGACACGTTTGCCGGGATCCGCGCGGCCGGCGCAGTGCTGTGCCGCCGCGGGCGGGCTGGCGACGAGGTTGCCGTGATTCACCGGCTCCGCTACGACGACTGGAGCTTTCCGAAGGGCAAATGCGAGCCTGGCGAGCATGTCCTCGCGACGGCGGTGCGTGAGGTGGCGGAGGAGACCGGGATCCAGGCGATCCTCGGCCGGCGGCTGGGCCAGAGCCGGTATGAGAGCCTCGGCCGGGCCAAGGTGGTCGACTACTGGGCCGCGCGGCCCGCTGACGCCGGCTCGAGCCCAGGCTTCGTGCCGAATGACGAAGTCGACGCCCTGGACTGGCTGCCCGTCGCGGCCGCGTCAGGCAGGCTGAGCTATCAGCGGGACGCGTCACTGCTGGCAGATTTCGCCGCCGGGCCGCCCAGCACCAACGCGATCGTCATGCTCCGGCATGCCTCGGCCGGAAGTAAGCGAGCGTGGCCGGGCGACGACCTGGACAGGCCGCTGGACTTCCGCGGGGCCGCCGACGCCGATCACCTGGCACGGCTGCTGTCGTGCTTCGGCCCATGCCGCGTGTTCACCTCGGCGGCAGAGCGCTGCGTGGCGACCGTCCGGCCGTTCGCGGCGCTGACCGGGGCCTCGATCGAGATCGACGCCGAATTCACCGTGCGCCAGCCCGACGGCGCTACCCCTGGCCAGCTGAAGCGGGCCGGGCAGATCGTGGATGACGGCCAGCCTGCGGTGATCTGCGGCCACGGCGAGAACCTGCCTTTCTTGCTGCAGGCGGTCTGCACCCGGCTGGGCGCTGCGGTCCCGGCCGGCCCGCCGCTGCGCAAGGCGGCCTGCTGGGTACTGCATGTGGCAGACGGCACCCTGGCCGGCGCCGAGCGCTACCATCCCGAAGACGCCTGACCCGGTACTCAGTCCAGCAGGCCGGCCGGACTCCAGTCCAGCGTGGGCGGCAGCGCCCCCTCGAATATCAGCAGCCAGCGCTTGAGCTCGGGCCCGATCCCGCCGCTGAAGCCGCCAAGCCCGTTGCCCGCGACAACGCGATGGCAGGGCACGATGACCGGCACCGGATTCGAGCCCATGATCCGCCCGATTGCCCTGGCGGGCAGCTCCGTGGTATCGGTCCCGACGTCGGCCCGGCGGGCCAGCGCGCCGTAGGTGATGGTCTCGCCGTACCCGACTGACAGCGGCCCGGCCGGGATCTCGATCGTGGTCCAGGAAAGCGTGCGCACGACTCTATTCTGGCGGCTCCGGTTACGGCCGCGGGCCTGGCGGCTCCGGTTACGGCCGCGGGCCTGGCGGCTCCAGTGGCGGCCGCGGGCCCGGCGGCCTGGCGGTTTGACACCCGGTGATGTAAAGCGTACTTTCCATATGACAGGGAGTGTAAAGGACGTTTTACATGCTGAACGAGGTTCGCGGCCTGCGTGCCGCGAGAGCCATGTCACAGCAGTCACTCGGCGATGCTCTTGGCGTTTCCCGCCAGACCATCAACGCGATCGAGCAGGGCCGGTACGACCCGTCGCTGCCGCTCGCGATCAGGCTCGCTCGGTACTTCGGGCACACGGTGGAGGAGGTCTTCCATGTCGACGGCAAGGACAACTGAGATGAGCAGGCTGCGCAAGCTCTCGGTTCCGGCCTTCTGCGTGCTGGCGGCGGGCGGGTACGTGGCGGTGTTCCTCGCTCATCACGACGTGCCGATGGCCATCGCGGGCGCGGTGATCATGCTGGGCTACGGCGCGGTGGTCACGGTGTTCTCCCGCCGCACCTGAACCCGCCGCGTGTTCTCGCGCCGCACCTGAACCCGCCGCGCACGGGCACCGCAGTCACCAACGGCATCACTCGCACCGCGCGGATGGTGCCACAGCCGCCGTGAGATGCGCATCATCCATGATCGTGGATGACCCGCGGGGTTGTGACGCACGTATCTTCCACGATCATGGATGATCGCCGGTTGTGGTGGCAGTGGGGCTATTGTGGCGGCTCAGGGCCGGGTTGTCCGTTCGATGATCAGCCGGCGGCCCCGGTCGGCGGGCGGCCGGCATTTCGGACTTGTGATGACACCCTCCGGCGCTTGAACCCTCGATGATCATGGACGGGCTGGTCGTCCCTGGCCCAGGCCGTCCGGAATTGTCGGTGCTGGGCGGTAGAACTGGGCCGTCGGAGTCACCGGACGGAGGGACTGGCCGTGATGACCGGACGGAAAGGCTGGCCGCGATGAAGAGCATGACCGATGCGTTAGAGGCGGAGCTTGTCGAGCTCTCGTTCCGGCTGACTGAGCCAGGGGAGCGCGAGTGCCTGCGCTGCTACCTGCTGCGGATGCTCGAGCAGTTCGGCTGCGACGGCACTCATCGGTGGACGAGGAGATGGCGTGACCTGCGGTCGCCGCGGGCACGCGGGCTGATCCGCCGCCTTGCCCGGCAGGGCGCCTGCTGCTGCGACTGCGAGGTAATACTCAACGTCTTTCCGTACTACCCGGACTGCGGCGGCCTGCTGCCTTGCGCCGGGGTGCTGCGGGCCGGCTCCTCGGTGCCCTGCGATCTGTCCGGGCGGCGGCAGGCGGCATAGCCCGCCGCGGCCGCGCGCCTCAGCTTGTGTCCTTCTCGATCACCCGGAGCAACGCACCGGAGATCGGGGTCGCCGTCATGTCTACCTGCCACGGGCGGGCCCCGTAGCGGGCCAGGTCGGCGCCGACGGCCGCCGGGCTCACCGGGTCCGGCGGCTGCCAGGCGAGCCTGCGCACGACATCGGGCGGCAGCAGGTTCTCGGTCGGCAGGCCGCGGGAGTCGGCCAGCGCCGCGACCGCGGCGCGGACGGCAGTCAGCCGGGTCGCCGCGACCGGGTCGCGCTCCTGCCAGCGATGTGCGGGTGGCGGCCCGTCGCCGGTCGGCGCAGACGACTCGGGCAGGTTGGGCTCAGGCTCCGCCCTGGCCCGCCCGACCGCCCGCAGCCACTCGCTGGCATGCCGGCGAGCCCCCCGGCTGTTGAACCCGCCGATTCCGGCCAGCTCGGCGGTGCTCTTCGGCTGGGATCGCGCGGCCTCGATGATCGCGGCGTCCGGCAGAACCCGGGTCGGTGACTGGTCACGTCGCCGCGCAATCTTGTCTCGTTCCAGCCAGAGCTCGCGGACCACGGCGAGCCCGCGCCTGCTGCGGATGCGGTGGATGCCAGATGTTCGGCGCCAGGGGTCGATCCGCGGCGGCGGCGGCCCGGCGGCCAGGACGGCGCTGAACTCCTGCCGTGCCCACTCGGATTTGTCCTGCGCCGCGAGCTGCTCCGCGAGCACGTCGCGCAGTTCCACCAGCACCTCGACGTCGAGCGCCGCATAGCGCAGCCAGTCGTCCGGCAGTGGCCGGGTTGACCAGTCAGCCGCCGAATGGCTCTTTTCCAGTGTCAGCCCAAGTACTTCCTCAACGAGGGTGCCAAGGCCGACCCTCGGATAGCCGAGCAGCCGTCCGGCCAGCTCGGTGTCGAAGAGGTTCCTGGGCCGATAGCCGATCTCGGCCAGGCATGGCAGGTCCTGCGACGCGGCATGCAGGACAGCCTCCGCATCAGCCAGCGCGCTGTCGATGGCGGACAAGTCGGGGCAGGCGACCGGATCGACCAGCACGGTACCCGCGCCGTAGCGGCGGAATTGGACCAGGAAGGCGCGGTGCCCGTAACGGAAGCCGGAGGCACGCTCGGCGTCGACGGCAACTGGGCCGCTGCCCGCGCCGAGCGACCGGGCCGCCGCGTGGAGGGCAGCGGCCGTAACCACCAGTGGCGGAAGGCCGTCGCGAGGCGCGAGCAGGGGCACAGGCGCCCGCTCAGCAGCCTCGCCGGCCGTGGTCTCGCCGGCCGTGGTCTCGCCGGCCGTGGTCTCGCCGGCCGTGGTCATGCCCGCCGCCGCGTCCGGGCTTGGCCCGGCATCGGGACCTGCCGCGTCCGGCTGGGCACCCGGGGTAGCCGAGCTGCTCTCCCCGGTGCCTGCCCTGCCGTCGCTGGTCATCGCAGCCGCCGCCCGCGCGGCTGTCGCAAGGCGCTTACCCCGGCAGCCAGCGGTGGCAGCCCGGCCGCCGCGCAGAGCGCTTCGCACCAGGCGGCGACGTGACCGTCGAGGCCAAGCCTGCCCGGCTGGTCGCCGTCAGCCGGTCCGCCGTTCGCTAGCCCGGCCGGCTGGCACCCGGCTGGCTGACTTTCGGCCGACTGGATTAGGGCCGTCGGCCAGGCCGGCGACCAGGATGCTCGAAGCTCGAATTCAGTCGTCACCGGCTCAGCTTGCTTCGCGCCGAACCCCTCCGTCACTACCCGGGTAACGGTCCCGCTTGGGTATTGGTAGCCGACCGCCGTGGCGTCCAGCGCCTCCGTCAGCCAGCTCCAGCCGACCACGCCGACCAGCGGGTCAGCCGCGATCTCCGGTTCGAGGTCGACGCGGATATGGCCGATGATCCGGAATGGACCGCCCCAGCCGCGCTGCCCTGCCGGGTCGAAGAGCAGCACGAACCTGCCCCAGCCGATGTCGCCGTCGGCGCCCCCCGCGGTAACGGCGACCGAAGCCGCGTAGGGCGCGAGCCGCCGCGGCGCCGGCTCCTGCTCGAACGTCAGCTCAGGCCGCAACTCGCGAGCCCGGTCAAGACCCGCCGCTACCTCGGCGACCGCCGAGCGGAACGTCGCGGCATTCCCATCGGCCGCATTCCCTTCGGCCTTGCTGCCGGTGGCCTTGCTGCCGTCCGTCCCGCCCGCGGGCCTCATGATGTGAGCGTACGATGCGAGCGCGGTACTCTCATGCAACCCGGTCGCGGATAGCTGGCATGCTGCTTGTGTCGTAGGCATAAGAGACAAAGCCAATGAATAGCGCGGCGCCGCACGCCGTGCAGGACCATTCGGGGCACTCGCCGTCCGGGGAGTCCGGGCAGCCAAGTTCTACCGGATGATACTGCTCGAACGGCCGATCCGAGCCGCAGTCGGGGCAGTGCCGGACCATCTGGGCCATCTGGATCATCTGCGACCTCCTCGCCAAGCTCAGCTTGATGTTGGCACGGCGACGGCCCATCTCCGTGGACCTGTGGCGGCGTGTCCCCGGACGTTTCCGCGGAAACGCGAGAATGCCGCGGCGGACTGGCATCCGCGAGCCGCCGGCAGTGCCGGGCAAGACGGCTGGGTGTTGTGAGACGATCTGCGATGTGACAACGCAGACGGAGGAATCGCCGTTCCTGCGCGCTTGCTTCCGGCAGCCAGTGCCCTACACACCGGTCTGGTTCATGCGCCAGGCCGGACGTTCACTGCCCGAGTACCGCGCAGCCCGCGGCAAGACGTCAATGCTTGATGCCTGCGCCAAGCCCGACCTGATCACCGAGTTCACGCTGCAGCCGCTGCGCAGGTACCCGGTGGACGCCGCGATCTTGTTCAGCGACATCGTGGTGCCGCTGAAGGCCGTCGGGGTCGGCATCGACATCGCGCCCGGCGTCGGGCCGGTGGTCGACCAGCCGATCCGCGGCGAACAGGATCTGGCCAGGCTGCGCGCCCTGCAGCCGGACGACATCCCGTTCGTGACTAAGGCGGTCAAGAGCCTTGTCGCCGAGCTCGGCGCGGTGCCGCTGATCGGGTTCGCCGGTGGCCCGTTCACCCTCGCCTCATACCTGGTCGACGGCGGGCCGTCGAAGAGCTTCGACCGCACGAAATCGCTGATGTACGGGAACCCGAAACTCTGGACCGCGCTGCTGAGCCGCCTGACCGACATCACGATCACGTTCCTGCAGGTCCAGGTTGCCGCCGGAGCGAGCGCCGTGCAGCTGTTCGACTCCTGGGCCGGCACGATCAGCCCGGAGGACTACCGGCAGTCGGTGCTGCCGCACAGCAGGCGGATCTTCCAGGCGCTGGCTGCATCTGGCGTGCCCAGGATCCACTTCGGCGTCGGCACCAGTGAACTGCTCGGGCTGCTCGGCGAGGCGGGCGCGGAAGTGGTCGGGGTGGACTGGCGGATTCCGCTGGACGAGGCGGCCCGCCGGGTCGAGCCGGGCAAGGCATTGCAGGGCAATCTCGACCCGGCGATCCTGCTGGCGCCGTGGGACGTGGTCGAGCGGCGGGCTCACGAGGTGCTCGAACGCGGCCGCACCGCCGAAGGGCACATCTTCAATCTCGGCCATGGCGTGCTGCCGGACACCGATCCCGGTGTGCTCGCCCGGCTGACCGACCTGGTGCACACCGAGTCCGTGCGGCTGGCGGAAGGCTCGCGCTAGCCCGCCGTGCTCGGCCGGGATCTCCGGCGCAGCGAGCGCCGCCACCCGCCGTATCCGAGGCCTGCGGCAAGCGCCACGACCACCGCGAACGGAAGTGCCGCGCCGGCCCCGGTGAGCACCGCGGTCGTTACCTCCCGGAGTGCCTGCCAGCCTGCGGCGAGGCCGGCCACGAAACCATGCGAATGCCTTTTGTGATTAACGGGCGGAGCGTGCTTACTCACTAGCCGCAGCGATACTGTCGCAAAGTCAGTCTCCCGGGAGAGCGCGCGCTGCTGGGCTTGCAGCGCTTCCAGCGCGGACTCCTCGGAGTTGATCTGCTCCTGCACGCCGAGCAGGCTATTGACCGAGCCAGCCCGCCGCAGCAGGGCGCGCAGTTGGGCGATCGCGGCGCGCGCCGACGTTACCCGGCTGGTCACGTCCGCGACCTGGCCGGTGACGTCCTGGGCCTGCTGGGACATCGAGAGCTGGCTGCCTAGCCGGCCGGACAGCTGGCGCAGCGTGGCCGGGTATGCCGCGACCGGGATCTTGAGCTGCAGGCTGACCGTGGAGCGGGTGTGATCGGCCGGGTCGACCGAAGACTGCTGGCCGGCCACGTAGCCGCCCGCCTCGGTAACGATGCTGGTCGCGCGCGCGCCCGCGCTGACGACATCACGCGCCCGCACGGTCAGCCCGGCGGTATAAATGATGCTCTGGCCCGCCGCCACCAGCCGGGCAGCGTGCGCGGTGGCAGGCCGGCCTGCCATTCGCTCGGGGGCCGGGGCTGCGAGGCTGCCGCTGGACTTGTTGCCGGAGGCCGAGGCACCGTAACCAGGCGCGTTCGCGCCGGATCCGCCCGCGGCGCCGGATCCGCCCGCGGCGCTGGATCCGCTCGTGGAGCCGGATCCGGTAGCGCACCCGGCCAGCAGCAGGGTGCTACCGCACAGCACGGCGGTGATGGTTGCACTGGCCGCGCGTGCGCCCGGCCGCCGGGCCAGTGCCCGAATCGTGGCGTTCATGCTGGTGGGACGCGCGCCGCGGGCGGCCGGTTCCGTATTGCCGATAATCGGCCGGAAAGGTGGATCACGATGCCCGAGCAAGAGACTGCAGGCGTCGGCCCGGCTGGCCCGGCTGGCCCGGAAAGCCGCGCCGACCTGGATAGCCCGGCCAGCGCGTTCACGCCGGGCACGGCCCGCTGGCTCGGCGTGCTCGGGCGGCTGCGCGACGTGGTCCGCCAGGAGGTGCTCCGGTCCCAGCTGGCCGGCCTGCCGCAACTTGGCGGGCGCCCCGCGCGGGTGCTTGACGTTGGCTGCGGGCAGGGCACCCAGGCGCTGCACCTGGCCAGGGCCGGGCACGAGGTCACTGGCATCGACGCATCCGGTGAACTGCTCGCCGCGTTCGAAACCGCGGTTGCGGCCGAGCCCGCCAGCGTCGCCGCCCGGATCCGGCTCATCAGGGGTGCCGGTGAACACGCGCCTGACCTCGTCGCCGGGAGCTTTGATCTGGTGCTATGCCACGGCGTCCTGATGTATCTCGGTGACATCACGCCAATGCTCGCCGCGCTGACCCGAGTGACCGCTTCCGGCGGCGCCATATCACTGCTCGTGCGCAACGGGCTGGCCACCGCGATGCGAGACGGCCTGCGCGGCGACTGGGCAGCGGCGGCTGCCGCGTTCGACCGCAAAGATTACGTCAACCGGCTCGGCCTGCCCGCGCACGCGCATGCGCCCGCCGACATCGACGTGGTGCTCGGGCCGCTCGGCTGGCGGCGCCGGCAATGGTTCGGCGTGCGGGTTTTCACTGATCACGTCGACCAGCCCGGGCCGGCCGCTGCTGACCTCGCTGACCTGCTGGTTGCCGAGCGGGAAGGCCGGCCGCCGGGATCCGTACCGGAGCGTGGCAGCGCTGCTGCACCTGGTATATGGCCAGGTGAGAGCCAATGCCCGGGGACAATAGATAAGCGAAGTCCGACATCAGGCGCGTTAATTGCCTAAAGCGCTAAGTTCCGACGGTTAATGGCTGCGCTGGCGTAGACTGCGACTTCCTTGCTTACCTCGCTAGGTATCTGGCATACCGCGCTCGGTATGGGAGATACGGAAAACCCAGGATAACGATGAGCGTGCCCGCAGCTCGCATCACCGTCCGGGTAGCCGTTCAGTCGTCACGGCGGCTGCTCCGGGACACTCTGGCCGCATGCCTGGCCGTCCGGCCGGAGATGACCGTCATCGGCAAGGTGGCCGAGCCCGATGACGTCTTCGCGCTCTGCGAACTGCGGCGCCCGGACGTGGTGATCCTCGATGCAGGTGTCCGGCTGGCGGAGATGGCCGCCCGGGTGGAGACCCTGCTGCAGCATTTCGCCGAGCTGAACGTGATCGTCATGTACCGGGAGGCATCGGAGCAGGACCTGGCGGCAGCCTGCCGGGCGGGCGTGGCGTCGCTGCTGCCAGAATCGCACGGGCTGCCCGCGGTTCTCGCGCTGGTGAAGCGGAGTAAGGGACGGCATGCCCGGCAGGTCGAGGGCGGTCTCACCGACCGGGAGCTTGAGATAATCGTGCTGACCGGCTCCGGCCATAGCGTCCCGGAAATCGCCGGGCTGCTCCAGATCAGCCCGCTGACGGTGGAGAACATAAAACGCCGGGTCTACGCCAAGCTGGACGTGAGCAGCAGCGTGCATGCCGTGGCCAGGGCAGCCTCGTTCGGCATGCTGGACCAGCGCGCCGCGCCGGCCGACCGGCGGCGGCCGCAGGCCGAGGCCGGGACCACCGTGCTGACCGTGGTGTCCGGCCAGCCCGGCCCCGCGCTCGATCAGGTGGTGACCGCGCTGATCGCCAGCCGCCTGCCGTTCGTCCTGGTCCGCGTGCCAGAGCCGGTGGCCGGCACGCACTGGGCGCGCTGGCATCGCGGCCCGATCGTGGCGGCGCTCGTGGACCCGGAGCCACCGGACTGGCCGGTCGTGGCCGAGCTCGGCGTTCCCGCGGTTCTCGTGCACAGCAAGCCGCTCGACCCGCCGGAACTAGCTGAGGCACTGGCCTGCGGCGCGAGCGCGCTGGTGGCGGCCGACCGGATAGACGCGCATTTCCTGTCCGTGCTCCGGATGGTCAGCCAGGGTTACCTGGTCGTCGACTCGATGCCCATGCGGCCGCTGATCGGGGCCGTCCGCGCGCGCTGGGACGAGCGGGCGACCGGCGGCCTTGAGCTGCCGGAGCTGACCTCGCGGGAGAGCGACATCCTGCGCTCCCTGGCACTCGGGCACTCGATCAAGCAAACCGCCAGGGCGCTGGGCATCGCCCCGAAAACCGTCGAGAACGTGCAGACCCGGCTGTTCCGCAAGCTCGGCGTGCGTAACCGGGCAGGCGCGCTGGCCGTCGCTGACGGCTTCGGGCTGCTGCCCGCGCAGCGGCCGACCGCGCCGCAGCAGCGCGCCCGGGTTCCTGCCGGCCAGGGTGCCGGCCGGGGCGCCAGCGCGGACCCCGGTGCAGGTGCCGCCCGGCCCCCCTAGGGGTTTCCCGTCCCCCGAGGGTTTCCCGTCCCTACCCGGGAGTGACTGGCGGTCCTAGTGTGCGGCTAGCGCGGCAGAGTTTCCTCATCCCGCCCCGCTGCCACCGAGCTTCCCCCCGCTGAGCCCGGTGGTCGCGGTTGAGGAGCCGCCGGCGTGGTCGCTGCGGCTGCGGCAGGCCAGTGAGTCATGGCCGCAGCCGCGGCGATCACGTAAGACTGTGCGGCGCTCCCGCTGGCCGCCGGCGCTTCCCCGCAGGTGGTGGATCTCGTGATCACGCATCCCGGATGGCGTGCGGTCGCGGGATTCACCACGTGGGAGCCGCGCCTGACAGACTTGCCGCATGCCTGCCCGCGCCGAGCTACCTCATGTCGTCATCGTGGGCGGCGGGATCACCGGGCTGGCCGCCGCGTTCTTCCTGCGCGCCGCCGCAGCGGCCGTGACCGTGCTGGAAGGGTCCCCGCGGCTCGGTGGCAAGCTCGCCGTGTCCGAGGTCGCCGGGATTGCCGTCGACGAGGGCGCCGAGGCGCTGCTCGCCCGGCGGCCGGAGGGGACGGATCTGGCCGCCGCGGCCGGCCTGGCCGGGCAGCTTATGCAGCCAGGAACGACGACAGCTGGTATCTGGACCAGGGAGCGGCTGCGGCCGCTGCCGCGGCGGCAGCTCATGGGCGTGCCCGCCGACGCCGGCGCGCTGGCCAGCTCGGAGATCCTCTCCGCTTCCGGGCTGGCCAGCGCCCTGGCCGAGGCTGAGCTGCCCGCCACCGCACGGACCGGGGACGTGTCGGTGGCACGCCACGTCGGCGCGAGGTTCGGCCAGGAACTGGTGGACCGGCTGGTCGACCCGCTGCTCGGCGGCGTCTACGCGGGCCGGTCCGAGCAGCTGTCGTTCGAGGCGACGCTGCCAGCACTTGCCGCGGCATCCCGGCAGCATGCCTCGCTCACCGCAGCCGCCCGGGCCGTCCTCGACGCCGCGGCGGCACCTGGCGCGCCGGGTACCGGTGACGCCGCGGGTCGGCCCGCCGCCGCGCCGAAGCCCGTGTTCACCACGCTGGCCGGCGGGCTGGCCACGCTGGTGCCCGCCGTGGCCGCCGCTTCCGGCGCGGCCGTGCGGACTCTCGCGATGGTGCGCGGGCTGACCCGCTCGGCGGCCGGCTGGCGGCTCACCGTGGGTTCCGCGCACGCGCCGGAGCAGCTCGACGCCGCGGCCGTCGTGCTCGCGTTGCCGTCCGCCCCGGCCAGCAGGCTGCTGGCCGGGGTGCCAGGCGCCGCGGCGGCCGCGGCCGGGCTCGCCGAGATACCGAGCGCCAGCATGGCGATCATCACGCTGGCCTACCCGGACAGCGCGTTTCCCGAGCTGCCCCGCAGCAGTGGCTACCTGGTACCGGCGGTGGACGGCCACGCCGTCAAGGCGGTCACGTTCAGCACAGTCAAGTGGCCGCACCTGCGAGCGGGCGGCCAGCCGGTGCAGATCGTCCGCTGCTCGGTCGGCAGGCTCGGCGAGGAGGCCCTGCTGCAGCGCGGCGACGGCGAGCTTGCCGCGATTGCCGCCGCGGACCTGGCGGCCGCGACCGGAGTGCGCGGCGCGCCGCTCGACACCAGGGTCAGCCGCTGGGGTGGCGGGCTGCCGCAGTACACCGTTGGCCATCTGGACCGGGTGGCCCGGATCGGCGCGTCGATCGCCGCGCAGCCCGGTCTTGCCGCCTGCGGCGCCAGCTACGCTGGGATCGGTATCCCCGCCTGCATCGCCTCGGCCAGGGCAGCCGCCGATCAGGTAATCGCATACCTGGCAACGCGCACCGGGCCCGGCGCGGTCGTCCGCGGCGGGGGAGGACAATGAGGACATGGCTGGAAACGAATCCGGGCAGCGGCTGAAGGCCCGCGAGCTGAACGAGCTGATCCGCTACACGATGTGGTCGGTGTTCCGGGTAGCTGACCACGGCGAGCTGGCCGGCCGCAGCGGCGCCGAGGCGAAGATCCGGGACGCGATCGCGATCGAGGTCAGTGACCTGCTCAGCCAGGCAGAGGGCAAAGGCATCATCACCCGCGGCTGCTACGACGTGCAGGGCATGCGCGCCGACGCTGACTACATGTTCTGGTGGGTCGCGCCGTCCTCCGACGACCTGCAGGAGGTCTACGCCCGGTTCCGCGGTACCCGGCTGGGCCGGGCCAGCGAGCCGGTCTGGTCGGCGATGGCACTGCACCGGCCGGCCGAGTTCAACAAGAGCCATGTCCCCGCGTTCATGGCAGGCGAGGAGCCGGGCAGGTACGTGTCCGTTTACCCGTTCGTGCGCTCCTACGATTGGTACCTGCTCGACGACGAGGAGCGCCGGGCGATGCTCGCCGAGCACGGCATGATGGCCCGCGAGTATCCGGACGTCCGCGCGAACACGGTCTCCTGCTTCTCGCTGAACGACTACGAGTGGATGCTCGCCTTCGAGGCTGACGAGCTACACCGGATCGTCGACCTGATGCGGCACCTGCGGGGCGCGCAGGCGCGGCGGCACACCCGGGTGGAGATCCCGTTCTTTACCGGTCGGCGCCGGCCGGTCCGCGAGCTTGTCGCCGCGTTTCCATGAGGCTGCTGTTCGGCCGGGAGCGGTTTACCGAGGAACTGGCCTGGACAGACCTGACTGCCGTGCTGCCGGGCTGGGACCTCGTGACGTGCCCGCGGCACGAGGTAATCAGGCATCTGGACGAGGTCGACGTGATCTGCCCGTTCGGGTCGCGGATCGACCGAGCGGTGCTTGATTCCGGCACCTTCGGGCTGGTGCAGCAGTTCGGGGTTGGCCTGGAGCAGGTTGACATCGCCCGGGCCACCGAACTTGGCGTCCTGGTTGCCCGGGTGCCAGGCGATGCGGGCGGTAACGCGGACAGCGTCGCGGAGATCGCCGTGCTGCACCTGCTGGCGCTGGCCAGGCGGCTGCACGCAGCCCAGGCTGCGCTGGCCGAGGGCCGCTGGGAATCCCGGCCGACCGGCCAGTCGCTGCATGGCGCGACGGTGCTGATTGTCGGCCTCGGCACCATCGGCATCGCGGTGGCACGCCGGCTCATCCCGTTCGGCGTCCGGCTGCTCGGCGTCCGGGCCCGGCCGGGCCTCGGCGGGCCGGCCGAGGTCGAGCAGGTAGCCGGGCCGGACGAGCTGCCCGCGATGCTGGCCATCGCCGACGCGGTGATCTGCTGCGCGATGTTCACCGGGAGCAACGCGGGAATGTTCGGTGCCGGCGCGTTCGGCGCGATGAAGCCCGGCGCGCTGTTCGTCAACGTCGCCAGGGGCGGCCTCGTCGACGAGGCTGCGCTGCTTGCCGCGGTGCAGGCCGGCCGTCTTGGCGGCGCCGGGCTCGACGTGCACGCGGCTGAGCCTGCCGATCCGGGCTCCGCCTTGCTCCGGCACCCGCTGGTGCTCGCCACGCCGCATGTCGGCGGCCTCACCGGCCACATGTTCTGGCGCACCGGCGAGGTATTCGCGGCCAACGTGCAGCGCTGGGCCAGGGGAGAGGAACCGCACTGGGCGGCGAACTCGCCAGATTTCCGCCGGGCGGGCCGGAAACCAGCTTCCGGCCGGCCTGAAGGCTGGATAGCTTGAGCTGGTGCAGATCGGCGTGAACGTCCCGAACTTCGGGCCCGGCACCAGTCCCGACGTGCTGCGCAGCTGGGCCCAGACGGTACAGGGCCTCGGCTTCGACCTGCTGATGATGTCCGACCACATTGCCGTGACGCCCGATGTCGCCGAGCAGTACCCGCCGCCGTTCTACGAGCCCTTCACCACGCTCGCCTGGCTGGCCGGCGTCACCAGCAGGATCCGGCTCGGCACCACGGTGCTCATCGCGCCGTACCGGCACCCGCTGCTGGTGGCCAGGATGGCCGCCAACCTGAATCAGCTCAGCGGCGGGCGGCTGGTGCTCGGCGTGGGCGTCGGCTGGGCCCGGCAGGAGTTCACCGCGCTCGGGGTGCCGTTCTCCCAGCGCGGGAAGCTGACCGACGACTACCTGCAGGCGATGCGATCGGCTTGGGCCGACGAAGCGGACTACCAGGCCGGGCAGATACCGATCTGGGTGGGCGGCAACAGCGACGCTGGCGTGCGCCGTGCGGTCCGGCTCGGGGATGCCTGGCATCCGCTGCGGTTCACCATGCCCTGGCTGCGCGAGGCGCTGGGCCGGATGCAGGCCGCGGCGGACGAGCTACAGCGGCCGGTCCCTGCGCTGGTCCCCCGCATCGCGCTGCGGCTCGCTGAGGCGCCGGTTACCGGCGCCGGACGGCTCGCCGGTGAGGGCACGATCGACCAGGTCACCGACGACCTAGAGCAGCTGCGGGTGCTCGGCGCCGGCCCGGTGGTGCTCGACCCGTTCAACGGCGACCCGCGCGAGACCTGCCATCCGCAGCTAGCCTGGCAGGCGCTCGCGACCGTGGCCGCGCGCTGGGCGCAGGGCACCCAGCACAACTGAAGGAGGAACGGTGACCAGCGACGACGAGCAGCTACTCCGCCGGGCTATCGGCCTGGCCGCCAGGGCGCGGGCAGCCGGGGATGCGCCGTTCGGCTCGCTGCTGGCCGGCCCGGACGGCGGCGTGCTCGCCGAGGCGCACAACACGGTGCTGACCGACGACGACATCACCGCTCATCCGGAGCTGAAGCTGGCCAGGTGGGCGGCCAGCGAGCTCAGCCCCGGCGCTGCCGCCGAGACCACCATGTACACCAGCTGCCAGCCCTGCGGCATGTGCACCGGCGCCATCGAACGGTCCGGCCTCGGCCGGGTCGTGTTCGCGCTGTCCAACGAGCAGCTAACCGGCCTCAAGCCGTCCGGGGGCTTCCCGCCGGTACCGCAGGAAGGCCCCGCGCTGACCGACGAGGCGAGCGCCGTAGTCGAGGGCTACTACCACTATTGACCGGGCTGGTGCTAGCGGCCCTTGCGCAGGAACTCCCTGAGCCGCGCCAGCGGCCAGGTGTTGATCACGTCGTCCGGGGTCAGCCAGCCGCGCTGCGCCTGGCCGACGCCGAACCGGATGTTGGCCAGGTGCGCGGTGGAATGCGCGTCGCTGTCGATGGCGAACTTCACCCCGGCGTCCTTCGCGGCCCTGATGTGGTCCGCGGGCAGGTCGAGCCGGTCCGGGTGCGAGTTGACCTCCAGTGCGGTGCCGGTCCGTGCGCAGGCCAGGAACAGCTCGGTGAAGTCGACGTCCACGGACCGGCGGCGGCCGATCTTGCGCGCCGTCGGGTGGCCGATGACGTGCACGTACGGGTTCTCGCAGGCCCGGATGAACCTGGCGGTCAGCTCCCGCCGCGGCTGGTCGAAGTGCGAGTGCACCGAGGCGACGCAGATGTCGAAGCCAGCCAGGAAATCCGGCGGCCAGTCCACCGTGCCGTCCGGGGCGATGTTGAGCTCGGTCCCGTGCAGCAGCTCCATCGGCCGGCCGCGGCCCGCCGTCGCGGCCCGGCGCTCGGCTGCGGCCGGCGCCGCGGCCAGCCGGGCGGCCAGGTCGCGTACCTGATCGCGCTGGGCGAGCATCTTCTCGGTCGTCATCCGCTGCATGAACAGGTTCGGCGCGTGATCGGTGACCGCGTAGTACTCATAACCGCGGCCGGCCGCCGTGTCCACCATGTCCTCCAGCGAGGCAACACCGTCGGTCAGGCTGGTATGCGTGTGCAGGTCGCCCCGGATCTGGCCCTCAGTGACCAGGCTGGGCAGCTCGCCGCGGAGCGCGGCCCTGACCTCGCCGCGGTCCTCGCGCAGGGTCGGCGGTATCCAGTCCATGCCGAGCCGCCGGTAAACCTCCTCCTCGGTGCGCGCCGCGATCAGCTCGCCGGACTCGACGTCGAACAGGCCGTACTCGGACAGCCGCAGCTTCTTCCTGACCGCGATCTCCCGGATCCGCACGTTATGTTCCTTGGAGCCGGTGAAGTACTGCAGCGCCGCCCCCCAGCAGTCGGGCTGCACCACCCGGAGATCCACCTGCAGGCCGGACCTGGTGCGGATGGAGGTCTTGGCCGGGCCGGCCGCGATTACCTCGGCGGCCTCGGGCAGGCCGGCGAATGCCGTCATCAACGGTGAACTGTCTGTCGCGGCGGCCAGGATGTCGATGTCGCCGGTGGTCTCGCGCATCCGGCGCAGCGAGCCCGCCCAGGTACAGCGAAGGCAGCCAGGTACCGCGCTGACCGCCGCGACCATGGCAGTGGCGGCATCGGTCGCCACGCCGAGCAGTACCCGGCCGGTGCCCTGGCGGAGCAGCTCGATGCCGCGCAGCAGCTTCTCCTCGCTTTTCGGGCCGAATCCCTTCAGATCGCGCAGCTGGCCGGCCGCGATCGCGTCAGTTAGCTCGCCGACGGAGCTGATGCCTAGCTCCTGGTGCAGCTGGAGGGCGCGTCTCGGGCCGAGGGCCGGGATCCTGGTCAGCTGCAGCACGCCCGCCGGGATCCGGGCGCGCAGGTCCTCGACGGCCGTGATCGTGCCGGTGCGCTGGTACTCGCCAATCTTGCCGGCTATCGAGGCGCCGATGCCCGGTATCTGCCGAAGGCCGGCCGCGTCGAGCCCGGCCAGGTCGCCGGAATAGCCCGCGACGGCGCGCGCCGCCTTCTCGTAGTTGCGCGCCCGGAACATGTCGCCGCCGGTGATGTGCAGCAGCGCGGCATACTCATTGAGTAGCGCGGCGATCTCGTCGTTGACCCGGCTCACCGGACCATTCTGCCCGGGATTTCGCACCCGGGCGGCCGGCCAGGCGCGTGCGGGCGGCGTCACTTGACATGTCCGTGCGGCAGCTCTGACGATGCAGGAACACGCCGACGCACGGAGGACTGCCATGACCACGGTTGACGGACTCATCACCAGCCGGGAGCTCGGCGCGGCCGGGCAGCCGGTCTTCGAGTCGGTGCAGGAGGAGCGGCTGCACCGCAAGCGTGAGCTGGCGGCCGCGTTCCGGGTCTTCGGCCGGTTCGGCTTCTCCGAAGGCGTTGCCGGGCACATCACCGCCCGGGACCCGGAGTACCCGGACCGCTTCTGGGTCAACCCGTTCGGCATGTCCTTCAGCCAGATCAAGGTCTCCGACCTGATCCTGGTCGACCAGAACGGCGAGGTGGTCGAGGGCGACCGGCCGGTGAACCGGGCCGCCTTCTGCATCCACTCCGAGGTGCACAAGGCCAGGCCGGACGCGGTAGCCGCGGCGCACGCGCACTCCCTGCACGGCAAGGCATTCTCCAGCCTGGGCATCCGGCTTGATCCGCTGACGCAGGACGCCTGCGCGTTCTTCGAGGATCACGGGCTCTATGACGACTACCGCGGCGTCGCCTACGACGTCGAGGAGGGCCGCCGGATCGGCGTCGCGCTGGGCGGCGCCAAGGCCTGCATCCTGCAGAATCACGGCCTGCTCACCGTCGGCGAATCGGTCAGCGAGGCAGCCTGGTGGTTCGTCACCATGGAACGCTCCTGCCAGGCGCAACTGCTCGCGATGGCGGCCGGGACGCCGAAGCACATCGACGCCGGCACGGCGCTGCTGGTGCGCGAGCAGATTGGCCACCATCTGGCCGGCTGGTTCCAGTTCCGGCCGTTGTGGGACCAGATCATCGCCACCGACCCCGATCTGTTCGGCTGACCGGGCGCGGGGTCGTGGATCAGCCGCTGGAAACTTATCAGGACGAGATCTACCTGGCCGGGCTCGACGGCGTGACGCCCGACCTGCCGACCGACCTGAACGGGCTGGAGGCGGCCGCGGCCGGCCGCCTCACGCCGGAGGCGTTCGGTTACATCGCGGGCGGCGCGGGCTCAGGCGACACGGCCAGGGAGAACACCGAAGCGTTCCGCCGGTGGCGGATCGTGCCGCGGATGCTCACCAACGTGGCCGCGCCGTCGTACGCGAGCACCGTGCTCGGCGCCCGGCTCACGGTGCCGTTCCTGCTCGGGCCGGTCGGCGTGCTTGGCGTCGCGCACCCGGACGGCGAGGTAGCCGTCGCCAGGGCGGCGGCCGCGCACGGCGTGCCGATGGTGTTGAGCACAGCGTCTTCTACGCCGATGGAGGACGTCGCCGAGGCCAGCGGCGATGGCCAGCGGTGGTTCCAGCTGTACTGGCCGCAGGACCGGGCGGTGGCGGCAAGTTTCCTGGCCCGGGCGAAGGCGGCTGGCTTCACCGCGCTGGTGATCACGCTGGATACCCGGATGCTGGCCTGGCGGCCGCGTGATCTCGACCAGGCGTACCTGCCGTTCCTGCGCGGGATCGGGATACAGAACTACCTGACCGACCCCGCATTCCAGGCGCTGCTGGCAGAGCCGGCCTTGGCGGATCCCCGCGCGGCGATCCTCCAGTACATCCGCATCTTCGGTGACCGGACACTGACCTGGGCTGACCTGCCATTCGCGCGGGATCACTGGGACGGCCCGATCGTGCTGAAGGGGATCCTGTCGGTGCCGGACGCCGAGCGGGCGGCGAGTGCCGGGATGGACGGGATCATCGTGTCCAACCACGGCGGCCGCCAGGTCGACGGCGCCATCGCCGCGCTGGACGTGCTGCCGGGCATCGCCGCGGCGGTCGGCAGCCGGCTCACGGTGCTCTTCGACAGCGGCATCCGGGGCGGCGCGGACATGCTGAAAGCGCTGGCGCTCGGCGCCCGGGCGGTGCTGATCGGGCGGCCGTACGCGTTCGGGCTCGGCATCGGCGGCGAGGACGGCGTCCGGCACGTGCTGCGAGCGCTGCGCAACGATTTCGAGCTCACTATGCGGCTGTCCGGTTACGCGAGCCTGGACGAGCTAGGCCCGCAGTCGCTCGCCCGGCCGGGACCGGCGTGCTGAGCAAGCCCGACGGGCGGCGCTGCGATCACCGGCCCCGCCGGTGGCGGCGCTACCAGCGGCGGCGAATTTCTCGTCGGCCGCTGTCCGATATGGCTTTCTGCGGCGATGGCTCGGGCCAGGCTAAGCCCCGGCTGGCTGGACGGCGCTGTGCTGGTAAGGGATGGCCGTATCGTGCTCGCCGGTCCGCGTGCGCGAGTCGGGAGACAGCCCGGCGACGAACCCGTAGACCGTGTCGCTGGAGCAGCGCAGCCGGGAGAACTCGCGGGTAAGGTCGAAGACTCGTTCCCAGCGAAGCCAGACCGGGTAGCGCGGTCGGCAAGGATGCATGAATCAAGATCACCATCACGCCGTGGGTCAGGTCGGCGGCTGAGTCCGGCGGTGTATGGTCCCGGCATGCCCGGCCGCCCGGCATTATAGGGGCCTATCAGCGCATACCGGGGGAGGAGACTGTCCTGTGCCGCAGCCCGCGTTAGTGCAGCCGCTACGCCGGTGGGATCCGGAGCAGGTCGGCGGCTTCGTCCTGGTTGGCCGACTAGGCGCCGGGGCGATGGGGCGGGTCTACCTGGGCCGGTCGGCGGCCGGCCGCCTGGTCGCGGTGAAGACGATCAAGGTCGAGCTTGCCGAGGAGCCTGATTTCCGCACCCGCTTCGCCCAGGAGGTGGCGGCCGCGCGCCGGGTCAGCGGGGCGTTCACCGCCGCGGTCGTCGCCGCCGACCCGGAGGCCGACTTGCCGTGGCTGGCCACCGCGTACGTGCCGGCCCCATCGCTGAGCCAGCTGGTGCGGACCTGCGGCCCGCTGCCGGTGCCTGCGGTCCGCTGGCTGGCGGCCGGATGCGCCGAGGCACTGGAATCGATCCACGGGGCCGGCCTGGTGCACCGGGATCTGAAACCATCCAACGTGCTGGTCTCGCTGGACGGGCCCCGGGTCATCGATTTCGGCGTGGCCCGGGCCGCCGAGCGGATCCAGCTCACGGTGACCCGCGGCGCCGTCGGCACTCCGGCGTACATGGCGCCAGAGCAAGCCCGGGATACCCGGCATGCCACGGTGGCCAGCGACGTCTTCGCGCTGGGCGGCACGATGCTGTTCGCCGCCACCGGCCACGCCCCCTACCAGGGCGAGACGGTCATGGATGTGCTGGTCCGGCTCGCCACCGAGGAACCCGACATGAGCGGGCTGCCGGGCAGCCTGGCCGAAATCGTGCTTGCCTGCCTGCAGCGCGACCCTCGCCGGCGCCCGACCTCGGCCGCGGTAGTGGCCGGGCTCGCGCCGTTTATCAGTGCCGAGGCCGGCGGCAGCGATGCCGGCGCCGCGTTCCTGCCCGGTGCCGCCCGCGCGCTGATAGCGGAGTACCGCCGCGATCCAAGGCCGTCGGCGGAGGCCACCGCGCAAGCCGGGCCGGAGGCCGGCGAGGACGCCACAGTCGGCTCGCAGCCAGGGCTTCGCGGGGCACCCGCCGGGGGCGGCCCGGCCAGGCCGAAGACGCCGGGCTGGCAGCGGCCGCTCGTGGTCATCGTCGCGGCCGTGGCGGCGGCGGCCGCCGCGATGGCATTGGGCGCGGTCATCGGCGCCGCCATCACCGGGACTAACGGCAGCAATGGGAGTAACGCCGGCAAACCGCAGCCGGTGCGCACCGTCACCTTGCCGCCTCCGCCGCCGCAGTCGGGGTCCTCGGCGCTCCCGGCGCCGCGCCCGGGCAAGCCAGTGGCAGGCATGATCCAGAACTTCGGCGACAGCCATACTGTGTTCGTGGTCATCGGCCGGGGCTGGCCGCCGGGCCAGCCGGTGACCGTAACGCTGGTGGGCGTGGGCCCGTCGCCGGTGCACCCGGTCGCGGACAGCGCAGGCAACTTTAACTACGCGATCAACCAGGATCATGAGTTCTTCCGCGGCGGGCTGCCGCTGCGGACCTACCGAGTGGCGGTCACCGGTCCCGGCGGCGGCCGGGCTAAGACCAGCTTCCTGGTGGACCACAGCTAGCCGGCCGCCGCCAGCCGGCAGCCAGCCGCGGGTCAGCCGGTCAGGTCGCCTGCGTCCACCAGAGATCCTCCTGCCGGGAGCACCACGCCGGGTCGCCGAGCCGGGCGAGGTCACTGGCGGCGATGGTGCCGTTCTCGATCAGCGCACCCACCGCGACCTCGTCCGACAGCCGGATACCCGGCCGGACCAGCCCTCGCTCGATGATCTTGCGGCGCAGCACCTTGAGATGCTCGCCGACCCGCGCGGACAGCCGGTCACGGAAGGCAGGGTCGCTGTCGAACCGCTCGATCTCATGGTGCGCGTCGGTCGCCTCCAACGCGGCACGGGCGATCTCGGGCGTCCGGGGGAGCGGGGTGCCGCGCGCCGGATCGACCAGCCATGGCCGGCACCACATCAAGGCGACCAGGAAGAGCTTGGTGTTCGGGTCAAGGTAAAGCGGGAGCAGCGTCGCATCCCCGTCCGGCCGCAGCGGGGCCGCATCCTGGCCAGGCCACAGGCCCGCGCCTCCGGGGTCGGCCGCACCGGCCGAACCCGGCCCGGACGCGACGACCAGGCGCAGCGGCTGACCTTCGTCGAGCATCGCGCGGGAGCCGACCAGCACGGTGCCCTGCCGGACGAACCACCCGGCGGACGGCTCGCTTGCATCGTCCATCCGCGGCAGCCGTATCCGGTAGCCGTCACCCTCGGCGTACAGCGCATGCGTCTTGCTGATGTTCGCCACCCAGGCGCCGCCAGCGACCGCGCTGACGATACCGGCCCGCCGGGACAGCCCGCGCCCTGCCGGGATCACCAAATCCGCGTCGGCCCCCCGGCCGAATACCAGGCTGGTGCCCTCCGGGACCGGAGTTACGCGTCCGTTCGGCGCCGCGACGTGCGCTGCCGCCGGGATCGGATCGAGCGCCATCGCCGCCTCGTTCCCGTCTTGCCCGTGCGGGTCTTTGCGTACGGTAGCGCGGAGTCTAGGCCCGGCGGCGTCCCGGGCGCATCCCGGAGTTCAGGGATGGCGCGGGCGGCTGGCACCCGGTTGGCTGTGCTTAGCCGGGGTGAGGCAGCACCGCACCGGAGGGAAGGCCGCCACAATAGTGGCCGGGTCTTGCCGTCGCACGTCGCGACGGCATGGACCAATGGGTTCGCGTTGCGGGAACTTGTGTCCCGCGGCAGGAATTCATTGGGGGGGCCGGTGGCCTTGCGCGGCCTGCCTCGCCTCGGCGCCGGTTTCCTGGGCACGCTGGTCCGAGCGCTCCTGGGCACGCTGGTCCGAGCGCGCTGACCGCAGTTCTCCGCCGGTCAATGCAATCGATAGCAACTCGCCCCTATGCCGAGGGCACTCCGGAGCGTAGAGTCAATGCTGCTCTGGGGGATGGGAACGATGATGGACAGGTTCAACGATTCGGGCAGGCGACCGCGGCCGTCGTCGGGCCGTCAGCGCGTGACGCGCGCCGTCGTGGGCATTTTGCTCATCGCGGCCGGCGTGAGCTTACGGTTCGTCATTACCGCGTCCCCGCCCGGGCTGAATCTGCATGACGTCGGCGTTGTCCTGATGCTGGCCGGTGTCCTGGCGCTGCTGCTGGTGCCCGCTTCCGCCCGCGGCGACTGGCTGCGGACGCGGTGGGTGAGCCCCGGCCTGCCGGAGCGGTACCGCGGTCCGGGCGCGGTCAGCCATCGCCTTGACTACGACTACGATGACGGCCCGGTGGTGGCCGAGGACCTGCCCGCGGTTGAATTCGATCCGCCTCCCGAGGCGGCGACCGGCGAGACCAGCCAGCTGTAAGCCTGGTTCCGCTCCGTTTACCGGCCGGCCACGTTAGCTGCCTGCCGGCCCGGCGCCGTCGGGCACCGGCTCCAGGGTCAGCGAGACCGAGTTGATGCACCAGCGCTGATCGGTGGGCACCTGGTAGCCCTCGCCCTCGAACACGTGACCGAGATGCGACCCGCAGTTGGCGCAGCGCACCTCGGTGCGGACCGAGCCGAGCGAGCTGTCTTCGAGCAGCACCACCGCGTCATCGGCGGTCGGCTGGTAGAAGCTCGGCCAGCCGCAATGCGAGTCGAACTTCGCGGTGGACCTGAACAGCTCGGCGCCGCAGGCCCGGCACCGGTAGACGCCCTCGGTCTTGGTGTCGGTGTACGCACCGGTGAACGGTGCCTCGGTGCCTGCCTGCCGCAGCACGCGGTACTCCTCCGGGGTCAGCCGCTGCTGCCATTCGTCCTCGGTTAGCGGGACATTTTCCATGCCAGCGAGATTACCCGGGCCAGCTAACAGAGGATCACCTCGTACTCGGGCTCCGCTGCCGCCGCCGCGCGCAGCGCTACCTTGGCCACCTGGCCGGCCGCCTGCACGTCGGGCAGCACCGCGGTGAGCGCGGCCAGGTCATCGGCCGCCGCGGTGACCACGAGCTCGCTGACCGGCGCCCGCATGGACAGCCTGGCCGCCGACTTGGCCGCCCGCACCGCGGCGATCGCCCCGGAGGCCGCCGCCAGCATCCGGGCCTGGCCATCGCCAGCAGCGTCAGCCGGGACGGCCGCGGGGAACTCGCCCGGGTCCGGCCACGGCGCACGGTGCACGGAGCCCGGCTGCCACCACGACCACACTTCCTCGGTGACGAACGGCAGCACCGGCGCGAACAGCCGCAGCAGCGCCGACAGCGCCAGCCGCAGCGCCCCGGTCGCCGACGCGGCCGCAGCCGCGCCGCGCGCGCCGTATGCCCGCGGCTTGACCAGCTCGACGTAGTCGTTGCAGAAGAACCAGAAGAACTGCTCGGTGAGCTCTAGCGCCCGCGCGTGCTCGTACGCCTCGAACGCCGCCGCGGCCTGGCCCGCCACCGCCACGAGCCTGCCGAGCATGGCCAGGTCCAGCGGATCCGTTATAGCTGGTCCTGACCTTTCGTTTTCCGGCGGGCCGGCCAGCACGAACCGGCTGACGTTGAGGATCTTGATGGCCAGCCGCCGCCCGATCTTGAGCTGCCCGGGGTCGAATGCGGTGTCGGTGCCGAGCCGCGCACGGCCGGCCCAGTACCGCACCGCGTCCGAGCCGTACTCGCGCAGGATCGCCATCGGGGTGACCACGTTGCCCTTGGACTTGGACATCTTCTTGCGGTCCGGGTCGAGTATCCAGCCCGAGATCGCGGCGTGCCGCCACGGTAGCTGGCCATGCTCGGCGTGCGACCTGAGCACCGCGTAGAACAGCCAGGTCCGGATGATCTCGTGCGCCTGCGGCCGCAGGTCCATCGGGAACACCCGGCGGAACAGGTCGTCGTCGGTGCTCCAGCCACCGGCGATCTGCGGGGTCAGCGAGGAGGTCGCCCAGGTGTCCATCACGTCCGGGTCGCCGGCGAACCCGCCGGGCTGGCCGCGCTGGCTGTCGGCATACCCCGGCGGCGGGTCGGCGGCCGGGTCGACCGGCAGCGCGGCGTCGGGCGGCAGGATCGGCTCCTCGTACCGCGGCTGGCCGCTCGCGTCCAGCGGGTACCAGACCGGGACCGGCACGCCGAAGTACCGCTGACGGCTGATCAGCCAGTCGCCGGCCAGCCCGTTGACCCAGTTCTCGTAGCGGGCGCGCATGTGCGCCGGGTGCCAGTCGAGTCCCCGGCCGCGGGCCGCCATCGCCGCGCGCAGGCCCGCGTCGCGGCCGCCGTTGCTGATGTACCACTGCCGGGAGGTGACGATCTCCAGCGGCAGCTCGCCCTGCTCGTAGAACTTCACCGCGTGCTCGACCGGCTCCAGATCGCCGCGCAGCCGGCCAGCCGCGGTCAGCAGTTCGGCCATCCGCCGCCTGGCCTGCCGCACCGTCAGGCCGGCCAGCTGCGCGTAGGCCGCGCGCCCGGCGTCGTCCAGCCCAGGCGGCGGCTCGGCCAGCACGCGGCCGTCGCGGCCGATCACCGGCCGGGTCGGCAGCTGCAGCTCCCGCCACCAGATCACGTCGGTGGTGTCGCCGAACGTGCACACCATCGCGATGCCGGTGCCCTTGCCCGGCTCGGCCAGCCGGTGCGCGCGGACCGGGACCTCGACGCCGAACACCGGCGTACGCACCATGGCGCCGATCAGCGCGGCGTACCGCTGGTCGTCGGGATGCGCGACCAGCGCCACGCAGCCCGCCAGCAGCTCGGGCCGGGTGGTGGCGACCAGCACTTCGGCCGGCTGCGGGCTGGGGTTGCCGGCCGCCGGACCGGGGCCGATGACTGGAAAGGCCAGATGGTAAAACGAGGATTTGACCGGCCGGTCCTCGAGTTCGGCCTGCGCCACCGCCGTGCCGAACGTGACGTCCCACATGGACGGGCCCTCGGCCAGGTAGGCCTCCTGCCGGGCCAGGCTACGGAGGAAACCGCGCTGGGCCACCGCGCGGGATCGCTCGTCGATCGTGCGGTACTTCGTGCTCCAGTCAACCGAAAGGCCGAGCCGCCGCCAGGCTTCCTCGTAGGATTGCTCGTCCAGCTCGGTCAGCTGCTGGCACAGCGCCACGAAGTTACGCCTGGACACCGGGACCTGCTGGTCGTACCGGCCGCCCGGAGCCGCTGCGCCGCCACCGGCGGGCGGCTGGAAGGCCGGGTCATATGGCAGCGACGGGTCGCACCGGACGCCGTAGTAGTTCTGCGCCCGGCGCTCGGTCGCCAGCCCGTTGTCGTCCCAGCCGATCGGGTAGAACACGTCCTTGCCGCGCATCCGCTGGAACCGCGCGACCGTATCGGTCTGGGTGAACGAGAAGACGTGCCCGATGTGCAGCGACCCGCTGACCGTCAGCGGGGGAGTGTCGATGGCGTAAACGCCGGCGCGGTCCCTGGTACGGTCAAACTTGTACTACCCGGGCCTCTTCCCACCGGCGCGACCACTTGTCCTCGATGCCGTCAAGCGCTGGCTTGGCTGGCACGTCGCTGGGGCGGAAATCATGGCTCATGCATCAGATCCTAGCGCGCCGCGGCCGCCCGCAGGGTTTCTTATCCGTTCCGGCTCCACTGCGGTCCGACCGCCTGCCAGGCGGCATCCCAGCCAGCGATCCTGCGGCGGTCGAGCACATGCCGGGCGAGCAGCGCCAGGCTGGCCAGCAGCACCGCCAGCGCGGCGAGTGCGGCCGCCGCGGCGACGAGGACGCGTTCCTGGACCTGGCCCGCGGTCAGCGGCGGGAACATTACGTGGCCGGCCCGGTCGAGCCACACCGGCACCACGGCGTCCGCGCTGGTACCCGCGGCGGCCGGTACCTTGGCAGTATGCGTCCGGCCGCCGGCCGTCCACCGGGCGGGCATCTCGACCAGCCAGGTGTTCGCGCCGCCGTCGGACATCAGCGGCCCGGGCGCGGCCTGCAGCAGGACCGCGGGAACCCGGTGCCAGGACCGCTGGGCCTGCCGCGCGGCCGCGTTGCTCGCGTGCACCCAGAGGCTGGCCGCGCCCGCCGCCAGCGGGCCGAGGGCGAGGAACGCGGCGATCACGGCAGGCAGCAGCCAGGCCGCGATCAGATCTGCGGGCCGGCGCAGCGGGTTGCGGTCGAACCCGAGCCGGCCGGTCAGCCTTGTCCACGTCGTTGTGGGCGTTGTCATAACGGTCACCCCAGAGGGGATCGGGCCGCAGCACCGAGGCCAGTCCCCAGTCAGATTCTCTCCCGCCTAGCGCGCCGCCGCCACACCTGGGCAGCGGGAATCGGCAGCTATCAGCCAGTTCAGGCCGACCGCTGGCACCGGCAATGGTATCCAGCTACATTAAGTGATATTGCAATTACATGCCCGTATCGCAGCAGGCCGGCCTGAGCGCCGCCCCGGCCTGACGCCGGCGGCTCACTTCTCCCTGATCCAGTGCGGGCGGCGGAACATCCGGCCGATCCGGTCATGCCGCGAGTCGCCGGTCTCGGCCAGCATGTCCACGCGGTAGACCGGCGCGCCGTCCGGGGCCGGCAGGCTCGCCGCCTGCTTGTCGCTGATAGCGCACCGGATATAGCTGGCGGTGATCCGCTCGACCTGGTCGGCGTCGACGAAGCGCAGGCCACGGCGGGTATGGATGACGATGCCGTCGAATACGTCGAGCTGCGGCACTTCTAGCACGTGCTCAAGCGTGCCTATCTCCTTGCCGCTCCTGGAGAGCACCCGCGATCCGGGCACCGCCGCCGCGTACGAGATCGCCGTATCCCTGTCCATGCCGGCCTCCTGTCACGATTGTCACCCCGTCCGGCCCGGCCAGTCGCGAGCATGGCGGCACTGGCGACGGGCAACCCGTTAATAGGTATGTTATTTCGCTTTTTGTGAGAGCTACCGCTGCCCGGAACCGCCCGGGGCAGCGTGCTCGCCGTCGCCCGGCGATTACTGTCAGACCAACTATGTAAGCTGGTAGGTTACATTCATCGATGGTGTGTTCTACTGTGTCGATGGATGATGTCAAGCGGCCGGACTGGTGGTTCTATCCAGTCGCGTGCCGACGGGGGCATCCGTGGGGGCCAGGCCGGGTGTCGGTCAGCTGGACGCCCTGCGGCTGCGCGGGCGGTGACGGGCACCTGCGGGTGCACTGCCGTGAGCGTGGCTGCCGGGAGACCTGGTACCAGCCGCCGCACCAGCCCGGAATGGAAGTGACCGGCTACCCGCCGGCCAGCAAGTAACGACGCTGGTTCCGGCCCGGCGCGGGTCAGCCGAGCGGCGCGAACCGCGCGGTGAAATGCCGGAGCTGGCGGGGCTGGGAGACGATCCGCATCCCGGGCAGCCCGACTGCCCGGCCGGCCACCCGGGTGGCGACCTCGATCACGTAATCGATGTGGCTTTGCGTGTAAGTACGCCGGGGGATGGCGAGGCGGACCAGGTCCATGGCGGCCGGGGTCTCGGTGCCATCCGGGTGCAGGCCGAACATCACGGTCCCGATCTCGCAGGCCCGCACCCCGCCTTCCTCGTACAGCGCGCAGGCAAGTGCCTGGCCGGGGTAGCGCAGCGGGTCGAGGTGCGCCAGCATGGCGCGTGCGTCGATGAAGACCGCGCTCCCGCCGAACGGGACGACGACGGGGATCCCGGCCGATTCGAGCGCCTCGCCGAGGTAGGCGACGGAGCGGACCCGGTAGCTCAGGTAGTCCTCGTCGGTGCACTCGCGCAGCCCCTGGGCGATGGCCTCCAGATCCCGGCCGGCCAGCCCGCCGTAGGTAGGGAAGCCCTCGGTGAGGATCTCCAGGTTGCGGCACCGTTCGGCGAGGCCGTCGTCGTTCAGCGCGAGCCAGCCGCCGATGTTGGCGAGCGGGTCCTTCTTCGCCGACATAGTCATCCCGTCCGCGAGCGCGGCCATCTCCCGGACGATCCCGGTTACCGGGACGCCGGCGTAGCCGGGCTCGCGGGTCTTGATGAACCATGCATTCTCCGCGAACCGGCAGGCATCCAGGAACAGCGGCTTGCCGAACCGGTCGCAGATCTCGCGGACTGCCCGGATGTTGGCCAGGCTGACCGGCTGGCCGCCGCCGGAGTTGTTCGTGATGGTCAGCATCACCAGCGGGACCGCGTCGGACTCCGCGGCGAGCAGCCGCGCTAGCGCCCCGGTGTCCATGTTGCCCTTGAACGGGCGGCGCAGCGCTGGCTGGAGCCCGTCGGCGCTTGGCAGGTCGACGGCGCGGGCGCCGGTGAACTCGATGTTGGCCCGGGTGGTGTCGAAGTGGGTGTTGTTCGGGATGACCCGGCCCGGGCCGGCGGCCGCGGTGAACAGGATCTTCTCGGCAGCCCGGCCCTGATGGGCGGGGAGGACGTGCCGGAACGGGAACAGGCTGGTCACCGAATCGCGGAAGCGGTAAAACGACGGGGCTCCCGCGTAGGCTTCGTTGCCCCGCTGGATGCCAGCCCACTGCTCCGCTGACATCGCCCCGGTCCCCGAGTCGGTGAGCAGGTCGATCAGCACGTCCTCGGCTCGCAGCTCGAACAGGTTGTACCCGGCGGCGGCCAGCGCGTTCGTTCGCTCTTCCCGGGTGCTCAGCCGCATCGGCTCCACCGAGTGGATGCGGAACGGCTCGAAGATCGTGCGGAACGGCTCGCCGGTCATCGGCCGCTCGGTGTTCTCGGTCACCCAGGCATTGTCGCGCGCGCAGTGCAACCGGCGGCAGGCGCGCTGCGTCAAAGGTGACATCTCCGGCCCGGCTGGCCGTGAGCTGCTGGGGCCGGCGGCCCCGGGAAGGCAGGGGAAATGAACATTAAGGTGGTCCGCCTGGTCCTGGCCGCGTGCGTTGCCGGGGTCGCGGTGGGGTGCGCTGCCCGCGGGCCCGCGGATGGCACCGTGCATGGTCATCTGTACGGCGTCGGCCATCCGTCACCTCAGCCTCAGCCTTACCGGGATCGCCCTTAACGGTTAACATCCGTCCGGCGATCACCGGCAAGATCTGCACCGCTGATTGGGCGTGCCTGCCGCGGGACCGAGGCGTGCCTGCTGCGGTACAGGAAATGTCCGATCCGCCTGGGATACTAGGGGAGTGCTACAGGTATCGAGCGGACAGCTGATCGGCAGGGAGCGCGAGCTGGGCAGGCTCGTCGCCCTGCTCGATCAGGCGGCGGCCGGCGAGCCGATCGTCGCGCTAGTGAGCGGCGACGCGGGCATCGGCAAGACCCGGCTGATCGCCGAGCTGGCTGCGCGCGCGGCCGAGCGGGACTTCACCGTGCTGTCCGGGCGGTGCGCCGAGCTCGGCGACAGCGTGCCCTACCTGCCGCTGGCCGACGCGCTGCGGAACGCGACGACTGGCCCGGCGGCGCCAGGGCTGCTTGAGGCGCTGACCGCGCGCCCGGTGCTCGGCCGGCTGCTGCCGGACCGGGGCAGCGCCGAGCATCCCGGCGCGGACATGCCGGGGATGGCGCAGCAGCAGCTATTCGGCGCGGTGCTCGGGATGCTCGCGGAGATCGCCGCCGACCGGGCGGTGCTGCTGATCCTCGAGGATCTGCACTGGGCCGACCGGTCCACCCGCGATCTGCTGACCTTCCTGAGCCGGGTGCTGCACCGCGAGCGGGTAGCGGTCATCGCCACCTACCGGACCGACGACCTGCACCGGAGTCATCCGCTGCGGGCCGTGGTCGGCGAGCTGATCAGGCTGCCGAGCGTCACCGACGTCGAGCTCGGCCCGCTACCCGGGCCAGCAATGGCGCAGTACCTGACGTCGCTGGCCGGCAAGCGGCTGGAAGCGGCGGCCGTCGATGCCATCATCAGGCGCGCCGAGGGCAACGCCTACTACGCCGAGGAGCTGCTGGCTGCCTCGGCCGACGGCAGCGAGCTGCCGGCCGGGCTCGCCGGGCTGCTGCTCGCCCGGGTCGAGCGGCTCTCGCCGGCCGGCCAGCAGGTGCTCCGGACCGCGGCGGTGGCCGGGCGGCGGATGAACGACGAGATCGTCAGGCAGGCGGCGGGGCTGGCCGCGCCCGAGTACGAGGAGGGGGTCAGGGAGTCGGTCGCGAACCAGCTGCTGGTTCCGGACGGTGACGAAGGCTACGCGTTCCGGCACGCGCTGATCCGCGAGGCCGTCTACGCCGACCTGCTGCCCGGCGAGCGGACCCGGCTGCACGCGCGGCTGGCCGAGCTGCTTTCCGACGAGATTCCGGCTTGCTGCCGTGCCCGGCTCGGCGGCCGAGCTGGCCCATCATTACCTGGCCAGTCACGACATTCCCGGCGCGTTCGTTGCCTCCGTGCGGGCGGGCAAGGAAGCTGACCGGCTCGCCGCGCCGGCCGAGGCGCACCGGCATTTCGACCAGGCGCTTGGGCTCTGGGACCGGGTCACCGAGCCGGAGAAGCTGGCCGGGATCGACCGTGGCTGGCTGGCCTTCGACTCGGCGAACAACACCGCGGCGAGCGGCGACGTGGTGCGGGCCGTGCACCAGCTGCGCAGGCTGCGCGACTACCTGGATGCCGCCGCCGATCCCGTGCTCGTCAACCGGGTCGGCGAGCGGCTGGCCTACTTCCTGCTCGAGACCGACGAGGCCGTCACGGCAGCCGAAGCCGCCAAGGCCGCGGTCGACGTGCTGCCCGAGGAGCCGCCGCGCTGGGAGCGGGCCCGTGCGCTGGCCACGCATGCGCAGACGCTGCTCTACACCGAGAACGACGAAACCGCCCGGGCCAGGGCCGATCAGGCGCTGGCCGCCGCCACGGTCGCCGCCGCGCCGTGGGTGGAGGCGGACGCGCTGGTCACGCTCGGGCTGCTGGAGGAGCGGGCCGGGGAGCCGAAGAAGGCAGTCCGCCTCTTCACCATGGCGAACCAGCAGGCCCTCGATGCCGGGGTGCTCGGCGTTCAGCTGCGAGCCGCATTCCAGCTGTCCAGGACGCATCTGGAGCGCGGCGACCTCGCGGACGCCAGCAGGACAGCGCATCAGGGCCTGCGGCTAGCCGAGGACGCCGGCCTCGGCCTGGCGCCCTACGGCCTGGACCTGAAGTACACGCATTACCTGGCGCACTACGCCGACGGCGACTGGGACCACGCGCAGCAGGTCGCCGACGGCTTCGTGGTCCGGGTCACTAGCGTCGCCGAGGCCAGGCTCTCGGCGATGGCGCTGTTCATCGACGTTGCCCGGGGAAGCCCGCGGGTCACCGAGCGGCGCGCCTGGCTGCGGCCGTTCTGGCCGGCCGACGGGTTCGGCGCCTACATCGCCCGCGGGCTGCTGGCCGAGTACGCGCTCTGGCAGGGCGACGTGGCGACCGCCGCCTGCGAGGCGGCCGAGATCGTCGAGTCGCAGGTGAAGTACACGGGCGGCTACAGTCCGCCGGTCATCCGGGTAGCCACGATCGGCGTTGGTGCCCAGGCCGACCTGGCGGCCCGGGCCAGGGCGGCCGGCGATACGGCAGCCGCCGCGGCCGCGGTCGAGGCGGCTTGCAGCCTGGTCGAGGCCGCCCGCGAGGGCGCGGCGTACCGGCGCCGTCCCAAGTTCGCGCTCGGCGTCGAAGGGCGGGCCTGGCTGGCCCGCGCCGAGGCCGAGTGGCGCCGGGCCAAGGATGACAACGACCCTGTGGCCTGGCAGGCAGTGGTGGACGTGTTCGGCCCGGGATTCGTGTACGAGAGCGCGAGATCCCGGTGGCGGCTGGCCGAGGCGCTCGCGGAGGCCGGCCGCCGGGATGAGGCACAGCAGGAATGGCTGCTGGCGTTCGAGGCAGCCGACCGGCTCGGCGCCCTGCCGCTGCGCACCGCGCTCACCGACCTCGCCCGGCGGGCGCGGCTGCGGACCAGCGGGCCGGCCGGGACTGGCGGAACTAGCGAGACCGGCGGTACCGGAGCGGGCCAGGGCAGCGCCCCGTTCGCCAGCCCGCTGGCCGGCCTGACAGCCAGGGAGCGCGAGGTGCTGCGCCTGCTGGCGGCGGGCCGCAGTAACCGGGAGATCGCCGCCGAGCTGTTCATCGCGCCCAAGACCGCCAGCGTGCACGTATCCAACATCCTCGGCAAGCTTGGCGCGGCCAGCCGGACCGAGGCGGCCGCGATCGCGCACCGGGAGGGCGTCGGGCTCGCCGCCCGGCTGCGCTAGCCGCCGGCCGTGCGCCAGGCCGGCTGCGCTAGGCCGGCGGTCCCTCGCCGCGCGCTGGCAGGCCGGCCGCCCGGTACACGTCGTCGATCAGGCCCATGGTCACCAGCGCGTGCTCCGGCGTGGTCGGGAACGGCGCACCGCGTTGCACCGCCGCGGCGAACGCCCGCAGCTGGCACTCGTACGTCGTCAGGCCGACGATGTCCGGCCGCGGGCCGATGACCTCGGACTGGCCGCCGCGCTGGACCGTGACCCGGTACCTGGCATGCGGGTGGATGAAATTCTGCACCAGCAGCTGGCCGCGCTCACCGACCACGTGCACGTCCGCCCGGAACTCCCCGCCCTGGGTAAAGGACACGTCCAGCCAGCCGGTGGCGCCGCCGGGATACCGCAGGTACGCCGTCATCGCCCGGTCCACCTGCGGCACCTGCTCGGCCGCCAGCGCGCAGTGCACCACCGGCTCGCCGGGCCCGATCAGCCGGAGCATGTCGAGTGCATAGCAGCCCGCGTCCATCGTCGCCCCGCCGCCAAGCGCGTAGACGTACCGGATGTCGCCGAGGCCGTCCAGCGGGAACGACACGTTGCACTGGATGTGCCGGATCTCGCCCTCATCGGCGGCGATCTGCCGCAGCTGCTCGCGGATCAGCGCCGTGATCGGGTGATAGCGGTAGTGCATCGCCTCCATCACGACCAGCCCGGCGGCCCGTGCCGCCGCGGCGACCTGTGCGGCCTCGGCGGCGTTCGAGGTGAACGGCTTCTCGCAGAGCACGTGCTTGCCCGCCGCGATGGCGCGCAGCGTCCACTCCGCGTGCAGCGAGTTCGGCAGCGGGTTATAGATCGCGTCGATGTCCGGGTCGGCGATCAGCGCCTGATAGCAGTCGTGCACTACCGGGATACCGTGCCCGGCGGCGAAGGTCTCGGCATCGCGGCGGTCTCGCGCCGCGACCGCTGATACCACAACTTCCGGCACCAGCCTGGCCGGCTCGATCAGCGCTTCCGGCGTGATCCGCGCCGCGCTGAGCACGGCGATCCGGACCGGCGCCTTGGGCTCAGCCACGTCAGGCTCCGGCCGGAGAGTTGGCCGGAGCTAGCGCGTCCAGCAGTTCGCCGGCCCGTGCGATGGCGGCCGCCGGATCCGCGTCCGGGGCCCCAACCAGCGGGTCCCAGTTGAGGTCATAGAACAGCTCAGTTACACCCCGTTTAGAAAGCCAGTCAGCATCTTCGCGGATCTGATCGACGTGGCCGGACAGCAGCAGCCGGCTGCCGTCCTCGGCAAAGGCCGGGGCGCCGGCCCGCACTACCCCGCGGCAGATGACCCGCAGCATGGCGGGATCGCGGCCGGCCGCCACGGCGGCGTCCCGGACCACGGCGATCCCGGCGCTGATCCGGGACAGGTCGGTCCGGCTGGAGGTCAGCCAGCCGTCCGCGATCCGGCCGATCCGCTCCAGGGCCGGCCGGGCCATCCCGCCGAGCAGTACCGGCGGGCCGCCGGGCTGCACCGGCTTGGGCAGCATCCGGCCGGGCGGCACCGTATAGAACTCGCCGCTGAACTCGCTGACGTCGCGAGTCCACAGGTCGCGCAGGACGGCGACGTACTCCGCGGTCCTGGCGCCGCGCCGGGCCATGTCGGCGCCGCTGACAGTGAACTCCTCCGGCATCCAGCCGATGCCCAGGCCCACGTCATGCCGCCCGGCCGACAGCACGTCCAGCGACGCGGCTTGCTTGGCCAGGTAGGCGGGGGAGACGAACGGCAGGTTGACGATTGCCGTGCCGAGCCGGATGGTGCTGGTCACGGCGGCCGCGTAGGTCAGCGCGGCATACGGATCCAGGACGCTGCGGTAGACCGGCTCCATGCTCGATCCCGCCGGGACGATGAGACGCTGGAACGACCAAAGCGTCGCGTATCCCGCCTGCTCGGCGCGCGTCGCGAAGCTTGCCAGGTTCTCCGGGGTAGCCCATGCACCCGATACCGGGGCGCCGAAACCGATCTGCATGCGGCTCACCCTGCCAGATGCGACCCGCGGCGCCGCAGTACCCCCCTGCATGGCAGCCTGTGTGTTGGCCGTTCCGGCGCTACGGCATGACATATTCGGAAGGGAGAACTATGCGCACTGACCCGCGGCAGTGGATCGCGGCGCTGCGCAAGAATCACGAGCGGCTCGCGTCCCTCGTTCAGCCGTTCGGCGCTGATCGGGCCCGTGCCAAGTCCTACTGCAGCGACTGGACGATCGCGCAGGTCATGTCGCATCTCGGCAGTGGCGCGGAAATCGCCTTAATGATGCTGCCCGCGGCGCTGGGCGAGGGCGAGCAGGTCGGCGTGGAGGCGTTCCGGCCGGTGTGGGACGCCTGGAACGCCAAGAGCCCGGACGCCCAGGTCGCCGACGGGCTGGCGGCCGACGAGCGGTACGTGCAGCGGCTGGAGCAGCTCACCGACGATCAGCTCGCCGGGATCCGGCTGCCGTTCTTCGGCCTGGACCTGGACGCGGTCGGCCTGATCAGGCTGCGGCTCAGCGAGCACGCGCTGCATACCTGGGACGTGGCGGTCGCCGCGGATCCGGCTGCGGTCGTACCGGCGGACGCGGTTGCGCTGCTGATCGATAATGTGCCGCAGTTCCTCGCGCCGCGGCTCGGCAAGCCGCAGGAAAGGCCGCTGCGGCTGCGGATCCGCACGGTCGGGCCGGACCGGGACTACCTATTCATTGCGGCGGAGGCGGTCAGCATGACGGACCTGCAGGCCGACGCTGGCGCGCTGGCCGGCCCAGCCGCCGAAGGCCGCAGCGAGGTAAGCATGCCCGCCGAGGCGCTGCTGCGGCTGGCTTACGGGCGGCTGGATCCGGCCCATACCCCGGCTGATGTCGTCGCGACGCCAGCGGATCTGGATCAGCTCAGGGCGGTTTTCCCGGGATTTAGCGTCGGGCCGGGCGCCTAGGCGCCCAGAGCGCCCAGGGCGGCGAGGGCGAGTTCGGCGGCATCGGCGGCGCAGCCCCAGGACAGCGAGACGCCTGCGCCGCCGTGACCGTAGTTATGCACGACGGTCTGGCCGCCAGGCAGCCGCTCGGCTTCAAGCCGGACCCTGGCCCTGACCGGCCGCAGGCCGACCCGGTGCGCCAGGATTTCGGCGCCGCGCAGGCCTGGCTCGATCGCCGCGCAGTCGCGCAGGATCCGGTCGGCCGTGGCCGGGTCGGGTTCCAGCCGCCAGTCGCCGCGGCCTTCGGTGCCGCCAAGTACAACGGTGTCGCCGTGCGGAAAGATATAGCTAAGTTCGGCCGTTTCATCGCCAAGCCCGATAAAGAATTCCGTGATGCCGGGATTTGCCGCCACGACCACCTGTCCGCGCACCGGCAACAATTCAGGATCTGAAACGAGGCCGCATGCGCCAATGCCCGCGCAATTTACGATGACGCTGGCGGTGGTCCAGCTGAACGCCTCTGGCAGTGCGCCAAATTTGACGTTCCTGGTTTCTCCGGCCTGGCGGCCGGTGTCGCGGAACCTGGTTTCGAGGTAGGCCAGGTAGGCCGGCATGGTGACGACCGGGGCGGCGAATCGCCAGCCGGCCGCGAACCCGGCCGGCACTTCATGACCGGTGCACAGCCGGAAGCCCGCGAGGCTGGTCACCCAGTCCGGCGGGCCTTCGTGGCCGCGGGACGCCAGGCGTCCGGCCAGCGTGCGTACCGCGGCGGCTGGTTCGGTGGTGAGATCGAGCAGGCGCGTGAGGGTGACGTCGGCCCAGGAAACTGCCCGGTCATCCATGCCGACGAGGTGCGGGCCCCAGATCGCGCCGGCCGCGGCTGAGGTGGTCTGGGCCGGCGGGGCGGCGGCGGCCAGCTGCACCGTGGCGCCGGCCTCGGCCAGGCAGACGGCGGTCGTCAGCCCGGACACGCCGGCCCCGATCACCAGGACATCCGGCTCGCTGCTGGTCATGTAGTGACCGTAACGCGCCAGGGGCGGTCTTAGCCCGACGGCTGGCAGGGGTTAACGGCTGTCGGGGTTACCGCTGTCCGGGTTAACGGCTGTGCCCTTGAAGAACGCGTAGTGGAAGGTCCCGCCGCCGTCGGCGGTCCGGCGCAGGTCGGCGATTCCCTGTTCCCAGTCCGCGGCCGTGGCCAGCCCGGCGGCCAGTGCTTCGGCCCTGACCAGGTCGACCATGGCCGTGAACGTGTTAAGGGTGAAGCCGCCGACCATAGCTGGCCGGGTCTGGTCGGCATAGACCGTCCGCGGGCGGACTACGACATCGTGATATCCGGCACTGGTCAGCAGCGGCTGCAGCTGGCGGCCGAGCAGTGCGTTGCCGCCGGCCGCTGCCTGCAGCCGGACCAGGCAGTCGATCGCCGCCCGTGCGTGCGCGCTGTCGGGGTGGAAGAAAGCCGACCCGTGGTCGCCCTCGATCACGGTGATGGTGCCGCCCGGCCGCAGTACCCGCCGAAGTCCGGCCAGCGCCCGCACCGGATCCGGCAGGTGCTCAAGGACGAAGCAGACGAAGAGATGATCGAACGCCGCGTCGGCGAACGGCAGGTCGAACAGGTCGGCGCGATGCCATCCCACCCTGGCCTCTGGTGCCTGCGCTGCCACCCGGGCGCGGGCGTGGGCGAGGAGCCGGCCGAGATGTCGACCGCGGCGACGCGGGCTGCCGGACTGGCCGCGACCAGGTGCACGGTCTGCGCGCCGACCCCGCAGCCGACCTCAAGCACCCGGCTTCCGGCGGGATAGGCCGTGTCCGCATGGAGCAGATCCGCAAGGATGTCTGCCTGGTCGCCCAGCCGCCGCGCCTCGTACTCCGAGTACCCGTGCACGTATTCAGTCGCCGTCATGACCTGCCCTGGATGTCCCATGGGTCTACCTTTCAGCTCACCATGGTCTGATGAACAGGTCCAAAGTCAGTGTGGATGAAGGGTCCATAACAGGGTCGGACTTCCTTCAGCTGAGCATCGCCGATGCGCCAGCTGGCGGGCTGTCCGATTGGCTGGCCCGGCAGCTTCGGCTTGCGGTATCGGATGGCCGCCTGCCGCTGGGATCCGGCCTACTGTCCTGAGCTACTGCTAGCTGTGCCGGTCACTGCCCCGTCCCCACGCGGCCAAGGTCGTCAAGGTAGGCGAGATACGCTGCCACCGGGTCCGGGTACGTGCCGCGCGGCCAGGCCTGCGGAGCCTCGTCCGCTTCGATGCGCTGCAGCTTGCCGTACAGCGCGATCACGGTCTGGGCGGCGATGATCCGCTGCTCGGTCCCGCGCTGCCGGGTGGCCAGCCAGAACTCGGCGTGTGGGTTCTCGACCTGCCAGCCGGCCGGGCTGAAGCGCTTTACCAGTGCTAAGAGGGCGGCGGCCTGCGCCGGCGCCGGCGCTGGCCTGCGCGCGCTCTCATGGTGCGGGCCGTCGTGGTCTGGGAGGGCTGGCATGGGCCGGGCTCCGTCCGGTCAAGGGGCCGGGTAGCGGTATACCCGCGCGGGCCGGCCCCGTCTCTGGCATTTACCGAGCGTACGCGATGGCACATCATGGACTTCATATGTCTGCCATAGACACACACACTCTGCCCCAGTCAGCTGCGCAACTGTGTGTGCCTACAGTCAGTCACTGTGACCATTGATCCACTGGCGGCCTGAGACGCCGCTCTACCTCCAGCTCGCCGGAATCCTGCGCGAGCGCATAGGTCTGGCGATTTTGCGGCCGGGCGCCCGCTGCCGTCCTACATGACGCTCATGCAGGAGCACGGGGTAGCCCGCGGCACTGCCGCCAACGGCACTGCAGATGCTCAGTTACCGAGGGCTGGCGCGGGTAGCGCCGGGTAAGGGCGTCTCGTGGTGCCGAAGGCTGACAGGCCGCGGAACTGACCGAACCAGGACCGTAACCCCACGCCCCTACCCCGTCTAGAGGCTCCGGGCTCAGCCCGAGCGGATGAGGTCTGCCGCTCTTTCCGCGATCATGATGGTCGGCGCGTTGGTGTTGCCCCTTACTACCGCCGGCATGACGGAGGCGTCCACCACCCGCAGCCCCTCCAGGCCGAGCACCCGTAGCTGCGGGTCGACCCGATGGCGCACGTGCTGGTCGGGTGGTACAGCGTCTGGCATTCGCGCTTGATGAATTCCCAGATGTCGGCATCACTGTCGGATGCGGGCACGCGCAGATCCGCCCGCCGGTGTGCGGTCAGCGCAGGCTGAGCGGCGATATCAGCAAGGATGCGGATTGCCCGCGTCATCGTCTCCCGGTCCGCGGCGTCGGTGAAGTAGCCGTGCACGATGCCTTTGGTCACCATGGCCGTACCGCGAAGACCCTCTACCGGACGCATGTCGCGATCCTAAGTGCCGTTGCAGAACGGCGTACCGCGTGGCAGTTGCGCAGCCTTCGCTGTCGAGCAGGTCGGTCTGCGGGGCACGTAGGCTCGGTTGCTGGGCTGCCTTAAGCCCCAGGACGGTCGCTGGGCTGCCTCTTGGCCCGGGTCAAGATCACAGTCGCCGCGGATAGCCGTGTCGACGGGAGGAGAAAGGATGAGTAGGCGCCGGATAGAGCTGAGCGCCACCCAGGTCATAGCCAGCATGCTCGCCGCCGTGACTGGTGCGGTCGCCGCCTCCTACACGGGCATTGCCGGGACCATGATCGGCGTCGCGGTGATGAGCGTCGCGAGTACGGCCGGCGGCGCCGTTTACAAGCACTACCTCGGCCGCAGCCAGGAACGGCTGCGTTCAGCGGCCATCGTCATCGCGCCGGTCATCGCGCCGCTGGCGAACCACAACGGTATGGCCGGGCACCGAAGGCGGGCCAGCGCGCATGCCCGGGCACTCGGCGACCAGGCCCAGCCCGACGGGCAGCAGGCCAGGATCGACGGAGATCAGCACGAGTCTGCCGGGGATCAGGCCGGGACCGTCACTGGTCGGGCGGTGTACCACGGAGTTGCCACCGGCCAGCTGAGCGGCTGGCCATGGTCGCCTGATTCACCGGTGACCGATGAGTTCCCCGCGGTCAGCGGCGGGGCCAGCGGAGGCTGGGGCCAGCCGCCAGCGGAAACCGGCAGGCAGGCTGACTCGCCGGGTGCGGGTGACGGGGGTGCGAGCTGGGAGAACTCGCCGGGTGCGGGTGACGGGGCGGCGAGCAAGGACCGCGCTGGCCGGGGCAGCGGCAAGCGCCGCTGGCTAGCGGTCGTGGGCACAGCCATCGGCGTATTCGTATTCGCCATAGTCGGCATAACTGCCATCGAGGTAGCGGCGGGCAAGCCGCTCGACGCGCTGATCTGGGGCCGGCACACCACCGGGACGACCATCGGCGACGCGACCGGGGCGCAGCGCAGCAGGCCGGCCCCCGGGCCAACGCCCTCGGATGTCACCCCGTCTCCGTCACGCCGGCCGACCACAACGCCGGCGCCGACGCCGACGTCCACGTCGCCCACGCCCACGCCTAGTCCGTCATCCACAGGATCGCCGTCACCGTCGCCCTCGCAATCGTCACCCGCGCCGGCACCGGCCTCGCCGAGCCCGACCGGCTCTGCTAGCCGGTAGCCTTCTTCGGCACGACCGGCGGCTCGCCGCTGTTTATGCTCGGAGACATGACCATTCAGCGGATGGACAACGTCGCCATCGTCGTCGAGGACCTGGATGCCGCCGTCGCGTTCTTCACCGAGCTCGGCATGGAGCTGGAAGGCAAGGGGCAGGTCGAAGGCCTCTGGGCGGACCGCACCGTCGGACTCGACGGCGTCCGGAGCGACATCGCGATGATGCGGACCCCGGACGGCCACAGCAAGCTGGAGCTGACGAAGTACCACACCCCTGCGGCGGTCGGCGCCGAGCCGGAGAACCCGTCACCGAACACGCTGGGCCTGCATCGGGTCATGTTCGCCGTCGACGACATCGACGACACCGTCGCCCGCCTGAGCGCTCACGGCGCCGAACTCCTCGGCGAGGTGGCGCAGTACGAGAGCATCTTCCGGCTCTGCTACCTCCGCGGCCCCGCGGGCATCATCGTCGCCCTGGCCGAGCAGATCGGCTGACGCGAGCCTGCGGGAAGGAACGACGCGGCCATGTTCGCCGCGGGACCTGACGGGCAGTCCGTTAGCGCGTGATTTTGTCGGGGCAGCACGGTGACTCGTGTGGCTCCCGTGGCGTGAAAGAACTCCAGCAACGGCCTTCGATCACTTGTCCCCTCGCAGCGCATTGCGGAACGCCGCCAGCGCGACCGGGTTGTCTTCCAGCCGCCAGTTCTGCTGGTAGATACTGCCGTGGCTGCGCCTGTCGAACCAGACGAGCCCGAGGAAGTGTCCCGCCCGGACCCCGGCGAGAAGATCCTTAATTCCTCGCGACTGCCCAGCCAGCGGGCCTACCGCGGTCTCAGCGATCAGGACCGGATCCTGAGTGAAACGGCGGATATCGGCGAGAACAGGCCGGAAGACGTTAGCAAAGTTCTCGCCAGGCAGGTAGTAGTAGCCGTTGATGCCGACCCACGTAACGTACCGCGAGCCGGGCCACCAGTCGCGGACGGGCCCGGTCTTGCGGCTACTAGAATTCACATCCCACAGCCACTTGACGCTGCGTGCGCCTTGGTGGCGAAAGAGAGTTACGATATGCCGCCATGCCGCGATGAATACTGCAGGGCGTGAGTGGCCATAGCCCCACGAGTACCAGTACCCATTCATCTCATGGGCAAAGCCGATGATCACTGGGTGCCCGAAAGCGGCTACCTCATCAGCAAATGAGGTGAGGTAGGCGTCGTACTTCCCGGCCGCTATCTTGGCTAGCGAAATGTGAGTGGGATCCATCTGAACGAGCGTGGTAGCACCATGGCTGACCGCTGCATCGGCAAATGCCTTGTCGAATTTTTGTCCCCAGCCGCGGTAGTAGAGCACAAGATTCGGTCGCCTGCCGACGGCCTGCGCGAACTGATTCACGCCGGCGTATGAGCTGGGCGCGTCTGGCTCGAACACGCCGAGGTAACGCACCGGCTGGCTTGCGGTGGCTGGCGCAGGTGGCCGCGGCGCGCCCGAATGCGAGTTAGAAAGCTTGACCGCGAAGACCACGAGCACCGCGCTGATGACCACGGCGAACCGGGTCACGGAACCGACATGTCCGCTGGCCCATGTCTTCATCCGGTGGCTTCCCCCCCGAGCGGTAGGCGTCAAGCCAAAGCTCCTTCACGGTGACGGCGAGGTCGCCGATGATCGTTGACGTAGGTGGTTCCCGCGGCCTGGCCGCTTCCGGCGGCAAGCGCAGTTAGCTAAGGGACTGTCCATCGGCCGTCTGACTCAGACTCCCGCCCAGCCCTGTTGGTCCACCCCGACGCAGGGACGTCATCGTCCGGTAAATCCACCCAAACTAGTAATCACCGTACCCAGAACTTGGCGGTGGTACAGCGCAATCGCGGCAATCGCGCCACGGCCCTCCGCGGTCCGGCGGCGCTGTAACGGCGCCGTCCGGCGGCACTGTAACCGCCGCATCACACCGCGTGACGCGATGGCGCCTTCGCGGGCAGGAGACAGGCTGCGCAACGTGTCCTGAGCGCGCGGCACTAGCCACACGTAAGACGTTCGCGTGGCATGTACCTACTGTAGTCTATATGCTCCCTATCAGGCCTTATGTGTCGAACGAGTGCGCACGGGCCTATGCGGCGCTGCGGCGAGGGGACTGCCAGGCCACCGAGAGAGCAAGGCCGGATGATGGGCGGCGTGCCGGAAGTGCCGCGAAAGGGGGAAAGCGAGCGGTGCGTATTCTCGTGGATCAGTCCGGGTATGACCTGCTTAATATCGGCGACGTGGCAATGCTGCAATCGTGCGTAGCGCGGTTGCAGCGGCAGTGGCCGACGGCGGAAATCATGGTTATCACGCATGCGCCAGGACGTCTGGCTTCCTATTGTCCCGGCACTCTTGCCGTTGGCCGCACCTTTGCCGATCTGCCGTTCTTCCGCCTGCTGCCTCGGAAACCCAGACTGGTCTTCGAGCAACTATGGAAGATGGCAGCACCCTACTGCTGGGGTCGTCTTGGCTACCGGCAGGCCAGGCGTCGTCTTGGCTATAGGCAGGTCCAGCGTCGCCAGCCCCGTACGCCGATCCAGGCAGTGCAGGCGGCTGATCTAGTGGTGGCCGGTGGCGGCGGCTATGTGACTGATACGTGGTGGTGGCATGCGGCTGGGGTGCTAAGCCTGCTGTCTTTGGCGCAGCGGCTCGGCAAGCCAACCGCCATGTTCGGGCAGGGCATCGGGCCGGTACGCCATCGCCCGCTGCGGGCGCAGGCCGGGGCTGTGCTGCCGAAGCTGACTGTCCTCGGCTTGCGGGAAGGCCGGACCGGCCCGGGACTGGCGCTCTCCCTCGGGGTCCCGCCGGGCGTCATGACGGTCACCGGGGACGATGCTCTCGAACTGATCGGCGATACCGCCGCGGCCGAGGGCAAGGCACTCGGTGTGAACGTGCGGGTTGCCGGTTACGCGGGTGTCGACTCCGCCGCGGCAGCTGCTGTTAGCGACCTGGTGCTGGCAGTAGCCGCCGCACTCGATGCGCCCGTCGTCGCCTTGCCGGTCTCCCGGTACGCAGCAGATGCTGATATCCGCGCCCTGCTTGCGTTGCCGCATGGGCGGACACCCAATCGCACTGACATCGTGCTGAATGACATCGCGTCCCCGGAAGCCCTGGTCTCGGCTACCGCCAGCTGCCACGCCATCGTAACTGGCAGCTACCATGCAGCGGTTTTCGGCCTCGCGCAAGGCGTGCCCGTCGTGTGCCTGGCCAAGTCGTCTTATTACCACGCCAAGTTCGACGGACTCCGGGCCCTATTCCCTGGTGCCTGCCTCATGGTCTCGCTCGACGCGGCGGATTGCGCCGTCAGCCTGAGCAGCGCGATCCGGCAGGCGTGGGACTTGCCTCCGGCAGCCCGCGCTGCCGCGAGGAACACGGCCACACGCCTGCGCGACGCTGGCCGGGAGGCGTACGCACAGTTCCGGGCTGAGGTCGAGAACCCAGCCATGGTTGCGGCCGAGAGCCCAGGCCTGATCGCATGACCGTGTCGGCGCAAGTACCGCAGCCGGACACCGGATCACTAACGGGTGCCGGCCGGAGTTTCTCCCCGGCCCGGATGATGGACATAGAGCTGACCGCGCCGCTGCCAAGCGTGAGCTATGACGCACAGCAGCGGCGGGCGTGGGTACTCGGGCGGCTGCATACCGAACCGATCGGCACCTGCGTCATTGACGTGGCCGAGGATGGGCTGACCCCCGATCAACTGGGTGAGCTGCTCTGGCCGGATTTCTCCGCCTCAGTTGCGGCGCGCTTCGCCGCTGCAGGGCTGCCCCGGCCCAGTTCGCTCAAAGGTGACGGGCTAGCAGCCGACCCGGCAGCGTGGCCATTCCTGCGCCGCCGGCTGGCGGCGCTTGCGGCGGCTCCGTTCATCAGCATCGTCATCTGCACCCGTGACCGGCCGGACCGACTCAAGAACTGCCTGCGCTCCCTCAGCCACCAGGAGTATCCCCGGTTCGAAGTCGTCGTGGTGGACAACGCTCCGGCCAGCGACGCCGTCCGGATTCTCGTCGGCGCCGCGGAAGGCGGGGCGACCGTGCGCTACGTGAAGGAACCGCTGCCTGGGTTGTCGTGGGCCCGTAATGCCGGGACAGCGGCCGCATCCGGCGAGATCATCGCCTTCCTCGACGATGATGAGGAACCTGACGACCACTGGCTGGCTGGCCTCGCCTGCGGGTTCGCCCAGGGTGACGACATCGGATGCGTCTCCGGGATGGTCGTTCCCGCCCGGCTGGACACCGAGGCTCAGGAGATGTTCGAGCGGCTTGGCGGGCACCGGACGGGCCGCGGCTTCACGCCAGCCGTCTTCTCCCGCCACGGACCGCAGAGCCCGCTCTACCCGCGGCCGCCGTTCGGCGTTGGCGCCAACATGGCCTTCCGGCGGGATGCAATCGCGCGCATCGGCGGCTTCGACGTTGCTCTCGGAGCGGGCACGCCCGCCCTCGCCGGGGAAGACACGCTCGCGCTGACGCTGGTGCTGCTGGCCGGATACCGCATCGCTTACGAGCCAGCGGCGCTGATGCGCCACCACCACCGCAGCGACCTGGACAGTCTCAGCTATCAGCTGAAGGGGTACGGCGTTGGCCTGACCGCTTACTACGCGGCCGTGCTGAGGCAGCGGCCCAGCGCGCTCCGCGCGCTGGTGCGGCTGCTGCCGTCCGCCGTGGGCTATTTGCGGGGCGCAAAGACCAGTCGCAGCGCGGCGCCGCCGGACCGCAGCGCGGCGCCGCCGGACCTTTCGGCCGGGCTCAGGCTGCGGCAGCGCTGGTGGATGCTGACCGGGCCGGCGGCCTATCTGCGGAGCGCACGCAGGCAAGCCCGAATCGCCGCATTGGCGGCACGTCGGCCGTGACTGCTACGGCGGCGTAGCCATGGCGCCTCATTGCCACGCCCACCCGCCGCGGGGCCGCGCCGTGGGCGCGAGTCCGGCGGGAAGCGGCTAGATGACCATCGCCGACAGATCGTCCGGCAGGTGGCGTGCCGCGCTCCGCCGCGGGCGGCATGCGGCCCCCGCCGCGGCAGCACCTTCGCGCCTGCCGGCGAGCCTGGTAGCCGTCATCGCCTCGTGCGGGGTGCTGCTGGTGGCAGCCGCGTATACGGCCGGGCGCCTCGGCCACGCTAGCTCGTCTTGGGCCGACCGCACTTACTGGCTAGGCCAAGCTCTCATCGTGGTGCCGGTGGCGATCCGGTTGCTCGGCCGCCGTATCCTCACGGCTGGCGAGACCGTGACACTCGTCGCGGTCCTGACGGTCGCGGAGTACGTTGTCAAGGCCTGTTACAGCCCGGCGGCGTTCACCTATGCGGACGAACTCGAGCACTGGCGCAGCACGGTGGACATCCTGCAGACCGGCAGACTTTTCACCGGCAACAACCTGCTGCCGATCAGCCCGCACTATCCCGGGCTGGAAGAAGCCACCTCGGCTCTTGCCTCGGTCACCGGGCTTTCGGTCTTCACCTCCGGCCTGATCGTGGCCGGAGTCGCTCACCTGCTGTTCGTTTGCGTGCTGTATGTGATATTCCGCGAGGTCAGTGGCTCTTACCGGATAGCTGGCATCGCGGTCCTGTGTTACGCGAGCAACTCACTCTTCGTGTCTTTCGACTCGATGTTCGTCTATCAGACCCTCGCCTTGGCCTTCCTCGGACTCACCTTGCTGGCCGCCTGGCGGCTGGCCGCACCGGGGCCGGCCGCGCAGGCCGGCTGGGGCACCGTCGCGGTGCTGGCAATCGCCGCGACGGTGGTAACCCATCACGTCACCAGCTACGCACTGGTGGCAACGCTGGTCGTCATCGCCCTGGCGGACCTATTCACGAGAAACTGGCGGACCGCAGCCTGGGCCGCCGTGCTAGCTCTGCTATCAGCAGCGGCGGCTATCGGCTGGCTGATTTTCGTTGCTCCGGGGACATCCGGCTATCTGCGGCCGGTTGCCGAGCAGACATGGCAGAGTATCCGGACCCTTCTCGCGGGCACGCATACCAGCGCACCGCCGGCGGTCGGGCCGCTCAGCAACAAGGTGCTGGCCGCCGCAGCGGTCCTGGCCGTATCAGCCCTGCTGCCTGCTGGCTGGTGGCTGGTCTGGCGCCGGTACCGGCGCCGGCCGTGGAGCATGGCGTTGGCGTTCGGCTCGGTCAGCTGGTATCTAATCGTCGCCGTCCGGCTCACGGTGGCTGACGGCAGCGAACTGGCTGGGCGGGCAGCTACCTTCGTATTCGTGCCGATTGGCTACGTCATAGCGCTGGCTGTCGGCCACCTTGCCAGCGCCGGCCTGCGCAAGCACGCGCAAGCGATGGCCGCCGCGGCGCTGGTAATAGTCCTGCTGCTCCTGTTCGATGGGCTTGCCAATGGCTGGCCGCCGTACTGGGAACGGCTGCCGGGACCGTACCAGGTCGCCGGTTCCGAGCGGTCGGTGGAGCCGGAGGAGATCGCCGCGGCGCGATGGACACTGGCAGCGCTTGGGCCAGGAAACAACTTCGCGACCGATATCGGCAGCTACCCGGTGCTCGGCAGCTACGGTGACCAGAATCCCCTTCGTAACGTTGGATATCTATACGACTCACCAGCGCTGACGCAGTCAGCCATCTTGCGGGAACATGCACAGTCATTGCGCTATGTCCTCGTTGACCAGCGGCTGAGCCAGTCGCTGCCCGCCTACGGCCGGTATTTTCCGGTCGATCCGAACGCCGGCAAGTACCGCCATCCGCTGGCGGCGGCCGACCTCGGCAAGTTCAACAGCGTGCCTGGCGTTGCCCGCATCTACGACTCAGGGAACATCGTCATCTACCGGCTAGCTGGGGGATAGCGTGATCCGTCGCCAGGCAGACCTCATGCTCACCGCTGCGGTGGCGGTCCTGGCATGTGCCGCCACCGCGGTCGGCGCCCCCGTCGCGGTCACGGCGGTGCTCGGGATCGCGCTATTCGCGGCGCCCGGCTACGTGCTGGGCACGCTGCTGCATGGCTCCCACGTCGCTGGCCTGGAACGCCTGGCGGTGGCCACCGGACTCGCGTTCTGCGTGCCCATTCTCGGCGGATTGCTGCTGTACGCCGCCGGAGTGCCGTTGCACAGAGCCGCCTGGCTCGGCCTGCTCGCAGGCGTAACCCTGGCCGGCGATGTGTTGCTGCTCGTGCGCCGCGGCGGTGCCCGGGTCGCGTCAGCCGGCTTGCCGCGGCAAAGTTGGCTGCCATCCTCCCGGCACGCCGCGGCCTTCGGCGCTGCCCTGGTGATCGCGGCCGGTGGGCTGGGGCTTGCCCGGGTAGGTGCCTCCGTACAGCGATATCCCGGATTCACCCAGCTCTGGCTGGCCCACCGGGAAGAGAATGCGGCTATCGCGAACCTTGGCGTCGGCAATCACGAGGGCAGGGCGATGCAATACCGGGTGGTCCTCCTGCACGACGGCCAACCGGCTTCGCGGTGGACCTTCAGCCTCGGAAGTGGGCGCTCGTGGCATCAGTCACCGGTCGTCACCGACCGTTACACCATCACCGTCGACCTGTTCCGGCTGCCAGACGTTACCCGTCCTTACCGGCATGTCACACTCGCGGGCGAGGGAGCACCGAAATCGTGACGGGCGCGCAGGCCGACGCTGACTCCTGGGAGAACACCCAGCAGAGCCGCCGGACGGCCGCGCCCCGGCGATCACCGCGCGCGGCCGCCGTGGCCGGCTGGCAGCGGCATCAGGATCTACTGCACGGCGCCAGCAGCCTGGTTGCCACCACCGGCGTTGCCGCGGTGCTTGGCTTCGCCTACTGGGCGCTGGCAGCCAGGCTGTTCAGCCAGCAAGCGGTAGGGTACGGCTCCGCGGCGGTGTCGGCCATGACGCTGCTCGGGACAATCGGCATGCTGGGCCTCGGCACTGTGCTCATCGGAGAGCTGCCCCGGCGAAACTTCCGGGCGGGCCTGGTCTCGGCCGCGCTGATCTCCTGCGGCCTCGGATCGCTGGTCCTCGGGCTAGGGTTCGCCGTCTTGGCGCCTCATTTCAGCGTGCGCTTCGGGGACATTAGCCGAACGCCGGGCCAGGCAGCGCTGTTCGCGGCCGGGGTGTGCCTGACTGGGGTCACCCTGGTGTTCGACCAGGCCACCATCGGCCTGCTGCGCGCGGGGTTGCAGCTGACCCGCAATCTGGCGTTCGTGGCCGTCAAGCTGCTGGCCCTGCCCGTTGCCGCGATTATCCTGCACGATCGATTCGGCGTCGGCATCGCCTTGTCATGGGTGGCAGGCATGGCGCTGTCGATTGTGCCGGTCGCAATCAGGCTGCGGCGCACCGGCACGCCGGTCCTGCCTCGGCCAGACTGGGGCGTCCTGCAGGGCCTCGGCAAGACCGCGGTGGCCCACAACTGGCTGAACCTGGCCATCGCCGTGCCGCGGTCGCTGATCCCTGTGCTGGTCACGGTGATCGTGTCGCCGTCCGCGAACGCCGCCTTCTACGCAGCCTGGACGCTGAGCGGCTTCCTATACATCGTGCCAACGCACCTGTCGACTGTCCTGTTCGCGGTAGCGTCGGCCGATCCTCAGGTAATCGCCAGGAAGCTGCGCTTCACGCTGCGGCTGTCGGCCCTGATCGGGCTGGCGGGCATGGCCATCCTGGGCCTTGGCGCCCATCTGGCCCTCAGCATTTTCGGGGCCAGCTACGCTCGCGCTGCCACGGTGACGCTGTGGCTGCTGGTCATCGGATACCTGCCTACCGTCCCGAAGGTGCACTACATCGCGGTATGCCGCGCGTCCGGCCGCATACCGCGCGCCGCTGTCGTCCTGACGGTGGCCGCAGCACTGGAGGTCACCGCCGCGGCGGTCGGCGGAGCGTCAGGCGGGCTGAACGGCCTGTCGGTCGCGCTGCTTGCCGTGTTCTTCGTCGAGGCGATGGTGACTGGGCCCGCAGTGTTCCGCACAGCCATCGGGCGCGGCAGCCACCGGCGTGCTGGCTCGATGACAGCAGCCGCCGGCGACGCCAGGGCCACCGGCCCGCATCGCCACTGAGCTGCACCCCGGTTCGACCGGGGCAGCTGTCCGGCAGATGTCCGGCAGCTGCCTGACACATGCCGGCAGATGCCCGGCATCGTCCGCGATACCTGACGTGACGCCGTATGGCCACAATCAGGCTGCTTTTTAGCTGAATGGGCCACTAAGCAGGCAACAGTGCTGCTTGAATGCGCTGGTTGGCTAATAGGCCCATCGCGAGATGAGCCTCTGTCGTGACGACGACGATGATGCGCTGTGGGTCGAACCGCGAAGTCTGGGTAGGAGACATCGCATATCGACTCAATTGTCCTCTCTGAGTCATGCTGATCGGCCAGCGTGAGGGGGGGAGTCCATGCATGATCCGGTGGCCGAGGAGGAGCTTGCATACCGGGTTTCAGTGATCATCCCGGCGCGGAATGAGGCTCGCAACCTGCCGCATGTGCTAGGCGCCCTGCCTGGAGGACTGCACGAGGTGATCCTGGTCGACGGCCACTCCACCGATGACACGATCGAGGTCGCGCTCCGGGTCCGGCCGGACGTGAAGATCGTCCAGCAGACCCGCCGGGGCAAGGGCAATGCACTGGCCTGCGGATTCGCTGAGCTGACCGGTGACGTTGTGGTGATGCTGGACGCCGACGGTTCGGCCGATCCCAGCGAGATCCCGGCTTTTGTGGCGACGCTGGCGACCGGGGCCGAGTTCGCGAAGGGTACCCGGTTCGATCGGGGCGGCTTCAGCCATGACATCACCCGCTTCCGCCGGATGGGTAATGCGGCGCTCGGCCTCCTGGTGAACTTGCTCTTCGATACCCGCTACACCGACCTGTGCTATGGCTACAACGCCTTCCGGGCGCACCTCCTGCCCGCGCTCGACCTGCCTGCCGCGGACGGAGCGGGCGACGGGCCTGCTGGCATGTCGTGGGGCGACGGGTTCGAAATCGAGACCCTGATCATCGTCCGGGCTGCCCGGGCTGGCGCCCGGATCGCCGAGGTCGGCAGCACGGAGTTGCCACGCCTGCACGGGGTGAGCAACCTGAAGGCAATCCCGGACGGGGTGCGGGTGCTGCGCACCATCTTGACCGAGCGTCGGCGGCTGGACCGGATAGGTCGCGCGGCAGGCACCGACGAGTCGGCAGTGAACAGAGTCCTCGTTCGGGAGCCGACGTGATTGACGCAGCGCCGAAGGCAGCCAGCACGTCCGTAGTGATCGCTGCCCACACGCTGCAGCGCTCAGCCGATCTCGCCCAGGCCGTCTCGTCGTCGCTCAGCCAGCAGCCGCATGAGGTTGTGGTCGCGGTGGACAATAACGCCGATCTCTACAATTGGGCGCGCAGGCAGCTGCCGGGCGCGGTGATCGTGAACCACCAGGGCTCGCCCGGCGCGTCCGGGACCCGGAACGCCGGTGCCCGGGTCGCCACCGGCAACGTCCTGGCGTTTCTGGACGACGATGCCGTCGCCCGGCCGCACTGGCTGCGGAATCTGACCGCGCCGCTGGCTCGTCCCGGCGTGCTCGGGGCGGGTGGCCATATAGAGCCGGTCTGGCTCGGACCAGCGCCGCAGTGGTTGCCGGATGAGTTCCTGTGGGTTGTCGGGGCTTCCTACCGTGGCCTGCCACGGACACCAGGCCCGGTCCGGAACGTGTGGTCCGGAAACATGGCCGTGGCCAGGACGGACTTCTGGGCGGTCGGCGGTTTCCGGGAGGCGTTCGGCAAGACCGGCCACGTCTCGCGCCCGGAAGACACCGATTTCTGCATCCGGCTGACTGCCGCGCTGCAGGGCCGGATCTGGTGGTATGAGCCGTCAGCCCGGGTCGGGCATAGCGTGCCGCCTGGCCGTGGCACGCTTCAATTCTTCCTTCGGCGATGCTACAACGAAGGCCAGGGGAAAGCGGAGCTGGCGGTCCTCCTCGGGCTGCGCGAAGGGCTACGGGACGAGCGGCGGCACGCGACCAGAACGCTGCCGGAGGGGATCCGCCGCGAATTGCGGCAGGCAATCGTCGGCCGGAAGCTCGCTGCCGCGCAGCGGGCATCGGCGATCGGCGTAGGCCTGGGCGCAGCCGGCCTGGGCTATCTGGTGCGCCGGGCGTGGTCACGGGCGGCGCGGATGCCTGCTAGCGAGTCGTCAGGGATGCGCTAGCGTCAGTGCGGATACGCCCAGCCGGAATGCCGTTTGGGCGGCGACGTTGTCCTCGATCCGCCAGTCCTGATGCAGGATCCCGCCTACCTGCGCCTTGTCGAACCACACGAGGCCGAGCGTGTTGTACCGGCGCAGCCCGGCGAACAGGTTGCCGATCTTGGCGAACTGACCGGCTTTGGGCCCGACGGCTGTCTCGGACAGCAAGATGGGCTTGCCGGTGAACTTCCGTACCTGCTTGATGGTCTTGCCGAAGACGCTGGCGAATGTGTCGGATGGCCGGTAGTAGTAGCCGTCGATGCCGACCCAGCTGACATACTGCGGACCCGGCCACCAAGCGGAAACTGGCCCGGTCCTTCCGGGTAGATCGGCCTGGAGCGTCCACAGCCAGGTCACATTTCCGGCGCCCGCACCGCGGAACAGCGTCACGATGTGCCGCCACGCAGCCACAAACGTAGCCGCCGGGACGCGCGTATAACCCCATGAGTACCAGCGGGCGTTCATCTCGTGCCCGAAGCCGATCACGATGGCATGGCCGAAGTTCCGGACACTTTCCGCATACGAGCGCAGGTAACCGTCGTAGGCGCCTTTCGCGATCTGCGACACCGAGGCGAAGGTGGGGTCGATCTGCACGAACGGGATGACGCCGTGGCTGTGCATGCGCTTCGCGAACGATGTCGCGAAAGGCTCTGCCCAGCCGCCGAAGTACCCGATGATGTTCGGTCGGCTGTGGGCCGCCTTCGCGAATCCCGCGATCGGCTGGTAGGCGGGCGGCGAGCCGGCCACGTAGACGCCCAGGTACGAGGCGGCAATGGGCGGCAGTGTTATGCGTACGGCCGGCGGGCGGGAAGCCGGGAGGTCGAAGCGGCTGACCGCGAAGACGGCAGCGACGGCCGCGAGAACGACTGCCACGACCGTGACCAGGCGGGATTTCATGCCGTGTCATCTCCGGGAAAGATGACGCGACTCACTACAGCGAGATTTAGCAAGCCGAAGAACAGCAGGATCGCGAACTGCGGAGACGCCATGGTCATCATCCGCCAGCAGGCTAGCGCCATCCAGAGCAGGGCCATGCCCCCGCTCCACCCGATGAGCCAGATCCGGAAACGGCGCAGCGCGCTGCCTGGTGTCCGGGACGGATGCCAGCCCATCGTCTTCCCCCGGGCGCTGTCACAGATAGCGAAGACGTGCGCCCAGCCCCGGGCGATCCCAAGCGCCCAGGTCGACGGGCCATAGCTGGCGTGATGCCATAGCGGGTAGAGGATGAGGCCGCAGAGGATAGCCGGGATGAGGATGACGAAGTTCCGCAGCTGGATCTGGCCCGGGAGGAAGACGAGCATGACGACGGGGATGATCGGCCCGAAGAACGTTAGCAAGCCGGTATAGGCGTAATAGAAGAACCCGGAAACGTACGTGAGCCGGGCCTGGATTGTCATTGGCACCGTCCACAGCCGGCGTGAGAACACGACCCCGGCGTTCCCGGTGCACCATCGGTATTGCTGGCGGACGAATGCGTCGAGGTTGTCAGGGCAGATCCCGGCCGAGAGCACGATCGGCAGGTAGACCATGGACCAGCCGGCCCGGCGCACATCCAGGCCGGTATGCACGTCCTCGGCATACGGGATGAGGGTCGGCCCGCCCTGCGGCTCCAGCGCAGCCCGCCGGTAGACCGCCGAGGTCCCGACGCAGATAGCCGCGCCGAACCGGTCGCGGGCCACCTGCATTGACCGGTAGAACACCTCCTGGATCGCTCCTGCGGCGTTCTCAATCCAGGTTTGCGCTGCGTTGCACCGGAAGAACTGCGGCGTCTGGACGATCGCAATCGCCGGGTCGTCCATGTACGGGAGCGTCTCGGCGAGAAGATCACGCCGTGGTGCGAAGTCGGCGTCCAGGATGACCAGGTATTCGCTGTCAGTGCGGGCGAATGCGTACCGGAGGTTCCCGCTCTTCTTGCCCACCCGCAGGTCGGGCCGGCGGAGGTAGCAGAAGCCGAAAGACTCCGACACCGAACGGGCCTCGTCGGACGGGCCGTCGTCGAGGACGTAGCCGCGGGCCGTTCCCGGATAGCTCGCAACGAGGTCGGACACGGCCTTCCAGGTGTTGCGGAGCATGGCGATCGGCTCACCGCAGATGGGCAAGTAGATGTCGATGCTGGGGTACGATCGCGGGCGCCAGGCCCGGGTACGGATCTCGTGGCCGGCCAGGTCGAACCCGCGGCCGGTGAAGTTCAGCGGGATGCTGATCAGCTGATAGATGATGTACGTGGCGGTGAAGATCATGAATGGCCACGGCACCGGATCGTGGGCCTCGAACCTGACCTGGCTAATGATCAGGCAGGCCGTGCCGATCACGAGCGTGGTCGTCAGGTAGGGCAGGTTCCGGTGGATGTAGGCATATTTCTCGTTATCCGCCGGGGGCGGCGGCAGCATCAAGCAGGATCGCCGCCGCCGGGCCGGCCCGGGCTGCGGTCCGGCTATGGTGGTTGCGCTGCCCGTCGGCCGCGTTCCGGTGCTGGCCGGCTGCGTTGCGGTGCTGGCCGGCTGCGTTGCGGTGCTGGCCGGCTGCGTTGCGGTGCTGGCCGGCTGCGTTGCGGTGCTGGCCGGCTGCAAGGATGCTTCGCTGGTGGCGGTCACAGGCGATGCTCGTATTGAAAGATCACGTACGTGCCCGTGCCGTAAGGCACGACCTGGATGATGTGGTAATGACGGTTCTTACGAAGATCAGCCGCGATGCCGTGGTCCAGCGCTGTCGTGTCCGCGAAGTTCAGCGCCACCAGGGTGAAATAGCCGTGGGCGATGAACTGGGCGAAGGCACTCGGGTTGCCTGGGCCGACGACCCCTGCGGCCTTGGCCGGACCGCCGGTGCTAACCCCTGACGGCAAGACGATGTTCCTGGTGCTCGACCATCGCTCCCAATGGCTGCCGGCCCGCAGGTAGTACGCCGCGATGGATGGATCCTCGACCAGCAGGCGCCCGCTGCCGTGCTGCACCAGCGGGCGGAATATCGCGGTGAAGGTAGCTGAATTGGGCCAGGCGGTAGCAAACGCCCTCGACTGACTGGCCCCGAGCGAGGCCGGAAATACGAGCGCGACCACGCAGGCCCCGCTCGTGATGGCCCGCATGCGCCCCGCGGCTGCGGCCACGATGAGCTTGTCAACCGCGTATCCCGCGGCGATGGCAGCAAACCAGGCGCCTATGTCCACGTGCTTGTTCAGCGAGGCAATAGTGTGCAGGCTCGCCTGCTCAAGCGGCGCGAGCAGTGCCGCACTGGCCAGCAGGGCCAGCAGCCAGGTCTGCGCCGCTCCGCGCTGACGGCTCCAGCTGATGGCCACGCCGCATACGGCGGCAACCGTTACTAGTCCAGTCCACGACCAGGAATCGGCGAGCACCGTGAGCGCCGAGTCCGTACCGGCAACCCGCGCCAGCGTTGTCTGAGTGATTCCGGTGACGTAGGAGCTGCCGCCAATCAGCACGCCCGCTCCCAGGAGCGCAGCGGTGACGGTCAGCAGGGTCGCGCTGCGCCCGATCGCCGATTTCCCGCCGGGCTTCGGGTAGGCGGTGAGCGCGGCAAGCACGAGGACGACCGGGTCAAACAGCGCAGACGTGTACGCCGCGGCGTTGGCCAGCGCCAGCGCGACGCCGGCCGCAACCATCAAGCCGGTCGCGTCCCTCCGGTCTCCGGCGCGCACCGCGAGCCATGCTGCGAGCGCGACAAGGAACAGCGACATGGCGTCGTAGGTGGCGAACGTCCCGATGTGCAGCGTCGGACCGAGGACTGCGAACAGCGCGGCGGCAAACAACGCGGCCCGCCGCCCGAACAGCCGCCCGGTGGTACCCCACAGCAATGCTGTCGCGCCAAGCATGAAGATCAGGGAGAGGATCCGGGCTGCGGCCAGGCCGCCGATGCTGTCGGCTAGGGCGCCAATCGGCGGGTAGATGACCGGCGCTCCGGAGAAGTAGACCGGGAACGGCGGGATAGCGGCACCGTGCAGCCAGTGCGCCCACTCCTGGTGCCCGGCCCACAGGTACAGTGCCTCATCCTGGAACGCCGTGTCGGCCCGGACCAGGCGGAGCGAAAGCAGCGCCTGAACGACAAGTACGGCGAGCAGCGGCCAGCAGGAGAAGACATGCGGCCTGGTTACCCGCTCCTGCCAGCGCGACGAGGCAGTCCCCGCGGAATCTGGCTGGTCGTGCCAATTCGGCGTGCCGGCCGACTCCGGCGGCGGAAGTACGTTCCGGCCGGTCGTTGTGCCGTGCTCCATTGGTCGCACCTGCCCGCGTCCAGGGGACTCAGGGGCCGTCGGCCACCCCCCGCAGCCCGCGTTATGTACTGGCGACGTTACCTGCCGTGGCGACACCCCTCAGAACCGTAACACCGCATACCAAAAGGTACTGTCCGGTTCTCCGCCTGGGGGGCCGTTTGCTGAATCTCCGCCGGACACGAGTTATTGCTGGTAACTGTCCCCGCACCGGTCGCGGGCCGGGCGCCGGGGGAGCAGGCTCAGACCGTTACGTAGTTGCGTCTGGATTCGGTTGATTACCGTCCGATCGTGTGCTGCGCTGTCTTCTGGGTACCGCGTAACCCCGCACGCGCACCCGGGGGGTTCGCCCATGGAAGAAAACAGCCGTAGCCCGGCATTGCCGCGGCGCGTGCCTGGGGCCAGCGCGATATCGGCACCGCCGGCCCGGCCGAGACCGCCGGCACCGCCGGCCGGGCCGAGGCCGCTGGCACCGCCGGCCGCGCCGGCGGCCAGGCAACGGCCGCTGCCGCCGCATGTCCCGGGTGCCGACGAGATGCCGACGGCGCCGCAGCCGGCCATCCGGCTGCCACCGGGGCAGGCAGGACCAGGCGTGCCGGATAGCGATGTCCCGGCGCCGGCCGGCCGGAATGGCGGCCCGTGGCAGGATTACCCGCCCGCGGACGATGCCGGCCAGCCCGGTCCCCGGCCGCCGGGGCGGCCGCCGGAGCGGCTGCCGGGCCGCCGGTGGAATGCCCTGGCCAGGCGCCGGAGGCTGCTGGCCGGCTTGCTCGCGGCGGTCGTCTTGATGCTGGCCGCCGGGGTGACGATGCACGCCCTGCTTTCCCATGCCGCGGCGAAGACCAGCCCCGATGGTACCGCCAGCCAGGCATTCCGGATCGAGGCTGAGGCCAGGCACCAGGCGGCTTTGTGGGTGTCGAGGCAAGTCAGCCGCAGGGTCGTCGTGTCCTGCGATCGTTCGATGTGCGCTGCGCTCAGGGTCGACGGGATACCGGTCGCTAACCTGCTGATCCTGGGCAAGCGGGCACGCGATCTGTTGCGGTCCGCCGTGATCGTCGCGACCCCGAGCCTGCGCAGGCAGTTCGGTGACCGTCTCGAATCTGCCTATGCTCCCGCGCTGATAGCTAGCTTCGGCACCGGATACCTGCGGATCGAGGTCCGGGCCATCGCGCCGCACGGGGCGGTCGCCTACCGGTCCGTGCTCAGCGCGGACCTGACCGCCCGGCGGGCTTCGGGGATCCAGCTGGCGCGGAGCAACCGCATCGAGGCCGCTGCCAAGGTATTGCGTCAGCTCTCCGCCGGAGCGGTCGACTCCCGGCTGCTGGTCACGATCGCCGGGATGGCCGCGCTGCAGCCAGTGCAGATCGTGGCGCTCGGCTCGCCCGATCCAGGCGCCAGCGCGAGCCCGATCCGGTCCGCCGAGCTGGCGGCGGCCGATACCGCCGCCGGCCCGGATAACGCCGCCTTCTTGCGGCCGATGCTTGCCTACGTGCATGGTCAGCAAGGTCCCTACCTGGCCGCGCGCACCCAGACGTTGCGGCTTGCCAATGGCCGGGTTGCCCTCCGGATCGAGTTCGCCGCGCCGAGCCCGCTCGGGCTGCTTGGGCCCCAGGCGCCCTGACCACGGACGGGAGAATTCCATGGCGAGGATCTGCGTCACCGGAGCGAGCGGCAAGGCAGGCCGCGCCGTGCTGGCGGACCTGCTAGAGCACGGCCACCACGTGCTGGCCACCGACCTGGTGGCGCCGGCCGGCGGCCCGGGCATCCCGGTGCTGCGGGCCGACCTCACCGACTTCGGCCAGACGCTGGAAGCGCTGCAGGGCGCCGATGCGGTGATCCATCTGGCCAACATCCCGGCACCTGGCATCCGCACCCCGGCGGTAACCTTCAACGCGAACATGGCCATGAACTTCAACGTGTTCATGGCCGCGGCGCAGCTGCACCTTGACCGGGTGGTCTGGGCGTCCAGCGAGACCACGCTCGGCCTGCCGTTCGACCAGCCGCCGCGCTACGCCCCGGTCGACGAGGACCACTATCCCGTGCCGACTACCACTTACGCGCTGTCCAAGGTGGCGAGCGAGGTGACCGCCGGGCACATCGCGCAGTGGTCCGGCATCCCGTTCGTCGCGCTTCGCTTCTCGAACATCCTGGGGCCGCGCGAGTACGCCGAGTTCCCGTCGTACTGGCCGGATCCGCAGCTGCGGAAATGGAACCTGTGGGGCTACATCGACGAGCGGGACGCGGCCGCGGCGTGCAGGCTCGCGCTCGACGGGCCGGCCGAGGGCAGCTCCAGCTTCATCATCGCCGCCGCCGACACCGTGATGACCCGCCCGTCGGCAGACCTGATGCGCGAGGTCTTCCCCGCGACTGAACTGCGCGGCGAGCTCGGCGGGACGGCTACCTTGCTGTCCATCGACCGCGCCAGGAAGGTACTCGGCTTCGCCCCGGCGCACAGCTGGCGGGACCACGTGCCGGAATAGCAGCTCATGCTCCTGGTATCGGTTTGGCCACGAAACGGGCCGACTGCCGTATAGGGCTTGCGACGACGCCACGATGCGATGAACCTAGGTTCACCACGCGGCAGGTACGAGCCTTCTAACAAGGGTTGGCCCGATGAATGCTGGTTCATCTGGGGTACCGCGGATGCGGCCGTCGTCGCCCGCGCCGGGAGCCCTGGAAGTCCGGGGCGTCACCGTGCGGTTCGGCGGCCTGACGGCGCTCGATGACGTATCGCTGACTGCCGTCCCGCGCCAGGTTACCGGGATCATCGGCCCGAACGGGGCCGGCAAGACCACGCTGCTCAACGTGCTGTGCGGGCTGGTCCGCCCGGACTCCGGCCAGATCATGTTCGACGGCAGCGAGCTCACCCGGCTCCGACCGCACCGGCTGGCCGGCCTCGGCATCGCCCGCACGCTGCAGGGCGTCGGCCTGTTCGACGGACTGTCCGCGGTGGAGAACGTCATGGTCGGGGCGACCAGCCACTCGCGCGCCGGGTTCTGGTCCGCGATGCTCGGCCTGCATTGGTCGGACCGGGACGAGCGGATGCTCAGGCGCAAGTCGATGGACGCGCTCGACCTGGTCGGCGCGGCCGACTACGCCGACAGCATGCCGGGCACGCTGGCATACGGCATCAGAAAGCGGATCGCGCTGGCCCGCGCCCTGGTCGCCAGTCCCCGCCTGCTGCTGCTGGACGAGCCTGCCAGCGGCCTGTCCGAGAACGAGCTGCCCGAGCTCGGCGACGTGATCGAGAAACTCGCCGCCGACGCCTCGGTAGTGGTGATCGAGCACCGGATGGACCTGATGATGTCCGTTTGCGACACGATCACCGTGCTGGATTTCGGCAAGGTGATCTCGGCCGGCACCCCGGATCAGGTGCAGGCGGACCCCGCCGTGACCGCCGCTTACCTGGGGGATGAAGTCGCCAAGCCGGAAACCCGGGACCGGCCCAGTGCAGGGACCGCCCAGTGAAGGGACAGCCGCTGATGACTGAGGCTGCGGCGCTGGCCGTCGAGGACGTGGTGGCCGGCTACGGCGGAGCTCCGGTCCTGGACGGCCTCTCGATCCTGGTCAGGCCCGCCACGATCACCGCCGTGCTCGGCGCGAACGGGGCCGGCAAGTCCACCCTGCTGCGCACCATCACCGGGCTGGTCCGGCCCCGCGCGGGCCGGATCACCGTGGACGGCGTGAACCTGGCCAGGCGCCCGCCTGAGGCGGTCGCGCGGGCCGGGGTCGCGCACGTCCCGGAGGGCCAGGGCGTGATCACCGAGCTGACCGTCGAGGAGAACCTCAGGCTCGGCGGGCTGCTGCGCAGCGGCGGGGCCAGCCGGGCAGCCGCGCTGGCCGAGACCTACCAGCGCTTCCGGATCCTCGCCGAGCGGCGGCACCGGGCGGCTGGCACCCTCTCCGGCGGCGAGCGCCAGATCCTGGTCATTGCCAGGGCGCTGATGGCGAGCCCGCGGGTGCTGCTGCTGGACGAGCCTTCGCTCGGGCTGGCGCCCAAGATCGTCGCGCAGGTGATGGACCTGATCCGCGGACTGCGTGATGACTCGGGCCTGACCGTCCTGCTGGTGGAACAGAACGCGCGCAGCGCGCTGAGCATCGCCGACTCCGGGATCGTGCTCAACCTCGGCAAGGTCGTCGCCGAATCGAAGGCTGCCGACCTGGTCACCGATGTCGGGCTCCGGCGCCACTATCTGGGCTTCTAGGAAGAACGGGAAGGCAGGAAGACTGGGCATGCAGGAGTTCCTGGAGTTCACCCTCGGCGGGATCGCGACCGGCATGATCTATGCCGCGATCGGCCTGTCGCTCGTGCTGATCTGGCGCGGTACCCGGATCCTGAACTACTCCCAGGGCGGCATGGCGATGTTCACCACCTATATCGCATTCATCGTCATCAGGCACACCGGGAACTACTGGGCGGGCTTCACCGTGGCACTCGCGGCCGGCCTGGTGCTCGGTGCCGTGCTGGAACGGACGGTCGTCCGGCCGGTCGAGAACAAGCCGCCGCTGAACGCGGTGATCGTGACGATCGGCCTGCTGATATTCCTTGAGGGCCTGGCCGGCATCATCTACGGCGGCCAGTTCAAGTCGTTCCCGCCCGCGTACTCCGTCGCCGGGCTGACGCTCGGCTCGACCGCGCTTGGCATCTCCAGGAACGACCTGTTCACGGCCGGCGCAGTGCTCGCCGCGGCGCTGCTGCTCGCCGCGACGTTCCGGTTCACGGCGGTCGGCCTGCGGCTGCGCGCCACGGCGTTCGCCCCGAACGTGGCCCGGCTGCTCGGGGTCAGGATCGGCCGGGTGCTCACGCTCGGCTGGGCGCTGGCCGGGCTGATCGGCGCGCTGGCCGGCGTGCTGGTCACCCCGCAGACGTTCCTGTACCCGAACAGCATGGACTCGATCTTCGTGCTCGGCTTCACCGCCGCCGTGATCGGCGGGCTGGAGAGCCCGGTCGGCGCCGTCGTGGGCGGCCTGATCCTGGGCGTAGTGCTCAGTTACGTCGGCGGTTACCTCGGCGCTGACCTGGTGCTGCCGCTCGGGCTGGTGGCGCTGGTACTGGTGCTGATGGTCCGGCCGTCCGGCCTGTTCTCCGCTACCGCGACCAGGCAGGTGTAGTCATGACCCTGGCCCGCCACGCCGGCGCCGCGGCGGGAGTCGCGGTCGTGCTGCTGATCCTGTCGATCCGGCTGAGCCCGTTCCGGGATTTCCAGATCGCCGAGGTCGCCGCCTACGTGACCGCCGTGGCCGGGCTGACCTACCTGATCGGGCTGAGCGGCCAGGTCTCGCTGGGCAACGGCGCGTTCATGGCCATCGGCGCCTACGTCGCCGCGCTGCTCGCCCTGCACCTGCACTGGCCGCTCGAGCTGGTCTTCGCGGCCGGCGCGGTGGCCGGCGCGGTGGGCGGCGGGATCGTCGGGGTCGCCGCCGCCCGGCTGCGCGGCCCGTACCTGGCCGGCGCCACGCTGATGCTCGCCGTCGCGCTGCCGTCCCTGGCGGACAAGTATTCCGGGCTGCTCGGCGGTGACCAGGGCCTCGGCTTCAACGTCACGACGCCGGCCTTCCTCGGCGTGACCTTCCCGCCGACCCGCTGGCTGGCCTGGATCGCGTGCATCGGCGCGCTGGTCACGCTGATCCTGCTGGCGAACCTCGGCCGGAGCAGGATCGGCCGCAGCTGGCGGGCGCTGCGGGACAACGAGGTCGCCGCCTCGCTGGCCGGGATCAACGTGGCCAGGATGCAGGTACTCGCCTTCGTGGTCAGCTCGGCGTGCGCGGGCCTCGGCGGCGCGCTGCTCGCGGCGGTGTCGGGGATCGTCTCGCCCGGCGCCTTCACCCTCACGCTGTCCATCGGGCTGCTCACCGGCGCGATACTCGGCGGTCTCGGCAGCCTGATCGGCGCGGTCTGGGGCAGCGTCGTGCTCGTCTTGGTACCCACCTACGTGCAGGACGTGGCCACCAGCCACGGCCTGTCCAGCGCGGCGAGCTCCAATGTCCCGATCGCCGCCTACGGCGTCGTGCTGATCGGAGTCATGCTCCTCTTCCCCACCGGAATCCAGGGCGGCCTGCGCCGTCTGCTCGGCCCCGCCGCGCCAGCGGCGAGCGCACCCTTCAATGCGTTGCGCCGGCGTACGCCGGCCAGCGAACACCAGGAGGAAGGCACTTCATGAAGAGAACACACCGGGCCAACCTGGCGGCCGTGGCCGGCACCGCCGTCGTCGCGATGGTCATCGCGGCCTGCGGCGGATCCAGCGGCTCATCAAGCTCGGGCGCGAGCTCAAGCCCGAGCCCGGGCGGCTCCTCGTCGGCCGCGGCGCTGACCGCCTCGGCGCCCGGCATCACGGCGACCACGATCACGATCGGCAGTCACCAGCCGCTGACCGGCGTCGCCGCGCCCGGCTACAGCGAGATCGCCCCGGCCTCCAACGCCTACTTCAAGTACGTGAACTCCCGCGGCGGCATCTACGGACGCAAGATCGTCTACAAGTACCTCAACGACCAGTACAACCCGACCATCACCTCAAGCGTGGTGCACCAGCTGGTGCTGCAGGACAACGTCTACGCGATCTTCAACGGCCTCGGCACGCCCACCCATCTCGCGGTCGCGCAGTACCTGAACTCGGCGAAGGTCCCCGATGTCTTTGTCTCTTCCGGCTGCGAGTGCTGGAACTCGCCGGCCAAGTGGCCGTACACGTTCGGCTGGCAGACGGATTACATCCGCGAGGGCAAGATCCTCGGCAGCTACGTCAAGCAGCACTTCAAGGGCAAGAAGATCGGCTACTTCTACCAGGGCGACGAGTTCGGCCAGGACGGCGTCAAGGGCCTGAACATGGAGATCCCCAAGTCACAGGTCGTCGCCAAGCAGAGCTACAACCCGGCGAATGTCAACGTCGGCCCGCAGGTGGCCGCGCTGAAGGCCGCCGGCGCGCAGGTGGTGGTGTCCTTCACCGTGCCCGCCTTCACCGCGTTCTTCCAGCTGACCAGCCTGAAGCTGCAGTTCAAGCCGCAGCTCGTGGTCAGTGTTGTGGGCTCGGACCCGACCACGCTCGGCGGCATGCTCGCGTCGTTCGGCAAGAACAAGAAGCTCAGCGGGCTCACCCAGGGCGTCATCACCGACGGTTACCTGCCGCCGCTCGGCGACGCCAGCAACAGCTGGATCGCCCTGTTCAAGAAGATCCATGACCAGTACATCCCGAAGCTCCCGTTCGATGGCAACGTGGCTACCGGGCTGGCGGTCGGCTACACGTTCGTCCAGGCGATGCTCAAGGCCGGCCGGAACCCGACCAGGCAGGACCTGGTCAACGCCATCCAGGGTGGCCTGCCGCAAGGACCGTCGGTCGCGCCGTACGCGTACTCGGCGACCGACCACGCCGGGATGACCGGGGCCTATATCGCCGTCATCAAGAACGGGGCACTCGTGCCGAAGGGCCCGGTGCTGGTCACCGACACCAGCCCGACCGGCGCGATTACCAAGGAAACGGCAACCCAGCCGGCCGCTCCGCCCAGCGGGATACCTGCACCATGACCGGGCGCCGGGGGGCGGCTTGCGGGCTGCCCCCCGGCACTGGCCACCGCAGTTCCCGTTAAAGAGAGATTTTTTGAAACGGGGGGTACCGCAGTGACTGTGACCGCGAGCCGTAAGCCGGCCGCGGCTGATGAGAGGCCGCCTGGCGAGCGGCTGCTCGCCGCGGCCGAGCAGCTGTTCGGGGAGCGGAGCTACCGCCGGACCACGGTGGCCGGGATCTGCGCCCGCGCTGGCATCGCCACCGGCAGCTTCTACGCGCACTACCAGTCGAAGGCCGACATCTTCACGGCCGTGATCCGGCAGATCAACGCCGACCTGCGGTCGGCGATGGCGGCCGCGCTCAAGCTGGCCGACGGCACCCAGCGGGCCAGGGAGCGGGCCAGTTTCCGCGCGTACTTCGACCTGATGTCCGAGCGGCCGTGGATCTACCGGATCGTGCGCGAGGCAGAGTTCGTTGCCCCGGGCCTGTTCAAGGAGTACTACGAGCGGCTGGCCAGGGGATACGCCCGCGGTGTGCGGGTCGCGCAGCTGGCCAGCGAGGTCGACGCCCGGTACGACCCGGAGGTCGTCGCGTACATCTATGCCGGGCTCGGCAACTTCATCGGCATGCGCTGGGCCGAGTGGACGGCCGGCGGGCGGGTGCCCGACGACGTGCTCGACGACCTGATGCGGGTACTGGCGAATGGCCTGGCGCCGCAGCCGCCGGCCAGCCTCGACGTATCGTCTGGGGCATGATCAACGGACCGGATACCGCCCGCACCATCCCAGGGTTGCTGTCCGCTGCCGCCAGCCGGGATCCGGCCGGCAGCTGGCTGCGCGCCGATGACGTGCAGCTGACCTTTGCCGAGGCGGCCGGCCGGGCCGGAGCGGTGGCCAGCCAGCTCCGAAACGCGGGCGTGCGGCGCGACGACCTGGTGGTCGTCACCGCCCGCAGCACGCCGCCTTACCTGCTCTGCTGGCTGGCGCTCGCCTCGCTCGGCGCGGTCAGCGTGGCCACCAACCCGCGCAGCGCCCCGGCCGAGCTGGCCGGCCTGGTCCGGCAAGTAGGCCCGCGCGCGCTGATCACCGACGCCGGGCTGGCCGGCCTGGTCGACTCAGCCGGCATCGCGGGCCTGCCGGAGCTCGGGGTGCTGGATGTCGACGCGCTGGGCGCCGGCCCGGCTGCCGAGCTGCCGGACGCCGGGATCGGCCCGGACGACCTGGCCACGCTGATCCCGACCTCCGGCACCACTGGCAAGTCGAAGCTGGTGATGCAGACCCACCGGGCGTACGCCATGGCGGGTGAGGGATTCCCGTTCTGGATGGAGCTGACCGCTGCTGACCGGCTGATGACCTCGCTGCCGCTGTTCCACATCAACGCCCCTGCCTACTCGGTCATGGGGTCGCTGGCCTGCGGGGCCGGGCTGGTACTGCTGCCACGGTTCTCCGCCAGCTCCTTCATCGATTCCGCCCGCAGGCACGGAGCCACCGAGTTCAACGCGATCGGGGCGATGCTGGAGATCCTGATGCGGCAGCCGCCGCGGGCCGATGACGCCGACAGCCCGCTGCGGCTCTGCTACACCGGCCCGGCGCCCGAGCGGGCCAGGCAGGAAGAGATCGAGGTCAGGTTCGGGCTGCGGATCGTGGTCGGCTACGCGATGTCCGAGTCGCCGTACGGGCTGATCTGGGCCCGTGGCACGCGGCCGTTCGGCACCCTGGGCACGGTCCGGCAGCATCCCGTGCTCGGCGTCGTCAACTCGGCGCGGGTGCTGGACGAGGCCGGCGCCGAGCTTGGCCCGGGGGAGACCGGCGAACTGCTGCTGCGCAATCCAGTGCTGACCCGCGGCTACTGGGGGATGCCGGAGGAGACGGCCCGCGTGCTGACCGGCGGCTGGCTGCATACCGGGGACCTGGTCACGGTCGGCGCCGACGGCAACTATACGTTCGTGTCCCGGGTCAAGGAAGTGCTCCGCCGCCGGGGCGAGAACCTCTCCCCGCTGGAGGTCGAGGAAGTCCTCGAAACTCACCCGGACGTGCTGGAATGCGCGGTCACCGGGGTGCCGTCCGAGCTGTCCGAGGAGGAGGTCAAGGCGTTCGTGGTGGCTGCCCCCGGCGCGAAGCTCGACTTCGCCGGGCTGCGGGAGTTCGCCGCCGGGCGGCTGGCCGCGTTCAAGCTGCCCAGGTACTGGCAGCAGGTCGAGGATCTGCCGCGGACGCCGACGTCGCGGGTGGCCAAGCACCGGCTCCCGGCCGGGCACCCGCCCGGTGAATACGATACCGAGGCCGCCGTCCCTAGGACACCGCAGCCGGATGGAGAGGACCAGCCATGACGGATCCGTTTTACCGAACTTCTATTGGCAGCGCCGATGCGACGTCCATCTCGCTGCTCGGCAATGACCTGGCCGCGGATCTGATGGGGCAGGTGAGTTTCGGGGAGCTAGCCTTCTGGCTGGTGGCGCTGCGCCGTCCGTCGGCTGCTGAGCTGCGGGTATTCGAGGCGGTGCTGGTCGCCCTGGCCGATCACGGGTTCACTCCGTCGGCGATCGCGGCGCGGCTAACCCTGACCGGCGCGCCGGAGTCGGTGCAGGGCGCGATGGCCGCCGGGCTGCTCGGCGGCGGCTCGCGGTTCCTCGGCGTGACCGAGGACTGCGGCCGGTTCCTCGCGGCCGCGCTGGCCGCCCACGAGGGGCCGCCGCCCGGCGACGACGCCGGCTTTGACGCCGTCGCGGATGCCGCGGTGCGGGCCCAGCGCGCCGCCGGGCGGCTGGTGCCCGGCCTCGGCCATCCGCTGCACAAAGCCGGCGACCCGCGCACCCCGGTACTGCTGCGGATCGCCGCGGAAGCCGGGACGCTCGGGCCGCACCTGCGGCTGCTGCAGGCGGTGGGCCGGGTCCATCCGGCGATACTCGGCCGGACGCTGCCGGTGAACGGGGCCGGCGTATGCGGCGCGGCGCTGGCCGACCTGGGCTTCGATCCGGACACGCTGCGCGGGTTCGCGCTGCTGGCCAGGGCCGCCGGGCTGCTCGGGCACCTGGCCGAGGAAATGCGCCGCCCGGCCGGCCCGGGGATATACGCCGAGGCCGACCGGGCGGTTAGGTACGCCCCTAAATCCTGAAGAACAGGTTCAGGAACCGGCTGGCCAGCGCCGCATCGCCGCGCACCGTGCCGGCGTTCATCCGGCCGAATGCGGTCAGCACCAGGCTGCCCGCATCGAACTCGATCACAGCGGGCAGGTCGTCGACGCTGCCCGGCTCGTACGCCATGCCCTGGTCACTGACCGAGACCCGGTAGCCGCCCGCGTTATGCCCCGAGGTCACCCTGATGCCGATACTGAAGGGGCTGAGGTCGGCGTCCGGCTTGATCGTGTACTGCCAGATCACGAACATGAACGGGACGAGCAGGTCGGCCGCCTCGCCGGAGATGGCGTGCGCGGCGCCGGCACCCTGCTCGATGTCCCAGGTGTGCACGCCGTAGTCCATCAGCTGGCCGGCCGCGTAGATGAACGCGGGTACCGGTCCCATGAAGGAGTGCGTGACCATCAGGCCGCCCCACTCCTGCGCCGTCAGCGGCTCCAGGATGCCCATCATCTTGTCCAGGTCGGCCCGGACCCGGGCCATCATTTCCTGCTGTGACAGGTTGCGGAAGGACTGCGCGGTCCGGCCGGCCCGCTCGTGCATGGCGATCAGGCCGAAGGCGCCCGGCGCGTCCGCGCCCTTGCGGGCGATCTCGAATGCCCTGAAGTAACCCTCCGTGGTGTCGACCAGGTGACCGATCACGTCCTTGACCAGCCAGCTCTCGCATGCCGTGGGGGCATCCCAGGCAGTCGGCTGATCCGCCAGCGCGAACATGCGCTGCGCCTCCTCGCGGACCACACGCAGGATGGTGTCCTTGCCCTGGTATGACGTGGCGTCCCACTCGCCCATGCCCTTCACCTCTCTATGGCTCGGTGCCGCACCGGTCTCCTGCGGCAACGGCTGGGCCGGGCGAGAAGTTCGGTACGGGAGATGTCGCAGCGCCGCGCCGGGCGGCCCACACCCGAACCTCAGCGCATGGCGGGCCGGTGTGTCAATGGCCGCGCGCACACTTGTCCGCTAGGCGACCGTCCGGCGTGCGCGTCAGCCGGCCAGCCGGCGATCAGCCAGTGCGGCGCCGTACCGCATGGCGACCAGCTTGCTGATCGCCGGGTGCGCGGACAGTACCTGGGCCCGCTGTGCCCCGCTGGCCGCACAGGCCGCCGCGAGCTCGCCGGGATCGTTTTCCGGGCCGATCACGCACGGCGCGATGGCCAGCCGGGAGGCCCCGGAGGCATGCAGCCGGGCGATCGCCCCGTCGAGGCCGGCCTGGTCACCGAGCGAGGCCGGCGCGGCGGGCACGGCGAGCCGCGACGAAAGCAGCACCGCGGCGACCCCGGCCGCCTGCGCGGCCTCCTCGCCGCGGTCGGCGAGCACGATGATGCCGTTGACGGGGCTGCTGATAGTGAGCCCTCGGGTCCGGGAAGCGCGAGCCAGCCCGGCCTCGGCCAGCCGGGCATGCAACGCCTCGGCGATCAGCGGGTGCGGGCCGAGCGGAGCAGTGCGCAGGATCATCTGCGACTGCGCCGCTGCCACGGCGTTGGTTATGGCGGCTTCCGAGCGCGGATGCGGGCCGGCCAGCAGCGGCACGATGACCGACGGCTGGGTCGGCGGTGTCCCGTCCGGGCCCGCGGTGGCCAGCATCCCGGCCAGGCTGCGGACGGAGCCCTCCAGGTAGCCAGCCAGGATGGTCGCGCCGGGGCACGAGTCAGCGACCGCGCTGGCTATCTCGGCGGCGATCTCGTCGCTGGCCGGGCAGGCGACACCGGCTATCGCGAGCACTAGCGGCGGCGCGTCCGGTGGCAGGGTCAGCCGGTGCGGGCTGCGGTGCCGCCCGACCGGGCGGACGCGCGGCGGCCGGCGTGGCAGCTGGCCGTCCCCCTGACCACTGGCCTGACCATTGGCCTGACCATTGGCCTGGCCGTTTGGCTGACTGGCCGGCTGGCCGTAAGGCTGGGTGCCTGGCTGGCTGGCCGGACGGCCGATTGGCTCGAACACGGACCGCTGGGAGGGCGGTCCAGCGCCGGGCGGGAAGCCAGCTCCGGGCGGGAAGCCAGCGCCGGGCGGGAAGCCAGCGCCTGGCGGGAAGCCAGCGCCTGGGGGCGCTCCTGTGCCTGGGGGCCGGGGCAGGGCGTTCGACTGGCCGGGCTTCCGCTGCGGCAACGGTGCCGGGGGCGGTGATTCCCGGGGCAGCTCAGCCTGAGGCAGCTCAGCCTGAGGCGTTGATTCCCGCGGTGCCTGGTCCTCGGGTGCCTGGGCCTGCCGGAGCAGTGTCTCGGGCTGCTGGGCTGGCGGCTGCTTGGCCTGGGGCAGCGTTGCCTCGGCTGGCTCGGCGTGCGGCAGCGGTGTCTCGGGCTGCTGGGCTGGCGGCTGCTTGGCCTGGGGCAGCGTTGCCTCGGCTGGCTCGGCGTGCGGCGGCCCGTCCGGCAGGCCAGCTGGGAGCCCGTCCGGCGGGCCAGCTGGCAGTCCGTTTGCCGGGTCTGGCGGCGGGCACGCGGCAGGGCGCCGCCGGGGCAGCGGTTCCGGGGCTTCGCTGGCGTCGTCCACGCGCACTTATCCTAGTCGCGCCTCGTCTGGCGTGATCAGGCTTCGTGGATCTCGCTGGACCGGTGGCGTGTCCGGGCCAGGTATGCCGGCGCCGCTGGCCGTCGCGCTACTCGGGTCTGAGCATGCTCTGATAGACGGCGATCAGCGCCGTCTGCTGCTCTGGCGTGAGCCGCTCGTCTGCCCGGATCGCGGCCTCCACCGAAATGGCGGGCTGCGGGCTGGATTCCTCGACGGGCTCGGTCGCATGCAGGCCGGCCTGGACCAGCAGCGTTTCGGTGGAGATGTTGAGCGCGTCCGAGATAAGCCTGATCACCCGGACCGATGGCTGATGCAGGCCACGCTCGACCTGGCTCAGGTACGGGTTGGACAGCCTGGTCTTCTCTGCCAGCTGGCGGAGCGAAAGGTTGGCATTCTTGCGCGTGCTGCGGATGAAGGCGCCAAGCGCCTCCATCTGCATGTCCCACGGATCACTCATGGTCGCCTCGCTGGCTGGGCCGTGTTTGCTGTGCTGGGCCGTGTTTGCTGTGCTGGGCCGTGTTGCTGTGCTGGGCCGTGTTGCTGTGCCGTGCCCGCCGGCTGGCTGTACCTGCTCGGCATGATAAGCACGGGCGGCGGGCCGGATAACCCGGTCCGCCGCAATGCCATTTGTTTCCGGTGCCAGATCCTGACTCTGCCGTTACTTCTTGGCGGCACTGCCCTTGGCGCTGGCCGGCTTGCGAGCCGTTGCGCTAGCTGGCTTTGCAGCCTTCGGGGTGCTGGCGTGGGTCGGCTTGCTGCCGGTGACCGGCGGGGTGCTGGCCAATGCGAGCAGCGGCTTAACCGCGTCAAGCGCCTCCTCGGCAAACTTCTTCTGCGCGGCGAACAGCTGCTCGGAGGACTTCCGCTGCGCGGCAAGCCACTGAGTGGCGAAGTCCTGGGCGTTTGCCACCAGCTCATCCGGCTTGGGCAGCCTTGCGGTCCAGGCCGGCATGGGAAGCTGCGGCGTGATGGAATGGGCGGTAGCCGTCCAGCTCTTGAACGCCTCGGCCATTGTCTCCTGGCCCTTCCGCACCTGCTCCTGGCCCTTGCGGACCTGCTCGAGGATCTTGTCCTGAATTTCCTGGCTGACCACGCGGGTGTCGATCATGTCTCCTCCTCAGTTCGCTGTCTTTATCGTCCTACAGTGCTCACTATATCTAGCAAGCGCCTGATATGTCAAGCTGAGGGGCGGTTGCGCGGCCGTCCCGGCTTGTCATGGCCGGCCTGTGCGGGATCGCTCGGTGGGTAAACCGCGAGCGTGATCTGACTGCAGCACGCGACACCATCGTCGGCTATGACCTCGCCAATCACCTGCCGGGACCAGCTGCTGGGCGGCGCGGACGGACGTAGCGCTGACATTCAGCGGCGAAATCTACATCTTCCGCGAGCTGCGCCGGGAGTTGGCAGGCTCCGGTCACGCATTCGAGGCTAGTCAGCCCCCGAGTTGCTGCTGCGGGCCGTGGAATAAAGGTCCGGGTCAGTTGAAGCCCAGCCGAGGCGCCCCGTGAGTCCCACCAGTCACATCAGTCTTAATTCAACGGGCAACGAATTTTAGTGGTTAGGATATGTCCGGCGTATGGCGGCTAAATGTTAACCACTACTCGAATGGGCGATGTATCACTGCTCCGGCTACGTCTATCCAGCGAAGGAAGCGTCAGAGGTAGCCAGCGCGAGGAGTTCGCTGCCCCGGTTGATGCCGGCGTCGCTGCAGCTTAACAACCGCATGAGCTTCGCCTGAGCACTGGCAGCCGGGCTGATGATCCGGGCGCTTCAAGTGCGCATCTCGCGCCCTGCTCGAATCCGGTGCAGGCCTGGTCGGCCTGCCGGTACTCCGGCCGGAGCCCGGCCACCGGCGGGCCGAGCCGGGCAAGCTCCGCCGTGCACCGGTGCAGCTTTCTGGCCTCCGAGCGCAGGCTGGCCGCCGTCACGATCGTTGACTGGCTACTCCCCATGGCGCTGGCCATGTGCCTTTGCAGCGAGGCCAGGCCGGCCACCCATCGCCGCCTGCTGCTCCGCAGGGCTGGCGTGGTACTTGGCGCGGCCTGCGCCTGGCTGGCCTGCGCCTGGCTGGCCCGCTTGCGGCTGGCGCACTCGCGACGGGTGCGGCGTGGCCGGGCCGACCGCCGGGCGCCCACCCGCCGAATGCGGCAGCTAACCCGAAGGGCAGTCAGGACCGCCAGCCCGGCACCAGCGCTGAGCTGCCGTTTCCGGCGCCGGAAACGGCCGGGCTGGCTGGACCGGCTAGCAGCGCCCGCCCGGCCGTCCAGCGGTTGCCGTGCCGCAGCCGGCGGCACGGCGGGGGATGGCGGCACGGCGGGGGATGGCGATGTAACAACCGGAGCCTGGCCGGGTAATTGCATCGGGGCGGGGCTCCATCGGCGCTGGCGGCAGCAACGGGCTTGGCGGCAGCAGTAACCCGGGTGGCTGAATGGTCCCGGTGTCTTCGTGATCCGGCCCGGTGGCGTTCATCCAGAGATCTCCTCGCTGGCCCGATGGCCTGCCGCCGGTGTCGACAGTTGGCAGAGCCAGCGTCTGAGCAGTGACGAGCTGCGCATGGCGACAGTGCGAGTTGGCTCAGTTACTAGGACGCTGGAAGCCTTATACCGGGTTACGCCGACCTCGTCCCGGGTGTCGGTTTCGCGGCCAGGGCCGGCGAAGCTCAGGACAGGACGCGCCGCCGGAAACTGCGCAGCCCGATCGCCAGGAAGGCGACGCCGAAGGCGAACACGACCGGGTAGATGACGTACAGGTGCATATGCGGCGCCGAGGTGAACACGGCCCGCATGCCCTCGTTCACGTAGATGAGCGGATTGATCAGCACCAGCGTCTGCAGCCAGTGCCACCCGCCGACCGTTACCGGCGCGAGCCTCGTCCACGAGTAATAAGTACCGCCGAGGAAGGTGATCGGCAGGATGATGAAGCCGAACATCAGCCCGATGTTGCGCGGCTCGAAGCTGGTGCCGAGCACCAGCCCGAGACCGGCCATCGCGACGCAGGCGAGCGGCACGAACGTGACGATGAGCCACCAGTGCAGCGTGAGCTGGGCATGCACCCCGGGCGCGTGCACGACGGAGGCCATCGGCAGCACGATGATCGCCGAAAGTACCCCCTGGGCCGCGCCGGAGAGCACCTTCGCGATGGCGACCAGCCAAATCGGGCAGGGTGCCTGCACCCGGTCCTCGATCTCGCGGGTGAAACCGAACTCCTGGGCCATCGCCAGGGCGATCGACTGAACGCCCTGGAACATGACGGAGATCCCGACAACCCCGGGCACCAGGACGGTCGCGAAGGCGGACTGGGCGCGTGCCCCGTGGCCGCCGATGCCCTGCCCGATCTTCGGAAAGACGTAGAGGAAGACAAAGCAAAGCAGGAACGGCTGGATGATCGTGCGCAGCACGAACTCCCGGAGATGCTTGCGCAGCACCACGAGGTCACGCAGCATCAGCGCGCCGAGCGCGGTCCAGCTTGCCGCGGCAACGGAGCGGGTGGGCCCGCCGCCGATCCGCCGGGCGGGCGGCTGGGAGGTCAGGGATGCGGCCATCAGTCCCGCAATTCTCTGCCGGTGAGGTTGATGAACACCGTCTCCAGGCTCGGCTCGGCGACCGAGAGGTCGACGAGGTCGAACCCGCCGCGCTCCGCCGACAGGACAATCCGCGGGATAAGCCGGTCACCGCCCTGTACGTGCAGCTGCAGGCCGCCGTCGACCCGCCGGGTCCGGGTAACGCCAGCTACCTGGCCGGCCAGCAGCTCGGCGAGCCGGCCGGTATCGCCGGTGGTCTTCACCGTGACGACGGTGTCGGCGCCGATGCTCTGCTTGAGCGCGTCCGGGGTGCCGAGCGCAAGGATCCGGCCGTGGTCCATGACGGCCACCCGCCCGCATAGCCGGTCGGCTTCCTCCATGTAGTGCGTGGTGAGCAGGATGGTCTGGCCGTCGCGGTGCAGCTCGCCGAGTAGATCCCACAACGCCAGCCGGCTCTGCGGGTCGAGCCCGGCGGTCGGCTCGTCCAGGAAGAGCACCGACGGGCGGTGGAAGATGGCCCTCGCCACCATGAGCCGCTGCGCCATCCCGCCGGACAGCGCGTATACCGATGCCTTTGCCCACTTGGACAGCTGGAACTGTTCGAGCAGTTCGGCGGCGATCCGCCGGGATTCCTTCGCCCCGATGCCGAAGAGGCGGCCGTGGAAGTACAGGTTCTCCCCGACGGTGAGCTGACGGTCCAGCGTGTTCTGCTGCGAGACGATCCCGCTGAGCTGCTTGGCCAGCGCCGGATGTGCCGCGACGTCGATACCGGACAGAAACGCGCGCCCGGACGTCGGCACCACCCGCGTGGTCAAGATGCCCGCGGTCGTCGTCTTCCCCGCGCCATTGGGGCCGAGCAGGCCGAAGATCTCACCGGACTGAACGTCGAGGCACAGGCGGTCGACCGCGGCGAAATCCGTCCCCGGGTAGACCTTGGTCAGATCCTCGGTGTGGATGACCGCGCCTCGCTGGTTTCCGGGGAGGCCGGCCGGTGCCACCGGCGTCGCGGAATTGCTCATCGCCAGCTCATCGTAGCGCCGTCAGCGGATCGGCTGGCGGGCCCGCAGCCTGGGGCCGCAGGCCCGCGTCAGCCGCGCCCGGCTACTTCTCCAGCGCGCGCAGGGCGGCGATGAAGTTCGGGCCGTCGGGGGTGCCGACGGCGGTCATATTGTCGTAGCCCTTGACGGTGACCTGCCCGGTATATCCGAACATGTTTGAGTTCTGATCATCGGCCGTAGTCAGCAGCTGGATGCCGCATGTCCTGGCATCACATGACTGCCCGCGGAATCTCACCGGGCTGGTGCTGGTAACTGGCAGCGAGTCGAAGATCGCGCTGGTCCCTGCCAGCTTGTAGATCGCCGGGCCGGTGCGGCCGAACGGCGCGGGCTGGCCCTGCTGGGCCGCGGTAACGATCCCGGCCACCAGCGGCGCGGACAGGCTGGTCCCGCCGACGGCAATTTCGCCGAAGGTGGGCGCCTTCTTGCGGTGGAAGGTAAGCACGCCGACGGCGAAACCAGTGAACGGGTCGGCATCGGCGCTGATGTCGGGCGCGCTGCGGACGCGGCCGCCCCTGTTTCCTGGCGCCTTGGACATCGATGCCGGTACCACGCGTCGCTGGCAGGCAGGCTGCTTCCACAGCAGGCTGGGACCGCCGCCGGCGGCGAAGTCCTCGCCCTCGAAGATCCAGCGGTGCTTCCGCAAGATGGACACGCCGGTGGACCAGCCGGTCTCGAACAGGCGGTTGCCGGTCTTGCCGATGCCGAGCGTGGTGCCGCCGACGCCAATGGCGAACGGGTCGCTCGACGGCGCCTGCACGCCGGAGAAGTCTCCGGAGGAGAAATACATTCCGACTCCCTCGGCCGCGGCGCGCACCAGGTAAGCGTGCTCGATGTTCGTCAGGAAGGCAGGCTGGGACTCGTCCCCGCTCTCCCAGGAGTTGGAGACCACCGATGCCAGCGGATGGCCGCCGGCGCCGTTCAGGATCGCCGTGTCGGCATCGAAGAGCCCCTGCAGCCCGAAGTCGCCGTCGTTACAGGTGTCGCCGCCGACTACCAGCTGGTTCGCACCCGGCGCCATGTCGTAGGAAGACTCGACGTCAAGCTGCTCCTCCACGTCGAAGAAGTCCCCGCAGGCGGTGCCGCGGCCGAGGGACAGCTCGGTGTACCGCTGGCTCGACGGGGCGGGCATGGCGTTGGCCGCCGCATAGTCTTTCAGGGTGCGGAACATGGCCCTGGTCAGGCCGAGCTCCACCAGGGCAATCGTCTGGCCGGTGCCGGAGTCCCGTCCGGTCACGCGGTAGGCGGCGCGCAGCTGGCCGGCCGAGTAGCCGCAGACCTCCGTCGGGAATGCCGTGGTGCCGAAGTGCTTCGGCAGGCCGGCCGACTCGTGCTGGCCGTAGTACCTGGAGCACGGGGCCCTGGGCGCTGCCGCCGAGATGGTATTGCGGGCTGCCCTGCCATGCGCCTTGTCACGCTGGTAGTCGAGCGGGACGATCGGCGCGGCGTTGTCCAGGCCGGTCACGCCGAGCACGCTGGCTGCCACCGACGTGGGCAGCGAGATGGCCCGGTCATTGGCGCGCAGCCGGTACGGCCCGGCGTTGCCCAGCACCGACGCGCTGTACAGCTTCAGCCGCACGCGGAACGCCGCGTTGATCGTCGAGGTTGCTGCCGTGGCCCGCACGTACGAGCGCTGCGCGTCGGTGTGCACGCGGGTGAAGCCCTGGGCGCGGAGCCACGACTCGACGCTGTCAGCCGCACTCCGGGTCGCGCCGAAGCGGGCGGCGTAGCCAGCCGGGCCCAGGTAGTGATGGAACTTCGAGTTCCCCGGCGTGCTCACCGCGCTGGCGAAACGCTGTGCCGCCGCGGTGCGCGGCCGCAGCCACAGCTGGATCGACAGCCGCTTGGCACCGGCCACTTTGCCGGTAGCCATGGCGTGCCTGGTAAACGCGGCGACGCTGCCGGTCATCCGGGTTACGGCAGGCTTTGGCGCCGCCGCGGCTGCAGCGCTCGCACCGCCGATCGTCATGCCTGCCAGCGCCGCCAGCGCGCTGGCGGCGGCGGTGAGCTTCCTAATTCTGGACATGGTCTCCCTGTCGTGGTAATGGCCCTGGTCAATACACCAGGCTAGGAAGGTGGCACTGGCAAATCCGCAGGAATACGGATTTAGAAATAACAATGGGCCCGCTGGCGTACCGGAGCACCTCCTGGGCTATGCCGCCGCATCAATAATCTCGGAAATAACGCTGGCCTCGTCAGAAACAATAAAGGAGTTCATTTCCGCTTGCCACTGACGCTGCCGCCGAATGCCGATCCGCCTGCTGACCTGCTGGCGATCACGGCCCCGGGTTGACAGCTGATAGCGGGCGATGCGAATACTGGATTGAAGTCCGCAGATTTGCCAGTAAACCGAGTGATTCTAGCGCCGGGACGATGCCTTTGTGAGTAGCGATAGTGGAATCGGACTGACCGGCGGTGACGCTGGGGACGAGGCAGGCGAGAGTCCGTCCGCATCCGGTGATTTCGCGGCTCGTGGCCAGGTGGCTGGCTACCGGCTGGGCGAGCAGGTCGGCTGGGGCGGCATGGCCGCCGTCTACCGCGCGTACGACATCCGGCTTGGCCGGTGGGTCGCGCTAAAGATTCTCGCGCCAGATATTGCCAGCGACGCCTCGTTCCGCCAGCGGTTCATCGGCGAGTCGCGGGCGGCGGCCGCCGTCGACCATCCGCACATCATCCCGGTCTACGAAGCAGGCGAAGCCGACGGAGTCCTTTTCATCGCGATGCGCTACGTCGGCGCGGGAGATATCGGCACCCTGGTGCGTCGGCTCGGCCGCCTCGGCGCCGCGCGAACCGGCAGCATCATCAGCCAGGTCGGATCGGCGCTGGACGCGGCCCATGCGGCTGGCCTGGTACACCGCGACGTCAAGCCCGCTAACATGCTGCTCGCCGCGGCGGCGGGCGGCGGTTACCAGGATCACGTGTACCTCTCTGACTTCGGGCTCAGCAAGCAAGTCATGGCTACGGCCGGCCCGACGATCACCGGTCAGTCGCTCGGGACGCTCGACTACATGGCGCCGGAGCAGATCGAGGCGCGGCCGGTCGACGGACGCGCCGATCTCTATGCGCTGGCCTGCACGGCCTACGAGATGCTGGCCGGCCGCCGCCGTTCCGGCGGGAAGAGAACTTCGACCTGCTGGTGGCGCAGCTCGCCGAATTGCCGCCGCCGTTGACGTTGCTGCGACCTGACCTGCCGGCCGCGATCGACCGGGTGCTGGTGCGGGCGCTGGCCAGGTCGCCCGATGACCGCTACGAGACCTGCCTCGACTTCGCGGTGTCGCTGCTGCACGCATGCGGCCTCGACGGGGGCGCGGACGGCCAGTCGCTGGCCGGCTTGCCCGGCGCTGCCACCCGCCTGCCCGCGTCGCACCTGGCCGTGCTGGCATCGGACCGCACGGACCAGCCAGGGCGCGGCGGATCCGGGCAGCACGAGCATGGCGAGGATGAGCCGGGGCGCGGCGGGGCCCGGCCAGGGCGCGGCGAGGCCCGCCCGCGTCCGCCTGCGCGGCGCGGGCAGCCGCCGGTGATCGTGGCGGCCGCCCTCGTCGTGATCCTCGCCATCGTCGGCGCCGTCTTCCTGGTGCTGCGCGGCAGCGGGATTTTCCGGTCCGGCCAGGCTGGCGGCGCCTTACCGTCGGCCGCGACGCGTCCGGCTAGTCCCGGCCACGCCAGCCCGGCCAAGACCGGCAGCCCGGGCATGGCCGGCGGCCCGGGAACTGCCCCCGGCACGGGCAGGCACGGCACCGCGGCCGGGCCCGCCGGACCGGCCGCGACCGTCTCGGCGTACATCGCGGCGATCAACAAGCACCAGTACGCGAAGGCATGGCGGCTCGGCGGCCGGAACAGCTCCGCCACCTACCCGGCCTTCGTGCAAGGTTTCGGCACCACGTCCAGGGACACGCTGATCATCCTGTCGGTCAGCGGCAACGTGGTGTCCGTCGAGCTGGTCGCCGAGCAAGCCGACGGCACCGTCAGGACATACCAGGGCAGCTATACCGTCCATGACGGCATCATTGTCATGTCACATATCGAGCAGATCAGCTGAGCCCAGCCACGGGACTTAGCAGCAGGCGATTGAAGGCCATTGCAAAGGGGGCGGATGCTGGCGCTAGCTGACGGTTATCCAGCCAGCGTGAGGCGAAGGACGGGATGCGCCGGCAGCTCCGCGGCGATGGCGTCATTGGCTGCGTCCGGCTCGGCGTCGAAGTAGGGCCGAGTGAAGCGGATCTCGGTGATGTACTTGCGGAGTACCGGCGTGGCTTCCCCGGCCCCGGCGGCGACGGCAGTGAACCGCTGGGAATGGCCACCGCGGCTGAGCGTTACCTGGCCGGCCGCCAGGGCGTTCTGCACCCAATTCACCCGCCCGTAGGGAGCGACCAGCCAGCTGCTGCCGGCGTATTCGATGACGTCCACCGGCGTGGAGCGAAGCTTGCCCGTTTTCCGCCCGCGCACGGTGAGGACGCGGCGATACGAAGCCCCGGCACCGAGCCTCGTCAGGACGCTGAATATCCAGTTGATCAGACGAGTTCCGCGGCCGGCCTGATATGTCTTCGCCATCGCGCACCATTCCCTACGCAGCGCGAAACAGCGCCGCACACTCGATGGTCCCGCCCGCTCCGCCATCCGGACAGGGCCCGACGGCCTGTCCTGGCATGACCGAGGGCCCGGCGCGGCACGGCGCGAGCCCGCCGCGGCAAGCCCGCGGGCGGGCCCCATGCGCGGCATGGCTGACGTGGCTCGGCGGGTCGGTCACCGCGGTGGCGCTAGCGGTATACCAGCGATTCCTCGGCGGCCTGTCACCGGCGGGGATGTATCTCTGGTCACGGTCAGGACCGTGACGAACGCCGGCGCTCGCCAATCTCAGCGACGGTGAATCGCCGCAGCGCCCGTTCGTAGACGCGGCCTGGCGTGCTGCGCAGGGCGAGGCACAGCATCATGTTGGCCAGGTCCACCGCCTGGCGCCCACGGACTCGGGCGGACCTCGGCGAAGGCCGCGTCGATCAGCAGCAGACGACTATCACGCACCAGCAGGTTCGCGGGCTTGATGTCGCGGTGGGCGAGCCCAGCGTCCCAGAGCCTGCGGATGAGCGATAGGCCGTCGTCGATCACGCCGTCGTCCATGGCCGCATCGCCAAGCTCGGCTTCCGGCGCCCGGCCGCGGAATCAGGTTGACTGGCTGAGCAGCCAGTCAACGGCCCGGGCCGCCGCGTGGCCGTCGTCGAGGCTGCAGAACCTTGCGGCGAAGGCATCGTAGGCAGCGCGGTAGCTGCGGTTGACATCGTCCAGGGTCTGCAGCGCGCCGATGACATCGTCGCCGTTCCGCAGCAGCGGGCCAGGTGCCTCGGCCTCGAAGTCGAAATAGAATCCTCGCAGCTTGTCCCGGTAGCGTTCGAGATCGTAGGTGAAGAAAAGCATCGGCCGGCCGGTCACGGCGAAATCAAACATCGCCGATGAGTAGTCGGTGATGAGGACATCGGCGATCAGGAAGAGATCGGCGATGTCCGGATACGGCGTGACGTCGATGATCCTGCTGTTCGTGCCGCCGGTGACCAGCGCTTCGCGCATCTTGTGGTGCGCGCGCACCAGCGTGACATGATCGTCCCCGAGGGCCTGGGTGACGGCGTCGAGGTCCAGGTGCTGCGGGAAGCCGTAACCGCCAGCCCTTGTGGTCGCGTCATCTCGCCATGTCGGGGCGTAGAGCACGGTTCGCGTCCCGGCCGGCAGACCGAGCTGGCGGCGGACCCGGGCTGCCTGCTCAGCCGCGTCCGGGCCGCGCAGCAGGTCGGTCCGCGGATAGCCGAATTCCAGGATATCGCCGTCGAAGTCGAAGGCTTTCCGGAAGATCGGCGTGCTGAACGCGTTTTCCGAGATCAGCGCATTCCAGTTCGCGACGTCGGCGCGGACCCGGTCGTGATAGGCCATCCCGCTCGGGAATTGCGGGGTCTCCACGTCGAGGCAGATCCGCTTGAGCGGGGTGCCATGCCACGTCTGCAGGTATAGCTGGCCAGCTGGCCTGCGGTACCAGTCAGCTTGCAGCATGTTGCTGACGATGAGGCGCGCCCGCGCGGCCAGCTCATAATGCTCGCGGCTGCCGCGGACCACAACGCGGCCGCCGTCCGGCACCGCGATCTGGCCGTCCCGGGTGATCCACGCGCACTGCAGCCCGGTGTCGCGGCGCCGCAGCTCCTCATAGATGGCGCGCGGGTTGCAGGAGTAGTTCTTGCCGCCGTGGCTGTCGAAAATCGCGAGATCCTCGATCCGGCCGGAAGCGGCCTGCGAGCCGTACCATTCCCGCAGCCGCCGCTGGGCGTACGGGCCCTTCTCCGCGGAGGCGATCCGGACGGCAAGCCGGAGACCGTCGCCACGATAGGTCTCCATCGTCACCTCATGGATGCCCGTCTGGCGCGGCGCTGGCATCCGGGTGAGCAGCTGCCGGTCGGCGACCACGCGGTTCTCGCCCGCCGGAGTCCGGGTAAGCAACTCCCAGTTTCCGCTGGCTAGCGGCAGATTACCGGCCTGCCCGGGCATGGCGCCCGGGGACAGGGCGACGGTGAACGCGTGGTCCTGCCACTGCACCGGCACCGTGTGCTGGTAGCCAGATCCGGTGCTGCGCAGCAGCACCGCCGGTGGCGCCGTTTCAATGTCGGTGCAGTCGCCGCGGAGAACCAGCCCGCCGTCCGCCGACCAGTCTGCCTGCCGGACGACTAGGCGGCATGTTCGCTGGATGGCCGAGAGGTTGCCGTACGGCGTCAGGTAGGTCGTGATCTCCTGTCCGCCGACGGCCAGCCGGACCCCGGCCGCGTCGGTTTCCCCGGCCAGCCGGACGGCATGCCCGGTGCCGGGATCGAGGGCGAGATCCCAGCGGATCTCGTCGCCGACCGACAGGCCCTGCTCGTCGGCGCCCTCCAGGAACCCGCCTGGCGGCAGCTCGCCACTTTCCTGCTCGGCCGCGGCGTCGGCGGCGCGCAGCAGCCGCTTGCTGGGGACGGCGGCGCGGAAGCCGTGGCGGCCGAAGGCCGAGTCGGTGGCGGTAACCGGGACGCGGGCCGGCTTCCCGCCGCCCTGCTGGAGCGAGATGACAACCGACGCTGCGGTGCCGAGCGGGAGCGCCGACCAGCCTTCGATGTGCAGGTCGGTGCCTTCGGCACGGCATCCGGTCACCAGCGCATCAGGCCGGGCGGCCCGGATCAGGAATCGCCCATCGTGTAATGGGGCTGGCTGCAGCCATACCCCGCCGCCCACCCAGCGGCCTTCCGGCAGTGCTGCGGATCCCGCCGCGACGCTGCGGACCGGTCCCTGCCGCCTGGCCCCGCGCCCGCGGACCCGGACCAGCAGTTCCCAGCTCGCCGCCCGCCACGTGCCGAGGTTGGACAGGCGCTCGGGCTTGATCTCGACCATGAAGCCGGACCAGTCATAGCATGCGGCCGCCTGGCCGGACCGGGCCGTGACATCCGGCCGGCACATGCGCGTGACCTTGAGCGGGATGGTCCGCTTGATCACGGTATTGCGCAGCATCACCTCGATGCGGGTGTCCTGCTGCCGGGGGGCATCCAGGCGGCGGATGTAGGCATAGCCCTTGATCCGCAGCCGCCCGGCCTGCCAGCTGACCGCATCGAGCCGCACGTTGAGCGTCATCTCGCGGGCGGCATCGTAGATCTGCCGGGGGATTCCGCGGGACTGGTCGGCAAGGTACGGATAGCCGATGTACCACTTGCGGCGCAGCCGCCCGAGCTGCACCAGCGGCGCACTCGCGCCCTCGCCGCGGCGCGAGTAACGGAGCAGTTCGACAAGCTCCGCATGCATGCCCTCGCGGATGAGGTGATACCGCAGCCGCTGCAGCACCTTCGCGTCCCGGAAGACCGAGTCATCGACGGAGCCGAGATAGTTGGCCGCCAGCTCGAGCATCCGCTTGCGCTCCGGCGGGCCAGCGAATTCGACGGCACGGACCAGCACGGCGAGGTCATTGTCGAGTACGCGGCGGTCGAAGGCCTGCTTGAGGCTGGGTGCGTGCCCGGCGAGGAAGGTGCCAGCCTCGAGCACCGCGGCCATCCGGCCCTCGACATTTTCGAGTTCCCTGGACCGCTGGGTCCTGGAGAGTTCGCCAGACTCACGCGCCCGCCAGTAATAGACGATTTCGTGCCGGATATCCACGGATCGCGCCAGCACGTAGGACCGGATAGCGACCGGGATGTCCTCATACCGGGCGGCAGAGAATTCCAGCTGAGCGTTGTTCCAGAAATCCCGGCGGTACACCTTATTCCACACCGTGCAGTCCCGGAGCAGGGCCGGATGCCGCGCGACGTCCGTGCGCGGGATCGTCTTCCGGTATGCCTCCGTGTGGACCACAGTCTGGGAGACCCAGCCGGTGCTGAAGCGGCGAACGCCGCCCGCGGCGATGTCCGAGCCTGTTTCCTCCAGCGAGCCGACGAGCAGGCCATACGCATTCCCCGGCAGCACGTCATCGGCGTCGAGGAAGGCAAGATAGTCACCGGCCGCCTGCCGCACGCCGAAGTTGCGGGCCGGGCCCTGGCGCTGGTTTTCCTGCTGGAACAGCCGGAATCGCGGGTCGCGGGAGGCGAACGACTTCGCGATCAGCGCGCTGCCGTCGGTCGACCCGTCATCCACCATGATCACTTCAAGATCACGCAGAGACTGCCTGGCGGCCGACTCAAGCGCTTCCTGCAGGTATCCCTCGACGTTGTAGAACGGCACAACGACGCTGAGCTTCACCATCCGGGCCTGCCTTCCGCCGGCATGCCTTCAGCCAGCGGGGCAATGCTACCGGTTCGTAGCATCCAGGTAATTATCCGGCAAAAATCTCCCTAACTTCGATAGATCGTCGCAGCTCCGCCGGTGGCCGCCTACTGGTCACTGCCGGCCGCCCTGGATGACGCGCAGCTGCGGTGCCCGGCCAGGCGGGCTCTGCTCTGCCAGGGCGCGGATCAGCAGGCGGCAGGAAGCTTCCTGCGCGGCGCACCGCCGCATGAGGACGATGATCACGCCACCCAGGCCGGCCACGGCGGCCAGGGCGGCGATCAGGGCCACGGTCTCGGTCATGAATCCTTCTTCTGGGCAGCCGGTTTTGGGCAGCCGGATTCTGGTCACCCCGCAGGGCACGCGGCCGGCCCGGATGTTGTGTGACGCGTGAGCGGCGGCGGCGGATTACCGGCTGGCATCGGGGATAAGGCGCCACCGGCTGCTGCGCGGGTCCGCTCACTATGGGCCACCTTCCGCCGGGAAATGTAGGTACTGGGCTCTCGACGGCCAGACTGGCCTATGGCGTGGTGACGGTCGCCGCCGGGTCTCCGTAGAGGTGCGCGGTGGCACACTGCGAGGTATGGAGGCCGGTTTGCGGGTTCACGGGGGCGGCAGCGGGGAGCCCGTTCTGGTGTTGTTGCATGGCCTCGGCGCGACCGGCGACGCATGGGATAGCTGGCGGCCCCTGCTCGCCCGGCGGTGGCCGGGGCGCTGGCTAGCGCCGGACCTGCCCGGTCATGGCGGCTCGCGGTGGCTATCTGGGTACACCTTCGACAACCTCGCCGACGCGGTCGCCGGTATCGTCGGGCCCGATGCCCGCACCGTGGTGCTGGGACATTCGCTGGGCGGCGTCGTCGGCCTGGCCTTGGCCAGCGGCAGGTTCGCCGTGTCGGTGCAGGCCGTCATCGGCCTGGGGATCAAGGTCGCTTGGACCGATGAGGATCTGGACCGGGCGCGGGCCGCTGCCCGCCGGTCGCCGGCCTGGTTCGCCTCGCGCGACGAGGCTGCCGCCCGTTACCTGCGGCTGTCCGGCCTGGCCGGCCTGCTGTCCGCCGATGACCCGGCCGTAGACGCCGGACTGCGTGAGCGGGACCGGCGATGGCGGGTGGCCATGGATCCTGCTGCGTTCGCGGTCGGGGCACCCGACATGCCGCGGTTGCTGGCGCGGTCCCAGGCGCTGGTGACCCTTGCCCGCGGCGAGCACGACCCGATGAACACCGATGAGCAACTTGGCCGGCTGGGCGCCGCTACGGTCACGCTCCCTGGCCTCGGTCACAACGCCCACGTCGAGAGCCCCGAGTTGTCGATCAGCCTCCTGGACCCATTTCGATGATCCCGGCAACGGGAACTTGGGCAGCTAGCCGCCGTTCCGGATGCGACGATCCAACTGACAGCCGAAGTCCTCTGGCACACCCACGAGGCTCAAATGGGGAGCGACATGGAGAAAGCAGCGCAGCCATCACCGGACCGGCCGGGACGGGCCGTCCTGCGAGGCCTACTGGATCTTCGACCCGGTCTTGGGCTCGAACGCACCGAGGTCTCGGCCGATGATGCCGCGGCTCGAGAGCTGGCTGCGGCGAAGGTGTACGCGTTCGCGAGTGCCGACTATCCAGGTGCGGCGCTGTCTCTGGTTTTCGACAATAACGGCACCACCGCGGTGGGCGCGTTCGTTTTCGATCCCGGCAGCGGCACCTCGCCCACGACCGCGTTCACCTTCACGGGCGGGGTTTACCAGATTCTCCCCGTCCCGAGCTCGACGGTAAGCATTGCCACGAGCATCAACGGGGCTGGTCTGATCGTCGGGGCGTACCAGGACCTGGCGGGCGTGCAGCGCGGCTTTGCGAACGATGGCGGCACCTTCGGCAACGTAGACTTCCCCGGCGCCAGCGGGACTCAAGCCATCGGCGTCAACGATGCCGGGCAGATCGTCGGCGACTACTTCGACGCCGCCAACGTCGAGCATGGATTCGTCAGCAGCGGCGGCACCTTCACGGCCATCGACTTCCCCGGGGCCACCGGGACCGTTGCCGCCGGGATAAACACCACCGGCGACATCGTCGGAGCATGGTCGGATGCAACGGGATCCCACGGCTTTTTGCTCCAGGCCGGCGTGTTCACCCCTGTCAACTTCCCGCTCGCCACCAGCACGACCGCCTTCGGCATCAACGACACCGGGGAGATCGCCGGCTTTTACACCGACGCCGCCGGCAATACCCACGGCTTCATCTACGCCAGCGGGGCCTTCAGTACCGTGGACGTCGCAGGCGCTCGCGGCACCCAGCTGACACGTGTCAAGAACGGGGGAGCAGTTACTGGCGCCTTCGCCGACGCCCTGAATGAGCAACACGGTCTCACCGGTCAATGAGCCGGCCTAGGAGCGCCTTCACTCGCGCTGTAGCGCCCGATGCAAGTCCGGGTGTTACGGCTGTAATTCCCAACACCAGGTAACTGCGAAGGACTTTCGGTTCTGCTACGGGACTTTCGCCGCTGCCGTGCGAGTGCGGCAGCGGGCATCGTGGTCATATATCCCCACAGAAGCGGAGAATGGCCATGCGAGCACTTGTTTACCACGGACCGAGAAATAAGGCGTGGGAGGAAGTGCCGAAGCCAGAAATCACCGCTGACACGGACGCGATCGTGCGCGTAGATGCCACGACGATTTGCGGCCCGGATCTGCATATTCTCAAAGGTGACGTCCCGGTCGTGACTGACGGGCGGATCCTCGGCCACGAGGCAGTCGGGACCGTCAAGGCGGCCGGCAGCGGCGTGAAGAGGGTGAAGGCCGGCGACCGCGTTCTCGTCTCGGGCGTCTCGGGTTCCGGGCAGTGCCTCGGCGGCGGCGGCTGGATCCTCGGCTGCAAGATCGACGGCACCCAGGCCGAGTACGTCCGGTGCCCTTCGCCGACACCTCTACCTACCCGGTACCCGATGGCGCTGCCGACGAGGACATACTCATGCTCGCGGACATTCTGCCGACTGCCTATGAGGTTGGCGTCCTCAACGGCGGCGTGCGGCCAGGCCCCGTCGTCGCGGTCGTCGGGTCCGGTCCCATCGGCTTGTCCGCGATCATGGGCGCTCGCCTGTTCAGCCCCAGCCACATCATCGCGATCGACCTAGCTGACTCCCGGCTGGAGGCGGCGAAGCAGTTCGGCGCAGATATCACCGTAAACAACTCCAGGCAGGACCCGCTGGAAGTGATCCGGTCCCTGACAGACGGGCTTGGCGCTGACGTGACGATCGAGGCGGCCGGGGTACCTGCCACCTTCGAGCTAGCTGTCAAGCTGTCTCGCCCCGGCGGGCGGATCGCCAACATCGCCGTGCACGGCAAGCCAGCGACCCTGCACCTCGAGGAGCAGTGGATCCGGAACATCACCATCACGACCGGCCTGGTCGACGCCTACTCCACCCCGACACTGCTGCGCCTTCTGGCTAGCCACCACATCGACGCCGGGCAGTTCATCACCCACCATTTCGCACTGGAGGAATTCGACAAGGCATACGACGTGTTCGCCCGCCCAGCTGAGACCGGAGCACTCAAGGTCATACTGAGCCGCACGCCTTAACGCCGAGTGCGAGAAGCGCCGTCACCGTCAGCACCGCCGGCTGCTCGTTGTTGCCGGCGGTGAGCCGAGCTATCGACTGGACGGCCGGTGGACGGGATGATGATGTGAGGAGCTGAGCATGCGAGTACTGATGATCGCGCCGCCGGGCGCGGGCAAGGGGACTCAGGGCGCACTAATCGCCGCGCACTTCGACATTCCCCACATCGCGACCGGCGAACTGCTGCGCGATCACGTAGCGCGGCGGACCGCTCTCGGCATGGCCGTTCAGGAGTATCTTGACCGCGGTGAACTTGTGCCAGACCAGGTCGTACTCGACATGCTGCGGGAGGCGATGGTCGCCGCCAAGGCGGCCGGAGGCGGGTTTGTCCTAGACGGAATCCCGCGGAACATGCACCAAGCCCGCGCGGCCTACCTGATCGGCCGCGAACTCGGGATGACCGCGGATGTGGCGCTGCACCTGCAGGCCGACGACGGGGAACTCATGCGCCGGCTGCTCGCGCGAGCTGCGCTCGAGCATCGCTCCGACGACACCACAGGCATCATTGCCCAGCGTCTTGCCCTCTACCGTGAAGTAACCTCCCCTATTGTCTCGTGGTACCGCGACCGCGGAATCCTGGTTTCCGTGGATGCGATGCGTTCTGCGCAGCAGGTCGGGCGTGAAATCCTCGCCGCCCTCGAAGCGATGCGCCCGCTGTTGGAGCATGTGCCCGCGCATGCACGGCTCGCCGTTGATCTCACTAGCCTGGGGGACGCATTCGGCGTGACCGATCCCACCGTCGGCACAGGCGGCTGAACACTCCCACCGACCACGAGGGCGGCGGCCTTTACCACCGCAACCTCCACCGCTGGCCGTTACCCCACCGAAGACCCGGACTGCGCTGACGATCTGTGTATCGTCTCGAGCCAGTTCATGGCTTCTTGGCGGCTTTCGTAGATATGCGGGGCCAGTCCCCGGTGGTGCAGGTGCCTGGTGAGCTTGAGCCGCATGAAGGAGCTGGTGGTGTACCTGGTCACGCTGGCGTAGTAGCGTTCGGCCAGCCCGCGGACTACGGCGGTGTAGTCATCGGTCAGGGCAGGGGCCAGGTAGAAGTTGTCGTAGTTGATGACCATCTGCACCTTCTTGCCGATGACGGCCAGCCGCTTGCCGACCTCGGTCCCGATCGCGTCGACTTCGTCCTTGGTGTCCAGCGACATGCCCTCCATGTTGAGGAAGAACATGTTGCGTGCGGCGTCGTAGGCGAACCGCGCCTCTAGTGGCACGGTAAGCAGGTCGTCTTTCAGGCCCATAGGCTCGGCGGCGAAGATCCGCGTGTCCATCAGCTTCGGCTCGCCGCGGATGATGGGCTCGAACCCGATGTGGGCGAGGACGTCCTTCTCGGGGTCCACCCCGGGGGCGATCTCGATGAGTTCCAGGCCGTCGGGGGTGAGCTGAAAGACGCATCGCTCGGTCACGTACAGCACCGGCTGGCCGGCGGCGGCCGCGTACTCGCCGCTGAAGGTCCGCTGCTCGACCTCGGCGAGAAACTTGGGCGCCGCGTCGCCGTCGGCGATGACCAGCCGGCCGTCCTGCACGCTGCAGCGGCCCGGCGCGACGAAGGTCCCGGTGAACACCAGCCGTTTGGCGTTCTGGCTGATGTTGATGAACCCTCCCGAGCCGGCCAGCCTCGGCCCGAACTGGCTGACATTGACATTGCCCAGACGGTCCGCCTGAGCCATGCCCAGGAACGCGGCGTCGAGGCCGCCCCCGTCATAGAAATCGAACTGGGACGGCTGGTCCAGGATGGCTTGCGCATTCACCGCCGAGCCGAAATCCAGCCCTCCGGTCGGCATGCCGCCCATCGCACCGGGTTCGGCGGTCAGCGTGAGGTAGTCCAGGATGTGTTCCTCGGCCGCCACATTTGCGATACCTTCCGGTATGCCGATGCCGAGATTTACCACGCTGTCGGGCCGGAGTTCCATCGCCGCCCGGCGGGCAATGACCTTCCGCGCGGTCAGCTCCAGCGGCGGGACCGGGTTGCGGACCCGGCGCAGCTCTCCGCTCAACGCCGCCGAGTAAGGCGTGCCGAAGGTCTGCCAATGGTGCTCAGGCTGGGAAACGACGACGCAGCCGACCAGGATTCCCGGGATTTTAACCTCACGCGGGCTCAAACTGCCGCTCTCGGCGACCCGCTCTACCTGCACTATCACCAGGCCACCGGCATTGTGCACCGCTGTGGCCACGGCGAGCGCCTCCATGGTCAGCGCCTCGCGCTCCATGGTGATGTTCCCTTCGGGATCCGCGGTGGTGCCGCGCAGGAATGCCACGTCGAGCGGCAACGCCTTGTAGAACAGGTACTCCGCGCCGCCGAGGGTGATTAGCTCGACACGATCCTCGGTCGTCCGTTCGTTGATCTTCCCGCCGCCATGCCGCGGGTCGACGAAGGTGCCCAGTCCTACCCGGGTCAGCAGGCCGGGCTTGCCGGCGGCGGTGTCCCGGAACAGCTGCGAGATGACTCCCTGCGGCAGATTGTGCGCCTCGATCTTGTTGCCAACGGCCATCTTCCCCAACTCTGGCGACAAGGCCCAGTGACCGCCCACGGCGTGCTTGAGCAGGCCCTCGTGGCACAGCCGGTCCAGCCCGCGACCGTGCCGGTTCCCGGGGGCGACGGTAAACACCAGCCCGAGGTCGCGGGGGGCGCCCGTCAGCAGGAAACGCTGCTCCAGCGCCAGCGTCAGCTCCTCGGCGAAGCACTGGCCCACAAACCCCTCGACCATGACCGAGTCGCCGTCACGAATAAGCCGCACCGCCTCGGCAGCGGTGACGACCTTGTCCCGTACTGACCTGCCGGACAAGGATTCCGCGGGGATGCGCATGGTGTTCCTCCTGGAGCGTATCCGGACGGGCCGCCGTTGATGGGCTGGTCAGCTGAACGCGCCGATGCCGGTGATGTCCCGGCCGACGATGAGGGTCTGGATTGTCTCGGTGCCCTCGAAGGTGTGGATGGACTCGATGTCGGCCATGTGCCGGATGACGTGGAAGTCAAGCAGGATGCCGTTGCCGCCGAGCATGTCGCGGGCATCGGCCAGTACCACCCTGGCCTTGCTCGTGTTGTGCAGCTTCGCCAGCCCCGCCAGCGTCGGGGCCAGCTTGCCGGCCGCGTCCAGCTTGGCGATCTGCGCGCAGTACAGCTGCATCGCGGTGACATCGGCCAGCATCCGCACCAGCCGCTGCTGGATGATCTGGAAGCTTGCCAGCGGCTTGCCGAACTGCTTGCGGCGCTTGGCGTAGGTCAGCGCGGCGTCGAAACCCGAGACCGCGTGACCGAGGGCCATCCACGCGCACGCGCTGCGAGTCCCGGTCAGCACAGCGGCGCAGTCCTTAAACGAATTCGCGCCCGGCAGCCGGTTCTCAGCAGGGACCCGCACGCGGTCGAGCTCGATCTCCGCCTGCCAGACCGCCCGCAGCGAAGCCTTACCCGCCATGATCCTGGCGCTGTAGCCAGGGGTGCCCTTCTCGACCAGGAACCCCTTCACCCCGCCATCCGAGATGTCCCGTGCCCACACGACCACGACATCTGCGATGCTGCCATTGCCGATCCATTTCTTGTGCCCGCTGACGACGTAAGACTCCCCGTCAGGGCTGGCCGTGGTCCCCAGCGAGACCGAGTCGGACCCGTGCTCCGGCTCGGTCAGCGCGAACGCGCCGACCTTTTCCAGCCGGGCCATGGGTCCCAGCCAGCGTTGCTTCTGCTCTTCTGACCCGCACTTCGCGATCGCCTGCATCGCCAGCCCAGCCTGCACAGCCAGGAAGGTGCCCAGGCTGCCGTCACCCCGGTTGATCTCCATGTTGATCAGGCTGGCCGCCAGCGGATCCATCGGCGGGCAGCCGTAGCCTTCGATCCCGTCGCCGACGATGCCGAGCGGGGACATCTTCTCGATCAGCGCCCACGGGAACTCCGCTCGCTCCCAGTAACCATTGATCACCGGGAGGACCTCGGCATCGACGAACTCACGGGTGCGGACCAGATAGCTTTCCTGCTGCGCGGTGAACGGCTCACGCAGCCCGAAGTAGTCGGTTCCCAGCGCCTCGCCAATACTGTAGTGCAGATCCATAACCGGGCCTTCCTGGCTTCGTGCCGATCACCAAGCATGCGCGTCCCGGCGCGCCCGGCGGGGTTCAACTCCGGCCAGGCAGGGCCCGTTCGTCTCCGGCCCGGCCGTTACGACGTCCGGCGCAGTCCGGGTATCAGATACACCTCGGCCGGGCGAAGCGGCCAGAACGATGACCGCGCGACTGGAATTCCACGACATCACCCTGGAACTCATTTTCGCACGTGCCCCCGGGGTGGTCCAGGGCACTGCTTTAGCTCTGTCGGCCGCGTCTGCGCAGGATAGGGGCGAACTTCCTATATCTGCCGGGACAGGCCGCGGCTCTATTTCCAGACCTCAAACCGGGCTTGCGCGTTGACCGGGCCGGTCGATTGCGCCTATCCGGGGCATGATGCATCGGGGCGGCATTGACACCGCCCTGCCGGAGGCGTGATGAAGAATCTGAGTTCCATGCTCGCGCAAGCGGCAGCCGATCATGCCGAGCGCCCGGGTGCGCCTGGACGACCTGGTACTGAGCTACTCGGAGCTGGCGGACGCCGCAGGCCGGATGACCGCGCTGCTGCAAGCCCTCGGGGTAGCGCAGGGAGACCGGGTTGCTGTCATGCTGCCCAACGTGCCCGCCTTCCCGATCACGTTTTACGGTGCGCTCGGCGCCGGGGCAATCATCGTGCCGATGAACCCGATGCTGAAAAGCCGCGAGGTTGCCTACTATCTCGGGGACTCGGGTGCGAAGATCCTGTTCGCCTGGCACGCCGCAGCGGGCGAAGCAGCCAAGGGCGCCGCCGGGACCGGCGCGCAGGTCATCAAGGTCGACGAGCCCGATCTGCACGCGCTGCTCACCGGGCTCGCCCCGGCGCCGCCGACGGCGGATCAGGCCGGCGGCGACGACGCGGTGATCCTCTATACGTCGGGAACTACCGGCAGGCCCAAAGGCGCCGAGCTCACGCACGCGAACCTGACCCGCAACGCCGGGCTCGCGGCCGCCATCATGCTGAACGCCGGGCCCGGCGACGTGGTCATGGGCTGCCTGCCGCTGTTCCACGTCTTCGGCCTGACCTGTGGCCTCAACGCGACGATCGTCACCGGAGGTAACCTGACCCTCCTGCCCAGGTTCGATGCCGGCAAGGCCCTGGAGATCATCGGGCGCGACAAGGTGACGATCTTCGAGGGGTGCCGACGATGTACGCCGCGATGCTGCATCGCCCGGACCCGGCCGGCGCCGATACCTCGTCGCTGCGGACCTGCATCTCCGGTGGCGCCTCGATGCCGCTGGAGATCTTGCGCGGATTCGAGCAGGCCTTCGGGTGCATGATCCTGGAAGCCTACGGTCTGTCGGAGACCTCATCGTCGGCCGCAAGAAGGACCTGATCATCCGCGGCGGGTACAACGTGTACCCGCGCGAGATCGAGGAAGTCCTGCACGAGCATCGTGCCGTCGCCGAGGTGGCCGTGATCGGAATCCCGCACCCCGAGCTGGGCGAGGAGATCGCCGCCGCCGTGCAGCTCCTGCCGGGAGCGACCGTCACGCCAGCCGAACTGCGCGCTTTCGTCCGGGAACGAGTGGCGGCATACAAGTACCCGCGCCATATATGGATCGTCCGCGAGCTGCCTGAGGGCCCGACCGGCAAGATCCTCAACCGCGAAGTGCAGCCGCCGCAGAACCTTCTCAAGTAACCGCGCGCACCGCCTGCCCAGTACGGCCGACGAGGGTACGGTTGCCCTGGCACCGGCAGCGGCGGGTGCACGGCGTGCCTGCACGTAGTGGCGCGGCGGGCCCGGATGTACCGGGGCCGCCGCGCTGCTCATCCGTTATTTCTGCGGTGAGCTGGCTTTACTTGCCTGGGACTGCCGTGAGCGGTGCGGTCACGTGGAACACGTCCTCCGCGAACTTCCGCTGGCTAGCCAGCAGCTGCTCGGCGAAGTTGTAGGCGCTCCCCATGAACTCCTCCGGCTTTGGCAGTTTGTCGGCCAGCGGCAGGATGACCGGCGGCATTGCCGATGTCATCGGCCGGAGTGCGTCGGTCCAGGTCTTGATTGCCTCGATTGCCATTTCCTGGCTCTTGCGGACCGTGTCCAGGATCTGGCCTTGCAACTCCTGGCCGACGGTAACGGTGTCAGTCATCTTTTCCTCCATGTGTCCTCGGCGTCTGTGCTTACTATATCTAGCATTTGATTGATTTGTCAAGCGGAGCAGTGCATCGTGAGTGCCGGAATTGTGACGCGTAGACCGCCGAGATGCTGGCAACGTCGCGGAGCGGATCAGGGCTGCCGCGATCCCCAGACGCGGGCTCGCCGGCGTGTAGCAGCCGGTCATCTGCCCGTACCCGGGGATCCGCCGAGGCGGGCAGCCGTCAATCGGGCTGGGCCACCCGCGGGCGCTGGGCCGCTTGCTTTGCCCTACCGAAGCGGCGGCGGCGGCGTCGTACTGCAACGGGCCATCTACGGCCAGGCCGGTTTCGCGCTCGCGCACGATCCGGGTCGCGTCGGCGACCTTGTCGACGTCCTTGCCCGCAGCAGAGGTGCCGGTGCTGAAGCTGATCATCGCCACTCGGGGTTCGATGCCGAAGGCACGCGCCGACGCCGCGCTCTGGATCGCGATGTCGGCCAGATCCTCGGTGCCGGGCCGGGGTTGATGACGCAGTCGCCGTAGACGACTGAACCCGCAATAGCCCTCGGGCGTGCCGGGCTGCTCGCCGATCCCCCCATGAGACGCTCGCCGCTCCCGGCGAGCAACAGCGCGAACCTGACCGACGAACTGCCCGAGTTGAGCACGAGCACCAAGCCACCAGGACTGCCAGCGGTGGCCTGGTCAAAGCCCGCGGCCGTCGTCGTCGTCCTCGGGATGCTACTCGGCGCAGGTGGCGACTTGTGCGCGGCGCTGGTTATGGTCTCCATCGGGGTGATCTGGCTGTCATTTCGCCCGCCAGTTCCTGGGTACGAATTTCGGGTGCAGAAAGTCAGGTCGAAAGCGCGGAGCCTACTTCTTCAACCCAGCAAGCGACTGCCCGCCGCCTGCGCTCGTTCGTCCTGCTTCTCGCCCAGCCGCGGACTGCCCCGTGGCAGGTCGACGCTGGTGACGGGCGGCACGGGGTCCGGTAAGACGCTGCTGGGGTTGCATTTCCTCGTCGCTGGCGCCCGGGAGCATGGCGAGCCAGGCGTGCTGGTCACCTTTGAGGAGTCGGCAGAAAAGGTGAGCGCCAACGTCGCCTGAGGGCCGACGGTGGCATTGCGCGATCCGGCGGCACCCACCCGGCGGCGAGTCGGCCTGCTAGTCGCTTCGCAGTTCCCGTCGCCCGTTCCGGGACGGTTCATCGGTCTCTTCCTGGGTAACTCGACCACGTCACCGAGGGCCGGAGCGCCGTACCCGGAACCGCCCGACTGCAAGCGCGCCGAGGCGGTAGAACTACTGCTACGACTTTGACCATACGCGCAGTGAACAACCGGGGCAACGAGCGCTGTGGCCCATCGCCGCTCTACGGTCTGGGTTCCTGCGATCCCGGTGGGTGTCCGGCGGGTTGAGGGTCACTGACGGACGTGGTCCGTACGATCGGGGTCGTGGTCAGCCGCTATGACGTCTCGGCCGTGCCGCTGCAGGGCGGTTATGTGGCCGGTTGCCGTCAGCGTCTTTCCCGACGAGCTCTATCAGGCCCGCGGAGCTGGGCGGAGCAGGCGTACCCTCACCTCCTGTACTTCAATGAGGTCGACCGCGGCGGGCATTTCGCCGTCTGGGAGCAGCCGCAGCTGTTCGCCTCCGAGCTCCGCTCGGGGTTCCGGTCGCTCCGGTAGGTGACCGTGTCTCATGTGCACATGCCCTCGCTCGGCCGGGCCGAGTGGCTCAATACCGAGCCACTCGGCCCGGCCGAGCTGCGTGGCCACGTCGTCTTGGTGAACTTCTGGACGCTGACATGCATCAACTGGCTGCGTCAGGAGCCGTATGTCCGTGCGTGGTCGCAGGCCTACCGAGACGACGGGCTGGTCGTGGTCGGAGTCCATACACCGGAGTTCTCGTTCGAGCACGAGCCCGGCCGCGTCCGGCAGGCGGCGAAGGAGCGAAATATCGACTACCCGGTCGCGGTCGACAACGACTACGCGATCTGGAGTGCCTTCGACAACCACTACTGGCCCGCGCTGTACTTCGTCGACGCGGACGGCATTATCCGCGACCATCACTTCGGCGAGGGCCGCTACGAGCAATCGGAGCGCGTGATCCAGCGGCTGCTCGGCGTCGAGCGCGAGGTTGTCTCCGCCGTGGGGCTCGGCGTGGAGGCGGAGGCCGACTGGGACCACCTGCGGACGCCCGAGACGTATCTCGGCTACGGGCGCAGCGAGCGGTTCGCGTCGCCCGGCGGCGCCGCGCCCGACGAACGCCGCGCCTACGAGCTCCCCCGGCGGCTGCGCGCCAGCCACTGGGCCCTGGCCGGCGAGTGGACGATCGAGCCTGAGAACGTCGTGCCCGGCCAGGCCGGCGGGAGCATCGCCTACCGGTTCCACGCGCGCGACGCGCATCTCGTGCTGTCTCACCGAGCGCGCGAGCCGATTGCGTTCCGGGTGCTCCTCGACGGCGAGGCTCCGGGCCCGTCACACGGCGTGGACGTCGACGAGGACGGGAACGGCTTGCTCCGGGGGGGCCGCCTGTACCAGCTCGTCCGAGAGCGCGACGTGGTCCGCGAGCGGACGCTGGAGATCACGTTCCTCGACCCCGGTGCCGAGGCGTACGCGTTCACCTTCGGGTAGCCAGAGACGGCGACATCCCCTGATCCGGCCTACCAGGAGATCCTCGACCTGAATGGCGCGGTCCGCAGCATTCACGCCGTTCCTGGCCTTCAGCCCGCCGGTCCCGCGAACGCGCCGCACGCCGCGCCGAAACCGGCAAGCGCAGCGATCAGCCCGCACGCCTCATCGAAGGACAACGCGTCATGGGATGGCGCGAAGCACTCAACGAACCCGGCATCGCCTACCCAGGACGAATCATGTAAAAACGGAAACCAGCTCAAAACTAAAAGATCTTTACACACCTGAGGTTACAAGCTCTCGGCAACGGGTGGGGAGCGGGTCAGGCCACGCAGGTCAAAATGGACACCCGGGACGGTCTTGGCCTGGTGGTGGGTTGGTTTCGGGCAGACGGGTCTGATGTTGGTGCTTCCTCGTTGCTCACTTGGGCTCCAGCAGGCTCGACGTGTGGCGCGGTGTGGCCTGGTCGCGTGTCGCGGGGGAGACTGTTGTGCGTGGGTGACGTGCTGGTTCGGGGCCGGGAGTTCTTCGAGCGGCAAGTGTGGGGTGCCGCGTTCGCGGCGCTGTCTACCGCCGATTCGTCGATGCCGCTGGAATGCGAGGATCTGGAGCGGCTCGCGGTCTGCTGCTATCTGCTGGGCAAGGATGCGGGGAGCGTCGAGGCCTGGACGCGGGCGTACCGCGAACATGTGCAGCGCCATGATGGGGCGCGGGCGGCTCGGTGCGCGTTCTGGCTGGCGTTCGCCTTGTTGAACAAGGGCGAGATGGCTCCCGCGTTCGGGTGGCTGGGCCGGGCGCGCGGCCTGCTGGATGACGGTCAGCTCGACTGTGTCGAGCAGGGGTACGTGCTGCTGCCGATGGCGATGAGCTGCATGTTCGAGGGCGAGTGTGCGGCTGCGCACGCGACGTTCGGCCAGGCGTTCAAGATCGGCAACCGCTTCGGTGATCCGGACCTGCGGGCGTTTGCGCAGCATGGCCAGGGCCGCGCGCTGATCCGACTGGGGGAGGTCGCCGCGGGCGTCGCGCTGCTGGACGAAGCGATGGTGGCCATCACGGCCGGCGAGGTGTCCTCGGTCGTTGCCGGTGACGTGTACTGCAGCGTCATCGAAGCATGCCAGGAGATCTTCGATCTGCGCCGGGCCAGGGAGTGGACGGCGGCGTTGAGCCACTGGTGCGATTCCCAGCCGGACCTGGTGCTCTACCGCGGCCAGTGTCTGGTGCACCGGGCCGAGATCATGCAGCTGCACGGTGCGTGGGCCGAAGCGGTGGCCGAGGCCGGGCGGGCGTGTCAGCGGCTGTCGCAGCCTGCTGGCCAGGCGGCGGTAGGTTCCGCCTTCTACCAGCGAGCGGAGTTGCACCGGTTGCGTGGCGAGTTCGCCGAGGCCGAACGCGCCTACCACAAGGCCAGCGACTTGGGCCGGGATCCCGAACCCGGCCTGGCGCTGCTGCGGATGGCACAGGGCCGGGTTGACGCCGCAGCAGCGGCGATCCGTCGCCTGCTCGATGAGACAACGGACCGGCCGGCTCGCGCCAGGCTGCTAGGACCTTCCGTGGAGATCTTGATTGCGGTCAGCGACGTGGTGGCCGCCCGGCACGCGGCCGACGGGCTGGCGAACATTGCCGGCCAACTCGGCGCCGCGGTCCTACGAGCGTTGTCTGCCTGCGCGACCGGCGCAGTGCTGCTGGCCGAGGGTGACGCCCGGTCTGCTCTGGTCGCGCTGCGCCGGGCCGGCGCAGGCTGGCGCGAGCTGGAGGCGCCATATGAGGCGGCTCGCGTCCGGGTGCTGGTCGGGATGGCGTGCCAGGAGCTAGGGGACCTGGAGGCGGCGGCGATGGAGTGGACCGCGGCGCGCTCGACGTTCGAGGACCTCGGAGCGGCCGCCGACGTTGCCCGGGTGGACCAGATTCTGTCGGCGGGCACCAGGGACGCCGGTCGGCGGCTTGAGCCGACGCGAGGCCGAGGTGCTTGCCCTCCTCGCCACGGGCATGACCAATCGGGCCATCGCCGGGAAACTGGTCATCAGCGAGAAAACCGTCGCCCGTCATGTGAGCAACATCTTCACGAAGCTCGGTGTGTCGTCGCGTTCGGCGGCGACCGCCTTCGCGTACGAGAACGGCCTCGTCTAGCGACCTACACAGAACTACCCATTGCGTCGCGCGTGCCGGCTTGCATACTTCGCCCGATGCCGAGCGCGTCAGCAAGCGCGCACGATCAGGTCCATGACCAAGACTGAAGCTCATGACGCCACCAGTGACGGCAACCGGGCGCGGTTGCTGGCCGGCCTGCCCGTCACCGAGCGGCGACTGCAACTGGCCGGCGTGTCAACCGCGGTGCTAGAGGGCGGTGACGGTCCGCCCGTCGTGCTCTTGCATGAGCAGGGCGAATTCGCTGCCCGGTGGATGCGGATGCTGCCCGATCTCGTGAGCACCCACCGGGTGATCGCACCCGACCTGCCCGGCCACGGCGCCTCCGAGCTGATCCAGGGGCACCTGGATGCCGACGGCGTGTTGTCGTGGCTCGACGAGCTGATCGTGCACACCTGCTCGTCGCCTCCGGTGCTGGTGGGCCACATGCTCGGCGGCGCCATCGCCGCCCGCTTCGCCGTAGAGCGCAACGACCGGCTGCGTGCGCTGGTGCTCGTGGACACCTTCGGCCTGCGCGGCTTCCGGCCCAGGCCCCGGCTCGCCTTGGCACTCGTTCGCTACATCCGGCGGCCAACCGAGGACAGTTTCGACCGGCTCTACCAGCACTGCGCGGTCAATCTTGATGGCATGCGCGACCAGATCAATGCTCGCTGGGCACCGTTCCGGGCCTATGTACTGGAACGAGCCCGAACCCCGGGCCTGAAAGCAGCCTTGCCCCAGCTCATGCGAGCGTTTGCCCTTCACAAGGTCCCCTCCGCTGACCTGGCTCGCATCAGGGTCCCGACCACCCTGATCTGGGGTCGGCACGACCCGGCAACCAGCCTGCGCGCCGCGCAGGCGGCAAGTGTCCGCTACGGATGGCCGCTCCACGTTATCGACGACGCGGCCGACGATCCCGTTCTCGAACAGCCCGAGGCAACCCTGCGCGCCCTGCGGTGCGCCATGGGCTACGAGAGTCCCCCAACCCGCTGACGAGATCATTTCCGGCGGCTCAGTCGAGAAGGAGCAGACATGACCCAGGACAACATCACCATCGTCCGGCAGCTCACCGCGGGAACAGGTGCGCCCAGTCCCGCGCGACCTCGGCCAGGAACCCGCCTCGCTGCGGCCGCCCAGCAGGTAGTAAACCTGCGCGATAGCGAGCAGCTCGGCATCGCTGCAGGCAGGCGCCGGTCCCGGGCGGGACGGATCGCGATGATCCGGGCAGTTACCAGGTCATCGATTAGCACGTAGACGTAGACGAACAAGTCCTCGGTGGGCAACATGGGAGGCGGTCTCTGCGGTTGCAGACGGTCTTCGACAACCGCATGTCTGCCGCAGGGCCCCGCATTATCAACGCGACGCGCCGCGATCAGCCCCACATAGCGCACCTTAGGACCGGGGTTGGGTGGGTTCAGGTCCCTGATCTTGCTGAGCTTCGCCTTCCAGGATCAGGGAACGCTGCAGATTAGTCGGTGAGGGCAACGGGAGGCCTGTGATGGTGCGGATCGGTACGTGGAACCTGGAGAACCTGTTCCAACCCGGCTCGCCGGGCGGCCCGGAGGCGGACGTCTACGCGGCGAAAATCGGCGCGCTGGCGGCCACGATCACGCAGATGGATCCCGACATCCTGGCCGTCCAGGAAGTCGGCGATCCAGCCGCGCTCACGGATCTGGCCAACCGGGCCGGCGGTACCTGGCACACCGCTACCGCCGACCCCGACGGTCGCGGGATCCGCGTCGGGTTTCTCTCCCGCTTAGGGCTCACCAGCGTTACCCAGGTCGTCGCGTTCCCTGACGGGTTACGCCCGATCCAGGTCGACGACACCGCGACCGCGATCAATCAGATGGGCCGCCCGGCACTGAGGGTCCAGGTCCGCACGACCGGCGGTAGCAGCGTCGATCTTGTGTCCTGCCACCTGAAGTCGAAACTGCTCACGTTCCCCGGTGGTCGATTCTCCACCCGCGACGAAGGCGAGCGGGCGCGGTTCGGCGCATACGCCCTCTTCCGCCGGGCCGCCGAGGCCGTCACCGTCCGCGCTCAGGCTACGGTGCTGCTGGACGGGCAGGGGCAGGACAAGGCGGTCGTTGTCCTAGGCGACTTCAACGACGAGCCAGAAGCGGCCACCACCCAGATCCTTCTCGGACCTCCCGGCTCCGAGATTGGCACCGGCGGCTTCGACCAACCAGACCAGGGCGATGCCCAGCGGCTCTGGAACCTGGCCGCCCGGATCCCGGCAGCGAATAGGTTCAGTCGGATCTACCGCGGCAGACCCGAACTGATCGACCACGTCTTGGCCAGCCACGCCATCACCAAGCTCGTCAAAGACGGTGACATCGACTTCCACGGCGCGAGACCGGCGTCGATCGCCGACGCCCCGAACCCGATCAGCGCCGAGCCCGGCTCCGACCACCGGCCTCTCCTGCTCAACGTCGGCCTATGAAAACGACACCCCGAACAAGACGCCTGGCCCTCGACGAACCGACGGGGCCGTCACCACACCGTCGGCGGATCCAGCTAATAGAGCCCGCTCACGCTGGTACCACCAGCCTGGCCCGCGACGCCGAGGTCATGCAGGTCAGCTAGCGAATGGCGGCTGCCGTATCAAGGGTCGCTAGATGCCCTGTTCCATGAGCATGGCGTTCTGGGCGAGTACCGACAGCCAGTAATTCATCCGCTCGGCGTTGGTGGTATCCCGCCAGTGCCCGAAGAGCCCCGCCGCATCGCCGAGCGGCAGACGGCCTTCGGCCTGATGGATCTCGAGCGTGAACGACACCCGGTCAAGGCCGCCGCAGGCCTCGATTGCGGCCGCCACGATCGTGGCTAGCCCGGCCGGCCCGTACATCGTGGCAAGCGACTGGCGCCCCTCGTACTCGAATGGGATCGGCAGCCGCATCAGGAAGGTGAAATGGTCGGAAAGGCCGCCGATGAGGGGATGCCCATCATGCAGGTGGAAATGCAGATGCTTGCCGAGTCGCCCGATGGAGCGCGTCATGTCGACCACGTCTTGCACTACTTTTGCCACCGCGCCCTGAACATCCGCGACCAGGCTGGGCAGCCTGCCGTCATCCGGGCCGAGGCTCCCCAGGCTGAGGTCAGGATGCTCGTGGGCGAACCTGGCACTGGCCCGCCTGATTCCGACGTGGCCAACGTCGATGCAGCAACTGACCCGGTCAATGTCCTTGAGCCGCTCCGCCACCTCGACGAACCAGCCGGGTTCATGACCCGCCGCGTACTCGAGAAACAGCCCGGGCCCGTTGGGCCGCCGGGCCAGGCGCGTGCCCAGTTCCGTGAGCGCGGCCACCAGGCTCCCGGCCTGCGTGCCCATGTCCGACTTGTCGTGGACGACCATGCCGGACAGGCGTCCCGCGAAGCGGGCGGCGAACTCCTCAACTACGCCGCGGTCGCGTTCGCGCAGCATATTCAGCCCGCGGCTCAGGTGGACAAAGGGCAGCCGGGAGTGCTGGGGTACGTACTTGAGCACGTGCTCAAGCTGATCAGGCGTGTCGGCGTACGCCTCAGCGGCGAGGCCCGCCTGGACGAACCGGAGCCCGGCCAGCCTGAGCAGCGCCGTGTCACCGGCCACGCGCCGCTGGAACAGCGCGTGGACCGGCCGCTGGCCCGGGATTGGACCGGCCGGGCGACTGGAGCCCGGCCGGTCCTGCTGCCCTAGCCTTCCGGGATCCGGAAGATGTGGATCGACTGATCCTTGGACTGGCACCTGGGATCCTGGTCCGCTTTCGCCTTGTCCGAGACCACCACGACCTGGTCCCGCGCGATCCATGACACTCCTTCGGCCGTTCCGTAGATGATCTCGCCATCGGCGTCCCTCGGGAACGCGTAGCAACTGCCTTCGCCGGTAACCTCCCAGCTTGACGGCGAGAGGCTGCCGATCCACAGCGCCGAGGAGACCTGAGACACGACGGCCATCCGGTCGCCCGCCACCGTTATGCCACTGTAGTCCTCGAACAAGAGCGTCTCCGGCAGCCGGATCTTGTCCGCCCGGTCCCAGTGGTGCTTGCCGCGGGTGAAGACGTGGATCCGCCCGCCGCCGGGGATGCGGCCTTCGGCGCCTCCTGCGCACTTGTTCCCCTCGCAGAGCCCGAGGAGATGGGTCTGCCCGAAGCGGTGCACGCAGGCCAGGCCTTCCAGCCCCTTGTTGGGCCGGTCAAGCAAGAAGTCCAGCCACGCGCTGCCGAGGTAATTCAGGCTCGCGTCGTACTCCTGCACCTTGGCCATGTACTTTCCGTTACCGCGGCGCAGCGACTCGATCAGCACATAGAACCGGTCAGACCACGGGTCGTAGGCAATGTCCTCGAAGCCGCGGCGATGACCCTCATGCTGCTCAATGACCTGATTTGCCCCGGCAGCCGCCGGGAGTTCCGCGCCGATGAAGGCGATATGCGGCATGTTGTCGAAGATGACATAGAACGCGCCATCCTTGGCGAGCACGCCGCTTGCTTCCAGTCTCGGATCCAGCCTGCTGCGGAAGAGATCAGAGATCTTCGCTTCCCTGACCAGTTCAAGCTGCTTTTGAGGTACTTGCGTGGCAGTCACGGCCAGCCTCCCTGAATCCCGGCGAGCCGCGTCAGTGCACGCCCGCCGGGGCGGCGTTTTCCACGGTCGCGGCGAATGCAGCTGGGTCGGTAGCGCGCGGTGTCGTCTTCCGCAGCTCCTGCAGTTGCTGCCGCGCGCTGTCGCGCCGCATCCGGACGTAGTGGACGATGCCCTCCACCTTCTCGTTCCCATGCCTGAGCTCGTTCTGCTGGCAGCCGCTTGAGTAGACCTCGTCGTTGCTGAACTGGCGGCCCGTGAAGGTCTGTCCGTAAGGCGTCGCTGACTCGAGGTAGGCCGCCTGGCGGACCCGTGCCCAGAGACCATCGTCGGCACCGGCGCCAATCAGTGCGCTGATCATTCCCGGATTGAACTCGGTATCGATCAGGTATTCCAGGTAATCGAGGTAGTACTGACGGTACGCACGGTTGCGGAGCAGGTTTCGCACCAGCGGAATGTGCGTGGAGCCGTGGTCGTGCCGTTGGCTGCGGGAGTCCCTCGACCAGTCGAGGATGTCGGTATACTGCCACTGCGTGCCGTTGTAGGAGATACCCAGGCAGTTGTCGTAGTCCCAGGGAATGAAGGTGAAATAGGGCACGCGCATGAAATCGCCTGCGGCGCCCGGCCGCCCCGAGTTGTAGAGATAGTAGTTGGCCGGCGTCTTGAAGTAATTGTCCCAGCTGCCGAGGAGCAGGTTGACGCTCGCCCACCGGAGAAACGTGCGCGTGTCCATGATGGCGTCCACTGACTCGCGGAAAGCGTCGGTATCGAACCGCTCGGTGCCGCCGCGCAGGCCCACGCCGTTGATCACCTTGATGAACCTGGCGAGATCGTCGTAGCTGCTGGCCTCGGGGTCGTGCCCGTTGGTCTTGAGCCGATAGGCGTGGTCGTCGCTGCCGGGCACGAAGTACTGGCGGCCACTGTCGTCACCGTCACGCCCGGTCCGGTGTTCCAGCGTCGCGCACCCGACATCACCGCAATATGCCTTGTACAGGTTGCCTTGGTGGTTCGCGCCGAAGTGATCTTTCAGGAATCTCTTGTCGACCTGCTCGATGACGGCGAACAGGCCGAAGTAGGTCGCATCGAAGGCCAGCTTCGCGTAGGTGTGCCGTGGCGAAGGAATGGCTGCGCGCCCGAACAGGTGCCAGGCAATCGCCTCGCGCATTTGCGACGGATCGTTGTACATCGACTTGAGGTTGACGCGTGCCTGGCCGGCCAGCCGCTCGCCGCCATCGTCGGGTTCGAGGCTGATTTTCCACGAATGTTTCGGAGAGCGCAGCGTCCGATTTCCGCTGTTGGCCAGCGCGAAGGTGGACGTGCTGAAAGCGGCTTTTCTGTCTAATGACCCGGAAATATGCCGTCCGTCATCCGGATTGGTCTGCCACACGTCGAGCCGGGCGGCTTTCGGTGCCTCCTTCGGATGCACCAGCACATCCTGCTGGCGCGGGAAGCCGGTGATGTGGATCATGTGCATGCTGGCGTCGAAGAATTCGGCCTTCTCGTGAGCTGCCTCGTTGGTGGCGTCCATTGCGTCCCCTTGCCTAGGCCTGCCTGAACCGGCGTACGGGCTGGGTCCGTGCTGCCGGGCCCGCCCTTTTCGCGCCGTCTACACCAGATAGGAGGCATCCGATGCTTACCTGATACATCGTGCCCGGCGGCAGGACGGGTGTCACCCCCTCCCATGACGATCACCGGGAGCTTCTGCCGCTGCGAGCGCGGCGCTGATGGCTCGCCAGCCAGCCGACCAGGCGGTTTCTAGCGGTCGTCGCAACACTCGATGGGTTCGGGGGTTGCGATGGGCCGACGGGGACCGGGCGCGTTGCCGCAGGCGGAGAAGTGTGAGCAGTTCGCGCGGCTGATCGCGCAAGGCTCTAACAAGAGGCGTACCGGATCGCCGGGATCAACCGGCGGACCGGGAAACGGTGGCGACACGGCCGCACGATCACCACAAGGGACGGCAGGAAGCTGCATTATGCTCCCGTGGTCGGCGCGGGGGGCGGTCAGGCGGGAGATCTCGCTGCGGTACTTATCTGAAGATCAGCGGGTGCGGATAGCGGACCTGCGCCGGGCCGGGGCTGGCGGGGGCGGGCGATCGCTCAGCAGACAGGCCGCAGCCCGTCGACGATCAGCCGGGAACTGCGCCGGAACCGGGATCCGGGCAGCGGCCAGTACCGCCCGTTTACCGCGCACAAGCTGGCCGTCCGGCGGCGGGCCCGGCCGCGGGCGGGCAAGATCGCCATGATGAGGTGCTGCGGCAGTTCGTGCGGGAACGGCTGGAGAAGCGGTGGAGCCCCGAAGCAGATCAGCCGCGCGCTGCGCGGCCAGTTCCCGGGCGACCCGGAACGGCATGTCGTGCACGAGACGATCTATCAGGCGGTTACCGCCCTGAGCTCGGCGGGCTGCCCCGCGAGCTGCCCGTCCGTCCTGCGCTCCGGCAGGCGGCGGTGCAGGCCGCACCGCCGCCCCGGCTCGATCGAGGCGAAACCGTCATGCCGCTTCGGTGGTGGTCACGATGAGGGTGTGATCGTCGAAGCTGGCGACCAGGTCGAGCCGCCCGCCGAGGGCCTGGATGTAGCGGGCGATGGCATCGATGGTGGCGACCTCGCCGCGCTCGATCTGAGATACCCGGCCAGCGGAGATGCCCATAGCCCGGGCGAGCTGGGCCTGGGTCAGACCGTGGCGCTTGCGTTCCTCGGCGAGACGGTACCCGCTCTGACGTGCCATGAGCGCCTTGCGTCGATGCTCGGCCGCCTCCTGGCCGCCGGCCCGCTCAATGTAACCGGCACGATCCCACTTGGTGTAGCTGCTGGTCATCGCCTGGCTTCCTCCTCTGTCCGATCCTTCAGATGAATCTCATACAGCTCTTCAGCGCGCGGGATCGCATTGCAATACCAGCGGCCCCACTTTCCGGCCTTTTCCCCGGCGACTAGCAGGATCGCCGAGCGCCAGGGGTCGAACACGAACAGCACGCGAACCTCGCTGGTACCGCTGGATCCGGGTTTAGTTCCTTCAGATTCTTGATCTTCGAACCTGTGATCGTGTCGACCAGCGGTCGGCCCAAGGCAGGCCCGGAGCAGCTGAGCGCGTAAATCGCGTCATCCATGAGATCGGCGGTCTTGGGGTCTGTGGCCTGGAGGTGCTGCAGCCAGGCGGCTACCTCGTCGGTCGGTAGATGTCCCACGCATCCACGCACCGACTATAGCAAATCCTATAGACGCTCGCTCACAGGCTACTTGCGGCTCCATAGAGATGGCAGGGCCGCTTCTAGGGCGTCATTGCTGTCGAGCTGACCTGGCGGAACGTAAGAACATCGCAGCCGCGCGCCTGCCGCCTACTACCCGGCGGCCACGGATCGCGATGCGGTTCACCAGGACCGCTCAACCGGCCGGCACGCTGGCTGACCCGGACCGCGATGATCAACCGCGTCATCGCCATCGAGCCGCCAGCGTCCACTATCCGCTGCGGCGTATGCCAGGCCGCCCGCGACGCCGCGCACTACATCGCCGCCGGCTAACCGCCGAATGAGGTTGCGAAACCTCCACATCTCCCGGCAGAGAGCCCCGCAATGTGATGGGCTTTGAGGGGCGATCCTCGGTAACTACTCGCCGCTGTCGATCGCGGCGATGGTGCCAGTATCGCCGTTCGGCTTGAGTAGCGCCATGAGGCCTTCGCAGAGGTAACGTCGGTCGCCTGATTGCCATTCGTCGTGCATGTCGGCCGGCACCGCTCCGACAAGCCGGATCACGCTGGCGAGGCCACATTCTTCCGCCCGGCTGCCAGGCGCACCCGTTCGTGCAGTTGGCCGCGCATGGCCTTATGGAGCCGTCGGCCTGCCATTTGGCGTCCCAGTAATAGACGATCCAGGCCGGCGGGCCCGCCGCACGGACCACGGCCAAGTTGCCGGCGTGCGCGCCGCACGAGCGCGCGGGGAGCAGGCGTGTCTTGCCGATACCCGCTTCGCCTGCGACGAACAACAACTGGCCCGTTCCCGCCGCCGTCTCCGCTAGCCGACGCTCCGCCAGCGTCAAGAAGTCGTCCCGGCCGGCCAGTACTGGTGACTGGACCACCCCAGCCATCCGTCACCGCGTACCTCCTCAAAGTTAAGTATCCGAAACTGCGGACTAGGTCACCTGACCGATGAAACGCACGCCGCTCCGATCCAGGCTGAAGGCATGCCAACCGGTTTACTGCAAGGAGTCTGGCATGGCGAGGTTCATGGACGTGCAGAGCGGAATTCGTCGGCGTGACCGAGGACCAGTTCCGCTAGGCACATGATCACGATCTGGGGATCGAGGCCGCCGAGCGCGTGCACTTCGAGCGCGCGTGGCTCGACCCGCAGCGGGGCAAGGTGTTCTGCCTGTCATCCGGGCCGTCGAAGGAAACGGTGCTCCGGGTGCACGACAAAGCCCGCCACCCCCCAGCGGAGATCTATGAGCTGCCGGTCGAGGTCGCGTAGGCACCGCCACGTCGTGTCCCTGGAGATTTGCCGGACGGAGGCTCGGCCGACGACGCGTAGGCCAGTCGGCACACCAAAGAGGAGATCATGTTCACGTTCAGTAAGTCCGCACCGGCCGCCGCTGTCACCACCACGCGCCGGCCGGTCGGCAAATCAGGCACATCGGCTCAGGTTCGCCGCCCGCACCTTCCTGATACGACGGGATCGTCCGCTCCGGCATTCGCTGATAAACACCACGACCTGACCGGTCGCGGCGCCCATGCTGGCGACGCCCCGCCGTGGGACAGCATGAGCGCGGGGACGGGCATGGGCTCTGGTCCGGGCTCGCTGTCGTTCCGGCGGATACTTGATATCCCATTCGAAGCGTGCGTGGCCGCACTTGAGAGCTGGCAGCGCGGGGGATGCGGCGGACTGCAAGCCGGCCACAGCCGGCTGCGCGGGCCAGTCGAGCACGATCGCGGCTGGGGTACACGTAGGGTCGAGGTTCTCCTGGCCCGGGGACCGCTGCGCCCGCTGTTGCGCATGAGGCTGGACGTCGATAGCTGGTCCCCGTCGTCACGCACCGCGCTCGAACTCATCCCATGCCGGCGCGTCCGCGCCACCGCAAGCTACTTCCGAGCCGGCCACCTCCTGCTGGACTCGTTGACCCACTCGCTCCAGCTCGAGCAGGAGATCCATGCGCTTGACCGAGCGACGCGATGATGCCTTACCAGCTCTACCAGATCGAGCGCGCCAAGAGCTCCACCGAGATCCGGCGCGCGGACATGCAGCTAGGCCTGATGGCCGAGGCGGCGTCACGTTTGTGGCACCGCGTGACTCAACCCATCGGCCTCGGGCCGGCGATGGCATTCCTGGTCACCGGGGCCGGCACCAGCATCGCCGCGATCAGCGGAGCCTTCATCATCGCCCGCGCCCGCGTCATCGCCCTCGTCGTGGCGGTGCTGTTTGCCGGAGCCCTGGTCCTCGGCGGCCTGACCGGCGCCATCCTCAGCTGACCAGGACGCTGGCCGACATGGCACTTGCGTTCCCGGCGAGGCGGTATCCGCTCTGCCGTGCCATGAGCGCCTTGCGGCGATGCCCGGCTGCCCGCCATCGGCTGGCCTGATGGCGCTCGCCAGCTCAGACTGTAGGGCTGCCGGGCCGCCGGACTAGCGGCCAGTCCGGTGTTTGGCCTGGTGGGCGATACTGGATTTGAACCAGTGACCTCTTCCGTGTCAGGGGGCCGGTAGAGCGTCTCAGACCGCGATTGTCGGCCCGTGACCAGGCAGTCCGCGCTGACCGGCCGCTGGCAACTGCCCCGCATTTCCCCGTACTGCCCTGGGCGCCCTAGGGCCACTGTAGGGCCGCTTCTAGGGCCACATTGATGCCCGGCTGATCTGCCGGAACGCGAGAACGGCGCAAACCGCACCTGCCCAGCCTGATCATCCCGTTTGCTGTCGGTCACCCGTAAGGATCGAACCACGCCATAGCCGCCTTACCGAAGAATCGATGCAGGCATTGCGGCTACTTATGTCTTTCAGGACAGCCCGGGCTGGCGCAGGCTCGGGTGCGCAAGTGGTGTACCCGCCCCGGCGAGCCGGAGATCGGTCATTTCGAGGGCGAGGCCGAGAAGGTGGCCAACACTTGGGCTGGCGGTGATGAGTTTGGCCTGCGGCTGGGCCGAGGACCTTTCGCGGTCCCTGGTGCAGCCGCTTAACCCCGCCCGCCGGTCCGCAGCCGCCGGGAAGCGCTGCGGACCGTTCTGGATTTCGGCGTCGTCCCGGCTGGTTACCGCGACGACATGCTGACCTGCCTGGCACTGGCAGACCACTAAGTCAGTCCGGGCGAGGTGCACGCCGCAGCCGCCGGCTGGCCCGCGGGATCGTGGCGCTGCTCGATGCGCACACGTCGGCGTTCGCCACGCTGCTCCCGCCGCGTGCGGTGAGGTGCCTGCATGATGGCACCCTGCGCCGCTACATCGAGCAAGCCCTCGGCGACCGAGCATCCGGCCCGGCCGGACTGACCGGGCGTGCCCGGTGGCGCAGACGGGAAAGGCCGTCAACGGGTCTACCGCGACCAGCCCGAGGCTAAACCTCGGGTTGCATACTGCACCTCTTGGGAGCGGTTGGTGGCTAGGTGGCGTTCATGCAGGTCGCTGGGTGGAGTGCCGGCGTCCTTGGTGGGGGGCTGGCGGGTTGGGGCCGGGCGGGTTGTAGAGGACTTCGCCTTTGTCGTTATACCGCTGCCCGCTGACAATTCCGGCGTGGTACCAGATCTTGACGGTGGAGGTGGACACGCCGAGCAGCTGGGCCATCTGGGTGAGCGGGATCAGCCCGGTGGCGAGCAGCCGCTGGCGGCGGCTGCGTAGCTGGTAGGTGCGGATGACGCGCTGCACCATGGTGGCGGTGAAGGGCCTGCCTTCGCCGTTGGCCAGGCCGCGGCGACGGAGAATGCCGGCGATCTCGGCGCAGGTGTGCTGGTCGAGGAGCCGGTCGATCGCGGCGATGGTGGCGGCCGGGGTCTGCCGGATTTCCCAGGCGCGTTTGGGCACCGGGAGGGTGAGGGCGTGGTGCTGGCCGCCGGCCAGGCGGACGTGCGCGGTAATGGTGTCGCTGGTGCGGGTGACGGTGACGTCGGTGAGCAGCAGCCGGGCGATGCGCTTGCGCTCGCGCATCGGGGTGGCCGGGTCGTTCCAGATCGCGGGCAGGTCGGTGACGAGCTGGCTGATCCTGGCCTGCTGGGCGTCGGTGAGCTGGCTGGTGTGCTGCTGGCGGGCGGTGTCGCGGGCTTCCTGGGCGTCGGTCAGGGCGCGCAGGGCGGTGTTCCAGCCGGCTTCGAGGGTGCCGGCGACGAGCCGGTTGGCGGGGTCGACGGCGAGGTAGCGGCGGCGGGCCAGGTCGGCGTGGTAGCGGGCGCGCTCGACGTGGGCGGCGCGCAGCGCGTCGGCTTCGGCCGCGCGGTGTTCCAGCTCGGCTGAGACCTGGAGGGCTGCTTCGACGGCCAGCGGGGTGAGCTGCTCGATGAGGAACGTGCCGATGCGCTGGTCGAGGGTGTGGCCGGGAATCAGGGTGCAGGCGCTGCGAGCGTTTTCGATGCCGTCGCGGTGGCAGGTGTAGGTGGGCAGTTCCTGGTCGCCGCGGGCGTGGTAGCGGACGGTCATCCGCAGTCCGCAGCGTCCGCAGATGATGATGCCCTGCAGCAGCGCGGGGCCTTCGCGGGGCGGCCCGGCGGTGCGGTCGCGGCCGTGCGCGGCGGCGTTGGCTGCCAGGCGGGCGAGGTTGGCGTCGTGTTGTTCCAGGGTGATGTATCCGGGGTGGGCGCCGGGGATGAAGGAGATCCATTCCTGGCGGGGCAGCATTCTGGAGGTGGTCTTTCCGTCCGGCTGCTTGTGGTGGGCGTGCCGGCCGTAGGTGAAGGCGCCGGCGTAGCGGGGGTTGTGCAGTACCCGCAGCACGGTGTGGTGGGCCAGCGGCTGCCAGTCGGTCTCGCCCTTGCGCGGTCCCTTCAGGTGCCGCCAGGGGAACGACAGGCCGGCGGCGCGGAATGCCTTCACGCACGCGGTCGCCGACCCGGTCGCCTCGAAGGTGGTGAACAGGTGCCGGAGGGCGCCCTGGATGGCGGTGTCGGGGTCGAGGATGACGTGCCCGGCGGCATCGTAGACCAGGCCGGCCGGCAGCGGCATGATGAGCTCGCCGCGGCGGGCCTTGGACAGCTGCCCGCCGCGCAGCCGGGCCCGGATGAAGTGGAGCTCAGCTTCGGACATTTGCCCTTTCATGCCTAAAAGCAGACGATCGTTAAAATTCCTCGGATCATAGAGGCCGTCTTCGTCGCAGATCAGCGTGCCGGTCATGCCGCAGAGTTCGGGGAGCTGGTGCCAGTCGGCGGAGTTGCGGGCCAGCCGGGAGCATTCCAGGCCGAGCACGATCCCGGCCCGCCCCAGCGACACTTCGGCGACCATCTGCTGGAATCCTTCCCGGTCGGCGGCCGACGCGCCGGAGTGGCCCTGGTCGATGCCGGTCACGGTGACCTGGTCAGCCGCCCAGCCCAGGCTGACCGCCTTGCCGCGCAGGTCGTACTGGCGGATCGCGGACTCGGTGTTGTGCAGGACCTGCTTGAGGCTGGACTGGCGGACGTGCAAAAGCGCCGTCCTGGAGAGGTGGGCGGCGGTCACCTTGGACGCCGCGGTGCCGGTGAACACGGTGTGCTCCTTTCCCGCCGGGGCGGGGCCGGTGTGGGAGGACGGATCAGGTGCCGGCTAGCGCGACGGCGAGCCCGGCCAGGGCGTGGATGAGCTCGGTGGCTGCCGGCTCGGGGCAGGGCGCCGGCGCCTGCGCGGTGCGGGCACCGGCACCTGGCGGCGCCGGTGTGTGCGGGGCGGGGCTGCTGGCCAGGTGGGCCAGGGCCCGCCGCCAGGCGGTGACGCCCTTGCCGGTGAGCACGCCGAGGCCGAGCGGGAACGCGGTCGCGCGTGCGTGCAGGGCGGCATGACGCAGTTGCTCGTAGCGGGCGTCCAGCCCGCCGCCAGGAGCAGGGTCCTGGCCGGCATCCGGGCGGGAGCCCGGTTCAGCAGCCGCGGGGCCAGGTGAGGTGAGCAGGGGCAGGGACGGGTTCTCCTCCTGTTCATGCTGGTAAGCGGATGGGTCAGCGACTTTTGGAGTGCTCCCGGCGGCGGGCCAGCGCCCGCTCGATGGAGCGGGGGTGCACGCGCACCCCGAACTCCTCGGCGATGGGCCCGGCCAGCCGGGCGGCTTTCAGGGCGGGATCGGCCGCCAGCTGTTCCTCGGCCCAGGTCAGGATCTGGCCGGTGAGCTTGTGGCCGCCGCGGGGCCCGGGCCTGGCCGGCACCAGCCCGTCCAGGCCGGAGGCGGCCAGCGCGGCGGCTGCCTGGTAGTACGACGGCCGGGAGTACCCGAACGCCGCGGCTGCCGCGGTGACCGGTGCGCCGTCCACGCTGACTCGGCGCACCATCTCGTACTTGACCTGCACCATGTCGCGGGCGTCGAAGAACTCCCCGGCCAGGAACGCCGGGTCGGTGACCTGCCCGGGGTGCGGGTTCAGGCACCGCGACTCGCGCAGCGCGGTGACCTTCGGGTCCTCCGGTGATCCTCGCGGGGCCATGCCGCCTCCCTGACGCTACGGTCGTCAGGAGAATTTTGCCGTAATCAGGTGATCTTCTCACTGCGACACGCCACAAGAAAACGAAGAATACCAGGAAAATAAACAGATATCCGCGTCTGATCCAGCTTGGCCGCCCTCGGCCAGGGATAGTGAACGGCATAATCTCTTTGACGTTCACGGCGTAATCCGCTTAACGGCTTCGCTGGCACCTGGGTGGGACCGCAGCCGGTCGATCAGATCCGCCAGCCCCAGCAGGCCCGCAACAGTGAACGGGCACCGGCCATCCGCGATCACCACGAACGGATCGGCGGGCGCGACATCGGTCCACCCTGCTGGCAGGGAGAACAGCTGCCCGGTCTCGTCGTGCAGGTGGACCCGGTCCTCGCCCCAGTTCTGGCGGCAGGCGACGAACTCGAAGTCCCGGCCGGCCAGCGGGTGGAACGGGTGGGTCACCCGGACCCGGCGGTACCGATCATCGGGATGGGGTGTAGTTGACGATGCGGGGCAAGTGCGTCGGCCGTGTTGTTGAATCGCCGTCACTGTTAAAGTTACCATCCATATAGATGGTCAGGAGATGGTCAGCGGATGGCTCCGAGTGAGGGCGAGAAAACCGAGAAGATCACTATCAACCTGGGACTGGTGGACCTCGGGCAGATCGATCTGCTGGTCCAGGAAGGCTTCTACACCAACCGCACCGATTTCATCCGCACGGCCATCCGCACCCAGCTCGCCACCCGGGGCGAGGCGCTCGACCAGACAGCGGCCCGGCGCACCCTCACCCTGGGCAGCTGCCACTACACGCGCCGCGACCTGGAGGAAATCCGCGACGCCGGGCAGATGATCCACATCCGGGTACTCGGGCTGGCCAGCATCGCCGCCGATGTCTCCCCCCAGCTGGCCCTCGCCACGATTGCCTCGGTGGAGGTGCTCGGCGCCTTCCGTGCCTCCACCGCGGTGAAGGCCGCCCTAGCACCTCGCACCGCCTAAGGCTGCCGTGATCCACCACGGCCGCCCGGACCGTCGGCCCCGCAATGTACAGGCCGTCCTGCCAGAACATCAGCGAGCACAACCACGAGAAGGGATACCGCCATGGACGCACGCCAGATGGCGGCGATGGCCGAGGCCACCCGCCTGACCCGCCAGGGCCGCCTCGCCGAGGCAACCGCATTGATCCAGCACACCCTGGCCAGCCCGGCGGCGACACGGCGCGCACCGGATGCACCATCGGCCGGGGAGGAGACCGGCGGCGCGCCTAGCCGGGCCCGGCCCGGCTGGATTCCCCGCCGCGGCACTTGCCCCAGCCGGGGGGGGTGGGTCCTGCACCGCGCGCACCGGCCTGCGGCTCCGGCCGCCCAGCGGCCGGCGGGCCGGTTCGACGCCTTCTCCTACACCAACGCCGCCGGCACCCGGGCCTACCGGCTCTATGTCCCCACCGTCCACGCCGGGAGGCCCCTGCCCCTGGTCGTGATGCTGCACGGCGGCACCCAGAACGCCGCTGCCTTCGCCGCCGCTACCAGCATGAACGACCTGGCCGAGCAGCAGGGGTTCCTCGTCGCCTACCCCGAGCAGGCCCGCTCGGCGAACGCGGGCCGGTACTGGAACTGGTTCGTCCCCGGTCATCAGCGCCGTGACGCCGGCGAGCCATCGCTGATCGCCGGGATCACCGGCCAGATCACGGACCGCTACGGGGCAGATGCCGCCCGGGTGTATGTGGCCGGGTTCTCCGCCGGGGGCGCGATGGCCGCGGTGATGGCGGCGGCCTACCCCGATCTGTACGCCGCCGCCGGCGTGCACTCCGGGCTGCCCTATGCTGCCGCCGGTGATTTGGCCTCCGCATTCGCTGCGATGAGGCACGGCCCATCACACCCCGCCCGGCCCCCGGCGCAACCGCTGCCGCTGATCGTCTTCCACGGTGACCGGGATACGATCGTGGCCCCTGCCAACGCCGCGGGCCTCATCGGCCACGCCCTGACAGCCGGTAGCCCGGGCCACCCCGGGGGCACCCTGCCCACCGCGGTGACCGGCGGCCAGGTGCCTGGCGGCCATGCCTACACCCGCACCTGCTATCTGGACCCCGCCGGCGCGACCCTGGCCGAGTGCTGGATCATCCACCAGGGCGGACACGCCTGGTCAGGTGGCGTCTCGCACGGCTCCTACACCAACCCCCACGGGCCGGACGCCAGCGCCGAGTTCATCCGCTTCTTCGGCGAGCACCCCGCTCCCTCGCTAGCCCGCTGACCGGATCCCCTGGACCGAGCCCGATAGCGACGCATTGCGCAATTCCGCCGTTCTGCACGGATGTCAGCTCGGGTTCGACCAAGGCAGGGGCTGTCCCGATCTGGTCGTTCTGCGCGCGCAGGCCGACTGCGGGCTCCCTGAGTCGGGCGCGACGAGCGGACTCGTGGCCTGTCTCGATGACGAGCTCGTCGGGTGACGCACGGCCGAGCCCCGGAAGCGCAACGGCTGTCATGAACCACCCGACGGCGGTGCCTGTCGCGCTACCTCCAGTGACCGCCGCGCGTAGGACAGCGTGGCCAGATTGCTTGACTACCGGGGAGGCGTGCCGGCCTTGGCGGTGCCTGCCGTTGGTTGGCTAGGCCGTTGGTTGGCTAGGCCGTTGGTTGGCTAGGCGGAGAGCGCGTGTGTGCGCCGCATTCGGCGTAGCCCTGTCGGCGGCGTGCCATGGGGAGGGCTGGCCTGCGGTCCGGTTGGCACGGCGGGCGGGCCGTACTCCGGTGTCCAGGTCGCGGTGTCCACCGCGGCCGCTGCCTGGTCGCGGCTCATCATTGGTGCCGCGCCGGATGCGGGTGCCTCGCTTGCGACCGCGATCGCGACGGCCCTCGAGATGGGCCGGAGCTGAGCGAGGCTGGGGTATAGCGCGCCCTCGGCGAGGCGGTCTGTGTTGACCATGTCGGCCAGTGTGGTGGCCGCGACGAGGAACATCCGGTCGGTGACTTCCCGTGCCCGCGACGCGATCGCGCCGAGGCCCGCTCCTGGGAAGATGAACACGTTGTTCGCCTGGCCGATCACACGGTCGCGGCCTTCGGCTTGTACCGGGTGGAAGGCGCTGCCGGTTGCCACCAGCGCGCGCCCGTCACTCCAGGCGAGCACGTCGGCCGGGGTCGCTTCGGATTTCTGGGTCGGGCTGGACAGCGACAGCACGATCGGCGCGGGGGTGCGGGCGGCCATTTCGCAGATCACCGGCTCAGTAAAGGCCCCGGGGGTCGCTGACGTGCCGATCAGGATGGTCGGCGCGATCTGCCGCACGACGGTTTCGAGGTCGTAGCGGCCGGCGGCCGCGAAGCCGCACGCGGCCAGTTCGGGCGCGGGCAGCGCGAACGGGCGCTTGTCCTCGTCCACCTGATCGCGCCCGTCGAAGATGAGGCCGCGCGAGTCAAGCATGATGACCGCCCGGCGAAGGCTGGCACCCGGGTCCTGTTCGCGGATGACCGTCTCGGCCAGGCGCGCGATGCCCGTGCCGGCCGCGCCTGCGCCTACGAAAACCAGTTCTGCTGGAGCATCCCGGCCGCGGACAATACGACACCGCGCGAAATCGAACGGGGCATTCCCGGCATCAAGGTCGCGGTGAGCAACTATCCTTGCGCCATGAGTGACGACTACCTTGAGCACCTGACCCGTCACCGTACGCTGGTCGCCGAGCACGGCAAGCCAACCCCCGCTAACTGCGGCTCGTCGCTGCGCATCCTTGGCCTCCGCGACACGGTCCATCCCGATGACGCTGTCGCGCTCGTGTACCCGACCCGGGACGCCGCTGAGGCGTTCGCCGCCTCGAACCTGGAGCACGAGCACCTGCCCTCGCTAGGTATCACGCAGACCTCGGCCGGGTGGATCGGCGTCACCGACCTCCGGCCGCACCCCGGCTACCTGGTGACGGACCCGGCTGTGGCGGATGACGGCGGCCAAGCGTGGCGCAAGGAGCAGCGCAAGGCCAGCTAGCCCATGATCACCTGGTAGCAGTCGTCGCACACTACGGCGGTCTGCGCGAGTTCGGCGGGCGTGAACGCGGCCTCTGCCTCGGCTTGCGCCGGGCGCCGCAAGTAGATGCCGTGATCGTGGACCCCGGAAGTTCTGAACTACGTCGTGCCATGGCCGTGTCTTCCGGAAATGGAAGGTCTTGCAATGCCCGAGTCTAACCCTGGCTTTTCACGGGGGTTCGGCGGCTGAGCGGCGCGCCTGAATGGAAAAGTGCTCCTGGCCTGGGACGATAAGGGTTGTTGAGGCAGGCCCCTTGCTGTTCGCCGGAAAGGTTCTCCTACCTGTGGGCCTACATGCTCGGTCCCCTCGTCGGCGCTGTCACCCTCGCCGTGCTCGTCACGGTCCTGGGCCTGCCGCGCCCGCTCACATGCGACCTGTGCGGCGCACCGCCCCCCGGCACCAAAGCCGGTCACGCATCCGGCCGAAGATCACATTGACTGCCATACCGCGGGCCATGATGCCCCTCGGCGCTGTCCCATTGGCTCTTACAGTGCCAGAGGCGGCAGATTGCACATTCGAAAAATATACTCTGAGCTGGTTGGCGATACTGGATTTGAACCAGTGACCTCTTCCGTGTCAGGGAAAGCCTGGCAGTGGCCAGATGGTGCCTGCCGTGGCTGGGTATGGCGTCTTAATTACCTGCGTGTTCTGTCGCTCTGAAGTTTCGTAGTTATACGGCAGCGGCGGCGCAGGCCGCGAGCATGGCGCGGATTTGCTCGCTGGTGGGCTGAGCTGGGCGACTGCCGGTAAATCGGGCGGCGATCAGGGTGCGCCGGAACTTGATGAGCATGTCCTCGAACGCGGGCTCGGCCTTGGCCTGGTACCAGGGCTGTTCGGCGCGGCGATCGTCGATGCCGGCCGGGTCGTGGCCGTAGCGGGCGTACCAGATCATGATCAGGGTGTGCACGAGCAGCGCGAAGGGGACAGTGCGCTTGACGGCGAGCCGGACCCGGTTGCGGGCCTCGCCCGCGCCGGGAACGTTGCGGGCGCCGGCGAACGCCTGCCCGGTCGCCCGCCGGGCGGCGTAGCGGGCCACCAGCGCGCCGGGGGCGGCGGCCAGGCCGGTGGTGATCAGGGCCAGGTCATAGCCGCTGGTGGCGTGCTGGTCGCGGGACAGGGTCAGCCGCACGGTCCGGGTGCGCCAGGACCCGTACCACAGGCAGCTGACCTCGGCGACGTGCCTGACCTGCGGCTGGCCGCAGACGGTGACGGTCAGCGTGTCCCAGGACGCGGTGGCGGCGATGTCGCCGGCGGTGCCGAGCCGGTCTCCCCTGGTGCGGGGGCGGCCGCGGCGGCCGGTGCGCGGCGGCGCCAGGTCATACAGCACCGCGTTGCGCGGGATCCGGCAGGTCCAGGTCACGTTCCCGGGCAGGGTCCGCAGCGCCGGGCTGTGATAGGCGGCATCGGCCACGACATGGATCACCCGGTCCGGGGAAGCCGCTGCCAGCAGGCTGGCCAGCGCAGCGGCCATTTCCACCTTGCCGGGTCCTTCCCCTTGCCGGGCAGGTGCAGTCGGGCCAGCACTGGCAGGCACACCGCGCGGGTGCAGAACGGCAGCCTGACCACGATCCCGGCGGTGACGAAACAGTTGCCGTAGCTGAGCTTGCTCACCGGCGGGGAGCTGCCGTCATGCTGCCAGCCCGCCCCGTGCACCTTACGGCCCGTGCGGCGGAACACCCAGTCATCGACCGCCACCTGCACATCAGCGCCGGGCGGCACCAGCAGCATCACCGCAAGCTGCGCGACCGCCAGGCCGAGCTGGTCAAGCTCCCAGCGGGCGCGGGCGAAGGAGTAATGCGCCCGGTCATGCGGCCAGGCATGCTGCAGGCAGCCGCCGAGCAGCATGCCCGCCACGGTGCGGCGGACCTGCCCGGCCAGCCCGGCCAGCAGGCCGCAGAACGTGGCGAAGCCGGGCGTGGTGAAGCACGGCCGCAGCTCATCCAGCAGGCACAGCAGTGAGGCGGGTAGATTCAGTCCCGGAAGATCACGTAACCCGGCCCCAGCTGCCCGGCGTGTCACGACATCCGCCTAAATCCGTGCCCGCGCGACCGCCAGTCCTCAGCTACCATCAAAAGTGCGAAACTCCAGGTCGCTGGACGTGGCCTGGTATCGGCCGACGACGGTGGCCGTTGGCTCTTGATGTGGCTCTTTAATGATCTTGTTCACGGCAGGGTATCTCGGCCGCCGATCTGGATCCTGGGCTGCGCCCGGGATCGGTTGAGACCTTCCTTGGATGGGCCGGGCAGGCGCGGGCTAGTTCACGCGCGGCCAGTGCGGGCCGAGGTAGGGGTCGGGACATTCGCGGGTCCAGCGGTCGAGGATCTTGGCGAGCGCTGCTGCCTGGCCTCGTCCTGCGGGAAGGTTTTTCTTCAGGACGAATACGAGGACGATGTCGCGTTCGGGGGAGAAGTCCGCGACATTCTCGGTGACGACGGCTCTGCCTTCGGCGCGGGCGGTTGCCGCAACTTGCTCGTCCGGCGCGCCACGGAGGCCAGTCTCGGTGACGTGGGCCGCGTCGTGTCCGTGCTTGTCGCGCAGAAGGCTGGCCGCGGCGGCTGGGAACATCTCGTCAATCAGGAACGCGGTCACGCCAGCAGTGCCGCACGCTGCTGAGAAGTCCGGTGGCTGCGACCGGCCATCGCCCGGTTACGGTCGATCCGCTCGCGGATCTCCTTGGCGTGCTCGGCGGCGTAGTCAAGGGCGATGCGAACGAGCCGGGGGTGCAGCTCTGATTCTTCGCAGAGCAGGGCGATGCGCTGCTCCTCGGAGCCGTTGAGTTCCTGGAGCCTGGCGATGATTTCCCAGACATCTGGGCCTGCGGCGAGCGCGGCGCGACGGTCGTGCGCAGGACCACGGAAAGCAATGCCGGGATAGTCGAGCTGGTCGGTGCCCTCGACGATGAGCTGGTCCAGCAGCGCGGTGGCGGTCATGCCCTCGTACGCGGCACGGGCCGCGAGGCGGCTCTTCGCGGCGTCGCTGATCCGGAAGGATGTGCTTTTGGCCATGGTGCCCTCCATGCGTCACCAGCCATCGTACCGCAGCGTAGCGCTTATGAGCTACGCCAGCACCGAGCCCAGGCTACGTAGCTGGCGCAGAGACTCTCTCGGGCACGGTAGGGCCACTCCCAGGGTCACATTGATGCCGGACTGACCTGGCGGAACGTAAGAACGGCGCAACCCTACGCAGCAACTTCATCTCCGCCAGGCTTCTACCAGACGGGTTTCAAATAGCCGTCGATGTGAGCGCCACGGCCGTTCCAAGATCATGATGTGAGGCCGAGGATGGTGAAGGGCCGATCCATGGATCGTCCGGCCCATCGGGTGGCTTCGGTGATGTCCGCGCGTCCGGATAGACGCAGGGCGCCGATCGCGAGGTTGCGCAGAGCTGCCATGATTCTTGGTCCGTTTCGGGTTCTGACCTGGGATTTGTCCTCTTGGTAGAGAGTGTCGCGCAGCCAGTGCAGGGACTCGATCGACCATTGCTGGCGGACGTAGCGCGCCAGGTCGGCGGGGCTTGCCTGCTCGGCTTCCGGGCTCGCGACGCCTAGCCGGAGTTTCAGATGATCTTGATGCTGGCTGACTGTTCCTGCTGGTCAGGTGGGCTTCGGTTGTCCTTTTAGGCGTATGACCTAACTTCGGGGTGCCCACTTGGCCAGGTCGAAGATTTCGTAGAGTTCGTGCTGGTCGCCGGTGAGCTCGGTGGTCATGCGGCGGGCTTTGGGCCGGCCGCCGGTGGAGGGGTAGATCAGGACGGTCTCGCTGATGCCGGCGAGCTGGGCGAGCAGCTGGCGGACGGATAGGTGCAGTCCGGCCTGGGCGGCGGTGCGGCGCATGAGGTGGGCGATCTGCAGGGCCAGGACGCAGGTGAAGACGTGGACTCTGATGTTGTGCTCGGTCCAGTGGTGCATCGGGGAGAAGGACACCACGCGCGGGTCTTTCATCTGGCGGAAGGAGAACTCGGCTTCGGACTGGGACCGGTACCCGGCGACGACCTCGGGCACGGGCCAGTCGTCGTGATCGGTGATCAGCACGTGCTTGCCGAAGATTTCTTCTTCCAGCGCGGTGCGGGCGGCCGGGTCGACGGACCAGGCCAGGCGCAGGTCCTTTGGCTGGTCGCCGTCGAGCTGCCAGGTGATGACGCGGCGGACCCAGGGCTTGCGGGTGATCGCCTCGATCTCCGCTTCGGCTTTTGCCTTGGGCCGGCGGGTCTTGCCGCGGGCCAGGGTGGCGGCCAGTTCGTCCAGTTCCTTGCCGGCCTTGGCGAGGGTGGTGCCGTCGAACCCGCGGGCCTGGGCGGCGTGCAGCTCGGGTGAGTGGGTCAAGATGGTGCGGCGCTGGGTGCCGTAGGCCTCGCGGCGGGTGTCGTAGGCGGTCAGGCCGCCGAACCGCTGTTCGTCCGCTACTGACCGGACGCGGGCGGGCAAGGCGGTCAGGTCCGGGCAGCCGGAGGCGGGCACCGACCCGATGTAGTGCAGGTTCGTGCCGGCCAGGTGGGCGAAGTTGTCCTCGCTGTTCTGGCCGGCGTCGAAGACCACGGTCATGTCCGCGGCGGCGGCCGGGACCCCGGCCGCGGCGGTGACCGCCTGGTACTGGGTGAGCAGCTGATCGATCATGGCGGGGAACTGGGTCACGTCGGGCCGGTCGCCGGGGTAGGCGTGCCAGGTCAGCGGGATGCCGCCGTCCCGGGTGACCACCAGGCCCAGGCCGGCCAGCCGCAGGCCGGAGCGCTTCTGCTTGGCCTTGCCCCGCTGCGCGACCGGCGCCTTGCCGTTCGCGGTCGCGATGAACGTGGCGAAATTGGTCATGTCCAGCGCGACCGACGACACGTCCGCCCCGGACAACCCCACGATCCGCACCGCGATCTCCCGGCTGATCTCCCCCAGCTGCTCCAGGGTGACGGCGTGCATCGCGTCCCAGAAGTACCGGTGATCCAGCGCCGGGACCGGGATCTTGGCCAGCCGGTCGCCGGCCGTGGTCTTCCACCAGTCCGCGAACCCGGCCTTCGAACACGGGGCGACCAGCCGGTTCAGCGCCGCCAGCGCCAGGTAGGTGCCGGCGGACAGCGCCGCCCCGGCCGGGCGGGAGCCGGTGACCTCGTCGATGACCGCGGCGACCCCGAGGTCCTCCAGGATTCCCCAGGCTGCGGCGCGTGCCGGCTGTCCTGCACCGGCCGCCAGGCCAAGGGCGGCTACCGGTACTACCTGTGCCGCGGGCGCACCGACCCGCTGCGCGCCGCGCAGGGGCAGCGCTGCACCGCCCGCTACATCCCCGCCGGGCAGCTGGACGAGCTGGTCTGGGCCGACCTGTGCGCGCTGCTGACCGACCCCGGCCAGGTCACCCGCGCGCTGGCCCGGGCACGGGGCGGGGCCTGGCTGCCCCAGGAGCTGCAAGCGCGCCAGCAGGCCGTGGCCCACGCCCTGGGCCAGCTGGACCGCCAGCAGCAGCGGCTGCTGGACGCCTACCTGGCCGAGGTCGCCGGGCTGGCCGAACTCCAGCGCAAGCGCCAGGACCTGGACCGCCGCCGCGCCACCCTGGCCGCCCAGCAGCACCAGCTGGACGCCGTCGCCGGGCAGCGGCTGGAGTTGCAGGCCGTCGCCGACGGGATCGAGGCATTCTGCCAGACCATCCGGGCCGGGCTGGCCACCGCCACCTTCGAGCAGCGGCGGCAGTTCGCTGAGCTGCTCATCGACCGGGTGATCGTCACCGACGGCGAAGCCGAGATCCGCTACGTGCTCCCCATATCCCCTGACGGACCGCATCGCCCTTTTGCCAGTTGCGGAAAGACCATCTCGATCGGCCACCGCCAGGAGTAGCGTTCGGCGATGGCAGCGGGGTCCGCGCCGGTGTCGAGGGTGAACAGGCCCAGGTCATAGGCCTGGGGCGAGCCGGGGTCGCGGACCAGCACGACGCGGCCGGGGGCGGTGCCGAAGCTGCCGTGCCACAGCGCCTCGGCAGTGGTGACCTGCACGGCGGCGTGGTGCCCGTAGACGTTGATGACCGCGACGGCCCAGTCCCCGCGTCTTGCGCGATCTGGGCGCGGGTGCCCAGCCGGTCCCCCTTGACCCTCGGCCGGCCGCGCTTTCCGGTGCGCGGCGGCCTGGGCCCGTACAGCACTGCGTTCGTCGGCAGCCGCGTCGTCCAGGTGGTCCCCTCCACGATCAGCGGCTCGCCGTGGAAGGCGGCATCCCCGGTCCCGTGCACCAGCCGGCCCGGGAACGCCCCGGCCAGCAGCTTCACCATCTCGGCAGCCAGCTCCACCTGGGATGCGGTGCCCTTGCCGCGCCACAGCCGGAACAGCACCGGCAGCGCCACCGGGGAGGGGCAGAACGGCACCCGGCACACGATCGCCGCGATCACCCACGTGTTCCCGAAGGCGATCTTCTTCCCGCCCTGCGCGGACCCGTCATAAGCCCACCGGGCCTGGAAGACCTTCCGCCCCCACCGCTTGAAGAACGTCCCGTCGCACGCCACCACCGCCGGCTCATCCCCGGCGAGCAGGTATTTCACGACCAGCCGGGCAACCGCCAGGCCCAGCTCATCAACGTCCCAGGCCGCGCCGGAGAAGAACCAGCACGCCCGCCGCCACTTCTCCGCCACCCCCGCCGCAGCAGCCATCGCCGTCACCATGCTGCGATCAGCCAGGATCATCCCGCACGCCAGCGCAACGAACAACCGGTGCGCCGGCCTGCGCGCGAACACCGGGCGCAGCTCTCCCAGCAGGTCATGCCAAGACGACGGCATGGGTAGGCTCGCAGGCGGCAGCATCGGCGGACACTCCGGTCATCGGTGGTGATAGCACCGCCGATGCTGCCCCACCGCCCCATAACCAGCAAAATCAGGCCCGCGGCAGCCGTCTCGCCCCGCCAGTCACTCCGGCCGCAACCCATCCGGCGCTCAGCCGCCTCACCGGAGAAACTCGGAAACACGAGAAGGGCGTTGCCGCCGAGCTGCGGGCCGGCTTCGGCGCCTCGGGCGTTACCGCGGCGCGGGGGGCCGAGGCCGCGGTTGGCGCCAAGGATGCACTCGGCGAGATTAAGCTGCAGCCAGCTACGCTGACGGACATGGTAGTAGCCGTGGAGGCTGCGCTGGGAATTGTGCCTTCGCCGCCGGGGCCCGCGCCTTCGCCGCCGGGGCCCGCGCCTGCCGGGGCCCGGAGCGCAGACGGATTTGATCCCGCCCAGAGCTGATCAATGACCGCCACCCTGAAGCCGATTGCCCGGCTGCTCTGCGCAACTACGGCGCGAGCGCACGGCCGCGGCGCGCGCGGTACAGGCACCGCGCGCGTTGCTGCAGTCCGCTGCTGGAGGGGTGGTGAGCTTCACGTGGAGCACAGGGGGCAACCGTTAGCGATCAAGGTAGACCAAGCCCGACCTCAAGGAGGCCGTCATGACACGGCTCATTGTTCAAGCCGAGGCAACCGGTGGCACTGGTGCATCCTCCGGCATCGCCAAACCCGGCAACCAGGACCCGCTCTACATCGTCGCGTCCGTGACGCACACCAATGGAGCCCCCCGAAACGGCCTGAGCGCGGCAGACTTCCGCGTGGTTCCCATCATCGTCGCGCCGGGCGGCGGTGAGGTGACGATCTTGCGAGTCATCGAACCCCAGCCCGGTGCATACCTCGTGGAGGTCGTGCCGATCCCGGCCGCGACCTGGCAACTGGGCCGTTACCTCTTCTGGGTGGCCGTTGCGCACGGGGCGGGGCAAGGCCAAACGGTGTGCGCGGTGTTTGTCGACTGACATGGCACGCGATGACGGGGCGGCCTGGCCGTCGAGCCCGTCCGGAGCCAGTCGTTGACCGCCTGCTGCACGGGGTAGCTTGCCGGGCCTGGACGCCCGCGGCGATGTCCTCGCGGAGTTCCCGGAGCTTGTCGCGGACCTTGGTCTTGGTGCAGCCGCGGACGGTGCGGCGCCTGCGCTTGCCATCAGGCGTGAAGCCGAATGGCACCGACCCGACCCAGTAACCGTTGGCCTGGTCCCGATGTAGACGCTGTCCTCGCCGGAGCCGCGACGCTTGACTGCCATGCCGCAGAGGCATGATGCCCCTCGGCGCTGTCTCATTGGCTCTTACAGTGCCAAAGGCGGCAGAGTACACATTCGAAAAATATACTCTGACCTGATGGGCGATACTGGATTTGAACCAGTGACCTCTTCCGTGTCAGGGAAGACTGACCACTGGCTCGATGAGGCCTGATGTGGCTGTATGGCGAGTTGACCTGCATGTTCTACCGCTGATTGTGGCCCAGCATCGGCCACGGACGGCCGTCGTTGGCTCTTGGTATGGCTCTTTAATGATCTGGCATGAAGCAGTCCTGTCCGGGTCTGCGGACAATCCTGGCCTTCGACATCAATTCGATGTGAGCGCCGCGGCCGACGGGCGTCGTGCTCCGAGTGCAGCGCGCGGACTGACCATGCCGAATGCTTTCTATTCTCCCTGCGCCGGGCGTCGGCGCAGGTCAGCACCATTGGCTTCAGGGATGAGAACCGCTAGGTATCGGCCACGGTCACGCCAGGCGTCGCTACCCAGTAGAGATGCTCACGCTTTAGCGCTCTTGCCAAGATCATCGATCTTCTGTAGCGTGACCGATAGGTCACGCTGCGCAACCGCCCGTCCAAGTGCTGGCAGGTGAACCGCGTCTGGGTCCTTGCCGCCTGCATCGCCGCCGACCTGGCCGCGCCGCCTGGTGCCGGCTCCTCGGCCCGTACGACCAGGACGATCTCAAGGACGCCGAGCCGGACACCCTGCGCCGGCTCTGGCACCTGCCCGCCCGGCTGACGCGGCACGCCCGCAAACGCATGCTGAGGATCAGCGCGACCTGGCCCTGGAAGGAGGCATTCATCATCTGCTGGCAACGTCGTCCGCGTTGCTCCGTCGCACAAGCCGCACCACTCAAACCGCTGCCCGGCACCATCGTTGGCCTCGACACGTTCATTCAGAGCCGGACGACGTGATCTGATCGGTGGTCATCCACGAATACGCGCAGGTCACATGACACGGATGGGTTTACGGCACGCACAGGAGACGCGCCCGGCACAGTCCTGCCAGAAGGCGACGGCGCGCCGGCCGGGTCGACGCCGGCGGCCTGCAGCGGAACCGTCCGCAAGGCTCGCTTCGTCTGGGCCATCTGGCGCGGGTCCGGGATGATGCCGGGCAGGTCCCGTTCCTGCCTGCTGGTGACACCAGTCCAGTTCAGCACGTTCTGGATACCCGGCGTCCCTTTCTCGTAGAAGGCGGCGGTGATCTTCGCAGCGGTGATGTTGGGCGACACCGACCGCAGCGGCGGGGCCTGTCGGTCAAGCCGGTCTGGGGGCATGATGCAACTAGGGCTGCACTGGCGCACTGCCCGGCTGGAGGGGCGTGATGGCAAATCTGAGTTCCGTGTTCGAACAAGCGGCCGTCGATCACGCCCACCGCCCGGCCGTGCGCATGGATGACTTCGTGCTGACCTACTCGCAGCTGCGGGACGCCGCGGGCCGGGTGACGTCGCTGCTGGCTTCTCTCGGCGTAGAACCAGGCGACCGGATCGCCGTCATGCTGCCCAACGTCCCGGCCTTCCCGATCGTCTTCTACGGGGCGCTGGGCGCGGGGGCCATGGTCGTACCGATGAACCCGCTGCTGAAAAACCGCGAGGTCGCCTACTACCTCGGGGATTCCGGCGCGAAGGTCCTATTCGCCTGGCACGCCGCGGCGGGCGAAGCCGCCAAGGGCGCCGCGGAGACGGGCACCCGGGTCCTCGAGGTGAACGAGCCGGATCTGCACGAGCTGCTGGCCGGCCTCAACCCGGCGCCTGCGCGCACGGATCAGGTCGGCGACGACGACGCCGTGATCTTGTATACCTCGGGAACCACCGGCCTGCCCAAGGGTGCCGAGCTCACCCACGCGAACCTGACCCGCAACGCCGAGCTCACGGCTGCCACCCTGCTGAAGGCCGGCCCCGGTGACGTGACCATGGGCTGCCTGCCGCTGTTCCACGTCTTCGGCCTGACCTGCGGCCTGAATGCGACCATCTTCGCCGGCGGCAGCCTCACGCTGCTGCCCCGGTTCGATCCCGGCAAGGCCCTGGAGATCATCGGGCGCGACCAGGTGACGATCTTCCAGGGCGTGCCGACGATGTACGCCGCGATGCTGCACCACCCGGCCCGCGCCAGCGCCGGTACCTCGTCCCTGCGGACCTGCATGTCCGGTGGCGCCGCGATGCCCGTAGAGATCATGCGCGGTTTCGAGCAGATCTTCGGGTGCATGATCCTGGAAGGCTACGGGCTGTCGGAGACCTCCCCGGTCGCGTCCTTCAACCACCCGGACCGGGAGCGCAAGCCCGGGTCGATCGGGACACCGATCGAGGGGGTCGAGATGCGCGTCGTGGACCTGGAAGGCCGCGCGGTGGCCCTCGGCGAAGTCGGGGAGATCGCCATCCGGGGGCACAACGTCATGAAGGGCTACTGGGGCAAGCCCGAGGCCACCGCGGAGGCGATCCCGGACGGCTGGTTCCGCACCGGCGATCTGGCCAGGGTGGACGACGACGGTTATTTCTTCATCGTGGGCCGGCAGAAGGACCTGATCATCCGCGGCGGGTTCAACGTGTACCCGCGCGAGATCGAGGAGGCCCTGCACGAGCATCAGGCCGTCGCCGAGGTCGCCGTTATAGGCATCCCGCATGTTGAGCTCGGCGAGGAAGTCGGTGCTGCCGTCCAACTCAAGCCAGGCACAACCGCCACACCGGCGGAACTGCGCGCGTTCGCGAAGGAAAGGGTGGCGGCCTATAAGTACCCACGGCACGTCTGGCTCGTCCGCGAACTGCCCAAGGGCCCCACCGGCAAGATCCTCCACCGCGAAGTGGAGCCGCCGCAGAACCTCCTCCCGTGAAGACCTGACCTGCAGGGCTTCACCGCTGGGACGCGATGCTGACGTTCCTCCCGGTAAACCCGGCGCGACGACCACAGATACAGCGCGGATACGTCCGCCCGGGCCCGGCCTGCACCATCCGCTCGACACGCAGCTGTACTTCCCAGGCCGCGAAGAAGTTGTACTCGTAGGCGAACCGCTCGCCGAGACGCGGACCCAGCTCGCCGACCCGGATGATGCGGGCGTCGTCGCGGAAGCCGGGTCCGCCGATGTAGGAGATGCCGTACTCGGCGCCGTGAATGACGAAGCGGTGCAGGTGCTCACCACCCCGGCCGAACACGGTCTGCAGCACGGTGTGCAGCTGCGCGATCGTGGTCTGCGCGGGTACCAGCAGCCGCCGCCAGATCAGCGGGCTGATCCCCGCGATCACTACCCGCAGCTGATAGACGTTGAGGTCGGAAGAGGGAACAGGGTCAGCAACATCAGTCATCACGCCATCCTGGCCTCACCGGGGCAGCCCGCGGCCCGGGCGGCCTACGGTGATGCTGGTTCTGTCGGACGCAGGTAGGCATAGAGAGTCTGGCGGCTGATACCGAGCTCGCGGGCCAGGCTCGCCTTGGGCTCCCCGGCCGCGGCACGGGCCCGGACAGTCTCGGCCTGGTCGCTGCTTAAGGAGGGCCTGCGGCCTCGGTAGGCACCGCGCGCCCGGGCCAGCGCGATTCCCTCGGCCTGGCGCTCCCGGATCAGCGCCCGTTCGAACTCTGCGAATGCTCCCAGCACCGACAGCAGCAAGGTGGCCATCGGCGATTCCTCGGCGGTGAAGGTCAGCTGTTCCTTCATGAACTGGACGCACACGCCGCGGCCGGTGAGCTCGCGCACCAGGCGGCGCAGGTCCTCCAGGTTACGGGCCAGCCGGTCCATCGAGTGAACGATGATGGTGTCACCGGCACGGGCAAACCTGAGCATCGCCTGTAGCTGAGGACGGTCGGTGCTCTTGCCGGAGACGGTGTCGGTGAACACCGTGTCCGCCCTGACGCCCTCCAGCTGCCGGACAGGGTTCTGTCCCAGCGAGCTGACCCGGATGTAGCCCACGCGCTGCTCACTGGCCACGGCCCCTCCACGCTCCGCCAATGTGTCAGGTTGAAGCCTAAACCCTGACGAGCGGGTGTCAATTAAACCTTAAACCGGCCCCAGATGGACACGATCCGGGGGTACGAGTTGACGTCTGGCTGGGGTGCACCCCACCCCGACACACCAGGTGCCCGGTCCAGGCACCGGATCCCGTGGCGCTCGCGGCGTAGCCTCCACCCACTTTGTCCCGCTCGCCTTCGCCCACTGGCACTCGTCGCGTTCACCGCAGGCCGGACTATGGGGGCCGGATGACGGGAGACTGTCACGTCCGGTCCTGAGAGCGGCGGGGGGTGAGACTCCCCCCGCCGACTCACCCGGTTACGGGGTCTCGGCCGGTTAGACCCTCACCCGCGCATTAACGCACTAGCCCCTCGGTGGCGGCTGCCTGCTCGCGGGCGTCGCGGACTGCGGCGGCGGCCCGGGCGGCGGCGGTGCCGTCGGCGCCCTGGCGCGGGCCCTGATCTTGGGGATGAGGACTGGTCTGGCCTTGTTCAGCGCGCCGGGCATCGTGCGGCGGCGCGGCCAGGAAGCTGGTAATCAGGGGCGTGAGCAGGCTCGGGCGGGTCGCCAGCTCGACGTGGCCGCCGTGGTAGACGTGCAGCGTCGCGTGCGGGATGCCCGCGGCTAGAATGCACCCGTTGGCGACCGGGATGATAGGGTCCTCGTCGCCGGTGAGCACCAGGGTGCGCTGGCGGATGAGCGGCAGCAGCGGCAGCGTGGTGAACCCCAGCGCGGCGGTGTTCTGGTACAGGTAGCCCATGCTGAGCGGGCTGATCCGCGCCTTGCGCAGGGCGCTGGTCAGCGCGTCCGGGTCGGTTTTCGCGCTTCCTCCCCACAGGTCGCCATAGCGGCGCAGGATGAGGTTCTTCGCCAGCGGCAACGGGTTGGGCGGCACCATCGTCTGCGGCCCGGTTGCGGTCGCCACCAGGATCAGCCGCCGGCATAGGCGCGGGTTGAGCAGCGCGAACTGCTGAGCCAGCCCGCCTCCCCAGGAGATACCCAGGACGTCGGCCTGCTGGTGGCCGAGATTATGCAGCATCTCGCGCAGGAGCAGGGCCAAGGTGGTGAAACGGTACGGCAGATTGGGTAGCTGAGAGCCGCCGACGCCGGGGGCATCGAAGCGGATCACCTCGATGGCCGGGTCGAGTGCATCCACGAACGGTCGCCAGGCTTCCAGCCGCATGCCGATGCCGTTGCACAGCAGCAGCGGAGGCCCTGTCCCGGTGCCTGGCCGGATAGCGACGCGCAGTGGCGTCCCGCCCGCCTGCACGATCTCTTCGCGCGCGTAGTCATCCCTGACAGGCATGTCCATTCCTCCTCTGGCACGCCGTGGCTACCGCATCTGTGACGGAAGTCACACGGTTACGGGAATAGTAACGATGCTCAGGATAGTACGCAATAGGCTAAGTCTAGTTAGCATGACTGGATTCCGGGGGTGACCGGGGAGGGACGGGGGCTGGTGTTAGCGGACGGGCTTGTGACGCTGGCGTCGCTGGCGCGCGGACGGTGGCGGCGGCGGTCACCGATGCGTAGGGGATGACGAAGCGGGAGTTTCGCGCGGCTGCCGGGCCGCGGTGATGCCGGGCGGACCGAGCTGGCGGAACGGCTGCTGGCCAGCCAGGGGAAGTTCGCCGGGGACGTGCTGCGCGCGACCACGGCGCTGCTCCCCGGCAAGGGGCGGCACCGGCGCGGAGAAGAGCGGCGGAGAGACCAAGCAGGCCTCATCTTCCCGGCGGGCCTGCCCTGCCACCTGCGATAGGTCCACTGCCCGGCGGCGAGCCGATCGCGGTTCGCCGCAGACTTGCTTACCATCTTGAGCAGAGAGCGAAAAGCACCTAATCACGGAGCGGCAGTGACCGGTACCTGGAACGGGCAGACGCAATGCCTGGGCGCCTTCATCCGCAATCGGCGCAAGCTCGCCCGCCTGTCACTGCGTCAGCTTGCTGAGATGACGTCTCTCTCCAATGCCTACCTGAGCCAGCTCGAGCGGGGCCTGCACTTCCCATCGGTGCGCGTGCTCAAGCTGCTCTCCGAAGCGCTGAACGTGTCCGCCGAGACGCTGCTTACCCAGGCGGGCCTGCTCGACTTGGCTCCCTCCGGGGATGGGGCCGCGGCGGCTGACGGGCCCCCAGCATCGTCGGTGGAGTCTGCCATCAGCGCCGACGAGCGCCTGGCCGACGAGCAGAAGGCCGCGCTGATCGCCGTCTACCGCAGCATACTCCGCTCCTAGTGCACCTCTCCGCCGCCGCTGCTGCGCTACCTGTCGGAACCCCGGCTGCGGGAACAGATCACCCAGGTCACCAAAGGGGGCACCTTACCCTTGGCCGCACCATCCGCTCGACACGGAGCTGTACTTCCGAGGCCGCGAAGAAAAGTTGTACTCGTAGGCGAACCGCTCAGCTCGGTGGCGTGCGCGCGGCGGAGCTGGTGGATGCCGATCCCGGCACCGGCGGCGGCGCAATAACTGGCCACCTCGACGCCGCTGATCCCATGCGTCCGTTCCGGCCACCCCAGACCCACCGTCACCGTCGAGACAGGTCATATCCGTTGGATTTTCGGCGTCTGGACCTGACGCTCCAGGAACGCACCGATGGCAGCAATGGAATCGTCGTGCGTCGTGATCGTGTAGTGATTCGCGTCGATCTCCACCACCCGTGCCGATGGCACCGCCGCCGCGAACCGCTCCGCCTCCGCGGCGGGCAGGATGAACCCGAACCCCGGCAGGACCTCCTGCCGGGCGCGCAGCACCAGCGCCGGCATGGTGACCGCGGCCCACAGCGCGTGGATCGGCGCATCCGGGCCGGACCAGTACATCGCGTTGCCGTACCCGAGATCCTCCAGCACCGCGCCCCGGTCGGTGCTCGCCGCCACGCCGCCGTTGACATCGCGCAGCTCGTACAGGAAGTAGCGATCCCAGTACTGGTCCCACTCCGGAACGATGCCGATCTGCTTGATCAGTGCGATGGCCGCCTGCGCCGACGGGTACACCGCGCCGAGCCGGCTCACCGAGGCGACCACAGGCACCCCCGCCCGCTCGTCAGGACTGCCCGCAAGATCGACCAGTACCAGCCGCTCGACCCGCGACGGCTCGAGCTGCGCGCAGGTCATGGCGATGGCCGCACCGCTGGACTGGCCGATGACCGCAAACGACGGTGCGCCGACGGCGTCCGCGATGCCGAGCACGTCGCGCGCGTGGTGGCGCCAGCCGTAGGTGCCCGCGCCGGTCACCTCGCTGCGGCCGCGGCCGCGCAGGTCGACCGCCACCAGCTGCAGTGTGTCGCCGGCGAGCCGTTCGGCGAGGCGGTCGAAGCCGCACAGGTTCGCCGACAGGCCGGGCACGCATACCACCGCCCGCGCATCCGCGGCACCCCACCGCCGCACCCGGAGCCTCCCGGACTGGAGCGGGATGTCGGAGTCCTCGTATCCCGCGGTCTGCTGCGTCATGTCAGCGCTCTCCTCTGCGTCGGCCTATCCGAGGATAGCCCGGCGATGAGTGCTGAGCGTCGGCCCCGACGGCCGGCCCCGACGGCCGGACGCGGAGCGGCCCGGCTGGCCGGTGATGTTCCCGATGCCACGGTTGCCTGTCAGCTGAGCGCGCGGCCTCCGAAAATGCGGGCACTGCCATCGCTCTCCGCCCCGGTGTCGTCGAGCCGGAGCCGCCTCCCCCAATTTGTCCCGCTCTCGCTACAGCGCCCGCAAGGTCAAATGCGCCAACTCCCGCTACCTCGCCCGCGACGACGGCCGGCCCCGCGCCGTCACCACCATCACGGCGATCAGCGTCACGCTCACCACCCGCCCCTCGGCCACCCAGGAGGCCGACTCCAGCCCCACCGCAAACCGGCTAGCCCCAGGCCACCACGACCGCACACCCGGCGGCAGCGCGTCGACGGTGCGGCGCCTGCGCTTGCCATCAGGCGTGAAGCCGAGTGACACCGACCCGACCCAGTAACCGTTGGCCTGGTCGATGTAGAGGCTGTCCTCGCCGGAGCCGCGACGCTTGACTGCCATGCCGCAGGGCCGTGATGCCCCGTCGGCGCTGTCCCGTTGGCTCTTAAAGTGGCCAGAGGCGGCAGAGTGCACATTCGAAAAATATACTCTGAGCTGGTGGGCGATACTGGATTTGAACCAGTGACCTCTTCCGTGTCAGGGTGCCGGTGGAGCGTCTCAGATCGCGATTGCCGCCCTGTGACCAGGCTGTCCGCCCTGAACAGCCCCTGGCAACTGCCCTGCATTTCCCCGTACTGTCCTGGGCGCTCTAGGGCTACTGTAGGGCCGCTTCTAGGGATACATTGATGCCCGGCTGACCTGCCGAAATGCGAGAACGGCGCAACTGCGCAACTGCGCACCTGCCCGGCCTGATCATCCCGTTTGTTGTCGGCCACCCGCAAGGATGGCCGCCGGCGGCTGCGACCTCCCTGCAACCGCCGCCGCAGGCCGGCGTGCCGGAACTCAGCGCGGGCTGCCGCCCCGTGAACCGGGTAGCGATCCACGGCACCAGCTTGCCGATCGCGCTCGGGCTGCTGTGATGATGTACCCGGTGCTCGAAAAGGTCCGGTACGCCGAGATCCGGCGGATCACCGCCGACCGGCGGATGATGACCGCGTCCCTCGTGCTCAACTGGGTGATCGGCCCGGCGGTCATGTTCGCGCTGGCCCGGCTGCTGCTGCCCGACCAGCCGGCGTACCGGACCGGCGTCATCCTGGTCGGGCGCCAAGACCGCCCCCAACCTCGGGGCCCGGCTCCGGAGCCACAGTTGGCTGGCAACTGCCCGCCCGCCCGCCCGCCCGTTCGCATTCTCTGGCTGCCGCCCCGGATGTGCATCCGGATCCTGCAGCCTGCCCGAAGCAGAAAATATTGATGGACGTCAATATGTTATCGAGGATGGAGGTGGGTGCCATGGCCATCCGGAAGGCGCCGCCGATCGCCCAGCCGCAGGCGGGACATGCTGCCCGCCCATCGGCGCGCAGCGGTTGTCGGCGCAGGGCGCCGGGTTGCTGTCCCGGCGGTTCGCGGCCCTGGCCGATCCGGCGCGGCTGCGCATGCTGTCGGTGCTGGCGACTGTGCCGGACAGCGCGGTATGCGCGTGTGACCTGGCCGAGCCGATCGGCAGGAGCCAGCCAACCATCTCCCACCATCTGCAGGTCCTGAAGAGGGCTGGGCTTGTGACTGCTCAGCGCGACGGCAAGAACATCTGGTACGCGGTCGTGCCGGCTGCCCTCGATGCCCTGCGCGAGGTCTTGTCCGTGCCCAGCCGGGAACCACGGGCTGCGGCCGCTGACGGCCGGGCCTGACGGCGCGGCGGGTTCGCCGCCCTGGTTGGAGGTGAGCACGGTGCCCTGGGTGCTGAATCTGTGGATTGCGACGTGAGATCTTGATACGTAGCGTACCGTTCAGATTACATTAAGTCATAATAGTTACAGCACGCTGGCAGGGCCGGGGCCGCGCGGATCTGGCGGCCGCGCTCCAGCCGTGCGTCCGCCGGGGGAGGACAAATGGTTACGGTGCTGCTGGCCGAGGACGACTGGGATATCAGCGATCTCGTCACTTTCAAGCTGCGGCAGCAAGGTTACGAGGTGAGGGCGTTCGAGGATGGCCTGTCCGCGCTGGCCTCCGCGCGCGACGACACGCCGGACCTCGCGGTGCTCGACATCACGATGCCCGGCATGTCGGGCCTGGATGTCTGCAGGGAGCTGCGGGCCGATCCGGCCACGTCCGACGTGCCAATCATCCTGCTGACCGCGCGGGCCCAGGAGTCCGACATCGAAACCGGCTTCGCGGTAGGCGCCGACGACTATATCGTCAAGCCGTTCAGCCCGCGGGAACTGGTCAGCCGCATGCAGGCGGTCCTGGCCAGAATCCAGGCATGACCGCTGGCACGGCCAGCCCGCCCGGCGTCACCACCGGGAGTTTCGCGGGCGCCGTCACGGTGGTCGTGCTGATCCTCGCGGGCTGCATTGGCTTCCTCTGCATCCTGCTCGTCACCTCGCGCGTGCTGCGGCAATGGCGGGAGCACCGCAGGGCGGCGCTTACGGCACTTGCGCGCCCGTGGCTGCTAGAGCTCGCCAGCGGGGACGATGCACGCGTGGCCGGGGCACGCAGCCGGGTCGCCGCCCTGGACCGGCGGCACTGGAAAGCGCTCGAGCCGACCGTGGTGTCACTGCTGGCCAAGGTAAAGGGAGAACTACGCTCCTCGCTCGTCCTGCTGTTCGACGAGCGAGGCATGACCGCGCATGCCCTGCAACATCTCCGGTCCGGCGGCCGCTTCCATCAGGTTCGGCGGGCCCGCGCCGCGGCGCTGCTCGGCAGTCTCGGCAACCAGGACGCGTGGGCCCCGCTGTCCGCTGCGCTCGAGGACCGCAGCCTCGCGGTCCGCATCGCGGCGGCCAGGGCACTCGGTCAAATCGGCATCGCCGATGCGGCCCGCCCGCTGCTTGAAAAGCTCGCCGCCAGCCGACGGGTGCCGTCCGACATCGTGGCCTACGCCCTGATCCAGCTCGGCCCGGGCGCGCAGCGCGACCTGATACAGGCGGTCAGCCATGAGGAGCCGCTCGTCCGGGCTGTCGCGGTCGAGATCCTCGGCCGGACCGGAGCGGTGAGCGCGGTGCAGACCCTGATCGCCGCCCTGCAGGGCGATCAGTCGGAGGAAGTCCGGATCCGGGCCGCGCGGGCAATCGGCCGGCTGGGCACGCCCGCCGGGGTCGCTCCGCTGCTGGCCACCATCGACGCCGGCGAGCTAACCGCGCGGCGGGCTGCCGCGGCCGCCGCACTCGGGGAATCTGGGCGCAGGCGCGGCGACGCCACGGCTGGAACGGCTACTGCACGATCCCGCCTACCAGGTCGCGCACAACGCGGCCGGTTCCCTGCTGCGGCTCGGGCCAGCAGGCCAGGCGGCGCTGACCCGGGCCATCACAGGCGGCGAGATACAGGCTGCGGCACATGCCATGGAGATGCTTGCAATCGCCTCCATCGAAGCTGCCCGCAGGCCGCGGGGGCGGACCACGCCGGCCGCCCGGCGCCGCAAGGAAATGCACCGGTGAACGGCCCGCCCAGTGCCCTCGCCGCGCCGGCCCAGCCGGTGATCCAGGTGGCCAACGTGACGTTCCTGCTCTACTTCCTGTTCATCAACACGAGCTACCTGGTGCTCATCGTCCTCGCGACTGCGGAGTTCACCGCGCACCTGCGCAACGCACCGTTCGCCGCCCGCGAGGAGAGGTACGCGAACCCGCTGACCAGCGCGGTTTCGGTGATCATGCCGGCCTACAACGAGGAAGCGACGATCGTCGAGGCGGTCAGCGCCATGACGGCGCTGCGCTATCCGCAGTTCGAGATCGTAGTCGTGGACGATGGGTGCACCGACAGCACCTTCGAGCGGCTGCGCGAGGCCTATCACCTGATGCCGGTGCCGCGGGTGATCCCCGATCACGTCCGTGTGCGTGGCCGGGTGATTTCGGTTCACCTTCCGCGCCACTCGGCCGCGCCGATCGTCGTGGTCCGCAAGGAGAATGGCGGCAAGACCGACTCGCTGAACGCCGGGCTCAACATCGCCAGGCACCCGCTCGTCTGCATGGTCGACGCCGACTGCCTGCTGGATCCGGACGCGCTCATGGCGGTGTCGAGCCCGTTCGCACAGGACCCGCTGCGGGTAGTGGCCACCGGAGGGGTCATCCGCGTCGCCAACGGCTGCAAGGTCGTCGCGGGCCGGGTCACCGACGTGCGGATGCCGCGCCGGCTACTGCCTGCCATCCAGGTGGTGGAATATCTTCGCGCCTTCCTCCTCGGCCGCACCGGCTGGTCGCGGCTGGCCAGCCTGGTGATCATTTCAGGTGCATTCGGACTGTTCCGGCGTGATCTGGTCGTCGAGGCGGGCGGCCTTGACCCGGCCACGATGGGAGAGGACGCCGAACTGGTGGTCAGGCTGCACCGCCGCATGCGCGAACGGCGCCGCGACTACCGGATCGTCTTCGTCGCGGAACCGGTGTCCTGGACCGAGGTGCCGGCCCAGATCAAGATCCTGGCCAGGCAGCGCCGCCGCTGGCATCGCGGGCTCACCGAGGTGCTCTGGCTGCACCGCAGGCTGGTGGGCAACCCCGCCTACGGCAGGGTCGGGCTGCTTGCGCTGCCCTATTTCGTGATCTTCGAGCTGTTCGCCCCGATCATCGAGCTCGCCGGAATCGCCTTCCTCGTTCTCGGGCTGACCGCGGGGGCCATCAACCTGGGCTTTGCATGGCTTTTCCTGCTAGTTGCCTACGGCTACGGGCTCATGCTCACCATGATCGCGCCGACCGTCGAGGAGATGGTCTTCCACCGCTACAGGCGCTGGAGCGATCTCGGCGTTGCCCTGGTGGCATCGCTGGCCGAGAACTTCGGTTACCGGCAGCTCACGGCGGTCTGGCGGCTGCAGGGCAGCTGCGCGGCGATCAGGCGCAGCCGCCACGGCTGGGGAGTCATGACGCGCCAGGGCTTCACGGGCGGCAACAAGGACGGGGGCCGCGCATGATGTCGCAGCGTTCCATCGGGAGCCGGCTGTGGGCCGGCTTCGCAGTATTCGCGGTCCTGGTGGGCGCGGCCGCCGCGTTCGTCCTGATCGGGGCATCAGGCCAGCAGGGCGCGATCAGAGAGCTCACCGGCCAGGTCCATACCCTCCAGGTGGCCACCGGCCAGCTGGAGGAGGACTTCATCACAAGCGCGCTTGCGGCCAGCAACTACTCGCTGACCGGCGACCGCACCTTCCTCCCGGCCTACCACCATGCCCGCGCGGACTTCACCATCCAGTTGGCGAAGATGCGGCGGCTCGCGCCTAGCGACCTGCTTCGTTACGTCAACGCGCAGCAGGGCATCGGCGCTGACTGGTTCAACCTCGCCTCCGTGGCCGCGGCGCTCCCGCACGGCATTTCCCCGGCCACCTGGCTGACCGAGGGTGCGTCAGTCACCATCCGGTTGTTCATCGAGGCCAACGCCGGGCTGCAGCAGCGCTTGGCCGTAGACATCCGCCGGCTCACCGCGCAGAGCAGGCGGTCCTTCGGCATTGGCCTGGCGGCGAGCGGCGGCGTGCTTGGCATTGCCATGACACTGGCGCTCGTGGCAGCGCTCAGCACTCTGCACGGCATCACCGGGCCCCTGCGCAGGCTCACCGTCACCCTCGGCCGGCTCGCCGCGGGCGACCATGCCGCCCGGGCCGATGTGGCCGCGGCCGCCGAGATACGGCATGTGGCGCTGTCGGTCAATGCCCTGGCCGACGAGAGCGACCGGCTGCGCGGGGAGGAGCAGGAGCACTCCCGGCTGCGCGCGATGGCCCGCGAAGCCGGGATCCGGGTTCGCGAGAACCTCAGGGCCGAGGAGGTCACTCGCGAGGCGTGCGCGGCGATCGCGCAGGGCCTGGATAGCGATCGCACCTACCTGCGCCTCGTCCGCGGCGACCGGCTGGGCCCGCCCGAGGGCAACCAGGCAGATCTGCCGTTGCTGGCCGGTCTGCCGGCCGATCTTCCAGCTGATGCCGTCGACTGGGCTCGTGACCTGCTCATGAACCACGCCAGCCTGGTGATCCAGGACCTTGGCGGCCCAGATGGCGACCGGGTGCCGACCCACATGCGCGAGCCGCTGCTGCGTGGCGGCGTGGTGTCGCAAATCGTGACGCCCTTCGGCAGCAGCTCGGACGTATTCGGGATAGCCGTGGCCCAGCGCGCCAATCCCGGCCGCCAGTGGACCGCGGCCGAAATCGACGCGTTCGAATCGATCGCCGCGGACATCGGCCGCGGGCTCAACCATGCCCGCCTGTATGAGAAGGAGAACCACCTGGTAGATGAGCTGAAGTCGCTGGACCGGGCAAAATCCGACTTCCTCGCGACGGTCTCGCATGAACTCCGCACGCCGCTGACCAGCATTGCCTCCTACGTCGAGATGCTCCGTGACCAGGACGCGGGGCCGCTGACCGCAGAGCAGGACCGGATGCTCGAGACGGTCGACCGGAATGCGACCCGGCTGCGGAATCTGATCGAGGACGTGCTCACGCTGTCGAAAATCGAGTCGGGCGCCTTCAAAACCGTACTGCAACCAGTCAACCTGGCGGAACTGATCATCGCTGCCATGGCCGCCTTGCAGCCCGTCGCGGCCGCCAAGCAGATCACCCTCACCTCGCCGGGTCCCGGCGACGACCTGATCGTTAACGGTGACGCCAGCCAGCTCGACCGCGTACTGATCAACTTGATCTCCAACGCGGTGAAATTCACTCCCAAGGGCGGCGCGATCTGCCTGACCGCTGGTCGCGACGGGGAGGCGGCGGCGGTAAGCGTACGCGACACCGGCATCGGCATCCCAGAGCGGGACAAGAAGACCCTGTTCACCCGCTTCTTCCGGGCATCGAACGCGGTCAAGCAGGCCATCCCGGGAACCGGCCTTGGGCTGACCATCGTCCACACGATCATGATCAACCACGGCGGCGAGATCGAACTCCAATCACAGGAGGGCCAGGGGACGACGGTCACCCTGCACATCCCGCTGGCCGCGGCGCCGGATCCAGCACGCGACTAGCGCCGGGTTCCTCTGCTGGGGCCAGATCCTCGCGGATCGCCAGGGCCTCCGTGCGCGGAGCCGCCCGGCATCGCGCCGGAGCGTGACCAGCGCTGCAGCGCGTTCTCCAATTGAGCGCGAGGCCGGGCTTAACCGCACGCCGGGCTCGGTGACAGACAGCCGGATGCGAGACGGCGACAGACACCACGCTCAGGGTCCCTGGATGTCCTGATGGCGCACTGAGCTGGTCTGGGGGCACCGCTTCTACATGAAGAATGCGTTTCTTCCCGCGCTCACTGACGAGGTCGTTGACGTGTGCGCTGACCGCATCGCGGACGCGAGCCGTGACCCTGGCACTCGCGGAAGCTCTGGCTTTTGTGACAAAGTACCCAGGTGACGCGCCCGCAGGAAGCAGCGCTTGCTGATCGTATCCGTCAGATCTGGCTGGACGCGGCGCACGGCGGCACTGCCTTTCCCGGCGAGCCAACGCTGGCGCGTCAACTGCAAGCTAGCCGCCCGGCTGTCCGTGAGGCGCTCGTTCGCCTGGAGACGGAGGGGCTGATCCACAAGCGCCAGGGCGCGGAGACAGTAGTCAACCGGGCCGCCGTGGAGATAGTCGCGCGACTGGACCATCAGAATGACAATGAGGAGATCATCAGGGCCATGGGGCGCAAAGCCTCCGTGGATGTGCTCGAAGCGGGGGTCGTGTCTCTAGACGAGGACGATTCGATGGCCTTGGAGGTTCCGGTCGGGACCGATGCACTCCGAGTTGCGAAGCGCTGGCGGGCGGACGGCGTTCCGGTGGTCCTCGCGATCAACCTCGTTCCCCTCCTGGAGGGACGCAGCCCACGCGATCTAGATGTTGGACAGTCGTTGTTCCGCCTTGTCGAGCGGCTCGGCCACCAGACAGTGAAGTGGGAGCTCGCCTGGCCTAGCGCGACAAACCTGGTGCCGCCGATCTCGGACTGGCTTGAGCAGATGCCCGGCGAGGCTGCGCTGACTCTCGACATGGTCGGAGTGAGTCGCTCGGGCCATCGCGTATACCGCGCCAGCGAGTTTCACGTTCCGAACGCATTCCGGTACGGGCTCATCCGCTCGGTGCGGCTGACCCGGGCGCGTGAGGCCGGGCGGCAGCTGCCTGCGGGCGAGTGAGCCGTTGGCCGCCCGGCCTGATCCATAGGTCATCGTCGGCGTCGTTGCCTGGCTTCCATATTTTCGGGTACGGATAGTGACGAGCCGCTTGCAAGACTGCTATGGTGCGACCACTTGTCTGACATGTTACAGGGAGTTCCGATGGGTGGACCCGGGCCGGGTGACCAGATGAGTACGCACTCCGGGCCTGACTCGGCCCGCGATGGTGGCCTCGTCACCATCGCTCGGGCGGGCCATGTCCTGACGATGGGGCCGAAAGGTGACATTGCCGACGGTGCCGTCGCGTTCGACGGGGCCGGGCTGATTCGCGCGGTCGGCGAATACTCGAGTGTCCGAGCAGCATTCCCGGAGGCCATCACCGTCGGTGATAGCCGAGACGTCTTGATTCCCGGGCTGGTAAACGCACACGACCACCTGTCTGAGGGCCTGATCTCCGGCATCGGCGAGACAATGAGCCTCTATGAGTGGCAGGAGCGCCTGATCCGGCCGGTCGGCCCACATCTGACCAGGGAGATGGCGCGCGCAGGAACGCTGCTCAAAGGCGCGGAGATGATCCGCTCTGGGATCACCACCGTCAACGACATGTTCGTGCACGCCAACCCAGGTTCCCTCGCGAGCCTGGGCGTCGCCGACGGCCTGGAGGAGATCGGTCTCGGCGGCGTCATCTGCTTCGGGGCTCATGACATGCCGGATCCGCTGCCGATGTCTGCACTTCTGGAAGAACACGAGGCCCTGAGCGAACGGCTCTCACGGTCTGAGAACGTCTGCTTCCGGCTCGGCATCGCGACAATCCACTCCCAGACGGACCAGCTGTTCGATGCGTCGGTCAAGCTGGCGGCACGTCATGGCTGGAAGGTCCATACGCACCTGGCAGAAGTAAGGGAGGAGATCACCGAGGCCAGGCTGGCGTACGGCACGAACACGCTGGGGCGGGGCGTCTCAGCGGGCCTGCTCGACCTGGATGTCATCTTTGCGCACTGCATCTGGGTGAACGAGCCCGACATCGACGTGCTCACCCGGCACCGCTCGAGCATCGCGCACAACCCGCTGGCGAACATGATTCTCGCGTCCGGGGTGTGCCCGGTACCAAGGTTGCGCGCGGCGGGCATCCCCGTTGCGCTCGGAACAGACGGCGCCGGATCGAACGACTCGCACGACATGCTCCAGGTGATGAAATGCGCCGCGCTCGTCCAGAAACTGCATCATCTAGACCCTCTTGCACTCACGGCGCGCGACGTCGTCACCATGGCGACGATCGAAGGCGCCCGCGCCTTGCGCATCGACGACCGCCTGGGATCTCTGGAGGTCGGCAAGCAAGCCGACGTTGTCCGCTTCGCTGGTGATGGTGTGCGCCTGGCGTACGTGCACGATCCCTATCAGCAGCTGGTCTTCTGCGCAGGACCTGACGACGTCGCAGACGTGTGGGTCGCCGGCCGCCATGTTCTCGCTAATCGCAAGCTCACGACCGTCGACGAAGCCGCGGTCGTCTCCGAGGCACGCCGCCTGTCGACCGAGCTTGTCCGCATGGCCGACCTGGGGCATCTGTCTGCGATGGCCTGATGGGCAACCGAAGAACAAGACCGAGGGGAAGGGCACGCGATGCTGAGCGAAGATCCGGGAATGACCTGGCCGGCCTGCAACCGCCCAGTCCAACTCGTCGACTGCTCGCAGCCGTGGAACGCGGACACGCCGCCCTTCCCCGCCGACGAACCACCCACAGTTGTCTGGGCCAAGCGCCTTCCCTCGCACGGCACCAACCACCAGCGGATCTCCACCCAGCTCCACATCGGCACGCACATCGACGCGCCCTTGCATTGGCGCGAAGAGGGGATGGACATCGCGTCGATACCGCTGGAGCGGCTGTACGGGCCGGTCGTCATCGCCGACATTTCCGATCTTGTGTCGGATTTCCACGTCATCAGGCCCAGCGACATCCAGGAGCGGGTCGGGGTCAAGCCCGGTGACGTCCTGATAATCTACACCGGCTACAACCGGTACTACTCGGGAGGCTCGGAGCCGGATCTGATCCGGTATTTCTTCAAGCGCCCCGGGGGTGACGGGGAGCTGGCAGACTGGCTAGTCGAAAAGCAAATCCGGTGGCTCGGCGTGGACAACTCCTCCCCCGACCATCCGATGAACTCGAACACCCGCGACTGGTGGCCGCAAGTGTACGAGGAAGCCGAAAAATTGATGGGAACTTCACCGAAAGAGAGATTTCCCGTAAAAGATCAGACGGTCTGCCATGTGCGGCTATTTCAGGCCAACATCCCGATCGTAGAGAATCTTAGCTCTAATGTCACCAAGCTCATCGGCCGAAGAGCGCATATCTGCGCATTCCCATGGAAGTTCGCCGGCGGCGAGGCAGCGCTCGTCAGAGTCGTGGGCTTCATGGACCCGGAATAGCACACCTATCTCAGGCCCAACCAGGCGTCAAGGCCTGGATCGGAGGCGGCAATGAAACGCCGGACCAGAACGGCCACCATCGCGACTGCGCTCGCTGCTGCCCTTGGTCTGGCCGCCTGCAGCTCGGGGAGCACCGGCTCGGGCACCAGCTCGGGTAGCGCGAGTGGCTCGTCCGGCACGCCGCATCGGGGCGGCACGATGATCTTCGATATCGACAGCTACCCCCAGGACATGAACCCCTACTCGGCCACGGCGGACAACGTCTCGATCGCGGTGTTCGGCGCATGGTGGGAGTTCCTGGTCCGGCCAAGCCAGGACGGCGCCGGATACCAGCCCCGGCTGGCGTCGAGTTACACCGTGGCGTCGGACAACAAGACCTACACGTTCAAGATCCGCCAGGCCGTCAAGTTCAGCGACGGGACACCAATGACGACCGCGGACGTGCTGTTCTCGCTGCACCGTGCCTTCACGGACGCGAATAGCCAGATAGCGTTCGTCGGCCAGAAGATCTCCTCAATGACGGCGCCAGACGCGCAGACGGTCGTCATCAAATTCAAGAAGCCCTGGCCCTACCTGCTGTCCGATCTATCGGGCTTCAACGCCGCGATCCTGCCAAAGGCCCTGATAAAGCGTGAGGGCTATGCCGCATTCCTCAAGCATCCGGTGGGAACGGGACCCTTCATGTGGTCATCGAGCAATCCCGGCGTGTCGATCACGACAACCAGGAATCCGTACTACTGGGAGAAGAGGCGGCCCTATCTCAACTCGATCGTCTTCCACGTCGTGTCGGCAGACACCGCCAGGGCCACCGCCGTGCTGGGCGGTCAAGCGACGCTGGCGGAAGACCCGCCGCTCAACCAGATCTCGAGCCTGAAGGCCAATCCGGCGGTCAAGGTGCATCTGTTCCCGTCGACGCTAGTCGAGCTGATCCCGCTTAACGTGACCAAGCCACCGCTCAATAACGAGAAGGTCAGGGAGGCTATCTCGCTCGCGATCGATCGCCCGGGCATCGTCAAGGCCGGCCTGTTCGGTTACGGCACGCCCGCTGCGACGTTCCTGGTCGGGCCGGCGGCACAGACCTTCCAGAACACCTCGCTCAACCTCTACCCGTTCAACCTGGCAAAGGCGAAGCAGCTGCTTAAGGAGTCCGGCGTGCGACTCCCGATACACTTGCAGTTCGGCGTATCGCAGGGCGTCGCCCAGCGGGCGATCTCCACGATCATGCAGGCGGATCTTGCCAAGATCGGGATCCAGCTCAACGTGCTGCAGCGCGACTTCGTCTCGAACGAGAACGCCCTGGATTCGGGCAACTTCACCATGAACACGACCTTCTGGGGCAACTTCGTCGGTGACCCGAGTGAGCAGCCACTGTTCTGGATGGATCCGTCGTACTGCTGCAAGTCCTACTTCACCGGCTTTAATGACCCGGCGTCTATCGCGCTGGTCCACAAGGCGGTCAACGCAACCACGGCCACGGCCGCCCGGCCGCTGTTCGACCAGGTGCAGCAGAAGGTGGCGCAGACGGCTCACGCGATCCCGCTGTACTTCCCGAAACTGATCTATGTCGCCAGCCCCAAACTGGTGGGCTTCGAGGCTAATCCGTATGGCACCTACCCATTCGAGCAGTTCAGCCTGTCCGGATAGCCGGGTCAGGTGATCCGGCCTGGCGGCGGGCACGCAGGGGCTGCGCAGGACGCCCCTGCGGAGCCGCCGCTGCTTGAGTGCCGCGGCCTCAGCAAGACATATCCGGCCGCGAGGCGAGGCGAGATTCAGCCGCCCGCGCTCAGCGACGCGACGATGTCCGTGCGCCGCGGCGAGTGCCTCGGCGTCGTTGGCGAGAGCGGATCGGGCAAGACCACGCTGGCCAACTGCCTGGCCGGCCTGCTCCTGCCGTCTGCTGGCATGGTGAGCTACGAGGGCCGGACGGTCTCGGCGCCGGACGCGCTCCGGAGGTTTCCGCGCGTGCGCGGGATTCAGGTCGTCTTCCAGGATCCCGCATCCTCGCTCAACCCGCTGCGCAGCGTCGGCTCGGTGCTCAGGGAGATCATCAGGGTGCACGACCTGCGGCCTAAGGGGAGCGCCCAGGCCCGGGTCGACGAACTGCTCGGCCTGGTCGGGCTGGACCATGCGGCCGCGTCCAGGCGCCCTCGCCGGCTCTCCGGCGGCCAGCAGCAGCGGGTGGCCATAGCGCGCGCAGTCGCGTTCGAGCCGCGGCTGATCATCGCCGACGAGATCGTGTCCGCCCTGGACGCGTCCGTTCAGGCGCAGATCCTCAACCTGCTGGCCGACCTGCGCGAGCAGCTCGGCCTGGCCATCATCCTGGTGACCCACGACATGTCCGTTGCCAGGCATCTCTGCGACCGGATCATCGTCATGCAGGCCGGCGAGATTGTGGAAGCGGGCCCGGCCGACCAGGTCCTGCTCTCCCCCCGGCACCAGTACACCCAGGAACTGCTGCGCGCGGTTCCGCGCCTGGACGCCACTGTCGCCGCGCCGCCCGGCCCGGGGGCATGACGTGCGCCGTCTTGTCCTTCGCCGTCTCGTCCAGGCGCTGCCGGTGCTGTTCGGGATCACGCTGGTGACATTCGCCATGGTGCACCTGGTGCCCGGGGATCCGGCGCGCGCCCTGGCCGGCCAGCGGGCGACACCGCAGATCCTGGCCTCGATCAGGCACCAGCTGGGCATCGACCGGCCGCTGCTCCAGCAGTACTGGCATTTTGTCGCCAACATCGGCCACGGCCAGCTTGGCTACTCGTTCCTCCTGCACCAGTCAACCGACACGCTGCTGGCGGCACGGCTGCCCACGACGTTGTTCCTCGTCGGCTACGGGGTCATGATCGCTGTCGTCCTCGGCGTGCCGCTCGCCATGATCTCGGCCACGCACAACGAAGGCTGGCTTGACCATTCCATCAAGGGATCCCTTGTCGTCGGGCTCGGGCTGCCCAGCTTCTGGATCGGCCTGCTGCTGATCGCGTTCCTGGCGCTCAGGCTTAAGTGGTTCCCGGTGGGCGGGGCGGGAAGCGGCTTCGCCGACGAGCTCTGGCACCTGTTCCTGCCAGCCCTGACCCTGGCACTCAGCTTCCTGGCAGTCCTCGTGCGCAGCCTGCGCGCGTCACTGATCGACGTTCTCGATGCCGACTACGTCAGCCTGGCGGTACTGAAGGGCATCACGCTTCGCCGGGTCTACCTCCGGCACGTCCTGCGCAACGCCCTGATCCCCGCGGTGACCATCGTCGGCCTCAACCTCAGCTACCTGCTCGGCGCCTCGGTGGTGGTCGAATCCGTCTTCTCGGTCGACGGCATCGGGGTCACCCTGGTCAATGCGGTGCTGTCGCGGGACTACCAGCTGGTCCAGGGGATAGCGCTGGTATTCGGCGTACTCGTGCTGATGATCACGCTCGCGGTCGATATCACGCAGGCTGCCCTCAGCCCCCGAAATGAGCTGGCATGACCGTCACCGGACTCGGCCGCCCCGGCGCGCAGCGCCCCCTCGGCCGGCCTGGGCTCCGGCTCAGCGCGATCCTGCCGCTCCTGCGCGGCCGCGAGCGCATCTCGCTGCTGGCCGGGTGCGGCATGCTCGCAATCATCGTGATCGCCGCCGTGGCGGCGCCGGTCATCTGCAGGTACACGCCGACTACGCTGAACCCGCTGGCCAGCCTCCAGCCGCCGAGCGACGCGCACTACTTCGGCACCGACCAATTCGGCCGGGACATCTTCGCGCGCACCGCGTACTCGGCCAGGATCGACTTGATCATCGCATTTTCCCTGGTCACTACCGCGTTCGTCATCGGCACCACGGTCGGGGTCATCGCCGGATGGGCGGGCGGTGGCCTGGACAGCACCATGATGCGGGTCATCGATGTCGCGCTGGCGTTCCCGTTCCTGGTCCTGGTCATCTGCATCGTCGGGCTGCGGGGACCTGGGCTGCTGAGTCTCTACCTGGCAGTGTCGGTTGTCAGCTGGATCTTCTATGCCCGGCTGGTGCGGGCAGAGGTCCGTACTATCCGGCACTCGGAGTACATGCTGGCCGCCGAGGCCTCCGACTTCTCCACGCTGCGGGTGCTCAGCAGGCACCTGCTGCCCAATGTGATCATCCAGCCGATCGTCTACGCGTCATCCGATCTCGTGTACGCGCTGCTCCTGACGGCGTCCGTCTCCTACCTCGGCCTGGGAATCCAGCCGCCTACGCCGGAATGGGGCCAGATGATCCAGGACGGAAGCACCTTCATCGGCGCGCAGTGGTGGCTGTCGTTCTTCCCCGGCGCTGCCATCGTGGTGACCGCCGTCGCGTTCTCGCTCATCGGGGACGGACTGGCCAACATTGCCCGCGAAGGCTCGGGGTGATGTCGATGACGGGCTCACCGGTAACGATGAAGGGCTCCGGACTTGCGCTGGAGATCCGCGGGCTGCGGGTGACCGCCCGCGGCGGCGGCCGGAGCGTCCAGAATCCTCCGTGACCTGGACCTTGACCTGCGCAGCGGCGAGATCCTCGGCGTGGTCGGCGAGTCAGGAAGCGGGAAGAGCACGCTGTGCCGCACGATCGCGCGGCTGCTGCCCGGCGGTCTGGCGGTCGAGGCGGGCACGATCCGGATGGAGGATGTGGACGTGCTCGGGATCAGGCCGGGCCAGCTGCACCGGATGCCATCGCGCGGCGTGCGTATGGTGTTCCAAAACCCTATGACCGCCCTCAACCCGGTCATGACCGTCGGCGGTCAGTGCACCGAGGCGGCCCGGGCCGGCCGCCGGATGACCCGCGCCGAGGCGCTCGCCCGGTCAGTAGAGATCCTGGAGCGGATGGGGATCAAGAACGCCGCCAGCCGTATGAACGACTACCCGTACCAGTTCTCCGGCGGGCAGCGGCAGCGCATCGTGGTGTCCATCGCCCTGGCCGGCGAGCCCGCCGTGCTCCTCGCCGACGAGCCGACCAGCGCGCTCGATGTGCGCACGCAGGCAGCGCTCCTCGACCTGATCAGGCAAGTCTGCGCCGAGCGCAACACTGCGGTGATCTTCGTCTCGCACAACTACGCGGTCGTCTCGCAGCTATGCTCACGCGTTCTTGTGCTGTATGCAGGCCAGGCAATGGAACTGGGCCCCAGTGCCGCGCTGCTCACCCAGTCACGGCATCCCTACACAGCGGCGCTGATCGCCTCGCTGCCGTCAATCGAGACCCGGGTGCCCCGGCTGCCTGCCATTCCGGGCCAGCCGCCCGGGGTCGGCGAGGCACCGGGCGGCTGCCCGTTCCGGCCACGCTGCCGCTACGCCGATGACGGATGCCGCTCGACTCCCATGGTGATGCGTGAGGTGGCCCCCGGTCACCAGACCTCATGCAGGCGAGCCGACGTGATCTGGGAGCGTCGCGGCGGGGACGGCAGTACCGGCCAGGCGCACGGCGGGGGGAGCAGCGCATGAGCGCCGCCATGACCGGGCGCCGGCCCGCGCCAGCCGACCTGATGCTGCGGCGGTGCCGGGTCAAAGACAGCCAGGAACTGGTGGACATCGCGATCTCCGCGGGCGTGATCGCAGGCGTCGGCCATCATCTCGACCAGGACGGCCTTGCCGAGCTGGACATCGACGGCCGCCTCGTGAGCTGCGCGTTCGTACAGCCCCATATCCACCTGGATAAGGTCGGAACCCTGCCGCTACTGGGCCCGAACCGCACCGGGACCTTGGCCGAGGCCATCGACATCCTGCACCGGATCAAGCGGACAGCTTCTGCCGACGAGGTCGCCGCACGGGCCGGGGTGGTCATCAGGCAGGCCGTGTTGTCCGGGACCACCCGGATCAGGACGCACGTCGACGTGGACACCATCGGCGGCCTGACCCCGCTGCGCGGCGTCCTGCAGGCAGCCAGGGACCATGCCGACCTGTGCGAAATCCAGACAGTGGTGTTCCCGCAGGAGGGCATCATCCGCGACCCAGGCACGGCGGAGCTGATGGCGGAGGCCCTGCGTACGGGCGGCGACGTGGTCGGCGGGATGCCGCACTGGGAGCCGGACGAGCAGGCGTCACGAGAGCACATCGGGGTCTGCATGGACCTCGCCGAGCGTTACGACAGGGACGTCGACATGCACATCGACGAGACTGACGATCCACGGTCCCGGACGCTTGCCATGCTCATCGACGCCACGCTGGCGCGCGGCTGGCAGGATCGGGTCACGGCCGGACACTGCTGCGCCATGGCCGCCTGGGAGGACAGCTATGCGGCGGACGTCATCAGCCGCGCGGCCGCCGCTAGCCTGCGCTTCGTGGCCAACCCGGCGACCAACCTGCTCCTGCAGGGCCGGGAAGACAACGAGCCGAGACGGCGCGGAATTCTCCGCGTCAAGGAACTACTGGCTGCCGGGCTGACAGTCGCCTGCGGCCAAGACTGCGTCGCCGACGGCTTCTACCCGTTCGGGTCCGCCGACCAGCTTCAGGTGGCGCTGATCTTGTGCCATGCGGCGCAGCTGTCGATGCCCACCGAGATCGACGCGGCAGTGGCCGCGATCGGGACGGCGGCGGCCAGGGTGATGGGCGTCAGCGGCTACGGGCTTAACCCCGGGTGCGCTGCCGACCTCGTCATTCTCGACGCCGACAACGCCCGCGAGGCATTGCGCCTCCAGGCGGCAAGAAGGTGGGTCATCAGGCGCGGATCCATCGTGGGGCAGACGCAGCACTCCAGCGAGCTCAACCGAGCCAAGGACCGCTAACCAAGGAGGAAGGCATGGAGCTACAGACCCTGCGGGGCGTCGTTCCCGCGATCGTGACGCCATTCGACGCGCAGGACAACGTGGACACCGATGCCGCGGGGCGGCTGACCGGATGGCTGGTGGACAACGGTGTGCACGCGATCATGACCACCGGGGGGACCGGCGAGTTCCCGCACCTGGACCGCGGTGAACGTCGCGCCCTCACCCGCGCGGTAGCGCAGGCCGCAGCCGGGCGGGTGCCGATCCTCGCCGGGACGGCCGCGTGCAGCACCCGCGAGGTGCTCAGCCTCTGCGAGGACGCGGCAGCCGCCGGCGCCGAGGGGGTGATCACCGTGCCGCCGTACTATTTCCCGCTGCCGGGCGCCGCGATCGCGGAATTCTTCGAGTCGGTGGCCGACCGCTCCCCGCTGCCGGTTTTCGTCTACAACAACCCCCTCTACACCGGCAACGGCATGTCGCCAGCCCTGATCGCCGAGATCCTCGGGCATGACAACATGGCCGGCCTCAAGCAGAGCGAGCCGGATCTGGGCCAGCTCGTCGAGGTCATCCATGAGGTCCGTACCGTCCGCGGTCTCACCCGGTCGCTATTCACGGGCGTGGACAGCCAGTTCGCCGCCGCCCTGTCGGTTGGCGCGGACGGTATCTACTCCACGGCGGCGGGAATCATCCCCGAGCAGATCGTCCGGCTGTACTCCGCCGCTGCCGCCGGTGAGACCAGGGCCGCAGCGAACCTCCAGCTCCGGCTCCAGCCGCTGAACCGGTTCCTGGAGTACGACCCGGGCTACGTCGCGCCCGCCAAGCAGGCGCTGCGGATGCTCGGCATCGAGGTGGGCGACCCGCGTGCCCCGTTGCCCGGCCTGACCGACGACGAGCTGGCCCGGCTGCGGTCGGCCCTCGCCGGGCTCGGTGTCGCGTCCCCTGCGCCGGACCCAGCCGCGATGACCGGCTAGGCAAGATGGTCGTGACGAGGCGATGACCGGGACGAGCGCCGCCTGCTCCACGAGCCGGCTGCACGCGCATGCCTTCCTTGACGCGGTCGCCGACTCCGGCAGCTGGCGGTCGTGGGACGCCAGGCCGGCCGAGCCGGACCTCGGCCCCGGGTACCGCGCTGAGCTGAAAGCGGCACGGCCTGCTCGCCCAGGATCGCGCCGAACGGCTAGCCCGGCGGGCCGCCCGCCTCCAGACGCTGCCTGGCTCGTCGGCCCAATGACCGCAAACGCAAATGCAAAGGATGGTCGCCATGCCCGAGCCGATCGAGGTCCGCAAGATACCGCTGCAGCATGTCAGCGACGCGTCCGGGCTGGAGCAGCTGATCACCGGCGGCGCGATCGAGGCTGACCGCGTGATCGCCGTGATCGGGAAAACGGAAGGGAACGGGGGCGTCAACGACTACACCAGGATCCTCGCAGACCGGGCGTTCCGCGAGGTGCTGGTGGCGCGCGGGACCCGGACCGCCGAGCAGGTCGGCCGGATCCCCATCGTCTGGTCCGGCGGGACGGACGGAGTCTTGAGCCCGCACGCCACGGTGTTCGCCACCGCGGCGCGAGCTGCCGGGGATGCAGCCACTGGAGCCCATTCTGACCAGCCACGACTGTCGGTCGGGGTATCCATGAGCGAGCCTCTGCTGCCCGAGGACATCGGCCGGATCCTGATGGTCGAGAAGGTCGCCGCCGGGGTCCGCGTCGCCATGCGACAGGCCGGGATCACCGACCCGCGGGCCGTGCACTACGTGCAGACGAAGACGCCGCTGCTGACCACCCATACGATCGCCCACGCGCGCCGCCGCGGCCAGAGCGTGTTCACCGAGCAGACCGGGGAGTCGATGGACGTGTCCAACGGCACGGCCGCGCTGGGAGTCGCGGTCGGGCTCGGCGAGATCCAGCTGCCGGCGACGGACGCCATCATGCTCGACCGAGGGCTGTACTCCGAGGTGGCGTCATGCTCGTCGGGCGTCGAGCTGGACCGGGCACAGATCGTCGTGCTCGGCAACGTGGCCGGCATCGGCGGCCGGTATCGGATCGGGCACGGTCTAATGCGCGACGCGCTCGACCAGGACGGGATATGGCAGGCGATCGCCAGCGCCGGCCTGCCCCTTCCCGAGCGGCCGCGCACGGCCGACCTGGGCAATCGCCTGGTCAACCTCTTCATAAAGTGCGAAGCCGACCCCACCGGCGTGGTGCGCGGCAGGCGCAACGCCATGCTGGATGACTCGGACGTGCACTGGCACCGGCAGATCAAGGCGTGCGTCGGCGGCGTGGCGGCCGCGGTCAGCGGAGATCCGGCCGTGTTCGTCTCGGTCTCTGCGGTTCACCAGGGGCCGGCAGGCGGCGGTCCGGTCGCCGCGATCGTGGACCTGTCGGAGCGATAACCAGCCATGACGGAGCAGCTGGCAACCGATATCGTCGCCCGCCTTTACGCCGAGGCGGAGCGCACGGCGCTCGTGCCGGAGGTGTCCGACCTTATTGCCGAGCTCGCTGCGCGGGTCAACGGCCATACCCGCAAGCACTACGGCAGACCATTGTTCGTCGCCTGCTCGGCCATCAGCCGGCAGCTGCTCGCCCGGCAGAGCCGGGAATACCAGGACGCGATCCTGTCCGGCCTGGACCGCTGGGACGCGATGATCGCCAGCAACAGCTCGCTGCGGTGGAGGAGCGACTGGTACGCCGGCCCGCTGACCGCGGAGTACTCGCTGGCATCTGACTGGGACGGCGGGTGGCGAACGGGCGGCTCAGCCGACGAGATAATGGACGAGGCTCACCTGACCGCCGGGCACATCCTGGCGGGGATCCGGCGCTTCGCGCGGGACCAGCCGGCTCGCATGCGCCGACTGCGGGACAGTCTTGCCGAGGCTGCGGGGAGTCCTGAGCTGCGCCGTCACCAGGTGACCGAGCCAGCGCGGCTACTGCATCACCACGCCGCCGTTCGGGCTGTGGATCTGGCCTGTCGTCCAGCTGGTCTCCGGCGAGGCGAGGAACAGCACCGCGAAGGCGATCTCCTCAGGCCGCCCGATCCGCCCCAGCGGGATCCTGCCGGTCAACTCCGGCGTCCTGTCCCGCTCCGCCAGCAGCGCAGTATCCACTGGACCTGGCGCCACGCAGTTAACGAGGATTCCGCCCGGGGCCAGCTCACGCGCGAGCGCCTTGGTGAAGCCGAAGACGCCTGCCTTGGATGCGCAATAGGCGGTCAAGTCGGCGGCGCCGATAAGTCCCTGCTCGGAGCCGATGTTGATGATCCGCCCGTAGCCGGCGGCCTGCATATGCGGCACAACGGCCTGACAGAGCAGGTACTGGCCCTTCAGGTTGACCGCGAGCACCCGGTCCCAGATATCTTCGGACAGCTCATGCAAGGGGAACTCGGGCGCGATACCCGCGTTGTTCACCAGGATGTCGATCCTGCCGAATTCGCTTATCGCGCGGGCAACCATGGCGGTGACGGCTGCGCGGCTGGACACATCAGCCTCGATGATCAGGATGTTCCGGTCGGCTGCCCGAACCAGCCGCGACACCTGCTCGACCGCATCGGGGCGGGCGCCATGATGATTCAGCACGATGTCGGCGCCCGCCTCGGCAAGCGTCCCGGCGATGGCCAGCCCAATGCCCTGGCTGCCGCCGGTGATCAACGCGACTTGCCCGTGCAGACCCCGGGCCGGAGTGCTCCGGTCACTCTGGATTGTGTTCGTCGTCACGCGCTTTCCTCCGCCCGCGGAGCCGGTTGGGAGTCCTGTATATCTCGGCAAGCGACCGGCTGGGGGATCCGTCCGGCGCGCCATGAGAACGATCCCGCGCGCTACGCGGCCTGGCCAGCCCGTCCCCAGCCGCGCGAGAGAGAGGCGCTGGCTGATGGGCCTGTGCGGCTTTGACGCGGTCGCTCTCGCCGGAATGCTGCGGCGGCGGGAGGTTTCTGCGCGCGAAGTGGTGGCTGCCCACATCGGGCGGGTCGAGGCGGTAGACGGGATGGTGAACGCTCTGGTGACCCGCTCGTTCGAGACCGCACTTGCGAGCGCGGCACGCGCTGATGAGTCCGCTTCCGGCGGGGAAGAGCTGGGCCTGCTGCACGGGCTGCCGGTGGCGCACAAAGACTTGACCGATACCGCGGGAGTACGCACGACTTACGGTTCGCCGCTGTTCGCCGGTCACGTGCCCGACCGTGATGCGCTGGTGGTGAGCCGGATGGCCGGGGCAGGGGCGATCAGCCTGGGCAAGACCAATACGCCCGAGTTCGGGACCGGCTCGCACACGGTCAATCGGGTCTTCGGCGCTACCCGCAACCCGTTCGACGCGACCCGCAGCGCCGGCGGCAGTAGCGGCGGAGCCGCAGCGGCCCTTGCCGCCCGGATGATCTGCCTGGCCGACGGCACTGACCTGGGCGGATCGCTGCGAAATCCGGCGAGCTTCTGCAACATTGTCGGGCTGCGCCCGTCCCCTGGCCGGGTGCCGTCCTGGCCGCTGGCTGATGTCGCCGAGATGTTCGCGGTGGACGGCCCGATGGCGCGCACGGTCGCCGACGTGGCGCTGCTGCTATCGGTTATGTCCGGCCCGGATCCGAGGGTCCCGATGGCCCTGGACGCCCAGCCGCCGATCCTAACCGAGCCGGCGCAGGTCACCGGGCTGCTGGAGCGGGAGATGCGCGGCGTCAGGGTCGCCTGGAGCGCCGACCTCGGGCTGCCTATCGATCCTGAGGTCCGGGCCGTCCTAGCCGGAGCTAGGCAGACGCTGGTTGATCTGGGCTGCGACGTGGTAGACGCATGCGCGGACCTGGCTGGCGCCGAAGAGGTCTTCCGCACCTGGCGTGCCTTCCGATATATGACGCTACTCGGCCCGCTGTACCGCGAGTACCCCGGGCAGCTAGGCGCAAGTGTCGCCTGGAATATCGAGCGCGGCATGGAGCTGACGGCTGCCGACCTGAGCCGGGCTACCCTCCTGCGCACCGCACTCGCCGATAGCCTGACCGCGTTCTTTGCCGACGTCGAGTTCCTGGCCTGCCCGGCTACTCAGGTGGCGCCGTTCGATGTGGATCTGGACTGGGTGCACGAGATCGACGGAGTTCCGCAGGAAACCTACCTGGACTGGATGGCATCGGCTTACCTGATCTCGGCTACGGGGCTGCCGGCCATCTCGGTTCCGGCCGGGTTCACGACCAGCGGCCTGCCAGTCGGGCTGCAGCTGGTCGGTCGGCGCCGGGCGGACTGGCCGCTGCTGGCCGCGGCACGCGCATTCGAGGCAGCTACCAGCTACGCGAGCATCGTGCCCGATCTCGGCGTGCCGCCGTGACGGGCAGGAGCAGCGGCCAGCCAGTCACAGCGCCAACCGGAACGGTGGATACCGGTCGGTGATCAGGGCACCGCGTAGGCAATCAACCGGTTGTGCCGCGCCACGCCCTCGGCGGGATCGCGCCCGCACCACGCCGGGCGTCACCGACCGCCGGGTAGCCCCGGTGCATTGCTGCTTAACCCGCAACCGTTCCGTCACCGGCCCAGTGTCAGGGATCAGCATCCGCAGGCAAAGCACCCGGCCGCCGGGCCCAGTCGGGGCAAACGTGACCTGCTACGGCACTAGCCTAGCTGGCCCTCGCGGTGCAGCCGCTCGCTGACCCCTGCGTCAACATCGCGGCCAGGTGTCCGGACTTTATCTCCCTGACCCCCATCGGCCGGCCGGCGTGACTGGTCGGAGAACATACGAAATCTGTAGGGCTGCCGGGCGGCCGGGCTAGGGCCAGCCCGGCATTCAACCTGGTGGGCGATACTGGATTTGAACCAGTGACCTCTTCCGTGTCAGGGAAAGCCTGGCAGTGGCTGGATGGTGCCTGCTGTGGCTGGGTATGGCATCTACCTGCGTATTCTGTCGCTGGGCGTGGCCTGGTGTCGGCCGATGACGGTGGCCGTTGGCTCTTGATACGGCTCTTTAATGATCTTGCTCACGGCAGACGCCATGCGTCGCTGGGAGCCGACGAACTGGACTCATGCGCTGAGCCGTGGCGCCGGGCCTGCCAACGGGGCGAGATCGCAGACGGCCGCCGATCTGGATCCCGGTGCCGGCTGAGACCTTGCTGGATGGGCCGGGCAGGCGCGGGCTAGTTCACGTGCGGCCAGTGCGGGCCGAGGTAGGGGTCGGGGCATTCGCGGGTCCAGCGGTCGAGGTTCTTGGCGAGTGCTGCTGGCTGGCCTCGTCCTGCGGGAAGGTTTTTCTTCAGGACGAATACGAGGACGATGTCGCGTTCGGGGGAGAAGTCCGCGACATTCTCGGTGACGACGGCTCTGCCTTCGGCGCGGGCGGTTGCCGCAACTTGCTCGTCCGGCGCGCCGCGGAGGCCAGTCTCGGTGACGTGGGCCGCGTCGTGTCCGTGCTTGTCGCGCAGGAGGCTGGCTGCGGCGGCTGGGAACATCTCGTCAATCAGGAACGCGGTCACGCCAGCAGTGCCGCGCGCTGCTGGGAAGCCTGGTGGCTGCGACCGGCCATCGCCCGGTTACGGTCGATCCGCTCGCGGGTCTCCTTGGCGTGCTCGGCGGCGTAGTCAAGGGCGATGCGAACGAGCCGGGGGTGCAGTTCTGATTCTTCGCAGAGCAGGGCGATGCGCTGCTCCTCGGAGCCGTTGAGTTCCTGGAGCCTGGCGATGATTTCCCAGACATCTGGGCCTGCGGCGAGCGCGGCGCGACGTCGGCCGGAGTTATAAGCAGGTCCGTGGGGCTCGCCGCTGTGCGAGGTAGCCGTGGCGCCCGGCTATGCGATAGGGATGGAGACGGCGACAGGCCCGCTTGGCAATTGGAGGCCGGGGCAATGAGCGAAGGCTTGGGCTTACCGCCGGGCGATCCCCTCAACGGGTCAGCGATAGCGGGCAGGTGGTCATTTGGTTACGACATGCCCGAAGAGCTGGGTGGCGGCTTCGTCTCCGGCGAGTTGCTGCTGCGCAGCGACGGCGTCCTGCTGCGCCGCTATGGCGGTGGCTCCTACCGCGCAGGGCAGGTGAGCTGGAAGTACGGGCCATGGGACGAGGTGTCCTGGTGGACCGGCGAGACGAACTCGCAGCAAGCCGCTGCATTCCTGAGTCGCGCGGGTACGACTTGTCCATGCACGGCCCCGTGCCCATCGACAAGTCCACCTTCGGCCCAGTCGCCGGCTCGCCCTTGGCCGGCCCGCCATTGTGATGGCCATGCCGACGATTCATAGGCAGCCTAAAGCACGAACGCTCGCGCCTGCCGCTTGGGCTCCGACCGGGGCAAATCCTCGGGGGTTCTCACATCCCCCGACCGCGCGCACCTGTTCATCAGGGCAGTCCTGAGGCAGTGGCGTCCAAATCAGCCATCCTGTGCTTTTATTTCGGCAGGCCGGAGCACCTGTTGCTTTGCCGCCACGTTGCGGGTGAAGCCGAGAAGCGTGCCCTGGCCGAGCGGAGCATCCATAGCGAGTTGGCTGCTGCTTCTTTACGTCGGCCGCTGCCGGTGCTCGGTTCCTATGCCGTGTCTGGTCTGTATGACTTCGCCAGGATCGTCCCTCAGCGCGGACGAGCACGTGCGCAGGGCCGGGGCACGGTCGGCTCGGGCTGGACCGGGCCGCGGTGGCTGGCAGACTCAGGCCATGACCGTCGTGGAGGACGGCACCCGGAAGGCGCTGCTGTGCCGGGGTTTTGCCCTCGAATACGCCACGCTGGCCTGGAACGTGGCCGGGATCGTGGTCCTGGCCATCGCTGCCATAGCGGCCCAGTCGGTGGCGCTGGCCGGATTCGGCCTGGACTCGCTGATCGAGATCGGCGCGTCGACCGTGGTGATCTGGGAGCTGTCCGGTACCGGCCATCGGCATCAGCAGCGGGCAATGCGGCTGGTCGGGTACGCCTTCGCGGCTCTCGCCATATATCTCCTGGTGCAATCCACCGTGGTGCTGGCCACGGGTTACCACGCGCGGCACTCGGTGCTGGGCATCGTGTGGACGGCGGTGACCGCGGCGGTGATGTTCGCGCTGGCCGCCGGTAAGGCCCGTACCGGCCGGGCGCTGGATAATCCCGTACTCAGAACCGAGGGCAGGGCCACCCTGATCGACGGTATCCTTGCCGCCGCCGTTCTCCTCGGCCTCGTGCTTAACGCCGTGCTGGGCTGGTGGTGGGCCGACCCGGCCGCCGGGTACGTGCTGGTCTGGTACGCGGGCCGGGAGGTCCGGGAGATCTTCGCAGCCGATCACTGACCTGGGCTCGCACCGCCTAGCACCCCCGGCCGCCAGGCAGGTCAGGGGACCAGGACGGCGGTCACCCACGCGCCATAGCCGACCACCAGCACGGCCCCTGTCTGCCGGTTCAGCCAGGCCGTCGTGCCAGGAGCAAGGCGACCGGCAGCACGGCGGCCGCGATGGCAGGTGCCAGGAGGCCGCCGACGGCCAGCGGCCGGACGAGCGCTGCCACCCCGAGCGAGGCGGTGGCTTTATAGGCGACCGACCCGACCACGCCGACCACCGCGATCTCGGAAACACCGCGGCGCATCGCCGCCCATGCCAGCGCGAACAGCTCAGCGGTCGTGGCCAGTGCCAGCAGCGTCAGCCCGACCGCCGAGTCCGTCAGGTTCAGCGCCCGGACCGTCCGCTCGGCCCCGCCGACCGCCTGCCAGCCCCCGGCGGCCATCAGCGCGACCCCGCCCAGCGCGAGCGCCAGCCCGAGCGCCGCCGGCCGCGATCCGCCGTCTTCGCCGACCTCTTCGGCGACCTCCCCGATGGCGGGCGGCTTCCGCTCCCGCCACCACAACAGCGCCACGCCGCCCCGGTAGGCGGCCAGCAGCAATCCGCCTTGCCACCGGCCGATGATGCCCCCGGCGACCGCCAGCGCGGACAGCCCGCCCGCCAACGCCGACCAGAGCGCATACCCGCGAACCCGGCCGCCGAACGGCAGCGGCCGGGCCGCCGTGGCCAGCCCGAGCACCAGGGTCAGCATGGTCAGGTTGGCCCCGATCGCGTCCCCGGCCGGTGCCGTCCCGACGCGATCACCGCAGTGATCATCTCCTCCGGCTCCGCGCCAGCCAGCAGGAACGCCGCCCCGAAGACGGTGATCCCCAGCCCCCGCGCGGCAGCCCCGACATTCTCGGTAAACAGCTCCGCTCCGGCAATCAGCATCACCGCTGAGGCCGCCAGCAGCCCGAGCCCCAAGACCATGCCCACACCCTAGGATCGCCACCACGCATGGCCCTAGACAGCCGGGCGGGACTGAAATCAGGTCTCATCCGGACAGGCCAGGAGACCACGGAAGAGGCAGGCCCAGGATGAAATAGCAGCGAATGTGAGACCGGCCCTGGCGCTAACGCTAACCGCGCCCTGATGGGGCCGGACACCTGCCGGCCGTTCTCCATTGGCGATTACACGCTGTGAGTGGTTATCTGCTCGCTGGGCGAGCTGGCGAGTCCGATCCTTGTGCCGTCCCCTCGTCGGCCGGACGAGGGAGGGTCAGGGGCAGGAATGTGGCGCAGAGCGGTGGTCAGCTCAGCCCGGCCCACAGGTAGCGGGCGCCGATGGCGATCACCAGGATGCCGACTAGGCGGCGGATCAGGGCATCGGGGAGGCGGGGCTGGATCCGGGCACCGGTATATGCGCCGGCCAGGCCGCCGACGCCGAGCGCGACTCCGGTGGGCCAGTCGGGGCCCACGGGGCCGTGCTGGTGGAAAGACAGGATGGTGAAGGTGACCACGCCAGCCACCGAGGTCACGAACGTGGATGCCAGGGCAGCGGGAGCGACCTGCGATGCCGGCCGGCCGGTGCCGATCAGGATGGGTGCCAGGATCGAGCCGCCGCCGATTCCGTAGATTCCGCCGACGCACCCCACCGCCGCGGCCAGCACAATCAGGACCGGAGCCGGGATCACCCAGACCGGCCCGGCAGGCTTGTCCGGCGGGCGGACCTGGTGAGGGCCAGCCAGATACCGAGCGGAAGCAGCACCGCGCCGACAACCAGGTCGAAGACGCGGGGTCCCGGTAGCAGCTCGACGCGGATGACCGATCCGGCGATGACACCGGGCAGGGTTCCGGCGATGAGCACCAGGGCGAGACGCTCACCGGTCTGGCCCTGCCGCCAGTAGCGGTACAGCGCTCCTGGAGTGGCGACCACGTTGTACAGCAGGTTGGTCGGGGTGACGGCCGGGCTGGGCGTGCCCAGCACGCTGACCTGGAACGGCAGCAGCAGGACCGCGCCGGAGATCCCGGCCGGCGTGGCCAGCACCGCGATGACATACGCGGCCGCCAGGGCGACGATCTCCGTCCAGCCGGTCCCGGGCATCCGGCCACATTATCCGACCGTCCCGCTAGGATTATCTGCGGGCGCTCAGCACGCCGCGCCCGGCTCGGTTGCGCAGCCGCAGGATTTTCCGGACTGGGCTCGCCGTCCTTCGACCACCGCCCCGACAGCGATCCCGAGCGCGACCACGCTGTCCAGCCACCAGGCACCCAGCAGCGTGTTAGCGGCCAGCCCGGCGAACACCGCCATGGCGAGATAGGCGCACAGCAGGTTCTGTGTTCCCTCCCCGGCGGTGGCCGGTGATCCGAGCCGGGCACCGATACGCCGCTTGGCCACTCCGAGAGCAGGCTCAAAGACAGCCGTCCCGGCGGTTAGTATCAGCCCGGCGATGCTGGTCTCGGCCCGGTCGCCAGCCGCCAGCGCGCGGACTGCCTCGACCGCGATGTAGGGGGCGAGCAGGTAGAAGCTGACCGCCACGAGCTGCTGGGCGCGCCGCTCGGACGTGGCGCTGGCCAGCCGGGTCCCGGTGAACCGCCAGATCACGATGATGCTGGCCATGGCCTCGATGCCGCTGTCCAGGCCGAACCCGAGCAGGGCGACCGATCCGGCGATCACCGCGGCGGCGATCGCGACCCCGCCCTCGATGCCCATCCAGGCCAGGGTCAGCCAGGACAGTATCCGGGCGATGCGGGCCAGGCGCAGCCAGTCCGCTGACCCCGCCGCTGGCCCGGTGGTTTCGCGCTGGCCGGCGGCGTGCACGCGGCGGGGGAGTAGCGAGGTCACGGCGTCTCGATGTGCTCCAGGACGGCGTAGTACTCCCAGGCCACCCCGTCCGGGTCGTGTGCCCACACTTTGTCTTGCCGCGCGTAGCAGCAGGTCGCGCCGGGCTCAGGCTCAATGGCCAGGCCCTCGGCGACCAGCCGGGCCTCAGCCTGCGTGACCTCGCCGGTCGAGGCGAGTTCGACGCCCAGGTGGTTGATCGTGCCGCCCGGACCGTTGCCGGGCGAGTTCAGCACCAGCTTGAGGGGTGGGTCGTTCACGGCGAAGTTCGCGTAGCCAGGGCGCAGCTTGGCCGGTGCGCCGAACAGTCGGGTGTAGAACGCGACAGCGGCGTCGAAGTCGCTGACGTTGATCGACAACTGGACACGAGACATCCGGTCACCTCCGAATATCGGGATCGCGTGAGCCTCACCGGCAGCTACCCGGCAGGTCGAGCGCAGCGAGGATGCGCAGGCCATCGGCCAGGCGCTGGTCAGCCAGCTCGTAGCGGATCCGGCGGCCTTCCGCGGTCACGGTCACCAGGCCGCATTCACGCAGGCAGGCCAGGTGATTGGACAAGTTGGCGCGGGTGGCCCCGAAGTCCTCGGCCATCTCAGCCGGGTAACCAGGACCGTCGATCAGGTGCACGAGCACCCGCCGACGTGTGGGGTCGGCCAGCGCCGTGCCTACACGGCCAAGAGTGCCCAGGTCCACCTGAGCCAATACAGTCATGGCTGTACTATACAGCGTTAGCTGTATCAAAACCTGGTGGCTTGCAGGCTCGGCGCAACAAGTGCGGCGGCAACGCGTGCAGCAGAGAACGCCAGCGAGCGTCATGACCGCGCCGCATTCTGATCCCGGTCGCGAACTTGGTTCGACTGCCTGATCAAGGGCCTGACATTCGTGACCGTCAAAGGCGGCTTCCGCAACATCGCCTGGATCTGTCCCGAAGTGGTCGTGGTGGCCGGGCTCGGCTTCCTCGAAGCTCTGCCCGGTCACTGGCTGTGATCGGGGGATGTTGTGTCCGGCAGCGCCGGGCAGGCGGCCGGGTGATGCGCGGGCGGGCCGCCTGGCCGGACTGCTGGGTTAGTGGGTGGCGAAGAATACGTCGGGGTCGTTGCGGCCGTTCGGGAACAGGAAGTCGGTCACCTTGTTCCGGTTGTCGCCCCACGCGAAGAACTCGTGCGACCCGTTGCTGACGTTCGCGATGTAATCACCCATGTAGCCGAATGCGATGATCGGGTCGAATTGCGGGATCGTCAGGGTTCCCCGGAACGATCGCGTGGTCACCCGCCTGGTGGCAAATGACCTGCCGTTCCGCGAGTTGCCCACGAGCACGTCGAGGGTGTTGTCCTTGTTGCGCTGGTAGTACAGCAGGTGGATGCCGCTGGGGTCGGCTGACAGCGCCGGCTGCACCTCGTCACCGCCTCCATGGGTGGCAAGCGACACCGACCAGGTCTTTCCGCCGTTGGCAGAGGTAGCAAGCCGGATGTGGCTCCTGCCCCGGCCGCCGTCGTTCCATGCGACGTAGATGGCCTTGCCGTGCAGGGCGATCGTCGGGAATTCGGCGGCACGCATGTACCGGCCGGGCCCGAGGAACAGCAGCTCGTCGGGGAACGCCTGGGTGATGTTGGCGATCTTCACGGCGTGCCCGAACGTCTTGCCGCCGTCGGTGGACCGGAAGATCGACTCCGACAGGCGCGCCGGTGCCGTGCCGGTGCATTTCGGGTCGGTGACGGCGATCTTCTCGGCGGCCACGTAAAGCGTGCCGTGCTGGCGGTCAACGATCGGCTGCGCACCGAGGTATTGCTGGAAGGAGCACCCGGTCCTGGGAATGTTGAACTTGTCGGCGTAGACCACGTGCCAGGTCGCGCCGCTGTCGGTGGAATGAGCGACCGGCAGGCCGCTGAAGGACTTGCCGGTAATGGAGTTGAGCGAGAAGTCATCCCAGGAGGCGTAGATGTCGTCGCGCCGCTTCACCGTGGGGTCCGGGCCGGATGCGACGGAGTCCTTGTCGGCGCTGTAGAAGACGCTGGACGGCGGGCGGTACACCGGCACCGGGCTGCCCCAGGTCTTGCCGCCATCGCCTGACTTGGCGACCGCGACGTCCAGGTTGCCGCCGTTGAAGAAGTCAAGGGCGAGCGTGGAATAGTAGATGGCGCCCGCACGGTCGCTCGTCATCCACGGGTCGCCGAAGTTCACGAACTCCGGGGTGTTGGGGAGATCTCCGCCGTCGGTGAAGCTCTTGCCGCCGTCCGTTGAGTACGAGTAGCCCGTCAGGTCGCTGCCCGCGGTGAGGGCCAGTCCCGTCTGCTGGCTGTCGTTATAGCCGACCGCGACGTTCGAGCCGGCCACCGCGATCGTCGTCTCGCTCTGCGTGGTCTGGTCGGCCTGATGGGTATCCAGCGACGGGTCGTTGACCCGGACGTTGGTAAAGCCCCCGGCCGCGGGCGCGGGTGGTCCCGCACCGCCGCTGGCGAGCCTGGATGAATGGGGGAGCAGCGTCCCGGCGGTGAACTGCTTGTCGCCCGTCGCCGCCATGCGCAGGGCGGCCTGCGCCGGCGCGGTCATCAGCTGCGCCGCCTTGGTCTTCAGGATGTGCTGTGCGAACTGCTGCCGATTGAGGTCCGGGCCTGTGCCCGACGGGCTGGCTAAGGCGGCGGTTACCGCAGTGCCCGTCACCGCCAGCGCAATAACCAGGATGGAAAGCGTTGCGCTGATGCGGCGATGGCCCAGGATCCAGTGCGCCATTCGTATCACTCCTCATATCCTCGAAGGTCTCGGCAACGGGAGCCGCGGCGGAGGAGGCCGGAGCAAGCATGCGATCAGGTCGGCCCATGCACACGTGCCGCTTCCTGAAAGCACCGCTTATGCAGAAGAGAAGCTAGTCCGACGGGTCCACCCAAACCCCGTTAAGAGACGAAGTGTGCCACATTTTTGCTCTCGCCGGTTTGCTGATCTCACGCACGTTTTGTCCGGCCGGGATCGGCGTTTACCGCACGGTCCTGCCACCGGCCCGAGGTGCAGTCTCCGGCCGTTCCCGCCTGGCCCGTCGTCGGCATCATCAGCGAACATGCGGCCCCGATACCGCCGAGCCCGCGCACCCACTGCATTAATGCCAGCCAGTTCTGAACCCTGGCCTGTACGCCTCGGGAGCGTGCCCGGGGCAGGCTGGCGGGGCTGTAAGTCCCGGGTTGACCGGCGCTGGGCGCGGCGCTCAGGCCGGTGCCGGCGGATCGATAATAAGCTGCCGCCGCGCCCCGTCGCATTCACGGCTGCGCAGCGCGGTCCGGAGGCCTGGCCGGATCGGTAGGAGCTCGCCGTTCGCTTTCGGCTTGACCGGGTGACATGCTGGATCCTCCTTCCTTCGCGGGTTGGAGACCGGCCCTGGGTGTCACATGCGCGTCGCCCGGGGCCGCCCCCGTTCCAGGGGTAGGGTTCGCGGTCCTCTCGCCGGCCTTGTAGCGGCGCGTTGCCTCGCGGGTGCTCTTGCGCTTGCAGATCAGGCACTTCCAGCGGCAAACCGTTGCCGTGCTGCACCGGCGCGTCAAGAACCAGCGCCTCGCGGCGGCCGGTTACGTCTGGTCCTTCTCCGCCCTCACCGCCTCACCCGGCGCCCGCGCTCATTACGACCGGCGCAAGACCGGCGGCGACCGGCATGCCGCCGCCCAGCGCAACCTTTTCGGCCGCATGCTTGGCTGCCTCCACCACTGCCTGGCCACCGGCCAGCACTACGACGAAGCCACCGCCTTCCCAGCGCCAGGCGAGACAACACGCAAGGTCGCCGCTTGATAACTAAACGCATCGGATGTCTGCGCTGCTCAACCTGGCCATTCACAGCTCCCCAGGCAATCCGTACGACATTGCGCTTGCTCGAAAGGCCGGCACATCGTCGCTGCCATGGGCAGCACGATGGCGACCCTTATGCGGCGCCGATTGCCTGTCCCTGACCGCTGCTCTGCTCACCGGGCCATAGGCCCGGTCTGGGGGGTCGGCTGGTGGTAGCGGCAGGCTCCGCTCAATCCGGTGTCCAGGAGCTGTTCGAGGGCCTGGTACCCGCGGAGGTCATCAGCGCGTATGACCGGCTCCTCGCCCGGGACGGGTGCGCGAAGGTCAAGCCGAGGAGTTCATCGGTGGCACGAGGCTGGTGCAGGTGCTTACCCGACCGGAGGATGGCGCACATCCTGCCGCACACCCCGGCCCAACGGCGTGGCTGCGGCCCGCGTCACCGGATCTGGCGCTGCAGGGCGTCCTGGCCGGCCACCAGAACCGGCTTGCGCGTGAGCAGGAACTCCTCGTTGACGGGCACCGGCGGCTGGCTGACGCTCAGGCCAGGTTCGAGATCGGGATGAACGACCGGTTCCCCAGCACCTGGTCAGCGTGGTCTCGGACCGGGCACAGATCAGCGAGCTGTCAGCTGCATTGGCGAACACCCGCGCGGGGGACGGGATGACGCTGGAGAACCTGACCACCGACATGCCGGTCACTGACGACTCGCGCAGCTTGACCTGGAGGCCGGGATCGCCTGGCGTGACCACGTCGCAGGCGCCACCGCCGAAGCAGTTACCTGAGTTCCTAGCCCACGGCCTTGCCAACCCGGCCACCGGCGTCCCGCTGCTTTCCGGATACCCCAGCATGATTGATATGAGAAAGAAATCTGTATTAATACCTCCTTCTGTTAAGTTGCGGTAGTACTCCGCTATACCTCTTGCCTAAAGGCCGGGCAGATGCAAGGAAAGGGAGTAGGTCGTGAGAAGCATCAAAGATTGGCGTAGCAGGTCACGGGCACAGCACCGGACCCGCGTACTGGCTGCCCTCATCGCAGCGGGCGCCCTCGCGACGCTCGGCATGAGCGCCGCGGCAGCCAGCACGGCACAGCCCAGCGCGCGTCTTGCCCATCCGCGAGCAACCACTCACGGAGTCGCCGTGCACATCACCAAGGTCGGCACGGTCAACTTCCGGACACTCGCCCGGGCGGCCGCCGGGGCTGCCGCCCGGCGGAGCGCCGCGCGGCAACTTGGTGCGCCGCGGGAAATGCCGCGCATGCTGCCATCGTTCGTGAAGAGGTCCGGCACCCGCGCCGCGCGGGCGCACGCCAGGGTTCCGCATGTCGCCCGCGCGACCGGATTCGCCGGAAATGTCCGGGGAGAAAAGGGCTTCAACGGCATTGACCACACCGCTAACGAAAACAATTTCGGGTTCGATATCTCACCGCCCGACCATGCCCTCGGAGTCGGCTCAAGCTCACGAGGCTCGATCATCATTCAGTCGCTGAACCTGAGCCTGCAGGCGTTCACGCCTTCAGGCCATCCGCTGACCCCGCCGGTGGGCGCCAACACGTTCATGGGCCTCGGGCCGTGCACGTCCGCAGGCTTCCCGCTGAACTGCCCGTCCGACCCGCGGGTGTACTGGGACCCGCAGACGAGGCACTGGTTCATCACCGACTTCACGTTCAGCAACTCGCCGCTCGGCGAGCAGTTCATCGCGGTCAGCAAGACAACCAACGGCCTGGGTAGCTACACGATCTTCTCGCTCCCGACCGGCGGCGGGTTCATCGACCCCTCGGACTGCCCGTGCACCGGTGACTTCGACATGATCGGGGCCGACAACAACGGCTTCTACCTTGACGTGAACGAGTTCGGGCAGACCACCTATCACGGCGCCGATATCTTCGCGGTATCCAAGCGCGGGCTGATCGCGGCCGCCAACGGCGGGACCGCGACGGTCTTCCTCTACACCGTGCCGACCAACTCGGATCCGTTCGGTGGTTTCCGCCTCGCGCCCGCGTCGACGACGCAGGGTTCACGGTTCCCGAACACTGAGTACTTCGTCGAGAACGACGGCAACCTGAACAGCAACACTTCACTAGAGGTCTGGGCGCTGCTGCGCACGGGCTCCCTGAACGGCCCGTCCCCGACAGCGCCACCGCTGGTGGAGAAGAGCGTGGAGACCGAGGGCTACAGTGTCCCGCCGCCCGCGACCCAGAAGTCCGGGCCGATCCCGTTCGGAAACACGGTCGGCGCGCTCGTGGCCCAGCCAGTGGACAGCGGCTTCGAGACCCAGCAGGACCCGACCTTCGCGAGCGGCAACCTGTACGTCCAACTGGGTACCGGCGTGAAGGCAGGCGGCGGCGCCACCCGCTCGGGCCTGGCCTGGGTCGTCCTGAAGCCCAAGCCGGGCACGTCCTCGATCTCGGTGAGGAAGCTGAGCAACGGCTACGTCGCGGCCAACGCGCAGCTGATCTACCCGTCGATCGCGGTCAACCCCCGCGGCGTCGGCTGGATGGCCTTCACCGTGACCGGAGCCAACCACTACCCGACTGCGGCCTACGTCAGGTTCAACGGAGTTCACGGAGCGGTCGGCCCGATCCACATCGCCAAGGCAGGGACGACACCGCTGGACGACTTCACCTGCTACCCAGGGTCCGGCAACGGCCCGACCTGCCGGTTCGGTGACTACTCGGCGAGCCAGTTCTTCAACGGCCGCATCTACATGGGAGTCGAGTACATCCACAACCGGACCAACGTAGCTGCCGGCGCGGACACCAACTGGGCCAGCAGGGTCTTCTCGGTTCCGGTGCGTCCATAGGCAAACGATCGCGACGATCCCGGTCGCTAAACCAGCGCCGCTTCGCGCCAGGTCAGACCCTGGTAGAGGCGGACTAGGTGGCGGACAGCGCGCCGAGGCCCAGCTGAACTCGGCCTCGGCGCGCTGCTGCCCTGAGCACGTGCCGATCGGCTGACCGAACGGGCGGGCGGATTTCGCCGCGGCAGATCGATGACCGTTCGCGGCCTGGCAGTCAGAACTGGGCTGCCGGACGAGCTGCCTGCGTCATTCGTACATTTCGCACCTGATCGAAGACGGCGCGAACCCGCTGTTCGTGCAGCAGCAGGCAGGGCAGTCGTGGGCGTCGACCACGGCCATCTACACCACGGTCGGCAGGACGCGAGGAACGGATGCTGCAGGCCGCGCTGACCCGCGCCTTCGGCGAGGAAGGCCAGGGATGAGCAGCACGATCGGCTACCGGTGGCATCTGCGGCGCTGAGCTCGACCATCGGCTTGAGCACGTGCCGGTACTTGGTGACCGTCGCGGCCGACCGGCCGTCAAGCCCGTCGTTCAGCCAGTCGTCGACCGTCTGCTGCACGGAGCAGCTTGCCGGGCCCTGGACGCCCGAGGCGATGTCCTCGCGGAGTTCCCGGAGCTTGTCGCGGACCTCGGTCTTAGTTAGTGCGGCCGCGGACGGTCCGGCGCCTGCGCTTGCCATCAGGGGCGAAGCCGAGCGACACCGACCCGACCAAGTAACTATTGGCCTGGTCGAAGTAGACGCTGTCCTCGCTGCGGCCCTGACGCTTGACTGCCATACCGCAGGGCCATGGGCCCACTCTGCGCTGTCCCATTGGCTCTTACGTTGGCCAGAGGCGGCAGAGTACATATTCGAAAAATATACTCTGAGCTGGTGGGCGATACTGGATTTGAACCAGTGACCTCTTCCGTGTCAGGGAAGCGCTCTCCCGCTGAGCTAATCGCCCGCGAGGCGGAAGCGGGAATCGAACCCGCGTACAGGGCTTTGCAGGCCCTTGCCTAAGCCACTCGGCCATTCCGCCAGGCAACCCCAACAAGCGGAGCTAGCCCGGGTACCGAAGAGCCGTGTTGACAACGTCGGCTCGCGAGACGGCGTCCGGCACCTCCGAGCGGACGACGGGATTCGAACCCGCGACCCTCACCTTGGCAAGGTGATGCTCTACCACTGAGCCACGTCCGCATGGGCCCCGCTCGCGCGAGGCGCCGCACCCGGCCAGGACCGGGGTGCGTGCAGAAACTCTAGCCGATCCGGCCGGGCCGGCAAACTCGCCCCGCAGGCGACCCAGGACCAGGGCAGCATGTTCCGCAGATTCAACACATTAAGCAGAAACGGATTGTCCGGCGATCATGACCAAGCCATGGCCGGTCGGCTCTCCGGCCCGCGCCGGAACGTGCCCGAACCCGGCCGGCGGCGGCTGGGCGGGGCGAATCCGTTAATAATCCTGGGCAGTTAGCAGCCGGCTGGCGGCCTTCAGAGGACGTCAGTCGTGCCGTCGGCCGGTCGAGATGGCAGGCTGGCAGCCATGCGAACAGTGATCGTCAACGGGGACGCGCTGACCGTGGCGGATGTCGTCGACGTCGCGTCCGGCGCGGCGCGGGCGAAGCTCGGTCCGGAAGTCCAGGCCCGGATGGAAACCAGCAGGGCCGTGGTGGCGGACGCCATCGCCGGCGGAGGCCCGGTTTACGGGGTGAACACCGGCTTCGGCGCGCTCGCCGACACCCGGGTGGGGGAGCAGGACCTGACCGCGCTGCAGGGCGCGATCGTTCGGTCGCACGCGGCCGGCACCGGCGAGCCGCTGGATGACGGGACCGTGCGGGCGATCCTGCTGCTCCGGGCCCGGACGCTGGCCGCGGGCTACTCCGGGGTCCGCGCCGCGTTGCCGGAACGGCTGCTCGAGCTGCTGGCCGCCGACCTACTGCCGGTCGTGCCGGGCAAGGGCTCGGTTGGCGCCTCCGGCGATCTGGCACAGCTGGCGCACCTGGCGCAGCCGCTGATCGGGCACGGCCGGCTGCGCGCGCCCGGCGACGGCCCGCACGGCCGGCCTGCCGCCGACGTGCTCGCTGAGCACGGCATCGAGCCGCTGGTGCTGGCGCCGAAGGAGGGCCTGTCGCTGGTCAACGGGACCGAGCCGATGCAGGCCCTGCTGGCGTTCTCGGTGCGCGACGCCCAGCTGCTGCTGCAGGCGGCCGACGTGGCGTGCGCATTGTCGATCGAGGCGCTGCTCGGCACCGACCGGCCGTACGACGAGCGGGTGCAGCTGATCAGGCCGCATCCCGGCCAGCTGGACAGCGCGGCCAACCTGCGGGCGCTGCTGGCCGGCTCGGCGCTGATGGCCAGCCACCGGCACAGCCGGCACGCTGTGCAGGACGCCTACAGCCTGCGCTGCGCACCGCAGGTGCACGGCGCCGTCAGGGATGTCCTCGCGTACGCGGCGCGGGTGATCGGCACCGAGCTGGGCGCCGTCGTGGACAACCCGGTGATCGTGCCGGACGGCGAGGTGATGACCACCGGGAACTTCCACGGCGAGCCGCTCGCGTTCGCCGCCGACATGCTCGCCATCGCGGTCTGTGAGCTGGCCAGCATCAGCGAGCGGCGGGTAGACCGGATGCTCGACCCGGCGTCGTCCCGCGGGCTGCCGCCGTTCCTCGCCCCCGACGCCGGCACAAACTCGGGCTACATGCTCGCCCAGTACACCTCCGCGTCGCTGGTCAGCGAGAACAAGGTGCTCGCCCATCCGGCCAGCGTGGACACCATCCCGACGTCAGGCAAGCAGGAAGATCACGTCTCGATGGGCTGGGGGGCGGTGCGCAAGCTACGCGACGTGATCGTGAACGTGCGCACCTGCCTGGCGGTCGAGATCCTGTGCGCAGTGCAGGGAATCGACCTGCGCGCGGCGATCGGCGCGCCCAGCGAGCCGCTGGCCGCCGCGGTCGCCGTGGTCAGGGCCCGGGTGCCGATGATGGCCGTGGACCGCGAGGTGTCCGGGCAGATTGTCGCGGTCGATGAGCTGATTCCGGATATCTGCGCGGCTGCGGGTGCGCACTGCGGCGGGCTGAAATAACGTCGGTTCCGTGACGGTATGGATCAACGGGGCGCTACTGGCCGACTCCGACGCCATGATTTCCGTCTTCGATCACGGGCTGACCGTGGGAGACGGCGTGTTCGAGACGCTCAAGGTAGTGGCCGGCGTCCCGTTCGCGCTGACCAGGCACCTGGAGCGGCTGCGGCGGTCGGCGGCCGGGCTGGGGCTGCCCGAGCCGGATCTGAGCAGACTGCGGGCGGGTGTCACGCACCTGCTGGCTTCGGTCGGCCAGCCGGAGCGGGCGCGGCTGCGGATCACGGTGACCGGCGGTGAATCGCCGCTCAGCTCCGCGCGCGGCGGCGCCGGGCCGACCGTCATGGCGGCGCTGGGCGAGTGGCCGGTAGTCGACGTGTCATGCGACTTGGTCACGGTGCCGTGGTCGCGGAACGAGCACGGCGCGCTGGCGGGGCTGAAGACGACGTCCTACGCGGAGAACGTGCTCGCGCTGGGCTATGCCAGGGATCGCGGCGGCAGCGAGGCGATCTTCGCGAACACCGCGGGGAACCTGTGCGAGGGGACCGGGACCAACGTCTTCGTGGTCTCCGGCGGGCGGCTGCTGACACCGCCGCTGAGCGCGGGCTGCCTGGCCGGGGTGACCAGGGGACTGGTCATCGAGTGGGCAGGCGCCGAGGAGGAAGATCTGGCCCTGGATGCGCTCGGCGTCGCGGACGAGGCGTTCCTCACCGGCACGACCAGGGATGTGCAGCCGGTCCGCGCCGTCAACGGGGTGCCGCTGGCGACCGCACCCGGGCCGGTGACGCGCCGGACCGCCGAGCTCTTCGCCGCTCGGTCGGCGGCGCAGCCGGATCCGTAGGAATTCATCTCCCCGGCGGCCCCCGGCCGGCCGGGGTTAATCCCGGCCCGGCGGGCGGCTATGCGCGCCAGAGCAGTTCGTCCAGCTCGCTGTCGACGTCAATGAACTCGTCTTCCCGGCCGGCCGCGATAAGCCCGTAGGTGCGGCGCAGGAAATCCGCGGTCGCGTTGGCCGGCGCCTCGAAATGCGCCTGGCCGAACGGGGAGGACAAGGACAGGTTGAGTACGTCCTGGCCGTCCGGCGACCCCGGCCAGACCTGCACGTCGCCCTCACCGGCGGGTTGCGCGAGGCCAGCCTCGAGCAGCTCCCTGGCGAAGATCCACTCGACCGGCTCGTCCAGCCCGACGTGGAAGGCCATCCGGACCGCATAAGGATCTTCGGCGCAGTAGTAGAGGCTAGCGACAAGCGGCACGGACCCGTGGTCCGGCACGACCAGCGTGAGCCCGAGCTCCGCTGAGACGGTGGCACTGCTGTTTATCATCGGTCAAACCTTTGTCTCGTGATGTCCCCGATTGCCGGGCTTCGTGCTGACTATGCGGCTGCTGATAGCCGATTGGGCGTGGCTACCGCCTAAAAGCGGGTGCGGGAGATAAGATTCCGCAACTTCGCCACTCGTAACCTCGGTCACTAGTCAACAAATCGTCAGTGAACTGGTCAAAGGATGCCCGGATTTTAATATTTACTTCGTGGGCTAGTCCCCCTCTGACCAGGGACGACGCGCTGTGATCCCGAAGTTACTGGCAGTTAGCTAAAGTAGGTGCGGCCGCATGACCGGGCTCCGCCGACTTGAGCGGGCACGATACATCGAGAGGCGTTAGGCACACTCGGACGTGCTCCCTGCATGCGTTGCGATGCTTACCCTGATCTATCCGGGACATGACGCAGTTTACACCTCCGTTACAACTCGGCTGAAGCTATTAATTCGACTTTAATGTCCATGTTTAGCGCTTTAAGCAGCGCGCCTGGCGTGGCCCCGCGACCGGCTGGCTGCCCGCGGCCGCTGCCCCGGCGTGATGCGCTACCCTGAGGTACGCCCCTGGCGGATGGATTCCGCCCGGGCGGCGGGCGATTGGCTCAGCGGGAGAGCGCCTCGTTCACACCGAGGAGGTCACTGGTTCGATCCCAGTATCGCCCACCCCCAGTTGCATCCCGGGTGCACGCAGGTTGCCATCCGGGTGCAGTGCATTACCCCAGCTAGCGGGCCCCTTGAGACGTCTTCTGTCCTGATATGGGTGGCATGCCCTATATGGGTGCCTTGTCGCCTGGTGCACCTGTTCTAGCCCGGCGGGCCACAAAGAGCTCGTGCCAGCTTGGAGGAATTTGGGAGATCAACTTCTTCGGGATGTCCCGGTACGGATCTTCCGGCTGCATCCCGGGGACGATGACATCCGCGCGGGCGAGATTTCGGAGGGGCGTCGAACGTGGCGAGGCGTGGCGCCCGAGTCATCGAGGATCGTCGCGTGAGCCCCGGTACAGGACTTCTGGCGGCAGGGCATGTTGGCCTCGGTTGGCGCGGCTGCGAACTACCTGGTCAGCGGCATGCTGGTCACGTTCCAGGGCCACAAGCTTGCCCAGCGGGCTCCCGTTCCGGGAGGATCGCGCAACGGACGTCAAACGCCCAGGTCACAGGCACCCTGGGAAGGCATCCCCCGCAAGACCCCGCCCGACATCGAGGGCATAGAAACCCGAAGGCGACGTTGCTGGCCGACACATTGAGGGCGTCCCGCAAAGCCCTGCCGACATCGAGGGCATCAACAAGGCAAATCGGGGCGATTAGCTCGCCTGGATGTTCTGGCACTGCGAATCTGGGACATCCTGGCGACGTTGGCGAGCTGGCCGACGGGCGGATCCGGTCAGCGGCGAATCGCGGAAAAGCTCGGGCTGCGTACCCGGCGTCCGGTAGGGGGCCAGCAGGTGGTCAAGTAGCTGAACCGGGGAGTGAGGGTGGATGGCAGCGCGGGCTTGTAGGGAGCGTTCCCAGCGGGTCTGGAGGGCTTTGGTGAGTTCGGTTCGCATGGCTTCGGAGACGTGGGCGTAGACGCCGCGCATGCCTGGGACCTCGTGGCCGAGACGGCGTTCCTGGAGGATTTCGGGAGATTCCGTTTTCTTCCATCCAGGTCTTGTGGCTGTGGCGAAGGCCGTGCGGAGTTAGCCCTCGTTTCGCCGGGAGCCAGCAGGCGATCGGCACGTCGTCTGCGATGCGACGGATGCCTCTGCCGCGAGGTCGGACGGATTCTGCAGAGGGCCCGGTGGGCGGGCTGGCTAGCGGGTAATCGCCTGGGGGAAGTGGGGGGTGCTGATCTGCGGCGTGGCCGGCCTGCTGATCTGCGCGGGGAAGATGGCGATCGGCCACCGGAACCGGGCGACGTTCGCGGCCGACGGCGCGACCGGCGTGCCGTGGGTGCTCGGCGGGCTGAGTCTCGCCGCGGTCGCGGCGTCGATTGTCAACGTCTTCCTCCGGTGATGCCCGCCAGCCGCCGGCCCGCCACGGCCAGCCATCCGCGCTGTCGGCGCCGCCTCGCGCTTGTCGTCGCCGGCGCCCTGGCTGCGATCACCGGCGCCGGCAATAGCGAAACACGAGCGGGCCGCCATGCGGTTCGAGTTGCTGCGGATCGCCACCGAACTCGGTCCCCCCGCCCACGGCGTTGTGGTGGAGATCGTACGACAGCACAGTGACGTGCCGTTGGTGCGTTTCCTCGGCGTGGAAACCGCGCTGAAGGCCGACGCCGCGGACTCAGCGGTGCTTGACGTGGCCGACGCGGTGTTGAACCATTTCCGCAGGTTCGGGGACGGCGACCGTTACCACGGGGTCATGATTCTCGACCATCTCCAAGCTGGGGTCACGGCGGACAATGTCACCAGCCGGGCACGGATGCTCGCAGGGAGACGAGTCGATTGGCCCGGTCTGACGACGCCCGCTACGTGCCGCTGGGTATCGAGGCGTTGACGGCCGACCCCGGGGAGCACCCCGAGCCGCTTCTGCTGTTCGCGCACCACCTCGCACGCATCCTGTCCAAAGCCCGGCAGTGGTGTGTGCCCACTTCGGAGCAGCTGGAATGGCTGGAGGATATGCACGGCAAAGTCGGTGAACGCCTGCGCGGTCATGCTCTGGCGGGTGCCGGCGACATCCGCGTGACCGCCAAAATCGCCCATATCGCTTCCCGGCTAGCGTCGTCGACCGCGACCGCTGAGGACCTCGCACTCGTAACCGACATCCTGTCCCACAGCCCTGCTCGAGAAGACCTCGCCGCATGGGCCACGGCGTTCGGGACCCCGTCGCCCGCCCCGGCCAACGACGAAGACCAGATCCCCCTGGACTGGGCTCGCGCATGGGGATGGGCGGCGGTGCTCCCGGCAGATGTCCTCACCGCATGGTGGGATGCCATCGACTACGTCAGCGGACGCCATGGCTCACCGGACACACGGGCGTTGACCGGTGACCGGGCTCCCCAGTGGGGATCCCGCTACGGGCGCTCGCCCTACAGCGCCGAAGAGTTGTCGGCACGTCCGCCGATGGAGACCGCCGCGCTGGTCGCTGCCTGGGAACCCGACGCCGAGAGCGCGTGGCAGATGCCCGGCCATCTGGAGCTTGCCCGGGCTCTAGAGGAGGTCGTGAAGGCCAATCCGGCCGAGTGGAGCGCCGCCCCCCAAGACGTCGTGACCGCGCTGCGGCGACCGCGCTACGTCGAACACTACTTCCGGGCCCTTACCGAGCAAGCAGCCGGCATCGTCTCCCAAGCACCCGCCGTACTCGCCGCCGCCGTGGCACAGCCTCCCGCAGGCGGAGGGCCTGCAGCCGATCAGGACACAGAGGCAGCCACTTCTGGGGAAGACTGGCAAAAAGTTGTTCTCGACCTTGCCAGGGCGCTGGCCAACAAGGACGGCGACCTCGCTGCCAGCCTGAACGCCCTCTGGGAACGGGCACTCACAGCGGTGCGGAGCGCCCCCGAGACCGACGTCGGCCTGCTGTTCGCTGACCATGATCCCCTCGCCAGCGCGATCAACCGCACGTGGGGTCACGGCCTCCAAACGGTTCTCGCCCTCGCCGCGTGGGAGTTCCGCCGCCACGAGACCGTCCGCCCGGAGTTCGAGCAAACCCTCAACGCCGTCATCGGGATGGTTGGCTCAGTCGGCCTGGAGTTCCGTGCGATCCTTGCTTCCCACCGGCCGCTTCTGGAAGCGATCGCCGTCACCTGGCTCGAAGCAAACGCGACAGCGCTGTTCCGGGAAGGCACACTGGCGCAGGAAACCTTCGACCTCACCGTCAAATGGTCCCAGCCCACGCCGTGGCTCTACCGGGAGTTCACAGATGAACTCTTCGGCGCAGCCCTTCGGGGGACCGACAATGCCATCCGGCTCATCGTCGTCGCCGCACTCCGCGAGGTGGAAGGATATGACCTCGAAGCTGTCATCAATCGCTTCGGCAAAGGCGCCGCCGCCTTGGCCGCTGCCGCCGAGGACGCGGCCTTCCTAGTGCAGGACGCAGAACCTGATTCACCCCACCTCACCGTTGCCACCCGGTTCTGGACCCTCCTCCTCGACACCGGCCTGCCCAAGATCCAGGCCGAAGCCCTCACTGGCCTCAGGACTCCTGACATAGGGAGATCGTTTATGCAGTGCCAGGGTGGGGTTTGACCTCGTAGCGCAGGACGAGATCGGTGCCGGGGTAGCGGCTTGCGGCCTGGCTGAGCTGGTCGCAGAGGGCGGCGAGTGCCTGGGTCCGGCGAGGGGCGGTGAGCGGGTCGAGCCGGACGAGCAGTCCGCCGTCACCGGGCCGGATGTCGCCAGAGGCGGTGAGGGCCTCGCGGATGAGGGCGTAGGCCTCGTCGCCGGCGCGGGCGTAGCGGCCGTCCAGGGCGCGGGCCAGGGTGGTTTCGGCGTTGTAGGCGGCCATCCGGATAGCGTGGGTGATCTGCTTGACCTCGGCTTCCAGGCGCATCATGTCCGGGGCGAGCGCGCCAAGCCGGACCCGGGACGGGGTGGCCGCCGCGGCCGTGTCCGCTTCCCGGAGTTCACGCCAGGCGGCTTCCACCGGGGCGTCCAGGGCGTTGATCATCTGGTTGGTGATGGTAACCGGCTGGCCGGGTGCCGGGTTGCGCAGCGCTGCCAGGCTGGCGTCGCGCTGGGCCTGAGCTGCGGCGGCGAGGAACTCGGCCTTGCGGACCTGGGCGGCGGCTGTTTTCTTTGCCGGGTTCGGGACTTTCCGGTCCGGGTCATCGGGCGTGGCGGCGTAGGAGTCCAGGGCATCGAGGGCGAAGTGGGTGCGGGCGTAGCGGAAGTAGTTCTCCTCCCGCCACCGTGACGTCAGCCGCCAGCAGACCTCCCCGGCCGCCAGGTCGGTGCGGGAGGTCAGCGCGTGGATCTGCCGGGTGCCGCCGCCGCGGGCGGGGACCCGGCGGGTGACCTGCCGCAGGCTGACCGCTTGTCCCTTGCGCGGCCCGTCGCTGATCCTCAGCGCGACTACCGTATCCGCCAGGTCGTAGCGGTGCTCCCGGCCCCGGTCATCGGCGCAGGTGATGGCCGTGAACGCATCGGCGGAGATGTCGGGGGCCGGGCCTTTGCGCCAGGTGAGCAGGTCGAACCCGGCCGCGGTGATGTCGGCGAACAGGGCCGGGGACCAGCCGCCCCGGTCAAAGCACACCGTCACCCGCCTGCCCTGGCCCGCGATGGCGCGCAGATCGGGAAGCAGCCGGCGCAGCTCGCCGGCCAGGGAGTCCGACGGCTCGGCGACCACCATGAACACCGGATCGCCGTCCTGGCCGGTGACCCAGGTCTCCACCGTGGCCGGGGCGGGGAACTTCAGCCGCGCCACATGGGTCTTCTGCACGGTTCGCGTCCCGTCGTAGACGCGGGCGTGCCCGTCGATGCAGAGGAAGCCGAGCGTGTCCGGCCGCGCCGCGGCGTGGTGGCGGGCCAGCGCCATCAACAGGTCCGCGGCCCTGCCCGCAGCGGCCAGCTCGCCCAGCTTGCGGCGGATTGTCTTGACCTCCGGCGCCCGGTCCAGGCCCAGTACCCGGCCCAGCGCGCCGGGCGGGACCCGGGTGGCGCCCTCGGCCCGCGGCTCGCCGGCCAGCGCCAGGAACACCAGCGTCAGCAGCGTCGCGGTCAGCCCGTAGAACCCGTCCTTGAGCCGGCCGTAGACCTGACGCGCAGCATCCAGCAGCCCGGTGTCCTCCAGGGCAGGCACCGCCAGCAGCAGCCCGGCCAGCGGATACCGGGCGCCCGGCGTGAACACCGGGACAGCCCCTTCGCCCAGCAAACCCCACCGGGCCAGCGCCCGCTCGCCATCACGCGGCACCGGATCCGGCAGCACCGGAACCACAGCGCCCTGACCTGCGTCATCATCACAGCCGGCGTCCAGGCCCACGCTGTCTTCGGCGGCACCGGCCGCGGGCCGCCCGCGGGACGCGACCCGGCCGAGTGCGTTGCGGACGGTGAACGTGGACACCCCGGTCGCCGCGGCGATCCCGGCCAGGGTCGCCCCCGCCGCATCCAGGTCCCGGATCCGCGCTGCCAGCTGCGGGGTCAGCTTGGAGGCCCCCTTCGGCCCGCGCCGCGACGGGACCAGCCCGGCCACCCCGCCCGCGGCCAGCGCCTGATCCCACCGCCACACCGTGACCGGGTCCACCCCGAACGCCGCCGCGGCCTGCGCCTGGCTGACCGCGCGCAGCCGGACCAGCTGCACCGCGGCCAGCCGCCGGCCCGCCTCATCCCCGCCGTCCCAGGCGAACGTGGCCAGCCCGTGCACCGACACCAGCCCGCCGCCATCCTCGCCGGTGACCAGCCCGACCCCGGGCGCGATCTCCGCAGCCCCGGCGGGCAGCAGCGGCAAGGGCAGCTGGGTGAGCATCCCTGCCATCATCCACCCCCATCCCGCGCGGTCCATTACTGCATTAATTTTCTCAGGAACCGGGCCGCCAGGCCCCCTGCGACACGCCGGAAAACCCGGAGAAACAGGCAATAAATCCCAGGCCAGGACTAACGCCGAGGCCCGTCACACCCCGTCAGCGACCCGCCATGTCAGGAGTCCTGGGCCTCGGCCGCTGGGCCTTCGTCGCCAACATCGGCGACGACCAATGGGCGGACCTCACCGCCCGCACCCTCGACGTCACCAACGGCCGGATCGATTACCCGATCTCCGTCGCTGACCGGGCTGCGCGCCGCCCGGCCAGCAGCACCAGTAGCGACATCCTTCTCCGGCTACTCGACAACGGCGAACCCTGGGAGCGCTATCACGCTGCCATCAAAGCCCTGGACGTGCTCCGCGCCTGCACCACCCAACGCGCAGACGACAGTCTCCGACGCCTGCGGACCCGCCTCATCGACCTCGGACACTACGAAGGGATCACCATCAATCCACCAGACACAACCGAATAAGATCTGGATCACGCTGCAATCGGTGGCAGGGCAACCAAAGCCGGTGCCGAACGGGAGGATCTGCCTGGCGGCCGGTCAGCACCGGGCCACCCGTCCGCACAGATGGCCACTGGCCGATTCACAGTCAGCCACCACCGGCGCAGGATCGGCTGGAAGACGGTACCGTCCCGATCATGGGCATCAAGACCGAACGGCGCGCCGCCCGCAACCGGTCAGCCCCTACCAAAGGCGCAGATGGCCGGGCTGCTCAGCCACGTCGCAGCGGCGATCGACCGCTACCGGGTCGGCGATATCGACGCCTGCACCGTAGATGAGACGGTCCACCACTACCACCGCGACGCCGGGGAACTCTGGAAGTTCTGCTTCTCCCGCGGCGGGCAGCCACGCCGAGTTCGTGCCGGCATCCTCGACGCATGACCGCCGACGCAGAAACCATCGACTGGTGGGAACGCGCCACCTCGCGACGCCGTTGATCACAACCCACGCGATCTGGGCTGCGGTGTCGTCGAAAGTCTCGATCCCGACGTGATCAGGATCAAGGGTGAAGACCCAGCCGGCCTCGCCGGGGGGCACCCGGCGCAACTGGGGTACTTCCACCTCCACCACAAAGCATCCGCCGGGCTCCAGGTGGGCAGCCGCGTTGGCGAAGACCGCCAGCTGGTCGTCCTGCGTGGTGACGTTCATGATCGTGTTCGCCACCAGATAGACGAGCCTGAAGGTACTGCGCACTCGGGTGGTGGCCATGTCGCCGATGGTCACCGGGACCGCCTCGGCGCCGGGCTTGGCGGCCAGCTGTCCGGCCATGTGCGGGGACAGTTCGATGCCGTGCACGGCGATCCCCCGCGAACTCAGCTGCAGCGCCACCCGCCCGGTCCCGGCAGCGAATTCCCAGCGCGGGGCCGCCCTGGGCCAGGTCGGCCAGCAGGTCGACGACGGGGCCGAGAACAGACGGCTCGAACTTGGCCGCGTAGGTCCTGTCGTAGATCCGGGCGATCTCCGAGCCCCAGGTGACCGAGCCCATGACCAGCAGCCTCCCGCGAACCCATGCGCGCCGGCAACCGAATTTCGCCAGGCTGGCCCGCCGCCCGCGCCAAGCTAGAAACGGCACGGCGTCAACGCGCCAGGGCCATCACCCTCAGTGTTCGCCAACGCCGATCATCTGACGTTCGGTATCCGCCGTTCGGGGCGGCCAGGGCTGCCTTGGCGATCACGAGCTGAGCCGCGCACATCAGGTTGTTGTGTACGCCTGCCCCCTGGGTTGGGCGTCCACGGACATCGACTGCGGCGGGTCTCAGTTGCGATGTGACTGCTGCTCTACTTGCTTATTTCTGACACCCTGTAGCGTCCCGCTGACGATCCTGGTCTGGTTCATGATCTTTTCTGCGTCGGCTCTCCCCTTCTCGTCTGCGCCGCAGAATCGGTCGTCATGTGATGCAGCCGAAGCCGTGGCCGGAGTGCCCGCTGATACCGCGAGGGTCGCAGGAAGGCGTTCCGGAAGGGGGCGCTGGCGATCCGGGCCCGCGATCAGCTGGGCAGCTGGTGTGATGATGAGGCGTTCGCCGGGGCGTCGGGGCGGCGGGGAGGCCGGGGATCTCCCGGCGCAGCTGGCGATGGTCACGGTGCTGCAGTTCACCGGGAACCTGACCGACCGGCAGGCCGCGGACGCGGTGCGGGGCCGGCTGACTGGAAGTACTGCCTGGGCCTGGCGCTGGAAGATGAGGGCTTCGACTTCAGCGTGCTGAGCGAGTTCCGGGCCCGGCTGGTCGCCGGGAGCCTGGAGCTGAAGATCCTGGACTTGCTGCTGGGCCGGCTCACGGAGCTGGGGCTGGTGAAGGCCGGCGGGCGGCAGCGCACCGACTCCACGCACGTGCTGGCGCGGATCCGCGACCTGAACCGGCTGGAGCTGGCCGGGGAGACCGTCCGGGCGGCGCTGGAGGCGCTGGCCGCCGCCGCGCCGGACTGGCTGGCCGGCGTGATCGACGCCTCCTGGCAGCAGGCGTACGGGCAGCGGATCGACGAGATCCGCCTGCCGGAGAGCGAGACCAGGCGCACGGCGCTCGCGGTGCAGTACGGCAGGGACGGATATCACCTGCTGGAGGCGGTGCGCGCGCCGGGCGCGCCGCCGTGGCTGGCCGGACTGCCCGCCGTCGGGGCGCTGCGGGCGATCTGATCCAGCAGTACTACCGCAGCATCGATGAGCAGGGGGAGAAGGTGATCCGGCGGGAGGCCAGCGAGCATGGCGTCCCGCCGGGCAGAGCCCGGATCGTGTCCCCTTACGACCTGGATGCCCGGTACTCCGAAAAGCACGGTAAGAGCTGGCTCGGGTACAAGGTGCATCTCAGCGAGACCTGCAGCGAGGCCGCCGATGATGACCCGGGCACCGGCCTGCCGCCGGCGCCGAACCTGATCACCAGCGCCGCCACCACCCACGCGGCCGTGCCCGACGCGGCGATGACCACGCCCGTCCACGACATGCTCGACGCCGCCGGGCTGGCCCCCGGCGAGCACGCCGTCGATTCCGGCTACACCAGCGCGGACCTGCTGCTTGCCGCCAGAGCGAGGGCATCACCCTGCTCGGCCCGCTGCTCGCCAACGTCTCCCCGCAGGCCCCGTCGGCCGGTCGCCGCCGGGGAGTTCACCATCGACTCGGACAACCAGCAGGTCACCTGCCCGCAGGGCGCCGTCAGCACCGTCTGGAGCCCCTGCACCCAAAAACACCGAACCCAGTCGATCGTAGTCCGGTTCGCCCCGGCCACCTGCGGGCCCTGCCCGGCCAGGGACCTGTGCACCCGCTCCGCCACCGGCCGGCAGCTGTCCCTGCGCCCCCGCGAAGTCCACGAGGCCGTGGCCGCCGCCCGCGCCGGGCAGGCCACCAGCGACTGGAAAAACCGGTACAACATCCGCGCCGGAGTCGAGGGCACCATGCGCCAGGCCACCCACGTCACCGGCATCCGGCGCGCCCGCTACCTCGGCCTGGACAAAACCCGCCTCGAGCACAACGCCGCAGCCGCCGCGATCAACCTGATCCGGCTCGACGCCTGGTGGACCAGCAAACCACTCGACCGCACCCGGACCACCCACCTCCAGCGACTCGACCTCACCACCGCCGCCTGACCCCCGAATAAGCCAACAGGTCTCTCTTGAGCATCGGCAAAGGCCGGGTGCTGCAAAGGCCCCTTCCGCTGGCGCTGCGGAAGGAGCCCTCAGCGTCTGTCCGGTGTCCCGTATAGGGCAGCCGTGCGGGAATCTTCACCGGGCGGGTTTTACGGGACGGCCTCCACGGGCGTGCCGTTCGACCTAAGGCGTTCCGGTATGAGGTTCCCGATCGGGACGCTATGCCTGGGGGATCCCGCGCCGGCGGAAGGCTGCGAAGCCGACTGCCATGAGGGTCATGGCGACGCCGGTCATCACGGTGAGTGTGCCGGTCTGGATCGCGCCTGCCGGGGGGTTGCCCACATGTGTGGTCGGCGAGAGATCGAGCACCCACTGGCGGAACTTCAGGCCGGGACCGAGGAACGCGATGAACGTCATCGCGGCGTAGCCGGCCCAGGCGATCCCGAACAGCCGAGGACGTTGGCCATAGACCGCCAGCGCCAGCCCGGCGAGCACGAGCTCGGCCGGAAGGTAGGCCAGTCCGGAACTCAGGGTGGGGCCGAGTTCTGCCATGTCGCCGGCCGCCAGCGCGGTCGCGAGGCCCAGGACGAGCGACGAGCCGAGCACGATCGTCAGGAGGCCACCCAGCACCACCAGCGCGTGCGAGGCGAGCCAGCGGGCGCGGGACAACGTGCCGGAAAGCCGCGTCTCCAGCCGGCCGTCGGCCTCCTCGGCCCGCAGCGTGCCGATGGCCTGGACGACGTATCCCGCCCCGATGACGGCCAGGTAGAGCTGGGTGGCCGCGACGAACCCGTCCATCGACCGACCGTTGGCGATACCCATGGCCTGGGCAAGAGCGGGGTTGCCGGCCATCGCGTCGAGCAGCTGCTGGGACAGGGCGCCCATCATCCCCGCAAGCAGCACGCCGCCGGCGAGCCAGCCGAGGGTGGCGGGCCGGTGGATCCAGACCGCGAGCCCGATCGGGCCGCGCAGCCGCGCCGCGGCCCGATCGGGGCCGGCACGGCTCCGGACCAGAGCGCTGCCCAGGTCGCGTCGGGCGGCCAGCCGCAGCGCCGCTCCACCCAGGGTGAGACCGACCGCGCACGGGATGGCCAGGACCCACCAGCGTTGGTCCCCGAACGGGGCTGTCTTCTCCGCCCAGCCGAGCGGGGAGAGCCACGTGGCCCAGGTCTTGGTCACGTCGCCGACGCCTCGCAGGACGTAGGACGCCGCGAGGACGATCAGGCTCCAGGTGTAGACCCCGCGGGCGTGCAGGGTGAGCTGCGCCAGCAGGGCGGCGAGGCCGGCGAAGACGAAGGCCAGGGCGCTCAGGGAAAGTGCGTAGAGGACCGACCCTGCGAGCGGGACGCCGGAGGCAGCCAGCCCGGCGGCGAATAGCGCCCCGGTGGCGGCGATCGTGGCGGTGGCCACCACGAGCGCCGCCAACGTGGGTTCGTGGCGGGCGATGCGCCCGCCGAGCAGCAGCTCGAGCCGGCCGGACTCCTCCTCACGGCGCGTCGCCCGTGCCACCATGCCGATTCCCAGCAGCGGCAGCAGGAAGGCGGCCAGGAAGCCGAACTCGTCCTGGATCACGCCGCCGAGAGAACCGATGCCCTCAACCTTGCCGTTGATCGCCGCCAGGGCGTTGCCAGAGGTGACGGCCCCGGCGTAGGTGTGGATCTTGGCGGGGGTGTCGTAGAGCGCAGCGATACTCGCTGCGGTGCCGATCATGCTCGCGCCCAGCACGAGCACCCACATCAGAGCACTGCGCCGCTGGATGCGCCCGACGATGCGCAGCATGATGCCCAGACCGCGCGGACGGTCCGGGGCAGCCAGATGCCGTGCCTTCATTTCGAGGCCTCAGCGAGATTCTCGTCTGCCGCCGCGCCGTCCGAGTCCAGATTTTGTCCGTAGCTGCGCAGGAACAGCGCGTCGAGGCTGGGTGGCGTGACCGTGAGGGTGTGGATGCCCGCCGCGTGGAGTCGCCCGATGACGGCGTCGAGGTGGTCGGGGTCGATGGTGAACCGGGAGTCCGTGAGCCCGTCGAGCCGCTCGCTTTGATGGTCGGCGACCCCGTCGGCGTCGGCTAGCCCGCCGGGTTCGGCGACGGTGACGGCGTGGACGGCGGTCCGGGTGTGCCGGCGTAGGTCGGCGAGGGTGCCGCTGGTGACGGTGCGGCCCCGCCGGATGATGCTCACCCGGTCAGCCAGTGCCTCCACCTCGCTCATGATGTGACTGGACAGCAGCACGGTCACGCCGTCCGCGCGCCGGTCGCGGACGCACTGCTGGAAGGCCTGCTCCATCAGTGGGTCCAGACCCGAGGTGGGCTCGTCGAGCACCAGCAGGTCCGCGTCGGCGGCCAGTGCGGCGATCAGGGCCACCTTCTGCCGGTTGCCCTTGGAGTAGTCGCGGACGCGCTTGGCGGGGTCGAGGTCGAACCGCTCGACGAGGTCCGCGCGACGCCGCCCGTCGACTCCGCCCTGGGTGGCGCCCAGGACGTCGAGGCACTGGCCCCCTGTCAGTGCCGGCCAGAGGGCGACGTCGCCGGCGACATAGGCCAGCCGGCGGTGCAGGCGGGGTGCGTCGTGCCAGGGATCGCTGCCGAACAGCTCGGCGTGGCCCGAAGTGGCTTTCATGAGCCCCAGCAGCACGCGGATCGTGGTGGACTTGCCGGAGCCGTTGGGCCCGAGGAAGCCGTGCACCTCACCCGGGCGAACGGTCAGGTCCAGGCCGTCGAGGGCCCGAACGTCGCCGAAGACCTTGGTGAGTCCCTCGGCGCGGATCACGGGGTGGGTGCCGGTCATGACAGTGATTCCGCCGGAGGCGCCACGAACGCGCCCCCGGTGTAGACGGCGGTGACGTCCCGGGCCCACCGGTCGAGGCCGGCAGGCGTCAACGGGTCGTCGCCGATGACGGTGGCGATCTGATTGCGCAGCAGGATCACGGCGAGGTCGTTGACCAGCAGGAACGCCGCCCGGACGGCCGGGTCCTCGGTGGGCGCGGCGGCCCCGAGCTCAACCATGGCGTCCAGCACGCGCCGGGTGGTGGCGTACCAACGGCCGAACAGCGCTGCCCCGGCCGGGTCGTTGGCGAGGAGCAGTCGCCGCAGGTACGCCGGCAGCGGGGATCCGTGGGGGAACGCCCGGGCGAACGCCTCGGCAACCGACGTGCTGACCTTGCCACTGGCAAGCATCTCGGCGAGGTCCTGACCGCCGAGCTCGGTGAAGATCGCGTCGAAGGACTCGGCCGCACGGGCGTCCACGGCGACCCGCAGGCCGTCCTTGCTCCCGAAGTGATGGACCACCAGGCCTGGCGAAACCCCCGCAGCTGTGGCGATCTCGCGCACCGTCACCGCATCGTGCCCGCGCTCGGCGAACAGGCGCAGCGCGGCGTTGCGGATGTTCGCCCGGGCGGTGAGGTCCCGCTCATCAGTGTTCGAACCCATATTCAAGATACTAAACACATGTTCAACGCAGCACAAGCGGATCGACTGAACCGGCCCTCGACCGATCCTGCCCCTCCGTCCCGCACGGGATCGTCTACCGGGACGGCCGCGTCCCCATGACCGCGCCGGGAGCAACCGCAGCTGGTGCCGCACGACTCCGCCGGCAGCGGGCAACGCCGAGGGCCGCCCCGAACAGGCTGATCTGCACTCGATACGGCAATCGCGGCCGCCCTCGGAGAGATGAAAATATTCGGCGATCCGGCGCTGGCGGATGCCGGGAGCCGATGCCTCCTAAGGTCACTTTCTGTGGTCGGTGTTGCCCGCCGCTTGACGCGCGAGATCCGGTTGCGTGGCCGGCAAGTGCGGGCTCTCTGGCGTGGTGATCAGGCATGACCGATGACCGGGCGCAAAATCGGTGCGGAACGGCTTGGCTACCGGGGTAGGAAGCACGCATGGAGCCAAGTGAAGCTGGCACCGCCCGGCCGGCCGCCGCGCCCGCGGAGCGGCTGGCAGAGCTTTCCGCATCCGCCCGCGGCTGGCATACCATCCAGCTGGCCGTCTTGGGCTTCATCGGCATCTGCGGCGTCTTGCGCACCGCCAGCAGCCCGGCTCCCAGCGCAGTCCAGTGGCTGGCTGCGGCGCTGGCCGTCGCCGCACTGGCGGTCGCATGCCTGGCGATCTTCGTTGTCGGCCGGGTCGCCTACCCAGTCGGCGACGCCGCTGATGACGCCAGCACCTCGCCGTCCGCCGCGCACGCCGCCGCCCGGCTGCGTGCCGGAATCCGGCTCACCATCGTCGCTTTGATCCTGGCCGTGATCGCCGCGCTCCCTGGCTGGTGGCCAGCGGCCAGTAGCAGCACCATCGCTGTCGCCGTCACCGGCACCACTGGCCAGGCCTGGTGCGGCCCGCTTGTTAACGGGCCGGCCGGTGCCATCAGCGTCCGCACTGGCAACGGTGTCATCACCGTGCCCGCTCAGGCCATCGCCCAGATCCGGCCGGTCGCGCAGTGCCCGTAAGCCTGGCGTGCAGCCCGTGCGCCGCGGCTTTGAGACACAGGCCGGGCGCCTCGCGGCCAGTATCCGGCGGCGCGCTCAAGCGGGCGACAGGTGCTGTGCGAAGAAATCCGTTATGAGCTCTGCGAGCCAGGCGTGGACCAGCGAGCGGTCCACCCCGCACCGTCGCGGCAGAGCGGGATGGGTGCCGGGGGTGTGCAATGGAGCGCGCGCCGAGCCGCCTGACGGAATAACCTACGCCGCGCGCAGATCTGCATGATCGGCGGGCGGCTGCCACGGTTGCTTATTCCAAGTTGAGGGCGCTGCGTGCCGGGTATATACGAGGTGAGAAAGTGCGGTTTTGCTGCGGTCGGCTACGCCGAGGACGCATGTCCGGCATGATCGCCATTGTTCGCATTGGGCGTCGCCGCTGAGCACTCGGGAGGTGCGTTGACCGGCTCTCGCGACACGCCGCGGTACCTGTTCCTCATGCGACACGCAAAGCATGACGAGGGCCATTTGACCGAGGAAGGGTCGGCTCACATCCGTTCGCTGGCGATGCGGTTCTCCGAGTGGGTCCAGGCTGAGTGGCGGGGTCAGCCGGATTGGACAGTCCACGTGTGGGTCACGTCAACCTCGACCGAGGTCCAGGAAACGGCGGACGTGCTTACCCGTGATGTGCTTGCGCACGTTCGGCGCTGCGAAGGCTGGGCTGAGCAGTACCCGTTCGCTCGCCGTCTCCCGGCTGAGCACAGCATGGGAAGATCTGCTGATGGCAGGCAGCATTGGATGCCCGCGCTGATCCCCCTCTCAGTGCCCGTGGGACATGACCTTGGACAGAGCCTGTCGGCCTACTCGCCCGACGATCTGGTGTTCCGGAATCTGTGCGAGTGGCTGGAGGCGTCCCGCACCGGGAACGGGCAGGCACGTCGGGCCACGGCGGATGCTCCTCTCGTAGTAGGAAACGATCCCCTGATCGGGTGGGTGGTTTCGAAGCTGACCCGGCGGGACACTCCCGTCGCGCGTGGGGAACTGCTTTGCCTCGTCAGCGAATCGCGCGCGGACGGGCGATGGCGGCTGCTGTGGACTCTCTCCGATGATGGTGAAGCGGAAGCTGAGGCTATACGTACCAAGATCAAGTCGAAGATGAACACAGCCGGAGCGCTCCAATGCCATGGGGTTTAGGCATTTGGGTGTTAATGCGAGGTTCCCGGTTTTGGTGACGGTGGGTAGTTCCTGGTCGCGGGCATGCCGACGGCCGGCGTGTCGTGCCGGGTGACGGCCGGTTCCACTGACCGGCGGCTGTGTAGGTTCTCGTCGTAGCTGGCGCTTTCTCAGATGGGTTGACGCCTGTGTGGCGGTGAATCGACTCATTGCTCTCAGGGCGGACCCGAACCGCCGGACAGAAGAAGAAAACGACAGGCCGATGAGAAGAACCCGGCGACAGATCGGTGAGAAGCGACGCGGACGCCCACGTCGGCGAGATGGCCACCGGCAAGAAGGATGAGAACCTACAGGCTGGTGTCCTGGGACGGTTTCCGGTGTTTGCGCTGGTCAGGCGAGGGTGTTCGCGAGGGTGATGACGGCGGGGGCGATCCGGGTGGCGGTGTCCGCGCGTCCTGCGCGGGGGAAGGTGCTGGCGCACTTGGCCTTGCGGGGCCGGTGCCGGTTCCGGTCGATGACGGTGCGGTGTTTCGCGAGTTCGCTGGTCAGCGCCGTGCAGCTGGTCATCCCGGCGCGGATCGCGGCGGTCACGGCGCGGCGGGTGCGGCCGTGCGAGATCTCGCGGGCCTGGACGCGCATCCCAGCGCGGCGGCCCTTCCGGGCGGGGGCGGCAGCGAGCGCGGCGGCGCGGGCGACGCCGCGGGTCATCTCGTTCCCGGCGGCCCAGGCGGCGAGTTCCTGCCGGACCAGGTCCGGGCTGCCCGAGCGGAGCATCGGCCCGGCCGACGGCCCGGCGCCGTCCAGGCTCGCCTTCGTCTCCCGCAGCGCGGTCTCCGACCCGTCCCACCGCCACTTATACAGTGCCGCGAGCTGCGCGGCGGGGTACTCGTCAATGTCCATGAGGTCGGTGACCAGGCAGAACAGCTCCGGCACGTGCTGGCCTTCCACGGTCACCCAGTACTCGATGACGCGGACGGTCACGGTGACGCCGTCACCGGAGATCTCCGCGAGATACGAGCCGTCGGCGAGGATCTCCGAATCCTTGTCAGCGGGATGTCGCCTTTCAGCCGGATCAGGACGTGCGTGCAGGCCGTGAGCCGGGCGATCCGGGCCGCGCCGGGATAGTTCCGGTCCGCTACCCAGATCCGGTCTTCCGCGAACAGGTGCGGAAACTCCCGCAGGGCCGTGTCCAGGAGCTTCTGCTCCGCGGCGGCCTTGTCCGTGCCGGCCGGGCCGTGCGGCATCCCCAGCAGCCCCCGCGTGGAGGCGTCCGTCATCGGCAGCCCTCTCAGCTGCGGGAACGGCGACGAGTCATCCCCGGTGCCGACCGAACCGTACATGGCCCGGTTCGCCGGCGTATCCGGTACCCGGATCAGCGTCCCGTCGATCGCCCCGGTCTTCAGCGGCCTGTTCCTGCCGATGATGACCGCCCGCCAGTCCCGGTCCTCATGCTCCTGCCACGAGGCCCGCAGCACGACGTCCCGCAGTTCCTCCAGCGGTTCCGGGCCGAGCGCGTTCCGCCAGTCCCCGAGCGCCCGCTCCGACGCTGGCACCCACGGCCGCGCCCACGGCACCAGCGCCAGGTCCCCGGCCAGCGCGATCACCGCGTCCCGCAGGCCGGCACCGGGCACCAGCGTCATCAGCACGATGACACGGATCATGAACGCCCTGGCCAGCAGCCGCTCCCGCTCGCCCTTCACGTACTGCTCCCGCAGCACCGCCCGCTCCGCGATCCCGTCGATCACGCCCGGCCCGGCCTGCTCCTCCAGCCACTCCTCCAGCGGCCCCAGCGTCGCATGATGAACCGGGCTGCCCTTCGCCTGGACCCACCCGTCCCGCCTGACCTGCGCCGACGCCACCGCCACGATCTTGCAGAACACGACCGGATCACCAGTCCGGAATCCGCCGCATCCCCGCGGTCACCAGCGCCGACCGGCAGTCCCCGCCCGGCATCATCCCGTTCCGCAGCGGCGTCACCAGGTCAGCCAGCCGCGCCGCCACCATCACACCGCCGCCCGCAATGCTGCTGGCGACACCCGGGGAAACAGGGTAGACATTCACGAGAGGCTCCTGTGGCGAAGAGTGATCTAGGCAATCCCTCTTCTACAGGAGCCTCGCTGGCACAGTGATCGTGGGGCTAACGACGTTCCTCCTGCAGAACTCCCTGCAGAAAGAACCGGCGATCTGGCAATGGCTGGCCTTCGCAGCCTTGGCTACCTCCGCCGGTCTCTATTTTGCCGCCTTGTTCCTCTACGACACCCTGCAGATGCCGCCCCGCTTCTGGTCAAGCCGGTTCCCTTCTCACCCCAGGAAAAAGGACCGGCTCTCCACGATATGGGCCCGTCTTCGGCGCGGCCGTCCGACCGTCACGCGACCCCCAACATCCACGGCCCGGGTCCTTCAGGCAAGCATGGTGCAGATCTGGACCTGGATCTTTACACCCGCCACCATCTTGACCGGCGCCGGCGTCGCCCTCCTGGCACTCGGCGCCACTGGGGATAGTGACCCGGTGAGGCCGCACCTATGGCAAGTAGCCGCCGCGATCGCCGCGCTCGTCGCCATCGTGTGGACTTGGGTTGCATGGCAGCGCCCGGACCTTGGCGCCTCAGACTAGCCTCAGCAGACCCCCACACACCGGCATTACTGCACAAAGCGACCCATCACAGCATCAACAAAGTGTCATCAGCAGGCCGAAGAACTTGCGCACGAAGCCGCCGATAGGCGCGGCCGCAGCGGCCTCTGCGGTGATCAACCCGCAGATACAGATTGGGCGATCTGGGCATGAGGTGCGGCCGCGGTTGGTGGAGCCGGGCGCAGTCAGGCCGTGCGGGATTTGCGAGGATGACGGCATGCGATTCGCCTTCAAGACCTCTCCGCAGAACACCACCTGGGGCGACATGCTCGCGGTGTGGAAGGAAGCCGATGGCATCGAGCTCTTTGAGTCGGGCTGGACCTTCGACCACTTCTATCCGATCTTCTCCGACTCGAAGGGCCCTTGCCTGGAGGGCTGGGTGACGCTTATCGCGCTCGCGCAGGCGACGCGCCGGCTCCGGCTCGGCACGCTGGTCACCGGCATTCACTACCGTCATCCCGCGGTCTTGGCCAACATGGCCGCCACCCTCGACATCGTGTCCGCCGGCAGGCTTGAACTCGGCATCGGCGCCGGGTGGAATGAGGAAGAGTCCGGCGGCTACGGCATCGAGCTGGGCGGCCCGGCCGAGCGCAGCGACCGGCTCGAGGAAGCGTGCCAGGTCATCGTCAGCCTGCTGACGCAGCAGACCACAGATTTCGCGGGCAGGTACTACCAGCTCACTGGCGCGCGCTGCGAACCCAAACCAGTGCAGCAGCCGCACCCTCCCCTGGTGATCGGCGGCAGCGGCGAGCGGCGGACGCTGCGCACCGCCGCGCGATTCGCCCAGCACTGGAACTTCGCCGGCGGCCCGCCCGAGGAGTTCGCGCGCAAGCGCGACGTGCTCTACGCGCACTGCCACGACATCGGGCGCGACCCGAAGGAGATCACCTTGTCCAGCCACATCCGGCTCGGGCCCGGGGGCGAGGCAGGGCCGGCCGTGGACACCGCGGCCGCGCTCGGCGAACTCGGCCTCGACCTGGCGATCGTCGTGCTCCCGCCACCACACGACCCCGCCGTGCTGGCCCCCCTCGCCGAAGCCCTCGCCCGGCTACGCTGACGCGTCAAAGCCGACGCCTCAGGCGCTGGTCACGGAGGGCGATCGAGTCACGGCCACCGACCCGCGGCGCCCGGACCCGCCGATCGGCGCGGCTGGCGACTCCTCGGTGATCCCTACTCAAAGATGACATGCTCCGGCCGGCTTGTAGCTGGCTGAGCTGGCAGAGCGGACCCGGCAGCAAGGGGACCTCCCCAGCACAGGCGCACCATGTGGTGTGTGACGACCAATCGGTCTCGGAGCATGAGGAGGTCCCTGATGCCGATCGTAGGCGGGATGGATATCCACCGGAAGCAGATCACCTTCGACTATCTGGACCTGGTGACGGGGGGGTGCAGTGCGGGCAGATCGCCCCGGCCGACCGGCGGCACCTGCGGGCCTGGCTGCAGCGGTTCGCCGGCGTGCCGGATGTGGCGTTCGCGTTCGAGGCGTGCACCGGATGGCGGTATGTGGCGGAGGAACTCGCGGCGGCCGGGGTGCAGGCGCACCTGGCCGAGCCGGCCGACACCGCGGCGGCGCGGGGCCGCAAGAAGAAGGCCAAGACCGACAGGGCCGGCTCCAGGCTGATGCGGGATCTGCTGCTGCAGGGCCGGCTCCCCGAATGCTGGATCCCGCCGGAGCAGGTCCTGGAGTGCCGGGCGCTGCTGGAGACCTATCATGCGCTGCGGCGCGAGCACACCGCGTGGGTGCAGCGGGCCCATGCGGTGCTGTTCCACCAGGGCGCGGCACACCTGGGCCAGGGCGGCATCGGAACCGCCGAGGGACGCGAGCTGCTGGACCGCATCTGCGCCGGGCAGCTGTCGCCGGCCGGGCAGCAGCAGATCGGCCTGTACCTGCGGATGCTGGAGGTGACCGAGGCCGAGCTGGATACCCTGCGCACGCAGCTGGCGGGCACGGCCCGCCGCCTGCGCGGCGCGAAGGCGCTGCAGGAGCAGCTGTACGGGGTCGGGCCGGTCGCCGGCCTGGCGCTGACCTGCTGGCTGGGCGGCGCGGGCCGGTTTTCCTCGGCGCGCAAGGCGGTGCGGTTCACCGGCCTGGACATCACCGTGTACTCCAGCGACGGCAAGCGCTCGCCCGGGCACCTGTCGCGGCAGGGACCGCCGGTGCTGCGCTGGTGCGCCTATGAGGCCGGCAAGACCCACGCCCGCGGCCCGGCCCCCGACCACCGCTACTACGCGCAGGTCAAGGACCGCATCGACGGCAAGCACGCCGCCCTGTCCGAGGCCCGCAAGATCATACGGCAGGCATGCCACCTGCTGGCCGGGCTCGGCGACGACGCGTTCACCGCGGTGTGAGACAAGGCTGGTGATCACCGGTGGCGTGGAAGGTGCGGGATGGGCGCCGTCATCATCAGATGGGGGCATCACCGCGGCCGGCTCCTGCCGTGAGCCTGTCAGACCGCCCGGTCCTGCCGTGCAGGACGCTCGCGGACGGCCTCCAAAGAATGAGCGGCCGCACCCCCCCGCCGGGCGGGGGGACACCCAATCCATCATCATGTGACCGGGCTCTGGGCTTGAGCCCGCCCGCCGAGGTAAGGCTGGCTGCCCCTGCCGCCCCCCCACCCCGCCGCGTGATCACCCGTACTTGTGATCACCACCCACCCCTGACACCCCAGGAGGCACACCAGCACCCCGCCAGCTGCGGAATTCCCCACCGACCTCCCACCCGCCCCCGCCGGCCGATGATCCGCTGACCGCCGGGCCAGCGTCAAGGGCGCCTGGCGGCGTCGCTTCGCGATCAATGCCGCGAAGTTAGGGGATTGGCGGCGTTGTCCAGGATTTATGGCGGCGTGTTGAGCGCGTAGGTGCCGGGTCCGGTCCGGGTGAGGAACCCCCAGCGTGCCCATTCGGCGAGCTGGGTGAGCAGGTTGCGGGGCTTGACCTGGAGGTGCCCGGCGAGTTCGCTGCCGCTCCAGTCCCGGCCAGGGTCGGTGTTCATGATCGTCATGATGCGCTGCCTGCGGGTGGGCGGCTGGGGCGACCTGGGCGTATGGCGGGTCCGGCGGGGCGTGGCATCGAGCGGCGGGGTACAGATCGTGATGTCGATCGCGGTGATGGTGGCCGGGAGCTGAGGGCGGCCGTCGTCACGGCCGTGGTAGCGGGAGGTGCTGCATTTGACGTTGCGGGCGCTGTAGCGGAGCCGCCGGGCGGGTAGCAAGGTGTCCAGGACGGCCCGGCCGATGGCGCCGGGCAGGTCTGCGGGGCCGCCGGGGCAGACTCCGGCGGCTGCGGTGAGCTGGTCACGTGCGGTTTCGATGGCGGTGGTGAAGCTGGCCCGGTCGGGGTCGATGCCAGGGCGGGTTTCCACGGCGGTGACCATGGCCATGCGCAGCAGCTGGTAGAGGGTAAGCAAGGCCCAGGTCTCCTGTTCCAGGCCTGGCCGGTCACCCGAGCGCAGGACATGGCCGTTCAGCAGGGTGTGCCGCAGGGCGAGGTAGGCGGTCTCGATCTCCCACCGCTCGTGATAGAGCCGGACCAGGGCGCCGGCCGGGTAGCGGCGGTGGTCGGTTAGCGTGGTGATCAGCCGGTAGCTGTCCCGGACGCTGCTGCCATCCGAGCCGGTCACGGCCAGGTGAGCTTCGATGATCCGCACTGCCAGGCCGTCCAGGCGCGACAGGTAGGAGCCGTCGGGCAGGTGGGCCAGCACCGGCGGTTTGCGGGTGGACGTGGCGCGGGCCAGCAGCATCGCCCCGGTCGCGGTGACGTCGCGCAGGAAGGCGCTGGCGTCGAAGGCCCGGTCCAGCAGCACGAGCATGCCCGGCCGCAGCAGCGGCAGTAGCCGCCGGGCCAGGTGAGCCTCGTCCCGGCTGGCTGCGGAGCCTATAGCGGCGCCCGGCAGAGCACGGGTGCCGGTCTCGGCCAGCGCCATCAGCCGCAGCGTGGGATACCCGGCGAAGCCCTGCCGGTAGCGGATCCGGCCCATCCAGGACCTGTTGCGGCTGGTGCCGGGGACCTTGAGGGAGTTCAGGCCGTCGAACGCGACGGTGCGCAGCCCGCCGAAGCGCACCCCTGGGGTGCGCGGCTGGGCCAGCGGGCCGGCGACCACCTCGAACAGCGCCCTCAGCGGAGCCGGGCCCAGGCGGCGGCGCAGGTCACGCAGCGCCTTCTCCGACGGGCGCGGCACGGTCATGCCCGCCAGCCCGGCAGTCAGCTTGGTCCAGACCCGGGCGTAACCCAGGCGCGGGTACAAGCCCAGCGCGAGCACGAAGTACACCCCGGCCCGTGAGGGCAGGTCCCGCAGCCGGCGCTGCACGGTCCTGGTCTGCTCCAGGACATCGTCGACCAGCTCGAACGGCAGGTACTGGGTTAACTCGCCCAGATGGCCGGGGGCGAACACCCCCGCCGCGACAGTGACGGCATGCGTGATGGTGACAGTGGCGGTGGCAGACTGAGTACGCAACGGGACCCCTGGTAGCCGGAAAGATCGTGGTGGGTTGACCCGATCTATCAGAGGTCCCGTCGCCTATCAACCCTCGTCACGCAGTCAGGCACTCACCCTTGACTTGATCACGGTTGCCCTAACTTCGCGGCATTGGCTTCGCGATCGCGTCCCGCGACCCTTGACCCAGCCCGGCGGTCAGCGAAAACCGGGCAGCTATCGGGGGGGGCCGGGAGGAGAATGGGCCGCGCCCGGCCCCCGATCAGTAACCCGGTCAGACATGGCGAAAACGGGCTGGTTGCGCTGGCTGGCCGGAACAGGTAAGGGCTCAGATGAGGTCATTATGCACGGCTTTGGCAACTTGGTTCTGCCCCAGTTGCGCCGCACACGACGGGATGCCCGGGCCCGACAGTGTGCCCCGTTTCTCGGGTTCTGGCGGATTGCGAGCGTGCGAGGACTGGTCCACGGTCAATGTGGTCGGGGCCTGGCGTGTCCTGTGATGCTTCTCGTCCGCGGGACCTTCCCTGGGTGAGCCGGGGGTGAGCAAAGTTGACCGGCATGTCGGCCGACGAGGGTGAGAGCGGCGTGGCTGGCCACCTCGCTACACCGGTCCCTGGTGAACCGTCTTCTTCCCGCCGGGGCAGGCCCAGGATCGCGGCGTGGCTGCCCATCTCGGTGCACCGGTGCCATGTCATCGGCCTTCTTCCGCCGGGCAGGCCCAGGATCATCGTGAAGCGGGTGATGCGCTCGACCAGGGTGCTGCTTCCCGCTCTTTCCGGCGTCCTCGGGCTCAGGCTGCCCCCAGTTTCGCTGCCCTGCGAGAGCGCAGCGGCGAAGTCCTTTCAACGCCGCTCGTCAAAAGGCGCTTCGTCGCGCCTCAGATCGCCCTCCCACGCCCCTAGGGCGCGCCAGTCCGCGATGGTTGGGTCGATCTGGCCCTAGCGGGCCTGGGACCCTCACCTGCGCCGTTGCGCCCCGCAATCAGCCGCCACCGCAACCCGGGGAACCTCACTCCACCGGGGGTACGGCTTGCTGGCGATATTAGCCAGACCGTAGAGTAGGAACGTGTCTGACGAATGGCAGTGGGACAGGACACTATTCCGAGGGGCCGCAGCCTACTACTAGCGTGGTCGGCTGCCGTATGCTCAAGGCTTTACCGAAACATTGGCCACGGCCCTCGGCTTGGATGGCAACGGGCGTCTTCTGGACGTCGGGTGCGGGCCGGGCACAGTAACCCTCGCGCTGGCACGGTATTTCACCGAAGTGGTCGGCATAGATCCAGACGAAGAGATGCTAGCTGCGGCCAAAGAACGGGCCCAGCGTCTAGGGGTCGCAAATGCGCGTTGGGTGCTTGCCCGCGCCGAGGACCTTCCGGCCGGTCTGGGCGAGTTCCGGGTCGTGGTGTTCGCCCAGTCTTTCCACTGGACGGATCGCGATCGCGCTGCCGCGACGGTCCTAGAGATGCTTGAGCCCGGGGGCGCGTTTGTGCACATTGGCGACCTTAAAGACCCGCCAGCCGAACCGATGCCACAGCCTGGTCCGCCGTACCCGCAGATCAGCTAGCTAGTGCGCCGGTACCTGGGCCTAGTACGCCGCGCGGGGCAGGGGTCGCTGGCTGATGGCACGCCAGACCGCGAAGACCTGGTCTGGCCCGGGCTGGGTTCAAAGACTTTGAACGGCGTATTGTACCTTCAGAGGGAGTGATAAACCGCTCCGCGGATGACATTGTCGCATGGGTGTTCTCTAGGTCCGGC
>CAWIJO010000006.1:0-710209 GCA_963836355.1 uncultured Actinomycetes bacterium | reverse complement strand
ATGCTCTTATGTTTGTCAATGGGGTCATATGACATTTCCTGATCTCATTTCTGGGTTCTGAAAAAGGATGTTGAACGGGCAGCTTGCTGGATTGCGGACAAGACAGGGAAGGTCCACTCGGGTGGGGAAAGCTCTTACTAAGGAGTTCGAAAGTAGCTCGACTTTGATCTTGTGATCTGCGATAATGGAACGTGCGCGAAAATGATGGCCGGAAGCTTGATCACAAGACGCTCGAGGTGCTGCGGATCCGGGCGGTGGACCAGGTCGGGGAAGGCGCGCATCCGGAGGATGTGGCCGCCGCGCTGGGGCTGCACCGCAAGACGGTGTACGGGTGGCTGGCGAAATACCGCGAGGGCGGGAAAGGCGCGCTGGCGGCCAGGCCGGTGCCGGGCCGCCCGCCGAAGCTGGCCGGCCCGCAGATGGCCCGGCTTTACGGGCTGATCGCGGGCCAGGATCCGCGGCAGATGCAGTTCGAGTTCGCGCTGTGGACCCGGGAGATGGTCCGCGAGGTGATCCGCCGCGAGTTCGGCGTCCGGCTCAGCGTGGTTTCCGTCGGCCGCCTTCTGCGGAAGCTCGGGCTCTCGCCGCAGCGGCCCTTGCACCGCGCCTATCAGCAGAACCCCGGGGCAGTCGAGAAGTGGAAACGCGAGGAGTACCCCGCCATCCGGGCTCAGGCCGAGGCTGACGGCGCCACGGTCTGGTTCGCGGACGAGGCCGGGATCCGGTCGGATTACCACGCCGGGACCACCTGGGCGCCTGTGGGGCAGACCCCGGAAGTGCGCAATACCGGCGCCCGGTACTCGGTGAACATGATCTCCGTGGTGTCCGCGAAAGGCGCGCTGCGGTTCGCGGTCTACGAGGGCAACACGAACGCCGCGGTGTTCATTGATTTCTGCAAGCGGCTGCTGCACGATTCGCCGGGCCCGGTGTACCTGATCGTCGATGGCCATCCCGCGCACCGCGCCACCGCCACTAAGAAATTCGCCGCCTCCACCGAAGGCCGGCTGAATCTGTTTTTCCTGCCCGGCTACTCACCCGAGCTCAATCCCGACGAATGGGTCTGGAAGAACGTCAAGCACGACCGCATCGGCAAGACCGGCGTCACCAGCAAGCAAGACCTCAAATCCAAGGCCATCGGCGCCCTGCGGCGGCTCCAGAAACGCCCCGCCCTGGTCCGGGCCTTCTTCGCCGACCCGCACCTGCACTACATCACCGCATAACCCGAATCTGGTCGACTTACTTACGCACGGCTTAGTATGAGGTCACGCCCAGCAGGTCAGATGAGGCCGGGGACGGCCGGCGAATCGTTCGCAGGCCAGCAAGTTCGCGGCAGCCGAATATTGGGTCAGGCCGTCCCCGGGGTATGGGCGTCAGCCGGCGTCAGGGCGCAGGTGCGGGTAGACCTGCCGGGCGACGTACCGCTTCAGGCAGCGGATGATCTCCGCCTTGGACTTTCCTTCTTTGGTGCGGCGTTCGACGTAGGCGCGGGTGGCGGGGTGGGAGCCCATGCGGGTGAACACGATCCGCCACAGGGCATGGTTGGCCTGCCGGTCGCCGCCGGGGTTGAGCCGGTGGCGGGTGACTTTCCCCGACGATGCCGGGATGGGGGCGGCCGCGCACAGGTGTGCCCAGGCCGCCTCGGAGCGGAGCCGCCCGGGATGGTCTCCCGCCGCGATGAGCAGCAGCGCTGCGGTGTTAGGGCCGATCCCGTAGAGGGCGAGCAGGCCGGGAGCGCGGGCGGTGACCAGGGGGACGATTAGCTCATCGAGGCGCTCGAGCTGGCCGTCCAGGAACACGGCGCGCCGTCCCAGCTCGCGCAGCGCGACGCGGGTCGCATAACCGGCGACGTCGCCGGGCCGGGGCCGCAGCGGCGTGATCCCGGCCACCAGGGCCGCCGGGGTGTGCTTGGCGAACCGCGTCCGCAGGTCATCGGGGCCGGTCAGGATCAGGGCCCTGGCCTGGTTGATGGTCCGGGTACGTTCGCCTGCGGCGCTGCGCTTGGCAACCATCAGCGCGCGGATCGCCTCCACGGCGCCGTCGCGGCCCCTGGGGGCGCCGCGGGCCCGGCCGGACTGGGCGGCCCGGGCAGCGCTGACAGCATCCAGCGGGTCGGACTTACCCTGGCGGCGGCGGTCCTGGCGGTCCGAGCGGTCCACCTCCACCACGCGGACGCCCGCCGCGGCGACGTGGCGAGCCAGGCCCGCGCCGTAGCTGCCGGTCCCCTCGATCCCGGTCCAGGCACACGGTCCCGAACCCGCCCAGCCAGCCCAGCAGCCGGGCATAGCCGGCCGTAGTGGCAGGGAACTCCCGGACGCCGAGCAGCCCGCCAACCGGATCAAGCGCGGCCGCGACGTGCACGTCGGCGTGAGTGTCCACCCCGCCTGTGATGACGCGTGTTTCAGCGCGTGTCTCTACGATGGTCAATGCCGTCCCTTTCTCTGGTGAGGGATGGCACGCACCCGCTGGCCGTCGGACCTGTGAACCCCGGCCTCTGATCCAGGCCAGGCAGATCAGACCGGCAGCGCCGGTGGGTGCCAGAAACCTGGGACCCGGCCGACAGATCGTCTCGCAGGACAGCCCGAGCGGCGTCAGCCGAATCGGAGGTCAGGCCGGGACCCAGGCCTCCGACCCTACGCCCGCACCACCGCAAAACCGCGCAAGCAGGGCCGGAAGCACTATCCACAGTCTCCCTGCCGAATCGGCGCTCGAAAACTGTCGGGTGCAAGTGTCGCGCGGGGCGCTCATATCAGTCATTTCAGTGCGCTGCCCATCCCCAGCCCGGAAGGGTGTGACTGGCCGGGCGGGCCGGCAGTTGCTGCGGAGGTAGAGGCGACAGTTTACAGACCCTGTCACATGCAGCCTTGTCTGCAAAGCATGCGTGTCATTGACAATACGGCTGGCTGCTGAATTTCGCCGCGCATTCACCAGACGATCGCACGTTGGCCACGCGGTCTGGGTCGGCATCCCGCAGTCGCGCAGAACGTCCCGGCGCTGGCCAGTGTCTGCAGCGCCCAATCTGAGTCAGGCGGCGTTCGAACGCCGCCGGTGACGACGGATTCCTGCCCTGGTTCAGCCGCTGTCATCCGCGCAGGTGCCGGCGTGATCGGGCGGCCGGGTCACCGGCCGTGTTCGCCGTACCATCCGGCGAGCTTGCCGGCCCGGCTGACCGCGCGCAGGCGGCGTTCGGCCTGTTCCCGGACGGCGGCGGAGGCGACGATGAGCAGCTGGTCCCCTGCTCGCAGCGTTGTGGTCGGGCCGGGGACGAATCCTTTCCCGTCGCGGACGATCAGGGCGATGCTGGCCTGGGCGGGCAGCCGCAGCTCGAAGATCTCCACCCCGTGCAACCGGGACCCGGGCGGGATCTGGGTCTGCAGCAGGTCGGCGTGCATCGTCTCCAGGGGCGCTGCCTCGACGTTCACATCGAGCGGCTCTGCTGGCGCGGTCACCTTCAGCCGCCGCGCGGCCCACGGCAGCGTCGTGCCCTGCACCGCGGTGTTGATGACGACGATGATGAACACGATGTCGAACAGCCGGGTGGCGCCGGGCACCCGGGCGTTCGCCGGGATGGTGGCCAGCACGATCGGGACCGCGCCGCGCAGCCCGGCCCAGGACAGGAACGCCTGCTGCCGCCAGGGCACCCGCAGCGGCAGCATCGCGGCGGCAACTGCGAGGGGCCGGGCCGCCAGCACCAGCACCGACCCCGCAGCTATGGCCGGGATGATCTGCGCGGGCAGCCGGGCCGGGGAGGCGAGCAGCCCGAGCATCACGAACAGGCCGATCTGGGCGAGCCAGGCGACGCCCTCGGCGAAGCCGCGGATGGCCGGGCCGTGCGGGAGCCGGGCGTTGCCCAGGACCAGGGCGGACACGTAGACGGCGAGGAACCCGCTGGCCCGTGCCAGTGTCGCGGCCCCGTAGCCGGCGACGATGAGCGCCAGGATGGCGATCGGGTACAGGCCCGAGGCCGGCAGCGCCACGCGCCGCAGGGCCAGCGCGCCGGCCGCACCGACGGCCAACCCGATCGCGGCTCCGGCGGCCAGCTGCCAGGCGATCTCGCCGACGATCGGGGCGGGCGAGGGCGGGTGGTGGCCGATGTCGCTGAGCAGGGTCACCGCGAGCACTGCCGGCGGGTCGTTAAGCCCGGACTCGCCTTCCAGCATGCCGGACAGCCGGGGCGGCAGCGGCAGCTTGCGCAGCACCGAGAACACCGCGGCGGCGTCGGTCGGCGCCAGCACCGCGCCCAGCAGCAGCGCTTCCCGCCAACCCAGGCCCAGTAGCCAGCGGGCCGCTGCCGCGACCACCACCACGCTCACCACCACCCCGGCGGTGGCCAGGCTCAGCGCCGCGGGAGCCGCGGCGCGGGCACGCGCCCAGCTGGTGGTCAGCCCGCCCTCGGCCAGGATCAGCACCAGTGCGCTGAGCCCCAGCGCCTGCGCCAGCCCGGCATTGTCGAACCGGACACCGACGCCTGCCTCGCCCAGGGCCAGGCCCAGGCCGAGGAAGACCAGCAGGCCCGGCAGGCCGATCCCGTGCGCGACCCGGGCCGCCACGATCGCGGCGAGCACCACTGCGGATCCGGTGAGCAGCACGAGGCCGAGCTGGCTGGTTGTCACGACCGTCTCCGCATCTTCCCCCAGGCCGATCCCTGGTAGCCACCAGTCTGCCCGATCAGTTTCCACCACAGCGATCAGCGTCGGCGTCGTGACATCGTCCCGGTCAGCAGGGCCGTTCGGCGGCGACCAGCACGGCGTTCACGGCGAGGGCGACCGGCCGGACCGGCTCGACACGCCGGATCCGAAGGCCGTGGGCAACGATCAGTGACGGCAGGTCACCCGGCACGGCAGGCTTGCGCCGCCGCGCCGGGCCGGGCGGGGCCGCCGGGCACCGTCTCGGCCGCCACCAGCGTGGCACCAGGCGTCATCACCCGCCTGATCTCGCCGAGCCCCGGCGCCACATCGCACCAACGCGACATCGACAGCGTGACCACGACCAGGCCGAATACCGCGCCAGCGAACGGCAGTTCCTCCGCGCAGCCCGCCGCGAAACCGGCGCCCAGGCCGACCCGGGCGGCCGCGGCACGCCTGATCACCCCGGTGGACAGGCCCACCTACTACCCGCGCCCGGCGAAGGCGGCTCCCAGCCTTGCGGCCAGCAGGCCAGTGCCGCAGCCGAGTCCAGGACGCGGCCCGGCTGCGCGGCACCGCCTCATGCGACGGCCCGTACAGCACCGTTTACAGCTGGCTGGCGTCATAACTGCCCGCCCAGCGATCAAACCGGCGCGACCACCCCCCGGGATAGCAGCGCCGCCCGCCGGGCCACCGATCCGCCGAACACCTCTACCGTGCCACCCCGCGCCCGCTGTCAACCGCCGCCGCCCGGCCAGGCGCAAGCCCAGCAGGCCCGGCAAGCCCCGCCAGCCGACGGCCAGCACAACGACCCGGGCCGCGATCTTCCCATCCATGCCGCCGGAGCGTTATCTAGACCCTAGCAATACACCGCGTGAGGGAAGGAGCGCTGCCATGTCCGGCCCCCGCCGGGTCATCGTCGGCGCGAGCGGCTCACCGGGCAACCTCTGCGCACTGCGCTACGCCGGATATCTTGCCCGCGCCACCGGCGCCACCTTGATAACCGTCCATGCCTGGACGCCACCGGGCGGCGAGATTGCCGACCGGCAATGTCCCAATGCCTACCTGCGCCGCGCCTGGGGCGAGGACGCTCGGCAGCGGCTGCAGGACGCGCTCGCCGCCGCCTGGGGACAGCCCCCCGCCCACCTGACCATCACCCCCGTCGTCGAACGCGGCGAGCCAGGCCCCGTGCTCACCGCCATCGCGGACCAGCCGGGCGATGTCCTGGTCATCGGCACCGGCCGCCGCGGGACGCTGGCCCGCGTCTTCTCCGGCCGGGTCAGGCGCTACTGCCTCGCCCACGCCCGCGCCCCCATCGTGGCCATCCCGCCGCCAGCCATGTCCCCGCATGTCAGGCATAGCCCGCTGAACTGGGTGTTCTGGCACCGGCCGCTCACACCGGCCGGGACCAGCAGCAACCGCGAATCAGCGAATAGTTTCCCGCTATGCGCGACTCGGACCATCTTTATTTGGCCGGCAGACGATAGGCATCATCGCCCAACGACGTCGACGGCCCGGGGCATGCACGCCAGACCCGGCCGGTCCGAGCACCCGCTGCGCTGACTCGCGCTGGCTGGGCCATGGCCTGCTTGTCGTGACGCAGAACCCTGGGAGTATTCCTCCAGACTGGGGACGACGGACGCCACCCGGCTTCCGGGAAGCAGTAGATCTCCCGGAGCCGATCCCGCCAAACTTGGGCACGTATTGGGCACGGCCACCCGCATCTGGTGGCTTCCGGCCGCATACAGCCGCACACCGCCAGGCAGAGACAAGATCAGCCCCTGACTGCGTCATCGCAGGCCGGGGGCTGTTTCTGCTGGTGGTGGCAGGTGTTGGGTTCGAACCAACGTAGGCTAAGCCGACGGTTTGACAGACCGCTCGCCCCGGTCCGTCAATATGATGTCTGACCTGACCCTATGGGGGCCGGGCGTGAGGCCGGACCCCCTTCCCTGCTCAGCCCGGTAGCGCGACGCTCCGGGTGTAAGCGAGTTCGGGAAGGAGGCCCGTGATGTCTGTTTACGTCGGAATCGACGTGCACCGCAAGCGCTCCCAGGTGGCGGTGATCGGCCAGGACGGGGAGGTGCTGGCCAACCGCAACGTGCCCAACGGGGTCGAGACGGTCCTGGGTGTGATCGGCGGCTTGCCGCCGGGCACCCCTGCGGCGTTCGAGGCCGCGTTCGGCTGGGGATGGCTGGTGGAGCTGCTGGAGGATTACGGCTTCGATCCGCATCTGGTGCACCCGCTGCAGTGCAAGGCCATCGCGTCCGCGCGGCTGAAGAACGACAAGGTGGATGCGGCGATCCTGGCGCAGCTGCTGCGCGCGGACCTGCTGCCGGAGGCGTGGATCGCGCCGCCGCCGGTCCGCCAGCTGCGGGCACTGCTGCGCCACCGGACCCAGCTGGTGCGGCTGCGGGCACTGCTGCGCAACCGGATCCACGCCGTGCTCGCCGACCACGGGCACGACCGGCCAGCCGGCTGCTGGAGCGGGCCGGGCCGGGACTGGCTCGCCGCACTGCGGCTGCCGGCCGTCTCCCGCGAAGTGATCGAGGACGACCTGGCGCTCATCGACGCCCTGCAGCAGCCGATTGACAGGCTCGACTGGGAGGTGCACCAGCGGGCGAAGGCCGAGCCAGGGGTGAAGGTCCTCACCCAGCTCCCTGGCGTGGGCCCGTTCACCGCGCTCGTCATCCTCGCCGAGACCGGTGATATCACCCGGTTCGGCTCAGCGCGCAAGCTGGCCGCCTGGGCCGGGCTTACCCCGACCGTCCGCGGCTCGGACCGGACCGTCCGCCATGGGCATATCTCTAAGCAGGGCTCGGCCTGGCTGCGGTGGATCTTGTGCGAGGCGGCGCAGACCGCCAAGCGCTCGCCGCAGTTCGCCGCCAGCTACCAGGCCATCGCCCGCCGGCGCGGCAAGAAGATCGCCACCACGGCGATCGCCCGCAAGCTGCTTACCCGCGCCTACCACCTGCTCACCGACGCTGAGATCACCGCGCCGCAGGCAGCTACCACGACCCGCGCGCCCGCCCCCCGCGGCGCGCTCACCGACCGGGAGGGGTCGCCAAGCCCCGGGCGAGCTCGCAAAACCGCATGAGCCGGCCTGTGCCGCGCTCGATGACCTGACTGAGCAGCCCGGTCCCCGGATATCACGGTCATGGCACCGCCACCCAGGCGGATGCCGAATGGGTGCACGTGAGACCACTCCGCCAGCCACACCCGGGGACACCGCAGACCCCCATCCCAGCAACCCGGCAAAGGAGCCCCTTCCTCGCCCCCGATGATCGGCTGCCGCTTGCCGGCGTCAAGCTCGTTCGTCCTCGCCGCTGCGCGGCTGCGGGCGCTCCAGCTGGACACCGGACCACGCGGCAGCCAGAGCACGGCAGCTACGAGGAAGAGCCAGAACAGCCAGGCCAAGCCCGGCCAACCAGAGCAGGTCACCGGGCCAGATCCACGCGCCCTCTTGACAACAGGACCCCCATGGGTGCGGTTATCCGGCCGAACGCCCGCTTCGTGATCTTGCCTGTCCGCCATATGTCCGTACACTCAAGGGTCCGGGCGGGTGAAACCGCGGACTTCCACGGACAGCGTCCGCGCGATCCCGTTACCGGCACGTTCGCCCGCCCGCCGGCTTCGAAGGTGTCGTGTAGGACGATCGATCACCCGCCGCAGGTTCGGTGATCCCACGCGCCAGCGGAGTATGATGATTGTATGAAACGGATCACGGTGAGCCTGCCCGACGAACTGGTGGAGAAGATCAAGCATGCTGCCGGAGGCGAGCGGCAGGTCAGCTCGTATGTGGCCACGGCACTGGAGGACTACCAGGAACGCGAGAATCTCGACGACATCCTGGCCGCCTGGCGCGCGGAAACCCCGGTGCCCGAGGAGGTCCGGCTGCAGGCCGAAGCCGAGCTGGACCAGGCCGGGCTGACAGGCCAGCCCAGGCAGGGCGGCAGGATGGCCGGGTGAGCGCGGGCCCAACGACCGGGCTCACGCTCGACACCGGCGCGCTCCTGGCGCTTGACCACCCCGCCAAGACCGTGGCCATGCAGGCACGTCTGGAGGCGGCCCGGCGGCGCGGCGGCACCATCTGCATCCCCGCCGAAGCCGTCGCACAGGCATGGCGCAGCCCCCGTCAGGCCCGCCTCGCTCGGCTGCTCAAGTCCCCCGACATCGACATCGCGGTCATGACGCTCAGCGTCGCGCGCAGCGTCGGGCTGATGTGCGCAGACGCCAACCACGATGATGTCGTGGACGTACACGTCGTGCTCTGCGCCCGGCAGCGTCATCACGCCATCGTCACCAGCGACCCCCTCGATATCGCCCGCATCGACCCCACGGTCCCGCGAATCCTCGTCTTGAACCGCCCCAGCTAGCGTGCGCACCTTCGTTCCTGGGAAGGCTGGCACGACATGGCGAAGACTCAGAACTACAGCGCGGAGACCAGGGGAAAGGCGATCCGGCTGGTCCGCGAGCACGCCGGTGATTACGACAGCGAGTACGCGGCGATCCGTGCGGTGGCCGGGCGGCTGGGGATGAGCGCGGAGACGCTGCGCAAGTGGCTCCGCCAGTCCGAGATCGACGCGGGGAGCGCTCCGGGGGTGACGACTGAGGAGGCCGCGCAGGTCCGCCAGCTCCGCAGGAAGGTGGCGGAGCTGGAGCGGACGATCGAGATCCTCTCGGCCGCGACGGGTTTCTTCGCGCGGGCGCACGACCCGCGACAGGGCTGACCTGCCAGTTCATCGACGCCTTCCGGCACCGGTTCGGGGTCGTGCCGATCTGCCGGGCCCTGTCAGCGCAGGGCCTGGCGATCGCCCCGAGGACCTACTGGGCAAGGAGGAAGCGCCCGCCCTCGGCGCGGGCGCTGCGTGACGCTGTCGTCACCAGGCTGCTGGCTTCGGTCTTCGAGCCCGGGAAGAACGGCCGGCCGGCGCCGGAATCGCTCTATGGCGCGGTGAAGGCGTGGGGGTGGCTGCGGCGGCAGGGCGTGAGCGCGGCCAGGTGCACGGTGGAGCGGATCATGCGGGCCAACGGCTGGCGGGGCAACGTCCGCCAGGCGCGGAAGATCCGGACCACGGTCGCGAACCCGGCGGCGGAGCGGTTCCCGGACCTGGTCAGGCGCCAGTTCAAGGCGGAGGCGCCAGGACGGCTGCTGGTCGCGGACTTCACCTATCTCGCCCTGGCCGGGGGCGGGTTCGCCTACGTGGCGTTCGTGATCGACGCCTACGCGGGCACCATCCGCGGCTGGGAGTGCTCGCTGAGCAAAACGGCCAGGTTCATCCAGCGGGCGATCCGCCAGGCCATCACCCAGCTGGCCCGGCTCGGCCACCCGGTCACGGCCGGCGCCATCCACCATTCCGATGCCCGGCTCGCAATACACCAGTGTCCGGTTCACCGAGACCCTGATGCTCGCGGGGCTGGCCGGATCGATCGGTACCGTCGGGGACGCTTACGATAACGCCCTGGCCGAAACCACCATAGGGCTATACAAATCCGAATGCGCGCGGGACGGATCGCCGTTCCGGGACGGGCCGCTCGCGACGCTGGGCGACGTGGAGAAGATCACCAGCGCCTGGGTCCACTGGTACAACAACGACCGGCTCATGCACCGCACCGGGCTGCGGCCACCCGCCGAGGCCGACCAGCGGTACTGGGCCGGCCAGGCATAACCCCCACCAGATGGGGGGGGCGCCGGGCTTGACATGGGACCCTCGCGGACGGCCACCCGGACCAGAAAGAGGCCAGGCCGGAATAACCGGCCCGGTGCCCGGCAAGGCTACGGCCGCCCGCCCCATGTCAAGCCCGGCTCACGCGACAGCCAAACCCGGACGGCTAGTCACACGCGAGACTATTAACTAAAATCACATCAGAGCAGGCATTGGGACCTGCTGGTCACACAAAGCTAGGTGTGCACCAAAGTCGGGGATCTCCATCTAGCCCCTGCTCCCTAGCGCAGGCACGTGGCGCAGCGCGCCGTGCTGGACGCTGTGGGGTGCCAGAACTGTGCCTGGTCTGTGAGCTGCATCGATGTGCCGCCGTTCAGCCGTAGGGCAGGTGGTGGCGGCGGTGCGGCCGGCCCGCCCGGCTGGGCACGGCGCCTCGTGGGAGGCGCTGGTGCCGGTGACGGCCGAGGTGACCGGGTGGGTGAAAGACGGCCTGACGCTGGTGAAGATCGGGGAGCTGGTGGAGCGCCGCGGGATCGCGGTGCCGTACCGGACGCTGGCCCGGTTCGCCGCGGCCGAGTGCGGTTACTCCTTGTCCAGGCAGCAGGTGACGGTGCCGGTGGCCGACGGCAAGCCCGGTGAGGAGGTGCAGATCGACTTCGGCTACCTGGGCATGATCGGCGACGGGGACCGGCGGCGGAAGCTGCACGCGCTGGTGTTCACCGCGGTGCTGTCCCGGTACTGCTTCGTGTTCTTGACGTTCTCGCAGACGACGGCCGCGGTGATCGCGGGCTGCGAGGCGGCCTGGGGCTTTTTCGGGGGCACCTTCAAGGTGCTCATCGTGGACAACCTCAAGCCGGTAGTCGATAAGGCGGAGCGGCTGGAGCCGCGGTGGAACCGGGAGTGGCTGGAGTACGCGCAGGCCCGCGGCCTGGTCGTGGACCCGGGCAGGGTCCGCTCCCCGCAGGATAAACCTCGGGTTGCATACTGCACCTCTTCGGGTCTATCTGCGTGGTTATTGTGTTCGTGCTGGCTGGGTGGCTCGTGGCGGGCGGCCGGTCTTCGGGCGGTCGATGGGGTTTGCGGGGCCGGGCGGGTTGTAGAGGACTTCGCCTTTATCGTTATAGCGCTGTCCGGTGACAATTCCGGCGTGGTACCAGGCCTTGACGGTGGATCTGGACACGCTGAGCGTGGCGGCCGTCTTGATCTGCCCCGGGCTTTCCGGACAGCGTATTTGTGGTTAATTCACGCTGCGGACTGCCGTTCCAGGTATTCCTCGCGGACCTGCCGTGGGGTTCGGTACTGAAGCCCGGAGTGCCTGCGCTTCGAATTGTACCAGAATTCGATGTACCTCACAACATCCCGGCGCGCGTGCTCACGAGTCGGATACTGGGTCCGGTGGACGCGCTCGTTCTTCAGCGCGGCGAAGAACGATTCGGCCATGGCATTATCGTAGCAGATCCCGGTGCGCCCGACCGAATGCCGAAGGTTGTATTTCCTGAGCGTCCCGGCGAACTGCCGGGATGTGTAGTTGCTGCCGCGGTCGGAGTGGAAGATAGCATTCCCGGCGAGAGGATAATTGCGGGCGGCCATCTCGATGGCCCTCTCGATGAGCGGCGTCTTGTAGTTATCGTCCGTAGCCCACCCGATCACTTCCTTCGTATGACAGTCGATAACCGTCGCCAAATAGAGCCAGCCCTGCCAGGTCGGAATATAGGTTATGTCGCCTACCATTTTCTCGCCCGGCGCGCCGGCCGTGAAATCCCGGTTCACGAGATCGGGAATGTCATGCTCCTGGCCGTCGCCCTCGGTGAGGCTGAACCGCCACGGCCGCGGCTGGCAAGCCTGCAGGCCCAGCTCGCGCATCACCGACCGCACCAGCTCCGGCCCGGCCGGCACGCCCCAGGCCACCAGGTCCGTGTGCACCCGCCGGTACCCGTACGTCCCATCCGATTCATCGAATGACTTCCGCACGATCAAAGCGAGTTCCCCGCGCCTTTTCGCCGTCGCCGATTCCGGCGCGTTCCGCCATTCGTAGAACCCGGACCGCGACACCTCCATCCACCTGCACATTTGCACGACCGACGGCACGTACCGCTCATCTGATTCCTGGTAAGCCGCATACTCCGCGTCGATGAACTCGAATTTCTCGGTCACCGATGGTCGCGGGCGAAGTATGCCGCGGCTTTTTTCAGGAACTCGAGCTCCATCCTCTGTTCCCGGGTTTCCCGCTCGAGCTCGCGCAGCCGCGCGCGCTCATTCACGGTTAGCGGCGGTTCTTCGCCGGCATGATCACGGCGGTAGACGCTCACCCAGTTACCGAGTGTGCCTTCGTTGATACCGAGCTCCTTCGCCACTCGGGCGATCGGACGCGACGTCTCGATCACCATCTTCACGGCTTCATCTTTGAATTCCGGTGAGAAGCTCTTCTTCGGTCGAGGCAATTACTTCACCTTTCCAGACGTCCATCCTATTGGATGGACTGTCCGGAAGCTTCGGGCACCCCATCTCGGTGAGGGTGAGCAGGCCCTGGTCGCGGAGCCGGTCGCGGCGGGGGCGCAGCTGGTAGGCGCGGATCGCGCGGTCGACCATGGTGCGGTTGTAGGGTTTGCCGTCGCCGCTGGTCAGGCCGCGGTCGTTGAGGGTGACGGCGATCTGGGCGCAGGTGCTGGTGGTCAGCAGGTCATCGATCGCGGCCAGGACCTGGGGTGGTGTCTGGCGCAGTTCCCAGGCGCGTTTGGGGATGGGGATGGCCAGGGTGTGGTGCTGGCCGCCGGCCAGCCGGGCGTGCGCGGTGATGGTGTCGCTGGTCCTGGTCACGGTGACGTCGGTGAGCAGCAGCCGGGCGATGCGCTTGCGTTCGCGGGCGGGGGTGGCGGGGTCGTTCCAGATGCCGGGCAGGTCGGTGACGAGCTGGCGGATCCGGGTCTTCTGCGCGTCGGTGAGCTGCCCGGGGTGCTGTTCGCGGGCCTTGTCGTAGGCGGCCTGGGCGTCGGCCAGGGAGCGCAGGGCGGTGTTCCAGCCGGCTTCGAGGGTGCCGGCGACGAGCCGGTTGGCGGGGTCGACGGCCAGGTAGCGGCGGCCGGCCAGGTCGGCGTGGTAGCGGGCGCGCTCGACGTGGGCGGCGCGGAGCGCGTCGGCCTCGGCAGCCCGGTGTTCCAGTTCGGCGGAGACGGTGAGGGCGGCCTCGGCGGCCAGCGGGGTGAGCTGGCTGATGAGGAACTCCCCGATGCGCTCGTCGAGGGTGTGCCCGGGGACTAGCGCGCAGGACGGGCGCGCGTTCTCGATGCCGTCGCGCTGGCACACGTAGGTAGGCAGTTCTTTCCCGTCGCGGCTGTGGTAGCGGACGGTCATCCGGTTGCCGCACCGTCCGCAGATGATGATGCCCTGCAGCAGCGCGTGGCCTTCGCGGGGCGGCCCGGCGGCGCGGTCGCGGCCGTGCGCGGCGGCGTTGGCGGCCAGCTTGGCGATGTTGGCCTCGTGCTGGTCCAGGGTGATGTATCCGGGGTGGGCGCCGGGGATGAAGGAGATCCACTCACTGCGGGGCAGCAGCGTGGTGGTCGTCTTCCCGCCGGGCTGCCTGGCGTGGCTGTGCCGGCCGTAGGTGAACGCGCCGGCGTAGCGCGGGTTGTGCAGGACCCGCAGCACGGTGTGGTGCTGCAGCGGTTTCCAGTCCAGCTCCCCGGTCCGGGGGCCGGCGCGGTGCCGCCAGGGGAAGGTCAGCCCGGCGGTGCTGAACGCCTGGACGCAGGCGAACGCCGACCCGGTTGCCTCGAACGTGGCGAACAGGCGCTTGAGGGCGCCCTGGACGGCGGTGTCGGGGTCGAGGGTGACGTGCGCGGCGGCGTCGTAGACCAGGCCGGTCGGCAGCGGGGTGATCAGCTCGCCGCGGCGGGCCTTGGACAGCACCCCGCCGCGCAGCCGGGCCCGTATGAAATGGAGCTCAGCTTCGGACATTTGCCCTTTCATGCCCAAAAGCAGGCGGTCGTTAAAATGGCGGGGGTCGTAAAGGCCGTCTTCGTCGCAGATCAGGGTGCCGGTCATGCCGCACAGCTCGAGCAGCTGGTGCCAGTCGGCGGAGTTGCGGGCCAGCCGGGAGCATTCCAGGCCGAGCACGATCCCGGCCCGGCCGAGGGATACCTCGGCGACCAGATGCTGGAATCCTTCCCGGTCGGCGGCCGAAGCGCCGGAGTGGCCCTGGTCGATGTCGATGACGGTGATCTGGTCGCTGGCCCAGCCCAGGCTGATTGCCTTGCCGCGCAGGTCGTACTGGCGGAAGGCGGACTCGGTGTTGTGGATGACCTGCTTGAGCGTTGACTGGCGGATATACAAAAGAGCCGTTCTCGAGAGGTGGGCGGCGGTTACCTTGGATGCCGCGGTGCCGGTGAGCATCTGATCGCTCCTTCGGGGATTGGCCGGCTGGTTCAGGGGCCGCCGAGTGCAAGGGCCGCCAGGATGCCGATCAGCTCGGCGGCCAGCGGGGGCAGCTCGGCGGGGGCGGTAGCGTGCCCCGGCCGGGTGGCCGGGGCTGGCGCTGCGGTGGCCAGGGCACGCTGCCATGCGGTGACGCCCTTGCCCGACAGCACGCTGATGCCGAGCGGGAACGCGTCGGCGCGTGCGTGCAGGGCAGCATGACGCAGCTGCTCGTAGCGGGCGTCCAGCCCGCCGCCGGGAGCGGTGTCCTGGCCGGCATCCGGGCGGTCGCCCGGTTCAGCAGCCGCGAGGCCAGGTGATGTGAGCAGGGACGGGGACCGGTGCTCCTCCTTCCGCCTCTCGCGGGCGGGCAGGTCAGCGGCTTTTGGAGTGGCGCTCCCGGCGGCGGGCCAGCGCGCGCTCGACCGAGCGGGGGTGCACGCGCACGCCGAAGGACTCCTCGATCAGGGGCACCAGCTGCGCCGGGCGCAGGCCGGGACCGGCGGCCAGCTGCCGTTCGGCCCAGGCGCAGATCTCCTCGGTGAGCTTGTGGGCGCCGCGCGGCCCGGGCCTGGCCGGCACCAGCCCTTCCAGCCCGGAGCGTTCCAGCGCGGCGGCTGCCTCGTAGTACGACGGCCGGGAGTACCCGAACGCCGCGGCGGCCTCGGTGACCGGGACGCCGTCCGCCTTGACGTTCCGCACCATCTCGTATTTGACCTGCACCGCGTCGCGGGCGTCGAAGAACTCGCCGGACAGGAACCCCGGGTCGGTGACCTGCTCCGGGTGCGGGTTCAGGCAGCGCGCCCCGGCCAGCGCGGCCTCCTTGGGATCTGGTCTGCCCTGCTGCCCGGCCATGCTGCCTCCCTGCCCTGATTGCTGTCAGGATAATTTTGCCGGATATGGGCAGCCGGAGCACGCAGGCGCGCCAGCGTGTCGCGGTCTTTCCAGGCGTTATCGCCAAAATCGCGGCGAAAGAGGTCCTGATGGCGATCTGGCGTGCAAGCCATGACGGCATAATCGGGTTAACATTCACGGCATAATCGTCTTTACGGCCCCGGCGCCGTCCTGCCGCATGCGGAACTGGTCCACCAGGTCCGCAGCGGCCAGCAGCCCATCGGGGGTGAACGGGCAGCGGCCGGCCGCGATCACCACGAACGGGTCGGGTGCCGCCACGTCGGTCCACCCTGCTGGCAGCGAGAACAGGTCCCCGTTCTCGTCATGCAGGTGGACCCGGTCCTCGCCCCAGTTCAGCCGGTGCGCGACGAACTCGAAGTCCCGGCCATATAGCGGGTGGAACGGGTGCGTCACCCGCACCCGGCGGTACCGATCGCGCGGATCAGGTGTAGTTGACGATGCGGGGCAAAGGGCGGGTCGAGGCCGGCGTGAAGTTCGTGCAGGTCAGCTTCTTCGCCGGGGAGCAGTTCGCCGGGATCGCCGACGCGCAGCGCCGGGCGGAGGACTGGTGCCGGGTGCGGGCCGGGATGCGGGTGCACGGCACTACCCGGCGCCGGCCTGCGGAGGTGTTCGCGCAGCTGGAGGCTCCGGCGCTGCTGCCCGCGCCGGAGCAGCCGTACCGGGTGCCGGCCTGGAGCGATGCCAAGGTGCAGCGCGATTTCCATGTCCGGGCGCAGAACGCGTTCTACTCGGTGCCTTATGGCCTGGCCGGGCAGCAGGTCACGGTGCGGGCGGACGGGACGCTGGTGAAGATCTACCACCGCGGCCAGGTGATCCGCACGCATGCGCAGCAGCCCGCGGGCGGGCGGGTATCCGACCCGGCGGACTTCCCGCCGGATACCGATATCTACGCGCGCCGGGATGTGGACAAGCTGGCGAAGATGGCCGCCGCCAGGGGCGAGGCGATCGGGATCTACGCGGCCCGGATCCTGGATATCCCGCTGCCGTGGACGAAGATGCGCGCGGTCTACGCGCTGATCGGCTTGTGCCGCGCCTACGGCAGCGACCCGGTCGAGCAGGGCTGCGCGGCGGCGCTGGAACTCGACGTGATCAGCGTCGCCAAGATCAGGTCGATCGTGGAGAAAGGCACCGGCAAGCAGGCCGCGCAGGCCGCCGCGCGCAGCCGCCAGGCCGGCGACGCGGCCCGCACGGTCACCGCGGCCCGGTTCGCCCGCGACCCTCGTGAGTTCGCCACCGCGACCGGCGTCCGCATGCAGGTCCTGCCCGGCGGCAGTGACGACGCCAACGGCGCCTGACAGCCCGTTTCATTCCATCTCAATCCATTTCATCGCGTTGCGTCTTATTTCATTTCGTTCCGCCGTGCCCTGGCACGGCCAGCAGGAAGGACAGCCTTGATGACGACTGCGACCCAGACCGCAGCCGCTGCGGCGACGCAGGCAGACGGCGCGCCGGGCACATGCCGGTACCCCGGATGCGCCGCCCGGCCCGGGGCAAGGACCCGGCCGCGCCGGGTCCCCGGCCCGGCTACTGCGAGCAGGAAGTCCCCGAAGACCGCGGGGACGGCACGCCGGTGCTGGTCCGGCACACCGCGATGACCGCGTTCCGGCGCCGTCAGCAGCTCACCGGCCAGCCCGGGGGCGATCAGCCGGTCACCGCGGCCCTCAGCCGGGCCGCGGCCATCCGCGACGACGCCATCGCCGCGATGAGCCGGCTGGGCGCGCAGCTGGGCGCCGCGCTGGACCAGCTCGCCGTCCTCGGCGGCCAGCTCGCCGCAGCCGGCGACCTTGAGGCCGCCGAAGCCCAGGTGGAGGCCGTCCGCGCCCAGGCCGCCGCCCAGCTGGAGCAGGCCCGCGCCGAGACCGCCAGCCAGGCGGTCGCCCGGCACGCCGCCGAGCTGGACGCCGCCGAGGCCCGCGCCGCAGCCGCCCAGGCCCTCGATGCAGCCGAAGCCGAGGCCGCCGCACGCCAGCACGCCGGGCAGCGTGCCCGCGACGCCGATCGTGCCCTGCACGGCGAACGCCAGGCCACCGCAGCACGGATCGCCGAAGCGGAACAGGCCGCCGCCGATGCCCGCGCCGAACGTGACGCCGCCGTGGCCGCCGCCGGGCAAGCCCGCGCTGACGCCGCCCGCGCCCGCGAGCAGGACCAGCAGCGGCATGCCGCCGAGCTCGCCGCCACTGCCGCGCAGCTGGCCGCCGCCAACGACACCATCGCCGCGCTGCGCGAGCAGCTCGCCCGCACCGAGACCGCCCTGGACCGCGAGCGCGCCGGACAGCACAAGACCGTCAGCCTGCTGCACGACCTCCTCGCCCGGCCAGCCGCGCCCGCCGGCAACGGCGGACCCCACCCGCACGCCGACGGCAGCACCGGGCACCAGCCCCCGGAAACGGCCGGCAACGGCACCAGCCGCCGCCAGCCGCGGTGACCCCGGCGCCCCGCGGCCCGGGCACCCCGCCCGGGCCGCGGGCAGCCCGCCCGCATCACCAGCACAGCCAGCATCAGCGATGAAAGGACACCCGATGACCCTGGCCGACCCGGTCAGCCCCGACCTCAAACGGCACCTGCGCACCCTCAAGCTCGGCCAGCTCCTGGCCACCCTCCCCGACCGGCTTACCCTCGCCCGCCAGAACAAGCTCCCGCACGCCGACTTCCTCGAGCTGCTGCTGTCCGACGAAGTCACCCGCCGCGAGAACGGCTCGGCCACCCGCCGCGCGCGCCGCCGGGCTCGACCCCGACATGCGCCTCGACACCTGGGGTCCCGCCGCCGCCGTCCGCTACGACCAGCAGCTCTGGAACGAGCTGGTCAGCCTGCGGTTCACCGAAGCCGCCCACGGCGCTTTGATACTGGGTCCCGTCGGAGTGGGCAAGACCCACCTGGCCACCGCCCTGCAAATGACACGGCGGTCCTTGGGCTTTACCGCGAGCTTCGCACCCGACCGGTCAGGAACCGGCCACGCACGTCACGGCGGGGACAGGCCGAACACAGACCTGTAGCTACGTCTCCGGCATCAGCCAGACCTCCTCGGCTAGCTCACTCACCACGTGCGACCTCGTGTCGCAACAACAGCCACCGGCCACACCGGGCCCTCGGCCAGAGACCACCCGACGGCAGGATCTCCATCGTGTCGGCCGACGACAACATCCGCGTCCGACGACGCGACAGGCTGGGCGGTCTCCTCCACGAATATTCGCAGGTCGCGTGAAGTGAAGGCATTTTCGGCACCCACAAGCATCACCGACGGGGGATGTGTGTACTCGATGGCAGAGCCAGGTACAGGTAAACGTGCAGAGGTTACTCGGCGTGTCGGCTGGTGCCGCAGTGTGACGGCTGGGAACGTTGCCTAGGTCAGTTGATCTTCACGGGGGCGGGGGCTGCCGGTGGTTCTGGAGGCCGAGCGGTGGCTTGAGCTGCGCCGGTTCCGGGTGCTGCGGGACGCGGTCGCGAGTATGTCGGAGATCGCCCGGGAGACCGGGCTGAACTGGCGGACGGTCAAGAAGTACCTGGAAGCTGAGGGCGCGGCCGCACCGCCGGTGCCCGCACCGCGGGCGGATCTGCGGAACAGGGTGATCGCGGCCTATGCCCCGGTGATCGACGCGTGGCTGCGCGCGGAGGTGCTGCTGAAGGGCACGGTGATCCACGAGCGGCTGGTGGCTGAGTACGGTTTCACCGGCAACTACCAGCGGGTCAAGATGTATCTGCAGGAGGCTCGGCCCAGGATCGCCGCGGAGCTGGGGTATACGCCCAGCGAGCTGGCCCGGCTGCACCGCCGGTTCGAGGTGGTGCCGGGCGCTCAGGCCCAGGTGGACTGGGGCGATGAGGGCAGCATCCTCGCCCATGTTGGGGTCGGCAAGGTGTACTCGTTCCACATGGTGCTGTCGTATTCGCGGGATCCGTTTTGCTGCTTCACCACCAGCCAGGATCTGGCCACGTTCTGGGCGTGTCACCGGCGGGCGTTCGCGCATTTCGGCGGGGTGCCCGGCTCGATCGTGTATGACCGCACCAAGACCGTGGTGCGCCGGCACGTCGCACCCGGGCAGGCGGTCCCGCTGCACCCCGAAGCGGTGGCGTTCGCCGGGCACTACGGTTTCGACATCGACGTGCTGGCGGCCTACCGGCCCACCGGGAAGGGGCGGGTCGAGCGGCAGGTGATCATCGTGCGGGATCACGTGCTGGCCTGCCGGTCGTTCGCCTCCACCGGCGAGCTCGACAACGCGTTCCTGGCTTGGGTGCCGGCCCGGCGCCGCACCGTGCACCGCACCCACGGCGAGGTGATCGGGGTGCGGGCCCAGCGTGATCACGCCGCGCTGGCGCCGGTCCCGGCCAGGCCGTATGTGGTCGCGAACCGGCACCTGCGGCACGTCGGCAAGGACTGCCTGGTCGCGTTCGAGGCCAACTTGTACTCCGTCCCGGCGGCCCGGGTGTTCCACCGGCAGATGGTCGAGGTCCGCGCCAGCGCCGCCACCGTCAGCCTGCACGCCACCGTGCCCGACGAGAACGGCGTCACGCTGCTGGCCGTGCACCCGCGCGCGGTCGGCCGCGGCGCCCGCATCGCCGACCCCGAACACTGGAAGCCGCTGCCCGACGGGCACACCCGCGCCACCACCACCAGCGGCGAGACCTTCCCCGGCGGCGGGCACCACGATGACCGCGGACGCGGGCGCAGCGAACCCTCGGGCACGCTGCGGTTCCTGCTGGCCCGGGCTGACGCGGCGAATATCACCGTCGGGCACCGGCCGCTGTCGGTCTATGACCAGATCACCGGCACCCGCCCCTTCACCACCGTCCCTGCCACCGACCCGAAGGACAGTACGTGAGCGAACTGGTCACCACCCGGATCCGGGCCACCGCGGCCAAGCTCGGGCTACCGCACCTGGCCGAGACGCTCACCGAGTACGTGCAGCGCGCCAACGCCGGCCAGATGGGCTACCTGGACTTCCTCGACCTGGTCCTGGAAGAAGAACTCGCCGTCCGCGAGGAACGGCGGCTGCGGCACGCGCTGCGGATCTCCAAGATGCCCCACCACAAGACGCTGGACGAGTACGACTTCTCCTACCAGCCCGAACTCGACCCGCGGAAAGTCCGGGACCTGGCCACCCTGGCGTTCGTCGAGGCCAAGGCCAACGCGGCGCTGCTCGGCCCGCCCGGCGTCGGCAAGACACATATCGCGGTCGCGCTGGCGGTCGCGGCCTGCCGGGCCGGATACACCGTCTACTTCACCACCCTCGACGACATGGTCCGCCAGCTCAAGGCCGCCGACGCGATCGGCCGCCTGACCAGCAAGCTGCGCACCTACCTGCGCCCCCACGTCCTGGTCCTCGACGAGGTGGGCTACCTGCCGCTGGACCGCGAAGAAGCCAACCTCGTCTTCCAGATGATCTCCAAAAGGTACGAGAAGGGCGCCATCTTGCTGACCTCCAACAAGGCCTTCAGCGAATGGGGATCCGTCTTCGGCGACGAAGTCCTGGCCACCGCCATCCTGGACCGGCTCCTGCACCACTGCGATGTCATCGCGATCAACGGGCCCAGCTACCGGCTGAAAAACCGGCTCGCCGCCGCCGAAACCACCGTGGCCAGCGCGACCGCCTGACGTCCGCCAGGCAGATCATCAAGACCGGCACCGTCTCCTATCGCCTCACCCACGCCCGCCAGCAGCAGAACACCAAGAAGCCCGTCAGCGCGCCCGCCCGCTGAGCACCACCCGAGGAAGACCCGATGCCAGCTCCCCTGATGCACCTCGATCTCGCCGACGCCGCCGAACTCGCCGAGATGCTCACCTTCATCAGCCAGTGGCTCGGCGGCACCGACCACGCCCACCTTGCCGCCTCATTCGGCCGCTTCATCGGCACCCAGGGCTACGACCTCGCTGAACTGCGCACCGACCTGGCCCGCTTCACCTTCCTGCTCGGCCACGACGACGGCGAGCAACTCTTCGGCACCGGCCACAGCTGACCATCCACCCTCTGCACGCCAATCCGTACCTCGCTCTGCACGGCAGGGAGTACGCCGACACGGGATGTGAACTCATTTCCCAGCGCGACCAACAACGTCCAGCAAATCGTGATCGCCGCCCTGGCGGCCGGCACCTACACGATCCGGGTGCGCGGGGTCTCGGTGATGCAGCAGGCGCCCGGCGCGGCCAGCGGGCCAAATCCCCGCCAGGATTTCGCCATCGCTGTCGCGAATGGCACCAGCTTGACCGTGCAACCGGTCAGCATCACCGAGACCAGCGGCGCGGCCAGGCCCGCCGCGCTCTCGAACTGACGCTAACTAGTCGCCCAGCGCCTCCGCGACAAGCTCCGGGCTCACCCACCGGGTAACCGTCCCGAGGCGCACATGATCAGACAAGCCCACCCAAAGTTGCATGCTGATACCAACGACTCCACCACCGCACCGTCACCATGAACTGCTTTGCGGCACACAAGCAACGGCATTGGGTGACCAGGCGGCGGTGCCACCGAAGGACGGTACCTGGGGTGACCAGCCGATGCATCCGCAGCCTTCGCAGCAGGAGGCGGATCAGCGGCGAGCACGGCGCGGTCGGCCCAGCAGCGCAGGATAGCCAGTTCGGGGCGCCCCAGTTTGCCGTGCGATCGCAGGCCGAGCAGATCCAGCTCGCTGCCCACTGCTCGGCCCGCTGGCCGCCTGGGCCCAGGCGCACAACGCTGATCGTCCCGACCTTCAGGTGTTCCGCCCACGCTTGCGGACGTCTACCTGCAACTCACCCGGGAGTCCCGATGACCGCCGTCAGCCACAGTCCCGGCCTCGCCAGCCTGGTGTGCCAATCTTATTCAGCAGCCAGAGCCCCTTCAGCAGCCAGAGCCCCGCTTGGTCCCGCCGTAACCGATAATGCGGACTGGGTCGCGGCGTCGCGAGCCGACGGGAGGACGGCATGAGCATACATGCGGAGGACAGCAGTTACGCTCTGCTGACCGACGGCGCTACCATCGAGATCCGGGCCGCGCGGTCCGATGACTTCGACGCGGTGCGGGACATGCACGCCAAGATGTCCCCGGACAATCGTTACCTGCGCTTTTTCAGCATGAGTCCGCTAGCTCCCGAGCAGGAGGCGCGCCGGATATGCCGCGAGCCCGGGCCGGATCACGCAGCGCTGCTGGCCGTGCTGGACGACGATGTGGTCGGCTGCGGTGCCTACGAGCAGGCCGGTACTGGGTCCCGGTCCGCGGAGGTCGCCTTCACGGTTGCCGATGACCTGCAGAACCGCGGCATCGGCATGCTGCTGCTGGAGCACCTGGTCTCGCTGGGGCGCGGCCGGGGGTTCCGCGCCTTTACCGCGGAGACGCTGAGCGAGAACGCGGCCATGCTGCGGGTCTTCGCCGACGCTGGGCTGCAGGCGCAGCGCTCGCTGGTGGACGGCGTGTATGACCTGACGTTCCCGCTGCCCGCCGACGAGGCGGACGCCGCCCTGGGCACCTACCGCGATACGGTCGCCGTGCGGGAGCGATCAGCCGACGTGGCGAGCATGCGGCCGGTGCTGATGCCGGCCTCGGTCGCGGTCATCGGCGCGAGCCGGCGCCCCGGATCGGTCGGCCGGGCAATCTTGCAGAACCTCATCGACGGCGGATTCCCCGGCCCGGTCTACCCGGTCAACCCGGGCGCGGCCGAGCTGGACGGCATCGCTTGCCTGCCGTCAGCGGCGGCGCTGCCCGATCAGGTCGACCTGGCGGTCATTGCCGTCCCGGCGCCAGCCGTGCTCGGCGTCGCCGAGGATTGCGGGCAGCGGGGCGTCAAGGCCCTGGTGGTGGTCGCGGCCGGACTTAGCGGCCCGGCCCGCGCGGAGCTACTGGGCATCTGTCGCCGCCACGGCATGCGGATGGTCGGGCCAGCCAGCTTCGGCGTGGCCAACCCCGGCATCGGCCTGGACGCCACGTTCGCGGCCCGCCACCCCGCGGCGGGAACAGCCGGCCTGGCCTTCCAGTCCACCGGCGGCACCGGCTTCATGCTGGTGGAGCACCTGTCCCGGCTGGGCGTGGGGATCTCCACCCTGGTCTCGCTCGGCGACAAAGACGATGTGTCCGGCACCGACATGCTGCAGTGGTGGGAGTCCGACGAGGCGACGAAGCTAGCCCTGCTGTATCTGGAATCGATCGGGAACCCGCCCAAGTTCGCCCGCACTGCCCGCCGCGTGGGCCGCACCATGCCGGTGCTAACCGTGGACGTGGGCCGGTCCGCGGCGGGCAAGCGCCTGGCCGGGGCCCGCTCCGCGACGGCGGCAACCCAGCCGGTCACCAGGCAGGCTCTTTTCGAGCAGGCCGGCATAATCGCCGTCGCTAACCTCGGCGAGCTACTGGACACCACGGCGCTGCTGGCATCCCAGCCAGTGCCCGCCGGAGGCAGGGTCGGCGTGGTGTCCAACACCCGCGGCGCCGCGGTGCTCGCCGCCGACGCGTGCGGCGATTCCGGCCTGCAGGTCGCCGGCCTGGCCGGGGACACTCAGCGGGCGCTGCGGGACATGCTCGGCCGCGAAGCGCTGGTGGCCGGGCCGGTCGATACGACCGTGCTGGTCACGCCCAGCAACTTCCGCCAGTGCCTGGAGCTCGTCGGCGCCGACCCGGGCGTGGACGCGGTGCTGGCGCTGACCACCACGACCGCGGGCAGCGACCTGGTCCCCGAGGTGGCCGCCGCGCGGCTGCCGGTGCCGATCGCGGCGGCCGTGATGGACCAGATCGAAGTTGTCCGGCTGCTGCGAGGCCCGGGCGGGGACTGCCCTCCCGTCCCGGCCTATGCCTACGCCGAGTCCGCCATCCGCGCCCTCGGCCACGCCGCGCGCTACGGCACCTGGCGGGCGACCCCGCCAGGACGCGTGCCGGACCTGGAGGGCCTGCGCCAGGACCAGGCCAGGGAGCTGGTCAGCGGCGTTCTCGCCGACCCGCCCCGCGGCGGCTGGCTGGCCCTGGACCCGACCGTGGAACTGCTCGGCTGCTACGGCGTGCCGCTGGCCGACAGCATCGGGGTCATCACCGAGGACGCCGCGATCGCGGCGGCGGCACGGTTCGGCGGCCCCGTGGCGCTCAGGGCGGACGTGCCCGGCCTGCTGCGCACCAGCGCCGCCGGCGACGTGCTGACCGGCCTGTACGGCGCGGATGAGGTCCGGGACGGGTTCCGCTCACTGAAGGACACCTTCGGCGGGCGGCTGGCCGGCGTCATCGTCCAGCCGGTTATCACCGGCGGCGTCGAGGTGGCGATCAGCGTGCTGCACGAGCAGGTGGCCGGCCCGCTGGTGTTGTTCGGGCTCGGCGGCGCGGCCGGCGATGTGCTAGCTGACCGGGCTGCCCGGCTCGCTCCCCTGACCGAATCCGACGCCGATGAACTGATCCGGTCGGCGCGGGCCGCCCCGCTGCTGCTCGGGCGCCGCGGTGGCGGGCCAGCCGACCTCGCCGCGCTGCGGGACATGCTGCTGCGGGTCTCCCGGATGGCCGATGACCTGCCGCAGATCGCCGAGCTCGAGCTGAGTCCCGTCATCGCCCGCCCCGACGGGGTCCAGGCCGTCGATGGCCGGATCCGCATCCAGGCCGCTGAGGCCGCCGACGCCTACCTGCGCCGACTACCATGACGCAGCAGTCATCGGCGCCGAGGAGCGCCGCCGCCCACGAAGCCATGGTGCCGCGGGCGTTATCTTGATCGCCTTAATCTGAACCGCCTGTCCCGGCGACTGCAGGGAACCGGAATCCATGGCGACCGCGCTAGCCCGTAGTTCCCCCCCGGCAGCGAACCGATATAGGTGCTGACCAGGTGAAACAGCCTCAGCTCATGACTACGTAGACATGTAATTTCCGTGATCAAGGGCTCTACCACCTGGTCAAACGCGTCGACGAATCGGCTTGGGGGGAACTTCGGGCTAGCGGTGGCCGACAGAGCTGGATCGGGCCAGAGCTGGACCGGGCCAGAGCTGGACCGGGCCAGAGAAGATATCCGCCAACGTGTACAGCAGGCCGTCATCTGATGCGTTCGGCACACCGCCGATGGCGGCAGGGAGGTTATGGCAGATGGCCTGCACCCTGCATGTGGCCTGGGACGAGCGGCTCGCCGACTATCACTTCGGGCCCGGCCACCCCATGGCACCGGTGCGCGTGGAGCTGACGATGCAGCTCGCGCACGAATTCGAGTTGTGGAATCAGCCCGGCGTGACGGTGGCCGCTCCGGCCCCGGGCGCTGAGGTAGACCTGAGGCTTGTGCATGACAGCCGGTACGTCACGGCGGTGGAAGCGGTCAGCCGCTGGGCCGAGCACCCCGACGCCAGCGACGGCCTGGCGGGGGACCAGCTCCGCGTTGCACGGATGTTCGGGCTGGGCACCGAGGACAACCCGGTATTCCCCGGCATGCACGAGGCATCGGCGCTGGTGACCGGGGCGACCCTGGCCGCGGCCCGTGCTGTCTGGTCAGGCCCGGACTGGCACGGGGTCAGCATTGCGGGCGGGATGCATCATGCCATGGCCGCTCGCGCTAGCGGGTTCGGCGTTTACAACGACCCGGCGATCGCGATCGCCTGGCTGCTGGGGCAGGGCGCCGAGCGCGTCGCCTACGTGGACATCGACGCGCACCACGGCGACGGAGTTGAGGCAGCCTTCTATGCCGATCCGCGGGTGCTGACGATAAGCCTGCACGAGCACCCGGCGACCCTTTTCCCCTTCACCGGCCTGCCCTCCGACACCGGCGGGCCCGGTGCCGAGGGATCAGCGGTCAATGTCGCGCTGCCAGCGGGCATTGAAGATGCACCCTGGCTGCGCGCCTTCCACGCGATAGTCCCGCCGCTGCTGCGCCAGTTCCGGCCCCAGGTACTGGTCAGCCAGCATGGCTGCGACACGCACCGGCTGGACCCCCTGGCCCACCTGGAGCTGAGCATCGACGCGCAGCGCGCCGCCCATGCCGCGATCCACGCGCTGGCCCACGAGCTGGCCGGCGGACGGTGGCTGCTGACCGGGGGAGGCGGCTATGAACTGCTCGAGGTGGTGCCGCGGACCTGGACCCATCTGCTGGCGGAGGCGGCCGGGTGCCCGATCGATCGCCGCGCGCGCATCCCTGCCTCCTGGCGCGAGTACGCGTTCCGCCGCACCGGCAGGGAGGCACCGGAGGTGATGACCGAGGGCAGCGATCCGGAATTCGCGCGGTTTGAGGCCGGATACGATCCGGCCGATCCTGTCGACAGGGCCATCATCGCCACCCGGTCGGCTGTCTTCCCCGAGCACGGGATGATGCCCGGGCCCTAGCGCCACGATCCTGACCCGGGTCGGTTTGGTGACCTAGCCCGAACTTGCTTGATCTTGATGAAACCGTCGCGTATTGCATCGGGTGCGAATACGCGATGGTTTGCGTGCGCCGGCTCCTGCCGTGTGCGGTTACCGTGCGTGACCTTGGCTTTTGAATGGCCGGGGCGTGCGTGCTGGGGTAGCTGCCCGGACCGCTTTCGCCTGGCGTGATGCCTGTGCCTGGCTTCCTGGCCTGGGCTGTTGCGCGGCCGGCGCGTTAGGTGCGATGATCTCGCATCCGATGCGAGTGCTGGAGAGTCACGGCAGGTAGCGGTCTTCCCGCGGTGGCCGGCGCCGGGCGCGGCTTCAGCGAGGGAGCGAGCAGCCGGTGAGCGGCGGTTATTGCCGGTGTCTTGTGCCGGGCGAGGGCGGCGCGCGGGCCGGGGACGGCGGGCGGCGGGCGGCGGGCGGGTGAGCGCCGCTGGCGGGCCGGCTGCCGGGGCTGCCCGGCTGGAGCTGGCGGCCGGGGTGGCGCGCTGCGGCCCGATGAGCAGGTCTTCGACGCGATGCTGGCCGGGTGGGCCAGCCGGCAGCTGGCCCGCAACCTGGGGTTCGGCACGATCGAGAACCGCCGCCGGGCGGTGCGGGCGTTCGCCGTGCACGCTGGCTGCTTCCCCTGGCAGTTGTCGGCTCAGCTGGTGGATGAGTGGTGCACCGACCTGCGGGCGGTGCGGCACCTGGCCCGCTCGACGGTGCGCAATTACACCGAGTCGGTCCGGCTGCTGTGCGGCTATCTGACTGACCCGGCGTATGAGTGGGCGGCGGAGTGCGAGAGCCGGTTCGGCACCCATCCGGTCCAGGTATGTCATGAGTGGAACACCGCAGTGCACGCCCAGGCGAATGAGTCCGGCCCGTCGAGGCGGGCGTTCACCCTCGATGAGCTGGAGGCGTTCTTCGACCACGCCGACGGGCAGGTGGAGGCGATCCGGTCGGCGGGGCGCAAGGGCTGGTGCAGGTCAGCTACCAGTGGCGGCTGCGCAACGTGATGGCCGAGCGCGGCATGTTCACCACCACCGGGCTGGTGCCGCAGCTCGCCGACCGGGGCATCACGCTGTCGGCGGTGCGCGATGGCTGCTGGCCCACCCCCGGTTCGTGCTGCACTTCACCCCCCACATACTCGTCGTGGATCAACCAGGCCGAGCGGTGGCTGGCCGAATTGCAGCGGCGCTGCCTCGAACGCGGCGTGTTCTGCTCCCTCGATCAGCTCACCACCGCGCTCGAGGACTGGATCAAGATCTGGAACGAAGGCGCCCGGCCCTTCAAATGGACCAAGACCGCCGACCAGATCATCGACCGCATCTGCCGCTACTGCTCACGCATCTCGGGACCGGGACATTAGCGGCCCAAGCGCCGCTACGCCCGGGGCAACGTCCTCCGGCTCAACCACAACATCGCACCGTAATGAGACCAGCAAGGAAATGTTCCGCAGTCAGCTGACCCGCTCAGCACGTTCGTGCCGACCATTCTTTCGGAGATCGCGTTCGCTCTCGGCGCCTGCGACGGGCTGGCCAGAATCCTGGCGCCCGCTGCCGTGAACACGTCGTCGAAGGAGCCGCGCGGTCGGGAGGACCATGGCGCAAAGGCCCGTGCGCATCCTTGGCGCGCGCTGGCCGTTGCGGCAGCAATGGCTGCCCTCCAGCGTGCAATGCGCGGGCACCACGCCTAAGTTTCTGCACGCCGTGCTGGCCCGGGTCGGGTGTGGCGCGCTATCCTCACGCGGCCGACGACTGGCCAGGCGTGGACTGGCAGCCCGGTCTCCGCGTGCTGGAGGTAGCGGTCAAGCATCACGGCTAGCGCTCGCTCCCGGTCAAGACCGCGCTCGGCCACGGCCAGTGTGGCGCGCTGCCACGCGGCGCCGGTCTGTCCCGAGGCCGCCCGGGCAGAAATCACTTCGAGCAGTCCGTCCGCCTCTGCCGCTGCCACGCCGGCCTGGAGCAGCCCTTGCCTTGCCGCCGGCACCAGCTCGGCCACGAGCTTGGCAGCAACAAGCGTCCGTATTTGATCCCGGTGCTCGGCTGGCCAGCTCAGCTGAGCGGACAGGCCTTGCTGGGCGGCACGGTAAAAACTGTGATCGGCACGCTCGAACGGTAGCGCATAGGTCCACTGCTGGTCCTGCCCCGCCAGCCACAGGGACAGGCCGATCAGGAAAGCGGCGTTGGCCAGCATGTCAATGACGGTGGGGCCGGCGGGCAGGGCCCGCATCTCGATCCGCAGATGCCCAAGAGACGCAGGGTCGTAGATGGCCCGGTTCCAGCGCCACACGGTGCCCTGGTGCAGCCTGAGCTCATCCAGGGATGGCGCCTGCCGCCCGGCGCAGCCGGGCCGCAGGTCCAGGCCGCCCACCGCCGGCGGCAGCGGCTGGCGCAGGGCGGGCAGCAGCGGCTGGTGCAGCCGGATGCTCTCGGTGAACAGTTCCAGCGCGCCGCGCCGCAGCCAGCCTGTCCCCAGTGCCGTGCGGGCCAGCCGGCGGCGTGGTCCGTGGCCCTCGCGATCGTCAACCGACTGCTTGAACAGGGCGATCCGTGTCTCGTCCCAGAGCCGGTGGCCCAGAAATGTGGGCGAGTTGCCGGACACTGCCAGCACAGGTGCCGTAGCCAGCTGGACCGCGTTGTAGGTGCGCGTGAAGTCGGCCGGATCGACGCGAAGGTGCACCTGGAACGAGCTGTTTGCCCCTTCCAGCGCGACATCCTCGCTGGCCAGATCCAGCGGGTCCTCGCCCGCGATCCGGATACGAAACGGGTCCTGGCGGAGCCGCCGCAGGCCGCTGTTCAACGCCCGGTAACGCGGCACGTCCGTTATTGCGCCGGGACCGAGGTCAGCCTGGCTGAGGGTGGGCAGAATGCCAATAAGCGCGAGCCGGCCTGCGTGGTCTTTGGCGACGTCGGCCACGCGATCAAGCAGCACGTTCAGCTCGCCCCCGAGCGCAGCGAATGGGCGGCCGGCCAGCAGAGCCGGTGAGGCGTTGAGCTCCAGGTTGAAGCGGTTCAGCTCAACCGTGACCCGCGGGTCGGCCGCCGCGGCACGGATGGCCCGGTTGTGCGGCAGCGGCCGGGCCGCGCCGTCGACCAGGAACAGTTCGAGCTCGGCACCTATAGTGGCGGGGCCGGCGCCGAAGCCAGGCCGTTCAAGCAGCTGCCCGAGCGCGGACAGGCATTGCTCGAGCCGTTCCCGGAAGCGCAGGTAATCGTGCTCGCCGAACTCTTCTTGATCTATGTCCGTTCCCATGGCCTGGCCTCACCGCATTTGGATGGGCTTCGCCCCAGGGATGTGGGTTCGCCACCCCGATTCGAAGGGCTACTGGGTGCCGAGATCCGCCGGCCGGTCAGCATCGCGGGCAGGATGCGTACGTAGCGGGTCTTGGCGCCCGGTGCCCACGGGTCCAGCGGCAGCTTGCGCAGGCGCGCCAACTCTGCCGGGTCGGTGACCTCTACGACCTCACCGCGGATCACCACGCTCCAGCCAGTGTGAGCCGCAGCGTCGGTGCCATCAATCTCGAACGCCACCCGGCTGCCGCGGCTCGCAGCGTCCAGCTTGGTTCCCGCGTCGGTGCGGAACACCACCATGTGGCGGTCGAGGACGAAGTTGACAGGAAATACGATCGGCCCGCGGTCGTCGACGAAAGCCACCCGGCCCAGATGCTTTTGAGCCAGCAGCTGAAAGCACTCGCCCTTGGTTAGCTCCTGCCAACGAAGCTGGTGCCCCGGTCTTTCATTCATGGCTGATGCTGAGATGTTCGCCGCCGCTTGCGAACAAGACGCTGGGGGGCGGGTACAGGCCGATCTCCTGCACGCCGCCGCTGAACCACCATGGCTCGGTGTTGTGTACCGAGGGAGCCCGCACCGCCGCCCCTACGACGTAGGCGGCGATCTCCGCCACGGTCAGCGGCTCCGGCCCAATCAGCCGCTGGACGGGCAACGGGAGAATATCCATGGCTCCTCCGGGCGGCAGCCGGCAGTATTACCGATAGCATCAGCCGACCCCCGGCCGAGGTCAGCGTGCAGGTGCGAAGGTCCGTTCTCGGCGGGACCTTCGTCCGCGATTGGCAACCGGCGGCGACTCCTGGCCGGGACACACCTCGCCATTGCCCGGCACCCGGCCAGGTCTCGGGTGAGCCCCGCGACGCCTGAACCCTCATCGTCGCGGCTGTTGCGTCACACGTCACGCTGCTGACCGCGGGCGAATTCCCCAGCAGGCCCAGCTGCGTTGATCCTGCCGCGATCCCTGGCCTGTACCGCTTCGAAACCAATTGAACGACGTCTGACCTGGGATTTTATAAGATTAGCTATGCCGCTTGGTAGTACTTGTTGATGAGGCCGCCAAGGACTGGCCGGCGTCGGATCCGCTGCTGGGACAGGTCGGCCACTGGGTGATCGGGCCGGAGAGGGCGAAGCTGGCGGCTGCGATGGGGCTTTCGTCGGTTGTAGCCTCGTACCCGGCCAGGACCGTCCGCAGATGTCGTTTACTGCCGCCGCGTCGTACCGGTGTGCCGTTTCGGCGCCGGAGGGATCCTCAGGGCCTTGAGGATCTGGTGGATCGCGGAGGCGCCGACCCGGCCGAGCTTGAGCATCTCGCCTTGGATCCGCTGGAACCCCAGGAACGGTTTGCGGTGACGAGGCGCTCGACCAGCGCGGCGATCCCGGTGCGGCGGCGCTGCTGGCCCGAGGGCTGGGCCCGGTACGGTCAGCAGCTCGTTGCCCGGGCGTCACGGCCGCGGCCGCGGTGGTGGTCGGCGCACTGGCCCTCGGCGGCGTGCTATCACAAGCCGGCGCGTTCGGCTCGTCGTCGGCCGGGTCCCATCAGAACGGGCCAGGCGTGAGCGGCCCGTCCACCCCCGGCACCGGCAGCGGGGCCGGCACCTCGGGCGAGGGCACCTCGGGCGGCGGCTCCTACGGCTACTGAGGAGCGGTGACCTAGGGTGGCTACCGGACGGTCGGTGAGGCCCTCCACGGGGGCACTGACCAGCGCGGCCATGCTCCCGTCACTGCGGCGACTCTCCCGCATGGACATGGCGGGCCCCGCCGATCTCCCTGAACCGGAATACCTCAGAGAAGGCACAGGCCGGGCTCGCCGCCGGGCCAGCATAACGGCCCGGCCCAATGCCGCCCGGCCACCAGCAGGGAGCGCCCGCCGCCACCGGTTCGCCGATATTCGCGACACCCGGAAACCGTCGGCCGCATCCGGTCACCGCCCGCCCCAAGCAGCCCCGCCGGCCCCAGCCGGACCTGTTCCCGGCGGGCGCGCTCCTGCGCTGTCAGCCCGGCACCCCGGAATCCCGCCATAGGCTGCCAGGCCGGCTACTACCCCGGAGGCGTACGTGAGAACCAGCAGATGGGCCCTGGCCTGCCCCGGCTGGCGCGGTGACCTAGCCGCCTACCTCGTCGGCGCCCTGGACCCGCAGGCATGCGCCGCGGTGCGGCGCCACCTCGGCACCTGCCCGGCCTGCGAGGCCGAATATGAGGACCTGGTCCCGGTCGTGAGCTGGCTCGCCCTGGTCACCCCGTCCGCCTCGCCCTGCGCCAGCATGTGGTGACACAGTGGAAAGCCCGGGCCGTGGCTGGGCGCTGGCGACAAGCTCCCCGGGCAGGCCAGTGAGCCACCGGCCGCCACTCCAGCCTGCGATAGCGGCCGTTCTTCATCACTTGCCGGATGGAGTATGGGCAAGCGTTAGCAGTTCAACCCGACCATACCGAGCCGGACGCGCGGTGCGCTGATGACCGCCCCGCCGCCCGCTCGACCTATCCAGACGACATGACCAACCGGTCAGCCAGCCCACAGACGCAGAACATTCCGTTCGGTTGCTGGTGTACGGGCGGCCAGTCGACCAAGACCAACGTACATATCGGCACTGCGCGCGTCCGCAACCAGAATGCCGACCACGCTCTGGTGGGGTACGGGTAGACGTCTCCATCGCGGACACGCACGCCGAGGCCCGTTAAGGTGTTGGCCACCCGGACGGACCACGCTTCCTTTTCCCTGCGTGGGGCCAGTCGAGGGGCCAGGGCATTCGTCGGCGCGGGCGGTTCCGGCGCGCTCGCAGGCTGAGCCAGTGCGGTCGTGCGCTGGATGAGCACATCGCGGACACGCCCGGCGGCGGCTGGGTCAAGCTCGGTTGGCTTCTGCCACACCTGTGCCCAGCCCTCGCCGGTAAGCGGGTACCGGTTCGCGGCCTTGAGTACGCCCAAGGCCCCACGGCGGATGATCACATAGCCCGGGCCGCCCTTTTTCACCGGCCAGCTCTGCCAGCCGATGCTGTAGCGCCCGCTCTCGGCGACACCCCACGGAAGAGCGGGTCTACGGCGAAGGGAGGGTCGGGCCAGAGCCCTGACTCCCCCGGGACGGGCGCCGGCGGGATGCCGTCCTCGACGGCGGGTTCACTGGGCTGCTGCGCGGTGCCATCGCCATCAGTGCTCATCGCACCTCCGGGCTCTTCTGAAGAAACTAAAACCTCTCAGTAATTCGTGCAGTCAGCTTGAATATTGTCCACGGCGGCAATTGCGGGCTGCACGGCCAGGTCCTACGGAGAATACCCCTGCAGAAGGGGGCCCTCGCGCGCCCAGAAGTATCCGATCTGTGCGATCCAACAGGCGACCATCAGGCACTTGCCGACCGCCCAGAGCGGCGGCTCGGCCGCGCCCTCGCCCTCACTCTTCGCGTGACTCAGCGTGACGATGGAGGTATCGGCGCAGTGCCGGAAACCGGTCACGCAGGCCGTTCATGATCATCTGGGGCCACAGGCCCGGTCCCGGCCGGGGGAGGGGTCTTTGGGCTGGGTACCTTGCTCCCGTAGCGTTGTCTCACTGGACCCTTACCGTAGTGACACCGGGAGCAGGCATGGCGCAGACCCCGCCTTATCAGGTAACCGACCCGGCGACCGGCGAGGTGACCGAGACTTTCCCCTTCGCCACGGACGCGGAGGTCGCGGAGGTGCTCGCCGCCGCGACCGAGGCGTTCGCGGCATGGAGGCTGCGCCCGGTCGCCGAGCGCGCCGCGGTCGTGAAGCGGATCGCCGAGCTGTTCACCGAGTGCGCCGCCGACCTGGCCGCGCTGATCACCAAGGAGATGGGCAAGCGGCCCGCGCAGGGCGTCGGCGAGGCCGAGTTCTGCACCGACATCTTCAACTACTACGCCGACAACGGCGCCGGGCTCATCGCCGACAAGCCGCTGCCCGGCCATGACACCGCGCGCGTCGAGTACCGGCCCGTCGGCCCGGTACTCGGCGTGATGCCGTGGAACTACCCGTATTACCAGGTGGCCAGGTTCGCCGCGCCCAACCTGATCGTCGGCAACACCGTCCTACTCAAGCACGCAGAAAACTGCCCTACCTCGGCCCTGGCGATCGCGCAGATCATGAAGGACGCGGGCGTACCGGACGGCGTGTACGTCAACCTCTTCGCGACCCACGAGCAGGTCGCCGCGATGATCGCCGACCCGCGGCTGCACGGCGTGTCGCTGACCGGCTCCGAGCGGGCCGGCGCCGTAGTCGCCGAGACGGCCGGCCGCAACCTGAAGAAGGTCGTCCTTGAGCTTGGCGGCTCCGACCCGTACATCATCCTCGACACCGACGACGTCGAGGACGCAGCTAAGACCGCCTGGGTCACCCGGATGGAGAATGTCGGCCAGGCCTGCAACTCCAACAAGCGGATGATCGTCATGGACGACATCTACGACGACTTCGTGGCCGCCCTGGTCAAGCGTGCCACCGCGATGTCACCGCGTCAGCCGGGCGATGACTCCCCGCGCTCTTACAGCCCGATGGTCTCCCGTAAGGCAGCGGAGAACCTCCTCGCCCAGGTGCAGGACGCGGTATCGAAGGGCGCCACGCTGCACGTCGGCGGCACGCTCGACGGCGGTAAGGGCGCTTACTTCGCCCCGGCAGTGCTCACCGGCGTGACCCCGGGAATGCGGGCCTACCGCGAGGAGCTGTTCGGCCCGGTCGCCGTCGTCTACAAGGTCAGCGCCGACGACGAGGCGGTCCAGCTCGCCAACGTGGTGGACTTCGGTCTTGGCGGCGCGGTCTGGTCGACCGACGAGGAGCGGGCGATCAAGGTCGCCGAGCAGTTGGAGGTCGGCATGGCCAGCGTAAACACCCCGGCAGGCGAGGGCGCGGACCTGCCGTTCGGCGGCACCAAGCGCTCCGGCTTTGGCCGCGAGCTAGGCCCCCTCGGCATCGACGAATTCGTCAACAAGCGCCTCTTTTACGTCGAGAAGTAGCGTTTGACGACTAACGCCCCAGTGTCGCCCCGGCAGGACACTCCCAGTGGCCCGCGGTGCGGCGCCCGCTCGGCTCGCGTCGCGTTGATGAGGGCTTAACGAAAACCGCCGGGCAGCGCCCGGGGAGGCGGGAGGACCTGGTGGAGGCAGAGTCGGAGCGCCGGCTGGCTGACCCGCCGGCCAGCTGGCAGGAGCACTGGTTCGACCACCGCCAGTTGCTCCGGCTCTACCACAGCGACGAGCACTGCGCGATCTACGCGGACCCCGACGTGCGCCGGGCCGAGGTCCGGTGGCTGCCCCGGTTCATCAATGTAACCTGGCAGTACTCCAAGGCAACCTACGGCGACGGGTTCGGGTTCGATCCGCGCATCTACTCCATCCACCACGCCGGGCGGCACGGCGGCGGCCATGCGGGCTACTACGTCAGCCCGGTCCACGACTACCACAACGTCAGCGACTGCGGGCTGGACACCTGGCGGGAAGGCAGCACCCTCGCTCGCGAGCTGCCCGCTCATGAGATCGGGCATTCGGTGGAGAGCGCCAACAACGGCGTCCACGGCTCACCGGCGTATGAGATCTGGGGCGACAGCAAGTGGGCCGAGTTCTACATCTATGACCTCTACACGGCGCTGGGCATGGATCGCGAGGCCAAGGGCGTCTACCGCCGGTTCACCGGTAACACCGACGATTTCCCTCGCCCGGGAACCCGCTGGTTCCGCGACTGGTTCTACCCGCTATGGCGGGACTGCGGGCGGGCAGAGGTCATGAACAGGTTCTTCCGGGAGCTGGCCCGGCACTTCCCGCGCGACTGCGGCGGGACCTACACGCGGCGGATGAACTGGGGCGAGTACGTCCACTTCACCAGCGGTGCTGCGGCCGCCGACATGAGCGGCCAGGCCGCCCGCGCTTTCGGCTGGCCCCGCGAGCGGGCCGGCCAGCTGGAGCGTGCCCGCGCGCAGTTCCCCGGCATCACGTACTGAAATACCGGGCCGTGCTGCCGGGCCGTTGCCAATCGAGCGACTTCGCTTGGAAACCGGCCGCGCGCTGCGCTGCGCATTACCGCCAGTGCTGCGCCGTCAGCCAAAGTCCACTCCCGGCAGACGATCCCCGTCCCTTGCGGTCTTGCGGTATCCGCCGAGTGCTGTCGTGCCCGGCGTGGCCGGGGTGAAAACAGCGCCTGGATCCCGCTGTGCGCCTCTGCCCCAGCCGGTGTGACCGGCGCCAGGCAGGCCAAGCTGGCGGATCTGCCAGTCCCGTGGAGCTGCCAGGACCTGGATGCTGGGCAGGCCATGGGCTACGCAAAGTGAGAACAGCAGTTGCGCCAGCCTTGGATGACGGCAGATCGCTGACTATGCGTTGATTGTCGATGGCGAAGTCGCTGTGGCTGATTCGCGCAGAACCGTCAGTTCTGGTGCTGCTTGACACCCGCATCTGTCTGCGCGGGGCAAGTGCAGCGTTCATCTCGCCACTGCAGCGGTCAGATGCATCCGTTCCACCTCATCGCTGTCCCTCCCGGCCGCACGCGCGCGGCGCTCACGCAGCGAGAGGTATTTAGCAGCCTCGTCGGCCTGGGCGCGCGCAGGGCGCTCTCGGCGGCCGTCGGTGTCGGCACTCGCCTTGGCAGCGGAGGCCCGTATCCATCCCGGCCAGCTCATGCCGGGCTTGCCTCACGGCAAGATTGATGGCTGTCACCGTTCGGGAGCCGGGGTCAGGTTGCCCGCCTTGGTGCGATGGGTGAGGAGGGTTTCCTGGACGCGCTGGGCATCGGGGGCTCCGATGCGCTGGTAGATAGCGAGTGCCTGCCGCAAGCGCGGGGCGCCTTCGCTGGGGTTGCCGTCCTGGAGGTGCAGCAGCCGATGCCTTCCAGCGCGCGTGCCTCCTCCAGGGAGCGCCGAGGTCGCGGGCGATGGCAAGGGCCTGGGCGTGGTGTTCGCGGGCTTGCTGGTCGGCCGAGGATCGGGACAGTAGCTCAGCGAGGCTGTTCAGTGTTACGGCCTGGCCGAGCCGTGCGCCGAATTCGCGGAACAGCTCGAGTGCCTGCTGGCGGCTGGCTGGCGGCGGCAGCGTAGCCACCGGTCAGCCGTTGCACGACGCCTGGCCCGTTGAGGACATGAGCCTGGCCGTACCGGTCGCCGAGTTCGCCGAACAGTTCCAGTGCCTGCTGCTGGGTGGCGGTGGCGGCCCGGTCCATGAGCAGATAGGCGAGGCGGAAGATCACGAGCACCGAGACTAGAAGTCCAGGTCAGATGCTCTGCACGAGTTCTGGCACCTCACAGTTTCAGGCCAGGGATGCGCGGCGGCGCTCGCTGAAGGCCAGCAGTCCGAACACAACGGTCGCGACGGCCAGTGCGCCGACCATGATCCATTCGAGCGAGCCGTTTCCGTGGTCTGGGTCGACGCCGAAGACTGCCTCGATCCATTCCTGATTGATCAGGGTCACGACAGCGAGGACGAAGGTGGCCGCAGCCAAAGCCACCTCGATGTAGAACCGCTTGCGCATGTTCCTGCCTCTCAGAGCGGGGTATCGAGTTCGATCGACTTGGCCGCCACGTGCGCAGTGTTCTGCACCAGACCAGCAACGGTGCTCACCGTGGTGGCGGTCGCGACCACCTTCAGATCGTCCGCGGTGATCTTCTCGGTGGCCGAGGCCGACAGCACGATGGCCACCAGTGCGAATACCGTGCCGTCGGACTCACCCGACAAGTCGACCTGGAAGCTGACCGCGCGCGGCATGCGCGGTTCGAGCGGCCCGGCGAGGTTCTGCCACAGCGTCGCCCCGGCCGGCCGCCACCCGTCAGGAAGCGAAGTCGGCTGGGTGGTGGCCGATGCCGCCGCGACCAGCGCCGGCCACACGCTGCCCAGCGGCACGGGGTCGCTGCCGCTCATCTCGTGGATCATGAGTGCGACCCGGACGTCAGTGCCGGCAGCGACCGACGCCGCCCGGCGATGCACCAGTACGTGCACCACCGGATGCCTGCCCTGGATCAGCGCCTTACCGGTGAAGCCGGCGATCTGGTCCTTGGCCATCTTGTACAGCTCGGACTCAGTCGGCGGGCTGGTCCGGGCGGTGCCCGTCAGGTCGACGACGATATCGGGACTGTTGTCCCACGTCGGCGTGGTCTCTTCCCCGGCTGAGGTCGGGCCGGCCAGCGGCGTCGGTACGCGGCGGCGGGTGTCGCTCGGGTAAAGCCGCAGGTAGGTCGACTCAGGCGCAGCTATGTTGGCCAGGTCGGTCTCCCACACCCCGCGGGAGGCTAGCGCCGCCCGCAGCAGCTTCACTCCCGAGTAGCTGTGGATCGAGAGGTCCTGCACGGCCGCTTCGGGCAGCCCGTTGACGAACTGAGCCCACACCCAGGTGTAGGTGGCATTGCCCGCACCGTCGTCGCCGATGGTCAGTGTGCCTTTGAGCACGCCGACGCTAGTGGCGACATAAACGGTGCCGCGGTCATCGGGGTCGACGACAACACCCAGCGCGGGCGCCGTGACCTGCGTGGTGGTCCAGGACGTGTTCGGTGCGGCGCGGCGCACGCCGCACGGATACCAGGTCGCCTTGCCGTCGAAAAAGTACAGCGTGTCGACATCACCGCTCGCGGCGCCGGCCGGGAAACCAGGGGCGCCGATCGTCGTGATGTACACCGAGCCGATGTCGCCGCGGGTCGGGTCGTGCACGGCGAGGTCGCTGGCCAATCCCACCGCCGGCATGAACGTCAGTGGCTTGCCGTCGTGGACAAGTGCGGTCTCGGCGGCGTTGTTCGCCCGGCGAAAGGCCTGCAGCTGCGCCGATCCGGCCGTGGGGACCGGCGCCCAGGCGAACGCGCCGGACCCTGCGACAGCGCGCGTACCGGTCAGCCAGACCAGGCTCTTGGCGTACAGCGCCAGCGCCCGCAGCGTGTGGTTGGCCGCATCGGAGGTCGCAGCAAACTTGACCGCCAGGATGCCATCGGCCTCGGTCGAGATGCCCTGGGTGAAGGAACCTTCGTAGGGTTTGTTGCAGCATTCGGTCGATCCGACTTCGTCGCTGTAGGTGCCGGGCTGGCCAGGATGCAGCACGTCCTGGTCAAGGTCGGGATTGTCACCGCCGCGGGGGTCCTTCGCGCTGGGCAAGGTGACCCAGTTGCGCGACCAGTCAGTGGAATACCAGACGCGGTCGGTGCCGAAGGCCAGATGGGTCAGGCCGCCGTGGATCACTGCATCCGCGCCGGAGTAGAAGGCGGCGGCGGAGTTCTCGATCGTCTCCGAGGTCTGCTGCTTGAGCTGGGTCGCTTTGGCCGTGAGCCACGCACCGCGGCGCAGCACGGGCCGGATGCCGCCGTCATTGGCCTGCCAGTCGGCGTGGATGTACTGCCGGAAGTAGCGGCTGGCGCCGGTCGGGTCATAGATCACGCCCCCGCCGTCGCCCTGGAACTTCTCCTCCCAGACCGTGTCACCCACCCGGACCGCTGTGCCGTTGTCCTGGAAGCCGGCCGCGACGATCCCCGCGTTGGTGGCATGGCTGGCCACGTAACCCGGCTGAAGGACGGCCAGGCCGTTGTTGCGCGCGAGGAACGTGCCGTCGTCGCCGTCCTGATCCGAACGGAACAGGCCGCCGTCGCAGCCGACCCATACCGCCCGCTTCGGGGCATGCGCACCGGCCGGCCCGATCCGGATGACGTGGTCGTCGGCATGGATACCTGTGCCCACCAGCGTCGGCGCCGCGGTGGCGCCGGTCACTTCAAGCCGGTACACCGCGGCGTTGTAGGTGCCGCCGGTGGCGACAAAGCAGCCGCCCACGTAGACCCGGGTCGGGTGGGCGGGATGCACGGCGACGCACATGTCGTAGTCGGCCTGCGTGCCGAACATGTCCGGCGGCACGCCCTCAATACCGGAGGCGGTCGGCGTTTTGTCCGCCGCGTTGACCGACCAGAGAAAGGCAGCCGGAACCTTGCGGGGCGTCTCGGCGGGTCGGGCTGGCCGCTGGCCCAGCAGGTACAAAGTGGCACCGTCGCCTGACATCGCCAGCGTCATCCGCGAGCGTCCGCCGGGCGGTGCAAGCACTCCCTTCACCTCGATCGAGGTGAAGCTCAGCGTGGCCGGATCGATCGGCGTGCCAGGCGAGACCGCGGCCTCGGCCATGTACAGCGCGCTGGCCGCTGCTACCCAGATGCGCACCCGGTCCGGCCCGGTCAGCCGGTTCATCACTACGTCGATGGGGTGCGTGATATCGCTCATGGGCCAGGTCGCGACCCGGCCCCAGGTGCCGCCGGACGGCTTGAGGTACAGGCCGTTGGTCGTCCCGGCGACCAGCTGACCTGGATCGCCTGGATCGCCGGTGACGCGGTAGGTGGCGTGCCCGCGCAGTGAGTCAGGCGCGTTACCGTCGCCGCTGGCCGCGGTCTCGACATCCCAGGCACCGCCGGTCGCGGGGCCGGTGGCGTGCAGCAGCCCAATGCCGCGCAGCTTGCCGCCTGGCAGGCCCGGGTTGAAGGCGCCGCCAGGGCCGCCCTGGTACATCGTCGGCTCGCCAGTGCCGAGCCAGACTTCATCCTGCGAACCGTCGGCTTCGTCCCCCCACATGACGTGGACCGAGCCACAGGCCAGGGCGGAGGCGATCTCGCCGACCGACAGCCGGTCCGAGCTGACGAAGTCGTCCAGCGGCCGCCAGGTCTCGCCGGCATCGGGTGAGAACCAGCAACCGCCCGACGCGCTGGCTGCGTAGACCCGCTGACCGCCGCCCGGGTGGACCTGCAGGTCGCGGACGCGGCCGGCCACGTTCGGGTCGCCGCTCGCCTGGCCCTTGACGGTGACCGACGGCCCGATGGGCACCCACAGGTTGCTTCCGGTCGGCAAGGGGGTATCGCCCAGGGTGCGCGCGGCCACCCGGCGGGTGCGCCGCGCTGGCGCCGCCCGTTTGGCCCCGGGCGCGGGAGCCGGATTCTGTCACGGCCGTTATCGCCGGGGTGCTGGCCGGGCGGACGCGAGCCGAATGAGCCGCGCGGCCGCTCGGGTCATCGCGGCTGAACGGCGCCCGCGGCCAGTCGTAGCGGGTCATGAGCCACCGCCGGCCGGCGGAGCCGGATTCGGGTTGATCCGCACCCAGCCCTCCTGGACCTCGGGTGCGGTGTCGGGCAGCAGCGCCGCCTGGGTGGCGGCCAGGATCGGGTCGTCCTTCCAGGTCGCCGGGGTGTCGCGGCGGGTGAAGAGCTGATCGGCCGGGAAGGAGGCCACCTTGGGCAGCCGGACTTTGTCGGCGTCGATCAGCAGCGGCCCGCAGCGCAGCGATGGCGCCAGCACGGACAGGCCGGGATCGACCCAGTCGCGGGCCAGCGTCTTGCTGACTCGGGGCAGCACGCCCGAGGTCAGGTAGACCTTGCCGCCCGGATGCATCAGCAGCGTCAGCCGCACAGTCTGGCCGGGATGGATGCGCAGCACACCGGTCGGGTCGACGTAGGGATGATCGATCGGCACCGGGGTGGTGGCCGGCGTGGCGTCGTCGGCGAGCACGCCCTGGCAGCGCCCGCTCGGCAGGGCCTCGGCCACGATCACCTTGTCGACGACGTGGAAGTGGGCGTAGTCGTCGTCCACGAAATAGCCGAGCAGGCCGTCGTCGGAGCGGGTGATCTCGCCCAGCCGCACCTCGAACTCGAGGCCGGGCAGGGCGTCGTAGGCCGCCTGCCGTCCGGTCATGATCGGGCTGGCCGTGTCTGGGGGCGCCGGTGCCGGGTAGGCGCGGTCGGCCACATCGGAATAGACGTCCAGCGCCAGCCGTGCCGCGACGACCGCGATCGGGCGCCCGACCAGGCCGGCGATGTGGGACTGGCCGAGGCTGCCGAACGGGTCGACGGTCCACAGCGTGGTGTCGATCGCGCGCAGCATCGCCGACAGCGCGGACTCAGTCTCGGCCCGGCCCGGGGTGCCCTGCCGGGCGGTGGCGTCGGCGGCGACCAGGCCGGCAGCAATCCAGCCGACCCGGTGATGGGTCGGGTCCCGATCCTCGGTCGGTCCGGCGGCCGGGGCGACGTCGGTGCGGCCGGGGGCGATCTCCCAGCTGACGGCGTCGCTGAACGGGTCGTGCAGTACCTCGCCGAGCGGGGTGCCGTCCGCGGCGAACACCTCAAGCGACTCGTCCATGTGATCAGGCAGCAGGAACCCTGCGATCGGGGTCACCTGCTTGCTGAGGTCGGTCTGGTCGATACCGGCCAGCGCCGCATCCGGCGAGGTCGACGTGGCGTCCACCAGGTCGAAGCGCCAGCGCGCGGGTGCCGTGAGCCGGGGCCGCAGGCGCTGGACGCCCGGCGCGCCGTCAGCCAGGCGCTCCGGGACCGCGACCGCCTCGACGGGCAGCTCCAGCAGCCGGCCGAACGCGTCGACCAGCCGGGCCGAGATCAGGCTGATCCGCCCGGCCTGCAGCAACCGGGGCAGACCGGTGGCCAGCGCCCGGCGGGTGCCGTCGGGCAGCGCGTTGACGTCGGAGTGGACCAGGCCGCGGTCGTAGTTCAGGCCGAGTAGCTGTTCGCGGACCCCGTCGAGGGTGACCGAGAGCAGGTCGACGTTGGCCAGCAGTTCGCGCAGCTGCGCCAGGGCCGCCTCGGTCGCCGCGTCGGCCAGCCCGTGCCCGCCCAGGTCGCGCTGCCGCTCGTCGGTGAGCCACCGGCCGATTGCGGCGGCCAGGGTGCCGGCCACGCCGCTCACCAGCAGGCTGCGGCCGGTCAGGGAGATCGTGTCCGGTGTCGCAATGGTGATGTCAGCGCCCGGGTCGAGGTCGATACCGGAAAGCTCCCAGCCGTTCAGGCCGCCGAGCTCGAGGCCGACCTCCCAGTCGCAGAAGAGCGGCCGCCACGGCTGCCCCCACATCGTCACGCCCTCGGGGTGCTGCCACACGCCCGTCGATACCGACATCCGCAGCAGGCCCTCGGTCGCGCGTTGCCGGCTGGCCGCCGATGTGACCGGGGCGCCGGTGAGATCGGTGAGGCGGTCGTTGTCGGCCGCGTAATAGCTGAAGCCGACCGCGGACTCGGCCAGCATCCGGGCACTTGCCGACGCCGGGACGAAGCCGTGGCTCGACGCCCGGCGGGCCCGCCAGCCCGACAGGTACGGGTCCTCGGCCAGAGTCTCGCGGGCCAGCCCCAGCACCTCGTCGGGCACGGCGCCGCTGCCGATGCTGCCGAGCAGTTCAGACGCCGCGAGCACTCCGGCATGGCCACTGCTGAGCTGGTCGGACAGCCGGCACATCAGCGTGCCGTCGGCCTCCTCGCGCTCGACAGCCGACAGGGCCCGGCCGCCTCCGACAACAGCGACCACCGGCGCCGCCGGGAACTCGTAGCGTGGTGCCGGCCGGTTGACCTCGCGGACCTGGTCCTGCGGCTGCGGGGCCGGCGGCGGCACCGAGTTCACCCGGGCGTCGAACGCCCCGGCCCGCGACTTCAGGCTGGCACTTCCCAGCGTCAGCTTCGGCACCGCGCTCGGGCGCTCGATCGCGTTCCACAGCACCGAAGCGGTCGCCGTGATCGCTGGCGCCCTGTTCGTGACGACATTGCCGGGGCGAAAGCCGCTCCCGGGATCGGTGCTCGGTGCCGGTTTGTCGACGAAGCGATCTACCCCCTCGACGCCGCCCGGCAGCGAGCCGAACCCGTGCGTGTGCTCGTAGTCGTCGACGTCGGACCAGGTGTCGGAGCTATCGAGCCCCATGGTCAGTCCGGCGGCGAAGCCGGCCAGCAGGCGCTCGGCGGCCCGCTGGTCGGTGGCACCCAAACCGGTGCCCGACGCAGCGACAGTAGCGGCCAAATCCGGCGTGCTGGCACCGAGCACGAGCTTCAGAGCACCGGAAAGAGGGCGGCCGTCGCCGCCGAGACTGCCGTTGAGCGGAACCCCGTGCAGCCGGCCGGTGAGCAGCGTCGACTGAGTCGGTGCCGGTGGCACCAGCTCGGCGGTCAGGGACTCCTGAAGGAACCCGCTCATCGCCGGGCGCAGCGGCTCGGCCTCGATGCTCCGTGGGGCCGCGGACCCGGCCAGGCCGGCCGTGCGCGCAGCCCGGACGGCGAGGTCGCTGCTGACCGCAACCGGCTGGGCATACCGGCTGGCCGCGTCGAACCCAAAGGTCCTCGCGGCCTTGGTGCGGTCGAGGCCCGCGTCGCTGCGCGACTGCTGACTGCTCGGGTGATCGACGTCGTTCCAGCCGAGTTCGCCGAGACGCTGGTGATAGGCGATGTCGGTGCCGATCCCGGTCAACGGGTCGGCGGCCGTGCTCGACCACCAGCCAGCGACCAGGTAGGAGATCGCGTCGCCTTCGAGCGTGGCTCCGGCCAGGTCGGCGAGCGAATCGTAGAGCGCCAGCCGCCCGGTCGCCGCGTCGTAACACTGGGCCCAGCTGGTCCCGCCGACGTGCAGGTTCAGCTGCGCGGGGGTGAGGGCCGGCCCGGCGACAGTTTGCGTATTGTCCCTGGAGGCCGGCCAGTCGGCCAGCGGCGTGGCCGTGCCGGCGTCGGCCTCGATCACCCAGCCGGTGACCAGGGGATCCTGCGCTCCGGCCGGGACGGCGAGCCGCAGCACGACCCACCGGTCGGGCAGGACCGGCAACTGCAGCCGGCGCCGGGACGCATCGCCCGGCGCGGCCGGGTCGTCGGCCACCGTGCCGTGCCCGAGGGCGGCCGGCACCGACCACAGCAGGTGCACTCCTGGTGCGCGGGGCGTTCCCGCGTCGTGCACATCCAGCGGCGGCATCGCCTCGGAGTCACGGAACGGCAGACGGACCATATCTTCGCCGTCGTTGTCCCCGGCACGCACGACCAGCGCCTGGACGTTGACCGGGACGAGCAGGCGCGGATCGCGGATCAGGGCCTGGTCGTAGTTGTCCAGATCAGCCGCGGCCCGCCCGATCGCCGCCAGTGCCGACCAGCGTGGGGTCAGCGCGGCCTGCTGGATCTGCTCCACCGTGATGTCGGCCATGTCAGCCCCCCAGCTCCCGACGGGCGAGCGCAAACCGTTTGATCAGCGAGTCGATCTTGACGGTGGCGACGAAGGCGTCGGCACCGGGCGGGATGTTCGCGGTGTCGCCGAACACCTGCCGCAGTGGGAAGCGCAGCATCTGCATGGCGAACTCGGCCGAATCGATGGTGGCGCCCATGTTCGCCTGCGGTATCGCCAGTAGCGAACCGTTCAGCCGCTTCATGTTGATGACGCCGGGTGAGCCGGGCCGGAACGGCACCGGCACGGTGCGGGCCGCCCCGCCACCCGGCAGCGGTCCATTGTTGGGATGCTGAACGTCGCGCACCGTCAGCACCGCACTCTGGCTGCTCGGATCGGCGCCATCCTTGAGCCGCACTCCGAACTGGATGCCGCCACGCGGTTCCTCGATGTGCACGACCGCGGGCACCCCGTCGAACAGGACCAGCAGTACTGCCGGGGCCAGCCGCTCCATTCGCAGCACGCGTACCCGGCTCGGGCTGGTGTCCATGTCCGGGATCGTCTGGTCGTCGGGGATGGTGTCGGTCGAGTACGCGCGGACGTGCATGCCGGGCCAGCCCGAGACCAGCCGCGAGCGCAACAGGAACCCGGTGATCGGACCGCCCGCCCCGATCGGGCGCCCGGCCGCATCGACGGTAGGCACATCGGCGTCCTTCATCCGCACCAGCCGCTCGGCCTCGTCGACCTCATCGCGCACCGTTTGGTAGAGCTGCGCCAGCTGCACCCGGTCGGCCGAGTTGACGGTGCCGACGCTCAGCGCGCCCTGCACCAGCGCGTCGGTGGCATTGCGGTCGAGGTAGAAGAACCGGATCGTCTCGACCGGGATCAGTTCGGCGTCCGGGACCAGGTAGCTGAACGGCACGCCTTCGAGCAGCCGCAACTGTGCGAGGAACCGGACGATCTGGGCTGGGACGACGCCGCCGGGCGGGATGCCGTCCTCAGTGCCGCTGTCGGTCGGCAGCTGCGCGATCGTCTGCAGCAGTGACCGGTTGGCCGCCGTGGCCGCCTGGAACAGGACCTGACCGTTGAGTTCCATCGTGCTCACTCCCCAGCGCCGTGTGCATCACTGGCCTGCTCGATCAATCGGTCGAGACCGTCCTTGCGCTGGCTCCGCCGCAACACAGGTCCAGCAGCGGGCGCCGCGCCGGGTGCTGGCACCGGGACGAGTTTGAGGGAGTCGACCGTCAGCGCGTCGACCCGGTCGCTGAGATGGTTGTTCAGCCGGGCCATCGCCAGCCGGTCGGTCGAGACCGGCCGGCCGCTGGTGGGCGCGGTCGCCAGTGGCACCTGGCCCATGCCCTCCGGCCCGGACTGCCTGGTCGCCGCATAGACGGTCTGCGGGTCGGCCCCGAGCCCCTGCAGTACGGCGGGTCCCGTTAGTCCCTGCAGGTCCTCGGGCACCCGGGCCGCGGTGACCAGCTGCGCGGTCGGGGCCAGCGCACCGGGCGCCGCGGCAGTGAAGGCACCCACCAGGTGGGTGCGCACCAGCGACTCCAGCGCCGACCGTCCGCCGATGAGGCCGGTGCCGATGCCGGCCAGCAGATCACCGGCCAGCAGGTCGGCCAGCTCGCGGGCGCGCGCCGCCCCGAACAGCTCGCGGCGCCAGTCCATCATCGCGGCCACCAGGGTTGGCTTGCTCAGGGTCAGCAGCCGCCCGATCTCGAACATCGCGGCCAGTGAGATGTCCTCGCGCCCGTCCGGGACCACCTTGCGCAGCTGATCGGAGACGTGGGCCATCGTCAGCAGGCCGTCGACTGGCCCGGTGCGAACCGTCGGCTGCGGGCCGAGCGGGCCGCGGTACCACGACCGCGCCGGGTCGCCATGCCGCGTGCGGTGCGACAGCGCGACGTGCCCGGTCAGGGCCACCTCCGGCAGCGGCGCCGGCTGGTCGGTGTCGAGCGTGCCGAGCAGGCCGACGTCCAGCTCGTTCATCAGCCGCTCGAAACCGCCGTCACCGGTGCAGGTGAAGTCCCACGAGACGAGGACCGGAAAGCGCACCCGCTGCTCCGCGAACACGACCACGCCCTGGTTCAGGCCGAGCTTGTAGCCACTGGCCATCGCGAGATCGCCCGAACTCTTGGCGCCGGCCTTCGCCGGCCCGGTCGCCCAGGACGACGCAGCGGTCTCCAGGCCCTTGCCGGTGCCGTACGCGATCAGTTCAGTGCTGGCGGCCAGCGGCGCGATCGCCCGCTCAGCGCCGGGCAGCTGAGCCTGCTCGCGGGCGCCCGGGCCGAGCTGCATAGCGATCTGATCGAGCGAGGCGTTCGGCGCCTTGACCTGGTACTTGGCGTCGGCGAACTGCAGCGTCGCGTCGAACTGGAAGACAGGTTCGGGTTCGGTGGCGGGCAGCTTCGTGGTTTGCTCCTCAAGGTTGATCAGATAGGCCGTGTACTTACGGGGCTGCGGGTCGCCGGCCGGGGCAATCGGCGGCGCGGGCTGCGGCAGGCGGTTGGCGATCACTACGGCCAGGTAGCCGTCGTCGTCGCCCAGAGCTAGTTCGGTGTCGCTCAGGTCAACCTTGCGGACGTGGCAGAGCAGGTCCAGTTCGTCCTGGCACGGGAACACCGCGTCGATGATGTCCTGGCTGACTTCCAGGTACTTGCCCGTGGCGACGTCGGCGTCCGGGCCCAGATCGACGCCTGGCGTGACGCACTGGGAGACGTCGACGTCGGTGCTGAGCAACCCTTCACCCTCGCTTAGCACGATCAGGGCCAGCCATGGCGGGGGCGTCTCGGGCAGCTGACCGGATTTGGGGTTGCGTTCCCACGGCAGCGTGCGCCGTTTCAGCACGATCTGGGGTAGCCGCTCGCGCCAGTCGCCCTGCGACCCCGCCGGCGGGAAGGTCGACAGGATCTGGTCGGGCGGCAGGACGTAGCGGGGCGCGTCGATGTGCAGCTTGAACTGGGTGCCGTCGACTGGAATGGTGCCGTCGGCTCCGGCCGGCGGGCTGGCGCTCAGCGCGCTGGTGCTCGATGCCGTGTAGCTGCCGGCCGGCAGGGCCGGCCGCGCGGACGGGTAGAGCTCGAAAAATCCGGGCGTTGTCATCGTGCTCTCTTCCCGGGCGCTGCCTGCTCAGGTGCCGCCTTGTTGGCCGGCACCGCCTTCCCGGCGGTGGTCTGTTCCGTCGGCGCCGCGGCGGGCGTAACGATCGGGCCGTCGCCCAGCGTGTACCGCACCCGTCGCTGCCCGGGTCCGCCGACGAGCGGTTGCGATACGGCGGATTCGATCCCCTGGGTTGCCAGCAGCGCGGCGAGCGCCGCCGGGCCGTCGACCGAACCGAGCACTCCGGCCAGTTGCCCGCCGCCGCAGTCCTCGACCAGCACCGCCGGCTCCGGCCCGGTCGCGGTGATCGCGTAGACGAGGATCGTGCGCACGCCGTCAACCAGTGCCAGCGGTGGCAGCGGGTCTACCCCAGCCGCGTCCAGCACCCGGCTGGCGTCGAGCAGCCGGATCGAGATGGTGCCGGCCGCATCTGCCCCGAGATAGTCATCGACCGCGACGGCGACCGCGCTGACCGGGTCGGTGAAGGACGTCGTGACCTGGGCGGCCGCGACGAGCGACGAGGCCAGTACCCAGCCACCGTCGGCGAGCTCGCGGTTGGCGCCGATGCGGGTGCCCTGGACCGAGATGACCGCCCCGCCGCACAGCGCCGTGCCCCAGCCGAGCAAGGGCAGAGATTGCCCGGCGTACCAGCCCGGCAACGTTCCCGCCGCACTCGTGTCCGCGCCAAGCCCGACGACGATCACCCGCTCGGTCTCGTTGGGCAGCTGCACCGTCGCGGCTGCACCGTCGGCGCCGACGACCTGATCATCGACTGGCCGGCCGCTGGCGGCCAGGCTGAGCAGCCGGGTGGCGCCGTCCATGGCCGTCAGCGTGTCCGGCGCAGGGCCGGCCGGGCGCTGCGCCACTGTGATCACGGCCAGCTCGCCTTCGTTGACCACCGCCGGGTCACCGGTGTTCGCGAGTGTCTGGGTGCCGGTCAGCCCGGAGGCCAGCGTGACTAGCCGGCCGGCCGCGGCCGGGGCCGGCTGGGCGTTGGCCACCGCGGCCACCGATGCTGACGCCAACCGGGTCAGGGGCGCTACCCCCGTCGGCAGGATCGTGGTCTGGTTGTCGGCACCCGAGCGAGGCAGCACCGACAGCGCTACCTGGGTGCTGCCGAGCACGGACGTGCTCACCGAAGCCAGCGTCGGTGGCGGTGCTGCGACCGCTCTGCCCGGATCCTTCACGCTCGTGCCGGGCGGCCGGTCCAGCGTGAGCGAGAGCGGCACGCCCAGCACTGCCTTGACGATCGGGTTGAAGCGCACGGGCGGCGGCGGTGTGCGATCGACGACGACCGGAGTGACCGTGGGCGAGACCGCGGCGGGCGCGTCCTGCATGTCGTCGGCCAGTGAACCGAAGGACGGTGCGGCGGCCCGCTCGCCGCGCAGCGCGGCGACCGTCGTCCGCCCGCTGCCCCCGCCGGCGAGCACGACCGCGGCCCGTTCGAAGCGCACTGTGTCGTCGACGACCCCTTCGGCGAACACGCTGGCAGCGGATTTGAGTGCGATCGCCTGCGTGACGCGTTCGTTGGTCTGAGCGGTGTTGGTGACGAAGGGCAGCGGCTTGCGGCCGTCCAGTGGCAGCTCTACCTGGTGGTAATCGATCGGCGGGGCGCCGGTGAAGTGGCTATCCGGGATCGTCGTGTCGATGGTGAGGCCGTCCGAGGCCGGGATGATGTCGCCGGCCGGGACGGTCTTGGCCTGCGGGTTCTGCGCCTGTCCCCAGACGCCCTTGGGGAACGCCGCACCCGGCCGCGCCGCCAGTGCGATCCCGCTGAGGCCGAAGTCCTGCCCGTCCAGCGAGGCGAGCGCGATCGACAGCGCGGTGTCCAGGCTTGCCGAGTACATCGGGGCCACCCCGAGCCCCGGCGCGTTCGACGCCACCGAGTGGGTGTTCCCGCCGCCGGTCAGTGTCATCGTCACGACGGGGACGATCGAGACGAAGGTCAGCTGGAACTCCGGCACGACCCGGAAGGGATGCTCAGCGCTGCCATCCGGCGGCTTGTCGACCCCGCCCGATCCGGCGGCGCTCGACCTGCCGGCGGTCAGCCCGCCGCGCAGCACCGCGGCCTGCAGCACCTGGGCCTTCGCGTCGCCGCGCAGGTACTTGGCCGCGAACGCCGGGCCGTCCAGCGCCTTGTCGGCCGGGTTGGTCCTGTCGCCGAACTCGAACGGGATCGAGATGCCGGCCACGCTGAAGTGCCCCTCGACATGGACGGGCGGCCCCTCGACGGTGACGTCGAAACCGAGATGAACGTCGAGGTCGATGCTGCCGAACAGCAGCCAGATGGTGATGCCGATCTCGGCCTCGGCGTACACGTCGACCTGGAACCAGAACGGGTCGAAGTAGACGATCGCGTCGCCACCGAAGCTGAGCTTGGCGTGGGCCGGGCCGAGTTCCGCGGTGACCTGCAGGCTGATGCCCGCCATGATCGCCTCGGAGCAGATGGCGAAGTAGGCGCCGCCGATGATGCTGATCTCATCGATCGGCGACCAGTTGAGGCCGACCCGGGGCACAACTGGGTAGCCGTCGTGATGGAAGCGCGGGTGGTAGCCGCCGATCGTCACGACCACTTGGCCGGCGTTCGGGCCTTTCCACCAGGTCTGGAAGGCGAAACCACCGGTGAGGTGCACGGACGGGGCCAGGACATAGGAGTTCTCGGTCAGCTGCGCCTGGACGAGCAAAGTGCCCTCGGTCGAGGAGAACCGGGCCAGCAGGGCCAGCTCGATATTGACGAGCGGTATCACAGGCTCCGGCAGCTGGATGCGGGCCAGGCCCAGGATCGCGAGGTCCAGCCCGTCGCCGAACTGGACGGTCACCAGGAGCTCGCCGGTGACCAGCACGAAGCTGGTGAAACTGATCCCGGCCGCGACCCAGTACTCCCCCTGCGCCGGCGGCACAATCGCCCGCATCTGCTGCAGTTGCTGCATGGGCTCGGGCTCGGGACCGAGTGCCCGGAGCGCCTGCATGAACGGGTGCGTGGTGATGTGGTCGATGTCGGGTGTGACCAGGTCGCGGTTGATGCCGAAACCGGCCGCGATGCCGGTGATGAAGAAGGCCGGCGGCCCGCCGATCGGGGCGTGCAGCGCACCGAAGGCGAAGAACGACGCGAACTGGGCACCGGCTGCCGTGGTCGGGTGCGCGTACCCGCCGAACAGGTCGAGACCGTAGCTGCCGAAGCCGATCTTGAGCATGCCCAGGTACTCGACTCCCGCGAGTGGCGCGTCGAGCGGGAACTTGCGCAGCCCGCCGGCCAGGCTCAGCCCGCCAATGTCGCTGGAGATCGCGAAGCCGTCGACATCTACTTCCCACGAAGTCGGGTCGAAGAACGGGCGCGAGACGTGGTAGCCGAAGCGCAGCTTGTCGACCGCGGCGGTGAGGCCGAGCAGGGACACCTGGCCGTCGAGATAGAGGCTGATCATCTCGAGCTGACGGGGCAAGATGCCCTGGCGGTAGTCGATGCCCAGGCCGATCTCCCCGAGGTACACCGGGCCGAACGCGCGCTGGATGGGGAAGAACCACGGGCCGTCGCCGCTCCCGGCCGACAGGCTGACCTCGACGCCGGAGCCGTGATCCTGAACCGCGACCGCCGGGCTGAAGGCCGGGCGGGGTGGGCTGCCACTGCCCCCGGCGTCGTGGATGATCCCCTTCGCGACGGCGTTGTCGCCGCCGCCACTGCCGAGCGGCACCGCAAGCCCGCCGAGCTCGAATTCGAAGCCACCGCCGTAGGTGATGTGCTGCGACGAGTCGAGCTGGATGCTGCCGAACAGGTGCACAGCGACCGAATCCAGCCGCAGGCCCTCATCGATCAGCGGGCCGCTGTTCTTGCCCAGCCGCACGCCGATCCCGTCGATGGCGATCCCCGGGGTCGGCGTGACCTCCGCACCGCTGACGGTGAGCAGGCTGATGACAATGCCGGGCGGGGCGGGCGGGTCGATCCAGGACGCATCGACTTCCAGGTGAAGCGACAAATCGTTATCGGCGCCGGTGAGGTCGATCCCGGCCGCGTCGGCCGCGGTGAGCGAGATCCCGAGCCTGCCATCGGGGCTGACAATGCCAAGGGCGAATGGCCCGATCGTCACCGCCGGCGCGGCCGCGGCCAGCTGGGTCGCCAGGGTCAGCGCCTTGGCGGGCCAGCCGTCGAGCAGTCCGGGCAGCAGGCGCGGCGCGGTCAGCGGTGCGGCCGGGTCGAGGATCGAGCCCTGCAGGACGAAGCCGACCGTCTTACCGCCGACGGCGTTGCCAAGCAGGTCGATGACCTCGTCGGCCCCCAGCACCCAGCCGCCGACCAGGTCGAGTACCGCGTCGATCGCCGCCTCCGCGATCGTGGCCGGGCTGGCGTCCTCGGTGACACTGCTGGCCGCTTGGGTGGTGACGAGCATGCTGAGGCCGGCAGCCTGGCGCCAGCGTGCTTCCAGCTCGCGATGACCGACCTCGCTGGGGCCCTGATCATCCAGGCCCAGCCCGATCTCGGCGTGCCAGCCGCCGGGGGTGGCGTAGCAGGCCCGGGCGAATGGCCGGATCACCGGGCCGCCGAGGTCGATCGCTGCCGGTCCGGCCCCGGCCGACCAGCCCGTCAGCCCCGTGGCGTCGGCCGCCAGGCTCAGCGACACCGCACCGAGCACCGGCAGGCCGTCGACGCTCGCTGCTGCCTGCACGGCGAAGGGCGCGGTCTGCACCGTAACGACCACGGTCCGCACCGTCACGGTCATCACCCCGGTATCCGACAGCACTGCCACGTGCTGGCCGGCCGGCAGCCCGAGCATCTGCTGCAGCAACGGGTCGAGGCTGGCGACCACCTTGGTCAGCAAGTCACCCAGATGGGCGCGCAGGTACGCCGCCGGGTCGGCAGCCAGCGCCCTGATGGCGGCGCCGTCGAACACCGCCGGCGATGCCGTCGAGGCGATCGCCAGGCCTTGCCCGGCGGCGCTCACGAGGTTGGCGATCGTGTCCCGGACCGAGTCGCCCGACAGCTTGGCGAGCTCGTTCAAGGCGATGGGCAGGACCGCGTTGATCCCGGCTCCGAGCAGCGACGCCAGCCCAGCCAGGTGCGGGAAGATCTCGATGTCGGTGCCGGTGGCCGGGCGCAGGAACAGCCGCAGGCCTGAGCCGTCGACCACGGCGTGGGCGGCCCGGCGATGCTCGGGCGTGCTGGTGCCGCCCGGCCCGTCGGGGATGCCGAGGAAAACCTCGACCGAAGGGCGCGGGTGCCCGGATGGGGTCAGGGCTAGCGACGCACTCAGCCCAGCCGCGAATGGTGCCCGGTCGGCGTCGTCGGCCAGCCAGCTCGCGGTGTCGACCCAAAGGCCGACGGTGGCCCCGGCCGCGGTGCTGGTGGCCGTTACCTGCAGGCCGTCAGCGATCGGCCAGGTGCCGCGAGGCGTGCCGTCCAGGCCGACGAAGGGCTTGAGCGCTTCGAGCAGGTCGATGACGCGTTCGGCGTCGAATGGCTCGCCGGTGACGGCGCTGAGCACGCCACCCTGGGTGAACCAGCCGGCCGGGTCGTCAAAGAGCCGCAACGGCGCGAGGACGGCCCGGTGCCCGGTGCCGTCGGCGGGAGCCAGCATGCCGAGAGCCGACGCGAGATCGTCCAGGGCGGTGCCGAGGCCGGTCTGGATCGTGCGCAGGCCCTCGAGCACGACCCGCAAAGCCTCGGCCGGCACGGCGGCGACGGCGAAGCGGCCCAGCCCATCGACGTCCGGACTCGGCCAGAGCTCGACAGCAGCCGCGCCCGGGCGGATGAGCTCGGCGCGCGGCGGGCCCGACTGAGCAGTGATCGCGAACGCGTCACGGGTGGCGTCGCCGAGGCCGGCCTGCACGCTCGGATGGCCGGCACTGTCGAATGAGACCCCGGCCGACCAGGCGATCAAGCCGTCGCCGGATGCGGTGACGCCGATCGTCTTGGCCGCGAAATCACCGTCGACCGTCAGCGGTCCCAGCTGCAGGTGGACCGTATCGCCGGTGGTGCTCAGGGCGGGGATCAAGCCGGCCAGGGCGGCCATCAGCGCCGCCCTGGGCACGGCGGCCAGTTGGGCGGCCGGGTCGTGCAGCAGGTGGTCGAGCGCGTCCGGCACGAGGGCACCCGAGGCATCGGCCAGCCCGGCGGCCTTGAGCAAAGCCGACACCAGCCCGGCCGGGCTGGTTGCGACTGCACCGGCGAGCTTGGCGGTCAGCGCGCTGATCAGCGCCCGCGCCTCGGGCAGCATCGGCAGTGGCTCGATCGAACCCGAGGCACCGGCCGGCGGCTGGACGACGAGCTGGGCCCACTCGGCGCCGAGAGCCGCCCCTTCGCCGAGCACGAGACGGGCGCCGGACGCGCCGCCGTGCAGCCCGACGTCGACCAGGAGGCGGACCCGGCGCAGCTCCAGGGGCAGTGCGCCGCCGACCGGCGTGGTCCCGGGACCACCGATCAGCCAGCCGTCGGAGTCGGCTACGTCCAGCTCGAGGTGGACGGCCGGTGATGCGGTGATCGTGGGGCCGCTGCGGGCGGCGCTGCCCAGGGTGAGCATGGCCGCGCCGGTCACCGTCGTGCCGTGGCCGCCAGGTGGTGTGAGGAACGAGAACGGGATTCGGATACCGGCGTAGGCGGTGTCGGGCGGGCTCAACGCGGCTGGCAGACGGTCGCGGGCCCGGGCCGAGAGGCCGGCGGCGAACACCGCCGTCACGGCGCGGGTCACCGCGGCGTCGGTCAGCGTGCCGAAGGCGGCGACCGCGCTGAGGTCGGCGCGGATTGGGGTGATCGGCCGATCCGCCTCGAGGTCCGCGATGTAGGGCTGGCCGCGCACCGCATCCATTGACCCGGTGATCAGCGCCCGCCCGCGAGCGAGGTCGGCGTCATCGGGGTCGGCCGGATCGGGAACCGGGATGAGCGCCTTCAGCAGGCGCAGCGCGTCGGCTGGGACGCCGGTGCGTGCGGTGTCGAAGGTGATCGGGCTCCACGGAGTGCCAAGGGTGAGCAGGTGGGTCACGGCCGGAACTGCGTCGGCCGCCAGGCGGGCGGCGTGCCCGGCGCCGCCGAGCGCAACGAGCACGATCGGCCCGGCCGGGGCGAGCGCGGTGAGCGCCTGCTGCAGGCGGGCGGCCTGCCCGACCAGGCCGGTCGGGTCGGTGGCGCCGCCCAACGTAGCATCGGCCCGCGGGGCCAGGGCGATCGCCCAGTCGCCGGTCGCCGGGGCCGCGACGGTGAACGAGGCGGGCGCGATGCCAGGAGCAGTCAGGTCGAGCAGCTGCCCTGCCGGCGCCGTCCAGGGCAGGTCGGTCGGCGCGCTCACGGCGACCCGCACGACGACCGCCCCCGGGGGCAGTCCGCCGGGCAGCAGCGGTCCGAGCGGCTGGGTCGCGAGCTGGTCGAAGGTGATGTCCGGGCGCAGGATCGTGATCAGGCCGGTCACCGGAGCTGATGGTGGCCCGGCCAGCCCGTCAGTGCCCGTCCAGCGTCCGGCCAGGGCCTGCAATCCGCTGGCCAGTTGAGCACGTCCGGCCGCGAGCAGCGCGACCTCGGGGCCTGCCCGGGCTTCGTCAGCCACCGCGGAGGCGAGCGCGTCGGTGCTGAGGCCCGTCATGCCTGGCCGCCACTGCCGGATCGCGTCGCTCGCCTGCGCGGCCGCGGCAACCGGGCCGTCCGGGCCGAGCCAAACCGCCAGCTGGGGCAGCTCAGCACTCCCGCCCAGCGTGGCCAGCCACGGGTCGGACGGCGTGCCGGAACCGGCGAAGATGCCGGCCAGACCCTGCCGGGTGCCGCCGAAGAAGTGCGCCAAGGTCGCCGTCAGCGTCGCGAGCTGGTCCGAGTCGGTGACCAGGCCTGCCAGCCATGACTTGAGCGCGCCCACCGGGTCGGCGACCAGCTCGGCCATGGACAGCGCGGGTGGATCAGCGCTGGCCGGATTCCAGCCCGCCAGGTCGGCGAGGTCGGCCAGCCAGCCGCGAGCACTGCTCGCGGCGAGCACGCCGATCAGCGCTTCGACCGACGTCCAGGCCTCGGGTGCGACATCCAGGTGCCCGTTAGCGTCGATGGTTGGCAGCGCCAGCGGTATCGGGGTGTCGCCAGCGTCGATGCCGAGGTTCGGGGCCAGGAACTCGACCGCGATGCCACCGTCTGGTGACCAGCCAGCATGCAGACCGATGAAGTCGGCGACGATCGCGGCCGGACCGAGGGCGAGCCGAGCTTGGGTGCCGCCGGTAGCCCGGAGCCGCGCGGTGAAGTCGATCGAGACCGGGAACTGGGCCTGCTGCGCCGCGAGATCGACTCTCAGCAGCCCGACCCGCAACTGGGTGAGCACGGTGGTGCAGCCGCCGGCCAGTGTGCGGGCCGCGCGCAGGGACAGTGTCGGTGCGACGGTCAGGCGCGAACCGTCGAGCCAGCAGTCGATGCTGAGCCGGGTAAGCACCGGGATCGACCACGGGTCAGCGGCCGTGCCGGTCCCGGTGACCACGTCACCGGCAGCCAGCTGCAGTGGCCCGATGATCAGATTGCGCAGGTGGGTAAGCACATCGGGAACGCGAGCGGCTTGCGCCGTCATGAGGTCATGCCACCAGGCCGACAGCGTGCTGAGCGGATCGGCCAGCAGCTTGGCCCCGTCGATCGCGGTTACCCCGGCGGGCGGGGTCAGGCCGAGCAGCCCGGCGAGCTCCGTGCCGGCATCGCCGAGGGCGGCCAGCGCGGCAGCGATCAGGCTGCCGGCCACTTGGCCGGCGGCGGCAACGGCCGCATCAGGCGTCGACAGGTCTAGCACGTCGTGGTGCTGGCTCTCGACGTCGACATCGAGCAGTTGGATCAGCGCACGCGGTTCGCCTCCGACCAGGGCCAGCCCCAGGCGAAGGCTCCCGATCTGGGCGACAGGACTCGCCAGCAGCTTTGCGCCCGCGCCGGTGCCGGCGCAGGTGAGGACGAACTCTGCCTCGGGCGCGGCCGTGATCGAGCGGGACGCGACGTCCAGCGTGAACAGGGTGGCCTTGGCCTCGGCGCCGATGGTGATCGCGCCCGCGACGTCGGTGCGTAAGGTCAGCCCCAGCGCCGGGGTAATCAGCAGGTGCCCGCTGGCCCCAGTCGATGCCGCCAGGCTGAGCCGGGCGCTGACCGGGCCAGAGCCGATCGGGATGTCGACGTAGGCGGTGGTGAGGTTGTCGATCACGGGCGTACCGCCGAGGACGGTGCTGAGCGAGCCCAGCCACGCCGCGCGTGCGGATTTGACCCCCATGACCGCGACGAACCAGGACTGCAGCGCCGAGACGCCGTGGGCGCGCAGGCCTTCGACGGGTAGTGGTGGGATGCCGGTCGCGTTGCCGAGCCCAAGCAGGTCGAGCATGGCCTTGGCCTGCGTGGCGGCAGCGCCCGTCAGGGCATCGGCGCTCTGCCGGACCAGGCCCAGCACTAGCGACAGCAGCGAGTCCTGAACGGACACGCCGGGACCGCCGATCTGCACGTCCGAACTGCTGGCTGCCCCAGGCAGATGCAAACCCTTGAGCGCCAGGGTGAAACTCGGCGGCGAGCCGCCCGTCAGGGCCGTCTCGACTGCGACGCTGACTCCAGCCAGGCCGAAGTCGTCGATCGACGGAGTGGCCGTTTGTAAGGTCAGTTCGGTAGCGAGCTTCACGACGCCGCCGTCGAGCAGGGCAAATGCCTGTGGCACCGTCTTGCCGGTCTTGGCCGCCCGGTAGAGCGGGATCGCCACCTGGGTCGTGCTGGCCGGATCGATAGTTGTGAGCGCCGCGGCGAGGCCGACCTCGGTGTAGTTAGCGGGGCTGGCGTCGAGCGATACCGAGACGACGACGTCAGGCAGCGTTTCGTCATCACTGAGTTCGCGCAGGTTCACCACGGGCACCAGGACGACACCGCCCTGCTCGCTGTGATTGCCCTTGGCGAGCACAGCATCGGCGAAGCGGATTAACGCGCCGCGGCGGTTGTCGTCGGCGAGGACGCCGGTGAGCTGGGTGCCGGGATCAGCGAACCAGCCGCTGTCGAGTTCGACGCCGGAGCCGCTTGGAGTGAGCAGCCCGATCGCCAGGCCCAGGTCGATGATCTCGGGATCGAGGGCAGGTAGGTTCGTCATCGTGGCCAGCTCACGGAAGCTGGTCGGTGCCGAAGAAGGTGTGCCGGGCCATCGGCAGCACGGTCAGGCCGGCCTTGTCGGCGATCAGCGTGTTCGGGATCAGCGCGCGCCCCGACCGGTCAGCGCCGGCTGCGCCGGTGAGCGCGGACGTGGCGATGAGCAGGGTGTTCCAGGCGAAGGCAATCAGCTGCTCGTGCCAGTTCTCGACGATCACCGGGTCGCCGCGGGGATGATCCTCGGTGGTGGTCAGGCCGCCGGTGGGGCGTCCGGCGCTGCCGGTGACGAAGGTGACGGTGACGATGGTGTCGCCCGTCTGGTCACAGCTGACCGGAATGGTCAGCTCGACGATGCCGGTGGTGACGGTCGTCTTGATTCCGGCCAGTAGGACCAGCAGTTGGTTGCCGGCGCTGGTCCAGAGGACGGGTGGCGGCGAAGAGGTGACCATGGCGGGGTCCAGGCCGGCCGCGGTGACCGCGGCGCTCGGGATTAGCAGGGCCAGGTCGTCGGGCGATGCGGTGCGCTGGTCGGCGGTCGTCCCCGCCGCGACCGGTCGGCCCGGCAGCACCGAACCGAGCTGCTTGACGATGATCTGCTGCATCTTCGGGTCGATGTCGCTGCGCATGAGCGTGTTGCGCAGCAGGATCTGCCCAGCGACCGCCGTCGGCCCCGGCATCGGACCGACATTCGTCGCTGTCGGCTCCGGCATCGGGTCTCCCTGCACCATGTCAAACGAAAATGGCTCGGTCGGCGGAAATCTGAAAGCTACCGGTCCCACTCTCTGCAGGTCAACAGGTCATTCCGGATCGGACGCAATTTCACCTGACGATGCAGCCGCGCCCGGCCGACCTTGCCAGGCGCCACACCCTCCTGGTCGTGGCCCCCAGCAACCCGCCGCGGCGTGTCCCGCTGCCCAGAGGCCAAGACCTCGCTGTTGCGCCTCAGCCCTTGCCGCGGGCGTCGGTGGTGCATCGCGGGTCGATGGAGGCCAGTCTATGTGCGCGGCGTTGACGGGCACCTGCTGTGATCTCCGTGAAGACCTCCCGGTACGGCTGGCCCGGAGGACGTTCTGCCGGGTTGCTGTCGTGGGCACCTCTCCGTGGGCGGCGGCCACCAGCCACGTTTGCTCAGCCCAGTGACGTTGGAGGGAAAGCTGAGGTGGGGCACAGCAGGACTTCGCTGGACCCAGCTGGACGGGTAGCCGGTCATCTTGGCGTGCTGACCTGCGCGGCTTGGCCCACACGGACGCGGGGCGGACAGAACGCGGTTTCTCACGCGGGCAGGAATGGAGAAAACGCAGCTCAGTGGTCATTCCGATGAGCTGGGAGGAATGGACGGTTATTCAGCTGGCCGCGTAGAAGTGCAGGGCGATCGTCGATCGACTCGGTGTACCTGGACATCGCCGACACGCTCGCGGACGCGAACGCGCGCTCGGTCCTCCGCGACCCCCCGGCCGGTGTCTTCGGGCCGCGGGCGCTGGCGTTCACCCTGCGCGGCCCCCGCCTGCCCGGGGAGCCGCAGCCGGGGCCGCAATGGCCGGACGGGATCTACTTCGCCGGGGGGTTCGCGGACCGCGGACCGCGCAAGCGGGCCGAGGTCACCGTGCACGAATGCGCTCACTGGCACAACAACGAGCTCATCAAGGACAACGCCCAGCCCGGGTTCCCGAACTACCAGCAGATGGACGCCGGGCTCGCCCTGCTCAACGCGTGGTCCTACTCCCAGTTCGCCCTGGGCTGCGCCTCCGGCCGGGCGCAGCCGTTTGCGGACAGCGATTAGCTAGGCGTCGGCGGCCACGATCTCCACGAACACGGCCGGCACCCGCCCGAGGCCGACCTGCGTGAACTGCTCGCCGGCACCGCCGTCACCGGTGAACGAGTCGTCGAGGAAGAACCCGGCCACGTCGGGTCCTGCCATCGCGCCGGACGGATCGTCGGGAAGAGTAGCCGCAACGCCCTCAGTGTCACGCGAACGGAAATGAATTCCAGTGACTACGACGGGTGCGGTGACGACACTGAAATCGCTGAGCTGCCACAGCGCCATCACCAGGATCTCCTCGCTCCCCGAGCCGCCGTCGGCGACGTAGCGGAAACGGTGCGAGTTCCCGATGCGGGTGGCGATGCCGGTCTCGGTGACCGTGTCCATGTTGTCGAATAGCGTCAGCTTCAGCCGGGCGGCGGAGGTCGCCGGGCAGGTGAGCAGCGGCAGGCTGTCCAGCGCGCGGGCGTCAGACACCTGGTTCTCGAGCAGCGCGCCGGTTCCGCGCTCGATGCGGACGATCGACACGATGCTGAGCCGGGTGAGCCCGCGGAGCGGTTCGAGGGACGCAATCCGGTTGCCGCCCACGAACAGCCGTTCAAGCACGGTCAGCGCGCGCAGCGGCGAGAGGTCGCTGATGAAGTTGCTGTGCAGGTGAAGATCGGCGATCCCGGCGGCAGGCGCGAGCAGCGAGATGTCCCGTACCTGCGACGAGGTGAGCGTGACCGTCGCGAGCCGCGTGAACGTGTCGATGCCGGTGAGGTCCTCGAGCTGCTGGTTCATTCCACCACGGCGCAGCGCGATCCGGAATCCAGCGCGCGCGAAGATCTGGCCGGGGCGTCGATGGTTGGTTTCCGCAGGTTCAGCCAGTTCCGGCCTGGCCCGACGGCGGAGGATATCTGCACGAAAGAAATCGCACGTCAGCATCACCCCGCCGTCCGCCCGCTCACCGGCAGTGAGAGGCTGGCTTCTCCGTGATGGTTGCTCCCGCGGTCCCGGCATCCTCCGATCGGTGGATGCGGCTATGGCCCGATGCGGCGGTCAACCGCGCCCGGCCGATCGATGTGTCCGGAACCCCTGCTGGCGAATGCTTGACGTAGCCGCTGAGGGGGGAAATCCCCCGCCCGGCGAGCCAGGCAAACCAGCCAGCAAAGGAGACGGTCACCGTGACCACCACCCAGAGCATGTCCACGTCGAACGCGGCTCTTGGCCACCCAGGCACCGCGGCGGCCTTCCGCAAGATCAAGCTGCTCACAGGCGGCTACCTCGGCATCAGCGCCCTCGCCGTGGTGGCGATCGTACTGATGCGCCCCCACTCAGCCGAAGTGAACTCCTCGGTCTGGACGCACGGCATCCTCGTCGCCGCCAGCGCCCTGGTGGCCTTCGGCCTCGCCGTCCGCGCGGCTCGGGGCTCCCGGGGTGCCTACCGGCGGCTCCGGATCATGTCGGTGGTACTGGTGGCGGCCATCGCCGTCATCATCGCGCTGCCGGGCAGCTTCCCGCTGTGGATGAAGGCCGAGCAGGGCGTCGCCGGCCTCCTCATGATCGGCGTCGCAGTGCTGGTGAACGGCAGCCAGCTGCGGTCGCTGTTCGCCGTCAAGTGAACGCCGGATGCGCCGCCAGCCGCAGGAGCGCTGGCGGCGCAGACCCGTCGGGAGACGGGCATGGTCAGCATCGCGATACCGGTCCGGAACGCGGCGATATTCAGCCGGTCCGTGCGGGTGACACGATGGGGAACATGCGTGAGGTCGTCGTCGAGGACCCGTGGCTGGCGCGCATGGATCGGATGCGGCTGCTGATGCCGATGCCGTTGCTGCTGGTGTCCACGGTGGTCGCCCTGTTCGCAACCGGCAGGCAGCACACGTGGGCGCGGTTCGAGCTCGGCCTCCCCGCGGTGGCCGCGGCGGCCGTCTGGTGGGCGGTCGTGACGGCGCGAGTCCGCCCGGACGCCTCCACCGGGTGGCGGCTCACGGTATTCGCGGTACACACCGCGCTGGCCGGGTTCCTGGTCTGGGTCAGCCTCCCCTACGGGATATTCGCCTACACCGGTTTCCTGCTCGCGTACGGGCTGGACAGCCGGTGGCGGACCGTCGGCTTCGTGGCCACCGCGCTGGTGGTGTCCGCGGCGATGGCCGGCGGCTACCCGTCGGGGAACGCGGGGCAGACGGTTACCTACCTGGTAGTGGCCGGGGTGCTGGTGGCGCTGACCTTCAACTCGGCCAGCATCACCAACCGGGTGCTGGAGCAGAATCAAGAGCGCGGCCGGATGATCAGCGAACTGGCCGAGGCGAACCGCCGACTGGAAACCTCGATGGCCGAGAACGCCGAGCTGCACGCCCAGCTGGTGACCCAGGCCCGGGAGGCGGGCATCGTCGAGGAGCGGCAGCGCCTGGCCGGGGAGATCCACGACACCCTGGCGCAGGGCCTCACCGGGATCATCGCCCAGCTCGAAGCGGCCGAGCACACCCGGCACCATACGGACACGTGGCCCCGCCACGTCGCCCAGGCCCGGGCCCTGGCTCGCGCCAACCTCACCGAGGCCCGGCGCTCAGTGCGCGCGCTTCGTCCCGAGCAGCTTGAGGAGGCCAGCTTGCCCGAGGCGATCGGCACGCTGGCGCGCAGCTGGTCGGAGGGGTCGATGATCGACGCCGATCTGCAGACCACCGGCACCGTGGTCTGGGCCGGCCCTGACACGGAGGCGGCCGTGTTCCGGGCCGCTCAGGAGGCGCTGTCCAACGTGGCCAAGCACGCTCAGGCGGCCAAGGTGCAGGTCACCCTGACCTACCTCGGCGATACGCTGCTGCTCGACGTGGCCGACGACGGAACCGGCTTCGACGTCGGCGCCGCGACCGGCGGGTATGGCCTGGTCGGCATGCGGCAGCGGCTGAGCCGGGTTGGCGGGACGCTGACCGTCGAGTCGTCCCCGGGCTCCGGGACCATCCTCAACGCCTCGGTTCCGCTGGCCGGGTCCGCGGAAGGAGCCAGCTGATGACTGCCATCCGGCTGCTGATCGTCGATGACCATCCGATCATGCGGGACGGGCTGCGGGGCGTGTTCAGCGGCGACCCCGGCTTCGAGGTCGTCGGCGAGGCCGGCGACGGGGCCGAAGCTGTCCGGCTGGCCCAGCGGGTCGAGGCTGACGTCATCCTGATGGACCTGCGGATGCCAACCATGGGCGGCGTTGAGGCCATCACCCGGCTACGGGAGCTGGGCCATCCGGCCCGGGTGCTCATCCTCACCACTTACGACACCGACCGGGACGTGCTTCCCGCCATCAAGGCCGGGGCCACCGGGTACCTGCTCAAGGACGCGCCCCGGGACGAGCTGATCCGCGCCGTGCGCGCCGCGTACGCCGGCATGTCCGTGCTCGCTCCCTCGGTGGCCGGCGCCCTGATCGATCTGGCCAGTGACCGCGGCCCCGACGCGCTCAGCCCGCGCGAGGTAGAGGTGCTGCGGCTGGTCGCCGATGGCGCCACCAACCAGGCGGCCGCCCGCCAGCTGCTGGTCAGCGAGACGACGATCAAGACCCACCTGCTGCACATCTACACGAAGCTCGGCGTCCGGGACCGGGCATCCGCCGTCGCCGCCGCCTACAAAAATGGCCTGCTGAGCTGACCACAGCAGCCCGCCTGGCCTGGACGGGCTGTGCACACGACTGGACGGCTCGCCCGCCGCCGCGAACACGATCACCCGCAAGCGGGCGGTGTTCCACGGCGCCCTCGGCTACGCCGTCGAGCTCGGGCTGCTGCCCGCCAACCCCATCGGCCTGGTGCGCTGGCCCGCGCCCAGAGCCGCCGCTGCCGTCAGCCCGGCTACCGTCGCCAGCCCGGCCCAGGTCCGGGCGATCCTGACCCTGTGAGGTTCCAAAACTCGGCCGTGGGTCTTGACCTGGGTATCTACGCGGCCCGCTCGTATTCGTTGATGAGGCCGCCGAGGACGGATCGGCGCCTTATCCGCTGTTCGGAGAGGTCGGCGGCGGGATGGTCGGGCCTGGGCGGGCGGAGTTGGCGGCTGCGGTGGGGTCGTCGTCCGTTGTAGTGGGCCTCGTACTCGGCCGGGCTTGACCGCAGGTGGCGCTCGCCGAAGATCAGCATGCGGTCGGTGATCTCGGTCCGGGCAGTGAGCACGAACCGCTCCGCATAAGCGTTCGCCCGAGGACTTCGGGGCGGGATCTTGACGGCTTGGATACCGGTGCTGGCCAGTGCCATATCGAAGGAATCGGTGAACTGCCCGGCCCGGTCGCGGACCAGGAACCGGAGGTCCGAAGCGCGGTCACCGAGATTCATCAGGAGGTTCCGGGCCTGCTGCGTGGTCCACGGTCCGTCAGGGTTGGCGGTGACCCCGAGGATATGCACGTAGCGGGAACCGGCCTCGATCACGAACAGGCAGTACAGACGCCGGAGAGTCACCGCGCAGTCCACGGGGAAGAAATCGGTGGCGAGCATCGTCGCGGCCTGGGTGTTCAGGAACTGGCGCCACGTCGTGTCGGTGTGGCGCTTCGGCGCCGGGGGAATCCGCAGGGCCCTGAGGATCCGGCGGATCGTGGAGGCGCCGACCCGGTGGCCGAGCTTGAGCAGCTCGCCCTGGATCCGCTGGTATCCCCAGCTGCTGTTCTCGGTGGCGAGACGCTCGATGGCGGCGATCTCGGCGCTGACTGGCGGGCGTCCCGTGCGGTTCGGGTAGGTCAACTTCTTTGTGACCAGGCGGCGGTGCGGCGCAGGACGGTGCCGGGTGTGACCAGCCGGTGCGCCCGCAGCTGATGTGGCAGGAGCCGGATTAGCGCGGCCAGCACTGCCCGGTCGGCCCAGTCCAGGGTCGGCCGGGGGCCTGGTGCGGCGCAGCACAGCGACCTCGTGCCGCAACACCAGCAATTCCGCGTTCTTGGACGCCGGTGAGCGGCCGAGCAGGACGAGCCAGCTGCAGAGCCGGGCGAAGATCAGGTAGAGCAGGCGGAGGGACACGGGTGATCATCATGCCCGCTAGCATGCGCCCATCGTCGCAGGTCACAGGAATGAGCCGACTTTTGGAACCCGGCAGGGATCGAGCCCGGCGACGAGGAGGCTCGCTCGTCACGGTCTGTGACGAGGTGTGGTCAGTCACGGCGTTTGTAGGTCGAGCGCGCGGGGCAGCCACGTGTCGGCGATGTGGCGGTCCTCCCGGGCCAGCGGTTCGATGAGGGTAAGCGCTTCCCGGGCGGCGGGCTGGCCCTGGGTACTTCGGCCCAGGTCCCGCAGCGCCTCGGCGTGTGTGATCAGCGCGGCGGCCAAGCTCAACTGCAGTTGCTTGTCGGGGCGGATGGCAATCAGTTCTCGGTGCAGGTCGGCGGACTCGCTGGCGACCGCGGCGGCCTGCTCGTACCGGTCGGCGGCGATTAGTTCGGCGGCTTGGTGGCCTAGGATCCGGCCCAGTTCGGCGGTCAGCTCGTCGTCGCCGACCGCGTGCGGGCGGAGTAGGTCGACCGCTTGTCGGGATGCTTCCGCGGCCTCGTCGAAGCGTCCCAGGTCGGAGAGCCGGACCGCCAGGCGGCCGGTGTAGACAGCGACCATCACATCCCATTCGCCGTGCTCGTGGCTATTGATCCAGGCTGCCGCGTCGAGCAGCTTCTGGATGATTGCCAGCGCCACCTTCCCGAGGGGGCCGGCCGAGAAGGGCAGCGCCTGCTCCAGGTCGGACAGCAGGTTCAGGGCATCGCCGTGCGCCCGGTCGAGTGCCTCGACCAGGGCGAGGATTCCGTCGTTCACCTGCCCGTCCGGCGGTGCGGCGGCGGCCGGCCGCCGCGCTGACCTCAATCCCCGCCATGACGTGGCAGGAGCCGGCGATCCGACAACCAGGGCGGTGTGCACGATGGCGGGCGCCCAGAGCTCCGACGCGGCCTCGGCCGCGTCGACGAACGCGGAGCGTAACCGCGGCGCCCCGGGCAGGGCGGGCAGCAGCAGGCCGGCCGCGTGCCGACGCTGGGTCTCGTCGGCGGCCGCAGCGCCGGCCTGCAGCAGGCCGTCCTCAGCTGCGGCGTCCGTGGCGGCCAGGTGGGCGGCGAGGGTGCGGGGGAACCGCCAGAAGCGTCCGGGACCGGGGTAGAGCCCGGACAGCCACTCGGTGACCTGCTCCGCCGTGACAGACTCCGGGCCGGTGGGCGCGACCATCCCCGTGACCAGCCGCAGGGCGTCGTCGCGGGTGCCAGCGCCCCAGGTCGCCGCCTGCGCGGCCAGCGGCACGCACGCCTGATGGTCCGGGAAGAACATCTCGTGCTCGATGGCCTGCTGGAACCAATACCACGACTCCCACACCACGACCTGGCCCGCGGCACGGTCGCCGTCCGCTGCCCCAAGCAGCGCGGCAAGCGCGGCGAACTGGACCTCGGGAACGGCAACCCCGCCGGCCCGGTCCAACACCTCAGCCGGGGGATCGATCGCGGGCGGCGCCGGTGGCGGGACCGCCCACGGGACGCAGCCCAGCGTGGCGACCTCGGGCAGCCGCGGCGCCAGCGTGGCCACCGCATCCCGCCACACCCGCAACCGGTCCGCCACGGCCAGGTTAGTGGCCACGATCCGGGACAGGGTCAAGGATGGGTACCCTAGCTGCTCGAACGCCAGCTCCAACGGCGTCAGTAACCCGACGTCGTCATCGGCGTGCCCGATCAGCAGGATGCGTTCCCGCCGCTCCCGCGTCGTGGTGAACAGCGGCTTGAGCGCGGCGACGTCCGCGCCCCTGACCTCGGCGTCGTCCACGACCACCAGCAGCGGGTCCGGCACGGCCGCCAGCCGGGCAAGCGCCTGGCGGCCGGGACCGTCGCGCAGCATTCCGGCCACCCAGCCACGGGCACGCATAGCCGCGACGAGCTCTACCCCCAGCCGGGTAGCGCCGTGACCGGACGCTGCGGACAGCAGCTGGACGATCCCAGGTGCCGGCCCCTCGCACCAGTCCACGAGCTCCGCCAGCTCATCGGCGCGGCCGTGTATCGGCAGCGCCGCCCGGCCAGGGTCCAGAAGTCCCACCGGTGACCGGACCGGCGAGGGCCAGTCGAACACGGACTCCGCAACCCCGTCGGTCACCCGTTTATTTGACCACGCCGACTACTCTTCTGGGAACCTGTACCGCTTCAAAACCTGTCGCACGGCGTCTGACCTAGTGCAGCTCCGCAGAAGTCCTTGAGGGGTTTCGGGGCGTTACTTGCGTGTGGTCGCCGGTGTCGGTGAGGTAGAGGGTGCAGGCGGTGTCGAGTGCCTGGCTGGGGTGGCCGGTGTAGCTGCCGTCCAGCAGGACGGCGTCGGCGTAGCTGTCGCTGCTGGCCTGCCAGATCGCGAAGGCCCAGTCTTCGGGATCGCCGGGGTACTGGATGCGGCACAGCTTGATCGTGTCGTCGTCGCTGTCGCTGGGGTAGCCGGTCAGGTAGCCGTAGGAGCCGCGCCAGGTGATGGCGACTTCCTCCAGGGCCCGGCCAGCGCTGGGACGCGTGGTGGCCGGCGGTGCCTTCGATGAGTTCCTTCAGGCGGCTGGACGGCACGGGCATTGGTAACTCGAATCCCCGCCGGGGCACCATTTGAGTTGGTCGATCGCGGAGGACGGGAGACTGGTGCAGTGCTGTCGTCGGGCTCGTCGTCGGTTTTTGCTGGTTTCCGGTTCCCGCGAGAGGTGATCTCGGTCGCGGTCCGCTGGTAGTGCAGCGCCCGGGTGCAGGCACACCCGGCAAGCCGATCAAGGTCGGCAAGAGACCTTGGGGCGATCGCGATCACGCCGGACGGCAAGACCGCCCACGTCGTCAACAAGGCTCGGGCACGGTGACGCCGATCAAGGTCGCCACGAACATGCCCGGCACGGTGCCCTGGACAGCGCCGGGATCAGCGACCTAGGCTCCGGAGCCCGGGGTGCTTCGTCGTCGGCTCCGGAGCCGACGACGCACGATCCACCGCAACCAGCAATGACACACCCGCGCCGGTGCCCACCGGCTTCCGCCACGCGGCGATCGCACCAGCGACCTGACAGGTCAGGCGGGTGATGGCCAGGTCGGGGGTTAAAGCCCCGGCGCCTGTGGCCAGTCCTGGACCTTTGGGGGCACCCCGCCCGTTGGCGCGATGCCCCCAGGGCCGGCCGGGGCTATCTGTGTTCGATGTCGGTGAAGATGTTCGTCTCGCCGATGCCGGTCCGGGCGATCGCGGTGTTCCGCCCGTCGGTCCAGACGGGGTAGACGTTGGTGCTGCTCACCGCGATGCCGTTGTAGTCGCCGATGAACGCTCCGCTGCTGAAGAACCCGAGGTTGGGATTCCAGGATTTGGTGCTGATCCGGCGGCTCGTCCAGGTGACGCCGCCGTTGGCCGACCGCGCCTCCCACGTGTTGATGTTGATGTTTGCCGGGGATCGCCGGCGGTCGAACCAGATCGCGTAGAGGTGGCCGTTGCTGGCTGCGGCGACCCACGGGAAGAACTGGTCGTTTCGTGCGGGCTTGCCGGACTTGGTGACCGAAAGGAAGTGCATGCTGGACCAGTGCTGCCCGCCGTCGGTGGACCGCTGGTAGGAGATGTCGGCCTTCGACACCGCACGGTTGATGTTGTTCTGGTAGAGGAAGGTCAGCGACCCGTTGGCCGGGTCGTAGGCCAGCGAGGGGGTGTTGGGCGCCCGGAAGCTCGTGGGTGGCAGGGTGTCGTCCTTGGCGGTGTCGAGGAAGTCCGCGTACTGGCCGGGCTTGTCCACCCGGACAGCATTAGCCAGGAAGGACTGGCCTCCGTCGGTGGAACGCTGGAACAAGATGTGCGGGTCGAACGAGTCGTTGCAGTCCTCGGACACGAAGGCCACGTCCAGCGCGCCGCTGCGCTCGACCTGTGGCGTGAAGTACTGGTTCGCCGAGCCGCCGGTCCCGTTGCCGCCGGGGTTGCCGTGCTGGATCGCGGTGTGCTGGAAGGTCGTCAGGGACGGGTTATTCAGGTTGACCGAGTCGGTGTACGACAGCTGCAGGGGGCAGTAGTCAGAGAATCCGCTGGGCTGCATATGGAACTTGGTATAGCCGGCGTACAGACGGCCGTAATGCGGGCTTGATTTGGTGTTGTCGACCGCGATGTAGTCCTTGTCATTGAAGATCGAGGTGTCGACCTGGCCGGTGGTGTAGTTGAAGTTGGTGGCCGCGCGGGCAGCCTCAAGCCCGGGCGTCCAGGTGCGGCCGTTGTCCCGGGAGACGTAGATCTGCACCTCGGAGAAGGGCAGGGCGCGGAAAAAGCACAGCTGACCCATGTAGAACACGTGGTCGCGGCGGCTGTACGCCACCGACGGGTCGCCGCCGGAGCACACGTCACCGGTGCCGCGGAAGAATGGCACCACCCGGGTCGATTTCCAGTGCCTGCCGCCGTCGGCGGTGCGCATCACGATGTTGCCGCCGCTGACATAGTCGTTGGCTGCCGCGACCGCGATCTTCGGGTTGGCCAGGCTGACCGCGGCCGCTGTCTCGTTCTGCGGCAACGGCGGGCTGGAGTCGGTGTTCATCTCGACGTTGCGGCCGAACGACACCGACGCACCAGAAATCCGGTGGGCGCTGGCCTGCGCCGCCATTGCCTGGGCGGACACCATCGCCCGGACCCCGTTCGAGATGCCACCCGGATAGCGCTGAATGTGCAGGATCCAGCGCGGTGTCGCGGCGGGCCCGCTTGCCTGGCCTGGCGCAGCGGCCAGGAACGATGCGGCGACAGACCCGGCTACCACTAAACTCGCGGCCATTCTTTTCACCACGAACCACCTCCTTGTGGCACTAAAGCACATTACGCGCAATCAAAGCACGGGTTGCATTGGGGCGAAAGAGATCCAGCGAGAGCTCTGGTGTTCCAGCCGCGGCACCGCAGGCCTGCGAGCCAGGCGCACTGGCCCATGACGCGGCCCCCACAGCCGAGCGGCCCTGATGACGCAGAGCGCCCTCGGGGCAACCGGCCCCATGACCTGCGCGTCACGAGACATGCGCAGAGCCGGAACCGGACCATGGACAGCGAACGCCCAACCGGCATGAGGCTCCACACGCTCCGGATGCCAGCCGCGAGCTATCCCCGGGGGCTTCACCATCGACGACTTCGCCGTCGATGAGCAGGCGGGCACGGTCACCTGCCCTGCCGGGCAGATCACCGCACTGGGACGCCCCCGGGCTGACGGCAACCGCCAGGCACAGTTCAAGACCCGGTGCGTGGGCTGCCCGCTGCGCGAGCGCTGCACCACCTTCAAAGCCGGGCGGGTCCTCACCGTCCACCCCCCAGCACGCCCTGCTGGCCGCCGGCCGCCGCGCTGCCGCCGACCCCGCCTGGCGGGACGAATACCGCCGATGGCGACCCCCCGTCGAGCGGGCCATCGCCTGGTTCGCTGCCAGCGGCAGCCGCCGAGTCCCCTACCGGGGCATCACCAGGAACAACGCCTGGCTCCACCACCGGGCCGCCGCCCTCAACCGCCGGCTGATCAAACTCGGGCTCACCCGCACCAGCGACGGCACCTGGGCACTCGCGTAACCTCTGCCTGACCTTCCAGACCCGGCCTGCCTGACCACCAGGTCCCTAGACCAAGAACACCCGCAAGATTTTCAGCATGCTTCCAGGTCGCCCTGCGGGCGTCGCATGCGATCGGCTTCGCCGAACCTAGACGCAGCGCCCACTCGCCAGGATGCGGCGCCCAGGAGGAGGACGGGGGAGAACTAAAGTCCACGACAGGCTTCAGCCCCACAGCAGGCCCCATGATCAACCGATTATGTGCAGGTGCCAAGGGCAGATATTTACATGTAGCAGGTAATCCCGGTCGGGTGCTGAAAGGCTGTGATGCTCGATGACCTCAAACGGCTCCAAGTCGGGGCGGTTGCCTCCCCAGCACGTGGTGAAGCGTACGCGCATGGGCGGGATGTGGTTCGCCGCGGTGGCGTTCGCCGTCGTGCTCGTCCTGCTCCTGATCTTCATCCTGGAAAACAGCCAGAAGGTGGACATCAGCTTCTTCGGCGCTCACGGTCACCTGCCGCTGGGGGTGGCGCTCCTTTTCGCCGCAGTTCTGGGCATCCTGCTCGTGGTCATCCCCGGCACTGCCCGGATTATCCAGCTTCGGATGACGGCTCGCAGACATCAGCGGACCGACGCCCGGCAAGGTGTGAGCACGCAGGTCCCACAGGAGAGCGCAGAACGCGCGCCCGGCGAGCCTGGCAGGACATGACGGACCGGTCCCGCGGCGAGACTGACGCCCATCCAAGACGCCCGGGGCTTCCGTCTGCCGATAGATGCCGGATCTCGGCCGCTGCCAGGCCGGTGCTGGCGCGAAGCAGCAACGCCACCAGACAGTCCCGTACGGCATCGGCCGGTCCGACTCCAGCAACCCTGCTCTCATCCAAGAACCAGACAAACTCAGACGTCCTCAACACGGCCTGAGCCTGTGGCGAGCGGGCGCTGGCCCGCCGCTGAGCCGCCGGATTGAGCGGAGGATCGGATGCTCGCCTTTTTCTACTGCTGGTGATCGTGGCGATCCTTTTTCTACTGCTGGTGATCGTGGCGATGGTGCTGGGTATCGTGGGCGTTGTCGCGAAGGGCCTGTTGTACATCGGCATCGCCGTATTCATCGCCGCCCGCCTGCTAGCCGCCCTGCGGATGCGGCGGCGACCCAGCAAATGATCGGCCCGGTAATTCCCTCCGGTCACACCGAAGAACCGGACAGATCGAGAGCTTCGATACGCCATGAGCTGCCTTTCAACCGGCGCCCCCCGGCCGTGCCCGCCGGGTGTCCGTAAGTAAGGCTGCCCGGTGATTGACGGTCACTCACGGAACAACCGAAAGTGCACCCCGCCAGCTGCGCCGCAGGCCCGGCAGACGCAGCCACCACCCTTGTAAGCAGGGAGTCAAGAGTTCGGTCCCTTAGCTCACCAGGCAAAACACCGCCAGCCAAGATCATTAGCGGCTCGTTTGTAGCCCATCGCATGTGGCAACAGGCTAGTTCTGGCCCGTACTCGCAACGATGTAAAGCAGGCGCGGCGTAAACAAATAGCTAACGTCCGGCGTCTTACCTTACGGCATCGATCTTGTGACGATCTCCCGGAGCGAACCCCATGTTCATGTTCGTCAGCTTGATGTTCCAGGCCATGGTGATGGTCATTTCCTTAACCATCCGCCTCACATACTGGACCCTCAAGGCCATGATCGTGCTGATAACGGCCATCGCGGGAGCAATCAGTACATCCAGCGCATCTCGCCACCGCAAGCCATTCCGCAGTTGACGCTCTAGCAGGGGGTACTACCAATGCGCAGGCAGGCGCGCGTTACGTTATTCGTCGCGGTCCCGGCAGCTATCGGCAGCATCATGCTGGCCGCATGCTCATCATCAGCGCCGCCGTCAGTGGCTGCGGCCACTCCGTCGCAAACTCCGGCAACGGCCACCACCAAGTCGCCGCTGAAATGTAATGCCTCGATCACCAGCCACCGCCCTGCCGACCACACCACGGTAGGCATCCGGGTGCGCACGGCGCGGCACGCCAGGATCACCGCTGTCGCGCGCTACCGGCTTTCCACGGTCACGCACCACCGCCGCGCCGATGGCAGGGGCAGGGGCACACTCTGGTATCAGGTCAGGGCCACCAAGCGCAGATTCCAGGTAGCAATCGACGTCACCACTTCACGGCACGGCCTGAAGGGACATTGCGGGACGTGGTTCACCCCGCCGAAACTTCCGCACGTCACGGCGCCCGCTCCGGCACCCTCCGCTCCGCCGCCGAGCCCGCCAGCGTCGGCGGCTTCCTGCTACCCGCTCAGCAACGAGGGGACCTGCTACGAACCGGGTGAATTCTGCCGCGAAACTGATCACGGCGTGACGGGCGTCGCCGGGGACGGCGAGAAGATCATCTGTGAAGACAACAACGGGTGGCGGTGGGAACCGGTCTGACAGTAGAGCGAAGCTGACGGACGCCATGCCATTAACGTCATTAACCCTGGTCAGCGGCGGTACGTCACGGTCACTGATGGACATCCGGCCGCCCAGCTCAGGCCGCGATACTCAGACGATCACGACGATTTGCAAGCGGGTGATCACGCTCCGGCGTGGTGCGGCACCAGTCTCCCCCACCATCCTGAGCAGTCGCGCTGAGCAGTCGCGCTGACCTGTTCGCTGGATAGCGAGTGAACGCAGCAGTACGGCCAGCTCCGTGGACCCGGCTATTGTAATCATCGGAGCTGTTACGGCTGTCGTCGCGACCGAATCGTGGGTTGCGGCAAGGAGAGCCGATGCGCTGGTTCCACAGCGGCTCGTGTCCGTCGATGCAGCCGGCGTAGATCCGCCAGAGGACTTCGGCGCTGTGCCCGGCGCGGCTGGCGACCTCGGGGACGGGACGCCGGCGTTGGACGCGAGGGTGACGCCGCCGTGCCGCAGGTCGTAGGGTCGCCCGGCGAGCGGGGATGCCTGCTGGGCCCTGGTGAGCGCGGCGGCGCGGGCTTTTTGCCAGATGCGGCCGTAGACGTTGCCGCTGAGGATGCCTCCCTGGCCGCGCGGGCCCAGGTGACCTGGAACAGCCGCCCGTCGGCGGCGGTGCCGAAGCGTTCGATGTGGTCGCGCAGGATGGCGACGAGGACAGGCGGGATGGGGATGATGCGGACGGCGTCCCGGGCGCGGTGCTTGAGCTGGCGGCGGTCGGTGGCGGTGCCGTGGTCGGTCCAGGCGGCGGTCACGCGCTTGGCGGACCCGGACAAGATGAGGCGCCCCCAGCATGATGCGGGCAGGTCGCAGCACCCGACAGTGAGGGCCGCGGCTTCGGCCGGGCGGAGGAAGGCGTAGTACAGGCAGCCGAAGAACGCCACTAGCTCGGGCCGCAGGGTGGCGACGGCTGCGAGCAGCTGGCGTACTTGCGCGGGGCTGGCCACGACGCGGCGGTCGATCTGGTCCGCGGTCTCCGGGGCTTTCCAGCTGAATCCGCGTCGACCGCTGGGGACGCCGCGCCTTGGGCCCTCACGCGCTTCCCGTGCTGCGGTCAGCCCGGCTTGCTATGTCGCTGATTGGGTGACTGTGCCCAGAGAGTTGTACTAAGCGTTACCCGTGTTAGGGGCACGGTTGGCGGTCCTGGCCGGGCGGGCGGCTAGAGTGCGGGTCTTGTGAGAGGCTTACGGCGCTACCTGATCTGGCTGTCCACCGCGAAGGCCGGGGCGGCACTGCTAATGGTGCTCGTCGCGGCCGCGTGCTCGTCCCCGGGTGGGTCCGGGCCGGGGGCAACGGCCGAAGTGGCGCGCCCGGCCACTTCTGCCCCCGTGACCAGGCCGGCTCAGCGGGCCGCGCCGGTCAACGTCTACGCGCACATCCGCCCTGGCATGATCAGCCCGAAGTGGCGCGGTGACCCGGTCAGGGTTTATGTGCCGAACAGCTTGAGCAATACCGTCACGGTGATCAACCCGCGGACCTACAAGGTCATCGGCGAATTCCCGGCTGGCGCGCAGCCGAATCACGTGACACCGTCATGGGACGGCTCGGTGTTGTACGTCAACGACACCGCAGGCAACTCCCTTGTCCCGATCAGCCCGGCGAGCGGCAAGCGCGGCGCGCCGGTTCGAGTCGCCGACCCCTACAACTTGTACTTCACCCCAAACGGGAAGTACGCGCTTGTGATGGCCGAGGCGCTCGGCCGCATCGACTTTCGCGATCCGCACACGATGCGGCTCCGGTACTCAATGGGCGTTCCCTGCTCGGGTGTCAACCACATGGACTTCACCGCGGACGGCCGCTACGCCGTGGCCAGCTGCGAGTTCAGCGCGCAACTGCTGTACATCAATGTGCACAGGCACAAGGTGATCGCGAAGATGCGGACGGGGACACCCACCGACATGACGCCGATCCCGGGCGGCAGCATGCCGCAGGACGTGCGGCTCTCCCCGGACGGCAAGATCTTCTACGTCGCCGACATGATCGCGAACGGGGTGTGGCTGATCGATGCCGCGCATTTCCGCAAGATCGGCTTCATCCATACCGGGGCCGGCGCGCATGGCCTGCTGATTAGCCGCGACGCCAGGTACGTATTCGTGTCCAACCGAGACGGGGGCTCGGTCTCGGTAATCAGCACGGCCACCGACGCGGTTGTGCACAAGTGGCGGATTCCCGGCGGCGGGTCCCCTGACATGGGCGGCATCACCCCCGACGGGAAGGTCATGTGGTGGGGCGGCCGGTACAACGGGGTGGTCTATGCGATGTCCACCATGAACGGCCGCCTGATCGCGCGGATCCCGGTCGGGGCCGGGCCGCACGGGCTGTGCGTGTTCCCGCAGCCGGGCCGGTACTCCCTGGGCCACACCGGCAACTTCCGCTGACCTCAAGCCAGGGCCGGACCCAGGCAGCCGAATAGGCAAGATGAATGCCCCCGGTGGCTGCGCTGTGCGCCGGCGGCTTCCTGACGGTGATCAGCGTGGCAGCTCATCGCTGGCGTCAACCTCCGGCCCGGGCCAGCGGGCGTGCCGCGATGGGCGGCGGCTCCGCGATCTCTGCGTACAGCGATCTGCCGACGTAGCGGCCCCCCGTGCCTGCCTGAGGCCGAGCAGGCCGGCCTTGATCGTGATGGTCAGGCCCGCGACAGTGGGAGCAGCCCTGCCGCGGTGAGCACGACGGCGAGACACCGCGCCGCGACCGTCAGCGGCCGGCCGCAATGGCCGAAACACCTGAACCAGGACAGCGGCCCGATGGGCGGGATCCGCCGGTACCCGTTCATCTCACCCCACAGCACGCCGCGCCAGGCCGGCGGGCGTCCGGCCTGGCGCAGTCGCCGTCGCACCAGCGGCGGGCGCGCTGGCTTGCCGCGGCTCGCGGCCAAGTGCTGTCATGCGGACAGCAGCTCGGTCAAGGTGACCGGGCGCAGCCCCCGCCTGGCCAAACCGTGCAAGATCCCGGGCATAGCGGTCACAGTGCCGGGATGCCCGAGATGCAGGCTTATGATCGACCCCTGCCGCGCCGAGCCGAGCACGGTGGCCACGATCGAGTCCGGCCCGGGATCGGTGTAATCGAGCGAGTCCACGTCGTAGGACACGCAGGTCCGGTAGCCAGCCTTGCGGGCCATCCGCTCGATCAGCGCTGTCGCGTACCGCGTTTGCGACGGCCGGAACCAGCGGCCGGCCGACCCGGTCAGGGCACGCAGCCGCAGCGCACAGCCCGCGATCTCCGCGTAGGCGCCTGCGGCGTCCATGGCCGCGATATCCAGGTGATGCATTGTGTGATTGCCGAGCTCGTGGCCGCCGCGCAGGATGCGGCGCGCCATCTGCGGGTATTGCTCGAGCCAAGTCCCGACGGCGAGCACCGTGACCCGCGCTCTTGCCCGCGCTGCCTCGGCGAGCAGCGCGTCGGCGATAGACACGGGCCCCTGACCATGGAAAGTGAGCGCCACCCGCGCCCGGTTACGTGACCCGTGCACAACCTGCGCACCGAGCTGCACCTGGGCGCCGGCGGGCGGGCCCCCTGCCGGCGATCGTGCAGGTGCTGATCCCGACGAACGGCCGCCGCCCGGCGGCGCGCTGCCATGCCGCGTGCTCGTGCACCCCGCCAGGCCAGCCCCGGTGGCGACCGCACCGCCAAGGAGCAAGAACTCCCGCCGCTCGATCGACACGCCCAGAAGAATACCCACCCTCGGCCAGTCCCGCCGCGCGCCTATGCTGTCGGCAACGTTCGCGGCGCTGCGCTCACGGGCTGCTGAGGTGCGCGCTGGCCGGCGGCGCTGTCCTGGTCCGGCCTTGCAGCGCCGGGTAAAGGCGGCATCTGAACCTTCTCGGCCTGCTCGCGGGCGGCCTGCCCGGCCGTGCCGGCCTGCTCACGCATGGCGTCACCGGCCGACCAGGCCCAGGACCTGCTCTCGGCCCGCCCCGGAAAGCGCGCTCGCTGCCTCCGCCCACCTGGCGGTGAGGTCGCGGTTCATCTCTACCATCCGCTGCACGAGCTCGAAGTAGCATTCAACTGCCGGCATCGGGCCGGCCTGCGGCAGCCGGGGAAGCAAGTAAGCCTGGCCAGTGAACTTCCGTGCGGCCTGCGTCCAGAAGTCAGTGACCTTCTGCACCGCGCTACGCGCCTGCCTCGCCGCGGGGAGCTCGACCGTGACGTCCAGGACGTCCCGTTCAGGCAGGCCCGGCGACATGCGCCCGGCCCCGGCGAGCAGCGCCAGCGAGGCGCGGTTACCTGCTTCGACGACGGTGCGCAGCCGCGTGACCGCCGCCGGGCGGCGCTGCAGCAGCGCCGAGACGAGTGCGGTGCCGGCGCCCCGTCCCTGCCAGTCGTCTACCACGGTGACGGCGATGTCCGCGGTGGCCGGATCATCGGGGTACTGCAGCAGGCGGGCGACTGCGGCCGGCCCCTCGTCGCCCTCTGGCGGCAGCACGATAAGCAGGAGCGCAATGTGATGCACCCCGTCAACGCTGTCGACAAGCCGCCGGATCATCGAGTCATCAAGTTCACCGAGCATCTGCAGGAACCGGCGGCGGCGCGAATCGGGCGACAGGCGGCGAAACCCCTCGCGCAGAGTCTCGGCGTCCGTGGGCAGCAGCGGCCAGATCAGCGCAGGCGTGCCGTCTCGCAGAAGGAACTCCCCGGGCAGCAGCTGGCCAGGGGGCGGACGCGCCATGGTGCGCCTCGAAGCGCTGATGGTGCTCACTCCGCCCAGCGCCCCAGCAGTTTGCGCGCCTCTGCCGCTGCGCCGGTCGGGTTGTCGCAGTCGGGACAGCGAGCCGAGTAGGGGTCGGCGTACCGGAACGTGCCGTGGTCAGCTGCCGCAGCCCCGTTCACGGGGCCCGGCCAGGGGGCGCTCAGCGTCTCCCTGATCTGGTGCGAGAGGATCGCGGTCGCGTGCTCGCTGGGAATGATCGGCAGGAGCGCGCCGGCCAGTTCCTCGTTAGCCGGCTCCTCCTTGGGCAGTGAGAGCGTCTTCCCGCTCGCGGCGGTGTGCTTGATCCAGTCGAGTGCTGCCGCATAGTTGCGGTCAGTTCCCGACGTCAGAATCTGCTCGCTCATGATCATAATTCCCTTGATTGTCTGGTGCATGGATTAGTATGCGTATTCAGGATGGCGTTGTTATTAGCGCTCCCATTCCCTAAGATTAGTCAATTCCCCATTTGTTACCTGAGGGTTTCGGCGATGAGGCTTATCTGTAAACCCTTGCCAACGATCAAATATGGCCTTGTGACCGCGGCGGCGCGGATAACCTGCGGGGTTCCAGAACTCGGCCACTGGTCTTGACCTGGGCTTCTACGCGGCGCGCTCGTATTCGTGATAAGGCTGCCGAGGACAGCGGTCCGCCGCCGCGGGGCGGGGACCCGCGAGCCCGGGTGCCGCTAGTCATCAGGAAAGGCAACCTGGTTACGGAAGGTGACGATCTGCTCGGAGCCAGGTGTCGTGGACATCGTGGCTTCGCGCCGAACGCCTGATATTTGCTGCTAGCCGCAGGCGACGGTCGATGCCTGACCGCACATAGATCAGCCAGTTCTGTTTCCTGTGGGGTTGGCGCACGGGATATGACGATGTCGTGTCATTTGGCTGCCTAAGCTGGCGCCTGGGTGATGCGCCGGGGATGTTGCTGCCTGGCGGCCAGAACGTGGCGAAGGCTTCCGTCATGGTGTGACGGCCAGCCTCGAGGCTGGCCGCCGTCCGCTGCCCGTGGAACGAGCTTCGCCCGGTTCTGCTGTTCGCTCTCCGGCAGCAGTGCGCGGGTGTCCGGCGGTACATTCGCTGCCTTAGGAACTTCGGCTTAGATTGGCCGAGTTAGGAGGGCTTCATGGGTCGCACGGCACGGGAACGGCTGGCCAAGCTGCTCGACGACGCGCAGGCGTCAGGGGCGTTCAGCGCGCAGATCCTGGCACCAGCCGACGCGCTGCAGGTCGAGGTCGTTGGTGTCGGCGCGGTGCACCCTCCCGTGCGTGCGCCGTGCGCGAAGAAGTTGATCGCGGTGGCACGGCCAGCAATGTTCGGGCGCAGGGAGCAGACGCTGGCCGACACTACCGTTCGTGACACGTGGGAGATCACGTCGGACCTTGTCACGCTGAGTGGCCCGGCCTGGGAGGCAACGCTCGGCGCCGTGCTGGACGACGTCCGCGATGAGCTGGGGATGCCGCCCACGACGAAGCTGCGGGCCGAGCTGCACGCGATGCTGGTGTACGGGAAGGGACAGTTTTTCCTGCCGCATCAGGACTCGGAGAAGGACGACGCGATGGTGGGCACGCTGGTGGTGTCGCTGCCTTCGGCGCATACGGGCGGGGAACTGGTCGTGGAGCATGGCGGCCAGAGCGTCACTTACCGGGTGCCGAGAGAGGATCTGTCTTTCGTCGCGTTCTACGCGGACTGCCGTCACGAGGTCAGGCCCGTGAGGTCCGGGTACCGGGTGACTCTGACGCTCAACCTGCTCGCGGACAGCGAGACAGGTGCGCAGGGAGCCGGGCCGGTCGCCGACCTGGCGCACTGCCTCACCGGGCACTTCACCACGCCCGCCACGCGACGTTATGGCCGCGGCGGCCTCGAACTCCCGGACCGGCTGGTCTTTCTGCTCGACCACGAGTACACGCAGCAGGGCCTGAGCTGGAACCGGCTCAAGGGAGCTGACGCAGAGCGCGCCGCGCTGCTGCGTGCCGCCGCGGAGCGTGCCGGGTGTGAGGCGGTGCTGGCGCTCTCCGAGGTAAAGGAGACGTGGGACGCCTGGCCCTCCGACGGCGAACCGTGGGACGACTATGACTATTGCGACGAGGAGGATGAAGACGACGAGGAGGAGGGCTATGACGACGACGGCGTTTCCCGGGGCCGGGGCGGCGACCACGATGACTACCAGCTCAACGAGCTGATCGACGGCGAGATCACCCTCGGCTGGTGGACCAGCCCGGACGGCACTGGCGGCGAGCCGATATCGCTGTACGTCCCCGACTCCGAGGTGTGTGCCACCACCCCGAGCGCAAACCTGGTGCCCTATCAGTCCGAATACGAGGGCTACATGGGCAACTACGGCAACACGCTGGACCGGTGGTACCGCCGGGCCGCGGTCGTGGTGTGGCCGCTGGACCGGGCGTTCGCGGCGCGCGCCGAAGCCGGGTCGCAGTGGGCGCTGTCGGAACTGCGCACCCGCATCGAGGCCGGAGACCTGGACGGGGCACGTGCTGGCGCGGAGTCGCTCGCGCCGTTCTGGAAAAAGATCGGATCGCAGGCCGGACTGCTGGGCACGGCGCTGCATGTGGCGGCGGGCCTGGGGGCGGCCGAGACGGCGGCGATGCTGCTGGAGCCGTTCCGGGTAGAGACGGTCGCGCCGGAGCACGCGGATGGGCTGGCGGCGGCCGGACAGTACGGCGAAGACTGGACGCGCGGGGTCATCGCCGGGTGGTTCGGGCCCGGGCACTATCTTGAGGCGGGCCGATACGAGTGGGTGGAGAGGCTGCCGGGGCTGTGCGCGGCGTTGCGGGCCGCCGGGAGCCCGGAGGTGGCGCGGCTGCTGGCCGCCCGCGCCTGGGACTGGATGGGCGATCAGCTGCGGCTCTGGACCACCACCGCGCGGACCGAGAGCCGCGAGCCGCGACTGGAGATGCTGAGCTCGCCGCTGGTGCGGCTGCTGGAGGCGGCCGACCACGAACTGCGGGACGAGATCGTGGCGGCGCTGGGCAGATACCGGGACAACGTGCTGGGGTGCCTGATGCCGGCGCTGCGTTCGGCGGCTGCGCTGCCGCCGGATGCGCGGCGGGCGGCGGGGCTCGATGTGGTCGCGCGGGACTGCGGGCAGCGGCTCGGCGCGGTGATCGCCCGGCCGCTGCGTGACGAAGACGACTGGTCGATCGAATGGACCGGGTGCGGGTGCGACCTTTGTGACACGCTGGGGACGTTCCTCGGGTCCCGGTCGCAGCGGATCTTCGAGTGGCCACTGGCCACGGACGGACGGCGGCACGTCCACACCCAGGTCGACTCGGCCGCGCTGCCGGTGCGGCACAAGACCCGGCGGCAGGGGCGGCCATACACGCTCGTGCTGGCAAAGACCGACGAGCTGTTCACCCGCGAGAAGGACGCGCGGCACAAGGCCATGACCGACCTGGCGTGGCTGACGTCTTCGTGGGGTGACGGTCCGCCGGGAACGTTTTGACTTCCTGGGCTATACGCAATTTCCTTACTGCACTTTATAGAGCTGCGGTGATCCTCGCTCAGCAGGCGGACCGTGCCGATAGGCGATTCAGCGCCGCCACGAGCGGCCGAGCGGGCAACGCCGGGACATGCGGGAAGGCGCCATCCCCGGTCGATTAGGCGACATGATGGTGAGGTGCGCCCCTGGAAACGACGGCTGTCTGATGACGAGTATTCTGTCCTGCTGGCCGAGTTGCTCCTTCGGCACCCTGAGCTGGCCGCTGAGGCAGAGGAGATCACGTCCACGCTGCTGGTCGTGGAAAACGAGCAGGAACTCGGCGACGAGATCACGGCCAAACTGCGGGCGCTACGTGCCAACGGGCCGGTGTCCGTCGATGCGGGACGGGGACGGGTCCTGGATGTGCTCCAGCCGTACATTGATGACCTCACCCGGCGGAAGGAACGCGGCGCCTGGCGTGCGGCCGCCGATATCGCGATCGCCGTGCTGTCTGGGTTGTACGGATGTCGCGAGGACACCGAGGAGGACATGCTGCTTGTCCGGATGGACCTGCCCGGCGCGGCAGATGACCTTGCACGCATGGTGTACAAGAAGGTGAAGCCACTGCAACTCTCGTTGCCGTCGCTGGCGGACGAGTGCCCCGAGTGGGAATGGTACGAGGAGAGCTGAAACCCGTATCGCGGTCGGGGTGGGCAGGGTCACTGCCGTGGCGAGCCTTGCTCGCCGAGTTCGGAAAGGAGCGCGGCCCGCCTTTCCCCGAGGGAGGCGAGCTGAGCACGCAGCTGTTTCAGCTCGCGGTTGATCCGCGCCAGCTCGGTCCGCGCCTGCTGTTCCCGCAGGTAGCGCTCGCCATGCAGGGTCCTGGCGAGATCCTCGACCTCGCGGCGGAGCAGCCGCAGCCACGGGTTCCCGTGCATCGCGGCGGGCCGGTACTGTAGCTGGCCCGCGTCGATCGCGGCGAAGATCTCATCTTGCGTCAGGCAGTACTCCTGGCGAGCCGTCTTGTCGCTCAGCGTCGCGCCCTTGCGTGCCCATTCTCGATCGTGGAGGTCCATGTCCGGTCATTGTCTACCGGCGGACGAGTTCGCTGAGGCGGGCGCCGATCACGGAGATGCCGGGACGGTGCTCGCGCTCGTAGTACCAGGGCTTTCGCCGACGCATCAGGGCCTCGCCGTGCTCGGCCCAGGTGAAGTTTTGCTTGCGCAGGACCTTCCGGAAAACCGCATCGACCGTGTCCGGGTGGGCGGCGGCCAGGCGGCGGAACGGCAGGGACCCGATCGTCTCCGACCGCAGGTACCCGCGCAGCACGTTGGTGTACTGCTTGCCGGCCGTGAGAGCCGGGTCGGCGAACAGGGCGCGCAGCATCCCGTATTCGTCATAGAAGTTAAGCCCGCCGGTCTCGTCGTAGATGATGCCGATGGTGTCCGCGTCTGCGAGTTGGGGCGGGAGCTCGAAGGCGGACACGTCGACGCCGGGTAGGCTCCGTGGCCTGGTCCGGGCGGGCTGCCGGGCCAGCGCGGCTTCCTGCCGGTGCCGGTAGTAGGCACTGATGCGTTCCTCGGCCTCGGCAGGCGGGAGGATCAGCTCGTCGCTGCCGAAGAACTCCACGAACGCGGCCCTGTCCACCCGCATCTGCGTCCAGCCTTTCAGGTTCAGCAGGACGACCGAGTCTCGGTCTTTGCGGCGGATCTCGAAGATCCCTTCCACCAGGTCGCCAGCCGCGCAGCATCTCCAGATCAGCCGCGGTTAGATCCGGCCTGCCGGCCAGGAACTGGTCCAGCACGGTCTTGGCGTTCGGCAGGCAGTGCTGGAGCGCGAACCTGTCGATGACGCCGACCGCTTCGCCCTCGCTCAGCTCCTTGAAGGGATCGGCGGCCTTGAGCATGAACTGCTCCAGATGCCGTTCGAACCGCGGGCTGAGCGCGAAATCGACCAGGGCCCTCTTCAGTTCCGCGCTGCGTTCGATGAGGGAGGCGAGTGACGGCTCATCGCCGTTCATGGTCATCGCCGTTCATGGCCTGAGGTGCCATTTCACTCCTCCGCCTCGCCGAGCGCGGCCAGCTTGCGGTTGACCTCGGCCAGGTTGAACGGTTCGGGTTCTTCGGGGTCGTCTTCGGACCAGTACTCGACCGGGGAGTCGCCTTTGTACGCCACGCAGACCGGGTAGTCCTGGTCATGGTCACGCGGCACTATCTGCTCCAGCGCGATCTGGTGCTCCCAGCATGCGCCGAGGTCGTAGGTGTAGCCGATCTTCCCGCCAGGCGTCAGGACGTCCCGCACCCGTACAGCGTCGTCGTCCGTGGTCCCTTCCAGGCTCACGAACGGGTCGCTGTACTGTTTCTTTCCTGCCTGGAACACGTGCAGGTGGTCGCCGTCCCAGCCGAACAGCACCTGGATGACCTGGTGCAGGTCGGCCAGGGTGGCGGTGGTCGGCAGCCGCGCCCGGCGCCAGATCGGCCGACGGGAGCCGGGCAGCGAGACCTTCAGCTCGGCCACCTGGTCGATGCTGCGCGGCGCGCCGGAGGCGGCGAACTCCGCCACCTCCTGCGAGAGTTCCGCGGCATCCGGGTGACCGGTGGCCCGCACCTGCGCGAGGCACGTGTCCAGGTCCGTCCCCGACATGCTCTCCCAGACGCGGCTGAGCGCCTCATCAGGTCCCTTGTCCTGCAGCGCGGCAGCCGCGGCCTCCACCGCCAGCCAGTCCCAGTCAGCGTCGCTGGGTTCGGGTCCCTGGTCCCAGGCGGCCAGCACCGCGCGGGCGTGCGGGCCGACACGCGGCGCGGCCGTCAGCTCTCGCCAGGCCGGCAACGCGTCTTCGCCGAGCCGCTGTACCACGCCGACGGCCACGCCGCGCAGCAGCGGTGACATCCCCTCGGCGGCGGTGAGGATCTCCCGTGCCGTTTCGGCGGGCTGGCGTTCGGCCAGCCATCCCCATGCCACATGGGCCCGCTGCTCCTCATCGCCGAACCGGGCCACTTCGGCGATCATCTCGCTGGCTGGCAGGCTCGGGTCCGCCAGGCCGGGCAGGCCGGCCGCCAGGTGGCCGGCTGCCCAGCGGCCCAGCGGGGTGATCAGCGGCTTGCCCGGGTCGCCGGCTACCGCGCCGAACTCGGCCAGCAGCGCGACCAGCCCGGCCAGCGGCGTTCCGGTTTCCAGGTCGCAGTACCTGTCGGCCGCGTGAAACGGCTCCCAGGACGACTTGTCGTATCTGTCGCACAGGTCGTGCAGCCTCGCGTGCACCGCGCCCCACAAGCCGCCGGTGCGAGGCAGGCCGTCCTCGCCGAGCACCGCGAGCAGCACCATCGCCAGCAGGCGCACGCTGTCTTCGTCCTGGGGGTACGACTCCGCCGCGCACACCGCACGCAGGGCTGCCAGCCAAGACGCCAGCAGGTCCGCATCGCCCGGCGGCCAGCGCTCCAGCGCTGGACCGCCGCTCACCCACCCGCCGCCGACCTGCAGCAGGCCCGTCGCGACCGCGAGGCACCAGGGCCGGTGCAGCGCCTGGATGTCGGCCATCGTGCGCAGCCGCGGCGGCACGTCCACGCCGACAGCCGCGCCCGCCGCAGGCACGTCGGCCTTGCGCAGCACCTGCCCGGCGGTTACCGGCCGGCGGCCCGTCCCGATCCAGCGAGCCAGCGTGACGGCCCGGCCCACGACAACGCTTTCACGCGCAAGCCGCGCCGCGTCGCGAAGCTCATCCCCGGAAACCGCCATGTCCACAGTGGGACCCTACTGCCGCCCGGCGGCGTGGTTGGCAACGAATTGCTGTATCCCCGACTGAATTGTGCGCTGTCGCCGGCCGGCTCCAGTGACATGACCAAAGGGCTCGCCGCCGCGGTGTGGCGCGTTCGCCGCGGTGGCGTACCAGATCCGGGCAGCGGCGGCCTCGCCTGCGGCAACAGCCTTGCGGAAGCATCCTGCTGAGGGTTTACCCTGACCTCAACGCGGTGACGCTTGCGCTGCGCCGTGACCTGGTCGTTCATGCCCCCCCTACCCTGTCCGGACGTCGGCCTAGGCGCACGTGGCGTCTGGACGGCGTATGGGATGCCTTACCAGCCGCTGACTGTCGCGTGCATTTCCCAGACGAGTACCTCGGCGGGCTCGGTGGCGGTTACCCGCTGTCCGCCGGTGGCGGTGAACCGCACCGCGTCCCCTGCACCGAGCAGTCCGGCGCCTTCCAGCGTGACGGCGCCGTGGGCGATGAACAGGTGCAGGAAGGGTGCCTCCGGCAGCTCGACGGCGTCGCCGGGGCGCAGGCGGGCGGCATGCAGCGCCGCGTACTTGTTCTTGATCCGGATGGCCGAGGCGCCGTCGTGCCTGGGCATGCCGGACGCGACCGGCAGCAGCCCGCCGCGGAGCAGCTCGTCGTCGATCTCGACCTGCTCATAGCCGGGGCTGATGGAGTTCTCGCGCGCTAGCGCCGTGGACCGTCAGCTTCGCGAGGATCCGCCGCCAAGCGTCGCCAGCGGCCGGGTGGTGATCGAACGGCTGCACGCCGACGCGGAGGGCAGGGTTCTGCCGCCTGCGGCGGGCGAGGTGATCTTGTCCGTCCTCTCCCCGGAGGCGCTGGCTCGCGAGGCCGATCAGGTCCGGCAGGTGATCAAGCGAGCCGCCGCTGACGGTGAGCCACTTGTCATCGTGGTTGAGGCTGCCGAGGAACTGCGCGATGACGAGCTTGCGGCAGTGCTGGACTCAGCCGCCCGCACCGGGCGCGTCGTACTGCTGCGAGTGCTGGGCTCCGCCTGAGGCCCACCAGCTCGGCCTCCGGGATTGATCGCGTTGCCCACGCTGACCGTCCACCACGACGGCAGCTTCCTCCGGACAGGCCCGATTCCGGCTTTTCCTGGACCCGGCCTCCGCTCCAGCGACGATCTTTTCATCGGACAAATTCGGCGGCGAAACACTCTGGTACTTGCCTTGCCGGACGGGTGATCTCCACTCCCTGTTCCGCCGACTAGGGCGGCCCGGGAGCCGCCCGCGGGCGCGGAGTCACCGCACGACATCAACCCGGCCGCCGGCCGGCCTCTTCCACCGTCAGTTCCGCTGCCGGATCGGCATCGAGGCGCTCGTCGGGGATAGGGAGCCCGCTGCGCACGGAAAGCCCGTACGTCCCGTCATCCAGCCGCGCCAGCGCACGATCGAGCGCGGCCAGCCGTTCGCACAGGCTTGCCGTGACGGCGTCGCTCACGCCCTCGGCGGCAAGCGGCTGGGCCGCATCGGCCGCGTCACCCGCTTCGTCCTCAGTTGCCCTTATCTCCTGTCCAGTTATCTCGGCATCCTTGAGCAGATCAGCCACCTCTGCGCGCTCGGTCCGCAGCCGTGCGCGGGCCTGCTCCTGGTCCATCTGCTCTGCCTCGTCCTCGCCGGGAATTTGACCGTCACTCACGGCCCGGGTCGCCGGACCGGTCGGGTTGCCCCGGAATCAACCTTGCCACCTTTCGGCGCCCGTTTCCTGTCCTCGCCATGTGTTTCCCGCCGCGTTATGGCCTCTGCCTGCCGTGGGGTCCTGGAGGCTCATGCGGCGGGTACCTCCATGCCGGGCCTCACGTCGCACCCCAAGGCGATAGAAGACAGCTTCCCTGGTCAGCGACGGGTCACATCGTAAAGGCGGCCGCCTGCTGCGGGCTATCGTTGTATTAGCCGTCGCACGGCAAGCTCCGGGGCGGGCGAGTGACTTGGGTGCCCGGTTCGGCGGGTGCGTCAAAGCGGCAGCCTGCTCACTGTCACCGGAGGCTTTCGCACGGTTCAGCTGTCGCGGTGCAGCAGCTGGCGGATGAGGGACGGGCGGGTCGGTGTCGGTGATGTGTTCCCAGCGCCGGGCTCGGGCAGGGCCAGACCCTTGTCACCGGCGCGGTGGGCGCTGGTCCGGCAGCAGTCGGGGCAGGGCGGCTGGGTCTGGCGGTATCAGCGGACCAGTCCGGAGATGAGGTTGACCGAACCCGCCACGATAACTACGCCGAATAGATAAGACAAGATCGCGTGGGCGAGCACGGAACGCCGGATCCGGGGATCGCGCAGCGTCGTGTCCGACACCTGGTAGGTCATGCCGATGGTGAACGCGACGTAGGCAAAGTCGCGGTAGCCGGGCCACTCCTGCCCGTGCTCGTCGCCGAACGCGATGCCCCCCAGCTTGGACCGGAAGTGCAGGTCGGCGTAGCGCAGGGTGTAGACCGTGTTCATCACGGTCCACGACAGCATGACGGTGAGCACCGCGCCGCCAATCAGCAGCACCCGTCCCGCACCGCTGCTGCGCCCCGCCAGGATCAGCGCATACCCCACCCCCAGCAGGCTGGCGACGCTCGCCGCGACCAGCAGCGCCCGCGCCGAGCCCTCCGGGCGGCGAGTTGCGCCGCCCGTGGGCCGCCGGCCCGGATAATGACCGGCCAGGTGGCCAGCAGGAAGGTGAGCGCGGCGGCGTCCCAGCCGGCGACCAGAGCCATCCCCCAGGTCGCGAACGGCAGCAGCGCCAGGGCAACGATCAGCCCGGCGATGAGCACCGTGACCGCCCGCCGCATGGCAAGGGCGTGCCAGCCAAGCCACCGGTGGTACAGGGTGCGGGCCGGGATGCCGGTCATCGTCTGAGTGTTGCCTATTGCCTCCCCACGTGTCACCCGCCGCGGCCATCATGCCGATCCCGGACCAGGCGCCATCCACTTAGCGCGAGGTGCCGCAACTCGGCGATCCGAGCGTCCAGTTCTGCATCCCCAGGACCGGCCGCCGCACGGCCGGTAACAGCGCAAAGAACGGCGGGTTGGTGCGGGGGCCAGCCGTGCGCTGGTGGTACCGGTGCGAGCGGGCCTGGGGGCGGCGTCGCCGGTCCAGTCCCTGGCAGCGTGGCCGGCCGGGCAGGATGTGCGCGATATGCTGGCGCGCGTGATGGGCGCGATTGAACTGTGATTGCGGCTGTCCGGACTGACGCGGGGAAGACGGGCCCTACACGCCCTACACGTATACAAGTCCGGATGATCCCGCCAGGGAAGATGAGGGATTGTTCGGCCGCGAGTCGGTGACCTGGCGTGTCATGAACAGCCGGATAATGTGGGTGGCGGTTGTCCGCGCACTGTACCTGCAGGCATTGCATCCGAGGGTGAAACGCGGCACGTTGCAGAACGCCGCTGCCATCACCGAGCCGGTGGATGCCTGGGCCCGGCTGAGGCGAACCAGGAAGTTCATCGAGACGCGTACGTTCGGCACGATAGCCGAGGCAGAACGTGCGGGACGCCGCGTGCGCAAGATTCACGAGTCGCTCACCGGAACCGACCCCGACGGCACGCGGTACCGGGTGGACGAGCCCGAGCTGCTGCTGTGGGTGCATTGCGGTGAGGTGGCCTCCTGCGCTGACGTGGCCCGGCGTAGCCGGCTATCGTTCTCGGCCGCGGATCTCGACGCCTTCGTGGACGAGCAGCGCGCAAGTGCGGAGCTCATCGGCGTCGACCGCGGCGCAGCGCCCGCTTCGATGGCCGAGCTCGACGCCTACTACCAGGAGATCAGGCCGAGGTTGCATGCGTGCGTGGAGGCGAGGCAAGCGCTGCGGCCGACCTTCCATCCTCCGGTGCCCGACGGCAACCGCCTGCTGAAGCTGGGGCTGACGCCGGTAAGCGCCCTGGCGTTCTCGACCCTGCCGCGCTGGGCGCGGCGGATGTACCGCAGGCCAAGCGGCCCGCTGAGCGACATGGCGGCGACTGCCGGGCTCCGGGCCGCTTTAGTCAGCAGCGGCTGTTCCTGGGCGCCATGCGGGCAATACACCGCGCCGAATCGGCAGGCGACAAACCAGGCACCCAGTACGGCAGCCCGCCAGTTGCTAGCTGACCAGGGCATTGTCTCGGCTTAGCCGGGTGCGCTGGTGATACTGGCCGGAGCGGACCTGGTGGCGGCGTCGGCAGCTCAGCTAGCGGTCTGCATGACCGGGCGGGTGCAGCCGTAGGAGGCGGGCAGCGAGCAGGCGCCTGATCTCCAGGACGCGCATATTGTCCCGCTCGGTCGCTACTCGAACGGCAAGCCCAAGGACAAGGCGCCATTCATATCGGCACTGCGCGCGTTCTCCCTGGACATCCGCCGCCACTCAGCGTGATGCCCCCTATCGACGTAGCCAATGCACGCCACCGACTCGGCGCGGCGTGACTGGCCTGGAGGTCGCCGCCGGGCCCGGCGCGCGTCGATGTGCCAGCGAACGTCCCGGCCCGCCGCTGATGCCAGGTCCGGCCTGACCTGACGCGCTGTATGCGGCTACCGGACGCCGAGGCCGAGCTGGGTCCCCCCGGAGCGCCGCGCGTTAGCCGATTAGCTTTTCCGTGTGGCTTCTGCGACCGCGGGAGAGGTCGGGGCGCTTCTGTCTTGACCTCCACTAACTGGTGTCTGGCCCAGGTCTGGCCGGGATGGCGTTAGGCCTCATGAAGGGGCCGATAATGAGCGGCGAGGGGGATTGAATGAGGAGCCGGGCATATGCAGCGGGCGCTGCCGTCATTGGCGGCGCGGCGGCGGTTTACATCCTGGTGGTCAGGCCGGGACTGCCTGGCTGGGGTGCAACTGGCGAAGAAGCCGGCGCCGCCTTGGCTGGCGATGACCTGATCCCGGGTCCCGACCTGGCGGCGACCCGGGCCATCACAGTCCATGCCCTGGCAGATCAGATCTGGCCGTGGATCGCCCAGCTCGGTCAGGGGCGGGGCGGCTTTTACAGTTACGACGTGCTCGAGAACCTGGCTGGCTGCGACATCCACAGCGCGGACCGGGTCGTCGCGGAGTGGCAGGACGTCAAGGTCGGGGATGAGGTCAGGCTCGCCCCGGAGGTCGGGCTGGGTGTAACGGTCGTGGAGCAGGGCCGGGCGCTGGTCCTGCGAGGCGGCGTGCCGGTGCGCGCGGCGCCGCCGCCGTACGACTTCACCTGGGCCTTTGCCCTGCGGGAGCAGCCGGGCGGGACAACACGGCTGCTGGTGCGCGAGCGATACGCGTCCTCGCGGTGGTGGGCTCCGTTGCTCGTCGAGCCCGTAGCGGCGGTCAGCTTCCTGATGACGGCGCGGATGCTGCGCGGCATCAGGGATCGTGCCGAGCGGGACGGCCGCCCGGCAGCTTGAAACGGTCGCGCGGGGATCGGCCTGGGCAAGAGGCCAGGCCGCATGAGGTGACACAGTTTCCGGCACCCACAGGCACAGCCAGTGGGCCATCCCTCGATAAGCTATTCTTGGATCACGCGATCAGCACAGATCATCGAATTCGCGCTTTCTGACTCCGTCCAGGAAGGCGTTCCACTCGATAGCCGTGTATATGAGCACGGCACCGTCCGGATTCTTTGAGTCGCGAATGGCGATATTGCCGTTAACCGGGGCTACTTCCACGCACGCCCCATTGCCTACGCTCCGCTGTGCCTTGCGCCAAACAGGAACGTTTTCCCCCAGGTCAGCATGCATCCTCAACGGTTCCTTAGCTTCTCACGTAAAATAGGCGACGGTCTATTGCTATGCGGAAAAGATGGTTACAGAGATCATCGCAAGGAGGAAATTACCTGCTAGGATGACCTTAATCTTCTTCATATTTTGCGCTTATTCTCAGCATCAAGTCCCTGGATTTTGTGGAGTCTAGCGCAAGTGAACTCAGGCGCTCAAAAACTTGCACATATCGCTGCACATCCTGCGGTCGCTCAAGGTAGATCCGGCCAACCAGGCCCTCAACATACACCACACTGGCCACAGGAGGGCGCTCTTCAAGGATGATGAAGGTGCTGTCGAGGGCAGGGTGCGCCCCGGCGCTGAACGGGATCACCCGTACTGTCACATTCGGCAGCCTGCATGCCGCTATCACCTGATCGATCTGGCGGCGCATGACGGTCGGCCCACCGACAATACGGTGTAGCACCGCCTCGTCAATCACAGCAGAGAGTCTGGTGGGTTCATCCTTATATAGTACCTTCTGTCGGATACGCCGGACTTCGATCCGTTCATCGATGACCCCGCCGGTGAGTCTGGGCATAGCACCCTCGTGTATGGCCCGTGCGTACTCGGGTACCTGCAGAAGACCCGGGAAGACTCCGGGCTCGAAGTCGCGGATCGAGAGTGCCTCAGCTTCCAGGCCAACATAGGTGGCGTAAGGGAGATCGAAAGGCTGCCACCATGCCTGATCCCTACCCTGCCGAGCCAGGCTCATAAGGTGATCCCGCAGGGTCGGATCGGTAACGCCGTAGATATCACATAGATCACGGACATCCCGCAGGCTTGCGCCACGCTGGCCTGTCTCCATCCGGCTTACTTTCGCATGCGAGCAGAGCAGGCGCTCGGCAACCTGCTCGACGGTCAGCCCAGCTTCTGCCCGCAAAGCGCGAAGCAGCGCTCCCAATTCACGGCGGCGGACCGGCGGGTTCCGATCGCCCGCCGCGGAGGGTTCATCTGTTCCCATGAGTGCCACCTGAACCGCCACTCCCATGATCGGCCCTCAGGCGGGGGTCGGAGCGAAATGGTACTTGCCAGCGGTACGTTCCTGACTCACCATGGATAGCAGAAGCAGAGGACATCCTCAAGCGAATCGCCGAGTGCGGTTGAGTGACCTGTGGGTCACCACATAGATCGCCGAGCGGACTGTGAGTCCCGCGGCGGAGAGGAGGCGCTGCTGACTACCTGATCCGACCGGCCAACCCCTGGCCATCATCATGACGGCGCGGGAACAATCGCTGCACGCTGGCGAGCCCCGTAAGCGGGACTGCACCGCTGGGCACGTCATTCATGCCTTGAACACGAAACTGGGCCGATGCGGCACATCGGCCCAGCCAGACACCAATCCCGGCCCGTAGCAGGGGAAAGAGGTTAGTGCTTTGATCAACAATAGCAAGCATGGCCGCAATGGCAACCCCCGGGCTGGCCCACGCGCAAGAAGAGCGCACGGAATCTCGGATAACGGCCTCTTCACCCGGCTAGCGACTTGGTTAGCTGACCGCCGACACAAGTACGGGGCACGGCTGTTCAACGAGCAGGACGCGCAGGCTCGCTTCCGCGGCTGGCAGATCACGCCGATCCAGGGTGGCCTCGGCCACAGATACCGCGACCCACGGTTCGACTCACTCATCAGATGCCCGCACTGCTTGAGCACGGGGGGCACCGCCGAGGAGCGATGCGGACTATGTGCGGGCAGCGGCCGCCTGAACCTTGGGCCACCAGTCAGTCGAGGGGGGAGGCGAGACACATGAGCAGATGCCGCTTGCGCAAGCGGGCCAATACTTACCTGCTCCCGAACCTCGAGGGCGCTCTCGGCAGGACTCCGCGCGCCGCCTCGTTGGCGCTGCCATGGAGATGGCGCTACGAGCTCCTGCTGGCCATCGGTGCACCCCTGGGCGCATTGATGACTGCACGGGCCCTGGGTTCTGATCGCAGCCTGGTCGAGGCGACGATCCTGGGATTCGCGCTCGGGCTCTGGTCCCCCAGCCGCCAGGCGCTGCTGGCCCGGGCATGGTGCATCATCACGCCGCACCGTGTGCGCGTTGGCTGCGCACAGGCCAGGATCTATAACAGAAGAGGCAGGCTCCCTGTCATCCTGCGCACCTCGCTGGAGCCGTTCGGCGAGCGGGTGCGAATCTGGTGTACAGCAGGAACATGCGCCGAGGACTTCCAGTCCGCTCGCAGCGTCTTGAGCGCAGCCTGCTGGGCAGCGGATGTGCGCATCGAACGCAGCGTCCGGTATGCGCACCTAGTCACGCTTGACGTGATCAGATCTCCCCGCAGCCTGCTCAGCGGCTAACGACGTGCTGGCTGCCTAGTCTGGCAGCCAGCACCGAACAATATAGGCCTACCCCCGATTCCGGCGGGGGTGTGGCTCACCCGAGAGAAGTGTCGTCTTGTAAACGGGCGAGCGAACCTGTCCCGCTCGAAAATGGGATTCAGTAGTCGGCTACGCCCCGGTATTCCGCCGCCTGGACGGTCCAGCAGGCCCGAAACATACTCATGGACCTCGGCGAGCGGACCGACGGCCTCAAGCTCCTGATCAGATACCGGGTTGCCAAGTACATACACCGGCGCGTTCGCCGCGGTCTTCGCCGCGGCCGGCCCGCGGATCATCACCACTCCCGTCCAGGCGCCGCAGCGTCTCACTGGCCGGCGGCACCGCCACCATCGACCTCGCCGGCACCGACCCAGCACAGGTCACCCCCGGCCTGTGGACCGCCCTCCAGGCCAAGCTCGGCCCCACCGTCAGAATCGTGATCCGCTTCGCCCAGCTGAAAACGCTCACGCCGTAGCGACGCTGGCGCGTGCCGCCCGGCGAAAGGCAGAGCTCGCACGCTGCTGCGACGATGGGCGTGGCGTTCGAGGTCCGGCGCGGCGGCGCAGGCAGCCGCTGCGCCCGCCGCGCCCAGCCCGGCAGGCGACGACCAGGCAGAATTAGCCCTCCGCCCAGTGAATGACAGCCGGGCCTTTTTGCCAATAACCGACGCCGTTTTGGGTATGACGTTGCCCGCGGACAATCTACTGGGCTCATGAGTGATCTTGACCGGTCTCGCCTGGCAAGCCTCAAGCTTCACATGCGGAGGTGACGGGTCCGGCTGGCACTGATGTGACGCCGGATCCGCCGGCGGGATGTTCGTGCCGGGTCATGGGCTAGCCGTGTTCCGGAGTGTCAGCTGATTTCGGCCCGGTTGGGGGAGTGCGGTGGAAGGCTTCATGGCTGGCCTGGCCCGGGCCGCGATGCGGTTCCGTTATGCGGTGATCGCCGGGTGGCTGATCGCCGCGGCCTTGTGCGTTGTGCTGCTGCCCTCGGTGGCGAGTTCGGTCAATACCGACAACAGCACGTTCTTGCCAGCCAGTACGCCGAGCCAGCATGCGCTGGTGCTGGCGGCGCCGTTCCAGCCCGCGGGCACGACCACCGGCACGCTGGTGGTGGCCGGGAAGGCCACGCTGAGCGCCAGCGATCAGTCAGCGGTCACCGATCTCGAAGCCAAGATCGCCAAAGACGGCCATGTGGTGTCGGCGTCCGACCAGGGCCTGTCGGCGGATGGCAAGGCGCAGAAGGCAGGGGTGGTCTTCAGCGTGCTGACCTCCAGCCCGGATGCGGCGGCGACGGTGGCTGCCGTGCGTGCCACGATCAGCGGGGCTGACCTGCCGTCCGGGCTGCGCGGCCATCTGACCGGGCAACTGCCTACCGCGGTGGACAACCAGAACTCCCAGGCGGGCGCGCAGCAGCGCACCCAGATCCTGTCCAGCCTGGTCATCTTGGTGATGCTGATCATCGTATTCCGGGCGGTGCTTGCCCCGCTGGTGACGCTGGGGCCGGCGGTGCTGGTGTTGCAGATGGCCGAGCATGTCATCGGCGGGCTGGCCGAGCATGGCCTGCAGGTCTCGACCGTCACCCAGACGATGCTGGTTGTGTTGCTGCTGGGCGCGGGGACCGATTATGGGCTGTTCCTGATTCTGCGGGTGCGGGAGGAACTCGCACGCGGGGCCGGGCCGCGGGCGGCGATCGAGCGAGCGGCCCGGTATGTCGGTGAGTCGATCACGTTCTCGGCCGGGACGGTCATCGTAGCGCTGCTGTGCCTGCTGTTCGCCTCGTTCGGCCTGTATTCGGGGCTGGGCCCGGCGCTGGCGGTCGGGGTGGCGATCATGCTGCTGGCGGCGCTCACGCTGACCCCGGCGCTGCTGGCGGTGTTCGGCCGCGCGGTGTTCTGGCCGGCCCCGATCCGGCACGCCGAGCGCCGGGGGCTGTGGGCCCGGCTGGCCGACGTGGTGATCGCGCGCCCGGTGGTCACGCTGGTGCTCGGCGTGATGTTCCTAGGGGGGCTGGCGGTCGCCGCGGCGGGCTATACCTCCAGCGGTTTCGGCGGTACTTCCACCGGCCCGGCGGGCAGCGACTCGGCCGCGGGCACCGCCGCCATCAACGCCCACTACCCGGTCGCGGTCACCAGCCCCACGGCTGTCCTGCTGGTGTACAAGTCCTCGGTCTGGGCCGGCCTCACGCCGGTGCAGCAGGCCGAGAACGGCCTCGGCAGCAAACCGGTGTTCGCCTCGGTCAACGGCCTGCTCAACCCCAACGGCACACCGGTCAGTACCCAGCAGCTCCAGAGCCTGTACCAGCAGCTGGGGCCACCTGGCCAGCTGCCCGCGACCCCGCCACCGAACAGCCCAGTCCCGCCGCAGCAATACGCCGCCTACCGTGCCACCTCGCAGTTCGTCAGCCCCGACGGCAAGACGGTTCAGTTCTACACCACCCTCACCGCCGGCCCGCCAACGACGACCGCGGCGCTGAACGCCGTCCCCGTCGTGCGCGGCGCCGTCACCAGCGTCCAGCACGCCGTCGGCGCCACCGACAGCGGGGTCAAAGGCCTCGCACCCGCCTCCTTCGACGTGAGCAGTGTGTCAAGCAGCAACCTCAAACAGATCGTGCCCATCGTGGCCGCCCTGCTCGCGCTGCTGCTCGGCCTGGTGCTGCGCAGCGTGATCGCCCCCCTGTACCTGGTGGCGACCGTAGTCCTGAGCTACCTCGCCGCGCTGGGCATCGCAGTCCTGATCTTCCAGGGCGCCGCCGGCGACGCCGGGCTCGACTTCGTGCTGCCGTTCCTGCTGTTTGTGTTCTTGATGGCGCTCGGCGAGGACTACAACATCCTGGTCATGAGCCGCATCCGCGAGGAAGCGCACAAAGCGCCACTGCGCCAGGCGGTCGCCGACGCGATGCACCACACCGGCACCACCGTCACCTCGGCCGGGCTGATACTGGCCGCGACCTTCGGCGTCGCAGGCCTGACCGGCGCCACCACCCAGATCAAGGAACTAGCCACCGCGATCGCCCTCGGCGTGCTGCTCGACACCTTCTTCGTCCGCACCCTGCTCGTGCCAGCGATCGTGGTGTTGTGCGGACGGTGGAACTGGTGGCCCGCCAAGCTATCGCGCGCCACCCCGCGATCCCCGGCAGCCGCCGCCGTCCCGGGGTCACACCAGGCCAGCACCTAGATCAGTGATCTTCCAGACACCGCCAGGGCTGCCCGGGACGGTGGAGATCAATGTCCAATACGCCCTGCAACGTCGCGGAACTTATCACCAGATACCTGGAAGCAGAAGGCGTGACGCACGTCTTCGGGACTCCGCGCGAGGACAGACAACATCCAGCTCACGGTTGCCGCGGTGACCGGGGCAGATCCCGTTCGACATTGAGGGCCGCCCAGCCCGGCAGATCATGCGGGTGCTGTGGTTCGCGGCGAACCACATTCTTACATGAAAACCCCCTGGGCAGGAAGCTGCGGCCAGAGGTCCGCGGGCACGGCGGCCCAGTGCTGCGGGTCAAGCTGCCCCACCTGGGTGCCGCCGGGTGGAGCACGTGAACGCTGGTACCGCCGCGTGCGCGACGGGCTGCCCGTGCTGGTCGGCGGCCGGGCGCTAGAGGTGACGAACGTGACCTGGTGTACCGGGTCCGGCCCGATTGCGGTGCGTTCGGCGATGCCGAGCCGGTGGGCGATCTGCTGGTTGGTTGCGCCGCTGGCGACCTGGGCGAGTACCTCGCGTTCCCGGATCGTGAGAGTGCCCGCTGCGGGACGGGGGGTGCACGGGGACTCGGCGAGCAGTTTGCCGGCTGCTGGATCCAGGTGGCACTGCCCAGCGGCGGCGGCCCGGATGGCCGCGGCGACCTGGTCGGCGTCAGCGTCCTTGAGCAGGTAGCCAGCGGCGCCCGCCTCCAGCGCGGAGTGGACCTTGGCCTCTTCCAGGAAGCTGGTGACCGCGATGACCTCGATATCCGGCCAGCGAGCCTCGCCGACCACCATGATGTCGTCAATGAGTTCCAGGTAACCGCGCACTCCGCAGCGGACGATGGCATGGTCGTCGACCAGGAAGGCCCGTAGCGGCGCGGCGGCGGCTGTGCCCATGGTCATCTGCCGTTTTCCCTATCTGCGGTGCCGGAAGCAGGCACGGTGAGCTGCACGCGTGCGCCAGCGCCTGGCGCGGTGATCACTTCCAGGTCACCGCCCAGGGCGCTGGCCCGTTCAGCCATGGTCTGCAGCCCCAGGTGGCCGGGCTGAGCCAGGCTGAAATCGAAGCCTGCCCCGTCGCCGGTCACGTTGATCCGCACGCTCCGCCCGGCCGGGGTCACTGTCACGGCCACACGGCTGGCCGCAGCGTGCTTCGCCGCGTTGTGCAGGGCCTCCATGGCGACCCGGTAGCTGTTCTCCGCGGCGTCCGCCGACAGCGGCAGTGTTCGCAGGGGCCGTCGACGGTGATCGGCAGCTGCTCCCGGGCGGAGATCGCGGCGGCCTGCCGGGTCAGTGCAGCGACCAGTCCTTCCGTGGCCAGCGCGTCGGGACGCAGTTCAAAGATCAGCGCGCGCATCTCCGCCAGCGCCAATGCGGTCAGCTCCCGGAGCTGCCCAATGGCGCGGGCCAGCGGCCGGTCGGCTGGCTGCGGGGTGCGGGCCAGGGCAAGCTCGGCGGTGCGGGCATGCATCGTCATCGAGAACAGCGCCTGGGACACCGCGTCGTGCAGTTCGCGGGCTACCCGGGTGCGTTCGGTGGCCCGGGCCTCGCGCGCGGCTAGCCGGGCTTCACGCTCGGCGCGCTCGCTGTCCCGGAGCGCCGCCTCGGCCCGGCTCAGCTCGGCAACCTGGCTGGCCAGCACCAGTCCGCCGAGGACGGCCATGGCCAGGAACAGCTGCAGCAGCCACAGCGCCTGCATACTGTCATGGCTGGTGATGGCGGCAAACAAGCCGTGATTGGTGATCGTGCCCCATTCCCCGGCCACGGCCGTCAGCGTGGCCACCGCCGTGGCGCCCCTGGCGCCGAACCGGATCGCCGCCCAGCCCAGCGGCAGCAGGCACAGGTAGGTCAGGCCGGGGCGCCAATTCCAGAACGCCAGCCAGGCCAGCAGCCCGGCGCTGATGGCCAGCGCCCCGCCTCCAGCCTGCGGTAGCCGGGCCGGATCGGTGATGCGCTCTCGGTGAGCCAGGCCACCAGCTACCCGCCCACGATCAGTACACCGAGCGCGTCGCTGGTCCACCACCGGGCCAGCACGGTGGCGAACTGGCTGCCTCGGCCGCCGAGCGTGATAGCCGCCGTGCCGATCAGCGCACCAGCGCTGGCGCCGATCACTGCCGGGCCGGCCACGAAGGCGAGCAGGTGCCGCCGTCGGCTTAGCATAGGCGGCCCGCCGATCCAGGCCAGCAGGACCGCCGTGCCCACGGCCGGCTCAACGGTGCTGGCCAGGGCGGAGCCAGTGGCCACGAGGACGGCCTCATCTCCCGCTAGGCTGCAGGCTAGCTGGCAGGAGAACGCCCCAGCCAAGATCACCGGCCACAGGTAGCGCGGGAGCAGAAGCAAGGCGGCGGCGGTCACTCCGGCGGCCGGGAAGAACACCTCGCCTGCGGCCGTCACTCGGTCAAGGTGATAAATCTGCGTACCAGCCATGTGCGCCGCCGCCACGACCGCGAAGAGCGCAACCGCGCTGATGGTGCCACGCAGCCCGCAGGACAGTACCCGCCCTAGCGCACCTGCCCACCTCGCAGGAGGCAGCCCGGTCAGTGCCCGCGCTGCCGCAGCTATCACACCCGGGGCCGGTCCACCTGGCCAGGCGTGCGCTGCTGCAGCGCGCGCTGGCGGTGCGCGGCTACCTCCCTGGCGATATAGACGCCGTGCTGCTGACTCACGCACACGCCGACCACACCGGGTTCGCCGAGCAGGCCCGCGCCGAGACGGGGGCCAGGGTCATTGCCCACCACGCCGACGCCCAGGTCGCGAAAGGCGGCAAGCCAGGGAAGAACGATGGCGGCATGGCGCGCTACTTGCTGCGGGCGGAGTTCTACCGGACCATGCTGTCCCTGATGCGCCGTGGCGGCGGGAAAATCGTCCCGATCCTTGAGGTGTCGGTGTTCAGCGACGGCGAAGTCATCGACGTACCCGGCTGCCCTACGGCCGTGCACGCTCCCGGCCACACCCCGGGCAACGCCGCCTTGTTCCTGGCCGGGCGCGGGGTCCTGTTCAGCGGCGACACGATCGTGACCCGCAACCCGCTCACCGGGCAGACCGGGCCGCAGATCATGCCGTCCGGATTCAACCTGGCCACTCCCGCCGCGCTGCGGTCCCTGGCCGCCGTGCACGGCCTGGCCGCCGACATCCTGCTGCCCGGCCACGGTGAGCCCTGGACTGGCGGCGCGGCCGAGGCTGTGCGCTTGGCCCAGGCGGCCGGCCCTTCCCGACCACTGGAAAAACTGGCCGAGCCGCTTCGCCTGCTCCAGGAACTGGTCATTTCTCTGCTCGCCGCCGCGGCACTGTATACCGCCGGCCAGCATGTTGCCGCCTGGGCACTCGCCGTTATCTCGGTCATCTACCATGCCCTGGGTCTACGCGGGGTGGCAGACTGCTCAAGACGTCGCTGCAGACACCGGTTCGCGGGAAGGAAGCCCCGGTTGCGGCTAAGCCCAAGGCTGGCTAGAGCAGGGCTAGTCGGGCCAGGACTGGTCAGGTGCGGCCGCGGGGTATGCCACACCGGCTGGGCGCGGGGCTGCCAGCCCGGAATGCGCAGCGAGTCACAGGGCGCCGTGGGTCCCTGACCAGCCTTGCCGGATCCGGACCGCGGCCGACGGCAGTGCGACCAGCCGGCTAGCCGGCTCGCGGAACAAACCGGACGAAGGGCATGTGCGACCCGACGGCCCGGAAGTCGGCTTCGGAACCGTCGACCGCATAGCCCATCAGGCGGGGGAGAAGATATTTCGCCAGCGTGCGGTGCGCGGACGCATACCGCGCGAAGATTTCCGCTCCCTCACCGGTGGGCAGCGGGACACCCGTCACCGGTATCGTCCCGTCCGACCTGGATGGTGACATCGGGCATATGCCGGACGTTGCGGTACCACGCAGCGCCTGGCCCCCACCCCGACGCGACCACATAGCTGCCATCGCTCGCGTCGTGCTCGACGACCTCGAGGACAGCCTGGCGCCGCTTGCCGCTCTTCCGGCCCACATGGTTGAGAAGCAGGAGGCGATGGCCGAACAGCCAGCCCAGTCCCCAGCGGTAGAGGTGGAGCGGCAGCCGGAACAGCAACCGGCTCGGTCCGGCCGGGGGCCGCACCCTCTTGACGATTTCCATGATTCAGCTCCCTGCCCGGCGCGGTGCGCCGCCGGATAACGGGCTCGCCGTGATGCGGCAGGCCAGTTACCGGCTCTCCTGGCACGGCCCGCACGACCACGATGTCCGTCCACCAGCAGGGCTTCTGGCCGGGTGCTCTTGCCTGGTCTGCCCAGGCCATGTCTTGTTATAGGCAACTATTGTAGTTTGCAAGGTGATTTCGGGTTGCCGGGGCGTCGGCTGTCGCCGGTAGCTGGGTGGCGTCAGCGCCGAACGTGGGCGTCGGCCGCGGCCGACGCCCACGTTCGGCGCGGCCCGGCATGCGCAGGTGGGGGAGGCTGCATGAGCGGTAATGGGGCTGTACCGCCATCGTGGTCGCCAGCATCGCGGGCTGAGCCATCGGCTTGGCTGATCCTAAGCACCGGGTCTTGCCGTCGGCATCGCCCCCGGGTCGCCGCAACAGGCCTCATTCGCTACGGGTTCGGCGTCACACCCGCGATGAAGGTTAGCCTATCTTATTGTTGCAAAGGCAAAGATGCGGGGCAGGCAGCCAGGACCTGCCAGAACCGAGGCATCCTCAGCTGGGCGGAGGGCCTCGGCAGGGAAACGGGATGAAGCAGATCGTCGGCCACCGTCCGCTGGAGCATGGGCGCTGATGTCTGCATCCACGAGTGATGCAGCCGAGCGGGGAGAGTCACTGACCGCCGGGCAGCAGACGCTGCGCGGGATGTCGGTCCGGGTCATGCTGGGCGTGCTGCCTTTCGCGGTCATGGTGGCGGTCGTCAGTGCCGATCTGCTGGCCGGCCCGGCCTTTGGGTTGCTGCCGTTGCTATCGCTGGGACCCGCACTGGCCGCGGTCTCGCTGAGCCCGCTGCGAACGGCGCTGGTGGGCGGCTTGGGAGCGGTCATGTGCCTGCCGGTGGGGGCGTACGACGGGCTGCTGGGATCGCGGCGAGTGGCTGTGGCCCTGGCTACCATCGCGGGGGTCACTGCGGCAGGTGTGGTCGCCAGTGTTGGGCGCCGCCGAAGGGAGCGTTATCTTGCCGACATCACCGCGGTCGCCGAGGCCGCGCAGCTTGTCCTGCTTCGCCCGGTGCCTACCGTCATCGGGGACGTCCGCACTGCCGTTCGCTACGACTCGGCCAGCGCGGCGGCACGGATCGGCGGTGACCTGTACGCGGTGATCGTGGCCGAAGGCCGCATGCGGCTGATCCTTGGCGATGTGCAGGGCCACGGCCTGCCCACGGTGCAGACGGCGGCGGTCGTCCTGGGCGCGTTCCGCGAAGCAGCCTACGACGCGGCGGACCTGGCGGAGATCGCGGCACGGATTGAGGCCAGCCTGCAGCGGCAGCTGACGGAGGAGGAGTTCGTGACCGTGGTGCTGGCCGAGATACCCCCCAGCCCTTCGGAGATCGAGATCCTCAACTGCGGCCACCCGCCGCCGCTCCTGCTCACCGACGACGCGGTCCGGTTCATCGAGCCAGCATGCCCCGGCCTGCCCCTCGGGCTGGGGCAGCTGATGCCGAGTCCCCGGAAAACGAGCGCCATGCCACTCCGCCTGGCCGAGCGCATCCTCTTCTACACCGATGGGATCAGCGAGGCACGGGACAGCTCAGGTTGCTTTTATCCGCTGCACCAGTGTGGGCCCCTGCTTGCCGGGCAGGATCTGGGGGCCGCGCTGGATCGTCTCCGTGTCGATGTCGTCCGCCATGTTGGCCGCAAGCCGCATGACGATGCCGCGATGCTCCTGATCAGTCGAAACCCCGTGCGGCGCGAGCCTGATAGGGGCCGGTGACCGCGGACCGCCTGTTCGCCGCGGACATCAGGGTCAGCGGGGGCGACAGGACACCTCCGCTCTCCATGGTCGCCTCGGCTTGCTCATGCGGCCGGGCGGTCGTCTCTGGCTAGCTGGGCAGCTGCGGCGTCATGGCATCGCTCTGGGATGCAGCCTGCATGGCGGATATCCCTCGCCGGAGATGGCCACCCAGTGCATATGGGCTGATTCCCATCGCGATAGCGATCTGGACATCAGGCCAGTCCGCGTAGAATTTGAGCACTACGGCTTCGCGCTGGCGGGCCGGCAGGCTGCGAAGCGCCGCCATGAGGAGGGCTTCCTGAGCGGTGCCGGCTGGCTGCCCGCCGGGTGACGCGGCCCGGCGCCTGTTCGGCGGGTCAGCAGAGGCGTCCTGAGAGCGTGCCCGGCTGACCACTGCCCGCCGGAGGTAGCCCAGGGCCTCGTCGCCGTCCCGCAAGCGCCGACGCAGTCGGTGCATCGAGATAAAAGCGCGCTGGACTATTTCTTCGGCTACCGCAACGTCATTGCCCAGGAGCGCGGCGATCCGGGCCAGCGAACGGTAGTGCGCATGGTAGAAAACCGCCACCGTTTCGTCAGCATCCCATCCGGGCTGTCTGTCACGGGCACTGCCCGCAAGTGTCCCGGCCGTGGCCGGGCCCAGCCCGGCAGGCATTCTGGTCACACCAGGGCCGTCAGGTAGGTGCGCGGCATCCAGACTGGACCGGCGGCGCCGGTGCCGCCCGCGCGCCGCAGGCACGGCCAGTGCAGCCGGCGCTCGCCATCCTTGCCACGAAGAAAGGAAGAGACCCCTCCGCTGGCCTGAGCGGCGGCGAGGCGGGGCCACCCGGAAAGGCGCCCAGCCCGGCATCTCCGCCTGATCGCCGCCTTGCCGCAGGCCAGCGGGTTGCCCAGCCACTACTGCCCCCGGAGCCCGCCACCGGCGCTGATCCCGGCCTCATTGCACGGCACAGGACCGGGACCTGGCGCGGTGATGCCGACCCACGCGACCGGGTGTGGCGCCCCGGGTCGGGGGCAGCGCCACTGCCGGATAACCCTGGTCACACGGGCACCAAGCCGCGGGAGATCGTCCCGTAGCCCTCGCCTGCGGCTTCCACCAGCTGCCGCAGCGCAGTAGCTACCTCTGCGCACGCGGCCGGCGGCAGCTGGTGAAGAATCCGCGCCAGCTCCTGCTCCCGCCACGCGGCGACCTGTCGGATCAGATGTACGCCGGAGGCAGTCAACTCTAGCGCCACCACGCCACGGTGACCCTGCTCAGTTCCCCTCGTCACATGCCCGGCGGCAACCATGCGGTCGGCCAGCCGGGTCACTGTAGAGGCCTCCAGCCCGAGCGCGCGCGCCACCTGCACCGACCGGGCCCGGCCAAGGTCAGCCAGCACCGCGAGCATCCGGAACTGTGGCAAAGTCACCGCGCCGTCAAGGACATCCAGGCTCCGCAGTGCAACACCGGCCAGCACTCGGGTCGCCGCTTGCAGGATCTCGAGCGTTCCAGGCGCCAATTCGGGCTGTGCCCGAGCCGCCCTTGAGGGTGTTCCCATGAAGAAATATTGTAGGAGGCAATCCTTGTCGCCTGCAATGAGGAGGATGCCGCGAGCCCGGGTGGCGCTAGTCATCAGGGAAGGCAACCTGGCGGAATTTCGTCAGTGGCTGAAATGTGCGCTGATGCCTGCGGGGCCGGCAGGACGCGGGCCTATGGGTTTGCTGTCAGCGGCTGCGGGTGCGGGTGATGACCCGGATGTACTGGTAGTCCAGTTCGGCTGCCCCCCCTGCGGGGCCGGTGTTGTTGTGGGCGGCGAAGGCCAGGAAGTCGCGGTCGAGGGCGGCGGCCTGTCCGGGTGGCAGCGCGGCGTAGATCGCAGCGACCGGCCCGAAGGTTTGCTTGTAGTACTGGCAGTATCCGGGCGGGCCGCCGGGTACCCGCTCGGTGTAGGTTCCCGGTGTGATTTCTAGCGCGGCGACCCGGTCGCCGAACAGCTGGGCGACGTGGTCCGGGTCGCCCCACAGCGTCGGCGGTGACGCCCACGGCGGTGGCGGCGGGGCGTAGCCGGCGAACACGCCGAGGAAGGCGGCCAGCAACCCGTCGGCGGCGAAGTTGATCATCGCGATAGTTCCGGCGGGCCGGCACACGCGCAGCAGCTCATCGGCGACGCGCTGGTGGTCAGGAGCCCACATGGCGCCGACCGAAGAGGTGACGACGTCGAACTGGGCGTCGGCAAACGGCAGGTCTTCGGCGTCGGCCTGGACCCAGTCGATGGCCAGCCCGGCTCGCTGCGCTTCCCGGCGCCCCGCGGGGAAGTTCTCGGGAGTCAGATCGGACGCCACCACGGCCGCGCCCGCCGCGGCCGCCCGCAGGGCGGTGTTCCCGGATCCGGCCGCGACGTCGAGCACCCGGTCGCCCGGCCTGATTCCGCACGCCGATACCAGTTCGGCGCCCAGGTGCCACACCAGGTCGGATGCGAACCGGTGGTAGTCGCCGGCCGCCCAGGCCTGCCGCACCCCAGCTTTGTAAGCTGAGGTCTTCTGCCGCGTCCGGTTGGTCAGGTTCATGATCAGCCTCCGTTCCGGTCATGGGTCCAGGCTGCCAGCGGCTGCAGGCGGTCGGGAAGTATGAAATCTGGACTACCGAGGATCCACCTGCCAGGTGGACAGTGGAGGCATGCACGGATATGGCCAGTACTGCCCGGTCGCGCTGGGGGCGGAGGTGTTCGCCGAGCGCTGGACACCGATCATCATCCGCAACCTCATGATCGGCTGCGGGAGGTTCAGCGAGATCCTCGACGGCGCTCCGGGCCTGCCGCGCAGCGTGTTGTCCCAGCGGCTGCGGCGGCTTGAGGCATACGGCGTCCTCACGCGCCGGCCGGGCCCGGGAGGGCCGGTCTACCAGCTCACCGAGGCCGGGCGCGAGCTGGGCGATGTCTGCCTCGCCCTTGGCGCGTGGGGCGCGCGGTGGCGCGAGGTTCTCCCCGCCCACATGGACCCTTACCTCGCGCTGTGGATGCTCGCGCGGCTAATCGAGCCCGAGAGCCTGCCGCGGGACCGATTGGTCGTCCGCTTCGATCTGACCGGCCCGGGCAGGCCCAGCCGGTACTGGGTGGTCGCCACCCGCCGGGGCAACGAGGTCTGCGTGCGGCCTCCCGGGTTCGACGAGGACGGCATCGTGACCACCGATGCGCAATGGCTGGTGCGCTGGCACAACGGGACAGCCAGCCTCGCCACGGCGCAAAAGGCCGGCGGCATGACCCTGACCGCACCGGGATGGCTGACCAGGACCCTCAGCGAGTGGGGCCGCCTGAGCCCGTTCGCCGACATCGCCCGCGGCTGATGCTGAGCCGGACGTATCCGGCCGCGCAGTTCCCATCGAGCGGCAGCAGGCGCTGGTCTGACCGGGCCGATGCCAGGCCCAGATACGGCGTCCCCGTCGGCGACGCTGAGGGCACCAATGTGGCGGCGGCACCCGTCAAGCGCTCAGTGAGTCGCGGATCAGCGGGAGGATGCTGGGGTTGCGGTTGCAGCCTTATGGCGGTAGGTCGTGAGCGAGGTGATGTCGGTGGCGAGAGTGCTCATGCCGCACCGGCTGGCCGTCCTGCCCGCGGCAGCTAGCAGCGGCAGCGCGCGGGCATCGCCGCCGGTGGCGAGCAGCAGGCGCGCCTGCTCGACTTGTGTGCGGGCGATCCATGGTGCCGCGCCGAGGCGTTCATGGAAGGTCAGGGCGGTGGCCAAGTGCTGTCTGGCGAGTTGGTGGCGGCCGAGCGTTGCGGCCAGGACGCCCAGCCAGTGTGCGGCCGAGCCGAGGAACGCCGCTGCCCCGGCCCAGATGATGCCGGTTGCGGCATAGGGTGCGAGCACGTCAGCCAGCCGTGCCGCCTGCTGCTTGTCCCGCTGCCTGGCGGCAGCGCCGGCGAGGCAGGCGATGTTGAATGCCCAGTGCATGTCCCGTGGCTGGGCGGTCTGATCGCCGAGACGCCGCAACCATGCCCGGTATTCCGCGAGACTGGCGCCCGTGGCCGTCTCCCACAGCAGGCGGGCACAGGCCAGCGTGACGCGCACGCGATCGTTGGAAGCGGAGTCGATGGCCGAACTGAGACGGGTGTGGGCGGCACCCTCATGAGGCCGCTCGAGCCAAACCGGGAACAGCCCGGCGACCAGCAGGTTCTCGGCGTCCGGCTCGCCCGCCCGGTCGGCGATGTCACGGCCTTCACCTGCTATGCGCTCCCCGTCGGCGAAGTCACCGGTCATGATCGCCTGCATGGCTTGCCGGCTCCGCGCGTACCAGCGGTAGCGGGGCTGGCGAAGTTCGTCCGCGAGCGCCGTGTAGGCGCCGAGCTCGCGGTCCAGCGCGTCCCGGTCGCCCAGTTCGACTGCGGCCGTGATGCCCCAGGCATGCCCGTGCACCGCGAGCTCTGGCTCCCCGGCTGCGGCAGCGAGCTGGACGATCTCGCGTGCGGTGGCCTGGCGGGTCACCGCGTCGCCGGGCCCCCAAATCGATGAGTTACGCGCTTCCAGGCAGGCTGCCAGGGTCGCCGGATCCCCGAGGCGCCGGGCGATCGCCGCCGCCTGAGTGCTGAGCTGTGCTCGCGGGGCGGGGTCTGCTTCCCAGTACCGGGCGCTGGCCAGCGATGACAGCAGTTGCGCTTTCAGCTGGTCTTGCCCTGGTGGCAGCGCGGCCAGTGCCTCCCATAGCAGGGCGATACGCCCGGGCTCGGCGCTGCCGGTGGGTGCCCAGGTCGCCGCCGCACCTAGCGCAGCCTGGGCGAGCAGCAACGTGTCGCCGCTGCTCCGCGCCTGAGCGGCCGCGCTGTGAAAGGCCTGCGGGGCGCGCGGGTCACCGGCCCGCACGCGCGCGCCTGCGAGTGCCAGCAGCAGGGCGCCGCGGCTGGCCGCAGGTTCGCCGGGCGGCAGCCCGGCGAGCGCGGCGGCGTAGTGGCGGGCAGCGTCGTCGTGGGCGAGCTGGGTCGCGGCAGCTTCCGCAGCCCGGATCGCGTAGTGCACCGCTTTGCCGCGGGCGCCGGGGCCCGCGGCGGCGTAGTGGCGGGCGAGCTCTGCCGCTGAGCCGGATGCCAGCACCTCCAGCCTTTCGGCTACCGCCCGGTGCAGCAGGGCGCGGCGGTTTGCTCCCAGCTGCGCGTAGACAGCCTCGCGCACCAGATCGTGGATGAAGGCGAAACCCTCGCCGCCGGGAATCTCGCTGACAAGGCGGGCAGCGCAGGCACCTTCGAGTGCCTCAAGGCCGGCCTGCTCACCCAGCCCGGTGACGCTCCCAACAAGGTCGGCACCGAATCGGTGCCCGATCACCGCTGCCACGGTCAGGCTGCGCCAGGCATCGGTCCCGAGGAGGGCGAGCCTGCGCCGCACCACCCAGGTGACGCCCGCAGGCACCCCGGCTTGGGCCAGGTCGGCTGAACCGGTCTCGATCAGGTGGCGGGCGAGCTGGTGGACGAAGAACGGGTTGCCCGCAGTGCACTGATGGATCTCAGCAGCCAGCGTTGCGCGTCCCCCCAGCAGGGCTGCGACCTCGCTCTGATCGAGGCTGGGCACCGGTACGGCCGTCACCAGATCCTGCTGGTGCAGGTCGGCCAGTGTCGCCGTGAGCGGGTGGTCCGCGTTCACCTCGCTGTCGCGGCAGGTGACCACGATGAGCAAGGGCGCCCGCTGATCACAGCGCAGCATGTGGCGCAGCAGGGCGAGCGTTGAGTTGTCGGCCCACTGCAGATCGTCGATCAGCAAAACGACCGGGGCGGCGCGCGAAAGCGTGACCACGGCCGCCGTTACGCCTTCGAACAACCGGTACCGTGCGGTATCGGGCTCGACGGCGGCGGGCGCGGCTAGGCCTGGAAACCGGTCACCGAGCTGGGGAAGGAGCCGTGCGAGGTCGGGCGCCCAGCTACCGGTGATGGCGCGCAATGCCCGGGCAGGGGTGGCATCCAGCAGCTGCTTCAGCGCCTCGGCGAAAGGTTGGTAGGGCACGACCTGCTCCCGGTCACAGCGGCCGGCGAGCACAATCGCCCCCCCAATGTAGGCGGCGTGCGCGAACTCGGCCGCAAGGCGGGTCTTGCCGATGCCCGGGTCCCCGCAGACGCAGGCCATCCGCTGCCCGGACCCGGTCCGGGCGAGCAGGTCACGCAGCCGGGTGAGCTCGGCCCGTCGGCCCGCGAACGGGCCCTTGTCCCGCACAGATGCCAGCTCCGGCAGGGGAAGGCGAACGGTGGGCTGCCCTGCCTCCCGCTCCTGGAGCGCTTCCAGGTATACCGCCTGGATCTGTGCAGACGGGTCGACGCCAAGCTCCTCGGCAAGCAGATGCCGGCAACGCGTATAGGCCCGCAACGCCTCGGCGCGGTCACCTGCGCGCAGGTGCGCCCGGATCAGCTTGAGGTGGCTCGTTTCACGCAGCGGCCGCAGGGCCGACGCCTCCTCCGCGGCGCGAACCGCGACCAGCGGCTCCGCGGCTTCGGCAATAACCTCCAAAGCGCCGAGCAGCAGGCCGTCCAAGGCGTTCCGCCGCTGGGCGACCCAGTCACCGCTCTCCCCGGGCAGGAACGGCCGGCGCGCCACCTCTGCCGCCGCCTGCGCCGCCCGCAGCGCACGGCTGCGATCTGCCAGCCCCAAAGCGGACTCTGCCTCCGCGAGCCAGGCCGCCGCGGCGTCCACGTCGAGTTCCGGGCGCGGGGACAAGACAAGCTGGTAGGAGTCACCGCCGCCGCGCAGCGCATCACTGGCATCGAGCCCAAGCCGGGCCAGCAGCGCCCGCAGCTTCGACACAACCGCAGCCAGGTCACGCCGCCACGCGGACGGCAGCCGGTGTGGCCACAGCAGATCGGCCAGCACCTCACGCGGTACAGGCTGCGAAGTGGTCACCAGGTAGGCGAACACGACCCGGCCCTGGCGGCCAGGAAACGCCGAGCCCTCCATCGTCGTGCCGTCGTCGCTTTGAACGCACATCCGGCCGCACAGCTGAACCCGCACCCGTTTCCCGCCAACATTTCGCCAAACGCCCGCCAAACCTTCGTTTCTAGTCTGGCACCTGCACGGTTCTCACACCACGAAGGAGACGGCGATGGCAACACTGGAACAGCGCGTGCAGCGACTGGAGAACCTCGAGCAAATCACCGAGGTCACGATGCAGCTCGCCCGGCACTTCGACAACAACTACCACGCCGATGGTGTTGTCAGCCTCTTCACCGACGATGGGGTGTTCGACGGAGGCCCGTTCGGCCGGCACGAAGGCCTGGCTGCCATCCGGGGCTTCTTCGAGACCGTCACCGGGCAGATCACCTTCGCCAAGCATCACCTGGCCACCCACGCCATCCACCTGTCCGATAGCGGAACCGACGCCGCCGGCCAGTGGTACATGTGGGGAACCCACACGATCGTTGGCGAAGCCATGTTCCTCGCCCTGACCTGGGACATGCGCTACCGCAAGATCAGCGGCCGCTGGCTGATCAGCGGACAGCGGCTCGACTGGCAGTTCCTCACCCCCTACGACTCCGGGTGGGTCAAGACGCCGATGGCAGTGTGAACGACCCAGGATGGCCGGGCGGGCCCCACCCAGGCAACCAGGCCTGGCCTGGCAGTCGGCACAGCCGACCGGGACTCACCCCCCGCACCGCCGATGCTCCCATCCTGAGCGTGGCCGCTGACACCAGGATCTGGCACGGCGGCCATGCAAGATGCCCGCCCCGGGCATGCCGGTGAGCCGAAGGCTGCGATCGCTGACCGGCCCGGGGTGGTCGTTCACGGTTCCTCCCCGCCCGGCCAGCGCGGCCCCGTTCCTGCTATCGCGTGCTAATTGCGTCGGCGGTCTTCGGCGGTAGCACTGCGGCCTATCGCCGATCACCTAACGTGAGCCAGGGCCATTTTCAGCGCCCGCTAAGCCAGCTGGTGGCGGCGAGGAACAGTATCGCTGCCACGGCGAGGCACAGCAGCACGATGCGCACGGTTCTGCGCCCACGTCGTACGGGAACCGCTCGGCCTGTCTGGTCCGGTGTGGTCATCGTGGTTAAGCCTCCTGCTGGGTTTCGGAGTTCGGGCTGATCGGTCCGGGAACTGGCGGTGTGGGTGTGCGGCGGAGCAGGCGGCCGGCCGCGGCGGCGCCGCCCCATCCGATGGTGGCGACAACCATGGTGGCGAAGAACAGGGAGATCAGGTTGCTGCCGAGCCGGTCGCTGATGGTGCCCCGGAGGGTCCCGCCGCCGTCCTGGTCGAACGGTCCGCTGCCTCCGATCGCGGCGACCGCGATGGTTTCGTACACGAACAGGCCGAGGCTGCCGGTGATGGCGGCGAGCCGGGCGATGCGCTTTCCGACGACCGGGTCACGGCCCCACAGGGTGCCGGCGGCGCCCACGACGAACGGCACCACGATCACCTCCACCCACGGGTGCCAGGGCACGATGTCCGGCAAGATCTGATCGTAGAAGGTGAACCCGGACAGGGTCAGCCAGGTCACGGTGATGAACAGGCCGCCGAGCAGGCCGGGAATCGCGACACCGGGCCGGCGTACCAGGGCGCTCGCGCCGAGCAGGACACCGATCACGAAGATGGTCAAAATCGCTGCCGCGATCCAGTCACCGCCGCCGAGCCGGTAGCGGGCCGCCATTCCGCCGTACAGGCCGACGGCACCGGCCGCAAGCACGATCATCGCCCAGGCTCCGGCGGCGGCCCGTCCCCAGGGTGGGAGCACGAGTGCGGCGACGACGCAGCCGAGCGCGAAGCGCATCCGCCGGATGCGGCCGTCGAGGTGGCCGAGTTCGCCGAGCATGGCCTGGCCCCATTCGACCCGTTGCGGGGACAGCAGGCCGGCCGCCCAGCGCATCAGCCGCAGCGGCGCGTCCTCGGTGGGTCCGTCCAGGAACCTCTGCGGGTTACGCCGGTACAGGGCGATCATGATGCCCAGCAGGCCCAGCATAGGGACGAAGAACAGGCCACCGAGCATTACCCCTCACTCCAACGGTTGCGCGGGTTCAGGGTCGCCCGGCCGGTGCGGGCGGCGGTCAACGCCGCCACAAACTCCCGGCCGGCCGGGGCCAGCCGGTACAGATGCCGGGGCGGCCGGCTGCCCCGGCCCGGCTCCCAGGAGGTTTCCAGCAGGCCACGGTCGGCGAGCCGGACCAGGATCGGATACAGCGAACCCGACTTAAGGTGCACCTCGGTGGCCAGGTCATAGCCGTAGCGCCACCGGGCCGGATCGGCGGCCAGCGCCCGCAAGACGTTGATCGTCTGTGCCGACGGGGGACGGTTACGCTGCATGAACGGTAACTCTACTCATATAGCTGTAGTGGTCAATAAGCCCGCACCGGGCCGGCGCGCACGCCGGCGTACCCGGCCCTCGCTACATCGGGCCCTGGCCCGGCGCCGGCAGCGGCACGCCGCGCCACCGCCGGCCCAGCCGGCAGGCGAAGATCATCCGATGGCCGTCCGTCCGCATCCTGCTGGGTGCGCGGTCCGATGACCAGGCAGACGGCGGCGGCGGCCATCAGTTCGGCCGTTGCCCCGGCGACGGCGCAGGCGAACGGGTGTCCCGGTGCGGAGGTGCACAGGCCGGACCAGCCATCGGCGCACATCGGCGTCGCGGTCGCGGTGGCGGCGAGCGCGGCCCTGGCGTCGCGTCGGTGAGCCAGCCAGCAGGCCAGGGCGAGCCCGATCGCGATCGCGACGTTCAGGCTGGCCCAGGCGGTGTTCCAGTGGTGGGCGACGGCCAGGTGCGGAAGCTGCGTGACGATGCCCGGCAGTCCAGGGTGTGAGCACGCTTCTGGGCGCCCAGCTTCTCACGAAGCCGCGAGGTCAGCGGGCTCGCGGTGACCAGAACCTCTGCGTTCTGGACCTCGTAGTCTTTGAACTTAAGTGCCCCGATCCACAACAGGGTCGTCGCCAGCCCGATCCGCGCGGAGACCACCTCTCCGGCCGCGGCGCGTAGGCGGTTGAGCCTTAGGCGGGCACGGCCTGCCGCCGGTGTTGTTCGGCCCGGCGCAGGCCTTCAGCGAAGTAGGAGTTGTCGAACCAGGTCGGGAATGCCCGGGCCAGCCCGGCTTGGCCCGAGCAGGCGGGCGTGGCCATTGGCTATCAGGTCACGGAACGGGACGAGGCCGACCAGCCAGCGCTGCATCTGCCCGGTGTCAGCTTCGATCGCCAGGTCGACGTCGTAGCCGGGGTCATCGGTGCACACGGTGACCGCGCCGCGCTGGATGTCGAGCCAGCCCTCAGCGGCGCCCGCGCCAGTCAGCGTCAGGTGCAAGACGGTGCGCTGCCGGGGAAGCCTGGCCGCGATCGCGTGCTGGTGCAGGCGCCACATGAGCGACCGGCCGTCGCAGTCCTCTTCGGCGGGGTCCCCGAAGATCCACTCAGCGGCCCAGTGCCCGATGGCCCAGATAACCGGGGTCACCGATTCCCCCGCCGGTGTCAGCGTGTAACTTCCAGGCCGGCCACGGGCCCCCGGCTCACGGCGAACTAGCCCGCGCCGCTCGAGCAGCCGGAGCCGCTGCGCGAGCATGGTCCTGCTGATCCGGGGAATCCCCCGGTGGATCTCGTTGAAGCCACCGGCGCCCACCATGAGCTCGCGGATGACCAGCGGCGTCCACCGGTCACCCAGCACCTCGACGCCGACCGAGATCGGGCAGTAGTCCGCATAGCTCGTCATCTGCCCATGATGCCGGATCGGCCCGGGGTAGTACAGATTCTGTACCCCCGCCCGGCCTGTCGGCCCAGCATGTGCGGGTACTGCCCGCCGCTTGATGCCGATTCGCCGGGCCGCTGCCCGGCCTGCGGTGGTACGAGACCGTCACTCGTCCGGGGCATCACCGCCGCCGCAAGCTCTTTACCGGAGCTGCCCCTTACTGGGCCGAGAAAGAGGAGTCGTTATGACTACGGCAACGGCGAGTGCGGACCTGTCGGTCATCAGGGCGCGCCAGCAGAAAACCTGGGCAAGCGGCGATCATGCCGTCGTCGCCTCACGGATATTGCATGCCAGCGAGTTGCGCGCTGACCTGATCACGCCGGGAGATCCCGGGCATGACGAGGCGCCTCAGTCATTGAGCCAGCGATGCTGACTACCACAGAGATCGCGGGCTTTGTCGGTGCCGGGCTGGCCGGAGCAGCCTACGTACCGCAGATTTCCCACCTCATCAGGGCCCGCTGCTCGGCTGGCATCAGCCGGCTCGCATTTGAGATATGGCTCCTGGCGTCCCTTCTGACCACAGCACGCGCCATCGCCATTCACGCCGGCGTCTTCATGGTGGTCGGCGGGACCCAGATCGTGGCCACGACCCTCATCATGTTCTTTGCGGCTCGGTACAAGGACACGCGCTGCCCCAGCCATCTCCCTCGCCAACCCGGGGCCAAGACAGCCACGAGGACGGCACCTGAGGAAACGAAACTGGTTCCTGGCGTCCGTCCGGCCGCTTGATTGCTGAATCAGCCATACCCGCCGAGCACGGTGGGCACCGCGATGTCCCTGTCCTGCACCGGCGTTCCTATGCGATCGCCGCTCGGTCTGGCCGGGAACCGGATGTCCAGGTCTTCCGCAGCTGGCCAAGGCTACGGATAGCCGTTGCGGTGCCTGGTGCCAACGTTGCCAGGCCGGCCGGAGCCGGCCGTGCACCGAAATTTCATATGACGCGCCTGAAGGGGACGACATGACTACATCAGCTGGCACTGCCACCGCTGCGCATGAGGATATGGCTGCCGCCCAGGTCGGTGAAACTGCCGGGGCACAGGCGGCCATCGTCATCGTTTGCCGTGAGCCTGGCGCGCGGGAGATCCTCCATCGGGAGCTGTCCAAGCGGTATGGCGCGGATTATCAGATCGTGGTCTGTGACCGGTCCGCGCAGCTGGCACCCTGGATGCGGGATCTGTCGGCTGCTGGCCTGCCGGTTGCGCTGGTCATTGGCGACGTCGGTGCGCAGGACCCGGATGGCATCGAGGTGCTTTCCGCGATCCGCGCCATCGACCCGACGGCTCTTCGGGTGGCTGCGGTTCGCTGGGGTGACTGGGAATCAATGCGGTCGATCTTCGCTGCGGTCGCCTTGGGCAAGATCGACCACTGGGTGACGCGTCCCGTGCAGGCCCCGGCCGAGGAGTTCCACCGCTCGATTACCGAGTTTCTGATGGAGTGGAGCAGCCAGCGCGGCGGCAGTTTCGAGGCGGCGCAAGTGATCGGCAAGCGATGGTCCGCGCGGTCTCAGGAATTGCGTGACCTTTTCTCCCGCCATCGGGTCCCGGCCGGCTTTTATGACGCCACCTCCGAGCACGCCCGGCAGATGCTGCACGAACTCGGCCTGGAATCGCCGGAACTGCCAGTTGTAGTGCTCCGGTTCGGGACTGAGCGGCCAGCGCTGGTCAACCCCTCCAACCTCGAGATCGCCGATGCCTTCGGTCTGATGAGGCCGATCCCGTCCGGGGAGGTCTTCGATGTGACGGTAGTTGGTGCAGGCCCGGCCGGGCTCGCTGCCGCGGTCTACGCATCCTCCGAAGGCCTGCGGACCGTGGTTGTGGAGCATGAGGCCGTCGGCGGCCAGGCAGGGACCAGCTCGATGATCCGCAACTACCCGGGCTTCTCCCAGGGCATCAGCGGCGCCAAGCTGGCACAGCAGACCTGGCAGCAGGCCTGGACCTTCGGCACCACCTTCCTGTACATGCGCCAGGCCGAGAGCCTGTCGAAAAGCGACGGCCACTACCGGCTGCGGCTATCCGACGGCAGCGTTCTCACCACGCGCACCGTGATCATCGCGACCGGCGCCACCTACCGGCGCCTCGGTATCCCCCGCCTGGAGCACCTGCAAGGCCGGGGCGTCTTCTACGGCCCCGCGGCCAGCGAGGCACCGGCCATGCGCGGGCGGAAAGTGTTCGTCGCCGGAGCCGGCAACTCCGCCGGGCAGACCGCGCTGCACATGGCCAAGTGGGCCAGCCGGGTGACGGTCCTGGTGCGCGCAGAGTCGCTGGCGGACAGCATGTCCGACTACCTCATCCGCCAGATAGGCGCTACCCCGAACGTCGACGTCTCCTACCGCGTGCAGGTGGCCGAGGGCACTGGCACCAGCCGCCTCCAATCGCTGATACTGCACGACACCGCCTCCGGGGCGCGGCGCAGCGTCCCCGCTGATGCCCTGTTCGTCCTCATCGGCGCGCAACCGCGGACGCAATGGCTCGGCGAAGCCGTCGCACGCGACCAGCGGGGATTCATCCTCACCGGCCCGGACCTGCCAGCCGGCACCGCCGCCCGCTGGCCCCCCGGCCGCCCGCCGCTGCCGCTGGAGACGAGCCTGCCCGGGGTGTTCGCGGCCGGTGACGTACGCCGCAGATCGGTCAAACGGGTTGCTTCCGCGGTAGGCGAAGGCGCGGCCACCATCCCCCTGGTGCACCGCCACCTGCACACCACTGCCCCCGCACCAGCCGCCGCAGGGCCGGTAACACTCCCGCTAGCCAGCACACCCGCGACCGGGACTCAGCCAGCGGCCTGGTGAACGTGCCTGCGCCCGCCGAGCACAACGTGATCGCCATCCGACAGGTTAGGAGGCCTAAATGGAGCAGATTACGACGGGCGTCTCCGCCCAGAAATCGTTGTTTCATTCGCGAGCGGCCGCGGCCACCGTCGCAGACGTCATGCAGCCATCCCAACTGAACCCGCGGCCCAGCGGATCCTCGAGCTCCCGGTCGCCGCGTTCCATGAGATCGGCCTGCCGTTCCCGCCCGGGAACTGGGACCGGGCCGTGGACGCACATTGCCGTTCTGGCCAGGGAGCACTGGACGTGGTGCGTGAGGAGGTCCATGCGGGACTGCCTCAGGATGAGCCTGCGGGTTCTTGACGGCCGACCCGGGGCACCGCTAAACAGTCCCAGTATCTGCTGGTGCTGGCTGAAGGGGAGGGGTCCAGATGGCACACGCTAATGAGGAACTGCTGCGGGACGGATATGCGGCCTTCGGCCGCGGTGATATCAGCGCGCTGAAGAGCGGGTTCTTCGCCGAGGACATCCTGTGGCATTATCCCGGCAGGAGCCCGTTCGGCGGTGACTATGACGGCGTGGATCAGGTGGTGGGATGGCTTCTGCGCACATTCGAGGCCTGTTGGGGATCCATCAGCATCGAGTTGCACGATGTGATCGCCAACGACGAGCACGCGGTCGCACTGACCACGGTCCGCGCCCAGCGCGAGGGCAGGAGCCTTCAAGACGACACCGTGCAGGTCTTCCACATAACGGACGGCAAGGCCACCGAGGTATGGACCTATCCGAGGGACCAGTACGCCTCTGATGAGTTCTGGTCCTAGCGGCTGTGCCTGGCGTCACGTGAAGTGCAAGGGACTTGTACCGCTCCAGAATTCGGCGGGCAGACTGTGACCTGCGGGCTTGGCCGCCGGCGCAAGCGCCAGGATCGCGGTTCATGGTTTCCGCCTGCTCTACCTGATTCTCATCCGGGTTTTGGGCTGGCTCGCGCTGCTGTGCCTGTGGGCGCAGCCAGGCGTCCAAGGACGCGGAGATCATGGTCCTCCGGCAGGACTTGCTGGTGCTGCGCCGTCAGGTCACCCGGTCGGCGCCGGGCTGGGCTGGCCGGGGGCCTGGCCGCGCTGGCCCGGTTCCTACCAGCGCTGCGGGCTCGGCGGCTCGTCACGCCGGAAACGCTGCTGGCCTGGCACTGTCGGCTGGTTGCATGTTCATGGACCTATCGCATCGGCCAGGACTCCCCGGGACCCGCCAGGAAATGCGGAACCTCGTCCTGTGGCTCGCGCGGGACACGCGGCCTGCCAGCAGCCGCTACCACCTGAGCCGGGGCCGGCCGGCCGAGCGTCGCGCTGGTCATGGTCGCGGTCTGCTCCAGGCCCAACCGTGGCAGCCGGATTTCTTCGGCGAGCCGTTGGCCCAGCAGGCGGGCACGCAGGTCGCGCATGGGCAGATGGGGGTAGAGCTCGTCGCTGCGATACGCGCCAGCGACCAGCATCGGCCTGGCCGCAAGCCGGCTGGCGAGGTGGCCCAGCACATCCAGGCTTAGCTCGTCGGCCCAGTGCAGGTCCTCCAGAATGATCAGCAGCGGGTTGCCAAGTTCAACGGTAACGAGCAGGTCGGCCAGGTCCTGAACCAGCAGGCGGCGCCGGTGATGTGCGTCACCGGCGGCAGTGGAGATCGCGCGTACCCGCGACGTCAGGTTCCGCCCGAGGCTGCTCAGGCGGCTCGCGCGCGGGCGTCAGATTGCTGGCTAGGTCCAGCAGGAGGCCCGCGAGCGACTGCAAGTCACCTGGGAATGCCGCCGCACGGGCGACGGCGAAATTGCTGGCGTGGGCGTGCCGCGTGATCGCGCCGAGCAGGCGCGTCTTGCCGATGCCTGCTTCGCCCGCGACGAACAGCAGTTCGCCCGTGCCCGACACGCGGCGTCGGCGAGCCGGCGCCTGGCAAGGGACAGGAAGTCGTCCCGGCCCACCAGAACCGGTGACTGGATCACGCCGCAGCCGGCCTCGCGCACCCCCCTTGGCAGTTAAGTATCCGTTACCGGTGGATTAGGGCACCTGACCGATGAATCGCAGGCTGCTGCGATCGAGGCTGAAGTCATCCCAAACGGAAGCTCAGGAGGAGTATTCGTGAGTACTGTTGCAGCGCAGTCCCGCCGTAATGACGTCGACACAGCCAAGCTGTTCGCGACGCTGGACGCTGCCAAGGCTCAGCCAGAAGCGGCCCGGTTCCGGTTCAGCGTGGACAACCGCTGGATCTCGGGCACGCACAACCGGAATCGGATCAGCACGTTCTTCGGCGTTGGCGCCGAGCAGCAGCGTGCAGGCACGTTCACCGTCGAGGCGGATCACCCCGCGGTGCTGGTGGGCGGGACCACCGCGCCGACACCGGCGGAGCTCATGCTCGCGGCTCTGGCGTCCTGCCTGACCTCGGGCCTGGGAAACATCGCCCCGCCGATGACATCGCCGATCACATGCTCGAGCTGAGCGACGCCATGGCCGAGGAGGTGGCGGCGATGACCAGTGACCATCTGGCCGGTCCCGGTCGCCAGCTCGAGCCGGCGTCAGCCTAGACGGGAGCACTGACGTGCGGCATCCGCTGGTCCAGCGAGGTCTCATCGCGCTGGTGCAGGTACTGGTCATGGGAGTGTGGTTCTCCGCATCGGCGGTCGTGCCCGCCCTGGCCAGCCAGTGGCACCTGAGCGCTGGCAACGCCGCCTGGCTGACCACGCCGGTGCAGGCCGGATTCGTGGCCGGGGCCGTCGCCTCGGCCGGGTACGGCCTGGCGGACCGGATGCCCCCGCACCTGCTCGTCGCGGGCTGCGCCGCCGGCGCGGCCGCGTGCACCCTAGTCATGGCGTTGTCCGCGGACGGTCCGGCCGCCGCGGTGCCATTGCGGTTCGCCACCGGGGTCTTCCTGGCCGGCGTCTATCCGGTGGGCATGAAGCTCATGGCCTCCTGGTCCCGGCCGGCCGGCCGGGCGCTGGCCATGGGGGTGCTCATCGGCTCGCTGACCCTGGGATCCGCCCTCCCGCACCTGATCGACGGACTGTGGCGGCTGAACTGGCGCACTGTCCTGGCTGCGGCCGCGGCAACCGCCTTCGCCGGGGCGATCGTCGCCGGCACGCTGGTCAGGCCTGGCCCGCGGCTCCCCGCCGTGGGGGACACCGGCCGCACCGGCTATGCGCTCGCGATGTTCGCCGACACCGGTCCCCGGCTGGTCAATCTCGCCTATTTCGGGCACATGTGGGAGCTGTACGCACTGTGGACATGGCTGCCGGCCTTCCTCGCCGCAAGCACCACCGCCCCCACTGGCCTGCCACCCTCGGCCAGCCCCGGCACCTCGGGCATCGACGCCTTCCTCACCATCGGCGTCGCCGGGCTGGTTGGCTGCCTGATCGGCGGCTGGGCCGCCGGCCGTCTTGGCCGTGCCGCCACCGCCATCACGGCCCTCGCCGCCAGCGGTGCCTGCTGCCTGCTCTCACCGCTGTTCTTCGACGCGGGCCGCCCCTGGCTGCTTGCCTTCGCAGCGGTGTGGGGAGCCGCGGTCATCGCCGACTCCGGCGTGTTCTCCACCTTGCTGAGCGAGACCGCCGACCGCCGATTCGTCGGCACCGCGCTGACCGCCCAGACCGCGATCGGATTCCTGCTGACCATCGTGACAATCCAGCTGATCCCGCTGATCGCCACCGCCGCCGGCTGGCGCTACGCCTTCCTGGCACTCGCAGCCGGGCCCGCAGCCGGGCTGCTCGCCATGACCCGCCTCAGCCGCCAGCTGAGGCGGACCCCGCACACTACACCGCTCACCCGGACCGAAAGGCATCAAAATGAACTCATGCTGGCCCAGCGGGCCACCGGCCGCCGGTGACACCGCCGAACTCTCCCGGGCTGTCACCCAAGACGACATCAAGCGGTTCACCCAGATCAGCGGAGACCGCAACCCCCTGCACTACGACCCCGCGGCAGCACGCGCGTCACGGTTCGGCGAGATCGTCGTCCAGGGCGGGATCACCAGCGCCATCCTCAACGCCGTGGTGGCCGAGTCCCTCCCCGGCCCAGGGACCGTCTTTCTGAACGTGAACTGGGACTTCAAGGCACCCGTGCGGCCCGGCGACGTCATCACCGGCCGGGTGGAGGTCATCGAAGCCAGGACCGACAAGCCGATCACCAAACTGCGCACAACCGTCGTCCGCGACGACGGCACCATCGCGCTGGCAGGCACCGCGGTCTGCTACACCATGACGATCACCATCAGAAACAACCCATGACAGCCGCGCCAAGAACGCCAGATCCGGGTCGCCGGTCGCGTCGGCGATGACTGGATGCTCAGCGGAGCCCAGCAGCTGTACGCCGCCTCAGAGCGCCCCGCGATGCTCCGGCGGTCCGTACCTTGTTGGGGCGTAGGCGTCATCCCAATGCGCCGCTGAGCCTGGCTCTCTCGCCATCTGCCCATCGTGCCGCTCTCAGCCCGAGCCAGCCCACAGTCGGCCTGGCGGGTGTGGTGTTCGGCGCGGCGCACCGGTCTGCTCATTTCAATACCCGCCAGGGTATTTGCCATTCGTCTCCCTTGCCGGGTATGGTTCTTCAGGAAGATACCCGCTGGGGTATGCAAGGAGATGGGCATGGCGTGTGCGGCGGGCATGCGGGCGGGGGAGATGAGGCTGTGATCGAGATCGCTGGTATCGACACCCCGGCGCTGGGGAACCGCAGTTACCTGGCGACCGACGGGCACGTCGCGCTGGTGGTAGATCCGCAGCGGGATATTGACCGCGTGCTGGCGGCGGCGGCCAGCCGGGGGGCCGTGATCACCCATGTGTTCGAGACCCACGTTCATAATGACTACGTGAGCGGCGGCCTGGCGCTGGCCCGCGAGACCGGTGCCGGGTATCACGTGAACGGGGCCGATGACGTGGCTTTCGGCCGGGTTCCGGTCGGCGACGGGGATGTGATCGCGGTCGGGGATGCGATGCGGGTAAGGGTGATCGCCACTCCCGGGCACACTTTTAGCCACCTGTCCTATGCGCTGGCGGACGCCGGGACTGGCCAGGCGGCGGCGGTGTTCACCGGCGGGTCGCTGCTGTATGGCTCGACTGGCCGGCCGGACCTGCTCGGCCCTGCGCACGAGACCGCGCTGGCGACGGCGCAGCATGCCTCGGCCCGGCGGCTGGCCGCGGAACTGCCGGACAGCACGCCGGTATGCCCGACGCACGGTTTCGGCAGCTTCTGCGCCGCCACCCAGGCCGGCGGCAGTGCCTCCACGATCGGGCAGGAGAAACGCGTTAATCCCGTGCTCATCCTGGATGAGGATCAGTACGTGCGGACGCTGCTGGCCGGGCTGGACGCCTACCCCGCGTACTACGCGCACATGGGCCCGGCGAATGCGGCCGGGCCGGAGGCCCTGCAGCTGTCACCGCCGGCCCGCGCGGACGCGGCCGGGGTGGCCGCCCGGATAGCGGCCGGCGAGTGGGTGGCCGACCTGCGCAGCCGCCGGGCATTCGCCGCCGGGCACGTCAGCGGCTCCCTCAGCTTCGAGTATGGCAGCGACTTCACCAGCTACCTCGGCTGGCTGATCCCGTGGGGTACCCCGCTGACCCTGGTCGGTGGCACCGCCGGGCAGGTCGCCGCCGCGCAGCGGGACCTGGCCAGGATCGGCATCGAGAAGCTCGCGGGCGCCGCCGCCGGCGCCCCGCAGGACTGGGCCGCCGGACAGCCGCTGGCGTCGTTCCCGGTGGCAAGCTTCGCTGACCTGGCTGCCGCCGCGAGACACCGGCCGGTCACCGTGCTGGACGTCCGGCGCGCGCTTGAGTGGGCCGGCGGCCACCTGGAGGGCGCGCTGCACATCCCGCTGCACGAACTGGGTGCCCGCATCGGCGAGGTGCCACCCGGCGAGATCTGGGTGCACTGCCTGTCGGGGTACCGGGCGGTCATCGCGGCGTCGTTGCTGCAGGCCGCTGGCCGCGAAGTGGTGGCCGTCGATGACGGGTACGACCGCGCCGCTGACGCAGGCTTCCGCCTCGTCACCGGAAAGACAGCTGCGAGGACGGCATGAGCAGCTGGCTTCGCCGCCTGTTCCCGGCCCGGCCCAAGGCCAGCCCGGAGCAGGCCAGGCAGCTTCTGGACGAGGGCGCGATCCTGGTGGACGTCCGCGAGGACGCGGAGTGGCGGGCCGGGCACGCGCCCGGTGCCCGGCATGTCCCGCTGCGCCGGCTCCCCGCCCGGAGCAGGGAACTGGCGCCGCAGCGCACCGTGATAACCGTGTGCCGGTCCGGCCACCGGTCCGCGGGCGCAGCCATGATCCTGGCCCGCCAGGGCCGCGACGTGATCAACCTTTCCGGCGGGATGCGCGCCTGGGCGCGGGCCGGGCTGCCCGTCGTCGCCACCGGAGGCCGCCCCGGCCGGGTGCTGTGACCAGATGGCCCTGATCGCCGTCGCGGCCGGGCTGCTGATCGGGATCAGCCTCGGCGCGCTCGGCGGCGGCGGTTCCATCCTCACCGTCCCGGCCCTGGTCTACCTCCTCGGGCAAAGCGCGCACCGGGCCGTGACCGCCTCGCTGCTGGTGGTCGGCATCGCCGCGGTGGCCGGCGCGATCGCGCATGCCCGCGCCGGGCGGGCCGGGCTCAGGGCCGGGGTGATCTTCGGCGGCCTGGGCATCGCCGGCTCTTATGCCGGATCACTGGCCAGCGCCGCGGTCCCGGCCGACGTGCTGCTGGCCGGATTCGGCGTGCTGATGCTGGCCGTGGCGGCCATGATGATCATCCGCCGCGGTGATCAGGGCCCGGCCCGCGGCGGCGTCCCGGCCCGCGATGGGCGGCATGCGATCCTGGTCGCGGCCGCGGCTACCGGCGTCGGGCTGGTCACCGGGTTCTTCGGGGTCGGCGGCGGCTTCGTGGTGGTCCCTGTGCTGGTGCTGGTGCTCGGGTTCGACCTGCCGACCGCGGCCGGAACCTCGCTGGTGGTCATCGCGGTGAACAGCGCGGCCGCGCTGGCGGCGCGGGCCGGCCACGGCGGCCTGGCGCTGAACTGGCCCCTCGTCGGGGCCTTCACCGCAGCCGCCGTGATCGGCGCGCTGGCCGGCAGCGGCCTGGCCGGCCGGGCCGACCCGCGGCGGCTGAGCGCGGCGTTCACCGCGCTGATCGTGATAGTCGCCGGGTACACGCTGACGCGCAGCCTTCCTGGCCTGGCGTGACCTGAGCTTGCTTCATACCCCGCTGGGTATAATTCGGATCAGTGACCGCGAAGGGGAGACGGCTGATGAAGATCGACGAGCAGGCGGCCGGCGCCGTGCTGAACCGGCTGCGCCGGGCGCAGGGCCAGCTGGCCGGGGTCATCGCGATGATCGAGTCCGGCCGGGACTGCGCGGACGTGGTGACCCAGCTGGCCGCGGTGTCGCGGGCCCTGGACCGGGCCGGATTCAAGATCGTGGCCAGCGGGATGCGGCAGTGCATCGCCGCGGACGGCGACGCCCCGATGTCGGGGGAGCAGCTGGAGAAGATGTTCCTCACCCTCGCCTGACCAGCGGACGGCGCGGCTGGCGCGGATGTGCAGGAGGAGGAGGAGGGGAGCACGGACACTAGCCGCCCTGAGCATCCAGCCGGTGCCGCGGAGCCAGCGGACGGCACTGAGCCCGATGCCCGCTTCACCCTCGCCAACGAGCGGACCTTCCTGGCCTGGAGCCGCACTGCCCTCGCCCTGGTGGCTGCCGGGCTGGCGATCGTCCAGCTGCTGCCGCCATTCCCCGGGGTGCCGTGGGGCCGGCACATCATCGGCACCCCGCTGATCATCCTGGGCTCCGTCGTCGCCGTGGTCAGCTACCTGGAATGGACGCGCAACCAGCGCGCGCTGCGCCGCGGAGAGCCCATGACCCGCTCGCGCCTGCCCGGCGTCCTGTCGGCGACGATCGCGATCATCGGGCTGGTCGCCGCGGTGCTTGCGCTGGTGTCGGGGGTGACCGGGAGCCGATGATGCCCGATGAGGACATGGCGGACCCCGATCCCGGGCTGGCGCGCCAGCGGACCGAGCTGTCCTGGACCCGGACGGCGATCTCTTTCGCGGCACTGGGCGGGTTCCTGCTCAAGAGCCGTCCGTACGCGGCATCTCGATCATGGCCTTCGGCGTGCTGGCGCCGTGCTAAGTCCAGAGCCACCCGGATTCCGGGCCTGACCACGGCGTCGTGCCGGATTGACAGGTCGGCGGGCAGGGCCTCAGTGCAGCTTCGCCCGGCTGATCTGGCGCCGCGGCAGCGTGACTTCATGACGGGCCACCACGATCTCCGCGTCCTTGGACGCATGGCCGCAGCCCAGCAGGCAGTCACCGACAACACGGTCGCCTGCGCCGCCCGCGAGTGACGCCAGGCAGGCTCCGGCGGCGCGCCTTGGGCACCGGCCGATCATGGCTCCGCGCAGCTGCCGGGGTTGCCGTGATCCAGGCAGGCCGGGGGCAGGTGGAACCAGCGCAGGGCCTCGAAGTCGCCGGGCAGGCCCGTGGCGCCGCCGTCGATATGCGCCGGGCGGGAGGCCAGCAGGTCCCGCGCCTCCCGGAGGTAGCCGCCGAGGGCGGCCTCGCTGGCGCGGCTGCGCCTGGCGGTATATACGAGGGTGCCGTCTGGGGCGTAACGCAGGTCAGCTAGGCGTAGCGGCGGCCGCGGGATGCCATCGTGGTGGCGCCACAGGCCGGTGTGCGGATCGAAGCGGTAGTCGGTCAGCAGCCGGTAGCCGTCGGCTGCGATTAGGTCGACGGCGTCGATCAGGTAATCGGCGGCGGTGTCGGAGATGAAGTAGTTGAAGTTGATCCTGGTCCAGCCCGGTTTGATGCCCTCGCAGCCGTGGCCGATCTCGGCGCGGAAGGCGTGCGAGTGCGCCGGATCGATGGCGAGCAGCCTGTGGCCGTACGGCCCGGCGCACGAGCAGCCGCCGCGGGCCTGGATGCCGAACAGGTCGTTGAGCACCGCGACGACGAAGTTGTGATGCAGATAGCGATCGCCGTGAAGGATGCGCAGCGAGACGATGGACAGCCGGCGCGCGTCGGGGTTGCCGAGCACCTCGATGTCCGGATTATCTGACCAGCGGTGCAGCGCGCGCTTCCAGAGGCGCTCTTCGCTGGCCTGGATGACGCCGGTTCCGACGGCATGCTTGAGCGCGAATACCAGCCCGGCCCGGATCGACTCGACGATGGCCGGGGTACCGCCTTCCTCCCGCGCGACCGGGTCATCGAGGTAACGGTGCCCGATCGGGTCGACGAAGGCGACGGTGCCGCCGCCGGGCACGGTGGGCACCCGGTTACGTACCAGGCTACGGCGCACGACCAGGACGCCAGGGGTCTGCGGGCCGCCGATGAACTTGTGCGGGGACAAGAAGATGGCATCCTTGTGGTCGCCGGCGCCCGGCGCCGACTCGCGTGCCCGGATCGGCACGTACGGACCAGCTGCGGCATAGTCCCAGAACGACAGCGCCCCATGGGCATGCAGCAGCGCGGCGATGGCGTCAGCGTCGGACAAGATGCCGGTGACGTTGGAGGCGGCGGAGAAGGAGCCGATGCGCAGCGGCCGGCTGGCATAGCGGGCCAGTTGCGCCGACAGGTCGTCCAGGTCGATGTGCCCGTCGGCGTCGCCGCCGATGACCACCACATCGGCAATGGTCTCCCGCCAGGGCAGCTCATTGGAGTGATGCTCGTAGGGCCCGACGAACACCACCGGCCGCTCCGCGGCCGGGATCTGGTCAAGCAGCCGGTAGCGCCGCGCGGGCCCGTCCGGCAGCCGCAGCTCCAGGATCCCGATCAGCTTACTGACCGCTGCCGTGGCGCCAGAGCCGCAGAAGATCACCAGGTGGTCGCCGTCCCCGCCGACCCCGTCGTGGATGATCTGCCGGGCGTCCTCCCGCAGCCGGCCGGTGGCAAGGCCGGTGCCGGAACTCTCGGTGTGGGTGTTGGCGTAACGGGGCAGCACGTGCTCGCGGATCACGTCCTCGATGAAGTCCAGCGACCGGCCCGACGCGGTGTAGTCGGCGTAGGTGATGCGCCGTGGCCCGTACGGGCCGTCAAGGACTTCACCCTCGCCGATGACACCGGCTCGAATCTGCTCCAGGGGCGTGACCGGCTGTCCTGCAGGTTCCTGCGCCGTGACGGGGGGGACTGGCGGGTCAGCCGTCATGGCTGCCTGGGCGCCGCTCATACCAGGTCGATGACGACAGCGGGCGGCCTGGTCAGGCTGTTGTGCACGGTGCAGTGCGATACCACTGCGCGGAACACCGGCCACAGTTCGGGCGGCAGGGTGGGCGGGACCCGGACGAGAAGGTGGATGCCGCTCACCCTGGCCGGGCGGTCAATGGCCATATCGAACCCGGCCGACACCGCCAGGCCGTCCCGGCTGTACCCGTGACGCGTGAGGTACCGGCCCGCGTAGAAAGCGACGCATGTGGCCAAAGAGGCGACGAAGAACTCTGTGGGGGTCGGCGCAGCATCCTGCCCGCCGGCCTCGGCTGGCTGGTCCACCAGCACCCGGTGCCCTCGCACCACTACCTCATATGCCTCCCCGGCCACGAACCGGACGTCCATCTGCGCGATGTCCCCCGGGCTGGGCAGCAACGCTGTCGTCTGCACCTGGTCCATATCAGTGCTCCCTCCGGGCTCGGTGCTGCTGCCTTCAGTCAATACCTACGGGGGTACCAGCGGCAGGTGCGACGGTCATGCCTTACAGGGTCTTTGGTCCTAGTGGTCTGCGCTCACCGCCCACGGCAGGGGCTCTGTTACAGGCCTTCTCCCCGCTGGCCGGCAGGGCCGCCGCGGCCTTGAGCATGGCTGCCGCGTCGTCCGCGACTTGCTGGAGCGACGGCTGCCGGTATGGCCGCGCGTGGCCTTCATGACCGCGGGGAATGTCCGGGCCCTGGCGGTGGTTCAATACCCTGGCGGGTATCCAAGCCGATGCCCGGCGAACCGAGGAGGCATGCCATGGCGACGGTCGAGCTGACGACAGAGAACTTTGATGCGCTCACCGGCGGGGACGGGCTGGTGCTGGTCGACTTCTGGGCGTCGTGGTGCGGGCCGTGCCGCATTTTCGGCCCGGTCTTCGAGCGGGCGTCGGGCCGGCACGGCGACGCGGTGTTCGGCAAGGTCGACACCGAGGCCCAGCAGGAGCTGGCCGGCGCCTTCGGGATCTCGTCGATCCCGACGCTGATGGTGATCCGCGACGGCGTGATCCTTTACGCGCAGCCGGGTGCGCTGCCGGAGGCGGCACTAGAGCAGCTGATCGCCAGGGCCCGCGAGCTGGACATGAACGACGTCCGCGCCCGCATCGCCGAACGCAGCGAGCCCGCCGCAGCTGCAGGCGCGTGAGGCCCGCAGGGCTGGCGCGACCCAGCCCTCTTGGCCCGTGACGCGGTGCTGTTACGCCGCGACTGTACGCAGGCGCCACCCACCTTGGTGCCATCGCGGGACATCGAGCGGGATCGTGCGTAGCGGGCACCCCCGGGGGTATATTCGAGCAGGCGCTTGATGAGGATCGTCCAGGTCATGAACTCTCCCGCCCGGCAAACGGGCCCGGCTGTGGCTGGTCTGGTGCTGATCACCGCGGGAATGCCGCTGGCGACATTGGCGGCCTGGGTCTCGCGGTCATCGGCCTGGTCCCGCTGGCGGCCAGGCAGTGGCCGGAGCGCTCGGCCGCTGCCTGGCCGCGCCGCTTTTCCGCGCGCCCGTGCGGGCCCGGTGACTGGCGGCGCTAGATGACTGGCCGGCATCCGGGTCGGGGCAAGCGCACGGGCGCCCGCAGCGGGGACGCCCTTCCGCGGCCAGAGCGCCTGCTCCCCGGCTGGCGGTCGGCGCTGGCAGTCGTCGCGCACCCCGACGACGAGACCTTCGGGCTCGGCGCGCTCATACATCGGCTGACCGCAAGCGGCACTGCGGTGCACGTGCTGTGCTTCACCCGCGGCGAGGCTTCCACGCTGAACGAGAACGACAGCGATCTGAGCCAGGCACGCGCCCGCGAGCTCCAGCAGGCAGGCAGCGCGCTCGGCGTGGCCGCTGTCACCCTGCTGAACTATCCCGATAGCCGCCTTGCCAGCATCCCGCCGGCCGACCTGGCGGCCCGCGTCACCCGGATGGCCGCCCGCACCCGGCCCGATGGCCTGCTGGTCTTCGATGACACTGGCATCACTGGCCACCCCGACCACCAGGCTGCAACACGTGCTGCGGTGCACGCAGCAGGCGCCGCTGCGCTGCCGGTGCTGGCCTGGACCCTGCCTGATGCCATCGCCGACCAGCTGCGAGAAGAAACCGGCGCCCAGTTCGCCGGCCAGCCGCCCGGCCGCATCGACCTATGCGTCCACGTCGACCGGGCCGCGCAGCGCAAGGCCGCGCTGCTGCACGCCAGCCAGATCTCGCCCGCCGCCGTACTATGGCGGCGGCTGCAGCTGCAAGGTGACTGCGAGCATATGCGCTGGCTGTTACTGCCAGAAGGCGAAGCCTGACCGGCGGGAGGAATCCGCCAGCCGGCTGGGTCAGCCGGCCCTCCGGGACGTCACCCCGGCGGCGATTCGCTTGTGATCACCACACGGATCATGTGATGCGGACCGATCAGTCCGCCATCGCTGGGTAAAATACCCCCCATGGTATTATCGGGCCATCGCCCCCAACCGTCTTAGGAGCGTCCCATGTGCAGCCCGGCCGTCTGCAACCGCTGCAGCAAGATCACCTGGGCTGGCTGCGGCCAGCACGTGGATCAGGCCCTCGCCAACGTCCCGCCCGAGAACCGATGCATCTGCCGTTAAGACCAGCCTTGCCGATCCGGCCGCTCCGGCGCGGCGGGGAGCACAGACAAAGGCCATCGCGGCCGAGGGGGGCACCCAGACATGAGCTTCGCTGCGCACGCCGCATCGGCGAGACGCCGAGATCGCCGTGCTGAAGCGGGACCCGTACGCCAACGGCGGTCTTCCTTATTACCTCGGCAGCGAGATCCGGTTGGAGACGCCTTAATCATGGCCCGTCCGCGCTCCCGGGCCCGAGGGTGGCTACCGCCAGGGCCCTGCGGACGGGGAGCGCTGTCACTCTCGCCAGGTGAGGCCGCGCGAACTGGATGCACGCTTCGACCCGGCGTTGGCCCACGATGTTCCGTTGTCGCCGACGGGCAGCTTGTTTTCGGGCGCGGGCGCGCTACGTCCCGCAGCCGACGCAGATAAAGGCCCCTCCTGGTCGTATGCACGGCGGGCGGTGATGTGCTCGCCAAGGAGGGTGGCCTGGCGGCGCTGTGGGTGGCTGAGTACGGCGGCCGCGCCGATGCTCTGCGCGAGTTCTGGCACCGCGCATTATTCGGTTCCGGAACCTTATTCATAAGGGTGACTCGGCCATGTGATTTAATCACCGACCTAGGCGCACCACCGCTGACGGTCGTTCTGTCACGGCGTGCTAGAACGCTGTCACGGCGTGCTAGCACGGTTCACCGTGGCCTGCGGGACGCAGGCCCACGTCAGCGAGGTGATCGACCAAGAACCTGCAGGCAACACCGATCGGCGGCTGGCGCGGCTAGCCTCACCGAGGCGGCTGCCAGTTGCCAATTCGCGCCGGGCCGACTGACCTGGGGTTGGGTCAGGAGTTCAGTCGGCCCGGTGTGCGGCGTGCTGCAGGGCAGTCAGTTGCTGCCGGGTGCCGATGGCGATCAGTACGTGCCCCGCTTCGATCGGGGTGTGCATCGCCGGGTTGGCCAGGAATGTCCCGTCGCGGCCGCGGAGCGCGAGGACGAGCGCCCCGGCCGCCTGGCCGGCGTTCGCTTCCTGCAGGGTGCGCCCGGCGAGCCGGGAGCCGGCGGCCACCGATACTTCTTCCAGGCGGAACTCCAGGCTCCCGTCATGCATGACGACGTCAAGGAACTCCACCACGTTGGGCTGCATTGCGGCGGCCGCGATCCGCTGGCCGCCGATCCGCTGCGGATTCACGACCCGGGTCGCGCCGGCCCGTAGCAGTTTCGGCTCCGAGGCCTCGGTGCGGGCGCGGGCGATGATGATGAGGTCAGGGCGCAGTGCCCGGGCGGACAATGTCACGTAAACATTCTCCGCGTCGGTGTTGATCGCGGTGACCAGGGCCCTGGCCCGCATGACGCCGGCCTTGCGCAGCACCTCGTCGTCGGTGACGTCCCCGTGCAGCGCTGGATGCCCGGTCGCGGCCGCCCGCTGCGGGTCGAGGTCGACCACGACGACCGCGGCGCCCTGCCCGGCCAGGTAGCCGGCTACCGAGCGGCCGACCCGGCCCCACCCGCAGACGATGGTGTGCCCGCTCATCTTGGCTATGTCGCGTTCCATCCGGCGCCTTTCGAAGTGGTGGCGCAGGTGACCTTCCACCAGCGATTCGAGTACGACGCTAAAGGCGTACAGTGCCGTGCCGACCCCGGCGAGGATCAGCACGATCGTGAAGATCTTCCCTCCCGCGCCCAGCGGATGGACCTCGCGGAACCCGACCGTGGTAATCGTCGTGACCGTCTGGTAGACCGCATCGAGCGGGCTGAATCCGAGCGCGACGTAGCCGATGCTGCCGGCTACCACCACGGCGAGCACCGCCAGCAGCGCAAGCTGGATCCGCCGGAAGTTGCTCACCAGGCAATTGTGTCCCCACCCAGCCGGAGGACCCACTACCGCCGAGCCAGGATGCGCCCGGTCATGGCAGTCGCCGGGACAGTCACCGCGCGGTCCTGCCGAGCCAGCCGGCTACCGGCGGACGGCCAGAACATTCGCCCGTCCCTGGGTTCCTTTGCTCAGGCCCGTAGCCGGTCAATGAGCCGGATCCGGCGTGGCCCGGGCACGGCCGGTGGCCCAGCTGGCGAACGGCCGCGGGGGCCAGAGCCTGCGCAGACTGCTTGCAGCGGTTCGCGAAGTGCTCGTTGCGCTCGCTTGCCCGCAAAAGGCCTCAGCCTGGTCTGGCAGGGTCAGTGGCCGGCCGGCGGGCCGTCGGACCCGATGTCATCAGCCCTCCGTGCGGATTGCAGGCCTTACCGGAAGGGCCCGGGCGGGCCGGTCACGGAGCCGATGTGCGACTGCCGCTGGCGGCGGGCCGTTCAGCGTGTGTAGCGCAGCCACCACAGGCCGACGAACGGCAGCACGAGGGGGACGAACCCGTAGCCGCTGCCGAACCCGGTCCACACCGTGGCGTCCGGGAACGCCTTGGAGAACAGCTCGCTCGCCGCCCCGACCGTGATCACGCCGGCCAGCTCGATGCTGATCGCCACGGTGGCAACCCGCCGCGAGGCAGCGTCCCCCCGGGCCAGCGACACCGTCGCGACCACGTACACGACAGCCGCGAACGCGGACAGCAGGTACGCCAGCGGCGCCTCGTGGAACTTGGTTGCGATCTGGACCGCCGAACGGGCAGTCGCCGCGAAGGCGAACAGGGCGTAGACGGCGACCAGCACCCGGCCGAACCCGCGGCTCGTCGACCGGGCCGGTGCCCGGCCGCCGGTTTCAGCCAACGGGACCAGCCCAGACCTGCTGCACCCGGATCACCATGACCGGCATGATCAGGAACGCCACGGCTAGGACGGCTGTGCCCGCCCGGCTCCGCTCCTCCCACCCCCACGCCACGGCGGCCGGCGGGATGACCACGCACGCCAGCAAGTACATGACGAACTCGGCCCGAGCGAAGTTCCGGTGGCTCCCGGCCATCTGAACGATGCCGCCGATGAGGAAGCCGATCAGCAGCACCTCGAGCACTGCGCCTCCCGCCAGCAGCGGAACGCCGGGCGGCCGGTTGGCCAGGACGAGCCCGAAGGCCCAGGCCGCGAGTAGAAAAGCCACGGCCATGATCGCCGTTGCATATGGACCAGTCACGACCGCGATTCTTGCATCGGTTTCGCCGATCCGCCCACCCTCGAGACGCAAAAGCGCCCGAATTGCCGGGCTGAGCGGGCCGGACCTTCCCGGCTCCGCTGAGTAGTCCGGTCGGCAGGCGCGGCCAGCAGCTCCCCGGCATCGCGGTAGGACAGTCAGTACCGCAGCTACCAGCGGACCGCGGCCGTGATCACCTGCACCGGAAGCCAGCGAAGACCGCGGCTGTGCCGGCGTAGTCACCGGGCCAGTCTCCACCCAGCCGCGACCGGCCAACGCAACCGTGCCCCCAGCACAGCACAGCCGGATACCTTGCAGATGTGCGTGCCTCTGCTACTGCAGCGCCGAGCTGACGGTAAGGGCGATAACAACTCCGGCTGCGCCTGCGCAGAGCAGGGTGAGGACGACGCTGCGGCGCAGGAGCAAGAGCAGGATCAAAGCTCCGCCCAAAACGGCGTATTGCCAGGAATGACTGAGCGCGCGGGTAAGCGGGATGGCGGAGCCGAAGATAGCGCCGATGGCGGCGGGCCCGGCTCCGTCGAGGAATGCCCGCGCTCGGCGGTCGCTGCGGATCATGTCAAACCGGTGAGCGCCGAGCAGGATAAACGTGAATGAGGGACTGAATGCGATCACCGATGCGAGGATCCCGCCGACGAGGCCTGCTGCGGCATAGCCGACGACGGCGACTGTCTGGACGACCGGGCCGGGGGTGATCTGGCCCAGGGCCACCGCGTTGAGGAACTGTGCGCCGGTCATCCAGTGGTAGTGGCTGACAGCATCGGATTGCATCAGCGGGATGATGACAAACCCCCCGCCATACGACAGCGCCCCGACCTTGAACGCCACCCAGGCCACCGACAGCAGCACGCCGCTGCCGACGGCGCCCGCCGCCAGCATCGGGGCTGCCACTATGCCCGGCAATTTGGTGCTATCGCGGCGCTCGGCAGCGAGTTGCATCGCCAGTTCGATCACCCCGCAGCCAAAGAGCACCAGCACCAGCCAGACACCCAGCGTCGCGGCGGCGGCGGCACCGGCGGCTAGGTAGAACAGCCACCGGGCAGTTTGCCTGCGGCGCTGCCAGCTAGCGCCCGTCAGGTCGGCGGCCGCATGGATGGCCACCGCCGGGACCGCAGCGCCAGCGCCCGCACCCGCGCCCAGCACCCATATTGGCGGGTTCGCGCTGAGGAACAGGCCGGCCAGGGCCAGGATGACGATCAATCCGGGAACGATGAACGCGGCACCGCCCGCCAGCGCGCCAGGGCGCCCGCGCAGCCGCCAGGCGCAGAAGATCGCGAGCTGGGTCGATGCCGGGCCAGGCAGCAGGTTACAGGCGGCGATGGCATCCTCGAATTCCTGCGCGTACAGCCATTTGCGGCGCTCCACGCACAGGTCGCGCAGCAGCTTGATGTGCGTCGGCGGGCCGCCGAACCCGGTGCAGCCGATACGGCCCCACTCACGCAGGATCGTGGCCAGGGATACGCGCGCCGCGTCCGGCGTGGGGCTGGCGGGGGCTGTGCCCGGTGGATCTTCGTGACTGCTCATCTGGGCCTTCGGTTTGGCAGGGCGCCGATGCCCGCGAGCAGGTTGGTGATGCGCGTGTCCAGATCCGCAGCGACTTCCCGGCACACCGGCAGGCTTGCCCTATCGTCAAGCCCGGATGCGGCCGGATCGGGGATGCTCCAGTGGATGTAGCCGGGGTGGCCGGGGAACTGCGGGCAGACTTCCCGCACCTTGTCGCACAGCGTGATCACATAGTTGAAATGCTGCGCCGTGAACAGGCTCAGATGCTTCGAACGGCGGGAACCCCGATCGATGCCCCGTTCCCGCATGACCCGGACAGCGTTGACATGCAGTGGCTTCGGGCGGCTTCCCGCGCTGAACACCTCCAGTCGGCCGTCCGGGAGGAATATCGTGAGAGCCTCGGCGATCTGCGACCGGGCGCTGTTCCCGGTGCACAGGAACAACAGCCTGGTCGGCGCCCCGCCCGGCTCTGGTTCGCGACCGGCCGGAGCGGCTGGGGCCAGCTGCAGTCCCGGATGCACTGCCCGTCCCGTCTCAGCGAGCAGCTCGCCGAACCTGTTCAGATCAACCGTGTAGTAGGCATCACGGCCATCCGCCGAGCTGCGCCGGACCGACACCAATCCGGCCGATCGCAGCTTGCCCAGGTGGTAAGAGACGAGATTCTGCGCCCGGCCCAGCAGGTTTGTCAGCTCCCGGACGTGGCGGTCACTGCGAGCCAGTTCCCGGAGCAATTGCCATCGCACCGGATCGCCCGCCAGGCGCAGAAACTCCAGCGAAGTCTCTGCAGGCCCAGCGTTCAGACGAGACACATGGCAAACGTACATTAATCTGTATTGATGCAGTAGGCGGTCCCGGCTAGCGGAGCAGCGGTTCCCCTCCGGGCCGAAAACTTGCGGCGGAAATGCTCTTCCGAATGGAACAAGGGCGTTCTATAACTATTTTTCAGGTGGAAGACCATGCATCATTAGGCCCGCGGTTGTGATTGCGCCAGGCACAGGCGCGTCCTTGGGCGCGCGGAGCTTCGGTCACAGCATGTCAGAAAGGGAGAACAATGGGCGAGACCGCATGCAGGACCGGATCGCGCTGCACCCGGCTGGGAACGCGCGTCGCTCGGCTAGCCGCCGTGGCCGCGCTCGCTGCGGCCGGATTGCTGGCCACCACCCCGTCGGCCCAAGCCGCCGACGGGGACTTCACCGGTGCGCTGGCAGCATCGGCCTCCACCGTGAAGATGGGGTCGACCTTCACCGTAACGGAGAGCGCGATCAACCTCGGCAACACCCAGGTGTCCGGAATCACCGTGGGCATCCGCCGGCTAGGTTTCGCGGTGGCCAGTTCCACGCCGCCGCGTACCGGGATCTGCCGCATCGCAGGCTCGGCGACGTGCAGCTTCCTCTCACTGACCGGGCACGAGACGCAGACCTACACCCTGACACTGCGCCCTCAGGCGCCCGGCACCTACACCCTGCAGGGCTGGACCACGCGGCCGTCGACCGGGCGCGGATTCGGCGCCTCCGTGATCGTGACAGTGACCTCCTGAGCCTATGGCCTGACTCGCCGCGGCGGGTCGGTCGCGCGTGGCCGGCGCCACATGATCGGGCTCTACTTGAGAGAGGCGCACATTCTGGTGGGTGCCGAAAATTCTCGTCCACGGATGCCAGCGCCGGCGAGGATGGTGTCGAATGCGGTTGACGCTGCGACCTTAACCCCCCAGGCTGGTTCGCCATGGATCCTGCGGTACCCCAGTTGGGGTTCTCGCGAGCCAGCCGTCGGACCAGTGCCCGGATATTGCGCCGGGTCGCTGATCGGCCGGTCCTGCTGCACGCGGGCAACCTTGCTGGTCAGAGCCGTGGACGAGATTATCGGCACGCACAGATACAAGAGCGTTCCGCTGGCTGACCGGCGGTGCTGTAGGACAAACAGTTGAATACTTGAGGAGGTTTCATGCGCGCAAGAGTGCTCACGTTGCTGGCGACGGCGGTCGCAGTGCCGGCGCTGTTCATCGCCGCAACCGCGGCGCCCGCCTCAGCCCATGTCCTGAAGACGGTAGGACCCTACGACCTGCTGATCGGGTTCGGCAACGAGCCGACCTATGCAGGCGCGCAGAACTCGGTCTTCCTGCTGCTGACCAACGCCAAGACCGGCGCCCCGATCGTTGACGAGGGGCTCGGCGACACGCTCAAGGTGGCGGTGGGGTTCGGCACCCAGACCAAGCAGCTGCCGCTGGTGTCGTCGTTCGACCCGGACAGCGGGCAGGGAACCAGGGGGGTGTACAACGCCTACTTCATCCCGACCGTCCCCGGCGACTACACGTTCCATTTCTCCGGTATCATCCGGCAGACGAAGGTGAACATCTCGGTGAAGTCATCCCTCACAACGTTCGACAGCGCGCACGACCCCGCTGCGATCGAGTTCCCGCAGCAGGCGCCGTCGAACCTGCAGCTGGCGCAACGCCAGAACGCCCAGTCGGCCCGGCTGGCCGCGGCGATCCATGCAGCAGACAGCAAAGCGGCCTCAGCCTCCACAGCACTTGCGGTCGGGATCGCCGGGCTCGTCGTTGGCGCGGCAGCGCTATGCGTCGGCGGGATCGCCCTCGCCCGCAGGTCGCGCCCCCGGTCTGCGGCGGCAGGTAACCAGCACCCGGTCAACGTGGAATGAGATCACTGCGGGCGGTATTGCTGGTCGCCGTTCTCGCGCTTGCCGGGGTCGGTGTACTGGCTTCGCCCGCCTCCGCGCACGCGCTGCTGGAACGGTCGTATCCGGCGGCGGGCGCGTCGCTGCCGGGCGCGCCTCGCGTGACGCTGCTTTATTTCACCGAGGCACCCGAGCCCAGCCTGTCCACGGTGTCGCTGCTGGATTCCTCCGGCCAGACTGTTCCGGGGGTCGGCAAGCCCACCGTGGTGGCGGGCAATGCGCGGGAGCTGCGGGCGGCGCTGCCAACGCTGGCCGACGGCGTGTACACGGTCAACTGGCGCACGGTGTCGAAGGTGGACGGGCACGTGACCGGCGGCTCGTTCGCCTTCGGCATCGGAGTCCAGCCCCCCTCGGGCGCCTCTGCGGCCCGGGCCTCGAACGGCGGTTCGCTGGGCTCCACCCCTGCTCCGGCCGCCGTGGCCGGTCTGTGGCTGCTGTACTGGGGGCTGGCGCTGCTCGCCGCCGCCGGAGCTACCGGCGTGCTCGTGTTCGGATGGCGGCTGCCGGCTGGGGCGGAGTTGGTGATCGCGGCCGGATGGCTGTCTGCGGCCGTCGGCGTCCTCACCATGATCCTGGCAGAGGAAGCGGCGGCAGGCGTGCCAGTCGCCGAGCTGTTCGGCGCCGCCACCGGGCGGTCCTTGCTGGCTCAGGCCGCCGCCGTGACCGTGTGCGGGGTGGCCGCGCTCTACGCAGCGCGGCGCCCGGCGGGCCCGCGGCTGGCGGTGCTGGGGGTGGCCGCGGCCGGGGCCATGTTCGTCCACGCCCAGGCCGGGCACGCCGAAACCCAGTCGTCGGTCCGGTTGCTGAATGTGGCCGACCAGTGGCTGCACATGCTCGCGGCCGGGGTGTGGGTCGGGGGCCTGGTCTGGCTGCTGCTGGGGCTGCGGGGCCTGAGCGGTGCGAAGCGGGTCTCTGCTGTGCGCCGGTTCTCCCGGCTGGCGTTCGCCGCCGTGGCCGTGCTCGCGGTGACCGGGATACTGCGGGCGGTGCCTGAGGTGGGGAGCCTCGGAGCGCTGGTGTCGACCAGTTTCGGTGTCGTCCTGCTCATCAAGTCCGGCCTTTTCGTGGCGCTGATGGGGGTGGCGTGGCGGAACCGGTACCGGCTGTTGCCACGGGTCGCCAGGTCTGCTCCGGCGGCGCCGGGCAGGCTATCGCCGGTGATGGCCGGCGCGCCGGCGGATCCTCCGCAGCGGGCGGAAGGGGGCGCCGAGGGCGAGCCCACCGGGGCTGGTGCCCCGCCGCCAGATGGTGCAGGCGCCCGGGTCATCGGCTCCCTCCAGCGGTCGGTCAGATCCGAGGTGGCCCTGGCAGCCATCGTGCTGGTGGTGGCCGCGGTGCTCAGCGGGCTTCCCCCGGCAAGCTTCGTCGAAGCCGCCGGGCAGAAAACCTCCTCTCCTTCGGTCACCGTTACCGGCAGCGACTTCGGCACCACGGCGCGGGTGCGCCTCACGGCCTCGCCGGGTACGACAGGGCCCAACCGGTTCACGGTCCGGGTCCTGCGGTATGACGCAAGCCGTCCCCTTCCCGCCCGTGGCGTCCGGCTGGAGTTCTCGCTGCCGAGCAACCCGGCCGTGGCCTCCAGCCTCAACCTCGCGCGGGGCCTGCGGGGCACGTGGACCGGGCAGGGCACCAACCTGTCCATCGACGGCCAGTGGGACATCGACGTCGTGGTCCAGCAGGCGGCGACCGCGGTCGACGTCCCGCTGCGGCTGCGGACCCGGCTGCCGCCCGAGCAGATCACCGTCTCCAGGCAGCCGGGCGCGCCCACTCTGTACACGATCCAGCTAGGGAGCGGCCGAAGCCTCCAGGCGTACCTGGAGCAGACAGCGCCGGGCCGCGGCGTAGTGCACTTCACGTTCTTCCAGGGGGCCGAGCGCGAGGCCACCATCATCTCCGCGAGAGCCGCGGCGCTCACCCCCTCAGGCGCCGACGAGCCCTTGAAGCTGATCCGGTTCGACCAGGGGCACTTCGCGGCGAACCTGCGCCTGACCCCCGGGCGGTGGACATTCCGCATCGACGCCACGGCGGCGGGCAGAAGGACGCTGTCCGGATACTTCTCCCAGACCATCCGGCCGTAACGTTGTGCTGGTATGCCACCGGCCCCCCATCCCGCCTCGTTCAGGGAGACGGCCCGATGCACGTTCTCGCCGACGGAGGCGGGCACACGCTCGGGCAGAACGGCGTCGAGACCCTTCTGCTCCTTGCCAGTCTCGGGCTCGCCTGGACCGCGTTCCGGGTCCGGGACGTGCGCATCTTCGGGCACCGAGGGCCGGCCAGCCGGGCGGTGGGGATACTGGCCGTTGCGGCCCTGGTGCTCGCGTTCGTCGTTCCCTCCATGCTCGGGATCAAGATCGCTTCGGTGCGCCCGTCGACGAACGCGAAGATCATCATCCTCTCCCCGCTGCCGGGACAGGTGCCGCGGGGGAATCCAGCCACCGTCCGGGTCCGGCTGCGCGTCGAGGGAGCACGCATCGTCACCCAAACCTCCACACATCTCACCCCGGACACCGGGCACATCCACCTCTACCTCGATGGGGTGCTTCTCACCATGGCGTACGCGGCCTCCACGACCATCTACCCCTACCCGGGTAGCCATCGCCTCCAGGTCCAGTTCGTGGCCGTCGACCACGGGCCCTTCCGCCCGCCAGTCACCGCTTCGGTGGCCTTCCGGGTGATCCCATGATTGCGCTTCGCCGGCCGCCCATCGTCACATCAGGGAGCGGTGCGCTCAGGATGGTGAGGTTTTCTCTCGTGGCCGCGGCCGTCGCATTGCTCGCTGCCGGGTGCGGCGGGAGTGGCCAGGCGGCACGTGTGCCGCCTGCTCCTTCGGCTTCCCCGCGGCCGGGGAGCGCGGCCAGGCTCACCATCATCAGGCCGGCCGGCGGCGAGGTCATCCGTGCGCGGACGGTCCGCGTCAAGGTCAGGCTCACCGGCGCCAGCGCAGACAGCCCGGCCGCCGTCCCGGCGCTGCCGGGGTACCTCCACCTGTACCTTGACGGCAAGATCATTTCGATTGAGCCCGTGGTCGGCGGCGACAGCGTGACTGAGCACGCCATCCACCACGTCAAGCCCGGGCGCCACATGTTCAAGGTTGAGTTCGTCCGGCCGAACCACCTGCCGTTCCACCGGCCCGTGATCGCCACGGTGACGTTTACGATCCGAAGATGAGCCAGCCATCGAAGCCCCCGCCAGGCCCAGGCCCCCGGCAGCACAACGAATACGGCCGGCCCTGCTACAGCTTCCGGTCAGGGCCGGATCAGCTGCACAGCCCCGGCATGCTCGCGCTGCCTGGTGTCCCGCGTCCCAGTCACCGGTGCAGAAGATGGACAGCTCCGCGATGCTGCCGCCCACCACGTCGGCCCGGATCAGCTTCGCCACGGCCGCGCTGATGTCAGGCCGAACCTGCCTCGCCTTCGATGACCTCGCAATCACCATCTGACCAGCGTGGCATTCGAGTAATCGAGCCCTAAAGGATCACCGGCGGTGCCAAGTCTGGGCGCCCCTTGTAGCGTGGAGAGATCGCCCCATTTCGTGGGCGGGACCGACCGCTAGATGGGCCAGGGGCCTGGGGAGTGGGAGAGCCGATGAACCTTGGTAGTTTCATCGCCGCCTTGGCGTTGGGCTTTGTAGCCGGGGCCATCGCTCGTGCTCTGATACCAAACGATGCCTTCCGGCACATGCGCGGCTGGAGATCGTGGTTGACCTCGATGGGGCTGGGCCTGCTGGGGGCGCTGGTCGGCTTCTGGATCTTCCACGGCCTGTTTGGCATCGGCGACACGAGCAAGTTCGACTGGGGTGGCATCGTTGGCGCGGTGATCGGCGCCATGATCGTTGTTGCCGTCGCGTCGTTCCTGATCAAGCGGTTCGCAAAGCGCCCGGCGGTCTGACCTGGCGCTGGTCGGCGCCGCCAAAGGGGCGGGCCCGAGCGACGAGGGGCCGGATCGGTGCCCGCGGCATGCAGGATCTCCCACACGGTGGACGACGCCGCAGCACCTCGTTCTCGTGCCGGAACACCAGTAACTCCGCATCTTGTTATTCAAGCGGCACAGGTAGTGTGCTCTCCGGAGCACGGTGACTCATCGAGTCAACGCAGGGGAGATTCGCTTGGGTAGCCCAAATGGTGCCGTCGTGTGGGTGGTCCATGCCGTCGGCATCCGCATGCCCGGCCCTCATTTCCACCGGCGGTCGGCCGCAGATGCCTTCCGCCCGCGAGGATCAGCGGTCAGTCGTGCGATCCTCCGGCATTCAGTGGTCCAGGGTTAAAACTGTCGAGTCGTTGAGCGGAGACGGTCGGCAACGCGGCGAATTACGCCTCTGCTGACGCCTCCACTGCCACCTCCAGGACGGCGAGACCAATGCTTTCGGCGGCCGTCTCGTCATCAGAATTCCCCAGGAAGACGGTGAGCAGGTCAATCGAGGCGCGGAGGGACCGCAGTCGCCAGCGAGATAGCTCATCGAGCATGCCGGTCCTGGTCAGGGCATGAATCCGCGCGAGCGCTTCGCTTCGCTGCGACTCGCCGGCTACGGCTAGGGCCTGGTCGATCAGCGCGGGGTTCAGGGGGTCGGCGGCGGCGATCCGCTCGGCGATCGCGGCCAGCGCCCCGCCACGCCACCGGGCACCAGAAAATGGGGCGATAGTTCGGGCTACGGTGAGGGCCTGGTCGATCAGCGCGGGGTTCAGAGGGTCGGCGGCGGCGATCCGCCCGGCGATCGCGGCCAGCGCCCCGTAGCGCTGCCAGTCGTCGAAGATGGTTCGGGCTACGGTAAGGGCCTGGTCGATCAACGCCGGGTTCGGGGGGTTGATGGCGGCCAGCCGCTCGGCGATCGCGGCCAGCGCCTCGCCGCGCTCCCGGTCGCCGGGGATGGTTCGGGCTACGGTAAGGGCCTGGTCGAGCAGCGTGGCGGCCCGGGCCGGGTTGATGGCGGCCAGCCGCTCGGCGATCGCGGCCAGCGCCTCGCCGCGCTCCCGGTCGTAGGGGATGCCTCGGGCCACGGTGAGGGCCTGGTCGATCAGCGCCGGGTCCGGGGGGACGGCCGCCAGCCGCTCGGCGATCGCGACCAGCGCCATGCCGCGCTGCGCGTCGGTGTAGATGGTTTGGGCCATGGTGAGGGCCTCGCTGATCAGCGTGGCGGCCCGGGCCGGGTCGATGGCGGCCAGCCGCCCGGCAACCACGGCCAGCGGCCCGCTGCGCCGTTCGGGGAGCGGGATGGCTTCGGCCACGGCAACGGCCTGGTCGATCAGCGCGTCGGCCCGGGCCGGGTCGATGGCGGCCAGCCGCTCGGCGATTCCGGCCAGCGTCCCGGCACGCCGCCCGTCGTCGGGGATGGTGGCGGCCACGGCAAGGGCCTGGTCGATCAGCGCGGGGTCCGAGGGGACGACGGCGGCCAGCCGTTCGGCGATCGCGGCCAGCGCCTCGCTGCGCTGCCAGTCGCTCGGGATGGTTCGGGCCAGGGTGAGGGCCCGGTCGAGGAGATGGCGGATGCCTGGCCGGTCAGCGACTGCGGCCAGTACCGCTGGGACAGCCTCATCGGCGTCCGGGTGCTGGCTGGCCTGGGTGATCGCAGCGATGGGATCGCCTACCTGCGCCATGGCCACGAGCAGCCGAACAGGAATCTGGCCGATCAGGGTTCTGACGTGGGCCGCGAACAGCCAGGCCCGCACGGCGTGGTAGACGGGGTCGGGCGCCTGGGCAAGGGCGGCGTGGCCGTAGTGGTCCAGCCCGGCGAGGAAGGCTGCGTCCGAACCGGCGGCAGCCAGGAAGGCCCTGCGCCACCTGAGGGTCGGCAGGGCCTTGAGCCTGTCCCAGGCACCGGCGGTCACCAGGTGGTAGGCAAGCCATTCCGCCCGATCCATTGTAAGGTTGCTTGGGCCGCCGTCGGGAAGAAGGCTCAGCCCGGCCATTCGCCGGTGGACCGGTTGGTGTCTGGGATCGTCGGGGCGGCCGCACGCGTGGTGCAGCCACGCGGTGACGAGGTCGTGCAGTCCGATCGTGGGCGGGTCCCTGCGCACCGCCTGGGCAAGACCAGCCCGCAGCAGAAGACTGATCACCTTCCGGGTGAGGGTCGGTGAGGTATCCCAGAGGTCCTCGAGCATTGGCTGGGTGATCGCCGCGCCGGGCGGGTAGATGGCCAGCAGCTCAAAGCGTGCTTGCTGCTCGGGGCCCAGCCAGTCCAGCGAGCGGCGCACCATGACGTTAATCGAATGGGGTGGCGCGGCAATCGAATGGGGTGGCGCGGCCTCGGGGATGCGTTTCAGGTCGTCGAGCATGGTCGGGTCGTCGGGAAACTCTGTCCGGAGAGTCTCGGCCCGCCCGATGAGAACGCTCGGCTCCGTTACCGCCGCGCGCCCGATGTCGTCATCGCCGAACCCCCAGCCGCGCTCGTCGTCACGGTGGAGCTCGGCGGCGGCCAAGGTCAGCAGCAGCGCCCACCCGAATAGCGTCTCGGCTAGGCGACCGAGGACCCGGTCGAGCTCGTCGCCGCGGGGAGTGCCCCGGGCCAGGATCTCGATGGCCTGGTCCCGGTCCACCGCGCCGACTTGCACGGCGACGGCGCCGGGCACGAAGACCCCCCTGGTAGTGGCCAGGACCGCGACGGTGGCCGGCAGGTTGGCCCGCAGCGTGCTCAGCAGCTCTTGATCCCAGACGTCATCGACGATGAGGAGCAGTCGCTTCCTGGCCAGCGCGTCCGCGAGGTCTCGATCCCGGTAATCCGGACGTTCTTGCAGCTGGCGGGCCACGCCATCAGCTGTTGCGTTCTGGCCGGCTCGGCGCATGATGATCCCGTCGGTGAACTCGGCCCATACCCGCACGTCACCAGCGACCTGACGGGCGAGCACAGTCTTGCCCACCCCGCCAGGGCCGCGCAGCAGGACCAGGCCAGCACCGCTGTCCTCGCCCTCAGCGGCGATGACCCGGCCGACTGCCTCATCGAGCAGGCCGGGGCGGGTCACCATTCCCTGCCTTCCCTGCGGCATCAGCTCCACGTCGAACGGGAGCGGCTTAGCCAGCTGCACCGCCAGCTCACAGGCGGTGATGACATCAGCGACGGGCACGGCATACAACACATTCGACGCCGCCTGCCTCTCGCCCAGGGGCACCGCCGTGCGCAGCGGCTTTTGTTCCACTAGCAGCGCCTGCGCCCTGCCCAGCGAGTCCAGCACCGCGCTGCCGGAATAGCCCCCGAAATCACCGAGCTGCTCGTTGACTTCCAGTTGCACCACCTCGATCCGCTGGTCGGCAGCCTTCTGAATCGTCGTTCGAACAGTGGTGACCGTCCCGTGCAACTCCGGGTCGTTGCCGCCCGGTGGAGGCGACACCACCCGCCATTCCGCGCCCCGCACCGCCGCGGCTGCGGTCAAGAACTCCCCGGCCCCGCCCGCCAGCCACAACACAGCTGCATCGCGGTCCACGTCAGCCTGGACCCGCTCCACGCCGACAGCCTCGCCGCCAGCCGGGACGTACTCCACGGGCTTGTCACCGCGGTCGCGAACCACGTGGTTGGCGGTGACAACCCGCCCGGGAGCAAGGGCAAACCCGGCCCCGCGGTCCCTGCCCCCCACCCGCACCCGGCCCACCGGCCACCGCTACCTACTAGTCCGCTCTGGTGAACGTGACAGAAACCTCGAAGGTCGCCCCCGCCGATGCCTTGGAGACGATCACGCCCGCCTCCGCGGTAAGAGTGATCCCGAACGAAGCTGACACCTCCCCCAGCCGCCACCCCTCCGGCGCGGCCAGCGACTGCAGGCTCTTCGCCACCGACTCCGAGCCAGCCTCGATCGCGCCTCGGATGTCACCCGCCCGGTCACCCAGCTCCTGGGCCAGATTCCTCCCGAAGGTGATCTCCCGGTCCGTGGCCACGTCCACGTCGATCACCTGCACCAACACCCGCTCAGGACCCATTCCCTCCATCACCAGCCACCTCCCCTGACACAAGTGAGCAGGGGAACGAGGGCTGAAGGTTGGTGGGGCCGCGAAGCAGGCAGGCCGGCCCCTGCCAGTCAGTGCCATCCGATGAGGTCCAATGGCTCATCGCGCCACCGGCCGCGATCGCGAACACGTGGGTCTTGCCCGCTGCGGAAACGGCGGCAGCCCGTCCCGGGGGCAGATTGCCGCCCAAAGCCTCCATTGCCATCAGAGTCCCCTCCGCGAGTACGCTCATCCCCGCTGGCAAACCATCATTTACTCTTGCTTTACCTAATGTCTAGCTTTATGACCTGCCGGACCCGGTCAGGTCCGCGATTCATGCCGCGGCCGGTACCACGCAGTTCGTGCTCCCCTGAGAGGGCGGATCATGGCGCGGCCTTGGACCTCCAGCAGCCGCGTCGTGCTGGAGGACTTCGCTGGCGTAGCAGTTCGCGCTGGGGTTCCCGCCGGAATCCTCTCCGATAGGGCCGGGCGCTCGCGGGTAAGACGCCTGGGCGGTCTCCCGCGAGGTGAACCAGGCTCGCCGGCGCACGGACTGACCGGAAGAGCCAGCTGCGCTGCGGACCGTCACAAGTTCAACCGCCTGCCGAGGCATCTAGCCGGGCGGACAAAAGCCGAGCCGGCTACGAGGTTCTTAATGGCACTCAGAGGTCGGCGGGAGGTCAGGGCTGATGGGGATATCCACCGGCTCAATGCGCATGAGGTCGTCCCGGCTCCATGTACGGTCCGGGTCGGTGAAAAGCCGGTTGGCATGCCGAAGCTGGCCCCGTTCCAGGACGTTGCGGACAGTGCGAGCGTTGGCGAATCGAGGTTGCTGCATTCGGCGCTTGAGGTACTCACGAAAGGTCGCTGCGGCCTCTTCGGAAAGGTAGTAGGATTCCTGCTCCAACATCAGCTTCCCTATGGATTCCAGCTCATCTAGCTCATAGTCAGCGAAGTCGAGATGATGAGCGATCCGCGAGCTCATTCCAGGGTTGGACTCGAAAAAGGCGTCCATACGGTCCTTATAGCCTGCAAGGATTACCACGAGATTGTGGCGCTCGTTCTCCATCACCTGAAGCAGAATCTCGATGGCCTCCTGACCGTAGTCCTTCTCACTACCAGTCCGGTGAAGGTAGTACGCCTCATCGATGAACAGCACCCCGCCCTTGGCCTGGTCAAGGAGCTTCTTCGTCTTTGGCGCCGTCTGCCCGATATACTCGCCGACCAAATCGTTACGCATGGCTGCCACGAGATGCCCCCGGTCGAGATAGCCGAGCCGGTGCAGCAGCTCGGCCATCCGCAGTCCCACGGTGGTCTTGCCGACGCCCGGGGCGCCGGTGAAGCACATGTGCAAACTCGGCCGTGCTGACGAAAGGCCGAACCTCTGGCGCACCCGGGCGACTAGGAGCAGCGCCGCCATCTCCCGTATTCGGCATTTCACCGGCCCAAGACCGACTAGCTCGCCATCGAGGGCCGCGAGGATGTCGTCGATGCCCGACGCCTCACGCTCGGCGGTGAAGTCGACCGCAGCCTCGGGAGGGAGCTGTTCGGCCCACTGCCCGGCCCGGCGGTCCGTCTTCGGGCCGCGCCTGCCACGGGGCGTCCGCCCAGACCTTGGCTGCGATACCGCGTTCATCACCAGTACCGGGAAACGCTCACCAATACAGCGGACCGTGCGGGCCTGCCGGTCGCATCGGGGTGAGCCATGAAGCAGATCCGCCGGTCCGGGCAGTGCTGCCAAACGCCGGGACACGCGGGAAATGCTGATGCTCTACCTAGCGGCAGGCTGGCTCGCCCGGCCGAGCAGGGCGTCATATCGAATCAGTCCATCCTCACGGGCGGAATTCTGCAAGTCACGTCCTTCCTAGCCCACTATCTTCCAGCTCGCGGCTGCCGCCAGCAAGGCCGGCCCTGCCGACATCCCAATTCGAGCGGACCCTTCAACGCCTCGCGAACTGGCGGCGGAGGCCGCGTCCAGGCGGCGGCCCTCGGCGTCAAGCTGGGCCGGGGGTCGTCCGGGGCGTGCAGCGCGCTGATGAAGTCGGTGAAGTTGTTCATCGGCACGAAGGTGATGCCACCGTTCGTGCTCCGGAACAGGCTGCGGTCCATTGAGACGAAGATCTTCGACGAGGGTCTGCCCGGGGCCGGGTCGGGGGCCAGAGCCACCCGGGCGATGTAGGCGTTGACCGGCAGGCCGCGCCCGATCGACCCGCCCCGGGCCCGCCGGGGCATCGCGTGCGGTGCGCCGTTCCCGGCCACCCCATTCAGGATGAAACTGTTCGCGTCCAGCACGGTGATGGCGGCGCCGGCCACGTTGGCGGCGGTGTTCCCAGTCACCCCGGCGGTCGTCACCAGCCCGCCGGTCACGAAGCCGTGGCCCTGCGCGGTGACGACGATCGGATTGGCGTTGGTGGTGCCGAAGACCGGTACCCGCCCGTTCGCCGCCGGCCCGCGCAGCAGCCCGCTCCGCGGGACGTAGGCTGCGAGAGGGTGCCGTCCGAGCCGTCCAGCGACAGCCGTTTCGGCGAGATTACCGTGACCGTCCAGACCGGCTGCGCGTCCGTGTTGTTCGCGGCGGTGTTGCCCTCCACCGCCCGCGGGCCCCGCGGTTACATCTCTTCGACTCTGATGACGTCGAGGTTCCGGAAGACCGGCGGCCCGTCGCACAGCGCGGCCAGCCGGGCCGCGAATGCCGACGTGGCCGGCAGGCGTGAGTTCGCCATCGCGTCCTCGTACGAACCGAACTCGACAATCTGCAGATAGGTACCGGGACGATCGCGGTCCTCGGTCAGCGTCCCCCGCACCGCGGTGCGCTGTCCCCCGGTCTGGGCCTGCCACTCCTCGGTTAGCGCCTCGATCTCGCTGACCCGCGAACTCGTGATCTCGATGAGCTGAATGAATGCCATGTGCTCCCCCATGTCATGCTGCACGGCGCGGCCACCTCATTCCCGCAGGCGTGGCCACCAGGCAGATGATACGCCTTGTTTAGCTCACGCTTGCGATGCCGACTCGCTCCGGTGCCGGGCGTCCATGTACGGAACTGGCACAGAACAGCTACTGGCCGTGATCGTCACAGGGCGACGAGCATCTGGTGCCGGCGCTGGCCTTGACGCCGACCGCCCCTGGCGCGGACTTTCGTCACAGCAGAGCGCTGAAGGTGCTCCTGTCCGGTTTCCGGCTCGCGCATCATGTCGCCGGTCGGGCGTTGATGGAAGCTGGGTATCCTGGCCGCGCAGGTCAACTCGGTGCGCCTGTCCGTGCCTAAGCAGCGCGCGCACGTAATCAGCTACGGCCTTGCGTCGGTGCCGGCCAGGAGGGCCAGGACTTCGCCGACGGTGCGCTCTCGGCTGGTTGGTTCTGGCAGCGGCAGGTGTGCCTGGATCTGGTAGTGGTTGCGGCGGCCGTTCTTCTGCTTGACGAGGTAGCCGGCTTCGGTCAGGTCGGTGACGATGCCGTAGGCGCTACGCTCGGTGATGCCCAGGCTGGTCGCGATGTCGCGCAGGCGCACTCCCGGGTCGTGTGCGATGCACAGCAGCACCCGGGCGTGGTTGGTCAGGAAGGTCCAGTTCGCCACCATCAGCATGCTATCAAATTCTGGAAATCTATTGCTAGTTTTCAGATACGAGCGTAGCGTGCAAGTCACGCACCGGACCTCAGCCGCCGAGGGGCGGCCAGCTACCCGGGGCTACCGGAGGAGCGCATGCCGCCCGGCCTGGTCATTATCGTGGCCGTGCTCATGGCGCTCGGAATGCCGCGTTCCCGGCTGAGGTCGTCGGTGCCCGATGCGAGCCGCCGGGCCAGCCACTGGCATGGCGGCTATGGATGCGGGAGCGGTGACACGATGTGCGCCTTCACCGCTAGTGACCGCGGCCCGGCAGGGCTCGGCCCGGCCCGGTGACGGCGGCACCGGGCCCGCGCTGTGCCCGCCATAGTCCAGCGCCACGCGGGCGCGGCCGGGCCCGCGATAACAACGCCGTGACAGGCGACATCCGGCTGGCCGGGGCCAGGGAGCGCTTCCTGACAGCGGAGCCGATCGTGCCTGGCCAGGTGCGTGACACGATCCTGGCGTCGTGGTGGCGCTCCCAGGGCTGGAATGTCGCTGCCGATCACATCGACCTGTGCTATGTCCGCGATCCGGATCTGGACACGCCGCTGACCCGCAGCGCCCTGCCGGTGCTCCGGAACCTGCGCGAGAATCTCGAGGGCCAGCCGGTCAGCGTCATCCTCGCTGATGCGCGCGGCGTGCTGCTATCCCGGCTGACGGCAGACCGCGATCTGGAGCGGCACCTTGACGGCGTCCAGCTCGTGCCGGGCTTCAGCTACGCCGAGGAGTTCGTCGGCACTAACGGCATCGGCACGGCGCTGGAAAGCGGCCAGGCGGCGCATGTCTTCGGTCACGAGCATTACGCCGAGCATCTGGAGGACCTCGCCTGCGCCGCGGTGCCGGTGCGCCACCCGGGCTCCGGCAAGGTAATCGGCGCGGTGAACCTGACCTGCTGGCGCAAGGATGCCGGCGCGCTGCTGATCGCGCTCGCCCGGAGCACTGCCGGCCAGATTACGCAGGCGCTGCTCAACGACGGCAGCGCGGGGGAGGTCGAGCTGCTGCAGGAGTACCTGCGGGCCTGCCAGCACACCGGCGGGATCGTCTTCGCGCTCAATTGCGACATGGTGATGATGAACGACTACACCCGGGACGTGCTTGACCCCGGCGACCAGGCCGCGATGCTCGGGCATGCGGCCGACGCGCTGGCCGTCGGCAATCTTGGTCCCGTGGATGTCGAGCTGCCCACCGGGGCCAGGGCGCGGATGTACTGTCGGCCCGTTCGCGGGAAGGGCCAGCAGCGGCTCGCCGGCGGCGTCGCGCACGTGAAGCTGATCGAGCTGGCCAGCAAGCTGGCCGCCGGGGCGGGGCCGCAGCCGCGGAGAACGTTGCCTGGCCTGGTCGGCTCCGGTCCGCTCTGGCTGCGAGGCTGCGCCCAGGCGGACGCGGCCTGTTCCGGGGGCGAGTGGCTCGCGCTGGAGGGCGAGCCCGGAGCCGGCAAGCTGGCGTTGCTCCAGGCTGTGCACCGGCGGCGCAACCCGTCCGGCATCTTGCATGTGCTGGATGCCGCCGAGCCTGATGATCACCGCTGGCTGGTGCGGGCGCTCGGCGAACTGCTTGGGGGCGAGGGGAGCCTGGTCATCCGGCACGTCGATCTCCTTAGCGCGCTGCGGCTGCGGGCGCTGTGGATCGCGCTGGAGCAGGCGCTCGCCGATGACAGGCAGAAGATGCTCTGGGTTGCGGTCACACTCAGCCAGAACCCGGTGAACGCCGACCTGGCCGGCCTGCTGCAGTTCTTCCCGGGCACCGTGGAGCTTCCGCCGCTCCGCCACCACATCGAAGACCTGCATGAGCTCGTGCCGTTCTTCCTGGCCAAGCTGAACCATCACGACCAGCTGGCCTGCTCGGCCGAGGCGATGCAACTGCTGCTGCGGTCCAGCTGGCCGGGCAACATCGAGCAGCTGTGGCAGGTGCTCGGCCGCGTCGTCCGCCACCGGCGCGCCGGGACTATCTATCCGGGTGACCTCCCGCCGGAGTGCTGGACGGTGAGCCGCAGGCTGCTCAGCCCGCTGGAATCGATGCAGCGCGATGCCATCGTGCGGAGTCTGCTGGACTACGACGGCAACAAAGTCAAGACAGCCGAAACCCTGGGAATGTCGCGGGCGACGGTCTACCGCAAGATCCACGAATACGGGATCGTCACCCCAGCCAGCTGACCAGCTCGTCCAGCAAGTACCCGGCCGGCAGGCCGACCACCACCCGGGAAGGCAGGTGCCGGCCCTGGTGCAACCGTTCAATTTGTGAGTTCATCTGGCTGCTCCCAGTGCGCTGGGTTGGTGCCGAGTTGCCACAAGAGAGGCGGGCCGGAAGCGCCGCGACCGCTGCCCGTTATGGGTACAAGCCTTGCGCGCAGCCAGAGACCAGGAGCCGCAGATCTGAGCGTCTGTCCTCTTGGCCGGAGCCGGCCGCCGCAATCGCCTGTTGCATAATCAGGTGCATGATCTGCCGCCTGTGGCGGGGCTGGGCCACGAAGGACAATGCTGATGCCTACGAGCGCATCGTGCGTGGCCAGGTCATCCCCGGAATCGAAGCGCAGCGCATTCCCGGGTTCCGCTCCATCGACCTGGTCCGGCGCGAGCGAGACCACGACGTGGAGTTCATGACCCTGATGTGGTTCGACACCCTGGACTCGGTGAAGGTGTTCATGGGCAAGGACTACGAGGTGGCGCACGTGCCAGCGGAGGCACGAGCGGTGCTCGCGGACTTCGACAAGCGCTCGGCGCACTTTGAAGTGCTCGACCGCCGCGAACAGCCTCTGTGATTCTCCCGCTGCGCCGAATCTATTTGCGGCCAGGAAGGCTACGGTTCGCGACCCGATCTGTCAGCCGCCTGGCTGCAGCCCGACCGCGACGCGATCAGCCTGCGCTGGCTCGACGGCTGGCAAGCAGGTCGGCACCGGCCGGCGCTCCGTGAGGAAGTCGCCGCCCAGATGAACGAAGATGTCCGCCGCCTCGCCCACCTGAGCCTTATCGGCGGCCTCAGCGGGCGCCGGCCGTCAGGCACGCCGGCCGAAACGGGCAAGCAGCAGGGTCTGGGCGTCCGCGTGGCCGGGCACCGGCGGCCGTATGGCGATTGCGCCTGCACTGCGGTAGCCGTCTTCCATGGCGTCGAACCAGGTCGCGCAGGACTCGACGAGCCCGGCGTCCAGGCGCTCGTCCGCGCCGATGGCACGCGCGAGATCCCAGGCGTGGATCAAGTGGTCAGCGAACAGTTGCAGCGCGTACTGGCTGCCGGGGAAGTCACCGAACGAGAGGTGGACGATCCGGTCCATCGCGCCGTCATCTTCGACGGCCCGCAACGCCTTGGCGGACGCCGCGGTCCAGGCTGTCGTGGGATCGGCACCGAGCACATCGCCGTCAAAGCGGTCGCCCACCTCGGCGATAGTGGATCCGGCGAGTAGCGGCGGCGCCCACAAGTCCTCGCCAACGATGTGGTTCACCAGGTCGCGGACGGCCCAGTCCTCGTCGGGGGTGGCGGCCTGCCACTGGTGGTCCCCGATCTGCCGGACGCGGGCGTCGAACTCCCCGACGGCGCGGCGGAACATCGCGGGTACATCCATGTTGCCTCCCTGCGGCCGAGCTCGTGCCGCCTACCTTAGCCACACGATTCCTAGGATGAACTAATCCACACGCCGTGCATGGACCAGAGTTGATCGGGGTGGTGGGGAATCATCCGTGCGGGATCCCAGTGCTGGCCGAGGAGGAGGTCAAGCGGCGGCGCGCGCGCCGGTCCCGGCGCGATCGACCGGCCATCGTCGTGCGGGCCGCCTCGCGTGACCGGAATCTCCGGCCGCAACGGTGGCGATAGGCCATCAGCCTGGGATGGTCCCGCCGGTGGTCACGGTGACAGCGCTGCCGCGCTGACCCGCCGGACGGTGGCGGCCTGGGCGAGCGCCAGAGCTGAGGCCAGATCGGGGCAGCTTGCCGTGCCGCCCGGCGCTCGGGTCGACAACGCGCCAACCGCACAGCCCAGCGCGGCCGCGCCGGGCAGGGCCAGGCCGCGCAGCAGCCCGGCAATCAGTCCTGCGTTGAAACAATCCCCTGCGCCGGTGGCATCCACAGGCGTCACCGGCGGCAGCTCCGCCCGGTGCCACACGAGACCGTCCGCGCAAAGGACCCCCCGTTCGCCGAGCTTGACCGCCAGCCTGGGCCCCGCGGCGGTGAGGGCTTGCGCCGCAGCCGGCAAGGTCGGCTCGCCAGCGATCCGCAGGGCCTCCGCCTCGTTGGGGAGCAGCACATCAGTCTGCGCCAGCGAGGCAGCGAGGTGGTCATCACCCCACTTCCCTGCCGGATCCCAGTTGGTATCGAGCGAGGTGGTGGCTCCCGCGGCCCGCGCGGCCGCGAGCATGGCCGCCAGCCCGGGCCCCAGTGAGTGCTCCAGCAGGAAGTAGGAACTGATATGCACATGGCAGACCCCGCTGAGCAGCGTGGCCGGGACATCCTGGGCGGTCAGCGAAGCCACGGCGCCGAGCGCGGTCAGGATCGCACGATCAGTGCCACGGGACAGCGCAACGGTCATCCCGGTCGGCACATCGTCGCGCACGGCCACGGCGGTGGTATCCACGCCTTCCCGGGAAAGCTGGCCCAGCAGGAAATCCCCAGCGGGATCAGCTCCTACCGCCGCGACCAGCCGCACGCTCAGCCCCAGCCGCGCCGCCGCCACCGCGGTGATCGCGGCGGACCCGCCGATGACCATCCAGATGCCATCCACCAGCTTCTCCTGCTGGCCAAAGGACGGGGTGACGTCGTCGCCAAGCACTAGCACGTCCGGGTTGCAGTCGCCGACCACGACCAGATCCGTGCCGCGGCGGTCAGGCGGTGACACTCTCGGCTCCGATCACCCTCAGCAGGCGGGTTACCTCGATGACAATCGCATCGCGCCCCGCCGCACCGTACCGCCGCGGATCGACCATGGCGGCATCGGCCGTGAGACAGGCGCGGACTGCGGCTGTGAACACCTTGTTCAGCTGGGTGGCCACATTGATCTTGGTCATCCCGGCGCCGATCGCTGCGGCCAGCGCCGCATCGGAGACTCCCGACGAGCCGTGCAGGACGAGCGGGACGCTGACCGCACCGTGGATTCTGCCGATTAGCCCGGTGTCCAGGACCGCATCGCGGGTCAGCATCGCGTGGGAGCTGCCGACCGCCACGGCCAGGGCATCCGCCGCCGTTGCATCGACATAGCGAGCCGCGTCGTCAGGATCCGTGCGCGCACGGGGCGAGTGCACGCCGTCTTTCCCGCCGATCTCGCCGAGTTCGGCCTCGACCCACATCCCATGCTTGTGACACCACCGGGCGACTTCGGCGGTAGCGCGGACATTCTGGTTGTAGGGCAGGTCTGACGCGTCATACATGACCGACCCGAAGCCCAGGCCGGCGGCTTCCCGGACCAGCTCCGTGCTGGTGGCGTGGTCCAGCTGCAGCGCCACCGGCACAGCAGCCGAGCCCGCGATGGCGGCGCAGGCCAGGCCCAGCGGGTCGAGCGCGCCGTGGTAAGCGACACAGTTCTGGCTTACCTGAAGGACCACGGCCGCGCTGGCGGCTTCAGCGCCGGCGACGATCGCCTCGGCGTGCTCAATGCCGATGACGTTGAAGGCGCCAACGCCGCGGCCCGCCGCGGCGGCAGGTCCGACGATATCTTTCATCCGCGCGGCCGGCATAAGCCGGCCTCGCCGCGATGCACCCTGACCCCGGACAGCGCCTCGGCGTAGTCAGCGTCGCTGAACTCCCCGGCGACCGGTGCGGCGGCTGAGGCGGTGCCGAGCGCAGCCGCGTGCCGCAGCCGCTCCTCCCACGGGCGCCCCAGGACAAGCCCGTGGACCAGGCCCGCGGCCACGGCATCCCCGGCGCCGGTCGGATTCCCCCGCACGTCGGCCGACGGCACAGCCAGCCAGCTGCCGTCGTCGGTGGCGGCCCACAGCCCGTCAGCTCCGAGGGTGACCACGACCGCCTGCGGGCCAGCGGCCCTCAGCTCCCGCGCGGCGAGGGCCACCGCGTCCGTGTCCGCGCCGCGCGCCGTGGACAGGCTGCGCCCGACCAGGGCCTCCAGCTCGGCGAGGTTCGGCTTGACGATGGCCGGGCGGGCGGCCGCGCCACGGAGCAGCGCCTCCCCGTGCGCGTCCAGCACGGCCGGCACCCCGACTGCCGCTGCCATGGCGGCCAGCTCTGCGTAGGTATCCGGCGAAAGGCCCGGCGGCAAGCTTCCGGAAAGGACAACCGCTGTACATCCCGCCAAGGCCTTTTTATACATAACGCAGAATTCGGCGTACTCATCCGGACTGACCTGCGGCCCCGGCTCGTTGAACAATGCGGCCTCGCCGCGGACGGTGTCGACCACGGCGAAGGTCCGCCGGGTCTCGCCGCTGATCCGGGCGAATGCCGCCGGCACCCCCAGCTTCCCGAGCGCGGATTCCACCTCCTCGCCGGTGACGCCGCCTGCGAGTCCCATCACCTGGGCCTCGGCGCCGATCGCCCGCAGCGTCCGGGCCACGTTCAGCCCCTTGCCGCCGGCCCGGGCCTGGATCACGGCTGGCCTGTTTACGCCGACCCAGTCGACGCCTGGCACGTGATGCGTGACATCGAGCGCCGGGTTGAGGGCGACGACGAGGATCACTGTGATCGGCCCGGCTCAGCGTGGGCTGAGGATGACTGAACGGGCCAGGTTGCCCGGCTGGTCGGGGCCGGGCTGCCGCGCGGAGCTTGACCGCCGCCCTGTCCGCCACCGGGCAGGCTGGCTGGCGATGCTCGTGATGGCGTGCATCTACGTGAATCTACGTTCCGACCGCTCAGGCAGCAACACGAGCGACCAGAACCGGCCTTGCCGAACGCACGAGTGTGTTCTAATATCCGCTCATCCGAGCGAGAACGAAAGCATGGAAGTGACGAGGGCTCCCGGACCGAGGCAGCGTCCCTGGCTTGTTCGCGTCATGCCCATAGACGCATGTGAGCCGGCGGGGGGCTGATGGCCGCGATCGGAGATGAGGCCGCCATCGCCCGGGATGCCAATCGCCGCATCCGCCGTTCCGGCAACATGGCCGGCTGGGCGTTCGCTGGCCCGTCCGTGTTCATCGTGCTCGGCCTGTCCTTCATCCCGATGTTCTGGGCGGCCTACCTGTCGCTCACGAACTCGGATCTCGTGTCGAGCGGCCACTTCATCGGGCTTGCGAACTACGCCGCCCTTCGCTCGGATCCGATGCTTCGCCAGGCGTTCACGAACACGCTTCTGCTCGCCCTGATGTACCTGCCGATCGGCCTCGCGGCAGGGCTTGGCGTGGCGATCATGCTGAACCGGAAGATCAGGTTCATCGGTTTCTACCGCACCTGCTTCCTCGTGCCGTTCGTCGCGTCGGCGGCGGCCGAGGGCCTGCTGTTCGGATTCATCTTTGATCCCGACTTCGGGATAGTGAATGCCGGACTAAATGCGGTGGGGTTGCCACGCCAGGGCTTTCTCCAGGATCCCTCCGAGGCCCTGGTCGTGCTGGCGATCGTGTACTTCTGGACCCAATTCGGCTTCAATATCGTGATCTACCTCGCGGCGCTCCAGGACATCCCCCAGGAGGTCCTAGAGGCGGCGTCGATCGACGGCGCGGGCAAATGGTCCACGTTCTGGCACGTCGTGGTGCCGACCATCCGGCCGGTTACGGTGTTCCTCCTGGTGTGGGGCCTCATCGACGTGTTTCAGTTCTTCGACCTCGTCTATACGACCACCAAGGGAGGGCCCCTCAACTCCACGCTGACGCTCGTGTATTACATCTGGGAACTGGCGTTCAACTTCTTTACGGCCGGTTATGGCGCAGCCGTCGCGTACTTCCTCTTCTTCACAAGCCTGATCGTGACCATCGTCGCGCTCGTCTACGGCCGCAGAAACAGGGTGGCGCTGTGACCGGCGAGCAGGCCCTGCGGCCCGTGCCCGACATTGACATCGCGCTGCATCGTGCTCGGATTGAGGAGGCCGAGCGGCGGATGCGCCGGAGCGGCTGGCGGGGCCATTTGCCGCAGCGAGGGCACCTGATCCTGATGCCCTTGTCGATCATCATGGTCCTGCCGTTCGTCTGGATGGTCCTCACGTCGTTTATGACGAACAGCGAGATCAATCGCATTCCTCCGACGATCGTCCCGCATCGCCTGAATACAGCGGCCTACTCGACCGTCCTCGCCAGCTCAGACTTCCCTTACTGGTTCCTGAACAGCCTGATCGTCTCCGGCGCGGCAGTTCTCGCACAGCTGGTCCTGTGCAGCCTGGCCGGCTACGCGTTCGCGCGCATCCAGTTCCGGGGGTCCAGCGTCATGCTGATCCTGCTGCTCGCGACGGCTCTCATTCCGTTCCAGCTCACGGTGATCCCCACTTTCCTGATCTTCCACCGCCTTGGGCTCATCAACACGCTCGGGGCGCTCATTGTGCCGCAGCTGACATCCGCGCTTGGCATCTATCTCATGTACTCGTTCTTCCAGTCGTTCCCGAGAGAGCTGGAGGAGGCCGGACGCATCGACGGCTGCAGCCGTCTGGCGGTCTTCTGGAAGATCGTGCTGCCGCTCGCGAGGCCGGCCATGGCCGCCCTCGGAATCATCACGTTCATCTATGCGTGGAACGATCTGTTCTGGCCGTTGATCGCGATCACGTCGAGTCGCACATTTACGGTGCAGGTGGGCCTCACGACATTCCAGGGTGAACACGTAACCCAGTGGGCGGCCGTCATGGCCGGCACCGTGCTGACGACGGCGCCGGTGCTGCTGGTCTTCCTGGCCGGTCAGCGCCGGTTCGTGCAGGCGATCACCGGGGCTGTCAAGGGATGACCTGCGGTGCGGGCATCGGTCCTGGCCTGCGCGGCACCGGGCGACCAGGTGGCTCAGCTGGCCCGGATCCCATCCGGGATCAGCTGGCCGTGGGCGTCGATCAGCTCGTCGCATACGTGCACGATCTGGTCTATGGACAGGGTGGCTGCGGTATTCGGATCGAGGAGCGCTGCGGCGTACACCAGGTCCCGCCGCTGCTCGAGTGCTGCCCGCACGGTCAGCTCGCAGACGTTCAGGTACAGGCGGTTGAGTGCAGCCAGCTGCGGCGGCAGGCTCCCCACCCGGGTGGGCTGGACCCCCGCCCGGTCCACCAGGCACGGCACTTCGACGCAGCAGTCCTCCGGCAGGTTGTCGATCGAACCGCCGTTGCGGACATTGCCGTAGATCATCCGGCGCCTCCCCGTTTCGATGGAGTGGATGATCTGCGGGGCGTATTCCGGACCGCGCTCGAGTTCAAGCGGCTCGCCCGCCTTGAGCTTGCGCCGGATCTCCGCGTAGGAGCCGAGGTTCCGAGCGCTGCGATGCAGGTACTCGTTCACCGGGATACGGAAGCGTCGGATCTGGTCCTCGTGCGGGAGGAACCAGGGCACGAGGTCCGCGCTGTGTTCGCTCGACTCCGTCGGAAAGTAGCCGAACCGCTTGAAAATCTCCACGCGGACACGCCGTCCGAGCCCATCGGGGTCATCCTGGACGATCTGCCGAAGCCGTGGATAGAGGTCCTGCCCGCCGCGTTCCAGCCGCAGGATCCACGACTGGTGATTTATCCCGCCAGCGATGTAGGCGATCTCCTCGAAGGGGACACCGACGAGCTCCGCGAGCTGCCAGGCGGTGTTCTCCGGCGACATGCAGACGCCGACGACGCGCTGGTGCGCAGTTCCCGAGTAGATCGCCCACACAAGCGCTGCCATCGGGTTCGTGTAGTTGTAGAGCCAGGCGTCGGGCGCGACCTCGTGCATGTCCCGGGCCAGCTCCAGCAGTGCCGGGATGCTGCAGAGGGCCCGGAAGATGCTTCCGATGCCCATGGTGTCCGCCATCGTCTGCCGCACGCCGTGGCGTCCGGGGATCTCGAAGTCGAGCCGCAGCCCCTCGTGCCCGCCGACCCGGATCATGCTGATCACGTGATCCGCTCCCTCGAGCGCGGGCCGGCGGTCCAGGTACGTCTCGATCGTGGCCGGCACGCCAAGTGCTGCCACGGTCCATCGCGCGATGGCCGCCGCGGTTTCGAGGCGTTCGCCGTCGGTGTCGAACAGCGCGATCGTGGACCCGGCGAGGTCTTCGAAGCCGAGGATGTCAGCCAGCAGCTCCTTTGTGAACTCGACGCTGCCGGCTCCGTTGAGCACGATCTTCGCCATCAGATCTCCAGCTGGGGCAAGACCTGCTCCGCCCATAGGTCCAGCTGCGACGTCGATGGCTGCAAGGTGTGCAGGATCAGGTATTCGATGCCGATGGCTATTCTCGCCCGCAGCTTCTGCACGATCTCGGCGGGCGTGCCCGTCAGGTACACCTGCTCGAAATACTCGAAGGGCCTGTTCGTTCCCATAATTGCTGCATAGGCGCGCCGTTGCTCGGCGAGGGCCTTCGCACGGTCCTCGGTGGGAACGAGATGGAGGAAGTTCTCATGCGCGATGGTGAACGTGCCCGGATCGCGGCCTGCCGCCTCGAGCGCGGGGCGGATCTCGGCGAGGTCTTCCTCGATCTGCGACGGAAGGGACGTGGGCCGCGCGATCCATCCGTCGGAGGCGACGATCCGGCGGAGAACTGCCGGAGCCAGGACGGGGCGTTCCGGGGAAGCTGCGTGCGGGAGCTGCCGGCCTCCGGCGCTCCAGAGGCGCAGCGGCGAGCGCATCGCCGGGCCAACCTCAACGTCCCGCAGTTGGTAGAACCGGCCCTCGTGCGTGACGGATTCGCCGGCCAGCAGCCGGCGTATGATCGCGATCGATTCGTCGGTGCGGCCGCCCCGCTCCGCTCGTCGCTGTCCGACGGCCTGGAACTCCCGGTCATCCCAGCCCGTTCCGGCGCCAAGGATGTAGCGCTCGTCAGCGAGGGCCTGGAGCGTGGCTATCTGCTTGGCGAGGACGACTGGATGGCGGGTCGGCAGGACGAGGACCGAGGTGCCCAGGCGCAGTTGCGACGTCGATGCCGCCACGTAGCTGAGCGAGACGATCGGATCGAGCCACGGGACTGCATAGAACCTGCTCTGGTGCAGCAGGTGATCGGTCGCCCATACGGAGTCAAAGCCCAGATTCTCGGCGCGCCGGGCGAACGCCGCAAGCTCGCGCCCGGTGCGTCTGCTGGCTTCGGCAAACGTCGGCAGGAACACGCCCACCCCGCGGAGACCCATTAGAGCAGCCCTGCTGCCTTGAGCCCGCTATCCACGAGATCGCGAGCGTCTTTGGAGAGCGGACGCAGCGGCGGGCGCACGTGGGCTTCGTCGATGACGCCCAGGCGCATGAGCGCGTGCTTGATGCGAGCGCGATAGTCCCGGACCGGCCGAGCGAAGATCACGTCGCACAAGGGCTGGAGCATGTCGCGGAGCTCGAATGCACGGCGGAGATCGTGGTCGCGCACGGCTCGGTGCATCTGGACCTGCTCGCGTGCGGCGAGTGTGCCGAAGCCGAGCAGCGCCCCCTCAGCCCCGAGGAGATAAGCCTCAAGCAGGAAATTATCGTTGCCGTTCAGCATCGTGGGGCGGGACGGCAGGGCCTTCACCAGCCTGGTGGTCTCCACGAACCGCTTCGCGTCAAAGGACGCCTCCTTGATGGCCACCACGCCATCGACACTCATGATGCGCTCGATGGTCTGTGCCGAGAAGTTCACCCCGCCAAGCGCGGGCTGGAGCTGGAAGGCAATTAGCGGAAGACCCGATGCCTCAGCAACCGCGTGATGGTACGAGGCGGGAATCTCTGGATCCAGCGGCTCGCCCTGGTACGCGGAGATAGGGAAGACGAGCAGGGCGTCTGCTCCGGCCCCGGCGGTGTCGGCGGCAAGCCGGCGGGCCTGCTCGGTAAACGAAGCAGCGAGTCCGGCGACGACGAGAGCCCGGCCGCCGGCCTCTGCAACCACGATCTGAAGGACCCGCAGGCGTTCCTCCGGGAACAGGTGAGGTCCCTCGCCCGTGTCCACGTTCACGGCCAGCCCGCGAATGCCCTGGCCAACGAGCCAGTCAACGTATCTTCGGAGCGACTCCTCGTCGATCGACAGGTCGCTCCGCATGGGCGTCACGATTGCCGCGATCAAACCATTCAGGTCCGGCCGCTCCATGTGCTTCTCCTTTCTCGCGATCACCTGGCACACCCCGCAGCGCATCCCTGATGGCCCGCCAGACCCGATCGGGACTCATCGGCATGTCGATGTGGCGGACACCAAGGTGGGAGAGCGCATCGATCACCGCGTTATGCACCGCGGGTCCTGCCCCGATGGTCCCCCCTTCGCCGACGCCCTTTGCCCCCAGGGGGTTCCGGTCGGTGGGGGTCGCAAGCGGGACGGTGACGAACGCCGGCAGGTCCGCCGCGCTCGGCATCCCGTAGCTGGCGAGGCTGGACGTCAAGGGATTGCCCAGCTCGTCGTAGACGACGGATTCGAACAGCGCCTGGGCAGCGCCCTGCGCAATCCCTCCGTGGATCTGCCCGTCGACGAGCATCGGGTTGACGCGGCGCCCGCAATCGTCCACCGCAACATGACGGACCAGCTTCACCTTCCCCGTCTCGGTGTCGACCTCCACGACGGCGACGTGCACACCGGACGGATAGGTCGAATCCTCCATCTCGAAGTCGTCCTGTGCCCGCAGCCCCGCCTCCATACCGGGCGGGAGAGACGAGGAGGCTGCGGCGGCGGCCGCGAGCTCGGCCCAGGACAGCGACGACTCCGGGTCCCCCGCAACGCCGATCCGGCCGTCGAAGCTGCGCACATCGCTCTCTCGCGCCTCCAGCAGATGGGCCGCAAGGCGCCGTGCCTTGTCCAGCAGGGCGATCGAGGCACGGAGCACGGCCGAGCCGCCCACCTGGAGGGACCGCGACCCCATCGTCCCCTCTCCGCGCGGGACGAGCGCCGTGTCCGAGTGCCGGACCGTGACGGCGTCGAACGAGACTCCCAGGGTATCGGCCGCGACCTGCGCCCACGCGGTCTCGTGCCCCTGTCCCTGAGGGCTGGTGCCGGTCAGGACGGTGAATGTCCCCTTTTCGTCGGCCGCCACCGACGCGAACTCGCTTCCCCAGCCGGTGACCTCGATGTAGCTGCTGATGCCGATGCCGAGCTGCCACGTTTCGCCTCGATCGACGCGGGCGGCCTGTTCCCGGCGCAGCTCGGCGTATCCGGCCGCGCGCAGCGCGGTATCAAGGGCGCGGCCCAGGTCGCCGCTGTCGTAGGTAGCGCCGGTCGGGGTGCGGTAGGGGAATGCCTCGGGAGAGATGAAGTTGCGTCGCCGGATCTCCGCGGGATCGATCCCGAGATCGCCCGCCAGCATATCCATGGCGCGCTCCAGCAGCCAGGTTGCCTCTGGCCGGCCCGCGCCCCGATACGCGCCCACCGGAGTGGTGTTGGTCAAGACCGACACCGCATGGAAGTCGATCCGGGAGATCCGGTACGGACCCGAGGCCATCAGGCCGGTGAGCGGTGGCAGGGTCGCGGCCTCGCTGGCGTACGCCCCGATGTCCTGGATCACGAAGACGCGAAGCCCGAGCAATCGCCCGTCCCGGGTGGCGCCAAGCTCGACATGCTGAACCTGTCCGCGGCCGTGCGTCATCGCGACCATGTTTTCGCTCCGCGTCTCCGACCAGCGAACCGCGCTTCCCAGCTGGCGGGCGAGCCAGGCGATCACGACATGTTCGGGGTACGTCGGGATCTTCCCGCCGAATCCGCCGCCCACCGTCGCGGTGCGGACGCGCACCCGGCCGGAATCCAGCCCCAGGACCTGGGCGACGATCCGGCGCGTGTCGTGCGGCGCCTGCACCGACGCCCAAAGCGTGACCGACGGCTGATCGGGGCCCACGCCAGCGATGGCGAGAGCGCCGTTCGGCTCCATCGGCACCGGCGCCACCCGCTGGTTGACGAACCGAGCCCGCACGATGATCTCGGCATCCTCGAGCGCGCCTGGATCCTCAGCCACGTCATCGACGCGAATCGCGAGGTTGGAGCCGTGGGCCTGGAACAAGACGGGCGCGTCAGACCCCAGCGCTGTCTCGGGATCGATCACCGGGGCAAGCGGCTCGTAGTCGACGGCGACGGCGTCCGCGGCGTCCATGGCCTGCGCCCTCGTCTGCGCCACCACCACCGCCACCGGCTCGCCGACGAAAAGGACTCGGTCGGCGGCGAGCAGCGGCCTTGCGAATGTCTCGGGACTGTCTTCGACGGGGGGCATGCGCAGCCCGCCGATGTCCACGGCGACGAACACGCCCATGACGCCAGGCATCGCACGGGCCTCATCCGCATCGACCGACCGGACGAGCGCGTGTGCAATGGGGGACCGGACGAACACCCCGTGCAGCGCTCCTTCGCATGGGACATCATCGGTGTACCGGGCCGCTCCGGTGAGCAGCGCGCGATCCTCGCTGCGGAGCATGGGGCTGCCCAGAATCCGGCTGGGTGAGAGCTCCTCCAGCGGATCCGGAGGGTGCGCGGTCATGCCTGCGTCCTTCGGGTCGCCCCGTTCAACTCTTTCCTCGGATGCCCTCGGGCAGCAGGGCCCCGTGGGCCTCGATCAGGTCGTCGCACATCGAGACGATCTGCTGGGTCGTCAGCGTGGCTGCCGTGTTCGGGTCGAGCAGCGCGGCCTGGTAGACCAGGCTGCGCCGCTCCTCTAGCGCCGCGCGAACCGTGAGCTCCGCCACGTTCAGGAAGGTCCGGTTCAGGGCGAGGCACTGCGGGGGGAGGGCGCCGATCCGGGTGGGCTGGACGCCGTTCTTGTCGATCAGAGTCGGCACCTCGACGCAGGCGTTGCCGGGCAGCCCGTCGATCAGCCCGCCATTTCGCACGTTGGTGTAGACCTCACGGATGGTGCCAGTCTCGAGCGAGTGGATGATCTCGGAAGCGAGCTCAGAGGTCGGCTCGATCTCGATCTCCTCCCCGGCGTCCAGGGCCGCCTTCGTCCGGCCCCAGTCCTCGAGGTTCTCCTCGCTGCGGCGCACGTATTCGTCGATCTCGCAGCGGAAGCGCTCGACCTGATCATCGTGGTGGAGGAACCATGGGACGTACTCACTTGAGTGCTCGCTGGACTCGGTGGGGAAGTAGCCGAAGCGCCGGAAGATCTCCACGCGCGCCCGTCTGCCCAATCCCTCCGGATCGGCCTCTATCACCTCCCGGAGCCGCGGGTAGAGGTCCTCGCCAGTCCCGCGATGGCGAAACCGCAGTACGAAACACTGATGGTTGAAGCCGGCGGTGCGGAAGGCGACGTCTTCCTCGGGCACGCCAACGGCGGCGGCCAGGAAGGCATGGGTGTCCCGCACCGAGTGGCACACACCGACCACGTTTGCGAACGGGGTGCCCTCGTACACGGCCCACGGCACCATGGCCATGGGGTTGGCGTAGTTCAGCAGGAGGGCGCTTGGTGCCAGTTCGTGCAGGTCGTTGCCGATGCCCACCATCACGGGGATGGTGCGGAGACCCCGGAAGATGCCACCGATCCCGATCGTGTCGGCGATCGTCTGGCGGAGGCCGTACTTCTTCGGGATCTCGACGTCCATCACGGTTGCCCGGTACCCGCCGACCTGGATCTCGTTGATGACATAGTCGGCGCCCGCTACGGCTGGCCAGGCGCTCCGCGCTGGCCTCCACGCGGTACCCGGCACCGGTTCGCCGCACGATGGACGCGGCGGCGCGCTCCGCGTACGCGAGACGCTCCGCGTCGATGTCGTGCAGGGCGATGGTCACCAGGCCCACGAGCTCCGCGAACGAGCACAGGTCGGCCACCACGTTACGGGTGAACTCCACGCTGCCGGCGCCGATGATCGCGATCCGGATCATGAGCGAGAGTGTTCCATGTCTGCCCCAAATGATCAAGTGCGAGCACCAAGTGAGAGAGAACGAGTCCGCAGCCAACGGCTGCGCCGTCCGGCATGTAGACATGACGGACGCCTGGAGTTGAATCTGGCGCGCCAGGAAGGTGCGGGCGCCGTCTCGGGCCGGCGATCAGACAGTCGTGACCTGCACGCCAGCCTCGGTGAGCCCAGCCAGAATGCCGGGATCGGCGGCGCGGTCGGTGATCAGCTCGCCGACCGCTCCGACCTCGCAGATCCGGGCGAAGGCAACGAGCCCGATCTTGGAGCTGTCGGTGACGACGACGACCGAGCGGGCGCGCTCGATCAGCGCCCGGTTCGTGTGCGCCTCTACCTCGTGATGCGTCGTGAGGCCGGCCTCGAGGGAGACCCCGTCCGCGCCTACGAACACGATGTCGAGGTTGAGCCCGGCAAGGCTTGCCTCGGCGATGGGCCCGACCAGCTCATAGGACTCGGACCTGGCCACTCCGCCCGTCACCACGAGCTTCAGGCTCGGGCGCACCGCCATCTCGGACGCGATGTTCAGGGCATTCGTGACCAGCGTGAGGCGCTGCTGGTCGACAAGCGCCCGCGCCACCTCCGTCGTGGTGGTTCCGCCGGTGAGCCCGATCGCGTGGCCTGCTGCGACGCGCGTCGCGGCCTCGCGGGCGATCCGGAGCTTCTCTTCTTTGTGCCGGCCACCCTTATAGCGGAGCGGGAGCTCATACAGGACCCCCTGCGCGACCGCACCTCCGTGGGTCCGCGCCAGCAGCCGCTGGCGCTCGAGAAAGTTGAGATCACGACGGACGGTGGCAGCCGACACGCCAAGCTCGTCTGAGATGTCGGTGACATTCACGCTGCCGGACCCGGACAGCCACTCCAGGATCACCTCCAGCCGCTCTGCTTGTCGCACCGAACCGGTCCTCAGGGTCCCGCAAGCGGCCGAGCGGCGAGGGGCTCGGGCTGGGCGACGGCCTTGCCCGACTTGGCGTCGAAGAGGTGCACGTCTTCCAGCGACATCCCCAGGGTGATCGTCTCGCCCGCCGCGGGCTGACGGCGCGCGTCGAGCCGGGCGATGACGGTCGCTCGCCCGGCGGGCAGCGATGGGCCGGCGCCGGTGGAGACGGTCGCGGCATTGCGACCGCCGATACTCCCGTAGACGATCGTCTCGTGGCCCAGTAGCTCCACGACTTCCGTGCGCACCTGCATGGCCTGCTCTTCGGTGGCGCCCGTCACCAGGCGCAGGGCCTCCGGTCGCACGCCGACGACCAGCTCGCCACTTGGGGCGCCGGAGACCGCTAGCTCGAGATCGCCCGCGCGCACGCGGCCGCCTGTCGCGGAGGCGCTCAGCAGGTTCATCGGGGGGCTTCCGATGAACCCTGCCACGAACACGTTCGCCGGGCGCCGATAGATCTCCTGCGGCGTCCCCAGCTGAAGCAGCTTCCCGTCGGACATCACGGCAATGCGGTCCCCGAGCGTCATTGCCTCGACCTGGTCGTGCGTGACATAGACGGTCGTGGTGGAGAAGCGCTGATGCAGCTGCTTGAGGTCGGTGCGAAGCTGGGTCCTAAGCTGTGCGTCCAGGTTGGAGAGCGGTTCGTCCAGGAGGTAGACGCGGGGATTGCGGGCCAGCGCACGCCCCATCGCCACGCGTTGCCGCTGACCACCAGAGAGCTGGGCGGGCTTGCGATCCAGGAGCTCATCGAGGGTCAGGAGCGAGCTCACCTCCTTTACTCGTTCAACGATCTCGGCATTCGGCACCTTGTGCTGCCGGAGCCCGAAGGCCAGGTTCTGCAGGACGGTCTTGTGCGGGTATAGCGCGTAGTTCTGGAATACCATCGCAATGTCGCGATCTCGGGGAGAAACGCCGTTCACGACCTTTCCGCCGATGGCGATGGCTCCGGAGGTCGGCTCTTCCAGTCCCGCGATCATCCGGAGGGCGGTCGTCTTTCCGCACCCGGAGGGTCCGACCAGGACCATGAACTCGCCGTCGGCGATGGTGCAGGTGAGCGCATCGACTGCGGTCGTCCCGTTTGGGAAGACTTTCGTGATCTCGTGGAACGAGACCTCGGCCACGATCAGTACCTCCCGTGTGCGCCGTCGTGACTCACGGCAGCACGACCGAACGAGTCAGGTGCTTCGGGCGATCGGGATCGAGACCGTGGGCCTCGGCGAGCTCGACGGCCGTCCGCTGGACGAGGATGAGCTCGGCCATCGGATCCGATCCCCCGCTGACGATGGTGGCCCCGGTGTCCGCTGCGTCGGCGAGCACGCTCGGATCGACAGGCCCGATGGCCCATACCAGGGTTCCGGGGTCGGCCACGCTGATGGGGCCGTGGCGGTATTCCATCGCCGGGTACGCCTCAGTCCACGCGGTGGCGGCTTCGCGCAGCTTGAGCGCCGCCTCATTCGCGAGGCCCACGGTCCAGCCCTGCCCCAGGAACACGAACTGCTTGAACTCCGAGGGATCCACCGGCAGCGCCCTGGCGAGCGCGGCCTCCCCGTCGGAGATCGCGGCTTCGAGCCGATCGCCGATGTGTGCGCGCAACAGGGCGAGCACCGTGGTCGCAAAGCGCGTCTGGACAACCGATTGCTCGTTTGCGAAGTTCAGCACGATGGTGTCGTCGGCGGACGACGCGACCGGCGAGTCGGCGACTGCCGTGACCGCGACCGTGGCGACACTTCCGCTGAGTCCATCGAGCGTGCGCAGGATCTCTGTGGTGGTACCCGAGCGCGAGATGGCGACCACGCGCCGGTAGTTCCGGTATGGCGATAGCCCGGAGGCGATCGCCGCGTCCGTCGTGCCCAGGTTCCTTTCCTCGCGGAGCGCGGCGTAGGCCTGCGCGATGTGGTGCGAGGTCCCGCAGCCGATCGCGACGGCCGGCTCGCCGGGCGCCGGGAGCAAGCCGGCGACGGCCGGAGCCATGTCCGCGGCCTTCCGCCACAGGGCGGGCTGGCTGGCGATCTCGCTCGTGATGGCGTGCATCTACGTGAATGTACGTCCCGTTCGTTCGGACAGCAACAGGAACGACTAGAAGCGGCCTTGCAGAACGCACGAGTGTGTTCTAATATCCGCTAATCCGAGCGAGAACGAAAAGCAGGGCAACGATCACGAGGGCTCTCGGGCTTGTGTTCCTTGTCGGTCAACGCCGGTTCGTGCATGCGATCACTGAGGCTGTCAGGGAATCGCCAGCGGACGGCCAAGGCTGACGAGACGAGGGAGGCCGGTATGAAGCGAACAGTGCTGGCGGGAATCGCGGCGTTGACCCTGGCGATGACCGGATGCGCAGGATCATCGGGATCGAGCTCGGCCCAGCCTCCCTCGGGGACCAGCCCGACGGGGACGGTGACGATCCAGTTCTGGCATGCGCAGACCCAAGTCGACGCGACGGTGATGCAGCGGCTCGTCCGTGCGTTCAACGCCTCGCATCCGAACATCGTCGTGCAGGCGAGCTCCGGGGGGACTTCCACCGGAGATCTTCTTCCGAAGGTCACGACCGCGATCGCGGCCGGGACGTATCCCGACGTCGCGTACATCTACGGGTCCTACGCCGCAAACATCGCCCAGAGCGATAAGACCGTGAACTTGGCGAGCCGGATCAACCAGCCGGGATTCGACTGGAACGACTTCTTCCCGGCGTCCAAGCAGATCGTGGCGCCCGGAGGCAAGGTCATCGGGTTCCCCGCCCTCATCGACAACCTGTCGGTGATCTACAACAAGAAGTTGTTCGCCGCGGCAGGCGTCCCCGCTCCGTCTCCTGACTGGACCTGGAACGATTTCCGCAATGTCGCGAAGCGGCTGACGGATCCCGCCAAGCACATCTACGGCGTGAACTATCCCGTCGGCGGGGACCTGCTCGACACCTCGTGGCGGTTCTTCCCGGGGTTCTGGCAGCGCGGGGGGCAGATCCTCTCGCCGGACGACAAGCAGGCGCTGTTCAACTCGCAGGCGGGCGTGGCGAACCTGACGCTCTGGCAGCAGATGGCAACCGTCGACAAATCGGTGTACCTGGACCCGACGGCAAGCAAGGCCGAGCCGCTGTTCACCAGCGGGCACCTGGCGATGTTCGTCAGCGGCCCGTGGGAGGTCCCGGTGCTCAACCAGGCGAAGGTCGACTGGGCGGACGTGCAGCTGCCGGCTGTTAGCGGCAACCACCAGACCGTATCCGGGCCCGACAACTGGGTCATCTTCAATCACAACGCCGCGCGGGTGAATGCCGCTGTCGAGTTCCTGAAGTGGCTGACCGCGCCGCAGCAGGAGCTGACGTGGATGCAGGGGTCCGGCTCGCTCCCGATCCGGCCGTCCATCCTCAAGCTGCCGGGCTACCAGCAATACCTGCGGGCGTACCCGGGGATCGGGCCGATGGCCGAAAACCTCGCGAACGCCAAGGAGGCGATGCCCACGCTGCCGGGGTGGCCGCGCGTCATCAATGCCCTCGGCACGGGCATCGCGTCGGTGCTCCTCGGCCAGGCCGCTCCGAAGGCCGCGCTCGATCAGGCGGCGCAGAAGGCGGATGCGATCCTCAACGTGCCGGGCTAGCCGGTAGCGACTGCGTGCATGATTACAGTGTTACAGTTGTTGGATGAGCGAGCTGCCGACGCTGTACGACTGGGCCGGAGGTCGTCCAGCCATAGCTCACCTGATCGATTGCTTCTACGACCGCGTCGAGCGCGACGAGTTGCTCAGCCCGCTCTTTCCCGGCGGCGTCAGCGAGCAGCACCGCGAGCACGTCACGACCTGGTGGTGCGAGGTGTTCGGCGGCCCCGCCGACTACACCAGTCGGCTTGGCGGCTATCCCGCAATGCTCGCGCATCACCGCAGCCTCGACATCACTGCCGAGCAGCGCTTCCGATTCGCGTCGCTGATGAGCCTGGCAGCCGACGACGCCGAACTGCCTGCCGACCCCGAGTTCCGCGCGGCATTCGTCGGTTACCTGGAGTGGGGCACCCGCCTGGCCATGCACAATTCGCAGCCCGGTGCGGATGTTGCCCAACAGGCTCCCGTCCCGCGCTGGGGATGGGGTGTGGCCCCTCCATATCAGCCATAGGCATACTGCTGGAGCATCCGGCGCGAGCCGTCGAGTCGCACGGCAAGTGGGGCCGCATGATCGACGCCGGGCCTGGCCTTCATGCCCGAGCCCCGGGCATGGGGTGATACAGAACAACACGGCCCGGCCGCTGTGGGAGCGGAAGGCAATGACGGCGTCACCCTGCTGCGGTCAGGGGGCAGACCTCATGCATCCACTGACCGTCGTCGGCTCGGCGTCGCACGTCCTGGCCGGGTGTGATGACTGCGCCGCATCGCTCGCAGACCTTGCCCGGAGCGTGTGCCTCGTTGTCGTTCCGCAGGGCGCTGTCCTCGTCCTGGTAACTCACAGCCCGGTGTTCCTCCAGCGGGAGGCCCAAATCTTCCTGCACTCCCTCTTCAATTTCCCGACCGCCGAAATCCGGTGGGATTGTCACGTGGCCTCCCGCAGGTGTGATGGTGTTATCCGGTTGCCAGCAGCAAGTCTCGCAGCCGCAGCCGTTATCCCGGCCGCCGCGGTCTCAAGACCGCAGCCGGCTGCACCGACCTGGCGCCCCAAAGGCCGACTGAGCGAACCAGGGCTATCGGTGTCGACGGAGACCTCATCGGACTGGTCGCAGCGCCAGCGCCAGCGGCTGCGGACGGGGCGCCCGGATGCCACGCCGTCGTCGTGGCTCTCGACATGATCGGCCGCGCAGCGTAGAGTCCGCAGGCATCCGCCTGGAGATCGTCTGGGGAGGCGAACACCGGTCCGGGCAACAGCGACGGGGGGGGCAATCACATGGCGTACGGCGTGGTGCATAAGTTCGCTGGTGGCACGAAGGAGCAGTACGAAGCGTCGATCGCAGCGGTGCATCCGCCTGGCGGCGGGCTGCCCGAAGGGCAGCTGTTCCATGCCGCGGGCCCGTCGGCAGACGGCTGGACGATCATCGCCGTGCACGACTCGCGGGAAGGCTGGGAGCGGTTCCGCGACGGCATTCTCATTCCCCGCATGACGCAGGGCATAGCCGGCGGCTTCACAGCGCCGCCCGAGGAAACCGGGTTCGAGATCTACAACGAGGTGACCGGCTAGCCGCAGCAGCTCACCGGCGGCGGGCGCGGAAGTGCTGCCACGCCCGTCCCTCAGCCCGTTGCGGCTCGGCATAGATGAACTCGACTCCGGTCATGTCCAAGTCGGCGCAGGCGTACTTTGTCGGCGACATGGTCAACGCGGACCGTGCGGTCAGCTGCCGGATCGGTAGTCGAAGTCAGTGGTGAAGGCGGCGTGGCGGCGTCCTTTCACTTCCCAGCGCAGCGCCGGGTCGGTTGATTGCAGGGCGTCGCCGTGAAGCTCGGTGCCGGGGTGGTCGAAGCCGGGGATGCCACATCGCACGTCGCCTGGCTCCGAGGCATCGCCCTCGGCCTGGACCGTCAGGTAGCCGACGACGTCGATGCGCTTGCGGGCCGCGACGTGGTCAAGCCTAATTCGGGCTGACCGCACGACGTGCACATCGCCGATTGCTGGGCCGTACAGCCGTGCGACCGTTCCGCCGGCCCGGCCGAGGAAGATATCGGCCAGCGCGGCCCGCTGGCTGTCGGCGGCGTCTTGGTCGACGTAGAGGACGACCTCCCAGGGGGTGCTCGGCAGCACCCGGTCGAGGTAGCGGATGGACATTACGGCCCGCAGGCCGGACAGGTCGAGGCCGTCGGCGTGGCCGTCGTGGATGTACCACGACAGGGCGCCGAAGCATTCCCCGAAGCTGGAGGGTCCGCCGGGGCGGCCGCCCACGCTGCGGCACGGGCAGATCGCCTCGCAGTTGCATGCCTCGAAGTAGGAGCCCCGGACGTGCCAGTCTGCCACCGGGCCCGATGCTGAAACGCCCGTCACATGCCACCCATCCTTGCCGGTGTCGGCGGCACCGGCAAGGACCACTATAGCGATCACGTTCATCAACCCGAAGGCACGGTCCCCGCGGCGGTGTGGCCTCCCGCGAGGCTCCCGGGCTGGTCGAGCCGGCCGTTGCCGGTCTCCAGAGGACGCTCTCGGCCCGGCTGTTCTAGGCTTGCTCTACCGCGAACTGCATGCCAGGACCGCTGGCCTGGGATGTCAGGCCTGACTGAGTAACCAGGGCCGGGGCTGGCAGGTTGATCGCGATCCGCGCCCGGGCCTGTGCACCTTCGTCCGAGTCGTGGCCAGCGCACAATTGACGTTGTAATCGATGCCCGCCGATGGATGCCGGCCGACCGGCTGAACGCGAGAGGCGCCCGACCATGACCAGGCATGCAGTATCGAGCGATCAGGCGCCTGCCGCACTCGGCCCGTACAGCCAGGCGATCATCGCGAACGGCTTGGTGTTCTGCTCCGGGATGGCCGGAATCGACCCCGTGACTGGTGTCATCCCTCATGCCTGACCCGCCGCCAGCCCGCTCGGCGCCGGCCAACGTGAAGCTCCCGCGGGGGCTGCTCATATCGATCGAGGCCATAGCCGTGATCCCGGCCGAAGGTGACGACCTGCCTGCTTCCCGATGAACAGCGACAGATTGCCAGATCAGCATGCCCGGGCGACGGCGCTAGCGGCCGGTATGGTACGGCTGTGGGGGAGACTGCGGTGGCTGCGGGAGGTATGCACGGCCTGCTGCCTGCGTTGACGAGGTTTGCCGGCGGCCAAGCGATGGTGGGTGCGGACGGTAGCTAGGCGAAGAGCCCGCGAATGTCGTCGGCGTCGAGGCTGGCGCCGAAAACGTTGCCGCTGTCGATGACGCTGGAGAATAGCTCGGCCTTCCGCTGCTTCAGTGCCATGACCTTTTCCTCGATGGTGCCGGAGGCGATGAGACGGTACACCATCACGTTGCGGGTCTGCCCGATGCGGTGGGTCCGGTCTACCGCCTGTGCCTCCGTCGCGGGATTCCACCACGGGTCCAGCAGGAAGCAGTAGTCGGCCTCGGTGAGGTTCAGCCCGAATCCGCCCGCCTTGAGGCTGATGAGGAACACCGGGACCGAGCCGTCCTTGAAGCGCCGCAACACCGCGGCCCTGTTGCGTGTCTTGCCGTCCAGGTAGCAGAACGGCACGCCCGCGGCGTCCAGCGCTTCGCGCACCTTGTCGAGGAATCCGGTGAACTGGCTGAAGACCAGCGCCCGGTGCCCGCCGCCGCTCACGTCACGAAGCTGTTCGAGCAGCGCATCGATCTTGCTGCACGGCAGATCCCGGTGCGCGCCGTCGATGAGCCCGGCGTGCAGGCTCAGCTGGCGCAGCAGCGTCAGGGAGCGCAGGATCGTGAACCTGTTGGAGTTCATGTCGTCGATTAGGCCGAGGACCTTCTGCCGCTCCCGTTGCAGGTGAGTCTGGTAGATCTTGCGGTGCCGCGGATGCAGCTCTATCTCCAGTACCTGCTCCTGCTTAGCGGGAAGGTCGGCGGCCACTTGTTCCTTGGTGCGGCGCTTGACGAGTGGCTTGATCCGCCGCCGCAGCTGGGCGAGCAGCTCCGCATGGCCCTGCTTCTCGATCGGGCGGCCGTAGTAGTCGCGGAAACGCGTCGGATTCGGGAACAGCCCCGGCGCGGTGATCGACAGCAACGACCACAGCTCCATCAGGTTGTTCTCCATCGGCGTGCCAGTGACGGCGAGCTTGAACGGGGCCGGCAGCCGCCGCGCGCACTGGTAGATCTTCGACTGGTGATTCTTGGTGAACTGGGCTTCGTCGAGAATCAATCCCGACCAGGCCATCTTCGAGTAGGCGTCGAAGTCGATCCGCAGCAGTGTGTACGAGGTGACCACCGCATCGGCTGCTGCGATGGTCTCGCCGAGAGCCTGCCCACGGCGAGCTGTCGTGTCCGAGATCGGCACCACTTTCAGGCCCGGCGTGAAGCGCGCGGATTCGGCTGGCCAGTTCGACACCACGCTCGTCGGGGCGACGATGAGGAACGGCGGGGCGGTCGGGTCGGCTTGCCTGGCGTGGCTGATCAGCGCCAGGGATTGCAGCGTCTTGCCGAGCCCCATGTCGTCGGCGAGGATCCCGCCGAGACTGTGCTCCCACAAGAAAGCCAGCCATTCGAAGCCGTCAAGCTGATAGGGGCGCAGCAGCGCCTTCAGCGTCGCCGGCGGGTGCGCGCGCTCGATGGCGCCGAGCGACAGCAGGCCCTGGACCTGCTGCTGCCAGGCGCTTGCCTGGTGGTTGACTACTCCTAGCCCGGCTAGCTCGTCCCATAGCCCGGCCTGGAACCGGCTGATCTTGAGCGAGCCGCCCGGCGAATCCTGCAGCGCGCGAGCCTCCTCGATCAGCCTGGCAAGCGTCTGCAGCTCGGGTTTCTGCAACGAGAAGTAGGCGCCGTCGGCGAGCAGTAGGTGCGACTCGCCCCGGCTGAGCGCCACGAATACGTCAGTGAACGGCACCTGCCGTCCCTCAGCGGTGATGGTGACCCCAAGGTCGAACCAGTCCGTGTCGCCCGCGACCTCATCAGCGGACACGCCGATCCGCAGCGTGTCGCCCACCTCGCGGAAGTCGGCGGGATCTCCGGTGACCTCGACAGCAACCCCGGGCTGGTGCGCCAGCAGCGGCAGCAGTTCGGTGGTGAACCGCATCGTGTCGATGCCGCCGAGTTGCGCGTGCGGGGCCAGGGCCTGCTGCGGATCGGCCGCTGCCAGGTTATTGCGGCACAGCCCGAAGCGGTCGAGCGGCAGGTCCAGATTGGCCAGGACCACCCGCTCGGCATCCAGGTCCCGGTAGCCCTCCTCAGGCACGCCCGGATCCAGCGACGCACGCAGCTGCGAATCACCAACCTGGTAGGCCCACTGCCAGCTGACTTCGACGTCGTGGCCAGCGCCATAGGACGCGCGCAGCACCAGGGTCGGATCCGAAATCGCCGGCGGCGTGAAGGATCCGTCCGACGAGATCACCGTGGCCGCCCGCCGCAGCCGCGGGCAGTATTCATCACGGAATCGGATCTGCTCAGCGGCCGGGACCTGCAGCTGCTGGTTCGCCAGCGCCATGCGCTGCAGTTGCGGCGGGACAGCTTTGGCGAGCTTGGCCAGCCGGAAGCGCATGCCGCCATGGTCGCCACTCAGCTGCGCCTCCGCAGAGTCGAGGTAGACCAGGCCGTGACCCTCGGTCCCGATGAACCGGATTGGCATGGCGACGGTACCTCCGTCGACCCGGATCAGTGGGGTGATCACGAGTGCCCCGGACGGTTCGCTGCGGGTAACGTCCAGGCACAATTCCGCGCAGCGGTAGCTCTGCACCGGGCCAAGCTTGCGTCCGTGCACCAGCCGCAGGCCAATCGACTCAGCCTCGTCCAGCATCGGCCAGAGTTGGCGAGATTCGAACGCCGACAGGTCGATCGACTTCTCCTCGCCATAGGCGCAGCCATACGAGGAGTGGGCCGAGCGGCTGCTGCGCGACCTGTACACGGCGTACATTTCCTGGAGCAGCCGCGTATGCGCGGTCGGGTAACTGCCGTAATACTGCAAGGAATTCAGTTTGGCCCAGTTCAGGGCGCCGCCGACCCAGCCGCCGTTCTTGCCCGGCTGCACCAGCCGAGCCGCCAGCTTCAGGGCCGTCCCGCTCGCCGCCGAACCGCGTGCCGGGCGCGCGTCCCCGGACAGCGTCAGCTCGATGGCCAGTGGGGTTTCACCCGGCTGGCTAGCGGCAACAGCCGGCCGAGGCTCCAGCAGCGATCCCAGCGCCGCCTGCCATGCCACGGATCGTGGACCACCCTGCGGCGATGCGGTCGGCGCAACAGCAGCACGTGCGGTAGTGGTACGTGCGGTAGCGGTATCCGCCGCCGCCAGGATCAACGCCGCAGCATGCTTGCAGTTGAACCCGACCGGGCAGCTGCACTCGCCCTGCTCGAATTCAGGCGGCAACCCGTCGACAAGCGAGAAATACGCTGTGGTCGTGTAGAACTCACCGGTTCTCCCGTGCACGGTCCCATGAAGCGCGGTCTGCGCATCGTCCCACCACATGTGGACGACCGCCCGTTGCCGCCAGTACTGGACACCCTTCGCATAGCAGGCGGCCCCGACGGCGTCTTCGATGGAGGCGGGATCGATTTCAGGCAATATCACGCGCTGCATGCGGCGAAGCTATCCGCCGGCACCGACACTGTTCGCCCGACATGCCGGTATCGGGTGCGCGTCAATTTGTAGGTAGTCGAGATCATCTTCGCGGGGTGCCCGTTCAGGCCGTGCGCGTCTGGGTGCCGGGCTTGTTGCGGATGGCTTCCCAGGTGCTGCTGGCTTGCTGGCAGCGGATGGCGATGATGGCGTCGCCGCAGCCCAGGACCCTGGCCGCCGCGGCGGACAGCCGTCCTAGCTCGGCGGCTTTCTGCTGCGCTCACCCGGCATTCTTCAGCTGGTCAGCTTCTGCCACAGGAATTCCAGTACGAGCGCCCACTTGAAGGCCCGCTGCTCGTTGTCGGCGGCCGCGCCGTGCCCGCCCTCGATGTTCTCGTAATAACTAACGTCGTGGCCGTGCTCTCGCAGTTGTGCCACCATCTTGCGGGCGTGCCCAGGGTGCACACGGTCGTCCCTCGTGGAGGTGATGAGCAGCACGGGCGGGTACTGCTGCCCGGCGGACACGTTGTGATACGGAGAAAACGGCCGCAGGTAGTTCCACTCAGCCTGCTCGCGCGGATCGCCGTACTCGGCCATCCAGGACGATCCGGCCAGCAGTTCGTGGTAACGCCGCATGTCCAGCAGCGGTACCTGGCTGACGATCGCGCCGAACAGCTGCGGATAGCGGGTCAACATCACGCCCATCAGCAGGCCGCCATTGCTGCCGCCCTCGATGCCCAGCCGGTCGGGCGTAGTGATACCCCTGCTCACCAGATCCATTGCCACGGCGGCGAAGTCTTCGTACACCCGGTGCCGGTGCTCCTTGGTCGCCGACTGGTGCCACTCCGGCCCGTACTCACCTCCCCCGCGGAGGTTGGCCACGACGAAGGTTCCGCCGCGAGCGAGCCAGCCGCGGCCGATGATTCCGCTGTAGGACGGGGTAAGCGAGACCTCGAAGCCGCCGTACCCGGTGAGCAGGGTAGGCCCGCACGTCGGATGGCCGGGCCCGACGACGAAATAGGGCACGGACGTGCCGTCCGCGGATGCGGCGAAGAACTGTTGCACTGACAATCCGGTGGCGTCGAAGAAGGCCGGCGCCTGCTTGAGCGTTTCCGCCGCACCGCCAATGTTCCCGTGGCGCAGCGTGTCCGGCTGGGTGAATCCGCTGGACACCAGCATGTACTCGTCGCTGTCGTGGGGATCAGTGTCCATGATGTCGGTGTGGGCGAGTTCCCCCGCGCCCGCCAGGACGGCGCGCCGCCACTTGCCGTCGGCTGGCGTGAGCACTGCCAGCTGGCTGCGCACATCACGCAACATGTTCAGGATTAGGTGATTGCGGGTCCAGGCGTGATAGCTCAGCGAGGTGTGCGCGTCCGGCTCGAACAGGACAGTCAGTTCCCGGTCACCGGCCAGGAACGGCTCGAACCGGGCGGCCAGCAGCGCTCCGGCCGGGTACCTGATGCCGCCGACGGTCCAAGGCGACCGGGTGCGCACCAGCAGCCACTCACGGTGAACATCCACGTCCGCGTCATCGGGTACCGCTACCCGGACCAGATCGCCGCTGCCGGTGCGCAGATGCCATTCGCTGCGGTAGAAATCGTTGCTGCGCACTACGAAGTCACGCTCGAATCCCTCGGTCGGATCGTGGAACGCGTGTACCGACACGTCCTCCAGCTTGCCCTCGTAGATCACCGTTGCCTCGGACAGCGCCGTGCCGCGGCGCCATTGCTTGACCACCCGCGGGTAGCCCGACGAGGTAAGCGATCCGGGACCGAAGTCGGTCCCCACATATATCCGGTCCGCATCGATCCAGCCGACATCGGTCTTGGCCTCCGGTATCTGGAAGCCCTCCTCGACGAAGCGCCGCTCCTGGACGTCGAACTCGCGGACCACGCTCGCGTCCGCGCCGCCCCGGGACAGTTCCACCAGCGCTAGGCGGTAGCCGCCGGCCCGCAGCACAGTCGCGCCCTGCCAGACCCAGCTCTCGCCCTCCTGCCCGGCCAGCGCGTCAACGTCCAGCAGGACTTCCCAGTCAGGCCGGGCCCGGCGATACCCCTCCAGCGTCGTACGCCGCCACAGGCCCCGGGGATGGTCCGCGTCCTGCCAGAAGTTGTAAAGGTAGGCACCACGCCGCCAGACGAACGGAATTCGGTCGTCGGCGTCCAGCACCTGGCGGATCTCGGTGCGCAGGCTCTGGAACCGGGTGCCGCCGGATAGCCAGCCGACAGTCTGCGCGTTGCGTTCCCTGACCCAGTCCAGCGCCGGCCGCCCGGTCACGTCCTCCAGCCACAGATACGGGTCATCATCAGGTGGGTTATGCGCTTGGTTCATCCCGCAAGTTTCGCCGCCCTAGGCCGGACTTGCTAGGCGCGCCCGGCCTGCGGTGCCCGGCGAGGAGGCGGTGCGGGTCGGTGCCATGGGACTGCGGGTCGGCCCGGTCCCAGCCCAGCGCGACCCCGCCCGCTCCCAGCAGCACCGCGCGATGGTCGTCGGCACCGTGGTGACGATGGCCGCCGGTCTGGGAGTGCGGTTCGTTCATGTTTCCCAGCATTGCTGCGGAACCTCGTTGCAAGCACCTCGACGACAGCGCCCGGCTCGATGCGCAGACCGTGGTGCCGCGGCCTAGCTAGCTGCGGCCGGGCCCGGCTTGCTCTCGCGGAAGCTGGGCAGCCTCACTCTGGCGGATGCCGGGTGGCGGTAGAAGTTCGGCGCCTGGTCGAAATCCTGGTAAGTGCGGTGGAAGACCGGGGTCGCGGAAGATGCGGCAGGCGGCACGATCCAGGTCCAGTCCGCCGGGCACACCCGGCCCTGCTGCCCTTCCCGCTCGATGTGCTGGAGAAAGCGAACCGACTCGGTGTGATGATCGGAGATCGTTACCCCGGCGGTGCTGAACGAGTGCAGGACCGCGAGGTTGAGCTCGGTCATTGCCTTGTCTTTCCACAAGGTCCGGTCGCTGTCCGTGGCCAGGCCCATCTGCCTGGCGATCACTGGCAGTTGGTCATAGCGGCCAGCGTCACCGAGGTCGCGTGACCCGATCTCCGTGCACATGTACCAGCCGTTAAATGGCGCGGCGGGGTAACAGACGCCGCCGACGTCCAGGTACATGTCACTGATCACCGGCACGGCATGCCACCGCAGCCCGAGATTGGCGAACCAGCCGAACTCCGGATGCCCGATGATTATCTCGAGTACTGCATCGGCGGGCAGTTCGTGCAGCGTGATTGGTGCGCCGGCCTCCTGCACGAGCAGGGGAAGTATGTCGAACTGGCCGGCCGACCGGCTGCCGGGCCGGCCGCCTGGCCAGCCGAGGACGCGGGCAAGGCAGGTGATGTCCGCGTTCGCCGGGTCACCGATGACGGCGCCATCGGCGGTCTCGTATCCCGCATACCGGACTAGCTGCGAATTGAGGATCCGCGGACCTGGCCGGCCCGGCGCGTCCGGCGCGAACACGGTGATCACTGGCCGGATCCGGCCGCCGTTCGTTGCCTCACGCAGGTGCGCGACCGACTCGGCGGCGATGTCCGATGCCGCGGTGACCTGGCGGCGGTCGCGTACCCGCAGGCTGCGCCAGTACAGTCGCCCGATGCACCGCGAGCTGTTCCGCCAGGCGACCCGCGCGCCGAAGGCCAGCTCAGCCGGAGTGTGCCAGTAGGTGCCCGCCGACTCGATCTCACTGCGGACGTGCCGCAGCCGCTTGTCGGGCGGTCCCGCGCGATTCTCGCTGTGAAACAGCGTGATAAACCGCTCGGCGCTTACCCTCAGGTTGTCAAGGGCGAACGAGTCATCGCCCGCCAGGGACCGCCCGGCCGGAAGCATGCCCAAGTTTGCGGCGAAGCCAGCCTCAGTTTCGTCCGCCGCCACCGGGCAGGCCTGGATAGCCGGGAACATGGCGGACTCCTGACCAGGCTGCTGGCCGTTGGTGCGGCCGTGCGACCGGCCGCGACCAGGAATACGCGAGCGAGAATCCGGCAGGACTCGACCCTGGTTCAGACTCACAAAAGACCTCCCGGGTAGTGCGGCTAAGTGCGCCTCGTCGATGTCGTCGTGGCCGTGAGCACCAGGGCTTTTGCGCGGGTGCCGACGCCGTTTCCGGATAAGCGTGCGCTACCAGCCCGGACGCCGGTGTTGCACTGACCTTGACGGTTACCTTGCACCCCAGGTCACACACGCAAGCCGGGTCTGCTCAGGACGCGGCCAGCCGGCTCCGGGCGGATGATCAGGACCGGCTCGGGCCGCCAAGGACCGCTTAGGAGCGGCGCAGTTTCCGGCACCGCGGCTTGCCGGTCCGGGCCTGCCGCGGACCGGCGGCACCGGGCTGCAGGCGGGCTCTCGCGGACAGCCTGCGGCTGTGTGCGCCGGACTAGGAGATGCGGCGGTCGGAAGCGGGGCTCATCGTCTCAATGCGTATCCGCGCCGACTCTGCCTCTGGCACGCCGAGCCGTTCGAAGATGTCCAGCGCCTGCCTAAATACGATCCGCGCAGCATAGGGCCGCTGTGTGTTGAGCGTCGATTCTGCGATCCCTTCGAGGATCTTGGCCTCCTCGTATGGATCGCCGATTTCCCGGGCCAGCCGGAGAGCGGTTTGATAATGATCAAACGCCTCGCCGTGCTGGCCAGATCCGCGACGCACGTCGGCTATCCTGCGAAGTGCGATTACCTGCTGAGACAGATTACCGATCTGCTCAGCGATCAATCGCGCTTGCTGGTGATGAAGCAGCGCCTCATCGTAGCACTCCGCGCTCTGGTAAATAGCGCCAATGTCATTGAGCACGTCGGCTTCATTCGGGAGATCGCCGATATCGCGGTATATGGCAAGTGCCCGCCGGCAAGCCGCAAGCCCTTCCTGGTAACTGCCCTTATAATGATGGATGCCGCCAATATTGTGATACAGAATCGCTTCGTTTTGCGCTCCTCCTATCTCGCTAAATATTTCTAGCGACTTCTGGTAGTCTTCGAGCGCGTCTCTATGATAACCGCAATACAGGTGCATCCTGCCTAGGTTGTTGAGGGTTTTCGCCTCGCCTCGCCTGTCGCCGACGTCCCGGTAGAGCGAAAGCGCTTCACGAAGGTGACCCATGGCGTCGGGATAGCGTCCGAGTTGCCAGCAGGCAATTCCGGAATGACTCAATGTATTGGCCAAGCCGCGCTGGTCCGCGGCGTCGGAGTACAGAATCCTTGCTTCGTGAAAATAGGCGAGGGCCTCACGGGAACGGGCCGCACGCTGGTGCGCCATGCCTATCTGGTCGAGGGCTTCGGCCTCGCCTCGCCGGTCGGCCAGCGAGCGGTAAATTGCCGCGGCGTCCTCAGCTAGCGGGAGTGTCGCCTCGTGCCGGCCCGTCTGCTGGCTAACCACGCTGAGCTCCAGTGACGCCTGCGCGATCCTGGCCGGATCGGCGACGTCGCGGCAGGCCTGCAGGGCCAGTGTCTGGGACGCGATTGCCTCGTCCCAGTAAGCCCTGATCTCCACGAAGTCGGCAAGCACGTGGGTGAGATCCGCGCATTTCCGCTTCCATTCGTGCCTGCCCGCGTGTTGCGCGGCCCGCAGGATGTTACGCCATTCTGATTCCAGCCAGCCTGCCGCATCTTCTTGGGTCCCCAAGGCTGGGCTCGCGGTTGGCAGATGGGTGACCGACACGGGCATCCGGCGGCGGAACGGATGAAGTACCCGGTCAGCCTTATCGGCCGTGTACAGGTAGTAGTCAAGGAGCCGGGCGACTGCCTGTCGCTGCTCAGGCTCGGGGTCATCACGCGCGGCGCGCACGGCCGCGTATCCGCGGATGAGGTCGTGGAAACGGAACTGATCGGCCGGGGCTCGTGCCAGCAGATGATGATCGAGCAGGGCGGCGAGGGCTTTTTCTGCTTCGGCGAGCGTGCAACCGCCCAGGGCTGCCGCAGCTTGCAGGCTGACATAGGCACAAGGGCTCACGCCCAGCCGCCGGAAGAACCGCTGATGGTCGGGTTCCAGCGCACGGTAGGACAGTTCGAAAGCAGACATCACTTCCGGGCTTGCCCCGCCGGTGCCGCCCAGCTGAGCGGGCGCCTGCGACAGTTCCTCGATCAGTTCGGCGAGCCCAGGCGGGCTGCCTTGGCCGAGCCTGCCAGCGGTAAGCTGGATGGCGAGCGGCAAGCGCCCGCACAATCCCACGGCCGTGGCGACCTTATCCTCGTCCTGGGCCCTGTCTGGCCCCGCGGTCCGCCGGAACAGCGTGATCGCGTCGTCGATGGACAGCACATCGAGGTTCAGCGTGCGGGCGCCCGGAAGGTCGGGAAGCCTGCGCCGGGTGGTGATCAAGATCAGGCACCGGCCTGCCACCGGCAGCAACGGGCGGATCTGGTCAAGCCTGGCAGCGTCGTCGAGAATAACCACGGCGCGACGGCGGCTCAGCTGGGCTTGCCACAGCGCGGCGCGCTCGCCGATAACGTCAGGTATCTGCGTAGCCGGCACGTTTAGCATCCGGAGCAGGCGATGCAGTGCCTCGGCTAGATCGAGCGAGGGGCGCCCTGGGTCGTGGCTGTGAAAATCGAGGTAGAGCATCGCGTCCGGGTACTGCCTGGAGACAATGCGGGCAGCGTGAACCGCCAGCGCGGTTTTTCCCACGCCGGGCATGCCCTCGATCACGCTGACCCGCGGAATGTCGCCGGGCTCCCCGGTAAGCAGCCCGAGTTCCTCGCTGCGGCCGACATATTCCGCCGTCTCGGGCGGCAGGGTGTCTGGCGGTGACGTCCGGCCAGCACGCTGGCCGGCCAGCCTTACCGCAAGCTGGGGATCGCGGCGCAGGATGCGCCCATGGAGTTCAGACAGCATCGGCCCCGGTTCTGTGCCTTGTTCAGCTATCAGGCGGCTGCGGGTTTCCCGGTAGAGGCTAAGGGCGTCACCTGGCCTGCCGTTCCAATACAGAGCCGCCATCTGGTGGGCGATGAATGTCTCATCCAGCGGATACTGAGCCAGCAGATGGCGAAGCTCCCCCACCAGGTCGGCATGCCGGCCAAGCTCCAGCTCGCACTCGACGCGCTCTAGGATGGCCGCCCGGCGCTCCTCTTCGAGACTGTCACGCATCCGCGCTACCCAGTCGCCGCGGATCCCTGCCAGTGCCTGTCCGCGCCAGAGCCCATCCGCCTCGCGCAGCAGCGAGGCCGCATGATCGTAGTCGCCGCTTGCGGTGAGCGTGTCCGCTTGTCGGCGCAATCGGCGGAACTGATGCAAGTCGACCGCCTCAGGATCGACGTCGAGCACGTAGCCTCTCGCGCGCGCCGCCAGTCGCACGCTATCGCCCAGCGCCTGCCGGAGTGACGCCCGAAGCCGGGCGATGTAGGCCGAGAGACTTTCCCGGGCCTTGGCCGGCGGCCGGGTATCCCACAGCCTGTCAATGAGAGTCTCAGCCGGCACTATCGTGCGCGGCGTCAACAGCAGGACTGCCAGCACGCACCGCGCCCTGGCTGGCCCAAGATCACGTTGCTGTCCGGCCGACCAAAGCTCAATCGGCCCGAGTGCCCGGAATTCCATGATCGCCCTGCATTTTCTACCACCTGTAGACTAGCTGGCAGCTGGTGCCTGAAGGAGATGTACGGAAACATCCGCCGCGTTAATACCCGTTGTAGGCAGTTGTCACTCGACTCCTGCGGAAATTAGCCAGAATAACGAAATGATCACGCTCCTTCGTTTGCAAGTGATGCGATGAAATTTGCATCGCAGGTTTCATTATTCCGCTGGTCGGCCTGTAATGTCGTATAGAATAGCGTATTTGCATAATGGCCGGAACTGGTGATAGCCGGCAATGATGAGTGATGGCCGGTGCTGCACAGGCTGATGTGACGTGACATGACTAGTGGGGCATCCGTTGTTGCCGGGACCTGAGGAATCTCCCGGTTGAAGAAGCGGTGCCTAGGTCCGGGATGTTGCCCGGATCGATCCAAATGTCACATCCCGAGATAGATCCTGGTGTAGCTTCTCCCTCCTGAAGGCTCTGCTTTCAATGCAACTTTCAATGCAACCGATGAGGGGACTTCGCGATGAAGGCTCGTAGGTCATTACCGCACGTGATCATGCGGACCAGCGGATCGGCTGGCAGCGCTCCGGGTGAACGCCCGACTGGGACAGTTCGCGCCTGGGCGACGCGCGGGATTCTCGTGCTAGGCCTCGCGCTGGGCAGTCTCGGCGCCGCAGCTCTGGGGCACGGCAGCGCTGGTCATGTCCAGGCGAATGCGCATCGGCCAGCGGGTAGCGTTGCTCTCTCGGCGGCCGCTGACTCGGTAAGCTCCGGCCGTATCAAGAGATTGCCCTGGATGTACTGACCCAGGATCATGCCTGGAGGAATGCGCCGGTCATGGCGCGGGCAGTCATGGCAGCAGTGCTAGCTTTCCGGTAACCCGCCGTTCGGCTAGCATGTTCAGCGCCTTTGCGGCGTGCTCAAGCGGATAAGCCGCGGGGGCGACAGGGCGTAGGCGCCCGGTAGCCACGCTGCCGAGCAGATCGGCCACCAGCGCCTGGTTGCCCTCCGGATCCCGTCGGGACCACGCACCCCAGTCCACCCCAATCAAGGTGCGGTTCTCCAGCATAACGTGATTGAGCGGCAGTCGCGGGATGGCGCCGCCCGCGAAACCAATGATGAGGTAGCGCCCGAGACCGCGCATGCTGCGCAGCGCAGCCTCGGCGAATTTGCCACCGACCGGATCGACTACCACGTCGGCGCCGGCGCCGGTGAGCGCTCGCACGCGAGCCTTCAGGTCTTCGGTCTCGTAATCGATCGCCACCTCCGCCCCGGCGCTGATCGCTGCCGCCCGCTTGGCCTGGCTGGAGGCTGCCGCGATCACTCGCGCGCCGAGGCAGCGGGCCACATCGACGGCAGCAAGCCCGATCCCGCCGCCGGCGCCGAGCACGAGCACCCACTCGCCGGGGCGCAGGGTGGCGCGCCTGGTCAGGGCGAACAAGATCGTTGCGTAGCTTTCGACCGCCGTCGCTGCCACCTTATACGGCACGGCGTCCGGCAGCGGCACGATCGCGTCAACGGGCAGTACCCGGTGGCTTGCATAGCCGCCGAGGCCGAGCGAGCAGCCCACGACTCGGCTGCCACGGGGCAGGCCAGGCACGCCAGCACCGGCCTTGAGCAGCCGGCCGGCCACGGTCAGGCCGGGCGTGAACGGCAGCGGCGGCTTCACCTGGTAGGACCCGCTGACCATGAGCCCGTCGACGAAGCTCACGCCCGCGGCGCGAACGCCAACGAGGACCTCGCCGGGGCCAGGTTGCGGATCAGGCGCGTCCTCGAGCGCGAGCCGGTCCGGCGCGCCAAACTCACGGCACACAACGCGGCGCATCGGATCTCCTTCCGGTAGCTCATCAACGGTGTTCAGGGTCCCGGGATGCTGGCAGATCTGGCGCAGCGTGTTGCGGTGCTAACTGCTGAGGTGCACGGCTCTGACGCCGCTGACATCAGCTCTGCTAGTTTCAGGCTAGGCCGGGCTTCGCGAAGGCGGGGACATGTACTTGTTCGAATGCGAGGCAACGTTCGAGGCAGAGCCAGATGCTGTCTGGAAGGTGTGGACCGACGTGGCCCGCTGGCCTGAGTGGGATGTCAGTAAGGAGATCGCGTGGCTGGATGGCCCGTTTGAGCCCGGCGCCGGCGGCTGGCTCAAGCAGCGCGGCAACCTTGGCGGCACTTTCATCATCACCGTAGTGGATGCCGGGCGCCGCTGGGTGACCGAATGCCCGATGCCCCTAGGCAAGGTTGTCTTCGACCACTTGCTCGAGCCAGTCGCCGGGGGACGCGTCCGGGTCGTCAAGAGGTGTGAGGTACAAGGCGGATTCGGGCTCCTGCTCAGGCTATTCGCCCCCAAGATGAGCCGCGATATCGCCGAGTCCCTGGCCGCCCTGGGACGGCGGGTGTCTGCATAGCGCAGCCCAGCGGCTCCATGGCGTCCCGCCTTCACCTGTCCCGGTTTCATTTCGACCGGCTGGTAGCCGCCGCCGCGGGTGAGCCGCCGGCCGCGCTGCGCCGCCGCATCCTGCTGGAGCGGGCCGCTTACCGTCTGATCACCACTGACCACGAGGTGCTGCTGGCCCGCCTGGTCGGGCAGCTCGCGATGTGGGATGCTGCCACCCGCGAACGGCCCTATGACATGGACGTCGAGCGAAGCGAGAGCATCATCCGGCTGCGCGCCAAGCTCGCCGAAGTCGGCCCTGCGTTCATCGCCGCAGTCCACGCGATCGTCGATGAGGGACGGCTCGACGAGACCTTCGTCGATGCTATCTGCGACCCGCCGGAAGTCTTCACGTACGGCGGCATGATCGCCCATGTGCTGACCTTCGCCGCGCATCGCCGCACGCTTGCATGCGGAGCCCTGGCGGACGCGGGCATCACCGATCTCGGCGCCGGCGATCCGATGCGCTGGGTGGCCGAGCCCGCTGCATAGTCCGGAAAACCCCATCTGAAACGGGCCGACCGTGGTACCCATCGGCCGGCCGGCAAACTTATCCGTCGGCGCCGTAACGTCCGACCGCGCTGGTCTGGGCGGAGAGCAGGTCGGCGGCGTAGCTCTCCTCCACGTACTGGGACAGCACAAGGACGGCGAGCCGCTCAACGGCCTCGACGTCAAAACGATGGCCCGGCCGGCCGGATCTACGGCTGCATTGCCGGCCTAATTACGCGGCTGTGATTTACTCCACATAGCCGTCCACAGCCTGTGCGTAACCTGGCCAGAATGCTGCGCGGGCAGCGCGGCAATCCTCCGGCCCTGTGGAAACGCTGGCTCAGGCAGGCGATCACCGTAGCTGCGGTAATACTGCAGTACTGCAATAATGAAACAGTGCAGCACTCAAACGGTGCAGCATCGCAACTCTGCGTACTGGCGGATGCCGGCGTGGCCCCGGTCAGCTCGAGCCCTGCCCGGCGGGCATCACGTCGGCCGCCGGGCTGGCCCGCCGTCCGCAGCCGGCTACGTTCGTGGTCCAGCCGCAGGCACTGCAATACTGCGTTGATGACGGCTCTCAGCGTTGCCCTGGTCAACCTCAAGCCGGGCACAGGCAAGACCACATCGGCGGTCTGGCTGGCACACGTCTTCGCCGAGGCCGGGAACACCGTGCTCTTGGTGGACGCGGACCCTTCCGGCAGTGCGCTGGAGTGGTCTGACCTGGCCGCCATGTACCCAGGGCTGCCACCGCAGGCGGCGTTCCCGTTCCGGATCGTGGCGTTGCCGTCCCGCAGCTTGCACCGCCGCATACCCGAGATTGCCCGGAAGGATGACGTGGTAATTATCGACGCACCGCAGTTGGAGGATCACGAGGGCATTGCCCGGTCGGCGATGCGGTACGTCGACGAGATCCTCATCCCGTGCGCGCCAAGTCCCATTGAGATCAACCGGACCACGCCAGTCAGGGACGAGATTACCGAGGTTGCCGAGCTCCGGGACCGGCCCGGCCGCTCGGCCGTGCTACTGAACCGCTGCGTTGCGCGGGCGAATTCCACCGCCAACGCCAGGGCGGCTCTGGAGAATCTCGGTTATGGCGTGCTGCGGACGGCCGTGCCAAGGCTGGAGATCTACGCGCAGAGCTTCGGCATGCCGATTCCCGGCGCGGGTCGCGATGTGTGGCGCCGGGTGGCCCAGGACCTCATCGAGCGGCCAGCCCCGGCCGGATCGGTGTCATCGTGACCGCGGAACGGGAGATGCGGAAGGCGCAGATGGCGGCCGCCGCGGCGAGGCGCACCGAGCCCGGCGCGTCTCCGGCCGGGCGGACCGCGATCCGGTCGAAGCCGGTCAGGGTCACCCTGGACCTGAGCCCGGAACTCTACCGGCAGCTTGCCCGGTGGGCGGATACGGCCGCAGTTGAGCTCGACGTGCCGCGCGTCGCACTGGTGGACGCGGTGCGGGCGATGATCCGGGTCGCGACGGAAAGCCCGGAGGCTGTCATCGAGCGGCTGCGCCTCGACCGGGAGTAGCGCCAGAAAGAGGACCGCATGGCAGCAGGTAGGGTCGGGGTCGGGCTAGTCGGAAGCGGTTCATCGCCCAGCTGCACGCGGACGCCTTCGCGCGCTCGGCTATCGCATCCGTCCGGGCCGCCGCGTCCAGGTCGGCCGGCCGGGCGGAAGCATTCGCCCACCGGTGGCGAATCCCCTGGTGGCATACCGACTTCCGCGAGCTCGTCCAGCGGCCCGACGTTGACATGATCTGCGTGGCAGCGCCGAACGGCTACATCGGGACATAGTGGTAGCCGCAGCGCAGGCGGGAAAGCATGTCGTTTGCGAGAAGCCGCTCGCCAGAACGCTGGCCGAAGCCGACGAGATGATCGCGGCCTGCCGCAGCGCGGGCATGCAGCTCATGTACGCCGAGGAACTGTGCTTTGCGCCGAAATACGTGCGTCGGTACCTTCGTGCACGGCGAGCGGACGACAGCAGAGGACCACGCGATCGTCTGGGTCAGGTTCGAGGGCATGCGGGCCGGCCTCATCGAGGTGAGCTGGGCAAAACCCGGCGGGATGGATGACCGGGCGCAGATCGTCGGCTCGAACGGACGGCCGGGCGGTACTGGAGATCATCTACGCCGCCTACCGGCAGCGCGTCACGGCAGGGTCGAGTTCCCGCTCAACCTCACCGCCGCGGAGGCGGCCCAGCCACCGTTCGCGCTACTGCGCCACGGCGCAGCGGGCGGCTGAGGCTGCGCCCAGGTGGCTGCGGCAATAGGCCGCCGTCAGGGTGCCAGGGCGGACTGCCCTTACCAGAGATTTGGCCTGTTCAGTACCTTATTTCTGAGTTTTCCCGCGGGTCCTGTGCCACCTCCAGTATGTTCCCCGGGACAGGTGTTCCCCGTGCCACCTGATGTCAGCTGGCGTCAGCTCGCCGGATGAACGCGAAGCCTCGCGGACTGGAGCGTGATGCCCGCAGCACCCCGCCATGCCAAGCACAAAGCCCCCGGCATCAGGCTCTGGGTACCGGTAGCGGCCGCAGCGACGCTCGCAGGCGTGGCTGCGGCCTTCGTGTTCCTGCAAAGCGGAGCCGGGACGCCCAGGCCCGTCCAAGGCGCGATCGCGGTGCCGAGCGCATCGGGCAGCACCGGCGATCAGATGATCGCCACCATGCACCGTGACGTTGCCAGCCTGGCGGCCCGCGCGGTCCGGCGGACTGCCCGCCGCAGGCACCTGGCCGCGATCGCCGCCGCACGGCTCGCGCAGCAGCGGGCAGCCAGACGGCAGGCTCAGCAGGCAGCACCCCCGCCGGACCCGACGCCGACGCCGACGCCGACGCCGACGCCGACGCCAGTGCCGTCCAGCGGCGGCGGGGACGCCGCCAGCTCACCCCTCGGGATTTGCATCCGCAATGCCGAAGAGGGTGGCAGCTATGCCTGGGGGCCCGGCAACGGCGGCGGGGCTTACCAATTCCAGCTCGGCACCTGGGAAGCCTATGGCGGCGCTGCTGGTGAGTACGGCGTGGCGGGCCCCGCTTACCAGGATCAGATATTCGACAACGCCATCGCCGCAGGCGGCGCGTCGAACTGGACGAACTATGACGGATGCTGACTAGCCGATCCCTGCCCGCAGTACGGACGCCAGCTCAGCGGTCACCGGAGAGGTAGGAGACGATGACGAGAGCCGAGTAGGCGACCAGCAGGATCGCGCCGCTTAGCCGGGTCGTTCGGCCGGTCCGCAGCACGACCGCCGGAAGAGCGGCGGCAACCCCCATGGCGGCGAGTTCAACGGGCCGGAAGCTCAGGGCAAGTGGCTTGAAGCCCCACGAGATAAGAGCTACCAGGGGTATCACCAGGCCAGCGATCTGAGCGCTCGAGGCCAGCGGGATCTCGACTGCCAGCTTGACGCTGCCGCGACGCGCCAGCAACACCGCGCTCCCGTGTTCCGTCGCATTACCGACGATCGCAATGATCACGACCGCGACGAAGAACTCCGAGAGGTGCGCTGAGTATGCGAAGGCCTGCAGCGTGCCGATGAGCGTTTCGCTGACGAAGGCGGTAGCGACCGTTGCGGCGGCGAGCACGACGAGGGCGGCAGGCAGCGGCCAGCCGGTGCGCTCGGGTTCAGCGGACCTGAGCAGCTGCCGGTGGCGGCGGAGCGCGTACCGGGTCACGGCCACGCAGACGATCAGCAGCAGGATCGCAACCGGAAGGGAGAGTTCGGCGAGCGAGTGGCGTTCCGAATTGCCGTGGAACCCTGGGGCGGCGACGACGAGCGCGAGCAGGGTGGTGAATCCGACCAGACCGAGCGAGAGGTAGGCCGACCGGCGGTCGATGACGCCCGTCTGGCCGAAGAGCAGCGTGAAGCCGAGGACGAGCAGGAGGTTACCGGCGATAGAGCCGACCAGCGACGCCTTGACGATCGCGGTCAGGCCCCCGGAGACGGCGATGATCGCAATGATCAGCTCCGGCGCGTTACCGAACGTCGCGTTCAGGAAGCCGCCGATCCCGGGACCGGTGTGCCGGGCCAGGTTGTCCGTCGCCTCGCCGATCAGCCATGACAGCGGGATCAGCGCCAGGCCGGCCAGCACGAACATGGTCAGCTCGCCGACCGCGTTGAGCCGGTCCAGAATCACGACCAGCGGCGCCAGCAGCAGTAGTATCCGGAGCGCGCCGTGAGCGAGGTTTCCACCGGCCCTGCGCACACGCCCACCCTACTAGGCGATGACCGTAGCAACGTTTATGATCTCGGCGTCACGCGCTAGCCGGCATGGCCATGCGTTCGTCCCTGGTGGTTCCGCCCCAGACGCCGTCTTGCCTGGTCTGCAGGGCGTACGACAGGCAGTTGGCCCGCACCGGGCAGCGGCCGCAGACTGCCTTCGCCGAGCGCACCTGCTGCAGCGCGGGGCCCGTCGTGGTGATCGGAAAGAACAGCTCGGGATCCTCGCGCCGGCAAGCGCCATGCGACATCCAGCCGAGGGGATCGGCCGAGTCCCAGGGTGGCGCGATGGCGTCCCGGCGGCCGGCTGCGCGGGCACGCGGTCCCGGCCTGGCTTGAATTCGCATGCGCTTGCTACCTCCGCTGGGTTGAACACGACTGTCGGCTTGGGCAGGCCCGGCACGAGGGCGGGCATCGCCGCAGGTGCCGCGGTGACCCGGGAATAGGCCCGGACTATGCGGCCTGCCCCCACATGACCGCAGCAAGCCCGGGCCTATTCCCGGATCTCCTCCGCTCCCCTGGCCCTGGCGGTGCCGAGCGCCGCCGGACTGGCTGCCGATGGCGCGGGCCCGGCAGGTCGCAGCGAACTAGCCGTGGCCGACGACGAACTACCCGTTTTATGTCCAATGTTTGTCTAGTGTCTGCAAGATTACGAGTTGTGCCCAGACACTGTCAAGGCAATGTCTATGGGTCGTACAGTGTTGCCATGTCTCCCGAGCTATCGCAGGCCGCGGTGCGGATCGGCGAGCTCGGCCGCCGTCTCGGCTTGAGCGACCACGTCCTGCGCGCCTGGGAGCGGCGATACGGGGTGCTGCGGCCAGTCCGGTCGGCCGGCGGCTACCGGCTTTACTCGGCGGCGGATGAGGACCGGGTTCGCCGGATGCAGGCGCACCTGGCGCGCGGCCTGTCCGCGGCCGAGGCCGCGCGAGCCGCGCTCAGCGAAGAACCACCCACCGGGCCGGGCAGGCCGGCTGCGGGCGCCGGTGATCCCGGCGGGCTGGCGCACGCAGCGCGCGCTCTCGCGCTATGCCTGGATCAGTTCGACGAGCCGGGTGCGCAGGCCGCCTTCGACCGGCTACTCGCGCACTACACCGTGGAGACCGTGCTGCGCGATGTGGTCTTGCCCTACCTGCACGAGCTAGGCGAGCTGTGGGCGCAGGGAGCGAAGAGCGTCGCGGCAGAGCACTTCGCGAGCAACCTGCTGCACGGGCGCCTGATGAGCTTCGCCCGGGGATGGGGTCACGGCGTGGGGCCGCGGGCAGTCCTCGCCTGCGCGCCCGGGGATCATCATGACCTCGCCCTGCTCGCCTTCGGCGTGGTGCTGCACCGCAACGGGTGGCGGGTGGAATACCTCGGCGCGGACACGCCCGTCGAGGAAGTCACCCGCGCCGCCGCCGATTTGACCGCTGACCTCGCCGTGGTCGCCGCGACGCTGCGCGGGCGATTCGACGGCCGCAGCGCCGCCCTCGCGGAGCTGGCCGGTGTCGCCCCGCTGGCCCTGGCCGGCCGGGGTGCCACTGCGGCCGCGGCGCACACCGCCGGGGCCCGGCTGCTCACCGGGGATCCGGTCACCGAGGCCGAGTCGATGCGGCCGGCCCGGTGACCGGCGTCCGGGCAGGGCTCAGCGCGGCTCGCTGCTGACGAGCCGGATGTCCCGCTCGGTGCTGCGCCGGTAGCCGTCGTAGCCCCCCGGTAGGCGCTGACCGGGCACGTCCGCCATGGCGAGGTCCGGGTGGCCAGTGGCGGCGTCGCCCGGCTGTCGGCGATGGCCTCCCGGGAGTACCTCGCGGACGCCCGGCGGGCCCACGCCGAGCCGACCCTGGACAACCCGGCCGGCGGCGCCTGACCCGACCGGCGGCGCCCCAGCCGGGCCGGCCCGTCCGCCTCGGCCAGGCCATCAAACGCCGGCGCTCCCTGATGAAACAGCACTGACCTGGCACGCCTGACCGCGGCCTGATCGGTCCTGCCTGCCGCGCGACCGCGAACGGCGGCCTAGCTCGCGGGCGCGGCGGGTTTCGGGCCGGTGGCGCGCAGCGCGCCGAGCTTGCTGAGCAGGCCGAACCAGAACCGGGCGCCGGGAACGAGCGCCACGATCGTGAGCAGGAAGCCGATCAGGACCAGCGCGGCCTGCCAGCCGGAGGCGCCGTGGCGGCTGAGGAATCCGCGCTGGTCCAGCCAGTTGCAGCGCGCCCCGTCCTGGTTGCAGTCGCGGACGGTTGACCAGCCGATCGGCAGGCCCGCCTGGGCCGCGGCCGACAGTTGCGCCCGCAGGTTATCCACGCACTTCTGCACGTCTTGCGTCGGGGGGCACGTGGTGTTTTTCGCCGCCACGCTGCTCACGGCGGTGCTGACGGCGCTGTCGGTGTAGAGGGTGCGCCCGATGGTGAGCGCGTTGACATTGAGCAGCAGCACGATGACGGCCCCGACAAGGAGCGTGATCTTGGCGATGTGCCGCTTGTACCAGCCCGACACGCGATCCATGTGATCGTCGTACCAGCGCTCGATCGAGGTGCGGAAGACGCCGATATCGTTACCGGCGTGCTTGGCCAGCGCCTGCAGCGCTGGCTTGAGCGCCGTCATCGACTCAGGCAGCGCGTCCACGTGCACCCGGACGTTGGTCATCGTCGTCTGTCCGGCCGCGTCGGGCACGACCATGTCCAGCACCGCCTCGGCGAATGACCTTGCCGGGATGTAGGCGGGCAGGCTCCGGCACAGGCGCCACGGTCGTAGCGCCGAGCTTGCCGCCAGCTTCGGCAGGTGGCCTTGCTTTCTTGGCGGCGAAAGCGTCAGCTTCCGGCCGGAGACCTGGCCGGCCATCCCCTGGCTGCGCAGGATCGGGCCGCCCAGCAGAGCGCTGGTCGCCGACGGCACGGCCGAGCCCGGGGTGGCCGCGTCGGCGCGGCTGCGATCGGTCGGCTGGGTGCGCGCGACTTGCGCATGCTCGGCCGCCAGTGCGGCGTCCTGCAACTGCTGATTGGCCGGGTCGGCATCGGCGGCAGCCCTGGCACTGGTTGCCGCCTGCTGCCCGGTGACGAAGCCTCTTAGCGCGTGGTAGCTGCCTTCCGCCATGCCAAGGTCGGTGCTCGCCTGGCCGCCGTCGAGTAGCTCGCGCAGGCCACGCAGCAAGTACGCACCGCGCAGCCCGAGGTAGCGCGCGATCAGCTCAGTGACCGCCGAGCTAAGGGCGGCAGTGACGCCGAAGACAAAGGCCATCCCTACGGCTAGGTCGATAATCCCTGAACCTGGCATGCCAATCCCCCTGCGCCTTGACCGCTTGCTTGTGTGCTTGCTGAGATCGTCCTCCCTTTGCGTCGCGCGCGAAGTGCACTCGGCGGAAAGGGAGCCGGGATCGGCGGTCAGTTGTTAGGAACTCCGGCGGTAGCCGTCGCAGGGGCGGGCCGGGGGAGCGGTTTCCGCTCGGCCGGGCCGGGCCAGGTCTCGCCGGTCCCGGCGAACAGCCGGAACGCGCGGAACACCAGCGATGCCGCGACGGCGATAACCAGGCTAATGACAAAGGCAGCTACCACGATGTACATGAGGAGCCGAATACCGGCGCCGTAGCGCCGCCGAAAAGCGAATTGGCGCTATACCGAGGAAGGCGAGGCCGTCACCGATAGCCCGCGTGCTGTGCGGAAAGCTGATAGCTGGCGCAGACCAGGATTTCCCCGTCGATCTCGTGCTTCAGCTTCAAGACTCCGGCCACCACGTCGCCCTTCAGTGTCCGTTCAGGAAGGAAGTGCGCCAAGGTGCGGGAGAGAGGTGATTTCCGCCAGGGACGCCACTTTGCCGACGAGCGCATTCCGGCCCGGGCCCGCCGTCCCTGATCCGGGCAGCCGTGGCCGGCCGCGGCCGGCCACTCTGCTTAGCTTGCCCGGGAGGAGGCGGGCCGATGACGACTGCGTACGTGCTCGGCGGCGGCGGCGTGCTCGGCGCCCACGAGGTCGGCATGCTGCGGGCGCTGTCCGAGGCCGGCATCCGGCCCAACGTGGTAGTCGGGACATCGGTCGGCGCGATCAACGGCGCATTCGTCGCAGCCGACCCGGCTGGCGCGGCGGCGCGGCTGGCCCTGCTATGGCAAGGCGAGGCTCTGCGCGGCGCATTCAGCGAGACCGTGTGGGGCCGTGCGCTCCGGCTGGCACGTTCCGGTACGCACCTGCACTCGATGGACCCGCTCCGCCAGCTGCTGGAAGACATGCTGCCCGGGACCAACTTCGCCGACCTGGAGCTGCCTTTCCACTGCGTGGCTGCCAGCATCGAGCACGCCAGCGCGCGCTGGTTCAGCAGCGGGCCGATCGTGCCCGCAGTGCTGGCGTCATGCGCCGTGCCGGGGTTGCTGCCGGCCGTCGAGGTCGACGGCGAGCACTTTTTCGACGGCGGCCTAGTAGATTCCATCCCGGTCGGGCGAGCTATCGCGCTCGGTGCCTGCCTACCGTCCCTCGACCGTGACCTGGATTTCCGTCACGCCCTTGGCGGGCTCGTCCGGGCAGTACTCGAGGTAGACCTCCGGGTGATACCCGGCCGTGCGGAACCCGTGATCCTCGATCCAGCGTGCAAGCACCTGCAGGCTGTGCATCACGTCGTCCATCGGGCCGCGGTGGATGATGGTCGCGGCTGAGCTGATCGCGGGCAGGTCGACGATCGAGAAGCCATGCCCGGGCCGTGGGCTGGCGCCCCGCCGCAGCCGCAGCATCCCGCGCAGCTCGGCGGCCGCGATCCGGTCATCGAGCATCACCTGCACCTGCTGCAGGCTGAACCCGAGATCCTTCAGCGCGATGATCCGGTTGAGTCGGCCCAACTGGCCTGCCCGGTAAGTCCGGTATCCGCTGGCCGGGTCCACGGCAGCCGACGGCAGCAGCCCGATGGCGTCGTAGTGCCGCAGCATGCGAACCGATACCTGGCCGAGCTTGGCGAATTCTCCGATGCTGAACATGACATGTCCTACCGTGCGGCCTCACACTGTGTCAGGGTCAAGCACCGGCAGCCACGGGATCGTCCCGGCCGCCTGGCGGCCGGCCGCCAGGGCGGTACCGCGGGCCGGCCGCCGGGGCCGGTAAGCCCGCGCTGGCCCGGCTGGAGGGATGCAGGTTGACTGACAGATCGTATGTGCTGCGCCCCGTCGGGCGGGTTGAGTCCCCGCTGACCGATGGTGACCTGGCGCCGAGGCAAGGCGACGAGGGAGCGCCTGATGCCTGGCTCGTGTTCGAGCCAGAGCTGACCGATGCCTTCCGTGACCTTCAGGCCGGCACCGAGGTCATCGTGCTGACCTGGCTTGATCGTGCCCGTCGCGACGTCTTGGTCGTGCACCCTCGCGGAGATCCGGCCAGGCCTGCCACGGGCGTGTTCAGCACCCGCTCGCCCGACCGGCCGAACCCGGTCGGCCTGCACCGGGTAGCGATTGTCTCGGTCGACGGCGCCAGGATGCGAGTGCGCAACCTGGAGGCACTGGACGGGACGCCGATCGTGGACGTCAAGCCCGTGCTGGAGCCAAGAGGCGAGCGATGATGCTCATGGGCCAGGCGCTCGCAGGATCGCGGCGAAGCGCTGCGCCGCGCGGTCGAGCTGGTCGAAGATGTGTGCCTTCACGTCCTGGTCAAGGGGAGTGTCGGGGCGGGCGATGAGCTCGCGCAGCACCGGGACGAGCGGGGCGTACTTGGCGGCGAGCTTGCCGACCATCGGGCCGGTGGTGTGGATGAGGCCGACGCCGTTGTCGGTGAAGTCGGACATCTTGATGACCCGGGCCCATGGGCTGGTGGCCAGGCTGGCGGCGACGTGATCGCGATATCGCTGGCGGCTGTCACCGCCTGGCCCGTTATCCATGGGGTTTGTGACGGCTGCGACGAGTTCGGCGGTGCGGGTGCCGAACCTGGCGGCGATGGCGGCGATGGCTTCGGGCTGTCCGCCGCCGGGGGCAAGCCCGTCGGGGTGATCCTCGGCGGCGTCGTGCAGCAGGGCGGCGCTGATGACGTCGGGGTCGGTGATGCGGTAGTGGCTGATGATCCGGATGGCGACGCGGAGCAGGTGGTTGAGGTAGGGCTCACGCTGGCGGCGGTCGGCGGCGTGCAGCCGGGCGGCCAGTTCCAGCGCGCGCTCGATCCGCTGCCGGTCATCGTCCGGGAACGCGGCGATTTCCAGCGCGAGCCGCTCGCGCAGGCCCGCCTCGCCGCGGCTCGCGGTGATCGCGTGCAGCGCCATGGTGGCCAGCGGCCGTCGCTCACCCGGTTCCATGCCCCATCAGTAGCAGACCACGGCCAGCCGCGCGACGCGCGATACTCCTGCAGAGGACAGCACGGGGAGCCGCGGCGTGGACATCGACACAACCCAAGTGCCGCCGGGCATTCCCGGGACCCGGCGACCTGGCGCCGGCCGCAGTCGGCCGCCTGCGGCCGCCCGCAGCCGGACACTGCCCGGTAGGAGACTCATGCACCGGTATGCGCTGCTGATCCTGCCGTCGGCTAACCGCGTCTACGCGGGCGCGTCGGTCGCGCTTACGCAGGCCGAGCTTGAGGTGTTCAGCCGTTCCGTCCTCGACGGCCGCATCTCGGACGTATCCGCCGAGCTGATCGGCGGCGTGCGGTATGTCACGTTCACCGTCGGCCAGGAGGGCCTGACCGGCCGGGACGCCGCATTCCTTGCCAACCTCTCCTGCGCCTACGCGCTGTTCGAGGTGGCGGGCGACCTGCTCAGGCCGGTCGAGCTCCGCCCCCTGGACTGCTTCGATGACGACCTGATCACCATCCAGAAATACCAGGGAAAGACCAACGAGCAGTTCACCAAGCTGCTGCTCAACGTGACCCTGCTGTCATCCGGATTCGCCCGCGACATGCTGGACCGGAAATTCGCCGTGATCGACCCGCTCTGCGGTCGTGGAACGACGCTCAATCAGGCACTGATGTCGGGGTTCGACGCCGCGGGCGTGGATCGCGATCAGCAGGATTTCGAGGCATACTCGGCGTTCATCCAGACCTGGCTGAAGCGCAAGAAGATCAAGCACCACGTGGACTACGCCGGCCCGGTACGCCGGAACCGGCAGGTGGCCGCCAGGCGCCTGCAGGTCACCCTGGCGGCAACGAAAGGGGCCTACAAATCCGGCCTGACCCAGCACCTGGACGTGGTCAACGCCGACACGGTCCGGGCTCTGGAGTTCTTCAAGCCCGGGGCCTTCGATTTGCTGGTGGCGGACGCGCCGTACGGCATCCAGCATGGCAGCCGATCGGCGGCCCGCGGCCGCGCGCGAAGCCCGCTGGACCTGCTGGCCGAGGCGGCCGGCGTGTGGGCCGCGCTGCTGCGCGGCGGCGGGGCGCTCGGTATCGCATGGAACACCCTTGTCGCGCCACGCGACGCGGCAGCGAAGATCCTCGCAGGGGCCGGGCTTGAGCCCCTAGAAATGGGGCCTTACCTGGCGTTCCGGCACCGGGTAGACCAGGCGATCGTGCGCGACGTCCTCGTCGCCCGCAAGCCCTGAGCCTGCCCGTGCCGGTGGCGCCTGCCCGCGCCCGCCGGACACCCATTTCGTGATCACGGATGATCCGGGGGGTCCAGCGCGTGAATCATCCCGTGATCATGAAATGGCGGGGCGGTGCCTCGTAACACCCGCACCATGCACCACGCGGATAACTCAGGCAACGGGCCCCTCGGCCGCACTTCGCCCGCTGCTCGCGCTGCCCGCGCCCGCGCTGCCCGCGCCCGCGCTGCCCGCGCCCGCGCTGCCCGCGCCCGCGCTGCCCGCGCCCGCGCTGCCCGCGCCTGCGGCAGCAGTCACTCCCTCGGCGGCGCCAGCACCGCCGTCGCCTGCGTCCCCGGCGCTGGCGGGTTGTACAACGGCGGTCGCCTGCCAGACCTCGCGGAGCATCACCTGGATTGCCCCGGCGGCGGGGATGGCCAGCAAGGCTGCCACGAAGGCGCCGAAACTGCCGCCGATCCAGCTGCCGATGGAAGCCCCGACCAGGATGGATACCAGCACCAGCAGCGGGTTGACCCGCACCGTCCGGCTCATCACCACCGGGTTGAGCACGTGGTTCTCGATCTGCTGATAGGTGAGGAACACGATCAGGGTGATGATGCCGGCCGTCAGCGAGTGTCCGGCCGCGAACAGCACCGTGGGAATGCCCGCCAGCGCGCCGCCGATCATCGGCAGGAAGTCGACCAGCGCCACCCACAGCGCCCACAGGAACGGGAACGGCACGCCGAGCAGCAGCAGCGTCACGAAGACGATGACCCCGGCGATGAGCGAGGTCAGGAAGTTCCCCAGCATGTAGCCGGTGACCGAGCGGTTGACCTCGCGAGCGATCCGGGAGTAGCGCTCGGCCCTGGCCGGCGACATCATGCCGAGCACGCCGGCCCGCATCTTCGGGCCTTCCAGCAGCAGCAGCAGCACGAGCACGAAGATGGTGAGCAGCGCGATCACCAGCGTGATGGCGCCCTTGCCCAGGCTCAGGGCCGGCTTCGCGAGGCCCTGGCCGAGATTGGTCAGCTTGGGCGCGTTGCTCTGTACCCACGCCTCGACGTGATACCTGCGGACCAGGTGCCCGAGCCAGCCCTGGCCGTGCTGCACCTGGTTTACGTATGAGGGCAGATCGTCGGCCAGGTGGCTGATCCCGTTGGCCAGCGGGTAGCCGAACGCCACCGCCAGGCCGGCGAAGACCAGCAGGCCCCACAGCGTCACCACCGTAACGGCCAGCCCGCGGCGCCGGATTCCCCACCGCTGCACCGCGAGCACCAGCGGGTTCAGGATCAGCGCCACGAACCCAGCGACGACCATCAGCAGCAGGACGTCCCGCAGCCGGTAGATCAGCTTCCCGGCCGTCCAGACCGTGACCACCACGGCGACTGTCGCCAGGATGGCCCGCAGCGGCACATTCCTTGACTCCGCGGCAGTCCAGAGGCGGGCCCGCCTCGTAACGGGCGGCGGATCATCGTGCACCCTGCAATCATGACAGCCGCGCCGGCCTGACGGGCGGGTGGACACCGTCCAGAACCACGATGAAAACCATTATTAACGCGGCCTGCCGTGGCCGGTGCCAGCGAAACGGCTCGCGGCCGCAGCGGCCGGCATCACCACCGGTAGGCCTCGGCCAGCTCATCGGTCCACGCGTCCAGCCGCGCGCCGGATCGCTACCGGGCCGGATCCTCGTTGTGCCAGGCGACGATCTTCCGGCCGGCCGGCGCGGGCCTGTTCAGTACGCGCATTCTGGTCGACCCGGCGACCGGCGTGACCGGCTCAATTTTCTCCCAGACGCTGCCCTTCGGTGACCGTTTCCAGCTGTGCGTCGACTTCGAGCAGGCGTTGTACTCCAGCCTGCAGCAACCGCGCGCACTAGTGGAGCACACTTCATGATCACGGATGATCTGCGGGGTCCTGGCGCGCGAATTCTCCGTGATCATGAAATTGCCTGGCAAAGGCCGCTCGGCAAGCGGGTGAATTGGGTGCAGCCGTCCTGGCGTCCCGCTAGGTCATATCATCAGGGTCATGTGGCCACCTGCGTACCTCGCGCGCTGGCGGGCCGCAAGCACCTCCGGCAGCGCATCCGCCGGGCCCGCGCTGACGACCGTGAAATCGGTGGCCGCCCGGACCGCGCTGACCATTCGCTGCATTGTGATCGGCTACGTCGTCGTGCAGGTAGCCATCTGGCACTCGTTTTACGCGCTGGATCCGTGGCGACTTGCCGGGCCTGTCATTGCGGTGGGCTGGGCGGCCGTGATCGTGGCCTATCTGCGCCGAAGTTGGCCGGGCTGGCAGGTAGCCTGCCTTGACTCTGCCATTCACGTGGCGCTCGCGCTCGGTCTCATGTGGAGCGTGCCTGCTGCCATGCGCGGCGATACCTCCAACTGGCTGTTCATCTTGATGGCAGGGCAGATCGTCGTTCCGGCCTGGTTCGCGCCGACGCGGGTGCTAGTGCCGCTCGCGGCCATATCGGGGGTAGCGTACTGGGCTGGCACCGTCATGTTGCCCGGGCCGGTACCCGCCAGTAATTCCCCGGTCGCGGCGGGTTATCTGCTGACTACCGTCGCCGCCGTGGCCTGGTGCGCTGCCTGGTCCCTTTACCGCTGGGCGACCGCAGCGGATGCCGCCCTTGCGCTGGCGGACCGGGAATCCCGCGAGCACTATGTCCTGCTGTCCAGGGACATCGAGCGCCGCGAGCATGAGCGCCTGCTGCACGACACGGTGCTCAACACGCTGACCGCGCTGGCGCGTTCGGGCGGCGGCGGCTCGGCCGGCGTCGTCGGCCGGTGCCGCCACGATGTGACGCTGATGGAATACGTACTCAGCATCCCGGCCGAGGCAGACGTGCCCCCTGCTGCTGGTCGGGCTAGTGCTGCAGGTCAGGCTAGTGCGGCGGGCGAGGCTAGTGCGGCAGGCGAGGTCGGCACGGCTTACGGGCCGGATCCGGCGGAGAACGCCAGGCGGTCATACGGTGGCATGGTCGCGGCCATTGAGGCAGTCGCCACCGAGATGCGGGACCGTGGCTTGACCGTGCACGTCAAGATCGCCGGCGGCGCGGCACCCGGGCCGGAAACCCCGGGCGGCGCGGATGCGGCCGGCCTCCCGGACGGAGCCTGCCACGTAGTCAGCGCCGGCCCGGCGGCCGAGCCGGACGGGCTGGTCGGCGCCGGCCCGGTGGCGGGACCTGCGCGCGCGCCAGCCGTCCCGGTGCCGGTTGCGGTCGCGATCGCGTACGCAGTCCGCGAGGCGCTGGCGAACGTGGCCAGCCATGCGGAAACCGGCGAGGCCTGGGTCGAGATCTGCCCGGTGGCGCCGGACGGGAGCGGCGCGGTGCCAGCCGGGGCGGTGCCAGCCGGGGCGGTGCCAGCCGGAAATGCCCTGACCGCGGGCGAACCTGAGACGTGCCCGGATGGCATCCGGGTGATTGTGCGCGATGCCGGCGCCGGATTCGATCCCGGTAAGGTCGATCCGTCCCGGCTTGGCTTGCGCCGGTCCATAGTCGAGCGGCTCGCCGATTGGGGCGGCCGGGCCCTGATCCGGTCGTCGCCGGGCGCCGGTACCGAGGTAATTCTCTGCTGGGCACCGCCGCCAGATGCCGGCCAGGCGACCGTGCCGGGCGGCAGCGCCGCGCTGGCTGGTGTCTGATGGTGAGCCGCGGCATGCTGCTGCAGGATGAGCAGGACTCCGAGCTGCCGCGCATGGTCGGGCTGGTAGTCGCGGTCTGGCAGCTCACCCTCTTGCTCCAGGTGCTGGCCTATATGCATTACTACCGCCAGCCGGCGGTGCCGGTCGCGGTGTGGCTCGGCCTGCTCGGCGCCGCGGCTTGGCTGGTGCCGCGGGCCCGGGCCTGCCGCTTCGGCCGGGCGGACGCCGCCGCCGCCCTGGCCGCCGCGGTCGCGGCGGTCGCGATCGTTGGCTGGGAACGCCGCGGCCACGGATTTGTTGACTGGTCGGTCGTCGGATCGGGCTGGCTGCTCGCCATCGTCGCGCTGATCCGCCGGGCCTGGGAATGGGTCGCCGGCGCCATCCTGGTCTTCGCCGTGCATGCCGTCCTGGCCGTGCACTTGCTGGGCGTGACTCCGCTGAGCCTGGCCCGGCTCGCCGCCACTGCTTACACACTAATCGTGATCCTGGTCGTCTTCGCCGCACTGCAGCCGACCTGGCGTGCCAGTGCCGGAATGGCCGCTCGTCGTGCCGCGCTGACCAGCAGATTAGCGGCGGAACGCGCTGCCGAGACGGCGGTGCTGCAGGACCGCCGGGAGCGGCTCGCGCTGCTGGAGGTCGATGCGCTGCCGCTGCTGCGCGGCATTGCCGACGGCGAACTTGACCCGGCCGACAGCAGGGTGCGGGAACTCTGCGCCCGGCACGCGGCGACGCTGCGGCGGGCGCTGGCCGACCGGCCGCAGGACGCCGGAGGGCTGCTGGCCGAGCTGGAGCCGGCCCTGCACGCGGCTAGGGCGCGGGGCGTGCCGACGGAGATTCAGGTGGTCGGTGACCCAGGCCGGCCCGAGCCTGCGGTGGCCAGCGCGACCCTGGCGGCGGTCGACATCGTGATGAACGCGATCCCGCCGCACCCGGTGCTCCTCACCGTCCTGGCCTCCGGCGACGACGTGGAGCTCTACGTGACCTTCGACCGGGCTCCGGGGGCCGCGCCGGACGTGACCGGGCTGCGCGCCATGGTGCCCGCGACAGCACGCTGGCGTGCCACGCTCGACATCGACGACGCCGGCACCGGCTGCCTGGAAGTCCGCTGGCGCAAGGCGGTCCCGGCGTGATTGGCATCGCGAACGGCAGCGATGCCGTGCACGGCATCGCGGACGATGGTTCCGGCGCGGCCGTCAAGAATCCCGCCGCGGGCAGCAGCACTGCGCCTGGCGGCCTGGCGGCCGACCAGAATGCCGCGGGCGTCAGCAGTGCCGCGGGCGGCGCGGGCGTCAGCAGTGCCGCGGGCGTCAGCAGTGCCGCGGGCGGCGCGGACGCCGCCGCGGCCGATCGGGATGCCTTGGCGGCCGGCGTCATCGACGTCGCGGCGGTGGATAACCACCCCATCGTGCTGGATGGAATTGCCAGCTGGGTCACTGCCCCCGACGGCGGGATCAGGGTGGTCGGCACCGCCTCCACCGTGGACAGCCTGCTGGCCGGGCCTGGCCGCCGCGCGCGCGTCGTGTTGCTCGATCTCGAACTCGGTGACGGGACCACCGTTGAGCGCAACGTGGCCAAGATCCTCGCGGCCGGCCCGGCTGTCCTTGTGCTGGCCGCGTCCGACAAGCCGCGCCCGGTCCGGGCCGCCATGCGCGCGGGTGCCCTTGGCTACGTGCTGAAGGACGAGGAGACCGTGCAGGTGCGGGCGGCCATCAGGTCCGTCGCTGCCGGGCAGGACTGGATCTCGCCGCGGCTCGCCTACATCTTCGCCACCGACGACGCCACCGACCGGCCCGAACTCAGCCCGCAGGAGACCCGTGCGCTGCAGCTGTACGCCACTGGCATGCCGATGAAATCGGTCGCCAAGCGGATGGGCCTCAGCGAAGAGACGGTCAAGCAATACGTCGGGCGGGTCCGGGAGAAATACGCCCGGGCCGGGCGGGCCGCCCCCACCAAGCTTGAGCTGTACCACCGAGCCGTCGAGGACGGGCACCTCCCCCCGCATCCCTAACTAGAGATCCCCCTCCAATGCGGGTCCACCGGAGATGCCCGTCCCCGAAGCCGTTGTCGTACTAGATCACGGTATTCGGCTGGACGGCGTTTGTCTTGACCCCTTATCGGGGGTCAAGACGCCCAGCGAGAACCAAAAGACAGCTGCCCGGTAGTACTGCGAAATAACTGCGACTTAACCCGATGGGCCCGCGGTCGGCCGCGGGCTTAGAGAATTTCGCGATTCCCGAGATACGGACGCAGGACCGCGGGGACGCGGAGTCCGAGGTCCGCCGTCTGGAAATTCTCGATGATCGCCGCGAGCAGCCGGGGAGTTGCCACGGCGGTGTTGTTCAGCGTATGCGCGAACCGCACCGTTCCGTCGGTGTCGCGGTACCTGAGGCTGGCGCGCCTGGCCTGCCAGTCGTGCAGCGTCGAGCAGCTGTGCGTCTCGCGGAAACGATCAAGTGACGGGAACCAGGTGTTGATGTCGTTCATCCGGAACTTGCCCGGACCCATGTCCCCGGTTGCGCACTCCACCACCTCGTAAGCCAGGCCGAGGTCCTGCAGTATCCGCTCGGCGGCGGACAGCAGCTCGGCGTGCCAGCGCGCCGACTCGGCCGGGTCGGCCAGGCAGATGATGAATTGCTCGACCTTCTCGAACTGGTGCACCCGCAGCAGGCCGCGTACGTCTCGGCTGGCGCTGCCGATCTCCCGGCGGAAACACGGCGAAATGCCCGCATAGCGGAGCGGCAGTCGTTTGGCGTCCAGGATTTCGCCCGAGTGCAGGCCGACTAGCGCGACCTCCGCGGTCCCCGCCAGGAAGAGGTTGTCCGCGGGCAGCGCGTAGATTTCCTCGCGGCCCTTCGGGAACATGCCGCTGCCGACCAGCGGTGCTTCCTTGACCAGGGACGGCACCGAGATCAGGGTAAAATCCCTGGCCCGCAGCAAGTCCAGCGCATATGAATGGACGGCACGCTCCAGCAGCACCATGTCCCCGGCCAGCGCGTAGGCGCGCTCGCCGGCGGCCTTCCTGGCGCGGGCGAACTCGGCCCAGCCACGCTGCTCGAGTATGTCCACGTGATCGAGCGGATCGAAATCGAATTCCGGCCGCTGCCCCCAGGTCTTGACCGTGACATTCGCCGACTCGTCGGCACCGACCGGGGCGCCCTCCCAGGGGATGGTGGGCGTCAGCAGCATCAGTTCCTGCAGCCGCGCGCTGGTCTCCGCGAGCCGTTCCCGCAATTCGCGCAGCTGGCGGTCGGAATCCGCATGTTCGGCACGCAATTGCGCCCGGCGGTCTTCGTCCGCCTTGGCAAACTGCCGGGCGAATGCCTTTCGCCCGGCCTGAGCCTCGTCGACCTCGAATTGCAGCTTGCGAGCAAGCTGATCGAGGTGCAATAGCTCATCGACGTCAAGGTCGATGCCCTTGACCCGGACCGCGTCTTTCACGGCATCCGGATTTTCCCGGATGAAGCGCTTGTCGAGCATGTATTCGTGCCAGCCTTAAGTTGATCTTGGGGTGAGTGCGTCAGGCCTAGACACTGAACGCTACCAATCAGCGCGGGGTCAGCGGGCTCCTGCCGGGGTTCAGCGGCTCCTGCCGGGTTCAGCGGCTCCTGCCGGGTTCAGCGGCCGGCTGATGCCCAGCGGCGCATCGTCGCGATGCGTGCCCGGATCTGTTCCCCGGTGGCCTGCGGCAGCGACGGGCCGCCGCAGGCGCGGCGCAAGTCCGCGTGAATCACCCCGTGCGGCTGGCCAGTCCGGTGATGCCAGGCGGCGATCAGCAGGTTCAGTTCCTTGCGCAGCGCGGCGAGGGTCTCCCGGGCGGCCGGCCGCCCGGGAGCGGACTCCGGCGCCCGGTCAGGCGGCGTTGGCCCGCCCGGGGCGGCAGTGGCAGCCAGCGCAGGTGCACCGGGACGGCCCCGTTTAAATGAATGGGTGGTTGCCCTTATCTGATCGGCCCTGACCTGTTCGGCCTGCCGCTTGCGCAGCAGCAGGCCGACCTGCTCGGGATCGAGCAGCCCGGGCAGCCCCAGGTAATCCTCCTCCTCGGCCGAGGTGCCGAACTCGCCCCCGTCGTACAGCACGCGGTCGAAGTGCGCGGACGCCGCCAGCGGCTTGAACGGCCCGTCGCCGGGCTGGTCGGGATGATCCCGCGGCCGCAGCGCGCTGGCCAGCGCGTCCTGCTCGGCGGCGTCGTCCTCGCGGCGGCGCAGCACGTGATCGCGCTCGGCCTCGAGCTCCGCGGCGTACTCCAGCAGCGCCGGGATGGAGGGCAGGAACACCGACGCCGTCTCGCCGCGCCGCCGGGCCCGGACGAACCGGCCGACCGCCTGCGCGAAGAACAGCGCGGTGCCGACGCTGGTCGCGTAGACGCCGACGGCCAGCCGCGGGATGTCGACTCCCTCGGAGACCATCCGGACGGCCACTATCCACCGGTCGGCGGACCCGGCGAACGCGCCGATCTTCCGGCTGGCCGCCGGGTCGTCGGAGAGCACCACCACAGGGCGCTTCCCGGTGATCCGGCGGAGCAGCCCGGCGTAGGCGCGGGCGTCCGCGTGATCGCTGGCGATCACCATGCCGGCCGCGTCCGGCATGCCCCGGCGCACCTCGGTCAGCCGCCGGTCGGCGGCCTCGAGCACCCGGGTGACCCATTCGCCGTCCGGGTCCAGCGCGGTCCGCCAGGCCTGGGCGAGCTGCTCGGAGATCATCGGGGCGCCCAGGGTGCCGCTGATCTCGTCCCCGGCCCGGGTCAGCCAGCGCATCTCGCCGGAATAGGCGAGGAAGATCACCGGCCGGACAACGCCGTCGTCCAGCGCCGGGCCGTAGCCGTAGACGTAGTCGGCCGAGCTGCGGCTGGACCCGTCGGCGTCCGGCGCGTAGGTAACGAACGGGATCGGGTTGGCGTCGCTGCGGAACGGCGTGCCGGTCAGCCCCATCCGCCGCCTGGCCGGCTCGAACGCCGCCCTGATCGCGTCGCCCCAGGACAGCGCGTCGCCCGCGTGGTGGATTTCGTCGAAGATCACCAGGGTGCGCCGGTTCAGGGTGCGCTGCCTGTGCAGCGCCGGGTGGGCGGCCACCTGGGCATAGGTCACCGCGACCCCGGTGAAGTCGGCCGACGCCCGGCCCTGCGCGTTGCGGTAGGCCGGATCCAGCGCGATGCCGAGGTCGTGCGCCGCGTGCGCCCACTGGTGCTTGAGATGCTCGGTCGGCGTGACCACCGTGATCGCCGCGATCTCGCGGCGGGCCAGCAGCTCGGCGGCGATCGTCAGGGCGTAGGCAGTCTTGCCCGCGCCCGGCGTCGCGACCAGTAGGAAGTCCCGCCGCGGCTGTCGGAAATACTCAGCGTATGCGTCCCGCTGCCAGTCCCGGAGGGGCAACAGAAGATCAGGATTAACGGGCCGGGCGGGCTGACTGTCTTCATCCTGGGCCGCGGAAGAGGGGGTGCGCACAGGGACGGAAGAGTACCAGCGGCCGCCAGCTAAGCCGGTCCCGCCACGGCGGCGGGACCGGCAATACCGGCGGTCGGCTCCTTGCCCGGAAGACCCGGCGGGGCAAGATCGGAGCCAATGCGGCGTACGTGATCTTTTGCCGGGCCGGCGCCGGAAACCGGCCCAGGCACGCGGAACCGCCACAAAGACCGGGAGCGCCAATACCTGGAGCGTCAATGATGGCCAGTCACCGTCCGGGCGCCGCCGCGGGCGTCACGCTCGTCTTCCTGCTGCCTAGCCTCGGCCTCGGCACCGCCGCGCTGGCAGGTACCAGCGGCCAGGCGGCGGCTGGCGGCGGCCAGGCCCGGGCGGGGACGCGCTGCTCGGCCGGGGCCCGCACGCTGTCCAGGGCCGGGGATCACGTTTACCCGGACACCGGCAACGGCGGCTACGTCAGCGTGCACACCGACGTGCGGATGATCTATGACGCGACGGCCAACCAGTTCCTGCCGGGCAACCACGTGGTCCTCACCGACCGGGCGACCCAGTGCCTGACCAGCTTCAGCCTCGACTTCGAGCGCAGGTCGACGGCGAACCGGGCGGCAGGCCCGCGGATGAAGGTCAGCGCGGTACTGGTGAACGGGCGGCCGGCCAGGTTCGGGTTCGCCCGGCCCGCCTACCCGGATGACCCGAACGGGCCGGATGACCCCAACCCGGCGGCGCACGAGGCGTCCCAGCTGAGCCACGTCGGCGGCCCGGCGCACAACCCGCTGCCGCCCGCCTGCTCGCCGGAGCTGAAGACCACCAGCTTCGCGAAGCGGAACTCGCAGAACGGCCAGCAGTGCCCGGCCAACAAGCTGGTGATCACGCCGGCCAGGCCGGTCCGGGACGGGGCGGCCTTCACGGTCACGGTCTTCTACAGCGGCCGCCCCGGCGTGCACACCGACGGGGACGGCACGACCGAGGGCTGGTTCGTCTCGGACAAGCCGGCCGGGGACGGTGGCTTCGTGACCACCGAGCCGGTCGGCACCGAGGACTGGATGCCGCTCAACGACCATCCGAGCGCCAAGCCGACCTATGACTTCCGCGACACGGTGAATGCGGGCAGGACGGTGCTGGCGAACGGCATCCTGATGTCGGTCAGGCGCCATCCGCCGGGTGCCGGGTTCCCCGGCGGCGAGATCGACACGGACACCCTGTGGCACGAGAACATGCACCAGTGGTGGGGCGACCACGTTACCGAGGCGAACTACAACCTGACGTTCTTCAAGGAAGGCATGGCGACCCTCGGCGAGTTCCTGTTCGGGGCGCGGACCGCGGCGAACGCGGCCGGCGGGCTCGGCACCCCGGCCGGCCGCCGTGCCTTCCAGCGGAGCCTGGTCCGGCAGTTCAACGGGGTCTACAAGAGCAAGGGCAAGTTCTGGACCGGGGCGCCGTCGAACCCGACGCCGTACACCCTGTTCGACGGGAACTCCACCTACGAGCGCCCCGGCATCAGCTACATCGCGCTGCGCCAGATCCTCGGCCACCGGAACTTCGACCGGGCGCTGCGGCAGATCCAGCGGCAGTACGGCGGCGGGCACATCACCGAGGCGCAGCTGGAGGCGAGCTTCCGGCGCTTGCTGCCGAATCCGAGCGCGGCCTGCGGGGCCAGGCTAGGCACGTTCTTCGGCCAGTGGTTCGACACCGCCTACCCGCGCGGCGGCGGCGCGCACCGGCCGCGGATCACCGGCCCGGGCCTGGCCGGGCCCAACTTCTACGGCAAGGGCGGGTGCACCAGGTAAGCCGCGCGGGACGGCGAGCCGCCACCATCAGCCGGGGCGCCGGTCACCACCGGCCGCGGGAGCTGTTGGCGGCCCGCATCGTACGGACGTAGCCCGCCCGCTGGAAGGCAGCCAGGTTGGTGCCGGCGGGCACCGCGAGCATCCCGCGCAGGTCGCCGACGCAGGGATATCCCTTGCGCACCATCCATTCGGACAGGCCGTCCAGCAGGACGGCCGCGTGCTCCGGGCCACGGCGCAGCAGCGCGGACGCGGTCATCACGACGTCCGCGCCTGCCAGCAGGTACTTGATCACGTCGGTTGGCCCGTCGACGCCGGTCGTCGCGGCCAGCGAGGCCCGGACCCGCTGGTGCAGGATCGAGATCCAGGTGCGCGGCAGCCGGGCCTCGGCCGGGCTGGACAGATCCACCCCCGGGACCACGGCGATGCTCTCCGGGTCAATGTCGGGCTGCAGGAACCGGTTGAACAGCACGAGTCCATCCGCGCCGGCCTCGTCCAGCCGCAGCGCGATCTCGCCGGTCGAGCTGAAGTGCGGGCTCAGCTTGACCGCGACCGGCACGGTCACCGCGGCCTTGACCGCCTGCAGGATGTCGATGTGCCGCTGCTCGACGTCCCGGCCGGAGATGCGCGGGTCGCCTGGCACGTAGTAAATGTTCAGCTCGATCGCCGCCGCGCCCGCGTCCTGCATCGCCCGCGCGTAACTGGTCCAGCCGCCGGTCGTGCTGCCGTTGATGCTGCCGATGACCGGGATCTCCACGGCGGCCGCGGCACGCTCGAGCAGGCTGAGGTAGCGGCGCGGGCCTTCTTCCGCCGCCCCGCTGGCCTCGGCCGCCTCTTCCGGGAAGTAGGAGAGCGACTCGGCGAAGCTCTCGGTGCCGGCCTCGGCGAGCCGGGCGTTCCGCTCCGCCTCCTCGCGTACCTGCTCCTCGAACAGCGAGTAGAGCACGATCGCGCCGACCCCCGCCCCGGCCAGCCGCCGGACGCCGTCGAGGGTATACGAGAGCGGCGACGCGGAGGCGATCAGCGGGTTGCGCAGGGCCAGGCCCAGATAGCCGGTTGACAGGTCCATCAGCGTTCCTTCCGCGCGTCCGCCGGGAACCGGTGCGCGCCGCGGGTAGCCATCTCCTCATAGGTGTCCCAGCGCTGGTCGACAGACTCCTGGGCCAGGCCAGCCAGCCGCTCGGCCTCGGCCGGGTCGGTATTGGTGAGACTGCGGTACCGCAGTTCCCGCTGGGTATAGTCGGTTAGCTGAATGCGCGGCCGCGGCGAGTCGAGCATGAACGGGTTGCCGCCTTCCGCGCGCAGCAGCGGATCGTAGCGGACCAGCGGCCAGTACCCGCTGGCCACCGCGCGGTACTGCTGGCCGAGCCCGTCGTGCATGTCGATGCCTTGGGCGATGCAGTGGCTGTAGGCGATCACCAGCGATGGCCCGTCGTAGGCCTCGGCCTCGCGGAAGGCGCGCAGGGTCTGCTGCGGGTCGGCGCCCATCGCGACCCTGGCCACGTACACGTAGCCGTAGGCGATCGCCTGCAGCGCGATGTCCTTCTTCGGCGTCGTCTTGCCGGCCGTGGCGAACTTGGCGACCGCGCCGAGCGGAGTCGCCTTGGACGATTGCCCGCCGGTGTTGGAGTAGACCTCGGTGTCGAGCACGAGCACGTTCACGTTGCGCCCGGTGGCCAGCACGTGGTCCAGCCCGCCGGACCCGATGTCGTAAGCCCAGCCGTCCCCGCCGACGATCCAGACGCTGCGCCGGATCAGGTGATCAACCACGCTGCGCAGGTCGGCGGTGGGCCCGTCCCGGCGGTCCAGCTCGTCGAGCCGCCGTTTCAGCTCGGTGACCCGGTCGTGCTGTGCGCGCAGCTCCGACTCGCGCAGCTGCGGAGCGGCAAGGATGCCGTCGGCCAGCTCGGCGCCGATCTCGTCCCGCAGCTCGGTCAGCCGCTTGCGGGCCAGCTCGGCATGCCGGTCGGCGGTCAGCCGGAAGCCGAGCCCGAACTCGGCGTTGTCCTCGAACAGGGAGTTCGACCAGGCCGGGCCGCGTCCGTCGGCGTCGGTCGTCCACGGCGTGGTGGGCAGGTTCCCGCCGTAGATCGAGGAGCAGCCGGTCGCGTTGGCGACCATCAGCCGGTCGCCGAACAGCTGCGACAGCAGCTTGACGTACGGCGTCTCCCCGCAGCCCGAGCAGGCGCCGGAGAACTCGAACAGGGGTTTCAGGAACTGCGTGCCGCGCACCGTGCCGAAGTCCACCCGGGCCCGGTCGGCCACCGGCAGCGTCTCGAAGAACGCGATGTTGGCCCGCTCTGCCTCCACCAGCGGCTCCCGGGGCGCGAGGTTGATCGCCTTGCGTTCCGGGTTCCCCGGCGCGGTGATCGGGCAGACCTGGACGCACAGCTCGCACCCGGTGCAGTCCTCCACGTACACCTGGAGCGTGAAGCGGGTGTCCGGCAGGCCGCGGGTGTCCAGCGGGGCCGACTGGAACTCGGCCGGCGCGCCGGCCAGCAGCGACTCGTCGTAATAGGTGGATCTGATCACGCTGTGCGGGCAGACGAAGCTGCAGTTGCCGCACTGGATGCAGGTGTCCGGATCCCAGTTGGCGACCAGTTCGGAGATGTTGCGCTTCTCATAGGCCGCGGTGCCGCTCGGGTAGGTGCCGTCCACCGGCAGCGCGCTGACCGGCAGGTCGTCACCGCGGCCGGCCATCATCTCGGCGGTGACGTTGCGAACGAACTCCGGCGCGCCGGCCGGCACCATCGCGGGCAGTTCCCGGGTGGATGTCGCCTGCCCGGGCACCTCGATCTGATGCAGGCCTTCCACCGCGCGGTCGACGGCGGCCTGGTTCTTCTCGACCACCTCTTTGCCGCGCCGGGTGTAGGTCTTGACGATTGCGGCCTTGATCTTGGTGATCGCCTCGTCCGGCGGCAGCACACCAGAGATCGCGAAGAAGCAAGTCTGCAGGATGGTGTTGGTCCGCCCGGCCAGGCCGACCTCGCGGGCGATCCGGGCCGCGTCGATCGCGTAGACGTTGACCCGCTTGGCGACGATCTTCTCCTGGACCGGGCGGGGCAGCGCAGCCCAGATCTCATCCGGCGGCAGCGCGCAGTCCAGCAGCAGCGTCGCGCCGGGCGCCGCCCGGCCGAGCACGTCGACCTTGTCCAGCAGCCCGAAGTGGTGGCAGCCGACAAAGCCGGCCTGGGACACCAGGTACGGCGCGCGGATCGGCTGCGGCCCGAAGCGCAGGTGCGACACGGTCTGCGAGCCCGACTTCTTCGAGTCGTAGACGAAGTAGCCCTGCGCGTACAGGTTCTCCTCGGCGCCGAGGATCTTGATCGTGTTCTTGTTCGCGCCGACCGTTCCGTCCGAGCCGAGGCCGAAGAAGACCGCGCGGATGGTACCCGGCGGCTCGATGTCCAGGGCGGGGTCATACGGCAGGCTGAGGCCGGACACGTCGTCGGTGATGCCGATGGTGAACCGGCGCCGCGGCCGCTCGCGGCCAAGCTCGGCGAATATCCCGGCGACCATGCCCGGGGTGACCTCCTTCGACGACAGGCCGTAGCGGCCGCCGGTCACCAGGGGCATCGCGCGGTCGCCGTCGGTATGCGCCTCGGCCAGCGCCGCGACGACGTCAAGGAAGAGCGGCTCGCCGCCCGATCCTGGCTCCTTGGTCCGGTCCAGCACCGCGATCCGCGCCGCGGTCGCGGGCAGCGCGTCGAGCAGCGCCCGGACCGGGAACGGCCGGTACAGCCGGACTTGCAGCACGCCGACCCGCTCGCCGCGGGCGAGCAGATGGGCCACCGTCTCCTCGACGGTCTGCGCGGCCGAGCCCATCACCACGATCACCCGCTCGGCCTCCGGGTGGCCGGTGTATTCCACGTTGTGGTAGATGCGGCCGGTGCGGCTGGCGAGGCTGGCCATCGCGTCCTCTACCGCGTCCGGCACGGCGGCGTAGAACGGGTTGGCAGTTTCCCGTGCCTGAAAGTAGATGTCCGGGTTCTGCGCGGTACCCCGGATGAACGGGTTCTCCGGTGACAGCGCCCGGCCGCGGTGCGCGCGGACCAGCTCGGCGGGCACCAGCGCCCGCAGGTCGTCGTCGGACAGCATCTCCAGCGTGTTCAGCTCGTGCGAGGTGCGGAACCCGTCGAAGAAGTGCACGAACGGCACTCGCGTCGCCAGCGTGGCGGCCTGCGCCACCAGCGCGAGATCGTGTGCCTCCTGCACCGACGCGGAGGCGAGCAGCGCGAAGCCGGTCTGCCGCACCGCCATCACGTCCGAGTGGTCGCCGAAGATGGACAGTCCCTGCGCCGCCAGTGACCGGGCGGCGACGTGGATCACGGCGGGCGTCAGCTCGCCGGCGATCTTGTACATGTTCGGGATCATCAGCAGCAGGCCCTGCGACGCGGTGAAGGTCGTGGCCAGCGCCCCGCTCTGCAGCGCGCCGTGCAGCGCGCCCGCCGCCCCGCCCTCGCTCTGCATTTCCACCACGGACGGGACGCCGCCCCAGAGATTGGGCTTGCCCTTGCTCGACCACTCGTCCGCAAGCTCGGCCATCGGCGACGACGGCGTGATCGGGAAGATGCAGCAAACCTCGTTGAGCCGGTAGGCAACAGAGGCCGCTGCCTCGTTGCCGTCGACCGTGACGCGTGTCATCGTTCCTCCGGAACCATCTCGATCGAGTGCACTGGGCACTGCTCGTAGCACGCGCTGCAGCCGGTGCACTTGTCATAGTCGAACCGGTACCGGTGCCCAACGCCGAGCTTGATCACCGCATCTTCGGGACATGCGCCCAGGCAGCCGTCGCATTCGCAGCAGTTGCCGCAGGACAGGCAGCGGCGCGCCTCGTAGGTCGCCTCCTGCTCGGACAGGCCGCCGAGCACCTCGGTGAAATCGGCGGTCCGCTGCTCCGGCTCGGCCTCCGGCTGCTGCCGCTGGGCGGCGTCGCCGAAATACCAGAGGTTCAGCTGGTCGAACGAGACGAGCTCGTGCTTTGGCAGGCTCTCCGGCGCGGTATTCCGTAGCCAGGCGTCGATGTTCTTGGCCGCCTTCTTGCCATGCCCGGTGCCGATCGTCACGGTCCGCTCGGCCGGCACCATGTCCCCGCCTGCGAACACGCCGGGGCTGCCGGTCATCATGGCCGCGGAGACCTGCACGGTGCCGTCCCGCGCGAACTCCACGCCCGGCACCTGGCGCAAGAAGGCAGTGTCGGTTTCCTGGCCAAGCGCGAGAATGACGGTGTCCGCGGCCAGCGTCTCGAACCGCCCGGTTGGCTGCGGGAACCCGTTCTCGTCCAGTTCCATCGCCTCGATCGTCAGTTCCGGTCCGTCGAATGCGGTGATCGTGCGCAGCCAGTTGATCTGCACGCCCTCGCGTTCGGCCTCCTCTGCTTCCACCTCGTGCGCCGGCATCTGCTCGCGGGTGCGCCGGTAGACGATCAGCGCGTCGTTCGCGCCCAGCCGCCGGGCTACCCTGGCGGCGTCCATCGCGGTGTTGCCGCCGCCGTAGACCGCGACCCGCCGCCCGATCACCGGCCGGTCGCCGGAGGCGACACTGCGCAAGAACGCCACCGCATCCACGATCCGGCCTGTGTCCTTGGCCGGGATGTCGACGCGCTTGGACAGGTGCGCGCCCACCGCGACGAAGACCGCGTCGAAGCCGCCTTCGCGCCGCTCGGCGTCCAGGTCTTCCACCCGCTGGCCGCAGCTGATCCGCACGCCCATCGCGGCGATCCGGTCAATCTCGCCGTCCAGCACGTCACGCGGCATCCGGTAGGACGGGATGCCGTAGCGCATCATCCCGCCCGGCTGGTCGCCCGCGTCGCGTATCTCGACCTCGTGGCCGCGCCGGGCCAGGTGGTAGGCGGCGGAGAGCCCGCTCGGGCCAGAGCCGATGACGAGCACCCGTTTGCCACTGCGGGTGGCCGGCCGGTCGAAAGCCCATTGCCGCTCGAGTGCGAGGTCGCCGAGGAACCGCTCGACCGAGTGAATCGACACGGCGCTGTCGAGGTTGGCGCGGTTGCAGACGCTCTCGCACGGGTGGTAGCAGACCCGGCCGTGAATCGCAGGCATCGGGTTATCGGCGACTAGCTGCCGCCACGCCTCCTCATGACGGCCGACCTCCGCGTGCGCCAGCCATGCCTGGATGTTCTCGCCCGCCGGGCAGCCGGCGTTGCACGGCGGCAGCAGGTCGAGGTAGACGGGCCGCTGGTCCCGGACCGGGCCGGCCCGGGAACGCCCGTGCAGCAGATCCGGCAGCGGTGTGACGTCCGGTCGCTCCATGCACCTGACTCCTTGGTCCCGGCACCCCCAGGGTGCGGGGCGTTGATTGAGATGCGGCCGGGGGCTTGAGCCACATGATCGCATGTACTGGCGTGTACTGAAGTTGCGGTTGTCTTCTTCTAACGGACGCTACGCCCTGCGCCGGGCAAAGGGAATGCCGACACCCGCGCGGCGGTCAGCGCGGCTGGCCGCCGCGGGCGTGCTCGCCGTCCGGGGGCGAACGCTTGATCGCGACCGGCGTACCGAGGCTGAGCAGGTGCGGCTCGCCCTGGATGGTGACCTCCAGCGGAGCGCCCTTGTCCAGGATGTAACGCTGCTCTTCGTGCATGAGCTGCACCCGGATCTGCCGGTCGCGGAAATGTAGCGAGAACGTGAGTTCCTTCCAGCTGCGCGGCAGGTTGGGCGTGAAGGATAGCTGGCCATCGAAGTCCCTGACGCCGCCGAACCCGAATACGAGCGCCGACCACACGCCGGCTGCTGACGCGATATGGACTCCGTCAGAAGCGTTGCCCGCGACATCGGCCAGGTCCATCAGCAGCGCGTACTCGAAGTATTCGAGCGCCTGGCGCTCGTGGCCGACCTCGGCGGCGATGATGCTCTGCACGCACGCGGACAACGACGAATCCCCGGTGGTGATCGGGTCGTAGTAGTCGAAGTTGCGGCGCTTCTGTTCCTCCGAGAACTCGTTGCCGAGCAGGAACATCGCCAGCACGATGTCGGCCTGCTTGAGCACCCGGTGCCGGTAGATCACCAGCGGGTGATAATGCAGCAGCAGCGGGAACTTCTCCCGCGGCGTGTTGTCGAGGTCCCAGGCCTCCCGGTCGAGGAACGCATCAGACTGCGGGTGGATGCCGCGCACGAGATCGAACGGCACGTGCATGGCCGCGGCCGCGCGTTCCCACGACTCGACCTCGCCCGGCTGCAGCCCCACCCTGCGGATGAGCGCGGCATAGTCGCCGGGCCGCTCCGCGCGCATCCGGCGCACGATGCTGGCCGCGAAATTCAGGTTCAGCCGTGCCATCAGGTTGGTGTAGCAGTTGTCGTTGACCACGGTGGTGTACTCATCCGGCCCGGTCACGCCGTGAATGTGGAACTGCTTGTCGGCGCCGTAGAACCCCAGGTCCTCCCACAGCCGGGCGGTCTCGGCGAGCACCTCGGCGCCCATCCCGCCGAGCAGGCGTGTGTCGCCGAGCACGCTGGCATACTGCATGATCGCGTAGGCGATGTCGGCGTTGATGTGATACTGCGCGGTGCCCTGCTGGAAATTGGACGAGGCCTCCTCGCCGTTGATGGTCCGCCACGGGAAGAGCGCGCCGCGCTGGCTCAGCTCGCGGGCCCGCTCCCGGGCGCGATCGAGCATGCTGTGCCGGAAGCGCAGCACGTTGCCGGCGATCCTCGGCTGGGTATAGGACAGGAACGGCAGGACGTAGATCTCGGTGTCCCAGAAGTAGTGCCCCTCGTAGGCCTGCCCGGTCAGCCCCTTCGCCGGAATGCCGGCCCCCTCGGCCCGCCAGGACGCCTGCGCCACCTGGTAGAGGTTCCACCGGATCGCCTGCTGGTGCCGCACCGGGCTGAGCCGGGTCTTTACCCGGATGTCGGCGCGGTCCCAGAACCGGTCGAGATTCGCGCGCTGGCTGGTGACGAGGCTGTCGAATCCGTCCCGGATTGCCCGGTCCAGCGTCCGGCGGCACCGGTCCGCGAGCTCGGGCGCCGGGACGCTCCGGGAGGACTGGTAGGTCGCGTACTTGGTGACCAGGATCGGTATGCCTGCCTTTGCGTCGGCCGTGACGGCGACCTCGCCCGTATCGTCATTGAGCGTGCCGGCCGCCTGGTGCGGGCAGGCGGCCTCGATGACGTGGTCGACGCCGACGCCGAGCGTCATCCGGCTGCTGGTCGTCTGGTAGCCGAGCAGGATGCGCCGGTCGGCTAGCTCAGCGGCCCGCACGTTGAGTACCCGGCGCGGCAGCACGGTGGCGATCCGGGGATCGCCCGGCTGGTACTCCGGCAGGTCCTCTGCTGAGCGGGCGTCCTGGCGGTTGACCAGCACCGAGGAGATCGCGACGGCCGCCGCGTGGTCGAGCAACGTCACCTCGAACGTCATCGCGACCAGATGGCGGTATTCAAGGGACACGAGCCGCCGTGAGCGGACCCGGACATGCTTCCCTGAGTCGGTGGCCCAGATCAGCTCGCGGGTCAGCATCCCGGCCCGCATGTCCAGGACCCGCGCATATTCATCAATGCGCGCGGTCGGCAGGTACAGCGGCTCGTCGTCCACGTAAAGCTTGAGCATTGTCGCGTCCGGCACGTTCACGATCGTCTGCCCCTTGCGGGCGAGCCCGGGCGCCGCCTCCGGATGCACGATCGGCCATGTCTCGTGGAAGCCGTTGACGAACGTTCCAGGTGACAATCCCGGGCGCCCTTCCTCGTAGCTGCCGCGGACTCCGACGAAACCGTTGCCGAGCGCGAAGACGGACTCCGCCCGATCGGCGAACTCATCCGAGTACCGGGCCTCGATAACGCACCACTCATCCGGCGGGTAGAGATGTTCGGGCGGCAGGACGATCTCGCGCTTGAGCATGATTCGACGGTAATCCGGCGCGCGGGATACGGACAGTTAACCGGCGGTCTTATTAATACCCGGCGCTAATCGTCAGGGTGCCTGGCCGCCGCCCCGGCGACGGGCCGGCTCGCGGCCTGGCGGCTGGCTGGGCCGCGGCCTGGCCGGGGCCGGCCGGATCGGGCAGGACCGCTGCTTGCCTGGCTGCAGCGTCACGTCGTCGCCGTGGTGCCGGATCCGCAGCGGCTCGCCGTCGGCGACCTGGTACCTGGCCTCCGTATCGGTGACCTCGACGCGCAGCCGCTGCCCGCGGATGAGCAGGGTGAACGCCAGCCTGGTGAGCGGTTCCGGCAGCCGCGGTGCGAAATGCGCGACCCCGCCGGTGATGCGGAGCCCGCCGAAGCCGCCCACCAGCGCGACCCAGGTGCCAGCCAGCGAGGCGATGTGCACTCCGTCGCGGGTGTTGTTCTCCAGGTCCCGCAGGTCCATCAGGGCTGCCTCGCCGAGATAGTCGAACGCCAGGCTGAGCTGCCCGACCTCGGCGGCCAGCACGGCCTGGGTGCAGGCCGACAGCGACGAGTCCCGCACCGTGAGCGCCTCGTAGTAGTAGAAGTTCCGCGCCTTCTGCTCGGCGGTGAACGCGTCCCCGCACAACTGCATGGCCAGCACCAGGTCTGCCTGCTTCAGCACCTGCTTGCGGTACAGGTCGAAGTAGGGGAAGTGCAGCATCAGCGGGTACTGCTCCGGCTTGGTCCCGGCGAAATCCCACACCTGGTGCCGGGTGAACCCGGCGCACTGCGGATGCACGCCGATTGACTCGTCGTACGGGATGAACATCGCCTCCGCCGCGTCCCGCCAGCTGGCCGACTCCTCCGGGTCGATGCCGAGCTGCCGCGCCCGGTCCGGGTAGCGCCGCGCCACGTCTGCCGCGGCCGTCAGGTTCTGCCTGGCCAGCAGGTTGGTATAGACGTTGTCGTCGGCGAGCGCGCTGTACTCATCCGGGCCGGTCACCCCGTCGATGTGGAAGCTGCCCTTGCCGTCGTGATGGCCGAGCGAGCGCCACAGCCGTGCGGTCTGAGTCAGCAGTTCCATCCCGACGCCGCGCTCGAAGGCGCCGTCGCCGGTGGCGTCGACATAGCGGATAACGGCGTTGGCGATGTCCGCGTTGAGGTGGAAGGCGGCGGTGCCGGCCGGCCAGTAGCCCGAGCACTCGTGGCCGGTGATCGTCCGCCACGGGAAGGCTGCGCCGGCCAGGCCGAGCTGCGCCGCCCGCTCGACGGCGAGCGGCATGATGGCGTGCCGCCACCGCAGCGCGCTGGCGGCCGCTGCCGGGATCGTGAGCGTGAGTGCCGGCAGCACGAAGGTCTCGGTGTCCCAGAACGAGTGCCCGTCGTAGCCTGGCCCGGTCAGCCCCTTGGCCGGGATCGCCCGGTTCTCCGCCCGGGCGCCGGCCTGCAGGACGTGGAACAGCCCGAAGCGCACCGCCTGCTGTACCTCGGTGTCGCCATCGATCTCCACGTCGGCGCGGTCCCAGAAGTCGTCCAGATAGCCGCGCTGCTCGGCCAGCAGCCCGTCCCAGCCGGTTTGCCGGGCCGCGCTCAGCGCAGCCCACACCTGGTCCCGGACGGACGGCCGCGAGCGCTGACCGGACCAGCCGTACGCGACGAACTTGATCATGCGCAACCGCTGTCCCGGCTGCAGGACCATGGTGGCCGTGACAGTGCCGCCGTCGTCGTATGCCCGCGACTCGACCTGCACTCCGGGCGGACAGTCAAACTGGTGATCCATCGCGGCACCGACCCGCAGCCCGCTGCGCTTCGTCATGTGCACCAGCACGACGGCCGCTTCGTCGGCACTGCGGAACTCGCTGGCAAGCGGGTTCTCGAGCACCGCGGCCACCCGCGGGTCGCCGCCAGCCGGCGGCAGCTGCTCGTTCGCGAGGAGCTCGGACTGCACCGCGATCCGCGCCGGGGCATCGAGCGGCTGCACGTCGTAGCAGACCGCCCCGATCGCCCGCTGGGTAAACGACACCAGCCGGACCGAGGAGACCCGGACGCCTTGCCCGGCCGGGGAGACCCACTCGGCGCGGCGGGCCAGCGTTCCGGCGCGGAAGTCGAGCAGCCGCTCATGCGAGCGCAGCTCACCGTACCGAACGTCGAACGGCTCGTCGTCGACGAACAGCCGGATCAGCTTGCCGTTGGTCAAGTTGATCACCGTCTGGCCGGACTCGGGGAAACCGTAGCCGCTCTCGGCATAGGGCAGCGGGCGGGTCTCGTGCACCCCGTTCAGGTAGGTACCTGGCAGGCCGTGCGGCTCGCCCTCGTCCAGGTTGGCCCGCCAGCCCAGGTGCCCGTTCGACAGCGCGAACACCGATTCCGTCTGGGCAAGCAGGTCCAGGTCAAGCGCGGTCTCGCGGAGGCACCACGGCTCGACCGTGAACACCCCCTGCCGGATCACGGCCGGTCCAGCAGGTCGGCAAGGTCGGTCACCACGACGTCGGCGCCGTGTGACTTCAGCGCGGCCGCCTGCCCGGCCCGGTCCACGCCGACCACGTAGCCGAACTGGCCGGCCTGGCCGGCCTCCACCCCGGCCAGCGCATCCTCGAAGACCGCCGCCTCGGCCGGCGCCAGCCCGAGCGCGCGCGCGCCGGCCAGGAACGTGTCCGGGGCCGGCTTGCCAGGCAGGTGCTCCCGCCGGGCGACGATGCCGTCGATCCGTGCCTCGAACAGATCCTCGATCCCGGCCGCGACGAGGACGTCCTGGCAGTTCGCGCTGGATGAGACCACGGCTCGGCGCAGCCCGGCGGCCGCGACGGCGCGGACGTACCGGACCGAGCCCTCGTAGGCCGCTACCCCATCCTGGCGGATTCCGCCGGAGCAGGATCTCGTTCTTGCGGTTGCCGAGTCCGTGCACGGTCTCCGCCTCCGGCGGGTCATCGTTGGTGCCGTCCGGCAGCGTGATGCCGCGGGCGGCCAGGAACGACCGGGTGCCGTCGGCGCGTGGCTTGCCGTCGACGTACTCCTCGTAGTCGGCGGCCGGGTCAAAGGGCACGAATGGCTGCCCGGTCCGCCTGGCCCGCTCGCTGAGGTAGCTGTCGAACATCTCCTTCCACGCGGCATCGTGCACCGCAGCGGTCTTGGTCAGGACGCCGTCGAGGTCGAAGAGGCAGCCGTGGATGCCGCCCGGGAGGCCGAGGCTCATATTGGCGCTCACCATCCGTAGATCCGGGCCGGCAGCTTGTGCAGGGGCGCCTGCTCCGGGCCGGGGTAGATGATCATTACCGCGATGTCGTCCGGATCTCGTCCTTCCAGCACGGTGACCTGGTTGCTGATGCGGGTCTCCCGGTGCGCCGAGTGCCGCTTCAGCGCCTGCTCGCTCTGGTCGAGCTCGGCCCGGCCGCCGGCGGTCCAGATCACGTACTGAACGCCGACGCCGCCGAGCAGGTGAGCGGCGTTGCTGCCCATCGCGCGCAGGATCAGCTGGGTGCCGCTCTCGCTGGTCAGCAGCGCGGCGGTGGGGCTGTGGTCGGTCACCTTCAGCGCGAGGACAGCGGAGTAGAAGGCCACCGATCGGTCCAGGTCGTGCACGAATATGACGACCGAGTCGATCCTGGCACCATGCGCCATGTTGCTGGCCCTCCAGTCAGGTCGCGGCGCCACCGGCCGCCAGGTGCACCGCCGGCTCGGCGGGCGGCCGGCCGCAGCACTAGTGTTGCCTGCCCGCGTCATCGCCGTCTCGGCGCCCCGCCCGCACCGCCGGCGGCTACCACCGCCGCGCGCTCTGGGCTAGCGTTACCGCGGATTCATCGTCAAGCAGCCCACCTGGAGCAGCCTTGGCCGTCATCGCCGCGGTGATCGCTTCGACCCATCACCCGTTCTATTACCGGGCCAGCACCGCGCCGCCGGACCAGCGCCCGGACTTCGCCGCCGAGTGGATAGCAAAGATCACCGCGTTCCGCGAGACACTGACCAGGGCACGTCCGGACGTGCTCGTGATGGTCGGCTCCGACCACTTCCACCAGCTGTGGCTGGACAACATGCCGCAGTTCCTCGTCGGGCACGCGGAGCAGTACGATGCCAACTGGTACAACGAGGAACGCGAGTTCGGGCTGCCGCGGATGCTGCTGCGCGGCGAGCGGGACCTTTCCGGGCACATCCTGCGGCAGGGCATCGACGCCGGGTTCGACCTGGCGTTCAGCAACGAGCTGCGCGTCGACCACAGCATCACCTGCCCGATCATCACGCTGCGGCCGGACGCGGACCTGCCAATCGTGCCGGTCTACACCAACATCTTCGCCCCGCCGCTGCCGCAGCCCAGCCGGTTCGTCCAGCTCGGCCAGGCCATCCGCGAGATCGTCGAGTCGTGGCCGAGCGATCTCCGGGTGGCGATCATCGGCACCGGTCACCTGTCGCTGGAGCTAGGCGGGCCGCGCCAGTTCGGCCCGACCGGGCCGGACCCTGAGTTCGACGCCAGGGCGGTGGCGTGGATCGCAGCCGGCGACATCAAGGGCTGCCTGGCCGACGTGACCCTCGACAGCCTGCACGAGCCCGGCAACGCTACCCATGGCTTCATGGACTTCATGCTGATGATGGGCGTGGCCGGTGCAGGCCGGCCAGCCGACTACGTGGACACGGTGAACCTGTTCCACACCATGGAGGCGTACTTCACCTGGTATCCGGACGGAGCCCCGGAATGAGCAAGTACCTGGTCAACAAGTTCCTCTTCACCGTCGACCGGGATCCGGGCCTGGTCGAGCGGTACCGGGAGGATCCGCGGGGGACGGTCGCGTGGTGGGAGGCGCAGCGGGCCGGGCTGATACTCGGCGCCGTGTGGGCGGAGAGGAGCACCTGGCTGGAGTTCACCGGGCCAGAACGGGACGCCCTGGCCACCCACGACTACCCCCGGCTGTTCGAGCTCGGAGCGCACCCGTTCCTGACGCTCACGCTGTTCATCGCCATGTTCGAGCGCGACCACGACAAGCCGCTCGGCTTCCAGCTGGACTATGCCCGGCGGCTCAGCCACGTGTCCAGGCCGTACCCGGACATCGCGACCTAGCCGGACGCCCGCCCGGCCCGGCCGCCGCCACTCCAACCCCAGCCGCACCAAGATCATATTAGTGGTGCAGATCTGTCCGGCGATGACCGGCAAAATGTTAACCACTGATGGCGGCCAGGACTCTTGGGCCTCGACGACACCACTCGTCACGCCAGCCTCAGCCCACGAGGCTGATGCTGGCGGGGCAGCAGCTCGAGCTCACCGGAACCGACCCGAGCCGCTATGGTGCGGACGACGCTGCGCGCTTCAGTAGCAGCGGAACTGGTAGCGGTCAGCGGCTCAGGACCACCTTGAGCGCACTTGTCTCGGCTGCGCGGCCGAACACGTCGTAGGCCTCGATGAAGTCGGCCAGGGCAAAGCGATGGGTTACGAATCGCCCGGCATTGATCTGGTGACTGGTGACCAGCCGCAGCAGGGTTGCGGTGGAATACGCGTCTACCAGGCCGGTCGTGATCGTGATGTTCCTGATCCAGTGCTCCTCCAGGTGCAGCGTGGCCGACTCGCCGTGCACGCCGATATTGGCGATCCGCCCGCCAGGCCGAGATAGCTCGACGGCAAGCTCGAAGGTGGCAGGCACTCCCACCGCCTCGATTGTCACGTCAGCGCCGAGCCCGCCGGTCAGCGAGTGGACCACCGCAAGCGGGTCCTGGCTGCCGTTGTTCACCGTGACATCGGCGCCGAACTGCTTGGCCGCCTCAAGCCGGCTGTCAGCAAGGTCGATGGCGACAACGTGGCTTGGGCTGAACAACCGCGCGCCCATGATCGCGGACAGGCCGACCGGGCCCGATCCGACAACCGCGACGACATCGCCGGGCCGGACGCCGCCGTTGAGGACGCCGACCTCGTAGCCGGTCGGCAGGATGTCCGCCAGCATGAGGATCTCCTCATCGGCGACGCCATCAGGCACCTGGTAAGTGGACAGGTCGGCGAACGGCACCCGGACATACTCGGCCTGGGTCCCGTCGATCTTGTGGCCGAGGATCCAGCCGCCGCCGCCGAGGCACTGGCCGCCCTGGCCCTCGCGGCAATACCGGCAGGTCCCGCACGCGGTAATGCACGAGACGAGCACGCGGTCGCCGGCCTTGACGGTCCGTACGCCGCTGCCGACTGACTCGACCGTCCCCACGGCTTCGTGCCCGAGGATCCGCCCATCAGTCACCGCAGGCACGTCGCCCTTGAGGATGTGCAGGTCGGTGCCGCAGATGGTTACCGAATCGACTCGGACGATCGCGTCAGTGTCGTCGATGAGCTGCGGACTCGGTACTTCTTCCCATGCCTTCTGGCCCGGCCCGTGATAGACAAGCGCTCGCATGACCTTTTCTCGCTCCCGGTTTGTGGATGGATCATCAGCGTGCGCGAGGCCACGCCCCGGCGGCAGGGACTTAGGTCCCATGCGGGCAGGCTTATTGTCACTGGCCCGGTGGCCAAGTCGGACGGGCCGAGTTAACCGGGCCGGCGAACCGCTCCGGCCGGCCGGACGGCCCGCGTAGCGTTATCGCGCCGCGCGCTTGAGTGTAGCGAGGGCGCTGGTGAAGGCGGCGGCGCCGTGCCGCCGTCATAGCCGGCTGGCGCAGCCGAGCCCGGCCAGCCCCGACCCGACGATCACGACGCGCGGCCCGTGCCCGGCGGCGGGCGCGGCCGGCCGCCGGCTGCGCACCGGGGTCGTGATGTCAGCCGGCGCCGAGCGCGATGAAGGACAGCCCGGTGGCCACCTGGACCGGGTCGTTCGCCAGCTCGCGGCGGGCATCGCGCAGCGCCTCGCTCAGGGTGCGGCCGCCCCGCAGGGCGCGGTGCAGCCTGACCATCAGGCCGGCCGCCGCCTTGTCGTTGACCGGGGCAACGGCGGCGACGATTCCCGCAGTGCCCAGCGGCACCAGGGTGCTGGTGAGGCCGAGCAGCTCGTCAGCCCCGGCCGGGGCGAGCAGGCCGGAGTCGCAGCAGGGCAGGATCAGCCGGTACGGCGCGCGGTGCAGCCGCTCGAAGTCGTGCACGGTCAGCGGCCCGTCGTCCATCCGCAGCGAGGAAAACAGCGGGCTGTCGGCCCGGAAGGTGCCATGCGCTGCGATGTGCACGAGCCAAGCGCCGTCGATCGCGGCAAGCACTCTGGTTGCCGTCGCCGTGCCGTCCGCGAGGACGGTGAAGGCATCGACCGCGTTGCCGTCGTCGGCCAGTCGCTGACGGGAATGCGCGTCGCCGGGGCCGGCGTCGTCGCAGGGCTCGGTGCGCTGGCCGGTGCTGCGGCCGTTGAGCGTGCTGGCGCTGCGGGACTCGGCCGCCAGCGCGGGCAGCTCGCTGGCCTCGGGCCCCAGCCCGGGGCCGCGGACCAGGACAAGATCACGGCGATCCGGCGGCACGGCAGTTCGTGCGCGCAGCCAGGCGCGGGCCGAAGGCGCGACGCTCAGCACCCGGTCGCGGAGCGACGGGAGCAGCGCCCACGGGACAGCATGCAGCCGACCAGGCGGCACGATGATGACCGGGCCGCTGCCAAGGTGCCGGACGGCAGCGGTGCCGAGAAGCACGCTCTCCAGCCTGCGCCCGGTCTCCGCCAGGACGGCGAGTGCGCCAGCTGGCTGACCCGCCGGACCATGCGGCCGGCCATGCGCCAGCCGGCTAAGGCCGAGCCGGGCGTAATCAATCTCGCGGGCGGCGTCCGCAAGCCGGCCGGCGGCGAACTGCCTGACCCGGCCGCCGCCGCAGACCAGCAAATGCAGGTCGCCGTCGATCTCGACGATCTGCACCAGCCGGTCGGCGCCGAGTTCGTTGAGCAGCTGCGTAATGCTGAAATCCCAGCCGCCCAGGCGGCCGGTGCCGCGTGTCCGCAGCACGCGCTCGCGCACGGCCGTCTCCAGCCGCAGCTGCTCGCGCGCCAGCCGGGCTGCGGGCTGCCCCTGCGCGCGGGCCTGCTCGAGGCGGCGCGTGACGTCCCGGACGGCGGTCAGGTCCGCCTGGAGCTCCGCGTCATCGACCGGCCGCACCCGCGCCGCGGTCAGCGCGGTAGCCCGCCAGCGCTCGCTCCACTGCAGCAGCAGCCGCGGCTTGCCAGCCTGTACCGCGTACCGCTGCGCGAGCGTGGCGAACTGCGCTCCCTGCACGGTCGCGCGCGCCCTCAGCTCGGTGGCACCGAGGGTGAGCAGGTGCTGATCGATGAGGTCGAAACCGCGCCTGCAGGCCCGGAGCATACGGCGGGGATTGGCAGCCGCCTCGGCGCGCAGCCCTTCCGCCAGCCACCCGTCGGCGCGCGCCGAGGCCGGCCCGGGCAGGCTCCGGCTGCCCGCCGCCGCCGTCAGGTGGCGCTGTGCTGCCCGCGGGCGGTCAAGCGCCAGCGCCACCCGCCCGGCCAGCAGCCCGGCGCGCGGAGCATCGGCCGAGCCGAGTGCGTCAAGACTGGACGCGGTCGCCGCGGCCTGGCGCAGCAGCCCGGCAGACACCTCGCCCGCCGCATAGCGGGCCTGCAGTACCGCGAAAGTTGCATGCGCGCTCCACCATGGCCGCTGCTGCACCCGGAAAAGACGCTGGGCAGCCTCGGCTCGCTGCCGCGCGGCATGCGGATCGGCGCAGGCCAGCGCGGCCTTGGCGGCTATCAGCAGCAGTTCGGCCACCTTGGTTGCCTGGCCGCGGCTGCGCTGGAGTCCGGCGACGGCGTTGTCGGCCTCGCTGAGCGCATCGCCGGGCAGGCCGGCCGCCCGCAGTACCGCGCACCGGTCGATGCTCAGGTCCGGTACCGGCACGTCGAGCAGCTGGTAGCTGCGGGCGGCCTCGCCGAGATGGCAGAGCGCGACGGGCAGGTCGCCGGCGTGGAAGGCGGCTAGGCCCCGGTTGTGCCGCGCATAGGCTCTCTCCAGCTCCTGGCTGGTAGCGGCGAACAGGGACTCGGCCGCGGTGAAGTCGGCGTCCGCGCGCCCGGTGGCACTGGTCGCGAGGTGGACCATGCCGCGTGCGGTAAGCGCGCGGGCCTCCCAGATCGTGTCGCCAGCGCCATGCAAGATGGCGACCGCCTGGCGCAGGTCCTCCAGCGCCTCCCGGTGCCGGCCGACCGTCCAGAGCGCGATGCCGCGCCGTTCCAGGGCCCGGCCGGTCGCCGGGCCGGCGGTGCAGGATACGGCTTTGTCCAGCGCGGCAAGCCCGGGCGCGGTCCGGCCGGCATAGAGCAGCGCCACGCCGAGCGTAGCCAGCACATCCGCCTCGCGGTCCAGCGAGCCAGCTAGCCGGGCAAGGCGCAATGCCGTCCTGAGCTCGCGAATTCCGGCGGTTATGTCACCGAATTCACGTAGCACAATGCCGACGGCCTGCCGGGCGACCGAGGCGTCATATGGACCCGGCCTGTCCGCGAGCACCGCCTGTGCCTTAGCGAGGGCGTCGGCCGGGCGGGCAAGGGTGAGAGTCAGCAGCTCAAGCGTCCCGCCAGGGCCGGGGGGACCTTGGCGGAATTCCCTTGCCATGGGAATGATGCTAAAGCCGGGCCGCCGGGTCGTCTAATGCAACACTGGGAGGCTGTCGCCTTTTCGCGACCTACGCGAGCCGCGCGGCCGCCTACCTATAACGGAACCTACCTGACAAAGAAGAAAATATGAGCGCTATGCGTAAGAAATCCGACCGGCAGCCCGCAATCATTGACATACAGCTCGAGCTGATCGTCCGCGCATTCCGTGCAAAAGGCACGGAAATTGACGTTGCCTACACGCCAGCAGGCGGCCTCGATTTCCTCTACCAGAAAGGAGTGATCCTGGTCCGCGACGCATACCTCGGCCAGGTCTCCGAGCTGATAGGCGGCGGCGAGAGGCTGGACGGCTTGGTGGATGGGGTGACACTGCTGTCGCTGGCGAAATCCAAGGCCCGGGACGCTCCAGACGCCCTGCAGCGGATCGATGCGGCCCTGGGCGTTGGCGTCGCTACGCCGAACCACGTCCTGTCGATCTGCCCGGTGTCTCCGTGCCCGGCGACCGAGCCAGCGGAGGTGCCTGGCGACGAGCGGCCTGACCCGGGAGTGTGCGACCCGGCCGGGCGCGGAGTTCTCATCTACGTGGCCGATACCGGGCTGCTGGCCGACGCCGATGCGCACCCGTGGCTGGCCGGGGTCACTGGCGATACGGATCCGCTCGCCGACGTGGGCGGCAGCACGGTAATTCATGAGTATGCAGGTCACGGCACCTTCATCGCCGGCGTCGCGCGCTGCATGGCGCCCGACTCTGCCGTCCATGTGGCCGGCGACTTCAGTACCGCGGGAGCGCTGTTCGAGGACCAGGTAGTAAAGCGGCTGGATGAGGCGCTCGGGCTGGGCCCTGACATCATCAGCCTGTCGGCCGGGACCACTACCAGGAAAGACCTCCCGCTGCTTAGCTTCGAGGCCTGCTGGCACCGATACCGGCAGTACAAGGGCACGGTCTTGGTCGCCGCTGCCGGGAACAACGACACTCGCCGGCCATTCTGGCCCGCGGCTTTCCCCGAGGTAGTGAGCGTCGGCGCGGTCGCGGCCAACTGGCGCAGCCGGGCGCGCTTCAGCGACTTCGGGCCCTGGGTCGACGTATATGCGCCTGGCGAGGATCTTGTCAACGCATTCGCGACCGGAACCTACATATGCCGCGAGCCGCCGAATATCGGTCAGCAGCGGGAATTCAATGGCATGGCCCGCTGGAGCGGCACGTCGTTCGCCACGCCGCTGGTCGCTGGCCTGATCGCCGCTCGGATTTCCAGGACCGGGGAGAACGCGCGCCTGGCGGCCGACGCCCTGCTGGCGCTTGCCCGCTGCCAGCCGGTGCCGGGCCTGGGGCCGGTGCTGTGGCCGTGCCAGGTCGGCGAAGGCTGCTGCGGCCGCCCGGGCCGCCGGGACCCTCACGGCTGGTCAGGGTGCGGCTGCCGGTCAGGGTGCGGCTGCCGGTCAGGGTGCGGCTGCCGGTCAGGGTGCGGCTGCCGGTCAGGAGATGGTGGACATTCAGGATGTGGTTGCGGCGACCACAGTGGCTGGTGGTGCCGTGGCGGACAGTGACACGGACGCCGGCGACCTGGTGACAGCTGCGCTGGGCGGTGACAAGGCCAGCTGGGAGATGCTCGTCCAGCGCTACAGCGGGCTGGTCTGGTCCGTGGCCCGCGGCTACCGCCTGGGCCCAGTTGACGCGGCGGACGTGTTCCAGACGACCTGGCTGAGGCTGGCTGAGCATCTCGGCCGGATCAGCAATCGTAGCCAGGTCGGCGGCTGGCTCGCGACAACCGCGCGGCATGAGGCGCTCCGGGTCGCGCGCGGCGCAACCCGGATGATCCCCGCCGACGACGCGACGCTGATCACGCTTGGCCACATCGATGACTACTCGCCGGAGCTTGCCGTGCTCGATGCCGAGCAGGCGCGCCTTGACGCGGAGCGCGCCGCCGCCGTCTGGCGCGCATTCGGCAAGCTGCCGGACCGGTGCCGGGAACTGCTCCGGATCCTGATCGCCACCCCGCCGCCGAGCTATGTCGATGTTGCGGATGCGCTGGGCATGCCGGTCGGCAGCATCGGCCCTACCCGGGCCCGCTGCCTGCGGCGACTGCGCCAGCGGCTGGCCGGGAAGGTATCAGGCACCGCTTCTCTCGCTCTTGAAGATGAATGACAGCGACAGGAGACCGCCCGTGCATGACAAGCACGACGAGACCGGCCTGGAGGAAGAACTCCGGCAGGCCGCGGCACGCTTCGATCCGGTGCCGGGGGAGCTGCTGCAGGTAGCGGCTGAGGCATATACCTGGCGCACCATCGACGCCGAGCTGGCCGAGCTTGCCTACGACTCGCTCGTCGACCAGGACGAGATCTCGCTCGTCCGTGGCCCGCCGGAACGTCGGCTGCTGTCCTTCCAAACCGACGACCTGACCATCGACCTGGAAGTCACCCGGACGAATTCCGCGCGCGGCCTGGTCGGCCAGCTTGTCCCGCCCCGGCAGGCGAACGTCGAGATCCGGGTCAGGGCCGCCGCGATTGCGGTAGACACCGACGAGCTGGGCCGGTTCCGGGCCGGGCCGGTGCCGGCCGGCCCGATGAGCCTGCGCTGCCGCGTCGTGTCGGCTGAGTCAGGGACCGACGTGGTGACCGACTGGGTGCCGATCTGAGCAGGATCGGCTAGATGGCGCGCATCCGGTTGTTGCGGGCGGCGTGCTCGATCTCGGCGAGACCGAGCGCCTCAAGCACCGGCGGCACATAATTACCGAACCTGCCGCGCAGGCCTTTCTTCATGCCGTACCAGCCGCCGACCGGGTTGGCTGATGACCTTGCCCACGCCTCGACCGTCCCGTCTTGGGCTTCCTTCTGCTCGTCGGCGTTGCCGAGCGGCATCCAGTCGCCGTGCTCGCGCAGCATCGCGTGCAGATCCTCAACGCAGCGCAGTTGATAGCGCAACTGAGTGGTACCGACCTGGACGACCAGGGCAGGCGTGTCGGCTTTCTCATCGCGCCACGCCTCGAACTCGGACTTGCCAGGCGGCGTGGCAAGGATCCACGGATCGTCGGCGGTCCCCGATCCGGCGACATCGTTCTTCATCGTGGCGCTCCCTCTGTGCTGGTCCGGTGGCTGGCCGGGTCCTGTCCAGGTCCTGTCCAGGTCCCGTTCTGTGCTGGTCCGGTTCTGCGGCCGGTCCGGGCCGGTCCGGCGATTATGACATCGGATACATGACATCTTGTGTCATATATCTGGGTTATATTTGACCGGTGCGAGCAGGCCGCTTATCGGGTTGGTGAGCTTGCTGCAGGCCAGGGGCCGGATGACGGCGCGGCAGCTCGCTACCGAGCTAGAGGTGTCCGAGCGCACCGTGCTGCGTGACATCGAGGCGCTGAGCTCGGCCGGCATTCCGGTTTACGCAGTCCGCGGGTGCCAGGGTGGCTTCGAGCTGCTGGACGGATTTCGCGGCGATCTTCCCGCCGCGCGGTGGCGCGGCTCGCCGCATACCCGGGCAGCAGCCAGGGCGGGTGTTAGCGCGGGCGCTGGGAGCGGCACGGGCGGCGCGGCTGCGGGGGCCGGGTCACCGCGGGCGCGAGTCCGCCTATCGCCACGCGGTCGGCGGCTGGTGGCGCTGCTCGGCCGGCCGGCCGATGTCCGGATCCGCCGGAACGCCTTGCCCGCCGCTGGCCGCGAGGACTGGGTTGAGGCCTCGGTGCGAACCGAGCCTGGCGGCTCGGCGGTGCTCGACATGCTGGCGCTCGGGGCCGAGGTCGAGGTACTGCATCCGGCGGAGCTGCGGGCCCAGGTGCGGGAAGCCGCCGGGAAGCTCTTCCAGTTGCACTCCGTTGACGGGGCGGCTGCCGAGCACCCTCCCAGCCCGCCCACCGCCGGCCGTCCCGTGAGTTCATGATCGTCGAGGTAGAGCGGCGGCACGAAGACCGCGGCCGCGACGGCGGTGAGCCCTGGCAATGCGCGCGGGCAGCGCCTGGCCGGACGTCGCTGCCGCCCGGCCGGTCAGTGCCAGTGATAGCTGGCGACGCTGCCGCTTTCGATGGTGACCACGCCCGCCGGGGTGACGGCATCTCGCCAGATCGTGTAGTCGCCGGACGCGAGCCCGGGATAGACCGCCGCGAACGAAGCGCTGCCGGCCGTCCGGCGTTCCCGCACCTGAGCGTGTGTACGCCGGGCTCCAGCCACGCCTAGCGGGCTGATCTCGATCTCCTTGCCGTCCAGCTCAGCTGGCGTGTGCAGGACTAGGGCGCCGACGCCGGGGCCGACGTCGAGGACAACACTGCCAGCGCTGGACGGGCCAGGGATGTACTCGGTCATCGCGGTGCTCCTGCCTTCCGTGGCGGCTGTCGATAACCATGTGAAACGGATGGTACGGCGCTGATCTCGGCAAGGTACCTGGCGCCGTCCGGCGCGAATGTCGCCGCGGCCGCGGCGGCCCGGGCCGGCCGGCGCCAGGTACCGCCCCCGAACTCAGGACGGGTTGTGGTAACCGTCGTAGGGCACGCCCATGTAAGGGAACCTGGCAAGCGGCTTGTTCTTGACGCTGGTGCCGGTCAGGCCGTCGGTGACCGAGCCAACGACGGTGTCGACGACGTACTTGGGATCGACCAGCGGGACCGTTGCTCCGGCGATGGCCCGCAGCTCGATCGTCACCACGTCGTCGGTTATCCGCCGCCCGTTCGGGAAGCCGGCCGGGTCGCCGCCGATGAGCCCGAGGATGCTGAATTTCTTGGAGCTGGCGGGGGTCGGCGGGATCGACGTGTTCAGCCGCAGCATGTCGGCCTGCACATGGCCGGTGAAGTTGGTGAATCCCTTGATGATGCCGGACGGGATGCCGGTGAGCAGGATCGCCTCCAGGTCCGCCCGGACGGTCCTGGCCTTGTCCAGTGCCGCGAGATGCGGGAACGCGCCCGGGTACAGCACCGGCAGCAGCCCGGCCAGTTCCGGATGCGCGACATACTTCGCGAAGTGCTTGTCGGCTGTCGGGTGCGTCCTGTTCCACCGGTCCTTGTCCCCCAGCGGCACGATCACCTCGTTGAACAGCGGGTTGCCGAGCCGCGATACCTGGGTGAACGGGCCGCTGGCGAAGTGGCCGTTCTCCGCATCGGCGCGCACCCGTGCGCGCTGCCGGCTCGCGCTCGTCCACACTCCGATCGTCGGGTGGCCGTGCCTTGTCAGGTGGGAAATCGGCACCTGGATCGCGATGCTGTGCACATTCAGCCGGTTGGAGGCGTTCACGCCGGGGGCGCTCTTCAGGCCGTGTGCTTTGGCGAAGACGTTGAACTGCTGCAGCGGGCGCAGGTTGCCGAGGTCGAAGATCGAGCCCAGGTCGACGTAGAACTCCTCGGCGCGCTGCCCGGCGAACACCTTGATGCCATGCTCCAGCGAGTGCACGGCATGGCGGCCGAGCTTCGCCTCGTAGTCCGGCGTGGACAAGATGCCCACGTTGCATGGCGGGCAGGCAAGCTTCCGGGCCAGCACGTGCGAGCCGTGGCGATGATGCACCCTGGTGACCCTGTAGAACTGCTTGCTGTTCCAGTTCGGGTCGTGCAGCGAGCTGATCGGGCCGGTGTTGTAGAGGAAGCTGTCCGGCGTGGTGAACTTGGTCTCGAAGCGGAACTGGTAGGTGATGTCGGCCTTGCCGTCACCGTTGTTGTCGACGTGGATCTCGTACAGCACGTCGTCGCCGAACTCGTAGAAGTTCGGGCCGCCAGACGGCTCCTGCAGCGGGATGTAGTTGGCGATGAGAGTGACCGTGTGGTGCTGGTCGGGGCTGACAAATGCGTATACATCGGTACTATCGGCGACCGGATCCTTGGAAATCTCCGGCGCTTCGCGATGCGAAGACATCAATTACCTCACAAATCGGGCTGAGAATGTCAGGGCGTAACTGCTGGGGCGATGCTGGCTGCCGCGCAGCGATCCCGGCTGGCTGCAGCGATCCCGGCTAGCGCGAAGCGATCAGGGTGCTTGCGGGCAGCCGGTCAGCGGCTGGCGCGGACCAGTCGCGCGGCCAGTTCCCGGTCTTGCACGCGGGTATGGCTGGTGCCGCTGAAAACGTCGATCTCGCCGGATCGGGCGTCGCGCACATGCACGACGACCTGCTCGTCGGTGTCGGTGTCGGCGTCGCGGTCCGTTGCCGCGGTCGCCGCGCCGCGCGCAGCGGGCTTTGCCGCCCCGGCGGTCGCGGCGAAGGCCGGGCCGGCGGTTCCGGCAAGAGCGGTGACGGCAATCCCCGCGACCCCGGCACCTGCGGCTCCGCGCAGTACCGACCGCCGCGACAGGCTGGGCAGCGGCTCGCGGTCGTCAGCAGTGCGCCCCGCGGGCGGGCTGGTGTCATCGTGGCCAGGCATGAGGTTCCCTTCTGGGGCGATGGCACGGTGCCCGTTCGCCCCTGCGTTAAGCACGCGCGGCAAGTGCCGCACGGTGCTCGTGTGATTACTCTTAGTTAATAAGAGGCAAGCCGGCTTTGTTGCCACGGTCGTACTTCGGGCCCGCCTGCGGGCCGGATGGGCAGCGGGGTCGCCGATGCCAAATTGTTATATTTGACCAGTCGGCCCAAGCTGCCCTCGGCGGCCGCAGCCAGCCGAGACAATGAAATGTTTGACGTAAGATCCGAAAGTCAACGCAAGGTCCGAAAGAAAATTGCCGACTTCAGTTGAGATCCGTCCCGGCCGGGACCGACTTACTGCGTGCTGGGCACTGCCCAGGCCGCTGGCCGGACGAGACTGGACTCTTGAGCAGTGACGACGCATCCAGCACAGGCCAATGTCCACGCAGAACCGAATAGCTTCATCGGCCGTGAACGCGAGCTCGGCGAGCTGCGGGAGTTCATCCGGGTAGCCCGCGCGCTGACGCTGTGCGGGACTGGCGGGATCGGCAAGTCACGGCTTGCTGTCCGCATGCTCGCTGCGCTGAGCAGCGATTTCCCGGACGGCGCCTGGTTCATCGAGCTCGGCGACGTGCAGCAGCCCGATCTAGTCGTCTCCCGGGTCGCAGCGGCCGTGGGGGTCGTGGAAGAACGTGGCCGGCCGCTGGTCGAGACGCTCGCCGCCGCGCTCGCACCGCGCCGGATGCTGCTGGCGCTGGACAACTGCGAGCAAGTGATCGACGCGGCCGCGCGGCTTTGCCAGCAACTGCTCGCAAGCTCGCCGGGATTGCGGATGATCGCGACGAGCCGCGAGCCGCTGCGGGTCGCGGCCGAGGTCGTGTTCCAGGTTCCTCCGCTGTCGACGCCGCCGGTCGGCCCGCTGGCCGCCGCGGAGCTGGCCGGCTACGAGGCGGTGCAGTTGTTCGCCGACCGGGCCGCCGCGGCCGTTCCCGGGTTCGCCCTCGGGCCGGGGAACGCGGCTTCCGTCGCCACGCTCTGCCGGGCGCTCGACGGCGTGCCGCTGGCCATCGAGCTCGCTGCGGCCTGGGTCCGGGTGCTGTCGGTTGAGCAGATCACGGCCCGGCTCGGCGACCGTTTCCAGCTGCTCAAGACCCGGGACCGCACGGTGCCGCCGCGGCAGCGTACGCTGCGCGCCACCATCGACTGGAGCCATGACCTGCTCACCGGCGGCGAGCAGGTCATGCTGCGACGGCTGTCGGTCTTCGCTGGCTGGTCACTGGACATGGCCGAAGAGGTCTGCGCGGATGACAAGCTGCCAGCGGATCAGATGCTCGACCTGATCACCGGGCTGGTGGACAAGTCACTGGTGGCAGTCGAGCCGGAAGCGCTCGGCCAGACCAGGTACCGGATGCTCGACACCATCCGCGAGTACGCGGCGGAGCGGCTCGCCCAGGCGGGCGAGTCTGCCGAGCGGCAGCGCAGGTTGCGCGAATACTCGCTGTGCGTCGCGGAGGAGTCGATGGCTGTCGGCATGGCGATCATCCCGGCGCCATGGCCGGCCCGGGTAGATGTCTTCCGCCGGTACGACATTGACCTTGGCAACGTGCTGCAGGTACTGAGCGGGTGCCTGGCGGACGGCGATGCCGAGACCGGCCTTCGCTTTTGCACGGCCATCCGGCCGGTCTGGATCGTACGGGGTACCTTCGCCGAGGGCGCGGAGTGGTTTGACTCGTTCCTGGCCGTCGATTCGCCCGCGCTGTCGGCCGGCGTCCGCGGTCCCGCCATGGTCGGCCGCGCGCAGCTTGCGCTTTCCAGCGATCCAGCCCGGGCGCGCCAGTGGGCCCAGGATGGCCTGCAGCTTTGCCGCGCCGCCGGGCAGGAGTTCTGGACCGCGGCCGCGCTCAACCTGCTGGCCGAGGTTGCCCTGCACACCGGCCGCCCAGACGAGGCGGCCCGGCATGCGGACGACGCGCTCGCCCTGGCACACTCGGCCGGCGACGGCTGGAATGCGGGATACGCGCTCGGCAGCCGGGCAACTGCCGCCGCGCTGCGGGGCAACCTGCGGGAGGCGGCGGAACTCGCCGGCGATGCCATCGCCGTGCTGCGGGGGATCGATCAGCAGTGGGGGGTCGCCCGGACGCTGCTCGGGCTCGGCGACCTCGCCCGGCTGAGACGCGATCCGGACGGTGCCCGCGACCGCTACCTGGAGGCGCTGCCGATCCTGCGCGAGATCGATTCGCGGCCAGAGATCGCGCGCTGCCTGGCTGGCCTGGCGCGCATCGCCCTTGATAAGGGGGAGCTCACGGTCGCCTGGCGGCATCTCGCCGACAGCATCAGGCTGAGTCACTCCACCGGTTCCCGGATCGCAGTGGCCCGCGGTCTCGAGGCGTTCGCCGCGCTGGCCGTCCAGGCGGGCCAGCCGGCCAGGGCCGTCCAGCTGGCGGCCGCTGCGGCGACGCTGCGCCAGGCGGCGCACCTGCCGCCGCTCGCCGGAGCCAGGACCGAGCAGTACATCGCGCCTGCGCGAAGCCTGGGGGAGCCGGCCATCCAGCGACTGTGGGCGCAGGGCTCCGGTCTGACCAGTGATGACGCCGTCGCGCTGGCGCTTGACGTCACGGTGCCCGCAACTGCGGCAGACGGGCCCGCGCGGCCGGCGGACGGGCCCGCTACGAGAGCGGACGGCCCGGCAACCGGGGCGGGCGGCCCGGTAACCGGAGCGAACGGGCCTGCGGCGGGCGCGAACGGGCAGGCGACTGCCGGGAGCAGCCTGGTGGCCGGGTCGCTGGCCGGCCCGGCCTTGCCGGCCGTGCTGACGGCCAGGGAGCGGGAGGTCGTGGCTCTTATCGCGGCCGGCTGCACTAACAAGGCCATCGCCGGAGAACTCTTCATCAGCCCGGCCACGGTAGCCAGGCACGTCGCCAATATCCTCGCCAAGCTGGGTTTCACCTCGCGCGCCCAGGTTGCCGCCTGGGCGCGGCAAGGCCCCGCGGCGGAGGGCCAGAACGGCTCGTCGCCCGCCGGATAGCGGTCCGGGTCAGCGATGCTGGCCTGGCTGGCGTCCAGGTGGCTGCGGGGGCAGCAGGGCGGCGATCATCGCCTCGGCAATGAAAGCGCCAAACTGTTCCGGCGGCCAATGGCGGCAGCTGACGAGCATCTCGTAGAGCTCAGGCGAGCTGTAAGTCCACATTATTTCGCCGGCCCGTTCGGCGGTGAGGCCGGGCCGGAGATGGCCGGCCTGGTGCAGGTGGCGGGCGTTGCTGGTCATCCGGTGCAGGCGGCCGGCCTTGATCTCGGCACGCAGGCTGGCCATCTGCGGATCGGCGACCGCGGCGGCGCGGAGCAGCAGCAGGATGGGCGACACCCGGGGAGCGATTTCGGCCGAGAGCTTGCCCCAGCCCTGGATGATCTTCCGGGGATCGGATTCGCCCGCTTTCAGGTTGTCTGAGCGGGTTTCGGCCGGCACCGGGCCTTCGCCCGCGAGTGCCTGCTCGCAGATGGCGCGGACCAGGCCCGGCTTGCCGCCGAAGGCCTTGTAGATCGTCTCTGCCGATACCTCCGCCTCGGCGGCGATCGCCGTGATGGTGGTCGCGGCGAATCCGTCGCGCAGGAAGAGCCGCTGCGCGGCACGGGTCACCGCGGCACGGGTCTGGCGGGCCTGCGCTGCCCGCCGTGGCGAGTCGTACCGGCGCCTGGGCTTGACAGTCAACCCAATTCCGTTCCATAGCTATGTATCGATTCCATGGAACTGTAACAGAAAATGAGGATAGGCATGGATGATAGCGCGACTGACGGCGGGCCGGCGGCGATGGTCTGCCGGCTGCGGCAGGCCACTAACGATTGTGACTTGCCAGGGCTGGTGGCATGCTTTGCACCCGGCTACCGCAACCTGACGCCGGCCCACCCGGGAGCGCGGTTTCACCGGCCGGGAGCAGGTGCGCCGGAACTGGGAAAGGACGCTACCGCCGCGGTACATGGCCAGGTCGGGTCGGGCGGGTCGCAATGATCCTGCTGGCCGGCGGCACCGGCAGGCTGGGCACCATGGTGGCAACACGGCTAGCCCGCCGAGGGCTGCCGGTCCGGATCCTGACCCGCGACCCCGCGCGGGCCGCCGGCCTGGCCGGGCAAGGTGCCGAGGTGGTGACCGGCGACGTGCGCGACCGCGCTAGCCTCGCCGCGGCCGTCCGCGGCGCCCGGATCGTGGTATCCGCGGTACACGGGTTCGCCGGGCCCGGTGGTGTGTCGCCGGCCGCCGTCGACCACCAAGGCAACATCAACCTGATCGACGCGGCGAGGGACGCGGGCGCCGAGTTCGTGCTGATGTCGGTCGTCGGCGCGGCAGCCGGCAGCCCGATGGAGCTGTGCCGGATGAAATACGCCGCCGAGCAGCACCTGCGGACTGGATCGGCCGGCTGGACCATCGTGCGGGCCACCGCGTTCCTTGAGCTGTGGATCGACGTGCTCACGCAGACCGCGGCGCGGTCAGGCCTGCCCGTTGTCTTCGGCCACGGGAACAACCCGGTCAACTTCGTCTCCGTGACAGACGTCGCCGCCCTCGTCGAGCATGCCGTCACCGACCCCGCGGCCCGCGGCCGAATCCTCGAGATCGGCGGCCCTGGTGATCTCACCTTCAACCAGCTCGCGACCGCAGTCCAGGCCGCCGCCGGGCGCGCCAGCTCGCTGCGCCATGTGCCCCGGCCGTGCTCCGGCTGATGGCCGGCACCCTCGGACGGGTCAAGCCAGGACTCGGCCGCCAGGCACGCGCCGCGCTGATCATGGACAGCGCCGACCTCACCCATGACGGGACCAGCTTCCGCCAGGCCTGCCCCAGCCTGCCCTGCACGCCGCTCGGCCGGTGCCTGCAGGCATAGTCAGGCGGGGTCGATCTCGGCCGAATCGGTGAGCCGCAGCTTGCGCCTGGCCCGCTCGTAGAACGTGCTGCCGCCGAACCGGATCACCTGGGCCGCGCCCGGCCGCGCCCGCAGGTCGATGCGGTCACCAGGGCCGACGTAGCGCGCGACCTCCCCGTCCACCTCGATGGCCAGCCGGCCGCTGGACGGGAGGATGTCCAGGGTAAGAGTGTCCAGAATCGACAGCACCACGCCCCGGTTGTAGGCCGAGTGCGCCGCCGCGGGCGTGACGAGCAGCGCCTCGACAGCCGGACTCATGATGGGCCCGCCGGCCGCGAAGCTGTACGCGGTCGAGCCCGTCGGCGTCGCCACCACGACGGCGTCGGCCGCATAGCTGACGAACGGCGACCCGTCCACGGTCAGGCTGACGCGCGCGTTGCCCTCGCCGGGGACGCGGACGACGGCGACGTCGTTGAAGCCGATCAGCGTCCGCCCGTCGATCTCGGCATCCACCGCCAGCCGCGACTCGGTGCTGAACTGATGGCTGTCGATCGCGGACAGCGCGGTCGGCAGCTCGGGGATGTCGACCTCAGCGAGGAAACCGAGCCTGCCGAGGTTCACGCCGAGCACCGGAACCCGGTGGCCGTCGGCCAGCCGCATCGCCCGCAGCATGGTGCCGTCGCCGCCGAGGCTGACGAGCAGGTCACTTCGCTGGCTCAGCTCGCCGGCGCTGACTCCGATCGCACTGGGAAGCCGGCGGATCTCCTCGGGCACTCCGTACACCCTGGCGCCGCGCTCGGCCGCCCAGTCGACCACCGCGCCGGTGGCCTGGCTGCAGTCGCGGCGCGGGTGCAGCACCAGCCCTACCGAGTGCATGGCGTCACCCGCTCCCGGTCCTGACCCGGCTCGGCACACCTCGCCTTGGCGCAGCGCTAATCCGCACTTGACTCGGCCCAGATGTTGATCCCGGCCTCGACCGCGTCGCGGTCGATGGCGGCGAGCTCGTCAGCGGTGAATGCGGTGCGGCCGGAGGCTGCCAGGTTCTCCTCCAGCTGTGCCACGCTGCCCGCCCCGATCAGCACCGAGGTGACCCGCTGGTCACGCAGCGCCCAGGACAGGGCCAGCTGCGCCAGCGACTGCCCGCGGGCACGAGCGATCTCGTTCAGCGCGCGCACGTGGCTCAGCGTCGCGTCGGTCAGCTGATCGGCCGCCAGCGACGTGTCGGCTCGGCCAGCCCGCGAGCCCGCCGGGACCCCGTTCAGGTACTTGCCGGTCAGCACGCCCTGGGCGAGCGGGGAGAAGGCGATGCAGCCGACTCCCTCGCGCTCAAGCGTGGTGAGCAGGTCCGCCTCGATCCAGCGGTTCAGCATGGAGTACGAGGGCTGGTGAATAAGCAGCGGAGTGCCGAGCTGGCGCAGGATCTGGGCTGCCTCGGCGGTTCGCTGTGCCGAGTACGACGAGATCCCGGCGTACAGTGCCTTCCCCGAGGTAACCGCCGTGGCAAGCGCGCCCATGGTCTCCTCGAGCGGCGTGTCGGGGTCGAACCGGTGACTGTAGAAGATGTCGACGTAGTCCAGGCCCATCCTGGTGAGCGACTGATCGAGGCTGGCCAGCAGGTACTTCCGGGAGCCCAGGTCACCGTAGGGGCCGGGCCACATGTCGTAACCGGCCTTGGTGGAGATGATCAGCTCGTCACGGTATGGCCGCAGGTCCTCGCGCATGATCCGGCCGAAGTTGATCTCCGCGCTGCCGTACGGCGGGCCGTAGTTGTTGGCCAGGTCGAAATGCGTGACGCCCAGGTCGAACGCGCGCCGGAGAATCTCTCGCTGGCCGTCGAGCGGCTGTTCGTCACCGAAGTTCTGCCACAGCCCGAGCGATACCGCGGGCAGCTTGAGCCCGCTGCGCCCGCAGCGCCGGTAGGGGGTCTGCTCGTAACGGTCAGCAGCGGCGAGATAGGTCATGCGGGCAAGTCTGTCAGCAGCCCCGCGGCTTCGTCAGCCGGACTCCTCGGCGGTCGTCCCGCTGCATCGGCCTGGCTACTTCGCGCTCCAGTTCCGCTCAGGTACTGCACCCGCCCGCCCGCGTCCCGGTCCAGCATTGCTCCTCCTGGCTGCCGCCTGCCTGCCCGGGCAATCTTATAATACTCGACCATACTCGACTAGTATCGTGAACTCACGACGCTGCGTGATCATGGTAGATCACTGGGGGTAGTTATGAGGCGTGACGACGCCAGACCCGCGCGCTTACATGCGCGTGGCCAGCCAGCTTCGGCAGCAGATAGCAGACGGGACGCTGCGACCCGGCGAGCCAACGCCGTCCATCACGACGCTGGTACAAGAGCACGGCATAGCGAGGCAGACGGCAGCGAAGGCGCTGCGCTTGCTGGAGTCCGAGGGACTAGTAACGCGCATCCCCGGACTGGGCTACTACGTTGCTGAGCACTAGCTACCAACCGGCCTATCAAGTACCAGCACGTAGCGGCCCGGCGCCGGGCGTTGTCCCGCCGAGGGCTACGGCAGCTTCCAGTCGACGGGCTGCGCGCCGCTTTGCTCCAGGAGCTGGTTGGCGCGGCTGAATGGCCGTGAGCCGAAGAAGCCGCGGTCGGCGGAGTTCGGGCTGGGGTGCGCTGACTCAATGCAGCGCGCGGCGCCAAGCAGCGCGGCCAGGCTGCGGGCATCCCGGCCCCACAGAATCGCCACCAGCGGGCTGCCGCGGCCGGCCAGCGCCTTGATCGCCTGCTCGGTGACCTCCTCCCAGCCCTGCCCGCGATGCGCGCCCGGGCTGCCGGGCGACACCGTTAGCACCCGGTTCAGCAGCATCACGCCACGCTCGGTCCACGGGCTCAGGTCGCCGTTGGCCGGCCTCGGGTAGCCCAGATCCTCACCGTACTCACGGAAGATGTTGACCAGGCTGGCCGGCAGCCGCCGGGTCTCCGGCGCGACCGAGAAGCTCAGGCCGACCGGATTGCCCGGCGTGGGGTACGGGTCCTGGCCGACGATCAGCACCCGCACGTCGGCGAACGGCTGCTGGAACGCCCGCAGCACCAGGTCGCCCGCGGGCAGATAGCTGCGGCCAGCGGCGACTTCCGCGCGCAGGAAATCGCCCATCGCCTGGATTCGTCCTGCCACCGGCTCGAGCGCAGCCGCCCAGCCGGACTCCATCATCTGCCGCAAGGGCCGCGCCGTCATGAGGAACCACTTTAGGGGTGCCCGGCTGTCTGGCGGAGGCACAGCGGGCCGGGATTCCCGTCCGCCGCCGCAGCTGGTTCATGATCGTGGAGGGTTTTCAGTGCCCGGCCACTGAAAACCCTCCACGATCATGAACCAGGGCATGGGCAAGGACGGGTGCAACCGGGACTGGCGGGCGGGACGGGCTGCGCGGGTGCGGCGGGACGGGCTGCGCGGGTGCGGCGGGACGGGCTGCGCGGGCAGGCGGCTGGGCGCTGCGGCGGGCTCTATGATGGGTGCCGCTTGAGGCGAAGAGCCGGACCGGCGCCGAGACCGGCCGGTTCGCCGCGCTGGCACTGACGGCCGGGCACTAGGGTTGCCCGTTGCGCTCGCTGGGCCGCCTGGGATTGGAGTGGCGTGGTCGCCAAGATCGACCGGGACGAACCGGAGCCCGTCACCGGCGCGGTCCGGGGCCGCGGCCGGCGGGTGGATGACCTTGACCGGCGGATCATAAAGATGCTGCAGGCCGACGGCCGGCTGAGCAACACCGAGATCGCCCGGTCGCTGGAGATCACCGAGACGACGGTGCGCAAGCGGATCGCCCGCCTGCTGGACGAACGGCTGATCAGCATCGTCGCGGTGCCGACGCCAGAGGCGTCCGGGATGTTGCTGTCGGCGATCCTGGGCGTATCGGTGGAACTGACTGCGATCCATGCCGTGGCCGACACCATCCGGACGTATCCCGAGGTGCGCTATGTCGGGATGTCGGCGGGCCGCTACGACCTGATGGTCGAGGCGTTCTTCACCGATCAGGAGCACCTGCTCGAGTTCGTGACCGGCAAGCTCGGCTGCCTGCCGGGGATCACCAGCCTGGAGACCTCGATCATCTTGAAGGTCGTCAAGTTCTCCTACGAATGGGAAATCACCTGACCGCCGCCTGATGACGGGCGCCCCCGGGCCGGGTCGGATGTCCGGAACCTTCAAGACGCCAGGCCGCGGTCGCGGCTAGCGTCGCTGGCATGAACCTTCAGCTGTCCCTTATCGAGCTCGTCGTCACCGACATGGCTGCGACCCTGGCCTTCTACCGGCGGGTGGGCCTGGATATCCCGCCGGACGCCGACCAGCAGCCGCACGTGGACGTGGAGCTGAAAGGCGGCCTGCGGCTGGCGTTCGACACTGAGGACACCATCCGGTCCTTCGACCCGGAGTGGTCGCGCCCGCCGGCGGGCGGTCACCGGATGGCCCTCGCCTTCGGGTGCGACAGTCCCGCCGAGGTCGACGCGGCCTATGCCGACCTAACCGGGGCCGGTAACCACGGGCACCTAGCGCCGTGGGACGCCTTCTGGGGGATGCGGTATGCCGTCGTGCACGACCCCGACGGCAACCCCGTCGACCTCTTTGCTCCGCAGCCCGGCTAGCTCGGCCAGCAACGACGTCGGGGTGGCGCCGCCCAGCGCGAGCAGCTCGCGGCTCAGATGCGCCTGGTCCGCGTACCCGCAGGTCGCTGCGACCTCGGCCAGCGGCAGGCCGGACCTGGCCTGCTCCAGCGCCCGGGTCATCCGCAGGATGCGGCCAAGCCGGCGCGGGCCGTAGCCGAACACCGGCAGGCAGCGGCGGCGCAGCTGCCGCTCGCTCAGCCCGAGCCGGTCCGCCATCTGAGTCACCGGCGCCCCGCGCCGGGCCATGACATGCACCCGCGGGCCGAGCGGGTCGAGCCGCCCGCCGTCCGCAGCATCGGCGGCCCACCTGGTCAGGGCGCCGGCCGGATCCTCGGCTACCCGCTCGGTCAGCGCCCGCGCCGCGGCGGCCGGCCAGACGTCGGCCAGCCGCGGCAACTGGTCGGCGACTTCGGACGCGGGGATCCGCAGCGCGGCGGGCCCGGTGCCGAGGTGAAACCGGAGCCCGGTGTAGGCGGCGCCGGCCGGGCTGCGGTGCCACCGGGCGGCTGAGTCCGGCCCGGCCACGACCAGCTCGCTGCCGTCCCAGATCAGGTCCAGGCAGCCGTCCGGCAGGATCCGGGTCCGGACCGGGCCCGGCCCGGGAACGACAGTCCGCTCCCACAGCACTATGCCCCGCACCCCGGCGGATCTCTCCCGGTAAGCCACCGTCCCATCATGCCCCGCGGAGACAGCGCCGCACCGCGCGGGCGGCGGCCGCGGCGGGGATCAGTCCAGCCGTGCTGGCTTGCGGCCGGTGATGCCCTAGATCAGCCGCTCGACCTGCGCCGGTTCCGCAGCCGCTCCGCTGTCCAGCGCACGGCAGGCTTGTCGGCGTCGTTGTGGCAGAGGAAACACGTCGAAGTCCGTCGTCTCCTGCCTGCCGCGGATGACGGACAAGGCAGCGGTGATACTGCGGGCGGCGTCGGCCGAGGCGTCCATCTCCCTGGCGGAAAAGGCGAGGCCGTCGTGGGAAACTTCAGCCCGGGTACTTCTCCCGGTAGGCGGCTGCTGCGGCGGTGAAGCACGCCATCGGCGCCCGCAGGATGCCAGCGCCGATCTGGCCGCCGTTCTTGCCGGCCAGCCCGCCGTCGATCACCGGCGTGGTCCCGGTGCTGGTTACCTTGAAGATGTCGATGCCGACCGGCGAGCCGCGGAAACCGAAGTAGGGGATCTTGAAGTCCGGGTGCTCGGCCACCGTGATGTCGTACATGGCCGAGTTCAGCCGCACCATCTCGGCCGCCGACCCGCCCTGGTAGGCCTGCAGGCCGAACGCCGCGGCCTGGGCGAAGCCGCCGAGACCGACGGTCTCGGTGATGTGGCTCTCGCCGCCGATCCACTGCACGTCCTCGTCGGTGAACCCGTCGAACAGCTTGCACGAGACCTCCGGCAGCGGCCCGAGGAACCACTCGTCGCCCAGCCCGCTGACCCGGATCGCGAAGTTCCGGCAGCTGATCGTCATCGCGGTGACCACGCTGGCCGCCGGGACGTCCCTGGCGGCGTCGGCCATCGCCTTCGCGGCCGCCATCGACAGCCGCAGGAACGAGTAGTCGCTGGCGAAGAAGAAGTCAAGCGCGGTCAGCGCCCGCTGCTTCGACCCGGTCACCGCGTACTCGATGAACTGCGGGGTCAGCGCCCTGGTCAGCAGCGTGGTCGCGGCCGTGTTCCGGCTGTGCAGCTCGTCGCCCATCCGCAGCGCCCGGCCGATCAGCGGCTTCAGCGGGACGCCGCCGGCCGCGCCGATCACGTCTTTCAGCACCGGCGCCAGGTCGTCGCGGAGGAAATCCAGCCCGCGGCGAACCTCGTCGTTGTAGGAACCGTAGTTCAGCCGGTGCCGGGACTCGCCTTCGTAGAAATTGCAGTAGGCCCGGTTTCCCCGTTTCAGATTCTCGATCACGAATACCGGCATCGAGGCGGTGTAGATTCCGGCTACCGAGCCCACGCAATTGTGATCGTGGGTAGCGCCGAGCAGGATGCGGCCGTCCCGGAGCTTCGCGTCGGCGTCGGCCTCGTCACTGGCCAGGCCCTCGTAGACCGCGCCGTAGCTGATCGCCCGGCGCTGCCCGCCGTAGTACTCCGGCCACGGCAGCGGCGGGCCGGACGTGAGGATCATGTTCGGTGCCATGCCCGGGATGGCCAGCCCGGCCGGCTGGACGTCGATCAGCACCGGCTCGGCGCCGGTCATCCGGCCGATCGCGTCGGCGTTCGCGCTGGCCCGGATCCGGCTCGCGTCGGTCACGTTCGCACCTTCCTGTCTTTCACCACAGGTTCTGCCACCACAGGTTCTGCCACCACAGGTTCTGCCACCACAGGTTCTTTCACCACAGGCGGAGGTACCTGGCCTGCTCCCACTCGCCGACGACGGTGTTGTACTCCTCCCACTCGGCGCGGCGGAGCTGCGCGTACGAGCCGTGCACCTCATCGCCGAGCACGCCGCGGGCGAACTCGCTGCGCTCGAACGCGCTGACCGCCTCGCCCAGCGTCCAGGGCAGCCTTCGCACGCCCAGGTCGGCCAGGTCCTGGTCGCTCATCGTGTAGGTGTCGGTGTTCACCGGGTCGCCGGGCTTCAGCTCGCGACGGATGCCGTCCAGCCCGGCTGCCAGCACCAGCGCTGTGCCCAGGTAGAAGTTGACCGCGCTGTCCGCGGTGCGGACCTCCAGGCAACGCCGGTTCATCGGCAGCCGGCACATCAGCGTCCGGTTGTTGTAGCCCCAGGCCTGGTAGACCGGCGCCCAGGAGATCTCCTGCATCAGCCCGCGGGGCATCAGCCGCTTGTAGGAGTTCACCGTCGGGGACAGCACCGCCATCAGCGCCGCCCCATGCGCGAGCACCCCGGCGGTGAACTGGTAGGCGACCGGGCTGTACACCTTTTCCCTGGCCGCGTCGGAGCTGGGCGCACCGTCGCCGTCGACGCCGTCGAACAGGTTCCGGCCGGTGCTGACGTCGGCCAGGCTGACGTTCAGGTGGGCGCCGGAGCCGAAGCCCTCCTGGAACGGCTTGGGCATGAACGAGGCGAAGCAGCCGAGCGTGCGCGCCACGTGCTTGGCCATCAGCCGGAAGATCAGCATCCGGTCGGCCATCGCCAGCGCGTCGGTGTAGCCGAAGTCGAACTCGTACTGGCCGTCGCCGCCCTCGTGGTCGAAGGAGTAGACGTCCCAGCCGAGCTCGTTGATGTACTCCACCATCGGCTCAAGGAATGCATCGGCCAGGATCGTGGTCTCCAGGTCATAGCCGCGGGTCGGTGGGTTGTGCATGTCCTCGGGCACCCACGGCCGGACGCCGCCGTCGGTCTCCCGCAGCACGTAGAGCTCCGGCTCGACCCCCATGTTCATCCGGAACCCGAGCGACGCCGCATCGGCGATCTGGCGCTGCAGGATGCGGCGGAAGTCGTGGCTGTACGGCTCGCCGTGGAAGTACAGGTTGGCGGGCGCGACCGCGTACCTGCGGTCCCACGGCAGCACCGTGACCTGGTCCCAGTCCGGGATGCCCGCGCACTCGTCCTCGTTCGGGCCGAGCTCGCCCATCCCGTCGAGTGCGCCGACGGTGTAGAGCTCCGAGCCGGCCGCGGCGTCCTTCAGGTGCGCGATCGGCACGCACTTGGACTTGGGCACGCCGTGCACGTCGGTGTAGGCGCCGAACACGTACTTAACCCCCTGGGCGGCCAGGTCCTGCTGCAGCCGGTCGAGATCGGTCACGCCTCATCCCCCGTCTGGGTCATGGTCGGTTTCCTGTGGTAGCGGTGCCGTCCGGTCATCCGGTCACCGCCTGGTAGCGCAGCAGCTTGCCGTCGCCGATCGTCAGCAGCACGCCGCGCAGCACGCCCTCGCCGTACTCCGAGCCGACGTTGATGGCCGTGGTCCGGCCGATCTTCACCGAGCCGCCGGACTCGTGGATGTGCCCGTGCAAGCCCAGCAGCGGCTGCACAGCCTCGATCGCCTCCCGGACGGCGACCGAGCCGACCGGCGCGGTGACCTGCGCGCCCGCCGAGGTTTTCACCTTCAGGTCCTGGCCGAGCAGCGGCGCGGTGTCCAGCCGGGAGTTGTGCGGCGGCACGTGGATGTTGAAGATCGCCCGTTCCGGATGCTCCAGCCGACCGGTCATCTCGGCCAGGTGCGCGCGGATCTCGTCCTCGCTGTACTCGCGGTGCGTGTCCCACGGGGTCACGTTGGTATATCCGGTGCTGAGCATTTCCATGCCCGGCGCGAGCTCGACGATCTCGCCTTCGACGAACCGGACCCGGCCGTCGCCGTGGGTCAGCAGCACCTCGTCGACTTCCTTCGGGTCGTCGTTGCCCGGCGCGTTGTAGATGACCACGCCGCTGCCGTCCAGCCTGGTCTTGGCGTACTCGATCCACTGCTGCACGGTCCGCCGCATGACCCGGCCGAACAGTTCCTCGACCTGGTCCGGGTGGTCGACGTAGTGCTGGTACTCGTCCGGCTGCATCCGCTCGGTGTACAGGCCGCTGTTCGCGGCGCGCTGCTCGAAGTCACCGATCGTGGCGTCGTCGATCTTCTCCTCGCGGCCGTGGAACTGCGCCGCGTACCGGCCTTTCCCGGCGGCCACGATCGGGACCACGATCTTCGCGCTAATGTCGCCGCCGAGCAGCAGCGTGTCCGCGCCGTAGAACTTCGCCGCGGCCACGAACTTCTTGAAGCAAACCTGCGAGCCGTGCAGGTCCGAGGCGAAGAAGATGGTCCGCTCGCCCTCGCTGCGCACCGGTGGCGGCTTCTTGCGGAGCAAGCCCATCAGTACGTGGCCTCCTTCTCGTCCACGTCCTGCCACCACTGCTTGCGCTCGCCGATCCGGTTGCGCAGCCGCCAGCGCGTGTTCTTCGGCTCGGCGTCGATCGCGTCGAGCAGCTTTTCCGCCCGCTCCCTGACCCGGGAGTTCGCTGCCGAGCCGAAGTCGGTTGCCGTTTCCCCGGCCCGGTCCCGAATCCGCCGCAGGTTGCGGGTGGCGGTGTGGTGGAAGCCCCAGTCCCTGGCCAGCAGCCCGGCGATCCGGCTGCTGCAGATCGCCTCGGTGTCCCCCTCGGTGCCGCTGACGTCGTGCGTGGCCAGCAGCACGCCGCTGTCGATCACGTCGGTCGTCGTCATCTCGATGATCTGCACCTTCTGCAGCAGCAGTTCCTCGATGCCGATGGTGACCGGATGCGCGTTCAGCCGATCGATGACCTCGATCGTGTGGCAGAAGTCCAGCCGCCCGACGAACACGTCGACGTCGGTCCCGTGGCCCGGGTGGCTGAAGCTGTACCTGGTGCCCTCCATCGCGATCAGCAGGTCCCGGTCGATCACGTAGCCGCGGGCCTCCAGGAAGCGGCGCATGTCCTTGCGGTGCTGCTGCGGCACGACGAAGTCGATGTCCTTGGCCGGCCGGCCGAGCCGGTCCATCACCGGGCCCGGCTCCGGGCAGTGCAGCCGGATGCCAGCCGAGCCCACTACCCGGAGCGTGACGCCGGCCTGGCCGGCCGCCGACACGATCGAGACCGCCTCGGCCTGCAGCCGTGCCCAGGCACCGGCCCGCTCCGGATGGTCGGCGGTCCCGGCTCCGGTGGTCTCCGGGCCGCCGGTCATTCGGGTACGCCGGTCATTCGATCGGGATCTGCTGGAAGGCCAGGGTGATGTCGATGCCGCGGCGCTTGCGGTACGCCTTCGCGCCCAGGTACCAGGCGGTGCCGGCCACGATCGCGCCGAGCGTGATCCACGCCTCCACCGGCATCTTGGACGGCTTGATCAGCGGGCCGGCCGCGTTCGGGTCCTCCCAGAGCAGCCAGAAGACCCAGGCGAAGAAGGCCGCGGAGATCGCCCCTGAGGCCGGCATCACCGGGATGCCGAGTATGCGGAAGTTCCTGGCCGGCGACGACGCGTACAGCCGTTTGCGCAGCAGCGGGAACAGCACTGCCGAGATCATCACGGCACCCCAGACGACCAGCAGCACCTCGATGAAGGTCAGGAAGGCCACCGCCTTGAACGCGATCAGCCACATGAAGACGACAGCGCCGCCGGTGGAGATGCCGATCGCGACGACGGGCGTGTGCGTCGTCTCGCTGACGAAGCCGAGCTTGTTCGGCGCGAGCCGGTCGAACGACCAGGCGATCATGCTGCGGGTGGTGTAGGCCATCTCGGCCGGGATCCAGAACCAGATCCAGGCGGCGAACGTGGCCAGGATCACTCCGGACAGCAGCACATTGTGGCCGAGGATGCCGGCCAGCACGGCGAACCACGGCGCGGTGGCAGTGGTGGCGCTGCTCTCGGTCAGCCAGTTGAACGCGACCGCGCCCTGGAAGTCGTAGCCGAAGTCCTTGTTCGCCAGCACCGCGAACAGCGCGATAACCAGGCCGGTAGCCACCACGGCGCCGATCATGCCGAGTAGCTGGGAGCGCCGTACCTTCTTCACCTCGCCGCCGATGCCGACCGACTGGACGGCGCCGAGCAGCGGCAGCAGCGGCCAGATCAGGAACTTCGCGCTCTCGCTGAAGCTGGTGGGCGCGGAGACGTAGCCGCCCTTGTGCGCCGCCGCGATCACCTTGTCCGAGTGCAGGCCGGTCAGGTGAGTCAGGTTCGAGTTGAAGCCGGCTTTGCTGCCGAACAGCATGACGACCGCGATGACCGCCAGCCCGGCGACCGCCACCACGAACAGCACTCGCTGCACGGTGAAGTAGCGCCGGGTGCCGGAGATCAGCAATGCGCCGGCGATCACGATGATCAGCGAGCCGATCCAGAACACGCCGGCCGGCTTGGCCACCGTGGTGCCCCAGCTCGTCAGGGTCGAGCTCCTGGCGACCATGCCGACGGCACCGAAGAAGCTGGACAGGCCGACCTGCACGATCAGGCCCGCGGCCAGCGCCGCGTAGTACAGCAGGATGATCGTCTCGACGACGGACATGACGAACGCGACGCCCGGGCTGATCGTCCGGGACAGGAACACGTACACGCCGCCGGACCGGGGGAAGACGACCGACCAGCAGTAGAACGCGGTCGCGACGAATATCATGCCGCCCGCCGCGAGCAGCGTGGATATCCACGGCTGGGCGCCGGGATACAGGCTGGGGCCGTAGAACTGGTTGTAGGCGATCGCGATGCCTACCGACACCAGCCCGACGTTGAAGATGAACACGTCGAGGGTGCTGCCGACCCGGACCAGGCCGGATGCCTTCCGGGAGAACACGCCTGGAGCGCTCGACGTGCCCGCTGTCACGGCCTCGGCCATCGTGCCTCCTGCGGTGGCGGGCGGATGCGATGGAGCGTAAGACAGCGCGGGTTCGGACGTCAACGTTTCCGCTGCTGAATCGATCGAATATCGATAGTGAAAATCCGCGGGACATCGATATTCGATGCGCTGGAGTAAATGCGCTCGGCCGCGCCTCGCGGTTGGTCCGGTACGTGTCCTGGGTCGGCCGGCGAAGGCAGGTGCTGGCCGGGGGTCAGTTCGCGGGGCACTCCCGTTAATCATGGTGTTGATCTTCTAGAGTGCTGACTGCGTGCGCAGCGGCCTGCCTTCGCCGCTCCGCCCGGCCCGGGACCAGGGACGCTGATGCGAAGCGCGGCCAGCGGGACGTGCGAGACTGGCGACATGGCCGCGAATCTGAAGTGCCTCGTCACCGGCGCTTCGGGGTACATCGGCGGGCGCCTCGTCCCCGAACTGCTCGACGCCGGTCACGCCGTCCGGTGCATGGCGCGGGATCCCGGCAAGCTTGCCGACCGGTCCTGGTCCGATGCCATCGAGATCGCCCGCGCCGACGTCATGGACGCGGCAGCGGTGCGCGACGCGGTGCGCGGCATCGATGTCGCCTACTACCTCATCCACGCGCTCGGCACCGGGGCGTCGTTCGAGCAGAGCGACCGGGATGCAGCCAGCACCTTCGCCGCCGCGGCGCGCGCTGCCGGGGTACGGCGGATCGTCTACCTGGGCGGCATCATCTCCGGCGGGCCCGGGGAACTGTCGCCGCACCTGCGCTCTCGCGCCGAGGTCGGTGACATCCTGCTGGCCAGCGGCGTGCCGACGGCCGCGCTGCAGGCCGCCGTGATCATCGGCAGCGGGTCGGCTTCGTTCGAGATGCTGCGCTACCTGACTGAGCGGCTGCCGGCGATGGTCACGCCGAAATGGGTCAGTACCCGCATCCAGCCGATCGCCGTCCGGGACGTGCTGCGCTACCTGGTCGGCTGCGCCGGGCTGCCGGCCGAGGTCAGCCGCGGCTTCGACATTGGCGGCCCGGACGTGCTCAGCTACGCGGAGATGATGCGCCGCTATGCCGCCGTGGCCGGGCTGCGGCCCCGGGCGCTGATTCCGGTGCCGCTGCTCACGCCCCGGCTCTCGGCGTTGTGGGTCGGCCTGGTCACGCCGGTTCCGGCTGCCCTCGCCAAGCCGCTGGTCGAGTCGCTCCGGAACGAGGTGGTCTGCTCGGAGCACGACATCGCCGCCTACGTCCCGGATCCGCCGGAGGGCCTGGCGTCGCTGGATCAGGCCATCGAGCTCGCGCTGCGGCACACCAGCGACGGCGACGTCTCCACCCGCTGGTCATCGGCCGCGACACCAGGCGCGGCGAGCGACCCGCTGCCGAGCGACCCGTCCTGGGCCGGCGGCTCGCTGTACGTGGACCGGCGGGCCCACGTGGTGGATGCCGCGCCCGGCGCGCTCTGGCAAGTCATCGAGGGCATCGGCGGTGAGACCGGCTGGTACTCGTTCCCGGCCGCGTGGGCTTTCCGCGGACTGCTTGACCGGCTGGCCGGCGGCGTCGGGCTGCGCCGCGGTCGGCGGGATCCGCGCCGCTTGCTGGTCGGCGACGCGCTTGACTTCTGGCGGGTGGAGGCGGTCACGCCGGGGTCACTGCTGCGGCTGCGGGCGGAGATGAAGCTGCCCGGGCTGGCCTGGCTGGAGCTATCCGCGCGGCGCGACAAGGCCGGCCGCACCGTTTATGCGCAGCGGGCGATCTTCCGTCCGCGCGGGCTGGCCGGGCACGCCTACTGGCGGTTGATATCGCCGTTCCACGGCGTGGTCTTCGGCGGGATGGCGCGCAATATCGCCGCAGCGGCCGAGCGGGCAGACGATCACGCGGCGCAGCCGGTGCAGCCCGCCGGGCGGAGGTAGCCGGGCCGGGCCCAGCCGACCCGGGCGGGCTTCGCGGGTCCGGGCGGGCTTCGCGGGTCCGGGCGGGCTTCGCGGGTCCGGCGGGCTTCGCGGGTCCGGGCGGGCTTCGCGGGTCCGGCGGGCTTCGCGGGTCCGGGCCTGGCTCAGCCGATCGGGCAGCCGGGTTTCGCCGTCGCCTTGCCGGAATTGCGGCTGACCCGCAGGCACGACTCGTCCACCGCCTCGAACGCGCTGGCCGGGATGCCCTTGAGCAGCGATACCAGCGGGTCCGGCCAGCGCGGGAAGGCGCTGCCACCGAAGAACCAGTTGCTCCCATTGTCGGCCAGGATCAGCCCGTAGTGTTGCATCTCGCGCAGCACGGCCTTGGCGGCCTTGCAGTACCGGGTGGCGGCGCTGTGACAGAACGCCGGGACGTCGAAGCTCGCCTTCAGCCGGAACCTGGCGCCCATCGGCGGCAGCCGCCTGCTCGCGCTGGATCCCGCCTCGTGCCGGGCCGGCCAGATGAAGTGCGTCCGGGTCCGGTCGGCGGTGAACCTGATCGCATGCATGATCGGCGTGTGCGTCCGCGCAGCGGCCCGCACCTGGCGGTAGCTCAGCAGGCCGGGCAGGATCGGCAGGCCGGCGGCGTCGGCCGAGGTGTGCCCGCTTGCGCGGAGCCGGTTGGACTTCAAGTTCCAGATCGCGCCGGAACCGGCACTCGGCCGCTTCGCCGAGTACCTGGCGTCGAACAATTCGTAGAGCCGGCAGCTGCCGGAGTTGACCATGATGGCGTGCCGGTCGCCGCCGGCCGTCCGGCCGCCCTCGATCCGGGTATCCGCCCCGAACGGATACGGGCCCTTGTTGCTGTCACCGGCATACCGGAACTTGATCCGGACCAGCGGGTGTGCGTTCGTGACGATGTTGAAGGGAATGCCGTAGGGATAGCCGCCCGGATGAGGGCCGAAGTCCGGGTGCAGGAACGTGTGCGCCGAGTCCATGCTCTTCATCCAGGCCGCGCTGCCCGGGTTCACCGGCAGCTTGGAGATGTCGGTGTTCCAGACGTTGTCGGCCGGGAACATCGGGCAGCCGGGCGCGCCAGGAACGGTCGTCCCCGGCGCCGGCTTGGCACCCTGCGCCTGCGCGGCCGCCATCTGGGTCTGCGCCTGCGTGCCCGCACGGCGCGCGGCGTGCACGGAGGACACCGCCTGGGCTGGCCGGGCAGCGCCGGATCCGGTCGGCGTGGCGGGCCGCGGCTGCGCGACCGGGCTGGCCTTGACCGGCTGGGTGGCGGCGGCGGGCGCCACTGCAGTGCCGCACGCGGCAAGCAGCGCTAGCGGCAGCGCCGCCGCGGTGGCTGCAGCGCGACCACCGCGAGGCGCGCGCATTTTCCGGCTAATCGGATTCGTCGTATTCATCGCCGAACATCCTGGCACGGCGGCCCGCCCGGAATCCGGCGATCCGTGCTACCTCGCCCGGCTCCCGCCACCCCAGTCCCGGCCAGCCTGCTCCCGGCGCCCGTCCCGGAATCCCGCGCCCGCCCGCAAACCCCGCGCCCCCCGCCCCGCGCCCGCCCGCCCCGCGCCCGCCCGCCCCGCGCCCGCCCGCCCCGCGCCCGCCCGCAAACCCCGCGCCCCCCGCCCCGCGCCCGCCCGCGCCCGCCCGCCCCGCGCCCGCCCGCCCGCGCCCGCCCCAACGTGCTGAATGTGACGTTCAGCTACACCTGACTGGCCCGATGCCACATCCATCACGTTGGCGGGGCGCGGCCGTGCGATCTAATCCGGACGAATCGGTCACCGCTGCCGTGGTTGGCCTGCTGATCATGCTGCGCACGTATGGTTGCCCGGTTACGACTGTCGCGCGGGCCGGACGTCGCGACGGCGGCCCGCGCCCGACGATGCTGCCGGAGGTGCGATCGCCGTGGGACTGCCGCGGAGCTCGCCTGGTTCAGTCCTGTTCAGCACCTACAACGTGCTGAACCTGTTCGAGGACGACTCGCCAGCCGGGCGCGAGCACTACCGGGTGATCGTCGAGGTCATCCGTGGCCTCCGCGCGGACGTGCTGGCAATCCAGGAAATTCGCGGCCGGGACGGCCGGTCGGCCCGGGCCGGGCTACGCCGGCTCGCCGCCGATGCCGGGATGTGCTGCCGGGTGCCCGGCCCGGCAGGCGGCGCAGGCCGTACCGCGTTGGCCGCCGGGCCGCGCGGCTTCCACGTCGGGCTGCTCTGGCGGGACGGGATCGAGGCAGTTCCCGGGTCGTTCCGCGGCTACGGGAAGGGCGACTTCTGGCACTCGCTCGCATGCGTCACGCTCGACCTAGGCGGCCCGCTAGTGCGGCACGCCGCATTTCACGCGACGCCGTTCGGCCGGCAGTTGCGCGCGGACCAGAACGAGCGGCTCGTCGCCGCGCTGACCAACCCGCCAGGGAGCCCGCCGACGCTGGTCGGCGCGGACTGGAACACCGAGTGCGCCGACCGGGTGCTGGATGCGGAGTCTGGCGCGTGGAGCCTGTACGAACCGCGGGACCCCTACGCCGGGATCGGCTGGTTTGGCGAGCTCATTTACCAGTGCGAGTGGGGCTACGACGAGCGCGGCACTCGCGCGCACCGGGCCGACCGTCGGCCCGGCGACGTGCTCTGGGCGGGTGGCCTGCACGATGCTGCCGCGGCGCTGCGGGCACCGTGGCAGGCGACGGCCGGCCACCACCCCGACGACTCCTACGGCAGGCACGGGGTCTCCCGCCGCATCGACGCCATCCGGGTGACGAAACACATCCTCGGCGCGCTCCGCGGACACGCGGTCGAGGACACCGAACTCACCAGGTGCGCTTCGGACCACCTCCCCGTGACGGTGGGTTATCTCCCCTCCGCCATCACCCCGCCATAGCGCCACCCGCCCCAGGCGCCACCCGCCCCAGGCGCCACCCGCCCCAGGTGTCAGCTGCCCAGGTGTCAGCTGCCCAGGTGTCACCTGCCCGCCTGGGCTGGCACCGGATGGGCTGGCACCGGATGGGCTGGCACCGGATGGGCTGGCACCGGAGGCGCGCTGCGCCGCCAGCTGCCGATGGCCATGATGATCACGAGCAGCGCGCAGATGTCGAAGATCGTCGCGGCGCCGAACGCGCTGGCCATGCCGTGCGTGATGGCCTCCCTGGCGCGGGCCAGCCCGGTGCCGGCCGCCGCCGCGCCGTCCGTCGCCGAGGCGTATACCGTGACCAGGATGGCCAGGCCGAGCGAGCCGCCGACCTGCTGCGTGACATTCACCATGCTGGACGCGGCACCAGAGTCCTCCGGCCGCACGCCGGCCAGCGAGGCTATGGTCAGCGGCACGAACACGACGCCCATGCCGCCGCCGAGCAGCAGCATCGGGCCGAGGACGCCGGGCAGGTAGCCCGCGGCCGGGGTGATCCGGGACAGCCAGGCCATCCCGGCCACCACCGGCAGCAGGCCGACCACCATCAGGACCTTCGCCGGGAAGCGGGCGAGCAGCCGCGGCGCGCTGCGCGACACGGCGAAGAGCACCGCGGTCATCGGCACGAACGCGAGCCCGGCCCGGAGCGGGCTGAAGCCCAGGATGTCCTGGACGAATTGGCTGAGGAAGAAGAACATCCCGAACATCCCCGCCACCAGCAGCAGCCGGGCGACGTAGGAGCCAGACCGGCCGCGGTGCGCGAACAGGCGCAGCGGCGTGATCGGCTGCCTGGCCCTGGCCTCGATGACCAGGAAGAGCCCGAGCAAGAGCGCGGCGGCGCCGAAGGAGCCCAGGGCGAACGCGTCGTGCCAGCCGCTTGATGCGGCGCGGATAAAGGCGTAGACGAGCGCGGCCATGCCGGCGGTCGAGGTCAGCGCCCCGGCGATGTCGAACCGGCCGGGCAGGCGCTGCGACTCGCTGAGGAATCGCGGCGCGAACAGCAGGACCGCTGCGCCGATCGGCACGTTGACGAACAGCACCCAGCGCCAGGACACCCACTCGGTGATAATGCCCCCGAGCACCAGGCCGAGCGAGGCGCCGCCCATGGCCACGCCGGTGTACAGGCCGAGCGCCCTGGTGCGCTCACGGCCCTCCGCGAAACTGGCCGTGATCAGCGCGAGCACGGCCGGCGAGGCGATCGCGCCGCCCGCGCCCTGGATGGCCCGCGCGGCGAGCAGCCACCCGGGCGACGTGGCCAGGCCGCCGGCCAGCGAGGCGGCGGTGAACAGCGCGATGCCTGCCATGAATACCCGACGCCTGCCGAGGATGTCGCCGGCCCGGCCGCCGAGCAGCAGCAGCCCGCCGAAGGTGAGCGTATAGGCGTTGAGCACCCAGGACAGGCTGGGCGCGGAGAAATGCAGGCCGCGGGCGATGCTCGGCAGGGCGATGTTTACTACCGTCATGTCAAGGATGATCATCAGCTGTGCGCAGAGCACGATGGCAAGGGCCACGCCGCGGCGGTCCCTGGGACCCGGGTCGCTGACCTGGCGTCGCGTTGTGGTTTGTGGCATCGACGAGGTCGACATGATTGCCTTCCTAAAGAACGCTGGAAAGACTGTGGCCGGCTGGCTACGCCGGCGGACCGGATGAGCTACGATGGGAAATCGGAGGTAGCCTCCGCTAACTATACGGAGGTACCCTCCGGTTTGCAACGGGTTAGGTGAAGTTCCGATGAGCGTTACCGAGGAGAAGCGGCAGCCGGATGGCGGCGTGCCGCGGCCGATGCGCGCCGATGCGAGGCGGAACTACCAGGCACTGGTCGGCGCGGCCAGCGCCGCCTTCATCGAGCATGGCGCCGATGACGCGTCGCTTGAGGAGATCGCCCGGCGGGCCGGCGTCGGGATCGGCACGCTCTACCGGCATTTCCCGACCCGGCAGGCCCTGCTGGAGGCGGTCTACCGCGATCAGGTCGAGATTATGTGCGCCCGGGGGAGCGAGTTGCTCGACTCCGAGCCGCCCGAAGAGGCGCTGGTGACCTGGCTGCGGGCGCTGGTGCAGTTCGGCAGTACCAAGCGCAGCCTGACGTCGGCGTTGCTCGCCACCCTCGATAAGGACTCGGAACTGCTGACATCCTGCAGCGCGATGATGCGGCAATCGGCGGACGCCCTGCTGGCCCGGGCGCAGGACGCCGGGGTGGTGCGCCGGGATGCGCAGTCGACCGATGTGCTCAGGATGGTGCACGGAATCAGCATGGTCGCGCAGCGCGCGCCCGCCGACCCGGGCCAGGCGGACCGGATGATCGGGCTCGTCATGGACGGCCTGCGCTACCAGCCGGCCCGGTGAGCCGCCGGTTGCCGGCCCAGCCCGCGCCATACCGGCTTCCGGTGCCTGCCGACGGCCGTCCGCGCGGCGGTGATGCACCGTTCCTTCCGGCTCCGCTGCCTGCCGCGGCTGACCTGCCCGGTCTTGCCGACCTGGCCGTCCCCGCCATCCCGGCGTCGGCCGGGGCGATGATCTTCGACCGGTCGGGACGGCTGCTGATCCTGAAGCCGACCTACAAATCAGGCTGGACTATCCCCGGTGGCGTGATGGAGGCGGACGGGGAAACGCCCTGGGACGCCTGCCGCCGGGAAGTCCGCGAGGAGTGCGGGCTCGACGTCCAGTCCGCGCGGCTGGCCTGCGTCGACTTCCGGCGGCCCCGCCCCGCGAGAATCCGGCAAGAAGGCCAAGCCCGGCAATCCCGGTGGCATCAGGTTCCTTTTCGACTGCGGCCCGCTGGACGACGCCAGCCTCGCCACCGTGGTCCTGCAGCCCGAGGAGATCTCCGAGTACCGGCTGGCCCGCCTGGCTGCCGCACTGAAGCTGCTGCGCAAGCCGATCCGGCGCCGGGTGGCCGCCGCACTGCGCGGCGGGTCGCCGCGATACCTGGAGAACGGCAGGCCGGTGCCCGGCATCGGCCGCTGATCAAGCCGTCCCGGGCCGGCGGATCAGCCGAGGTCGCCGAGTCCGCGGAGGTAGGCAGCCTGCCCGACATGCTGGAGATCATCGGCGAGCACGCTCACCAGCCGCACGCCGAGCGTCACTGGCGGGTCCCAGCGCTCGTCTACGATCCGGTCCAGGTCGGTATCGGTCAGCTGTTTGACGTAGCGGATCGTTTGCTCGAAAACTGCGTCGTAGTAGCCGGTCAGCAGCTCGCCGGAGGTCACCCGGACAGCTTCGACCTGGCCGCTGTCATGCCCATAACCGGTCTCCGCGACGTCGAACGGCAAGGCGAACCGCGCCGCCCAGCCGGCCGCCGTCCAGGCCTGCTCGGTGCCAGCCGCACCGGCGACGTGATCATCGGCAATCCTGGTCAGGTGCCAGATCAGCCAAGCGATCGAGTTTGCCTGGGCGGCCGGGCGCAGCGACAGCTGATCGGGCGACAACCCGTCAACCACCTCGTGCACGGCTTCGCGGATCCGGCCGAAGGCGTCGGCAAGCAAGTCAGCCGTTGTCATGCGGGAGCTCCTTCCAGCTGGGTAAGGCAAGATCTCTGCGGCCTGTAAGTAAGCTACCGCCGGGGCTGGCTGAGCGGTCGGCGCCGGGCGAGGGGAGCAGTGCACAATGCCCAGGACTGATGATCGTGCGCCGTTGCGGGTGGCGCTACTCGGCTGCGGGGTTGTCGGCTCGGAGGTCTTCCGGCTGCTGCGCGAGCAGGCGACCGACCTCGCGGCGCGGGCCGGAGCGCCGCTTGAGATGGCAGGCGTAGCGGTCAGGGATGTTAGCCGCCGGCGTGGTATAGCGCCGGACAGTCCGCTGCTGACGACGGATGCGATGGGGCTGGCGAGCCGTCCGGACGTGGACATCGTGATCGAGCTGATCGGCGGCATCGAGCCCGCCAGGTCGCTACTGCTCGCCGCGATGCGGGCGGGCAAGTCGGTGGTCACGGCCAACAAGGAGTTGCTGGGACAGGACAGCGCAGCGCTGCACCAGGTAGCCCGCGAAAATGGCACTGACCTTTATTACGAGGGTTCGGTGGCCGGCGCCATCCCGCTGCTGCGACCGCTGCGAGAGTCGCTGGCGGGCGACGCGGTACGGCGGGTGCTCGGCATCGTCAACGGGACGACCAACTACGTGCTCGACAAGATGGACAGCTCGGGCGCCGACTTCGCCGATGCGCTCGCCGAGGCGAAACGGCTCGGCTACGCGGAAGCCGACCCTACGGCCGACGTCGAGGGCTTCGATGCGGCAGCCAAGGCAGCGATCTTGGCCGGGCTGGCCTTCCATACCAGGGTCACTGCCGCTGACGTGCACCGGGAAGGGATAACGGCGGTGACGGCCGCCGACATCGAGAGCGCCCGCGCGCTCGGCTTCGTGATCAAGCTGCTGGCAATTTGCGAGCGGTGCGACGGCGGCATCTCGGCCCGGGTACACCCGGCGATGATCCCGCGGGTGCATCCGCTGGCCGCGGTGCGCGAGGCATACAACGCCGTTTTCGTCGAGGCGGAATCGGCGGGCCGCCTGATGTTCTACGGCGCGGGCGCGGGCGGCGGCCCGACGGCGAGCGCGGTGCTCGGCGATCTCGTGGTCATCGCCCGCAACCGGATCGCCGGGATCCGCGGCCCCGATGCCTCGACCTACGCCGAGCTGCCCGTGCTGCCGATGGGCGATGCGCTCACCCGCTACTACGTCGCGCTGGACGTGGCCGACCGGCCCGGCGTGCTCGCCCCGGTGGCCGAGTCGTTCGCCCGGCACAACGTGTCGATCAGGTCAGTACGCCAGGAGGGCAGGGGCGAGGATGCCAACCTGGTCATCGTGACGCACACGGCCCGCGAGTCGGAGCTGGCGGCGACGGTTGCCGAACTCGGCACGATGGCGGCAGTCCGTGCCGTTGACAGCGTGCTGCGGGTCGAGGGTGAGGAGAGCGAGTGAGTTCCGTCTCCGGGGCCGGGCCGGGCCGGGCCGGGCAGCCGGCCAGCCTGCCGGGCGGTCCGACCGGGCAGCCGGCCAGCTGGCCGGCGGCGCGGGCGGCCGGGACCGCGGCGGCCGGCCGGTGGCGCGGCGTGATCGGCGAGTACCGCGACCGGCTGCCGGTGCTGGCCGGCGGCCCGGTGGTTACCCTCGGCGAGGGCGGCACTCCGCTGCTTCCCGCGCCCGCGCTGTCCGCGCTGACCGGCTGCGAGGTTTACCTCAAGGTCGAGGGCGCGAATCCGACCGGATCGTTCAAGGACCGCGGGATGACCGTCGCGGTGAGCATCGCGGCAGCCAAGGGCGCCACGATGGTCATCTGCGCGTCGACCGGGAATACCAGCGCGAGCGCCGCCGCATACGCGGCGCGGGCCGGCCTGGCCTGCGCCGTCCTCGTCCCGCAAGGCAAGATCGCGATCGGCAAGCTTGCCCAGGCCCTAGTGCACGGCGCGCGGCTGCTGCAGGTCGATGGCAACTTTGACGACTGCCTGCAGCTCGTCCGCAAGCTCGCCGAGAGCTATCCCGTCGCGCTGGTCAATTCCGTCAACGCGGACCGCCTGCAAGGTCAGAAGACTGCCGCATTCGAGATCATCGAGGCTCTCGGCGACGCGCCCGAGGTGCACTGCCTGCCGGTCGGCAACGCCGGTAATATCGCCGCGTACTGGCTGGGATACACCGAGTACCTGGCCGACGGCCGCGCGACCCGGACCCCCCGGATGCTCGGCTTCCAGGCCAGCGGTGCCGCGCCGATCGTGACCGGCAGGCCCGTCCCGGCGCCAAGCACGATCGCGACCGCGATCAGGATCGGCAACCCGGCGTCCTGGCGGCTCGCCGAGGCCGCCAGGGACGAGTCCGGCGGCCTGATCGGATCGGTCACCGATGAGCAGATCCTCGCCGCTTACCGGCTGCTGGCCAGCAAGGAGGCCGTGTTCGGCGAGCTGGCGTCCGCGGCCGGCGTTGCCGGGCTGCTGCAGGCGCGCGCGGCCGGCCAGGTACGGCCTGGCTCGCTGGTGGTCTGCACGATCTCCGGCAACGGGCTGAAGGAGCCAGGCCCGGCGATCTCGGCGCAGCCGGAGCCGGTGACCGTCCCGGCGGACGCCGCTGCCGCCGCCGCGGCACTCGGGCTAGGGCGCGGCAGGCCCGCCGCCAGCGGGCCGCCGGGGATGCCCGCTGCCAGCGCGAGTTCCCCGGGCGCTTAAGCCCGCCCGGGGAACTCGGGCCGGCCGTAACCGGCGGCCGTAACCGGCGGCCGTGACCAGCGGCCGTGAGCGCCGGCCGTGACCAGCGGCTCAGGCAGCGACAGCGGACCGCGCAGCGGTCGGCTCAAGCGCCAGTTCCAGCACCTCGCGGACGTCGCTGACCGGGTGAATCGCCAGCTCCGCCTTAATCTCGGCCGGCACGTCGTCCAGGTCGGGCTCGTTCCGCTTCGGGATTAGCACGGTCGCGATACCGGCCCGGTGGGCGGCCAGCAGCTTCTGCTTCACCCCGCCGATCGGCAATACCCGCCCGGTCAGCGACACCTCGCCGGTCATCGCCACGTCAGACCTGACCAGCCGGCCGGACAGCAGCGAAGCGAGGGCGGTGGTCATCGTCACCCCGGCACTCGGCCCGTCCTTGGGCACGGCGCCGGCCGGCACGTGCACGTGCACGCCGCGGTCCTTCAGGTCGCCGACTGGCAGCTCGAGTTCGGCGCCGTGCGAGCGCAGGTAGGACAGCGCGATCTGGGCGGATTCCTTCATCACCTCGCCAAGCTGGCCGGTGAGCGTGACGGCGGTCGTGCCGGTTTCCGGGTCGGCCAGGGACGCCTCTATGAACAGCACGTCGCCGCCGGTGCCGGTGACCGCCAGGCCAGTCGCCACGCCGGGCACGGCCGTCCGCTCGGCTGATTCCGGCGTGTGCCGGGGATGCCCCAGGTAGCCGTGCAGGTCGGCCGGGCCGACCGTGACCGGCAGGGTCGCCGTGCCGCCTGCCAGCTGTGCGGCGATCTTCCGCAGCACCCGGGCGATGCTCCGCTCCAGCGCCCGAACGCCTGCCTCGCGGGTGTACTCCGCGGCCACCCGCCGCAGCGCGCCGTCGGCGACCGTCACGTCGCCGGCGTCCAGTCCGGCCCGCTCAAGCTGCCGCGGCAGCAGGTGGTCCCGGGCGATGGTCACCTTCTCGTCCTCGGTGTAGCCGTCGAGCGTGACCAGCTCCATCCGGTCGAGCAGCGGCTCGGGGATCGCCTCGGCCACGTTGGCCGTCGCGATGAAGAGCACGTCGGACAGGTCCAGCTCCACTTCGAGGTAGTGGTCGCGGAACGTGTGGTTCTGCGCCGGGTCGAGCACCTCTAGCAGTGCCGCGGTGGGATCGCCGCGGTAGTCCGTGCCGAGCTTGTCGACCTCGTCCAGCAGGATCACCGGGTTCATCGACCCGGCCTCGCGGATGGCCCGCACGATCCGGCCGGGCAGCGCGCCGACGTAGGTGCGCCGGTGCCCGCGGATCTCCGCCTCGTCCCGGACGCCGCCGAGCGCCACCCGGGCGAAGTTCCGGCCCATGGCCCGCGCCACCGACTCGCCCAGCGAGGTCTTCCCGACGCCGGGCGGCCCGGCCAGTGCCAGCACCGCGCCGCTGCGGCGGCCGCCGACCAGGGTCAGGCCCTTGTCGGCCCGCCGCTTGCGGACCGCCAGGTACTCGATGATCCGGTCCTTCACGTCACCGAGCCCGGCATGGTCGGCGTCCAGGATCGCCCGGCTGCCGCCGATGTCGTAGGCATCGTCGGTGTGGGTGTTCCACGGGATCTCGAGCACCGTGTCCAGCCAGGTCCGGATCCAGCTTCCCTCCGGCGATGCGTCCGAGCTGCGCTCCAGCTTGGCGGCTTCCTTCAGCGCCGCCTCGGCTACCTTCTCCGGCAGGTCAGCCGCCTCAATCCTGGCCCGGTAGTCGTCTTCCTCCGAGGCCGGCTTGCCGTCCAGCTCGGCGAGCTCCTTGCGGATCGCCGCGAGCTGCTGGCGGAGCAGGAACTCGCGCTGCTGCTTCTCCATGCCCTCGCGGACATCATTCTCGATGGTCTCGGTGACATCGAGCTCGGCAAGCTGGTCGCGCGCCCACCCGGTCAGCCGGTCGAGCCGCTGCTCCGGGTCGGTCGTCTCCAGCAGCTCGGTCCGCTGCGCCAGCGTCAGGTAGCTGGCATAGCCGGCGCTGTCCGCGAGTGCCGACGGGTCGGTGATCCGCTGCAGGAAGTCAACCACCTGCCAGGCGCCGCGCTTCTGCAAGATTGTGGTGGCCAGCCCGCGGTACTCGCGGGCGAGCTCATGCGCCCGGGCCGATGGCTTTGGCTCCTCCGCCACTGTGCATTCGACCCAGAGCGCGGCACCCGGGCCGACGGTGCCGACGCCGACCCGCACCCGGGACAGGCCGCGGATGACCGCGGCGGGCTCGCCGCTGGGCAGCCGTCCGATCTGCTCGATGACGCCGAGCGTGCCGACCGCCGAGTACTTGCCGTCCAGCCGGGGCACCAGCAGCACGCGTGGCTTGGCGTCTGCCGGGCGGCCCGCCGCCGACGCCTGCGCGGCTTCGATGGCGGCCCGGACCTCCGAGCCCGACGTGTCGAACGGCACCACCATGGTCGGCAGCACCACGGAATCGTCGAGCGGCAGCACAGGCAGCGAGAGGGTTTCGCTCATCAGGTTCACTTCCCTGGTCGATTACTTGCTTACAGTCGTCAAGCCGCCGGCGCCGTAGTTTGTTTCCCGCTGCCGTTCGCGGTCAGCGGACAGGACCGCCGCGGGCGGCGGGACCGCGACAGGCTGCGGGACCGCTGCGGCTGGCCCGGCGAGGCCGCGCAGCGCGGCGTAGCTGACCACCGCCCCGGCCGCCACCAGAGCAGGCCGGGGCCTGGTAGCCGTCAAGGCAGGCCGGCCTGGTAGCCGTCAAGGAAGGCGCCGTGCGCTGCGGCAGGCTTGCGGTGCCGCGATGGTGCCTATCAGGCGCCCGGGCCCGGCTCCGCCGCCGGGTCGGCCGGGACGGCCAGCTGCAGGCAGATCAGGCCGCGCAGGTCGAGCCAGGCTCGCCCGGTGGCGCTGACCAGGCGCAGAACTACCTCGTCGCATTCCGGGCAACGCGCGACCATTCCCGGCGCATTGGCGTAGACCATGGTCTCGGCCATCGGGCCGCTATGCCGGCAGTGCGCGCACTGCCCGATGGCCGTGGTGACGTCTACCCGGAAGATCTCGCTCAGCGCGCCGGCCAGCGCGTTGCCGTCGAGGAGTGGCTGGCTCATGCTGGACCTCCGGTGGTGCCGAATCGCTCCGTCTTGATGCGCCGCGGGTCGTGGCCGATGTCTACCAGCAGGTTCGCCGCGGCCTCGACGAAACCGGTCGGGCCGCACGCATAGACGGCTGGCCGCCGGTCGGCCGGCCAGCCCGCGGCCCGCAGCAGGCTTGCGTCGATCCGCCCGGCCGGCCGCCCGGATCCCGGCGGCGCCGTGCGGGTAAACGCATAGGTCACGCCGAGCCCCTTGTCGTCGCGCGCCCGCTGCCGCAGCTCCTCCGCATAGAGGATCGAGGCCGGGTCGCGGACTGAGTAAAGCAGCTGAAACGGAGACTCATCGCCGGCCGCTTCGCGCGAGCGGATCATCGCCATCAGCGGGACCAGCCCGGACCCACCGCCCACCAGGAAGGCCGGCTCAGTCGTCCCCGGCCGCCAGACGAACCAGCCGCCGACTGGCCCGCGCAGCTCCAGCTGGTCCCCGCCGGTCAGCACGCCGGCCAGGTACGGGGAGACCTCGCCGTCCGGCACCGGCTCCACTGTCAGCTCCAGCCGGTGGCCGGCTGGCGCGGACGCGATCGAGTAGGACCGCTGCGTCGAGTACCCGTCGGGCGCGGTCAGCCGCAGATCGACGTGCTGGCCCGCCAGATGACCGGGCCAGCCTGGCACGTCGAGGACGATCGTCCGGGCGGTCGGGGTCTCTTCGCGCACCGCGACAACGACGGCGACCCGCCAGGTCAGTCGCCCCAGTACCGCTGCTCGCGCCATGGGTCTCCGTAGTTGTGGTAGCCGGCGCTCTCCCAGAACCCCGGTTCGTCGGCGTCGAGCAGCTGGATGCCGTTGACCCACTTGGCGGACTTCCACAGGTACAAATGCGGGACGAGCAGCCGGGCCGGCCCGCCGTGCTCAGGCTCGAGATCCTCGCCGTCGTAGCGGTAGGCGATCCACGCCTGGCCACCCAGCAAGTCCTCGACCGGCAGGTTCGTGGTGTAGCCGCCGTAGGAGCCGACCAGGGCGAACTCGGCCGCGGTCTCGATGTCGCCCAGGATGGTATCCAGCGAGACCCCGGCCCACCTGGTGCCGAGCTTCGACCACTTGGTGACGCAATGCAGGTCGACGGTAATGTCCTCGCTCGGCAGCGCGCGGAAGGCCGCCCAGTCCCAGTCGTGGTTGCTGCCGTCCTCGGTCACGATGCTGAATTTCCAGGCGCCGAGGTCGATCCGCGGCGTCGGGCCGGCCGAGAGCACCGGGAAATCCTCGACGAGGTACTGGCCGGGCGGCAGGTCCGGGCGGGACGATCTCCGCCGCCCGCCGAAGCCACGCGAAACGATGCTCATGTGATCACCTCTTCCCCGATGTTACGGGTCATACCCGGCCGGGCCAGGCAACCTGCTCGATATGGCATTGAACGGGTGCTATGCCGCCATCAGCCCGGGACCGGGCTCGGGCTGGCCGGATCCAGGCTCGGGCCGAGCAGGCCGAGCAGCCGCTGCCGGGCCCGCGCCGGGGTCCAGCCGTGCCGGCCGCGCAGATGGACGTATGGCCAGCAGGCGGTGTTGAAGAGCAGGTCAGCGGCTTCCGCGGGATTGTCGGCGATGTCCGCGACCGAGTGGTCGATGCGGCCGTCGGCGAAGAGCCGGGTAAACGGCTCGTTGAAGTTGATCTTTGTCGCGGTGGCCCGGTGGAAGACCGTGTCGGAGGCGAGCAGCAGCGGCAGGTGGGCGTCGATGACGTCAAAGAGGGCGTCGATCGCCTGGTCCAGCCGGGCCCGCGCCGGGCCGGCGCCGACTATCGCCGGCCACATGGCCTGCCGGTAATCCTGGCCGAGCTGGCTGAGCAGCGAGGCGACCAGCGCCTCCCGGGACGCGCCGAGGCGCCAGGCCGTCACCCGGGATAGCCCGGCGGCCTCGGCGACCGCCTCGATGGTCAGGCCATCCCAGCCGGCATCCTGCAGCACGCGAGCCGCCGCGGCGAGCAGTCGCTCATCCTGAACTGGTCCCTCGTCCGAAGGCGCCGGGCCAGGCGGCGCCTGCTGCGCTGGCGGGCCTGGCCGCCGCCGCGTGTCAGCCATAGGCCGATCGTAGCCGTACTGCTCCAGTCAGGGTACCCAATAATTGCATTGACGAAACATTAATGTTGCATAATACTTAGCATCAGATAACACTGGGCCAGCCGGTGCCGGTGCCAGACGGCGATGCGACGGACATGGCCTGGCTGCCAGCAGACAAAGGAGACAATGAACATGATCAACCAGCCAGGCTGCTATTACTGCGACAGGCAGCACAACCACCAGGACCCGCCGCCCGGCGGCTGGCTCATCGAGGACAGCGACTGGCTGGTCGGTCACGGCCCGGCCCAGATGTGCCTGGCCGGCAGCCTGCGGATCGAATCGAGGCGGCACTTTACCGACTTCGCCGGGATGACCGACGCCGAGGCGGCTTCGTTCGGCCGGCTGCTGGCCGGCCTGTACCGTGCCGCCCGGCCGGGAACCGGGGCGGAACGCATCCACCTGGTCTCGACCATGGACTTCCAGCCGCACTTCCACGCCTGGCTGTACCCGCGGGCCGCCGACGAGCAGCGCCGCGGCACCACGTTCCTCAATCAGGACATGTCGTGCGGGCAGGCCGCCGCCGAGGCGGCCGCCGCCCGCATCCGCGGCTGCCTGGCCAGCAAACCAGCTGACCAGGGTGCCAGATGACAGACTTTGCCGCGCTGGGTGCGGAGATCAGCGGCCAGGTCGGCTTCGCCGCCATGCTGGCCTAGTTCGAGAAGTCCTGGGTCATCCACACGGTGCCCGAGCTGTCCCGCAGCACGGCGATGCCGATGTGCTGGAAGCTGCTGCTCAAGATGTTCAGCCGGTGCCCCTCATCCGGCGGCTTCTCGTCCAGCATGTCCTGGGTAATGGCGACCGCCAGCTTGGCGATGGCCGAGTCCGACCCGCCGACCGGGCCGCCCTCGCCGATGTTCTCCCCGGCCGATGTCCAGCGCACCCCGGCGTTGGTCTCGCGGGTGCCGAGCGATGGCTCGCCGGGGCACTGATGCGACAGCCCGCAGCCGCCAGCCATTGTCGTATTGTGCGCCGCCGAGCTCTGGCTGAGCCCGCTGCTCAGCGTGTACGGGGGCAGCCCGGCCTGGGACCGGGCCGAGTTGATGAGCGCAAGCACCTGCGCGGCGGCATCGCCCTGCTGGCCGCCGCCGGGAGCGGTCGCCGATGGCGCGGGACTCGGCGCAGCGTGCGTTGGCGGCGGCGACTGGGGCGCCGGCGGCGACGGTGCCGGGTGCGGGCGCCTGCTGTGCCTGGCCTGCCCGGCGAGCCCGGCATCGTGCCGGTGGTGACGCGCGGCGGTGGCCGGCCCCCCGCTGCTGGCCTGGGCGGCCGGATTGCTCGCGGCTGGCCGGGCGCATGGTGACCCAGCCGGGCCGCCCGGCGATACCGGCGATCCGGCCGAGCCGGGCTGCGGCCCTGGCGACCCGCATCCGCTGGCTGCAGCCTGCCCAAACGCGGCCTGCGCCGAGCCGAGGATGCTGCCCTTGGCCAGGTAAAAGCCCGCCAGCAGCAAGACGGGCAGCAGCACGAGCCAGATCGCCCTTGACCGTCGGCCGCGATGCGGATAGGTCGGCTGGACCCGTCCCAGGCCGGCCCGCCGGGAGCGGGGGGAGCGGTGCCGCGCGGGACGCCGTACAGGCATGTGACCACCTCATATCGCCGGGCAATGCGACAGTGATCCATCCCGGGCGCATTGCTCGCCGCAGCCGAAGCAGGACACCAGCCGCAGCGGACACAAGACACCCGGAAGCCCCGCAGCTACCACGTATCAGCCGATTATGTTAGCGACGAATGCGCGTCCCGGCAGCCGTACACCGAAGCGGGCGCTCCGTCGGCCGCTGATGCAGCGTCGCAGACCGGCCCGGTGCCGCCGGCGGTGGCCGGGTGCGGCCCCGGCGGCGTTGCCTCGCCGCCGACGGCTAACGTCGAGTCATGTCCGCGCAGCTAGAGATCACGTCCAGGGTGCTGGTCGGGGCCACGCCGGAGCGGGTGTGGCAGGTGGCGATGGACTGGTCCCGGCAGCGCGAGTGGATTTGGGGGACGCAGGTCCGCGGCGGCACCGGCACCGGCGCTGAGGTGGTGGCCCGGACCGGCATCGGCCCCGTTGGCTTCGCCGACACCATGGTGATCACCGAGTGGGATCCGCCGCGCCGGTGCGTCGTCCGGCACACTGGCCGGCTCGTCCGCGGTCTCGGCATCTTCGAGGTGATACCCAGCGGCCAGCAGGCAGAGTTCCGGTGGACCGAACTGCTGCAGCTGCCGTGGCCGCTGTCCGGCCGCCTCGGCCGCTGGACGATCGTGCCGGTCTCGCGGTGGGGCCTGAGCGCTTCGCTGCGCCGGTTCGCCCGGCTGATCTGAAACCCAGCCGCGGAAAGGCGTTCCGCCTAGCGGAAGATAACTTCGCTAGGCCGCCCCCGGCGGCTATCCCGGCCAGCGTCGTCACCGTGAGCCCGCCGAGTGACGCCAGGTCATAGCCGCCTTCCTGGATCAGCACGGCTGGCCGCCCGAGCCGGCCGAGCCGCTCACCCGCGGTGCGGTAGCCGGCGCTGGTCACCCGCAGCGGGCTCTCCGGGTCGGCGACGGCGGCGTCCAGGCCGAGCGAGACGACCAGCGCGTCCATCCCCCGCCCGGCTGCCTCGGCGCACAGCACGTCGAGCGCCGCCAGCCAGCCCGTGTCACCGGTGCCGGGGGCCAGCGGCAGGTTCCGGTTGGCGCCCGCGCCGGCGCCGCTGCCGGTCTCGTCGGCGTAGCCCGCATAGTGCGGGAACCAGCCGGCCCCCGGGTCCACGTGCAGGCTGCCGTAGTAGACATCCGGGCGGCCGTAGAAGATCGCCTGCGTGCCGTTGCCATGGTGCGCGTCGATGTCGATGACCGCAACCCGCTCCGCCCCGGACTGGCGCAGGGCCTGCGCCGCGACGGCCGCGTTGTTCAGGTAGCACGAGCCGCCGTGCGCGCCAACGGCAGCATGATGGCCGGGCGGCCGGCATAGCGCATAGGCGGCAGGCGCGCCCGCGGCGACCAGGCCGGCCGCGGTCAGCGCGACATCAACGGCCGCCCGGATCGCCGTCCAGCTGCCAGGCCCGACCAGCGTCATGGTGTCGTAGCAGAACCGGCCGATCCGGCCGTGCACTGCGGCGGGTGACCGCAGCGGCAGCCCGGCCAGCAGCCCGGCGGTCGGGAATACGTACGGCACTACCCGGTCGCGCCCGTACCCGGATACGTAGCCGCCCGCCTCCCAGTCCGCCCAGATGGTGCGCAGATGGTCGACCAGGGCCTCGTCATGCACCGAAAGCAGCACCTCATCGCCGTGCGGCACGGCCGGCACAAGGCCGGCCCCAGCGGCGCGCAGCGCGGCCAGGATGACCTCGGCCCGCTCGGGTACTTCGGTGCCCGGCTCGCGGACGCCTAGCCATACCTCGCCGCCCGGCTGGTGCCGCAGGCACGCCTCGCTCCAGACCACCGGGATCGCCAGCGGCCCGGCCGGCCCGGCCGGCCCGGCCGCACCCGGCGGCCCGGCCGCACCCGGCGGCCCGGCCGCACCCGGCGGCCCGGCCGCACCCGGCGGCCCGGCCGCACCCGGCGGCCCGGCCGCACCCGGCGGCATCAGCGACGCCCGCGCTGGGGCATGATCGCTGGATGACGCGAGCAGCTGACCTCGGCATCCGGATCGGCGTGCTGCCATCCGGGCCGATCGGATCGATCACCGACGTGCCGGGCGTCGGCGTCGGGCACGCCACCGTCTGGCGGGACGAGCCGGAGCCGCCGGTCGGCCGTGGCATCGCCAGGACCGGCGTCACTGTGCTGGATCCCGGCGGGAACCTCTTCCGCCGCCCGGTCCCGGCCGGCGGCTCGGTGCTCAACGGCGCAGGCGAGTGCACTGGCTTCCTGGCCGCCAGCGAATGGGGATTGGCCGAGACACCTGTCTTCCTCACCTCCACCATGCAGGTAGGCCGGGTCTACGACGCGGCCTGCGAGCTGCTGATGGCCGAGGAGCCGGCCATCGGCACCGAAGACGTGATTATCCCGATCGTGGCCGAATGCGACGACAGCTTCCTCTCCGACCCGCGCCGGATGCAGGTAACCGCCGCCGACGTGGCAGCCGCCCTCGCTGCCGCCAGGCAGCCGGCCAGCCTGCCGCCACCGCAGGGCGCGGTCGGGGCGGGCACCGGCATGAGCTGCCTCGGTTACAAGGGCGGTATCGGCACTGCGTCCCGGCTGCTGCCGTCCGGCCATACGGTAGGCGTGCTGCTGCTGGCCAACTTCGGCGAGCGCGAGCGGCTGACCATTGACGGCCGGCCGGCCGGGCGGCTGCTCCCGCCGCCCGCCGTGCCCGGAGCCGGACCGGGAGCCGGACCGGGAGCCGGACCCGGGAACAGCCAGCCGCGGCCGGCCGGCTCCTGCATCGTGGTGGTCCTCACCGACGGCCCGCTGGATTCCGCCGGATGCGAACGGCTGGCCAGGAGAGCCGGTCTCGGTCTGGCCAGGACCGGGTCGACCGGGCACCATGCCAGCGGCGAGATCTTCCTCGCCCTGGCAACCGGGCTGCGCGCGCCGCGCGGGCAGGCAGCCGCCGGCGTAGCCCCCGTTAAAAATAATGATCTTGATCCCTACTTTGCCGCCGTCGTCGAGGCTACCGAGGAAGCAGTGCTCAACTGCCTGCTCGCCGCGCCGACGGTGACCGGGCGGGACGGCAACACCAGCTACGGCCTGCCGGCCGACCAGGTCAGCGAGCTGCTCCGGCTGGCCGGCCGGGCCTGACCTGGGGCCGGCCAGCATCAAGGCACGGCCGGGGCGGCAGGCTCGGCTCGGACGGCGGCGAGGTGGCAGGACACCATGCTGCCACCGCGCGGCAAAGCGGCCGGCAGCACGGGCAGCGCGGCCCCGGTGCAGCTGTCCGCCACGCCGGCCGCGGCGGCCGAGCCGTCAGCCAGCGCTGGGCAGCGCGGGTGGAACCGGCAGCCGGCCGGGATACTGGTGGCGTCCGGCGGTTCCCCGGTGAGCACGACCGGCGGTATCGGCGACTCGGGCAGCACCGACATCAGCGCCCTGGTGTACGGATGCCGCGGGCTGGCGAATACCTGCTCCGGCGTGCCCATCTCGACGATCCGGCCCAGGTACATCACCGCCAGCCGGTCGGCGATGTTCCAGGCCAGCCCGAGGTCGTGGGTAACCACGAGGGCGGCCAGGCCGAGGTCGTCGCGCAGCTTGAGCAGCAGGGCGAGGATCTCGCCGCGGACCGACGCGTCCAGCGAGGCGACCGGCTCGTCGGCGACCAGCACCCGCGGTTCAAGCACCAGCGCGCCGGCGATCACCACCCGCTGCCGCTGCCCGCCGGACAGCTCGTGCGGGTAGCGCTGGAAGAACCGCTCCGGCGGCCGCAGCCCGCAGCGGGCCAGCGCGTCGGCGACCCGGCCCTCCTCGTTGCCAAGCTTGTGGATCCGGACCCCCTCGGCGACCGCCTCGTACACGGTGTGCCTGGGGTTCAGCGACCCGGTCGGGTCCTGCAGCACGAGCTGGACCGCTCGACGGTAGCCGCGCAGCGCCGAGGTCCGGTACGCCAGCGCCGAGCCCTGGTACCTGATCTCGCCGCCGGTCGGCCGTTCCAGGCCGAGCATGGTGCGCGCCAGCGTGGTCTTGCCGCAACCGGACTCGCCGACCAGCGCGACAATCTCGCCCGCGGCGATATCCAGGTTGACGCCGTCCACCGCCCGCGCTGCCGCCTTGCCGCGGCCCCGCCCCCGCCCGGCGAACCGCACCGTGACCCCGGCCGCGGACAGCATGGGCTGGCCGGCGTCACCGCGGCGGGCCGGCCCGGGGCTGGCTGCCATCGTCATCAGACTGCCTCGCCAGGCGATTGTTCAGCATCTGAAACGGATGGTCGGTGGTACTCGCCGGCGCCACCGGGAAGTACCCGGATGCAGGCGGCAACCCGTCCCGGCCCGGCCGGCCAGAGTTCGGTATGCACCGACGAGCACTCGGGTTCGGCTACCGCGCAGCGCGGGTGGAACGAGCAGCCCGGCGGCACGTCGGCAGGGTCGGGGCAATCGCCGCCGAGGCCGCGCGGGCTCAGCCGGGACCGCTGGTCGCCGATCACCGGGAACGCCCAGGCCAGCGCCTCGGCGTAGGGATGGCGGGCGGCGGTGAAGACCTGGTGCGCCGGGCCTTCCTCGACGATCTGGCCGGCGTACATCACGGCGAGCCGTTGGCAGGTGGCGGACAGCACGGACAGGTCGTGGCTGATCATGATCATGCTGATGCCGCGCTGCTCCACCAGGCCCTTGATCAGGTTGAGCACCTGGGCCTGGATCATCACGTCCAGCGCCGTGGTCGGCTCGTCGGCCACGATCAGGTGCGGCCCGCAGGCCAGTGCCATCGCGATCATGACGCGCTGCTTCTGCCCGCCGGACAGCTCGTGCGGGTAGCTGGCCGCCCGCCAGCCGGACAGGCCGACCTGCCAGAGCAGGTCCTTGGCCCGTTTCTCAGCGGCCGCCGGTGTCACCCCCTGCTCGTGCAGCAGGATCGGCTCGGCGATCTGCCTGCCGATCCGCTGCACCGGGTTGAGCGAGTGCATCGCGCCCTGGAACACGATCGACGCGCCTGCCCACCGCACCGCGCGCAGCCTGCCCCAGTTCATCGTCAGGATGTCGGTGCCCTCGAAGATGATCTGGCCGCTGACCTTCGCGCTGCGCGGCAGCAGCCGAAGGATGGCCGCGGCGATGGTCGACTTGCCGGAGCCGGACTCGCCCGCGATGCCCATCGTCTGGCCGGCGTCCAGGGCCAGGCTGACTCCGCGCACGGCGGGTACCTCGCCGCCGGCCGTCTGGTAGGTGACCGCGAGGTCGCGCAGCTCGATCAGGGCCATCATCGCTCCCGCAGCTTGGGGTCGAACACCGTCTCAAGCGCGTGCCCGCACAGCGTGAAGCCCATCACCACCGTGATGATCGCCACGCCGGGCGCGATCAGCCACAGCTGGTTGCCCGCCGAGCCGCCGCCGGTGAAGAATGCCTCGTTCAGCATCTCGCCCCAGGACGGCCGCAGCGGGTCACCGAGGCCGAGGAACGACAACGTGGTCTCGGCCAGGATGACCCCCGCGACGGTCAGGATCGTGTTGGCCAGCAGCAGCGGCATCACGTTAGGCAGCACGTGCCTGGACATCAGGTGCCAGTGCCCCGCGCCGAGAGCGCGGGAGCGTTCCAGGTACGGGCGGGTCTCGACGGCGAGCGCCTGGGCTCTGATGATCCGTGCGGTGCCCGCCCAGGACGTGACGCCGATCACGAAGATGATCACGCCGAGCGATGGCCCGAGCGTGCGCGCCAGCACGATCGCCAGCGGCAGGAACGGCACCACCAGGAACCAGTCGGTGACCCGCATCAGCAGGTTGTCGGTGATCCGGCCGAAGTGCCCGGCCATGATCCCGATGATCGCGCCGATCACCATGGACAGGAACGTCGCGGTAAACCCGATCAGCAGCGAGATCCGCGATCCCCAGATCAGCGCGGTCAGCACCGAGCGGCCGTCGGCGTCCGTGCCGAGCGGGTAATGCCAGCCCGGGCCGGCGTTGGCCGGATAGGTGGCGGCGGCCGCATTGAGACCGCTGGAATCCGCCAGCAGCGGCGCGGCGAGGGCGACGACGACCATCACGGCGAGGATTACGAGGCCGATCATCCCGCCCCGGTCCTTCCGGTACTCCCGCCAGAACCGGGCCAGCGCCCGGCGCCGCCGCACCCTGGCGATCTGCCGGGCGGATGGCACCGCGGCGGGGGCGGGGGCGGCGGGGGCGCTCATGCGTTCCGCACCCGGGGGTCGAAGACGGTCAGCAGCAGGTCACCGATCACGTTGGCGGCGATCACCGCGGCCGAGAACAGCAGGAAGGTGCCCTCAAGCACCGGGTAGTCCGGGGCATTGAGCGCCTGGAATGACAGCTGCCCGAGCCCTGGCCAGGAGAACACCACCTCCGTGGTGATCGCCCCGGAAATCACGAAGCCCAGGTTCAGCATGATCAGCGTGACCGACGGCAGCAGCGCGTTCGGCACGGCATGCCTGCGCCGGACCAGGTCATCGCGCAGGCCCTTGGCCCGCGCCGTGGTCAGGTAGTCCGCCCCGAGCTCGTCGATCAGCGATGACCGCATCACCAGCGAGTATTCCGCCAGGTAGACCAGCGTCAGCACGATGCACGGCAGGGTGAGGTGCCAGAGCAAGTCGGCCAGGTTCGCCAGCCCGGTGCCGCCGCCGGCCGGATTGTGCATGCCGGCCGTGGGAAACAGCGCGACTTTGGAGGCGAACGCGATCAGCAGCACCATGCCGAGCCAGAAGTCAGGCATCGCATACAGCGTGTTGCACACCGCGGTTGAGTTGCGGTCGAACGTGCCGCCCCGGTTCCATCCGCCGCGGATGCCGATCCACACGCCGATGATCGTGGAAAGCACGGTGGCGGTGCCGACGAGCAGCACGGTGGGCCACAGATGATCCATGATCAGCTGACCGACCGGCTCCTGGTTCACGAACGACCGGCCGAGGTTTCCGCCCGCGGTCTGCACCAGGTAGTTCCAGAACTGCTGTGGCAGCGGCAGGCCGAGCCCGAAGGTCTTGTTGATCGCCGCCAGCTGCGACGCGGTCAGCGCGTTGTTCCTGGTCAGGTTCTTCGCCGGGTTAGCAGGCAGCACCCGGAACAGGAAGAAGTTGCAGACCAGCACGAAAAACAGGGTCAGCAGCGCGCTGCTGATCTTCACCCATAGCACCCGGGCCAGGCCGGATGACCCGCGTTCCTCGGTGGCAAGATGATCGTGCGCATCGAGGCGGGCCCCGGGCTGGAGCGCAGTCACCTGGTCGTTACTCCCGGTCGTCCGCGGTCGAGGTCCGGCGCCGCCGGGTGAGCAGCAGCGCGGCGCCGCCGAGCAGTACGACCAGGGCGATGATGCCGCCGATCATCGGCGCGCTGATCCCGGATTCCGCCGCCGCCGGTCGCCCCGGCGTCGGCCTTGCTGCCCAGGCCGGTGATGTGCTGGCAGCCGACGTTATGGTCGGTTAGCGACGGGCTGGTGCCCACCGGCCGGATGCACCGGTAGCTCCACCAGGAGACCTCCTGGTAGAGCAGCAGCCCGTTGGGGGTATCCGGCTGCGGCGCGTAACCGGTGAACAGGTCGCTCCGGTAGGCCTGGGTGTCGTTGTAGTAGTAGAGCAGCGAGTACGGGTCATCGGTGTACAGCATCTGCTGCATCTGCTTGACGACCTTGGCGCGGGCGGCGCCGTCCAGGCCCTTCTGCTGGGTGTAGAGGTTGTCGTAGGTCTTGTTGCAGTAGTAGCTGTCCGACCAGCCCGGCGTGTACTTGCCGTTGGACCCGACCGACCGCTGGCCGCAGGTCATGACCGACAGCTGGAAGTCCGGGTTCGGCTCGACCCCCCAGCCCCAGACGAACATGTCGTAGTCGCCGTCCCCGATGACCTGGGTGAGCTGGCTGTCGGACATGAAGGTGGTGGTCACCTTGATGCCGATGGCGTTCATCCAGCTCTTGAGGTACGGCGCCGCCTGGCTTTCTGTCGGCGACTGGTTGCGGATGAACAGCCGCAGGCTGAGCTGCTCGCCGTTCTTCACCCGGATGCCGCCAGGCCCGGGCTGCCAGCCGTCCGCCGTGAGGATCTGCTTGGCCTTCGCCGGGTCATACGTATACGGCGCAGGCGGGCTGTAGTGGAATTGCGGGTAGATCGGCGGGATGACCGAGCTGCCTGGCGAGCCGGTGTCCAGCAGCACCCGCTTCACCAGTTGCGGCAGGTTCATCGAGTAGCTGATCGCGTGCCGGACGTTGACGTCCCTGACCGCGGGGTTGCCGTTGCCGATCGGATGGCCGGATACCGTCGCGGCGCCGTTGTTGAACGAGAGCTCGTCGAAGTTCCCGGACGGGGCGTCGTTGAGCGTCACGCCTGGCGCGCCCTTGAGCGACTTGAACAGCAGCGTGCTGAGGTTCTCGGCGAAGTCGATGCTGCCGTTCTTCAGGGCGAACGACTCGGCGCTCGGGTTATCGAACTTCTGGATGATCAGGTTCGAGATGCCCGGCTTGCCGCCCCAATAGTGCGGGTTGGCCGTCATGCTGATCGACTGGTTCTCGGCGTACTTGGTCACGATGAACGGGCCGGAGCCGACCGGGTTGCTGTTCGCGAACGTGCTGACCTTGCTTTCCGGCACGTTCTTCCAGATGTGCTCGGGCAGGATCGACACGATCAGCCGGCTCATCCCCGGCGTCGGCTTCTTGACCTTCATCACCACCGTGTACGGGCCGGTGGCCACCGCGCTGGTGATGTTCGCGACGTAGGCGGTGTTGTCGGCCAGCTCGGTGGAGCCAGGGCGGATGTCCCTGGTGAAGGTGTAGGCGACGTCCTTGGCGGTCAGCGGTACGCCGTCGGACCACTTGACGCCCTTCCTGATGTGATAGGTCCAGGTCAGGCCCCGTCAAGCCCATCATGCCCATCTGCACGGCCGAGCCCAGCAGGCCCGTCAGGCCCACCAGGACCGTCAAAGCAGCCAGCACCGCCAAGCTCGCCAGGCCTGCCAGGACCGTCATACCAGCCAGCACCGCCAAGCTCGCCAGGCCTGCCAGGACCGTCAAAGCAGCCAGCACCGCCAAGCTCGCCAGGCCTGCCAGGACCGTCATACCAGCCAGCACCGCCAAGCTCGCCAGGCCCGAAAACCTCGCCAGCCTCGGCAGTCTCGCTTCCCCCGCGGGCCCCGCGCGTCCCGGTAACGCGGGAACTCCACGGCACCGCCGATGTGGACGGCTATGCCTGGATGCGCGACCCGCAAGAGCCGGCCCTGCGGAACTACCTGACCGCGGAGCGCGCCTTTTACGACGCACGTACCCGCCCGCTGGCGGAGCTCGCCGGTGAGTTGTTCCGCGCAGCGGCCGGGCGGACCACCCGCCAGGCCGAGGACTCGGTCAGGTGGCCATGCCGCGGTTATGCGTACTGGACCAGAATGCCCGAAGAAGGCGAAAATCTACAGTTCCTCAGGGCGAAACCCGGAGAAACCACCGAACAACTGCTGCTGGACGAGAACATCATCGCCAGGGCCACCGGCTTCGCCGATGTCGGAGTCCGCGAGCCGAGCCCGGACGGCAGATTGCTCGCCTGGTCGGTCGACACCAGCGGGGCCGAGGTCTACGCGCTGCGGATCACCGACCTGGTGACCGGGCAGATCCGGCCGGATCTGGCGCCGCGTACCTGCCCGGGCAGTGCCTGGAGCGCGGACTCGCGCTATCTCTTCTACCTGGTCCCGGACGAACTGCACCGCCCGTATCAGGTCTGGCGGCACCGGGTCGGTACCGCGCCCGGCACGGACGTGCTGGTGCTGACGGAGGACGACGCGCGCTTCGAGTTCGAGTTGCGCACGTCGCGCAGCGGCACGCTGGCGATCATCACCTCGGCCTCGCGAGACACCACCGAGGTCCGGCTGATCCCGATGGCCGATCCGGAGCGCGAGCCGGTCCTGGTGGCGCTGCGCCGCCGCGCAGTCGAGTACCGGGTGGATCACGGCCGCGAGGATCGCGGCGGCCAGCTTTACCTGGTGACCGACGACGGCGCCGCCGAGTTCCGGCTGATGCGCGCGCTCGTCTCGGCGCCGGGCCGGGAGAACTGGGTGCAGCTGGACTGCCCGGCGATAGCCCCGGCGCGGGCGGACACCCGGCTGCTCTCGTGCGACGTGTTTGCCCGTCACCTGCTGCTCACCCTGCGCCGTGACGGCGCGCCGCTGCTGGTGATCACCGACACTGGCGGCGGCAGCGTCCGGGAAGTGCCGCTGGCGAAGCCCGCCGGCACCATCAAGGTGGCGCACGCCGACGACTACGACGCCCGGACCGTGATCATCGTCGAGGAGTCGCTGACCGAGCCGCCGGCCTGGTCCGAGCTCGAGCTGGCCACCGGCCAGCGGACCGAAGTCAGGCGTCAGCAGGTGGCTGGCTATGACCCGGACGGATACATCACGGAGCGGCTGCACGCGGTCGCTGCCGACGGGACGCGGATCCCGGTCACGCTGGCCCGCGCGGCCAGTACCGCGCTGGACGGCAGCGCCCCGTGCCTGCTTTACGGCTACGGCGCCTACGAATCCTGCGCGGACCCCGAATTCGACATCAGCCTGCCGTCGCTGCTCGACCGCGGGCTGGTTTACGCCATCGCGCACGTGCGCGGCGGCGGTGAATGCGGCCGGAACTGGTGGCACCAGGGCAGGCTGCGCGCGAAACCGAACACCTTTGACGATTTCGTCGCAGTCGCCGACTGGCTGGCGGGCGACGCGGCTGGCTCGCGCGCTCTTGTCGACGGCAGCAAGATCGTGTCCCGCGGGTTGTCGGCCGGCGGGCTGCTGCAGGCCGCTGTCTACTCCCGCGCGCCCGGTCGCTGGCGCGCCGTGGTGGCTGAAGTGCCATTCGTCGACTGCGTCAATACCATGCTCGACCCGAGCATACCGTTGACCGTGAACGAATGGGATGAATGGGGCAACCCGCGGGACCGGGGCGATTTCACCTGCCTGCGTGCCTATTCGCCGTACGAGAACCCGCCCGACGGCCCGCGGCCTGACCTGCTGGTGACCGGCGCCGTCAACGACCCGCGGGTGCTGATCCACGAGCCCGCCAAGTGGGTCGCCCGGCTGCGGGAGACCGACACAGCCGGCGCCACGATCCTTTTCCGCGCCGAGCTGGGCGCCGGCGCCCATACGGGCCCGTCCGGGCGGTTCGCCCGGCTGGCCTACGAGGCCGAGGTCCAGGCGTTCATTCTGGACGCGATGCGCTTGCCAGGCCACTGACAAGGCCACCCCGTGGGCATGGCGGCCCTCAATCCGGGGGATGAAGCGCCACGGGGAAGGGATAGCCAGTGGGCGCAACGGTGCTGGTAGTGGAGGATGAGCGGAAGCTACGCGAGTTCGTCCGGTCCTACCTGGAGCGAGCCGGCCACATTGTGGTCTCGACTGGGTCGGGGGCGGAGGCAATCAGCCTGGCCCGCTCGTCGGCACCGGATCTGATCATCCTCGACCTGGGCCTGCCGGACGTGCCGGGCGAGGCAGTGGCCCGCGAGATCAGGGCCGCGGGATCGATGCCGATCCTGATGCTGACGGCCAAGAGCGGCCAGGAGGACCGGATCCGCGGGCTTGAGCTTGGCGCCGACGACTACGTCACCAAGCCATTCAGCCCGCGTGAGCTGGTGCTCCGGGTCCAGGCGATCTTGCGGCGCGGCGCTGCGGCTGCCGGGCCGGCTGACGACGTGACAAGTTACGGCGACGGGCTGCTGGTCATCGACCGGCCCCGGCGTGAGGCTACGGCGCGCGGCGCGCCCATCGAGCTGACCCCCACCGAATGGGGCATCCTGCTGGCGCTGGCCACTGCCCCCGGCCGGGTGTACTCCCGGTTCGAGCTGATCAACCGGGTGCGCGGCTATGAGTTCGACGGCTACGAGCGGACTATCGACTCGCACGTGAAGAACCTGCGCCGCAAGATCGAGGACGATCCGGCAAGCCCGCAGGTCATCTTGACCGTTCTGGGCGGCGGTTACCGGCTCGGCCTGCGTCGGGATGGCTAGGCCAGGCGGCCGAAAGTCAGTCGGGCGCCCGGGCATCCTGCTTCGCTCAGCCGGTACGGCCGGGCCTGCGCAGCCACCGCCACGGCCGGGTGCGCCGCAGGACTTCGATGATCGCGCTGACCACCAGGACGACGCCGAGCGCTAGCAGCAGGCCGGCCCAGGGCTTGTGCTCGAATGCCCGGCCGCCGAGCCGGCCGATGAGGAATGCATAGCTGGCCCAGATCACCGAGGCGACCGCGGTGGCGATCACGAACGACCGCCGCCGGTACCCGACCAGACCGCAGGTCAGCGTCACCACGGTGCGCCCGCCCGGGATGAACCGGCAGGCGATGATAAGGCGCGCCCCGTATCGCTCTAGTGAGCGCTCCGCCCAGGCCCGCTGGCGGGTGCCGCGCTCCCCGGACAGGAACCGGCGGGTGACTGCCGGGCCGAACCACCTGCCAAGCAAGTAGTTAACGTTGTCGCCGATAAACGCGCCGCAGGCGGCGAGGCCGATCAGCACGGCGATCCGCGGGTCGGTATGTTCGGCCGAGGCGACGCCGAGCGCCACGATGGCCGTTTCGCTCGGTACCACGGGCAGCAGCGCGTCGAGCGCCGGGAAGGCCAGGGCAACCAGGTAAGACGCCGGTGACGAGACGTCCAGCTGGGAGAAGGAGATCAATAGCATGGTGCTGCCATCACAGCATGCTAAGGCGCAGCCAGCATGGAGCCGGGCCGCGGATGGCTAGCAGGGAGGATCTTCACCGCATCCACACAGCGTTCGCAATCCGGCTGCACATGCGCCGGGTGAGCTGGCTGGCGAGCCACGGGCGTCGCCGCGGCCGGGCAATGCCGTAGTTTTGCGGTATCCCCGGCGCCTGCCACCGTCTTACCGTTTGGTCGTTGCCAGCCGAGGCGGAGGGACCAGCGGCCATGACGATCGGGCAAGAAGTCGGCGATCATTTCATCACGGCACTGCGCGCCGCGGACTTCGCGGCGATCGGAAGCTGCCTCAGCCCCGCCGTCCGGATGCAGGCGCTGCTGCCCAGGCGCAGCGTAGCGGCCGAGGGCCGGGAGGCGGCAGTGGCGATGCTCAGTGACTGGCTTGATGCCGAGGCCGGCACCGTAGTCGCCGCCAGCGCGGACATCGTCGGGCAGCGGCTGCACCTGAGCTACCGGATCCAGCTTGATGCTGCCGACGGGCCACGGGTCATGGAGCAGCAGGCGTACTGCGATGTCACGGCAGACGGCATCAGCTCTGTCCGGCTGCTCTGCTCTGGTGAAACGCCAGTGCAGCCAGCCCGGCAGTAGCGGATTCCTGATCGAGGCCGGGCTTGCGCCGGTTCCGCCGCGGCGCGGCGACGCCGCTCAGCCCCCGTCCTGCGGCAAGCAACTGACGATGCACTGGGCTGACCGGCGCCCGTTAGGGCACTCTGATGACATGGGCGGGTCGCTGGTCGGGCGGGAGGCGGAGGAGGCGGCGCTGCGCGGCTTCCTGCGGTCCGCGCAGGATGGCCAGCGGCCGGCCGTCTTCGTGGCCGGCGAGGCAGGCATCGGCAAGACCGCGCTGGTAGAGCATGTGCTGACGGAATACCAGCGCACCGGGTCCGGGAAAGCTCAGCGCGAGGTGGCTGCGGCGGCCGGGCTGGTGCTGCGCGGCCGGGCTGCCGAACTGGACTCGGCGGCATACCAGCCGGTCGCCGAGCTGCTGCGCCCGGCGCTGGCCAGGGTGCCTGGCCCGGTGCCCGGCACCCTAGCGGTGGTCTTGCCTGAACTCGGGTCGCCGCCCACGGAAGTCAGCATTCCGGCGATAGCCGAGGCCGCCTGCGCGATGCTGGTCACGGCGGCGGCTGGCGGGCTTGCCGTGGCCTTCATCGACGACCTGCAGTGGGCCGATCAGGCCACCCTCGACCTGCTTCCCGCGCTGGCTGACGCCGCGCGCAGCAAGCCGGTACTGCTCGTGGCCTGCTATCGGAACGACGAGCTGCCCCGCGAGCACCGGCTCCGGCCGGTCCGGGCTGAGCTGCGGCGGCGGCAGCAGCTTGCCGAGATCAACCTGGCGCCGCTAGACGCCGCTGCGGTCCGGGCGATGCTGGCTGCGCTGCTCGGGGCAGCGCCCGAGCCGAGCCTGACCACCGCTGTGGCCGGCCGGGCCGACGGCATCCCGTTTGCCGTGCAGGAGCTGGCGTTCGCGCTGCGCGACACCGGCCGGCTGACTTATCACGACCCCGCGGTGGCAGCGGATACCGCGGCCAGCCGCGACCAGGCGATGATGCCGGCGGCTGCCGCGGGCGCCGCGGGGAGCCAGGGCAGCGCGGGAACCGCGGCGGGCACGACAGCCGCTGGGCAGGTGGTCGGCCTGGCGGGCTCCGCCGACGCGGCCGTACCTGACGGCGTGCGGGAGGCCGTGCTGCTGCGCACCGGAAGGCTGCGGCCGGCCGAACGGTCCCTGCTGGAAGCCGCGGCGGTGGCCGGCCCGGAGTTCGACGTCGACATCGCGGCCGAGCTGGCCGGCCTGCCCGCATGGTCGGAACTGCTGGCCGGAACCGGCCTGGTTACCGAGGCAGCCGGCCCTCGGGCGGCCTTCCGGCACGCGCTGACCAGGGATGCCATCTACGCCGATATCCCATGGTCGCGCCGCCGGGATCTGCACCGTCAGCTGGCTCACCGGCTTGCCGCGGCCGGGCGAAGCCATGGCCTGGTTGCCGCCCACCTGCTGGCCGCCCGGGATCTCGACGAGGCACGCGAGGCCTTGCTCACCGAGGCAGCGGCGCATCAGTCCGTGCATGCCTACCGGGACGCGGCCCGGGCGCTGCGCGGCGCGCTAGATATCTGGCCGTCTGGCGGACCGGAAGCGCAGCGCCTGAGTGCCGTCGCCGAACTGGCGCACTGCGCGGAGATGTGCGCCGAGCACGCCGAGGCCATCGCGCTGCGCAGGGAACTCGCGGACTCCTGCCGGCGGGCCGGCGACCAGGCCGGTCTTGCCGCCGCGAACCGCAGGCTGGCTCTCGCGCACGAGATGCTCGGGCAGTGGGACGCGGCGCTGGCCGCACGGGAAATTGCTGCCAGCGCATTCGCCGCGGTCGGCAACCGCGCCGAGGCCGCCGCGGAACGGCTGGTGGCCGCCGCCCATCTGCGCTCCGCGGCCGCTTTCTCGGCTGCGCTCGACCTGCTGGTCACCGCCCGCGCGGACGCCGAGGCGGCGGGCCGGACAGACCTGCTGCTGCGCATCGACGGCCATCGTGGCAACGTGCTGGCCCGGCTCGGGCGGTCCGCCGAGGGGATCGGCGTGCTCCGCGAGGCGCTCGACCGGGCACTTGCCCAGGGCCCTGATGCCTCGCTGGCTGGCGCCGCGGCCGAGTTGCAGCAGCGGCTGGCCGATGCGCTTGAGCATGCGGGTGACTATCAGGCGGCGACCGCTGCCTATGCCTCCGCGTACCAGTTCTGCGATGCGCATGGTGACGTGGCCACCGGCCAGGTGTGCCGGGCTTGCGTCACCGTAGTGCTGTTCTCACACGGCCAGTGGAACAGGGCGGCTGGCATCTGCGCGGATGTGCTCGACTTGGCAGCTAGCCCGGCGCATGCGCGTGCGGTCAGCTCCGGGATGCTCGGCCTGATCCTGGCCTGGCGCGGGGATGCCGTCCGGGCGCGCCCGCTGCTGCTGGCGAGCAGGTCGATCGCCACCAGGATCGAGCTCGTCGCCATGGAACTGCTGTCCGGCTGGGGCCTGTGCGTCCTGGACGATGCGGCCGGGTCGTATTCCGCCGCGGCCGATCGTGCGCAGCTGATGCTTGGCCGCTGGCAGCAGACGGAGGAGCGGCATTACGCGATCCCGATCCTGCAGTGGATGTCGGCGTTCTTCGCCGAGCACGATGCGGCGGCGCAGGTACGGGCGTGCGCGGCCGCGCTGGCCCGGATCGCCGAGCTCACCGCGCAGCCGGAGGCGCTGGCCGCGCTGTCTCATGCCCTCGGCGAGACCACCCGACTCGATGCCGGCCCGCGCGCTGCAGCGGCGGAATTGCTGCGGGCTGTTCGGCTGTTCGGCCCGCTCGGGATTCCGCTTGCCACCGCGACGGCGCAGCGCCGGGCGGCGGCGGTGCTGATCCAGGCCGGTGACCAGCGGCGCGCGATCACCCTGCTCGCCGCGGCAGCCCAGACCGCGGACCGGCTGCGGGCCGGCCCGCTATGCGCCCGGCTGCACGCCGAGCTTGCTGCCCAGGGCGAGAAGCCAGGCAGCGGGGTGTCCGTCGGGACCGTGGCTGGCGGCACCGGGAGAGCAGCCGGCCCGGCAGTCCTCAGCGCGGTCGCGGGCGAGCTTGCTGGCCGATCCCCGGCCGGCCTGTCGCCACGAGAACTCGAGGTCATGCAGCTAGTAGCGCAGGGCCACACCAGCCGCGAGATCGCCGGCAGGCTGTTTCTCAGCCCGCGCACGGTAGAGATGCATGTCCGCGGCGGCATGCTCAAGCTGGACTGCCGGACGAGGGCAGCGGCGGTCCGCCGGATCACTGAGCTTGGCCTGCTGGCGGACCTGGCTGACGACCCGGCTCGCTGAGCGACGACTCGTCCGCTGAGGGGATCGACCCGGCTCGCTGAGCCACGACCCGTCAAATACCATTCTGCTGGCACCAGCCGCGCCGGAAACTGGTGCGATGCGGCGGCCTGAAACGCCATGGATCGGATGTAGGGATGCAACAATGAGCGACACCGCGGCCGCTTACGGACGGCCCGGTGCTGCCTGGCGGGACGGCGGCGTCGCGGCGGCAGGCTGGGCAGCCCTGGATACGCGCCGCCGGCTGCAGCTCGCGCTGGCCGCTATCTGGCTTCTTGACGCGGTGCTGCAGTACCAGCCGTACATATTCACCAGGGCATTCGCCCGCATGCTCGCGGGATCCGCCGATCGCAACCCGGCGGTCGTCGCGGCCCCGATCACGTGGTCCGCGCACCTCATCGAGCAGCATGTCGTGGCGGCGAACTCGGTCTTTGCCACCGTGCAGTTGCTGCTGGCACTCGGGATTGCCTTGCGGCCGACGGTAAAGATCGCGCTCGCCGCATCTGTTGCCTGGTCGCTGACCGTCTGGTGGCTTGGTGAGGGGCTCGGGTCCGTGCTGGCCGGGAACGCGAGCCCGGTTAGCGGGGCACCCGGAGCAGTGCTCATCTAGCTGGCTGCGCGATGTGCCGCCGCAGCGCGCCGCGCCACTGTCGCCGCGGCTTGCGGCATGCTGCGAGATCGTGATGGGCATCACCATGGGCTACATGTTGATCGTGATGCTGTAACCGGCCCGTGTTGGCGCGGCGCGGGCTGGCAACGCGCGGGTGGCAATCGCGCGGTCAGGCGGCGACGGCGCGGTCAGGTGGCAAACGCCGCGACGGACGGCGACGCCGCGACGGACGGCGACAGCACTGTCACATTGGCCCCACCAGCCACAGCAGGATTTGAGGTCGACTCAGTGGTTCAGATCTAGCCGGTGCTGACCGGCTAGATCTGAACCACTGAGTCGACCTCCAGTGCGGTTGGGTCTGGAGCGCCCGCCACGCCGCGAGCCAAGCATCGGGCTACCTCAGCCGGCGGCCGACGTACCCGGCGGCCGACGTACCCGGCGGCCGCGCTATCCGGCGGCAGGCCCACCCGGCGGACGTGCCGCCTGCAGCCGAACGCAGCAGTGGCCGACCTGCGGGCGCAACTCGGCATCCAGCACATCGGCGCCTAGCCCATCGAGCAATCCGGCCAGGAAAGCATGATTGATGCCGCACACCAACTCGGGTGCCTGCGCAGCCAGCGGATGGAACGGGCAGTTGCGCAACTCCACCTCGGTGGGCGCGGACCTTGCGGGTTCAAACCCGTGCTCAGTGAGGACTGCCTGCGTGATGGTAAGAGCACGCTCGGCGCCAAGCCGACCGGGCCTGAGCCGGTCGCGCTCGGCCGCTCCCAACTCCTGGCCGCGCCGCCGGGCGGCGCTCATGGCGGCCTGCCAGGCCGTCTCACCCACTGATTCAGTGCGGACAGCATCGACCAGGATGCTCGCGAGGGTCTCGTGCCGCCGCTCCGGGATGCTCACGTTGATAGCGGTTTCGGCCAGCTCGTAGACCTTGGGTGCGCGCCCTACCTTGCGGATCCCGGCAGGCGGTTGATACCGGGCAGACAGCAGGCCGGCCGTTACCAGCTTGTCGAGGTGATGCGCGGCGAGCTTGCGGGATATCCCGGCGCTCGCTGCCGCCTCCTCGCGGGTGACCGGCCGGTGCGCATGCCGGATGTAACCGAACAGCCGACGGCGCTGTTCATCGCCGAGCACGGCGAGCGCGGTAATCGATGCCTCGCCGCTCAGCTCACCCGAACTGATGGTCACGAACTCACAGTAACGCCTACCAGCGTAGGTGTAAAAGAGTCCAGCCCGAACCAGGCGACGGCTTGACCATGCAAGAAAATAAGTCCAATATCTGTTAGTGTAATAACAAAGATGGAGATCCGGTGACCAGCGGGATGCAACAGGCCAAGCAGCCGGTTAGCGCGCTGCTGACCGGTCCGTGCGGGCATCCTCTGCACCCCATGCTGGTGACCGTGCCGATCGGCGCATGGGTTGCCAGCCTGGTGTTCGACGTAGCCTCCCAGCTAGCGGACAAGCCGGGTTTCCTCACCGGGGGGTCGCAGTGGCTGATTGCCGTCGGGGTACTAGGCGCACTGACAGCGGCCCTTGTCGGGTTCCTCGACCTGACCGCGATACCGGCCGGTACACCAGCCTTCCGCACGGCCTGCACGCAAATCTGCCTCAATCTGGGAATCACCGCGGCCTACGCAGGTAACTTCAGCTGGCGCCGCGGAAGCTACGCCCACGGCGGAGCCGTGCCACCGGCCATGCTCGCGCTGTCGGCGGTCAGCCTGCTCGCCCTCGGCCTGTCCGGCTACCTGGGGGGAAGCTTGCCTACTGGTGGGGGGTCAGGCATGCCTACTGGTGGGGGTCAGGGTCGCCGACGAGCGGACCCAGGCGGAGGGCTTTGCCGTCACCGCCGAGGAGCGGGCCGGCGGTCATGGTGCGTCTCATCCGGGCTAGACCCACCAGCCTTCCCATTTCCTGGCCGCATTGTCGTGAGAGGAGTTCGTCATGGCCATCGCGAGCATCAATGGCGCCAGCATCGATGGCGCCAGCATGGACGGCGCCAGCATGGGCGGCGCTGCCAGCGTCGTCGCCGGCCATCCGGCCGAACGGCACCTGCCAGTGCCGGTGCCGGCGCTGCGCGTCGTACCCGACGGGAACACTGTCGACGTAGCGGCGGCGGAGCGCGCTGCGGCAGACTTCCTGCAGGCCCTGGGCATGGACACGCGTACCGAGAGCCTCCGTGATACGCCCCGGCGGATGGCCAGTGCGTACGCCGAGTTGCTGCGCCCCAGCCCGTTCAACCTCACTACCTTCCCCAACGACGAGGGCTACGACGAGCTAGTCCTCGCCCGGGCAATACCCGTGCACAGCCTCTGCGAGCACCACATGCTGCCGTTCATCGGCGTGGCCCATGTCGGTTACCTGCCCGGCGAGCGGATCCTCGGCCTTTCCAAGCTCGCCCGGGTCGTCGGCCATTTCGCCCGCCGTCCGCAGGTGCAGGAGCGGCTCACCAAGCAGATCGCCGACTGGCTGACTGAGCAACTGCAGCCCAGCGGCGTCGGCGTGGTCATTCAGGCGGAGCACACCTGCATGACGCTTCGCGGCGTGCGGGCTGCAGGATCGACCACGGTGACCTCGTCGATGCTCGGCACGCTGCGGGCCGACGGCCGGTCCCGCGCGGAGTTCTTCACCCTGGCCGGCCTGTCCGCGGCACCGCTATCGAGCCGTCGGCTCCTAGGATGACGGGCATGACCGAGACCTCAGCGAGCGGCTTCCCCGTCACGACCGCGCTGGAACTCACCGGCATGACCGTCGAGCAGAATCTCGGCGTCGTCTTCGGCCTCGTCGTCCGCAGCATGGGCGTCGCCAAGTCCCTCGGCGCCGGCTTCAAGGCGCTGCGGCAGGGCGAGGTGACCCAGTACACGGAACTGCTGGAGGACAGCCGCCGGCATGCCATGGACCGGATGATCGAGAACGCCAGGCTGCTCGGCGGCAACGCGGTCATCTCGATGCGCTTCGACTCATCCGAGATGGGTCAGCAGCTCACTGAGATCGTGGCCTACGGCACCGCCGTCGTCGCCCGCCCGGCGTAGCCGTGCAGCAGGGCCCGCCGAGCAGCCCGGCCTCGCGCTTCGGCGACGCCGACCGGGACCGGCTGGTCGCCGTCTTGCGTGAGCACTATGCGCTGGGCAGGTTCGATCTCGATGAGTTCAGCCGCCGGGCCGAGATCGTGCTGGCGGCCGGCTACGCAGACGAGGCCGCCACGGCACTGCACGACCTCCCCCCGCTCGACCCGTCTGAGCTTGACCCGGCTGGGCTCGACCGGTCTGGGCGCGGCCCCCGAGCCAGCGCCGGCCCCGGTCCCGGCAGCGGCGGCAAGAAAGGACGGCGGCGGCACGCGCAGTCGGCCGCGCCAGGCCCAGGCTGGGTACCGACAACCGAGCGGTTCCGCGATCCGAGTTCCGGCACCGTCATGCGTGTCTGGCTCGATCCGGCGGACCAGAGCAGGCATTACATACCGGACACCCAGGCAGGAAGGTAGCAATGGCTGGTATCAACTCGCTAGATGCACTGGTTCGTAGTGCCGAGGCGGAGGGTCAGTGGTCGCTCGACCCGGCAAAGTCCACCGTGGAGTTCCGGGTCAAGCATTTCTGGCGCGCGGTCACCGTCCGTGGCACGTTCGAGCAGCTCGAGGGCGCGGGCACGGTAGCGCCGGACGGTTCGGTCTCCGGACACCTCACGATGCGCGCCGGCTCGCTGAGTACTAGGAACAAGCAGCGGGACAAGCACCTGCGCTCCGCCGACTTCTTCGACGCCGAGCAGCACCCCACGGTCGTACTCAGCGTTGCCGAGGCCAGGCCAGGCACTGATGGTGAGATCGCCATGCGCGGAACCCTGCAGGCCGCAGGGCACAGTGAGCCGGTCGCCTTCACTGCCCGGGCCGAGGACATCGGCCCCGGTGCAGTCACGCTCCGGGCCGAGCTCGTGGTGGACCGTACCCTCTTCGGCATGACCTGGAGTCCCATGGGCATCGCCGCCAAGGAGGCAGCGGGCTCGGTCGTTGCCCGGTTCGTCCATTCCCACGGATAGCCCGGGTGCTCCCCGGAAACCCGGATCAAGGACATTTCTGAAACGGGCCAAGCGGTGCTCATGCCTGCGGCCATAGGTACTCACCGGCGGTCCGCCCTGTCCGGCCGCCTGCCCGGCGAGCCGGCTAGTCAGCCGCAGGCAAGATTCCCGACATTCATCGCTACCTCCATGACGCCAGGTATCCGCAGGCGCTAAGTTACTGCCATTACAGCACTGGCTCGTGATCATCGCCGCGGCCTGGCGAGTCTGCAGGCTCCCCGATCCGCCGAGCCTGCTGGGAGTAGCCACTTACGCACCGCGACCATGGCGAGAACATGGCGAGATCAGAAAGAATGCGACCGTATCCCATGACCATCTTCGGCCGGCCCGTACGCAGTTTCTGCGATCACGGAAATCAGCCGGTAAATCCCGCAGAGATCAATGCTGCCGCATGGCGGAAGAGTTCGTGGAGTAACTATGCCGGCAATTGCGTCGAGATTGCCGGCCTGCCAGGTGACCGAGTCGGAGTCCGGGATACTAAGGACCGGGGGGCAGGTCCGGTCCTGCTCTTCACCAGAGCGGAGTGGACTGCGTTCCTGTCCGGGACGAAGGGCGGAAAATTCGACTCGATCTGACGTATCCCGGGGCGGCGTGCGCTAGGCCCAGAAATCCCGGGCCACGTCAGTCAGTAGCTTGCGTGATTTGCGGGGCGTCAGGGACCAGCTCTGTAGCGCGCTGAAGGTGACCCGGTACTTGTTCGTCTCGTCCTCGGACTCGGCAGAGTAAGTCCCGGTGAGATGCTCGACGGTGACCATGTCAGGCAGCGGCACGTCGCGGAACTCGGGAAACGTCAGATAGGTGAATGCGCTGGTTCCGATGAGACGGTTTCCGGCCAGCGGCAGTATTCGGAGTTCTACGTTCGGCAGCTCTGCTGAAGCTGCCATGGACTCAAGCTGGCGGCGCATTACCTGGGAGTCGCCCAGCCGCCTGTGCAGAACTGATTCGTCAATGACTACATCGAGCAGCAGCGGCGGTTGACGGTGCAGTACCTGCTGGCGCAGCAGCCGGATTTCCACTCGCCGTTCGAGATCGGCAGGCGGTAGCTGGAACATGACGCGCACGTTGCCCATCACCGCTCGCATGTATTCTTCCGTCTGCAGCAGGCCAGGCACGACCTGGGGCTCCCAGGTCAGGACCGAGTGCGCGGCCGCCTCAGCGTCGAGGAAGGCGGCGTAGTCGATAGGCAGGCTAGCGCTGACAGTCTCCAGCCAGTCTTTCTTGCGAGGCTCACGGCCGAGCGCAAGCAAGTCGGCACGATGCGGTCCCTCGACGCCATAGAGATCCAGGACCCGCTCTAGGTCGGCTTCCTTGATGCCGGTGCGGTGCAGCTCGATGCGGCTGATCTTGGATGCGGACCAGCCGAGGCGGTCGGCGACCTCGTCTCCGGTGAAACCGGCGCGCTCGCGGAGCCGGCGCAGTTCGGCGGCGAGCCGACGACGACGGACGATCGGGCTGCCATGAGCGGGCACCCGTCCGGCTCCCCTCGGGATCAGGCAGATAACTGGAGCATGACGCGACTCGCCAGCGGAGGCGCATTCTTGGGCTTCGCCAACGTGTGACTCAATTGCAGTGTAGGGGCGTCATTGATCTTATGTGAAGTATGGCCGGGCAATTTTCGGTGCAAGCATCGGTGCACCTTGCACTTTAGCCTGGTGTGCCGTTGAATTAATGGTGAAGGCCAATCCCCTTGGGGAGGGGGGCCGCGCCATGATCGGCGGGCGGAGCGACCAGATGGTGCTCCTGCCTTTTGCTTCTGGCGGACGGCCGGGGCTAGCTCGCATTGGCCAGAGGCATCGACCGCGCCCGGCTCGCCGTGCCGATAGGCAGCAATGCTCGGGCCGGCGGGCCCGCGCGCCGCCGCATGAGCCGATTCAGGATCGACCGGCCGCCTGGCAGGTCCATGATCCTGGGCTCTCACACAAAGCTGGGCCGGCGGTAAGGCCCCGCTGGCCCAGCTGGTAACCAAGCTCCGTCCGATACGGCAACGGCATACAGGAGTCAAGGCATGATCCAGAGTACCTCCGCAAGGAGCAGATGCAAGCGGCCCGTCAGCCGTTTCAGCTGCGAAATCAGCCCGATCACGAGCGCGGCGCTGGCGCTGCCAGAAAGCGAGCTGGATCCTTGGCCACGCTAACCACGATCGCCTGGGCAGTAGTCGCTGCAGTCGCAGCGTGGGGAATCACGCTGCGGCGGGCCTCGGCGACCATCGCCCGCCTTGAGTCGGAGTGGCGCAGGGAGTTGCGGCACTGGCAGGATGACGCGGCCCGCGCCAGGGCACGCGCTGCCCAGCTGGCGCAGGACGCGGCGACCTGGGCGGCCGGCCGCAAGCAAGGCAGAGATGACGTGATCACGGCCGTCCCGCTGATCACGGCGGCCCAGAAACGGTACCCGGAGAAGTACACCAAGCCGCGCCCGTCCACCGGCAGCATGACCGACCGGAACTAGCCGTCGAGTTGCTCCCCTGCCGGAGCGCGAGAGCCGGCGGGGAGCGCAATTGCAGGCGGCCGCTGACTGGCTACCACCGGTCGCGGCCCTTTTTGCTGTCCGGGCGGCTGCTGGACCCAGGCGGTCCCGGGCTGGAAGATCGAGGCAGGATGCTGCCCCGGTGGCGGCCGGAAAGGTGGCGGGATGACCGGGCTGAAGGCGGAAGTCGACCCTGGCGAGGTCGGCCTCGACCCACGGCGGCTGCAGCGGATCGACCGGCATTTCGCCCGCTACGTCGACGACGGGCGGCTGCCTGGCTGGCTGATCACGGTCAGCAGGGCTGGTCGGCTCGCGCATGTATCGGGTTACGGCCAGCGGGACGTTCAGGCTGGCCTGCCGGTGGAAACCGACACGCTCTGGCGGATCTACTCGATGACGAAGCCGGTTACCTCGGTCGCCGCGATGATCCTGTACGAGGAGGGCGCTTTCGAGCTGTCCGACCCGGTGCGCGATTTCATTCCCTCGTTCGCGGATGCCCGCGTTTATTCGGGCGGCTCAGACATCAAGCCGGTGCTGGTGCCTGCCGTCGAGCCGGTTCGGATCTGGCACCTGCTGACGCACACGGCCGGGCTCACCTACGGATTCCACCGGGTGCACCCGGTCGACGCGCAGTACCGGGCGGCCGGCTTCGAGTGGGGCAGCCCGGGTGGCCTGGACCTGGCCCAGTGCTGCGATGTGTGGGCCGGCCTGCCGCTATTGTTTCAGCCCGGAGCCGAGTGGAATTACTCGGTGGCGACCGACGTACTCGGCCGTGTCGTCGAAGTGGCATCCGGGCAGACCCTGGATGAGTTCTTTGCCGCCCGCATTCTCGGCCCGCTGGGCATGACCGATACGGCCTTCCACGTCGAGGCGGACGATGCAGGGCGGCTGGCCGCCCTGTACACCCGCGGACCGGACGGCAAGGCAGCCCGGCTAGACGCGCTGGCGAAGGTGGCGGAAGCCCGCCCGCGGTACCTCGGCGGCGGTGGCGGCCTCATCTCGACCGCGGCCGACTATCACCGGTTCACGCAGCTGCTGCTGGACCGGCCGGGCAGCCCGGCCGGGGAACTGGACGGCGTGCGGCTGCTCGGCCCGCGGACGGTGGCCTACATGACCCGCAACCACCTGCCCGGCGGGGCGGACCTGGAGACTTTCGGGCGGCCCCTGTACGCAGAAGCGCCCTTCCGCGGCATCGGGTTCGGCCTGGGGTTCGCCGTAGTCATCGACCCCGTGGCCGGCCAGGCGATCTGCTCGGCGGGGGAGTATTCCTGGGGCGGCGCGGCCAGCACGGCCTTCTGGGTGGACCCGGAGGCCGGGCTGACCGCCTCGTTCTTCACCCAGCTGCTGCCGTCGAGCAGCTACCGGATCCGCCCGCAGCTGCGCCAGCTGGTCTACCAGGCGCTGACAGATTAGTCAGTCGAGGGCTAATCGCCCGGAGGCTGGCTACGCGGAGGCTGGCTACGCGGAGGGGGTCGGGCGCCTGTCCTCGGCGGCGTCCGTCCCGGCGCTCTCGCGCCTGGCGGCGGCTTCCTGCCTGAGTTCCCGCAGCCGGTAGATGATGAACGCGGCTACCGCGATCACCACGATGGCCACGATCGCGTAGCCGCCGATCGCGATGTAGTGCGCGATGCTGTTCCAGGCGCTGCCTGCCCCGTATCCGACCAGGGTGATCGCGGTGACATAGACCACCGTGCCGAGCAGGCTGAGCGCGCCGAATTGGAGCACCGGCACCTCGACGAAGCCGGCCACGAGTGAGGTGAACGCCCGGAGCACCGGCAGCGCCCGGCCGATGGCCACGGCGAACTCGCCGCGGCCGGTGAAGAAGTTCTCGGCTCGCTGCACGTCGGCCTTCGAGAGCAGCAGGTACTTGCCTGCCCGCTCGACTGCCTCGCGGCCGCCCAGCCGGCCCACGCCGTAGGAAACGAAGGAGCCGGCCAGCTCGGCGAGCGATCCGATGACGATCACGAGCACGACGTTGAGGTGACCCTGGTAGGCAAGGAAGCCGGCGAATCCGAAGGTGATCTCCGAAGGGATCGGGAGGCAGCATGCCTCGAGAAACCCCAGGACTGCGATCGCGCTGTAGCCGGCCTGACTCAGAAGGTGCTCCATGGCACCCTGTTGTACCGCATCCGGGGCACTGGCCGGTACGTCGCCGCAGCATGCGTCCCGGGCCTATGCTGCGGTTGAGGCGCCAGCCGGACACGGAGGCAGAGATGGGCTTGATGGACAAGGTCAGGGCGCAGGCCACCCAGATCGCGCAGAAGACGCAGGAGACTGCTCGCGACAGCAAGGTCAAGTTTGACCAGGCGCAGGCTAAGCGGCGCGGCGATGCCATGCTCCGCAACCTGGGCGCGATTGTCTACGCGGACCGCACCGGCCGGGGCACCGGGGACACTGCGGCCGAGATCGACCGGCTGGTAACCGAGATCCGCAGTCACGAGGCCGAGCATGAGATCAGCCTGGCGCGGGAGCCAACGGACACCGCGGCTGCTCCCGAGTCTTCGGCTGCCCCCGAGTCTTCGGCTGCCCCCGAGTCTCCGGCTGCCCCCGAGTCTCCGGCTGCCCCCGAGTCTCCGGCTGCGCCGGAGCCGCAGGCTGCCGCAGCGCCCCAGGCTATGCCGGAGTCTGAGGGCTTCCCGCCAGCCGCGGCCGACCCGCCGCCGGCGCCGCCGACCGAGGAATCCCCGCCGGAGGCCGGCTAGGCCAATCCCGGCTGGGCCGATCCCCGGCCGGGGCAAATCCGAGCCAAATCTTGGCCAGCTGCTGAAGTCCGCTTTACCTGCAGGCGTCCTGCGCGGCTGTCTTGTGCTGGCCGGGGGTGGCTGCACCCTGGCCTGCTGAACCCGTCGGGGACCCGGTGACCTGGTGCCCGTTCGTGCCGAGCACGATCCGGACCCTGGCCAGCCTGGTCACCTCCTGCAGCATGGCGCCCGGCAGCACTTTCCGGACGACCCGGGCCGACGCCCGCATCCCCGGCGGGTACTCGATCAGCGTCTGGCTGAGGTCACTGGCCGACCAGGACAGCCCGGCCCGGTGCACTTTGAAGCCGAGCTGCGAAAGCTGCTGGCCGGTGGTCGCCGACAGGCCGCCGATCAGCGTCCCGTTGTAGACGTCCACCGACACCTGGCTCCGCTGCGGCCCGGGCCGCGCCCGCCCAGGCTGTCGCCTGTGCGGCCGGACCAGTGACTTGTCCGCCTTGAGCGCAGCGAAGAGCTTCGCCGCCGCCTGGCTGTCCCATTGGACTGCCAGCTGGCCGGTCGGGGTCAGGTAGCTGGTGCTCGCTACCGGCACTGTCGTGAACGTGACCCGGCTGGCGGAGATGCCGCGCAGCTGGTCGGCGAGGCTGGTCACGTTGAGCCGCTGATCGACCTTGACCGCGGCGGACGCCGCGCTGAGGAATGACGACAGCCGGACCGGGTTGGCGATGGTGCCCGAGCTGATCGCCTCGCTCAGCATCGACGAAAGCAACTGCTGCTGGTTGCTGATCCTGGCCAGGTCCGACAGCGCGAACGAATGCCGGTCCCGGGCGAACTCGAGCGCCGCCAGCCCGTGCACGTGATGCCTGCCCGCGGCCATGCGCAGGCCGCTGTACGGGTCGTCCACCGGGTAAGGCAGGCAGATGTTCACCCCGCCGAGGGCGTTGATCACTTTGACGAAACCGAGGAAGTTCACCTCGATGTAGTCGTTGATGGTCAGCCCGGTGTCCTGTTCCACGGTCGCCACCATCAGCTTCGGGCCGCCGAGCCCGAACGCCGCGTTGATCTTGTTCATGCCGTGCCCGGGGATGGCGACCCAGGAGTCACGCGGCAGGCTGACCACGGACACGCCGGCGTGATCGGCGGGCACGTGCACGATCATCATGGTGTCCGAGTTCGTGCTGGTGTCAGCGCCAACATGCAGCCTGGCCTGCTGTGACCTGGTCAGGCCCGAGCGCAGGTCGACGCCGGCCACCAGGATGTTCAGCGGCCCGCTGGACGGCGTCCCGGCGGTGCCCGCGTTAACCCGCCCGATATGGCCGTTGACGTAGCTGCTGAGCGCCCAGGCACTCCCGGCGATCAGCAGCACAAGCGCCGACACCGTGCCGCACGCGACAGCCACCGCGCGCTGCTGCCGCGCCTTGCGGCCCGCGGATATCCTGGCCATCAGCTGCTGCTGGGCGACGGCGGGACTGCTCCGGCGGCGCCCGCCGGCGGGCCGGGAGGCGCCGGCCGGGTAAAAACCGGGCCTCGGCCCGGGTACTTGCCGCGTATCGCCTGATTCCGCAGACCTGCCACCTCGCCCGCCTGGCGGGTAGCGCCGTCCCCCCGGCGGCGGATCCTCGCCCGGCGCGCCATCGTCGCCGCTACTCATCGGACACCCCCCGGCTTCCGGTCTTCGTAGGCTAGCGCGCGGGGACGCAGGGTCAGCGCGTTACGCGCCGGGCGGGTCCGGATCCCTTGGCAGGCCGAGGATCCGCTCGCCGATGATGTTGAGCTGGATGTCCGTGGTCCCGCCGCCGATGGTCAGCGCCCTGGTCATCAGCACCTGCCGAGCCCACTGAGCGCCGCCGGGGGCCCCGGATGGGCCAACGGGCGGCCCGCCGGGGCCGCCGAGCGCGCCTTCGGCGCCGGAAACCGACCAGCACAGCTCGGAGACCCGCTGGGCGTGCCGCATGCCGAGCAGCTTCCGCACGCTGCCGGTGGCCCCCGGCTCGGTCCCCGATAGCTGCTTCAGCGTCACCCTGACTGCCAGCAGGTCGATCGCATGGCCCTCGCAAACCAGCGCGCCGACCTGGCCGAGCGGCACCTGCCCGGCGGCCGCCGCCACCTCGATCAGCTCAGCGACACCGGACCCGAACGTCCAGGACCTGGACAGCGACACGCGCTCGTTGGCCAGCGTGGTCCTGGCTATCCGCCAGCCGCCGTGCACCGCGCCGACGACGCAGTCATCCGGCACGAAGACGTCATCGAGGAACACCTCGTTGAAAAGCGAGTCCCCGGTGATCTCGCGCAGCGGGCGCACCTCGACGCCCGGTGCCGACATGTCCACCAGGAAGTACGTGATCCCGTCGTGCCGGGGCGCGGCCGGGTCGGTGCGGGCAAGGCAGATCGCCCACGCCGCCTGCTTGGCCAGCGAGGTCCAGATTTTCTGCCCGGTCAGCCGCCAGCCGCCGTCGGCCCGCACTGCGCGGGTGCTCAGCCCGGCCAGGTCAGAGCCAGCGCCCGGCTCGCTGAAAAGCTGGCACCACAGGAACTCGCCGCGCAGGGTCGGCGGCAGGAACCGGTCCTGCTGCGCGGGCGTCCCGTGCTGGATCAGGGCCGGCACCACCCAGGCGCCGATGGCCAGCGCGGGCCCGCGCAGGCCGGCCGCGCGCATCTCGGTGTCGATGACCAGTTGCTCAAGCGGGCTCGCGGCCCGCCCCCACGGCCGGGGCAGGTGCGGCACCACCCAGCCGGCGGCCGCCAGCCGCTCGGTGCGTTCGGCCCCGGTGAGCGCCGCGATCTCGGCGAGCTCATCGCGGATAGCGGCCCGCGGCACGGCGTCACCGTCAGGAACTTCCACTGAAACGGGCCTGCGCTGGCCGGACATGGCCAGGCTGGCGACTCGCCGAGCCCACTCATCCGACGGGCCGAGCAGGGCGCGCAGCGACATCGCCCGCCGGTAGTAGAGGTGCGCAGGATGCTCCCAGGTGTAGCCGATGCCGCCGAGCACCTGGATGCATTCGTGCGCGCACGAGACCGCCGCGTCGACGGCCACGACGGCGGTCACGCTGGCGGCGAACTCTCGCTGGCGGCCGGCCGCCCGGTCAGCCGCCGCGCCGCCGGCCGGCGCGGCGTCCGGCGGCGCGGCGGCCGCGTCCCAGACCACGGCGGCGGCCTGCTCGGCCGCGGTGAGCATCCAGGCGCACCGGTGCTTGACGGCCTGGAACTGGCCGATCGGTCGGCCGAACTGCTGGCGGATCTTGGCATAGTCGGCCGCTGTCCCGGTGGCCCAGCCGGCCAGGCCGGCCGCCTCGGCGCCGAACAAGATTGCGGCGATGCTGGTCACTGCGCCGCGGTCCAGGCCGGTGAGCAGCCTGTCAGCGGATACCGTGAGGCCGTCCGCGCGGATCCGGGCGACGGGCCGGGTGAGGTCGAGGCTGTCCAGCGCGACGATCTCCAGGCTCGCGGCGTCGATGGCTACCCGAGATCTCGCCGTGCTCCGTCTGCACCCCGGCGATGACAAGGTCGGCCAGGCCGGCGCCGAGCACTGGCCCGGCCGATCCGTCGATGGTCAGACCGCCGTCGTGGCCCGCCCGGCCGGTCAGGCCGGCTGCCAGCGAGACCGCGCCCGCCTCGGATCCGTCGGCCAGGCCGGCCAGCAGCTTCCCGGTGGTGGTCACGTCGGCACTGGCCAGCACCGCGCTGGCCAGGACGGTCGGCAAGTACCCGCCGGGGACGAGCGCCCGGCCGAGTTCCTCCAGCGCCACGGCCAGCTCCGGCAGGCCATAACCCTGCCCGCGGTGGCACTCCGGCAGGTGCAGGCCGAGTATGCCCTGGTCGGCGAGTGCCGGCCGCAGCGACTCCAGGTACCGCTGCGACCCGCTGTCCGGGCTGTCCGCGGCGGCCCGGACGACCTCGGCCGGGCAGTTACGCTGTGCCCAGCCCCTGATTGCCGCCGCCAGGTCCAGGTGCTCCTCGGTGAGGCTGAGCGCCATGGTTCACCCCGTTCGCGTGGTGCGGTGCCGATGGCTGGCGGCACCGTGCCGATGGCTGGCGGCACCGTGCCGATGGCCTCACTCTAGAACGCCTATTACCCATCCCCTAGAACAAGATTCGGTTTTGCGGCGTGGCGACGTTAACCAGCAGGCCGAAGGATCACGATCGTAGTTACTCTCGGGTAGCGATCATGGTTCCGGTCGGGTAGGATAAGGTAAGTTACTCACCAGTAGGGGGGCGTGTCGGCCCTCTGGATGCCGGAGGCGGGATGGGGCACTACAAGAGCAACCTCCGTGATATCGAGTTCAACCTGTTCGAGGTGCTGCGGCGGCAGGACCTGCTGGGCACGGAGCCATTCGCCGACATCGACGAGGAAACTGCCCGCGGCATCCTGGCCGAGGTGAACCGGCTGGCGACCGGGCCTATCGCCGAGTCGTTCGCTGAGGCTGACCGCAATCCGCCCGTTTTCGATCCGGCCACCGGCTCGGTCCGGATTCCTGCGGGCTTCAAGAAGTCATTCGCCGCCTTCATCGACGCGGAGTGGTACCGGCTGGAGTTGCCGCCCGAGCTCGGCGGCACCACGGCGCCGCGCTCGCTCTGCTGGGCGGTCGCCGAGCTGATCCTGGGCGCCAACCCGGCGGTCTGGATGTACGCGAGCGGGGCCGCCTTCGCCCGGGCGCTGCTCGTGCTTGGCACCCCGTACCAGCAGCGCTTCGCCGAGCTGGCGGTCGAGCGCAAGTGGACCGCCACAATGGCGCTGACCGAGCCGGATGCCGGCTCCGACGTCGGCGTCGGCCGCACCCGCGCCATCGCGCAGCCGGACGGCAGCTGGCACATCGAGGGCGTCAAGAGGTTCATCACCAGCGCCGAGCACGACATGGCGGAGAACATTTTCCACCTGGTGCTGGCCCGGCCGGAGGGGCACGGCCCCGGCACCAAGGGCCTATCGATGTTCCTGGTGCCCAAGTACCTGGTGAGCGAGGACGGCACGCTGGGCGAGCGCAACGGCGTCTACGCCACCGGGGTCGAGCACAAGATGGGCCTGAAGGCCTCGACCACCTGCGAGCTGACCTTCGGCGAGTCGCACCCGGCGGTCGGCACCCTGATCGGTGACGTGCACGACGGCATCAGGCAGATGTTCGTGATCATCGAGCACGCCCGGATGATGGTCGGCACGAAGGCGATCGCGACCCTGTCTACCGGCTACCTGCACGCGCTGGACTTCGCCAGGACCCGCGTGCAGGGCGCCGACCTCACCCAGATGCTCGACAAGACCGCGCCGCGGGTGCCGATCCTGGCGCACCCGGACGTCCGCCGGATGCTCATGCTGCAGAAGTCCTACGCGGAGGGGATGCGGGCGCTGCTGCTGTATACCGCGACGCTGCAGGACGCCGCGCAGGTGGCCGCGGCCAGCGGTACGTCCGACGCGGAGACCGCAGGACTCAACGACCTGCTGCTGCCGCTGGTCAAGGGGGTCGGTTCGGAACGGGCGTACGAGCTGCTCTCGCTTTCCCTGCAGACCCTGGGCGGGTCGGGGTTCCTGCAGGACTACCCGATCGAGCAGTACGTCAGGGACGCGAAGATCGACAGCTTGTACGAGGGCACCACCGCGATCCAGGGCCTTGACCTGTACTTTCGCAAGATCGTCCGGAACGACGGCAAGGCGCTGCGGTCCCTGATCGGCCAGATCACCGAGTTCGCCGCCGGTGAGTCGGGGAACGGGCGGCTCAAGGCCGAGCGCGGCGCGCTGGCCAGGGCCGCCGCCGACGTCGAGGGCATCGTGGCCGCGATGCACGGCTTCCTGGCCGGTTCCGCGGCGCATCCCAGCGAGATCTACCGCGCGGGCCTGAATACCACCCGCCTGCTGCTCGCGCTCGGCGACCTGGTGATCGGCTGGCTGCTGGCGCGGCAGGCCGAGGTCGCGCTGGCCCGGCTGGACGATGCGGCCGGGGCCGATCGCGGGTTCTACCAGGGCAAGATCGCCGCTGCCCGGTTCTTCGCCGCTACCGTGCTGCCCAGGCTCGCCGCCGAGCGTGAGATCGCCGAGGCGACCACGCTGGATCTGATGGACCTGCCGGCCGACGCGTTCTGACCCGGGCCGGCCTGCGCCGCGGGCGGGGCCGGGCCGGCGGGCGTGACGGGCTGGCTGGCGCGTCCTGCCCGGCTGGCTGGCGCGGCCTGGCTGGCTGGCGCGGCCTGGCTGCCCGGTCGGCCAGCGGCTATAGCTTGTACTGGATGGCCGCCCGCTCGCGCGCGATCGGCCGGACGGTCTGCTCGATGATGGCCCGGTGCGCCGGATGATCACGGTAGGCGGCATAGCTCGCCGCGTCGGCGAAATCGGCGACGACGGCGAAGTCGAAGTTGCCTTCGGCCAGGCCCGCATCCGGCCCGACGTGATAGTCGCTGACCCCGGTCATCAGCGGCCGCAGGGCGCGCAATTCCGTCGCTACTCGTGCCTTCTGCTCGGCGGTTGCCTCGGAGGTCCAGGCGAATAACGCTACGTGCCTGATCATCGTGGTCCCTTCGGCGGCAGGCGTCAGCCCCAGGCAAGCATGTTCAGCGGATCCTCGAGCATCGCTCCCACGTCGCTGAGGACGACCGCGCCGATATCGCCGTCGACAATGCGGTGATCGAAGGACAGCGCAAGCGTAGTCACCTTGCGAATGGCCAGCGCACCCGCATGCACCCACGGCGCGTCCCTGACCCGGCCGAAAGCTAGGATCGCGGCCTCGCCTGGTGTCAGGATCGGGGTGCCGGTATCGATGCCGAAGACGCCCACGTTGGTAATGGTGACCGTGCCGCCGCGAAGGTCCGCGGGCGATGCCTTGCCGGCCCTGGCCGTCTCAGCGAGGCTGTTCAGCGCCCTGGCCAGCGCCGGGAGCGTGAGTGCGTGGGCGTCCTTGATGTTCGGCACGATCAGGCCGCGGTCGGTGGCGGCGGCGATGCCGAGATTGACGTAATGCCGGACCACGATCTCCTGCGCCGCCTCGTCCCAGGAAGAGTTGATCATGGGCTGCCGCGCGGCGGCCACCAGCAGCGCCTTGGCCACCAGCAGCAGCGGCGACAGCCGCAGGCCGGCGAAATCGGGCAGCGACCTGAGCCGGACCACCGAGGCCATCGTCTCCGTCATGTCGATCTGCAGGAACTCGGTGACGTGCGGCGCGGTGAATGCGCTCGTCGTCGTCGCGGCCGCGGTGTGCTTCCGCACGCCGCGGATCGGGATCCGCTCCTCCCGCGAGACGGCGGCGACCGGGACAAGCTGCGCCGGAGCCGAGCCGTCGGCGGCAGGGCGGTCAGCGCCGGCCGCGGCCGACATGACGTCGTCGCGGGTGATGGAGCCGTTCGGGCCGGTGCCCGCGAGTGCCGACAGATCCACGCCTGAGATCCCTGGCAAGCTTGCGGACGGGCGGCTTGGCCAGCACCGCCGGGCGCTCGCCGTCGGCGGAGTCACCAGCGTCGGCGGACCCGTTAATGTCGGTTGCGGGTTTTGTGGTGGCGGTAGCCGGGCCCGGGCCAGATCTGGCGGCAGCCTTCCGCGCGCGGCGCGCGGTGGTGCCGAGCTTGACGCCGTAGCCGACCAGCACCGCCTGGCGCTCCGGCTTGGGCGCCAGGGTGCCACGGTGGCCCGGCTCGGTGCCGGCTTCCGCGGGCGGGTCCGGTACCAGGTTCTCGGCCGGCGTGCCGGCCGCGGCGGCGGCCCCCTGATCCGCGGCGGCGGCCCCCTGATCCGCGTCGGGGCCGTCGGCTGCGGGACTCACGTCGACCGAGATGATCGGGGTCCCGACATCGGCGGTGGTGCCCTCGGCCACCAGCAGCCCGGCCACCACGCCCTCGAACGGGCAGGGCAGCTCGACCACGGCCTTAGCCGTCTCGATCTCGACGATGATCTGGTTGGTCGTCACCCGGTCGCCGGGCTGGACGTGCCACCTGATGATGTCCGCTTCGGTCAGGCCCTCGCCGACATCGGGGAGCCTGAACTGCTTCAGCTCTGACATGCGGCCCTCTCAGTACGCGAAGGTGCGGTCGACGCCGTCAAGTACCCGGTCCAGATCCGGCAGATAGTGCTCCTCCAGCTTCGACGGCGGGTACGGGGTGGAGTAGCCGCAGACCCGCAGCACCGGCGCCTCCAGGTGGTAGAAGCATTCCTCGGATACCCGCGCCGCGATCTCGCCGCCGAGGCCGCCGCTGATCGCAGCCTCGTGCACGACCACGCACCGGCCGGTGCGCCGGACCGACGCGAAGATCGTCTCGGTGTCCAGCGGCGCGAGCGACCGCAAGTCGATCACCTCGACCGAGCGCCCGTCATCGGCTGCGGCGACGGCCGCCTGCGCGCAGGTCCGGACCATTGGCCCGTAGGCCAGCACGGTGACGTCGGTGCCGCGGGCCAGCGTTCTCGCCTTGTCCAGCGGGACCGCGGACGCCAGCGCGCCGGCCGTGTCCACCTCCGCCTTGTCCCAGTACCGCCGCTTGGGCTCGAAGAAGATCACCGGGTCATCGCAGCTGATGGCTTGCTGGATCATCACGTAGGCGTCCACCGGGTCGCCGCAGGCCACTACCCGCAGTCCGGCGGTGTGCGCGAACAGCGCCTCGGGAGACTCGCTGTGGTGCTCTACCGCGCCGATGCCGCCGCCGCACGGGATCCTGATCACCACCGGCAGGCTGACCGTGCCCAGCGAGCGCATCCGCATCTTCGCCAGCTGGCAGACGATCTGGTCGACGGCCGGATAGACGAAGCCGTCGAACTGGATCTCGCAGACCGGCCGGTAGCCGCGCAGCGCCAGGCCGATCGCGGTGCCGACGATGCCCGACTCGGCCAGCGGGGTGTCCACCACGCGGGCCTCGCCGAAGTCCTTCTGCAGTCCGTCGGTGACCCGGAAGACGCCGCCGAGCTTCCCGACGTCCTCGCCCATGATCAGGACCTTGGGGTCGGCCTCCATCGCCTCGCGCAGGCCCTCGCCCAGTGCCCTGGACAGCGTCAGGCTGGTCATCGCTCTCCCTCCGGTGCCTCGAAGGAGTCGAGGTAGGCGGCGAACTGCTTCCGCTCGGCCTCGATCAGCGCGCTTGGCCCGGCGTACACATTCTCGAACATCGCGGCCGGCTCGGGATCCGGCATCTCCAGACAGGATCGTCTTACCCTGGTTCCCAGCCGGGCAGCCTCGGCGTCGACGTCGTCGAAGAAGGCCCGGTCCGCCAGCTCGGACCGGATCAGGTATGCCTTGACCCGCTCGATCGGGTCCTTCAGCTTCCACGACTCGAGCTCGGCGGCCAGCCGGTACCTGGTCGGGTCGTCGGTGGTGGTGTGCGCGCCCATCCGGTAGGTGAATGCCTCGATCAGGGTCGGGCCCTGCCCCTCGCGGGCGGCCTGCAGCGCCTTCCTGGTGACCGCCAGGCAGGCCAGCACGTCGTTGCCGTCCACCCGGACCCCGGGGAAGCCGAAGCCGTAGGCCCGCTGGTACAGCGGCACCCGGCTCTGGCGTTCCAGCGGCTCGGAGATCGCCCACTGGTTGTTCTGGCAGAAGAACACGACCGGCGCATTGGTCACCGATGCCCAGATGAAGGCCTCGTTAACGTCGCCCTGGCTAGTCGCGCCATCGCCGAAGTAGGCAATGGCCGCCTCGCCGTCCTCGCCGAGGGCACCGTCCCGCTGGATGCCCATCGCGTAGCCGGTCGCGTGCAGCGTCTGGCTGCCGATGACGATTGTGTACAGGTGGAAGTTGTGCGCCTTCGGATCCCAGCCGCCATGGCTGACCCCGCGGAATAGCTCAAGCAGCTTCGTCGGATCCAGGCCGCGGCACCAGGCGACGCCGTGCTCGCGGTAGGTGGGGAACGCCATATCCCTGGGCTGGAGCGCGCGGCCCGAGCCGACCTGCGCCGCCTCCTGGCCGAGCAGCGAGGCCCAGATCCCGAGCTCGCCCTGGCGCTGCAGGGCAATCGCCTCGAAGTCGATCCGGCGGACCAGGACGAGATCCCGGTACAGGTCCTTGACTTCCGTCGCGGACACGTCCAGCGGGTATCCGGGATGCTCGACGCGCTCGCCTTCCGGGGTAAGGAGCTGAATAGGTTCCGCGGTGCCAGCCCGGCCGGCCAGGCCGAGCGGATCCGGTACGGCGCCGACCGCACCTTGTGTTTTGACGGCCACTGCCACTCCTTGATACCCAGGGCCGGTCGCGGAGATCACCGTTGACCGGCCGGTCGTCCGTCCCGCTGTGACAGTACCCGCCAGCGGCGGGGCTAAGTGAACCAGTACGCTGCCGCATGTGGCCAGAGTCGTCGTCGACGTGATGCTCAAGCCGGAGATTCACGATCCGCAGGGCGAGGCGATCGCCAGCGCGAGCCGGCGGCTCGGGTTCGGCCAGGTGCTCAGCGTCCGGCAGGGCAAGCGGTTCGAGGTGGAGATCAGCGGATTGGCCGACGAAGCCGCCACGGCGCGGATCGGCGAGCTTGCCGCCGAGCTGCTGGCAAATCCGGTGATAGAGGAATTCGAGATTCACGCGCCGTAATTTTCCTGGCGGCTCCGGGCGGCGCCCGGGGGAAGCAGGCCAGCGCCCGGATTCCGGCTGACCTGGCTGTGCCTGCGGGCGTCGGCGGGCCCGCCGGGCGCTGAATCGGACCGTCCGCAGAGCGCCGAATCGGCACTGTTCGTCCAGTAATCACCTGAAGTCATGATTACCGCGGTCCGGCACGGGAAATCTTTCACAATGTGAGCGACGGGATTGGTAAAGGCAGGGAGTAGAGGTACGGATGCGTACTCGGGTGATACGAGCCGAGGAGGCGACCGTCGACGTCAAGTTCTGCCTGATGTTCCCGCGTGAAGCGCTCAGCGTGCCGGTGATGCGCCGGGTGCTGGGCGACACCCTGAGCAGGCTTGGCGTCGATGAGGACTGCATAGGCGAGCTGCTGCTCGCCGTAACCGAGGCTTGCACGAATGTCCTTCAGCATGGCGGGCCCAGTCACCGCTACGAGGTAGTGGCCAGCATCGGCGGTGGCGGCTGCGTGGTCGAGGTGCTTGACAGCGGGCGCGGCTTCGATCCGGGCAGGCTGGCCACGCACCGGCTGCCCGCCCAGCTGTCGGGGCGGCACCCGCGGTTCCGGCGCCGCCAGCTTTCCCACGACGCGAGCAGCGGGCAGCCTGCCACGGTGACGCTGGCCGCGCCCTCGGTGGCCCGGATCGCGCGGAGCCGGTTCTCCTGGGCCAGGCGTGGCACGGACGATGGGATGATCGCGCAGCTGCCGGAGTCCGGCCGGGGCATGGCCATCATGCGCGCCTGCGTGGACAACGTGACGCTCAGCAGCGGCCCGGGCCGGGGCACCGTGGTGTCGCTGCAAAAGCGCCTGGAGTGGCGGCGGGACTCGCCGCTCGCCGTGGCGGAGCGGGCGCGGCTACGGGACGTCGGCTGAGCTGGCCGCCAGCGGCACCGGCTGAGCGGTAACCTGCCTGCATGTTGTGCCCGTTGTCGGTGCCCCGCCCGCCGTGCCCGCTGGGACGCCTGTGACGATACGGGTGGGAGTCATCACCTTCCCTGGTTCGCTCGACGACGGGGACGCGGCACGGGCGGTCCGCCGGGCAGGCGGGACGGCCGTGCCGCTCTGGCACGCGGACCACGACCTGCGCGGCGTCGATGCGGTGATCCTGCCCGGCGGCTTCTCCTACGGAGATTATCTGCGCTGCGGGGCCATTGCCCGATTCGCGCCGGTGATGACGGAGCTAGTGCCCGCGGCCCGGGCCGGGCTGCCAGTGCTGGGAATCTGCAATGGCTTCCAGATCCTCTGCGAGGCGCACTTGCTGCCCGGCGCGCTGACCCGCAATAGCGGGCTCCGCTTCATCAGCAAGGATGTCCGGCTCCGGATCGAGAATGCCGCGACGTCGTGGACTAGCCAGTATGCGGACGGCCAGGAGATCACCGTGGTGCTCAAGAGCGGCGAGGGCGGCTACGTGGCCGGGCCGGGCGTGCTGGCCGAGCTCGGCGCGCGCGGCCGGGTGGTCGCCCGGTATGCCGGGGCCAACCCGAATGGGTCGGCCGGCGATATCGCCGGCATCTGCAACGAGGCTGGCAACGTGGTTGGCCTGATGCCGCATCCCGAGCATGCCATCGACACGCTGACCGGGCCGGGCACGGATGGCCTCGGCTTCTTCACCTCGGTCCTGGGCGCTCACCTCGAGGCATCCCGCGGATGACGCCTCAGGACACGGTGGCCCGCGCGTCAGCCACCCCGCAGCGGCGGCAGCCGCATGCCGAGCTCGGCCTGACCGGCGGTGAGTACGCCAGGATCCGGCACATCCTGGGCCGGCGGCCGACCGACGCCGAGCTCGCGATCTACTCGGTCATGTGGAGCGAGCACTGCTCCTACAAGTCGTCGCGGGTGCACCTGCGCCAGTTCGCCGAGAAGGCGCCGCCGACCGAGGCGCTGCTGGCGGGCATCGGGCACAATGCCGGGGTCGTGGATATCGGCCAGGGCTACGCCGTCACATTCAAGATCGAGTCGCACAACCACCCGTCCTACCTGGAGCCGTTCCAGGGCGCGGCGACCGGGGTCGGCGGGATCGTCCGGGACATCCTGGCGATGGGCGCGCGGCCGGTCGCGGTGATGGACGCGCTCAGGTTCGGCCCGGCGGACGCGCCGGACACCCGGCGGGTGCTGCCCGGGGTGGTCGGCGGCATCTCCTTCTACGGAAACTGCCTCGGCCTGCCCAACATCGGCGGCGAGCTGGCCTTTGACCCCTGTTATGCAGGCAACCCCCTGGTAAACGCGCTATGCGTGGGCGTCATGCGGCACGAGGACCTGAAGCAGGCCGCGGCGAGCGGACCAGGCAACCTGGTGGTGCTGTTCGGATCGCGGACCGGCCCGGACGGCATCGGCGGCGCGTCCGTCCTGGCCAGCGCATCGTTCGGCGGATCCGGCGAGGGCGCGAAGCGGCCCAGCGTCCAGGTCGGCGACCCGTTCATGGAGAAGCTGCTGGTCGAATGCTGCCTGCAGCTCTATGCGGCCGGCCTGGTAGTCGGCATCCAGGACCTCGGGGCCGCCGGGGTCTCCTGCGCTACCACCGAACTGGCCGCTGGCGGCGGCACCGGCATGCGGGTCGCCCTGGAGGCGGTCCCGCTGCGCGATGCCGCGCTCGGGCCCGCTGAGATCCTGATGAGCGAGTCCCAGGAACGCATGATGGGGATCGTCGAGCCGGCCGATGTCGGGCGCTTCATGGAGATCTGCGCGAGGTGGGACGTGCCGGCCACGGTCATCGGCGAGGTCACCGGCACCGGCAGGCTGGAGATGAGCTGGCACGGCGAGCAGATCGTGGACATCCCGCCGGGCAGCGCAGCCGACGACGGGCCGATCTACCGCCGGGCCGCGCAGCGCCCGGCCGGCCAGGACAAGCTGGCCGCGGACGACCCGGCCGCGCTGCCCCGCCCGGCTGGCGGCCCGGGGCTGCGCGCCGCACTGCTCGCCATGCTTGCCTCGCCCGACGGGGCCGACAAGGCGTGGGTAACCGAGCAGTACGACCACTACGTCCGCGGCGATACCGTGCTGGCGGCGCCACAGGACGCGGGCCTGATCAGGATCGACGAGCGGACCGGCCTGGGGATCGCGCTGGCAACCGACGGGAACGGCCGGTATGCCCTGCTGGATCCGTACGCGGGCGCCCAGCATGGGCTGGCGGAGGCGTACCGGAACGTGGCCGCGACCGGCGCGCGGCCGCTGGCGGTTACCAACTGCATGAACTTCGGCTCGCCGGAAGACCCGGCCGTGATGTGGCAGTTCGCGGCGGCAGTGCGCGGCCTGGCGGATGCCTGCGCCGTCCTCGGCGTGCCGGTGACCGGCGGCAACGTGAGCTTCTATAACCAGACCGGCGAGGCGGCCATCCACCCGACGCCGGTGGTCGGGGTGCTCGGCGTGCACGACGATGTCCGGCGCCGGCTGTCAATCGGCTTCGGCGAGGCCGGCGCCAGCGTGCTGCTGCTCGGCGGGACCGCGGCCGAATTCGGCGGATCGCTGTGGGCGCACGTCGCGCACGGGCACATCGGCGGGCTGCCGCCCGCGGTGAAGCTGGATGCCGAGCGGCGGCTCGCCCTGGTGCTCGCCGCCGGGGCAGCCGGCGGCCTGCTCGCGTCGGCGCACGACTTGTCCGACGGCGGGCTCGCCATCGCGCTGGCCGAGTGCTGCCTGGCCGGGCAGGCCGGTTGCGCGGTCACCCTGGCGGGGGATCCGTTCACCAGCCTGTTCAGCGAATCGGCTGCCCGCGCCGTGGTTGCCGTGCGGCCCGGCGCGGCGGCCGGCTTCACGGACCTTTGCGCGGCGCACGGGGTACCCGCCGCGGTGCTCGGCGAGACCGGCGGCGCCAGCCTTGAGGTAGCCGGCCTGTTCAGCATCTCGGTGGAAGAACTGGGCGCAGCACACCGCCAGGCGCTGCCGGCCATCTTCGGCTGACTCCTGGCGGGCGTCAGTAGGCCGTCTGGAACGTGATGATCTGCCGCCAGGGCACGGACGAACCACATGCGATCAGGTCGGCGCCGGATTCTGCTGGCTTGCCGCCGAGCGGCGCGCGGGCCACCGTAAGGCACCGGCCGTCCGCCGCGTTGCGCAGCTGCCAGTCGTTTCGGCCTGCCGGATCCTTGCCGAGGAACTGATGCCGCCATCGCTGGCTGCGGCTTAGGTCGCACCTGGCTAGCGTGGCGCCAGCTGCGCCAGCTGCGCCCGGTGTGGCCGGCCCGGCCAGGCACTGGCCATCCGCGACGTGGATCAGGATGTAGGTCCCGCCGCCCATCCGGTCGGCCGTCCACTCCTGGGCCGGCGATGCCTGCGCTGTGCCGCCCGAGGCGGTGAAGGCCAGGCCGGTTGCCGACAGGTAGAGCAGTTCGGTGACCGGCCGGGAATCCCGCCGCGGCGGCGGCCCCGGATTGACCAGGCCGACGGTCACCGCGCTGATCACGTTCCGCGGCAGCGGGCCCGCGGCCTGCCGCCTGGCCCGCGCCGTTCCCTGGGTCAGCACCAGGACGACGACAACTATCGCGGCGGCGACGATGACTCCGGTGGCCCCCGCGATCCGGATCACCCGCGAGCCGCGAGACCGCCGGGCAGCAACCCCGCGCTGGCCTGGCATACCGAAGCATTACCGCTAGCAGGCACGTGCTGCCAAGGAATATCGCCGAAAATGAATAAAAACCATGTCCTGGGTGGTCCTGTCCCGATATGAACGGCGATCGCCGCCGGTGGCCGGAGGCCGGCTACCGTCGCTCCGGTGCCGATGCGTCGCCTGGATCCGCAGCGCCTGCTCGCCGCGGTCAACGAGCAGCGGGCCGGGGTCGGCGGTCCTGCCTGGGCTGGCCCGCTGACGGCGGACGCGCTCGGTGACGGGTGCGTCGCCGCGGTGGCCGAGGCGCTGGACGCGGGCGCGCCGCCGTGCCGGGAGGCACTGCGCGCCGCCGCGATGCGTCTGCTCGACCTGCTCGCGGCCCGTGCGCCGGGTCGCGCCGTCGAGGTACGTGTCCCGCCGTTCGCGGCGATCCAGTGCGTCGAGGGCCCCCGGCATAGCCGCGGCACCCCGCCGAACGTGGTGGAAACCGACGCCGCGACCTGGGTCAGGCTCGGCACCGGACGACTGGCCTGGGCGAGTGCCGCCGCTGACGGCCTGATCAGGGCCAGCGGCCCGCGTGCTGACCTGGCCGCCTACCTGCCGTTGCGCCCGGGGGCCGGATCCGGCTGACGTGCCCCGGGCGACTCGGCAGCCGTCAGTCAATACACTGGCCATGTGATCAAGCCCGACGGCCGGCTGACGGCTGAGCTCGATCCGGGGGAACAGCCGCGGGATGCCTGCGGCGTCTTCGGTGTCTGGTCACCTGGCGAGGATGTCGCCAAACTCGCCTACTTCGGCCTGTACGCGCTGCAGCACCGCGGCCAGGAGTCGGCAGGCATAGCGGTCAGCGACGGGCGCCGGATCGTGGTCTACAAGGACATGGGCCTGGTCCCCCAGGTGTTCGACGAGTCCGTGCTGCATACCCTGCGCGGTCACATCGCCGTCGGCCACTGCCGCTACTCCACCAGCGGCTCGTCGGTCTGGGAGAATGCCCAGCCGACCTTCCGCGCCACGCCATCGGCGAGCCTGGCGCTCGGGCACAACGGCAACCTGATCAACACCCTGGAACTGGCCGCGCTGGTCGATCCCCCGGCCGGGCGCGGCCGGGACCGGGCCACCACCGATACCGACGTGCTGACCGCCCTGTTCGCTGGCGCCGCCGGGGATCACCTGGACCCGGCTGCTGGCCCGGCCGGGACGGCCATCGAGCAATCCGCGCTGGCCGCGCTGCCGCTGGTGCGGGGCGCGTACTCGCTGGTCTTCATGGACGAGCGGACCCTGTACGCGGCCCGTGACCCGCAGGGATTCCGGCCGCTCGTCCTCGGCAGGCTCGCCCGCGGCTGGGTGGTGGCCAGCGAGACCGCGGCGCTGGACATCGTCGGCGCGACCATGGTCCGGGAAGTGGAGCCCGGCGAGCTCATCGTGATCGACGAGGCCGGGGTACGATCACGCCGGTTCGCGTCCAAGCAGCCGCGCGGATGCCTGTTCGAGTACGTCTACCTGGCCAGGCCGGATACCACGATCGCCGGGCGGGGCGTGCAGGCCACCCGGGTAGAAGTCGGCAGGCTGCTGGCGGCCGAGTACCCGGTCCAGGCCGATCTGGTCATCCCGGTGCCAGAATCAGGCACGCCGGCCGCCATCGGCTATGCGGAGGCCAGCGGCATCCCTTACGGGCAGGGCCTGGTCAAGAACTCCTACGTGGGCCGCACGTTCATCCAGCCGAGCCAGACAATCCGGCAGCTCGGCATCCGGCTCAAGCTGAACCCGCTCCGGGACGTCATCGCCGGCCAGCGGGTCGTCGTTGTCGATGACTCGATCGTCCGCGGCAACACGCAGCGCGCCATTGTCACGATGCTGCGCGAGGCCGGCGCCGCCGAAGTGCACGTTCGCATCTCAAGCCCGCCGGTGACCTGGCCATGCTTCTACGGCATCGACTTCGCCAGCCGGGCCGAGCTGATCGCCGGAAGCCTGTCGGTGACAGAGATCAGGGCCTCGCTCGGGGCCGACTCACTCGGCTATGTCTCGCTTGAGGGGCTGACGGCGGCAACGACACTGCCCGCCGACCGGCTCTGCCGGGCCTGCTTTGACGGCAACTACCCGATCCCGGTCGCCGAGGCGGAGCGCGGCAAGCACCTGCTTGAGGGCACCGCCGTGTCCAGCACCGCCGTGGGGAACACCGCCGTGGCCAGCGCGGGTGAGGCCGGGCTGTGAGCGGCGGGCCAGACTACGCCAGCGCTGGCGTCGATATCCTGGCCGGCGAGCGGGCTGTGGAGCTGATGCGGGCGGCGGTCGGCCGTACCGCCAGGCCGGAGGTCGTCGGCGGGATCGGCGGATTCGCCGGCCTGTTCGACGCGTCCAGGCTGGCCAGCTACCGGCGGCCGCTGCTCGCCACCTCAACCGACGGCGTCGGCACGAAGGTGGCGATCGCGCGGCGGCTGGACCGGTACGACACCGTCGGCATCGACCTGGTGGCCATGGTCGTGGACGACCTCGTCGCCTGCGGAGCCGAGCCGTTGTTCATGACCGACTACGTGGCCTGTGGCGCGCTCCGCCCCGAGCGGGTAGCCGCCATCGTCAGCGGCGTGGCCGAGGGCTGCGTGCGAGCCGGCTGCGCCCTGCTCGGCGGTGAGACGGCCGAGCATCCCGGGCACTTCGGTCCTGACGACTTCGATCTCGCCGGTGCCGCGACCGGGGTCGTGGAAGCCGATGAGCTGCTCGGCCCGGACCGGGTGCGGCCCGGCGACATGCTGATCGCGATGGCATCATCGGGGCTTCATGCCAACGGATTCTCCCTGGTCAGGAAGCTGATCGAGGACCACGCCGGGGGACTGCGGCTGGACGCGGCGGCTGCCGTGCTTAGCCGGCCGCTGGGCGAGGAGTTGCTGATCCCGACGCGAATTTACGCCCGCGACTGCCTTGCCCTGGCTACGGCCTGCGAGGTGCACGCATTCGCGCACATCACCGGGGGCGGCCTGGCCGCCAACCTCAGCCGGGTGCTGCCGCCAGGTGCCAATGCGATGGTCGACCGCGCTTCCTGGCGCCCGCTGCCGGTGTTCGGCCTGCTGGCCGAGCACGGGCAGGTGGCTGCGAGCGAGATGGAGCGGGTCTTCAACATGGGCGTGGGAATGGTTGCCGTCGTCGCGGCCGGGCAGGCCGACCGCGCGCTGGCGCTGCTCGCCGCGCGTGATCTGCCAGCATGGATAGCAGGCCAGGTCAGCGTGGGCAGCGGCGGCGCGCGGCTGTATGGCAGTCATCCCGGCTGACGGCACGCTCACGCTCGGAAGCGCCGACCTCAGGTGCCGAAGGCCCCGGTCATCAGGGCGTGCAGGTCCCGCTCATCCGTGCCGGTGCACTGCCGTTGCCGGTGCGCTGCCGTTCTGGCGTGCGGCTCCGTCGGCCATGCCCATGTCGCCCGGACCCTCATCCAGGTCGTCTTCGTCCTCATCGTCTTCGTCACTGTCGTCACCATCGTCGGAGTAGCGGTCGGCAAGTTCCGCGTAGGCGGCTTCCGACTCGGAATCCTGCTGGTCCGTGACGACACCCAGCTCAGCCCGCAGCCGGTCAAGGTCCGTGCCGCCGCTGTTGTACTTGAGCTGGCGTGCAACCTTGACCTGCTTGGCCTTGGCTCGGCCGCGCCCCATTGGCTCGACCCCCTCGAACGTACGGGGGCCGGTCAGGCCCCTGGTCACCGCACCGATTGTGCTGTCTTCATTGCGCTGATGCTGGCGGGCTTGCTTGCACAACAGACAGACCCGGCGCCTCTCCACCGCCTGGGACGCGCCGTGTTTCCTGCCACCGTACGGACATAACCGTACCTGGTTTGCGCGCCTGTTGCCTCCGGCAGTGCGACGCGGCTGGTCAGCTCCCCAGCCAGATGCCGCGCAGTCGGCCTACCTCGGACATCCGACGCTCGGCGAGCCGGTCGGCAGCGACCGCGGGCGGTACGCCCTCCTCGTCGGCAAGCGAGAGAATTTTCCTGGTCGTATCGAAGATTTGCGCTGCTCTCGACTGCGCCCGGTCGAAGCTGAACCCGGCGAATTCGTCTGCGACCTGGATCACCCCGCCGGAGTTGACCAGGTAATCAGGGGCATACACGATGCCCCGCTCGGCGAGCTGCTTCTCGATCCCCGGATGCGCGAGCTGGTTATTGGCCCCGCCGCAGATGACCCTGGCAGTCAGCGTGGCGACTGTGCCGTCGTCAACCGATCCGCCGAGCGCGCACGGCGAGTAGACATCCACCGCCTCGGCGGCCAGCTCCGTCCGGCTCGAGGCCACCGCCACAGCCGGGTGCTCCGCGTGCACCCGCTCGATTGCCTCGGCGGCCACATCGCAGATGACCACCTCTGCCCCGGCCTCAAGGAGATGCCCGACCAGGCGGCGGCCGACCTTGCCCACCCCCTCGACGGCAACCCGCATGCCCTCCAGGCTGGCGGCGCCCCATACGTGCTCAGCGGCGGCCCGCATGCCCTGGAAGACGCCGAAGGCGGTCAGCACGGAGGAGTCGCCGGCCCCGCCGTTGGCGACTGTCCGGCCGGTGACGTGCCTGCACTCGCGGGCGATGATGTCCATATCCTCGCTGTAGGTACCGACATCACAGGCCGTGACGTAGCGCCCGTTCAGGGATTCGACGAACCTGCCGTAGGCGCGTAGCAGCGCCTCGGACTTGTGCCTGGCCGGATCCCCGATGATTACTGCCTTGCCGCCGCCCAGATCGAGTCCGGCCAGGGCGTTCTTGTAGGCCATCGCCCTGGACAGGTTGAGCACGTCGGCCAGCGCGGCGTCCTCGGTCGGGTACGGGTAAAACCGGGTGCCGCCGAGCGCGGGCCCCAGCCTGGTGGAGTAGATGGCAATGATCGCCCGCAGCCCGGTCGGCGGGTCCTGGCAGAACATCACCTGCTCGTGTCCGGAATGGCCATCCAGGCTGGCGTCTGGTGGCTGCGTGAGTCCGCCGCCATCGGCCGCCATGCTTGCGTGCGCACTGTTTGTGTCTGCACTGCTTCTGCGCGCACTCCCGAATACATTCGTCACTGCGGTGACTCCCGGCTCGGTCCCGCGTCCTCGTTTGAGGCGGGTTCTGCGGAACAGCGTATGCCGGTGACAGGTCGCCGCAGCGTGCGCGGTGACGATCTAGTTACCTGGGGGGCTTCTCCCGGTAGGCCATGGCATGTCACGATTTGGACATGTTGCCGCGTGCTGCCTATCTGCGGGTTTATGAGCCGCTTTCGGCTTTCCGCGCTGCGGAGCGGGCCCATTGGACGGCATACGCGACCTCACCCGAACGCCCGCGCAGGGCCAGCGCGCTGGCCGCGGAACATGCTGAGTCGCTTCGCAGGCTCATCGCAGTGCCGCCGATCGTGGCGCCGCCACAGGAAAGCAGGCACGCGTATGTCCGGTGGGCTGACGGCATTACCTACGTATGCCCGTGGCAGACCAGGCTGCGGTCATGGCTAGCGCTCAGCAGGCTGCGGACCGCCGCAGGGCCGCTGATGTCCGATGCGTTCGCGCCGCGCCAGGCCGGGCTGGCGGCCGAGGAGTTCGCGCGCTTCCAGGCTCGCGAGGGGCCACCGAAGGTTTACATACAGACGAGCGCGTGGTCGGTGCCGCTCTCCTGGTTCGTGCCCTTCGCGCCGACGGAACGGTGGCTTGTCCTGGGCACGCCGACTGCCGGGGACCACCGGGGGCAGGCCACCGCCGCCGCGACCCGCGCGCTGGTTTATGCCACGGCGATGTCCCAGGCGCGCAGGCGGGTGGCCCGGTCGCTGGCCACGGCGCGCAGGCTGTCCGGCAGCCGCCTGGCGGAATCCGAGCCCGCGGTGGCGGCCCTGCTGCGGGTCGGCACGGATCTTGAGGAGATCGGCCGGTGGCTCGAGGAGTTCCATCCGCACTCGCTTGTGGAACTTGATTACGGAGGGCTGGTGCAGCTGCTGGATGACGAGGCACTACGCAGCGACCAGTCGGCCGCGGAGGTTTCCGCGGCAGTGAATGCCCTTGCCAGCAAAGAGATTGAGCTCGCCGCCGCGATGCATCAGCGGCTGCGCGCCCGGTGGCGCGCGCTGGAGGCGATCGAGCTAGGTAGTTAAGGGAGGGGGATGGACTTTTCCGAATCTGCCCGTTGCGACGTTCCGTATAGCTAGAATCACGCAGCGTGACTCAGATCAGTGGAGCAACGGGGTAACTCAGCACAGAAACTTTGCTCCGGGTGGTCGACTTGTCACGGCTGGTGATGGCAATATGGTCTCTGAGTAGACCATATGGGACATCCACGGCAGGCTCCCCAGCGGAGCCAGGCACCGCAACAGACGCAGGATCGCAGTACCGGTCCAGGAGGAGAGGCCGTACACATGTCTGCACGCACACCAGAAGCCGAACCGCTGCTGACACCGGCAGAGGTCGCGACAATGTTCAGGGTTGACCCGAAAACCGTCACCCGATGGGCAAAGGCAGGAAAGCTGACGTCCATCCGCACGCTCGGCGGTCACCGCCGGTACCGGGAGACAGAAGTTCGCGCCCTGCTCGCGGGGATCCCGCAGCAGCGGTCGGAGTAGGACCTGGCCGCTTCCTGGCGATGAGTGCCGGGCAGCCGCGAAGGCGCGTGATGAGCGCGCTGGCAGCGGCCAGCGAGTAATAGCACGAAGTATTGCGAGTAATAGCACGAAGTAAGGAAGTAGGCAGGGGGGTCGGCCCCGGCGGCCATGTGCCGCGCAGGGGGCATAGTTCACGGAACTGGCTAGCTAGCCGCGGTTCCATCGGACGTTGCCGGGGTCGATCCGGCCCGCAGGGATGCCGGAGACGCGGAGCAATCCGTCCCGCGGGGATGCGCGTGACGCGAGGCAATCCGGCCCGCGGGAAGCGCCGGAGTAGATCCGGCCCAGCGGGAGATCTCAACCAGATCATCGCGATTAGTAATTATCTCGCGACTTCTTGTAATCACCGTTGCCATGCTGACCGGTCAGCAATACTTGTCGCCATGCCCGCCGACCGGACTGACGGCCGCAGGCAGGCGCCCACGCGGCATCCGCTGCGGGTTAGCAGCATGGCCAGCCGTGAGTACGAGCAGCAGCATGACGAGCAGTACGCACGACGAGCGGCAGGCAGAACGAGCGGCAAGCGCCGGGGCAGTACGCACGGCGAGCAGCAGGCAACTTGAGCACCAAACACAGTGATACAGGCACAGTGGCACGGGTAGGCCGTGTCACCGCAAACGGCCGGTGACCACATGCGTGCGCCCGGGGGGGCCCGCCAGCTGGGCGAAGTGTGCCGTCGCTTGGAGGGGAGAACCGCACCATGCGTGATCCGGATCTGGTCGAGCGTGCACAGCGGGCTGCGATGGCGCTCGAGCGGGCGTGGGATCGCTTTCGCACCACGCACGGCCTTGGCGCAGAGCCGCTGGCACCAGTGTCGAGCTACGTCGGCTACTCGCTTGAGGAACCGTGGGGGGAGCCCCGAGTCGTGTTCGGCGTGGCAGCCGAGGAGGCCGAAAAGCTTGCCGCGCTGCTCAACGGCCACGACTGCGGCGGTCGGCCGGCCCCGGGCAAACCAGTGGCCAACGGGCGGCTGGCCGGTCTCACGGCAGCCGCGGAGATCGCCCGCGCCGTGGCCGGCGCGCGGCTGCAGGTTCCTACCCAGCCCCCGGCTGCTGCCCGGGACCGGTTCAGGGCCGAGCGGCCGCTCGCGGCGCCCGGCCGGCCTGAGCACTCGCGGTCGGCGGACGGCCCTTCACGATCTGATGGCCCGTTGCGATCTGACGGCTCGTCGCGACCTAACGAGCTGTTAGGAGCGGACGGCGCACTGCGCTCGAACGGCGCCGCGCAGCGTAATCCGGGCAGGAACGCCACGGACTGCGCTGACGGCCTGGAGCCGCCGCCATCCGCGCCGCGGCCGGTCACGAAGTCGGCCCAGCCAGCCCCGCCGACCGCACCACGCCCAGCTGCCGCAACAACCCCATCGACCCCGGCCGGTTCAGCAGATCTACCAGTCCCGGCCGCCGATATTGCTCCGGCAGTATCGGCCGTTACCGACCTGCCAGTCCCGTTGGCCACCCTAAATCAACTAGCCACAGCACTTTCACCGACCGGGGTGATTCCGCCGGCTCCGCCGGTCGCGGCGCGGGAGCCGGCCGACGCGATTCCGCCGGCTCCGCCGGTCGCGGCGCGGAGCCGGCCGACGCGATTCCGCCGGTCCGACCAGCCGCAGCGGCTTTGCCGGCCGGGATGACATCGCCGGCCGGGATGATCTCGCCGGCCGGGACAGTTCCGGCAGCCATGCCGACCCCGCCGGCCAGAATGACCTCACCCGAGCGACAGCCTGCCCGGGTGGCCGAAGCAGCCGATGGCGATGACACCGGGCTAACGGCGTTCCGGCCGGGTTCCGCGTCGCTGCCTGGCGACTCAGCTGAGCCGGATCCATTCGCAGCCGAGCATCGTCCAGCAGCCGGACAGCCGGCCCAACGGCCGCGATCTCATCGGCACGCCATGCAGCGACCGGCCCGGCGCAATCGCAGCAGCTTTGACGCCGAGGCCGACCCGCAGCCGTCGGCAATGCAGGCACCAGTGATGCAGGCGCCTGCGCGGCGTGCTGGCGGGCAGCGGCCGGCCGGCCACGCAGGCGGCGATGGCAACGGGCTAGCCGCCATGGCCGGCGACCTGGCCGGCTGGGCCTCGGGTGAGCTGCCGGGTCAGGCTGCTCGCCAGACGGCTCCGTGGACGCCCACGTACCGGGACCGGGACGACGCCGATCCGGCGAGCGGCGATTCCCGCAGAGATAAAGTGATCTGAGCTGGCGGACTCAGCTTCTCCTCAGGTTGAGGATGAATCATTCTGCCGGGCGCGGAACGCACCTTGCGCCTGGCGGACTGAAGGGGAGCTGAGTTTGATGGCGGATTCATGGGGTCCGGCCGGGCAGGCGCAGGGCGCTAGCCGCCCGCGCCGCCCGCTGATCATCGCTGGCGTTGCAGTCGTAGCGCTTGGCGCGGGAGCCGGCGTCGCATTCGCCGCGACCTCAGGCGGAGCGCCGCCGGCCTCGGCGAAGGCCGTGGCGGCCACGCCGTCGCCGTCGCCGTCGCCGTCACACCCTGGCCTGCCCGGCAGGATGTTCGGCCGCGGCCACCACGCGTTCGGCGGTCCGCTCGGCGCACCGGGGTTCTTCGGTGTCGTGCACGGCCAGGTCGTGGTCCCGAAGCCGGGCGGAGGCTACCAGACCATCGACATCCAGCAGGGCACGGTGACCGCGGTGAGCAGCACGTCGATAACTCTGAAGAGCGCCGACGGCTTTACCAAGACCTATCAGGTGACGAGTTCGACGCTGGTCAACGCCCAGCGCAGCGGCATCGGATCGGTCAGGGCCGGCAACAAGGCGGTTGTATCCGCCACCCAGAGCGGCGCCGCGGCGACCGCCACCCGAATCTCTGACCTGACCCTGCTGCAGCAGGCCTGGCAGCACGGGAAGCGCGGTCTCGAGGTGCCAGCGCCACCGGCCGCGCCCAGCGCCGGATAGCCCGGCCAGCCACCGGGCGGCAGCGCCAGCCGCTGGCAGCCTGGGCGGCGGAGAGTGGATGTCAGACCCCGGCGGGAGAATCGGGTCCGTGCGGGTCGCGGTAGTGGCGGGGACCGGTGGCTCCGCCATGCTGTGCGAGCTCGCCGCGGACGGCAGTCCGCGGGACGGCCCCGTATCAATAAAAGATCTTTCTGTCGCGGTGGCCGGCTGACGAGCGGTCAGGTCCGGTGCGGTGGGTATGGGCCTCCGGGGCGCGCCTTTACCCCTTGCTGCTGCGGGCTGGCGTGCGGGTAGCACGGTGTCACGATGTCGAGCTGATAGATCGGCTGCTGGCCAGCCGGGACGGACCGGAGGCAGGGCCGGTATCGCCGGTGCTGGCTGACTTTGCGGGCCGGCCGGGAGCTGGCGGGCCCGCGCAGGCGCAGGCGGCGCTGTTCGATGCCGCCGCCCCGGCTGGCCCGGATCCGGCCGACGTACTCGATGCGCTGATTGCTGCGCACGCCAGCCAGCTGGGCCGGATCGATGCCGACGAGCGGCCTGACCGGTTCGGGATGCTGGCGGCTGCCGAGTCCGCGGGTGGCCTGCTCGCTGCCGAGATGAGCTTCGCCGGGCTGCCATGGCGGACGGAGGTACATGACTCGCTGCTTGCCGGGATGCTCGGGCCGCGACCGGCGGCGGGCGCGAGGCCTGCCCGGCTGGCCGAGCTCGCCGCCCGGATCGACGCGGCGTTCGGCGGCCGGCGGGTCAACCCGGACTCGCCGGCCCAGCTGATCCGCGCCTTCGCCATGGACGGTGTCCGGGTGCCATCGACCAGGTTCTCTGTGCTCCGTGATGTCGATCACCCGGCGGCGGCGCTGCTGCTCGAGTACAAGGAACTGGCCAGGGTGCACGCCGCGCACGGCTGGGCCTGGCTCGACAGCTGGGTGTCCGGCGGGCGATTCCGTCCGGAATACGTGGTAGGCGGGGTGGTGTCGGGACGCTGGGCGTCCCGGGGCGGCGGCGCACTGCAAATCCCGAAGGTCCTGCGCCGTGCGGTCGTCGCCGATCCGGGCTGGGTGCTCGTGGTGGCCGATGCCGCGCAACTGGAGCCGCGCGTGCTTGCCGCGCTCGCGGGTGATCGGGCGTTCGCGCAGGCAGCCGCCAGCGGTGACCTTTATCTGGCGCTGGCTGGCGCGTTCGGCGGCGACCGGGCGAAGGCCAAGGTAGCCCTGCTGTCCGCCATGTACGGCGGGGCCGGCGGCGAGGCCGGGCAATTGCTCGGTGTGCTCAGGAGACGGTTTCCGTTGGCCTCCGGGTATGTCGAGGCGGCGGCGCAGGCGGGCCAGGAGGGCCGCGTGGTCAGGTCCGTGCTAGGCCGGGCATGCCCGCCGCCGTCCGCCGCGTGGCGGGCGGTCACCGAGGAGTCAGGGGATCCGGACGGCGAACGGGATCCGGGCGCGGGCGCCGCCTCGCGTGCCCGCGGCCGGTTCACCCGGAATTTCGTGGTGCAGGCGAGCGCGGCGGACTGGGCGCTGGTGCTGCTCGCCGGACTCCGGCAGCGGCTGGCGCTGATTCACGATGCCGGCCCAGATTTTCCGGGACCACACCTGGTGTTCTTCCAGCATGACGAGGTCATCGTGCACTGCCCGGCGTCCGCGGTGGAGCCGGTGCTCGCGGCGCTTGGCGAGGCCGGCGAGGAGGCGGGCCGGCTGGTGTTCGGAGCGACGCCGGTGCGGTTCCCGCTGACGACGGCGGTCGTGAGCTGTTATGCCGACGCGAAGTGAGCCGCCTGGCTGACTGGCGCGGGCGGCTGGGCTTACGCGCTCGGTGTGCCTTGCGCGCTCGGTGTGCGTTACGCGCTCGGTGTGCGTTACGCGCTCGGTGTGCGTTACGCGCTCGGTGTGCGTTACGCGCTCGGTGTGCCTTGCGCCGGGGCGATTTCCGCGGTGCAGTACATGCAGCGCCGTGCCCCCAGCGGTATCTGGCTGAGGCACTCCGGGCACTCCCGCTCGGTGGCCTCCTGCGCCTTTTCCGACATGGCCAGCAGTTTGCCCACCGGGACGACGACGAAGAAGTAGACCACGGCGGCGATGATCACGAAAGAGATCACGGCATTGATGAAGTCGCCGTAGCGGAACTTGCTGTGATTGACCGTGAAGGTCAGCCCGGAGAAGTCAGGCTTCCCGCCGATCGCGGCGATCAGCGGCGTGATCAGGTCGGCGACGAGCGCGGCTACGATCGCGCTGAAAGCGAGGCCGATAACGACGGCGACCGCCAGCTCAACGAGATTGCCGCGGAGCAGGAACTTCTTGAAGCCACCCATGGTCTGGTCCCTCCTGGACTGCGGTTGGCCCGTGCGAGCCGAGCTTGCTTGCCCGTGCGGGCCGGGCTTGCTTCGCCGGTGCGGGCCGGGCTTGCTTCGCCGGTGCGAGCGGAGCTTGCTTGCCCGTGCGGGCCGGGCTTGCTTCGCCGGTGCGAGCCGAGCTTGTGTCGTCCCGACTGACCCCGGGACACGCCTCCACGTTATCGACATCAGGCGTCACGTGCTGCAATCCCACACAGCATGACACACCTACCACTGGCCGTCGGCTGGCCCGGGTCAGCGCGCAATCAGTCATGGCCTGCGCGCGATCATAGGTAGATGGCCTGGACCTTTACCGAGGACGCCGCGGACTTGCTGGCTGCCGCTGGCGAGTTCCTACTGTCGCGGCCGGTCGAGCACACCATCGAGCTCAGGGTTGCGGCAGCCGTGCGCCAACGCGGCAGTGACGCTTTTGGCGCTGGCGTGCCGTTGTTCGGCTGGTGGCAGACGGCGCCGGGCCCGGTTGAGTGCGCGTTCCTGCACACGCCGCCGTTTCCTTGCCTGCTGGCCGGTCCCGCCAGGCAATCCAGGCCGGGTGGGCATCTCGTCGGGGAGGGGCAGCCGCACGGGGATCGGCAGTCCATCGGGAAACTCGCGGGACAGTACCTCAGGGAACTCGCCGGGCAGTTGGCCAGCCTCGGCCACTCGCTGCCGGGGGTCAATTCGGCCGAAGGCGTCGCGATGGCCTTCGCCGCGGCCTGGCAGCAGCGGACCGGTGCCAAGGCCAAGGCCAGCCTGCGGTCCCGCCTGTACCGGCTGGGGAACTCCGGCCGCCAAGCCCCTGGCCGCCGGGCGTCGCGCGAGTCGCGGGCGCGGCGGACGGTGAACTGCTTGAGGACTGGTTTGCCCGCTTCGCACGTGAACTCGGCGACTCGGCACCGGCCATCCCGGGCGCGGTCGCCAACCGGATCAGTCAGGGCGGCCTGACCTCGTGGGAGACAGGTGGAGTGGCTGTCTCTATGGCCGGCGTCAACCGGCCGATGGGCGGGACGGTTCGGGTCGGCCCGGATACACGCCAGAAACGCACCGCAATCGTGGCTACGGCGCGGCGGTAACCGCGGCTGTGAGCAGCGCCGCGCTGGACGCCGCGCAGCAGCGGTCGTCCTGCTTACCGACCTCGCCAATCCGACGGCCAACTCCCTGTACCAGCGGCTGGGTTACCGGCCAGTCGAAGATCGTGTCGTCATCAGATTCGAGCGTCCTGGCGCTGATCGCCAGTGAAGGTGGGCTCCGGCCGGGATGGCTAGTCCGGAGCCCTCCACCTGGCGCGGAATCGGTCGATGATCTGATGAGCCTCATCCTCCGGAACCTCGACCAGGTCATCCGTAGATTCGGCTCGCTCCCATTCAACGATCAATGATGTGCGATGCCAGGCGCAGTCGCGATGGAGTCCTTCGTCAGCAAAACTTCCATCGGAATCTTCAATTCGGCGTACTATCCCGGCTGGATTATTTCGTGTGGCTTCGTCGTCAACTATGGCGTAGTACGTGATTGTTTTCGACAAGAGACTTAGTCACCTTTCTCTCGGAAGTCAAGAATTTCACTAACTCGATCAGGTATTTTTATTACAGCAGAGACTGTGCGTTGGAATTGCCTGAGCTCGCCCATCTCGCGTGGATCGGTGGATGTGTTTCGTAAGCGTTCGTATGCCTCGTGCGTGAATTGTTTTGCCGCGAAGCTATCCGCAGTATGGAACTGTACCTCGAAGAGCTGGCCCGCTGGGTTTCGCCAGCGTGTGTTAACGCCTTTGTAGTCAAGGTTCTCCCAGGAGTTGCGGCAGAACACCCAGCGGTACCCGTGCTCTTGCAGCCGATCACACGTCGCTCGGAAGCTATCTACATAGCCACTTACTGGAAGTTGATAGGTGTAACGAAGTGCGTCCGGCATAGCTTTAATAATTTGGCCAACTGCGCGTTCGTGTTTAAGTGCCAAACCTTCTGCGACTTTCTCCTTGAATCGGTCAACGCCCTTAATGCAGTTCTCCAGTCCGACAAGACGTATGCTTGGCACTTCCGCGTCGATACCCTGTACTGCTCCGGTTAGTTCGCGCTCGGCAGCGTCTACCCGACTCTGTGCGTGGTCGGTCACGAGGTTCTCCTCTGCGTTGAGGTACTGACCGGGGGCGTCGCCGCGCCAAGAGCCTTCCTCGTCGTTCGACCAGTCGACCGGCGCTCGCTGCTCGGCTGGCCATCGTCCCTTGTGTTGCTCCCACTCGCCTTGCAGCCGTGGTAACTCCGCGCGCCACTCTGCGCTTGCGCCGTCATCCGCATCCGCGGTGTCGGCCGGGCCGGGCGGCGCGTCAGCGTCGTCGGCTGTCTCGAGCACGCTCAGATCGACGGCTTCTTGCCGCTGACTGCCGTCGGCGTTGCGGGGCGATGAAGGATGCCCAGCAGTCAGCCTGTTGAGCCGCTGCGCTAGGCCGTCATCCTGGCCCGTCGCCGATTCACGCGAGTCTGCATCCTGCCGAGCGTCGGGCTGCGTGCTGTCCGGGGCGTTGCCTGCGGCGTCCGCCTGCTCGCCCGCGACAATGCTCGATAAATCCCAAGATCCCGGCATCTGCTGGTCCTCAGCCTTTCCGCTCGCGCGCAATGGCCTCATGTTAGGGATTAGGCACGTCATCCGACCACGTCATCTGACCACGCGACCGCTGGCGACGAAGCTACCCTCGGCCAATGACCGCTTTGGCGCTGACCGGATCCGACGCTCCGTTCGTCGGCCGCGAGCGCGAACAGGCGGTTCTGGTCCGGTGCGTAGTCGCCGCCAGGCACGGCGAGCCGGGTGTGGCTTTCATGGAGGGACGCGCCGGGGCGGGAAAGTCCACGCTGCTCACTCGGTTCCTCCGGGGTTTGCCTGACAGCCGCGTGATCCGCGCGAGCGGAGCAGAATCCGAGCTGCCGATGCGCTACGGGCTGATCGGCCAGCTGCTGGCCAGCGGTGAGCTGGGCGCGCGCGAAGCACCGCCGGCGTCAGTCGACCAGCTGATCGCGGGCGCCGATCTCGCCACCCTGCTTGGCCAGGCAATCGGCGCTGGCGGCCTGGTCGTGCTGGCGATTGACGATCTGCACTGGGCTGACCCCGCATCCTCGGCGGAGTTGCTGTTCGCGCTGCGCAGGCTGCACGGCGGGGGATTCCTCGGCGCGCTCGCCGCCGATCTCGAAGCAGCCGGGCGGCAAGCCGCATGCTCTGCAGCAGGACCCGGCGCTGCTTCCCGGAGCCGGCTGACGCGGGCGGCAACCTGGCTGGCGCATGCCTCCGCGCTGAGCCCGCGGCCGGCCGTTTCCGCCCGGCTGATTCTCGACGCCGTGGAAAACCTGCTCAGCTGCGGTGCGGCAGCCGAAGCCGAGGCATTCGCCCCGCGGGCCGACGCGGCGGCCACGGGCCGCGGCGAAGCGCGATCCGCGGCCACCTCGATCTGCTGGCGGCCAGGCTGGCCAGCGCGGAAGCCCTGTTCGCTGACGCCTGGCAGGTTCATGATCCGGCACTCGAACCGCAGTCCGGCGCCCAGGCTGCCGCCGGCCTGCTCGCCTGCCGCCTTATCTCCGGGCAGGTAAGCGAGGCGGTGGCCTGGGGGAGCTCGCGGTCGACGCTGCAGGCGCCCATCCCGCGGGTCGGCAGCACGCGCTGTGCGAGCTATCGCTGGCGCTCGCGTACAGCCAGCGCGGCCGGGAAGCCCTTGCCAGGCTCGGAACCCGGCCGGCCTGCGGTGCCGAGGTTCCGCTCAGCCAGACGGATGCCCTGGTAGCCCGCGGGATGGTGCGGGTCATCCTGGAAGATCTCGAAGCGGCCGTGGCCGACCTGTCGGCAGCCGCCGCCCGGCTCCGCTCGGGCGCGGCAATCCGGCACGCATGCCAGTGCCTGGGATACCTGGCCGAAGCTAAGTACCGCCTCGGCTGCTGGGATGAGGCGGCACAACACGCCGGGCAGGCCGTCACGATCGCCAGGCAATCCGGCGGCGCCGCCGACTTCACCTTCGCGCGCGCGTTCGCCGCGCTCGTCCCGGCCGCGCGGGGTGCCTGGGACATCGCCGCAGCGCATGTCGACGCCGCCGGGGCTGCGGCGCGGGCCGCCGGTTCAGGTATGGGGATCATCGCCTGGGCAGCCGCGCGAGCGCACCTCGCGGCGGCGCAAGGCGATCACAAGGAAGTGGTCCGGGCCGCGGGCGCAGTGCGGCGCACCGGGCGTGCCCGTGCGTTCGGCAACCTCGGCATCCACGACTGGCGGCCGTTTGAGGTCGATGCCCTCATCGCCCTGGGCCGTCTTGACGATGCCGGGACGGCCCTCGCCGAGATCAACGCATCCCTATCCGCGTCCAGCCCCGGGTCAGCCCGGATATCGGCAGCCCGGTTGCGCGGCGCACTGGCCGCCGCCCGCGGCGACTCAGCGAGCTCGGCGCAAGCCTTCGAGCATGCATGGGAGCACGCACGCGGGACCGCCCGCCCGCTGCTGATCGCCCAGCTCGAGCTAGCCGAGGGCAGACGGCTTAGCTAGGCGTCGCGGCGGCCGGAAGCCATCGCCCGGCTCCGCTCGGCACGCGGACTGCTGGCCGGGCTGGCCGCGCGCCCGTACGTGTCGGTATGTGACCAGGAACTTGCCGCTTGCGGCGTTAAGCTCCGGCCCGGTACCGGCCAGGTCATCGGCGAACGGGCTGGACTTGGCCAGGGCTCGCTCGGCCTTACTTCGAGCGAACTGGCCGTCGCACGGCTGGTCGCGGCTGGCCGCTCCAACCGGGAAGCCGCGGCAGAGCTGTACGTCAGCATCAAGGGAATCGAGTTTCACCTCAGCAACATCTTCGCCAAGCTCGGGATTCGCTCCCGGCGGGCCCTGGCCGAATGCCTCACAGACCAGCCGGACGATGCCGCGTTGCGATCGGCTGAACAGCGGCTGGTACCTCAGATGTAGGGACATAGCCATACTCTGACGGTCATGACTAGGGAAAAAACTAGGGTCGAAGCTGGGGTTGACACTATCGAAAGATTTGCGGTGACCGGCGAAGATTGCCGCGGCGCCGTTTTCCCGCTACGGCGCCTGCCAGGTGCTCGCCAACTCGGCTGTGCGCGGCGGCGACAGGCAGCAAGGGTTGACGGGACGGCACGGAGCGCGGCTCCGGCCAATTCGAGAGGTGCTATCGTCGCGGTTTTGCCACTGGCCTTGCCGCTGGTCCGGGCCAGGGTTGCCGCTAGCTGAGCGATCCAGGCGCTGGTCCGGAGCGAAGCCGGGCCGTACCCGCATTCTGCGGGCGCGGCCCGGCTTCGCTGCTGGATGCCGTGGTAGGCAGGACGCATGACCGAAGACTGCGGCCCGGCCGGCCGCAAGGCGCTCGTTGATTCCGCTCGGGACGTCCCGGTGCGTCCCGGCCGCGCCTGGGCTGGCACGCTGTGAGCGGCGACAGCTTCGCGGTCCGCGTCCGCGGCGTGACGCTGCCGCCGGACGACCTTTCCTGGCGTTTCTCCCGCTCGCCGGGCCCGGGCGGCCAGTCGGTGAACACCACGGAAAGCCGGGTCGAGCTCTCTTACGATCTTGTCGCTTCGGATTCCCTTCCGATGGCGCTGAAGGAGCGGGCGCTGCGGGCGCTGGCGGGCCGCCTGGCAAACGGCGCCGTGACGGTGACCGCATCCGAGCACCGTTCCCAGCTCCGCAACCGGCAGGCGGCTGCCGACCGGATGTCGGTGCTGCTAACCGAGGCGACCGCCCCGCCGCGCCCGCGCCGCCCGACCAGGCCGAGCCGGGCGGCACGCGAGCGCCGGCTAGCGGACAAGCAGCGCCGTGCCCAGCTGAAGCGGATGCGCCGGGCCAGCGACGACTAGACCTGCCCGGCGGCAGCGGCGGCGAGCCCATCGGGATCGGCCGCCCGCACCTGGCCGGCCGGCTTCGCCTCCTTCAGGCGCTCGCCTCGTCAGCACGGGTCAGTTCCGCCAGCTTGAGCACCGTGTTCCAGTTCCGCGACGTCGCGGTCACCTTGAGCCGCTTCTCCAGGAAGTTGTTGGTGAGCTTGGTGTCCCCGGCCCCGGCCGGGCACCACATGAACGCCTCGGCCCCGCTGATCCAGATCTGGTCGGGATCGAAGGACATCGCCTGCATCGCCCCGGTCGCGTCAGCCTCGGGCGCGGCCGACAGGAAGGCGACGAAGAACCGGGACGGGTGCTCCGGGCCATCCGGCAGCGGGCTGCGCCGGATCACGTCTTCGAGCTCGTCATGCCTCCTGATGACGACCTTCACGTCCATGCCGAACTGGCGGGCGATACCGTCCGCGATGGCCCGTGCCAGCGTGCCCGGCGACGTTGCCGGGCTGCTGAATACGGCGTTGCCGCTCTGCAAGTGGGTGATCACGTCCGCATAGCCGAGACCGTCCAGCAACTCGCGCAGCGCTGCCATCGGGACCTTCTTGCGGCCGCCGACGTTGATCCCCCTGAGCAATGCCGCATATCGCATCGTGGATGAACCGCCTTCGTGATCGTCGGCCAGCTATCAGTCAACGCTCTCACGGTCACGGCGAACGCCGCCGCCGGGCCGAAAATGTCAGCAACGGCTGTGATATCTCGGGCGTCAGGCGGGACCAGGACGGCAGCCTGCTGATCGAGATAGCGGCGTCTCCAACAGCTCGGCAGCTGCGGACCAGGTATGCCGCATCCTCTCCATGGATGGGTCGGCCGACGGCTGGATCGAGTCAGGCCGCCGGGATCCGGTGCTCGGTGCCCTGCGGGCCCGCTATCCCGAGCCGGGCGACCGCCGGCCCGCTAGCTTCCCAGCTCATCACCTTGGCCACGGCGCTTCGCCAAATCCGGCGCCCTCGATACCCAGTTCCTGCGCCCTCACTATCCAGTCAGTACCCTGCCGAGTAAGCCTGACGAACTCAGGCAGCTTGATTTTCCCGTAGGGTATGTCAGCTATTCTCCGGTGTGGCGGAATCATTTCGATCAACTGCATGTACTGGAGCCGGCGCAACTCTTCTCGCAGTGGGTCACTGCCGTTGTAGTCCCAACACCACGTACTTTAGGTGTTTCAGGTTTTCTGGGGTGTTCAGGTGCTTGTGTTCCGTGTATGCACGGAAGCCTGTTTCCGGATGGTGTGAGGACATGCCCGGGACCCGCGTGTCGCGGCGGGAATGGCGCGCGGTTCCACGGTCCGCGGCCCCGCGAGGCGGGGCATTTCTCCTTCCTGGCGGCTTCCCGGTCCTGGCCGGGGCTAGTAGAAGCCGGGTGCGAATTCGGTGACCTGGGGTTTCCCGGTGACGGTGGTCTTGGTGGCGGTAGCGTGCGGGAATTTCGGGCGTGCCTTCTGCGCGCGCCTGGAGTGCCGCTGCCGCCGGGGGAGGTTGAGGATGTGCAGGGCAGCGCGGGCGGCGGCATCGGCCGCTGCGGCGAGCGCGTCCAGTGACAAGGTGGCCGTGACCTGGGATGTTGTCATCGAGCGGATCATGTGATGGCGGACGGCGGTGAAGGATTCCTCGTCGGCGGTGACCATGGCGGTGTCTTTCCTGCGCAGGGCGCGGGCCTGCGCGGCCTCGCCGCGGAGCGCGGCGGCGGCGCTGGCGCGGGTCAGCTGGGCGGCGGTGAGCCAGGCCCAGGCCTCCTGGATGACCAGCCGCGGGCACCCGGACCGCAGGACCGGGCCGGACGTGCGGTTGCCAGCGCCGGTGATCGTGGTCTTGTCCTCGCCGAACGTGGTCTCCGACGCGCTCCACCGGGTGAGATACGTTTCCCGGACCTGGTCCGCGGGCGCGGCCTGGTGGTCCAGGAGGGTGGTGATGACGGTGCAGGTCCCGGAGATTTCTTCTTTCCCGTCAGCGGAGGGCATGACCGCGTTGTGCTCGGTCACCCGGACCGGAAGCCGGTCATCTTTCCTCCCGGAGGGAGCGTTCAGCCAGGTCATGCGGGATCCGTCGGGCAGCCAGCCGCGGTTCTCGCTGTCGGCGAAGTCCAGGCTGATGCCTTCCTTCACGCGGGCGATGACGTGCCCGCCCGCATCCAGGATCGCGGTGATCAGGTCATGGCCGGGAAAGTTGCGATCGAAGCAGGTGACGCGGCCGGCGAACAGGTCCGGGCGGCGGCGGACCAGCCGTTTCAGCAGGGTCTGCTCCCCGGCCCTGGCCTGTCCCAGGATCGCGCCGAGCATGGCGCGCCCGGCCCGGCCGGCCAGCGCGACGACCTTCAGCTGCGGGAACGGGGCGGCGCCCTCGCCGTCTTCGGCCGCGGTGCCCGTGCAGCCGAAGAACGCCCGGTTCGCCGGCGTGTCCGCCAGGCTCACCAGCATCCCGTCGGCGGCCAGCACCATCATCCCGGCCAGCAGCACCGCCGACGGCTCGTCATCGCTGATCAGCGGCCCGGCTGCCTGCCAGAACAGGTTTTCCATCACGTCCGGGGGAACCGGCAGCCGCCAGTCCGTGATCACCTTGCCCGTCGGGACGTGCCATTCCCGGGTGAACGGGATGTCCGCGAGCAGCCCCGCGACCCTGCGCAGGGCCTCGCCATACGACGCGTCCGGCATCAGCGTCATCGCGAGCATCAGCCGGATGACCAGCGGATACGACATCAGGCGGCGCCGCTGCCGCGGCTTCAGCCGCCCCTCCGCGGCCGCCGCGTCCACGGCCGCCTCGATCACCCCGTCGCCGAGATGCCGCTCCAGTTCACCCAGCCGCACCAGGTCCGGGAGCCACGCGTCCGCCAGCACCGTCCCGTCCCTGCGCACCGCGGCCGGGGCCGTCACCACCGGACAGCAGAACACCGCCAGCTCACCCGCTGACGGCGCGTTGCCCGCCACCGTGACCGTCTCGCCGAGAAACCGCAGGCCAGAAGCCCGCACCGCGACCGTCCCCGCCGGAGCCCCGGTAACCGGGAACTCCGCCATCCGGCTTGCATCAACGACGGCAGGCAGATAAGAACACACAAGGGGCTCCTGAGACGGCGCGGACTAGTCACCCAACGCCTACCAGGAGCCCCTCCCCGCCTCCAAACCAGCACAAAATCCCAGGTCACAAGCTCATCGAAACCGGCACGCCTTAAGTACGTGGTGTTGGGTGCTGATCCCCCGCAAGCTGCGGCGCCCAGCATGAGCACTGCGGCAATCGACGCAGTCACGATGATTCTGGCGTTCATGACGACAGCCCGTTGATCCGCTGGCCGTCTGCATTTTTAATGATCATGACGTGAGCCAGACTTGCCGGGCCGGTAGCGTGCGAGCGAGCGATAAGCTTGCCGTCAACCAGGATCGACACGGTGACGTGCCCGCCGGAGATGCCGGTGCTCGCCTGTATCGAGTAATCAAACGGGTTACTCAGCCTGCGGGTGATGGTCATGGGTGAGTGACCCTTGAATTCAGAGCGAGCCGGGCCGTAGGAAACCAGCCAGACCCCAACACCACTGACTTAAGGCGAATGGCGGTGTGACCTGGGCAGATGCCGCGCGGCGGGTGTGAGCGCTGGGTCGCGTATGGCTGATGTCATGTTCTGGGCGTGTCGGTGCGTGTAAATGCTGGACGGCTCCTGTACGGGTGCTGTTGTCTAGTCCAGCAACCTGCAGGAGCCGTCGCCTTGTTGTACCCGATCTCACCGGATATTGCCATTCCAGCAGGTCAAGACGGTGCCGGAGGCAGCGCGAGGGAGATACCGGGCGCGGTGGGCGAGCTGCCGGGGAGCGGGTCCGCGCAGCTCGCGGCCGGGTTGCCGGCCGGGATGATCGCGGTGCGGGCAGCTGATGTGTCCTGGCCGGGCAGCGCGGCGGGGGCAGGCGCGCTGGTGGCCCCCGGCGGGCGGGTGGCCTCGGGCGAGATGGTGGTGTTCACCCATCCGGTGACGGTCGCGCCTGCGGTGGCCGGCCGGGACGGCGTGGTCAGGGCCCGCGGCTGGCTGCCTGATCATGTGCGCCTTGGTGAGCTGGAACGGCACCTGGGCGAGGGGGTGATCGAGGACCTGGTCGCGGCGGGCATCGCGGCCGGGCGGATGCCGGCGCCGCAGCGGCAGCGGCTGATGTCGCTCGAGCTCACGATCCGGATGACCGTGGCAATGACCCTGATGCCCGACGCGTCCTATACCGGGGCGATACGGCGGCTGGCGGGGCACCTGGCCGATGTGCCATGGGACCGGGACTGGCATGTCCCCACCTTGGGGGTGGCCACCGGGTGGCGGGGCAAGGTGCCGCCGGCGGTGATGGAGGAGCTGTTCTGGCAGGTAGCCGGGCCGCTGGCCGGTGACGACGGCGGCGGCGATGAGGAGAAGGATGGCCCGGTGCTGGTGCTGGGCGGGATGCCGGTGTGCGGTACCGACGGGATGCTGGTCGCCCTCGCTGACACCCCGGCGAACCGCGCCATGTTCGGCTGCACGGGCACCCGCAATCAGGAAGGGCCGGGTTCGGCGCCGTTCCCGCAGCTGCTGGCGGTGGTGATCACCGCGCGGGCGGGCCGGGCCAAGCTGGGGGCGATCACCGGGCACGCCCGCGCCGGGGAGCAGACGCTGCTGGCCCGGCTGATCCGGCGGCGGCCGGAACTGTTCGCCGGCCGGGTTCTCGCATTCGACCGCAACTTCCCCGGCCATAAGATCATCACCGCGATCCTGGACGCCGGCGGGCACGTGGTGGCCCGGGTGAAAAGCAGCCTCGCGCTGCCGGTCACCCCTGGCGGGTGGCTTCCCGACGGGTCCCGGCTGAGCTTCCTGAACGCGCCCAGCGGGAACAAAGCCGACGCCCTGCCGGTCCGGGTCGCCGAGCACAACGCGGTCCTGCCCTGCGGCGATGGCCAGGAAGTCTCCGAGACCTGCACCCTGGTCACCACCCTGCTGGATCACCATGCCGTGGATGCCGAGCAGATCCGCGGCGCTTACCAGTCGCGCTGGCCGGCGTCGGAGACCACGTTCGGAGAAGACAAGACCACCATTACCGGCGCCGGGGACCGCACGTCCGGGCCGGTGCTGCGCTCGGGCTCCCCCCGGCTTGTCATCCAGGAGTTCTGGGCCTGGATGACCGCCACCCAGCTGGTCCGCGCCAGCGCCGCCGCGTCGCTGGTCACCGATGCCGCGGCCGCGCGTGCGCTGCGGCGGCGCGAGGACAGCGGCCCGGTCACTACCGACCAGGTGTCCTTCACCGCCGCCCGGCACCACGCGGTCTGCTCGATGGTCCAGTCCAAGGTCACCGCGAGCACTTCCCTGGCCGCCCTCGCCGCCCTGGCCGAGGACACCAGCCGGGCCACGCTGCACACCCTGGTCAGCACCGGCCGGCAGCGCCACTCCCCGCGGGTGCAGAAAGCCCGGCCCGGCTTCCCGCATACCGCGGCCACCAAGAAGACCGTCACCGGCGTCCCGCAGGTGACCCGGTTCCAGCCCGAGCCCGGCTCGACCTAGCCGGCGACCTGCTGAAACACCGTCAGGAAGGAGAAACGCCCCGGCCCGGCCGGGGCCGCGGCCCATGGAACCGCACGCCCGCCGCGGCGTCACGCGGCCTGTTGTCATGCCCCGGCGCAGGGAAACCTGCCATCAACTCAGACAATGAGACCGCTAAAAGACTTAAAGATCACAACGCCCCAGGCGGGCATAGATACCTAAAGTCCCTGGTGTTGCGTTGTAGTCCGCTACATGTACCCCGCGTTGCGCTGCCTCTAGAGTTCGCAAATGGTTGCGCATATTTGAGGGAAGCAGCAACGGGTAAATCAATCGCAGGATTTCCCGATACTCCTCCTGTTTCTGAGCCAACTCCTTCTGGCTGTCCTGGACTGCTCGCAAATCCACCCGGACGCCGCCGGCCGACAGCGAACTGATCTTCCCGAGATCCTGCGGCCAGACAATCAGGACGATGGCTATCCCAGTTACGACCAGGAGGATTAGGTGGGTGCCGGACAACTGGCGGTTTGGTGCAACGTCCCCGGCCAGCACTGCTGCCGTATAGCCCGCCGCCGGGATACCGATAAGGACAGCAATCAGCGCCCGTAAGGCGCGATTGTGAATGGCAGGCCGCTCGCTCCGGTCCGTGTCGCGCTTGGCGTCGTCCATGATGTATCCCGTGACTGTCGCGGTCCCGTCACCGACATGCTCTCACGCGCGGGTCCGCACTCCGCTGTGCCGAGTTCGAGGAGCGGAGCACACGGATAGCCGATAGCAGCGCGCGTGCCCGGGCGAGCCTGGCGGCGCAGCATGCGGCCCGGAGGGGAGCCGAGACGGATTATGCAGCCTGGCTGCCCATTGTGGCCGTGTTCGTCCTGAACTAGCCTGCTCGGATGGGCCGCCGGCGCTGCGCCAGTCGCCTGGACGAATGGGGACTCCGGCGCTGAGATCATGACGTCGACTAGCCGGGCCAGCGGCCCTGGGCGGGCCAGGGACGCGCGGCAGGCTGGCGAGTCGAAGCAGGCCGGCCGGGTTCCGGGGGCTGGGCTGCGCTGGGTGCTGGTTCGAGCCGGGAGTTGCGCGATCGCGGCGTCCGGGGTGGCCAGCCATTTCCTCGGTTCGTGGAGCAGGCGGTACAGCGGGGTATGGGCGGTCCGCTTCTCCGGCGTCCGGGCTGCTGGCCGGTACCGGATCGGGCTGGCCGCGCACCCGTCGGTCGCGTCGCCCTGGTTCGAGATCGCTCCGGCTGGCCAGCCCTACGCGCGACCGCTGGCCAACGCCCGCTCATTCTTCCGCAATCAGCGGGACGGGCCGTTTTCATCCGCACGCCGCTGCGCAGCGCGCCTGGTGACCTGAACAACGCTCGCGCCATGACCTACCGGATTCCCCGGGTCAACGCCGACGGCAATTTCAAGGGCAGCCTGGCGAGGTACGCCACCGGCGTGACCATCAACGCGTCCGGCGGCTGGTTCGACGCTGGCGACAACCTGCATTTCGTGGAGACCACGAGCTACACCGTGGCGTCCTTGCTGCAGGGCATCGCGGCATTCCCCGGCCGGCTTGGCCCGGCGGCGCGAACTGATTTCCGTGGCGAGGCGAGATTCGGCCTCGATTTCCTGCAGCGCATGTGGGATCAGCGGACGAAGGCGCTTTATTACCAGGTCGGCACCGGCGAGGCAAATAACTATTACTTTGGCGACCATGATATCTGGCGGCTGCCGCAGGCGGATGACCATTACCGGAAAGCAAATCCGCGCTACGCCTATATCCGGCATCCGCCGGTCTTCCGGGCCGGCAGGCCGGGATCGGCGATCAGTCCTAACCTGGCCGGCTAGCCGCCGACTTCGCGCTCTGCTACCGCGTCTACCGCGGCACCGACCCGGCCTACGCGGCCCGCTGCCTGCGATCGGCGGAGACCGTCTTCGCGCTGGCCAGCCTGCACTGGAAGGGCAGGCTGCGCACCGTTGCGCCGTATGACTTCTATCCGGAGACTACGTGGCGCGATGACATGATGCTCGGCGCGACCGAGCTCGCGCGCGCCCTGCAGGCCGCGGGCAGCTCCGGCCGCCTGCCAGCCTGGCCGGTCCGCTCGGCGGCAACTTACCTGCGCGCCGCTGCCGCCTGGCCAGGGCGTGGATACACGGCCCGGGCGCCCTTTCTGACACGCTCAACCTGTACGACGTCAGCGCGCTCGCCGACTACGAGCTCGACCTCGCCATCAGAAATCAGCACGTCAGCCACCTGGCGGTTACCAAGGCGGACTTGCTGGGGAATCTGCGGGACCAGCTCGAGAAGGCGATCGGGACCGCTGCGAAGGACCCGTTCGGCTTCGGGTTCAGCTGGGATCAGTGGGACACCGCGGCGCATGGCTCCGGCCTGTCGGTGATGGCGAACTCCTATGACGCGCTGGTGCACCGCCCGGTGTTCGCGGCCTGGGCCCAGCGCTGGCTGGACGACATCCTCGGCGCCAACGCCTGGGGGTATCGCTGATCGTGGGCGACGGCACCGTCTTCCCCGACTGCCTGCAGCACCAGATCGCGAACCTAGTTGGCTCGCACGATGGCAAGTCGCCGGTACTGGCGGGCGCGACGGTCGAGGGACCGAACTCGTTCGCGGCCACCGGTACAGTGCCGAACATGCGGGTCTGCGTGGCAAACGGGCCCGGCGACGTCCCTTATGCGGCGTTTCGCGGGCAGCACGCCGTTTTCGCGGACAATGTCCAGTCCTACTCGACGGTGGAGCCTGCCATCGACCTGACCGCGCTCACCCCGCTGGCATTCACCTGGCAAGAAATTGCCGCCGCGGGGTTGTCAAGACCGTTGCCTTGAGCGGTGTCATTTAGCCTGTGGTTGGCGAGGTGGACGCTGCCTGGCGCGGTTCGTGATCAAAGTGTTATGGCTTGATGAATCGTCGTCGAAAAGCATTCCTGCTAACGTCCGCGATGGAGTCACTATGGCAACGGCCAGCTACAGCCCGGTCGGCGGCACCATCCAGGACGGGATCTGGTTCGCGACGCCGAGCGAGTGCGGGCCTTACCCGGGCCAGACGGCCACCATCAACTGGACGATCACCCCGTCCGGCACCGCGGTGAGCGGCACCCTCTACGTCGACGACCTGCTCGACAACGCTCCGCCGTACGGCCAGTTCGCCGCCGACGAGCTGGCGGCGTTCCCGTACAGCTACACCATCAAGTAACTACTAGCCGAGCGGAAGGGCCGGCCGGTCACGGCCGGCCCTTCCGCATTCGCCGGACCGGCCGCCGTAGGCTCTGCGGGGAAGCGTGCCGCACAAAGGTGCGGCGCCAGCGTGGCGGGAGGCTCGATGCCTGATCGGCTGGATGGGACGGTTGCGCTGGTTACCGGCGCCTCGAGCGGGATCGGAGTGACCACCGCCGTTGAGCTCGCCCGGCACGGGGCTGCGGTGGCGCTGGCCGCGCGCCGGGCCGACCGGCTGGACGAGCTGGCGGCGCGGATCCGCAACGAGGGCGGCACCGCCACGGTGATCCCGGCCGACGTCAGCGACGAAGACCAGGCCCGCCAGCTGGTCGACCGCACCGTTACCGAGCTAGGCCGGCTGGATACGCTGATCAACAATGCCGGGCTGATGCTGCTCGGGCCCGTCCTTGGCGCACCGGTGGACGAATGGCGCCGGATGGTCGACGTCAACCTGCTCGGGCTGATGTACTGTGCGCACGCCGCCCTGCCGCATCTGCTCAGCGCCGCGAAGGACAGCCCGCGAGAGGTCGCGGACATGGTCAACGTCAGCTCGGTGGCGGGCCGGATTGCCCGCAACGGCAGCGCCGCCTACAACGCGACGAAGTTCGGAGTCGGCGCGTTCAGCGAGGGGCTGCGGCAAGAGGTGGCCGCCCGGCACGTCCGAGTATCGGTGGTGGAGCCCGGCGTGACCGAGACCGAGCTGGCCGGCCATAACCGCCCAGATGTGCTGGACCAGATGAACCGGCGCTTCGGCGACATCAGCCGGCTGCAGGCCGTGGACATCGCCGAGGCGATCGGGTTCATCGTGACCAGGCCGCAGCATGTGATCATCAACGAGCTGATGGTCCGGCCGACCGAGCAGGAAGCCTAGCGGACCGGCGGCGCGCTGCCGCGCCGCTGGGAGCCCGGGACCGGCGACGGAACAATCCGTTTCAAATCCCGGGTAGTCCGCAGCTGGGCCAGGCTGACCGCTACTTCGGGGTCACCCGCTAGCTGTTCCGGCTGCGCGTCGAGGGCGCAGCCGGCCGCGGATAGCGCGAGCGTCGGGCAGGTCCTGCGCCGGACCTGCTGGTGCCGGATCTGCTGGTGCCGGATGCTGTCTGGCCGCGCGGCGCGGCATCGGCTGCGGCGCGGCCGGCCGGGACGGCGGGACTTCGGTGGGCTGGAACGGCGTTCCCGAGGTAGCGATCTGCCGTACCACGGCGTGCCCGGCCTGCACGTCGTTCCTGGTGGCTGTCACCCCGGCCGCGTCGTGCATGCGGCCGACATCGCGCGCCTGCGCGTGGTCGACGAGCGCCACCACCATGCCGGTCGCGCCGGCCCGCGCCGTGCGCCCGGACCGGTGCAGGTAATCCTTGTGATCGTTCGGCGGGTCGAAATGGACGACCAACTCGATGTCGTCGACGTGGATGCCGCGGGCGGCGACGTCGGTTGCGACCAGGACCCGGGGATGGCCGGCCGCGAACGCGTCAAGCGCCCGCTGCCGCTGGTTCTGGTTCAGGTTCCCGTGGATGGCGACGGCGTCGACGCCGGTCCGGCGGAACTGCTTGGCGAGCCGGTCCGCGCCGTGCTTGGTGCGGACGAAGAACAGCGTGCGGGCCGGCCTGCTGGCAATCTCCGCCGCCACCGGCACCTTGTCCTGCGCTGAGAGCACCAGCACGCGATGCTCGGCCGGCCCGCCCTCCGGCACCTCGGGAGCCACGGCATGCACGGCCGGGTCGCTGAGATAGGCATGCACAAGCTGGGCGACGCCGCGGTCCAGGGTCGCGGAGAACAGCATCCGCTGTCGGCCTGCCGGGGTAGCGTCGAGAATCCGGGTCACCGCGGGCAGGAAGCCGAGATCGGCCATGTGGTCGGCCTCGTCGAGCACGGTGATGTCGATCTCGGCGAGGGTCACCGCGCGCCGCTCCATCAAGTCGATCAGGCGGCCGGGGGTGGCCACCACGATGTCGACGCCGCGCCTGATCGCGTCGATCTGGCGGCCGATCGGGGCGCCGCCATACACCGTGGTCACGCTGACGCCCAGGGTCCGGCCGAGCGGCGCCAGCACATCGGCTACCTGCTTGGCGAGCTCGCGGGTCGGAACCAGGACGAGGCCGCGGGGGGCCTTGTCACGTGGCCGGCCGGCCGGGCTGGCCAGCCGGGTGAGCATCGGCAGGCCGAAGGCCAGCGTCTTGCCGGAGCCGGTCTGCGCGCGGCCGAGCACATCGCGGCCCGCCAGGGCGTCCGGCAGGGCTCTGGCCTGGATGGCAAACGGCATGTCGATGCCGCGGCCGGCCAGTGCGTCAACCAGTTGGCCGGCCAGGCCAAGCTCGCGGAAGGTCGTCGGCTCCGGCGGCGGCACCGCGAGCGCCGCCGTCAGCGCGCGATCGAGCTCGGTGGCCTGGTCATCGCGGCGGACGGCGAATCTGTTGTCGCGGCGGACGGCCGGGCCGTTCCGCGCGCCACCGTCGCGACGGCGAGGCGCGCCACCGCGGCGCGGGCTGGCCGCAGCGCGGCGCGAGTCGGCTGCAGGGCGGCCTGACTCGGCCGCACCACGGCGTGGGGTGACCGCATGGCGGTCAGGACTATGGGGCACAGATGAACTCCATCAGCAGTTCGGGGCCGCGTAGCGGGAGGAGATCTCGGCGACGGCGGCGGGCCATCGGGCCCGCCGGGAAGCGAACTGCTCACAGAAGCGACCGCGCGGGCAGCTCGCCCGCGGGAGTGGCGGCAGCATTGTGCCGCTTCCGTCCTAACGTTACCAGCAGGCCAGGATGTTCCCGCTTGGCCGGGCGCTGGCCAGCCGGGCGCGGTAGCGTCCTATCCGAAACCGTGGAGCGCATATGGCAGAACAACCCCTTATTTCCGTCCGTGGCGAGGTCGTCCTGGAGGTCGATCCGGAGATCGCGCGGCTCGAGGTGAGTACCGTAGCTCGTGACGCCGAGCGGGCGCGGGCCATGCAGCTGCTCGAGCACCGGGCGGCCACCGTCGACAAGATCCTGGACAGTTTCCCGGACGAGATCGACTGGGTGCAGACCTCGGGATTGCGGGTTAGCCCGCAGCTCAGTAGCTCCAAGGCGCCGTCCCACGTGGCGGGCTACGTGGGCGTGGTGCGGCAGACCGTCGCAGTGACCGGGTTCGACCGGATCGGCGAGCTGATGGCCCAGCTGGCGGCGCAAGAGCTGACCGAGGTTGGCGGGCCGTGGTGGGAACTGCGGCCGGACAGCGCGGTCCACCGGCGGGCCAGGGCAGCGGCCGCAAGCGACGCGGTCCGTCGCGCCAAGGATTACGCGGGCGCGCTCGGCAGTAAGGTCGTCGGCCTGGTCGAGCTGGCCGACGCCAGGCTGCTGACCGACGGCACGACCCAGGGCGAGCACATCCCCAGGTTCACCGCCAGACTGCCGCAGCGAACGAGGGTGGCATCGCCGGAGGAATTCGCGTTCGACCTGGCACCGGTGAAGCAGACGGTGCGGGCGACGGTCGAGGCAAGGTTCAGAATCAGCCAGCCGGACCTGACCAGGGTGGCTGACGATACTGGCGCCGGCGGCCAGGGGTAGCAGCCCGGGGCCAGGGGTAGCAGCCCGGTCGGCGTCAGGGCGCGCTAGTGCCCGAGCGCCCGTAGGCATCCTCAAGCCGGACGACGTCTTCCCGCCAGCCCGGGGCAGCCGTCGACGATTCCACGAACGTTACGTCGGTGCTGGCCGTGATCCGGTGCAGAATGCCCGGCGGCAGGTGGACGGTGTCACCCGGGCCAAAGCGCTGCTCGGTCAGCTGATCGGCGGCCGGGCCGTGCAGCAGCAGTGCGTCGCCGGAAAGCACACTGATCGTCTCCTCCTTCTCCCGGTGATACTGCAGGCTCAGCGAGTGCCCGGCCTTGACATGGATGATCTTGCCGACGTACTTGCCCTCGATGACGGCGAAGATCAGCTCGTGTCCCCACGGCTTGTCCTGCCGGGCAGCACGGTAGATCCCGGCCTGCGGAGCGCGTGCGGCCGGGCCGATGGTGTCCTGCGTCACCGGGCCTCCCCTGAGCTGAGTGTCCTAGCGGGCGTCATGCGGGTTCATGGCGGGTGTCATGGCGCAGCATGATCCTACGTTCCACGACGGGGAGCACCCGCTAACGGAGCGTCATGACACGCCGGCGCAGGATAGCTACCGTCCGGTGCCGTGCGGCAGTCCAGCACCGTGCGGCCGTCCTGGGCCGCCTGGTCGGCCGGCGGCCACGGCGTAGACGACCACATTGCTCAGGTAGGAGCGCAGGCGCGAGTCGAAGCTGCCGCCGCAGGTGATCAGGCGCAGCTGCGCGCCGGGAACCGGCCCGTATACCGCGGCCGCCGGGAAATGATCCTTCGGGTAGGTACGAACGGAGGTAACTGTGAAGACGGCCAGGGCCCCGTCAGACCGGCGGACGTAGACCCGGTCCCGCGGGCGCAACTGGCGGAGCCGGAAGAACACGCCGGGGCCGCGGTAGGAGTCGATATGACCAGCGATGACCGCCGGGCCGATAGCACCAGGCCGCGGGCTGCCGGTGTACCAGCCCGCCACCGTCGTGGTCGACGGCACCTGCAGCCCGCCGGACCGCGTGATGCCGAGCCTGATCAGGCGGGTATGCAGGCCGATGGCCGGGATCACGAGTGCCACCGGCCGGGCGACGGCGCGCCCGTCCGCCGCCTGCGCCAGGGTACCCGCTGGCACCGGGGCGGCCGCGCGGCCGGGCGGCACCGGTATCGCGGTCGGCCGACCCGGCCGCAATGGCCCGCGGCCGGTGTGGCCGGCCACGAGCAGGCCGGCCACACCGGTGCCGGCGGCGAGCAGGCCCACGGCAAGGATCGCCGCTACCGCGGGCCGGACGCGGGATCTGCTCATCTCACCGCCTTGGCGTCACCGGATCCGGTCGGGCGCCGGAACCGCGCCCGGCATGGCGACCGGGGCGATGCAGGAAGGCGGCGCCGGCCAGCGCCATGGCCAGCCCTGCCGCTAGCGCGCCGAGCCACGGCATGGGCGACGAGCCAGCTTGCGGCGCGGTGCCGCCGAAACCAGTCGGGACGGCGCCGTGCGGGGTGACCTTGCTGCCCGCGGCGTCCTCGAGGCTGGTGATCGACAGGTGACCAGGGTGATCGAGGACGACGATCGTGCGAATGCTGCCGGCCGCGAGCGTGACCTCAGACTTGGCCTTCTCGGTAGCGCCGGCGGCATGCACCGTCCAGCTGCCGGGCGAAACCACCTGGTACGAGCTGACCCGCGCGAACGCCTCCTTGCCAGCGAGGACCTGCCGTCCGGCGGACACGGTCACCCGGTGCTGCTGCAGCGACGCCTGGATGACCCGGACCAGCGCCTTGCCGGGCGGGGTGCCGAGCCGATCCCGCATCACCTGCAAGCGCAGCCCGGACAGTGGCCCCATCCCGGCCACGGTGTAGGCGTCCCCGGCTGTCACGTTGACGCTGGTGGACAGCACCGGCTTCGACCCGGCCGAGGCGCCGGCCGAGCGCATGGCGACCGTGTAGTTGCCGCTCCGCACGCTCTGGTACGGCGAGACGGTGCCATAGCTGACGTTCTTGAGCACGATCATCGCTCGGGAGTTGTCGAACGAATACAAGTACACGTCGACGGGAGGAGTATTGGGGGAGAGGTGGGCCAGCCTGAGCCAGCCGAGGCGATGATGCGCGGGCGCGGCGGTAGCGGCCGGGAAGGCGGTAGCGGCCGGGAAGGCGGTAGCGGCCGGGAAGGCGGTAGCGGCCGGTGCCGCGGATGCCACGGAAACGGCGCAGCAGAGCAAGCCGAACGCGATGCCGAACGCGGCGAGCGGCCTCGCCAGGCTGGCCCTTAAGGGCAATGTCATAACTCCTCTTTCCTTTGTCTTCCTTGTCCGGGCTGGCATCGGCGGCCAGCCCGGGGGTCGCGGGATCGGGTTAGGGACTGGTATCGGTGCTGGCACCGCCACTGCTGAGTAGCCCGAGCGGGCTCGGGCCGGCAAAGCCGACCAGCACGGCCGGCCGCCCGTCGGCGGTGACAGCGCGCATGGTCGCAGCCAGGTAGGGCGGCCGCTGCACACGCAGGAAAGCCAGCACGGTGCGGGTGAATCTGGTGCCTGCCGAACTGACCGTCGCGCTGCCAGCCGGGGTAGCGCTGGGGGCACTGCGAGGCGCTGAGATCTCGGCCGACCGGAGCGGCGTTCCGGGGGCGGCGCCCGGGCCCGAGTCGCTGAAGGCGATGATGCGCAGCGTGTGCTGGTAGGCCATGGCGGCGATCGTGGTCAGCAGGCGGGCGTCTACCTGCCCGGCGGCAAGCTGCTTCCTGGCGGCGTGGCTGATCCGGATCATTTTGTTGCGCGCCAGTTGCGCGCCGGCCGCCTTGCGCGCCAGCAGGTCGGTGCGCAAGGCGTTCCGGTAAGCGACCGCGCCGTCGGGCGCCACGACCCGGACCTGGATGCGGGCCTTGCCAGGGCCGAAGGCAGCCACCACGGTCGGCGCATACACGCTGGCCAGGCGGTGACCGAACAAGCTGCGCAGGGCTGCCGTTGCCACCACTACGTCGGAGCCGAGCGGGTCCTCCGCCGATGGCCCCAGCATGAGCAGGTTCGCGGCCGGCATGCCCGCGGCATGCAGCGCACTGCACATTGCCGGATCGCAGGACACGATCGCGCTCCGGCTGACCTGTCTGGTCAGCCATCTCGCCGCCTGGCGGCGGACCATCGCGGCAGGAGCAGGGCTAGCTCCGGCGGCGCCAGGAGGAATGTAACGGGCGTGCTGCGCTGGCATCCGGATGATGCCTGCCGCAGATAATCCCGCCAGGCCGGTGGCAATGGCCAGGACCGAACTCAGCAGGGTTAGCATGCCGGTGCGTGATCGCCTCCTGCCGGGCAGATCGTCTCGGGGCAGCGCTGAGTCCGGCAGCGCAGAGTCGGGGGGAGGGTCGTCCTGCCAATCGCGGTCCGACCGCTCGTCGTCGCTGCCCGGCCCGGCATCCTTGCCCGGCCCGGCATCCTTGCCCTGCCCGGCGCTGCTGCTTTGCCCGGCAGCGTCGGTCCAGCAGTATGCGCCGGCCCCGCTAGCCCCGTCAGCGCCGTCAGTTCCGCTCGGCAGACAAGTCGCCCAGGGAAAATCAGGATCGACCGACTGCTGCTCCCTGGTCAGGTCGCGAGATTGCTGGTAGCGGTGCTCCGCCTTGGCATAGTCGCCCCTTGCCTGGGCCAGGATGCCCAGCCGGTGCTGACTGCGGGACGCTGCGGCCGTATCATCGGCATTGGCGAACATCTCCAGGGACTGCTGATAGCAGCGCTCCCCCTGGATCAGATTTTCCCTGGTCTGGGCGATCTTGCCGATCTCATGGATCCACGTGGCCCGCAACGGCGAGTCCGGCGGCAGCCAGCCGAGTGTCTCCTGGACCAGGACGGCCTCGTGATCAAGCTCGCCCCAGGCATGGAGTTGCGCGCACACGATCTCGGTGATGGCCCCGGCGCGGCAGCTTTCGCCTGCCTCACGCAGGTGGTAGCGGGCCTCCAGCAAGTCATGCAGGTCCGCGTGCCGGTCCTGCGGCCACCCGGCAGCGCGCCATTGCCAGTACTCCGCGGCACGCTGGTGCGCGCTGATGACCTCATCGCTTCTGAGCGCGGCAGCTAAATCATGGTGCAATGCGTTCGCGATCTGCCGGTCCACGAAGACGGCCGGGGTGCCCGCGTCCGCCAGGCTGGGCCTGGTGACGAGCCAGTGCACCTCCAGCAGTCCAGCCTGCTCGCACTCGGAGATCAGGCTGGCCAGGTCAGCCGGGGCGTGGAAGGGCGGCACTGGGCCTTCGCCCGCCCCAGGAACGCCCGCCCCAGGAACGCCCGCCCCAGGAACGCCCGCCCCAGGAACGCCCGCCCCACGGATGGCCGCGCCCGGCGCTGGCCCGACGGAGGCAGCTTCAACCGGGACAGGTTCAAAGGAGGGAGGTTCAAGAGCGGGAGGTTCAAAAGGGGCCGGCCGTATGGCCGTGTCCGCCCAGCCGATCTGGAACAGCAGCGCATTGCGCCCGGCAGGCTCGCGGTAGACCGAAGCGCCGATCAGGACGCGCAGAGCCGGGCCGGTCAGCCGACCGGGAATGCTGCCCGGCCGGCTCCGCCCCGGCCGACTGCGGTGCCTGGCCTGGCGTGCGGTGCCAGGCGGCATGCTGGTCACGCTGCCTCAGCTCGCAGCCTGGCAGATCCAGCACCCGCGGCAACCGCTTTTGCCAACACAATGCTCCCCTCCTCGCAATCCGGGGCAGCAGCGATACGATGGATATATAGCACGGCCAAGGTGCCTTGCGTGCAATTTCACGGGAGCTGTCGGGCATATTAGAGTTGGCGGATAACAAATGTTGGAATAGTTGTGCGATTAACCTGCTATAAGTAGCTACTGTGGATTTATAGCAATCTGTCAGTTACTATTTCTGGCATAACAATATAAATCTTGCAGTCGGGAACAATTGGGGACATGATGGCTGATCGCCGGAGCTTGCCGCCGCCGCCGCGCGCATGCGCCTGCCAGCCCTCCCGCGCCCGATCAGCTGTCGGCCGCGCCAGGCATGCTGCGCTGGCTGGCGGAGCTAGTCAATCCGCGGTGCATCGAGACCGGCCGGGACGAGATCGCCATGCCAGGCTAGCTGGCCAGCTGGCTCCGGGATCGATGGCTACTGCCGGCCGGCGTGCCAGTCACCGCGGAGGAGCAGGATCGCGCTGTCCGGATTTCCGGATCCGCGAGGGCCTGCGGGAACTCATCGCGGCGAACAAACGCGGTGCCGGTCGCTGACGAGAGTGCGCCGGGCGGGCGTCGCATGCGGCGCGACCCCGGCAATCCAGCCCTCGCGAGCCTGGCCGGGTTAGCCCGACGGCTGCCGCTCGTACTTGACCTGGACGACAGTCGGCCGCAGCGGTGTGCGGCAACCGGGCCAAGTCCAGGGCCTTCCGCGCCCGTGGCCACTGATGGCCCAGGGAAGAGCGGCCGGTAAGGAGCGGCCGGTGAAGAGCGGCCGGTGAAGAGAAAGAGCGGTCCGGACAAAGAGCGCGGGTGACCCGGTCCAGGTCACCCGCGCCCGTTCGCGACAACCCGTCCTGCGGCGGGCTATCGCTATTGTGCGGCCAGGTAGATCAGAGCGGGCGGACCTGCTCAGCCTGCGGGCCTTTCTGGCCCTGGCCGGCGGTGAACTCGACCCGCTGGTTCTCCTGAAGACTGCGGAAACCGTCAGCCTGGATCGCGGAGTGGTGAACAAAGACGTCAGCGGTGCCATCGTCGGGGGCGATGAAACCATAGCCCTTGTCGGCATTGAACCACTTCACGGTGCCCTGAGGCATGTACTCTCTCCTACTTGAATGATCTCCGGGTTCCACGGATGAGGATCCCGGGTTGCCCGCGGCAACATGCCACTTAACTGAAGGCCGGCCTACCGTTGTTCCCGGGAGCCCGCTGCCGATGAGGCAGACGTTGTCACGTTTGCACGAAAAAAGTCTTCCGGCTGCAACCAGCCTCATCAAACACCATCACGCGGCCCGATGCTCTGAATATCGCCAGTTCGGTCGCTACCAAGGTGCCGACCTGCCCGCTCTTACCGCGTCACGGGTCCAGCAAAGACACGCAGGCAACGGGCATCCCGCCAGCAACGGGCGCAACGGTTGGGGATCGCGACGCGCCGGGACAGGCCGGATCGTTGACCGGGAAGATCGTAGCGCAGTGACCGGTCGCCGCCGGTCAGGCGGCGCGGGCCGGAGGGCTGTGGCTGCGCAGGACGCGTTGTCCGTCGGGGTTGATGGCGGTGCGGGTGCCGTCCGGGTTCAGGATGAGCTGCCAGCCCCAGCGGTGCACGGCGATCAGGTGGTGGAAGGTGCAGGCCAGTATCAGGCAGTCGAGTTTGGTGGGGCCGCCTTGTGCTTTCGGGATCAGGTGATGGACCTGGCATGCCTCCGGCGGCTGCGTGCAGCCGGGAAAACCGCAATGTTTGTCCCGGGCGATTACGGCACGACGCAGGTGGGCCGGGATCTCGTCGGTGGCCCGGCCGACGTCGAGTGGCAGGCTGATGCTGGCTGCCGGGCCGTCTAGCAGCCCGGTGCGCAGGAACGCGGCCAGGCCCGCCGGGCCGGATAGCATATCGGCCGCGTGCCGGAGCACGAGGGCCCGGACGAACGCTGCGGCCGAGGGAGCCTCCCGTCTGCCGGGCGGGCCTGGCGGTGGCAGCAGCCCCAGCCAGCCCGGCGACCCTGGCCAGGGCCCCGGCGGCCTCGGCCAGCCCGGCGATCTCGTGGTGGGTGGCAGTCGCAGCGGCAGTCCGGACCTCATGGTGCCAGGGGCCTGCGGGGCTGCGGGGAATCTGGCTAGGCCAGGGGGGACCGGGCGCTGGGAGTCCGGGTACCGGGACGCAGGTCCGTCGCGCAGCGCTTCGGCGAGGAGGTCCAGGACTGCAGGGTCGACATGACCGGAGACGACCGGGACGATGCTGGCGTCGCAGGAGCTGCCGGGCGCGGCGGCTGGGCCGCGAGCGGCCCAAGCGGCCTCGGCGTCGTCGGCGTCTGGCAGGCCGCGGAGCTGGTCCAGTGTCATGTGCAGCTGGATTTGCGTCGGCTGCCCGGCCCGCTCCGGCAGGCAGCCGGCGGCTATCAGCCGCCGACACGCCTCCTCCAGCGCATCATGATCGCGCTGGCCCCTGGTGCGGACGTCCTCGGGGCCGGCCTTCTTACCCAGCGCCTCCAGCACCGCCGTCAAGGCGGCCGTGCACTGCGGCGTCAGGTCACCTTCCAGCCGTCCGGCGCTGCGGAACGTTACACCCAGCCGCAGCCATCGGTCAGCGAACCCGTCATCAGCGCCGTCACAGTCGGGCGGCGCGCACCGACGGTACATCTCCTCCGCCAGCCCGGCCAGATCCGCGAGCTCAGCGCCGCCAGCCGCCGCGCCGAGCAGTACCTCATCCGCGTCGGCGCGCCGGTCCGCGGGCAGCCGGTCGCTCCAGCCGCAGATCTCCCGCGCCCACGACGCGGACAGCTGTCCGGCGGCCAGTGCGTCGCCAACCGCGCGATGAGCAGCCAGCCGCCGGGCCCAGCCCACCGCGCCCGCCGCCGCGCCCCGCGTGATCCGCGCCTGCCACCGCAGCCATGCAGCCGCGGACCCCTGCCCGTCATCCTCGAACCCTCGTCGGTCGGCGAACGCCGACAGCACCCGCGCTCGCGCCGCGGTGTGCATCGCCCCGGCACGCTCTAACGCCCGCAGGCAATCAGCCTGCGCCACCGTCGGCAGCGAACCGGCGTCAGCTGACGCCAGGAACGCCAGCCCTGCCTGCGCCATCGCCATCGCGTCAGCAGCCGACGAGGGAACCTCATGTGCTGAGGCCAGGTGCCCGCCGTCCCTCCCAGGCTCAGCGCCGCCAGGGGTCAGGCCGGCAACGCCCGCAGTACCGGATACCGGATCCGCGCGCCGCTGGCCCGGTACGCACATAGCCCGCACCTCCGCACCGGCTAGCACGATCCCCCGCAGAGCTAGCGGAACAGCCTGCTCGCACTGTGGGTGATCTATTTCGAATCTGTATTTGAAGACTAGCGCACCCCTCTGACAGAATGACCGGACAGCGCATCGCGCTCGGCAGAGACTTGCTGCGGCTGATGAACGCCGCCTTTCCTGGAAGCAATCCGCGATCACCACCCGTGCTTGGAGTCGTTCCGGGCTGGCGCGGGCTAGCCGCGGCCAGCCCGTCCGGCCAGCCCTCGAGGCCAGCCCGCAGTCGCCGCCCGGCACTCGGACCGGACGCTGAGCAGCCCAGATATCCGATCAGCGAGCTAGCCGAAAAGCGGAAACCGGTCTGCCAGCGCGGCGAGGGCCGCCCGGTCGTCGCCGGACAGCGGGATCCGTCCAGTCCCCTTGAGCGCATAGCTGCGGTCATCCCAGCTGTCCGGAACGCGGCCGCCGGTAGAGCGGCCGGTACCACCTGCACTGCCGGGACCACTGGCACCGCCAGCACCGAGCAGCCCGTCGAGAACCCGCCGGACGAGTGCCAGCGAAGCGGCATCCGGAGTCGGCGCCGACGGCATGCCGACCGTCAGGTCGAGGTAGTGGATGGCCGCTTCTACGGCTAGCGTCGCGATGAAGTCAGCGGCAGGCAGCACGTGACCTTGGGTAGCGACGAACCGGTGTTGGCATGCCCTTGCCGCCCGACAGGCCGCGCCGGACGTCTCCCGCCATTCCCAGGCGAGCGCGCCCGGCGGGTAGGCGGCGGCCACGATGCGGACGTGCCGCGCGTGCGCCGCCGCCTCCGCGCCGCCGAGCGCGGAGTGATCCCCGGATCGCGGCGAGTACGGCAGCCAGTAGGACACGTCCCCGGTATCGGCAGGTCCCGCCGCCGGGCTCGCGAAGGTCCGCAGCGCCCGCCGCGCGTCCAGCAGCTGGTGATAGAGCAGATCGCCGGCTACCCATCCGGCACACCGGGTCGCCGTCATCAGCTCCGCCTCGCTGAGTCCGTCGGCAACGGCCGTGATGTTCCGGTATACAGCGGCGAGGGCTTCGACGGTGACCTGGCGATCGAGTTCACGCACGGAGTCGATATTGCCAGCAATCTCGCCCGCCGCGGCAGCAGGCCCGCGTAGCTCAGTTCAGCGCCGGACTGCCCGGGCGGCAAAGAAGATCGGCACCCCGGCGTAGACCGGCTGCTGCCCGGCGAGTGCATCGCTCGCCGCCGGCTCCTCCACGGCCTCCAGCGCAAATCCGCAGGCCAGCAGGAGGTTCAGGTAGCTGCTCAGGGTGCGATGGTAAGTGCCGGCCCGGCGTACTCCCGCCGGATTGGCCGACCGCCAGAACCGCTCGGTGAGGTAATCAGTGATCAGCCGCCCCGGCCGCGCGCTGCTGGTCTCGACCGTGACCGCGTCCGGGGCCAGGAAACACGGATGCCCGATCACGAAGACAAGCGACCCGCCTGGCCGTAGCACCCCGGCGGCGGCGGTCAATGCGGCGGCCAGGTCCGGGATGTCCATCAGCGCAAGCTGGCAGGTCACCAGGTCGAAGACGGCGCCGCGCAGCTGCCCGAGGACCTGCGCGTCGTCGACCAGGTACTGGATTCCGAGCGGCTCGGCCGTCTCCCCGCGGCGGGCGGATTCGATCATCTCTACCGTGGCGTCCACCCCGGTAACGGCGGCGGCGCCGGCCTTCGCCAGCGCCCGGGCGGCGATGCCCTGGCCGCACGCCAGGTCAAGGACGCGTGCGCCGCGGATGTCGCCGGCCAGCCGCAGCGTGGTGGCCACGGCCAGCTCGTGCGGCGGGCTGCCGTCGGCCAGCAGCCGGTCGTACCAGCTGGCGATCTGCGACCAGGACAGTGCTGCGCCGGCTGCCGTGCTCATCTGCGTTCCTCCCTGCCTGCACCGTAGGCTAGCTGGGCGTGGACGCTGATCAGGTCATTGGCTGGGTCGCCGCTTACGAGCGAGCCTGGCGCACCCCGGGAACCGGCGCGCTGGCCGGCCTATTCACGCCGGACGCGACCTACCGCATGTCGCCCTACGACGATGCTGTGGCCGGGCTTCCGGCGATCGAACGGCTGTGGGAGGCGGAACGCGATGGACCGGATGAGGTGTTCCGGATGGACCGTGAGCTCGTCGCTGCCGATCGCGATGTCGCCGTGCTGCGGGTCGAGATCTGGTACGGGGATCCCGTCCAGCAGGAGTACCGCGACCTGTGGATCGTCCGGTTCGCGCCGGACGGGCGCTGCTCGGCCTTCGAGGAGTGGCCATTTTGGCCCGAGCAGCCGTACTCGGGCCGCCCGTCGGCAGCGAGGGAGGCACCGGTTGACGGCCCCTAGCGCTAGCTATCCTGCCGCGCGGCCGGCCAGCATCCCGGCGACCACGGCGATTGCCTCGGCGGGCGCCCCGCCGTGCGGTAGCTCATCAGCCCAGCCGGCGCCGAGCGGCCGCCGTCACGCCACCAGCGAAGCCGCGTAATCCGGCAGCCCGGCCCTGGCGAGGCACCGCTCGGCCTGGTCGGCGGGCAGCGCGTTGAACCACCGGTACCCGGCCGCTACGCGGGGCGCCGGGGTGATCCGGCCGATCACCTGCAGCCGGGAAATGCCGCCATCCGGGAACGCGTTCAGTCGGATCGATGTCACCGGCTGACCGTCAGCCAGCACCGGGACGGCCAGCACGTGCCTGGTGTCCGGCTGCAGGCGGGTGGGCCAAGCAGCGGGCGCCAGGCCGCGGAATCCGCCGCCGGGTCTCCCAGCCCTCGCCCATGGACCGCGCCGTGTCTGGCCGGATCAGCAGTCCCGCCGAGGTGTAGAAGTCGTCGCTGCTGGCCACCACCGCGCCGCCATGCCGCTGGCTGGCCAGGTCGATTGTCAGCCCGTCGAGCGCTCGGGGATCGGGCACGACGTGGCCACGGGCCCGCAGCCTGGCCACCCCGCCGTCTGGGAAGACCGACAGCCGCAGGTGCGTGTAGCGCCGCGGATCCGATACCGGGAATTGATTCCGGGCGTCACCGGCCAGCGTCGAACGGGGCACCAGCACAGCCCAGCAGGCCGTTGGCCCGGTCAGTTCGGCCGGACTCGGGTATCCCTCCCAGCCGGCGGCCTCGACCAGGCAGGACTCCGGATGGTTCCCGGTGAAGAAGCTGGTGTCGATCTCGGCCGACGTGATCACTCCCGCCGCGCCGAGGCGGATGATCGCCCAGTCGTGCCCGGGCCTTCCATCGAACTGTCCCTCCGCTCCGCGTGACTGCCGTCCTGGGCGGCTGTCCCGGGGCCGCCTACCCGGCCGATCTGCTGAGCAGCCGGCCAGCCGGCCGCCCTTCGCTGGTCAGCTTGCCGCGCAGCATGGTGCCACGGACGACGCCGGTCAGCGTGGGCTCGTCGTAAGGCGTGACCGGATGCCGGGCGCCGAGTTCTTTCATCACTGCCGTACACGGTGAGTGATCGGAAACCACCATGCCGAGGACCTGATCGCGCAGGCCGGCCCAAAGCAGCTCGCGATTGGCCGCCTCCCGGACCGGCGGGCTGCACTTGGCCGCGGTCGCGCCGTCGGCGATTTCATCGGCGGTCAGGGTGAGGTAGTGCGGGCAGGTCTCCGCGGTCAGCCGGACCCCGTCACCGCGGGCCGACGCGATCATCGGCAGCGCGTCGGAACTCGACAGGTGCACGATATGAGCCCCCCGCCGGTTGCTCGGGCGGCCTCGATGACCTGGGCAACGGCCAGGTTTTCCACCCCGCCTGGGTGGGCGGCAAGGTAGTCGGCGTAGCCGCGGCCGCCCCGGTGCGGGCTGGCCGCCGCGGCCTCGGCACTCTCGGCGTGCACCAGCAGCGGGGTGGCCAGCCCGCGCAGCAGGCGCAGCGCCGCGGTCAGCTGGCTGCCGTCGACCGGCGGGAACTCATCGGACCCCGAGTCGGCCAGAAAGCACTTGAAGCCGAGCACGCCCGAGTCGTGCAGTGCCCCGAGCTGATCCAGATTGCCGTGGCAACATCGCCCCAGAAGCCGACATCGACTTGGCACTGGCCGCGGGCTGCCCGCCGCTTGATGTCGAGGGCGCCGGTGCTGACCGTGGCCGGGACGCTGTCCACCGGCATGTCGACCAGCGTCGTGATGCCGCCGGCCACCGCCGCCCTGGTCGCGGAGGCAAATCCCTCCCACTCGGTGTTGGCCGGTGCTAGCGGCCAGACGGCCGCGATGCGCCCGCCGGTAACCCCGATGCCGCAAGCGGTCTCTGCTCCGTCGACGATGGCCCGGCCAGCCCGGATGACCAGGTCAAACTCCCCGCTCACTCAGCTCCCGGCGTCCTGCTGGACAGTCGCTCGAGTTGCACCGCGATGCCGTCGAGCACGCAGTCGAGGCCGAACTCGAACCGCTCGTCCCTGGTCACCTCGGCGTCCGGATCCACGTGATCCTCGATGATTCGCAGGAAGTGCGAGAATCGGCCGTCCGCCTTCAGCCGCCTGCACCATTCGGCCATGCCCGCGGCCGCTTCGGCCCGGTCGAAGCCGCTCTGCTCCCGGTCCCGCTGCGCCCGGATTTCGCGCAGTTCCCTGAGCGCGGCGCCCATCACGTAGGTGCTGACCGTCATCAGGATGTTCATCGCGTCGGCGGTATCGAGGTTCAGGTCCTCGAGCGCGGTCAGCATCCGCTCAGTATTGAGTATCATGTTCGGCCCCAGCGGCGGGCGGCCGCCGATGAAGTCCATTACCCAGCGGTGCCGCAGCAGCATCGCCCGGTTCTCCCGCGCCGTCGCCTGCAGGAACGACCGCCAGTCAATGGGCTGCTCGGTGATCGTGATCTCGCCGACCAGCGTGTCCAGCATCAGGTCGAGCAGGTGCTCCTTGTTCGCCACGTGCCAGTACAGCGACATCGTGCCGGAATTCAGCACCTGCGCGATCCGCCGCATGCTGACCGCGTCGGCGCCGTCCGCGTCGGCAATGGCGATGGCCGCGTCGACGATCTCGGCGCGGGACAAGGTGGGCGCGATCCGCCTCCGCCCGCCGCCCCGCTGCTGGCCGCCGCGCTGACCGCCTCGCTGGTCGCGGCCCGGCCGGCTGGCGACCGTCTGCTCACGGGCCTGCTGCTCACCGGCGCGCTCGGGCAGCAGGCGGTGCGCCCGGTCGGCATGCCTGGCGGCCTGCGGGCCGAATGGCGGCCAGAGATCATCCGTGTGCTCCATCCGCTTCCTTCCTTCCTTCCTTCCTTCCTTCCTTCCTCCGTGCCTGCCGCCTGACCCCGCGACGCTTCTAGTACAGCGTACTAGAAGGTATCCGCGACGCGCTCCATGATCACGGAGGATCCGCGCGCTGGAACCCCCCAGATCCTCCGTGATCATGGAGTCCGCCGGCCCGGCTGGGCACCGACGTTGACCGCTACACGGCGCGCCGGTAGCCGATCCCTACGCTGGCTGGAGGCCACTGGCGATCCCAAGTTGGTCGCCTGGATCAAGGCGCAAGACGAGCTGACCGAGAGCTTCCTGGCGGCGGCGCCCGGCCACGAGGCCATCCGGGTGACGGCGCCCTGCTCGCTTACGCGACCTCCAGCATGGGCTCGGACTGGCTTACCTGGCACGTCCGGGACGTCGGGACCGGGGCCGACACCGGTGACATGTCGAGTGGTCCAAGTTCTCCGGGGCGGCCTGGCGGAAGAACGGACGCGTGCACACCGAGACGGAGCGCATCTGCGCGATATCCCGCTGACCGGCTTGGCTTCGGTGGCGAAAGCGACGTCACGCTTCCGGCCATCAAGGGCAGCCCGGACCGTGATGTGATCCACCTCGAGGTGACCTCGTTCACCGAGTCCGGCGCCCCTTCTGCGAGCTCGCTCAATCCGGCCGCGATGCGGGAGGAGTTGCAGAAAATGTTCACCGCTGAAGCAACGCCGCAGACCGTAACGCCGCAGACCGTGGAGTCCGTCCGGACAGTCGTCGTGTTATTCGCCGCGACCTCCGTGACCTTCTGGAAGGCCCTGCTGAAGATCGTCCTGACGCTCGCAGCGGTAACGGTTGTCATCCTGCTGACATCAGGCCTGATCCTGATTTCCAGAGCGTCCACCAGGTCGCCAGGTAGCGCAGCCTGCCGGCCGGCGCCGTACGGATATGCCGACCGGCAGGATGGGCCAGGCCAGCGAGGCGCACGGCCATCAGCGCGGACGCCCGAGCTTCGGACGCCAACGTCGGTCGCCCGTGCGTCGGACGCCCGGCGATCGCCAGTGCGCCGGTCGCCCGTCAGGAGACGTGCAGGGCGTTGTCGTCCTCCAGGAAGCTGGTGACGTGCCCGACCAGGGTCTCCTTCCCGCTGAACTTCAGCGTGATCCGCTGCCCGGCGTACCGGGCCAGCGAGAACGAGTGCTGGCGGTAGCCGTCCGCGGCGCCCTTGTTGCTGTACCTGGCCAACGTGCGGAGCACGGTGCCGCCGGAACCAAGTACTCGCAGCGTGAGCGTGTCGGCGGCCGGGCCGGCCGCGGCGTCGGTCGCCGTGGCGAGCCAGAACGAAAACGTTGCGTGCTGGCAGCCGGCCGGGATCGTGACCGTCTGGGCCAGGATGTCAGTGTGCGTGACGCCGTAGCCGTCCAGCCATGCCAGCTGTGCCCCGGAGTGCGCGGGCAGCTGCGCATTGGCCTTCGTCAGCACCGTGTCGCGGGTCGTCCATGGCACGATCTTGCGGCGTTCGAACCCCGGATTGCGCAGCAGTTGCCCCGCCTTGCAGCCGGCCGCCGGGGCACGGCCGACGAATGCGGCCGTGCCGTCCGGGCTACCCAGGCCGGTGGGCCCGTCGTAGCCCGTCTTGGCAGTGCACAGGTAGCTGCCCGCGCAACTGCCGTCGGCACCGGACGTGACGTCGAACAGGCTGCTGGCGTGCGCGTACGGATAGGACGACGGATAGCTGCCGGCCGCGGGCGGGCCGGCCAGCGCGAACACCGCTGCGACAATCGGCGCCGCGGCGCTGGTGCCGCCAGCCTCCAGCCAGCCGTGCTGGTCGTAGCTGTCGTAGACCGCGACGCCGGTGTTCGGGTTGGCATCGGCGGCGACATCGTTCTCGGTCCGCATGGCGCAGCCGGTGTCGGCCTGCCAGGCCGGCTTGGCGTCATCAGCCGAGCAGCCGGCGCCGGTGCCAGCGCCTTGGCCGGTGTTGCCCCAGGCGCGTTCCGTCCACCCGCGCGGGCCGGACGCCTGCCGTAGCGAGGTCCCGCCGACGGAAGTGACGTACCGAGACGCGGCAGGGTAGGACAGGCCGTAGCCGTTGTCGCCGGCCGATGCGGTCACGGCGACGCCCGGGTGCCGGTAGTACTTCGAGTCGAGCGCCCGGTCGGCAGCAGACTCCGGCGCGCCGTAGCTGTTGGACACGTACTTGGCGCCCATGCTGACCGCCGTGTTCACCGCCGCCCCGAGGCTGGCGGCCCTGGCGTTGCTGGCCTCGACCAGCAGGATGTGGCAGTTCGGGCAGATGGCCGAGACCATGTCGAGGTCCAGCGACTCCTCGGTGGGCCACCCGCTGAGGCGCGCAGTCCGCGGCAGCGGGCTGGCCTTCCCGTCCTGGTTGACCTTCGTAAAGCAGCCGGCATCGCAGCGAGGCAGTCCCCAGGCGGCACGATAGGCGGCCAGGTCAGACGCGGCACTGGGGTCATCGAAGGCGTCCACGATGGCGACTGTCTCGCCGCCGCCTGCCGTCGCCGATGGCAGCCGGTAGGCGCTCTGCAGGCTGGCGGGCCCATAGCCGTCCGCGGTCGGCCCGGCGTGCCCGGCCAGCCTGGCTCCGGCGCCGCGCCGCAGGCCGCCCGCGGGCCTGGCCAAGACGCCCCGCCTGGCGGTGCGAATCAGGGCCAGGCAGGACATCTGTCCTGGCCGGGCCGCCGCGCATGCGGGCCGGTAGTCCGGCGCAGCCGAGTCCGGTGCATGGGTGGCGGGCTGGTGCGCCTGGCCGCGGTCGGTGGCTGCCTGAGCGGCGCCAGTCCCGGCCGCCAGCCCGCTGACGGTCAGGGCGGCTATCGCGAGGCCAGCCGGCCAGGTCGAAGATCGCACGAGATGTTCCTCCTTGGCCGGGACACACGACAGGCACCTGACCTGGGAGGATCAGGCACCAGGAGCCATGTTGTCCGGTTGGCTGGAAGCCCGTCAGGCGAATGTGTAAACGTACAGATACGAACTGTTACCAGCGGGATGGGCGAGTGCGGCCAGTTTTACAAGCGGGTTGCGCCGGTCTTCAGGGCGGGTTGCGCCGGTCTTCAGAACGGCAACGGGGTGGTGCCGAGTACCTCGATCCGGTCAATCTCCGCAGCCGGGACGGCCCGCGGATCGCCGGTCAGCATCGTCTGCCCGGCCTGTTCGTCGGTCATCAGGCTGAACGCCACATCGGGCGTCAGCCGGACTGCGGCGGCGCGGTGCCCAGGGTGCGGAATCCGTCCCGCTCGCTGCGCCCGCTGACCAGCCGCGCGAGCCCGGCCAGCAGGTGCGCGTGGCTGTCGATGAAACCGGGAACCTGCGCCGCCGTCACGCCACCATGATCGTAAGAACTCACCGCCAGGGATGATCGCCCGCATCCGGGGAAAGTGGGTAGCAGCAGCCGGACGGCCAGGCGGGGCGGGGGCGAAGGACAGATGGCTGAAACGGATGGTCCGGCGCAGCCGCCGGCGGGCACGGCATGGCCAGCCGGCGGGCCGGCGCCGGTTCCGGCCTGGCTGCAGCCCGAGCTCGCCGCGCTGACCGATGACCGGTTCTCCGACCCCGGCTGGATCTTCGAGCGGAAACTGGACGGCGAGCGCTGCCTGGCGTTCCGCGAGGGCTCCCGGGCGCGGCTCATGACGCGCAATAAGAAGGACATCACCGGCACCTATCCGGAGCTTGCCGAGGCGCTGGCCGGCCAGCCGGACGTCGATTTCGTCGCCGACGGCGAGATCGTCGCCTTCGAGCGCGGCCGCACCAGCTTCGCCCGCCTGCAGCAGCGGATGCAGGTAAGCCGCCCGGACCCGGAGCTGATCAGGGGGGTACGGGTGTATTTCTACCTCTTCGACCTGATGTTCGTCGGCGGCCACGACATCCGCGCGCTGCCGCTGCGCGAGCGGAAGGGCCTGCTCCGCGAGCTGGTTTCGTTCACCGGCCCGCTCCGCTTCACCGCGCACCGCAACGCCGACGGCGAGGCGTACTTCCGGCAGGCCTGCGACCGGCGCTGGGAAGGGCTGATCGCCAAGCGGGCCGACGCGCCCTACCGGGCCGGCCGGAGCCGGGACTGGCTGAAGTTCAAGTGCGATAAGGCGCAGGAATTCGTGATCGGCGGCTATACCGATCCGCAGGGCACCCGGACCGGCTTCGGCGCGCTGCTGCTCGGCTACTACCTCCCTGATGGCCGGCTGGCTTACGCCGGCAAGGTCGGCACCGGCTTCGACGGGCGGACGCTGGCCAGCCTGCACGCGACCATGACCGCCCTGCAGCGGCCGCAGCCGCCGTTCGGCCACGGCGAGCTGCCTGCCGCGGGCGTGCACTGGATCGAGCCGCGGCTGGTCGCGCAGGTCGGGTTCACCGAGTGGACGACGGCAGGCCAGCTGCGGCACCCGAGATACCTCGGCCGGCGCGACGACAAGGACCCCGCCGAAGTAGTCCGCGAGAAACCCTCCTGAGCCGGTACCGCCCGCCGCCCAGCCCGCCCGGCCGCCCGCCCGCCGCCCAGCCCGCCCGGCCGCCCGCCCGCCGCCCCGCCTCGTGATCACGGATGATTCGGGGGGTCCAGCGCGCGAATCATCCGTGATCACGAACAACTGGCCGGCCGCGGACCGAGAGATCCGGCCGGTGTCCTCGTCATACCAGGCGTAAGCCAGCCCAGGGCGTAGGCCCGTATCGATGAGAGGAACATCCCATGCCAGCTCCGGTAGTCCATTTCGAGATCCGGTCGTCCGACCCGGACGCCACAAGGTCTTTCTACGGCAAGCTGTTCGGCTGGACCTTTCCCGATGGGGGGATACCCGGCTACAGCTACGTCGACTCCGGCGTCGAGGGCAGCGTGCCCGGCGGCATCAGCCCGTTGCAAGGCGGCCAGCCGCTGGTGACCTTCTTCGTCGGGGTGCAGGATGTCGCCGCTACCCTTGAAGCCGCCGCCGCCCAGGGCGGCCGCGTGGTGCAGCAGGCCACCTCCGTGCCTGGCGTGACCTTCGGGCTGCTGGCCGACCCGCAGGGCCAGGTGGTCGGAGTGGCCAGTCAGGACGCCTGACCTGTTCCGGGCGAAGCTCGGACGGGCAGCCGGCCAGGCAGACTGGAGGGCGACGCCGATGACTGCTCCGGCCGAGTCTGCCGACCTGCTCGCCCGGGCGGTCGCCGGCGACGACGCGGCCTTCGCCATCCTCATCCAGCCGCACGAGCGATCAGTCTTCCGGCACTGCTATCGCATGTTCGGGTCGGGAGCCGATGCGGAGGACGCCACGCAGGACACCCTGGAACGGGCCTGGCGCCGGCTGACGACCTATGACGGCTCAGGGCCGTTCGGCGCCTGGCTGCATCGCATCGCGACCAATGTCTGCCTGGATGCGCTGCGACGGCGGCGCGCCCGCATCGCGCCGGGCGGTTACGGGCAGCCGATGCAGCCAGGCGCGGCGCCTGTGCCGCCGGATCCGGAGCTGGCCTGGGTCGAGCCGGTCAGCGACGCCGAACTGACTGGCGCGGTGGCCGGCCCCGGCACCGGGGCCGGCGACCCGCAGGATGAGCTGGTCCGCCGGGAGGAGATCAGCCTGGCCTTCGTCGCCGCGCTGCAGCGGCTCGCGCCGCGCCAGCGGGCTGCCCTGCTCCTGCATGACGTGCTCGGCTTCAGCCATGCTGAAGGTGTCCGATGTGCTGAGCGTCAGCGCGTCGGCGGTCAACAGCCTGCTTTCCCGGGCCCGCGTGCAGGCCAGGGAAAGTTCCGGCGCACCGCAGCCGGACGTCACCGATCCGCGGGTGCGGCAGCTACTGGAGCGGTACGTGCAAGCCTGGCAGCTCGCCGACATCGACGGGTTCGTCCGGTTGGTCACCGAGGATGTCTGCTTCTCGATGCCGCCGATGAGCATGTGGTTCAGCGGCCGGGACGCGGCGGCCGCGTTCATCGAGAACGCGATCTTCGGCCCGGCCCGGCCTGGCGGCATCCGGCTGGTGGCAGGTTCCTGCAACGGGCAGCCTGCATTCGCCACCTATGCGCCGGACGCCAGCGGCCGCCTGGCGGTGAACGGCCTGCAGGTCCTTCAGCTCAGCGAGGTGGACGGCAGGCTGCTGATCAGCGCGCTGGTGTCCTACCGGGACGCCGCCATCGCCATCCGCTGCGGCCTGCCCGAGTTCATCAGCTAGCCGTTGCCCGCGGCGGCGTGCGCCAGCCCGCCACCCCGCCGAAGGCGGCCGCTCGGCACCCGCTGGCTCTTAATTCCGTTGACTAGATGAAGTTAGCAACATTAACCTATTGGCAACTACTACTTGCCAAGGAGTTAATCATGGCAACGAACATCCGGGCCGACCGGAGGACATCCACCGCGTCCACCTGGCGGCATGGCCTGGCCACAGGGCCGGCGCTAGCGGGGATTGGCTACGCAGTGGCGTGGCTGGCTGGCCTCAGCATCTTCTCTTCGTCCGCCACAGTACGGACCACCGGCGCAAAAGTTCTTGCTGCGGATGCCGGGCATCAGGCCGCGGCGACTACGCAGTTCGTGCTTACCGAGGGAGCAGCTGCGGTGTTCCTCGCCGTGGTGGTGATCGCCATTGGCCGGGCCGGCCTGCGCTCCGCCGACGGCCGGGTTGCCTGGGCGGCCGACGGCCGGCCTGTCTGGGCGGCCGGGGCTGCCCGGGCTGCCTGGATCGCGACCACCGCCGGCCTCGCCGCGGTCGTCGTCTCCCTGGTGCAGTGCGGCCTTGGCGTATACCTGACGTCTTCGGTGGTGCCGGCCGGCCGTGCCACCGCCGCCGGGGATCTGACTGACGCGATCAGCAGGCTGGACGGGGTCAAGATGCTCGCGCTCGCGGTGTTGGCCCTGGCGGGCATCGCGCTGGCCAGGAACACCACGGTGCTGCCCGGCTGGCTGTCCTATGCCGGGATCGCGCTGGCCGTGGCGATCGTCGTGTCCGGCGTCGGGTACCTGTTGCTACTCGACTCGCTTGCGCTCGCCGCCTGGGTCTCGCTGCCGCTGCTGCTGGTGTGGGTGACCGGGTCCGGGATCGCGCTCGGCCGGGCCGGCCGGTAGGCTCCCGCCGTGCCGCGGATGGGCCTCAACACCGAGCGCGTGATCGCCGCGGCTGCGGTGGTGGCTGACGAGACCGGGCTGGATCGCCTCACGCTGGCCGCCGTCGCCAAGCGGCTGGGCGTATCACTGCCCGGGCTGTACAAGCACATCGACGGCCTCGACGGTCTCCGGCGTGACCTAGCCGTCGCCGGCGTGCGGGACCTGACCGCGGCGATGACCGCGTCCGCATGCGGCCGGTCCGGCCGGGACGCGCTGCACTCGATCGCGGCAGCTTACCGGTCCTACGCTGCCCGGCACCCGGCCCTGTGCGCGGCCAGCATCCGGGCGCCCGGACCTGGTGACGCCGAGCACCTGGCTGCGAGCGACGAAGCGGTCGGCATGCTGCGCGCTGCCCTGGCCGGCTATGGCATCACCGGCGACGACATGATCCACGCGATCCGCTGCCTGCGGGTGGCCCTGCATGGGTTCGTTTCGCTGGAGGCGGCCGGCGGGTTCGGCCTGCCGCAGTCGGTCGACGTAACGTTCGCGCGCCTGATCGACTCGCTAGACGCCACCTTCAGCCGCTGGGCAGAGTCAGCGAGGAGCCCGAGCTCAGCAGCCGCCGGGCGGCCCGGTGATGCCCGGACCGGCGGCCGGCCGGTCGACCTCGCCGACGGCCGCGGTCCGTAGCGCAGCGCCGAAGTGGACGATGTACTACACGCCGCGCCAGGAGATCAGGGATGCGATCCCGAACGACCGGATCCGGCCGTGCGCGCGGTACACCACCCGGGCGCCGGCCACATGCCAGTAGCCGATCGAGTTGGCGCAGACGCCCGGCACGATCCAGCTGGCCTGCCGCGCTGGCACGATGACCCGCACCAGCCTGGCCCTCTTCGCCGCCACGCCGGGCAGCTGGTGGACCGCGGCGACATCGAGCCGGAAGTCTGCGGCTAGCCGCTCCCGCCAGTCGGCCGCCGGGAAGGGGATGGCCTTCACCTGCTTGTACGCGGTAAGCGGGAAAAGGCAGGCCGGGCGAATCGCGTCTTCCCGGTGCTGACGGCCGACCACAGGTCGGCCATCGCAGCACGGAAGGCAGCGGCGTGCGCGCTCGGAGACGCCATGGTCTGCGGCCGTCGCCCGGCTGGGTGCGCCGCGGCGCAGCCTGTGAGCAGCACGCCGGACGCTGCCAGCGTCACCAGGACATGCCAGGGCGTGGCAGATTGCTCTGTGGTCAGCGGGCCTGGTCCGCGCCCGCGGCTGGCCATGGCGGATTGCCGCATCTTCAGCTGCCCTCGCCCAAGGCCGTCGCCGCTGCCGCGCTGGCCGCTGCCGCGCTACCGCGCGGCGGCCACGGTGATGAAGTCACGTCTCCACCCGGTGAGGTACTGGTTAGCCGGGCGGACCTGGCCGCCGATAGCGGCCCGCAACCGGCCGCCCGCCTTCCTTGCGGTGTCAAGCTGTACCCACTCGGGGTTGATGTCGAGTTCCATCGCCACCCGCGCCCCGCCGCGGACAAGCGCGCCGGCCAGGTCAGCCGGGGACGCCGACATGCTACCGGCGTAGATGAGGTTGCCCGCGGAATTCTCGCCAAGGGCACTGCGGGCCACGAACTCGCCGCCGGTGATGGTGGCGCCCCACCGGGCCCAGTGCCTGGCGGCCGGCCTGACCCGCCCGTGGGCGACCAGCAGCGTCAGGTTCTGCCGCACGCTGAAAGCCTTGCCCGGCCGCGGCACGCCGCCACCCCAGATCCCGATGCTGGCCTGCCCCGACCGGCTGATCACCAGGCTGGCCAGCCCGCGCCGCAGCCGGCTGATGACATGACCTTCCTGTTCGTACCCGCCGGCACCGGCCGACAGCTTGAATCCGCCGTTGAAGGCGGCGAGCAGCCGGTGGCGCTCCCGGCGGCCGATCCGCGGCCCGGCCTGGACCACCGCGAGTGCCGCCGTCCCCGGGTCCTGGCTCCCGCTGTGCAGGACATAGCGCACCGGGCCGCGGAATCTCGCCAGCGTGACCCTGTTCCCGTCTGGCATCCGGAGTTGGCGGATGACTGCTCTGGGGCTGGCGGGGCGCCTCGTGGCGCTCGCCGGGGCCGTCGGGCCGCGTCCGGCTGCGGGCATGCCGGGCGCGGTACCGCCGGACGCGGTGCTGACCGGACGGGCCGGCGCCGGGCCAGCCGCCGAAGCGCAGGCCGCAAGCATGACCGTGCCGAGCAGGCAGCCAATGACCAGGCTTGCGCGAGTCATGCAGCGTCCCTCCGGATGTGCGTCAGCGCGGGCATGTTGTCCTCGGACTCGCGTCAGCGTGCGGGTGCCATCCTCGCGGGCGCGAGTACTTGCCATCGCCGCGGCGCTGGCCGCCGACCACGAATCTGCCCACTGACCATGCCTAACGGCCGAGGGCCGCCAAACGTTGCGCTGGCAGCACAGCACGGCACGGCACGGCACGGCACGGACAGCTGACTGCCGCGGCCCTCCGCATTGCCTGCGTATTGCGCCGCTGCGAAACTCGGGATGAGCAAGGACCGGGTTCCTGACGGCTGGGAGGACGTTGATGCGAGCAACACAGCGGATCAGCTACGCGCCGATCGAGCAGCTTGACGAGGAAATGCGCGCGGAGCTTGACCGCTGCCGCCGGGAGGGCACCCCGCGGCCGGAGAGCTCGGCGGTCCGGGCGCATGTGCCGGCCTGCTTCTGGTCATTCGCTCGCTCATGGCAGGAAATCTTCCACCGCGGGGTCTGTGATCACGGCATCAAGGAACTGTGCCGTCTGTACATCTCCAGGTCCGTGAACTGCGAGTACTGCGGGAATCAGCGGTCGGCCGGCGCGACCGGCCGCGGCTTCACCGAGGCAAAGTACGACGACTTGCTTAACTTCGAGGAGTCAGAGCGGTTCGACGGCAGGGAGAAGGCGGCGCTCGCCTACGCGGAGGCCATTGCCTGGCGGCTGCCCGACGACGACGCCCGCTGGGAGCGCTTGCACGGCTACTTCACCGAGCCGGAACTGGTGGAACTAGGCTGCTTCATCGCGCTCACCTTCGGTCAGCAAAGCTGGCTGCGGCTGCTCAACATCGAGCACCATGAGGTGATGCCAGGCACGTCCGCCTCACTCGCCGCAGGCTTCGAGACGCCGGAGAGCATGGCCGAGACCAAGAACTCGAGCAGCTACTGGGCCGGCCGATGACCGCGGCCGCCGAGGCCAGCGCCTGCCGTCTCCCGCTCCGCTCAGCGGTCGGCTAGTGCCTGGTAGGCGGTGGCGATCAGGTTGGCGCAGCCGTCCAGCGGCAGTGCCGTGCTGTCAATCTGCAGGCAGTACAGGCTCGGATCGTCGATGTCCAGGGCGTAGAGCCGACGGACATACTGCGCCCGGGCGCGGTCGACCTCGGGCAGCCGCTGCCTGGCCGTTGCCTCCTCGACGTTCTCGATCCGGGCCGCCTGCGCGATCCGGGCATCCGCGGACCCGAACAGGCGCACGCACAGCACGTCAGGCCGCAGGTGGAACGCGGCGCCGCCGGCCCGGCCGAGGATCACCGCGCCATCCGCCAGCGCCGCTGTCATGATCGCCTCGGCCTGTTCGCGGAACAGCGTCACGTCGTACGGCGGCGGCAGCGGATGCGCCTCCGGCGGAGCCGCGTCGGTGCCCGCGCAGAGCACACCGCCGGCCAGCGGCGCAAGCACCTCCAGGAACCGGCTGGCCAGCGAGCGGCGGATCTCACCGCCCTCGGCCTCCGGCACGGATACGTGCAGCTGCGCGGCCACGTGCGAGCTGATCGCCCGGTCGAGCAGCGGCAGGCCGAGCTGCCGGGCCACCTCCGGGGCGATGATGCTGCCGCCGGCCCCGTAGCCGGCCGAGATGGTCACGCCGGGCATCTAGTGGGTCCCTCCGGGAGTGAGCGGGACGGCGTCAGCCCCGGCATCGGACGACGCGTTACCGGCCGGCGGCGGCGGGGCGTTACTGACCCGCAGCTTGACCTGTCTGATGAACAGGGCGGCGATGACGCTGAGGATTGACACCGGCACGGCGACGAGGAACAGCCTGTCGATGGCGAGTGAGTAAGCCCGGATGATGATCTCGTGCAGGGCGGGATGGGTCTGCTTCAGCGCGTCAAGCACGTCCGGGCTCTGTACGAACTGGGCTACCTTGTTGCCGCCGCCGGCCAGGGCGGCCGGCGGCAGGGTACGCGCGAGCTCGTCGCCGATCTGCGCTGTCAGCACTGCGCCGAGAGCGGACGCCCCGATCGCGCCGCCCATCGACCGGAAGAAGGTCACCGATGAGGTCGCGACGCCCATCTGCCGCATCGGCACTGCGTTCTGCACGACCAGGGTTAGCACCTGGATGAAGAGGCCGAGCCCGGCGCCGAAGACCAGGATGTAAAGGCCGACGACAGCCAGCGACGTATGCGCGCCAAGGTGCGAGAGCAGGATCAGCCCGATGGTGACCAGCGTCGTTCCGGCCAGCGGGAACCAGCGGTATCTCCCGGTGCGGGAGATGTAGCGGCCTGAGCCGATGCTCATCACCAGCAGGCCGACTAGCAGCGGCAGCAGCAGCAGGCCCGACTCGGTCGCCGAGACCCCGTGCACCAGTTGCAGGTACTGCGGCAGGAATGCGAGCGCGCCGAACATCGCGATGCCGCTGACGAAAGAGATGATGTTGGACACGGTGAAGATCTGCATCCGGAACAGCTCAAGCGGCAGGATCGGCTCGGGCGCCATCTTTTCCCTGAGCGCGAAGCCGGCTAGCACTAGCGTCCCCAGCCCGAACAGCCCGATGATCTGCCATGATCCCCATGGGAAGTCGGTGCCGCCAGACTGGGTGGCGAGCAGGATGCAGGACACCCCCGCGACCAGCAGCAGTGCGCCCCACCAGTCGATCAGCACATGGCGCTTGCGGGCCGGCAGCCGCAGCACCCGGTTGGTGACGAGCAGTGCCCCCAGGCCTATCGGCAGGTTGATGTAGAAGATGTAGCGCCAGCTGAGGTTGTCTACAAAGAATCCCCCGGCCAGCGGCCCGACGACGCTCGCGACGCCGAAGACCGCGCCGAAATACCCTTGGTAGCGGCCGCGCTCGCGGGGCGGGATCACGTCGCCGATGATCGCGAACACCAGCGAGATCAGGCCGCCGCCGCCGATTCCCTGCAGCCCGCGGAAGGCGATCAGCTCGTACATGTTCCTAGACGCGCCGCACAGCGCGCTGGCCACCAGGAACACCACGATGGCGAGCTGGAACACCCGCTTGCGGCCGTACAGATCGCCCGCCTTGCCCCACAGCGGCGTCGACGCCGTGCTGGCCAGCAGGTATGCGGTGATGACCCAGGACAGCAGGTCGCTGCGGTGGAAGTCGCCGACGATCGTCGGCAGCGCGGTCGCGACGATCGTCTGGTCGAGCGCGGCCAAGAACATCCCGAGCATCAGCCCGGACATGATCACCAGGATCTGCCGGTGGGTGAAGCCGCCATCCCCTGCCGGGCTCGCGCCTGCCGGGCTCGCGCCTGCCGGGCTCGCGCCTGCCGGGCTCGCGCCTGCCGGGCTCGCCGCGCCCGGGCGCGCGGAATCCGGGCTCGGGGAATTCATCCGAGTTCTCCCCTGTTCGGTGACGAGCCGCCGCCAGGCGGCGGCGAGGCGTTTCCCTGGCCGCCCCGCCCGGCCAATGTGCTTGCTTGTGGTTAGCAAAGCAAATGCTTTCACGCCCGGCGCGCTCGCCGCATCTTCGCCACCACCCAGTGGTAGCTGCAAGGTGCCTGAAAGATCATTCTAAACGGAGGGTACCGCGCCAGTGCTCTCTCCAGATATCTGGAAAGAGCGCAAGATCCGTTGACCAGCCCGCGCGGCCCGGCGCATTCTCGTCTGGCCAGTCAGCCTCTGGTGCGGGCCGAGCACGGCTGCCGTGCGGGCCCGCCGCAGCAGAAGGAAGGTGTCTCGATGGCCGATCGCAGCGATGTGTTGCGCCGCCAGTCCCGTGCTCCGCTGCAGTCGCGCAGCCGGCGGCGATGGCTGGCGGCGGCCGGCCTGGCCGCCTTGTGGGCGGCCCTGCTGGCCTACACCGGCTCCCTGGTCGCAGGCACCGCGCTGCTATTGCTGCTCGCGGTTTTCGTCACGCTGTGCGCGGTAGCGCTGCGCGGCCTGGGCATGACGCGAGACCACCCGTGGGTGCAGCGGCTGGCAGCACGGCCGTGGCGGGACGGCAGGGACGTGCTGGCGCTGGCCCTGCGGCACCTGGCCGAGGCGTTCGTCATCACCCCGACGGGCTCGCTGCTCGCGCCGAATGTCGTCGAGCTGCGAATGAATTCGGCCGACTTCGGCGCGCTGACCGAGATGATCGACCTGGCGCTGATCAACTCCAGCGCCACCGAGGCGTACCAGGCAGAGGTGACGGCGCGGGCTGCCCGGCTCGCTACCGCCGGCCCGGTGCAGGCGTTCGTCGTCGGCGATCCGGCCGTCCCGGTAGGCCGCTACCAGCTCAGGCAGGCCAGGCTGCCGGATCCCGCGCTGGCCGGCCACCTGGTGCCCGGGTTCGGCTACGCCGCCGCGCCCGGTTATGCCGATCCGGCGTCCGGCTACGCCGCACCTCCGCCCCGGCCCGCGCCTGGCGCCGGCCATGCCGCGGTTGGCATCAGCGATCCGGCTTATCAGCCCGGCGAGGCCTTTGCGCACGGCCATGACGGGCGCACGCAACTGGAGCAGGATGCGATCCGGACCGCCGGGATGGATTCGCTGACGATGGCCGAACGGATGCCGGTACCGCTGCTGCGGCTGGTGACGGGCGGCTCCGTCGCGGAAACCCGCAGCTCGGGCGCCAGCGCCGGCCGGGGCGGCGCGGCAGAGCTGCGCCTTCCCGACGAGCCCACCGTGTCCAGGGTGCATGCCAAGTTCACGTTCGCCGACGGTCAATGGTGGATCACCAGCCTGGGGCGGAACGGCCTGACGCTCAACGGCACGTTCCTGGCTGATCAGCATGCGCTCAGGGACGGCGATTCGATCCGGTGGGGATCGCGGCCGGACGCGCTGGCCTCCCGGGTCGAGATCGGCTGACCGGCCGCCTGGCGGCCCGCGGGCCAGCCGGCGAATATTATCGTTGCAGGCAACGCAAGTTCCGCTGTGGATGGTTCGACGACGCGCCGGTCTCGGGGGCGATGGTGAGTGGCGAAGGGCCAGCTCGTCATCTGGTCAGCCAGGCAACGAGAGTGGCTGGACTGCCCGCCCGGTGAGATCACCTGGCTGGACCGGACGCTGCTGAGCGCAGGCAAGGACCCGACCCTGCACCGGTCGCCCCGCTGCGCCGGTTTCCGGTACGTGCACTACCGGTGGGAGCTGTTCAGCCGGGATACCACGCACAAGGTGTACCTTGCACCGTTCGCTGCCGAGTCTGCGGTGGATTACCGGACCGTGCAGGCCACCGCCCGGCACGTGCTGCCGATGGCCCCGGCGGCGTACGAGACCCTGCCAGTCCGTCTTGAGGACGGGTCGTGGCTGGTCAGCGTCGGGAAATGGGCCCTGCCGCTGAGCATCGACGTCCCAGTGGACCGGCGCGACAACCCGACCATCCCGCACAGCAGTGACCAGCCGCGCACCCAACAGGAGCGGCAGCTGGAATACCCGGCGGCGGCCGGCCGCAAGCCGCCGCTGCCCGGCGCGGCCGACAAGGTGCGTGCCTATTTCGACCGGAACGACCAGGCCTGCCTGGCGATGGCCTACTACTACCAGCAGTTCATCCTCGGCGCGGTTGCCCCGCAGGAGGTGCCGATGGCCGAGGTGGCCGTCGCGCTCGACCTGAACGGCGAGGGCACGGTCTCCGACTACAAGAAGGAGCTTCAGCGCCGCATCTGGAACGAGCAGCGGCACCAGCGCGACCTGGCGGAATTCCTGCTCGCCAACGCCCTGATCAGCGCCGCGGACCTGGACCGGGCTAACCAGGCCGCCATCGCCAACGAGCGCAACGGCCGCAGCCAGACCGCGCGCGAGCGGCTGCGCTACCGCCCCCGGAAGTAACCGTTCGCCCGCTCCCGCCGGTCAGGCCCGCGGTTGTCTGGTACCCGCGCGGCCACCCCGGCGGCACCGAAGGAGATGACCGCGAGCACGATGAAGGAGACCGTAAAGCCACCGCTCGTTGGGTAGGCCGGCGTTCCGGCGCCCTGGCTCACGGCGCTAGTGGTCACGATGGTGGTGCTGACAATGCTGGTGGTCACCTGGCCGCCAAGCGCGCTGCCGAGAGTCCGGATATTGGCGTTCATCCCGGTGGCCACGCCAGTCTGCCCGGCGGGCACCGCCTCGACGATCACGTTCGGCATTCCCGAGTAGGTCAGCCCGACGGCTGCCCCGAGCATGACGGTGGCGGCCAGGATCTGCCACACCATGGTGTCGGCCACCGCCAGCAGCACGAACGACCCGGCGGCCAGCAGCACGCCGACCAGGACAGCCCGCGCCGAGCCGATGGCGGCGGCGATCCGGCCGGACAGGGCGCCGACCATGAACACGACCGCGGTCTGCGGGAGCAGGAACAGGCCGGCGTCGGTCACCGTCACGCCGAACCCGTAACCGACGTCGCGCGGCGTCTGCAGCAACTCGGGAATGAGCGCCAGCGAGCCATACAGCCCGAACCCGACGGCGAGCGCCACGACGTTAGTGCGCCAGACTGCCGGGCGGACCAGCATGCGGACATCGACCAGCGGGTTGCCGGACCGCCATTCAGCGGCCCACCAGATTCCGAACAGGGCGGCCGCCGCCAGCATTGTTCCGCCGAACGCAAGCGACAGCCACCCCCATCGCGGGCCCTCGGTGATCCCGATCAGCAGCGTGACCAGCCAGGCGGACAGCAGAGCCGCGCAGCCGAAGTTGACTCGGCCGCCGGACCGGACCGGCGATTCGGGGATGAGCAGCCGGATTCCGACGGCCGCCGCCACGACGAGCGGCAGCGGCGCCCAGAACAGCCAGTGGTAGCCGAGGCGCGCAGCGATCGGGCCGGCCAGGGTGATGCCCAGCCCGCCGCCGATGCCGAGCGTGGCGGAGATGAAGCCGATCGCCCCGGCGACGCGTTCTTCCGGGAGCTCGTCCCGGATGATCGCGAACGCCAGCGGGAACAGCGCGCCGCCCAGGCCCTGGGCGATCCGGCCGACGAGCAGGACCGCCAGCGTGCTGGCGAGGCCGGCGATCACGGTGCCCGCCGCCAGCGCCGCCATCGTGATGACCAGCAGTCGGCGCTTGCCGAACATGTCACCGAGCCGCCCGAGGATCGGCGTCGCCACCGACGCGGAGAGCAGGTACCCGGTCAGTACCCAGGTCACCGCCTGCTGGCTGACGTGCAGTTCGCGGCCGACGGCCGGGAGCACCGGGATCACCAGCGACTGCAGGACGCTGAAGGCCATCGCGGCCAGGCCGAGCACCGCCAGGGTCAGCCGGGGGGACCCGCGCCGTCCTGGCGGTGCCGCGGCGGTAACGTCGTCCACTGCTCTGATGGGGCGCCCGCCAGCCTGGTCAGCCCCACCGTTGCGGGTGCCGGGCGCCCTGGGCCAGCAGCTGGCCGGTGGCTGCCTGCCAGAACGCGAGCTCGCGGTCGTGCTCCGCGGGCGGGACATCGATGATGACCTTGGACAGCCTGCCGTAGTGCGCCACGCGGGCCAACATACGTGACCATGCTGCGGAGGGACAGCGCAGCTGCGAGCGATGCAGGCGGCGCCCGGGCCCGGCCGTTACTCTCCGGTCTCGCCGCCCGCGAGTTCGCTGACGATATCGAGCTGGCCGATGTGGCGGGCGTACTCCTGCAGCAAGTGAAACAAGATCCGCTCTAGGGCCGGCGGATCGGCGCCGTCCCACCGGTCGCCCGGCTGGCCAATGTCAGCGAGGTCGTGCGACTCGACGATGGCCCTGCTGCGCGCCGCCTGCGCGTCCAGCGCGGCAACCAGCTCCGCCAGTTCCTGGCCGGCCGCGACGTACCAGCGGCCGTCCCTGCTGTCGGCCCAGGGATCATCGACCTCGCGGCCTGCGAACCCCCACTCAAGCCAGCGTAGCTCGACAAACGCGAGGTGCTTGACCAGCTCGATCGGCGTCCAGCCGGACGGCAGCCTGCTGGCCCGCAGCTCGCCTCGAGGCAGTGCCTGCAGCTTGCTTACCAGCCGGGAGCGGAAGTAGTCGAGGTACCCGAGGAAGACCTCGGCGCGCGAGGACGCTGGCGTGGTGGGCTCAGGAAACGGCAGGCTGCTCACGAGGCCAGCCTGCCGCACTATCCGGGCCGCCGGACCGGCGGGCAACTAATCCAGGCCGTCGCGGTCAGCCCATTCCAGCAGGGTGCCCAGCGAATAGGCGGTGTCGTCGATGCCCTTGTGCAGGTCGCCGAGCTTGGCGAAGCGGGCGGGCACGGTCGCGATGGTGCACTGGCGAGGCTCGACGTCGTCGATCTCGTCCCAGCCGATCGGGGTGGACACGGTCGCTTCCGGCACGCCGCGGACGGAGTAGGCGCTGGCGATCGTGTGGTCGCGGGCGTTCTGGTTGTAGTCGACGAAGAGCATGGCGGGATCCCGGTCCTTCCGCCACCAGGTGGTCGTCACCGCCTCCGGCGCGCGGCGCTCGACCTCTAGGGCGAAGGCGTGCGCGGCGCGGCGGACGTCGGCGAAGCCCCACCGCGGCTCGATCCGGATGTAGACGTGCAGCCCGTTGCCGCCGGAGGTTTTCGGCCAGCCCACCGCGCCGAGCTCATCGAGCATCTCGTGCACCACGTGGGCGACCCGGCGCACGACGTCAAATCCGCAGCGCGGCATGGGGTCCAGGTCGATGCGCCACTCGTCCGGCCGTTCGGTGTCGTCCCGCCGCGAATTCCACGGATGGAACTCCACGGTGGACATCTGAACTGCCCAGATGACGCTGGCCAGCTCGGTCACGCACAGCTCGTCGGCATGCCGGCCGTAGCGCGGGAAGTCCACCCGCACGGTCTCCAGCCACTCGGGAGCACCGTTCGGAACCCGCTTCTGGTGCACCTTCGCACCGGTCACCCCGGACGGGAAGCGGTGCATCATGCACGGCCGCTCACGCAGCGCGCGCACGATGCCGTCGCCGACCGCCAGGTAGTAGCGGGCCAGGTCGAGCTTGGTCTCGCCCCGGGCCGGGAAGTACACCCGGCCCGGGCTGGAGATCCGCACTGTTCTGTCCCCGACCTCAAGCTCGACCTGTTCACTGGCCATACCAGAAGCTAACCGCAAACCGCGGCGAGGTGGTTTGCCGGAGGTATCAAACACGTGGCCGGCCGCCTCTGCCTTATGGCGGCTGTCGCTACTGCGCCCGCCGGGTGCGCTTCAGAAGGTGCATCCTGTCCCGGCGGATGCACGGAGTCCGCTCAGCATGAGGAGCAGGCAGATGACGGCAAGCACTGTCCCGGACTTCCGCGTGGCCGCGCCCACGCAAACCCTCCTGCAGGAACTCGGGCCGCTCGGCAACCTGCCGGGAAACTGGACTGGTCACGGGTTCAACCTGATCCCGCGCCCGGACTTCCATGGGAACAACGACATCTTCCTCGAGCTCAATCCCACCGACGAGCGGCTGCGCTTCAGCACGATCGGCGGGCCGATACCGAACCGCGGCTCGGAGATGGATGACATCGAACTCTTCGGCCTGCACTACCTGCAGCAGATCAACGACCGGAGCACCGGCGGCGCGATCCACCTCGAGCCCGGCGTCTGGCTGCGAGTCCCGGCCACCACCAAGCCCCACGAGCCGGAGACTGTCGTGCGGCTCGCGACCATCCCGCATGGCAATGCTGTCATGGTGCAGGGCACTTCGGCGCAGCTGACCGGCCGGCCCGCGTTCGGTCACGCCAACACCGTGCCATTTCCGGTCGGGACCACCGAACCCGGGCCCGGCGCGGCGAACAGCTTCCCGGAGTACGACCTCAGCCACACCAACCAGTTCCGCACCACGCCCACGCCGGCCCACGTCACGCAGGCCGCGGTGACGAATCCGAACTCGGTACTGGCGGCCGCCACGGCCAGCCAGACGATCGTCTCGACAACGGAGCTGCATGTCTCGACCGTGAAGAACCCGGCGAAGCACACGCTCGGCGGCGCGGAGAACATCCCGTTCCTGCGGACCAACGCGGACGTCAGCCACGTCAGCGCGAAATTCTGGATCGAGACGGTACAGTTCCCGGCTCCGCACGCCAACCGGCATTTCCTGCAGCTTCAGTACACCCAGACCGTGTTCTTGAACTTCCTGGGCCTCAGCTGGCCGCATGTCAGCGTGGCCACCCTCAAGAAGGTCAACTGAGCCACGGCGGCCGCCTGGCCAGGTACTAACTGCCCGCGCCGCGGCCGTCTTACCGCGGCCCGGCAGCGAGTGGCGCGGGCGCCCCCGGCGGCTCGGGCGGCGCGGCCGGGCTGACGTGCAGGCTGGCCAGCTGCCAGCGATCCTGGTCGCGGACGTAAACGTGCGTCACGCGGAACTGGCCGTCGGACCGGCAGCCCTGATAGGTCGCCTGCTGGGTTTGCCGGCCGATCGCGATAGCGGTCTGGCCGAAATCGCGGACCTCGACGTCATCCCAGGTCAGTGAGCTGGTGACCAGGGCACCTGGCGCGTACCGGCCGAGCCACTGGGTCTTGTCCAGCACGAAGCCGAACGGGCCGACCAGCCGGAAGTCGTCCGCCGCGAGCCGGCAAGGACCGTCGTGTGGGCACTGCGCTCCGCGTCGGCCCGCCGGGCTCCGAGGGCGAGTATCTCTGTGCGGGTATCGGTCGTCATTGGATTCATCTCCGTTGGGTTCGGTGTCTGGCCGGCCGGACGCAGCTGCGGGCCGGAGGTTCAGGTCAGCTAAGCCGGGTCCGGCCCGGCCGGATGCGGTGCTGCTGCCGTCGGCCTGGCCATCGGCTTGCCCTGCCGGTACACCTGCGGCGGCTTGTGCCCGGCGGACTGCCCGCCGTCGATCGGGAGCACGGTTCCGGTGATGAACGACGACTGCGCCGAGCACAGCCACAGCACGGCGCTGGCCACCTCGGCCGGCTGGCCGGTTCGCCGCATCGGCGTGGACAGCCCGGCCTGCCGCTGCGCCTCCTGGCCGGCCGCTTCCAGGTGGTGAGTCAGGATCGGGCCGGGCGCCAGCACGTTGACCCGGATGCCCTGGTCGGCGTAGTCCAGCGCCGCGACCTTGGTCAGGCCGATGATCCCGGCCTTGCCTGCCACGTAGGCCGCGAGGTTCGCGGTCGCCTTCAGTCCGGCGATCGAGGCCATGTTCACGATCGCGCCGCCACCGCCCGCCAGCATGGCCGGGATCTGGTATTTCATCCCGAGGAACGTGCCGCGCACGTTGGTGGCGATGCCCCGGTCAAACTCGCCGATGTCGATCTCCGCGAGCGGCGCGGGCAGCGGCCCGTCGGTGGCGTTGTTGAAGGCCGCGTCCAGCCGCCCGTAGGCGGAGATCGCGGCATCGACCAGCCCGCGCATCGAGTCCGCATCAGCGACGTCGGTCTGCATCGCAATCGCCCGTCCGCCGTCGGCCTCGATCCGTTTCGCGACGGACGTAAGCGCGGCGGCGTCACGGGCCCCCAGGACTACCGCGGCACCAGCGGCGGCGAATGCCTCGGCCGTCGCCGCGCCGATGCCCTTGCTGGCGCCGGCTACCAGGGCAACACGGCCCTGCATCGGCAGCTCACTCATGATTGCTCCCCTCTCGTCTCGCTATTGACGCTAGGCAGACATTCATGAGATGTCAAACGATTAGATATCTATCTTATGTGCGAACCGTCGGCCTGCGGGCCAGCCTCCGGCGGCCGGGCTCACGCCGGGCACGCCGTCTTCGGGTCCTGGCTGTGCGGCGGGCCGGGCTCGCGCCGGGCACGCCGATTTCAGGTCATGGCTGCGCGGCGGCGGCTAGGTTGCGCCGCGACGTCGCGGCCAGGCTCGCGCCGAGCACGCCGGAACAGACCAGCAACGCGCCGGCCAGCTGCAGGGCGGTTGGCCGCTCGCCGAGCACGGCGGCGGCGAGCAGCAGCGCAGCGGCCGGCTGCAGGAGCAGCAGCAGCGAGGAGACGGCGGCCGGCAGCCTCGGCAACGACGACGTGATCAGCAGCCAGCCGATCGTCTGGCTGGTCAGCGACAGCAGCAGCAGCCAGCCGAAGGACGGCCACGGAATCTGCAGCTGCAGGCCGCCGAAGACCAGGCCGAACAGCAGCGCGCCGGCCGCGGCACCTGCGGTCGCCTCGGCGAGCGGGCCAGCGACATGGCGAGTACCGGACGAAGTCCGGCGCAAGACGATGAGGAAGCCGGCGTAGGCGAGTGACGTCCCGATCCCGTAGACGATCCCGGCGAGCGGATGGCTTCCGGTCGCGGTGCCGTCGGCCAGGCCGGACACCAGCACCACGCCCGCCATCACGACTGGCAGCGCGATCAGGAACCCGCGATGCGGCCGCTCGGCGAACAGCAGCCAGGCGGCGAGGGCGACGAACAGCACCTGCAGGTTCCCTAGCACGGTGGCGGCACCGGCCCCGACATCGGCGATGACGTGGTTCCACAGCACCAGGTCAACGGCAAGGAACGCGCCCGCCAGGACCGCCCCGAGGTGCGGAGCGAGCTGCCGCGGACCGCTCCGCCGCCGCTCCACGGTGGCCAGCGCGACCAGCACGGGCAGGGCGAGAAAGCAGCGGTAGAACACCACCGTGACGGCGCCCGTGTCGGCCAGCTTGACCAGGATCGCCGAGGCGGAGATGCAGGCCGCGCCGAGTCCGGCCAGCAGCACCGGGCGGCGCCCGCCAGCCGCCGGCCGGACGATGCCCACGGCCGGCGGCTGCCCTATGTTGCCGGCGGCCGGCGGGGCGTGGCCGGCCACCGGCTGTGCCCGGTTGCCGGTAATGACCGTTCTGGCATACGGTACTGACATGTCGTCAACCCTACGAGAGCGGCCTGACAGGAGTCAAAGCGCTTTTGATGCTGACCAGCTCGAAGCGCTGACCGCCTGCGTGGAGCTGGTCAACACCGGCCGCTCGGGCGCCCCCGACGAGCTGACCCTGCCGGACGTGCAGTCATTCGGCCGCCGGTACGCGTTCCACGGGCGGGCCGCCGCGGCAGCGGACGTCAAGCGGCTGCGCGAGCACCGCACCACGCTGGACGCCATCGCCGCGGCCTGCGAGGCGGCCGACCACCCGGCCGCCATCGAGATGCTGAACGCGCTGCTCGCGAAGACCGGGGCGATCCCGCAGATCGTGGCGCACGACGGCCGCGGGCCGCATATTCACGTGTCGCGGCCCGCGGCCCCGATGGCCGACCGGATCGCCGCGCACATCGCCATGGGCCTGGCCGGCCTCGTGGTGGCCGGCCAGAGTGACCGGCTGCGCAGCTGCGCGTCACCCACCTGCCGGGATATCTTCCTCGACCTGTCCCGCAACTCCTCGCGCCGGTACTGCGACAGCCGCACCTGCGGCAACCGCCTGCATGTGGCCGCTTACCGCGCCCGCCGGGCCGCAGCTAGCTAGCGGCGCGGCACTGGCCACGGCGGATCCGTTTCAACTGGTTCTTGATCTGCTAGGCCGATCGGTGCCTGGTCCGGCACCGGAATCTGGTCCGCCATCTGCCTGACCGCATTCCTGCCCCTCCGACCGGGCCACAGGCCGGGATCCCAGCTAGTGGTTAACATTTAGCCGCCATGCGCCGGATAAATCCTAACCACTAAAATTCACCGGCTCGAGAATTGTGACCACAGAGGTCAGTGTTGCGGCAGATGCGGGTAGACGCGGGTGGACCGATGCATCAATTGGGGCAGCGCTGCGCCAGGTCAGCAGTGCGCAACCAGGATCGGCACGGTCACCGTGCCAGGCCTGCTCCCGGGCCCGGTGACTGAAATGGTGACGCAGGCGGGCCGGGCGACCAGGATCCCCCCGGTATAGCCGGCGAACCTGCGGCCGCAGGCGGCAAGGCGCACGGCGCGTGGCGGCGGCGGGATGAACTTCGCGCCGGACATGGCCCCCCAGCGCCCCGGCGAGGCGTAAAAGAGGCGCGCCGATGCCGGGCGGATCACCGTAACGAGCCGGAACGGCCGGGCCCTCGGCGCCACCGCGAGAAAGACCTTCCACACCAGGTATTTCCGCCCCGCGCGGGTGTGCCAGGCCGGAAGCGGATCATACGCATTGCTGTCGCCGCGCAATGCAACGCTCTCGATCCCGTTGACTGGCCGGCCTGACCCGGCCTGCTGGCCGGCCGAGTCGCCGCACGACAGGACGGCCACGGCGGCCGGGCGGCTGGCTGAAGTGGCGCGTGAATCACACCCGCCGGCCGCCACCGAAACGCAGATCAGGGCTGCCGTCGCTAACCCGCGCTGGCCCACCGGGTCAGCTCAGGCCGAGGATGCGGGCGGCGTTGCCATGCAGCACCTGGTCCAGCACATCGGCCGGCAGGCCGAGGCCGTCCAGCTCGGCGAGGCAGCGTTCGGGCGCGAAGAACGGGTAGTCGCTGCCCCACAGGAACTGGCCGGACAGCCGTCCCCGCAGCTCGCGGATCACTTCCGGCGGGATCCGCGGCGGCGACCAGCCGGAGATGTCGATGTACACGTTGGTCTTGTGCAGCGCGACCGCAGCCAGGTCCGTATGCCAGGGCCAGCCGAAATGCGCCGCCACCACGGTCAGCCCGGGAAATGCCGCGGCGACCGGGTCGAGCTTGAGCGGGTGGGCGTAGTCGATCCTGATGCCCTGCCCGCCGGGCCGACGGGCGCCGATCCCGCTCGTCCCGGTGTGGAACAAGGCCAGCAGGCCGTGCTGCTCGCACGCGGCGAAGACCGGCCAGTAGGCGGGATCATCGGGGGAGAACGCCTGCAACGACGGGTGGAACTTCACTCCCCGCAGCCCGAGGGCGGCGATGCTGGCTACCTCGGCGACGGCGGCCTCGCCCTTATGCGGGTCAACCGAGCCTAGCCCGGTGAAAGCGTCCGGATGATCGCGGCAGGCGGCGGCCACGGTCTCGTTCGGCACCCGCGGTCGGCCCGTCGCCGTCTCTGCATCCCAGGCCAGCAGAACCGCCCGCACCCCGAGCTGCCGGTATCTGGCGGCCAGGCCGGCCAGCGACTGCCGTTGCACCGGCGACCGGAAATACGCTTCGGCAGCCTCGACGTAGCCGCCCATGCTGCCGTCCAGCCAGTCCGGGGTCGGCAGGTGCACGTGGAAGTCGATGGCGCGGGGCGGCACCGGCTCATTGTAACCGCGGGTTGTAACCGCGGGCCGGGGCGGGCCAGGCCGGGCCCGGGCCGGGCGGGGGCGGCGCCGCCGGTCGCGCCGGCGATCGCCCCGGCAGTGCCCGGCTGGCTCATCCTGTCCGTGCGCCCCTGGTTTCCTGTCCGTGCGCCCCTGGTTTCCTGTCCGTGCGCCCCTGGTTTCGGCTCATAGCCCGACTTGCGGCACCCCAGTTGCCGGGTGAACCATCCCTGTCCGTTATTCGTGCCTTTGTTATGACAATGCGCCCGGAGAACGTGGAGACCCTCCGGCGGAACTTTGCCGGCCGGGCCGAGCAGCGGCGTCGCGCGCAGGCGCCCAGGATCGCGGCGGCCGAGCGGCTCGCTGCCGAGCTATGCCTGGGCGAGGTGACCGGCATCTACCAGCCCGGGCGGACAGCCCTCCGTACCGACCCGGAGGTGCTCTACGCGTTCGCCGGCGGGCTGGTCCGGGACGGCGGCGCCGCGGCCGCGCCCGATGTGACCCGCTGGGACCAGGTGACCTTCATCTACCGCCTGCTATCGGACATGTTCAGCCCGTCGGCGGGCGAAATCACCGGGGCCGTCCTCGCCGGGCATCGCATCTGCCGGGCCGACGGCACCGAATTCCGGTTGTCAACAGGGCTGGATAACGTGCTGGATCCGCTCGATACGTTCGGCCGGGCGGTCCTTCAGCTGCTGCCGTCGGGGATGGCTGCGGTAATGCCGGGCTTTCCGAAGCTGGCCACGCTGGTGGAGCTGGAGGTGACGCGCCGGCTGCTGCCAGAGGCGCTGGCCGGCTACGCGCAGGGGGCCGTCGTCTGGTTCGGGCCGGTCGGATTCAGCCAGCGGGGCGTGACGGCGGGTTCGCAGACCCTGCCGTGGCGCGCGGTGGCGAAAATCCAGACGCAGGCATCGATGCTGACCATTCGGCGGCGCGGCAACTGGCTGCGGTACTGGCAGTCGGTCAAGTCGGACTCGGTGCCGAACCTCTGCGTGCTTGAGGCCCTGCTCGCCCAGCGCGAACTGGACAGCAGTTGACTGCGGCCGCCTCCAGGCTGGCCCGGAACCGCCAGCCGCCGGGCTAGGCTGACGGGCTAGGCTGACGGGCCGTGGTCTCGGCGCCGGACATTCCTGGGCATAGGGTCGCAGGCGTCCTGGGCACGGGCGGCTTCGCGACCGTCTACCGGAGCTGGCAGCTGGCAGTCGGACGGGAGGTAGCCGTCAAGGTCGACAACTGCATGCTGCGACGGTCACCAGCGGCTGCCCGGCGGTGTCGGTGCAGTCAGCCGCGGCCCGCTGCCCGGCGGCACCCGAATGCTGGAACGGGCTGGCGGTAGCCGGGAGCGCCGCGATCCGGCGGCCTGCGCCGGGGGAAACGCGCCCGGATTTGTGGAACGCTGCCGGCATGGACCGCGTTCCCGCCATTCTCGGCCGCCAGGCGCTGAATCGTGCCACGCTCGCCCGCCAGCTGCTCCTACAGCGGGCCCCGCTGCAAGTGCTGGATGCCTTGGAGTGCCTCGTCGGCCTGCAGGCGCAGGCGCCGGACGCGCCCTACGTGGGACTGTGGAGCCTGGCTAGCCGACTTCGACGCCGGGCAGCTGGCCAGGCTGATCGAAGCGAGAGACGCCGTCCGCGTCCCGCTGATGCGGGCCACCATGCACCTCGTCACCGCCGCCGACTGCACGGCGCTGCGCCCCTGGGTGCAGCCCGTGCTGGCGCAATCGTTCGCTAGCCAGCATTTCGCCAGGCAGCTGCGCGGCGTCGACCTCGATGCCGTCATCGCCGCGGCCAGAGTCCTGCTCACCGACGGTCAGCTGACCCGGCCGGAACTCGGCGCCGCACTCGCGAAGCTATGGCCGGCCCGCGACCCGGCCTCGCTCGCGTATGCCGTCACCTACCTGCTCCCTGTCGTCCAGGTTCCGCCCCGCGGCATCTGGGGCGAGCGGGGCCCGGTCAGGTGGACTGCCGCCGATGCCTGGATCGGCCGTCCCCGCGGCGAGCCGCCGGCACCAGACCAGCTGGTCATGCGCTACTTCGCGGCGTTCGGGCCGGCCTCGGTCCGGGATGCCCAAGTCTGGTCAGGGCTCACCCGGCTGCAGGAAATCGTCGATCGGCTCGGATCGCGGCTGCGCCGGTTCCGCGATGAATCGGGCCGGGAGCTGCTCGACCTGCCCGCCGGTCCGCGGCCCAATCCCGGCACGCCGGCCCCGCCCCGGTTCCTGCCCGAATACGACAACGTGCTGCTCAGCTACGCCGACCGCAGCCGGATCGTCACCGGGGGCCGGAGCATCCCGCTGCCGCCAGGCAACGGCGGCGCCAAGGGCACCCTGCTCGTCGACGGTTACTTCCGCGGCACGTGGCGGGCAACTCGCTCAGCCGGAAAGGCGACGCTGCGGATCGAGGCGTTCGACCGGCTGCCCGGACACGATGGCCAGGACGTGGCTGCTGAGGGCACCCGGCTGCTCGGATTCATCGCCCCGCAGCTGGAGCCAGACGTCATCCTCGTGCCAGCGCCCGCGCGGAGCTGAACCGGCATCGTCAGGACGCAGCGGCCGGTGCCACGGCTTCGTCCCCGGCCGCGGCACTGCGGGCATAACGCTGGACGAACCGGCGCAAGATGGCAGGCGGGTGGGTGACGTTGCTGCGGTAGGCCAGCGCCTTTAGCTCGCCAGCCTGCCCGGGTTCGAAATAGCCGGCGTGCTTGTAGACTTCGATCCGCGTGCACATGCCTGCCGCGTCCAGTTCGGGATGGAACTGGACGGCGTAGACATGCGAGCCGACCCGGAACGCCTGTACCGGGCAGGTAGCGGAATACGCGAGCAGGGCCGCGTGGTCCGGCAGCCGGCTGACCGCCTCCTTGTGGCCGACGAACGCCTCGAACGTGTCGGGCAGCCCGCGCAGCAGCTTGTCCTGCCGGCCCTCGCGGGTGAGCGTGATCTGGACGGAACCGACCTGCTCGGTGTATCGCCGGTCGACCACTGCTCCCTGGTGGCCGCCGAGCGTCCCGATGCCATAGCAGGCCCCGAGAAACGGGAAGTCCGCCTTGATGACCTTGTCGAGCAGCCTGCGCAGGTCTGCTTCGACGCGGCGCTGCACGGGGGACTTGGTCTCCTCCGGCTCGCTGGCATTGAACGGCCCGCCGCCCAGCAGGATCCCCGACCAGTCCGGCAGATCGATGCTGTCCAGCGTTCGCTGCTCCAGCCGGAACCGGCGCAGGTCACGTTCGGCCAGCCGGGCGAACGCCAGGAACGACTCGTACTCGTTGTCCGCGGCCGCGTCATCGGCCCGGATGGCCAGCAGCAAGAACGGCTTCACAAGATCACCCTAGCCAGCGCGGATCCTGGCGCACCTCGCAGCCTTGCCAGCGGTGGACCGTGCCGGAAATGAGGTAGCCGCCTCCTCGGCCTAAGGGGTTGCCCGATGTGCGCGCGAGGCGGCCCGCCGAGTCCAGGCGGCCGCCGCCGCCAAACTCAGGCCATGAACGGCGCACGACCCCGCGCTGGCAGTTGCCGGGCCACTCGGGGCCAGCTGGCCAGGCTTTCTCAGGCCGCGGCCGGGCCGTTCTCAGGCTGCGGCCGGACCGCAAAAGGCGCCGATGGTGTGCGCGAGCGCGTCGGCGTAAGCGCGGACCTGCGCCAGGTCGACCCATTCGTCCTCGGCGTGCATCCCGCCGCCGGCGGCCCGCACACCACGGTCGGCACCCCGGCGGCCTGCCAGAGGGCGGACTCCATCCAGTACGGCGCTCCGACCTGCCCGGGAACCCGCCCGCGGCGTGCGGCCAGCGCATCGGCCAGCATCCCGGACAGCGCAACCCCGGCCGGAGCCGCCGGATCGAACTCCCACGCTTCCCGCGACAGCACCAGCGATGCCTCGGCCTGCACTAACCGGTCGCCGGCCCGCAGCGCGGAAAGGACAGCATCCACTTCGGCTAGCGCATCGGCCGAGGCCTCGCCGGGCACGGTACGCCGCTCGACCACCGCGAACGCGGCGTCCGCAAGCACGAACGGCGACGTCCCGCCCCCGGCAACGGTCGTCATCATCGATCCCGTGCCGGCAACGGGATGGGCCTGCCCGGCGGCCAGCAACGCATCCCGCTCCTCCACGGCAGAGATCAGCCGCCCCAGGTGTGACACGGCGTTCACGCCCAGCGCTGCCTGCGACGAGTGCGCCGCCTGCCCGGTGAACGCTACCTGGACGACCGCGTAGCCGCGGTGCGCGACGGCCAGGTCGAGCCACGTCGGCTCGCCGACCAGGCAGGCGTCCGGCAGCCGGCCGCCGAGGAACTCCAGCACTGCTTCGGTCCCGAGGCTGGCATTCTCCTCATCGGCGACCAGCGCCAGCACGACGTCCCCCGCGATCCCGGCCGCGGCGGCCGCCTCCGCCGCCGCGATCATCGCGGCCACCCCGGCCTTCATGTCGCAGGCTCCCCGGCCCAGCAGCCGCCCGCGCACCCGGCCGCCGACAACGCGGCCAGCGAACGGCCTGGCCATCCCGGCCACGCCCACGGTGTCCAGGTGCCCGTTCAGCACTAGGCTCCGGCCGCCGCCGGTCCCGGCATGCCGGGCGACCAGGCTCGGCCGGCCGGACGTGCCTGCGGCAGGAACTAGCTGCACGCCGAACCCGGCACGCTCCAGCCGCCGCGCGAGCAGCCCGGCAACGGCGGCCTCACCCGCGGCCCCCGGCACCAGCCCCGGGTTCACGCTGTCGGTGCGCACCAGCTGCACTGCGAGGCCGACCGCTTCAGCCGCCGTCACGCTCACGCTCACCAGCCCAGTTCATCACAGCACCGGGCCGGCCCTGGTCTTGTCGCCGCGCCGGGCATCGGGTTGCGAAGGTCTGAGGCTACTAACGCGGCGGCTCAGGCTGCTGACGCGACCAAACCAGGCCCGGGCGACTGCGCCCGGGCCGGCCGCGGCTACCCGGACGCCGGCCAGCGCGTCTCCTGCCCAGGACAGCCGGCCCAGTCCGCCCAGTCCGGCCTGCCGCCCTGTGCGTCGGTAGTTCAGCCGATACCGCGGCCGGAGCGACTGCCTCCGTCGGAAGGCGCCTAGCGGCCGGCCGGTAGTTCACCCGATTGCCGTCAAGGGCCCGGCCATCTTAACGTCAGGTATGCCGGGTGCCGCGATACCCGCCCGCCTCCGGCAGCCGTCCGGTGCCCATCGACGGCCGGTATTCCCAGCAAACGAGAGAAGACGTCATGAGCAGCAGCGCGGTGTCTAGCAGGCCGACCGGCCCGGAGCGCGCAAGCGATGCGGCTGCATCGCCGCGGGTCGCTGCGTCATCCCGTGCTGGTGGCCCGGCAGCTCGCCGATCTCGGCCGGCTCGCTCCCGGGCGGCTGATCTTCGGGGTGGGGGTGGGTGGCGAGGACCGCCACGAAGTCTCGGTCTGCGGGGTTGACCCGGTGACCCGGGGCCCGCGGATGAACGAATGCCTCACGGTCGTGCGGCAGCTCCTGACCGGGACGGCGGTCACCTTCCACGGCCAGTTTTTCGACCTGGACGAGGCCCTCATCATCCCGCCGCCGGCCGCGCCGATCCCGATCATCGTCGGCGGCCGCTCGGACGCGGCGATCAGGCGGGCGGGCCGGCTCGGTGACGGCTGGCTCGGCATCTGGAACTCGGCGCGGCGGTTCGCCGCCGCCGTCGAGCTGACCGCGCAGGAGGCCGCCCGGGCGGGCCAGCCGGATCCGCCGGCCCGGCACGGCATGCAGGTGTGGTGCGGGCTCGCGGACTCCAGGGAGGCGGCCCGCGACTGCCTCGCGCCCGCGATGCAGGCCTTCTACCAGCTCCCGTTCGAGCGCTTCGAGCGCTACTGCCCCTACGGCACCCCCGATGACGTTGCCGAGTTCCTCGCGCCGTACGTCGAGGCCGGCTGCACGGAGTTCAACCTGATCCCGCAGTCGCCCGACCACGACCAGGCCATCGCCGGGACCGCAGCCGTCCGGAAGCTGCTAGCCCGGGCATGACCGAACGCCGTCCGCCGCCGATTCGGGCCGGCCGGGCCGCAGCACCTAACCGCTTCAGTCATGCCAGTTCCCAGATCGTAAGAGTGGTTACGATCTGGCCGGTGCCAGCCGGAAAATGTTAACCGCTCCGTGTGGTCGCCGCGGGCGGCTGCATTAGGCGGCGCCATCTTGCGGCTCGATGCCGTGCTGGCGGAGGAGGGCACGAAGTCGCTCGACCTCGGCGCTCAGGGAGGGGAGGTTCAGGTGCGCAGTCGACCATTCCTCCTGGCGGGAAGCCTTCTCGATCAGCAGTTGCTTTTCCCGGTCGCGCAGCACGGTAGCGCTGTCGAAGTCCTGGGCCTCGACGGCGATCTCCTTGTCGCTGCGGACCTGCGCGATTTCCTGGTCGAGGTCGAGCATGTCTGGTCCGGTACCCACGCGATGTTCAAGGGCCGACAGGCGTGAATCCATCGCGTCGAGGCGGCCGAGAAGCTGCGACAGCAGCTTCCGCTTCCCGCGGCCGCCGCCGGTGCCCTGCGCGCCCGCGGTCCCCGGCTCGCCGCCCTGGCTACCAGGCAGCATCTCGATCACCCGGTGGCGGACGCCGTTCGGGTCGGCACCCAGGCGCACCAGCACCCGCACGGCGGAATCCCTCGCCCTCGCGGATCAGCCCCAGCAGGACGTGCTCGGTGCCGATGTGGCTGTGGCCAAGCTGCATGGTCTCGCGCAAGGACAGCTGCAGCGCCTTCTTGGCCTGCGGCGTGAACGGCAGGTGCTCGGTCCGCGGGGCATGGTCGCCCCGGCCGATGATCTCCTGGATCTGCTGGCGCACCGCCTCCTCGGTGATGCCCAGCGACTGCAGTGCCCGGGCTGCTACCCCGTTGCCCTCGTAGATCAGGCCGAGCAGGATGTGCTCGGTCCCGATGTAGTCGTGGTTGAGCATCCTGGCCTCTTCCTGAGCCAGGACCACAACCCGCCGTGCCCGGTCAGTGAACCTCTCGAACATGTTCCCCGCCGCCTCCTCAGCCTCGGCTGGCTATACCCGGTAGATAGACACGATACATCGCGTTTCGGCCAAAAGCTGGTGCAGTGTGACGGAAACGCTGAAATCTTCCACAGCCCCGGCCGCCGCAGCGCCGCCGGAGTCACCTGCCACGCCATGCCAAATGAAGATCATTTTTAACGAAGGCTACGTGGCCAGAGCAGCAGTCGCGGGCCAGGCTGCCATCGCCTGCGCCGCGGCGCTGATTCCGGTGACCTCGGGTCAGGTTCTGGGCCGCCGGTCCGTGACCAGCCAGCCGTGACCGGGAATCACCGGCACGGCTGGCCGGCCGGGCTAGCTGGCGAAGATGTCCTCCGGCAGGAACGCGGACACGAGCATGTTGGGGGCGTCGACCAGCTGGCTGATCTTAAGGTCGACCGCGACGCTGCAGATGGCGTACGCCTGCTGGCGGGTCCATCCCCGCTCGCCGAGGTGGTCGATCATGTTCAGCAGCGCGTTGCGGGCGGCCAGGGTGATGTCCTCGGAGTTGTTCAAGCCATCCTTGGTGACCGAGATGCCGGTGGTGGCGTAGAACCTGCGCGGCGCGGCATACTCTGGCGGCAGGTAGTAATCCTGCCTGGTGAACCGAAGGTCGCGGATGTTGGCGCGGGCGGCCTCGCCCTTCCGCACGGCGAACCGCACGTGCAGGGTCGCGCGCATCTCTATCGCGGTGCCGCAGGTCTCGCAGTCACCCTGGGCGAAGTGGGCGTCGCCGGCGGAGAACAGCGCGCCCGCGGTGTCCACCGGGATGAGCAGGTGCGCGCCCTTGCCGAGCTGCTTGATGTCGACGTTGCCGGCCTGCTCCCTGGGCGGCACCGTGCGCAGCCCTTCGGCCGCCAGCCGCGGGTCAGCGGGGACGGCGGACGCGGGCGATGGCGGCAGCACGAACCCGCCGCGCTCCAGCAGCGCCTGCTCGCGGGCGGTGGTGGCGGCCAGTAGCTCATGCCCGGGCGTCAGGCCGATCGTTCCCATGAACGGCGAACCGGGAATGCGGACCCCGGGCAGGTCGGCGGAGGTGGCCCAGCCGCCCGCCATGTCCCAGCTCACCTTGAACGGCTCGGGGAAGACGTCGCGGAGAAAGCCGAATCCAGGCACCTGCACCGTGTATCCGTACCGGTCGGGCTCGACCTCGAGGATTTCCACGTCGAGCACATCGCCCGGCTCGGCGCCCTCGACGTAAACCGGCCCGGTCAGCGGGTGCACCACGTCCAGGTTGGGCGCCGCGACGGTGTCCAACGAGGCATCCGGGCCCATCTGCCCGTCAAAGGCATCCCTGGTTTCCAGGATGACCTCGTCGCCGGGCTCGCAGCGGATCGCCGGCCGAATGTCAGGATGCCAGCGGTTGTGGCCGGTGCCCGGTTCCTCGGCCAGCGTCTTGCTGCGGTCGATCCGTATCTCGCGGGTAGCCATCGCGCCTCCTCAGCGTGCCCAGCTCCAGCCTGGCCCGCCGGCCCCGGCAAGGCAAGGAAACCCCGCCAGCCACGCAACGCCCGTCAGTACCCGGCGGGCCTGTCACTGGCCGGTAAGTGATACCCCGGTGGCGGTGAAACGGGCTTCGATGGTGGCGGTCAGCTCCTGCGGGACCGGGTCCAGCGATGGCGAGTCCGGCTCCCGGCCGCCGCCTGCGCTCATTGCCCTGACGCTGCCGGTAGCCGTGAACCGGGTGCTTTCGCCGCCGAGCAGCCCGACGTCGGCGATGTGCTCGACGCTCTGCAGCGAGCCGCCGAGCGCGGCGGCGTAGTCGTGGCCTTTGCGGATGGCGGCCTGGATGGCGGCGGCGCGCACGGCCGGCCAGGCGGGGTTGTCCCAGTCCACCTGCCAGGTGGTCTCGTGCACGCTGAGCGTTTCGTGGGCGGCGAGGGCGGCGCCGAGCGAGTCGAGCAGGCTGAAGTCCCGGGCGGCAATCAGGATCGCCACGGTCGCGGTGATCTGCCCGGTTGGCTCGAAGTTTCCGGTCTGCTCGTTGTGTGCACGCTCTGCGCGCGTCGTCGCCGACTGCGCCGACCAGGTCAACCGGCGGCGTTCGGTTTCCACGCTGAGCGCCTCTCCGCCCAGCGCGGTGAGGTCGGCGATGAGGCGATCCAGGCTGGCGGCGGCGGCCCGCAGCGCTTCGCCCTTGGATCCCCGGGAGATGCCGATCGTGCCGGCCAGCGTGACGTAATCGGGCGCAACCGTCTGCCGGGCGTCGCCGCGGACGGACAGGAACGGGCCGGCCGGATCCCTCATCGGACTCTCCTTCGCCCGGCCCGCGCGCGGAGCCGGTCCAGCTATCGTCCCGCCAGCGAGGCGGGCCGGTATACGGAGATGTGCTCGCGGCTACCGGAACCGAATGGCTGCTTGTCCCAGCCGCCGTAGCGCTGGTCCAGCCGGAGGCCGGCCAGCCCGGCTATCAGGTCGAGTTCAGCTGGCCAGGAATACCGGATGGCGACCGGGCGCAGCTGCACTCCCTGGCCGTCCAGCGTCACGATCTGCGTGCTGATGCGCTGCTCCGCCGCGTCGTGCACGGAAAGCTCGATGATCGCAGAGTCCTCGGATATGGCGCGGACTCCGACTCGCTGGCCGCCGTCCCACCTGCTGAGGTCCGGCACGAAGCACTCTATGACGAATGCCCCGCCGGGCTCGAGCACCCGCGCGACACCGCGGAAGCAGTCGGCCTGGCGGGCCTGGCTGAGCAGGCCGAACAAGGTGTTGAACACCAGGTACACGAGCCGGAACGGGCCGCTGGCCGGTATCTCGGCCATGTCGCCGATGGTGACCGGGATGGCCTGCCCGGCTGGCTTTGCCCGCAGCCGACTTTCCAGTCCCAGGCCAGCCCGGCCAGTTCACCGGCCGCCCGCTCCTCTTATCCGGGGAGGAAGTCAAGCAGCAGCTGGTTGATCGTGTCGGGAGCCTCCAGCTGCATCCAGTGGCCGGGGCCCTCGAGTCGCTCGTACCGCCAGGGGCCAGCCACGTTCTCTGCCGAATCGGTCATCTGCGTCTCAGCCAGCGCAATGTCACCGCTGCTCCATATCCCCATGGTCGGCGCCTGCACGGCCGGCAATGCCAGCGGAGGCGCCACCCAGGACTCCGGCGGCAGATTGGCCCGGTACCAGTTGAGGCCGGGCGTCAGGGACTTCGTGGCCTGCAGCTCGGCGATGACGGCCTCCGCGTCAGGATGATCGGACCAGGACCGGAAGTTCGCCCAGTTGTTGTCGCTGAGCCACTGCTCGGCAATGCCGACGAACTGGAACAGGAGCATGTACCAGGACTTCTGGTGCTGTTCCAGCGTCCGCCGGAACGTCGCGGGATGGCCGACCGAGAGCACGGCGAGGTGATCGACCCGGTCGGGGATCAGCGCCGCGCATACCCAGCCCAGCGCCGCTCCCCAGTCGTGGCCGACGACGTGCGCCCGGTCCGCCCCGGCATCGCCCAGGACGGCCATGACATCTCCCGCCAGCGAGGCGAGCGAGTACGCGCTGACGGCCGCTGGCTTGTCCGAACGCCCGTAGCCGCGCAAGTCAGGGACGATGACCCGGAACCCGGCGGCGGCTAGGACCGGGACCTGGTTGCGCCACAGCCGCCCGGTGTCAGGGAACCCGTGCAGCAGGATCACCGGCCGCCCCTCGCCGGTCACTTCGTACTCAATGCCAGCTTCGCCTGTTTCGACTCGCACGGACCGACCTTAACCTCCGGTGACGATCGACAGCAGCCCGGGCCGGTCCGGGGCCGGGACCGGCTCGTCACGCCAGCCGCCGCCCAGAGCGGTGATCTTCTCCGGCATGCCGGGACGGGCCGCCACGTCACCTGCCCGGCTCAGCAGCATCGCGATGGAGACGAAGCCCCGCAGGCATTCGGGGTCCTTGAAAGCGGCATTGCCCAGGGCCTGGCCGATCTCCCAGCGGGGGTCGCCAGGACGGTACTCGCCGCCGTCGATGAGAGCATCGATCTCCGCCAGCCGGTGCCGGTCGCCCGCCACCGTGTCGCGGTACCAGGGCTCGACCTGCTCGGCGGTGGCCTGGTGAAAGGAACAGGCGAACTCCCAGGGGTCGTCGAGGCCAGTCCAGGCGATCGTGTCGCGCAGGAGCACTGCCTGCAGCATCCCGATCGAGACGCCCCGGCCCACTGTCGGGTTGGAGCACGCCCAGGCGTCGCCGACCGCCACCACCCCGGTAGCCACCGGGGCGCCGTCGGCCATGAGGTTCCGGTGGCGATCCTCGATCCTGGCCATCGCGGTGACCCTGTCGTCGATCGGCTGCCCGTCCAGCCAGTGCGCCACCAGCGGCAAGGACCGGACCGTCTTCTCCCAGATCGCCGGGTCGTGCAGCAGCCGCAGCGCCTTGTCCTTGGCGCTGGTCACCAGGGTGACGCTCCACGTGCCGTTGTCGGCGGGCAGCGTCAGGGACGAGATCGTGCCGAGGTGAGTGAGCAGGCCCCCGAGGGCCGGCGGGATGCTCCCGTCGGCCGAGCGAAAATGCCGGCCGTAGTAGACGAAACCGGAGTCATCCAGCTCATCGAGCGGGGGCCTGGCCCCTATCGCCGCGAGCCACCGGGGCAGCGGCGAGCGGCGGCCGGTCATGTCCACCACGAGGTCGGCGGCTATCATCTCGCCGGTGTCCAGCCGGACCCCGGCAACGTGCGGCACGTCGCCGCGGGCGGAAGGCCCGGTGACAAGTCCCGCGACGGCGGCACCTCTGCTGATCTCCAGCTGCGGGGCACGGCCGGCCACCGAAGCGATGGCCGCCTCGACCACGCAGCGCCGCCCGGAGATGCACTCGAACGCGCTGTCCTGCTCCCGGGCCGGGCCGCGCAGTTCCTCGGGTGCGTCGAGGACAGGGTTGAGGCGGACGGCCCCGGCGGCGGCCAGCGCGCTCTTCACCTCGGGCAGTTCCGCGTCGAGCAGGCCGCGGTAGCGGGCCAGGAAGAAGTGTGGAAGCCGGAACTGGTTGACCCCGCTACGCTGCCAGCGGTCCCAGATCTCATCAGTGCCGGCCGGCGGCGCCTCGGCGTCTCGCTCCAGGACCGTTACCTCGTGCCCGTCCCCGCACAGCAGCAGGGCGGTGCCGAGGCCGACCACCCCGGCGCCAATGATCACGATCCTGGCCATGGCGACCCCCTTCCCGGACGGCGACCTGGGAATCACCTGTGCAGCCCAAGTTACCCCGACCAGCGGGCCGCGCCTTCGGTGAGCGCGAAGGCCGCGTAGCCGGCCGCAGCCAGGCCCGCGCCGGCCAGCCCGCCAGATCCGGCCCGCCCACGCCAGGCGAGATGAAAGATCATTTGAAACGGATGCGACATGGCCAGTGCGGCGGCAGCGGCCGGCGTAACCTGTGCAGGGTGCTGCCCGGTCGGCCGTTAGCGATCTTCTTCCTGGTCCTTGCCCTGGCCGGGTGCACAGTCACTGGCATCCCGTCACACCCGGTACCGGCCCGCTCGCCGGTCACCGCCCACGCCAGACGCGTCGTCCGGAATAGTCCCGGCCCGGCCCCGCGGGACGTCACGCTGGCCTTCGCCGGGGACGTCAACTTCGCGAAGCGCACCAGGAAGCTGCTCAGGCACCCGGCCGGCGCCTTCGGCCCGATCTCCAGCGTGCTCGGCTCCGCCGACTTCACCGCGGTGAACCTGGAGACCGCGGTCACGTCCCGGGGCACGCCGCAGCCCAAGCAATTCCACTTCCGTACCACCGGCAAGGCCTTCACCGCGATCCGCGCAGCCGGCATCGACCTGGTCACGATGGCGAATAACCATGTCCTTGACTACGGCCAGGCGGGGCTCAGGGACACCCTCGCCGCGGCGACGGCGGCCCGCTTCCCGTTTGTCGGCATCGGCGTGAACGCCCGCGCCGCCTGGGCCCCGTATGTCATCACGATCAATGACACTTCGATCGCGTTTATCGGGGTGTCCCAGGTCGCCGAGCTGGCCCCGTCCTGGGTCGCGACCCGCCACCGCCCCGGCGAGGCCAACTCGATCAACACCCGGCGCACGCTCGCCGCCGTCCGGGCCGCGCGGAAGCTCGCCGATGTCGTGATCGTCTTCATGCACTGGGGCACCGAGGGCCAGCCCTGCCCGGACGCGAACCAGCTAGCCCTGGCGCCCAGGCTGGCCCGGGCCGGCGCGAGCATCGTCATCGGCGCGCACGCCCACGTGCTGCAGGGATCGGGCTGGCTCGGCCGCACATTCGTCGCCTACGGCATGGGCAACTTCCTGTGGTGGGAGCATTCCTACAGCACGGCTACCGGCGTACTCAAGCTAACCCTCCGCCCCCATGGCCGACTGCGGGCGGCCAGGTTCATCCCCGCCGTGGTCTCCTCCACCGGCCAGCCCATCCCCTTGCACGGCGCCCGGGCCAGCCGCGCCGCCAGAGCCTATGCCGCTCTCCGCGGCTGCGCCGAACTGGCAGCTAGGCCAGGCCCGTGAAAGATCAGATTGTCAGCGGTAGCTCGGCGGCCGCCGAGAAGCGGTCGTACGCGTCCTGCGACCGGGCGAGGGTGGGCAAGGGTGGGCATTGTCCGAGCCTGCCGGGTCCTATCTGGGCCTCGTGGGTGGGTCAGGGGACTGCCGTCACGAGCGCCCAGACCAGTTTGCTGTCGTGATGGCAATCGGCGAGCGAGCCCCACTCCGAACTCATGGCTTCGACCAGTAGCAGGCCCCTCCCGCTCTCAGCTTCTACACCTGGGTCCTGCAACTCCGGCTCCCGCTGGCAGCAGTCCCAGACCTGGATCAACACTCTCAGGCGATCCGCCGCCAGCCAGAACCGTATTGTTGGTGAACGGCCCGCGTTGGCGCCGTGAACTCGGCGGCTCGCTGGCCCGGCTGAGGCTTGCACGGCATTGGTCACGATCTCCGAGACCAGCAGCTCGACTGCCTCGGCCAGTACGCCTTGGCCCCATTCCCGGAGGACCTGCCTGGTATGCAGCCGCGCGCACGGCACTGCGCCCGGTAACGCCGCTAGTTCCAGGTACGACTGGAGCGGCCAGTCAGAACTCATCGGCCGGACAGGGCGGAAACAGCATGCGGGATCACCAGCAGGCATCGCTGGATTCGTATTGCGACTGCGGCCTGCAGCAGCCTTGTCGCGTAATCTACGTTTCATGGACGAGGCAGCGAGGCGCTTACCGGCGGCCTACTGGTCGGCGCCTGCGGTCGCCAATGCGCTGGGGAGCTGTGATTTTGCGACACTCCTCGAGAAGATCCGGCGCGCGGCGCTCGCACTGGCATTCGTGCCGCTGCCCAGACCAGCCCAGGTGGACGACGGCACGGCCCCGGCGCTGACGGCTATCACGGGCGCCCAGCGTCGGCTGGAATCCGCTACATCGGCCGCGGTCCGGCTAGAAGGGCCTGCTGATGCGCTGGCCGCGTTCGCCGGATCCCTCATCGCGTTGCAGCCTGCGCCAACGCAGCGCGCTATCATCATGCTCGAAGTGGCCACCGCGGCTCGCCAGGACGGCGCCGGGCAAAGGGACACCGCCCGGATCGGCGAGGCATTCCAGCTGGCGGCCGAGGCAATGGGCGTCGGCATGATGTACTCCTCCGAGCGGGTGATCCAGCGAGCACGGGCGTTCCGCCGCGACTATGACGGCCCTATCACCCACCAACCAGGTCCGAGACCTTGACCAGCAACTTCAATCCGCACTTCCGTGATGGACCAGTGCCGCGCGTAGCCGTATCCGGCCATCGCGGCTTGCCTGCCGGCACTGCGCAATTGGTCGACAAGGCGATCCGGGCGGCATTGTCCGAGAGGGCGGCGAAGGTGACCGGATTGTCGTGCCTGGCCGACGGAGCCGACCAGATCTTCGCCCGCGCGGTTCTCGACCTTGGCGGCGATATCGAGGCAGTTATTCCTGCCGAGCAATACCGGGATGGCCTGCCAGCGCTGGCGCATGCCGAGTATGACCGGCTGCTAGCCAGAGCCATTGCTTTGCACAGGCTGGCTTTCACCGAGTCGACGCCGGAGGCGCACATGGCCGCGAGCAGGCTCATGATCGATGAGGCTGACGAGCTGTATGCGGTCTGGGACGGGAAGCCTGCCCGTGCCTACGGCGGGACCGCCGATGCGGTCGCCTATGGTCGCGAGCGCGGGATACCAATTCAGGTGATCTGGCCAGCCGGCGCGCGGCGTAGCTGACGTGCTCCGGCAATAGCTCGTCGTCACCGGCCACAGCCTCCTGGTGCGGTAGACCGCTTCGAATCAGCTCATCGCGTAGCAGATTCGCAGTAGCTCCTCTTCGGCAGAGCCGGCCGGGGTATGAGCCTCGGACGCGGGGGTGAATTACGTGTTCTACCGGGCCCACATCTGGTCAAGCAGGGGCCCATATTCGGGGGAATCCTGGTAGTCCCCGATCCGGGAGGAGCGGGTCCGCCACTCGGCTTCCCGAGATGCCAGAAATGCCCTTACGTCCGGGTGGGCCCTGCGCACATCTGCGTGGGCTGCGCCGGGACATCGCTGGAGCCCGCCGGCCAGGCTGCCCGGCGGGGTCGGCCTGCCATCTCCGGCCCCGGAACGCTGACGGCCGCATTCATCGCCGCCGACCTGGCCGCGGTCTGCGGCCTGGCCGACGCGGTGCTCACCCTCGCTGCGGGCAAGTCCATGCTCCGCGACATGGTCGGCACCGGCTACCCGCTGCACGGCGCCGGCGGAGACTTCGTGAACGGGCTGATCGACGCCGCCTACCAGACGCTCCAGACCCGGGCGATCACTGCGGTGGTAGTCGCCGTCATCCTCGGCGTCTTCGCCTTCGCCGTCCGCGGCGGCCGCACTGGCGTTCGGATCGGGCTCACCATTGTCCTGCTCGCGGCCGCCGGGACCTGGCTGCTCAACGTCCGCGACGGCGGCGTGCCGGGAATGTTCCGCGGCTTCGATGATGCCGCCCTGGCCCTCTCGCTGGTCGGCATAGTCCTGGCCTGGCTGCCGCCCAATCAGCGGTTTGCCCATGGCGCCAAGGCCGGGCGGCGCGGCTGACTCATCGGCGGAGCCTTCCACCAGCTCATGGATTCCCGGCAGGATCCTGTTGATCGGTGGCCCCCTAGCCGCCGGAGGGACGGCTGGGCGCGGCGCGGCGGACGAGCGCGTTGAACTTGATTGTCTGGGCCTGGGCCTGGCGGACCGGGATTGCGCCGTCTAGCTTGTGCCGGGACAGTTCCCCGTCCGCGGTGACAACGAACGCCGCCGCGCTGGTCTTCTTGCTCAGCGCGCCCACCACGCTGAGCACGCCGGGAATGGCGTCGCGGCTGGTGCCGTCGGTGACTTCGGCGGTTGCGCCGGCCAGCGGGCCGAGCATGCCGGTACGCCTGCCTAGGCAGCTGAGCCGGTAGATCGTGTCGTTGGCGACGACCACGCCCAGGTACACGAACGGGGTCGTGGCCTCGGCGCCGTGCCGCGCTGCGGGGCTGCCGGCCCCGGCTGTCGTGCGCTCCGCCATCCTGGCCTCGGCGCCGGGCCGGCGCTCGGCTTGCGGCTCGGCGTGGCCGGTTCCGGGTTCGGCCAGCTCGTCTCTGACTCTCTTATTGAGCAGGTAGTTGTTCATGGCTTCCTCTCGGGTGCGGTTGATCTCGGCGCCCCCGGGTCGTCATTGCTCACCGTTGTGGCCGGGGTCAGCGTGGTTGTCAGTCCGGTGAGGAGGATGTCGAGGCCGCTTTCGAGCTCGGCGGCGCCGTCGTAGCAGGCAAGGGCGGAGGCGAGGCTGCGGAGCAGCGGGAATTCGCCGATCGGCAGCCGGTGCAGGCCGAGTCGCAGCAGGTCGTCGGTTTCCTCGGGTTTCTCGACGAGTTCCTGGAGTTCGTTGAGGACGTGGCCGTGCAGGAACCCGAACAGCGCGCGGTAAATGTGCAGGGCGTCGGGTCCGCTGTAGCCGGCCCGGGTGAGCAGGGTGAGGATGTCTTCGAGTGGCCGCAGGGTGCCTTGCGGGCGGAGCCCGAGCGGCGTGGCCAGCGGCCGGGTGACCAACAGCGGCACGACGTTCGGGTGGGCCAGCGCGAGCGCGCGGTAGTCGCGGGCGATGGCGCGGAGCTGGGCTGTCCAGTCCGGGTCGGTGGAGTCGACCTTAAGCTGCGCGAGGACGGTCTCGGCGACGCCGTCGAGCAGCGCCGCCTTGTTGGGCGCGTGCCGGTAGAGGATCATCGGGTCGCGATCCAGGGCGCGGGCGAGGCGGCGCATAGACAGCCCGGCGGCCCCGTCGGCGTCGATGATCTCCAGCGCGGCGGCCAGGATGACGTCGCGGGTGATCTTGCTGCTGCCGTTGGCGGCGGCGCTGTCGCTGGCGGGGCCGGCGGTCGGGCGGGTCATCGCAGCGGCACCTTTCTCTGCTGTCGCGTGGAGCCTGCGGCTCATGTCGGCATACTATGTAGGTCTACGATGTTGACGCCATTCTACATGCTGTGTTCCACCGTAGGTCTACAGCGCAACCCCTTGGCGCGAACTGGCACTCCTACACGCTGCGGGAGCCGCTCGGCGTGGTCGGCCAGATCATCCCGTGGAACTTCCCGTTGCTGATGGCCGCCTGGAAGCTCGCCCGGCGCTCGCCGCCGGGAACTGCGTGATACTCAAGCCCGCCGAGCAGACTCCGCTGACCGCGCTGCGGCTGGCCGGACTGATCGCCGAGGCTGGCATGCCGGACGGCGTCGTGAACGTGTGCCCGGCTTCGGCGAGACCGCCGGCGCGGCGCTGACCGCGCACAACGACGTGGACAAGGTTCGTCCAGCAGAGCCGTTTCGACGAGGTGGTGGACGGCGTCGCCGCGATCGCCAAGTCGATCAAGATGGGACCGGGGATGGAGCCGGGCACGGAGATGGGCCCGCTGGTCTCGGACGAGCAGTTCCGCCTGGTGACCGGCTACCTGGAATCCGGCAAGGCCGACGGCGCTACCGCGCTGGCCGGCGGCGGCCGGTTCGGCGACCGCGGCAGTCTCACCAGCCTCGTGCGAAACACCGCTAGCGCGGTATCCGGCAATGGTTAACATCTAGCCGGTCCGCGCCGGATAAATCGTAACCACTACCGGATGACGCCCCAGGCCGCCATGATCAGCCTCGCGAAGGCACCTTCGGCAGCCGGCACCGGCCGGCCGACGAACGCCGGCACCTGCGGCAGCCGGCACCCGCCGATCGCCGGGCGCGACGAGATAGCCGGGCGCGACGAGATGCGTGACGGCCGGGTGACGAGCATGCCGCGGCGGCCGGCTATGGCGCCCATGCCAAACCCTGCAGTGCCAGTGCTAGTTAATTGCCCCCGTGTCCGGGCCTATTTTGCCGCCCATGATGCGATACATTCAGGATTTGCAGAATATCTCGGGCCGCTGGCAATGGCCGCTGCCGGCGCCTAGCCGTCACAGGGCGAATGGCCTGGGGCCATTGTCTGGGTGGACGCCACGAGCCCAGGCCCGGCGAATTGGTCGTCAAGGTTGGTACAGATACGGGTGGAGCCACGCAGAGCCGGGGACGGTAAGCCCGCGCTGCCGCGGCGGCGCGAGCCGGATCTGACCGGCCTCGCCTCGTTCACCCTGGATCCCCAGGGCAGGATCGCCTCCTGGTCGGTGACCGCGACGCAGCTATTCGGGCATCCGGCGCACGCGGTAGCGGGGCATCACGTCTGCGACGTGCTGCTGACCAGCCCCGGGCAGCGCCAGCTGGTAGCCCACGCGCTGGCCGAGGTCGCAGCGGGCCGGGTCTGGACCGCGACAGTGGCCGGCGGCGAACTCGGTGAGGGGCGGTTCGCCATCCGCTGCGAGCCGCTGGCCGGACTTGGCGGCGGCGCGCTGGTGATCGTCCAGCACGTGTCGCCGCAGCCCGTGCCCAGCTGGCTGAGCGAGGCCACGGCCCGGATCGGCAGCACACTCGACCTCACCCAGACCGCATGCGAAGTCGCCGACGTCGCCGTTCCCTGGTTCGCCGAGTCGGCTGTCATATACGCGGCGGAGCGGCTGCTCGCCGCCGATGAGCTGAGCTCGCTGCGGGCCGGGCGGGCGGCGGTGGTAAGGCGGCTCGCGGGCCGCCTGGCCGGCCAGGACGCGGCTGTTGCCGACAGCCTGATGCCGCCGGGCGAGGTGCTTGCCTTCGGCGCGGACACGCCAAGCTCCCGGGCAATGGCGACCGGCGGTCCGGTTCTGTTCGACAAGCTGGACGCCGAGACCGCCGAGCGGATCGGCCGCCGCCCCGGTGGCGCCGAGATCGCGGCCAGCTATACCTCTTTCCTGGCCGTGCCCCTGATCGCCCGCGGGGTGGTGGTGGGGTGCGCGACCTTCGGCCGGACGCCGGCCAGCCCGGTGTTCAACGCCAGTGACATCACGCTGGCCGGCGAGCTCGCCTCCCGCGCCGCGGTTTGCATCGACAATGCCAGGCTCTATCACCGGGAGCGGCGGACCGCGCTCGCGTTGCAGCGCGGCCTGCTGCCCGGCCGACCGCAGGTCCCGGCGGGCTTGGAGGTCGCGCACCGCTACCTGCCGGTCGGCGCCAGCGTCGTCGGCGGCGACTGGCACGACATCGTCTCACTGCCGGACGGGCGAGCGGCGCTGATCGTGGGTGACGCGATGGGCCACGGCCCGGAGGCGGCGGCCGTCATGGTACAGCTGCGCACCGCGGCCCATACGCTGGCCGGTCTTGACCTGCCACCGGGACAGGTCCTGCACCGGCTGGACGAGATGGCCGCCGGGATGGCCGCCTCGCCGTTCGCGACCTGCATCTACACCGTCATCGACCCTTCTGGCAGTTCCTGCGTGGCCGCGCAGGCCGGTCACTTGCCGCCGGTGCTCGTGCTGCCCGGCGGCGAGACCCGGGTGCTGGATCTGCCGCCCGGGCTCCCGCTCGGCCTCGGCGCCGAGTCTTTCCAGACCACCCGTGTCAGCCTGCCGCCCGGAGCCACCCTCGCGCTGTACACCGACGGGCTGGTGGAAAGCCGCATCCGGTCACTCGACGATGGCCTGGCCGCGCTGCGGGGCGCGCTCAGCTCCGCGCTCGCCGGGCCGCGCGCCACGCTCGGCACCGCCTGCGAGACGGTCACCCAGGCGCTGCGCCAGCATGGCGAGGACGACATTACCCTCGTCCTCGCCCGCATCCGCGAGCCCGATGCCCCGGCAGCGCCCGGCCAGCCAGGCGGCTAGGTAGCGCCTGCCCGCGCCAGGCGGCGGCCGCCAGGGCGGATCGAGTGATCCGGTGGCCGGCGCGGTGACGTATCCGTGCTGGCATCCCCTGGCGTAGGAGGCATGGTGCCGGCGACGCTTTCCCAGGTGCGCCCGGACGGGCTGGTCACGGCCCGCGCGCCGAAACCATGGACGGCGGCCGTGGGCCGCGCTAGCGTCCAGAGCGTGGGGGGGACGGACGCGCTGGTCGCGGCGCGCCTGGCGGCCGGAGGTGATCACGCTCTCGCGGATGTCTTCGACAGTCTCGGGGCTGCCGTATACAGCGCTGCGCTGCGTGTGCTCGGCGAGGACGGGGCTGCGCAACGTGCAGGACGTGTTCGTCGAGTTGTGGCGCCATCCAGGCCGGTATCAACCGGCCGCCGGGAGGCTGCGTACCTATCTCATCGTGCTGGCCCGCAATCGAGCGGTGGACGTGGTGCGCAGCGAGCTTCGCCGGGTCGCCCGGCAGGAACGGCACTACCGGCTGGCCCCCGCGCCGGAACTCGCCGTGAGCGATGACGTCAAGATCAAGACCATAATGCAGGTATACGAGGCCTTCGGCCGCGGTGACGTGGCTGGCATCCTCGATGCCATGGCTGATGACGTCGACTGGGCGGCGGAGGCCAGTTCCGCCGCCGCGCCAGGTCGCGCGCTACCGGCAAGACCGCGGCGATGAACCTGCACCACTACTTCACCTTCCGGGACGGCAAGATCGTCTACTATCGCGGCACCGAGGACACTGCCCAGACCGCGGCAGTTTTGCAGGCCTGATCCGCCCGAGCTGACTCCGGAGCCCGGTCAACTGGCGATTTCCACCAGCCGGAACGCCTGAGTCACGATGAGGGTTTCGTCGTCTACCTGGAACGCCGGGTCACCAAGCTCTTTCCGCACCTCGGCCGAGTGCCAGAACCGTTCATGCCCGGCCCGCCATTCGGCCACCGAGGCGTATCCCTCACCCTCGCCCAGCGCATGGGCCAGGTCAACGTCGGCGAGGCGCACTACCCGGACCCCGGTCGTCTGGATCACCGCGACGATGTGGCCGGCCGAGTCAGCCACGGCCTCGCGCAGCCCAGCGCGAGGCAGCGCCTCACCGTCCTTCTCATACCCTGCGACCAGGCTGCTTGTCGTGGTCTTGGTGCCAGCCAGGATCGCGGCGACGAGCCGATCGCGCAGCGGGCCGGGGAAGCCGAACTCAGCGATCGGCAGATCCTCCGGCGGCATTCCGTCACGCTAGCAATCCGGGAACTGCTCCTCGCCGGTCGGCTCCAGGTGCGCTACCTGGTTCATGGCCTGGCGCAGCTTCGCCAGCTCCCAGTACATCTGCCTGCGGGCCCGGTTGGAGTTTCCCAGCGGCTTGTGCTCCGGGAGGCTGTGCCACGGGTTGTAACGCAGCACGTCAGCGAACGCGAGCTGCTGGTCGGAGTCGAACCGCTGCGCGGGCAGCTGCAGGCGGGCCACCGGGATGTACGGGGAAAGGCGCTCGGGCCACTTGACCGTGGCGTCCTCGATCGGCATCAGGTGCGGATCGCTCTGCACCTGCACCATGAAGTCGAGGCTCCAGGGCCCCGCCTCCAGGGTTCTGATCATCGCGTCCCGCAGGTAGTTCTCCGCTGGATGCGCCGGGATCCGGGTTCTGGCACGGGACCGCGGCTTCAGCGAGTACTGGACTGCCTGGCCCTCGCCGAGCAGGAACGGCACGTTGCTGTAGTACTGCACCTCCAGCGGGTTCGCGTGCATGGGCGAGTAGAGCAGCTGCATGAACAGGTGCAGCAGATGCGTGTCGCCCGGGTAAATGGCGTAGGCCAGCGGTGCCTTCGCGCGCACCCACCGCTGCAGCTTGGCATTCTCGCGGATGTTCGGGGTGACGAAGCTCGCCGGGCTGACCAGGATCAGGTCCTGAGTGAAGCGCTCGTCTTCCATCAGCTTCGGCCCCGGTAGGCCCATCACCTTGATCCCGACGGAGCACTGGCCGAGATCCTCGATGTCCGGCGGAGCGTACGGGCCGGGGCCAGAGAAGCGCACCCAGGCGGGAAAGGTCCCTGGCTCCGCGAACAGGCCATGCCGGAGGCTGGCAGGCAGGCCGGGCAGCACCGAGAACTCGCCGCGCAGCACGCCGAACGTCTTGGTGTTGCCGAACCGCTGCGCGCTGCCCGGGAGCCAGTTCTCCCTGGTGAACTTGGTCAGCTCGTCGATGATCTCACGCGTGTAGCGCTCCTCGCCGGGCAGCAGCCGCTCCTCCGCCAGCTTGAGGTGCTCATCTTGCCGCCTGGAGTTCTGCAGCCGCTGGGCGAACTCGAACAGCGCGGGCCTGAGCCATTTGTCGAAGTACGGGCGGTACAGGAACTCGGCCCGCCGTTCCAGCCGCCATACCCAGAGGAACAGGTCGCTCAGCGGCCTGAAGACCAGGAAAGTGAACAAACCCCCGGGGCTGACGTGATCGCGCAGCAGCCGCGCCGGCCAGGCCGGCCAGCCCCGCAGCATATTGCGCACGGCCTGCGGCACCTGGCGCCCGGTCACGCTCAACTCGTGAAGTCCAAGGCGAAGTCGAGGATGTGCCGGCGGCCAACGAAGACAAGGCCGAGGAAGACGCCCGGGGCGATCTCCCGGATCTCGTCGCGGACCCAGTGCGCGACGACCGATGTCTTCGAGTAGTCGAGCACGATGCATGGCTGCCCGTCGTGCCAGCTGTCCTGCTTGTAGATCTTGGCCTCTATTGCCGGGATTTGCAGTGGCGTCAGGATGTTCTTCAGCCGGGCCGTGCGGGCGTTCACGATTTTCCCGCGCCAGGCCAGGGCGTAGCAGAGATGAGCGGCCAGCCGGGCGACAAGCCCGCCGGTGCCGAGCAGCATCGTCCCCCGCCCGTGACCGTCTGGTATCGCGCCGACCCGCCCTGAGCCAAACAGCCTGCCCAGCTCGCCCCTGCTGGCGGTGACCAGGGTCGGCGGGTCGGTGGTGCTGATTTCCGGCATGTTCCCTCCCGGCTAGTGCCTACCAAACAGAGGCCGCGCGGTGCCCGCTGATACAGCCCGTCGTTCCATGGTTACCCCGTCGCGGACTCGGAAAGCGCGGGCTCCGGCAGCTGGGCCAGGTAGCGCAGGGCCGAGATGCCGGGCAGGAAGAAGTAAGCTCCCCCGCGCGTCCGCACGAACTGCGGCAGGTCGCGGTACCGGCGGCGGACCGGGCGCGCCGGGGCGGTGAAGGTCCCGCCGGTGGGGTGGTGGCTCCCGGTGAGCGGGTCCGCATCGTCGTACAGGCCGCTGAAGGTCGGGCTGTTCAGCCAGGTGTGCTGCACGAACTCGAACTGCCTGGCCAGGCTGGCGGCCAGGCAGATGAAATGCAGCCCCGTTTCGCTCCCGCCACTCCGCCACTTCCGCCAGCCCCGCCATCGCCGCCCCCGGCCCCGCCACCGCCGGCCTGGCCGTAGCTGCGCCCGCGGCGCAGCAGCCGGTGCAGGTCGCTGGCAGCGAGCGAGGCGGCGGGCTGCGGGTCAAGCGAGTCGCGCGGATTCGCCCGGCGGATGTGCGCGCCCAGCGGGCAGGCCAGTCCCAGCGGGTCAACGTGGTAGCCGAAGCCGTTGCTGGTGCTAAGCGCTGGATTGTCCCGGTACGGCGCGTCGACCAGCGGAGCGCCGCTAGGCCACCGGCCCACCATCTTCGCGGCCAGGGCTATCCGCTCGTCGGGATCCTCGGATCCGTCCGGCCGCCTGGTGGCTCGCCCGAGGTACCGCCAGAAGCCAGCCACATCCTGTTCGAGCTGACGCAGCACCAGGTACGTGCCGTTGCGTCCCAGGTCGACCTGGCCGCTCCCGGCGGGATCGGGCAGCAGCAGCCGCCGGGGGTCGTCCGCGGCTGGCAGCAGCGGCCGGTCAGTCAGCTGGCCGCGGGCGTTCGGGTAGCCGAGGATGAACTCGCCGGCCGGCACGGTGCGCTCGCCCGGGGCGGCCGCGCGCAGGCCGGCCATGACCGGCTGGGAGATGCCGTCCAGGAAGCCGAACGGCTCTTGGCCTGCCAGCTCAAGCGTGCTGAGCTGGGTAACGTCGCTGATGCCAAGCTCGGCGAATCGCCGCGTCAATTCCGCCTGCCGGTGATCGAGGATGCCCGGCTCGGCGGCATAGAGCAGGATCAGGCCGTCGATCGGCGGCCCGGCCGGCTGGCCCCAGGACCAGTAGCGCGGGTCGGAGTCCCCGGTGTCGCCGAGGAACCGGCTCCGGTTCGGGTCGGCCATGCCCGCCAGGAACTGGGCCGAGAATCCGGCCATGGCCTCGTCCGGCAGGCCAAGGCGGCGCAAGCCGGATGGCGTGAATGCGACTTGCAGCGCGGTGTCCGCGGTGAACTTCGCCGCGGGGGTGACGAGGGACAGCAGCCAGTCAAGCAGGGCGTGGCCGGCGGCAGGCCCAGGCGCGGCGAAGATCGTGAACCGGGCGTGCTTGAGCGTCTTGTACCCGCGGGCTAGCAGGCCCTGGATGTCGTCGAGGTCGAGCTGCACTGCCACGGTTGCCTCACAGGAGCGAGAGCCATTGCTCGGCCTCCGCGGGGCTCATGTCGCCCTGCAGGCCGGCTCGGATCTGGGCGTTGTTCTCGATGTTGTCCGCGCTGAGCGTGGGATAGGCGGTGTACCACACCGGCACGGGCACCTGCCGGATGCGCAAGATGTACTTGAACGGCTGCTCGTCCTTGGCCCCGTCCCACAGCAGCCAGCGGGTCGGCGGATAGCCGACGGCGTTGCCGAACGAGGCGTTCAGGCCCCACCAGACCTTGTCGATGAAGTCGTCGTTGTAGGCCTCGACGGCACCGTCGTAGTTGCTGGCGAAGGTCATCCGCCGCCAGCCGTCCAGCGGTACCCAGCGGGCGAAATGGATGGTCTTGATCCCGGCGAGGCTGCCGTGGTTGTACACATGCCGGGCCGCGTAGCCGATGGCGGCCGTCACCGCCCGGAAGGTCACCAGCCGCAGCAGCCCCGGCTTGACGAAGCCGACGACGGCGAACGGGTTCTGCGTGACGAAGTCCTCGTAGCTGGCCAGCTCCTCGATATGCTGCAGCGTCGGCCGCCCGGTAGGCGGCTGATCCCGGCTATCCCGGCGCTCGGCCAGCCGCAGCGCCACCGCCCAGAACGGCAAGGCGGCAAGCAGCGCCGGCGCCATCGCCAGCAGGGCCAGCGGCACGGCCACCAGGTGAACCGCCTCGCGCGCGCGGAACAGCAGCGACGGCGGCCGGGCCGGTTTCATCGCCCAGGCCAGGTCGGCGCGCCCGGCCACGTGGGCCCGCAGATCCCGCCGTACCTCAGCCGGGGCCCGGCCGGTCCAGTCATGCTGGTCCAGGTAGTACTCAAGCGCCTCCCGCAGCCTCGCCTCCTGGCGGATCTGCGTTAGCCCGCGCCCGACCGTGTTGACATAGACGGCGCTCGCCGAGACCAGATGCCGGCGCAGCCAGCCAATCCTGGCGCGGCGGCGGGCACCCGGGCCGGGATAGCCCACGCTGTACCCGAACGCCTGATCGAACCCGTCGCCGCCCATGTCGACGAGCTCGGCCAGGTGACGCCGCAGCGGCGCGTCCACCTCGGTCATCAGAATCAGGCTGGCCGGGATGGGCTGGTTACCGAGATCCTCGGTTTCCTCAAGCAGATAGAGCTTGGCAAAGTGCAGGCCGTGCATGCGGGCGAAGTCGAACGGGCCGTCCGCCACGCCGTTTCGCGCGGTCTCGGCTAGCCACTTGCGGAGTCCGGGCACCTGGTCAGCTGCGACTTCCGCCCGGATCGTCACGCCGAGCTGGTGCGGCATGCCAACTCTCCTCGCTCCGGGTCGTCAGGCAGTCAGCGGGAACTCACTGGCTGCCAGGGCTGGAATCCGTTTTCCACGCCGCGGAGGGCCGGCCGCAGCTGCGGATAGTGCCGCAGCACGATATCGATCATCGACGTCTCCTCCAGCCAGGCCATGCCGACTGACGTGTAGATCTCTGGCGTGAAGTCCTTAGTGAAGAACCGGTCACTGTTCAGCCGCCGAGATGCCATCAGGATGAAAATCCGGAAGGCGGTGTCGCTGAAACCGAAGGCCGGCCTCTTCTCGGCGAACATGCCGACGATCGTGTCGACCGAATCGACGTCCTGGTAGAGCCGGCGCAGCGCGGCGAGCTGCGACGGGTCATCGGTCAGCTCCTCGAAGCTGCGCGCGGGCGCAAGATGCAGCAGCCGCCGGAACTCGTTGTAGCGCGGCACGCCGAGCTCGCGGCTGCGCAGGATGTCCGTGGCCGCCACGTCCATCAGCTGGTCGCTGTCCGGCCGGTGGAACTCCTGCAGGAAGCGCGGGAAGTTGTTCAGCACCAGCGCGCCGGGATGGGCAATGCCGAAGCTGTAGATGGCGTCGCCGAGGTCGATCGTCTCCGTCACTTTCTGCGCATTGGGCCCGGCGATCTCCGGGAACGTGTGCTCGGCGATGAGGCGGTCGTCGGCGACGGAGCGGAAGGTGTAGTCGTCCGGGATCAGCGGATGCATCCGGTAGACGATCGTGAACTCCTCGGTGAGCGAGTAAGGGACGCCGAAATGGTCCTGCTCCGTGCCGGGAATTCCGCTGATCACCTCACTGCTGCTGATCCGGCCGAAGAGCCGGTGGATCCGGTCCCCGGCAATGCCCCACCAGTTCGCCCGCAGCGCCGTGACGGTCGTGGGGTGGGCGAGGATGGCCGGCGTCCACTCCACGGTGTGGATCTTCGCGATCAGCGCCGCGGTGACCAGCCGGGCCCGCTGGTAGATCTCCTCATCGGTCCACTGCGGGTAAGTCGCCGCCAATGCATCGGCAATGGCATTGTGCTCCCGGACGAACAGCGTGCTCATCATGTTCAGGCCTAGCCACCAGCCGGGGGTGAACGCCGGGCTCTTCGCCGGGTCGTCCGGGAAGACCAGCCGGTTGTCGGCGCCGATCAGCAGCTTGCCGTCCGTCCCGCTGCGCCGCGGCAGCTGGTCCCCGGCGGTGGTGCCGCCGCCGTACAGCTGCGACGCGTCCCACCATGGCGTCTCGGTGTTAAGGAACGTCTGCGGCCCCCCGTCGCCGACCGCGCGGGTAGGGTCGGGCAGCGTCTTCAGGACCCGCAGCGGCCGCTGCGGCCACGGGTCATCCGCGGCAAGCGGCAGCTCGAAGAAATGCTGCGGGTCACCGGCCCCGTGGCTGAACCAGTCTTTGACCATGAACTGGATCCACGCCGCCGCCAGCAGGTTCAGGCTGGTCGCCGGGATGAACTCACGCCGGGTCAGCAGTTCCCGGCTGACCTCGCGCGGGTTCGGATCCAGAATCCGGTCTGGTTCTTCCCGGTGCCCCCACCGCAGCGCCACATTACGGCCGAAGCGGGTGCCGGCCATGCCCATCGCCGGGCTATCGAGGTCGTTGTAGGCACCGCCCGGCGTCCTGGTGGTACGGGTCTCCGGCGTCGGCTCCGGCACCTCGGGCGTGCCGCCCGGCGGCAGGCCGTTCGTGTCATACAGGTTGCGCTGCCGCAGGATGTTCCGCAGTCCGACGAGGACCAGCAAGCCGAGTGGCTTCGGCAGCTTGTCCCAGCCGAATTTCCGGTCGGCCGCCTGCGCTGACCAGTCATACAGCCGCCACCACAGCGTGTTGCGGTAGCCGCTCCCTGACTCGGCAGGGTCAGTCATGGTGGTACCTTTCGCTTTCGTCAGTGACACCTGCGCCTGGCCGGCCGTCCCGCGCCGCTGATGTCGGCTGGCCCGCCGGTCACGCCTCGGCCCGCCGGGCCGCCAGGTAAGCCGTGACCGCGAGGCCGGTGTTGGTCGCGGAGACCAGCGTGAGCATGACCGCCGTGCGCGGTTTCACCCGTCCGGTCAGGCCCAGGGCAGCCACGCTCGCGGTATCACTGGCATGGATGATGACAGCCTGTCCCAGCGTCCGCCGCCGCGGCGCTCCGGACAGGGCAATGAGATCGAACCCGATGAGGACGGTCCGCACGCCGAACATCCGCAGGCCGTAGACGGCGGCGCTGTCTTCCTCCGGCGACTCGCCAAACCGGCGGATGATGAAGCCCGGCGCCAATAGTGCGACAGCGCCGTTGACAACCCGGATGCCAGCCAGGGCGCAGCGGGCGACCTGTCCAGCGCGGGCTACCGGGTCCTGGCCCGCCGCGGGATGCTGGGAGTTAATGTCCTCATCGGCCAACTTGATCCCCCATCGGCAAGCCTGATTCCCGTCGGTGCTCCCTGGCGAATTCCGCCCGGCCGCCTCGGTGAGCCATCAGAAGTCCCCCAGTATGCGCCCGGCCCTGCCCTATGGCCAGCCATTTCGGGGACTCGGTTTTGTCCCCATCCGGATAGCGTGCCACGACCATTATTATCCTGCGTCAGGCGTTGTGAGCTGCAGCGGCAGAGACTGCGAGCCAGGCGACCGGGAGGTGCCGGATGTCGGAATGCGCGCCGGAGAACGACGACTGCGAGATGTTGGCGATCACGGCGGACCCGTCGACGCGGTAGAAGGAGCCGGGCATGAGCGAGTACGCCGTGCCCACCGGAAGCAGATCGAAGCTGCCGGCCGGGGCGACGCCCTGGAAGCCGTCGGCTCCCATCCCGCCCCACTGGCTTGCCGGGTCAGCGGCGGCCTGCGCGTCCTGCTGGGCCAGGAACGAGGCCCGGGGATACCAGCGGCCGACCGCATAGTCGAATTCGCTGAAGGTGGCCACCAGCGGGCCGTGCACGCGGTCGGCGTACTGGTTCAGTGCTCCTGCCGTGCCGAAGGGCATGTCCTGCACATGGGCGAATGACCAGTGCGAGAAGGCGCCCTGGATGAGGCACAGGGAAGCGACCGGGCTGGCGGCCGCCGAGCTGATGCCGCTGAGCGAGAAGGACACCAGCCGGGCGCCGAAGCTGTGTCCCATCAGGTGTACCCGCATGCCGGGTGCCCGCGCGTGCAGGCGTTCCAGCAGCGGGCCAAGGCCCTTGCGCCCGACGTCACCGGCGCGCGCCTTCATCTCGTAATACGAAGCCGCCCGGAGCGCGCCCTTGGCGCCGTTCCAGACCTTCCCGAAGATGTCGTCGAGGCCCTCGGCCGCCCCGCCGGCCGGGGCGCTGCCGAGGACGTCCGAAATGTAGGCGTAGTCGCGCTGCGGATCGTCGGTCTGCAGCAGCGCGGTCTCGCCGGCGTCCTCGGCCGGCTGCGGCCCGCCGGGAACCAGCGTCTGCAGCAGCCCGTGGAACTGCGCCAGCCGCGCTTGCTGGGTAGCCTCCGGCTCGTTGCCGACCCCGGCCGTGCCCGCGTCGATGAGCTGCCCCATCTGCTGCACGCTCGCCGACTGCCCGGGGTCGTCGAACGACGCCTTGAGCGTGTCGGCGATCTGCTGGCCGGACAGCGCCGCGTCGGCCGCGCCCGGGCGGCCGGCCGCCACGGCCGTGGCCACCTGCGCCGCGGCGGCCGGCGGCGGATCGGGGAACCACAAGGATGGCCAGATGATGCCCGCGAACCCGATCGGCCCGATTCCATGCGCCTGCTTAACAGCCGTCGCGACGAGCGGGAACATGGCCTTGTACAGCCCGCGCGCGCCCCCCACCGAGCTGCCCCAGCCATGGCTCATCACGAACAGGTCGGCGACGCCAGAGGCGGCTGCCTCGGTGAGAAACTCACCGGCCGCCGGCGAGGTCAGCGCCCCGGACTTATCGAACGTCAGCTCCCAGTGCGGGCGGCCCGCGATCTGATCCATGTCATCTCCTTGCTGCATTCGGTGGCTGCATTCGGTGGCGCCGCCGCGGCGGTCACGCGTTCGCTAGCATCCGCATCAGATCGACCAGGCCGGCCCCTGCGCGTAGCGTTCCCGGCCGAGGTCAGTGGCGTTCTGGGTCAGCATGGCCTTGACCTCCCTGGGCCGCCCGATGAACTCGGGCCGCGCCGAGAGGAACGCGGCGATCACACCGGAGACGTGCGGCGCCGCCATCGACGTGCCCGACTGCTCGGCATAGGCCAGCGCGCGGTCCGGGTCGTCGGGCGGCAGGGTATCCAGGCCGGCCCGGGCGCGTATCGTGCCGGCCGCCGCCGAGGTTATCCATTCGCCCGGCGCCACCACGTCCGGCTTCATCCGGCCGTCCAGCGTGGGACCCTTGCCGGACGTCCAGGACACGCCGAATGCGTGCGGGGCATCGCGGTGCGTGGAGCCGACGGCGATGCAGTCCTCGGCGTGCGCTGGCTCGGTGATGGTCCCGAGCATGGCCATCGCGCCGGCCGGGTCCTGCGCCTGGCCGCCGCCGCCGTTCCCGGCGGACACCACCACGACGACCCCCGAGCTCACCAGCTGGTTGACGGCCTGCGACAGCGGTGACTGCCCGGCCGCGTAATGAGTCGGAATCCCACGGGCAGCCCAGGCTGATGTTGACGCCGTGCACGCGGAGCAAGCTGGTAGCTACGTTCACCTCGGTGCGCAGATACTCAAGTGCCGCGATAACCGCGGCGGACGAGGTGATCCAGACCCCTTGCCCGGTCCGGCGCAGCACCTTGAGGCTGACCAGCTCGCATTCCGGTGCCATCCCGGACAGCATCCCGACCCGTGCGCGCGGCACGAACCCGCCGCCGTCCGGCGGCTCGCCCGAGCCGGCCACGTGCGGCGTCCGGCCGGGCGGTGTCTGGCCGGCGATGATGCCGGCCACATGGGTACCGTGCCCGTCGGCGTCGGTGAGCGGCGCAAGCGGATCCGGTGGCGGATCGCCGGGCAGCCGGACCAGCCCGCTGAAGTCACGGTGCAGCGCGGCGGTGTGCACCGGAGCGGGACCAGGCACCGCGCCGGCCTCGGCGGCCAGCTCAAGAGCGCTGAAATGCGGGTGGCAGCCATCCACCCCCGAGTCGATGACTGCCCACACGATGCCGCGGCCGCGGGCGTTGTAAGAACGCCAGCCGGCGTCCGCCTTGACCGTGGGTGCCGACCGGTCGATCTGCGGGTAGAGCACGTAGTCAGGCCATGCCTTGAAGATGGCCGACGGCGCATCCGGGCGGCCGGCCGGGTCCCGGTCCGGGCTGCGGGCGGACTCCCGGTCCCACCGGATCAGGCCAAGCAGCTGGCGCCGGGTCAGCACGCACTGGTAAAGCCTGGCCGTCACCCGCTGGAGACCGGCCGGAACAGCGGGATGGGCCGGGCCCATCACGGGCTTCCCGGTAGGGGCCGGCGCGCCGGCCCACTGCTCGTAGCCGTCCGTCCACAGCTGAAAGAACTTCTCCGTCACGGCGTCAAGGCCGCCCGGGTACAGGACGTTCAGCTCGACCAGGATGGGAACTGGCTCATCGCCCGGCCCGCCCGGGCCGCTGTCCTCATCGCCCGGCCCGGCGCCGTCCGCCGCTGGCGGCGGCAGGTGCAGATCCCCGACAATCGGCGAGCGGGCTAGCCCGCCACCTTCTAGCGCCATCAGAACGCTCCCCCCGGGACTGGCCAGGGACGCCGGGTCCGGCATGACCTGCGATGTGCTCGTCGCAGCCCGCCCCGCGGTCCCGTCGGGTATGCCCGGATGCTACTCCTCGCAACCAGCGCGCACCAGGTCACCCGCGGCCCGCAGGTAGGGCTTTCCGCCTTTCTGGCCGGGACTTTCGGCACTTTAGTCGGCCCGGGCTGCCGCGAAACAATGATGGGGCCATCTTCAGCTGAACTCAAAGGAGGTGCGGGCAATGAGGCTGACCTGGAAGGACGCGGTGACGACGCTGTTCATGGCGGTGATCGTTGCCGGGTACCTGGCATTCCGCAACGGAACAAGCATGTGGCTGGTCTCCAGCGCGCGCGGCGCGACCGCCGCGGTGCTGGTCCTCGGAATCGTCGGCGGATGCGCGCTCGGCGCAGCCGGCGACCTGTACACGGCAAATCAAGCGCGACCGGCCCGGGCGTTCAGGGCGATCGCGACCGCGCTGGGCGTCGTCGCGCTGTGCGCCGCGGTGGCTGGCCTGATCACCGGCAGCGTTTTCGCGCTGGCCGTCCTGGTCGCTGCGACGGTCGCATTGTGGCTGACCGCGACGATCCGGCACGCGTTCACCGTCCCGGCGCAGCCGGTGAACATGCGTGACGTGCACGAGGTCATCCACCCGGAGCAGGCGCGCCGATAGCTACCGAGCCGAAGACAGCCGGGCCCCCGGCGGACCGCCGGTCTTCGTCGGCCCGGGCGGGTAGTTCCTGGCTGCTGCCGCACTCATAGGCGCCCTGGCCGCTGGACAGGTTGACCGGATCGCCGGCCCGTAGTGGCGGACCGCCGCTGGCCGCGGTCAGCGGATTACGCCCGGAAGAGATCAGTCCAGATCGGGCCGCGCTGGCCAACGGCGGCCCGTTTAGGCTGGTTCAAAAGGACGGGCGCCTAATGATCATTTGAGTCGGCCGTGGTTTCCGGCCGGGAGTGTGTGTCTCAGGGCTCAGGCGAGCGGGTTGACCCAGCGAAGCCGCGGGAACCGGCCGAAGTCATTGTCGTTTGAGCACATGTCGGCATTGTGCTCGATCGCGAACGCGGCTAGCTGAACGTCGGTGGTCAGGTTGCCTGCCGTGCCCATGTCGCGCAGCAGGTCAAACGCGATGTCGAGGTGACGAGGTCCAGGGACCAGGAAGGAAACGTTTGGCTGCTCGAGCCAGCTGACTGCGTAGCCGACTGCCTTTTCGGCCGGCAGCGGGGAAGTCATGATTCGCGGATTGGTAGAAATGCGCAGGAACCCAAATATCGCCGGGCCGGCCAATCCGACGTCAGCTGGGCCGTTAAGAGTTTCCTCCCACCAGCTGCGGGCGACGTCATGCTGCTTGAAACCCGAGATCACCGCGTAGAGCAGCAGATTGACGTCTACCACGATCACGGCCGGCGCCTGGAAACCTCGATGATCGCCTCGTCCTCAAGTTCATCCGCGAGCCGGTTGAACCCGGTGAGATCGAGTCCCGGCCGCAACTCTGACTCATGGACCTCGGGCCGGTATGGCTCGCGGCGCGGGCTCTGCGCGGTCAGTCCTCGCCGGAGAGCATCGTTGACGACCTGCTTCATCGGGCGTCGCTCGCGATGCACGGCGTCATCGAGGAGCCGGGCCACGTCGGGATCGAGCGTCAGGGTGGTACGCATATAGACATCATAGTGCCCATTATCAAGGCATCAAGATGTCACGATGCAAGATGCTGATGCCTGGCACCGCCTGGGCGCTTGAACCAGCAGCCGGAATTCTCAGTCCCAGCCCGGTCACTGCCCCGCCGCGCGGGACCGGCCAGAACCCGCGCGGGACCGCGCCCGTGCCGCCCGCCGGGCCCGCAGCACATGCCATGCGTGCGGCATTATGGCGATCGTCCCCAGCCCGATCATGGTGGCGAGCGCATAGCGGGAAATCAGGTTCGCCGCAGCCACCCCGCTGGTGCCGAGCAGGGAGCCGAGCAGGGCGAGAAACGCCGCCCACGCCGCCGAGCCGATCAGGTCGCAGCCGGCAAACGTGATGGCCCCAAGGCCAACCCAGCCGGCCGCCGCGTAGACCAGCGGGGTCGGCACCGGCAGGAAGGCGGACAACAGCACCGCAGCCCCGGCGAACCTTGAATCGCGCCGCTCAGCCCGCCGGGCGAAGGCGGCGGCGTGCCTGCTGTGCCGGGCGAGCATCGCCACGATCCGGTGCCCCCACAGCACCCCCGCCCACCAGAACAGCAGGTCGAATTTCATCATGCCCGGCAGCGCCGCGGCGACCACCACGGTCAGCTGAAGCTTGCTTTCCACCTCGGCGAACGCGCCCGCGGCAACGACCGAGGAGGTGGAGCCGGACAGCAGCTCGAGCAGCACCGGGCGGGTAGCAATCAGCCCCGGCGTGAGCGGGATCATCGCGAGCCCGTAAAGCACGCTCAGCGTGATCCCGGCCAGGCAGAACAGATCTCGTTTCCGTGCCTGCCCGTGCCAAGGCCGCCACCCCAGCAGCGAAACTGGCAGGGCCGCTTTGACCGCGGCGTGCGGCCCGCCAGCCGGCCGGGCCAGGCCAGGCGGCCCGGCCGGTTCCGGCGAGTCCAGCGCGGTCATCCTGGCACCTGTCTGTCCTGCTCGCGCCCCGCTCAGCTACCGAGGCTGCTGATCTTCGTGCCCGTAACGGAGGCCGGCAAACGAGTACCGCGACGGCCAGGCGGCTCAGCCCAGCTTGCTGTCCAGGCGCTGCAGCAGGTTGTGGGCCGCGAGCTCGACTTCCTTGTGCCGCCATTCCGCCGCCCGGTACTGGCACGCGATGAGGCCCATCCGATGGACCCGGCGGAAGTCCCCGTAGACGAACGCGTACCTGGCCTTGGTGTGATCGCTGGCACCGTCAGTAAGCCCGAGATGCCACTGGGCGTACTCCTCCCACGAGTGCGACTTCAGGAAGGCGTTCTGGTCGCCGGCGGCGGGCTGGACGTCGCCCCAGTCGCTGTCGAGCACGTACTGGCGGCTATCGATGAGCCGTTGCGCCTGGGCCACTGCGTCCTGGTTGACCGAATACGAAGCCATCCCAGCATTCTGCCTGGCGGCACGCGCCACGCGCCATGGCCCCACGGGCGCCCCCGGCGCCCCCCCTGTCGGCGGCCTCCGCGCCCGGCGCCCCGGCGGCCTCCGCGCCCGGCGCCCCGGCGGCCTCCGCGCCCGGCGCCCCGGCGGCCTCCGCGCCCTGGCGCCCGGCGCACTCCGCGCCCGGCGCCCCGGCGGCCTCCGCGCCCTGGCGCCCGGCGCAATTCATCAGTGGTTAACTTTTTTCCGGTTATCGCCGGACAATTCTTAACCACTAGAATTCGCCAACCGGTTAATTGTGATTGCAGTGGCTGGCGTTGTGGAAGATGCGCGCGAGGCCACGTCCTTGAGCGCGGGAGCGGCCCGGACGAGTTCGCGGGCGGCCCCCGCGCGTGATCGCCCCGCGCCTGCCGCGACAGCTACCCGCCGCGACCGGCATGAACGATGATGATGGTGATCGGCAACGGCATGAGCGGAGCGTCTTCATGCGGCCCACCCCAAGACTCCCGGCTGAACTACGCGAACCTGGCGAACCTGGCGAACCTGGCGAACTGGGTGAACCCGCTGGCCTGTTCGCCTACGGCACTCTGCAGTTCCCCGGCATCCTCAGTGCCCTGCTGCGCCGCATACCAGACCACGCGGCCGGGACGGTGACCGGCTGGCGGGTCGCCGCCCTCACGGCGCGCAGTTATCCGGGCATGGTCCCGGCCGGCCAGGCAGCCGCGGCCGGCATCCTGCTGACCGGCCTGACCCTGGCGGAGTGGCGCCTGATCGACATCTACGAAGACGACCACTACGAACTGCGGCAGCTCACCCTGACCGACGGCCGCCCTTGCTGGACCTACGCCTGGGTGAATCATGCCGACGTGGCCTGCCACGACTGGTCGGCACCGGGCTTCGCCGTCCGGCAGCTGGCTGATTTCACCCGGCGGTGCCAGGCCTGGCGGGAACGGTACGACGCCACCGGCCGCCCGGGCAAGGTCACCAGCCAGCTCCTGGACCCGCCCAGTACCGGCCAGCACCTGGATCCGGCCAGCGCACGTGCCGACGGTCGCCGCTTAGTCAATCAATGGCATTTTTAACGGGACCTACCTGCCCGGTGTAATACTTGATGCGCAGGGATTACGGCCGGTTGCCGAGACTGCTCTCCTCGCAGCCAAATCTCGAAAGCTGCGAGAGCTCCCCAGGACTATGTGCTGATGACTTCGGATGCTTACCCGCTGCGGCTGGCTGAAGCCGTCGGGGTGCTGTCGCTGGCGACTGACCTGGCGATGGGCCAGCCGCTGGAGCACGGGATGCGCACCGCGGTGCTGGCCGTGCGGCTGGCCCAGGCGATGGGCCTGCCCGAAGACGATCAGGTGACCGTCTTCTATACCGGCATGCTGCATTTCGCCGGCTGCACCGCGGAGAGCATGATCGCCGCCGGGTTCTTCGGTGACGAGCTCGCGGCCAGGCCGCAGATGCTGGCGGTACAGCTGGGTACCCGGCGGGAGCTCGTCACCATGGCGGCACGGACCGCGCATCAGGGAAAGGCGCCGCTTACCCGGGCGGCGGCAATGGCAAGGTCAGCTGTCGGCGGCATCGCCGAGTTCAAGAAATGGGCAGCCAGCCATTGTGACGTCGCCCGGCTGCTCGGCGCCCGGATGGGCTTCTCCGCGGAGATTCAGCTGGCGCTGCGGCATCTGTATGAGCGCTGGGACGGCAAGGGCATGCCGGGCGAACTGCGCGGCGAGCAGCTCCCGCTGGCGGTGCGGCTGATGCAGGTGGCGCAGGACGCAGACATCGCCTGGCAGCGCGGCGGCGCCGAGCCCGCGGGCCGCCTGCTGGCCAAGCGCGCCGGGTCGGGGCTGGATCCCAGCGCGGTGGCAGGTTTCCTGGCACTCGGCGATGACGTGTATGCGGGCCTGGACGCGCCATCCATCTGGGCTGACGCGCTGCGCGCCGAGCCCGGCCCGCAGCCGATGGTGGGTGCGGACCGGCTGGACGCGTGCCTGTCCGCGATCGCGGATTTCGCCGATCTGAAGAGCATGTGGACGGTCGGCCATTCCCGCGGCGTTGCCCAGGTGGCCGGCGAGTCCGCCGTGGTGTCCGGGCTGGCCGCCCCGGACGTGCTGCTGCTCCGCCGGGCAGCCCTGGTGCATGACATCGGCCGCGTCGCGGTGCCGGTCGGGGTGTGGGCCAAGCCGGGCCCGCTGACCCGCGGCGAGCACGAGCAGGTGCGGCTGCATGCCTACCACAGCGAGCGGGTGCTCGATGTTGCCCCCGGGCTGCGCCCGCTGGCCCGGCTTGCCGGGTCGCATGGCGAGCGCTACGACGGGTCCGGCTACCACCGGGGCAGCCGGGCTGGTGACCTGCCGCCGATGGCCTGGCTGCTGGCGGCAGCCGACTGCTATCAGGCGATGCGGGAGCCGCGGGCACACCGGCAGGCGCTGTCCGCGTCGGCCGCGGCGGATGAGCTGCGCCGGGACGCTGAGCAGGGCAGGCTGGCGCCGGAGGCGGTGCAGGCCGTGCTGACCGCAGCCGGACAGCCCGGCCGGCCGCTGCGCCGGCCGGCCGGGCTGTCCGAGCGCGAGTGCGAGGTGCTCGGCCTCATTGCCCGCGGGCTGACCACCAAGCAGGTTGCCCGCCGGCTGGGGATCACCCCGAAGACCTGTGATCACCACATCCAGCGGCTGTACGGCAAGGCCGGCGTGTCCACCCGCGCTGGCGCGACGTTGTATGCGCTGGAGCACGGGCTCGTCAGCTCGGTCTGAGACCCGCCAGGGGTTTCCACTAGGGAGTTTTCCCGACTGTTCGGCGCTACCCGGCTTCGCCTAGCGTCAGCTGCTAACGCAGCTGAGCAGGAGGGGAGGCCACGGTGCTGACGCTGCTGCCAGCTCAGCAGCCGTGGCGGCTCGGCGGCAGTCGCCCGATCGGCGGTTACCCACCGGGCGCTGCTCTCCCTGCGTCGGCAGCCTAGGAGGCAGGCCATGCCGCAGGTTGGCGAGATGCCACTACGCGGTCGCGGTGGGCGGCCCCTGCACGTGGCCGAGATCACCGCCGTCGGGGCCGGCCGCAGGCTTTATGACATTGATGCCATCGGCGCCGGCGCGACCGTGAACACGATCCTGTGTTACACCGCCATCCTGGAGCCGCGGGAGCAGCTGGCACTCGACCAGATCGGCAGCCGCTCGTTCGGCATCTGTGCCCGCGCTGGGATGCTCTACCAGCAGGCCCTGGACCTGCTGTCCGAGCTGCCCGCGCAGTAAATCGCGGCCCGCGAGGCCGCTGACCGCGGCCTCCGCCTGGCGGGCTGCTGACCTGAACTCGGCCGGGGCGGGCCGCTGACGTGAACTCGGCCGGCCCGCTGGCATCCGCCAGTTGACGGATGTGTCCCTGGCAACTGAGCCTGGCCCGGCCATGATCCAGCCAATCCCGGGCCGCCGCCTGCCTGCCTGGCGCCGGATGGCCGTTCCTGGCGGCTGTCGCGGGGCTGCGGACGGCCGCAGTTGCCCGTCAGCACCAGCCAGCTGGCGGATGTCTGCGGCCAGCTGCACCGGCAGTCTGATGACGTCACCGCGATCTGCGCTGACCCGGAAAGGAGACTGCTTTGTCTGCCAGAACTAACGCCGGCCTGCGAGTTAAACCGCCGGGCCAGGCTGCCGCCAGCCCCGGCGAGGTCGGCCCGCCCCGCCGCCTCGGCCTCGCCCTTACCGTAATCGCCACCGCTCAGCTCATGGTGGTGCTCGACGCCACCATCGTGAACGTCGCGCTGCCGCATATCCAGCGGGCGCTTAGTTTCTCCGGCACCGGCCTGGAATGGGTCGTCAACGCCTACGCGCTGACCTTCGGCGGGCTGCTGCTGCTCGGCGGCCGGGCCGGTGACCTGCTCGGCCGGCGCAAGGTATTCATCGCCGGCATCTTGTTGTTCTCGGCCGCGTCGCTGGCCGGCGGGTTCGCCACCACGCAGGCCTGGCTGCTGACCGCACGGGCCATCCAGGGCGCAGGCGCGGCGATCGTCGCACCGACCGCGCTGTCGCTGGTCACCGCGACGTTCCCGGAGGGCCAGGCGCGGAACCGGGCGATGAGCGTCTACGCCGCGATGAGCGTGGCCGGCGGGGCGGTCGGGCTGATCGCCGGCGGCCTGCTCACCAGCTACGCGTCCTGGCGGTGGGTACTGTTCGTCAACGTGCCGATCGGGCTCGTGGTCGCGCTCGCCGCGGCCCGGGCGCTCAGCGAGACCGCGGCCCACCGCGGCCGGTTCGACCTGCCCGGCGCGATCACCGGCACCGGCGGCCTCGCGGCCCTGGTCTACGGCCTGTCGAACGCGGCTACCAGCCCCAACGGCGTCTCGCACTGGGGCGACACCAAGGTCGTCGCCTCGCTGGCCGCCGCCGTGGTGCTGCTGGCCGCGTTCGTGTTCACCGAGATGCGCAGCAAGCACGCGCTGCTGCCGCCGCGGATCTTCGGCAGCCGGGACCGGTCCGGTGCATTCCTGATCATGCTGTGCGTCGGCACCGCCCTGTTTGGCATGTTCTTCTTCCTGACCATTTTCGTGCAGTCGGTGTGGGGCTACAGCGCGCTGAAGACCGGCGTGGCCTACCTGCCGATGATGGCCGCGATCATGGCCACGTCCGCGGCCAGCGCCCAGCTGATCCCCCGGGTCGGCGCCCGGCCGCTGCTGATCACCGGCTCGGCGACCGCCACCGTCGGGATGTTCTGGCTGTCCAGGATCGGCGAGCACAGCACCTACGGCACCGGCCTGCTCGGCCCGACGCTGGTCGCCGGAGCCGGTCTGGGCCTGCTGTTCATGCCGCTGACCCTGGTCGCGTTGTCCCGCGTTCATGACAGCGATGCCGGGGTGGCCTCCAGCTTGCTCAACGCCGGCCAGCAGGTCGGCGGCTCGATCGGGCTGGCGGTGCTCGGCACGGTCGCCTGGACTGCGGTCGCCAACAGCGTCCGCAGCCAGCTGACGGCCGCCGCGGCGACGGCCGCCAGGGCCGGCCAGCCGGTGCACGCGGCGCCCGGCCAGAAGGTGCCGGCCGCCATCTACCAGCACGCCCTGGCCACCGGGTTCTCCCGTGGCTTCGAGGTGTCCGCGGGGATCGCGCTGCTGGCGCTGATCATCACGATTGCGGTCATCCGGGTGCGCCGGTCCGACCTCGACGGCACCCAGCCGCCGATCGGCGGGTGACCGGGGACCCGACGACAGGCGCGAGGGAGTCACCTTTCCGCCGCTCCGGCCGGGCGCTTGCGACCGGCCGGGCAGCGGGAGTTATCGCGCGCAGCGCCGCCTCAGCCGCCGGGCCTGAGACAATCAACTGCATACTTAACGGGCCGCTATTGGCCAGCCACCTGCCCGAGGGGATAACCAGCGATGTGCCGGCTCTTCGGGATGACGGCCGGGGCGGAACCGGTAAAGGCGACATTCTGGCTCATCGACGCCCCGGATTCGCTGGCGACGCAGAGCCGGCGCAATGTCGACGGCAGCGGGATCGGCTTCTTCGATCAGGCCGGCCAGCCGGTGCTGGACAAGCAGCCCGAGCCCGCTTTCTCTGCCGCCGAGTTCGGCCGCCAGGCCAGGCAGGCCGAGTCGGCGACTTTCCTGGCGCATGTCCGCTGGGCGACCGCGGGCGGCCGGACCGCGGCGAACACGCACCCGTTCGCGATGCACGGCCGGATCATGGCCCACAATGGCGGCTTCAGTGACGTTGCCCGGCTGGACCAGCAGCTCGGCGGCTATCGCGATCTGGTGCTTGGCGATACCGACTCGGAACGCTATTTCGCGCTGATCACCCAGCAGATCGACGCCCACGGCGGGGATGTCGGCGCGGGGATCACCGCCGCCGCCCGCTGGATCGCCCGCCGCCTGCCGGTCTCCTCGCTCAACGCGATCGTCGCCGTGCCCGGTGAGTTGTGGGCACTCCGCTATCCCGGCCAGCACGCGCTGCACGTCATAGAGCGGCCCGCCGGGGACAGCGTCCACGGAGTTGCCGGCGGCACAGCGGCAGCCGACGGCACGGCGGCCGACCGCGCGCCGGGCGCTGGCCTGCACGTCCGCAGCTCGACGTCTTCCGTGCACGCGCCGGGGCTCAAGTACGTCCCGACCGTCGTAGTGGCATCCGAAGCCCTCGATGGCGAACGCGCCTGGCGGATGCTTGCCGACGGTGAGCTGATCCACGTCCGGCCCGATCTCACGGTTGAGTCCGCGGTGGTGATACCCGAGCCGCCCGCCCGGCTGGTGCCCTTGCCGGCTGGGAACCCGAACATCGACACCTGATCCCGCGCGGCCAGCGCCGCCGTGCGGCCGCCCGCCGCGGCCGGGCCAGTCCCGTCCGGCCGCCGCGGCCGGGCCAGCCCGGCGGAAGCGCCGGACGCTGGCTCAGCCGATCAGCGGCAGCCGGGGGTCGTCGTGCGGCGCGCGGCCGGACGCGGCCTGGACCCAGGCCAGGTCGTCGGCTAGGTCGGCCGGCCGTCCTGGCACGTAGCGGCGGGCGATCAGCTCGTCCAGGATCGCGGCGGTCATCGCGATCCCGGCCGGGGTGGCCATGCAGTCGCGGCCGAGCGCGTCGGTGAGGTCGAGCCCGTGCACGACGGCCTCGATGACCCGGCTCGGCACGAACTCGCCGAGTTGCATCAGCGCGTAGTAACCGGAGCCGACCGCGCCGGGCGGGGTGGCGCGGGCTTCCTCGATGGTCTTGCTGAAGGTCTCGTGCAGGACGTCCGGCATCTCGGCCGGCTGCTTACCCTCCACCATCGTGTAGGCGTAGTTGTAGACGACCGGGGCGACCTCCGAGCGCGGGAAGATGAAGAAGCTGACCCGGTCCCGCCCGACCTGGCCATCCTGCTGGCTGGAGATCAGCATGCGGGTAAGCCCGATCGAGATGTCGAAATGACCGGCCAGCTCGAACAGCGTCCAGGGCTTCAGCGTGTCGTCAACGGGCTGGAGCAAGGTGGGTGTCCGCCAGTCAGCGGCGGACAGTCCGCGGAATGCGTTCTCCACTTGCCGCAGCTCGGCGTCCAGTGTCTGAACCGCATCCTCATAGGTGCCCATCTCTACCTCCAGTTTCGCTACCGACATCCGAGCGCCCTGGCTAGCCCGCTGTCAATAGCCCCGCCAGCCGCGCTGCGGAGGTACCGAACCCGGCCCGGCCTGGCCGGGCCGGCCAGGCCGGCCCGGCCCGTTCCCCGGACCGGGTTGGCGCCCTCCGCACCGGCCGTCCGATGTCAGATCGCGCCGAGCATTTAAGCTAGGCGGGCATACGCTCGGGTACCTGGCGCCGGGTAATCGGCGGACTACTTTCTATTGCTGACAATGAGGTTTCTTGACCAGGCTGGTAGTCAAACTCGGATCCAGCTCCATTGCGAGCGGGGACGGGCTCGCGCTGGACGTTATTGCCGGCTTGATTAAGCAGATCGCCGCGGCGCAGCAGGCGGGCCACGAGATTCTGCTGGTTACCTCCGGCGCCGCCCGGCTGGGTGAGCGCCTGCTCGCATTCGAAGGGCCCACTGCGAGCGCTGCCGCCGCCCTGCGGGGGCTCGTCGAGGCGCTGCACTCCTCGATCGCCGCGGCCGGCCCGGCCGCAATGCTGTCAGCCGGCGAAATCAGCAGCACGCTGGGGCGCTACGACGGATCCGATACGCCGCCCGGCGCACTTGGCGTGGCGCTTCCGGCGTCGGTGGGCCAGCCTGCGCTGATGGCGCTGTACCGGCAGCTGGCCGCGGCGGTAGGCGTGGAGGTATGCCAGATCCTCGTCTCGAAGAGCGATCTCGGCTCGGCCCGCGCGATGAGCGATCTCGGCTTCCTGCTCGGCGCCGCACTCGAGCGGGGCTTGCTGCCGGTGATAAACGGCAATGACGCGACCGACCCGATGGCGGCGCTTGACAATGATCAGATTGCGGTTGCCGCCGCGGTTGCTGCCCAGGCGACGCGCTTGCTGTTCCTGACCGACGTCGGCGCCGTCTACCGTGACGCCACGCTCAGCGAGCGCATCTCGAAGCTGACTCCTGACCAGGCCAGATCGGTGCGGGTCTCGGCACTCGGCAGTGGCCGCGGCGGAATGCGGTCGAAGCTGAGCGCGGCCGCGCGCGCGGCATGCTGCGGCGTCGAGTGCATCGTCGGCGCGGCTCGCGAACCGGATGTCGTCGTTCGGAGCCTGAACCCGCGGGCGCGGATGGGAACGGTCGTGCGGGCGGCCGGCCGGCAGCTGGAGCCGCATGAGCGGTGGATCGGCGGCATGGCATATTCTGCTGGCTCGATAGGCATAAATCGCGAGGCGGAGTCGAGCCTGCGGACTGGCAGCACGCTGTTCCTCTCCGGGATAAAGCGGCTCGCCGGTGAGTTCGCGCCGGGATCGGTAGTTGAGCTGGTGGATGTCCGGCATCCAGAACGGCTGATAGGGCGCGGTTCGGTAGCCTTGTCATCGAGCATCCTGCTGCTATTGCGCGCGTTGTCGTCGGACGATGTGGCGAGCGTCATATCTATGCTGTTCCGGGCGCGGCACTCGCTGGCGGCGCGTGCGCCCGATGCCCCGAAGCGGGCCGTGCCGGGTTCGCGGCTGGCGTGTCCGGAGGAGTTCGAGGACAGCCGCCAGCTGGCCGGCAGTACCGCGGCGGCTCGGCAGGCGCTGGCGCAGCTGCGGGCGTTCTCGCTGGATACGGTGTTCGAGCTGACGGATTCGCTCATGCTGTCGCAGCCCCGGTTGTGCGCCGCGATCCTGCTCGACGGAAGTTTCCGGCTCGGCCGCCTGGCGCCCGATTCGGCCGCCCGTCGCGCGGTTCGTGATATTCACGCGATTCACCGGGACTCGCTGGTTGTCTACGCCGGCGATTAGCGGCGGGCTGCCGTGCCCGGCGGGGCAGCCGGCAGGCGCTCCCGGGCGCCCGGGCGCGGACGGCGTTCCCCGGGCACGCCGTCGGCCAGCCCGGATGCGCCGGGAATTCACCGGCGGTGCTTCCGGAGCCGATGACGTTTCCGCAAATCAGACCGGACGGTGCGGTGCAGGTGTCATCAAGCGCGCCAGCAGGCTGGCCACGGAACGTGTTGGCCGTGATGTTGTCCCGGCCGAGATCCTCCGGCGCGGCATCCGCGGCGATCTTCAGGCCGTCGCCGGCGCTGATGCCTATCCGTGCGTCACGGGCTGACGCCGATGTCTTCTACAACGGCGTCAGGAAGGTGCGCCATCCGCCGCATGCGGCTGGCTGCTATTTCAGGGCCGGCTGCTATTTCAAGGCCGGCTGCTATGTGCAGTCCAGCACCAGCGCGGGTGATCTGCCCTCGGCCTTCGGCCAGGTCGAGATTTCCCGCCTAGTGGTGTCGCATAGCTAGGGCGTGCCCGGGACCGCGGCCTTCGGCGTGACGACATACTGCCGCAGGTAGAGATCCCGGAAGGTGACAGGCCCGCGCGGGCCAGGCGAATTGTCGATGTTTATGCCGGTCTCCGGCATCGACAGCAGCTTGAACCCGTCGAGCAGCCGGGGAGTCGAGTTCCAGAAGGCGCCGGTTCCGGCGTAGGCAGCAAGGAACCGGCCGGCGGCGCCGGAATCCTCGGCGATCACCGCGGCGGCCAAGCCTGACGTCTGCTCGTTGGCGATCTCGGCAGCATCGACGGCCGTGGCGGCCGGCGCCACCGTGATCGTTGCCTCCTGCCCGGCGTCCAGCGCCCACTCGTGGCCGAGGAGATGCGAGTGCGGCGGATACGAGATGGCAACGCCGAGGCGCGCCGTGATTTCCGCGATGCGCGGAACCATGTCGTCCCAGACCGGGCGCTGCACGAGCAGCAGGTTCAGCCGGTTGCATACCCCGAGCCGGTCCAGGCTGGCCTCGATCAGGCGGGCCGCCAGCTGCCGGTCGGCGGACTCGTCGATGTAGATCACCGCCCCGCCGTCTGCGTGGGCCAGCGTCCGGACGCCGTGCAGCGCGGCCTCCCGCGCCAGCGCCCTGGTGCTTTCTCCGCTGCCGCGGAGGATGACCAGCGGAAGCAGCCGTGGCTGCCGCACCAGTTCGTAGGCGGCCGATCGGTCCCGCACCCGGATGAGCTGAATTGCCCGCGGATCAAGGCCGGCGTCCTGCAGCGCGGGAGCGACGACCTCGTCGACTAGGACGCTCGCGGACGCCAGCGCAGCTGAGCCGGTTCGCAGGACGCCAGCATTCCGCGATTTGATCAGCTGCGATGCCAGGTCAAGAACGACATTGGGCCGGGCCTCGAAATTGGCCCCGATGACGCCGACCGGCCTGCGGCATTCATGCAGGGCCAGGTCGCCCGGCAGGTCCCTGAGGTATTGCTGTACCGGGGCCGCGGGCAGCCCGGCCAGGGTGCGGAGCTGGCCGGACATGGCCCGCATGCGGTCTTCGCCGAGCAGCAGCCGGTCAATGATGGCGTCCGGCGCGCCGTCAGCCCGGGCGGCCCGCATGTCCTCCTCGTTCGCGGCCGCCACCTTGGCCGCGCCCTGGTCGAGGCGCGCTGACATAGCCCTGAGCGCGGCATCAAGGGTGTCAGCCGGGCGGGATCTCGAATCCCGGGCCGCGGCCTGCGCGGCCTGCGCGGCCTGCGTGACTGCGGTCAGCGCCTCCATGTCAGCATGAATCATAGCCACCAGGCCGCGCCGCGCCGGCCCCCCGGCTCATCGCGGCGGGCCTCCCGTTAGGACGAGGCCGGCCTCGGGGCGGGCGCGTCCTCGCCCGATTTGCCCAACGTGATGGATGTGGCATCGGGCCAGTCAGGTGTGGTTGAACGTCACATTCAACGTGTTAGCGAGCTGGGCCGGCACTGGGCGCGGCGGATCCGTTAAATATGGTTTCTGTGCTGACTGGTACGGGGGCGCCGGCACCGGTGGTCGGCGTCCCCTTCCGGAAGCCGCCGAACAGCAGCGCGACTACGACCAGGACAGCCACCAGCACCAGCAGCCACAGCAGGCACCCGGCGGCCCTGGATCTTCGCCGCTGCCGCGGCTCATCGGGCAGGGCACCGACATCGCAGCAGGTCTACATCCTCGGGCGGTGCACTGGCGGGCGCGGGCATCCGGGATGATCGTGTCGCGGGTAGATCCAGCCTTGTGAACAGGCACCCAAGCCATCGGGAGCATTCGTGACCGAAGCCCATGCCGAGTTGTCCGGGCCGGGCCAGCGCCGCGGCAAGCAGGCCAGCGGGGGCGGCGAGGAGCCTGGTCAGCGCGGGAACAAATGGTGGACGCTGGTCGCGGTCTGCCTCGGCATTCTCATGCTGCTGCTTGACATCACGATCGTGAACGTCGCGCTGCCGGACATCCAGCTGGCGCTGAATTCGAGTTTCTCCGACCTGCAGTGGATCGTCGATGCCTACGCGCTGACCCTGGCGGCGTTCCTGCTCACGGCGGGCAGCATCGCGGATATGTACGGCCGCCGCCTGCTGTACCTGATCGGGCTGGCGGTGTTCACCGGCGCGTCGGCGCTGTGCGGCTTCGCCGTGACCACGCTGATGCTCCAGTTGTCCCGTGCCCTGCAGGGAGTCGGCGGGGCGATCATGTTCGCCGTGTCGCTGGCGCTGCTGGCTGACGCCTTCCGCGGCAAGGACCGAGGGATCGCGTTCGGCGTCTGGGGCGGGGTTACCGGCCTGGCGGTCGCTATCGGCCCGCTGCTCGGCGGCATACTGACCTCCGGCCTGTCCTGGCGGTGGATCTTCTTCGTGAACGTGCCGATCGGCATCGTGGCCGTCGTCATCGCCGTGCTGATGGTGTCAGAGTCCCGGGCGCAGCAAGTCAGCCGGCCCGACTGGGCAGGCTTCGCGCTGTTCACGGTGGCGCTGGCGAGCCTGGTCTACGGGCTGATCGAGTCGAACCAGCGGTCTTTCACCGACGGCCTCGTGCTGGGCTGCTTCGCGGCGGCGGCTGTGCTCCTGGTCGCGTTCGTGATCGTGGAGTTGCGCATCGAGCACCCGATGTTCGACCTGAGCCTGTTCCGGCTGCCCACCTTCGCCGGCGGCTCGGTCGCGGCGTTCGGGCTCAGCGCCTCGATCTTCGCGATGCTGCTCTATCTCGTCCTGTACCTGCAGGACGTCCTGGGCTACTCGCCGCTGGGCACCGGCGCGCGGCTGATGTTCCTGTCCGGCGGCACCCTGGCGACCGCCGTTGTGGCCGGGCGGCTGAGCTCACATGTGCCGGTCCGGCTGCTCATCGGGCCAGGCCTGATCCTGGTCGGGGCGGGGCTGCTGCTGATGCGCGGGCTCGATGCGGGCTCGACCTGGACCCATCTCATCGCTGGAATGATCGTGGGCGGCCTTGGCGTCGGCCTGGTGAACCCGCCGCTGGCCTCCACGGCCGTTGGCGTGGTGCCGCCACAGCAGGCCGGCATGGCCTCGGGCATCAACTCCACCTTCCGCCAGGTCGGGATCGCCACCGGCATCGCCTTGCTCGGCACGCTGTTCTCCAACAATGTGAGCGACGAAGTGCGGACCCGGGTTGCGGCCGTGCCCGGGCTGGCCCACCAGGGCTCGCAGATCGCCACCGCAGTGCAGTCCGGGCAGATCGGGAACGTGATCAGCAAGCTGCCCGGGCCTGCCAGGCAGGCGGTGGGAACGATCACCCGGGCCGCCTTCACCACCGGCCTGAACGGGATCCTGCTGGTGGCGGCGATCATCGCATTGGTCTCGGCGGTGGTGTCCCTGGCCGCGATCCGCAGCAAGGACTTCGCCCAGCAGCAGCGAAGCTGACCCGGCCGGACCGCACGGTTGATCACACGAGCACGAGGATTACATGGCACTGGTCGACAACGCCGTCTACGTGGACGGGCGCCGCAGCGCCGATCCGCGCAGCCTGGACGAGACTTACGAGCTACTGCGCGAGCGCCGCGGGATGGCCTGGATCGGCCTGTACCGTCCTGATGACGACGAGATCCGCTCCGTGGCGCGGGAGTTCGACCTGCACCCGCTCGCCGTGGACGACGCCATCGCCGCCCACCAGCGGGCCAAGCTGGAGCGCTACGGGACGACCTTGTTCACCGTGCTGCGCCCGGCGCGCTACCTCGATGACGAGGAGGAGGTGGAGTTCGGCGAGGTACACGTCTTTACCGGCGAGGGATTCGTGGTCACTATCCGCCATGCCGAGGCCCCGGACCTGGGCCGGGTCCGCGACCGGCTGGAACGGACGCCGGAGCTGCTGCGGCTCGGACCCGAGGCGGTGCTGTACGCGATCTTGGACCAGGTCGTCGATGAGTACGCTCCGGTCGTCGCCGGCCTGGAGAACGATATCGACGAAATCGAGGATCAGCTGTTCAAGGGCGACCCGGCAGCGTCCAGGCGAATTTACGAGCTGTCCAGGGAAGTGATCGAGTTCCAGCGCGCGACCCGGCCGCTGCTGGGCATGCTCAGCTCGCTCGAAGCAGGATTCAACAAGTACCAGGTGGACGTGGAATTGCAGCGGAACCTCCGCGACGTGCACGATCATGCGATCCGCATCGTCGAGCGGGCCGACTCCTTCCGTGCGCTGCTGCAGAACGCGCTGACCGTGCAGGCGACCCTGGTTGGCCAGCAGCAGAACGAGGAGATGCGCAGCCTCACCGAGACCAGCCTCGCGCAGAACGAAGAGGTCAAGAAGATCTCCGCGTGGGCTGCCATCCTGTTCGCCCCGACGCTCGTCGGGACGGTCTACGGGATGAACTTCGACAAGATGCCCGAGCTGCACTGGCCGCTCGGCTACCCGCTTGCCCTCGCGCTCATGGTCGTCACGTCCGTCACCCTCTACCTCGTCTTCAAGCGAAGAAGCTGGTTGTAGGGCAACGCGATGGCCGCGGCGCTGAGCTGGCCCGCGGGCGGCCCTCCCGCCCGGCCCCATCGAGCCAGTAGATTCGGAGCTAGGCAGCTACCGCCGTACGGGAGGTGAAGGTGGCCGGCTCGCAGCACAAGCTGGCCCGGCCGGACACCGAGATCGTGTTCGACCCCGCGACCTACGTCGACGCGGTGCCGTATGACGCGCTCGGCCGGCTCCGGCACCGCAGCCCAGTCGCCTGGGTCGATGAGATTCCGCTGCTCGGCTGGCCGGGCGGCCCCGGCTTCTGGCTCGTGCTCCGGCACGCCGACGTCGAGGCGGTGCTGAAGCAGCCGCGGCTGTTCTCCTCCTGGCTCGGCGCGACGCAGATCAGGGATCCGGCGACTGCGGACGCACTCGGCTATGTCCGCCGGATGATGCTCAATATGGATCCGCCGGCGCATTCCCGGCTTCGGCGACTGCTGGGCCGGTCATTCACCCCGCGCGCCGTCGGGCAGCTAGAGCAGCGGATCCGCGGGCACGCGCGGCAGCTGTGCGACCGGGTCCTGGCCGGCCCGCGCGGCGAGTGTGACTTCGCCAAGGAGCTGGCCGCCGATCTGCCGCTGCTGACCCTTGCAGATGTGCTGGGCGTGCCCGACCGCGACCGCTGGCTGTTGTTCGACTGGTCCAACCGCGTCATCGGCTACCAGGATCCTGACTACTGCGCTTCGGCTGAGTTCGACCCGTCCGGCGGAACGCCGATGGCCCGCGAAGCGATCTCGCTGCGGCCGGCGCCGGGCGCTGACGGCCGCTTGCCTGACCCGCGCACCCGCGCGGGAATGCCCGACCTCTACGCTTACGCCCACCTGCTGGCAGCCGAGAAGCGGCGCCGTCCCGGGGATGATGTGATGTCGATCCTGCTGGCGCAGGAAGATGACGGCGGCGGCCGGGTATCGGTCGAGGAGTTCGAGAACATGTTCTGGCTGTTCGCCGTCGCGGGGAATGAGACGTTGCGCAACGGCCTGCCGGGAGCCTGCATCGCGCTGCTTGAGCACCCGGATGCCCGCGCCGAGCTTCGCGCCGAGCCCGGGCTGATGGCGGGCGCGGTCGAGGAGATGCTGCGCTGGTGGACCCCGGTGATGACGTTCCGCCGCACCGCGACTGCCGACTGCGAGCTGGCCGGGCAGCATATCCGCGCGGGCGACAAGGTAGTCGTCTCGTTCACCTCGGCCAACCGCGACGAGGCGGTCTTCGGCAACCCCGCCAAATTCGATATCCGCCGGCATCCCAACCCGCACCTGGTCTTCGGCCACGGCCCGCATTTCTGCCTTGGCGCCCATCTCGCCCGGGCCCAGATGCGCGCGCTATTCGGCGAGGTGACCGCCCGCACGTCGGCGCTCAGCTACGCAGGCCAGCCGTCCTACCTGCGTTCCAACTTCCAGCGCGGGGTCAAGCAGCTGCCGATCGCGTGGACGGCGTAGGCCGCCGTGGATGAGCTTGCTCGATTTGCTCGACGCGCCAGCCGCGCGCAGCCAGCAGGCCACCCCGCCCGCGTTCGGCACGAACCCCTCCAGCGCGTACGCCGTGCCGGTAGCGAGCTGCCACGCGCAGCTGGCCACGACGCCCTGCGGCACGACCGCCGGCGGTGACATCCCGGCATGGCAGCAGAAGAACGCGCCCGTTCCCAGCGTCAGCTTCGCCATCCCCTCGGCCCCGCAACGCTGGCCGAACAGCGCACCGCGCGCCCGGCACCTCGTCGAGCACCCAGCGGAGTTTCGGCGCGCTGAACGCAGCCTGGGCCGGCACGGGCCGGGGCATCAGCGCGGCGCTGGCCCGGGCCGCACTGGGTCAGGTCGCATCGGCGACCCGCAGCACCTCGCGGACCTGCCCGGCTACCGACGGCCCGCCCGGCAGCCTGCCCTCGAGGATCGCGCCGCCGATGGTGAACCCCCACGCCCCGGCGGCTGCCAGCGTCTCGATCTGCGCCACGCTGGCCACCGACCCGGCAGCGATCACCGGCCCGCTGGACGCCTCGACCACCGCCCGGGTCAGCCTCGCGACGTCCGCGGTCGGGTGCCGGTAGGCGAGCAGATCCAGGCCGGAGACGCCGTCCAGCGCGGTGATTTCCCGCGCGCTGTCCGCGATCTCGGCGATCTCGCCGGTCAGCACGCTCGGATGCCCGGTCACGGTACCGGGGAACGGGCAATACCGCGCCGGAACGTCCGTCAGCACCGCGCTGCCCTCGACCGGGTGCGTGCCGCCCAGCACCCAGTCGACCCCGATCAGGGCCGCGGCGGCCAGCGAGCGCAGCTCGTCTTCCTTGCTGGTCGACACTACTTCCAGCATGACTTCCAGCCCATCTTCATGGGCTTTAACGCAGACCTCGTCGAGAACCTCTACTGGCACCCCGATGTCCTTGAATCCGATATACCGCAGGCCCGCCCCGCGCAGTTCGCGGTAGACCGACAGCGGATCATCGACGGTGCGGTCGCGGTGGGTCAGCATGAAGACGAACTCGATCACGGTCGGCTCCCGGGGGTGCGGGTTACTTGCGCGGGCAGCAGCTGGCCGATTCCCTCGATGACGTAGTCGGGCCGGACCGGCGAGCCTGCCAGCTCGCCGGGGCTGGTGGCGCCGGACAGCACGAGCACGCTGGTCATGCCGAGCGAGCCGCTCATCGACACGTCGGTCGACAGCCGGTCGCCGACGATGGCCGCAGCATCCGGCGGCGCGTCCAGCCGCCGCAGCAGTTCCGCGGCCATGTACTCGCCCGGCTTGCCCATCATCGCCTCGGCCCGCGCCCCGGTGCAGGCCTCGACGGCTGCCAGCATGGCTGCGCAGTCCGGCCAGCCGCCGTCCGGAGTCGGGCAGAACGGGTCCGGGTTGGTGGCGACGATCACCGCGCCGTAGTGCCGGACCGCCCGGTAGGCAAGCAGCAGCTTGGCATAGCTGAACGTACGGTCGAACGACACCACGACGACCCCGGCCCCAGCCGGGTCGGTCGTCACCGTGATGCCAGCCGCGGCCAGCGTCTGGTCCACCAGCGGCTCGGCGACGGTGAGCACGACGGCGCCGGGATGCCGCCGGCTCAGGTACGCGGTCAGCACGCCGAGCGGGGTGACCACATCGGCTTCGGCCGCCGGGATGCCGAGGCCGGACAGCTGCTCGGCGTAGCTGGCCGCAGGCCGCAGCGGGTTGTTGGTCAAGAAGACCACCCGCGAGCCGCGCCGCCGGATCCGCGCTACCGTTTCCGCGGCCCCCGGCAGCAGCGCATCGCCCAGGTAGACGGTCCCGTCGAGATCGAGCGCGTACCCCTCGAAGAACCGCTCCGGCCGCCGGAGCTGAACATGGCCGGACTCTTGCTGGCGCAGTCCGGCCGTCATGTCAGGCCTGTCCGCCTAGCACGGCCGCGTCGGCGAGGATCTGGTCAACGTCGTCGTCGGTCCAGCAGCCGAGCAGCATGGCCAGGTCCGCCACGCCGAACCGGCGCCGCAGCAGTGCGCAGTTGGCCACCGCCCAGCGCGCCTCGTCGTCGTCGAACGGATCGGGCAGGTCGCCGAACCGCACCGGCAGCCCGGCGGCGGTCAGCGCGCTGGCCAGCTCGGCCGGGCCGGTCAGCAGCTCGCCGATGACACCGTCGTGGCTTTCCCAGCCCGCCCGCAGGCCGGCCAGCGGATCGGTGCCTGCCGCGAGCACGGCCAGCTTCCGCGCGTAGTCGGCGAAGCACTCGGCGGCCATCGCGCCGCCGGAGTCGATGCCCTTGAACGCCACGCCGATCCGCTCCCTGGCCTGGTCGGCATCGGGGATCGTGGCCGGCCGGTCCAGCGCCCCTTCGCCGATCTTGCGCCGGACATGAGCCCAGGTGGCGGCGGCCACGATGCTGGCGACGCCTACCTTCGTGCCGTGGTAGCTGCCTGCCCGCCCGCGGGCGGTGTCGGTCATCTCAAGCAGGTGGCTGACGGCGTGCTCCATGCCCGAGCTCGGCGCGGTCGAGCCCGCCACGCCCATCGCGATGCCGCTCAGGGTAAGGATGCGGGCCAGCTCGGCCAGGCTGGCGGGGTCGTCCAGGCCGGCCGCCAGCGCGAGCAGCCGGGCGCCGTGCCGCCGGCTGAGCCCGGTTACCGCCTGGTCGTAGGAGTGATCGGTGCCGGCCACGCTGGCCAGGTACCAGTCCGCCGCCGAGCTGAACATCGAGGCCAGGTCGCCTACCCCGGCCCGGTTCAGCCCGGCCGGGGCCGCGGCCAGGATTGCCGGATCGATCACTATCGTGTCCGGCCAGCGGGATGGCGAGGTGCGCTTGACCCCGTGGTTCAGCAGCACCGAGAACGGGTCAGCGTAGCCGTTGACGCTGGTGGCGGTCTGCACGACGATCAGCGGCGTGTCATTGCCGGCGGCGAGCTTGCCGATGTCGGTGATCGTGCCGGACCCGATGGTGACCACGCAGCCGGCCCCCTGCGCCGCCTGGCGAGCCGCCGCCACGGTCTGCTCGTCGGCGTGCACCTGGCCGGCCGGCGGGCCGAGGGTGACCCAGTCGACGCCGAAACCGCGGCCGATCACCTCGGTCGCCTCGGCCCGCAGGTCCCGGCCGGCCACGGTTATCGGCGTCGCGGCGGCCAGCACGACCACGCCGGCGCCGGACCGGGGGAATTCGGCGACCGCGCGGGCCAGCTCGTCCAGGGCGCCGTCACCCTCGATAACCCGCCCCAGGTCAAGCGACCGCAGCCGGGCGGCGCCCGGCGAGCCAGCCAGCTCACCGCGCAACGCGTCAAGGTCCAGGATTACTTCAGTCACGTGGTCACGCTAGCGCTCCCTCGGCGCCGTCGTAGAGGGCGCGGTACTGCGCGTACCGCTCCGCGTAGACCGCCACGGCCCGCTCGTCCGGCTGGTATGCGCGCGGCGCGACCGCCACCGTCCTCGCCACCGCGTCGGAGGCATCGGCGAATGTGCCGGCCGCCAGGCCGGCCAGCACCGCGGCGCCGAGCGCGGTCGGCTCGGCGGCGAGCACCGGCTGGATCGTCCGGCCGGTGACGTCGGCCTTGATCTGCAGCCAGAGCTCGCTGCGGGCGCCGCCGCCGACGACCCGGATCTCATCGCCGCCCAGGTCGAGTGCATCCAGCCGCCCGAGCACGTCGTTCAGCGCGAACGCGCAGCCCTCAAGCACCGCCCGGGCCAGGTGCGGCCGCCCGTGGTTCATGCCCAGGCCGCCGAACACGCCGCGCATCCGGTCGTTCCATCTCGGCACGGTCGCCCCGGAGATCGTGGGCAGGAACAGCACCCCGTCCGCGCCGGGTGGCGCCTGGGCAGCGCGGGCGAACAGCCCGGCCTGGTCGGTGCCGAGAATCGCCTCCGCGCACCACAGCGTGCAGCCGCCGGAGACGAACCCCGGGTTTTCCACCAGCAGCAGGCCGGTGATCGCGTGCGCGTGGGTCTCCACTACCCGCTCGGCGTCGAAGACCGGGCTCGGCGCTGTCACCGCGACCGGCTCCGCGGTTCCGGTCACGTCCGCGACCAGGCCTGGCGTGATCGCCCCCGCCCCCACGCAGGCGGCGTGCTCGTCGCCGGTCCCGGTCACCACCGCGCACCCGGCGGTGAGCCCGAGCTCGGCCGCGGCCGCCGAAGTCAATGTCCCGGCGACCCGCGCGGATGGCCGGATCTCGGCCAGCAGCGCGGGGTCCAGGCCGGCCGCCTGCAGCATCCCGTCGTGCCAGTCGCCGGTCCGCACGTCATACAGCAGCGTGCACGAGGCGTTGGCGTGATCCTGCGCAAGCACGCCGGTCAGCCAGCCGAGCAGGTAGCCGCCAACCGGCGGGAACGACTTCGCCTGGCGGAAGCTGGCCGGCTCGTTGTCGCGCAGCCACATCAGCTTCGGTGCCACATGTGAGGCGTCGGCGTTCAGCCCGGTGGTGGCGAAGATGTAGTCGGTGCCCAGCTTCCGCGCGAGGTCGGCCGCCTGGCCGGTGGCCCGGCGGTCCAGCCAGATGATGGCCGGCCGCAGTGGGCGGAGTTTGGCGTCGACCGCGACGACCCCGTCTACCTGCGACGCCAGCCCGAGATGGGTTACCTGCGAAGGCCGGACGCCGGAGCTGGACATCAGCTGGCGGATGGCCAGCGTCAGGCAGCGGGTCCAGTCGGCCGGGTCCTGCTCGGCCCAGCCACTGGCCGGATGGCTCATCGCGCAGCCGGCCCCGGCCGACCCGATCGTCTGCCCGTCCGGGTCGAGCAGCACGGCCTTCACGCTCTGCGACCCGATGTCAGCGCCGATCAGGTAGCCCCCGTGGCCCATGGCTCTATCGCTCCCGGCCGGCACTGCGCCGCATGGCGGCATCGGCCCGTTCCACGCAGCACTGGGATCCCACCAGCCGCATCAGCTGGACGGTAGCGGCGGCCAGCCCGGCCACTGTGCTCCGCCGCGGCACGGGGCCCGGCATCAGAGGCCCTCGTTGATGAGCCGCCCGGCGGACTCGTACTTCGCCCGGTTCCTGGCCTTCAGGTGGAACGCGCCGCCCACCCCGAGCAGCACCACCAGCAGGTCGAGGGGGATGCGACCGCCGGGTTGCCGGACGGCATTACGGTCGGACCCATGACGGCAGCCTGTGGCCGCCGGCACGAGGTCGGCTTGCTGGGATATTTCCGGGGCAGACTGTGCGTGGCGAGCTCGCCAGAGACCGCTTAACAGCGTCATCGGCACGCTCCTGTCGCCCGACGGACCCCGACCGTAACATGACGATTTCTGGGCTGACAAGACTTTCGGTCAGCAGGAAATGGGCTAAATCTCCCTCTTGACTATTAGGTCCGACCGATCAATGATCTGGTCTGTTATGGGTTTTCGGCCGGCCACGAGGGCGGGGCGATGCACGACTACGACGTCTTCAGCATGCAGTCCAAGGCCGAGGTCCTGGCGAAGTCCCGAGAGTACTGGAACCCGGGCAAGACGGACTTCTGGGCCGAGACCGGCGTTGACCTGGTCATCGACCGCCGGGAGAGCTACTTCATCTGGGACATGTCCGGCTTGCGCCTGATCGACGTGCACCTGAACGGCGGCACCTACAACCTCGGGCACCGCAATCCCGAGCTCGTCGAGGCCATCACCACCGGGATGGAATCCTTCGACATCGGCAACCATCATTTCCCGTCCAGCGCCCGGGCGGCGCTGGCCGAGGCGCTGATCCGCACCGCCCCGCCGAACCTCACCAAGGTGGTCTACGGCAGCGGCGGCGGCGAGGCGATCGACATCGCGCTGAAGACCGCGCGGCACGCCACCAAGCGGCGCAAGATCGTCTCGATCATGAAGGCCTACCACGGCCACACCGGGCTCGCGGTGGCCACCGGCGACGACCGGTTCTCCCGGCTGTTCCTGTCCGACCGGCCGGATGAGTTCAGTCAGGTGCCGTTCAACGACATCGGGGCGATGGAGGCGGCACTGGCCGGCCATGACGTGGCCGCGGTGATCATGGAAACGATCCCGGCCACATATGGTTTCCCGCTTCCGTTGCCGGGCTACCTGGAAGCGGTCAAGGCGCTCTGCGAGCGGCACGGCACGCTCTACATCGCCGACGAGGTGCAGACCGGGCTGATGCGCACCGGGGAGATGTGGGCGATCACCAAGCATGGCATCGAGCCGGACATCCTGGTCACCGGCAAGGGGCTGTCCGGCGGGATGTACCCGATCGCCGCCGTGCTGGTCAGCGAGCAGTGCGCGGGCTGGCTCACCGAGGACGGCTTCGCGCACATCTCCAGCTTCGGCGGCGCCGAGCTCGGCTGCGTCGCGGCGCTGCAGACCCTGGAGATTCGCAGCCGGCCGGCCACCAGGTCAATGGTGCACTACATTGCCGACCTCATCGGCCGCGGCCTGCGCGCCATCCGGGCCAGCTACCCGGACTGGTTCACCGGGATCCGGCAGAACGGCGTTGTGATGGGCCTGGAGTTCGACCACCCGGAAGGGGCGAAGTACGTCATGCGGCAGCTGTACCGGACCGGCGTCTGGGCGATCTTCTCGACCCTGGATCCGCGGGTGCTGCAGTACAAGCCAGGCCTGCTGATGACCCCTGAGCTCTGCGAGGAGCTGCTGGAGCGGACCGAGGCCGGGATCGGCCGCGCCAGGGCCGAGCTGCGGCGGATTCCAGCGGGCAGCCGACGGTGACGACGCCCGCCGCGGCCGCCGGCCCCGCTACGGTCAGCCCGGCCGCCGTCAGCCCGGCCGCCGTCAGCCCGGCCACCGCGACGCACCGGGCCCGGCAGATGCTGGCCAGGGCGCACTGGGCGGCGGGTGCCTTCGCCGAGTACGACCGGCCGTCCGTGCTGCGGATCGCCGAGGCGGTCGCCACGACGGCGCACGCGCAGGCGGCCCGCTATGCCGACTGGGCCGTCAAGGAGACCGGCTTCGGCGTGGTAGAGCACAAGACCAGGAAGAACGAGGCGTGCTCTCTTGGTGTCTTCGAGCGCTACTCCGGCGAGGACTACGTCAGCCCTCGCGTGGACGCGGATGCCAAGATCGTCTCGCTGCCCCGGCCGGCCGGCGTCATCCTGGCGCTCACCCCATCCACCAACCCGGTCTGCAGCGTCTTCTTCAAAGTCATCCTGGCGCTGCTGACCCGCAACGCGATAGTGATCAGCCCGCACCCGATGGCGAGGGAATGCTGCGGCGACGCGGCCAGGTTGCTGGCCGCGGCCGCCACCGAGTCCGGCGCGCCGGACGGCACCATCGGCGTCGTCGAGGACGTCACGGTCCGGCTGATCGAGACGCTGATGGCGGACCCGGTGACCAGCGTGATCGTGGCCACCGGTGGCACCGCCATGGTCCGTGCCGCGCACCGCTCCGGCAACCCGGCACTCGGCGTCGGCCCCGGCAACGTGCCCGTCCTGGTTGACGCCACCGCAGACCTGGCCGCCGCGGCGCAGCTGATCACCGAGAGCAAGGCCTTCGACAACTCGGTGCTCTGCACCAACGAGTCGGTGCTCGTCGTCGAGGACACGGTGTCCGACCGGCTGCTCAGGGAGATGCAGCGCCGCCACGCCGTGCTGCTCGACGAGGCCGGACGCGACAAGCTGCGCGACTACCTGTTCCCGGCCGGCCGCCTCAACGGCGAGGCGATCGGCAAGGATGCCGCCTGGATCGCCGCCCGGGCCGGGCTGCGGGTACCGCCGCGTACCCGGGTGCTGCTCGCGCCGTTCGACCTGGTGCTGCCCGAGGAGAAGTTCGCCAGCGAGAAGCTCTGCCCGGTGCTCGGCCTGGTCCGGGCCGGCTCGGCGGCGCGCGGCATCGAGGCCGCCCGCGCCGTGGTCAGGATTGGCGGGGCCGGCCATTCGGCGGCCGTGCACAGCCACGATCCGCGGACGATCATGCGGTTCGCCGAGCGGGTTCCGGTGCTGCGGATCGCGGTCAACGCGGGCAGCAGCACCGGCAGTTCCGGCCTGGACACGAACCTGGCGCCGTCGATGACGCTGGGCACCGGCTTCGCCGGGCACAGCTCGATTGGCGAGAACCTGGAGCCGCGCCATCTGGTCAACTGGACCAGGGTCGCCTACCAAGCGGCCGGGGCCGCGCGGTTCCACGACTTCGAGGGAATCACCGCGGGCCAGTCGCCGGGCGGCCCCGTCCCGGCCTATCCGATGGCGTCGAACCTGCCGGCCGCTCAGTCCAGCCGCGCGGATGCCGACGGCGGGCCCGGTGCGCTAGCAGTCGCCGGCCACGGCTCGCCGGGCGTTCCGGACGCAGGGCAGCCTGCTGCGGCCGGCCTGTCCGATGCTGTCCGGGAGCAGCTCAGGGCGCTGATCATCGAAGAGCTGCAACAGCTCATCAGGGGCTGACGAGATGGCCGAGCTGCGATCGTTCATCTTCCTTGACCAGCTGCAACCGCAGACCATGTGCTACCTGGGCAGCTGGGTGCGCGGCTGCCCGCCCCGGCTGCGGATGGCCGCCCGCGTCATCGAGATTGCCCCCGGCCTGGACATCGAGCCGCTGACCGATGTCGCGCTCAAGGAGGCCGACGTGCAGGCCGGCATCCTGGTGGTGGAACGGCAGTTCGGCTACCTGGAGCTGCACGGCACGACCGACGCCGTGCAGGCGGCCAGCAGCGCCGTGCTCGCCTCCCTCGGGCTCAGCGCGGACAGCGCTACCCGGCCGCAGGTGCTGGCGGCCAGGACGATGACCAGGATCGACGCCCAGCATGCGTTCCTGGTGAACCGGAACAAGCTGGGCTCGATGGTGCTGCCGGGAGAGTCGCTGTTCGTGTTCGAGCTGCAGCCGGCCTCTTATGCGATCCTGGCCGCGAATGAGGCGGAGAAGGCGGCGCAGATCAAGATCGTCGACTACCGGATGATCGGCGCCACCGGCCGGGTTTACCTGTCCGGCCTGGAAGACGATGTCCGGCAGGCCGCCGACGCCGCCACCGCCCTGCTAGGCAATCCAGCATGACGAATCCTGCCGACTTGCCCGCCACCGCCGCCCTGCCCGCCCCCGCCGCCCTGCCCGCCCCCGCCGCCCTGCCCGCCCCCGCCGCCCTGCCCGCCCCCGCCGCCCTGCCCGCCCCCGCCGCCCTGCCCGCCCCCGCCGCCCTGCCCGCCCCCGCCGAACTCCGCCGCCTAGTGCGCGAGGTCCTCGCCGAGCTGATCCCCCCCGAGCCCGGTCAGCCGGTTGCGCGGGCCAGCGAGCCGGGGAGCAGGGCGGCGGATGGGGACAGAGTTGCGAGTGGCGACAGAGTTGCGGACATCGGCCCGGCGACGGCGAATTGGTCGGCTGCGGACGGCACTGGCGGCGCGGTGCGGGCGGTACGGCTGACCACCGACGCGGAGCTGCGGGCGTTTGTGGCTGAAGTGCTGCGGCTGGCTGAAGAGCCGCAGCGGCGGGCGGACATGCTGGCCGGGCGGCTCCGGTTTACCCTGGCCGGCCAGGCTCGCAGCGGCGATGGGCCCGGTGGCAGCCGGTTGGCCGGCCGCGGCGGCGGGCCGCAGGCCGGGCCGCCGCTGGCCGTCCGGCGGGTCGAGAAGGGCGCGGTGACCGAGCGGGCCGTGCTCGCGGCGGCGAAGGCCGGCCAGCGGATAGTGCTCGGCCCCCGCGCCGTGCTGACCCCGCTGGCCAGGGACAAGGCACGGGCGCTCGGCGTCCCCGTGGAGAAGGAGCGGTGATGCTGCAAGCAACAGTCGTCGGGAACGTCTGGTCCACTAAGCGGATCGACGGGCTGCCGAGCGGCGCGTTCCTGGAGGTGGAGGTGACCGGGTCCGGCGATCGGCTGGTCGCCTTCGACGTGCTCGGCAGCGGCCAGGGCGAGCTGGTGCTCGTCGCGCAGGGCTCGGTCGCATCCGGCTGGCTGCCGGGCCGGCCCCCGGTCGACGCGCTCATCATCGGGGCGATCGACGAGCCGTCGGCGCCGCCTGCGGCCGGCCAGGCCGGACCCGGCAAGAACCGCCGGGACCGGTCATCGAAGACCCGTTAAGAAAGGCCTATCTGGTATCCGGCACTGGCCCGGGGCGAGACCGAGAGGACGACTCAGATGGCACAGAACGCGCTTGGCATGATCGAGACCAAGGGCTACGTGGCCGCGCTGGCGGCGGCCGACGCGATGGTGAAGGCCGCAAACGTGGTGATCGTCGGGCGGCAGGAGGTCGGCGACGGGCTGGTCGCGGTCATCATCAACGGCGACGTGGGCGCGGTGAAGGCGGCTACCGAGGCCGGCGCCGAGACCGCGTCCAGCGTCGGCGAGCTGATCTCGGTGCACGTCATCCCGCGGCCGCATGCGGACCTCGGCAAGCATTTCGTGGTCGCGGAGTGAGCGCAGCAGGCACGCCGCCGGGCGTTAGCAGCCAGTCACGATGACAGATATCGAACTGCGGGTCTACCTGCCGATCGCGAGCCTGCGGCCGCAGTTCGCCGCCTATCTCGGCACGCCGACCAAGGCCCGCGGCTACCCGCCGCTGGAGGGCGATCATGCCCTGATCGTCGAGGTCGCGCCTGGCCTGGCGATCGAGCGGGTATCCGACCTGGCGCTGCGCGCCGCGCCATCGGCCGAGCCCGGGATCCTGTTCGTCGAGCGCCAGTTTGGCGTGCTCGAGGTGCACTCCCGCGATGCCGCCGATGTCGAGAAGGCGGGGCAGGCCATCTTGCACGGCATCGGCCGCGGCGCCGAAGACCAACTGGCGCCGCGGCTGCTGTACAGCGACGTGATCGAGGACGTGACCGACCAGCAGGCGGTGGTGATCAACCGGTCCCGGCAGGCGTCGATGCTGCTGCCCGGCCAGTCGCTGCTGGTCTGCGAGATGGCACCGGCCCTGTTCGCGGCCGTGGCGGCCAACGAGGCGGAGCACGTAGCCCCGGAGAACACGCTGGTCGACGTCACCATGATCGGTGCGTCCGGGCGGGTGTACATGGCCGGCCGGACCGACGGCGTCGACCGGGCCAGGGCCGAGATCGAGCGGCTGCTGAGCAGCATCTCCGGACGCGCGCAATGAGCGGCCATGAACCCGGCCAGGGAGTATCAGCCGGGGCCGCAGCTGAAGCCGCCGCGGCCGCCGCCCAGTCGCCCGAGCAGATCCTGCTCGGCTACCACCCGTTCGCTCGGGCCGCGCTCGGCCCGTTCGGGTTCTCCGCGGGCGCCAACCTGGAGCTGCTCAGCCTGTCCGAGAACGCGACCTACCGGGTCGATGACCCCGCCGACGGCCGGACCGCCGTGCTGCGGGTGCACCGGACCGGCTACCACCAGCCTGGCGCGGTGGCCTCCGAGCTAGCCTGGCTGCAGGCGCTGCGCCGGGACGCCGGGCTGGCCACCCCTGCGGTGTTCCGGGCGGCGGACGGCCGCGAGGTGGTGGACATCGAGATCGGGCCGGTTACCCGGCAGGCCGTGCTGTTCGAGTGGCTGCCGGGCTCCGAGCCGGCCCAGGACCAGCTGGCCGAGAAGTTCGAGCTGCTCGGCGGGATCTGCGCGCGGATGCACCGGCATTCCCGTGGCTGGACCAGGCCGGCCTCGTTCACCAGGTTCTGCTGGGACTTCGACTGCTGTGTCGGCGCTACCCCCCGCTGGGGCCGCTGGCAGGACGGCATCGGGGTCGGCACGGCGGAAATGGCGACGCTCGGCCGGGCGGCCGCCCTGATCCGGGACCGGCTGCGCAGGTTCGGCACCGGGCCGGAGGTGTTCGGGCTCATCCACGCCGACATGCGGCTGGCCAACCTGCTGGTCAGCGGGCCCGACATGCATGTCATCGACTTCGACGACTGCGGTTTCGGCTGGTTCCTGTACGACATCGGCGCCTCACTGAGCTTCATCGAGCACGATCTCCGGGTACCCGCGCTCTGCGACGCCTGGCTGCGCGGCTACCGCGAGGTGGCTCCGCTGCCCGCCGAGGACGCCGCCGAGATCCCCACCTTCGTGCTGCTGCGGCGGCTGCAGCTAGTTGCCTGGGTCGGCTCGCACCGGTTCGCCGACTCGGCCCGCGAGCTCGGCGCGGACTTCACCGCCGGCGCGTGCGACCTGGCCGAGCGGTACCTGGCCACCACCACTTAGGCGCCTGCCCGGGTGCTATCTACCGGATGAGTCGAGGAGGCTGGATGTTCACGTCAATCAGCGGCCGGTCGGTGCTGGTGACCGGCGGCACCAAGGGCATCGGCAAGGGCCTGGCGGCCGGTTTCGCCGCCGAGGGCGCCCAGGTGGTGATTACCGGCCGGGACGCCGGGCTCGGCGAGGCGGCCGCGGCCGAGCTGACCGCGGCGGGCGGCGGGACCGTCCATTACGTGGCCGGAGACGTCAGCGACCCGGCAAGTTGCGCCGCGGCGGTGGCCACCGCCCGCGACCGGCACGGCGGGCTCGACGTGGTGTGCTGCAACGCGGGTATCTTCCCGGCCGCGCCGCTGGACGAGATGACCCCGGAGCAGCTTGACGACGTGCTGTCGGTCAATCTGAAGGGCACCTTCTTCATGACGGCGGCGGCGCTGCCGGCGCTGCAGGAATCTGGCCGCGGCCGGGTCATCGTCACTTCGTCGATCACCGGCCCGGTCACCGGGTTCACCGGCTGGACCGCTTACGGGGCCAGCAAGGCCGGCCAGCTTGGCTTCATCCGCTCGGCGGCGCTGGAGTTCGCCCGCAATGGCATCACGATCAACGCCATCTTGCCCGGCAACATCGCCACCGAAGGGCTGGACGGGATGGGCCCGGACTACCTGCGGTCGATGGAGGCGGCGATCCCGATGCGGCATCTCGGCACCGTGGCGGATATCGCGAACGCGGCGCTGTTCTTCGCCACCGACGAGGCTGCTTACATCACCGGCCAGACGCTGGTGATCGACGGCGGCCAGATCATCCCGGAATCCCTGGAGGCCATGGGGTGACCGGGCTGCCTGCTGGCGGTCCGGGGCTGCCTGCGGGCGGCCCGGCCCGGCGGCTGGTCGAAGACGCCAGGCTACGGCTACTCGACCTCATCTCGTCCGGTGCGCTGCGGCCGGGGGACCGGCTCGGCACCGAGCGGGAACTCGCCGCCCGGCTGTCGGTCAGCCGTTCGACGCTACGCCAGGTGCTCGCGGTGCTGGCGCAGGCCGGCACCGTGCGGCGGGTGCCCGGCCGGGCCGGCGGTACCTTCGTCGCGCACACCAAGGTGGACCGGGACCTCTCGGTGATTGTCGGGCTGCCCGAGTACCTGCGCCGCCAGGGTTTCGTGGCAGGCACCCAGGTGCTGTCCGCGACCATCACCGGCGCCAGCGACCTGACCGCCGCCCAGCTGGCGCTGCCGCCCGGCGGCCTGGTGCTCGATATCGTCCGGATCCGGCTGGCCGACGGCATCCCGATCTCGCTGGAACGGGTCCAGCTGCCGGCCGACACCTTCCCCGGGCTGCTTGAGCTGCCGATGGGCGGCTCCATCTACGAACTGCTGGACAGCCATTACGGGATCCGGCCCGAAGATGTCGTCGAGCACCTGGAGGTGGTCGAGGCCAGCGACGAGGAGGCGAGCCTGCTCGGGGTCAGCGCCGGCACGCCGCTGCTGGCTATCACCCGGACCGCGAGCACCGCCGGCGGGGCGCCGTTCGAGTTCTCCCAGGACTTGTTCCGGGCGGACCGCACCCGCGTCACGTTCCGGACCAAGGCGGACCGGGCCCAGATTGTCCGGCGCGCGACCAGCGAGCGGGTAGCCGACCTGCTCCCGCCGGGTCCTTCGGGCCAGTCCCCGGGCTCGGCCGGGACGTGACCGGCGGCTACCCGTGGGCGGCTCTGCGGTAAGCCCGCGGGGTCAGCCCGAATCGGTGCTTGAACGCGCGGGTGAAGTGGCTCTGATCATAGAAACCCGCCAGCAGCGCGATCTGCGCGATGCTCTGGCCCGCGCCGTCCGCGCCGTCCGCGCCGTCCGCGCCGTCCGCGCCGTCCGCGGCGCCCGCGGCGCCCGCGGCGCCCGCGGCGGCGAGTCGCCCGGCCGCCCAGTCGAGGCGGAGCCCGCGGAGATAGCCGCCGACCGGCATCCCGTAGTGCAGCCGGAAGACCCTGGCCAGGTGCACCGGGTGCACGCCGACTGCGGCGGCGAGTTCGGCCACGGTCAGCTGCTCGGTGAATCGGTCATGCAGCATGGCCTTGGCCTGGCCGAGCCACTGCGGCGGCCGGCGTTCCATCCCGATCGCTGGCCCGTTGCGCAGCCTGGCGATCAGCGCTAGCAGTTCCAGGATCAGCCCCTCGACGGCGAACGGGGTGACCTCGTCGGGCGCGCCGAGTTCGCCGGCGGCGCGCCTGGCCACCGCGGCCACCACGAGGTCGCGCAGGTGATTGACCTCGCCGAGCACGCCGGCGAATGGCTCGAGGAGCGCCAGTCGGGCCGGGTCGGGCTGGACGGTGAGAACCTCGGCGCCTGCCCGCTCGAATTGGTTGCCGTGCAGCTCGCCGGCGCTCGGTCAGAACCGTCGCGGCCGGGCACGGCCGGCTCGCCTGGCGCATCAGCCCGTCGAAGGAGCCGCTGAGTATTACCGCGACGGTCGCCCGCTCGTGCGTGTGCAAGGGCAGCCTGAGCAGCGGCGGGAACCTGACCCGGGTGACCAGGAAGCCGCCGGAGTCGACACCGCAGGACCGGCTGCTGCCGAGCGTGACCGGGACATATCGGCCCGTCATCGTACCTCCAGCCGACCGCGGTCGCCCGGTTGGTTCCGTGCTAATCATCTCGCTCCGTGCAAGACATCCCGCAGGCCAGAAGCCCATTGTGAGAGCCGCAGGAGGAGATGTCGAGCTAGGCGGGCAACGATGCCAGGGTTGAGACGGATAGCAGCGGGGATCGCCGCCGCTGCGGTGCTAGCAGGCGGCGCGCTGGCCACCGCGGCCGGGGCCCAGGCCGCGGCCACCGGCCAGCATGCCGGCAGCCAGGTCACCGGGCGGGTGGCGGGCCGCACTTACGTGCTGCTCGGGCCCAGCGTGTTCGGCGTGACCGTGCAGCAGGATCCGCTGGCCTAACAGGCGACCAGGCATGCCGACGGCACGGTCCGCGGGCGCTGGAGCTATCACTACTTCGAGGCCGGCCAGGAGACCACCTTCAGCGGGCCGGTCAGCTGCCTGACCGTCAACGGCAACCGCGCCTGGATCGGCGGCCCGATTACTGCATCCAGTGATCCGACGCAGGTCGGCCTGGGCGCCTGGTGGCAGGTCGCCGATAACGGCAGCGGCCGGCACCCGGTAACCCCGGACCAGACCACGTTCGCCGGCATCGGCACGCTGGCCCAGACGCAGGCTTACTGCGACGGCGCGCCAGCCCCGCATTTCATCTTCGACGTCCAGCTCGGCGGTGTCCGGGTCAGCGACGCCAACGGCAGCTAGCCCCGCTCCGGGCCGCGCAGCACGTGTCCGGTACCGGCGCAGGCACCCGGCACCGGCCGGGTTCACCTGGCGCAGGCGCCGGGAAGGCACATGATCTCCGAGATTAGCTGGGTTTACTCATGGGCAGGTGTGGCTCATGACTTCATCACCGGCCTGCGGCAGGCAATCGCCTGCGCCGGATCCAGCGCCCGAAGTCGCCGGATCTGCCCGGAGTGGCGCTATTGCCGGGCTCGGGAGCAACGAAGCCCTGGTGCCGGAGGCAGTGTCCCGGCCGGCCCGAAGCCTGGTGCCGCTGATCGCCAGCGTCGTGCTGCTGGCGCTCGGCGCGGCGCTGGCCGCGGTGATCGCCGCGCGGCCTGCCCGGCCGCCGTTCCAGGGGCTGGACCAGGCCTGGCTGTCGGCGCTCAGCCAGACGCGGGATCCCGTGCTGACCGAACTGGCCACGATCTTGAGCCTGGCCGGCGGGCCGGGCGGCGCCGCGCTGATCGCTGTCGCGGCCGCGCTCTACCTGTGGCTGGCGCGCAAGCGCCGGATCGCCGCGGTCTTCATGATCGCCGCGCTGCTGCTCCGGGCCGCTGCCTCGGACCTGGTCAAGCACCTGGTGCTGCGGCCGCGGCCGGCCAACGGGCTGGTCGCAGCCGACATCGGCTCGTTCCCGTCCGGCCATGTGATGGCGACCCTGGCCCTCGGCATCACGCTCACCGTGGTCTTCGCCCGGCCCGGCCGGCGGCGGCGGCCCGCCGCGCTGGTCGCGGCGGCCACGCTGATGATGATCTGGTGCCGCACGTACCTGGGCACGCATTGGCTCACCGACACTGCGGGCAGCGTGCTGCTCGCGCCCGGCCTGACGCTGGCGGCCTGGTGGCTCGCCGCCCGCGCGCTGGAGCGCGAACGCGGACTGCGCGGCTGTGGCCTGCGGCTCCGCCATGGTGGCCGGCGGCCTCGCGGTAGTGGCTGACGGCTTCGCGACAGTGGCCTGCGATTTCGCGCTCCGCCGGGGTTCGCGCGGTTTAGCCCTGAACTATCCGGTGACTACAGGGGGCGGCGTCTAACGGAAGGATCTCGCCATGATGGTCATCCTGGTAGTTCTGCTTCTTGCCATCATCCTGGCCGGCCTGGGGTTCGCGGTTCACCTGCTGTGGTGGATTGCGCTGATCGTGCTGGCGATCTGGCTGGTCGGTTTCCTATTCCGCGCCGCAGAGACAGCCGGCAGCCGGCGTCGTCGCTGGTACCGCTGGTAGCGGCGGAAATCGTAGCCTGCGCTCCGAGGCTGGCGGCGCAGCTAAGCATGGCGCCCGGGTCACCGCAGGCGCCAGCGGACGCTGCTTGCCGGTCGGCGTAGTCAGGGCCCGCCTGCCGGCAAGCAGCCTTATCGCCGCTTGCCTGGGCAGCGCGCAGGGCTGCCCAGGCCAGCGGACGCCAGCGACCAGGCCAGCGGACGCCCGGACGGCCCACGCCGGGCCCGGCTGAGAGAATTGCCCGATGGCGACGCCACCACGACGCCACCACGACGCCTCTTCCCGTTGCTGGAGCAGTTCGACTGGGCGCGCGAGCGCCTCGCCCATCGCATGACCGGCCCAGACGGAGATAGCGGAAACGGCACGCGCATCGAGATCCCGGCTATGACCGACGACGAATATCTCTGGGAGCCCGTGCCGGGCTGCTGGTCGATCCGCCCGCGCGCGGCAGGGCCGGGGCCGCGCGCGACCGCCTTGGTGGGTGCGGGCGAGTGGGGGGGCGGGACTCCGCCAGTCCGACTCAGCCATGGCCACCCCCGTTCACCACCATCGCCTGGCGGCTCGGCCACCTTAACGAGATGCTGACCTTGCGTGCCGACTGCACGATCGGCAGCATGTCGCGGCCAGCGCCAGGCTCGACGTGGCTCGTCAGGCCGGGCGCTTCCTGGCTTTCTTGCGCAGCTTCCTGGTATCCCGGAGCTCCACGAACGGTTCCTTGTCCGCTGGGGTGCCGCCGGCCATTGCGCGCCCCCGTTCCAGTTCGGCGTTGAACTCGGCGCCAAACAGTACGGCGATGTTGGATATCCAGAGCCAGACAAAGAAGATGATGACCGCGGCGAGGCTGCCGTAGATCTTGTTGTAGTGCCCGAAGTACGCGACGTAGAGCGTGAAAAGCCCCGACACGAGCAGCCAGCCGACCACTGCCAGCAGGCCGCCCGGGCTTACCCACCGGAACCCGTGTTTCGCGTTAGGGCTGGCCCAGTACAGCAGGGCGAGCATCAGGCTGACGAGGATGAGCAGGACGGGCCATTTAGCGATATCCCAGATGGCGACCGCTGTACTGCCGATTCCGAGCACATGCCCGACGCGGGCGGCGAGCCCGCCAGTAACGACCACCATCAGGGCGGACGCCACGAGCAGCACCATCAGTACGAGCGTGACGCCGAGCCGAATGGGAAGCGTCTTCCAGATCGGCCTGCCCTCTGGCACGTCGTAGATGGCGTTCGAGGCTCGCATGAATGCCGCCGTATAGCTCGACGATGACCAGAGCGCCGCAGCTAGGCCCAAGACGGCAACCAGGCTTGCGGTGGCATGGCCACCCTGCAGGTGACTGACGGCGGAGAGCATCGTCTGCCGGACCTCGCCGGGAACCGCCGCGGCGAAGTTGTTGATGAGCGGCTGGGTGGCCTGGTGGCCAAGCAGGCCGAGCAGCGATACCAGGAAAAGTATTCCGGGGAAGATCGCCAGTACCCCGTAGTAAGTAAGCGTCGCTGCCCGGTCGGTCAGCGCGTCGTCCTGGAATTCCCGGACGGAGCGCTTGGCCGCCGCGAGCCAGGATCCGCTGCCGAGATCGGTCGGGGTCTCGGGCATGGCCTGCTCGCCGTCTCGGATAGCGCTGGAATTGCCATCACGTGTCGCGCTAGCGGCGTCGTCGCGGGTAATGCCGGGTTCCTCGTCACGGGCCGCTTGCTCGTCACGTGTGCTGCTGCGCTTGCCAAGCATCTGATTCAACTCCCCGTTCTCGGCCGTCCTCGGCGTTGTCGCTTACCGACGTTGCCGGACGATGAGCCAGCCGGCCAGCAACGCGCTGCCAGCGGCTATGGCAAGCAGTTCTGCGGTTGACCGGTCCGGTGCGGTCGGCCGGGTCGTTGCGGTCTCATCCATTTATGGCCCCTTTCCAGGGATGGTGCAGTACCCGGCAATGGCCGTCCCTAACGTTGGCGGTCCTGCGGCCCGGATCCACTGCCAAGCACACCGGCAACTCCAGGCGCTGACCGCTCAGACACGCGGTACCGGTCCGAGGCCGCTAGCCCGCCAGGTGCCGCTAGCCCGCCAGGTGCCGCTAGCCCGCGAGCGCCAGGTGCCGCTAGCCCGCGGGCGCCAGGTACCCTGGCCAGCCGGCCAGCGTCAGGTAGCCGGCTAGTCCGCGGGACGGGAGGGTTGCCTGGCCGCCGACTCGCACGACGATCTCCGCGGCCAGGTCGCGCAGCTTCATGTTGCGGTTGTTCGATGCCCGCCCGAGGATTGCGAACGCTTCGGCGGGGTCGCAGCGCGACTCAGCCATCACAATCCCGATTGCCTGGTCGATCACGGCCCGCGACTGCAGTGCCTGTTCCAGCTGAGCAGCCAGGTCACGGGCCTTCGAATAGCGACTTGTCACCACGATGGCTGCGGTGGCCGGCGCCGTGAAAAGCGAAAGCAACTGCTCGTCCACCTGGTCGAAGCCGTCCGTCTCCCGGCAGGACAGGTTCAGCGCGCCCAGCGGACGGTCGTCCCAGCTGAGTCCTGCGGAAAGGTAACTCCGCAGCCCTATCTCCTCCGCAAGGCCGGTGAAGTCGGGCCACCGCTGCCTTGCCTCCTGCATGCTCCACCGGTTGACCTGCTGGTACCGGGCGGCATCCAGGCACGGACCGTCATGCAGGGCATACTGACGCCGATCCATCTCATAGGTCTCCTCGGAAGTCGCCATGATCGTGCTCGGCTCGGACTGCTCGTCGAGCACGGTGACGCTAGCCGCATGACACCCTGGCACCAGCCGGAGGATGAGCGCCAGAATGCTCTGCAATGCATCCGGGACTGACTCATGCCGGGCCAGCGCCCTTGCCAGTTCGGTGAACGACGCGATGGCATCGGAGTACCGATCTGCTGGCCGCGCATCTGCTGGCCGCGCGTCTGCTGGCCGCGCGTCTGCTGGCCGCGCGTCTGCTGGCCGCGCATCTGTGCGCGCCGTTTGCGCGGAAGGCTCCTGCATCGCAGTCATCGCTACCCCTCGGGGCCGTTTACTTGGGCCACGGCCGGGCCTCCCCGGCTGGCCGAATCGAAGTCGCCGGTGCCGTCCGTTGCTCCGTCACTCGCGTGCTTCGGGTATGCCTGCGTCCCGCGCAATGGGACGTTCCCCGGGCGGCCCTGTCCGCTAGACATCTGCCTGATTGATCATGTGCCCGTCCCGGGGATACCAAACCATCGGCCGGGGACAGGCCGGCACCCGACAATCCGTTAATGATGGTTGTCGGGCAGCGTCGCCGCGATCATCACGTCTCAGTCAGCATGCCCGTCCGCAGCGTGGCGAGCGTGGCCGCCAGCAGCCGGGAGACCTGCATCTGGGACACGCCGAGCTCGGCGGCAATCTCTGCCTGGGTCTGGTTACCGAAGAAGCGCAGCAGAATCAGCCGAAGTTCCCTGGGCGGGAGGGCGTCTAGCAGCGGGTGCAGGGACTCACGGTCGTCGACGGCCTCCAGCGCCTCGTCCGCGGCACCGAGGGAGTCGGCCAGCGTCCTGCCTTCATCCGGCCCGGCCGGCATGCTCAGGGACAGGGCGCTATACGCCGCGGATGCCTCCCGCAGGCCAGCCAGTTCCGCTTCGGACAACCGCAGCTCAGCGGCAAGCTCTTGGTCCGTCGGCGGCCGGCCAAGGCGCTGCGAGAGCGCGGCAGCGGCCTGGCTTAGCTCGGCCCGGCCTTCCTGCACATTTCGCGGCACCCGCACGGCCCAGGTCTGGTCACGGAAATGCCTTTTCACCTCGCCGTGCATCATCGGGCGCGCATAGGCGAGGAAGTCATGCCCGCGCAGCGGGTCGTAGCCATTGATGGCCTTGACCAGCCCCATCAGCGCTGACTGCGCCAGATCCTCGACCGGCTCGCCGCGGCCCGCATAGCGGCGGGCGATTCGCCGCGCCAGTTTCATATGCTGCGCAACTATGCGCGCCCGGATTACCTCGGAGCGAGGATCATCCGCAGGCAAACTTCCCAGCAGGCCGAGCAGGCGCTCGGTCTCGCCGTCCGGGGCAGGCAACGAGTCGGCGGAAGGCACTGGCCGTTCCTCTCGGAACCATCAGGAAGCACCGGGCCACACGGGCAGGGCAGCTGACCGCCCACTGCGCCGCGTCCAAACCGGACGGCCGCGGATGGCCTCAACGTCCCGCCGAAGGCCCGCTGCTGGACCCCGGTGCAATTGCTAGCGTAAGTGCCGCCGGGCCGGATGCAAACGCGGGCCAGGCTGGCATGCGTTTGAGGCCGGCCTTCCCAGGTAACAGGGGATCAGGCGATGACCGGTCAGCGGCAACCACGGGGCGGCGATGAGCTCGGCAAGCGGACGCGATGAGTCCCGGACCGAGCGCGACGACCGTAACCTGGCTGAGCTGCTCCAGGAACTCCGGGTAGCCGGCCTTGGCGTCCAGGTCCTGTTCGGCTTCCTGCTCGCGCTGCCGTTCTCGAACAGGTTCGCCGCGCTGAGCCATCCGCAGCGGCAGCTGTATATCGCGACCCTGATGCTGGCGGCGCTGGCAACCGCGCTGCTGCTCGGGCCGGTTGCCTACCACCGCCTTGTCTTCCGGCGGCACCAGAAGGAAAGCCTGGTCCGGGCGGCCAACGCGATGGCGATCGGCGGCCTGGCCGCCGTGGGCCTTGCCATCTCCGCAGCGGTGCTGCTCGTCACCGGGTACGTCGACCACGGCATCCCGGCATTGGTGATCACTGCTGTCACGGTGTGCCTCTTCGGCGGCCTGTGGTTCGTATTGCCGCTCGTGCACCGCAGCCAGCCGGACGAATAAGCCGGCCTGAACCGCGCGAACTGCAGGAGCCGCGAGGGCTTGCGAGGCGGTTACGCCTAACCCAGGCGCATGCGCAGGCGGACGGTGGTGCCGGCCCGGCCGGAGCGAAGCTCGACAAGGTCGCAGACCTGGTTGACAACCCAGAGTCCCTGGCCGCCGAGTACGTCGAGCGCCGGGCGCCGGCGGCTGGCCAGCGGGTCAGTGATCCGGCCCTGGTCGTGCAGCTGGCAGATGAGGCTATCCGGAGTGCGCCAGACATACAGCGTGCCGCCGGTCCTGGTATAGCGGAGCGTGTTGGCGGCAATCTCGCTGACCGCAAGCACCAGATCGGCAGTGCGGGCAGCAGTTAGCCCGGCCTGCGCGGCGTGCCTGGCGACGAGATCACGTATCACGCGGAGGCTGGTCGCGTAGCGGATCATGGCTGCGCGGGACGGCGGCTCGGGCAGCGGCGCGTCACAGCCAGGCGGCAGGTCGTCGGGTCCCGGATACTCGGGGCTTGCCTGCCTTGCCCCCCGGCGCAGCAGGACCGGATGGGTTCGCCTGGCATCGCCAATGACCGATGCGGGCAGCATCGTGGTGTCGTACGGACACAAGATGGTGACCGGCGCGTCAGCGAATGCCCGGTTCAGGAGCGATTCATGCCGGGCCGTCTCCCGTAGTTCATCAGCCGACCGCGTCGGCCAGGCGGGCTCCCCGACATACCGGACAGGCTGACCCGGGTGCGCCTCGACGAAGGCGCTGACCGCCGGGATGATCCGCGCCGGGTTAAGGCCGAGGGTTTCCATGTCGGCGAAGACGAGCTGCCCGGATGGTTGAGCCAGCTGGTCACGCAGCAGCTCGGCGGCCGGGCCGGGCACGGCGACAAATACCGGCTCGGCCAGCGCAAGACCGGCCTGCACGAATGTCCGCAGAGTTGCCAGATACTCCTGGCTGCTGCGGTACAGGAGCGCCAGATGATGAAAGCCCATATCGGCGGGCGTCGTGTCGGGCATCATGGTGCCCCGTGCACCCCTCCCTCCCTGGTGCCGAGCGCTCTGGTCCGGCGCCGCTGGCGCCGCGCTCAACAGAAATGTTACGCGCGGATGTCTAGTCGAGGCCGTCGGCACCGCTGCCCGGGGCGTGCGGCCGGACCCGCGGCCCGGTTTGCGGGCATACGATGAGCCTGTGTCACCGCCCCTGCCGGGGCCTATTTCACGGGAGGCAGGTTGGACGGGCTCCAGCTGTCGACCGAGCAGCGGGACGACAGCGTGATAGTCACCGTGCGCGGCGACCTTGACGTTGTCACCAGCGGGCAGTTCGACGATTGCCTGACACAGGCGCGCCGGGCTAGCAGCCGGATAATCCTCGATCTCGCAGCCGTCGACTTCCTGGACACTAACTGCCTGGCCGTGATCGTCGGCCACTGGAAGAAGCTGATGGCGGCCGGCGGCGTCCTCGCACTGGCAGGCGCGCGCTACCGGTACACCAAGGCGCTGTGGATCACCGGGCTTGCCGACCGGCTGCCCAGTTACGAGACCGTGGAGCTTGCGATCAGCGCAGCGCATCCGCTGCCCGCTGCGCTGGCCGCCGAGCACGGCGTCGACCCGGTGGGCGATTCCCCGGCTGACGGCGCCCTGCCCAGGTAAGCGGGCAGCAGGCTGACCGCATCCGCGAACGCGAAATACCTCGGCGAACGCCGCGCGGAAGGCAGGCAGGTCCAGCTTCATTTCGCAGCCGAAAGTTGCCCGTACCCGCGGCCAAGGCGCCAAACCGCCAGACTGGCGATCACATTCCGCTGGGTGTTTGCGGGACGCTGTGGGCGGTAGTGGACAAGGGAAGCTAGTAGATAGGACTTGCGCATGCCGCACCTTCCCGGGCTCGAAGGCGAGATCTCCGGGCTGACCGCGCGCCGCGGCCAGCTGCGGCAAGCCGCCGCACTCCCCGGCGCGCACTTGCGGCAGGTGCTCGATGCTGCGTTCGCTGAGCTAGACGGCGCGATCGAGGCGCTCAACTCGATGCAGGCACAGGCTGCCGACGGACCGGCGGCAGAGCCGCTGACCGGCGGCCTGCAGGGGGACCGGCGGCTGCTGCATGCGGTCTTCCAGGAGGCACCGGTGCCGCTGTTCCTGCTCGACCGTGACGGCACCGTCCGGCGGGCCAACCGGCGGGCCGGCCACCTGCTCGGCTTCTCGCCCGGGTATGCCACCGGAAAGCCCTTCTCGGCATTCGTCGAACTGCCCGCGCGCGCCGCCGTGCAGACTCAGCTTGCCGCCGCCCGGCGTACCGGAAAGGGCCGCCAGGTCCAGTGCGGGTTGCTCGGCGCGGCCGGCACCGTGCCGAACGTGCTTGATATCAGCCCGGTCAGCCTGGCCGGCGACCCGGACCAGCTGGTTGTCGCCGCTACCCGGCACGGCTCGGCGGCTGCCCAACCGCGCGGCCGCAAGGCTGCGGAAAAGGCCGCGGACAAGGCTGCCAGCCGTGACGGTGCCAGCGTTAGCGCGGTTACCAGCCGGCTGGACTTGCTAGGCGCGGCGACCAGGCTCGTGCTGGAAAACGCCACTGTCAGCGAGTCCGTCATGCTGCAGCGGTGCGCACGGCTGCTGGCCAGCGAGCTCGCGGCCTGGGTCGTCGTCGACGTGGAACGCACCGGCCTGCTCCGGCGGCAGTTCGTCATCGGGCCGCAGGATGAGGCGTCGGTGGAGCTAGCCCGGTCGATGGCCGGCGCCGACCCGGAACGCGGCTCCGCGCCCGGCCAGGTGCACGAATCCGGCAGCTCGCTGCTGATCGCGCACGTGGAAGACGGCGGCCTGCTCGGCGCCGGCTCCGACGGCATCCCGTTCCTGGCCCGGCTGGGAGCGACCTCCTTGCTGACGGTCCCGCTGTCCGACGGTGAGCGCTCCTACGGGGCGCTCACCCTGGCCAGGGAGGCCGGCGGGGCCTATTTCGGCACGGCGGACGTCGGCATCGTGGAGGAGATCGGGGAGCACCTGGCGCTCGCGATCAGGGTGGACCGGATGCTCCGGCAGCGCACCGACGTCGCCGATGCGCTGCAGGCTGGGCTGCGCCCCACTGAGCTGCCTGCGGTACCCGGCGTCGAGATTGCCGCATCCCACCTGGATGCCACCGCGATCCCGGGGCCTGGCGGCGACTTCTACAACGTCTACCGCACTCCTGGCGGCTGGGGCATCGCGATCGGCGACGTCTGCGGCAAGGGAAAGGGTGCGGCGTCGGTGACCGCGGCGGCCCGGCACGCCATCAGGGTGGCCGGGCACTGGTGCGCGGATCCGGCTGAGGTACTGCGGATGGTTAACGAGATCATGCTGGCCGAGGAATTCGGCGGCCGGTTCGTCACGGCGGATGCCGCCCACCTGCGCTGGCAGGACGGCGCCCTGCGGGTCACCCTCGGCAGCGCCGGGCATCCGCTGCCGGTGCTGATCCGGCCCGACGGGCGGGTGCAGACGATGAACGGCGGCGGCCTGCCGCTCGGCATCTTTCCCGACTCTGGCCCGCAGGCCCAGGACCTGGAGCTGTCCAAGGGCGACCTGCTGTTCTTCTACACCGACGGCCTGACCGATGCGCGCAGTCTCCAGCAGACCTCGTTCGAGGACCGGCTGACCGAGGAACTTGCCGCGCTGGCCGGGAAGGCGCCAGCCGAGGTGGCCGCGCGCATGCAGGCAGCGGTGCTGGAATTCTGCTCCGGCGAGCTGCGCGACGACATGACCATGCTCGTGTTGCGAGCAGGCGAGCCGCCGGGAGCGTGACCGTCAATCCTGTAGAGCGCGCGATCCGCAGGGTAGACCGGGCCCAGCAGCGGCACCGGGTGCCGGCCTTCGTCTTCGGCGTCATCAAGAAGTACGGCGACGATAACGGCGGCACGCTGACAGCGAGCCTCGCGCACTCCGCGTTCCTCTCATTGTTCCCGCTGCTGCTCATCCTGGTCACGGTGCTCGGCCTCATCGTGGCCGGTAACCAGGCGCTGTATCACGACGTGCTGAATGCCGTCGCCAACCAGTTCCCGGCGGGCGGCGATCAGCTGACGAATATTTCCGCGCTGCGACGTTCCAGCGTGATCGGGCTGATCATCGGGCTGGTCGGGCTGCTGTGGGGCGCCACCGGCCTGGCCCAGGCGGGACTGTTCACGATGGAACAGGTATGGAACCTGCCCGGCCCGGCACGGCCCGGATTCCTGCCAAGGCTCGTCCGCTCGATGATCTTCCTGGGCGTGCTCGGCATCGGTGTCATCGTCACCACGCTGCTGACCGGGCTGGACACCTTCGGTCACAATGCCGTCGTCGTTGTCGTGCTGGCGGTTGTCCTTGCGCTGCTGGCTAACGTCGGGCTGTATTTCGTCAGCTTCCGGGTGCTAACCCCGAAGGGCGTGCCGAGCCGGGCGCTGCTTCCCGGAGCCGCATTCGGCGGGGCCGCCTGGACGCTGCTGCAAGCGATCGGGACCTACCTCGTCCACCACTTCCTGCACAGCAGCTCGGTCTACGGCGTGTTCGCGACGGTGCTCGCCATGATCGCGTGGATCTCCCTCGGGGTGCAGCTGACGGTTTACGCTGCCGAGGTCAATGTCGTGCTCGAGCGAAGGCTGTGGCCGCGCACGATCATCCAGCCGCCGCTGACGGAGGCGGACCGGGCCGCGATGGCGCTGCAGGCGCTGCATGAATCACCGCCGGGCGAGCAGCAGGTGCGAGTCTCCTTCACCGACCGTCCGGCCAGCACTGGCGACTCAGGCGCGCGGGGCTGAATGCCCGGCGAACCCCCGAAGATGATAGCGCCGGAGGCTCCCGCGCGGCCCGGCAATACGCTCCATAACGGCAATAGCGGCGCCGGTCCCCGCCGTTACCGCCCTGGTCAGGGATCGCTGTGCCTGCGCCGCGCGGGAGCCTCCTCGCGCATGACACCGTTGCCGGCGGGTACAGCCGGGCATTCAAGCCCCCCGCAGCAAGGAGTCAGCCATGTACATCGGCCTCGGCACGCTCGTGCTCATCGTGATCATCGTTCTCGTCATCCTGATGCTGCGCGGCGGTGACCCATCTGCGGGCGGTGCCGTCCCGCCTGGCAGGTCCCTGGATAGGCCGCCCGTTCCGCTATCACCTGTCCAGCTTCGCCACCGGCTACCTGGTGGCCGGGGCATCCCTGGGCGCTGCCGGCGGCGCTCTCGTCGCCGGGCCGCTCGGGTATCACCGGGCATGTTTGGCAGCTGTCCTGGCGGAGAACTGAGCTGGCGCGCACCGCGGATGCGGAAAGAGCGGAAGAGACTGAGGGAGGCCGGAGAGTGGGCCAGCTCGTTTCCGAAGCCCTGATCGAACGGCTGGCGGGCTGGGGCGTCGGCACCGTTCCGGCATACCCGGCGACGGCATTAACGGGATCCAGCAGCTTAAGTCATGAACATCCAGCAGGGCAGGCGGCGGGGGGCAGGCGTTGTCAATAGCACAGAAATAACATACTCATTTGGAGGTCACGATGCGTTTCGGCGCGGTGTTGCTCGTTATCTGGCTGGCTATCGGGGCCATCGCAGGTGGTCAGCGCCATTACTACAACGGGCCGGTTAACAGCTGCGTTAAAGCGGGCACGATCGCCTTGACGATCGTCGCTGGCCCGCTGAACTACTTCGGCGTCAATCCGAAGACCTCTTGCTCAGCCCCGAAGCCAAGCAAGTAGTCACGTCAGCCGCCCGTCGCCGCCTGCCGACGGCCCGCCGCGAGCCCGGATGAGGCGACGCAGCCGCCGCCGAGATCCAGTGTTCTCACTGCTCGATGAAGGGATAGTCATGAAGACCGCCACTGGGCTGACGTTAGTGGCCATCGGCGCGATCCTGGCGTTCGCCGTCCATGCCCACTTGCGCGTGCTGAACCTGCATGTCGTGGGCTGGGTAGTTATTCTTACCGGACTGGTAGGTTTCTTTATCCCGCGCAGCGGATACGGCTGGCTGCGCAGGCGCATCCTGGTCCGGCGGGGCCCGCGGGGCCCGGTCATCCGCGAGGTGGATGAGACCCGGCTGCCGCCGTACCTGCTCAACCCGGAGGTTCCGCAGGCAGATGAAGTCGCTGCCAGGTACAACGGCGGCGCCGAGCCGGTCACCCCCCGGCAGCCGGAAACGGAAACCATCGAAGAATATTTCGAGGAATGACCACCGCGCAGCTGCGCCCGGCACCGGGCGGCATCCGGCTCGCTGACTGGTTCCTCACCGCGGCGGAGCGCGGCGACGCGGCTGGACCGGCGACGCGGCGACGGGCTGGCCTGGTCGGCAGGCAACCTGGTGCGCCCGCTGATCCACGGCTCGTCGTACTTCGCCGAGCTCGTCGCCAGGGTCACGGCGATGACGGCGGGCGATGTGCTGCTCTTCACCGACTGGCGCGGCGACCCCGACCAGCAGCTGTCCGAGGCCGGCCACGAGGTGTCCGAGCTATTCTGCGCCGCGGCCCGGCGCGGCGTGCTGGTCAGGGGCCTGGTCTGGCGCTCGCACCTGGACCGGTTTGCCTTCAGCGAGCAGCAGAACCGCCATCTGGGCGAGGCAATCGAGGCGGCGGGCGGTCAGTGCCTGCTCGACATGCGGGTTCGCCCGGGCGGATCGCATCACATGAAGCTGGTGGTGCTCCGCCATCCGGGCCGCCCGGAACTTGACGTCGCCTTTATCGGCGGCATCGACCTGTGCCACAGCCGGCGCGACGACGCTAGCCACCACGGTGAAGTGCAGATCCTGCGCACCTAACCCGTACCGCAGGTCCGGTTACTATTTCGCGCCGGACGGCGAGCGCAGCATCGCCCGCGCGTATCGCAAGGTGCGGCCGCGCGCCCGCAGCCTCATCTACCTGGAAGACCAGTATCTCTGGTCAGCCGTCGTCGTCGCGGCGCTGGCCCGGGCCCTGCGGGGCTCCCCGGACCTGCGCCTGATCGCCGTCATCCCCCGCTTCCCCGACCAGGACGGCCGGCTGTCCCTGCCACCGAACCTGGTCGGCCGGATCAAGGCCCTTGACCTGCTGCGCCGGGCGGCCGGGGACCGGGTCACGGTCTACGGCATCGAGAATGCGGCGGGCACGCCGGTCTACGTGCACGCCAAGGTCTGCATCGTCGACGACACCTGGGCCATCGTGGGATCAGACAAATCTCGACCGGCGCTCGTGGACTCATGACTCCGAGCTGAGCTGCGCAGTCATCGACGAGCCTGCCGTCCAGGCAGCGCCGGCGGATCGATCGGGCGCGGCCGGCTACGCCGCCGCGCTGCGCGCCGCGCTGGCCGCCGAGCACCTGGGCAGTCCGCAGGCCAGGGCCGGCCTCGGCGGCCGCGCTGCCTTTGACGCATTCCGGCAGTCAGCCGCCGACCTCGACGCGTGGCACGCGGGCGGCCGGAAAGGGCCGAGGCCGCCCGGGCAGTTGCGGCGCTACCACGTCCCGCAGCTAGCTGCCTGGACGCGGGCCTGGGCCGAAGTCCTCTACCGCGTCAGTTACGACCCAGACGGCCGCCCGCGTTCGCTGCGCCGGTCGGGCAGGTTCTGACCGTTCGCGGCCAAAGTTAACCCGCGATGCCCGGCTGCCCGAATCACTTCCCGCGGTGCGGGTAGTGGGCTGCATATGGCCACCGAGATCAGCGAAACCGAGCGAAAGTATGACTTCGAGGCTGGCGCCGTGCTGCCGGGCCTGCAGGATCTGCCGTCGGTCACCGGCGAGTCCGCGCTGGCCGAGCAGAAGCTGACCGCCGAGTACTTCGACACCGCGGGCCTCCGCCTCGCCCGCGGCGGCGTTACGCTGCGCCGCCGCCGTGGCGGCAAGGACCCGGGGTGGCACCTGAAGCTGCCGCTCGGCGGCGACTCGCGGCGGGAAATCCAGCTGCCGCTGGGGCGGAGCCGCCGGGTGCCCGACGAACTGGCCGGCCTGGTGCGTGCCTATACGCGCGGGGAGGCCCTGCAGCCAGTGGCCATGATCACCACCGTCCGCAGCGGCCATGCCCTACTCGGCGCGGCGGGTGAGTCACTGGCGGAAGTGACCGCCGATGACGTCTCGGCGCAGACGATGGGCGAGTCCGCGACGCTGACGCGCTGGCGCGAGGTGGAGGTCGAGCTGACCGGCGGCGGCCCCGGCTTGCTGAAGGCTGCCGACAAGCGGCTCCGCCGCAGCGGCCTGCGCCCGGCCGGGCACCCGGCGAAGCTGGCGCGTGCGCTGGCCGGCCAGCTGCCAGCCGCCGCGCCGGAACGGCGCCTGACGGCGGGCACTGCGGCCGGGGACGTGGTGCTGGCGTACGCCCGGGCGCAAGCCGCCGCCGTGCAGTCGCTCGACCCGATGGTCCGCCGCGACGAGCCAGAGTCGGTGCATGACATGCGGGTCGCGACCCGGCGGTTGCGCAGCATCCTGAAGTCGACGGGCAAGACCATGGGCATGCCGGGCGCGGGCCCGCTCCGGGCCGAGCTGAAGTGGCTGGGCGGCGTGCTCGGCGAGGTCCGCGACAACGAGGTCCTTGCCCCGTACCTGCAGGCCAGGTTGGCGGAGACGGACGTGGAACAGCTACTGGGCCCGGTTCAGGCGCGGGTCAGCGCGCATTTTGCCCCGCGTGCGGCGTCCGCCCGCGCAGCCCTGCGCGAGGCGCTGGACTCGGACCGCTATTTCGCCCTGCTGAACGACCTTGACCAGGCGCTCCGCGATCCGCTGCGCGGCCAGAAGGCGCGGCAGCCCGCGGCGGACGTGCTGCCGCACCTGGTGTGCCGCGCCCGCCGCCGGGTGCGCCGCCGGGCCCGCGGCGCGGGCCCGGCACCGGCCGGCCGGCCGAGGGAGGCGGCCATCCACGAGACCCGCAAGGCGGCCAAGGACGCCAGGTACACCGCCGAGGCGGCCCGGCTGGCTGGCTGGCAGAAAGGCCGGCAGGTCACCAAGCGCATGAAGAAGCTGCAGTCGACGCTCGGCGAACATCATGATGCCGTGGTCGCCCGGGACACGGCGCGGGACATCGGGGTGCGGGCGCACCAGGCCGGCGAGAACGCGTTCGCGTTCGGCATCTTGCACGAGCGTTGCCAGCGCGACGCCCTCGTGCTTGAGCAGCAGGCCAGGGCAGCACTGGCGAGCGAATTCGGGCCCGCGTACGGCAGCTGGGCGAACTAGCCCTGGCGCCAGCTGGCGGCGTCCGGTTACCGGAATCCCAGCTACCGGGCCCTGCTGGCCGGGTCGTCGGGCCGCCATTCGCCGCCGGTGTTGTTCGCGGCCGGGTGCCTGGACCGCGAGTTTGACCGCGCCCTTTCAGGGCAATGCGGGGGGGAACATAACCCGAAAGCAGGTGATTCTCGTGTCAACCGGAACCATCGTGGTCATCGTCGTTGCCATCGTCGTGGTCGCTGCAATAGTGATCATGCTGATGGCGGCGGCGCGCCGCCGGCGGCTCCAGCAGCGCTTCGGCCCGGAATACGACCGGGCCGTCGGCGAGCACGCCAGCAAGCTCAAGGCCGAAGCCGAGCTGTCCGGTCGTGAGCGGCGGGTGCACGGGCTGGACATACGCCCCCTGACGCCCGCTGCCCGCGCGAACTACGCGGACCGGTGGGCTGGTATCCAGCAGCGGTTCGTGGACGAGCCGGCCGAGGCAGTTACCGCCGCTCAGGTACTCGTGGTCGCCGTCATGACCGAGCGCGGCTATCCGGCAGATCATCGTGACCAGGTGCTCGCCGACCTGTCGGTGGAGCACGCGAAGACCCTCGGCCATTACCGGGCGGCCGAGAAGATCAGCGAGCTGGCCACCGCTCGCACCGCCTCGACCGAGGACCTGCGGCAGGGCATGATCCATTACCGTGCCCTGTTCAATGACCTGCTCGGCGACGAGGCAGATGCGACGGGAGCCACCGCCGCCGAGCCGGTGACCGACGCCGAGCCAGCGCGCGCCAGCGAGCCGGGGAGTGCCGCTGAGCCGGCCGGCGCCTACCAGGTAGATGACGGCGAGCCGGTCTCTTACCTGCCCGGCGATGGCGAGCAGCCAGCCGGCTACCAGCCGGCCGACCGCGCCGAGCCGGTCGACGAGAGCCGGTCGCAGATTCCAGTACAGCGGACCCGGAGGAGCTGACGTTATGACATCGCCAACACCAAGGACAGGCCGCGACCAGATGGCACCCGGCGACGAAGTGCCTGGTGACGACAGGCTCATGCCCGATGCTGAGCGGATCGTGCCGGACGCTGGGCGTGCTGCGCTGGGCAATGGCACGCCGGTGCCGGACGATCAGCGGATCGTGCCGGACGATGACCCGATCATCCTGGACGAGCAGCTCGCCGCTGATAACGATCAGGTCGTGCCCGGCAAGGCTGACGCGGCCGCCGCTGAGGCCGATGTGGCCGGTCCGGCGGCTGTGGCCGGTCCGGCGGCCCGGGCAGCCGGACCGCGGCCGGGTGCCAGCCCGGCGCGCGGCGGCGGCAGCCCCAGCGCTCGCTGGCCGGAGATCCAGGCGATGTTCGTCGATGACCCGCGGGCTTCGGTGGAACTGGCCGCCGGGCTGACCGACGACAGCGTCGAGTCGCTCATCGGGTCGCTCAAGCAGCGGCAGCATGCGCTGCTATCCGGCTGGCAGGGATCCGGTGCGGGCACCGAGGAACTCCGGACCGCGCTGCAGGGCTACCGGACCTTCTGGAAGCGCCTGGAGGAGTTCTCCGGCCATTCCTGACCACCGCGATACCTGATCATCCTCAGCTGGCGGGCGCCCACATGGGCGCCCGCCAGCCGCTTGCGCGCCCGCGCTCGGTTCGTGATCACGGATGATTCAGGGGGGCTTGGGTCGTGATCACGGATGATTCGGGGGGGCTCGGTTCGTGATCACGGATGATTCGGGGGGGGCTCGGTTCGTGATCACGGATGATTCGGGGGGCTCCAGCGCGCGAATCTACCGTGATCAAGGACGGATGCCCACGTGATCAAGGACGGATGCCCAGCGCCCGGAGCTGCGTCGGCGGCGTCGGCTCCGCTGGCCAGTACCGGCCGGTTTCAGCTGATGCCGATGCCGGCGGCGCCGGCCGGGACGACCAGCACGGGGCACGGCGCCTTGCGCAGCACGTACTGGCTGACCGTGCCAAGCAGCAGGGACATGCTGCCACGGGTGGCCAGCACGATGAGCTGCGCCCGGGCCTCCCTGGCCGCCTCGACGATCTGCCGTCCGGCGATTCCTGCCACTACCCGCAGTTCCACGTGGTCGGCCTGCTTCCCGAGCGCCTCGATGACGAGGTTCCGCAGGCTTGACTCGGCTGCGGTCCACTCATCGCCGCCGGTACTCAGGGTCGCCACCGGCTGGCCGGGTGGAGCGCCGAGCGTGCGCTCGCCGCTGTAAGCCATCACGGCGATCAGCTGCGACTGCCGGTAGCGAGCCTCCTCCGCGGCTAGCCGGATGGCCGCGCATGAGGCCTCCGTGCCGTCGACGCCAACTACCACGCTCATCGTCCGTTCCTCCTAGCTAGGGCCTGGTCATGTGCCGCCGATCGCGCTCACGCCGCCCGGAGCCTGCCGGGCCCTGGCGCTTCTCGGAGGCACCGGCCTCTTCGGCGGTCAGCGGCCGGGCGATGGATTCGAGGCTCTTCCGGTCGTCTCTTTTGTCGCCCGCACCAAATACCCTCTCAGCTCAGCGGCAGCTCAAGCCAAAGGCCGCTGGCGGCGGCCGGCGTTCCGTGGGACAGGCGGGCTGCCTCGGCGGTTTCCGTGCGGATTCGCAGCTACCCCGGCATCGGCGGTTAATCCTTCCTGGCCGCCAAAGATCCACGATCAGCCGCCAAGGAGCCATGGCGCAGGTGTAAACCGGGCACTAGCGGGCAGTGGCCGTACCCAGGCCGGTACCACCGCCGGCCAGGTAACGTCCAGCAACTCCTAAGGCCGATCATGCACAAGCCATCTTCAGCACCGGCAAGCGGCGATGACTGGCGCTCGCTTGGCGCCTGCCAGAACGCGGACCCGGAGCTGTTCTTCCCGATCGTCGCGGCCGGTCCAGGACTGATGCAGGCTGCCCGGGCGAAAGCGGTCTGCGCCCGTTGCGAGGTCCAGCCCGAGTGCCTGCGGTTCGCCATGGAATCCGTGCAGGACCATGGCGTCTGGGGTGGCAAGACCGAAGAAGAGCGCCGGGCACTGCGCCGGGCCAAGAGCCGGCAGGCCAGGCACACCATGGCGGTGGCCGAGGACCGCCGGCAGCGGCAGCAGCCCCGCCGGGCGGCCCGCGCCAGCAAGACAGGCTGAGTCAGCGGGCGAAGAGCCGGGCGACCTGGTCCCTGGGCAGCGCCGGGCCGTAACGCCCGTCCCGGCTGGTATGTCCTCGTTCGCGGCCAGCGCGTTCGCAACACGGCTTCCCGAGGGACCTGGCCCGCGGCCAGCCGGCCTGCTGGCGTGGCGGCATGCGGATCGATTTGACTCGCCGGATCCAGGTTCGCGAACCTCTCTTTACGCTTACTCAGGGCTACCTATGCTGCCGGATTAGCAATCGTGTGACATCGGTCACCTTTATCAAAACGTTACTTTCATGCCTGTAACTTCGCAGGTGACAAACGGGAATTCCGGAGAAATAGCTAGTTAACCTGCACGAATAGTGTGATACAGGTCATAGCCGCATTGTTCCGGCTTTGGGTAGCGGTAGTTGCGAACGTGCGTCATGTTGGGTGACTGACAGCACCCAGCGTGCGTGATGATCACCCCGAGTGACCTGATCGCCCTGACCCGCGTCACGTCCGCACGCCGCTGCCGCCACGCCCCAATGGGCGACGGCAGGTGTTCTGGGTGACAGCCGAGCGCTATGTTTGCGCCCGACCGAAGGCTCATCTTGGCCCCCATCAGTGCCCCTATCCGAACCTGCACGAAATTCACCCTCGCAATAGCGGGCACAGCCATCGCCCTGGTGGCTGCCGCATCCGGCGCCGAGGCCGCGGTCCCGGCCGCCGCCCCCGCGCAGGTAGCCAGCACCGCACGTGTAGCCAGCACGGCACACCCGGCCGGCGCAGCCCATCGCGCCAGCACAGCATCGCTTGACGGCTCCGCTCAGCGGCTCACCCAGGCGGCCAGCCGCCACCTCCGGCCACGGCAGATCGCCTGGCGGATGCTGCGGAAGAAGCACTGGTCACCGGCCTACCAGTTCCCGTACCTGAACAAGCTGTGGAAGCGGGAGAGCGGCTGGAACGTGCACGCGGAGAACCCGTACTCCGGCGCCTACGGGATCCCGCAGGCCATGCCCGGCTCCAAGATGGCCACCGCCGGCCCGAACTGGCAGAACAACGCCAGGACGCAGATCCGCTGGGGACTGCGCTACATCAGGCAGCGGTACAACTCCCCGCGGCGTGCCTGGCTGCACTCACTGTCCTACGGCTGGTACATGCCTGACCAGAAGGTGGCACTAGCCGGCGGTTAGGCGCGAGCAGCGGTGGTGGCCGGCCCGATGGGCCGGCCCACCGCCCGGGTCAGTTCCGGATCCTGGCGTCGGCCGGATCGTAGAGCGGCGCCTCGTTCCTGGTCGCCGGATAGCGCTGGCCGGCCACAGCGCGACATTCCCGGCATAGCCGCCGACTCCAGCCGCGACCTGTGCAGATTCCTGGTATCTCCAGGTCAGTGGGCTGTTACGGTCGTCCGGTGCCCGCATCCGCGCGACTGCCGCGCCGCAGTCGGCTGGCGGCCGGCCTGCTGATGGCCGCGGCCGCCCTGATCGCGGCCGGCTGCGGTGGTCAGGGCGGTGCCACCGGGGATCCTGGCGGCAGCGCCGGAGCAACCGCCAGCGGGCACGGTTCCGGGCCGGCCGGCCAGCACCCGGCCAGGCCGCGCGCTGGCTCGCCGCTATCGGCACGCTGGACCGGGGACGGCAAGCCGGTGACGCTGGCATTCGGCGGGGACGTGCACTTCGAGGGCGTGCTTGGCGCGCGGCTGGCCGCGGATCCGGCGACCGCGCTGTCCGGCCCGGTCCGCCGCCTGGTGTCCGGCGCCGATGTGGTCATGACGAACTTCGAGTCCGCGCTGACCGACGATGATGACGACTGCCCGGACCCGCAGGCCAAGCAGTTCGTCTTCCATGCGCCGCCGGCCGCGCTTACCGCGCTGCGGTCGGCCGGGATCAGCGTGGTCAGCGAGGCCAACAACCATGGCGAGGATTGCGGCCGGGCCGGGCTGGAGCAATCCCTGGCCATCGCCAGGTCGGCCGGCTTCCCGGTCATCGGCGTCGGCCGCAACGCGGCGCAGGCGTTCGCCCCGTACCGGACCGTGGTGGACGGCCAGCGGATCGCCATCATCGCGGCTACCCAGGTGCTGGACACGAATCTGCAGGCGGCCTGGACGGCTACCGCGGATCAGCCCGGCCTCGCCTCGGCGCACTCCGAACGCCAGCTGGTCACGGCGGTGCAGCGGGCGCGCCGGAGGTCCGACACGGTCGCCGTCTACCTGCACTGGGGGACAGAGACCGAGCAATGCCCGAACGCGGTGCAGCAGCCGCTCGCCAGGATGCTGGTCCGGGCGGGCGCCGACATCGTGGTCGGCGCGCACGCGCACGTGCAGCTCGGCGCCGGTTACCTTGGCTCGGCGCTGGTCGACTACGGCCTGGGGAATCTGGCGTTCTACGACACGGCGCCGCCGGAGACCTACAGCGGCACGCTGATCGTCAAGGTGACCGGCCGTCGTGTCGATGGCTACCGATGGCGGCCGGCGCTGATCGAGTCCGGGCTGCCGATGCCTGAGCAGGGGCGGGCCGGGGCCGCGGCACGGCGGGAATGGCAGGCACTGCGCGGCTGCACCGGCCTGTCCGGCAAGCCGGCCGAGAGCCTGGCAACCAGGCACAGCGAGACCGCCCGTTTCACTGGCCCGGGCTCTTCGTCGCTGGCCGAACCGCCAGGCGATTCGCCCTAGGCTGGCGCCGGCCCGGCGCTGATCGGCGAATCGCCGGGCGAGCGTGCTGCTCCTTGCCGAAATTTCATACCCTGTCGGCATGCGCACTTTGTCAGCCTGTGCGCCTTGTCAGCCTGTGCGCACTTTGTCAGTCTGCGCACCCGGGTAGGTCGATCTGTGCACCGGGTAGGTCGATCTGTGCACCCGGGTAGGTCGATCCGGGCCACCGCGTTGTGATTTAGCCGCTTTGCGCCGCGGCCCGGATGCATGGCTGCTAGCGTGATTAGCCGTCCACGAACCTGACGGATCATAACTGGTTTGGGCCAGCCAGGATCCCCGGCATTGAGGAGGCAGAATAATGCGCTCGTCTTTCAAGCCGCTGCGTCGACGGCTGGCCATGCTAGCTGCCGGAGTGCTCGCCGGACCGGGACTGGCTGTTTTCGGGACCTTCCCTGCCACGGCACATGCGGCCGTTCCGCCGCACCCGGCCTGGAAGTCGACCGCTCCTTTCGGGCTATGGAATAACGGCAAATTCGACGTCTACAACAATGAGTGGAACACCTCCAAGGCCGGCCCGCAGACCATCTGGGCGTATTCATACCGGCACTGGGGCGTCGAGTCCAAGCAGCCGAGCACCACCAGCGTCAAGACCTACCCGTCGGTCCAGAAGAATTACAATAACGCGAGGTACACCTCCTTCCAGAGCCTCCGGAGTAAGTTCACCGAGGCAATGCCTTCCGCGGCTACTAACTTCGACGCCGAGGCGGCGTACGACCTCTGGCTGAACAACTACAAGATCGAGCTCATGATGTGGGTGGACACCCACAAGCAGGTCCCGGCCGGCCGGGTCGTCGCCAGGATTCACATATACGGGCAGAAGTTCGCGGTCTGGAAGAGCGGTAACGACATGTTCAGCTTCGTGCTGTCCGGCAAGCAGGAGACCAGCGGCGAGGCCCATCTTTTCAGCGCCTGGCGCTGGCTGGTGAACCACGGGTACCTGAGTTCCTCCACCACGCTGACGCAGGTGAACTTCGGCTGGGAGATTGCCTCCACCCACGGAGTCCCCATGGACTTCACGCTGACCCGGTATTCGTTGGCAACGGGCTGGAAAGGCTGACGCCGGCCCGGCCAGTTGCCCGCAGCATCGCTGCGGGCAACTGGCCCGAGCGAACGCCGGGCGAAGGCGCGCGAACGCCGGGCGAAAGCCGAGCAACCGTTCAGGTAGAGATCCACTCCGTGACGACCTGCCTTGCCGCCTTGCCGCCGGCAGGCCGGCAGCGCAAGCTGAGCGGGCCGGACCCCGGCCAGGCGGCACTGAAACGTCCGAGCGCGTCCGCTGCCACCGTCAGCTGCCGGTCGGCACACCGGATCTCGATCTCGGCGGGCTGTGCTGGGATCAGCCGCCCGGTGATGCCGCGGGCCGCCGCGGTACCGGTCAGCTCCAGCTCGATGCCGAGGTCACCGGCGCTGAACGTGAGCAGCCGGTGCTGGTCCGAACCGCGCACGAGCACCGCCGCGCGGGCGTCGACGGAATCGAAGACCAGCTCGGCGAGCTCGGCATCGATCGTGCGCCAGTCAAACATCTCCACCGCGCCGCGAAGCAGCTGCGCCGGGACCGGGTCGAGCAGCCGTTCGGCGCGTCCGAGTTCCTGCTCAAGCTCGTCGTCGTCCGGCATGTGTCGCATCCCCTCGCTCGTCGGCGTCACGGGTCCGCCGGACGGCCCTGCACGCCGGGCTCCGACAGGACCGATCGAAGTTGCTGCAGGCAGCGGGCGCGGGTGGGGCCGATGCTGCCGATGGCCATGCCCAGCATCACGGCGATATCCGAATAGCTCGGCGGCGGCGACGCGATGATCAAGCGCAGCAGCTGCTGGCAGCGGCCCGGCAGCCGGTGGAAGGCGGACCACAGCTGGCGCGCCCGCCGCAGCCGCGCGGCGGCCTCCTCTGACTCAAGCAGCGCATCCTCTGGCGACTCCCCGTCGCTGCCCCGGTCCAGGAGATACGGATCGTCGGTAATGGTCGTCCTGGTGCCGAGGCGGATGAGCTTGAGCGACTCATTGCGCGCAGTTGCCGCTAACCAGGCGCCGACCCGCTCGGGCTCCTTGAGCCGGAGCATGTTCTCGGTGAGCTTCAGCCAGGTGGTCTGGAACACCTCTTCCGCGTCGGCAAAGCTGAGGCGGTGCGCGCGAGCAATCGACCAGACCAGCCCGCTGAACCGCTCGACGAGCGCCGTCCAGGCCGCTTTGTCGCCACTGGCCGCGGATCTAACCAGGACACCGGGATCATCAGCGTGAACCGTCATGCCAGCCTCGCGTTTCGGAATCCTAATAGTACGTCCGCCGGCAGGCCGGCACGATCTTAGTTCATCCAGCGGTGCCGCGCTCGCCGAGCCGGCCGCGCGCAGCGGGCTAGCGGAGCGCTCGCAGCACCTCGTTGTCCCCATCGTCGACGATGGCCTTGGCGCAGCGGTCGAGCAGGTCCTGCGCCGCCCCCCGGGCGTCGGACAGCTCTCCCATCTTCGTCATGTGGGCGGCGATCCTTCCCGCCACCAGCGGCGTGGCGAAGGACGTTCCATTCCATTCGGCCAGTCCCTCGAAATTGACGACGTGACCCTTGGAGATGACGGGGTTGACACAGCCGCAGTCATAGTAAAGCGGCGGCTGCGGGTAGTACCGGCACGCAGCATAGGAATCATGCTGGTAGGCATACGGCCCGGGCCGGAAGAAGTTGATGATCTTCTCCCCGTAGGCGAAGACCTTGACCCAGTCCCCGTGGTTGCTGAAGCATGCGCGGCCCTTGCCGTCGCGCCGCAGCGCCCCGACCGAAATGACGCCGGGATGATTCGGTGCGCACGCGGCGGGCCAGAACAGGTTCTGGCTGGTGCCGTCGTTGCCAGCGGCCGCGATCAGCACGGTGCCAAGCTGATCGGTCGCGAGGTGGTCGAGCAGCGGTGCAAGACTCATCAGCTCCTGGTTGTCTTGCGTGGTTGCCCCCGCGGACAGACTGATAATGTGCGGCCAGGGTTTTCCCGGGCCGCCCGCTACATGCTCCAGCCGCGACAAGATCAGTCCGCCGAGCTCAGCCTCCAGCAGGGTGCCGGCATTCTGCAGTGCGCTGGACACGGTCACCTGCACGCCGGGTGCCGCAGACCGGAGCACTCCGGTGATGAACGTGCCATGGCCTGCGTACTCCTTGATCAGCCCATCTGGACCAACGGGCACCTTGGGCGACTCGTTATCCAGCACCTGCACATCTGCCAGCAGCGGATGAACGATGGCGACGTCCTCCTGCAAGCCGGTATCGATGACGAAGACCGATATCCCGGCACCGGCACCGGCACCGGCACCGGCCGTGGCCGTGGTCGGCGGCGGATCCGGCCAGAGCGGCGTGTCGGACGTCACCGGGTACGGCTCGCCGGCCGGGCACAGGTTGACTGGGGCAATGGAGACCAGGTGGTTAGGGGTCACCATGCTGCGGCGCTGCCCGGCTGGCATGTCCGGCTGGGCCGCCCCGTTGATCCTGCGCACTTCGGTGGGGATATGGGTGCCGTTCTCGAAAATTAGCTTGCGCAGGCCTGGGACGCCGCTGTCGTCCTCCCTGGCGCGGGTGTGCGGCAGTATCCGGTGCATGTCGCCCTGGCGCGCGAGCATCGTGTTCGCTTCATACACGTAACTGGGCGGCACACCGGAGCCTTCTGTCGCCTCGTCCGGCGCCACCACGAAATTCGTGCCAGGATTTCGCAGCTGTGCCTCCGCGAGCTGCTCCCAGAATCGCGCGTACGGGTCGCGGGCACCTTCGGTCGTTGCGTTCATTGCCATTCCTCTCGGCGCGACAAGCTCTCCCAACGAGGACCCGGACAGCGCACCTGTGATACAAGCCATGGACGTCGCCGGCGTCAAGCTTTAACATCCATCCGTGTCCAGCAGCGCCGGGAACGGCAGCTCCAACGGCGATCCCGACGGCTTGCTGACCCTGGTCTTTGCCCGGCCCCAGGACGCGCTGGCCGCCGCGCATGCCCAGCTGGCCAGCCATCCGTCGGCGCACGGCGCGTCAATCGCGTACCAGGCGATCGGGCTGGTCGAACGGGACTTCGGCGACGCTTCGGCGGCCGTCGGCCACCTCCGGCGGGCGGTACGGCTGGCCAGGAAGTCCGGTTCCGGTGACCGCGAGGGCGATGCCCTCGCCGCGCTGGGAATCGCGCTCATCCATGGCGGCCGGACGGCGGCCGGCCTGCACGCGCTGAAGACAGCAGCGTCGTGCGCCAACGGCCTGACCGCCGCGCGAGTCCGCTTCCGGCTGGCTGGCGCGCTGTGGCTGCTCGGCCGCCACCGCGAGGCCCTCGATGAGCTCCGGCCCGCCATCCCCGTGCTGCGGCAGGCGCAGGACACCGTCTGGACGGCGCGCGCGCTCACCCTGCGCGGGCTGCTCCGGCTCGCGCGCGGCGCCACCGATCCAGCCGACCGTGACTTCGGCGCGGCCGAACGGCTCTTCGCCACCACCGGCCAGGAGCACGACTCCGCGCTTGCGGTGCATAACCGCGGTCTGGTGGCCTTCCGGGCCGGCGACCTCCCCGCTGCCCTCAACCACTTCGACGGGGCCGGGCGCCGCTTCGCTGCCCTCGAGACCCCCATGCCCGAGCTCAGCGTGCACCGGTGCGGGGTGCTGCTCGCGGCGGGACTCGCAGCGGAGGCACTCACCGAGGCCGATAAAGCCATCGCCCGGCTGGAAAAGCTGCGCGGCCAGGCCACTCGCAAGGCCGAGCTGCTGCTGGTGGCCGCGCGTGCCGCGCTAGCCGCCGGTGATCCCGTCACCGCCCAGGCCCGGGCGGGCGCGGCTGCCAGGCTCTTTGCTGCCCAGCGACGCGACTGGTGGACGGCCCACTGCAGGTTGCTGCTGCTGCGGGCCAAGCTGGCGGCCGGCCCGCCATCGGCCCGGCTGGCGCAAGACGCGGTCCGCACCGCGGAGCAGCTGACCGCGCTCGGATCGGCTGAAGCAGCGCAAGCCCGCCTGCTGGCCGGGCGCACGGCCCTGCTGCTGGCACGTCCCGCAACCGCAGCGCACCACCTGGCCATCGCGGCGCAGGCACGGCACCATGGCCCGGCGCTCTCGCGGGTCAGCGGATGGCTCGCCGAAGCGCTGCTCGCCGAGTCGCGCGGCCAGACCCGCCGCACCCTAAATGCCTGCCGTCGCGGCCTGGCGGTGCTGCACGCGCACAGCCTTACGCTGGGCGCGTCCGAGCTGCGCGCGCAGGCCACCGCGCACGGTCTCGAGCTCGCTACGCTGGCCCAGCGCGTCTGCCTGCGGGCCGGCCGGGCCCGCAGGCTGCTGGTGTGGGGCGAGCAGTGGCGGGCTACCGCCCTGGCGGTGCCGCCGGTGCGGCCGCCGGATGACCGGGAGCTGCAGCAAGAGCTGGCGCGCTACCGTGCGGTGACCAGCCGGCTGGAGAGCGCCAGGGCGGCGGGTACCCCGGCGTCCCTGATGGATCGCGAGCAGCAGCAGCTGGAGCGGCGGATCCGCGCTGGGCGGATGCGCGTGCCAGGTAACGCCGGCTCGGCTGACCTGGCCCGGCCGCTGGATGTCGGGGCGCTGCTGACCGAGCTGGGGGCCGGGCAGCTCGTTGAGCTCATCGAGGTCGGCGGTCGGCTGCAGGTCATGCTGTGCGGTCACGGCCAGGTTCGCCGGTTCGCGGTAGCTCGCGTCGCCGAAGCCGTGCAGGAGGTCGAGTACGCCCGGTCCGCGCTTCGCCGCCTGGCCTACGGCGCGTCCGCCCGGCCGGCCGAGACCCTCGACCTGCTGGCGGCCACCGGCCGCAGGCTGGAAGGCTTCCTGCTCGGGGAGGCGGCCCGTCACCTGGGCGACGGGCTCATCGTGGTGGTGCCGCCAGGGCAGTTGCATGGAGTCCCCTGGGCGATCCTGCCTGCGCTGCGGGCGAGCGTGCTTACCGTCGCCCCGTCAGCACGTGCCTGGCTCCGGGCCCGCGCGGCCGCCCCGGCCGAGCGTCGCGATGTGCTCGTCGTGGGGGGTCCCGGGCTGCGCACCGACGCGGCTGAGCTGGCCTCGATCGCCGGGATGTACGACCGGGTGACCGTGCTGCGGGATGCCAGTGCGACGGCGCCGCGGGTGCTGGCGGCCCTGGACGGCGCATGGCTGGCCCATGTCGCGGCGCACGGCACGTTCCGGGCCGATAGCCCGCTCTTCTCGTCTCTGCGGCTGGCCGACGGGCCGCTGACCGTGCACGACTTCGAGCGGCTCGGGCGGGCGCCGCACCGGCTGATCCTGCCCTCCTGCGACTCGGCCCAGCTGGCCACCGCGGGCGCCGACGAACTGCTCGGCCTCACCGCGGCGCTGCTGCCGCTCGGCACCGTGGGCATCGTCGCAAGCGTCGGCCCGGTCAACGACGAGGCGACCGTAGAGCTGATGCTCGCCCTGCACGACGGTTTGCGGCACGGCATGACGACCGCCGAGGCACTGCGCGACGCCCGCGCCGCCACCGCCACCGATCCGCTGACCACCGCGACCGGGTGGTCATTCGTCGCGCTCGGGGCTGCCTGACCGCTGGGGCCGATGTGTCACCGGGCGGTCTAGTGCGGGCCCGCGGCCCCGCGCGGCCCGGCCGCGCCACGCGGCCCGCGCCTCATGCCCGATGTATCAGGCGGCAGCCTTCCGGGTCACAAGGTGGTGCGGGGCGCCGGAAGAACACGGTTCTCTGCCGACCAGTGGCCAACTCGACAGGAAGGTCCTCAGATGAGTCACAAGGTGATGGACTACTCGTTCGCCCGGTTCAGCGGCGCGCAGGTGCACGATCACGGCGCCTTAGCGGTCTGCCGCTACCTGACCGTTGTCAACGCCGATACCAGGGGAAAGCTGCTCACCCGGGCAGAGGCCGAAGGGCTCTCGGCGGCAGGCATCGGCATCGTGTCGACGTTCGAGTATCAGGCGAAGGATGCGCTTGGCGGTTACCAGCAGGGCAAGGAGTACGCCGGGGTCGCCCATGAGCAGCATGCCGCCGCCGGCGGCCCGCACGGTCGGCCGATTTATTTCGGGGTCGACTTCGACGTGCCTGACTACGCCGCCCACCTGCCGAACACGCCGGAGCACGCGCTGGCCAAACTCGGCCCGCTCGGCCACTACTTCCACGGGATCAACGACACACTCGGCGGCCCGCACCTGACCGGCGGCTACGGCGGCTACTGGGTGATCAAGCGCCTGTTCGAGGCGGGCCTGATCGGCTGGGGCTGGCAGACCATTGCGTGGTCAGGCGGCCAGTGGTATCCGCGGGCGGTCCTGCGCCAGCGGGACTTCTTCGGCAGCTACGACATTAACTACACCGACGCGGGCGACTTCGGCCAGTGGCGCATCGGCTGGCAGCCCGGCGATCCGACTCCCGACCGGCCGCCTTCGCTGCCAGGCACGCACGTCTGGCACAAGGTTAAGCCCGGTGACACCCTGACCGCCCTGGCGAGGGCCTACGGCACATCGGTGCAGGCCATCGCGGCGCTCAACGCTGACCTCATTACCGACGTCAACCACATCGACGTGGGCTGGACCATCCGGATCAAGTAGCGGCAAGTGAAGGCAGCACCGCAACGGATCCGGGACTGGAGAAATCCGCTATGAGCTACCTCATATGCGCATGCCGGGCGAGTCGCGCTGGCGCAGGGCGACTCGCCCGGGCCGGAGAATCCTAGATCGGGGGAACCGACATGATAGCCGTTCCTGCTGCGCTGCTTATCCTGGCCGGAATAGGCCTGCTCGCCTGGTGGTTTAGGCGGCGGTCAGCTGGCCGGGCGAGGCCGGATGAGCAACGCCGCGCCAGCCGGCTGGGCGTTGCTCCGATCGATGTCGGCGGCAATCTTCCCACCTTCAACCTGATCGCGCTTGGCGGCCAGGAGACCGGGAAGACGGTGCTGCTGGCCAGCATGTTCCACCGGCTGACGACGGAGATGAGCGACGGCGGGTTCAGGCTCCAGACCAGCCTCGACCAGTCGGTTCATCTCACGAACCTTTACGCCACGCTGCGAGACGCCGAAGCGGCGTGGCCGCCCGGCACGTCAGTCGGCGATACTCGCTCCTTCACGTTCGAGTGCGTGGGATCCGCGGGCGGCGACGAAATGCCAATCCTGAACTTCAACTACCTGGACTACGCGGGCGAGCTGGTCGGTGGCGGCCATGCCACTCAGGTTACGCTCAACCAGCGAGAGAGCCGCCAGCTGGATCTGGAGCAGCGGATCGAGACTGCCCACGCGCTGTTCGGCATAATTGACGGCCAGCGGATGCTCGGGATCTCCCGCGGAGATCCAGAAAGCCGACTCTATATCGAGAGCTCGATCATCCCGATGATCGGCGTTATGCGAAAGGCGAAATGCCCGGTCCACTTTATCTTGACGAAGTGGGACCTATTCGACGGCGCCGCGGCGGCCGCCGACAACCCGATGGACGAGAACGATCGCCTGGCGCTCGTGCGCGACGAGCTGATGGCGCAGCCGTCAATCAGGAATCTCGTCGAACAGCGCAGGCGCGAAAAGCGCATCGTTCGGCTAATCCCAGTCAGCGCGATCGGCAGGCAGTTCGCCACCATGGACGCCGACGGGCACATGGTCAAGCGCAAGAATGGCCGCCTGCGGCAGCTTAATGTCGAAATTCCGCTATGCGCGGTGCTGCCAGATCTGTTCGCCCAGATCGAGGAGCACCTGGATCAGGCCCACGAGGACAACATAATGACTGAGCGGCGAGCGCGGGCGCATCTGACCACCAAGGAGTCGCTGGCTGCGGCAGGTAAATTCCTGGCTATGCCAGCTGGTGCGGCACTGCGCATCGCCGCCGACATGGCGATCGGCCGTAATGCCTTCAGCGATCGCATCGCAGATATGTTCATCGACTGGGTAGGCCGGCCATTCGACGACAAAGTTGCCCGGGTTAGCGAAGTGGTCGACGATGCGCGGCTGCAACTGGGCGAGCTGCGGCTCGCCCGCAATGCGGTGCTGCGGGAGTTCAGCGAGCGAATGATCGTGCTGAAGCGCCAGCTACCCGCCTCAGACCTTACCGATGGGGGCAGCCGTGACTAGTGAATCCACCGTGGGCTGGGCATTTCTGGTGGCCCGCGGGCGGCAGACGGGATATCAGCTACTGCTGGCGCCGGACTTCATCATGACCGGCCGTGAGTCAGCGCTGCTGATGGATGAAATCCGGGGCGAGGTGCCGATGCACGGCCCGCCGGTAGTGACCGATATCGCCGGACCCGCCAGCGGGCCGCTGTGCATGGTCTACCGGACGGTTCGCGCCACCCGGCGGGACGTCGGAGCGGCTGAGCTGCCAGCGGAGCCGCTGCTTGACCGCGCCGGACGGCCGCTGGTGCTGACCTATGGCTTCATCTGCAGTGGCTCGTCCGTGGTCGCCCCCCGTGACCAGGATCTGCGCGTCGCGCGCAGCGCGGCAGTCGAGACATATCGAAGGTTCCACGCCGCTGAAGCGACCTTCCAGCCAGAGACGTCACATCCGTACTTGCTGCAGTCGACCGTGGCACCAGTCGCAGCGGCAATGTCCGGGCCGGCCACGCCACGGCCGGCCACGCCACGGCCGGCCGGGCCGCCCGGGCGGGCCGGGCCGGGCCATTCGCGGCCTGCCCCGTCCCGGTCCCCGGCGCCGTGGACGTCGCAGACCTTGCCGGGCAGCCAGCGGCCGGCTCCGGCCCGGCGTCCGCCCGCCACCGTGATATCGCTGCTGGCGGTAGCGGTGCTCGCGCTGTTCGGGGTTGTCCTCGGCGGGTATGTGCTCAGCCATGGACGGCAGGCCGGCCGGCCGCAATGCACGGCGTCTGCCGGGACGACCGCAGGACTGGCAGCAGGGCACTGCGGCCGGGCCAAGCCACAGTCAACAAGAACGCCGCGAAAGCCGCACCCTGCCAAGTCCGGCGCTGGGCGTCACCAGAACGGCCCCCGGCTGCAGAGCCCCCGGCGGCCGGCCCCGGCTGCAGAGCCCCTGCGTCCAGGCGATCAGAACAATTACCTTGACCATGTGCTTAGCGAACGATCAGGGGCAACAGCAGCGCACTCGGCACATGACGGCGCTATTGCCCGTACGGTGGCTCCGAGCCGGTTTCCGCCTGGGCCTTGACTGCCAGCCCCTGAGCCACGAGCGAGCGTGATCATGAGAAGCAGCCAGGGAAGCACCCGGGGCAGCAGCCCGGCGCGGCAGGCAGGCTTATCGAGGCGCAAGTTCCTGGCGGGCGCGGCCGGAGCGGGCGCCTTCGCCGCATCGGCGAGCGCGCCGCGGGCCGGAGCCGCCGCGCTCGCCGGCCCGGCGGTGCGCCCGGCGGGCATGCCCAGCCTGGCCGAGGTGTGGCGGTGGGAGCAGCGGCTTGTCCGGTTCGGCACCCGTTACACGGGCAGCCGCGGTCACGCCGCGTACGTGGGCTGGCTCACCGAGCGGCTTTCCGCGGTGCCCGGTTTCACCGTGCGGACCGACCGGCTGACCTTCAACCGCTGGCTGGCGCGGGACTTCGCCCTCCGGGTGCGTGTCCCCGCGACCGTAGGCCAGTCGGGCCCGGTTCCGCTCACCTCTTACTTTCCCTATTCCGGGCAGACGCCGCGTGGCGGCGTGACCGGCAAGCTCGTCGATCTCGGGATGCTGCCGCCGGCCGGCGCCTTGACCCAGGGCTCGGGCTACACCGCTGCATTCTGGGCACGTGCCAGCGGCGGGATCGCCCTGGTCCGGACCGCACCGCCGGTGTTCTCGCTGAATGCGGGCCAGACGGCCACCGGCGGCTACCAGCCAGGCAAGACCTCGGCCCAGGCGGCGGCGGGCTACGCGGCCCACGCCGCCGCGGTCACCCATCCCGCCTGGCAGGGCATACTCGATCCGGTTCCGCTGCTGGACGCGAGGAAAGCCGGGGTGCTCGGCGTGGTCTGCGCATGGACCGGAATGCCGGACGACGAGGTCATCAACCAGTACAACCCGTTCACCACGTCCTATCCGGCGGCCTCCGGCCTGGCCACTCCCGGCGATCCCGGCTGCCCGGCAGTCTGGGTTGGCGATTCGACCGGCCGCAGCCTGGCTCGCCTGGCCACCAGCGGCCAGGCGAGCGCGACGCTCGTGCTTACCGCGGACATCACGGCCGGCGCCGCTACCGAGACGGTCTGGGGCTGGCTGAAAGGCTCGGGAAACACCGGCCGGAACATCATCATCAACACTCACACCGACGGGCCGAATGCCACCGAGGAGAACGGCGGCCTCGGGCTCGTCGCACTCGCCAGGCACCTGGCAGGCCTTGCCTCGCGCCGCCATGACATGTATTTCGCGCTGGTCACGGGGCATTTCCAGCTGCCGCAGTTCACCCGGACCATCCCGAACCCCAAGCGGGCCGAGGTCGGCAACGACGCGATCAGCGTGTGGATGCTCGACCACCCGGACATCTACCAGGCCGCCGCGCTGGGCGTCACGGTCGAGCACCTTGGTGCCACGATGTGGACAAACAACCCCGTGACCGGCCGGTATACACCAACCGGTGGTTTCGAATGGGGCACCACCTACACGATGCAGCGGGACATCATCAGCCCGGTCAACGCCGAGCAGCACGCATATCTGGCCGCGGTCAGGGCAGTCAACGCCAGGGGCTGGCCGGACTATCCGGTGGCCACCGTGCGGCCAGGCGCCATCCCGCTCTATCTCGGCGAGGGCGCGCCGCTCTACGCCGCCGGGCTGGGTACCGTCTCGCTGTGCCCTCTCCCCACCTACCTGCTGCAGGCAGGAGATGCGCAGCGGCCCCAGTTGCTCGACCTCGACAAGCTCGACAAGCGCCTGATGTACGGGCAGATCCTTGCCTTTGCCCAGACCATCGAGGCACTCGACGCGGCGCCGGCCTTCGCGCTGTAGGCGGCGGCTAGCCGGCGGCCCGCGGGCGAGAGGCCGACGTTATGCAGCTTGCGCTGACAATACGTTCCGCGCTCTATTCGTCGGGCTGGGACTTCGCACCCGCCGCCGGCGTATCCTGCCGGGCGCTTGCGCCCGCAGCGGCGGATTCTGGTGCTGGCTCAGCCGCCGCGCTTGGCGGAGCAAGGGGCTCGCCGACCTGGCTGGCGGGTCCGGCGGGCGTGCGTTTCAGTACGGCGGCAATTCGGGGCAGCTGACCGCCGAGCAACTGGCTGATCAGCGCCAGGTCCGCGGCCATGCCCTCGTGCTGCTCGTTCAGGTCATCGATATCAGGCTGGGCAGTAGCGCGCTGCCGCTCGGCCTCGGCTCTGGCGTCGGCCAGCAGCTGATCGGCCTGCGACTTGGCCTGCGCGACGATCCGCTCCGCGCTCTCCTTCGCCTTGGCGATCAGCTGCTCGACGTGCTGGCCGGCGTCCCGGCCGGCCTGCTCCGCCCGTGAGCCAGCCCGGGCGGCCCGCTGCTCAGCCGCCGCGGCCCGCTGCTCAGCCGCGGAGATCAGCTTCTGGCTGGCAGCCCGTGCGGCGGACAGCCGCTCGGCCGCGCGCCGCTCCGCTTCCGCGCGCCGTGAACCGGGCTGGCTGCCACCCTCTGCCACTGCCTTCGCCCGCTGCGCCTCGCTGTCGGCCAGCATCCGCTGCGCCTGGCTTCGCATTTCGTCGGCATCGCCCTTGGCGGTGCTGAGAATCTCGTCCCGCTCCCGCGTCGAGGACGCCTTCAGCTGCTCGATCTCGCCCTCGCCGCTGCTGCGGAGCTTGGCATGATCCTCTTCGGCCGCCGCGAGCTTCGCTGCCACTTCACGCTCGGCCGTCTCGCGGAGCTTGACCGCCTCGCCTTTGGTGGTCGAGGCCAGCTCGTCCGCCTCGCGCCGGGCACTCGTGGTGATCGCCTCGGTCTCACGTTCGGCGGACGACCACAAGTCGTCGGTCTCCCGCTTGACGTTCGCGCGCAACTCGGCAGCCTCTTTGCTGGCTGCCGCACGGACCTGGGCCCCCTCGTCCTGGGCCTTCGCATTGATCTCCTTGGCCATGGACTTGGCCTCTTCGAGAATCTCGCTCTGCTGCTCCTCCGCCAGCTTGAGCTGCCGGTCAGCCCGCGCCTGGAACCCGGCCTTGGCCGCTAGCTCCTGCTCCTCGATCTGGCGCTGCGCATCGGCCAGCTCCGTGCCCATGGCCTGCACCCTCGCACGTTCCTGGCGGAGCTCCCGGTCGAGCTTCTTCAGGTGCTCCTTAACCTGGCGCGAGTCATACCCGCGCAGGACTCTGGAGAAGTCGCGCTGCGGGGCTTCCTCGCAGAAAATGCTGAGCTGAGCATCAATATCAGGCTGCATATCGCCCTATCCGGTAATGCGCGGACTAACGGCGGATCTCCAGCGGCCGAGCGGCCATGCGACCCCCGCCACGGTCCAGCGGCTCACGGCTAATGGACCCTATTGTGGCACCATGGCACGTGCTCAGGAATGCCGGGCACCGTTGCCCGCGGCGGCAAAGTCCCCGGCCGGATCCGGAGGCATGCCCGGGCGGTTCTGGCATATCCCGGTTGACGTGGCGTGGTGCGGGGCGATCATGGGCAAGTAGGGCAACGTGCGCGGCATCGGCTCGGCCCGGTAGCGGTACCGGCTCAGGCCGGTACGCGTTGATCCCGGGTAGCGCGATCCGTGCGGAACGCCAGGCACCGTGCAGGACGAAAGGGCTCGCCATGGTTCACAGTCAGCGCGCAGCGGACGGCGGCACGCACGGCACGGCGGAACTGCATCCGCTGCAGATCGAGGCAAACGGGATCAACGTGATCACCGACGCGCAGCGCAAGGGCAGCCCGCGCGACCTGTTCTGGCCGTGGTTCGCCGCGAACGTATCGGTACTCGGCCTGAGCTACGGCTCGTTCGAGCTCGGCTTCGGCATCTCCTTCTGGCAGGCGACCGCCGCCGGGCTGGTCGGCATTATCGCCTCGTTCTTGCTCTGCGGGTTCATCGCGGTGGCCGGGAAACGGGGCTCGATGCCGACGATGGTGCTCAGCCGGGCCGCGTTCGGGGTGCGCGGCAACAAGCTGCCGTCCGCGATCTCCTGGCTGCTGACGGTCGGCTGGGAGACGGTCCTGATGATCTTGGCCACGCTGGCGACCGCCACGGTGTTCGATCGGCTCGGCTGGGGCGGCGGCACGGCCACCAAGGTCATCGCGCTGATCGTGATCACCGGGCTGACCATCGTCGGCGGCGTGATGGGCTTCGACCTGATCATGCGCATGCAGACGGTGATCACGGTCGTCACGGCGGTGCTGACCGTCATGTTCGTCGTGCTGGTCGCCGACAAGATCCACTGGCATACCGTGTCGGCCATCCCGTCCGGCTCGACCGAGAACGTCATCGGCGCGCTGGTGTTCACGATGACCGGGTTCGGGCTCGGCTGGGTCAACGCCGCGGCTGACTACTCGCGCTACCTGCCGCGGCGGTCATCCGGCCGCGGCGTGATCGGCTGGACCGCGTTCGGGTCCTCGATCGCGCCGGTCTTCCTGCTCCTCTTCGGCCTGCTGCTGGCCGGCTCATCGGCCAAGCTGAGCAGCGCGATCGCCGCCGACCCGATCGGGGCCTTGACGTCCCTGCTGCCCACCTGGTTCCTCGTCCCGTTCGCGGTCGTGGCCGTGCTCGGCCTGGTCGGCGGGGCGGTACTGGATATCTACTCCTCCGGCCTGGCACTGCTGACTCTCGGCGTGCCGGTGCAGCGGTACGTCGCCGCCCTCATCGACGGCACGATCATGGTGCTGGGGACGATCTACGTCGTGTTCGTCGCCGGGAACTTCCTCCCCCAGTTTGAGGGCTTCCTGATCACGCTGGGTGTGCCGATCGCCGCCTGGTGCGGCATCATGCTGGCGGACATCGCGCTGAGGCACCAGGACTACGCCGAGGCCGAGCTGTACTCCCCAGCAGGCCGGTACGGCGACATCAGGCTGCTGCCGATCGGGATCGTGGTGGTCAGCACGGCCATCGGCTGGGGCCTGGTGACGAACGGCCTGGCCAGCTGGCTCACCTGGCAGGGCTACCTGCTCGGCCCGATCGGGCTCGGCGGCAAGAACGGCGCCTGGGCGTACGCCAACCTCGGCGTGCTCGTCGCGCTGGCGATCGGCTTCGTCGTGACCCTCGTTTTCAGCCAGTCGGCCGTGCGGGCGCAGGAGTCGGCGCCGGTCCTGGCGCCGACCTCGGCATGACGCCGCTGTCCGCCGCTGGCACCGGCGCAGGCCGCGATGGCCGGAACGGGCCGCTGCTGGCCGTCATCGACATGCAACGGGTCTTCGGCGAGCCGGGCAGCGACTGGTTCGCGCCGCGGTTCGCCAGGATACTGGGCCCGGTCCGGCGGCTGGTCGACGCATTCCGGCCGCGGGTGACCTTCACCAGGTTCATCGCGCCGGGGAAGCCGGCCGGGGCGTGGCTGCAGTACTACCAGCAGTGGCCGTTCGCGCTGCAGCCGCCCGATGCACAAATCTACGAGCTGGTGGATGAGTTCGCCGCCGAGGCCGGACCGACGCTCGATGCCACGACTTTCAGCAAATGGGGCCCGGAGCTGGCTGGCCTCGTCGGCGGCAGCAATAGCGCCGGCCCTGCGGGCAGCCCAGGCGAGCTAGTGCTTGCCGGGGTATCGACCGACTGCTGCGTGCTGTCCACCGCCGTGGCCGCCGCCGATGCCGGAGTCGCGGTCCGGGTGGTGGCGAACGCCTGCGCCGGCGTCAACGACGAGAGCCACAACCAGGCACTGGAGATCCTCCGGCTGTACGCCCCGCTGATCGAGGTCGTCAGCCTGGCCGAGATCCTGGACGGGATCGGTGCGGACTAGCGGGTCATTGTGACCAATGAGGCCAGTGAAGCTGGTGTGGCTGGCGGGTCGGCGGCTGTCCGGGGCAAGTCCTTGACGGCAGCCGGCCGGGCTGATGCGGCGGCAGCCGACCGGGGGACTTCTTGACACCGGCCAGCCGCGCGGCGGGAGCGCTGTACGGGCTGGCGATCGGGGACGCGCTCGGGATGCCCACCCAGTCGCTGCCGCGGGATCAGATCGAGGCCAGCTACGGCCCGTTGCTGACTGGCTTCGAGCCGGCCCGGCCGGCCATCCGATCGCGGCCGGAACAGGCCGGCGCGGTCACCGACGATACCGAGCAGGCCGTCCTGCTGGCCGGCCTGCTCATCGACTCCGGCGGCAGGGTCGATGCCGCCGAGCTTGCCAGGCGGCTGCTCGCCTGGGAGGAGTCGATGCGCGCTCGGGGCTCGCTCGACCTGCTCGGCCCGTCCACGAAGCGGGCGATCAGCGCGCTGGCCGCCGGCGCTGACATCGGCCAGGCGGGCCGATCCGGCGTCACCAACGGCGCAGCGATGCGGATCCCCCCGGTCGGCATCGCCGCGCCGTCCGCCGACCTCGACGGCCTGGTCGACCGGGTGGTCGAGGCTAGCCGGGCAACGCACAATACCGGCGTGGCGCTGGCCGGGGCGGCCGCCGTCGCGGCCGCCGTCAGCGCCGGCCTCGACGGGGCCGCGGTCCCGGATGCCATCGGGCTCGCGGTCGCCGCGGCCCGGCGGGCCGCGCGGCGCGGGCACTGGGTAGCGGCTGCGGACGTCGCGGCGCGGATCACCTGGGCGACCGGGCTGACCGCCGAACTGGCCCGGCGGCCGGGCGGGCCCGGCGCCGTCATCGACATCGTCTACCCGCTGGTCGGCACCAGCCTCGCCGCGCAGGAGTCGGTGCCAGCCGCGTTCGCCGTGCTCGCGGCCAGCCCGGACGATCCGTGGCTGGCCTGCCGGATCGCCGCCTCGGCCGGCGGTGACTGCGACACGATCGCGGCAATGGCCGGCGCCATCGGCGGCGCGTGCCATGGGCTGGCCGGCTTCCCAGAAGCAGCGCGCGCCTTTGTCGCCGACGTCAATGATCTCCGGCTGGATGAGCTCGCCGCCGGCCTGCTGCGGGTACGCGCCAGCGCCGCCTCCCGGCTCAGCGCCGCCTCCCGGCTCAGCGCCGCCTCCCGGCTCAGCGCCGTGCCCGGGTCGGATGGTGTGCCCGGGTCGGATGGTGTGCGCGGGTCGGGTGGTGTGCCCGGGTCCGGTCCCGCCGCTGCCTCCGGGCCGGCCCAGTGATGCCCCGGTACTCGCGGTTGCTGCACCTGGGCAACGTGGTCGTTGACATCGTGCTTGACGTGCCCGCGCTGCCCGAACTCGGCGGCGATGTGCTAGCCACCGGCACCAGCATGACCCCCGGTGGCGGCTTCAACGTGCTGGTGGCCGCGGCCCGGCAGGGACTTCGCGTCGCGTATGCGGGCTGCCACGGCAGCGGCCCGTTCGCTGAGCTGGCCCGCGCCGCGCTCGACCGTGAGGACATCGCGGTGCTGCAGCCGCCGAAGCCGGGCACCGACACCGGGTTCGTGGTAAGCATCGTCGACGCGGCCGGGGAGCGGACGTTCGTCACCAGCCCTGGCGCCGAGGCGACCATGACTGCCGCCGACCTGGCCGGGGTCAAAGCCGGCCCCGGTGACGCCGTGTACCTGTCCGGCTACGGGCTCGTGCAGCGCAGCAACCAGGCGGCGCTGCTGGACTGGCTCGGCCGGCTCGACGCGGGCAACACGGTGTTCGCCGATCCGGGCCCGCTCGTGCACCTGATCCCGGCCGATGTCGTCGGCCCGGTCATGGCGCGGGCCGGCTGGTGGTGCTGCAACGCCAGCGAAGCCGAGCGCCTGACCGGCAGCCGGGACCCGGCCGCCGCCGCCAGCATGCTCGCGGCCCGGGCCGGGCAGCTGGCTGCCGGGCAGGGCGCAGGTGGCGACGGCCCGGCCCGGGCCCTGGCCCGCCGGACGGTCCGGCCAGGCGAACTGGCGGGCCAGCCTGGCGTGCTGGTCAGGACAGGTCCTGGCGGATGCCTGCTCTGCCATCCCGGCACCGACCCGGTGCACGTACCAGGATTCGCCGTTGCCGTGCTTGATACCAACGGCGCTGGTGACGCGCACGCCGGCGCGTTCATCGCGGCGCTGGCCGGCGGCGCGGATGAGATCGACGCCGCACGCACCGCGAACGCGGCCGCCGCGCTGTCCGTCACCAGGCGCGGGCCGGCCACCGCGCCGACCGCGGCTGAGCTGACAACATTCCTGACCGGTCGCTGACCGGCCCGGCCACCACGCACGGATGATCCAAGGGGGAGACCAGCAGGCGCCGGCCCCAGCGGCCACGTCGCGGGCGGCGACCGGGATCACCAGGCGCGGTCCTGTCGTGCGGCGAGGGTGCCGAACTTACTTGGTCGGCGCCCGTCCGGCGGTCAGGGTGGCCGGCGTTCATCCGGTCAGGCCGAGCAGCACCAGGCCGGCCACGATGCAGCCGACCCCGAGCAACTGCCGCCTGCCGAGCCGCTCGCTGAACAACACCATCCCGGCGGTCACCGGGATGACCGGGTTGATACTGGACACGGCCGCGGTGATCGCGACCTGGCCGACCTGACCGCCGCGCGAAAACGCGAGCAATCCGACGGCGTCGGTTACCCCGGCCGCGGCGGCCCACGCGACACCTGACGCGGAGCCGCGCCAGGCAGTCGGCCGGCCAAGAAGGGGAAGGGCAAAGAGCAGGGCTATAACGGATGCTCCGTGCGCAATGACGGCCGCCACTAGCCACCCGGCAAGGGCCGAGTAATCACCGAGCAGGAAGGCGGCGATGCCGTAGGCAAGCGCCGATGCGAACGCCATCAGGATGCTGCGCCGCGAGATCACCTGCAAGGGCCGGCGCAGCGGGGCGCCGGATCCGGGCACTGGGGCGCCGGCCCCGGACCCGGGCGCCATGGCCCCGGTGCCGGGACTGGGCACCGGGGCGATGCCGATGATGGGCTCGCTGCAGGCGACCGGCACCGGGTCGCCTGCCGCTTGAGATCGCGCGGTCGCCAGGGCCACGCCGCCGACCGCCAGCACCGCGCCGGCCGTGCCGGGGCCGCCGAGTACCTCGCCGAGGATCACCACGGCAAGCAGCGTGGTGACCCCGCCATAGGTCGCGCTGATCGCGCTCACCAGGCCGACCGGGCCGCCCGTCAGCGCCCGGTAGAAGGCCAGGTAACCCACCAGGCCGATCAGCCCGGCTCCGGCCAGGCCCAGTGCGGCGGCGCCGTGCAGGCCAGCCAGCGACGGCCGGACGAAGAGGGCGAGCAGCAGTAGCAAGACGAGCCCGAGCCCCTGGGCGGTCAGCACGGCGACATAGATGCCGATCCGCCGCGCCGCCATGGTCGCCGCGACCGCCGACATGCCCCAGCCGATCGCGGCGATCAGCCCGTACGTCATGTCCTGGCCCCCTCGCGGATCACGAAACCCGCGCAGGCAGGTTATCGTGCGGGAGAATCCGCGGTCGCGGCGACAATTACGGCACCCGGCATCCAGCCGGCCGCGAGGCTGCTTACCGCAGGTATTCAGGATGCGATGAGAGTGCAGCAAATGCCGCGCGCCGGGTCGGCTTGCGCCTAGCATTGCGAGGCGGCATTGACGTACACTCGCACGAGCTTGGCATAAGGAATCAGTAATTATCAGTACAAAGCAGCTTCAATCCCGCCGTGCACGCCCGCGCAAAGCCTCCGCTCGGGGCCATCGCACTGGGGCGTGATCGGAACTCAGGACTTCCTGCAGGGGGAAATCTGATGCATTTCAGTCGCTGGACCCGGCGCGGTGCTGCCGGGCTGGTCGCCGGCACGGCTGCGGCAGCGGTGCTCGGGCTGGCCGGGCCGGCCCTCGCGGCGGGCGGCCCGGTGTCCACGCATCCGGCCAGCGGCACCCCCGCGCTGGCGCCGACCGGGAGCACCGAGCAGGTCCGGCAGCTGGTGCAGTGCGGCGGGACCATGTACGCGGTCGGCAGCTTCACGTCGATCAAGCAGGGCAGCACGACCTTCAGCCGGCATAACGCGTTCAGCTTCAGCGCGACGGCGCCGTACAAGATGACGTCGTGGAACCCGAACGTCAGCGGCAAGGTCAACACGATCGCATTCAACGGCACCGGCTGCAAGAACGCCTACCTCGGCGGCCAGTTCAGCTCGGTGCACGGATCCAGCGCAAAGAACATCGCCGAGGTGAGCACGGCCAGCGGCGCGATCAACACGGCCTTCGCGCATAGCGCCAACGGCCAGGTGGAGACCATGCTGGTGGCTCACGGTCACTTGTTTACCGGCGGTTACTTCACCTCGGTCAACGGCAGCGGCAACAAGTACATGATCAGCCTGAGCCCTACCACCGGCAAGGACGACGGCTTCGTCCACCTGGGCATCTCCGGCAACTACACCAGCGGCCAGGCGACCAGGGTCTTCAACCAGCAGCTCAGCCCCACCGGAAACCGATCACTCGTCGAGGGCGTCTTTACCTCGGTCGGCGGCCGGCACCGGCAGCAGATCTTCCAGCTCCAGCTGAACGGCACGTCCGCGACGGTTACCCCGTGGACGTCGGCGGAGTTCAACGGGGCCTGCCAGCCCGGCGAGTCGTTCTACCTGAAGGCCGCATCCTGGTCGCCTGACGCGCATACTGTCTACATCGCGACTACCGGCTTCCACCCGCTGGGCGGGCCGACCGGGGCTACCCAGCGCACCGGGCTGTGCGACGCGGCCGCCGCGTTCCCGGCCACCCAGTCCTCGGTGGGGCACAAGTGGGTCAACTACACCGGCTGCGATTCGCTGTTTTCCACCGCAGCCGACACCAACACGGCCTACTTCGGCGGCCATCAGCGGTGGTTCAACAACGGGGACGACTGCGATGCCCCCGGAGCGCACGCGGTCAGTGCCCCCGGTATGGCCGGGCTCTCGCCGTCGGCTGGCGCCATCGTGTGGAACCCGACCAGGGCCCGCGGCCTCGGCGCTGATGACATGCTGGTCACCGGCGCGGGCCTGTGGGTCGCCAGCGACAATGACTTCGGCTCCAGCCAGTGCGGCGGCGTCGGCGGTCACGCGGGCATCTGCTTCCTGCCCTACTAGCCAGGGCTGGGCCTGCGCCGGCCAGCTAGAGCTGGCCGACGCCGGTTACCCGCAGCATGGCCTCGCCCGCCTCGTCGGAGGCCGGCAGGTCGACGACCGCGCTGAAGCCCCAGTCGTGATCCCCGGCCGGATCGTCGAAGATCTGCCGGACGGTCCACTGAGCCGGCTGCTGATCGATGATCAACAGCCCGGGGCCGCGCGCGTCCGGGCCAGTGCCGATCTCGTCGTGCTCGTCGAAATACGGCTCGATCGCCGCGGCCCAGGCGCCGGCGTCCCAGCCGGCCTCGGCGTCAAGCTCGCCAAGCTCGTCGTACCTGCGCAGCGCGGCGAGCTCGACCCGGCGGAACATCGCATTGCGCACCAGCACCCGGAACGCCCGCGGGTTGCCGGTCACCGCCGGCGGCCGGTCGTCGGCCGGGGCGGCCTGCGCCTCCGCGGCCGGGTTACGCAGCCGCTCCCATTCATCGATCAGGCTGGAGTCGACCTGCCTGACCAGCTCGCCGAGCCACTCGATCAGGTCGGTCAGCTCCTCGGTCCTGGCCTCTTCCGGCACGGTCTGCTTCAGCGCCTTGTAGGCGTCGGCCAGGTAGCGCAGCACCAGCCCCTCTGACCGCATCAGGCCGTAGAAGCCGACGTACTGCACGAAGGTCATCGCGCGCTCGTACATGTCCCGCGCTACCGACTTGGGCGCAAGCTGGTGGTCGGCCACCCACGGATGGCCCTGCCGGTAGATGTCGTACGCGGCCTGCAGCAGCTCCTCCAGCGGCCGCGGATAGGTCACGTCGCTGAGCAGTTCCATCCGCTCCTCGTACTCGATCCCGGCCGCCTTCATCTCCTCCACGGCCTGGCCGCGGGCCTTGAACAGCTGCGCGGACAGCACCTGGCGCGGGTCGTCCAGGGTGGCCTCGATGACCGAGAGCACGTCCAGCGGGTAGCCGGGGGAGTCCCGGTCGAGCAGTTCGATGGCGGCCAGCGCCAGCGGTGACAGCGGCTGGTTCAGCGCGAAGTCGAACTGCAGGTCAACGGTCAGCCGCACGGACCGGCCGTCGGCATCGGGCTCGGCCAGCCGCTCGACCACGCCGCCGGCCAGCAGTGCCCGGTAGATCGCGATGGCCCGGCTGATATGCCGGCGCTGGGCGGCCTGGTCCTCGTCGCCCCCGGTCAGCAGGTGCCGCATCGCCTGGAATGCGTCACCCGGCCGGCTGATCACGTTGAGCAGCATCGCGTGGCTGACGGCGAAACTGGACTTCAGCGGCTCGGGCTCGGCGGCCACCAGCCGCTCGAAGGTCGGCTTGCCCCAGGAGACGAAGCCGGGCGGCGGCTTCCTGCGCACCACCTTGCGCCGCTTCTTCGGGTCATCGCCGGCCTTTGCCAGCGCCTTCTCGGTCTCTACCACGTGCTCGGGGGCCTGCACCACGACCGTGCCGAGCGTGTCGTGCCCGGCCCGGCCCGCCCGCCCGGCGATCTGGTGGAACTCGCGGGCCTGCAGCAGCCGGGTCCTGGTCCCGTCGTACTTCGACAGTGCCGTGAACACCACGGTGCGGATCGGCACGTTGATCCCGACCCCGAGGGTGTCGGTGCCGCAGATGACCTTCAGCAGGCCGGCCTGGGCAAGTGTCTCGACTAGCCGCCGGTACTTGGGCAGCATCCCGGCATGGTGCACACCGATGCCGTGCCGGACCAGCCGGGACAGGGCCCGGCCGAAGCCCGCGGTGAACCGGAAGTTGCCGATCAGCTCGGCGATCTCGTCCTTCTCCGCCCGGGTGCAGACGTTGATGCTCATCAGCGCCTGTGCCTGCTCGATGGCGGCGGCCTGGGTGAAGTGCACCACGTAGACCGGCGCCTGATGGGTGCTCAGCAGCTCCTGCACGGTCTCGTGCAGCGGCGTCATGGCGTACGAGAAGGTCAGCGGCACCGGGCGCTCGGTCGAGCGGACGACGGCGGTCGGCCGGCCGGTGCGCCTGGTCAGATCCTCCTCGAACCGGGTGACGTCGCCGAGCGTCGCCGACATCAGCACGAACTGCGCGCGCGGCAGCTCGATCAGCGGCACCTGCCAGGCCCAGCCGCGGTCCGGGTCGGCGTAGTAGTGGAACTCGTCCATCACGACCTGGCCGGCGTCCGCCGCAGCGCCGTCCCGCAGCGCGATGTTGGCCAGGATCTCGGCCGTGCAGCAGATGATCGGCGCGGTGGCGTTGACGCTCGCGTCGCCGGTCATCATGCCGACGTTGGCCGGGCCGAACATATCGCAGAGCGCGAAGAACTTCTCCGAGACCAGCGCCTTGATCGGCGCGGTGTAGAAGGTCCGCCAGTCATGCGCGAGCGCGACGAAATGCGCGCCGGCCGCGACCAGGCTCTTGCCGGATCCGGTCGGGGTGCTCAGGATCACGTTGGCACCCGACACGATCTCGATCAGGGCTTCTTCCTGCGCCGGGTACAGGGTGAGCCCTTGCTTGGCAGTCCAGCCGGCGAATGCGTCGTAGAGCGAATCCGGGTCAGCGGCATCCGGCAGCAGGTCAGTCAGGAACTCGATGAATCCTTCTCTCTGGTGGGCAGGTGCAGCGCCAAGAACTTCTCGGTGCGCCGCCAGGCCCGCGCGGCGGGCTCGGCCAGGTGGAACATGGGCGCCATCCGGTTGTGGAAGGCGTGCCCGGCGTCCTCCTCGACGTGCATCGCCACGTGCGGGTGCCCGGCCGCGGCCTCCTCGACCTTGGCGACCTGGTCCCGCGGGATATACGGGTCGCTGCCGCCGAAGTGCAGCTGGGTCGGGGCGCGGATCTGGCCCATCGCGTCGGTGTTGTCGGGCAGCAGCGAGCCGTAGAACGAGACCAGGGCGCCGAGGCCGGCCGCCGCGGCGTCGATCTCGGCCTGCGCGGCGACCAGGTAGGCGATGGAACCGCCGAGGCAGAAGCCAATGATGCCGGTTCCGCCGGTGACCTCGGGCAGCGCGGCGAGGTGGTGCAACGCGGCGGTGGCGTCGGCGACGCCCTGGGTGGCGTCGAAGCGGGATCCGACCTCCAGCGACTCCTTTAGGCCCGCCTCGTCGTGCTTGGCCTGGTGGCCGGGCTTGATCCGCCAGAACAGGTCCGGGGCGGCGACCACGTAGCCGAGCCCGGCCAGGTCCTCGCCGACCGCCCGGATGTAGTCGCTGACCCCGTAGATCTCCTGGATCAGCAGCACTCCCGGGCCGCTGCGTGATTCCGGCAGCCACACCGTGAGGTCGAACTCGGCTGGGCCGCCGGCCGGCGGCGAGGGAGCGGTCACGCGCAAGGTCCTGGGCGATGGATCGGGCATGGCTCAAGAGTATGCCGCCCGGACAGTGCCGCTGGGAGCCGGACGGTGCCGCTGGCAGCTGCCTCGCTGGCCTGGGCTGGAACGCGGTGGAGTACGAGGCGCTCGGCAAGAACTTCGCCGACCGCGGTGACCGGATGACCGAGCAGGTCGGGCTGCTACGGCGGCTATGGACCGCGGACTGTCACCCACACGGGCAGCCACGAGCGGGTGACCGGCGCCGGGCTCGCGCCGATGCCGGCACAGCGGCCGGTGCCGATCTGGTTCGGCGCCCAGTCCGAGCGCGCCTACCGGCGGGCGGCCGGCGCCACCCACCTGTCGGTCAACACGATGGGCGCCGGGCACGGCCAGCCAGCGGCGCAGGACGGCGAGGCCTTCCGGCGTGATGCCATAGCGGGTGCGCGGACGCCGGCCCAGGGCCTCCGGGTGCGCCCGCACCAGCCCGAGCGAGGCCAGCCGCTTCGGCTCCTCGCGCTGGCAGCTGACGCCGCCCGGCCAGGCCGGCTATGCCGGCGACAGCTCGACGTAGGAGATCCCCGGCATCGGCAGGGTGAAGTCGAGGTCCAGCCCGCCCGTCCCGGTTGTCCTGCCGGGCCCGGCCGGGTGGGTCTTCGGCGGGGTCAGTTCGGCCAGCGTGTTCGCCGCCCGTAGCAGCTGCCACTGCCGGCCGTCCGGCCACGGTGCGGTGCCGCGCATTTGTTCCCACTCCGCCACGATGTTGGAGTGTGCTGCATCGACCCGGTGATGGCTCACGGTGTACCCGGTGCCAGGCCGGGTGCAGATCCGCAGCCGGACCCGGCGCCCCAGCAGCGGGTCGCCGTGCACCTTGCTCTGATCCAGGGTCGAGTTCCAGACCAGCACACCGATCCGGCCGTCGCCGCCGCGGGCGGCGAGCGCTTCGACCAGCCCCCACGCGCCATCGCCGGCGATGTGCACGGCCAGCTCGCTGCCACCGAGCCTGGCCAACGCGGCCAGTGCCCAGAACCGCGGCTTGCGCAGGTTCCCGACAGATAGCAAGCCGAACCCGCCGTGGAACAGTTCCTCCGGGGCGCCAAGCTCCTCGAAGTGGTCGGAGGCGACCCAGTGCGAGAGCGCGCCGACCCGGCCGAGCGCCGACCGCATGCCGCGCAGCAGGAACGCGGCCGCGAACACCGTGTCGCCGACCCGGTTGAAATGCGTCGGGGTGGTACCCCACTCCGTCCACCAGATCGGCAGCTGCCCGCGGCCGTGCCTTTCCAGCGCGGGACGCAGGTCCAGCGGCGAGTTCCCGTAGGTGTGCGTGGACAGGAAATCCAGCGGGGCACCGGACGCGTCCAGGTGCGCCAGGAACTCCTCGATCCAGCCGCTTGCCGCGGACGCAGGGCCGCCGATCCGCAGGCCGGGATGAACCGAGCGGATCGCCCTGGCCGTCACGTCATAGAGCCGGAAGTACTCCTCCGGGGTGCCGGACCAGAACACCTCAAGGTTGGGCTCGTTCCACACCTCGAAGCTCCAGTTGTCCAGCACCTCGGCCCGGCCGTACCTGCCGATCAGCTGCCGTACCAGGTCCCGTACCAGGTCTGCCCAGCGATCCCAGTCCTTCGGCGGAGAGATGACGGCCTGGTAGCCGAACACCGTCCGGCCCGGATCCCTGGCCAGGTCACGCGGCATGAAGGAGATCTCGACGACCGGCCGGAGATCCGCCGCGAGCAGCGGATCGTAGACCCGGAAGATCCCGGCGAAGTCGTGCACCGGCCGGCCCGCGGCGTCCTCCCGGTACACCCCGAGCTCGTCGCCGAGGATGCCGTGCGCACGGACCGCGCGGATGCCGAAGGTCTCCCGCGCGATCCGCAGCGCGGCGAGCAGTTCCCGGCCGATTACCTGGCCGCCGATCGTGTCCTCGCGCAGCAGGTGACTCAGGTGCTCGGAGCCGATCATCGGCTGCCATGGCCGCGGCAGCGCACGGACGGCCCGGCGGCCGACGGTGACGGTGACCCGGCCGGTGGCCTGCTCGTCCGGGGCCGCCGCTACCGGCTCGGACAATGGCCCGGCCGTAGCGATGCTGCTCATCGCCGCCACCGCGTAGTAGGCGGGCTCGCGCCCGGTCAGCGCGGTGTCCGCATACGGGCCGGCCGGAACCGCCAGCACGTCGCCGCCGCCGTGGTCAAGCGGCTGGTACGGCCCGCGCGGCCGGGCGGCCCGGTGCACCAGGTACCCGGCGGCGCCGGGCACCGGCTCCCAGTCCAGCATCACGTGGCCGCGGCCCGGCGTGGCGCGCAGCCCGCCCGGCGCGGCCAGTGGGCTGTCAGCTTCGGTGCCGTTGGGTGCGCTGCCGTTGGGTGCGCTGCCGGCCGGCGCCGCACCGAGGGACGGGGCGCCGCGGTCGGCGGCGCCGCGCGGGCCGAGGCGTTTCTCCCAGTCGGCACGCGCTGCGTCGGCGCGGTCCGGCTTGGTCATCGGTTCTCCTTAGCTGATCGGCGAGCATCGCGGTCGGCGTGGCGCTGAGCTGCCGGGATCGCAGAGCCCGCGAACGGGTTCGGCAGTGCCGCCAGCAGCCGCCTGGTGTACTGATCCGCCGGGTGCCGCAGCACCTGCCGGGTCGGCCCGCGCTCGACGACCCGGCCGGCGTTTAGCACCAGCAGGTCGTCAGCGACCAGCCGCGCGGTGAGCAGGTCGTGGGTGATATACAGCAGGCCGACGCCGCGGTCCTCGCGGAGCTGGTTCAACAGCCGCAGCACGCCTGCCCGCAGCGACACGTCCAGCATCGAGACCGGCTCGTCGGCGATGATCAGTCGCGGCTCGCTGGCCAGCGCATGCGCGATGACGACGCGCTGGCGCTGGCCGCCGGAAAGCTGGTGCGGCAGCTTCTCCTCGAACTGCCGGGCCGGGGTCAGCCCGACCGTGCCAAGCAGCTCGCGGACCCGCTCGGTGGCCTGGCTGCCGCCCAGGCCCAGGTAGTTGGCGACCGGCCGGGCCAGTGTGTAGCCGACGGTGTGCAGCGGGTTGAGGGCCGCGTATGGATCCTGGAACACCATCTGCACGTGCTTGCGGAACTGCCGCAGGCCGCCGCGCCGCAGCCGGTCGACCCGCAGCCCGTCGAACGTGACGGTTCCGCTGCTCGGCCGGTCCAGGCCGGTGATCAGCCTGGCCAGGGTGCTCTTGCCGCTGCCGCTCGCGCCGACCAGGCCGACCGCGGCGCCAGGCGGCACGGCCAGCGACACCTCGCCCAGCGCGGTCACCGGCGGCTCTCCGCGGCGCCGCGGAGCGTAGACCTTCCCGGCGCCGGTGACCACGAGGCCAGCGTCTGCCGCGGTCGCCTTTCCCGCGGTCGCCTTTCCCGCCGTCGCGGCAATGTCGCCGGTGGTGCGTTCGCAGGCTGGCACGGGACCGCCTGCCGCGGCCGCCACGCTGGCCGCCGCTGGCCCGTTACCCATCCTTGTGCCGTCGGCTGCCCTGGTTTCGCTGATGCGGTCATCGGCTGGCATGGCCTGCCTCCCGCACCGCGACGTGGCAGGCCGCCAGCCCGCCGCCGAGCGGGGCCAGCCCGGGGTCGGCTTCCTCGCATACCCGCTCGCTCAGCGGGCAGCGCGGCCCGAACGCGCAGCCGCCCGGCGGCATGGACAGGTCAGGTGGCGAGCCGGGGATGCCCTCGATGTGCACCTCATCCGCCCGCGGGTCGCCGTAGCAGCGCAGCAGCGCCTGGCTGTAAGGGTGCCGGGCATCGGCCAGCATGCTGGCCGCGGGCTGGTCCTCGACGATCCGCCCGGCGTACATGACCAGCACCCGGTCGGTCGCCCGCAGCACCAGCCCGAGGTCGTGGCTGATCAGCAGCGCGGTAAAGCCGGCCTCGGCCTGCAGCTCCCTGATCGTGCCCAGCACGGCATCGGCCACGATGACATCGAGCGCGGTGGTTGGCTCGTCGAAGATGACCAGCCGGGGGTCAAGGGCCAGTGCGATCGCGATGACAGCCCGCTGCCGCATGCCGCCGGACAGCTCATGCGGGTAGCGGCGCAGGGTCGCCGCTGGCAGCTGCACCCGGTCGAGCAGTTCGGCCGCGCGGCGCTGCACCTGCTTTGCCGCGGCAGCACCGGCGCTGCTCTTACCGGTCCGCAGCACATCACGGAAATGCGCTCCGACCGTCCGGACCGGGCTCAGCGCGTTCATCCCGCTCTGCGGCACGAGCGCGAAGCCGCCGCGCCGCAGCTGCCGCAGTTCCTCACCTTCCAGCGACGCCAGGTCTTCGCCGCCGAAGCTGATCGTGCCCGACTCGAGCCGGGCCGGCGGCCGGAGCATGCGGGTCAGCGCGTAGCCGAGCGTGGACTTGCCGCAGCCTGACTCCCCGACCAGGCCGGCCAGCTCGCCCTCGGCGAGGTCGATGCGCACGTCCCGGACCGACCAGATCCGGCTGCCGCGGGCCGGCTCGTAGACGACGTTCAGTCCCTTGGCCTGCAGCAGCGGCTGCGTCGTCACCGGCCGGGTCATCGCTGGCTCAGCCATCACTTCTCCCGCAGCCTCGGGTTGGACAGCGCGTCAACGCCGAAGTTGATCAGGGACAGGGATGCCGCGAGCAGGGCGATGCACAATCCGGGGGCGAGCACGAGCACCCACTGGCCGGTGAGCAGCGCGCCCGAATTCTGCGCCCAGTAGAGCATCGTGCCCCAGCTCACCGTCGTCGGGTCGCCGAGGCCGAGGAACTCCAGGCCGGCCTCGCCCAGTACCGCCGCGGTGGCAGCAGCGAAGAAATTGGCTGCCACCAGCGACGTCATGTTGGGCAGCAGCTCGCGGAACACGATGCGGTGCAGCCGCTCGCCGCCGAACTGCGCGAGCGAGATGAAGTCCTGGCTGCGCAAGGTGGCGGCCTGGCTCCTGATCACCCGCGCGCCGGTGGCCCAGGCCGTCACCGTGATCACTACCACGATGACCTTGACGCCGCCGCCGGCCAGATAGACCGCCAGCACGATCATCAGCGGCAGCGCGGGGATCGCCAGCGCGAGGTTCGTCACGAACATCAGCGCGTTGTCCGCGATACCCGGCAGGTAGCCGGCCACCAGCCCGACGACGACGCCGATGACCGAGGCGAACGCGCCCGCGCAGAAGCCGACCAGCAGCGAAATCCGGGCGCCCCACAGCAGCTGGGAGAGGGTGTCCTGACCCGAGCCGGTGGTGCCGAGCAGGTGCGAGCCGCCGGGCGGCAGCGCCGGACGGAAGCTCGCGTCGGTGGGCGGGTACGGCGCGATGACCGGCGCGAGTAGCGCCGCCAGGATCAGCGCGCCGAGCACGACGAGGCCGACCCTGGCCTTCCGGTCGGCCCACAGCGTGCCGAGCACCCGCCGGGCGACCACCACGGCACGCGGCAATCCGGGCGCGTCATGCTGCGGCACTGGCGGCGGCAGTGCCGTTTCCAGGCCAGTGCCGGCGCCCGCGGCCTGCGAGATTGAGTACGGTGCAGTCATCGGCGGACCCCCGGGGTCAGTCATCGGCGCACCCTCGGGTCAAGCCAGCTGTAGAGCGAGTCGGCCAGGAAGTTAGCGACAAGCACGCTGACGGTGATCACCAGGAACAGGGCTTGCAGCAGCGGGTAGTCCCGGTTGGAGATCGCGTTCGCCAGCAGGTAGCCGACGCCCGGGTAGCCGAACACGTACTCGGTCAGGATCGACCCGCTGACGACCAGCCCGAGGGCGAGCGCGAACAGGGTCATGTTCGGCAGCAGCGCGTTCCGCGCCGCGTACCGCAGCGCCACGGTGCGCCCGCGCAGCCCGTTGGCCTCGGCGAACGTCACGTAGTCCGCGCCGAGGGTGCTGATCATGTTGTTGCGCATGCTGAGCACCCAGCCGCCAAGCACCGAGGCGATGATCGTGATCGCGGGCAGCACGCTGTGGTAGGCGGCATCGCCGACGAACTGCAGGCTCGCCTGCGGCGACGCCGCCGCGCCGTAGGCGCCCTTGATCGGGAACCAGCCGAGCGTGAACCCGAACAGGAACAGCAGCAGCATCGCGGTCCAGAAGTACGGGAACGCGGCGGTGAACGAGGACCCGACTGTGGCCACCGCGTCGAGTACCCGGCCGCGGCGCCAGGCGGCGAGCACGCCGACCGCGGTGCCGGCCGCGAAGGAGATCACGGTGGCCGTGCCGACCAGGACCAGCGTCCACGGCAGCGCCTGGCCGATCAGGCTGGCGACGGACTCCGGGAAATAGGTGTAGGAGACCCCGAACCTGAACCGGGCGATATCCGCTAGGTAGCTCCCGTACTGGGGAATCAGGCTCCCGTGCGGCAGGCCGAGCATGGCCTGCACGGCCTGCCGCTGCGCCGGGGTGATCCCGCCCTGGCCGGCGAATTTGGCCAGCGCGGCGTCGGCGGGCGAGCCGGGCATCAGCCGCGGAATGACGAAGTTCAGCGTGACCGCCGCCCACAGCGTCGCCGCGAAGATCGCCGCCCGCCGGGCTAGGTATGGCACCAGCCAGTCCCTTCTCGGTCCGTCACCAGGTTTGGGTCTCGGGTCCGTCGCGAGATTCGGTCGCCAGCTCTGGTCTCGGTTCGGTCGCGAGATTCGGTCTCGGTTCGGTCGCCAGATCCTCAGCTCCCGGCCAGGTGCGTGATAATCATTAGCGGCGTCGACCGGTCCGGCGGCGGGGAGCCGTACGGGGCCGGCGGGGCATACGGGTGGGCAGCGTCCGGCCAGCCGGTGAATCTGTTGGTGGTGTACTCGCCCCAGGTGGCGCCGTAGAACAGCGCGACCACCGGGACCTGCGTGACCATGGCGTGCTCCAGTGCGTACACGTCCTGCTTCTGCCGTTCCGGGCTGGTCGTCGACTGCAGCGCGGTCAGCAGCCGATCAGTGGCCGGGCTCCGGTACCGCTCGAAGTTGCTCGCGGCCGGCTTGCCGACCGGGGCGGTGAGCGAACTGCTCAGCAGCCCGCTCAGGTCGAGGTACGGGTTGCCGCTGCCGCCGAAGGCACCTATCGCCGCGTCGAACTGGCCGGTCTGCAGGTCGGTGTTGTAGGCCGCGTACTGCGGGGTCTGGACCGAGACCGCGATCCCCAGTTTGCCGAGCTGCTGCTGGATGACCTGCGCGCCCTGCAGCCAGTCGGTGAAGCCGCTGGGCGTGATGATCGTCATCTTGACCTGGCCGCCCGGCCCGGTCAGCTTCCGGCCGGCCGAGTGGTATCCGGCCCGGGCGAACAGCGCCGCGGCCCGCTTCGGCTGGTACGGAATCTGCCCCCGGCTGGGCATCGACCGGTCCAGCCAGGCCCGCAGGCCGGGCAGCAGCAGGCCACTCTGGCTGGCAGGCTGCACATATCCGTCTTCGGCCTGCTGTGCGATCACGGACTTGTCCAGGCCGTAGGCGAGGGCCTGCCGGAACGCCTGGGAGCGGTACGGGGACTTGGCCAGGTTGAGGTACAGCGAGATGGTGCCGCCTGGCGGGAACCAGAACTTGTTGTGCGCCGGGTCCGTGGCCACCCAGGTGCGCCGGATGTCCGGCACGAACACGCTGGCCCAGCTGTAGTTGCCGGCAGCCAACTCGAGCTGTGAGCTCTGGTTGCCGGTTAGCGCCGGGAAGATGAGCTGGCCGACCTTGGCCTGGCTGGCCTGCCAGCAGTCGGAGTTCCTGGTCAGCACGTACTGGTTCGGGTTGAAAGATTGCAGCTTGTAGGGGCCGGAAACGACCGGATGCGGGTTAGTAAAGGTCACCGGGTTGGCGACCTTGGACCAGATGTGCTGCGGCACGATCAGCGTCTGGGCGATGGCCTGCGCGAACGGGACATCGGCAGAGCTGAACTGGAAGGTCACCGCGTTACCGCTGGCGCTGACCGAGGATAGGTGCTGCCAGACGCCCGCGCTGTCCAGCGCCGCGTGCTGCTTCAGCAGCTTGAAGGTAAACACGACATCGGCGGCTGTCAGCGGCTTGCCGTCGCTCCACCGCGCCCCGCTGCGGATGGTGAACCGCAGCGTCTTGTTGCCCGCGAAGCTATGCCCGGTCGCGAGGAACGGAGTGTACGCGCCGTTCAGCGGGTTCACGTACTCCAGCGGCTCGTACATGTAGGGAGTCCCGCTGCGCTGGTTGGGCGAGAACGGGCTGAAATTGTCTTGCAGGGTCGGTGATCCGTTGTCCACCGCGATGGTCAGCGATCCCGCGCCCGCGGAGCTCACGCTCCCGGACTCCACCGCATTGCTGCAGCCCGCCACGGCAAGCATCGCGCCGGCGGCAGCGGCCGTGATAGCCGCCCGGCAGCGACCGGGCCCCGTGTTGGCGCTCATCTGGCTAGCCTCCTTTGGTTGCTAGCCCGGCGGGTCAGCCCCCGGTTCCGCCGAGCCGGTCGCCCCCTGAGCAGGCCCCCGTCTGGCTGCCGCCCCGTTACCCCCCGATCGGTGCCGGTAATCAAGCTGGGCATCCGGTTCCGCACAGCCGCAGCTGCCGCGCAGCTCCATCCGCACCGGCAGCTCCACTGCCCGCGACGGCAGCCCCGGGCTGGCGATGCGCTCCTTGATCAAGGTCACTGCGGTCTCGCCGAGTTCGCGCATCGGCTGGACGACGGTCGTGATGCCCGGCCGCAGGTGCTCGCCGAGTGAGATCCCGTCAAAGCCGGTGAGCGCGACGTCATCGGGAATCCGCAGCCCGGCATGCTGCAGTTCCCGCATCGCGCCGATGGCGGTCTGGTCGTTCGCGCAGACCAGGGCCCGCGGCACCCGGCCCGCTGCCAGGATCTCCGCAGTGGCGCGGCGGCCGCCGTCGGTCGTGAAATCCCCGTGCGCATCGGGCCGCCGCGGATCGATCGTCCTGCGCTTGGCCTTCTCGCGGCCGTCCGTCTCGCGGCTGGCGGCATCGGGGCCGTCCGTCTCGCGGCTGGCGGCATCGCGGCCGTCCGTCTCGAGGCTGGCGGCATCGCGGCTGGCGGTCCCGGACTCCGGTGCCCCGCCCTGGGCCGGCCGGTGCTGGCCCAGCCCGCGCTCGGTCATCGCACGGCGGAAGCCATCGAACCGGCTGGCCGAGTCTGGCGACTCCGGCGGGCCGGCGATGAAGCCGATGCTGTCGTAGCCGTGATAGTCGGCCAGGTGCGCAGTGACCTGGTAGGCGCCGGCCTCGTTGGCGACCGACAGATGATCGAGCCGGTGCCCGGCGCGGTGCAGCTCCGGCTGCGCGGCGAGCACCACCACCGGGATCCGCATCGCGATGTGGGCCAGCATCCGGACCGGCACAGTGTGGGCGAGCACCACCAGCCCGTCGCAGCGTCCGGCCACGCCGAGCACCAGGTTGATGTCGTCGCTCTCGTGGCTGGCCGCGATCAGGACCGCGTTGCCGCTGCGCCGGGCAGCGCGCTCCAGCCCGCGGATGACCTCGTCGTACCAGTAGGTCGCGTCGCCGCGGTTGATGTCCTCGTCGCCGACGAGATCCGGGAAGCACAGCCCGAGCACGCCCGTCCGGCGGGCGGCGAGATCCTTCGCGGCTCCGCTCGGCACGTAGCCGAGCTCGGCCACCGCGGCGAGCACGCGCTCCCTAGTCGGCGGGAGCACCCGGCCGCTGCCAGCCAGCACCCTGGACACCGTGGCGGTCGACACCCTGGCGCGCTCGGCGACCTCGTACACCGTCGGGGTAGCGCGCATCCGCTTCCTTCTGCCAGGCCCTGCCAACTTCTGCCAGACCCTGCCAAGTCTGATGTATGCGCTTACGTAAGCGCATACGTGATGTTAGGCCAGCAGCCGGAGCCTGTAAACCCGGTTGCGCCGGCCATCTGAACCATATCCGTCACAGTCGTCCGCAAAGGCACACTCGGCTCGGCCGCGTCCGTCCCCAGATGACCGCGTTCTTGACCGCGGAACATTCGCGCGTCGGAGGCCCTCGGATCTTCCGTGATCAAGGAAGTAGGTGGTAGCGGATGCACGCCGCTAATCACTCCTATCACGTTGGTAAGTCACTATCACTCCGGCCCCGCGCGGGCATCAGCGCAGGCGGCGCAGGAACGGGTCGGCGGCCGCCTGGCTGGTGACCCGGACGCGGGCGTCCACCGCGTACACGCCGTCCGGCCGGGCGATCACCGGGTTGAGGTCGAGCTCGGCCACTTCCGGCAGGTCATCGGCAAGCCGGGAGACTCGCAGCAGGGTGTCGGTCAGCCCGGCCAGGTCGGCTGCCGGAGTGCCGCGGTGCCCGAGCAGCAGCGGCGCGGCCCGGATCGAGTGGATCATGACGTTCGCGTCGGTGTCGGTCAGCGGCGCGAGCCTGGCGCTGTGATCGCCAAGCACTTCGGTGGCCACCCCGCCGAGCCCGAATACCACGAGCGGGCCGAACACCGGCTCCTGCACCACGCCAATGATGACCTCGACGCCCCCGGTGACCATCGGCTGGACGAGCGCTCCGGTGAGCTGGTCGCCGAACTTGGCGGCGAGATCGCCGAACACGCGGCGAGCGTCCTGCGGGCTGCGCACGTCAAGCCGGACCGCGCCGGCCTCGGTCTTGTGCAGGAGGCCAGGGACAACGGCCTTCATTACCACCGGACAGCCGAGCTCGGCGGCAGCCCTGGCCGCCGAGGCGGCGTCGCCGGCCAGCTGGGTCTCGACTACCGGCAGCCCGTAACACCGCAGCAGCTCACTGGCCACGGGCGGCGGCAGCCAGCCGCCGCCCGGCAATTGCCCGATGAACGAGGTGATCAGGGCGCGCGCGTCGGCCGTGCGGATGCGGTCGAGATCCGGCACCAGCCCGGCCGGGGTAGCGAGCCACTCGCCGTACTTCGCGGCCCGGCTCAGCGCATGGGCGGCGCTCTCCGGGTAGGCATAGGCAGGCACCGGCGGGTCGCCGTCCTCGGCGCCAGGGAGCAGCGTGACCGCCTCCGGCTGGCCAAGGACCACTGCCGCGGTCGGCACCGGCAGGGCAGCGCGGACGGCGGGGACCAGGCCGGCCACCGCGGTCCGCACGATCAGCGCCAGCACCGCGTCGACGCCCTCGTCGGCCGCCAGGATCTCCAGGCCGCCGCGGAACGCGTCCGCCGAGACACCGGCGCCGGTGTCCACCGGCCCGCCGACCGCGGCACCGGGCGGCAGGATCTCATGCAGGCGCTGCTGCGCCCGATTGGTCACCGCGTGCACGGCCAAGCCTGCCTCGATGCACGCGTCGGCGGCCAGCACGCCGGCCCCGCCCGCATTCGTGAAAATCGCCACCCGGCGGCCGGCCGGCGGCGGCTGGGCGGAGAGCTGCGCGATCACGTCAAGCAACTCGCTGAATCCGGCGGTGGCGATCAGGCCGGCCTGCTCGAACAAGGCTTCCCGGGTGATCAGCGGCGCGGCGATCGCGGCGGTGTGTGACGCCGCCGCCCGCTGGCCCGGCGCAGAGCGGCCTGCGTGCACGGTCACCACCGGCATCCTCTTGCCGACCCGGCTGGCGGTGCGGCCGAACTGGCGCGGGTTTCCGAAGGACTCAAGGTACAGCACGGCGAGCCGGGTCACGCCGTCCTGCTCCCACCAGGTCAGCATGTCGTTACTTGATACGTCCAGCTTGTCGCCGACCGAGGCGAACGACGAGACGCCGACGCCGAGCCGGGACAGCTGCTCAAGCAGCGCGACGCCCACCCCGCCGGACTGCACGGCGACCCCGGCGCGGCCAGCCGCGGGATGGCTGACCGCGAATGTGGCGTCTAGGCCGATGCCGGGAACGGCTACGCCGAAGCAGTTCGGGCCGACCAGGCGCATGTCGTGCTGGCGGCAGGTTGCCAGGATCCCGGCCTTCTGCGCGCCGTCCAGCCCGGCCGTGATCACAACCAGCGCCCGGACCCCCCGCTTGCCGCATTCCTGCGCGGCGGCGGCGACAGCGGCGGCAGGCACCGCGATAACGGCGAGGTCCACCGGCTCCGGCAGCTCCGCTGCCGACCGGACGCACCGCAGGCCGTCGATCTCCTCGGCGTTCGGGTTCACGGCGTAGACATTCCCGGCAAAGCCCGCGCCGCGGATATTCCGCAGCAGCGTCCGGCCGATCGAGCCTTGCTTGCGGCTCGCGCCCACCACCGCCATAGAGGCAGGGTTCAGCAGATGCGCCAGGCTGGCGACATCGGCCCGCTGCGCCCGTCCGGCCACCGCTTCCAGGTACCGGCTGGCCTGACCCAGCGCGGCTTGCCGGGGGATCGGGATGGTCAGCTCGACCGCGCCGCCCGCCCAGCGGCGCAGCACGCCGAGCCCGGCGTCGCCGAATACCCGGAGCATTGCCGAGTTCTCAGCCATCGTCTCGGCGGTGAAGGCAGTCACCTGGCGGATCCGGGCAAGCGACACAAGGTGCTCCAGGAGGAGCGTCGCGACGCCCCGGCCGTGCATGTCATCCAGGACGGCGAAGGCGACTTCAGCCACTCCAGGCGCAGCGGTCGGCTCGTAACTCGCCGCGCCGGCAATCGTGCCGTTCAGGCTGGCCAGCAGCGCGGCGTGGTCGGGCCCGGCCGGGCGGCAGAGCCGCCGTGCTTCCTGATCGGCGGCGTTCTTGCTCAGGCTGAGGAAGCGCAGGTAGCGATTTGCCGGCGACATCGCCTGGTGCATGCTGCGAACGGCATCAAGGTCATCCGGGCGGGCGGCGCGGATCTCGACGGTGGTGCCGTCGACAAGCAACGCGAACACGCCCTGCGCTGACGCTGGCGTCTCGGGTCCGGCCGCCTGCTGGCCGCTCCGCGGAGACTTGCCCCGGCCGGGCGCGGGCGGCACACTCACGCCGGGGCCCCGGAAGGCTCCGCCCTGCTATCAGCCGCCGCCGTGCCAGCAGGCTTCGCCGTGCCATCAGCCGGCTCCCCGGGCACGATGCGAGCGTACGGCCCGGGAAACACCAAGGCCAGGTGCCCGGTGGCCAGCCACCTAACGATGTACGGCGGCGAGCCGTCCTCGTTTCGCAGACCGATGACCAGGCCCACCCGGTCAGGATCGCCATCTGGGGTCATCCGGTCGCCGACCCGAGCCCTCATCGCCTGCCTCCTCCACCGGACCGGCAGTAGCGGTCGGCCGTATTCTCGGGCATCATCCAGGACCTGTTCAGGCCAAGTGTGCTGCAGCCAGCCAGCCAGGACTCAGGGCCGAAGGTCCCTGATGTCGAGTCCGGCCGTCCGCTGGTGCCGTCAGCCAGCGGGGCTGTACGCACCGCCGTCGCGGGCCGCGGCATCGTAGCCGGGAATGTCCGGGCGATTTTCGACCAGCCGGAAGCCGGTGACGATGTCGGCCTTGATCGAGATGATGTCGTCCTTGGCGCCGGCCGCCCACGGCCGCAGGGCTTCCAGGTAGCGGCCGATCTCCGCGGCATCGGTGACCAGCCGGGCGCCGCCGACGACGACGACGCTCCAGCCGACGCGGCGGACCGGATCGATCGCATCGGCCTCGAAGGCAACGATGGTGCCGGTGCCGTCCACCGCGGTGGTGATGGCGGCACCCGCGCTAGTGCGGAAGATGATCCGGTGGCCGTCCACGAGGTGGTTGACCGGCCGGATCGCCGGAAGCGCGCGATCGGTGAAGACCACCCGGCCGACCGGCACGGCAGCGAGCAGCCGCATCGCCTCGTCCCGAGTCAGCTCGCGCTGCCGCCGGGTACCTGGCATCAACCCACCTCCATCGGCTCAGTCCAGAAATTCCGCTGGCGGGCGGCGGGCCGTTGCCGTGGCCGTGTGCGAACGGCCGAGCTGAAGCAGCATCTGCGGGACACCAGGCAGCGCGAGCCGGGTCCGGATCTCGTCGCGGATTTCTGGCAGCTCCAGCGGCTGGGTGTGCAGGCTTGCGAAGACCCACCGGCTCGCCGCGCGCAGCAGCAGCCGGTACAGGGCCTGCCCGGCCTGCAGCCAGGCAGCCGGATCATCGGCGGCGGTGACCAGCACCGCGGTCGCCATCGGCGGGCCGCCGTCGCCGTCGAGCAGGCCGAAGCCGCGGCCAAGGTCGAAATCACGCTGAGCAAGCCGCCCGGCGGCCGGGCTGCTCCCGGTGCCAAACGCATATCCGGGTACGCCATCGCGGACCGCGCTGCCCAGCGGGCGCGTCCAGTTGCGCACTTCGGCCCGGACCGCCGCGTCGCGCCGCTGCGCCTGGTCGGCAGCGGTCACCAGATCCGCTAGCCGCCGGTAGCGGGCGGGTTCGTCAACCATGATCAGCGCCGCTTCCTCGGCTACCGCGTCCTGCCGCAAGTCGGTTAGCAGGGCCGCCGGGATCGGCTCGGCACTGAAAGCGCCGCGGAACGTATGACGCCGTGACATTGCCGTCAGCAGCCGCCGTTCGTCGGCGGTAGCTGGTGCCGCCGCGGCGAGACGGATCAGCGCGAGCAGATCGGGCCTGGCCGGGTCTGGCAGCAGCCGGACCGCTGGCAGGTAGCCAATTTCGCGGATGGCCAGCCGCAGCCCGAGGAGCACCGCGCCGCAGCTGACAACCGTCTCCCGCCCGGCGGGGTCGGTCCGCGGCAGGTTACGTCCGTGGTCGGCATGCAGCTCCAGCCAGGCCGGGCCGGACCGGAACCGCCAGGGCTGGGTGTTGTGCACGGACGGCGCCCTGGCCGCCCGGGCAATCAGGGCAGTGACCAGGTCAGGCGGGATCGGCACCTGCTGGTGGCCAGGATTCCGTGCGGCTGTCTCAGTCATTTGTCTCACCTGCTGGTGGGCTAGTTGCCAGCGTGCCTACCACGCGGAACCCCGGACAGTGCCGTTCGCCCTGCCCCGTTGTGCCCTTCGGCCCGACTGTCCGGGTCTAAGGACCTAAACCGGGCAGCCCGGCCTGGCTGCCCGGTGCGGCCGGGCGTCTTGCTGGCCGGCTGACAGCCAGCCGCGAAGACACACCAGTACCCGCCTGGGAACGCCACGCTGCCGGTCGCGGCGCGGCGCGGATATTCCGTCTTGGCGACGGTGGGTCTGGCGGCCAAACCACAGGCCGTCCGTCTCCCGCTCCTCCGCGGCGCTCGCACGACCCTTCGCTGCTGGGCGGTGATCGTGCCCGGTAGCTCAGCGTCCCTGGCGGGTACCACTAGCTAGATTGCCCGATCCGGCCGGCTGCCGCCAGGGACGTATGGCCCGGCTCGCGGGCCTTTAGTCACCCCGGGAGACTGGCGCCCGAGCATCCGTTAGAAATCTTGGTTGCTGGGCCCGGCCTGCTGCCGAGCCTGGCACTTCGAGGCGCAGCGCGAGCTTCGGGCAGAGCCGGATCGCTTCATTGGCCGCATGCCGCAGGCGGCCGGCCGGTTCCCCGTCCCCGATGATGGGGTAGCCCCAATCATCGAGATTGATCAGCTCGGGCAGGACCTCGGCGCAAAGCCCGCGGCCGTCACAGGCGATGGAGTCGACCCGGAGCCGGGAGCGGGCCGTCACCGCTGCCGCCGCGGCGGCACGGGCAAGACGGCCGCTGGCGTTGTCGCGCAGCACCAGCCCTGGGCGTGCTGCGCGAGTTCGGTGCCGAATGCGGCCAGCGCGCTGCGGACCAGCCGGACGGAGCCGTCCGGGTGGCCGCAGGCGCCGCGGCCGTCGGCTTGCCCGAGCCAGCGCCGGAGCAGGCCGAGATCCGACGTGCGGCCGTCGGCAATCCGCTGCAGCTGCCCGGCGATGGCGTCAAGTCCGAAGATGCACGGCCCGCACTGGCCCGCCGACTCATCCGCGAGGTACCGCACTACCCGCGCTGTCTCGGTCAGCCCGCAGGCGTCGGCGGGCAGCGCCGCGATCAGGCCGGCCCCCGGGGCCGCGCCCAGCGGCGCCAGGCCCGCCGCGGAGAAGGGGACCGATGCCGCGGCAGCCGCGCCGACCCAGGTGCCGAAATAGCCGCCGACTAGTAGCGCCTGCAGCGGGGCCGACGGGCCGCCCGCCATGCCGAGAACCTCGCCGACGGGCGTGCCGATCCCGATCTCCAGCACACTGGGCTCGCGCACCGCGCCCGAGATGGTGACGAGCATCGACCCCGGCTCCGCTGCCGGGCCCACGGCGCGGAACCAGGATGCGCCGTAGCGGGCGATAAGCGCGACATGTGCCAGCGTCTCGACGTTCTGCACGAGCGTTGGCCGCCGGCCCAGCCCCCGGTCAGAAAGCCGCGGCGGCCGCCTGGTGGGAGTGGGGACGCCGCGCTCGAGCCAGTGCACGACCGCGCTTGCTTCGCCGCCGACGAACCGGTCGGCGGCCGTGACGACCCGGATCCGGACCGGATCGGATCCGGCCGCGTGCCGTTCGGCGGCCGCGTCGTCGACGATCTCGCGGACCGAGTGGTGCACCACGAGCACGGCCTGGCCAGCGCCCACCATCTCGGCGGCCAGCACCGCCCCGTCGAGCACCAGGTGCGGCGATCGCGCGAGCAGGATCTTGTCCTTGGCGCTCGCAGGTTCGCCTTCGGTGCCGTTGGCCACCACGACGGGGGCATGCCCGGCGGCTACCGCGGCGAGCTTCCGCGCTGTCGGGAACGCCGCGCCGCCCCGGCCGCGGAGCCCGGACCGCCCGACCTCCGCAATCAGCTCCGCCCGGCGAGCGCTGCCCCGGCCGGCCACCGGGAGCTGGCCATACCGGGCACTGTGGTCGGCCAGGCTGGCCGGGCCGGCCGGGAAACCCGCGGGCAGCAGGCGGGGCAGCTGGCCGGCTTGCGGTGCGCTGGTCAGCCCGTCCTGGTGCGACCGGGTGCTGGTGGCCCGCATTACCGCAGCGTCCTTTCCCTGGTCTTGCCGCGGCTGAGGCCGGCTGGCTGGCCGGGCGGGGTAGTGTGCCGGATGGACTGCAATAGCCTGGCCACCATGGCGGTGGCGACCGCAGCGGCAGATCCCCACTCGATCAGCGCGACCCACCAGATCCCGAGATCGTTGCCTGCGGTCAGCGAATGCACGAACGCGACCGGCCAGGCGAGGTAGGCCAGCCAGTGCACCGCCCGCCATGCCCGGTAGCCCAGCCGCTGCCGGGCCAGGCTGGTGAGCACCACGGCGCCGCCCAGGTCGACGGCCAGGGTGCCGAGGGCGATCGCGAGCGTCCGGTACCCGGACGCGAACGGGATCAGCGTCGCGGCCCAGCCGATGGTGACGAACGGATCTCCGATCGCCGTCACGACGTGCAGCGCGAGGAACGCAACCGAGAACAGCGCCAGCGTCCTGTGCAACTCCGGGATGGCGAACCGGGGCCACCTGCCCGGGGCTGAGCCAAGCCGCGCCGCCACCCCGAGCACCAGCACAGTGCTGACCGAGACCAGCAGCGCAAGGCCGCTTGCCCGGGACACCAGCCACAGTCCCTGCGAGCCGGCGATCGCGGCAGCAGCGCTCATCTCGCACCGCCGGGATGCCGTACACCATCATTAACGGGGTCGCCCGGCGGAATGTCGATACTGCCGTCCTCATCCGGCCAGCCGCTGGTGTACTGTACGTCTCCGTCGCGGGAGACGAGCCTGGCCGGCAGCCGGGCCGCGGCCAGCCAGTCCGCGGCCCGCTCGCCGTCGACGACAGCCGCCGTTGCGGCGGCGTTGGCGGCGGCGCAGCTGGCCGCCGCGACGCTCACCGTGCGCCACCGGCCGTCCGCCGGACGGCCGGTCCTCGGGTCGATGATGTGGTGGCGCGGCTGGCCCGCCTGCAGCCATCGGCGGCAGCTGGTCGAGGACGTGGCTACTGCGCCGCGGGCCAGCCGGATCCGCTGGGTACGCGCCTGGCCCGCCGGATCCGGCGTGTCAGCCACCAGGATCGGCCAGCCGCCACGGGGCGGCTGCCCGGCGACCGCGATGTCCCCGCCAAGGCTGACCAGTACCCCGCCGGACCGTCCGGCCGCGGCAAATGCAGCCCCGGCCGCGCGGTCTGATCCCAGCGCCTTGGCGGTCGCGCCCAGATCCAGCCGGACCCCGTCCGGCAGCCGGAGCAGGCGCCCGTCGAGCCTGACCGTATGCCAGCCAGGTGCCGGGAGGGGAGGGCCGGGCGGCCCGGGACAGGCTGGGTCGATCGCGGCGAAGTCACGGTCGTATCCCAGCGAGATGAGGGCATCGCCAACGGTGGGGTCGACCAGCCCGCCGGTCCACCGGGCTGCCGCCAGGGCGACGCCGATGGCCTCGGCCAGCCCGTCGCTGATCATGAAGAGGCCGCCGCCGGCCCGATGCAGCCAGGAGATCTCTGAGTCCGCCCGGAACCGGCTGGCTTGCTGGTCGAGCGCGGCCAGCACGCGGTCTGCCGCGTCGAGCGCCGGATCGAGGCCGCCCGGCGGCCATACCGCGACCCGGGCGCTGGTGCCAAGCGCGGCGCGCTCGGCCACCGCGACAGCGCTCTCGCCGGTATCGACGGGCCGCCATGATGCTGGTCCGGCCAGTTCGGTCACTGTCGTAGTCATCGTCATCAGCTGTCGTGGCGGGCCGGCGCGTGCCGCGTGTGGGTGACGACGGCCTTGCCGTTCACGGTGCGGGTGGTCGTCATGGTGGTCACGCCGGACGCGCTTGTCGTCGCGACCGTGTGGCCGACCGACGGCGCGCCCGCCGTGCTGGTTACGGCACCGCCGGCCCCGGCCGCCGGTGCCGTGGCTGCCGTCGTCGTCGCGGCGGGCAGCGCCTGGTGCGCCAGTGCCACCGTGGCGGCGCCGGTACCGACTATCAGCACGGCTGCCGTCCAGTTCGACATCCGCCGGATGTGCCGGATGCCGTCCGCGCGAGCCGGCGCCGCGAGGCCGGCCGGGCCTGATTCGCCGAATCCCGGCAGCGGCACCCGCCCGCCACTGGACTCCCGATCGGAATTCATCTGCGCGTCCTTCCTGCTGAAGCGCCGGGATCATCCCGGCAGCTCGATAGTGCGCGCGCAGTGATGAAGCGATCATGTGAGGCCGATGAGAGCCCTCACATCTTCCGGCAGATCGCCGGCCGCTCTTCCGGCGGATCGTCAGCCGCCCCGCTCTCATGGTTTTCACATCTGACGCTGCGTAGTCTCGCCCTATGCGAGTGCTCGTGATCGAGGACGAGGTGCGAATGGCGCGCCTGCTCAGGCGGGCGCTGGAGGAGGAAGGGCACGCCGTTGACGTGGCCGCCGACGGCCCGGACGGCCTGTGGATGGCGACCGAGAACAGCTACGCGGCGATCGTGCTCGACGTCATGCTGCCTGGCTTCGACGGCTTCGAGCTGTGCCGCAGGCTCCGGGCGTCAGGCGTCTGGGTGCCGGTGCTGATGCTCACTGCGCGCGACGAGGTCGGTGACCGGGTCCGGGGCCTGGACGTGGGGGCCGACGACTACCTGGTCAAGCCGTTCAGCCTGCTGGAACTCGCGGCAAGGCTGCGGGCGCTCGCCCGCCGGGACGACCGCCGCCGGCCGGCCGTGCTGGCCGAGGGAGACCTGAAGCTGGATCCGGCTACCAAGCGGGCCTGGCGCGGCAGCAGCGAGCTGCAGCTGTCGCCGAAGGAGTTCGCCCTGCTCGAGTTCTTCCTCCGGCACCCGGGCAGCGTGCTGACCAGGACACAGCTCATCGAGTCAGTCTGGGATTTCGCCTACGACGGCACATCCAACGTGGTCGATCAGTACGTGAACTACCTGCGCCGCAAGGTAGACGTGCCGTTCGGCCGGCATGACATCGAGACGGTCCGGGGGATGGGTTACCGGCTCCGCCAGGCAGAGCCGGGCTAACCATGTCGATCAGGCTCCGGCTAGCCGTCGTGTTCGCGGTCGCCGCCGCGATCGTCTTCGCCCTCGGCAGCTGGCTGTTCGTGACGACGATTTCGTCTTCCCTGCTGAGCTCGATCGATTCCCGGCTGGCCGGCCAGCTTGACCAGGCGTCCCGGTACGTTCCACCGCAGGGCAGCCAGCGGCCGGCCGCCGGCACCGCGGCGCCCGGCGAGTACGTCGTCCAGGTCATCGACCCGGCCGGCCAGGTACGCGGCGCGAGCGCGGACGCCGGCACTGCGCCGATGATCACGGCGGCGCAGGAAAGGCAGGCCCGCCGGGCCCGGCTCACGGTGACCAGAACCGCCGAGGACGAGCGGGAGCGCGTGACGGCTGGTCCGCTGGCCGGCCATCGCGGCTGGGTCGCGGTCGCCGGGGTTTCGCTTGAGGCGTTCGACGGCACGCGCAGCGAGATAAGCCGCGGGCTGCTCATCGCGGGCGCGATCTTCGTGGCGGCTGCTGGACTCGGCGCATACGGGCTCGCCCGGGCCGCGCTGTCCCCGGTGGAACGGCTGCGGCGGGAGGTAGCCGCGCTCTCCGAGCGCGACCAGGCCCCCGGCGTCCAGGTCCCGCGGACGCGGGACGAGATCGCTGCGCTAGCGCGGACGATGAACCAGCTGCTCGGCCGGCTGCACCGCGCGCTCTCCCGGCAGCGCGCCCTGGTCGCCGACGCCAGCCATGAACTGCGAACCCCGCTGGCCGTCCTCAGCGGCGAGCTGGAGCTGGCCGGCCGCCCGGGCCGCAGCCAGGCGGAGCTGGCCGCGGCGGTGGCACGCGCCAGTGACGAGGCCGCCCGGCTGGTCCGCCTCACCGAGCAGCTGCTGGTGCTCGCCCGGACCGACGAGGACAAGCTCCCGCTGCGACTTGACCGGACCAGCGTCCGGAAGCTGCTCAGCCGCAGCGCGGAGCAGGCAGCCAGCCGGGCCGCCGTGGCCGGCGTCTCGATTCAGGTGCTGGCGCCGCCGGATCTGGCCGCGGACATCGACCCGGACCGGGTCCGCGAAGCGGTCGACAACCTAGTTGACAATGCGCTCAGGTTCGCGCCGGCCGGCACGCAGGTCACGCTTGCCGCCAGGCCGGCCGGTCATGATCTCGTACTGGACGTCAGTGATCACGGCCCTGGCTTTCCTGCCGACTTCCTGCCGCATGCCTTCGAGCGGTTCCGCCGCCCGGACAGCGGCCGGGCCCGCAGCGACGGAGGCGCCGGCCTGGGACTGGCGATCGTCAGCGCGATCGCCCGCGCGCACGGTGGCCGGGCGCTGGCCGGCAACCGGCCCGGCGGCGGCGCGGTGGTATCGCTGGAGCTGCCCGGACTCGCCGGCCGTGCACCGCGGTGAGCACGCCATCGCTGAAGCCCACGATCAGCACGCTGAATGCTTCCGCGGCCGGGCCATCTCCGGTGACCGGCGCGCTGGTCACCCGGCCGAGCTGGCCCGCGATCATGACCAGTGCCACGCCGGCCAGGTAACCGACCAGCACCGGCCGGGACAGCAGCTCAGCCACGAAGCCGACTTGAGCAGCCAGGCAGAGAGCGGCATCACGCCGGCCATCAGCGCGAGGCAGGCGGCGAGCTCGGCATAGCGCACCGGCTCGCCGCGGCGAGCCCGGTTCCGGCTGCCCGGTCAGGGCAGCCTCGTCCGGCCGCGGGAATCCTCCGGTTCCAGGACTTTCGCCGCTTCCATCACGTTGCGTAACCGCTGGTCGCGTTAGCGGCTGAAGCCCGGGCCCGGACCTTAGGCCCAAGACTGCAGACCATCGCCTCTACCTGCTGCGCCGGCCTGCCGCTGATGCTTGAGGCAGTGCCGACCGACAGCGAGCCCGCCCGCCCAGTTGCCGCCGGAGCCGGCCGGTGCGACTGGAGGCGAGACGTCATGAAGCTGATCACCGCGGTCCTCCGGCCGGACACGCTCGACGAGGTCGTCCGGGTGATAGCCGGGAAAGGCGCGCGCGGGATGACCGCGACCGAGGTCCTCGGCTTCGGTCAGCAGCAGGGCCGTCTTGATGTGCACCAGGATGAGGACTTCGGCCCGGCGCTGCTGCCCAAGATCCGGCTGGACGTCGTCGTCAGCGATGAGGCCGCCGGCGCATTGCTGGCTGCCATCGTCCGGTCGGCCCGTACCGGCGCGATAGGCGACGGCAAGATCTGGCTGACCGCAGTGGAATCTGTCGTCCGGGTGCGCACCGGCGAGCGGGATGCCAGTGCGATCTGAGCTGAGCAGGACCGGCCTGGTCTCGCCGGCCGTCGGCGACATGCTGGTGGCCGGCCGGTACCGGCTGATGGAGCGGCTGAGCGAACATAACGGATTGTCGATCTGGAAGGCAGCCGATGAGGCGCTAGCCCGCCCGGTCACGGTACACACCTTCACGGCGGGATGCAGCCGGGTCGGCCCGGTGGTGGCGGCTGCCCGCGCGGCGTCCCAGCTGACCGATCGCCGGCTAGTCCAGATCTTCGACGCCGATGACCGGTCCGGGCACCCTCCCATCGTGGTCACCGAATGGCCGCGCGGCGGCCGTCTCGACGATCTCCTCGCAGCCGGGCCGCTTGGCCCCCGGCGGGCCGCCGGAATCATCGCCGAGGCCGCTGACGCCTTGGCAGGCGCGCACGCCGCCGGGCTGGCGCACCTTTGCCTGACCCCGGGTTCACTGTGGTGGGACACCTGCGGCGACGTGAAGATCAGCGGGCTGGCGATCGCGGCGGCGCTGACCGGGGTGACCGCCGTGGATCCGGCCGCAGCCGATACCCGCGGCCTCGCCGGGCTGCTATACGCCGCGCTTACCGGCTGCTGGCCCGGCGCCGGGCAGACCACGCTCCCGGCCGCCCCGTGCCGTGCCGGGCGCGCACGCAGCCCTCGTCAGGTGCGCGGCTGGATACCGCACGACATCGACGCGATAACCTGCCGGGCGCTATTCGGCGAGGCCGGGAGCAACGGGCCGCCAATCCTTGGCCTGGCTCAGCTCGCTGAGGCGCTCACGGCGATCTCGCCCCGGGTCCCTCGGCGGAACAGCGCGGGGCCCGGCCGGCCCGGCCGGCGGCGGCCGGCCCGCTCATCCCGGCGCCGGCCGGCCCGCAGCCGTTAGTCCCGGTGCTGGCCACCGCGGCCCCGGTAACTCCGGCGGCCCCGGTAACTCCGGCGGCCCCGGTAACTCCGGCGGCCCCGGTAACTCCGGCGGCTCCGGTGCCGACTCCAGGGATCCCAGTGATTTCAGGAATGTCAGTCGCTCAACAGACATCAGTGACTCTGGAGACTTCGGTTATCCCGCCTGATGCCGGCTCGCGACCGCCCGATGCCGGCTCGCGACCGCCGGTCGGCGGGGTGCCAGTGCCGCGCCCGCCAGCTAGGCCGGGATACCTGGCTAGGGTGCCCCCGGGCGCGGTCAGGACGCTGCTCGCCGTGGCCGTCGTACTCGTCCTTGCAGCGATCGTGGCAGGCGGATGGCTGCTCGCGCGGAACCTGACCGCGCCGCACGGCGCCGCCACCGGGCCCACCCGGCCGGCCGTGCTGCAGGCACTCAGACCAGCCAGCGCGACGGCTTTCGATCCCTACGGCAACGGCCAGGGCGGTAGCAGCCGGCTCGCGTACCGGGCGATTGACGCCAGCCCCGCCACCTACTGGCACACCGAGTGGTACACGACCGCGCGCTTCGGGAACCTGAAGCCGGGCGTCGGCCTGCTCGTTGACATGGGCCGGACGGTGACGCTAGCCAGCGCCCGGATCACGCTCGGCAGCACTCCCGGCGCCGACTTCCAGCTGCGCGTCGGCAGTTCCGCAGCTGCCCTGGCTGACCTGCGGCCGGCTACGAGCGCAACCAGCGCGGGCGGGCGGGTCAGCCTGCGGCTCACCAGGCCGGCGGATGGCCGTTACGTGCTCATCTGGTTCACCAAGCTGCCGCCGGACTCGTCCGGCACCTTTCAGGCAAGCGTCTACGACGTGCGGCTGTCCGGCCCGGCCTGAGCGAACTGCGGTGACCAAGCAGATGGAAACGGATCCTTCGGAGGAGACATGAGATCAGTAGTAGTACGGCAGTTCGGCGAACCGCTCATCATCGAGAAACAGGCCGGTGCCCGAGCCGGGACCCGGTCAGATCACGGTGGCCAGCCGGATAGCCAGCGTGTCCCGGGCAGGCAGCTTCCTACAGCGGATTGGCGGTTCCAGATCCTGGCAAAGTAATATCACCCGGAACCTGGCACAGGACGGCGGTTTCCGAATCCCTGCCGATTCCGGGAACGACGATGCGATCAACGCGCATCTAATGGGGAAGCGCCCGGCGCTTCCTACCGGTTGATGGCTCCGAGCGCGGCCGCGACCGTGGCCCCGGCTGCCGTCAGCGCCTGCTGGCTCTTCCGGTAGTGGTGGCCGCAGAGCCACAAGTCCACCGCAGTCGGCCGGCCTTCGCCGGGCGGGATCATGGCGATCATCATCGGCCTGGCCGAGCAGCAGCAGGCACGCTCTGGCTGGGCCGGCTGGCTGCCCGCCGCGTCCAGCTGCGCGGGCCGCGGCAAGGTGGTAGTTCCGGCGGAGTCGGTGTGCTGGCTGTCTGCTGACATAGGAGCAGCCTCGCACGCCAGCCGATCGGCCAACAGGGCCGAAATCCCCTAATGGCGGCGCCAAGTGTCCCGGGCAGCGGCGGCAACCGCTGTTTGGCCGGCACGCCAGGCTGGCATCGGCGCTATCGCCAACCACCCGGGGCAGCCGGCCCGGGCTGCGGCTGCCACTGCGGCCCGGTCATGACCCTCGGCGTGCAGTCAGAGGTGGAACAGCCCCGGCAGGTCATCGTGCACCGGCCTGGCCTGGAACTGTCCCGGCTCAGGCAATCACGGTGATCGCCGCCGAGCTGCCGTCCTCCCGGGCGATGATGCACTTCGACACGGTAATGACCATGATCGACCGGGCTACGTTCGTGCTCTACCCGTACCTGGACCGGCAGCTGCGGTCGTGGACCATGACCAAGGGCGACGGCGATGCCGTCCGCATCGTCCGCAGCCACAGCCTGCCGGACGCGCTCGCGCTTGCGCTGGCGGTGGATAAGGTCACCATCATGTCCACCGACGAGGACATCAGAGCCGCCGAGCGTGAGCAGTGCGACGACGGCACCAACTATCTCGCCGTGGCACCCGGCGTCGTGATGGGCCATGAGCGGAATGTCCCGACGAACACCATGTTGCGCAAGCACGGCATCGAGGTCATTACGATCGCGGGCAGCGAGCTCGGCCGGGGCCGGGGCGGCCTGCGCTGCATGACCTGCCCGATCGAGCGCGATCCCGCCTAGCTGCCTGACTTCTGCCCAGCCGCCCCGGGCACCCGGGGAGAGGGAGTACCCAGATGGACCTGCACGGACGGAACCTGGTCAAGGAGATCGACCTCACCCAGGCGGAGTTCGGTTACCTAGTCGACTTCGCCGGGCAGCTGCGCAAGGGAAAGCGCGGCGGCCAGCGGTCCGCCCGGCTGGCCGGCCGAAATATCGCGCTGATCTTCGAGAAGGCGTCGACGCGGACCAGATCGGCCTTCGAGGTGGCAGCCCACGACGAGGGCGGGCACGTCACGTACCTCGGGCCGGAGGACTCTCACCTAGGTCACAAGGAGTCGGTCAAGGACGCAGCCCGGGTACTCGGCCGGATGTTCGACGGCATCGAGTTCCGCGGGTTCGCCCAGGAATCGGTCGAGACCCTCGGCGCGTACGCCGGGGTGCCGGTGTGGAACGGGCTCACCGATCAATGGCATCCGACCCAGATGCTGGCCGACATGCTGACCATGCACGAGCACGCGGGCAAGCCGCTGGCCGATGTGTCCTACTGCTACCTGGGCGATGGCCGGAACAACACGGCGAACTCGCTGCTGGTGACCGGCGCGCTGCTGGGCATGGACGTGCGGATTTGCGCGCCCGACAGGCTCTGGCCGGACTCCGGGGTACAGCACATCGCCCGGGGACTCGCCGCCACCTCGGGCGCCAGGCTGACCTTGACCGCCGAGGTCGGCGAGGGCGTGCCGGGCGCCGACTTCCTCTATACCGACGTGTGGCTGTCGATGGGCGAGCCGGAAGAAAACTGGGCCGAGCGGATCGACCTGCTGCTGCCCTACCAGGTCAACGCGGCGATGATGGCATCGACCGGGAAACCGGATGCCAAGTTCCTGCACTGCCTGCCCGCCTTGCACAACCGCGATACCGAAATCGGGCGGCGGATCCTGGACAGCCGCGGCCTGGCCGGGCTCGAGGTGACCGAGGAGGTATTCGAGTCGCCGGCCAGCGTGGTCTTCGACCAGGCCGAGAACAGGCTGCACACGATCAAGGCGCTGATGGTGGCGACGATCGGGGAGCCCGCATGAGGATCGTCGCCGCGCTGGGCGGCAACGCGCTGCTGAAACGCGGCGAGCGGCCGGACTCCGACATCCAGCAGGGGCACGTCGAGAGCGCGGTGACGGCGCTCGCGCCGCTGGCCCGCGACCATGAGCTGATCATCACGCACGGCAACGGCCCGCAGGTCGGGCTGCTGGCGATGGAGAGTGCCAGGGATCCGGCGCTGTCCCGGCCCTATCCGTTCGACGTGCTCGGGGCGCAGACCCAGGGAATGATCGGGTACTGGCTGGTACAGGCGCTGCAGAACGCGCTGCCTGGCCGCCTGGCCGGTTGCCTGGTCTGCCGGACCCTGGTCAGTGCCGACGACCCGGCGTTCGCCGATCCCGCTAAGTTCGTCGGCCCGGTGTACGACGAGGCCAGGGCCAGGCAGCTGGCAGCGGATTACGGCTGGCAGATCCGCCAGGACGGGTCTGCCTGGCGCCGGGTGGTGCCCTCGCCAGAGCCAGTTCGGCTGCTCGACCTGCCGCTGATCAGCGAGTTGCTTAGGACTGGCGCGATCGTGGTCTGCGCGGGCGGCGGCGGCGTGCCCGTTACCCAGGACGCCACCGGGGCCACCCGCGGCGTCGAGGCCGTCGTCGACAAGGACCTGACCGCGGCGCTGCTGGCCCGCTCGCTGCACGCCGAGGTCATGCTGCTGCTCACCGATGTCGAGTCCGTGCAAGAGAATTTCGGCACTGCCCAGGCCCGGCCGATCCGGCTCGCGACGCCCGGCGAACTGCGGGCGCGGCCGTTCCCGGCCGGCTCGATGGGACCGAAGGTCGATGCTGCCTGCCGGTTCGCCGAGGCCACCGGCGGGATGGCGGCCATCGGTCGGCTCGACGACGCCGAGGCAATGGCGCATCGCAAGACGGGCACGATCATCACCCGCTAGCCTGCTCCCGCCCGGTCCGCGGCGTTCCGGGGTGCCGCCAGGTGCAGGGGGCACGGGCAGGGCGCATAGGCGGGGGCCAGGGGGCCAGGGGGCAGGGGCGGGGATGGTCAGGGCCAGTCGGGGGAGTTGGTGCTGAGGTCAAGCAGCCGGGTCCGGGTCGCCTGCAGCCGGTTCACCACGACCAGCAGGAACCGGTGGGTCAGCTCGTAGCCGAAGCCGGCGTCGGCCGCGCACATCTCGCGGACCGCGGGGCCGTCGACCTCGAAGGCCTGGGTGGGCCGCAGCGCAATGGCGCCGAGCCGCCACTGGTACGGCGGGTACAGCCAGGACCAGCCGATCACATCGCCCATCCCCAGCGCCTCGATCACGACCAGGCCGCGCCCGGGGACGTGCATGTCCAGTGTGACCTGGCCGGCCTGGATGAGCCAGAACCGGTCGGCGGTGCCGCCCTCCTCGAATAGCCGCTGCCGGGCCGGCACCCTGATGTGCTTGGCGGCCCCGGACAGCCTGGCAACGTACTCGTCCCGCATGCCGCGGGTGAACTGGTGGCCGGCCAGGGCCGGCGCCGACGTGCTGTTCATGCCCGCTCCCTCCGGTGCGCCGGTGCAGCCGTTACGGCCAAGCCTGGCCCGTCCGGCCCGCGGTGTCACGGGGCCGACGGCCCTGCCGCCGGGGACCTTCGGCCCTGCCCGCGCCTGCCCGGCATCGTGCCAGGAGCCTGTGCTCGTGGTCCGCTGACGGCGGCATGCCGCCTGCGCGGCGCCCGGCTTAAGCCGGGCGCCGCGGCAGCTTGCGGCCGGACCGGGCTATGGGCTCGGGTGGCCGGCGGGCTCGGGCTTGGACGGCGAGCTGTTGGAACCGTCAGCTGAGCGGTACCAGGACCGCCAGATCAGCCGGTTCACCGGGATCAGCCGCGGGATGTCCCGCAGTCCTGGGATGAACGGGATGAGCAGCAGCAGCAAGGTGCCGATGCCGGTCAGATAGACCGCCCAGATATCCACGTTGGCCCCCAGCGAGGTGCTGAACGGCGGCACGTGGTACCAGAGCTGGAACAGCCAGAGCCAGGGCTGGCCGGGATAGCTGCCGGTCTCGTTCATCACGCCCCACTGGTCACCGGTCAGGTGCAGCGCCGTCGCCCGGTCGGCGTAGTAGCCGCCGTCGGCGATGAACAGCAGCGGCTTGGTGTAGTCGGTGCCGAAGAACGGATGCTGCGCCAGCAGGTTCGCGTCCAGCGCGCCACTGCGAGCCATCGTCAGCTCGTAGGACATCATCACCGGGACGGGCCCGGCCGCCGGGACTTTCAGGTTCCCGTTATTGAACGGCACCTTGCCGCCGGTCAGCGCGGCATCGTAGGCGGCCGCCCACTTCTGCTGCTGGGCCGCCGATGCGCTGTTGTACGTGGTCAGCGCGGCCGCCAGCGACGGCGCGGTCGGGGCGATCCTGGACAGCGGGGTCAGCACGAACGTCTGCGCGCCGTTGACCGGCTCGGTGATGCCGGACAGCTTCTGGAAGTTGATCGGCCCAACCTGCTGCACGTCTTCGGTGCCGTTGTTATAGGGCGGTCCGTACGCGGCCGCTCCGCCGGTGCCGTCGAGTTCGGTGGCCGCAGTGCCGAGGAAGTCGGCCGGGACGACCTTCGACCAACTCTGCACCGTGATCGGCGGGACGTCCGGCGAGGACAGGATCCCGGCCATCACGACTACCAGGATGCTGACGACAACCGTGGCGATCGTGCCCTCCTTCAGGATGTCGTAGCGGCGGGTCGGCCCGCGCCACGGTCCGGCATCGGCGGCCGCCGCGGCCCGCCGGGCGGCTCGGCCGCGCACCGACGTGCGCCGCTCCGGCAGCGGGTGGCTGATCCCGCGGACCCGGACCAGCAGGATGTGCGCGCCGACGAGCGCGACAAGCACCAGCGGGACGAGCACGATGTGCCACATCAGCATCTGGCCGAAGTTCAGCGCGTTGAACCACGCGCCGACGCCGACCGCGTTGAACGCGTCCTTGCCGTTGGTGGCGATCCACTGCGCGTCGTAGTTCTGCTGGGAAAGATAGCCGGTGAAGGCCTCGATGATCGACGCCAGGAACGCGACCATGCCGGTGATCCAGGTCATCGCCCGGCGGCCACGCCAGGCCGCCATCCAGAACTTGCCCCACAGGTGGATGACCAGGAAGGCCATGAAGAGCTCGGTGCTCCACAGGTGCAGGCTGTTGAAGAAGTGCCCGACCACGTTGGTGTGCCACCAGTCCGAGCCGCCAAGCGCGAGCGCCAACCCGGAGGCGATGACGATGCCGAGGGCGGCCAGGCTCGCCACTCCGAACACGTATACCCACGAGGCCACGTAGGCGGGCTGCCGGTCCGGCAGCAGCTTCTTCGGCGGCAGCACGCTGGCGATCTTGGTGCGCGCCCTGGCAGTCCACATGCCGGCGTCGCCCGGCGCAGCCGCCGCTGCGGCAACACTCGCGTCCTCGGCGTCCGGCTCGGCGGGCAGCACGTTGCCGGAATGCGGAAACCGGATCAGCAGGGCCAGACCGAAGATGATCATCATTGTCACGATGACAATCAGGTTCGCCACCGAGATATCGATAAACGACCAGTGCAGGAAAGTGCCTGGATTGTTCAGGTTGACGGCCAATGGGCCCGGGTGCGTTGCGAGAGAGGAGTTCATGTGCGCTCCGGCAATCTTAGGCGGATACATCGGCAGCCGCGCCGCAACCGGCGGCGAGCCAACTAGTGGCCGACTCGGCCAGAAAAACTGCTGTCACCATGCCAGCGGGCGGCTCTCCTGAGGAGAGCCGCCCGCCCTTAGCTGATGGGACTTTGGTCCCTAGTTATGCCGTCTTGGCCGGGACCTTCTCGGCCAGCTGCGGGAACACCTCGGCGGTCGGCGAGACCCGGCGCAGGTGGGCGTAGCCGAGTGCGGAAAGGATCAGCAGCATGGCCGCCCCGGCGAAGGAGACGATCGCGCCATAGAGCGCCAGCTCGCCCATCTTCCAGAAGGCGTAGGCGTTCAGCAGCATCCCGCGCAGTGCCGTGCCCTTGAACATGGCGTCGACCTGACCTGCCAGCTTGAGGTTCTTGGGCTGCGTCAGCGCCTTACCGGATAGCTGTGCGTAGGTCTGGCCGCCGGCGATCTCGGTGAGATGGTTGGCGATGAAGTGGTCTGCGTAGACCTCGGCCTGGGCACCGGTGGTCATCAGCTGCCCGGCGTACTGGTGCATGGCAGCGAATTCCGGGGCCTTGATGGCCGGGCTGTTGTTCGCCGGGAAGACGATCTTCTGGGCGGCAAGCTGGTTGTGCACCTGGCTGTTCACAAACGAGTGACCCCACAGCATGAGGCCGCCGGCGGCGAGCAGGATGACCGCGAGGACAAGGCCGACCGTAGTGGCCAGCGCGTCAAAAGTCCTTCTGCGCATTTGGAGATTCCTCCTAGAAAAAAAATGGCCGGGCCCGTTGTCCGGCGCTTCGCTTTATGTGACTGGTCTCATAGTGCCGCCTGATTGCCATCCGCACCCAGGGTCACTCGGCCCATTACAGTGGGACCTCCGGCCTGTTTTCGCAGGTTATAGACCCGGAAGCAGGCGTGATCGCGTCCTGCGGATGCGCTAAGGTTAAGATCACCTTCGGAAGCTGAGCCGCAGGAGCCGCTGGTGGACTCGCCAGGATCACGCCCGCTCTTGCCGCACCTGCGCCTCGATGACCTTCTTGGCGAGCTGCAGGCCCGGCTGCAAACCGTGCTGACCACCCGGGACCGGGTGCACGCGCTGCTGGAGGCCGTCGTATCGGTCGGCAGCCAGCTTGATCTTGAGGTCGTGCTCCGGCAGATCGTCGAGGCGGCGACCGGCCTGGTGAATGCCCGCTACGGCGCGCTAGGCGTCGTCGGGGACGCCGGCAGCCTGGCCGAGTTCATCCCGGTCGGCCTGGACGAGCGCCAGATCGCCGCCATCCATCACTGGCCGGAAGGGCGCGGCCTGCTCGGGGAGCTGATCAACAACCCGCGGCCGCTGCGGATAGCGGACATCGCCGAGCACCCGAGTTCGTTCGGCTTCCCGGACGGGCACCCGCCGATGCAGTCGTTCCTCGGCGTGCCGGTGCGGATCCGGGACGAGGTGTACGGGAATCTCTACCTCACCGAAAAGGAGAACGGCGGCCGGTTCGACGAGGAAGACGAGGCCGTGGTCGTGGCGCTGGCGGCCGCGGCGGGAGTGGCGATCGAGAACGCCCGGCTGTACGAGGAGTCGCGCAGGCGGCAGCGGTGGCTGCAGGCAAGTGCCGAGGTGACCCGGCGGCTGCTGTCCGGGGCGCACACCGGCGCGGTGCTCGACCTGGTGACGCAGCAGGTGCTGGAGATGTCCGGAGCGGATTCTGGCGGTGCTCGCGCTACCCGAGGGCGAGCGGCGCGAGCTGGTGATCAGCCATGCGGCCGGCGAGGATGCGGCCAAGACGGAGGGACTGCTGCTCCCGCGGGCCTCGCTGTCCGCCGAGGTGCTGCGCACCGGCGAGCCGGTGACGGTGGAGGATTTCGGCCGGGACGAGCGGGTCGCGATCGTTGCCAAGGAACAGATGGAACTCGGACCCGCGGTGATATTCCCGCTCGGCGGGCCGGGCAACGTGCGCGGTGTCCTTACCGTCGGCCGCCGCCCCGGAGCGATGCCGCTGACGCATGCCGCCACCGAGATGATCGGCTCGTTCGCCGCCCAGGCGGGCGTCGCGCTTGAGCTGGCCGATGCCCGCCGGGACGCCGAGCAGGTCACGATGCTGCAGGACCGGGAGCGCATCGCCCGGGATCTGCACGACCTGGTCATCCAGCGGCTGTATGCGACCGGGATGTCGCTGCAGGGTGCCATGCCGCTGATCGCGCGGCCGGAGGTGGCCGACCGGGTCAGCCGGGCCGTGGACGCGATGGATGACACGATCGGCGAGATCCGGTCGGCCATCTTCGCGCTGCAGTCCCGCAATGACGTCAAGCAGCCAGCCTTCAGGGAGCGGATCCTGGATGTCGCGTCGGAGATGGCCGGGCCACTCGGGTTCGCACCGTCGCTTAGCCTGTCCAGCGGCCTGGACGACCAGGTGCCCGCCGGGATCGCCGGCCAGGCGCTGCACGTGCTGCGGGAAGCGCTGTCGAACGCGGCCAGGCACGCCAACGCCAGCCGCGTTGACATCACCGTCGCCGCGGACTCCGACCTGGTCGTCGTGGTCCGTGACGACGGCGCCGGCCTGCAGGGCAGCACCCGCCGCAGCGGGCTTGCCAACCTCGCCGAGCGCGCCAGGCAGCTGGGCGGGACGATGCAGGTCGGGCCGGCCGGCCAGCAAGGGACCGAACTGCGCTGGCAGGTCCCGCTGTCTTGAGCCGGGTCAGCCGGCTGGCCGCCCGGCCGCGGACGGCCTACCTGGCCGGCCCGAGGAAGGCAGTGCCCGGCCGTGGTCAGCCCGCGGGATGCTCCCGTTTGTCATGGTCTTGATCTTCGAAAACCCTGGCTGCGTACGCCGCGGCCTGGGTACGGCGCTCCATCCCGAGCTTGGCGAAAAGCGCCGACACGTAGTTCTTGACGGTCTTCTCGGCGAGGAACATCCGCACGCCGATCTGCCGGTTGGTCAGGCCCTCGCCGATCAGCTCGAGTATCCGCCGCTCCTGGCCGGTCAGCCCGGACAGCGGGTCGGAGCGGACTGCGGTGTCCCGCATCCGGCGCATCACCATGCTGGCCGCCTGCGGATCCAGCAGTGACTGGCCGGCCGCGACCGAGCGGACCGCGCCGACCAGGTCGGTGCCGCGGATCTGCTTCAGCACATAGCCGGCCGCCCCGGCCATGATCGCGTCGAAGAGCGCCTCGTCATCGCCGAACGAGGTGAGCATCAGGCAGGCGACCTCGGGCATCGCGGACCGGATGTCACGGCACACGTCGACCCCGTTGCCATCCGGCAGCCGCACGTCGAGTACCGCGACGTCGGGCCGCAGCGCCGGGATGCGGGCGAGCGCCGACGCTGCCGTGCCGGCCTCGCCGACCACGACGATGTCCGGCTCTGCCTCCAGCAGTTCCCGGACGCCGCGGCGGACAATTTCATGATCATCGAGTAGGAAGACGCCGATCTGGCCTGCCTCCGCCGGGCCCGCGGCATGCGGCTGGGCTGCGCCGTCCGGCTGGGTCGGGGCTGCGCCGTCCGGCGTCGGCTCGGCTGGAGGATTCATCTAAGGCTGGCACCTTTGCTCGCGTCCGCGCTCATGCTGCGCGGATTCAGCCGCCGGCAGCATTGCCGAAGTTACCGCACGCGGGCCACCCTAAGCCCCTGACTCACAAACCGGACAGGGCCCATGGTCCCGTCCGCAGCCGCCGAAAGTCCCGGCGGGCCGGTGCCGGGCACGCCGTCGCAGGCCGGGCGCGCCGTTAGCGGACCGCGCCCGGAGTACTGGTGGCGCGCTGGTCGACCAGCGCGCCGACTTCCCGCCGCGGCGCCTGGCCGCCGGCCTGCCCGTAGCCAAACCGGACGATGATCTGCGGACATTCCGGCCAGGGCCACCAGTCGGTGGCTGGCCGCTCGATATCGCGCAGCTCGATCGGCTGGTAGAGGAACGAAGTGGCGACGCCGTTCCTGGTGGCGGCCAGCAGCACCCGCTGCAGCGCCTGCCCGGCCCGCAGCCAGTCGGCCGGCTCGTCCCGCGCGGTGGAGAGCACCGCGAGCTGCGGCCGCTGCTCGTAACTCGCCGACGGGCGGCCGACCGCGGGCGCGGCGTAACCGAGGTCGCGAACTGGCGCGGGTGCCCGGTCCGGGTGGCTGCCCAGTGCACTGACCGGCACGCCGTCGTCGCCGGACGTGCCGATCCACTGCCCGAGTTCGACCCGGTGATCGAAGTTGGCCGCCAGCTTCCGCTCCGCCGCCGCGGTCAGCTCAAGCACCGTGGCCGTGTCAGTCGCGGTGAGCATGCGCAGCAACGAGAACTCGAAGCCGGCCTCCTGCTCCAGCCCGATCTGCACCGCCTCGGGGAGCCGATGCCCGGAGAACGGGGCGCGGCTGGTATGCCGCAGCTCGATCGCGTCGAACATCTCGTGCTCCCGCGGCGTGGCCGGGCGGCCGTCGGCCAGCTGCACGGACGCCAGCAGCGTCGGCTCGCCGTCCGGGTCGGGCAGCGGCCAGACCAGCGGCTTGGCGCCCAGCATCCGGATCGCGAGCCTGAGGTTGAACAGGGCCGCGCCGCAGCTCAGGTGCAAGGCGCGGCCGCGCGGGTCGGCGACCCAGAGCATCCGGTCCGGGTCGCCGTGCAACTCGATGACGTCGCCGCTAACGCGGAACCGCCACGGCTGGGTGTTGTGGATCGAAGGCGCCGCGCCAGCCGCGCCGACCAGCCGCCGGACAATGCCTTCGTCCGCCAGTGACCTGTACATTCCCGCACCCCCTTAAGGTGCTTCCCGGCCGCCCGCAGGGGGCGGGCCAGCAGGATTTATAACGCTGCCCGGCTGGCTAGAGCCGCTCGCCGACGATGACCGCCAGGTCGACCAGCCTGCAGGCGTAGCCCCACTCGTTGTCGTACCAGCCGAACACCTTGGCTAGGCTGCCCGATGCCTGGGTCAGGCCGGAGTCGAAGACGCACGAGGCGGGGTCGCCGATGATGTCGCGGGAGACCAGCGGGTCGGTGCTGTAGTGCAGGATGCCTGCCAGCGGGCCCGCCGCCGCCTGCTCGAACGCGCTGTTGATCTCGGCGGCGGTCGTCTCGCGGGACAGCACCACGGTGAGGTCGGTGATCGACCCGTCCGGCACCGGCACCCGGATCGCGGACCCGTCCAGCCGGCCCAGCAGCTCGGGGATGACCAGGCCGGTGGCCGCGGCCGCGCCGGTGGTCGTCGGGACCATGCTGATCGCCGCGCTGCGCGCCCGGCGCAGGTCCTTGTGCGGCCCGTCCAGCAGCATCTGGTCGCCGGTGTACGCGTGAATGGTCGTCATCAGGCCGCGGGTCAGGCCGAACGCGTCGTTCAGCACCTTCGCCATCGGTGCCACGCAGTTGGTGGTGCAGGACGCGTTCGAGATCACGTCATGCCGCCGCGGGTCATACTCGGCGTCGTTGACCCCGATCACCACGGTCAGGTCCACGCCCTTGCCCGGAGCGGACATCAGCACTTTCCGCGCGCCGCTCTTCAGGTGCACGGCCGCGTCGTCGCGGCCGCGGAACAGGCCGGTGGACTCGATCACGATGTCGGCGCCGAGCTCGCCCCAGTCGATCGCGGCTGGATCCCGGCTGGACAGGACCTTGATCGGGGTCCCGTCGACGCCGATCGAGTCCTCGGTGTGCGTTACCGCGGCGCCGAGCCGTCCGTAGGTCGAGTCGAAGTCGAGCAGGTGCGCGAGGGTCCGCGCGTCCGTGATGTCGTTCACGGCGACGACCTCGATGTCGCTTCGCTCGATGGCCCGGCGCACGAAGGTGCGCCCGATGCGCCCGAAACCATTGATCCCGACACGGACGGTCATGACATTCCTCCAGGTTGTGGGCGCAGGCACCTACTGCCAAACGCGATTACCACAGCTTTGCCTGGCTGCCCGGCCGGCCGGTACGGGCGTTGGGCACCTAGCCCCGGGTCTTTGGGCCCTAGCCGCGGGTCTTTAGGCCCTACCCCCCTGGTTTGCAGGTGGGGACGCTCGAATAGACGGACATGTCGGAAACTGATCGGAGCGCGGAACTATGGCCGGATACGCGGATGCCTTCAACCGGAGCCTGGCCGATCCCACCGGATTCTGGGGCGAGGCGGCGGCGGCGATCGACTGGTACGAGAAGCCAGCCGCGGTGCTTGATGCGAGCGCCGCGCCGTTCTACCGGTGGTTCCCCGGCGGCGTCATGAACACCTGCCACAACGCGGTGGACCGGCATGTCAGCGGAGGTCGCGGCGATCAGCCGGCGATCATCTACGACAGCCCGGTGACGGGCACCGGCCGGCGGATCACCTACCGCGAGCTCCAGTCGGAAGTGGCCAGCGTGGCCGGGGTGCTGCGCGGGCTCGGCGTCGGCAAGGGCGACCGGGTCGTCATCTACATGCCGATGATCCCCGAGGCGGTGATGGCGATGCTGGCCTGCGCCAGGATCGGCGCAGTGCACTCGGTGGTGTTCGGCGGCTTCGCCGCCAACGAGCTGGCGATCCGGATCGAGGACGCGACGCCGAAGGTACTCATGTCGGCTTCCTGCGGCATCGAGGGCAGCCGGATCATCGAGTACAAGCCACTGCTCGACCACGCGATCGAGCTATCCGGGCACAAGCCGGGCCACTGCGTCATCCTGCAGCGCCCGCAGGCGGCCGCCGCGATGACCGAGGGCAGGGACATCGACTGGCGGCAGGCAGTCTTGGCCGCCGAGCCGGCCGACTGCGTGCCGGTCGCCGCCACCGACCCGCTGTACATCCTGTACACCTCGGGCACCACGGGAAAGCCCAAGGGGGTCGTCAGGGATAACGGCGGCCACGCGGTGGCGCTGCGCTGGAGCATGCCGAGCATCTACGACATCCACCCGGGCGAGGTGTTCTGGGCGGCCTCCGACATCGGCTGGGTGGTCGGCCACTCCTACATCGTCTATGCGCCGCTGCTCACCGGCGCCACCACGGTGCTGTACGAGGGCAAGCCGGTCGGCACGCCTGACCCCGGCGCCTTCTGGCGGGTAATCTCCGAGCACGGCGTGAAGGCCCTGTTCACCGCGCCGACCGCGTTCCGGGCCATCAAGAAGGAAGATCCCGGCGCCGAGTATGTCCGCAAGTACGACCTGTCCGAGCTGAAGTACCTGTTCCTGGCCGGCGAGCGGCTCGACCCGGAGACCTACCGGTGGGCCGGCGAGATGTTCGGCATCCCGGTCATCGACCACTGGTGGCAGACCGAGACCGGCTGGGCCATCGCCGCCGACCTGATGGGCTTGGAGCCGCTGCCGACGAAGGCTGGCTCGCCGACGAAGCCGGTGCCGGGCTTCAACGTCCAGATTCTCGACTCCGAAGGCGAGCCGGTGCCGCCGGGAACGACCGGGGAGATCGTCATCGGGCTGCCGCTGCCGCCGGGCTGCCTGACCACCTTGTGGGGCGACGATGACCACTTCGTCGAGTCGTACCTTTCGGCCTACCCGGGTTACTACCGCACCAGCGACGGCGGCTACCTGGACTCCGATGGCTATCTGTACGTGATGGGCCGGACCGACGACGTGATCAACGTGGCCGGCCACCGGCTGTCCACCGGCGAGCTCGAGGAGGTGCTGGCCAGCCATCCCGACGTTGCCGAATGCGCGGTGATCGGGGTACACGACGCGCTCAAGGGCCAGATCCCGCGCGGGTTCGTGGTGCTGAAGGCCGGGGCGAGCATCGACGCCGCCGAGCTGCGGTCGCAGCTCATCGGGCTAATCCGCAGCCGGGTCGGGCCGGTGGCAGCGTTCCGGCACGTCGACGTTGTGGCCGCGCTGCCGAAGACCAGAATCCGGCAAGATCCTCCGGAAGACCATGCGCGGCATCGCCGACGGCAGGGACGAGAAGGTTCCGTCGACCATCGAGGATGTGGCGACGCTGGACGCGCTGCGGCCGGTCCTGCGAGGCGACGGCTGAGCGGATCCGGCTGGCACTGCAATAGGGCATCGGGCCCGCGAAGGCGGGCCCGATGCCCTATTGCCGGTGCCCGGTGCCCGGTTCTCGGCGAGGCTGCTACCGCTAGCCGCGGACCACGACCACGGGGCAGGCCGCGTGATTCACCACCTGCGAGCTCACCGAGCCCATCAGCAGGCTGGCGAAGCCGCCAGCCCCGCGCGAGCCCACCACAACCAGATCCGCGTCCCGGGACGCCTCAATGAGTTCCCTGGCCGCCAGCCCGCTGACCGCGCGCACCGTGACCGATGCGGGCTTGGCGTCGCCTCCCTGGCTGACCGCCTTGGTCACTGCCTCTTCGGCCGCCTGCCGGGCCTTCTCCTGCTCCGGGATGTCTTCCGGGTAGATAAGCGGGCTACCAGTCCAGTGGTTGGCTGCCACCTGGTGCACGGCGAGCACGGTGAGCGGCGCTTGCAGCGCGGCTGCCTCCTTCACTGCCCATTCGAGTGCCTGCTGAGAGTTACCTGAGCCATCGATGCCGACAACAATTCCGGACATTTGGCTCCTCCTTCTGATGGGGCCGCCACCTCTGGGCGACCAGGGTCCCGATCAAAGTCTGGCGTCATTTCCGGCCGGCCGGAAGAGGCGTTGGATATCGTCGCATGGGCCGTAGGCCCGCGACTGCTGCCCGCCAAATCTGGGCAGCTGATCTTGGCCGTACCCGCCGACCGGCCGGCCGCCCGACCCGGGCGAGTCAGCCGGGTCGCATGGTGCCCGCGCGCAGGTACCGTACATGCCACGACAATGCCTCGTCGAGCAGGTGCGGGGTGTGCTTGCCTGGCCCGGTGGCGGTGGCCCGGTCGAGATAGCCCTGCAGCGCCGGCCGGTAGTCCGGGTGCGCGCAGTGGTCGATGATCTGCTGGGCGCGGCGCCGCGGCGGCAGGCCGCGCAGGTCGGCTATGCCGCGTTCGGTGACGATGACATGCACGTCGTGCTCGGTATGGTCGACGTGGCTGGCCATCGGCACAATGCACGAGATCGCCCCGGCCTTGGCGGTCGAGGGGCTGAGGAACATCGCGACGGAGGCGTTGCGGGCAAAGTCACCAGAGCCGCCGATGCCGTTCATCATGGCAGATCCCATCACATGGGTAGAGTTCACGTTGCCATAGATGTCGGCCTCGATCATGCCGTTCATCGCCAGGCAGCCGAGCCGGCGTATCACTTCCGGGTGGTTGCTGATCTCCTGCTGGCGAAGGATGATCTGGTCGCGGTAGCCGGCGAAGTTGGCGTGCAGATCGGCGATGCCGTCCGCGCTGAGCGAGAAGCCGGTCGCCGAGGCGACGGACATCGCGCCGGACCGCAGCAACTGCAGCATGCTGTCCTGGATTACCTCGGTGTAGGCGGTCAGCGGCGGGAACGGCCCGCCGGCGAGCCCGGCGAGCACGGCGTTGGTGATGTTGCCGACGCCGGATTGCACCGGCGGCAGCGCGGCGGGCAGCCGCCCGCGCCGCACCTCGTGGGTCAAGAAGTCCAGCACATGACCGGCGATCAGCAGCGAGTCGGCGTCGGCCGGCCTGGTCGGCGCGCTGTAGTCCGGCTGGTGCGTCGGGACCACGGCGATGATCTTTTCCGGCGGGCAGTGCAGGTACGGCGCGCCGATCCGGTCGGCTGGCTTGCGGATCTGGATCGGCGTGCGGTGCGGGGGTAGCGCGGTGCCGTAGTAGATGTCGTGCATGCCCTCCAGGTCGATCGGCTGCCAGGAGTTCACCTCGAGGATGACCCGGTCGGCGAGGTCGATCCAGGTCGTGTTGTTGCCCACCGACGACGACGGGATCAGCGTCCCGTCGGCGGTGATGCCGGCCACCTCGACGAGCGCGACGTCGAGGTGACCGAAGAAGCCTTCCGCCACCATCTGGGCGACGTGCGATAGGTGCACGTCCACGTAGTCGAGCAGCCCCGCGTTGATCTTTGCGCGGGTCACCGGGTCGGACTGGTAGGGCATCCGGAGATCGATCCCGTCGACCGCCGCGAGCGCGCCGTCCAGTTCGGGCGCGGTAGACGAGCCGGTCCAGACGCTGACGGTGAAACGATCACCGCGGGCGGCCGCCGCGGTCACCCGGTCCACCAGCGCGGCCGGCACTGCCTTCGGATGGCCAGAGCCAGTGAACCCGCTCATCCCGACGTGGTCGCCTGGCGCGATGAACTCGGCGGCGACCTCGGCCGGCATTACCCGGTTAGCGACAGCCTGGCATCGAAGACGCGACCGGTCTGTCATCAGTTACGCTCCCGCCCGCACCCGAATCTCACGCCAGTTCCGCCAGCACGACAGTCCGCCGCCGACGGTACCCGCATGACTGGCCGCCCTGGGCCCGGCACCATCGGCCAGGCATCACGGTACGGACATCACGGTACGGACATCACGGTACGGACATCACGGTACGGCAAGCCACCCGGGGAACGATCATCTGAATCGCCTGCCGGACCAGGCCATGGTTACCCGGCGGGTGCAGGACGTTCGGCCCTACCAGGCTGGCGTATAGCAATCTAAGTTGGACATTGCATCGTCGGGCTCGGCCGAATCCCCGAGAAGCCTGCCTTCGGCGGAAAGGTCACCGATGGGCTTGACAATTTACCTTAGTCCGGCATACCTGCTGCGTTAGCCGAGATGGCCCGCGGGTATTCAACCAGACGCTGATAACCGGCAATAGTGAGGTGACCGCACAATGCACTTCGACCTGACGGATGAGCAAGAGCTGATCCGCGACACGGTACGAGAGTTCGCCGCAGCCGACGTGGCGCCGAACGCGGCCGAGATCGACCGTGAGCACCGCTTCCCGGTGGAGGTGGTGCCGAAGTTGGCGGCGCTCGGACTGCTGGGCGTGCCCTTCCCCGAAGAGGTCGGCGGCGCCGGGGCGGACTACGTGAGCTACGCGATCGTGGTCGAGGAGCTGGCCAGGGTATGCGGGACGACCTCAGTCATCGTGTCCGGTCATACCTCCCTCGGTACCTGGCCGGTGTTCCAGTACGGAACTCCTGCTCAGCACGACCGGTACCTCAAGGACCTGGCCGCCGGCCGCAAGCTAGCGGCTTTCGCCCTGACCGAGCCCGGCGCGGGCACGGATGCGGGCGCGGGCACTGCCACGGCCGTGCTGGACGGCGACGAGTACGTGCTCAACGGATCGAAGGTCTTCATCACCAACGGCGGGTACGCCGATTTGTTCATCGTCACGGCGAAGACCGATATGTCCACAGGGACGCGAGGGATCAGCGCCTTCATCGTCGAAAAGGACATCCCGGGATTCACGGTCGGCGAGGGAGAGCGGAAGATGGGGATTCGCGCGTCCAGCACGCCGCCGCTTTACTTCGAGAACTGCCGCATTCCCAGGGACGCGCTGCTTGGCAGCGAGGGTAGTGGGTTCAAAATCGCCATGCAAACCCTCGATGGCGGCCGGATCGGAATCGGCGCGCAGGCCCTTGGCCTAGCCCAGGGAGCGCTTGACGCGGCGGTTTCCTACGCGAAAGAGCGAGTTCAGTTCGGCAAGCCGATCGCCAGCCAGGAAGCCATTCAGTTCATGATCGCTGATATGACTACCGAGGTCGATGCCGCCCGGCTGCTGGTCTATCGCGCTGCCTGGTGCAAGGACAACGGGCGCCCGTATGCCGCGGAAGCGGCGATGGCGAAGCTTTTCGCCTCGGAGACGGCTACCCGGGTAGCAGGCAAGGCGATCCAGATTCACGGCGGAAATGGTTTCACCGAGAGCTATCCGGTGGAGCGGGCGTACCGTGACGCCAAGATCACCGAAATCTACGAGGGAACCTCCGAGGTGCAGCGCATGGTCATCGCGAAGAATGCTTTCCGGTGACCATTGCCTGCCGACCGGGGACACTGACCGGGCACGCCGCATATTAGGGAGCGAGAGTCGTGCATGAGCTAGCCTATTCGGACATTAAAATCGGTGCCGACGCATCGTTTGCCAAGACGATCACCGAAGGGGATGTCGTGCAGTACGCCGGTCTCACCGGCGACTTCAACCCGATTCACATCGATGCCGAGTATGCCAGGCAGTCGATGTTCAAGGAGCGGGTCGCGCACGGCATGCTCGTGTCGGGGCTGATCTCCGCGGTACTGGGCACCCAGCTGCCCGGCCCGAATTCCATTTACCTCGGGCAGGACCTCAAGTTCAAGGCCCCGGTCAAGATCGGCGATACCGTCACGGCAACCGTGACGGTGACGGACAAGCGCGACGACAAGAGAATCATAACGCTCAAGACTACGATCTCGAACCAGCACGGCGACGTAGTCGTCGACGGCACTGCGGTGGTCAAGAAAGTGGGCCTTTAGGCGGTGCGCGGCCGTCGGGTATGCGCAAGCAGCCGCCGGTTTACTGGTATCGAGATGGCCGTAGCCAAGGAGGATCGTGATGAGGATTGTGGTCGCCTATAAGTGGGCCTCGGATCCGCAGGAGGCGGCGGTTGGCGCCGACGGCAGGGTGGACTGGGGCCGGGCGAAGCCGGGCATCAGCGACTACGACCCGGTGGCGATCGAACTGGCCCGCCGCCTGGCCGAGGCCACCAGCGGCGAGCTGATCGGCCTGACGGCCGGGGCGAAGGGCGTTGGCGTGCCCATCGCCTGCAAGGCCGCCCTCTCGCGTGGCCTGGATCGGGTGCTGGTGGTCGAGGACGACACCCTGCAGGGAGCGGGGACGGCCGAGCTGGCTGCGGTGCTCGCCGGGGCAGTGCGGCACATCGGCGACGTGGACGTCGTCATCACCGGCGATTCCTCGGTGGACGTGGCCGCGAAGATGGTGCCGACGGTGCTGGCCGGCCAGCTCGGCTGGGCGGCCGCCGCCGAGGTCACCGCCGTGTCCGGGCAGGCTGGCGCGCTGCGCATCGAGCGCGCGGTCCCCGGTGGCGTGCAGATCCTGGAGATTTCCGGGCCGGCCGTGCTCGCCGCGTCCGCCGATGCCGCGGTGCCGCGCGTGCCCGGCATGAAAGACCTGCTCGCGGCCGGCAAGAAGCCGGTAGAGCGGATTGAGGTTTCCGCCTTGGACATGCCAGCGGGAAGCGCGGCCGTGACGGTCCGGAGCACCGCGCGGCCGGACCGCAAGACCCGCAAGGGCCAGATCTTCGACGCTACCGACCCGGCTGCCGCCGCGGCCGAGCTAATCACCGCCCTGCGCGGCGCCGGAGCGCTATGACAAGCCACGGCACGAGAGAAGAGAGGACCCGACAGTGAGCGTGAATGCCTGGATCGTCGTGGCCGATGACCCGGCGGTCGGCAACCTGATCACAGTCGCGCGATCCCTGGGCGGGCAGGTCTCGGCGGTCGTCGCCGGACCGCGGCCGGTCGCCGAGACGGTGGCGGCGAGCGATGTGGACAAGGTCGTCTGGTGCGGCGCGGCCGGCGACGCGCCAGTGGAGGCCTACGCCGTCGCGGTTGCCGACGTCATCGCGGCCGATCCGCCCGGCGTGGTGCTCAGCGGCCGCCGGCCGGGCGAGCGGGTGCTCCTCGGTGCCGTCGCGGCCCGGCTGCGGGCGGCGGTGCTGACCGGGGCCAGCTCGGTCTCGGCCGAGGACGGCGACGTCACCGTGGTGAACGCCGTCTTCGGCGGCGTCTCGGAAGAGACCGTCACCGTCTCCGGCCCGGTAGCCCTGATGCTCGACGGCGGCCAGGTCCCGGCGGTGGCCAGCGCAGTGCCCATCGAGGAGCTCGCCGCCGTCCCGCTGGGCATGCAGGTGCTGGAGACCAAGACGTCCGCGGTCGATCAGGTGGACCTCGGCGCGGCGCCCCGCGTGGTCGGCATCGGCCGCGGCCTCAAGGCCCAGCAGGACCTGGCCATGATCGAGGCTCTGGCCCAGGCCGCCGGGGCCGAGATCGCCTGCTCCCGGCCGGTGGCCGAGGGCCTGAACTGGCTGGGCAAGGAGCGTTACATCGGGAGTTCCGGCCAGCACATCGCGCCGCAGCTCTACTTCGCCATCGGGATCTCCGGCCAGCTGCAGCACATGGTCGGCGTGCACGGGGCGGAAACGATCGTGGCGATCAACTCCGACCCGAACGCTCCGGTGTTCGCCGACGCCGATTACGGCATCATCGGTGACCTATACAAGATCGTGCCGGCCATCACCGGCGCGCTGAAATGACGGTGCGACATGCCAGCAACGGCTGAACCAGACTTCGAGGTAATCGTTGTCGGCGCCGGTGTGGCCGGCTGCGTCACCGCCTACCAGCTCGCCCGGCAGGGACGCTCGGTCCTGCTGATCGAGCGGGGCGAGTCGGCCGGCTCGAAGAATCTCTCCGGCGGCGTCCTGTATACCCGCGGCATCCAGCAGGTCTTTCCCGAGTTCCTCGACGAGGCTCCGGTCGAGCGGCGCATCACGCGCAACTACGTCAGCTTCCTCAACGCCGGGAGCTCGGTCGCGATCGACTACAAGGATTCCCGGCTGGCCGATCCGGTCAACGCCGTCACGGTGCTGCGCGCCAAGCTCGATGCGTGGCTGGCCGACAAGTGCGAGGAGGCCGGGGTCCTGATCATGCCCGGGGTGCGGGTAGACCGGGTACTTACCGAGCCCGGCGCCACCGGCAAGCGGGTCGTCGGGGTCCAGGCCGGCGACGACGAGCTGCGCGCCCATGTGGTCGTCGCCGCCGACGGAGTGAACTCCTTTATCGCCAAGGAGGTCGGGCTGCGCCAGCAGGAACCGCTGAACCACCTGGCGGTCGGCGTGAAATCCGTGGTCTCGCTGCCCAGGGAAACGATCGAGGCACGATTCAACCTCACCGGCGACGAGGGCGCGGCTGTCGCCGTTGTCGGCGACTGCACCGAGGGGGTGGGCGGCGGCGGATTCATCTACACCAACACCGACTCCCTATCCGTCGGCATAGTCGTGCGGCTGGACGACCTCACCGCCAAGCAGAAGGTAGTCACCGACATCTTCGATCATTTCCTCGAACATCAATTCATCGCCCCCTACCTGGATGGCGGCGAGCTGGCCGAGTATGGCTGCCACCTGGTCGCCGAAGGCGGCATGGAAATGATCGGCGAGATCACGATGGACGGCATGGTCGTCGTCGGTGATGCCGCCGGGCTCACCCTCAACACCGGCCTTACCGTGCGCGGCATGGATCTGGCCGCCGCCTCGGCGGTCGCCGCCGCCGAGGGCATCGGTTCCGCCCTGGACCGGGGCGACGCCTCCAAGGCCGGCCTGGCCGGGTACGGGGAGAGATTCTTTGCCTCCTACGCCGGCCAGGACATGAAGACCTATGCCAGGGCACCGGCCTTTCTTGAGCTCGAACGCATGTACAAGCACTACGGCGAGCTAATCGCCGACGTCCTGTACGGCACCTTCAACCTCGACGCCCAGCCTCGCCGGCATCTGCTGAAGGTCGCCCGCCGGGCGCTGAAGCATTCACCGGTGAAAACGCGGCAGCTGGTCAGCGACGGCATCGCGGGGGTGCGAGCGCTATGAAACCACTTTCTATACCGGAACGGCTCACGAAGAACCGATTCAACCTTGATGAGCAAGAGAGCCACATCGAAGTCAACCAGGAGATCGCCAAGGCCACCGGAACCGGGAAGGCCATCGTCGCCTGCTGCCCGGCGCACGTGTACGCCGAGGAACCGGACGGGACCATCTCCGTGGAGTACGCCGCCTGTCTTGAGTGCGGAACCTGCCTCGCCGTCGCTGCCCCTGGTGCCTTGAAATGGCACTATCCGCGCGGCGGATTCGGTGTCCAGTTCCGCGAAGGGTAGCGAGTGAAGGGATAGCACAATGTCTGTAAACGAGCGCGATCGGCAAGATGGCCAGCCGCGAGCTGCGGCTCCAGCGGAGCCTCCGAAGACCGCCAAGTCGGCCAGCCAGGCTGGTGCACCGGCCGAGCCCGACGTCACCGCGGCAGCCGAACCGCTGGATTTGCTGCTGCCACAGGGCGGGCTCAGCGCGCTGCGCAGGTTCCAGCCGGACTCCAGCGTCGTGCGCTACGCGATCCAGCTGGCCCGGCGTCCCGGGACCGTGACCCGGCGGGTCGGGGCGCTGGCCGGGGAACTCGGGAAGATCGCGGTTGGTGCCTCGGCGATCGAGGCGCCGCGCCGCGATCGCCGGTTCGCCGATCCTGCGTGGAGCGAGAACCCGCTGCTCAAACGAGCCGTGCAGGCATACCTGGCGATCGGGCAGGCCGCCGAGGGACTGCTGGCCGAGGCCGAGCTGGACTGGCGGGACAACGAGCGCATGCAGTTCCTGGTGACCAATCTCGTCGCCGCATCCGCGCCGAGCAACTACGCGCTGATCAGCCCGGTCGCCTGGAAGGCGCTCATCGACACCGGCGGCATGAGCGCCGTCCGGGGCGTCCGTGCCCTGGTCTCGGATATGTCAAGCGCCCCGCACATCCCGACGATGGTGGCGCCCGACGCGTTCGAGGTAGGTAAGGATATCGCGGTGACGCCGGGTGCTGTGGTGCTCCGCACCGACGTTTTCGAGCTCATCCAGTACGAGCCGACCACGCCAACCGTGCACAGCTTCCCTTTGCTCATGGTCCCCCCGATGATCAACAAGTACTACGTTACGGACCTTGCGCCCGGCCGCAGCATGATCGAGTTCTTTGTCGCGCAGGGCTATCAGGTATTCATAATGTCCTGGCGCAATCCCGGCAAGGAGCACAGAGACTGGGATCTGAACACCTACGGCGGTGCGGTCGTGGATGCGCTCGCCACGGTACGCAGCATCACCAAGGCGCCGAAGGTCGACATCTGCGGGCTGTGCGCCGGCGGCATCCTCTCGGCGATGGTCTGCTCGCACCTGAGCGCGACCGGGCAACTCGACCAGGTCGCCAGCCTGTGCCTGGCGGTGACGGTGCTGGATCAGTCCAAGGCCGGCGCTGCAATCGCGCTGATGAACGAGGGCACTGCTGCGGCATCCAAGCTCGCCTCCCGCACCAAGGGTTACATGGACGGGCGGTCGCTCGCAGAGGTGTTCGCCTGGCTCCGACCCGATGACCTGATCTGGAACTACTGGGTCAACAATTACCTGCAGGGCAAGCCGCCGCCCGCGTTCGACATCCTGTTCTGGAACGCCGACACCACGAGGATGCCTGCGGGACTGCACCGTAATTTCGTCGAGATTGGCCTCGCCAACGCGCTGACCAAGCCGGGCGAAGCCGTCATGCTCGGTTCCCGCGTCGATCTTTCCACAATCGGCGTGGACGGCTATATCGTGGCCGGCATCGCGGACCATATCGTGCCCTGGCCGTCGGCCTATCGCAACACCCAACTGCTCGGCGGCAACCCCCGGTTCGTGTTGTCCACCAGCGGGCACATCGCCTCGATGGTGAACCCGCCGTCGAGCTCGAAGTCGACCTACCGGATCGGGCCGTCCAACCCGCCCGACCCGCAGGAGTGGCTGGCGGCAGCCGAGACGGTACAGGGCACCTGGTGGACTGATTACACGACCTGGCTCGCGGACCGCAGCGGCGGCATGAAGCAGCGCCCGCGTACGCTGGGCAGCGCGAAATTCCCGCCGCTGCAGCCCGCTCCAGGTACCTACATTCACCAACGGTGAGCCGCGGTCAGCGGACCGCGCTCCTTGGCCAGGCAGCGGTCCGCGCCTCGCGACGCGGTCAGCGGCCCGCGCGCGTCGGCCAGGCATCCTGCTGAAAGTCCCGCCTGCTTGGCCGGCCAGTATGGACGTGCCGGACACCGGGTGCGAGAATCGGCTGAAGCCGCCAAGGGTGTCCGGCCCCTGCGCCCTTGCTGACTGAGGCGGCAATTCCTGTTCCGGGTAGCGAAAGACACCACCATATGACGTCAGGGGCCGCCGCAAAATCCCGGCAGGCCGGCGCAACCGCCGCGGGCCGGGCCCGCGCTAGCCGCCTGGTGGCCAGTCCCGGCGTGAGCGGTGCGGGTGCCGCCGCCGGCGGATCCACCGCCGGCGGAGTCACCGGCGGCGGCGCCGAGACCGGCCGCGCGCCCTTCGCCGGGCCGCATTTGCGAACCCGGGCGCTGCCTTTCGCGGTCGTGGCCCTGGCCGCCGAGGCGAGCCTTGCGCTGCCCGGCGGCACCCGGTCAGTTCCGGCGGCGCTCGTCAGCATTGGCCTGCTCGCGGCAACTGCCGCGGCATTCCTGCTGCCCTGGGCACGGCTGCCGGGCTGGGTGTCGGTGCTCGTCCCGCTCTGCTACACCGGCTCGGTGCTTGCGCTCATCCTGGCCGCTGGCCCCAGCTCGGGCGTGGGCATCGTCATCTTGATCCCGCTGGTATGGACGGCGCTCTTCCACCGCCGGTGGGAATCTGCCTGCATCGTCGCCGCGATCGTGGCGGTCGGGGTGGTCGTCTCGCTCACCCCGGTCGCAGCGGCCGACTCGGTGATCGCCCGCCGCGTGCTGCTCTGGATCGCAGTCGGCGCGCTGATCTCCATCGCGACGCACGGCCTGCGCGACCGGATCCGGCGGTCGCAGCAGGAAAGCGCCCAGCTGGAGAGCCCGGCTGCGCGAGCTGACCGTCCTCGCTGACCGGGACCGCATCGCCAGTGATCTGCAGGATCTGGTCATCAAGCGGCTGTTCGCGGCGGGCATTTCGCTGCAGGCGGCCGGGTCCATGACGGCGAAAGGCAGCGTGGCAAGCCGGATCGAGTCCGCCATCCGTGATCTTGACGAGGCGATGCGGCTGATCCGGCAGTCAATCTTCGGCCTCCGGGAGACCGGCCACGGAGGCGGCCTCCGGCAGGGCATCCTGGATCTATGCGGCGAGCTGGCCGCCGCAGTCGGCCGCGAGCCCGAGATCACCTTCAGCGGGCCGGTGGACGGTGCCATCCCGGCCGGGACCGGGCAGCAGTTGCTGGAGTTGCTGCGCGCTGCGCTGGTGGTGATCGGCGAACAGGCCCGGCCGGCCCGGGTCGGCGTCGTGGCTGGCGATGGCGTGCGCCTTACCATCGAGGGAATCGCGCTTGTGCCGTCCCCCGACGGCGGTGGGCCGCTGTCCGGCGGCGCTGACGGGAACGGGGCTGACGGAAACGGGGCTGGCGGGAACGGGGCTGACTACGCCATCCTGCGCGCGATGGCCAGCAAGTTCGGTGCTCATATCGACATCGCGGAGATCCCCGGCGGCACCCGGTTTGCCTGGCACCTGCCGGCCAGCTAGCCGGATGGCCCGGGGCGTTGGCCCCGCCTGGCCCGTGACCAATGTCCGCGTTGCCAGGGCCAGAGTCCTCTGTCGCCGCGGCGCCGTTACCGCGAGCCTGAAGGTGCAGCATCCGCCGTGTGGCTGAGCTGGTAATTGCCCGTTGACTTGACCGGTGTCGCTCGCGGCGGGTGCTGCTCAAACTTCGCGCCGCGCCGGGTCAGCCATGACGCCCGGCTAGTGGTGCGGCATCAGCCCGTGCTCGGGGAAGACCGCCATCCGGGTGGCCATGATGGCCTGGTCCACCGGGTCGGCCGGATCGTAGCCGGATTCGAAGGTGCTGTACTGCGTCCTGGACTCGTCGGTCATCCGCTCGGGTGCCCGGCGGCCGGTGCGCGCCGCCGCGTATTCCCGCCAGCTGACCGGGATGAGCGCGGCCGGATCGATCGGGTAGCCGGCTGCCTCCGCGAGCAGATGCGTCCAGGTTCTCGGCACGACCTGGAGTAGCTCGTAGCCGCCGCCGCCGGTAAGCAGCCAGCGCCCGTCGGCCACCTCGTGCGCGAGCAGGTGAATAGCGGCGTGCGCCGCGCGCTGCGCGTCGACAGAAAGTTCCAGGTTGGCCAGCGGGTCGAGCCAGTGGGTATCGCAGCCGTGCTGGCTAACCAGGATCTCCGGCCGGAACACCCGCAGCAGCGGCGGCACCACCGCGTGGAAGGCACGCAGCCAGCCGGCGTCCCTGGTCCCGGCGGGCAGTGCCACGTTGACCGCGTACCCGCCCGCCCCGTTGCCGCCGGTTTCGGACGGCCGGCCGGTACCGGGGAACAGCGTCGCCGGGCTCTCGTGCAGGCTGATCGTCAGCACCCGCGGATCGTCGTAGAAGGCCGCTTGCACGCCGTCCCCGTGGTGCACGTCGATGTCAACGTAGGCGATCCGCTTCGCACCGGCATCGAGCAGCCAGGCGATCGCGATCGCCGGGTCGTTGTACACGCAGAAACCGCTGGCGTTCGCGCGCATCGCATGGTGCAGCCCGCCCGCGATGCTCGCGCCGTGCGCCGCCTGGCCGGCCCAGACCGCCCGCGCTGCTGCCAGGGTCGCGCCGGCCACCAGCGCCGATGCCTCGTGCATGCCGGCGAATACGGGATCGTCCTCGGTGCCGAGGCCGAAGCTGAGCAGCGTGGCGTCCGGCACATCCCGGCCTGCCCGGCGGACGGCCGCGATGTAGTGCGGGTCGTGCACGAGCTCAAGTTCGGCGTCGGAGGCTGGCGCCGGGCGGCTCACCGTCACCCCGGCCTGGTCGAACAGGCCGAAAGCGCGGGCCAGTGCCATCGTCAGCTCGACCCGGACCGGCGCTAGCGGATGGCCGAACCCGAAGTCGTAGGCGGCCAGCCGGTCGTCCCATGCGACGTGCAGGGTGCAGGGCATGCACTCATCCTCGCAGCCGGGCACCGGCCCCGGCCACCGGGATGCGGTCGCGATCTGCCGTCCACATCCGCTGATACTGCCCGCCCGCCGCGATCAGCTGCTGGTGGCTGCCGCGCTCGATCACCTTGCCGCAGTCTAGTACCACGATCTCGTCAACCTGGTCGAGTCCGTCCAGGTCGTGGGTGATCAGCAGGGTTGCCCGGCCGCTGGTCGCGGCGAGCAGGTCAGCGGCCAGCGCCTGGCGGGTGGCCGGATCGAGATGCGCGGTCGGCTCGTCGAGTATCAGCACGGCAGGATTCGCGAGCAGCGCGCGGGCCAGGGCGAGGCGCTGCCGCTCTCCGCCGGACATGGCTACCCCGTGCGCGCCGGCCGGGGTCTCCCAGCCCTCCGGCAGCGACTGGATCCACGGCAGCAGCCGGGCGCTGGCCGCCGCTACGGCCAGCTGCGCAGCGGTTGCGCCGGGCCTGGCGAGCAGCAGATTCTCCCTGATGGTGGCGTCGAATATGTGCGGATCCTGCGGGCAGCCGCCGATCACCGTGCGGATGTCGTCGGGCGCGTAGCCGGCCAGGTCGTGACCGTTCAGCGTGCCGGCGCCGGCCGTCAGGTCGCAGAACCGCAGCAGCACGGCGGCCACCGTAGACTTCCCCGCCCCGGTGGGGCCGACCAGCGCGATCCGCCGCCCTGGCGGCAGGTCCAGGTCGATTCCGTCGATAGCCGGCCGCCCGTCCGGCTGGTAGCGGACCTGCGCGCCGCGCAGGCTGATGGCATATGGCCCGGCGGGCAGCGGCCGTGCCTCGGCTGGCTCGCTGACCGGGTCCGCGGCGTCCAGGACCTCGGCGATCCGGCCGGCGCTGGCCCGGGACTGGCCGAGCTGGATCGCCGCCGCCGGGAGCATGGTGACCGCCTCGAACGCGGCGAGCGCGGTCAGCGTGACCACCGCGAGCGGGACCCTGGTCAGCGCACCGGAGCCGGCCGCGGCGACGCCGGCCAGCAGGACCAGCCACAGGGTCAGCCCGGCTGCCGCGGCGGTCAGCCCGGTGCCCAGGCCGGACGCCGAGGCCGAGCGCCGGGCGAGCCTGGTCAGCTCCTCGTCCGCGGCGCTGGCCCGGGCCAGGGCGGCATCGGTGGCGCCGAACGCGTGCAGGTCGGCGGCGCCGGCTAGCAGGTCGGTAATGGAGGTGCCAAGCTCGCCGCGGGCCGGGGCGGTGCGCAGCGCAGCCTGGCGGGCGCCGCGGGCGGCCAGCCACGGGGCTACCGTCCCGGCCAGCAGCAGCCCGCCGCCCAGCACCAGTCCGGCCGGGGCGAACAGCAGCAGGCCCGCGCTCGTCGCGCCGGCGCCGACCAGGGCGGCCGTCAGCGGCGGCGCGATGCCGCGGATGAACAGGTCCTGGGTGGCATCGACGTCGCAGACCAGCCGGGCGAGCAGGTCACCGGACCTGAAGGCGCCCAGGCCAGCTGGCGCGAGCCGGGCGAGCCGCCGGTAGATCGAGACCCGGACGTCGGCGAGCACCCGGAAGGCGACGTCGTGCGATGCCAGCCGTTCGGTGTACCGGAACACGCCCCGGCCGAGCCCGAGGGCGCGGACCGCGACCACCGCGACCGAGATCGCGACGATGTTCGGGTGCAGCGAGGCCCGGGCGAGCAAGAAGCCGGACACGGCAAGCAGGGCGACTCCGCAGCCGGTCGCTGCGGCGCCCGCCGTCACCGCGAGCACCAGCCTGCCGCGCATCGGCCGCGCCAGCCGCAACAGCCGCAGCAGCGGTTCACCCGGCCCGGCCGCGGGGCCCGCGGCCGGGCCGGGTGCCGCCGGGCTGGTCCCGGCTGCCGCCGGCGAGCCAGCCGCCCGCGCCGCGGTCACGGTGTCACCGTCAAGGCCTCGGCCCGGCCCGCCGCCAGATCGGCGGCGGTCGGCCGGGTGAGCCTGCCGCGGTCAAGCACCAGCACCCGGCCGGTCCCGGACGCCAGTTCGCTGCGATGGGTGACCTGGATGACAGTGCGGCCGGCCAGCAGGGTCTCCATCGACCTGCGGACCTGGCCCGCGCTGACCGGGTCGAGGTGCGCCGTCGGCTCGTCGAGCAGCAGCAGCGGCGCGTCTCGCAGGAAGGCACGGGCCAGCGCGATCTGCTGCCGCTGGCCCGCGGACAGCCGCAGCGCCCGCTCACCGAGCCGGGTGTCGTAGCCGTCCGGAAGCGCCTCGATGAACCCGGCGGCGCCGGCCAGCCCGGCGGCGCGCGCGACGGACTCCAGGCTGGCCGCTGGCTGGCCGAGCGCGATATTCTCCCGGGCGGTGCCGTCGAACAGGTAGGGATGCTGCGGAACCCAGGCGACCTGGGCCAGCCAGGCCTCGGCCGGTATCGCGGCAAGCCCGGCGTGGCCGGCCTTGATCGTGCCGCCGGACGGCTCAGTGAAGCGCAGCAGCAGGGCGAGCAATGAGGTCTTTCCGGCCCCGCTCGGGCCGGTCAGGATGATGTGATCGCCGGGGCGGACGGTCATCGAAACCCGGTCCAGCGCAGGCCGGTCCCGGCCCGGGTAGCTGAGCGTCACCTCGGTGCAGGTGATCGTGTCCCGGTGCAGGTCGGCCGTCTTTGCGGGCCGGACTGCCGCGGCGGGCCGGACTGTCCGGGCCGGCCGGGATGGCGGCGGTGCGGGCGCTGGCGGCGGTGCGGGCGCTGGCGGCGGTGCGGGCGCCGGGGGCGGTGCGGGGGCCGGCGGCGGTGCGGGGGCCGGCGGCTGCGCGCGGGCGCCGGGCACCGGGGTAGCCAGGATGCCGAATGCCCGCTCGGCGGCGGTGGCGCCCTCGACGCTCGCATGGAACTGCGCGCCGACGGCCCGCAGCGGCAGGTACGCCTCGGGGGTCAGCAGCAGCACCAGCAGCGCCGTCTGGTAGTCAAGGTGCCCGGCCAGCAGCCGCAGCCCGACCTCCACGGCGACCAGCGCGGTCGCCAGCGTGGCGGCGAGCTCGAGGACTAGCGAGGACAAGAACGCGACCCGCAGCGTGCTCATCGTGGCGCGGCGGTGCGCGTCGGTTACCCTGGCGATCACCTCCGCCTGTGGGCCGGCCCGGCCGAACACCTTGAGCGTCGGCAGGCCTTCGACGACGTCCAGGAAGTGGCCGCCCAGGCGGCCGAGCAGCATCCACTGCCGTCTCGTCTGCGCCTTGGTGTGCAGACCGACGAGGACGGCGAACAGCGGGATCAGCGGCAGGGTCACCGCGATTATCACCGCGGACAGCCAGTCGGCGAGCCCGACCCGGATCAGCACCGCGATCGGCACCAGGCAGCCGAGCACCAGCTGCGGCAGGTAGCGGGCGAAGTAGGCGTCGAGACCGTCGAGGCCCCTGGTGGCCAGGGTAGTGATCTCCCCGGTCTGCTGCCCGCCCAGCCAGCCCGGGCCGAGCCGCAGCACGTGCGCGGTCAGCCGCCGTCGCAGCTGCGACTTTATGGTCGCGGCCGCACGCAGCGCCGAGACCTCGCCGCCGTAGCTGGCGCCGGCCCTGGCCGCGAGCACCGCGAGCAGCGCGATCAGCGTCCCGGACAGCGCCGCGAGGCCGGTGCCGGACGCCGCGGTCGCCAGCGCGCGGGCAAGCAGGCCGGCCTGCGCCAGGATCAGCCCGGTGCCTGCCAGCCCTAGCCCGACGGTCAGCAGCAGATAGCCGCGCGCGGCGCTAGCGTACCGCAGCAGCCGCGGGTCGAACGGCCTCACGACTGGCCGGGGATGGGCTGCGGCCGCGACCCGGGTCCGGTGCCGCCTGGCCTTGTCCCGGGCGGCGCCTGGCCGCCCGCCCCGGTCCCGCCCGCCCCGGTCCCGCCCGCCCCGGTCCCGCCGTTCCCGGCCCGCCCCGGCCTCGTCCCGGCTAGCCCGGCTCCGGCCCGCCCCGGCCTCGTCCCGGCTAGCCCGGCTCCGGCCTGGCCGGCCGGAATACCCGAGCGGGTCAGCCGCTGGCAGAAGACGAGCTGGAATTCCTGCACGATACCGGTGATCACGCCAACCGCGAAATAGACCGGGAATAGCTTGCCGAAGAATTTGGTCATGCGCGGGTATGCCGGGTCCTTCTTGACCAGCCAGGCGGTTTGCATGCTAGCCACAAGAATGGAAAGCCGATAATTAGCGGGACAACGAGGAAATGGTAGACGGTGACTATTCCGAATTGCCACCGCGCGAGGGCGAGCGCGCTCAATCCAGCCCACCCATGTCCTGCGCAGGGCCGGGCCGCGGCCGCCGGCGAACTCATGATCAAGCACACCAACGTACCCGCAGCCGGATGAAGGGCCGACTGGCCCGGCTGCGCGGGACGTTGGTCCTCTGGCCATGCCCGAGCGGCCAGGCGAGTATCGGGAGCAAGGTGCCAAACCGGGCGCCAGGGCGGAGGAACCCCGATGACTGCGACCGAGCATGCGCAGCAGCAAGGTGCGGAAATGAATGGTGGCCGGGTGGCCTTGGTGACCGGTGGCACCAGCGGCATCGGCGCCGCGATCTGCCGCAGCCTGGCTGACCAGGGCGTCGCTATCGCGGCTGGCTTCTGGGGCTTTAACGACCGGGCCGAGCAGTTCCAGGCGGAGATGAAATCCGCGTATCCGAACCAGGTCTGTACCCTGCACGAGGCCAATAATGGCATACCCGACGACTGCAGGCGCATGGTCCGCGAGGTCGTCGACCAGCACGGACGCCTGGACATCCTGGTCAACGACGCAGGCATGACCATCGACCGCACCGTGCTCAAGATGACGGACGGGGACTGGCAGAAGGTAATCGACGTCAACCTGTCCGGCACCTTCTTCGTGTCGCAGGCGGCGCTGCCGCACATGATCGAGCGCGGCACCGGCCGGATCATCAGCATCTCCTCGCTCGTCGGCGAGATCGGCAACGTCGGCCAGGCCAACTACGCGGCATCCAAGTCCGCGATCTTCGGGCTGACTAAGACGCTGGCCAAGGAGGCCTACTTCCATCTGGCCCGGGCCAAGAAGCCGTACGCCGACGGAATCGGCCTGACGGTGAACGCGGTAACCCCGGGCTTCGTCGCCACCGAGATGGTCGCCGCAATGCCCGAGGAAGTGCTGGAGCGCTTCCGCAAGACGATCCCGGCCGGCCGTCTCGGCACACCCGAGGACATCGCCCGCCTGGTGGCCTTCCTGGCCGCCGACGAGGCTTCGTACATCACCGGACAAATCTGGTCCGTCAACGGCGGACTGGACATGTGAGAGGAATGACATGACCGAGCTAAACGATGTTGTCGTGCTGTCCGGCACCCGGACCGCAATTGGCAAGTATGGCGGCGGCCTGGCCGGCGTCCCGCCATGCGACCTGGCCGCGACGGTGGTCCGCGAGGCAGTGCGGCGGTCCGGCGTCGATCCGGCCGACGTCGGCCAGGCGTTCTTCGGCAACGTGATCCACACCGAGCTCAGGGACATGTACCTGAGCCGGGTCGCCGCCATCAACGGCGGCCTGCCGGTCACCGTGCCCGCCCTCACCCTCAACCGGCTGTGCGGCAGCGGCATGCAGGCAATCGTCTCGGCGGCACAGGCCATCACGCTTGGTGACACGGAAACCGCGGTCGCGGGCGGCGCGGAGTCGATGAGCCGGGCCCCGTACTGGATGCCGACCATGCGCTGGGGCCAGCGGATGGGCGACACCAAGGCCATCGATGCGCTGGGCGCGCTGAACGACCCGTTCGACGGCTGCCACATGGGCGTCACGGCCGAGAACGTGGCCACCGACTACGGCGTCTCGCGCGAGGACCAGGACAAGCTGGCGGTGCAGAGCCACCAGCGGGCCGCCGCGGCGATGGCGGCCGGCTACTTCAACGAGCAGATCACGCCCGTCCAGGCGCCTGCCAGGAAGGGCACCGTCGAGGTGGTGGCGGACGAGCACGTCCGGCCGGACGCCAGCATGGAAGGCATGGCCAGGCTGCGCCCGGTGTTCGCCAAGGACGGCACCGTGACCGCCGGGAACGCCTCCGGGATGAACGACGCCGCCGCCGCTGTCGTGCTCGCCAGCAGCGATTATGCCAGCAGCCATGGGCTGCGGCCGATGGGCCGCCTGGTGGCTTACAGCCACGCCGCGGTCGAGCCGAGGATCATGGGCATGGGCCCGGTGCCTGCCGTCCGGAAGGTTCTGGAGCGGTCCGGCATGAAGGTCGACGACATCGACGTGTTCGAGGTGAACGAGGCGTTCGCGGCCCAGGCGCTCGCGGTCGTCCGCGAGCTCGGCCTGCCGGCCGAGAAGACCAACCCGAACGGCAGCGGCATCTCGCTGGGGCACCCGATTGGGGCCACCGGCGCCCTCCTCACCGTCAAGGCGCTCTACGAACTGCGGCGCATAGACGGCCAGTTCGCGCTCGTCACCATGTGCATCGGCGGCGGACAGGGCATCGCCGCGATCTTCGAGCGGCTGTAAGCAGCCTGATCGCCATCGCGACCCGGGCGACCGATCACCAGGAGGTTGTTCAATGACCAGCGATCAGGCGGCGCGGGAGGCCGCAGAGGCCGCCGAGGCCGCGGCGGCAGCGCTCGCTCCCGAGACCGATCTGTTCGCCTCGCTGGACGCGGCGGGCTTCGGTGCGGCCACCCGCGAGGTGCTCGGCCGCGCGGCCGGGCAGCCTGGCGAGGTGGCCGCGGCCGGCTTGCGATTCTGGGCCAGCGTGGCGTGGATAGGCCCGTCAGCCGCGGCGCGCTGGCTCGGCATGGACGTGGCGCCGCCCATCCCGGTGGCGGACGACAAGCGGTTTGCCGACCGGACCTGGCAGGACAACCCGGTGTTCTTCGCCATCCGGCAGGCGTACCTGGCCAGCCAGCAACTAGCCGACGAGGTGCTCGCGGCCGGTGCCGGGGACGTCGCCACCGACGAGAAGGCGAAGCTGGCAACCGGGTTCCTGCTGGACGCGCTCGCGCCGACGAATTTCCTGCTCACCAATCCGGCAGCGATCAAGCGGGCGCTGGAGACCGGCGGGTCGAGCGTGCTGGCCGGGGCCGGCAACTTTGTCAATGACCTGCTGACCAATAAGGGACAACCCCGCCAGGTCGACTCGAGCTCGTTCCGGATCGGCGATAACCTCGCCGCCACCCCGGGCAAGATCGTTTTCAAGAACGACCTGATGGAACTCATCCAGTACGCGCCGCAGACCGCCAAGGTCCGAGCTGTCCCGGTGCTGGCCAGCCCGCCGTGGATCAACAAGTACTACATCATGGACCTGGCGCCGGGCCGCAGCTTCCTGGAGTGGGCGGTCCAGCATGAGCGCACGGTGTTCGCCATCTCCTACCGCAACCCGGACTCTTCGATGAGCGGCGTGACCCTGGACGACTACCTCATCCACGGCCCGCGGCAAGCACTCGACGTCATCGGCGAGATCACTGGCGCCCCCAAGATCGACATCATCGGGCTGTGCCTGGGCGGCGCGCTGACCGGCATGCTCGCCGCCTACCTCAATGAGAAGGGCGACGACAGGCTCGGCTCGATCACGCTGCTCAACACCCTGCTCGACTACAGCGAGCCCGGCGTGCTCGGTGCCTTCACCGACGAGAAGACGGTGGCGGGCCTGGAACGCCAGATGGCCGAGAAGGGCTACCTTGAGGGCAGCGACATGGCCGGCACGTTCAACCTGCTGCGGGCCAACGACCTCATCTTCAGCTACGTGGTGACGAACTGGCTGATGGGCCAGGATCCGCCGGCCTTCGACCTGCTGGCGTGGAACGGCGACAACACTCGCCTGCCGGCCGCCATGCACTCGTTCTACCTGCGCAGCCTGTACCTGCGCAACGAGCTGGCCAAGGGCGAGATGGAGTTGGCCGGCCAGCGGCTGGCGCTGTCCGATGTGACGAACGATACGTACGTGGTGGGCGCCATCAACGACCACATCGTGCCCTGGCACTCGTCCTACAAGACCTGCGAGCTGCTCGGCGGTACCGTCCGGTACGTCCTGTCTAGCGGCGGTCACATCGCCGGCATCGTCAACCCGCCGGGCCCGAAGGCCTGGTACGAGGCGACCAGCCACGCCCCAGCGGACGCCGAGACTTGGCGCGCCGCCGCCGCCAAGCATGACGGCTCGTGGTGGCAGGACTGGACCAAGTGGGCTGAAGAACGAGCCGGAGAGCGGATCAAGCCGCCCGCCATGGGCAGCAGCATGTACCCGCCGGCCGGGGAGGCGCCCGGCGACTACGTCCTGGGCTGAACCCAGCCCAGGTCGCCTGCGGTTGACATATCAAGCATTTGCTTGATATAGTGAGCAATAGCGACAGGAAATCAATAGCGAACATGGAAATCCAGGAGGAATCATGAACGAGACCCGCACGATGGGCAAGGAAATGCAGGACCAGATCCTGACCACCGTCCGGATGAGCCAGGCAGCGGTGGTCGAGGCACTGCAGACGTGGGCGAGCGCAGTCCAGTCGATTACCCCCGACCTGCCCGATGTGAACGTGCCCTTCGCCGACAAGCTGCCCAAGCCGACGGACCTCATCGCCAGCGCCTACGACTTCGCCGAGCAGCTGCTGGCCAGCCAGCGCAAGTTCGCCGAGGAAGTCATCCAGGCGACCGCGCCGATCCTGGCCTCGGAGCAAGGTGCGGCCAAGAAGGGCAGCTCAGCCAAGTAACGGCAGCCAAGTAACGGCAGCCAGCCAAACGGCGGCGAGTAAGCCGCGCAAGTCGGCGCGCGGCGAACCAGAAATGGTTCGCCGCGCGCCGCCGTGTTGGGGCCCAAGGTCCCCACCATTCGGGCCGCATTGCTCCTGACTGCCTGGCCGCCGCGAGGCAGCCTGGTAGGGAGAGCAACGGACCGGGAGGTGAGACGCATGACAGACGCGGTCGCAGGCGCGGGCACGCGCCGCCGGGTCGTGGTCGGCGTCGATGACTCCAGCGGCGGCCTGAGCGCACTGCGCTGGGCGGTCCGCCAGGCCAGGAACACCGGCTCGCCGCTGGTCGCGGTCCGGTCGTGGACGCTCAGCCTGCCACGGCATGGCGGCACCCGGCATCGGCACAAGCGGCGTTCCCCGGTGGTCCTGGTCTTCGCCGGGAACGAGCAGCGCGAGGAATCTGCCGAGCTCGTCCGCCGCGCCTTCCGCAGCGCGATCGGCGGCATCCCGCGCGATGTCGCGCTGACCATCGAGACGCCACCGGGCGACCCTGGCGCCGCGCTCGCCGATCTCGCCATCGCCGACGGTGATCTCCTGGTGGTGGGGACTGAGCCAGGCCGGCGCTCACGGCGCGTGCGCCGCGGCTCCGTGAGCGGCTACTGCTGCGCGCACGCGCATTGCCCGGTGGTGGTCATCCCGGCAGCCGGCCAGCCCGGCCGCAGCGGGCCGGCCGGGCCGCCAGGCCGCCACCCAGCGGCCAGGCCTGCCGCAGGCCCGCCGGCCAGGAGGCAGTGATGAGGGCTCAGGTAGGCGATCGGCTGGTGCTCCCGGGAACTCCAGGGCGCGGCGGCCTGGTCGTCGGCGTGCTCGGCCACAACGGGGCACCGCCCTACGTGATCAAGTGGTATCGCGACGGCCACATAGCCATGGTCTTTCCCGATGAATATGCCCGGATATTGCCCGCGGGGCACCCAGCGGGCACCGACCGCGAATCCCCGTCGGGTCAATGAGAGCGCTGGCACCCGAGGATCGGGAACCGGCGCAGATTGGAAGGCAGCAGAAATGTCAGAACGCGATGGCATAGTTCCCCGCATCGTGGCCGGAGTCGACGGTTCGCCTTCCTCCCTGGCCGCCCTCCAGTGGGCAATCCGGCAGGCCGCGCTTACCGGCGGCTCCGTTGAGGCCGTGCTGGCGTGGCAGTACCCAGCCACGATTACCGGCTACGGATGGGCGCCGATCGCCGTGGTCGAGCCGGGCGACTACGAGGAGAAGGCGCAGAAGGCGCTGGCCGAAGCGGTCGCCGCAGTGGACACCCGCGGTTGTGACGTCCAGATCAGCCAGTGGGTGCAGCAGGGCAACCCGGCACAGGTCCTGATCTACGCCGCGGCCGGCGCAGACCTGCTCGTCGTGGGCAGCCGTGGGCACGGCGGCTTTGCCGAGGTGCTGCTCGGCTCGGTGAGCATGCAATGCGTGCATCACGCTCCGTGCCCGGTGGCCGTGATCCGCCCCGCCAGGAAGGACAAGGCGACGCCGGCCCCCGCAGCATGACGTGACCAGGTGGAAGGCATCAGCGAGACGGGCGCCATCCATGATCACGGATGTTTCGGGGGGCTGCGGCGCGCGGATCTTCCGCCATCATGAAACGCTCGCCGGTTGTGGTGGCGGTGGGGCTTGTGGCGGCTCAGAGCCGGGGTGCCGGGCCGGGCAAGGCGGCGCCTGTGCTAGCCGGGGCGCCTGTGCTAGCCGGTCAGTGCAGATACCCGGGCGGCATCGGGCCGCTGGCCCGCTTGCGGGTCGGCTCCGGCGCTGACCACCACTACCGGGCACCGGGACCGGCTCAGGCAGGTTCTTATCACCGGGCCGACCGAGAGGCCGGCCGCATCCCGCGGGCGGGCGGTGCCGAGCACGAGCAGGTCGGCCGTCGCCGCCCGGGAGATGAGCACGCGTTCGGGCATGCCCTCGGCGAGCTCGGTATCGACGCCGTCCGGCGGGACCGGGCCGAAGGCAATCTGGATGGCCGCGGCCAGGCCGCCGTACAATGCGGCCCGGGCGTCGCCCAGTTCCGCGTGCACTCCGGTCATGTTGGCGTACGGGGCGCGGGGCAGCGACGGATCCCATGCGCAGACGACGCTCAGCCGCGCGCCACGGCGCCCCGCCTCGTCCGCCGCCCAGCGCAGCGCCGCCACCGATGCCCGCGAGCCGGTTACGCCGACCACAATTTCCTGCTGGGCGATCTGGGTCATCGCGGTCTCCTCTGCACGGGTAATTTGATCCGGTGCAGGCGGATAAGCCCGCACAGCAGTAAGTCTGGCCCGGTCGGGCTCGCGCGGATAGGGCACAAAGTCACCCAAGAGAGTGAGGGACCTATGGCCTTGCCGGGATAGTTCAAACGCCCCTGACGGGGCAGGGCCGGACGGCCGATGCTGTAGTCATGCGGAATGGCCAAAGTGGAGGTGGCCCGATGGGGCGGATGGCGCGGCTCGCGCGAAAGCTCGGCCTGGACCGGAACCCGCTGCGCCGCCGCAGCGACACCCTGGAGACCCGTATTCTCGGCGGGCTGCTCGCGGCCGCGCTGGCATGCGGCCCGCTGCTGGCCATCGGGGCGTTCCGCTGGGCGGAGCAGGCGGGCGCCAGGGAGCAGCATCAGCAGCGGGCCTGGCGACAGGTCTCCGCGACGCTGCTGCGGCCGGTTTCCGGCGACGTGATGGCCGCCGACGGCGGCTGGGCACTGGCCCGCTGGACCGCGCCGGACGGGCAGTCCAGGACCGGGAGCGTCCCGGTGCTGGGGACGGACTGGGCTGGCAGCACCGTCCGGCTGTGGGTAGACCGGAGCGGCCGGCCCACCGGGCCGCCGCTGTCCGGGCGGCAGCTGGCAGACCGCGCCATCGGCGCCGGCCTACTCGCGGTTGCCGCCCTGGTCGTGCTCTTGTCCGGGATCGGCTGGCTGGCGCACCGCCTGATCTACCGGTGCCGCCTGGCCGACTGGGACGCTGCCTGGGCCTCGATCGGGCCAAGCTGGACCAGGCACGGCCAGCAATAGCCGGCCGTCAGGCCAGCGCCTCGCGGACCTGACGGGCGATCTCGATGTCCTCGCGCGCCGCGATGACGACGACGGCGACGCCGTCTGGCGACGCGGAGATGTCGGCGTCACCACTCGCCGCGGCGTTGCGGGCCGGGTCGACCGCCACGCCGAGGAACGCCAGCCCGGCCGCCGCCCCGGCGCGGACGGCCGGCTGATGCTCGCCGATGCCGCCAGTGAAGGCCAGCACGTCCAGCCCGTCCATGGCGGCGGCCATGGCCGCGATCTCACGGCGCAGCCGGTGCGCGTGCACGTCGATGGCCAGCTGGGCGTCGGCGCTGCCCGCCTCGGCCGCGCGCCGTACCTCGCGCAGGTCGCCCGAGCCGCCGGGCAGCCTGGCCAGCCCGGCCAGCCCGGCGCAGTGCTCAAGCCCGCTGGACAGCTCGTCCACGGTCAGCCCGCCATGGCGCAGCAGCCAGATCAGCAGGCCGGGATCGACGCTGCCGGATTCTGGTGGCCATCACCAGCCCCTCCAGCGGGGTGAAGCCCATCGTGGTATCGACGCAGCGGCCGCCGTGCACAGCCGCGAGCGATGACCCGGCGCCCAGATGACAGGTCACCACGCGGGCCCGTTTCAAATTCAGGTCAAGCAGCTGGGCGCTGCGACGGGCTGCGTAGCCGTGTGACAGGCCATGGAACCCGTACCGGCGCAGACCGAAGCGCTCGGTCCAGTCGCCGGGCAGGGCGTATCTCGCCGCCGCGGCCGGCATCCCGGCATGGAACGCGGTGTCGAAGCAGGCGACGGCGGGGATCCCGGGCAGCGTCAAGGCCGTGGCGGAGATCCCGGCCAGAGCCCGCGGCTGGTGCAGCGGCGCGAGGTCGGTCAGCCCGGAAATCGCCGCGATGACCGTGTCGTCGAGCACCGTGGCGCGGGTGAACTCGCAGCCGCCGTGCACTACCCGGTGGCCAACCGCGCCGATCCCGGCCAGGCCGCCGATGAACTGCCGGAGCTGGCCGGTTTCCGGGCTGCCGTCCCAGCCGTCCAGGTCGAGCGCGGCGGTGACCTCGTCGCCCGCGCCGAGCACCCGGAGCTTGAGGCTGCTGGATCCGGCGTTGACGACCAGGACGCTGGTCACGGCGGGGTGGCGGCAGGCTGCCAGGCCCAGTCCCTGACCTCGGGCAGGTCATCGCCGTGCTCACGGGTCCAGGCGTGGTGCCTGGCCCGCATGTCGACCATCAGCTGGCGGAGCCACGCCGCCGAGTTGCCCAGCCCGGGCACCCGGTCGATCACGTCCATCACCAGGTGGAACCGGTCCATGTCGTTCATCACCACCATGTCGAACGGCGTGGTGGTCGTGCCCTCCTCCTTGTACCCGCGAACATGGAACTGGTCGTGCGCGGCCCGGCTGTAGGTCAGCCGGTGAATCAGCCACGGGTAGCCGTGGTACGCGAAGATCACCGGTCGCTCGGAGGTGAACAGCGCGTCGAACTCGGCATCGCTCATCCCGTGCGGGTGCTCGGAGGCGGGCTGCAGCCGCATCAGGTCGACCACGTTGACCACCCGGACCCGCAGCCGCGGCAGGTGCCGGCGGAGCAGGCTGGCGGCCGCGAGTACCTCCAGCGTCGGCACGTCGCCCGCGCAGCCAAGCACGACGTCGGGCTCGGCGCAGTCGCCGTCACTGCTGGCCCACTCCCAGATCCCGGCCCCCCGGGTGCAATGCAAGATGGCCGAGTCCATGTCCAGCCAGTCCGGCGACGGCTGCTTGCCGGAGACGATCACGTTCACGTAGTCCCTGCTGCGCAAGCAGTGGTCGGCCACCGACAGCAGCGTGTTGGCGTCCGGCGGCAGGTAGACCCGGATCACCTCGGCCTTCTTGTTCATCACATGATCGATGAAGCCGGGGTCCTGATGCGAGAACCCGTTGTGGTCCTGCCGCCACACGTGCGAGGTCAGCAGGTAGTTCAGCGAGGCGACCGGCCGGCGCCACGGCAGTTTCCGGCTGACCTTGAGCCACTTCGCGTGCTGGTTGAACATCGAGTCCACGATGTGGATGAAGGCCTCGTAGCAGGAGAACAGGCCGTGCCGCCCGGTCAGCAGGTAGCCCTCCAGCCAGCCCTGGCAGGTGTGCTCGGACAGGATTTCCATCACCCGGCCGTCGGCGGCGAGGTTCAGGTCGACCGGCAGCTGCACCTCCTCCCAGGTCTTGCCGGTGACCTCGAGCACCGCGCCCAGCCGGTTGGACTCGGTCTCGTCCGGCCCGACGATGCGGAAGTTGCGGCTGGCTTCGTTCAGCCGCATCACGTCGCGGAGCATGTCGCCGAGTACCCGGGTCGGCTCCGACGTCCGCGCCCCGGGGGCCGGCACCTTGATCGCGTAGTCGCGGAAGTCCGGCAGCACGAGATCGCGCAACAGCTGCCCGCCGTTCGCGTGCGGGCTCGCGCCCAGCCGCCGGTCCCCGCGCGGCACGAACCGGAGCAGTTCCTCGCGCGGCCGCCCGGCGTCGTCGAAGAGCTCAGCCGGCCGGTAGGACCGCAGCCACTCTTCCAGCTGACGCAGGTGCGCGGGATTGGTCCTGACCTCGGCCAGCGGCACCTGGTGCGCCCGCCAGGTACCCTCCACCGGCAGCCCGTCGACCTCGGCAGGCCCGGTCCAGCCCTTCGGGCTGCGCAGCACGATCACCGGCCACCGCGCGGGCGGCTGCCGGGACTGCCTGGTGCCAGCCCTGGCCTCGTCACCGATGGCCCGGATTCGCAGCACGGACTCATCTACCGCAGCAGCCATTTTCTGATGCATAACGGATGGTTCGTGGCCGGCCACGTGCACTGGCTCATAGCCGTACCCGCGCAACACAGCGTCCAGTTCCGGCTCCGGGATCCGGGCCAGCACGGCCGGGTTGGCGATCTTCCATCCGTTCAGGTGCAGGATCGGCAGCACGGCCCCGTCGCTGACCGGGTTGAGGAACCGGCCGGAGTGCCAGCTGGCCGCCAGCGGCCCGGTCTCGGCCTCGCCGTCGCCGATCACGCAGGCCACGATCAGGCCGGGGTTGTCAAAGGCGGCGCCGTGCGCGTGCGAGAGCGAGTAGCCGAGCTCACCGCCTTCGTGGATCGAGCCGGGAGTCTCCGGCGCCACGTGGCTCGGCACTCCGCCGGGGAAGGAGAACTGCCGGAACAGCGCCCGCATCCCGGCCGCGTCCCGCGGCACGCCCGGGTAGACCTCGCTGTAGCTGCCCTCCAGCCAGCTGTTCGCCAGCGCGGCGGGCCCGCCGTGACCTGGCCCGATGACGTACATCATCGGCTGGTCGTGCACCAGGATGGCCCGGTTCAGATGCGCCCAGACGAAGTTCAGGCCGGGGGAGGTGCCCCAGTGCCCGAGCAGCCGCGGCTTGATGTGGCCGGGCTGCAGCGGCTCGGTCAGCAGCGGATTGCCGGTCAGGTAGATCTGGCCGGCCGCCAGGTAGTTGGCGGCCCGCCAGTAGGCGTCAAGCACGGCAGTATCGGCGTCGGTCAGCGGCTGCTGCCCAGTCATCGTCATCTGGATCCTCTTCTCGCGGGCCAGGGCGGGCCAGGCGGGTCAGCCGTTGCGGACCACGACCACCGGGCACTGCGCGTGGTTCACCACATGCACGCTAACCGAGCCAGTCAACATCCCGGTGAACGCGCCGTGGCCGCGACTGCCCACCACCAGCAGGTCGGCGTTCCTTGACTCGTCGATCAGTGCCTCGGCCGGGTGCCCGTTGCTCAGCTTGGCCTCGACCGCGGCGGTGGCCGACTCCGGGTAGACCTTGCCGATCGCGTCGGCGAGCTGGGCGTTCATCACCCGCTCTGTCTCCTCCCGGACGGCCTGCGGCGCCACGCCGACCGGCGGCAGGCCGGCCGCTGCCGGGTAATGCCAGGCCAGTACGGCCCGCACCGCCGCGCCCGTTGCCTCGGCGTAACGGCGTGCCCAGGCCAGCGCGGCGATGGACTCCGCCGAGCCATCCACGCCTACTACCACCACGCCCCGCCTGCCGCTGTCGTCAGCCATTGCCGTTGCCTCGCTCTCGTGTGCGCCCCGGCCCGTACGCGGATCCGCAACCGCCGCGGCCGGTTCGTCAGCAAATCAAACCGGGACGGGCTGGCCGGGTAAAGGGCCGTTGGGCCCTAGTCGCGCTCAGGCTTTCCTTCGACCATGTTGGCAGGGCGAGCCGGAGCGCACCGCACTAGGTCTCGGCATCGGAGGTGACGCATGGAGGTGCTGTTAGCCGGCGCCGGGGTGATCGGCACGGTTTACGGCTCGCAGCTGGCCGCGGCCGGCCACCTGGTCTCGGTGCTCGCGCACGGCCGGCGCACCGGCCAGGTGGTCGGCACCGGCCTGGTCGCGATCGACGCGGCCACCGGGACGCGGACCGCCACGCCGGTGCGGGTGGTCGACGGCAGCGACCGTACCCGCTACGACCTGGTGCTGATCGGGGTCCGGGCGGACCAGATCGGCTCGGTGACCGGGCCGCTGCGCGGCCTGCCGGGTACCCCTTCGCTGCTGTTCTTCGGCAACAACCCGGCTGGCCGCGCAGCGCTGCCGGATGGCCTGCCCGGGCCGGCCCATCTCGGCTTCCCCGGCATTGGCGGGGCCATGGCCGGCCATGTCGCCCGGTACGTGCGCATCAGCCAGCAGCCCACCACCCTGGCGGCCGGCGGCCCGGCCGCGGTGGCCGGCTTCGCGGCCGCCATGTCCGGTCGCGGCTTCGCCGTCGCGCGGACCGCCGACATGGACGGCTGGCTGGCCTATCACGCGGTTTTCGTCGGATCGGTCGCGGCGGCGCTGTACCGCTGCCAGGGCAGCGCTGCCGCGCTCGCCGCCGACCGGCCGACGCTCACCTTGATGTGCCGGTCGATCGAGGAAGGCTTCACGGCGCCGGCCCGCCGCGGCGTTGCCGGGCTGCCGGGAAACCTGCGGATGCTGCACCGGCCGGTGCTCCGCCCGGTCGCGGTCCGCTACTGGGCACGGGCGATGCGGTCGCCGATGGGCGAACTCTGCTTCGCCGCGCATTCCCGGCATGCCGAGGCGGAGATGCGGGCGCTGGCTGCCGCCGCGGTCAGCCGTGCTGGCGACGCGACGGAGACCAGCCACCTGCGCGAGCTGCTCGGCTGAGTCTGCGGCGGCGGCTGCTGCTAAGGCGGCGGCTCGGGCGGCGGCTAGCCAGTCCTGGCCGATCCCGCGCCGTCGGCCCGCTATTCGTCAAGCATGTCGGCGAGCGGGCGGCGCGGCGCCGCCAGGACCGGCAGGCCATAGCCAATCCGCAGGATCATCTGCGGCTGCTCGCACCCGCTGCGGGGATCCCGGACCTGCCAGGCGTCGGCAGTCTCCAGCGGCTGGGTCAGCGGGCACGCGGCGATCCCGCGGCCGGTGGCGGTCAGCAGCACTCGCTGCAGCGCCTGGCCGGCCCGCAGCCAGTCCAGCCGCTCGCCGAAGTGCATGGACAGCACCGCCAGCTGCGGGGGATCCTCGAACCATTCGTAGCCGAGCGGTCCTAGCCGGCCCATGGTGAAATCCCGGACCGGCGACGGGCCGTCCGGCGAGCGTGGACCGAGCACGCTGTCGGGTATGCCGTCGGCGTCGCGTGCGCCGCTCGCCCACTCCGCCAGCTCGGCCCGGTAGTCGGCCTCAGTCAGCTGGTCACGCTCGGCCTCCTGGGCCAGCTTGAGCACCCGGATCGTCTCATCGTGATCAAGGATGTGCAGGATGGCGCCTTCCAGCCGGGCAGCCTCGACGAGCTCGGCCGCCGCGCCGGGCGGCACCGGCCGGTCGCTGAACGGGCGCCGGTTGGTGTGCCGCCGGGGGATGGCCGCAAGCAGGTCGCGCTCCTGCGGCTGGACCCGGTACGGCGCGGCCAGCCGGACCGTCGCGAGCAGCAGCGGCTGGCCGGGATCGGGCAGCAACTGCACCGCGGGCTGGCGGCCGGCCACGGCGGCGGCGAGCCGCATATTGAAAAGCGCCGCGCCGCAGGCGATGTGCACCGCGCGGCCCGTCGGGTCGCCAGAGCGCAGTACCCGGCCCGGGTCGGCGCGTAGTTCAATGGTCTGGAGCTTATGCAGCACCCGGAACCGCCAGGGCTGCGTGTTGTGCATGGATGGCGCCGCTGTTGCTGCTTCCAGCACCTTGGTGACCAGCTGCTCGGGCAGCTCTTCCAGCGGGGGCCGGAGTCCTCCCGGCCGGATCGGCCTGGCTGGCCGGGTGGCGTCACGAGAGTCTGATTGCGCCATATGACCACAATCGCGGTCCTGGCCAGGTGGGCAATAGGGGCGAAAGTCCCGTCGCGCCAGGACAGATCTCGCCCGGCCGGGCCGTTGGCCCGCGGTCCGCGGCCGGATGCCCGGCGCCTGCCAAAGTTGCCCCGGTAGCGCCCGACTTGTCCGGGTATCTGAGCGCCCGACCTGTCCGGGTATCTAAACTTGCGCTTCGCCTTGCGCAGACGACCCAATCTTGGCAGGTTATGTGGCAGCATTGGCGTCCCGCCCCGCCAGGCAAAACCATGGCTGGATAGGAGTTGTCATGTCGGTTGAGTTCGGCGGTGGCTCTGCCGAGGTTTGGTCGGTGGGCCAGGCACCCCGAGAGGCGGACCGGCAGGTAATCACGAACCTGTACGACACGTACGCAGCGTACTTGTTCGACTACTGCTCGGGGATTCTCCGGAACCCGGCGGCAGCCGCCGATGCGCTGCAGGACGCCCTGATCGCCGCTGACGCGCTGATCGGCAACCTACGGGATCCCGAGCGGCTCCGGGCTTGGCTTTACTGCATCGCCCGCCGGCAGTGCCACAGCGACCTGCCGCGCGGCTCAGAGACGCTCACCCCGGACGAGTTCTTCGCCGGCCTGCCCGAGGACACCGCGGAATTCGAGTTCCCCGACGTCGACGCCGAGGCGCTCGCGAAGGAAACCGTGCTGGTCGTGCGGGCCGCCCTGGACGGGCTGTCCGACGCGGACCGGGAGCTGGTCAGCCTGGCGTACCGGCACGGGATCGGCGGCGCGGACCTCGCCACCGTGCTCGAGATCTCCGGGCGCCGCGCGGCGGCACTGCTTGCCGAGGCGGGCGCCCGCTTCGAGGAATCGTCTGACGCCGTGTCCGTGCTGCGCGCGGGATGGGCGGCCTGCTCGCTGCTTGAGACCGTCGCCGGGGAGTGGGACCCTGCGTCGCCGCAGCTGACTCCCGAGCTGCGCAAGCGGCTTACCCGGCACATCGCTTCCTGCGACGACTGCTCCCGGAGCCGCGGGGACATCTTCGGCCCGGAACTGCTCGGCGCGCTGCCGCTGGCGGTGCTGCCCGCCGAGCTCCGCGAGCAGATAACCAGGACCGTGTTCGACACCGAGCCCGGCTCCTACCGGCGCAGCGTCGCCCGCCGGGTCGGCAAGCTGGACGACGACGGCTTCCCGGCCCGGGCCCACCAGGCGCGGCGCAACCTGCCGAAGGCAATGGCCGCCTCGGCCGCGCTCGTCGTCCTGGTCGTCGGGGGCGTCACGTTCCATCAGCTCACGTCGGCATCGGCAGTTGGCTCCAAGCCGACGGTGGCGGCGGGCAGCGGGACTCCGACTCCCGCCCAGTCGAGCGCATCGGCCAGTGCGCCGGTAACCCAGAAGGGCCACCACAAACGCCACTCGCACAAGCCATCCCCCGGCCAGCTAGGGCTGACGCCTACCCCGACCAGCCTGCTGACCCCGACGCCGACCCCGACGCCGACGCATTCGAAGAAGCCGACGCCGAAGCCGACGCACACCAGGTCGCCGTCGCCATCGCCGACATCCCCGTCTCCGACCCCGACAACGCCGACGCCCACCCCGACGACGCCCACGCCCACGCCCACGCCCACCACGACGACTCCGTCGCCGCCGTAGCCGTAGCGCGCCTCCCCGGCCTTGCGTGGTCGCATGACCGGGAGAGGCGCAGGGCTGCGCCGTCGCGTTGGCCGGGCGGCGTTAGGTCGCCGCGGGCCGCGGCAGCAGCTGGACCAGGCCGGCCGTGAGCACGGTCAGCCCGGCTAGCGTGTACAGGCTGGCCGTGAATGCGCTGGCGAATGCCCCGGAGACGGCGCCCGCGCCGAGCACGCGGTAGAACACCACGCCGACCACGGCCACCCCGAGCGCGCCACCGACCTGCTGCGCGGTGGAAAGTACGCCGGACGCGGCGCCGGCCTGCCGCGCATCGACGCCGCGCAGCACCGTGGATGACAGCGGGACGAGCACCATCCCGATGCCGAACCCGGCGACGACCAGCCCGGGCAGCAGCGCCACCGCGGACGCAGCGGTCGCCGTGCTCGCCAGCAGCAGGCAGCCGACGGCCACCACGAGCGCGCCGAGTGCCAGGATCTGCCGGCCAAGCCGGGCCGTCATCGCGGTGGCGGTGAGCATCGCGGCGAGGAAGCCGGCGCCGGCCGCGGCGAAGACGACGCCGGACAGCAGCGGGCTCAGCCTGCGGCCGTCCTGCAGGTAAAGCGCGAGCACGAAGAAGAGCGAGGGCGGGACCAGCGAGAATGTCAGCGCGGCGAGCGAGCCAACGCAGAAGGTCCGGCCGCGGAAGAGCCCAGGATCGACCAGCGGCGCCCGCCCGGCGGCCCGCCTGCGCAGCTGGTGGCCGGCGAAACCAGCCAGCAGCACCGGCGAGACGGCCAGGCTCAGCCAGGTCCACCACGGCCAGCCGTACTGCTGTCCCTCGATCAGCGGCGCCGTGACCGCGGTCAGCCCGGCGGTGGCGAGCACGGTGCCGGCCAGGTCGAGCCGCGCCCGCTGGCCATGCGATTCCGGCACGGTCCGGCCGGCCAGCGCCAGCGCGGCGACGCCCACCGGCAGGTTGATCAGGAAGATCCCGCGCCAGCCTGACCCGCCGATGTCCGCCCTGATCAGCGCGCCGCCAAGCAGCTGACCGAGCATGGCGGAGATCCCCATCGCCAGGCCGTAGGCCGCGAAGGCCCGGTCCCGCCGGTGGCCTGCGTAGACGGTGCCGAGGATGGCGAGCACCTGCGGCGTCATCATGGCGCCGGCGGTGCCTTGCAGCACCCGGGCGGTGACGAGGAATGCGGTGGTCGGCGCGAGCCCGCAAAGAGCGGAGGTAAGGGTAAACAGCGCCAGCCCCATGGTGAACATCCGCCGCCGCCCGTGCAGATCGCCGAGCCGCCCGCCGCTGATCATGCCGACGGCGAACGAGAGCCCGTATCCGGCGATGATGAGCTGGACGGCCGCAGGCCCGGCATGCAGCTCCCGCTGAATCGACGGCAGCGCGACATTGACTATGAAGAAGTCGAGGAAGGTCATGAAGGTGCCGGCCAGCACGACGAGCAGCGGGCCCCAGCCGACGGCCGGCGTCCCGTCATCGGTTGCCTGGCGGCTGACGGTCAACGTGGTCATGTGCGCTTACTCCTTGAGTGCGAAGGCCCGGCCGCGGCGGCGTGTCCGGCGCGCCCGGCGTGTCCGGCGCGCCCGGCGTGTCCGGCGTGTCCGGCGCGCCCGGCGTGCGGTCGCACGGGGAACGCGGGCGCGGGCCGCGGGCCATCTGGCCGGGTCAGGCGGGAACCTTGTCCAGGAACCCGAGTACGGTGACGATCTGGCCGTCGTCGCCGGTCACCGCGACGTCGAAGCCGATGACCAGCGGCTCGGCACCGGCCGGCCCGAGACACCAGCTGAACCGCGCCTGCCGGTGGTGCGCGTCCACCGGCCCGACCAGGGTGAAGACGAAGCCGGGGAACTGCTGCTGCACCGCGGCGATGGTCGTGTCGATGGCGTCGCGCCCGTGCGCCTTCGCCATCGGATCGATGTAGTCGGCGTCGGCGGCCCAGACCTGGTCGATCAGCTTGCGGCGCGCAGCCGGGCTGGTCTCGTTCCAGCAGTCGAGATAGCGGGCGATCACGTCATTCATTCCAGGGTCCTTTCGTGGCTGGCATCCGCCGCCTGGACGGGGCGGAACGAGATTCATCCTGATCAGCCCGGCGCATGCTGTCGATTACGCGAGAGGTAATGCCAGCCGATGACCTCGGAGGTAATCGCGCCGATGCGGGCGGGCGGCTATCGTCCGGCAAATGACGACAATGACCTTGCCCCGGCCTCCGGGCACCGGGCCCGTCGGCGAGCTGCTCAGGGAATGGCGCCAGCGCCGCCGGATCAGCCAGCTTGACCTGTCGATCCAGGCCGATATCTCGACGCGGCACCTGAGTTTCGTCGAGACCGGCCGCTCCCGCCCGACGCCGGAGATGATCCTCCGGCTGACCGAGCAGCTGGACGTACCGCTGCGCGAGCGCAACACGCTGCTGCTGGCCGGCGGCTACGCTCCCGCCTACCCGGAGCACGGGCTGGACGAGCCGGAGTTGCAGAGCGTGCGGGCCGCCCTGCGCCAGATCCTCGCCGGGCACGAGCCGTACCCAGCCGTGCTGATCAACCGCTGGTGGGAGATGCTCGACGGCAACGCCGCGGTTGGCATGCTGACCGCCGGCTGCGCTCCTGGCCTGCTCGAGCCGCCGGTGAACGTGCTGCGGCTTGCGCTGCATCCGGACGGGATGGCACCCAGCATCGCCAACCTGGCGCAGTGGCGCGGACACCTGCTGACCCAGCTGCAGCGCCGGGCCTGGGCGCTGGGCGATCAGCGGCTGAGCAACCTGCACGACGAGCTGCTCGGGTACCCGGGCGGCGATCCGGCCGAGGCCGCCCCGACCGACGTCGTGCTGCCGCTGCGATACCGGCGCGGCGATCAGGAACTGTCCTTCTTCAGCATCAGCGCCGCGGTCGGCACGGCGACCGATGTGACCGTCGAGGAGCTGGCCATCGAGGCGTTCTACCCGGCGGACGCGGCGACCATGGCAGCGCTGCACTCGCCCGGCCGCGGCTGAGGGCAGCGCAGCGCCGGCCGCGGCTCCGGTGTCCGCTGCGCGGCGCCGTGGCCGTTACTTATGCCACTGGCTGGCAAGCAGTCCGAACAGGATGTCGTCGGTCCACTCGCCCTTGAGCCAGGTGTTCTGCGGCCGGTAGCCCTCCCGCTTGAAGCCGACCCGCTCCAGCAGCCGCGCGGAGCGCTCGTTCCTGGCATCGCACTCGGCCGAGACCCGGTGCAGGCCCCGTCCGAACAGGTCACCAAGCACGGTCCGCACGGCCTCGCTGGCGTAGCCGTGTCCCTGCCAGCCGGCCGCCAGCGTGAAGCCCAGGTCGGCCTGCATCCGGTTATCGTGCAGATTGATCCCGATGTCACCGATCAGGCACCGCTCGGCCCGATGCTCGATGGCGTACTGGAACCAGCCCGGCTGCCGGGGATCGCCCGCCGCGAACCCGGTCACCAGGCTGGCAGCGGCGGCCAGCGGCACCGGCGGTGTCCAGGTCTGGTACCGGGCGACCGACGGATCCGAGTGGTAAGCCGATAGCGCGGCAGCATCACCGGGGCGGAAGCGGCGCAGGATCAGCCGGGCGGATTCCAGTAGCACGATTCGTCACGGTAGCAGCGGGAGGCGAGCTCGCCCTGCGGCCAATCGATAGTGGTTAAGATCTTGCCGGTTCACGCCGGACATATGTTAACCGCTAATCAAGAGGCCTGCGCGGGTGATTCCTCCGGGGCTGTTGGGGTTACTGTGGCGGGACGGCGCGGGACGGCGCGGGACGGCGCGGGACGGCGCGGGGCTGCTGGGGTTACTGCGGCGCGGGGCGGCGCGGACGAGCGGCGAGTCTGTCCGGATCTGGTCGCGTCTGAGCTGGCCCAGGCTCTGTCCCGGCCGGCTCTGAACGGATTCCCCGATGCTGCGTCGATTTCCGAGGATATTCCGGGCATGAGCTAAATTTGAGAGAGAAAGTCCTGCCACGTAGCCTACAGAGTGAAGGATTTGTTGCTGGGCTGTCCGGCGGCGATCGTTTCGGTGGAGGAGGGACTATGGCCGGTGACGAAGTCCGCGGCCGGCTGGCGCGGCACGTGCTCACCGACGGCTTGCAGCTGATCCTGGACCTGCGCAAGAGTAGCGGCTCCTGGATTGTGGACGCCCGGACGGGCGAGCGCTACCTGGACATGTACACGTTCTTCGCGTCCGCGCCGCTCGGCATCAACCCGGCCGGCCTCGCCGACGACCCGGCGTTCCTCGCGCAGCTCACCGAGGCTGCGGCGAATAAGCCGACGAACCCGGACATCTACACCGGGCACTACGCGGACTTCGTGGACGTGTTCGCCCGGGTGCTCGGTGATCCGGCGCTGCCGCACATGTTCTTCGTCGAGGGTGGCGCGCTCGCCGTCGAGAACGCGCTCAAGTGCGCGTTTGACTGGAAGAGCCAACACAACGAGATGCGCGGCCGGTCTTCGCAGCTGGGCAGCCAGGTGCTTCACCTGACCCGCGCTTTCCACGGCCGCAGCGGTTATACGCTGTCGCTCACCAACACCGACCCGGTGAAGACCGATCGCTTCCCGAAGTTCGGCTGGCCGCGGATCGACGTGCCGGCCATAACGTTCCCCCTGGAAGATCATCTCGACGATGTCGCAGCTGCTGAGCGGCACGCGCTGCGCCAGGCCGAGGCCGCATTCCGCGACCATCCGCACGACATTGCCTGTTTCATCGCCGAGCCGGTTCAAGGTGAGGGCGGCGACAACCACATGCGCGCCGAATTCCTGCAGGCGATGCAGCGGCTCTGCCAGGACAACGACGCGCTGTTCATCCTCGACGAGGTGCAGACCGGCGTCGGGCTGACCGGCACCGCCTGGGCCTACCAGCAACTCGGCCTGGCCCCGGACATCGTGGCTTTCGGCAAGAAGGTGCAGCTCGGCGGCATCATGGCCGGCCGCCGGGTGGACGAGGTGCCCGACAACGTGTTCACGGTGAGCAGCCGGATCAACTCCACCTGGGGCGGCGGGCTGGTCGACATGGTCCGCAGCCGCCGGCTGCTCGAGATCATCGAGCGCGACGGGCTGTTCGACCGCGCCGCGGCCACCGGCGCGTGGTTCCTCGCCGAACTGCGGGAACTCGGTGCCCGGTATCCCGGCCTGGTGTCCAATGCCCGCGGTCGCGGGCTGATGTGCGCCTTTGACCTGCCGGACGCCACCCAGCGCGATGCCCTGCTCGGCATCCTGCGCGATGAAGACAGAATTCTCCTGCTGCCGAGCGGGCCGCGGTCCATCCGCTTCCGCCCGGCGCTGACCATTAGCGAGGATGAGCTGGCAGTCGGCATCAAGGCGATCGCCGCGCGCCTGGACCGGCTAGCAGCCGAGCGGCCGGGCGGCCTCAGCTGAAAGGCGCCCTTACCGGCGAGTTACCGAGGAGTAGTCAGCATGGCCAGCACTGTAGTTTCCGTCATCAACGGCCGTCCGGCCGAGGGCGCGCCCGCGGGCACGATCAGCTCGCCGAACCCATCCCGGCTCGCGGACGTAGTCGCTGAGGTGGCACTCGCCGACGCGGCAACCTTCGCCGGCGCCTGCGCAGCCGCAAAGCGAGCGCAGCCGGCCTGGGCCGATGTCCCGGCTCCGGTCCGCGGCCGGGCGGTCGGCGCGATCGGCCGCATCGTCGAGGCCAACAAGCATTCCCTGGCCCGGCTGGTCACCCGGGAGCTGGGCAAGCCCTACCCGGAGGCGCTCGGCGAGGTCCAGGAGATCATCGATACCTGTGATTTCTTCCTCGGCGAGGGGCGGCGCCTCTACGGCCAGACCGTGCCTAGCGAGATGCCGGACAAGCAGCTCTTCACGTTCCGGGTCCCGGTGGGCGCCGTCGCTGTGCTCACCGCGGGGAATTTCCCCGTTGCGGTGCCGTCGTGGTATCTCATCCCGGCGCTGGTGGCCGGCAACACCGTGGTCTGGAAGCCGGCCGAATACGCCGCCGCATCGGCCATGGCGCTGTACGAGCTGATCCAGGCCGCTGGCCTGCCCGACGGCGTGCTCAACATCGTGTTCGCGGAAGGCCAGGAGGCCTTCGCCGGCCTCGAGATCGGGCTGCAGGCGGGCACGATCGACAAGATCGGATTCACCGGCTCCACCGCCGTCGGCTCGCGCATCGGCGAGCTGGCCGGCCGCCACCTGCAGACCCCGTGCCTGGAACTCGGCGGCAAGAACCCAATGGTGGTGACGCCAAGCGCTGACCTGGAGCTGGCTGTGGAAGGAGCGCTGTTCTCCGGTTTCGGCACCGCCGGGCAGCGCTGCACGTCGCTTGGCACGCTCATCGTGCACGATTCCATCCATGACGAGTTCCTCGCCCGGCTGACTGCGGCGGTGTCGTCGGCGCTCATCGGCGACCCGTCCCAGGACGTGCTCTACGGGCCGATGCTCGCGCAGAAGTTCGCCGACCGGTTCGAGGAATACCTGGGCTGGATCCAGCCGCATCACAAGGTCCTCGGATCCAGCGGGACGGGCAAGATCAGTGGAACCAGCCCTCGCGATGGCTTCGTCGGCAACCCCGCAGACGGGATCTTCTATCACCCGACGATCGTCGACGGGGTCCGGCCGGGTGACGCGCTCTTCTGCGAGGAGACGTTCGGCCCGCTGGTCAGCGTCACGACCTACGCCAGCATCGATGAGGCGATAGAGCTGGCGAACGCACCCGGCTACGGCCTTTCCTCCTGCATCTACACCAATGACCCGCGTGAGGTATTCCGGTTCCGGCGAGGCATTAGCGCGGGCATGGTCAGCGTCAACAACTCGACGTCCGGAGCGGAAGCGCACCTGCCGTTCGGCGGGAACGGCAAGTCCGGCAACGGCAGCCGCCAGTCCGGCGTCTGGGTCCTGGACCAGTTCACCCGCTGGCAGGCGATGAACTGGGACTACTCCGGACACCTGCAGAAGGCGCAGATGGATGTTGCCGAGCTCACCGCCGACTACGGCTTTCGGCTGGGTGACTGACCGGCTGCTGCCCGCAGGCGCCCTGCCCGGTGACCTGCCTCAGCCGAGGCGGTCGACCAGGTCGTGGTACCCGTCCCAGAGTTCACTAGGCAAGTGCCGATCGAAGGTGCGGAAGTACTCGGGGATATGCGCTGCCTCCTGTTTCCAGGCGGCGGCGTCGAAGGAGAGCAGGGTAGCCAGGTCAGCTTCGCTGATGTCCAGGCCGTCGGTGTCCAGCGCTCCCGGAGCCGGCAGGTGGCCGACCGGGCTCCGGACGGCCGCGGCATCGCCGGAGAGCCGTTCCATGATCCACTTCAGGACCCGGATGTTCTCGCCGTAGCCCGGCCACAGGAACTTGCCGGTCCCGCCCTTGCGGAACCAGTTGACGTAGAAGATACGCGGCAGCTTGCTCGGGTCCGCGGTCCGGCCGATCTTCAGCCAGTAAGCGAAGTAGTCGCCCATGTTGTAGCCGCAGAAAGGCAGCATTGCGAACGGGTCGTGCCGCAATTCGCCGACCGTGCCCTCGGCGGCCGCAGTCTTCTCCGAGGAAATGTTTGCGCCGAGGAACACGCCATGATCCCAGTCAAAGGCCTCGATGACGAGCGGCACGGTCGTCGCGCGCCGGCCGCCGAACAGTATCGCGGAGATCGGGACGCCGTTCGGGTCATCCCACTCCGGTGCGATTATCGGGCACTGGGCGGCCGGGGTGGTGAAGCGAGCATTGGGATGCGCGGCAGGCTCGGGCGAATCCGGCGTCCAGTCCCGGCCCTTCCAGTCGGTGAGATGGGCCGGGGGCTGATCGGTCAGGCCTTCCCACCACACGTCGCCGTCGTCGGTGAGGGCCACATTGGTGAAGATGCTGTTGCCCCACATTGTCGCGATCGCGTTGGCGTTGGTGGCTGACCCGGTACCGGGCGCGACACCAAAGAATCCGGCTTCAGGGTTGATCGCGTACAGTCGGCCATCCTCGCCGAACCGCATCCAGGCGATGTCGTCCCCGATGGCCTCGACCTTCCAGCCAGGGATGGTGGGCTGGAGCATGGCGAGATTGGTCTTGCCGCACGCCGAGGGGAAGGCTGCCGCAAGGTACTTGGCCTCGCCATCGGGCGGGGTCAGCTTGAGGATGAGCATGTGCTCGGCCAGCCATCCCTCGTCACGCGCCATCGTCGAGGCGATGCGCAGGGCGAAGCATTTCTTGCCGAGCAGCGCATTTCCGCCATACCCGGAGCCGTAGGACCAGATTTCCCGGGTCTCCGGGAAGTGCGCGATGTACTTCGTCGCATTGCACGGCCAGGGCACGTCTGCCGCACCTGGCTCCAGCGGGGCACCGACCGAGTGGACAGCGCGGACGAACGAATCGCGCTCCTCGATCCACCGCAGTGCGGGCGTTCCTATTCTCGTCATGATCCGCATCGACACCGCGACGTAGGCCGAGTCGGTCACCTGGACGCCGAGCTGGGAAATGCTGCCATCCAGCGGGCCCATGCAGAACGGGATCACGTACATCGTGCGGCCGCGCATGCAGCCATCGAAGACTTCCGCGAAGGTCTTGCGCATCTCATCGGGCGCAATCCAGTTGTTGGTCGGGCCGGCGTCGTCCTCCTGCGCTGAGCAGATGAAGGTGCGGTCCTCAACACGCGCCACGTCGCTGGGGTCGGAAGCGCAGTAGAAGCTATTCGGGCGCAGCTTGGGGTTGAGCCGCGTGAATGTCCCGTTCTCGACCAGGAGGCTGGTCAAACGCTCCCATTCGCTGTCCGAGCCATCACACCAGACCACGTCCGCAGGCCTAGTCAGCTGCTTGATTTCGCGCACCCAGCGCGCCAGCTGCTGGCAGCTTGTCTGTGATCGATCATCGACGAGTTCGCTGTACATAGCCGTCTCCCTCGCATTGGACTCGTAAGCGCGGCAAACGATCCCATGCCCAGATCAGATCACCTGGCCGACTCGGCCATGGCTGACGGCCAACACAGCTAAATGATGCCCGGATTGCCCGCAGCCGGGCCAGAGCCGAAGGTCCCGGTATCGGGGGACCTGGGTCGTCCGCGCGGACGCGCCAGCCCGAACCGGCTGCCGCTGGCGACGACTCGGCCTGCCACCGGCCGGCGCCGGCCCGGAGTCGGCCGGGCGCTGCTGTGCTTGCACCGCCACCTGGGCGGCGACTCATGAATCGCGCGCTGCCTCACCTGGCTCATTGCGCCGCTGCGCTTACACCTTGCGCGGCGTTGGCCGACCCAGGTCCCCCGATACCGGGACCTTCGGCTCTGGCCCGGCCAGGGGAAAGCCGGCCAATTTTAGTTGTATTAGTGCAATTAGGAGTCAGCCGTGAAGGAAATCCTGGACGCAATACTCAACTCTGAGGACGAGGCCGCTGATCTGGCCGCGCTTCCGCTGCCCGAGGCCTACCGGGCAGTAACCCTGCACCGTGACGAAGAGCACATGTTCGACGGCATAGATGCCAGCGACAGGGACCCACGCAAGTCCCTGCACGTGGAAGAGGTGCCGGTCCCTGAGCTCGGCCTGGGGGAAGCCCTGATCGCCGTGATGGCCAGCGCCGTCAACTACAACACCGTGTGGAGTTCCATTTTCTCACCGATCTCCACCTTCGCCTTCCTGCGCCGCTACGGAAAGCTCTCGCAGCTCACCGCACGGCATGACCTGCCGTACCAGGTGGTCGGCTCGGACCTTGCGGGCGTGGTGCTGCGCACCGGCCCGGGGGTGACCGTATGGAAGCCAGGCGAGGAGGTCGTGGCGCACTGCCTGTCGGTCGAGCTGGAGAGTTCCGACGGCCACAACGACACGATGATGGACCCGGAGCAGCGCATCTGGGGTTTCGAGACCAACTTCGGCGGTCTCGCCGAGCTGGCCATCGTCAAGACCAACCAGCTGATGCCTAAGCCTAGGCATCTCACCTGGGAAGAGGCGGCAACCCCCGGACTGGTGAACTCCACCGCCTTCCGGCAGCTGGTCTCGCGCAACGGCGCCGGCCTGAAGCAGGGCGACAACGTGCTCATCTGGGGCGCCAGCGGCGGCCTCGGCGCCTATGCCACTCAGTACGCGCTAGCCGGCGGCGCCATCCCGATCTGCGTCGTCTCCAGCGAGGCGAGGGCCGACCTGTGCCGGTCAATGGGCGCCGAGCTGATCATCGACCGCAGGGCCGAGGGCTACCAGTTCTGGAAGGATGAGCACAATCAGGACCCGAAGGAGTGGAAGCGACTGGGCGCCAGGATCCGCGAGCTCACCGGCGGTGAGGACGTGGACATTGTCTTCGAGCACCCGGGCCGGGAGACCTTCGGCGCGTCGGTGTTCGTGACCCGTAAGGGCGGCACCATCGTGACTTGCGCCTCCACCTCGGGGTATATGCACGAGTATGACAACCGCTACCTGTGGATGAGCCTCAAGCGCATCATCGGCTCGCATTTCGCCAACTACCGCGAGGCGTGGCAGGCCAACCGCCTGATCTCCAAGGGCATGATCCACCCGACCATGTCCGTGGTCTATTCGCTGGACCAGACCGGCCAGGCCGCCCTGGACGTGCACCGGAACCTGCATCACGGCAAGGTCGGCGTGCTCTGCCTGGCCCCGGAGGAGGGCCTTGGCGTGCGCAACCCCGAGCTGCGCGCTAAGCACCTGACGGAGATCAACCGCTTCCGGAACGTGTGAGGACGGGGGCCATGACCGAGTCGACGGAGCAGCATCGGCCGCGGCCTGCACGAGATCATCCGTGGCTGATGCGGACCTATGCGGGTCACTCGTCTGCGCTGGAGTCCAACGCGCTCTACCGTCGTAACCTGGCCAAAGGCCAGACCGGCCTGTCCGTCGCGTTCGACCTTCCCACCCAGACCGGGTACGACTCGGATCACATCCTCGCCCGCGGCGAGGTCGGCCGGGTAGGCGTCCCGGTCGGGCACCTGGGCGACATGCGCGCCCTCTTCGACGGCATCCCGCTGGACCAGACCAACACCTCGATGACGATCAACGCCACCGCGATGTGGCTGATGGCGCTCTACCAGGTCGTCGCCGAGGAGCAGGGCGCCGACATCGCCAGGCTCACTGGCACCACCCAGAACGACATCGTCAAGGAGTACCTCTCCCGCGGGACGCACGCCTTCCCGCCCGGGCCGTCGATGCGCCTCACCACCGACGTGATCGCCTATACAGTCACCCACCTGCCCAAGTGGAATCCGATCAATGTCTGCAGCTACCACCTCCAGGAAGCCGGGGCCACTCCGGTGCAGGAACTCGCGTTCGCGATGTGCACCGCGATCAGCGTCCTGGACGCGGTACGTGACTCTGGCCAGGTTCCGCCGGAGCGGCTAGGCGAGGTGGTGGCGCGGATTTCCTTCTTCGTCAACGCGAGCGTCCGTTTCGTCGAGGAGATGTGCAAGATGCGGGCCTTCTCCCGGCTATGGGACAAGGTCACCAGGGAGCGGTACGGGATTGCTGATCCCGGGCAGCGGCGATTCCGCTACGGCGTGCAGGTCAACTCACTGGGCCTGACCGAGGCGCAGCCGGAGAACAACATCCAGCGGATCGTCCTGGAGATGCTGGCGGTCACTCTCTCCAAGGACGCCAGGGCCCGTGCCGTGCAGCTCCCCGCCTGGAATGAGGCGCTGGGCCTGCCCAGGCCGTGGGACCAGCAGTGGAGCCTGCGCATTCAGCAAGTGCTCGCGTACGAGTCGGACCTGCTGGAGTACGGCGACTTGTTCACCGGCTCCGCGGTAGTGGAGGCCAAGACCGCGGAGCTGCTGGCGGGCGCCGAGGCGGAGATCGCCAAGGTGCTGGCGATGGGCGGGGTGATACCGGCGGTAGAGTCCGGCTACCTCAAGGGCCAGCTGGTCGCCGCGCACGCGGCCCGGCGCGCCCGCATCGAGTCCGGCGAGGACAAGGTCGTGGGTGTCAACTGCTTCGAGACAACCGAGCCCAATCCGCTCACCGCGGACCTCGATGCCGCGGTCCAGCGGGTCGATCCGGCCGCCGAGCGGGCGGTGCTGGCTCAGCTGGCGGACTGGCGCGGGCAGCGTGACGAGGCCGCGGTGCTCGTCGCTATCGACCGGCTCAGGGCCGATGCGGAGCGCGACGGTGTCAACCTGATGACGGCGACGCTGGCCTGCGCCCGGGCGGGCGTGACCACCGGCGAGTGGTCGCTGGCGCTGCGGGACGTGTTCGGCGAGTACCGGGCACCGACCGGCATCAGCAGCGCCCCGGTGGCCGTGGCCGCCGAGCCCGGCGGGGAGCTTGCCGCGGTCCGCGCGGCCGTGGCCGCCACCGCGAGAGAACTCGGGGCGGGCAGGCTGCGCCTGCTGGTGGGCAAGCCCGGCCTGGACGGGCATTCCAACGGTGCCGAGCAGATTGCCGTCCGGGCCCGTGATGCTGGCTTCGAGGTGATCTATCAGGGCATCCGGCTCACTCCGGAGCAGATCGTGGCCGCCGCGGTCGCCGAGGACGTGCACTGCGTGGGGCTGTCCATCCTCTCCGGTGCGCACACCGAACTGGTCCCCGATGTGCTGACCCGGCTACGCCGGGCCGGAGCGGCGGACATCCCGGTGGTAGTGGGCGGGATCATCCCGGCGGCCGACGCCGAATTCTTGCGCGCCGAGGGAGTGGCCGCGGTCTTTACCCCCAGGGACTATGGCATCACCACCATCATCGGCCGCATCGTGGACGAAATCCGGCTCGCCCAGAAGCTGCAGCCGTGGCAGAGCAAGCAGGACAGCCTGTCCGGGACGACCTAGCGGCCCGGCCGGACGCGCCCGGCAATGGGCCGCCCGGCCGCACCGACCAGCAAGCACCACTGGCCGAGCACCACCGTTAAAATCTGGAAGGATGGCACGACCCGAGATGACCACCGCCCCGGCTGTCACGACGAACCGCCTGCGTCCCCGCCGCTCCTGCCTCGCTGTTCCCGGCAGCAGCCCGCGCTTCCTGGAGAAGGCCCAGGGACTCCAGGCGGACCAGGTGTTCCTGGATCTGGAGGACGCCTGCGCGCCGCTGGTCAAGGAAAGCGCCAGGCACAGCATCGTCGATGCCCTGAACAACGGTGACTGGGGCGGCAAGACGCGCGTCGTCCGGGTCAACGACTGGACCACCCACTGGACCTACCGGGACGTGATCACCGTGGTCGAGGGAGCGGGCCCTCAGCTGGACTGCATCATGCTGCCGAAGGTGCAGGACGCCGACCAGGTCAAGGCACTGGACCTGCTGCTCACCCAGATAGAGAAGACAATGGGCTTCGAGGTCGGCCGGATCGGCATCGAGGCCCAGATCGAGAACGCCAAGGGCCTGGTGAACGTCGACGCGATCGCCGCCGCGTCGCCGCGGATCGAGACCATCATCTTCGGCCCGGCCGACTTCATGGCCTCGATAAACATGAAGTCGCTAGTGGTCGGCGAGCAGCCGCCCGGTTACCCGGCGGATGCCTATCACTACATCCTGATGCGGATCCTGATGGCCGCCCGCACCTATGATCTGCAGGCTATTGACGGCCCCTACCTGCAGATCCGCAACCACGAGGGCTACCGTGACGTCGCCAGGCGAGCTGCCGCCCTCGGCTTCGACGGCAAGTGGGTGCTGCATCCCGACCAGATCGCCGCCGCCAACGAGATCTTCTCGCCCTCGCAGGAGGATTACGACCACGCGGAGCTGATCCTGGATGCCTACGACTGGTGCACCTCTGAGGCCGGCGGAGCCAAGGGCTCGGCCATGCTCGGCGACGAGATGATCGACGAGGCCTCCAGGAAGATGGCCCTGGTGGTCGCGGCCAAGGGCCGCGCGGCAGGCATGCAGCGCACCTCGAAGTTCGAGCCGCCGCAGCCCTGAGCCAAGGGCGTTTCCGCGGCAGAATCCCACCCTTACGATCAGAGCGAAGGACACCGGCGATGCAGTTCGGACGGACCTACGAGGAGTTCGAGGTCGGTGCGGTCTACAAGCACTGGCCAGGCAAGACCGTCACCGAGTACGACGACCACCTGTTCTGCCTCCTCACCATGAACCACCACCCGCTGCACCTGGACGCGAATTACGCGGAGCGGGCCACCGACTTCGGCCGGAACGTGGTGGTGGGCAACTACATCTACTCGCTGCTGCTCGGCATGTCGGTGCCGGACGTCTCCGGCAAGGCCATCGCCAACCTTGAGGTCGAGTCACTGAAGCATGTGGCGCCGACCTTCCACGGCGACACGGTCTACGGCGAGACCACGGTGCTCGGCAAGTGGCCGTCCAAGTCGAAGAACGACCGGGGCATCGTTCAGGTCGAAACCCGCGGCTACCGGCAGGACGGCACCCTGGTGTGCGTCTTCCGCCGCAAGGTGATGGTGCCGACCGAGACGTACATCAAGGAGCGCGGCGGCGAGCAGCCCGGTCGCCCCGGGCCGGCCGCCTGAGCTGTTAACGACCAGCAGATACGGAGCGCGCCATGGGACGCCTTGCACAGACCGAGGGCCTGACGGAGATCCAGCGGGACATTCTTGCCACCGTGCGGGACTTCGTCGAGAAGGAGATCATCCCGGTTGCCACCGAGCTGGAGCACAAAGACGAGTACCCCGCGCAGATCGTGGCGGGGATGAAGCAGCTGGGCCTGTTCGGGCTGACCATTCCCGAGCAGTACGGCGGCCTCGGGGAGTCGCTCCTCACCTATGCGCTCCTCGTCGAGGAGATTTCCCGCGGCTGGATGTCGGTGTCGGGCATCATCAACACCCACTTCATCGTCGCGCACATGATTGCCCAGCACGGCACCCAGGAGCAAAAGGACTACTTCCTGCCCAGGATGGCGGCCGGCGACATCCGTGCCGCCTTCTCCATGTCGGAGCCGGGCGTGGGCTCGGATGTCTCGGCGATCCGCACCGCCGCGGTGCGCGACGGCAGCGACTACGTGATCAACGGCCAGAAGATGTGGCTGACTAACGGCGGCACTTCCACCCTGGTGGCGGTTCTCTGCCTGACCGACGATGGCCACGACGCGCCGCACCGCAACATGACCACTTTGCTGATCGAGAAGGAGCCCGGTTTCGGCGCCAACCCCAAGGTGCCGGGCCTGATCGTGCCGGGGAAGATCGAGAAGATGGGCTACAAGGGCGTCGACACCACCGAGCTGATCCTCACCGATGTCCGCATCCCTGCCGACCGGGTGCTTGGCGGCGCCACCGGCCGGGGCTTCTACCAGATGATGGATGGCGTCGAGGTCGGCCGGGTCAATGTCGCCGCCCGCGGCTGCGGAGTCGCCCTCCGCGCCTTCGAGCTGGGCATCGCCTACGCTCAGCAGCGTCATGCCTTCGGCAAGCCGATCGCCCAGCACCAGGCCATCCAGTTCAAGCTGGCCGAGATGGCCACCAAGGTCGAGGCCGCCCACCAGATGATGGTGATGGCGGCCCGCATGAAGGACGCCGGGCACCGGAACGACCTGGAGGCCGGCATGGCCAAGTACCTCTCCTCCGAGTATTGCAAGGAGGTCGTGGAGGACTCATTCCGCATCCACGGCGGCTACGGCTTCTCCAAGGAGTACGAAATCGAGCGCCTGTACCGGGAGGCACCGATGCTGCTGATCGGTGAAGGTACGGCCGAGATCCAGAAGATGATCGTGGGACGCCGGCTACTTGAGGAGTACCGGATCGCCGAGTAGCCGATCGGCCAAGGCCGCCGCCCGGCCCAGGCAGCGAAGTGAGAGGACTGGCGCTATGAGCACTCAGATGCGCGCGTTCCTGGCGAGCGGGTTCGACGAGCTGCGCTATGAGCCGATCGGCAAGCGCATCCGGGCCATGCTGGGCGGCGGGACCGCGGTCGACAGCACCCGGGCCGCGCTGCTGTGGGAACCGCGCCGCATCGTCCCGTCCTACGCCGTCCCGGCGGGTGACATCCGCGGTGAGCTGACCCCGGCCGCGGCCGGGGCGGCCGGGGTCGCGGGGGCGGCCGGGGTCGCGGGCGCGCGGCTGCCGGCTGTGTCCAGCCGTCCGGTGCTGGACCCCTCTGTTCCCTTCGCCGTGCACACCGCCGGCGGCCAGCTGCTCGACCTGACCGCCTTCGGCCAGGATCGCGCAGCGGCCGGGTTCCGGCTCGCGGACCCGGACCTGGCCGGGTTCGTAGTGCTGGACTTCCGCGCCTTCGACGCGTGGTATGAGGAAGACGAGCCCAACGTGGCCCATCCGCGCGATCCCTTCCACCGCATCGACGTGCTCGCCAGCTCCCGGCAGGTCCGCCTTGAGCTCGACGGCCAGCTGCTCGCCGAATCCTCCCGGCCGGTGCTGCTGTTCGAGACCATGCTCCCGGTCCGCTACTACCTGCCGCGCCGCGACATCCGCGCCGAGCTGGCCGCCAGCAGCACGCAGACCTACTGCGCCTACAAGGGGCAGGCGTCGTACTGGTCGGCCACCATCGGCGACCGCGTCGTCCCTGACCTTGCCTGGGCCTACCACCAGCCACTGCACGACGCGGCGCGGGTCCGCGACCTCATCGCATTCTTCGACGAGCGCATCGACGTCATCGTGGACGGCGAACACCGCGAGCGTCCCATCACGCCCTGGTCAGCCGGCCCCGGCAGCTAACCGTCATCGGTTCGCCCCCTAGGATCTACGCGGCCGGACCGGGATGCGCACGGATAGCACCGTCTCCCCCGGCCGGGAATCGATGGTGATCGTGCCTCCGTGCCGCTCAACCACAATGCGCTGTGCGACGTCGAGGCCGAGGCCAGTGCCTTTGCCAACTTCCTTGGTCGTGTAAAAGACCTCGAAAGCGCGCGCCACCACCTGGGGCGGCATACCCGGGCCGGTATCACCGATCTCAATGAGGACGTCGCCTCCCTCAGCCCGCGCGGCCACCCGGAGCGTGCCCACGCCGTCCATTGCGTCGACCGCGTTGTCGATAAGGTTGGTCCATACCTGGTTGAGCTCGCCGGGGTAGGCGTCGATCCGGGGCACGTCCGCACTGTAGTCACGCACGATCGTGACACCATCGCGGAACTTGTGCCCGAGCATCACCAGGGTGCTCTCCAGGCCGTCCGTCACGTTGATGTGCTGCATCGAAGCGCGGTCCATCTGCGAATAGGACTTAATGGCCGCAACGAGCCCGGAGATGCGCCGGCTCGACTCCTTCATCTCTGATAGCAGCGTGGCAACGGAGAACGTGCTCGCCACCCACTCCAGCCCCGGCTGCAAAGACGATCCAGCCAGCGCGACCGCCGCCCGCTCGCACCAGTCGAGGTCGACCCCTGCGGCGGCAAGCGGCGGGGCGATCATCCAATCGTGAGCGATGCCGTGGCGGGCAAGCCACGACGACAAGGCTTCCTCATGATCGGCCAGCTCCAGCGGATCCTGGACCGCCGCCTGCGGCTCGATCTCACGGCGCAACGCGTCGAGTGCGGAGAACTGCCGGGCAGAGATCTCGGCATGGGCGAGCTGTCCAAGGGACGAGAGCAGCGTCTGGCACTCGGTCTCAAGGGCGTCCGCCGCCCGGGCGGCGGCAGCTGCCGGGTTGTTGATTTCATGCGCGAAGCCGGCCGCGAGCGTGCCGAGGGTGACCAGGGACTGGCGCTGCCGGGCCGTCGACTCGATGGAGCGTGCGGTGCGGTACAGGCCCTCAATAAGGTGCCTGCCGAACGGGAACCACGCGTTGAACCACTGCCGCAGCACCTCGGCCGACACCCGGAGCACCCGCCCGTCTGTTGCACCCCGGCCGGTGGCGAGATAGACGCCGTGCTCGTCCCAGGCGCGGAAGCCGCCAGCCCAGCGGCCTGGCACGTCCATCTTCCCGACCACGGTGTCCTCGTGGCCGACGTGGCGCACGAGGTCGATAGCACCGTCGAGCAGCACCCACCAGTAGTCGGCGTGCTCGCCCTCGCGGAACAGCTCGACGCCGGGCTCGACGCGAACCTCAGTGCTGCCCTCGACTAGTTCCGTTAGCTGCTTGTCGGTTAGGCCGTCGAACAGGCTAAGCGGGCGAATCTCGTCAACGTTGATCAAGGCGCCCCCGGTGGGAAAGCATGCGATTCAAGCTGCCACCCGGCTCGGAACGTCGGACGGCATATCCCCGCGTCCGACTATTTCATGCTTCATTTAACGGCCGCTAGCCGCCGGTCTGGCTCGACGAGGTCCAGGCGCGCCGCTGACTGAAGGCCCAGGCACCCCGGGCCGTAGCATGAATCCGTGTATTCGACCCAGGTCTCTCGTCACATGAGCGCACCGCGTTCGGCTGTCTACCGGGCGCTCCTGGATGCGGGCGCGATCGCGAAGTGGCGGGTGCCGGCCGGCATGCGCAGCCGCGTGCATGAGTTCGACGCCCGCGAAGGCGGCTCGTTCCGGGTCTCGCTCAGCTACGATGCGCCGGCCGGAACCGGCAAGTCAGCACCGCGCACCGACACCTACCATGGTCACTTCGTGCGGCTTGTGCCGGACGAGCAGGTGGTCGAAGTGCTTGAGTTCGAGACAGCCGATCCTGAACTTCGCGGCCAGATGACCATGACCACAACGCTTGCCGACGCAGCCGGCGGCACTGATGTCCTCGTCGTGCACGAAGGAATTCCCGACAAGGTGGCCGTCGCCGACAACGAGACGGGCACCCGGATGGCGCTGGCAAATCTCGCCAGGCTGGTCGAGGCGGGCTAGTGCCCGGTAGCCGGCGCCTGCAGCGGCCGGAACCCGAATCCCGGTCGGCCAATGTCCCGGGATCCGCCGCCGATCATCTCAGCCGGCAACCGCGGGTAGAAGTAATAGCCTGGGGGGGCCGGTAGGCACACCATCAGTTCCGCACCAGTGCCTGGGAGGACCAGATGCGTATCAGCGACGTACTTCGCGTCAAGGGCGGGCAAGTCGTCACGGTCACCCCGGACACGGACGTACGGCAGCTTCTCACGGTGCTCGCCGAGCACCGAATCGGTGCTGTCGTAGTCTCTCGCAACGGCACGTCGGTCGACGGAATCGTCAGTGAGCGGGACATCGTCCGGGCACTGGCCGAGCGGGGCGCCGCGGTGATGTCGGAGGCGATCACGGCCATCTACACAGCCGAGGTGCGCACGGTTACGCCGCAGACCCCGGTCGAGGAGGTCATGCGCATCATGACTGAGCACCGAGTCCGGCACGCGCCGGTCGTGGTCGACGGCGGCTTGCGGGGAATCGTGAGCATCGGCGACGTAGTGAAGAACCGCATCGACGACCTCGAAACCGAACGAGCGGCACTGACCGACTACATCACCGGTACCCGCTGACGCATTGCGCCACATGGGCGCGGTCTTTGAGCACCCGGTCGGCGTCAGGTGGCGTGACGTGGACGCTTTGGGTCATGTCAACCACGCGGTGTTCCTGACCTACCTTGAGGAGGGCCGGGACGCCTTTTTCACGCAGGCGCTTGGCGGTGACCCGCTCTACGTGGTTGCCCGGATAGAAATTGACCTGCATGCGGAGGTCCGCTACGCGGACCGGCGGGTGATGGTGCGAATAGCGCTCGAGCGGCTGGGCACAACGAGCCTGACGACTCGCGAAGCGATCCTTACGCCAGCAGGCGAGGCGGCGGCCGAGGCGCGCGTCGTCACGGTTCGCTGGGATGCCGGCCAGCGCAAGCCGGTCCCGTTCAGCCCGGCCGAGCGCACGCAGCTGGCGGCTCGCCGCCAGACCGGGCCACCACCCTCGAGCGGATCAGCCGGCTGATCGATGAGGCGTTACCCGGTCCTGCTACCGGTCTGCAAGACCGTGCAGGCATGGCCGGCGATGGCTGCCAACATGGGATGACTTGTCTTCATCGCATGGCGATCATCGAGGCGGCGCAGTTGCGGCGAGCGCGGGCACGCCGCGCGCTGACGTCGATCCAGACGTTCTCCGCCAACGGTGTTCAGCGCCGTGGGCAACAGGCAGTTAGTGCTGCGCGCCGTTCGCGACCTGGCCATCGCAGGCGACGACGAGCCCGTCCCGGTCGCTAACCGGCCGGGCCGAACCCGACCAGCGCCGGGCGGTGGAACTCCTGGCTCAGCACCTCACCGGCGTGGCGAGCCGTTATGCCCAGATCAATGAGGTGCTGCACGCAGCGGCTGACGGCGGCGAGGAAGGCCTCCGCGAGCTCTGAGAGACGGAAGAGAACCAACGCCTGACCGGGATCCGATTCTGGGTCGAGGTTCTGGCCGGGAAAGGGCTGGGCGGGCGTCGCCAGGTTCGGCATCGACTATCGCCTGCCGGGCCACGGCGCCAAGCTGACAGCTAACTTACCGTGATCGCGTCCAGTCGTTCCTTCAGGAACTGCGCTGATACGACCGGCGCATAGTCGTTGGGCTTGCCGATCGGCGGCTGCAGCGACTCGATCACCGCGTCGTGGTCGGCCTCGTAGAAGTAGACCAGCGAGACGAGGTCCTCCTCCGGCGCCTCGGCCTGCGGCGGGAGCACGCGGTGCCGGTTGGACTTCCACCGGCCGCCGCTCCAGCGGGCGAGCAGGTCACCGGTGTTGATGGTGAAGGCGCCGGAATCGCAGGGCGCGTACTGCCAGCCGTCCTGCTCGGTCCACACTTGCAGGCCGCCCCGGCCCGGCTCACGGTCCAAGATGGTGACGGTGCCGAAGTCCGTATGCGGGCCGATCCGGAACTGGCCGGGTTCCGGCTGGCCGGAAATCGTCATCGGCGGGTACCAGTTGATTTTCATCGTGTGCGTGGCATGCCCGGTGTGCCGGGTGCAGAAGTCGCTGTCCAGGGCCAGCGCCGCCGCGCACAGTACGAGCAACTCGTCCGCTAGCGCGCGCATGCGAGCCAGGTAGACGACGACAGCAGGCTTCAGCGCCGGCACCTCGGCCGGGTAGGCATTGGGCTGGAACCAGTACCCGTCGACGTCAGGGTCGCCGGTAGGCCGGTCGGCGCCGACTGCGAATGACTCCTTCAGATCCGGCGGAGTCGCCGTGCCCTCGGCGTAGCCGTTCGCCTCGACGCCGGGCGGCAGCCAGCCCCGGCCGCCGACGGTAACGGCATAACGCTGCTTGGTCTCGCGTGGCAGCGCGAAGAACGTCCGGGCCCCGGCACGTACATCCGCGCGCAATTCGCCTGGCACGCCATGGCCTTTGACCAGGAAGAAGCCCACGCTCTGCAAGGCCGCGTCGACCCTGGCGGCAACGGCAGCGCGGGCCATCTCGTCTCCGCTGAGCCAGGGCGTGAGGTCGATCACGGGAACTGACGATTGCATGAGCGGGCTCCGATGTCGCCGCCGTAAAGCCGCGGCGGTAGCGATCCAGCCATCGTACGTCGCACCCGCGCAGGCAGCGGGTTGGGAACGGCCATCGGCGTCGGCGCCGTATACCGACAAGATAAATATGCTTGACAAATATAATTGTCGGCGAGAAGATGCAGCTGTGCACGACGTCACCGTGATCGACGATCCCGCCGCCGCCGAGGCCTCGCTGGATCCGATCCGTGCCCGCCTGCTCGCCGGGCTGGCCGAGCCCGGGTCGGCCAGCACCCTCGCGGCGCGCGTCGGGCTCACCCGCCAGCAGGCGAACTACCACCTGCGCGCGCTCGAGCGTCATGGCCTGGTGGAGCTCGTTGAGGAGCGACGCAAGGGCAACTGCACCGAGCGCGTGCTCCAGGCCACCGCCGCGTCCTACGTGATCTCGCCGACCGCGCTGTCAGCGGTCGCGCCGGATCCGTCGCGCGAGCCGGACCAGCGCTCGGCGCGCTGGCTGCTCGCGGTCGCCGGGCGGCTGGTCCGCGAGGTCGGCGAACTGATCACCCGGTCGAGCGCGGCGGGCCAGCCGGTGGCGACCCTCGGCATCGACAGCGAGGTGCGCTTCGCGTCCGCCAAGGACCGCGCGGCATTCGCCGTCGAGCTGGCCGCGGCCGTGAACGGGCTGGTCGCCCGCTACCACGATGAGAACGCCGCCGCCGGTCGCGATCACCGGCTCGTCGTCGCACTCCATCCCAAGATCACCAAGGAGGCCCAGTCGTGAGCCGTGCATTCGAGATCACCCGCGAGGTCGACCTGCCCGCCGCCCCGGAGGACGTCTGGACTGCGATCACCGCCGATACCGCCGCCTGGCAGTTCCCGACCGGGATGGAGATCCCCGCGGGCGCCGCACCGCCCGAGGGGGCGCCCGTCCAGACCTGGGATCCGCCACACCGGCTGGTAATCCGGATGGAGTCGCCCGACGGGACCTTCAACGCCCTGGACTACACGATCGAGGCGAGAGACGGCGGGACCGCGCACCTGCGCTACGTCCACAGCGGCATCCTCGCCGACGAGTGGGCGGACCAGTACGACGCCATCGACGGGCACACGGACTTCTACCTGCACACCCTCGGCCAGTACCTGGAGCACTTCAAGGGCCGTCCGGTCACCTACGTTGGCCAGCCGTCGGCGGGGATCGAAGGCCCGGAGGCGGCGGGAGCGCCGGACGCCATGGACCCGCTGCGCGCGGCACTCGGCATCCGCGACGGTGCCGCGGTCGGCGACGCCGTCCACGCCGACCTCGGCGGCGCGGGCCAGCTTGACGGCATCATCGACTATGTGACGACGGATTTCATCGGCGTGCGAACGCAGGACAGCCTCTACCGCTTCTTCGGGCGCAACCACTTCGGCAGCGTCGTCGGGATGAGCGCGCACGTGTTCCGCGACGACGTGGACGCAGCGGCCGCCGAGGCGGCGCTCAACAGCTGGCTGGACTCTCTCTACGCGTAGGGGCCGCCGGAGCCGGTCACATGACCGGCGCAGGCGGATTCCAGACTCAACTGCAGGAATCCCCGGCCGCCTCGCCCGCGGGCCAAGCCGCGCGACCTGACCGTAAATGACCAGGTCGCAGCTGGCGACGCGGGCACCGAGGCGGCCGGACCGAGATGAAGTTCTACCCTCCGAGGTCGCCACGGGATCTGGTTTCGCGTCCGCGACTGCGCGACCGCCGCGTTCGCGGGACCACGTCGAAGCTGATGCCCGTTTCCGCACCGGTCGGCTTCGGGAAGTCGACAGTGCTGCTCAACGACCTGGGCGCACTCGAGAGAGGCGCCGTGCTGGTGCTGGACGACTATGCGGCCGAGGGCGCGTAACGCCAGTTAGGAGGGTCAGCCGTACCCTCGTCGGGTGGCTGAGCATGGCCCTGATGCGCCCTTGCTAACCCTTCACTCCCCGGAGCGCTCCCGGCGCGTTGCGGTCAACGCCCTGCTGCTGGGCACCCTGCTGTATCGGTCCCGACTAGTGCCCCGCGCGATCCCCCTGATGGGTCTCATCGGAGCTTCCCTGCTCCTCGGCTCCGCAATCGCGGTGCTCTTCGGCGCCTATGACCAGGTCTCCTCGGTCTCAGCGATCGCCACGATTCCCATCGCCGCCTGGGAGTTCTCGCTGGGCATCTGGCTAGTCGTCAAGGGCTTCAGGCCCGCGGTGGTTTCGCCTGCACCTTCCTCGGTGCCATGACGAGCCGGGTGTCTCAGCATGGAACAGGAGTATGGGGCTGGACGGGGTACGCTCCGCGCAACGGTGCCGTCCGTTAACAGCCCGCGCAACGGGCTGGCGCCGTGGGAGGATCCGCCCGGATCGTGCACGCGCTGATGTCACCGCGGAGGACTTCATGTCAGCAGGCACCGGCCAGGCCGGCGGCTCAGCGCCAGCCTCCCAGCCCGCCGGGCCAGCGGTCGCGGTGGCCCAGGTGCAGAACTGGCATCATGACGTGGTCGCGCTCATCGACGGCTGGGGCTGGATCCGCACGCTGAACGACTGGCTGACCGCCGCGCTCGGGCCGTGGCGCGAAAGGCACCAGGGCAACCCGGTCCTTGAGCTGATGCACGGCGGCCGGTGGCTCGGTCACCCGCTGCATCCGGCCCTCAGCGACCTACCGATCGGGCTGTGGGCGGGCGCCCTGATCCTGGACGTCACCGACCGCGATCCCGCCCCCGGGCGCGGGCTCGGCCCGGCGGGCCTGTTCAGCGCGGCCGGCATCGCGGCCGCGGTCGCGACCGCGGCAACCGGTGTGGTCGACTGGACCGTCAGCGACGACGAGGATCGTCGGCTCGGCTTGTTCCACGGGGTGCTCAATACGGCGGCCCTCGGGCTGCAAGGCATGTCGCTAGCGGCCCGGCTGGCCGGTTACCGGCGCCCAGCCCAAGGGCTGGGCGCGGCCAGCCTGGGCGTCACCGGCGCCGCCGCCTACCTCGGTGGCCACCTGGTGTTCGCCAAGGCGGTGATGGTCAGCCGGGTGGCGGGGGCCGACGGGCCGCGGCGCTGGGTCCGGGTGATCGAGAAGGCCGAGCTGCCGGACGACGTGCCCACCGGCGTGCAGGCCGATGGACGGCAGATCCTGCTGTACCGGCACGACGGAACCCTCCACGCGCTCGACAACCTATGCAGCCACGCCGCTGGCCTGCTCAGCCGCGGCACTGTCGAGGGCCTGACCGTGACCTGCCCGCTGCACGGATCGCAGTACTGCCTGGCCGACGGCTCCGTCAGCCGTGGCCCGTCACATCAGCCGCAACCGGTGATACGTACCCGGGTCCGCAACGGCTGGATCGAGGTGCGTGGTAACCAGCCCGCCCCCCGCCGACCCGTCAACGGAAGGAAATAGTCATGGCCTTTGTCATCGTTGCCAACCTCGACGACCTGGAGCCTGGCGAAACCCTGTTCGTCGAGGAGCTGCGAGAGCCGATCTGCCTGGTGCGCCTGGACGACGACGACGTCCGTGCGGTGCACAACACCTGCACTCATCAGCAGCAGCCCCTGCACGAGGGCACCGTGCAGGACGACGACACCCTGGTCTGCGCATCGCATAACTCACGATTCGACCTGACCACCGGCGAGTCGGTAGGCATTCCCGTGGTGCCCCCGCTGCCCGTATACGCCTGCAAAATCGAGGGCGACGCGATTCTTGTCGACATCGACCAGCAGCTCAACGACGCCCCCATCCCGCACCGCCCGTACCACTGACGCGGCGGGACAGGCAGCAGCCGTCCCGCGGCATGGCGCGGCCGGCCTCGCACCCGCCGCCGCCGACCTGAAGGTCGTCCAGGAAATGCGCTGGCACTCCCGCATCGTGCTGACCGCCGACACCATTAGTGCTGCCTGGACAACCTGGCTGGCCGCGCGGTAACCACCAGCGGGGACGCTAGCCAGGCAGCACCCATTGCCAGCACAACGCCCCATACCCAGGCCAGCCTCTGCCCATACCAGAAGCCCAGCACGTCACCGAGGGCGTGGTAACGGCACCGGGTTCTTCCTCGGCACAGTCCGGCCGGACGGGCGTCCACACGCTGCCGGGATCGGCGCGGTGTGGCACGACGGCGACCTGTATTTCACCAGCGGGCCCCGAACTCGCCAGGCACGTAACCTGGCGTCGAACCCGGCGTGCACGATTTCGGTCAAGCTGGCCGGCCTGGACCTGACCCTCGGCCGCGCGGCGGCGAGAGTCACCGAGCCAGCGATCCTGGAGCGAGTGGCCAGCATCGACCGCGCGACAAGTGCGAACGCTGCAAGGCCGGCGCTGGCGCGCTGGCATTGGGTGGGTCACAGCCGGTGGATGGTGGCCAGCCAGGCCTGGACCGCCGGGGCACCGGGCCCGGGGTTGACCGTGAATGTGCTCGCGGTGATGCTGGCGATGTTCCAGCCGTCGGTGAATGCGGTGTGCAGCTCGTCCTGGCGGACCCGCCGGGGGCCCCAGCTTCCCGGCTGGCGGTCGCTGAAGCACATCAGGAAGCAGGTGCCGCCGGACCGCAGCACCGACGCCAGGCTGCTGACGTACCGGGCGCGGCTCTCGTCGTCGAATACGTGGAACAGCCCGCTGTCGATGATGGTGTCGAAGGTCACGGCGAGCACGGCCAGGTTCAGCGCATCGGCGACCTCGAACCGGGCGGCCAGGCCCCGCCCGGCCGCCTTCGCCCGCGCCCGCCCGATGGCGTGCGGCGACACGTCCACGCCCACGACCTGCGCGCCGTGCGCGGCCGCCAGCAGGGCGTGCTCGCCTGTACCGCAGCCCGCGTCGAGCACCCGGCCGCACAGCATGCCGCTGTCGGCCAGGCGGGCGAGCGCTGGCTGCGGCCGGCCGATATCCCACGGCGCTGGCGTGCCGCCCTGGTAGGCCGCGTCCCAGTCTGGTACCGGCGTCGTCACTACGATCACCTCGATCCGGTTCGGTCAGCCGGCCCGCGACCGGTTCGATCGCGTCAGTTCTCTGAGTCTGCCAGGGTCCCGGCCGGATCCTCTGCCCAGGACTCGTCCCGGTCCGGCGCCGCTCGCCCCGGGTTCGCGGGCAGGATACCTGTTCACGGCCCCGCCGCTGCGCCCATGATGATCACGCCAGGCAACGCGGCCTGGCCCCAGGGGCGGACTGCCGGTGACCTGCTGCCAGCAGCGTGCCAGGGCCTGTACAGACCGGCCGGGCAGCGGTTAGTCGGCGGCGGCTGCGAGCTGCTGGCGGGCGTCCTCTCGAGCGTGATGCCGGCGGCCGCGAGGTTCTCGTCCAGGTGCCGCATGGTGGAGGTGCCGGGAATCAGCAAGACGTTGGGCGCGAGGCCCAGAATCCAGGCAAGTGCGATCTGAGCCGGCGTGTGGCCAAGCCGCTCGGCCGTGCTGAGTACCTGCTTGCTGCCCAGCACCGGGTTGTCCCGGGCGAAGCCGGAGCCCAGCGGGAAGAAGGGCACGAAGGCGATACCCAGGGCCTCGGCAAAGTCCTTGAAGGGTGACGCTGGGCTTGGGCGACGCGCTGGTGATGAGCAGGTAGCGCGGGTCGGCCCTTGCGGTGATCATGGCGGTTCCCATACCTGCCGGATCATCCGCGAGAAGCCATGCCCGCCTCGTCATCATCGCTGACTGCCCCTGTCATCTGCCACCTTGCCGACCTTGCCAAAACCGCCCCGGGGGAGCCGCCGGGGCTGCTGGCGGTGCTGGCCAAGGTGGCTGACCCGCGGCAGCGGCGGGGCGTGCGCCACCGGCTGGTGGTCATTTTGGGGCTGGCGGTGTGCGCGGTGCTGGCTGGGGCGCGGTCGTTCACCGCGATCGCCGAATGGGCCGCTGATGCTGACCAGGACACGTTGCGGGCGCTGGGGGTCACCGGGGCGATGCCGTCGGAATCAACGTTTCGGCGGGTGCTGCAGCGGCTGGACGCTGATGCCTTCGATGACCTGGTCGGCGAGTGGGCGGCCCGGCGCACCGCGCCCGGGCCGAAGAAACGGCGGGTGATCGCGGTGGACGGCAAGACCTTACGCGGCTCGGCGCACGATGGTGAAGGCGGCCGTCACCTGCTCGCCGCCCTTGACCATGCCCATGGCGTGGCGCTGGGCCAGGTGGAGGTGGGCGCCAAAACCAGCGAAATCCCGATGTTCTCCCAGCTGCTGGACCGCCTGGACATCCAGGACGCGGTCATCACTGCCGACGCGTTGCACGCCCAGCGGGGGCACGCCCGTTACCTTGCCCGGCGCGGCGCGCACTATGTGATCACGGTCAAGGGCAACCAGCCCGGCCTATATGCCCAGCTCGCAGCCCTGCCCTGGCGGGAAGTCCCGGTCGCTTACCAGGCCCGCGGGCGCGGCCACGGCCGGACCGAGCGGCGCACCCTGAAGGTCACCGCGGTGGCCAAAGGCCTGGCCTTCCCCCAGCCGCCCAGGCCATCTAGATCGTGCGCCGCCGCACGGTGAAAGGGAAGCGGTCCGCCGAGACCTGCTACGCGGCCACCTCACTGAATGTCACCCAGGCCACCCACGCCCAGCTTGCGGCCATCATCCGCGGCCATTGGGGGATCGAGGACCGCCTGCACTGGGTGACCTCGACTTCGATGAAGACCGTTCGCAGATTCGCACCGCCAACGGCCCCAGGATCATGGCCAGCCTGCGCAACCTGGTCATCACCATCCTGCGGCTGTCCGGCCACCAGCATCGCCGCCGCCCTGCGCTACCACGCCCGCCGTCCTGCCCGGCCACTGCGGACGATCATGAAGTGCTAAAGACTTTGCCGGGGCCTGGCTTCCGGCCACTGGCGATGTGGAACTGGGTCGGCGCGACGAAACCGTCTGGCGTCACCCACTGGCCGAGGACGGTGCGGACCTCAGCCCAGGCGGCGCCCTGAGCGGATGGGGGCTGGTCGGCGATAATACCGCGGACCGCACCAAAGGCTTCCTGGATCATGACCATGGCGTCGTCGATCGAGGGAAGCGCGTAGGTCGCATCGAGCGTCGTGATGGTCACGTCGGTCAGGCCGGCGCCGGTGAACAGCACGGTCAACACCTTCGGATCGGCCAGGGCGAAGAAACCGGGACCAGAGGCTGGCGCCGGTTTGTTGGCGTGGCGACGCAGGATCGATGGCACGGCGACATAGAACGGGTTCGCAGCGGGCGAGGACATGACCAACCCGCTGAGGCGGCCGCCGGGCCGCAGCACGTCGCGCACGGCGGCGACGGCAGCCGCCGGGTCCGGCAGCAGCATCAGGCCAAGGCGGCAGATCGCGGAATCGAAGGGCGCCCGGTCGCGCGGCAGGTTTTCTGCTGCGCAGTCATGCGTCGCGATATTCGCTAGATCGGCGGCGCGCGCTTGCTGGGCGACGAACTCCAGCATCGCCGACGAGATATCGGTCGCCAGGACATAGCCTTCAGGCCCGACCCGTCGGGCCGCCGCCAGTGCCTGATCGCCCGCGCCGGTGGCGATGTCGATCACGCGGCCACCCTCGGCCACGCCAGCGCGATCTAGCAGCACCTGGGTCGCCGCAGCGAGCATGCGATTATGAACCGGTTCCCACCTTACCCAACCCGGGGCGGCGCTGTTCCACTGCTGGAGTGCTTCGTCGTTTTCCATCGAGACGCCTCCCTTTATCCAACGCCTCCCAGATGGACGGCAGCACCTCGTTGGCATCAGGATAGTTGGGCCCCGGTTGAAACGCATGGCGCCGCCAGAGTCAGTTGATCATGCTGTGAGCTGGGGTTTCAGGGTGGATGGCCTCGGCGTGACGTGGTGACGGGCGGATCCGCACCGCAAAACGGACCCCAGGTGATGGCCACCCTGCGGAACACCGCGATCAGCCTGCTCCGCCTCGATGGCACCACGGACATCGCCGTCGCCCTACGACATCACGCCGCACGCGCCGACCGACCCACAAAGCTGCTCTTGATGCCCTCGTGAAACACGACTTTGCCGGAGCCCTGGGCGATACCCCCCGTGAGGTGCACTCGCGCAGAACGGGCATTGAGGCGCGATTGACCAGATTCAGTGGATTTTGCACGCACGCTACGGGCGTGTGCTCCAGCGCGCGCAGCAGGTGCCCGCGGGTCACGTTGCTCAGGCCCACGCCCCCGATCAGTCCCTCGTCGCGCGCCCTGATCATGGCGGCAAGCTGGTCGTCGAACGCTTGTCCGGCGGCGCGTCCTGCAGCAGCCGCAAATTTACGGCAGCGAGCTGCCCGGCCCCGAGGCTGCGTAGGTTATCCTCGATGCCCCGCCGCAGCTGGTCAGGCTCGTCGTAGGCAAGCCATCCGCCGGACCCGTCACGGCGCGCCCCGACCTTACTCACCAGCGCAAGGGTGGCGGGATAGGGGTACAGTGCTTCGCGGATCAGCTCATTGGCAACATCGGGCCCGTAGTACTGCGCGGTGTCAATATGGTCAACCCCCGCTTCTACCGTATGGCGCAGCACCGCCAGCGCCTCGCCACGGTCACGCGGCGGACCGAACACGCCAGGGCCGGGCAGCTGCATCGCGCCGAACCCGATGCGCGAGACGGAGAAAGGGCCGAGAGAGTAGCGCTGCATGGGCCGATCCTAGATACCCTGCGCCGGTCAGATGCAGCTCAGGCATCTCAACGGCGTCCGGTTCTGCATAGTGGCCGGCGCTCGAAGCCGCCCGATCCGGGCCTACGATCGTGGAGATCGTGGAATTGATCATCGGCCGAACGTCCGATCATGCATGATATGCCGCCGATCGGGCCTTCACCGGCCGCCAAGTCCTGCCGCACTCCTATTGGCCTCGAAGGGCGAGCATCAGTAGCAGTGGCCCGGCGGCTACCGGCGCCGCACCAGCATCCTCACCAACACCACTAGCACCACCGATAGTGAACTCCCGAGCATCGGGGACAGCCTTCACACTTCAGGTGCCGTCGCCTGGGCTTGAGCGGCGGGCATGATGCCATCGGCCTTCTACGGGGCGCCGGAGCTGCCGGACATGCCTAAGCTTGGCGTTTAACCTCTGCTGTCTGCCTGGCAGCTCTTTGCCCGTACTGTCCGGTGTGTCGCTGTGATAGCAGACGGCCACCGCGTCATCATCTTCGGGTTCTCACCACAGAACTTGAAGACGCAGGGCGGCGACCGTGGCTTTCAGTATGGCCTGGGCGGAGGCCCGGGCGGGCGCCAGGGACGAGACAGATCAGGCATGGGAACGGCTGGCAGGGTTCCGCCGTGAGCTGCACCGGTGCTTCACCGCCCGGGCGGACGCGCTGTCTGAGCTGTGCGACGCGGCGCTGTGCAAGCAGGACCGGGTGCATATGCTGGCGGAATTGTCGCTGGAGCCAGGGCACCGGCGCGGCCATGGCGCCTTGTACGACGCGCTGAACTGCGGGAAGGTGCAGGTCTCGCGGCTGCGCTGGGCACTGGCCGGGGTGCCGCTGCCGGCCTGGGATGATGGCCGGATCCGGCTGGCGGTCGATGTGAGCAACTGGCTGCGGCCGGACGCGGCGACCAGCCCGGGCCGGTCGTTCTGCCACTGCTACGGGCGGGGGAACAACAGCGCGCAGATGATCCCGGGCTGGCCGTACTCGCTGGTAGCCGCGCTGGAACCGGGCCGGACGTCGTGGACCCGGCTGCTGGACGCGGTCCGGCTGGGTCCTGATGACGACCTGGCCGCGGTGACCGCCGCCCAGGTCCGCGGGGTCATCGAGCGGATCATCGCCGCCGGGCACTGGCACGACGGCGACCCGGACATCATGGTGATCTTCGACGCCGGCTACGAGCCGGCCCGGCTGGCCTGGCTGCTGGCGGACCTGCCCGTGCAGGTGCTGGGGCGGCTGGGCACCAACCGGGTGCTGCGGCAGGCGCCGCCGCCCCGCCGGCCCGGCCAGATGGGCCCGCCTGTGCGGCACGGCCGCGAGCTCAAGCTCTCAGATGACGCCGCCTGCCCCGGGCCGGACGTGCACACCACGACGCAGACCTCCCGGTACGGGGCCGCAGACGCCCGCGCCTGGCACCGCATGCACCCCAAGCTGAAGGCCCGCGGTGCATGGGCAGGCCACCAGGGGGAACTGCCGGTCATCGAGGGCACCCTGGTCAAGCTCACCGTCGAGCACCTGCCGCACGACCGCGCCCCCAAGCCGGTCTGGCTGTGGACCTCCTGCCCGGACGCGGATCCCGATGAGGTGAACCGCTGCTGGCAGGCGTTCCTGCGCCGGTTTGATATCGAACATACGTTCCGGTTCCTGAAGCAGGTCCTCGGCTGGACCAAGCCGAAACTGCGCGACCCCGCCGCCGCCGACCGGTGGACCTGGCTGATCCTCGCCTGCTATGCCCAGCTCTGGCTCACCCGCGGCCTGGCTGCAGACCTGCGCCTGCCCTGGCAGCGCCCGGCCCTGCCCGGCCGCCTGACCCCCGCGCGGGTCCGGCGGGGATTCCGGGCCATCCACGGCACACTGCCCGTTCTCACAGCCGCACCGAAACCCGGCAAACCCGGCCCCGGCAGACCACCCGGCTCGAAGAACCGGCACCCGGCCACCCGTCACGACGTGGGCAAGGCCGCCATCAAGAAGACGACGCAAAAAACCACGCCGAGCCCGGGAGGTTAAACGCCAAGCTAAGTGGCTGGCCCCGTAAGTAACTGGGGGGTTGTCAGGCCGCCAGTAGCGTGGTAGCCGGCTCGGCTGCCGGGGCGGGCGTCTCGGTCTCGATCCGCCTCAGCATCCGGGTGAGGTCGGTGCTGGTGAATTTCCAGTTGAACGGCTTGGCGGTCTTGTTGTACCGCTTGACGAAGGCCAGCAGCGTGGACGCCAGCTCGGCCAGGTTCGCGAAGTTGTTAGGCGATATGACCTTCTTCTGGATGATCGAGAAGAAAATCTCGATCTGGTTCAGCCAGGACGCGTGCAGCGGCGTGTGGATCATGATGCAGTTGGCGTACTTGTCGTTCAGCCGCTTGATCGCTTTCTTCCCGCGGTGGTCGGAGCCGTTATCGACGATTACGAACACCCGCCGGGCCTTCTGGTAGCGATCCTGTGCCATGTAGATGTCCATCAGCGCCATGAACGGCGCGATCCCGGTCGTGGGCGGGCACGTCGCGGTGACCTCGCCGGAGTGGATGTCCTTGCCGGCCAGAAGCGCCAGCGCGCCTGCCCGCTGGTATTCATGCTCGACCTTCGCCGGCTTACCCGGCCGCGCTGGCGTACTGGGGTGGCAGCGGGCCCGCGCCTGGATCGACGGTTTCGCATCGACCGACACGACGCGATCATCGGGGCCCAGCGGCTCCCCCTGATACCAGCCCTCGTACAAATCGAGAACGACCCGGGCCTTCGCGGCGAAATCAGGATCCCGCATAAAGATCCACGACTGGTGCTGCCACGGCTTTACCGGATTCTCCGCCAGAATCCGCAGCACCGACGACACCGACACTGCGTGCACCAGGCCCCGCTCCAGCAACTCCGTACGCAGCTCAGGGCCGGTCCAGCGGGCCAGCGGCACCCCCGTCTGGGCCGGCAGCTGACACGCCAGCGCGCAAATCTGCGCCCGCTCCAGCGCGGTAATCTGACGCGGCCGGCCGCTGCGCGGCCGGTCCGAAAGCCCCGGCAGCCCATCCTCAGCAAACCGGCGCCGCCACAGCCGCGCCATATCCTCGGTGGTACCCAGCTCCCGGGCGATCCTGGCATTCGGCCAGCCCCGCGACGCCAGCAGCACAATCCTCGCGCGGAACCGGTCCCGAAACGGCGTCGTGCGGCCATACACGCGTTTCTTCAGCGTCTTCCGCCCGCTGGCGGTCAGCACGACCGGCACAGCACGCATCCGCGGCATCACGGCTCCCGGGGTAAATTACGCTCAGGTAATCCCCCCTGGACGGCGATGATCATAGCGGGCCCGGCCGGCCCCGCCAGCACAATGAGGGACATGCCCGCCATCCCGCAGTCCACCCAGAACTCCATCACCCTGCGGCTGCTGCACCACGGCCGTGACCGCTGGCCCGCGCTGGCCCGCGTCACCACGCAATTCCGCGGCCCATTCGCCTACGTCACCGGCGTGCTCCCCGACAGCACCGAGCTCCCGCTCTGCCGACTGCGCTACGGCGGCTCCGCGCATTCCTTCGGCTTCGCGATCTACTCGGCCGCGGCCGGCCGCTACGACGACGCCGTCCTAATCACCGGATCACCCGTCGGAACCCCGGAAGAAGCCCTCGACACCGCCTGCGTAGTACACCTCGCCGACCACGACAGCTAGACCACCGACCTCGCAGCCGTCAACCCCCCAGTTACTTCCGGGGCCAGCCACTAAGCGCGCGGCCAGGGCTTCACCGGGCTAGTGGGTCCCAGCCGCGCAGGTGCGTGACGGACTGGCGGTACTCCCACTCGATGGCGTCCTTGAGCAGGTGGGCCAGCCGCCCGCCGGTGGTGATGCCGGCGATGTCGGCGACCCCGCGGCGGGGGCCGACCGAGACGACGAACCCCTTGTCGTGGAAGGTGAATGCCTCCAGCGGCCCGCCCTGCAGTTCCGCGTCCAGGTTGCGGGCCACCGTCTCGCCCTCCTCCAGTGCCACCTGCGCCAGCGGGGGCAGCACGTGCCCGGTGCGCGGATCGGTCACCGAGGCGAGGTCGCCGGCGACGTAGATGTCCGGGTGGTCTAGCACGCGCAGGTGCTGGTCGACTTTGACGCGGCCGTTGTGGCCGGTCGGCAACCCCGAATCGGCCACCAGGCCGGGTGCTTTGACTCCGCCCGCCCAGACGAACACGCCGCCCTCCACCAGCTGGCCGTCCTTGAGCCGGAAGCCCTTCTCGGTCGCGGCGGCGATCGCCGCGTTGGTGCGGACCTGCACGCCGAGGTCAGAAAGGATTCTGGTGGCCTTGTCGATCAGCTGCGGGGAGGAGCCGGCCAAGATGGCGGGGCCTGCCTCGATAAGCAGCACGGCGGGCCGGCCGGGCGCCAGGCCGTGCCGGCCGGCCGCCTCGGGCAGCATCTCGGCCAGCTCGCCGGCCAGCTCGACCCCGGTGGCGCCGCCGCCGCCGACCACTATGGTCGCCAGGCGGCGCTGCCGCCCGGGGCCGGCCGCGGCCGCGGCGGCGTCCAGCGCCTTGCTGGCCGCCGCCCACACCCGCTCGGCGTCGCTGGCCGAGTACAGCGACAGGGCGCGCTGGGCCAGGCCGGGGATGGCGAAGTCGTTGGGCCGGCTGCCGAGCGCCAGCACCAGCCGCCTCCAGCCGACCGGCCCGTCCGCGGTGAGGAGCCGCCGGCCGGGCAGGTCGAAGCCATTGATCTCGGTCTGGACGAAGCGGACCCGCCCGGCCAGCATGTCCTGCAGCGGGATGCGCACCGCGCCAGCGGCGCGGGTGCCGCCGGCCACCCGGGGCAGCTCGGTGAGCACCTGGTGGTAGTCGTTCCGGTCGACCAGGGTCAGCTCCATCATGGGGTTGCCGCGCAGCTTCGCCGTCAGGCGCAAGGCGACGTGCAACCCGGCATAGCCCGCCCCGGCGACCACGATCCGGCCAGCCCTCCCGGCGGTGGATGCGCTCACGGCATCCTCCACCGGTGCTGCCCGTCCTGGCGAAGAACGCGTCCAGCCAGTCGCTTATCTCCTGCGCCAGCGGAGCCGGGTTGCTGACCTGGCAGCATCGACCACGAGCAACCCGGACGACGGCGCACCTGGAGCCTGCGATCCATCCGCACCTTGATGGTCGTCTTCGGCCTGCTCAGCCCGGTGTCCGGCATCCTCACCTTCGTCACCTCCGCGGCGGATTCCACGCCAGCGCCACCTTGTCCCGCCGCGGCTGGTTCATCGAACCAGCCATCACCGAACTCGCCGTCATGCTCGTCCTGCGCACCAGCCGGCCTCTTCTACCAAAGCCACCCGGCCCTGCTGCTGTCATCCATCGCCATCGCCGACCTCACGATCACCCTGCCCTACAGCCCGCTGGCCGGACCACTCGGCCTCACCGCCGTCCCGGCCGGATCCTGCCCGCCCTAGCCGGGCTCACCGCGTTCTACATCATCACCAACGGAGGGGGCCAAGCATCGCTTCCCACCTGGCGACCCGATCCGCAAACCCCGCGTCGACCGTGCCCTCGGATGAGCTGATCGCCCAGCACAACATGCGGCCCGCTGCCATCTCGGTCTACCCGCTGCCATCTCGGTCTACCAGGCTGGCAGTCCGCCTCCGGCAGCAGGCGATGCCGGAAGAGCAGGCGCGGCCGCACATCGCCGCGCCGCTGCGGCCTGTGGCGGCGCAGGCACGACCGAGCGGACGACGCGCGGCGACCTGCGCGGCTGCAGCCTTCAGGCGCTCGCTCGGTCGACGAACGCCGCTAGCTCGCGGTTGAAGCGCTCCGCGTCCTCGAGAAACGGCATATGGCCGACGCCCTCGTACCAGGAGGGAACGGCGGTCTTGCAGCATTCAAGGGTGTGATCGGCCATCGAGGGCAGGATGATCGCGTCCTCGCGGCCGTGCGTGACCAGCACCGGCACCGAAAGGCGCGCGAGAACGTCCGCACCATCGACCTCTCGCGCGATCAGCGCGCCCCGCACCTCGGGTGGCACGACCATGTTCCAGCACAGCGCTGTGCTCAAGAGCTGATCGTCGAGAGGCCGGTCAGTGCAACGGCGGAGGAACCGCCTGATGGCGTCGATGTTCGTGAGGAGATCCGGGTCGCACGCGTCGTGGGCGTTCTCGAGCAGGCCAGGGCCGATGTGGTCGTATGTCGGCGGTTTCAGGAGCACGGCGGCACCGACGAGATTGAGGCCGGCGATACCGGCATCGCCGTGGGCGCGGGCGTAGTCGGTGACGATGAGCCCGCCATAAGACCAGGCGACGAGCACGGGGCGCTCGAGGCGGGTCTGGTCGATGACTGCTGCGAGGTCGTCGGCCCACAGCCGCTCGTCGGCGTAGCCGCCGCGGTGGAGCGGCTTGTCGGACATGCCGTGGCCGCGGTTGTCGAACGTAACTATCCGGAAGTTTGCGGCGAGTTGGCTGTCGACCTGGCCGCTCCAGCACAGGTCGCACTGTGACCATCCGTGCACGAACAAGATCGCGGGGCCGTCTGGGTTCCCCCATTCGCGGGCGCGGAGCGTGATGCCTCCGCCGCTGCGGATGTCGTATTGGCGAACCGGTTTGACTGGTTTCACCTGCGCACGCTGCAGTGTGAGATCCCGTGCCATGTCCGTACCTCCGTGGACTGTAGAAAGGCTGCTCGTTCGTAAGCTGCCTCGAAGCTATGCATGGCTCACGGCGTCGTCATCGGCGTCACCACCCAACCTCACAGCCGTCGGTGGCGGCATACACGCAGCGCGCTTCAGCGCGGCTGCTCCCCGGGTGAGGTCCGCAGTTTGATGAATGACACTGCAGCGGCAGCACGGGCGGCCTTGCCCGATAGGCGCAGCTTCACGTAGACATTCGAGAGATGCCGCTCGACCGTGCGGACGCTGACGAACAGACGCTCCGCGATCGCCTCGTTGGTCAACCCCGCGGCCACCAGTTCGAGCACTTCCAGCTCGCGCGAGCTGAGCTCAGCGGCGGGCGTGGAAGGGGCAGGGACTCCGGACGAGCCGAGGAACCCGCGGAGCGCGGACACGAACTGTTCCCACGCCGGCTCACCGGCGAGCAGGATGTGGTTTACGGAGTCGAGCAAGATCAGGCGCGCGTCCGGGATGAGCGTGGCCAGCAGCCGGCCCTCCTCGACGGGCACCACGCGATCGCCCCGCGCGTGGATAACCAGTGTCCGGGCGCCGACCCGCGGCGCGGTTGCGGCGACGTCGACTGCGCCGCGCGCCTCAAAGAGCCGAACCGCTGCGTCGGCCGAGGTGGTCGTCCGCAGGAGCTCGTCGTACCAGGCCATCTGCGCGGCCGTGCCGTGCGGGAGGAAGAGCATGCTGAACACGTGCCGGAACGCCGGATCATCGGTCGTCCACCCAGCGCGGATGGCCGCGACCAGCGCCTCTTCCTGCTCGCGCTGTCCACGCAGCCGCCGGCCGCGTGCATAGCCGCCATAGAGGACGAGATCGGAGATCCGCTCCGGGTGCCGGGCGGCGTACGCCACCGCGATCGCCGCGCCCTGCGAGACGCCCAGCAGCGCAAACCGCTCCAGGCCGGTGGCGTCGATGACCGCCTCCAGGTCGCCGACCCAGGTCTCGACCGACGGCTCGCCGATTTCCGCGTCCGACAGGCCGCAGCCACGCTCGTCGTAACGCCAAACGGTGTGATGCTCGCCGAGCCGATCAAGCCAATGGCGCCAGACCGGGCTTTCCCAGTCCAGCTCGAGATGGGTCAGCCAGGTGGCGACCCTTACCAGCGGCGGACCACGGCCGTGCGTTGCGTAGGCAAGGCGCACGCCATCTGGCGCGGTGCAAAACCGGATCTCAGCCACGATGCCCGCACCCTTGATCTCCCGAGAGCTTCAGCGTGCAGCTACCGGTCCCGCGCGACACCACCAGGCTACAACCTATCGCGTGCGCCCGGCGCGCACTGCCGCTCGGGATAGGGCCGCGGCATACAGACCGCGGTCGCCAGCGGGGTCGCCTTCTGTGATGGGCTATCGGCCGGCTGGTGCAGAACTGGTGAGAACCCTGCGGTTGCTGGCGGTGTATTCAGGTATGCGCTCATATGAGTGAGGAGAACCATCGACGACACGGAGGCGGTAGCCCGGTCCCGTGACGGCGACCTTGACGCCTATGCCGTCCTGGTCGCCCGGTACACGCTGCGCGCACACCGGGCTGCCTTCCTGCTGGGAGCCGGTGAGGAGACCGACGACGTCGTCCAGGAGGCATTTGTGAAGGCGTTCCGGAACCTGTCCCGGTTCCGGGTTGGTGAGCCGTTCGGCCCGTGGGTGTTGCGCATCGTGGCTAACGAGACCAAGAACCTCACCCGGTTGCGGCGGCGCCGCGCCGCGCTGGCCATGCGGTTGTCCGCTGCCGAAGCGGGCGACAGGGCCGCGGACGGTCCCGTAGATCAGGTGCTGGCAGCTGAACGTCGCGCCGGGCTGCTGGCGGCTGTCAACGCGCTCCCGGACAAGGAGCGGCAGGTCCTGGTGTGCCGCTACTTCCTCGACCTGTCCGAGGCGGGGACGGCGCAAGTACTGGGGTGGCCGCTCGGATCGGTGAAGTCACGCACGTCCCGTGCGCTGAACAGGCTGCGCGGGCTTCTCGTCACCGGGCCGCAGAACAGGGTTTCCAGTGGCTGACCGGGCCGGGTGGCAGCGCACGTTGGAGGCCGAGCTGCGGGTACTGGGCGGCGAACTTGATGTGCCGCCCGCCACCGACTTCTCCGCAGCCGTACGGCAGCGGCTCGAAGGGCCGGCGGTACGACGTCGCCACGTGTCGGTCTCCGGGGCCGGGCCACTTCGCTACTGGCGGCCGGCATGGCGTGTCGCATTGGTCGTGGTGGCCGCCTTGCTCACTGTCCTGATCGCGACCCCGCAGGGCCGCGCGGTGATCACCCATGCGTTCCGGTTCGCCGGCATCGAGCTGCGTCAGGAGCCGCGCCCGGCGCGCTCCCCCGGAAGCAGCGCCGCGCTGCCCGGGGAGCGGCGGATGCCTCTGGAGGAGGCCCGCCGCCAGGTCGCGTTCCCGATCCTGATACCGGCGGTCCTCGGCCGGCCTGACGAAGTGGTGGTGAGCGACCACGGACGGGTCGCCTCGCTGGTCTACCGGCGCACGCCGTACGGGCAGCTACGGATGGATGAGTTCGCCGGCCACCTCGACCCGGTCTACTTCCAGAAATTCGTCCACCTCGGAAACGTGACCGCGGTCAAGGTGAACGGTGCCAACGGCCTGTGGATCAAGGGCCCGCACGAACTGGTGTACATCACCCGCGACGGCGAGCCAGCCGCAGCCTCGGCCCGGCTCACCACCGGCAACACCCTGATCTGGGGCACTCGACAGGTCGCGCTGCGACTGGAAGGCGGCTTCGGAAAGGCCGCTGCACTCGCCATCGCTGGCTCGGCGAGCTGACCTGCGCCGGGCCCGTGCGGAACCTCACACCGGGTAGCGGTGTAGCAGAGGGTGAGGCGTGACGGAAGGAGCCAGGCACATGCTGCGCAGGATGATCGTTCTCACCGCGCTTGCCGGAAGTATGAGCTTGGCCGCGGCGATGACGCTGGCCGGGCCGGCGCTGGCGAAAGGACCGTCCCAGGCGCGCATCACCGGCGCCGGGCTGGTCCACGCGATCGTTGTCTCCGGCGAAGGCGAGCCCGGCCAGCAGGGCAGCCTCGCGAGCCTCGCCGAGCAAACCGACTTGTTCACCGTGTTGTTCGGCGCGGGCGGCAGCATGCCGGCGTCGGCCCGGCTGCGTACTGCGCCGCCGAAGGACTCCCTCGGCCCGCGGTACACGGTCGTCTACACAGTGCCCGGGGTCGACCCGCAGCCGGGCGAAGACTACGGGCGGGTGCGCCAGGATCTCTACCCATACGCGACGGGCGGGCCGGTTACCTACACGCCGCCCGGCCAGCGCGGCTTCGGGCAGGATCTGCAGGCGGCTGGCTGGCTGCGCGGTGGTGCCCAGCTGACCCACACGCTGACCCAGCTCGGCGTCCCGCCGGGATCGGGCACGAGCGCGGCGCAGCCGACCCGCCGCCCGCCTGCCGCACATCCGGCGGCAGCCCAGCAAGCCGGCTCGCGATCCCCTGCTTGGCTCGTCGCGCCCGCCGCGGCCATCGTGGCCGCAGCACTCGCTGGTGCAGCCCTTTGGCTGCGCCAGCGCAAGCCAACCACCGACGCATGACGCGAACCCCGGCCCGGCGACATGCAGTGGCTGCCAACTGCTGCCAACATCGCCAAGACCCAGGCTCACCCTCCTTAACCTCCACTATGCAGTCGCCTGGCAGATGTCCAACGAGCCCCAGACTGGGCGGTCGTGGAACGAGCCGTCATTCCACGACTGTTGGGCCGCTGGGCCCTAATCGGGAGAGAAAGCGCAGGTTAGAGTGGGTGGGTGGGGCGCCTGGGGCTCGAACCCAGAACCCACGGATTAAAAGAAGACCGCTGCACTGCACCAGGCGCACTGCCTGCACGGATGTCCCGCGAATATGCACGAAAGCACAGGTTGCCCTGGTAGTTCGCTAGTGCTCGTTCCACAAGACGTTCCACGGGCGTCGGCACTAGACTCGTCGGCTCCGTCACCGAGCGTAAGCTTAACAAAGGCCTGGTTACCTGGCGGCGGCGAAGCGAAGGTGCCCGGCCGGCGCGGTGCGGTCCAGCACCTAGATTTGCGAAGTCCCGTCGACGATACGACGACGGGAGTCTCCGACGGGTTCAGGTAGAGTCCGGCGACGTCTCGGATTTTCGCTTCCAGCTCGGGGTTGGTGCTGAACTTGAAGGTCTCGACCGGTGCGGCTGAATCCGCCACTTGCGCCACGTCCAGGCCACGGTCGCGAACGAGATCTCAGCTCCGATGCCAGGAACCCCGACGACCAGTGCCTGGTCATCGATCTGTGTCATCAGTGAGCCAATCCGGCCGGGACAACCGCCCCAGCCGTACGGATCACTGCCCCCAGTCGCGATCTTCCTGATAGTCCCGCATCCCTGGCCGTGATCTTCTACACCAAGTTGCACAACCGGCTCATGCGGCAGTTGCTGGCCGCCGACCAGCCTCAGGCACCCGCCGAACTCCGGCATGCTCTGCACGTTCTCGACCGGCAGGTCGACGACTACATCACCCCTGCCCAGCTCGGCCGAGCCGCCTGAAAACTTGACACAAACCTCCAGAAGCTAGCGACCAGCATCGCTTGCCGCCTACTGCATGAGCAAGCACGCGCTGAGTGCGCTGACCGAGATCATCCAGGACGGCAACCACGACAACTGGATCAAAGCCTGTGTGCTCTGCCGGGGGCTTCGTCGGCATCGAAATGGGCCAGGTCGTCCCGGGCGCGGACCGCGCCAGGTTCTTGATCCGGCTGGGGGGACAACGTCAAGATCGGCCCGCAGGCCTTGGTCCGCATCATGCGCAACCCGATGGCCACGTGAGCGGTGCTGCCGGCACAGGTGGGCAGCGGCTGCGGCAGGACCGGGTAATCCTTCAGCAGAATGATCTTGCGTTGGAGAAGCGCTCTCAAGCCAGAAGTCCAGGGCGCGCTTGAGTGTTGCCCCGGCGCGCCGGGCAGCTCGAGAAAGCCAGCCATGTCTGCCAAGGCCATGAGATCGCGGCGGCAAACGCTTATATCCCTGTAAACCGCTGATGACCGGAGAGCGTCATATTCTCTGACGCTGGACTCCGGAGGAGCGCGCACTGGGAGTAGGAGGCGCGCCCGGACCCGGCGGGCCTGGTGGAAAGGGGGAAAGGCTAGTGCGTGACGGCCCATCCGGGATGAATTGAAACCATCCAAGGCGGCTTAGGGGCACCGTGCTGGGCACCGGCACGTCAGGGCAACCGCTCACCAGCGCGGAGCTGATCAGGGCCTGGTACTTGTCATCGGCGGTACCGGGGGTCCATTGAATTCAACACAAGAAAGAAGAAGCAATGGCTAAGCCGCACAAGCACGCAGGTCTGCATATGCTGGCCACGACCAAGCTCGCCGATGCAGACATAGCCCTGCTCGCGAAGCAAGCCGCAGGGGGCGCCGCGGTCAAACTCCCGCAATGGTCCTCAGTTCGCCTCGAGAAGGCAGAGCCAGGACTCTTAGAGTTTTCCGTCCGGGGCCCGGGAGGCCTCGTCGAGCAAATGGTATTCGCGCTGGAGGCGGCAACAGAAGGCGGCGCGACCAAGATGCAGTCCGCCATTACCCGCTACAAGACATCACAGTCCAAGTCCTTCGGGTTCATCCCAACCGGGCCGAAGAAGATGCTCGGGCTGTCGGCTTACCGCAAGTGGATCGCGAACTTCACCGCAGCATTGCAGGAAGCGGACCCCGGCGCGCAGATCGACGTTAACGGGCAGCTCAACAACAGCATCGGGCAGTGGGTCTGATGGTCATCGTCTACATTCTGATCGGTGCCGTGCTCCTAACCGGGCCCCTCTACACGGCTTATTGGCTGTATACGACACGGTCACATCCGCGAACTCAAAAGGTGTCTCCCGACTTGTCGGCGTTCGAGCGCCACGCGGGTGAAAATGACAGCATGGCTTAGACCTGGTAACGGCTCCAAGTCGGCTGGCGAATCACGTCTTGATCGAATCGACCTCGGGTTGCTGGCATTCCTCTGGCAGGCTGAGCATAGATGAAGCCCATCATGGGCCTGGATCGCTCACGCCGGCGACCCCGGCAGTCGTTCTGGGGTCATCGCCCTTGCGGTGGCACAGCGGCGGCGGGGCGCCGGATGCAGCACCTGGCCGCATCCCGCCCCTGTACACCCGGTCAAGACTGCCGTGTCCCAGTCCCGGCCCTTGCGGCTCACACTGCTCCACGTTGTGACCGCCACTACGCCTGCGGGGTCGTTCCGTGGGCATGGCACGATCACTGTCACCCCGGTGCGGATCCCGCTGCCCTACGGTGGCAGCTTGTCTGCCGCTGGAACCGGGATCGACGTCAGTTTTTCTGGCGTCACCTTGTCCCGGCCACTGACCATCACGTTTGATAAGACCGCCAAGCTCGGGCAGCGTTCCCATTGTCGCCCACCGGCTGGGCAGCGGAACCTGGACCCTCGCCCGTGCCACCCTCGGAGCCGGGCAGATGACCATCAGGGCGTGGACTTTCTCACCGCACATCCCAGCCTGGCTGAACCCAGGCGCATGGATGCACTGGCTGTGTGACCGGCTCTCGTCACTCATCGGCGGCAGGACTCCGCCGATCACCTGTGTCGGCGGCGGCCAGCCCGGGCCAGCATCTCCCAACACCGACAAGGCCCACACCTGCCTAATCTCCAACGTGGATCAGGTCAGTCATGCCGTGCGAACCGAGGTCCAGATCAAATCCAACCGGGGCGTCGCCCTCGAAGTCGACATCCCCCCTGGTGCCGACTACACCTGGGTCCAGGATCGGCCCTGGGCCGCCCGTTCGTCGGTCTGGCATCACGGTTACCCAGGAAAGGCGGTCGGGAAGGGCCGGCCGTGGAACGAGTCGTCGTTCCACGACCGTTGGGCCGCTGGACCCTAATCGGGGGAGAAACCGCAGGTCAGAGCGGGTGGGGCGCCAGGGGCTCGAACCCTGAACCCACGGATTAAGAGAAGACCGCTGCACCGCTCTAGGTGCACTGCCTGCACCAATGTCCCGCGAATATGCCCGGAAATCACACGTGCACACAGTCGCCGCAAGGACCCGTTCCACGAGCCGTTCCACGAGACTGAAGGTACGGCGCTGGCTCGGAGGCGGTCAGGTGTGGGCTGGGGTGCGGGGCGGCTTTCGCCGGGCCGAGGCGTGTGTTCTTCCTGGGTCCGGGCCGGCCTCAAAGCCACCCGTGCCGCGCTGTGATGGCCGGACGCATGATCACCTGATCACCAGTGTCTTGTCGCCGTCGGGCGCAGGCGTAACTGGTCCTGGGTATCGGCGAGCGGCCACCGTGGCGGGTGCTTGCGTACGGGGATCGGCTGACGGAGCCGCGCCGTGGATGGGTCGTTGGGCTCCTCCCGGGGAGGACCAAGGGCCCGGGTACACCTGCTGAACGGCGCTGCCGTGGCGGCGGCCGGTCCCCGAGACTGTGTTCGAGGGGGCGATGGGATGGCTGTCAGCTACTACGACGCGCTTTTGCCGGTCCGTGAGCCCGGGGCTGGCCTGCTGGGCGTGGTCGCCAGTCTCCGGCTTCCCTACCGGGTGCTCGCGTCGGTCTGCGTGCCCGGGGGCCAGATAGTGGTCGCTTTCCTTTCTGATAGTGCCCGGCTCAGCCGCATGTTCGCTGCCAACTGGGCTCAGGCCGGTATGGGTCAGGAGCCGGACGCCACGCTTTATGCGCTGGCCCGGCCGGCCTGCGGCTATAGGCTTGATCGAAGGTGGGACGGGGCGCGCTGGTGGTCGCGGGATCAGAAGGTGATGGTGGTCTTCGGGCTCGGCTCCTACAGGCTGGCTAAGGTGTGCGTCCGGGGCATTTGTTCTGCCGTGAGCGGGGACGACATATTGTTCATGCACGGATGCGCAATGTCTGTAGGTGCGGGGACCGAGCGGCGGGGTGTGGTTATCACCGGGAGTTCCGGGGCGGGGAAGACCACGGTTGTGGCAGGGCTGCTGCGGCATCCTGAGTATTCAGTGGCGGTGCTGAACGACGACTGGGGCGGCATTTCGCTGAGTTCTTGTGATTCGGTCAGCACGGGAGAGAGGATGCTGCACATGAAGTCAAGCAGCGTGCTCGCCCTTCGCCCCGGCTTCTTCACGAGCGCGTCGGCAGGCTCGTATTCGCGTGATCTCTCAGAACGGGACCGGGCCGCCCGGATGCTGGTGTCGCCGGAAAGCGTGTACGGGACGGCATGGAGCACCTCGGCCATGGTGGTTGAGCATGTGGCGGTGGTTGTGCGGGAACCTGCAGACTGGCTGCCGCCCGGCCGGGGAGGCGAGGCGGTGAGTGAGCTGGAAAGCGAGGGTGACGTGGGTTCCGCTCACCATCATGAGGCGTTCTTTAATGGATCACTGATCCTGGCGACGGAAGATGATAAGTTGCGCGAGGAGTGGCACTACCGGCGGCTGCTAGATCGTACAGCAGTATCTTGGATAAATAATTGCGGGACACCTGAGGCCCTGGTGGATAACTTTGTCTCCGCAGTCATAAAGTGAGGTAGGAACAGCATGCCGCTCATCGACTTCCCGGGTCGGCCTCGCATGCCGTCCTTGGTGCGTTTTGCTGTGCGATCTAGCCGATGAGCGTGCTACTCTCCCCGCGTGACCCACGCCGTAAACGGCCTCATTCGGAACGGATCCCTCAGCTATCAGCGCGGCGAGTTCGTCTACCGCTATCTCAAGATCGTCCGAGGACGCGAGGTCATAGTGTTTGTTGACGTTCCAGCCATCGGCCAGGCGGACGGTAACGAGCTCGGCCTCCCCTGTGATCCAGACGGTCATGTCCCCAATCCACCCTTACGGGTTGGCCGTGACGATGGGAGCCCTTGCTGTGTGTGTTGCCGATCTGAGCGTGTCCTGTTCGCGTGATCGTTCCGGTGGGCTGGTGGTGCGGGCAGGGTGCCCGCAAAGTAGTTCTGCCAGGTCAATTGCTATCCGGCTGACAGGCGATCTCGCGGGGTACGGGGGGCTTTGCCGGGCGATTGAGGCGGCTGCGGCCTGATTTACGTCACTTTCCGTGGTAACGGGGGATCCAGGCGCCAGGGCCGGGTGCCCTGGCTTTCCGGTACGGACGGTAACGGCCAGTGCGGCGGGGTTGTCCCGGTTCCGTCACGTTGCGGGCGAGGCGCGTGTCGCTGCGCGCGGGGCAGCGGGGTCCCGGCTAGGACAAGGGATTGCCTATATCTCTTTCCGTGCCGGGAGGCCCCGTTGCCCGTTAAGTCTCGCATGCCCGTACCCGCCGACGCTGCCGAAGCCCTCGGGGAGCTGGCCCTCCGGGCCGCCGCGCTGGCCGCGGCGTCCGGCGGGAGCCTGCTGGAGGCTTCGGACACTTGCGCGGGCAGGTGCAGGCTGCTGATGCCGGGGTGGTGGCGTTCAAGGTTTTTCCAGAACCCGCCGGCCAGGGCGGCGGAAAGCTTCCGCAGGCTGCTGTAATCCAGCGCCGGCTGCCGCTCCTTGAGGTAGTCCACCAGCAGGTCACGGACGGGCCGGCCAGGTCGTAACGGTCTATCAGCTCCCCGGGAGTGCGCTGGCGCGAAGCGGTCAGCTCCCGCAGCATCTGCGGTGCTGCGGCTTCGAAGATCCCCATCCGGTGGAGCATCCGGTAGAACCCTGACCCGTGCGCCATCGGGTTGGCATGCGCGCTGGCCTCGGCGTCCAGCAACTCCATGACGTCACCAACAGTGATCTGCCGGAGCAGGCTGCCCTTGGCGCCGATGATGACGGCGGCGCGGTGCAGGACGTGTGCCCGGGCTCCTGCCGAGACGCGCGGATCACGGTCGCACAGCTCCCGGAGCCGGGCGAACCCTTCGGTGTCCCTGGTCGCCTGCATGCCCAGGCTCAGATGACCGCCGCGCATCACTGCGCCGGTGAACCAGCCCGTGCTGGGACGCACCGTATCGGCGCAGATCACGGTCAGCCGGGCCGCCGACAACCGCGCCAGCCGCGCACCGGAATACTGACCGCGGGCGTGCAGCCAGGCCGCCGGCACCTCACGCCACTCCCGGCCGGCGCTGTCGGCTCCGCTGGCCAGCCACCGGTCCTGCCAGCTGTCACCCGGCTGATCTTCCATCCCGTAGGAGCGGACCGTGGACTCCGCCCGGCCCGCCGCCAGAAGATCCCGGAAGTAAGCCGTGACCGCAGCCACGGCCACACCACCAGCGTCGACCAGCCGGCAGGGCTCGTAACGATCACCGGTCGCTACCAGCCGGCCGGTCTGAGGTACTACCAGCGCCGCCAGATCACTGGACGGCTCATCTCCGATCATGGTGCGAGACCATGCCAGGACAAGTCACGACGCATGCGCTGACCTGCAGAAACTGTGAGTCTTGTTCAGTCAACAAGTAACCTGGCCATCAGCCTCCTGCGACTGGACGGCCACACGAAGATCGCTGCCACCATCCGCAAGGTCAAGTACGACACCCCCCTGCTCCCGGCCATACTCGGCCTCAAGAACCCCTCATGACCAGCCGAAAAGACTTTGCGGGATACCCTGGTGGTGCGGGTCGGGGTGCCGCTGGCGGATGTGTATCTGGAGTTCCTGGCCGGGCGGTGCCGGCCGAACACGGTGCTGGCGGCAGCGTATGACCTGAAGGTGTTCTTCACGGTGGTCGCCTGGCCGCCGGATCAGGTCCGCCCGGTGATGTGCTGCCGTTCATCACCGCCCAGCGCACCGGCCGGGACGGCGAGCGTGGTGCGCTGCAGCCAGTGGATCCCTGGGACGAGCCTGCCGGGGTGTAGTTGCGCGTTTTGGGACTACGGGACTTGTGGAATGGAAGAGCGTCAATCTATGAACCGGAAATCGAAACTTAATCAGGCAGATTCGTAAACCAATTAGCAAACTTTTTCGCGGTAGCTCGGAAAGCTTGCTTCGCGGTTGACCGGAGGTCTTTGGATAGAAATGCCATAAATCCAAGAATCATAGATGGCACAACGAGTCTAAGGGCCTTTGGAAGCGAGTCGCCCACAGTCATGTTAAGGAAAGCATTGCCAATTGGACGCCCCACCGTAGCCCAGGCTAGGCCGACGAACAGGCCCAGCAATACATAGATACTGAACTTATGCCATGCAAGGCGGGTAGCAATAGGAACGGCTTCCCGACTAGCCTCAGGTCCGGTCGTAGGGGGTGGGGGCATACCAACCCTCAATCTAATTCGTCGGCGTGTCTCGGGACCTCCGTGCTGTACTTGGGCGGATGAGCCAAGTACAAAGAATACGGCACGCGCAATAGGGCAACCGATGGGAATGCGAATTGCCCTGGCAGTCATGTTGGTTAGGCTAATGTAAATCTCCCCCTGGGATCCCGGGTCAACATAGGTGCTTCCAGCGGACAGGCCCGCAGCAAATAGCTGGCCAAGCGCTATCACTTGTGCCAGTATATTGGCTGGTAGATTTATGGTCTCGGCTGTGTAAAGCTTAACGGTAGATCCCGGCTCGATAATAATCTCATTGCCCTGACCGGGCATCTCAACGTGGCCGGTAATCTCATTGTCGTAGACAAGTTTCTCGGCATATTCTGAAGCATGAAGTTCATACGATGCGTACTTCGCAGACTCTGGCTTGTAGTCGCCTCCTATGAGACCTATTTCTTGTACTGTCTGACGAATCTGCGCATCTGTGAGAATATAACCTGCAGCAAAAGGTTTCTCTGGAACTCGTTCAGCCATGTACCATCTCGCCCCACCACCGAAGGTGACTCACTTTAATTCGAAGCATGAACCGATGACCTGGATTACGCTTAAGGCGGCCTAGGTACTTCTGCGCTTGTGCTTGCACATGAGAAGTATCCCAGCCCATATCTTCGATCTGTGTGACTGAGCCCTTAAGGACTACCCACATTGCATTGTCATCAGGTGCAACGAAACTTATGCCGACACAAGGATTGTGCCTAACATTGCGCAACTTGAGGGTATTGGACTCTACATTAATTAGAATCTGCTGCGCCGCATCATCATAGTCAAGCCATACAGGGGTAATGTGTGGAATATCGTGGAGGGAAGTTGCCAAGTATCCGATAACGGCCTCATCGCGCACGAGGCTGCGTATCGCTTCAGGTAGCTCCACCTGCCTGACTGTACCGTTCTCAACCACTTCGCGGTAGTCAGACATTGAACACCCCACTCTGTGGACCCTTGTGCACAGGTCTAGTTAGAGGACTCGGCGCCGTCTGGCGGTCCACAAGGTGTAGTCAATCTTCCTAGCTCCGCGAGGACTGGGCACGGCGATGCCGGTGAAGGCTCTTTGAACAGGGTTTACACAGGAGGACGCAAGAAGCTGCTGGCAAGTCTGCCCGCTTGCCGCAGGTTCGTCCTTATATGAAGCCGCCTGGGCGGTGCTGATCACCTGCGCTAGGAATCGGTCGATTGGGCCTGCCCAGAGTCCGCGACTGGCCCGGCGGCGGTGGAAGGCTTGCGCCACAGGTCGATGATGGTCATCCCCATTTCGGCGAGCATCCGTCGAAGCAGCGGCAGGGAGAGGCCTACGACATTACTTGGATCACCCTCAACGCCTTCGATGAACGGTGCTCCCAGTCCTTCGATGCTGAACGCGCCAGCCATGCTCATCGGCTCGCCACTCGCCACATAGGCCGCCACCTCCGCATCGGTGGGCGTGCCGAAGCGAACCACCGTTCCAGCCACGCCGCGTACCCGGCGGCCGTTGCCAGGCTCAATGAGACAGTGACCGGTGAACAGCGTCGCCTCCCGGCCCGAGAGCCTGTGCCACATACTCAGAGCCTCCTTGGCTGAGGCCGGCTTACCAAAAATCTCCCGGTCAAGGTTCAGCAGCGAATCACAGCCCAGCACCAATGCGTCCGGGCGTCTGGCGGCTACAGCGACCGCCTTGCGCTCAGCAAGGACACCGACCAGGTCGGATGTGTCCAACCCATCGTCGGCGATCTCCTTCACTCCGCTGACCACGACCTCCGGATCTATCCCCGCATGCTGGAGCACATGCAGTCGTCCGGCTGATCCCGATGCCAGAACAAAGGCAGGCACAGCTTGTCGTATCACCAGAAGAGCGTAACAACAGCTGGCGAACTTACACTGAAGGATCCCGGCGTAACCGCCGCCGAGATGGAGGCTGATCATCACGCTTTCGATTAGTCGCGAGAGCTGAGTCGTGCAGGCGAGGCCTAGTCACACCCAGTCACACCCCCACTCAGTCCAGCTAGGCCACGAAGCCTGCGCCCCCAGCGAGGTATCTTCAGTTCCAAAGGATCATAACTCCCAATGCCCTCATCCTTCAGAAGCTGACGCAGATGAATGAAGCTTATTCATAAGTCAGTTTGAAGAAGTACAGACTGGAGCGTTCCCGCTTTTTTGGACACCGAATTAGGCTGCCAATTGATTGAGTTGCCTATATCCTGAAGCTTATCCAAAATTGAGTTTAAAGAAGTACAGTCCTACAGCCGCCCGATAGGACGTGGCGTACGTACGGAGCGGCCGCCGGTAATCGGTGTGGAGAATACGCCAGGATTTGAGATGAGCGATCGCGCGTTCGACCGGGGCACGCAGCATATTTACCTGGGCATTGAATTCCTTCTGCCAGTCGAGCAATTCCCCGCCTTGCGGCTTCTTAAACGGGGTGATGAAGCCCGAGCCCTGATAGCCTTTGTCGCCGATTCCGCTGAAAGCAGCCGCCATGATGTCTGCGGTTTCTGTCTCCGCAAGGGCTGTCATGTCGTGATTATGCCCGGTAACGGGCTCGGATACGAATATGAGGTCGCCCCGGAGATTCGAGACGGCCTGACCATTAAAGCCGGTTGTCTTATGCTTTCCCGACCACAGTTCTGGTGTATCGCGCCAGGACCAGGTGGGTGCCAGGAAGCCGTCTACCAGCACCGTCTGCTCACGGGCGACGGCTTCTTCCGCTTCCTCCGCGGTCGGCCTGTCTTCTTCGGTGGACGCCTCGATGAGCGGCGTGAATTTCGCGATGATCCCGGAGATTACCGGCTGCGACGTGTCGAAGATTTCCGCCCAGACTTCCTGGATGATGTTCTGTCGCATGTACCCGCTCGCCACGACGACGGCTTCTCGCAGAGAAAGGTCCTTCGGGCGCCCGATTCCTTTATGCCATGGCTCTTCGAGCTGTTCTTCGATGCGCCACACCAGTTCGTCGAGTTGCTCTGAGTCAAGCCCTGACATACGATCGTACCGCAACGGCTTCTCCGTTCCGTGAAAGGTTTGGTAGCACATCCCTTCTATCGGATGGAGAAGTCGTTGCCCGGCAGGCGCGCCGAACCAAAGAATGTCTATTTGATGACGCTTGCCTATGACGCGAGAGCCGAGATCAACTGAGGACTTTTAAATAATCTTCCCTAGTTCGTATTCCTCAGGTGTCAAGTACCCGAGGGTCGAATGCCTCCGCAGCGGATTGTAATAGTTGCTGATCCAGTCGGACGTCTCCTTCTCCAAGTTCGCTAGCGAGGGCCACGGGCGGGTATGGATCAGCTCTTTCTTGTACGTCGCGAAGAACGATTCCGATACGGCATTATCGTAGCAGATTCCCGTCCTTCCCAGAGACCTCCTGATGTTATTCACGGTGCAGTAATCGTCGAACACCGAAGATGTATATTGGCAGCCGCGGTCGGAATTAAACCGAATTCGGTTTAATTCCGATTATGCCGAGGTTGATGTTAAGCCGGAGAACCTGAGGATGGCCTGCTCAGGCCGTGCCTGCTGACAGATTCCCCGGCTTAACGATCGGAGTTATCGTCCGTCGTATCCCCTGCGTCTGTGGAAGGAGACGGCGATGGATATGACGGTGACAGGGATCGGCTCGGTGGTGGTCGCGGAGTTACGAGCGGCTGGTTACCAAGAGCCGGCGATCGGCCAGTACGCGAGGACGATCAGGGTGCTTGCCCGGTTCGCGGCCGGGCGGGGCAGCGATTACAGCCCGGAGCTGGGGGCTGAGTTCGCGTCGATGACGGTCAGCCCGCGGACTGGCCGGTTCAGCGCGCAGCGGCGGATGGATTACGGCCGGCTCACCCGCGTGTTCGACTCCTGCGTTCGCACGGGGCGGGTGGATCTGTCGGTTCGCAGACGCGGCGGCGGCGGGCCACGACCGGCACACGCCAGGCTGGCGGAACTGGATGCGGCGTGGGAGGCGGGGATGGCCCGGCGGGGCCTGGCGGCGGCCACGCGCGAGGCTTACGGGCGGGTGGCCCGCGGTTACCTGGTGTTCTTGGAACAGCGCGGGATCAGCGACCTGGCCGATGCTGACGGCGGCAGCGTGCTGGCGTTCCTGGAGTCGCTGCTGGACCGGTGGGCAAAGTCGTCGCTGTTCTGGGTGGTGTCGAACTTCCGCCCGTTCCTGAAATTCACCGGCCGCGCTGACCTGGTCGCCGCGGTGAGCCTGGCCGGAGTCCGGCGGTCCCGCCCGATCATCGAGGTGCTGGGCGATGCTGACCAGGAACTGGTGATCCGGGCCTGCGCCGCGGGGCGCGTCAGCGCGAGGAACGCGGCGATCACGCTGCTCGCGGTGACGACCGGGCTGCGGGCCTGCGACATCATCGCGCTGCGCCTGGCCGATGCCGGCTGGCGCGGCGCCACGATCGGCATCATCCAGCGGAAGACCGGTAACCCGCTGACGCTGCCACTGCCTGCGCTGGTGATGGGCAAGCTCGCCGGTTACGTGCTCGGCGAGCGGCCTGCCACTGCTGATGAGCACGTGTTCGTCCGCTCGCTCGCACCGCACGTGCGGCTGGCCGATCACGCTTCGGTGCACCAGGTGATATCAGCGACGTTCGCCGCGGCGGGCGTGGCCGATGTGAAAGCCGGGACCCGGTTCCTGCGGCACAGCGCCGCGACGCGGCTGCTGCGCGCAGCGGTGCCGCTGCCGACGATCTCGTCCGTCCTCGGCCACGCCGCCGAGGACTCGACCAGCGTGTATATGAGCGCTGACCGGGAGCGCCTGCTGCAGTGCGTGCTGCCAGTTCCTGCCGGAGCCCGGCGATGAGCGGCGCGAGGTTCACTAGCGCGTTCGCCGCTGACCTGGAGGGCTACCTGGCATTCAAGCAGAACATGGGCTGCTACGGCGCGTCGCGTATCTGGTACATGCAGCAGTTCGACGCCTGGTGCGCAGAGCACAGCCGGACCATCTTTGATCAGGGCACCGTCGAAGGCTGGGTGACAGCCCGGCTGGAAAGCCCGGGCCGGTACCGGTCGTGGATGTCGTACATCCGCGACTTCGGCCGGTGGCTGCAGGCCACCGGCCATGAACTCGCAGAGACATACACGACTTCCCAGCCGACCATTAGCCCAGCTAATTCGCGGATAACTTCCCGGCTAGCGATCGCGCTTGCCCCGTTCGTACCCACGGCGGAAGACCTCGACCCGGACACCCAGTACATCTACGACGGCACGCTGCTTCCCTGCTGGTCGTGGCGCGGGCACCGGGAGCTGTATTCGGGCAAGCGAAAGACCACCGGTAAGAACGTCCAGGTTGCGTGCAATCTTTACGGCGAGCTCGCATGGATATCCGACCCGGTCGACGGAAGCCGCCACGACGCGCATTGCATCGACGAATCATCAGTGCTCGCCGGGTTTCCCGAAGGAAGCCAGATGGGTGATAAAGGATACATCGGCAAGGGGATGGTAACGCCCATCAGGAAGCCGGAATGCCGGGATCTTCTGGACAGGGAGAAAGAATTCAGCACTCAGGTAAACAAGATTCGATACATGATCGAGCAGGTCATCGCGAATTTCAAGACCTGGGGGATTATGCACACCGATTACCGTCGCCCGATCGGCACCTTTGACACCACCATCTCAGCCGTTGTTGGGCTGCACTTCTACCGGATGGCGTGAATAAGCCTCACCCGCTAGGATCTTCCAGTACCGCTCGACGTACCTTGCTTCGAACTGCCGGAGCCCCTCTCCCGATAGTTCTGCCGAAGGCCCAGTACCACGCCGAGCACACCAATCGCTGTTACAATCAATGCAATATCGCCAACCAATTTGGCCTCCGAAGTTATTACGGGACCAGTGTAATTTAGCATACGCAGCTTCTAGATGCGACATTATAGGCAAAACCCAGCGAATTCTTCAAGTGCTATGACGATTCCGCGCATTTCCGTAAGGGCGTTCTGCCTCACCATAAGTGCCTTTGCGCTCACTCCGGATCTGATACCCACTGAGCCAGTTTCGAAAATAGAGCCCATCCGCTTATGCCGCCGACAGGTCGTTGGCAGGGTCGCTTGGCCGCGCAGATTGGCCGAGTATGAGCTGACGGGAGTTACTGTAGGTCGGTCGCGGAGGTCGCCGCACCCGGATCGAGTCAGTTCTGACCCGATTCCGCGAGGAAGGCGAGTGACACGCGCCTGTAGATGCCGATAGGTGCCGCTCTGGCCTGGGATGATGATCATTGCGAAGTGACAGTCATCTCAGCTGGAGAGGCACCCATCTGGTGAACAGGATACGGGGCAGGAGACGGAAGCGGCCGCAGGCCCGGATCGGCGCGCCGGATGGCGCGCTGGCAGCGAACGCGGGACTGGCCGCGATCAGTGAGCTGTGCTATCGGCTGGGCGTGACCGGGGCGATCAACGCCGCGGCCGGGCCGGTCAAGCAGCGGGACCGGGGCTTCGGGCTCGGGGAGCTGCTGGCCGGGATCGCGGCGGCGCAGCTGGCCGGGGAGGATTTCCTGGTGGGGCTGGATCGCCAGCGCGCCGACGTAGCCGGGCAGCAGCTGACGCCGGTACCGGGATTGTCGTCCACGACCGCGGCGGGCCTGGTCCGGCGAGTCACCCCGGCGCAGTGGCAGGCGGTGGAAACTGGCCTGGCGGCGGTCACGGAGCGGATGGCGGGCCTGCTGCCGGCGCAGCGGGCGGTCGCGCTGGCCGGCGGGCCGGTGAGCATCGACCTGGATGCCACCGACGTGGAGGTTTACGGCCGCAAGAAGCGCGGGGTTGCCTATAACCACCAGGGGCAGCGGGTGGGCCGGCCGCACATGGCCACCTGGGCGGAGACCGAGATCGTGCTGGCCGCCGACCTGGGCTCGGGCACCGACGACGTGCGGGCGGGCGCGGCGGATCTGCTTCGCCGCGCGCTAGCCTGCCTGCCATCGGCGGCACGAGCCTGCGGCCGGGTGGCGCTGCGCGCTGACGCCGGGTACTTCGCCGGGCGGCTGGCCCGCGCCGCCCACGACGAGCGCATCGCTCCGCTGTGGCGGCTGCTGAGCGGGATCGCCGAGGACGACTGGCACGACGCGATCGGGATGGACCGCGCCCAGGTCGCCGTCGCTGACTACTGCCCGGACTGGTGGTCAGCCAGTACCCGGCTGCTGATCCGCCGGGTCCGCCTCGACCCGGAACAAGTCCCCGCCGACCCCCGCTCGCGGCGCCGCCGGACCCTGCACCCAGACCAGCGGGCGCTGCCGTTCCCTGAGCTGGCCCGCGCCGGGGCGATCTACGGCTACTCGTTCATCCTGACGAATCTGGATGTGTCAACGCCAGGTAAAGCAATAGCGGCCGAGCACTGGTACCGGCACCGCACCACGATCGAGAACCTCTTCCACGACAGCAAGCCCGGTGCCGCCCTCCCCCACCTCCCTAGCGGATATCCCCAGGTCAATACCGCCTGGATGTGGGGCGCGCTGCTCGCCGCCACCATGGCCGCCTGGCTGCACCAGCTCACCGCCGCCACAGCCGGTGAGACCATCCTGGCCGGTCACGGCACCCGCGGCGGCAAGGCCATGATCGCCACCCTGCGGTGGCGGCTGATCGCCGTCCCCGCCCGGCTGATCCGCCAGTCAGCCGCAGCCCCCCGGCCTCGTCCCGCGAGCGCTCCAGCAGCGCGTCCAGCCCCCCGGCCTCGTCCCGCGAGCGCTCCAGCAGCGCGTCCAGCGGATTCGGGTCAGAGCACCCTCTGGCGGCTGGATGATCAGGCAGCGTTCTACGCCGCGCCGTGGGCTGGATCCTCTGTGATGGGTTGCGGCGGCTTGGGTGGGAGGATGGGCGGTTATGGACGCCGCTGTTCATTTGCCGTTGATCGACTTCGGTGAAGGGTTCTCATACCGCCGGCTCGCCGGGACCGTTGATGCCGCGCGGGAGTGCGGGTTCGCGGCGATCTCAGCCAACGATCATTTTGTGTTCTCCGCGCCCTGGCTCGATGGCCCTACGGCCCTGGCCGCGGTGGCCGGGCGATCGGGCGGCATGAAACTTGTGACCACTGTTGCGCTGGCGTCATTGCGCGGGACGGTGCCCTTGGCGAAGGCGCTCTCGGCGCTGGACATCCTCTCCGGCGGCCGCGTGATCGCGGGCGTTGGCCCGGGCTCGTCCCGGGCCGACTACGAGGCGGTGGGAGTGCCGTTCGAGCAACGGTGGCGGCGTTTCGACGAGGTGGTCCGGCTGCTCAAGCCCTTGCTGCAGCCGGGAGCGGCCGCGGACAGCGGGGCGTACGGCGCGACGCAGGCGGCGGGGCTGTCCCCGTCGCCGCGGCAAAGCGGCGGGATCCCGCTGTGGATCGGAAGCTGGGGCTCTGATGCCGGCTTGCGCCGCGTCGCCAGTCTTGGCGATGGCTGGCTTGCCTCCGCGTACAACACCACCCCAGAGGCCTTCACCGCGGCCATGAAGCACCTCAGCGGAGAACTCGAAAGACAAGGCAGGCCGCCAGGCGATTTCCCGAATGCGCTGGTCACGATGTGGACCTGGATCACAGATAAGCGCCCGGACGCGGAACGGGTCCTGTCTCAGGTTGTCGGTCCCCTGGTCAAGAAAGACCCGGCGGAGCTCCGCGGCCGGATCTGCATCGGCTCGGTGCAAGAATGCGCGGAGCTGCTGTCCCGCTATGCCCGCGCAGGCTGCCAGCGAGTCCACTTCTGGCCAGTAGGTGACGAGCGCCACCAGGTTGAGCTGATCGCCGGCCAGGTCATGCCACAGGTCTGCTGCTAAGCCACCGGCGCTTGACGGCAAATGCCCATCGCCAATCGCCGCTCACCACACCACACTCATCTGACGCTGGCCGCGCGTTCGGCGGCTGTGCGAGCGTGACAGCGGAAGGTGCGCCGGAGCCTGACTGCGCAACGCGCGGGCAACCGCATCCGCCACGGCGCGGCCGCCAGCCAGGCGACAGCTAGGATCACAGCGTGATCACCGGCCTGCATGCGATCGTGTTCTCGCCCGAAGCTGAGAAGGTCCGTGCGTTTCTTCGGGGATGTGCTCAGCCTCTCGTCGGTTGACGCGGGCGGAGGCTGGCTCATTTTCGCTCTCCCCCCGGCCGAGCTTGCTGTCCATCCAGCTAACGGGGACGGCCGCCATGAGCTTTACCTCATGTGCGACGACATTCACGCCACGCTTGCCGAATTGAGGGGCAAAGGAGTCGAAGTGGCGCGGGATGTCGCCGATCAGGGCTGGGGGCTGCTGGCAGCAATCCGCCTGCCGGACGGCTCAGAATTCCCCATCTATGAGCCCCGGCACCCATCGTCCCTATAACCATGACCAGGTGCACTCAGCTGCCGCGCCTAGCGCGCCTGCAGGGCTTACAAGGGTGACCAGCGGGCGCAGTGTCGAAGCATGATGCATTTCGACGAGTTAGTCCCCGCCCAGGCCAGCGCGCTGGTCCCGCATGCTGACCGGCTGCGGCTCGCGGTGGCCGCCTATCTTGCCCGGTTCAAGGGCACTTCCCGAGACCACGCTAACTCCGATCTGCGCTGCTATCTCGCCTGGTGCGCCGAGCGCGGCCTGGACCCGTTCTTGGCCCGGCGCCCGCACCTGGAGCTGTACATCCGGTGGATGCAGGAGATCCGCCGGTTCAAGCCGTCGACAGTGTCACGCCGGTTCTCGGTGGTGGCAGGGTTCTACCGGACCTGCGTCATCGACGGCGTGCTGGAGCACTCACCCGCGGAGCATGTCCGCCGGCCGACGGTTCCCGCCGAGTCGCCGACGCTCGGGTTCACGCACCTGCAGTTCGAGGCCCTGCTCACCGCCGCCCGCGAGTCCGCCAACCGGAACGACTTCGCCCTCGTGGCCATGCTCGGCTTGCTGGGCCTGCGGATCTTCGAAGCCACCAGCGCGGATATCGCCGACCTCGGCGAAGAGCACGGCCACCGGGTCCTGAAGGTGTGCGGCAAGGGCAGCAAGGTCGTCCTGGTCCCGCTGCCCCCCATCGGTCGGACGGGCCATCGACCGCGCCGTCAGCGGCCGCCGCGCCGGCCCGATCCTGCTTAACAGCTGCGGCGCACGCATGGACCGGCATGCCGCCACCCGCCGGCTCCGCTGGCTCGCCGGGGCAGCCGGAGTCCAGATCGCCCGGACACATCCTCATATGCTCCGGCACATTCTCTCTGCTTAATGACCGTGTCGCGATTAGCTCCGGAGCCCTGCGGGAGCTGTGATTTCCGGCTGCGGCGGGCCGTGTCGTGTTTCTATTGTTCCGGTTCGTGATCCTGAGCTTCTTCTCGTCCCGGGGCTGGGAGTCCTGGGACCTCGGGCACCGGCCGCTGATCCCGGAGCGGATGCCGGTGCTGGTCGATGACGATCTTCTGTTCGAGGACGGCCCGGGCGTTCCCCGCCCGTCGGTGGCCGTGAACCAGTGGCTGCGTGAGCTGCCGGCGAGCGGCTGCCCGTCGCCCGGCTCGTGGGAGAGCTATGCGAGGGTGCTGAAGGGATGGGCCGAGTTCCTGTCAGAGCACGGAGTCGGCCTGTTCGACTCGCGTGACCAGTTGAAGCTCGCGCTCGGCAAGTACGCCGGGTACCGGGCGGCCGGGCCGGCGGAACGGCGGTTCGCGGCGACGACGTGGGGCCGGCACATGAGCGTCCTGTCGCTGTTCTACCGGTGGGCGATGGACGAGGGCCACGCTCGGGCCGAGCCGTTCACCTACCGGACAGCGCGGGCCCTGTTCGCCGGGACGGGCCGCGAGGTGAAGGTGAACCTGGCCGTCCGCCGCACCCCGAAGCCGCACGTGACGATCAAGTACCTGGAGCCGGACTTCACCCGCCTGTTCCTGGACGGACTTCGGGGGCTGGGCCCGGGCGGCGAGCCCGGCCCGGACTACCGGGGCCGGGAACTGGCCCGCAACGCCGCGGTCGGGGAGCTGGCGCTGGCGACCGGGATGCGGCTGCAGGAGTTCAGCTCGCTGCTGGCCTGGGAGATCCCGCCGCTGCCGTCCCGCCCGGTGCAGGCACCGATCCCGTTCCCGGTCCCGGCCGCGATCGCCAAGGGCCGCAAGTTCCGTACGACCTGGATCTCCTACGACGCCCTGGTAGCTGTCCGCCACTACCTGGACCTGGACCGGCCCGCGACCACCGGCGGCACGGCCTGGCGGCCGCCGCAGCGGTGGGGCGAGTCGCTGCTGGTGACCGATCCGGATGAGCGGGGCGGCAAGGTCAACGGGGTCCGCCGCCGGTGGGAGACGCTCACGCCGGGCGAGCGCCGCCGGCTGGTCGCCCCGGACGGCGGGACATGCATCCTCGCGGCGAAGGCAGGCGGCGGCCCGTTCACCGCCTGGGCATCGGTGTTCGAGCGCACCGCCGACCGGATCCGGGCCCGCTCCGAGCCCCGGTTCCCCCACGTTTACCCCCACCGGCTCCGCCACAGTTTTTCCATTCGGACCCTGGAATACCTGGTCAGCGGCCACTACCGGCAGGCCGCTCAGGTCGTCGGCGCCACTGACGCCGGCGAGGGCCCGGACGCAGCGCTGATGCTCTACCTGACCAAGGCCGACCCGCTGCTCGTCCTGCGTGACCTTCTTGGCCACTCGTCGGTGCTGGCGACGGAAAAATATCTCCGCAAACTGGACACTACCCGGATCTACCGGGAAGCCTGGGAACGCTCCGGCCTCGGCGGCGACAGGGCCGCAGATGCCGGCGCTGAACGCGAGGCCGACGCCGAGTTCGCCGGCGAGCCGGACGGGAGCGCAGGCTGATGCCCGCGACCGTGGAGACGGACCAGCCGGGCATCTGGTGCATGTTCAGCGACGGGAGCACCGCCTCGTTCAGCATGGACGGGCTGCCCTGCCCCGGGCTGGCCGAGGACCTGCTGACGGGCCTGGCCGGGCTGATCCACCCGCACGGCAGCGTCGATGCCGAGGGAACGGTCAGCGCTTACATCCTGGCGTTCCGCGAGATGACGCGCAGGCTGTCCGCGTCCGGGTTCACCGGACGGGCCGCCGACCTGCGCAGAACGGACCTGACCGAGTACTGGATGGGCACGACGGGCTCCCGTGAGTCATGCACCCGCCGGGCGCTGGAGTCGCTCGCCCGGGACGGCGGGATCCTGGATCCCCCGGTGGCGGAGCTGGTCGCGGGCCGGAACTTCAACCAGATCCCGTTCCGCAGGCCGCTGCCGCCTTACCGCGAGGCTGAATGGGAGCGTCTTACTGCTGTCTGCGAAAAGATCGCCGGCACGGCGTTCACCGCCCATAAGGAAGCGCTGGCCGCGGCGTCCAGGGGCACTCACCCGGGCAAGGGCCGCTGGTCCCGGGAGAACGTCGCCTGGCTGCTGGCCCGGACCGGCCCTGCCGGGGCAGAGCAGATCGGGCAGCTGACCGGCTGCTCATCCGGGACGGTCCGCAGGCGGACCGGTTTCCAGGAGGCCAGCGCGGACCTGTTCCCGGCGCTGGACGTGGTGATCGCATACCGGCTGCTGTTCGGCATCTACTCCGGGATCGTCCCCGACGGCATAGAAGACCTGGCCGTCAGCGACATCGACTGGGCCGGGGACGCGTCCGTGCTGCTGTCGTATGTCAAGCGCCGCACCTCCGCGGAAAGCCTGAACCTGCCCCGCCGGGCAGTGCGGCTGCTCGAGCAGTGGCTTGACCATTCGGCGCTGCTGCGCGGCCACGTCGGCCCGGGCGACCGGGAGCGGCTCTGGCTGGGCACCAGCCGTCCCGGCGGGAGCGCGCTCATCAGGCAGATCGGACGGACCGCTATCCGGCGCTGGGCCCAGCGGCATAACGTGACCAGCGACGACGGCGGGCCGCTGAAGATCCACCGGTCCCGGATCCGGACCACGCACCTGTCCCTGCGGGACAAGAGCGCCTGGGCAGGCCGGGGACGGGCGGCGATCGACCCCAACCACAGCCCGCAGGTCGAGGGCGACCACTACCTGACCGCGGCCACCCCGGCCCAGCAGCACGCCATCGACACGATCGTCGCCGGCGCCCAGCACGACCTGATCCGGCGGGCGCACCCGCCGGCCGTCCTCACCGATGACGACGCCGCCGTCCTCGCACGCGAGTATCCCCAGCTGGTCACCTCCCTCGGCCTGGATGACAGCGTCATCTCCGAACTCGTCAGCGGGACCCGCGACGTGTTCACCGCGGCCTGCGCTGATCAGCTGTCCGGCCTGCACGGGCCGAAGGGCCGTCCCTGCCCGGCCAGGCCGTGGGTCTGCCTGCTCTGCCCGCTGGCGGTCTTCGCCCCGCGGCACGCCGTGAACCTGCTGCGGCTGAAGGCGTTCTTCTCCCGGCAATGGCAGCAGATGCCCGCCGCCCAGTTCATGACCGTGTTCGGCCCGTACTCCCAGCGAATCGGCCAGGTGCTCGGCCGCTTCGACCCTGCCGTCCTGGACCAGGCAGCCCGCCACGTGGCCGGTGACGACAGCGAGCTCCCGCTGCGCCCCGAGGAGCTCACACGATGACCGCCGCCCTTCAGTCCCTGCTTCCGGGCGGGTCGCCGTTCGCCGGCGCCGACGTCTGCCGGCAGGCAGGGCTCATGCTCCCCGACGGGGCGCCCCGGCCCATGTTCGACGATGACCTGTGGGACTTCACCGACGTGGCAGGGATTCCCGTCTCGATGGGGCCCAATATCCGCCGTCTCAGCTTCACGCAGATCGCCGACCCTCGATGGCGGCTGGCCGCCAAGGAGCTGATCTTCGCGATGCTCGTGCCGCGGCACGAAGCGGTCGCCCCGCTGCCGCGGGCCCACCGGACCCCGGTGCACATCGCCACCGCCAGCCGCCGCCTCGGCGAGACCGCCCGGCTCCTGAACTGGCTCGCCGGCCAGGGCATCGCCAGCCTGGGCGAGATCACCACCCGGCACTGCGAGGCATACCTTGCCCACCGCCGCCACGTGACCAGCGAGGACGGCATCGTGGTCGGCGAGCGCAGCCCCGGCACCCGCAGGGGAGCCGCCCAGGCCGTCATCGACCTGCTCAACTACGGCGAGCTGTTCACCGCCGACCGGCCGGACCCGGGCCTGCGGCCCTGGGGCGGGGCCACCGCCACCGCGATCGCAGAGATGCCCAGCGGGCGGAGCATGAACAAGACCCAGCCGCTCAGCGACGACATCCTGCAGCCCATGCTTGCCGCGGCCCTCTATCTCGCCTCCGTCATCGGCCCGCACGCCGTCACCCTGAACCAGCAGGTCAGGGATGCGGACCGGCAGCACGGACGCAGATCCCCGGCGGCGAGTTCGCTAAGGTGTCGCGAGCCCCTGCCGCCGAGATCACCCGGCTGCTGGACCGATACCGGCACGACGGCGAGCCACTGCCCATGCTCCCCGGCCACGTGATCAGCGACCGGCTCGCCGCCGGATGGCAGCCTGGCGATCCGCTGCTCCCGGTCAGCCTGAACATCCTGGCCCGCCAGGCAGGCATCAGCCAGTTCAACCTCCGGTGGCTCGATGAACTGCGAGACCCTATCGAGGCAGCAGCGTCGGCGGTCGGCGTCCAGGAGATGTTCGCCCGCGACGGGGCGCTCGTCGACCGCGCCGACGGCCAGGGGAAGGTTCCCTGGTCACAGCCCCTGCACCGGCTTGAGGCCGTCGCACTGGCCGGCGTCGTCCGCACCGCGGCGGCGACCGTGATCGCCGCGGTGTCGGGAATGCGCGCCAGCGAGCTGATGGAACTCCGGACCGGATGCCAGACAGCCGACGAACCCGCGCCCGGCATGATCCGCTACCGGCTGGCCGGCACGCTCATCAAGGGCCAGCCGCTCGGCGGCACCCGCGATGAATGGGTCGTCATCGAGCCCGCCTGCCAGGCAGCAGAACTCGCCGGGCAGCTGAACGACAGCCCCGCCGACAGCCCCGCCGACAGCACGCTCCTGTTCGGCCGGATCGCCTTCGCCGTCCGCTACAAATGGTTCCGGAACTGGGTGAACGGGCCTTCCGGCCAGCGTCTCGGGCTCGCCCCCATCCCGGATTACCCCGTGACCCTGCGAGCCTTGCGCAGAACGCTGGCGATGGAGCTCGCCTACCGGCCCGGCGGCGTCCTCGCCGCCAAGGTGCACCTCAAGCACGTCGCCGCGGCAACTACGGAAGGGTACGCTTCCCGCCCCGGCGGAGCCCAGGCCGAGCTGCTCGCCGAGGTCAACGAGCACGAAAGCGAACGCAACCTCGCCCTGCTCTGGGACGAATTCCGCAACTACCAGAACGGCATCATGCCCGCCGGGCCCGGCGCCCGCGAGCTGACCGGCTTCTTCGCCCACGTCGATGCCGCGCCCGACACCGCTGAAGCCCCCGCGGCGAAAGTGCAGCGCAGCGACCGGGAGATCCTTTCCCTCCTCGCCAAGCGCGCCAGCGTGCTGCACCTCGGCACCGCGAACTACTGCTGGTTCACCGACCCGTCCCGGGCACTCTGCCTCCGGCTGGCCGGCGACCAGGCCGGCGACAAGCCTCTCATCGGAATGTGCGACTCAGCCCGCTGCCCGCAGGCCACCCACCATCCCTGCCACCGGCCCGTCTGGGCCGAGCACGCCGAGAACACCAAGACGTTCCTCGGCCAGCTCGGCCGGGCCCAGAAAGCCGAAAGGAAACGGCTGGAAGCCGAGCACGACCGCGCCGTCCGCGTCCTGGCGCGAATCGACGAGGCCACAGCCGCAGGAGAACCCGGATGAGACTCAGCAGGCAGCAGCTCGCCGACAACGAGGCGAAGATCAGGACGGCGATGAACCGGTTCCTGAACGGCGACATCCCGCCCGGCGGGAAATGCGACATCAAGACGCTCGCCGGCGCGGCCGGCGTCGACCGCACCGCCTTCTACGGCAGCCGCCCCTACGCCCACCTGCGCACCGAGTTCGAGCAGAGGCTCAGAGAACTCCTCGATGCCGGCGAACGGCCTGACCCCCGCGACGCCCAGATCACCCGGCTCAAAGACGAAATCACCCGCCTGAAGGAACGGCTCGGCAAGTCAGACGCCACGATCAGCGAACTCGCCGGCTTCCGCGACCACGCCCTGGCCCGGCTCGCCGCCCAGCACGACGAGATCACCCGGCTGCGCCAGGAAGTACAGCTGGCCGCACGTATTCGCCGGCTGCCAGCCCCGGCACCTTCTCCCAGGGAGCAGCACCAGTCATGACCGCCATTCAGCCCCGCCAGCCCGGCCTCGCCGACGCTGCCCGCGCCGGCGCCGCCGGGCTCTACTCTCTCGAAGCAGCCTGCGAACTGGTCATCAGCACCGGATGGCTTCGCCGCGACGACTTCACCCGCTTCATCCGCACCGGCACCTCGCTCACCGACGGCGTCACCGGACTCGCCTGCATCGACTGGCAGTCCGCCATCACCAGCCGCGAGACCGGGCTCCTGCCCTGCAGCAGCGGGGAGAACCGGATCCTGAGGCTGGCGGCCAGCATCGCCGACGGCATCCCCGTCGACCTCAACGACGCGCTCACCGGACTCGACCAGACCCGCATCGCCCTCGTCGTCCGCGCCGTCCGCCACGCCAACGGCCAGCGTCCCGCCGATTTCCCCGAATCCTGACGATATGACGTGCGTCACATGCGAGGCCGGAAATCGCCACACGGCGCGTCACCATCAGCGCGAAAGTTCCGCACTCGAATCGGCCAGGCAGAATCGCTACACGAATCCCCTGCACACGGCGAGTGCGGAGAGAAGGCACGCCTATGTCACGACCATGCTCGACGCCGGCGTCGACCTGCGCGATGTCCAGATCGCCGCCCGGCACGCCGACCCGCGCACCACCATGCGCTATGACCGGCCCGAAAGAACCTCGACCGCCATCTCAACTACATCCTCGCCGCGTACATGGCTTCCGGTACCTGATCAGATCTCAAGCACGAGGCGCGGTCGTGCCGATGAGCGTGCGTCGCATGCGAGGGTCCGCCGCAGTCCCGCATAGGGCTCCGGTGCGGTACCCGGGAGCCGGACGGGTCTAGTGGGACCCTCGGTCGTGCGCCTTGCCCGGTGGCAAGTCGCATTCCCGCTGATGGTTCCTCCAGCGGAACGGCTCAACTGCCAGCGTCGACGTGATGTCGCCACCTGTCGTCAAGACGCCTGACTCGCGCTGCCGGAGTGGGCGGACGCGTCGTACCAGCGCAGCACCCGCAGCGCCCTCAGGGTGTTCCACCGGCTAGGCGTGCCGTCGGGTTCCTCGAACCGGAAGTGGACCGCGCCGGAGTGGTTGTTCTCGAGCAGCCAACGCCCGTCGGGCCGGCGCTTTGCGCGGACGCGTTCGATCGCTTCGGCCAGCCGCGGATCCGGAGTGCCCCCACGCCGGGCGAAGTACTCCGTGGCCTTGAGCAGGTCGTAGTGCCAGCGTGGGGGGTAGGAGAACAATGCCCACTGCGGGTTGACCACCTCGCCCGTGCGGAACGACCGGAAGAGGTTGCGCCGCAGCAAGTACTCCTCTCCGTTCCGGCGAGCCCGGCGGACCTCCTCAGATCCGCCGGTATGGCGCTCCCACCTCAGCAGAGCGTCGATCACGTCCAGGGTGCTTGCGAAAGATGCCGGCGCCGGGCGCGTCTCGGCCCAGCAGTTCCAGCCACCATCCGGCATCTGGTCGGCCACGAGCCGCTGCACCACCGGGTCGACGTCGACGCCCAGGTAGGCACCGATCAGGATCGTGCCGGCGTTGATGCAGCAGTCCACCTCGCCGGCGAAAAAAGGCAGCCCGTCGTACTCCCAGCGGCAGTTGCGGGCCACCAGGTGTGCGGTCTCTTGCATCACCGGACTGTCCGGGGGTATGCCCAGGTGACACAGGTCGAGCAGGACAGGGTACGTCGCGGTCCACGGCTGGCCCAGCCCGGCACTCGACCCGTCGGCCGGTGCCTCGGCCGGTTCCGCGCCGGGCGACGGGAAAGGCGGCGGTGGCTCACCGGCAGCCAGAGCCCGCGCAGTGGCCGCTGCGAACGCCGCGGTACCCGGAAAGTAGGCCCCGTTCGCCCACAGGCCATCAGGAGCCCGCAGCGCCAGCAGCCGAGCACCCCAGCCCTCGTGCTCCACCCGCGCTCGCTCGGTCGCCACCTCGGTCTCCGAGGCGTTGACGAGGTCGCGCAGCACCTGCCAGCGGATCGCCGGATCGCCCTGCAGCAGCCACTGCACAACCGGATCGTCCTCGGCCATCGGCGGCGTTCGTGGCTGGTAAGGGCCCTGATTCTCCGCCGGCTCCATCCCTGAACCCTCACCTACGCCGACGCTACGAACGCCCGAGTCGCCTTCGCTGAGGGCAACCAACGCTTCCATGGCGCGGTTGCGCATGCGCTGCTCGACGAGTCGCTCACTGCGGCGTTCGGGATCGTCCACCCTCCGAAAGGTAGCGGACCGTCAGGCTGATAGACGTCCGCTCATGCCGCGATGATGGCCGCTCATCCGGCCCGGACTCGCCCTTAGCTGGCGGGGGCTGCTGGGGGTGGGGTGATGGCCCAGCGGATGGCATGAACCATGGCATGGCCTGCTGGGCGGACGACTGCGGCTTCGGTCACTGGCAGGCGGGGCAGGTGAAGTGGTCGGCGGGCCCATCCATGCAGCAACGACACCGCTGCGGCGGCCAGCACGGTGTAGGGCGGCCGGGCGATGGCCGGAAGTGGCGGGGTGAGCAGCAAGAACCGGGCAGCCTCGCGGGCCTGGGCGGTACCGGCCAGCTCGGCACGGTAGGAGGCGATGCGGGCGGACAGCTCGGCTTCGGTGCGCGGCGGGTCGAGCACGCCGAGCTCGGCGCCGATCCGGGCCAGGTCGGCAACGTAACCGTCGCGCCCGGCCTGATCCAGCGGGCGGGCGCCAAAGCGGCTGTGTGCGCGCAGGAAGCTGTCGGCTTCAGCGATATGAACCCAGGTCAAAAGGTGCGGGTCCGACGCCGCGTACGGCCGGCCGTCCGGCGCGGTCCCGGTGATCCGCTGGTGGATCGCCCGCACCCGTGCGATCGCTGCTCGGGCATCACTAGCCCGGCCGAACGTGGTGACGGCCAGGAAGTAGCTGGTCCGCTGCAACCGCCCCCACGGGTCACCGCGGTAGCCCGAATGACCGGCCACCGCGGCCATGGCCAGCGGGTGCAAGGACTGCAGCAGCAAAGCCGTGATCCCGCCGATGAACATCGAGGAGTCCCCATGTACCCGGCGGACCGGGCGATCCTCGGCGAACCAGCGCTCTCCGGCGGTGTCGTGGATCACCCGGCGGCGCGCTGGGCCCTGCGGCCCGGCTACCCGCTGGAAGATCAACCCACCCAGGCGGCTCCGAACCAGGTCAACGGCGGTGGAGGCGTTCACTCTCCCATTCTCTCTCCCAGCGCCTGGCCGCGACCCCGCAGCCGCCGTGGCAAGCCAGCAAGCGGAAGGCCAGCAGCAGAAACGCCGCACTCATTTGCCGCCGGCCGGGCGTTCGATCCTCCGGTGCTGGCGATAGGAAGAGGGATCTATTCTGGCCTGGTGCTTGACCTGAGCAGCCTCGACCTGGAAGAGATCGGCAACGCGCTGGCCGATCAGATCGACTACGAACACCGGTGGCTGATCAACCCGCAGACCGGGGAGATCGCTTTCTGGACAGCCGACACCGGCATCGACGGCCAGACACCAGCCGACCTCGACGACCTGGACCTGGTATGCGTCGATCCGCTGCCATCTTGGGTCTGGTACCAGGACATGGCCGACTTCGCCGAAGCAATCACCAATGAACGTGCCGGGCGCAGGCTGGCACGGGCCATCCAGGGCAAAGGCGCCTTCCGCCGTTTCAAGGACGAGCTCCACAAGGAGTATCCGGACCTGCTACCAGCGTGGTACGCGTTCCGCGAAACTCGCGCCAAGCGCCGGGCCGTCCAATGGCTGGCCGACAATTCGCTGATCCATGACGATGCAGCCGGCCTCTTCCTGGCCGGCCATCCGAGATCCCGATCTGCCCTGAGCCTCTTGATGCCACAGGCTGCAAACCCATCACACGAGCAGAATGAGCCGAGCCGACGCACCCTCATGCCGCTCTTCGGTCGTCTGGTAGCTGTGGTCCTGGCGGGTGAGGCGTTCGTATAGTCGGGACGTGCAGGCGTTCGAGTCCGTGTCCACCTGGCGGCAGCCGCTGCCTTCGGCGGCGTCCGCTGAGCGGACGGCGGTTATCGGCGAGGTTGCCGGCCGGGTCGCGGGGCTGGGTCCGGGCCGGCTCCGGGTCGGCGTTGACGGCTTGACCGCAGCTGGCAAGACCAGCTTCGGACACGAGCTGGCGGCCGCGCTGCGCGGCCTGGGCCGTCCGACCATGCGCGCCTCGATGGATGACTTCAAGCACCCTTGGCGGCACGCCCGTGAGCTTGGCTATGACCGGGTCACCGGCGAGGGCTACTACCGCAACGCCTACGACTTCGCCTGCGCCCGGAACCTGCTGCTCGCCCCGGCAGGGCCCGGCGGAACCGGCGAGGTCGTGCTCTGCGCGCACGATCCGCTGACCGGCGAAGACCACCGGGACAATAAGGTCACCGCTCCGGCCGGCGCGGTGCTGATCGTCGACTCGGCCTTCGCGTTCCGCCCCGAGTACAACGACTGCTGGGAGTATCGCATCTGGCTTGAGGTGGACGCAGAGATGGCGCTCCGCCGGGGCATCGCCCGCGACTCCGCCATGGAGGGCATCGCGGAAGCGGCCCGCCTGCACCGCGACCGCTACCACGTGGGCGAGACGATCTACCTGGCTGAGGTGCGCCCGCAAGCCGTGGCAGACATCATCATCGACAACCGGGACTTCGCGCGCCCCCGCATCCTGGGTCACCGTAGTACCTGACCAGCGCATCCGCTCGTAGCCGCTGTCAGCGCAGCGATGGCATGGGCGATCGCGCAGAACATGGTTTATGGGCTGGCCGCAATCTGTAGACGTCGAGATCCGCGGCAACCTCGCCGAAAAATGCCGCTGCCGCCGTCATTGGCCGACGCGGCCGTCGATCCGTTCCCGCAGCAGGTCGGCGTGGCCGCAGTGACGGGCGTACTCCTCGATCATGTGGACCAGAACCGAGCGCAGCGCGACGCTAGTGCCATCCCGGTTCAGGCCCTTGATGCCCAGGTCGGGTGAATCGGCGACGAACTTCTCCGCGAAGGCCACCTCGGCGCGCCAGGCCCGCCAGGCGTCGTCCACGACCGCCGGGTCGGCGACCGCGCCGAGCCAGTCAGCATCCGGCACGTCCTCGGACCAGTACAGCGCGGGCGCGTCGGCCTGCGCCATCACCCGCCGGAACCAGTGGCGTTCCACGTCGGCCATGTGGCGGATAAGACCGAGCAGGGACATCGTGGAGGGCGGCACCGACCGGCGGGCGAGCTGGGCTGCGCCAAGGCCGGCGCACTTCATCTCGATCGCCAGCCGGTAGGCGCGCAGGTAGTCAAGCAGCGTCGCCCGCTCGCCCTCTGGCTCGGTTCCCGTCGCGAACCTCGGATCGAGCGTCATATCCATCCACATGCCGGAACCGTTTCCGACGGCATTCCACCGTTCCGGCACGATCTCGGGCTCGTTGCCTTCAGTCACGGCGACCACGCTGCCACACTCGCACTCGACAGGACAAACGCCTTTCGAGCGTCGCGGACCTCCGCCCCTAATCGGACGAAACGCCGGGACTGGCGAGCAGATCGGCAGCCAGGTGCGCGTCTAGGAGATGCCTCCCGTCTCTGTCGGCACGTTTGACGGCACATCGCCGCATGAAAATGCACACTTATCCACCGGCCCACCATCCGCTTCTGCCGTGATGTGCTTAGTGGATCAGCGCCTAACCCGCCGGATCGATGATCATGAAGGTGAATTCGTTAGTCTCGTTGCCCAGCGGGCCGTCCTGCCAAGCCATGACATTGCCGGGAGTGGCGAGCGCGTCCCAGCAGCGCGCTCCGCCAGCGCTCGAAAGCGCCGTCCAGATGACTTGCGGTCATGACCTCCCATTGTGGCGCAACCGTGATCGGCATCCCGCGTGGTGCGGCCGGACGCCGTCGACCTTGCGCCTGACCTCTTCAGCCGACCACCCCGTGCGCGGAACCGCGGGCGGTGACTCTGCGTATACGCAGGTAGTGCATTGTGTGCATTGTGTGCGCCGAAGCAGCGGATCGGGTCGTTCCACGCCAGGCCGGGACGGCAGGCCCGCCGGGCCCTGATCAAGGAAGAAACCGCAGGTCAGAGTGGGTAGGGCGCCTGGGGCTCGAACCCAGAACCCACGGATTAAAAGAAGACCGCTGAACCGCTCCGAGCGCACTGCCTGCACCAACGTCCCGCGAATATGCACGGAAAGCACACAGCGCACAGAGTCTGCGCCAGCACTCGTTCCACGGGCCGTTCCACGAACTGAGTGCCGCGGCTAGCGAACTCCATTACCGAGCGTAGCTGACTCGACCATGCCGTCGGCGGCACCGAGGCCTTGGACACCGGCGCTGTCTCTCGGCCCATGCCTTGCCAATTGCTAGCGATGTTCCGGCCGCTTATGTCCGCGAACTTCCGATCCCTGGCGAGCCTCCCGGTCGACCGGCCAGTCCACGGTAAGAGGTAAGACGCCCAGCCCGCAGGCGGGATGCCCCCGCACAGCGTGGATGGGGTCAAGGGTGTCACCCGCCAGCGAGATGGGACCAGCGGCTCGCCACGACCTAGGGACCACCTGGTCGGGTTGCGTGAGCATCATGGTGTGGCTGGGGCGGGTTCGTCAACTGGGGGTGCGGCGGGGCGCTGGCGGCGGCGGTAGGAGTCACCTTCGACGACGAGCTCGTGGCAGGTGGAGGTGAGGCGGTCGATGGCTGACTGGGCCAGCAGCGGGTCGGCCATGAGGGGCAGCCATTCAACCGGGACTGGCACATGTTGATCTTTGCGCGTTTGCCCTGTTGCCTGCGGCGATGCGGCTTCGGCGTGTCTTACTGGTATTCGAGGTGTGAGCCCGGTTTGCTAGGTGTCACCTTGTTTTGGCTGGTGCGAGGAAGGTGTGCCGGTGGATGGGTCGCAGTTGCGGGTGATCGAGGGGCGTCCGGTGGCGGTCGCGGTGGTGGCGCCGGACCCGTGGCGGTTCCAGTCCGGCTGTGTGGAGGCGTATCTGGCGTCGTGGGTGGCACGCGGGTTCAGCCCGGTGACGATCGAGAACGACACGGGCGTGCTGGAGCGGATGCTGGCCTTGCTGGGCTGCCCGGCGTGGGAGGCCACGGCAGAGGACATCGACCGGGTCGTGGGATCACTGGCCGCCGGAGGGCTGGCCGCCTCGACCCGCCGGGGTTATGTGCAGGCATTCAAGGGGTTCTACCGGTTCCTGGCCGCCCGTAAGGCCGCTGAGATCGAGGCCGGGTTCGGGATCCGGCTGGAGTGCCCGGTCGATGAGTTCAACGCCTCCCGCCATGTCGGCGACGATTCCGCGTCCCAGCTGCCGCCGCCGTCACCGGAGCGGCTGGATGCTTTTTTCGGCTTCATGAAGGACCGCATCGCCACCGCCCGCAAGTATGGCCCGGCTGCCCGCGATTACGCCTTGTTCCGGACGCTGTATCACGGCGGGCTGCGCGCCGATGAGGCGTCGATGCTGGACCATCCGGATGCGCATTTCGGCCGGGGCCCGTTCGGCAAGCTGCACGTGCGGTTCGGCAAGGCGGCGCGGACCTCGGGACCGCGGCCGCGGTGGGTTCCGATGCTCGATGGCCTGGACCTGATCTTGCGGTGGTTCTGCGCTGACGTCCGGCCCCGGTTCCCGGAGTCGCTGGTGCTGTTCGCTGATGAGTCCGGCGGCCGGCTGCACCGCGGCACGATCCGTAACCGGCTGCGGTACCTGCTGGAGCTGGAAGGCGGGCCGCCGGAAGGCCGGTTCAGCCCGCACGGGCTGCGGCGGGCGTGCGCCACGCACAACTACGAGAGAGGCATGGACCTGGTCGCGATCCAGCAGATGCTCGGTCATTGGACGGTGGGCTCCACGATGCGGTATGTCCGGCCCTCGGAGACGTTCATCGAGGATGCCTACCGGCGGGCGGTGTCGGCGACCCTGGCCAGCCTGGAAGGAGACCAGGATGCAGATTAAGTGGAAGCTGCGGATGGCGGCGGCGCAGCGTGAGGTGTGGACCGGCGCCCAGTTGCGCCGCCTGCTGGCCGAGAAAGCAGGGCTGGAGCTCTCCTCGGCGTCGGTGTCGGCGCTGTTCGCCGGGCAGCCGTCCCAGGTCAAGCTGTCCACGCTGGCGGCGTTGTGCACCGCGCTGGAATGCACCCCGGACGACTTGCTCGAGGTGGACACCACCCCGGTGGACCGGCCCGCCGCTGCGCCGCGGCCGGTGCAGGACCTGCCGAGGGCCGCGTCCTCGCGGGGCCGGTCGATGCCGCCGGTGTGATCGGAGGCGGCCGGAGGTGGGCAAGCGCCTGTCCGATTGCGTGGACTGCGGTGCGCCGGTCGGCCGCCACGGCCGGCAGCACTGCTGCTTGTGCTGGCGCCGGCTGGCCCAGGCAGCGGCGAAAGCGGCATGCCCGGGCTGCGGAAGGCAGCGGGTGCTGCGCGAGGACACCGGACGGTGCGTCATCTGCTCGCGGGTGTGTGCCAGCTGCGGGCATCCGGTGCGGTCACCGGAAGCCACGCTATGCAGGGAATGCCGTCGCAAAGCCGGACGGCTGGCCTCCTTGCGGCTGTGCCCGCGCTGCGAGAGGCCCGGTCATCTGCGCGAGGACACCGGCTGGTGCGGCAGCTGCTCCCGGCCGGGGCCGCCGAAAAAACCGCCCCGGGTCTGCGCCGGGTGCGGGCAGCTGCGCCGGCACGCCGGTCTCGGCCTGTGCGGGCCGTGCTGGCAGCGTCACCCCGGCCGGCCCTTCATCCGGGCCGGGAACGTCAGTGCCCGGCTGCCCGACCCGCCTGGATGGCTGGGTGACTTCGCCGCTCACGCCGCCGCCAGGCACTGCCCCTCCCGGGCATCCCAGCTGGTCAGCTGCCTCGGCCAGCTACTCGCCGGCGGCGGGCCATCTCATCCGCAGGTCCTGCTGGAACGATCCCGGCAGTTCGGCCGCGGCCGGTCGCCAGGCACGCTCGCCCGCACCCTGGAGGATTTCTTCGTGACCCGCGGCCTCGCGCTGCCCCTCGACCAGGCCGGCCGGGCGGCAGCCGGGCGGCGGCAACGCCGCATCGACGCCGTCCCCGCCCCGATGCGCCCCGCAGCGGGCGCCTTCGCCGAGGCCAGCCTGCATGCCCGGGAACGCGCCCGCCGGGCCGGAACCCGGCCCCGCTCTGACAACACGATCGAGGCGCACCTATCGGCCATCCGCGACCTGTCCAGGTTCCTGGCCAGCCAGCGGGGCAAAGACGACTGGGCAACAGCGGACATGCACGACATCGAGGCGTTCCTGCAAGCCCAGCCAGCCAACCGCAAAACCCGGCTGACCGCACTGCGGCACTTTTTCGCCTGGGCCAGGACCAGCAAGCTGGTGCTCATCGACCCGGCCCGCGGGCTGACCGCCCGCGAGCCCCGCGGCTTCCGCGGCCCGACAGCCGGGCTGGCCCTGCAGCGGCAGCTGTTCCGCCGCTGGACCGCAGCCGCCCGCGTGCACCCGCACGAGGCGCTGACCGGCCTGCTTGCCCTGCTGCACGGCGCCACCAGCGAAGAACTACGCGGGATCACCGTCAGCGACATCGACCCGGCCAGACGCACCGTCCGGCTCGGCCGCCGGCCGCAGCCGACCCCGCTGGACCCGGCCACCTGGACCGCCATCCAGCGATGCCTGGACCACCGCGATGCGCTGCGCACCGGCAACCCGCATGTCCTTGTCACCAAGCAAACCAAGAGCACCCGGGCGACGGCATCGGCCTACTACCTCAGCCACATCCTCGACCCGGCCGGCGTCCGGCCCCGCCTGCTGCGCAGCACCCGCCTCGCCGAACTCGTCACCAGCATCGACCCCAAGCTCGTGTCCGCCGCGTTCGGGATGCGGCCCGAGGGCGTCATTCCCTACCTCGCCGACCACGTCGACGAAAGCCGCCTGCTGAACCCGTGAAACTTCAGCTGCCACCTGGCACAGGTTCACGCGAACAAGTGCGCTTTACTGGCGTCGCGATTGGAAGTGACCACGGTGGAGGCTTTGCGGTGGCGTTCGGTGATTACCTCGTAAAAGTCGGTGGTCTGGGCAGGGGTAAGGGGCTGGAGCGCGAAGTCGTCGATGATGAGCAGCTCGACGGTGGTCAGGCGGCGGTATTCGTAGTCGAGGGTGTTGTCGAGGCGGGCTGCGGTGAGGCGCTTGAAGAGCTTGTCGGCGCGGGCCATGTGCACGGTGCGGCGGCGGCGGACGGCGATGTGGCCCAGGGCGGTGGCCAGGTGTGTTTTCCCGACGCCGACCGGACCCAGTATCAAGGCGCCGTGGGGGCCGTCGAGGAACCGCAGGGAGACCAGTTCGTTCCAGAGCCGCTGGTCGTAGCGGATGGCAGCGGCAGGGTCCCAGGTTTCGGTGCGCATGGCGGGGTCCAGGCCGGCGTTCTTGGCGCGCAGGGCGATGGAGCCGGCTTCGCGGCGGGCGACTTCGTCGGACAGGACGAGCTGGAGGAAGTCGGCGTGGGGCATGTTGTCCTGGCGGGCGAGGGTGAGGCGCTCGGGCAAGGTGGCGGTGAGCTTGCCGAGCTTGAGGGCGCGCAGGGTGGCTTTGAGGTCGGGGTCGAGCGGGTCGGTCAGCAAAGACATGGGGTGGTCCTTTCCGTGTCAGGTGGATGGGCGCGGGCAGGGGCGGCCGGGGCGGCGGTCCCTGCCCGCGGCAGGGGTTAGGGCTGGCTGCCGCCGGCGGCGGTGGCCCTGGTGACGGCTGGCCGGGTGCTGGTCCTGGCTGCGGGCGTGCCGTCGTTGCCGCCGGTGGCGGTGCCGGGCTGGGCCGTGAGGCGGCGCTGGTGGTCGCGTTCGAGGTCGAGCTGCTGCTCGGCGTGCTCGGCACGGGCGCGCCAGGTGTCGGCGAGGGCCTGGATGGCGTGCAGCTGGGCGGTGCAGGCGGCGGCCGCCGCGTCGCGTTCGCGGGCGGCGTCGGCGCGGACGTGGTCGTTTTCGGCGCGGGCGTCGGCTTCGGCTTGCCGGGCCCGGCTGATCTCGGTGCCGGCGTGGTGGCGTGCTAGTTCGCCGGCGGCCAGCGCGGCGTCCCGGTCGGCGCGGGCGGCGCTGGTAGCGGCGCGGGCGTCGGCGAGGGCGGTGTCGGCTTGCTGGCGGATCTGGGTGATCTGGGCGCTGGCGTGGTCGCGGGCGGCCTGCGCGCGGGCGTCGGCGGCGTCCGCGTCGGTGCGGGCCTGGTCAGCGGCCTCTAGTGCGGCCTGGGTGTCGTGCCGGGCGGCGTGCATCGCCGCGGCGGCGGCCTGTTCGGCCTGGATGGCTCCGGCAGCCTGGGCGAGGGCGACGGCGGTTTCGGCCTGGGCCTGGCGGCGGGCGGCGTCCGCAGTGGCCAGCGCCGTGGTGACCCGGCCGGGGTCGGCGGCGGCCAGCTGGGCGGCGGCGGCGCCGGCCAGTTCAGCGGCCTGGGTGAGCAGCTGCTGCAGGCCGGCCAGCGGGCCGCCGGCGGCTGCCTGCTGCTGCCCGGCGGCGTCGGCGGTGAGGCGGTTGTCGTTGTGCCACTTGCGTGAGCAGGCAGGGCTGCAGAACAGGCGGGGTGCGCCGCGCCCGGTGGCGGCCGGCAGCTCGGCGCCGCATCCGGGCTGCTTGCAGCGGCGTGCGCCGTCTGCGGCGGGCGGCGCCGCCCCGTTGAGCGGGCCGGGCAGTGGTATCTGGTCAGGGATCTGGGTGGTCATGGCAGAGGCCTTTCTTTTTCTTTTCCGCTCGGAGAGGAAAAGGAATAAAAAGAAATAGGGGAAGGATGATGAGCCGCGCGCCCGGCGGCGTGCTTTCCGGCGGCCGGCAGATGGCGCGGGGCAGGTCAGGTCAGGACCGGCCGCCGGCGGGGTCGCTGCCGCCGTCCACGACCTGCAGCCGTATCCCGGTCGCGGTGGCGTACTCGGCCGCGTCACGGGCGAACCGGCCCGGCCCGGCGCCGGCCCCGGCGGCGAGGCCAGCCGCCGGCGGGGCCTTCTCGGTGGCGTTCTTCAGCATCGACTCGATCTTGGAGACGTTGATGACATCGACGTCCAGGGCCCGCGCGCAGGCCGCCTCAGCCGCCTGGGCGCCGTAGCGTTTCGCCAGCCCGATAAGCCGGTAAACCGACCGCATCATCATCCACGGCGCATCGCCGTCCAGCAGCCGCCGCGCGTAGATCCCGGTGGCCGGGCCGTAGCTGGCCGCCTGGGCGACCATGCGGTCCACGGTCCGGGTGGCATACCCCTCCACTCCCGGCGGCATGTCCGCGGTGTCGGTGGACCGCCCGCCGGGGTGCTTCCGCGGATGGGTCTTGATCAGCTGATCCCGCAGGTACACCTTCACCAGGTGCTCATCCGCGCGGGCCATCACCCGCGCGCCGACGTGACGCCACGGCACCGAGTACAGCGCCCGGGCGACCTGGATGTGGTAATCGACGTGGACCTTCACCTGCGCCCAGTACGGCACCTGATAGCGCCCGGCCGGGGCCGGCAGCAGGCACGGCGCCTCCTGCGCGGCGAAGATCACCGCGGGCACCTGCCGGGTGGTGCCGTGCACCCGGGCGTTCACCGTCCCCAGCCACACCGCCATCCGGGACCGCGCGTCCGCCAGGTCCAGGAAGCTCTCCCCGGCGAAGAAATTTCCCTGCACGAATTTCACTCGCGATTGGAAGTGACCACGGTGGAGGCTTTGCGGTGGCGTTCGGTGATTACCTCGTAAAAGTCGGTGGTCTGGGCAGGGGTAAGGGGCTGGAGCGCGAAGTCGTCGATGATGAGCAGCTCGACGGTGGTCAGGCGGCGGTATTCGTAGTCGAGGGTGTTGTCGAGGCGGGCTGCGGTGAGGCGCTTGAAGAGCTTGTCGGCGCGGGCCATGTGCACGGTGCGGCGGCGGCGGACGGCGATGTGGCCCAGGGCGGTGGCCAGGTGTGTTTTCCCGACGCCGACCGGACCCAGTATCAAGGCGCCGTGGGGGCCGTCGAGGAACCGCAGGGAGACCAGTTCGTTCCAGAGCCGCTGGTCGTAGCGGATGGCAGCGGCAGGGTCCCAGGTTTCGGTGCGCATGGCGGGGTCCAGGCCGGCGTTCTTGGCGCGCAGGGCGATGGAGCCGGCTTCGCGGCGGGCGACTTCGTCGGACAGGACGAGCTGGAGGAAGTCGGCGTGGGGCATGTTGTCCTGGCGGGCGAGGGTGAGGCGCTCGGGCAAGGTGGCGGTGAGCTTGCCGAGCTTGAGGGCGCGCAGGGTGGCTTTGAGGTCGGGGTCGAGCGGGTCGGTCAGCAAAGACATGGGGTGGTCCTTTCCGTGTCAGGTGGATGGGCGCGGGCAGGGGCGGCCGGGGCGGCGGTCCCTGCCCGCGGCAGGGGTTAGGGCTGGCTGCCGCCGGCGGCGGTGGCCCTGGTGACGGCTGGCCGGGTGCTGGTCCTGGCTGCGGGCGTGCCGTCGTTGCCGCCGGTGGCGGTGCCGGGCTGGGCCGTGAGGCGGCGCTGGTGGTCGCGTTCGAGGTCGAGCTGCTGCTCGGCGTGCTCGGCACGGGCGCGCCAGGTGTCGGCGAGGGCCTGGATGGCGTGCAGCTGGGCGGTGCAGGCGGCGGCCTCCGCGTCGCGTTCGCGGGCGGCGTCGGCGCGGACGTGGTCGTTTTCGGCGCGGGCGTCGGCTTCGGCTTGCCGGGCCCGGCTGATCTCGGTGCCGGCGTGGTGGCGTGCTAGTTCGCCGGCGGCCAGCGCGGCGTCCCGGTCGGCGCGGGCGGCGCTGGTAGCGGCGCGGGCGTCGGCGAGGGCGGTGTCGGCTTGCTGGCGGATCTGGGTGATCTGGGCGCTGGCGTGGTCGCGGGCGGCCTGCGCGCGGGCGTCGGCGGCGTCCGCGTCGGTGCGGGCCTGGTCAGCGGCCTCTAGTGCGGCCTGGGTGTCGTGCCGGGCGGCGTGCATCGCCGCGGCGGCGGCCTGTTCGGCCTGGATGGCTCCGGCAGCCTGGGCGAGGGCGACGGCGGTTTCGGCCTGGGCCTGGCGGCGGGCGGCGTCCGCAGTGGCCAGCGCCGTGGTGACCCGGCCGGGGTCGGCGGCGGCCAGCTGGGCGGCGGCGGCGCCGGCCAGTTCAGCGGCCTGGGTGAGCAGCTGCTGCAGGCCGGCCAGCGGGCCGCCGGCGGCTGCCTGCTGCTGCCCGGCGGCGTCGGCGGTGAGGCGGTTGTCGTTGTGCCACTTGCGTGAGCAGGCAGGGCTGCAGAACAGGCGGGGTGCGCCGCGCCCGGTGGCGGCCGGCAGCTCGGCGCCGCATCCGGGCTGCTTGCAGCGGCGTGCGCCGTCTGCGGCGGGCGGCGCCGCCCCGTTGAGCGGGCCGGGCAGTGGTATCTGGTCAGGGATCTGGGTGGTCATGGCAGAGGCCTTTCTTTTTCTTTTCCGCTCGGAGAGGAAAAGGAATAAAAAGAAATAGGGGAAGGATGATGAGCCGCGCGCCCGGCGGCGTGCTTTCCGGCGGCCGGCAGATGGCGCGGGGCAGGTCAGGTCAGGACCGGCCGCCGGCGGGGTCGCTGCCGCCGTCCACGACCTGCAGCCGTATCCCGGTCGCGGTGGCGTACTCGGCCGCGTCACGGGCGAACCGGCCCGGCCCGGCGCCGGCCCCGGCGGCGAGGCCGGCCGCCGGCGGGGCCTTCTCGGTGGCGTTCTTCAGCATCGACTCGATCTTGGAGACGTTGATGACATCGACGTCCAGGGCCCGCGCGCAGGCCGCCTCAGCCGCCTGGGCGCCGTAGCGTTTCGCCAGCCCGATAAGCCGGTAAACCGACCGCATCATCATCCACGGCGCATCGCCGTCCAGCAGCCGCCGCGCGTAGATCCCGGTGGCCGGGCCGTAGCTGGCCGCCTGGGCGACCATGCGGTCCACGGTCCGGGTGGCATACCCCTCCACTCCCGGCGGCATGTCCGCGGTGTCGGTGGACCGCCCGCCGGGGTGCTTCCGCGGATGGGTCTTGATCAGCTGATCCCGCAGGTACACCTTCACCAGGTGCTCATCCGCGCGGGCCATCACCCGCGCGCCGACGTGACGCCACGGCACCGAGTACAGCGCCCGGGCGACCTGGATGTGGTAATCGACGTGGACCTTCACCTGCGCCCAGTACGGCACCTGATAGCGCCCGGCCGGGGCCGGCAGCAGGCACGGCGCCTCCTGCGCGGCGAAGATCACCGCGGGCACCTGCCGGGTGGTGCCGTGCACCCGGGCGTTCACCGTCCCCAGCCACACCGCCATCCGGGACCGCGCGTCCGCCAGGTCCAGGAAGCTCTCCCCGGCGAAGAAATTTCCCTGCACGAATTTCACGCCGGCCTCGACCCGGGGTTTGTCGCGGGGATGACGGACCCGGGCCGGGTCGGTGACGAAACCCCGCACCTGGCAGTACTCCAGCCATTCGCGGGTCAGCCGCGGATTCACCGCATCGGCGCTGGCCACCACCGGGCTCATATTGTCCGGGACGACCACGCGGAATACCCCTGAGAAGAACTGCCAGGCGTCCTCGCAGCCGGCGATGACCTCTTCCAGCGTCATCGAGAACGTCAGGTACACGAACATGTACCGGGAGAAGCAGGCGGTGAACACCAGCGCCCGCAGCTTGCGCCGCCTGCCGTCGTCGGCCGGGATCAGCCCCAGATCCCCGAAATCGATCTGCAGCTCACTGCCCGGCGGCCCGTCATCGACCGGCGTGGTCACCTTCTTGCCGCCCGCGCCGCACCGCTCGGCCGCGAACCGGTGCAGCGTCCGCTCCGCCACCACCACGCCCTGCCGGGCCAGCAAGATGCCGATCTTCACTACCGGCACGCCGCCATCGGCCCACTTCGTGATCTGCTCGCGGCGGGCCTCCAGCTCCGCCCACCCCTGGCCGTGCCCATCCGGCCGCACCGGCCGCACTACCGACACGACCTGGCCGATCAGCTCATCGGTGAGCTGCTCTTCGCCTCCCCCGCGGGACAGGCCAGCCGCCACCGCGGCCGTCACATAACGCCTGCTGGTCTTGCGGTCCACCCCGGCCTGCGCGGCCACCGCCCGCTCGCTCTTCCCCGCGAGCCACGCCCGCAGCGCTTCACGAATCTCGATCACTGACACCTCCCGGAACACCATCCCGGCGACCTCCAGCCGCTCGACTGGCGAAGATCAAACCGGGATGACGCGGGACAAGCGACGCACCACGCCGCTGGTCCCGCTACTGGCGACCGGGTGGTCCCATGCTCATGGCGGAAAACCCCTCAACCTGGTCCCATGCCGCTGGCGGATGACATCAAGGGTCAACGGCAGCCAGAAGCACGCTCGGTCATGGCTCCCCTGTATGTCAAGAGGGTCGTTGTTCCCGCCTCGCCAGTGTGCGCCGGTCCTCGCCGTCGTCAAGCAGAGGGCGCTTGACGACGGCTGCGGTCCGGCGTGAAAGGGGAGGCGCCGGGAGCAACCTGGAGAGTGGACCGGCGTGCCGGCGTAGGGTCGCAGGTGGCGGGTCCGGGAAGTGACTTCTTTGAAGTGCCGGCGCTGGGGTGCAAGCCGGCCACGCTAGAGCCAGTAGCCGTCCCCGTGTGTCCTCCCGGGCCCGTCGCTGATGCCCGCGCATCGTTGATCATCTGCCGGTATACCTGATCGGGCAGCCGCCGTTTGAGGCACCGGATGGCTTCCATGGTGGTCTTGCCGGCGGCGAGCTTGCGGCGGTAATAGGCGCGGCCTTCGGTGTCGTTGCGCAGCTGCACGATGGCCATGATGTGCAGCACCCGGCTGATACGCCTATTGCCGGCCCTCGAGAGCCGGTGGCGCTGCTGGTCGCCGGAGGAGGCATCGATGGGCGCGGTGCCATTCCACGAGGCGAAGTGGCCGCGGTCAGCGAAACGGGCGATGTCACCGGCGTCGCCGAGGAGGCGGGCAGCGCTGGACGGTCCGATGCCGTGGAGGTCTTGCAGGCTGCTGCCAGTGGCAGCGGCCAGCCCGGTCAGCTGAGCGTTCGCGGCCTTGATCTTCTTGGCCGGTGGCGGCGAGCTCGCTGATCAGCTCCGAGGCCAGCTGGCGGCGGGTACGCCCGGCAATGTCACGCGGCCGCACAGTTGCCACCAGGGCGCGGGCCTGCTGGGCGGACAGGAACTTCTTCGCCCCGCCGGGCAGTAATACCCGGCAGCAGCCGGTGCAGCCGGTTCACCGTATCGGTGCGGGCGTGGCCCAGCCCGTCACGGCGATCAGCCAGCAGCCGCAGCGCGACGGTCGCGCCGTCCGCCGCAACGACCTGCAGCCCCTGGGTCCGCAGCGCCACGACGGCCACCGGGTGAGCGTCGGTGGCATCGGTCTTGCGGCCCTGGCCGGCGGCGAACACCCGCGCCCGAGCCGACAGCTTCGCCGGAACACCAGCAACGGACTCACCGTCGGCAACCAGCCGCTGCGCGATGTGCCGGCCAATGCCGCCGCAGCCCTCTACGGCCCAGGTCCGGTCCGGGAACCCGCGGCCTGCAGCCAGCATCGCCTTGTAACCGTCGCGGTCAGTGCCGAACCGGCCCTGCGCGAGGATCTTCTCCTGGCCGTCGATGACCTCGATCGTCGCCGGCCGCTTATGCGGGTCCATCCCGATGATCACATATCCCATGACTACCTCTCCTCCCTCGGCGGGCAGTTGCGGGCGAGGAGGGCAGCGCTACTTCGAGCAGGGCACGCCCCTCCTGAGCCCCTCCCGCGCCACGGCGGCCGGCGGGATGCACGCCAATGTGAGAGCCACACCTACTCACAGGTGGGCAGCCGAATGAGAGAGCGTCCCGCCGGTCACCTCAACCGAGCCTCGCCAGGCACCGGCCGTAGCACAAGTCAACAAGTAGCCGATGAGCGGGCGCGTGCATGGGCACTGAGAGGAATCAGTAACTGCAAAGCCCTCCTTGCTCAGCAACGAAGGCAGCTCATGCACTTGGATGACACCTGAGACTATCAAAAACTAGCACCAAATCTCACTAATGAATCTCACTGTATAAGAGTTCTCCACGATTCCTGCTGCAAAATCCAGTGTCGATCTGAGTTTACCCCTGCATCTGATGTAAAATTTACAATGGCCTATTCAAGAAATCAGCAGGATCACGGCCATCTGGAAAATAAACTCCTGCCTTTACGGCTACATCACGGAATGCCCGCTCGTATTCGTTTGAGGTCACACGGGCGAAGTTGCGTGCGGCATCCGCGGGCGACGGCCTGTCTGAACTACTCCGTGTAAGTAACTCAGCCACTAGCGTCTGCAGTCCTTTGAAAGCTGTATAATCCGGATTCCCGGACCTATGCCAAGCCAGCGGCTCATCTCTTCTTATGGCGTGACGCAGACCGCGATATGCCTGACGAAGTCCTCCTAGCGCATCCACCTCCGTCTGCTTCAGTTGGCGCTCTGTAACAATCTTCGCCAGCAGGGCCTCGACACTGCCCTCTGCAGCCGTTGCACGGAGTAGTAGACTCCAGGGCGTATCAGTCGGTGCGACAGAGGGATCCTCGGAGCCGCTGTAGCGGTTCCACGCTTTCCACACGGCGTAAAACTCTCCATAACAGCTGTAGAGCTCTCCCAGGGCTGACAGGTCAAGTTCTCGTCGCTTCCGCGCTTGATCCCAGCGATCAGTCACTCGTTGACCGATGACCCAACCTGCGACCAGGGTGATGACCGCTACCGCAATCGGTATGCCGATGCTAATCCAGTTCGCTGTGGTCATTTCGTCTCCTTGGACCAGTCCGCTCTCGTCCCCAATATGGGTCATGCTGGCAGGCTCCGTGTCCTGAACTCACACACTTGCCAGAAGTTGTGCAAGTGCGCTTCAATGGTGAGGTCACAGACTCCGAGACTGCTGTAACAGCGCTGGCACGGTAACGGGTCTTCCTGTCAGCGGCGGGCCGAGCCTTGATGGTCTCCACTTGTCAAAGGTCTCGGAAGAGCCTCCCCTGAATCCCCTGTCATATGCACATCCATGGCATTGTCATTGCGGATCCGAACGCCCCATTGCAGCTTGGCGTATCCGGATCTACCGCTTGAGCATGCCCGAAGCGAGGCGGACTCTTCTGCGGTCCTGGCCTTCAGGTTTGGCCTCGCCGGCTCTTGACACCCCAGTCTCTGCACTCCACCCGTTGGGCTTCCCAGAAGGCTGTCGCTCGCACCTGCTGCGAGGTCGTGGCGCGCTCGCTCAAGGGATCCACTTGTCTGTTGATCCGGAAGTACCCAGATCCAGGAAATCCTGTCCGCTTCCCAGCGACATGCACGACCAGTGAATCGAGCGGCGGAAGAGTCCGCTCCATGCAGCGGAAGTGAAAACGCTCCATGAACAACGTGACGGGCTGAGATTCACCGCCGAAATGCAGGTCTTGAGGTGGAGGCAGCCCGGCAGCTTCAAAGACTCGTGAGTATGAGATCGTTTTACCTCGATCTTCGGCGCCACTCCGAATTACGAAGTCAATAGCCGTATCTACATCGTCGACTGAGACCTCGTGATGCTGAGGCATACCTCAAACCTACGCCTGTGCGCCGACATGTGGCAGGCGATTCGCCTGGCCTGGACAGGGCACATCCTCGCACTCACATGCCGCATACAGCGCGCGTCAGGTCAGGCAAGGAGGGTTATTCAGGCGGCGCGAACTTGTCGCACTCTGACCACCTCTGACGTAAGTATTCGGAAATCGTGTGGTTGCGCGCGGCCCGGACCGCGTCTACCAGGCACGATGCGATAGTGATCACAGGACTTCCGAATACGTACCTCTGACCTGCGCGGGGCGGATCTAAGAGATACGTGCCTGCGTGACTCTAACTTGACCGGAGCGGAGCCTGCCGGTGCGGATCTTACCGGCGCCGATCTCACCGGCGTGACGGTTACGCCCGCCGCCATAACAAAGACGATAGGGTGGGCGTCGATTTCGTCCTCAGCAGTATGTTCCCGAAGTCAATCACTGCCGGATGTGCCCGACCATCGGCCCTGACTGCCACATCGAAGGCACGCGCGCCACAGCGCTGATCGCAGGGCGTCGCATAGTTGTGCGACATCGCCCGCCACACAGAACATCCGCATCTGCTGCGTTACGTGCACCTGCTGGCCCGGTGCAGGTGGTTTCCGGGTTCAGGTCGTCCCGGGTCGGGCGCTGCGGTTTAGCGGGGCGGGTGCTGTAGTGCTCGTGCGGACAGGGTGGTGAGCTAGGCGAAGCCGGTGATGATAGCGATGCGCTGGAACAGTCCGCCGAGACGGGTCAGCCGTGGTGACTGGCCGAAGCCCGCGCCGGCCAGCGCTGTGGTGGCCAGCATGGTGATGGCGGTACTGAGGCTGTAGAGCCCGAACCCGCGGCGGCCGCTGCGCCAGGACCGCCAGCTGGTGGCGAGCGCGGCGGCGGGCAGGCCGAGGAACACCGGGATGGCCGCCAGATTGTGCGCCGTGCCGGTGCGGCTGGGACGGGGGAGCGCATCGGGGGTTCCCGGCGGGTAGCCGCTGGCCGAGTCAGTGGTGAAGACGGCCGCGCCGATCAGCCCGGCGCCCGCCGCGCCGATCAGGGCCGGCGCGCCACGGCTGCCGGTCACGGGATCGCCAGCGCGCGACAGCCCCGCAGCGCCGGCCAGGAACAACGTCCCGGTCACTGCGAAATTCGCCGCCTGGATCCAGCCGCCCGGCCCGAGCGCCAGCGAACTGACCGGGTAGCCCTCTCGCACGGCGCCCTGCACAAGGAAGGCTGTGACGAAGACCGGGCCGGCCGCCAGACCGCACCGCAGCAACCCGCGGACCGGGCTCGGCGGCGTGCGTGGCGTGCTGGCGGTCACCAGCGGAGCTTAGCGAGCCCGGGCCGGAATCATCACTTGCCGTCAGCCGCCGTACTTCTGGCGGCTGACCGGCGCAGATGCGGGCGCGGGCTGGTCAGGAGATGAACGTGAAAGCCGGGTGTCGGCCTGGGCCAGGTCCCCGCCCGTGCCGCCCTGACAAGGACCCGGGCCTTCCCGCTGAGCGCGACGGTCTCTGCTGCGGGGCGCCGGCGAACCCGGGCTCATCCAGCCTGCCGGAAACACCTCGGAAGCCGAGCCGAATAAAGATCTTCAATGGTAGAGGTTACGGAAGGGTGTGAGATCGAGCCCGGTGCTAGCGAGGAAGCCGTCGAGGAGGGCGGGCCGGTACTGCATCCGTTTGAGCCGGGTCTGAGCCGGGTCTTCACCAGCGCAGTCAGCTGGCGCAGGTTGTGTTTGGCCAGGTTAGCCAGCGACCGTTTGAGGTGCGACCAGACCAGCTCGAAGCAGACCCAGGCGCCCAAGTCCGCCGCCGTCCTTCTATAACAGGCCAGGTCACCTCCTTCCAGGCGGTGATCGCCACCTCATCCCGCTCCGCGGCCTGCCGGGCTGGGACCTGCACGCTCCAGCCGATCCGGTGCAGCAGCAGCAGATCCAGCCCCGCCAGCGTGTAATCGGCCCCGAACCGGCGGCGCACCAGCTCAGCGATGCGGGCCAGCGTCCAGCACTGATCCTCATCCCAGCCCCACGCGGCCCGGCCCGCGTCCAGCACCGTCTGCAGCTCACGCAGCTGAGCAGGGCTGAGCTTGCAGCGGGCACCGCCAGCGCCCTTGGAGGCCAGCGCCGCCCGCCCGCCGCCACCGGTTCGCCGACATCCTCGTCACCCGGAAACGCCGGGCAACCTCCCGGTCGCTTGCCCCAGCCTCGATTAACTCCGCTGCCGCAAGCCGCACCCGCTCCCGGCGGGCACGCTCCTCCGCGGTCAGCCCACCACCATCGGGATACCTCACCACTCCGGCATACCGCACAGCGCGGGAGCCGTCACCAGCCCAGTAACTCCCGCTATTAAAGATCTTTAGCTCTCCCCCGCCCTCACTGTCATGCCGCCGATCGCGCCTTCAGAATTGCCGCGGTCGGTAGATGTCGGAGCGGTGCTCGATGGCTACGACGTCGACGCGGCAGCGACGGTCGTCGATGCGGTAGATCACCCGGTAGTCGCCGCGGCGGGCGCTGTGCAGCCCTTCCAGCCCGAGCCTGAGCGGCTTGCCGACCCGATGCGGATTAGCGGCCAGCGATCCGTACAGAAATTCCACTGCCGCGGCGGCGACCTTCTCAGGCAGCCGGGCCAGCGCACGGCGGGCAGGGGCTGTCCATGCGATCGCGAAGTCATCCTCGCTCACCGGTCAGCGATCAGGCGCAGCGCGTCTTCCTTGCCCAGCACCAGCGCTTCGGCGGTGCCGAGTTCGGCAACGGCCTCGCGGATGTCGTCAAGGAGCGCGGCGCTGCTCATGACGTCGAGGGTCTCTTCCAGGGACTCCAAGTCCTCTACGCTGATGACCACAGCGGCGGGGTGGCCGTGCTTGGTGATCACGACGCGGCCGTGTTCGCGCTCCAGACGGTCCACGACCTCTGAGAGCCGGTTCTTGACGTCCGCGAGAGGCATCTGCTCAGTCACTGACATAGCTATAACTATAGCTAGTTTCCTGATAGTTGGCGAGCCTGGGACATCCGGTCAGGCCGCATACAGCGCGCGCCAGACCAGGCAGGATCTGGCCACCGGTGGCCAGACGTCGCTCGCATCGCCGACGGGTTACCTGGGCTCAGGACTCCTGACATAGGGAGAAGGATCATGCAGGGCCGGGGTGGGGTTTGACCTGGTAGCGCAGGACGAGGCCGGTGCCGGGGTAGCGGGCTCGGTCTTGGGTGAGCTGGTCGCAGAGTGCGGCCAGGGCCTGGGTGCGCCGTGGGGCGGTGAGCGGGTCGAGGCGGACCAGCAGTTCGCCGTGGCCAGGGACGATGTCACCAGATGCGGCGAGGGCTTCGCGGATGAGCGCGTAGGCCTCGTCGCTAGCACGGGCGTAGTGGGCGCCGAGTGCGCGGGCCAGGGTGGTTTCGGCGTTGTAGGCGGCCATCCGGATGGCGTGGGTGATCTGCTTGACCTCGGCTTCGAGACGGACCATGTCCGGGGCTGTCTCACCGAGGCGGATGCGGGCCGGGACCGCAGCGGCGGCGTCCTCGGCGGCTTCGAGTCCGGCCCAGGCGGCCTCGGCCGGGGCGCCCAGGGCGTTGATCATCTGGTTGGTGATCAGGGCCGGCTGGCCTGGGGGCGGGTTCCGCAGCGCGGCGAGGCTGGCGTCCCGCTGGGCTTCGGCGGCTGCGGCGAGGGCCTCGGCGCTGCGGACCTGGGCGGCGGCGGCCTTCTTCGCGGGGTTGGGGACCAGCCGGTCAGGGTTGTCGGGGGCGGCGGCGTAGGAGTCGAGGGCGTCGAGGGCGAAGTGGGTGCGGACGTAGCGGAAGTAGTTCTCCTCCCGCCATCGCGAGGTCAGCCGCCAGCACCCTCCCCGGCCGCGAGATCCTTCCGGGAGGTCAGCGCGTGGATCTGCCGGACAGCGCTGTGCCGCGCGGGCACGCGGCGGGTGACCTGCCGCAGCCTTACCGTCTGGCCTTTGCGCGGCCCGTCGCCGATGTCCAGCGACACCATCGTGTCGGCCAGATCGTACTCATGCTCGCGGCTGCGGTCGTCGGTGCAGGTGATGGTCGCGAACGTGCCTGCCGGGACGTCAGGAACGGGTCCTTTGCGCCAGGTGAGCAGGTCGAACCCGGCCTCGGTGATGTCGGCGAACAGGGCCGGGGACCAGCCGCCCCGGTCGAAGCACACCGTCACCTGCCGACCCTCGCCCACGACCTGGCGCAGGTCCGGGAGCAGCCGTTTCAGCTCGCCGGCCAGGGATTCCGACGGCTCGGCGACGACCATGAACACCGGGTCGCCGTCCTGATCGGTGACCCAGGTCTCCATGGTGGCGGGGGCGGGGAACTTCAGCCTGGCGACGTGGGTCTTCTGCACGGTGCGGGTGCCGTTGTAGGCGCGGGCATGCCCGTCCACGTACAAGTACCCGAAGGCGCCTGGCCTGGCCTGGGCGTGACGGCGGGCCAGCGCCATCACCAGTTCGGCTGCCTTGCCGGCCGCGGCGAGCTCGCCGAGCTTGCGGCGGATCGTCTTGACCTCCGGCGCCCTGTCCAGGCCCAGCACCCGGCCCAGCGCGGCGGGCGGGATGCGGGTGGCACCCTCGGCCCGGGGCTCGCCGGCCAGAGCCAGGAACACCAAGGTCAGCAGCGTGGCGGGCAGCCCGTAGTAGCCGTTACGGAGCCGGCCGTAGACCTGGCGGGCGGCATCGAGCAGCCCGGTTGCCTCCAGCGGCGGGAAGGCCAGCAGCATGCCTGCCAGCGGATACCGCGCGCCGGGGGCGAAGACCGGCCCGGCGCCTTCGCCGAGCAGCCCCCACCGGGCCAGCGCCCGCTCCCCGTCCCGGGGCACCGGGTCAGGCAGCACCGGCAGCGGCTTGCCCGCGGCCGCCTCGCCGTCCCGCTGATCAGGCGTACTATCCCGGCCGGCATCACCATGCCCAGCCGCCGGGGCCCGGCTGCGGGAGGCGACCCGGCCGAGCGCGCTGCGGACGCTGAACGTCGACACCCCGGCGAGGCCGGCGATCTCGCGCAGAGTCTTGCCCGCCCCGTCCAGCTCGCGAATCCGCGCGATGACCTCCGCCGTCAGCCTCGACGCGCCCTTCGGCCCGCAGCGAGCCCGGACCAGCCCGGCCACCCCGCCCGAAGACAGCGCCTGGTCCCACCGCCAGATCGTGGCCGGGTCCACCCCGAACGCCCCCGCCACCTGGAGTTGCGACGCCGCGCGCAGCCGGACCAGCTGCACCGCGGCCAGCCTCCGCCCCGCCTCATCCTCCGCGTCCCAGGCGAAGGTGGCCAGCCCGTGCACGACCACCAGCCCGCCATCTTCCCCGGTGAGCAGGCCCACTCCCGGGGCGACCTCGGCCGCCCCGGCCGGCAGCAGCGGGAGCGGAAGCTGGCCAAGCATACGAGCCATCATCCACCCCATCCGCCAGCCGTTATCCTTGCATCGATTTTCTCACAACCCGGGCATAGGCGACGTGAGCGACACGACGTAAATGCAGATCAGCCCGCCACAATCACCTGGACACCTGGCTCTATGTCAGGAGTCCTGGGGCTTGGCGGTGACCTTGGGTCAGAAAGGCCGCGCCGAGCCGGCGGCGATCATCGGGGTATGTGGATCACAAAAACGTCACGCTGAGTGACGGCGGATGTCAGGGAGACCGCACGCAGTGCCGCCGTTCGGCACGCCCCGCAACTCATTCGGCATGATCGCGAACACCACGCAGAAGAATCTGTGGCACCCGAGCGCTTGTCTCGTTGACACGCTCGATCATGCCCGACAGGCGCCCAGATTGGACGCGCCGCGCTGTGTCTGCCCTGTTTAGGCCCAGCTGATCGGTCGCCTGTTAGTGAACCACTCGCCCCGTTGGCTCCGTGCGGGGTGCCAGGACCAGCACCGGCCCCGCGGCCTGATCGCGGCCCGGCCGGCCGCGGGCCGCCGTGGCCGGGTGCGGGATGCCACCACGCCGTCCGGGGTGGGGGTACCCACCGCAGACTGGTCGTTCCGGCACCCTTGCCGCCGGCCCCGGGCGGGCTATCTACTCATACCCATGGAGGGCGTGGGGGGCCGTGGCCGCGTGGCCGGTCGCCGCCGGGCGGATGGCCGGGGGAGCGGGCCGTGCTGATCACCGTGACCTGGCTGCGCCTGGACGCGCGCTGGCGGTGGCGGTCGCTGGCCGTCCTGGCCCTGCTCATCGCGCTGGCCACCGGGACCGTCCTGACCTCCATTGCGGGTGCGCGCCGCGGCCAGACCGCGTTCGACCGGCTCTGGGCCCGCACGCTGCCCGCGACCGCCACGGTGCTGCCCAACCAGCCGGGGTTCGACTGGGCCAAGGTCGCGGCCCTGCCCGAAGTCGCCGCGCTGACCAGGTTCCCGGTGGTGTTCGGGTACGAGGCCCAGGGATACCCGGGGGCGGCCACCGGGTTCCCGCTGGCCGACGACCAGATGACCAGGACCATCGAGCGGCCCGTCATGGTGGCCGGACGGCTGTTCAACCCGCGCCGCGCCGACGAGGTCATCGTTACGCCCAAGTTTGCCGCGTCCTCCGGCAAGCACGTGGGGGACTGGCTGACGCTGGAACTGGCCAGCGTGCAGCAGGCCAACCAGGGGTACGACGGATCCACCGGGCCGCCTCTCGGCCCGAAGATCCGGGCCCGGATCGTGGGCGTGGGCCGTACCCCGTGGGGTCTGGACGCTGACACGCCCGGGTCGCCGGGTGGCATCCTCACCACGCCCGCCCTGTTCGCGCGGTACCGCGCCAACATGATGGGCACGAATGGGCAGGCCTACATCAACGCACTGGTCCGGCTCAAAGGCGGCCAGGCCGCGATTCCGGCCTTCCGGGCCGACCTGGCCCGGGTAACCGGGCGTGACGACATCGACGTCTGGGACAACCTGCAGCAAATCGGCGATCCCATGCATAAGGTGTCCGCGTACGAGGCGGCCTGCCTGCTGGCGTTCGGGCTCGCGGCGCTGGCCGCGGCCCTGTTCCTCATCGGCCAGTCCGTGGCCCGGTACACGTCGGCCAGCGCGGCGGATCTTCAGGTGCTGCAGTCCGTCGGCATGACCCGCCAGCAGGCCATAGCGGCCGCCGCGGCCGGGCCCTTCTTGGCCGGGCTGGCTGGCGCCACGCTGGGCGTGGCCGGGGCCATCGTGGCCTCGCGATGGATGCCGATCGGACTGGCGTCGATCGCCGAGCCCCATCCGGGGATCGACGTGGACTGGGTGGTCCTGGGTCCCGGCTGGGTCATCGTCCCGCTGCTGACCCTGGCCGGGTCGGCGGCGGCCGCGGCGGCCGCGCTGAGCGCCGGGCGGCGGCGGGGGCCGCAGCGCCGGTCCGTGGTCGCGGCCGGGGCCGCCGCCGCGAACTTCCCGGTTCCCCTGGTGGTGGGGGCCCGGTTCGCGCTCGAGCCCGGCCGCGGGCGCTCCACCATGCCCGTCCGGTCGGCCCTGGTGGGCGCTGTGGTCGGCGTACTGGGGGTGCTGGCGGCGTTCACCTTCTCGGCCGGGGTCTCCGATGCGGCCAGCCACCCGGCCCGGTTCGGGCAGACGTGGCAGCTGACCACGTTCTTCGGCTACAACGGGCATGATTTCGGGCCGGCCAGCCGGGTGCTGCGCGCCGTGGCGGCCGACCGGGACGTGACCGGGGTCGACGACGCCCGCATCGGCGGCGCGCAGTCCGGCCAGGTCTCGATCGAGAGCTTCACCTACGCCCCCGTGGGCGGCAAGCGGCCGGCGGTCGTGCTCACAGCCGGGCGGATGCCCGCCAGCCCGGACGAGATCGTGCTGGCCCCGACAACCGCGCAGGAGCTGCACGCGAAGACGGGCTCCGTGGTCCGGCTGACCGGCGGTACCCCCATCTCGAGGGCCGCCCGGGTCACCGGCATCGGCTTCGTTCCCCCGGGACCGCACAACGGGTACGCCGATGGGGCCTGGCTCACTCCCGCGGGGTACGACCGCATCTTCGAAGGCGCGCGCTACGGGTTCAAGTTCCACGCCGCGACCGTGTCGCTGCGGGCGGGCGTGGACGTCCGGGCCGCCGCGCGCCGACTCGACGCGGTGGCGGCGGCGATCCCGGGCGGCAAGGCCTTCACCTTCACGCCACCGGATCCGATCCCCGAGGTCCAGGAGATCCAGGACCTGGAGCTGCTGCCCGTCGCGCTGAGCGCCTTCCTGGCGCTGCTGGCCATCAGCGCCGTCGGTCACGCCCTGTCCATCGCGGTCCGCCGCCGGCGTCACGAGCTGGCGGTGCTCCGCGTGCTCGGGCTCACCCGGCAGCAGGCGCGGCTGGTGGTCACGACCCAGGCCAGCCTGCTGGCCCTGATCGGCCTGATCTTCGGAGTGCCGCTGGGCATCGCGCTCGGCCGGGCCATCTGGCGCACGGTGGCCGGTTTCACCCCCCTGGCGTACCACCCGCCGGTGGCTCTCCTGGCCCTGCTCTTGATCGCCCCGGCTGCCCTCCTGGCCACGAACGCGCTGGCCGCCTGGCCCCAGCGGCGCGCCGCGCGCCTGCACGCCGGGCAGATCCTGCGCAGCGAGTAACCGGCCGCCGGGCGGGGCCAGGCACCCCCGCCGGACGGCGACTAGCTAGGGGGCGGCCTCAGAGGCGGCCCTTGAGCGATGGGCTATCGGTACTCTCGGCCCGGTACCCGACGACCCGCTGGACCGGCTCGAATGGCAGCACCGCGCAGCTAGCATCGGCGCCTACCGCGAGCTGTACGCCTACGACCATCCCACCGAGCCGATCGGCCACGAACCCACCGGAGACAGCCCCGAGAAACGCGCCGCCTGGCACTCGGCATTCGCCGCGCTCGGCCCGGTCGACGGCATAGACCTGCGCAGCCTGCCGGACGGGTCGCTGCTGCACATGCGCGGCACCTACGCTGCGGAGACCGCCTGGGCGCCCCGCCACGTCGGCCGCGAGCTGCAGGGGACCGGGTCAGCGCGGACGACGCGAACCTGGTCGCGATCCGGGCCCAGGCCGAGGAACGCATCGCCCGCCAGCGCGGCCAGCAAGAACGCGCCGGACGGCACGAGACAATCGCCCGGTCCTGCGCAGCCATGGAGGCCTTCTACCGCGCCCAGGAAACCGCGCTGGAACAGACCATGCAAGCCCGCCGCGACTGGGAGCACGCGACCGAGCAGACCCGGCACCTGGCCGTCGCCGCCGACTCCGAACTCCGCCGCCGCCACCCAGACCAGCGGTTCGAGCCGCTCCGGTCCGCAGAACCGGTCGTGACCGACCACGAACGCGACCAGCTGGCCCTCGCGCAGGGCGCGGAGTCGTACGAGACACCTGAATGGATCACCCGGCTCGCCGCCGAACGCCGCGCGGTCCGGGAACGCCTGGACGAGCGCAAGGGAGTACGGGTGCCCAGCCAGGATCCCGACTACGAGGACCAGGGCGAAGCCTGGCCAGCCTGGACCGCCCGCGACCGCGACGCGATCCTCCAGCCGCCCGGGCCCCAGATGCAACCCGCACCCGCCATCGCCCAGAGAGCTGCCCAGGAATGTCTGAAACGGGAGGCCGCCAGCTGATGTCAGCACGCTCCTGCATCATGGTCCGGAGGCCGGGCAGGAAGTGACCGTCATGCAGCCATACCCACGACCCGATGACATCCGTGCCGCCGATGAGCTGCTGCGCCCTTCTTACTGGCTCGTGCACGGGCTGCCGTGGCCGGGAGGCGGCGGCCTGGCCGAGGCCGCGTTAGCAATCGCGCCGGGGATGATCGCGCGCGATTCGCTCAGCCGCGACGGCTTCCAGATCCTCGGCTGCGCCGACCTGTACGCCAGCAAGAAGGGATCGCGGGTCGTCTTCTTCTCCGACCTGACCCGCATGTTCACCACCGCCGGAACGTCCTGGGCGCAACTCGGCATCGACTGGGAAGGCGCAGTCCAAGAACTTCAGGACGGCCCATTCCCGGCGATGTTCTTAACGATCTCCCAGCGGGCCCACATCTTCATCTGCAACGCCGCGACACGGCTCCTGCTCTACGGGCCGGCCGGCGAGCAGGAAGTTACCGACGCCGAGCGCGATTTTGTACGCCAGGCAATCGCCAGCCAGCTCACCGCCGACTGGCCGCCGTACATGCAGCAAATGATCGACACCGGCCGCAGCCGCATCGCGGGCTAATCAGGCTGACTCAGCGCAACGCGTCCCGGGCGCGACCGCGGTGGCGGCAGACTTCGTCAACCGCCGCATGAACCGTAGCCGCTCGCGGCGGGTAGTGCTGCTGCTGGACTGCTGCTATGCGGGCGCGTTCGAGCGCGGCATGACGGCCAGGGCCGGCGCGGAGATCGGGGTTGAGTCGCAGTTCGGCGGGCGGGGCCGGGCGGTGATCACCGCGTCCAGCTCGATGGAGTACGCGTTCGAGGGCGATGAGCTGGCCGATACCTACGAGCTGGCGCCGTCGGTGTTCACCAGCGCCCTGGTACAGGGGCTGGAAACCGGGGACGCAGACCGGGACCAGGACGGGCTGGTCGCGCTGGATGAGATGTACGACTACATCTACGACAAGGTCCGGGAAGCCACACCGAATCAGACGCCCGGCAAGTGGACCTTCGGGGTGCAGGGGGAGCTGGTCAGCATCAGCTGCGCCGCGAGCGCCGGTGCCCGGCCGCTTACGCAAGTAACTGGAATCAGCGCTCTGGCCGTCCCCCGGGCACGCCGGCCAGGTCGCCCGGTGTTCCTGCCCGCTGAGGTCACTGCACGGTGTTACGGTCACTGCATGGCCTATCCGCTGACCGCTGCCCAGGCGCACCTGGGCGAGCTCGTCGCCGAGGCACGGCAGAACCACCGCCCCGTCACGATCAGCGAGCACGGCCATCCGGTTGCCGCCCTGATCGGCATCGATGACCTCGCCGATCTTGAAGATCGCGCGGCGCTGGCGGCGCACCTGGCGGACAAGGCAGCAGGGCGTGGCGGGATCAGCCTCGATGACCTGGATGACGCGCTCGACCGGATCGAGGCAGAGACACTGCCATGAGCCTGACCGTCGTCTTCCGGGAGACGGCGCTTCGCACCCTGGCCCGCATTCGCAGCGAGGACAAGGACCTGTTCGCCCGGGCCCGGCACGCCATCGCCTTGCTAGCCGATCAGCCCTATCCGCAGAGCGCGGTCGCGTGGGGTGCCACAGGCGTGTACCGGCTCCGTTCTAGCGACATCCGCGTGCTGTACGAAGTCGATGACCAGGCGGCAACGGTCTACATCATCAACATCGGCGTCATCTCCTGAATCCACGGGAGCAGTCGGCATACGCCGCTACCAAGCGTGATCACCACGCCTTCTTCGAACCGCCTAACGCCGATTTCCACGCAGCTCATTCGGCCCTGCCCCCGGATGGTCTCGCAGTCGCTCGCGGCGGGTCCGCCCAGGTCAGCCGTTCGGACTGGCATGGAGCCACCTGCTGTCGTTGCTGCGATCTCGCTGCCATGGCATCGCTGATCGTTTCTGGGTGCTCAGGACCGCCGCCATCGATCCCGTCCGGATTCGACCGTTATCATGCGTTGCATACCTGGTTGCCCTCGCTCTTTGTCGCTGGCTGTCAGCTCAGCGTGGCGGGCACAGTTCGATAACGAGCGCGGCAGGGCACCTGCGCAGCGGGATCGCCCCCTGCCTGGCCCGGCGCCTGACTGCGATCACCGCGCATTCCTGCACGTCAGTTACGCGCCTGACCTTGAACTCGTGCGAATCCCTGGCTGAAAGTTGCCTTAATAGTACTTTGTTAGGTCTGGCATGGCTGCCGGGTTTTGCAGTGTTATCCCGGGCATGACTCCTGAGGAGATCGCGGAGGTCCGGCCCCGGCTGCTGGATTTCACTGCGGAGATGCTCGGCGGGCTGCCGCGTAAGGATCAGCGGGCGGCCGGCGAGCTGTACGTGCGCGGCCTGCTGACCGACGGGCAGCGCAAGTCGATGCAACCGATGGCCGGGCGGCTGGGCGTGGATCATCAGCGGCTGCAGCAGTTCATCACGTCCTCGACCTGGGACTACGTGGCGGTGCGGCGGAACGTGGCACGGTGGTTCGCGTCCAGCCAGCCGGTGGAGGCGCTGGTGGTGGATGACACCGGGTTCCCCAAGGACGGGAAGGCGTCGCCGTGCGTGGCTCGCCAGTATTCGGGGACGCTGGGGAAGATCGGCAACTGCCAGGTCGCGGTGAGCGTGCACCTGGTGAACGAGCGGGCGTCCTGTGCGGCGGACTGGCGGCTGTTCTGCCCGGAAAGCTGGGATGACCAGGCGCTGGCTGACCCGGTCGCGGCAGCGCGCTCGCGGCGCCGCCGCGAGCGGGCGGGCATCCCCGACGGGGTGCGCCACACGGAGAAGTGGCGGCTTGCGCTGGAGATGATCGAGGAGATGACCGGCCCCGGCGGGTGGGGCGTCCTGGAGCAGATCGCCGCCGGCGGCGCCCGCCCGGTGGTGGCGGCCGACATCGCCTATGGCGACAACGCCCTGTTCCGGCAGGGGCTGACCGCCCGGGGCTGGCGGTATGCGGTCGCGGTCAAGGGCACCACTAGCGCGTATGCGATCGAGGCCATTCCTGAGACCAGGCCCTACGGCGGGCTGGGCCAGCCCCCGAAGCCCGCCTATCCTGACCCGCCGGCGAACCTGCGGCAGCTCGCCATCGCCCACGCCGCCCAGATCCAGCCGGTGACCTGGCGGCAGGGCACCAAGACCAGCAAAGACAACCCCGATGCTGTCATGACCAGCTGCTTTGCGGCCATCCGGGTGCGGCCGGCCAGCCGGCACGTCGCCCGGGAGGCCGATCGCAGCCTCCCGGCCTGCTGGCTGCTGGCCGAATGGCCCCCCGAAGCCGACGAGCCGGCAGGCTACTGGCTGTCTGACCTCCCCGAGGACACCCCTCTCGAAGAGCTGGCACGCCTGGCCAAGATCCGCTGGCGGGTCGAGCACGACTACCGCGAGCTCAAGCACGGCCTCGGCCTGGACCACTTCGAGGGCCGCTCCTACGCAGGCTGGCACCGCCACGTCACCCTCGCCCTCCTCGCCCAGGCCTTTTGCACCATGGTCCGCACCGACCCAAAAGTGCCTGCGCCGGGATGACCCTTTACCAGGTCCTGCACGAACTGCAGATCGTGCTCGCCCTCATCCTCGGCGCCTGCCCCCTGTGCTGCCAACCCGTCACCCTCGACCGGCTCGCCGCCGCCCTCGCTAGAACCTAACAAAGTACTACTAGTCGTCCGCCGATGTAGCCAGAAGCTCCGGTGACAAGACAGCGCAACGCCGAGGACATGCCCTTAAGTCTTGCATGCGGCCGCCCGGGGCAACCGTAGCCGAGCCCGGGGCGCCACAGGCCACCGGCACAGCCTGGCATCAGCACAACCTGGCCGCAGACGCATTTCGCTCTGCCAGTCCGCCCACGGCGATCAGCCGTTGGCCGGCGGTGGCCCCGAACCCTCGGCAGGCAGCGTGCGTGTGCCTCCAGGTCAGGGTCGGCCAGGTCGCCGTCGAGGATCGCCTTGTCGTAGCTGACGCTTTGGGCACGACTCGCTGGTGGCCAGATCTCACAACCACGCCGTCACATGCCACCTGCGCTGGCGAGCAGCCGTCCGTCCCGGGCGCCGGCCGCAGTTATAAAGGCCACGGCGACTCCTGCAAGCCCAGGGCATATCAGCGTGCCTCCGGAAACTCCGGGGCGGTTCAGTCAAGATCACAGCAAAGTCTGCTGGAGCATACTCGCTCGCATGGCGCCGACTGGCTACGGCCAGCAGGGTAGGTGCCTGCTACCGGCGCGGGCCTGTTGGGGATCTCCCTGTTCACCAAAGCCGGCTGCAGCAGACCATAGCGGCTCTCCCCGGCGCCCGGCGCGCGTGGTCGCTGACCCCAGGCGCCGGCTCAGCTCACCGATGCGCAGCAGCGGGCGGTCCCCGGCAAACTCCATAAGAACACTATACATTCATTCGACAGTAACTTGACAAACCCTTCGAGGCGGGCTTAGCTTACCCCTGAACGAACTCTCGACAAGGTCTAGACAAGCCAGCATCAGCGGGCGGAGGGAGAAGTCATGCGAGGACTTAGGTATCTGGCCGCAGCCACGGCGGTCACGGGCCTGCTGGCAGGCTCCGGGGTCACGGCGGCGTCAGCAGCAACGGCGCAGCCCATGGGGGCTCAGGCTGCTGCGGCGGTGCACCTGCGGGGCGGAGCCACCGCGGTCACCACGGCACCTGGCATCGCGCCGGCGCTGTTGAAGAACGGCATCGTGCCGCTCGCGACCTGGCCGGGCAGTCAGTCGCTGCGGTTTCCCAAGAGCGGCCCAGCGGTGCGGTTCGCGTTCCCGGTGACGGGTGGCCGGGTGACCCTGAACCCGCTCGGCGGCAAGATCCATCACCGCGGCGGGATCTTGTTCTTCAACGTGAATAACGGCAAGAAGATCGAGGTCAGCCGGTTCACCGTCAACCTGACCCACGCCGACCTGACCGGGATCGTAAACGGGAACCCGAAGGCACGCGTGCCGCTGTTCCGCCTTGACCTGTCGCACGCCAAGCTCGCGGCAGGCAAGCACATCGTCACCGCCAGGGGAATCGGGCTCAAGCTCACCTCGGCCGCAGCCAAGGCGCTCAACGCCGCGCTGGGAACCAAGCTGTTCTCCGCCGGACTCAAGCTGGGCACCGCAAAGACTCTTCTTCGGTTCTAGGGCCCGTATCCGGATCACGGCGGGCTGGCGCAGCGGATGCCACGCGCGTTCGCAGCGCCAGCCCGCCGCGGCCTGCGCGAGGGCAGTCCGCTGCCAAGCCCGAGAGGAACCGTGACTGCCACCACTTCCCGAGCTCCAAGCGCGCTTGATCAGGAGCGCGTTGACCAGGAGAAACAGAAGAGGAGTTCAGAGATGGCCCACTGCCACGCGGTCGTGGAGTCGCGGAGTCCAGCTAGGGAGACGTTCGGCTACCTGGCAACCTTCAGCAATGCGGCGGAATGGGACCCGGGCGTGCTTGCCGGGGAGCAGCTGGATCCCGGCCCGGTCCGGGCCGGCGGCCGGTTCCGGCTGGTGGTGCCGTTCCCGGGGGTGCGCATGCCCGTGACCTGCGAGGTCTTCAGGTTCGCGCCGGGCCGGGAGGTGCTCCTGGCCGCTGCCAATGGCGTGCTGCAATCCACGGACCGGGTCGTTGTGACGGGTGCCGCGGACGGCTCGGCGGTCAGCTATGACGCCGAGGTGCGGCTGCGGGACCCGCTGCGGGTGCTCGACCCGATCCTGCGGCCGGGTTTCCGCGCCGTGGCGGAGCGGGCGGCTGCCGGGCTTGACCACGCCCTGTCCGGGCGCCCGCCGGGTACTGGGACCATGACGCCACCGGTCACACCGCTCCGGTCAGGCGGGGCGGCAAAGCCAGCGGGGGGCACGCCGTGACCAGCTTCGGACCGGTGGTGGACGCCGCGCTGGAGGCCTGCGTCGTCCCGGGCTTTTCCCGGATCGGCCTGGCCGTCCGGTCCCGGCTGCTGCCCGAGTTCACCGACGCCTACCCCGCCGCCGGGCGGACCGTCATCATCACCGGCGCGACGTCGGGGATCGGTTACGCGGCAGCCGTTGCGCTGGCCCGGCGGGGCGCGGCGGTCCATTTCCTGGCCCGGGATCGCGGCCGGGCGGAGCGGGCCCGGGACGCGATCGCGGCGGCGTCCGGCGGCACGGACATCAGCTACGGCCTGGCCGATTTGGCGGACCTCGATGCGGTCCGCGCCTTCGCCCGCCAGTTCCGCGCCAACCATGACCGGCTCGACGTGCTCATCCACAACGCGGGCGTCATTCATCCACAGTTCCGCACGGATGCGGCCGGGACGGAGCTGACGATCCTGGGCCAGGTGGTCGCGCCGTTCCTGCTGACAAGCTTGCTGATGCCCGCGCTGCTCGCCGCCGCCCCCTCCCGGGTGATCACCGTCTCCTCGGGCGGCATGTACACCCAGCGCCTGGACCTCACCACCCTGCAACTGCCCGCATCGCATTACCGGGGCGTCACCGCGTACGCGCGCGCCAAGAGGGCCCAGGTGGCGCTGAGCCGCGAATGGGCGCGCCGGCTCACCGGGACCGGCGTCACCTTCCACGCCATGCACCCCGGCTGGGTGGACACCCCCGGGGTCGCCGCCGCGCTCCCGGGGTTCCGGCGGGTCACCCGGCCGATCCTGCTCACACCCGAGCAGGGAGCCGACACGATCGTCTGGCTGTCCACCGCGCCGCCCGAGCGCCTGGGCAGCGGCCGGTTCTGGCACGACCGGCGCGCCCGGCCCGAATACCCGCTGCCGCGGACGCGGGAGAAAGACCCCGCCGCCGCACGCAAGCTCTGGGACCACCTGGCCGCGGCGACCGCCGCTGACTCACCAAAGCTGGCACAGGCAGGGCGGGATAGCGTGACTGTTGAGCATGACAGTCCTGCGCGGGGGCAGAGATGACCGGGCAGCAGCCGTATGAGGTGGTGGACCGCCGGGACGGGTTCGAACTACGCTGCTATCCGGCGCACCTGGTGGCCGAAATCGAGGTGGACGGCTCGTTCGATGAGGCACCCAACCGCGCGTTCCGCCCGCTCGCGGGGTTCATCAATGGCGCCAACCGGACGCGCCGCCAGATCGCGATGACCGCGCCGGTCACCCAGCAGGCGGCCGGCCCGGAAAAGATCGCCATGACGGCCCCGGTGGTGCAGCAGGCCGCCGGCCTGCCCGGCAGCCACCTGGTGCAGTTCGTGATGCCATCGCACTTCACCGCCGAGACGCTGCCGGCGCCGGACGATGCCCGGGTGCGGACCCGGGAGATCCCGCAGCAGCAGTCGGCAGCGGTGCGGTTCTCCGGCCGGTGGACGCGTAAGGAGTTCGAGGAACGCGGGGCGGCGCTCCGCCGGGCCGTCGCCGCCGCAGGCCTCCGCCCGGCCGGTCCGGTGCGTTATGCCCGCTTCAACCCGCCCTGGACGCCTTGGTTCCTCCGGCGGAACGAGGTCGTGCTACCCGTCGACGATTAACTGCAGGGTAGCCACCGAGGTCTGCGCCAAGGCCAAGAAGACACGGCCAGCGCCGAGGTGCCGTTGCGGGCGGCAAAGGGGCCCGGGCTCGCGAAGCGGGACACATCGGTGACATCGCCGATGATGGCAGCGGCGATGACGAGACCGGCGCCGGAATATCCCGGTGACGGCCGCCTCTGCGGCCCTGACTGCCACGGTGGCTCCTTCGTGCTGTCACACCTCTGGGCATCGAGGCGCCGGATATCGTTCACGAACTGGGCGGTGCGCTGCCAACGCCGTGTGCCCCGGGTTCGTCCCCACCACTGCCGCGGCGAGCACCTCGGGTGCGATGCGCTGGCTGATGGCCTACGTGCTGCCCCGCATGCCGTTCGCCGCCAGCGCTGATGCGGCCGCGGACTCGTTCGTGTTCATGGCCCTTGACCCGTCACTGGACGGGGTTGGCGGGAGGTTCTTGGGCGAGAAGCACGAGATCGAGTCGAGTCCCGAGTCATACGACCTCGGCAAGGCCAGGCGCTTCTGGGAGCTGGCGAGCCAGCTCACTCGCCTGGATGCGACCTGAGCGTGACGCATTCTGGGTCAGCGTTTACTGGCTGCGGACGACGCGCCCGGAGGAACTCCGGCTGGGAAGCGTCCTGAACGCCCTGACCATGTACGACGGGGACAGGGATCACCGTCGGCTGGCGCTTCGGCGGCGCCGGCATCGTTGCGCTGGAAGTCCGCGTCGCTCAGCGAGTGCACGAGGTAGCAGGCCGTCTCGCCGCCGGCGAGAGCCGTGCTCAAGGTGGCGGGTCGTGCACGGCATCGTTGATGGGCGTGCCGGCGCCGTGGTAGCAGCCAGGGTGGGGTGTTGTCGCGGCCACCGCGTGGCCGGTTTCGGCCGGTGCCGGGCACAGCCGGCTGCCCGCGAAGCCAGAGGCGCCCCCCGCAAGCACGTTCACCGCGGCCACTCAATATTCTCGGCCTCGGTGACCGGGTCGCCGGTCAGCAGCCGGGCTCCCACGGCGTCCGCGAGTTCCGGCGTGGCGCCGGCTCCTGCGAGGGCGAGCGGGGCGTGCTGGGCGAGCGCGGTGAGCTGCGGGGCGAGGGGCTCGAGGTTCTCCGGCAGGGTGGCGGCGAGGACGACGAGGTCCGGCCGCCTCATCGCGACCGTCCGGGTTAGCTCGTCGACGGGGGTGATCATGCCGAGGTAGTCGATTCTCCACCCGTTGCGGTTGAGCATGATGCCGAAGATCATCAGGGCCAGGTCGTGGAGTTCTCCGGGGGGGCAGGCGAGGACGGCGCGGGGGCCGTGCCCGTTGCCCCAGCCCCGGGCCAGCCCGGCGAGCCGCCCGCGCAGAAGGTTGCTGGCGAAGTGCTCCTGGGCGATGCTGGCTGTTCCCCGCTGCCAGCGCTTCCCGAGCCCGGTGAGATAGGGCAGCACGACGTCCCGGAGCACCGTCGCCAGGGACAGGTCGGACAGGAGCCGGTCGAGGACTGCGTGCGCGGCCGGCTCGTCGAAGGCGTCGAGGGCCTGCCGGAGAACATCGGACAGCTGAGTCGCTGTCGGCGGGGCGGCGGCCCGGCCAGGGTCCGCCCTGGCCCCGCTGTCCTCCCCGAGCACCGCCCGCGCCGCCTCGGCGGCCGACAGCCCGTGGGCGAGGTGGGCCTGCATCCGGCGGACCCGCGTGGCGTCTGCCTCGGAGTACAACCGGAAGCCGCCCGATGACCGCACCGGCTGAAGGAGGCCGTAACGGCTCTCCCACGCCCGCAGGAGATGGTCGCTCACGCCGACGCGCCGGCTCAGCTCTCCGATGCGCAGCACCGGCGAGCCGTCGGGAGTGTCCATGCCTGGAACTCTACAATGCTTCGACAGACATTTGACAAGGCCGGCCGCGAAAGCTACCGTCATACTTAGACAAACCTTAGACGGAAGTTGATATCATGGGCTCCCATGCCAACAGCTCGGCGACCGCCATCGGCTCCGCTCCCCGGGAGCACGGCACGGCCGCGGACGCACGGCGGCCGTCGGTGGCCGTGATCGGCGCTGGGGTCTCCGGGCTCACCGCTGCCTATCTGCTCTCCCGGACCCATGACGTCACCGTTTTCGAGGCGGAGGACCGGCTCGGCGGTCACGCGCACACTCACGACGTCACGGACTCCGATGGCCGGCGTCACGCTGTCGACAGCGGGTTCATCGTGCACAACGACCAGACTTACCCCTGGCTGCGCAAGCTTTTCGGTGAGCTGGACGTCGAGGTGCGCCCCGCTGAGATGAGCATGAGCGTGCGGTGCGAGGGGTGCGGGCTGGAGTATGCCGGCGGCCGCGGGCTGCGCGGCGTCTTCGCCCAGCCGCGCCGCCTCATCGACCCTCGGTTCATCCGGTTGCTGTGGCAGGTCAAGCGGTTCCACCGGCGTGCGTCGGCCTTCCTGCGCACGACGGACGAGCAGAACCTCACGACCTACGGCGAGTTCCTGGAGCGGGAGGGGTTCAGCGCCTATTTCATCGCCCACTATGCCGTTCCGGTCGTCTCGTGCGTGTGGTCCGCCGGGCAGGAGGCGGCGCTGGCCTACCCGGCGCGGTACCTCTTCCGGTTCCTCGACCACCATGGCCTGCTGCGGGTTGGCGGGTCACCACAGTGGTACAGCGTGGCCGGCGGGTCACGGGTCTACGTCGAGCGGCTCGCCGGGCTGCTACCGGACGTGCGCGCGGCCCATGCCGTCACCGACGTCACCCGGCGCGAGGACGGCGTCGAGATCCGGGACGTCACCGGACGGGTCACCCGCGTGGACCGCGTGGTCATCGCCACCCACGCCGATCAGGCCCTCGGCCTGCTCACCGACCCGGCCGACGCGGAGGTCACCACCCTCAAGGCGTTCGGCTACTCGAGCAACATGACGGTCCTGCACACCGACAGCTCGGTCCTGCCGGAGGCACGGAACGCCCGCGCGTCGTGGAACTACCGGATGACGTCCTGCGACCGGGCCGGCCAGCCCGCCGCGGTGACCTACTGGATGAACCGGCTCCAGGGGCACCAATCGCCGGAGGCCTTCCTCGTCACGCTCAACGACCGCGAGCGTCTCGACCCGGGCTCCGTCGCCGCTGTCATGCACTACGAGCACCCGATCTACACGGCCGACGCGGTCCGGGCGCAGTCGCGGCTCGGCGCCCTCGCCACGGACCGCACGGTGTATGCCGGCGCCTACCACGGCTGGGGATTCCACGAAGACGGCTGCCGCTCCGGCGTGGCGGCGGCCCGGCATTTCGGGGTGACCTGGTGAGCACGACGGCCGTCCTGCCGCCGGTGCCCGCGCCCGCATTTCACGCGCTGCCTCAGCTGCCGGCCCTGGTCGCCGGCCAGGTCACGCACCGGCGCCCCGGACCGGTGCGGCACGCCTTCCGGCACCGGGTCTACCAGTGGCTGGTCGACCTGGACGACGTCCCGTTCCAGCCCTGGTACCTCAGGGCGTTCGCGTGCTTCAGTAGTGCTGACCACCTCGGCGACCCGAGGCTGCCGATCAAGCGCAACGTCGAGAACTACCTGGCGCTGCACGGCATCCGGCTCGGTGACGGGGGACGGGTGCTCATGCTCGCCAACGCCCGGGTCCTGGGCTACGTGTTCGACCCGCTCTCGGTCTTCTGGTGCTATGCCTCCGATGGCGTCCTGATCTGCGTCGTCGCCGAGGTCCACAACACCTACGGCGAGCGGCACGCCTACCTGCTGCGACCCGAAGGGGCCGGAGCCGCCGTGACGGACAAGGCCTTCTACGTCTCCCCGTTCTTCGACGTCAGCGGCAGTTACGCACTGCGGTTCACGCTGCGGCCGGACCTGGTCTCCGCGACCGTCACGCTGCGCCGCCAGGGCGCCGTGGCGTTCACCGCGACTTTCCGGGGCCGGCCGGAACCCGCGACGCGCCAGGCGCTGGCCCGCCGGCTGATCCGCCAGCCCCTGATGACCCAGCGGGTCTCGGTCCTGATCCGAGTGCACGGCATCTGGCTCTGGCTGCATCGCCTGCCCATCCGCTCCCGATCACACCACACCCGACAGCAAGGTGTCTGACCATGACCATGACCATGACCGTCTCCGCCTCCGTAACGCGACCCGCGGCCGCCGAAGCACCACAGGCGCCGCTCAGAGCCACGATCGCGCGGATGATCTTCGAGTATGCCGTACAGCGGGTCCCGGTCCGCGTGGCCTACCCCGACGGGCGGGTGCTCGGCGGCGGCTCGGAGCCCTCGCCCGGGTTCGAGTTGCTTCGTCCCGGTGCCTTCTTCGCCCGGCTCGGCCGGGACGCCAAGATCGGCTTCGGCGAGGCGTACATGGCCGGAGACTGGCAGGCCCGGCCCGGCACTGACCTGGCTGACCTGCTGACGCCGTTTGCCGAGCGGCTAGCCACCCTGGTCCCGGCGCCGTTGCAGAAGCTGCGGGCACTCGCGGAAAAGCGCGTCCCCCATAACCAGGAGAACACCCTTGATGGCGCGCGCAGCAACATCGCCGCCCACTACGACCAGAGCAACGACCTCTTCGCGTCTTTCCTGGACCAGACGATGACGTACTCCTCGGCGTGGTTCGAGGAAAGCGAGCCCGTCGCGACCGCAACCCGGCTCGAGGAGGCACAGCTGCGCAAGATCGACGGGATTCTTGATCTCGCCGGGGTGCGCAGCGGCACCCGGCTGCTGGAGATCGGCACCGGGTGGGGCACGCTCGCCATCCGCGCAGCGCAACGAGGAGCCCAGGTGACCACGGTCACCCTCTCCCGGGAGCAGCTGGAACTCACCCGCGAACGGGCCACCGCCGCCGGTATGGCCGACCGCGTGGACGCGCGGCTGCAGGACTACCGCCAGGCCGAAGGCGAGTACGACGCTATCGTCAGCGTCGAGATGATCGAGGCCGTGGGCGAAGCCTACTGGCCGGTCTACTTCGCCACCCTGGACCGCCTGCTGGCGCCCGGCGGGAAGGTGAGCATCCAGGCAATCACCATGGCCCACGAGCGGTTCCTCGCCACCCGGCGCAGCTTCAGCTGGATCCAGAAGTACATCTTTCCCGGCGGCATCATCCCGTCCTTGCAGGCGATCGATGACACCCTGGCGGCGCACACCACGCTGCGGGTCACCCAGCGGCGTGAGCTCCGGGCACACTACGCCCGGACCCTGCACCTGTGGCGAGAACGCTTCATCGACCAGTGGCCGCACATCCACGCCCAGGGTTTCACCGAGACCTTCCGGCGGATGTGGGAGTTCTACCTTGCCTACGCCGAGGCGGGCTTCCGCAGCGGTTACCTCGGCGTTAGCCAGCTCCAGATGACCCGGGAGCCGGCGTGGAACTGAACGGCAAGGTCGCCTGGGTCATCGGCTCATCAAGCGGAATCGGCGCCGCGGTCGCCCGGGAGCTTGCGCGCCGCGGAGGCACCGTCGCTATCTCGGCTCGCCGCGATGAGCAGCTTCGGGAGGTTTCGGGCGGGGACATGCTCGTCGTGCCGCTCGACGTCACCGACGCTGCGTCGGCCGCGGCCGCGGCCGCACGAATACGCGAAGAACTCGGGCCCATCGACCTTGCCGTGCTGTCCGCCGGCTACTGGAAGCAGATGAACCCGGCGGACTGGGACACCGAGGTCTTCGACCAGCACATCCGGGTCAACCTCACCGGGCACCTCACTCACCTGACCCCGCGCCTGCCCGGCCTGACCCAGCACCGGCGAACCCGAAGGACACCATGAGACTGCAGAAGATCGTCATCGTCGGCAAGCCGCTGGACGCGGTATTCGATTACCTCTCCGACTTCACCACCACAACCGAGTGGGATCCGGGCACCGTGACCACCGTCAACCAGCATGGCGACGGCGGGGTCGGCACCGCCTACCTCAACACCTCCAACTTCCTCGGCCGGCCGACCCAGCTGACCTACGTCGTGCGTGAGTTCGTCCCCGGCAAGCGCATCCGGCTCCAAGGGGAGAACAAGACGCTCACCGCCGTCGACACCATGACCTTCCGCCGCGTCGAGGGCGGCACCGAGGTGACCTACATGGCCGAGTTCACCTTCAAAGGCCCGTCCCGGCTCCTCGCCCCACTGCTCAGGCCAGCGTTCGAGCGGCTCGGCAAACAAGCGCAGACCGGCATGCGCAACGCACTCAACCAGCTCTGACCGGCCGGGCCGGCCGCGCGAGTCAGCACCGGGCCTGTCTGGCTCTCGGCAGCGCCATCAAGATCGACAAGAGTCCAGCCTAGGAGGAAGCCGTGACCACCGGCATTTCCCGCGACCCGGCCAGCCACGGGGGAGACTTGCGCCCGGTGCCCGCGGCCGGCTACGACCGTGCCTCCTGGCGCGAATCAGCGGCCTGCCGGCAGGCCGCTGATCCCGAGCTTTTCTTCCCGATCGGGCCGGCCGGTATCGCCGTCGCGGAAATCCAGCAGGCCAAGGCGATCTGCGACAGCTGCCCGGTGCGACGGCCCTGCCTGACGTTTGCGCTGGCTACCCACCAGGAGTTCGGCATCTGGGGCGGCTACGACGAGACCGAACGCCGGCTACTGCACCGGCAGCAGCGCGAATCCACCGCTGCCGGCCGGTGAACCAAACGCCAGCCACCCAGACCGAGCATCCGCTGCCCTGGCGCGAAGCGGCCCTGCCGAAGTGATGGAGAACACATGAACGGCGAGGAAGACAGGCCGAACGGCCATGTTGTGGCCGTCTCGGGCCGCTTACGCTTCCCCGTGTTGGGAGTTCCTCATGCGGGATTTCACGCTGTTGCAGAGACGTCTGGTGTCGGCGTGGCGGTTGAACCGGCCGCCGGGTGGCACCGAGCACGTGCGTGTCGTTCTGCCGTCGTACAACCTTGGCGCTTCGGCGCTCCGGCATTACGCGTACCGCTTGCCCGCGCTTGAACACCGCTTCCTGGTGGAAATCCTGCAGCTGGCGCGTGCCGAGGCCTGCACGCTGGTGTTCATCTTCAGCCAGGCGCCGGACGCTGAGGTTATCGATTACTACCTTTCGCTGCTACCGCCGGAGACGCCGGCGCAGGTCCGGCCCAGGATCTGCACCGTGGTGGTCCCCGACGATTCGGGTCGTCCTATCGCCGCGAAGCTGCTGGACCGGCCCGACCTTCTGGATCACATCCGCGAGCGCATCGGTGGCCGTCCAGCGTTTATCGAGCCATGAACGTCACCGGCGACGAGGCCACCGTGGCGGTCCGGTTGCAGGCCCCGGTGAACGGCACTGCCCCCGGCCTGTGGCCGCTTGGTTTCAAGAGCTCTGGGCGCAGGCTGTTCGCCGCCGCGGGAATACCAGCACCTCCCGGGACCGAAGGTGTCCGGACGGCGGACGACCTGCGGCTCGCGATCGCTAGCCTGCGCAAGGCCCAGCCCGGCCTGGCGGCCGCGGTCGTCAAGCTGGACAACAGCGTTTCGGGCGACGGCAACCAGGTGATCGCGCTGCAAGACCCAGCCGGGTCACCCGCCTCGGCGCGGGCAGTTGCCGGGCGCGTGGCCTCGATGCCGGACTGGTACCTGGCTGAGCTCGCGCGCGGCGGTGTCGTGGAGGCGTATGTCGCGGGCGAGTACTGGTCAAGCCCCAGCGTCCAGATCGAGATCACTCCCGAGGGCCGGGCAGTGGTTCTCGCGACTCACGAGCAGATCCTGGGCGGGGACAACGGGCAGGTCTACCAGGGGTGCCGTTTCCCGGCCAGGCGCGACTACGTTATGCGGCTGACGAAGTACGGCCAGCGTGCCGGGCAACTTCTTGCCGGGCACCAGGTGATAGGGATGGTGAGCACCGATTTTGTGGCGGCCCGGGACCGCGGTCAGCCGTGGCGGCTGTATGCCCTGGAGGTGAATCTGCGGCGGGGCGGCACCACCGCGCCCATCGTCGTGCTGTCCAGTCTGCTGCCGGGCAGGTACGACGCCCACGGCCGGTGGGAGCTTCCCGATGGATCGGCGAGGTGCTACCGCGCACCGACCACCTTGGGGACCCGCGGTGGACCGGGCTGCCCCTGGCCGCGTCATCGATGGCGTACGCTGCGCCGGGCTGGAGTTCGACCGCCGGACCGGGACAGGTGTGGTGCTGCACATGCTGTCCGGCATCGCCATCGACGGCAGGTTCGGCATGACCGCAATCGGCGGCTCCGCCCAGGAGGCCGAGCACCTCTTTGCCATGGTCCGCCCCGTGGTGGACCGGCTCTGCGCCAAGTGGGCTGCCAGCACGGCGGCTACGCAGGCCGCCGCCACGGCCGGCCTCCCCCGGGTTCCGCGGCAGCGGCCCGGACCAGACTTCAGGCCGCGCAAAGAACTGACCCGGCCGGGATGAGCCTGCTCGTCGCTGACCAAGGTGCTCAGTTCGTTTGGGTATGGCGCGTGCGGCTGCGCCTTGGACCGACCTCCCAGATGTGACCGCGCTGACGAGCTCTTCACGTCAACTCAGGATGCCCCGGCATCCAAACGTCCGCTTTTGCCGTTTCGTGGAGGCTCCCCTCGGACGCGCAACAGAAGCGGAAGATGCTCAAGATAGCCGCCGCCTTGTGGGGTGCCGTCTGATGGAGTGGTGAGACTGACCCGCGGGCCGATACAGCACACCCGGGAGCCGCGGGTCAAAGAGGCGTGATCCGACCCCGGGTGACGGCTACAGGCTGGCCGACTGCCTGCGCACGCCTGCGCACCGGCGATACCGGCTTGAACGTGCCGACTGGGCCTGCGCGGGCACCAGTGCCTGGTGCGGTTGCTCCTGCGGGCGAGCGGCAGCGCGGCGGGGTAAGCCGCCCTGCACGGTAGTCGAGTTTGCCTGGAGTCGCCGCGATGAGGAGCGGAGCGGCCAGGCGGCGGGGCTCGCGGCCTGCCTGCCGGGAGGAGCCGTCCGTGGTCCCGCGCCGTCAGGACCAACGCCCCAACCTTCGGCTCGGCGCAGCGGGTAACGCTGCGGGCATGAGGCAGGCTGGCGCAGCAGGCGGCGGGCGGTCCGCTGACCCGGCGGCCCTGCCGGAGCAGCTGACCGGCCAGCTGCTGCGCGCGGCGGCGGCTGCGCCGTCGATGCACAACACCCAGCCGTGGCGGTTCCGGGTGACCGGCGCTGGCCGCATAATCGAGCTGCGCGCCGACCCGGCCCGGCAGCTGCGCTACGGCGATCCGGACGGCCGGGCGGCGCACATCGCCTGTGGTGCCGCGCTGTTCAACCTCCGCCTGGCGGCCGCGGCCGCCCGCCTGGCGGCGGATGCCCGGCTGCTCCCCGATCCGGGCGAGCCGCTGCTGCTGGCCACGGTCCGGTTAGCCGGGCCTTACCGCCCGGCAGCCGGCCAGGCCGAGCTGCATGCCGCCATCGAACGGCGGCATACGAACCGGCAGCCGTTCAGCCGCCGGCCGGTGCCGCCGGGCGTCCTCGCCGAGCTGGCCGAGGCAGCCGGCCTCGAGCACGCGACCTTGCACATCCTTGACCGTGACGAGGCCGTGTGGGTGCTGAGCCTGGCCGCCGACGCCGAGCGCGCCCAGCTCGCCGACCCTGAATATCGCGCCGAGCTGGCGCGATGGGCGGGCGGCCAGCGCGACCTCGACGGCATACCCGACAGCGCGCTCTCGGGCCCCGCTCCCCAGAGGGCCCCACGCCGGTCCGGGACTTTACGCCCGGGCCGCGGACCCAGCCCGTCAGCTACGCATGGTTCGAAGACACCCCGCAGCTGGCCGTGCTGTCCACCCGCACCGGCAGCCGGGCCGGCTGGCTGCGCGCCGGGCAGGCACTGCAGCGCGTGCTGCTGACCGCCACCGCCCGCGGGATAGCCACCTGCCCGATCACCCAGCCACTGGAAACCGCCGACGCATGGCTGGTCCGCGACCCGCGTTCCGGCAGCGAGCAACCGCAGATGATCCTGCGACTAGGCTACGGGCTACCCGTCCCGGCCGCCCCGCGCCGCCCGCCCGCCGACATCCTGGACAAACCAGGACCAGCCGAGCACCCTCCCCCGGCAACGAGAACCCCGTCGAGGTCAGCGCCTCGCGAAGCCCCTCCTCGCTAGGATCGAAACCTCGCAGGAGTGCGAGAAGCCGTTTACCGAGATGCTCCGAACAGGCCCTCGAACTCGCGCGCGAAGCCCGCTGCGCCACCGGCCGGGAGGCCGGCGCGGATAACGATGTCCCGCGGCCCCTCCCCGGCGCACACGCCCACCCGCACCGCGCTGCCGGGCCGGGCATCCGCCACCAGCGCCTCAAGGGCCTTCGTATGGCCTTCCCTCCCGCTACCGCACAACGGGTCAGCGGCCAGATGTACCTTCTTCTCGACGTCGGCGTTAATCACCAGGTGGCGGCGAAACCGGTCGCTCCGGCCCGGCACGGCCGGGTTCGAGAATCTCGTGGTGGCCGATGAGCGGTGGCAGGCCAACCAGGATTCAACGACGCAAAAGAGCTGAGGACCGAGAATGAATGGGACAACCGGCGGTGCGGCTACCGGCATGCCTGGCCTGCCGGAAGTGTGGCAGTGGCAGGAGCAGCTTGTCGGGTTCGGGACCCGTTACACCGGCAGCAGCGGTCATGCGGCCTATGTGGACTGGCTTGCCGGGCAGTTATCCGCAGTGCCCGGGTTCAGGATGCGGACCGACAGGCTGACCTTCAGCCGCTGGCTGGCCCGCGATTTTTCCCTGACGGTCAGCGTCCCCGCGTCTGCGGGCCGCTCGGGCCCGGTCCCGCTGACCTATTACTATCCCTACTCCGGGCAGACGCCGCCCGGCGGCGTGACCGGCCGCATGGCCGATCTCGGCCTTTACCCGCTGGCCAGCGGCTACACCGAGGCGTTCTGGGAGCCCGCCCGGGGCGGGATCGCCCTGGTCCGGGCCGTGCCGCCAGAGTTCTCGCTGGATGTGGCCCAGACGGCGACCGGCGGCTACGTGCCGGGCCAGATCTCCGCCATGGCGGCCATCGATTACGCGGCGTACGCTGCCGCGCTGACCAACCCTGTCTTCCAGGGCATATTCGAGCCGGTTCCGCTGCTCGACGCGAAGAACGCCGGAGTGCTCGGCGTGGTCGTCGCCTGGACGGGGCTGCCCGACGATGAGGTCGTCAACCAGTACAACCCGTTCACCACGTCCTATCCGGCCGCATCGGGCCTGCCGGCCCCTGGCGATCCCGGCTGTCCCGCCGTCTGGGTCGGCGACTCGACCGGCACCGAGCTGGCCGGACTGGCCGCGGGCGGCCAGGCCAGCGCCACGCTCGTGCTCACCGCTGACATCACCGCGGGAGCGGCGACCGAGACGGTCTGGGGCTGGCTGGAAGGCTCGGGGAACACCGGGCAGAACATCATCATCAACACCCACACTGACGGGCCGAACGCCACCGAGGAGAACGGCGGGCTCGGGCTCCTCGCACTGGCCCGGCACCTGGCTGGCCAGCCCTCGCGGAATCACGACATGTATTTCGCGCTGGTCACGGGGCATTTCCAGCTGCCGCAGTTCAGCCGCACCATCCTGAACCTGGCCCACCCCGAGGTCGGCCAGGGCGCCGTCAGCACATGGATGCTGGAGCACCCGCACATCTACCAGGCCGCCGTGCTGGGCGTGACCGCCGAGCACCTCGGCGCCACCATGTGGACCGACGACCCCGAGACCGGGCGGTACGTGGCCGCCGGCGGATCGGAGTGGGGCGCCACCTACACCATGCCGCGGGACATCCTGAGCCTGGTCAACGCCGAGAAGGACGCGTACCTGGCCGCGGTCAGGGCGGTCAATGCCAGCGGCTGGCCGGACCATCCCGTGGCCACCGTGCGGCCGGGCTTGCTCCCGGCCTACTTCGGCGAGGGATCGTCGCTGTACGCGGCCGGGCTCGGCACCGTCTCGCTGTGCCCCTCGCCCACCTACCTGCTGCAGGCCGGGGACGCACAGCAGCCGCAACTGCTTGACCTGGACAAGCTCGACCAGCGCCTGATGTACGGCCAGATCCTCGCCCTTGCCCAGACCATCAGCACGCTCGATGCGCTCCCGGCATCCGCCCTGTAGGCCCACGCGCCCAGCCAGCCAGCCACGCCGCCGCTGTCCCGGCAGCACACAGCGGACCGCGAGCCGCGACGGGCGAGCTGCTGGGCTTACGGCCTACCAGCGGCGCACGCCACCCTGACGCCGATCGTGCAGCAGGCCCGAAGGCCGCGCAGAACTAGTTAATCTGGGTGCCGACGCGCCCGCGGCTGACGCAATTCTCATCTGCTCCTATTCGGCAGCGTTATGCGTGGCCCTTGCGGCGTGCTCGGGCGACGATCTTGATCACATTGGTGAGCGGGGTCATCGATGGGGGACGCACTGAGCGGCCGGCTGGATCCCCGGCGCGGGCAGATGGTGATGGGCAGGAGAAGGCCGCTGCGAGCGGCCGCCCTTTGGCGAAGAGGCTGACGCCGCCGCCGCAACGAGGGCATGTTCTGGCCTGCCGCGCAAAGCTGCCAGGTGTGCGCAACTCAGATTGCAGCCGCCGGAGGCGTGGGCCCCCGTGCATGTGGAGCACCCCTGGGTCCTGGGATGTCAACGGCATCGGCGGCCGCTGCACCGCACTCCCCGTGCAAGTCCCGGTTAGCTGGATCCAGGGTCACAGTTTCCTCGGTCTGCTGGGAAGTGGAGGACGGCGATGAATTCCTGGGGGAGTATTTATGCCTGGTGCGGGTGCCGTGAGCCGGGCGGCGGGCGGCGGCTGGGTGCCCGGTGCCCGCGGCGCGGCCGGGCCGGGCATGGCAGCTGGTATCTGTCGCTGGAACTGCCTGCCGGGCCAGGCGGGCGGCGCCGCCGGATCCGCCGTAGCGGGTTTCCGGCGCGGGCCGCCGCTGAGCAGGCGCTGGCGCGTTTGCGGATGCCGGTTCCCGGCGTGGCCGGCGGCGTGCCGGTGACCGTGGGGCAGTGGCTGGAACGCTGGCTAGCTGCCCGGTCGGCGCCGAGGCCGTCGACGCTGCGGGGTTATGCCGCGCACGTGCGCCTGTACCTGGCCCCGTACCTGGGGCAGATCCTGCTGGCCGACTTGTCGGCCGCGCACGTGCAGGCGATGTTCACCGCGATTTCCCCGGCAGCACGCGGCGGCGGGCACGCCGGTATCGCCGGCCACGCTGGCACGAGTGAGGGCGACGCTGCGGGCGGCGCTGAACGCGGCTATCCGCGCGGGTCACATCAGCGTCAACGCCGCGTCCTGTGCCGAGCTCCCTGCGGCCCGGCGCCCCCGGGCCGTGGTGTGGACCGGAGCGCGGATCGAGGAATGGCAGCGCACCGGGGTCCGCCCGGCGGTCGCGGTATGGACCCCCGCGCAGACCGCGGCGTTCCTGAATTCGATCCGCGGCCACCGGCTGTATGCCGGCTACCATCTCATCGCGCTGCGGGGCCTGCGCCGCGGCGAGGCCTGCGGCCTGCGCTGGTGCGACATTGACCTCGATGCTGCCACCGCGGTCATCGCCTGGCAGCTGCAGCAATACGGCGGCCATGTCACGCTGTGCCCGCCCAAGACGGCCCGCAGCGAGCGGGTCATCGCCCTGGATCGCACCACCGTGGCGGCCCTGCGGGCGCACCGGGCCGGCCAGCAGGCCGAGCAGGCCCGGCCAGACGGCAGCTACCGTGACAGCGGCTATCTGCTTACCGGCCTGAATGGTGACCCGATGGCCCCGGACCGGCTGTCCCGCCATTTCCGGCGGCTCTCCGAGGCCGCGGGACTGCCGCCGGTCCGCCTGCATGATCTGCGGCATGGCGCGGCCAGCCTCGCACTCGCCGCGGGCGCCGACCTGAAGGTCGTCCAGGACATGCTCGGGCACTCCAGCATCGTGCTGACTGCCGACACCTATACCAACTCTCGGGAATTGCATCAGCCGGGAAAGGAAACCGCATGTTAACAGGTCAGCGCGGGGCCGCCCAGCGATCCATCGCCGCATCCGGTCGGCTCTGTGACCAGGGGCGATACAACATGAAGCCCGCCTGATGCACGAACCAGCCGCCAGAAGGGAAAGATCAACAACTGGCCGGGCGCCCCGATAGCTGTGAGGCGGGCTCCGGGCAATCGGTCTAAAGCATCAGCAAAGGGGGCGGCCCCCGGCAGGGCGACGATGATCAACTGAGGCATTCAGACAGTTCCAATATCTGACTCCGCCATTTTCCGTGCTGCCCGAGGTGGCCCGCAAGGCCGCCGAGGACATCGCCGCCCTCATCATCACGGCGGGCTGCCAGGTCCCGGGCACCCAGCGCCGCCGCCAGGTGCGGAGCCCCCTGCGGCGCGCCCGCGCCGTCCTGATCAGCGGCCTCAGCCTCGCCCACCCGGCCCGGCAGATCGGCCGCCAGCGCCACCAGGAGACCGCCGACGACGGCCAGCACCATGCCAGCACCGCCTGATGGCCCTGCCGGGCGACTTGCCTGGTTGCGCGGTCATCGTGCCCTGCCAGCGGGCCACGCTGGCGAGATGGCACCCAGTGTCCGGACAGCGCACATCAAGATAGTGCCCATACCCTGGCCAACCTCCGCCCATACCAGAAGCCCAGCACGCTGTTCCGGAGCGGCGAAAGGCCAGGTCAGGACGGGTGGGGCGCCAGGGGCTCGAACCCTGAACCCACGGATTAAAAGCGGAAAGCACAGGTTGCACTGGTAGTTCGGTGGTGCTCGTTCCACGACTCGTTCCACGGCATCCAGGCCAGGCCCGACGGCTGCATCACCGAACGTAGCCGACGAGCGGCGTGGTAGTTGCGGTAACCGCGAAGCCGCCGGCCTCCGCCGGCCGGCGAACCTCGTTCCGGCCGTCGTCCGCTTGGCGGGCTCGGTGGCATGGGCGAGTTGGCTCACGTCAGCCATGTTCGCGCTGACAGGCTGGTATACTGATCGAGGCGCTGGTCCGCGAGCGTAATCCGGGGTAGCTGCATCGGCGGCCGGAATTGATGCCCGGCCATACTCGTGCGCCGGCAACATCCGCGTAGAGCCTGCCTGCGGTGGCAGGGACGGACGGCTGCTGGCGCGGCTGCTGGGATCAACGTGATGCGGGGGCGCTGTGGCCGGGCTATGCGCATTGCTGAGGTGGCCGGGCCGACAGTTTCCATTCGATGAAAGCGCGGGTAGCGCATGGCGGCGTGCGCTGCGCGCTGACCGGATGCCGCGCCGTCCGTCTTCGCGGCCGGGTCGGGGAACCTGGCGGGCGATGCATGCCCGGCAGTGTTCGGCGCGGTCGCGTTCCGGGGTGAGGCGACAGGGCATTCCCGGCGGGGCTGGTCGCCGCTATCGCGTTGACGGTTTCCGCGAATAGCAGCGAGGCGGCCAGCATCACGGCGACGCTGAAGCAGCCCAGCATGCCGATCTCGTATACGGCGGCGGTGATCACCACACGTGCCGACCCACAGGATCCTGGTGCGCGGCGGTCCGGCGACGCCTTCCCCGGCTGGTGTGATCAATTCTGGTCTTCCGCGTCGCGGCGGCTCGGCGCACTCCAGGCAAGCCATCATTGGCTGCGCGGGCATCGTGCCGGTCGCTGGCGCGCGTCTGCTGCTGTCATCGTGCTGGCCGGGGCCGCGCTTGTAGGCTTGCTGGCAGAGTTCTCGGCGCTGTGGCGGCCGCCGCTGGATGGCGACTGCCGGCCGGGGGCTTGTGAAGGGATGTTTGGGGTGGCGGAGGGGCTTGCGCCGGGTTTCGGCGGGCTGCTGCGGCGGCTGCGGGGTGATGCCGGGCTGACCCAGGAGGAGCTGGCCGAAGCGGCGAGCCTGAGCCCGCGGTCGGTCAGCGACCTGGAGCGGGGAATTAACCTGACCGCCCGCAAGGAAACGGCCCGGCTGCTCGCCGATGCGCTGCAACTCACCGGCCCGGGGCGTTCGCTGTTCGAGGCGGCCGCACGCGGACACCCCCCGGCGGGCGCCTCCCCGGCGGCGGCGACCCGGACGCTGCCCCGCGATATTGCCAGCTTCACCGGCCGCGGCGCTGAGCTCGGGCAGCTGATGGCGCAGCTCACGGATGCGGCGGCCGGCGGGGGGGTGGTGGGGATCTATGCGATCGGCGGGATGGCCGGGATCGGGAAGACCACCCTCGCGGTGCACGCGGCGCATCAGCTCGCAGGCCGGTTCCCGGACGGCCAGTTTTTCCTGCCGTTGCACGCCCATACCCCGGGCCAGCGGCCGGTTGACCCCGCGGACGCGCTGGCCAGCTTACTGCTGACCGCCGGGGTCGCCGCGCAGCAGATCCCGCCCGGGCTGGAGGCCCGCGCGGGCCGGTGGCGGGATCACGTGGCCGGCAGGAAAATCCTGCTGCTGGTCGATGATGCGGCCGGGCATGAGCAGGTCCGGCCGCTGCTGCCCGGCACCGCGGGCAGCCTGGTGCTGATCACCAGCCGGCGCCGACTGACCGCGCTGGAGGACGCCGCGGCGATCAGCCTCGACACGCTGCCGCCGGGTGAGGCCGCGGCGCTGCTGGCCCGCCTGGCCGCCCGGCCCGGCCTGCGGGCCGGCGACGCCGCGGCCGCGGAGATCACCCGGCTGTGCGGGTACCTTCCGCTGGCGGTCGGGATGCTCGCCCGCCAGCTGCACCATCATCCGGCCTGGACTCCGGCGGGCCTGGCCGCCGGCCTGGCCGCGGCCCGGGACCGGCTCGCCGTGATGCGCGCCGAGAACTTGTCGGTGGCAGCCGCGTTCGACCTGTCCTACCAGGAGCTGCCCGCCGGGCAGCAGCGGCTGTTCCGCCGCCTCGGCCTGCACCCGGGCCCCGGCATCGACGCCTATGCCGCGGCCGCGCTGGATGACACCACCCTGGACCAGGCGCGCCGCGGCCTCGAGGAGCTGTACGACCAGCACCTGCTCACCGAGCCCGCCCGCGGCCGCTACCGCCTGCACGACCTGCTCCGCGAGCACGCCCGAACCCTCGCCGCCGACGACGAGACCGCGGAATCTGACGCCGCGGCCGGACGGCTGCTGGACTACTACCTGCACACCGCCCTGGCCGCCAGCACGCACATTCCCGCGCGCGTGCCCGCCCGCCGCCCGACGCTGCCGGGCGACCCGCCGGCCTGCGCCCCGGAGCTTTCCTCGGCCCGGCAGGCGACCGCCTGGCTGGAGGCCGAGCGCCCTAACCTGCACGCGGCCGCCAGCTACGCCGCCGCCTCCGGGCTGCCCCTGCATGCCATCGCGATCCCTGCCGCGATCAGCGGCTTCCTGCTCGCCCATGGCCACTGGGAGCAGGCCGCCGCCTTGCACCAGGCCGCCCTGACCGCGGCACGCCAGGCCGGGGACCGGCCCGGCCAGGCCGGCGCCCTCACCCAGCTGGGCCTCGTGCAATGGCGGACCGGGGACTACCCGGCGGCCGCCGCCAGCCACCAGCAGGCGCTGGAGCTGTACCGCGACCTCGGCGACCAGCCCGGCCTGGCCTGTGCCCTCACCCGGCTGGGCCTCGTCCAACTACAGACCGGGGACTACCCCGCCGCCGCCGCCAGCCACGAGGGCGCCCTGGCCACGGCACGCAACGCTGGGGATCGGCCCGGCGAAGCTGTCGCCCTCTTCAACTTGGGCGTGATGAAGCTGCGGATGGTGGACTACCCGGCGGCTGCCGCCAGCCTGGCCCGGGCGCTGGCGCTGTACCGCGACCTCGGCGACCGGCTCGGCCAGGGCGATGCCCTCAACTGGCTCGGCGCCGTGCAACAACAGACCGGGGACTACCCGGCCGCCGCCGCCAGCCAGCAGCAGGCGCTGGAACTGTTCCGCGGCCTCAGCGACGACCAGCTCGGCCAGGCCCACGCCCTCAACGAGCTCGGCGTCGTGCAGCGGCTGACCGGCAACTACCCGGCGGCCGCCGCCAGCCTGGCCCGGGCCATGGACCTGCACCGCGGCCTCGGCGACCGGCTCAACGCGGCCGACGACCTCAACGAGCTCGGCGTCGTGCAGCGGCTGACCGGGAACTACCCGGCCGCTGCCGCCAGCCACCAGCAGGCACTGGAAGTATTCCGCAGCCTCGGCGACCGGTACAACGAGGCCGCGGCGCTGAACGACCTCGGTGAGCTGCTGACCGAGTCCGGGGCCGGCGGCCGGGCTCGCGGCTGCCACGCCCGGGCGCTGGCCATCGCCCGCGACCTCGGCACGCCCCTGGAAGAAGCGCGCGCCCTGGAAGGAACCGGCCAGTGCCACCTCCGGGACGGCAGCCCGGGCGAAGCCGCTGAGCCGCTACGGCAGGCACTCGCCATCTACCAGCGCATCGGCGCCCCCGCCGCCCGGCGCGTCCGGGAAACCCTCCGCCACCACAGCATCAGCACAGCCCGGCCCCCCGGCGGCGAAGGCTCGCAGCCTGGCCCGCCCGCCGGACCGTGAGCAAGCCGGCCGGGCGCCCGGTCACTCGCCGGTCCGCTAGCAGCACGCCAGCGAGCATCTCCGTACCTCGTGCCAGGATCCCTGGCGGGTACATGCGGGGGCGAGCGCGTGGACATTCATGACATCCTGGCCCGCTCGGCCGGGCAGCGGGAAACGGGCGCCGATCCGTGCAGGCTGGCGCGCCCGGGACGTCGCCGCACACATCCTGCCAGCGAGCCATCCCGGGCCGCCCGGCCGGCCGCATGCAGCGCGGGCTGGGTCATCAGCCGGCCTGGTCATCCCGGCATGGATCGCGGCCCCTGACGGCATCGCGGGCGGCACCGTGCCCGGGCGGCGGCCGGCGGCATGCGCCGGCCACGTGCCGGTGCGTCTTAGGCGCTCGCCGCGACGGCGCCCCGCCGGGCCGCCCGGGCCCGGTCGAGGAGCACGGCGGCGGTGGCGGCGAGCAGCGCGGCGCCGAGCGCGATCACGGTGATCTGCCAGCCCGCCATACCGCCCGCGGTGACATAACGGACGGCCGGCGGTATGCCGGTGCCCCCGCCGGCTGGCGGCAGCCGCTCGGCGAGCGCGGCGGGGCCGGTGGCGGCATATGCCAGCAGGGTGCTGGCGAGCCCGGCCAGGACGCCGAGGAAACGGCGGATGCGGTGGATACGGTGGATGCGGTTCATGTCGATCTCCTGATGAGAGCCAGTACGGATGAGCTGTCGCTCCATGCGGAGCTGATGGCCGAGATGCGGCCGCATATGGCTGGCTTCGCTTCCGGTCATTGACGGGGTGTCCGGCAGGCCGGCGGGCTGCCGGGTCTGGGTGGTCATGGCGGCGGCGCGGGGGCGGGTGAGTTCCTGCATCGCCGGTGCCTCCTTGAGATGAATCGGCTGGCTGTGACTAGTTCCACTGTCGCCAGCGGCCAGGGTGATCACCACACATGTCCGGCCACAGGAGACCCACAGGATTCCGCGGCGCCAGGCGCGGGCGGCGATAGCTGCTGCCTGGCCTGTTACCCCGCCGCCCAGAACCCGGTCGGCGCAGGGCAGATGGCCGGCTTGCGGAAAATACTCATGTACTGGCTCAGACTGAGACCCCAATCCGACTGCTCGTCAATGGGCTGGCACTCGGGCTGAATCGGCAGGCGCTCAATGCGTGGCGCTGGGAGCGCGACCAAAATCAGCCCCCGTAACCTCCGCCATCCAGTCAACCGGCGGATTCCCGATGCGCTCGGTACCCTTTACGCGAGTACCGCAGTCACTCTAAGTAACCTTCGCCGGGCTGCGTGTGCCATCGCGGTCACGCAGGAAGGGCCGATCGTGGAACGAGTCGTCGTTCCACGACTGTTGGGCCGCTGGACCCTAATCGGGAGAGAAACCGCAGGTCAGAAGGGGTGGGGCGCCTGGGGCTCGAACCCAGAACCCACGGATTAAAAGAAGACCGCTGACCCGTTCCGAGCGCACTGCCTGCACCAATGTCCCGTGAATTTGCACGGAAAGCACACAGCGCACAGAGTCTGCGCCAGCACTCGTTCCACGGGCCGTTCCACGAACTGAGTGCCGCGGCTGGCGAGCTCCGTTACCGAGCGTAGCTGACTCGACTATGCCGTCGGCGGCACCGAGGACTCGGGCACCGGCGCTGTCTCTCGGCCCATGCCCTGGCAGTTGCTAGCGATGTTCCGGCCGATCCCTGGCGAGCCTCCCGGTCGACCGGCCAGTCCATGGTAAGGAGTAAGACGCCAGCCCGCAGGCGGGATGGCCCCGCACAGCGTGGTTGGGTCAAGGGTCAACGGCAGCAGAAGCACGCTCGCACATGCCGATGTGAGGATGGGGCGCCAACGTCGCTACCATCCTATTCTGCACCGGGCGGGGTCCCATTCAGCAGTTGCCTTTGCTATCGGACTAAGGCGACGGGCTGCATTTTCCCTGTGGCCGTTCGGTCCTTTAACTTAATCCCGACGCCAGTACGGCAGTGCTGACCATCCTGGCCCTGTCGCGGTCACTGCAAGTGGGCGTGACCACTAACAGGGCAGCGTGATACTCTAAAGCTATTCACAGCAACAGCGTTCCCGCCACGGTTAAGCGAAATGAGCGCTCGGTATGATGATCGATCTGCGGCGTTTGCAGACTGACGACGCAAGCCTTCCCCCACTGGGCTCTGGAAGATGGTCTCTTCTTGCAGCCCTCGTGGCGGCCGGGGCAACCCTTTTGATCATGCGTGCCGGGTCCGGACACACGGCCGACAGCCGACATTTTGCAGCCCGGCCAGAATTCACGACCTGGACCTGGATACTCGCTGCAGAAGCAGCGGCAGCGGCAGCAGCGGCGGTCGCTATGTGGCCCGCTTTCCGCATTCTCTGTCGTGCGACGGGACGTTGGCCCATTTTTTGGGCTGCGATCACGTGGATCGCAGTGCTGCTGGCGCTGACATTTGGTCCGAAGCCGCTTACTGGTCCTGGGCACCTGCACCTCTGGCTGCTTGCCGGTCGCCTAGGGGTGGTCACCATCGCCGTCGCTTTCCTGATTACCCCGGCTGGGATCGGGATGATGCTTGTCCAGCCTCGGCTTGCTGCGTTGAAAGCAGAAACACCCGCGATGGTGGCCAATAAAAAGACAGGGCCCGTCGTTGAGGCTTATTCACGCGGGATGTCTGTATAGTAATGAAATGTGTTGAATAACGGCGCGCCTACATGAAAGGCGGCCTGCTTCCCGAAAGGATTGGGTTACCAGACTCAGTCCAGGAGAAACAGGCCGCAGATGTATTATACCACCGGGTTCACGAAAGCCGAGATCACCGAACTGTGCGCGATAATTGAAGTTCGCGAGCTTGCGCCTGGGATGCGCAGATGGCCGCCGACACTCGGGCTGCGCAATGCGCTCACCGTAACCCTGGCCTACCTGCGCAGGAACCGGGTCCAGGCGGAAATCGCCGAGAGCTACGGCGTCTCGCAGCCCACGATCAGCCGCGCTATCTCGGCGATGACCCCACTGCTGGTGCAAGCGCTTCTTGGCTGCGTTCCCACGGCCGATGAACTCCACGCCGGGACGTGCTACATCGTGGATGGGACGCTGCTCCCGTGCTGGTCGTGGCGGGCGCACCCGGAACTGTACTCCGGGAAGCATAAGACGACAGGAATGAATGTACAGGTTGCTTGCACCATTACCGGACGCCTGGCATGGATCTCCGACCCGATCCCCGGAAGCCGCCATGATAATCATTGCCTCGGCGAATCCGGAGTCCTCCTTTCGGTCGACCCGCGCGACTGGCTCGGCGATAAGGGATACGTCGGCAACAACATGATCACGCCTTTTAAGAAGCCCGAGGGCGGCGAACTCCTGGACTGGCAGAAGGAGTTCAATGGGCAGGTCAACAAGATCCGCTACGTCATCGAACAGGTCATCGCGAACTTCAAGACCTGGCGGATCATGCACACCGACTACCGCCGGCCACTCGCAACATTCTCCGAAACCATCTCAGCCGTGGTCGCCCTGCACTTCTACGCAGCCGCCTGAATAACCCTCGTTGTCGAGTTGTCGTGGCTACGGGCAGCACTGCGGTGGTTCCTTATCAGCTTCGCCATTGTCATCACCGGGGCAGTGCTAGCCGCTGGGGCCTGCTGCCGCGCATTGCTTGCCGACGGTGCACCAGCTCAGAACTACCCGCTGGTTGGGATCCTGATCTATGGTGGGGTCGCCACGATAGTAAGCGCCCTTTTCTTTGTGCCGACCTACATTGCCTGGCAGCAGCGCGCAGTTGACACACGAGACAGGCTCTACCCAGTTCCGGAGGACGGACGACCTGCGCCCGAGTGGCACCAGGCTCGCAACGATTTCGACATGCTCTTGTCCGCACGGCGGAGCGCAGTCAGCCTGCTCGCCGCGGCATTCGTCATTCTCACGCCACTCGTGGGAAGCTTGGTGACGGCCCTCATACCAGGTCCATGACAGACAAACGATATGTCATTGAGCGACCCTTCCCACGACCTGGGAATTCAGTTGCAGCACGGGAAATGCGAGCTTGAAGCACACTCTCTTCTGCCGCTCCTGGTGCGCAGCCGTCTGTTCGGAGCGCTTTGTTAGGACCCGTGGTCATGTGGTGTGACGATCTTCCTGGCGCGGCCGGGCGGACCGCATGGTGATCTTGATGTTGCCGGGGCCGTGCCTGGCTACCTCCGTCATGCCGAGGCGCTGGTAGAGGGCCTGGGCGCGTGTTGACGGTGAGCACGTCAAGGACGAGGTCCTGGCCTTTCTGCGCGGCCTCGTCGATGAGCGCGCTGATGAGGCGGGTGCCGATGCCGCGGCCTTGATGGCCAGGGTGAACTTCGATGCGGGGGAGGTAGATCTCGGCGGGACGGTATTCGACGTCGAGCATGCCGATGTCGGCGCCGCCGGCGGTGATGATCTGCCAGCGGCCCGGGTCGAACCCGCGGGTGTGGAAGCCACGCTGGCGCTGCTCGTCCCACCCCCAGATCGCGGTGATATAGCCGCCCATGGCTGCCTTGTGCAGATGGAAGCAGAACTCGCTGTCGGCGGGGGTGGCCGGCCGCAGGGTGATGCCGGTCATGCAGCGGCCCGGCCCGGCTTCGGCGGATCTGGGTTGCCGTCTGCCAGGATCAGCCGCCTGGCCGGGTACGGAGAGCCTGCTGGGGTCGTCAGTCAGTGTTGCGAGGTCCCGCGGCTGGCAACATGGCAAGGAACTTCGGTAGCGGACCGCCTGGTCAAGAAGCGGCCAAAGATGCGGCCAGGGCGCCCAGCCCTGCTGCCTGGCCAGATGGTCACGGGCTACGACGAGGGCCCCGGTCCTCATGTCGCGAAGCGGATGGTGCCACACGCCTAGCACCCACCGCCGGGGAACAACGCGGCGCTGGACGTACATGGCGAGTGTGTCGAACCAGCCGAGGGTTCGATTGATCAGGAGAAAGTCTGGCGACAGTTCTTCTGGTAGGCGACTGGTCCGGGAGATCTCGATAAGCAGCCAGCGCCCTCGATGCAGGTCCTGGGACGTCAAGGTCTCATAAATCCCGCGGTACGCCTCGCGCTGCTGTTGGCGCTTCTGAGAGAGCACGGTGACCAGGGAGAGCGCCACCGCCACCGTCGCGATCACGAGACTAAGAAGATTGGACCAGGCCATGCCACTGAACGTAGCGCTCGCACAAGCGGGCAGGCTGCCCTCCAGATCGACACTCCTACCGCGCCCGCGGTCACAGATGTGTGACCCGGGATCAGTGCAAGGAAGGGAGAACTCTGGCTACCGACTCCTGGAATTGGCTCCGCAGCGGTTCGAGGCGCTGACTGACCTGCTTGGCGGCGTCGATATTCCCTGCCCACGCGGAGTAGCCGGCGACGGTCCGAAGGTTTTCAGCTAATGAACGCAGCTCGTTATCGAATACTCTCGCCCGCGACAACTCCAGCCGCAGCACCGATTCCGACCAGCCAGTGGCCGTCGGAGCCTCCCATTGCCGAGCAGGCCACTGGCCCGTTTCCCTAACCTCGGATTGCATCCGATCCATTTCGTCGTAAACGGCTTTGACCACATCAAGGACCCCTGACTGCAATGCGAGGATACTCTCCCTCAGGAAAGTATCTGAGAAGCCTTACGGTCACGTTCATACTGCTGGTCACGGATCGCGATCCCCCGCCGGCTAGCCAATCTTTCTCTACAGATCGTCAAAAACCGGACGCCCCAGGGAACCAGGAACGACGCACACGAATCGGAAGATCGCTTCAAAGCCATATCAGCGCCCTTCCAGCAGTATCACCAGTGCTGGCCCTCTCCTGCTAATTGACACCTGAACAGTGGCATCTCTTCATGGTCACGTCCACCAAGTCGAACATCCTCATCTGCGATGTGCTTAGTGGATCAGCGCCTAACCCGCCGGATCGATGATCATGAAGGTGAATTCGTTAGTCTCGTTGCCAAGCGGGCCGTCCTGCCAAGCCATGACATTGCCGGGAGTGGCGAGCGCGTCCCAGCAGCGCGCTCCGCCAGCGCTCGAAAGCGCCGTCCAGATGACTTGCGGTCATGACCTCCCATTGTGGCGCAACCGTGATCGGCATCCCGCGTGGTGCGGCCGGACGCCGTCGACCTTGCGCCTGACCTCTTCAGCCGACCACCCGTGCGCGGAACCGCGGGCGGTGACTCTGCGTATACGCAGGTAGTGCATTGTGTGCATTGTGTGCGTAGTCCACGACAGGTGCGAATCTACTTGCCGGGAGACTTCGCCGGCATCGTTAATGGCGTCTACCAGGTCCGGTGCAATCTTCCACGGCAGAGTCGCCAGCTCAACGCACTCTCTTGCATGTGCGGACGTTCCTGACACTTTCGCGGGTGTGCCCAAACAAGATCGATCTCAGCGCCAACCACTGTCAAATTGCTCCTCGACCCCCGGGCTGGCAGTTCACCCGCCCCGGCACCGAGGTCATTACTGCAGCGCGCGAAGCACGCGCGGCCAGCGCCGTGGCCGAGGCTGAACAACCGCGGCCGAAGGCGGCCGAGCCGACCGAGCTGGGCCGATAACGTGCGGTCGCACTTCGCGTTGCGACCCGAGGGCGGCCGACGAACCTATGCCAGCGGGCCAGGGCGAGACCGTTTCGGAGGGCCTGGTGGCTCGTTAGCCTTATGGCAGAAACCCGTCCAGGACGGCAAGGACTACGCCCGCGCCGACGTGCAGCGCGGCGAGCAACGCCGCCCGGGCGGCGTCGCCGCGGGCCCGCTCCAGTTCCGGGATCAACCATCGGCGCAGATAGTCGGCAGAGCAACTATTCGGCCGAGGGCCGGGCCTGAGCTGCGTCCAGATTCGCCGGGGTGGGCAGGATCGGGTGGCGTCCCCGAGTCCTTACGGACGAACGCTGATGATCGTCTTGCCCTTGACCCGCTCGGTCGGATTGAACGCGGCCACGGCGTCGTCGAGGGTCGCGACTTTGCCGATGTTCGTCCGCACTCGTCCGTCCCGCACTCGCTGGCCGATCTCACTCAGTTCGGCGCGATCGGACACGACAACGAAGTCGACCGCCAATCCGTCCGCGGGCCGCGCCTCCGCCGGGCCGGCGATCGTCACCAGCGTTCCTCCGGCGCGAACCAGACCAGCGGACCGCGTCCCGATGTCGGCGCCGAAGACATCGAAGACCAGATCGACTCCGCCGACGTCTTCCAGCGCGTCGTTGTCGAGGTCGACGAACTCCTGCGCGCCGAAGTCGAGCGCCTTCTGACGGCCGGAAGCGCGTCCGGTGCCGATGACGTGCGCGCCCGCCTCACGTGCGAGCTGGGTTGCCATCGATCCGACTACGCCGGCCGCGCCGTGCACGAGGACGCTCTGCCCCGCCCGAAGGCGGCCATGCTCGAACAGTCCCTGCCACGCAGTCAGGCCCGACATCACGAGGCCCGCGCCCACCGTGAAGTCAACGTCGCCCGGCAGCGGCGCGAGGTTGCGCGCCTCGACGACTACATACTCAGCCAGGGTGCCGTCGCGAGTCCAGTCCGTGAGCCCGAACACCCGCTGTCCCACCGACAGCCCCGTCGTGCCGTAGCTGAGGGCGGTGACCACTCCGGCCAGCTCATGTCCAGGAATCGAAGGCGTCCGGTCACGGCCGAGGCGATCGATCCAGGTCGAAGGCCACGACAGCTCATCCCCGGTGAATCCCGACGCATGAACCTGAACGACGACATCGCCGTAGTTCGCCCCCGCGAGGCTGGCGAGCCTCGCCACCTCCGGCTCGGGTCGCTCCACCAGCTTCATCCCGGCTGTTCCCGCAGCCTGGTCCGTCACGACGATCGCTTTCATTTGAATACCTCTCTGTATCAGTCCTCGCCTACCCCCGTTACGACGTAACGGGGGTCTCTGCTGTCCCCCTCCTTATCGACGAACGCTGATGATCGTCTTGCCCTTGATCCGCTCTGTGGGGTTGAAGGCGGCCACTGCGTCGTCGAGGGTCGCGACGGTGCCGATGTTCGTCCGCACGCGTCCGTCCCGCACCCGCTGGACAATCTCACTCAGCTGGGCACGATCGGACACGACAACGAAGTCGATCGCCAGGCCGCTTGCGGGCCGCGCCTCCGGCGGGCCGGCGATCGTCACCAGCGTTCCTCCGGCGCGAATCACGCCCGCGGACCGCGTCCCGATGTCGCCGCCGACGATGTCGAAAACCAGATCGACTCCGCCGATGTCTTCCAGCGCGTCGTGGTCGAGGTCGATGAACTCCTGCGCGCCGAAGTCGAGCGCGGTCTGCCGGTCGGCAGCTCGTCCGGTGCCGATGATGTAGGCGCCGGCCTCGCGCGCGAGCTGCGTCACCATCGAGCCGACTCCGCCGGCCGCGCCGTGCACGAGGACGCTCTGCCCCGCCCGAAGGCGGCCATGCTCGAACAGCCCTTGCCACGCAGTCAGGCCCGAGATCGGCAGGGATGCGCCCACCGTGAAGTCGACGTCGCCCGGCAGCGGCGCGAGGTTGCGCGCCTCGACGGCCGCGTACTCAGCCAGGGTGCCGTCGCGAGTCCAGTCCGTGAGGCCGAATACTCGCTGTCCCACAGTCAGCCCCGTCGTGCCATAGCCGAGAGCGGTGACCACTCCGGCCAGCTCGTGCCCGGGAATCGAAGGCGTCCGGTCGCGGCAGAGGCGATCTGCCCAGTTCGAGGGCCACGTGAGCTCACCCGGGGTGAATCCCGATGCATAAACCTCAACGAGAACGTCGTTCCCCGCGGCCTCTGGCTCTGGCCGCTCCACGAGCGTCATCCCAGCCGTTCCCGCGGCCTGATCCGTCACCACAATCGCCTTCATCCGGCACCTCCTTGTATCCAGCCCTCGTCCGCACGGCATTTTCGGTTCACAAGTATCAGCGGCACCAAGGTCAACCGGCCCACAGGGGGCATTGCACGTCCCGCAGACGAGCTATGGGAGGACAGCCCTGCACCAGCGAGGCGGAGCGCTCCTCACGATCGGCACTGTCCCGATCGACGTCGTTGGACGGCTCGCCGACCTCGACGCTTGCCTTCGGGCCACGACGAGAAACTTCGGTGGCTTCGTCAGCGCGTTGTGAGCGGGCGCGTTCAGGCCGCAGTCCGCGCTGAGGCGTGACGCTCACTTCTCAGGCGGCCGAGTGCTGCGTTGAGCCTGTGTGGCTAATCGCTGTTCTTGAGGCCCGCTGCCACAAGCGCATCTCGCCAGTCAGATTGAGCCAGGCTTCGGTACCTCGCGAACTCCCATCTGCTGCCCCTGGACGCGAGCACAAGCGCGGCTTCGGTCGCGCCGATGTGAGTGAGTTGTCGGCAACTGGTGTTACGTAGCTGACCGCGCCGAGGTAGGAATAGCCAGAAACTTCAGCAACCGCAAACCTGTTCTGCCTACGAACATACAGTAGTATTGTCCCGGTTTGCGGCCCATCCGATGGTCACAATCACGAGTCTTCCTCGGCTCGCAAGACGTTGCCAGCAAGGGGCGCCGCTCCTTCGAGTAGCAACACTAACCCTCTTTCGGGCCTCTTCTCCCACTGGGCCCGGCGAGGCCCCGCAAGCCAGATGACAGGCGCATCCGATGACGGCAGCAGTGCCACCACTCGGGCTGCCGAAGGCTAGGGGTGAGGATGCCAAGACCAGACGATACAGCCGACAATTATTGTGAGGATCAGCAAGAAACCCGGATAGAGACAAACAAGCAACTCGAAGAGTTTATCGATCTTTCCGCCTTTCCGTACCGGTCCGCCCATTGCTTTATTCTGTGCCTTGACGTAGTGCCTATCGATCGGGCTGAACAGCCGAAGTTCGACCAAGAGCACGATCCAGCTTACGAATACGAGGGCGATAGCGAGCGCGGGGAGGGCCTTCACCCAGCCGCCAGCTCTGCTTCCGGCCAAGTCACTGATTGTGAACGGAGCTATAGATAGCAGGGCCGCTACCGCGGTGGCTCTGAACAGTAGCCTCCATATCAGGTCATGCCGGTACTTGTACTCCTCCCACAGGTACTTGGCGCGCTCCAACTCACGGTCCGAATCCCATGCTTGTACCGGCTTCGGTACTGCCATCTTGCACATCTCCTTTACTGGTTCTTGGGGGCGATGGGCCGATGATCGATTGGATGGATTCGGCGCGTGACCACCAGGTACATGATGATGTAGCCATAGCGGAGCTCAGCATCATCCGGCCATGCCGCTGGGATGGGGTGTCTATAGCTTCCAGCGAAGCGCTGGCTTGTTGACTGTCTTGGCCGGACGGCCGCGCCTTTTCCGCACGGAGCGGGACGCCTGGAGTGGGATCCATGCGAGCAGCTCGACGAGGAAAAAGACCGGGAGAGTGATCATGATGACAGCGGCGGCGGGAGCGAGGACTGGCAGGGCGACCGCGGTCACCGTGGCGACACGCCAGGCCTCTTTCCACCAGTCCGTGCGGCCGACTGGATTCGTGAGCGCGCCCCACCTCACAGCTGCCCACATGATCCACCGGCGCAGGAACGGGACGCCGAGTTCTCGCATGGACTGGCGGAAGATGCCATCGGCGTCTATCCGGCTGATGCGGCCGGCGGGAACGGCGACACTGCACAGGTAGTCGTGCAAGATTGCGGACTTCGTGTAGCGTCCGTAGCGGGGGATAAACCACACGAACACACGGGGTACCGACGCGAAGTCGGTCCGCTCGTGGACGGGCACCTCGAACTCTTCCGCCTTCGCGTGGTAGGTCAACGCCCGCAGCGTCATCCAGTCCTGGTCATCGACTTGACGAACGTCGACCGTGGAATCCGGGCTGAAGCCGAGCGTGTAGGTGCCTGCGGCATCTGACGTCGACCTGTCAATAGCCATGGCTGTCCTCTCAGACGATCCCTCTGTAAACAAGAGGACGCTTGCCGGGTCCGAGATACACGACGGCCTGCGAGTTCACTCTTCTGCCGCCGACCGAGCGATCCGCTGGAGCCTGAGCTCGGGATGCCGGGTGTTGTTCCACTGTCGTCCCGGCGGTCCGGGAAGCCTGTCAGGGCAGTGCCATGGCGCCGACGGTCGTTACAGAGAGTAGCCAGAGAGCCGGGCGGTAACACGCGCATCGCCGCCGTTCTGTGCGGGCGTTGCTTGGAGCCGTTAATCAGCAACCGCCGCACCGATCGCGCTGTTCTGTACGCCCTTAGGGCGTACAGAGCCGTTCGCTGTGGCCGCGTGTCAATCACGATCCGGCTGCTGCCTGTCGCGAGCATCGGCAAAAGACAGAGGTGTTGCAGAGGACCTTTCCGCTTGGCGCTGCGGAAGGAGCCCGCAGGCGTTGTCCGGTGTCCCGTATAGGGCACCCATGCGGGAATCTCCACCGGGCGGGTCTTACGGGACGGCCTCTCGCGGGCGTCCCCTCCGACCTGAGGCGTTCCCGTATGAGGTTCGTCTATCGGCACGGGTTGTGCGGTGCGCCATTCACTTGTCGTTCGCCGCAGGTATCGTGTGCTCGACTTCCCAGCAGCGCGGACGCCGATGTCTGGCCACCTGGTCTGTGGTGTGGGTTCATGACTCGCTCAGCTCGGTGGTGGCGTTGAGCAGCGCGGTAAGGCTGGCTGGGTCGGACACCATCGGCCAGTGCCCGCCGCGGATGCGGTGGATGGTCCAGGTGGGCTGGTTGCAGAGCGCGGCGACGTGCGGTGGGAGGTCCTCGTCGTCGTTTGTGATGCTTGCGATGTAGACATCCGATGCGTTTAGTTGTCAAGCAGCGACCTTGCGTGTTGTCTCTCTTGGTGCCGGGAAGGCGGTGGTCTCGTCGTAGTGCTGGCCGGTGAGCAGGCAGTGGTGGAGGCAGCCGAGGAGGCGTGCGAAGAGGTTGCGTTGTGCGGCGGCGTGCCGGTCGCCGGCGGTCTTGCGGCGGTCGTAGTGGGCGCGGGCGCCGGGTGAGGCGGTGAGGGCGGCGAAGGCCCAGATGTAACCGGCCGCCGCGAGGCGCTGGTTCTTGACACGCCGGTGCAGCACGGCAAGGGTTTTGCCGCTGGCGCGGGTGATGGGGGCAGCCCCGGCGTAGGCCTTCAGGCCCTTGGCGTCGGCGAACCGGGACCGGTCGTCGCCGGTCTCGGCGAGCACCCGGGCGCCGGTGAGAGAGCCGAGCCCTGGGAAGCTGGTGATGATCCCGGCGTCCGGGTGCTGGTCAAAAGAGGCCCTCCTGCCGGTTCCGTGGGTGGATTGGTGATCATCTTCCGGGGAGGGCAGGGCGGAGGCCGCCGAGTGCGAGCATGGCCAGCCCGATGAGGGCGGCGGGGTCGCGGAACCCGAAGGCCATCCGTGTGATGACCCTTATCTTGGTGTTGACCGATTCGATCAGGCCGTTCGATCGAGTCGTCGACTACGCGTGAACCGGTGGATCAGGCGGGCCCTGAGCGGGTGCGTGTGGTTCACCCGTTCCATCCGTGGTTCGGGCGGGACCTGGAGTTCGTGAAGCGGCGCCGGAACTGGCGGGCGGACCGGGTCTATGTCTTTGGTGACGCCGGTGAGCTGGTCAGCCTGCCGGCGGAGTGGACCGATCTGGCGCCGGCGGATCCGTTCGTGGTGGTCGCGGCGGGCCGGGCGCCGTTTCGGACGGCGGATCTGCTGAAGCTGGCTGATGAGGTCGCCCGGCTGCGTTCCGGTGCAGACGGTGTCCAGAGGATTCTGTCGTGAACGTCCACGGGATTCTGTCGTGTACCCGGAATGGCGTCAGTCCGATTGCCCGGAGTCTCAGGCTTCTGGCTGCGGCGATAGTGACAACGTCCCTCTTTGCCCGCCAGAAGGCTATCCCGTCCGTTCATTCTTGCGCTATAATCACATGGACGAAATTCGGAGGCGGGAGGCGCCGTGGCAGGCCGGGATCGCAGCAAGGACGCCTCGCTGGCGGCGTCGCGGACGCTGAACCCGCATCCGGAGGCGGTGACCGATCCGGCCTTCACCTCCGGAGCCTTCTTCGATCCCGCCGACTTGGTCCAGGTCAAGTACGAGATGGTGCGCGCGGTCGAGGCCGGCGCGCTGGGCGCGGGCGCCGCCGCCTCGGCGTTCGGCCTGGCCCGCCAGAGCTACTACAACGCCAGGAAGGCTCTTGCCGAGCACGGGCTGCCCGGCCTGATCCCGGCCAGGCCGGGCCCCAAGGGCGGGCACAAGCTGACGGCGGCGGTGCTGGACTTCGTGGAGCAGCAAGCCGCCGCCGATCCCGCGCCGTCCCCGGCGCAGCTGGCCGCAGCCATCGCGGACCAGTTCGGCGTCACCGTGCACAAGCGATCGGTCGAGCGCGCCCTCGCCAGCCGGCGGGCCGCCGGGCACGAGCGCAAGGAGGCGGCCAAAAGGCGCTGACACCCAGCCCGCAGGCCAGGGCGCCGGGCAGGACGAGGGCGCAGCTGCGCTCGCCAGCGCTTATGAGCAGCTGCGCGGCATCGCCGCCGGCGGGCTCGGCGGCGGCTGGCGGTACGGGGCGGCGGTCCTGGCCGCCTCGGGGATGGCGGCCTGGATGGCCAGCGCGGCCACGTGGACCCCCCAGCGCCCGCCCGCAGACCGGCGTGACAGCGCAGCAGCGCAGACGCAGGCTGGGCAGTCCTCATCCGCCCCCGATCAGTCCCTGCCCGCCATCCCGGCGGAAGGAGGCAAGAACACCAGCCCAGCCTGCCCGCCGCTGCTGCCCGCCGCGACCAGCCAGCTCATCGCGGTGATGGCCCAGCTGACGCTCCACCATGCCCGTGCCCGGGCCCGCGCCGCATCCCCCGCCCCGGCCCCGTTCCCGTCCTCGTTCCCCGACAGGGAGACCATCCCGCCATGAGCAGCGACGCTGTGTCCAAGGTGACGGCCGCCCGGCTGTCCCGCGACGCCTACCTCTATATCCGCCAGTCGACCTTCTACCAGGTCGTCTACAACACCGAGTCCACCGCGCGGCAGTACGATCTGCAGGGCCGGGCGCTGACCCTGGGCTGGCCGGCCGAGCGCATCCACGTCATCGACGTCGACCAGGGCCACTCCGGCGCCTCAGCCGCCGACCGGCAAGGGTTCCAGCACCTGGTCGCTGAGGTGTCACTCGGGCGCGCCGGGATCGTGCTCGGCCTGGAATGCTCCCGGCTGGCCCGCGACTCGGCCGACTGGCAGCAGCTCATCAAGATCTGCGCCCACAACGACACCCTGATCTGCGACGAAGACGGCCTGTATGACCCGGCCAGCTTCAACGACAGACTCCTGCTGGGCCTCAAGGGAACCATGGCCGAAAGCGAGCTCCATTTCCTGCGGGCGCGCATGCAAGGAGGCCTGCTGGCCAAGGCCCGCCGCGGCGAGCTGAAACGCCGCCTGCCGGCCGGCCTGGTCTACGACGCCGCCGGCACCATCATGCCCGGCCCCGACACCGAAGTCCGCGGTGCGCTGCAGCTGCTGCTGGACACCTTCACCGCCGCCGGCTCGGCCCGCGCCGTCGTGGCGGCCTTCAACGCCGCGCACCTGACCTTCCCCGGCCGCCACCAGGGCGGGCCGCACGCCGGCGAGCTGTACTTCAAGCCGCTCACCCACGACATCGTCCTGGACGTCCTGCACAACCCCGCCTACGCCGGTGCCTACGTCTACGGCCGCAGCAAGACCAGCACCGACCTGGACGGCCACGTGCACAGCCACGTCAAGCCGGTGAGCGACTGGACCGTGCTCATCCGCGATCACCATCCCGGTTACCTGACCTGGGCCCAGTACGAGCGCAACCAGGCCGTACTCACCGCCAGCGCCGCGTCCCGCGGCGAGGACCGCACCGCCGGGCCGGCCCGCGAAGGATGCGCGCTGCTGCAAGGCGTGGTCATCTGCGGCCGCTGCGGCCGCCGCATGACCGTCGGCTACCACACCCTCGCCGACCGCACCCGCGTCCCGGCCTACCACTGCCAGCGCGCCGGGATCCAGAACGCCCGGCCCGCCTGCCAGGCCATCACCGGCGCCGGCATCGACGCCGCGATCAGTGCGCTGATCTGCGACACCCTCACTCCGCTGGCGCTGCAGACCGCCGTGGCCGTCACCGCCGAACTGGCCGCCGACGCCCGCAAGGCCGACACGGTCCGCGCCGCCCACGTGCAGCGCGCCCAGCACGCCGCCGACACCGCAGGACGCCGCTACCTGGCCGTCGACCCCGCCAACCGGCTGGTGGCCGGCAACCTGGAAGCCGACTGGAACACCCGGCTGCGCGAGCTCGCCCAGGCCCGCGATGACTACGCCCGCGCCCGCGACGACGACGCCGCGCTCGACCATGAGCAGCAAGCTCGCGTCCTGGCCCTGGCCGCAGATTTCCCGGTCCTGTGGAACGACCCGGCCACCCCCATGCGGGAACGCAAGCGCCTGCTCCGCCTGCTGGTCACCGACGTCACCCTCACCCGAGGCGACGACGGCGCCACCTGCTGCCAGGTCCGCTTCACCGGCGGCCAGCACCACACCCTGACCCTGCCGCGGCCGCTCACCGCCACCGAACAGCACACCACCAGCCCCGCCACCGTCGAGCTAATCGACCAGCTCCTGGACGACCACCCCTTCGGCGAGATCGCCACAATCCTGAACGGCCGCGGGATCACCGGCGGGTGGGGACGGGCCTTCACCGTGCAGAACCTGTCCGCGCTCTGCCACGCACGCAGCCTGAGCACCCATGCCAGCCGGCTCCGCGCCTCAGGCATGCTCACCACCGGTGAGATCGCCGCTGACCTGAAGGTGACCCCGCAGACGATCGGCAGGTGGCACCGGCGCGGCCTGATCACCGGCCGGCGCATCGACGGACGCGGAGAATGCCTCTTCCACCCCGGCCAGCACCGCCCCGAACCCGCCCGCAGGCCCGCAGCCACCCAGCACCTGCTCACCAGCCGGCAGCTCGCGGCCAGGCTCGGCATAACCTCCAGCACCATCCTGCGCTGGACCCAGCTGGGATTGGTCACCATCGCCGCGCTCGACAACCGCGGCTTCAACCTCTACCAGCCCGGCCAGCCCCGCCCGACCCGCGATCAGATCACCGCCGCATGCCGCCCGCCAGGCACCGCTGACGCCATTACCGGCGGGCAACTCGCCGCCCGGCACGGCGTCAGCCGCTCCGCTGTTTACAAATGGCACCAGCTCGGCCTCATCCGCTCCCTCGGTACCGACGGCACCGGCCGGAACCTCTACCACCCCGGCCAGCAGGCCCCCGGCCCCGAACAAATCCGTACCGCCCGTGCCGCCCGCCGCCACGGCTCCGGAAACTGTCCGACCCCCGTGCCACCATCAGTTCCGCAAGGCCCAGCACCCTCGATTACCCCAGGCATCAGATCATCAACACGAGGTGCAGTGTGAAGCCAGATCGTTGCTGAGCCCGTGATCCAGGGTCGCGTGGATGCTCCGAAGGTGCTTGCGGATCTTTTTGCCGAGTTCGGTGAATTCGGGGATGCGGCAGCGGGCCGCCCAGGACAGCCAGCGGGTCAGGGCGTACTTGCCTTCTTCGCCTTTAAGCCGGAACGCTGTCCGCAGCCCTTCCTTGAGCAGGTAAGCGCGATAAAGGCGGGGGTGGGTTTTCTCGATCCAGGCGAGCTTGGCTTCCTGCCGGCCGGTGAGATTCTCCGGGTTCTTCCACAGCGCGTAGCGGGCGTGCTTGAGGTCCCTGGCGTCGCCGGAGGACAGGCGGATGGTCCGGCTGCGGTGCCGGACCGGCCTGATGGCCCCGCCCTGGCGGGCGGCGCGCCAGACCTCGCGGCGGACCTCGTCCAGGGCGCCGGTGGCCCAGGAGACGACATGGAACGGGTCGGCGCGCAGGACCGCCTGCGGCGCGCTGGCGGCGGCAGGCCCGGCGATCCAGTCCGCGCCATCAGCGGACAGGTGGGTCAGCAGCGCGGAGCGTTCCTCGCCGAGCTGATCGAAGAAGGCATGCACGGTGCTGGCCTCGCGGCCCGGCGCGGCCCAGATCAGCAGCCCGGTGTCGTGGTCCACCACGACGACGAGGTACTTATGGCCGCGCTTATAGGAGATCTCGTCGATCCCGATGCGGCGCAGGCCCGCGAACCGGTCAGCCGCCGCCTCCGCCTCGCCGGCCACCCGGGCGATGATGGTGCCCACGGTCCGCCAGGAAATCCGCATCAAGCGCGGTGATCGTGGTCTTCGAGCAGGCGGCGGCCAGCCAGGCCACCTGGTCATCGAAGAACCGGGTGTGCGCGGCGCCGTGCCGGGCCCACGGCACCGCCGCGGTGATCACCCCGTGCGCCGGGCACGACACCCGCGGCGCATCGGCCTCCAGATACGCGCGGACCGTGCCCAGATCCAGCGCTCGCCAGCGGCGCCTGCCCTGCCCGCCGTCATAGCGGGGCCGCTTCTTCCCGCAGATCCCGCACCGCTGCGCGAGCCGCTGGTGCGGACGCACATGCACGATGAGCGTCAGCGCCTGCCCGGCGCCGTCCCCGCCGCCGTCCTCCTCGTGCCAGTCCACGTCCTCGATGACGGTGCTTCGCAGCCGAGCAGATTCGCCCATAGCCTGGATGAACGCACGCCGTTCCCTTTCCGCTGATGCCTGTGAATTCGACACTCCAGACACTACGGACGGGGGCGGCGTGCCCCCTGACCAGCCAGGATCTGCCTGCGCTCGTTTTCTTTTGCTTCCAGCCAGCTTCAATCCGGCGCTGGGCAGCGGCCGGTGTCCAGGCTGGCCGCAGGCCACCCCGAAGGGGCCGCAGGGCCTTGACACCGGCCGTTCACAGCGCACGCTATCCAGGCTGGAAGCAAGACCCCGGCCCCGGCGAACCAGGCGGCGCAAGCCGGCGCCACACACGACACCCCGACACCAGCTCCCGGCTCACCCGCACCCGCTACCCGGTACCGCATCCAAGCCCCTGCCCGGCCTAAGCCACCCACGGCACCGGCAGGGGAGCCTCAAAAAACGCGATGACGGCCTGCTCGAGGTCCTCGGCGCTGGTGCAGGCGGCGTCCAGGCAGCGGAGCAGCGCCAGGGCCTGGTGGCCCATCGCCTCTTCGACCAGCGGCGGCTGGCGCATCTGCTCCGCGCGGAACGCGTCACGCAGCCGGGCGGCTTCGGCGTCGATCCCGCGGGTGCGCCCGGCCTTGCGCAGCAGCGCCCGCAGTTGGGCCAGGGTGAGCCTGGCGGCGGCGGCCGGGTCCGGGGCGGTGGCGAGGATGGCGCGGGCTTCGGGCCGCATGATGCCGCCCCGGGCCTCAGCGAAGGCGGCGAGGAAACCGGGGAAGTACTCACGCAGATGGGAGCGGAGCTTGTTGTGCGCGCAGGTGCGCTCCCACACGGCGTCTTGCTGGGCGCGGGCCAGCACCGCGATCGCCTGGGCCAGCTCGGAGTCATCGGGCAGCGGCCGGTGCGCATGCAGGTCGGTGCGCAAGATGTTGGCCAGGACGACGGCGTCGCCGTGATCGGATTTGCGGCCCGCGATGCTGTGCCGGTCCCGGTAGCGGGCCACCGCCATCGGGTTGACCGGGTACACCTGGCGGCCGGTGGCGCGCAGGCACGCGGTCAGCAGCCCGCGCGGCGTCTCGATCGCCACCGGGACCGGGTCATCGGCGCTGTCGCCGTGCTCGGCGAGCAGGCCCAGCAGGACTGCCAGCCCCGCTGCATCGTCGCTGATGCGGCGGCGGGCCAGCAGCTGCCCGTCCCGGCCCGCCAGGGCGATGTCGTGGTGATCTTCGGCCCAGTCGAGCCGCAGAACACTTCCATGATCTTCATTCCCCCCGTTGTGGTCATTTCGTGCTGGCGCTAAGCCGTGCAGGTCACGCACGCTCCCTAATGGAAGGGCTCAAGGCCCGCCATCCGATTAGCCGTTCGTGACCCCAGCTGCCCGCAGGGCCCCGGTCCTGGCTGGAGCTCGAAGGCTCCCGCCGCGGCGAGGGGTCCATCCTGCGGGTGGCTCAGGCCACGACCACCCTGCCGGCCCGCGCACCCGATCTGCGGCAGGCGCGCCCGGCGTGTCGCGCGATCGTCGTGGCGGCCAGCGCCGGGGCCCCCGTCTCATCCAAAGGATCGAGTCCCTGGTCTACGGTGCGGATCACCCGGCACCAGCCGCCGTACTTTGTGGATCCCGCCAGTCTGCGCTTGAGCATCCACGTCGCTCTGTCCCTATCAGGCATGGATCCAGCAAGCAGGCCCGCGATCTACATCTGAGGACTCCAGCGCCCTGGTGGCGTGTAGCGGTGGCCTGCTCACGTGCCCATTAGGTGGCGGGGAATCCTTCGATGGATCTGGTCATGACGGCGGGATCGGTGATGGTGCGTCCGGGGTGGTTCACCAACTTTTGAGCGAGCCACCGCTGCTGCCCTGGGCTGAGGTTCGGTTCGGCGGCAAGGCCGGCGAGCGGGGGCAGCCACACGCCTCCGGCGGCGCCGATGTCGTCTTTCTCCTGCTGTGCCGGTGCGGATCTATCGCCCGCACGGGGCGCAAGGCGCCATCGTCTGGCTGCACGGCGGCGGATTTGTCATGGGCGACCTGGACACCGAGCACCCATGGGCCGCCCGCGTCGCGGACGGCTCCGGGGCGGTCGTGGTATCGGAGGGCTACCGCCGCGCACCCGAGCACCGGTTCCCGGCCGCCCTGGACGACGCCTACGCCGCGCTGACCTGGACGGCCGAGCACGCGGCCGAGATCGGCATCGACCCGGAGCGGATCGCGGTCGGCGGCCACGCCGCCGGCGCGGGGCTCGCGGCCGCGGTGGCGTTGCGGGCCCGTGACCAGCAGGGGCCGCCGATCCGATACCAGCTGCTCAACCAGCCCGAGCTCGATGACCGGCAGGAGACATGGTCGGCCCGGACCTTCACTGAGACGCCCTTTATGACCCGCGACAAGGTCGCCGCATCGTGGCGGCACTACCTGGGCCCCGCGCGCGCCTCGCCATACGCCGCCCCGGCGCGTGCCGACGACCTGTCCGGCCTGCCCCCTGCCTACATCGCCAGCGCGGAGTTCGATCCGAACCGCGACGAAGCCATCGGCTACGCGCAGCGCCTGCTGCAGGCCGGCGTGCCGGTCGAACTGCACCAGTGGCCCGGCACGTTCCACGGGTCGCAAGCGGTCCTGTCTGCCCAGGTGTCCCAGCGGCAGACCGCCGAACTCGCCGACGCCCTGCGCCGCGCCCTGGCAGAGTGAGATGGTTGCGGTCGGCCAGGCCGGGCACCCCATGCCGCAGCAATGGCAGCGAGCCGGTCATCTGAGGCCCGGTGGCCGAGCAGGCTGCCTGCACGGGCTGTTGAACAAGGTATGCGGGTCGGGCTGGTCCTGATCTCAGTCCACCGCCCGGCCCCGAGTGACGTGGAGGTGATGAGGCTGTGAGCGGTCCGTTCTTTGTCGGTGGAATAGGAATAGGCCGGAGCGGGACCAGTCAGCTGACCCGGGTGCTGGGCGAGCATCCGCAGGTACACGCGATGAAGCAGGAGAGCCGGTTCCTGGTTGATCCCGGCGGATTCGAGGATCTGGCCCGCGCACTGACCGTTACCTACATCCCGTACCATGCCGATGACGCGCTGGACTGCCCGGCCTGGCTGCTGAATGTGCGGCTGACCGGGCACAGCTGCGAGGCATTCCGCGGCTGGAGCTGGCTGAGGAATTGGGCATGGAGCGGTACCGGCCGGCGGTCAGCTGGCTGCGGCAGCAACTGGCCTGGTTTGAGTACGACGAGGCGGTGCCGCCGACCACGTCTACATCGAACTCCCCTTCTTCCCCGCGACGAGGAGAAGGCCGCGGCATGAACGCAGCGCTCCTTCAGAACGCGGCGGCCCACCGGGCCGCTGCGTTCGCCCGACTCCCGCTCGGAAACGCGGGGGCTCGGACCCTCATCCGCAGAATCAGCAATTGGGGAAACAGATGATCCTAGTGATCGGAGCCACGGGAAACGTCGGACGGCACGTCCTCTCCCAGCTCCATGCGATAGACGCGGCCGACGTTCGCGCCCTGGTGCGCCCGGGGAAGGCCGCACACCTGCCCGACGGCGTCGACGTCGCGACCGGAAGCCTCGACGACCCGGACGGAATGACTGCGGCATTGACCGGAGTCAAGACGGTCTTCCTGGTGTGGCCGTTTCTCACCACCGAGGGTGCGCCCGCTGCGCTGGAGGCCATCGGCCAACACGCCCAGCGTCTAGTCTACCTGTCGTCGATCGGCGTGGGCGGCCGCCCCGAGGAGCAGGCCGACCCCATCTTCAAACTGCACGCTGACATGGAACGCCTGATCGAGGCGTGCGGTCTGCCGCGGACCGTGCTGCGTTCGGACACCATCGCCAGCAACACCCTGGGCTGGGCCGAGCAGATCCGCACCGCCGGGGTGGTGCGTGGCCCTCTTACCGCACCGACGGCGGTCATCGACCCGCGCGACATCGCAGCCGTCGCTGCCCGCGCGCTCACCGATGACGCCCACGTGGGTGCGACCCACAGGCTGACCGGACCCCAGGTGATCAGCCGCCCTGAACAGGTCCAGGCGATCGGCGAGGCAATCGGCCGCCAGCTTCACTTCGAAGAAGTCCCAGTCCAGGACGCGCGCGCGCAGATGCTGGCCGACGGCCGCCCGCCCGCCCTGGTGGACGCCCTGCTGTCGGCAGCCGAGACCCGCTCGGCCTCCACCCTGGTCACCTCGACCGTGGCAGACCTCACCGGTGGACCACCGCACGACTTCCAGCAGTGGGCACGCGATCACCGCGGGGCATTCCGTTAACCCGAAGTTCCCCCCAAGCCGATTGGCCGACGCGTTTGACCAGGTGGTGGAGCCCTTGATCACGGAGATTACATGACTACGTAGTCATGAGCCGTGACTGTTTTACCTGGTCAGCGCGTATGTCGGCTCGCTGCCGGGGGGAACTACGGGTTAACCGATCCGCAGCTCTCGCGAGAGGAACGCAACGAAACGGTGCGTTGTCGGGCGTACAGGTCATTACGCAGGGGGCGAGTACGCAGAAACGATAATCGACCAGAACAACGGGGCCGACCCGTGCCAGTCTTCCTCGGGGAGCCTGTTACAGAGGTTGAATTGCCGGGTTCTGTGTCTGCCTGATCACAGTCGGCGCGCCTGGGTGATCTTTGGCGGCGGCCGGTCTGCGCCGGGATGTATGAGATATCCCGATGGTAGTGGCTTGTCCGCCGCAGGGAGGGCGCGGCGAGAGAAGGTGCGGCTGCAGGCCGCGGCGATGTTCGGGCAGGACGTGAGGCCGGTGCAGGTAGCTCACCGGTTGCGGGTGGGCACGAAATCGGTGTACCAGTGGCGGCGGCGCTGGCGGGCCGGCGGCACTGCGGCGCTGGCGTCGCGGGGCGCGGGCGGGGCGATATGCCGACTGAGCCCGGCGCAGCTGGCCAGGCTGCGCGCTGAACTGGATAAGGGCCCGGCGGCCTGGGGCTGGGATGAGGACCAGCGGTGGACGCTGGAGCGAGTGGCCACGCTGATCGGCTGGCTGTTCCATGTCCGCTACACGCTGCGTGGCACGTCGTATCTGCTGCACCGGATCGGGTTCACCCCGCAGGTCCCCGCGCACCGGGCGGCGGAACGGGACAAGAACACGATCGCCACCTGGCGGGATGTGACCTGAGTGAAGCTTCGAGGCTAGCGGCGGCGACCGGGGCGTACCTGTGCTTTGAGGACGAGGCCGGGCAGGCTCTGCGCCCGCCGAAGGCCCGCACTTGGGCCCGCCGTGGCCGCATCCCCGGTGGCCGTGGTGTCCGGGAAGGGCTCCGGGCGGGTGTCAGCTGCAGGCCTGATCTGCTTCAAGCCCGGTGCGCGCAGCCGGTTCTTCTACCAGATCCGCGTGCACACCGGCCGGAAAGGCGAGCGCCGGTCCATGTCCGAAGCCGATTACGCCGGCCTGGTCACCGCCGCGCACAACCAGCTCCATGCCCCGCTGATCCTGGCTCAACAAGGTGGGCGTGCATGATCTCGCTGCGACGCAGAACTGGAAGATATGGTGCGACGTCCCAAACGTCTCGGCCAACCTCGATAACCGCAAATAATCGGCGTTATGCATGGCCCTTGCGGGGTGCCCGGGCGACGATCTTGATCACATTGGTGAGCGGGGTCATCGATGGGGGACGCACTGAGCGGCCGGCTGGATCCCCGGCGCGGGCAGATGGTGATGGGCAGGAGAAGGCCGCTGCGAGCGGCCGCCCTTTGGCGAAGAGGCTGACGCCGCCGCCGCAACGAGGGCATGTTCTGGCCCGCCGGGCAAAGTTGCCAGGTGTGCGCAGCTCAGGTTGCAGCCGCCGGAGGCGCGGGGCTCCGGGGCATGTGAGGGTTCCTCCTGGCTGCTGAGTCCTGGGATTTGCCGCATCGGCGGCCGTTGCACCGCGCTGCCCGTGCCGTTCCCGGTTAGCTGGATCCAGGGTCACGGTTTCCTTCGGCCTGCTGGGAAGTGGAGGACGGCGATGAGTTCCTGCGGGAGCGTATATGCCTGGTGCGGGTGCCGTGAGCCGGGCGGCGGGCGACGGCTGGGCGCCCGGTGCCCTCGGCGCGGCCGGGCCGGGCATGGCAGCTGGTATCTGTCGCTGGAACTGCCCGCTGTTCCCGGTCGCTCAAGATGACGATGTAGCGGTCATTGCCGGTGACGACGTCGGGGGCAGTAGACGGCCCCGCCGGCTTGTGCTGGCGGGGCCGTGGTGTGCGCGCTGGCGTGGTGGTGGTCAGTCTGTCGTGATCTCGGTGACGGCGGCGCGGGCGCTTTGCTCGTCGACGATGTTCTTGCGCGCGGCCCAGGCGGCGATCAGGGCCTGGGTGGCGAGGTTGTTGACGGCGCGGGGCAGGCCGCGGGCGGCGTCGTGGATCAAGGTGGCGGCGTCGTCGCTGAACAGCGGGTCGGACCGGCCGGCGAGCTTGAGGTGGTGGGTGAGGTACCCGCTGGTCTGCTCGGCGGTCATGGCGGGCATGGCGTAGCGCAGGGCGATCCGCTGGTCCAGGGCGGCCAGCACGCCGAGGCGGAGCATCCGGCGCAGGGTGGGCTGGCCGAGGAGCAGGCAGGCCAACGGACTGGCCGCGTCCATCTCGGAGTTCGTCAGTTACGCCGAATTCGGCGTAACTGACGTTATGCCGAGGCTGCGGTTATCCCGAGCCGGTGCCCGCGCCGGCGGGCGCGGGCAGGCCGTGAGGATTCCGAGCGAATCCGATCGCCTATTCCGATGCAATCCGATCGCTGATTCCGATCGAATCCGATCACCTATCGGTGGCGTGTCGTAACACCACGGAGGTTACGGGCGCTGAGACGCTTACTCGGACATAGCCCCTGTGCCCGAGGAAAAGGCTCGATGCCGCGACCCCGCGTCGACATGCGCAAGATCCGCGAAGTTCTCCGGCTGGCTCTGGGCGAGGAGCTGAGCCAGCGCCTGGTCGCCGCGGCGTCGGGCGTACCGCAGACCACGGTGCACGACTACCTGGTCCGGGCGGCGGCCGCGGGCGTGAAGTGGCCGCTGCCCGCTGACCTGGACGACGCCGGGCTGGAAGCACTGCTGTACCCGCCGGTGCTGCCGGCCGGCACGGACCGGCCGGCGCCGGACTGGCAGCACGTGCACGATGAGATGCGCAAGAAGGGCGTGACGCTGCAGCTGCTGTGGGTGGAGTACCGGGAAGCCCATCCCGGCGACGGCTACGGCTACTCGCAGTTCGCGAACTTGTACCGGTCCTGGCGCAACGGCATCGACGTGAGCATGCGCCAGGCCCACGCGCCCGGGGAGAAGCTGTTCGTCGACTTCCCCGGCGACACCTTCCCGGTGCACGATCCGGTGACCGGCCAGATCGCATTGAAGGCCGAGCTGTTCGTCGCGGTGCTGGGCGCGTCCGGCTACCTGTATGCCGAGGCGTTCCCCTCCCAGGAACTGGCGTACTGGGTGACCGCGCACGTCCACTGCTTCGAGGCCCTGGGCGGCTGCCCGGCGATCGTCGTCAGCGACAACCTGCGCTCGGCGGTGACCAGGCCGGACCGGTACGAGCCGGACGTGAACGCCACCTTCGCCGAGATGGCCGCGCATTACGGCGTGGCGATCATCCCGGCCCGGCCGTATAAGCCGCGCGACAAGCCCAAAGCCGAATCGGGCGTGCTGCTGGCCGAGCGGTGGATCATCGCCCGGCTGCGCGGCTGGAAGTTCACCAGCCTGGGCGAGGCCAACGCGGCCATCGCCGGGTGCGCCGCGGAGATCAACGCCCGGCCGTTCCAGAAGCTGGACGGCAGCCGGCAGGAACTGTTCGAGCAGCTGGACCGCCCGGCGCTGCGGCCGCTGCCGGCGACCCGGTATGAGTTCGCCACCTGGCGCAAGGCCCGCGCCGGGATTGACTACCACATAGCCGCGGACTCTCACTACTACTCCGTGCCCTACCGGCTGGCCCGCCAGCAGGTCGACGTGCGGCTGTCGGCGGGTGCGGTCGAGGTCTTCCACCGCGGGCAGCGGGTCGCCTCGCACCCGCGCTCGCAGGTCCGGCACGCCTACACCACCGCCGACGAGCACATGCCCGAGTCCCACCGGCGGCACGCCCAGTGGACGCCGCAGCGGATCACCGAGTGGGCCGCCAAGACCGGGCCGTCCACCGCAGCGCTGGCCGAGGCGATCCTGGCTTCCCGCACGCATCCCCAGCAGGGCTACCGCGCGGTGCTGGGCATCATCCGCCTGGCCAGCAGCTACGGTCCCGGCCGCACTGAGGCCGCGTGCGCCCGGGCGCTGGCGCTGCGCTCGTACTCCTACCGCAGCGTCAAGTCGATCCTGAGCACCGGGCTGGACCGCCAGCCGCTGCCCGGCAGCGCCCCGCCGCTGTCCCCGCACCCGGTCCACGGCAACCTCCGCGGCCCGGGCTACTACCAGTAGAAAGGACACCCTGTCATGCTCGACAACCCCACCATCGACGGGCTGAAAACGCTGCGGCTGCACGCCATGGCCGCCGCCCTGGCCGACCAGCAGGCCCAGGCCGGCTACGCCGGGCTGAGCTTCGAGGAACGACTCGGCCTGCTCGTCGACCGGGAGCTGACCGAGCGGGCCAGCCGCCGCGTCACCCGCAGCCTCAAGACCGCCCGGCTGCGCATCCCCGCCGCCGTCGAGGACATCGACTTCCGCCACCCCCGCGGCCTGGACCGCGGCCAGCTGCTCAGCCTCGCCGCCGCGCACTGGGCCGCCCAGCCCCGCGCCATCGTGATCACCGGGCCCACCGGCACCGGCAAGACGTTCCTGGCCTGCGCCCTGGCCCACGCCGCTATCCGCAACGGCCACACCGCCCTCTACCAGCGGGCCCCGCGGATGCTCGACGAGCTGGCCATCGCCCGCGGCGACGGGCGGATCGCCCGGCTGCTGGCTTCCTGGGCCCGCACCAGCGTGCTGGTCATCGACGACCTGCTGCTCCGCCCCCTCACCGGCGACCAGGCCGCCGACTTGCTGGAAGTCATCGAGGACCGGGCCGGGCTGCGCGCCACCATCGTCACCAGCCAGCTGCCGGTCGCGATGTGGCACCAGGCCATCGGCGACCCGACCATCGCCGACGCCGCCCTGGACCGCCTGCTGGGCAGCGCGGAGCGGATCGAGCTGACCGGCGAGTCGCTGCGCAAAGACACCGCCGCCCAGCCTGTCTCCGCCGCCGGAACCGGCACGCCCCGCGCTGAGTGATTTTCATTTCACTTCTGATCAGACATGAAAATAAAGAAAGAAAGGAAAAGCAATGACGGCCACCATCCCCGGCACTGCTGACGCCAGCGGCCAGGACCACCCGGCCGAGGGCCAGCCGCAGCCACCCGCGGCGGCGCAGGCATGCAAGCGACCCGGCTGCGCCCGCCCGGTCCCGGCCTCCGTCGGCCGCGGCCGCAGCCGGGTGTTCTGCAGCGACGAGTGCGCCCGCCGCTACCACAACGACGCCCGCCTGCCCGCTCCCGGCGCCGGCCCCGACAACGGGGACGCTGACCCACTGGCCGCCCTGGAGCAGCTGCTGCGCCAGGCCGGCGCCTGCGCCCGGGCCGCCCGCGAGCAGGCCGCCGCGCTGCAGCCCGCACGCGTCCGCGCCGACATCGCCGGCGCCGAGGCCGCCCGCCGCCTCGCCGAGGCCGCCGCCGCCACCGCCGCCGCTCTTCAGGCCGAAGCTGAGGCCGAAACCCGGGCACTGGCCGAGGCCCTGGACGCCGCCCGGGCCGACCAGGACTCCGCCCGCGCCCTGGCCGCCGAGCTGGACCAGCTGCGCGCCGAGACCACCAGGCTCACCGCAGCAGCACAAGCCGCCACCGCGCAGGCCGACGCCGCCGGCCAGGAAACCGGCCGGCTGCAGGCCGAACGTGACGCCGCCATCACCGCCGCCCGCAGCGACACCGCGGCCGCCGCCGCCGAGACCGCCCGCGCCCGGCAGGCCGAAGCCGACGCCCGCGCCGAGGCCAGCCGCGTCCGCGACGACGCCGCCCGCGAGCGCGACGCCCTCACCGCCAGCCACGCCGCCCAGATCCAGGCCCAGCAAGCCCTCACCGACGCCGAACGCGACCGTGCCGAGCGCGCCGAAGCCCAGCTGGAAACCGAGCGCACCGACCGCCGCCAGCTCACCAGCCACCTCGCTGCCAGCGCCAGCGCAAAAGCTGCCCGCGCCCGTGTCCGCCAGGAAGTGAGCGCCGATGCCAGCGCCTGACACCAGCCCCCGCGGCACCGCAACCTGCCCGGCCTGCGGAAAGACATTCACCCGTGCCGGCCGGCGCATCTGGTGCTCCGACACGTGCAAGCAAGCCGCCTGGCGGCGCCGCCACCCCCCGCCCGCCGCCCCCCAGCTCCCGCCTCCCCGACACCGCCGCGAGCACACCGTCTACGAATGCAGCGAATGCGGCCAGCGCCAGACCGGACGCCAGTGGTGCGACGACTGCGCCCGGCCATGCCGGCGCATCGGCCCGGGCGGAGACTGTCCCACGTGCGGGGAACCTGTCGCGCTCAGCGATCTCATCCCCGGCACCTGAACCCCAGCGCCACGCCCCCTCCAGCTCGCACCGCCACACCAGAAATGGCACACTACCGACCAGAACCATAAGGAGGTGACAAGCGGGGAGGTAAAAGCCAGCGTCGGCCGCTACGCGGCCTCCGACCCGACGGGTGACCGGAAACCTTCGGACCGGGTGATTGGATTCATCGGAATACTCAGCCGGCGGGGACCGTGCCCCGCTGCCGCTCGGCATAATCACAGGCTTTCCAGGAAGGCGAGAAGCTTGTCGGGTGGCCGGTAGCGGCCGGGTTTGATGCTGGCGGGAGTGGTCCGGGCAAGGGCTCGTTCTTTGAGTTCAAGATCGGCGTGCAGGTAAGGCTGCGTTGAGCGGGGGCTTTCATGGACAGGGTGGGCTGCGCGGCGAGGTCCGAAGTTCACCGTGTTCGAGCTTCGGCCTTTTCCGCGCAGCCTCCCTCCGAACCCAGCGGGCGCCTTTTAGCGCACTGGGCTCTCCAGCGATTACGCCGCGTGCGTGACAGGAGTTGCGTGGATGGCCTCGTGGCAGGGCTGGCAGACCACGAGGGTCTTGCGCCGTTTCCTGGCCATGAGTTCCGCCCACGCGGGCTGGCCGGGTCCTGGCGTCCCGAGCCGGGCGAGCCTGGCGACCTGGTGGACAGCCACCGTGCCGCGCTGCCCGCACAGCTCGCACCTGGTCGCGCGGAGCCGGAACAGCAGCTCCTTGCGGGGCGCGGGCACCAGGACAGGAGCGGGGTCAGCGATGAACCCCGTGTTGTTCCGCCGTAGCGGTATCCCGCCGAACCGGGCTACCAGGTCCTTCTTGCCGTCGCGGGGGACCCTGGCTTCGAAGCACGTGCGCAGCCCGTGCGGTGTCTCGATCTTGGCCTTGTAACGGGCCGCCATCTTGGTCACCGAGGACTGGTGCTTGGCTGCCAGGGTCTTGAGCATCGACGTCTCGGCGTTCCAGCGCAGCGCGTGCAGCCGCCAGACGTCGCTGGCCAGAAGGTAGTAGTTCACCACGCCCCGGTATTCCGCGCCGTAGACCCGGACGATGTCGTAATCGCTCAGGTTGACCAGCGCGGGCCGGAGCCAGGGCTGGCCCCGTCTCCGGTAGAGGGCGCACTTGGCCCTGACCACCTCCAGCGGCACGCGCAGCGCGACCGTCCCGTTGAGCATCCGCCGCCCGCTGGGCGCGCGCTGTCCTCTGGTGATCTTGCTGTCGTCGTGCCGGACGGTGATCTCGTAGCCGAGGAACCGCGCCGCTGCGCTGCGGGCGTGGGTGATCAGGGTCTTGGCCGCCGACAGCTCCAGCGCGAGCTCGTCGCGCAAGAACGCCGCCAGCTGATCCTTGATCTGCTCGGCTTCGGCCTTCGGTCCGGTGAACCCCAGGATCTGGTCGTCGGCGTAGCGGCAGTAACGCAGCCGCCGGTACCCGGGGTCCGTCGGGTCACCGCAGGGGACCGCGCGCATCTGCCTGAGCAGCTTGCGGGCCGAGGCCCGGTCGCCGCGCTTGCGCGCGCGCTGCCGCTGGTCGTTCAACCTCCGGTACTGCGGGTTGGTCCTCCGGAGGTGCCCTTTGGTGTATTGAGGGATCAGAATTTCCTCGACAAACTTATCCAGCTTATCCAGGTAGATATTCGAGAGAATCGGCGACACCACGCCGCCTTGCGGACAGCCGCTCAGCGTCGGATGGTATTGCCAGTCCTCCAGGTACCCGGCCTTCAGCATATTGCTGATCAGCCGCAGAAACCGGTTATCGCGGATCTTCTCCGCCAGGATCCTGACCATGACATCATGGTCTAGTGACCCGAAGCAGTCGGAGATATCTGCCTCGATGAACCACGTAGTCCCAGTCCAGGTGCGCTGGATTTCCTGCAGCGCGGTATGACACCCGCGCCTTTTCCGGAACCCGTGCGAACGGTCAGAAAACTGCGGCTCATAATACGCCTCAAGGAGCAGGCGCACCACTTCGCCGACCAGCTTGTCTGACCATGACGGGACGGACGGTTCATACTGCCCCTCCTGTCGTGGCGTGTGGGGATTTTCCTGTTTGCTGGTGTCTTAGTGCTGCTATGGGAAGAGCATGGCAGCCGGTGCTGACATTCAGGGGCGCGGTCAGTGGTGCTGGCGGGGCCTGGTGCGCCGGGCGGCCGGGTTGAGGTGCCCGGAGGTGGTGATGCGGGCGCGGCAGTCTGCCTCGGTGGCCGGTGTCCAGGGGATGCACAGCCTGCCGCCTGGGCTGCGGCGGGCGTCCAGCTGTCCGGTTTCGGTCCAGTAGTAGACGACGCCGGGGCTGCAGCCGAGCCGGCGGGCTGCCTCAGCGACGCTGATCTCGGTGCCGCGGCAGGGAGAGGGGCTGGGGATCTGGTAGGCGTGACGGACCCACTGGACGGCTTTGATGTCGAACGGGCGGCCCGCGCCGGTGAGGTATCCGCGCTGGCCGAGCAGGGTGACCAGGTCGGTGTTGCTGGTGACGGGGCCGAGTTCGCGGATCAGCCCGGTGGCGGGGCTGGGCGTGGGGGCGGGCACTCCGGTGGGCCTGGGACGGTCGATGACGATCTCGTCGGCGGCGCCTGTGTGCCAGCGGATCCCGATCCTGGCCTTGGCCCGGTTGGCTTCGGGCAGCAAGGTGACGTCGGCGATAAGGGTGCGCAGCAGGCGCTTGCGGTCGCGCGGGGTGGTGGTGGGGGCGTGCCACAGCGCGGGCAGGTCGGCGGCGAGTTTGGCCAGGCTGGCCCGGTCAGGAAGCGGCGGCAGCGTGGCCTGGGCGGCTTGCAGGGCCTGCCCGGCGTCAGCGAGCGCGGCGAGCTTGGCTTCCCACCGGGCTTCCAGGGTGCGGGCGACCAGCCGGTTCTCCGGCTCGACGGCGCTGAAGGCCCGCTCGGCGCGGTCTGCCTCATACCGGGCGCGTTCGACGGCGAGCTCGGCCGCGCGGCTCGTCCGCTGGTACTGGCTGGTCACCTCGCCAGCGGCGGCGAGCGCGAGCGCGACCTGCTCGGGGGTCAGCGCGGCTAGCAGCGCGCCCGCGACGGCGTCGTCGACCGCGTGCGCGGTGATGCTGCGGCAGCCGGGGGTTTTCTTGCCGTCGCGGTGGGAGTGGCATTCGTAGCTGGCCCGGTCATCGCCGTGGTAGTTGGCGGCCATCGGCCCGCCGCAGCCGCCGCAGATCATGATCCCCTGGCACAGCGCCGTGCCCTCCCGCACCGGCCGGGCGCCGGCCGCGGTGTGGTTGGCGGCCAGCCGCGCCTCGATCGCCAGGTACTCCTCCCAGGTGATGTAACCGGGGTGATGATCTTTGATCAGCACCGGCCACTGCGCGCGGGGCAGGTCGGCGGTCACCGTGCGCACGTTCCCGTCGGCGTCTATTTTCTTGCGGGTCACGCACCGCCCGTAAACATAGGCGCCGGCGTAGGCGGGATTCTTCAGCACCTGCAGTACCCGGTGGTGGGTCAGCGGGCTCCACCGCAGCTGCCCGGCCCAGGCGCCGCCGTAGGCGCGCTGGGGGAACTTGCGGCCGGCGAACGCCGCCACGACGCCGTAAGCCGACCCGGCCGCGAGAAAGCAGGCGAAGATGTCGGCGACGGCGGCCTGGACCTCGGCATCGGGGTCGGTCACTGTCGCGCCGTCGGCGTCGCAGACCAGCCCGACCGGCAGCGGGGCCCGCAGCTCGCCGCGTTCGGCAGCGGCCCGCTTGGCCGCCTGCAGCCGCCCGGCCATGATGTGCAGCTCCGCCTGGCTCATCGTGGATTTCAGGCCCAGCACCAGCCAGTCGTTGAAATCGGCCAGGTCGTAGACCCCGTCGCTGTCGATGAGCAGCGTACCGGTCAGCCGGGCCATCTCCGCCAGCCGGGCCAGGTCCGCGTTCGAGCGGCCCAGCCGGGAGATCTCCAGCCCGAGCACCGCCCCGACCTCGCCCAGGCACACCCGCGACATCAGCTCCCGGAACCCCTGCCGGTGCGCCGCCGACGTCCCCGACAGGCCCAGGTCCCGGTCGATCACCTCCACATCCCGGGCCGCCCAGCCCAGCGCCACCGCGGTGTCGGCCAGCGCGTACTGCCGCAGCGTCGACTCGGTGTGCTCGCGGACCTGCATCAGGGTCGACTGCCGCAGGTAGACCAGCGCCGTCCGGGCACGGTGCCCGCTGGTGATCTTGTGCTCGCCGTTCACGCGTGCCTCCCAGCGCACAGATCGTCATGCCGGCCACGGCCGCCACCGCCTCGGCCCGCGCGGGGCCGGCCAGCATGACGGCGGCGCTCATCAGCTACCGCAGTTCCCTGCGGGCCAGCAGCTCGGCGTTGATCGCCGAGATCTCCGCCAGCACCGTCTCGACGTGCTCGCCGCGCTGCAGGTAGCGGCGCGCCACTTCGGCCAGGGCAGCCGGGACGTACCGTGCCCGGCCGCGGCCAGCCGGGCGCGGGGTGAAGTAGGCATACGGGCCGTGCGGCTCCCCGTCCGCGCACCGGCAGCCAGCCCTGCCGCACCGCCGCGACTGCTCGGTCAGCGTCCCGGCCAGCACCTGCTGCACGTCGCCCAGCCGCGCGGCCAGCGCCCGCCGCCGTGCCCGCAGCTGCCGGGCCGACATTCGGGCAAGATCGCTCTTGTGTGTATTCATCACACAAGATAATGCCGTGACCAGCCACCAGGATCAACGACCCTGCAATGAACGGATCAGCGTGTCGAGCGCGGCCAGGCCCTCAACCGACACCCGGCACCCCAGCGGGGCCGGGCCGCGCTCCGTCCACGACTCCCGGACCGTCACCCGGCCCAGCTCAGCGCTCTCGCCGACCAGCACCACCGCGCCGGCCCGGCGCTTGGCGAACAAGACCTCCAGCCGCTGCCCGCTCAGCGGATGGAACGGATGCGTGATGAGAACAGAACCCGAGGGCTCCCTGGAAGCGACGGCACTATGCCGCCTCCGCTGGCAAGCCCAGCGGGCGCATTTTCCCGTTCTTCTTCGGGATGAACACCCGCCGGGCCGGGGCGAAGCGGTAACGCTCACCGCGCATCTGCTCGATGATCGCTTCGATCTTCGCCACCGACATGCCGTCCGCTGTCTCCGTGCTGGCCCCCGGCGTCATCGCGCCGTCGTTGGCGTAGATCCGCCCGTAGGCCAGCAAGTACAGCTCCCTGTTGAACAACTGCCGGTAAAGCTCGTCACACGGCAGGCCCTTCCTGCCTCGCTCGCGGAGGACAGCAAGTACCGTTCCGGCGTCCTGCATTACGCATACCTCACAGTTCCTTAACCACCCGTCGCCTGTGCCCCTTCGCCTTGCAGCCGGTTCTCCCGGCCTCCACGGCAGGTCATTACCCCTGCGACTACTACGGGCACTCTGTCGCCATAGGACTCGCGTCCCTTAGGCGATCCCGCGTTCGTTCAGCGTCGTACGTTCTAGCGTGATTTAGGCGCCCCACTCATCTCCTTGAATGCCCCGACAGGGCATCGCTCCAGCTCCCAGAGGACTGCGGCAGGCGCTAGGACATCCTGCTGCAGGGACTGGCACCGGTTTCAGGCGTCTTTCCGGCGGGCGGCTCATTTGCACCTTCTGGAGATTGGGGTTCAGGCAATCCAGCTTTCGCCATGTCACGCGGGTCCCTCGGCACGCCACCCCATACGCCTGGGCATGAGCTGCCGGTTTCCTGGCATGCTGTTGTTCCCTGCACTTTTCAGATTCAGGTAAGCCATTAGACCCAGAGATTTCTCCTCTCATCTCTGCCCGCTGCGCGGGCGATACAACGCTGCGCCTCGCGGCGCAGCCTAGCCACAGCGCGATGGTGACCGGGTCAACGCCAGATTGCAGCAAGGCCATGGCGGCCGAATGCCGCAGTGTGTGCGGCGTGACGGTCTTGGCCTGCAGGGATTTGCACCGCTGTGCGGCCGCGGCGGCGTGCTTGGCGACGAGCCACTGGACCGCGTCGGCGCTGAGATGCCGGCCGTCGCGGGTGGGGAACAGCGGGGCGGGCGGGTCACCGGGATGTTCGCGCAGCCAGGCGCGGACCACGGCAGCCACCTGCCGGGTCAGCGGGGTGACGCGTTCCTTGCGCCCTTTGCCGCGGCAGCGCACGTGCGCGCCGGTTCCGAGCTGAACGTCACCGCGATTGAGGCCGGTGAGCTCTGATACTCGCAGCCCGGTCTGGGCGGCCAGGGCGAGCATGGCATGATCGCGCCGGCCGTGCCAGGTTGACCTGTCCGGCGCGGCCAGCAGGGCGCTGGTCTCGGCTGCGGTCAAGAAGCACACCACGCGCTGCTCGTGCTTTTTGGCCGGGATCGCGAGGACTTGCTGGATGAGCGCGGCGTGCTCGGGATGGCGCAGCGCGGCGAAGCGGAACAGTGAGTGGATCGCCGCGAGCCGGGTGTTCCGGGTCCGGGCAGTGTTGCCCCGCTGTTGTTCCAGGTGCGCCAGGAATGCTGTGATCAGCCCGGCGCCGAGGTCTGCCAGGTCCAGCCGCCCGGGGTTCTTGCCGGTGCGCTCGCGGGCGAAGGCCAGCAGCAATCGCCAGGTGTCCCGGTAGCCGGCGATGGTGGCCGGGCTGGCGCGGAGCTGGCTGGCCAGCCGCTGGGTGAAGAAGGCTTCGACGGTGGGCGCTAGCAGGCTCATCGCGCCTGTCCTAGGTCGCGGTGCAGCCGCTCGGCGGCCAGCATCAGCAGCTCAGGGACCGCTTGCAGATACCAGTATGTCGACTCGGGGCTGACGTGGCCCAGGTAGGCCGACAGCAGCGGGAGCCGGGCTTGCACGTCGCCGCCGTCGCGGTACCAGCTGGCCAGCGTCCGCACCGCAAATGAGTGCCGGAGACCGTGGATCCGCGGCACGCCGCCATCGTGCGAGCCGATCCCGGCCAGGGTGGCCAGCTTGCGGAATTCGGCCCTGACGTTGGTGTATGTCAGCCTGGTGCCGGCCGCGGAGATGAACAGCGCCGGCGCCTTGGGCTGCGGGCATAGCTGCTCCCGCCGCGCGACATAGCCGCGCAGCGCCGCCACCGTGGTCTGGTGGACCGGGATCTGCCGGGTTTTCCGGAACTTCGAATCACGGATCGTCAGCACCCCGGCGTCTAGATCGGCGTCGCGGTCGTCGAGGTTGATGGGCTCGCTGACCCGCATGCCGGTTGCTGCGATGAGGCCGAACAGCGCCGGGTAGGTCGCGGCCGGCAGGTGCCAGCGGTTCTGCCCGGCCACGGCCAGCAGCGCGGCGATCTGGGCATCGGTGAACACATGCGGGACCGGGCGCTGACGCCGGCACGCCAGCAGCCCAGCCGGCGGCACCTGGACCGCGGGGTCGACGGTGGCCAGGTACCGGGCGAATCCGCGGACCACGCACAGCCGTGCCTTCCACCGCACCGGCTGGGCGTGCTGCGGCAAGGTCGCCCAGGCCAGTGCGGCCTCGGCGGTGATGGTTGGTGCCCCGGCCTGCTCGAGGTAGGCGGCGAAGCTTTCCAGCAGCCGGCCATGCTTGGCGAGCTTGAACCCCAGAGCCCGCCGCAGCGCGAGGTAGCCGGGGATCGCGTCGCTGACCGCGCTCATCGCGCACCTGCCGGCCACGGCTGGGCGAGGGCAGCCAGCTCGGCCACGTCGACCGAGCCGTACCGGGCGGTGGTCGCCACATGCCGGTGCCGCAGAACTTGCCCGACTTCGGCCAGCGGCGCGCCGGCCTGGCGCATCGCGGTGGCAGCGGCGTGCCGTAGCTGGTGCGCGCCCGCCGGCGGCAGCCCCGCCCGGCGGCAGGCGCGTTTGACCAGCTGGCTTACCGTGCCGGCGGATAGGCCCGCATATGGAGCCCGGGCCTGCAGCAGCACGAAGGGCTGCCCGGCCCGCGGGCGGCCATGCCGGCAGTAGCCGGCCAGCGCCTCCCCGACGTCAGCCGGCAGCGGCAGCCGCTCCCGGCGGTTGCCCTTACCGCGGACCAGGATCTCCCCGGCCCGCCAGTCAACATCGCTGGTCCTCAAGGCTGCGGCCTCACCAGCGCGCAGCCCCAGCCGGGCCAGCAGCATCAAGACCGCGTAGTCACGGCGCCCGGCCGCAGCCGCCCGGTCACAGCTATCCAGCAGCCGCGCCACATCCGCCGGCCTCAGCGCCCGCGTCAGCGGCGGGCGGCTCCAGCCCGCGACGGCGGGCAACGCGTCTGCCAGCGACATTGGAATGTGACCACGCACGTGCAGGAACCGCAGCAGCGCCCGGAGGGCGGTCACCACGTTCTGCAGCGATCCGCTCCCGCGGCGGCTGCTTTCGCTGAGCAGGAACGAGCTGACCTCACCTGCAGTCAGCCCGGCCAGGCCGGCTTCGCGTGCCGCGTGCGCGGCCAGGAACCGCCGGGCGTGGTCGCGGTAATAACGGATCGTGCCCGGCGCGAGGCCACGCTCATCCGCCAGGAACGCGGTGAACTCCTCCACCAGCCTGCTGACCGGATCGCCAGCTTGCTGCCTGGCCTGCGCGGCCGCCAGGCCCAGCTGCCGCAGATAGCCCAGCAGCGGGATCAGGCCACGCCGGGTCAGCCGCCGCACCTGCCCGCTCGCCCGCCGGTCCTGCAAATACACGGCCACCGTGGCATCGGTCAGGTCACCAGCACCGAGATCGTGCACCTCCAGCCACCGGCTCAGGTGAGCCATCAGCTGCAGGTGAGCGATCGTCGTCCATACCGAATACCCCTGCCGGGCCAACTCCGCCCGGAACCCGCCGGCGTGCACGGTCAGCGGCCCGGCCACCCCGACGCGTGACGGGTCACGAACGACTGTCACTGCCATGACTTCCTCCTTCTTCCGGATCACTTGTCCGGGAAGGAAGCCTGGCCTCCAGCCATCAGCAAGGCCGGAAATTATGCCGAGCGGCAGCGGGGCACGGTCCCCGCCGGCCTGCCCGCGCCCGCCGGCGCGGGCACCGGCTCGGGATAACCGCAGCCTCGGCATAACGTCAGGATCCGGACGGCCTCGAGCTGGTCGTGGGTCATGAGATGAGCCTCGTCGAGGACCAGCAGCGGGACACGGCCGCGCTCGTTTCGCTCGGCGGCGAGCAGGCCGGCGGCCTGGGCGGCCAGGGTGGCGGTGCCGTGGGCAGGCCGGCCGCCGAGCGCGATGACCACGGTGTGGTGGATGCCGCGGGTGCCGGTGGTGGGGTCGGCCAGGTAGATCAGGGTGTGCCGGGTCTGGTCCAGGCCGGCGATGGCAGCGCGCGCGGCGACCGTCTTGCCGGCGCCGACTTCGCCCGTGATCACGGCGACGGCACGCTCGCGGGCGCACCAGGTGATCCGGGCGACGGCCTCGGCGTGGCCGGGGTAGTGGTGCAGCATGGACGGGGCGAGGTCCTTGCCGAACGGGGTACGAGTGAACCCGTAATGGTTGCGCAGGTCGATCATCTCAGTCCTCCAGGGTGGTGATGCCGGCGGCGGCCAGCGCGGCGGCAGCATCGGCGGCGGCCCGGGCGCCAGCAGCCGCCTTTCGGGCAGCTTGGATGTCACGGCTGGTCCAGCCTTCGGCGTCGCGGTCGGCGGCGATGCGCTCCAGCAGGGATGCCTTGGCGGTCAGGTAGGCGGCGACCTCGGCGGCGCTGGCGCGGAGCCGGCCGCGGTCAGCCGGGCGCACCAGGTGAGGATCTGGCTGACCTCGGCGGGCCGCACGGCCGCCGGCAGGCCGGTCACCGGCCCTCCTCCGGGCCGTCGGCCGGCTGGCCGTCGCCGTCATCGCGGGCGAGGGCGTCGTAGCGGATGCGGTGACGGCGGGCGGCTTCGTCGTGCTCGGCGGCGAGCTGGAAGAGCGCTGTGGAGCGCGCGTGCCCTGGCTGGATGCCTAGTGCCTTGAGCCGTTGTCCGAGGTGTGAGGCGTTGATCGGGCGGCCGGGCTGGCCGCCTGGGAACAGCCAGGGCGAGGCGCCGCCGGCGCCGGTGGTGGCGTGTCCGCGTTTGCCGTCGAGCAGCCGGAGGGTGAGGTCGGCGGCCGGGGTGGGCAAGGTGATGGGGACCTGCCCGAGGCGAAGACGCACGCGGGTGCCGTCGTGTTCGACGTGGCTGGTGGTCAGCCGGCTGACCGGCCGGCCATGGTGTGTCACCTGCCAGCAGCGGCAGGCGCGCTGCGCTAGCTGCGGCCGGCTCGAGGTGATCCGGTCCGGAACCCTGGACGAGCCCCGCTGCGGCATTTGCACCAGCCCGGTGTTCCGCCTCGGCTGCCCCGCATGCGGGGCACGCCGGCTCCCCGGCCAGTGCCCGGACTGCCGGCCCGGCCGGCGGCTGGCCGAGCTGCTGACCGGATCCGACGGCGCGGTCCACCCCGCCCTGCAGCCCCTGAACCAGGCACTGGCCGCGGCAGAACGACCAGTCATAGCGCTGCGCTGGCTCGCCAAAGACCTCGTCGCCACGCTCCTGGCCGACATCGCCGAAGGCCGCCGGCAGCTCACCCACACCGAACTGGACAACCTGCCTCCCAGCCCGGCCCTCGCACATTTCCGCAGCGTGCTCGTTGCGACCGGGACACTACCGCGGCGGGACGAGCAGATGGCCCGCCTCGAACGGCTCCTGGACGACATACTCGCCAGCCGCCACGATCCCGATCAGCGGCAGCTCCTGCACCGTTACGCCGTCTGGCATCTCCTGCGCCGCCTGCGCCGCCGCACCCACGGCGAGGACACCACCCATGAGCAGTTCGCGGTCGTGCGCCAGCGCGTCCGCGCCGCCGTGGTCCTGCTCGGCTGGCTCGCCGCCCAGAACCTGACGCTCGCGACCTGCCGCCAAGGCGACCTCGAACGATGGCTGTCCGGCAACGAGGTGACCCACCGCCAGGAAGCAGGCCACTTCGTCCGGCGGGCCACCAGGCAGCGCCTCACCAGCCTCGTCTTCCCCGCCACCCGCTGGCAGGGCCCAGCCCGCCCCCTAGACGAGCAGGCCCGCTGGGACGCCGCCCGCCGGCTGCTTCACGATGACACCATCGGCACCCGCGACCGTCTCGCCGGCCTCCTCGTCCTGCTCTACGCCCAGCCGACCGCCCGGATCAGCCGGCTGACCACCAGCCATGTCGAACACGACGGCACCCGCGTGCGTCTTCGCCTCGGGCAGGTCCCCATCACCTTGCCCACCCCGGCCGCCGACCTCACCCTCCGGCTGCTCGACGGCAAACGCGGACACGCCACCACCGGCGCCGGCGGCGCCTCGCCCTGGCTGTTCCCAGGCGGCCAGCCCGGCCGCCCGATCAACGCCTCACACCTCGGACAACGGCTCAAGGCACTAGGCATCCAGCCAGGGCACGCGCGCTCCACAGCGCTCTTCCAGCTCGCCGCCGAACTCCCCGCCGCCCTGCTCGCCCGCATGCTCGGCATCCACATCGACGTCGCCGTCACCTGGCAGCACGCCTCCGCCGGAGACTGGATGACCTACGCCGCCCAGGTCAGCCGCCGGCAGAACGACTCCTGAGACAGGCATTCAGACAGTTCCAATAACTGACTGTGCCGTTAACCGTGCTGCCCGAGTTGGCCCGCAAGGCCGCCGAGGACATCGCCGCCCTCATCATCACGGCGGGCTGCCAGGTCCCGGGCACTCAGCGCCGCCGCCAGATGCGGAACACCCTGCGGCGCGCCCGCGCCGTCCTGATCAGCGGCCTCAGCCTCGCCCACCCGGCCCGGCAGATCGGCCGCCAGCGCCGGCCCGCACCATGACGCAACCGCCAGCATGGGCCGCCGGGACGACCTGCCTGGCCGCGCGGTCACCGTGACCTCTAGCAGGCGACGCTAGCTAGGCAGCACCCATTGCCAGCACAACGCCCATACCCTGGCCAACCTCCGCCCATACCAGAAGCCCAGCACGTGATGCCGGAGCGGCGAAAAGCCAGGTCAGAGTGGGTGG
>CAWIJO010000005.1:0-60763 GCA_963836355.1 uncultured Actinomycetes bacterium | reverse complement strand
CATTAATCAAATTTGTGCGCATTATCAGGGTGCAGCTTCGGCTGGCCGTCGGGAGAAAACATATCCACATTTCCACAGGCTAAGGTAAACATTTGCTGAGAATGGCGAGAAAGGCTGGACATGGCAACGGTTCCTCCGTTTTGATCCGAGGTTGTCTTAGACCAGGAAGGATCATGAGGAGGAACCGTTGGAGTACAAGGCTCGCACAGGGCTGTCCTGGGGGCAACTGACCGAGCTGACCATTCTGGTGCCCGGGGAGATCGGCTCCCTGACCAGGCCGGGCGCGAAGAAGCCACCGGCGGTAGGCCCACTGCCCTTAAGTTTTCGGTGGAGTGTCCCATTTTGGAGATTCCACTTTGTGACTCCGATGGTGTAGGAGATTCTCCTCGGTGTGCGGGTCCGGCGTCGCGGGGGTCTGCCGGAGGTCCGCGGCGGCCCTGGCGATGGCGGGGCAGGGCGAGGATCGCCGCGTCCAGGCTGGCCAAGGGCCTGGCGGGCCGGCGCCGCAGTGCCGGCACGGTGCCTCGGCGGCGACATGGAGCGGATGAGGCGAGGACGGCGGTGAACGGGACGAGCCCGGGGTCCATGCGGCGGATCCCGCGGCGCGGGCGGCGGTGGTCGCGGTCGATGTCATGGATGAGCAGCAGCGCCAGGCCTCCTGGCGGGCCAGTTCCGGGACTGGCCGCGCAGCGGCCTGCGGGGACCGCGGACCGTCTTCTTCAAAGCAAGAACGCGATTTCGATTTGCCATCTTCTGCATACAGGACCGCGATGTCCGCCGCGGGGAATGCCGCGTGGTCCAGCAGGGTGGTCAGGACCCGCATCCGGGTCGTCTTGGCCCGGCCGCCGCGGGTTGTCGCGGTGATGGTGAAGGTGATCAGCTGGGCCAGGGTGTCCGGGAGCTGTTCCGCGTGCGGGTCGCTGGTGTCCTTCCTGCGCCGGGTTCGCATGCTGTCCGACTCGTGCAGCATGACCAGCTCAGACCGTCAGGCAGGGTTCTGACCGTCTTGAGCGGGACCGATTTCGCGCCGTTCTGGACCCGCCAGGCCAGCTCGGCGCCAGTTCCGGAGAACCGATCGAGCGGTACATTGAAAGAAGCCGCGGTCGGCGAAATCGAGCATGCCCGGCCCGAAGCCGCCCTGGAGCTCTTCAGCCAGGGCGTTCTCCCGTCGTGGCAGCCGTCGATCGTGGCGCCGATCCAGCGGAAGGACGCGGTGCGGACGTGCGCGGCCACCGCAGCAGCGGCCGGGCGCGATCCGCGGTAGCGCCGAACTCGCCTTCGACACGTCGTTGCGGTCCAGTTCCATGGCGGTGCCGTCTATCGCGGCGAACTCCAGGCCCTTCCACAGCAGGCCGACGCCGAGTTCCGCGTCCGGGACGGCGGTGTCGAGCTCGAAGTCATCTTCATGGCCTGCTCGCCGAGCAGCTCCCTGGCCGCGACAATGCCGGGCCGGTCGCCGTCCCCGCGCCCGGCTTCCGCTTCAGGCCGGCAGCCCGAACGCCGTCGCGAGCACGCTGTCGGAGCCGGTGCCGGGAAGAGGCACGCGACCAGCACGCAGATCACGGCCATCTTCGCGTCGAGCACCGGGTCGGACTTATGGCCCGTGGGCGCCTCCCGTAGCGCGTGGGCGACCACGTCGTCGGCGAGCAGCGCCTCCAGCAGGCCCTCGCGGTCGAGTTCCGCCAGCCACTCCGTCCAGATCCCGGCCCGGACGCGACCCGGGCGGCGATCTCCGCGGCCTCATCGTCTTCCCGCAGCGCGGGCAAGGCGGACGCAGGCTGATGACCATGGCAAACTTGGCACGCAACAAGCTCCAGGTGAACGGACAGGGCATCGACAACCGAGTTCGACCCAGGAGCTTTGTTTCATTTCACGGGACATCCGATCCCGCCACGCTGCCGCGATCAACATGCCGCGAGATCGTGACCAGCCCTCAGAAACCAGACAGAGACCCATAACTCTGGAAACTTTAGGGCAGTGGCGGTAGGCCTGTTCGACTCGGTGGCCATGGTGGTGGCGCTGATGCGCCGTAATCTTGTGCAGGCGGTCGCGGGGGAGTATTTTCGGGTGCAGCCAGACGACGGTGAGCCGCCGCTGGGACCTGCTGCGCCCGGTAATCGGCAAGGTGCTTTCCTCGTTTGTCCCCGATCCGGTGCAGGTGCTGGGCCGCGGGGGAACCGGCCTGGTAGACGGCACGGTGTGCCCTACGTGGGACTGGAAAGCCGTTCCGGACCTGTTTTCCGGGAAAGCTGGGTACGCGGGAATGAACGTGCAGATCGCGGCCGCCCTGAATGGTGATGTGGCCGCTATCGGCCCGGTTCCTGTGCACGGTGCCCGGAATGACGCCTATGCGTTCGGGGCGTCCGGCCTGAAAGCACTGCTGGAGAATTCCCGGGGAAAGGACAGCACGGCTGCCGATCTCGGGTATGCAGGGGTCAGCGGTATCGGGATCGTGCCGTTCAAGCGCGTTAGCGGCGGCGAGCTGAAAGACTGGCAGCGCGAATTCAACACGGTCCACGGTAAGATGCGCTCCGCTGTCGAGCACGCCGTCGCGAAGGTGAAGACCTGGCGCATGCTCAGCGAGGAAGGCTGTCGCTACCGCTGCCCGCTAGGCAAGTACGAGAGCATGCTGGCAGCCGTTACCGGGCTGTTTTTCTTCGCCCAATACGGCAATGGTTAATGAATAAACCTCCTGGTCCGTGCGGTCTGCGGAGGTCTCAACGAGGAATTGGTTAGTCCAAGTTGCTACCTGATATGTCGTCGAGCCCGCTTCATCTCCCGGTTAAGGCGTTTTACCGCTTTTTCGTCCCCGGTTAGAGTAAGCGTTAGCCTGACGGTAATAGGCTCGTCGCGCTCCAAGCGTTCCGGAATAGTATCGGTTTCGGCGATGACTTGGTCGATGAAATCACGGATTTCTCTCAAAGGGGTGTCAGTCAGGTGCGCTGCACTATCCATGATTGACGCCATATTGCTTGAGACGCTGACGCTCCGCAGCCTAGCCGCAAGATTCAGCACTTCTTCGATAAATTCCAACGAAGCGCGTGGCGAGGTGCTCAATAAGCGCTGGATCACCTGGTTGACCTGGCGGCCGAAAGCACGGTCAATCGCCTGGGAATTCAGCATTCGAACTAGGCCAGCCGCGCAGACAACGAGATCATTCATAGTGGTATTTATGAGCGTAAGAGCTTCGTCATCGTCAAGATGCTGCCCGCTACGACGAGCGTAGCCGAGTTCATGATCCTGCCATTTCCATTTAAGGGCTTCGCGTTGCTGCCAGAGGATGCCCGCATAGAGCAGATATTCCCAGGCTTCAGGGCGCTGCGCCAAGAGCTCACGCTTTTGCTCAGCTGTACGAGGACAGCGGAGAAGTGGCGGCGGCCCGGAAGTAGAAATTCCAGGTGTGGCCGCGAGCTTCTGCTCGATCAACGAAACCAAGCTCTCTGCCGAGGTTTTCCGCGCGTCAATGTATCCCACAGTGGGGCGAAGCCCGGGAAGCTTGTCGTCGTCAAACCGCACGGGCAGAAGGTAAGGCTCATTCTCGGTGAGCGCCCGAGCCTGCGCACTCTGACGCTCATGGTGCGTCCAAGGTTTGCTAGCGTAGTATCGTGACACGAAGATCACGGTGAATCGAGCGTGCTTCCGAGCAGACCTCATCAAGAAGAACGTAGAGATTATTACCCCACAGTTGGGCTGCCGCATACTCGTCGTAAAAACGGCACGGCCCCCCCGTTGCCGCAGCTGAGCGGCTACTTGCGCAACGTATCCACGATCTTCCCCGGCGAAAGACAATGCCACGTCATAGTCAAGCATCTCACCAGGCCCGGCCATCATCCGAATACCTTAACCTACGGCTAGGTGAACTGCCACCTATACAAAGGACCGGCGACTCAGTCTGTCGTCCTCTTGCAGGTGCTCTCGACCTCGCCGCGGAAGATCACAGTCAAGTGTGGCGCGTTGCGCCATCCGTAGGAGCGAGCGTTAGGGAGTGCACTTTACTGTGATTCTTTGCGCGGCGAGAGAATGCCCGGTGCATGGAGGACGGCCCGGCCAACTCGCGTAGGGCGCGGCCATCGGGGAACGTTGCAGAGAAACCGGCTGCGTGCGGGTGCGGGGATGCCAACTGGGCGGCACGCTCCGACCGGAGGCGCTCCCGCCCCGCAGGGAGCGGCAGGCTGCCGCCCCCGGAGTAGCGGGTCCCATGTTCCCTGGGTCGCTCGTGGCGGTCTCCTATACTCCTGTTCCGTTCTCTTCCGATTGGCCTGGCGCGCCCACCCCGATCCCGGCCGTAGGCCGCACGGCCTGGCGCGCCCGGAGGGCGTGCCCTTGAAATCTGTGAAGAGAGTCCTCACCGGCTGCAGGCCCGACAGTAGGCCCGATCAAGCGCACGCACACGGCTCCGGAGGCCGCATTCATGACACGGCGAATCTTGTCCGTGACCAGATGAGTTCTCTTTAACTGGCAGCTGCATCTGTGATCGTTCCGCACATGTTCCGGATCATGGTCACACTGCTGCATACAGATCCGTTGGCTACAATACGCTAGTGTTGCTCACGGAGCGTTCTCGCTTGTCTGTCTAGAAGCGGAGTCTCGTCGGTTGCTCCGCCCCCGTCAAAGTCCGCGGTCGTGTTGACCCGCGCAAACGTGGCTGGCCTCAGCTTGCTGATCGTCTAGCGACAGGCCGGGCGGTGTGACGTTAGGAGGGGCGATGGCTGGTCCTGGCCGAGATCCTTATGAATGGGTCAAGACAGTCCTGCGACAGGAGGTCGGCTTCTGCTGCCCCGTGCAAAACTGCGGGAGTCCGTACCTGACCTGGCATCACTTCGATCCGCCGTGGCGCGTCGAACACCATCATCGGCCTGCGGGGATGATCGCCCTTTGCCGTGAACACGCGGACAAAGCAGATCATGGCGCATTCACTGACGACCAGCTGCGTGAACTGAAGCGAGAGGGAAGGTCGAGGGCAGCTCAAGTCCGGGGCCGCTTCGACTGGATGCGTCAAGACCTGCTCGCGGTGGTTGGTGGGAACTTCTATTACGAGCAGCGGGTGATATTCCAGCTCGGTGAGATTCCCTGTATTTGGTTCGATCGTGACGAGGCCGGGTACCTGCTTCTGAATTTCAAGATGCCGACAATCAGTGGTCGTGCACGTGCGCAGATTGACCAGAATTTCTGGAGCATAACACCAGCGGTCGAAAAGGTCATTTGCCCTCCAATGGAAGGCTTATCGAGGTAGCATATCTCACGGTGACAAGCTCCGGGCGGAATTTATAACGCTGATCCTCGGATGAGCTCACAAAAGATATCCTCCACTTAGTCCTCGTCGATGGTATGGCGACGTGCAGTTTCCGGTGACTGTGGTGGAGCTTTGGGAAACGGCAGCTGGCACAGATATCGAGTTGGGCCGGAAGTTCTCGCGTCTCGGCAGAGCCAAGATTACTGACTGTTTTTACGCAAGGAATGGTGGTGCAGCAGTCTGGATGAATGTAAGCCCGACCCGACTCGCGACGCTACTTCCTCAGCCGGAAGAATCGGCCTCTTAGAGGTTAACTATGCGCAACCCACTCCGCATACGCGCGACTCAATTTGTCAATACTGTCAACCACTAGCTGGGGGAGAGAACACCACGTACTCGTTACCCATCTGTTGAATAGCTGCCGTGTGCTTTATCGAAAATTCGGCACAGCGCAGATCGCTATAGAGGGCATCCGGTACTCGGGGATCACGTCGTATGTCAATATCCACTGGTTATGGTGCGCGGTTAGGATCTTTGCGAGTCTTTCGTGATCGTCCCACCGAAGTGTGTTTAGATAAAGCTCATCCCCTTGAGTAAGATACGGCGGATCAACATATAGAAAGCACTTCTTGGTGTCGATACTTGTCAAGAGGTCGAGGGCATCGCATTGCAATACTTCAACCCGGTCTCTGTACGGGCCTAGTATATTTACACGCTCAATAAGACCTTGTCGGTTGAACCGCGCTCCGATTTTCCATTTTCCGGTCTGCTTCATACCGCCGATTGGGCGCGCATCTAGAATACCGGAACGATTAGTGCGATTAAGATAGAGAGTGGCGAACCCAAGCTCCACATCCGAACCCGTCGCTGACATGTATTGCTCGTGATATCGCTGCCACGCTTCCACCGACAGCTCGCAATCCGAAATCAGGTCTGTGAGCTGTTCGGTGTGCCAAAATACGGTCCGCCAAAACGCAGCGATTCCAGGATTAAGGTCGTTCAGCACGATCCGGTCCACATATTCGCCATATAGAAGTCGCAGCGCAGCGCCGCCTCCGCCTGCGAAGGGCTCAATATATGTATTCGCGCGCGGGCGCTGATTATTCATCAATTCTGCCAAGAAAGGCGCCAGTGCAGCCTTTCCCCCCGGATAGCGGAGCGGGCTTATATAATGATGTCTCACGTCACCGCCTTGCGTTCGCCAATTAGTGCATCGACACTGCTGAGGAACGGGATGTAGTTGTCGGATATTGCCCGCAGGCTAGCAGCGTCCGCATGCATCTGTGGATTATGCAAGTAAGAGTGCATGGCTCGCACTGAGAATAGGCTGGTTGGATCACTCAGCCCGTTCCGGACGCCAGCATACTCGTTATTAATTTGTGTCGGATCAAGTTCACGCAGGCACAGCCTAATTCGTTCCCTAAGCCGATCATCGGCTTGTGGGTTTATGCACTCAATGCCCTCAGCAACAACAAGCTCGACGACCACCCTGATGAGCACAGCCCCGGCATTGGGGAAAGTGCCTAGGTCGATTCGCTGCGCTTCACGGAGAACATCCCTAACCTTGGGTTTTACATTTAGAAGCTGTAGGCCATGGAATAGCCTCATCGGCCTTGGTCGTTGTGTCTTAGGTGGCGGCTTTCTCTGTTTGCTCTCAGGTTTGGTTTCGGAGTCCGTTTCTGAGTCTTCGCCAGCATCCTCCAGTCGACGAGCGGGCCGGCGTTCAGCCTGGTCTGGCATGACGTCGGACAAGCTAGCTAGATATTCGGATCGCTGCTGCTTCTTCTTAAGATCAGATACGGTTATATGTGTGGATAGATCAGATAGCAATCGATGCCAGAAATCTCGCATGCGTGTCGCTGGAAATCGCGTTTGAACTTGACCATCAATTACTAGGCCTGTTGCCCTTCTGAATTCCGGGTCGCTAACCAGCCTGCCAAGTGTAGTTATCTTGGCGGCCTTGACTGCATGGACCAGGTCGAGCAGTTCTCTATCATCGCCATAGGCTTCTTCTAGGGCATCGGTCAGACGCAAGGCTTTCCCGCGTTGACCGCTGTAGTTCTCGCTGAATCGCACCTGCATTTCAGGGCTCCAGCCAACCACCCCTACACCCTGGTGATTGGTGATATGGCGAAGTTCGATCCATCGCCTTGCCTGGTCTCGTGATTCGGCGACAATGCAACCAAGATGATCGATATTGACCGTATTCTTACTTAGCTCGTAGATCGCATCGCTGATCTTTGACCCTGCGGCTAGGCCAGGATTTTTAAGAAGTTTGAGCGCCGCGACCCGCCTATTGCCTTCTAGGACAATATAGACATTCCCGTCCGGTATGACCAAGGCTAGATCTATTGGACTTACGCCAAATCTCGATATATCCTCGGCAAGCCGCAGGAGTTCTTGGGCGCCTTTGCCTTCGAGCAACGCAGTCAAGGCCTCCCGCCGACTTTCGACAGGGTTATGCCGAGGGTTGAGGGTGTCCAGCAGCAAGCTCTCCAACGCAATCACTCTGTACTCCACGCTTTGGATTGTGTCGCAGTACGCGCCGTTGCGGTATACATTGTGACGAAGCTGTGATCTTAGCCTTTAGGAAGAGACTCGCTCCGCCCGCGCGCCGGTCATCCTTGACAGGTATTAACTCATGACTATTCTCGACCCGTCTTCCTCATAGGTGCGGCCCGGAGGGCCGCCATTGACACGGTGGCCATGAGCTGGACAATCGGGAGCGAGGAAGACAAATCCGCGCAGCAGCTGGCAGACATGCGGGTGAGCCTGCTTGATCAGTATGCCTTCGCCAGCGCCCGGCGCGCGCCCCGGGCGGGCCTCCCAAGGCCGAGCCCGGGCGCTGGCGCCGGGCCAGCGGCGCCGCAGGCGCCGCCTTGATCTAGTACGGGGCAATTCGGCAGTGCAACGCGGCTGCAAACGCGGCTGCAACGTGTGCGACTGACGTAGATCGTTTACTCGATGGCGCAACGCGGCACGTTCGTGGGGGCCAAGACCGGAATAGGGCCAGGCGCAGACGTCACCTTCATGATCACTTCCGGCCCCAGCGCGCTAGCGCCCGGACAACGGCAGGGATGTCCTCCGGCCTGGCGCGGACCAGGGCAAGCGAACCCAGGATGACCAAAGGCATTGCGACAAGCGAAGCGGCAGCTGCCGCGTAAGCAGTCACCGAACCGACCGCCTCTCGTCTTGATCAGGCTGCCTGCTGTCAATACCGGACATCATGCTCACCGTGAGTACCTCATCTTGGATCGGCGCGGCTGAAGTTGGGCAGCTCCGCGACAGGGAGCCGCTCGTTTGTATCTCAGCGAAATAAAGAAAGGTAGTAGTCATAGGGTCGGTGGACACTGGGGACATCGGACACTGCCGCAGGTCAGCGCGGGTCCGTGCGTCCACAGCGGCTGTGCCGGGTAGGTCGCCCGCCGAGCGTCGGCGGCATGGCTCTCGCGATGTTCGCGCCAGGCAGCCGGGAGCATATGGACATCGAAAATCAGGCCCGGACACGCCGGACACCCGGTCGGCCGACCGCGGCAGTCTTGATCGTTCGTGCTAGCAGCCTGGCTCCATGCCTGGCCAGGACAGTGCATGCACGCAATTAGTTCGGCAGCGGGCGGGCGCGGAGTCTGAGGGTCAGATCGGCAAGGCTCGGGATTACGCAGGCGGCTCCGGCGACGATGAGGCGCTCGCTGGTGGCGGGCGTCGTGGCGTAGCCGATCGGGTGGGCGCCTATGCCCTGGGCTGCGTCGATGCCTGCCTCGGTTGCGGTGATGAGCGCGCAGTCGGCTGGTGTGGCGCCGAGTGCGTGGATGGTGTCTTCGAGGAGATGCGGGAACGTCTGCAAGTGACCCGGCGGGAAGCTGGTCAGGGCGGTGACGTTGCGGGCCTGGTCAGCCAAGCCGTGTTTATCAAGGTAGGAGCTGACGGCCGGGGCGGAATTGCGGCTGATGACGGCGGGTGTCCGGCCGGAGTCCCGGCAGGCGGCCAGGGCTTCGTGCACGTAAGCGGCGGGGCGGGCCGTGCTGGCCGCTGTTAACTCGATGGTGGTGAGCTCTTCGTCGAGCAGGGCTGCCAGGCTCGGGCTGATGGTGACGGCGCGGGCGATGATCTCAATGGGATCACTGGTCATGGCGATGCTCGCTGACATGTCCGCAGCCTCGGTGCGGATGACTTCGCGGAGCTGGTCTGCGGTGCCGGGAGGCATGGCGGCGGTGAGGTCGCACACCGGGCCGTCGAAGTCGAAGATCAGGTAGCGGGCCTGGCTGAGGATGTTGTCGAGTGCGGTATAGGGCGATGCGTAGCCGGCCTGGGTGTCTTTCGGGTCGGCGGTGAGGTCGGCGGCCTGAATGAGCGGGATGAGCTGGCTGATGAGCTGGGGTGTGGCGGCGATGGTCGCGGCTGAGTGCAGATCGTGGGGGTTGCCGTTGGCGTCGGTGACGGTTGCGCCTGCCTCGCGGGCGAGCAGGACCCCTGCGGCGGTGTCCCACGGCTTGTTCCCGAGAGTGACGCTCGCGTCCAGGCGCCCGTCGGCGACCCAGGCCAGGTCAACGGCGGCGGTGCCGAGCATGCGGATGCGGTGCACGCGGGGAGTGAGCTGGATGGTCGCGGCCAGGCGCAGCTCGTTCTTGCGGTCTGCTCCGTCCCCGGTGGCGTAGTCGCCGATCGCGACTACGGCGTCGCGGAGGCGGGTGGTGGTGCTGGCTTTGAGCGGCCTTTGTCCGGCGTAGGCGCCGTGGCCTTCGACGGCGTGGTAGCGCTCGCCCAGGAACGGGGCGTCGATGACGGCCAGGACCGGGCGGCCATCGTGCAGCAGGGCCAGCGAGATCGCGCACAGCGGCAGGCCGTGGGCGTAGTTCGCGGTGCCGTCTATGGGGTCGAGCGTCCACAGCCAGCCGGTGCCCGGGTCACCGGACTGGCCTTCTTCCTCGCCGAGGAACCCGGTGCCGGGGGTGGCCTCGTGCAGGTAGCCGCGGACCGCGCGCTCGATCGCCAGATCGACGTCGGATACCAGGTCGCGGTCGGATTTCTCGGTGACCAAAGCGGGCCGCCGGGTCCGTATCAGGCCGCTGGCGATGTCGGCAGCATGCAGGGCGACAGGCAGGAGCGACACGGGGTCGGCGGTCATATCTGCCTGCTCCGTTCTGCTATCGCGTCGTAAACCTGCTCGAAGACCGGGTACAGGCCGCCGGGGATGGCGTTGCGGCGCATCAGCAGGGTCGGGGAGTCGATACCGCGGGCGCGGGGGAGGTAGGGCTGCGCCACGCAGGTCTGGTCGTCCACGAGAATGATGTTGAAGCGGATTGTCTCGTCATAGACGCCCAGGTGCAGCCGTTCCCGGGCTTCAGGCGGCAGGTGGTCCCGCAGCCTGGTCATGACCTGGATGTTGATGTTGTTCAGCCCGGCCAGGTGCCCGGCGGTGTATTCCTCTTCGCGTTCGCGGGCCTTGATCGCCTCGCCGTCGGGGTCCAGGAACAGGCAGGCGATCTGGGTCCCCTCGGCGAGCATGCGCCGCAGCTGCTGGTCCGGGACCTGCTGGCAGATCAAGTTCAGCGACAAGCCGCAGGCGCGGATACGGCTGGCGCCGTCGAACAGGGCGCGCGGCTCGATGCTGGCAGCGAATTCCGAGCGGCTGGCGAAGACAGCGGCAACGTCGGCGACGCCCGCCGATGCGGGAAGGCCATCAGCGCCCTGGGCTGCCGGGCTGACGCTGGGAGGTAGCGGCGGGATGCCGTCCGGGCAGGGCTTGAACAGCAGGGCGGATGAGTATCCGGTCAGCAGGTGCTCCAGGACGCGGCAGTGATCGGTGTGCGGCAGGCCGCGTAAGTCACCGGTCAGCCACCGGTGGAACTGGGCGCGGCTCGGCGCGATGCCGCCTTTTGCGCGGTCCAGCGACCGGGCGGCCTTCTCGTAGGCCAGGCGGAAGCTGCCGTACCTTTGCAGGCCCTTGTCCTCCAGCAATGCCGCTAACAGTGTCGGCTGTCCGCTCATCGGCCGCTCCGGGTTCCATGCTCAAAACGGGTTACCCGGTAAGGCTAGCGGAGCGCTGGCCCGGTCATGAGACACAGATGAGACATCTACGCCGGAGACGGGACAGTTACGGAGCAACCACGCGACGTAACTACGGGAATTATCGGCCGCATGAGATGCGCGACCGCCGCCGATCCCGGCTCATGCTCGTGGTGCGGCGGCAGGGGCTGGAAGCTGCTCACCCTGCGGCGGGCGGCGGCAAGTGGCGGTGACGCCGATGAGTGCGGGCTGCTGCGCCGCCGCAGGGTGGCCTGCCTGGGCTGCGGCGGCACTGGCTCGAATCTGACCGGAGGTGATGCGCCGTGAGGCGTTTATTCGACTGGGGCGTTGCTACCGGGCAGGGCGGGGCGCGCAGGCTCTCGCCTATCGGCATTACTGATGAGGAGCCGCGGGCGCGGGCCCGGATGCTCGAAGCGCTGGTTGAGGTTCCCGATGGCGTCCCGGCGCGCGGCTGGGTCACCGTCGTGCGGTACGTGCCGGGCCTGAACACCTACGACCGGTATCACACGCCGGTCCGCGCGGAGCGTGACGCGGGCGGCGTAGTCCGGATGCTGGTGGACAGCAGCCGCAACTGAGCCTTGCTCCTGGCAGAGCGGTCATCGCTACCGGAGCTAGCTGCCCTCGCATTCGGCGCTGGCGCCTGACGAGCTGGCGCGGCGGCACGTGAAGGACCGTCACGTGCCGTCGTGCCTTCCACTGTCCTGCGCTGCTGCTGGATGCCATCAGGTGACAACTTGTGCTGATGCCGTTAGCCTGACCTGATAAGGCAGCAGTCCAGAGCGGACGGGCATCATGGGATATGACTACGCGCCACCCAAATACGCGCAGGTGGTCACCGAGATAAAACGGCGGATCGAGCGGGGCGACTACCCGCCGGGATCGCTGCTGCCCTCCGAGCATCAGCTCGTGACGGAATTCGGGCTATCACGGCCGACGATCGTCAAGGCGCTGTCAGCGCTGCGGCAGGACGGGTGGATCGACACCCAGCAGGGCAAGGGCAGCTTCGTCCGCGGCCGTCCCGCCCTCGACGGCGCCGAGCGCACCCGCCCCGCGCACGGCGTACTGGAACTCCCCGAGTCCCAGCTAGCGGGAGAGCTGGTGCAGGCCGGGGTGAAGCTCGCCCCGCCGCATGTGACCGCGCTGCTCGGGCTGCAGGCCGGGGCCAGGGCATTCGTCCGGCAGCGGCTGCTGACCGAGGACGGCGAGCCGGCCGAGCTGGCGTCCGCGTGGCTGCCGCTGGAACTGGCCGAGGGCACCGACCTGGCCTCACCGGACCTGCTGAACGAGAGCATCCGCCAGCACCTGCAGACCCGGCGGAAGATCCGTTTCGATCACGCCGTCGAGCAGATCACCGCCCGCCACCCCGCCGGGGAGGAAGCAGACCTGCTGCACGTCGCCGCGGACGCCCCGGTGCTCAGCGTGATCGTCACCGCCTACGACGCGGCGGGCCAGCCGATCCAGGTCAGCGACCTGGTGCTGCCCGGCCAGCGGCACGAGCTGCGGGACGCCTACCCCTTCACCTAGAAACAACGCGCTGCCCTGTCATGAGATGACATTTCATCCGACTTGACAAGCCAGGTGATGCTGCGTAGCTTGTTTTCATACCTGACAAGTCAGGTCGGGTTCGTGAGGCAGACAGGAGAAGTCAAATGGCGTTGCAGGGTCCGATCCCGGTGGAGTTCGGCCACGTGTTTCCGCGCGGCGTGTACGCGGCCGGGGGATTCGAGCCGGTGCGAGACTTCGATGCGTCGAAGGCCGGGCGGTTCGTCCAGTCCAAGGACAAGCAGAGCGGGCTGCCGCTGTGGGTGATCGACGTCATCGACGCCGACCCGCAGGCCCGGGACAAGACAGCGCGGGTGAAGGTCGCGGCATCCGATCAGCCGGTGCTGCCGCCCGCGCACGCAGCGATGCCGTTCGTCCCGGTCGAGTTCGCCGGGCTGACCGTCACCCCGTACGTGAACCAGGCAGGGCGACTGGCCTACTCGCTGAAGGCAACCGGAGTGCGCGTGCCCGGCCGAGGCCGTGGTGTCGCGGACGGGAAGGACAGCGCGGCATGAACGGCGGCGGGCCGTCGTTCGGCTACGCCGATCTCCATGCGGGCCCGGACTGGGAAGTGCAGTGCAGCACCACCCCGGGCTTGCCGCCGGTCCTGGCAGTCAGCAGCGGGACCATGCGGGTCGCCATTTCTGTCACCCGGCAGATGGCCGCCGACCCGGCACCGTTCGGCCGGGAACTGGCCCGGCAGGCAGCGCAGTTCGCCGCCGAATGCGAGCGGCTCAGCGCCGCGCAGCAGGACGAGGCCAGCACGGACCAAGGCACGCATGCCCACCGCCCGGACGCGGCCTGATACCGACGGCGGGGCGCCCTTCCTGTCGTCCCTTGTCCTCTCCCGGTTCTGAGCAAGGAAGACGTGATGATCGTATGCGCGGCAGGGTGACCGGCGAGCAGTACGCCCAGGTCGACAACCCCGACCCGTTCGCGTCCCCGGTATGGCGCTCCCCGGTCTACCGGACCCCCGAATTCGTGATCTGGATCGTCCAGCTTGCCCGGCTAATGTGGCGCGCCGCGTGGTTCGTAATCCGCCACCCCGGCCTCGACGTGACGGCCGGGGTCATCCTGCTCATCTGGGCGAACACCGGATGGCCGGGCCTGGCCACATCCGCAGGCATCGTCCTGACGATCCTGATCACCCTCCGGCTGGTCAGCCCGCGCTGGTTCACCCGGATCATCACCGCACCCGCCAGGAACAGATGGCGGTGGTGGTGCTACCGGCGGCGCTGGCAGCCCGTGATGACCATCACCCGCCTCGCCCCGCTATATCAGGGCCGGATCCTGCTGCCCGCCCTGGGCCCGGTCGCCTCGTCACGGTTCACCGACCGGGTGACGGTGGGCCTGGTGTCCGGGCAGTCCCCGAAGGACTTCGCCGACCGTGCCGAGGGCCTGGCGCACGGGTTCCGGGTCCGGCAGTGCCGGGTGCGTTCCGGGCGGCCAGGGACGGTCACCCTCGAGCTGGTCCGCAAGGACGCGCTCGCCGACCCGATGCCCGCGCTTCCCGTCCCGGCCGTAACGGACTTGCGGGCGCTGCCGGTCGGCCGCCGCGAGGACGGCGCCATGCTCACGCTGCGGCTGCATGGCACGCACCTGCTGATCGCCGGGGCCACCGGCGCCGGGAAAGGCTCCTATCTGTGGGGCCTGATCCGCGCCATGCTCCCCGCGATGGCGACCGGGCTGGTCCGCATCCTTGCGTGTGACCCGAAGCTGATGGAACTCGCGTTCGGCCGGGACCTGTTCGAGCAGCACGGCCGGTACGCCGCCGACCCGGCCGGCATCGCCGCGTTACTCGAAGACGCCGTAGCGGACATGCAGGCCCGGGCCGCCCGGTTCGCCGGCAAGCAGCGCGACCATATCCCGACGCCAGAGCACCCGTTCACGGTGGTGATGGTCGATGAGATCGCGTTCCTGACCGCCTACCAGGCCGACCGGAAACTGCGGGACCGGACCCTCGCCGCGCTGGCCACGTTGACCACCCAGGGCCGCGCCGCCGGGTACGCCGTGGTGGCCGCGCTGCAGGACCCGCGCAAGGAAGTCCTCAACATCCGCAACCTGTTCCCCGACAAGATCGCGCTGCGCCTGGACGAGCCCGGCCAGGCCGACATGGTGCTCGGCGACGGCGCCCGCGACCGCGGCGCCCTATGCGAGGACATCTCCTCCGACCCGCAGACCGGCGCTGGCGTCGGATACATCCGCCTGGAAACCGACCCTGACCCGGTCCGCGTCCGCGCCGCCTACGTCTCCGATGACGACATCCGGGCCATGACCGACATCTACGCCGTCCCGGCCTGGCGGGCCACGCCAGCAGAGCCGACCGCATGATCACCGGCTGGCTCGCTCCCGAGGACTGCCCGGACTGCGGCGGCCCGCTGCTGGACACCAGCACCGGCCCGGAACTCCTGACGCTGGAGTGCCCTGGCTGCGGCTACGGCATCACCTGGCACACCGACAACCCCGACGACGGCAAGGAGAGTGAATGACACCACGCCTGAGCCGAGCAAAACGGCTGACGATGCCGCTGGCCCGAGACGTCGTGCGCGAGCTGGCCATCTCCCACGGTGGCTGCATCCGCCCCGTCCAGTTGCGCCGCACCGACACCCGGACCGGACAGGTCGAGCAAGTGCTCGTCCCCTGCGGGCACACCCTCGCCGCGGTCTGCCCCGGCTGTGCCGAGCGCAAGCGCTCGCTGCGCGCCGCCCAGTGCCGCGAAGGCTGGCACCTTGACGCCGAGCCCGCCATCACCCCCGATGACCCCGACGACGAGCAGCGCATGTGGGTCGAACGCCGCGCCGAAACCCAGCAACACCGCGACCATGCCGACGCGGCCGGGCGCGACACTACCGGGGACGACGAGCTGATCGGCGACCTGGACGAGCAGGTCACCCGTTCCGGGATACGCGGCAAGGTGCTGCCCGCCCAGTCCGGCCGCCGTCACCGCTCCACCAGGCGCCGCCAGGACGCCCCAGAGCTGCCCCGCCGCAAGATCGCCCCGCGGACCATCGGTAAGACCTACACCGCGCCGGACGGCACGACATTCCGCCCGTCCATGTTCATCACGCTGACCTGCCCCAGCTACGGCAGAGTCCGCGCCGACGGCACCCCCGCTGACCCCGGCCGATACAACTACACCCGGGCGGCCCGGGACGCGCTGCACTTCGCCGCGTTGTTCGACCGGCTGATCCAGAACCTGCGCCGCTTCCTCGGCTACGACGTGCAATACTTCGCCGCCGTCGAACCGCAACGCCGCCTCGCCCCGCACATCCATGTCGCCGTGCGCGGCACCCTGTCCCGCGCCGAGCTGCGGCAAGTCCTCGCCGCGACCTATCACCAGGTCTGGTGGCCACCCGCCGACGAGATAAGGCATGACGACGGCGACCTGCCCGTCTGGCACGAGCCGAGCGGCAACTTCATCGACCCCGCCACCGGGGAAGTCCTCCCGAGCTGGGACGAGGCACTCGACGCGATCGGCCCGCACGACGAGCCGCTGCACGTCGCCAGGTTCGGCCCGCGATTCGACGCCCAGGGCGTCCTCGCCGGATCACGAGACGCCAATCGGTGCATCGGGTACCTGACGAAGTACCTGACCAAGCATGTCGCCGACTGCCACCAGGCCCAGGCCAGCGCCGGGCAGGATCACGCTGAACGGCTCCTCGACGCGCTCCGGTACGAGCCGTGCGCCCCGGCCTGCGCGAACTGGCTGCGGTACGGAGTCCAGCCGAAGAACCCCCGGGCTGGCATGCGCCCGGGCCGCTGCCAGGGCAAAGCCCACCGCCGCGAGCATCTCGGCTACGCAGGCCGCCGTATCCTGGTCTCCCGCAAATGGTCCGGCAAGACCCTCGCCGACCACCGCGCGGACCGGCGCGGCTGGCTGCTGGCCACGCTCGGCATCCCGGCCGACGACCCTGCCCGGTACACCTGGGAACCCGTCACCCCCGGCGACCCCGACCACATGCCCAACGGCCAGCGGCTGCTGCATGTCGTCGCCGACCGGCAGAAACTGGCATGCCGCGCTCACCGAGGCCCGGGCCAGAGCCAGCGGCCAGCCGCCCCCGTACCTTCCGGCAACCGGGAGGGCGGCATGACCGGCCGCCAGACCGAGACCACCGGTTGCCTGCTGACCGTGGACGCAGCAGCCGACCGGCTGAGTACCTCGCCTCGTTTCGTCCGCCGCCTGATCGCTGAGCGGCGGATCGAGTTCGTGAAGATCGGCCGCCATGTGCGCATCAGCGAGGCGGCACTAACCGAGTTCATCGAGTCGGGCAGGATCGAGCCAATGACTGCGGCTCCCACCCGGCCCCTGTGGAAGGGAGTGGCGTGATGGCCAACAGGGACGGACACCGGCGTTTCGGCAGCATCCGGAAGCTACCGTCCGGCCGGTACCAGATCCGGTATCCCGGACCTGACGGCAGGCTGCGGACCGGCGCCGACACCTGCGAGAACAAGACGGCCGCCGACCGGGCGCTCTCGCTCATCGAGGCGCAGCTCACGACCGGAGAATGGACCGACCCGCAACGCAGCAGGGTTCCCGCTCCAGGCATACGCGGATAAGTGGATCGCCGAGCGCCCGAACCTGCGGGCGCGGACCGTCGAGCTGTATACCTGGCTGCTGGCCAGGCACATCGGGCCCTACCTCGGCCGCATGCAGATCGGCAGGATCACGCCGGAGATCGTCCGCGAGTGGCGCGCCGAGCTGCTCCGCAAGGGCGTCTCCGTTTCGGCAACCGCGAAGGCGTACCGGCTGCTGCGCGCCGTGCTGATGACCGCCACCGAAGACCGCATCATCCCGCGCAACCCCTGCCGCATCCGCGGCGGCGGGGACGAGAACCCGGCCGAGCGGCCTGTGCTCACCGTGGCCCAGGTGCTCGCCCTGGCCGACCTGATGAAGGACCGCCGGTTCAAGGCGCTGGTCCTGCTCGTCACCTTCGCCAGCCTGCGCTGGGGCGAGGCCATCGCGCTGCGGCGCTGCGATATCGACCTGGACGCCCGCGCGGTCAGCGTCCGGCGCCAGTACGTCGAGCTGTCCGGCCGCCTGGTGCCCGGCCCGCCGAAGTCCCGCGCGGGAGTCCGCACGGTCGGCATCCCGAAGGCGATCATCCCGGCCCTGCGCGAGCACTTCGACAGCTACGTCGGCCCGGACGCAACCGACCTGGTGTTCACCGGACAGCGCGGCGGGATACTGCGCCGGGGCAACTTCCGCCGCGAATCCGGCTGGGCGGCAGCCGTCGCCAGGCTCGGCGTGACCGGACTGCATTTTCACGATTTGCGGCATACCGGAAACATGATGGCCGCGCCCGGCGCGAGCCTGGCAGACCTCAAGGCGCGGATGGGCCACGATAGCGCCCGCGCCGCGATGATTTACCAGCACGCCACCGCCGAGGCAGACCATGCCATCGCCGCCGCGCTCGACCGCCGGATCGAAGGGTCACAGCAGGCCGGCACTCACCGCCAGGACGAAGCCGATGACGGCACCGCTGAGGCAGCGGCGGGCGCAGGCTAATGGCACGTTAATGGCACGAGCACCCCGAACCAAGATCAGGCTCGGGGTGTTTTGCCTGGTGGAGCTAGCGAGACTCGAACTCGCGACCCCCTGCTTGCAAAGCAGGTGCTCTTCCAGCTGAGCTATAGCCCCGTACTGCGGCGTTCCAAGGGTACCTGGGCAGCGTCCCTGTCGTCCCTGGCACCGGCACCGGCACCGGCACCGGCACCGGCAGCACCAGATCCGGTGTCAGCGCCGGAGCCGGTATCCGCACCCACCGGCCCGGCGGCGGCCAGGTCGGGTAGTTCCGAGACGCTGCCGAGCACATGGCTCGCCCCCGCCCGGCGAAGCCGTTCAGTGGTATGCGTACCGGTCAGGACGCCGACGACTGCGCCGACCCCGGACCGGCGGCCGCTCAGCACCCCGCTCTCGGTGCCGTGCGCGACTATCGCGTCGCGGACGTCATCGACGCCGAGCCGGAGCATGGCGGTGAACACCAGGTCGGGCCACGGGCAGCCCCTGGGTACTTCATCGGGCGACAGCACCAGGTCGATCCGGTCCCACCAGCCAAGCGTGTCGATCACAAGGCCGAGCAGCCGCTGGGAGAATCCGCTGATCAGGCATACCCGCGCGCCCGTTCCGCGCAGTTTCTCGATCGCCTGCTCGGCGCCCGGCATGGCCACGACGCCCGTGCGGGCGACAGCGGCGCTGTACGAGCGATCAAACGCTAGTTGCGCGGCCTGTGCCCGGGCCTGGCTCTCCGGGAACAGGCTGCGCAGCACCCCGATGGTCGCCTGCCCCCTAGATCTATGCACGCCGGCCATGCACCGCGCGTACGCGGTGGTTCCGGTCACGACGCCCTGGGTCGCGATGGCCTCGGCATAGGCGCGCTCGACCATGCCGTTGTCGGTAACCGTCGTGCCGATCAGGCCGCAGCACACGAGCGAGACCGGCCGGGTGTCGCTCACCTGATCGCCTCCATGCGTGCCAGGCCGGCAGGCCGACGCGAGGGCTAATCGTCGCTCGTGGTTGCTTCGGTCCATAGGTCAAGCTCGGCCCGGTCTGCCTGGACCTTCCGCCAGACAGCCAGCGCGCCGAACCCGACGAGGGCCAGTATGAGCAGCTTCTTCACGGGTGCGCATCCTCCAGCATCGGCTCTGGGGCCCGGCCGGAAGCAATGACCGGACTCCCTGGAATGCATGCAGCCTAGCAAGCCGCCGGGTCAGCGTGGCCGGGCTACTCGGGCCTCGTCCCAGACGGGAGCAGGCGCCTCATAGACACCGCCGTCGGCCCCGAAGATCATGAACCGGTCGAACGAGCGCGCGAACCAGCGGTCGTGCGTGACGGCGAGCACCGTGCCCTCGTACGATTCCAGGCCTTCCTGCAGCGCCTCGGCGCTCGCCAGGTCGAGGTTGTCGGTCGGCTCGTCGAGCAGCAGCAGCGTCGACCCGGCCAGCTCCAGCAGCAGGATCTGCAGCCTGGCCTGCTGGCCGCCGGACAGCGTGCGGAATGCCTGCCTGGCGCATGACTGCAGCTCGTACCGCGCAAGCGCCGCCATCGCCTCGTTGATCAGCATCGCGTGCTCGAACATCAGGATGTCGAGCGGGCTGCGGCCGTCCAGGTCGGGCCGGGCGTGGGTCTGCGCGAACCACCCTGGCGTTACCCGCGCGCCGAGCCTGGCGACGCCGGCGTGCGCGACCTGCTCCCCCGCTAGCAGGCGCAGGAAATGAGACTTACCCGAGCCGTTGGATCCGAGCACGGCCACCCGTTCGCCGTACCAGACCTCGAGGTCGAATGCGCGCATCAGCCCGGTCAGCTCCAGCTCCTCGCAGATCACCGCCCGCTTGCCGGTCCGGCCGCCGCGCAGCCGCATCCGGACGTTCTGCTCCCGCGGTGCCAGCTCCGGCGGCCCGGCCTCCTCGAACTTCCGCAGCCGCGTCTCGGCGGCCTGCAGCCGCGAGGCCATGGCGTCGTTGTAAGACGCCTTCTGCCGGTACATCCGGACCAGCTCTTTCAGCTTCTCGCGCTCCTCGTCCCAGCGCCGGCGCAGCTCGTCAAGCCGGTCGATCCGGTCCCGGCGCGCCTGGGCGTAGCCGGCGAACCCGCCGCCGTGCACCCAGACGTTTCTGTCCTCCACCGTGATGATGCGCTCGGCGCAGTTGGCCAGCAGTTCCCGGTCGTGGCTGACCAGCAGCACGGTCTTCTGGGTGGCCGCCAGCTGCTGCTCCAGCCAGAGCTTGGCCGGCACGTCCAGGTAGTTGTCCGGCTCGTCAAGCAGCAATACCTCGTCCTTGCCGCGCAGCAGCGACTCAAGGACCAGCCGTTTCTGCTCGCCGCCGGACAAGGTGCGCACCTCACGCCAGCGGCAGCGCTCAAACGGCGTCCCCAGGGCCGCCACGCTGCAGGCGTCCCAGTGCACCTCGGCGTCGTAGCCGCCCGCGTCGCCCCACTCGGCCAGCGCGGTCGCATAGCGCAGCTGGGCCGGCTCGTCATCGCGCTCCATCATCACCAGCTCGGCGGCGTCCAGCCGGGCCGCGGCCGCCCGCACCCGCGGCGGCGAGATCGACACAAGCAGGTCCCGCACCGTGGAATCGTCCCGGATCCCGCCGACGAACTGGCGCATCACGCCGAGGCCGCCGCTGGAGGTGACCGAGCCTGCCTGCGGGGTCAGGTCACCCGCGATCAGCCGCATCAGCGTGGTCTTGCCCGCGCCGTTGGGCCCGATCAGCGCGGCCGTGACGCCGTCACCTACCCGGAAGGACACGTCATCGAGCAGCTCACGCCCGTCCGGCAGGGCGTGGCTGAGGTGCGCGACCTCGACATGCCCCACGACGTTCCCCGTTCCGCTGATGCTCTTGCATGGCCGACAATAGCCCGATGGACCCCCAGGGCTTCAACACAAATTCCCGGCTGCGCGCCTCTGACGCCGACCGGGACCGGGCCGCGTCCGTGCTCAACGAGGCCCTGGCGCAGGGCAGGCTGACCGCGGAGGAGCACTCGGAGCGGCTGGACGCGGTCTACGCCGCGAAGACGCACGCCGACATCGTGCCGGTCATCGATGACCTGCCCGGCACGTCCGCGGTTGCCGCGCCGTCAGGTAGCGCCGGCCAGGTAGCGCCTGCTGCGCGGGGGCGTCGGATGACCGCGATCTTCGGCGGCATCAGCAGGAAGGGGCGATGGCACCCGGAGCCGGAGACCAGCATCCTGGCCGTGTTCGGCGGAGCTGACCTTGACTTCAGGCAGGCCGACCTGCCCGCCAGGGAGATCGCGATCAGCGCGGTGGCCGTATTCGGCGGCGTCTCGATCACGGTCCCGCCGGAGATGCGGGTGGTCGACACCGGCAGCGCGGTCATGGGCGGCCGGGAGATCGCCGGCGACAGCGCGGAGTCGGCCCGCCCGGACGCCCCGGTGCTGCGGATCACCGGGATCTGCGTGTTCGGCGGCGTCGATGTTAAGCGCAAGGCCCGCTCGGGCGGCGAGGACGAAGGCTGGCAGCGGCTCACGTAGCGGGCCCGGGCCGCCGGCCGGGCGGGCATGGCATCCCGGCATAGGCAGGCGACATATTCCGTTTGCGCCGGGCGCCGCGGGCTACGCCACCCGGCGGCCCGCATGCACGACCCGGCGCCGCACCGGGTCGGCCAGCGCGGCCGACAGCTCGCCTAGCGCCGCCAGCGTGTGCGCGCTGACCACGGCGTCGCAGTAGGGCCACGCAGCCGCCATCCCGCCGGCCAGTGGCTGGTACGCCGGACTCTTCGTCCTGGGATTAACCCAGATAATTTTAAACGCGACAAGCGATAGCCGCTCCATCTCGCGACGCACTATGCCGGGATCGCCGGTGTCCCAGCCGTCCGAGATGATCATGACGACCGCGCCGCGACCGAGCCCGCGGCGGGCGTATGAATCGTTGAAGTCCCTGAGCGACTCGCCGATCCTGGTGCCGCCCAGCCAGTCCGGCGCCGCCTGCCCGGCCCGGGCCAGCGCCAGGGCCGGCCGGGACTGGGCCAGCGCCGGGGTCAGCCGGGTAAGCCGGGTAGCGAAGCTGAACACCTCGGCCCTGGCGCCGCCTGCGGCGCAGTACAGCAGCTGGATCATCGCGCGGGCGTAGGGCTCCATCGAGCCGGAGATGTCGCAGAGGACGACCAGCCTGCGCTGCCGCCAGGCGGGCGCCCGGCCGATCAGGGTGACCGGGTCACCGCCGGTCCGGCGGGCCTGTCGAAGCGTGGCCCGCATGTCCACGTGCGGGCCGCGGCGGCGGCGCCGCACCCGGCGGGACCGGCGCAGCGGCACCGCGAGCGTGATCTGCCGCATCAGCCCGGCCAGTTCCAGCAGTTCCCCGGGTGACAGCTCGGCGAAGTCCTTCGCCGCCAGCCGTTCCGCTGCGCTGCCGAGGACCGGCCGCTCGACGATGCGCTCGCGGTCGTCAGTGCCGGGGGCCGGCCGCTCGACGTCCGGCCCGGCCTCCGGCCGGGACAGGCCGGCGTGATCCTTCGCCGCTCTCGCCGCGCTGGCCAGCATGTCCTCCGGTGTCGCACGCGGCTGGAAGAACTGCCCCGGCGCGTCTTGACCCGGCTGGCCCGGTGCACCGCCCAGGTCGCCGAAGACCGCGCTGAAGACCATTTCCAGCGTGGGCAGGTGCGCCTGACTGGACACGAGTGTCGTGGCTGCGCACCAGTAAAGAGCGCGCGGCGTTTGCGGCCGGGCCAGCGTCACCGCCTGCGCGAACCGCTCGCACCGGCCCGGGCCGACCGGCAGGCCCGCCGCCCGCAGCGCGGCGCCGAACCGCGCGGCAAACTCGGCTAGGTCATCAGCCATCACGGGCGGCCAGGGCGGCTAGGTCGTCAGTCATCGTTGCTGACCAGCGACGCGTATCCGGCCGCGCGGGCGGCATCCAGATCTTCGGCGTACTTGAGCACGGCGCCGGCGGTCTGCTCGGCCGACGCCTCGTCCAGCTTCTCGGCGCCGAGCACATGCAGCGCCGCCGTCCAGCTGATCGCCTCGGCGACGCCCGGCGGCTTGGCGAGCTCGAGGCCGCGGAGCCGGGCAACGCCGACCGCCACCTGCCCGGCGAGCGGCGCCGCGGCGGCCGGCACCCGGCGCCGGATGATGGCGGCCACCCGCCCGGTGGCCGGGTAGTCAATCCAGTGATAAAGGCACCGCCGCTTGAGCGCGTCGTGCAGGTCCCTGGTCCGGTTCGAGGTGAGCACCACGACCGGCGGGAATGCCGCGCGCCTGGTGCCGAGCTCGGGGATGGTTACCGCGGACTCGGCAAGCAGCTCGAACAAGAACGCCTCGAACTCGTCGTCGCCGCGATCTACCTCGTCGATCAGCAGCACCGCGGGCCGCGGGCCTGGATGAGCCAGCGCGGCGAGCAGCGGCCGCTCCAGCAGGTACTCGGCGCTGAACAGATCCGCTTCGCGCAGCGTGCCGCCCTGGGTCTCGGCCAGCCGGATCGCGAGCAGCTGCCGCGGGTAATTCCACTCGTACAGCGCCTCGGCAGAGGTAAGGCCCTCGTAGCACTGCAGCCGGATCAGCGGCGTCTCCAGCGCGCTGGCCAGCGCCTGCGCAGCGCCGGTCTTGCCGACCCCAGGCTCGCCCTCAAGCAGGATCGGCTGGCTCATCCGGGCGGCCAGGAACAGGCTGGTGCCCAGCGCCTCATCGGCCAGGTAGTCCGTGCCGTCCAGGGCACCAAGCAAGGTGCCGACATCGGGCAGCCGCTCTGCTAGTCCGCTCATCCCCGGCCGCGGCCCTGCTCGTCGGCGGACGGCAGCCGGCACCCCGGACCGCGCATGTACCACATGTGCCCATCATGGCGCAGGCATCGCGCTGGCCGGCCTGCGGTCACGGGATCGCCAGGTCGGTGCGCAGCGGCCGGCCCTGCAGCGCGCTCCAGACGCTGGCCGGGGTGAGCGGCATGTCGGCATGCCGGAGGCCGAACGGCGCCAACGCGTCGAGCACCGAGTTGACCACTGCGACGGGTGAGCCGACGGTGGCCGCCTCGCCGATGCCCTTGGCCCCGATCGGGTGATGCGGCGACGGCGTGACCGTCTCGCCGAGTTCCCAGGACGGGCACTCCACCGACGTGGGCAGCAGGTAGTCCATGAACGAGCCACCCAGGCAGTTGCCGCCGGAGTCGAAGGCGATGACCTGCATCAGCGCCATGCCGATCCCGTCGGCGAGCCCGCCATGCACCTGTCCCTCGACGATCATCGGATTGATCTGCACCCCGCAGTCGTCGACGGCGATGAACCGGCGCACCTTGACCACGCCGGTGCCCGGATCCACGTCGGTCACGCAGATGTAGGCGCCGAACGGATACGTGAGGTTCGGCGGGTTGTAGACCGTCTCCGCGGTCAGGTGGCCCTCCACGCCGTCCGGCAGTTCCAGCACCCCGTGCGCTGCCATGGCGATCTCCGCGATGCCCCTCGCCTTCTCCGGATCCCCGCGGACCTGCCATTTCCCGTCCGCCCAGGCCAGGTCGTCCGGTGACACCTCGAGCATGGCCGCGGCGATGATCCTGGCCCGCGAGCGGACCTTGCGCGCAACCACGGCAGCCGCCGCGCCGGAGACCGGCGTGGAGCGGGAGCCATAGGTGCCGAGGCCGAACGGGGTCCGGTCGGTGTCGCCGTGCACTACGTCGACGTCCTCCGGCGACAGGCCTAGCTCCTCGGCGACGATCTGCGCGAAGGTGGTCTCGTGGCCCTGGCCCTGGGTCTGGCAGGACAGCCCGAGCACCGCCTTCCCGGTGGGATGCACCCGCAGGTCGGCGCCGTCCGCCATGCCGAGGCCGAGGATGTCCATGTGCTTGCGGGGCCCGGCGCCGACGCCCTCGGTGAAGAAGCTGATCCCGATGCCCATGTACTCGCCGCGCTCACGCTTCGCCGCCTGCTCCCTGCGCAGCTCGGGATAGCCGGCCATGTCCATCGCAAGCTGCATCGCCCGCGGATAGTCGCCGGAGTCGTACTCCCAGCCGGTCGGGCAGGTGTACGGGAACTGCTCGGGCCGCAGCAGGTTCTGCAGCCGCAGCTGCGCCGGATCGGTGCCAAGCTCGCCCGCCAGCAGGTCGACCAGCCGTTCCACCAGGTAGACAGCCTCGGTGATGCGGAACGAGCAGGCGTATGCGATGCCGCCCGGCGCCTTATTCGTGTAGACCGCAGTTACCTCGCAATGCGCGGCACGCAGGTCGTAGGAGCCGGTGAACATGTGGAAGAACCCGGCCGGGAACTTGCTCGGCTGCGCGGTCGCGTTGAACGCGCCGTGATCGGCCAGCACCCTGGCTCGCACGGCCAGGATCCGGCCATCTGCGGAGGCGGCGATCTCGCCGTGCATGTGGTAATCCCGGGCGAACGTGGTGGACATCAGGTTCTCGGAGCGGTCCTCGACCCACTTGACCGGCCGGCCCGTCATCATCGAGCCCACGATCGCGCAGAGGTACCCAGGATAGATCGGCACCTTATTGCCGAAGCCGCCGCCGATATCCGGCGAGACGATCCGGATCTTGTGCTCGGGCAGGCCGGTGACCAGCGCATACAGCGTGCGGTGGGCATGCGGGGCCTGCGTCGTGGACCAAACGGTGAGCCGCCCGGTGACCGGGTCCAGGTCGGCCACCGCGCCGCAGGTCTCCAGCGGCGCCGGATGCGAGCGCGGGTAGAGCATGTCACGGGCCACCACCACGTCGGCCGTGGCGAAGACCGCGTCCGTCGCCGCCTTGTCGCCGGCTTCCCAGTCGAAGATGTGGTTGTCCTGCCTGCCCGCGAGGTCGTCACGGATCACCGGGGCGCCGGGGTCCAGGGCGTGCCCGGCGTCGACCACCGCGGGCAGCGGCTCGTACGCGACGCTGATCAGCTCGAGCGCGTCCCGCGCGGCGTACCGGTCGGTGGCGACGACGAACGCCACTTCCTGGCCCTGGAACCGGACCTTGTCGGTAGCCAGCACCGCCTGCACGTCCGCCGACAGCGTCGGCATCCAGGCCAGGCCGCGCGCGGCCAGCAACTCGCCGGTGATCACGGCCTCGACCATGGGGTGCGCCTCAGCGGCCGCGGTGTCGATCGAGAGGATCCTGGCGTGCGGCAGCGGGCTGCGCAAGATCGCGCCGTGCAGCATGCCGGGCAGCGCGATGTCGTCCACGAAGATGCCCTTGCCGCGGATGAAGCGGGCGTCCTCCTTGCGCAGCAGCGAGCCGTAGGCGCTGCCGCGCCGATGCCCGTCCTGCTGATACTGCCCGTCCTGCTGGTGCGCTGGCGGTGTGGTCACGCGGGCACCTGCTGCGGCGCATCGTCGTCGCCGGCCAGCGCAGCCTCACGGTCGGCCGCCCAGCGGACGGACCTGACGATGTTCTCGTAGCCGGTGCACCGGCAGATCTGGCCGGACAGCGCCTCGCGGATCTCGGCCGCCGACGGGTCCGGATTGCGGTCAAGCAGCCACCTGGCGGTGAGCATCATGCCCGGCGTGCAGAATCCGCACTGCAGCCCGTGGCACTCCGCGAAGCCCTGCTGTACCGGGTCGAGCTGGCCGTCTTGCCCTAGTCCCTCCACGGTGCGCACCCGGTGCCCGTCCGCCATCGCGGCGAGCACCGTGCATGACTTCACCGGCGTGTCGTCCAGCCATACCACGCAAGCGCCGCAGTTGGATGTGTCGCAGCCCCAGTGCGAGCCGGTCAGCCGCAGCTCGTCCCGCAGGAAATGGATGAGCAGCAGCCGGGGCTCGACCACGCGGGTGTAGCTGGCGCCGTTGACCTGCACGGTTAGTTTCATGTCAGGCGCCCCGGCGCAGTGCCAGCCGGGCGCCCCGGCGCAGTGCCAGCCGGGCGCCCGGGATCGGCGCCAGCCGGGTCGTCCTGGCCCCGTGCCCGCCGCAGTGCCAGGCGCAGCGCCCGGGTGGTGAGTTCCCTGGCGAGATGCCGCTTATAGTCGGCCGGCCCACGCTGGTCCGCGCTCGGCCGGCAGTGCTCGGCGGCGATCTGGCCGGCCCGGACGAAGCTCGCCTCGGTGGCCGGGCTGCCGCGCAGGAACTCCTCGGCCTCGGCGGCGGCGAAATGCCGCGCGCCGACGGCGGTCAGGCCGATCCCGGCGTCCGCGACGGTGTCGCCGTCCAGCCAGATGGCCACGCCGGCGGCGCCGACCGGCCAGTCACCGACCCGGCGGGCCACCTTCTCGTAGGCGCTGCCGCCGCCCGGCCTGATCGCGATCCTGATCTCGCAGAGCAGCTCGGCGGGCCCGACCACGGTCTCGTACGGGCCGGTGTGAAAGTCCCTGGCCGGGACCGTCCGGCTGCCGTCCGGTCCCCGGATGATCATGCTGGCCTTCAGCGCCGCGAAGGCCGCCGACAGGTCCTCGGACGGGTCAGCCTGGCAGAGCGATCCGCCGACGGTGCCCCAGAGGCGCACTATCGGGTCGGCGATCACCCGCTCGGCGTCATGCAGGATAGCGAAATGCCTGCCCGCGGCCGCCGACTCAAGCAGTTGCGCGTGCCTGGTCAGGGCACCTATCCGCAGCTCTCCGCTGGCCTCCGTGATAAAAGAAAGCTCACTGAGCCCGTTGACGTCGACCAGCGTCTCCGGCTGCACGAGCCGCAGCTTCATCATCGGGATCAGGCTGTGGCCGCCGGCCAGCACGCGGGCCTCGGGACCGTACCTGACCAGCAGCGACAGCGCGTGCTCGACACTCGTCGCCCTCTCGTACTCGACGTGCGCCGGAACCTGCATGCGCCCTCCCTGGAGCTACGCCACGCCTGCTGAGTTTACGAGGCGCCCGCGGCGGACAGCGACGGCGGACGCCCGGGCCGCCGCGGGTGCGGTTAGCAGCCGGCCGCGTGCGTGATAATCGACACTGTCATGACGCTTACCCAGCTGAATGCGTTCGTGCTGGTCGCCAGGCTCGGCTCGGTGACCGCGGCAGCGAACGCGCTCGGCGTCAGCGAGCCGGCGGTCTCGCAAGCGCTGTCGGCTTTGCGACTGCACCTGGGCGACCCGCTGGTCAGCCGCGGCCCCGCGGGCATGACGCTGACCGCTGGCGGCTCCCGGCTGCTCGCCACCGCGTCGCAGATCGTGGTGCTCGGCGCCGAGGCGCACGCCGCGGTCCGCGCCGCGCAGGGCGCGCCGGACCAGATGCGCCTGGTGGCCTCGCCCGCCGTCGCGGAGTTCGTGGTCAGCCCGCTGATGGAGGCATTCACCCGGCGTTTCGCCGGTTCGGTCGAGGTATCGGCCGGGGTGGCCGCGAGCAACGAAATGGCAGTGCTCGTCGCCAACCGGCTCGCCGATGCGGCGATCGGCCCTGGCGTGCCACGCGATCCGGCCCTGCCGGTGGTGACCGAGCCGATCTTCCGGTACCGGCTTGTCGTCGTCACGGCCGGCAAGTCCCGGCCCAGGGGCACCGCCAGCCAGTGGCGCTGGCTGGTGGATCCGTCCGGCACCGACCCTGGCAGTGACACCGGCCAGCTGCTAGCCCGGCTGCGGATCCCGGAGAACAGGATCGGGGTGTTCCCCAACCAGACCGCCGCCTGGGCCGCCGCTGCCGACGGGGCCGGGGTGGCCCCGGCGGTCGAGCACCTGGTCGCCCAGCAGCTGCGCCGCGGCGAGCTGTCGCTGGTCGAGCTGCCAGGTTCGCCGATGGACGCCTGCTGGCACGTGACCCTGCTGGAGCGCCAGCACCGGAGCACCGCCGCCAGCGCACTGCGGCGTTTCCTCGGCACCCCGGAGGCCATGCAGCTGATGCGCTCGCCGGCCGCGGGCGTGCCGCCGTCGCGGTTCCGCCCGCCCGTTTACGTGACGATCTGGAGCTGAGCCGGGCCCGGACCGGGGAAGGCCGGGCGGCGCGCAGCTCATTATTCGCAGAAGCGCAGGCCAGAGCGCCGCAAGGCCACTTAAGCAAGAGGTTATTCGCGCATTGCGGGGCCGTCCGGGCGGGCAGATAGTGGCGGGTATCACTGGCGACGGTGCACAGGCGGCCCGTCCGGCGGCGGGAGCATGCGCCATGCGGATCGAGTCCAGCGGGCACAGCCAGGGTAATCCGCGCCTGTACGAGCTGGTCGAGCACTCGCCCAAGAGCGGGAAGAGCACCGTATGGGCCTGGCCCGAGCTGATGGACTACCTCAAGATCGCCGGGCAGCCGGTATCCGGGCCGTGGCCGCCGCACCAGCAGCCGCGGCCGGATCCCGAGGAAGACACGCTGCCGGTGGCGGTGGCCGACCCGGAATCCGCCTCGCCGCGCCGTGCGCCCGGGCCGCCGACCCCCGAGCTAGCCGTGCCCGAGCCCCCCGCGGCAGCCGAGCCCCCGGCGGCAGCCGAGCCGCTCGCGGCAGCCGAGCCGGTGCTCCCGGCAGGCCAGGCCGAGCCGCCCGCGGCAGCCGAGCCGACCCCCCCGCCAGGCCAGGCCGAGCCCTCCGCGCGCGGCTGACCTGCGGCTCAACGTCCAGCCAGGACACGGAGGATCTATGTACCCGTCTCGGTTCCGGTACGAGGCACCACATTCGCTCGACGAGGCGATCAGCTTGCTGCGCGAAGGCGGGGACGAGGCCAAGGTGCTGGCCGGCGGCCAGAGCCTGATCCCGCTGATGAAGCTGCGGTTCGCGTCGCCGGAGCTGATCGTCGACATCAACAACCTGCCCGGGCTCGGCTACCACCGTGCGGATCCGGATGGCACGCTGCGGATCGGGGCGCTGTGCCGGCACGCTGAGCTGGAGCGCTCGGAGCTGCTGGCGGGCACGCAGCCGACCATGGCGGCGGCCGCGCCGCTGATCGCCGATCCGATCGTGCGGAATCGCGGCACGCTTGTCGGCTCGCTCTGCCACGGCGACCCGCAGGGTGACTGGGCATCGGTGGTGCTTGCGCTCGGCGGCTCGGTGGTGGCGCAGGGACCGGGCGGCCGGCGGACCATCCGGGTAGCGGACTTCGTCACCGGGCCCTTCCAGAACGTGCTCGAGCCGCACGAGATCGCGGTCGAGGCGGTCATCCCGCCGGCCCAGGGGCCCCGCGCGGGCGGCTACCTCAAGCTGGAGCGCCGGGTCGGCGACTTCGCGACTGTCGGGGTCGCGGTCGCGGTGGAGACGTCCGGCGGGACCGTGGCCAGGGCCGGCATCGCGCTGACCGGCGTCGGCGGATCCACTATCAGCGCGGCCGCGGCCGCGGCGGCGCTGGTCGGGCAGGCGCTGTCAACGGAAACCATCGGCGAGGCGGCCGGGCTGGCCGCGGACGCGGCCCAGCCGAGGACCGATCACCGTGGCAGCGCTGAATACAAGCGGCACATGGTGCGTACGTTCGTCGCGCGCATCCTGATCCGGGCGAACGCACCGGCGGAGAGGGCAGCCTGACATGACGACCGTTTTCGACGACCCCGGCGAGCAGGTCAGTGACGTCCCGGTACGCCGGATCAAGTTCTCGATCAACGGCGCGAAGAAGATCGCCGAAGTGGAGCCCCGGCTGCTGCTGTCGCACCTGATCCGCCGGGGCGCCGGGCTGACCGGCACGCACATGGGCTGTGACACGACCAACTGCGGCGCGTGCACGGTGCTGGTCGACGGGATCGGGGTGAAGTCCTGCACCATGCTCGCCGTGCAGGCCGACGGCCATGAGATCAGCACCGTCGAGGGCCTGGCGACCGCCAGCGAGCTGCATCCGCTGCAGGAGGGGTTCAAGGAGGAGCACGGGCTGCAGTGCGGCTTCTGCACCCCGGGGATGATGATGGCCGCCAAAGCGCTGCTCGACCGCAATCCGGACCCGACCGAGGACGAGGTCCGGTGGGCGCTGTCCGGCAACCTCTGCCGTTGCACCGGCTACCAGAACATCGTCAAGTCGGTCCTGTGGGCCGCCGAGAAGCTCAGGTCCCAATCCGCTGGCTAACCCAGTCCGTTTACTAACACGGGCGCTAGCTGACCAGACGAGAGGCGAAAGTGTCGCAGGCACTAGACGAGATCAAGATCGGCGGGCTGGGCGCGAGCCGCAAGCGCGTCGAGGACAACCGGTTCATCCGCGGCACCGGCAATTACACCGACGACATCACCCTGCCCGGGATGCTGCACATGGAGATCCTGCGCAGCCCGATGGCGCACGCGCGGATCAAGTCGATCGACGCCAGCCGCGCGTGGCAGGTGCCGGGCGTGCACCTGGTGCTCACCGGCGAGATGATGGCGACCCGCAACCTGGCCTGGATGCCGACGCTGTCCTATGACACGCAGGCGGTGCTGGCTACCGACAAGGTGCGCTTCCAGGGCCAGGAAGTGGCCTGCGTCATCGCCGACGACCCGTACATCGCGAAGGACGCCTGCGAGCTGATTGACGTCGACTACGAGCCGCTGCCAGTGATCGTCAGCCCGATGCAGGCCGTCGCCGACGGTGCGCCGGTGATCCGCGATGACAAGGAAAATCAGCACGACAACGTCATCTACGACTGGGAGGTCGGCGACGCCGAGGGCACCGAGCGCGCGTTCGCGCAGGCCGACAAGATCTCGAAGCTGCACCTGCACTACCCGCGCTCGCACCCGTCCCCGATCGAATGCTGCGGCTCGATCGCGGACTTCAACCGGTCGACTTCCAAGCTCACGGTGTACATGACGACACAGGCGCCGCATATCATCCGCGCCGCGGTCGCGCTGGTCGCCGAGCTGCCCGAGCACATGATCCGGATCATCTCGCCGGACATCGGCGGCGGCTTCGGCAACAAGGTGCCGGTCTACCCCGGCTACGTCTGCTCGATCCTTGCTTCCATACTGCTGGAACGCCCGGTCAAGTGGATCGAGGACAAGTCCGGCAACCTGATCTCCACCGGGTTCGCCCGCGACGTCTACCTGGACGGCGAGATGGCGCTGCGCGACGACGGCAAGATCCTCGCCGTCCGGATGCACACCGACGCCGACCACGGGGCGTTCTTCTCCGACGCGCAGCCGAGCAAGTTCAAGATCGGGCTGATGCACTCGGCGTTCGCCGCCTACGACATCCCGGTGGCGCACCTCACCGCCCGCGGCACCTACAGCAACAAGGCGCCTGGCGGCGTCGCGTACCGGTGCTCGTTCCGGGTCACCGAGGCGATGTTCTTCCAGGAGCGGATGATGCAGGCCGCCGCCGACGACCTGGGCATGGACCAGGCGGAGTTCCGGCGGATGAACTTCGTGACCGATGAGCAGTTCCCGTACCGCACCGCGTTCGGCTTCCTGACCGACTCGGGCCAGTACGCCAAGTGCCTGGACGTCGGCCTGAAGGCAGTCGGCTATCAGGACTTCCGCCGGCAGCAGGAAGAGGCGCGCGGCCGGGGCAGGCTGCTCGGCCTGGGCATCTCCACCATGACCGAGCCGCTCGGCGCGGGCAACAGCCGCGAGTACGACATCCTCGGCATCAAGATGTTCGACTCGGCCGAGCTCAAGGTGCACATGACCGGCAAGGCCATCGTCCGGACCGGCGCGCGGGGCCAGGGCCAGGGGCACGAGACGACCTGGGCCCAGATCGTCAGCCACGAGCTCGGCATCCCGGCTGAGGACATCCTCGTCGAGGAGGGCGACACCGACACTGCGCCGTTCGGCATGGGCACCTACGCATCCCGCAGCACGCCGGTGGCCGGCGCCGCCGTCTCGATGGTGTCACGCAAGATCCGGGCCAAGGCCAGGAAGCTGGCCGCGCACCTGCTCGAGGTGTCGGAAGAGGACGTCGAGTGGGAGCTTGGCCGGTTCTACATCCGCAGCGCGCCCGACCGCGGCGTGACCATCCAGGAATGCGCGATGGCGGCGTACAGCAACATGCCGGACGGCATGGAGCCCGGCCTGGAGAACACCGCCTACTACGACCCGCCCAACCTGACCTGGCCGTTCGCCGTTTACATCGTCACGGTGGAGGTCGACCCGGAAACCGGGGTCTGGGACGTGCTGAACATGGTCGCGGTCGACGACTGCGGCATCCGGATCAATCCCATGATCGTCGAGGGGCAGATCATGGGCGGCCTGACCGAGGCCTACGCGATGGCCAACATGCAATTCATCACCTTCGACGCCGATGGCAACTGCGTCGGCTCAAACTACATGGATTACCTGCTGCCCAGTGCCTGGGAGACCCCCGGGTTCGAGCTGCACAGCGAGGTCGTCACGCCCTGCCCGCACCACCCCATCGGCGCCAAGGGCATCGGCGAGTGCGCGGCGGTCGGCGGACCAGCCGCGTTCGTCAACGCGGTGCTCGACGCGCTCGGCGGGACCGGCGTCCGCAACATCGACATGCCGCTGCTGCCGGACCGGGTGTGGGAGGCCATCAGGTATCACCGCGACGTCTCCGGCGCGCCGCCCGTGCGCATGGACGACTGAGTGAAGTCACCAATGGACGGCTGGGGTGTGCTGGAGCAGGCCGGCGAGCTGAGGCGGCGCGGGCAGGCGTTCGCGCTCGCGACGGTGGTCTGGCGCCAGGGCCCGTCGTCGGGCCAGCAGGGCTCCCGCGCGATCATCACGGCGGACGGCGAACTGCACGGCTGGATCGGCGGCGCGTGCGCGGAGCCGGTGGTGCTTCGCGAGGCGCAGCAGGTGATCGCCGACGGCGTGCCGAAGCTGCTGCTGCTCGGCAGCCCCGAACAGTTCGCCAGCACGGTGCAATTCGGCAGCACCGCGCCCCCCGGCAGCACCACGCCCCCCGGCACGGCGGTGCCGGAGGGGATGGTGCTGGTGCCGATCTCCTGCCAGAGCGAGGGCGCGCTCGAGGTCTACATCGAGCCAGTGCTGCCGGTGCCGCGCCTGGTGGTCGTCGGCCGTTCGCCGATGGCCCGGACGCTGACCGACCTGGCCGGCGTCTTGGGCTGGAGCGCGGAGCTGATCGACGGCGCCGACTTCGCCGCTGCGGACGCGGACGAGCGCGCCATGGTGGTGGTCGCTACCCAGGGCCACGGCGACGAGGAAGCGGTCGAAGAGGCTGTCGCCGCTCGGCCGTTTTACTTGGGTCTTGTCGGTTCGCATCGCCGGGGCGCGGCAGTGCTCGGCTATCTCGCGGACCGGGGCGTGGCCAGGGAGCAGCTCGACCGGGTCCGGGTGCCGGCGGCCTTGACCTCGGCCGCACCTCGCACCGGGAGATCGCGGTCGCGGTACTGGCCGAGCTCGTCCAGCTGCGCGCTGCCGGGGCGCGGGCGGGCGCGGCCGCGGGCGAAGTGGCCGGCCGCGCGGCGGCCAGGGCGGGGCCGGCCACCGCGGCGGAACCTGCGGATGCCGTGGACCCGGTGTGCGGGATGACCGTGACGGCCGGGCCGGGCAGCCGGCCGCTGGAGTACGAAGGCGTCACCTACTACTTCTGCCGGGCCGGGTGCCGCCGGGAGTTCGAGCGGGATCCCGCTGCCTACGCGAGGAAAGAGACCCGATGCTGATCAAGAATGACTTCGAGGTCGCCGAACCGGTCGAGAAAGTGTGGGCGTTCTTCGCGAACATCCCGCAGGTGGCGGCCTGCCTGCCCGGTGCCGAGCTGACTGAGGACCTCGACGGCGATAGGTACTCCGGCGGCGTGGCCGTCCGGATGGGCCCGGTCCGGCTGCGCTTCGCCGGCACCGCGGACATTACCGAACGGGACGAGGCCAGCAAGCGGATCGTCGTGCATGCCAGCGGTGCCGAGGAGAAGGGCAGGGGCCAGGCCAGCATGATTGTCACCGCGACGCTGGCCCGGGCCTGCCGCGGCACCAAGGTCGCCGTGACCCAGGACCTGCAGCTCTCCGGTGCCGCCGCGCAGTACGGCCGGGGCATGATCTCCGACGTGACCGCGGTGCTGATGCGCGACTTCTCCGCCAACCTGCAGGACCGGATCGACCGGGCGGAGCGCGGTGAGTCGCCGGAGCAGCTCGCCGCGGCTGCCGCCGAGGCGAAGGGCTTCACCGTCGGCCTGCGGGCCGCGATGATGGCGCTGCGCCGCGTGTTCCGCCGCTTCTTTGCCCCCTACCAGGCCGCCAGCTAAGGAGAACGAACCATGGTCCTGTGGTGGATAGGCAACGCCGTCCTGCTGGTCGTGATCCTGCCCGTCGTCATCTTCCTGCTGAACCGGGTGCTCGCCGCGGTCGAGCGGATCCGGGGAGCTACCGACCAGATCCTGAGCGGCGGAGTCGCCCTGATCGGCGAGCTCAATGGCGTGCCGGAGGCGCTGGCCACTACCGACCGGACCATCAACGAAGTCTCGGTCGGCGCCGTCCGGTACGCGGGCTCCGTCGGCAAGCTTCTCAGCTGACTTGTCGGGTTAACAGAAAGGACAACGGCCATGCCAGCAGCCGCCTGGGTGACATTGATCATCTCCGCGCTGATTATCGCCATTACCGCAGTGGGCCTGCTGCGGGTCATCTTCCACCTCAGGGCGGTGCGCGCGACGCTCGTCGCCACTACCGGCGGGGTGCAGGCGGTAGCGCAGCTGACCAGCACGGTCCCAGAGCGGCTTACCTCGGTGAACGCGAGCCTGAAGCCGGTCAGGGATTTCTGCGAGACGGTCTGATCCCCGCCCTGTCCGGCAGTTCGGGCCGGGCAGTTCGGGCCGGGCAGTTCGGGCCGGGCAAACGGTTCGGGCAAACGGTTCGGGCGAAACGGTTCGGGCGAAACGGTTCGGACAAAAGGAGCCACTGATGCACGCATACGCCCTCGCGCAGGCCGCCGGGGAAACCACCAGCCACACCGGCTGGGTTGTCGGCTACACGATCGGCACCGTGATAGTGCTGGTCGTTGTCGCGCTGGTGGTGCCGATCCTGCTGCTAGCCCGCGCTATCGGCAACGAGGCGCCGAAGATCAATGACGCGCTGACCCAGGCGGTGCACCACACCGCGCCGCTCGCGGCGCTGCGCACCACGATCGAGCACGCCACGATCATCATCGGCGGCCTGCAGCGCGGCCGCACCAGGCTGGGAGGTTAGCGATGCACGCCCTGGCCATGTCGTCCAGCGAGCACGCCCTGTGGGTAAGCGCGATCATCGTCGGTTTCGTCGTTGTACTCGCCGTGGCGGCCCTGCTGAGCCTGCTCATCTGGCTCGTGAAGATCATCGACCGCCGGGTCGTGGAGGTGCGGGACACGCTGAAAGCCGCGGCGGCCAACACCTCGGAAACCGTGCTCATCCCGCAGGTCGCCGACGGCGTGGAAGCGGTCCTGGCCGAGGGCCTCAAGCACCACCTGTTCCTCGGCCGCGTGCTCGGAAAGGTTAAGTCATGACCACGCTGGTCATCCTGACGGTCACCGACATCCTGCTGCTGGTGGCCGGCCTGGCCTTCTACCTGTACTGGGTGGGAACGCTGCTCACCCGGATCGCCGGGAACCTCGAGGAGTGCGCGGAGCTCGTGCGGACGATCGTCGGGCACGCCGAGCTGATCGGTCCCGGGGTAGAGCACATCAACCAGACCGGCCGCGTAGTGGCGGGCGCGCTGCCGCTGCTCTACGGGATGGCCGAGGAGATCGTGACCGACGTCACGCCCGCCGCCGAGCGGCCGGGCGCACCCGGAGCCCGCCCGGCCTGCCTCGGGCCGGCGCCGGTCGCGCCTCCATGACGCCGTCGGCTTCGCGCCGCGGCAGTAGGCGGCAGCGCGGCGACGGTAGGCGGCAGCGCGGCGACGGTAGGCGGCAGCGCGGCGACGGTAGCAGACCCCGCTGGCGGGACGGTGCCGTTCGGGGGCCGGCGCCGTCCCGCTGTCAGTCGGCCAGCCAGGCGGCGAGCCACCCAGGCGGCACAGCCAGCCAGACGAGAGCGTTCTCCTTGATCGTGGAGGGTTGTCAGTGCTCGAGCACTGACAACCCTCCACGATCATGGAACGGAGCCGTCCGGGCCGCGGCGGGCGACCGGGCCGGTAGTGGGCGCCGTGTACTCGCCGATCCACTCGTCCTTCCACGACTGCTCGTACTGCTGGGAGTTGCAGCGCGGCTGGTAGACCGCCATGAGCTCGCGAGCGATCTGCTCCCGGTGCGGCCGGCCGCCGCCCGGCACCTGGTAGCTGCAGATGTAGATCTGCCACCGTGATCCGGCCCGGCGCACCCAGCAGTGCGCACGCGGATGCTGGAAGGGGAAGCGCTCGGCGGCGAGGTCATCGGAATGGTCCACGTAGATGACCGCGTACCGATCTGGCCTGGTTTCCGGTTCCGGCTTGTACGCAATGGCGTAGACGGCGGCAACGGCCGGCGGAGTCCAGCCGCCGAGCAGGCGCGGGCCCTCGAACGGGTAGCCCGCCAGCGAGCCGAGGCGGATCACCCGTCGCCGCCCGAGTCCTGGCCGCCCGAGTCCTGGCCGCCCGAGTCCTGGCCGCCCGAGTCCTGGCCGCCCGAGTCCTGGCCGCCGGAATCCTGGCCGCCGGAATCCTGGCCGCCGGAATTCTGGCCGCCGGAATTCTGGCCGCCGGAATTCTGGCCGCGCGTGCCGGACCCGGTAATCTCGGGTGCCGCATCGGCCGAGGAGTCCCCGGCCTCGCTGACAGCCTCGGTCCGGGTGACCGGCCACCGCGGCAGCCCTGCCTCCGCCACCGCCAGGCCGAACTCCCCGACGGCCTTCTCGATCGCCTCGTCCCGGCCGCCGGCCTGGACGACCAGCCGGGCGCCGTAGCGATTCGTCCCGATCCCGGTGGCAATACCGGAGCTGGCGGCCACCGCGTCGGCAAGCTCGACGACCTCTTCGCGCGAGAGCACCCGGTCACCTTCGGCCTCGATGCCTACGCTCCATCTCATCGGGGTACTCCTAACTCAGGTTCGGCGCAGCTAGCTCAGGTCCGCAGCTAGCTCAGGTCCGGCAGCAGCGCCGCGAGTTCTTCCAGGCTATTCAGGTCGTGGCCGGACAGCAGCAGGTCAATGTGCGGGGCGGCCACCATCATGCCGAGCGTGCTCGGCCGGAAGTCCTGATTATCGCCTTTGTGCGGGTTCATCCATACCACCCGGTGGCTGAGCCGCGAGAGCCGCTCCATCGCCGAGGCCAGGACGCCTGGATCGCCGCGGTCCAGGCCGTCGGAGCAGATCACCACGACCCCGCCACGGCACAAACCCCGGCGCCCCCAGCCCCGGACAAAAGTGTCCAGCGAGTCGCCAATCCTGGTACCGCCCTCCCAGTCGAACACTGCCTTCGCGGCCAGTTCCAGCGCATCATCTGGCCGGCGGTGCGCCAGCGCCCTGGTCAGCCGGGTGAGCCGGGTACCGAAGCAGAAGACCTCTACCCTTGCCGCCGCGCGCTTTGCTGAGTACGCGAACTGCAGGAGATTCCGCGAGTAGTCGGCCATCGAGCCGGAGATGTCGAGTATCAGGATCAGCGGCCGCAGCCGGAGCCGCCGTCGCCGCCAGAACAGCTCCGCCGGATCCCCGTGCATGCGCATCGACTCCCGGAGCGTCCGGCGCAGGTCAGGCACCCGGCCGGACCGTGCGGCCGCGGTGCGCCTGGTACGCCGCTTTGGCGGGGTCAGCCGGATGCGGGTCATGATCCGCCGCAGCGCGGCGAGTTCCTCGGGCGTGCAGGCGGTGAACGATTTGTGCCGCAGGACCTCCGCGTCGGACGCCATCAGGCCCAGCATCGCCTCTTCCCCGCGCTTGTCCTCCGGTTCGGTGGCCGGGATCTGGAGAGCCGCCTGGGTCTCCGCCGCGGTCTGCGCCTTGACCGACAGCAGCTCCCGGACCGGATCGGCTGCCGCCGCGAGGAAGAACCTCCTGAACACGGCGTCGTAGACCGGGATGCTTTCGCGGCGGGTGACCAGCGTGGCCCGCCCGGCCCAGTAGAGGTCAAGCAGGTCGGTCGGGTCCAGCGGGACAAGTGCGGCACAGTAGGTCAGCACGTCCCCGGACCCCACCGCGAGTCCTGCCGAGCGAAGCTCACCGGCGAAGTTCACCAGCACGCCAACCAGCGGAGCGCGCTCAGGCACCGGACGTGATCTCTTCCAGGTTGTCTCGCACCAGGTCCAGGTCGTCGCGCTCCTTCACGACGGCGCCCAGGGTGTCCTGCGCGACCTGGGCATTGAGCTCGCTCTCGCCGAGGAAGTCGAGCGTCCGGACCCAGTCGATAGTCTCGGCGACCCCGGGCGGCTTGGCAAGATCAAGCTCACGCAGCCGGTTGACTGCGGCGACCACCTTGCGGGCCAGCGCAGCCGGCACGCCGGGCTCCCGGACGAGCACGATCTGCACTTCGCGCTCGGCGGGCGGGTAGCCGATCCAGTGGTAAAGGCAGCGCCGCTTCAGCGCGTCGTGCAGTTCCCTGGTGCGGTTCGAGGTGAGCACCACCATCGGCGGAGTCGCCGCCCTGATGGTGCCGATCTCGGGAATGCTGATCTGGAAGTCGGACAGGACCTCGAGCAGGAAGGCCTCGAACTCGTCGTCGGCGCGGTCGACCTCGTCAATCAGCAGCACTGCCTGGTCGCCGGCGCGGACCGCTTCCAGCAGCGGCCGCTCAAGCAGGAATCTGGGGCCGAACAGCTTGTCGACCGCCTCGGTATCCGCGATCTGGTGCTCGGACAGCGCCCGGATGTGCAGCATCTGGCGGGCATAGTCCCATTCGTAGAGCGCCTGGTTGGTGTCGATGCCCTCATAGCACTGCAGCCGGATCAGCTTCCGGCCGAACGCCGTGGCAAGCACCTTGGCGACTTCGGTCTTGCCTACCCCGACCTCGCCTTCCAGCAGGATCGGACGATGCAGCGACAGTGACACGAAAAGCGCGGTGGCAAGGCCGCGGTCGGCTAGGTAGCCGCCCGCCCGCAAGATCCCGGTGAGGTCACCGACGGTCTTCGGGCCGCCCGCCCAGCCGCGCTGCCTGCCACCGACTCCCTCGCCCGTCAGCGGGACTCAGCTGACCCGAAGACAAGGTCCCGGACGCTCCCGCTCCCGGGAGTCAGCTTGCCCTCGCGCTCTAGCCTGGCTCGCCATGCGGTCCGCAGGTCACCTTCGCCGTCAGCCTCGGCCAGGCCGTCGAAGCCGACTTCTGCCATCCGCTTGCAGGACTTCGTGTTGCCGCCCGCCTCGTCCAGATCCGCGCTGGTCTGGCCCTGCGCGCTCCAAACCCCGCGAAGCACTTCGAGGGCATCATCCGGCTCTCGGCTCATCTCCAGGTACCTTCCGGCCAGTACTGCTGTCCTAGCCTGACTTTAGGTCCTGCTGCCGGCTGCGGCGACAACTGATTAAGGCTTCTCTTATCGGCTCGCCTGCGGTGCGCACGGGCCCGGCTGCGCCGCCGGACCGCCCCCGAGACGCTGCATCATGATCACGGATGATCCGCGCGCTGGCCCCCGAATCATCCGTGATCTTCGTCCGGCGCCGCGGGAAAGCCAGCCGCGAGCCCGCCTGCCCCGACCAGCCCGCCCGCCGCTGACGCCCCGGGATAACTTGCCATGGCAGCGGCCGTCGTGTCTGCCTGCGCCTGGTCGGGCACCGGCCCCCCGAGTATGCCGTCGAGGGTCTGCAGCAGATCCCGCACCCGGATTGGCTTGGTCAGGTAGGCAGTCGCGCCGGCTGCGCGCAACAGGTCGATGTGCTGCCTGGTCGCGTTCGCGCTGAGGATGACGATGGGAATGTTGCGGGTGGCGGGATCGATGCTGAGCTCGTGCATCACGTCCTCGCCTGGCATGTCGGGCAGCCGCAAATCCAGCAGTATCAGGTCGGGACGGTGCTGGCGGGCCAAGTCGAGGGCTACGCCGGCGAGCATGGCCGGGATGAGGGTGGTTGACGGCCGCTGCTTGAGTACTTGTTCCACCAGGCGGAGGTTCTCGACCATGTCCTCCACGTAAAGCACGGTCTTGGCGGCCGGGTAGTCCCGGCTGCCGACAATCGGGTCGTGCCCGACGGCGGGCTGCGTGACCGCGATCGGTTCGGCGGCCGGTATGTCGATCCAGAAGACGCTGCCCTGGCCGGGGGTGCTCGTTACGCCGGTGGAGCCGCCCATCGCGCCGATGACATGATGTGACAGGGCCAGGCCGAGCCCGGCGCCCTCGACGCCGGCCTGTTCGGCATCAAGTCGCTCGAAAGGCGCGAAGAGCTTGCCAAGCTGATCTCCGGCGATCCCCCGGCCGGTATCAGCGACGCTGATCCGGATACGTTCCCCGGGCTGCTGGCCGACGGTGACTGTCACGTTGCCGCCCGGGTAGTTGTACTTGATGGCATTGGACAGCAGGTTGATCAGGACTTGCCGTAGCCGCTGCAGGTCGGCGGCGGCGTACTGGCTGGCCGCAAGGCGCGGCGGCGGGTCAAGGTGCACGCCACGCGAAAGGGCTAGCGGGCGGATGAGCTCGAGCGCGTCGGCGATCACGTCCTGGACCGGGACCGCGTCGATCGACAGCGTGAGCTCCCCCGCATCGCTGCTGGAGATGTCCAGCACTTCGTCCAGGAGCCGCAGCAGCTGCTGCGCTGCCTTGAGCATCATCGACATCCATTCACGGTGCTCGGCCGTGATGTCGCTGAAGCTGAGCAGCTCGCCGAAGCCGAGGATGGTGTTGAGCGGAGTGCGCAGCTCGTGGTTGACCCGGGACAGGAAGTGCTTCTTGACGGCATTGTCGGCGCGCAATGCCTCGCAGTCTGCTCGCAGTGCCTCGTTTGCCGACTGCAGCTCGCGCGATCGGCTGACAATCTCGGCTTCCCGCTGCTCGGCGCGAAGCTGCAGTTGCCCGGCGAGAAGCTGCCGCTCGGTCTCTTGCTGCTTGAGCCGGACGAAGCCGGTGATGTCCTCGACTTTGTGGACGATGTAGGCAAGCTCGCCACTGGCGTCGAAGACCGGCGAGTTCACCCGGCTGGTGTAACGGACCTCGGTGCCGCCGCCCGCGGCTTCGGGCAGGCTGGCCTGGTACTTCTGCGCGGTCATCGTGTGCGGCACTCGGTCCCGCCGGACCTGGTCCAGCGAGGCGCGTAGGTCAGCCGCCTCGGCTGACCCGCCGTCACCGGAACCGCCGGGGAACACCTCGAAGATGCCCCGTCCGACGATGTCCGGCCGGTTAACTGCTGCCTCCCGCAAGAAGGCACCGCTGACGGCAACGATCACCAGGTCAGCGTTCAGGACAAGGTAAGACCCGGGCACTGACTCAAATAGCGCCCGGAAATCCGGTTCCTGCCAGCCCGCCTGCGACGCAGTTTGTGCTGAGTCCGGATCTTTGCCCAGATTGCCCCCGATTGTCACGGTAAGAGTCCTCTCAGTGGTTTGCGGTGATCTCAGAATGCAGGCTGCGCTGAGGCGGCCCGGCCGCGAAGTTCTGCATTGATCAGCTCGCACAAGCTGGCCACGCGGTAGGGCTTGCCCAGCGCGGCCGTGCATCCTGCCGACATCGCGGCGCTGCGCAACTCAGGCTCCAGCGCGCCGGTGAGCGCGACTATCGCGGGCGGATCCGGTTTGCCGGACCGGCTCAGCTCGGCGGCAAGCTCCAGGCCGCTCCCGTCCGGGAGGCGCATGTCGAGCAGCACGATGTCGGCCGGGCTCTCGGCAAGAATCGCGCGCGCGCCGGCCAGGTCAGCGGCTTCAAGTAGCTGCGCCGCGGCAGGCAGCGGGTCAGTGCAGCGAGCCAGCGCGGCCCGGACCAGCGCGCGGTTCGGCTCGTCGTCGTCCACCAGCAAGATGATCGCCGGGCGGGCGCCGGCTCCTGGCTGGGAAAGGTCACCGGCCATGCTGGCGGAGGCGCAGTCCGGTGGCTGTTCGTCCGCCCGGTGGTTACCCATCGCACCGCCCTCCCTCCGCCAGTTGACACGGGCGACATCGGCCCATCAATCGTATACCCATAGTTATCTCTTTAATACAAATAGTGATTTCAGCTGGCTGCGCCCGTGCCGCGTCGGCACGGCGGCGCTAGCCCGGCCCGGCCCGGCCCGGCCCGGCGGGGCGGAGAGCATGCCGCAGCCGCTAGCCGCTGCCGCTGCCGCTGCCGCTAGCTCCGGTCCGGCGGTGACAGGCTGGCTTTCGCTGTTACCTGAGCAGGATGCGATCAGCCCCGATGTCTGCGGCTATCTCCAGCCTGCCGCCGAGTGCGCGCACGTAGGCGGCGAGCGTCCTGATCTCGGCCGCGCCAGGCTCAGCGCGCTCGATGGCGGAAACCCGCTCCTGCCGGACATTCATCCGCTCGGCCACCTGCGCTTGCGTAAGCCCGAGCCGCTGCCGGGCCTCCGCGAGGGTATGGGCACGGCTCCGCGCGACAAGCGCGGCCGCGCCGAGCTGGACTTCCGTCTCCTCGCCGGGAAAGAATTCGCCGAGGAAGGCTGGCGCATCGTAGGAGACGAAATCGGCGGCAGTACCCGGCTCGGCTACGGGGCCCTGACGGGACAGCGCCAGCCGCTGCGCCGCGAGCGGCAACGCCGTGTCATGCACATCGGCTGACCCCTCCGCATCCTCGGCCCAGCCAGCCAGGATCACCGTCTGCCCGGGCTCAGCCTCGATCACGAGCAGCAGCAGGGCCACGCCGACCAGGCGGGCCAGCGCCGGGTCGGCTGACCGCAGACCGGCAAACCAGCTCCGGACCGTGCTGTGCAGGCTCAGCGGACCGCGCATGCCTGGAAGGTCGCCCGTACCTAGCTGGCCGCCCATGACACCCTCCAGGTCTTAGTACTCAAGTGTACTATCGCAGCAGGGGATACCTGTCGGTGCGAAGGGGCAATGATGACCACGGAAGCGCCGGCGCCAGTCCGCGCGGTGGTCGACGCCGCGAACAACGGGGACCTAGCCGGCTTCCTCGCGTGTTTCACCGATGACGGCGTCGACGACGACTGGGGGCGTGAATTCAGCGGGCCAAGCCACTTCGCCTTCCGGATCAGCGGCGACCGCGTTGCCAGGATGACCATCCGGGCCTGACCGGCGATGACTGTGATCGTGGTGTCCGGCGCACCAGGCACTGGCAAGTCCGCCGTTGCCAGTGCGCTGGCAGCCGACCTGGGCTGGCCGCTGCTGGCCCTCGACACGATCAAGGAAGCGCTTGCTGACTTGCTCGGCCTGGGCGACGAGGACTGGTCGTTTCGGTTAGGCGACGCGGCGGCCGAGATCGTCTTCCGGCTTAGTGCGCAGTTCCCGGCGGTGGTGGCCGAAGGCTGGTGGCGGCGCGAGCGCCGCGACCGGGCGCGCGCCGAGTTCGCCGGGGCAGTCGAGGTGTTCTGTTACTGCGAGCCAAAGCTAGCTTCCAGCCGGGTAGGCGGCCGACTGGACACCGGAAGGCACCCCATCCACCGCGACATGATCAACCGCGACGTGCGCAAATCCTCGGTCACCGAACACGCTGCAGCGCTTGCCGGTGCCGTCCCGCCGCTGGGCCTGGGAGCGGCGCTGATCAAGATAGACACCGGGCAGCCAGGCGCTTCAGCCAGGGCCTTCGCCAGGGTTACGGCTGCTCTCGGCCGATGACCACAGGCCAGGTCGACGCACCCAACAGGCCAGCCGCCTGCCGTCCTGGCCAGGCCCGTATCAGTCGGCAAGGCCGCGCGCTAGGTTGACGAGATGACGGTGCTCGACTGGCTGCTCGACTCTGATCCCTCGATCCGCTGGCAGGTCCTGCGCGACCTCACCGACGCGCCGGCGGGGGAGGTGCTCGCCGAGCGGGCTCGCGTTGCCACTGACGGCTGGGGCGCGCGCCTGCTCGCGCTGCAGGGCCAGGGCGGACAGTGGGACGGCGGCACCTATTTTCCGTCGCCGTTCGAGGAGTCTGAGGAGGGCCAGCCCTGGACGGCGACGACGTACAGCCTGTTGCTACTACGCGACCTCGGGCTCGACCCGGCCAGTGACGAGGCTCGCCGCGCGGTCGCACTGGTCCGCGGGAACAGTCGCTGGGAGGAGGGCGACCAGCCGTTCTTCGACGGAGAAGTCGAGCCGTGCATCAACGGCATGGCCGTCGCGCTCGGCGCCTACTTCGGCGAGAACGTCGAGGGCGTGGTTGCGCGATTGCTCGACGAGCAGCTCGACGACGGTGGCTGGAACTGCGAGAGGGAACGCGGCTCGATTCGTTCGTCGTTCGGGACGACGATCAACGTGCTCGAAGGGCTGCTCGAGCATGAGCGCGCAGCCGGCGGGTCGCCGACTACGGTCGCAGCCCGTCGTCGTGGGGAGGAGTACTTGCTTGAGCGCCGGCTCTTCCGGCGCAAGACCACCGGCGAGGTGATCGACCAGGCCTGGCTGCAGTTCTCGTTCCCCACCCGCTGGCACTTTGACGTGCTCCGCGGCCTTGAGTACTTCCGCGCGGCCGGTGACCCGCCGGACGAACGCATCACCGGGGCCATCGAGGTACTTCGCTCGAAGCGGCAGCCCGATGGCTCTTGGCTGCTGGAGAACACCCATCCCGGACGGATCCATTTCGCCGTGGAGCATGGCGACGGGCGCCCGAGCCGGTGGAACACCCTCAGAGCATTGCGGGTATTCAGCTGGTATGAGCACTCCCAGCCTTGAGCAGGTCGTTCATTGCGATCACCCGCTGGGGACCAGTTGCTGGCCGCCGTCGATGTCGTAGGTCGCGCCGGTCAGCGCCGTGTTGGTCATGATGTGCACGGCGAGGGCGGCGACGTCGGCCCCCACCACGCGCCCGATGGGGAGCGTCGCGCGGAGCTGGTCGCGGCGCTGGGTCGAGGTCGTCGCCGAGCAGCGACGCAACACCCAGCTACTATGCGTGTGCTAAAATTTACTCTTAGTATCGGATCGGCCGATATCGGCTCAAGGCAGCCTGACCAGCATTGATGACAGATTAGCTGCTCGCCCCTTCGGGGGTGGTAGCCCGGCACCCTGCGGCCCGGGTATGGCGTCGGCCTAGCCAGCGTGCGGCAGATCCTAGAACGCCACGGCGGCCGCGTGCACGCCGAGGGCGCAGTCGGCCACGGCGCCACCTTCTCCTTCACCCTCGCCGGCGCCAACGCGAGAGCATGAGCCGACGCGACAACCCAAGACACTCGCCCGCTTCGCAGGCCTCCCGCCTAGTCATCGAGTGGACAACCCAGCCCCAGCCCTGAGCAGAGCCATCCAGCCAGGCCAGGCCGAGGATGGCGCGGGCCGGGGCTGGCATGCTCAGCCCGTCAGCGATCCGCTCGAACACTTCCAGGGCGATGACGCGCATCATTCGCCCAGGACAGGACATCTATTCTCGACGCCATGAACCAGTCGGTGAGCCGTCTCCACGCCTACGAAAGCGGAGGGAGCCGAGCACCAGGCTGCCTGACCAGGCGCCCAACAGCGGACAGACCCCTGGAGATTGGGCCTCCGGGGTCTGCTGCGGGCGGTACCGGGATCGAACCAGTTCCTCATCCGCGGGTATGGATGCGCTCTCCCGCTGAGCTAATCGCCCGAGGCCAGCCCCACGAGCCGTAGGGCTGCCGCATCGCCCGTTGTCGCGCTAAACGGCGCTGACGTGGGTGGGTGGGCCTGGGAGGACTTGAACCTCCGACCTCTTCCTTATCAGGGAAAACCTGGCAATGGCTGGATGGTGCCAGATGTGGCTGGATATGGCATCTACCTGCACACTCTTTCGCTGAGCGTGGCCTGGCATCGGCCAATGACGGTGGCCGTTGGCTCTGAATATGGCTCTTTAATGATCTTGCTCGCGGCTGCGACGCGAGGAAGGCGTCCGCGTCGCGCTTGAGTGCCGAGCAGGTTGCCCAGGCGTTCGAATCGAGGTCATCCCTCACTGGGGGCACCAACCTGCGTGTCGTTGGCAGCGTCCGGGATTTCGACGGCCGGCGCGGTCGGCTCCTCTGGCTGGTACTTGATCATGGGCAGGAGCACGCCGGGAAAGCCGAGTCGTTGCGCTGTGGATGCGATGGCCTCGCGCAAGTACGGATGGGCCATCAGCGCGCCCGACGTCCCGCCGAACCGCTCGACACAGATTGCTTCGGCTGCGGAGGCAATGCGAGCGGTAACCATTACCGACACTTCAGCGTGCCCGAGGTCAGTGCCGGCTTCGTTCATGAGGCGTGCGGTCGCGTCGTATCTGTAGCGGATGGCAGCTTCGTCTTGCAAGTAGCTCGCAGCTAGGTCGAATCTGGTCTGAGTGGCGACACCAGTGGCGACCCGCTCGCCAACGACTTTGACTAGTTCAATATCCACGAGTTCAAGACCGGTGATGAAGGCGTTGTAGGTCGCAGCATCTGGCTCAAGGGTCTCGAGGGAGGTCGCTGCCGTGCTGTCCGTCATCCCGCCGCCAGTCAGTGGCTCTGTCAAATCAGCGCTACGCGCAGCGTCCCTCTGACGCCCGGGCGTCGAGTGACCATCGGGCGGTTCGACGTCGAGTAGCCTAACCGCTCCCCTTCCAACGCAACGCGCCCCCTGGACGCCAGTGGTGATGTTGGTTGTCCCTACATCGATCGGATGCCAGGCCTCAGCAGACGCAGCATTGGCGGCGAGTTCAGCATTCAGATAGGCATGCTCGGCGTCATTGAGGTAATCGATGCCCTCATCGGGGTCTATACCGATGACGTCGCGGATCCAGGACACAACTTCGCGCCACGGATACAAGCTCATGCTCTTGCCGCCGGACCCTCTCCCCACGACCTGACGCGGAGCTGGAAACTGACGTAGCGATGCACGCCTCTTTCCTGCTGCCCACAGTCGGGCAGCCTCGGCAGCCACTCCGGCCCGCGCGGCGATGTCAGAAACGCTCACGAGCTCGTCGTGCACTTGAGCAACATCCACGCCCGGCATCAGCTTCGCGACGCGGCGAGCCCAGTCGGCGGCAGCAGCAACGGGAAACTGGTCGTCGCTGTAGACGACAGCAAGACTCACGCCGCCGTTGGCCTCCCAAGACAGCTCGGCAAGGTCTGGAGCGATATGGGTGTAAGCGTTGGCGTCACGCAGATCAAGCCCCCGCAGGCGCAGGGGGATCTTGACGGTCATCGCTACCTCCTCCATGTGGCTTAACCGAGAATACCCGCTTGTTGGCAACTTCCAACAGAGCTAGCCAACGTTGGGACAGATTCGTTCCCGAAGAGCGTCCAACCGGTCCTGCAGCACTCCTATCCGCCCATGCGCCTCTTTTGCCCGGTCAAGGAGCGGCCTGGCGAGCGTGGGCCGGCCTACCTTGAGCGCCTTCGCAACCGATTCGCCGCGCTTTATCGTCGCTGTGGCGTCGTCTAGCTCGGCCGAGAGCGTCTCGGGATCGGGAGCTTGGTCGACGTCAATTGCCGCCTGCAACGCCGCTTCCTGCTCGGCCAACAGGACTTCCTCAACGTTAGAGGTGGCAGTCCGCAACTGCAGCTCAAGCCGGTCGAGGTCCTCCTGGGCGTCCTGCTTCGCTTCTGCGATGGTCAGCCCCTGCTCGACGCAGCCGATGATCTTATCGGCTGCGTCGAGCAGCTGTGCCGTTGCCAGCTGCCGCGCTCGGACCTTCGAGCCGCTCTGTCCACTGCCGTGCTGGCACCAACGGATTTTCTTGATCGCTTCCTTGGACTTGGTCTCGCCGCCGACCGCTGTCTGGTCGACGCCAAAGGTGTGCTCTCCGGCCGGACAGGACACCACTCCGAAGTTGTGGGGTGCATCGACGAAGGTCAACGTCCAGCCGGCCTGGCGCGCTTCAGCGAGGGCCTTGTTCCAGTACGGCTTCTGATGCGAGGGCCAGGTATCATCAGGACCGTACCTCTGCGCGCTCATCGACTAGGCCCCAGTCGCCATCGACGTGGCCGACCTGTCCCTGCGCGCAGCACATCATGCCGTGGCGAGGCGCCCCGCAGCCGGGTCTGTACCCGGTCCGCTGCTGCGCGGGACATGCCGAGGATCGGCACGGTTGTGCCTCCTTCTTGCGGACAGCGCCGGTCGGCCGATGGCCTAGTCGGCCCGGTCAGCTCCTAAGGTTTGCTGGATGGCTATACTACACAAAGTCCACACTGCATGTATCATCATTGCGTGATGGTGGAGAGGGATGAGCCAAGCTGCTAAATGTCCGCCAGACTGCGCGGCGTCTCGGCGTGCACGAGAACACGGTTCGTAACTGGGCTCGCGATGGAATACTTTCGACGGCCAGGATCCGGGATCGCGATTTCACCGCTTTGATGCCAGGGACGTAGAGCGCCTCCGGCAGCAGCGCGGGAGCGCCGTGTCGTCGGTTCAAGCCGAGCACCGGATGGTCGGGCCGGAGTTGGTAGACGGCACGCAGCTCAGCCAGTGGGCAGGCACGCGCGATGCCCAGGGAACGTTCCCGGAGCTTGTGCGGCGGCTGCTTGCCTTTACGCCGGGCATTACGAACGCTTCGGTTCGTTCCGGAGAAGGCATCTCGGCGTCGGGGTGGGACGGCCGTGCTGATTCCGCAGGCACCGCCTATCTACCGCAAGGGCCGCTGTACTTCGAATTCGGCGTGGACCGTCAGTCGAAGACGAAGGCTGACGCGGACTACGGGAAGCGACGCGCGAATCCGGAAGGAGTCGTCCCGGCAGAGTCGTGCTTCGTCTTCATGACGCCGAGGCGCTGGTCGGGAGCTGCAGCCTGGGCGAAGGGGCGTCGCGCCGAGGCATTCTTCTCGGATGTCCGGGTTCTCGATGCTGACGACCTCGAAGGGTGGCTCCAGAGTACGCCGGCCGTCCATTACTGGATCTCCGAGCATCTGGGCCGTCGGCCACGTGATGCAGAAACGTTGGATCGGTGGTGGTTTCGCTTTCACGCCCGGACCGATCCAGCCCTGCCCGCAGGACTATTCCTTGCCGGCAGAGAACGAGAGCGCGACATGCTCGCAGAGTTCTTCGGCGGCCCTCCCGGAGCCGTTGCAGTTCATGCTGACTGGCGCGATGAAGCCATCGCGTTTGTCTCCGCAGTCATCGGGAAGCTGGCCGAGAAGACCGGCAATCCTACTCAGCCAGCCCTCGTCGTGTCATCTGCCGAAGTATGGGACAGCGCTGTGGCCGAGCCTGGGCGGATGACGCTGCTGCCGCTCTTCAGAGACCCGGATATCGCAGCCGCCGAGAGGCACGGACACTACGTGATTCTCCCCGTAGGCCGCGATCAGGCCGTCCGTGGAACCGGCATCGAGCTTCCCCGGCCTGGCAGACAGCAGGCAACGGAAGCGCTCGAAGCCGCAGGGATCGACTCTGCCCACGCCTACCGACTGGCCGGGCTAGCGCGACGAAGCATGCCATCACTTGTCCGCAGCCTCGCTCGGGATCCGCGAATAGCCCGGCCACCCTGGTCACAATTGCCTTCGGCGGAAATCCTTGCGCCCCTGGTTCTCGTCGGCGCTTGGACTGTCAGCGACGGCGACAAGAAGGTGGTCACCGACATGGCTGACGTGCGCTGGTCGACCATCGAGCGTACTTTGCTGCAGTGGGCGGGAACAGAAGACCCGCCATTCGTCCTTTCCGGGAGGCAATGGCACCTGGCCTCTGCAGAGGAAGCCTTCCTGTTGCTCCACGGCACCCTCACGCACGGAGACCTGGAACGTTGGCACCAGATAGCATCGGACGTTCTGCTAAAGACAGACCCTCAGCTTGAGCTGCCACCCGACGATCGCCTTATGGCCGGCGCCAGGGGCATCGCACGTAGGCATTCACCTGCCCTTTGGCAGGGTCTAGCCGAAGGCATTGCACTGCTCGGGGCCATGAATCACGAACAGCTAAGTGACGGTGTTAGCGGCGCCGGGCATGCTGGCAGCATCGTTCACGACATCTTGAGTCGATCCGCAAGCGACGGGTCGCCGGCCTGGCAGTCCCTGGCCGACGTGCTGCCACTACTGGCTGAGGGAGCGCCCGACGTATTCGTCGATGCCGTCCATGACGATCTTGATCAGGACGAGCCGCTCCTGGCATCGGTGTTCCAGGACAATGACCAAGGTTCAGGCCTATACAACTGGTCACCCCATACAGGATTGCTGTGGGCACTTGAGACGCTCTGCTGGTCGCCAGAATACCTGCTCCAAGCCTCACGAGCGCTGGCACGCCTTCAGGTCATTGACCCCGGTGGGCGGCTATCCAACCGGCCGCACGAAAGCCTACAATCTGTCCTTGCCGGATGGATCCGGCAAACCGCCGCTCCTGTCGGGCTGAAAATTCGCGCGATCGAGCAAATCTGCCGCCAGCTACCCGACGTTGGCTGGCGTCTTGTTTTGGGGCTGTGGCCCAGTCCCGACACGATTCTGTCATCGCCGCCACAGCCGCGTTACCGCGATTGGAAGCCGGAAAGCCGCCAGGTGCCAATTTCAGAATGGATCGGCTACATCGGCCAGATCGTCCAGCTAGCGGTTGACCTGGCTGGCAACATCCCGAACGCTGGGCCGAGCTGAGCGAACGTCTGTGGTCGCTGCCTCCTGCGGAGCAAGGCAGTCTACTGGACGGCTTGGCTGCAGCCGCGGATCTGCTTCGCTAGCGCCCGAAGAACGCCTACAACTGTGGGAGCGGCTGCACAAAGAAGTCTCACGCCACGAACGATTCGCAACGGCCGACTGGTCACTGGCTGACGGTGCGCTGTCTCGAATGCGGACCATCGCCGACCGGCTCGAACCAACCACAGACGTGCAAAGGTTTGGCTACTTGTTCGACTGGCATCCAGACCTACCTGGCGTAGATCCCCTCGACCACGAAACCTACGATAAGAAACTACTCCAATTGCGCACGCAAGCTGTTAATGACGTCGTTAGGAGAGCATCAATCGATGGCTTGCGCCGCCTAGCAGAAAGAAGTCCCGTGCCGCAGCATCTAGGCTGGGTCGCTGGTGCTGTCTTGAAAGATGATCTGATGGCTGATCTGCTCACCTGGCTCGACTCGAAAGAGCCTAAGCTCCGCAATCTAGCCGCCAGCTGGGCGCAACGCAAGCTAGAGAACTCTGGCGTCGCATGGCTTCGCAGAGCATTGGGCAGTCCCGAGATGACCAGGCCTGAGCGACGCGTATCACTAGCGCTGAGCGCACCGGCGCGTCGCGATGTCTGGGACACGCTAGCTGAAATCGAGCCAGCCCTGAGCGATGCTTATTGGGAACAGACGAATGCCTGGCGAGTGTCGCCGGAGGACGCCGGGCGGGCTGTTCAAGAGCTTTTGACACATAACCGGCCGTGGATCGCAGTGGATCTCCTGGCAATGCAGATCCCTGCCTGGACCGAAAGGCCAACGTCAGTAGAGCGTTCGCTTGTCGAGGAGGTTCTGAGCGCTGCTGCGGCCACTGGCCAGAGCGGCATGCACCTGACATCGCCTGGCTATGAAATCGGACTCATACTCGACTATCTGGATGCAGAGAACACTGACCCCGCCACCCTGGCATCCTACGAGTTCATATTCTTCCAGCTCCTGGAGCCTCACCGAAAGCCACGAACCCTGTTTGCCGCTCTAAGTAGCGAACCAAGCCTGTTTGTGGATTCCGTCTCACGGGCCTACAGAGCAAAGAACGAGCCACAACGCGAACTGAACGACCACGACGCGGCACTCGCTCGCCACGCCTGGTGGATCTGGCGGCAATGGCGCCACCTGCCGGGCCTGCACCAAGATGGCACATTCGACGGCGAGCACCTAGAGCGATGGGTCCGCGACGCGCGCCTTGCCCTCGCCGATGCTCACCGCGCCGACATTGGAGACGAGCAAATAGGCCAGACCCTCGCGGTAGCCCGCCCGGCAGCGATGGAATCTGGCCTGCTGAGCCCGTCAGAGCCATCATCGAAACTATCGGCAGCCCCAGCATCGAGGCTGGAATTCACGTGGGTGCCTTGAACGAGCGAGGCGTCACAACTCGAAGGGGTTTACGACGGTGGCCAGCAGGAACATGACCTGGCCGACAGATACAAACGATGGGCGCAACAGACTTCGGGCGAATGGCCGCGAACATTCCGCATCCTGCGCCGCCTGTCCGACACCTACGAGCAAGAAGCAAGGCGGCAAGACGCAGAAGCCAGGTTGAGCGGGGACACGTAGTGGCTCTTACGGCTCAACTGGCCGCTTCCAGCGTGGAGTTGCCGATGCCGGGAAGCTTCGAGGGTTCTCGCCGCTGGCCGGACGTTTGGTTTCTGTCGCTAGAAGATCGCCTTCATCTCACGGGCGACCTGGGCGGAAGCCGGGCCGAGGTCCTCGCCTTAGAGGTTTTCGCTGGGGTCATGCGTTTCTTGCGCTGTTCGAGCGTCTCGCGGAACGCCTTGCGCTGCGTGGCGTCGGCGTAATTTCGGGCGTCAGCAACGATGGCCAGCTGCCGGGATGCCGCGGTGGCTTACTTCTGCCAGAATGATCATCTAGTCTAGCTTCGAGCCACACTCCAGGGAGCGGTCCAGGCCGCGACTGATCCGTCCTCTCATGGATTAGTTGTCTCGAAGGGTGGATAGAGCTGTCTTGGCGGCTTTCAGCAGTTCTTCCGACTCATGGGTTTGTCCGAGCTGCTCTAGCAATGTCCCAGCGTTGTTCTGCGCGAGGGCCAGCGCGTGAGGGTCCTTTGTATCGCGGGAAATTCGAATGGCAGCGTAATAATTATCCAGCGCGCCAAGAAGATCCCCGTCTTGGCGCAGAACATTACCGAGATTCATCATGGTCTGCCCTTCACCATTTCTGTCTCCAACATCTCGGTAAGCATCAAGGGCTCCGCGGAAAAGTGCAATGCTTGATTCGCTATCATTCATCTGCCCCAGAGTAGTAGCAAGCTGGACCAGCGTTTGAGCCTCTGCTCGCCTGGCACCACTCTCTGCATGTATGGCCAAAGCCGACCGCAAAAGGTGCTCGGCCTTGTGAAAGTCGCCAACTTCTCTTAGCGCGATACCCAGATTCGTCATCGCGAACGCTGCCGCTCGTGAGTCTCCCAAACTGAAACCAATCTGTATAGCACGCTGCAACTCCTCAATCCCGAGATGAGGGCCGAAATATTGCCTAAGTGCGCCAGCGAGGCTGGTGAGTGCAGTTGCTTCCTCAATTCCGTCGCCAGACTCCTTTGCCTTTGCAACGGCTTTATTTAGGTAGCGGATCGCCTCCTTATACCTACGCATGGAGGTAAGTGCGATTCCAATATTATTCAGTACTCCCGTTTCTCGCACGGGTATATTCATCGCGCGAGCTGACTCCAACGCCACCTCGGAAACCAAGAGGGAATCGGATAGGTTACGCTGAGCTTCTAGGTACGGAGCTATAGAACAGGACAGGTCGATTGCGACATCGTATTCATTCATGGCATGCGCCATGCGCACACTAGCGACCAGATTGGCCTGCTCTGCAGCCAGCCATTTTCAGTCCGGATCCCCTGTTAGGAAACAGTCCAAGAGCCTTATCGCTAGGTAGCGAGTTTATCCAGCCTCCTGCGCTGTTCGCTGTCTCTGAATAGTACTGGGACAAGTCTTAGCTGTGCAGATTCACGGTCATCGTTCTCCGCGCACTCTTCTCCCAGGCTCATGCTATAAAGGCTGACGAGATCATGCATGCGCCAGCCTGATCCTGAATGATCCCAGGCTCTGACCAAGCGAGCGCGGCGAAGAGTACGTAGCTGGCGGCCAGTGGGGACTGAACGTTGACCAGCGGCAGCAGCGGCGGCGGCGATTGAAAGGGCCGGGATCGATAGATAGCAAACGAAATAGTCGGGCAGCCAATTGATCGTGGTCAATTAGATGCCACCAAGACAAATCAAAGGCGGCTCGCACCGCACGCTCGTCATAGGCAAGTCCATCGAGACGAGATTTAGCGTCTAAGAACTCAGCAGCGAGATCACCAAGGACTCTATGACTGTCATTCCAGGGCGGCAACTATATGAAGCGCCAATGGCAGGGTTCCACATAGGCGAAGCCAGCTCCGCCGCTTCCTTTGACTGCTCAGTTTCGCCGGTCTGAGCGTCCCGGTTGCGTAGCGCCTGATCAAGCAGTGCTACGGCTTCGTCAACAGTGAGAACGTCCAGCTCAAGTAGTCGCGCGCCAACTAGATCACCAAACGTATGTCGAGAAGTTATAAGCACTCGGTGTGCTCGATGAACCGGTATTAGATCCGCGACCTGAGACTGACTTGAGGCATTGTCGAGTACCAGCAGCACCGGCCTGTCTTGGTTGGCGAGGTCCACAAGAATTTGGTGAAATGCCGCAGCATGCTGGTCTGGTTCTAGCGGTATGTGAGCGGTGTTAACACCGAGCGCCCGAAGTACTGGACCGAAAACCTGTATTGGCTCAATACGGCGGTCGGGATCGTATCCGTGCAGATCTACCATCACTGCACCACCTGGAAACCAGCCTTCATTCACTGCTGTCGCGGCGGCATGCCATGCCAGCGCGGTCTTCCCAACTCCCGCAGACCCGCTACCGCTGAAACAACGACTGCGCCAGCTTTCTGCTCGACTGGATTGAGCAAACCTAGCAAGGTTCTTACCTCGTCGGACCTACCCACAAAAACCTTCACCGGAGCTTCAGGCAGAGGGATAATCGGCACAGCCACAGTCGATGAGGGCAAACGAGTTTGCCCGTTGAAGTAGTTATTTTGTGTGCTGTTATCACCCACCTGCACAGCGGCGGCAGACCCTACCTCTATGCGATTCCTAGCCGGGACATGCGACAAACTTGCTTCGGCATTCGACATGTTCATAAGAGGCCAAGACCGACGTCAATGGGCAGGGACATGTGCGCGATCATGATTGGGCACCACCACCTCTGACCATGAACATGCCAGACTGGCATGCACCATTTCAATATACTCTTTGGGCTGGCCGCAGGTGGCCAGATCAGCGCTGACCAAAGGTAGAATGCTGCAACGACCGGCACTTGCAGGAACGACCGGACCCGGTGGTCGCGCCCGACTTGCATGCCTACCGGCAGGACGTTAAGGATGCCAGCATCGGTGTGCGGGCGCTATCTCGGATCGGGGTGGTGGGGATGGAACCAGTGACACTGATCGTCGCCGCGCTGGCGGCAGGCGCGAGTCTTGGTGTCAAGGATGCAGCGTCTGCCGCGGTGGTGGATGCATACGGGGCGCTAAAGACGCTGGTGCGCGAGCGGTTGGCGGGGCGCCGAGACGGCGAGTTGGTGTTGGCCCGGCATCAGGAATCCCCGAATGCATGGGAGACCCCCCTGGCAGTTGAGCTCAAAGCGGTTGGAGCTGGCAGTGATTCGAACATTCTCAGGGCAGCTCAGGCTCTGCTTAGCCTGACCGATCCGGCCGGTTGCCAGCAGGGGAAGTACGCCGTGGACGTCCACAGTTCGCACGGGGTGCAAGTTGGCGACGGTAATACTCAACACAATGTGTTCTACCCACCTCCAGACCGGCGATGACGTGGAATAGCTTCTCGGTCATCGTGCTGCGGTCAGCTGGCCGCTTCCGGCGTGGCGTCGCGCTCCCGGGCAGCTTCGAGAATCTTCGCCGCTGGCCGGATGTCTGGTTTCGGTGGTCGGAGGATCGCCTCCCTCTCGCGGGCGGCCTGAGGCGGAAATGCTTGGCCGAGGCATTCGCAGTCGGGGTCCTCGCGGGGGATCATGAGTCCCTGGCGCTGTTCGAGCTTCTCGCGGAATGCCTTGCGCTGGGCAGCTAGCACCTGGATCCGCTGGGCCATCTCGCCGATCTGCGTGCCGAGGGCCAAGGCCAGTTCCTCGCGTTCGGCCGGGCTGGCGAGGGCGGGCTCGGCGGAGCGCAGCGGTTCGATGCACTGACCGGGGTGGCGCCTGCGCAGTTCGGCGGTGGCGGCGATGGCCAGGTGCCGGGATGCGGCCGTGGCCTGCTCCCATTCCTCGCGGTCGTGCATGGTCTGGGCGAAGGTCTCTTCCTGCTGGCGGTAGCAGCGGCCCATTGCCTGGTAGGAGGCGGCCCAGAAGTCATGCCCCGCGGCGCGCTGGTGATCGTCGTGCTTGCGGGCAGCTCCGGCTTCCGCCTCGGCGCGTACTTGTTCCTGTTCTGCGTTCTGCGCGCCGAGGCGGACCAGCCGTAGTTCCCTGCCGGCATGCGGCGGCGCCCACTGGGTCTCGGCGGTGTAGGTGTCGCGGATGAGCCACAGGCGGCCGTCGGGCATGCCGCGGACATCCGGGCCGTCGGCTGGCGTGAGTGCGAGGAAGGCCTCGTGCCAGGCGGCGCGCATGTCAGGGGAGTCGTTGGCGGGCTCGGGGCCGATGGGGTCGTCCGGGTGATCGTAGCCGTACATCTCGCGGTACGCGGCGATCGAGGATGCCTTCTGCTGCCATTCCTGCCGGGCGGCCGGGTCGGCGGGGACCGGGCCGAGAGCGGTGACGGCCCAGGGCGGCGTGTGCTCGGCGACGAACTGGCCGAGGCGCTGCTTGCGGTCGTCCATCATTGCCGCGATCCCGGTGAGGTACGCCCGGCGTTCGGGGTCGGCCAGGACAGGCACCCGCTCCGACCATGGGCGCTGCAGTTGCGGGAGCAGCGGGTAGACGTGCTGCCGGATGCGAGCGTCGACGACGCTGGCTATGTCTCTGGCGCCTGCCAGGTCACCAGACTCGATGGCTGAGCGGGCGACCTCGCCGGGGTCAAGGTCGGCAAGCTCGGCGGTCCGCAAGGTCCGGAACAGCCATTTCGCCTGATGCGACAGTCCCGGCCGGTACTGGGGTGGCAGCGCTGCCAAGATTAGATCGCGGTAACGGCTGTCCTGGGCATCGCGGATTTCGGCGGTCCAGATCGCGTTCAGGGTTCTTAGGTGATCGGCATCGGCCAAGTTGCGGTTCCGTGTCTTGGACGCCGAGAGCTCGGAGCCGTTGCGTGCCAGGACAGCAGCGAGCACAGCGATCTGCTCCTGCGGGTCCGGGCTGGCAGGACCGGGAACGAGCTGGGCGGGCAGCGGTCCCTGCCGTTCCTGCCGGGCGCGGTCGTAGCGGTCCAGTTCGGGTGCCGGGCGGGTGCCGGGCTGCGGGTCTGCTGGCTTTGCCGGGGTGGTGAACACGAACGCCATGTTGTTCTCGGTGCCGCGGGTCATCGCCGAGTAGAGCCATTGCCGGTCTTCGCTGCCGGTGACCAGCGCTATCCCTGTGTGCACCGTGCCGCCTTGCGCCGAGTGTCCGGTGATCGCGTAGGCCAAGTCGGTGGTGTGGTAGCCGGGGTAGAGGAAGGCCTGGGCGGTGAAGCGCCGCTGCCCGGTGGCTGGGTCAGGATCGATCAGGCGGCGGACCATGACACCGTGTTGAGTGATGGCCTCGATCCGAAGGATGTCGCCATTGGCCAACACCCGGTTGGGCTCACCGGCCTCGATCTCATGGTCGTTCTGGCGGCAGATGATCAGGTCACCGGCTGATGCCTCGGCACCCTCGGCAATGCGCACGCTGCGGCCGCTATCGACCAGGCCGAGGTGGATCAGGTCGTCGCGGATCCTTCCGGACAGCTCGCGACAGCGCGCCCAGTCTGCGGCGGTCAGGATGACGTCCCGGCCGGCCAGGTAGTTGGCCACGTACGCCCTGGCGGCCTGGTCTATGGCCTCGTCCGGCGGGGCACCGTGAATCCGGCCGTGCTGATCGTAATCGTCCAGTGCGGTCGCATCCCCCTGGCGCAGGCGCAGTGAGGCGTCGCCGCTCCCACTCGGCGGTGAACCGGACTGGCTCGGCCAGCCGCACGTAACCGAGCCGGTCAGCGAGCAACATCATCGCGCCGCCGCCTTCGACCGCTGCGAGCTGCTCCTGGTCTCCGGCGAGCACCACCTTGCAACCGTTCCGCGCGGCATGACTGACGAGAGCCGCCATGTGGGCGAAGGAGACCATCGAGCCTTCGTCCACCACGATCAGCGAGCCTGGCGGGATGTGGCCGCGCTTGATATCGGCCAACAGTCGCGTGGTGTTCGCCGCGACCTGCACGCCTGCTTTGCGCAACTCGTTGGTGGCGTTCTGCGAGGTCGCGGTTCCGAACACCTGAGCAACGCCGCCAGGTGGCGCCCAGGCCTGCGCGGCGGCCGCGAGGGCGCGGGTCTTGCCGGTGCCTGCCGGGCCTACGACCACTTCGACGGTGCGGCCCGAGGTGAGCACGTGGGAGATGGCGGCGGCCTGGTCCAGCCGTAGTCCGCGCTGCGTGACCTGGCCGCGTGCCTCGTGCGGGTGTTCGCGCAGCTGCGTTTCCAGGAGTCTTGCGTCGGCGCCGAGCTGCCGGGCCGCCAGCTCACGTGGCAGGCGCGGTGCGCCTCGCGCCTGGGCGTGGGCGAGGAGTTGTTCCTCCACGGACAGCTGCGCGGCAGTCGCGTAGCGAGTGGTACCCAGCCGGGTGTAGATGCTGCGGCCGTCCAGCTCGCGGCGCATCGAGCCGGGCAGCGGCGGCCATTCCGGCGCCTCCAGGCAGACGACATCTCCAATGCCACCAGACAGAGCCTCATCGACCAGGCCGGCCAGCAGATCCTGCGCGGCGCCGGGCGTCATCTGCCGGGTCTGCGCGGGCATTACCAGGGCAAGCTGCCTGACCAGCTCGTGCCTCGTCCAGGTGGGCTTCTTCTCCGACACCAGCATCAGGGCCTTCTGCACTACCCGGATCCGCGCCTCAGCAGACAGCTGGCCAGCCGGTTCCGGCACGCGCGGTTCCTGGTCACCGCGATCTGCTGCCGACACTGGTTCGTCCAGGCCGCGCGCGTTCGATACCGCCGGGGCGATGCCAGCCAGCTCGCCGCCGAGCGTTGCGTCCCACCGCCTGGCAAGGCCGTCCCAGTCGATCTCGCCTTCCCGCTTGCCCTTGCGTGACTGGAGAGTTGCGTCCTTGGCGATGTAGTAAAGCTCACGCGAGTTCGGCGCACGGCCGTGCCTGCGCTCCCAGGCCCTGGCGAGCTCGCGTTCCTTCGCGTACACCTGGACGGTGCGTTTGGAGTAGGCGTCCATCTGCGCCTGCGTGACGCCTTGGATCTCGTTGCCGCGCCCGTCAGGCCGCGGAACCCACTGCACGCCGAACTCGCGCGTCAGCTCGCACTCAACCGCCGTAGCGGCGACCGCCTGCAAGGCGCCGATGATGCCCCGCAGGCAGGCCGTGTCCAGCGCCCGCCACTTCCCGTCGCTGACGGTCCGCACGATCCGGGCGATCTGGTTGTGGATGTGATCCTGCGGATCGCCGTCCCGGCTGGTGCCCTGCAGCCACGAGGACACGACCAGGCCAGCCTGCTCGAACCGGCCCATCGCCCGGCCGTCCACCTGCGTGCCGTGGTAACCGGTCCGGGTCACCCCGGCCCACCGCTGGGCGTACTCCAGCGCGGCCCGGTTCGCCCGGTGCAAGACCTCCTGGAAGCATTGCTCACGCCGCTGCCAATACGCGGCCGCCCGCTCGTCCCCGGCCAGCCGCGCCCGCCGGATGTTTTCCCTGATCGAGGCGTGTAGGACCGAGATCGACTTGGAGAACGAGACCGTTACATCGGTGTAGGCGGCGGGCTGCCGGGTAGCCTGCGCGGCCTCGCGCTCCAGCTCGATCAGCCGCCCGGCCGTGGCATGCGGCTCAGCGGCCCGCAGCCGGGCCAGGTGGTCTGCGAACTTCACGTAGCTGCCGCGCGGCCGACCGAGCTTCGCGCCGGTCCTCGGGTCTATCTGTTCGTAGACCGCGTCGTAATGACTTCCGCTCGACCATCTCGCCCTCAGCCAAGCCCAATGCGGCGGCACCGGGACCCCACCATTGGCCCGGTGGCTCCCCGGACTGCGCGGCGCTGATGTAGTAACCACCTGTGCTCCGCTCGGCGGCGGCCTGGCCCTGGTTCTTCCACACGTAACCGAGGTCATAGCCCTTGGCGACGGTGACGACCACGGCCACCGGCTGCCTCCTTTACCCTCAGCTTTAGCCACGGAACAGACCATGATCATTCGGATAATGCAACGGTCTGTGC
>CAWIJO010000004.1:0-193170 GCA_963836355.1 uncultured Actinomycetes bacterium | reverse complement strand
CTATCGAGGGCCGCAAGACCGAAGTGCCTTAGCAGCGCCTATTACGAGGACGCAACGCAGGACGCAAGGCAGAGGGTCGTTCGCACGATCGACGAGATCATCACCCTGAGCCCTGGCAGCGAGACGCAGATCGCACTCATCCGCGAGCAGGGCAACAGCTTCGAGGAGACGGTCTACCCCGAGTTGCTCGAGCTGCTCGCGTCATCCGAGCGGTCCGCAGGCGGCGCCGATGACCCTGAACCGCCACCCGTGAAGCCGATCGTCTCGGTCAGGACGATCACCGCGCCGGGTGTCCACGGCGTGCTGGAAAGCCCGGAGGACTTCGACGTGTACCTCATGCGCTCCTAGGCGCGCTGCTGTAAAATAACAAAGAAAAAAAAAAAAAAGAATTCTAATAAAAACCGCTTCAATGAAATTATTAGATACTTGGGCGCGCACCGCGCTCACCCGCGAAGTGACCGCCCGCATCGCCGTCGTTTTCGCCCCCGCGCCACCAGAGCGTATCGAGGCGGCATGCTTTCGTCGCCGCGCTGGAGAAGGCCGTCAAAGCAGCAGGCGGCGGCGACACGGGGCGCGCTGCGATGGCGGACAAGGTTGCCTACATCTGGTTCAACCGCTTCTGCGCGCTGCGCTTCATGGACGTCAACCGCTACACCCGCATCGGCGTGGTGTCACCCGCAGAGGGCTTCGACTTCGCCAGCCCGAAGATCCTAGCCGAGGCCAAGCAGGGGCACGTCGACGATGACATGGTGACCAGCAGGCGCACCGTGCAGCGGTCTCTGAGCCTGCTGGATGGCACCCGCCGCAGCGACGACCCGCAGGGCGAGGCCTACGCGCTGCTGCTGGTGGCCGTCTGCCGCAACTGGAACCGGTCGATGCCCTTCCTGTTCGAGCGCCTTGACGACTACACCGAGCTGCTCATCCCGGCGACCTGCTCTCCGACGACTCCGTGCTAGACCGCGCGGCACCGTGCTCACCGAGACGCCTGCCAGGACGTCGAGGTCATCGGCTGGCTCTACCAGTTCTACATCTCCGAGCAGAAGGACGAGGTCTTCGCCGGGTTCAAGAAGAACAAGAAGACCACGCCGAGAACATCCCCGCCGCCACCCAGCTCTTCACCCCGCACTGGATCGTGCGCTACCTGGTGGAAAACTCCCTCGGCCGCCTCTGGCTGCTTAACCGCCCCGGCTCGCGGCTGGCCGAGCAGATGGACTACTACATCGCCCCGGTCGACGAGGAGACCGACTTCCTCAATATCGCCAAACCCGAGGAGATGAAGATCGCGACCCGGCCTGCGGCTCCGGCCACATGCTCACCTATGCCTTCGACCTGCTCTACGCCATCTACGAGGAGGAAGGCTACGCGCCGGCCGAGATCCCGGGCCTGATCCTCACCAACAACCTCTACGGCATCGAGATCGACCCGCGCGCGGGGGCACTGGCCGCGTTTGCCCTGACCATGAAGGCCCGCGCACAGTCAGCGCGCCTTCTTCAACAAGGGGCGAGCCCAACATCTGCGTCATAGAACCCATCTCGTTCACACATAACGAGCTGGACATCCTCGTCACCGATAGCGGCAATCGCGCCGACAAGGAAGCGTTCTGGAACAAATTCCAGCACGCTGACACCTTCGGGTCTCTTATCCAGCCGCGCGAGGAACTGATCGAACCCCTGATGAGGCACCTCGACGCGAACCCACCGGATGAAGGCGACATCATTGGAAACGAACTCCACCAACGCGCTCGCCGGGTCACACTCCAGGCGGAGTACCTGTCGTCCCGCTATAGCGTGGTCGTCGCAAATCCTCCCTACATGGGTTCAGGGAACATGGACGCAAAGCTGAGCGAGTTCGTCAAGAACGAGTTCCCGCGTTCCAAATCAGACCTATTCGCGGCATTTATCGAGCGCAACCTTGACTTGTGTGTATCGAATGGGCGAGTGGCCGTGATCACGATGCAGTCATGGCTGTTCCTGCCGTCGTTCACGAAGCTTCGGAAGCGAATTCTTGAGGAGCACGAACTGCTCTCAATGGTCCACTTGGGCGTCAATGCGTTTGACACATTGAATAGCAAAGTTGTGTCCACAACAGCCTTTGTCGTCCAAATAGGTCGAGGAAGTGAGCGCACTATTGGCAACTATGTGCGGCTCGTTGAGGGCGCTGACGAACTCGCCAAGTCGACTATGTTGCGCGAGGCCGCTTCAGGTGCGGACTCAAGTAATCTGCATCGGATTCGTAGTGTAGACCTTGCAGAGTTGCCAGGCGCTGTGATCGCCTACTGGCTCTCGCCAGCCATGCGTCAGACGTTTGCTGACGGCACGCCCTTAGGACAAGGCCTTTCGGCCATGAATGGCATGACCACAGGCGAGAATGCGCGGTTCCTGCGGCTCTGGCATGAGGTGTCCGAAGACCAGATTTGCTTGACGGCAGCCGACGCGGCCGATGCTGCACAGAGCGGCGCGAAGTGGTTTCCGTATAACAAGGGCGGCGGCTACCGAAAATGGTACGGAAATTCCGAGTATGTGATCAACTGGGAAGCCGACGGACGCGACGTGATCGGCTATGGACATGCTTTCACACGCGGCCGGAAAAATTACTTCAGGCCGATGGTGTCCTGGGGAAAGGTTAGCAGTAGCCTACCCTCATTTCGCTACTACCCGCGCGGATTCCTGTTTGATGTTGCAGGAACATCGATGTTCGCGGAGAAGACCGGCGATCTGTTCGACGTTCTTGCGTTCTGCAACTCAGTCGTCGCGCAGAAGCTGCTCGCCGCGCTGTCGCCAACTCTCAACTACGAGTCCGGTCAGATAGCTGCCTTGCCTGTGATCCGGGATAGCAGCGGGCGTAGCTCGGAAATTGCGAAGAGTCTTGTCGCCATGTCTCGTGAGGACTGGAATTCCGCAGAGACGTCGTGGGGATTCCAGAGACCAGCCATCCTCACGTTCGCTTCTGATGGGAGGACGCTCAGGCAGGCATCTGCGGCCCTCGACGTTCGCGAGTTGGAGTTGACCGCGGCGATGAGGCAGCTCGAAGTGGAGAACAACTCCCTACTGCTCGATCTCTACGGACTCTCGGGGGAAGCGGAGGCTGGTGTCACCTCGGACCGAGTCTCGCTCACAGCAAACCCGGAGTATCTGTTCGGAGCCGGGAAGTCCCGCAGAGATTATGAGTCGCTCTCCGTTGGAGACCGAATGAGCCGTCTGGTCTCCTACGCCGTCGGCTGCCTGTTTGGTCGCTACAGCCTCGATGAGCCGGGGCTGGTCCTCGCCAACCAGGGCGATACACTGCAGGATTACCTGGCGAAGGTCCCGCATCCGTCGTTTATGCCGGACGCGGACAACGTGATCCCCATCGTGGATGGCGACTGGTTTGAGGACGACATCGTCGGCCGCTTCCGCCAGTTTCTGCGCGTCGCATTTAGGGAGCAGCGCTTCGAGGAGAACCTGCGGTTCGTCATGGACGCGCTGGCGGTGAAGGATCTACGTGACTATTTCGTGAAGTCGTTCTACAAGGCTCATGTGCAGCGATACAGGAAGCGCCCGATCTACTGGCTGTTCTCCAGCCCAAAAGGGTCATTCAACGCACTCATATATATGCACCGCTACACACCATCCATAGCTTCGACCGTGCTCAACGAATATCTGCGCGAGTTCAAGGCGAAGCTGGAGGCCAGTCGCCAGCACCACGAGCGCCTTGCCGCGGGAAGCGGGACTCCGCGGGAGAAGGCTGCCGCGCAGAAGGAGGACGACCGTTTGCGCAACGTACTGCTGGAACTTGACGAGTACGAGCACGATGTGCTGTACCCGCTGGCGACCCAGCAGGTGCAGATCGACCTGGATGACGGTGTGAAGGCCAACTACTTGAAGCTCGGTGCGGCGCTGAAGAAGATCCCCGGTCTTGAGGCAAGCGATGAGTGAGACATCTGCCGTCCGGCCTCACCTGGAGCGTCGCTTCGAGACGCACCGGGTGGTGTTCTGGCACGACCCCGAGGGCGATTACGCCGCTGACCTCGACACGCTCGGCCTGGAGGGCGTCGAGACCGTGCGTGTCGCCAACGACGAGTACGCGATCAAGAACCGCCTGCTGCACCTGGAGCCCCAGGCGAAGTTCCTCGTCTACCGTTCGGGTGCTGTGCCGACGGGAGCCGGTAACTGGCTCCTCGATCTGGAACTGGCCTATGGGATATTTACTGCAGACCGGACCTCGCTCGTGCAGCAGGAACTCGGGCTGACCGCCGACGGCATCGGTGAGGTGGTGCAGGCGCATGAGAAGTTCTTCCGGGCGATAAAGCGCGTGCAGAGCCTCAAGACGCTGCTCGACGCCGACGATGATGCCGACAAGCTGCGCGCCAAGATGTGCGCGGTGCTGCTCGGACAGCGCGAGCACAGCCTGCTGGAGATCACCCGCACCCTGCTCATCCAGAACGCCAACGGGGCCGACGCGAATTACAGCTCTTTGGCCGACTACGGTCTCGACGAGTTCTACTGGCAGGGTGCTGGGTCGATCTATGGCTACACGTCACCAAGCCCGAGCATTGACGACTTCGTGCTGTGGATGTTCCGGCAGGCCATCGCCGGGTTCAAGTCCGAACGGCCCGGCCGGCTCCGCAACATCCAGCTCGACTTCGCCAGCCTGCGCAATGATCGGCGGAGCCAGAAGGCACTGACAACCCTCGCGAAGCGCGCGGCAGGCGACCTGGACTACGCCAGCACGATCGAGGACGCGAGCTTCCGTGACCTGCTGGGCAACGACCTGTTCGAGGATGTCGACCGCAAGATCATCAGCGACCTTGCCCGTGCGGTCGCCGAACGGAACGTCACAGCCCGCGAGGCAACGGAGGTCATCCGCAGCCGCCAGAGCAGCTTCTGGATCGACGGATACCGCAAGCTGTACGCCGCGATCGGCAGCGCGTCCGACCTGTTGACCGTTCTGGGCGCGCTCAACTTGTCGATGCAGTCGTTCGACGGTGGCTTGGACCGCTACCGGCGCGACTGGTTCCGCATCGACCAGCTCTACCGGCAGTTCACCTACGCGGCCCGCACCGCCGAGTTTCCCGGCCCGCTTGAGGCGCTGCGCGCTCAGGTCGAGAAGTTCTACGCGAACAAGTTCCTCTACGACTTGGGGAACGCGTGGCAGCAGAAGGTTGATGACGTCGACCGGTGGCGATCTGTCGTGCTCCGACCGCAGACCTCGTTCTTCGCCGAGCACATCGCGCCGATCATCCGCGACGGGCGGCGCAAGGCGGTCGTCATCATCTCCGATGCCCTCCGGTACGAGGTCGCCGACGAACTCGGCTCACGCATCCGGCAGGAGGACCGGTTCGACGCGACCCTCGATGCCATGCTCGGCGTGCTGCCCAGCTACACGCAGCTCGGGATGGCTGCCCTTCTTCCGCATAGCACGATCGGGCACTCCAAAGACGGCGATCCCGTGGTAATCGACGGCCGACGCTCGGACGGCACGCAGAACCGCAGCAAGATCCTTGGCGGCGTGGGAGGTATAGCGATCCAGGCCGAGAATGTGTTCTCCCTCACCCGGGACGAGGTGCGGGAGCTGTACCAGCGTCACCAGGTGCTGTACGTCTACCACAACCGCATCGACGCGACCGGGGACAAGGCAGGGACCGAGCGTCAAGTCTTCGAGGCCGTCGAGGAGACGCTCCGTGAGCTGGTCGATCTGGTCAAGCGTCTGACGAACGCGAATGCGACGAACATCCTCATAACAGCTGACCACGGCTTTCTGTTTCAGGACACGGCGCTCGCGGACACCTTCTACCTGTCGACGCTGCCTCAGGGTGACGAAATCAAGGTCACCAATCGTCGCTACGTTCTCGGTCGCGGGCTGAAGGAAGACCCTGCGTTCAAGTCTTTCACGTCAGCACAGCTCGGCCTCGACAGTGACCTGGACGTGCAGATTCCGAAGTCGATTCATCGCCTGCGGCTTCCCGGTGCAGGGTCGCGTTTCGTTCACGGCGGAGCCGCTTTGCAGGAGGTGGTTGTCCCTGTACTAGCGATCAACAAGAAGCGCAAGAGCGACACTCGCCTGGTCAACGTCGAGGTGCTGCCCGAGTCAGACAAGATCACCACAGGTCAGCTGGTGGTCAAGCTGTTCCAGTCCGAGCCGGTCAGTGAGAAGGTTCAGGCCCGCACTCTGCGCGCAGGGCTCTACGTCGGGGAGACCCTCATCTCGAACCAGCCTGAGCTGGTGTTCGACCAGGAGTCGACCGACAAGCGCGACCGCTATCAGAGCGCGGTCATGCTGCTCAGCCAGGACGCCAACGACTACAACAACCGGGCGATCGAGTTCCGGCTCGAAAAGAAGATCACCAACACGAACCAGTGGCGCATCTACGCCAAAGCGTTGTACACGCTGAAGCGCTCATTCAGCTCGGACTTCGACTTCTAAGGAGGGTGCGGTTATGAGCGAACTGAGTGATATCAGCCAGGAAGCACCCGTCGATCCGGATGGGCCGGTCGATGCAGCGCCGGTGCAGAGCAAGCTGGACCGCAAGATCAACCGGCTCTTCCCAGGCGTGGTCGTGCGCAAGGACTTGGTCAGGGCCGTCAAGGGCAATGCCATCGTCCCGTCGTACGTCCTGGAATACCTGCTCGGGCAGTACGCGGCATCCGACGACGAGGCAACCATCCGGGCGGGCATCGACACCGTGCGCAGGATCCTGGCCGAGCACTATGTGCACCGGAACCAGTCCGAGCTGGTGAAGTCCACGATCCGCGAGCGTGGGCGGCACCGAATCATCGACAAGGTCACGGCCACGCTCAACGAGAAGGATGACGTCTACGAGGCAGAGTTCGCCAACCTCGGCATCAGGGGCGTGCTCGTCGAGCCCGCCACGATCAAGGCGCACCCGAAGCTGCTTGTCGGCGGGGTCTGGTGCATCTGCGACATCGAGTACTTTCACAGCGACGACGCCCGGGCCGTGCCGTGGATACTCGGCTCGATCAAGCCGATCCAGTTGTCGAACTTCGACTTCGAGGGCTACCTGGCCGCCCGGCGGGAGTTCGCCACCGATGAGTGGATCGACCTGCTGGTGCAGTCCATCGGGTTCAACCCGGAGCTGTTCGGCCGACGGGCCAAGCTCATCCAGCTCGTGCGGCTCATTCCTTTCGTCGAGCGCAACTACAACGTCGTCGAACTCGGCCCCAAGGGCACCGGCAAGTCACACATCTTCTCGGAGTTCTCGCCCCACGGCATGCTCATCTCCGGCGGCGAGGTCACGGTCCCCAAGCTGTTCGTCAACAACGCCAGCGGGCGCCTCGGCCTGGTCGGTTACTGGGATGTCGTGGCGTTCGACGAGTTCGCAGGCAAGAAGAAGCGCTCGGACAGGGCGCTTGTCGACATCATGAAGAACTACATGGCGAACAAGTCGTTCTCCCGCGGCGTCGAGACACTCGGCGCAGAGGCGTCGATGGCATTCGTAGGCAACACCTCTCACACCGTGCCATACATGCTCAAGCACTCCGATTTGTTCGACGAACTACCCGAGAGCTACCACGACTCGGCCTACCTCGACCGGCTCCACCACTACATCCCGGGGTGGGAGGTCGACACTATCCGCGGGGAGATGTTCTCCGACGGCTACGGCTTCGTCGTCGACTACATCGCCGAGGTGCTCAAGTCGATGCGCTCGCAGGACTACTCGGACCTTTACCAGCAGCACTTCACGCTCTCATCGGACATCTCGACCCGCGACCGCGACGGCATCCACAAAACCTTCTCCGGACTGATGAAGATCCTCCACCCGCACGAGGAGGCAGCACAGGAGGAGATCGAGGAAATCCTGCGGTTCGCCATCGAGGGCCGCAAGCGAGTCAAAGACCAGATCCTGCGGATCGACTCGACGATGGCCTACGTCAAGTTCGGCTACCTGGATACGAGCGGAATCTGGCACCCGGTCTCGACCCTCGAAGAGGACGAATACCCGGGGTACTACTACCGCGAACGTGCCGAGACACCGGTTGACGGAAGCGAGCCGACGCCAGCATCGACTGCACAGATCAAGGCATCGACCGAGCCCGAGCCAGTCGCCGAACCACCGCTGTTCGAGGGGTACCTGGCGTTCCAGGAGAACCAGCGCGGGGTTTCGTTCAACACGTTGCTTGTCCCGTACCTGCGCGGAGCAGCACAGATCACAATCACCGACCCGTACATCCGTCAGTTCCACCAGGCCCGGAACCTGATGGAACTCATCGAGGGCATCGCCACCACCAAGGACGCCGCCGACGAGGTCAACGTCACACTCATCACCTCAGAGAACAACAATGGGGAGGAGAAGCTCCGGAAGCAGCTGGAACTCCTGGTGAAGATTCAGCAGGGTGCAGCAATCGGCGGCATCAACTTCGACGTATCGTTCGACGACACGATCCACGACCGCTCGATTGTCACCGACACCGGTTGGAAGATCCTGCTCGGCCGCGGCCTCGACATCTTCCACTTCGTCACCAGCGACACCTTCAACCTCGCCACCAAACTCCAGGAGTACCGTCACGTCAAGGCGTTCGGGGTGACCTACATCCGCGAGGGCAGTTCTGGGTCATCTCCCTGACCCATACGACGCAGTGTCCCAAACCGAAGCCAGGCCCGGAGACTTGCATCCAGACGCCGGAAGCCTGGAGGCGTTAGCCAGCGAAGATCTTGTCCATCTTCTCGGCGCCTGTGGTGATCACTGGGCGGAGCTCGCGACGGTAGATGACCTCGGTGGTACGCGAGCTTGAGTGTCCAACCAGATGGGCTATCTCTTCCACCAGCACGCCCGATTCCGACATCAGGCTGACGAACGATGTCCGCAGCTCCCGGGGCGTCCAGTCCTCGCCGAGGCCAGCAGCCTTGGTAATCCTCTTGAACGTGTGGCGCACATTACCCGCATCCAGCCGAGTCCCGACCGAGGTGCAGAACACCAGCTCGTGATCCCGCCAGGCATCACCCGCGAACAGCCGCTGCTCAGCCTGCCGCGCCCGGTGCAGCCGCAGCGCCTGAACGGCACGCTCGGGCAGCTGCAGCGTTCGCCGGGACTTGCTGGTCTTCGTGTCACCGTGCGCCCGCACCGACCGCCACACCGCCACGTGCGGCGGCACCGGCGGGTCAGCATCCGGGTCCCCGTCGAGGTCAAGGTGATCCCACGTAATGGCCCTGGCCTCCTCGGTACGAACCCCGGCAAGCAGGCACAGCACAACGTAGGCGCCAAGACGCGAGTCCTCGGCCGCCGCCAGCAGCGCCGCGGCCTGGTCCATCGTGAGCGACTTGGACGGGCGCCCGGCCTGCCCCTTCGGCGGCCGCACCAGCGACACGACATTGCGCCGGACGTGATCGTTAGCCTCCGCGTGGCGGATCACCCGCTCCAGCGCATTGTGCGTGATCACGACGGTCCGGCTGGAGCGCGTCTCCGCGATCTCCGCCAGCACCCGGCGCACGTCCCGCGTCGTCAGCTGCCGCACCTGAATCCGCCCGAGGCTGGCCACAACCGGCAGCAGGACATGCCGGTTCATCGTCACGGTCTGCTCCGACCGGCCGTCCAGGCCCTCCCGCAACCAATCCTCAACAGCCTGCCGCACGGTATAGCGGCCGTCCGCTGCCTGGAGCCCGGCGTCAAGGTCGCCGTGCAGCTCCCTCAGCTTGTCCTTGACGTCCTGCTTGGTCGGGCCGGATACCTTGCGCCGGATCCGCTTGCCGTCAGCGTCGTAGCCAGCCGACACCGCGCCACGCCATCGCCCGGCGCACCCCTTGTGATGCCGCGCATCGCGGCAGTCGCCTAAGTGGTCGAAGTAGATCGCATCCTCGCCAAAACCGCGCCTGCTCATGTTCGGGAGCGTAACACTTGGCTCCCACAATGGCTCCCAAGTGATCTTGGGGCTATCGCGATGTGCCTCTGACCTGTGGAGCTATGGGGATTCGAACCCCAGACCTCTTGCATGCCATGCAAGCGCTCTACCAACTGAGCTATAGCCCCTCGGGAGCGCCCGGCCAGTTCGCCGCAGCGCCCCGCCAGTGTACAAGAAACTAACCGGCCGCCGTCCCGGCCCTACCGGCCGCCGTCCCGGCCCTACCGGCCGCCGTCCCGGCCCTACCGGCCGCCGTCCCGGCCCTAAGGGCCGCCCTACGCTCGCCGCGGACTGTCCCGGCTCATCTCCCCGGGTCGACGCCCGGATCTTGCACCGGATCGGGCATCGTCCCGACATTGTGCTCTAGTAGCCGCCACCGGCCAGCCCGGCGGCCGAGGACGGACCATGCGCAGTTGGATAGCGACCCGAGGACCCGCTCCCGTTCCGGCAGCCCGAGCAGGCGCGAGATTCCCAGGCCGATCGCCGCGCCGTGGCTGACGACGACGGCCATCGACCCGCGGGGCATGCTCTCGGCAATCCGCTCAAAGGCGCCGGCCGCACGGTCGGCGACGGCGGCAGTCGGCTCGCCGTCCGGCGGCGACCAGAATCTGGTACTCGGCTGGATAGAACTGCCTGATCTCCAGGTCGGTTAGCCCTTCCCACGCACCGCCGTGCCGTTCCCGCAGGTCCTTGTCGAGGTTCACCGGCAGGCCGGTCAGCCGCGCCAGCGCCTGTGCGGTGCTCGTCGCCCGGGCCAGGTCGGAGGAGTAGATCGCATCCGGCTTCAGCGTCGCGATGAGCAGCGCGGCACGCCGGGCCTGCTGCCTGCCGGTCGCATTGAGCCCGATGTCGCTCTGGCCCTGGAACCGCCGCTCCAGGTTCCATTCGGTCTGGCCGTGCCGCCATAGCAGCAGCGTGACCGGCCTTTCGGCGGCCCGGTCCGGCGCCGTGCCAACGGCACGATCCGGCCCGACATCCTCACCCGGCCCCGGATCAGCGCCAGGCACAGGGCCCGCCGCCGTCAGCGCGGGTCCCCGTGGCGCGGGCCAGCGTTGCCGCCCAGGCCACCCCTGCTGCCCACACCACCAGCCCTGCCCGTACCGCCGGCGCCGCCCAAGCCGCGGGCACCGCCGGCGATCGCTGGCTCGGACAGCGGGATCACCGGACAGTCCTTCCATAGCCGCTCAAGTGCATAGAACACGCGCTCCTCCGCGTGCTGGACGTGGATTACCACGTCAAGGTAGTCCAGCAGCACCCACCGGCCCTCGCGCTCGCCCTCACGGCGCACCGGCTTGGCCCCGGCCTTTCGCAGCTTGTCCTCGATGTCATCAACGATAGCCTTGACCTGGCGATCGTTGGCTGCCGAGCAGAGCAGGAACGCGTCGGTGATGACAAGCTGCTCGCTCACGTCGTAGGCGATGATGTCGGTAGCGAGCTTGTCGGCCGCGGATCCCGCGGCGATCGTCACTAGCTCGACTGCCCTCTCAGTGGCGGTCACGTGTGCTGCTCGTCCTCCTCTGCTGAGCCCTGCCCCTACCATCGCACAATTAGCGCCGGGGTTGGCACCAGCCAGTTCAGGGTATCGCGGCCGGCCAGGTGGGCTGGCTCACCCGGCGCGCTGCAGGCCGGCCTGGGCACGGTCCCGGCGCGCCGCAGGCCGGCCTGGGCACGGTCCCGGCAGGCGGGTCATCAACTCCGATCCTGGTAGAGGCCGCGTTTCGCGATGTACTGCACGATCCCGTCCGGGACCAGGTACCAGATCGGCTCACCGACCCTGACTCGGTCCCGGCACGCGGTCGACGAGATCGTCAGGGCGGGGATCTCGATCAGGCTGACCCGCTCGCCGGGCAGGCCGGCGCCGGACAGCCGGTGGCCGGGACGGGTACAGCCGACGAAGTGCGCGAGCTCGAGCAGTTCGTCCGCGTTCTGCCAGCACATCAGCTGCTCCATCGCGTCGGCGCCGGTGATGAAGAACAGCTTGGCCGAAGGCCCCCGGGCCACCCGCAGCTCGTGCAGGGTGTCGATGGTGTACGTCGGGCCCGGCCGGTCGATATCCACCCGGCTGACCGAGAACCGCGGGTTGGACGCGGTCGCGATGACCGTCATGAGGTAACGGTCCTCGGCCTCCGACACCTCCCGGTCGTCCTTCTGCCAGGGGCGTCCGGTCGGCACGAATATGACCTCGTCCAGCGAGAAGAAGTGCCCGACCTCGCTCGCCGCGACGAGGTGGCCGTGATGAATCGGGTCAAAGGTGCCGCCCATAACCCCGATCCGCTTGGCGGGTGATCCCCCAGCGTCCATGCCGACGAGGGTAACCGGCGGCTACCGCGCCGCTGGGCAGCAGCCTCTGCAATGACGTTTCGCGGGCATCTCGGATGAGGATCGGGGAAGCTTGCCACGGTTAACGCATGATGACCATAATTAACGGATTGTCGCGCGCCAGTGATAGCACGCAGGACGCGCCGAAAGGTGGCCCGTGCCGTTTCGCCTCCGGCGGAGGCTGGTCCGGCGCCGAGTGACTGCCCTCTGCTGCCGGGCTCAGTCGGCCTGGCCGGGCGCGCCCACCAGCCACCGCGGCGGCCACTCCCGGCTATCGCCGGGCCGGCGATTGCCGGACCGGGACGGGTACCCGTGGAGGACAGATGCCGACGAACTCCGGCCGGATCCTGGCCAGCCATGCGGGGAGCCTGCCACGCCCGGAGGAGCTGATCGAGCTCAACCGCCAGCGAGCCGCGGCTAGCGCGGCCCCCGGCGCCGTCCTCGATGACGAGGACTTCCAGCGGAAACTCAGTGCCGCGGTGGCCGACGTCGTCGACCGCCAGCAGGCCACCGGCGTCGATCTGGTGAACGACGGCGAGTTCGGTCATTCGATCAGCCACCGCTACGACTTCGGGCCCTGGTGGACCTATGTATTCCAGCGCCTGGCCGGGCTCGAGATGGTCCCGCCGGGCGAGATCCGGCCGCGCCGGGCGAAGCCGCAGACCGGCGAAGTCGTCCTGTCCACTTTCCCCGAGCGCCGGGACTGGGTCGAGTTCAGCGAGGCCTACGGCGACCCGGCCTCTGGCGTGGCGCTGCCCAACCGGGAGAACCGGCCCACCGTCCCGGTCTGCCGCGGCCCAATCACCTACCGCGGCACCAAGCCAATGCAGCGGACCATCGCTAACTTCAAGGCGGCGCTGGCCGCCGCCGGGCTGGCCAGCGGGTTCCTCAACGCGGTCGGACCGGCCAGCTGCGCACGATTTGCCAACGAGTATTACGACGATGACGAGGAATTGCTTTACGCCTGCGCGGACGCGATGCGCGCGGAGTACGCGGCGATCATCGACGCTGGCCTTGTCCTGCAGATCGATGATCCCGCCATCGCGGAGAACTGGGATCAGATAAATCCCGCGCCGACGGTCGAGGCCTACCAGCGCTTCACGATGGTCCGCGTCGAGGCACTCAACCATGCGCTCCGCGGCCTGCCCGCCGAGCGGATCCGCTTCCACCTGTGCTGGGGCAGCTGGCATGGCCCGCACACGACCGACCTGCCGATGGCCGACATCATCGGCCTGCTGCTCTCGATCAACGCGAGCGCCTACTCGTTCGAGGCGGCCAATGCCCGGCACGAGCACGAGTGGAAGGCGTGGCTGGATGTCACGCTGCCACCCGGCAAGGCGATCCTGCCCGGCGTGGTCAGCCATTCGACCAACGTGGTCGAGCATCCGGAGCTTGTCGCCGACCGGATTGTCCGCTATGCGGACATCGTCGGCCGGGACAACGTGATCGCCTCCACCGACTGCGGGCTGGGCGGCCGGGTGCATCCGCAGATTGCCTGGGCAAAACTCGGCACGCTGGCCAGCGGCGCCCAGCTGGCCACCAGGCGGCTCTGGCGCTGAGCCCGGGAACCCGCTCGCGACCGGCCATGCCGTCGCTGGCCTGGCCTGGCCTGGCCTGCGGACTTCGCCTGGGCATTGCCTGGCCTGGCTGCGGCCGCGCTGCCGGGTGCCCCGTGAGTTAGCTTTCCGGCATGACATGGCAACCGGAACTGGACGAGATCGGCCGCCGGCAGGCGCTGGCAAACGAGCTGGGCGGGCCGGAGAAAATCCGCCGCCAGCATGACGCCGGCCGGCTGACGGCTGCCGGTGGAGGGCGGAACCGAGGCCGCCTACCGGGCCGAGCTCGAGCAGGCCCCTGATGGCGGCGCTCGCCTCCATCAGGCAGCGCCTGGACGCCGTCCGCAACCCGCTGCGGACCGCCGAGCGCCTCGGCATCGAGGAGATCATCGACCCGCGCCAGACCAGGCCGCTGCTCTGCGACTGGGTAAGCGACGCGTACCCATCGCGGCCGGCCGCGGCCGGCCGCCCGTCCTACGGCACCCGGCCCTGACCAGCACCCCGGCTCAGTCCGCGAGTGCCCCCGGATCGGCCGGCACGTCGATAGCGTGCTCCCGCAGCGCCTCGATCGGCACGATGTCCAGGGCCCGCGCATGGGTTGACGCCAGCACGACGTACGCCGCAGCGCCGTCGTGGTGCGCTCGCAGCCAGTTCGCCGCGGTCACGCACCAGCGATCTCCCGGCACGAGCCCGGGGAACTCGTACTGCGGCATGGGGGTGCGCAGGTCATTCCCGATCCGGCGCTGGTGCTCCAGGAACTCGGCGGTCACCACCGCGCAGATCGTATGGCTCCCCCGGTCTTCGGGCCCGGTATTGCAGCAGCCATCCCGGTAGAACCCGGTAACCGGGTCGGTGCCGCACGGCTCCAGCTCGCCGCCCAGCACATTGCGATCGGCCATCTGCCCAGTATCCCGCACTTGCGCAGTTAGTCCCGGCCCGGTCAGCCGTCATCTGCATCGACCTCCGCTCGCTGGACCTACGATGGCAGGTATGACCTCTGTGCCCGACCGTTCCCGGGTGCGTCTGCCCGGTATCAGCTCACGCGCTTACGAGCATCCCGCCGACCGCTCCGCGTTGGTGGCGATGCGCAAACTCACCGGATTCGACGTGCTGCTGCGCCGGCTGGCCGGGCTGTTCAGCGACCGCAGCCTGCGGCTGATGTTCCTCGCCAGCGGCGTGAAGGCGTCCCAGGAGCAGTTCCCGCAGCTCTACCAGATGCTGCTGGACGGCTCTTACATCCTGGACCTGCCAGCGGTGCCGGAGCTGTTCATCAGGCAGGACCCGGTAGTCAACGCGATGACACTCGGCACCGATAAGCCGTTCATCGTGATCTCGACCGGCCTGGTGGACTTGCTCGACGCCGAGGAGATGCGGTGGGTGATCGGGCACGAACTCGGGCACGTGCTGTCCGGCCACTCGGTGTACCGCACGATGCTCTATCACCTGATCAGGCTGGCCGCGCGAGTGGCCTGGATGCCGATCGGCTACATCGGGCTGCGGGCGATCATCTGGGGCCTGGAGGAGTGGTACCGCAAGTCCGAGCTGTCCTGTGACCGGGCGGGCCTGCTGGCCGGCCAGGACTTGGAGTCGGGCCGCCGCGCGCTGATGAAGCTGGCCGGCGGCTCCCGGATGTCCGAGCTGAGCCACGACGCGTTCCACGCCCAGGCGCGTGAGTACGACGCCGTGCCGGACGTGCGGGACGGCCTGCTGAAGCTGCTCCAGCTGGAGGGCAACACACACCCGTTCGCGGTGGTCAGGTTCGCCGAACTCGACCGGTGGGCCGCCGAGGGCGAGTACCGCGACATCCTGGCCGGGAACTACCCCAGGCGCGAGGATGACGGGGAGGCGTCGGTGTCTGAGGAGGTCAAGGCCGCCGCGCAGTCCTACCAGGAATCCTGGAACCGCACCGCCGACCCGTTCGTCGGCATGGTCCGCGGCGTCGCAGAGACCGCGGTCGGGGCAGGCGAGCGCCTGTTCAGCCGTTTCGGCAACCGCGACAACGACTGACCGGGAGCCATTTCAGCCAGGCTTGCCCGGGTCGGCGTGCCCGGCCGGCGCCGCGCTGCACGTCGGCAGCGGGCGGGCGTGGATTACTCGGCGGGGTGACTTTGGAGTTGAATGGGTGCTTTCAACTGATTTCGGCCACTGAGCCGATCGGCTTCAGGGCGGCCAGGACGCCCGGCGCTGAGCCGGGATGCACTACCCCGAGGCGCTGGGTAGCCCTGGTCAGCGCCACATAGAGGTCGTTCAGGCCGCGGGCAGAGTCGGCCACGATCTGGCCGGGATCGGCGATCAGCACGTAGTCGAACTCCAGGCCCTTGGCCTGCCGGACAGTGAGCACGACGACCGGGCTCTCCAGGTCCGGGTCGGCGGCGGCCGAGGCGCCGCCCCCCGCCGCAGCGCCGCCCCCCGCCGCAGCGGCGGCCCGCTGGCCGCCACGGCGGCGCTGAGCTCGCCGAGGCGCGATGCGGGCACGATCACCGCGAGCCGCCCGTCCCCGGTCAGCGCGGCGGCACGTCCGGTGGCCGCCGCCACGGCTCCGGCGAGTTCCCCGGCGGCCGCCTGCAGCCGCCACGGCGCCGCTCCCGACTCCCGCACCGATCGCGGCAGCTCGAGCCCGGGGTCGATCGCGGCCAGCACGTCGGCGGCCACCGTCATGATCTCGGCCGGCGTCCGGTAGTTGATCGTCAGCCCGGCCAGCCGCCAGCGGTCCCCCATATAGGGGCTCAGCGTCTGTTCCCAGGATGGCGCGCCGGCCAGGTCGCCGGTCTGCGCGACGTCGCCGACGATCGTCATCGACCTGGCCGGGCAGCGGCGCATCAGCATCCGCCAGGCCAGTTCCGATAGCTCCTGCGCCTCGTCCACGATGACATGGCCGAAGGCCCAGGTCCGGTCGACGGCGGCGCGCTCGGCCGCGGTCAGGTGCTCGGCTTCCTCGTGCCGGGCCGCCAGCCGGCTGGCATCCACCAGGTCGGCGCCCATCAGGATCTCGGGATCGTCCTCGTCGTCTCGCGACATGATGTCCAGCACGCCCTGCGCGTAGCCGACCCGGGCCCGCCGCTCGCGTTCCGCGCTTACCCTGACTGCCAGGTCGTCCTCGCCAAGCAATTCTGCTGCCTCGTCGAGCAGCGGGACGTCGGCGGGAGTCCACTCGGCGCCGCCTCCTGGTGGCTGCCCGGGGCCGGCCATGCGGAGCAGCAGGGCCCGCTCGGCCGGGGTGAACCTCGGCGCGGCGGACGCCAGCCGCCGCTGCGATGAGAACAGCTCCGCCAGCAGCCGCTGCGGCGTCAGTACCGGCCACAGCCGGTCGATCGCGGCGCGGACGCCCGGGTCGGCGCGCAGTTCCTCGCGCAGTTCGGCGATGTCCGCGTCATCGAGCAGGTTGGCCTCGCCGAGCGCGTTGGCGCCGATCTTGCCCGCCACCACGCTGGTCAGGGCGGTCAGCATTTCCCGGACGAAGACCGTCCTGGCCTGGTTGTGCGGCCGCCGGGACCGGCGGGCCCGCTCGCGTGCCTTCGCGCACGCCTGCTTGCTGAGCACGTACGTGTCGCGCTCGAAGGTCACCGTCAGCCCGCTGGACGGCACCTGCTGCCGGTCCCGCACGGCCGTGGCGATTACCCGCGCCATCCGCAGGCTGCCCTTGAGCACCGCGGTTTCCGGCGGCTCGGCCGCGGTGGCCGTGATGCCCGGGTACAGGCCCGCCATGGTGGACAGCAGCACGCTGGTCTCGCCGAGCGACGGCAGTACCTGCCCGATATAGCGGAGGAACGTGGCGTTCGGGCCGACTACGAGCACGCCGCGCTTCTGCAATTGCCGCCGGTGGGTATAGAGCAGGTAAGCGGCGCGGTGCAGCGCGACGGCGGTCTTGCCGGTGCCGGGGCCGCCCTGCACGACGAGGACGCCGGCCAGCGCGGAGCGGATGATGTGATCCTGCTCGGCCTGGATCGTCTCGACAATGTCGCTCATCCGCCCGGTGCGGCTGGCGCTCATCGCGGCCAGCAGCGCCGACTCGCCGGTGAGCCCGTCGTGGCGGTTCGGGTCGGCCGCGGCCAGGTCGAGCACCTCGTCGTCGAGTCCGGTGACCTTCCTGTCCCTGGTCTCGATATGCCGCCGCAGCGTCACGTTCTCCGGCGCCACGGCCGTCGCCAGGTAGAAGGGCCGCGCGGCCGATGCGCGCCAGTCCATCAGCAGTTGCTGGTAGTCCTCGGTGTCACCGTGCAGCCCGAGCCGGCCGATATAGCGGCGCTCGCCGTCACGGAAGTCGAGCCGGCCGAAGCAGAGCCCGTTCTCCGCCGCGTTGAACTGCGCGATCTGCTGGAGGTACATCGCGCTGAACGCCTCGCGCTCGGTCCTGGCCTGATGCGTCCCGCCGGTTTGCCGCAGCACGCCGGCCAGCCGGCCGGACGTCCGTTCGCGCAATTGGTCGAGGCGCCGGTAGAGCACAGATATGTAGCCCTGCTCGAGGTTAATGTCCTCGTCTGACAACAACAATCCCCTTCGAGCCTCGCCCCGGCCGCCCGGTAAGCGACCAGCCGGGAGCCGCTGCGGGCGCCGGCATCCGCGAAGGACAAGCATAGATGCGGTCGGGCGGCCTGGCGACGCCGTCAGCCGCCGCCGGCCGTCCTGGACGCCTGGTCGCGGTGACCAGGCTGGCCGGGCGCGGCGGCCGCTGCCGCGGCGACGCTGCCCTCCAGCTGCAGCTGCGGCACGATGCGCTCCATCCACTGCGGCATCCACCAGGCACGCTTGCCGAGCAGCGACATGACCGCCGGCACCAGGATCATCCGCACGATCGACGCGTCGATCAGCACCGCGACCGCCATGCCTATCGCCAGCATCTTCACCGCGGCCTGGTCGTTCAGGATGAAGCTGGCGAACACGACCACCATGATGGCGGCCGCCGTCGTGATCACCCGCGCGGTGCTGCCGATGCCGATCGCCACGCTGCGGTGCGCGTCATCGGTCGCTATCCACGACTCGTGTACCCGGGAGAGCAGGAACACCTCGTAATCCATGGACAGGCCGAAGACGATCGCGAACATCATCATCGGCACGTACGCCGGGATGGGCGACGTGGTGTGCACCCCGATCAGGCTGGCGCCCCAGCCCCACTGGAAGATCGCGACGATCACGCCGTAGGCGGCCGCGATCGACAGCAGGTTCATGATCGCCGCCTTGGTGGCGATGACCACGGACCGGAACGCCATGGTCAGCAGGACGAAGGCGATTGCCACGACGGCCAGGATCAGGATCAGCATCCGGCTGCTGATCTGGTCGGTGAAGTCCACGTTGCCCGCGGTGGTGCCGGTGACGTAGGAGGTGGCCTGGTATTTGGGCAGCACGTCGTCACGCAGCCTGCGCACCAGCGAGACTGTGGCCTTCGCCTGCGGCGACGTGGTCGGCACCGCGTTGAAGACGGCGACCGTTGCTGCCTTGTTCACCGAGGCCGGCGTCACCGACGCGATCCCGCGCTCACCCGCGACGCCTTTGGTCATGGAGTTCAGCAGCGACTGGTCCGCCGAGCTCGACTGCTTGGGCAGCTTGACGACGACCGTCAGCGGCCCGTTGGCGCCGACGCCGAAGCCGTCGGTGATGAGGTCGTAGGCGCGGCGGCTGCTGTCGGTGGTCGGGTTGGTCCCGTTGTCCGGCTGGCCGAGGTCGATGGACAGCAGCGGGATAGCCAGCACGAGGAGCACCAGCACGCTGGCGACGCCCCACGGCCAGGGCTGCGCGCTGACTCGGCGCCCCCAGCGGGCGAAGGCGCTGCGCTCGTGCTTCTCGTCGGTGCCCGTGGCGGTCTGCTTTGCCTGCTGCTGCGCCGAGATACCCGCCCGGTGCGCGCGGACCCGCGCTTTCAGCGACCGTACGTTGTTCTTGACCAGCCCCATGAACGCCGGGACCAGCGTCAGCGCCGCGCACATGGTGATGGCGACGACGATGGCCGCCGCGAGGCCCATCGAGCCGACGAACGGCACGCCGGAGAGATAGAGGCCAAGGATCGCGACGACGACGGTGCTGCCGGCGACGACGATCGCCGCGCCCGATGTGCCCTCGGCCCGGGATGCGGAGGTGACCACGTCCATGCCGTCGTCGAGCTGCTCACGGTGCCGGGCCGTGAGGAACAAGCCGTAGTCGACCGCGACGCCGAGGCCGAGCAGGGTGGCGACGGTCGGCGCGGTGGTCGGGAAGGTCATTACCGCGGCCAGCAGCCCGACTACCGACAGGCCGGCGCCCACGCTGAAGATGGCGGACACCAGCGGGACCGCCGCCGTGATGAACGAGCCGAACATGAACAGCAGCAGCAGCAGGGCGCTGGCCAGGCCGATGATCTCGGACACCGTGTCGCTCGTCTGCTGGCCGATCTGCCCGGCGCCGCCGCCGTACTCCACCGCCAGGCCAGCCTTGCGGGCCGGCGAGACGGCCTTGTTCAGCTTTTTCAGGTACGAGGTCGTCAGGCCCGCCGGGTTGTCCCGCCAGGACACGCTGGCGTAAGCGATGGTGCCGTCCTTCGAGACGGCGCCGGTGCCCGGCGACGCGAACGGGCTGACGGCCTTGAGCACGTGCGGCAGCCCGGCCACGTTCTTGGTGGCCTGGTTCACCGCGGTCTGCTGCTGCGCGACGGTGCCGTGCCGGGCGTGGAACACGATCTGGCCGCCGTAGCCGCCCTGCTGCGGGTAGTCGCTGTTGAGCAGGTTGAGGCCGTTCGACGAGCCGCTGCCGGGCACTGTGTAGTCGTTGACGAACTCGCCGCCGAATTGGCGCATCGCCCCGATCAGGCCGCCGAGAATGACCAGCCAGGCGATGATGACGATCCAGTGCCGGCGGGCGGCGAACGCGCCCAGCCGCTCCAGCAGCATGTTCATGGGCCACCCCTTCGTGCCCCCAGCAGGCGCGAAGGTTCCGCCTGTCCGCTACGGTGGCGGCCGGTGCGGCCACTGAGCACTTATCGTTACGAAGTCAGCGGATCATCGTCATCACCCCGGCCGGGTGATCACCGGCCGGGCGACTCCCGGCAGGATTGGCTCCGCGCACAGATCGCGGCCGGCGCCGGTCAGGTCACCACGCGGATGGCGGGCAGCGCGGCACCGGCCAGCAGCTCCGTCCCTGCGTCGGCGAGAGCGGCGAGCGCGACGCGCTGCGTGAACGGGCCGAACGAGATCCTGGCGACCCCGAGCGCGGCGAGTTCCTGCTGCGCCACCGACCCGGGATAGCCGATCACGCTGACTTTCCGCTGGCCGATGCCGTCGACGAGGGCGCCGATCGCGCCGGCGTCCAGCGGGCCGGGCACGAACACGCAGGCCGCCCCGGCGTCCAGGAATGCCCGGCCGCGCTCGATCGCGTCGGCGAGGACGGCAGCCGGATCCCGGTCGGCGGCCATGATGAAGGCGTCGGTCCTGGCGTTCAGCACGAACGGGACTCCCTCGGCCTCCCCGGCCCGGACCACCGCCGACACCGCGCCGACCGCGTCGGCCAGCGGCCGCATCTGGTCCTCGATGTTGCCGCCCACCACCCCGACGCCGATCGCCCGGCGCACGGTCATCCCAGCGTCACCATAGCCAGCCTCAAGGTCGGCGGTGACCGGCAGGTCAACCGCGGCGGCGACCCGGCCGACCGCGGTGATCATCTCGTCCAGCGGGATCCGCTCCCCGTCCGGGTACCCGTGCGACGCGGCGATGGAGTAGCTCGCGGTGGCGATCGCCCGGCAGCCTGGCAGGCCGGCCACGATCTTCGCGCTGATGGCGTCCCAGACGTTGACGAAGACCAGGAGCTCGGGGTCGAGATGCAGCTTGAGGAGCTCGGCGGCCTTGGCGGAGATCGGCATATCCGGACCCTATCGCCCGGCCCGCGGTCCCCGGCCAGCCGAGACGACCCGGGCAAGGCGGGACAGTTCCGGGCAGCCGCGGTCCGCCGCCACGCCGGCGCCACGGCCGGCGAACGGGCGGCCTGCCAGGTGCAGCAAGATAGCTACCGGATGGGAGGCGAGCATGGTCGAGTTGAAGTCAGCCGGGGAGATCGCCGCGATGCGCGAGGCCGGGCGGGCGGTTGCCGCGGTACTGGCCGCCATCCAGGCCAGCGCGGCGGCCGGGGTGACGTTGCGGTCCCTGGACGCGCTGGCCAGGTCGGTGCTAGCCGAGCATGGGGCGACGTCGACCTTCCTCGGCTACCAGCCGGGCTTCGCTTCCACCGCCTTTCCCGCCGTGATCTGCTCCTCCGTCAACGACGCCGCGCTGCACGGAATCCCGGACGACTACTGCCTCCGGCCCGGCGACCTGGTCAGCATCGACTGCGGCGCGGAGATCGGCGGCTGGACAGGCGATGCGGCCGTCACGTTCGCCGTCGGGAAGCCGCGGCCGGCCGACGGCCGGCTGGCCGAGGTCACCCGCCAGGCCCTGCAGGCCGGGATCAAGGCGGCCAGGCCAGGGGCGCGGCTCGGCGACATCTCGCATGCCATCGGCCGGGTCGGCCGCCGCGGCGGCTACGGGATCAACACCGACTTCGGCGGTCACGGGATCGGCCGGCACATGCACGAGGAGCCGTCGGTGCCGAACGAGGGCCGCCCGAAGCGGGGCATGACCCTGCGGCCCGGCCTGGTGCTCGCGATCGAGCCGTGGTTCATGGCCGGCGGCCGCGACGGCTACCGCATCGATGCCGACGGCTGGACGCTGCGCACGGCCGACGGCAGCCAGGCCGCGCATTTCGAGCACACGGTCGCGATCACGGCCGATGGTCCGCAGGTCATGACACTCCCCTGAGCACCCGCCGGATGCCCGCTGAAACTACCAGCCGCGAAACCGCCCGCTGCCCGCCCGCGAAACTGCCCGCCGCCCGCTGAACCGCCCGCGAAACTGCCCGCCGCCCGCTGAACTGCCCGCGAAACTGCCCGCCGCCCGCTGAACTGCCCGCTGAACCGCCCGATCAGCCCCGAGGCCGGAAAGGATCATGGTGCCGAGCCGATTTCTCTACCTGGTCAGACATGGCGAGGCCGATGATGACGGCGGCCTCACCCCGGTCGGCCAGCAGCAGGCGAGCGCAGCAGCCGAACGGCTTCGCCATATCCGGTTCGCTGCCATCAGGCACAGCCCGGCCGAGCGCGCCGAGGAAACAGCGGAGCTGATCGCGGACTGCCTGCCCGGCGTGCCGGTAAGCCCGTCCGGGCTGCTCGGCGACTACCTGCCGCCGGTGACCGGCCTGCCGGACCTGCCGGCGCCTTATACGCAGCTCATCGACAGCTACGCACCGGACGAGCGCGCCGAGGGTGCCGAGCTGGCCGCCGCGGTCATCGCCCGGTACGCCCGGCCGGGCGGGCATGACGACAGCGAGCTGCTGGTCACGCACAACTTCCTGATCGGCTGGTTCGTCCGGCATGCCCTGGATGCACCGGACTGGCGGTGGCTCGGCCTGAACCAGTGCAATGGCGCCATCACCGTGATCCTCTACCGGACCGGGCGGCCGGCCACGCTGGTCAGCTATAACGAGGTCGGCCACCTGCCGCCGCAACTGCGCTGGACCGGATTCCCGGCCGAGCTAGTCCCGCCGCAGCCCTGACCGCCAACTGGTGATCACTGCGGATCGGCGGATCGGCGGATCGGGGCACATGCGCACGAACCCGGGCCGCTGACAGCGCTGGTCAGCTGCGGAGACTGTGCTGGCCGGCCAGCAGCGCCCAGCAGGGATGCGGGCCGAACGCGGCGGCGAGCGCAGCGCGGCCAGGCCTGGTCAGCCGCACCGCGCGGGGTGTGCGCCGGCGGACCAGCCAGCCGCGTTCCAGCAGGCTGGTGAGCAGCGCGGCGCCGGTGGCGCCGGCCAGGTGCGGTTTGCGCTCAGACCAGTCCAGGCAATTGCGCAGCCGGGGCCGCCGGCTGCCCGCTGGCTGGTCACCGTCCACGCCGAGCATCTCCAGGGCGGCGGGGGCGGCCGCGCTGAGCTCGGGCGAGCCGTCAGCTGGCCCGGTGATCAGCAGCTCGTGCATTGCCACGGCCAGGCTGCCGGCCAGATGGTCGTAGCAGGTACGGGCGAACCTGAGCTCGGCCGGGGCGCGGCTGCCCGGCTGCAGCGCAGCTCCGGGCCGGGGCCGCTGGCCGGCTGGCGGCCCCGGGCTGTTCTGGCCCGCAGTCGCGCCCGGCTGCGGCAATGCCTCCATGGCCTCAAGCAGCCCGGCCACCTCCGGGCCAGCCAGCCGGTAATGCCGGTGCCGCCCCTGCGCGCGCACCTGGACAAGTCCGGCATCGAGCAGGCGGCCCAGATGCTCGCTCGCGGTGGACATCGCGACGTGGCTGGCCCTGGCGAGCTCCCCGACGGTGCGCGCCCGGCCATCCAGCAGCAGGTCAAGCAGCTGCGCCCGGGTCGGGTCACCGAACAGGGCGCCGAGCTCTGCGGTACGGGATCGGCTCATCTGGCCAATGTAGGCCGGCCACAGTTCGGCCTGCGCCGAAATGTTCGCGGCTACCTTGACTGGCATGACCTCATATAGTCAGCCGAGGCCAGCCGCGTGCGCGCGGCCCGCCGGACTGCTGGGGTGGCCGGCCTCAACCTGGAGGATGGTCTGCCCGCGGCGGCTTGCGCCCGGCCGATCTGCACGCCGCGGTGATCGCGGCCGTCGCCGCGGCGGCACCCCGGCCTGTTCGTGAACGCCCGCACCGACACGTACTGGCTGCGGACGCCGGCCCCGCCGGAGCGGCTCGACGAGACGCTGCGCCGGCTGGCTGCTTACCGCGAGGCCGGGGCGCACGGCGTGTTCATCCCCGGGCTCACCGGCCAGGCCGACACCGCCGCCGTGGCCACCGGAGCCGGCCTGCCGCTGAACGTGCTCTGGCAGCCGGGCACCCGGCTGGCCGACCTGGCTGACGCGGGCGTTGCCCGGGTCAGCACCGGGTCCGCGCTCTACCCCGCCGCGATCGGCGCCGCGCTACGGGCAGCAGCAGAAGCGAGTGAGGCACCGGCCCCGTCGGCCGGCCCGGTCAGCTACGACGAGGTGCAGCGAGTGCTCGCCGCAGCGCCCAGCAGTTAAGTCTTTGCACGCTACGGCGTGCAAAGACTTAACTGCTGTTTGATCGGGGGCTGGACTCAGCCGGAGAGGCGGCGGTCGGTGCCGCGCGGGCCGAAGCCGGCCCCGGCTGGCAGGTCCGGATCCCAGTCGAACACCACCTCGTTGGACTCCTCGCCGATCAGTACCTCGGCGCCGGGCGCCGCCCCCGCCCCGGCCAGCGCGTCCTCGATGCCGAGCTTGGCCAGCCGGTCGGCCAGGTACCCGACCGCCTCGTCGTTGCTGAAGTCGGTCTGCAGTATCCACCGCCGGGGTTTCTCGCCGCGGATGCGGAAGCTGTTCTCGCCCGTCATCACCACCTCGAACTCCGGTCCCGCGACCGGTTCCGGGCGGATGACCAGCCGGGTGGGCTCGGGCACCGGCGCGGCAGCACGAGCCGCCGAGATCACACTGGCCAGCGCGAATGCGAATTCGCGCAGGCCCTCTTTGGTGGCCGCTGATACCCGGCATACGGTGAGCCCGCGGTCGGCAAGCACCGGTGCCACCTGGTCCGCCCGCTCGCGGGCGGCCGGCACGTCGATCTTGTTCAGCGCGATGATCCGCGGCCGGTCGCGCAGGTAAGCACCGGTAGCGGCCTCATAGGCGGCCAGTTCCTGCTCGATTACGGCCAGGTCGGCGAGCGGCGCGCGGCCTGGCTCCTCGACCGCGCAGTCGAGCACGTGCACCAGGACTGTGCACCGCTCCACGTGCCGGAGGAAGTCGAGCCCGAGACCCTTGCCGTGGCTCGCACCGGGGATGAGCCCAGGCACGTCGGCGATCACGAACTGGGTCTCCCCCGCCTCGGCGACGCCCAGGTGCGGGATCAAGGTGGTGAACGGGTAGTTGGCGATCTTGGGCCGGGCCGCCGACAGCACTGCGATGAGCGAGGACTTGCCCGCGTTCGGGAAGCCGACCAGGCCGGCGTCGGCCACCGTCTTGAGCTCAAGGACCAGTGTCCTGGCGACGCCCGGCTCGCCGCGAAGGGCGAACCCGGGAGCTTTGCGACGAGCCGAGGCCAGGGCGGCATTCCCGAGCCCACCGCGACCGCCCTGGGCGGCGATGAACCTGGTGCCCGCTCCGATCAGGTCGGCGAGCAAATCCCCGTCCTGGGTCTTGATCACGGTGCCGTCGGGCACCCGGAGCACGAGGTCCGCGCCCACGGCGCCGCTGCGGTTGGAACCGGCCCCCGGCTTGCCGCTGCCCGCCCGCCGCAGCGGCCTGCGGTGGAACTCCAGTAGTGTCACCGCGCCCGGGTCAACCTCGATGATCACATCGCCGCCGCGGCCGCCGTTGCCGCCGTCCGGGCCGCCGAGCGGCTTGAACTTCTCCCGGTGGATCGAGGCGCAGCCATGGCCGCCGTCCCCTGCCTGCACGCGTACCTCAGCCTGATCCGCGAACTCGGCCATTCCCTATGCACCTCCCATCGTTCCTCGCGCCCAGCCCATGATCCCGGAGATCATGAAACCGACCTGCGGTCCCAGACAACTTGAGGGCGGACCGGCGACCCGGTCCGCCCTCAAGGCAACGCCTGGTGAACTGCCGCAGCGGAGCTATCCTGCCGGGCAGAGTTACCCCGCCCGCGCTATCCCGCCTGCGCGGTGACGCTATCGGCCGCCGCGACGGGAATGATGCTGATGGCGCGCCGCCCGCGGCGGGTGCCGAACTGCACCGTCCCGGAGATGAGGGCGAACAAGGTGTCGTCGCCGCCACGGCCGACGCCGGGGCCCGGGTGGAAGTGGGTGCCGTGCTGGCGCACGATGATCTCGCCCGCACCGACGAGCTGCCCGCCGAACCGCTTCACGCCGAGCCGCTGGGCGTTGGAGTCCCGGCCATTACGGCTGGATGAGGCGCCCTTCTTGTGTGCCATCTCAGCCCTTCTCCCTCGAGCTGGCGCTGGCCTTCGCGGCGCTGATCTTGGTGATCTTCACCTGCGTGTACTTCTGCCGGTGACCAAGCCGGCGCCGGTAGCCGGTCTTGTTCTTGTAATGCACCATATTGATCTTCGGCCCGCTGACCGGGCCGAGGATCTCCGCGGTGATCTGGTATTCGCCGAGCTCGGCTGGGTCGCTGATGACGTTGTCGTCGTCGACGACGAGCACGGCGGGCAACGTCAGGCTGGACCCGACTTCGCCAGCCAGCTTGTCGACGGTCAGGACGTCATCGACGGACGCCTTCTCCTGCCTGCCGCCGCAGCGCACGATCGCGTACACCGTGAACTCTCTCTCCCTTATGCGGGCCCGCCGCGAGACTCGCGGAATCAGCATCGACTTCGATACGAGCGGGCTGCTGCCTTGCACACCGCATGACCGGCGGCAGCGCGCCGCCGGAGCTATCCTGTGCGCCGACCAAAGGCTACCAGACGCGGAGCCCGCTCAGATCGCCGCGGCCGGCGCCTCGCTGGCCTGCTGATTGCCGGCCCCGCCGCCGTTCCCGCCGCTGGGGCCGGCTTCGCCGGGACCGTCGGCCGGGCCGGCGCTGGCCGCGGCCGGCTGGCTGGTCTCCGCAGCCGGCTGGCCGGTCTCCGCAGCCGGCTGGCTGGTCTCCGCAGCCGGCTGGCTGGTCTCCGCGGCCGGCTGGCTGGTCTCCGCAGCCGGCTGGCTGGTCTCCGCAGCCGGCTCCGGTGCTTGCGCGGCAGGCGCCGCCCGCCGCCGCCTTCGGGCCGCCGGGCGCTTGGTCTCGGCTGGATCGTCGTCCGCCGCGCCGACGCGGCCGGCTTCAGCCGCGCTCGCAGCCACCGCGCCTGCCGCCGGCGCCGCGCTGCTCGCTCCGGCCGGCGCACCGCTGACCAGCACAGGGCCAACGGTGACCACCGGGCCGGCGGGCCTGGCAGGCTGCACGGCCGGCGGTGGCACATCGGCCACCGCCTGGTCAGCCGCGCCGCCGCTACCGGCCGCGGCCGCTGCGGCGGCGTCTGCCGCAGCGTCTGCCGCGACGTCGGCTCCGGCATCGGCTGCCCGGCCGGCCGCGCCGTCGCCCGCGGCCAGCCCGGCACCCGCAGCCGCCGCCTGAACAGCCGTATCCCTGGCCGCCTGCTCCGCTACTTCCGCTGGGCCGGCCACTGCCTGGTCGCCCCGACGGCCCCGCCCGGAGCCGCCTGAGCCACCGGAACCGCGCCCGCCGCGGCGGCCGTTCCGGCCCTGGCCGTCGGCGCCGGCCGGCCGGTCGTCGTCGACCGGGCGGCCGCGCTGGCCGGACGCCGGCGTGTGATCAACCGGCTCAAGTGACACGAGCACGCCGCGCCCGTTGCAATGTTCGCACGGCACCGAGAACGCCTCAAGCAGCCCGGACCCGACCCGTTTGCGGGTCATCTGCACCAGGCCCAGCGAGGTGACCTCGGCCACCTGGTGCTTGGTGCGGTCCCGGGCGAGGCATTCGAGCAGCCGCCTTAGCACCAGATCCCTGTTGCTTTCCAGCACCATGTCGATGAAGTCGATGACAATGATGCCGCCCACGTCCCGCAGCCGGAGTTGCCGGACGATCTCCTCAGCAGCCTCCAGGTTGTTGCGGGTGACGGTCTGCTCCAGGTTGCCGCCGTGCCCGGTGAACTTGCCGGTGTTCACGTCGATGACGGTCATCGCCTCGGTCGCGTCGATCACCAGCGAGCCGCCACTCGGCAGCCAGACCTTGCGGTCCAGCGCCTTGGCGATCTGCTCGTCGATCCGGTACGCGGCGAACACGTCCTGGTCACTGTCCCAGCGGCTGAGCCGGTCAGCGAGATGCGGCGCGACGTAGCGGACGTACTCATCCACCATGTCCCATTCGCCATCACTGGAAATCACCAAGCTGGCGAAGTCCTCGTTAAAAATATCCCTGACTACCCTGATGGTGAGATCAGGCTCGCTGTAAAGCAGTGCGGGGGCCGACGCCGTCTTTGCCTTCTGCTCGATGGCCTCCCACTGCGCTGAGAGCCTGGCGACGTCCTGTGCCAACTCCTCCTCGGCGGCTCCCTCGGCGGCCGTCCGGACGATCACCCCGGCGTTCTCCGGCATGACCTTCTTCAGGATCTGCTTGAGCCGGGTCCGCTCGGTGTCTGGCAGCTTCCTGCTGATCCCGGTCATCCCCGAGCCGGGCACGTAGACCAGGTAGCGGCCGGGCAGGCTGACCTGGCTGGTAAGCCTGGCGCCCTTGTGGCCGATCGGATCCTTGGTCACCTGCACGAGGATCGACTGGCCCGACTTGAGCGCGGACTCGATCCGCTTGGACTCGCCCTCCAGCCCGCTGGCGTCGAAGTTGACCTCGCCGGCATACAGCACCGCGTTCCGGCCCTTGCCAATGTCGACGAACGCCGCCTCCATCGAGGGCAGCACGTTCTGCACCTTGCCCAGGTAGACGTTGCCGACGTAGGACTGGTGGCTGGCCTTGTCCACGTAGTGCTCGACCAGGACGCCGTCCTCCAGGACCGCTATCTGGGTTCGCTCGCCGTGCTGCCGGACGACCATGACCCGGTCGACGGCCTCGCGCCGGGCGAGGAACTCGGACTCGGTGATCACCGGCGGACGGCGGCGGCCCGACTCGCGGCCCTCCCGCCGCCGCTGCCGCTTGGCCTCCAGCCGGGTCGAGCCGCGCACGCCCTTGACGTCGCCGGACGGCTCGTCGGCCGCGGCGCCGCGGGCAGCGCGCACATGCACGACGGTGTTCGGCGGGTCGTCGGGCGCCCGGGACTCGGCATCCGCCGTGGTCCCGGTGCGCCGCCTGCGGCGCCTGCGGCGGGCGGGCGCGCCAGCCCCGTCGCCGTTCTCGTCGTCGCTGTCGTCGCCCTCGTCGCCGACCTCCGCATCGGCCTGCTGCCGCCGGCCGCGGGCACGAGCGTCGTCGTCCGCGCCCGCGGGCGCGGCCTGCTCGCCGCTGTCGTCGGCGTCGCCGCCGACGGCACGGCCCTTGCTGTGGCTGCGGCTGCCCCGGCGCCTGCGCTTGCCCGCCGGGGCCCCGGCATCATCCTCGCCCTCGTGCTCCGCGTCCGGCGATCCGGCCTGCCCGGCCCCGTCCGGCCCGGCGGCCTGCTCCGGGTCCGCCGCGGCAGCCTTGCGCCGACCGCTGCCCTGGCCGCCGCCCTGGCCGCTGCCGCCCTGGCCGCTGCCTAGCTCCGGTGCCTGGAAGATCACTAGTGGCGGCTGGAAGCCGGCGGCGGGCGCGGCAGGCGCGGCAGTGGGGCTGAACTCCGGCGCGGGAACGGGGGCCAGCACGCCGGCCGCCCGGGTCCCGCGGGACCCGGGCGCGGCGGTAACCGGCGGCATCACCACCGGCGGCACGGCCGACGGCGAGTCTGGCGCTGCCGCTGGCTGCGGCTGCGCGGTCCGGCCGACCTGCGGCGCGGATGCCGGATCCGGCTGGGCGGCCTGCTGGTCCGTGGCTGGCTGGCTGGCTGGCCTGGTCACGGCGCGGCGGGCCCGGCGCAGCAGTCCCCGGTTGCCGCCCCGGCCGGCCCGGCCGGTGCTGCCTGCCGCACCGCCGTCCCCGGTGGACTGGCTTCCTGTTATCTCCGTGGACTGGCCGGCACTTGCTGGCCTGTCACTGTCAGTTTCTCTATCTTGTGGCTCGATCTCGAGCATGCGGGCATTCTCCCGTCAGGCTCCCGGGCGCGCAGGTCCGTCTCCGGACCTTCCGCGCCACGCGGGAGCTGGTCGTATGCGCTCGCTGGTGCCGTGTCCCCCTGAGCGGCGGACCCCGGTCCCGGGCGCGTTGTCTTTTCCTGTCCCTGTGCCGCGCGCCGACCTGGCGGCGCAGCGCCCGCCGCCGCGGCCACGTACTGGCCTGCGGCGCCCGCGGGCCCGGGCGGGCCGGGCGCGGGCGCCGGTGCGGCCGCAGCCAGCACGGCGAGTGGCCCCTGCGCCAGCCGCGTCACCTGCGGGGGCGACGATGGCGCGAGGGCCGCCAGCTGGCGGAGCGCGGTCAGGATGTCGTCGGGCCGGACGGCAGGTGTCATCTGCCGAACAACCATTCGAAGTATCGCACATGTGGCGTCTCGCCCTGCAGCGGCACGCCGGTCTACCTCTAGCCTTACGACGGCTGCGCGGGCATCCACCCGCCGGGTTCCCTTACTGGTCAGGCGTTCCACTTCCGCGGTGCCGGACGCGAGGAAGACCTCGACGGCCCGGGCCGCGGCACCGGGCGCCACTCCGGGAAGGACGACCTCCCAGTCGGATGCCTCAAGCCGCAAGGCATCCAGCCGGCCAGCGGGCGGGCCGGCCGCCGCAGCCGAGCGATCCTGCTCGCCAGTAGCCCCAGCGAGTCCCGCAGGCAGGGCGCCGGTCATCTCGAAAACGTCAATCACATCAATTCCGCTCGGCAGGGCAGCATCAAGCCGGTCCTGCACTTCGGCGGCTGCGCACGGCGCTGTCAGGGCAATCTCGAGGTATTCAGCCTCGCTCGCGGTGCCCGTCTGCGCTCCCCCCGCGTAAGAAATCTTCGGGTGCGGAGAAAACCCCGCCGAAAAGGCGATGGGCAATCCGGCGATTCGTACTCCCCGCTCGACGGCGCGCGCGACGTCCCGATGGCTCGCGAAGCGCATCCTGCCTCTTTTAGCGTACCGGATGACGAGTCGCCGGGCGACCGGCGCCGGCGGCGGGCCCGCTGGCGCGGCACGAGCCATCTATGCCCCGCCTTCGATGCCAGCATTTTTAACGGGGTGGCCGGGGAGACTGCCGCCACCGGGCGCGACGGCTACCGCGACAGCGGCCGGCAGCGCCACCGGGGCTCCTGATGGCCGCGCATCCGCGGGTCCGGCGGCAACGGCGATCGGCAGCAGCTTCGCCCCGGTCGGGCCCGTCTGGATCTCAGTGCCCATCGCCGGGCAGACACCGCATTCGAAGCACGGCGTCCAGCGGCAGTCCTCCACCTCGGCCGCGCCGGACGGGTCGATGGCGGCCAGCCAATCCTGCCAGAGCCAGTCCCGGTCCAGCCCGGCATCGAGATGATCCCAGGGCAGCACTTCGCCGTAGCCGCGCTCCCTGGTGGTGTACCAGGCCAGGTCGACGCCGTCGGCGGCCAGCGCCTCGGCCGCGCAGCGCGCCCACTGGTCATAGCTGAAATGCTCGCTCCACCCGTCGAACCTGGCGCCGTCCCGCCAGGCGGCCCTGATCACCCTCGCTACCCGGCGATCCCCGCGGGACAGCAGTCCCTCGATGACCGACGGCCTGCCGTCGTGGTAGCGGAAGCCGATCGCCTTGCCATAGTTCCGGTTGGCCCGCAGCGCCTGGCCGAGTGCCCGCAGCCGGGCATCGACCGTCTCGTGCTCGCACTGCGCCGCCCACTGGAACGGGGTATGCGGCTTTGGCACGAACCCGCCGATCGATACGGTGCAGCGGATGTCGCGGGTGCCGGTGGCCTTCCGGCCCGCCTCGATCACCCGCTGCGCGACCCGGGCGATGGCCAGCACGTCCTCGTCGGTCTCGGTCGGCAGGCCGCACATGAAGTAGAGCTTCACCTGGCGCCAGCCGTTGGCGTAGGCCGTGGTGACGGTCTTGATCAGGTCTTCCTCGGTGACCATCTTGTTGATCACCTTGCGGATCCGGTCGGTGCCGCCTTCCGGGGCGAAGGTCAGCCCGGAGCGCCGGCCGTTCCTGCTCAGCTCGTTGGCCAGCGTGACGTTGAACGCGTCAACGCGGGTGGAGGGCAGCGACAGCCCGGTGTTGGTGCCCGCGTACTGGTCGGCCAGCCCGGTGGCGATCTCGTTAATCTCGCTGTGGTCGGCGCTGGACAGCGACAGCAGCCCTACCTCACCGAACCCGCTCTCGGCCAGGCCCGTGGCGACCATGTCGCCGATCGTGGTGACTGACCGCTCGCGGACCGGGCGGGTGATCATCCCGGCCTGGCAGAACCGGCAGCCCCTGGTGCAGCCGCGGAAGATTTCCACGCTGAACCGCTCATGCACCGTCTCGGCCAGCGGCACCAGCGGCTTGGCCGGGTACGGCCAGGCGTCAAGGTCCATCACGGTGTGCTTGGCGACGGCCCGCGGCACGCCGCGCCGGTTCGGCGTTACCCGGCTGATCTGCCCGTCCGGGCGGTAGTCGACGTCGTAGAAGCGCGGCACGTACACCCCGCCGGCCGCGGCCAGGCTCAGCAGCAGGCCGTCCCGGCCGTCCGGCCGCCCGGCCCGCTTCCATTCCCTGATCAACGCGGTGATGCCGAGCACCACCTGCTCGCCGTCGCCAAGCACGGCGCCGTCGATGAACTCGGCGATCGGCTCCGGGTTGAACGCCGCGTGCCCGCCGGCCAGTACCACCGGGTCATCAGCGCCGCGGTCGGCCGCGCTCAGCGGGATCCCGGCGAGGTCGAGCGCGGTCAGCAGGTTCGTGTAGCCGAGCTCGGTCGCGAAGCTCACGCCGAGCACGTCGAACGCCCGCACCGGCCGGTGCGCGTCCACGGTGAACTGCGGCACCTGATGCTCGCGCATCAGCGCCTCCAGGTCCTGCCAGACGCTGTAGGTGCGCTCGGCGAGCACGCCTTCGCAGCCGTTCAGCACCTCGTAGAGGATCTGGATACCCTGGTTCGCCGCGCCGACCTCGTAGGCGTCCGGGTACATCAGCGCCCACCGGACCTCGGCCGCGTCCCAGTCCTTGACAACCGAGTTCAGCTCGCCGCCGACATACTGGACCGGCTTGCGTACCAGCGGGAGCAGCGGTTCCAGCAGGGGGTAGACGGACTCCGCAGACATTCACCCAGGGTACCGATGGAGTGCAAGCGAGCTGCGAGCGGTCAGCCGAAGACCGACTGGTGCCGGCGGACCACCTGCAGGACGCCGATCGCGATCATGTCAGCGAACATGGCCGAGCCGCCGTAGGACACGAACGGCAGCGGCAGCCCGGTGACCGGCGTGATCCCGATCGTCATGCCGATGTTCACGAACGACTGCACGGCGAACCAGATCGTGATCCCGGCGGCCACCAGCATGCCGAACTGGTCGTCCGCCTGGGCGGAGATGCGCAGCGCACGGAGCAAGACGACGGCGAGCAGCGCGATGATCGCGGCCGCGCCGACGAAGCCTAGTTCCTCCCCGGCCACCGAGAAGATGAAGTCCGTGTGCTGCTCGGGAACGAAGTTCCCGGCGGTGAGCGGGCCGTGGAAAAGCCCGTGGCCGTACAGTCCGCCGGAGCCGATCGCGATCTTCGACTGGGCGGCACTGTACCCGGTCCCGCGCGGGTCGGCGGACGGGTTGAGGAACGATGTCAGCCGGCTGACCTGGTAGGCCTTGAGCAGGTGCAGGTTGACGGCGGCGACCGCGGCCGCCGTCCCGGCCGCTGCCAGCCCGGCCAGCCAGCGCAGCCGGATCCCAGACAGCGCGATCATGCCCGCCAGCAGCGTACCCATCAGGATGGTCACGCCGAGGTCGGGCTGCAGCACCACGAGCGTGAACGGCACTGCCGAGCAGGCGACAGCGCCCGCGACCGCCCGCAGCCGCGGTCGCTGCTCGCCCTGCCGCAGCTCGCCGAGGATCATGGCAGCGACCAGGATTATCGCGAGCTTGGCAAACTCGGACGGCTCGATCTGGAAGCCGCCGGGCAGCGATATCCAGGATTGCGCGCCGTTCACCACGCTGCCGAGCGGCGTGAGCACGATGAGCAGGCCGAGGCAGGACAGGCCGTAGAGGACCGGGGCGTACAGCCGGAGCTGCCGGTTGCCCAGCGTGGCCACCACCAGCATCAAGATGACCCCGAGCCCGATGTTCAGCAGCTGCTTCTTCAGGTAGGTCCGCGGGTCGGCGCCCGCCTGCAGCAGCGCGGGCTGGGTGGCCGACCAGACCAGCAGCGTGCCCATCAGGCCGAGGCCAAGGACGGCGGCCAGCAGGATCCAGTCGAGCCGCCGCAGCGGTGCGCACCTGGCCGCCGCGCGCCGGGGCATGGACGCGTGCTGCCAGGACGAGCCCGCGCCGCCTGCGGCCCGCAGGCCGGCCGGGCCGCTGCCTGCTGCGGGCAGGCCGCGCGGGCGCAGGCCGGCCGGGCGAACCGGGGCCAGGCCGCGGTATGGTGCCCGGCGCCGGTCCCGCAGGCCCGCCGGGATGCGCGGGAAGCTCATGGCTGGCCCCCCCGGAAGCTCATGGCTGGCCCCCCCGGAAGCTCATGGCTGGTGCCCCGAGGAAGATCATGGCTGGTGCCCCGAGGAAGCTCATGGCTGGTGCCCCGAGGAAGCTCATGGCTGGTGCCCCGAGGAAGCTCTTGGCTGGTGCCCCCCGAAGCCAGCGGGCGGGACGACGTGACCCGTCGCCGTGACCTTCGGCAGGCCGGGCAGCCGCCCCCGGGGCAGCGCCGCATGGTGACCTTCCAGCCCGTAGATGTCGTCCCAGATCTGCCGCACCGCCGGAGCCGAGACGTCGGCGCCGAAGCCGGCGTCGGGGATCATCATGACCACCACGTATTTCGGGTGATGCAGCGGCGCGAAGGACGCGAACACCGAGGTGGCCACCTTGCCCTCGACCTGCGCCGTGCCCGTCTTGCCCGCGATCTGCAGCTTGCTGAGCGGGAACCCGCCGAATGCCGGGGCGCCGGTGCCCTGGGTGATGACGTCGGCGAGCGCGTTCCTGATGTAGCCGAGCACTCCCCTGGAAACGGGCAGGTGACCGGTGACCGGCGGGGTGATCCGCCGGACGACCTTCCCGGCCGGGCTGATCAGCGCCTCGCCGATCCGCGGGCTGTACAGGGTACCGCCGTTGGCCAGCGCGACGTAGGCCCGCGCCAGCTGCAGCGGCGTTACCGTCACATATCCCTGGCCAATAGCGGCATTCACTGCCTGGCCGGGAGTCCATATATTGCCGGTCTGGCAATCGTCGTATTCGATCTGCTGCAGGTAGCTGCCGTTGGGCCGGCCGTTCTTGCACCAGAAGTCCTTGTACTGCCGGTAGAAGTAATAAAGCCAGGAACGGGTAGGAACCGTCCCGCTGCTTTCTTCTGGCAGGTCCACCCCGGTGCTCTTGCCGAAACCCCAGCCGAGTTCCATCTTCTGCATTTCCTGCACGGGCGCGCTGGCCGTGGTGACCGTATTGGCGTTCCGGCGGTCTTTTAGCCAGATATCGTAGGCGAGCTCGTAGAACACCGTGTCGCAGGAGACCACCAGTGCCTGATGCAGGCTCATGTCACCGGAATTCGACGGGTTGTCATTGTTGAAAACGCGCCCGCCGATGGTCACCGAGCCAGGGCACGCGTACGGCCCGCCCAGGCTGTAGCCTGCCGCCACCGCGGCCGCGGCTGAGGTCACCTTCCAGGTCGAGCCGGGAGCGTACTGGCCCTGGGTCGCCCGGTTGAGTATCGGCTCGGAGTCCTTGCGGCCGAACAGGCGGCTGAAGTCCCGGCTGGAGATGCCGCCGGCCAGATCCGGGGGTTGTAGGTTGGGTAGCTGGCCATCGCGATAACCCGGCCCTTGGTGCTCATCACCACCGCCGCGCCGGTGTTGGCGCCAGGACTGGCGACCGCCTGCGTCTTGCGGATCGCGGCGGCGAGCGCCCGCTCGGTATCGGTTTGCACCCTGGCGTTGATGCTGGTCACCAGGGTATCGCCGACCTTCGGCCGGGTCTGCCTGATGGTGCCGGTGACGTCCCCGGCGGCGTTGACCGATACTTCCTGGGTTCCCGCCTTGCCGCGAAGCTGCCGGTCGTACTGCGCCTCAAGGCCGGATTGCCCGACGAGATCCACGCCGGAGAACCCGGTGACCGTCAGATGCCGCCGCTTTACCTCCTGCGGGGTGATCGGCTGCAGGTATCCGAGTACCTGCGCGGCGGCCGAGCCGACCGGCCCCGGATAGCTGATCACCGGCTGGACCTGCGCGGTTACGCCGGGGTATTCCCGGCGGCTCTCCAGCACCTGTACGGCAATGCGGCTCGGCACCCGCTCGGCCACCGGTATCGGCTGGTACGGCGAGCCCGCCCAGCACGGCCTGGGCACCCCGGCGGTGCAGAGCCGGACCTTCCTGAGCATCACCTTGGCGGGGATGCCGAGCAGGCGGGCCAGCCTGCGCAGCTCGGGATCGCCGCCATCGGCCTGCCGGCCCACCACCGACATGTTCACCGAGACCACAAGCGACGAGCGGTTCTTCACCAGCGGGGTACCTACGTCGTCCAGGATCTGGCCGCGGACCGGCGGCACGATCACCTTCCTGACCTGGTCCTGCTTTGCCAGGCTGGCGTAGGCGGTGCCGGTCATCACCTGCAAGTACCAGACCCGGCCGCCTAGCCCGATCAGCAGCGCGGCCACGATGAAGTACAGCACGACCAGGCGCCGCCGGGACGCCGGAATCACCGCGGCCCCCCGGCGCCCCGGGCGCCGCTGCCGCCGTCGGCCCGCCCGCCGGTCCGGGCCCGCCCGCAGCCGTCGGCCCGCCCGCCGGTCCGGGCCCGCCCGCAGCGGTCGGCCCGCCCGCCGCCGTCCGCAGGGCAGTCGCCCGTCGCCCGCCAGCCGCTCGCCGCGAGGCAGCCGAACCCGTTGAATGCCACATCGAACGGGTCAGGACCCGTTGAATGCCACATCGAACGGGTTGCCGCCCGGCTCGGTGCCGACAAGGAGCGGCCCGAGGTGCAGTGGCCGGCCTGCCATTCCGCCCGGATCACCGGGAACCCCAGGTACGCCCGCCGCTGACCCGGCCGGCCACGAACGACGGCCTGCCGCTTCGTATCCTGAGCCGCCTGCGGGGGAAGCCGATCTGCCGGCGGGAAAAACTGGGCTCACGGCGGGCGAGCCTCCGCTGGCCGCCGGAGGGCCCGGGGCGACGCCGGAACAACCTGGGCTGCCGCCGGGGCCGGAAACCCGCCGGGCCGCCGCCAGCCGTCACCCGGATGGCCCCGCCGCCCACGACACCGTCGCCATTCCGCCTGCCGCGCAGGCGAAGCCGGGCCGGTCGGCCGCCGCCGCCGCCGCGCAGCATTCTGCCCGGCATGACGCCGAGGCCGGCCCTGCCGGGGCCGGTACTCCCGAAACCGGCACCGCCGAGTCCGGAGCTGCCAAGGCCCAGGCTGCCAGGACGGGCGCTACGTGTTCCGTTACGGATAAGCCCGCTGGTGCGGCGCGGCCCGGCACGGCCTAGCCGGGCGCCGCTGAACGCCGCGCCGCCAAGTCTCGCGCCGCCAAGTCTCACGGTGCCACGAGAATCCGGCGCCGCCGAGGCCCGCACGCCCGAGACCGGAATTCCCGAAGCCGGCACCGCCGAGTCCGGCCCGCCCGAGGCCGGTGCCGCGAGTCCCGGCACGGCCGACCGCGCCGCTGCCCGGCCGGAACCTGGGACGCCGGACCGGCCTGATGCCACCGGCCAGCGGGCGCCGTGGGCCACGCGGCGCACCGAGCGCCGCCGCGATGCTGCCGTCGCCGCGCCGTCCCTGGCCCATCCGGACACTGACCGGACGGCCCGGCTGAAGGCGGCGGACCTGAACCACGGCAGCGGAGCCGGCCTGGCCGGCACCCGGTCGCAGCCGCGGCCGCCGACCGCGGTGGAGCTGAGTCCGGGCCGGCTGCGCGGACCGCGGACCGCTGCCGACCCAGCCATCGGCCTGACGGCTTGCGGACTTGCTGAACCTGACCGAGCTCGCCGGGCCGGCCTTCCGGCCATGGCCGGAGCCGAGCGGCCCAGCCAGCCAGCTGGCCCGGCCAGCCAGCCCGGCCGACCCGGGCAGCGCGCCGCCGGCCAGCCGGGCCGGACTCGATCCTGCCAAGCCCGCCTGCAACCTGGCTGCCGCGGCGCCGGCCTTCCCGGCTGCCGGGCTGCCCGCCTTCCAGACCAAGAACACCAAGAACGGGCTGACCAGGATGTCCTGGAGAACGGCGGACGGCAGCACGGACCTGATGGCCGGCCAGCTAATGCCAGGGTCGCCAAGCATCAGGCCAACCGCCACGTACAGCATCTCGCCGGCCGCGGCAGCAGCGGCGGCAACGCCGAGCGCGCTGCCAGCGGAGCGGTTGGTCAGGCCGCTCAGCCGCCCGCAGCCGTATCCGACGACGCAGAAGACGAGGGCATGCTCTCCGAGCACACCGCTGGCGGGCGGCGCCACGTCAAGCGCGAGCCCGGCCCAGAATCCGGTCAGCATGCCGAACGCCGGCCCGCCGGTAAGGCCGAGCGCGACCACGACGAGGAGCACCAGGTCGGGCGCTCCGCCGGCGGGCAATGGCAGCCGGTCCACCAGGGTGAGCTGCAGAACCAGCGCCGTTACCACGGCGACGATGGATACCAGCAGCCGCCTCACCACGGCCAGCCGCCCGCCAGGCACCACGGCCAGCCGCCCGGCAGGCAGCCTGGCCCGGTCATTTCAGCCGACGGCCGGCCGCACCGGGATCGCCATGCCACCTCAGCCACCTATCCCCACGCTGGGCCCGCCGGATGGAGCCGGGGTCACGGTCACCGTCACCGTGGGCGTCGGCTTAGCGTGCGGGCTCGGCGGCAGCACCGCGAACCGCGGATTGTGCCGCGGCGGCGCCACCACGATGCCGACCACGCCGAGCGCCGTGAAATCCGCGTAGGGCCGAACGAGGGCCCGCATGGTCAGCGAGCCGGTGCTGCCTTGCGCATCGCTGATAACGCCTACCGGCACGCCGGGAACGTACGGCCGGTCGTGCACCGATGCCGAGGTCACCAACCGCTCGCCCGGCCGCAGCGCGGCGCCGCTGCCGAGCACCTGCAGCTTGAGCAGGCCGGCCCCGGACTGGCTCTTGCCCGTCCCGGTTACCCAGCCGATCTGGCCGCTGCCAGCCAGCCGGACACCGACGACCGAGGTAGGGTCCGAGGCCAGTAGCACCGTGCAGGCCTGCGCGCTGACGGCGGTCACGGTGCCCACCAGCCCGGCACCGTCGAGCACGGTTTCCTGCGGCCTGATGCCGTCCTGGCTTCCGGCGTCCAGGGTTACTGATTCGGCATAGCCCTGGCCGACAGCGATGACGTCGGCGGCCACGATCCGGTAGCCGCCCCGGCCGGCCACCTGGAGCAACCGCCGCAGCTGGGCATACTGGGCCCGGCTTAGCTGCTCGTGGCTGAGCTGCGCGCGCAGCCTGGTCACCTGAGCCTCCAGCGCGGCAACCTGCGGGCTCGGGTTACTGCCAGCCGAGCCGTCGAAGAACCCGACGACCGGCTGCGTGACGGCTGCGAACCCGCGCTCCGCAGCGCCGAACACCGACCCGCCGATTTGCCGGACCCCGCGCAGCGGCGCGGCCGACCCGTCCCGGTAGTCAAGCGTGATCAGGGCAAGTGCGGCGATGAGCAGGACGCTGAGAAAGAAGCGGGTCCGCCGGGTGTCGTGCATTCCGATCACCTCGTCGTGCCGCTACTGCGGCTGCAGCTCATCCTGCCGGTCAGCGCCGGGATTCCGGCACGAGCACCTGGCGCAGCGTGTCGAAGTCCTCCACGCATTTGCCGGTGCCGAGCGCTACTGAGTCGAGCGGGTTGTCGGCCACGTGCACCGGCATGCCGGTCTCCTCGCGGATACGCTCGTCCAGGCCGCGCAGCAGCGCGCCACCGCCGGTCAGCGCGATGCCACGGTCCATCACATCACCGGCCAGTTCCGGCGGGCACTTGTCCAGGGTCGTCTTGACCGCGTCCACGATCACGTTCAGCGGCTCGTCGATCGCGCGGCGAATCTCCTCCGCCGAGATAACCGTGGTCTTCGGCAGGCCGCTGACCAGATCCCTGCCCCGGATCTCGGCGGTCGGCTCGTCCGCGGCGGGGAAGGCGGACCCGATCGCCATCTTGATCTCCTCGGCGGTCCGTTCGCCGAGCATGAGCGAGTACTCCTTCTTGCCGTAGGTGATGATCGCCTGATCGAGTTCGTCCCCGCCGACGCGGATCGACTGCGAGGTCACGATCCCGCCGAGCGAGATCACCGCGACCTCGGTGGTGCCGCCGCCAATGTCCACCACCATGTTGCCGGTCGGCTCGTTGACTGGCAGCCCGGCACCGATCGCGGCCGCCATTGGCTCCTCGATGATGTAGACCCGGCGGGCGCCCGCCTGGTGGCCAGCCTCCTTGACCGCGCTCTGCTCCACCCCGGTGATGCCGCTAGGAACGGCCACGACGATCCGCGGCTTGGCGAGATGCCGCCGCTTATGCACTTTCTGGATGAAATACCGGAGCATTCGCTCCGTAACGTCGAAATCCGCGATTACGCCATCTTTAAGTGGTCTGACTGCCACGATATTTCCGGGTGTACGGCCAATCATACGTTTGGCCTCGACCCCCACCGCGACGATTTGGCCGGTATTCGTATTCAGCGCAACCACTGACGGCTCATTGAGCACTACTCCCCTGCCCCGCACGTAGACCAGGGTGTTGGCTGTGCCCAGATCGACCGCCATGTCACGGCCCAGAAAGGCCAGTGCGTTACTCATGAAGAACGAAAACCTTCCAGAAGATCCTGCCCGGTGATCCATTACCGACCCACGCTCACCGCCCCGGGGAACGCGTGCCAGCCTATGTCTTTCATGGCCAGGACCGGGCCGCCTAAACGAGGTCTGGAAAGAAGATCTTGATTTCTCGTGCGGCGGCTTCCGGAGAGTCCGACCCGTGGACAATGTTCGCCTTCACCTCCAACGCATGGTCGCCGCGGATGGTGCCCGGCACCGCCATGAGCGGGTCGGTCGCGCCTGCCATCTTGCGGAACGTCTCGATAGCCCGCGGCCCTTCGATCACCGCGGCTACCAGCGGCCCCGAGGTGATGAAGTCGACCAGCGCTCCGTAGAACGGCTTGCCCACGTGCTCCGCGTAGTGCACCTGAGCGACGCTGCGCTCCAGGGTCCGCAACTCGAGCGCCACGATCCGCAGGCCCTGGCGCTCGACTCTTGAGATCACATCGCCAACCAGCCCGCGTTGCACCCCATCGGGCTTGATCAGGATCAGGCTGCGTTCAGACAAAGACTCACCATGCTCAGACAAAGACTGACTCTCCTTACCGGAAGCGATTAGCTGCTGACCCGTCGTCACGAACCCAGCCCCGTCGTCGCAGACCCAGCCCAAGAACGCCCCGGTACCGGAAGCCTACCGGTGCCCCTTAGCCCGGGCCAGCGACGGCGCGCCGTGGCAGCCAGGCTAGTAGGACCGGCTAGCGGTCTTGCGGGCCGGCCCGCTTCAACGGGCCGCTCCCGGTTATGGCCGCGACGAGGGCGTGCTTCGTCCTGGCCGTCCAGCCGGCGGACTAAGGGCTTGGCCTGCGGTGTTGCGGGCGGGGCCGGGACTAGGCCCCTGCTCGACGCGGCGGCCAAGCCAGATGCCGATCGCCCAGAGGGCAGCGAATATCGTGCCGAGGAAGTACATCGCCGTAACGATCGCGCCGGTCGCCACCACTAGCGCCTGCAGGATGCTGCCGGCGACCAGCACTAGCCGGAGCGGGCCCCGGACGGCGAGTACCGCCAGTAGTACTGCACCGATGGCCAGGACGCCGCCCGCCATTCCCGCCCTGCCGCGGGACACGTGCTCCACCGTCACCGCGACCGGTATCGACAGCCCGATCACGATGGCTTCCATGATCAGCACAGTGGCGCAGAGCCTTCTCATGACCCGGGCCTTCTCACGACGACCCAGCCGGCGCCGTGCCGCCGGCGGGCGCTAGCAGCAGCCGGGCGTCGCCGGCGGTGATCACCGACCCGGTTATCAGGATTCCGCAGCCGCCGGCTGGCAGGGTGCCGGCCGCCTCGGCCGCGGCAGCCGCATCATCAGCCAGGCCGACGGCGATCTCGATCGCGTCGTCGAGCCGACCTGCCTGCCTTACCCGGTCCGGCCCGAAGACGGCGGCTGCGAGTTCGGCCAGCTTCGCCGGGTTCATGGACCTTGGTGAGGAGTTACAGGTGACGACTAGCTCGGAGACGGCGGGCTCCAGCTGGTCGAGTATCGCAGGCACATCCTTGTCCTCGCTGACCGCGAGGATGCCGACGAGATCAGTGAACGTGAATGCTTCGGTCAGCGCTTCCATGCTGGCGGCCATCCCGGCGGGGTTGTGCGCCGCGTCCACGATCACCGTCGGGCTGCGCCGGACGATCTCCAGCCGGCCCGGCGACGACATCATCGCGAACGCCTCCCTGACCAATGCGTCGGCCAGCGGCTCGGACCCGCCTCCGCCGCCAGGCGCTGCCCCGGCGAAGGCCTCCACTGCGGCGAGCGCGCAGGCCGCGTTGCCTGCCTGGTACGAGCCGAACAGCGGCAGGAACAGGTCGCTGTACTCGCCGATCAGGCCGCGGACGCTGACCAGCTGTCCGCCGACGGCAAGCTCACGGCTGGTCACCCCGAACTCGATGCCTTCTCTCGCGACGGTAGCGCCCACTTCGGCGACGCGGCGGAGCAGCATCTCCGCCGCCTCGACCGGCTGCTGAGCCAGTACCGCGATGGCGCCCGGCTTAATGATCCCGGCCTTATCGGCAGCAATGACGTCCACCGTGTTGCCGAGGTAGCGCGAGTGGTCGATGGAGATCGGGGTGACCACGGCGACGTTGCCGTCGGCGACATTGGTGTTGTCCCAGGTGCCTCCCATGCCGACCTCGATCACAGCCACGTCAACCGGCGCGTCGGCGAAGACGGCGAACGCCATGCCGACAAGTACCTCGAAAAACGACAGCGGAACGGGCTGACGCTCGTCCACCAGCTGCAGGTAGGGCAGGATCTCGTCGTAGACGGCCACGAAGCGCTCGGCGCTGAGCGGCTCGCCGTCCACGCAGATCCGCTCCTGAATGGACGAAAGATGCGGACTGGTGAACAGGCCGGTCCGGAGGCCCCGGGCGCGCAGCAGCGTCTCGGTCATGCGGGCAGTCGACGTCTTGCCGTTGGTCCCGGTGAGGTGAATGACCGGATGGGCGCGCTGCGGGTCCCCGAGCAGGCTGACCAGGGCCCGGATCCGGTCCAGGGAAGGCTCGATGGCGTGCTCAGGCCGTCGCGCGATTATCGCGCGCTCGACCTCCCGCAACGCCTCTTCTGGATCGGCCGTCACGACAGCCCGCAGCTAAGAGCATTCACCCTGGCAGCCTACTGGCCCCCGCCGGAGCGTTCGCCGGCCCGCCCACCCGGCAGATCCCTAACCCCGCCGCAGCCAGCCCGCCAACCGGCCGCCGCTCCGCCGTCCCGGGCACAGCCCCGCCTGTTGTGAGTTAACCCGTCGGCGCCCTACCCCACCAGCCACATTGGCCTCGCTCGTCACGACGTCGATTACTGGTTAACATCTGCCCGGCGATCACCGGCAAAATCTGAACCACTGATTTGATCTTGAAATGGTTGTGACTGACGAGACCTGCGAGGCACGAGCGGGCGCGCTGGGCGAGGCGGGCCGCGGAGATGGTCCTGCCAGGCCAGGCCAGGCCAGGCCAGGTCATGCCAGGCCAGGTCACGCCACGTCAGGTCACGCCACGTCAGGTCACGCCACGTCAGGTCACGCCACGCCACGTCAGGTCACGCCACGTCAGGTCACGCCACGCCACGTCAGGTCAGGTCAGGTCAGGCCAGGCTGCCACCACGGCCCAAACCAGGCGAGACCGCAGCGATAGTCCCGGGCAGGAGTTGCTACTGGGCGGGCGCTGGCAGGGCGGAAAGGCGAGCCTCGATCCTGGTGATCTCGGCCTGCGCAGCGGTCAGCCGGTCCCGGCTCTTTGCCACCACCGCGGCAGGAGCCCGCTCGATGAACGACGGGGTGGCGAGCTTGCGCTGTGATGCGTCGGCGTCCGCCCGCGCGGTGGCGAGGTCTTTTTCAAGCCTCCGCCGCTCGGCGGCGACGTCGATCGTTGCGGCCGTGTCCAGCCGGACGGTAATGGCCTCGGCCTGCACGGATGCAGTCGGCGTGAAATCGGCGGCCGGGGCGGTGAGCCGGAGCAACGCCCGGATTCGCGCCTCGTGCGGAGCCAGCGACGTCGCCTCGATCCCGGCCAGCATCGCGGGCACCGGCTGCGTCGGCCGCAGGCCCTGATCCGAGCGGAACCTGCGCACCTCGGTCACCACTCGCATGAGCGCGCCAATCTCCGCCTCGGCCGCCGGGTCGGCAAACGCGGCCAGGCCGTCCTGGCAGTTCTCGCCGTCGCCCGCGAGGCGTCCCGGCCACACCGCGGCAAGCACCGACACTTCGCCGGTCAGCGCGGTCCACAGCTCATCGGTGACGAACGGCATCACCGGATGGAGCAACCTGAGCAGCCGGTCGAGTACGAACCCGAGCACCGACCTGGTCGCAGCCGCAGTTGCCTCATCGGCCCCGGTCAGCGCGGGCTTGGCCAGCTCGAGGTACCAGTCGCAGAACTCGTCCCAGGCAAAGTGATAAAGCGCGTCGCAGGCCTTAGCGAACTCGAAGCGCTCGAACAGGGCGTCCGTCTCGGCGGTGACGGCGGCTAGCCGGGACAGTATCCAGCGGTCCGGCACCGGCAAGCTATCCCGCTGCGGCAGCCCCGCATTCTCCGCCAGCCCCGCATCGTCCGCCAGCCCACCGCTGCCCGCCCGACCCGGCCCGGCACCGGCACCGGCACCGGCACCGGCACCATTGAGCAGCGCGAACCTGGTAGCGTTCCACAGCTTGTTACAGAAGTTCCGCGCGCCGGCCACCCACTCCTCGCTGATGGCGACATCACCGCCGGGACTCGATCCGCGAGCCAGCGTGAACCTGGTGGCGTCAGCCCCGAACCGGTCGATCCAGTCCAGCGGATCCACGGTGTTGCCGCGGGACTTGGACATCTTCTTGCCGTACTGGTCCCGCACCAGGCCGTGCAGGGATACCTCGCGGAATGGCACCGCGCGGGCCGGCCCGGAGTCCGCCATCGCGTACAGGCCGAACATCATCATCCGGGCGACCCAGAAGAAGAGGATGTCGTAACCAGTGACCAGCACACTCGTCGGGTAGAACGCGCGCAGGTCGGCAGTGTCATCCGGCCAGCCAAGGGTGGAGAACGGCCACAGTGCGGACGAGAACCAGGTGTCGAGCACATCCGGATCCTGAGTCCAGCCCTGGCCGGGCGGGGCCTCATCCGGCCCCACGCACCGGATCTCGCCCTGGGCCGAGTACCAGACCGGGATCCGGTGCCCCCACCAGAGCTGACGGCTGATGCACCAGTCGTGCATGTCGTCAACCCAGTCGAAATACCTGGCCGCCATCTCCTGCGGGCTGATCCGGACCCGGCCATCGCGGACCGCGTCGCCGGCCGCCTTGGCCAGCGGGCCGACCTTGACGAACCACTGCAGCGACAACCGCGGCTCGACGGTCGTGCCGCACCGGCCGCAATGCCCGACGGCGTGCAGGTAGGGCCGCCGCTCGGCCACCACCCGGCCCTCTTCCCTGAGCGCGGCGAGCACGGCCGGGCGGGCCTCGAACCGGTCCAGGCCGAGGAACGGCCCGTGCGCGGTGATCACTGCCCGCTCGTCCATGATCGTCAGGCTGGGCAGGTCGTGCCGGCGGCCGATCTCGAAGTCGTCCGGGTCGTGCGCCGGGGTGACCTTCACCGCGCCGGTGCCGAACTCCGGGTCGACGTGCGGATCCGCCACGACCGGGATCCGGCGGCCGGCCAGCGGCAGGTCAAGCTCCCGGCCGACCAGGTGGCTGTACCGGGGGTCGTCCGGGTGCACCGCGACGGCGGTGTCGCCGAGCATGGTCTCTACCCGGGTGGTGGCCACCACGATCGAGTCCGCGCCGTCGCCGTACCGGACCGATACCAGCTCGCCGTCATCGTCGCTGTGGTCCACCTCGATGTCCGACAGCGCAGTCAGGCAGCGCGGGCACCAGTTGATGATGCGCTGTGCCCGGTAGATCAGCCCGTCGTCGAACAGCCGCTTGAAGATGGTCTGGACGGCACGGGACAATCCGTCGTCCATGGTGAACCGCTCGCGCGACCAGTCAACGCTGTCGCCGAGCCTGCGCATCTGGCCGAGGATCTTCCCGCCGGAGTCGGCCTTCCACTGCCAGACCCGCCGGACGAACTCATCGCGGCCGAGGTCGTGACGGGACAGTCCTTCCTTCGCAAGCTCGCGCTCGACCACGTTCTGGGTGGCGATGCCCGCGTGGTCCATGCCGGGCAGCCATAGCGCGGTGTAGCCCTGCATCCGGCGGCGCCGGACCAGCGCGTCCATCAGGGTGTGGTCCAGCGCATGACCGATGTGCAGCGAGCCGGTGACGTTCGGCGGCGGGATGACGATGGAGAACGCCGGTGCCGACGCCGACACGTCAGCCGGGTCGGCGCCGAACAATCCAGCCGATTCCCATTGCTGGTAGCGGCGCGCTTCCACCTCGGCAGGCGCGTACTGCGTGGGCAGCTGGCGGCGGTCTTCTCCGGTCACGTCAGGTGAGTCTAGACAGTGCCGGGGGCAGCTGCGCCCGGGGCCGCTGATCGGGCCGGGCAGCAGCACGCCGGGCTGGCCTCAGCCCGGCGTCAGGCGGACTTCTCGCGCGGGGTCCGGCGGGCGACGTCGCGCGGCACCAGGGTCGGGTTCACGTTCTCCAGCACGGCCTCGGAGGTGATCACCACGCGCTCGACGTCCTTGCGGCTCGGCACCTCGTACATCACCGACAGCAGCACTTCCTCCAGGATCGCCCGCAGCCCGCGCGCGCCGGTGCCGCGCAGGTTGGCCTGGTCGGCGACGGCATCCAGGGCGTCGTCGGTGAACTCCAGGTCGACGCCGTCCAGCTCGAACAGCCGCCGGTACTGCCGGACCAGCGCGTTGCGCGGCTCGGTAAGGATCCGGATCAGCGCCTCGCGGTCCAGGTTGTGCACGCTGGTGATCACCGGCAGCCGGCCGACGAACTCAGGGATCATGCCGAACTTCAGCAGGTCCTCCGGCATCACGTCGGCAAACGCGTCTACCAGGTCGCGGTCCTTCTTGACCCGCAGCACGCCGCCAAAGCCGATCCCGCCGCGGCCGACCCGGGTCTCGATGATCTTCTCAAGCCCGGCGAACGCGCCGCCGCAGATGAACAGCACGTTCGTCGTGTCGATCTGGATGAACTCCTGGTGCGGGTGCTTGCGGCCGCCCTGCGGGGGCACCGACGCGGTCGTCCCCTCCAATATCTTCAGCAGCGCCTGCTGAACGCCCTCGCCGGAGACGTCCCTGGTGATCGACGGGTTCTCGCTCTTGCGGGCGATCTTGTCGATCTCGTCGATGTAGATGATGCCGGTCTCGGCCTTCTTGACGTCGTAGTCGGCGGCCTGGATGAGCTTGAGCAGGATGTTCTCGACGTCCTCGCCAACGTAGCCCGCCTCTGTCAGCGCGGTGGCGTCGGCGATCGCGAACGGCACGTTGAGCAGCCGGGCGAGCGTCTGGGCGAGCAGGGTCTTGCCGGAGCCGGTCGGGCCGAGCAGCAGGATGTTGGACTTGGCCAGCTCGACGCCGTCCTCGCCAGCCCGCTCGCCGCCGGACTGAACCCGCTTGTAGTGGTTATAGACCGCGACCGACAGCGCCTTCTTCGCTTTTTCCTGCCCGATCACGTACGCGTCGAGGAACTCGTAGATTTCCCGCGGCTTGGGCAGGCTGTCCCATTTCAGTTCGGGCGGCTCGGACAGCTCTTCCTCGATGATCTCGTTGCACAGATCGATGCACTCGTCGCAGATGTACACGCCGGGCCCGGCAATGAGCTTCTTGACTTGCTTCTGGCTCTTGCCGCAGAACGAGCACTTCAGCAGGTCACCGCCGTCGCCGATACGTGCCACCCAGCCACTCCTTCGCCAGGGCCGCCACAGGGCGGCCTCGCCGGCTATGTCAGCCGACGACGGGACGCCCGCCGTCGGCCGGTCGTACTCCAGAACAATGACGGTACCGCTTCGGGGCCCCATGTTGCAGCGCAAGCGGCCCGTCGCCGGCGTGCCGGCCGAACTAAGTCCTGCCGGTTAGGACGACCCTACCTCGCTCTTGCGCTTCAGCATCGTCAGAACCTCATCCACGAGGCCGTACTCCTTGGCCTCCGCGGCGGTAAGGAACTTGTCCCGCTCGATATCCCGGCGAATCTGATCCTCGTCCTTGCCGGTGTGCAGGGCAAGCACCTTCTCCATCGCGGTGCGCATCCGCAGGATCTCGTTGGCCTGGATCTCCAGGTCGCTGGACTGCCCGTAGCCGCTCTCGATGGCAGGCTGGTGGATCAGGATGCGTGCGTTGGGCAGCGCCATCCGCTTTCCCCTGGTGCCCGCCGCCAGCAGCACGGCCGCTGCCGATGCCGCCTGGCCCAGGCAGAACGTCTGGATCTCCGGCTGGATGTACTGCATCGTGTCGTAGATCGCCATCATCGACGTCATGGACCCGCCGGGCGAGTTGATGTAGATGATGATGTCGCGGTCGGGGTCGATCGACTCCAGCGTGATCAGCTGGGCCATCACGTCGTTCGCCGAGGCATCGTCGATCTGCACGCCGAGGAAGATGATCCGCTCCTCGAAGAGCTTGTTGTACGGGTTCATCTCCTTGATCCCGTACGAAGTCCGCTCCACGAACGACGGCAGGACGTAGCGCGACTCGGCTAGTCCTCCGGCCGTCCGGCTCGCCGCCATCATGGCGCGTTCCGCTCCCGGTATCCGATTCATGAGACCGGCCCTTCCGACGGGACCTCCAGAGCGCTGCGGACCACGTGGTCGACGAAGCCGTAGTCCTTGGCCTCGTCGGCGGTGAACCAGCGGTCGCGGTCGGAGTCGGTCTCGACCTGCTCGACCGTCTGGCCGGTGTGGAACGCCGTCCGCTCGGCCAGCGTGTGCTTGAGATACAGGATCTGCTCGGCCTGGATCCGGATGTCAGACGCGGTACCGCCGATGCCGCCGTGCGGCTGGTGCAGCAGGATCTGCGAGTGCGGCAGCGCGTAGCGCTTCCCGGTGGTGCCGGCGCAGAGCAGGAACTGGCCCATCGACGCCGCCATGCCCATCGCGTACGTCGCGACGTCGTTCGGCACGAACTGCATCACGTCGTAGATGGCGAACCCGGCGCTGACCGAGCCGCCAGGCGAGTTGATGTACAGGCTGATGTCGCGCCTGGCGTCCTCGGCGGCGAGCAGCACGAACTCGGCACATATCCGGTTGGCGAGCTCGTCATCGACCTGCTGGCCGAGAAACACGATCCGGTGCCGCAGCAGCCGCTGGAAAACCTGCTCGCCCATCAACTGGCCCGGCGGTGCTTCCGCGACCCGTGCCAGGATGCTCGCCGGCTCCTCAGCTGGGGGAGGCGTCCTCACGGTATGCCCTCCTCGTTCCATCGCTCTGCGTGTCATTGACAGTGACCCTAACCCGCTCCCGGCGCCCGGTAGTCCGCCGCTGCTGCCTGTTCGCTGTAGGCGCACGCAGGCCGGTCCGCCCGCGCGGCCTCGTCCCGGGCGGCCGCCGCCGGACCGGCCTGACGCAGACCCGGGCGGCGGATCCGAAATTCTATATTTAACGCGCCGAGCCCGCGTGCTGCCGCCCGGCTCCGGGACCGTGGCCAGCTCAGCCGCCGCGGCCAGCCAGGCTTCCAACGTGGTGGATCACGCGATCGCTCACCTCAGGTGGTGTGCATTCACACGATCCGCTCTTTCGCGCGCATGCTTCGGGACCGGCGCGGCCGGTCCAGCCCCGGCCGCGCCGACGGTCCGGCAGGCCGGCGCCTCGGCCACGACAAGCCTCCCGGACTACTCCTCGTCCCCGGTGCCGTCGGCCGCCAGCTCCGCCGCCGGCTCCGGATCGCCAGGCCCGTCCGTCCCGTCCGGAGCGGCGGTCGACGCCAGGTCGACCGGGCGGCCGGATTCGTCGGTCACCTTGGCGCGCTCGGCGATCAGCCGGAGCGCCTTGCTCCGCAGCACGTCTGCCACGACAGAGCCGAGCTGCCCGCGATCGGCGAGCTCCTTGGCCAGCCGGTCCGGCTGGACGCCCATCCGGTATGCCTGCTCGGTAACGTAAGCGCTCAGCTCGGCCTGGTCCACCCCGAGGTCCTCCTGGCCGGCCAGCTTGTCCAGGATGAAGCCCGCCTTGACCGACCGCTGCGCGTCCCGGCCGAATTCCGCCTCGAGCTCATCCGCGGTCATACCGACCGCATCGAGGTAAGACTCCCGGGCCGAGCCAGACCGGCTCAGCCGGTCTTCCAGCGACTGCCTGCGGAGCTCGATCTCCTGCCCGACCAGGTTCTCCGGCAGCGGGATGTCGACCTTGGCCAGCACCGCATCGAGGGCGCGCTCTCGGGCCTGCTCAGCCTGGCCGGACCGGCGCATCGCCTCCAGCTGCGTCCTGGTCCCGGCCCGCAGTTCGCCGAGCGTGTCGAACTCGCTCGACAGCTGAGCGAACTCGTCGTCAAGCTCGGGCATTTCCTTCACCTTCACGCTGTGCACGGTGACGGTCACCTCCGCTTGCATCCCGGCCAGCTTGCCGCCGGCCAGTTCAGCGGTGAAGGTCTTGGTGTCGCCAGCGGTCAGGCCGGCCAGCGCCTCGTCCAGCCCGTCCAGCATGGATGCGCTGCCGACCTCGTAGGAGATGCCGCTCGCCTGCGCATCTTCCACCGGCTCGCCGTCCACGCCGGCCGACAGATCGATCGAGACATAGTCGCCATCGGCCACCGGCCGGTCGACGCCCTTGAGCGACGCGAACCGCTCGCGGAGTGCCCCGATGTACTCCTCTACCTGGTCGGGGGTGACCTCGGCGTCGTCGACGGTCACCGGCATGCCGTCCAGATCCGGGATCTCGAAGTTCGGCCGCACGTCCACCTCGGCGGTGAAGGCCAGCTCCTTGCCGTCGTCCAGCTTCGTGATCTCCACGTCGGGCTGGCCGAGCGCGAAGACCTCGTGCTCTTCCAGCGCTTTGCCGTAAAGCTTCGGCAAGGCATCTTGCATGGCCTGCTCTAGCACCGCCCCGCGGCCGACCCGCTGATCGATGACCCGGGCCGGAGCACGGCCAGGCCGGAAACCGGGCACCCGGACTTGCCGGGCGACCTCGCGATACGCCTTGTCGAGGTCCGGCTTGAGTTCGGAGAACGGAACCTCGATGGTGAGCTTGACCCGGGTCGGGCTCAGCTCTTCGACGTCGGTTTTCACGTCGGCATTACTCCTCGGTTCCTCGCCAGGCATATACGGCACCGCCCGGGCAAATGGTGGTCACTCACGGCTACGGCCGCCAAGTCTAGGGCGCCAAGTCTAGGGCCAGCGCCGGAGTTGCTCAGCCGACCCGGCCAGCCCGCCCGCGGCCGCGCTACGGCCACGGTCACGCCCGGCGGCTGCCAGGTCCTGGCCGGCCGCCCCGGCTCCGGCACCGCTAGTTTCACTGGTCCCATCAGTCTCTGCCAGACCCGCCAGCATCATCCGCAGCCTGGCTGGTCCGGGCCAGATGCTGTTGAATGTGACGTTCAACCACACCTGACGCGCTCGATGTGACATCGAGCTAGTTAGCCGACCCGGCCGGCCGCCCGAGGACGACCGCATGACGGGATGCCACATCGGTCCGGTTCACAGCAGGCCGAGGCGCCTGCCCTGGGCAATGGCCGCACGGCGGGAGGTCACGCCGAGCTTCCGGTACACCGACCGCAGATGCGTCTTCACCGTATTGATCGACAGGAACAGGGCCTCGGCAATCTCCTGATTGGTCATGTGCGACGGCAGGAACCGCAGTACCGCAAGCTCGCTGCTGCTCAGCGTGGCATCGACCTGCTCGCCGGCCCCCCGGATCCGGGGCAGCTGGGTGTCGAAGTGCTCAAGAACGGCGGCGGCGAACCGCGCGCTGCCGCTGGTCGGTGGGACCAGCACGGTGATCGCGGACCGGACCGGCGGCCCGGCGTCGAGGAACGGCCGCAGCGCGGTGCCGGGCTCGGCCAGCGCCAGCGCCTGCTCAAGCAACTCGGCCGCACGGTCGGGCTGGCCGAGCCTCCTGTGTGCGACCACTGCGACGAGCAATCCGGCGATCTTCTCCAGCAGCGTCCCGGCGCCGGTCGGGCCATCCTGGCAGCCGGCCACCATCTCGATGGCGCCGCCGAAATCACATTCGGCCAGCAGCAGCCTGCCTTGGATAACGCAGTCCCCGTCACAGCCGGGGCAGGCGCCGCGGTCGACCGGGCCGAGGATCATCCTGGCGGCGCCGGCGTCTCCAGACCGTAGAGCGATCTCGGCCGTCAGGATGGCAAGCTGCCGGTCCAGCGCCAGATCGGGCGACGGCTGCCGGTCAGCGATCCTGACCAGCAGGCTACGGGCGCCCGCGGTGTCGCCGTCGGCCAGCCGGATCCGCGCCCGGATCAGGTCTGCCAGGTTGGGCACCAGCGGTTCGCCAGGCAGTTGCGCCACGGTGGCGTGATCGACCTCGTCCAGTGACCTGGCTGCCCCGGCAAGATCGTCCCTGACCAGACTCAACTGCGCGGCGGCCAGGGCCGGCAGCCAGGCGGCGGCCGCGGTCCCGGCAGCCGCCTGGCGACCGGCCAGGTCACTCCCGACCGGGCCAGTCCCGGCCAGCCCAGATCCAGCCATCCCAGCCGTAGCCACGCTGGTCCCCGCTGGCCCAGACCCGGCAGACCCAGGCCCAGTCACATCCGCAGCCACGCCGACCCCGGCCGGCCCAGACCCGGCAGACCCAGACCCGGCAGACCCAGACCCGGCAGACCCAGACCCGGCAGACCCAGACCCGGCAGACCCAGACCCGGCAGACCCAGACCCGGCAGACCCAGACCCGGCCGGCCCAGACCCGGCCGGCCCAGGTCCTGCCTTGCCAGGCCCGGCCGGCCCAGACCGGGCAGTCCCAGGTCCGGTCACGCCAGCCGCAGCCACGCCGGTCCCGGTAGTCCTCGTAGTCCCGGGCGAGCACCCGGGCAAACCACTGCCGGTGGCGGCAGCGCCGGTCCTGCCGGTCGCGGCCACGGACGCATCACTGACGGCCTGGCCCGGCACCGCTTCGCCTTGCCAGGCATCCGCCAGCGCGCGCCAGCCGCCAGCCCGGGCGGCCAGCCCGGCCGGTGCACCGGCCGCGAGCTGGCATTCTGCGTGGCCGAGCGCCAGCCGGGCGGCGGGAATCTCCCACCGGCGCAGCCGCGCCGTCCCGACGGCGAACCAGAGCAGCCCGATGGCCCGGTGCTCGGCCGGCGTCGCGGCGGTCTGCTGCTGCCGCTCGGCCAGTGCCGTCGCCCGGGCCAGCTGGCCCGGGCCGGGACCCGGCGGGCCGGCCGGCCCCATCAAGCCGAGCGCGGTCAGGCCCGGCTCCGCGACCCGGCGCACGGCAGGCGCGCAGCGGGCCAGCCCGCGCTGCGCGTTCTTCAGGTGCGCGGCCGCCCCGCCCGGATCGCCGCTCCACAGCCTGGCCGCCGCCAGGGCGCCGGCCACCGCGACGTCGTCGGCAGCCCGGTCCGCGGGCAGCAGCGCAAGGACGGCATCCAGCACGGCCGGCCCGTTAAAAATCAAGAATCTCAGTTCCCGACTCGGTCAGCACGTGTGCGGCATAATCCCAGTCCCGCGCCTCGGCGGAGTAGCGCACCGCGTCGATCGCCCGGCCGCTGGCCGCGTGCCAGCGCGCCGCCCGGCGGAGCAGGACGGGGATCTCGTGCGGGATCTCCCGGTGCAGGTCGGCGGTCAGCACCTCGCGGAGCAGCGGGTGGTAGCGGTACGCCGTGCGGCCGCGACCTGGGGCCTGGACGAGGCTGTTGTCCCGGCTGAGCCGGTCGAGGGTCCGGGCGCCGCCCGGCTCGCCGGTCAGCGCGTCGGCAAGGTCGCCGGACACGAACTCGGCGACGCTCGTGCGGAGCAGGAAGAGCCGGGTTTCCGGCGGCTGCCTGCCGAGCACCTCGTCCCTGAGGTAGTCGGTGACCATGGGCTCGTTCCCGGCCAGGTCGGCGATGCTGGTTTTGGCGGGACAGCCGCCGGCCCGCATGGCGGCGAGCCGCAGGCCAGCCATCCAGCCCTCGGTGCGCCTGAGCAGCTCGTCGCGCCCGGCGGCGCCGATGTCGATGCCGAGCATCGCGAAATAGGCGGCTGCCTCGTCGGCGGTGCAGGCCAGTTCCGCCGCGGTGACGTCGGCCAGGTCGCCGGCTACCCGCAGCCTGGCGAGCTGCAGCTGCGGCGGCCGGCGGCCGGACAGCACTAGCCGGACTGACGGCGGGGCATGCCTGATCAGCAGGTCGAGGCCGGCCAGCACGGCCCCCCCGGCAATCTCGTGAATGTCGTCAAGCACGAGCACCACTGGCTGGGTGAACAGCTGCGCCGATTCCACCAGGCGCAGCGGGAAATCGGCCGGCGTGACGTCCTCTAGCGAGCGGATGGCGTCGGCGGGCAGCGGGCCGGCCCGGGCAAGCGCCGCCCGGATGTAAGCCCAGAACCTGGCCGGATCGGCGTCCTGCGGATCCACGGTCAGCCAGGCGACCCGGCGGGCGGCGGGCGGCGCCGCTGCCCAGGACGCGCAGGCCACCGTCTTGCCCGCGCCGACCGGGCCGGAGACCAACGTCACCCGGTGAGCTGCCGCCTGCTCGATCAGGTCGGTCACCCGGCGGCGGCGCAGCACCGCGAGGCTCAGCCGCGGTATCTGCAGCTTGTCCTCGAGGAACCTGGGCTGTCCCCGGGTCACCGCCCTGGCCCGGTGCGTCGCCGCATCCTTCGTCGCGCTCGTCATTGCGTTCCCCCGAAAGGCGCCCGTCCTTGTCGCCGACGGATCCCCCGATCCCTTCACCCGGCTGGGTGAACATGCAGCTCAGAACACCTCATTCCTCATTACCCCGGCCCGGCGGAGGCCAACCGCGAGCTAAATCGCCTGATCCGGCCATGGCCAGCGGTTAGCCGCGCCGGTAACACGGTGGCTGCCCGGTCTGGTCGCTGATCGTGATTGCCCTCGACTTGTCCATCATCTGGGCGCTGATTACCGGCGAGCAGCGCGCGCCCGCCTGATCGGCTAACCGGTAAGCGGGCCTGGTCAGCGAGTCGGGCCCGGTCATCGAGTCAAGTGCGGCGGCGGTCTCGGCGAGGGCAACGTGGCTGGCCGTCAGCGGATAGTTGCCGGCCAGCCGCCCGCCCAGCGGGTCGTAATCCTCAGACAGCAGGCCCACGTCGTTGCGCAGGTCAAGCAGCCGGCTGAACACCCGGCGCGCATCCGGGCCGCGCCCCATCAGCGCAAGGCACTGGGCCAGCCAGAACGTGCCGGGCAGGTAGCAGCCGCTCCCCGGCGATAGCCCGTCCAGGCTGTCCTGGGGATCCGGTACGTACCGCAGCAGCACGCCGCTTCGGTCCAATTCACGGGCGGCAAAGGTGACCGTGCTCCGTAGCCGCTCGTCGCCGGGCGGCAGGAAGCCAAGCTGGGCAAGGCGGAGCATGCTCACGTCTGTACCTGGTCTCTCATATGCCTGGACGAATGCCTGCGCGTCAGTGTCGTAACCACGGTCGAGCACTTCGGCCCTGATCTCCGCGCGCAGCCTGCGCCACCGGCCAGCCGGGCCCGGGTCACCGAACCGCTCGATCATCTGGATGACCGCGTTCGCCGACGCCCAGGTCATGACCTTGGAATGCACGAACTGGCGAGGTGGCCCGCGCACCGCCCAGATCCCCGCGTCCGGCTCGCGCCAGCGCGATTCGAGCAGGGCTAGCAGGTCGTGGGATTCCCAGGGATCCCGCGATCCGGCCAGCCCGGCCATCCTGGCCGCCAGCCGCGCGGTCTGCACCTCACCGAAGGCGGAAAGCTCCGGCCCGGCGGTCCCGGCCGGCCCGGCCGTCCCGATCCGGACTGGCTGAGCGCCGTCGTGACCGGGCAGCCAGCCGAGTTCAATTTCCGGCAGCAGGCGTTCCCCGGCCACCCCGTAACACCCCTGCACCTGAGACGGCGGTCCGGCGACCGCGTGCAGGATCCAGCTGAGCAGGCCCGCCGCCTCGGCGGGCGCTCCGGCCCGGAGCAGGGTGCGCAGCGTGGCCGCGGCATCCCGCAGCCAGCAGTACCGGTAGTCCCAGTTCCGGCCGCCAGATGCGTCCTGCGGCAGCGACGTGGTCGGCGCCGCGATCACCCCGCTGGTAGGCGCGTAGGTCAGGGCCTTGACCGTGATCATGGAGCGGATCACGGGCTCCCGCCACTCGCCGTCACAGGCCAGCTCGGCTACCCAGTCTCGCCACCAGCGCTGCGTCCGGTCAATCAGTGCCGGGACTAGCGGCGGGCCTGGCGGTGCCGCGCGGGAGTTCCGCCAGACCAGGGCAAGCGGCACCTTGTCGCCCTGGCTGACGGTCAGCTCCGCGGCCGCGACGCCCTGGCTGCGGCGAATGTGCAGCGGGGCGAACAGCCAGAGCGCGTCCGGGCCGGCCACCATGCCGAGTGCCTCGTCGTGCTGCCGGAACCTGGGCCGGGCCGATCCGTACTCGAACCTCGCCGCCAGGGTCATCCGCAGGTCAACGGTGCCGCCAATGCCCTCGATCAGCCGGACCAGCAGCGGATCCTGATCGCAGGGCGACCTGCCGCCGATACGTTGATCCCGCAACGGGATGCGGTCGATGCCCTGATCGCGGGGCGGCATGCAGTCGATCACGCGCACAGTCCCGGAGTCCGTTACGAACTCGGTCTCCAGCACCAGGGTGTCCGGCCGGTAGCGGCGCCGCACCCGGTAGTTCCCGTCGGCCGGCGAGATCCGCCAGTGCCCGTGCCTGTCGTCGCCGAGCAGCGCCGCGAAGCAGGCCGCTGAGTCGAACCGCGGCAGGCAGAGCCAGTCGACCGATCCGTCGCGGCTTACCAGCGCCGCCGAATGAAGATCGCCGATAAGCGCGTAATCCTCAATCGGTCGGGACATCCGCAAGCCTCCTGGGCAGCAGCGGCCATCTCCGCGGAGCACCCGATGCACGCCCTCGGATAGCTGGCTTCATCTGCCATGCAGGCAGTCTGGGCCGACCCGTGCCGCGATGTCGTCATCCCGGGCAGGTGACCGGGCGCCGCGAGCCGAGATGCAGTCAGCTCCGCGACGGCGAGCTTACGGCCGGTATCGCCGCAATGGCGAGCGCACCGGCGGGCAGCCCGCCGGCTGGCTGGCCTGGCTTGGCGCCCACCGTCACGATGGCGGCTCAACATAGCGCCGCTGTTCATAGACCTCGGTGGCAGCACGTGCGCGCCGCCGCATGACCAAGAGCACGATCGACACCGCAAGCCCGGCCGCGCCGCCGATCATCAAGATCACGCCAATCGCGTCGAGGTTGACATACTGGGGCTTCCAGGTGATTGCGAAACGCAGAATCGCGCCGATGATAATCAGCGCGATGCTCCCACCGATGCTCATGACAGTGACCTCCACTTGCGTCAGGCCACCGCGCCGGGCGGCTGCTGGCCGACCGCCCGGCTAGGCCGGACAACTGGCTTGGCACGGCCCCAATTCTGGGTAACCGGCAGCGCACAATGATTCACCCCAGCCGGGTGAGGTACGCCCAGCGCGGCTCGGCGAGTGTGAGCTGATGCGAAGACGAAGCCAGCGAGATGGCCGGCGAACCGGCGGCCGCAGGCGCGGAGGTCGGCGGTGAACCTTGTCTGACACCGGCAGCGAGCCCGGGCCTGAAGCTGGAGGCGCAAAACCCAGCCGGGAAGAACAAGCTGAGATCGATCGCCTCCGCGCCGAGGTGGAAGAGTTGCGCAGCAAGCAGGCTAGCCAGCCTAGCCAGGTTCGGCGGCGACGGGGCGGCTGGCGGGCCCCGGTCGCGGTGATCCTGATCGTGCTCGGCTGCGTGCTTGCCCCGGTGTCCGTGCTGGCCGTCTGGAGTGCCAACCAGGTCTCCGATACCAGCCGCTATATCGCCAACATCGAGCCGCTGGTGCACGACCCGGCAATCCAGAATGCGCTGACGGACAAGATCACGGTTCAGCTCACCAGCCGCCTCAACGTGACCGGCGTGACTAACCAGGCCGCCGACTTGCTCGCGAACAAGGGACTGCCGCGGGTCGGCGCGCTGCTCAAGACTTTTGCCCCGCAGATCTCCAGCGCGGTCGCCGGGTTCATCCACAGCACGGTGCACAAGGTCGTGACAAGCCCGCAGTTCGCCAATGCCTGGATCCAGGTCAACACCGTCGCCCATCAGCAGGTGGTGAATGTGCTGTCGGGTCAGGGCGGCGGCGCGATCAGCACCAGCAACGGGCAGGTCACCCTCGACCTGGGCCCGTTCATCAATATCGTCAAGCAGGACCTGGTCAAGCGCGGGTTCACGCTAGTCAACAACCTGCCGCCGATCCACCCTTCGTTCGTGCTCTTCCAGTCCAAGGATCTAGTCAAGGCGCAGACCGGCTACCGGCTGATCAACGACCTCAAGATCGTGCTGCCACTATTGTCGCTGCTGCTGCTCGGCCTCGGGGTATACGTCGCTCGCGGCCACCGGCGGACGCTGATCGGGGCCGGGCTCGGCCTGGCCGCTTCCATGCTCGTGCTCGGCGCCATGCTGCTGATCTTCCGCGGCATCTACCTGAACCACGTCCCGGAAAGCACGCTGCCCAGCGACGCCGCAGCCGCCATGTTCGACACGTTCGTCCGGTTCATCAAAACCGGGCTGCGCGCCATCCTGGTGCTCGGCCTGGTCGTGGCCGCCGGCGCGTTCCTCACCGGGCCGTCGGTGACTGCGGTCCGGACCCGGGCGGCGTTTGGGTCGGGACTGGCGTGGGTCCGGCGTAGCGGCGAGCACGCCGGGGTATCTACCGGGCCCGTGGGCAGGTGGACCTATGCGCACCGCACCGGGCTGCGCATCTCAGCCGTGGCGATCATCGCCCTGTTGTTCGTGTTCTGGGGCCGGCCCACGGCCGGCGTCGTCATCGGGCTCGCCGTGCTGCTGCTGGTCATCCTCGGGCTGATCGAACTGATCGGCCGCCCGCCCGCGACGCCGGAGACGGCAAGCCAGCCGTGACGTCGGCGGCCCGATCCGGCGAGGACACGGCCAGCTACCGGCTCATCGCTGGCCGATAACCCGCGCCGCGGCAAAGTGCCCGCCAGCGGCAGCCGGGCCGCCGGCGGTCCTGCCTCACCCTTGGAGGATGATCCCCCGGTTCCATTGGCGGCCATACTGGGTAGGTGGATCCGCTCGACCAGCTGCGTAGGCGCATGACCGACCCGGTGGAGTCGCTCGCCCAGCGGGTCGCGGAGCGCGTCGTCCACCTCGTGGTTCAGGCACTTGACGTGAACGCGCTCATCCGGCGGGTCGACCTGAATGCCGTCGTCGATCAGGTTGACCTGAACGCGGTAGCCGATCAGGTTGACATCAGCGAGCTGGTGCAGCGGGCCGGCGTCAATGCTGTGCTCGAACAGGTCGACGTGAATGCGCTGCTCGCCCGGGTAGACGTGGATGCCCTGCTCGGCCAGGTGGACGTGGATGCGCTGCTCGCCCGGGTAGACGTGGATGCCCTGCTCGGCCGGGTGGACGTAGATGCGCTGCTCGCCAGGGTGCAGGTGACGGCACTGATCGAGCGGGCCGGTATCAACGACATCTTGCAGCGCGTCGATGTGGATTCGCTGCTCGGCCGCGTCGACATAAACGATCTTGCTAATCGGATCGACATGGACGAGCTGGTCAGGCAGACCGATCTCGGCGCTATCATCGCGGCATCATCCGGCGGGATGGCGAGCGAGGCGCTTGATGCCGCGCGCAGCCAGGCTGTCGGGCTGGATCAGTTCATCGACCGCTGGGTAGGCCGCCTCCTCCGGCGTAAGCGTCCCTGGCCGAAGGCGCCAGTCATGCTGCTTGATGCGGGGACCGACTCGTGAGTGCCCCTGCCCAGCGGGCCGTCGGCTGGGTTACCTCGCAAGGGCACTACGCCGGCTCGGTATCCCGGTTCCTGGCGTTCGTTATCGACGCCGCGGTCAGCTCCGGGCTGTTCGCGCTCGGGCTCGCGGCCACCTCTTTCGCCGTGCAGGTCGTGACCGGCAATTCGGTCAGCTGGAATCGGTCCAACATAGTCGTCGCGATCATTTTCGCCGGGTGGGAATTCTTTTACTTCGGTTACTCGTGGGCAGCGAGCGGCAAGACCTTCGGCATGGCGGTGCTCGGGGTGCGCGTCGTGCGGGCAGATGGCGCGATCGCGGACCCGTGGCGGGGCGCGGTGCGCGCCCTTGCGTTCCCGCTCAGCTTCCTCTTCTTCGGCCTCGGCTTCCTCGGCATCCTGGTCCAGCGGGAGCGCCGCGCCTTGCATGACCTCATCGCAGGGACCGCGGTCGTCTATGCCTGGGACGCGCGCGCTGCCCGACTGCGGTTCCTCGCCCGCGAGGCCGGGCCGGGCCCGGCCGGCGCCGCGGCGGCGGCGCGGCGCCGGCGACCGCGCCGGCGCTGTCCCGCGACGACACCGGCTGAGGCCCGGCTGGTCATGCCTGGTGCGGCTCGGATCCAGCAGCGGAGGCACCCGGCCCGTGGCCGTGGGCGTGGCGACCATCCGCTGCGGGTGAGGCACCGGCGGCCGCGGGGGGCGATCCTGGGCGAAGCGGGCCGAGTACTTCGGCGATCCGCTTTCCGGAACCGAGAACGAGAGGATTCTGATCATGGGCATGCCAGCCAAGGCTGATGTCGACGTCGCTACGAGGGATGCGCTGGCCGGGCTGGCCCTGGGCGACCCAGAGATTCTGCTAGAGGGCCTTGAGATGCGCGCGGAGATGCAGGAGCGGAGCGGCCTGGATCCGCGCAGCTTTGCCCTCGTCAAGATCGCCGCGCTCATCGCACTCGACGCCCCGCCTGCCTCGTACCTCTGGCAGGTAGCCAACGCGCTGGACGCTGGCGCCACGCCGGGGGAGATTCTGGGCGTGCTGCGCGCGATCGCACCGCAGGTCGGCGGGCCGAGGATTGTGGCGGCGGCGCCTGAGCTCATGGTTGCCCTCGGCCTGTCCCTGCCCGAAGGGGCGTAAGGAAACTCCGGACGCCCAACGTTAACCTCAGGAGGCAGTCATGTTCATGCGGCGACGGCCGTTGCTGCGCGCGGCCGCAGTAGGCGGTACCGCATACGTCGCGGGCCGCCATATGGCGAACAAGTCGGCGGCCCAGGCACAGCAGGAGGAAGAGCAGAACGAGCGCATCGGTGACCTTGAGCAGCAGGCACCCGCCCCGGCGCCTGCGGCGGCAGCGGCCCCGGCCGCCGGGCCCTCGTTGCTCGATCAGCTGAACCAGCTCGACGCCTTGCATCAGCAGGGCGCACTGAGCGACAACGAGTTCACCGCCGCCAAGGCCAAGCTGCTCGGGTAACCGAAACGAGTTCACCGCCGCCAGCGCCCAGGCTGCCCGGGTAACTGAGCGCCAGCCGGTCACCCCGGCGAGGCCGTTTCCGCCCGGCCCGGGGTGGCCTCCGGGCCAGCGGCGAGGATATCGATGCTCAGCGCCAGGATCCACGCCGGGAACAGCAGCTCCACCCAGGCTGAGATGCCGACGCCGACCAGCAGCACCAGCGCGACCGCGAACCCGGCGGTGGCGAGCCACCTGGAAACGATCTTGGTACGACGCGCAATGTTCACGGTGGTAAGCGTGAACACCGCCGCCATCCGCATCGCGTAGACGTTCAGCAGGATCGAGGTGACGTTGCGGCCCTGCGCCAGGGTGCCCGCAGCCGACGGCCCGGACCGCAGGGATGCCGCCGCCGCGATCAGGCCGCCGCCGACCGCCGCGGCCACGAAAAGCATGCCTACGAACAAGATGCCGCTGCCCAGGAACACGGTCGCGAAGAAGCGGTCCTCGCGTCCGCCGACCCGGTCCCTGACAACCCCGATGAACCACAGGAACGCAATGCCGGCGAACGGGACGAGGTTCAGCGCTATTGCCACCGCGGCTCGCCGTCTCGAATCGGTCAGCCACTCGCCTGCCACCGCGGAACGGGCCGGGACGGAGATCCTGAGCAGTACCAGCGCGGTAATGAGCAGAACCGAGAAGACGATCCCGGCGACGGCGGCCGCCCGCGGCGTTCGCAGTGGGCTGCCGGCCTTCAGCGGGCCCTGGCCCGTCGGTACCCCGGTCATGGGCCCCCGTCCCTCGCGCTGATCGGCGACATCGGCTGGCAAGGCGACATCCTGCTGCTGGCAGGGCGACATCCTGCTGGCAGACAGACAACAGGATCGGGGTTCCACGAACGTCACCTGTCGTGGGTGATGCCCGTTGATCGGTCGCACCAGACACTGATCAAGCCGCTAACCGCGGGACCGGCATCATGGCTGCGGAGTTCTGCGGTGCCGTTGTGCTCGAACCGGTGCGGTCAGGCATCGCCCGGGACCAATAGGAACCCTCCGGCATACCTGAACCAGCCGGTTGCATCAGCCGGGATGAAAGGACTGCGCATGAGCGAGCCGTTCAAGGGAACGATCAACGTCGACATCCGAGACTCAGTTCCCGACTGGACGCCGTTCGAGCCGCCAAAGGCCCCGGACGGGGCGCCGAACGTGGTCTATATCGTGCTGGACGATGTCGGCTATTCGGCCATGTCCTGCTACGGCGGGCCGATCGAGACCCCGAACATCGAGCGGATCGCGGCCGACGGGGTGCGCTACACGCAGTGGCATACGACCGCGTTGTGCTCGCCGACCCGCTCGTGCCTGCTGACCGGGCGCAATCACACCCGCAACTCGATGGCCTGCATCACCGAGGCCGCGGTCGGGTTCCCGAATGCGAGCGGCACGATCCCGCCGGAGAATGGCATGATCTCGGAGATCCTCGGCGAGCGCGGCTGGAACACCTACATGGTGGGCAAGTGGCACCTGTGCCCGACGGTGGAGATGAACGTCGCCTCCACTCGCCGTAACTGGCCATCGGGGCGGGGGTTCGAGCGCTGGTACGGGTTCCTGGGTGCGGAGACGAACCAGTGGTATCCGGACCTGGTCTACGACAACCACCCGGTGGATCAGCCGAAGCTGCCGGCCGACGGTTATCACCTCACTGACGACATCACCGACAAGGCGCTGGAGTTCATCAACGACGCCAAGACGGTCGCGCCGGACAAGCCGTTCTTCCTGTACTACGCGCCCGGTGCCTGCCACGCGCCGCACCATGTGTCGAAGGAATGGGCCGACAAGTTCAAGGGCCGCTTCAACATGGGGTACGAGGCGATGCGGGAGCAGACGCTGGCCCGGCAGAAGCAGCTGGGCATCGTCCCGGCCGGTACCGAGCTGCCGCCGGTCAACCCGATCGGCACCCCGGAAACCCGCCAGGGGCCTGAGGGTAAGCCATTCCCGCCGCTAGACGTTACCAGGCCGTGGGATTCGCTGTCGGCCGAGGAGAAGAGGCTCTTTGCCCGGATGGCGGAGGTCTACGCAGGGTTCCTGGCGCACGCCGACCACCACATCGGCCGGCTGCTTGACTACCTGGAGGAATCCGGGCAGCGGGACAACACCATGGTGATCCTGGTGTCCGACAACGGGGCCAGCGGCGAGGGCGGCCCTGATGGCTCGGTCAACGAGATGCTGTTCGCGAACGGCATCCCCGACAACATCCAGGCGAACCTGGCGATGCTGGAAGAGCTGGGCGGGACGAGGACCTACAACCATTACCCGAACGGATGGGCGATGGCGTTCAACACGCCGTTCAAGATGTGGAAGCGGTACGAGTTCAACGGCGGCACCGCCGACCCGTGCATCATCTCCTGGCCATCGGCCACCGCAGGCAAGGGCGAGCTGCGCCATCAGTATCACCACGCGATCGACATCGTGCCGACCATCCTGGATTTGCTCGGCGTCGAGGCACCGGCCACGATCAAGGGCCACGTGCAGAGCCGCTTCGACGGCGTGAGCATGCGCGGCAGCATCGAGGACGGGTCGGTGCCATCGGCCCGCAACACGCAGTTCTACTCCATGCTCGGCTCCCGGGGAATCTGGCACGACGGCTGGAAGGCCGTCACCACCCACCCGACGATCAGCGGCTGGAGCAACTTCAACGACGACACCTGGGAGCTGTACCACACCGACACCGACCGCGCCGAGATGCACGACCTGGCCGCCGAGCACCCTGACAAGCTGCGGGAACTGGTGAACCTGTGGTTCGCCGAGGCCGGCGCCAACGACGCATTCCCGCTGGATGACCGGTCCGCGCTGGAGATCATGATCACGCCACGGCCGCAGCTGGCCCCGGCCCGCGATCGGTACACCTACTTCCCCGGCACCGCGGAGGTGCCCGAGGCGCAGGCGGTGAACGTCCGCAACCGGTCCTTCACGATCGGGGCGCTGGTGGACATCCCGGCTTCCGGCGCCCGCGGCGTGCTGTTCGCGCACGGGTCGCGGTTCGGCGGGCACGCCCTGTACGTCAAGGACAGCCGGCTGCACTACGTCAACAACTTCGTCGGCATGGCGGAGCAGAAGGTCGACGGAACGCAGGACATCCCGGCCGGGGAGAACCTGATCCTGTCCGCGTCATTCGACAAGGACGGGGAGGACCCGCCGCACGTGTCCACCGGGATCCTGTCCCTCTACCACGGGGACAAGAAGGTCGGCGAAGGCCGGATCAAGACCCAGCCCGGGCTGTTCTCGATCGCGGGCGAGGGCCTGTGCGTCGGCCGGGACAGCGGCGAGCCGGTCACCAGCGACTACCCAGGCGAGCACCCGCACGCCTTTACCGGCGGGATTATCAAGCGCGTGGCCGTCGACGTCAGCGGTGACCCCTACATCGATCTGGAGCGCGAGGCACAGGCGATGATGGCGCGGGAGTAGGTAACGGCACGCTTTGCCGGATTGGCCATTTAGCCGAAGATCACATCACCCGTAACGGGTGATGACAATACTGAGATGCGCATCGAATATCGGCACGAGCTGAGGCCGCCCTGGCCCGGAGAAATGAAAAAGGAGTATCGGTGATAACCGACGAGCATGGCACGCGGTCATCAGCTCCCGGGATGATGGCGGCCACCTGGCAGATGACGATATTCCTCGGCGCGGCGACCCTGATCCTCGGGCTCATCGTCAGCTTCCACCCGACGGGCTCGCTGAACGTGATCGCGGTCCTGCTCGGCATCCTGATGATCCTCTCCGGGATCTTCCACCTGATCCGGGTGTTCGACCCGCTGGAGCCGCACCGGGTCTGGCTCGGCATCGCCGGTCTGCTGTTCGTCGTCATAGGCGTCGTGCTGATCCGGCATCTGCACCTGACCAGGTCGCTCATCGGCTTGTTCATCGGCATCACCTGGATCGTGCAGGGGCTTACCGCGCTCATCGGCGGGATCTCGGGCGGCGTTCGCGAGGGCAGGGCCTGGTGGATCATCTTCGGCGTGGTGAGCCTGATCGCCGGGGTGGTGGTCGCAGTCAGCCCGGAATCGTCACTGAGCTTCCTTGCCGTCCTGATCGGGATCTGGTTCGTCGTGATGGGTATTTTCGAGATCATCGGCGGGCTGCTGCTGCGGCGCGCGCTGCGCAGCGACGGGCAGGCGCCCGCCTAGCTGACGGTCATCGAATGGGCACGGATGACGCAGCGGAAGCCCAGGTGGCAGGTGGCGCTGTCGATGGCCTCGCCCTGCCGGGCAGCCGGCCGGTAGCGCAGGCAGTAGTTAGGCGCGCACAGGTGCGAGCCGCCCTTGATGACCTTGCGCGGCAGGTGCGATCCCGCCCCGGCGGCGGTCTTGGTACTGGCCGGCGAGCTCACCCGGGGATTGCGCGGCACGCAGCAGGCACTGGTGGCCTCGGCTGGATGACGCGAGGTGAAGTAGTCACAGGTCCATTCCCAGACGTTGCCGGTCGGGTCCTGAAGCCCGTAGCCGTTTGCCGGGAAAGATCCCACCGGTGAAGTCCCCTCGTAACCATCGGTGACCAGGTTCTGCCAGGGAAACTGGCCTTGCCAGCTGTTTGCCATCAGCTGGCCGTCCGGTGCGAACTCATCACCCCACGCGTACACCGCACCGTCGAGGCCGCCGCGCGCGGCGTACTCCCACTCTGCCTCGGTGGGCAGTTCCTTGCCCGCCCACGCCGCGTAGGTTTCCGCGTCCTCGTAGGCAACATGAGTCACTGGGTGTCGCTCACGCCCGCGCCAGTCGCTGCCGGGCCCGTTCGGGTGCTGCCAGCTAGCGCCTGGGACATAGGCCCACCAGTTGCGGTAGTCGCGCAGGTCAACCGGTCCGGGCGTGCGGTGGAAAACCAGCGATCCGGGCACCAGCAAGGCCGGATCGGCATTGGGGTACTCGGCCGGATCCAGCGGGCGCTCCGCGACCGTGACATACCCGGTCGACTTCACGAAGCGCCGGAACTCCTCGACGGTCACCGGGTGCTCGTCTACCAAGAAGCCGTCGACGGTAACCCGGTGCACCGGGCGCTCCTCGGGATAGAACTCCGCGGAGCCCATCCGGAACGTGCCGCCAGGGATCCAGATCATGTTCCTGGCCGGATCCTGCTTCCGGCGCCCTGGCGGTTTTCGCGGCAGTGCCTGTCCGGCTCCCGGGCCTTTCGCGGCGGCCGTGGACGGGGACGTCTTGGACATGCCGTGCGCGCTCCTGATGCTTGAGGCCTTTGCGCTACGACCCTAGGGAGCCCGGAGCCGGCTGGCACCACCCCGCGTGGGTGACGTGGCAGCGGCCGGCGATCAGCAGCGTGCCGGACGGGATGGCGGCCGCCGTGCTGGCCGGCGTCAACCCGGTCCAGGGGCTGTACGCGGGCTTCGCCGGGCCGGTCGCCGGCGGGCTCAGCTCGAATACTCGGCTGATGGTGATCACGACGACCTCTGCTGCCGCGCTGGCGGCGGGCTCGGCATTGCAGAACGTGCCGTCGGCCCAGCGGCTGGTGGCGAAGATCGCGGTTCCGACTCTCGGCGCGATACTCATCTTCGCGGCGATCGGGTCTCGAGCCCAGCCTGACCGAGCGGCTTCGCCGCACCGGCCACCTGGACGGCCCGGTGCGCGCGTTCGAGGCTACCCCGGTCGTCGGCGAATCGACCCAGGCGGCCTACCTCGACGCCGAGGCATGGCTGGTCAACAAGCACGACGAATGAGCCTGCGCACGGGCAGCGTCGGCCGGCGCAGCTCGCGCATCCCCAGCCCCGGGCGCGCGCCCGGGGCTGGGCTGGGGCTCCGTCGGCGCCCGCCAGCTGGCGCCCGCTCGGCGCGTCGCGGAACTCCCCGGCTAGCGAGCCCCGGTGGCTCAAGGCCGGCCACACTACTGTGGCCGGTTCTTGCCGACTATTATTCCTGAGCCGCTACCTGCGGCGGGAAACGCGCCGGGCGGTACGCCGTCCCGTCCGCCGGGCTACTCTGCGTCCTCCGAACATCTCATGCCTCCGGTTCTCGTGCTGGCTGACAATCAGGATTTGCTTGCCGCTGCCGCCGTTTCGAGGTCGTGCAGTTCCTGCGCCTCCTCAGCCGAGACTAGCCCGATCTCGACCAGATCGAGCGGGCTGATGAAGCCGTCGCTGATGCGGAAGCCCCCGGCCCGGACGACCGCGTCGCGGAGCGGTACCGCCCAGTGGTGCTCCAGCAGGATGAGCGCCGCCGCAGAGCCATTCGGGATATCTTCCAGCACATCCCAGCCCTCCTCCTCGGTGAACACGTGCACGCCGCCCTCGGCGACCGCCGCTTCGGCGCCCGCGACGGCTCCTTCCTCGATGCCCTCCTCGCCTTCGAAGCCCAGGCCGATCAGCGCGCCGATCTTGCTGCCGAGCTCGATCGCCTCGTCCTCGGTGAGGTTGCTGAGGTGCTCCACTTCCAGCGCGCCGTCCGCGTCCTTGTAGACGGCCAGCGAGTCGATCACCCGCACCATGCCGCTTTCGTGCAGCCGCTCCAGTTCGGCGATGATCTCACCGTGGAAGTCGGGGTTGCTGAATCCCAGCGCGATGAGCTGCACAGGCCCAATTGCCATGTTTTTGCCTCTTTCGCCTCATTGACCGGTATGCCTGCCGGGGCGACCGCCTGCCGATGTCACCACTGTCACCACCGAGTCCGGACCCCCTACCTACCGAAAGGATCCTGGCCAGACCGGCGACGGCGCATCACCCAACAGGGGTGGTCCAGCACGCGGCGCGCTCGGCGGACGGCGGGCCGCAGGCCCGCAGGCCCGCAGTCAATGCTGGATCAGGTGGATCACGCCGAGCTCGGACAGGCCGTCCAGGGCCAGCTGTACGGCCAGTGCGGCGAGCAGGAAGCCAAACACTTTCTCGGTCACTAGCATGCGGTTCTCGTTCAGGTGCTGGCTCACCCGGTTAGCCCACCGGAACACCGCGGCGTCCAGGGCGATCACAATGACCAGCGCCCCGACCACCACCGCGAACACACCAAACGACCCTGCCTCCGCCGAGGCGGTGACCAGGACGACAATCCCGGCCGGATTGAGCAGATACGGGACCGCCAGCGGAAAGACCGCCAGCCGCATCGGATCCTTGCCGTCCAGCTGGCCGCCGCCGGGGTCCGAGCCTGGCTGGCCGAGCACCATCGAGACGGCGATGATCAGCAGGATGATTCCGCTGGAGATGCCCAGTGCACCGGATGAGAAGTGGAGCAGCCTGGTCAGCAGCCCGCCAAGAACAAGGAGCAGGACCGCGGCCGCGGTGGCCGTGGTGAGCATCTTCCGCACGACGCGGCCCTTCGTGGCGGCCGGCATGTCAGCGGTCACGTCCAGAAACGGCACCAGGGCAATCTTGGGCCCGACGCCGATCAGCAGCAGCAGGAAGATGTCTATGACGAAGGCAGCGTCGACCGACTTGAACTCAGTCATCTCAACCTCCCGGCTCAGTCGGATCTTGCTGCAGTTAGCTCGCAAGACTCGTCACCCGCACGGGGTGGCGGCACTCCATCCACAGCAGCATTCACGGATAACTCCAGGCTGGCGAGCGCCGGCCTGCGGCTTGAGGGAACGGGCAGATGGCATTGCGGGAGTACGAACCCGGTGAGGCGTTCCCGGGAGTAATCGGGCGGACGACGGACGAGTCGAGCCCGGCCTGGCCGCGGCCGCTTCGTGCCGCGGCCGGCGCGCCGAACGTGCTGTGGATAGTGCTGGACGACACCGGGTTCGGGCAGCTGGGCTGCTATGGCAGCCCGATCGCGCCCTCGGAGTTCGAGTCGGCGGCCGGGCCATTCGACCGCTGGCCGCTCGGGCGTGGCTTCGAGCGCTTCCAGGGGTTCCTCGGCGGCGATACCAGCCAGTGGCATCCCGACCTGGTCTATGACAATCACCAGGTCACGCCGCCGCGCAGTCCCGAGGATGGCTATCACCTCACCGAGGACCTAGCCGACAAGGCGATCGAGTTCATCGCCGATGCCAAGCAGGTCGCCCCGGAAAAGCCGTTTTACCTGCACTTTTGTACCGGAGCGACGCATGCGCCGCACCATGTGGCAGCGGAATGGGCGGACCGGTTCGCGGGCAAGTTCGACGGAGGCTGGGATGCCTACCGCGAGCGAGTGTTCGCCCGGCAGCAGGAAATCGGCATCATGCCGGCCGGCGCCGAGCTTTCCAGGCACGATCCCGACGTGCCGGGCTGGGACTCCCTGACACCCGACGCCCGCCGCCTAGCAGCCAGGATGATGGAAGTGTTCGCCGGGTTCCTGTCGCATACCGACCACCAGATCGGCCGCCTGCTCGATTTCCTGAAGGAGACCGGCGAGTTCGACAACACACTGATAATGGCGGTGTCCGACAACGGGGCCAGCGCCGAAGGCGGGCCCACCGGGACGACCAACGAGCTGCAGTTCTTCAACAATGCACCCGAGTCGCTGGCGGACAGCTTCCAGGCGGCTCCCCCGGCCGGGCACAGCTGTACGTGGACGGCCAGCTGGTCGGGCAGGCAGAGTTCCCGGTCACTACCCCGGTCGCCTTTAACCCGGGCGGACTGACCTGCGGCGCCAACCCCGGCCTGCCGGTCACCCCGGGCTACCGGGCCCCGTTCCGGTTCACCGGCACGCTGCGCAGCGTCACGGTTGACCTGAGCGGCAACCTCATACCGACACCGAGGGCGAGATGCGGATGGCCATGTCCCGCCAGTAGATGGCATGCGGCCGGCCGCCCGGGCTGGCCGGAGATGATGCTGGCCGTTGGCGGGTCAGGCCGGGTTTTCGCCGGGATCCGCCGGCTCGCTGACGGCCTGCCGCCCGGAGACCAGCTTCGCGCTCATCTTGATCGCCTTCACGGCGCCGGTGGCGCCCGCCTGCAACGTCAGCCCGATAACCATCAGGATGATGCCCGGGATGAGGAGCGCACGCGATCCGAGCATGATCAGGCCGATGCGGCCAAGAACATACGGAGGAGTGCAGACCACCGCTCCGATCGTTCCGCCCACGACGGTGGCGGTCAGCTTGTCGCGTTTCGAATAGCTGGTCTTCATGCCGATGAGCCGGGCAGGCACGGCAACATAGCAGACCATCATCACGGCGATGACGACGCTTAGTGACAGCGCGAACCACCACAGCCCCCAGCGGGTAAACACCGTGGTCGACACGCCCAGGCACACGCCGACGGCGGCGCCCGATCCCAGCACGACCGGCAGGTGCGACCGGGCCTGGGTGAAAGCCGGCCTGATGGCCGGCCCGCCTGGCGACGCGATCGCAAACGCGAAGACGGCGTTCAGGAAGAAGCCCGCGGCGGTGATCGCGGCTATGCCGAGCACGATCGGGATGAGGATGGGCCCGCGCAGTACGTAGAGAGTCCTCCCGTGCAGCACATGAGCTTTCAGATCGAGCATGGCGGCCCAGATCCACATCGCTGGGAGCACCTGGATCAAGGTAAGCCGCCAGTTGGTGAACAGCAGCTTCACGCCTTCGAAAAGCATCGCGAAGGCGCCGACCGCGAGAGCGAGCGGAGCGAACAGCCGACGGGAGGCGCTGAGCCGGAGGACGGCATCCTCCACGACCTCGAAGTCATTATCGCGGATAGCCCGGATCAGCCGCCCGACCTGGGCTTGCGCGGCAGCCAGCCGCGGCCGGGGCGCGGCGGTGGTCTCAGCCGGGGCGGCGGGGGCGGGCAGGGCAGAATGGCCGGATGCTTCCTCATCAGCGGGCGAAGCGCCCCGCTGCGAGTGTGCATCTCCCGGCGTTGCCATTACCGGATGCCCCTTCCCGAGCAGCCATCCGCCGGCCAGGCCCGCGCCCGGCCGATGGCGACGAGCCGGCATCAGCCCCGGGCTCCCGCACCGCACGGCTGCGCGGTCTGAGCATAACCGTAGTAATTGCTCCTTCAGCTCAGCGATCCCGGCTGATCTGCGGAGGCCGGCCGTGTCACCCGGTCAGGGTGAGGCACGCAGGCAGCCGACGCGGCATCGTCGGTTATGCCGCCAGTCCGCCGGCTGAGAATTCCGCTGTCGCCGGGCCGGCTGGCGGCGATGGCGGCGTGAGTGCCGTCCGGCGTGCCCGGGCGGCAGAGAGGAGCCAGCGATGGCCCAACTGATGGCCGAGGCTCCGCCGCGGCATTTGCCGCGGTATCAGCTCGATACGGCGCTGGGACGGCTTACCCCGGCTGAGCGCGCTGAGCGGGGCAAGGCTGCGCGGGCGGAGGTACCACGGGGCAGTCATGCGGTATTCGATCCGCCGCCGGACCGGCCCGACCCGATCGACCTGCTGGCTAAGCAGGCGGAATCGCGGGTGCCGGAGTTGATACCGATCCGCTGGGGCCGGATGATGGTGTCCCCGTTCACCTTCTACCGCGGCGCGGCCCTGCCGATGGCCAGCGACCTGGCCAGCACACCGGTGTCCGGGCTGGCGGTGCAGGCATGCGGCGATGCGCACCTGTCGAACTTCGGCATCTTCGGCTCAGCCGAGCGCCGGCTGGTCTTCGATGTCAACGACTTCGACGAGACGCTGCCCGGGCCATGGGAATGGGACGTCAAGCGGCTGGCCGCCAGCGTGGAAGTGGCGGCGCGCGACAACGGGTTCGCCGGCAAGGACCGCCGCGCCATCATCACCGCCACGGTCGCCAGCTACCGGCAGGCAATGCGCAATTTTGCCGGGATGACCAACCTGCAAGTCTGGTACGCCCATGCCGACATGGAGCAGATGCGGTCCCAGTTCGAGTCCCAGCTGGCGGCGCGGCAGCGCAAGGCGGTGGACAAGGGCCTGGCCAAGGCGCGGACCAGGGACAGCATGCAGGAAGTGGCCAAGCTGACCCACATCGTCGACGGCAGGCCGCGGATCATCTCGGATCCGCCGCTGCTCGTGCCGATCGATGAGCTGATACCCAAGCGGGCCGACCGGTCGGCCTACATCACCGAGCTGACCGGCCTGATCGCCAAATACCAGCGCACGCTGGAGACCGACCGCCGGTACCTGCTTGAGCAGTTCGAGTTCGTCGATATGGCCCGCAAGGTCGTCGGCGTCGGCAGCGTGGGCACCCGGTGCTGGATCGTGCTGATGCTCGGCCGCGACGACTCCGATCCGCTGTTCCTGCAGGTAAAGGAGGCCGAAGCGTCGGTGCTCAGCCGGTTCGTCGGGGCCAGCAAGTATGCCAACCAGGGCCAGCGGGTAGTGGCTGGCCAGCGCCTGATGCAGGCGACCAGTGACATCTTCCTGGGCTGGCAGCGGATCGAGGCAGGCCTGGACGGGCGGCGGCGCGACTTCTACGTCCGCCAGCTGCGGGACTGGAAATACTCCGTCGCCATCGAGACGATGCTGCCGGCCGGCCTGCGAATGTACGGGGCACTCTGCGGATGGACGCTGGCCCGGGCACATGCCCGCTCCGGGGACCGGATCGCCATCGCCGCCTACCTCGGAGGCTCGGACGTGTTCGACCGGGCGGTCGCTGAATTCGCCACCGCGTACGCGGACCAGAACGAGCGCGACTACGCCTCACTCGTCGACGCGGTCGCGTCGGGACGGATAACCGCCGAGCGCGGGCTTTGAGTTCCCGGCTGGCCGCGCACGGCGAGCTGCGCCGCCGCCCGCGGCGCCGGTAGCGAGAGTGAGCAGGAGTGGTACTCGACCTGCTGCTCATCGGGCTCGCAATCACCCTGGAGCCCTTTCCGGTGACGGCGTTCATCCTGATCCTGAGTGCCGAGCAGGGCACCAGGAAGGGCCTCGCGTTCATTCTGGGCTGGCTGGCGTGCCTGATCGTGGTGATCGCCGCCGTCGTGCTGGTGACCGGCGGCAATCCGCCCAAGCCCAGCACCGTCCCGTCGACCGCTGCGCTGGCCGTCAAGCTGGCCCTGGGCATCGTGCTGATCCTGTTTGCGGTGCGGCAGTGGCGCCGGATGGGCCGGCCGCGCAAGCCGCCGACCTGGCTGGCGAGGCTGGACCGGCTTTCGCTGTGGGCGGCGGCCGGGCTGGCCGCGTTCCTGCAGCCATGGGCGCTGGTAGCGGCCGGCGCCGCGACGGTCACCCAGGCGAAACTCTCCGGCGCCGCGGACTACCTGGTCCTCATGCTGTTCGTGCTGCTGGCCACCGCCAGCTTCCTGTACCTGGAGCTGTATGCGGCCCTCGCGCCCGCCGCCGCCGGAGCCCGGCTCGAGCTGCTGCGGAAATGGCTGGATACCCACCGGGACCAGGTGATCATCGTGCTGTCCCTGCTGCTCGGCTTCTGGCTCGCGGGCAAGAGCATCTACCTGCTGGTCGGCTGACCAATGAAAGTACCCGGTCGGCCGGCGCTGGCCAGCCCTGACCCGCCCCGGCCAAGGGCCGGCGAGCACCGCTGGCCGATGGCGCTGGCCGTGCTGGCGGCCGGTGGCCTGCGCGCTGCCCTGCCGCCTGAACTCAGGACCGGAGACGCCCGATGGGCGTTCATCGTGGTCATCCTGGTACTGCTGGCAGTAATGATCATCGGCGATCCCGGGCGCATCGACCGCGACTCCACCTGGCTGCGGGTACTAACGGGGACGCTGATCGGACTCATCTCCGCCGTGAATGCCGCCGCGGCGGTGCGCCTGGTGGCCGGCATCATCGGCGGGGCCAAGTTCAGCTCCAATGCCAACATCCTGCTGGCCAGCGGCGGCGCGATCTGGCTTGCCAACGTGATCGCCTTCGGCCTGTGGTACTGGGATCTCGACCGCGGCGGCGCGGCGGCCCGCGCGCGCAGAGCGGGCACCCAGCCCGCCTTCGTCTTCCCCGAGATGACCAACCCCCAGTACGTGGCGGCTGACTGGTATCCGAAGTTCATTGACTACCTGCACCTGTCATTCACCACCGCGACGGCTTTCAGTCCGACGGACGTCTCTGCGATCAGGCCCTGGGCGAAGCTCATGATGATGGGCGAAGAGGCAATTTCGCTGGTGGTCGCGGTGCTGGTGGTGTCCCGCGCGGTAAACATCCTTGGCGGCTGATGCCGCGGTCAATCACCCCGCTCAGGTGAGGTACCGCAGCTATAGCAGCAGCACCATTAGTCGGCGGGCTCGCTCGGAATGGGAGGACTGAAGTGGCAATGCCGTCCGATCCCATCGCGCTGCTGCGGTCCCGGAGTTACCTGGCGCTGCTGGTGCTCGCCGCGATTATCGGCGTGCCCGTGTCGGCGGCTGCCTATTTTTTTCTCGCCCTGGTCAGCAAGCTGCAAGGATGGATCTTCACCGACCTGCCCAAGGACCTGGGCTTGCCCGGAGAGCCGCTGTGGTGGCCCATTCCGCCGCTGCTGCTGGCCGGGGTTCTGGTCGCCCTCATCATCCGCTACCTGCCCGGCAAAGGCGGCCATTCGCCAGCCGACGGGTTCAAGGTGGGCGAGGGCCCGGCCTCCCCGATAGAGCTTCCGGGCATTGTCCTTGCGGCATTTGCGACTTTGGTCCTCGGCGTGGTGCTCGGACCTGAGGCACCTCTGATCGCCCTAGGCGGCGGCCTTGGCGTGATTGCAGTCCGGCTCGTCAAGCGGGGCGCTCCGGCGAGAACTCAGACTGTGGTAGCCGCGGCGGGTAGTTTCGCAGCCATCAGCACACTGCTCGGCTCGCCGCTGACCGGAGCTTTCCTGCTGATGGAGGCAACCGGGCTGGGCGGCTCCATGATGGAGATTGTGCTGATACCCGGCCTGCTGGCGGCCGGCGTCGGTTCGCTCATGTTCATCGGTCTTGACGCCTGGACAGGGCTCGGCACATTTTCGCTAGCGATTCCCGGCCTTCCGCATGTCGGGTCGCCCACGGCCGCCGAGTTCCTGTGGGCGCTGGCGATCGGGGTACTGGCTGTCCCGGTCGGCAGCGGAATCCGATGGCTTGGCCTTTTTCTCCGGCCTCACGTCGAGCGGCGGATAGTCCTGATCACCCCGCTGGTGGGCCTCGCCGTCGCGGGCCTGGCGATCGCGTTCGCCGCAGCCACCGGGAAGGGCTCCTCCGAGGTACTGTTCTCCGGACAGTCCGCGCTCGGCCCGTTCATCGCGCACAGCGCCAGTTACTCCGTCGGAGCGCTGCTGCTGCTGCTGGCCTGCAAAGGTATTGCCTATGGCGTGTCGCTGAGCAGTTTCCGCGGCGGTCCGACCTTCCCGGCCCTGTTCCTCGGGGCGGCGGGCGGCGTCGCGCTGTCACATCTGCCGGGGCTGCCGCTTGTCGACGGCGTCGCCATGGGCATCGGGGCCATGTCGGTCGTGATGCTCAGGCTGCCGCTGACGTCAGTCTTGCTGGCCTCGCTACTGCTGGCGTCAGATGGCCTGGCCGTCATGCCGCTGGTGATCGTGGCAGTTGTGGTGGCCTACGTGGTATCGGCCAGGTTCGCGCCGAGGCCGGCCCCGGACCCGCCGCCTGCTACCGGGCAGCCTCCGGTTCCTGCCCAGCCGCACTCCGGACCGGGCCGGGGGTCACCGCCGGTGCGATGAGCTGCGCGTAGCGGGCATTATCGCGCCGATGAGCCAAAGCACCGGGAAGATGAAACCGATCAGGCCAAGGATCCAGTGACCCTTGCGAAAGGTCATGATGGCCACCGTGAACAGCAGGACCAGGTACAAGACCCCGAGCCCGATCCCAACGAACCAGCCTGACATGAGCGCCCACTTCCGTCCGGATCGCGGCCGCCCGAAGTCCGAGTCCGGGGCAGCCCGCCTAGCTGAATCTCACGGACCGCGGATGCCGTCCGGCTTGCAGTATGCGACCGCAGCAGCGGTACCCGCATCACCCGCGCTGGATGGTCATTGGCCCGGGCCTGGCGCCCGGTCGTCCGCGCTCGCGGGCCGGGCGGGCTGCGCCGACGGTCCCGGCGGAGCCGACCGGACCTTGGGCGATGGCCTGCTGACATTCGCCGCCGGCTTCCGGCGGTACGGCAGCTGCGGGCCCCGCCGGGCAGCCCGTGGCGCCCGGCGCCGGGTGCCGACGGCTAGCCGGGCCTGCTCCGCTGGGCTGCGGAAGGCGGCGACCAGGCGGGCAACCAGGGTGGCCAGGAACACCTGGCCGATCAGCGCCTCCATGACGGCAGTTGCCCGGCCGCCATTGCTGGCGGCGGTGAAATCCCCGTAGCCGAGAGTGGTAAGCGTGGTGAAGCTGAAGTACTGGATGGTCTGTGTATTGGTCTGATGCTGGGCGGTCTGCTGGCCGATGAAGAAGGAACTCCCGCCCAGCCGCCAGATCGCCGCGTAGAAGGCGGCGAACATCAGGCCGATGACCAGGTAGGCGCTGATGGCTCCGAAAATGCTCTGCAGGGTCACGGTGGGCTTGGCCAGCACGCGGCGCACGATGAGCGCCGCGGTCAGCAGCAGCATCAGTCCCTTCCATAGATCCGCCGCGCCTTCGCCGGCGTCGGTGTGAGTCCATGCGGCCGCGATGGCAGCGGCGGAGCCGAGCAGCGCGATAGCTCCGCCAGCCAGCGCGGTTCGGCGGCTCGCATCCGCCGTGCGAACCGACAGCAGCAATACGGCCAGGAAGAATGCGACCTGAATGTTGTCGATCAGCTTGTTGCGGGTGAACGCGCCGAGCAGGTAGGTCGCGACCAAGACGAGCAGCAGCAGGCCGAACCGGCCACTGGGCTGTGACGGATCGGCACTGCTGCGGCGCGTGACTGCCCGCTGGGCAGGCGACGCCTGCGTCATGGCCCTCCGTCTGGTCAGGCTCCGGCGGGACGGCAGGCCTGTTGGTGGCTAAGCGCGTTACGCCGCGCTCCCGCTGCCATGCAGGGCATCCTGTAGTTCCTTCTCGCCGTCCTTGGACAGCGACGTCTTCAGCACGGTGCCGCCGTACTTGCTCATCGCCTCGACAGCCTTGTCCGGGGTGACCTTGTCCACCATCAGGAACAGCGCCGAGCTGCCCGGCGTCAGCATGCCGCGGACCTGGTCCTGGAACTGCTTGTCGATGCCGGACTTGGTGAGCTTGCCCATCAGCGCGCCCAGCCCGGCGCCGATCGCCATGCCGAAGACCGGGATGAAGAACAGCAAGCCGAACAGCAGGCCCCAGAACATGCCCCAGGTCGCCCCGCCGCCGACCAGGTGGTGCCGGGTATGCACGTGGTAATCGCCGTCTTTGTCCCGGACGATCACAGCGATGGCCTCGGGCTCGATGATGAGGTCCTGGGCCAGCCGCCGGGCCTCATCAGCCGCCGCCTCGGCGGTGGCCTCGTCCGGGTATCCGATAGCTATCAGGTCAGACATCGTGTCCTCTTTCTCATCCGCCGGTGACTCGGTCCGGTCAATTCCATCAAGCCAGGCACCGTTAATGCCCCACCCACAGCGGGTGATACCGCGCCTGCCGGGACGGCCATGCGGCCAGCCAGCTAGCCAGTCAGGCAGGCGGCTCGGTGTAGCGGCGCTCCTCGTAGACTTCGGCCGATTCGCGCCCGCGGCGCCGGGTGGCCATGAGTGCGATCGCGATGATCAGGACCACCACGCCGGCGATCATCAAGATCACGCCGATCACCTGCAGGTCTACGTTAGCGGGTTTCCAGGTGATGCCGAATCGCAGAATCGCGCCAATGACGATGAGCGCGATGCTGCCGCCGATTGTCACAGTGCCTGCCACCTCCTCCGGCCCAGGCTTGCGATAAAGCAGTGAGAGCGCCTCCCCCGGCAAGGGTGAAACGCCGCCGTCACTGTCGCCGCGGTAGTGTTCGCCCCCGGCCAGGGAATCGCGGCGCGCAGGCAGCCGCGCCTGCACGCCATCGCTGGCGAGCTTGAGATCGAGCTTACCTAGTAGTCATCCGGCCGCGTGCGGGATGATGTCCCCATGGGGGGACAAGAGAGGTCAGAACGTGATCGGCGGGCGGCAGCCGTTTTAGCGTCGCGGCGGGTGGGCCTGGACGTGCCGATCGAGTCCAAGCTGCATGCCCCGCGGCCGCGCGGAGAGTGGGTGCAGCGGCCTGAACTGGTGCGCAGCCTGGCGGACGCCACCGCCAGGCTCGTCCTCGTCGACGCCCCGGCGGGCTTCGGCAAGACCACGCTGGTAGCGCAGTGGCGTTCCAGCCCGGCCGAGTCCCGGCCATTCGCCTGGCTCTCGCTTGACCGCGGCGACGATGACCCCGGTCGGCTGTGGTGGTACGTCGTCTGCGCGCTGCAACGGGCCTGCCCGCAATTCGGCGGCGACGACATCCTGCGGACGCTTCGGGTGCACACCCCGGATGTCACCGGAGAGGTGCTGCCGATCCTGCTCAACAGGCTGGCCGGGCTCCAGTCGCCGGTCATCCTCGTGCTTGACGACTACCACGTGATCAAGGAGCGCAGCTGCCACGAACAGCTCGCGTTCCTGCTACTGCATCTCCCGCCGGCGGCCCAGGTGGTGCTCATCACACGGGCCGACCCGCCACTGCCACTGGCCCGGATGCGGGTGGCCGGCGAACTGGCCGAGTTCAGGGCACACCAGCTGCGCTTCACCACGGAAGAGACGGCCGGGCTGGTGCATGCCATCGCTGCCGTCCAACTCGGCGAGCCAGATCTGGCCGATCTCGCCGAACGGACCGAGGGATGGCCCACCGGGGTGTACCTCGCCGCGATCTCTCTTCGCGGTCACCCCGCGCCGGGTGACTTCGTGCAGAAGTTCACCGGCGACAACAGGTTCATCGTCGACTTCCTGGCCGAGGAGGTACTCAGCAGGCAGCCGGCCGGGATCCGGCAGTTTCTCGCCCGGACTTCCATACTCGGCCGGTTCTGTGCGCCGCTCTGCGACGCCGTCAACGGGTCTGCTGACGCGGCGGAGATCATCGAGGTGCTAGAGCGGGAGAACCTCTTCGTCGTGCCACTCGACGGGCACCGGGAATGGTTCCGCTATCACCATCTCTTCGGCCAGGTGCTGCGCAGCAGGCTGGCCAGGGCCGAGCCTGACATCGTGGCCACGCTGCACGAGCGCGCGAGCGGCTGGCACCGGCGGGCCGGGTCGGCGCACGAGGCGATAGGTCACGCGCTTGCCGCCGGTGACGTGGCCGGAACCATCGGCCTGATCGGCCGCCGCTGGTACTCCTACGTTTATTCCGGCCAGGTGGCAACCGTCCGCGGCTGGATGCGTTCCCTCGGCGATGACGTGATCGCGGCGGACCCCGTTGCCGCGCATTGCGCGGCGTGGGCCGCCGCGATCTCCGGCGACCGGGCGTCCGTCCGCCGCCTTCTCCCGGTCCTCGAGGCAGGTGAGCGCGAAGGTCCGCTCCCGGACGGCATCAGCTCGCCGCAGTCCTCCGCGGCGCTGCTGCAGGCGACCTTCGGCTTCGATGGCATCGGGCCGATGCGCGAGGCCGGGGCCATGGCGGTGACCCTGGAAAGCGACCAGAAGTCGCCCTGGTCCGCGCTGGCGCGGGCCGCGTTCGCGCTTGCCCTTTACTTCTGCGGCGATTTCGAAGGCGCGGCCGCGCAGAGTGAGACGGCGCTGCAGGGTGAGGCTTCCATCGCGCTGGTGCGCATGCTGTCCTCCGCCGTCCTGTCCTTGATCGCGGTCGAGGAACGGAACCTCGGCCAGGCGCAGAAGTATGCGCTCGCTGCTCGTGACATCGCGAGTGACCTCAGTCTCAGCGAGGCGCCGCAGACTTCCCTGGCCTACGCGGCCGCCGGGGCCGTATATGCGAGCAGAGGGCTGCTGCAGGAGGCGCGCAGCGAGCTCGAGCGCGCGCTCCGGTCACGCCGGCGGCCGCCTGGAATCAGCCCGTGGGCCACGCTCGAGATCCTGCTCAGGCTCGCGCCGGTGCTGGCCGAGCTGGGTGACCGTACGGGCGCCGCCGCGCTTCTCGGTGAGGCCAGGCAGGCGCTCACCGCATTGCCGGACGGCGCTGAGGCTCAGCTGGCCCGGCTGGGCCGACTCGAGTTCCGGCTCGCTGGCCGACCGCTGGCGGCGTCGCTTGACGAGCCGCTGACCGAGCGGGAGCTAGCGGTGCTGGGCCTGCTCCGGGGAACCCTGTCACTACGCGAGATCGGTCTGCAGCTCTACCTGTCGCAGAATACGATCAAGACGCACACCCAGGCGATCTACCGGAAACTCGGCGTTTCCGCCAGGCAGGACGCTGTCGCGAAAGGGCGCGAGATCAACATACTCTAGCGGCTGGCAATGCCACCAGGGTGAAAAAGCGCTCCGGGTGAAGACATCTCACCCGCCAGCTGGGATGAAAGACATGACCAACAGCCAATGCCCGAGCGATGCGGGCTGCGGACAATCAGCTTAGGCCAGCCACGGAGCGCCGACCATGACCGCACTCAGTTACCCTGCGTTACAGTACCGGATCGTCTTGCGCGGCGAGTGCGGAAACCTGCTGGCCGGAATCGCCGACGAACTCGACGTCGAGTCCTGCCCTGCCGGGACGTGCGTTGTCGTCTCGGTTCGTGACGAGTCGGAGTTCTACGGGCTGCTCGACCGGCTTCAGGACCTCGCGCTGCATATCATCAGCCTGAACGAGCTCGGTGCCGTGCCCGCGGACGGCCCCGGGTAGCCCGCGGGTTCAGAGCAGCTTCAGCTCTCGTGCCCGGCGGACCGCCTCACCGCGGTGAGTAGCCGCCAGCTTCCGGTAGATGCTCTTCAGATGGGTCTTGACCGTGTTCACCGAGATGTACATCTCGGCGGCGATCTCGGCGGTGCTCAGCATCGCCGCCACGTGCCGCAGCACCTCGCGCTCGCGCTCGCTAAGCCGCTCGACGATCAATGGCGCCTGCGGCCCGGCGCCGGGCTGCTCAGACCGGACTGCCGCGGGCTGTACCAGGTCCGGTTCCAGCAGGTGCCGGTAGGTGGCAGCTAGCTCAGGCTCGCGTCGCAGCACAGGCCGGATCCACCTTCGCTGCAGGGCGAATGGCAGCCGGAGCCGCTCTTGCTCAGCTAGCCGCAGCGCCTGCTCAAGGGAGCGGTGACCACGGCCGGTGTCAACGCTGGCATAGCCGAGCCGCGCATCGGCAAGCAAGCCCTCCAGGCGCGCCGGGTCAGGCGTTTCAGTTCCGGCCGGCACGCTGGCCAGCGCCCGGCTGGCGGCTTGCAGGTCCCCGGCAGCCAGCCAGGCATGCGTGAGCGCGGCAGCCGCATCGAGGCAGCGATCCGAGCCGGCGCTCGCGGCCGCCGCTACCGCCGAGTCGATGTCCGGCATCGCTGCGCATGCCGACGACTCGAGCAGCCGCAGCCTGCGGTCCAGCCATGCTGGCGGCGACCAGCCGCGCCGCAGTTGGCCGACGATCTCCAGCGTTGCCCCGGGACGGCCCTCAGCCAGACTGCGGCGGGCCGTGACAAGGCAGGCCGTCGCGCTGATCAGCCTGTCCGGGCGAGCACGCAGCGTCTCGTCCGCCCGCTTCAGCCGGGCACGCGCCAGGGACAGCTCGTTGCGTTCGGTGTGCACGCAGGCGAGTGCCACCTCAGCCGCGGAGCTGACCGGCTCGGCCGCACTGTGCTCAGGTGCCCACGCCACATCAGCGGCCAGCTCGGCTGCGTGGTCCAGCCGTCCGCGGAGGGCCTCCAGGAGTGCGAGATGGCCAAGGCAGTCGGCACGCTCATGCGCGCCCTCAGGTGTACTGGCGGCGGCCGCGCCCGCATCGAAGGCGGCGGCGGCCGTGTCGGCGCGGCCGGACCAAAACTCCGCGGCTCCGCGCCCGGAAAGCACCTGCGCCCGCACCTCCGGATGCCGTGCGAGCACGTCTTCGGGAACCGCATCGAGCATGGTCCCACCGGCCGCAGCGGCCCGGGCGTCGACATTCCCGGTCCGCCGGGACATGGCGATGCGGATCATCGCGGCACCGAGCCTGGCAGGGATCTCGGCATCGGCGGCAAGGCGATCAAGGATGGTTTCCGCGGCGCCCAGCGAAGCTCTGCTCATGTCGTACTGGCCGCGGGACAGCTCGATGGCGGCATCGACGAGCAGCAATTGCGGATCCGCCGATTCCGGGTCAGGCGGCATGCGGCGGAATTCGTCGGCGAGCCGTTCGCCGCCGCGGGGCTCGATGAGCCTGCCGACGGCCAGCTCATCGAGGACAATACTGGCGGCGAGCCGCCAGTCATCGACGCTGCCCGCATGCCGAACCGCCTCAGCGAGTGACCCGCTGCGCCGGAACCAGCTGGCTGCCCGAAGGTGCAGCTCGCGGAACAGGTCGGGCTGCTCCCGCCGCAGCTTCAGGCACAGGACCGCGGCAAAAAGCGAATGATAGCGGTACCTGCCCTGGCCAGCCGGCCGGATAAACGTGTTCGCCCTGGCAAGCGCGGGCAGCATGTTCGGGTCGGGCCCGCCGCCGGTGAGCTCGGCGGCGATGTCTGCACTGACCCGGTCCAGGATGGAAGTTCGCAGCAGAAAGTCCCGCACCCGGGCGGGCTGAGCGTCCAGCACCTCCTGCACCAGGTAGCCGGTCACCGCGCTGTCCTCGGCGGCGAACTCCTTGACGAACTGGCCGGGGTCCGGGTGGCCGGCCATCGAGATCGCGGCCAGCCGCAGCCCGGCCGCCCAGCCCTCGGCTCGCCTGATGAGGCTGTCAAGCGACTCCGCGGACAGCTCGACGCCGTGCTGCGCCACCAGCAGGCGCGCTTCAGGGCTGCTGAAGATGAGGTCGCCGGTCCTGATCTCGGTCAGCTGCCCGCTGAGCCGGTACCGATGCAGCGGCAAGAGCGGGTCCATCCGCGATGCAACCACCAGATGCAGCCCTCGTCCCGCGTTGCGCAGCACGTATTCCAGCCCGTCGAGCACTCTGGGCTCGGTCAGCAAGTGAAAGTCATCGAGGACCAGCGCGACCGGCGGGTCCTGCACGGCCATCGCCGCCGCGAATTTAACCAGGAACGCATGGTTAACAGCTTGCCCTCGCGCCGCAGCCGGCCAGGCTCGCGGAACGGCGATGCCAGCCCGGTGCAGGGCCGCTACGACATAGGACCAGAAGGCCCTTGGCTGGTTGTCGTAGTCGTCGAGGGTGACCCACGCGAGGGCAGCTGGGTGGGCGGCTGCCCACAGCGTGAGGGCCATCGTCTTGCCGGCGCCAGGACCGCCGGTGATAACCGTCAGCGAATTCTGCGCTCCCTGGGCGATGAGCTTGCTGATTCGAGGACGCCGCACGGTCCAGCTGGGCACGCCCGGCGCGGTGATCTTCGATGTCAGCACCGGATCATCGGATTCCCGCTGCCAGCCGGCCTGTTCCTGGCGGCGAGCTGTTGCGCTTGTCACCATCAGAACACCCCCCAGCCCCGCGCAGCGGATGGCCGACATCGCCCGGCCCGGGTCTGGAAGCAGGGCTAAGCGTGCTTGCCTATCTCCACCTTCCGCCCGGATCTGGGTGGTTCGTCAATACTCTGCGCCGATTTCACCTAGGTGAGCAACTCACCCGTGGTGAGTGGGGCGCTATCGCGCCGGGGAGTACACGCTGAAGTCTGGCAGTGCAAGACCCGACCAGCTGGGGGCGCACGGTGACACCGGCTTATTACGAGATCCGGGTAGCAGGAACCCTCCCGCCCGAGGCCCTGCTGGACTTTGAGCGGCTCACCGCGGTGGTGGAGCCAATCGAGACCGTCGTGCACGGCCCGCTGTCGGATCAGGCGGCCCTGCACGGGCTGCTCGCCAGGCTCGAGACCTATGGCGTGCAGGTAATCGAGGTCCGCCGCCTGCACCAGCATCAGCCGCCGCCGCCCGAGCGGTGACCGCGGCGGCTACCGGCCGATGTCACTCCCGGCAGGTGATGCCGCCTGAGCAGTCACTTGTCTGACGGCCCGCCAGCCAGCGCCTCCGGCGGCTGATCGGGCTGCCCGTCCGTAGCCGGAACTGCGTAGACATCGCGCAGTGTTTCAATCTGCTGGGTGGTGAAGCTCCGCTCCCGGCGGATGTCGCGGGTGAAGGCGAACCACCAGGAGAGCAGCGCGCCGAGCCGGTTGCGGTATCCGGTCAGGAACGCGATGTGGATGAACAGCCAGATCACCCAGCCGGGGAAGCCGCCGACTTTCAGCGGCCCGGCCGAAACGACCGCACGGCCACGGGAAATGTAGGCCGCTGAGCCGAGGTCACGGTAACGGAACGGCTTCTCGGTCAGGTTTCCGGCGAGCTGGCGCCGGATGCGGTTGCCGGCGTAAAGGCCGGACTGCATCGCGACCTCGGCCACGCCGGGGAGCTTGTGCAAACTCATCATGTCGCCCAGAACGGAGATCTCCGGATGCCCGGGGATCGTGAGGTTCTCCTCGACCAGGATGCGCCCGGCCCGGTCGCACTTGGCGCCGGTGGCGGCCGCGAGCGCCGCGGCAACGGGCGGGGCCTCAACCCCGGCCGTCCACAGCACGGTGCCGGCGTCGTAGCGGGTCTCCAGCCCGGTGTGGTCGCGGACCAGCACCCCCGTGCCGTCGACATGGGTGACAATCGAGCCCATATGCTGCTCGACGCCGAGTGCGCGGAGGGCCCGGTCCGCCTTCTGCGACAGTTTCGGGCCGAACACCGCCAGCGGCGCCTTGCCGCCGTCGAAGAGCAGTACCCGCGCCTCCTCCGGCTTGATGCTGCGGAACTCGGCGCGGAGCGTCTTGGTGGCGACCTCCCGGATCTGCCCGGCAAGCTCGACGCCGGTCGGGCCGGCCCCAACGAGCGCGAACGTCAGCCAGCTCCGGCGGTCCGCCGGATCGCTGGCCGTGTCCGCCATCTCGAACGCGCCATAGACCCGGCGCCGGATCGCGAGCGCGTCCGAGATCGTCTTCATGCCCGGGGCCCAGCGGGCGAACTCGTCATGGCCGAAGTAGGACTGCCGCACCCCGGCGGCCACGATGAGATGGTCATAGCCGTACTCGATGCGGTCGCCGCCGACCCGGGTGGCGATCACCCGGCGGCCGTCCGTATCAAAATCGGTTACCTCGGCCATCACGCAGTCGACGTTCTTGTGCTTCTTGAGCAGGTCGCGCAGCGGTGCGGCGATCTTGCCCTCGGACATGATCCCGGTGGCGCACTGGTAGAGCAGCGGCTGGAACACGTGGTGCTGGGCACGGTCGATCAGCGTCACCGAGACATTCCGGTGCTTCAGCCTGCGGACCGCGAACAGCCCGGCGAAACCGCCGCCGACGATCACGACGCGAGGCCGGCCCGATTGGTCTGTCATCGGATGCTCCGGTCCGTCCTCAGCCTGCCGGGTCGTGCCAGCGATCCCCGCCGGGAAGCAGCCGGTCGGCCTCGGCCGGCCCCCAGCTTCCCTTGGCGTAGGGGTGTACCGGGGTCACGTCACCGAGCACCGGGTCGACGACCCGCCACGCGGCTTCCACGGTGTCCTGGCGGGCAAACAGCCAGCGTTCCCCGTCCAGGGCCGCGCCGATGAGCCGGTCATAGGGACGCATGTCTGATCCGGGCGTGGCCGCGAACGCCAAGTCCTCCGGTTGCGGCTCCATTCCGGCGCCCGGCTTCTTGCCGGCCAGCGTGAAGCCGACCTGAGTCTCCGGCCAGACCCGGAACCGCAGCGAGTTGCGGACGGCAAAGGGCTCGATCCCGAACACGTCATGCGGCGGCCGCCGGAACCTGATGTCGACCTCGGTCGCGGTGACCGCCATGCATTTGCCGGCCCGGATCAGGATCGGCACGTCTGCCCAGCGCCAGGTGTCCGCGGCGAGCCGGACCGCGACGTAGGTCTCCGTGGTCGACTTCGGGTCAACCCCGTCGACCTGATGATAACCGTCGTACTGGCCGCGCACCGTGTCCTCCGGGGTCAGCGGGCGCAGCGCGGTCACCACCCGGGATTTGGCCTCCCGCCAGGCTGCCAGGCCGCGGCCGTCCGGCGGGTCGGCCAGCACGGTGGCCAGCACCTGGAGCATGTGGTTCTGGACCACATCATTGATGGCTCCGGTCCGGTCGTAAAACCTGCCGCGGTCGGCGACGTCGAAAGCCTCGGCCATGGTGATCTGGATGCTCTCCACATGGGTCCGGTTGAGCAGCGGCTCGATCACCGAGTTGGCGAAGCGGACGAACAGCACGTTCTCGACAGGGTCAAAGGCCAGCCAGTCATCGACCCGGAAGATTGCCTCCTCCGCGAAGTACTGGTGCATGGTGGCGTTGAGTTCCCGCGAGCTGGCCAGATCATGGCCGAACGGCTTCTCGACCATGACCCTGGCATCCTTGGCGCGCGCTGCCGTCGAGATGCCGTGCGCGATCCGGCCGAACAGCGGCGGCGGCACCTCCAGGTAGTACAGCACCCGGGTGCCGGTACCAATGGCGTCCGACATCGCCTGGTAGGTGGCATCGTCGTCGAGATCCCCGTCTACGTAACGCAGCAGGCCGAGCATCTTCTGCGCTGCCGCGCTATCGGGGTCCATGTGGTTAAGCTGCAGCGAGGCGGCCGCATAGTCGCGGAACTGCGCCAGCCCCCATCCGCTCTTCGCCACCCCGATGACGGGCACGTTGAGCACGCCGCGCTGAACCAGCCCGACCAGCGCCGGAAACGTCTCGATCTTCGCCAGATCGCCGGTGGCGCCGAAGATCACCAGTGCATCTACTTGGCTTGTTGCCATATCAGCTCCTCAACGAATTGCGCATCCATCGGACCGCGTCGCGGCACCGCTGCCATCACTCCGGGCGGGTGAAGATTGCAGGCGCCCAGCCAGGGACACTGATCGCCTCAGCCGCCGGCGCGCGGCGCTCGCGGTCGGGAGGCGATCGGCGCAGTGACCAGACCAGCACCGGCTGCCCTGGATGCCGCCGGGTTCAGCGCCCTGTACCGGCGGTTGCGGCGCGCTGCTGACTGGGGGCCAGACGACCGGCGCGGCGCGCTGAACAACATCACCCGGGCCCATCTGCTGGCCGCGCTCGGTGAGGTCCGGCTCGGCCGCACGACGACGCTTGCTGCTCCGATAGAGAGCGAAGTGATGCTGGACAACCCTGAGCCGGCCGTCCATCAGATGACCAGCCCGGCCGGGGATCAGGCCGATCCGGCCGGGCTGTCCTTTGCCCTGGACCGGCTGGCCATGAACGTGCACGGCAACGCCGACAGCCATATCGACGCCCTGTGTCATGTCATCTACCGCGCCAGGCTTTACAACGGCGTGGCCGCGGACACCGTCACCGCGGCGGGGGCCTCGGAGCTGTCCATCGAGGTGGCCAGAGACGGGATCGCCGGCCGCGGCGTCCTGCTCGACATTCCGCGGCTGCGCGGAATGCCGTGGCTCGAGCCCGGCGAGCACGTTACCGCCGACGACCTCACCGCGGCCGAGGACGCGCAGCACGTGCGCGTCGGTCCGGGCGACCTGCTGTTCGTACGGGTCGGGCACCGCCAGCGCCGGACCGAGCTCGGCCCGTGGGACGCGGCGCGTGCCCGCGCCGGGCTGCATCCCGGGGCACTGGAGTTCGTGGCAGAGCGACGGGTCGCGGCGCTGGGCAGCGATAGCAACAATGACACCTCCCCCAGCGCGGCCGCGGGCGTTGAGTTTCCTGTGCACGTGCTCGCCGTCAACGCGATGGGGCTGCATCTGCTGGACTACCTGCAGTTCGACGACCTGGTCCGGCTCTGCGCGGAGGCAGGCCGCTGGTCCTTCTTCTGCGTGATCGCGCCGTTGCGGCTGGTCCGGGGAACCGGGTCCCCGGTCAACCCGATCGCGATCTTGTGATTGCCTGACCCAGCCGGGTTGGCTGCCTTTCGGTCAGCTTTCCTGACCGGCTGGCGGGGCGGCGGCATCGGGGGGCGGCGCGCGGCGCACGGTCGAAGTGGTGGCCGGCTGGGGTGCGGGCTGGAATTCCTGCTGGCTGATGCGGCGGCGGAAGACGTAGTAGGTCCAGGTCTGGTAGGCGAGCACGAACGGCAGGAAGATGACCACGACGACGGTCATGACCTTGAGTGAGTACGCTCCGGACGCGGTGTTATGCACGGTGAGGTTGTATGCCGCGCTGGTGGAGGAGACCATCACGTTGGGGTACAGGCCGGTGAAGATCGCTACGATGCAGGACGCCATGGTGATGGTGGTCGCGGCGAAGGCGAAGCCTTCGCGGTGCTCGTAGACGAGCCAGACGGCGGCAAGGGCGGCGAGCACGGCGAGCAGCTCGACCGGGTTGAGCAGGAAAGCGGTGCTGGCGGTCAGGTGCGTCCAGATCACGAAGGCGACGACGGCGGCGCCGGTTACCGGGGCGACGCGGCGGGCCAGCTGCCCGGCCCGGTCACGCATCTCGCCGGTGGTCTTCAGGGCGAGGAACGTCGCGCCGTGCAGCGCGCAGATCAGCACCAGGGTGATCCCGGTAAGCAGCGCGTAGGGCTGCAGCAGGTCCCAGAACGAGCCGGTGTACTCCTGGCTGGCGTTGATCGGCAGTCCGTGCAGCAGGTCGCCGAGTGCCACCCCAATCAGCAGCGGGGCTGCCGCGCTGGCCGCGGTCAGCGCGGCGTCCCAGGTCCGGCGCCAGCGCACGGCGTCGCGCTTGCCGCGGTATTCGAAAGACACGCCGCGGACGATAAGCGCCGCCAGCAGCAGCACGAGGGCGAGGTAGAGACCGGAGAACATGGTCGCGTACCAGCCGGGAAACGCGGCGAAGATGGCGGCCCCGGCCACGATCAGCCAGACCTCGTTGCCGTCCCACAGCGGCCCGATCGTGTTGATGGCGGCCCGGCGTCCTGCCTCGTCCCGCCCGACGATGCCGTGCAGCATGCCGACGCCGAAGTCGAAGCCCTCCAGGACGAAGAAACCCGTCCACAAGATGGTGATGACGATGAACCAGAACGGCACGAGTCTCATCGCGGGCCTCAATACTGGACGGCCGGCACCGGCGCGCCGGCGTCGGCGTCGGCGCGGGCGGGCGGGAGCTGCTCGCGGGAGTACTTCAGCATCAGCATCAGGTCGACCGTCGCGAGCGCGCCGTACAGCAGCACGAAGACCACCAGGCTGATCACGATCGATGTGCTGCTGACGGACGGGGAGATCCCGTTTTTCGTCAGCATGATGCCCTGCACGATCCATGGCTGGCGGCCGCTTTCGGTCAGCAGCCAGCCCGCGGTGTTCATCGCGAAGGGGAGTGTCGCGGCCCAGATCGCCACCCACAGGAACCGCCGGGACGCGGCGAGCTTCTTCCGCCGGATCAGCCACAGCCCCCAGCCTGAGATGAGGAAGACCATGACCCCCGCATAGGCCATCACCCGCATTGCCCAGTACTGGATGAATACGTTCGGCACGTAGTAGCCGGGCCCGTATTGCTTGCTGTACTGCGACTGCAGCGGGTCGAGGCCGATGACTTTGCCGTCCCAGTGGTTGGTGGCCAGCAGCGACAGCAGATGCGGGATCGCGATGATCTGGGTCGGCGTGTGGTCGTTGTTCCCGCCGCCGATCTGGAACAGCGAGAACGAGCACGGCTGGCAGGTAGTCCACTGCGCCTCCGCCGCCGCGATCTTCATCGGCTGGTACCTGGCCTCTATCACGCCGAGCTCATCGCCGACCAGCATGGTGAACAAGATCGCCGGGACCAGGACAACGAGCGCCAGCCTGGCCGACCGGCTGAACACATCGGCGTCCCCGCCGTGCCGCAGCTGCCATGCCGACACCGCCAGCATCACGCCGGCGCCGGTGACCAGCGACGCGAACAAGACCTTCGCGTATCCCCAGACGAACACCTGGTTGGTGAACACCGCCCAGATGTCGTTCAGCTGCGGTTTGCCATTAACCATCGTGTAGCCGACGGGATGCTGCATCCACGAGTTGGCCGCCATGATGAACGCCGCCGACAAGACAGTGCCGAGCGAGACCGCCCAGATCGTCGCCAGGTGCACCCGCCGCGGCAGCTTGTCCCAGCCGAACAGCCACAGCCCGAGGAACGTCGACTCCAGGAAGAACGCGGCCAGCCCCTCCATCGCCAGGGGCGCACCGAAGATGTTCCCGACCAGCCGCGAGTACGCCGACCAGTTCATCCCGAACTGGAATTCCTGCACGATCCCGGTCACCACGCCGATCGCGATATTGATGACCAGCAGCGTCCCGAAGAACCTGGTCAGCCGCAGGTACTCATCGCGCCCGCTGCGATGCCACGCCGTCTGCAGCAGCGCGGTCAAGAACGCCAGCCCGATCGTCAACGGGACGAAGAAGAAATGATTGATCGTCACAAACGCGAACTGCCACCGCGCCAGATCAATGTTCGACATCTGCTCCTCCGGTCCTTAAGACTCCGGCAGCGGCGGTCCCGGCCGCGCTACGGCAATCCGGGGACAGGACAGGTCACGAATCGGCTGCCTGGCGGACCTGAGTGCCGTTCTGCCAAGCGCCGGCGCCGGCCGCAGCCGCCGCCCTGGCCTGCGCCCACTTCAGCTTCGCGAGTTCGCTCGGCGGCACGTCCATCTCCCTGATCCAGCGCCGGGTGGCCGAGAGCACGTGCACGCTGGCGACGGCGAGGCCAGCCAGGGCGAGCAGGGCACCTGCCCCCATCAGCCCTGTCCCGGTGATCAGCGGACCGGATCGCAGCTGCGGCCCGGTGCGGCGGTTCTCAGTATCTGCCATCGCACACCGTCCTGAGCGTCGGAGAATTTGATCGTTACTGTCGCTGCCGAAAAACTGCCGGGCATCATCCCTGTGGGGTGATTACCCTCGCGCGAAGCCGCCGCACGGCCGGGCCTGGCGAAGCCAGCCCGGAACGAAAGCACGGTCATCGCGCGGCCACCCGGTGAACTACGCGCGGCCACCCGGTGAACTACGCGCGGCCACCCGGTGAACTAATGGACGCCGGATTCCGGGCGCTCACCCCGTGGGGGTGATGCACTGCGGGCCAGCCGCCGCAACGGTGGAACTGTGACAGAACATTACGACGTGATCATCGTGGGCAGCGGGGCCGGCGGTGGCACGCTGGCGCATACCCTGGCCCCGTCAGGCAAGCGGATACTGCTGCTCGAGCGCGGCGACTTCCTGCCGCGCGAGACGGACAACTGGCAACCCGGCCCGGTCTTCGTGGACGGTAAGTACATCTCGCCGGACACCTGGTACGACGCCGATGGCAAGCCATTCCAGCCGCAGGTACATTACTTCGTCGGCGGCGCCACGAAAATGTACGGGGCGGCGCTATACCGGCTGCGGCCCGGGGACTTCGGCGAGCTAGCGCATGCCGATGGCGTGTCGCCCGCCTGGCCGCTGAGCTACGACGACTTCGAGCCCTGGTACACCAAGGCAGAATGGCTGTACCAGGTACACGGAGCGCACGGCGAGGATCCCACCGAGGGCCATTTCTCCAGGCAGTACCCGTGGCCGGCCGTCTCGCATGAGCCCCGGGTGCAGCAGATCTCCGACTCGCTGTCTGCTGGCGGCTATCACCCGTTCCACGCGCCATGCGGCATCCTGCTGGACGAGGCCAACCGGCCGGCCAGCCAGTGCATTCGCTGCGCCTGGTGCGACGGCTATCCGTGCCTGGTGCACGCCAAGGCCGATGCCGACGTCATCGCCGTGCGCCCGCTGCTGGACCGGCCGAACGTGACCCTGCTGGTGAACGCGGCGGTGGAGCGCGTCGCGGCCGATCCGGCCGGCCGGGCTGTCACGGGGGTGGAAGTTAGCCGTGACGGCAACCATGAGGTTTACACGGGAGACATCGTGGTGGTTGCGGCCGGCGCAGCCAATACCGCCAGGATCCTGCTCCGGTCTGCCTCGGACGCGCACCCGGCCGGGCTGGCGAACGGGTCGGATCAGGTGGGCCGCAACTACATGTACCACAACAGCAAGGCCGTGGTGGCGCTCGACAAGGAGCGTAACGACACGGTGTTCCAGAAGACGCTCGCCCTGAACGATTTCTACTTCGCTGGCAACGGCCGCGAGTGGCCGCTCGGCAACATCCAGATGCTCGGGAAGTCGAACGCGATGGCAATGAAGGGCGAGGAGCCCAAGCTCACCAAGCTCGCACCGCGGCTGAGCCTGGACGAGGTCGCCAAGCACGCCGTGGACTTCTGGCTGACCACCGAGGATGTACCGAAGCCCGGCAACCGGGTGACCGTCGACCGCGACGGCCGCGTGCACCTTGCCTACACCGCGACCAACGACGCCGAGGCCGACGGGCTCTACCACGAGCTCAGGAAGATCCTCAACCACGTCGGGATGGCAGCCCATCATGTCCTCGACAAGAACTTCTACCTGAGCATGGACGTCCCGGTGGCCGGCGTCGCCCATCAGGCGGGCACCTGCCGGTTCGGCACCGACCCGGCTACCTCGGTGCTCGACGTCAACTGCAAGGCCCACGAACTCGACAACCTGTACGTCGCCGACACGAGCGTCTTCCCCAGCATCGGCGCAGTGAACCCGGCGCTCACCGCCATGGCCAACGCGATCCGGGTTGGCGAGCACCTGCTGACCCGGCTGGCATGACGGCTCAGCCGGACCGCGTGCACTCTTGACGACGAAAGGCCAAGCGCACATGAGCACGTTTCCGCCCATCGCCGAGTATGGGTTCCTGTCCAATTGCGAACAGAGTTGCCTGGTCGCGCCGGACGGGTCGGTTGAGTGGCTATGCCTGCCGCGCCCTGACTCGCCGAGCGTGTTCGGGGCACTGCTCGACCGGTCCGCCGGATTGTTCAGGTTCGGACCCGGCAACGTCCACGTTCCGCAGCATCGCAGATACGTCCCGGGGACGATGGTGCTGGAAACGACCTGGCAGACCCCGACGGGCTGGATGACCGTGCACGACTTCCTGGTCATCGGCCCGACCCAAAGCGCAGAACGGCGGGCGGACTACCACCGGGCGCCATCCGATTTCGGCGCCGTCGGCGCCCTCGTCCGGATCGCGACGTGCATCAGCGGCCGGGTCGAGGCCATCGTGAACTGCGGCCCCCTCTTCAATTACGGGACTGCCGGCGGCACCTGGAGCTATAAGGCCGACGGGTACGATTCCATGACGCTCACCCCCGCCGAGGGGGACCTGCAGCTCGAACTGGCGGGCAGCATCCGGCTCGGCGTGATGGGCGCCCGCAGTTACGGCCGGACGACGCTCACCCAAGGCCAGTCGGCGTTCGTTGTCCTTTCCTGGGGAGGAAGTAACGTTCCGGCCAGCCAGGACGAGGCTGTCAGCGCGCTGAACACCACCATCGATTTCTGGCGTGACTGGCTGAGCACAGCGAAGATCCCCGACCATCCGTGGAAGCCCTACATCGACCGCAGCGCGCTCACCCTGAAGGGCCTCAGTTACGCCCCCACCGGCGCCATCATGGCGGCAGCGACGACCTCGCTGCCGGAAACACCAGGAGGCGCACGCAACTGGGACTACCGGTTCACCTGGATCCGGGACTCCTCGTTCATGCTGCGGTCGCTCTATCGACTCGGTTTCGACTGGGAAGCGATCGAGTACTTCGGCTTCATCATCGACGCGGTCAGCGGCGGAGACCTCAACCGGAAGTTCGAGCTGCAGATCATGTACGGCATCGGCGGGGAACGCGACCTCACCGAGCGGACCCTCGACCACCTGTCCGGGTACCGGGGCGCGCGCCCGGTCCGGGTCGGCAACGGCGCCTGGAATCAGCACCAGCACGACGTATGGGGGATGATCCTGGACGCCCTGGCCGTCCAGTTCCGCCAGGCAGCCGCGCAGATCGTGGCGCCCGTCTGGGAAGGGCTCGCCGGATTCGCTGACGCCGCCCTGGTGCACTGGCATGAGCCCGACCAGGGCATCTGGGAAGTCCGCGGCGACCCGAAGCACTTCACCGCGTCCAAGATGATGTGCTGGGTGGCGGCCGCGCGGGCTGCCGACCTCGCCGAGGAGCGCGGCGACGGCGGACGCGCCGAAAGGTGGCGGGCAGGCGCCGAAGAGATCAAGGCCGAGATCCTGGACAAAGGCGTGTCCGGCCGCGGCGTGTTCCGGCAGCACTACGAGACCGACGACCTTGACGCCTCGCTGCTGCTGCTGCCCATCATGGGATTCCTTCCTCCCGGCGACGAGCGCATCAAGTCGACCGTGCTCGCCATCGCCGACGAGCTGACCAAGGACGGCCTAGTCCTCCGCTACCGAGTAGAGGGAACAGACACCGGGTTCGAGGGCGAGGAAGGCACGTTCACCATCTGCTCCTTCTGGCTGGTGACCGCGCTGGCCATGATCGGCGAGACCGAGCGCGCGCATGCCCTGTGCCAGAAGCTGCTGTCCTTCGCCGGACCGCTCCAGCTCTACGCCGAGGAGATCGACACCACGACCGGCCAGCACCTCGGCAATTTCCCGCAGGCGTTCACCCACCTGGCCCTGATCGAGGCCGTGTCGCTGCTTATCCAGTCGGAGCAGGCGGACGGCTCGGCCCAGGCGACTTAAGCACCGTGACGGAGCGGGGGCGGACCGGGATCTGGTTACCGGCGCGGCGCGCCGCGGATGCGGAGCCGGCCGGTGAGCCGGCGTAAGTGTCGATCTCGGCATGCCATGCTGCTTGCGGCCTGGTGTCCGGGAGGACGAAGTCGAGCGGCTCCCACCATGCGTTCACCAGGACCAGGAAGTCGTCATCGAGAAGGAATGTGCCGTCATCGGCCTGGTCCGGATCATCCGATCCGTCCAGGTACAGCACGACTGCCAGGGCGCTCGGGTCCGACCAGTTGGCGGCTGTCATCTCGCCGCCCCCGGGGGTGAACCAGCGAAGCTCGGAGGCCTGCGCTCCGGCCAGGAACCGGCGGCGGCGGAACACCGGGTGCGCCAGCCGGAAGGCGATGAGCTGCCTGGTGAATTCCAGCAACTGCTTGTCTTGCTGGGCCCAGTCGAACCAGGCGATCTCGTTGTCCTGGCAGTAGGCGTTGTTGTTCCCCTGCTGGGTGCGGCCCATCTCGTCGCCGCCGAGCAGCATCGGGATCCCGAAGGAAAGCAGCAGGGTGGTCAGGATCGCGCGGGATTGACGCGTCCGCAGTGCCAGCACAGCGGGATCGCCGGTCGGGCCTTCCACGCCGCAGTTCCACGAGCGGTTGTCGTCGGTCCCGTCGCGGTTTGACTCCCCATTGGCCTCGTTGTGCTTGCGGTCATAGGAGACAAGATCGCGCAGGGTAAAACCGTCGTGGACCGTGATCAGGTTCACCGAGGCCGTGGGCCGGCGCCGCGCCCGGCTGTAAATGTCCGCCGACCCGCAGAACCGGGAGGCGAACTTACCGATGCCGACCGGGTGGCTGCGCCAGAAGTCACGCATGGTGTCGCGGTACTTGCCGTTCCACTCGCGCCACGCCGGCGGGAACCTGCCCAGGTCGTAGCTGTCGATCTGCCCTACGTCCCACGGCTCCGCGACGAGCTTCGCCCTGGACACGACGGGATCCTGGGCAACAAGGTCGAAGAACGCCGACCTCTTCTCGAACTCCCCGTCCTGGCGGGCGAGCGTGGGAGCAAGGTCGAATCGGAAGCCGTCGGCGTGCATTTCGGTCAGCCAGTAGCGCAGCGAGTCCATGATCAGCTGAAGGGCCAGCGGATCGCCGACGTTGAGCGAGTTGCCGCAGCCGGTCGTGTCGAGGTAATGGCGCGGGTTGCCGGCTTCGAGCCGGTAATAGGCGGAATTGTCGAGACCCCGGTAGCAGAGCGTGGGGCCGGTATGATCTCCCTCGGCTGTGTGGTTGAAGACGACATCAATCAGCACCTCGAGCCCGGCCCGGTGCAGTGCGTCGACCATAGCCTTGAACTCGGCGACCTGACCTCCTGGATGCCCGGCCCGCACCGCGGCCGAGTATCCCTGATGAGGCGCGAAGTACCCGATCGTGTTATACCCCCAGTAGTTCGTCAGCCCGCGCTGCCGCAGGAAGGCCTCGGGTACGCTTTCATGTACCGGCAGCAGCTCGACGGTGGTCACCCCGAGCTCGAGCAGATGGCTGATGGCCGCCTCGTGCCCGAGCCCGGCATATGTCCCGCGCAATTCGGGCGGCATACCCGGGTGACGCATCGTGAAGCCCTTGACGTGCACCTCATAGATGACCGTGTCCGCGTAAGCGTGCCTGGGCGGCGCGCCTTCGCCCCAGCTGAACGCCTCGTCTACGAGAAGGCTGCGCGGTACGTGCGCCGCCGAGTCGAGCGTGCTCGGCGCGTCTGGGTGTCCGGCCGCGTACCCGAGCACCTCCGGCCCGAACCTGACGGCCCCGCTGAATGCCCGGGCGTAAGGGTCCAGCAGCAGCTTCGCGGGATTGCAGCGCACTCCGCGAGCCGGATCATAGGGGCCGGCCGCCCGGTACCCGTAGGCCTGGCCCGGCCCGATCCCCGGCACGAAGGCGTGCCAGACGTCAGCGTCGTAGTTTTGCAGCGGAATCTGCGTCTCGGCGCCGCCCTCGTCGAACAAGCACAGCACCATGTCGTGGGCGACGGCGGAGGCCACCGCGAAGTTCGTCCCGCCGCCGGACACGGTCGGGCCCAGCGGGAACCGGCTTCCTGGCAGCGTAGTGACAGCCTGCTCTGACAGGGCGGTCATTGCCGAGCCTGCCTGGTCATGGCCCGGATGACGTCTCCGACTGCGGCGACCTCTCCGTGGCGGCGGCGGATCATATCGGCGATGAGCCCGGTCCAGCCGGTCTGGTGCGCGGCGCCGATGGCTGCTCCGTTGTCGCCGTGGAAGTACTCGCTGAAGGTCAGGTTGTCTCGCCAGGCCGGGTCCTGCTGCAGTCGCTCGGTCCCGCCGAAGCAGGGCCGCCGGCCATCGGCGTCGCGGGTGAAGATCGAGATGAGCCGGTCCGCCAGATCGGCGGCAACCTTGTCCAGGGTCAGCTGGTGGCCCGACCCGGTCGGGTACTCGACGGTGAACTCGTCGCCGAAGAACCGGTGGTACCGCTCCAGCGCGCTGATCACCAGGTAGTTCAGCGGGAACCAGATCGGGCCGCGCCAGTTCGAGTTTCCGCCGAACATGGACGTGGTGGACTCGGCAGGCTCGTAGTCGATGCTCGCCCGGAAGCCTTCGACGTCGAGCTCGTAGGGATGCTCGCGGTGGTAGGCCGACAGTGCCCGCAGGCCGTATGGGGAAAGGAACTCGTCCTCGTCGAATAGCTTCTCGAACAGTTTCTCGAGCCGGCCCACGCCGGCCAGGCTGAGCAACATCCGCTGCTGGCCGTGCTCCCCGCGGAGCAGGCCGATCTCCTTGAGCTCTTCCCGGTCCGCCAGGCCCCGGTGGCGCAGGAAGTCCGCGAACTTCTTGCCGACCGTGAGCGAGGCCTGGAGATCATTCTCGTCGATGACCGCGGCCGCCAGGATGGGGATGATTCCGACCATCGACCGGACCTGCACCGAGATGGCTTTCCCGCTCGGCGTCATCAGCCTGTCGTAGTACAGCCCATCGGTCTCGTCCCACAGTCCGAGGCCTTCGAGCGCATCGGTGATGGCGGCGAAATGCTCCATGAACTTGAGCACGAGATCCATGCCCGGACGCTGGCCGGATCGGTTCAGGATCACGGCCATCGAGGCCATGGCTATCGCGTAGAAGCCCATCCAGCCGGTAGCGTCCGATTGCTCCAGCACGCCGCCAACCGGCAGGTGCGAGCGGTCGATCGGGCCGATGTTGTCCAGGCCCAGGAAGCCGCCCTCGAACAGGTTGTTGCCCTCGGCGTCCTGCCTGTTGACCCACCAGGTGAAGTTGACCAGCAGCTTGTCGAAGACCCGGCTGATGAAGTCGACATCTCTAGCGGCGTCGATGGCGAAGACCTCCACCGCGGCCCACGCCTGCACCGGCGGGTTCACGTCGCCGAAGTCCCACTCATAGGCCGGCAGCGCGCCGTTGGGATGCTGGAACCATTCCCGGCACAGCAAGATCAGCTGGTACTTCGCGAACGCGGGGTCCACGTGCGCAAGCGCGACGCAGTGGAATGCCAGATCCCAGGCCGCGTACCACGGGTACTCCCACTTGTCCGGCATCGACATGATGTCGAATGCGTCAAAGTTGCGCCATCGCGAGTTCCGGCCGGTCAGCCGCTGCGCCGGTGGCGTCGGCTGGGCCGGGTCCCCGTCCAGCCAGCGGGCCACGTCGTAGTAGAACAGCTGCTTGCTCCACAGCATCCCGGCGAACGCCTGCCGCATCACCTGCGCCTCGTCGGCGGACGCCGCGGCCGGCGTGAGCTCGGCGTAGAATTCGTCGGCCTCGGCCCGCCGCTTGGCAATCACCCGGCTGAACTGGGCGCCAAGCGGGGAACTCGCCTTTCCCTTGCCCTTATCCTTGGCCGGCCCGGCCGGCGGCGGCCGCAGCCGCAGCCGCAGCTCGGCCGTCTTCCCCGGGGGCACCGTCACCTGGTACCAGAACGCGGCCTTAGTGCCCGTCCGCTCGGGATTGACGGTAGCCGCCCCGCTCACCACGTGGTCGTTGATGCCGTCCTTGGGATACGGCGTGGCCGGCGCGGCGCCGAACAGCCGCTGCTCGTTGGTCTCGTTCTCGCAGAACACCGCCGTCGGCAGTGATCCGTCCGGGCCAGGCCCGGCGATCAGCTCCAGCGGGCCGAGGAACGGATGGTCGATGCCCACCGCCGAATCGCCCACCGCGGCCATGGCCGGCTTGCGCGCATCGGTGTCCCAGGACCAGGTGTTGCGGAACCAGACCGTCGGCAGCACGTGCAGCGTGGCCGGCTCCGGGCCGGCGTTGGTCACCTGGATGGCCATCAGCAGATCATCCGCGCTGGCCTTGGCGTAGTGCACCTCGGTGATCCAGTACGCCTCGCCGTCGAACACGCCGGTATCCAGCAGCTCGTACTCCGGCTCCTCGCGGCTGCGTGACCCGTTCTGGTCGATGAGGTCCTGATAGGGGAACGCGGCCTGCGGATAGTGATAGCGCCAGCGGTTCCACGCGTGGCTCGGGATCGCGTCCAGGTACCACCAGTAGTCCTTGACGTCCTCACCGTGGTTGCCCTGAGCCCCGGTCAGCCCGAACGGCCGCTCCTTGAGGATCGGGTCGTTGCCGTTCCACAGCGCCAGGCCCAGGCACAGCCGCTGCTCCACATCGCAGAACCCGGCCAGGCCGTCCTCCCCCCAGCGGTAGGCGCGCGACCGCGCGTGATCGTGGGGCAGGTAATCCCACGCCTCGCCGTCGGCGCTGTAGTCCTCGCGCACGGTCCCCCACTGCCGCTCGCTGACATACGGGCCCCACCGGTACCACTCCCCAGCCTGCCGCAGCCCGTCCTCCAGCCGACCGAACCCAGCCACCCGATCCCGCTCAGCACCCACCGCTGGCCCCTTCGCGTCCGACGTGCCGCAATATTTCGTGTGCCGGCTGACCCCGCGATCCGATTGATCGTGGCGTGATCAATATTCGCGATCAGCCCTGACATCGTTATATACGGCCGGACAGCGTCACCTCATCACCTGAGCAGGGTGATGATGCCGATCTTGGTCCCGACCATTCTTTGAGAGTACAAACGGGTGCTGGATCGAGTACTGCCCAACCCAGCCCAAGCCCGAGCATCGGTCACCGCACCTGAACGGTTGACAAACGGATAGCAGATTTTGCGTTATCGGGGGCTGGCGTGACGACAAATCAGATCCTGATCGGCGTCGGCCTCATTCTCGTGCTCGCCGCCGGCGGCCAGGTGCTGGCCAGCAGGCTGCGAATTCCCGCGATCATTGTGCTCTTGCCGACCGGTTTCGTCGCGGGCGCGCTGACTACTGACGTCAACCCGGAGCGGCTGCTCGGCCCGGCGTTCGAGCCGCTGGTGTCACTGTCAGTGGCGGTCATCCTCTACGACGCGGGCATGGGCCTGGATCTGCGGAAGCTCAAGGGCCACACCCGCAAGGCGGTGATCCGGCTTATCGTCCTCGGCGTGCTGGTCACCTGGGCGCTTGCCGCAGCCGTGGCCGCGCCACTGCTCGGCATGTCGCGCGATGCGGCGGTGATGCTCGGAATCATCCTTGTCGTCTCGGGACCGACGGTCGTCGGCCCCCTGCTCAGCTTCGTCCGGCCCACGGAACGGCTGCAGCAGGTCCTCATCTGGGAAGGATCGCTGATTGACCCGGTCGGCGGAATTCTCGGCGCGCTGGTATTCCATGCCGTCATCGCGAGCACCCGCAAGGGCCCAGGCAGCCAGCTTGGGCAATTTGCGGTCAGCATCGGCGTCGGCCTGGCCGGCGGCGTGATAGGCGCCGCGGCGCTCTGGCTGCTGCTCCGCAGGCTCCGGCTCGGCGAGGTGCTCGGCACCACCGCGCAGCTCGCCACGGTGATCGCGGTGGCAGCCGGGTGCGACGTTGCCCGCGCGGACACCGGGCTGATCGCGGCGATTTTCATGGGCGTGGCAGTGGCCAATCAGCGGGGCATTGACCTCCCGGCGCGCCGCCCATTCTTCGAGACTCTCGTGCAGCTTATTATCGGCGTTCTGTTCGTTTCGATCTCGGCAACCGTCACCCCGCAGTCGCTCCGGCATCTGCTACTGCCCACGCTCGGCCTGGTGGCCGTCCTTGTCATCGCCGCCAGGCCCATCGCGGCGTTCGCTGCCACGCTCAGGACGGACCTGAGGAAGGGCGAGCGTGCGTTCATCGGCTGGATGGCCCCGCGCGGGATCGTCGCCGCCGCCACCGCCTCGACGTTCGCGGCGGGCCTGGTTGCCAAGGGCATCGGCGGTGCGCCGAAAATCCTGCCGGCCACGTTCGCGGTAATCGTGGCGACGGTGACTTTGTACGGCCTTACCGCCGTCCCCGTTGCCGGGCGGCTGGGCGTGGCGCGCCCGGCGCGCACCCGGCCGCTGCTGGTCGGCGGCGAGCCGTGGGTGGTTGATCTCGGGCGCGCGCTGCGGTCCGCTGGGCTCGAAGTGCTGATGTGGGCCGGGCTGGAGCAGCAGCGCGAGCGGATCAGGCGGGCCGGACTGGAGCTGGCGCCGGGCGAACTGCTCGCGGCGGCGACCGGCCGCGGCGCACGGCTCGAGGGAATTACGGCGGTGCTCCTGCTGACCGCTGAGGACGATTTCAACGCGCTCGCCTCGGCCATGCTGCAGGGCAATGTCGAAGGTCGCGTGCACCGCCTCGCTCCGCCGCTGCGCAGCGAGGGTGTAGTTGCTCCCTACACCGGCGCGGAAACTCTGTTCGGCGCCGGGATGACCGGACCGGCGATTGCCCGCCGCCATCACGATGGGGCTCAGATCGTGGCGCAGCGACCCGATGGCGAGCTGCCTGCCGGGCACGACATCCTGTTCCTCGTGCGCGCGGACGGCCGCCTGGCCGCCGTCACCGAGGCCGGCCTGCCGCTGGCAGCGGCCGGGGACATAATCGTGTCACTGGGTCCGGCCCCGAGATCGCCTTGATGCGCAGCCGACGTTTCGTGGCCGTTCACAGTGGCAGAGCGTCGCCTTCGGCTGCTTCCCGATCGGGCTTGCCGGGCAGGCCACGGACCAGGACGATGATCGCGACGGCGATGGCGGCGCCGATCAGGTCGCCGAAGACGTACACCCACCAGCCGGTGAGGTTGGCACCCACGATGCCGGGCCCGAGCGTGCGGGCCGGATTCATCGACGCGCCGCTGATCGGACTGGCGAACAGCCCGAGCAGCGCCACCGTGGAGCCGACCGCGATCGCGGCGTTGTGGCCAATGCTGCGGGACCCGGTCGCGGTGTGCAGGATCACGCTCACCAGGATCGTGGTGAGCACGATCTCCATCACGAACGCCCGCCACTCCCCGCCGGGCGTCGCGATCGGGTAGTTCCCGCCCGCGCTGACATCGCCGTAGACGACCTGCAGGAACAGCGCAGCGCCGATGGCGCCGGCGAATTGCGCTACCCAGTACGGGAGCACCCAGGCCCGCGGGAAGACCCCGCGGCCGGTGAAGGCGAAGGTGACCGCCGGGTTGATGTGCAATCCGGACAGCGGGCCCCAGGCGTAGATCAACGCCATCACCAGGGCGCCGGGCGCGATCACCGCGGCAGCCCGGGTGATCGGGCCGCCGCCGACGTAGTGATTGATCACGCCGGATCCGGCGGCCACGGTCACCAGCAGGAAGGTACCGAGGAACTCGGTGATCAGCCGGATCCACAGCGGCCGTTCCCGCAGCGTGTCCTCCTCGAACTTCAGGAGGTAACGAGTCCCCACCGCAGCAGCGTGCAGCTCCTCCGGGCCGTCCACGGCGCCCGCCATCTCATCTCCCTGCTGCGTCAGCCATTTCGCCCGGCGATCAGGCGAGGATCTTCGCCTTCTCGCGATCGAACTCCGCGGCCGTGATGACTCCCCGATCGCGGAGGTCTGCCAGCTTGGCCAGCTGGTCGGCGCTACTGGCAGGTGACTCCGCCGCAGCCTGCTGGATGTACCGGCGGGCTTCGGCGTCCTGCCGCTGAGCCTGCCGGGCTGCCCGGTCCTGCATCTCCCCGCCGCGGGCGATCAGGTAGACCAGGACGCCGATCAGCGGGATGACCAGGACGAAGATCAGCCATAGGGCCTTGGCCCAGCCGGACAGGTCGTGACTGCGGAAGATGTCGATGAACACCATGATCAGGATCCAGATCCAGGCCACCCACAGGAAGAACTCGAACATCGTCCAGAAGAGGTTCAAGAGCGGATAGGACGACGTAGTTGCGGCGAGTGCCAATTCCGTCTCCTTCGCGGAGGAAGTCCGTTAACGCCGTGGCTCAGGGCCATGGTTTCCGGCTGTTGACCGGACCAGGCCAAGCTTTCGCTGGCAGCAAACCATGGGCATCACCCGCCGCGGGTGAAACGGCGAGCGTGCGCCCAGCTGGCCGGCTGCCGGGATGATGGTGAGGTGGAGCGCGGGTATGAAGCCGGGCATACTGACCCTCGGTGAGACATGATCACGACATCGATCCCGCCAGCCCTCGCCGCGGCCATCTACCCGCCGGCGCTGATCGTCGTCGCGCTGCTGCTGGACAAACCGCGGCCGCTGCACCGGGCGCTGGTCTTGCTGGCCGGCGCCGCGACGGTGACTCTCGGCACCGGGCTGACCGTGGTACTCGCGCTGCGCGGAACTGGCGCTTACGGCGGAAGCCGCCGCGGGCCGGAGGGCCCGGTCGATATCGCAATTGGCGCCCTGCTGCGGCAATCGATGGCTGTCGGCGCACCTGCGCACCATCATCGTGGTCGCAGCGGCGGCGATCGGAACGTACCTGCTCGTGTCGGGGATCATGCAACTGTCGTCCTAGCCGGACGGCGGCGATGCCGGACGGCCGCGCCCGGCCGGGCCGGGCGGCGGGCGGTGATCCGCGGCCAGGCCGAGCCTGGCCATACAGTCCGCCGCGACGGAGTCCGGCTCGCCGACGGCAGGCACCACGACCATCCGTTTCAAATCTTGCCGCATTTCCAAGTCCGCGAACTGGCTGTCGAGCAGCTGTGCCGGGAAGAAATGGCCGTGCCTCGCCCGCAGGCGCTGCGCGGCCTGGTCGCGGCTCAGCGCCAGGAATACCATCCGCGCCGCCGGGCGGCCGTCGAGCAGCGCGGCGCGGTAGGAGTGCTTCAGCGCCGAGCAGGCGAGCACGGCGGACTGCCCGGCCGCGATCCGCTCGTCCATCCAGCCGCCGATCGCGGCCAGCCACGGCCAGCGGTCCGCGTCGGTGAGCGGCTGGCCGGCCCGCATCTTGGCGATGTTCGCCGCCGGATGGAAGGAATCGCCGTCCGCGAACGGCCAGCCGAGCCGCGCGGCGAGCAAGCTGCCGACCGTCGTCTTGCCGCTGCCGGACACTCCGGCCACTAGCACGATCATCGGCCGCAAGCATATCGGGAGCTTGTCCGCACATCCCGGTCGCCGGCCTGCTCCGCTAGCGGAATCCGGGCAGATCGCCCCAGGCAATTCTGGTCTTCCGCGTGACGGCCGTTCCGGCCGGCTGACTGGCGGACGGCGGCCGGGGATAGTTGCCGGGACCGCTGGCATAATAGAAGCAGCCGACCAGTTTCGGCATCCGCACCCCGGCCGCCAGCACTGGGGCAAAGGGACCAGGTTGGAGCCCAGCCGATGGCAGACGAGCAGAAACCCGCGTCGAGCGTAATCCCCGGCTTCATGCAGGAGTTCGTTGCGCAGCTCCGCGGCGCCGCCGAGCGGCTGGAGGACCTGACCGGACTCAGTGCGCAACTGCCGTCTGGCGGGTCGCTGCCCTCGCTGCCTGGCCTGCGGACCTGGCCGACGCCGGGCAATTTCTCAGCTGCGCAGCTGCGGTCGGTCGCGGCTAGCGTCGCCGCGCAGCGACAGAGCATCCAGACGCTGAAAACGCAGCTGACGGCGTTCGACGAGCAGCTCGCGCTGCTGGAGGGGATGCTCGAGCCACTGGCGGAGTGGAGCAAGACCTGGGCCGATCTTGAGGACCGGCTGATGCATCTGCGCCACCGGCCGAGCGGCAGCGGTCCGGACGGTCCGGCGGGCTGACCGGGAGCGCCGGCGTCAGCGCTTCGTGACAATCGTGGTGACCGGCAGCCGGAACCGGCGCTCGGCCTGGCTGGGCAGGTCGGCCCCGAGCCAGTGGGAAATCCGCCGGGGCAGCGTGGCCATGATGATCTCGTCGAACTGATGATCAGACAGCGTCTTCGCCATGGCCTCGAGCGGGCGGGCGCTGCCGAGGTCGCCCTCGACCGGGACGCCTAGCGCGGCGAGGTCGGCCAGCATCCGGTCAAGCCGCTGCCGGGCCTGCTCGGTCGCTTCCTCGTCGCTGGCCGGGCCGGCGTAATCCGTTACCCACCACCACATGCTGGGATGCGGGAGCCCGCCGCCGGCCTCAGCGGGATAGTCCGCGGCGGCGGTGTTCGGGACAAGAATGTAGACGGAGCTCGGCTGCGCCCCGACCCGGCTGCGGAGCTCGTCCCGCAGCTCCGTAAGCTGCAGGGTCTGGTTCGCGACGACAAGATACCTGCGCATGACGACCACCCATCTCAATGTAACGCGCCGCTCGGCCGCGCTCTAGGGCGAAACCAGCTGCGCGGCGATGACCCCGGCAGCTGCCTGGCTGAACAGGATCGTGTAGTGATTGGTCTCCGGGACGGTCTGCACGGCTAGCGCGGGTACCTGGGCCTGCCAGTATTTGGCCAGTTCCTCGGGGATCATGCCGGGCGGCTGGCCGAACATGCCGGCCGGCGCCCGCAGCAGCGGGAGTCGGGCTGGCGAGGCGGCCCAGGGCCGCCGCGATGTGCGCACCCGACGCGAGCAGATCCCGGCCGTCGCTGCGCGCCGATTCCGGCAGCACGCGCGAACGCAGCGGGCCGGGCCCGCCGGTGAGGTACCTGACGTACTGCTCGACATCGCCGGTCCAGGCCTGGGTGAGGGCCGGGTGCGCGCGCCAGAAACCTGGGTACGCCTCGGGGGTCGGGTATGTCTGGGTCAGCCGGGCCAGCGCCGGGCCGAGGCTGGCCGCGAGCAGTTCGTCAAGGTCGACGCCTGCCGGGACGGGCAGCGGCAACGTACCGCCCGCCACCTGGGCGTCGTGGGTCTTCATCGGCATTTCCACGGTGATCACTTCTCCCAGCCCGGCGGCTGGCGCTCAGACCTCGATGACCGAGCCGGCCTCGCCGACCTGGTCCGCGGCAGGCTCGTCGAACCAGACGCCGCCGGTGGCGAGGTAGCGGAACAGGTAGGTGCCCGGGGCCAGCTCAGCCGACACGCTGCGGATCCCGCCGCTCCGGCGCTTGAGCACGTGCCGTCCCGGGCTCCAGTCGTTGAAGGCTCCGACGACGCTCACGTCGCCGGCCGGCTGGCCGGCCGGCCAGCTGAAGGTGATTCGCGTCTTCCCGTTGCGCAATCGCGATCGTCGTAACATGGCGCGCGCCTTCCTCGATGATGCTCCGGCTCGTGGGCCGCCCGGCCTGGCAGCCGCATACCGAGCCTGGCAGGGAGGGTGATCATCGGCCAGGGACCAATGTCCCGATCCGGGCGCAGCCGCCGGCATGGCCGGCCGGTCAGAGGTCGAGGATCAGGTCGTCACGCGGCTGCGCGCAGCAGATCAGCGCGCTGCCGCCGGCCGGATCATCGACCGGGTCAGGAGCGTAGCTGACCGCTCCGGACATGACAGCCGTCTCGCAGCTGTGGCACACCCCGGTACGGCACGACCAGCGCACCGGCACGTCGCAAGCTTCAGCCAGCTCGAGCAGGCTGGCATAGCCGGGATCCCAGCGCGCGCTCAGGTCACTGCGCGCGAACTCGATCAGCGGGCCGCTGCCCGGCGTCCCGGCGGGCGGGTGCGGGGGCCGGGCCGCCGCAGCCGCGATACCGGGTGTCTGCGCGGGCCCGGCACCGAACACCTCGGTGCTGACGCGGGCGGCCGACAGGCCGGCCGCGACCAGCGCGGCGGACACCTCTGCCATGAACGCGGCGGGGCCGCACAGGTAGGCGTCGGCGCCGCTGGGCAGGTCCAGGGCGGTCAAGACGGACGCCGATAGCCGTCCTGCCGTGTGGTAGTCGCGGCCCAGGATGTCGCCCGGGCCCGGGCGGCTGTAGCAGATCTGCCGGTGCGCGCTGGGCAGCGCGGCCAGCAGCGCGCGGGATTCAGCAGCGAACGGCTCATCGGCACCGCTGCGCGCCCCGTGCAGCCACCAGATGTCCCGGCCGGACCGGCCGGCCGCCAGCGCGTGCAGCATGGCGAGCACCGGAGTAGCGCCGACCCCGGCGCTGATCAGCAGGACCGGGGCCTGCCCCGGGCGGAGGGTGAAGGTCCCGCGCGGCGCGGCTGCCGCCAGCACGTCACCGGCCCGCACGCGGTCATGCAGGAACTGGCTGCCAGCGCCGTGGCGCTCCCGCTTGACGCTGATCCGGTACTGGCCGGCGTCCGGCGGCCCCGATAGCGAGTAGCTGCGCAGCAGCGGCCGCCCGTCGGGGTCCGGGCGCAGGCGCAAGGTCAGGAACTGCCCGGGCAGGGCGGCCGGCACGCTCGCGCCGCCGGGATCGGCCAGCCGGACCGAGATCACCGTGTCGCTTTCCCGGTCCAGTCCAGTCACGGTAAGCGGCCGGAACCCGGGCCAGGCGGGCGGTGGGCTGGCAGCGGTGAGGCCGGCGTTGCCGGCCGCGCTATCGCCGGGCTGGCCGGGCTGCGGACCGGCCAGTTCAGCGAATGAGGCCTGCCAGCCGGGGCTGAGCGCCGGGATGCGCAGCGCCCGGAGCACCTGCTGCCGCGGGTGCCCGGGCAGGTAAAGGAGGGCATCGATCTCCGCGACCGTCATGCCCTCCGGCCCGGAGGACAGCTTGGTGATCTCGTCTCCGGCCTGCACGGCGCCCTCGGTCAGCACCCGGAAATAGAACCCCGGCCGGTGACGGGAGACCAGCAGGGCCGGCATCCGGGGATCATCCAGCCGGATGCCCACCCGGTAGCAGGTGACCCGCGGCTGGGTTACCTCGAAGACCGCGCCGCCGATCCGGTAGCGATCGCCGATGCACACCTCGTCGTCGGCCAGGCCCTGCACGGTGAGGTTCTCGCCGAACTGCCCGTAGCTGAAGTCGGAGCGGCCCAGCTGGTCCTGCCAGTACCGGTAGGACTCGAGCTGGTAGACGAACACCGCCCGCTGCTCGCCGCCATGCCCGGCCAGATCCCCCTGCCCGTCACCGTCGATGTTGAGCCGCCGCGCCATCCGCGGCCCCGCAACCGGGTGCTTCCAGACCGCCGTGCGCACCGTCTTGCGGTGCCAGGTCACATCCTGCGGCATGCCCACGTTGACCGACAGCAGGCTGCCGGCCCGCTGGCCCGAAGTCACCATCCGCCCAGCTTCTCACCGGCGACGGCCGGCTGGCAGCCGATCTACCGGCGGGCAGCACGCCGGGAAGGCTGAGCGCGGCCGCCGCGTTACCCGGTGATGGATGGCTTAGCATCCACGGCGCGGCGCGGCGCCGCAGCCGGATAGCGACCGGAAGTGAGGTTGACCGTGGCGCTGCCTTATGACTCCGCGCCGAAGTTCGGAGATTATGCGCGGCCGGAGATGCTGGTCACGACCGAGTGGCTGGCCGAGCACCTCGCGGACCCTGGCCTTGTCGTTGCCGAGTCCGACGAGGACGTCCTGCTGTATGAGATCGGTCACATCCCGGGCGCGGTAAAGCTCGACTGGCACACCGAGCTCAACGATCCGGTCGCCCGCGACTACGTGGACGGCGCGGGCTTCGCGCGGCTGATGTCGGAGAAGGGAATCGCGCGGGACACCACGCTCGTCCTTTACGGTGACCGGAATAACTGGTGGGCGGCGTACGCGCTGTGGGTGTGCACGCTGTTCGGCCACCCGGACGTGCGCCTGCTCGACGGAGGCCGGACAAAATGGATCGCCGAGGGCCGGCCGCTGAACACCGAGCCGCCGCAGCGGCCCCGCGCCGGCTACCCGGTGGTCGAGCGCGACGACACGAGGTTCCGGGCATTCCGGGACCAGGTGCTCGCCCATCTCGGCGAGCCGCTCATCGACGTCCGCTCGCCTGGCGAGTACACCGGCGAGCTGCTGCACATGCCGGACTACCCGCAAGAAGGCGCTCTCCGGGGCGGGCACATCCCAGGCGCCAAGAGCGTTCCCTGGTCCCGCGCGGCGGCCGACGACGCGACGTTCCGGACCCGCAACGAACTTGCCGCGATCTACCAGGACGAGGCAGGGCTGCGGGCGGACGACGACGTCGTGGTCTACTGCCGGATCGGCGAGCGCTCCAGCCATACCTGGTTCGTGCTGCACCACTTGCTCGGCTACCCGCGGGTGCGCAACTACGACGGGTCGTGGACAGAGTGGGGGAACTCGGTCCGGGCGCCCATCCGCCGGGGAGAGAATCCGTGACGGCCGGCGCGGACACCCTCAACCCCCGCCTGCAGGAGATCGCCGGGGACTTCGGCGCGGTCCCGGGCAAGGAGCGGCTGCAGCTGCTGCTGGAGTTCGCCGACGAGCTGCCCCCGCTCCCGGCCCGGTACGCGGAGCACCAGGATCTCCCTGGAGCAGGTGCCCGAGTGCCAGTCACCGCTGTTCCTGGCGGTCGAGGTTGACGACGACGACACCGTTCACCTCTTCTTCGATGCGCCGCGGGAGGCACCGACCACCCGCGGCTTCGCCGGCATTCTGCACGCCGGGCTGGACGGGCTGGACGCCGACGTGATCCTGCAGACGCCGGGCGAGTTCTCCAGCAAGCTCGGGTTGCAGGACCTGGTGAGCCCGCTGCGGCTGCGCGGCATGGCGGCCATGCTGGCCCGGATAAAGCGACAGGTACGCGAGCAGCGCTCAGCCGATCTGGGCCGGTGACCGGGACACCTTCAAGACCGCGGGGCCGGCCACCCAGGCCAGCCGGGGGAAGGGCCACCTTGGTGCGGGTAGCTGACTCCATGGGCAGAAAACATATGCATGCGCAAGCACTAGATGCAAGCTAAATTACTGCACTTGCATTTAGTTATCGCTGCCGCTAGCATGCCGCCGTGGCGGCTATGCGATCCGGAGTGCAGCGGCATGCTCCGCCGGCGGAGCCGGTGGCGGGCATGGATCCGGTGGTCGGAGCATGGCGCGCGATCGCCGCCTGCCACGCGGCCGGATGGGCCGCACTCGATCGCGAGCTTGGCCGGCGGCACGGACTCGGGGTGAGCGAGTTCGAGGTCCTTGAGCGGCTGGCCGAGAGCCTGGAGCACAAGTTCCGCGCCCAGGAACTAGCCGAGAGCGTGCACCTCAGCCAGAGCGCGCTGTCCCGCCTGGTCGGCCGGCTGGAAGGGCACGGGCTGGTCGAGCGCGGCCTATGTGACATGGACAGGCGCGGCATCTACGTGCTGCTGACCGAGGCCGGTAGGCAGCGCCACGCGGAAGCGGCTCGCACCCACCGGGCGGTGCTAGCCAGTGTGCTTCCGGCCGGGCTGACCGCGCTGCTGCCCCGCCACGGCCCCGGCGGCTGAGCGGTCCGCCGGCCTTCGAGGGACGATACTGATCATCGTGTCACATCGGCAGCACGGCGGTGACGGACCGGCTGTCCGGCAGCATGCCGGTTCGGGGGTAGTGGAGCTGGCCGGTGACCCGGGTCGGCCCAGGGCCTGGACGCTGCTGGTGGACGGCGTCCCGCAGTCTCATGTTGACCTCGATGATCCGCTGTACCTGGAGTTCGAATACATGCGGCGGATTGGGCACCTGATCGACCTGGCCGGGCCGGCCGGGGAGCCGCTTCGGGTGCTGCACCTGGGTGGCGGCGGGCTGACGCTGGCACGGTACGTGGCGGCAACCCGGCCCGGGTCCGGCCAGCTGGCAGTGGAGTCCGATGCCGTGCTGGCGGAACTCGTCCGGCAGCGGCTGCCGCTGGGCCAGCGCGGGCGCCGGGCGGGCGGCGGCCAGGCGGGCCGGGTGCGGGTCCGGGTCGCGGATGCCCGCGCCGTCCTCGAGCAGGTCCCGGCCGGCTCCTTTGACGTGGTAATAGCGGACGTGTTCGCCGGGGCGAGCACCGCGGCGCACCTGACGTCAGCGGAGTTCGCCGGCGCGACGGCCCGGGCCCTGGCCCCGTCGGGTATCTGCGCCGTCAACGTCGGCGACGGCCCGCCGCTGGCGCACGCGCGCGCGCGGGTGGCGACGGCATGCTCAGTCTTCCCGCACGCCTGCCTGATCGCTGATGCGGCAGTCCTGCGCGGCCGCAGGTTCGGCAACCTGGTGCTGGCCGCCGCCCGACACCGGCTGCCCGTCGCCGTGCTGGCCCGGCGGATAGCGGCCGACCCGTTCCCCGGCCGGCTGGTCCATGGCACCGAGCTGCACCGCTTCACCGCCGGTGCCAAGCCCATAACCGATGCGCAGGCAGCGCCCTCTCCCGCCCCTCCGCCAGGCATCTTCGCGGCCGGCCGGAGCCAGGCCAGACCGCATGCCGCTAGAGCGCCGGATCGCCCCCGGAGTCCTGCCGCTCGCCGTTGAGGATTGCCACCACCTGCGCCAGCGTGCCGTCGCCGCCGACGTTGCCGGCGAATACGACATAAGGCACGCCGATCGCCCCGGGCGCCGCATCGATCGGGCGGAACACCGAGATCACGCCGGGAAACAGCTGACCGGTCACCTCAGCGCGGCGGATGCCCAGACTGTGCAGGGCAACGTCATGTGAGGTGATCCCGCCCTTGGCGATGACCCAGGCGGGCCCGGCCCGCAATGCCTCACCGGCGATGCGGGACAGGGCAACGGAGATGCTGCGGGCGATTGCCAGGCTGGTTGTCCCATCGCGGCCGGGAACGAAGGTACGGCTGGTGTAGAGCAGGACATCTGATCGGCCCAGTGCGCAGGCGACCTGTTGCGCCGTTGCGGACAGCACGCCGCCGGCGCCGCGCACGATCGAGGGAACGTCGAGTTCGATGTCGATGGTGCCACCTCGCGCGCGAAGCGCGGCAACCTGCCGGTTTGTCTGGCTGGTGTGGGATCCGACCACGATCAAGCCATGCGCGGCACGCCCGGCCGGCCGGATCTCCGCCCCGCGAAGCGGCGCCCTGGGCTCGAGACCGCTCAGGGCCCGTACGAATGACGGTCCGGTGCGGAACAGGAATGACTTGCCCGCGCGCTCCGCCAGGAGCACGCCGAGCGCCACCGCCTCCAGGTCGGAGTACTCGGTGGCATTGACGATCACCCAGGTCCCGTCGTGCACGTCAGCCAGTAGCTCGCGGATCCGGGCCGGGCCGCCGAGCCTGATGTCCGCGAGGCTGATGCTTTTGACGTCGTGGATTCCGATCGCCCCGCGGCTCTTCTCCGCGACGAAGTCGCGCAGGTCGGATGCGGTATAGCCGAATGTGGCATCCCGCGCGAACTCGGTCTCGCCGACAGCGAGCAGATCGCGGCCGATGCGCGCCCAGTGAATGTCGGCAGCGGTCAGCCGCCCGGCCTCGAGAAAGGCGGGAACTAGCAGCACGCCGTCGAAGCCGCTGCCGAGCACGTCCCGGCGAACGGCCTGCAGCGCCTGCACCTCGGCCAGCACATGGCCGCGCAGCGTTGAGTCGCTGCGGCTGACCAGCTGGATCCGCGTGCCGCGTCGCCCGGCCACCGCGATCAGGCCGCGAGCGGCGAGCGTATTCAGCTCGACCGCGGCCGGCTCGTCGAGGCTGCGCGTGTTGGTCAAGACAAAGCAGGTCGCAGCCGCGCCACCGAGCGCGGCCTGGTAGGCGTCCTCCGCCAGCACAGTCACGACCTGCACGCCGTGCATCGCCTGCGACCCGGTCGGGTCGTCATCGAGTACGCCCAGCAGCAGCCCGTCCGCAACCCGCATCGCGCGAATCGACTCCCGGAGGGCACTGCCGTCCGGGACGGCCCTTGGTAGCCCGGCGAATACCTCGGCGGCAGCGGGCAGGCTGTGCCGCAGCGATCTGGCCCTTCGCTTCGTCAACTCTCGCGCACGTAAGATCACTGTATTCGACGCCCCAGGCCGGTACGGGAGACGCCATGACGAATGTGGTGGTCACTGGCGGGGCCGGCTTCCTGGGCGCGCGCCTCGCCCGGCAACTGCTGGCCGCGGGCTCGCTCCAGGTAGCAGGCAGCGGGGCAGGCCCGCTGTCCAGGCTAACGGTCATCGACCGGGCGCCGGTTCCCGCGGATCTCACTGCGGACAACCGGGTGACTGTGGTCTGCGGCGATCTCGGCGAACTGCTCGATCCCGCAGCTGCCGGCCGGGGCGGGTCCGGCGGGTGGGACGCGCTCGCCGGGGCCGACGTGATCTTCCATCTGGCCGCGGCGGTCAGCGCGGAATGCGAAGCGGACTTCGACCTCGGCATGTCTGCCAACCTGCGCGCCACCGAATTGCTGCTGGCATCGTGCCGCGCGCTCGCGGCGAACCCGGTGGTGGTGTTCGCTAGTTCGGTCGCGGTCTTCGGGGGGTCTGCCGAGCACCCGCTCCCCGCCGTCGTAGACGATCACACCGCGGCGAATCCGCAGTCCAGCTACGGGGTGCAGAAAGTCATCGGCGAACAGTTGCTGGCCGATTACACCCGCAAGGGATTCCTGCGCGGGCGAGCCATCCGGCTGATGACCGTGAGCGTGCGCCCGGGGCGGCCGAACGCGGCGGCATCAGGCTTCCTTTCCGGCATCATCCGGGAACCGCTCGCCGGGCAGCGCGCGATCTGCCCGGTCGACGCGCGGACCGAGGTGGCGCTCGCCTCGCCGGCCCGGGCCATCGACGGGCTGCTCTGCGCCGCCACTTCACCCGGCGAGGCCTGGGGCGGCCGCAGTGCGATCAACTTGCCGGCACTGACCGTGACAGTCGCGGAGATGGTCGCCGCGCTGGAGCGGGTGGCCGGCCCGGCGGCATGCAGCCTGATCGACTGGGTGCCCGACCCGGCAGTGGCCCAGATCGTGACGAGCTGGCCTGCCCGGTTCCAGGCCGGCCGGGCAGCCCGGCTTGGCCTCGTCCCGGATCCGGATTTTGACTCCGTCATCAAGATGCACCTCGCCGAGACCCGGCACTGACGGTGCAGCGCGCTAGAAGACGGAGATATGCACGTGATCGAAGTGGTTCGCGGTGATGCTGCCGCGGTCTTCCATGGGGACCCAGCCCGACGACGCCATCCGGATATCCCAGATCCGCTGCCGGTAGATGATGTACATGATCCCGAGCCGGGAGGCGTTCGCCTGCGCCCATGCGGCGATGGCGTAACCCCGCTGTACGCCGGGACCGGAAGGCAGCACACCGCCGGAACTCAGCATGAAGTCGCATGCCCTGCCCAGCGGATGCTCGCCGGAGCTCTCTGGCCGGTAGCAGCCAATGGCAGCGAACGGGCCGAACCGCCGGTCGACCTCGTCCCGCACCTGCCGCATCCGGGCGGTTATGCGATCCCCGCCGATGGTCGGTGACTGAGGCTGGAACTTGGCCATAAGACGCTCGACCGTCCGCCGCTGGCGCACCAGTGCGGTGACCAGCCGGCGCAGCTCGGCAACCTTTGCCCGCGCGGTCTGCCCGGCGCGCCCGTCGGCCGCCACCAGCCGCCGCAGGTCCTGCTCCCTGGCGCTGCGCTGCCGCGAAAGGTACTCGACGGCCGCGTTCCCGTCGAGCATCCGTTGCGGATCACTGCTGAACATCAGCGCAAGCGCCGGATCCACCCCGCCGCCCATGTAGCTCGCCGCGGCAAGCCCGGCGATCTGGCGTCGCGCGCCGCCGAGCTGGCGGCGCAGCAGCAGCGCCCGGGCCGTTGCCGCCTTGGCGGCGGTCTGCGCCTCCGTGAGCTTTACCAGCTGACCGCGGTACCGCCTGGACAGCCGGGCAGCACGCGCTTCCAGCCTGGCCAGCGCCACATGCGAATCAGCGCCCAGTAGTAGCTGGACAGCCGAAGCATTCCGGGCTGGCAGGGCGGCCGGAGCGGCATCCCCGGCCGACAAGGCCAGCAGCGAAACGGCGGCGGCGATCACTGCTGCGACGCCCCTGCCCGCGCCGGGCCGAAGCAGCCGCCGCGGAACGACAGAGCGGCTCTGGGTGGAGCACGAGCGCCTCACCGGCTCAACCCTCCCTCCGCCTACCAGGTGAACCGACGGCCGGGCCGGGAGCCCGCGGCGGCGAAACGATCCGCGGCTGATTCACCCTGGACTCCATAAGCGTTCACCCTGGACTCCATAAGCGGCGCGGCCGCCCTAGGCTGAGTGCTCGTCACTACTGACACTCACCGACCGGTAGCCGATTCTGGAACATAGCACCCCACGCCCCCGTGCGCAGTCCGTTCGGCATTGCCGGGACCTGGCTACGGCCTGAACCTGAGCCCGGCAGCCGGCTGACGGCCGCGCCGGGCGCAGTTGGTCTAGCCTGGGCTTCAGGAGGCCGCGTCGACATGCTGCACGTGTCCCTCTTGGGGGAGCAGGCAATCACCGACGACGAGACCGGCGTCCGGACGTGCTCGTCGCGTGCGGTTGCCCTCGTCGCCTTTCTGGTGGTCCATGCCGGGTCGCCGCAGCTCCGGCAGCGTATCGCCGGGCTGTTCTGGCCTGACTCGACGGAGATGCAGGCGCTCACTAACCTGCGTCGCGAGCTGCATCACCTGCGCCAGGTGCTGGGACGCGAGCCCGCACTCGTCGTCACGTCCAGGGAGCTTTGCTGGCGTGACACCGAGACGTGCCGCGTCGATCTGCGTACCTTCGATATCGAGCGCAAGGCCGCGCTGGCGGCCGCGGCGGCCGATGACGGCGAGGGGGTGCTGGCGCACGCCGGGCAGGCCATCGCCCAGTACCGGGGCGACTTGCTGCCCGGCATGTACGACGACTGGCTGCTCGATGCCAGGTCAGAGCTCGAGCGCCAATGCGTGGATTTGTGTGATCTGAGCTGCGAGACCCGGGCACGAAGGGGTGACCTGGCCGGAGCAGCCGAGACTGCCCGCCGCCGCATTGCACTGCAACCGCTGGAGGAGGTCGGCTATCGCACCCTGATGCAATTGCAAGCCGACCTGGGCGACCGGGCCGGCGCGGTCAGCACCTACCATCACTGCGCCTCGGTGCTGGAGCGTGAGCTCGGCGTCATCCCGGACGCCGTGACGAGGCAGGCATTCCAGCGGCTGATCGACCAGGCCGGGCCGGCCGGGCCGCAACCACCGGCGATCGGGCCCGCGGCCGGCCGGTCCGGGTTCGCCGCAGCCCAGATCGTCGGCCGGGCACCGGAACTCGGCCTGCTCCAGGAGCTGTGGCGGACGGCCGCGGCAGGCCGCCCGAGCCTGGCGCTGGTCCGCGGCGGCGCCGGCGTCGGTAAGTCCCGCCTGGTAGCCGAGGTCGCCGAGCTGGCACGACTGCAGGGCGCGGTGGTCGCGACTACCCAGTGCTTCGGGACATCCGGACGGCTGGCGCTGGCGCCCGTTGCCGACTGGATGCGAAACCCGGCAGTCCAGTCGGCAACGGCGACGCTCGACCCGGCCTGGCGCGCCGAAGTCGCCAGGCTCGTGCCGTCAGGTGGCCGCGGCGAACGCGGCGGCTCAAGGGCAATGGCCGACGCCTGGCAACTGCACCGCTTCTTCGAAGGCCTCGCCCGGGCGCTGCTCGCGGTCGGCCGCCCGATGCTGCTCGTCCTCGACAACATGCAATGGTGCGACCAGGAAACGCTGGCATTCCTCGCGTTCTGCCTGGCGCTGGATTCCGGTGCTCAGATCCTGGTAGCCGGGACGCTACGCAATGACTACGTTGACGAGGACCCCGAACTCGCGGACTGGACCGTCCGGATGCGCGCTACCGGACTGCTCACCGAGCTGTCCCTCAGCCCGCTGGAGGCCGCTGACACGGCACGTCTCGCCGAGGCGATCGCCGGGCGGCCCCTGCTGGTCGCCGACTTGAACCTGCTGCAGGCGACGACGGGCGGATTCCCGCTATACGTCATCGAGGCAGTGCGCAGCAGTGTCGATCTCGGCAGCACGCCGCTGCCGGCCAGTGATCTCACGGCGGTGCTGCGCAACCGCCTGGAGCAGGCGACCGCGGCAGCCCGCGAAGTGGCCGGCCTCGCGGCCGCAGTAGGGACGAACTTCACGCTCGATCTCCTCACCGAGGCCAGCGATCTCGAAGCTGACATCGTGGTGGGGGCGGTCGACGAACTGTGGCGGCGCAGGATCCTGCACGAGTTCAGGGACGGCTACGACTTCTCCCACGGCCTGCTGCGCGAGACGGCGTACGTCCAGGTCAGTCCGCCGAAACGGTGGCTGTTGCACCGGCGCATCGCCCAGGCGCTCGAGCTGCTGCACGCCGACGACACCGATATGGTCTCGGCTCAGCTCGCCGAGCAGTATGCCCGCGGCGGGCGGCCTGGGCGGGCGGTGGCCTACTACCGGCATGCCGCCGACGTCGCCGCGGGCATGTTCGCCCATGCCGAGGCGATCCGGCTGCACAAGGAGGCGCTGTCGATCGTGCGCAGCCTGCCTGCGGGCAGAGACAGGGACACCAAGGAACTCGCAGTCCTTGAAGGCATGGCAGCACCGCTGAACGCGAGGTACGGCTACTCGTCGGCGGAGCTGCAGCGCACCCTGGAGCGCTCGATCGACCTCGCTGAGTCACTGGGCCGCAATGACTCGACGCTGACCGGCCTGGTCGCGCTCTGGGCGGCCCGGTTCGTCCAGGGTCGCACTGCCGATGCATACCAGACGGCCACCCGGGCGCTGACCCTGATCGACCCCGGCTCCGAGCTGAGCGGTCCGGCTCACTTCGCGGCTGGCGGTTCGGCCGTCAGCCTCGGGATGCCGGCCGACGGGCTACGCCACCTCGAGCAAGCCGCGCAGCTGACCAGCCGTTCCGTGTTGCTGAGCGTCGGCACCCGGCCAGAGCTGCATAGCATGGCCTGGGCCGCGCACGCCCACTGGCTGCTGGGCCACGACGACGACGCCCTGGCTAGCTGCCGCGACGCTATCACGCTGGCCCGGACGGTCGACCGCCCGTACAACCTGGCGGTGGCCCTGGCCTACGGCGGCATCACCCACCAGATGCGCCACGACATGGCCGAGCTGGGGGAGATCATCCGGGAACTGCGCAAGCTGTGCGATCGCCATGGCTTCGCCTACTACCGCGAGTGGGGGCTGATTCTGGACGGCTGGTCCCGCCCGGACGAGTCCGGCATCGCCCTCGCCCGGCGCGGCATCGACAACCTGAGGTCGGCGGGCTCGTTCGCCCGCATGCCGTACTGGCTATCGCTGCTCGCCGACCTCTCAGCACGAAATAACCGGCCCGATTCCGCGCGAGCGACCCTCGACGCTGCCGTCGTCGCCGGAAAGGCGCGGGACGACCTATGGTGGCTGCCCGAGGTGATGCGGATGCGCGCTGCCTTCGACGGGACCCAGGCCGCCGCCATCACCCGCCTGCGCTCCGCTGCCCAGCTGGCGTCCGCGCACGGCAGCGTCGCGCTGCTCCGGCGCTGTGAGCGTGACCTCGCCGGGCGAGGCGTTCGCCCGCTGGCCCCCGGCGTTCTCCCGGTTGCCTGACGCGAGCGCGCGCTGGCGAACGCTCGGCGAACGGAGCGGAGCCTAAATTCGGCCTGTCCTGAAAATCAGGATGCCTCAGCCGAAGGAGACACCCATGACCGCCACCTTAGCCGACATCGCCACCGCGCCGTACGAAGAGCTGGCCGCTGCCGTGCGCGGCAGCTTGATCATGCCGCGGGACCCCCGGTATGACGCGGCGCGCGCCGTCAACAACGGCATGATCGACAAGCGCCCGGCTGCCATCGCGCGGTGCCGCGATGCCGCCGATGTCATCGCCTGTGTGCGGTTTGGCCGCGAGCACGGCGTCGAGCTCGCCGTCCGCGGCGGCGGCCACAGCGCAGCTGGCTTCGCGGTGTGGGACGACGCATTGGTCGTCGACCTGTCGCTGCTGCGCAGCACAACGGTAAGCCCGGAGAATCACACCGTCCGCGCGGACGCCGGATGCACCCTGGGAGACGTCGACCACGCGACCGTTGCGTTCGGCATGGCCACTCCCTTCGGCTTCCTGGCATCGACCGGAGTGGCCGGCCTGACCCTCGGCGGTGGCATCGGCTATCTCACCCGGCGGTTCGGCCTTACCATCGACAACCTGCTCGCCGCCGACGTGGTGCTGGCGGACGGGACGTTCCTGACCGCGAGCGAGAGCTCCCACGGCGACCTGTTCTGGGCCTTGCGCGGCGGGGGCGGGAACTTCGGCATTGTCACCTCGTTCACGTTCCGCTGCCATGACATCGGCGATCACGGCACGATCATCGGCGGCCCGGTCCTGTACGACATCGCCGACACCCCCGAGGTGATGCGCTGGTACCGGGAGCTGCTGCCGTCGCTGCCGGAGCAGCTGAGCGGCTGGCTCGCGCTGATCACCATCCCCCCCGCGGCGCCATTCCCTCAGCCGCTCTGGGGCCGGAAGGCTTGCGGCATCGTCTGGTGCTATACCGGATCGCACGACCGGGCCGACGAGGTACTGGAGCCGGTCCGGACGTACGGCTCGCCGTTGCTGGTCGGCGTGCAGCCGATGCCGTTCGACGTGCTGCAGAGCGCGTTCGACGGGCTCTACCCAGCCGGGCTGCAACAGTACTGGAAGGCGGACTTCTTCAACGAGATCTCGGACGCAGCGATCGACGCGCACGTCAAGTACGGCGCGCAGCTGCCGACCGGCCTTTCCGCCATGCACATGCATCCCGTCGACGGCGCCGCCAGCCGGGTGCCAGCGGGCGCGACGGCGTTCGCCTACCGAGACGGCGGCTGGGCCGGCGTCATCGTGGGCGTCGACCCCGATCCCGCCAACGCCGGCCGCATCTCGCGGTGGGCGCAAGATTACTGGCAGGCGCTGCACCCGACCTCGGCCGGCGGTGCCTACGTCAACTTCCTGATGAGCGAGGGCCAGGACCGGGTCAAGGCGTCCTATCGCGGCAACTACGAGCGGCTCGCCCGGGTCAAGGACCGCTACGACCCCGGCAACGCCTTCCACATCAACCAGAACATCCAGCCTGCCAGCGAGTCCGGCCGGTAAGCCGGCCCGGCCGGCCCGGCAGGATGTCAGAGCATCCTGCGCCAACTATCCGAGCTGCGCCCGGGAGGCAGCGGATGTCAAAGCCTGTCCTGTTCGTGATCGATGACGACGCCGGGGTGGTGCACGCGCTACGAGACGATCTCGCCCGGCGGTTCGGCGAAGACTTCCGCATCATCGGTGAGTCGTCTGCCGCCGCCGGGTTGGCGATGCTTCGCGAACTGGCCGATTCCCGCGAGCTCGTGGCCATGCTGATCGTCGACCACGAGATGAGCGAGATGCCCGGAATCGGCTTCCTCGCCCGCGCTCATGAAATGCACCCACTGGCCAAGCGGGTGCTGCTGGTGGAACGCGACTACTCGGCGCGCAGCCCGGTCGTCCAGGCCATGACGCTCGGCGAGGCTGACTACCACATCACCAAACCGTGGACGCTCGAACAGGACCTCTACCGCGTCATGTCCGAGTTCCTGGCCGAGTGGGCTAAGGATCACCAGACCGGCTTCGAGCTGTTCCACATCATCGGACGGGCGCAGGAACGCAGCACGCACGAGCTACGAGAGTTGCTGGCCCGCTTCAACGTGCCGTTCAGATTCCACTCGGCTGATAGCGAGCCGGGCCGTTACCGGCTTGCCGAAAGCGGACTGGACGCCGTGCGCCTGCCAGTCATGATCCGGCACGACGACTACACCATCGTCGAACCGACGCCCGCGCAGGTCATCGAAGCTGTCGGCGGGAGCATCCACAACGAAGTCGACGAGTGCGATGTCGTCATCGTCGGCGCCGGGCCGGCTGGCCTCGCGGCCGGCGTCTACGCCGCATCGGAAGGCCTGCACACGGTGGTGCTGGAAGAGACCGTTTCCGGCGGCCAGGCGGGAAGCAGCCCGATGATCCGGAATTATCCCGGCTTCCCGCACGGCATCAGCGGGCGTGATCTCACCCGCCGCGCCTGCGAGCAGGCCTGGATGTTCGGCGCGCACATGGTGTTCTCGCAGTCCGCCGTCGGCCTGGCGGGCGGTGCGGATAAACGCATTGTGCAGCTGGCCGATGGCTACCAGATCGCGGCGAAGGCGGTTATCGTCGCGACCGGCATTGCCTGGCGCCGGCTCGGCGTGCCGCGCCTCGAGGCGCTGGTTGGCTCCGGTGTCTTCTACGGTGCGGCCGGGACAGAAACGAGGGCGATGAAAGGCCGCGACGTCTTCGTGGTGGGAGCCGGGAACTCGGCCGGCCAGACCGCGCTGCACCTCGCGCGGCATGCCCGGCAGGTAACCGTGCTGGCGCGCGGGGACAGCCTGGCGCGGTCGATGTCGGACTACCTGATCCGGGAAATCGAGGTCACTTCCAACATCGCGGTGTGCCTGCATACCGAGGTCGCCGACGGCCACGGAAATGATCACCTCGAGGCCATCACCCTGCACGACAAGCTGCGCGGCCGGACCGAGCAAGTCCCCGCGGCCGCGCTCTTCGTGCTGATCGGCGGCGCGCCACGCACTCAGTGGCTAGCCGAGGCAACCCAGCTCGAGCGCGGTTATATCCTTACCGGGCGCGATGTCGTCCGGGACGGCGCGCATCCGCCGCGCTGGCCGCTCGACCGCGGGCCGCTCCCTTTCGAGACCTCGATACCCGGCGTCTTCGCCGCGGGAGATGCCCGCTACCGTTCGATCAAGAGGGTTGCCTCCGCCGTCGGTGACGGCGCGGCTGTGATCCGTCTCGTGCAGGAGTACATTGTGGCCGAACACCCGGACGAGCAGTCACTGACGGACAAAGGATGAACAGCGCGGGGGCGGGGGGCGGGGCGAAACGGGCGGGCGGGGCGAAACGGGCGGCCGAGCCCTGGGATTGATCACACTGGCCGCCAATGCGCCGGAAAGCCCGATTACCTAGCCAGTGATGTTGCACCATGGGGGCCAGATTCGTTTGCATGCCGTGGCACGGCGGGGGGCCGGCCGCGGCGCGCATCACACCCTGAGAGGCTGCGATGGCCCAGTCCGCTCCCGCAGGCAAGAGTCCCGTCACGCGGGTCGCCATCATGGTCCTGCTGCTGGCCGCGATTGGCGGTGCGCTGTGGGTGCCCATCTACGCGCGCGCCACGCCGAAGCTAGGTGATTTCCCCTTCTTCTACTGGTATCAGCTGATCTTGGTACCGGTAGTCGCCCTGCTGTGCTGGCTCTGCTCCGTGCTGCTGAGAGGAAAGCCGGCCTCGAACGCCAGGCACCGGGATGGCGGGGGGTTGCGGAAGTGAGCCACGTGAACGCGGTCGCGTTCGCCATCGTCGTCGTAGCGTTCCTGGCCGTGACCATGATCGGCTTCGCCGCGGCCAAGTGGCGGCCGGCCGAGGATCCGATGCACCTGAACGAGTGGGGTCTCGGCGGTCGCGGGTTCGGAACCTTTGTCAGCTGGTTCCTGCTTGGCGGCGACCTGTACACGGCATATACATTCATCGCCGTGCCGGCCCTGGTGTACGCCGTCGGCGCCGCGGGATTCTACGCGCTGTCGTACACGATCGTGGTCTGGCCGATCGTATTCATCTTCGCCCCGCGGCTGTGGTCAGCCGCCCGCGCGCACGGCTACGTCACCCCCGCCGAATTCGCCCGGGGCAGGTACGGCTCGCAGGGCCTCGGCCTCGCGGTCGCGCTGACCGGGATCCTTGCCACCATGCCCTACATCGCGCTGCAGCTAGTTGGCATCGAGTCGGTGCTGACCGTGATGGGAGTCGGCGGCACTTCGGGCAACGCGTTCGTCAGGGACCTGCCGCTGATCATCGCGTTCATTGTGCTGGCGGCTTATACCTACCTTGCCGGACTGCGCGCACCGGCCCTGATCGCCTTCGTCAAGGACGCCCTCATCTACCTAACGGTCATCGTCGCGATTATCTATATCCCGGGCAAGCTGGGCGGCTGGGGGCATATCTTCGGCGTTTCATCGGCGCACCTGAAGACGGTGAACCCGACGACCGGCAAGCCGTTTGGCAGCCTGATTGTGGCACCGGCCGGAGAATGGGCCTACGCCAGTCTCGCGCTCGGCTCGGCGCTGGCGCTGTTCATGTACCCGCATGCGGCCACCGGCGTATTCGCGGCCAGGCAGCGCAACGTGATCAGGCGCAACGTGGCCATGCTGCCCGCCTACTCGCTGGTGCTCGGCCTGATCGCGCTGTTCGGCTACATGGCGCGGGCCACGCCGGCCGTGAACGCCGGCGTCAAGGCCGGCGGCGGCAACGCGCAGCTATCCGTGCCGCTGCTGTTCGAGCACATGTTCCCCAGCTGGTTCGCGGGGATCGGCTACTCGGCCATCGTGATCGGCGCGCTCGTCCCCGCAGCGATCATGTCGATTGCCGCGGCGAACTTGTTTACCCGCAGCATCTACAACGAGTTCTTCAACCCCAATGCCACCCCGGCCCAGGAGACGCGGGTAGCGAGGCTGGCCTCGCTCATCATGAAGGTCGGCGCGCTGGGCTTCGCGCTCGAGCTGAATAAGACGTTCTCGATCAATCTGCAGCTGCTCGGCGGAATCTGGATCCTGCAGACCTTCCCGGCGATCGTGATCAGCCTGTACACGACCTGGTTCCATCGCTTCGCCCTGATCACTGGGTGGGCGTCGGGGATGGTGTACGGCACGATCCAGGCCTACCGGACGCCCGGCGGCGGCCAGGCGCATTTCGGCGCATCCACCGCCCCGGTGCTCGGACACATCACCTACATCGCGATCGCCGCGCTGGCCGTCAACCTGGTAGTCGCGGTCGTGCTCACCCCCGTCGTCCGCGCGATCCGGCTGCCGAATGGATACGACGAGACCCGGGGCGCCAGCTACTCGGCCGACTCCGTAGCCGGGCCTGCGGTCACGCCGGAACCGGGGGCGCATGACCTGCGCCCCCGGGACGAGACGGGTAGTCGTGGCGCACATCGAGCAGGGCGGCTGGCCCGGTCAGCGCGCGCGGCTCCCGCCGCATCCGGCGCGGCTCCCGCCGCATCCGGCGCGGACCGGCCGCCGGCTCCCGACCTAGCTCCCAGCGATCGGCGTTAGCGCCGGTAGGGGCGGTCCCGCAGGCCCTGGCACGGACCGGCCCACATCCGAAGTGTTATCCCTCTGGTCCCAATGTGTTACCTGTCCATCTCACGGAGGCTTGATACTGCCGCAAGGAGGGCTAGATGAAACAAACCAGGGCAATAGCCGTCGAGTCTTACCACCAGGCTCGGCGCTTCAGGTGGGGCATCGCGGTGCTGTCTGTGCTCGCGGTGGCCGCGGCAGGCTGTGGCAGCAGCGGCTCGAGCAGCCCGAGCACGCCATCCAGCGCACCGGCGGCGGCGCACAAGGGCGGCACGCTGACGATCCTCGCCAACGCGGCCTTCGGCGTCGCCGACCCGGCGCAGAACTACACGCTGGAAGAGTGGCAGCTGCTGATCGACACGCACGACGGCCTGCTGCAGTTCAACCGCGTCGGCGGCGTGGCCGGAACCAAGATCGTGCCCGATCTTGCGACCGCCATCCCCCCGCCCACGGACGGCGGCAAGACCTACCTCTTCCACCTCCGCTCCGGGATCAAGTTCTCCAACGGCCAGCCGCTCAAGGCAAGTGACTTCGTCTCGACGTTCGAGCGCCAGTTCACCGTGCCCGGGCCAACGTCGTTCTACTCCGGCATCGTCGGCGCGAGCAAGTGCAAGCCGAAGAAATGCGACCTGTCCGCGGGCATGGTCGCCGACGACTCGGCTAACACGCTGACGATCCACCTGACGGCACCGGACCCCGAGTTCTTCGACAAGCTGGCGCTGCCGTTCGCCTACGTCGTGCCCGCCAGCACGTCGCGCAAGCTGACCGGCAACAACGTGCCGCCAGGCACGGGGCCGTACATGTGGAAGTCGTATGACCCCAACAAGGCGGCCGTGCTCGTCCGCAACCCGTATTTCCACCAGTGGAGCGAGGCCGCCCAGCCGGCCGGGAACCCGAATTCGATCGTCGAGAAGTACGGCCTGCCCATCTCCGAGGAGGTGACGCAGGTCGAGAACGGCCAGGCGGACGAGGTGTACGCCGGCGACGTTATCCCGCCCGACCGGCTCAGCGAGCTCAACGGCGCGCAGTTCAAGAACCAGGTGCACGTGAACCCGCTCACGTCCGACTACTACTTCGCGCTCAACACCAAGCAGCCGCCGTTCAACAACGTGAAGGCCAGGCAGGCGATCAACTTCGCCGCCGACCGCGCCGCGTACGTCAAGATCGGCGGCGGGCCGTCGCTGGCCGCGCCGACCTGCCAGATCCTGCCGCCCAACTTCCCCGGCTACGTCGCGTACTGCCCGTACACGGCCGGCACCGATCACACCAAGTGGACCGGGCCTGACATCGCCAAGGCCAAGCAGCTGGTGCAGCAGTCCGGGACCGCCGGGATGAAGGTGGTCGTGAACAGCACCACCGACGAGACCGGCAAGGCGTTCGCGGCGCAGATGGTGTCCGACCTGAACAAGATCGGCTACAAGGCATCCAGCCAGCTGCTTAACAACAGCATCCAGTACGCGTTCGTGCAGAACTCGACGAACCTGCACAAGTGGAGCGCTGCCTGGTCGGATTGGTACCAGGACTACCCGGCTCCATCGGACTTCCTGAACGTGCTACTGGGCTGCGGCAGCATCCACCCGGGCAGTGATGCCAGCCCGAACATCGCCGAGTTCTGCAGCCAGCCGATCCAGGCGCAGATGACCCAGGCCTCGCAGCTTGCCCAGACCAACCCGACCGCGGCCAACAAGATATGGGCCACGGTTGACCACCAGGTCACCGACCAGGCGCCCTGGGTAGACTACTTCAACCCCAAGCAGATCGATTTCCTGGCCAAGCGCGTCCAGGGTTATCAGTGGAACCCCCAGTGGTACATCCTGATCGACCAGATGTGGCTGAAGTAGAATGCGTCTGCAGGGAGAGAGCCCATGGCAGCAGTGCTCGAGGAGGCGGCGGCTGCTGCCGATCACGGGCACGATGTGGCCGGCCGCAGCCCGTGGGCGCTGGCCGCGCGCCAGCTCTGGCGCAACCGCATCGCGATGGCGTCACTGGCTCTCTTCCTGCTGATCGTGGCGTTCAGCTTTGCCGCGCCGCTTTATGCCAGCCACGTGGCGCACGTGGTTCCGTTCGCCAACAACCTGAACGGAACCACGATCGTCAACGGCAAGCAGGTGCCGCTGATGCAGCAGGGCGGCGGACTGCTGCGTCTGGGCGAAACGCCGATCGGCCCTACCTGGGATGTGCACCACTACTTCCTCGGCGCTGACTCCCAGGGCCGTGACGTGGCCGCCCGCGTGCTGTACGGCGGGCGCAGCTCGCTGGAGATCGGCATCGGCTCGGCGGTCATCTGCTGCGTCATCGCGACCGTCGTCGCGCTCATCGCCGGGTTCTTCGGCGGCATGGTGGACGCGCTGCTGTCCCGGCTGATGGACGTGATCTGGGCCTTCCCGGTCTATCTGCTGGCGATCTGCATCTCGACCGAGTTGCTGACCGCGTCCAACGGCCTCAAGATCGGCCCACTGCACATCGTGGCCACCAGCCTGTGGCTGCCCACCTTCATCATCGCCATCATCTACGTGCCGTACGTGTACCGTCCGATTCGCGGCCATGTGCTGACCGTGGCCAGGAAGGAGTTCGCCGAGGCCGCGATCGCCCAGGGTGCGTCCAACCTGCGGCTGATGTTCTCCGATATCTTGCCGAACGTGGTGTCCGTGGTGATCGTGCTGCTGCCGCTGATGATCGCCACCACCATCTTCACCGAGGCTGCCCTGTCCTTCCTGGGCATCGGCGTGCAGTCGCCCAACGCCAGCTGGGGGACGATCATCAATGACGGCCAGGGCCTGCTCTACACGCGGCCGTGGGTCGCGATCGCGCCCGGGATCATGATCGTGCTCACGGTGCTGGCGCTGAACGTGTTCGGCGACGGCGTGCGCGACGCCCTCGATCCGCGCGCCAAGCTGCGGGTGGAGGGGTAATGACAGGTCCGGCTGCGGCCCGCGACTGGTGCGGCCGGCCGCCTAGCCAGCGGCGGCGCTTGTGCTGAACTTCATCATCCGGCGGCTGCTATGGACGCTGCTGGTCATGTTCGTGATCACGCTGCTGGTGTTCGTGATCTTCTTCAAGACGCCGGGGGTCGACCCGGCCAGGCAGATTGCTGGCCGCAACCCGAGCGCGCAGGTAATGCAGGAGATCCGCCACCAGTTCGGGCTGGACCGGCCATTCCCGGTGCAATACGGCCTGATGATGAAGAAGATCTTCGTCACCCGTGACCTGGTGTCCTACTCGAATCAGGGCCAGCGGGTGGTACCCGAGATCATCGCCGCCACCCCCGCGACGCTGTCCCTGGTGTTCGGCGCCGCGCTGATCTGGGTGGTGGCGGCGATCGCCATGGGCGTCGCCGCGGCGGTGCTCAAGGGCACCGTGTTCGACCCGCTGCTGATGATCGTGGCCCTGATCGGAATCTCCATACCGGTTTTCTGGCTAGGCGAGGTAGCGAACCTGATCACCCAGAGCCGCTACCACGATACGTTCCTGTTCAGCTGGGTCCCGCCACTCGGGTATACGCCGTTCACCCAGAATCCACTGCTGTGGTTCCAAGGGCTGGTCATACCATGGATTACGCTGTCGGTTCTTTACATCGGCTTCTACGCGCGCGTGTTGCGTGGCAGCATGCTGGAGATACAAAACGAGGACTTTATCCGTACTGCCCGCGCCAAGGGCCTGACCGAGCACCGGGTGCTGCGGAAGCACACCCTGCGTAATTCGATGATCACGTTTGTCAGCCTGTTCGGACTCGACTTCGGCATCCTGGTGGGCGGCGGGGCGCTCCTGACGGAAGTCGTCTTCGGCATCCACGGCGTCGGTTACCTGACCTACCAGTCGCTGACCAGCCTCGATCTCCCAGTGATCATGGCAACGGTCATCTACGGCGCATTCTTCATCGTGATGGCAAGTACGCTCGTCGACATCGCATATGCCCGGCTCGACCCAAGGGTGCGGCTCGCATGACGGACAAGCCGCTGCTTGAGGTACGCAACCTCAAGGTCTCCTTCCGCACCGAAGACGGGGTCGTCAATGCGGTAGGCGGCGTCTCCTTCACGCTGTCTGAGGGCGAGACGCTGGGCGTCGTGGGTGAATCGGGATCGGGCAAGAGTGTCACGATGATGTCGGTGATGCGGCTGATCATCGATCCCAATGCGCGTTTCGAAGGCGAGGTCCTCTACAAGGGCAAGGACCTGATGACGCTGAGCCAGGACCAGATGCGCAAGATTCGCGGCTCGGAAATCGCCATGATCTTCCAGGACCCGATGACGTCGCTGAACCCTGTCTACACGGTCGGATGGCAGATCGCCGAGCAAATCAGGGCGCACGAGCAGAGTTCCAAGAAGGTGGCGCACAGCCGCGCGGTGGAGTTGCTCGGGGCCGTCGGCATCCCGCATCCGCGCGAGCGCGTGGACGACTATCCGCACCAGTTCTCCGGCGGCATGCGCCAGCGGGTTATGATCGCGATGGCCCTGTCGTGCAGTCCCGACTTGCTGATCGCGGACGAGCCGACGACGGCGCTCGATGTCACCATCCAGGCGCAGATCCTCAACCTGATCAAGAAGCTCAAGGAGGACTTCGGCTCCGCGGTGGTGCTCATCACCCACGACATGGGCGTGGTGGCTGACATCGCCGACCGGGTGGCCGTGATGTACGCAGGACGGGTGATCGAACAGGGCAACAAGCGGGATCTGTTCTATGATGCCCAGCATCCGTACACGTGGGGCCTGCTGGGCTCGATCGCCCGGCTGGACCGGCCCAGGCCCAGGCGCCTGACGGCAATTAAGGGCATGCCGCCGTCGCTGATCAGCCTGCCCAGTGGCTGCGCCTTCGGCGCCCGCTGCTTGCATCGTTTCGAAAAGTGCGACGAGATCCCGGCGCTAACGGACAAGGTCGGCGGTGGCCATCTGGACGCATGCCACCTGGGGCCGGCCCAGAAGCGGGACCGGCGCGAGGGCGCCATCCACCCGGACCTGTCCGAGGAGCCGGCGTGAGCACGAACGCTGACGATGACGTCCTGCTGCGCGCCGACCACATAAAAAAGTACTTTCCGATCAGGGATGGCGTCGTCATTCAGCGCGAGATCGCACGGGTGCACGCGGTAGATGACGTCAGCCTCGAAGTGCGCGCCGGGGAGACGCTTGGGCTGGTGGGCGAGTCCGGCTGCGGTAAGTCCACGCTCGGCAGATGCATCATCCGGCTGCACGATCTCAGTAGCGGCTCGGTCATCTTCGAGGGTCGCGATATCTCACGTCTGTCCCGGCGCGCGCTGCGGCCGGTACGGCGCGAGATGCAGATGGTGTTCCAGGATCCGTACGCATCGCTCAACCCGCGCAAGCGGGTGGGAACGATCCTTGCCGACCCGTTGCACATCCACCACCAAGGAGACCGCGGGCAGATCAAGAAGCGGGTCAGGGAACTGCTCGAGCTGGTGGGGCTCTCCCCCGAGCACCTCAACCGATATCCGCACGAGTTCTCCGGCGGCCAGCGCCAGCGGATCGGCGTTGCCCGCGCGCTTGCCCTCCACCCCAGGCTCATCATCGCCGACGAGCCCGTTTCCGCCCTGGATGTCTCAATCCGGGCGCAGGTCATCAACTTGCTGGATGACCTGCAGGAAGAGCTGAATCTGACGTATATCTTCATCGCCCATGACCTAGGAGTCGTGCGCCACGTTTCCGACCGGATCGCGGTCATGTACCTGGGCAAGATTGTCGAGATCTCACCGGCCGAGGAGCTCTACCAGCGACCGATACATCCCTACACCGAGGCGCTCCTGTCGGCTGTCCCGATACCCGACCCCGACCTGTCAGCCCAGCGGGAGCAGATCGTGCTCGATGGCGACGTGCCGAGCCCGATATTGCCGCCTTCGGGGTGCCGCTTCCACCCGCGCTGCCGGTATGCCACCGAAATCTGCGCGCTGCAGGAACCACTGCTGGTCGCACACGGGAGCCGGGGTCATCTGGCCGCCTGCCACCACCCGCTTAACCTCGGCGAGGACGCTGCCCCGGGCGCAGCCTCCTCGGCGCTCAGCCCGGCACCGGAACTGACGTGATCGGGATACCGGCATAGCGGCTACGGATCCAGCCCGCACGGAGGAGCGATGACCGGCACCAGCCTGGCCACGGCCGACCTAGCCGATGCCTACGGGCCGGAACTGCGCGTCTGTGACATCCAGTTCCGCCAGTTCGGTGGCCGGCGAATCTTCGCCGGAATGGTACGCACGGTTTGCTGCCACGAGGACAACGGCCTGCTCCGCGATCTGCTGCGGACGCCCGGCGCAGGCGGCGTCCTGGTCGTGGACGGCGGCGGCTCCCTGCGCACGGCGCTCGTCGGCGACCTGATCGCGGCGGCGGCGAAGGCCAGCGGCTGGGCGGGCCTGGTCCTGCATGGAGCGGTCCGCGACAGTGCGGCGCTGTCCCGGCTCGATCTCGGTATCAAGGCGCTGGGCACCAACCCGCGCAAGAGCGCGAAGACCGGCGCGGGTGCGGTAGACATTGCTGTCACGTTCGGCCATGTCACGTTCCGGCCGGGAGACATGCTGCACGCCGACGACGACGGGATAGTCGTGCTGCCGCCGCCAGGGCCATGATGCCGCGGCCGGCTGAATGCACCGATCGCCGTCCGGCGCCGTGAGCCGCGGCATCGCGCACGCTGGCCTGATGAGCGGAGCGACGCTAACATCACGCGCTCCGGGCACACAAATGACGGTCAGAAGTCTGCGACGACATCTCAGCCAGCCTGGGATCGTTCCGCAGCCGGGAGAAGGCCCGCTGCCGGGTGGGCCCGACACTGCCGACGGGGAGGCCAGCGCGATGAGAGAGGTCGAGGTAACTCTGGCCCTCCCGGGTCAGCAGCTCGACGAGTACGACGCGCTGCCGCTGCGGCAGCGCCGCGATGGCGCGGTACAGCCGGTCGTGCTCATCCCGCCGCGCAGCCTCCTCGGATGGATCATTCTCCCCGGCCCTGTTCTCGATCAGATGTGTCAGCTGTGACTCATTGAGCGGCACCTCTCGCTGTCCCCTGGTTGCCAGCCGGATGCTTTCGCGGCGGCAGATGGTGGCCAGCCAGGAGCTGAACCGGTCGGTATCGATTAGCTGGTCGAGGTGTTCCAGGCAGCGAAGCCAGGTGACCTGGATGACGTCATCGGCGTCTTCGGCGGACAGCCGGTACTGGCGGGCCAGCCACCGTAGCAGTGGCTCATGCTGATCTACCAGGTCGCACCAGGCCGAGGAATCTCCGGCTCGGATCCGGTCGACAAGCTCCGCCGAGTTGTCGGGCCTGGAAGGTGTGATAGCTCTCTCCAATCTCATGGTTCTCTCCGATTCATTTCTGCTGGATCGTGCAATTCGTCAGTCGCCTTGCCACGTGTGGCCGGAGCGTTTTCAGTAGCTCCTTTCATTTATTCTGCTGCCTCGATCGGCGGCTTTGTTATAAGCCCAGTCGGCGGCATTGTGCTCTTTCTCGCGCCGAATCCGTGGCTTGTTTTTCTTGCGGTACGATCCGATAATGGATGTTGGGCGCTGACAGTCCGCTGACAGCGTGGGTCGGGAGGGGACGATGCAGGTACGCATCCTCGGCCCGCTGCTGCTCGAGGAAGGCGGGCGACGGATCACGATTGGCGGGGTACGGCAGCGAGCTGTGCTTGCCGATCTGCTGCTGCACGCGAACGAGGTCGTGCCAAGTGAGCAGCTCCTGGTGGATCTGTGGGGCGAGGATTCCTCGCCAAGCGCGGCGAACGCCCTGCAGGCGGCGATCTCCCGATTGCGAAGGGAGCTGCCGCCGGATCGCCTTATCACCCGGGCACCGGGCTACGCCATCCGGCTCTTCCCGGAAGAGCTGGACGTTACCCGCTTCGAGCAACTGATTTCCGAGGGCCGCAATGCTCTCGCAGCGGGAGCCGCGGCGGAGGCTGCCCGGACGCTAGGCCAGGCGCTGTCGTTGTGGCAGGGTCCGCCGCTGTCCGATTTCCGCTACGAACCGTTCGCCCAAGCCGAGATCTCCCGGCTGGAGGAACTGCACCTAACGTGCCTGGAGGAACGGACCGAGGCGGACCTGGCGCTCGGCGCGGCGGGTGCGCTCACAGCTCAGCTGCGGCGGCTGGTCACCGAGCATCCACTGCGGGAGCGTCTTCGCGGTCAGTTCATGCTCGCCCTTTACCGTGGCGGCAGACAGACCGAAGCGCTCGAGGTCTATCGCGAGTTCCGGAACGTGCTGCGGGAAGAGCTGGGTCTAGACACGTCACCGCTGCTGCGTGAGCTTGAGGCGGCGATCCTGCGCCATGACCCGCTGCTTTCACCAGCGTCAACCTCGGCCGAGGTGACTGGGGCGCCGTTGGCGCGTGGACCGGTAACCGTGCTCTGCGTTGTGTTGCAGGTGGCGTCTAGCTTGGGCACGGCGATGGACCCGGAGGCGCACGAAGTCGTGAACGAGCAGTCTGTATCCGGCCTGACGGCGGTCCTCGAGCGATACGGCGGAAAGCTGGCGATCGGCGCAGGCGAGCGCCTGGTGGGCGTCTTCGGTGTCGCTTCCGTGCACGAGGATGATGCCCTGCGCGCGGCGCGGGCGAGCTTGGAAGCGCGAACCGCGTTCGCCACCGAAGCGGCCGTTCTGCTGCAGCGGTACGGCGTGAACCTGGTGTGTCGCTTCGGGCTTGCGACGGGCGAAGCGCTGGTGGGAGGGTCGGGGCCGCTTGGATTCGCGGGGGACGCGGGAGCCCATGCGGTGATGCTCGCGGAGGCCGCCGAGCCTGGTCAGATCCTGATCAGCCGGCCGACGCAAGAGCTGGCCGCGGCGGCCATCGAAACGGAAAGCGCCGGTCCCGATCGATTCCTGCTGCGGTCCGCGCACGCGGGCATGCGTCCGCTGGCGCTCCGTCTCGATGCGCCCCTGGCGGGCCGGGACGAGGAAATGCATCAGCTCGAAGCCGCATACGCTCAGGCGACTCGCGAGCGGGTGACGATGTTCGTGACCGTGATCGGTGAGGCAGGCATTGGGAAGACTCGGCTTGTCCACGAGATTGCGCAGCGGCTCAGCCGTGCGGCTAACGTTCTCACCGGCCGATGCCTTCCCTACGGGGAGGGCATCACGTTCTGGCCGCTGCGTGAAATGGTTCGCCAAGCCAGCGGCGGCCACGACTCGCCGGACCGGATCAAAGCCCTGCTCGATGGCGAGGCAGATGCGGCGGAAGTCGCGGAGCGGCTGAGCGGCGCTCTCGGGCCCGGCAACCATGGCAGGTCAGACGCCGCGGAGATCTTCTGGGCGGCCCGCCGGCTTTTTGAAACGCTTGCGCGGTCCCGCCCGCTGCTGGTCGTCTTCGAGGACCTGCACTGGGCCGAACCGACCTTCCTCGACTTGGTGGAATCCCTCGCCGTTCAGCGGGGGCGATCGCCGCTCGTCCTAGTCTGCATTGCCCGCCCGGAACTGCTCGAACAGCGTCCTATGTGGGCGGCCGGGGCAGCGGCCGCAGTCTCCATCGAGCTCACGCCACTCGCCGAGGGCCCGGCGGCCGAACTCCTGGACGCCCTGGCAGAAGATCAGCGCATTCCGGCGTCCACTCGAGCACGGATTCTTGAGACCGCGGCCGGCAATCCGCTCTACCTTGAGCAATTGGCACTCTCGCTCGGCGAGCAGGCCGGGAGCGAGATCCGTCTGGTGCTGCCGCCCACGATCCAGGCTCTGCTGGCGGCGCGCCTGCAGCGTCTCGGACCGGGAGCAGGAAGCGTCCTCGCCCGCGCGGCCATCGTCGGTAAGGATTTCGGGGTGCGGGCTGTGCGAGAACTACTCCCGCTCGAAGCGCGCGGCCCGCTCAGCCGCAACCTCCAGACCCTCGTCGCGAAGGGGCTTGTGCAACACGCGCCACCCGACAGAAGCCCCGCGGAGCAGTACAGCTTCCGCCACATCCTCATCCAGGAAGCGGCTTACCGGGCGATACCCAAGTCGCTTCGTGCCGAGTTGCATAACCGATTCGCCGACTGGCTCGAGTACGTTGTCTGGGAACCGGCCGCCCGCCGCGCAGAGCTCCTCGGCTATCACCTTGAACAATCCGTCCGCTATCGCAACGAATTGCGGCCTGCCGAAGCCCGGCCGAGCCCGTTGTCGCGCCGGGCGGCCGCACACCTGGACACAGCCGGCCGTGCCGCGCATGACCGCGGCGATGCGCTCGCGGGAGTGAACCTGCTGGTCCGCGCGGCTGCGCTGCTGCCGCCCGAAGACCCGGCACTCGCGCGCCTTTACACAAGTCTGGGCACAGCATTAACGGAGGCCGGGCAGCTTGAGGAAGCAAAGGCCACGCTCGACCACGCCCAGCGCATCGCCGCCGCAAACGGCGACGATGGCCAGCACGCCCACGCTCAGGTCCAAGCACTGCTGCTGGGTCTCAAAGTGGACCCGAATGGAGCGGCAATGGAGATCACTCGCGCGCTTCCCGAATTGCGCTCCGAATTTGCCAGAAACCTGGACGAGCTAGGACTCTGCCGAACCCTCCAGCTACAGGCCGCGATGCACTGGAACCACGCGAGATCCGCTACCGCCGAAGATGCCTGGCAGCGCGCTGCCGAATACGCACGGCGGGTGAACGAGCGGCGACAGCTCACCGAGATACTCGGCTGGCTCGCCTCAGCCGCGCTCTGGGGGCCGACGCCGGCCCCGGAAGGGATACGACGATGCGCGGATTACCTCGACGAAATCGGGAACCACCCCAGCGGACAGGCCGTGATCCTCCGCCACTTGGCAGGCCTCTACGCGATGCAAGACGACGTCGCGAAGGCACACGCAGCGCTGAACCGGGCGAAAGCCCTGCTGAACACCCTCGGTCCGACGATGACCCGGGCGCTCACCGAACCAGCGGCCTTCATCGCGATGCTCGCAGGCGATCCCGCGGCCGCCGAGACGCACCTGCGCCTCGAATACGAGTCCCTTGACAAGATGGGCGAGCGGGGTTACCTCGCCACCACGGCGGCGCTACTGGCCAGAGCCATCGCGGCGCAGGGCAAGGACCGCTACGACGAAGCCACCCACTTGATCACGATAAGCCGGGAAGCCGGTGCCGGCGAGGACCTGTCCGCCCAGATCATCGGGCAAGGACTGGCGGCCAGGATCCTCGCAGACCGCGGCCGCCACGCCGAGGCCGCCGAACTCGCGGGCTCGGCGGTGGCGCTCGCTGCGCAGACTGACCTGCTGAGCCAGCACGCCGACACCCTGCTCGATCTCGCTCAGGTCCTCGCTGCAGCTGGCCGTGTCCCGGAAGCCCACGCCACTGCCACCCAGGCTATTGATCTGTACCAGCGCAAAGGAAATCTCCCGGGAGTTCGGGAGTCACTCGGGCACCTTGCCCAGTATGCGCCGAGCTGAGAGGAACTCATCCATGCCGCACACCCAGGTTTCCGAGATAGAGCTCCGGGACGACGGCAGCATCGGCCTCACCGTTGCGGTATTCGGCTTCGAGGCGGGCACACCCGTCGAGATATCCGGCAACGCAACCCAGGCTAACGGGGCCATCGCTACCTTCAATCACATCCAGGACCTCCCCCCTGCCAATCCCGGAGGCGCCTCTTTCCTGGCCGTGACTACCGTCCCAGCCACGGAGTTCGTGGCAGGGGACGTCATCACGGTCGTCGGGCGGGCCACGAAAATCTGGGGCACCGTGCTAGACGGAGACCCGGATCAGACACGCCCGGGGATAACGGCGGTATGGACGGCGAGGCCGCAGGCCAATGGCAACACGGCTGCCGATTAGTCATCCACACAGGTCACGGGCTAGACCGCAGATCATGCATGGTCGACGGTCTCGCCGTTCGCACCGCTTTTCGGCGTGCCCACCCAGGCCGATCGCGTGCAGCTCAGGTCGCTGGTCCGCTACCGCACCGCGGAGAAGCTGCGGCATGGTACGTATCTGCCGGGATGGCTCGCGGCTCAGCCTAGGTGCAGGCAGCGCACCCAGTGCCGTCCCAGGCCGACAGGCTGAAGGCGCAAAGGCAACCGTCCGGGAGCCGCTCGGACACTTTGCGTAGTATGCGCACCTTGGAAAGGATCCCACCCATGCCACACACCCAGGTTCCCAGGATCGAACTAAGCGCAGCGGGCGGCAGCATAAGCCTCACCGTTGAGATTTACGGGTTCGAGCCTGCCACACCGGTCGAAATAACCGGTAGCGCGACCCAGGCCAGCGGGGCCGTCGCCACGTTCTATAGCGTCCAAAGCATGCCGGCCAAAAATGACGAAAGCCCGGCGACCCTGACGGTGATCGCGGTGCCATCGAAGGAATTCAAGGAGGGGGACCCAATCACGGTAGTCGCGCGGGCCGCGGAAGTCTGGGTCACCAATTTGGTCCCGGACGACTCTTCCCCAACGACCACCGATTCCTACCAGCCGATCAAGGCGGCGTGGAAGGAGGCGGATTACCGCTCTGCAGTGTCGCCGGGCACCTGACGCCCGGCGTTCTCCTGCTTGCCCCGCAGATCCCGGCCAGCAGCCGGCGTGACCGCGATCGTGGATTCCCTGCGCGCGGACTCCGCAAGAACGGGCACGACGACTTGTCGTCGTTGTTGACGGACTTGACGACGACGATGCCGGTACTACCCCGTCCAGGGACAGCCCGGCATCGCCTCGCTGCTCCCCCGGCGGCCCCCGGCCAATGCCAGGTTTATCGTCACCAGCCGGCCTGACCCCCAACCTTCCCGATGATCTTCCTGGCATTCACCCGCTGCGAAGCTGCATTCCGCGTCCCCTGCCGATCTCGTGGGTGGCAGCGTGGGGTCGGCGGGGGCGATGGTGTTCAGGCAGATGGTGCCCAGGTCGGCGAGCACGGGCAGGGCGGCCGGGGCCTGCTTGGTGGCAGCCTTCGCCAGCGCGCGGCGGGAGCGGACGGCGGGGGCGACTGGGCTGGGCCGGGTGGCCTGGGCGGCTTGCTTGTCGTCGTCGGTGAACAGCAGGGGCGCGAGCCGGGCCTGCATGTGCCAGCTGCAGCGGTGCGCGGGCCCGCCGCCCGCGCCGCTGCCGGACATTTCCACCTCGCCAATGTTTACTCTTGTCGCATGGACACAAGAGAGGCGGCCCAGCGGTGGGCAGAAGTGTGGGAGCGCGGCTGGCGCGAGCATGACGCGGCCGCCATTGCCGCGCTCTATGCCGAGGGCGCGTTCTGGCAACAGCATCCGTTCCGCGATCCGGAGAAGGGTTTCCTGGCGCGCGTGTTCGCTGAGGAGGAGTCGGCACAGTGCCGGTTCGGCACGCCAATCGTCGACGGCGATCAGGCCGCTGTGTCCTGGAGCGCGCAGACCAGGCTAAGGGATGGCGGCACCGAGGATCTGGCGGGCGTGTCATTGTTGCGCTTTAGCGCCGACGGGCTTGTCATGGAAGAGCGCGACTTCTCTGCCCAGGGCTAATGCACCACCAGTTCGGACCTGCCGCCCGCGAGCGGGCCCTGCCGCGAGTGGATCCGCAGCATGGCGGCACCGCCGCCACAGCGCCCCGATGCCCATGATCCATGGCATGGGAGGTATCGGTCCGGGACCGTACAGGTCACGAACGGTACCGGCCCGCGAAACGGCGTGCAGCCGACGGCGAGATACCGGCCGCCGCCTGCTTGGCACGGCCGGGTGAAATCGTCAGCACCCTCGGCTAGTGTGTTCCGGCCCGGTCCGGGAGGGTGGCGGCATGATGGCGGACCTCGATATTGCTCGCTGGCGGTTGCGCACTCAGCACCTGGTCTGGCCTTTCGCCGTGTCGGCGCGCGAGGCTGTCGGTTCGATGCTGGCCGTCCAGGCAGAGAACCCCGGTCAGGCGGCCTGGGCAGTGGCCTCGCGCACGCAGAACCCGGACCAGGCCGATCTGGCGGCCCTGCTGGACGACGGTGCCGTCCTGCGCACGCACGTGCTGCGGCCCACGTGGCACTACGTGCGGGCCGAGGATATCGGCTGGCTGCTCGACCTGACCGGTCCGCGCGTACGGCGGGTCACCGGCCAGCAGCTACGCGAGGCCCACGGCCTCGGCGAGCACTCGACCGGCCAGGCGGTCACCGCCATCACGCAGGTCCTGGCGAGCCGGGGACAGCTCACCCGCGCGCAGCTGGCTGACGAGCTGCGCGAGCGCGGTATCTCTGGCAGCGGGCAGATGCTGATGATCCTGCTGGCCCACGCCGAGCTGGACGGGCTGATCTGCAGCGGACGAGTCGCCGGCGGCGAGCACACCTACGCGCTCATGGACGAGCGTGTGCCGGCGCCGCGCCGGCTCGGCCGGGCCGAGGCTCTGGCCGAGCTCGCCCTGCGCTACTTCACCGGGCACGGCCCGGCGACCGAAAGGGACCTCGCCTACTGGGCGACGCTCACCCTCACCGACGTGCGCGCCGGCCTGGCCCAGGTGCGTGATCAGCTCCGCTCGTTCCAGCACGACGGGCGCACCTTCTGGCACGCCCCCGGGGAAGCCCCCGGCGGACCGCAAGAGCCCGGTGGCCACCTTCTGCAGATCCTCGACGAGACCTACCGCGGCTACCAGGACTCCCGCTGGCTGCTCGACGCCGCCGGCGACGTGCCACGCACCCGGGAGACCGCAGCCGGGATGGCCCTGGTCGACGCACAACTCATCGCCGCCATGCGGCGCACCATCGCGCGCGACCATGTGCAGTTCGACCTGCGGCCCTACCGGCCCCTGATGCCCCCGGAGACCGAGGCCCTCGACCAGGCCGCCGCCCGGTACGGCGAGTACCTGCGGCTCAACGCCCGGCTCACCCTGCCGTGACCCTCGCGCCCGATCCCGGCAGCGGCATGACCGCCCCGGCCGCACGACCGAAGGCGGGCGGCGCCTGCGGCCAGCCGCTGCCCCAGATGCCGGGGCCCTGGTGACGGACCCCGATACCCTACGAGCGGCTCCAGCGGTCAGCCCCGAGAGCGGCGGAGCCGCAAGCCCGGCCATGCGGCAGTGGCCGATGGGCGCGACCCAGCGGCAGCCGCTCGGGATCGGTGGTCAGTAACCAGCCGATGCATAGCGGCTGCCGCGAGCTGAAATGGCCTTTGCTGGCGTCCCTTCTTTCGCGTGGGTGCCGCCGTGATCCTGGTATGTCAGCCGTGGATAGTGAAGCCCGCGCTCATTGTGGCGACCTGCGCCTGGTAGTCGCCTAGCTCTACCTGCGGGCTGCCGGTGCCCTCGATGTCGCCTGGGGTCACGGCCAGTTCCGTCACCGGGAACGAGACCCGTACAGTCTTCGACTGGCCAGCATCGAGGCTCACCCTGGTGAACCCGACCAGACGCTGGTCCGGCACCAGGACGGCGCTGACCGGCTGGTGGACATACACGGGCACGATGTCGATGCCCGCGCGGCCGCCTGTATTGGTCACGGTGAAGCTTGCGGTCACGTTGCCATTGCGGCTGGCGCTGCTGGTCGCGGATAGCCCACTGGTCTGGAACGTGGTGTAAGACAGGCCGAATCCGAACGGGTACAGCGGGTTGTAACCGCTGCCCTGACCAGATCCGGTGGAGGGCAGCAGGTCGAAGAACTTAGGCTGGTCGCCGAGTGGCGAAGGGGCTCCGGTGTTGAAGTCCCCGCCCGGTGCCGCGGCGTCGGACGGCCAGCTCACCGGCAGCTTCCCGCTTGGGTTGACCTTCCCGAAGATGACGTCGGCGACGGCCTGGCCGGCCTCGGTGCTCCCCTGGTAGGCCATCAGCAGCCCATCGGCGTTCTCCGCCGGGCCGAGGCCTAGCGGCCTGCCCGCGATTACGACAACGATCACTGGCTTGCCGGTGCCTTCTAGCGCGCTGACCAGATCCTTCTGGTCGGGCGTCAGCTGCGGCGCAGGATTGTCGCCGAGTCCTTCGGCATATGCCTTCTCGCCGACGGCCACGACCACAGCGTCTGCCGAGGCCGCGTCCTTGACAGCCGTCGCCTGGTCCGGTGCGGACACCACGTTCGTGTCCTCGGACTTAAGGCCCTGCAGCACCGTGGTCCCCGGTGGGATCTGGTCGGCCGGTCCCATGCAGCAGACATGTCCGGCGCCGAACACGCCCTGCCAGCTCACGCTCCAGCCGCCAAGCTGATTAGTCATCGAGTCCGCGCTCGGCCCGGTGACCACTACGTGCGCGCTCGGTGAGAGAGGCAGGACGTTGTTCTGGTTGCGCAGGAGGGTGATCGATTCGCGCGCTGCCTGCAACGTCACGTCGCGGCCCGCGGTGACTGCGGCGCTCGCTGCGCCCGCATCCACCGTCGGATGATCGAAGAGACCGAGTTGGAGCTTGAGGGTGAGTATGCGCCGAACGGCCTGATTGATCCGCGCGACCTTGATGCTGCCGTTCTTTACGTCCTGCTGCAGCGCCGCCTGCCATTGATCGGCGTTGAAAGGCAGCATGGCCATGTCCACGCCGGCGTTCACCGCGAGTGCGGCGGCGCCCGCGAGATCGGGCGCCAGGTGATAGGTGCTCGCGAGCGCGGGCACGTCCCCGAAGTCGCTGATCACCACGCCCTTGAAGCCAAGCCGGTCACGCAGCAGCGTGCTGAGCAGGTAATGCGACGCGGTGGCGGGAACGCCGTTGATCGATCCCGAGTCGACCATGACCGTCCCGGCCCCTGCGTTGATGGCACCCGTGTAGGACGGCAGGAAGGTGTCCTGCAGGTACCGCAACGGCAACTGGGCCTCGGCCCGGTCATGCCCATTGATCGATTCGGAATATCCGGCGAAGTGCTTGACGGTGGCAGTGACCTTTAGCGAGTTGCGGCTGCCCGCGCCCTGCAGGCCGCTCACATTGGCGGCGCCCATCGCCGCCGAGAGCGCGGGCTCCTCGGCCCAGGTCTCATATGTGCGGCCCCACCTGTTGTCCCGTGACAGGTCCTGGACAGGTGCGAAGTCCCAGTTCCAGCCGGTCGCGCGCAGGGCGTCGGCGGTCATCTCGCCGCCGGCCTTGGCGGCAGACGGATCCCACGTTGCGCCCATCCCGATCGACTGCGGGAAGAGTGGCGCCTGGTAAGGGTGGCCGAAGCCGTGCACCGCGTCGACTCCGAAGATAACCGGGATGTGCAGGCGCGAGTGCGCGATCGCATATGCCTGCATGGTGTTGTACTCGTTGGCCCAGTCCCGGCCGGTATTCCCGATGCCGCCATTGCCTGTCGTATCGATCGGGATGTCGGTCCCGCCGGCCAGGATCGAGCCAACGTTGTCGTCGGTGAAGATCTTCTGCTCGCAGACCGGGTTCGGCAGGTTGAAGCCGCCCTGGCTCGTGCATTTGTTGCTGGTATCGGTGACCTGTGTCACCTCGATCTGCACCATCTGGCCGATCTTTTCAGGCAGCGTCATGCGGCCGAGAAGGTCGTTGACGCGAGCCTGGGTTGACAGCTTCGCGTCCATATATGCAGGTCGGCCCGCCGCGGACGCCATTGTGCTGGTCATTGCCGATGCCGACATCGCGATCATCAGCCCAACGGCCACCACGGTGGCGGCGATCGGCCCGCGAGGCACCCTCACCGCCGGCCAGTTGATGGCCCGGCCACGCCTGGCAAGATCACGTATCTTCTGTCTCATGGCGTATCCCTTCATGTCGCCGGTGACTTCCCGTGCCGCCGCTGACACTAATTGCGAGATACGCCGTTTTCCATAGACAAGCCGTAAATATGTACATACTGGCATTGGCTGGGAGAGGGTCCGAGTGCCATCGTCGGGCTGCAGGATGGAACATAATTCCTCGGCGATTGACAGTGATGCCCAAGAAGACGCGGTGACGTTCGCAGTGGCAGCCAGGCTGGTGTGGCATCTCCCGCCCGCAGCCAGCTGTCCTATCTGGACGGCCTGGACAAGGCAGAAACGGATCGCCAGTGGCCGGTGCCCTTCGGCGATGGGGTTCGGAAGCAGCCATGTCAGTACCGACGCGGCTCCGCCCAAGCAGCCCGCCAGCATGCGAAGTCTGAGCTCGAACTCGATGATCCCATGACCTGACGGCGGTCACCGACGAGCACCGGTGCTGCGGGCTGCGGCTCGGGGGCGCACTAGCCTGATGTGAGCTTTGACGTGATGGGCGGGATTGTGTGCCTTCTTTCGATGACAACCGCTTGGCTCATGATCTCGCCGCAGCGGCCGGCCAGCTACTGCTGAAGCTGCGGGCGGGCCGGGGAGATCCGGAGACCCTGCGGCAGGACGGCGACCGGCTTTCGCATGAGTTCCTGGCTGCCGAACTCGCCCGGCAGCGCCCTGGCGACGCGGTACTGTCCGAGGAAGGCGTCGATGACCTTGCCCGGCTGTCGGCGGACCGGGTCTGGATCGTGGACCCGCTGGACGGCACTAGGGAATTCGGCGAGCCAGGGCGAACGGACTGGGCGGTGCACGTAGCCCTTTGGGAACGGGGCGAGCTCACCTCCGGAGCGGTGGCGCTACCGGCCCGGGGCAAGATTTTGAGCACGGTCGGCTCGTGGCCAGGTCCGGAGGCCGAGCCCTCGGTCGGCTCAACACCTCTGGTCGGTTCGGCGGCTCAGTCCGGCCAAAGCCAGCTCAAGGTGGTGGTCAGCCGCACCAGGCCGCCCGATTTTGCGCCGCGGCTCGCCGGGCTGATCGGCGCGGTGCTGCTGCCGCTCGGCTCAGCCGGGGCGAAGGCCGCTACCGTGATCTGCGGGGATGCGGACGCTTACGTGCATACCGGCACGCTGCATGAGTGGGACTCTGCCGCGCCGGTCGCGGTAGCCCGGGCCGCCGGGCTGCATGCCTCGCGAATAGACGGCTCCGAACTGGCCTATAACCAGCCCGAGCCCTGGCTGTCGGATATCTTGATCTGTCCGGCCGCGCTGGCAGACACGCTGCTCGGGGCAATCAGCTCCGCCATACATCGTCAGGAATGAGCCCGCTCTGCTCACGGGCAGGCCAACGGCTCAGCACCGGGGTGGCGACGCGCTCGTTGCGGAAACGTTGGCGGTGTAAGCGCTCAGGCGTCCGGGCCGATCCTTGCCCGCTCGGGCGGACTGCGCATGTCGCGTCCGGGTCTGCCTCGTGTGCTTGCCAATCGCGGGATCAAGGGTGCGATGGTGCGGTGGCGGATGGCGCCACCCCACAGGCCCGCTCCGTAAGCCAAGTCATCCAGCCGTCGGATCAGCAGGTAGACGAGGGGGTTAAGGCACGCGCCGCTCCGCCGGCAGTCGATCAGCCCCTCGATTGCGGCGCCGACAATGAGCACGTGTCGTGCCCGTCGGTTCATCACGGCAGCGAGTACGGCAACCGGCCAGTAGTGCCTGGTGGCGCACTGCGTCAGCTGTTCGGCTGCGCCGCGCATTGCAGCCAGCGTGAGCAGCGCGCCGGCTCGCACGGGGGTGTCCGCGTCGGGTATTCGGCGGATCAGGCGTATCGCTGCCCCCGCGGTCAGCGCCACGGCAACGCCGAGCGGGACCGGCCGTCCGCGGAGGACGAGCGCGCACGCCGCAACCGACCATGGGGCGGCGTTCAATGGCGGCACCTGGCCAGGGTGCCGCTGGGCCAGTTCGGCCGCTCCGGACCCGTAGCTGGCTCGCTGTGCGACCCAGCTACGCAGACTGGCGCGGTGGTAATGGCCCACCCGGGCGCTGGGCACGTAGTGCATTCGCCAGCCGGCCCGATGCAGTCGCAGGCACAGGTCGACGTCTTCGCCGAACCTGAGTTCCGGGGCGAATCCGCCGCCCACGGCCGCCCTGCGGACCACCAGTGCCGCGCCCGGGACGTATGCCAGCGCGGACAGCGGCACGATCGGTGCCTCGCGCCCGCCCATGCCCAGCGGCGACCGGACGTCCTCGTACCTGTCAAGGCAGTCTGGATGACGCTGTGGTATGCCGACTATCTGGGGCGCGGCCAGCGCCAGTGCGGGATCGGCGAACTGCGCCAGCAGCGGACTCAGCCAACCGGGCTGAGGCAGCACGTCAGAGTCACAGAAGGCGACATATCCGGTCCTGGCGTGACCTAGCCCCGTGTTGCGCGCCGCAGCGGGCCCTTGGTTGTGCGGATGAACGAGCAGGGTGGCGCCGTGCAGGCGGGTCACCGAGGCTACCGCGGCGCCGTTCACTGATCCGTCGTCGACGACAATTGCCGGAACGCCCGATGTCTCTGGGTCGGCACGCAGGGCTGCCAGCAGCTGGTGCAGCAGGCTAGCCCGATCCCGTACCGGGATCACGATTGTGACGTCGCGGACGGGCTGAGCAGGGGGGCGCGGGTGCACGACACCGATGTCCACGAGCCGCCGGGCCATTGCCGCCGTCGCCGCGTCCACCACGGTAAACCTGCCAGGTTCGAGAATTAGCACCGCCGGCTTGCTGAACCGCAGCAGCCTGGGGGGCGAGCCGCCGAGTATCAGCCGACCGTCACGGGAGCGGTGCACGTCGTCGGCGAGCTCGACGGCGAAGCCGTTCGGCAGCCTGGTATCTGAAGGCGGCGCCAGTTCGGCGAGCAGGCCGGCATCGGTCGGGTGCAGTCGCGTCATCCCGTGAATCCGCCGTCTGCGTGCAGCACGGAACCGGTGACGGCGCTGGCCTCGGGCGAGCAGGCCCATGCCACGACCGATGCCACCTCCTCCGGCTCGAGCAGCCAGGCGCACCAGCTGGTGGTCGGCGAGTTGCCCGGCGTCGGCGAGCTGGTAAATGTCCGCGGTCGCCTGCAGCATGTCGGTCCTGGTGGACCCGGGAGATATGGCGACCGCGTTCACCCCGGTTCCCTGCAGGTCACAGGCCAGGGCGCGGACCAAGCCGAGCACGGCATGCTTGGCTGCGCAGTACCCGCCGAGCCGCCACAGGCCGCTGTGCGCTGCGGCCGAGGCTAGCGCCACGAAGCGGCCGTGCCGGGGCTGCGGATTGCGCAAAAGCGCCGGCACGGCGGCGCGTGCCAGGTTCAGTACCCCGGTCACGTCCACGTCAAGAAGCGTCCGCCAGTCCGCGTCCGACAGCTCCCATGCCGGGCCGCCGCCGAGAATGACCGCCGCCGCGGCCACTGCGGCGTCCAGCCGCCCGAACTCGCGCTCAGCCGCCTCGACGGCACCGGCCATTGCGGTGGCGTCACGGACGTCCGCCTGCACCGGGCGAACCTGCGGGAAAGCCGCGGCGAGCGCGGCGAGCTGGTCCGGGCTGGCGAGCGGGTACGGCACATCCAGGTCGTCGGCGCAGCGGTCGACCGCGACCACGGCCCAGCCGTCTCCGGCTAGCCGCCGGACCACAGCGGCGCCGATGCCCCGCGCGGCGCCGGTGACCACCGCGACCGGCTGGCCGATCATGCCTTGGCTCCGGCCGCCGATGCAGATGCGGGTCCGGTGGCGGGCGCCCGCACGGACCCGGGCAGCAGGCCTGCCAGGCGCCCCTGCTCATTGACTCGCCACACCCTGACGTCGCGGGCGAGCCGAGCCGCCATCCCGGCCAGCAGCTTCACGCCCTGCTGGGCGCTGGCCCCCGCGGGATCCCCGAGCACGCCGGACTCGCTGACCCCGCGGACGGACTTGGCGATCAGCCGGCCCATCAGCTGCTCGATCGGCTCGCACGGGCCGGCGACGGCGCGCTCCGCGTGCACTGCCGTGCTGCGCAGCGCCAGCATCATCGAGGTCTCCGCGTGCCCGGCGTGCAGGTCACCGCCGGGCGGAAGGCATGGCCACCATGCGGCGTCGCTGCCCTCGCGCCGCAGCGTGGTGACTGCGGCGGGCATGCTGGGAAGGTTGCCGCCGTGCCCGTTGACAACTAGCAGTCGGCCGGCCCAACGCAGCATCGAGCGGCCAAGCTCCACGATCAGCAGCGACAGTGCCTCGTGCCCGATCGACACGGTGCCAGGGAAGCCCTCGTGCTCGCCGCTGGCCCCGTATGCCTGGCCGGGCGCGACGAGGATGCTCGTGTCATCGCAGAGCAGTGCGACGGCTCGTTCGGCCACGTCCTGCGCGACGGCGAGGTCGGTATCCAGCGGCAGGTGCGGGCCGTGCTGCTCGCAGGACCCCAGCGGCAGCACGACGAGCGGCTTCCGGCTGACTAGGTCCGGCCAGCTCTGGTCGGCGAGCCTCGCGACCAATCTAGTCACCCGTGGCGAGATAGCCGTGGCGACGCAGGTACCCGAGCAGTTCGTCGGCAGCACGTCCCGGGGACAGCGGACCCAGCACGGTGGGCGGGGTGCGCTCTACCAGCGCTCCGGTGAGCTCCAGCGTCCTTCGCAGCGCCGAACCGGACGGACCTGCAAGCTCGCGCGGCCGGGGCCGGTACGGATGTGCGCCCAGCACCCGGATCCGCCGCGCCGCGGCGGCGGCCGACGTGCCGGCCACCGTGATCGCGGCGTTCTCGCTGGCCAGGGTGGCCGGCAGCCCGGCACGCCGCAGCCGTACCCCGGCCGCCTCGACCGATACGACGGCAGGCGGCCGCACCATCAGCACTTCGCGGCGACCGCCGTCGAGGCGTCGGTGCACCCGCAGCGCGCGGTCGTCCGCGGGCTCCAGCCGCAAGCAGCCCAGGGCCTGCGCCGCATTCAGTGACGCAGCCAGGAACGCTGGGAATGAGCCGGTGGCCCGGTCGGCCGCTAGGTCGCCGCATAGCACCAGAATCCGGCACCCCGTAATGCTGGCGCAGGGCCGCGGCGAGCGCGGCGGCGGATTCCTGCTCGCCGCCGACAAGGCCTGCCGGGCGCGGGGCCGCCGTCCAGCTGGCCGGCTCGACGCGCAGCCCCTGAGCAGCGCCTGCCGCCAGCGCGTCCCGCAGCATCGCATCGGCCTCGGCCGGGCCGACGGTGGCCGCGACCACCTGAGCATCCCACCGTTCCGCCAAGCGCAGCGCGTGCTCGAGGGCAGCGAGCTCCGACCGGTTCGGCCCGCGGTCGCGGCGGTCGGCGCTAACTGCCCCGGTGAGCGGGTCGACTTCGGTCTCGCGCCAGGACCAGCCAAGCGCCGCAACGATCACCACCATGCTCCCTCACCCTCTCCGGAACACGACGCCGTCGCCGCCCGCGGGATAGCTCCAGGAGATAGCTCCCTCGCGATTGCACACCTGATAGCAGGTTCCGCATTCGAAGCACTGCTCGTAGTTGAAGAGGATGCCGCCGCCGGCAGTCGGCACGAACAGGCTGGCCGGACAGGCGTGTACGCACTCCTTGGTCGTGCAGGAACGGCATACGTCGGAGTCGACCGTGATGTGCGCCCGTTCGCCGACCCGGAACTCGACGCTGGCCATCCGCTCGTCGAAGGACATCTCGGCGTAGCTCATCTGTGTTTCGCTCCCTCATCGATATGCCCGGAGCGCCTGCCAGCCGTCCTTCGCCAGATGCCGCAGCCGGACCTTGTTGAGGCTGACCGCCCGGAAGAACTCCCTGGCCATGCCAAGCTTGGGATGCGGGTTGGTGACGGTGAACACCTGCTCGACGAAGTCGCAGGCCAGTCCCGGGTAGTCGCGCTGCATCCGGTCGGCGAGCACGATGTCGGCCGCGTTGCGCAGCCGCTTGTGATCGGCAAGGACGAAGCTTGACTCCAGCCGCCGCCGGTAGCCGGCCAGGCCGCGGGCGGAGGTGTCGCCTGCCGCTATCGCCTCGGCGGCGGTCTGGCCTGCTGCCAGCCCGGCGCCGATCGCGAAGTTGACGCCCTCCAGCCATAGCCCGGCAGCCAGGCACATGGATGCGGCGTCGCCGGCCACCAGCATGCCGTCGATGGCCAGCCGCGGCATGGACCGGTAGCCGCCCTCGGGGATCAGGTGGGCGGAATACTCCTTCAGCTCCGCGCCCCGCAGGTATGGCGCGATCGCCGGGTGCGCCTTGACGCCGGCGACGAGCTCCTCGGGCCGGGTCTTAGCCTCGGCCAGGCCCTCGAGCCCGACCACGACGCCCACGTTGACCGTGTCGAGGTTGGTGTACAGGAAGCCACCGCCGGGGATCCCGCTGGTGCAGCCCACCATCTCGATGTCAAGGCCCTGGTCGCCGACCAAGCCGAACCGCTCGTCAATCACCTCGCGCGGCAGCGCGAGAGTCTCCTTGACGCCCAGCGTGGTGTGGGCCGGGCTGGTGCGCGGCAACAGCCCGGCCTCCTTGGCCAGGAACGAGTTCACGCCGTCGCAGGCGATCACGATCCTGGCGCGGATGTCGCCGTCGGGCCGGTCTGTGCGCACGCCGACGATCCGTCCGGCTGAGTCCCGCAGCAGGCTGGTGGCCACTGTCGAGCTGACCAGCCGGGCGCCGGCCGTTACCGCCTTGCCAGCCAGCCAGGTGTCGAAGTCGGCGCGATAGGTGGTCATCCCGTTGTAGGGCGGCCGATCCCAGGCACTGGTGCGGTAGTCGACGGTCAGCGCCTGGGTCGGCGTCATCAGCATGGTGGCGCGCCGGGTTACCCACCGCTGCACCGGTACCTCGGTCCACCACTGCGGCACGATCTCGTCGAGGATCCGCCCGTACACCACGCCGCCGTAGACGTTCTTGGCGCCCGGGAAGGCCCCGCGCTCCACCAGGACCACATCGCGGCCTGCATTGGCAAGCTCCAGTGCCGCCGCCGACCCCGCGGGCCCGGCGCCGACGACCACCGCGTCGACGGTCAGCGCGTTATCCGGCATGGCTCGCCCCCGTCGAAAGGCCCGCCAGCGCCGCGGTCACGCCGAGCCGCTCGGCCAGTTCCCTCAGCACTGCCGGGGCGTCGGCGACGATGCCGAGATCGGCCATTGCCGTCATCGGGCAGGACGGGTCGGTATTTACGCTCACCACATGCTCCGGCGCGCCGAGCCCGCCGACGTGCTGCGCGGCGCCGGAGATGCCGAACGCGATGTACAGCTCCGGGCTGACGGCCACCCCGGTGGTGCCGATCTGCCGGTCGTAGCTCATCCAGCCTGCGTCGGTCACAACCCGGGTGCCGCCGGCGCTCGCCGCGAGCGCGGCTCCCACGCCGGCCAGCAGCCGCATCACGGCCGCGCCGTCCGCGCCGGCCGGCACCAGGCCGGCACCGCCGCCCACGATCCGGCGGGCCTCGGCCAGGTCCACCGTACTTGGCTCTGGCTGCAGCACCTCGATGCTCTCGGCATCGCAGCTGGTCCCAGTCGCGGCCATCGACAGCATGCTCACCTGAACCGGGGCCACCGGCTCGGGCTTGCCGCGGCTACCGGGCCGCAGCGTCACCACCACCGGCCCGTCCACCCCCACCCGCACCGACAGCCGGTCGTCGAGCCTGGTCACCTCCACCTCCTTCGGTGCGCACCGGACGGCTCCGGCCAGCAGGGGCCGGCCCAGGGCCACGGCCAGCCTCGGCGCGAGATCACGGCCGTCTGGTGACTCGGGCAGCAGCACCATGTCCACGCCAGGCAGTGCCTGGGCCAGTGCGCTGGCCAGCGCGGCCGGAGCGACCGAGGACCGCTCTGCCAGCCATACCTGGCTGGCCGAGTCCAGCCGGCCGGCCGCCTCGGCGGCCTGCGACCCCGCCACCAGCACCGCGCCGCCAGCCTCGGCCACCGTCTCGTCCGCGCCGGCCGGCAGCTGGCCGTCGCGTACCACCACGACGGCTAGGAACTTGATGCCGGCTGGAATGGTCATAGCGCCACCGCAACCCGGTGTCCCTCGATCACGGCGGCGTGCGCCCGGCGTGGCGTTACGCAGTCGCCGACGCGGTGCACCTCGAACGGCGCGGCCTGCAGTTCCTGCCACAGCTCGTCCTCGGGCGTCTGATGGACCGCGCACACCACCCAGTCGCAGCGCCGTTGCGCGGGCTGGCCGGTGGGATGGTGCAGCAGAGAGAGCTCGATGCCGACGCCGCCGTGCTGCCCGTCGCCACCAGCCGCGCCGACCACCACCAGGTCGGTGGCCTGGCGGATGCCCTTGGCATGCGCCCGCACGTTGAAGGTCTCCATGTCCAGGGTGATGCCGAGATCCTGGCCCACCACCATGCCTGCGGTGATGATCTCCACTGCACAGCCCCGATCTGCCAGGAGCTCGGCGACGCTGGTGGCCTGGTGGAAGCCGAGGTCGTCGACCACGACCACCTGCCCGGCCGGCGCGGCGCGGCCTTCGAGCACGTCGCGGACGTCCACAACTCGCGGATGACCGGCGGCCCAGTACGGCGGCTGCGGCCGCGCCCCGGTGGCCAGCACCACGACGTCCGGCGGCTCAGCGCGCAGCGACTGCGCCGTGGCAGCCACGCCGGTCCTGATCTCCACCCCGGAACGCTGGCATTCCGCCGCCAGGTTGCGCACCACGTCGAGGAATTCGGCGCGGGACGGGACCGAGGCGGCTAGGGCCACCTGGCCGCCGGTGCGCGGCTGCCGCTCCAGCAGCGTGACCCGGTGGCCGCGCTGCGCCGCGGTGGCTGCCGCCTGCAGCCCGGCCGGGCCGCCGCCGACCACGATCACCCGTCTGCCGCGGTGCGGCGGCGGGGCCGGAACGGCCTCCCGGCCGGTGCGCGGATTCTCGATGCAGCCCAGCCAGCGGTTCAGGCCCATCCGGCCGACACATTCCTGGTTGCAGGACAGGCAGGTGCGGATCTGGGTGGCATTCCCCGACCTGGCCTTGGCGGCGAAGTCGGGATCGGCGATCTGCCCGCGCACCACGCCGACCAGGTCGCAATGTCCCTCGGCCAGCGCGCGCTCGGCCTGGACCGGGTCCTTGATCCGGCCCACTCCGATCACCGGCAGCTTGACCGCCCGCCGGATGGCGTTGGCGATGAACAGCGCGTACCCAGGCGGGATGCTCATGGACGCCTCGATCATGAACAGCGTCGCGGTGGCCACGCCGATCGAGGTGTTGATGTAGTCAACCTGGCCGGTCGCCTCCACCATCCTGGCCACCTCGACCGCCTCGTCGAGCGTGCTCCCGCCCTCGATCAGCTCGTCGCCGCAGATCCGCACGCCGAGCGCGCGGTCGGGCCCGACCGCCTCGCGCACGGCATCGACGATTTCCAGCAGGATGCGGGCCCGGGCCGGGAGCGAGCCGCCGTAGGCGTCGGTGCGTTTGTTCGTCGCGGGTGACAGGAATCCGCGCACGATGGAGGAATGCGAGCATTGCAGCTCTACCCCATCGAAACCGCCTTCCGCGCAGTGCCCGGCCACCGTGCCGTAGCCGGCCACAATCTCGGCGATCTCGTGCCGCTCCACGGCCTTGGGCACCTCGCGGAACATCGGATCCGGCACCGGGCTGGGCGCCCATACGGGCAGCCGGGAGAAGATCGACGAGGCCTGGCCGCCGTTGTGGTTCAGCTGGGCGAAGATCGGCACGTCGTGCGCATGCGCCGCTGCGGTCATCTTCCGGTAGCCGGGGATGACCGCCCGGTGGAAGCCGTGGATCAGCTTCTCGTACGGCCAGTCGGTGGGATGAGTCGAATGCTCCTCCGTGATGATCAGCCCCACCCCGCCCGCCGCGCGGGCCGCGAAGTAGTCGGCATGCTGCTGGCTTGGCAGGCCGTCCTCGGCGTAGTTGGTCAGGTGCGCGGAGAACACGATCCGGTTGCGGACCACCACCGGGCCGATCCGCAGCGGCGAGAACAAGTACCGGTACCTGCTGCCCCCGCTCATCGGCCGCCTGCGGTCCCGGTCAGCGCCGGCAGGTCGGTAAGCTCGTCGGCCGCACCGATCGCCAGCGCAACCCGGCGGGCCTCCAGCACCGCCTCAAGCACAGTCCGCGGAGCCACGCAGTCGCCAGCCCGTGGGGTGCCGGTCCGGTGTAGATACAGAGTCTGCTCCGGCAGCCGATGCCCGCAATGCACCACGAACGCGCAGTCCACCATCCGCTGCTCGCCGGTCCACCGGTCCTCCAGCAGCACGTGGTCGTCGGCTACGCCGCGGAGCAGGCTGCGCAGCTCGCGAGCCACGCCGGCCCGCTGCAGCCGCGAGTTGGCCTCGGCGAGGTCACCGGTGATAGCCAGCTGCGTGCCGGCAATCTGGTCCTGAGTGACGATCGACGCTGGCCGGCCGCTCGCGGCCAGCAGCTCGGCGATGCCGACCCCGATCGGCCCGCCGACCGGGTCGAACACCACGGCCCGCCCGGCCGGCAGTCGGTGCAGCGCTGCGGAGTTCACCAGGCCGATCAGGTCGGCGGCCTCCAGCACGCGCGCGCCCGCGGCGATGCGGTAGTCACGCGGCCCGGGAACTGATCCCGTGGCCAGCACGACGCGCACGCCCTTAGCCAGCGCGTCATCCATTTCGGACGCGGTGACCTCGTGCCTCAGAGATACCGTCACGTCCAGCCGCCGCAGCTCCCGGCGCCACCAGTCCACCGCCACGCCCAGCCGCTGCCGTCCGTGCACCAGGGCCGCCGCCACCAGCATGCCGCCCAGTGCCGGTGCGCGCTCCGCCAGGCGCACGTGGTGCCCGTCCGCGGCCAGCACGCGGGCGGCTTCCATCCCGGCCGGCCCGCCGCCGACCACCAGCACCGAGTTCTGGGCCTGATGCGAGCCGCCGATATCGTTGCCGCTTTCGTCGAGCTCGTGGCCGCTGCCGGGTTCGATGACGCAGGTGATGATCGGGTTCCTGTTGTCCCGGACCATGCAGGCCTGGTTACACAGCAGGCAGGGGCGGATCCGACCCTGCTCTCCGCTGCGGCATCGGGCGACGAGGTCGGGATCGGTGATCTGTGCCCTGGTCATATCCACCAGGTCGGCGGCCTCGTCGTCCAGCGCCCACTGCGCCTGGCCGGGGTCCACCACGCTGCCCTGCAGCACCACCGGGACGGTGCCGTCCACCGCAGCGCGGACCTGCCGGCAAAGCTCCATGCAGAAGCCCGGCTCGGTATGCAGGTCGGGCCGGGTAGCCGACACCGAGTAGATTGACCCGCGCACCACCACGAGGTAATCGACCAGCGCGGCCAGCCGCGCGGCCTGCCCGGCGGCAAGTTCCGGGGTCAGGCCGGCCCAGGGGGCCAGCTCGTCGCAGCACAGCCGCAGTCCGAGCAGCCGCCCGGCGCCGAGCGGGCCTCGCACGGCGCGCAGCACGCGCTCGGTGAGCAGCAGCCGGTCCTGGCCGTACTCATCACCTCGCTGGTTGGTCAGCCCGGACTGGAACTGGCGCAGCAGCGAGTGCTGGCCGGCGTTGATCTCGACACCATCCAGGTCGGCTCCGGCGGCCTGGACGGCAGCCGCGGCGAAGCCGTCGACCAGCGCGTCGATCTCTGTGCCGGCCATCTCCATGGGCAGTTCGCGCGAACCCGCATCCGGTACCCGCGACGGTGCCCACAGCGCGGACTGGGAGAACGCCGAGGAGCCCTGCATCCCGGCGTGGCCGAGCCCGGCCAGCACCAGCGCACCGTGCGGCCGGCTGGCCGCGACGGTCCGGGCCCAGCCCGGCCCGCAATCCGCGGCCAGTGGTGCGCGCTCGTAAGGCCAGTCCGACGGGTGCACGCTCGCTGTCTCGGTCACGATAACGCCGCTGCCCCCCGACGCCCGCCGCGCGTAGTAGGCGACGTGCCGCGCAGAGATCTCCCGGCGCCGGCCGAGGTTGGTCTCGTGCGGCCCGAACATCACCCGGCAGGGCGCCCGGCGCGGCCCGAGATCGACGGGCTCGGTCAGGGTCGTGCTCACGCCGTGACCGCCAGCGGGCTGGAGTCGCATGGCTTCGCCGGGACGCGCACCGACGGCATGCCCATGGATACGACCCGGCTGCGGCGGGAATGGTCCTTGTCTGGCCGCGGCAGTCCGCCGCGGCCAGAGTCGCCAAGCGCGCTGGCGCCATGTCCCTTGACGCACTCTGGATCGGGCCCGTCCAGTGGCAGGCCGGTGAAGAACTTCGCCGCCATGCAGCCGCCCTGGCAGGAGCTGAAAGCTGAGCAGGAGCGGCACGCTCCGCCCGATGTCTCGGTGCGCAATTCGGCGAACAGCGGCGCGGAGCGCCACACCTCGGCGAAGCCGCCAGGTGAACGCACGGTGCCGGCCTTAAATGCATCGTGGATCGCGAACGGGCAGGCGTAGACATCGCCGATCGGATCGATCAGGCAGACTACCCGTCCGGCGCCGCAGAGGTTCAGTCCTGGCAGCGGGGTGGCGCCCAGCGCGTTGAGGTGGAAGAAGGAATCGCCGGTCAGCACCCGGTCGCCGTGGTCGACCAGCCAGGAGTAAATCTCTCGCTGCTGCTGCTCCGTTGGGTGCAGCTCGTGCCACACGTCCGCTCCGCGACCGGATGGACGCAGCCGGGTGATCCGCAGCTGGGCGCCGAATTGGCCGGCGATCGCCGCGAACTGATCCAGCTGGGGCACATTGTGCCGGGTCATCACCACGGAGATCTTGAAGTTCCGGAAGCCTGCCTCGGCCAGGTTCTCCATCGCGTGCAGCGCCATGTCGTAGGAGCCGTGCCCGCGGACAGCGTCGTTGACCTCCCGGCTCGCGCCGTCCAGCGAGACCTGCACGTCCACATAGTCCGTGACGGCTAGCCGCTGCGCGCGCTGAGCGTCGAGCCGGAGCCCGTTAGTAGAGAACTTCACGCCGACCTGACTGGCTACCGCGTAATCCAGAAGCTCCCAGAAGTCCGGCCGTACGGTCGGCTCGCCGCCCCCGACGTTGACGTAGAACACCTGCATGGCCCGGAGCTCGTCGATCACCGACCTCATCTCGGCGGTGGTCAGCTCGGCTGGGTCGCGCCGGCCGGAAGATGACAGGCAGTGCGCGCACGACAGGTTGCAGGCGTACGTCCACTCCCAGGTCAGGCAGATCGGCGCGGCGAGGCCGCTCTTGAACTGCTCCACCAGGGCCGGTACGCGCTCGCCTAGCGCGGGCTCGCAGCCAGTCGTCATCATGGCGCTTCGCTTGGGCACGGCCGGGGGACGATCATGTCGGCTGCGGCCAGCGCGGCCAGCGCCCGCAGGTAGCTGTCGCGGCGGCCGCCGGGCATGGTGGCCAGGGCATCGGACACACTGCGGTGGGCGCCCAGCCCGCGCACCAGCTCGACGAGAATCCGGCGCCTTCAGGAACGACAGCCGCCGGGTGCCGAAATGGTAGGCGAGCGCCCCGAACGGCTCAGGGCGCAGCGCGACATCCGGGTTGAGCTGGTAGCCGCGGCCCGGCTCGAATGGTGCGGTCATCGCGATTGCCCCGGTCCTAGTAGACGCCGCACATTCCATCGATCGAGACTTCCTCGACCAGCAGCTCCTCGGTGATCCCTGGGTCATCATCGATGCCGCGGTCGTCGGTGGCATCGGCGCTGCGCGATGCCATGTCGGCCTGGGATTTGTCGGCTCGGGTGTCCTGCTGCATGGGAATCCTCCTAGCGGTGGGCTGCGACGAGACCTGGGTAACCCGTCGGCCGGTGGCGCCCGATGTTGGTGACGGTATGAGGCGGGGCGAGCCCTGTCACCATGCTTCCGGCCGTCATCGCCCCGTCCGGTTGGGCAGGTACCCGGGCACGCGGGATCGTCTCGGCCCGGCCGGGCGGCCATAAGCCAGGCGATGCAGGGCCCGGGCCTAGCTGGTGCGGGCTGCCCGGCAGCTTGCGGGCGTCGCACGAGCGGCTCGGGCCGCAGGTAGCTTGCCGTGGTGCGGCCCGTTCGATCGGGCAGGCGCGGTCCCTGCCCGTCCGGGCAGAATGCGGTCGCTGTCGGGCGGAATCGGCGCGCGCGGGTTCCGGATCGGAGCACGGCTGCTTAGCCTCGCCGCAACAGTGCTCCCGCTGATCGGGTACGGCCGACCGACTGACGAGGCGGTCATCACGTACGGTGCGCGGGCGCGGGATCCATACGGAGAGGAGCCGGTGCGCCATGCAGGTCGATGAACTGCTCAAGCCTTTCCCGATCAAGGAGTTCCACCCGTTCCCCCGGGCGCTGATGGGGCCGGGTGCGCACGAGATGATCGGGCCGGAAGCGAAGAACCTGGGCTTCCGGAAGATCCTGGTGATGACCTCCGGCCTGCGCGGCAGCGGCACCATCCACAAGATCGTCGAGTCGCTGAAGTACCACGGCCTGGAGGTCGTGGTCTACGACAAGGTCGAGTCCAACCCCAAGGACTACAACGTCATGGATGCCGTGACGATGTACCAGCAGAACAAGTGCGACTCGTTCGTCTCGATCGGCGGCGGCTCGTCGCATGATGCGTGCAAGGGCGCCCGGATCTCGGTGGCGCACGACGGCCGCAGCGTCAACGAGTTCGAGGGCTTCAACAAGTCAGAGAACCCGAAGAACCCGCCGCATATCGCCGTCTCCACCACGGCAGGCACCGGCTCGGAGACGTCCTGGGCTTATGTCATCACCGACACCACCACCGACCCCGATCAACCGCACAAGTACGTCGCGTTCGACGACGCCTGCGTGGCCAGCCTGGCCGTCGATGACCCGGTGCTCTACTACGACTGCCCGCTGGACTACACCGCCCAGTGCGGCTTCGACGTGCTCGCGCACGCCTCCGAGCCGTACGTGTCCCGGCTGAACTTCGCGCCGTCACTGGGTAACGCGCTGTACGCCATCAAGCTGACCGCGCAGAACCTGCGCGCCGCGGTGTGGAACGGCCAGGACCTGCCCGGCCGCGAGGGCATGATGTACGCCCAGTACATCGCCGCGCAAGCGTTCAACTCCGGCGGGCTGGGCATCATCCACTCCATCTCGCATGCCGTCAGCGCCTTCTACGACCTCCACCACGGGCTGAACAACGCGATCGCGCTGCCGCGGGTATGGGCGTTCAACATGCCGGTGGCCTACCAGCGGTTCGCCGACATCGCCGATCAGATGGGCGTGGACACGCACGGCATGACGGCGGTACGGGCCGCTGACGCGGCACTCGCCGCAGCCATCCGGCTGCTGCGGGACGTAGGCATCCCGGAGAAGTTCACCGACGTCACCCAGGCCAGCTACTCCAAGAACCGGCTCGGCCAGGGCCCGACGAAGTTCTACCAGAATGCCAAGACCGTCACCGGCGATGCCGCCGACGTCGACCGGATCACTAACCACGTGCTCGGCGACGCCTGCACCCCCGGCAACGCCAAGGAATGCACCTTCGAAACAGTCCGCCCGGTCGTCGAGCACTGCCTCAACGGTGACCTGGACGACCTGCTCAGCTGACCGCCAGCGGCGGCCCGCCCCACGGCCCCGGACGAGGAGCTCGACGAGCACTTGGGCGTTCCATGCGAGCAAGCCGGCCAATCCGGGTGCGCAAAACGCCACGGCCAGCCGTGGTGCGGCCCGTTCGATCGGGCAGGCGCGGTCCCTGCCCGTCCGGGCAGAATGCGGTCGCTGTCGGGCGGAATCGGCGCGCGCGGGTTCCGGATCGGAGCACGGCTGCTTAGCCTCGCCGCAACGGTGCTCCCGCTGATCGGGTACGGCCGGTTAGCGCCGATTTTCGGCGCAACAGGTAACTGCCAACGCGGAACTCGGCGCTAAGGCGGTCATCACGTACGGTGCGCGGGCGCGGGATCCATACGGAGAGGAGCCGGTGCGCCATGCAGGTCGATGAACTGCTCAAGCCTTTCCCGATGAAGGAGTTCCACCCGTTCCCCCGGGCGCTGATGGGGCCGGGTGCGCACGAGATGATCGGGCCGGAAGCGAAGAACCTGGGCTTCCGGAAGATCCTGGTGATGACCTCCGGCCTGCGCGGCAGCGGCACCATCCACAAGATCGTCGAGTCGCTGAAGTACCACGGCCTGGAGGTCGTGGTCTACGACAAGGTCGAGTCCAACCCCAAGGACTACAACGTCATGGATGCCGTGACGATGTACCAGCAGAACAAGTGCGACTCGTTCGTCTCGATCGGCGGCGGCTCGTCGCATGATGCGTGCAAGGGCGCCCGGATCTCGGTGGCGCACGACGGCCGCAGCGTCAACGAGTTCGAGGGCTTCAACAAGTCAGAGAACCCGAAGAACCCGCCGCATATCGCCGTCTCCACCACGGCAGGCACCGGCTCGGAGACGTCCTGGGGATATGTCATCACCGACACCACCACCGACCCCGATCAACCGCACAAGTACGTCGCGTTCGACGACGCCTGCGTGGCCAGCCTGGCCGTCGATGACCCGGTGCTCTACTACGACTGCCCGCTGGACTACACCGCCCAGTGCGGCTTCGACGTGCTCGCGCACGCCTCCGAGCCGTACGTGTCCCGGCTGAACTTCGCGCCGTCACTGGGTAACGCGCTGTACGCCATCAAGCTGACCGCGCAGAACCTGCGCGCCGCGGTGTGGAACGGCCAGGACCTGCCCGGCCGCGAGGGCATGATGTACGCCCAGTACATCGCCGCGCAAGCGTTCAACTCCGGCGGGCTGGGCATCATCCACTCCATCTCGCATGCCGTCAGCGCCTTCTACGACCTCCACCACGGGCTGAACAACGCGATCGCGCTGCCGCGGGTATGGGCGTTCAACATGCCGGTGGCCTACCAGCGGTTCGCCGACATCGCCGATCAGATGGGCGTGGACACGCACGGCATGACGGCGGTACGGGCCGCTGACGCGGCACTCGCCGCAGCCATCCGGCTGCTGCGGGACGTAGGCATCCCGGAGAAGTTCACCGACGTCACCCAGGCCAGCTACTCCAAGAACCGGCTCGGCCAGGGCCCGACGAAGTTCTACCAGAATGCCAAGACCGTCACCGGCGATGCCGCCGACGTCGACCGGATCACTAACCACGTGCTCGGCGACGCCTGCACCCCCGGCAACGCCAAGGAATGCACCTTCGAAACAGTCCGCCCGGTCGTCGAGCACTGCCTCAACGGTGACCTGGACGACCTGCTCAGCTGACCGCCAGCGGCGGCCCGCCCACGGCCCCGACGAACCGGAGGACACGTGCCCGAGTCGAACGATGAGCGCCGCCCCTTCCTGTCGATCGACGACGTCGTCAGCCGGTTCGCCGCGGCCGGGTACATTGCCGACCGGCGGCTAGCCACCACAGTCTTCCTGGTAACACAGCTGAACAAGCCGGTCCTGCTGGAAGGCCCGGCCGGCGTCGGAAAGACCGAGCTTGCCAAGACACTGGCGATCGTGACCGGCCGTCGGCTGCTCCGGCTGCAATGCTACGAGGGGCAGGACGAGACCAGGGCGCTGTATGAATGGGATTACGGCAAGCAGCTGCTGTACACCCAGATGCTGCGCGAGAAGATCAACGACATCATCGCCGACGCACCGGACATTCCCGCAGCGGTCGCCCGGATCGAGGCCCACGACGGCGTGTTCTTCTCCGACCACTTCCTGGTAGCCCGTCCCATATTGGACGCCATCCGCGGCGATCGGCCGGCCGTCCTGCTGATCGACGAGGTAGACCGTGCCGATGAGGCCCTGGAGGCAGTGTTCCTTGAATGCCTCGGCGAGTTTCAGGTTTCGGTTCCGGAGATCGGCACCTACACGGCGAAGACGCCACCGTATGTGGTGCTCACCTCGAACAACACTCGTGACCTCTCAGCCGCGCTGAAGCGCCGTTGCCTGCACCTGTTCCTCGACTACCCGGACGCGGAACGGGAACTCGAGATCGTGCGGTCCAAAAAGACCGGGCTGCCCGAGGCGGCCGCCCGGCGGCTGGTGCAGGTGGTGCGCGGACTGCGGGAGCTATCGCTGCGCAAGAGCCCCAGCATCTCTGAAACGATCGACTGGGCGCGTACCCTGACCGTCCTCGGCGTCGACGAGCTCGACGCGGGCGTGCTAGGCGACACTGCCAACATTGTGCTGAAGTACGAGCGGGACTTGCAGCGCGCGGTGGAGGTGCTGCCCCGCCTGGTCGACCCGAACCGCGAACTGCCCGCCCCAGCCCATCGCCACGGTCATGGTGATGAGCATGAGCACGGGCATGCCGGGCTGAAACCGGCCGGTGGCCGAACCGCCCGCGCGGCCAAGGACCAGCCAGGCCGCCACGACGAGGGCTACTACGGCGCCCCGGGTCCCGGCCCGAGCCGCCGCGCCGCCGCCAGCGAGGGCCAGGGCAGCCGGTCATTCGCAGCGTTCACCCGGCGACGGCCTGGCTGAGCGGAGCGGCATGTGGTAAGTGGCCTGCACCGGTTCGTCCGCCTGCTGAGGCTGTTCGGCGTGCGCGTGTCGGTCGCCGAGGCTGCCGACGCGATGCTGGCTGCCGCCCAGCCTGGCGTGCTCAGTGACTCCGATACGCTGCGGGCGGCACTGCGCGTGACACTGATCAAGGACCGGCGCGACGACGAGCTGTTCGACGAGCTGTTCACGGCGTTCTTCTCGTTGCGGCCGGTAGCCGACCGGGCCGATACCCGCGTTCACAATCATGAGCACGACGACCTGGCCGACAGGGGCGAGCTGCAGTCGTTCACAGTGTCCGAGGAGCCTTCGCAGCTCCCGCAGCAGGGACACAGCCACGGCAAGCCGGCCGACATCAGGGACTACTTCCGCCAGGAAGATCTCGCCCAGCAGTACAACCTGCACCAGGAAGCCAACAAAATCGACCTGGCATCGGTAACCGACGAGATCGTGTTGTCCTCCGGCAGCGCCGATGGCGCGCGCGACGCTGGAGCCTCCGTGCAGCTGGAAACCGACCGGCTGCATAACCCTGGCCTGCCAGGCCAGCTCGCCCCGCCGACCGGGCACCGGGTCGACACCACGCTGACGGTGGCGCAGCAGGAGGTGCTGCTCGGCTGGCTGGGGGCCGCCGATGAGGACATCGATGAGCAGGCCCTGGCGATGCTACGACGGCAGCTGGCAGGCGTCATCGATGATCTGCCCGAGCTGTTGCGACGCTACCTGGACAAGCTCGCCGGCGCGGCAGCGGAGGCGAGGATCGCCCAGCGCGCGCGGATCGAGTACGTCGATGAGCAGGAGCGAGCCGAGCTGGAGGAGGCGCTGCGCCGGCTGGCCCGCCAGCTGCGCGGCGCCCCGACAAGCCGTCAGCGCAGCACGCCACGCGGCCGGGTGAACCCAGGTCGCACCATGCGCAAGAACATGCGCTACGAGGGCGTCCCATTCCAGCCCGTCATCACTAGCCGTGCCGCGGACAAGCCCCGGATGGTGCTGCTGACCGACGTGTCGCTGTCGGTGCGGGCGACCGCGCGGTTCACGCTGCATCTGGTGTATGGCATGCAGTCGCTGTTCACGCAGGCTCGATCGTTCGCGTTCGTCGACGCGCCAGTGGAGATCACGGACCTTTTCGCCGAGCATCCGCTGGAACGGGCGCTCGGGCTGGTATTCGATGGGCTGCCGGCGGGCGGGCTGCTCGACGTGGACGCAAGCTCGGATTACGGCGCGACGTTCACCCAGCTGCTGTCGGAGCACCCCGGCGCGCTGGAGCGCCGCACCACGCTCATCGTGCTCGGAGACGGACGCGGAAACGGCAGAGAAGCCCGGCTGGACACCTTCCAGGAGATCACCCGCAGGGTGCGCGAGACGATCTGGCTGACCCCGGAATCCCGGTACTCCTGGGGCCTCGGGGCATGTGACCTGCCACGCTACGCGGAGTTCTGCGACCGCGTTCAGGTCGTCGCTGATCTCACCGGGCTGCAGCGCGCAGCCCAGCTGATTTCCGTGGAGGCGACCGGACGATGAGCGAGCCGAGCCTGATCCGGTCTCTACCGCAGACCATCGACCCGCTCGCGCCGTGCCTGCACGGCCGCTACGACGACCATCTCGTCAGCGTGCTCCGCGTCGAGCCGCCTCGCAGTGGTGCCGAGAAACCCGGTCCCGTCGTCCGCACCGAGCATTTCTGCCTTGCCGAACGCGGCCGCCGGATCGAGGTGAGCCACTGGCAGCGCCCCGACCAGCTCGACAACGACGTGGCCGGGCTGCTGGCCGACGAGCTGTTCGCGCCGGGCTGGCTGTCTGGGTTGGACATCTTCGAGCGGATATTCACCGGCATCGTGCGGTCCTGCATTGATGACCCGCTGCTGGCATGGAGCACGTTCTACGGCAATACCCTGGCCCGAATCCGCCAGTGCTGGCGGACGCCGGCCGCTGCGCACCGCCACGGGCATACGATCAGCGAGTTTGCCCCCGTTTATGAGCATGCGTTGCAGCTCATTCCGGACGGCCAGGTGCTCGACGTCGGCTCCTGCTTCGGCTTCCTTCCGCTGCTGCTGGCCGAGCGGCCGGGAAATACAGTGACCGCCTCCGACCTGTCCGGCGGAACCATGCGCCTGCTGACGACCGTTGCCGCCGCGCGGGGGCTGCAAGTAAGCACCCTGGTGTGCGATGCGGCGCGGATCCCGGTGCCCGACGACTGGACCGACACTGTCAGCATCATCCATCTGCTGGAGCACCTGAGCCCGGACCATGGCAACGCCGTGATTCGCGAAGCGCTCCGTGTCGCCCGCCATCAGGTAGTGGTCGCCGTGCCGGTAGAGGACGAACCCACCGCCGCCTACGGCCATATCCTTACCTTTGATCTGCGCCAACTCGGTGCGCTGGGCGACCGCGCTGGCCATCTCCATTCGGTGCACGAGTACCACGGAGGCTGGCTGGTGCTCAATGTCGGATAGCCCGAAAGGGACATTGTCCTCAGGCGGACGTCAGGTCCATGCCGTTCTTGGTGGCCTTGTAGACCGCCTCGGCGCGGCTGGTCGCATCAAGCTTGCGCATGATGTTGCGGACGTGGAATTTAATCGTGGTCTCCGACAGATGCAGCTGCGCGCCGATGCCCCGGTTGCTGAGGCCGTTCGCGACCAGCCGCAGCACGTTCAGCTCGCGTTCGGTCAGCGGTGAGCGTGCCTGCGGGGCGTGGATCGACCGCATCATCGCGGCTGCCGAACGGGAGTCGAACGCACTTCCCTGCCTGGCGACCAGCCGGATTGCCCGAACCAGCTCTATGGTGTCAACATCCTTGACCACGTAGCCACACGCTCCGTGCTTAATGGCGCTCACCACCAGCGCGTCGTCCACGAAGGTAGAGAGCACCAGGACCCCGAGCCCGGGATACTGCCTGGTTAGCCGAGCGCAAAGGCCCAGCCCGTCGTTGTCCGATGCAGGCGACAGCTTCATGTCCAGCAGCACGATCGTCGGCCGGGTCCGCTCGACGACGGCCAGTGCCTCGCCCGGCGAGCTGGCCTCGCCGACGACTTGTAAGTCGGGTTCGCGTTCCAGCAGCGAACGCAGACCCTGCCGGAGGATCGCGTGATCGTCGATGAGCACGATCTTGACCAGGACCTCGCCAGCAGGCTCCGCCTGGCTCGGCGGCGTCTCACGCATCGGCACCGCATCCTTCTCGTGGCTGTCGGCCGTCGGATGGCCTGCGCCCGGGCAATGGCAGGGGGATGTCCAGCCGCAGAAATACGCCACCTGCCCGGGAGCGACGGATGGACAATGTGCCACCCAGCTCATCAGCCATGTCCAGCATGTTCGCCAGTCCGCGGTGCAGCCCGGACAGGTCTGCCCCGCGGGACAGCCGCAGGGCGCGGCGTAACTGTGCCGGGTCACCGGACCCGTCGTCGGACACGCTGATGGCCACCGCGCCGGCCGGATAACGCAGCCGGACCACTGCCCGCGTGGCCATGCCGTGCGCCGCAGCGTTGAACAGCGCCTCGCCGGTCCACCGCAGCATGGACTGCTCGACTTCGGGAGGCAGCGGGATCGGGCTTCGGTCCAGCATCATCTTCACGTGCAGGCCGGCGGGCCGGTGCACCGTGCATAGCCGCTGGAGCATCACCGGCAGCGGTCCGGGCGACTCGTCGGCGGCGTGGTGCAGCGCGTAGATCGCGGCGCGCAGCTGCTCAGCCGTGTGCCGCGTGAGGTCTTTGGCCGGCACCAGGCGCTCGGCGATCTTCCGGGCCGGGCCGCCGATGCTCTCCAGCTCGGCCCGGCACAGCTCGATTGTCATGCCGATCGACAGCATGGACTGGGTCACGCTGTCGTGCAGCTCGCGCGCGATGCGGTGCCGCTCGTCGTCCAGCGCTTGTCGCCGCAATACCGCGTCGAGCTGCTGCTGCGTCTGCGCCAGCTCGGCGCTTCGCGCGGCCAGATCCCTGGCGTGCTGTGTGGTCGCGTCATAGAGCTGCTCGCTGCGGCCGCGCAGCTGGGTGGTGGCGTGGAACAGGAATGAGTTGTGCAGCGCCACGGCGGCCTGGTTGGCGAGCACCCGCAAGATCGCGCGGTCGGTGGCGGCCACCTCCAGCCCGGCCCTCGGCCGCGCTGCGATCCCGCCGACCGGCTCGTCCTCCAGGGTCATCGACACCCGCACCCAGCCCTGGCCGCTATCTGGCGACTCGACCTCCCAGGGACGACCGCGAAGCACGGCCAGGTGTTCACGTACTTCGGCGGGCAGGCTGGCCTCTTCGTCGATCAGCTCGCCGCCGATCACCGCGAGAAACCGGGGGCGCGCGGCGGGCAGGACCCCGTCGGCCACGACGAACAGCAGCCAGTCGGCCTGCAGATGCGCCGTCGCCGTCCGCACCACCCACTCGACCAGCGTGCGGGGGCCGGCTGCGGTACGCACCAGGGCACGGGAGATGCCGTCCAGCGCCTGCACGGCCTGCTCCAGGCGCTCGGCGGAGCGAATGTACTCCGGGTAGTACGAGCGTTTGCCCGAGCGAAGACCAGTCAGGATATCCAAGTCGCCCGGATGAGCATCGGGGCCTAATTCGGTCACCGGCGGTACCTCACAGGGCGGCCCGGAACAGCGCCTCGATGTCCCGCGCGTCCGCTTCGCGGGGATTGGTGGCCAGGCAGGCGTCATTCAAGGTAGTCCGGGCCAGCTGGGGTAGCACGGCCTCGGTGACCCCGAGCGTGGCCAGCCCCCTCGGCACGCCCACCTCGTCGGCCAGTTCGCGTACCCGTTCGGCGAGGAGCAGCGCCACCTCGTGGGCCGGCACGCCGTCAATACTGAGGCCGGCAGCCTCCGCCAGCGGAACGAACCGGTCAGGCTGGGCCTCCGCATTGAACCTGATGACATGGGGCAGCAGCACGCCATTCACCAGCCCGTGCGCCACATCCAAGAGCCCGCCAACCTGGTGGCTCATCGCGTGGGTGGCACCCAGGATGGCGTTGGTGAACGCCATCCCCGCCTCCAGCGACCCCTGGGCCATGGCCAGGCGCGGGCTGGCCTCGCTCGGCCGCAGCTGAGTGCGGAGCAGGTACCGGGTGATCAGCTCAACGGCATGCAGCGCGTGCCTGTCGGTCAGCAGGTTGTGCGCACGGGACACGAACGCCTCGATCGCGTGCGTCAGTGCATCCAGCCCGGTGGCGGCACTGAGCCAGTCCGGCATCGTGGTGAGCAGGCGCGGGTCGATCACGGAGATCTCCGGCACCAGCGTCCGGCTGATGATGGTGATCTTTATGCGGGCAGCCATGTCGGTGACGACGGCGAACTGCGACACATCAGCGCCCGTGCCAGAGGTCGAGGGCACCATCACGGTCGGCGGGATCGGGCGTATGACCTGGTCCACCCCTTCGTATCCGAGAATCCGGCCGCCGTTGCCGGACAGGATCGCTACGCCCTTCGCCGCGTCGATGCAAGAGCCGCCGCCCAGCCCGATGATCACATCGCTGCCGCTCTCGGCGTACATCCGGAAAGCGGCTTCGATCTCGTGGTCCTTGGGATTGGGGGTAACGTCATGCCACACTGCCGGGTGCAGCCCGCTGTGCCGCAGGTAGGCGACGGCCGCATCCACCCAGCCCGCCTCGATCAGCCCAGGGTCGGTGACGAGGAACGGCCGCCGCGCACCGAGCCGGGCCGCGCAGTGACCGAGTTCCGCCAGCGCACCAGGCCCGAATACGATCTCCGGAGCGTGAAATTTCGCCAGCCGGGCGGGTGGCTGGGCGCTGTGCGCCTGGCCCCGCCGAAGGCCGACGCTCCTTTCGCAGTTCCAGCCGACACTGGGCAAGCCGCTCTCGACCATCGCAAGGTTTTCCAGTGGTATGGGCACGAAGACTCCTGCCCTGGGACGCCGCTAAGACCTAGGTTACCCTGCCGTCAAGAGTCTGTTATGTCGGCATTTCCGCGACATTGGTTTTCACGGCGAGCTGTCCGGCGAGGAGCGAGCGGGTAGTTACGACACCGTCCTCCTGGGCGCCCTGGCCTGACCTGTTGGGTAGCTGTCGTGGCGCCCGGACTGCTGGAGAATGAGGACTACTCGAATGTGCCTCAGCCGACAAGACGAGGCACGGCACGGCGATTGCAGGCTGGCCGCGACCACGTGGCTGTCGGCACCGTGCGGCAAGGGAGATGACCATCCATGACTGTGACCTTGGACCGGAGCGTCGAAGAGTTCATCGGGGCGCCGCGGCAGCTTTTCATCAACGGGCAGTGGGCGGACGCGGCGTCGGGCCGGATGTTCGAGACGCCTGATCCGGCGACGGGCGAGACGCTCGCCCGGGTTGCCGAGGGCGGCGCGGAGGATATTGACCGGGCGGTGCGGGCGGCGCGGGCTGCGTTCGACGGGCCGTGGAGCCGGATGACTCCGTCTGAGCGGGGCCGGATCATCTGGCGGATCGGTGACCTGATCCTGGCGCACCTGGATGAGCTGGCGCAGCTGGAGTCGCTGGATAACGGCAAGCCGTTCGCGGTGGCGCAGGCCGCGGACGTGCCGCTGGCCGCTGACCTGTTCCATTACATGGCCGGCTGGGCCACCAAGATCGAGGGCAACTCGATCAACATCTCGGTGCCGTACATGCCGGGCGCGAACTGGCACTCCTACACGCTGCGGGAGCCGCTCGGCGTGGTCGGCCAGATCATCCCGTGGAACTTCCCGTTGCTGATGGCGGCGTGGAAGCTCGGCCCGGCGCTGGCGACGGGGAACTGCGTGATACTCAAGCCCGCCGAGCAGACCCCGCTGACCGCGCTGCGGCTGGCCGGGCTGATCGCCGAGGCCGGGGTTCCGGACGGCGTGGTGAACGTCGTATCGGGGTTCGGCGAGACCGCGGGCGCGGCGCTGGCCGCGCACAACGACGTGGACAAGGTCGCGTTCACCGGCTCGACCGAGGTGGGCAAGCTGATCGTGGCGGCCGCCGGGGCCAGCAACCTGAAGAAGCTGACGCTGGAGCTTGGCGGCAAGAGCCCCAACATCGTCTTCGAAGACGCCGTGGACGGCGCGATCGAGGGCGCGGCCAACGCGATCTTCTTCAACCACGGCCAGTGCTGCGTGGCAGGCTCACGGCTGTTCGTGCACCAGAGCCGCTTCGACGAGGTGGTGGACGGCGTCGCCGAGATCGCCAAGTCGATCAAGCTAGGCTCGGGGCTGGAAGCGGGAACGCAGATGGGCCCGCTGGTCTCCGAGGAGCAGTTCGACCGGGTCAACGGCTTCCTGCAGTCCGGCCGGGACGAGGGCGCCACCGCGCTGGCCGGCGGCGGCCGGTTCGGCGACCGCGGCTTCTTCGTCGAGCCGACCGTGCTGATCAACACCCACGCCGGCATGAAGGTGGTCCGCGAGGAGATCTTCGGGCCGGTGGTCGTCGCCGCGCCGTTCAGCGACCTGGACGAGATCGCCGCCCAGGCCAACGACAGCGAGTACGGCCTCGGGGCGGGCATCTGGACCAAGGACATCTCCAAGGCGCACGCCCTGGCCAAGAAGCTGCGGGCCGGCACGGTCTGGATCAACTGCTACAACGTGTTCGACGCGGCACTGCCGTTCGGCGGATACAAGCAATCCGGCTGGGGCCGCGAGATGGGCCACGAGGCGCTGCATGCCTACACCGAGGTCAAGGCCGTAACGACCCTGCTATAAGGCCGGGGCACCTAGGACCGCCGGTAGTCCATGTGGCACGCGGCCGAGACCGAGCCGATCTCCGCAATCGGCTCGGCGACCGTGCGCGCTGGCAGTGAAAGCGGGCTGGTGCTTGGATCCGCCGGACAGAGACGACATCGCGGCATTCCCCGCCAGGCTGCGGTCTGCGCCGAGCTGCGCGAGTTCGGCGCAGACCGCCCGACCTGCCCGATGAGGCTGAGGCAGGCCCGCCGCCTGCCGTCCCCCGGTCCTTCACCAGCTGCCCGACGGGTCTTTCATCTCCCTGGTCGGCGGCGTCAAAGTCCGGATCATCGCTGCCGAGGTGACGGTCACCTGCCACGACGGCACCACCTATGGGGGCAAGCTACCGGCTGGCCACCACCTTGCTCGATCACCGCGCCTGGCCCATCGCCGCGCTGATCGCCTTGATCACGAGCGGTGGGAACACGAAATCGCCTACCTCGCGCCGCCGCGCCGGCCCCGCATCTGCGCCCGCAGAGTCAATCCCCGCTGAGCCGCTGGAACAAGCACCCGCCCGGTAAGGCCCGCAGCTGCCAGCGGATCACCAAGATCACCAATTCAATCGGCGCCGGGCACCCGCCGGCAGCAACACGCCGCCAGCAGTGCGTGACAACCGCCTCCGGCCCTTAACTCCCCGGCATTGCGGTTAGGCCGGCCGCTGGTGGCCAGCGGCCATCGCTGGCCGGGTGCGATCGCGCAGAAGGCCGGCGAAGAGGCGGGGTAGCCTGCGATGGGCGCGTCAGGGTGGCGGCCGCACCGGGCCGGTCGCACCGCGGCCTTCAGGCCGCGGTTAGAATGACCGGACCTGGCAGCGATGCTGGTCATCGCTGGATGCGCCGAGTGGTAGGTCGCCCGATGGCCGAGTCCCAGGCGGCACCCCCGTCCGCGGCTGCCGCGGCTGAGCAGGATGTCCTGCTGGCCACCAAGCTGTACCTGCCCCGCCTCCAGCCTGGTTTCGTGGCCCGTCCCCGCCTGCTGGACCAGCTCGGCCAGGCGCTGGGCCGGGACCTGATCCTGGTCTGCGCGCCGGCGGGGTTCGGCAAGACGGCCCTGCTGGCTGACTGGGCGCGCCAGGGCCGGTGGCCGATCGCCTGGCTGTCACTGGACGCTGGAGACAACGACCCGGCGCGGTTCTGGCGCCATGTCGTCGCTGCGCTGGATCCGGTGTGCCCGGGGATAGCCGGGCACACCAGCCCGCTGTTCGGCCCGCCGCCCCCGCGGGCCTTTGAGGGGCTGGTGGCGGCCCTGATCAACGAGCTGGCTGCCCAGCCTGGCGAAGACGAGATAATGCTGGTCCTCGACGACTACCACCTGGTCGACGCCCAGCCGGTGCACGCCTCGCTGGCGTTCCTGCTCGAGCACCTGCCGCGGGGCCTGCGCCTGGTTCTGGCCGGGCGGGCCGACCCGCCGCTGCCGCTGGCGCGGCTGCGCGCGCGCGGGCAGCTTACCGAACTGCGCGCCCCGGAAATGCGCTTCACGCTGGAAGAGACCGCGGCCCTGCTGGGCGAGGCGATCGGAGCCGACCTGCCCGGGGCCGCGATCGCGGCGCTGGCGGCACGGACCGAAGGGTGGGCGGCGGGCCTGCATCTGGCCGCCCTGTCGCTGCGCGGCCACGCCGACCCCGCCGGGTTCGTGGCGGCGTTTACGGGCAGCCATCGTTATGTCCTGGACTACCTGACCGAGGAGGTGCTAGAGCGCCAGTCACAACTGGTGCGTGCCTTCCTGCTGGAGACCTCAGTGCTGGAGCGCCTGTCCGGCTCGCTATGCGACGCGGTCACCGGCCGCACCGACAGCCAGGCGCTGCTGGGGCAGGTAGAGCGGGCCAACATGTTCCTGATGCCGCTCGATGAGGTGCGCGGCTGGTGGCGCTACCACCACCTGTTCGCGGACCTGCTGCGCGCCCGGCTGCAGGAGGAGCAGCCTGGCCAAGCGGCGCAGCTACATCGCAACGCGGCGGCCTGGCACGAGGAACACGGGCTGGCCGATGAGGCGATACGGCACGCGCTGGCGGCCGGAGATCCCGTCTGGGCCGCCCGGCTGATCGAACGGCATTTCGACGCGCTCTTCTTCCGGCGGGGCGAGGGGGCGACGGTGCAGCGGTGGCTCGCGGCGATCCCGGCCGAAATAGCCAGTTCGCGGCCGCGGCTGCTGCTGGCCCGGTCGCGCATGGCCCTGGCCGGCGGCCGGGTGGAGGCGGCCGGGCAGCTGCTGGATGCCGCCGAGCGCGCGCAAGCGGGCGCTGCTGGCGTGGAGGGTGAGCCTTCCGCGCCGTCGGCCGACGGGGGGAGCTGGCTGGTGAACGTGCCCGCGGCGGTCACGACCCAGCGTGCGTACCTCGCTGCGCTCCGCGGCGACGCCGAGGGGGCGGCCGCGTTCGCGTCGCAGGCCCTGGCCGGGATCGGCGACGACGAGTGGATGCTGGCGTCCCACGCCCGCGGCTACCTCAGCCTTGCCGAGTGGATGCGCGGCCGGCTCACCGAAGCCGAGCAGCTGCTGTCGTCGACCACCGCCCAGTGGCGGGCGGCCGGCGAACGCGCCCTGGCGGTCCGCGGCTGCCACCACCTCGGCCAGATCCAGCGTGCCGGGGGCCGGCTGGACGCGGCGCTCGGCACCTACCAGCAGGCGGTCGACATCGCGGCCGTGCCCGGCCGCCCGCACCTGCCCGTGGCTGGCACCGGGTATGTGGGCATGGCGGAGGTCGCCTACCAGCAGGGCGAGCTTGACGCGGCCCTCCGCCACGTGACCGAGGGCATCCCCCTAGCCAGGCAGTCTGCCCACACCCAGCCGCTGGCAAATGGCCTGGTGACGCTGGCATGGATCCGGCAGGCCAAGGGCGATGAGGCCGGTGCCCTGACTGCCATGGACGAGGCCAGGCAGGTGGGCGCGAGCGGGGACGTGGCCAGCCTGCTCAACCCAGTCCCCGCGCAGCGGGCGCGGCTGCTGCTGGCCCAACGTGACATTAAGGCGGCCGCGCAATGGGCGAGCAGCCGCGGCCTTGACCCGGACGGTGAGCCAGGCTATCCCAAGGAGCCGGAGTACCTGGCGCTGGCACGCATCCTGATCGCCCGTGACCTCCCGGGCCTGGCACTCGAACTGCTGGATCGGCTGCGTGCTGGCGCGGCGGCCGGAGGCCGGGCGGGCAGCATCATCGAGATCCTGGCGCTGCAGGCGCTCGCGCTGGCAGTCCGCACCGACGAGGACGCCGCGGTGGACGCCCTGGCCCAGGCGCTGATACTGGGCTGCCCGCAAGGCTATGTCCGGGTGTTCGCCGATGAGGGCGCGCCGATGGCCGCGCTGCTGGCCCGGCTGGTCGCGGCGCAGAAGGCAGAACGCGGCGCCGCCCGCGACGTCCCGCTCGGCTGCCTGGCCAAGGTGCTGCGGGCCTTCGGCGGCAAGGAAGCCGCGCCGGGCCGGGGGCGAGCCGCCGCCGCCGCCGCGGTGCCGGGCCTGGTCGAACAGCTGACCGCCCGCGAGCGGGAAATCCTGGTGCTGCTGGCCGCGGGCACGCCAAACCCGCGCATCGCCGAGGAGCTGGTGGTCAGCCTGAACACGGTGAAAAAGCACGTCAGCCACCTGCTGGACAAGCTCGGCGCAGCTAACCGCACCGAGGCTGTCACCCGGGCCCGCCAGCTCGGCCTGATCCCCTAGCCCGGCGCCTGCGGTCGATCCCCGGCGGCACCGTCGTGCCCCGGGCCGGCCCGGCGGCACTGTCGTGCCAGTGGGCGGCGCGCCGAAGGTTCCACCCCCATGGGCACTTCCGGGTGACGCCACCTGCGGCGCCGGCTCCTACCATCCCTCGAAGAACCAGTCCCCACCACGGTCAGGCCCTGATTGCCGGGCCCGGACATGGCGGCTGGCCGAGGAGATGACAGTGCAGCAAATCCGTATCGACAGGCCGAGGGCCGGGCGCGAGCACCCGGGCGTTGTTTGCCAACGAAATGTTGGCAAAAGCGATTCGGCCAGGGAGGTTGTCATGGCAAACCAGACGGATGTTCCCCGCTACTCCCTCGCTGAGCGTGACCGCCGCTGGGCGATTGCCCAGGACCTGATGCGGGCCGAGGGGGTCGACGCGCTCCTGGTCTTCGGGGAGCATGAGTGCGCGCCGGTGGCGCCGTTCGCGCCGGATGTGTACTTCACCAACGACCGGCCCGGATCGATCGTGATGTTCTTCGCGGGCGAGGAAGAGCCGACGCAGCTGGCATGGTCACCGATGAGCATCGAGGACAACATCGAGGCGCGCAAGCGCGGCGACGCGCTGTGGATAGCGCCCGCCAGCATCCGGGTCGGCAAGGACCCCGCCCACGTGGCCCAACTGCTCACCGAGCATGGGCTGCACCGGGGGACCGTAGGAGTGATCGGCCTGGAGCCATACCCGCCATGGCACATCGTGCCAGTCCTGCCGCACGCGCTGTACGCCCCGCTGACCGAGCAATTTCCGCAGGCCACGTTCAAGCCGGTGTGGTACAGCCTGCTGCGCCGGATCATAAGCAACTCCGAGGAGGAACTGGCGCTGGTCCGGCACGTCGCGGCAATCGGTGACGCGATGGCCCAGGCGATGCTGGAAGCATCCCGCCCGGGAGTCAGCGAGGCGGAGGTGTTCACCGCCGGGATGGCTGAGGGCCTGCGCCGCGGCGCGCATACCCCGCACATGCTCATCTCCTCCGGCCCGGGGTTCGTGTCTTGGGGCCCGGCACCCTGGTCCTACCGGCCGCAGCCGCCGCGGGTGATCAAGGACGGTGACGTGATCATGGCGGAGGTGTTCAACTCCATCGCCCTGAAGGAAAGCCAGCACCAGGTGGCGATCGCGGTCGGCGAAGTTCACCCCGATATCGAGGAGGCAGCCAAGGTCGCCCGCGCGTGCTACGACATCGGTCTTTCGCTGCTCAGGCCCGGACATACCTTCGGCGAGGTGGCCGATGCGATGGTCCGCACTCTCAAGGACGCCGCCGGGTGGAACGTGCACCCGATGGTGCACAGCATCAACCCCTATGGCCCTGTGTGCGGCTTCGGCTGGGGACTGCGCGCCTACGGTCCGGCGCAGGACTACGGCGAGCTCGGCGAGGTGCCTACCATCGGCGGCGAACTCCCGCTGGCACCCGGGATGACGTTCGCGTTCGAGCCCAGCTGCGTGATCAACGGCCGGATGGTCAACGTCGGCGGCACCGTGATCGTCGGCGAGGACGACCCCATCGAGCTCAACCCGCTCACCGCCCAGCTGCTACGCGCCTGATCAGCGGACTGTGTGCGAACAGGGCGGGTGGGCATGGACAGCAGCCCGTTCCGCCATCGCTTGGCCCTCTTGAACGACCTCAGCGGTGCGCAGGTTGATCCGCCAGCGGCGGACCTCGCCTCCAGTTCGCCGGCGGGGACCCGCGCGATCCACTCGGCCACCCGGGCGCTGACCAGCAGCACCTCCCAGGCCCGACGCGGTGCTGCGCAGGTATGCGTCGACCACGAGCCGGCCACCCGAGATGGGCAGGTGCGTGCGTTCGACCAGCGGCGGCGGTGTGACACCGGCGGTCCAGAGCACCGTGCGGGTCGGCAGGGTGCTGCCGTCGGACAGGGATTGGCGCCGCTGGCCGGGCGCATGGTCCCATCCGGTGACCGGTGGCCCTTCCTTCGCCGGGTACCGCCATCCTTTCCCTCGCGAAGCGCCGTCGTGGCCGGCCGGGCCCGGCCGGGTGAGCGCGTTACCGTCGCGCGGGCCGAAGCGCCGTCTGGTACCGGCGGCGCGCTTGGATGAACTGCTCAGCCGTGCCGCCACGGTCGGGGTGAGCGTCGGCCATCGCCCGGCGCAGCTCCTTGATGCGTGGTGCTTCCCGTGCGGCCTGTTCGGCTCGCTCGCGTTCCCCGCGGTACAGGCCGGCTTCGGCGGCCTCGCGGGTGGCGAAGAATCGCCGGCCAGCCGGGCCGGGGCGGTGGCGGTCACCGGGAATCAGGATCACGCCGGCCGAGTATCCGTGACGGCACGGATCTTCCCCGTGTGGGCAGTGCTCCCACGTGTAACCGTGCTTTGCGCAGCGCACGCCGCGGGTCTCTGCCGGGCAGTCTTCCCCGCACCCGGCAGGCGCATAGCAGTGACGGCCCGGGGCCAGGAAATGCACGCAGTGGCGGTGGCCGCGGCCGTGCGGAGCGCATACGAGGCCAGCGGCGATATCCCGCGGGCAGTTATCGTGGCACCGTGTGTCGGTCTCGAACTCTTCCCGGCTGATGCAGCCGGGGCTGACAACGGCCTGGTTTCGGTCCCAGGTGCCGCTGGTGTAGTAGATCCGCTTGGCCGTCTTCTTGACGATTGGCACCTCTTGGACCCAGCGGCGCGTCCCGGCCGAGCAGCCGTTGTAGCGGATGCGGGCGCAGGGAACGTACAGGTATTCGACGGGGACGTCATGAGCGCCGGGTTTCAGCGGCCGGGCCCTCCGCCTGGCGGCGCTGATCCGCTTCAGCTCATGTGCGCCCGCCGGCCGCCCCCGCGCGTGGCTGCGGCCGGACCGGCTGGCAGCGATGAAAGGCAGGGCTATGCCCGTGAACAGGGCAAACGGAATCGCGATGGGTACGATGATGAAGATCAAGCTCGACCCTTCCATGGCGGGCCTCCTTCCAGGATCTGTCGTGGAGCCGCGGTCTGAGCCGCGCATGGGGCCAGCCAGGAAATCTGGCCCGGATTCCTGCTGGGCGCATGACGCACCCGGTTCACGTACTCGCGCCAGCACGGCCGGCACCCAGCCCGGCGCGCCTGGGCAGAACTGAGCGGCAGGCATCCGCGGAGCGCCAGGCTGGTCGGCCGGGCCTGCCCGGCGGGCATGGGCTCCAGCAGGACATCGCGCTGCCCGCCGCCGGCAGGCGAGTCCGGCGCTTGGCAGATAGTGACCACAGAGCTGGCCGGGGCTGGGCGGCGACGTGCAAGCCCTGAGCTGAGCCTTCCGCGGCCGGACTTCTCCCTAGCGTCCTGGCGGTCGCCGAGAACCCCTTTGCGCCGTCCCGCATGACGTCCCTCTACGGGAATCTTCATCGGGCGGGTCTTACGGGCTTTCTCACTGCGGCGGTGCCGTGACCTGGGGTCGACCCGTAGCGGGTTCAGCTTCTGGGCCGCGTAGCGGCTTGGTGCTCGCTTGGCGATAGGGAGCTGGATCTCCAGTGCGCTCCCGTGCGGTGTCGCCGTCACGACCATGGTCGCGTGGTGGAGCCGTCGACGCGCGAGTTCGTCAGGATCGCTGGGCGAGCGGTGTGCTCGGCGACGTCGAGGCGTGCCGCGTCCGGGCTCACGAGACCGACCTGGGCACCGAGGGGGCGCGCGAAAAGGTTGAGCAGCCACGAAGCTGCGACCCGCACACGGTTCGCTGGTGAGGGCAGCGCGTACAGGTGGTAGAGCTTTGTGATGATCTTGGCGGCTACGCCGCTGATGGGGATGCCGAGGGGGCGGGCGACTGCCGCGGTACCACCGAGGTCGGCCACCAGCCCGAGGTCACGGTGGCGGTAACGTCGCGGCCGGCCGTTATTGAGGCTCGCGGCGACGTTGTGCCCGATCACCACTCCCTGGCGCTGTGCGTGCTGCGCGGTCGGGGGGTACGCGCTCCTGGGCGATCCGGACGGGTCACGTGCGGACGCGGCGTCTCCTGCCGCCCAGACGTGGTCCCGGACCCGCAGGTATGCGTCGACGACGAGCCGGCCACCCGAGATGGGCAGGTGCGTGCGTTCGACCAGCGGCGGCGGTGTGACACCGGCGGTCCAAAGCACCGTGCGGGTCGGCAGGGTGCTGCCGTCGGACAGGGCCACGCTGTCGGCGGTGATCTCGGTGACGCTGGTGCCGAGCCGCACCTGGACACCCCGCTTGCGGAGCACGCTCAGAGCGAGGCGGCCGAGGCGCGGTCCGAGTTCTGGCAGCACGCTGTCGGCGACATCCAGAACCACCCACAAGACGTCGCCGCGGGACAGGCCGGGGAACCGGTCGAGCTGGGCGAGGGTCATGCGGTGCAGTTGGGCCGCGGTCTCGGCGCCGGCATAGCCGGCACCGACGACGACGAAGGTCAATGTGGCGCGTCGAACCGCGGGGTCTGTGGTGGCCGCGGCCATCTCCAGCTGTCGCAGCACGTGATCGTGGATGTAGTCGGCTTCCACGAGGGTCTTCAATCCCAGGCCGTGCTCAGCCAGGCCGGGCACCGGAAAGGTTCGGGTGACGCTGCCCAATGTCAGGACGAGTCGATCCCAGGGGATCACGGCTGGCTCGTCCAGGCCGCATTGCGCGGTGATGGTGCGCGCATCGAGATCTACCGCATCGACGATCCCTTGCAAGATGCGGGTCCGCCGTAGTGCACCGTGCATGGGCACCGCGATCTGCAGGGCATTGAGACGGCCGGCTGCGACCTCGGGCAGCAAAGGGCTGTAGCACATGTGTGCAGTGGCGCTGATGATCGTCAGGTCAGCGGCGCCGGGCGGGATGCGACGTTCGATCGTGCGGGCGGCGAAGAATCCGGCGAACCCGCTGCCGACCACGACCACCCGGGGTGCATTCGTGTTCACGGGCTGCTGCCCATGCCTTCCGTCAAGCCGCCCTCGGTAAGGCCCAGGCTTTCGAGCAGCACCCCTATCCCGCTCTGGGTCGACGATGTCCGGCAGGACCTGGTTGGCGGTGGCAATCTCGGCGAAATGACCCGCGCGCCGCATCAGCGCGATGAGATGGTTCCGGTGATAGGTCGGCATGGTCTTCCTGTCCGTAGATGTCCTCTCTGGTTTCTCCCGGCACACTACGAACGGCCCCCTGGTCTGGGCGTCACCCGAAGGTGCACCTGCGCGTGGAATCTTCCGACGAGGCACCGGGCACGACAGTGCCGGCCGGCCTCCATGCCCACGGGTTTGACAGCGCGGCGGGGCGGCGGGTTCTTCGGCGGTGATCAACCGCGCCCGCACCGGCGGTTGGGCCAGTCACTCGCAGCCCGCGGGCATATCTGGCCGGTGCGATTGCGCACGAAGGGCGGCGAAGCAACGGAGACCGTCTGTTGCGGCCGCCGGGGTAGCTGCGGCACACGGCCAGCGGCATGGCCGTGGTCGGTTGTTAGAGTGCCTGGACCCAGCAGCGAAGCTGGCCATCGCTGGATGCGCTGAGTGGTAGGCCGCCGATGGCTGAGCCGCCTGCGGCGGCCCCGGCCAGGGTTGCCGCTTCCGAGTGAGATGTGCTGCTGGCCACCAAGCTGCACGTGCCGCCCGCAACCGGCCTTCATCCCCCGCCCGCGGCTGGTGGAGGCGCCCGATGAAGGGCTGGCGAGGCGGCTCATCCTGGTCTGCGTCCGGCAGGCGGCCTCGCCCCAGATGACGAGCCGCCCTACCCGCGGGAGCGGGAGTATCTCGTGCTGGCCGGGTGCTGCTCGGCCAAGACCGTCCCGGCCCGGCGCTCTTGCTCCTGCAGCGGCTGCGCGCGGCGGCCACCCAGGGGCTGGGCCGGCAGCGTCATCGAAATTGAGGCGCTGCGGGCGCTGGCGGCCAGCGGCGAGGAGGACGCGCAGGCCGGCACCCTGGCCGGACGCTCGCCGTGGCCTGCCCGCAGGGCTATGCCCGGGCGTTCGCCCGCGCGGGCACGCCGATGAGCGCGCTGCTGGCCCGGCTGGTCGCGGCCCATATGGCAGACCGCGCCACCGCCCGCGGCATCCCGCTCGGCTGCCTGGCCCAGGTGCTGCAGGCATTCGGCGGCAACGGCAACATGCAAGGCGCCGGGCCAGACGCCGCCGCAGCGGTGCCGGCCTGGTCGAATAGCTGACCGGCCGCGAGCTGGAGGTGCTGGCGCTGCTGGCCGCGGGCAGCCCGAACACACGCATCGCCGAGGAGTTTGGCAGTCGCCCTCGACACAGTCAAAATGCGCGGCAGCCACCTGCTGAGCAAACTCGGCGTCGCCAAACCGCACCGAGGCCGTCACCCGGGCACGCCAGCTCAGCCCGATCCCCTAACCCGGCACCGGCAGCCGGTCCCGGCCTGCACGGTCGTGCCCCGTGCCCGGCCCTGGCACGACAGTGCCCGGCCCTGGCACGACAGTGCCAGCAAGCCGGCTGCGGAAAGCTTCCACCGGCATGCGCACTTCTGGGTGACGCCCCACCGCCGTGCCGGCCCGTACCGTCCCTGGAAGAGCCACTCCCCCCCGACGCCTGGACTCGCTATCACCTGGGCCGGGCACAGCGACTGGCCGAGGAGATGACAGTGAGCGTCAAGGACCTCGCGAAGTTCGACGTCCCGACCTTGGTGCTGCACGGCGAGGACGACCTCGTCCCGGTGAAGGACTCGGCGGTGAAGTCCGCACGGCTGATCAAAGGGCCGCCAAGGAGATCTGCTACCCGGGCGCCCCCACGGCATCACAGCCAATCACCGGGATCAGGTCAACGAGGATCTGCTGGCCTTCCTGGAGAGCTAGCGACCCAGCGTGGATTCCTTGGCTCAAGCCGACCCCACGCCCGGACGCACCGCAGTTCCGGTGCCTTCCACGGTGCGACCGGCGGCCGGATCGTGACCCTGATGCCAGTGCCGGCCTGCGCGTCGTGGGCTCCGGTCGCGCGGAAGTGCAAGCGTTAGGAGACGCAGTGTCTGTTTCAACCTTTCTCCAGCGAGCGACGGACTCCGTCACGTTCGCCGGCGGCAAGCAGTGGCTTTCCCGCACCAAGATTGCGGTGACCATGACCGAACCGGCAGCGCCAGCCGGCGAGCCCGGCGGTCGCAGGGCAGGGACTGAGCGCAGGGCCAGGCGCGGTGCCCGGCTCGACCATCGGATCAGGTCGGCAGGCAGCTGGTCCGCTGAGCACCGGCATCCGATCCTTACCGGGTACGACGGCTCAAACGCCAGCAGGCATGCGCTGGCGTACGCGGCTGGAATGGCCCGTCGGCTGGACCGCTGGCTGGTGGTGGTGCACGTCTGGCGGGGCGACGGCTTTGTGTTCGTGCCGCTCACCGAGCGGATGCGCTGGCTGCGGACGGAGCTGACCGACGCCGGCCTGACCGGGCTGGACATCGAGATGATCGTACGGTGTGGCCGTCCGGCCCGGGAACTGCGCCGTGTCACGGCGGAACGCGGCGCGGACGCGATCGTGATCGGCGCTCCCGAGCGGTTCGCGCACCGGTTCGCCGGATCGGTGCCCGCCTGGCTGGCCAGACATGCCGCGTGCCCGGCGGTGATCGTGCCGTGAAGTCTCATGACGGAACGCTCAAACAAGGGTCACCGCCGCTGCCCACGGGCGCCCGGCCCGGCCGGAGGGGCCGGAAGAGTTTCCTCACGGGACTGCTGCGATCTGGGGCCCGGCCGCTCCGGCGCAGCCAGGCGGACCACTGGTCGTTTCTGTTCAGCCAGATCGCCGTCTACTCGTTCGTGGTGGCGTGTGTCACCGGCATGTTCCTCGTATTTTTCTTCAAGCCAGGCATGACGGGCGTCATCTACCACGGCTCATACCACGAGCTCAACGGCATCCGGATGAGCCAGGCGTACAAGTCAACACTGGATACCAGCTTCGACGTGCGCGGCGGGCTGCTGATGCGGCAGATCCACCACTTGGCGGCGCTGATCTTCGTCGCGGCGGTGTGCCTGACGCTGCTGCGGCTGTTTTTCACCGCCGCATTCCGCCGACCGCGCCGGCTGAACTGGCTGATCTGGGTGACCCTGCTCACACTAGGCATGGCGGCGGGGTGGACCGGCACAATCCTGCCGGACGACATGCTGTCGTCCGGCAGCCTGGATGTGCTCCGCGGCGTGCTCGAGTCGATCCCGGTGGCCGGCACCCATCTGAGGCTCTGGATCTTCGGGGGCGACGTCCCAGGCCATCGCGTCATTCCGCGGCTCTACTGGCTGCACGTGCTGCTGCCGGCTGCCATGGCCGGCCTGTTCATCCTGCGGCGCTGGCTGGCGCGGCGGCACGGGCACACCCGCTTCCCCGGCCCGGCTGGCTCCGGACGACTTGGATCCCTCCAGAACGCCCCGGCGGTCGCCGGGGTGGCGATGTTCTGCGCCACCTGCGGGGCGCTCGCCCTGGCGGGTGCACTCGCGCAGATCAGCCCGATCTGGCTGTACGGGCCCTACCAGCCGGGGTCGATCTCGGCCGGAGCGGCGCCCGACTGGTACCTGGGCTTCCTGGACGGCGCGTTGCGGATCATGCCGGGCTGGGAGCTGAATGTGGCCGGTCATCCGCTCACCCTCGCCGTGCTGGTGCCCGGGCTCATCGTTCCAGGTGCTTTTTTCACCTTGCTGGCCGCGTATCCGCTGCTCGAAAGCAGGCTCACCGGCGACCGGGCTGTGCATCACTTCCTGGACCGCCCGCGCGCCGCGGCGACCCGCACGGCGGTAGGTACGGCCGGGATCACCTTCTACGGGCTGCTGTGGGCCGCGTCCTCCAACGACCAGATCGCCTACCACATCCACCTGGATCTCTACGCGGTCACCTGGTTCTTCCGGGTAGCAGTGTTCGCCGGCCCCCCACTCGCGTACACCCTCACCCAGCGGATCTGCCTCGGCCTGACCCGCCGAGAGCGAGAGGAAACCAAGCACGGACGCAAGACCGGGCGAATCGTGATGAGCCCCGACGGCGGGTTCAGCGAAATCACCGAGCCGATACGACCCGTCCGGGACGATAACCCAGGACCGAACCTCACCGCGGCAGGAAACACGGGTGACCCGATCGCCGCTTCAGGCGTCATCCTCTCGCCCTGCCAGGCCGCTGCTACCGCCATCGCCCGGAAAAGGGTTGGCGGGTCATAGCGTCGTTTGCCTCCGTCAGCCAATGGGTTTCGTAGCCCGGGTTCGTCCTGCTCACCCTTTCGGGGCCTGCCGCGGGACGTAGTCAGCTATCTGACCAACGACACGGAAGCCAGCGCCGCGTCGTTCAGTGCCTCGCGGCCTGGCGGCTATCCGGACAGGCCGTCGTAGGCGGCCACCACGATGCCGAGTGCCCGGCCGTCGCCCATGCCGCCCTGGTCGAGTATCTGGTTCATCACGTAGGACACGGCCATCCTGGCGTCCAGGTCGACGACGACCATCGAGCCGCCCCAGCCGCCCCAGAAGCAGTCCGCGGGTTGGGCAGCTAGCCGCTGGGCAGGCCGTAACCGTTGCCGTAGCGCATTGGCACGCCGAGGATGCCGTCCGGCTCGCGATACTGCTCCGCCAGGGCACGCTCGCAGCCCTCCGGGGACAGTAGCCGGACGCCGCGCGCCGTCCCGTCGACGGCGACTATGTACGCGGGCTGAGGTCCCGGCGGCAATCCGTCTGGCTCAGCGCTTTCGGCGGTGGCTTCGCCGCTGGCAGGCATCTCGGGCATGGCAAAACACCTTTCTCGTGAAGCGAATGGGTCAGGCGATGGGCACGCGGAGGCGGGAGGGAAGACCCGCCCCCGCGACGGCCGCTGAGCCAGAGCCAGCAGCAGGCAGGGCAACCGGACTTGCCCGGGCTGCTAGCGGCGCAGCGCCATCAGGGAACTGCCAGCTGACATGGCCGGGTCGGCTGTCTGGGCCGGGCCGGGCGGCGCGGTGGCCTCCCGGCGGGTCAGGCGGCAGGCGCCGTGGCGGCAGGGGCCCGCACCACCGGCCGTCCCCGGGGCGCCGCCAAGATGTTTCCCGGCGGGCACAAGCACAGCGCCGGCGAAGCCGGCACCAGAAACGCCCGCGTCCCGGGAAAGATCTCTGACCGCCCCGGAGCGAGAGGCCGGTTGCGGAACCAACGACGCGGCGCAGGCTGACCCCGCCGGGAGCCACGCAGCCCGGGTGGCTGACCCAGGTGCACGGCCGTCGGCCGGCCGAGCGGCCGGGCGCGGCTAGGTCGCCGAGGCTCTGGCCGCCACCAGCTCAATGTCGAGGTTATGCATGCCCTGTCGAAGGCGAGGCTGGCTGACTCGCTGTACCCACGGCCGTCCCCGCGAAGCCTGCGGGCGAGTCGCCCTGACACTTTCGATGGACTTTCTTTCGGCAGTCCGCAGATCAGTCGTCCGCGGACTTGCCGGCCTGGGCATGCGACGGGCCGGAGATCCACCCGCCGACGTCGCCGAGCACCTGAGCCGGGCCGTCCTCATCATCACTGATCACTGCATTCCCCTGCCGCTGGCCGCATACCGTGCACCAAGCATCACGTCCGGCGAGCTGGCCCCGGGAACGCGGCTCCGCTCCGAGCTGGACCTTGCCGAGCGCTACGGCGTGGCCTACCAGACCATCCGCCACGCGATGAAGGTGCTCCGCGAACGCGGCCTGATCGTCAGCATCCAAGGCCGCGGGACCTTCGTGCAAGACCCGCTGCCGGCCACTCCGCAATCCTGATCCAGCATGTCCTGTCCGCTTGAAGGTGAGGTAAGGCAGGCTTCCTACCTGCATGCCTCAGATGGAGAGGAACTCTGATGTCCCGTGCCAATCGATCGTGCTCGATCCGAGGCTCTGACCTTTTGATGAGCAATCTTCGTTGGCACATGGTTGCAGGCGGGGTGCTTAGTTGCTGGGTCTCGGCGGTCTCGGAGGGTCGTTCGTGACATCGAACATTGCTCAGATGGGGTTAGCGTGGTGCGCGCCGAGTGCCCGGGTGACCCTGGTGACGATCTCGGGATAGCCCGCTGCCAGGAACAGTGCTTGCGGGCATGACTCGATGGCCGCTCGGGAGTTGGACTTGATGAGGGTCCGCATCCGGCGTTTCCATGCCTGGTGGGTGGCCTTGTGCGGCTGAGCCTGATCGGCGGGAGCGTGTCCGGCCTTGAGCCTGGCGTAGATCAGCTGCTCGATGGTGCAGTGGCGCAGGAGCCGGCGGGCCTGGAGCTCGGCGTGCACGATGTCCGGGCATTCGCTGACGTTGAATTGCGGCGGGCCTGTCCCGGGTAGCCAGATCCCGTGCCGGAGGCAGATCTCGGTGATGCCCGGGCAGATGCACCGGGACTGGCTGCTGAATTTGTCGTGCCGCCGTGCAGCGGCGGCAGGCAGTGACCGCCCGGACCGGGCGGCCTTTCCGGGCGCCGAAAGCGGGAAGCGCGTTGCTGAGCGCCCGCACGCTGGAGCCGCTGATCGTCGCGAGCTGGGCGATGGCATCGTCTGTCCAGGGTGATAGCTGGTCGTGCTGCCAGCGGTCGTCGTGCCATCGGGTCTTGACGCGGAACCATGGCGGCAGGATCTCGATGATGGCCCCGGCCTCGACGTGGTTGACGGCGGCGAGACGGCTCAGGAACGACGTCAGTGTCTCCCCGGTCACCGGGGAGACTGGCAGCGGCAGCGGAGACGGGTCCGGGGGGTGCCGTGCTGTGGTCAGCGTGGTGTATCCGCTGATTCTCGCGGTATGGCAGTCCGGGCACGGATGCGGCTGGATGCCGTGCCGGTCCAGCGCCCGGTAGAACGTTGCCCTGCCGCTGCGGAGGCCGAGGCGGGATAGTTCTGCCAGCAATGCCGGGGCTCTCAGATGCGGATCGTCGGCTAGGCGCTGCCGGGAGTAGGCGGCGAATGGCCCGAAGTCGTCGGACCGCGTGGCGGGCTCGCCGGGGGTGCGCCGTCCGTGGACGTAGTCCCCGATCGTGACGGTGCTGTGGCCGAAGGTCGCCGCGATCACGCGGATCGGCTTTCCGGCGGCGTGTTCGGCCAGGATTTGCTCGGCGCGGTCCCGCGGCAGCATGTTCGTCACCGCTTCCGCGTCCCCGGCCTGGTTAGTGGTGTCTGCGCTGTCATGTCGACGGCGATCGCATCCAGGCTCTTCCTGGTGATGCGCTCGGTCCCGTCGATGATGGCCTGGTTCGCCGCGTCCCGGATCAGCCAAAGCAGGCTCCCGATCAGGCCCCGGGTGCGGCGGTGCAGGTAGTCCGCGAGCGCGACGAGGGCGCCTTCCTCGTGCCGGCAGAGCCGCAAGGTCCCCTCAAGCGCGGCGATCAGCGTGGCCCATTCCTGGCCGGGAGTGAACGCGCCGGTCGCGATCAGGGTGAAACGTCCGGCGACCTGGTCGCCACGCGGGCCGGCCAGCAGCGCTCCGCGGTCCAGGCCGATCCCGGCGTAAACAAACGTCGCGGGCAGGCGCTCGGAGAAGTATTTCAGCGTGTCCGACGCCTCGGCTCCCGCGCGGGTCGCCATGTCCAGGTTATGCAGCTCGTCCACGAGGATCATGGCCACGCGGGCATCCAGGCAGACACCGCAGACCGATTCGATCACGTCGGTGATGTTGGATCGCCGCAGCACGGGAAGCCCGAGGAACCGGGCGAGTTCCATCGCGATCATCTTGCCGGTCGCGGACGGCGGCACGGTGATGTAGATGACCGGGATGTCATCGCGGGCATGCGGATAACGGCGGTGGTGCATCAGCTCGGCGGTCTTGCCGAGCTGCGTGATCGCGGTGGTCTTCCCGGTCCGGGCGGCCCCGGACACCATCAGCCCGGACCGCCCGTAATATGCCGCGCGGTTCATCCGGATCAGATCGCCTCCGCGCTTGACGATCCGCTCGATGACGGGGGTCTGGACCACGACGAGCCGGGAGTGGTACTCCAGCCGGTCCTCGTCGTGCGCGGCGCGTTTGTCATCGTCCAGCGCGAGCCATTCCTGCTCGGTGAACATCTGCGGGATCGACGGCGTGGCCGCCACGAACTGCCGCCAGCCGGGCAGCGTGGTCAGCTGGACCACCGGATCGGCGCCGCCGATGCCGGGTGGCGTCACCGCCATTTCTCGGCTTCACGGAATGGATCGAAGATCGGCATCGGGACGATCGCCGCCTCCTGCCCGGTCTGCTCGCGGGAGGGCCGCTCGTCCTCAGGTGGCCGCTGTGGCCGTGGCCCCGGGCTCATCTGCCCGCCGCCGGGGTGAACGGCCCTGGTCCGCGCGGCGACGCGCCGGTCTTGCTTGCTGAGCGCTGGCCCTTGTCCGGTATCGTCGCCGGGTCCCTGGCCGGCCCGGGTGAGCAGATCCTCGACGGCGTCGGCGAGCTCGGTCTCGGTCGCCTCGGGCATCAGCCTGCGGGCATGGTCCCAGGCCAGTTCCCCGAACGGCGCCGCGACCCGGTGCAGCTGGGTCCAGAACAGCGTGATCCAGCCGCCGTTGTGATGGTCGCGGACCCAGATCCGGGACACGTCATAGGGGTCTTATGCCGACCTGGGCGTCATCCCGATCACATGCCGTCTCCCCTGGTGATACAGCGATCAGTGCAGCATTTCGTCGGGATAATAACCTCTCTCTGGTATCTCACACAAAGTGGTGACATGATAACAGAAAGTGGTGATCGGGTTTCCGGTAGGTGACTCATGAGCCGTCACGACCGTCCCGAGGTGCAGGCCAGCGGGCTCCTGGCCGATCGGGCTGCGGGCTTTGCTGCGTATCTGGCCGGCCGCGGGTATGCGGGGTCGTCGACAAAGCACCACTTGTACCTGATGGCGGATCTGAGCGCGTGGCTGGCCGGGCAAGGGCTGGCTGCCGAGGACCTTACCGAGCCGGTGGCGGGCCGCTTCTGGGAAGAGCTTCGCGCCCGGGGAAGCTACCTGGTGAAGGGGACGTCGGTTGAACCGCTCCTGGGCTATCTGCGCAGCATCGGAGTGCTGCCGCAGCAGCGGGCCGGCGGTCCCGCGAGCACAGCGGACGCGCTGCTGCAGGAATACGACCGGTATCTGCGGGTCGAGCGCCGGGCCGGCGAGGTGACGATCACCCAGTACCTGAGGTACGCGGATGAGTTCCTGGCGGCTGCGGGCGTACCGCCGGACGGGCAGGAGACCGATGCCCGCCTGGCGGCCCTGGACGGCGCGCAGGTACTGGCCGTCGTGTCACGCCAGGCCGCCCGTCACCGGCTTGCCTCGATCGGCGCAGTATTAACTGGCGACCGGGCGTTCCTGCGGTTCCTGGAACGGACAGGGCGGGTGACGCGCCCGCTGGCCGCCGCCGTCCCGCGGGCCGCCCGTCAGCCGTCCCGGCTGCCTGAGCAGGTCGATCCTGCGACGGTAGCGGCGATCCTGGCCAGCTGCGATCGCACCGCCGAAGGCGGATGCCGTGATCGCGCGGTGCTGCTCCTGCTGCACCGGTACGGCCTGCGGCCCGTCGAGGTGACCCGCCTGGAGCTGCCTGACATGCGCTGGAGAGCCGGCGAGTTCGTGGTGCACGGCAAGGCCGGCCGTGTTGACGTCCTGCCCCTGCTCCGCGACGTCGGGGAGGCGATCGTGGAGTACCTGCGGATCCGCCGGCCCGCGCCGCCTGGAGTCGCAGCAGTGTTCCTGTCCGCACGCGCACCGGTGCAGCCGATGCGCAAGAGCTCAGTCGGCGCCCTCGCCGGGCGGGCCTGCGCCAGGGCCGGCGTTCCCCGGATCGGGCCGCGGGCGTTCCGGCACGCGGTCGGGCACGGCCTGCTGAAAGCCGGCGCCTCGCTGGTGGAGATCCGGGACGTGCTGCGTCATCGCGACATCGAGACCACGAGCGCGTATACCCGGGTGGACGTATCCGCGCTGCGGCCGCTAGCGCGCCCCTGGCCAGGCACTGGCAAGCGGCGGTCAGCGGAGATGACCCCGTGACCGTGCCCGCTGCCGCGCTCAGCGCCCTGGCCGAGGAGTACCTGGCGTTCCGCCGCCGCCTCGGCTTCGAGATGGACAAGCCGGGCTTCCTGGTCCGCCGGTTCGCCGGGTACTGCGACGGCGCCGGCATCACCCACGTGACGGACCAGGCCGTCCTGGACTGGGTCCTGCTCGCGCAGCCCGTGGCCCCGTCCTACCGGTGGCTGCGGCTGAACGCGGCCCGCGGGTTCGCCATCTACCTGCACGCCCTGGACCCCGCCCATCAGATCCCGGCTCCGGAGCTGGTGCCCTGCCGGCGCGACCGGCCCGCACCGTGCATCATGAGCAGCGAGGCGATCCAGGCGCTGATGGGAATTGCCGGGCGGCTGCGGCCGGAACTGCACGCGGCCACCTTCCAGACGCTGACCGGCCTGATAGCGGCCACCGGGATGCGAACCTGCGAGGCCGTCCGCGCCGACGACAGCGACATCGACCCGGCCGAGGCCGCGATGACCTTGCACGGCAAGAACCGCAGGGACCGGCGGATACCGCTGCACCCCACCACGCTGGACGCACTCGCCGGCTACCAGCAGCTCCGCGACCGGCTGATACCCGGCTATGCCGGGCCGAGCCTGCTGGTCAGCACCCGCGGACGCCGGCTGAACGCCGACCAGGTCCGCACGCATTTCGCGCACCTGGTCGACACAGCCGGCCTCGGCACCCTCACGCCCCGCCCGACACTGCGCGCCCTGCGCCACACCTTCGCCGTCACCACGCTGACCGGCTGGCTGAACGACGACGCCGACACCCAGGCCAGCCTCCCGCTGCTCCAGGCTCACATGGGACACACCAAGCCGCGGCACACCTACTGGTATTACTCCGATTCCCGGGTTATTCCGATACCCGCTCCTTCCTGCGCGTGACAGGCCCGGGACCTGGGCTGACGTGCTCTTGCGGCTCTCGCCTGTCGGAATAACCCGATATCACTCCTTGAGCCCGCATAGGCGCTGGATGATGTCCTCGCGGTCATGCCACAACGGGGCCGGAAGAGGACTCTGGCTTGTTGTCGCGCTGTGTGCTTTCTCCAGGGCATGGCGCTTCATCTCGGTGTCGGCGTGAGCGTAGACGAGCGTGGTTTCAGGGTCAGCGTGCCCGAGCCACTCGGTGAGCAGGGCCAGGGGCATGCCGGCCTGGTAGAGGTGCATGGCCCGCGAGTGCCGGAGCATGTGCGGGTGGACCCGGTCCGGGACGTCGGGGCATCTGGCTTTGGCGGTGGCGGCGTGCTGGCGGATGAACCTGGCGACGTTGTCGTCGGACATCCGCGTCGGGCGGTGATTTCGCACGGTGTAGAACATCGGTGCCGCCGGTTCCGGGCTGGGGTGGAAAACGGCGGCGTAGCGGCCGAAGTGCCGGGCCGTCTCTCTCGTGATGGGCAGGCGACGGGGCTTGGAGCCTTTCCCGAGCAGGTCCGCGGTGAGCCGCCTGGCGTCGATGTCGGCGAGGGTCAGGGCGAGCATCTCGGCGTCGCGGGCAGCGAGGTCATACATGAGGATCATGAAGAACTGATCGCGCAGCCCGAGCCGGGTGCCCGGGTCCGGGGCGGCGAGCAGCGCCGTGACCGCGCCCGTGGTCATGTACTTCACCGGTGCCGCGGCCGGGCCGTTGAGCCGAGGGATGCCGGCGAGGCCGGCAAGGTAGATCGCGAGCGCCGGCTCGGCGGCGGCCGCGTAGGTGAAGAACGACCGGATGCACGCCAGGCGCTGGTTGCGGGTCGAGGCCGTCCACGACCTGGCGGCCTGCATGTGGTCGAGGAACCCGGTGATGGTGGCCCGGTCGAGCATCGTGAACGTGACCTTCTCGACTGCGACGTGGTGATGTCCGGCGGCGTAGCCCAGGAGCATGTTCCAGGTGTGGCGGCACGACGTGATCGTGTTCCCGGCTGCGCCGCGCTGGCGGGGCAGGAACGCGGTGAACCACTCGCGAAGGTGCCGGTAGAAGCCGTCCGGGGCTTCCCGGCGGGTCGTCACGGCGTCACCGCCGGGATGATGCCGGCCGCGGAGGTCAGGCCGGTCGCGGCGAGGCGCCCGGGCAGCAGGTGGACGTACCACGCTGTCGAGGAGTACTTCTGGTGTCCCATGTAGGCGGCCAGGTAGGGCAGCCAGGCCTCGAGGTCCTTGCCTTCTTCGACCCAGCGCATCAGGGTGCGGGCGGCGAAATTGTGCCGCAGCGTGTAAGGGGTTGAGGCAGGCGCGATCCCGCCCGCCAGCTCGCAGCACAGGTGGTAGCCGGCGATGAGCCAGGCCGGGGAGTACTGGCGGCCGTGCTGGTCCTCGAAGAACCACTCCCGGGCCGGGTGCCGCAGGTCCGCGAGGTGATCGAAGCGGGCAAGCAGCCCGGCCAGGTCCCCGGTGACGGGGACACGGCGGTCCTTGTTCCGCTTGGAGCGCTCGATCATCACCATGGCGCTGTCGGTGTCGACGTCGCGGCGGCGCAGGCGGCGGGCTTCGGGCGGGCGCAGTCCGGCGCCGAGGATCAGCCGGAAGATGACCGGGATCGCGTACTCGCGGAACGGGCTGCGGTACTCGCCGTCGATGGAGTCGGCCGCCCGGAAGAAGGCGGCCAGCTCGTCATCGGTGAACATGTGCGGCAGGCTCCGGACCGGGCTGGCGATCCACGCCGACGGCACGATGAACCCGTCCGCGCCGGTGAGCTGGAGGTACTTGCCGAACTCGCGGATCGCGCGGCTCCGGTAGGCGCCCCAGGTGCCCGTGGCCGTGTCCTTGCACCACGCGGTTGCCAGTTCCCGGGTTAGCACCGTCTCGCCGGGATGCTGCGACGCGCAGAACCTGTCGAAGCCGGCCATCGCGTTCCGCATGTCGCGCAGGGTGTGCCCCAGCGAGGTCCGCCATTCGAGCATCGCCTCGATATGGGGGGCGAAATTGCTGGTGAACGTGCTCATCGCAGTCCCTCCCTGGTGCAGGCGAAGCTCTCCAGCGGCAGGCAGCACTGCCGGAGCTGCTCGCTGGCCAGGGCGAAGTAGCGGCGGGAGGAATTTATGCGGGCATGGCCCAGGATCTGCGCGGCCAGCGGCAGCCCGGCTCCCGACTCGATGAGCCTTGTCCCTGTGGTGCGCCGCAGGGCATGGAACGACTTGCCGTCACGGGCCGCGTGGTCGATGCCGGCCCGGGCCAGGCGGCGGCGCATGAGGGTCGAGCCGGTCGAGTTCCCCAGCTTCACCAGCGGTGCCTTGAGCCGGACGAATACTTCCGGGGCGTCGCAGTCGGGCCGGCCGTGCAGGATCCACTCCGCGACGGCGTTGCCTGCCGGGGCTGGCAGCGGCAGTACCAGCGGCCTGGATGTCTTGGCCTGGACCAGCCGGATTTCGTCGCGGTGCCAGTCGATCTCGTCCAGCCGCAGCGCGACGATGTCGCAGCAGCGCAGCCCGGTCGAGACCGCCAGCATGACCATCGCGTAGTCCCTCTTCCCGCACGGGGTCCCGGTCTCGATCCCGTCAAGGAGACGGCCGGTCTCCTCACGGGTGAAGCACGGCAGCGCCCGCACCCGCCGCGGCGCGGCATGCGCGAGCAGCCCGTCGACGCGGACGTCGCTGAGCCCGGCGGCGTTGAGGAAGGCGAAGAACCTCTTCAGCGACCACACCACGTTGCCGGTGCCGGCCGGACGCCTGGGGGCCGTCTCCACCAGGAACCCCCGGACGTCGTCCGCGGTGACGGCGTCGAGGGCGCCCCGGCCGGCCCGGCCGAGATAGGCCAGGAACTGGCGGATCTCGCCGGCCAGCAGCCGCACCGATCCCGGGGCCAGATCCCGGCCGGCCGCCGCGGCGAACTGCTTCAGCACGGCACGGGAGCTCTCGCGGAGCGCGCGATCAGGATCCGGGCTCGTCATCCGCCAGGCCACGGCGCCGGCTTCGTGGAACTCCAGCATCATGCGGGCTGACTTCACCAGGGCGTTACGCCTGTTCGGGCCGATCTCACCGCGGCGCGCACGCTCCTGCTGGCACGCGGCGAACTCGTCAACCACCCTGGCCGACAGCGCGTCGAGGTCACGCTGGTCACAGAACTTCACGACCGCCTCGCAGCACTTGCGGTAGCGGGCGACCGTGTCGGCCGACAAGCCCACGCCCTCAACCACGCCGAGCACGGCATCAGCCAGCCCGGGCACCATCGATCCCATGACATCGTCCTTTCATCCGATGGAGCCGCCAGTTCGGACGAACGCGGCGGCACCATCACCATGAGCGGGCAACGCCGCGGAAGAGGTCTCATCCGCGCAACTGGACGCACCGGGTTATTCCGACAGGCGAGAGCCGCAAGAGCACGTCAGCCCAGGTCCCGGGCCTGTCACGCGCAGGAAGGAGCGGGTATCGGAATAACCCGGGAATCGGAGTAATACCAGTTATCCCGATGTCGGAATAACTGGTACCTGTCGGCCTCGCCGGAACTGCTCCAGGCCGCCAGCGACCACATGCTCCGGACCGCCGCCCGCGAAGCCGGCAGCCAGACCGCCCCCGCACCACCGGAGGAGCCGTGAGCGACCTGGCCCCGATCCTGCAAGGATTCTTCCGCGTCAAGCTGATGCAGCACAAAGACGCCAGCCCCCACACCATTTCCAGCTACCGCGATACCTGGCGGCTGCTGCTGCACTACGCCCGGCAGGCCACCGGCACGCCGCCAGAGAAGATACGGCTCGCCCAGCTCGACCACGAGCTCATCACCAGTTTCCTGCACCACCTGGACACCGAGCGCGGCAACACCGCCCGCACCCGCAACAACCGCCTGGCCGCCATCCACTCGACGTTCCGCTACGCCGCACTGCACGCCCCCGACGACGCCGAGGTGATCGAGCGTGTGCTAGCCATCGAATCCGCCCGGACCGACGACACCGAGATCCCCTGGCTCACCCCCGAGGAGACAGCCGCCATACTGGCCGCCCCCGACCACAGCACCTGGGCAGGCCGCCGCGACCACGCCATGATCACAGTCCTGCTGGCCACCGGGCTGCGCATCTCCGAGCTCCTCAACCTAACCCGCGCCGACGCGCGCATCCAGGCCGCCGGATCACACGTCCGCTGCACAGGCAAAGGCCGCCGCGAACGATCAACCCCGCTGGACCCCGCCAGCGCGGCCATGCTCGGCGAATGGCTGGAGCGCACCAGCGGCCAGCCCGGAGACCCTCTGTTCCCCGCTCGCGGGCGGACCAGCCGGAAGCTGACCCGTGACGGCTTCCAGGCCCGGCTGGACAAATACCAGAAAATCGCCTCCCAGGACCAGCCGTCCCTGGCCGGCAAACGCCTGTTCCCGCACCTGTTCCGCCACACCAGGGCCATGAACATGCGCATCGCCGGCCACGACGTCAGCATCATCGCGCTCTGGCTCGGGCATCAGGATGTGTCCTCGACGATGAAGTACCTTCACGCCGACCTGAAGCTCAAAGAACGGGCCCTCGACCGCACCGCAGTCGCCGAACAGCAACTCGGCCGCTACCGGCCCAGCGACACCGTTCTCGACTTCCTCGACAGCCTCACTGCCCCGGGACGCGAGTAACCGCCGCATGCATTATGCCAACCTCCGGCAGTCCCCACCTGCCAGGCGAGGCGGAACATCGGGATGACGCCCAGGTCGGCATAAGACCCCTTATCACAAGGTCGCGATAAGGGGTCGTAGTGGATCTCCCACAGGCCCTTGCGGGCGGTGACACCCGAGTGCTGCATCCGGACCGGGTTAAGCTCCGCACCGTCGTAGACCCGGCGGCTGATCTTCACGCCGTAGGCGTTGATCGCCCGCCAGGTCGCCGGAAGCAGCTCGACGTGGTCCTCTGCCGACAGCGCCAGCGGCAGGTACCCGGCGGTTTCGATCAGCGCGGCGTACTTCTGGTTCGGGGTGAACGCCCGGCCCGGGTGCAGCGGGTCCCGCAGCCCGTCATGCGGCCGGTTCTGCCAGCACGCGATAATCCACTGATCGAGCAGGTCCTGCAGTTCCGGCAGCGACCACACCGCAGCGCCCTCGACGTCACGGCCGCGGTATTCCACACCCCGGCCGGCATAGCCGGACACGTACTGGGCGAACAGCGTCGCGACCGAGCCCAGCATCCGCTCGACATGCCCTTTATCGGTCCCGGTGCCCTTGCGGGCAGGCTGGAAGTTGACGCCCAGGAACTCACAAGAGGCCTTGAAGGATTCGGAGACGAAAACCTTGCCGTGGTCGACCACGATCGTTGACGGGATGATGACCGGGCGGGCCGCGGCGTGTTCCAGGCGCTCGTCAATGTCAAGCATCCGCCGGAACGGCAGCGCGGAAACAGACATCCTCATGGCCTCCGGCCAGCCCGGCCGCATCGGCTCGGGAGTGACAGTGCGGGCCAGCAGCACGCTGGCATCCACCGACTTGGTAGTGGGCCGCAGTACCGCCGCGGTCACCGTCCTGGTCGCGACGTCGATGATGCCGGTCAGTTCCACCCGGCCCGCAACCCCCTCATCGAGGCGGACCAAGACATCCAGCGGCGTCGAGTCGATCTGCATGAGGTCACCGGGCGCGGTGACCGCCACCTGGCCGAACGGCCCGTCAGGACGAGCCGCCAGCGACCGGCGGGTCTTCGCCGACCCGGTCGTGTGCTTACCCGCCTGAAGCCTGCCGAACAAGCGGTAAAGAGTCCGCTTTGACGGCATCTTCGCCCTCGCCTGGCCGCCGGATTCAGCGAGGATCTGCCGGGTCCGCCGGAACACGAACACCGCCGTCCGCGTCGACTCATCGGTCGCTTCGCCGATGGCCTGGCGCATGGCCGCGACCACAGCGGCATCGGCCCGGCCATGCGGCGGCATCCGCTTGCCGGCCCGCTGATCCACCATGCCGAGCAGCCCGCGCTCTTGATACCGGCGCCGGCGCTTGGCGATCGCGCTGGCAGTCACCAAGCGCCCGGCGGCAGCCAGTTCCGCCGCCTTGGCCTGTTCTCTGCGGGTCAGCGAGAACACCGCCGGGTCGTACTGCGGCCGCGGAAGCGTGCCCGCTTCCGCCTCCGGCGGGACCCCGCGCAGCACCTCGACGATATGCCGCTGCCACCACAAGGCTTCCCCGACCACCTCAGCAGGCAGCTCGTTCAAAGCCGAGACCGCGGGAAGCGCCTGGCGCGGCCGGGCGTCTAGCACCTCGAATCCCTCCGCCGACAGCATCTGGGACACCCTGACGCTGGTGACCTGCCCTCCAGGATCGGCCAGGCGGACAACAGTGCCGGAAACCGCGATCACCGTCTGGGCCAGGCCGCCAAACCGGACCCGGTCCCCGATGCCGAGCTCGCCCGGCCGCCCAGACACGGTCACCGCTCGCCGCCGGATGCCCAGTCACCGGCACCGACGAGGGCCTCCGGTGACAACCGGACAGCTAGATCGGCAGTTAGCACGTGATGCCATAGCAAGTGGAACAGCACCGGGAGGACCGCCAGGGGATCACCAGCCTCAATCGCGCCAGCCATCAAGGGCACCGGTTCCGCGAAGACCTTCAGCAGCAGCCCGGTGACTTCCGGTGAACCGCACCGCTGATGCCGGTACCGCGACAACCAGGCGACGTTCGCCGCCCGCACAGGATCCGGGACCCCGGCCCGGAGGAAGCGCCAGCCCGCCAGCTC
>CAWIJO010000003.1:0-51716 GCA_963836355.1 uncultured Actinomycetes bacterium | reverse complement strand
CAGAGCCCGGCACTCCCGAAGGATCATGGCGACCTGACGGCAGGTCGTGGAACGGCGCCATGATGACATCTGGCCCGTGGCCTGGCGATGCTCGAGCCGGCTGAGGAACGCGATGATGTCGGCACGGCCTAGTGGCCGGGGATCGTCGCCGTGGTCATCGCGGTGCAGCCGCAGGCTGGCCGACAGCTCCCCGGCCCGGCGCACGTGATCTTGCAGGATCGCGGTGGCGTGGTCGCCCCGCCGGGTGGGCAGTTCCTCGGCGACCCACCGTTTGAGGGCCTCGCGGAGCCAGATTCTGCGAGATGCCGGTGAAGTCGATGACCCGGCGGCGGCCGTGGCCGAGCACGGCGGTGTTCCAGAGGTCCTTGCGCTGCTCGTCCTCCGGCGACGTCCCCGCTCGCAGCACCGCATGCTGCAGGTCCTGGGCCAGCACCCGGTGCGGTCGAGCCGGGAGACGTCGAAGCCGACGATCGTCGATGCGTGGATGCCCAGCAGCCGACGGCAGAAGACCCGCAGCTGGTAGAGGTAGGTCAACGCCCCATGACGACAGCGTTCCTGCAGGCCGAACAGGATCTCGACCTGGACCAGCGGGACCAGCCCCCGCAGCACGACCTCGTGACCGCTGGCGACCGGAGCGCTCGATTGGCACCAGACGTCGAAGTCGGTGACCGCGACAGTTCCCGCGCGGTGTTGCTCCCACCATCGGACGTCGTGCGCACGGCAGAGTCCCCGCCGGGCATGCGCTTGCCGGGTGCAGACCACGACCCTGCACGGACCGAATCCGGGCAGCGGCTGCGCCCGCGGGTGTTGCAGGAAGTCCGCCAGCGGAAGCTGGAGGTGCTTGCGACGATGCTCATGGGTGTAACACAGCTGCAGTCGTCTCGTGCGGACCGGACGAGGGCACCCGTCCACCGAGCAGATGACCTCGCCGTGCTGTTTGACGCGGACGGGCCCGGAGGCGATGAACTCCTCCATGGTCAGATCACTTCGCTGGCGGGTGCTGTGGCAGGTGGCGCAGAGCTCGTCGGGCACCAGCCCTTGGCCTGCGCAGCCCCGGACGAGGCAGATCCGGTATCCCAGCAGCGGATGATCTGGTGAGGGCGCGAGGGCCTGGGTCCCCGGGTTCCACCCGGCCTCAGCGAGGAACGCGGGATCCAGGTGACGCAGGAGGTCCTCAACCTCGTCCTTCGACGGGACCGGGCGGGCAAGGCTCGACAGAACGGCGCTCATCGCGTGTCTCCCGGCAGAGCGCGGGCGGCGACCCGGTCGACGGCCTGCCGGAGCCGATCTTGTGAGGGGTGCAGGTAGACCTGAGTGCTGGCCGGCGAGGCATTTCCCAGCAGTGCCTGCGCCTCGTCCAGGACGCCGCCGGCCTGCAGGACGTTGCTGCCGAAACAGTGCCGGAGCATGTGAGGGTGAACGTCCCTGGCCAGCTGCGCCCTCCGCGACAACGCGGCCAGGAGCTCGTTGAGCGCCCCTGGGCGCATCGGCGCTCCCAGCGGCTCGCGGAACAGGTCTCGCCACCCGAAGTCACACCGGCGCGCGGGGCGGCATTCCTCCCGCTCAAACCAGTAGGTGTCGTAGGCCAGGACCAGCGGTTCGTCGACGGGAACCGGACGAGTACGGCGTGATTTCGCCCAGGCTCGGTTGGGATTGTCTCGCCGCTGGACGTGCAGATGAGCACCGGGCACCGCGCAACCGAGCATGGTGGCGTCGGAGACCAAGTGCATGTCCTCGCGGCGCAGCCCGGTCATCTCACCGCGGCGCAGACCCGCCCTGGCCATCGCCATCACGATGAAGCGGTCACGGGCCGATCGGCACGCCCTTCAGCAGCTCCAGCACTTCGGCGTCTGTGGCACGGTCGACCACCGTCTCGGTCTCCGACAGGCGGTGACGTGGGCGCGCGACATACCGCAGGCCAGAGGCCTCACCACGCACCCCGGCCGGCAGATGCCGGTCGTCGCTGATGTCGTAGAGCGCATTGAGCACCTCGCCGGGCACCTCGCCGATCACGACCGCGTGCCGGATGAATCCCCTGACCACGCTCAAGAATCCGGTTGATCCGGCCCGGGCCACGCACGTCCCTGACCCCCGGCCCCGCGATCGGAGCGTCCGGATCGCTGGGCGTGTGCTTCAACCAGGTGATGAACCCGCCCAGGCGTTCAACGGCTGTCCGCCAGTCCCGCGAGGTCTGCTCGCACCACCGCAGGTAGAGAGCGAGCGCCTCGGCGTACGCCTTCGTCGTACTCTCCGCCGCATCCTGGCCGAGACGCAGGTGCTGCAGGTACTCATCCGCGACGCGCACCACCCGGTAGCCGTCATCGACCACTGTCCAGTACCGCACCAAGGACGGCAGCTTGACCAGGAAAACCCGCACCCGAACTCCTTCAACGCTGAGTAAGCGATGAGAAGCTATCGGTCACAGTGTGCAGCGTGTGCCGCATCCCGAAAGAACGTGGCGTGCACCAAGAACCAACCCCGTCACATGCCGCAGTGCACACCAGTCACAAGACCCGGAGAGAACAAAGGCCACGTGCGAGCGTCAGATCAGATGAGACCGGGCAGTTCTTGTGACGACGAGGGCGGGCTGATGGCGGGGGTCGCTGTCGCGGCGGATGCCGCAGGTGAACGGGTCGAAGTGGAGTTCCAGGTTGCCGATGGTTCCTGGCAGCGTGAGCCGTTGTCGTCGTGCCATGGCACGCGGTTCGAGGATGCGCTGCCGGCCCGGCCGTTCCGGTTCGAGAATGGTCTTCAGAGCTTCGCCGGCTGGTGGTACTTCGCCACGACGGGGCACTCATGTCGGGTTCGAATCTTGGCTCGAGCGACCTGTTAACCGAACTAGCCCAGGTCACGCCGCTTTGCCTGTTATCCCGCGAAATCACTGACGGTGACAGATCGGCCGGGCAGCTTCGATTCTGGGCTGTCCTGGCAGGGTTCGGTTTGTGTTGGAATCTCGGGTCGTCGGTAATCGTGACGGACCTGGGAGGCTGGTGCAGTGCCCGAGCAAGAACGGAACATCGACACGCTTGTGGTTCCACGGACGGGCCGTGTCGAGGAGGTTCTTGGCGAGCTGGTGCCATACCGGCTGGTCGACGCGTCCGGGGCCGAGGTGGCGGCCGTGTCGGAGTTCCTGCGGAACTTGACGGCGTCGGACTGCTCGCCGACCACTGCAGCGCTCGTATGGGATGTAATGCCGAGCACGGCATTACATCCCTTATGCCGAGCACCCGGTTATGCCGCTGCCCTGGCGGGATCGCATTGTCGCCGGGTCGCGACCGGGGATTGGTCGGCATAACGCGGCGGGGGATCAGAGGCTCTCCAGGAAGGCAAGGAGTACGTCCGGTGCCCGGTAGCGGCCAGTGGTGGTGCCGGCCGGGGCGGTGCGCGCCAGCGCTCGCTGTTTGAGCGAGAGATCGGCGTGCAGGTAGACGCGGTAGGTTGTTTCAACCTGCTCGTGAACAGGATGGGCTGCCCGGCGAGGTCCCAGATCGGCAGATGTGGGCCTTTTCCGGGCAGCCTTCCTCCGAACCCAGCGGGCGCCTTTGAGCGCACTGGGCTCTCCGGCGATTACGCCGTTTGCGTGACAGGGGTTGCGTGGATGACCTGATGGCAGGAGCGGCAGACCACGAGGGTCTTGCGCCGCATTTTTGCCATGCGGACCGCCCACGCGGGCTGGCCTGGTCCGGGCCTGCCGAGCTTGGTGAGCTTGGCGACCTGGTGGACGACCACCGTGGTGCCGTGCCCGCACAGCTCGCACTCGCGCAGCCGGAGCCGGTAGATCAGCTCCTTGCGGGGCGCGGGCACCAGGACCGGGACGGGATCAGTGACGTATGCAGTCATGTCCCGTCGCAGGGGTATCCCGCCGAACCGCGCTACCAGGTCCTTCTTGCCTTCGCGTTCGACCCTGGCCTCAAAGCAGGTCCGCAGCCCGTATGGTGTCTCGATCTTGGCCTTGTACCGGGCCGCCATCTTGGTCACCGAGCTGGAGTGCTTGGCCGCCAAGGTCTTCAGCATCGATGTCTCGGCGTTCCAGCGCAGCGCGTGGAGCCGCCAGACGTCACTGGCAAGAAGGTAGTAGTTGATTACGCCCCGGTACTCGGCCCCGTAGACCCGCACGATGTCGTAGTCGTCCAGGTTGATGAGCCGGGACCGGTGCCAGGGCTTGCCCCGGCTCCGGTAGAGGGCGCATTTGGCCGTGATCACATCGCGCGGCACCCGCAGCGCGACCGTGCCGTTGAGCATCCTGCGCCCGCCGGTGATCTTGCTGTCGTCGTGCCGGACGGTGATCTCATAGCCGAGGAACCGCGCCGCCTGGGTTCGGGCGTGGGTGATCAGTGTCTTGCCCGCTGATAGCGTCAGCGCGAGTTCGTCGCGCAAGAACACGGCCAGCTTGTTCTTGATCTCCTCGGCTTCGGCCTTCGGCCCGGTGAACCCCAGGATCTCATCGTCGGCGTAACGGCAGTACCTAGCCGGCGGTAGCCGGGATCCATGGGGTCACCGCAGGGAACCATGTGCATCTGCCGGAGCAGTTCCCGGGCACTGGCCCGGTCACCTTTCCTGCGCGCGGAACGGCGGCGGTCATTCAGCCTCCGGTACTCGGGGTTGTGCCGCCGGATGGTTCCCTGGGTGTATCGTGGGATAAGTTCCTGCTCAACGAACTGATCCAGCTTGTCCAGGTAGATATTACTGAGAATTGGCGATACAACTCCGCCTTGCGGCGCACCGCTCAGCGTTTCATGGTATTGCCAGTCCTCCAGGTACCCGGCTTTCAGCATGTTAGCTATCAGCCGCAGAAACCGGTTGTCGCGGATCTTCTCAGCAAGGATTCTCACCATTACCTGATGATCCAGGCTGCCGAAACAGTCTGAAATATCTGCCTCGATAAACCACACGGCCCCGGTCCAGGTCCGCTGGATTTCCCGCAGCGCGGTATGGCAGCCGCGCTGCTTGCGGAACCCGTGGGACCGGTCAGAGAACGCGGGCTCATAGTACGCCTCCAGCAGGAGGCGCACCACCTCACCCACGAGCTTATCTGACCAGGACGGCAGGCCCAGCGGCCTCAGTTTCCCGTTCTTTTTCGGGATGAATACCCGCCGGGCCGGGGCGAACCGGTATCGCTCGTGGCGCATCGCGGTGATGATCTGCTCGATCTTCGCCTCGGACATGCCGTCCGCGGTCTCTGCATCGGCCCCGGGAGTCATCGCGCCAGCGTTGGCGTAAATTTTCCCGTAGGCGGTCAGGTACAGATTCTTGTTGAACAGCTGCCGGTAGAGTTCGTCACATGGCAGCCCTTTCCTGCCTCGCTCGCGGAGGACAGTAAGTACCGTTTCGGTGTCCTGCATTACGCATACCTCACAGTTCCTGTACTTCCATCGCCTGTGGCCCTTCGCCTTGCAGCCGGTTTTCCCGGCCTCCCTGGCAGGTCATTACTCCTGCGACTACTACGGCCACTCTGTCGCCATAGGACTCGCGTCCCTTAGACGATCCCGCGTTCATCAGTACCGTACGTTCTAGCGCGACTTAGGCGCCCCGTTTGTCTCCTTGAATACCCTGACAGGGAATCGCTCCAGCTCCCGGAGGATTGCAGCATGCGCTAGGACATCATGCCACAGGGACTGGCACCGGTTTCAGGCGTCTTTCCGGCGGGCGGCTCATTTGCACCTTCTGGAAACTGGGGTTCAGGCAGTCTAGCTTTCGCCATATCACGCGGATCTTCCCGGCACACCGTCCCATACGCCTGGACACGGCCGCCGGTTTCCTGGCATGCTATTTTCCCTTAGTTCCTTTCAGATTTCCGGTTAGCCATCAGATCCAGAGATTTCTCCTCTCATCTCTGCCCGCTGAGCGGGCGATACAAGTCTGCGCCTCGCGGCGCAGCCGAGCCATAGCGCGATCACTGTGACGTCGTCCCCGGCGTCGCAGCAATGTCATGGCCGCGGTGTGGCGGAGAACATGAGGCGACACGTGTTTAGCGGAAGTGAGGGCAGCTCGTCGTGCACGGTTCGGCGTGTTTGGCGACGAGCAGGCCCGACCGCGTCGCGGCTGAGCGCCGTGCCGCGGCCGGGAGGAAACAGCGGCTCGCCGCCGTCCGCCGCCACGCTCTTTCAGCCAGGCCCGCAGCTCGCGCCGCTCTGGGTGGTGAGCGGGATGACGCGTTCTTTGCGGCCCTTGCCGTGCACGCGGACGTGGGGGCCGGCGCCGAGCTGCGACGTCTGCGCGGCGCAGCCGGTGAGCTCGGAGACCCGCAGCCCGGTCTGGATGGCTACCGCCAGCAGGGCGTGGTCGCGGCGGCCGATCCAGCGGGCCAGGTCTGGGGCGGCGAGCAGCGCCTCGGCCTCCCCGTATGTCAGGAACGACACCTCGGCCTTGTCGAAGCGGGCGGCCGGGATGGCCAGGACGCGCTGAATCAGGGCCGCGTGCTCGGGGTGGCGCAGGGCGGCGTAGCGGAACAGCGAGTGGATCGCGGCCAGCCGCGCGTTGCGGGTGCGCGCGCCGTTGTGCCGGCCGCCTTGCAGGTGCTCCAGGAAGGCTCCGACGAGCCCGGCGTCCAGGTCGTCCAGGCGCAGGTCGCAGGGTGCAGTGCCGGTGCGGTGCTGGGCGAAGCCCAGCAGCAGCCGGAAGGTGTCCCGGTATGAGGCCATGGTGTGGCCGCTGGCCTGGCGCTGGGCGATCAGCCGCTCGGTGTTATTCCGAGTTCGGAATAACACCGATTATCCCGAGGCCGTCGTTATCCCGATGCCTGCAGGGAACGGCTGCGCAGTGCGGGTGACGGCTTCCGCCTGATCGGGATAATTCACAGGCTGTCGAGGAACGCGAGGAGCTTGTCGGGTGGCTGATAGTGGCCGGGTCTGCCGCCAGGCGGAGTGGTGCGGTCGAGCGCCTGCTGCTTCAGTTCAAGATCGGCCCGAAGATAGATCAGGGTTGTCTGGATCGATTCGTGGCCGAGCCATAGGGCAATGACAGAGGTATCGATGCCGGCGTGCAGGAGCCGCATGGCTGTGCTGTGCCGCAGCACATGCGGGGTGGTGGTCTTGGCGGCCAGCGACGGGCAGGTGCGTGCCGCTTTGGCGGCGTGCTGGGCGACGCGGGCTTCGATCGCGTCCAGGCTCAGTGCGGTGCCGCGGCGAGTGCAAAAAAGCGGATCGCCGGGGCCTCCGTCGCGTTCGGTCATCCAGGTGGCCAGGACTGCGGTGGTGTCGCCGGTCAGCGGAGTGACTCTGTCTTTCCGGCCCTTGCCGTGGCATGCCACGTGCGCGGCGACCCCGAGGTGCACGTCGCTGCAGGCCAGGCCGGTCAGTTCGGAGGCCCGCAGGCCGGTGGTGACGGCGACCAGCAGCAGCGCGTGGTCGCGTCGGCCGGTCCAGGTGCCCGGGTCGGGTGCGGCGAGTAGTGCGGTGATCTCCGGCTCGGTCAGGTGCGTGATCAGCGTGCTGTCGAACTTCTTAGCCGGGATGGCCAGCACGCGGGCGATGTCGCTGGCGTGCTCGGGATGTTCCAGCGCGGCGTAGGCGAACAGAGAGTGAATTGCGGCGAGCCGGGCGTTACGAGTCCGCACCGTGTTGTGGCGGACGGCTTCGAGGTGGTCGAGGAAGCCGGCGATCAGCGCGGCGTCCAGGTCAGCGATGTCCAGGGTGGACGGGGCCTTGCCGGTCTGCTTGGCGGCGTAGATAACCAGCAGCCGCCATGCTCGCCGGTAGGCGGTGATGGTGTGCGGGCTGGCTTGCCGTTGCCGGAGGAGGCGATCAGTGAAATAGGCCTGCAGCGTCGGCGCGAGCAATGTCATGACCGGCCTGCCAGATAGCCGTCGAGTCGCGCCCCGGCAGCTGCCATGAGCTCGGGGGATGCTGACAGGTACCAGTAGGTGCTGGCCGGGTCGGCGTGTCCCAGGAAGGTGGACAGCAGCGGCAGCCGCGCCTGCACATCACCGCCGTCGTTGTACCAGGCCAGAAGGGTCGTGACTGCCAGCGAATGCCGGAGATCATGGATCCGCGGGTGGCACCTGCCCGGCCGGGACGGCAGCTCAGCCGCGGCCACCAAGATGGTGAAGGTGTGCAAGACGTTGCGGTAGCGCAGCCGCGTGCCGGCCGGGGAGATGAACAGCGCGGGATCGTGCGGCACCGGGTGCCACTGGTCGCGGCTGCGCTGATAGCCGGCGAGCGCGCCGGCGGTGCTGGGATGCAGCGGAACCAGCCGGCTCTTGCCGAACTTGGAGTCCCGCACCTGCAGCAGGTCGCCGGCGTGGTCGACGTCGGCGTCGTCAAGGCGGATCGCTTCGCTGATCCGCAGGCCGCTGACCGCCAGCAAGGCGATGAGCGTCCGGTAGGTCGCCCGTCGCAGCGGGAAACGCAGCCCGGCGGTGGCGGCCATCAGCGCGGCGAGGTCGTCGCTGGAATACAGGTAGGGCACCGCCCGGCGGGTCCTCCCGGAGGGGAACAAGCCCGGCGGCGGGATTCTGATGGCCGGCGCTGAGACTGTGCAGGTAGGTGGCAAATCCGCGGACCACCGACATCCGCTGGCTCAGATAGCCTGCCGACGCAGGGGCCGGGAGAGTCACCCAGGCCAGGGCATGCTCGAGGGTGACTGTGGCGGCATCGTGCCCGTCCAGGTAGCCGACGAACTGGGTGAGCAGGTACTCGGCGCCGCTCAGCTGGTGGCCCATGCCGCGGCGGAGAATGAGGTAGCCGGCCAGCTGCCGGCGCAGCGCCGTCATGGCGCCGCACCGCCGGCCGGGGCCGCCGGCCACGGGCGGGCCAGCGGGCGCAAAGCCTGGAGATCAGTTTTTGCATACAGTGCCGTGGTCATCGGCGAGACATGACGAAGCAGCTGGCCGACCTCGCCCAGGCCGGCGCCGGCCCGCAGGATGCTGGTCGCCACCGAGTGACGCAGCCGGTGCGGTGTCGCCGATTCCACGCCCGCGCGCTGTCCGGCCGCGGCCACGATCACCGTGATGCCGGTGCTGGTCAGGCCCGTCAGCGGTGCCTTGGCGCGGATGAACAGGTGCCGGTCCACCGCGTTGCGCGGCCGGGCTGCCTGCAGGTAGCCGGCGAGGGCATCGCCGGCATCGGGCGGCAGCGGGAGGGTGTCACGACGGTGGCCCTTGCCGCGGATGACGATCTGTCCTGAACGCCACCGGATGTCGTCCAGCAGCAGCCCGCTCACCTCGGCGGCGCGCAGTCCCAGCCGCGCCAGCAAGACGAGGATCGCATGGTCGCGCGCGCCGATGGCGCTATCGGTGTCGCAGCTGGCCAGCAGCGCCCGCACCTGCGCCGGTTCCAGCCCGCGCGGCAGGCCGGCCAGCTTCCAGTTGGCCACCGGCGGGATCGCGGCCAGCAACGTGGCCTGGATCTGGCCATCGAGGTGCAGGAAGCGCAGCAGCGACCGGAGCGCCGTCGCCGTGGCCCGGCAGGTCCTGGCCGGGCTGACGCGGCTCACCTGCACGAGGAAGCCGGTGACGTCAGCCGACGTCACGCCCTGGAGGTCAAGGATGCCGGCGATGACGCGGGCGGCCAGGAACGGGCGAACCAGCTGCGCGTAGCCACGGCAGGTCCGCTCCTGCAGACCCCGCTCACTGATCAGATAGCTGCGGTAACGTGCCAGCAGCTGGTCCGCCGGCCCCGTCGCCACCGCCTCCACTCCCGGCGGGACCACGGCGAGCCCGCGCAGGTAATCCACAAGCGGGGCGAGCGCCCGGCCGGTGCGTCCGCGGGAGCGCCCGCCGGCGCGGCGCCCGGCCAGGAACACCTCGAGCGTCTCCGCCGTCACCTCTGACAGGCCGATCCCAGTGCCGGCGAGCCAGGCGCTCAGCTCGGCCGCCAGCCTCAGCTGCCCGTAGGCCGAATCCGGCGTGTACCCCAGCCGCGCCAGCTCTGCATCGAACCCGGCCGCGAACGGTGCCAACGGCCCCGGGACAACAACAGGTGATGTGCTGTGCATGATCAACTCCTCGGTGTGTGATGAGGAGTTCAGCGTCGCTCGCGACATGCGGCCCCGCCCAGAACCGTCACAGCGCGAATTATCCCGATCAGGCGGAAGCCGTCACCCGCACCGCGCAGCCGCTCCCTGCAGGCATCGGGATAACGACGGCCTCGGGATAATCGGTGAAGAACGCCTGCAGGATCGGGGCGAGGGCGGTCACGGCGCGCCGCCGGCCGCGGCCTCCAGGCGTGCTGCGGCCAGGGTGAGCAGTTCGGGCGTGCCGGTCAGGTACCAGTAGGTGGCGGCCGGGGCGACGTGACCGAGGTAGGTCGACAAGGCCGGCATCCGGGCCTGCACGTCCTCGCCATCGCGGTACCAGCCCAGTACGGTCGCCACCGTGAAGGTCATGGCTTCTTCCCGCACTTGCCGTGTGCAGAGGATTCGTGTAGCGATTCTGCCTGGCCGGTTCGAGTGCGGGACTTTCGCGCTGATCGTGGTGCAGCGTGTGGCGATTTCCGGTCTTGCATGTGATGCACGTCATATCGTCAGGAGCCGCCGAAATCGGCGGGACGCTGGCCGTTCGCGTGGCGGACGGCGCGGACGACGAGTGCGATGCTGGAGTGGTCGAGTCCGCAGAGCGCTTCGTTGAGGTCGACGGGGATGCCAGCAGCGATGCTGGCTGCCAGCCGCAGGATCCGGTTCTGCCCGCTGCCGCAGGGAAGGAGCCCGGCATCGTGGCTGCTGATGACGGCCTGCCAGTCGATGTGGGCGAGCTCGGTGACGCCGTCGGTGATCGAGGTGACGGTGCTGACGAAACAGCTGAAGTCGTCGCGGTGCAGCCATCCGCCGCCGATGACCAGATCGCAGGCTGCTTCGAGAGAGTAGAGGCCGGCGGCGCCGGCGCGGACGGCGTTGGCCAGCCCGGATTCTGCGGGATGGATGCTGGTCATGATGGGTTCTGCTCCTTGGCGGCGGGGACCGGCAGCCGGCGGATGCCGGCTGCCATGTGGGCTTCCCGGCGCAGCCGGGTGATCTCGTGATGCTGGGCGGCGAGCCGGGCCAGAGCCTGGTCGCGGAAGCCGGCGAGTTCGCTGGTCGTGGCGTCTGACTGGGCGAGACGTTCTTTCAGCCGGGTGATCTCGTCTTTGAGGCGGGCGACCTGGGCATCGCGGGGATCAGGCTGTTCGCCTGCATTGCGGAGCTGCTCAAGGCGCTGCTCGAACTCGGTGCGCAGGTGCGCGTAGGGACGAGTGCCGTAGAAGGCGGTGCGATCGACGCCGGCCGTGCCGGCGAGGGTCTTGATGTCGCATTTCCCGCCGGGCGGGATGTCGCCGTCCAGGATCCTGGCCATGGCCGCCCTGATCTTCGCCTCGTTGCCGGCGAGCTGCTGCCTGCTGAGCCTCATTCCGCTTCTCCCGTGGCTTCGTCGATTCGGGCCAGGACCCGGGCAGCGCGGTCGTACTCGGCCTGCAGTCGCTTCCTTTCAGTTTTCCGGGTCGGGCCGAGCTGGCCGAGGAACGTCTTGGTGTTCTCGGCGTGCTCGGCCCAGACAGGCCGGTGGCAGGGATGATGGGTGGCCTGCGGGCAGCGGGCCGAGTCGCACATTCCGATGAGGGGCTTGTCGCCGTCCGGGGTGCCGGCGAGCTTCAGGCAAAGTGCCCGGGACGGATTCTGCGAACCAGCAGAAGTTCGAGGTCCCGAGGTGCAGCGTCCCTGCCCGCTTGGTCATGAGGTTGAGCACGTCGCGGTCGCTGGCCTGTACTTTGGGCGCTCCGGGATCGTCGGCGGCGAGCTTGCCGTCGACGTGGGCGAAGAACTCGGTCAGCTCGCGGGCGCCGGGTCCGGCGGGCATGATGCCCTGCTGGTAGTTCCGGAACTCGGCCCAGGCCAGTTCCAGGTTCCGTTCGGCCTCGTGCTTGTTGACCTCGGCGAGCAGCTCGGCCTGCGCGCCGCCCGGGCGGGAAGCGTAGCCCTCCGTAGTCGCGACGGCGATGTGCTTGAGGTGCAGCTTCGCAGCGAGCAGGCCGCCGGGACGGTAGGCGAGCTCAAGCGATAGCGTCCGGCGCAGCGCCCTGAGGGTGACAGGGCCATCGGGTATCGGGGCGAGCCCGTGACGCTCCCCGGCGGGGCTGTTGACCCAGTTCCGGAACCATGCGTACCGGACGTCGAAAGCGAACCGGCCCAGCAGCGGGACGCCGTCTTCAGGGTTGCCGTGAAGCTGCTCGAGAAGCAGGGCGGCCTGGTAGGCGGGTTCGATGACGACCCATTCGTCGGCGAGCCCGCCGAGCGGCTGGCCTTTGATGATCGTGCCGGCCAGCCGGTAGCGGACCAGGCCGGGACCGTGGCTCTCGGGCGGGCGGCAGCAGCCGACCCGCAGTTCCATCAGCTCCGACGAGCGCATGCCGGAGACCGCGGCCAGCGTGATGATCGCCGCGGTGCGGACGATGCCGGCCAGCCCGGTGGCTTCGAGCCGGTCCAGCGGAAGCGTCCACGGAATCGCCGTGCCTGCGTCAGCGCGGGCGGCGGGGGCGGCGCCCCGGGCGAAGGGCTTGTCCGTCCCGACGACGCTCAGGGCGGCCTCGATCCTGTCCCGCAGGGCGGGGATCCAGCGGAGGGGAAACTGGGTGAACCCGGCTTGCCGTGCCAGCAGGCTGAGGGAGACGGGGGCGAGCGGGTCGTCGGGAGACCAGCCGGATTCCAGCCGGTCCCGAAGGTGGTGGGTCGGCAGCAGCGGGAGCGCCCGGCTGTTGCGCTCGTAGTCATCGAGCAGTGCCGAGAACTCCTTTTCGGGGACCCGCCCGGCGTGGGAGAGGCCGGGAGTGCTGCTGGACCAGCGCCGGTCGGCTTCTGCCACTTCCCGGATCAGCCCCGGGACGTGCGGGCCGATAGCGCTGACGAGGTGAAGAGCGGCGGCCAGCAGGGGCCGGAGCAGGCTGTCGTGCACTGGCGGGGTCTTGTTGCCCGCCCTCCCGGAGGGCATCTCCGCGACGGCCGTCGCGGAGGCCCCGGACCAGGGGCGCAGCCTGAGGCTGACGCGGTCGGCGGAGAACAGCTCCCGGTAGCTGACCAGTTCGACCGCGACCTGGGCGGCCCGGCGCCGGATGGCGGGGCTGCGTTCCCCGACGACGGTGCCGTTGCCGTCGAGAACGTAGCGGCGGTGCGCCAGGTATTCCCGGCAGCAGTCGTCATCGACTTCCGCCAGGCTTGCGATGCCCTTGCCGGCCAGCCAGCCGAACCACGTCGCGAGCTCATCGAGCCGGCCCTTCGCCGTGCTCAGGTGCAGCGGCATGCGGTAGGCGCGGGGCAGCGGCGCCACCGCCGGGTGGCGGGGGCAGAGCAAGGCGAAGATCAGCTCTTTGGCGAGCGTCCGCCATCCGGTGCCGGCGATGACGGTGAAGTCGAGCCGACGGGCCGAGAGCCGCATCTGGACGGGCAGGCCGGCGACCTCGGTGAAGTCCCAGGAGTCATCGTCGAACATCAGCCGGGCCGCGTCCTCGGGCAGGGTGAATCCTGCCTCGCGGCAGATGTCGGCTCCGGCGAAGGCCGGCGGCCGGGCGGCGGGAGCGGGGAGCACGGAAGGTGCTGTCATTGCGTGGATTCCTCCGGCCGAAGGGGAAGCTCGCTGTCGTGATCGCTGACGCTGGCGGCCGCGCTGGTCACCAGGGCGGGGTCGAAGCGGTCCAGGACCTGGCTGACCCGCTGGGAGTAGGGGCCGAAGACGGCCATGAACTGGGCGGCGGGCATCTGCTGCCACTGCCGGGAGAAGAACGCCTTCAGCCGCAGCAGGCTCGCGGCGTGCCGCGGGGCGAACACCGCCAGCGGGCAGAGCAGGCAGACCCAGGGCCTGGCCGGGCAGGGCTTGCCGGCCGGGCCGTGGAGCCCGGACAGCTGGTCGGCGCAGGCGGCGGTGAACACGTCCCGCTGCCCGCCGGCCAGTTCGGCGATCACCGTGTCGTCCAGGCCAAGCGAGGCGACCAGGTCCGGGTATCCGCGGGTGAGCGCGGCGGCGTCCTCATCGTCCAGGACGGCCGGCGGGCTGGCCCGGCGCAGCAGGTCGTGCTGGGCGTCCTCGACGATGGATTCCATGGCCTGGCGCTGGCCCGGCGTTGCGGCGCTCAGGTAATGGTCGCCCTCGACCTGCGGGCTGTGGTTGGGATCGATGGTCACCCGGCCTCGTCCCGCCCACGCGCTCTTGTCCCGCATGGCGTGGTAGGTGGTACGGATCCGTGCCCGGTGGATCTTCAGCGGCCGCCCGTCCTGGCCGGTGACGTGGTGACGGGCCGCCCACCGCTGGATCGAGGCTCGTGCGCTGCTGCCCGTGACCATGACATGCTGCCCCGGGCGGCTCATCCCCAGCCAGAGGCGCCGCTGGCTGTCTTCGTCGGCGAAGCTGCGCAGCAGGGCGGAGTGGGACAGCCACTGCTCCAGAAGCCGGACCGCCTGCCGCGGCAGGTTCAGGCTCTCTCCGGCCGTGCGGCCCTTGACGTAAGACAGCAGGACCGATGCGTCCCCCGTCCAGTCGATGTCGCTGGTGACCAGATCGTCGATGCCGTCGGGGACGATGCCGGAGTAAACGCCGAACAGCAGCCGGTAGGCGATCAGGACATCCTGGGACGGGAACAAGTCCTTGACGGCGTCGGTGAAGCCGCTCCGCTGCTGGACCGCGCTGCGGGTGCAGCCCAGCATCTCGCCGAACTGCGCGGACGGGACCGGGCCGGTCCTGGCCAGCAGCCAGCGCAGGTTCGCCGGCGTCCAGCCGCCGGAGGCCGGGTGCTGCCCGCCGACGGCGTCATCGAGCGCCTGCCTGTGAGCGGCGAAGGACTCGTCCGCGATCGTGCGGCATATGCTCGCCAGCCGGTCCCAGTCTTCTTCCGGATAGGGAGGCAGCGCCCGGTGATTGCGCTGGGGGTTGTAGGCGCGTCCTGCGGCCAGTTCGGCCACCTGCGGGTCGAGCTGGCCCGCGATCGCCTGCAGCATCCGGCGCGTGCATGCTTCCCTGGGGCCGGTGGCGGCGAGCCAGTACTCGGCCGCCAGCGGGCGGCGCAGGTCCGCGGCCCCGCCGGTGAACCCCCCGGCGGCCAGCTTGCGGGTCATGTCCCGGACCGACTGGACGTAGTGGCCGACGGAGCCCGCGGTGTCCACCGTGCCGTGCGGGTGGATCAGGCCGGCGAGGCCGTCCAGGAGATCGCGGGCCAGCACCGGGCAGGGCAGCCCGTCCATGCGGAACGTCGCGGCGGAGCCGTCGCTGAACACGCACGCGATGCCCAGCGGGCTATCTGTCACCGTCGCGGGCATCAGCCCCTGCCGCCTTCGGCGTCGTGGCCGAGCTCGGCCCCTGCCTCCCGCTCGGCTGCCGCCTCGGCGATCAGCCCGCCGGCCAGGCCCGCTTGGTCGTAGGCTTCCCGGTAGATGCGTGTCGTGTCGAGGCGTTTTATGTACTTTTCCGTGGTTAGCACGGACGAGTGCCCGAGGAGGTCCCGCAGGACCAGCAGCGGGTCCGCTTTCGACAGGTAGAACACCAGGGCCGCGTCCGCGTCGGTGTCCGTGACGAGTCTCGCGGCCTGCCGGTAGTGCCCGCTCACCAGGTACTCAAGCGTCCGCATCGAGAAGGTATGTCTCAGCCGGTGCGGGAAAACATGGGGGAACCGCGGCTCGGACCGGGCCCGGATCCGGTCCGAGGTACGCTCGAACACCGCGGGCCAGGCCGTGAACGGGCCGCCGCCGTTCTTCACCGCCAGCAGGCACGACCCGCCGCCGGGCGCGACCAGCCGGCGTCGCTCGCCCGGGGTGAGCGTGTCCCACCGGCGGCGGACGCCATTGACCTGGCCGCCTCGCTCGTCCGGGCCGGTCACCAGCAGGGGCTCGCCCCACCGCTCCGGCGGACGCCACGGCGAGCCGTCTGCGGTGACGGCACGGTCCAGCTCCAGGTACTGACGGACATCCGCGAGCGCCTGGTAGGAGATCCAGGTGGTGCGGAACTTGCGGCCCTTGGCGATCGCGGCCGGGACCGGAAACGGGACCGGCATCGCCGTCGGCCGCGGCGGCAGCGCCGGGACCTCCCAGGGCAGCAGGTAGGTGAACTCCTGCAGGCGAAGCCCGGTAGCCAGCGCCAGCCCGCCGACCGCCGCATTGCGTGCCAGTTCCCGGCCGCGGTAGCCGGCATCGGCAGCCCCGTCGGCCGTCAGGCCGCGCAGCCCGGCGAGGAACATCGCGGTGAAATCAGGTTCCAGGTACTTGATGGTCACGTGCGGCTTCGGCGTCCGGCGGACCGCCAGGTTCACCCGGACCTCGCGGCCGGTGCCGTTGAACAGCGCCCGTGCCGTCCGGTAGGTGAACGGCTCGGCCTGCGCGCGGCCCTCGTCCATCGCCCACCGGTAGAACAGCGACAGGATGCTCATGTGCCGGCCCCACGTCGTGGCCGCGAACCGCTGCCGGGGCGGGCCGGCCGCCCGGTGCTCGGCATACCGGCTCAGCCCCGCCTTCAGCCGGTCGCGCGAGTCGAACACCCCGACTCCGTGCAGCCCGAGGAACTCGATCCATTCCTTGACCGCCTGCGCGTACGCCTTCCACGTGGCCGGCGACGGGGCGCCGCTAGCGGGCAGTTCCCGCAGCCACTGGTTCACCTCCGCCAACGCGCGGGGAGCGCCGGGCCCGTCCTCGAACAGGAGGTCGTCATCGACCAGGACCGGCATCCGCTCGGGGATGAGCGGCCGGTTCACGATGTCCCAGGACTCCCAGCCCCGGGACGAGAAGAAGCTCATGATCATGAGCCGGAACGATAGAAACACGACACTGCCCGCCGCAGCCGGAAATCAAAGCTCGCACGGGGCTCCGGAGCTAATCGCGACACGGTAACTAAGCAGAGAGAAAATGCCTGACGTCATGGATTCTCGGCCGGCATGACGCCGAGCGCCGGGTGATCCCGGCTCGCTCGGCCAGCCTGGCGAAGGTCAGGCCGATGTTGCTGTGCCACAGCCGGGTCCCGGCGGTGGACAGGAAGCAAGGCGGGGCTGGCCTGCCGCGGCTGCGCGTGCCGCCGGAACTCGGCATACCGCGCCAGGGCGCGCACGGCGCTGGGGTGCAGCGGCACCAGGCGGTGCTTGCCGTACTTGGCGTGGCGCACCACCAGCAGTTCCCGCCCGGTGTCGAAGTCCTCGTCATCCAGGCCGATCGCTTCTCCGATCCGGATCCCGCTGATCGCGAGCAGGCTGATCAGGGTCTGATAGGTGGCCGCGCGCAGCTGGGGCTGCAGCGTGGCCGCCGCGCCGATGAGCGCGCGGATCTCGGCATCGGAATACAGATACGGCGTGGCCCGGCAAACCCCGGGGCGGAACTGGCCTGCCGGGATGACTTCGGCCGAGGGATCGATGCTGTGCAGGTAGGCCGCGAACCCGCGGACCACCGACAGGCGGATCGCCTGCCAGTGGGCTGAGGCCCCGGCAGGCTGCGTGGCCCACGCCAGCGCGTGCTCGGCGGTGACGGTGTCCATGCCGTGTGCTTCGAGGTAGCCGACGAACTGCCCGAGCAGCCGGCCGGCGCTGGCGAGCTGGAACCCCAGTGCCCGGCGCAGGCTCAGGTAGTCGCCCAGCGCGTCGCGCAACGGTGACCGTGACGTGGTCATGCCGTCTCACCTGGCCAGGGCCGGGCCAGCTGGCGCAGCGCCTCGACGCCGACCTTCGCGTAAATCGCGGTGGTCAGCGGGCGGGCATGCCGGAGCGTCTGCCCGATCTCGGTCAGCGACCCGCCGGAGCGCAGCATGGCGGTGGCCGCCGAGTGCCGTAGCCGGTGCGCACCGATCACGCCCAGGCCGGCCCGCTTTCCGGCATAAGCCACCACGGTGGTGACGGCGTTGGAAGTCAGCGCCCGGTAGGGGGCCTGCGCGCGGACGAACACCGTCCGGCCCTGAGCGGTCCCGGGGCGCCCGTCTTGCAGATAGGCGACGATCCGCTGGCCGGCATCGGCGGGCAGCGGCAGCCGGTCATGCCGGTTCCCCTTGCCCCGCACCGTGATCTCGCCGAGCCGCCAGTCGATGTCGTCCAGCCTGCAGCGCGGCCACCTCGCCGGCGCGCAACCCGAGCCGGGCCAGCAAGGTCAGGATGGCCAGGTCCCGCCGCCCTGTCCGGGTCGCGGGATCGCAGGAGGCCAGCAGCGCGGCCACCTGATCACCGTCCAGCGCCTTGGGCAGGCCGGACTGCGTCCACCCGGCCGGCGAGGGCACCGCCTAGCGGCTGGCCGATCATGCCCTCCGCGTGCAGGAAGCCGAGCAGGGACCGCAACGCGGTCACCATCCGCTTGACCGACCTCGGCCGCTGCCGGGACTGAGCCACCACGAACGCAGCCACCTCACCCGCGCCCAGATCCTCCAGGCCAAGGCAGCCGTCCGTCGCTTCCGCCCGGCCTGCCAGGAACGGGCCCACCATCCGCACGTTCAGATCAGCCGTAGTCACGGCCAGCCCGCGCTCGACGATCAGGTAATCCCGGTAGCGGGCGAGCAGCCGTTCCCCCGGGCTTGCCGCGGCTACCGGCGCCGGAGGCGGAACCACCCCCAGCCGCCGCAGATAGCTCAGCAGCGGCCGCAGCGCCCGGCTAGTGACGTGCCCGGCATAGCCAGCCGAGCAGCGCTCGGCGAAGATACGCATCCACCACCGCCAGGGTCAAGCCCGGCGCATCCACGCCTTCCCGCGCCAGCCACCAGCTCAGATGCGCCATCAGGCGCACATGCGTCGCCGCCGTCAGCGGCGTATACCCCAGCCGCTCCAGCTCGACCCGGAAACCACCAGCATAAGGCGCCAGCGGCCCGCGCACCCGAGCCCACGACGGGCTCGTCATAGCTGTCATGATCTTCTCCTCTCCTCCGGGAATGAATGGGGAAGAGACGCTAAATCAAGTCCAGGATTATGCCGACCTCAACGGCCCGGATCCCACCACGACGAGGGCTTGCGCACTGTGGTCGGCATAACGGCGGGGTCGGCATAAGAGGCTTTATGCCGATATCGGCATAACGCCTCGCTCATCGTTCCCTTCAGGCCCAGCAGCAGCCGGTCGTTATACAAGCCCGGGTCGTAGACGCCGTCAGGGTCGGCGAGCAGCACGCCCGACAGCGAGCACAGCTCCAGCAACTGGTGCCAGTCCCGGCCGGTCCGCGCCAGCCGGGACATCTCGATGCCGAGGACGACGCCCGCACGTCCCATCGTGACCTCCGTGACGAGCCTGGCAAACCCCTTACGGGAATCCGCCGTCGCCGCCGACACCCCCAGGTCATCGTCGATCACCATGACCTGCGACCGTGCCCAGCCCAGCGCCGCTGCCCGCTCGGCGAGCGCGTACTGCAGCCGCGTGGACTCCGTATGCTCAAGCACCTGCTGCCTGCTCGACTGACGGACATATCCCTGAACAATCAATGTGGACTTGAATGTTTGGATGTATTCGCAGGTCAAGACCGCTAAACGCCCGTCAGGGGCTGGTGTCAACAAGCGGCAACGAGGGGAAGATGGGCGAGCCGTTAGGCACCGGATGTCCGCTTTCTGTGGCTCCGGGGTCGAGGTCACAGCCGTCGTGACCTCCCGATAACGACATTCCGGTCAGAGTAGTCGGCCGCCGTCGTGGCCGGCTGGGCTTCTGAGCTGCAGCAACGCCTGGTAGTTCAGAGAACAGGTACACCACCGCGGCCCGGCCGAGATGCTCCGCGCGGATCTTCTGCTGCGGTTCTCCCCGCAGCCGGTACCTGGCCAGGCTCATCACGCCCGCCTCCCGTCGTGCGGGCCGCGGCCCCGGCTGCCAGCATCGCCAGCATCGCCACCGCCGCAGCCCGCCGCTCCGGCGGCAGGACCGTCCAGATCAGGGGATCGGGACTCACCGTCCGCCCGGCGCCTGGCCGCATCTGGCTCACCTGCTGCCGCTGACAGCAGACGGCGAACCACAGTCACCGCCTGCAACAGTCCTCCCACGCTCAGTATCGCCCCGGAACCGGGCGCCACGCTATCGCCGGGCTCGCCGCCCGTGCCGCCGCCACCGCCGGCCTGACCCCCGGCCAGATCACCTTCACCGCCGTGCTGTCCCTCGCCCGCGCCGCCGTCACCGCCGACACCTGCTGTCCCCACTGCGGCAAGCGCCCGACCAGCCAAAACGCGCCCCTCGCCGGGCTGGACGCCGCCATCCTCGCCCTCCCGCCCGGCCGCGCAGACCGCCAGCGGACCTCCGGACGCACCGCCGCCGAACGACAGAAATGGATCAGCGAACCAGCCGGATACACCCTCACCATCGTCCCGTCAAATCTCCCGAAAACAGACGTAAGTCCCGGAAGTTAAGGGCAGTGGGTCGGAGCCTGGTGCCTTTAGCGCGCGGTGGTGACCTGTGGGCCTGCCGCTGGGCTGGTTCCTGTCTGTCGCCTCTCGGGCTCGGCAAGCTTCGTCGCTGCCCCGAGCGCGACGCCAGTATCGTCGACGTCTACCTGCACCTCGCCGCCGCGTTCGTCACTGTGCGTCAGCTCATCCAGCGCGCCCTCAAGCGCTACCGCTGGGATACCCGGCACACGACCAGACGACTGAGTGAACCTACTTGCCGGGCACTCCTAGTCGGCCCGCTGAACTTCGAGGGACAGCGAGCCGGCTTCGCAGGCCCAGGCGACTTCGTTGACGATGTCCCGCTGACCTGCGAGCCTATTGATTATGCCCGGTTGGGAGCGCTTTCATGGGCTCCGGATCTCGGTCGGTGTGCTGACCAGGGTTTTCACGGCGGATCTGGTGGATGCCGCGGTGGACGCGGCGGGGGTCGGGGAGCAGCAGCGCCGGCTGCTGCCGGCGCGGCTGGTGATGTGCTTCGTGCTGGCCTTGTGGCTGTTCCGCGGCCGGAACTGCGGGTACGGGCAGGTGATGACCAAGCTGGCCGACGGGCTGTATCACCAGCGGCGCGGGGGTTGACTTGCTGGCCGGGCAGCTGGACCCGGACGGCTGGGTGGACGCCGGGGGCGGGCGGCGGTGGAAGCCGCCGGACATCTCCTCGCTGTCACGGGGGCGCGGCAAGCTCGGCCCGGCACCGGGGACGAGGAGACCTCCGAGCTGTTCTGCCTGGTCACCGACCTGCTCGACCCGCAGGAGTACCCGGCGCTGGATCTCGCGTGCTGCTACCCGCGGCGGTGGGGATGCGAGACCGTCATCGGCCGCCACAAGACCGGCACGGGCGAGGGACAGCCGGTCTTGCGTTGCAAGGACCCGGCCGGCGTCGAGCAGGAAATGTGGGCGCTGTTCGCCGTCTACCAGGCGATATGCAAGATCATCGGGATCGGGGCGGCCGCCGCGGGCATCCCTCCGGACATGATCAGCTTCCCGCACGCCCTGGCCGCCGCGACGGATACCGTCGCGGCTTTTTCCCCCTGAGCACCTGGATCTGGCGTTCGCTACGTTCCTGCTCAAGATCCTCGCCCCCGGCACCTTCGTCCGTGACCGCCCGGACCGGGCCAGCCCCCGCAAGACCAAGAAACTTGGTGACTTCCCCGCCCGTAAGCCCGGTGAGCCGAGCGTCACCAACGTCATCCGGAAAATCGAGTTTCACCTGCTCAGCCCGCACAAGATCACTTAAAGCAAGGCCATTGGGCCCTGGCGCGCGCACCGTGGCGATTATGGAATTGTCCAAGAGAGTGCATCGTGCTCGGGACGTGGCAGCTTGGTGGTGCGCATGATGCGGGCGACTTGCTAAATGCGATGAGGGCCACCCAGTCACGCGTATCTTGCCCAAGATTGCCCAAGTTTGTTCTAGAATACCCGACTTAGGCAAGCAATCGAATTAGCCGGAAGGTGTTATCGATTCGTGATCCTTTGCATGCCACCCGCACGATGACCCTTGCCGTCTCTGTAATGCGACCATCTGGCCATCGGCGTGGGTGTTAGGGGTTAGCCTACTTCCTGACGTCCGTCTGACTGATAGCGGCCAAGCCGTCGCGGCGCGGCCAAAGGCTCCGCCAAATGGTAGGGGCGAGAGGAACGAGACGTCGCGTGGCTTCGCGCGAGAGGATTGAGGGGGCTTTGGCGTGGCGGTATTCCTGGACTTTCTGCTGTTTCTGATCTTCGTCGCGGTTCCGGTCGCTGCGATCTGTATGCAGGTGATCCCCCTCCGTCTGGGCGATGTTACCTTCCATGACACCGACCTGGCCCATGCCTGGACGCTCGTTGGCCAGTACGCCGAAGGAACCTTCGAGCAGCGCTTCGGCTACCCGACCGGGTACTTCTACTTCGACGAGAAGCGCTCTCAACAGCCAAAGAGGATCCTGATGAGGGAGGCACAGCCCGCTGGTGCCATCACTGATGGGTGCTCGGCCCAACTCAGCGCCATGAGCCTGAGCGGGTTCGAGGGGGGATGCGCGGCGGGCTGCATGGGAGTCTTAGTGATTGGCTTTATTGGAGCCCCCTTCTTCCTGGTGTCCGTGTTTGACCGGTTCTTCCGACTTGTCTTGCGGTCCCGGGTCGATGTCTCCTTGGAGGCGTCGGGCAAGGACGCCACTGCGTCTTTTGCCTTCTACGGTCCAGGGGGGTACTCGCTCCGGCGCCGCTACGCCCAGGTCTTCGAGAAGCCCGCGCTTCCGGCCGCACTGTGTATCGACGTCGTACCGACGGCGGGCGGGCGGCATGCAGCAGGGACAGCATCGTGATAAAAGGGGAAGATTTGGCCGAGCCCGAAGAGGTGACCTGCACCGACACGGCCACTGCCCAGCGGCTGAGCGAGGGCCAAAACCGGCTTCAGCACAAACAGGACCGGCTCCATCAGGAATTTGAGCGGCTCGCGGGTGCTCTGATGCCCTTTCTGACCAAGCAGTACCACGACACAGAGCGACGTATGCGGGTACTGGAAACCCGGCTGCGTAACCGCCAGGAGCGTCCGTTAATCGTGCTGATGGCCGGCCTCCTTGCCGACGTCCGGCGACTCGAGTCGGCTGAGGACATCAAAGCCCACGTCCAAGAGGCCATCGTCCAAGCGCTGACCAGCCTCGGTTATCAGGAGATGGGGTCAGTGGGCGATCAATTCGACCCGGACTGGCACCAGCCGGTGTCGGGGTCGGTGGGGAGGGCAGGGATCGTGACCCACGTACATCATCGCGGGCTCGCATGCTATGGCGACGTGATTATCAAGGCCAAGGTCGACGTTGAGCCCGCTTCTGCGGCAGAGACCGAGCGAGGGGAACTCGCGACATGAGAAGTGCACTGCAAGTGGTTGGCATCGACCTTGGCACGACCAACTCCGTCGTCGCCTTCGTGGATGAAACGGGCGAGGCCCATGCGATCGCCGCACGGGACGGCGAGCGGATCGTGCCGTCCGTCGTGTGGTTCCCGCAAGATGACGAGACGCGAGTCGAGGTCGGCGACCTGGCCAAGAGCCAGGCCGTCATCGACCCCGACCACGTCGCCATGCTCTTCAAGCGGGGGATGGGCAGCGCTACATTCCTGGACTCAAAGAAGCCGTTCGCGGTCCGCGGGAAGGAATGGCGGCCCGAGGAACTGTCGAGCCTTGTGCTCAAGAAGATGGTGCAGATCGCGTCGGATCATCTCGGCCACGAGGTGACCGACGTCGTCGTTACGGTTCCTGCGTACTTTGGCGAGGCAGAGCGTTCTGCCACCCGGCAGGCAGGCGAGATGCTCGGCCTTACCGTGCATGCGCTCCCAGCCGAGCCTATGGCGGCCGCTGTCGCTCACGGCCTTGACGGGGAGACGCGGGCACGCAGGTTCCTGGTCTTCGACCTCGGCGGCGGGACATTCGACGTGACCATCCTCGAGCGGCACGGGGATGGGCAGCTCGAGGCGATCTCCCACCACGGCGACCGCCGCTTGGGGGGTGCCGACTTCGACCGGCTGATCGTCGCCCGCATGACAGAGTTCGCCATGAGCAGCCACGGGGTCATGCTCGATGCGGATCCTGTTGATCTTGCCGAAGCCTACGCCAGGGCGGAGCAGCTGAAGAAAGACCTGAGCAGCAGGGAGAAAGCCCAGGCCGCGCTCATCGCAGGCGGCAAGCGGATGACGTTCGAGCTCACCCGCGCGCAATTCACCGGCATGGTGTCCGAGCATCTCGAGAACGTCGAGCTCGCCGTGGAGACCTGCCTCGACAACGTGGACATGCATCCCGCCGACATCGACGCGGTGCTGATGGTCGGCGGCAGCTCCCGCATCCCCGCCTTCCAGGAGTTGCTGAAGCGCTACTTCGGTAAGGATCCGCAGTTCTCGCGGAACCTGGACGAGGACGTGGCTCGCGGCGCCGCGCTCGTCGGAGTTCTCAAGACGGGCACCGCCGCCCCGTCCAGCGCGCTGGCGGCCCTGCCCGCACCCGTCGACCGGTCATCCCACGCCATTGGCGTGGTCGCGATGAACGACGCAGGTACCGAAGAGAACGTAGTGGTGCTCCCCGCCAACGCGCCGATCCCGACGGTGCCGCCTGCGGAACAGGCATTCGGCACGTTCTTCGACGGCCAGGACCAGATCGACCTGATCGTCAACGAAGGAGACGAAACCAATCTCAAGTTTGTCGACCGCCTCGGCAGAGCTACCGGCAATCTGGGCAGCCCGAAGCCTCGTGGCTACCCGATCGTTGTGAAGATGGCCCTCGACGGCGACGGTATCTTGCGCGCCACAGCCCACGACGGCCAGAGCGGCGCCCTGATAACCCAGGTCGAAGTCCGCCGCGAAGGCGCAATGTCCGATCAGCAGCGAGCCATCGCCACGGCGGCTCTCGACGACGTCATGGTGATCTGAGATGGCTACTGCGACGGCGCTGGACTGGCTCAGCACGACAGACTTCGCGCCGGTACCGACCCCTCGCGACCTGGAGGAGTTCTTCGGAATCCCGCCGTCGCCGCCGGAGCAGCTCGGCACCAACATCCGGGAGAAGCGCAAGTACTGGAAGAAGAAGCAGCAAAAAGCCCGGTCGGACGATGCCTTGCGCTTTGCTGGTGCCGTGCTGCAGGCCATCGCCGATGGCGAGGATGCGCTCAAGCGCGGGGCGGCAGCGACCGGCGGCGGCGAGAGCGAGTTCCAGGCCAGTGAGACGGATCGTGCCCCCGCGTCCGTTGATGACGTATGGCGTGAGCTCGAACGGCTGCTGTTCCGCAACCGCTACCGTGAGGCACTGGAGCGCGTCCAGCGCTACGAAGAACGCTGGGGCACGTACCCGCGCTTCGTCGACATGCGATCCGTGGTCATCCTCGAAGCCGTGCAGAACGTGCCGGGGATCGCGCTGAGCCCCCGGATTCTGGGGTCTGCGATTGCCGGGGCGCGGCAGGTCCTGGAGCAGATCGGTCCATCTGAGCCGCGGTATCTGACCCTGATCGAGCTGCTTGCGGTTGCTGATCGCTCCGATGAGATCCCCGCCGTATTCGCCGAGGCAAACAAGCGGCTGGCGCGGGTATCGGCCTCATTCCGGGTACGAGAGCTCGCGATCAGGTTCAAGAGTGAGGCATGGGCGGCCGTGCTGCGCTTCTGCGTCGAACTTGTGCGGGAATCGAGTGACGACCGCGCCTTGCGCAGCGAGCTTGTCCAGATGATCATCGGACGCGCTACCGCGGAGCTGCTGCCGCTGAAATCGGCTGCGGCCGTCCAGGAGTATCAGAATGTTGTAGCGACGGCCGCCTGGATCGCAGATGGCGTACCTGAAGCAGAGGATTTCGTGCGCGTCCACCGGATGTGGGCATCGAACGCGGACCAGCCCGTGTTCGGAGGTAACTGGCAATGGCGGGCGTTCTTCGGGCTTATCACCCTGTTCATCGCCCTGCCGCTGCTCAACTCGTCGATGGCCCATCCTGCCTGGCAGGTGCTGCTCGATGGCCCATCACTTGCGGACCCGAAAAGGCGGAAGGGTGCCGTCTCGGCTCAGAACCAGGCCTGGTTCCTGGTGACGCGCAACCCCTACATCCGGCCGGTCCATGAGAAATCCAAACTGCCCTGGCAGCAGCAGCCGGGCCAGTGGCCGGAAATAGACGTGTCGAAACTGTTCAACTTCTGAGGAGGCCACCGTTGCACGGACCGCCGCCGCCGCTGCCGAACCTCGACCCGATTGGTTCCTCCAGCGAGGAACGGACAGTCACGCCGGAGGAGGCACCGACGTTCTTTCCGCAGGGCCATCGCAATGAGCCCGCCCGCGCAGCTGGTGAGGTAGCCAAAAATCTCGCAGAGCTGGCCGGCGGACTTTCCAAGCACAAGAAAATCCGGGATGACATCAGCAGAGAGCTGAAAGCCGCGACCACGGGGCTAGCCGACAAGGCGAGCAGGCCAGTCCTCGACGAGCGGGACGAGCGGCGGCGGTCGATGCCCGAACGCCGCCGGTGACAGCACTCCGATGAGCGGCTGGAAGATGGCATGGGGAGCGGCCCGGGTGTACGGACGCACGACCCGGGCGGTCTCCGAGTCGATGCAGGCGACGCACGAGCGGCACTCCATCGATAACCTGCCCCGCCGCGTGCGTAACCGCGGGTATCTCGCCCCAGGTGACCCTGTGCCGCCGCCGGGAACGGACATGCTGGATTATTCCGGGCTCGCTCCCGCCAGCCTCCTCAGAGCCACGGCGCTCAGGTCGGCCGGGGTCACGCTTGCCGCCGCCATCGACTTGGCCGACGGGAATGCTGTCGCTCCGTACCGTCTGCCAGTCGAACGGTTCTTCCAGCATCTCGCCGTCGTCGCCCCGCCGGGGAAGGGCAAAACCTACGGTGTGATCGCGCCGCTTGCAGTCAGACTGCTGCGCGCTGGCGCGACCGTGGTGGTCCTCGATGTCACCGGTGACCTAGTCAACGCCATCAGGATCTTCAGCGAAGGCTCCTCTAGAGGCCTGGCCATACCCTTCTACCACTGGTCGACCGACCCCTCGCGTGGTCGGCACAGCTGGAACCCCCTGGCTGACCTGGACGCCGATGACCTCACTGCCGTTGAGGGCCTGAAGACCAGCATCCTGGGCGAGGAGCCAGCTGACCCCCGCCATCGTTTCTTCTTCGACCGAGAGCTTCGGATCCTCGGCGGGCTCCTCCGGCTGCTACTCGCCGAAGCCTCCGACCCCACGCTGACCGACCTGATGGCCCTGGCGGTCCACCGGGATGTCCTCCGCACCCGCCTCGCCAAGCCGCAGCACGCAAGCCTTCGCCTCGAACTCCAGGACTTCCTCTCGGCGGACGACGCGAGCGCTCCTCAGATGATCGCCGAGCTCCAGACCCGCCTCGCGCCGTTCGTCGCACCCCAGGTCAGCCTCCAGGTCAGCCGCTCCGACTTCTCGCTCAGCGACGCACTCCGCCGACCAAGCCTTCTCGTCGTGGGTGCTGAACTGTACCTGCGCCAGCGGGGAGAGATCGCAGCATCCCTGCTCGTCAACCGGTTGTCCGCCGAGCTCGCCACTCGCTATGGTTCGAGCCGCGGAGTCCCGGTCGTCATGCTGCTAGATGAGGCGCCGGTCCTCGCCCGCCGGATCAACCTGCCATCCCTCCTGGCTACCGCACGCGCCACGCGTGCCGGAGTAGTCCTCGCGGCGCAGAACGTTACTCAGTTCGGTAATGAAACCGAGCGATCGAACGTGTTCGATGCCTGCGACACGATGATGATTCTGCCGGGTGCTTCTGATGCAAGCGTCACGATGTTTCAGTCGCGCCTCGGGCGCCGGGAGATCCGCCGCCAGGCAGTGAGCCGTGAGCTCGGCAAAAGCCGCGGTTCAGTCAGCGTGTCTAGTGAGACTGCCGAGGTCCTCAGCAGCCGTGAGATCATGCAGCCGCCGTTCGGCCGATTCCCGGCTCTCCTGCACGCCCGGAGCGACGGTGTCGGTGCCATTGCGGTCGAGCTCGACCGCCTCACGGTGAACGCCTGTGATGTATGAAGGCGAGCATGCTGCGGATGATCGAGGCTTGGCAGGCGAACCCGGACCGCAGGCGGGGACTCTGCGTGCAGACCCCAACCTGCTCGGTGTATGCCCACACTGCCATCAGCAGGTACGGAGTCCTTCGGGGCGGCCTCATGACCACTTGGCGCATTTTCAGATGCAATAACTGCATCACCCGTCATGCGGCCTGAGAACCCCCGGAAGGGAGTCCCTCCGTCCGGTGGAGGAATCGCCGGAGCTGAAGGTTTCTGCAGCTGGCGGTCACGGCAGTACCCTCAGCCCGGACTGAAAGCAGGACAGCGATGACCGGATCTCCCCCGCTCGACGCGGGCCGCCCCATGATGGTGCCCTTCTCGAACAAGATCAAGATTCCCCGCCCGGAGCTCGCGGACAGCGTGGTGGAAATCCTTGCCAGCGATCAGCAGCAGACGGTGGCGCTTACCGCAGCCCTGCGGGGTACTGCCGGGTTCGGAAAGACTACCTTGGCCGAGATGATTTGCGCCGATCCGCGCACCAACCGGGGCTTTCCTGGGGGCATTATCTGGGTGACGATCGGGGATGGCGGTTCAGAGGCTCGCCTGCCGGTGAAGATCAGCGAGATCGTCCAGGTCCTCACGGGGGAATCGCTACTCGTCACCGACCCGGATAAGGCGGGAAAAGCACTCGGGGCGATCCTGGGCGACAAGAGATGCCTGCTGGTCGTGGACGATGTGTGGACGGTCGGCCAGCTCAGCCCGTTTCTGATTGGGGCGCCGTCATGCGCCCGGCTTGTGACCAGCCGGAACTGGGACGTGACGCCACCTGGGATCCCGTGGGTCAGGGTGGATGCGATGGAACCCGACGAGGCCAAGGCGCTGCTTCTCGCCAACCTGCCGACGGTGCCAGACGAGCAGGTCGCCCCGCTGCTGGCGGCGACCGACCGCTGGCCAATCCTGCTCGCCCTGATCAACGGCACGCTGAACATGCTCGTCAACAACCAGGGAAACTCTACGTCGGACGCGCTGGTGGAGGCCGAGCAGAGGCTCCGCTTGGCTGGCCCGATCGCGTTTGATCCCATCCGGCTGCAATCCCGCTCGGATGCGGTACAGGCTACGCTGGCGGTCAGCCTTGAGTTCCTGAAGCGAACCGGGCGGCCAGGCGACTACCGCCGGTATTTGGAACTCTCCATCTTCCGCGACAACGAGCCTATTCCGGTCGGTGTGCTGGAGGAGTGGTGGGGCGAGACCGGGGGGATGGCCCCATCCGATGTCCGCCGGCTCTGCCAGGAACTCGCCGTGCTTTCGCTCATCCTGAGGTACCAGCTGAATCCGGCTCAGATTCAGCTGCACGACGTCGTCCTGGGGTATCTGCGCCTACATGTCGGCGAGCAGCGCCGGCAGGAGTGGCATAACCAGTGGCTGAGCCTGGGCCGCCGACGCCGTCGTCCCCGGTCCCACGGCGGGCTGAGCCAGTAGTGGATGACTTCGAACGCTACTTCGTGAAGACTTACGCGGAGCAGCTCGAGCGGGTCGGGGGCCTGGACGAGTTGCGGGAGCTGTTGCTAGACCTCAGCTGGATTCGTGGCAAGCTCACCGACGAGGGCGTGGCCGGGCTCGACGAAGACCTGAGCCGTCTGGACTCGGATCCGGCGGTCCGCGAGCTTCGGGCGGCAGTGCGGCGGTCAGCTGGGGTGCTCGGCCCGCTCGACCCGCCCAGCGCGCTGAACAGCACCATCCTCTCCCGACTGCCCGAGGGGCCTGTTCGGTCGGCCGTCCTCCAGTCCACCGCCAGCAGCGAGCTGGTGCCCTTGCTCGTCCCGGTCTGGCCCATGCCCGACGACGTCCCGGCGCTTGGCGGAGTCGCGAACGTTGGCAGCAAGATCACCGAGCTGTGCTCGTTCCCCGGCAGGCCGCTGCTGCTCGCCGGGACCGACGGAGGTGATCTCCGCATCCTGACCAGTGACTCGCTGACACGGGTCGCTACCCTATCCGGCCATTCGGATGCGATCACGGCGGCGGCTGTGTCGCCCACTGGCCAGGCCGTGGTCACCGCAGACAGCCGGGGCGGCCTGATCCTCTGGGTCACTGAGCCGGACGGCTGGCTGCCAACGACCAAAGTGGACCTGAAGATCCCGCACGACTATGCAGTAGAGCGTTGCGCATTCTTCGACTCCGGGCGATTTTTCGCAACGGCGAGCTTCGACGGCGCCGTGTACGTCTGGGACATGGCCACCAGGCAGCCGATTCAGCGCCTGGGCGGCAATATCACGGACGATCCCAACGACTCGCCGGGGCCGATGCTCATCGATCCGGCGGAGCGCTGGATCATGCTCTGCTTGTTCCGGCACTTCCACCCGGTAGTGACCTCTGTCTGGCGTCTGCCGGACGGGCTTCCCCTGCACTCCCGCAACGACTTCGTGCCGCAGGCTCTTTCTCCCTCCGGCGGTGTCATCGGAAATATCCGGGATGACGTCGTCGAGTGGGATCCGCTCTCTGGCCTTGCCGTACGCATGATCGCCCAGGGCTGGCTGGCGGCCACCAGCCGTTTTCCCCAGCTCAGGAACCGTGTCCGGGGCGTGGTCAGCGGCCGCGAGGAGACCAGCTGGATCTCTGCGTGGGCAGTGGCCCCGGACGGCTCCGGCATGCTGAGGATGATCACCAAGGAGGAGGACGATCGCCGGAAGGGCACGGTGTCCACCTGGTCAAGGATCGAGACTCTCGGCCGGTCCCGGGACTGGGGGCACCGGGCAAACGTCAGCGGCAAGCTCGGGACCGTCGTCCGCGGCCCCGGCGCTGAGTGGGTCGCGATCGGAACGGAGGTGGCTTACAACCTGGGCGAGGTCCACCTGTGCCGTCCCGGCGCCGCTGACCCGGTCCGTCAGCTGGGATCTCACCGCGGTCCCGTGACCGCCGGCGCGGCCGGCGGCGACGGCAGCTGGTTCGCCACCGGCGACCTCCGAGGCGATGTCCGGGTATGGCCCGTCCAGGCGGACGGCGTCGGCAACGGCGCGCTGGATATTGCCTTCCCTGCTGTCGCCTGCCGCAGCGGGCCCGACGGCACCTGGGTGGCGCTCGTCGACAGCCAGCGCACCGTTCACGTCATCGACACGGCGAGCGGGCGGGAACGGTTTTCCGTACTGAGCCATGAGAACGTCCAATTCCTCAATGGATTGGTCTTCACCTGTGAGATAACGGCGGACGGCCGGTGGATCGTGAGCGCGGACGACGACGGCGCCGTCTATGTCTCGGATGCCCGCACCGGCACCCGCCGCTGGACGTGGCCGGGCCACGGCCACCAGATCGTGGCATCCGCCACCCCCGGCCGGTCAGCGCGAACCTGGGTAGCGACAGTCGATGCAGCCGGGCTCCTGACGGTGGGCGAGCCGTCGAGCGGTCGGCTGGTCCATACCGAATCGCTGGATCTGCCCGGAGCGATCGTCTGCGCGGCGGATCCGCAGGGCAGATGGCTGGCGGTCGCTGCCGACAAACAGGCGTACCTGCTCAAATCCGGCAGCCGATGGGCGACCCAGCGGATGACTGGCATGGCCGCAGGTATGTCGGCCGTGACGTCGAGCGCCGACGGAGAATCGGTCATCCTCGGTGACCGCGCAGGCCTGGTGACCTTCCACCCCACCATGAACAGATCACGAGGGGTCGCGCGGATCCAGCTGAGCGGCGGCATCGAACACCTGGCCGTCAGCCCGGCAGGAAAGTGGACGGCGGCCGTCACTGACCCCAAGGCCGGCACGCTCGCCATCCTCGGTCCCGGCCAGTCCCCGGCAGTCCTCACCCGGATGGATAACGCGATCACGGTGTGCCGCGCCAGTCCCGACGGCAGCGGGCTTGTCACGGCTGGTTGGGACGGGACGGTCACGGTCTGGGATCCCCGCCGGGGACAGGCGATTACCGGGATCCGGATTCCACAAACTCTCAGCGATGTCGGCTGGCTGCCCTCAGCGCGTCACCTGTGCGTGGCCGGTGTCGCCGGTGGATACCTGTTGACTCTGGTCTAATCGGCGAGAAGCGCCAATCTTCCGTCGTTATCCTCCACCGGAGGATAACGACGGCGGACTGTGGGTTCGGCGACTGTGCCGTGCCCGGCACGGGAGCGGCGATGAGAGAGGATAACGAGCGTGGCGCGCTGGTGGGAATTGGCGATTCCGGCGATATCTGCTCTCAGCGGCATTGCTCTCGGCGCTTGGTGGCAGGGGCGTAACGCCGAACGACAGATCGTCCTGAGCGGCGAGGCAGCCGAGCGGGCCACCCTGCGGGCGGCGGAGCGGGAAGACGCGCGCAGATTCGTAGCTGAACGCCGCGTCGTCTACGTACAACTCATCGGGCTGGTCAGGGTCTTCGTGGAACGCAGCCGGGAGAGGGCCGACCTAATGGGAATGGCTGCCGAGTTCGATCCCGAGGATCAAAAAGCGCTGGCCAGCGCAGAACAGGCGGTGAACAGCACCAGGGCGGCAATCCTCGCGAAGGTGGTCGAGACTGTACTGATGGCTCCGAGCGACGTTCGGGATCAGGCGGAGCTGTTGGGTGAGGCGATGCAAGCGGACCGCGTCGAAGATGTCCGCGGCGCTCTCAATGCGTTTCTCAACGCCGCGAAACTCGATCTCAGCGGCAGCGGCTGAGACCCAAGTGGCAACCGCAGTCCACCCGGGCTGCACTCAGAGCACCATCGGCGGATAGTCGATGCCCTTGTGTGCCGGGAATCCCTCATGGTGGAGCCTCCGGACCCGCCGGAGCGATTCAGGGAGGCACCACGGGTTCGCGGGCCATAGAAGCGGAGCGCCTGCTCTCCGCCATGCGCGGGGTGGTCAACTCCGCAGGGCTTCCAGCCTGCCCGTGCTCCCGACTGCCAGAGCGTGCTGGCCATGTGTGTGAGTTACCGTACCGGGTGAACTCTGCCGTCTTGGCTCATAACCCAGAGGTCGCGGGTTCATGTAAGTCCTGATATCCCTGCGGGGGACGTCGTGCCGCCGTGAAAATCGGGGCGGGCTGCCCGACGACGCCGGCTGTTCCTTGGTACCTGAGCCCGTATGTAAGTCTGGCGCCGGGGCCTTGACCTTGACGGGTCGCGCACTGTGCTTCGAGCACGCCGGTCAGAATTTCGGTTCCCGACCGAGGTCCCCGGGCATCCCGCCGTGTCCCGGATGGCGTGAGGAGATGCCTGGCATGAGGGAGCCGCAGGAGATCGAGGACGAGGAGCACGAGCAGGTCACTGAGCGGGTCGCTGCGGTCGATGTGGCGAAGGCGTCGGGGATGGTGTGCACGCGTGTGCCGCATCCGTCCCGGCCGGGCAGCGGCGCACCCGGGTATGGGGAGTGGATGCCACCACGAACGCGATCATTGAACTGGGCGGGCGGCTGGTGGCTGAGGGGATCGAGAAGGTCACGATCGAGTCGACTTCCGATTACTGGCGCCCGTTTTTCTATCTGCTGGAAGCGGCTGGCCTGGCGGTGCAGCTGGTCAATGCTCACGACGTGAAGAACGTCCCGGGCCGTCCGAAAACGGACAAGCTGGATGCGGTCTGGCTGGCGAAGCTGACCGAGCGGGGCATGCTGCGGCCCTCCTTCGTCCCGCCGGCCGAGATCCGGCAGCTGCGGGATTACGCCAGGCTGCGCACCGACCTGACCCGCGAGCGGGTCCGGCACTGGCAGCGGCTGGAGAAGCTGCTGGTGCGCCACGAGGCACTGTTGTTATCGGATGGAGGTGAAAGACCGTCCATTTCCCTGCCGTCGTAGCGGCGGGGTAAAGCTGGAGGCAGCCTAAACCACGGGTCGGTGGCAAGGGCGGGAGCAGCCTCGACAAAGTCGGCGCCGGCTCAGGACTCAATGCCACTCAGCCTAAGTTGATCATGCCGCGAGTACGGGTAGGCGGAGGTTAGCCAGCTTGATTGTGGCCGGGCCGGGGTGGCGGGTGCCGTGGTCGCCGGGTCGTTTGACGCGGTAGGAGTTGTGGCGGGCTCGCTTGACGACCCTCGGGTAGGTCCGGTGCCGCCGCTTCGGGTTGAGGTGCTTTTTCCTGGTGATGCCGGCCATGACCGTGGCCAGGATGCGTTCCCGGCGCTCAGGGGGGAAAGGCCGCCGGGTCGGCGGCGCGGCGGCGGGCGATGCGGACGGTGCGCTTGAACTTGACCCGGTCCGGGTCAATGCCGGCCTCGGTGGCGGCCCGGCAGATCAGGGCCGACAGGGCGTAATGGGTCAGCAGGTAGCCGTAGATCTCCTGCCGGACCATGTCCGGGCTCTTGGACCGCAGCACTCGTCCCGGTCCGCGCAGGTGCGTCTTGAGCTGGCCGTTCCCGGTTTCATGTTCCCACCTTTGGTGATATGCCTCCGCCAGCAGCGGCGCCGGGGCCGCCGTCATCTCGGTGATCGTGGTGACCAGCGCGATCACCTCGCCCTTGCCGTCGCCGTCACGGTCCGGGACCTCGTACTCGATCACCCGCACGTAGCGGGCCTGGTCCTCATCCAGGTCCGCCCCGGCGCGGGCCGCCTCGGTGAGCGCCTGCCGGGCCTTGCCGCGGATCTTCGGGTTCACCAGCACCGAGGAGTACGACCCGTCCGGCAGGATCTGCAGGACCGGCAGGGTGAGATCGGCCTTGACCCGCCACAGCAGCTGCGCGCCGGAACCGGCGGCGGTGCACCAGTCCGCCCAGCCGTAGAAGTTCCGGTCCGCGATCAGGAGCCAGTCCTCGTCCAGCCTGCGGTAGAGCTTGCGGGCCAGCGACTGCTCCCCGGCGCCCTTGCCCGCCACGCCGCCCATCGCCGCATCCGCGACCGCGTGCGAGGCGCACTCGCTGACGGTGACCACCCGCACCTTCGGGAACGCCGGCCGGCCCGGGTCATCAGCGCCGGCGCCGGCGAACCCGAACGCGGCCGCGTTCTCCTTGGTATCGGGGGCGTCCCACTCGAACCCGTCGATGGCCATCAGCCGCCACGGCCCGAGGAACGCCCCGCCCGTCAGCTCCTCCGCCACCGGGACCGCCACCTGGGAGAACAGTTCCTTCATAGGCTCGTATCCCAGCCGCTGGCGGGCCTGGGTGATCCCGCCCGAGCCCGGCACGCTCCACGAATCGTCCCAGCACCCCCACGCCGTCAGCGTCTCGGTCAGCCGGGCCGCGACTTCCTCATAGTCATCGTCAGCGAACAAGGCCAGCGCCATGGCGAAATAGACCATGACGTGCGGCGGGAGCTTGCCATCCGACCGCCTCGCCTGCCTGCCCGCCGCCGCGACCGCGTCATCCACCGCATCCCGCGGCACGAACGCGGCCAGCACACCGAGAGAAACCCAGTCCGTCAGCCGCCCGCCCGCCACCACGCCATTGTCTGCCATAAGCCGCGATCATGCCGGCTACCTGCCAGAACACCACGCAGCGACACACCCCGAAACCATGATCAACTTAGGGTGAGTGGCATTGGCTCAGGACTGCCGGATGGGCCGGGCGCGGTGAGCGAGACGGGAAGGTATACGAGAGGAACCGGCTACGTTACGCCTCTTGATTCTCCGCCAGCTCTAACCCGGTGGATTTGGGCTGGTTGGCGGTGCGCACCCGCTTCTCATGACGGGGAGGCGCGGTTCGAGCCGAAGTCCTACGGCTTCCGGCCGGGCCGTGGCTGCCATGACGCGATCGAGGCCATCTTCAACACCGTGCACGGGCACAACCCGCAACGGCGGTGGATTCTCGACGCAGACTTGGCGGCGGCGTTCGACCGGCTTGATCATGGTCACATCCTCAGTCAGATCGGCACGTTTCCCGCCAGGGGGCTGGTCGAGCGGTGGCTGAAAGCGGGCGTGGTCGAGCAGGAATGGTTCACCCCGACCTGGGAGGGCTCACCCCAGGGCGGAGTGATCAGCCCCGGGCTGCTGAATGTGGCCTTGCACGGCATGGAGCAGGCTGCCGGGGTCCGCTACCGCACGTCCGGCGTCAACGCCGACCGGGTGGTGCCGGGCAGCCCTGTCCTGGTGAGGTACGCAGACGATCTTGTGGCGATGTGCGAGAGCCGCGAGCAGGCCGAGCAGGTCAAGGCGCGGCTGGCCGCGTGGCTGGCGCCCAGGGGGCTGGCCTTCAACGATGACAAGACGCGAATCGTCCGTCTCGAAGAAGGCTTTGAGTTCCTCGGGATGCATATCCGCCGGTATCGCAACGGGAAGCTGCTGATCAAACCGGGCAAGGCGGCTGTGCAGCGGTTCCGGAAACGGCTCACCGCAGAGATGAGGTCCCTCAGAGGGGCCAGCGCTCCGGCGGTGATCCGAAGGCTGAACCCCATTATCAGGGGCTGGTCAGCCTATTACCGGAGTGTGGTGTCCAAAAGGACGTTCACCCAGCTGGACACTCATATGTGGAAGCTGGCCATGAGCTGGGCCAGGCGTCGTCACCCGAATAAACGGGACCGGTGGGTCGTTGACCGGTACTTCGGCGCATTCCACAAGACCAGGCGGGACAGGTGGATCTTCGGCGATCGTGACAGCGGAGCCTTCCTCGCCAAGTTCGCCTGGACACAGATCATCCGACACCAGCAGGTCAAGGGCTGGGCATCACCCGATGACCCGGCGCTGGCCGAATACTGGGCCGGGCGGCGCCGCCGCCGCAAGCCCCCGCTGGACAGGTCCCGGCTGCGCCTGCTGCAGGCGCAGCACGGCCGTTGTCCGCTCTGCCGGGGATTGCTGCTGCACGCCGACCAGGAACCACAGACCCCGCAGGAATGGGAGATGTGGGTCAAGGTCACCCGCAAGGCGATGCGCAAGCGAGCAGTTATCGCGGATGCGGGAGACGGCACGTCGGGCGGTCACGCTGCGCTCCGCCTAATACACGCCTACTGCGCACGCCGGTACGAAGCCAGCGTCGCAAGGAAACCGGCAACTCTGCCTGCCATCAAGCCAATAGGGCTTGCTTGAGCCGGATGAATGGGAACCATTCAAGTCCGGTTCTGAGGGGAGCGGGGCGCAGCAATGCGCCCCGCTTACCCGACCCTAACCCGTCGACCGGGCAACAGTGAACGTGGGGTGCGCCGGGATAAACCGGCGGGAGGAAAGGGATGAGAACGCCCGACATCGAAGGAGTAGCGACCCGCGATGGCCCCGAGTCATGCGCTGGTACCTGTGAGGGTGCTGGTGAAGCGTTGACAGGGGTACGTGCAGGCCGGGCTATTGAGCCGCGAAATCACCACTTCGGGGTGCCGACGTCGTCTCACGAGACGGAAGGCCACATCACCGGCGGCGCTAGCGCGAGCCGCCGGGGGACCCCGCGCGGTCTGAGAACCTGTGCATGTGCGGAGTCCTCCTGCGCGAGAACCGGGAGATCCCGCTGCTCGCCCGTCTGGCTGATCACCGGGCGGGCCGCTCAGGGAACGCCGAGGCGGTAAGCCTGAGATGAAAGAGCGCGGGAAGTCAGACGGTCCCGTAGTACCTGCGAAGCTGCTGAACAAGGCCGTGGGAGCGGCTGCGGAGGCGGTGGAGGAAAGGGGACCGGCCGAGGGGAACACGGCCAGCACAACGCATCCCGGACGCAGTGCCGGGCACGGTGCGCTAAGCGGGCTGGACCGTGTGCGTGAGGTAGCGCGAAGGGATAAGGAAGCGCGGTTCACCGCGCTGCTGCACCATGTCAGCCTGAGCCGGCTGCGGTGGGCCTACTGGGCGATCCGCCCGAAGGCCGCGCCGGGGGTGGACGGGGTGACGTGGGCGGCCTACGGCCAGGACCTGGAGGCAAATCTCCAGGGTCTGCACCGGCGGCTGCATGCGGGGAGCTACCGGGCAAAGCCGTCACGGCGTGTCTGCATCCCGAAGGCGGACGGGCGGCTGCGGCCGCTCGGCATCGCCACGGAGGCGGCATAGTGCCGCATTGTCCAATGATCCTTTGGGTTTCGTCGTTGTCACCCATCCCTTTCATCCGCTGAACGGGCAGCGGCTGGAGATCTTGTTCGCCAGGCGCCGGGCCGGTGCCACGGTGTTTACCTGCTCGGGCGGGTTCAGCGGGCAGATCACGCTGCCGGAGTCGTGGACCGACCGGGGCGAGCTGCCGGAGGCGCACCGGCTGTCGGCCGATGGGCTCGCAGCGCTGGGCATGGCGACACGCGCGCTGCAGGGTCGTTGATTGTCATGCCTGGCAGCGGCATACTCTTTTGTGATGAAAGCGCAAAAGAACGAGACCGGGACCGGCCTGGCGGGGACGCCGACGCGGCGGCTGCTGTCGCGGCGGCGCGCTCTGGCCGCGCGGCTCGGGGGCGCCGAGCAGGTGCTGTCAGGCTCGCTGACCGAGCAGACGCGGCGGTGCGGCAAGGCCGGCTGCCGGTGCGCCGACGGCGAGCCGCACGGTCCGTATGCCTTCTTCGCCCCGAAGACCGCGGCCCGGGGCCGGCTGAGGTACGTCCCGGCGTCCCTGGCCGGGGTGGTGCGCCGGTACCTGCGCAACGGCGAGGAGATCGAGCAGCTGCTCGCGGAGATCTCGGCGATCAACGCCGAGCTGCTGGCCCGGCGAGAACTGTCCTAGCCGGTGAGCGCCGCCGTCCTGTCCGGGCCCGCGCGGGCCGAGGCAGTGGCGGCGCTGGCCAACATGACGGCCGCGGCACTGCGGCCCGGGGCGGGAGGTTGCGGTGAACGGCGAATACAAGATCACGAGCTTTCACCGGGAGCGGGCGGCGCTAATCTACCTGCGGCAATCCTCGATGGCCCAGGTCCGCCAGCACACCGAGTCGACCAGGAGCCAGTACGGCCTGGCGGAGACGGCGGCAGAGCTGGGGTGGGCGCGCGGCGACATCGAGGTGATCGACACCGACCTGGGGATCTCCGGGAAGTGGGGGGTGGCCCGGGAGGGGTTCACCGAGCTGGTCACCAGGATGTGCCGGGGCGATGTGGGGGCGATCTTCGGGATCGAGGTCACCCGGCTGGCCCGGTCCAGCGCCGACGTGGCCCGGCTGGCGGAGTTCGCCCGGATCACCGGCACGCTGCTGATCGACCCCGACGGCGTCTACGATCCCGCCGACATGAACGACCGGGTCCTGCTGGGGTTCAAGGGCACCATGGGAGAAATGGAATTGCACGTGATGGCGCAGCGGCTGCAGGCCAACAAGCGGGCCGCGGCCGAGCGCGGCGAGCTGCGCACCCCGCTGCCGGTCGGCTACGTCCCACGACGAGGCCGGCGAGGTCGTGATCGACCCCGATGCCGAGGTCCAGGTCGCGGTAGCTGACGTGTTCGCCGCCTTCGCCGCGGGCGGGTCGGCCTACGGCGTGGTCGCCGCGTTCGCGGGCCGCAAGTTCCCGCTGCGCGCCTACGGCGGGGCATGGGCCGGGCAGCTGCGCTGGGGGCGCCTCACCCACGCCCGGGTCCTGGGCGTGCTGAAGAACCCGGGCTACGCCGGGGCGTACGTGTTCGGCCGCTACACCTCGCGCCGCACCGTCGACCCTGGCGGCACGGTGCACACGGCGATGACGGAACGGCCCCGCGCCGAATGGCCGGTCCTGATCAAAGATCATCACGAGGGATACATCACCTGGCCGGACTACCTGGCCAACGAGGCCAGGCTGGCGGCCAACCGGACCAACGCCGGAGCACGGCCGCCCCGCGAGGGCCGCGCGCTATGCCAGGGGATCATCTGGTGCGGCAGCTGCGGCAAGCCGATGCGCACCAGTTACCACAGCGAGCGGCCGTCCTATGAATGCAGCTCCCACCGCGACCTGCTCACCACGCCCGCCTGCCGGTCAGTCGCCGCCGCCACCGTGGACGACGCGGTTGCGCGCATGCTGCTGGACGCGCTCACCCCTGAGCAGGTCGCCCTGGCGCTGTCAGCCGCAGGCGAGGTCGCGGGCCGGCACCAGCGGGTCAGCCGGGCCGCCGAGCTGGCCGTGGAACGGGCCCGTTATGAGGCCGGCCGGGCCGAGCGCGCGTTCAGCCAGGTCGAGCCGGAGAACCGGCTGGTCGCCCGCAGCCTGGAGGCCCGCTGGGAGGACAGGCTCGCCGCCCTCGCCGAGGCCGAGCAAGCGCTGGAGGCCGCCCGGGACGCGCAGCCGCCGCTGCCCGGCCGGGCGGAACTGGAGAAACTCGCCGCCGACCTGCCCGGACTCTGGCACGCGCCCGCCACCAGCAGCAAGGACCGCAAACGGCTGCTGCGCACCTTGATCGCCGACATCACCGTGCTCCCCGGGCAGCAACCCGGCCAGGTGCGCATCGGAATCCGCTGGCACACCGGCGCCACCGACGAACTTGCCACCGACCGGCCCATCCACTCCGGCACGGCCAAGCGCACCCCGGCCGCCGCAGTCGAGCTCGCCCGGCAGCTCGGACCGGCCACCAGCAACGACGAGCTAGCCAGCGGCTCAACGCCGCCGGGCTGACCACCGGCCACGGCCGCCCCTTCGACGTCAAGGCCGTCCAGTGGATCCGCCACGCCTACAACATCCCCGCCCCCGCCCCCTACGCCGGCGGCGAGGTCCCCGTCGCCGAAGCCGCCCGGCGGCTGGGCTGCAGCACCAGCGTCATCTACCACTGGATCGAATCCGCCCAGCTCGACGCCCGGCGCGGCCCCGGCGGCAGGCTGTGCATCCCGTGGACCACCAACATCGAGGCCGCCTGCCGCCGGCGCATCGCCGGATCCGGCCACCTGAACCCGGCCGCCCGCCGCACCAGCCCGCGAAACCGGCCCTGACGGCACAACGCCGCCGCCGTAACTGTCGGCACCGCCCGGCATGATCACACAGCGAACCCGTGAAAGCCGCCCCGGCCAGCACAGACCCGCACCACGTCCGAACATCCCGACACGCGATTGCAGGAGAGGCAATATGAATCGTCCGTCGCCTCGCTGGAAGACAAGATTGTCCAGCGGGCCGTCGTCGAGGTGCTGAATGCCGTCTACGAGACGGACTTCCTGGGCTTCTCCTACGGGTTCCGGCCGGGCCGCGGCCCGCATGACGCGCTGGACGCGCTGTCAGCCGGGATCTGGGTGAAGAAGGTGAACTGGGTGCTCGATGCGGACATCCGCGACTTTTTCGGCCAGCTTGATCGGGGCTGGCTGAGGAAGTTCCTCGGGCACCGGATCGCGGATAAGCGGGTTCTGCGGCTGGTTGATAAGTGGCTGGCTGCGGGGGTCATCGAGGACGGGGCGTGGACGCAAAGTGATCGGGGCTCGCCGCAGGGGGCATCGGTTTCGCCGCTGCTCGCTAACGTGTACCTGCACTATGTCCTCGACCTGTGGGCCGACTGGTGGAGGCGCCACGTGGCGCGCGGTGAGGTGATCATCGTGCGGTTCGCGGACGACTTTGCCATGGGTTTCGAGAACTACCAGGATGCGTGCCGGTTCGTGCACGATCTTCGCGAGCGGTTCGCGAAGTTCGGGCTGGAGCTGCATCCCGGCAAGACGCGGCTGATCGAGTTCGGGCGGTTCGCCGCCGTGAACCGGAAGAAGCGGGGTGCCGGGAAACCGGAGACGTTCGACTTCCTCGGCTTCACGCATATCTGCGCGACGAGGCGGGACGGGCGTTTCTGGGTGCGGCGTATCACGGTCTCGAAACGGGTGCGGGCGAAGCTGGCAGAGGTCAAGGACCAGCTGCGGCGGCGCCAGCACCACCCTGTCCCGGAGCAGGGACGGTGGCTGGGAAGCGTGGTGCGAGGGCACTGCGCCTACTACGCCGTGCCCGGCAACCGCAAGGCAGTGGCGGCGTTCCGTACCCAGGTAACGCGGCACTGGCATCGGGCGCTACAGCGCCGCAGCCAGCGCTCCCGCCTGGACTGGAAACGCATGAACCGCCTGGCGGATCGGTGGCTGCCGCCCGCCCGCGTTATGCATCCCTTCCCTGATGCGCGGTTTTACGCCCGTACCCAAGGCAGGAGCCCAGTGCGGTAGTCCCGCTCGCTGGGATCTGTGCGGGGGGCCGCCCGTAAGGGCGGTCCCTACCGCGATAACCGCCCGCGTGCGTTCCGTAGCCGTTTCCCGGCCAGGGGAATGGGCGGCGGATAGGCGCGATGCCAGCCGAAGGCGCGGGCGGGGCGGAGCCGTCGTAGTACTCCGGGCGCGGGAAAGCCGCGCGCATGGGGAAGGACGGCAGCGTGTCAGTCAAGGAAGGAGATGTAATGTCCGAAGACGCGCCGGTGAATACCGGCGCTGTGGCCTGGCCGGATGATTTCACGGCCAGCGTCATGGTACGGAGGATGCAGGCCAAGTTGCACCGCTGGGCGACCGAAGATCCTGGTCGCCGGTTCGGTGACCTGTTCAACCTCGTCTACGACCCGGCGTTCCTGGTGCACGCGTGGGAGCGCGTGTCCACCAACAAGGGCGCCAGGACCACAGGAATCGACAAGGCCACCGCGGCCGGGATCGAGACCTGGATCGGGGCCGGGGCTTTCCTGGGCCAGATCCGGGACTCGCTGAAAGCTGGCGAGTTCCGGCCGGACGAAGTACGGCGTGTGATGGTACCCAAAGGTAATACCGGGAAATTCCGGAAGCTAGGAATTCCCACCATCGCCGACCGGGTGGTCCAGGCAAGCCTGAAACTGGTGCTCGATCCCATCTTCGAGGCGGATTTCAAGCCGTGCTCGTAGGGGTTCCGCCCGAACCGCAGGGCGCAGGACGCAATTGCCGAAATCCATCACTTCGCCTCGGAGTCCATCAATTATAGATGGGTATTCGAGACGGACATCAAAGCCTGCTTCGACGAAATTAGTCATTCTGCTTTGATGGGCAGGCTGCGGGTGCGGATCAAGGATAAGCGTATCTGCGCTCTGGTGAAGGCGTTCCTGAAATCCGGGGTCCTCACCGACCTCGGATACAGGGAAGAGACACTGACCGGGACTCCCCAAGGCGGTTTATGAGAAGCGTTACATAAACCGCCTTATGAGCAGTGCCGGGTTATGCGCAGCGCTGGCCTGCCGGGCCTGGTGACAGCGATGCTGGCGCTCGGGCACTGCGCATAACCCCGAGGATTCCGATCATGCAGCCCGGCAGGGTGCCGGGCCATGCGTGATCGGAGGTCGGCCGGATGGTCGCTTTGCCTGCGCTGGTGTCTGGCCTGGACGCGGAACTGGTGCGCCTGGGCTACAAAGACTCGACGATGGTGTGGTACCGGGGCTGCTGGCGCCGGCTGCAGAAGTACTTCGCTGCCCGCGGTGCGGATGAGTTCTCGCTGGATGTGGCGATGGCGTGGGTCGACCAGGCCTGCGGCGGCTTTTTCGGCAAGGAGCAGGCGGGCACCCTGAAGCCGAATGACATCTACATGTTCAGGGTCGCCGCGATGCTCGGCGAGTACGCGGCGCACGGGGCGGTGCTGCGCCGCTATAACCGGTCGGTGAGCAAGCTGGACGGGCCCGGCGCCGAGGCGGTTGCCTGGTTCCAGGCGCACCTGCGCGCGGCTGGGCTCTCGGCATCGACGGTGCGGACCTACGGGACGCTGGCCGGGGAGTTCGTCGCGTTCGCCGGCACGCGCGGCGGGCTGGCCTGCTGTGACGCCGACATGATCGGGGCGTTCGTCGCGACGCTGGCCGGCTACCAGTTCAAGACGGTCGAGCAGAAGCTGTGCGCGGTGCGGTCATTCCTGCGGTTCGCTTCGGCTGACGGCCTGGTCGATGGCGCCTGCCTGGAGGCGGTCCCGGCGGCACGCTCGGCCAGGCAGGCCAGGATCCCGTCGGTATGGGATCCCGGCGAGGTCACCAGGATCCTCGACGCGATCGACCGGGACAACCCGTGCGGGAAGCGGGACTACGCGATCATCCTGCTGATCACCAGGCTCGGGCTGCGCGGCGCGGACATCCGGCGGCTGGAGTTCGCCGACTTCGACTGGGCCGGCAACCGGCTGTTCGTGACGCAGGCCAAGACCGGTCACCGGGTGCAGCTGCCGCTGCTGAAAGAAGTCGGCTGGGCGGTGATCGACTACATCCGCCATGGCCGGCCGGACAGTGACTGCCCGCAGGTGTTCCTGCGGCACCTGGCCCCGGTCGGGCCGTTCTCCGACCAGGACCATCTGCATCAGATCCTGGTCAAGCACGCCCGGGTGGCGCACGTCCCGGTGAGCGAGAAACGCCGTCATGGCATGCACTCGCTGCGGCATACGCTGGCGACCCGGCTGAAAATGAGCAGAATTGCATCTGATGCATCATTCGGCAGTTCGCGTGAACGCTTGCTGCCTGCGGCGCAGCGTGCGGCTCCGTGGCTGCCCGGCATGCCGGGGGTGCTATGCGATGGCGGTGACCTGGGGCGTTACCGGCCACTGGCAGCTGATGCAACGATGATGCGCCTGGCGCCGTGGCGTGGTATGCATCATGGCTGTGCCTGCTGACCTGGTGATGCACCGGGGTGCTCTTGGTTGCGCTGGGTGCAGCATGACAGTTCCGGCGGACAGCGTGCGGTCGGCGTCGTCGGCGCGAGGGGGCTGCTGCGCCGCCGGCCGGTCCGTGATCGCGACACGCGGCTGGCCTGGGGGTGCGTCATCCGGGTTGCGGCGGGTGCCAGGATGTGGCATCTGATCCGGTTGCACTGAGTGTCCGTCTGATTGCGTTCGGTGCATGAATGGGGTGGTGCTGGTGCCCGGGACGCGGAAGGCCGCGGGGTCGGCTGCTTTAGTGCTGGCAGGCGGCGCGGTGCCGCTGCGGCCCGAGCCCGCGTTGTTCGAGGCGATGCTGGAGGGCTGGCGGCGCCAGCAGGCCGCGCGGCGGCTGACCGGGCCGCTGATCGAGGGCCGGGTCCGGCTGGTGCGCCGGTTTGCCGCGTTCGCCGGGGCGTGGCCGTGGCAGTGGGCGCCAGGGCAGGTCGAGCAGTGGGTTGCCTCGGGCGGGTGGGCGCATTCGACGGTCCGGTCGTATGAGGGTGCGCTGGCGGCCTTCCTCGGCTACATATGCGATCCGCGGTATGGCTGGATCGCCGAGTGCGAGCAGCAGGTCGGCGCCCGGCCCGTGCAGGTGTGCCATGAGGGCAACACGGCCGTGCACGCGGCCGGGTACGAGGGCCGGCCCGAGCGGCGCCCGCTGACCCGGGCCGAGCTGCAGGCGTTCCTGGACGCCGCGGATGATCACGTCGGGCGGGCGGCCGCGTCGCGGCGCAAGGGGTGGCTGGCCGCGTTCCGCGACGCGACGCTGTTCAAGGTGATCTACGGGTGGGGGCTGCGGCGGCGGGAGACGGCGATGCTCGACGTGAGCGACTTCGCGGCGAATCCGGCGGCGCCCGAGCTCGGCGGGCTGGGGGTGTGCCATGTCCGGTATGGCAAGGCGATGCGCGGCAGCCCGCCGCGGCGGCGGGCAGTGGCCACCGTGATGCCGTGGGCGGCTGAGGCGCTGGGGCAGTACATCGGCCAGGTGCGGCCGTGCTATGAGGCGGGCGGTCATCCGGCGCTGTGGCTGACCGAGCGGGGCGGGCGGATCTCGCCCCGGCAGATCGATGACCGGTTCGCGGCCTGGCGGTCAGGGGCTGGGCTGCCGGGCGAGCTGTCGGTGCACTGCCTGCGTCATTCGTACATTTCGCACCTGATCGAAGACGGCGCGGACCCGCTGTTCGTGCAGCAGCAGGCAGGGCACTCGTGGGCGTCGACCACGGCCATCTACACCACGGTCGGGCAGGACGCGAGGAACCGGATGCTGCGGGCCGCGCTGGCCCGCGCCTTCGGCGAGGGAGGCCAGGGATGAGCAGGACGATCGGCTACCGGTGGCATCTGCGGCGGCTGATGGCCGGCCAGGACATGTACGCCACGACACAGCTGGGGCCGCTGCTGGCCGAGCGCGGCATCACGTTGTCCCGGGAGCAGGTCTACCGGCTGGTCACCGGCACTCCGGAGCGGCTGAGCCTGGCCACCCTGGCGGCACTGTGCGACATCTTGGGCTGCCAGCCCGGTGACCTCATCGAGGTGGTCAGGACGCCCGCCGTCAGCAAGCCGGCGTCCTCCCCGGCGGCGCGGCGGCCCCGGCCGGTGCGGGCCCGCGTCGTCCCCGGCCCGGGCGCGCGGTGACGGCCCGCTGCCCTTCCGGTCACGAGCTGACCAGCCACGGCCTGCGGCGGCCGTGTGCTGCCTGCCGCCGGGACGCGCTGATCCGCTTCGTGATCGCGGCGGAAGGGTCGCTGCCCGCCGGCGAGGCCGCCGCCGCGGTGGATGCGGTGGCCACCAGCCCGGCAGTGCTGCGGGAACTGGCCGCGGCGCTGGCCGCCGACCCGGACATGCTCCGGCGCGGGGCGCCGCCGGTGGCCGGGCGCCTGGCCGCCGAGCTGATCACCCGCGGATCGAAGACGCTGACCATGCCCGGGTGCGCGCGCTGCGGCCGGGCCGGGATGCCGCTTTACCGCACAGCGGGCGGGGGGATGTGCAAGCCATGCACGGCCCGCCAGGTCACTGCTGCCTGCGCGCACTGCGGCGTGGTCAAGCCGGTCGTCAGCCGTGACGCCGCCGGGCAGCGCATCTGCGAGCGGTGCCGCCGCCACGACCGCGGGCACCGCCGGTGCGGGGCATGCGGCCAGACCGCCTCGATCGCGGTGCGGGCCCGCGGCGGCGCGCCGGACATCTGCGTCAGCTGCTACCGGATGCCCAGCGCCGTCTGCGGCGTGTGCGGCAAGTACCGGGAATGCAACTTCGCCGGCAGCGGCCACCCGGTCTGCCCGTCATGCTCACCGCGGGCCACCGCCCGCTGCGCCCGCTGCGGCCAGGACCGCCCGCCGCAGGCCCGCTGGCCCGAAGGGCCGGTCTGCGACCCGTGCTACACCGCTGCGCTGCGGCACCGGGCACGGTGCGCATCCTGCGGGCAGCTGCGACGGCTGGTCGCCCCGCCCGGCCCGGACGCTGACACCTGCGCCAGCTGCGACGGGCAGCCCGTCACCTGCGCATGCACCGACTGCGGCGTGGAAGACAAGCTCTATGAGCGCGGCCGGTGTGAACGCTGCAGCCTGCGGCGCCGGGCCGCGGCGCTGCTGGCCGGTCCCGGCGGGGACATCCCGGCCGCGCTGCTGCCCGTATTCGAGGCGATCTGCGCCGCCCGCACGCCCAAGTCCGCGCTCAACTGGCTGCGCAAAGGCGGCGGCGCCGCGATCCTCGCCCAGGTTGCCGCCGGGACCCTGCCCGCCACTCACCAGGCGCTCGATGCCCACCCACGCCGGCGAGCGGCCGATCACCTGCGCCAGGCGCTGGTAGCCGGCGGGACGCTGCCGCCCCGCGACGAAGAACTCACCCGCACCGGGCAATGGCTCACCGGCATCCTCGCCGCGATCGAGCCCGCCGCCGCCCGGCGGCTCGTCCAGGCCTACGCCACCTGGCACGTGATGCGCCGCCTGCGCGCCAGCGCCGGCAAGGGCAGGCGGCCGCGCACCTACACCGCCCACGCACGCAACAACATCCGCGCCGCCGCGGACTTCACCGCCTGGCTGGCCCGGCACGGCCGGTCGCTGCAGCAGTGCCGCCAGGCCGACATCGACGACTGGCTGGCCACCGGGCCCGGCGCCTGCCAGGCGCGCGACTTCGTGACCTGGGCCGCCGCCCGCGGGCACTGCGCGATGCTCCACCTCCCCGGCCCAGCCCGCCGCACCGGCACCGCTGCCAGCCAAGACGAACGCTGGGCACTAGCCGCCCGCGTGCTGCACGACGACACCCTCGACCTCACCGACCGCGCCGCCGGATGCCTGCTCCTGCTCTACGGCCAGCAGCTGTCGCGGATCGCCGCCATGACCACCAGCCAGGTCACCAGCCGCGACGGCACCGTCTTCATCCGGTTCGGCCGCCACGACGTCCCCGTCCCCGGGCCGCTCGGCGTCACCCTCACCGAGCTGACCCGCACCGGGCGCTCCCACACCGGGACAGGATCCCCGGCCGGCACGCCATGGCTGTTCCCCGGAGGGCTCCCAGGCCGTCCCATCACCGCCAGCCGACTCGGCCAGCGCCTGAACCACCTGGGCATCTATGCCATGGCAGGCCGCCGCGCGGCGCTCATCGACCTCGCCAGCCAACTGCCCGCCGCAGTCCTCGCCGACCTGCTGCACCTAGCCCCCGGCACCGCAGCCCGCTGGATGCACGAGGCCGGAGGCAACTGGTCCCGCTACGCCGCTGACCTCGCCCGTGAGGATTCCGAGCGAATCCGATCGCCTATTCCGATGCAATCCGATCGCTGATTCCGATCGAATCCGATCACCTATCGGTGGCGTGTCGTAACACCACGGAGGTTACGGGCGCTGAGACGCTTACTCGGACATAGCCCCTGTGCCCGAGGAAAAGGCTCGATGCCGCGACCCCGCGTCGACATGCGCAAGATCCGCGAAGTTCTCCGGCTGGCTCTGGGCGAGGAGCTGAGCCAGCGCCTGGTCGCCGCGGCGTCGGGCGTACCGCAGACCACGGTGCACGACTACCTGGTCCGGGCGGCGGCCGCGGGCGTGAAGTGGCCGCTGCCCGCTGACCTGGACGACGCCGGGCTGGAAGCACTGCTGTACCCGCCGGTGCTGCCGGCCTGCACGGCCGCCTGCGCCGGACTGGCAGCACGTGCACGATGAGATGCGCAAGAAGGGCGTGACGCTGCAGCTGCTGTGGGTGGAGTACCGGGAAGCCCATCCCGGCGACGGCTACGGCTACTCGCAGTTCGCGAACTTGTACCGGTCCTGGCGCAACGGCATCGACGTGAGCATGCGCCAGGCCCACGCGCCCGGGGAGAAGCTGTTCGTCGACTTCCCCGGCGACACCTTCCCGGTGCACGATCCGGTGACCGGCCAGATCGCATTGAAGGCCGAGCTGTTCGTCGCGGTGCTGGGCGCGTCCGGCTACCTGTATGCCGAGGCGTTCCCCTCCCAGGAACTGGCGTACTGGGTGACCGCGCACGTCCACTGCTTCGAGGCCCTGGGCGGCTGCCCGGCGATCGTCGTCAGCGACAACCTGCGCTCGGCGGTGACCAGGCCGGACCGGTACGAGCCGGACGTGAACGCCACCTTCGCCGAGATGGCCGCGCATTACGGCGTGGCGATCATCCCGGCCCGGCCGTATAAGCCGCGCGACAAGCCCAAAGCCGAATCGGGCGTGCTGCTGGCCGAGCGGTGGATCATCGCCCGGCTGCGCGGCTGGAAGTTCACCAGCCTGGGCGAGGCCAACGCGGCCATCGCCGGGTGCGCCGCGGAGATCAACGCCCGGCCGTTCCAGAAGCTGGACGGCAGCCGGCAGGAACTGTTCGAGCAGCTGGACCGCCCGGCGCTGCGGCCGCTGCCGGCGACCCGGTATGAGTTCGCCACCTGGCGCAAGGCCCGCGCCGGGATTGACTACCACATAGCCGCGGACTCTCACTACTACTCCGTGCCCTACCGGCTGGCCCGCCAGCAGGTCGACGTGCGGCTGTCGGCGGGTGCGGTCGAGGTCTTCCACCGCGGGCAGCGGGTCGCCTCGCACCCGCGCTCGCAGGTCCGGCACGCCTACACCACCGCCGACGAGCACATGCCCGAGTCCCACCGGCGGCACGCCCAGTGGACGCCGCAGCGGATCACCGAGTGGGCCGCCAAGACCGGGCCGTCCACCGCAGCGCTGGCCGAGGCGATCCTGGCTTCCCGCACGCATCCCCAGCAGGGCTACCGCGCGGTGCTGGGCATCATCCGCCTGGCCAGCAGCTACGGTCCCGGCCGCACTGAGGCCGCGTGCGCCCGGGCGCTGGCGCTGCGCTCGTACTCCTACCGCAGCGTCAAGTCGATCCTGAGCACCGGGCTGGACCGCCAGCCGCTGCCCGGCAGCGCCCCGCCGCTGTCCCCGCACCCGGTCCACGGCAACCTCCGCGGCCCGGGCTACTACCAGTAGAAAGGACACCCTGTCATGCTCGACAACCCCACCATCGACGGGCTGAAAACGCTGCGGCTGCACGCCATGGCCGCCGCCCTGGCCGACCAGCAGGCCCAGGCCGGCTACGCCGGGCTGAGCTTCGAGGAACGACTCGGCCTGCTCGTCGACCGGGAGCTGACCGAGCGGGCCAGCCGCCGCGTCACCCGCAGCCTCAAGACCGCCCGGCTGCGCATCCCCGCCGCCGTCGAGGACATCGACTTCCGCCACCCCCGCGGCCTGGACCGCGGCCAGCTGCTCAGCCTCGCCGCCGCGCACTGGGCCGCCCAGCCCCGCGCCATCGTGATCACCGGGCCCACCGGCACCGGCAAGACGTTCCTGGCCTGCGCCCTGGCCCACGCCGCTATCCGCAACGGCCACACCGCCCTCTACCAGCGGGCCCCGCGGATGCTCGACGAGCTGGCCATCGCCCGCGGCGACGGGCGGATCGCCCGGCTGCTGGCTTCCTGGGCCCGCACCAGCGTGCTGGTCATCGACGACCTGCTGCTCCGCCCCCTCACCGGCGACCAGGCCGCCGACTTGCTGGAAGTCATCGAGGACCGGGCCGGGCTGCGCGCCACCATCGTCACCAGCCAGCTGCCGGTCGCGATGTGGCACCAGGCCATCGGCGACCCGACCATCGCCGACGCCGCCCTGGACCGCCTGCTGGGCAGCGCGGAGCGGATCGAGCTGACCGGCGAGTCGCTGCGCAAAGACACCGCCGCCCAGCCTGTCTCCGCCGCCGGAACCGGCACGCCCCGCGCTGAGTGATTTTCATTTCACTTCTGATCAGACATGAAAATAAAGAAAGAAAGGAAAAGCAATGACGGCCACCATCCCCGGCACTGCTGACGCCAGCGGCCAGGACCACCCGGCCGAGGGCCAGCCGCAGCCACCCGCGGCGGCGCAGGCATGCAAGCGACCCGGCTGCGCCCGCCCGGTCCCGGCCTCCGTCGGCCGCGGCCGCAGCCGGGTGTTCTGCAGCGACGAGTGCGCCCGCCGCTACCACAACGACGCCCGCCTGCCCGCTCCCGGCGCCGGCCCCGACAACGGGGACGCTGACCCACTGGCCGCCCTGGAGCAGCTGCTGCGCCAGGCCGGCGCCTGCGCCCGGGCCGCCCGCGAGCAGGCCGCCGCGCTGCAGCCCGCACGCGTCCGCGCCGACATCGCCGGCGCCGAGGCCGCCCGCCGCCTCGCCGAGGCCGCCGCCGCCACCGCCGCCGCTCTTCAGGCCGAAGCTGAGGCCGAAACCCGGGCACTGGCCGAGGCCCTGGACGCCGCCCGGGCCGACCAGGACTCCGCCCGCGCCCTGGCCGCCGAGCTGGACCAGCTGCGCGCCGAGACCACCAGGCTCACCGCAGCAGCACAAGCCGCCACCGCGCAGGCCGACGCCGCCGGCCAGGAAACCGGCCGGCTGCAGGCCGAACGTGACGCCGCCATCACCGCCGCCCGCAGCGACACCGCGGCCGCCGCCGCCGAGACCGCCCGCGCCCGGCAGGCCGAAGCCGACGCCCGCGCCGAGGCCAGCCGCGTCCGCGACGACGCCGCCCGCGAGCGCGACGCCCTCACCGCCAGCCACGCCGCCCAGATCCAGGCCCAGCAAGCCCTCACCGACGCCGAACGCGACCGTGCCGAGCGCGCCGAAGCCCAGCTGGAAACCGAGCGCACCGACCGCCGCCAGCTCACCAGCCACCTCGCTGCCAGCGCCAGCGCAAAAGCTGCCCGCGCCCGTGTCCGCCAGGAAGTGAGCGCCGATGCCAGCGCCTGACACCAGCCCCCGCGGCACCGCAACCTGCCCGGCCTGCGGAAAGACATTCACCCGTGCCTGCCTGCGCATCTGGTGCTCCGACACGTGCAAGCAAGCCGCCTGGCGGCGCCGCCACCCCCCGCCCGCCGCCCCCCAGCTCCCGCCTCCCCGACACCGCCGCGAGCACACCGTCTACGAATGCAGCGAATGCGGCCAGCGCCAGACCGGACGCCAGTGGTGCGACGACTGCGCCCGGCCATGCCGGCGCATCGGCCCGGGCGGAGACTGTCCCACGTGCGGGGAACCTGTCGCGCTCAGCGATCTCATCCCCGGCACCTGAACCCCAGCGCCACGCCCCCTCCAGCTCGCACCGCCACACCAGAAATGGCACACTACCGACCAGAACCATAAGGAGGTGACAAGCGGGGAGGTAAAAGCCAGCGTCGGCCGCTACGCGGCCTCCGACCCGACGGGTGACCGGAAACCTTCGGACCGGGTGATTGGATTCA
>CAWIJO010000002.1:0-1500654 GCA_963836355.1 uncultured Actinomycetes bacterium | reverse complement strand
GCCCGGCTGCGCGATCCTTTCCTCTGGCCCGCGCACGGGCCGCACTGCGTCCTTTCCGGTACTGGGCCGGCTGCCCGGCCCGGCGTGGCGCTGGATCCTGGCTGCACGCGGATCAACAGGCCGGCCGATCCCCACCGTCTACCCGCCCGCCGCGGAGGCGTCTTTCGCTACCGTGCACGTCCTGGCCCCGCCTGGTACCGGAATCCCACGCCGATCCAGGCCGGGGCGGCGTTCTTCGCCGTGGCCACCACTGTCCTGCTGCTTTTCGGCCTGCGGTCGGTTGGCCGCGACCCGCGGCTCGCCGTGCTCTGGGCCTGGTGCCCGGCCGTGGGCCTGAAGGCCGGCAACAATGCGCATGTCGACGTGCTAGCCGCGTTCCTTACCGCCGCTGCGCTGATCACTCTCGCCGGCCGCGGCAGCCTGTGCCGGACGGCCGGCGGCGGGGTGCTGCTCGGCCTGGCTGTCGCCACCAAGCTTACGCCCATCCTGGCGGCTCCAGCGGTGCTCCGCCGGCGCCCGGCCACGGTAGCCGCCGCTGCGGCCGCAGCCACCGCGGCCGTATACCTGCCGCATCTGCTTACCGTGGGCAGCAAGGTGATCGGCTTCCTGCCCGGCTACCTGGCCGAGGAGGGCTACTCCAACGGCAGCCGGTTCGTCCTGCTGGCCCTGGTCGTGCCGGGGAGGTGGGCGACGATCACCGCGGTAGTGCTGCTGGCGGCGACGGGCCTGGCCGTACTGCGCCGCACAGACCCGGACCGGCCATGGCGCGGGGCCGTCGTGATGACCGGGACGGCGCTGGCCGTGACGACCCCGTGGATCAGCTGGTACTCGCTGCTGCTCGTGGTGCTGGTCGCGATGGACGGGCGGGCAGAGTGGCTCGCACTGGCGGCGGCCAGGTACCTGACACCGCTGCATCCGCTGCCGCACGTCACCATCTCCGAGCCGGGCCGGACTGGCTACGGCTGCGCGGTCGCGATCATAGCCGCGGTGTCCACGGTCCGGTGGATGCGGCGTGATCCCGGCCGCTCGGCCGAGCCGGGTCCGGCCGCCCGGCCGAATGTCAGCCGGGCAGCGTCGCGGCGCTGACCCGTAGTGATCCGCCCCGGCTGACAAAGGGAACGGCTCGGCGTGCGTGTTGACATCGATGACCCATCACGGAGCGCGACCGCCCGGCCGGCTAGTCTCCGGGGTTGTCCGTCCGCGTAGCTACGCGCGCTGCGGGTTGCGGCGTCGGTGCTTCAGCCGCCTCGGGCTGTGGTTTCCCGGGCCTTGGGGCAGGCTCTGCAGCTCATCGACTGCCAGCACCTGTACCGCGTGTTGAAAGTTCGCGAGGGTGCCCAGCCAGGTCAAGCAGGCGTACCGCGGGAACCAGCTGGGGTGGGCCTTACGGGCCCGGGCAGCACTTCTGCGGCTGTGAAAGCACTGGGAGCGCCTGCGCCGGTTCGCAGGTCGTGCTGCCCGGATTGCCGGGACATCATGTGTCCGCGGCGAGGTCCTTGTGCTCTTCCCGGAGCTGCCGCTTGAGGATTTTGCCGCTGGGGTTTTGGGTACGGCGTCGGCGATGATGATGCGCTTGGGGGTCTTGTACCCCGCCAGCAGCCCGCGGGTGTGCCTGAGCACCGCTTCCTCGGTGAGCGTGGCGCCTGGCTTGGGGACGACCACGGCGATGACCGCCTCGACCCACCGCGGGTGGGCGACGCCGAAGACGGCGACCTCGGCCACGCCATCTATCTGGTAGATAGCCTCCTCGACCTCGCGGCTGGCCACGTTCTCCCCGCCGGTCTTGATCATGTCCTTCTTGCGGTCGACCACGGTGAGGTAGCCGTCCTCGCTCATGACGCCCAGGTCGCCGGAGTGGAACCAGCCGTTGCGGAAGGCCGCTGCGGTCATCGCCTCGTCCTTGTAGTAGCCGAGCGTGGCGTGCGGACTGCGGTGGACGATCTCGCCGACTGCGCCCGGCGGCAGCATCGTGTCGTTGTCGTCCACCAGTCTGGTTTCCACGTTGAGCGCCGCCCGGCCCGCTGACCCGGCCCGGCTGACCTGCTCGCCTGGCCCGAGGATCGTCGCGAGCGGGGCCATCTCCGTCTGGCCGTAGAAGTTCCACAGGCGGATACCGGGCAGCCGCTCCTGCAGCTCCCGCAGAACCTCGACCGGCATCGCCGAGGCACCGTAATAGCCCTTACGCAGCGAGCTGAGGTCAGCCTGGCCGAACTGCGGTGATCGCAGCAAAGCGATCCACACCGTCGGCGGGCAGAACAGCTTCGTCGCGCGCTGCGACTCGATCGCCGTCAGGATCGCGGCCGGGTCGGGCGCCGGCAGCACGATGCTCGTGGCACCCAGGTACATGTCCGGCCCGAGGAAGCAGTCCAGCTGCGCGCAGTGGTACAGCGGCATGGCGTGCACCTCGACGTCATCGCCGTCCATGCCGCCGTCGATGATGCAGGACACGTACTGCCACATCAGCGAGCGGCTCGACAGCATCGCGCCCTTGGGCCGCGACTCGGTGCCGGAGGTATACATCAGCCGCAGCAGGTCGTCGTCGGCGACTTCGACCTCCGGCGGCGTGCCTGCATAGTCGATCCATTGCTGAACATCGGCCCAGCCGGCCGGCAGCTCACCCCCGCCCTGCCGGATCACCGCGCGCGCCCGGATATCGAGCCCGGCCGCCACGATCGCCTTGCCAGCAGTGGCGGCCAGGCCATCCTCGGCCACGAACGCTGACGCCTCGCTGTGGCCAAGGATGTAGGCGATCTCCCCCGGACCGAGCATGAAATTGACCGGCACCAAGATCACGCCGAGCCGGGCAGTTGCGAACGACAAGACGGCGAACTGCCAGCAATTGCGGGACAACAACGCCAGCCGGTCGCCCTTCTTCAGGCCCTCCGCCGCCAGCGCCGCCGCCGTCCGCGACACCGCCGCCTCCAGCTCCGCGAACGTCAGCCGGGTAGCGCCACTGACAATGGCCAGCTTGCCCGGGACACGTGACGCAGTGCGATGCAGCATGTCGCTGATGCCCTGCCGCCGGGCCAGCCCCGGCAAGACACCGGCAACGCCCTGGGACACGATGCCTCACCTCCTGCCAGTTCTTAAGCCAACGGTGCGCACCACTCCAGCACCACGACAGAGGCGAAAGTCACCACACCCCGGACATGGCCAGATGGCATCTGGCAAGCAGGCCCGCGACCAGGCCAGCCAGGACCACCATTGTCCGCTCACCGGAACCCAGGCCTCGATGTTGACGCCTCGCCTCGCTGAACTCCCGAGCGACTCGCCATCAAGCGCAAGGACAGTCTTGGTGGTCGCAGCCGGGCCGAGGCCAGCGTTGATGAGCTGAAGACCTGCGGTGTGACCCTGGCGCAAGCCGATCCGCAGCTCCAGGAACGGGCGCACGGAAATGCGATCGTGCCACCGCGTCGCCCGAGCCTCGTACACGGAGGCTGCGAGAGACGAAACAGCGATGACCGTGGCGCAGATCGCAACGACGATACTCGCGTTCATCAGTCGCCCCCCAGGTGAACGGCACCGAGGCTGGTGCCCGGCGCGACCGGCATGCAGCGGGCTGCTGCTCGCCGGACTCAGCTCGATGAGCCTGGCGGTAAGCTACCCGGTGACAGCGCGGGGCTTACCGCCAGGCTCCTGAGCGGGTAGTCCCCGTTATGGCCGGAGCTCGAGGACGACGTTGACCGGGGTCTGGGTGACCTGTCGGAACCGGCTGAAGCCGACGTCGCCGGCCAGTTGCCGTACCGCTGCGGGGCCGGCCTGGGCGCCGAGCGCGACCCCGCCGGGCTGGGCCAGGGCGGCCGGCGTGCACTGGAACGCGGACGCCGCATAGTTGAGCGCGGCCAGCGGACTGGCCAGGTTCGCTGCGTAGTCGTCGGCCGCGTTCGGTTCCACGACCAGGACGGCGCCGTCGGGGGCGAGGGCCTTGCGGGCGTGGGCCAGCGCGGCGGCCGGGTCGCCGAGGTCGTGGAGGGTGTCCAGCAGGCAGATCAGGTCGAAGCCGTCGGCCGGGTAGCTGGTCGCGTCGAGCGGCTCGAACCGGATGCGGCCGCCGAGGCCGGCCTGGCCGGCCTGCTGCCGGGCGACCTGGATGGAGCGGTCGTGGAAGTCATAGCCGTGGACGCTCGCCTGCGGGTAGGCGCGGGCTAGCAAGATGGCGGCCACGCCGTGTCCGCAGCCGACGTCGGCGACCCGGCCGCCGGCGGCGAGCCTGTCGGCCACCCCGGGCAGGGCAGGGACCCACTCGGTGGTGAGGCTGGCGGTGTAGCCGGGGCGAAAGAATCGCTCGGTGCCATCGAAGACAGCCGGGTCCTGCTCGTGCCAGGGGATGCCGGCGCCGGTGCGGAACGCCTCGGCGAGACGGTCGATGCCCGCGAACCAGCCGCGGGTGATGGTGGCGCCGCCGGCCAGGAAGGCCGGCGATGCCTCATGGGCGAGCACCGCGGCGGCCTCGGCCGGCAGCGCGTACCGCCCGTCGCCCTCCCGGTAAGCGAGGAATCCGGCGGCGGCCTGCTGGGACAGCCACTCCCTCAGGTAGCGTGCCGCCGTGCCGGTGCGGGCAGCCAGTTCGTCCTGGGTAGCCGGCCCGCCGTCGGCGAGTGCCCGGTACAGCCCGAGCTGGTCGCCGACCGCCACCATGGCCGTGGTGGCCGCGCCGGTCATCGCGCCGAGCAGCCGGTGCACGTTCTGCTCGATCAGTTCAGTGTTCATCGGAAACCTCCGCAACGTGGATGGATCAGGCCTGCCGCAGACGCTAGGCCGCGGGCGGCCGGCACGGCTGAGCCGAACATGAGGCGAAGCTGAGCTGCCCGGCTCAGCTTCGCCTCAGCCAGGGCTCACCGACGCGACCCCGCCGTCCCTACTGTGATCACGTCACCAGTGACGGGAGCGCACAGCGCCCGTCACCACGTACCGAAAGGAGCACGACATGCACATGCAGGTCATCACGTTCAAGCTGGACGGCATCGACGATGCGGCGTATCACGCGCACGCCGAGCAGAACGCGCCGGTGTTCGCCGCGCTGCCGGGTCTGCGCGCGAAGATCTGGCTAGCCAACCAGCAGGCCAACACCTACGGTGGTATCTACGCGTGGGACGACGTCGCCGCGATGAGGGCCTACCAGGGCGGGAAGATCTTCCAGGGGTTGCAGGCGAACCCGCACATGATCGACGTGACCGTCAGGGACTTCTCGGTCCTGGCCGGGCCCACGAAGGTGACCCGAGGCGGGTACTGACGGATGACTGACGCACGACCAGGCGGGCGATGAGCGGGACCCTGCGAACATTGCTGGGCGCCCGGGCGGCCGCTGTGGTCGGCCGGCAGGCGGAGCGGGCGATGCTGCTCGAACTGGCCGAACGTGACCGCCCGCTGGTCGTGGCCGTGCACGGCATCGCGGGGATCGGGAAATCCGCGCTGCTCGCCGCGTTCGCCGAGGACGCGCGAGCGCACGGCGCCGCCGTCGTCAGCCTGGACTGCGGCGGCATCGAGCCGACCGAGCGCGGTTTCCTCGCGGCGCTCGACCGCGCGATCGGGGCGCTGCGGGCTGAACCACCCGGCGGGACCCGGCCGATGGCTACGGTCGCCGAGGCCGCCGCCGCGCTCGGCGGCCTCGGTGACCGGGTGGTGCTGGTTCTCGATGCCTACGAACAGCTCCGGTTGCTGGACACCTGGCTGCGGCAGGAACTCGTGCCGGGCCTGCGCGACAACACCAGGCTGGCGCTGGCCAGCCGCGAGCCGCCAGTTGCCGCCTGGATCAGTGATTTCGGGGACCTGCTGGCCATGGTGCCGCTAGCGAACCTGGCAGCCGCAGACGCCGGCGCGCTGCTGCGCCGCGAAGGACTCAGCGTCGCCGACGCCACCCGGGTCACCCGCTTCACCCACGGCCACCCGCTGGCACTGCGGCTGGCCGCCTCCGCGCGGGGCGCCCGCCCGGACCTCACGGTCCCAGACGCCGCGGTCACCACCGTCGTCACCGAACTCGCCCGGGTCTACCTTTCCGGCCTCGACCAGCCGACCCGGGCCGTGCTCGACGCCGCCTGCACGCTGCGCCGGCCGACCGTGTCGCTCCTCGGTGCCCTGCTGCCGGATGTGCCCCCGCACGGCGCCTACGACATGCTGCGCCCGCTGCCGTTCGTGGAGTTCGGACCGGACGGCCTGGTCCTGCACGACACCGTGCGCGAAGTCGTCGCGGCGCTGCTGCGGGTCAACGATCCGCCGGCCTACCGCGCCCACAGGATCGCGGCCTGGCGGCAACTGCGGCGTGAGCTGCGCACCGCCCCGCCGGCGGACCTGTGGCGCTACACCGCCGACCTGCTCTACCTCATCGAGAACCCGGCCGTGCGGGAGGCGTTCTTCCCCACCGCCAGCCAGCGCTATGCGGTCGAGCCAGCGCGGCCGGCCGATGAAGCCCAGATCACCGCCATCGCCCGCGCGCACCAGCCAGCCGGGGCAGTCACCGTGATGCGGTCCTGGTGGGACACGATGCCGTCCGCGTTCCGCGTCGCGCGGGACCCCGACGGGTCCCCGGCCGCGTTCCAGTGCCTGTGCGAGGCGACCTCCGTGCCGGCCCGGCTCCTCGCCGCGGACCCGGTGGCCGCCACATGGCGCGAGCACCTGCGCGCCAACCCGGTGCCGCGCGGCCAGCAGGTGCTCTTTCTCCGCCACATGCTGGCCGCCGACGGCGGCGAAGCCACGACGCCGGCCCACGCCGCCCTGATCCTCGACCTCAAGCGGCGCTACCTGGAAATGCGGCCCAGGCTCCGGCGCATCTACTCGCTGGCCGCAGAATCCCGCCGCGGCGCTGTCCCAGTTCGCGCCGCTCGGCTTCGCCAGTCTCCCGGAAGGCGCCGCCGAGATCGGGGGGACCACCTACCATGCCCTCTACAACGACTTCGGACCGTCCTCCATCGACGGCTGGCTGACCGACCTCGCCGCACGGGAAATGCTCATCGACAACCACGCCCTGCTCGATCCCGACCGCCGCCAGCTCATCCTCGACGGCGCCCGCGCCAATCTCACCAAGCTCGAATTCGATGTCCTGCAGTACCTGCACGAACGCGAAGGCCGGGTCGTCAGCCGGGCGGCGCTGCTGCGCGACGTATGGGGTTACGACTGGAGCGGCGGCAGCAACGTCGTAGAGGTCGTGATCAGCGCCCTCCGCCGCAAACTCGGTGACAGTGCCGGAAGCCTGCAAACGGTGCGCGGCGCCGGCTACCGCTTCACCGCCCCGCCCTGACCCGGCCAGGCGCAGGAGGTCACTCGTGGCCTAGAGCCGGCCGACACTCCCCTTCCTACGATCAGTGATCCTAGCTGTGCCGTAGCGGAGAACGCTGGCCCTGGTTGGTACCGGCCAAGGGCCTGCGTGCCGGATGGTTTGACGGGCGCGGTTCCGGGCTGGCCGTGAGCTCAGGCCTGGCGGTAGGTCTGCACGATCTCGGTGCGCCAGGTTGCCGGGTCAGGTTGTGCGGACGGGTCGCTGAGGTACGGCTCCCAGGTGTCGCCCGCGAGTTCCCCGCCGTGCTCGCTGACGCACGTCAGCCGCCTGGTCTTCGGAGCCGGTTACGGTCGGGCGTGGAAGTGGGCGGTCACGGTGGCTGGGGGAAGGGCGGAGCTGCAGACGGCGACGTCGGCGACGCTGCCGGCGAGGAAATGACGGCCGCTCTGCAGCATCCCGGCCCGCAGGCCGGGCGCTGACGTGAGACGCTGGCTGCCGCCGCGGCCGGCCCTCGCCTGCACGCCGTCGATGAACAGGGTGAGGGCGCCGGTCGGCTGCTTCCGGGTGAATACCACGTGATGCCACTTGCCGTCCGTCAGGCCTCGTTGGGAGTGGATCGAGGTGTCCGGGTTGCCAGTGCCCGCCCACACCTGGCCGCTGGCGTCCAGCGAGGTGCCAAAGTCGTCTGCGGTGCCTGGAACTTCGCCGTCGAGCAGTCCGGCCGCTTGCCACCACTGGGTGACGTTCGTGCCGCCGCGCCTAGAGCTGAACCAGAGTTCCAGGCTGAAGTCGTCTGTGATCAGGCGGGGCAGGAGCACGTACTGGTTCAGGCCGTTCAGGCCGACGGCGGTTGCTGTCGGTTTGGCTCCGGGAGTTCCGAGCTGGGGGTGACCGATGTAGCTGCCGTGGTTGGCGCCGAAGACGTCATAAGCGACCGTACCCCCGGCCTCCGCCAGCGGCCAGTAGCCGGCAAGTGCGGGAGTGCCGAGAATGGCGTGATTGTACGGGCTACCCGGCAAGGCCGTAGCGGGTGCTTTGCCCAGGTGCACCCAGCGGGCGGCCGACGGAACCCTGTCGTTGTCGGTGAGGAAGAGCATGTACCAGCCGGGCGGGGCCAGGTTCGGTTCGGCCGGGGCTGTTACCTGCACGCTGCCGGCAGCCTGGACAGTGATGGGCAGGTCGACCAGTCGCTGGCTGGTGTTGAACGAGTGGGTAGTTGATCCGGGCCGGATCAGGCTGGCCCACCGCAGGTGGCCGGCGTCGGGAGAGGAGATGTTCACGGTCTGTCCGTAGCGCCACTCGGTTCTTACCGTGTTGATCACGGGACGAGGCCCCTTGAACAGATAGGGCGGAGAGTAGATCTCCAGCCTCATTTCCTCGTTCGGGTCATTGTCCCACTGGACGTGCGTACCTCGCTTTGGGTTGCCGCCGGCCGTGACTACCCGGCCGTCAGGCAGCAGCAGGGCGACCGAGTGGTGCATGCGTTTCACCGACGCTGTCGCCAGCGTCCGCCAGGTATCGGTCTCGGGGTCGTACACCTCCGCTTCATTGGTCGCCAGTGGCGCGGCCTCGTTCCTCCCCGAGCCGCCAGTGACCAGAACGGTCCGGTCCGGAAGCAGGGTCGCGTTCAGGTGCTTGCGGCCCTTAGCCAAAGCAGCGGCCGGCCGGTAGACCGGATGCGGCTGGGAGAAGTCCCCGATGTCGACGTTCTTGATGGCATCGCCTCCGCCCGGCGCACCCCCCATGATCATGACCCGTTGCGCCTGCGCGGGCGGGAGTAGCACGCTGGCGCACTGGTCGCGGGCGCTGACCTGGCTCAGACCGGGTAGCGGTGTCACAAGCACCGGATCACGGGTCAGATCAAGGCGCAGTGCGTCGGCAGGCCCGTCATCCATGTGACCGCCGGCATAGCAGCTGGAACCGTCCGCGAGCAGATACAGATGCGCGTAGAGAGGCAATCCGCCGAACTGTTGCGGCGTTCTGCTGACTTGCCAGGAATTCGACGCGGGGGAAAAGGTCTCGATGCTGGTGTTACGCTGCCCGGTCTCAGACAGCCCGGCCGTGACCAGCACCCTGCCGTCGCCAAGGTTGATCAGGCTGGGATACCAGCGCCCGTGATGCATCGGGCGACGCCTGACCCACTGTTCGGTGGCGGGATCAAACACCACAGTGTCCGCCCTGCCAGCGAAACCGCGCCTGGATGAGCGAAAACGAGGGTGCCTCCCGCTGATAGCAGCCTGCCGTCAGGGAGAAACGTCTCCCCGCCGCAGAAGAAGTCGAGCACCTTTCCGGCGCCATCATGCGGTGTAGCAAGGTGAAAGAAGTTGGGGTCGTTGCCAGGCGGCGGGCTGATGGTCGGGTCCCAGACCACGCTGACCCAGATCTTCTTGGCCACATCGCCGAAGTCCGGCGACTGGAAGCGGGTGAGGCTATTACCCGAGCCGGCGGCGAACAGCACGTCACCGCTTGGGCAACAACGCGGCGTGCACCGCAAGGACCTCAGAATGGAACGGCAGCACCTGCCACGCCCCCACATCCGCAGGGCTCAGGGCGGCGGGCGCGGCGACGTCGGCGCCCAATCGGACGTTAGCGGAATCAGCAGCGTCAGCCATGATGGACCTCTGTTACACCGGTCAGCGTGGCGATCTTGGCCGTCGTGTTCATCGCCTTCCCTCGCGTGGGCGGACTCGGAATCCGCATCTACCGCAGCAGCACCATAACGACAAGCTTCTGCCTCACGGCCATCCTGGCACTCCGGGCAGCCCATGCCACCGGCTAGTAGGGCAGGGTTCGGGGGAGGCCGAAGTGGGGGAGCAGGCTGTTGTCGCCGAACCGGGTGGTGAGTTCGCGTTCCCGGGCCGACCGGGGTGCGGTCGCGGTGTCGCGGCCCGCGGCGGGCTGCTGGGCGGCGAGGGTGGCGCGGCCCGCTGCAGGGCGCTGTTCACCGACACCTCGCTGGCTTGGAGCATGTCGGCGGCCTGCGCCGCGGGGTAGCCGAGCACGTCCCGTAGCACCAGGACGGCGCGCTGGCGGGGCGGCAGGCGCTGCAGGCCGGCCACGAACGCCAGCGCGAGCGCTTCCTTGTTCTCGTAGCGTGCTTCGGGACCGGGCGTGGTGTCGGGCAGGTCATCGAGCAGCACGTCCGGGTAGGGCTGTAGCCATAGCGGCTCGGCCCGGCGAGTGGGCTCTGCCGGGGGGGCAGGCCGCTGGGATCTGGCCGCGGCCGCCGGGCGGCGGCCGGTGTCGCGCAGCGCGTTCAGGCACCGGCTGGTCGCGATCTTGTACAGCTACGAGCGCATCGAGGCACGTTCCTCAAACCGGCCGAGGCCGCGCCAGGCCGCCAGCAGCGTCTCCTGCAGCATGTCCTCGGCGTCCTGCACCGAGCCGACGATCCGGTAGCAGTGCAGCTGCAGTTCGCGCCGGTAGGGGTCGGTGAGTTCGCGGAACGCCTCCCCGTCGCCCGCCCGGGCACGGGCCAGCACGGTAGTGGTCACGATCGCATCCTCGGATCGCCTTGCCCTTCGCCGGGCCCTGCGCCGGGTCTCTAACGTACGGACACCAGCCGGGCCGGAAAGTCACCGGCCAATTTGCGGCTGCTCGCGGTGTCTCAACCAGCAGCAAGCGTCACAGCGCAAACTGGAGGACATGTGAACACCGCGAGCAGGCAGGACGCCGTGACCCGCGCCCAGGGCTGGGCCCTGGCGCTGGCGTCGGTGGCGTCGTTCATGGTCGTGCTGGACCTGCTGGTCGTCGAGACCGCGCTGAGCACGATCCGCCGCGACATGGGCGCCTCGATCGGGCAGCTGGAGTGGACGGTAAATGCCTACACCCTGGCCTTCGCGGTGCTACTGATGACCGCGGCCGCCGTGGGCGACAGGTTCGGCAGGCGGCGGGTCTTCGCGTCGGCCTGGGCGTGTTCGCAGCGGGCTCGGCGGCGTGCGCGCTCGCGCCCGGGGCCGGCGCGCTGATCGCGGCGCGCACGGTCCAGGGCGCCGGAGCGGCGATAGTCATGCCGCTGGCGCTGGCGCTGCTGAACGCGGCCGTCCCGCCGCAGCGCCGCGGCTGGGCGATGGGCATCTTCGGCTCGGTGACCGCCCTGGCGGCGGTGGGGCCGGTGCTGGGCGGCGCGATCACCCAGGGCATCACCTGGCAGTGGATCTTCTGGCTGAACGTGCCGATCGGCCTGCTGGCCATCGCGCTGGCGCTGCGCCGCCTGGAGGAGAGTTATGGGCCGCGCGCCGCACTGGACCTGCCCGGCCTGGCGCGGCCGACCGGATCGGCGAGCGGCCGCTGGTCGTCTCCGGCCTGCTGCTGCACGCCGGGTTCGCCTGGATCGCCGTAATCGCCGCCCCTGGGCTGGCTTACCCGGCAATGCTCGCACCGATGATGATCTCCGGCGCCGGGCTCGGCCTGGCCCTGCCCGCGGTCACCAAGGCCGTGGTCGGCTCGGTCCCGCGCGGCGACATCGGCAAGGCGTCGGGCAGCTTCACCATGATGCGCCAGCTGGGCGGCGCATTCGGCGTCGCGATCCTGGCCGCCGTGTTCGCCACGGCCGGCAGCTGCACTTCAGCCGCCGCGTTCAGCGCCGGGTTCGCGCCCGCCATCGCGGCCGCGACCGGCCTGGCCCTGGCCGGGGCCCTCGCCGGCCTGGCCCTGCCGGGCCGGCCAGGCCAGGCACAGGACGCGTCGGCCGAGCGCGTAGCAACGGCCCGCCAGCCCAGGACCGCCGAGGCGGTAGCAGCCAGGCAGTAACCAAGCGTCAGCGCCGGTCGATGCCCCCCACCGGGACGCGTCTTCCGAACGTACTTGGTCCAGGCGGCCAGCGGTCATCCTGGTGTGGCCAGGTATCCAGGGCACCTTTCGCGTCGGCACGCCCGAATAGACGGCTATTTACACGGTGCCAGTGCGCAGATGTCCAGCCATGCGCGTCCGGCTCAGCAGCTGCCACGATACGACGCTACGGTTGCTGATCTGTGGACTTGCCGCGGCTCTCCTCCCGCGCCGCATCGTCGGTGAATTCTCGCGGCGACGGCGGCCGCGACGGCTCAGGTGTGCTCCGCCGCAATTCCTCGATTCGCTCACGGAGGCGCTCCGCCCGCAACCTGCCGCTCTCCTGATCGTCAGGCTCGCCCATGCCTTAGCGCCCGCCTCGGGGAAGTTCCCCGATCTGCTCGCGCAGCAACGCAGCGCGGGCGCTGGTCGCGCGCGCAGCTGAAGATGCTGCATCGACGGCGCCCGTGAGCATAGCCGTCTCCCTGGGCAGGTGCGACAGCCGCTTCGTCTGCGGCGTGAGCGAGTCGATCACCGCTCGCAGGCTCTGTCCATTGCGCGAAAGCACGCCCAGGTCACGGAACTGCGGCTGCGGCCCGAAGTGCGTCAGCTGATACCAGTGGTCGTCCGTGGGATTGTGCCAGCTCAGGTAGCCGCCAGGGAGGACCTGGCGTGGCTGGGTGATGGCCCCTGTAAAGCTGTAACGGACATTCTCCTGTTTGACCGGGTCGAAGTAGTGCGGTGTGTAGAAGTCCGACATAAGCACATCATTCACCGTGTATGCGCAGTCCGCGTCCTCGGACGGATCGCACACTTCGACGAGAAACTCGACGCGTCCTTGGTCGGGTCGCGGCGACGGTCCGGCGACCATCCGGTTGCCGGACGGGTCACCGAGCATCTCCAGGGTCTCGTGGCTCGCCGTCAGCGACCAGCTGTCGCCGACCTCGACGAGGGCGAAAGGCTGACCGTCTTTGTCTAGGTGAACTCCCGCAGCGCCCTGGACGTCCTGGACGATGATGACAGGCCAGTACCCTATCGGCACGTCATCGAGGGCGGAGAAACCGTCGACCGTCGCCGGTATCTGCCAGATCGGGGCGAAGTCTCGCGTGACCTGTTTCTGCAAAGCCGCCGAGATCCGCGTCACCTCCTGCGCCGGGATATCCGCCACCTCAGAGACCAGTGCTACCTGTTGAACGAACACCACGTTCCCTTCCTGCCCCAGAGCCCGTCGCCAGACGCGACTCCGCTTGGCACGCCCGCAGGGGAAGACCTCATAGCGAACGGCGGCCCCGCGTTTCGTCCCCGCGCACGGCTGATATAGCGGTAATGCGGTGACAAAATGGTATCCGGCAATGTCCGATCTGGCCATCCCGCGCGCCGTCGAGGCAGCACGAATCGCGGCTGGCCAAGCGATGCCCTCGGTTCGCCCGTTATGGACCATTTTCAAACGACTGCCGCTCGCATATCACGGCCGGGTAAGGCGGGTCAGTACGTGCGCGTGGCGGGCAGGCGGTGCAGTCCACGGCGCGTCGGGTAACGCGCGCCGCGACTTGCACGCGCCTGCCCTCATCGGCCAGGAGCCTGCCGCCGAGCCGGGACGCGGCCCCAGCCTGTTGCCGGCGGGCTTCTCCAGGATGGGGATTCCTGCCATCATCGACGGGGAGGCTGCGAATCCACCCGCGGACGCCTTGATTGGGGGATGAGATGCCACTGGCAAGCTATGGGGTCCTGGCCGGCAGCGTGGTCAATCAGCGCGCCGAGGGTGGCACGGATTCGCCGCACTATCAGATCCATGTCCGTGGCGGCGAGGCCGACTTTCGGGTGGCGGTCAATGTGCTGTCGCAAGAGAAGCCTGCGGAACTGCTGTACGTGGCCGACGAGAGCTTCCGCCACCCCTTGACCCAGAGCCTGCCCGGCCTGCCGGCCGGCTTCACGACGCTGGCCAGCAGGCCCGGTGCGATGGCGCTGGACTTCATCCGCGCGAACCTGTTCGACCGGCAGAGAATGCAGCCGGAGCCAGCCAGCGCGCCAGGGCCCGACAACGACCTGGCAGACATGCTGGACCACTTCGTGCGCCGCGCCGCGGCAGACCCTGCTGCCCGCCTCTTTGCCTTCGGGCAGCGCTGGGGGCCGGAAGCTGGGGTCCCGGACAAGATCTTTGGCTTCCTGCCCGGCAATGGGGTTCACGACATCCACATGAATCAGGGCAACAGTAAGCGCTTCCGCCAGGACGACGGCGTCTGGCAGGACGGCGGGCTGCTGCTGCACTACCCGGCCCAGGACCAATGGGTCGGGGTCTTCCTGGCGTTTCAGTCGCAGGCGTGGCACACCGACGACCAGACCGGGCACACCGTGCCCGAGCTGCCAGAGCCGGGCCCGGCACCCGTACCTGGGCCTGGCGAGCCGGATCAAATCGTGCGGATCGTCGCGGCGCTGGTCAACCCGCCCGGGCCCGCGCCAGAGGCCGAGACGGTCACGCTGCTCAACGCCAGCCCGCAGCAGGTTGACCTGACCGGCTGGTCGATTCTGGACCGCGCCAAGCGGCGGATGATGCTCCAGGGTGGATTGCTGGCCGCAGGCGACAGCGTCCGTGTCCAGATTGCGGCACCGGTGCAGCTTGGCAATCGCGGCGGGCTGATCACGCTGCTCAACCCGGACACTCTGAAGGTCGATGGCGTCGCGTATACCCAGGCCCAAGCCGCCGCCGAGGGATGGAGCGTTGTCTTTTGAGCATGCTGACAGCGGCGGGGCGAGGACTACGGCATTGCTAGCTTTGCAGATGCCGGACGTCTAGTTCTTCCTGCGCCACGTCCGCTGAGGTGCCAGGTGGCGATCTGCATGCCCAAAGGATGCATGACAACGCTGGGCCGCCAATCTTCGCGGCCCTGCGGCCAATCCTCATGACCACGAGTGAGCATGCGACACTGCATAAGTATGTGCGCGCCCAATTCGGCAGATCCGGTCGAACCCCGGGCAGGTCTCGCTTGGTGCCGGGGCGCGGGTCTGGCGGGAGGGCGCGGTGCTGGCGGTGTGCAGTAGTGCGCTGGGCTGGTTTCCCGGCGCTGGCTGTGCGGGCTGCGCTGGCCGGCCAGGCTGACGGTAGGCAGGTAAGCCAGCCTGCGGCAGCGCGCCTGCGGCTGCATTGCCTGGCCGGTGCCCGGCCCTGGCCGCGGCCGGCGCCAGCAAAGCGGCCTGGCGGCCGGCCATTGCGCCCCGCACCCGGCAGCTGCACGGCGTGACCGGGTCGGGGAGACTGCAGCCAGGGCGCCCGCCAGCAGCGCGGCGTCCGGGCCGCCGGGGCTGTGTGCACTCCGAGCTCAGCACTCGCAGGTGCGGTCCGGGAAGCACCGCCTCAGATGTGGAACACGGTGCGCAGCGACGTGGTCCCGGCGGCGTTGCCCAGCAGCGGCAGCCCCAGCATCTCCTCGGTGGCGCGGAGCAATCCGTAGTGGTTCACGGCCGTGGCGGCTGCCGTGCCGGGGATCGCCGAAGGCGCGATGGCGATGTTGGGGATGTAACTGTCCTCGTCCCACACCACGAACATCGCGGTCGTCCCGGAGCGGTATGCCTGGCTGGAGAAGACCGGTGGCAGCAGCGTCTTGAGGAACTGATCGCCCGCCGGGACGCCGCAATCGTGGGTGTCGTTACAGAGGTTGGGCGCCACCAGGCTGTAGGTCGGTAGCGTGTTGCCGTTAAGAACGCTGATGAAGTTGCCAGCGGTGGCGCTTCCCATAGGGATGGCGTCCCGCTGGCACGCCTTCCGGTCCGCGCCGCCCCACATGTACAGCGCCGGATTGTGCTTGGGGGCGTAGCTAGTGCCGCTGTCCGAGCAGCTACCGCTCATCCCCTCGGCGAAGGAGCGCTCGGTGCCGCCGGCGGCCCGCACCTGGCGGAAGATGTTGTCGGCAGTGACCGATACCGATGGCGACGGCGCACAGTCGCAGGTGAACGGGGCCAGAATGGGGCCGCTCTGCCCGGTGGTCATGGCGATGTAGTTCGGCAGCGAGTCGTACTGGTTGCCGGCGTCAGACCAGTGCGTGTCGCTTGCACACTGGTGCGCCAGCTGGGTCGCGTAGGGCGCGTCCGGCGATCCGATCACCGAAGAGTACGACTTGTTCTCCATGATGATCCAGATGACGTGCTGGTAATGGCGGGGCGGGGTGCTGGCGGTGCCGCACGGACCGCCGGATTCGGCGGTGGGAGCCGCCGCCGATGCCGGGCCAGACGAAGGAGGTGGCGCTGTCCCGGTCCCTGCGGGCTGACCGCATCCTGACATCAACCCGGCAGCGGTCATGAGCGCGGCGCCGAGCAGACGGGAAGACCGCACCTCACGTGCGCGCCGCTTCCGGGCCGTTTCCACTGCCAGCATCTCCTCGCAGCACAACGCCCACGCAACATAAACGCCCGGGCTGAACGACCCTCGGGCGAGGCATTCACTACAAGGGCGGTCGTTCGGGAAAGTTCGCATGAAGTGTGCCAGCGATCTAAAGTACCAGACGCCTAAGACACTACTAGGCACCTAATACACTGGATGGATAACACATGATCAGCTTCAGGGTGGACGGGAGGTCCGGGGTGGCGCCGTACCTGCAGATCGTGCGGCAGGTACGGCGGCGCTGCGGATGGGCGTCCTCAACGTGGGTGACCATCTCCCGAGCGTGCGGGAGGTCGTGGCTGCGGTGGCGGTCAATCCGAACACCGTGCTCAAGGCCTACCGGGACCTGGAGCGCGAGGGCCTGGTCGAGGCGCGCGCCGGGCATGGCACGTTCGTCCGGGCGCGGCCGCCGGGGCCGCCGCCCGGCACCCATTCCCGGCTCGGCCGCAGCCTGGCCCGCTGGGTCCGCGAGGCCCGCGAGGCCGGTCTTGACGAGGAGTCGATGGAGTCGCTGCTGCGGGTCACGCTGCAGGCGGCGCACGGTGCGGATCGCGAATCGGAGGAGATCGCGTGAGCATGGCGATCGAGACGCATGACCTGTCCAAGCTCTATGGGCGGTCAGCGCGCTGAGCGAGTTCACGGTCACCGTGCCGAGGGCCGGGTTTGCGCGCTGGTCGGGCCGAACGGCGCGGGCAAGACCACGCTGCTGCGGATGTTCGCCGGGCTGGCCGCCCGACCGGCGGCACGGCTTGCGTTCTGGGGTGCGCCGCGGCCGGCCCCGGCGTTCACCGCCGAGGATCACATCCGGATCGTGGAACACCTGAACCCGCGCTGGGACGCCTCATTGGTGCGCACCCGGCTGGCGGAGTTGCGCACTCCGGTCGACCAGCGCGGGGCACGCTGTCCGGCGGCCAGCGCGCCCAGGTAGCGCTGGCGCTGACGCGGGCCAAGCGGCCGCGGCTGCTGCTCGACGAGCCGGTCGCGGCGCCGGATCCGCTGGCGCGGCGGAACTTCCTCGCCACGCTGACCGCGGGCGGCGGCATGACGGGCGTGCTGTCCTCGCACCTGGTCACCGACCTGGAGCGGGGCGCTGATCACGGTCACGTACGCCATCGTCCGCAGGGGGATGCCTAGTGAGCCGGGCTACCTGGCGGCGGTACCGGCTGCAGGCCGGCGGCGATTTCCCCTGTCGCCTTACGGCTGTAACCACGCTGGGTGACCATGTCTAGAGCGCCGGTCAGGTAGTCGTCAGGCTGCTGGCCGGGAGTGACCGCCGGCGGGCTGGCGTGCGATTACGTGGAGGTTGTGGACCACGGCGACGCGCCGCAGGCCGAACAGGTTCTTGCGGGTGCCGCGGTAGCGGGCGCGGCGGCCTTGCCAGTGCCCGACATGGGCCAGGGCATGCTCGACCTTGACGCGCTCGCGTAGCTCAGCCCGCCCGGCCGGGGTCTGCTGGCGCTGGCGCAGCTCGGCGAGCAGCGCCTCGCCGGGGTGGATGGATACGCTGCGCCCGTTGCTGCTGGCGGTGCAGCGTTCGCGCAGCGGGCAGGCGGCACAGGTGTCTTTGGGGAAGTGCACGGTCTTGCCGGGCCGGAAGGGCATGCTCACCCCGGCGGGGCAGGTCAGCTGCCCGGCGCCGAAGTCGATGGCGAACTGGTTCTTGGCGTAGCGGCCGGTGGTGTTGCGCACCCGCCAGGCCTTGCAGTAGATCGCCAGGTCCGGGCCGCGGTCGCGGACCAGGTCCGAGGCCAGGCAGGCCCGGTCGATGTGCAGCTCGGCCAGGCTCAGCCCGGCGGCGTCCAGGTCGGCGGTGATACTGGCGGTGACGCTCGCCTCCGGCGCGTTGGCGGGGGTGATGCCCACGGCGGGAATCAGGCCGGTGTCCAGATCCCGGAGCACGTGCCGCTTGTAGCCGTCGAACAGCACCGAGCGGGATTTGCGCCCGTGGCGCATCTGGGCGTCTTCGACGCTGACCCGCCGGTCTTTGGCCACTCCGCGGCGCAGCGACGGCGCGGGCCCGGCCAGGTCCACGTCCTGGTCGCGCACCTGGCGGGCGGCCGCCACCGCGGCGGCCGCAGCCTGATCGCCATAGCAGCCGGCCACAAAGGCTTCTACCTGATCCAGCAGGCCCAGCACCTGGGCCAGGGCCAGATCCCGGGCCGCGGGATCATCCCAGTCCCCGGTCCAGCGCAGCCTTCAGGCTCGAGGCGGCCAGCTGCGGAACCCCCGCCTGCGCCGCCACGATGGCGGTCCCTGCGGCCTGCCCCCGCCCCGGCGAGACCGCGATCACGCCCAGGGCCTTGCGCAGGGCGTGTCCCATCAAGTTGATCGTGTCCTCCACCCGGCCGGCCCCCCACAGCGGGCTGGAATCCAGCGCCGCCCGCAGCGCCCGCGCGCCGAACCCCCCGGTCCGCGCGGCCAGCGCCACCGTGCGCTCCACCAGCGCCCGGTCCAGATCAGCCTCGATCAGCCGCTTGCGGAACCCCACCAGGGTGCCCTTCGAGAACGGCGGCGCATCCGCATCCATGCAGTCCAGCACCAGCTGCCAGCGCCGGTCCATCACCGTCGCCTCGATCACCTCATCATCGGACACCCCGGTATAAGCCTGCAGGATCGTCGCCAGCGCCAGCCGGGCCGGAGGCACCGGCGGCTAGCCCTTCGGGCTGTCCGCATACACCTGCGCCAGCTCGGCCTGGAACTCCTCGTCAAAAAGCTCGTGACGGTGCAGGCGCAAGAACACGAACAGCTTCGCCCGCCGCACCGCCTTGATCACCGCCTGCTCCGCGGCCGACGGCTCCGCCGGCGGCCGCCACACAACAGGACGCATGACACTCCTCCCTGCTCATAGCCGAAGCTTCACCACCGCTACGAACAGGGAGTAGCACACACGACCACCGTCAGCCGGCATCACGACGAAACCCGGCCCCATTACTTGACCGGCGCTCTAGTAGTACTTTGTTAGGTTCTGGCATGGCGGCCGAGCCGGTCTTGCAGTGTTATCCCGGGCATGACTCCTCAGGGGCAGATCGCGGAGGATCCGGCCCCGAGCTACTGGATTTCACTGCGGAGATGCTCGTGCGGGCTGCCGCGTAAGGGTCATCCCGGCGCAGGCGAGCTTTCGTGCGTCGGCCTGCTGACCGACGGTGCAGCAAAGTCGATGCGACGATGGCCGAGCGGCTGGACGTGGCGGTACCAGCGGCTGCGCAGTTCATCGCGCCCTCGACCTGGGTCCACGGCCGGGCCGCGCTTGAACGTCGCGGTAGTCGTGCTCGACCCGCCAGCCGGTGGAGGCGCTGCAGCTCTTGGATGACACCGGGTTCCCCAAGGACGGTCAGACAGCCAGTCGCCGTGCGTGGCTCGCCGGTTTCGGGGCGCTGGGGAAGTTCGGCCACTGCCAGCAGGCGCGGTGAGCGTGCACCTGGTGAACGATCGGCCGTCCTGGGCGGCGTCGACTGGCGGCTGCTCTGGCCGGAAAGCTGTGGTATGACAGCATCGGCGCTGGCTTTGACCCGGTCGCGGCAGCGCCCTCGCGGCGCCAGCCGTCGACCGGGCGGGCATCCCGACGGGGTGGGCGACACGGCGAAGTGCCGCAGGCTTCGCCGCTGGTAGATAGATCGGGCTTCGATGGCCGGCCCAGCCGGCCGTAGGGCCTGGTCTCAGGAATGGCCTGATCGCATACGCGCTAGTGGCGCCCTTGACCGCGGCCGCATACCGCCATCGCCCGTGGCGGTCAACCCCTGTCCGGCAGGGCGTTGTCGCCCGAGGCATGGCGGTACGCGACCACCGGTCAAGGGCGCCGCTAGCGCGTATGCGATCGTGCCATTCCAGGACCAGCCCCACCCGCCGGGGCCGGCCATCCCCTCGATCATCTCCAGCGCAAGCCGCCACTTCCCTCTGGCGCACGCCGTCGGGATGCCAGCCCGCTCGCGGCGGCGCCGCGAGCAGCGCTGCCGCGACCCTGTCAGACCAGCGCCTGGTCATCCCAGCTTTCCGGGCAGAACAGCCGCCAGTCCGCCGCACAGGACGCCGCTCGTTCACCAGGTGCAGCTCACCGCGTCCTGGCTGCTGGCCGATTGCCCCAGCGTCCCCGAAGCCGGCGAGCCACGCAGGCTACGGCTTCGCCTCCCCGGGGACACCCCTCTCGATGAGCTGGCACGCCTGCCATCCGCTGGCGGGTCGCGCACGACTACCGCGAGCTCAAGCCGCACCGCCCCGGAGTCCCAGTTCGAGGACCGATGAACTGCGCAGCCGCTGATGCACTCCACGCCACCCTCCCGCCCTCCGTTGCATCGACCTTTTGCCCGTGGTCCGCAGCCGCCCACTACAGTGCCTGCGCCCGCTGACCCTTACGCGGCAGCCCGCCGAGATCTCCGCAGTGAAATCCAGCAGCTCGGGCCGCATCCTCCGCGATCTCCCCAGTGCTGCCATCCCGGTCACCCTCAACAACCCGCCGCCGCCCTCGCTAGACCTAACAAAGTACTACTAGGGCCTGTGCACAGACTCCCGCCAGCCCGCGCTGCGGCGAGACGATGGTGCGGCCCGCACTAAGTGGGTGATGAAGCACGAAGACCCGATGAGATGGGCTTCGTGATGATGTCCAGGCGCACACCAGGAATGGCATGTGCAGGCGTTTGCGCATTAATTGCCAAGCATCGTCAGATGCACCGGGCATGCTGCATTATAGTACTTCAAGGTCAGCTTTCCCTGGGAATAAGCCCACGAGCATGTACAGGAATTAGGTACGCGATCGGAAGTCATTACCTCGGCAGGCACACCGCTACGCCGTTCGGCACGGCCTGGCTGGTACGGCAGCGGCTCGCCGACGAGGGCAAGAGCAGGCCCCTCGGTCCTGGCTTCCTGGACAGCTCCGTCAGCTAGCGCAAGCCACTCCCGTGGCCTGGCACGTAACGAGGGCTGGGCTGGCCGGTGCCGTTTGACGCGCACCCTGGCTCCGGGGATTTTGTCACTCGCCCGGCTGTCCATGTCATCCAGAATATCCGCCGGCCGGGAGGATGATCCCGTGGGCTGTGGCCAGCGGTTCCGGACGCCTGGTGGCAGCCCAGGATTTCCAGCATGACGATCCGCAGCCTGAGCGCTTGCGACTAATGATCATCATGATGAGCCCCGCAGCGAGGCCGACTGCGCCGACCCCGATCCGAAAGCATTATCTGAACTGCCAGTCCAGAGATATCACCACGCCCAGATCGCCCAGACACGCTGCTTCCGTTGCGGTGAGGTCTCCAACAGTCCGAGCACCCGGCACACGCTGCGGGCGATGGCGGTGGGCCTGGCCGTGGTGGGCGTGCTCGTCGCGGCATGCGGGCCGGCCCGCCGGGCGGGGGCGCGACTGCGACGCCATCCGTCGCTCCGGTCGAGGCGACCGGTGACTGTGATTCGGTGACGACCTGCTACACCCCGCGCCAGCTCCAAATGGCTTACGGCATCAGGCCGCTGCGGGATCGCGGGATCGACGGGCGCGGCCAGATTGTGGTGCTGCCCGAGCTCGCCGAATCGCAGCTGTCTCCGCCGTTGGTCAGCAACCTGCGCCAGGACATGGCGCTGTTTAACCGCCTGTTTCACCTGCCCGCCACACGGCTGCGGGTCGTCGCCACCTTCCCGGGGCCGGTCTCCCCGTGGCTGGCCTACGGCGAGGAGGTGCTGGACGCCGAAATGGTGCACGCAGTCGCTCTCGGCACGGCCATCACCGTCGTCCTGGTCAAACCGACGTCGCTGGACAACACCACCGCCGCGGTCCCGGCCGCCGTCGCCGCGCTGCAGCGGGGCATGTCCCAGGGTGACATCATCTCGGTCAGCGCCGCCGGGCAGCCGGAGGGGAGCACTGCGTCACCCGCGCCCAGGCGGCTCGCGTGCACGCGGTACTGCAGGCAGCCACCAGCCGTCACGTGACAGTGGTCGCCGCCTCCGGTGACGTGGGTGCCGGCCGGCGCGCCGTGCGCGGTGATCGACGCCCTGACCGGGCGGCCGTTCCCGGTGCCGGTCAGGGAAGTCAACCTGCTGGCAGCTGACCCGCTCGTGCTGGGCGCCGGAGGCACCACCCTCACCGCCAGCCACGCCACTGGCGGCTACCTCGGCGAGACCGCATGGGGCCTGCCGTACGGAGCGCCCGGGGGGAGCTTCCAGGCCTCCGGCGGCGGGTTCAGCCGCCTGTTCGCCCGGCCCGCTTACCAGGGCGGCGTGCCCGGCACCGGCGCCAGCCGGGGCGTGCCCGACGTGGCCGCCGACGCCTCCGGGCACACCGCCATGACGATGGCCATCAGCGAAGGCGGCGGCAAGACCTACCTTCGCGACGGCGGCGGCACCAGCGCCACCGCCCCGCTGTGGGCCGGGCTGATCGCCCTGGCCGACCAGTACGCCGGCCGGCACCTGGGCTTTGTCAACCCCGCCCTCTACCGCATCGCCCGCACCCCCGCCTACCACCGGGCCTTCCACGACATCACCACCGGCAACAACACGGTCCAGTTCCCGCCCAAGACGATCACCGGCTACCACGCGGCACCCGGCTGGGATCCCGTTACCGGCCTGGGCAGCCCCAGCGCCCAGGTGCTCATCCCCCTTCTTGCCCGCTACGCCAGCCCCTGAGTGCTGCCGGCCGCCCTACACTCCGAATCGCCCAGCAAGCGCGTCGGGGCGTCCAGGTCGGCGAAGGCCTCCAGGGCGGCGGGGTAGTACTCCCGCAGCTGGTGGCGCAGCCGCTGGACCTGCCGGGTCCGCTCCCAGATCAGCGTCTTGCCGCCACCTGCGCCCGGCGGGCGACCGGGGCCGCGTGTGTGATCAGATAAGTCTCTGGGTGTTGGCGGCGCGGGGTTCCCGCGAAACGTGGGCCCGCTGGCCAGGTGCGGGTGGTCACGGGCCGGCGTGTGCGGCGGTGGGTGTGCTGCCGTGCGCCGGCCGGCGCCGTGACCGAGTCCAGGGTGCCGGAGGCTGAGCGCGGTGTCCAGCCTGGATGCAGCCGGGGCTGGTGCCGCCGGATGGGGTAAAGGGGGCGGCGGGCGGGCCCGCTGCCGGGCATGATCGCGGTGTGCTGCGTGTGACGCCGTTGCCTTCTTGGTGCCTCGTGCCCGGAGATAAGTCTGGCGCTGGGGGCGTCCTGCGGGCTGGGTACTGTCGCTTCGGCGCGGCGCGCTCGGCCAGAGCGTCATGGCCGCCGCAAGGACCGATACCCGCCTCGGCGAGCAGTACCGCCGGATAGCCAGGCGCCGCGGCAAGCAGAAAGCCATCGTCGCGGTGTCCCGGGTCATCTGCGAGATCTCCTGCATCCTCATCGCCGGCCCCGCCGCCCGCTTCACCGGCCCCGGCGCCGATTACTACAGCCGGGCAAACCCCGCACGCCAGACCCGCTCCAGGATCCGCGAGATCGAACGGCTCAACCCCGGCATGAAAGTCACCCTCACCCCGGCCGACCCCGCCGCCACGGCCGCCTGACCTACGTCGCGGAACGTAACCAGCCCGCCACCTGTCACTGCCGGAGCTGTCACCAGCACTCACCGTAATTCACCCCAGGCCGGCGACTACCCCAGCGACCAGGCCACCCGGGTGGCTGGCCGCTGCCCTCCGCATGGTGGTCGTTTCCGGTCAGTTGGCCTGGCGCCGCACCCCTCTGGCTGCCTGACCCTCGTTCCTCACATGGTCCAAAGGGCCTGGGTGGGGGACAGGCGGGCGGCGCGGATGGCGGGCAGCAGCCCGGCCAGGGCGCCGATGATGACAGCCGCGGCCAGGCCGCCGGCCCAGGCCTGCGGCGGGATGACGACGGCCTCGCCGTGGCCGCGGGCGTAGGCGGCGGTCAAGATGGCGCCGATGGCGACGCCGGCGGCACCGCCGGACAGGGACAGCAGGATGGCCTCGGCCAGGAACTGGCCGCGGATCTGGCCGCGGGTGGCGCCCAGCGCGCGGCGCAGCCCGATCTCCTGGCGGCGCTCCAGCACCGAGATGACCATGATGTTGGCCACCCCGATCGCGCCGACCAGCAGCGCGACCGCGCCCAGGCCGAGGAACAGGGTGTCGAGCGCGCCCTGGGCGTCGGCCGCGGCGGTGAGCGCGTCCGAAGGCCGGGAGACGTTGACCTGACTGGGGTTTTCCGGGTTGGCCTGCGCGCCGAGCAGGGCATCCACAGCCCGTACCCGGCCGTCGCTGGCACGGACGTAGATCTGCGAGGGGTGCCCGTCGAAGTGCAGGTACTTCTCCGCGGCCGGGAAGCCGACCAGGACCGCCGAGTCGAGCTGCGAGGAGTAGGTGGCCGGGTTGAGGATGCCGGTCACGTAGAACCACTGGCCGCCGGCCAGATCCGCATCCCGGGCCGGATCCGGTCGATGCCCAGCCACTGCGCTGTGGCGGCACCGAGCACCGCGACCGGCTCGCGGGCGGTCGCCGCGTTGAGGAACCGGCCCTGCGCGAGGCTGGTGCCGGCCACCGCGGGCAGGTTCAAGGTGGCGGCGTCCACGCTGAGGCCGTTGGTTTCGATCGGGGGGATGTAGGGGGACTTGTAGGCGGAGACGCCGGCCACCAAGCCGATGTCCTGCACCGCGGTGACCCCGGGCAGCCGGGCGATCATCCCCGGCGCCGTCACCGGCAGCTCGGCGACACCGCCGGAGAAGTCCTGCCCGTTGGAGACGGTCAGCAGGTTGGTGCCCAGCTTGCTGATCTCGGCCAGCAACGCGGCCTTGGAGGAGGCGGCCAGGCCCAGCACGGCTACGATCGCCGCGACGCCGATCGCGATGCCCAGCGCCGACAGCACGGCGCGCAGCTTACGGGTCCGCAACCCGATGCTGGCCAGCCCGGCCAGGTCCGAGGGGCGCAGCCGGGCCGCGGCCGGGACGGCCGGCCGCCCGGATATGGCGGTCATGACGGCCCTTCCTGTGCGGGCTTGCGGCAGGCGGGCCGCCCGCCGCCAGCCCCGCCGGTGCCGGCCGCGTGGCCGGGGACGGGGCTGGTGTCGGCGATGATGTGCCCGTCGAGCATCTCGATGCGCCGCCGCGTCCGGGCGGCGACCGCGTGGTCGTGGGTGATGATGATGACCGTGGTCCCGGCGGCGTTCAGCTGCCCCAGCAGGGCCAGGATGGCGGCGCCGGTGGCCGAGTCCAGGCTCCCGGTCGGCTCGTCGGCCAGCAGCACCGGCGGGCGGCCGGCGATCGCGCGGGCGATGGCGACCCGCTGCCGTTCCCCGCCCGACAGCTGGGTCGGCCGCGCCCCGGCCCGGTGCCTGAGCCCGACCCGGGCCAGCGCGGCCGCCGCGAGCCGGCGCCGATCGTCGCGCCGGATGCCGGCGTACAGCAGCCCGTCGGCCACGTTGCCCAGCACGCTGTGGTGCTCGGCGAGGAAGAACTGCTGGAACACGAACCCGATCCGGGATGCCCGCAGTCCGGCCAGCTCCCGGTCCCGCATCCGCGCCACGTCCAGGCCGGTGATGCGCACCGTCCCGTCGGTCGGCTTGTCCAGGGTGCCCATCAGGTGCAGCAGCGTGGACTTGCCCGACCCGGACGGGCCGGCCACCGCCACCAGCTCCCCGGCGGTCACTGCCAGGCTCGCCTGATCCAGCGCCCGCACCGGCGGCTGCCCCGGGTACACCTTCGACACCTGCTCCAGCTCCAGCACCGGCACCCCGCCCGGCCCGTCCCCACGGACCAGGGCCGTCCCCGCTTCGGTCATGAGGCCGGCACCACGACGCGCTCGCCGGGCCTCAGCGCCCCGGTCACCTGCACCAGCCCGGAGGCGTCATCGAAGATCCCGGGCCTGACCGGCACCCAGCGCCGCGTGTTCCCCGGGCCGACAACCTCCACGACGTACCCGCCCGTGGCCTGGGCCAGCAGCGCGCCCACCGGCACCGCCAGCACGTTCTTGGCGGTGGCGGTGGTGATGTTCACCGTCACCGGCGCCTGATCCAGCGATCCCGCCGCCTGCGGATGGGTCAGCTTCACCTGCACCGGGATCGTCGTGGTCGTGTCCCCCCCCGAATGGGACGTTGTCGCCACATTGCCCACCGAGGACACCGCGCCCGGCGCCGTCCTCCCGTCGGGCAGCGTGACGGTCACCTTGTCACCCGCCTTCACCTCGCTTTGCTGGGAGGCATCCAGCGGGACCGTCACCACGTGCCGGTCTGAGGTCGCCGCCAGGACCGGCCCCGACGCCAGGCCGCCCAGGCTCCCTGGCACCTGGCTGACCCGGATCGCCTCCGGCTCGAACACCACCTGCCCCAGCGGCAGCGACCCCGGCGGGGAAAAGATCCCCAGCGCCGACTGCAGCTTTTCCACCCCGGCCTTGGTCTCCCAGGAGAAGTAATCCCAGCCCAGCGCGGAGATGCCCGCACTATCCGCGTCCCCCAGGGCCACCAGGTCGTGGTTGAGCTGAGTCACGTCCTCTCCCGTCACCCCCTCATCCAGGCTCCGCCACGCCGGCACGCTGCCGTACAGCAGCACCACCGGGGATCCGTTATCGGTCTTGTACAGTGCATGCCCCTGGCGGATCACCTGCCCGGCCGGCGGCAGCCAGGTCAGCGTCCCGCCGCCCGGCCCCCGCACCGTGTAGGACCCGGCATACCCCAGCGTCGCGGTCAGCGGCGTGGTTGCCGCGATATCCTGCCGGGTCGCCGTCGCCGTCGCCGTCGTCGTCGCCGGCGCCCCCTGCTGCCCGGCCCCGGACGAGGCTGCCGGGGAAAACACCCCGGCCCGCCACGCCGACACCGCCCCGGCCGCCACCACGGCCAGGATGCCCAGGGCCACCCAGCGGCCACGGCCGCGCGATCCCCTTGCCTCCGCGGCCGCCAGGGCCTCCGGCTGCTGCCCGGCCTCCCGGCTGCGCGGAACCGTCTCACTCACTATCCATCTCCGTCCCTTCCGCTTCTGGCTATGGCGGCCCGCGGCGCAGGCGCAGCAGCGACTGGCATAGCTGCTCGCTGGCCTTGGCTGTTCAGCCGGGGTGCCCCGGGCGGGCCAACGGAACCCCTACGCCTGGGGGCAACTGGCGCGAGCATTCGCTCATCTTGTGATCGATCTGCGGCGAATTTGGGTCGAAGCCGTGTACATGGACCAGATTGAAACCCCAGCCCGCCGCGGAATCGTAGGTGGGGCCGGGCCAGTTCGGTAGGCCGTGGGAGCGCATGCACCGGGCGTATCGCCGCATGGCGTTCAGGTCCTCCTGCGACTGGGTCTGGGTCAGCTGGCCGCCGTTCGGGAGCAGGTGTGCGCAGGCGTTCTGGGCCGCCTGGTACCGGGAACTGCTGACCTCGAGCTGCTGCAGGCTGACCTTAGGCAACCCGTTAGCCAACTCATTGCTGCTGCTGGGGTCGGGGTACTTCGGCACCCCGTGGGAGCGCATGCAGCGGGCGTAGTCGATCCCTGCCTGGGAGTTCGCCGACCCTCCGGCATCCGGTGAGCCGGCGGAACCGGTGGATGGCGGGCCGCCGCTGCATGCCGCTCCCAGCAGGGCCAGGGCGGCCGCGGCGATGATGGCGGCCGCGGCTCGCGCTGGCCGCGGCCGTGTCCGCCGTGGCCGGCGCATGACGCGGGCGCTGTCGTTCATCATGCTGTTCCTCCTCAGGGGCTGGGCGGTGGCTGCGCCTGGCCGCCGGCCCGCTTCGGGACTAGCTGGTTTCGCGTTCATGGCTGCTCCGTCCGGAGTGGTCCGCGGCGGCGCGGCCCTTCTCGGTCTAGCAGGCAGCCGATGACAGGAGCCGAACAGTGGTTGTTAGCCGGATGTCATCGGGGCGGGCGCACAATGTGCAGGTGCGGGTGTTGGTCGTGGAGGATCACGTTGCGCTGGCTGACCGGATCGGCGAGGGCCTGCGCGATGCGGGTTTCGCCGTCGACGTGGTTTACGACGGCGCGGCAGCCCTGCAGGGCATGGCCGGCACCGGCTACGACGTGGTCGTCCTCGACCGCGACCTGCCGGCCGTGCACGGCGACCGGGTCTGCCGCGCGCTGGTGCGCGGCGGCTCGCCCAGCCGGATCCTGATGCTGACCGCGGCCGCCGGCGTCGAGGACCGGGTCGACGGGCTGGAGCTGGGCGCCGATGACTACCTCGGCAAGCCGTTCGCCTTCGGCGAGCTGATCGCGCGCATCCGGGCCCTGGGCCGGCGCGGACCCGGCTCGCCGGCGGTCGTGCAGCGCGGCGACCTGGTGGTCGATCGCGCGCGGCACCGCGCCAGCCGCGCCGGGATCCCGCTGACCCTGACCCGCAAGGAGTTCGGCGTGCTGGAGTGCCTGGCCGGCGCGGATGGCGCTGCGGTCAGCGCCGAGGAGCTGCTCGAACACGTGTGGGACGCGCACGCCGACCCGTTCAGCAACACGGTCGCGGTGACCGTCGGGAGGTTGCGGCGCAAACTCGGCGATCCGCCGCTGATCGAGACCGTGGCCGGCGTCGGCTACCGGCTGTGAGCAGCCACCTCAGCGCCCGGTCGCGGCTGACGCTGCTGTATGCGTCGCTGTTCGCCCTCGGCGGGGCCGCGCTGGTATTGATCACCTACCTGCTGGTCGCGCACACCTTGCACCCCACCACGAGCACCAGGATCCCACGGGGGGTCCAGCAAGCGCTCGAGCAGTGCCTCCAGGCGGCGCGGACTGGCCACGCTGGCGTCATGCAGAAGTGCGCCGCGGTGTATGCCAACGGTGTCCAGGCCGGCGCCGCCGCACAGCGCAGCACGACGCTCACCCACCTGCTGACCTACTCGCTGCTCACCCTGGCCGGCACCACACTGCTCGCCGCGGCCGCGGGCTGGCTGGCCGCCGGACGCATCCTGCGGCCGGTGCACCGGCTCACCGCAGCTGCTCGCGCGGCCAGCGAGCAGGACCTGTCCCAGCGCATCGCCCTGCAGGGCCCGCGCGACGAACTGCGCGAGCTCGCCGACACCTTCGACACCATGCTCGAACGGCTCGACCGCGCGTTCACCAGCCAGCGGCAGTTCATCGCCAACGCAAGCCACGAGCTTCGCACGCCGCTGACCGTCATGCGGACCGCGATCGACGTCGTCCTCGCCAAGCCGGAACCGACCCGCGACGAGCTCGTGTCGATGGCCGCCGACGTGCGCCAGGCCGTCGATCACTGCGAGCGGCTCATCGAGGCACTGCTGGTACTGGCGCGCAACGACCAGGCGCGCGCCCTCACCGACCCGCTGGATCTGGCCGCCGTCGCCGAAGACGCACTCGAGGGACGCACCGGCAACGGCATCACCACTACCACCGCCCTCGGCGAAGCCCCGGTGACCGGCGACGGTGTGCTGCTCGAACGGCTCGTCAACAACCTGCTCGACAACGCCGAGCGCTACAACATCGCCGGCGGCACCGTCGCGATCTCGACCACCGCCGACAACGGCGTGTCCCTGGTGCAAGTCGTCAACACCGGCCAGGTCGTACCATCCGACCAGGTCGAACGGCTGTTCCTGCCGTTCACCCGGCTCGACGACCGCACCCGCCACGACGGCTTCGGCCTCGGCCTCGCCCTCGTCTCATCCATCGCCGCAGTGCACGGCGGCACCGTGCACGCCACCGCCGTCCCCGCCGGCGGCCTCGACATCACCGTCCGCCTCCCGCGACGCGACAAAGTCATCGCCGATGAGGCCATCAGTCGGTGAGGACCTTGCGCAAGGTGGCGGCGAAGGTGTCCGGCCAGCCCATGCCGCCGTATTCGCCGCCGAGGAATCCGTCGTGGGAGCACCAGCGGGACCGGTCAAGGTGCCCGGGGAAGCAGGATCACCCCATGGGTACGTTTGATGTCGTGACCGGCCCGGGACCAGCGGCGCAGACCGCGGACATCTGTGACGCTCGCCGCCTGTTCCCAGCGACTGCGGGCCGGGCGTACTTCAACACTGCTGCGGTCGGCCTCGCGAGCCGGCGGCTCGCGCAGGCGTACCACGAGTTCATCGATGAGTGGGCAACCATCGGCCTCGACTACGGCCGCGGGGAGCAGGCAGCCGGCCACGCACGATCGGCGGTGGCGAGGCTGATCGGCGCCGATGCCTGCGACATCGCGCTGATCCCTGCAGTGTCGTCGGCGGCGGGACTGGTAGCTGCCCAGTTCGGCCCGGCCAGCCCGGGCGAGAGCATCGTGATCGGGCAAAGGGAGTACAGCTCGAACCATTTCCCCTGGCGTCAGCTGGCCGGGAAGGGATACGAAGTCCGTCAGGTTCCCTTCCGTAACGGCGGGCTCGAACCCGAAGACGTCGGCGGGCGAGTGGACGCCGGCACCCAGCTGGTCGCCTTCAGCGGCGTGCAGGCAGCGACCGGCCATCGGTCCGACATTGCCGCGATCAGCAGTCTTGCCCGCAAGGCCGGGGCGATCGTGTTCGTTGACGGCTCGCAGATGGTCGGGGCGCTGCCGGTCGCCCAGGATCTGCGGCACGTCGACGTGCTGGTGGCACCGGACCACAAGTTCCTGCTCAACGCGGGCCGCGGTATGGGCTACTGCTACCTGTCACCCGCCGTGCAAGGGCTATTCACGCCGGTCAGCGCGGGCTGGAGGGCGGGCAGTGTCCCGCTTGACAGCTTCTTCGGGCCCGAGATGAACCTCTCGCCCACGGCATCGCGCTTCGACAACTCCATCAGCTGGCTGGCCGCGATCGGCAACCAAGCCGGCCTGGCCATCTTCGATGACTTCGGTCCCGACACCATCTACGCCCGCAACCACGAGCTCACCGCCAAGCTCCGGGCCGCGCTCACCAACGTCGGATGGGACCCTGTCGACCTGCCCGAACGGAACCGGAGCACGATCGTGAGCGTCCCAGTCGGCCCCTCCGCACCATCACGGCTTCTCAGCGCACTGTCCGAACAGGGAGTCATCTGCTCGGCACGGGACGGCAACCTGCGATTTTCTATCCACTTCTACAACCACGAAGACGACGTCGAGCGACTTGTAACGACCCTCACGTCCGCCAACTGGAAGAGGGCGGTTTACTGATGGACCGGGTTGCCGGGCAACGTGTGATCACCACCGAGGCGCTCATCCTGGAACGCAACCCGGTCTGGAGCGTGGCCGGTGAGACCGGTAATTACCTGGCCCGATGTGATCGGTAGCGAACTGCGGAGCCACTCCAGCAGCAGCGGGTCGGCCAGGCGCATTCCAGCAGATCCGGACCTGGTTCACCTGCGCCGTCGCGTCGGCAGTCAGCTGACCGTGCGGGGCTCAAAGACGCTCTGCCCTCCGGCGGCTACCTCGTGATGTACGAGGTTGTCAACACCGACCCCGCGCAGAACAAGGCGCTGGGGCAGTACAACGAGAGCGGGGCCGTCCCGTACCGCGTGCGGCTGCCGGAGCAGGTCATCCGGTTCTTCGACGGCCTGGAACTCGCGGATCCCGTGTGGTGGCGATCCACCAGTGGCGTCCCGATCCCAGCACAGTCAACCCCACCGCCGTGCCCGCGCTGGGCGGAGTCGGACAAAAGCCGTGAGCCGCGAGGGTACCTACCAAGGAAGCCCGCACGGCGAGCAGCGCAAGGCTCCTGCACCCTGCCATTGCCGGTAAATTGCCGCGTCTAAGGCACGGTCGCTTGCCCCGGCCACGCCTCCAGCTAGCTTCTGTCCTCGATCAAACGTCCTAGCCCCGCCGGCTCGCCCGCACGTCATAAATACAGCTGGCACAGAAAGCTGTCCAGAAATTCTCTTGCATACCGAATCCACCAGATAAACCTAAGAATCGTGATTGAACGTCTAGCGCACCTTCGGCATCAGGACCGGCAGCAGCCGCCCCAACCTGCCGCCAGATCCGCCCGGCGCACCAGGCGCCTCAGGCGCCTCAGCGCCTGGGCCAGTCCGGCAGGCGGTGACTGGCCAGCTGACCCTTCGCAGCCTGCGCTGGGACCCGGCATGGCGAAACAAGCGGCACATGATCATCCCTCGGTACGAGCAAGCAGCTAGACATCGCCGAGTACTAGCGACCCAGGATCGCTAGGCCGACCAGATCAGGCGGCTCGGAGCGCTCAAGCGCATCAATAGTTCGTGGCGGAGCGTGATAGGCCGATCGAAGCCCGGTCATGATGCCGATAGCCATTGCGCGATGCGCTCGGCGATGACGATCGTGGACAGGTTGGTGTTGGCGGCGGGGATGGTGGGCATCACCGACGCGTCCGCTACCCACAGCCCGCCGATCCCGTGGACCGCCCCGCGGGCGTCAACGACCGCGCCTTGGTCGGGGTTGGGCCCCATCGCACAGGTTCCCACTGGGTGGTGGTAAGAGCCGGCCCGCTCCCGGATCGAGCGGGCCAGCCCGGCGGTGTCGTCGTCGCTGATCGCGGGGCCGGGAGCGAGCTCGGCGCCGGTGACGAACTTGGCGAGTGGCGGGGTGCGGCTGAGCTGGCGTGCTTGCAGGGTTGCCTCGATCATCCGCGTCATGTCATCAGGGTGGCGCAGATGAGCGATGTCGATACGCGGCGGATCGGCCGGGTCAGCCGAGCGCAAGCGCACCGACCCCCGTGAACGGACCGACAACAGCCCGGTGACGATGCCGAACACCCCGCCCACCGGGCTCGCAGCGTTGTCGAACGGCCCGGCGGGGAACAGGTGCAGATCGGGTGGCTCGTCCGGCCCGGCCAGGCTGGAGCGCATCGTGAGCATCACCTGGAAGCGGGATCCGGCATAGCCGGGCGAGGTGGGCAGATCGACGGCGGCCAGCGGGTGGTCGATGAGGTTGTCCCCGACCCCAGGCAGGTCCACAGCCACCGGGATACCTAGCCCGCGCAGTCCGGCGGCAGGACCGATGCCCGAGCGCATCAAGATTGCCGGGCTGGCGTAGGAGCCCGCCGCCACCACCACCACGTCACTGTCGACGATTTCACCGCTGGCGATCCGGATTCCCCGCACACTGGTTCCGCGCAGCTCGACCCGGTCGACAGCGGCGCTGGCCCAGATGGTGAGGTTGGGCCGGCTGCGGGCCGCCGCCAGGTGGGTCAACGCCGTGCTCATCCGCAGGCCATCGCGTACGTTGCGGGGCCCCGGGCCCACACCCACCGCGCCGGGCCGGTTGTGGTCGCTGGCCAGCGGGTGATCCGCGACGGCGGCGGTATCGGCGAAGGCCCGCTGCAGTGGCGACAGTTCACCGGCCGAGGGCCGCCGGATGGGGACCGGCCCGTGGCTCCCGTGCCAGTCGCCGCCGAAATCGGCGTCGGACTCGACGGCGCGAAAGACCGGCAGCAGATCGGCGAACGACCAGCCAGGATTGCCCCTGGCAGTCCACTCGTCGTAGTTGGCCGGCCATCCCCGCAGCGCGAAACAGGCGTTGGTCGCCGAACAACCGCCGACCAGGCGCCCCCGGGGCAGCGGGACCGAGCGCCCAAACTCATCCGGCTCCGACGCAAAACCCCAGTCATGGCTCATCGCCGGCATGGACTCATCCGCGATATCGGCCGGAAGGCCGGCAACCACCGGGTAATCCGGCCCCGCCTCCACAAGCAGCACGCCACGACGCTCATCCGCGCTGAGGCGGGCCGCGACCACACAGCCAGCCGACCCGCCGCCCACCACGATCACGTCATATTCCACACCTGCCCCCTGCACCGCCGGTACACCGAACCCATCACCGCGCGCTCATCATCCAGTATGCGGGGCCTCAGCCCGCCGGCCGGCCGCGCCCGGTCATCGGTGCCGCTGCCTGAGCCTGCGGTTTTTGATCCGGTTGCCGCAGGTGGCCATGTCGCACCAGGCACCTGCCTGGCTGTGGGAGCGGTCGTAGAAGGCCCACCGGCAGTCCGGGTTGCTGCAGGCCTTCAGCCGCTGCCAGGTGCCATCTCGCTGCGCGTCGCGAATCGCCAGCAGCAGGGCGAGCAGCCTTGCTTCGAACCGGCCGGCGGGCCCGGCCCCGAGGCTGACCTGGCCACCCGGCCAGACCTGCAGCATAGGCCGGGAGGCTCGGGCAACGGCCTGCATGGCCTGCAAATCACCGGACGCGGGCTGGGCCCCGCCGCCGTTGGTCACCAGCATGGACCGGATTCCCTCGCGCACTCGGCGAGCGAGATCAAGTTGGGCCGGTTCCGGCGCATGATCAGCGCTCCACAGCCCGGCACCGGTGAGCCAGTCGCGGGCCGCGGCCGGATCCAGGAGCAGGTCGGAGCCGTGGTCGCCGTCCCAGGTGTTGACGAACGACTGCACTAGCAGCAGTGGCATGGGGGCGGGCTTGGTCTCTTGGTCCGGCACCCAGGACGGCATGGTCATGATCAGCACTCTACCAAACCGTGACTACATAAACCGTTTGACCGGTCTTGTTGTGACCTCTAAATTAGTTTTACTGGTCACCTCAGATGGCTCGCAAGCGGTCCCGCCGGGGCGGGAGGTGCAACGTGATGGTAGCGCTGGCCGGGGGCGAGCGGCTCGGATACGTCGTCTATGCGGGCGCGCTGCTCTGCCTGGTCGCGATCATGCTGGCCAGCTCGGCCACCGGCAGCAACGCAGCCGACGGCACCAGCGCGGCGGCCCCGCCTGGCCCGCCTGGGCCTGGCCGGGCCATTGGCTATGGCATTGCCTCGGGCACCTCGTTTGGCCTCTTCTTCCTTCTCATCCGTAACGCCGGGCAGTCCGGGGAGCTCTGGCCGGTGGCGGCCGGGCGGATCGGCGAGCTGGCGGTCGTCCTGATCGCCGCGGCAGTGCTGCGGTCTGGCAGTCGTGCTGGCATCGCTTTACCCCCGGGATCACCGTGCTGCTAGCCAGAGTGGTGCTCGGTGAGCGGCTGCGCTGGCTGCAGCGGGCAGGCCTCGGGCTCGCGATCGGCATCCTGCTTGTCGCAGCATGAGTCCCGGCCAACCGCCCAGGCTGGGCCGTGCTACGGACGAACGACGCCCTGTCCCGGGCGGAGCGGGTGCTGTCGTTGTGGTCGCCGGCCTATTTTCAGCGGGAGCGGTTCACCACCCCAGAGTAGACGGCCGTCCTGGCCAGACCCAGTGCACCGACGCTCGGGGCAGCAGGCGCGGCCGCGTCTGATCCCGGTTCGGGTGGCTCCCGGTGACCGGCCGCAGGTTCTGCCGGGATGGCAAGGAGCGCGGCATTCCGCCGACCGTTCCGAGGCGCTCAGGAGGTTGCTGCTACGGTCGCACCGTGGGCGTAGATGGAGCCGTGGTAGCGCGTGATGTGACGAGTTTCTGGACGGCGAACAAGGACCTATTAGCTCTCATGGTGTCCCTGCTCGCTCTTGCGATATCGATTGTCACGACTCGGCAGAACCTAGCCGCTACCCGAACCATCGCGCAGCAGGCCGCGGACGATGCCCGCAGCCTGGCGCGTGATGCTACTTATCAGCGCATTCATGAGCTCCTAGTCGATCCCAAGGCTGCAGCTGGCCGCAGGCGCCTATTCCAAGCTGCGAGAGCCAAGCATTTTCCTGCTCTCGGTGAGGAGGGCTGGGACGAGATCAACTATTCCCTTGCTCTCTATGACACCCTTGCAGGATACGTGCATCGCAACCAGGTGGACGAGGCAGTGGTGCTCGATGCCTGGCATCATCCGCTCGCCAATATCGCTGACCCAGTGCGTGAGTTTATGGCACACCGGCAGGGCCAAGCAGTCCGGCAGCCATGGGCTCACCTCATGGGCCTGCTGGCCAAAGGGGAGCAGTACCCGTGCGGGTGTCCAAGGGGCAACTAGTACGGCAGCAGCGTCCGCAGATCACGAGTCAGTGATCTGCGCACCGTCTGTCTTTCTGTTGGGCATCGCAGAGATCTCGTACCGTCCGGTGGTCCAAGCCTCGTGTTGGGTGGTCGCCGCCACGCGATGATTGCTCGTGGCGGCGACCCATTGCTGCTTGCGTCCGTAGCTACGGCTATGGCTGGAGCGACCGGATGAAGAGGTCCAGGTGGTGGGGAATGGCCGTGCTCTGCGACCAGACGAGCTTCCAGCGGCCGTCCCGCCGCTGGAACAGGTCGGTCGTCCACCCTTCATGTTGGACCGTCAGATCGTGGGCAACTACTTTGAACCTTAGCTTGACGCGTGCGACTGCATTGTCGCCGCGCACGCGCACGCTGATCGGCTTGATCGGCTTGAGGGTCACGAAATCGACTCCGCCGCCGATGTTGGCCAGGTAGTCCGCACGCGTCTCGGCTGTACCGGTCACATCGATCTGCTGCAAGTCGGGGGCGAGCAGCGCGCGCGCGGTTCGTGTGTCGCCGTCAACCGCAGCACGGAGCAGAGTCCGCTCGGCCGTACGAACCTGATCGGCCGCCGGTCTCGCCGTGCCCGCGATTGCAGTCGGAGTCGCGGCCGTCGCTCCCGCAAGTGCGAGGATCGTGGCGGGCAACGCGATGAGTTGAGTGATTCTCGCGCGGTTCATGGATTCTCCCCTTCGTCCTATAGACAGATTGCGGCTGAGATCCGTTCGAATGGAACGTCCGCACGTCCGTACACGTCGGACACGACTTCCGCAGAGGCTGCTTCGATGAGGCAGAAGAACGACTCGTCGTTAGGCACGATCGTTGCGCTCAGGTAACGGACGGGCTCCCCGACCCGCTCCATCTCCGCGACGATCTCCCGGATGCGTGCGATCGAACTGCTCAGCTGCGCGACGTCGCGACCAGGCCTGTAGTGCTCGACCAGGAACGTCTTCCGTGGCTCGAGGCGCTGTTCGCGTGTCATGGCATGACGCTACGGCTGCGCACGCGAACGCGAATCAGGCGTTTCCCTATGTTCTTCGCTGGCTGCTTGCGGGGTTGCCCGCCATCCACGCGCCAAGCTCGGCCCGTGAGTGGATGCCCAATTTGCGGTATACGCGCGTGATGTGCGACTCGACCGTCTTCTCGCTCATGAACACGGCGCGCGCAATCTCCCGGTTCGTGATGCCCGCTGCGGCCAACTCTGCGACGCGCAGCTCCGTCGCCGTCATTTCATCCGGCGCGCGGCGCCTCGGCCCGACCATGTCAAGCTCGTTGCGGGCCCGCTCCGCCCACACCAGCATGCCCAGTCGCTCGAAGATCGCAGCGGCCTGTGCGAAGGCGTCTGCCGCTGCTCGCCGTTGCTTTGCTCGACGATGCAGGCGACCTTTAGTCAGCCACGTCCAGCCGAGCTCGAGGGGCAGTCGTGCACCTGTGTCGAGGTCGAGCGACTCGAGCGCCTTGAGGGCGCCGCGAAGGTCTCCTTCTGCTGCCAAGACGATCGCTTGCGTCCGCGGCAGTGTCACATCGATCCAGGTACGCGGGAAGGTCCGTCCACGGTGTTCCAGCCGGACTAGCGCTCCCCGGGCGCGGTCGAGGTGGCCGAGCTCGACGAGCAGCTCGGCGTGGAACGGCTCCGTGCGATCGAGAAGGCCGTCCCTAATGCCGATCTGATCAAGCAATCGTCGCATTTGCGACAGCGCGTCGTCGGCTGCGGGATAGTCGCCCGCCGCGAACTCCACGAACCCGAGCACGCTCAGCAGCCCGGCTGCCCACCACGATTTCTGCGCTTGGGCGGTCTCGGCGACGAGCGGGAGCAGCGTCTCCCTCGCACGGTCGAACCGTCCGCGATAGGCATCCATCAGCGAGCGCCAGGCAAACGGGTAGGCAAATCTGCCGCTCACCTCGAGCCGCTCCTCGATCGTGTTGCAGCTTTGCTCGATCAGCCGCTCCGCGAGGTCGCAGCGACCAGCGTGAAACTCGACCAATGCCAGATAGCTGAGGCGTTCTGCTGCGTGCGTCTCGCTATGGTCGCGCGCCCAGTCCGCTTCCCGAGCGTAACGTTCGCGAGTCGCTTCGACATCGTCTATGCACTGAAACCAGATCAGCGGAACCGGGTGAGGGTAGGCCGAAGGCCCAGCGCACACCTCGAGGGCCAGTCCTCGCCGCATCAGTTCGGTCCTAGGCGACCCTCCCAACATGAGATCCAGCAAGCACATGTCGATCAGCAACGAGGAGAGCACCAGGGGGTCCCGCTCGCCGTCCACCTGCGCCACTGCCCGCTCGGCGTGCTGCAATGCGCGGGCCGGGTTGCCTGGCACCGTGATCAGGACGAGCCGCGCGGAGATCCGCGCACTCAACGGCGGGTCGTCACCCGCCACCTTGAGTGCCCGCTCCAGATAGCTAGTCGCGAGTGGAATCGATCCGTCATCCCACTCGACTTCAGCAAGCAGCTGGAGCCGCTCCGCCTGCAACGCCGGCGACAGCCCATCCATCTCGATCCGCTCGGCGAGCCGCCGAGCATCGGCGACATCCCCCGTCCGGAGCAACGCCGACGCCTGGCCCAGTGTCCGCCGGACCAGCGACTCGTGGTTTGCGGCTGGCGTGAGCCGACAGGCGGCGCCGAACAGCTCGGCCGCGGCGTCGAATGCGCCGCGCAGGACGGCTTGCCGAGCGGCCCCCTCAATCTCGATCGCGACGGACTCGTCGGCATCGGTGAGGCTCTGGGAAAGGTGGCGGGCGCGCTCCTCCGCATCGCTCACGACCTCAGCCAGCCGACGGTGAAGCGCGCGGCGGCGTGCCTCTGACACCGACGCATAAACAGCGGACGCGAGAAGCGGATGGGTGAAACGGATACGCCCTTGCTCGCTCACCAGCACACCCGCATCCTCAGCCTCGACTATTGCCGCTCCTCCATCCGAGCCATCTGGCAGTGCGGTCATGACCGCATCGGCCGTCGGCCGTGATAGCGATGCCGCCACCAGGACCGCTTCCCGCGCCGCGCCGGAAAGCGCGTTGACGCGTTCGGCCGCCAGCTTCTGCACGCTATGCGGCACCGGAAGCGGACCATGTTCGCTCGGATCAGTCGCACGGCCTCCTCCGGCACGCGCAATCTCGATCGCGAAGAACGGATTACCGCCCGAGGCCTCCGCGATCCGCGCGATCATGGGGCGCGTCGGCGAAATGCCGAGGCGTTCGCGCACGATGTGATGCAGCGACGCGAGCGAAAGCGACCCCAGGATGACGCGCTGAAACGCGTCCGGAGGCAGCGCGCGGTCGAGCTCGAGCGGCATTTCCGCCGCACCCTCGCTGCGTCTTGTGACGAACAGCCGCAGCTGCGCCGGCAATCGGCGCACCGCGAACTCCAGCGCCCTTCGGGATGCCTGATCAACCCACTGTACGTCGTCGATCGCCACCAGCACCGGTTGCTCGCGGACGAGTTCGGTGAGCACCCCGACCACGGCAGTCGCCACGGTCCTCGGATTTGCCGGCTCACTGCTGGTGACGCGCAGCAACGTGGAGGCGAGCGCAAGCTCCTGCGGATGCGGGAGCTGCGCACGCGCCTCGTCGAACGCTGGACCGACGACGTCAGCCAGGGCCGCATAGGAGAGCTTCGCCTCGCTCTCGGCTGGCCTAGCCCGTAGCACGCGATGCCCACGAGCCTCTGCGAGACGAACGGACTCAAACCAGACCGTCGACTTCCCGATCCCAGCCTCGCCTTCAACGAGCAGCGCCCGCGGGCCGCGCGGCACGGAATCAAGAAACGCCGACACCACCGCGATCTCCCCCTCACGGCCGATCACTGCCGCTTGATGGGAGATCGCGCCAGTCACGAGAGCAGGTTATGCTTGCTGCTCGCACCCGTCCACCTCCACATCTGCTCAGCGGCAGGCCTGCTGAGCGCCCTGATCCACGCGAGCGTTCGACCACAGAGGTTGGACAGGTTCTCGCAACACATCGCTTGGCGACGATCTCCAGGCTGGACGATCTCCAGGCTGACCGCCAGACTAGCTTTGGTCCGGAGCAGCTGAGACTCGGCTGCGGTAGCGAATGACGAGGCCATCTCGGCCGTTGCGGCGACCGCGGACGGGATCAAGTGGACCTTCAACCCGATGGTCGACATCAGCAGCGACCCGCGTTGGGGACGGGTGGTTGAAGGCTCCGGGAGGACCGTTCCTGGGTTCGGCGATGGCGGCGGCGAAGGTGCCCGGCGATCGAATCTCACTACGGCACCGGCTATGAACGCTCGCGGCTGTTTCCCGGCGGGCGGCCGTCGCTGGAGTTCGTCAGGTCGATGGAGTTGCTGGACCGGCTGCTGCCCCGGCCCTCCGCACGGGTGCTGGATGCCGGTGGCGGCCCTGGTCACTATGCCGCTGCGCTGGCCAGGCGCGGGTACCGGGGGATGCGCGGGAGCTATCGCAGCCAGCTGAGTCGCAGGACGTGGTGGTGCTGTTCGGGCCGCTGTATCACTTGGCGCGGGCCGCGGGCCGGCGGCAGGCCCTGGCCGGGGCCTTCCCCGCGCTCTTGGCCGGCATGAGTCATCCTGGAGCATGTGTGCTGCGCGTCTTTCCGCTGAGAGCGACGATCGGGAGGGCCTGACATGGATGCAAGGCTTGACAGCCGGGCCCCGCGGCCACGGGAGCATGCCGATGACAGACCAGCTAGCCAGATCTTCCCGCGCCTCGCCAGGTTCTGCCGATGAGTCAGCTGCTGGTCCTGCGCGCAGGGCAGGTGTTTGACGGAGAGCGCTTGCGGGGCGAAGCCGGGGTTCTCATCCAGGACGGGAAGATCAGTGACCTGGACACCGGAGGGCCACAACCCCCTGTGGGGGCGGAGGTTGTCGACTTCGGTTCAGATGCTTGCCTGCTGCCCGGGCTGATCGATGCTCACGTGCATCTTGCCTTCGATGCCTCGGCCGACGTGGTTAGGTCACTGGCGGCTTGTGACGACAACGCCCTGTCGGAACGCCTGCATGCAGCCGCGATCCGGGCCCTGCGCGCGGGGGTGACCACGGTCCGCGACCTGGGTGACAGGAGATACCTATCGCTGAACCTGAGCCAGCGCAACGGGTCAGCCACGCTCCCGCACATCCTGGCGGCTGGGCCGCCCATCACGACCAACGGGGGGCATTGCTATTTCCTGGGAGGCGAGGCCGCGGGCAAGGCCGCTTTGCGGGCAGCAGTGCTCGAGCGCGCCGAACGGGGCTGCGACGTGGTCAAGGTCATGGTGAGCGGGGGCAACCTCACCGCCGGCAGCCGGCCCGACGAGTCCCAGTACGACCTGGCCGGCCTGCGGGCCGTGGTCGATGAAGCCCACCGCGCGGGACTGCCTGCGGCCGCGCACGTCCACGCGGCCCAGGCCGTCGCAGATGCCGTCGAGGCAGGGTTCGACACGCTGGAACATGTCACGTTCTTCACCGCTGACGGGGTGGGCGCCGACCCGGCCCTGCTCGACCGGATCGCGGCCAGTGGCGTGGTGGTCAGTGTCACCGCGGGCAATATCCCCGACGGCGCCGCGCCGCATCCTGCCATTGCCCAGCGCATGGCTGCCATCGTCGCCAACCACAGCCGGATGTTCCGGGCCGGCGCCACGATGGTCCCCGGGACCGACGCTGGCGTATCGCCGGGTAAACCGCATGACGTATTGCCCTATGCACTGCGGGCATTGGTCGAACGAATCGGGATGACCCCGGTCCAAGCCCTTCGGTCGGCCACGTCCATCGCTGCGAGCGCGATCGGGCTGGCGGGAGCCAAGGGCCGGATAGCCGCCGGTGCTGACGCCGACGTGCTCGTGGTCCGGGGTAACCCGCTTGCTGACATCGGATCGGTTACACGCGTAGTAGCCGTTTACCGGGCTGGAGTCAGAGTCCGCTAACAACCCAGGGCGATCTCACATCCGAAGCGCTGCCGCGCCCGGCAGTCCGCCCTTATCCCGGGAAGCGGGATAAGGACGGGGGCTCAAAACTACGAGCGAAATGCTGAACAGCGCGTAAGCATGCGAATAAGCAACGCACGCTATTCACGCATGAGCGGTAATGGTCTGTTGTCTGGCCAGGTAGGACACGCCCAGCAGGCCAACGGCGCCGGTGCTCCACGGCTGTGCGGCGGCCCACCCGATCAGGTCACAGACATCCTCGGCTTCCTGATCCGACAGCAAAAGGCCGTGGTCACTCGCTATGACGTCTCGGCCGCGGCGCCGCAGGGCGGTTACGTGGCCAAGCAGTGCCCCGTTCGCGCCCAGTGGGATGCCGTCCGGCCATGCGAACCGCTGCCGCCGTCGCCGGTGCTCGAGCGCCGGTTCGCGCGTGGCCGGCAGTTCGAGGCAGAGGTAGTCGCGCGGCTTCTTGCCCTTCACCCGGATGCCCGCGTGATCGGCGGTGACACCCGGGCTGAGCGGGATGCGGCGACACTCGGCGCGATGATGGCCGGCGTGCCCCTGATTGTGGGCGGGCGGCTGCCTGCTGATGTCGCCGGGCGGCGGGTGGGCGAGCCCGACCTGCTGGTAGCCGCGGCTGGCGGTTCGGGCTATCGCCCGGTGGACATCGAGCACCACCATTGCCTGGACGCCGGTCCTGGCGATCTGCCGGCCCGCTGGTCGCCGCTGGGCCGGATGGTCTGGGAGGAGGCGGAGGCGGACCCGGGCCGCTCGGCTCGCAAGCGCAAGGACGACCTCCTGCAGCTGGCCAACTACCAGCGCATGATCGAAGCAGCGGCCATGGCGCCAGCCGCGGGCCGCTATGGCGGCATCGTCGGCGTCGACCGCGTCGTCACCTGGCCGACCCGCAGGTCGCGCTGCTGGTAGTGCCAGTACGGATCAGCGAATGCGGACAGTGCCCGTGGTGGTCGTGGTGCGGTCCGCGGCCGGAGGCCGGCTCAGCTGACGTGAGCCTGCTGCCGCGGATGGGATGGCGGGCCTGGCGCATCCACCGCGACCACGGAATCACCAGCCGCGCGGAGCTGGCTTCGCTCGACCACCGGACCGCGGTCCTGGTAGCAGGCAATGTCGACCTGCAGCCGATCATGGCTGCACTGGGAACCGTGCCGGATGACACGCCGATCTCGGCCGTTACCGGGCAGCGGAAGCGAGCGCAGCTGGCACGCCTCGGCGTCTACCTGTGGGGCGCCCTGGTCACCGACCGGTCCGGCCGCGACGCTGTGCCGGGAGGCTACCGGCCGTTCTGCACCTGGGTCCCGATGACTAGCCAGGCCGAAGCTGAGGTGTATGCCGAATTCTGGGCCTGGCTGACCGGTCTGCGCCGTGATGCGGCTGCCGCGGGCCTGGTGTTCCGGGCTTACTGCTACAACGCCGGTGCCGAGACCACTCAGATGCGGCGCATCGCTGCTGCGATGGGCTTGGCGGACGAGGTTGCCGCCTTCACCGGGTCCAGCCAGTGGGTGGACCTGCTCCCTGTCTTCGAGACCCAGTTTCTCGCCGGCTCGCCGGCCGGTCTTAAGAATGTCGCTCCGCTGGCCGGCTTCTCGTGGGACGTCGAGGATCCCGGTGGCGGTGCGTCGATGGTCCGCTACGACCAGGCCGTCAGCCCGGACGATCCCGTTACGGCGCGTTCGGCTCGCGACTGGCTGCTGGGTTACAACCGCAACGACGTCGAGGCGACGCTAGCCCTGCGGGAATGGCTCGACCAAGCCGCCGGGTCGAGCCCGACGGGTCGCGTCCAGCACGCCGATCTCAGCCACATCTCGCAGCTCGGCTGGAGCGAGATCACCGTGGACGGGCCCGGCAACGTCTACGTCACGATCAACTCCGACTTCGCAGAGTTCCACGAGGTGCTTCCGAGCGGCGGAGCGCCCGGTAAGATCGCGCTGGTCACGCCGGAGGGCGAGGCGCACGAGGTGGCAAACGAGCTCGCCTTCCCGAACGGCATGGTCGTCACGCCGGACAACAGGACGCTCGTCGTCGCGGAGTCCTTCGCCGCACGGCTCACCGCCTTCGAAATCGCGGGTGATGGCACCTCGTCGGGTCTGGGCGGACGAGGTCGGCCCTGATGGCACTGCCTCGACGCGGACGGCTGCATCTGGGCCATCAGCAGGAGGCACGCGAAACGCCGTGGCATGCGCGCCCCGGTGCTTGCCGTCGGTGGACGGGGCACTCGGGTTCTGGGACGGCTGCTCGCGGTCTTCCCCGACACGCGGGAGCAGCATTGCTGGTTCCGTAAGTCGGCGGATGTGCTTGTTGCGCTGGCGAAGTTCGCGCACCCGGGCGCGAAGCAGGGCCTCACCGAGATTCTGGGGCGCCGAGGACAAGACCTATGCCCTGGCCGCGGTGAAGGCGTTTGCCGACGCCTACCGGGCGAAGTTCCCCAAGGCCATCGTGAGGATCACCGACAGCCTCGACGAGCTGCTTGCCTGCTACGGCTACCCGGCCGAGCACTGGGTGCATCGGTGCACCACGAACCCGATCGAGTCTGCCTTTGCCACCGTTCGGCACCGCACCAAGATCACCCGCGGGCCAGGCTCGAAGGCGGCCGGTCTGGCGATGGCCTACAAGCTGATCATGGCCGCGCGATACCGCTGGCGCGCAGTCAGCGCACCACCCCATCCCGTCGTACTCATCCGCGGCAGCGCCAGATTGGTCAGCGGCAAACTCGTCGAACGATCTTATGATCAACGAGCCGCCGAGACCGCCGACTGATCATGGACGCGGAAGGCAGCCACTCGGTGCTGTTGCCCACGACCTGCCCATTACCGAGCACTGCGGTGCGGCTCGTCGTGTTGGATGCCCAGGACAAGGTGCTGCTATTCCACACACGCGACCAGGACCACCTCGACCTAGGGACATGGTGGGAACTGCCCGGCGGCGGCATAGACCCAGGTGAGACTTACCTCGACGCTGCCATCGGGGAGCTTCGCGAGGAGACCGGGATTGTTGCCGGGCGTTCCCAGGTCGGTGGCCGACGCCAGAGATTCTCCGCAGCAGCGAACGCTTCTACCCTGGCCAGCTTCCCGCTCCTCGGCTCCTTCCTCGACGGCGAAGAGATCAACGAACCATTCGAATTGTGGTCATAGCCATGAACGCGGCGGCCCGGGCGATCGAGTCGGCCAGGCTATCGGTGGCGGGGAGGGTCACCGGCATGGCAGCGGGCCCGATGGTGGGCGGGCGCGGGTCAGCGCGTTGTCCAGGGGCGGAGCTTGTCGGGGTTGCGTACTGCCCAGATGTGGGTGATCTGGCCGGCTGCGACGTCGAAGGCGAAGACGGTCACGGTGATGCCGTCTTGCTGGGCGACCAGGCCGGGCTGGCCGTTGACCGTGCGCTCCAGGATCGTCAGGCTGGGTGCCCGGCCGGCGATGCCGGCCAGGTAGCGGGCGATCTGCTCGCCGCCTTCGACCGGGCGCAGCGCGGCGGGGACCAGGCCGCCGCCGTCGGCGATCACCGTGGCGCCGGGGTCCAGCAGGCCGATGAGGGCGTTGATGTCCTGGGCTTCCCAGGCCTTCTTGAAGTCCCTGACGAGGCCGGCGTGCTGGGCTGCCGGGGTCGCGGGAGGCTGGGAGGCGCGGATGCGGCGGCGGGCTGAGGACGCCAGCTGGCGGCATGCCGCCGGGGTCCGGCCGGTGATCTGGGCTACCTCGGCGAAGGAATAGCCGAAGACATCGTGCAAGATGACCGCGACGCGCTGGGCCGGGGTCATCGATTCGAGCACGACCAGGAAGGCCATGGTGACCGACTCATCCAGGGTGACCCGGTCGGCCGGGTCGGCCGCGGCGCCCGGCCGCCCGCCGGGCCACTCGGCCGGTTCGGGCAGCGGCTCGGGGATCCATTCGCCCACGTAGCGCTCCCGCCGGGCCCGCGCCGAGCCGAGCAGGTCCAGGCAGATGCGGCTGGCGACCGTCGTCAGCCAGCCGCCGGCCGATTCGATGGCGTCGCGCTGCTGCCGGGACAGGGCATACCAGCGCGCGTAGGTCTCCTGGACGGCATCCTCAGCCTCGGCCAGCGAGCCCAGCAGCCGGTAGCCGAGATTGATCAGCTGACGCCGCTCGCTCATGACCGCGTCCACGCCCGGATCGGCCTGGCCGCCTGCTGACCCGTACAAGGTGGTCATTGTGTCGGCCGCCTCCCTTCCTTGCAGCTGCCCTCACCCGTTCGACGAAACAACCCGCCGGAATGTGACACCGCCCCGCCATGGCCTGACATTCCGGCCGGCTGTGCCGTCGCACTACTGAGAAGAACACACCATCCAGCGAACCACTGGCTCGGGCTGTGACCCGCAAGAACGGCAAGGAAGGCAGGGAAACCGATGAGCGGCCTTGAGGCCATCGCTGACCGCGTCGAGATCGAGGCGCTGCGCGGCGAGGCGTGACCAGGCCGGGACGATCACCAGTGCGGACAGATCCGGGACGGGCGCCCTCATCAGCCGATGAGGCACCACCCCGCCGGCTCCTGCCATGACCCTGTCAGCCGCCCGTTGCCTGCCGGGCAGGACGACCGCGGACGGCCAAGACCAGCACCGCCCGGGCCAGCCGGATGCGTAATGAGCTGGAGTTGCGGGGACTCGCGCACCTGGAGGAGACCGCGACGCTGCTCGTCAAGGAGGAGCTGGTCGGCAATACCGTGCGTCATGCGCGCACTGATGAGTCTCGGCTGGATCTGAGGGTGGAGACCGCCGGGACCTGGCTGCGGATCGAGCTGAGTACCAACAGGCGGACGAGCCGGGAGATGAGCTGAGTGCGATCCCGGCATGCGGCGCCGCAAGCTCCAGGACCTGTTCGAAGGTCTGCTGCCCGCGGAGGTCATCGACGCGTATGACCGGCTCCTCGCCCAGGACGGCTGCGCGAAGGATCAGGCCGAGGCGTTGGTCGGCGACGCCGGGCTGGTATAGGCGCCCGGCCCTGGCCCCGGTCGGCCGGGAGGGGGGACGAGCCGTTCGATGCCGGCCTCGCCCGGTAGCCGCCGAGCCTCCCGCCTGACACAACCGGGCCGCCCTCCTTGACACAAAAGTGCGCGCCGCACTTCACTTACCTATCAACCGATAGGTTGACTCAAGGAATGGAGCGAGCCTTGCCGGTGACCATGGAGGCGTCGCGGGTGCGCGCGTGATGCCGCGGTATCAGCCCGCCGATTCCGCTGTGTCGCCTCGCTTCGTGGGCGTCCCCACGTTCGCGCGGCTGCCGCTGGTAGACACGCTGGAGGACGTGGACGTCGCGGTCGTCGGGGTCCCGTTCGACACTGGCGTCACCTTCCGGGTCGGCGGGCGGTTCGGGCCGAACGCCGTCCGCGCGGCGTCGCTGCTCCTGCGCCGCTACAACCCGGCGCTCGACGTCATGCCGTTCGAGGTGCTGTCCTGCGTCGACCGCGGCGACATCTCGATCGTGCCGGGCTTCACCGAGCGCAGCTATCAGGCGATCGAGCGCTACGTCGCGCCGCTCCCCGACGCCGGTGTGGTCCCGCTGCTCCTCGGCGGTGACCATTCGATAACGCTGCCGCACCTCCGGTCGATGCGCGCCCACGGGCCGGTGGCCGTGGTCATGTTCGACTCGCACACCGACGCCTGGGACCAGTACTACGGCGAGCGCTACACGCATGGCACGTGGATGCGGCGGGCGATCGAGGAGGGCCTGGTCGACGTGGACCACTCGATCGAGGTCGGCTTGCGCGGCTCATTGTACGACCCGACCGACTGGACCTCGCTGCGCGACGAACTCGGGCTCGACTACCTCACCACGCGGGAGGTGCTGGCCATCGGGCCGGAGGAGACCGCGGCGCGCATCCGCGAGCGCGTGGCCGGCCGCCGGGCCTTCATCAGCTTCGACATCGACGTCATCGATCCGGCCTTCGCGCCCGGGACTGGGACGCCCGAGGCAGGCGGGCTCTCGTCGGCGCAGGGTCTCGAGATCGTCCGGGGGCTCACCGGCATCGATTTCGTGGGCTTCGACGTGGTGGAGGTGATCCCGGGTTACGACACCGGCGGGGTCACCGCGACGTTGGCAGCGAACCTTGCATACGAGATGGTCAGCCTCGCCGCGCTCCGGCGCCTGAGGCGGGAAGGGCAGGGAACATGACCAGCTGGGACAGGCGGTACAGCCGCCGGCAGTTCATCCGGGGAGCCACCGGGACGGCCGTCGGCGCGATGGCGATGGGGTCGGCGGGCAGCCTGCTCGCCGCGTGCGGGAGCTCGACGCCCACGACGGCGACCCAGAGCGGAGCCGGACCGGCGCTGAACCGCGATCCGGCGACCCTCGTGGTGGCGATGGACGCGTTCGTGACCGACTTCGACCCGGCGTCGTATTTCCTGCTGTCGGACATCGTGCCGAACTTCGGGATCTACGACTCGCTGATGCGCATGAAGGGAAGCAGCGCCACCCAGACCAAGCCATGGCTGGCCGAGCGGATATCGACGAACTCGGACAAGAGCGTGTGGACATTCACGCTGCGTTCCGGCGTCAAGTACAGCGACGGGACGCCCTTCAACGGCAACACCCTCAAAGCCGCTTACACCCGCACCATCACGGCGCAGCTCGGCGCCGGCTCGACCTTGTCCACCTACATCACCGATCCGGCCAAGCAGATCATTGTGAAGAACCCGGGCACGGTCGTGATGGATCTCGGCATCCCCGTGCCGCGGTTCGACCTGCTGCTCGCCTCGCAGTACGGCACCGGCATCGTGAACCCGGATGTGGAGAAGCGGGGGAAGAACCACGGGCACGATTACCTGCAGTCGCACTCCGCCGGGACCAGCGCCTACATGGTGCAGAGCGCGGTGCCCAACGACCAGATCGTCCTGGTGCGCAACCCGAACTACTGGGGCGGCTGGAGCGGATCGCACTTCAAGAAGATCATCATCCGCCAGGTCCCGGAGGACTCCAGCCGCCGGCAGGGGATGGAGTCAGGCGACTTCGACATCTCCTTCCCGTCAACGCCGCAAGACACCGAAGCGCTTAAGAAGGCGCCCGGGATCGTCGTCGGGAACCAGAAGGTGCTGGGGATGGAGTACATCATCCTCGGCTCGTATGGGCCGCTCGCCTCTCCGCAGGCCCGGCAGGCGATGAACCTGCTGTTCCCCAACGACCAGTTCGTGTCCTCGGTGATGAGGGGGACACTCGACACGCCGAACAGTGTCCTGCCGGACCTGATGCTGTACGCGGCCCCTGGGACCTACTCGCCGGCCGTGAATATGGCGAAGGCGAAATCCCTGCTGCAGCAGGCCGGCGTCAAGCCGGGCACCCAGCTCACCTACGAGTTCTACACCGGCCACCGCAAGGAGCCAGGGCTGGTGCTGCAGAACCAGCTGCAGCACGTGGGGCTGAAGCTGAACATCGTCGAGAAGGCCTACTCGGCGTTCGTCGCCGACATCTCCTCGCCGAAGCCGGTGGCGCAGCGGCCCGACATGGCGTACTGGTTCTGGTGGCCTGAGTACAACAGCCCGTCGGACTTCTGCTTCCCGATCCTGTCGAAGGACGCGACGCCGAAGCAGCACCTGTTCAACGGGGGCTACTACGAGAACACCACGGTGAACAACGCGATCAACGACGGGTTCACCAAGTCGGATCCGGCGAAGCTGACGAGCATGTGGCGCCACGCGCAGACGGTCATGGGGACGCAGGACCCGCCGTGGATCCCGCTTGGGCAGATTATCGACACGAGTTATCTGCGGACTGACGTGAAGGGTTACGTGGCGAATCCGGTCTATGTGCAATCGTACGATTTCTACGCTTTGTCCCGCGTCCAGTAGCAGGCAGGCTGGGCGTGGTTTCAGCGGGGGCCGGCTCATGGCCGCGTTTATCGGGCGGCGCCTGGCCTGGGGTTGCGGCCGCCCCCGCCTCATCTCACCCGGCCACACCGCAGCCTGCCACTACACCGACCAGATACCCGCCAAGGCGACCAGATCAATCACCAGCCAGACAGCCAAGCCGGCACCGTGAGCGCGCGGCGCTCCGAGCCCGCGCGGGGCCGCGAGCGCATCCTCGTCGAGGCGGCGAGGCTGTTCGCCAGGCGCGGCTATCACGCGACGACCACCCGGCAGATCGCGCAGGCCGTTGGCATCCGGCAGCCCTCGCTATTCCATCACTTCCCCTCCAAGCACGCGATCGTCCAGGAGATCCTCCGCTCCGACCTCGACGACGCCGTGCCCGCGGCCGAGGTCCTCGCGGCCGACCCTGGCCCGGCCAGCGTCCGCCTATACCGCTACCTCCGGCACGACGTCGAGCACCTGGTCGGATCTCCCTACGACCTACGGGGCATGTACTCCGAAGAGGTCATGGGCGACCCCCGGTTCGCCGCGTGGAAACGGAAACGGTCCCGGCTGCAAGCGGCCGTCGAGCGGATCGTCAAGGACGGCGTTGCCTCCGGCCTGTTCCTCCCGGTCGACACGGCCCTGGCCCGCGAGGCCATCGCCGGCATCCTGATCCGGGCGCTGACGCTCTATAGCGGAGGGCGCGCCGGTGCGTCGGCGCAATTCGGCGACGAGATCGCCTCGCTGGTGCTGCGGGGTCTGCTCACCGAGCCGGCCACGCTCGGGGCCGTTCGCCGGGACGCCGCGGGATTCCGGCGGTGGCTTAGCAGCGGGGGCCTGGCACCCTCCCGGGCACGCGCCACCCCACGACCGCTAGTAATTGCCGCGGTGGGCCGGGTCAGCTCGACCATGGCGTCGGAAACGGCGACCTCGAGGCCATCGCGGGGCTGCTGCCGCGCGGGTCGTGGCCCTCGGGTGGTGTCCGCTTCGACAGCTTTCATCGGCCAGGAGACCGCGCCCGGTCCGTGCCCAGGGCCCCCGAACCCGGCTGCTGCCGGACCTGACGGCAGACGGGTCCTGTCCAGGGCCGTCCTAGCCGATCACGAAGTGACGCCGAAGGCGCCCTGGACAGGTCCCGGCTGGCGTGAATAGTCCTACGGCGGGTTCGGGGGACGACATTCGCCCTTCCATCCCGCATAACGTCTGCCGCCGCCCAATGTCACTGTCATCCGGGCCCCGGCGTGGTAGGGGCGTTCTCTTCGGCCGCAGCGAGCAGGCTGAGGAACGGGCCAACTCGCTGTCCTTCCTGGGCGGGGTGCCGGAACACGCTGTCGTGGTTGACGGTGTACCGGGTGCGCCGCCCGGTGCGGGTCCGGGTGAGGTAACCGGCAGCCTCCAGATCGGCCACGATGACCTGGACGGTGCGTTCGGTCAGTCCCACGACGGCGCTGATGTCCCGGATCCGGGCACCGGGATCCCGGCCGATCTCCACCAGCACGCGCCCGTGGCCGGTCAGGAGCGTCCAGCTGCCGCCTCTCTCGTCAGAGTCGCTCATGCCTCCTGATTGTATAACTCCGGAGAGAAGACACGCGAGATTTTTCTCGTGTTTCTATTGACAGGCTCCTGGCCAGCAGCCGATCCTGGTAAAGCCCTGATCAGGTCACCTACCACATCCCCGCCACGCGCGGCGCAGGCACAGCGGCGCGCCGCGCCGTAGTGTTCAGCGTCGCCGTGCCCCGGCCATAGGAGGTGACACAGATGCATGACGGCAGGTTCCCCGTTGAGATGGCCAGCGGCGTGCCGGTCGTGGCAGCACCCGAGGAGATCGACATCACCAGCGCCCCCGGGCTGCGGTCGGCCCTGCTGGAGGCAGCCGCGCACAGGCGCGGCACGCTCGTGGTCGACATGACCCGGACCCAGTTTTGTGATTCGTCCGGGCTTCATACCCTGCTCGCGGCGCACAAGCGCGCCCAGGCTGAAGGCGGCGAGCTGCTGCTGGTCGGCTCCGCCGCTCACGTCCTCCGCATTTTCGCGATCACCGGCGTTGACCGCATAATCCCCAACTTCAGGAGCCTGGACCAGGCCCTCGGGCAAGCGTCCGCCAACCGTTCCGGCCGTCGGCGAACTGACGGCGCACCAGGGGACAGCGAACAGAACGGGCTCGTCGCGCAGCACGCCGTCAGCGAGCTTGACGGAGGAGCCCGCTGATCGCGACGCCCGCGCAAGTGCGGCACCGCGTGCCCCGGGCGGTTTCCAAGAGGCTGAGCCCGGCGCTGACGCCGGGCTAGCGGCGCCGCTTGCGGCGCGGCCACCCGTGCAGAACAACAGCAGTTTCGGCCGGCTGCCTTCTGCCGGGACCTTCGCGCCCTGGAACTGCGGCACCCCTCGTGGTGGACCGGGAAGTGCACGCGGCGGGCGCCGTGCCGAACCTGCGGCACCTGGAATGGTTCCACCACCATGCCCGGATCGAAATCGATGTTCTTCGACGGCACCCTCAACTCCGCCGGCGGTGTCATCAAGCCCGACCCGGACGCAGCTGGCCTGGGCCTTACCCTGCGCGCCGCCGATGCCGAGCGGTACCGGGCCCGGTAGAGCCCGGGTGGCTCGAGCAGGCGCCGCGGGGATAAGAGCCGACGATCCAGGCACCGACCCTGGACCGGGGGAGAAGGCAATGCCCCGAGCACAGATCAAGGACGAGAAGACGTACCAGGAACTCCGCAAGCGCGGTGAGACCAAGGAGAAGTCCGCCCGGATCGCGAACGCCTCAGCCAGCAGCTCGCGGCAGAAGGTGGCGGCCAAAGGCGGCCGGAGCGGGTCATACCCGGACTGGCCGAAGGCTGACCTGGTCATGCGCGCCGTGTTCGCCTTGCTGATCGGCGGCCAGGCCCGTGGCCTGGTCATCGCCCGGCGGTGCCGGGGTGAAGGTCCCGGGGGACCACGAAAGCGGTCAGCCGGGTCTGCCCAGGCCCGAGTTCCCGCCATGTTCCGGTGAGCTCCAGTACCGCGATCGCGGCAGTCGGGAACTTGACCCTGACCCGGTCGAGCGCACCCGCATCGCCGGCCCGGCCGCTGGCGAGCGCCACAGCTAGTTCCTGTATGGCCGGGTCGTGCCCGACGATCAGCAGCCTGTGCGTCGCCGGCGCGGTATCGCGAGCCAGATCCAGGAGCTCGCCCGCTGATGTTCCGTACACCCGGTGGTCAAAACTGACCGCCGGCGAGGAATCAAGCTCCGCCGCAGCCAGCTGCCACGTCTGGCGGGCACGCTTGGCCGTCGAGCAGACGACCCGGTCGGGCAACAGGCCTGCCGCCCGCAGCCACCGTCCCGCAACGGGGGCATCCCGGCGGCCTCGGCGCGCCAGCGGCCGCTCATGGTCGGCGACGTCGGGCCAGGCCGACTTCGCGTGCCGAAACAGCACCAGCTGCCGTCCCGCCTTGCTGGCCATGATGCAACCCTCGCATATCCGGCCTCGTCGCGCCCGGCCACGCTCGACACTCCAGCGGACCCCGAGCCAGAATCTTCTCTGCCCGCGGGCTTATCGGGCCATTTCCGCGACACCCTGCGCCACCGCACACGGTGCGCACAGCCGCACGTTTACGTCGCCTAGCTGCCGGGTCATGACGGCTCTGCCGTCACATATGCCCATATCATCTGGGTGTGCCTCGCAGCACGGGCAGTGGCAGCGGCGCCAGTCCCCGGCCACCACTGTCCGCCCGGCGTCGATCGCCGCGCGGACAGCCGGATCGAGTTTGCCCAGCGCCTCAGTGGTAGCGGCCGTCACCCGCTGGGCCCACTCGCCCAGCGCGGCGGCGGCGGCCCCCCGGGCTGCGGCGAACTGCCGTACCGGGTCGTCTCCGTCAGCGGCCATGACCGCATCTTCTCACCCGCCGCCGGCTGTGGCCAGCGCTCCAGCGGCCCAGCCGGCTCGCGCACCGAAACCCGGCAAGCCCTGCCCTGGACGGCCGCCCGGCTTGAAGAATCGCCGCCCCGCACCCCGCTAGCTGGCGCAGCAGGGCCAGTCCGGCGTGCGACACGATTCCCTCGCCATCGCCGGTGACGTCCAGGCCCTTCGACCACCCCGGTAAGGTTCACTTTTGAGGTGCTCCTCGAACTTGCGTTGATAAGGGCTTCAGCACTCTTATCGTCCCAGTTCAGGAGCACCTTTTACGGTCGACGCGCCAGTCAGCTCAGCATCCCGGTGAAAAGCCAGGGTTAGAGCCGGGTGCCAGGGAGCAGGCAGCCGCGCGGGCGATCTCGCGCCCTCACGGTGCGTGATCAGCGTTCGGTTCCGGCGAGGCGCGCATCCCCGCCCTTTATCCCGCCGGTGGCCGCTTGCGTGGGTTGGGAACGCGTGGCGAGGCCCTGGCCGGAGGCGGGTGGAAGGCGGCCGGGCGTCGTCTAGGCTCGGTGCTGATGCCAAGGCTGCTGGTCGTCCATCACACGCCCTCGCCTGCCCTGCAGGCCATGTTCGAGGCGGCGGTCAGCGGGGCGCGGACCGATGAGATCGAGGGCGTCGAGGTGGTCATCCGGCCGGCCCTGACCGCGGCGGCGGCCGACGTGCTGTCGGCCGACGGCTACCTGCTCGGCACCCCGGCCAACATCGGCTACATGTCCGGCGCGCTCAAGCACTTCTTCGACCAGATCTATTACCCGTGCCTGGAGGCCACCCGGCGCCGGCCCTACGGCCTGTACGTGCACGGCAATCTGGACACCGGCGGGGCGGCCCGGGCGGTGGAGTCGATCACCACCGGCCTGCAATGGCACGCGGTCCGGCCGCCGGCCTGCGTCACCGGAACACCCGGCAGGCAAGACCTCCAAGACTGCTGGGAGCTAGGAGCGCTGCTCGCGGCCGAGATCGCCGGCTGACCCTCGCCGCCAGTGTGATCGCCGCACATCGGCCCCGGGCAACGGCCCGCCATCGCGCTCGTCACGAACTCTTGACGTACTTGCGCGCCGGAACCGCCTGACGCTGCACGCTGCGGTCGCCCGACGGCGGGTGGGCGGTGGCGCGGCGCGCAGGTGCGGACGTGTGTGCGCGGACCTGACCAGGCGGGCAGCCTGGCGGCGCGTGCGTCGGCGGCTTCCGCGCGGTCGTCGGCGCGTGCGCCCGGGTGGCCCGTTGCCGGGGAATGACCTATGTGCCAGCATGTGCCCATGGTGGCGTCAACGCCGTCCGATCGCTGGTGGCCGGATGAGTGGAAGCACACCTGGACGGAACTTCTCTCCTTGTCCACAGCCGCAAGGGCATTTCTGGGCCTGCCCATTCCGCAAACGCTGCCCGGGGATCCCTTCGGCGTGATCGTCGATGCCGTCCGTGCCCGGCTGATCGGCAAGAACAGAACGTTCCGGGTCAGGGGCCGCGACCTGACGATGGTCCTCGATGACATCTCGGTGCACGGTACGGATCTCGCCCGGTCGATGGGCCAGTACGGCGAGATCCGCATCGCCGCACGCGACATCGAATGGCAGGGCGGCCAGTTCGGGCAGGTGGAGATCCGGGCCAGAAACGTTCACCTCCGGCCCGGCGCGTCACCGGCGCTCGTCGCCGCACCGGTGCTGTGGGAAATGAACATCCCGGCATCGTTCGCGTCGAGTTGGCTGGCTAGGGTCGAGCCCCGATTCGACCTGGCTATCGACGCAGGCGGCCCGCATATCGGCCTGGCCGGCCGGGCGCGCAGGGCGCGGATGGAAGTTAAGGCGGCCGCCGAAGGACGGTCGATCCTGCTGCGGCCACGTGCCCTGCGCCTCGGCAGCCGTCGGGTGCCGTTGCGGCTGCCTGCCTACCATGTGTCCCTGGCCTCGCTGCCTGGCAACGTCGCGGTGACGTCGGTCGAGACCCATGCCGAGGGCATCGTCATCCGAGGCTCCGTCAGCGAGTGGCGGCGATCACTGTCCAGGGGCGATGTGGAGAGATTTGTTGGTGTGCTACGCGCGGGCCAGGGGCGCATCGACCTATGACCACGACCGCTCCGGCGCAGGGCTTGGTTAGCGCATGGTCAGCGGGCGGTGTAGTCCCGGAAGCCGCGGCCTGCCTTCTTGCCCAGGTACCCTGCGGTGACCAGGTGCTCCAGCAGTGGCGCGGGCGCGAGGCCGGGTTCCCGGGCCTCGTGGTATAGCTCGCGCTGGATGGCCAGCGATACATCGAGGCCGATGATGTCCAGCAGCTGGAACGGGCCCATCGGGTACCCGCAGCCCAGCTTCATCGCGTTGTCGATGTCGTCGATGGTCGCGTACGACGATTCCAGCATCCGCACCGCGTCGTTGAGGTACGGGAACAGCAGCGCGTTGACGATAAAGCCGGCCCGTTCCGCGCAGACGATGCCGGTCTTGCCCAGCCGCGCGCACAGGCCCCGGGCAATCGCGGTGGTCTGCGCCGACGTGCGGATCGTCCGCACGACCTCGACCAGCGGCATCAGCGGGGCAGGGTTGAAGAAGTGCAACCCCAGTACCTTCGCTGGCCGGCTGGTCGCCATCGCGCACTCGATCACGGGCAGGCTGGAGGTAGTGGTGGCGAGCACGGCGCCGGGCTTGCAGATTTCGTCGAGGCTCGCGAACATGGCCTTCTTGATCGTCATTTCCTCGACGACCGCCTCGACCACCAGATCGGCATCGCTGAGCCGGTCCAGGGACGAGCTCCAGGTCACCCGTGCCAGCGCTTCGTCACGGTCCGCCTCGGTGATCTTGCCACGCACGACCCCCTTGGTCATCGACCCGGTCAGCGCATCGCGCATCCGGGCCGTCTTCTCCTCGCTCCGGGAGACTGCGACAACGTGACAGCCGCTGCGGGCGAGCACCTCGACGATGCCGGTGGCCATCAGGCCGGATCCGGCCACCCCGATGGTCGCGATCGACCGCGCGGCCTCCTCCGGGTGCTCGCCGTCGCCGCCCGGGGTCTGCTCGTCCGGCACCACGGCCGGCGCGCCGGCCGTAGCGTAGGTGTAGAAGCCCCGGCCGGTCTTGCGGCCGAGCAGCCCGGCCGTGACCATCTGCTTGATCAAGGGCTCGGGCGCGTGCCGCCGGTCGCGGCCGCCGCTGTGGTAGATGGTGTTCAGCATCTCGAAGACCACGTCCACGCCGATCAGGTCAATCAGCGCCAGCGGCCCCATCGGCAGGCCGGTGCCCAGCCGCATCGCCGCATCGAGGTCCTCCCGGCTGACATACCCGCTCTCGTACATGGCCACCGCGTGGTTGAGATACCCGCACAACAGCCCGACGGCGATGAAACCGGCCCGGTCGCTGATCGTCACCGAGACCTTGCCCAGCCGCTCGCACAGCGCCGTCATGTCCGCGACCACGTCCGGCGCCGTCACCACGGTCCGGATCACCTCGACCATTTTCATCACCGGCACGGGGTTGAAGAAGTGCATGCCGACCACCCGGTCCGGGCGCCGGGTCGCGACCGAGATCTCGGTGACCGACAGCGAGGAGGTGTAGGTGGCCAGGATCGCCGAATCGGGGCAGACCCGGTCCAGCTCCGCGAAGATGCGCCGCTTAGCTTCCATCTGCTCCGGCACTGCCTCAATGGCCAGGTCGACCTCGCTGAACGCGTCCAGGCCGACGGCGAAGGTGACCCGGGCCAGCAGCGCGTCCCGTTCCGGCGGAGTGAGCTTGCCGCGGCTCACGGCCCTGTCTGTCGACCCGGCCAGGGCAGACCTGCCCCGGTCCAGGGCCGCGTCATCCACTTCCACGGCGATCACGTCGATCCCGCTGCGGGCCAGCACCTCCACGATCCCCGAGCCCATGGTGCCCAGGCCTACGACTCCGGCGATCCGGATTTCACGTGTCATCGCCGCACAACCCCTCATTTGGCGTCCTGGCTGCGAGTCTGCCATGTCACGCCGGTCTGCGATGTCACCGCCTGGCCAGGCCGCCGTGCTGCGACCAGCGGGGTGCGCAGGTAGCCCGCAGCCCGGGTGGAATGACGTGTCCGGTTCAATTGATTCACATCGTGACCGGCTCGGGGTGGAGTCAGCTGACGCGGTCCTGGAATTCCGTTTCTATAAATTACGCGGTGAAGAAGCGCGATCGCGAGCCGTCATCGCGATTCCGGGTGAGTGGCTGAAAGGAGAGATTCCGCGGGCCGGACGGGCCTGCCGCCGGTGGCGCCACCGCCCAACCGGCTGGCCGCGCAGGCAAACAACGCATCCAGCCAGGCACCCAGGACTGAGGCTGGCCGGCCGCCACATCATCCGGCGTACTTTGCGTTAAATATACCAAAACTTGACTGTCGTATTAGTCGATGTGCCCTAGTGCCGGCCGCGTGGACGCCATTCCGCGGTCGGTCGGTGCTCGTTCCTTGCCCGGCCCGCCCGCTGCGCTGAGGGGCGAAATGGTCCGAGGCCGGCTGCTTTCACTGCTGGCCGGGCGCTTCGAGCGGCCAGTCACGACGATCGTCGCTGGCGCAGGGTTCGGCAAGACGACGCTGCTGGCTCAGGCCATGCGCCAGAACCTGACGGCGCCGCTCGGCATCGACGCGTGGGTGTCATGTCAGGCCGGACGACGAGGATCCCGCGCAGTTCGTGGCCGCCTGCTGCCGGGCGATCGGCCTGGACCCAGCGGAGACCGCGGGGCACCGCCGTGACGTGCTTGCGGCGATGCGGCAAATGTCGCCGATCGACGTGTGCCTGGTGCTCGACGACGTCCACCAGCTCGCCGGTTCGGCATCGGAGACGCTACTCGCTGAGGTCGTCCGGCAGCTTCCCAGCAACGGTCACGTCGTGTTCAGCGGGCGGGTGCCAATCGCCGTTCCTCGCGCTCGCCCTGGTCGGCTGGGCGGACGTGCGGGCTTGGGCAGCGGGCGACCAGATCGGGCACGCCAGCGCGCTGGCCGCGGCCGCGACGCTCTGGCAGGGCGAACCGCTCGTCGATCTGGTGGATCTGGAGGAGATGAGCGGGCAGCGGACCCGGGTGCGGTCGGCGCTCATCGACTCGACCCTCGCGCTCGGCGAGATCCGGCTCAGCGACGGCCGGGCCGCCGACTCGGTGCGGAGCGCTCAGGCCGTGCTTGCGGCCGACGGGTACAACGAGCGGGCCCACCGCCTCGCCATCGCGACCCAGATCCAGCTCGGTGACCACAACGCGGCGAGCGAGGCCGCCCGGCGCATGAGCGAAGCGCTCACTGAGGTCGGCGCGGTCCCCGCGGAGACGACGAAGATTCTGCTCCGGCGCATCGCCACCTTCGGGGCTGCTCGCTAGCACCCCGGCTAGCGGCCCTGATGGCTCGCTAGCCCTCCGGATAGTTCGCTAGCGCCCCGCTAACACGAGCGGCCGAGGCTGGCGTCTGCCAGACCACGCCCAGGAAGGGACCCAGCCATGCCCATCGAACTGACCGGCATTCCGGCGGCCGCCAGCTACCTCGACACCCAGGTGAGCACGACGGTCTCGGCCGTCACGCCGAAGAAGCCGAACCAGGACGTGCTCACACCGGACCAGGACGGCACGTTTGCGGTGACCGTGACGAACGCCGCCAAGCCCGACGGGGCGGGCTGGCCGTAACGGTCGTCTGAGCGCCAAGGCGACACGGAAAGGACCACGCGATGATAGCTAGCTACGCGGGCGCTGTCGCTGTGCCCGCTTCCCGGGCCGCGCCCGGCGCAAAATTGCCCGGCGCCGCAGGTAACCCGGGCGCCATGAATCAGCGCCTCAGTGGCGATGACGGCGCTGTTCGAGGAGTCTTTCGACACGATCGCGCGGTTCATCGGCGCGCCGGGGCGGGCCTGTATCGCGCTGTACCGCAACACGACCGAGGCCATCAACGCGGTGATGTACTCGCTGCTGACCGAGTTCCGCGACGGCGACAACGTCGTGACGACGGCGATGGAGCACAACTCCAACTACGTCCCGTGGCATGCGATGTGCCGGGAGATCCTGCCCCGGCTGGGGCGGCGGGCGGAATGCCGGCTGGCGCGGTTTGACCCGCGCACCGGCGAGCTGGACCTGGATCACCTGGCATCGCTGATCGACGCGCGCACCAAGCTGGTCTGCTGCACCGGCGCGTCGAACTTCCTCGGCACCCGCAACCCGGTCCGGGCCATCCGGGCGCTGGCTGACGCCGGCGGGTACCGCCAGCCCGGCGGCGAACGGCGCTCGTACCTGCTCATCGACGGCGCGCAGCTGGTCCCCGGATCCTTCACTGACGTGCAGCACCTGGACGCCGATTACCTGGCGTTCTCCTTCCACAAGATGCTGGCGCCGTTCGGGATGGGAGCGCTGTACGCCAAAGAGCACCTGGCCGCGTCGTCGCTGCCGTTCCTGTACGGCGGTGACATGATCGCCGAAGGGCGCGTCTTCCCCGGGCATGTCGAGTACAACGCGCTGCCGTGGAAATATGCCGCCGGGACGCCCAACATCCTCGGCACCATCGCCTCCGCGCAAGCCCTGCGCCTCCTGCTCGACCTCGCGCTGACGCCAAGACGCCCGGCGTACTTCGGCACCGGCAGGCCCGTCGGGCGCAGCGCCGTCCAGCACGCCATGGACCGCGTATCAGCCTGGAACCAGCAGCTGACCGCCCGGGCACTCAACCAGCTCGCCGCCATCCCGGGAATCACCATCTACGGCCCCCCGGACCCCGCACGCCGCACCTCGCTGGTCGCCTTCAACATCGCCGGCCATGACCCGGTCACCCGGGCCGAAGGCCTGAACCGGGCCGGCCCGGGGCCGCTGCGACGTGATCCCGTCCGATAGCTAGCACCGGTCAGCTACTATTCTCTGCCGGGACCGGATCGGATTGGGCCGCCGCGACCTTGCTGGCTGCGGTGCCGAAAAAGTCGCTGCCCTTATGGCGCGGGTTATCTGTTCCCCAGTGCCGCACCCGGGACTGCGGGACCATCTTGGGAATGTGCTTGGAACAATGAATGTAGGCCTCGGTGACCTGCACAAGTACCCACTGCACTGGCTGCCGGCCCGGATGCCCAGACTCCGGAATGTGAAGATTAAATTCCAGCATGCGTGCGGGAGTGACAATGCTAGCGTCGCCGTTTACATGCAGACCGATGAGATCGTGCGTAAAGTCTACGAGGAGGATGCCGATGTACGGGTTCTGCAGAATGTTACCGAGACTGGCCATCACGCCGTTGCCCCGGTACTCAGGATAGGCGATAGTGCAGTCGTCCAGGACCCTGATGAAGCCGGCCGGGCCAGCGCGGAAGCTGCAGTCGCACTGTCCTGAGCCGTCGCTCGTGGCGATGAACGCCATTTCCATGCGCTGGATGAATTGCTGCATGACCGGGGTGAGCTGACCTGTGACCTGGTTCTGGTAGAACTGCTGGGCTCGCTGGGTAGTGCCGTATCTTTCCTGCAGAATACGTTCACCCACACAGCCGCATGGCATGGCGTCCTCCGGTAGCTGGCGCAAACGGCTTCCCGGGCAGGAACCGCAGCACCAGCGTGCGCTGCCGACCCGGACGATGGTGTTGCACTCTGCTTGACGGCTACCTTGCACCCCAGGTCGCAGGCACAAGCCGGCGCGGCCCAGGGCGAAGCTGGCCGGCCGCACCGCCCGCCGCGTCGACACTCCTGGTCCCGCCAGGCGGACGATGAATAAATCTCCGTCCTGGGGGGGTGAGCCAGAAGTTCTGTTTACCACGTATCATCCGGCTATCGCGTTCACGGGTGGTGCTGCGGATGACCGTTGTGACGGTACCGAGTGGTATAGGCGAGATAGACCTGCGTCCGGGCAGCCATGTGTGCGCGTTCTACCGGGGCGACAGCGACCGGGACCGGCTGCTCACCCCCTACCTTGGCGCGGGCCTGACCGCGGGAGACAAGTGCATCTGCATCGTTGACTCCGCATGCACGGCCAAATACACGGCCAAGCGGCTCGAGTCGCTGTCCGTCTGCGACGGCCCTGACCCCTTCGCCGGCCAGCTGGATATCCACCTGCCCCAATCGACCTACCTGGCCGGCGGCGAGTTCACGACCAGCGACATGCTCACCTTCTGGACCGAGAACATGGTCAAGGCGGCGGCGCAGGGGTACGCCTTTTGCCGGCTGGTGGGCGAGATGACCTGGGCGCTGCGCGATGCGCCGGGGGTGGAGCATCTCGTCGGCTACGAGTCCGAGCTGAACCGCGTCACCCCGAGCTACCCGGTCATCGTGCTGTGCCTGTACGACCTGGACCTGTTCAGCGGAGAGGTCGTGGTCAACATTGTCAAGACGCATCCGCAGGTGCTGGTGCAGGGCATCCTCGTCGAGAACCCGTACTACCTGGGCCCGGATGAGTTCCTCAGGTCAGCGCACAGCTGATTCGCCGCCGCGATGACCGCCATGCAGGCAGCGCCGGATGATGGGGCCGCCAACGCCATCCGGCCCGCCCGGCCCCAGGAAACAGCCAACGGGAACCTGCGGGAGCGGCTGGGCGAATTCCGGGCGCTGCTGGTGATCTCGCTGCTGATGACCGAGTCGGTCGGCGAGGACCAGATCCTGGAACTGGCCGCCTCGTCGGCGCCCGGGCTCGGTCCCTGGCGGATCGAGGGCTACGGCTTCACCGACGGCAGGTGGCGGCGCGGCATCGACCAAAGTGCGCCCGTGCCCAGTGACCTTGCCGGACAGCTAGCCGCGCTGGGCGGCGGCGGCGGCCGGATAGAGCTGCCCGGCCGCGGCTGGGCGTGGGCCTTCCCGTTGCGCAGCGTCAGCGGCCCGCTAGGCCACCTGGTCGCCTCCTGCGCCCAGGAGCCGTCCGCTGAGCAGCGATTCCTGATTCAGGTCATCGCGCAGCAGACCGGCGTCGCCGTGTCGAACGCCCGGCTGCACGCCAAGGAGCGCGCCACCGCGGCGGAACTCGCGGCCACCAACGCCGCGCTCGCCGAGACGGTGACCAGCCTGCGGCGCAGCATGGACATCCACGACCGGCTCACCCGCGTGGCGGTCTCCGGCGAGGGCCAGCCGGGAATCGCGAAGGCCCTGTACGAGCTCACCGGCATGTCGGTCGCGATCGAAGACCGGTACGGCAACCTGTCCGCCTGGGCAGGCCCGGGCGCCTGACCCCTACCCGAAGGAGCCCTTCGGCAAGCGGGAGCTGCTGCTCCGCCGGCTGATCCGGGCCAGCAAGCCGGTAAGGGACGGTGAACGGCTCGTCTTGCTGGTGTCCCCGCGGCCCGACCTGCTCGGGGTCATCGCACTCATAGATTCCGGGCAGAGCGCCGACAGCGCCGACCTGGTGGCGCTAGAGCACGGTGCGACCGTGCTCTCGATGGAGCTGGCCAGGCTCCGCAGCATTGCCGACACCGAGCTGCGGCTGCGCTGTGATCTCATCCATGACCTGCTGGCCGGGACGGATGACCAGAGTGCGCAGGCGAGGGCAGATGCGCTTGACTACGACCTGCGGCGGCCGCACCGCGTGGTGCTGATCGAGGGCAAGGGGCGGTCCCGGGCGCACGACGCGCTGCTGAGCGCGGTCCGGCGGGCAATGCGCCAGATCCGGCAGGCCGGGTTGTCGGAAACCTGGTCCGGCAAGGTCGCCGTTGTCACGTCCGGCCAGACCGACTGGGAAAGACTCCGCCGCGCGATCATGTCGGATCTCGGCGGCCACAGCCACATCGGCGTGGGCGGTTCCTGCGCGCGCCCCTCGGAGCTGCCGCGTTCGCTGCGCGAGGCAGGCCTCGCGCTGCGGCTGCAGAAGACGCTGCTGCCAGGAAGCGGCGCCTGCGAGTATCCCAAGCTTGGTATCTTCCGCATGCTCGCCGCCATCCCGGATCTCACCGATGTCGACGAGTTCGTGCGGGAATGGCTCGGCAGCCTGCTCGACTACGACGCCCGCAGGAAGGCCGAGCTCGTGCATACGCTGACCCAGTACCTGGAACACGGCGGCAACTATGACGCCACTGCCGCCAAGCTATCGGTGCACAAGAGCACCCTCAAGTACCGGCTGCAGCGCATCCGCGAGCTGACCGGGCTGGAACTGAACGACCCTGACGTCCACTTCAACCTGCAGCTTGCCACCCGGGCCTGGGGAACGCTGCAGGCCCTGCAGGAAGAGCGCTGATCTGGCGGGGCGATGCCCGGGCGGTACTTCGTCCCCCGGTGACCTGCCCGGGGCCTGGCACCGCTGGGGATGCTGAACACGCCAGCTACACCCGGCAACGAGGGGCCAGCGATGATCGACGTACGGAACCCGGGCGACGGATTCAAGTCGCTGCGCGCCCGCATCAGCGCGCTCGGGTCGCTGGCCGACGGCGACCGCGGCAAGGACGGCGCCCCGCTGACCGTGGGCGAGTGGATGCTGCTGATTGACGACATCGTCGCGCATCCGCTGGACAATACCGAGGCACTGTGGAACGTCGCGGCTCCGGACGAGGACGACAGGGAGTACGACGCCGCGGCCCGGTATACCGGATACCTGGCTGCCGGCTGCTGCGCCATGAGCACCGCACACCCGGCCGACTCGCGCATCTACGGCCACCTGTGGACGACGGCAGAGGCGTCTGCATTGTTCACCGACGAGGGCAGGACCCAGGCCTGGCTGGACATTCTGGCCGCCCTGGCTCAGGCGCAGGCGGATGTCGGCCTGGTGCCGCGCGCTGCCGCCGACGCGATCCGTGCGCACGCGGACGTGACCGCGCTGGACCTCGATCTCGTCGCCGAGCAGACCCGGGCGAGCGGCCACTCGACCCTGGGCCTGATCCGCGCGCTCCGCGAGGCGCTGCCCGGGCACGCGCGCGAATGGGTGTATTACGGCGCCACCGTGCAGGATCTGTCCGACACCTGGTTCGCGCTCGTGTTCAGGGCTCTCGGCGGCATCGCCGAACGCGATGTCCGGCGGATGCGCGACCGTGCCCTGGATCTGGCCGGCGAACACCGCGACACCCCCATGTGCGGGCGGACCCATGGGCAGCCCGGGCTGCCGATCACCTTCGGGTTCAAGGCCGCAGTCTGGGCCGCCGAGCTTGACCGGCACCTGGCACGCCTGCGGCAGGGCCGGAACCGGTGGGAACTCGTCCAGCTCGGCGGTGCGCTCGGCACTATGGAATTCTGGCGCGGACGCGCGCTTGACCTGCTGGACGCGTTCGCGGGCCGGCTCGGGCTGCGGGCTCCCGACGCGCCGTGGCTCACCGCGCGGGACGGGGTCGCGGAGTTCATCTGGCTGCTTGCCGCGATCTCGGCCACGGCCGGCAAGATCGGCAACGAGGTATACCAGTTGCAGCGGCCGGAGATCGGGGAGTTGCGGGAGACGTTCACGCCAGGCACGGTGGGCTCGATCACCATGCCGCACAAGCGCAATCCGGAGATCTCCGAGCACCTGGTCACGTTGTCGCGGGTTATCCGGGCGCAGGCCGGGCTCGCCCTGGACGGGATGGTGTGCGAGCACGAGCGGGACGGGCGCGCCTGGAAGACCGAATGGCTGGTGGTCCCGGAGACCTGCATGTACTTCGCGGCCTGCGTGGGCTCGGGCGCCCGGATGCTGGACGGGCTGTGCGTCGATGCCGGGCGGATGGCCGCCAACATCGACTCCCACCGTGGGTACCTGCTGTCGGAGCCGGTGCTGCGCGCGCTCACCGACCAACTCGGCAAGCACACCGCGCACGAGGCGGTGTACGCCGCCGCCATGACCGGCATCGACCGGGGCCAGGACTTCCGCAGCGCGCTGCGCGCCGATCCCCGGATGGACGCGATTCCCGACGCCGCCCTGGATGAATTGCTGGATGTGCGGGCATCGCTCGGCTCCTGCGCCGCGTTCGCGGACCGGGTGCGCCGCGCCTGCGCGGGAGCGCAGCAGACCGCGCGAGCGCGGGAATGACCGTGGCCGCGCGCGCGGCGGCGGCCCAGGCAGCCGAAGTGACCGGAGCCGCCGATGAGGTCGCGGGACGACTGGCCAGCGTTCCCCGGATCCCCCTCGTCCTAGGGCCGACCCCGCTGCACCCGGCCCCGCGGCTGTCCAGCGATCTTGGCGTGCCGATCCTGCTGAAGCGGGACGACCTGGCGGGTGTCGGCCTCGGCGGCAACAAGCTGCGCGGGCTGGAGTACATCATCGCTGACGTGCTCAGGCAGGGCTGCGACTGCCTGGTGACCGGCGCGGGGCCGCAGTCGAACTGGACGATGCTCGCCGCCCTGGCGTGCCTGCGGCACCAGATCGAGCCGCACGTCGTCTGCTACGGCACTTCCGCTGCCGACGAGGGCAACATGCGGCTGCACCGGTGGCTCGGGGTGGACGTGCGGTTCACCGGTGCGCCGGACCGGGCCTCGGTGGATGCCGGCATCGAGGCCGTGACAGCGGAACTGCGCGCCGCGGGAAGGCGCCCGTACCCTGTTCCGCGCGGCGGCGCGACCCCGCTGGGGGCATTGGGCTACGTCCGCGGGAGCGTTGAGCTGGCGGCCCAGCTGGACGCGCTCGGCGAGCGGCCGACGGCGTTGTGGCTGGCGACCGGGTCGTGCGGGACGCAGGCGGGCCTAGTGGCCGGTGCGGCGCTGACCGGAGCACCGTATGCGGTCACTGGTGTCACGGTCAGCAGGCCGGTGGACGAGTGCCGCGACAGGGTGCGGGCGCTGGCGACGGGGGCCGCCGCCCTGGGCGGCATCGACGCCGCCATCGGCGAGCCCACGATCCTCGGCGGCTGGATCGGGCCGGGCTACGGCATGCCCTCAGCGGACGGGCAGGCGGCGGCCCGGATGCTCGCGGCGGCCGAGGGCTTCTTCCTCGATCCGGCGTTCGGGGCAAAGGCGATGGCCGCGCTGGTCGCTGAGTGCCGGGCGGGCCGGGCCAGCGGCACTCAGCTGTTCCTTGTCAGCGGCGGCGCGCCCACCTTGTTCACTGGATCGGGCGGCCCGCTGTGACCGGTGACCGGCGGCCGCCGGCCGGATACCTGGGAGCCGGGGCGCGGATCACCAGCGGGCCCGCGCCCGAGCTGGTCGAGGCCGGCTACGCGCTGGAGATCGCCGACGCGCCGCTGCTGCACCGCGGCCTGACCCTCGCCGACCTTGCTCACCTCGTCGAGCTGGCCGATTGCGGCGCGCTGCGCCGCGACGAGGCGGCGCCATTGTGCGCTGTGCTCCTTGACCTGCTCGATTCCCCGGCGGCCGAGTTCCCTTACGACCCGGTATACGGCGACGCGTACAACAGCAGGGAACGGGAACTCGAGCGAGCCCTCGGCCCGGCGGCCGGGCGGCTTCACCTTGGCCGCACCCGCAGGGAGGCGGGCCGCATCGCCTTCCGGCTCGCGCTGCGGGACAAGCTGCTCAGCCTGCACGCCGACCTGGCCGCCTTCGCCAGCGTGCTCGCCGCCCTGGCCGCCGAGCACGCCGCCACGCTGTGGGCGGACAGCACCTACCTGCAGCCCGCGCAGCCGTCGACGTTCGGTCACTACCTGGGCGGGTTTGCCGAGCAGGCGGTGCGGAACCTGGACCGGGTGCAGGCCGCGTACCGGGGCGCGGACGCCTCGCCCGCGGGCGCTGGCGGAGTTGGCGGCGCCCGGCTGCCGCTGGACCGGGCCCGCCTCGCCGGGCTGCTCGGCTTCGGCTCGGTTGCCGCGCATACCCGCGACGCGATGTGGTCGGTGGACACCCTGGCCGACGCGGTCACCGCGGCCCCGCAGGCGGTGGCGCCCATCGGCCAGCTGGCCGCGGATCTGGAAATATTCGCCAGCCCGGCGTTCGGCTACGTGACCATCGATGCCTCGCTGTGCCGGGCCAGCGTGCTGATGCCGCAAAAGCGCAACCCTTACGCGCTGCCCGTGTTGCGGGGCGGCGCGGGCACGCTGATAGGGCGCCTCACCGGGCTGCTCGCCACCGGCCTCACGCCATCCGCGCGTACCGACAACTGGCTGTACGCCTACGGCGAGGTGGGCGGGGCGCTTGACCTGGCCGGCGCTTGTCCGGCTCGGGTCGGCCGTGGTTTCCGGGGTGCGCCCGGAAACCGATGTGCTGGCCGGGCAGGCGGCCAGGCATTTCACCGCGGCAGCCGACCTGGCGGAGGAATTGTCGCTGCGCTTCCGGCTTGACTACCGCACGGCCTACCGGGTGATCGGCGGGCCGTCGCGGCCGCGGTGAGCCGGGGTGAAACCGAGCTGACCGTTCCCCTGGTCCGGGCGGCCGCCGAGGAGATCACCGGGACGCCGGTGCCGATTGGCCCCGACATGCTCGCTGCCGCGGCGGATCCCGTGCTAGCCGTGTCGGCCAGAGAAGCCCCGGGCGGCGCGAGTCCCGGCCGCGTGCGGGAGCACTCGCGGCGGGTGCGCCGGCGAGTGGCGGCGGCCCGGCGGTGGAATTCCGATCGCCGGGCCCGCATCGCCCAGGCCGAGGCGGACCTGGTCGCGGCCGCGAACAGGCTACGATCTTACCCGGCAGAGGCGCCGCCAGGCCCGGGTCCTCGTGCGCGGTGACCGGCAGCGTTGACCCGCGCGCCCGCCACGCCCGCCCGGCTGTCTCCGTGGCTCGGTCACGGTTACGCCTGCTTAGCTCACCCGCAGGGCGACAGTCAGCAGCCCGGCCGCGGCGAGCGCTGCGGCGGCTCGCACATGGTTCCACGCAACCCGCTTGTCCCAGATCGCCGTCGAGACGCCGAGCCGGCCGAGATCATGGCGGAGGCCCGCGCGCCGCAGGCCGGTCGCGTCGTCAGCGGAGAGACCCGAGGCACGCGCCGCCGCGCTCGCCAGGTTCGCCACCCCGCGTGAATGCCCGGCCAGGTACGGCGACTTGAGGTCGACCAGGTCGGCTATCGCCTCAAGGACGTCGTCCAGGTCGGCCCCGGCGACGCGGCGGGCCAGCCTGGGCCCGGCGTCCAGGACCGCGTCCCAGCCCGCTGCGTCATCGAGGCCGTCCAGCAGTTCCGGCGCGCGCTCGCAGAACAGGTCCGCGACGGCAGGATCGAACTGGGTCCCCCGGTGCTTGCGACGACTCTCCTGGCCGCTTCGACGCCGAGGCGCCGGCTGAAGCACCTCGACCGGGCTGGCGAGGAGATCTGCCAGCCGCGCGGGCAGGCAGAATCTCCTCGGCCCGCAGATGGTCGGGATGACCTTTCCCGTCCAATTGCTCGTAGCCTGACGGATCGCCGCACAGGCCGCCTCATCCAGTCCGATCCGCCCGGCGAACTGCCCGGCCAGCGTCGAGTGCGTGGTCAGGAACGCAAACATCTGCTTCAGCCCGGCACCGGGGAATGCCGCCAGCCGCCGGGCCCGGTCGATCCCGCCGCCATGCGAGCCGACCCGCCGCAAGATGAACGAGATCGCCTGCGCGCTGCGCCTGCCTCCGGCCGACCAGCCACGACGGAAGTCTACGGCCGCGTCCCGGGACCGCCGTGACGATCATGGCGAGCGTGCAGGCCGGAAGCACGGCCCGCGGCCAGCCGGCCCGGTTCAGGCCGGCGAGCCTGATGAACTCGGCGCGCGTAAGTCCAATCCCAGCAGGGCGATGGCATGGTCGACCAAGGTGGCCAGCGCATCCCGGCAGGACACCCGTTCCCGGGCGTCGCACATCACGATCGGCACCTGCGGGTCGATGTCGAGCGCCCGCCGGATCTCGCCCGCCTCGTGACGGCGCACCCCGTCGAAGCAGTTCAGCGCCACGATGAACGGCGTCTGGCGTTGCTCGAAGTAGTCGATGGGCGGAAAGCAGTCAGCGAGGCGCCTGGTGTCAGCCAAGACGACGGCCCCGAGGGCCCCGTGTGACAGGTCGTCCCACATGAACCAGAAGCGTTCCTGCCCGGGCATGCCAAAGAGGTAGATCACGAGTCCGGCATGGATGGTAATCCGCCCGAAATCCATGGCGACGGTGGTGGTCCGTTTGCCTTCCACGCCGGTGATCACGTCGACGCCTGCCCCGGGACCGCTGAGAATCCTCCTCGGTCCGTAATGGCCGAATCTCCGTTAGCGCGCCTACCAGCGTGGTCTTGCCGACGCCGAATCCGCCCGCGACTAAGATCTTGACGGCAATCGGGGCGGGCGCCGCCTGCTCAGCCCGGCGGGGGAGATCAAAGTCGTCGTAGGCCATCGGCCACCTCCCTGAGAAGCCGGACGTCGGTGAGCCGCTCCGGTCGGGGCCGGTGAATCCGCAGCAGCCCGCCGTCGCGGAGATCCGCGAGTAGGATGCGGATCACGCCGAGCGGCAGGTCAAGCTTTGATGCCAGAATCCGCCACGGACATCGGGATCCGGCACAGCTGAAGGACCGCCAGGTGCTCCGGCTCAAGATCGGTCGGATCGGGTTCCGGCATGCGCAGGGCGTAAACCATCGTGATGACGTCGAGCACCTCACCGCGCGGCTTCGTCCGGCCGCGGACGAGCGCGTAGGGCCGTACCACCGGGCCGGGTCCGGAATCCGGGGTCAGGCCACCGATCGTCAGCTGGAGCCACCGCCTGTTCACATCGCTTCGCCGGCACCGGCCGCGGGCCGGCCGTTGACCGCGGCGTGCCGTCCCAGCCGCTTGACGATCAGGGCCATCTCGTAGGCAAGGAGGCCGACGTCTGCCTGCGGATCGGCGAGGACGGCAAGGCAGCTTCCCTCCCCGGCGGCTGTCACGAACAGGAAGCCCCGTTCCATCTCAACCACGGCCTGGTGGACTTTGCCCGCGCCGAAGTGGATCGCGCCGCCGTTGGCCAGGCTCAGCAGCCCGGCTGCCAGCGCCGAGAGGTGCTCGGCGTCCTCGCGGCCGAGCGCTGCCGAGACGCCGAGGGCAAAACCGTCCCGGGAAAGGATGGCTGCCTTCTGCACGTGCGCTGCGCGTCCTACCAGGTCGTCAAGGAGCCGGTCGAGATGGCTGTCGGTGCTCGTGGTCCGTTGCGGCGGCTGGCTGGGGAAGCTGATATTCACCGGCTCCCCCCGTCCAGAGGCAGATCCGTCCCATGGTCCTGTTCCGCGCCGTCCTCGGAAAGGCCCCGCTGCCAGCCATGCCGGAAGGCCGACATCACACTGCGGGCCGCTTCCGGTGAACGTGAGCTCGCGGTTTCGTCGGCGGGCGAAGGCGAGACGGCCGGGCCCCGCAGTTGCGGTGCCAGGCTCGTCTGGCGGACCCGCTGGGGCAGGCCGTTCTCGGTCGGCCCGGGCGGTGGGCCGGCCGGATCAAGATCAACTGGGGTCGGTGCCACCGGGCATTCCGCTGTCTCGTCGGTGGCCTGCCTGCTGACTGATTCCGGCGGGCCGGGCCGGGGGAATGTGCCGGACCGCGGGAAGTCCGGCGGGCTGGCCGCGGCCGCGTCCCAGGGAGCCGGGATGGCGTGTGCGCCGATGGCGGGTAGCGGCCTGCCGGGTCGCGGCGCGCCGGGCTGCGGAGTGACGAGTTGCGTCGTGCCTGGCTGCGCCGTGCCTGGTTGCGCGGTGACGGCATGGCGGACTTCAGCTGCCGCTGTCAGGCGGCCGCCTGGCGCACGGCCGGGAACGGCGCCGTTGCCGATGGCGTCAGCGAGGACCACCAGATCCCGCGGGATCAGCGCGATGGCCGTCACGCCGCCGTAGCCGGAGTGCCGAAGCGTCACCCGGATTCCGTGCCGCCGGGCTAGCTGCGCCGCGACGAAGAGGCCGAGCTGATCCGAGCCCGACAGGTCGAACATCGGCGGGTCTGCCAGGCTGGCATTGGCAGCGGCGATCTGCTCGTCGCGCATGCCCTGCCCGCGGTCCTCGATGTCGACCGCAAAGCCATTCGCCACCAGATCCCCGGTTACCCGGATCTCGGTGTTCGACGGGGAGAAGATCGTGGCGTTCTCCACGAACTCAGCGAGCAGGTGGATCACGTCGGCCACCGCGGGGCCGGCCAGCGCGGCCGGCGTCCGGGAGATGACCTTGATCCGGGTGTAATCCTCGACCTCGGCCGCGGCCGCGCGCAGCACGTCCACGAAGGGCACCGGGTCGCGGAATGCGCGCCTGGGCAAGTCGCCGGCCAAGACGATCAGGCTCTCGGCGTGGCGGCGCATGCGCGTGGTGAGGTGGTCAATCCGGAACAGGCCCTCCAGATCGTCCGGCGACGCCGCCCGCCGCTCCATGGCATCGAGCAGTGCCATCTGGCGTTCCAGCAGTGACTGGCTCCGCCTGGCCAGATTCCGGAAGACGTCGTTGATGCCGCGGCGCACCCTTGCCTCGTCCACCGCCGCCTCAACGGCCGTCCGCTGCGCGGTGTTGAATGCCGTTTTGACCTGGCCGATCTCGTCCGCGCCAGCGTCTAGCTGCGGTACCTGCGCAGCGACGTCCACGTCCTCGCCGGCGCGCAGCCGCCGGACCACGTCGGGGAGCCGGACAGTTGCCATTTCCAGCGCCGAGTCCCGCAGGCCGCGCAGCTGCCGGGCCAGGTTGACGGCGATCCAAAGGGACAAGGCCAGGGATGCGACGACTGCGGCCAGTCCCAGGCCGCCGACCAGGTAAAGCTTGCGGAGCTTGGCGCTGGCCTGCGACCGGGCCACCGATGCCAGCCGCGCCTCCGCCTGCCCGACCGCCCGCTGGGTCTGCGCGCTGAGCGTGCCGACGGTGCTGTTCCAGGTAACGGGGCGCACCGGGGGAGCCCGGTCCGGCCGGTCGCTCGCGACGAGCCTGTCCTCCAGCGCGGCAAGGGTGCTCGCTGTGCGCGGCCGGACATCATGGTTCAGGTCGCTGCGGTCCGCCGGGCTGAGATACGAGTAACTCTGGGCGTAGAGCAGCCGGTGCGCTCCTACCAGCCGCACGAATGCCTGGTGGTCGCTGGCCGGGAAGGCATGGGCAGCAAAGTTGCCGTCCAGCAGCGCGCTCTCCTGCTGCAGGTACTCGTTGGATATCGCCAGTTCAAGGACCGCGATCCCGGGAAGCACCTGGGTGGAGTTGCCCTCCTGGATGATCGCCTGCTCCAGCACCTGGTAGCTGGCACCGATCATGCCGTTGTAGCCAGTGAATGCCTGCTGGCCGCTGATCGAGAGGGCGGTGACCTTGGCCCGGAGACCGGGAAGGCCCGCTAAGCCCTGGCGGAGGGCACCGATGGCCTTCTGCCCGCCCGCCGAGGCACTCTGCCCGACGGATGAGGAGCCCGTCGCCGCCGTCACGGACGCGACCGCGTGATCGGTGATCGTTCGCTGGCGTTTCAGCGCGGCAAGCGTGGCAGGCGTCGGCCGGACGTAATAGACGATTGTCTGGGCCCGCTCGTGCGATAGCGCCCGCTGCAGGCTTGCCACCGGCTGGCCGAGGTCATCCATCATCACCTTGGATCGGATCAGCGTAAGTGCGCCGGTCACCGACGTGGTGACCGTGTAGGTGAATAAGCCGACCAGGAAGATCAGCGGGACTAAGACGAGCAGGGCAACCCTCAGGAGCACGGACCGGCGGCGCAGGCGCATGACGGCTGTCCCTCGCGGATCGGGAGGAAGTCATATCCTCTTGCAGAATTCATCTTGCAGATTTCAGAAGATAACAGGCAACTCCGCGTGTCGTGGCAATAACCGAAAGTTCCGAGCAAAGGCCCGCCGGGGAAGAGCGGTCTTGCTCGCCTGGCGGCAGTGACCGGGAGCAGGCCAGCGCGCGGGCAGCGGCGCTCGGTCGTAGCTGAACCGGTGGCCCGCTCGTGCCCGCAGGTCACTGGGCTGGCAGCCAGCTTCCTGGCGTAGCCTGGCTAGCATGCTGAAGCGGATCGCCCGCGGCTTGGTGCCGCTCGGCCACCCTTGAAACTGCCCGCCTGGGCCGGTCACAATCCTCGCAAGAGGCTGGGGGTCTGGCGATGAAGCTGCTGGAGCGGGCGTCGTTTCTGCAGACGCTTGCCGAGTATGCCGGTCAGGCGAGGCAGGGCGACGGCCGGCTGGTCCTGGTGTCGGGGGAGTCGGGGATCGGGAAGACCGCGCTGGTCGAGATGTTCCAGCAGCGCACGAAGGGTGCCCGCTGGCTGTGGGGCGGCTGCGACGGGTTGCTGACCCCGCGGCCGCTCGGTCCGGTTTTCGACATCGGCGCGCAGGTCGGCGGGGAACTCGCTGACCTGTGCCGCCGAGGGGCGCAGCGGGACCAGCTGTTCGCCGCATTCATGGCCGAGATCGACTCGCGGGGGCGCGGCTGGCGACGGCGAAGTACGCGACGAACCTGGCCAGGGCCAAGGCCGACGGCTACCAGGTCATCACCCCGATGATGCCGAACATGGGCATTCACTTCATGAACCCGCAAATCGCCGGATTCAACATCCGCAAGCCGCAGATCCTGGTCTACGAGCACCACGGGAGCACGTGGCAGCTCGGCGCCCTGGAATGGGTATTCGCAAAGATGCCGAAGACGCCGCCGCTGCAGAACGCGACGTTCGGCCTCTTCCCCGCGGCCTGCCACTACAAGGACGGCACCTTCATCCCGGATCAGAACTCCAAGACATGCCGGAAGACGAATCCGCAGACAGGAGCCAAGTTCACCTTCTGGCATCCGGACCTGACCACGATGCACGTGTGGATCTGGTACCGAACCCGGCCGGCTTGTTCTCAGGCACGAACCCGCTGGTCGCTCCCTTCAACGGCGGCTGAACCAGGGGTCTGACAAGGAGGGCGGGCCGGATCGCGGCCCGCCCTCCAGCGCGGCAGGCATTCGGCGGGAACTCATTCAGCGAAGCAGGTGACGTCATCCCCGGGATGAACTCTGGGATCAAGGTCAGCGACCCAACGGTGGTCGCGGCGTTCCGGGCAGCCATGCTGCGCCAGGCCCTTATCGTGCTGCTGATCTTCGCGGTACTCGGGCTGGCCAGGCTTGGCGCGCGGGCGTTGCTGCCAGCGGCTGCCCGGCATGATGCTGCGCCGCGGCTTCCGGGCCCGCGGGCACCCGTTCCGGCGGAGCCAGCTGCGCGCAGGCTGATCCGGATCGGCTTCGGCCTGCTGTGGGTGCTGGACGGCGTGCTGCAGGCCCAGCCCAAGATGGCCGCCGGCCTTCCCGGGCAGGTCATCGAGCCCGTCGCGGCGAGTTCACCGCACTGGGTGCAGCAAGTCGTGAACCGGGCCGGGACCACCTGGTCTTACCACCCGGTACAGGCCGGAGCCGCCGCGGTCTGGATCCAGGTCGGCATCTGAACCTGGCTGCTGGCCGCGGCCGGTGGCGCGTGGTCGCGGCTGGCCCTGCTGGCCAGCCTGGGCTGGGGGCTGGTCGTCTGGGTATTCGGCGAGTCCTTCGGGGGGCATCTTCGCCCCCGGCCTGAGCTGGCTGACCGGCGCGCCGGGGGCCGCGCTCAGCTACGCGGTGGCCGGCGCACTGATCGCGCTGCCACCCCGGGCGTGGCGCACCGCGCGGCCGGGCCGGCTGATCCTCGCCGGGATAGGCCTGTTCCTGGCCGGGATGGCGGTACTGCAGGCCTGGCCAGGCCGCGGGTTCTGGCAGGGGACCTGGCACGGCCGGCCAGGCACGCTCACCGGCGTGGTCCAGTCGATGGCCACCATCTCGCAGCCGCATTTCCTGTCGGCCCTGGTGGCCGGGTTCGGCTCGATCAATGCCGGGCACGGATTCGCGGTCAATATGGTCGTGGTGACTGCGCTCGCGCTGGCCGGCGCGGTGCTCCTGAGCGGGCGGCCGCGGCTGATCTGCCCGGCGCTCATCGCCGTAATGGCGCTGTGCCTGGCGGACTGGGTGCTCATTGAGGACCTCGGCATCTTCGGCGGGCTCGGCACCGACCCCAACAGCGCGCGCTGGTCGACTACCCGGCTCCGCCGTTCCGGCTCGCCGACTCCCGCGGCCGGGCGGTGTCGCTCGCTGGGCGTTCGACGTCCAGACGGGCCTGGCCGGCCTGCCGGACTGGCTGTACCTGACCGGCACTCCTGCCCGGCTCCAGCAGGTCTGGCGGCGTTACCGCCCTCGCGGAGCTGGCCGGCCGGGCGATCGGCCATGAGTACTACGCATTCGTCATCGACCAGGCCGGCTATCTGCGCCGGGAACTGGGCTTCGATACCGGCCCGGGCACCCAGGCCACGGAATCGTCGTTCGCCGCCGAGCTAGCCGACGGCGCACGGCAGCTGCTCGGCGGCTGAGCAGATCCCGGGCCGGCCGGGCCCGCTGGTAGGTTGGATCCGAAGGCTGCGGTGGCCTAGGAGCGGGTGATGTCGATCATGGACCGGACGCTGAATGCCGGGGACCTGGAGCTGCTCCGGAAGGACTTTTCCGCTAGCCCGGCCTACCGGCTGGCGCAGAACGCGGTGACCCGGGTTGCCGTCGACGACGTGGCCATCAGCCGGGAGATCATCAACAACACCGACCACTCCCTTTCCCTCCTGCTGGACGACTGGAAGGTCACCAATCAGGAGCGCAGCGGCCGGTGCTGGCTATTCGCCGGGCTAAATCTGCTGCGCGTCGGCGCCATGCAGAAGATGGGATTGAAGGACTTCGAATTCTCCCAGAACTATGCCATGTTCTGGGACAAGGTCGAGCGAGCTAATTATTTTCTCGAAGCCGTAATCGAGACGGCCGATCGTGATATTGGCGACCGGACCGTGGCTTTTCTGCTGGATTCGGTGGCCAGCGACGGTGGCCAGTGGAACATGTTCGTGGCCATCGTCAACAAGCACGGGCTGGTGCCCAAGGCGTTCATGCCCGAGACGCACAGCTCGGCTAATACTTCCCGGATGAACTCGGTGCTGCGCAACCTGCTGCGCCAGGGGGCCAAGTCGGTGCGCGAGGCAGCGGCCAGGGGCACCGATGCGGCACGGGCCGAGAAAGCGGACGTCCTGCGGGTCATTTACCGAGTGCTGTGCATCCACCTCGGGACCCCGCCGGAGCGCTTCGTCTGGCAGTGGAGCGACAAGGACCGGGAGTTTCACCGTGACGGTGTGCTCACTCCCCGGGAGTTCGCGGCGAAGTACGTGCAGTTGCCCATCGACGATTACGTATGCCTGGTGCACGACCCGCGACCATCGAGCCCGGTCGGCCAGACCTTCACGGTCGAGTACCTCGGCAATGTGCTCGGCGCTCCGCCGGTCACCTACCTGAACGTCGGCATGCCGCTGATCAAGGACATCACCTCGCGCACCCTGGGCAGCGGCGAGCCGGTCTGGTTCGGCTGTGACGTCGGCAAGATGATGAGCAACGACTACGGCGTGTGGGACGCCGGCCTATACGACCTGTCCTCGGTCTACGACGCGGCCTTCACCCTCGGCAAGGCCGACCGGCTGGTCTTCCACGAGACCGAGATGACGCACGCAATGCTCTTCACCGGGGTAGACGTCCTCGACGGTGTGACCCGCAGGTGGCGGGTAGAGAACAGCTGGGGCGCGGACCGCGGCAAGGACGGCTTCTACACCATGAACGACTCGTGGTTCGACGAGTACGTTTTCGAGATCGCGGCGCGCCGTGGAGCGCTGCCGGCTGAGCTGCAGGCAGCGCTCGGCACCGAGCCGATCGTGCTGCCAGCATGGGATCCGATGGGCGCACTCGCCCGGTAGCTCCAGCCGACCGGGCGACTGCCTGTTATCCGGGCAGCGGCCGGAGCGGCAGGCAGACGGTGAATGTGCTGCCGCGGCCCTCGTGGCTGTCCACCATGATCGTGCCGTCGTGCGCTGCCACGATGGCCTTGGCGATGGTGAGCCCGAGGCCGCTGCCGGGGATCGCCTGCCTGGTGGCGGTCGCGGTGCGGAAGAAGCGCTCGAAGATCTGCTCCCGGTCGGCAGCGGGGATGCCGATGCCGGTGTCGGAGACGGCGAGCACAGCCTGGCCTGGCTCGGTGCCCAGCCGGACCTCGACCCGCCCGCCGTCCGGGGTGAACTTCACCGCATTGGAGATCAGGTTGCCGAGTAGCTGGCCGATGCGGGCCGGGTCGGCGGCAAAGCGGGGGACGTCGGCCGCGGCGCAGGCCAGCTCGATGTGCTTCCGCTCAGCCCGGGGCCGCATCTCGTCCACCGCGGCTGCGGCCAGGCCCGCCAGGTCCGCGCTGCGGAACTTCACCGCCAGCTTTCCCGACTGGATCTGGGAGAGGAATAGCAGGTCATCGACGAGGCGCAGGAGGCGCTGCGAGTTCCGCTCGATCACCTCGGCCAGTTGACCAGCGTTCGGCCCGCCATCGCGTTCGTCCCTGAGCAGGTCGACGTACCCGATGATCGAGGTCAGCGGCGTTCGCAGCTCGTGCGAGACCAGGCCGATGAACTCGTCCTTCAGCCGGTCAAGCTCGCGCAGGCGATCGTTTTGCTGGCTCAGCTGCCGGGCCTGCCGGGCCAGCGCGTGCTCGGCCCTGATCTGCGCGGTGACGTCGCGGGAGATGCCGAACGTGCCGATGATCTGGCCCCGCTCGTCCCAGAGCGGCATCTTCGTGGTCGACACCCAGGCGTCGTCCCGGCCGCTGTAGGTCTCCCGCTCCACCTTTCCCACGATCGGCTCGCCGGTGCGGATAATCTGCTTTTCGTCCGCGAAGGCAGCGGACGCGTGCTGGCCGCTGAAGACATCGAAGTCCGTCTTCCCGATTAGCTCCGCCGCGGGGCGGCCCGGAGTGTATGCGGCGATCCAGCCCGCGCTGACAAAGAGGAAACGGCTGTGCAGGTCCTTGAAGTAAACGCGCTCATCGGTAGTCGACAGCAGATTGCTCAGGCAGGTGAGCTTGAGTTCGCGCGATGGCTCACTATGCTGCCGCTGTGGTTGCAGCCTGGCCTTAACCATCGCAGCCCCCTGACATTGCACCGGGGATATCAGGTGCCGGGGAGCATTGACGGCGCCGCAGGCAGTGCGGGTTCAGCCGATTCATCCCCGGAAAGAAAACTCGTCCCCGTTCCTGTATATCCGCGGTACAGGAACGTTAAACCGGCCGGCCCGCGCCGGGTCCGGCTCTGCAGCGGCACTGAATTAGATCTGAACGAGGGCTACCTGGTGCTCCTGATGCAGCTACCGGGGCGTGAGGATGCAGATTTCGTTGCCTTCCGGGTCGGCCAGCACCACCCACGGCACTCCGCCCTCGCCGATGTCGGCGGGCCTGGCGCCGAGGTCCCGGCCGGCTCCTCGTCGGCCACCCAGCCCAGCGCAGCCGCCTAGAACCGGGCCAGCCGCGGCGGATCGGTAGCGCCATCACCAGGTGCACGAGACGCGTTGTCATCCGGCTAAGCTTCCAGATCGCCGCGGTACCGGCAACCCGGACCGCGTCGGCCGCGCCATAATCAGGACCTGCCCGCCGCCGAACGGAGAAACCCGATGACAGCCGCTGACCCGCCGGTAACTGACCTGACCGGCGCTGACCTGACCCCGGGGCGCCCCATCGTGTTCCGCGGCGGCACCGTGCTGACGATGGACGACGCGCACCGGATCCTGCCCGGCACCGACGTCCTGATCACTGGCGAGCGCATCGCCGACGTGGGCCCTGGCCTGCAGGTGCCGGCCGGCACAGCCGAGATCGACGCCTCCGGCGGCATCGTGATGCCAGGCATGATCGACACCCACCGGCACATGTGGCAGACCGCGATGCGCGGCTACGGCGCCGACTGGACCCTGACCCAGTACTTCGTCTGGTACTACCTGAACTGGGGCAGGGCGTTCCGGCCGCAGGACGTGTATGCGGGGAACCTGCTATCGGCCATCGAGGCGCTCGACGCCGGGGTGACGACCACGGTGGACTGGTCGCACGGCCTGCAGACTACCGCGCACGCGGACGCCGCCGTCGATGCCCTGGAGGAGGTGCCCGGCCGGTTCGTGCTGGCCTACGGCAACATCCAGCAGGGCCCGTGGGAGTGGTCGGCCGCGCCGGAATTCAGGGACTTCTTCACCCGGCGCATCGACGGGCGCGGCGACATGCTCGGCTTCCAGCTTGCCTTCGACGTGACCGGGGATCCCGCCTTCCCGGAGCGAGCCGCGTTCGAGGTTGCCCGCGAGCTGGCCGTGCCGGTGACGACGCACGCGGGCGTCTGGGGCGCCACCAACGACGATGGCATCCGGCTCATGCACGAGAACGGGTTCATGACGCCGGGCACGATCTACGTGCACGCGGCAACCCTGAACCCTGACTCCTACAACCGGATCGCGGCGACCGGCGGGTTCGCGTCGGTCTCCACGGAGAGTGAGCAGAGCGCGGGCCAGGGCTACCCGCCCACCTGGCGGCTGCGTGAGCATGACATCGGCGTATCGCTGTCGATGGACACCAGCGTCTGGTGGAGCGGCGACCTGTTCTCGGCCATGCGGGCGACCCTCGGCGCGGACCGGTCCCGTGAGCATCTGGAGGCACACGGCAATCAGGACACGGTGACCAATTGCCACCTGCGGGCCGAGCACGTCGTCGGCTGGGCCACCCGCGGCGGGGCCAGGGCGCTCGGCCTGGACTCCGTGACCGGCAGCCTGGAGGCCGGCAAGAAGGCAGACGTCGTGCTGATCAAGAACGACGCATCGCCGGTGATGTTCCCGCTGCTCAACCCTTACGGCCACGTGGCCTTCCAGGCGCAGCGGGGCGATGTGCACACGGTCGTGGTCAACGGCCGGGTAGTGAAATACGGTCACCGTTTGCTCGGTGTCGACCTGGCGAAGGCGAGGGTGGTCGTCGGGCAGACCGTCGAGCACCTGATGAGCGAGCTGGGTCAGGACGCCTGGGCCGATGGCATGCATCCGGAGATCCCGGCGACCGAGGTGCGCGATAACCCCTATACCTACACGGACTGGGACGCTGGCTCCGCGCAGTGGAAGAAATGACTGAAGTGGTGGAATTGGCCTAGTGACAGCCGAGCGCTGATCGCGGAGGATATCGAGGGGAGCCGGTCGCATTGTCGGCCGATCGCCGGGGCGCCAATGAGGAGGCCGTTATGCGGAGCCCCTGGCAGGCTCACCGGCTGTCTGCACTATCAGCTCTGCTCCTCACCGCGGCGTTGTCGCTGGCAGCGCAGGGCCCTGGTGACAACTGCAGCCGCGAGCACGGCGGGCCGGGTCGCGGTCACCGCCAGCACTGCCAGCGCGGCCCGGCCCGCCGCGCGGCCCGCGGTACGGCCAAGGGCGGTCGGCGGGCTCGACTGCAACGGCCTCAGTCCGGTCCAGCGCCCGGCCAGGCCGGGCATGATGTGCGCCGACCCGCGCGGATCCGATGACGGCCGGTTCTTCGAGAACGGGCACTACATCGGGCACGATGAGCCGTCCGTCCGATTCCTGTCGTCCGTCCGCGGCTCCGGGAACAACATGTCCATCACCGAGCGGCTGCCGGCTGACCCGGCGGCCAAGCCGACCCGTGGCGCACCCCGGCAAGGACGTCACGCACTGGTGCTCGGCGCTCAACATCGACAGCCTGGAATGCAGCGGCAACGGGTCCGGGCCCTGCAATGCGCAGTGCATCGAGCCAGTCAACTTCGGTTTCATCCAGACCAATGGCGTGCCTACCGGGCCGCCGAGCCCGCAGCGCAGCAATCTGGCTACCTTCACGCCCAATTCCCGCACGCTGCGGATGAACCCGGGTGACAAGATCACAGTGCGCATGTTCGACGTGAAGATCCCGGGCGGCCGCGCACTGGAAGCCAGGGAAACCGACCACACCACCGGGCAGACCGGCTTCATGATCGCGTCTGCCGCGAACGGCTTCATGAACACCAACCCGTTCGACTGCACCGGCACCAAGTTCAACTTCCAGCAGGAGTACTCGACCGCGCGGGCGCAGAACATCATCCCGTGGGGCATCGGGCCTTACATGTTCAACGACCAGTTCGAGATCGGCCACTTCGAGCCGTGCACCGCGGTCCGCGGCAAGGCCAAGACCAGCCTCGGCGGCGGCGTGACCGACACCTACTTCAAGCACTGCATCGGCCCGTACGAGACGGCCAAGGACACCGGGGGCAAGTTCGAGCCGGATGACTCGCCGTGCTACCGCGCCGGGGATACCCATGGCGGCACCGCGCCACCGAACCTGGTCGCCGGCTGCGACGTGTTCTTCGACGCGATCGGCGACCTGGACTACGACGGCACCCCGTACTACCGGGACTGGCCGAACTCGGTGGCCGCCGGCCGGTTCCCTGCCCCGTTCCTGCAGCAGCAACCGGTCACCAGCGGAGGCCGGCGGTACCCGCGGTTCCAGTTCATGACCGACGCCAGCGCGACCGAGTTCAACACCAGCTGCGACCTGGGGACCGGGACAGGCTGCGTGATGCCGCCCAAGGGCCCCGGGCACTTCTACCCGTTCTTCACCAGGGCCCGGGTAGGCGGCCGCTGCGTATGGGAGTTCGGCAACATGCACAATGGCCGGACCTTCGGCGGCAATGCCCAGTACGGCACGGTGCGGCCGGGCACCCTGGGCGCGTTTGTCGGGCCAATCCTGAAGAACGCGGGGTGCTGACCGGCCGGGGTGCTGACCGGCCTCAGCGCGGCTGACCGGCCTCAGCGCACCAGCGTCGCGTAGGCGATCACGTTGCTCCGGTAGTGCCGGGTGGCGAAGTCGAACGTGCCGCCGCAGGTGACCAGGCGAAGCTCGGCGTCGGGCGCCGGCCCGTAGACGGCCTCCTTCGGGAACCTGGCCTTCAGGTAGCTGCGCACCGCGGTGACCCGGAACACGGCCAGCGTGCCGTCGGCCCGCCGGACGAACACCCGGCTGCCGCGGTGCAGCAGGTGCAGCTGGTAGAAGATGCCCGGGCCCTGCCGGGAGTCGATGTGCCCGCCGATCACCGCGGCGCCGATCGCACCCGGCCGGGCGCTGCCGGTGTACCAGCCGGCCACGGCCGCGGTGGCCGGCACCTGCAGCGTGCCGGACGGCGTGAGTCCGAGGCGGACGAGCCGGGTCCGCACGCCGATGGACGGGATGATCAGCCGGACTGGCCGGGACACCGGCAGCATCGACGGCGCGGGCGCCGGCGCCTGGCGGCCCGCTGGCACCGGGATCAGCGCCGCGCTGCCGACAGGCGCTGCGGGGTGGCCGGTCTGGCTGGCCAGGGCCAGTCCGGTTATGCCGGTCCCGGCCCCGATCAGGCCGCAGACCAGCACGGCCGCGGCCAGCGGCCGGCGCACCACCCGGATGGGCGAGGTGTGGCGGCCCAGATTGGCTTCCCGGTCAGCGCGCATGCGAGGCAGGCCGACGGCGGCCGTGCAGCCGCAGCAGCCCGCCGACGGCGGCGAGCAACCCGGCCGCGGCGGCGGCCAGCCACGGCAGCAGCGGGGCGCCGGGCCGCGGCGCCGCGCCACCGAAGCCCATGTCGACATTGCCGTTCGGGATGACCTTGCTGCCGGAGGAGTCCATCAGGCAGGTCACCTTGAGCTCGCCCGCGTCATCCATCACGACGACGGTATAGATGGTGTTGGCGTCCAGCATGAACATGTCCGACCCGTGCTCGGACTCGCCGACGGCGCGCACGGTCAGGTCGCCCGGCTTGACGGCCTGGTAGCCGGTCACCGTGGTGAACTTCAGCTTGCGGCCGAGGACATTCTGGCCGGCGCTGACGGACACCGCGGCCTGGTGCATCGACGCCTGGATGACCCGGACCAGCGCCTTGCCCCGCGGCGTCCGCAGCCGGTCCCGCAGCACCTGCAGCTGGAGGCCGGACGCCGGGCCCATGCCGGCCACCGTGTAGGCGCCGCCGCTGGCCACGTTCACGGTGGTGGACAGCACCGGCTTGGATTTCGCGGTGGCGCCGGGCGTCCGCATCGCCACGGTGTACTCACCAGTCGGGACCCGCTGATAGCTCGACACCGTGCCGTAGCTGACGTTCCTGAGCACGACCCGGGCCGATGGATCGCCAAACGAGTACAGGTAGACGTCCACGGCCGGAGTATTGGGCGACAGGTGGGCTAGCCGCAGCCACCCCACGGTCCGGGCCGCGCTGGCGGCCGGGATGGCGAGCCCGATCGTGCCGAATGCCAGCCCGAGTACGACCAATAGCTTGGCCAGCTTCCCGGCGCTTTCCGATCGTGTCATTTTTCTCTCATTTCCAGTAGCCCAAGTGCATTTGCAGTAGTCCCAGTGGAGCGGGCGCGGCGAAGCCGATCTGCAGCACCGCGGTGCCGGCCGCGCGCGCTAGCCGGGTCCTGGCGACAAGCACCGGCAACCGCTGCGCGTGCAGGAACGCCAGCACCGACTGCAGGTATGCGGCGCGCGCCGTGGCGCCTGCTGCCTCGGCGCCGCGCGGCATGGCCAGCTCAGCGGACCGCACCGGCAGGCGCGGATCGCCGTGCGGGTCCGCGCCGCCGAAGGCCACGACACGGACGTCGTGCCTGGCGGCCAGCGCCGAGAGCGTGATCAGCAGCCGGGAGTCAACCGTCCCGGCGGCCAGATCCCGGCGGGCCGCCGCCGAGGCGGTGATGTGCGCGCCGCCGAGCAGCCGCCGCCCGGCGGCCTGGCGCGCGGCGAGGTCGGCGGCCAGCGCCGTGCGGTAGGCAGCGGCGCTGCCTGCCGCGTACGCCCTGATGTCGACGCGCGCCGGGCCGCCGCCGAAGCTGGCGATGACAACCGGCGCGTAGACGGTGACCAGCCGCGGGCCGAATTGGTTCCGCAGCGCCGCCGTCACGACGACGACGCTCGACCCCAGCGGGCTGGCCGCGGCCGGGCCCAGCGGCATCAGGCTTGTTGCCGGGAAGCCGCCGGTCCGCAGGGCGAGGCACATGGCCGGGTCGCAGGACACCACGGCAGACCTGCTGACCTGCTCTTCTACCCAGGCCACTGCCGCAGCGCGGGCAACCGCCGCCGAGCCGATGCCGCCGGGCGAGACGGCCCGGCTGGCGGCGGGCTCGCCGCGGGCACCCGGGCCAGCGCCCGGCACTGACCGCACGACCGCCAGCGAGACGCCAGCCGCGACGACGACGGCCAGGATGAGCACCACGGCCAGGGCCTTGGTCCAGGCTGGATCGGCTGCTCCAGGGGCGTTCTCGCTGCCCGCATGGGCGTTCCCGCCGGACCCATGGGCGTTCCCGCCGGACCCATGGGCGTTCCCGCCGGACCCATGGGCGTTCCCGCCGGCAGCCACGGGCACTGACGACGGGACTGCTCCTGCTGCCTTGCCTTGCAACATGTCCCCCCGGACCATCGCGCGGCGGGGTGCGGGTAACCCCACGAAAAAGGCAAGCACATAAGCGCTGGTTTCTCAGTCAAATAGGTAATTGTCAGCAGAAACGTGATGCATCAGGCGCAGCGGCACGTCCGCGGGGACTGCGAGCGGCGGTGCGGGCCGGCCCGGGCCAATCCGTTAATAATGGCCCTTGACTGCCTGCTGCCCGGCCACCACCCCCGGGTTCGTTGCCTGCGGCCGGCCAGCCGCCGGTCAGCTGCCCGGCTGCGCCTTGGCCAGCCGGGCCAGCGCCTCCCGCAGCACCTCCGGCTGCTTGCAGAACGCGAACCGTACCTGGGTCCGGCCCGCCTCGGCGTCGTCGTAGAACACGGCGCTCGGGATCGCGACCACGCCGGCCCGGTGCGGCAGGTCCCGGCAGAATTCCACCCCGTCGGCTGCCCCGAGCCGACGGATGTCGGTTGTGACGAAGTAGGTGGCGGCGGGCCGGTACACGGTGAACCCGGCCTCGGCCAGACCCGCGCAGAGCAGGTCCCGCTTCACCCGCAGGTCCGCGCTGAGGCCGGCGAAGTAGGCGTCCGGCATGCCCAGGCCCGCGGCGATCGCGTACTGGAACGGCCCGCCATTGACATAGGTCAGGAACTGCTTGACGGTGCGGACGGCGGTGACCAGCTCGGCCGGGGCGGTCACCCAGCCGATTTTCCAGCCGGTGAAGGAGAAGGTCTTGCCCGCCGAGCTGATCGTCGCTGTTCGCTCGCGCATCCCGGGCAGCGTGGCGATCGGTACGTGCTCGCCGTCGAACACCATGTGCTCGTAGACCTCGTCGGTGACAACGAGCAGGTCGCGCTCACAGGCCAGCGCGGCGATCGCGGTCAGCTCGGCGCGGCTGAACACGGACCCGGTCGGATTGTGCGGCGAGTTGAGCAGGATCAGCCGGGTGCGCGGGGTGATCGCGGCGGCCAGCGCGTCCAGATCCGGCCGGAAACCCGGCGGCCGCAGCGTGACCGGGATCCGGACGCCGCCTGCCATCGCGATGCAGGCCGCGTAGGAGTCGTAGTACGGCTCGAAGGCGATTACCTCGTCACCCGGCTCGACCAGCGCCAGCAGCGCCGCCGCGACGGCCTCGGTCGCGCCCGCGGTTACCAGCACCTCGGTGTCCGGGTCGACGGCCAGGCCGTAGAAGCGCTGCTGGTGCTCGGCGATGGCGCGGCGCAGCTCGGGCACGCCGGGGCCGGGCGGATACTGGTTGCCGCGCCCGGTCATGATCGCGTCCGCCGCGGCCCGGGCGATCTCCGGCGGCCCGTCGGTGTCCGGGAACCCCTGGCCGAGGTTGACGGATCCGGTGGTGAGCGCGAGCGCCGACATCTCGGCGAAGATCGTGGTGCCCAGCCCGGCGAGGCGACGGTTCAGCAGTGGTCGGTTCACCCCGCCATGACATCACGCCGGGATTACCTACGATGGGCCTATGCCGCCCTCTTTCGCAGCTACGGACAACGACCGGCCGGCCCCGGCGGACAACGACCGGCCGGCCCCGGCGCGTACCGCGATCGTGACCGTCGACGACGATCCCGGCGTGTCCCGCGCGGTGGCCCGGGATCTGCGCCGCCGCTATGGCGAGACCCACCGGATCGTGCGGGCTGAGTCCGGCGGGGCGGCGCTGGACGCGCTCCGGCAGCTGAAGCTGCGCGGGGACCTGGTTGCGGTGATCCTGGCCGACTACAGAATGCCGCAGATGAACGGCATCGAGTTCCTCGAGCAGGCGATGGACGTGTACCCCGGGGCGCGGCGGGTGCTGCTGACCGCGTACGCCGACACCGGCGCGGCGATCGACGCGATCAACGTCATCGATCTCGATCATTACCTGCTGAAGCCCTGGGACCCGCCGGAGGAGAAGCTCTACCCGGTGGTGGACGCCATGCTGGAGACCTGGCTGGCCTCCGATTACCGGCCGGTGCCGGAGACCAAGGTGGTCGGTCACCGCTGGTCGGCCCGGTCGTCCGGGGTCCGCGAGTTCCTGGCCCGCAACCAGGTGCCGTACCGCTGGTACTCCACCGACGAGCCGGAGGGCCAGCGGCTGCTCGCCGCGGCCGGCGCCGACGGGCTCGCGCTGCCGGTCGTGATCACGGCCGACGGCGACGTGCTGGTGGAGCCCGCCGATGCCGAGCTGGCGGACAAGGTGGGCCTGGCCACCACGCCGTCCAAGGAGTTCTACGACCTGATCGTGATCGGCGGCGGCCCGGCCGGCCTCGGCGCGGCCGTGTACGGCGCGTCCGAGGGGCTGCGCACCGTGCTCGTCGAGCGGACCGCCACCGGCGGCCAGGCGGGGCAGAGCTCGCGGATCGAGAACTATCTCGGTTTCCCGGACGGGGTATCCGGCGCGCAGCTGACCGACCGGGCCCGCCGGCAGGCCGCCAAGTTCGGCGCGGAGGTGCTCACCGCGCGCGACGTGGTCGGCCTGGAGATCAACGGCCCGGCCCGCGGTGTCCGGTTCGCCGACGGCAGCCGGGTCGACGCGCACACGGTGATCCTGGCTACCGGGGTGTCCTACCGGCAGCTGAATGCGCCAGGGCTGGATGAGCTGACCGGCCGCGGCGTCTACTACGGCTCCACGCTGACCGAGGCGGCGACCTGCGTGGGGCAGGACGTGTTCATCGTTGGCGGCGCCAACTCGGCCGGCCAGGCCGCGGTTTACCTGTCCCGGCATGCCCGCTCGGTGACGCTGCTGGTCCGCGGGCGGTCGCTGGAAAGCTCGATGTCGTATTACCTCATCCAGCAGATCGCCGGCATCCCGTCGATCAAGGTCAGGACCTGCACCGACGTGGTGGCTGCGGACGGCGGTGACCATCTGCAGAAGCTGACCCTGGCCGACAGCGCGGCCGGCACCACCGAAACCGTCGACGCGCAGTTGCTGTTCGTGTTCATCGGCGCCGCGCCGCTTACCGACTGGCTGGACGGCGTGGTGGCGCGGGATTCGCGCGGCTTCGTGCTGGCTGGCCCGGACCTGACAGCCGACGGGCAGCGTTCGGCCGGCTGGATGCCGGACCGCGCGCCGTATCACCTGGAGACCAGCGTGCCAGGCGTGTTCGTGGCCGGCGACGCGCGGGCGGAGTCCGCCAAGCGCGTTGCGTCCGCCGTCGGCGAGGGCGCGATGGCCGTCATGCTAGTGCACCGCTACCTGGAGAAGCCATGACAACAACACCAGGTAAAACGGGATCGTGCAGCGCCGATGAGCTGCGTACGCTGTTCCTCTTCGAGGGCCTGACCGACGAGCAGCTGGCCTGGCTGTGCCGGGAAGGGGAGGTCAAGCAGTACCAGCCGGGGCTGATCTTCGCCGAGGGCGAGCCGGCCGAGTGCTGCTACGTGCTGCTGGACGGCACGCTCGTGCTGTCCCGCAATGTCGGCGGCGATGACGTGGAGCTGGTCCGCTCGTCGCAGGCCGGCGTATACGCCGGCGGCTTCCAGGCATTCCTCGGCGACCAGGTGCCGCAGGTGTACACGGCTACGCTGCGGGTCCCCGAGCCATCCAGGCTGTTCGTGATGAGCGCGGTCGCCTACACGCAGATGATCCATCAATGGTTCCCGATGGCGCTGCATCTGCTGGAGGGGCTGTTCTTCAACTTCCAGAACGCCCAGCAGATCATCGGCCAGCGGGAGCGGCTACTGGCGCTCGGCTCGCTTTCGGCCGGCCTGACGCACGAGCTCAACAACCCGGCCGCGGCCGCGGTCAGCGCCACCGCCGCGCTGCGCGAGCGAGTCGCCGGGATGCGGCACAAGCTGGCCATGATCGCGGACGGGCAGTACGACCGGGTGGCGCTCGGGCAGCTGATCCGGCTGCAGGAAGAGGCCGCCGACCGGGTCCCGAAGGCGCCCGCGCTGGATCCGATCGAGGCGTCCGACCGGGAGGACGCGATCAGCGACTGGCTGGACGACCACGAGGTTACCGAAGGCTGGAATATTGCCCCGCTCTTCGTGCAAGGCGGCCTGGACACCGGCTGGCTGGACCATGTCGCCGATGTCGTCGACCCGGCGTACCTGGCCGGGGCGCTGCGGTGGCTGGCCTACACGGTCGAGACTGAGCTGCTGATGGCCGAGATCGAGGACTCGACCACCCGGATCTCCACCCTCGTCGCGGCGGCCCGGCAGTACTCCCAGCTGGACCGGGCGCCCTATCAGACGGTTGATGTGCACGATCTGCTGGACAGCACCCTGCTGATGCTCAGCGCCAAAATCGGCAAGGGGATCCGGGTGGTCAAGGACTACGCCCGGACCCTGCCCGGGGTACCCGCCTACGCCGGTGAGCTCAACCAGGTATGGACGAACCTGATTGACAACGCGGTCGCCGCGATGGTGGGCACCGGCACGCTGACTGTTCGCACCTGCCTGGACCGGGACCGGGTGCTGGTCGAGTTCGGCGACACCGGCCCCGGCGTGCCGGAAGAAATCCAGCAGCGGATCTTCGAGCCGTTCTTCACCACCAAGCCGGTCGGTGAGGGGACCGGGCTCGGGCTGGACATCTCCTGGCGCATCGTGGTGAACAAGCACCACGGGGACCTGCGGGTCGAGTCGGTCCCTGGCGACACCAGGTTCAAGGTCTGGCTGCCGTTGGCGGCGTGAGGTCCCGGCCCTGGCTGCCGATGGCTGACTGCGGTCCCGGGGTTGCGGTCCCGGGGTTTAGCCTGGGGCCATGCGGGCGTGGGTGGTGCACCAGCCGGGGCCGGTGGCGACTGAACCGGTTCGGCTGATCGAGCGGGCCAGGCCGGAGCCTGGCCAGGGCGAGCTGCTGATCCGGGTGCTGTGCTGCGGCGTCTGCCGGACCGACCTGCACCTGGCCGAGGGCGACCTGCCGCCGAAGGCTGCTGATGTCACGCCCGGTCATGAGGTCGTCGGCGAGGTCGTCAGGGCCGGCCCGGGGACGGTCCGGTTCCGGCCCGGTGACCGGGTGGGGGTGGCCTGGCTGGCCGGCACGGACGGGTCCTGCCGGTACTGCAGGCGCGGTACGGAGAACCTCTGCCCCAGATCGGTGTTCACCGGCTGGGATCGCAACGGTGGCTATGCCGACTACCTGGTGGCGGCGGATGCCTACGTGCACCAGGTACCGGCCGGGTTCAGCGACGCCGAGGCGGCGCCGCTGCTGTGCGCCGGGATCATCGGGTACCGGGCCCTGCGCCGCGCGGCGCTGCCGCCGGGCGGCCGGCTCGGCATCTGGGGATTCGGCGGGTCGGCGCACCTGACCGCGCAGGTCGCGCTCGCCGAAGGCGCCGTCGTGCATGTCTTTACCCGCACGGCAGCCGGGCGTGAGCTGGCCGTCTCGCTGGGCGCCGCGTCCGCCCAGGATTCCTTCGACCCGGCGCCGGAACCGCTCGACTCGGCGATCATCTTCGCGCCGGCCGGCCAGCTGGTGCTCCCCGCGCTCGCCGCGTTGGACCGCGGCGGGACGCTGGCGATCGCCGGCATCCACCTCACCGACATCCCGGCGCTGAATTACCAGCGGCACCTGTTCCAGGAGCGCGCCGTGCGCAGCGTGACGGCGAACACCCGCGGCGACGCCGAGGAGTTCCTCCGGCTGGCCGAGCAGCTGCGGCTGCAGGTCACGATCACGCGGTACCCGCTTGCCGAGGCGGACCGGGCGCTCGCCGACCTGGCTGCCGACCGGGTCAACGGCGCCGCGGTGCTTATCGCCTGACCGGGTTATGGCGCCAGGCTGAAGGGCGGGTACTGGTCCGTGACCAGGGTGAACGCGTAGGCGGCGACGCGGTTGTGCCAGCGGAACACGCCCTCGACGAAGCCGAACATTCCCTGCGGGTAGCGCCCGGTGAACAAGATCGCGAACCAGGCCACGATCACCACGAAGAATGCCGCGATTTCCAGGAAGATCAGCACGATGTAGTGCGGGATGGCCAGCAGCCATTTGACCAGCGGTAGCCACCGGTTCAGGTCATTGGCGACGTCCGGATAGGCGTAGTCGAGATGGACCCACTGGTGTTCGTCGGTGGACGGGTAGATGTCGTTCATCAGGGCCAGGTAGGTCCACACCCGGTTGATAAACCGCTGCAGTTCCAGGTTCCAGTCGAACCACCACCGCGGGTACTTCTGCCTGAACAAGATCATCAGCAACGGGCCGAGGAACAGCAGCCCGCCCGCGGCCGCGCCTCCATAGGCCGTGGTGGAATGGGCGCCGGTTGACTCCCAGGTCCCGCCCGAAATGACGCCCAGCACGATCGAGATCGGGATGATCACGAAGATACGGAAGAACGAGGTCAGCCGGTTCAGCTGCCGGTCCGGGTACTCGACGGCGAACTGAACCGGGTACTGAGCTGGGTACGGACCGGTACCAGTGGTCATGTTGTCCTCCTCGGATATGTGCTAATCGGTGTCATAACTGGTCAATTCAGCATGTCGCTGATCTTGCCGCATGCATACCCGTTCCGGGAACGGTCAATGGTCAGCTCATCCGATCCGGTCCGGGTCCGCGCGGCCGGGTCCGGGTCCGCGCGGCCGGGTCCGGGTCCGCGCGGCCGGGTCCGGGTCCGCGCGGCCGGGTCCGGGTCCGCGCCGCGGTCGTTCCTGGCGGCGGCCAGCGCGGATGCCGCCATTGCCCGGCCAGCGGCCGGCCGCCGCCAGCGCACGGTCAGCGCACGGTCAGCAGGCCGGCCGGGCCAGCCAGCGCGCCGACTACCTGTGCGTTATCCCCGCAAAGCGCGACCGGATCACGTTAGCGTTACGCCGTGGATGCGATAGAGATCGCCGGAGAGACGAGCCCGAGTACCGTCGACGCGCCGCCCGCCGCCGAGCAGCCTGGGGACAGGATCAGGCTGGCCTTCGCTAGTTTCCTGATGCTGTTCGTCGAGCTGGCGCTGATCCGGTGGACGGCAGCGAACAACGTTTACCTGGCGTCGGCAACGAACTTCGTGCTGCTGGCCAGCTTCCTCGGAATCGGGCTCGGCTTCCTGAACGCCAGATCCCAGCGGGATTTCCTGCGCTGGGCGCCGGTGACCTTCGTCGCGCTGGTCGGCTTCGTCCTCACCTTCCCGGTGATCCTGCAGTCGCTGAACGTCGGCGGGCAGCCGTACGGTGGCCTGGGCGGCATGTTCGCGCTGCCCCGCCCAATCAGCCTCGGCGTCATCTTCTTCCTCAGCGTGGCCGTGATGGCCGGCTTCGGCCAGGCAGTGAGCCGGCTCTTCATCCGCTTCGAGCCGCTCAGCGCCTACCGCCTCGACATCATGGGCAGCATCGCCGGGATCGTCGTATTCTCCGCGCTGGCGTTCCTGCAGCTGCCCCCGCTCGCCTGGGGAGTGATCGCGGCCGGCGGCCTAGCCGTGCTGCTGGGCCGAGGGGCACGGTGGTGGCAGTTCGCGGCCGTCGGCGCCGTCATCGTGCTGCTGGGGATGGACTCGTTCGCGCCGCATGAGCAATGGTCGCCGTACTACAAGCTCTCGGTGGAGCGGCACGGCACGACCGCGCCCGCGCTCTACGTAACCGCGAACAACGTCCCTTACCAGGCGGCTCGCTCGCTTGCCGTGATGCATGTGCAGAAGAAGTTCTACTTCTATCCGTACCGGCACGTGACCGCGGCGTCCCTGCAGGACGAGCTGATCATCGGGGCCGGCTGGGAAACGACGTCGCGGTGGCGCTCTCGCAGGGCGCCAGGCACGTCGACGCGGTCGAGATCGATCCGGCACTGCTGCAGATCGGCCGCGAGCAGCACCCGGAGCATCCGTACTCCAGCCCGCGGGTGACCCGGCACGTCGATGACGGCCGCGCGTATCTGCAGAACACCTTGCAGCACTACAACCTGATCCTGTTCGCGCTGCCCGACTCGCTGACGGCGCTAGCCGGCCAGTCCAATCTCCGGCTGGAGGGCTACCTGCTGACCGAGCAGTCGATAGCCCAGGCGCGGGCGCATCTCGCGCCAGGCGGCACGTTCTCGATGTACAACTACTATCAGCCGTTCCTGCTATCCCGCTATGCCAGCTCGATCGAGCAAGCGTTCGGCCACGCGCCGTGCGTCGAGGTGGGCCCGCCGCTCGGCGGCCGCAGGCTGGCGGTACTGACCGTGCGTGCCAGCGGGCCGGTGCCAAACTGCGCCAGCACCTATAGCGGTGCCACCGTCGCCCCGGCGACCGACGATCACCCGTTCCCGTACCTGCACAACAACGTCATCCCGCGGCAGTACCTGTGGATGCTCGGGCTGATCCTGCTCGCCGCGGGCCTGCTCATCCGGGCAGGCGGCGGTTCGCTGCGCCGGATGCGCGGCTACCTTGACCTGGCCTTCATGGGCGCCGCGTTCCTGCTGCTCGAGACCAAGAACATCGTGCAGTTCGCGCTGCTGTTCGGCAGCACCTGGTTCGTCAACTCGCTGGTATTCGCGGCCGTCCTGCTGACTGTGTGGCTGGCCATCGAGACCGCGAGCCGGGTGAAACTGCCGCCGCCGGTGGTCCTGTACGTCACGCTGATCGCGTCCCTGGTGCTGACCTGGGTGGTCCCGCAGGAATCGCTGCTTGGCCTGCCGCAGGTCGTGCGCTTCCTGGCGGGCGGGGCGCTTGCGTTCGCGCCGGTGTTCCTGGCGAACCTGATCTTCTCGCAGCGGTTCAAGGACGTGGCCACATCCGGCGACGCGTTTGCCGCGAACTTGCTCGGCGCCATGGTCGGCGGCGCGCTTGAATACCTCGCCCTGATCACCGGGTACCGGTTCCTGCTGATCGTGGTTGGCGTGCTCTACGCGCTGGCGTTCATCGCGGGCAGGACCCGGCTAACCCGGCCCCGGGAGGCGACGTAGCCGGACTGGGGTGTCCGCCTGGCCTGGCCCGGCCCGGCCCGGCCCGTGGCCTGGCCTGGCCTGGCCCGGCCCGTGGCCCGGCCCGTGGCCTGGCCTGGCTCTAGGCTGGGTAGCGGCGCGGGTTTACGGTTCTTGTTCTGCCGCTGGGCATGATCCAGACGAGGGTGCCTGGCTGGGGTTGCCGAAGGTGCCAGCCGGGTGCCTGCTTGGCGGAATGGTGGCGTTTGCACAAAGGGGACATATTGCATTCGCAGGTCCGGCCGCCTTGGTCGTAGGGCTGAGTGTGGTCGTCGTCGCAGTTGCGGGCAGGGCGGCGGCAGCCGGGGTAGGAACAGGTGCGGTCGCGGATTTTGATCAGGTGCCGGAGCGCGGCCGAGGGCCGGTAGGCGCGGGTTTCGCGGGCGTGGCCGCAGGCGCTGGTTTCGAGCCAGCTGATCTTGAGCCCGGCGAGCCACCTGCTGGTGCCGTCGTCGTCCGGGTTCTTGCCGGGCGGATTCCAGGCGGCGTAGGAGGGTGACCCGGCCCAGCCAGGCGGCCCGGTGGCCCGGGGCGGTCCGGAGGTTCGGGGCGGTCCGGAGGTTGCGCGCGGGCTGGCTGTTGCTGGCGGTCCGGCTGTTGCGGGGGACGGTGGCCCGGCGCGGGCGGCAGCGCAGGCGTGGCCGATAGCCCGGCCACCGGGACCAACGACGGTGACACACCACCGGCTACCGGGAGCGGCGGCGATGCGGGCAGCGAGTTCGCGGCTGGTAATGACGTCCAGCGGCCCGTGCCCGGCGGCCTCACCAGGCTGGCCGGACAGGCCGAGCCAGGTGGCCAACGATACGGTCAAGTTGACCGATCCGGCGGGCCCAGCCGGCGGCCAGGGCCCCGCGCTGATTCCCGGCCGGGCGCCAGGCGGCCCGTTGCCTGGACCCGGTCGGCGGGTTCCGCCGCCCTGGCCCGGCCCGTCCTCATCGTCTGCGCCGGGCTGGTCACCGTCTTCGTCACCGCTGGCTCGGTCTTCGCCGCCGCTGGCTCGATCTGCGTCGCCGTCCGCGGGCCGGTCCGGGTTGCCGCCCTGATCGCCGCTGCTGGTTCCGTTATCGTCCCAGCCGTCTTCATTGCCAGGCAGCAGGGTGCAGAGGGGCCGGCCGGTTAGTAGCGCAGTGAACACTCTGGCGCGGAGCCATTCGAGAGTGCCGGGGGTGCCGGCTTTCTTCAGCTGGCGGGCGTGGTAGTCGATGTTCTTATCCGCGGCCAGCACCTCAGCGGGCGGCAGATCCCGCCCGGCGATCGCGGCGGTCCCGCGCATCTCCGCCCAGGTTTCCACCCGGGCATCCTTCTCGGCTTTTTTTCGCCGTTTCCGCGCTGCATCCGGGTCGTGGGCCAGCACCAGACGGCGCAGCACCGCGCTGAGTTCCCCAGTGGTCAGGCCCGCGGCATCATCGATGGTGATGGCGGCGATCGCGGCGGCCGCCTCGTCCGTCAGCCCGGCCAGTTCCAGCGCGTACACCGATGCCCTGGGCATGTCGATCCGCCTGGCCGCCAGCGCGTCCGTCACTGCCGGTAGGCGGACGACATTGACCGCGAGGTCCAGCAGCTTGTCCGCTGCCCGGCAGGTCAAAGTCAAGGCTGCGGCGACCTCATCAGCGACATGATCAGCCTGCCGCCGGTCCCGGATTGCGGCGGCATAGGCCTCCCGCCGGGCGCTCAGCCCGGCGATCGCGGCCAGCTCGATGCCCGCCGCCCGCGACGCCAGCCGCCGGGCGGCGCACATGACCCCGATCAGCTCATCGTCGTTCAGCGCAGGCAGCCCATCGGCCATGGCATCGTCAGCGAACCCGGCCAGTACCGGTCCGGGCGTCATCGTGTCTAAGGTCCCGCCCGCTGCCCATCCGCGCGTCCCCGGCTCGCGGTCCCGGTGAGTGAACCCCGCCGCAATCACCTCACGTGCCCCGGCCGACGGCTTCACGGAGTCGAGGTACTCATCGGCGACTGGCGACGCCACCTGGGCCAGCCACGCATCCTCGCCCTCCGGCGGCCCGCAATCTGGATCGAAGAACGCCTCCACATCAAACGACTCGCCGTCCTCATCCACAAACCTGGGTGACGCCGACACCTGGGCGGAGCCGGTCGCCGCGGGCACCGGGCCAGCTGCGGATGCAGGGTCAGCTGCGGATGCAGGATCAGCTGCGGGCACCGGGCCAGCTGCGGGCACCGGGCCAGCCGCGGATGCAGGGTCAGCAGGCAAGGAACTCGCGGTCGGCTCGAAAGACACGGCGGGCTCTTCTGCCATTGGCCCTCCTTCCACTCTTAGCTGCTGGCTACTCCTTCTTCGACCAAGCTATCGATAGGTACTGACAAAATAACTCCGATCCGGCACCAGATCGGAAAAATTTCCGGAACTAGCTGAAAGCAACCCAGCTGGACTGTTGCCGGGCGGCCGGGACGCCATGTTCGCCCGGATGGGTCGTGACTAGCGAACCTTGCGGAGCCATCGGCGCTGCCAGATGGTTTCGATGGCCCGGGGGTGGTAGTTGCTGCGAACCCAACTGAATGCCTCGCGGGGGGTGATGCCGTCGAGGACAGCCAGGGCCGCCAGGGCAGTTCCAGTCCGGCCGATGCCGCCGTGGCAGGCTACCTCGACACGCTCACCAGCGTGTGCACGGCGGTAAGCCTCACGGAGCGCTGCCAGAGCCTCGCCGTCATCAGCGGGGACCCTGAAATCCGGCCAGCGGATCTGTAGGTGCGGCCAGGCCGGGACCGGCCCGTCGGCGACGACCAGGGTGAAGTCGGCGGGACTTGCGGGAGCGAACAGGGAGCGGCCACGGACCCGGATCCCGCTCGGCAGCGTGACTACGCCCGCCGGGTTCAGCCAGTCGGCGCCGTTCACGGGTAGCGCCCAGTGACTAGGGGCCGCCGATCCAGCCGGGGAGGGTGGCACCCGGATACTTGCCCCACCGGTAGGTGTAACTTCGCGGCTTATTGTGGGTGTACTGCAGCCGCATACGCGTGTAGTACCCGCGGCCATGGATGGACCGCACCCGGAAGAGGACCAGGCTGGCTGGGTACTTGCGGTAATGCCCGGCCGCGCAGTCCGGGCGGCACTTGTTGACCCAGAGGGTGGCGCCCCTAGACCGGGCCGAGTTACCGGTCCAGTACCGCCAGGCCGGCGTCTTCACGATGACATTTCCGGACAGGCAGTCGAGCAACACATCGGCAGGCCTTACCTGGCCATGATGCGATCCCTGGCAGTCGTACGCGACCGGCGGCCGTCTAGCCGCGGACGCCGAGCCGGCGGACGTGACCAGGGCCGTTATCAGGGCCGCCACCAGAGCGGAGCCACCAAGAAGGGTCAGGAAGATGCCGACGGTCTTGTTCATGCGCCCTTTCTCCACTGCGGCCTGCGAGCGCCGCCAAGTACCGACCTATCGCGGCTGTGTTGGTGCGTACAGTCGCGATGGCTCTGCCGACCGCCGTTGGCTGACGCCGCGGCCAGTTCCTCAGTGTATGGCCTGGCCGCCGGGGCTACTCAGCTGGCTGCTGGCAGCGGGCTGGATCAAACCTCGGTGACTCCGTTTCGCGGCCGATCCGGCAAAGGCTGCCGCTCTCGTCCGGAAACCAGGCAGCGCCGTTAAGCACATTGCCGTCGTAAAGCACACGGCCGCATCAACGCCGATCATCAGTTCATCGCGAGCTGGGCCAGCGGCCCCGCTGCCTGATCGCCCGCTGCCTGATCGCCCGCTGCCTGATCGCCCGCTGCCTGATCGCCCGCTGCCTGATCGCCCGCTGCCTGATCGCCCGCCGCCGATCGGCCGCCGGCCGATCGCTGGCCTGGTCCGGGAAAACGCCGAAGCCGAGGCCGGGAGACCGGCTTTCGACCTGCCCGGTGATGCCGGCGATCAGGTCCGCGGCGGAGATACCAGGCAGTTGCCGCCCATCGCGCAGCCGTACCGCGAGCAGGCCGCTTGACACCTCTCTGGCGCCGATGACGGCGAGATAGGGAACCCGGCGCTCACGGGCGCGCCAGATCCGGGCGCCAAGTGAGGCGCTGGCCGGGGCCCAATCGGCCCGCAGCCCGGCGGCGCGCAACCGCTCGGTCAGCGAACTGGCCGGCGCGGCCTGCTGGCCGCCGACTGGCAGCACGAGTACCTGAAGTGGGGCAAGCCAGGGCGGGAATGCTCCGTCATACCGCTCGATCAGGTACGCCACCAGGCGATCCATCGAGGACAGCACGCCCCGGTGAATCAGTACCGGCCGGTGCTGCCGCCCGTCCGGGCCGATGTATCCAAGGTCCAAACGCTCCGGCTGATTGAAGTCCAGCTGCACGGTGGACAGGGTGTCCTCCCGGCCGGCCGCGTCGGTCACCTGAACATCGATCTTCGGTCCGTAGAACGCGGCCTCCCCGGGAGCGTCGTCATACGCCAGCCCCAGTCGGTCAAGCGCCGCGGCGAGCTGGCGCTCCGCGTCCTGCCACCGCGCGTCACCGCCGAGGTAGGCCCCGTCCTTACCGCGCCGGGACAGCTGGTACCTGGTGACCTCGATACCGAGTATCCGGTGGTAGCGCTGCGCTGCCGCCAGGCCGAGCGCGATCTCGTCGGTGACCTGCTCAGGCAGGCAGAAGACATGGGTGTCATCGAGGTTGATCTGCCTTACCCGCGACAGGCCGCCGAGCACGCCAGAAAGCTCGCTGCGGAACATGCTGGCAGCCTCGGTCAGCCGTACCGGCAGGTCCCGGAAGCTGCGCTGCTCAGCGGCATAAATGAGGGCATGGTGCGGGCAGTTGGCGGGCCTGAGCACGAGTTCCTCCCCGCCGATCTGCATCGGCGGGAACATGTCGGCGGCGAATTTCGCCCAGTGCCCGGACCGTTCGTACAATTCGCGCTTGGCCAGTACCGGGGTATAGACGCGCTGGCAGCCACTCCTCACCGCCTCCTCGGCAGCGAGTCCTTCCAGTTCGCTGCGGACGATGGCGCCGTCCGGCAGCCAGAGCGGCAGCCCCGCGCCGACCAGCGGATCAGTACGGAAGAGGCCAAGCTCGCGGCCGAGATGGCGGTGATCAGCATGCATCGGTGTCTCCCATGTCTCCATCAGGAGGCTCTGGGGGCACCACTTCCCAGGCACACGACAAGGCCCCGGGAGCGGCGCTCCCGGGGCCTTGTCGTCGTGATCTAGTTACGCCGCCACGCGCCGGGAACTCCCCGGCGTCGTGGTGACGCAACTAGCAGTCATGTATTCAGTTTAGCAGCGCGCGGGCCAGGGCACCTGGCCCGCGCGCTGCGGGTCATGCTGCGGGGCAGGGCAGCGAGCTGAGGTTCCTGCGGAAGTCGTTGAAGCGCTTTGTGATGGTGCCGAACGGGGCCGTCGGGTAGGAGATCGCCCGCAGCGGTCCGTACTCCGCTTGCGCGCTTCCGCCGAACTTGTTGGTCGTGCCGGGGATGTACGGTCCGCCTTCCTGCCACATGCACGTTCCGCCGACCTGACGGGTGCTGTAGAAGGGATAGAAGGCCGAGTTCGGCGGCGGGTTCACGCAACCGGTGCCCGGGCTCGGGTCGGCCGGGTTGAGCAGGTGCCGCTGGCACGGCGTGTCCACCCGGAAGGCCGTGTCATCCGACTCGTCCCGCGAGATATCCGACTCGAAGGCCATCGAGCTGAAGTTCTTGCCCTTGACGGTGGGGCTGGTGAACAGGAACGATCTCGGGTTCAGCAGCCGGTCCGCGGCCGGGTTACTGATCGAGCCCGGCCAGGTGAAGTTATAGGACACGCCGTCGAAATCGCCGTCAATATCGAGGCACCCCCCGATCTTCACCTTCAGCGACGCCGACGCCGGCAGGCAGAAGTCGTCATCGCCCGCCGGGTTCGGCCCTGCCGTGTCGCCGTCGTTCGTGTCCGCGCCGAGCGGCTTCAGGCACGTGCTGTTCGGGTCGGTGCCGACCTTGGCGCAGTACTCGAAGTGCCCGATCTCGTCGGAGAACGCCACGTTGTAGGTGTGCGCGGCGGAGACATTGCGGGTGTCAGGCGTCGAGGTGCTGTATTCCGGGTGGAAGTCGTACGGATTCACCGTGCACTTGGTGGCGCTCGGGTCGAACAGCACGTTGCCGAAACCGTTGGCTTTGCTGGCTGTCATCGAGCCAGTGGTGTGCTTCGTGTGGTCGTTGATCACCACGCGCAGCCCGTTGGCAGTGTCGAACAGCCGGACCGTGAGCTTGTCCCCGGCCTTCATCAGGAAGTCGCGCTTGGGGTCGGGAGTGAAATGTTCGGGGTGCTGCGGGTTCGCCGGCGCCGTCGCCACGCCGTTCTTGGTGACGAACGCGAAGTTCACCGGTTCGGGGCCGACGGTGTTCAGGCACGCGGTGTTGTTGAAGTCCCCGGTGTTGGAGTTCGTCGAGAACGTGTCGACGTTCAGTGCGGCGCACCACTGGTTGGCCGTGCAGCCGATGCCGGCCGGCCACGGCGCCCAGCCCGGCGGGTAGAACTGCATCTCCTCGTAGGCCTGACCCGGGCCCAGGCCGAAGTAATGCGGGCTGGCCGGGTCCGTGCTCGCGAAGATGTTGCTGTTGCTGTCCGGTTTGCAGGGGATTGTCGCGTGGCCGGTGAGAGCCGCGCCGTCCGGGTTGGGCGAGCCCTGGTCGTCGCACATCACCATGCCGAGCCAGAACGTCGGATGCAGCTGGAAGCTGTCCGTCCCGCCGCTGCCGTTCTGCCTCGGCCGGGTCGGCGGCTCCTTCGGCAGCACCATCTGGTAGGTGAGGTTGTTACCCGAACCCGGCCGGTTGGAGTAGAACAGCGTGGCCGGCTCGTCGTGCCCGATGTAGCCGTTGATGTGCGCGCCATTCTTCTTAGCCTTGTTGAAGCCGGCGAAGTCGTCCCAGTTGAGGGCCGGCTCGGTACACTCGATGCCATTAGTGCCGCACCAGTGCTGCGGCCCGGCGGTCTTCACCGTCGCGTTCGCCCGCGGCACCGGTTTCGACACCGAGGCGGCCACCGACGAGACGCCGCTGCCAGAAACGAGTGTTATTGATGCCGCGGCCAACGCGGCAGAAAAGCCAATTCCCAGCACACGTCTCATCTAAATCCCCTCGAACGAATCGATCACGGGCCACACTGTTATACGGCTGCCTGTCGAGGGACCGCAACCCCCAGCGGTGAACTTGTGCACCGTCCTTAACCGCCCGCGGTGACGCCCGCGGTGACGCCGCGGGTCGGACGCCGTTGGCCAGGTCCGAGGTCCAGACCACGAGGCGGGTCCGGTCGCCGCGGAACAGGTCCCGGGCGAACTCAACCGGCTGGCCGGTCCGGACATACGCCGTGCGCTCGACCAGCACCTACTTCAAGGAGGAAGTGGGCGGTCTCGTCGTCGGCGGGTTCGAGCCCCAGGCCAAGCCGTGGGTCTCGCCGGACCAGCCGCCCTACCCGGCTGGTCTCGCTGGTCCTCGACGACCCGGACGTCATGCTGTGGGCCGGCGAGCTGGTGCTGCGCGGCGGCCGCGCGCTCGGCCAGCTGACCTCGGCAGCCTGGGGCGAGACCCTCGGCGCCTCGGTCGGCCTGGCCTACCTGCGGCACCCCGGCGGCACGCCGGTCACCGCTGACTTCGCCCGGGCAGGCAGCTACCAGGTCGATATCGGCGGCCAGCGCTGCCCGGCGGCGGTGCACCTGCGACCGCCGCTCGACCCGGCCGGCCAGCGGCTGCAGAAAGACCGGCCGCGCCCATGACGATCAGCGCCTTCGACCTGTTCAGGTCGGCGTCGGGCCGTCCAGCTCGCACACGGTAGGGCCGATGCGGGCCGCCGCGATGTTCGCTCAGTCGCTCCGCGACGACCGGCTGCCGGCGCAACACCACGTACTTTAGGTGTTTCAGGTTTTCTGGGGTGTTGAGGTGCTTGTGTTCCGTGTATGCACGGAAGCCTGTTTCCGGATGGTGTGAGGACATGCCCGGGACCCGCGTGTCGCGGCGGGAATGGCGCGCGGTTCCACGGTCCGCGGCCCCGCGAGGCGGGGCATTTCTCCTTCCTGGCGGCTTCCCGGTCCTGGCCGGGGCTAGTAGAAGCCGGGTGCGAATTCGGTGACCTGGGGTTTCCCGGTGACGGTGGTCTTGGTGGCGGTAGCGTGCGGGAATTTCGGGCGTGCCTTCTGCGCGCGCCTGGAGTGCCGCTGCCGCCGGGGGAGGTTGAGGATGTGCAGGGCAGCGCGGGCGGCGGCATCGGCCGCTGCGGCGAGCGCGTCCAGTGACGAGGTGGCCGTGACCTGGGATGTTGTCATCGAGCGGATCATGTGATGGCGGACGGCGGTGAAGGATTCCTCGTCGGCGGTGACCATGGCGGTGTCTTTCCTGCGCAGGGCGCGGGCCTGCGCGGCCTCGCCGCGGAGCGCGGCGGCGGCGCTGGCGCGGGTCAGCTGGGCGGCGGTGAGCCAGGCCCAGGCCTCCTGGATGACCAGCCGCGGGCACCCGGACCGCAGGACCGGGCCGGACGTGCGGTTGCCAGCGCCGGTGATCGTGGTCTTGTCCTCGCCGAACGTGGTCTCCGACGCGCTCCACCGGGTGAGATACGTTTCCCGGACCTGGTCCGCGGGCGCGGCCTGGTGGTCCAGGAGGGTGGTGATGACGGTGCAGGTCCCGGAGATTTCTTCTTTCCCGTCAGCGGAGGGCATGACCGCGTTGTGCTCGGTCACCCGGACCGGAAGCCGGTCATCTTTCCTCCCGGAGGGAGCGTTCAGCCAGGTCATGCGGGATCCGTCGGGCAGCCAGCCGCGGTTCTCGCTGTCGGCGAAGTCCAGGCTGATGCCTTCCTTCACGCGGGCGATGACGTGCCCGCCCGCATCCAGGATCGCGGTGATCAGGTCATGGCCGGGAAAGTTGCGATCGAAGCAGGTGACGCGGCCGGCGAACAGGTCCGGGCGGCGGCGGACCAGCCGTTTCAGCAGGGTCTGCTCCCCGGCCCTGGCCTGTCCCAGGATCGCGCCGAGCATGGCGCGCCCGGCCCGGCCGGCCAGCGCGACGACCTTCAGCTGCGGGAACGGGGCGGCGTCCTCGCCGTCTTCGGCCGCGGTGCCCGTGCAGCCGAAGAACGCCCGGTTCGCCGGCGTGTCCGCCAGGCTCACCAGCATCCCGTCGGCGGCCAGCACCATCATCCCGGCCAGCAGCACCGCCGACGGCTCGTCATCGCTGATCAGCGGCCCGGCTGCCTGCCAGAACAGGTTTTCCATCACGTCCGGGGGAACCGGCAGCCGCCAGTCCGTGATCACCTTGCCCGTCGGGACGTGCCATTCCCGGGTGAACGGGATGTCCGCGAGCAGCCCCGCGACCCTGCGCAGGGCCTCGCCATACGACGCGTCCGGCATCAGCGTCATCGCGAGCATCAGCCGGATGACCAGCGGATACGACATCAGGCGGCGCCGCTGCCGCGGCTTCAGCCGCCCCTCCGCGGCCGCCGCGTCCACGGCCGCCTCGATCACCCCGTCGCCGAGATGCCGCTCCAGTTCACCCAGCCGCACCAGGTCCGGGAGCCACGCGTCCGCCAGCACCGTCCCGTCCCTGCGCACCGCGGCCGGGGCCGTCACCACCGGACAGCAGAACACCGCCAGCTCACCCGCTGACGGCGCGTTGCCCGCCACCGTCACCGTCTCGCCGAGAAACCGCAGGCCAGAAGCCCGCACCGCGACCGTCCCCGCCGGAGCCCCGGTAACCGGGAACTCCGCCATCCGGCTTGCATCAACGACGGCAGGCAGATAAGAACACACAAGGGGCTCCTGAGACGGCGCGGACTAGTCACCCAACGCCTACCAGGAGCCCCTCCCCGCCTCCAAACCAGCACAAAATCCCAGGTCACAAGCTCATCGAAACCGGCACGCCTTAAGTACGTGGTGTTGGGCTGCCGGCGGCCTGGCGCTCAATGTGGTCGAGTGCTGAGCCAGTCGATTCATTTTTTTTAACGGGCCTTCGCCGCTGACTGCCGCACCCGGCGGCTCGCACAACCCGTCCTTACCCAGGCGTCCGCATTGGCCGCCGCCCGTTCCCTGTAAGCTATATCCGCCCCAGCGAGTCATGGCTGGTCAGGCGGCGGAGTAGCTCAGTCAGGCAGAGCAAGCGGCTCATAATCGCTGTGTCGCCGGTTCAAGTCCGGCCTCCGCTACTATCGCGTCGCCAGCTGGCCTGGTTACCCTCAGGTAAGTCAAGGAACATCGCCAGGTGGCTCGCGTGTTGAGTACTGCGGGCAGGCGCCAGCCTGGCCGGACACCGTCAGGACATTGGAAGAGAGGCACTCGTGGCTGCGACAGATGTCAGGCCGAAGATCACGCTGGCTTGTCAGGAGTGCAAGCACCGCAACTACATCACCCGCAAGAACCGCCGCAACGACCCCGACCGGATGGAAATGAGCAAGTACTGCCCGAACTGCCGGAAGCACCAGCCGCACCGCGAAACCCGCTAGCTCCGGCGCCGTCATGGCCATCAACCGCGATTACCTCGGGCGTGCCTTTCCGGCGGCCGATCCCTACGAGGTCAGCCGGGTCAAGATCAAGGATTTCGCCGATGCGATCGGGGACCCGAACCCGGTATTCCGCGATCGCGCCGCCGCGCAGGCAGCCGGGCACCCGGACGTCATCGCGCCGCCGACATTCGCCGTCGTGGTCGCGATGGCGGCCGGCGCCAGGGCGATCACCGACCCGGGACTCGGCGTCAACTACGCGATGATCGTGCACGGCGAGCAGCGGTTCGAGTATTCCCGCCAGATCGTGGCCGGCGACGTCCTCACCGCGCAGGCCACGATCACCGACATCAAGGACGCGGGCCGCAACGTGCTGCTCACGACCAGGACCGAGATCCGCACGGTCGGCGGCGAGCACGTGTGCACCGCGCATAACACCCTGGTGGAGCGCGGCGGCGCCGGGTAACGGCCGACCGTTACCCAGCCCAGCAGCGGCCAGCGAAGAAGACGGGATGCGATCCGTGAGCGACCAGGTCAAGTACTCCGACGTGCAGCCCGGTGCCGAGCTTGGGTCGGCCAGCTATCCGGTGACCAGGCTCAGCCTGGTCAAGTACTGCGGCGCGGCCGGCGACTTCAACGTGATCCACTGGAACGAGCGGATCGCCAGGTCGGTCGGGCTCCCAGACGTGATCGCGCACGGCATGTTCACGATGGCGGAAGCCGGCCGGTACGTCACGGACTGGGCCGGCCCGGAGGCGGCCCTGGTGGAATTCGGGGTCCGGTTCTCCTCGATGGTAGTCGTGCCCGATGACGACACTGGCGCCACGATCGAAGTCAGCGGCAAGGTCGAGGACAAGCTCGACGACAACCGCGTCGTGCTGGCGCTGACCGCCAGGGCCGCCGGGGAAAAGGTACTTACCCGCGCCCGCGCGGTAGTCCGCCTGCCCTGACGCTGGGCCGGTCTAGCGGGACAGCGCCGGGGTGACGATCACCGCGAGCGCGCCCGCCAGCAGGAACGGGCCGAACGGCAGGTGCGACTTCCTGGTCGCCCGCCGGGTGGCGATCAGCCCGATCCCGGTCACGGCGGCGAGCAGGTACCCGCCTAGCAGGCCGGCGATCACCGCGCCGGCTCCGAACCAGCCCAGGTAAAGGCCGATCAGCCCGGAGAGCTTCACGTCTCCCCAGCCCATTCCGGCCGGGTAGATGAGCACTTGCAGCACGAAGAACAGCCAGACCGCGGCCATCCCGATCAGCCCGGAGACGAAGTGCCCGGCACCGCCGGCGACGAAGATCGCGGCAATGCCGAGGGCCGCCAGCCCGATCGGGTACGAGGGCAGGGTAAGCAAATCCGGCAGCCGCTGGTACCGCGCGTCGATGAAGCCGAGCGGCACCCCGGCAACTGCCAGGTAGCAGAACGCGGGAAGCGCCGGGCTCGCCCCGAAGCGGAGCCACATCGCGACCAGGGCGGCGGCCGTCACCACGCCCGCCGCGGGATACCAGGCACCAAAGGCACGTCGGCACTCCGGGCACCGGCGGCGCATCCGGGCCCAGCCGAGCAGCGGGATCAGGTTGGCCAGGGCGGCGGGTGACCCGCACGCGGCGCACCGCCCGGCCGGCGGCCGCGGGCTCTCGCCGCGCGGGACCCGGACCGCGAGCATGGTCAGCCAGCAGCCGACGGTCAGGCCCGCTGCCGCCAGCACCGCCGTGGCAATCCAGCCCGCTGCGCTCATTTCCCTCCCGCGTGCCCGGCCCGGGATTCCGCCCCGCGGCCGACCGGCGCGAGTTTACGCCGGGCACCGCCTGCCATCGATCGGGCCCAACTTCACGAGCCAACTCGGTAACTCTCGCTGTGATCATCAACCGCTTCCGTTATCTTCGAGGCGCTTGTCGTGGAGCCCGCCCAAGTCGACGGCTTTTTCGGATCGTCCGGGCCCGGCGGAGTAATCCGGCCGCCGTTCGGCCATAACGTGCACGTCCATATGGCCGGCTGGCGGCCGGCGGCGTCGGCCCGGCGCGGGCGGTCATCGCCGACAAGAACTTCGAGCTCGCTTATCTCTACGCCGGGTACACGGGCGGCAAAGACACCCGGTGGACCGCGTACACCGGCCGGCGGGTGCGGCGCGATTTCGCGGCGGATCTCGCAAAGCCGGACGTCACCACCGAGTCGTTCCGGGGAACCCTGAGCTACACCCACATGCGGGCATTCGCGGATCCGGCCACCGGGGGGCCATCGACGTCAGCGCCTGCTACGACAACGCCCGGGCCGCCAACGCCAGCATCAGGACGGGGCAGGTCATCCCGGACCGGACGCCCGCGGCTGATCATTACTTCCGCTATACCGACATTCTTGCCAAGGGCGGATCTGGTTTCTGGCGAGTGATCGGCAACTACCCCGCTGTCTACTATCCGCAGGCTAGGGAGTGCAAGCCATGATGCGCCGCCTCCGCACTGCAATCCTGATCGTTGCCGGGCTGGCACTGCCCGTCGCGATGGCGGGGCCGGCCGCGCCCCGCCGCCCGGGGTCGGCTGCGGCGGCACCGGCTGCAGCCACCTGATCGTCACCGAATGGGGCCCCAACCCGCCCACCGTCTACAGCATCGACAAGTCCTCCGCGCAGGCGCAGCAACTGCTTAAGCAGAACCCGGTACCAGCTGGCGCCTGGCGCCTGGTACCTGCTGCCAGTGAACCCGGCTGCATCCGCCGCGGGCAAGGCCGAATGCCTGAAGCTCCCGCTGTACGCATGGGTGCTGCCCGGGCCGCTGCCGCCGACCCCGGCTGATCCCCGCGAGCACCTTGCGGATGCTCGCGCTGGCCAAGCTGACCCGGCCGGGAATCGGCCAGGTCGACGTCAACCCGGCGGGCCGGAGCTACGCGAACCTGCTGGACTTCGTCCGGGTCGGCCTGGCCGGGGCGTTCGAGCAGACCGCGGCCGGACAGCCATACGCGACGGTGACCGCATCGCTGCCAGACGGCTCGCTGGGCGTAACGGTATGGGCGATGGCGCGGCCGCTGAGCATCGACCCGGGAACCGTGGACGCCACCCGTTACAGCAACTGCGGCTACCTCGGCTCGACCGCGACGGCGAAGCAGATGGCCGGCACCGGCCCGAATCAGTCGATCGACTGCGGCGTCACGTACCTGCACCCCGGCACCGGCGACAACCTGACCGGCCCCGGATCGGCTGGCAGGTCTTCTCGGCGGTCACCACCGGCGATGGCGACGGCCCGCTGCCGCCTCAGCCTGGCATGCAGCCGGTGACCGGCGGCCAGTTGCAGGCCAGCATCCAGGGCCGGCCGGTCGATGTCGCCGAGATCCAGAGCCTCAACGGCTGACCCGGCACACTCCGCGGCTTGTCCTTCCTGATCACGTAGGATGCGTGGCCGGTACCCGGGGACGCCAGGCCAGTGCCGCAAGGTGGCGGCCGCGGGTGAAATCCTGGCCGGACGGAATGGGGCACGCTACGTGATGGTCCGCGAGCAGGTAGCGCTGGCGGGCTACACGACGCTCGGCCTCGGCGGGCCGGCCGGGCGGTTCGTCGAAGCCGACAGCGACGACCAGATCATCGCCGCGGTCCGGGCTGCCGATCAGCGCGGCGAGCCGGTGCTCGTGCTCGGCGGCGGCAGCAACCTCGTCATCGCCGATGCGGGCTTCCCCGGCACGGTGGTCCAGGTGGCGACCGATGGCATCGCGGCAGCAGCGGATCTCGACCGGGTCGCCGTCAGCGTCGCGGCCGGCCAGGACTGGGACGCGGTGGTGACCTGGTGCATCGGCAGCGGGCTGTCCGGGCTCGAGTGCCTGGCCGGCATTCCCGGCCTGGCGGGCGCCACCCCGATCCAGAATGTCGGAGCCTACGGCCAGGATGTGGCGCAGACGCTGGTCGCAGTGCGCGTCTACGACCGGCACCGCGATGTGGTCACCGAACTGTCGAACCAGGACTGCGGGTTCGGCTACCGGACGAGCGCATTCAAGCGCGCCGCGGCAGCAACTGCGGGTGCGGGCGGCCGGGGGCGGGCAGCCGCCGCGGCCGATGCCACCGGCCGGTTTGTGGTGCTTGGCGTTACCTTCCGGCTGACCAGCGATCCGCTGTCCGCTCCGGTCCGGTACGGCGAGCTGGCGCGTGCCCTCGGCGTAGCCGAGGGCGGGCGGGTGCCGCTGGCGGACGCCAGGGAGGCGGTGCTCCGGCTTCGCCGGGGCAAGGGGATGGTGCTGGATCCGGCCGACCCTGACACCAGGAGCGCAGGCTCCTTCTTCACCAATCCGGTCCTCGACCAGGAGCAACTGGCAGCCTTGCAGAAGACGGTCACGGCTGGCTGGGGCGGCGACGTGACTGTCCCGCACTTCGCGGCCGGGGCGGGCCGGGTCAAGGTCCCGGCCGCCTGGCTGATCGAGCGGGCCGGCTTCGGCAAGGGTTACCCGGGCCGTGCGCGGCAAGCGCCCGGCAGCGAGCGCGACCGGGACATGCCAGGTCCGCGGATCTCGGCCAAGCACACGCTTGCCCTGGTCAATCCCGGCGGTGCCACGACCTCGTCCCTGCTGGCCCTGGCCAGGGAAATCAGGGACGGCGTCCGCGGCACGTTCGGAGTGGAACTGGCCAGCGAGCCGGTGCTGATCGGCGTCCGGCTCTGAGCCTGGTCATTTGGCCTGACTTGACATGTTTCATATCGGTAGAAGTTGCTGCGGGGGAGTGCGGGCATTCTGTAGCTTATGTGCATTAACGCCGGGCAGCAGCCGCCGGTCGGCAGTGGTCGCGCCTGCCTGGTGACGCAGCGTCGCGGGATTTCGGCGGCCATGCGGCGGGACCACAGAAACGGTGCAGTAAATGACCGACCTCAAGGTAGATTACGCGCTTCTGGACCAGTCCGAGACAACGCTGAGCGGCCTCGTTTCAGAATTCGAGAACATCAGGGCGCAGGAAAGCGCGTACGACGGCGCTATGGGCTCCGGGGACATCGCCTCGGCCATGGGCAGTTTCGCCGGCACTGGGATTACCACCGCAAGAAGCTGGTCGGATCCATGCAGGCGGTCGGCACGATGATCAATCAGACCAAGCAGGCGTTCGACACGACTGACGGCAAGTTGCCGAGCAGCCTGAACGCGAAGCACTGATCGCACCCGGAACAGCCCGCGCGCTGACCGAATCAGCGGACAGCAGAACAGCATGGCACGACCGGCCGGCCATCAGTAGCAGCCACTTGGCCTGGACGCCGACCCGGTGCCCGGCGACCCGGCGCGGATCAGCGACGAGATCGCCCATTTGTCGGCCGTGGCCAGGCAGATCTCCCGGTCAGGTAGACGCGCTCCGCAAGATCGGCAGCGACGGCACGCTGGTGGGCAAGTACGCCGACACGCTCCGTTCGAAGTCCACTGAGGTGGCCAACGACCTGGACAAGGTCGTCGGCGTTACCAGCAGATCTCCTCGGCGCTGAGCGGCTGGCTGCCGGACCTGGAGCAGGCCCAGGCCGTGTCGCTGACCGCGCTCAGTGAGGCGGAGGGGCCGTACAAGACCGTCCGTACCTCCGCCGTGCTGCCGTCCGGGAACAACCTGACGGACCAGCAGAAGCAGCAGGTTCAGGCGTATCAGACGTCCCAGAACCAGGCGCAGCAGGCCCTGGCGGCAGCCCAATGCCATGGGCTTTAGGGCGAAGTACTGGCGGGCTTGAGCGCTTGCCGGTCACGCTGGGTGGTTTCCGGTGGTGAGAGGCGTGTTTCGCGGGTTTCCTGTGAGGCGGGCGAGGCTCCTGTAGAAGAGGGATTGCCTAGATCACTCTTCGCCACAGGAGCCTCTCGTGAATGTCTACCCTGTTTCCCCGGGTGTCGCCAGCAGCATTGCGGGCGGCGGTGTGATGGTGGCGGCGCGGCTGGCTGACCTGGTGACGCCGCTGCGGAACGGGATGATGCCGGGCGGGGACTGCCGGTCGGCGCTGGTGACCGCGGGGATGCGGCGGATCCGGACTGGTGATCCGGTCGTGTTCTGCAAGATCGTGGCGGTGGCGTCGGCGCAGGTCAGGCGGGACGGGCGGGTCCAGGCGAAGGGCAGCCCGGTTCATCATGCGACGCTGGGGCCGCTGGAGGAGTGGCTGGAGGAGCAGGCCGGGCCGGGCGTGATCGACGGGATCGCGGAGCGGGCGGTGCTGCGGGAGCAGTACGTGAAGGGCGAGCGGGAGCGGCTGCTGGCCAGGGCGTTCATGATCCGTGTCATCGTGCTGATGACGCTGGTGCCCGGTGCCGGCCTGCGGGACGCGGTGATCGCGCTGGCCGGGGACCTGGCGCTGGTGCCGTGGGCGCGGCCGTGGGTGCCAGCGTCGGAGCGGGCGCTCGGGGACTGGCGGAACGCGCTCGGCCCGGAACCGCTGGAGGAACTGCGGGACGTCGTGCTGCGGGCCTCGTGGCAGGAGCATGAGGACCGGGACTGGCGGGCGGTCATCATCGGCAGGAACAGGCCGCTGAAGACCGGGGCGATCGACGGGACGCTGATCCGGGTACCGGATACGCCGGCGAACCGGGCCATGTACGGTTCGGTCGGCACCGGGGATGACTCGTCGCCGTTCCCGCAGCTGAGAGGGCTGCCGATGACGGACGCCTCCACGCGGGGGCTGCTGGGGATGCCGCACGGCCCGGCCGGCACGGACAAGGCCGCCGCGGAGCAGAAGCTCCTGGACACGGCCCTGCGGGAGTTTCCGCACCTGTTCGCGGAAGACCGGATCTGGGTAGCGGACCGGAACTATCCCGGCGCGGCCCGGATCGCCCGGCTCACGGCCTGCACGCACGTCCTGATCCGGCTGAAAGGCGACATCCCGCTGACAAGGATCTCGGAGATCCTCGCCGACGGCTCGTATCTCGCGGAGATCTCCGGTGACGGCGTCACCGTGACCGTCCGCGTCATCGAGTACTGGGTGACCGTGGAAGGCCAGCACGTGCCGGAGCTGTTCTGCCTGGTCACCGACCTCATGGACATTGACGAGTACCCCGCCGCGCAGCTCGCGGCACTGTATAAGTGGCGGTGGGACGGGTCGGAGACCGCGCTGCGGGAGACGAAGGCGAGCCTGGACGGCGCCGGGCCGTCGGCCGGGCCGATGCTCCGCTCGGGCAGCCCGGACCTGGTCCGGCAGGAACTCGCCGCCTGGGCCGCCGGGAACGAGATGACCCGCGGCGTCGCCCGCGCCGCCGCGCTCGCTGCCGCCCCCGCCCGGAAGGGCCGCCGCGCTGGGATGCGCGTCCAGGCCCGCGAGATCTCGCACGGCCGCACCCGCCGCGCCGTGACCGCCGCGATCCGCGCCGGGATGACCAGCTGCACGGCGCTGACCAGCGAACTCGCGAAACACCGCACCGTCATCGACCGGAACCGGCACCGGCCCCGCAAGGCCAAGTGCGCCAGCACCTTCCCCCGCGCAGGACGCGCGGACACCGCCACCCGGATCGCCCCCGCCGTCATCACCCTCGCGAACACCCTCGCCTGACCAGCGCAAACACCGGAAACCGTCCCAGGACACCAGCCTGTAGGTTCTCATCCTTCTTGCCGGTGGCCATCTCGCCGACGTGGGCGTCCGCGTCGCTTCTCACCGATCTGTCGCCGGGTTCTTCTCATCGGCCTGTCGTTTTCTTCTTCTGTCCGGCGGTTCGGGTCCGCCCTGAGAGCAATGAGTCGATTCACCGCCACACAGGCGTCAACCCATCTGAGAAAGCGCCAGCTACGACGAGAACCTACACAGCCGCCGGTCAGTGGAACCGGCCGTCACCCGGCACGACACGCCGGCCGTCGGCATGCCCGCGACCAGGAACTACCCACCGTCACCAAAACCGGGAACCTCGCATTAACACCCAAATGCCTAAACCCCATGGCATTGGGCGGCAGCCAGGGCACTGCTTGACAAGGCCACCACCTTGCGTGATAACTCCAGCAGCTATCACGCGCACCTTATCCGCTCGGCTTCCAGCGATTCCATGAAGGATGGCTTCTGGGATCATTTCAAGAACGCCTGGGATGACGCCTGGGATGCCGTCAAGGACTGGGTGAAGGAGAACGCCAAGTGGATCGGCGATATCTGCACTGCACTGGAAATCATCGGCACGATCCTGGCCGTTGCCGCCTTCATCATCGCCCAGTTCATCCCGGGCCTCGATGTCCTTGTTGACGCATTGGTGCTGGGGGCATTCATTGCTACCGCCGGAGCGGCTACGGAGCGGCTACCGAGCGGCTGCTGATCAGCTTCTTCAGGTCGTCGGCCGCGCCGCATTCCCTGAGTACCTCGGCGTCATCGATCAGCACGACGCCGGGGCCGCTGAACTTGGCGGCCACGCCGGCGAAGTCGTCGGCGGCCAGCCCGGTGCCGTCAAAGACCCGGATGACCCCGGGCAGCCCGCCGAGCGACCGCAGTGGTGACGGCCGCGGCGCCACGATGATCACCTGGGCGCCGGACGCCAGGAACGACCTGGCCATCGTGGCAAGCATCGTGCTACGGCCGGATTTCGCCGGCCCGCCGACGATGAACGCGGGCCATGCCGCCGGCGAGGTCGGGGCCATAGGCGGTGAGCTCGCCGCCGCCGACGCCGACCAGGCCAGCTCGGCGCGCGGGTGGCCAGCCAGGACGCCGGTGCCGTTCCGGGCTGGCAGAAGGTGGCCGAGGACGGCGCGGAGAACTACTACCAGGGCCTGGGCACCAGGGTGCTCGGCGGACGGATCAGCGCGGTCGCGAGAGCGGTCGGGCAGGGCCAGGTGCGGGTGACCGTGACCGGCCAGGCAGCCTCCATCATGCTCGGGCTCAACCTGACCATCCATGCGACCGCCGGCGGTCTCGTCGACTGCTTCCGGCCGGATCTGAACGGAGGCCAACAGCGTCAGAACTGGCCAGCCGGCCGTCGGCCCGGCTCGGCCTGACCGCCAGCTTGGCTCGATGACCGTCGAGTTCGTACTGCTCGCGCCGCTGCAGCTTGGGCTGATGCTGTTCCTGGTGATGGCCGGCCGGGTGGTCGAGATGCTGCCGTCCTGGCGCTCCTCCGTGGCCTGTCCCGCCCCCGTGGCCTGTCCCGCCCCCGTGGCCTGTCCCGCCCCCGTGGCCTGTCCCGCCCCCGTGGCCTGTCCCGCCCCCGTGGCCTGTCCCGCCCCGGCTCAGCCCGCACCTACGCCCTCCCCGCGCTTGGCCCCAACGTGATGAATGTGACGTTCAACCACACCTGACTGGCCCGTTGTCACATCCATCGCGTTGGCCGGCCGGCCAGCCGGGAGGCGGGGCGGGTCAGCCGGGGTCGGGCGTGGCCAGCCAGTCGTCGATCCCGGCCAGCAGTCGGGCCCGGACCCCCGGCGGAGCCGCGGAGCCGCGGACCGACATCCTGGCCAGCTCGGCCAGCGCCCCGTCCGGCAACCCGTGCGCCTGCCTGGCCACTTCGTACTGCGCGACCAGCCGGTGGCCGAACAGCAGCGGGTCGTCCGCGCCGAGCGCCACCTGCACTCCGGCCTCGAACAGAGTAAGTAACGGCACGTCAGCCGGGCTAGCGGCGACTCCTAGGGCAACATTGGAGGCCGGGCACACTTCCAGCGTGGTCCGGCGCCCGACAATCCGTTTCACCAGAATCTTGATCTTCGGCGGCGGCCACGCCGTGCCCGATCCGGTCCGCGTTCAGCTCGTCCAGGCAGGCGCGGACGCTGGCCGGGCCTGCCAGCTCGCCGCCGTGCGGCACCGCCAGCAGGCCCGCCCGTGCGGCGATCCGGAAGGCCGGGGCGAAATCGGCGGCTGCCCCCCGGCGCTCGTCGCTGCTGAGGCCGAACCCGGTCACGCCATGCCCGGCCAGCCTGGCTGCCAGCCTGGCCAGCGTCCTGGCGTCCAGCGGGTGCCTGGTCCGGTTCGCCGCGATGATCACGCCGATGCCGATCCCGGCGGCCGCAGCCGACTCGGCGGCGGCGTCAAGGACGAGCTCGGTGACCGCGGTGATGCCGCCGAAATGGGCCGCGTAACCGGACGGATCCACCTGGATCTCCAGCCAGCCGGAGCCCTCCGCCCGCTCGTCCTCGGCGGTCTCCCGGACCAGCCGCCGCAGGTCGTCCTCGGTCCTGAGCACCGAGCGGGCGATGTCGTACAGCCGCTGGAACCGGAACCAGCCGCGCTCGTCGGCGCCGGACAGCCGCGGCGGCCAGTTCGCGGCCAGCGCCTCCGGCAGGTGCACCCGGTGCAGCGCGGCGAGCTCGGCCAGCGTGGCATGCCGCATGGAGCCGGTGAAGTGCAGGTGCAGGTGCGCCTTCGGCAGCGCGGCGAGCGGCCGTGCCATCAGCCGAGCAGCTTGGCCAGTCGGCTGATGCCCTCCTTCAGGTCGGCGTCGCCGAGCGCACAGGACAGCCGGAAGTAACCTGGCGTGCCGAACGCCTCGCCGGGCACCACCGCGACGTCCGCCTGCTCCAGGATGATCTCGGCGAGATCGGTCGTGCTGTCCGCGCGGCGGCCGCCGTATTCCCGGCCGAGCAGGCCCTTGACCGACGGGTAGCAGTAGAAGGCGCCCTCCGGCAGCGGGCAGTGCACCCCGGGAATCCCGTTCAGCATGGCGGTCATCGCGAGCCTGCGCCGGTCGAACGCGGCGCGCATCTCGCCGACGGCGGCCAGGTCGCCGCTGACCGCCGCGAGCGCGGCTGCCTGCGCCACGTTGCAGACGTTCGACGTCAGGTGCGACTGCAGGTCGGTCGCGGCCTTGACCACGTCCGGCGGGCCGATCAGCCAGCCCACCCGCCAGCCGGTCATCGCGTAGGTCTTGGCCACGCCGTTCACCACCACACACCGCTCCGCGATCTCCGGGGCCGCCACCGGCACCGAGCTGAACCGGGCATCGCCGTACACCAGGTGCTCGTATATCTCGTCGGTGATCACCCAGAGATCGTTCGCCGCGGCCCAGTGGCCAATCTCGGCGACCAGTTCCGGCGGGTACACCGCGCCGGTCGGGTTGGACGGGGAGACGAACAGCAAGACCTTGCTGCGCGCGGTGCGGTGCGCCTCCAGGTCGGCGACCGAGGTGAGGTAGCCGGAGTGCTCATCGGTCAGCACCGGCACCGCGATGCCGCCCGCCAGCACGATCGCCTCCGGGTAGGTGGTCCAGTACGGCGCGGGCACGAGGACCTCGTCGCCCGGATCGAGCAAGGCGGCGAAGGCCTGGTAGACGGCATGCTTCCCGCCATTCGTCACAACTACCTGGCCGGCCGTGACCTGGTAGCCGGAATCCCGCGCGGTCTTAGCGGCGATCGCCGCCCTGAGCTCGGGCAGCCCGGCGGTCGGCGAGTACTTCTGCATGCGCAGCTCCGCGCAGGCGCGTTGCGCCGCCTCGACGATGTACCCGGGGGTTGGGAAGTCGGGCTCGCCGACGCCGAAGCCGATGACCGGCCTGCCCGCGGCCTTGGCCGCCCTGGCCTTCGCATCGACGGCCAGCGTGGCCGACTCCGTGATCGCCGAGACGCGCGCCGAGATACGCTGCTGGGAGAAACTCATGAGTCCCATGGTGGCATTAGATGCCGGCCGCTGCGCCGCACTAGTTCGACGCCGGGGCGGCCGGCCACGTAGACTTCGGGATCTGGTGGCGTCCACCAGGTGGCCGGTGCATGCCCGCACGGGCCGTCACAGGGCAGTAGCTCAATTGGCTAGAGTCCCGGTCTCCAAAACCGGCGGTTGGGGGTTCGAGTCCCTCCTGCCCTGCGCTTACGGTCCGTGAACGTCGCGGGCCGCCGACGGCGTGAGCCGTCAAACAACTAGCGCTGCTCAGGTGAGGACATGGCTACTCAGACCCGCGGGACGGCCCCGGAGAAACGGGACAAATCCGGCCGCCCGGCGAAGGCAGCCAGGATCACTCCTGCGGTATTCCTGCGGCAGATAGTCGCGGAACTCCGTAAGGTGATCTGGCCCACCCGGCATGAGCTTGTCACCTACACCACGGTGGCGCTGGTGTTCATACTTGTGATGGTGGCGATCGTGACCAGCCTGGACTACGGGTTCACCAAGCTGGTTTTCGCTGTCTTCGGCTGAGTTCCGGCTTCGGCTGAATTCGGCCGGCTGCCTAGTGGTACCGCTGCTCCGGGGCGGGACGCCCCGGAGCAGCGGTACCAGCAGAGACTGCGAGAAGAGCCCGCCAGGAAGAGCGGAGAGAAAGAGCTACTGTGTCCGAGTCCGAATTGCACGTCGGCGAGTCCTTGGCGGCAGATGAGTCAGCCGCGGCGGACCTTCCTGCCGCGAACGGCGAGACCGCCGCGGCTGGCCAGCCTGCCGCGAACGGTGAATCCAGCGCTGGGCTGGCCGCTGCTGACCAGGCCGAGCCGGCCGCCGGCGAGTCTGCAGCCAGCCGCCGGCCAGGCTGAGCCGCCTGCCGGCGAGGCTAAGCAGGCTGCCGACCTTGTCGCCGAGGCTGAGCCGCCTGCCGGCGAGGCTGACGCCGGCTGCCGACCCTGTCGCCGAGTTCGCCGCCGAGCTCCGGCTGCTGCCCGGCGACTGGTACGTGGTGCACTCCTACGCCGGATACGAGAACCGGGTGCGGACCAACCTGGAGAGCCGCACCCAGTCGCTCAACATGGAGGATTACATCTTCCAGATCGAGGTGCCGGTGCACGAGGTCACCGAGATCAAGGGCGGCAAGCGGCAGCAGGTTCAGGAGAAGGTGCTGCCCGGTTACATCCTGGTCCGGATGGACCTCACCGACGAGTCGTGGGCCGCGGTCCGCAATACCCCGGGAGTGACCGGCTTCGTCGGGCTGTCCAGCAGGCCGTCCCCGCTCAGCCTGTCCGAGGTGGCGGCGCTGCTCGCGCCGGAGCCGGAGGAGAAGGCGGCCAAGAAGGCCGAGACGATGCGTGCCGCCGCGGTGGACTTCGAGGTCGGCCAGTCCGTTACGGTGATGGACGGCCCGTTCGCGACGCTCCCGGCTACCGTGAACGAGATCAATCCCGATACCCAGAAGCTCAAGGTGCTCGTGTCCATCTTCGGCCGGGAGACCCCGGTCGAGCTTTCCTTCGATCAGGTCACCAAGATCTGATCAGCTTTCTCCCCGTTCGTCAGTGAGGTAAGGACCCAGATACATGGCTCCGCGAAAGAAGAAGATCGCTGCGGTCGTCAAGGTGCAGCTGCAGGCAGGCCAGGCCACCCCAGCGCCGCCGGTCGGCACCGCGCTCGGCCCGCACGGCGTGAACATCATGGACTTCTGCAAGCAGTACAACGCCGCCACCGAGTCGCAGCGCGGCAACATCATCCCGGTCGAGATCACCATCTTCGAGGACCGCTCGTTCGCCTTCATCACCAAGACGCCCCCGGCGCCTGAGCTGATCAAGAAGGCCGCGGGTGTGCAGAAGGGCAGCGGCGAGCCGCACAAGACCAAGGTCGGCTCCGTCACGAAGGCACAGGTCCGGGAGATCGCCCAGGTCAAGATGGCCGACCTGAACGCGAACTCGATGGAAGCCGCAGAGAAGATCATCGCGGGAACGGCCCGTTCGATGGGAATCACGGTAAACGGCTGACTGTTCTGACTTCCTGAAACGGCTGACCGCCACCGCATGACTACGGCTGACCCGGTGGCCGCGGTGGCAGCTGGCAATGGCGGCCCACAGGGCAGCTGACAGTGACAGCCGACAGTGGCAGGGCCAGGCGCTGGCCCGCAGACCACGACCTCCTAGCTGAAGATGGAGACTGAGTATGAAGCGCAGTAAGGCATACCGCCAGGCAGCGGAGCAGATCGAGCCGGACCGGATGTACGGGCCCGCTGAGGCTGTATCGCTGGCCAAGAAGACGTCAGTCACCAAGTTCGACCCAACCGTTGAGGTCGCGCTGCGGCTCGGTGTCGACCCGCGCAAGGCGGACCAGATGGTCCGTGGCACGGTCAACCTGCCGCACGGCACCGGCAAGACGGCCCGCGTTCTGGTGTTCGCGACCGGCCAGCGCGCGGACGAGGCAACCGCCGCCGGGGCCGACTACGTCGGCTCGGACGACCTGCTCGAGCGCATCCAGGGCGGCTTCCTCGACTTCGACGCCGTCGTCGCGACCCCGGACCTGATGGGCAAGGTAGGCCGGCTCGGCCGGGTGCTCGGCCCGCGCGGCCTGATGCCGAACCCCAAGACCGGGACGGTCACTACCGATGTCGGCAAGGCCGTGTCCGACATCAAGGGCGGCAAGATCGAGTTCCGGGTGGACCGGCACGGCAACCTGCACTTCGTGATCGGGAAGGCATCGTTCGCCGACCGCGCGCTGGTGGAGAACTACGCCGCGGCGCTGGAAGAGGTCGTCCGGCTCAAGCCAGCCGCGGCCAAGGGCAGGTACCTGAGGAAGATCACCGTCACCACGACGATGAGCCCGGGAATCCTGGTCGACCCCAGCCGGACCCGCGGGCTGGCCGAGGAGCTTGAAGAGACCGCCGCAAGCTGAGGCCGCCGCAAGCTGAGGCCGCCGCAAGCTGAGGCGTGGCCAGGCTGCGGCGGTGCCCAGACCCGCGGTGGCCAGCCTGCGGTCGTCGCCGGCCCGCGCGGGTGGGCGGCGGGGGTGGCCGGCCCGCGGCCGTCGTCGGCAGCCCGATGGATGTGGCATCGAATGGCACCAGCCCACTCGATGCCACATCCATCGGGCTGTCCGCCCGGTGTGACTCCGCCTCACCCAGACAACCTCACTGGGCACCTTCGCATCACCGGCACCCCCGCCAACTCATGTACCGCGGACCCGGCGGGGGTTCCATGATCGTGGAGGTTTTTCAGTGCCCGGGCACTGAAAAACCTCCACGATCATGGACTGAGGCGCGCACTGGGTTAGCCCGCGGGGCGGTGCGATTTGGCGGCCGGCCCGGATACCTCGTAGTCTTGCCGATGCCAGAGACCGTCGGCTGCCGGCGCGAGTACACCGCGCTGGCCGAAGGCCCCGAGAGGGGCGGCCCGCGCAGGTGACCGAGACAGACCGCCGACCCGGGGCAATCCGGGCAGCGGCCACGCCCCGTGCGCCCGCGCCGGGGCGTTCGCCTTTCCCTTCGCCGGCGCCGGATGTAGCCGGATCGTCCCGCCCAGCGGGCGCACCGGACGAGAAGGGAGGCCCATGGCGAGGGCGGAGAAGGTCGCCGCGGTGGCAGAGCTCACCGAGCGATTCCAGACCTCGGCAGGCGCGGTGCTCACCGAGTACCGCGGCCTGAGCGTTGCCCAGCTTGGCGAACTGCGCCAGTCGCTCGGCGACAACGCCACGTTCGCCGTGGTGAAGAACACGCTCACCAAGATCGCCGCCACCGAGGCGGGCGTCGCGGGCGAGTTGAACGAACTGCTCACCGGGCCGTCCGCGATCGCCTTCGTGCAAGGCGACGTGGTCGAGGCTGCCAAGGGACTGCGTGATTTCGCCAAGGTGCACCCGTTCCTGGTGATCAAGGGCGGCGTGCTTGAGGGCAAGAGCATGACGCCCGACGAGATCGGCAAGCTCGCCGACCTCGAGCCACGCGACGTGCTACTGGCCAAGCTGGCCGGCGCGATGAAGGCGACCATGGCCAACGCGGCGGCGACGATGCAGGCGCTGCCGGTCCAGATGGCCCGGCTGCTCGCCGCGCTCGAGGCCAAGCGTGCGGCCGAGGCCGGGGCAGCGGCTCCGGATGGGGCGGCACCGGCGGAGGCATCAGCTCCGGATGGCGAGGCGGCGGCCGATGCGGTCCCGGCCGCCGAGGCCGCGGCACCCGATGCCGATGCGGCTGGCGTCGGCCGCGAATCGGAGAGCTGACCAGTCACGCGCGATTGCCGAAAAGGACTGACGACAACATGCGGGCGGCTGCTGGTCGCCGCGTCAAGCCGGAACAGGAAGAGGAACCATCATGGCGAAGCTCAGCAACGACGCGCTGCTCGACGCGTTCAAGGAAATGACCCTGCTCGAACTCTCTGACTTCGTGAAGCAGTTCGAGGACGCCTTCGACGTCAAGGCGGCGGCGCCGGTCGCAGCCGCGGCACCGGCCGCCGGCGGCGGCGCGGGCGCCGAGGCCGAGGTCGAGGAGCAGGATGAGTTCGACGTCATCCTGGAGGCGGCCGGCGAGAAGAAGATCCAGGTCATCAAGGAGGTCCGCACGCTTACCAGCCTGGGCCTCAAGGAGGCCAAGGACCTGGTCGACGGCGCGCCCAAGCCCGTACTCGAGCGGGCCAACAAGGAGTCGGCGGAGAAGGCGAAGGCGGCCCTCGAGGGCGCCGGCGCCACCGTCACGGTCAAGTAATCACGGGGGCACGGTCGCCAGGCACGTGCCCGCGCCGCCGCCCATCGCTGGTTAGCTAGCCGGTCGGCCCAGCGCCCCGGGACGTCTGCAGCATCCCGGGGCGCTGGCGTATCCGGAGACGGCCTAATCCCGAGCGGGCTGGTGGCGCCGGCGCGGCGGATCCCCCCGCTGGGCCATCCCGGCGGGTGGCCCCGCCGGGATGGCCCGCCGGGATGGCCCGCGGCGGGGGAGCCCGCGGCCGAATCGGTCACACCGCCTAAATCAGTCACTCCGCCCGAATCGTTACCGGGCTGAGATCAGTGCCCTGAGCAGGCCGGAAAAAGAATTCTGCCCGTTCCGGGTGATTGTCAAACAGACTGAAAGTTGTGATGTTCGTCACGTAGGATCAGATCCCGACACGGCGCGCCACGGGCTTGACGTTTGGCTGCGGAGGAGCGATGCTGCGTTGCAACCGTGAACCTCATAGTGGCGTACAGTTGACCAGTGGTGTGTCGTCCGGCTACACTGCTAATTTGCGCTGCACTATGACGTCCTCGGTCCATCGCCTCTCCCCTCGCGGCGTGTCCGCAGGGCGTTTCGCGTGCGCGCGCTGACCGTCCGCCACAAGCTCGGAAGGACCCCTGTTGGCAGCTTCGCGCAGCGCCTCAGCCACTGTCCCAGGTCCACATCGTATTTCCTTCGCTCGAATCAAAGAACCTCTTGAGGTCCCCAGCCTCCTTGCCCTGCAGACCGACTCATTTGACTGGCTGCTCGGCATCGAGCGCTGGCGGTCCAGGATCGTGGCTGAGAAGGAGAAGGGCCGCAAGGACCTTCCCGAGCAGTCCGGGCTTGAGGAGATCTTCGAGGAGATCAGCCCGATCGAGGACTTCACCGGGACCATGTCACTCTCGTTCCGGGACCACCGGTTCGAGCCGCCCAAGTACTCCGTCGAGGAGTGCAAGGACAAGGACATGACCTACTCCGCCCCCATGTTCGTGACGGCGGAGTTCATCAACAACAGCACCGGCGAGATCAAGAGCCAGACGGTATTCATGGGCGACTTCCCGCTCATGTCGCCGAAGGGCACCTTCGTCATCAACGGCACCGAGCGGGTCGTCGTCTCGCAGCTGGTGCGGTCGCCTGGCGTCTACTTCGACCGGCAGGTCGACAAGACGTCCGACAAGGACATCTACAGCTGCAAGGTGATCCCGTCCCGGGGTGCCTGGCTCGAGTTCGAGATCGACAAGCGAGACAGCGTCGGAGTCAGGATCGACCGCAAGCGCAAGCAGGGCGTCACCGTCCTGCTGAAGGCGCTCGGCTGGGACGAGGCCAAGATCCTCGACCGGTTCGGCGGCTTCGAGTCGATGCGCGCGACCCTGGAGAAGGACCACACGACCGGCCAGGACGACGCGCTGCTCGATATCTACCGCAAGCTCCGCCCCGGCGAGCCGCCGACCAGGGAGTCAGCCCAGGCCCTGCTGGAGAACCTCTACTTCAACCCGAAGCGTTACGACCTGGCCAAGGTCGGCCGGTACAAGGTGAACAAGAAGCTCGGTCTGTCGATGCCCATCCGGCAGGGGACGCTGACCGAAGAGGACATAGTCTCCACCATCGAGTACCTCGTCCGGCTGCACAGCGGCGAGGAGGAGATGAAGTCCGGTGACTCGCTGATCCCGATCGAGACCGACGACATCGACCACTTCGGCAACCGGCGGCTGCGCACGGTCGGCGAGCTGATCCAAAATCAGGTCCGGCTCGGGCTGGCCCGGATGGAGCGGGTCGTCCGGGAGCGGATGACCACGCAGGACGTCGAGGCCATCACCCCGCAGACGCTGATCAACATCCGGCCGGTGGTCGCGTCCATCAAGGAGTTCTTCGGCACCAGCCAGCTCTCCCAGTTCATGGACCAGACCAACCCGCTGGCCGGGCTGACTCACAAGCGCAGGCTCTCCGCGCTCGGCCCAGGCGGGCTGTCCCGCGAGCGGGCCGGCTTCGAGGTCCGCGACGTGCACTCCTCGCACTACGGCCGGATGTGCCCGATCGAGACGCCGGAAGGCCCCAACATCGGCCTGATCGGCTCGCTGTCCTCGTACGGGCGGGTCAACGCGTTCGGTTTCGTGGAGACCCCGTACCGCAAGGTGAAGGCGGGCAAGGTCACCGACCATATCGACTACCTGACCGCCGACGAGGAGGACCGGCACGTCATCGCGCAGGCCAACGCGCCGATCGACGCCGACGGCGGCTTCGAGGAGGATCGCGTCCTGGTCCGCCGCAAGGGCGGCGAGGTCGACTACATCCCGCCGGATGACGTCGACTACATCGACGTCTCGCCGCGCCAGATGGTGTCCGTCGCGACCGCGATGATCCCGTTCCTCGAGCACGACGATGCGAACCGCGCGCTGATGGGCTCGAACATGCAGCGCCAGTCGGTGCCGCTGCTGCGCAGCGAGGCGCCGCTGGTCGGCACCGGCATGGAGTACCGCGCGGCGACCGACGCCGGCGACGTGATCGTGGCCGAGAAGGCCGGCGTCGTGGAGCAGTCAAGCGCCGACTTCATCACCGTGCTGAACGACGACGGCACCAGGAGCACTTATCTGGTGGCCAAGTTCAAGCGGTCCAACCAGGGCACCTGCTTCAACCAGAAGCCGGTGGCCAGCGAGGGACAGCGGGTAGAGGCCGGCCAGGTCATCGCGGACGGCCCGTGCACCGACCACGGCGAGATGGCGCTGGGCCGCAACCTGCTCGTCGCCTTCATGCCCTGGGAGGGTCACAACTACGAGGACGCGATCATCCTCTCCCAGCGGCTGGTCCAGGACGACGTCCTGTCCTCGATCCACATCGAGGAGCACGAGGTCGACGCCCGGGACACCAAGCTCGGGCCGGAGGAGATCACCAGGGACATCCCGAACGTCTCCGAGGAGGTTCTCGCCGACCTGGACGATCGCGGCATCATCAGGATCGGCGCCGATGTCGTCACTGGCGACATCCTTGTCGGCAAGGTCACCCCGAAGGGGGAGACGGAGCTGACGCCCGAGGAGCGGCTGCTGCGCGCGATCTTCGGCGAGAAGGCCCGCGAGGTCCGTGACACCTCCCTGAAGGTCCCGCACGGCGAGTCCGGCAAGGTCATCGGCGTCCGGGTGTTCACCAGGGAAGACGGCGACGAGCTGCCGCCCGGGGTGAACGAGCTGGTGCGGGTCTACGTGGCCGCCAAGCGCAAGATCACCGACGGTGACAAGCTGGCAGGCCGGCACGGGAACAAGGGCGTCATCGCCAAGATCCTGCCGGTCGAGGACATGCCGTTCCTCCGGGACGGCACGCCGGTGGACGTCGTGCTCAACCCGCTCGGCGTGCCTGGCCGGATGAACGTCGGCCAGGTCCTGGAGACGCACCTCGGCTGGGTCGCCAGCTCCGGCTGGAACGTCGAGGGCGACGACGCCGACTGGAAGTCGCGGCTGCGCCAGATCGGCGCCGACTCCGCTACCGCGGGCACCCCGGTCGCCACGCCGGTCTTCGACGGCGCCCGCGAGGAGGAGATCACCGGGCTGCTCGGCAGCGTGCTGCCGAACCGGGACGGCGACCGGATGGTCGCCTCCTCCGGGAAGGCCATGCTCTACGACGGCCGGACCGGCGAGCCCTTCAAGGATCCGGTCGCCGTCGGCTACATCTACATACTCAAGCTGCTGCACCTAGTGGACGACAAGATCCATGCCAGGTCGACCGGGCCGTACTCGATGATCACCCAGCAGCCGCTCGGCGGGAAGGCGCAGTTCGGCGGCCAGCGGTTCGGCGAGATGGAGGTCTGGGCGCTGGAAGCCTACGGCGCCGCCTACGCCCTGCAGGAATTGCTGACCATCAAGTCCGACGACATTCTCGGCCGGGTCAAGGTCTACGAGGCCATCGTCAAGGGCGAGAACATCCCCGAGCCAGGCATCCCGGAGTCCTTCAAGGTGCTGATCAAGGAGATGCAGTCGCTCTGCCTGAACGTGGAAGTGCTGTCCAGCGACGGCGCGGCCATCGAGATGCGCGACACGGACGAGGATGTCTTCCGCGCGGCGGAGGAACTTGGCATCGACCTGTCCCGGCGCGAGCCGAGCAGCGTTGAAGAGGTCTGATCCGATCTACCCAGGGGATAAAACACGTGCTTGACGTCAACTTCTTCGACGACCTGCGTATCGGCCTTGCGACCGCTGACGACATCAGGCAGTGGTCGCACGGCGAGGTCAAGAAGCCGGAAACCATTAACTACCGCACGCTGAAGCCGGAGAAGGACGGGCTCTTCTGCGAGAAGATCTTCGGCCCCACCCGGGACTGGGAGTGCTACTGCGGCAAGTACAAGCGGGTCAGGTTCAAGGGCATCATCTGCGAGCGCTGCGGCGTCGAGGTCACCAGGGCCAAGGTGCGGCGAGAGCGGATGGGCCACATCGAGCTGGCCGCGCCGGTCACGCACATCTGGTACTTCAAGGGCGTGCCCAGCCGGCTCGGCTACCTGCTTGACCTGGCGCCCAAGGACCTGGAGAAGGTCATCTACTTCGCCGCGTACATGATTACGTACGTCGACGACGAGGCCCGCGGGCGGGATCTGCCATCGCTCGAGGCCAAGATCTCGGTGGAGCGCGGGCAGCTGGAGCAGCGCCGCGACAACGACATTGAGACCCGGCAGTCCAAGCTGGAGAAGGACCTTGCCGAGCTCGAGGCAGCCGGCGCCAAGGGCGACGCCCGCCGCAAGGTGCGGGAAAGCTCCGACCGGGAGTGCAAGCAGATCCGGGACCGGGCGGGCCGGGAAATCGACCGGCTTGAGGAGGTCTGGAACCGGTTCAAGAACCTCAAGGTCCAGGACCTGGAGGGGGACGAGCTCCTTTACCGCGAGATGCGGGACCGGTTCGGCCGGTACTTCCGTGGCGGCATGGGCGCGCAGGCGATCCAGGAGCGGCTCGGCAGCTTCGACCTTGAGGCCGAGGCACAGAGCCTGCGGGAGACCATCCGGACCGGCAAGGGCCAGCGCAAGGCGCGTGCGCTGAAGCGGCTCAAGGTCGTTTCGGCGTTCCTCAACACCAGGAACAGCCCACTCGGCATGGTGCTCGACTGCATCCCGGTGATCCCGCCGGACCTGCGGCCGATGGTGCAGCTGGATGGCGGCAGGTTCGCCACCTCCGACCTCAACGACCTGTACCGCCGGGTGATCAACCGGAACAACCGGCTCAAGCGGCTGCTCGACCTGGGCGCTCCGGAGATCATCGTCAACAACGAGAAGCGGATGCTGCAGGAGGCCGTGGACTCGCTGTTCGACAACGGCCGCCGTGGCCGGCCGGTCACCGGCCCGGGCAACCGCCCGCTGAAGTCGCTGTCCGACATGCTGAAGGGCAAGCAGGGCCGGTTCCGGCAGAACCTGCTTGGCAAGCGGGTCGACTACTCCGGCCGGTCCGTCATCGTGGTAGGCCCGCAGCTGAAGCTGCACCAGTGCGGTTTGCCCAAGGAGATGGCAGTCGAGCTGTTCAAGCCGTTCGTCATGAAGCGGCTGGTTGACCTCAATCACGCGCAGAACATCAAGTCCGCCAAGCGGATGGTGGAGCGCGCCAGGCCGGTGGTATGGGATGTGCTCGAGGAGGTCATCACCGAGCACCCGGTGCTGCTGAACCGTGCGCCGACGCTGCACCGGCTCGGCATCCAGGCGTTCGAGCCGCAGTTGGTGGAAGGCAAGGCGATCCAGATCCACCCGCTGGTCTGCACCGCGTTCAACGCGGACTTCGACGGCGACCAGATGGCGGTGCACGTCCCGCTGTCCGCCGAGGCGCAGGCCGAGGCCCGGATCCTGATGCTGTCCACCAACAACATCCTCAAGCCCGCCGACGGCAAGCCGGTGACCATGCCTACCCAGGACATGATCATCGGCATCTACTGCCTGACCAGGGAGGCGCCGGACACCCAGGGCACCGGCCGTGCGTTCTCCAGCCCGGCCGAGGCCGTGATGGCCTACGACCGCGGCGAGCTTGACCTGCAGGCGAAGGTCGAGGTGCGGCTGCGCGGCGTCACCCCGCCGCTCGGTTTCACCCCCGCCGACGGCTGGCAGCCGGGCGAGCCGGTGCGGCTGACCACTACCCTCGGCCGGTGCATCTTCAACGACACGCTGCCGGTCAGCTTCCCGTTCGTCAACTACGAGGTCGCCAAGAAGCAGCTGTCGGCCATCGTCAACGAGCTGGCGGAGACCTACCCGAAGGTGGAGGTCGCGAGGGCGCTCGACGCGCTTAAGGATGCCGGGTTCCACTGGGCGACCAGGGCCGGCCTGACGATCGCGATCGAGGACGTGGTCGCCCCGCCGAACAAGGCCGCGATCCTGGACACTTACGAGAAGCGCGCGGACAAAGTGCAGCGCGAGTACGAGCGCGGCCTGATCACCGACGATGAGCGCCGCCAGGAGCTGATCGAGATTCTGGACGCACGCGACCGCCGACGTGGCCCAGGACATGGAAGCCGCGTTCCCGGAGACCAACCCGGTCTGGATGATGGTCAGCTCCGGTGCCCGCGGTAACCCGATGCAGGTCAGGCAGATCGCCGGGATGCGGGGCCTGGTCTCCAACCCGAAGGGCGAGACCATCCCGCGGCCGATCAAGGCCAGCTTCCGCGAGGGCCTGTCCGTGGTGGAGTACTTCATCTCCACTCACGGCGCGCGCAAGGGGCTGGCGGACACCGCGCTGCGGACGGCCGACTCCGGGTACCTCACCCGGCGGCTGGTCGACGTGGCCCAGGACGTGATCGTCCGGGAGGAGGACTGCGGCACGGACCGGTCGCTGCCCATGAAGATCGCCGACAAGGCCGCCGGCGGCGGGCTGCGCAAGCTGCCCAATATCGAGAACACCGGCACCGGGCGCACCATCGCCGAGGATGTCGAGGACGCCGACGGCAACGTCATCGTGGCGGCCGGCAGCGACATGACCGAGGCGATGATCGAAATGCTCGTCGCCGCGGGCGTGGCGTCCGTGCGAACCCACAGCGCGCTGGTCTGCCAGGCGAAGTACGGCGTCTGCGCGAAGTGCTACGGGCGCTCGCTGGCAACCGGCAAGCGGGTGGACGTCGGTGAGGCGGTCGGCATCATCGCGGCCCAGTCGATTGGCGAGCCGGGCACCCAGCTGACCATGCGGACCTTCCACACCGGTGGCGTGGCGGGCCAGGACATCACCCACGGCCTGCCCCGCATCCAGGAACTCTTCGAGGCCCGCATTCCCAAGGGCATGGCGCCAATCAGCGAGGTCGACGGCCGGATCAAGCTCGAGGAGCCGGAGAAGACCCGCAAGATCACCGTCATTCCCGATGACGGCGCGGAGGAGGTCTCGTACCAGGTTCCGATGCGCTCCAGGCTGCTGGTCGCCGACGGCGACCACGTGGTCGTGGGGCAGCAGCTGATCCAGGGCGCCGTCAACCCGCACGAGGTGCTGCGGATTCTCGGTTCCCGCGAGGTCCAGCTGCACCTGGTGCACGAGGTGCAGGAGGTCTACCGGTCCCAGGGCGTCTCGATCCACGACAAGCACATCGAGATCATCATCCGGCAGATGCTGAAGCGGGTGAACGTGCTGGAGTCGGGTGATACCGAGCTGCTGCCCGGCGAGCTAGTGGAGCGGCCCAGGTTCGAGGAGGTCAACCGGTCCGTGGTCGAGGAGAGCGGCACCCCCGCCTCCGGCCGCCCGGTCCTGATGGGCATCACCAAGGCCTCGCTGGCCACCGACTCGTGGTTGTCCGCGGCCTCGTTCCAGGAGACCACCAGAGTGCTGACCGACGCGGCGATCCACGCCAGGTCCGACTCGCTGCTCGGGCTGAAGGAGAACGTCATCATCGGCAAGCTCATCCCGGCCGGAACCGGTATGCAGCGCTACCGCGGCCTGCGGGTAGAGCCGACCGAGGACGCCAGGTCCGCCGTTTACCCGGCGGCCACCTTCGATAGCGCGGCCGCGGCGTACTCGTTCGCCCAGACCCCGGGCGAGGCGATCCCGCTGGAGGAGTACGACTTCGGCTCCTACAACCGGTAACTCACTGCCGCGGGCGCCCGCCCGCGGTACGCAGCGACGAGGCGCCCGGCAGTCAGCTGCCGGGCGCCTCGCCATGCTCGCCGGTGAGGTTCGGTGCCGGCCGTTTAGAGCCCGGCGTCGTGGACACTTGCTAGCCGCCGGTATCCCCCTAGCGCGCTGGAGGTGTCCGCGGCATGGCAGCCAATCAGGGCCAGTCTCCTATCGCCGCGGACGAGGTCCTGGGGTCGTCTGAGGACAGGATGCACGAGGCGACCGGGGACCGCGGCTACCAGGCCCCGGCGGGCCGGATCCACGAGGCGGTTGAGGAAGCCGCCGCGCTGGCCGAGGAAACCGGCGGGCTGGGCCGGCCCGGCCGGCCCATGAACAGGAGGTCCGTTCTTCATCGGGATGGCCGCCGCGGCAGGCGTCGCGGTGACCTACGCCCTAGCCGAGCTAACGATCAGGGCACGATCCGTGCTCGTGCTGGTCGGGCTGGCGCTGTTCATCGCGGCCGGGCTGGATCCGGCGGTCAGCTGGCTTACCAGACATGTTTGCGGCGCCCGGCAGCGGTGATCGTGACTCTGCTCGCGGTCACCCTGGTCGCGCTGACGGTGTCGCTCCCGGTCGCTGCCCTGACCCTGGGCTTCTACATCGCCTACCGGCTGTCCGAGGACTACTTCCTGGTGCCCAGGATCATGGGCAAGACGGTCCAGGTACCCGGCGCGGTCTCGGTGGTCGCGGTGCTGGTCGGCGGCACGCTGATGGGCATCGTCGGCGCGCTCGTCGCCGTCCCGGCAGCGGCGGGCCTCCGCCTGCTGCTGGAGGAGGTTGCCTTCCACCGGCTGGACAACAGTTAGCCCCGGGATCGGGTAACCTGTACCACTGCGGGGAATAGTTGGGCTCGCTTTGACCTTATGGAAGCAGGCCGGTACGCTGATTGACCGTGCCCGTCACGAGCGGGCACGTGCGCGCTAGCGGGCGGCGGCTCCATGGTCATCAGGCCGGGAGCAGCGAACGGCCACGCGTGCAGGCTTTCCCCAACCCTGACGTATCGGCCTTAATCGGCCGGTGCACTGTGATGACGGCGACACGCCCGACCACGGGGGTCGGAGAGTCCAGTTAACCCGCAGGCCAAGGGACTTATATGCGCCGTCAGGCGCCCGGAGATATGACGAAGACGGAGACGCGGTGCCAACGATCCAGCAGCTGGTCCGGAAGGGCCGCCAGGACAAGGTAGCCAAGAACAACACCCCGGCGCTCAAGGGCAGCCCGCAGCGCCGCGGTGTCTGCACGCGCGTCTACACCACCACGCCCAAGAAGCCGAACTCCGCGCTCCGCAAGGTCGCCAGGGTGCGGCTCACCAGCCACATTGAGGTCACCGCCTACATTCCGGGCGTTGGCCACAACCTGCAGGAGCACTCCATCGTGCTAGTCCGCGGCGGCCGCGTCCGCGACCTTCCCGGTGTGCGTTACAAGGTCATCCGCGGCTCCCTGGACACCCAGGGCGTCCGCGGCCGCAAGCAGGCCCGCAGCCGCTACGGCGCGAAGAAGGAGAAGAGCTGACATGCCGCGCAAGGGCCCCGCGACCAAACGGCAGCTGGTCACCGACCCCGTCTACGGCTCGCCGCTCGTCACCGCGCTAGTAAGCAAGGTGCTGCGCAGCGGCAAGCGGTCACTGGCCGAGCGGATCGTCTACGGCGCGCTCGAGGGCTGCAAGGACAAGACCGGCAACGACCCGGTGGTGACGCTCAAGCGCGCGCTGGACAACGTCAAGCCGACGCTGGAAGTCCGCAGCCGCCGCGTTGGCGGTGCCACCTACCAGGTTCCGGTCGAGGTACGGGCTTCCCGCAGCACCACGCTGGCGCTCCGCTGGCTGGTTGCCTACTCGCGCTCGCGCCGGGAGAAGACCATGACCGAGCGGCTGATGAACGAGCTGCTCGACGCGAGCAATGGCCTCGGGGCGAGCGTGAAGCGCCGCGAGGACACCCACAAGATGGCCGAGTCGAACAAGGCTTTCGCCCACTACCGCTGGTAACGCAAGCAGCGCCGCCAGCCTAACGACAGTAATGCCGGCGATGACCGCCGGTAACTCCGAAGAGAACGAGGGATCTCAGCAGTGGCCGCCATCCAGACCGCCGTGGAACTCGCCAGGCTCCGCAATATCGGGGTCATGGCGCATATCGACGCGGGCAAGACCACGACCACCGAGCGGATCCTGTTCTACACCGGCATCAACTACAAGATCGGTGAGGTCCACGAGGGCGCAGCCACGATGGACTGGATGGAGCAGGAGCAAGAGCGCGGTATCACCATCACGTCGGCTGCGACCACCTGCATCTGGCGCGATCACACGATCAACCTGATCGACACCCCCGGGCACGTGGACTTCACCGTGGAAGTGGAGCGGTCGCTGCGGGTGCTCGACGGCGCCGTCGCGGTCTTCGACGGGGTAGCCGGGGTGGAGCCGCAGTCCGAGACGGTCTGGCGGCAGGCGGACCGCTACGGCGTGCCGCGAATCTGCTTCGTGAACAAGATGGACCGGGTCGGAGCCGAGTTCCATCGCTGCGTCGAGATGATCTCCGATCGGCTAGGCGCGACCCCGCTGGTCCTCCAGCTCCCGTGGGGGGTCGAATCGGACTTCCGCGGCATCATCGACCTGATCCGGATGCGCGCCCTGCTCTGGCAGACCGACGGCAAGGGCGACACCTACGAGACCGTGCCGGTGCCCGATGACTACCTGGACGCGGCCCGCGAGTGGCGGGACCGGCTGGTGGAGAACATCTCGGAGAACGACGAGACCATGATGGAGCTGTACCTCGAGGGCACCGAGCCCGACGAGGACCAGCTCGTGGCGGCCATCCGGCGGGCCACCATCGCCGGCTCGGTTACCCCGGTGCTCTGCGGCAGCGCGTTCAAGAACAAGGGCGTCCAGCCGATGCTGGACGCGATAGTGGACTACCTGCCTAGCCCGGTAGACATCCCCCCGATCCAGGGCCACGCCGTCAACAACGAGGACACGGCGATCGAGCGGCAGGCCGACCCGGACGCGCCGTTCTCGGCGCTGGCCTTCAAGATCATGTCTGATCAGCACCTCGGCAAGCTGACCTACATCCGGATCTACTCCGGCACCCTGAATACCGGCACCTCGGTGCAGAACTCGACCAAGGGCCGCAAGGAGCGGATCGGCAAGATCTACCAGATGCACGCGAACAAGCGCGAGGAGCGCCCGTCCGCTATCGCCGGGCAGATCGTCGCCGTGATGGGCCTGAAGGACACCTCGACCGGCGACACGCTGTGCGACCAGGCCAAGCCGGTAATCCTCGAGTCGATGACGTTCCCCGCGCCGGTCATCAACGTGGCGATCGAGCCGCGGACCAAGGGTGACCAGGACAAGCTCGGCATCGCGATCCAGCGGCTGGCCGAGGAGGACCCGACCTTTCAGGTCAGGACCGACGAGGAGACCGGGCAGACCATCATCTCCGGGATGGGTGAGCTGCACCTCGAAGTGCTGGTGGAGCGGATGCGCCGGGAGTTCAGGGTCGAGGCGAACATCGGCCGCCCGCAGGTTGCCTACCGGGAGACCATCCGGCGGAAGGCCGAGAAGGTCGAGTACATCCACAAGAAGCAGACTGGCGGCGCCGGGCAGTACGCCAAAGTCGTCATCAACCTGGAGCCGACCGGCGGCGACGGCGGCGGCTACGAGTTCGAGAACAAGATTCATGGCGGGCGCGTCCCGCGGGAGTACATCCCGTCAGTGGACGCCGGCTGCCAGGAGGCCGCGGAGTTCGGCGTGCTGGCCGGTTACCCGATGGTCGACCTGAGGGTGACGCTGACTGACGGTGCCTACCACGAGGTGGACTCGTCCGAGCTGGCCTTCAAGATCGCAGGCTCGATGGCATTCAAGAAGGCGGCCGGCTATGCCGACCCCGTGCTTCTTGAGCCCGTCATGGCCGTCGAGGTGAGAACCCCTGATGAGTACATGGGCGAGGTTATCGGCGACCTGAACAGCCGCCGTGGCCAGATCCATGCCATGGAGGAACGCAGCGGGGTCAGGGTCGTCAAGGCGGGCGTCCCGCTGTCCGAGATGTTCGGCTACGTGGGTGACCTGCGCAGCCGGACGCAGGGCAGGGCGGACTACAGCATGCAGTTCGACTCGTATGCAGAAGTGCCGCCGAGCATAGCCAAGGAAATCATCGCCAAAGCCAGAGGCGAGTAAGCCAGTACCAAGCCCAGCAGGAGACGGCGCCGCGCGTGCGCGCCTGGCCCCACCGAGGTGGGGAACGATCGCAACGAGGAGACACCAGTGGGGAAGGCCAAGTTCGAGCGGACGAAGCCGCACGTCAACATCGGCACCATCGGGCACATCGACCACGGCAAGACGACGCTGACCGCGGCGATCACCAAGGTGCTGCACGACAGGTTCCCTGACGTCAATCCCTTCACGCCGTTCGATCAGATCGACAACGCGAAGGAAGAGCGGGAGCGCGGGATCACCATCTCGATCTCGCACGTCGAGTACCAGACCGAGCGGCGGCACTACGCGCACGTCGACTGCCCGGGGCACGCGGACTACATCAAGAACATGATCACCGGTGCCGCCCAGATGGACGGCGCGATCCTCGTGGTCGCGGCGACCGACGGCCCGATGCCGCAGACCAGGGAGCACGTGCTGCTGGCCCGCCAGGTCGGCGTGCCGTACATCGTGGTGGCGCTCAACAAGACCGACATGGTGGACGACGAGGAGATCCTCGAGCTCGTCGAGCTTGAGGTCCGCGACCTGCTCAGCGCGCAGCAGTACCCCGGCGACGACCTGCCGGTAATCCGGGTATCGGCGCTCAAGGCGCTGGAGGGCGACGCCGAGTGGGCGGACAAGATCACCGAGCTCATGGCCGCCTGCGACGACAGCATCCCGCAGCCGGTCCGCGAGGTCGAGAAGCCGTTCCTGATGCCGGTCGAGGACGTGTTCTCGATCACCGGCCGCGGCACGGTCGTGACCGGCCGGATCGAGCGCGGCAAGATTCACACCGGTGAGGAAATCGAGATCATCGGCATCAAGGAGAGGGCCAGCAAGACCACGGTCACCGGCGTGGAGATGTTCCACAAGATCCTCGACGAGGGCCAGGCCGGCGACAATGCGGGCCTGCTGCTGCGCGGCACCAAGCGCGAGGACGTGGAGCGCGGCCAGGTCATCATCAAGCCCGGCACCAACACGCCGCACACCGAGTTCGAGGCCCAGGTCTACATCCTGGCCAAGGACGAGGGCGGCCGGCATACGCCGTTCTTCAACAACTACCGGCCGCAGTTCTACTTCCGCACCACGGACGTGACCGGGGTCGTGCACCTGCCGGAGGGCACCGAGATGGTGCTGCCCGGTGACAACACCGAGATGAGGGTTGACCTGATCCAGCCGATCGCAATGGAGGAGGGGCTGCGCTTCGCCATCCGCGAGGGCGGCCGCACCGTCGGGGCCGGCCGGGTCACGAAGATCACCAAGTAGCAGCTGCGAACGCGGCGGCCGGGCCGCAAGGACCGGCCGCCGCACCGCGGAGCCGAGTTTTATCGAAGGGATCCCGGGTTTCCCGGGCGAGTGAAGCGAAGCCCGTGCGGCTCGCGACGGTCGGCCTTGGCCGGCCCGAGCAGGCCGCAGCGGGGGTCCGGGGGGTGTCCCCCGGCCCGCGAGCGAAGCTCGTAGCCGCCCGAAGGGTGGCTGCGGGGGGCTCGGGGGGTCGCCCCCCCGACTAGCAGAGAAGGACACATGGCGGGACAGAAGATCCGCATCCGGCTCAAGGCCTATGACCATGAGGTCATCGACAACTCGGCGCGGAAGATCGTCGACACGGTGACGCGCACCGGCGCGAAGGTCGCGGGCCCGGTGCCGCTGCCCACCGAGAAGAACGTGTACTGCGTCATCCGCTCGCCGCATAAGTACAAGGACTCGAGAGAGCACTTCGAGATGCGGACGCACAAGCGGCTGATCGACATCATCGACCCCACGCCGAAGACCGTCGATTCGCTGATGCGGCTTGACCTGCCAGCAGGCGTCGACATCGAGATCAAGCTCTGAGGGACGCACCGACATGAAGCAGATCAAGGGAGTCCTGGGCACCAAGCTCGGCATGACCCAGGTCTTCGGTGAAGACGGCAAGATCGTGCCGGTCACCGTCGTGGCGGCCGGCCCCTGCGTCGTCACCGCGGTGCGCACCCCGGACGCCGACGGCTATGCCGCGGTGCAGCTCGGCTACGGCGACATAGACCCGCGCAAGGTGAACAAGCCCCAGGCGGGCCATTTCGCCAAGGCCGGGGTGACGCCGCGCCGGTACCTGGTCGAGCTGCGCACTGACAACGCCGCCGAGTACACCCTGGGCCAGGAAGTCAGCGCCACCACGTTCACGGCCGGCGACCTGGTCGACGTGACGGCGAAGAGCAAGGGCAAGGGCTTCGCGGGCGTGATGAAGCGGCATGGCTTCAAGGGCCTGTCCGCCTCCCACGGCACGCAGCGCAAGCACCGCTCGCCCGGGTCGATCGGCGGCTGCGCGACGCCGGGCCGGGTGTTCAAGGGGGTCAGGATGGCCGGCCGGATGGGCGGCGTCCGCACCACCGCGCCGCGGCTGACCCTGCACGGCGTCGACACCGAACGCGGCCTGCTGCTGATCAAGGGCGCGGTGCCCGGCCCGAAGGGCGGCTTGGTCCTGGTCCGCACCGCCGTCAAGACCCCGCTGCTCCCCGGCGGGCGGCCAGCGAAGGGTGAGGCATGATGAGCGCCGTTAACGTCGTATCCCCATCCGGTAGCACCGACCAGACAGTGGACCTCCCGGCCGAGATATTTGACGCCAAGGTGAATGTGCCGCTGATCCACCAGGTAGTGGTGGCACAGGAGGCGGCGGCCCGCCAGGGCACGCATGCCACCAAGACCCGCGGCGCGGTCCGCGGCGGCGGGCGGAAGCCGTACCGGCAGAAGGGCACCGGGCGGGCCAGGCAGGGCTCGATCCGCGCGCCGCAGTTCGCCGGCGGCGGCGTAGTGCACGGGCCGGTGCCCCGTTCCTACGCCCAGCGCACGCCCAAGAAGATGAAGGCCGCGGCGCTGCGCGGAGCCCTTTCCGACCGGGCCAGGCACGGCCGGGTGCACGTCGTCAGTCGGTTCACCGAGGGTGACCTGCCGAAGACGAAGGACGCCCATGCCGTGCTGGCCGCGGTCATCGGCGCCGCGCCTGGCAGCACCCACGTCCTCGTCGTGGCGGACCGGGCCGACCAGGTTACCTGGAAGAGCCTGCGGAACGTGGCGGGCGTGCACCTTATCGCCGCTGGCCAGCTCAACACGTACGACGTGCTGGTCAGCGACCACGTCGTGTTCACCGAGGACAGCCTGGGCGCCTTCGTCGCGCGGGCCGGCCAGCAGCCGGAGGGACAGCAGTGAGCCGGATCGCTAACCCGCGGGACATCCTCTTGCGGCCGGTCATCTCGGAGAAGAGCTACCGGCTCGCCGATGACGGCAAGTACACCTTCATCGTCGCGCCCGGCTCTAACAAGACCCAGATCAGGCAGGCGGTCGAGGCCGTCTTCAGTGTCCGGGTGACCGGCGTCAACACGGTCAACCGGCCGGGCAAGCGGCGCCGGACGCGGTTCGGCTGGGGCAAGCGCCCCGACACCAAGCGCGCCATCGTCAGCCTCGCCGAGGGTGACCGGATCGACGTCTTCGGCCCGGTCAGCTAGCACGCATCCATAGGAGCTTGAGCACACATGGCCATCCGCAAGTACAAGCCGACCACCCCGGGCAGGCGGGGCGCGAGCGGCGCTGACTTCTCCGAGGTGACGCGCAGCGAGCCGGAGAAGTCCCTGGTGCGCCCGCTGCACTCGCGCGGCGGCAGGAACGTGCACGGCCGGATCACTACTCGGCACCAGGGTGGCGGGCACAAGCGCGCCTACCGGCTGATCGACTTCCGGCGGGCGGACAAGGACGGCGTCCCGGCGAAGGTCGCGCATATCGAGTACGACCCGAACCGGACCGCGCGGATCGCCCTGCTGCACTACGCCGACGGGGAGAAGCGCTACATCATCTGCCCGTCGGGCCTCGGCCAGGGGGACCGGGTGGAGAGCGGCCCGGGCGCTGACATCAGGCCAGGCAACTGCCTGCCGCTGCGCAACATCCCGACCGGCACGGTCGTGCACGCGATCGAGCTCCGGCCGGGCGGCGGCGCCAAGATCGCCCGCTCCGCCGGGTCCGGCGTCCAGTTGCTGGCCAAGGAAGGGCAGCACGCGCAGCTGCGGATGCCGTCCGGTGAGATCCGGCGGGTGGAGACCGGCTGCCGCGCCACCATCGGCGAGGTCGGCAACGCCGAGCAGGGCAACATCAAGCTCGGCAAGGCCGGCCGGAGCCGGTGGAAGGGACGCCGGCCGTCGGTCCGCGGTGTCGCGATGAACCCCGTCGATCACCCGCTGGGCGGCGGCGAGGGCAAGAGCTCAGGCGGCCGCCACCCGGTCAGCCCCTGGGGCAAGCCGGAAGGGCGCACCCGGAAGGCAAGCAAGCCAAGCGACCGGATGATTACCCGCCGGCGCGGTAAGAAGAAGCGGTAGGAGCACCTGACGATGCCTCGTAGCCTGAAGAAGGGTCCTTTCGTGGACGACCACCTGATGAAGAAGGTGGACGTGCAGAACGACAAGGGCACCAAGAACGTGATCAAGACGTGGTCGCGCCGCTCCATGATCGTCCCCGCGATGCTCGGCCACACGATCGCCGTGCACGACGGCCGCAAGCACGTGCCGGTCTTCATCACCGAATCGATGGTCGGGCACAAGCTCGGCGAGTTCGCACCGACCCGCACGTTCCGCAGTCACGTGCGGGACGACCGGCGCAGCCGCCGCTGAGCACCGTTACAGAAATTCCGGCCAGGCCGGCTAGCCAGAGAGAGCGAGAGAGAGCGATGGAAGCGAAGGCAAAGGCGCGGTATGTGCGCGTCACGCCGCGGAAGGCCCGCCGGGTGGTGGACCTGATCCGCGGCCTGCCTGCTGACCAGGCGCAGGCGGCACTTGCCTTCGCGCCGCAGTCGGCCAGCGACCCCGTCGGCAAGGTCCTGGCGAGCGCCATCGCCAATGCCGGGCATGCGCAGCAGCTTGACGCCGGCGCGCTCGTGGTGAGCCGGGCGTGGGTGGACGAAGGGCCGACGCTCAAGCGCTTCCGGCCCCGCGCGCAGGGCCGCGGCTACCGGATCAACAAGCGAACCAGCCACATCACAGTCATCGTGTCGGATGGCCGCAAGGAGGGGACCCGCTAGTGGGCCAGAAAGTGAACCCGCACGGGTTCCGCCTTGGCATCACCACCGACTTCAAGAGCCGGTGGTATGCCGACAAGCTCTACAAGGACTACGTCGCCGAGGACGTCGCGATCCGCCGGATGCTGCAGCGCGGCATGGAGCGGGCCGGCATCTCCAAGGTCGAGATAGAGCGGACCAGGGACCGCGTCCGGGTGGACATCCACACGGCCCGCCCCGGCATCGTCATCGGCCGCCGCGGCGCGGAGGCCGACCGGATCCGCGGCGACCTGGAGAAGCTGACCAGCAAGCAGATCCAGCTCAACATCCTCGAGGTCAAGAACCCCGAGATAGATGCCCAGCTGGTCGCCCAGGGGGTAGCGGAGCAGCTGTCCAGCCGGGTCTCGTTCCGCCGCGCCATGCGCAAGGCCATGCAGACCGCCATGAAGGGCGGGGCCAAGGGCATCAGGGTGCAGTGCTCAGGCCGGCTGGGCGGCGCCGAAATGTCCAGGTCGGAGTTCTACCGGGAGGGGCGCGTCCCGCTGCACACGCTGCGCGCCGACATCGACTACGGCTTCTATGAGGCGCGGACCACCTTCGGCCGGATCGGCGTGAAGGTCTGGATATACCGCGGCGAGGCACCGCAGACCCGGGCCGAGCGCGAGGCCGCGGCCGCGGCCCTGCGGGCCGGCCAGCGGCCCGGCCGCCCGCCGCAGGGATCGCGGCGGCAGGCCGGCGGCGGCCGCCGCACCGACCGGCCCGGCGGGCCGGGCCCGGACCGGCCCGACGAAGCCGGCGCCGAGGGCCAGGACCCGGCCGCGCAGCCGGCCGGGCTGGCCGCGGCGAGCGAGGAGGGCTGATCAATGCTCATCCCGCGCAGGGTTAAGCACCGCAAGCAGCACCGGCCGGACCGCCATGGCGCCGCCAAGGGCGGTACCAGGGTGACCTTCGGCGAGTACGGCATCCAGGCAGTCGAGCACTCTTACGTGACCAACCGGCAGATCGAGGCCGCCCGGATCGCCATGACGCGGCACATCCGCCGTGGCGGGAAGGTGTGGATCAACATCTACCCGGACCGGCCGCTGACCAAGAAGCCGGCCGAGACCCGGATGGGTTCCGGCAAGGGCGCGCCGGAGTGGTGGATCGCCAACGTCAAGCCCGGCCGGGTGATGTTCGAGCTGTCCGGGGTGACCGAGCCGGTCGCCCGGGAGGCACTCCGCCGTGCCATGCACAAGTTGCCGATGAAGTGCCGCTTCGTTAAGCGTGAAGTTGGTGAGGCGTGATGGCGAAGGGAATGCTGGCCGGCGACCTGCGGAACTCGACCGAGGAAGAGCTCGACGGCAAGCTCGCCGAGGCGAAGATTGAGCTGTTCAACCTTCGTTTCCAGGCGGCCACCGGCCAGCTGGAGAGCCACGGGCGGCTCCGTGCCGTGCGCAAGGAGATCGCCCGCATCTACACGGTGAAGCGGGAGCGCGAGCTTGGCATCGTGATGGTGGCAGAGGAGGAGGCGGATGACGATGAGTGACGCCCGTGGCGAAGCGCCCGTGCGGGGTTACCGCAAGGTACGCGAGGGCCTGGTGGTCAGCGACAAGATGGACAAGACCGTCGTCGTCGAGGTCGAGGACCGGGTGAAGCACCCGAAGTACGGCAAGGTCATCCGCCGCACGAAGAAGTACAAGGCGCACGACGACGTGAACGCCTGCGGCGTCGGCGACCGGGTGCTGCTGATGGAGACCCGGCCGATGTCGGCCACCAAGCGCTGGCGGGTGGCGCAGATTCTGGAGAAGGCCAAGTAACTAATAGCACGGGCGCGGGCATGCCCGGGCGCGGGACCGTAACCAGCCGGGGCCGCTCCCGGCCGGGCCGGCGCCAGACCCACCAGGACCCGCCTGGTCCCCCCGGAGGCCGGCGTTACGGAGCAGGAGTTGACGTGATCCAGCAGGAGTCGCGGCTTAAAGTCGCCGACAACACCGGTGCCAAGGAGATCTTGTGCATCCGCGTGCTCGGCGGCTCGGGCAGGCGATACGCGGGCATCGGCGACGTTATCGTGGCGACGGTCAAGGATGCCCTCCCGGGCGCCGGGGTAAAGAAGGGTGACGTCGTCAAGGCGGTCGTCGTGCGCACGCGCAAGGAGCGGCGCCGCGGTGACGGCTCCTACATCCGCTTCGACGAGAACGCCGCGGTGCTGATCAGGGATGGCGGGGACCCGCGCGGTACCCGCATCTTCGGGCCGGTCGGCCGCGAGCTGCGCGAGAAGCGGTTCATGCGCATCATCTCGCTGGCGCCGGAGGTGCTGTGATGACGAGGAGGACCGCAGTGGCCAGGAAGCAGGGGACGACGCGCAAGCCGCCTAGCCTGAAGATCAAGAAGGGCGATCACGTGATCGTCATCGCTGGCAAGGACAGCGGCCGGGAGGGCACGGTCATCCTGGCGGACCCTAAGCGGCAGAAGGTGCTCGTGCAGGGCGTCAACATGATCAAGAAGAACACGAAGGTCGATTACCAGGGCCGGCGTGGCGCCAAGGAAGGCGGCATCGTCCACACCGAAGCGCTGATTCACGTGAGCAACGTGCAGCTGATCGACCCCGAGACAAAGAAGCCCGCTCGCGCTGGCTACCGGCTGGACGAGGACAAGCGGAAGGTCCGGATTTCCCGCCCGGGCGGTAAGGACATCTGATGGCAGCAACCAAGACCAAGCAGGCGCCGGCCCGCCGTGGCGACGGCGCGGATGCCGCCGCGGGCGCGGCCAAGGCCGGCGGTGCGCCGGCCAGCCGGCCCCGCCGCCCAGGCTGCGCGAGCGCTACCGGAGCGAGATCGCGCCCGCGCTCCGCGAGGAGTTCGGCTACCCGAACGTGATGCAAGTTCCCGGCTTGTCCAAGATCGTCGTCAACATGGGCGTCGGCGAGGCAGCCAGGGACGCCAAGCTCATCGATGGCGCGGTCCGGGATCTTCTCGGTGATCACCGGCCAGAAGCCGGCGGTCAACCGGGCCAGGAAATCTATCGCGCAGTTCAAGCTCAGGGAGGGCATGCCGATCGGGGCGCACGTGACGCTGCGCGGCGACCGGATGTGGGAGTTCTGCGACCGCCTGTTGTCCATCGCGCTGCCCCGGATCCGTGACTTCCGCGGGCTGTCCGACCGGCAGTTCGACGGCCGCGGCAACTACACGTTCGGCCTCACCGAGCAGCTCATGTTCCACGAGATCAATCCCGATCAGGTGGACAGGCAGCGCGGCATGGACGTGACGCTCGTGACGACCGCGACCAACGACGCCGAAGGCCGCTCGCTGCTGCGACGGCTCGGATTCCCCTTCAAGGAGAGCTGAGACAGTGGCGAAGAAAGCCCTGATCGCCAAGGCGAAGCGCACGCCGAAGTTCGAGGTCCGTGCGTATAGCAGGTGCTCGCGCTGCGGGCGGCCGAGGGCCGTCTACCGCAGGTTCGGGCTCTGCCGGATCTGCTTCCGCACGCTCGCGCACCGGGGCGAGTTGCCCGGCATCACCAAGTCAAGCTGGTAGCCGAGCAGGCGACCACCACCGGCGGGCCGGCAATTGCCCGCCATCCAGCCGCCGTGGGCGCGACCAGCGCCCACCGACCACGCCGAAGGTCCCCAGGGAAACCGCGGTGAGGAAGGCCTCCAGGCCATGACCATGACCGACCCGGTCGCAGACATGCTGACCAGGCTGCGCAACGCCAATTCGGCATACCACGACACCGTGACCATGCCGCACTCCAAGATCAAGGTGCACATCGCGGAGATCCTCCAGCAGGAGGGCTACATCGCGGGCTGGCGGGTGGAAGACGCCGAGGTCGGCAAGAGCCTCGTGGTCGCGCTCAAGTTCGGGCCCACCCGGGAGCGCTCGATCGCCGGGCTTAAGCGGGTATCCAAGCCTGGCCTGCGGGTGTACGCGCGGAAGGACAACCTGCCGCGGGTGCTCGGCGGGCTCGGCGTCGCGATCATCTCCACTTCCGCGGGCCTGATGACCGACAAGCAGGCGAACAAGCGGGGAGTAGGCGGGGAAGTCCTCGCCTACGTCTGGTAGGGAGACGCAGATGTCGCGAATCGGACGGATGCCGGTGCAGATTCCCGGCGGCGTCGAGGTCACGATCGAGGGCCGCGAGGTCACGGTCAGGGGCCCGAAGGGCGTCCTGTCGCTGCAGGTTGCCTCGCCCATCGAGGTAACCAAGGAAGACGGCGTCATCACCGTCACCAGGCCGAGCGACGAGGGCGAGATCCGGGCGCTGCACGGGCTTTCCCGCTCGCTGATCGCCAACATGGTCACCGGCGTGACCGAGGGCTACCGCAAGACACTGGAGATCGTCGGCGTCGGCTACCGGGTGCAGGCCAAGGGCCCCGGCCTTGAGTTCTCGCTCGGCTTCAGCCACCCGGTGCCGATCACCCCGCCCGACGGCATCACGCTGCGAGTCGAGACGCCCACCAGGTTTGTGGTGGAGGGCATCAGCAAGCAGCAGGTCGGCGAGGTCGCCGCCAACATTCGCAAGCTCCGCAAGCCGGACCCGTACAAGGGCAAGGGCGTCCGGTACCAGGGCGAGCAGATCCGCCGCAAGGTCGGAAAGGCTGGGAAGTAGAAATGCCGTCTGGAACCAGGACCAGGGCGCATGGCCGCATCACCGGCCGGACCGGTGCGCGGGCGTCCTCCCGCGCCCAGCGCCACCTGCGGGTCAGGAAGAAGGTGGCCGGCAGCGCACAGCGGCCCCGGCTGGTGGTCAAGCGGTCGGCCCGGCACATGTTCGCGCAGCTCGTCGACGACGTATCGGGCGTCACGCTGGCGTCCGCATCGACCCTTGACGACACCGTCCGCGGCACCGACGGCGACAAGACCGCTAAGGCGCGCCAGGTAGGCTCCATACTCGCGCAGCGCGCATCGGCCGCGGGCGTCACCGCGGCAGTTTTCGATCGTGGCGGCTATGCCTACCACGGTCGCGTCGCCGCGCTCGCCGATGGCGCGCGCGAGGGCGGATTGTCCCTATGAGCCGCCCGGGTACTCACGAGAAAAGGAAAATCTGATGCCAGCAGCACCGCGGCGCGGCGCAGGCGGCGGCGAACGGCGCGACCGCCGTGACGACCGTCGCGGCGGCGGCGGCGACAAGGGCACTGCCTACCTGGAGCGGGTAGTGGCCATCAACCGAGTCGCGAAGGTGGTCCAGGGCGGCCGGCGGTTCAGCTTCACCGCCTTGGTCGTCGTCGGCGACGGCAACGGCATGGTCGGGGTCGGGTACGGCAAGGCCAAGGAAGTGCCGGCCGCGATCGCCAAGGGCGTCGAGGCCGCCAAGAAGAACTTCTTCAAGGTCCCGCGCATCGCCGGCACCATTCCGCATACCGTGCAGGGCGAGGAGGCCGCGGGCGTCGTCCTGCTCAAGCCGGCCAGCCCGGGAACCGGCGTCATCGCCGGCGGGCCGGTCCGCGCCGTGCTGGAGTGCGCGGGAGTGCACGACGTGCTCTCCCGGTCCCTCGGATCATCGAACGCGATCAACGTCATCCACGCGACGGTGGCCGCGCTGAAGAGCCTGAAGCGCCCGGAGGAGATCGCGGCCAGGCGGGGCCTGCCCATCGAGCACGTCGCTCCGGCCGCCATGCTCCGGGCCCGCGCGGCCGCCGCGAGCACCGCCGTGCCCGGCAACAGCTGAGCGGGAGTATGGACATGACAGAGCTTAAGGTCACCCAGGTCAAGTCGAAGATCGGCGGCACCAGGGGGCAGCGGGACTCACTCCGCTCGCTCGGGCTCCGCCGGATCGGCGACGTGGTCGTCAAGGCCGACCGGCCGGAGATCCGCGGCATGATCCAGGCGGTGCGCCACCTGGTCGCCGTCGAGGAGGTTGACTGACATGGCAGCGGACAAGGCCAGTGAGAGCCGGGGCGACGCCGCGGCCGGCCGGGGCCTCAAGATTCACCACCTGCGCCCAGCGCCAGGCGCGCGCACTGCCCGCACCCGGGTCGGCCGAGGCGAGGCATCGAAGGGCAAGACGGCAGGCCGCGGGACCAAGGGCACCAAGGCGCGCGGTCAGGTGGCCGCCGCGTTCGAAGGCGGCCAGATGCCGCTGCACCGCAGGCTGCCCAAGCTCGGCGGCTTCTCCAACCACCGGTTCAAGACCACCTATCAGGTCGTTAACCTCGACCGGCTGGCCGCGCTGTACCCGGACGGCGGCGACGTCACCCCCGGCGATCTTGCCGCCAGGGGAGCGGTCCGCCCGGGCGAGCAGGTAAAGGTGCTCGGCTCCGGCGTGGCAGCTTCCGGGCTGCGGGTCACCGCGCACGCGTTCTCCGCCACTGCCCGGGAGAAGATCACCGCTGCGGGCGGAACCGTCACCGAGCTGTGAAATGACCCCCGCCGGCCCGGGACACCGCACAGCTGCCCCGGCCGTCGGCCGGGGCATAACGCCAGGCTGCCGGAGTGTCATCGGCAGGTTAGACTGCGGCGTGCATCTCACGCCCCGTTCGCCCGGGCAGGCCCCCGCAACCAGGAGCGGCAGATGTTGACCCTTCGACGTGAGGACGGCGCATGCTGACCGGTTTCCTCCGGGCCTTCCGGACTCCTGACCTGCGCAGGAAACTGCTGTTCACGCTTTTCATCATCGCGATGTTCCGGCTCGGGTCGTCCCTGCCGACGCCGGGCGTTTCGGAGAAGAACGTCAATGTCTGCCTGAACCTCGCGTCGGCCGCCTCGTCCACCAGCACCGGCGGGAGCGTATTCCAGCTGGTCAACCTGCTCAGCGGCGGCGCGCTGCTGAAGCTGTCCGTGTTCGCGCTCGGCATCATGCCCTACATCACCGCCAGCATCATCCTGCAGCTGCTGGTCAAGGTGATCCCGCGGCTGGAGACGCTGCGCCAGGAGGGCCAGAGCGGCCAGGCCAAGATCACCCAGTACACCCGGTACCTCACGGTCGGCCTGGCCATCCTGCAATCCACCGGCATCGTCGCGCTGGCCAGGTCCGGCAACCTGATCCCGGGCTGCGCGACGCCGCTGATCCCGAACCCGTCGGTGTTCACGATCAGCACGATGGTCCTCTGCATGACGGCCGGCACGGCCGTGATCATGTGGCTGGGCGAGCTGATCACCGATCGCGGCGTCGGCAACGGCATGTCCCTGATGATCTTCACCCAGGTCATCGCCGTCATTCCCGGCGAGATGCTCGCGATCTACCGGCAGAAGGGCACGTTCGTGTTCCTGCTGGTGCTCGCGGTAGGGGTGGCGATCATCGCGTTTGTCGCCTTCATGGAGCAAGCGCAGCGCCGGATACCTGTTCAGTATGCGAAACGGATGGTCGGGCGCAAGATGTACGGCGGCACGTCGACGTACATCCCGCTTAAGGTCAACCAGGCCGGCGTCATCCCGGTCATCTTCGCGTCTTCGCTGCTCTACATCCCGGCGCTCGCCACCCAGCTGTTCGGTAACACCAGTCATCCGCAGGCCTGGGTTACCTGGGTATCGAAATACCTGAACGGCAATGGCATCACCGGTGTCTCGCCCGTCTACGTGCTCGCGTTCTTCCTGCTGATCGTGTTCTTCACATACTTCTATGTCTCGATCACATTCGACCCGGTCGAGGTGGCCGACAACATGAAGAAATACGGCGGCTTCATTCCCGGCATCCGGCCTGGGCGGCCGACTGCCGAGTACCTCAACTACGTCCTGACCCGGCTGACCGCGCCGGGATCGGCGTACCTGGGGATCGTCGCGGTTATCCCGCTCGTGGCGATCGGCCTGGTCAGCGCGTCCCAGCAGTTCCCGCTCGGCGGAACGAGCATCCTGATCGCGGTGGGGGTGGGCCTCGATACGGTGAAGCAGATCGAGAGCCAGCTCCAGCAGCGCAACTATGAGGGTTTCCTGCGGTAGTGCGCGCCGTCCTCGTCGGGCCCCCCGGTGCGGGCAAGGGGACACAGGCCCAGTTCATCGCGTCCCACCTGGCGATCCCGAAGATCTCGACCGGGGACATCTTCCGGTCCAACGTCAGCACGGGCACCGCGCTGGGCCGGCGCGCGAAGGACTACATGGACCGGGGAGACCTCGTTCCAGATGAAGTAACAATTGCCATGGTGACCAGTCGCCTGCAGGAAGACGACGCGCAGGCTGGGTTCCTGCTTGACGGCTTCCCGCGTAACGTGCCGCAGGCCGAGACGCTGAAGAAGATGCTGTCCGACTGGGAAACCAGGCTGGACATCGTGCTCGAGCTGGTGGTGGATGACGATGAAGTGGTCCGGCGGCTGTCCGGCCGGCGCACCTGCCGCCGCTGCGGACGGGTCTGGCACGCGACCTTCGATCCGCCGTCCAGGAAGGACCGTTGCGACGACTGTGACGGCGAGCTCTTCCAGCGGGACGACGATCGCGAGGAGACCATCAGGCACCGGATTGATGTCTATGCCGCGCAGACCCAGCCGCTGATCGCGTTCTACGCGGACGAGGGCACGCTGCTCGGGATCGACGCCACCGGGCCGGTGGAGGAGATCACCGACCGGGCGCTTGCCGCCCTGCGGCGCTTCATCCGCTGAGGAGTATCTGCCGGCTGCGGGTACCGTGGAGTACTACCCCGGAGGAAGCATGCGGATTAGGCGGGAACCGCTGGTTCAGGTCAAGACGCCAGCACAGCTCGACCGGATGCGCGAGGCGGGCTTGATCGTCGCGCACGCGCTGGCCGCCGCCGCGGCGGCGGCCACGCCCGGCGTCACCACCGCGGACCTGGACGCGATCGCCGAGCGCGAGATCCGCGCCGCCGGCGCGGTCCCTTCGTTCCTGGGCTACCACGGCTATCCCGCCACGATCTGCACATCGGTCAATGACGAGATCGTGCACGGCATCCCCAGCCCGCAGCGGCGGCTGGCAGCGGGTGACCTGATCTCGATCGACTGCGGCGCGATTGCCGGGGGCTGGCACGGTGACGCGGCGGTCACCGTCTCCGTCGGGCCGGTCAGCGCCGAGGCCGCACAGCTGATCGAGGCCTGCGAGACCGCCCTCTGGCACGGCCTCGCGCAGGCCTGGCCGGGTCATCGGCTGACGGATATCTCGCATGCCATCGAGACCAGCGCCCGGTCCAGCGGCCGGTACGGGATCGTCGAGGACTACGTCGGCCATGGCATCGGCACCGAGATGCACATGGATCCGCCAGTGCCCAACTACGGCAAGCCCGGCCGCGGCCCGGTGCTGGCCGAGGGGATGGCGCTCGCCATCGAGCCGATGCTCACCCTCGGCCAGCCCGCTGCCCGGGTGCTCGATGACGGCTGGACGGTCATCACGGCCGACCGGTCGCGGGCTGCCCACTTCGAGCACACCGTGGCGATCACGGCGGACGGGCCCTGGGTGCTGACGGCACCGGACGGCGGCCGGGCCGGGCTCGGCAAGACGCGGGCCCGCCAGGCGCCCGGCGGGGTTTCGCTCTCGACCGGCTCGCGCACAGAGGGCTGAGGCGGCCAGCAATGACAGGCGAGGAGAGCGCCGATGCCTGCTGACCCAAGGATCCGGGCTTCGGATGATGACCGGGATCGCGCCGCGACGCTGCTCCGCGAGCATCATGCGGTCGGCCGGCTGACCGCCGAGGAATTCAACGAGCGGCTGGACAAGGTCTACTCGGCCAAGACGATGGGGGAACTCGACGGGCTGCTAGCCGACTTGCCGGGGATCGACCTGTACCGGCTGCCGGACGCGGCGCTGCCGCGTTACCGCGGCCCGGCGGCGGGTCACGACTCGCTTCCGGCCATGCAGGTGCATGGCGGCCCGGTGGGCAGGGCCGGCGGGCGGTTCTCCGGGGGCTGGCTGGCTGCCTGGGGATCATGGCTTAGCGTCAGCTTGGTCTTCATCGTGATCTGGGTGCTTTCCGGGGCCGGCTACCCGTGGTTCCTGTGGATCGTGGGGCCGTGGGGAGCGGTGATGCTCGCCCGCTGGGTTACCGGCGGGCATCCTGGTCAGGATTATCACCGCGGACGGCGCCGTGACCGGGGCCAGATCGATGGCGGCCCGCCGGATCCCTGACCCGGGGCAATGGTGCTGCTACCCCGGTTCGCGTTGCCGCCCCCTGTCGCGTAGACTCTGCTCCGGCCCCAGTGGGCTGCCGTCCTCGTATGGCCTTAGCCTGAGGTGCGAAGGCAGCCGATCCGGTGGGCCACCCGTTCCGGCCCACGCGCGCAAGCGCGCCCGGGCCGCGGGGAAGCCAACCGAGCACCGCACGACCCTGCACGGCAGTACCGGCACGGCGGGAATAACTGAAAATCGATGTCAGTTAGCACGGACGCAATCAGCCGGGCTGACGACCTAGTAGCGAAACGCGGAGGACATGCCCAAGAAAGACGGCGCCATCGAGATCGAGGGCACGGTGGTGGAGTCGCTTCCAAACGCCTTCTTCAGAGTGGAGCTGGACAACGGGCACAAGGTCCTGGCCCACATCAGCGGGAAGATGCGGATGCACTACATCCGGATCCTCCCTGACGACCGGGTAGTGGTCGAGCTAAGTCCGTATGACCTGAGTCGCGGGCGGATCGTCTACCGGTACAAGTAACGAGCTAGCGGCATGCGGGCGCGCCACGTCCGCTGCCTGAAGGGACCATCGTGAAGGTCAAGCCGAGTGTGAAGAAGATCTGCAGCAAATGCCGGATCATCCGTCGGCACGGCCGGGTCATGGTCATCTGCTCTGACCCGCGGCACAAGCAGCGGCAGGGCTGAGCAGGACCGAAGACACGCACCGCGATCCGCGGCCGGCCGCAGGGCAGGCCGCGGATCACCCCCGGAGGAGGCCGGGGCCCCGGCCGGGCAGGGTCGGGGGGCGGCGCGCAGGACCTCCGCGAAACGAAGGAGAACTGCCCGGATGGCACGTCTCGTCGGCGTTGACCTCCCGCGCGACAAGCGCCTTGAGGTTGCCCTGACCTATGTCTACGGAATCGGCCGGACCCGTGCACTGGAGACCCTGCAGGCGACTGGCGTCAGCGGGGATACCCGGGTGCACGACCTCGGCGACGATGAACTCGTCCGCCTGCGGGACTGGATCGAGGCGACCTACAAGGTAGAGGGCGACCTGCGCCGCGAGGTGCAGGCGGACATCCGCCGCAAGGTCGAGATCGGCTGCTACCAGGGAATCCGCCATCGCCGCGGGCTGCCTGTGCACGGCCAGCGCACGCAGACCAATGCCCGCACCAGGAAGGGCAAGAAGAAGACAGTGGCCGGCCGTAAGAAGGCCGGGAAGAAGTAGTCCGCGATATCGCGGACCGACCACCTCCGGGAGTAGAGGAGCAGGATGCCTCCCAAGAGCCGTACCGGCACCAAGAAGGTGCGCCGGAAGGAAAGAAAGAACATCGCGCACGGGCATGCTCACATCAGGAGCACGTTCAACAACACGATCGTCTCGATCACCGATCCGGGCGGGAGCGTCATCTCGTGGGCGTCATCCGGCCAGGTCGGCTTCAAGGGCTCGCGTAAGTCGACGCCGTTCGCCGCCCAGATGGCGGCGGAAGCCGCCGCGCGCCGCGCCATGGAGCACGGCATGCGCAAGGTCGACGTGTTCGTCAAGGGCCCTGGCTCGGGGAGGGAAACCGCCATCCGGTCGCTGCAGGCAACCGGCCTGGAGGTCGGCTCGATCCAGGATGTCACCCCGGTTCCGCACAATGGCTGCCGCCCGCCCAAGCGGCGCCGGGTCTGAGGAGTAGCGACAACATGGCTCGATACACCGGTGCAGACTGCAAGCGCTGCCGCCGCGAGAAGATGAAGCTGTTCCTGAAGGGCGCCAAGTGCGACTCGCCGAAGTGCCCGATTGAGATCCGGCCCTATCCGCCCGGCGAGCACGGCCGGAACCGGCCGAAGGAGAGCGAGTTCCTGCTGCAGGTCAGGGAGAAGCAGAAGGCCAAGCGGGTCTACGGCATCCTTGAGGGGCAGTTCCACAACTACTACGAGGAAGCGACCCGCAAGCGCGGGAAGACCGGCGAGGTGCTGCTCCAGATCCTGGAGAGCCGCCTCGACAACGTGGTCTACCGGGCCGGGTTCGCCAAGAGCCGGGACATGGCGCGCCAGCTTGTCGGCCACGGCCACATCCTGGTCAACGGCCGCAAGGTCGACATCCCCTCCTACCGGGTCAGCGAGAGCGACATCATCGAGGTGCGGCCGAAGTCGCTTGAGATGACGCCGTTCGTGGTGGCCCGCGCCGAGTCCGGCGAGCGTCCCGCGCCCGCCTGGCTTGAGGTAATCCCCGACAAGATGCGAATCCTCATTCACTCGCTCCCGGTCCGGGCCCAGATCGACACCCAGGTCCAGGAGCAGCTGATCGTCGAGTTCTACTCGAAGTAGTACCCCTGCTGGCCGTCGCCCCGGCGGCGGCCAGCGGCCCCGGCCAGCCGGGGCCGTCGGCGAAGTCGCAGCTGTCATATAACGGGCAGCGCGGGAAGGAATGTCAAATGCTCATCGCCCAGCGTCCCAGCCTCACCGAGGATCAGGTAGACGAGTTCCGGTCCAGGTTCGTTATCGAGCCGCTCGAGCCGGGCTTCGGCTACACGATCGGGAACTCGGTCCGCCGGACCCTGCTCTCGTCGATCCCCGGCGCGGCAGTGACCAGCATCCGGATCGAGGGAGTGCTGCACGAGTTCTCCACCGTCCCCGGCGTCACCGAGGACGTCACCGACATCATCTTGAACCTCAAGGAGCTTGTCGTCTCGTCCGAGCATGACGAGCCGGTGCCGATGTACCTGCGCAAGCAGGGACCCGGCCCGGTGACGGCCGCCGACATCGCCCCGCCGGCCGGCGTCGAGGTGCACAACCCGGAACTGCATATCGCGACCCTGAACAGCAAGGGCAAGCTGGAGATGGAACTGACGGTCGAGCGTGGCCGCGGCTACGTCTCGGCCGCGCAGAACAAGCAGCAGGGGCAGGAGATCGGCCGGATCCCGATCGACTCGATCTACTCGCCGGTGATGCGGGTCACCTACAAGGTCGAGGCGACCCGGGTGGAGCAGCGGACCGACTTTGACCGGCTGATCCTCGACGTCGAGACCAAGCCCTGCATGCGTCCCAGGGACGCGGTGGCAAGCGCCGGCAAGACGCTGGTCGAGCTCTTCGGCCTGGCCAGGGAGCTGAACGTCGATGCCGAGGGCGTGGACATCGGCCCGTCGCCGACCGACGCCGCGCTCGCCGCTGACCTGGCGCTGCCGATCGAGGAACTGAATCTGACCGTCCGCTCCTACAACTGCCTTAAGCGCGAGGGGATCCACACCGTCGGCGAACTCGTGGCCCGCAGTGAGCAGGATCTGCTCGACATCCGCAACTTCGGCGCGAAGTCCATCGAGGAAGTCAAGCAGAAGCTCATCGACATGGGCCTGGCGCTGAAGGACTCGCCGCCCGGATTCGACCCGGGCACCGCCGCGGACAGTTACGGCGCAGATGATGACGAGAGCTACGTCGAGACCGAGCAGTACTGAGACCGAGCAGTGCTGGCGGGCTCCGATAGCCCGCCAGTAGCGAACCGAGGAGAACTTTTCCATGCCCACGCCCACCAAGGGACCGCGACTGGGCGGCAGCTCGGCCCATCAGAAGCACATGCTGGCCAACCTGGCGACCGCGCTCTTCGAGCACGGCAAGATCACCACGACGGAGGCCAGGGCCCGCAGGCTCAGGCCGCTGGCCGAGCGGCTGATCACCTACGCCAAGCGCGGTGACCTGCATGCCCGGCGGCAGGTGCTGACGGTGGTCACCGACAAGGGCGTCGTGCACTCGTTGTTCACCGAGATCGGGCCGAGCTTCTCGGCCCGTGACGGCGGGTACACGAGGATCACCAAGATCGGCTCGCGCAAGGGCGATAACGCGTCTCTCGCGGTGATCGAGCTGATCCAGGAGGAGACGGAAGCCAAGCCGCGGCGGCGCCGTGCCCGCCGGGGGCAGCCCGCCGCTGGCCGTCCCGCCCCGGTAGCAGCCGATGCGTCGGCCGCAGTCGCGGCCGAGAATCCCGGCCGCGGGCACGCCAGCAGCCGAGCACACCGGGGCAGCCGGGGATGACGCAGCGGCAGCCGGGGATGACGCAGCGGCAGCCGGGGATGACGCAGCAGCGGATGCGGCCGACGAAGATATCGCCGTCGGCGACGGCGATGCAGCCACCGCGGCCGCCGCCGACATTACCGGCGACGACACTACGGGCGACGACACTACGGGCGACGACGACAAGAGCACCGGCTGACCGCTGCGGCCAGCCCGCCGCCATGATCGTGGAGGGTTGTGAGCGCTATCACACCCAAAACCCGCCACGATCATGAACCATGGCGTGCACGGCCAGGAAACGGCCGGCCCGGCGGGCGCGGCCAGCCAGGAAAGCGCCGGCGCGGCGGTGTCCGGCGCGGCGGCGTCCGGCCCGGCGGGCTCTAGCGTGGCGGTGGTCCGGCTCCGGCTTGACCTGGCTTACGACGGCTCCGCCTTCCACGGCTGGGCCCGCCAGCCCGGCCTGCGGACGGTCCAGCAGACCGTGGAGGACGCGCTCGGCCGGGTGCTGGCCCTGCCGGCCGCGCCCGGGCTGACTGTGGCAGGCCGGACCGACGCGGGCGTGCACGCCCGCGGACAGGTCGCTCACCTTGATGTGCCGGCCGCCTGCTGGGCGCAGGCGGCTGGCCCGGCGGCCCGGCGGCTGGCCCGGCTGCTCCCCGCCGACGTGCGAGTGCGCGCGATCACCAGGGTGGCCGCGGATTTCGATGCGCGCTTCTCGGCACTGTGGCGGCGTTATGCCTACCGGGTCTGCGATGATCCGGTAGGCACCGATCCGCTGCGCCGGCACGACACGCTGTGGCATCCCCGGCTGCTCGATGTCGGGCGGATGAACGAGGCAGCTGCCGCCTGCCTGGGCGAGCATGACTTCGCGGCTTTCTGCCGCCGCCGGCCAGGCGCCACCACCGTGCGCTCACTGATCGAGCTGACCTGGGCCAGGCCAGCGCCAGGCGTCGCGGTTGAGACCGTGCTAGCCGATGCGTTCTGCCATAACATGGTGCGGTCGCTTACTGGCGCCCTGCTGGCGGTCGGCGACCGGAGCAAGCCGGTCGGCTGGCCGGCCGAAGTGCTCGCGGCCGGCATCCGCGACCCGGCCGTCCGGGTGGCACCGCCGCACGGGCTTTGCCTTGACGAGATCCGGTACCCGGCCGCCAGCGAAATCGCAGCGCGAGCGCTGGCCACCCGCCGGGTCCGGCCGGGGCCAGCACAACCCTGAGCAAACACCGCGGCCGGACGCCCTGGGGGGGCAGGACGTCCCCGGGCCGCACAACCCTGGGCCAGGCAACCCGGGCCTGCGGGCAAACCCCGGGCCGGGCAACCCCGCCAGCGCGATGCGGCGCTAGGGCTTGCCGGTGACTAGCCGTCGGCTGAGGCTCACGTTCGCGGTGTTCTTGATCAACCGGTTACAGAACTGCACGAGTTCCTTTTTCTGCGCTGCGTGCTTCGGGGCATGCAAGTTCGCGAACTCTGCCCAGATCAGAATCAGGTAGTGACCCTTGACCTCGGCCTCCTCGATGCCGGTTCCCTTGTTCAGCCTGCGAGTCAGGCCCTTGGCGCCGCGCAGCTGCGCGATGAACTGGGACGGCCCGGTGGCCTCGCCCGCCCGGCGCGCGAGCCGCGCGCTCCGCAGGTTCAGTACGCCGATCGTGCCCATCAGCTTGTGGCTGCCTGACAGATAGCTCGCCCGCATGACCTGCGAGCAATCTGCCGCCTTGACGGCCGCTTGCAGTCGGCTGCCGAGCACTGCCGGGGTGCAGTGCTTGCCGGCCTTGATCGCGGTCCTTCCGTAGCTGGCTCCCGCGCTGCTGAACCGGACCGGGAAGAGCTGGTGCAGGGTCAGCTTCTGCGGATCGGCCAGCCGGGTCTGGATATGGCCCCAGCGGCCCGTCGGCGTCGGTGACGCCGACGGCTGATCAGGCTGCGTCGCCGTCGACGTGGCCCGGGGCGCCGCGGCAGGCTGGCCAGCCTGCCGCTGGCCGCCCGCCAGGTAGAAATACGTGCCGGTAGCCGCGGCCACGACCACGGCAAGTCCGGTGGCCAGCAGGACGCGGAAGCGCTTGGCCCTGGCCGCCTTACGTCCTCGCCTGCCCCGGGCTGCGCCGCGGGCAGCACGCGCCGGCGGGCCGCCAGGTGCGCTGGCGGCGGGTCGGCCGGGGAGGGGCTTGGTCTTGGCGCGCCCGGCCGGGCGGCCGGGCGCCGGAACTCGCTCGGTGCCCGCGGCCTGCCCCGCCCCGGGGTGCATGTCCCGCCAGCTGCCTGACGGGTGGTCGTCGGCCACCGCCCAGGTCTGGGTGGGCGTCGCGTCGGCGGCCGGATCTGAAACGGCGAGGACCGAATAGCCGGGCTCGGCGTACCCGTGCTCGGCTGACGCCGCGCCGCGCCACGGTTCAGCTACCGCCCGGCCGTCCCTGGTCCCGGCCGGCGGCTGGTTCCAAGGCGAGAACTGGCCCGGCGGGTAGACCGGGGCCGACTGGCCAGGAGCCGGCGGGTATCCCCGGACGGGGCCCTTGCCCGCGGTGCCGCCGGCCGTCCCGTACAAGGCGCTACCCGGTGGCACGCTGCCCGGCTGGGTTGCGCCGCTGGCGGCCAGCACGCGATCTTCGGCCATCGCGCCGGCCGGTGATATATCGGCACCAGCCGCCCCGCCGGCCGGCCTCGGTCCGCCTGCAGTGACGTCTGCCGTCATGAGGTCAGCCGCGACGCCAGCGCCCGGCTCGCCGGCGGGCTCCTGCCCGCCGTCGTACTCGCCGTCGCCGTAGCCATAGCCGGTATCGGAATACCCGCCGTCCGAGTACCAGTTGCCGGTGTACCCGGAGCCGGGTGCCCCGCTGCCGGTGCCGTGGCCGTCCGCGGGCCAGCTGCCCGGGTACCCGGTGCCCGTGGTCCCGCCATCGGCATCAGTAGGCCAGCCGCCAGCATCGGCGGGCCAGCCCTCGGCGTCCGCGGGCCAGCCGCCCGTGCGCTCGCTGCCGGGCGCGCTGGCTCCGGCGCGGTCGGCGTCGGAGTACCAGTTGGCGCCGCTGCGGCCAGGCTGATCACTGTCACCCGCTCGCGGCCAGGACAGCCCAGGGCGGCCTGGAGGGCGCTCCTGCCCGCCGGGCGCCGCGCCGCCGTCCGCATCACCCTGGTAACGCATGCGGCGAGCGTATCGCTGTCTGGGCGCGCGTTAGCGCGGTCCTCGCATTTCGCTTCCGGGCCCCTAGCTGGCAGGATTGCGGACGCCGGCGACCGGCGAGATTGGCTGCCCAGAGCCCGGCCGGCGATGGCGGCAGCGCAGCCCGGGACGAGCTGCCAGGGCCGGCCCGTTTCAACTTCGCTTTGACCGTCGCCGGCTGCGGCCGGTATCCTTCTAACGCGTCCATGTGCACTGGCATGCCCGCGCTGCCCGTCTGCGGGCAGCTGAGCGGCGGCCGGTGCTGCGGATTCCCGCGCCCGGAGGGATCGCCCCGGGCGCGGCCAAGGATCACGGACCCACACGCGAAGGCTTATGACTGTGCGCACATTCAGCCCGAAGGCTGGCGATATCCAGCGTCAGTGGCATGTCATCGACGCCAATGAGGTTGTCCTCGGCCGGCTCGCCAGCCAGGCGGCCATCCTGCTGCGCGGCAAGCACAAGCCGATCTTCGCGCCGCATGTGGACACCGGCGACTTCGTGATTGTCATTAACGCGGAGAAGATCGCGCTGTCCGGCAACAAGCTGCAGGACAAGCGCGCATACCGGCACTCCGGCTATCCGGGCGGGCTGCGCTCGGTCGCTTATGGTGACCTGCTGGCTAAGCAGCCGGCCAGGGCCGTCGAGAAGGCGGTCAAGGGCATGCTCCCGAAGAACACCCTGGGCAGGCAGATGTTGCGCAAGCTCAAGGTGTACGCAGGGCCCGATCATCCGCACAAGGCACAGCAGCCTGTTCCGTTCGAGATCACGCAGATTACGCAGCAGGCCGGGACTAGCCGCGCCGCGGCGCAATAAGAGAGCCGACGAGGAAGCGCGAGGAAGACACCGTGGCTGAGTCCACTGACGTTCAGGCACCCGCAGCGGCGGCCGATGCAGCCTCCGGCGGGTCCGCGGGGGAGCATGTAGCGGAATACACCACCGAGACCGGTGACGCGACTGCTGGCGGCCCGGCCCGCGCGGTGACGCGCAAGCCGGTGGTGACCGGCCACGCGATGGGTACCGGCCGCCGTAAGGAAGCCATCGCGCGGGTTCGTATCCTGCCGGGGACCGGCCAGTGGCGGGTCAACGACCGGCCGCTAGCGGAGTACTTCCCGAACAAGGTGCACCAGCAGCTCATCAGCGAGCCGTTCGTTACGCTGGGCGCGGAAGACCAGTTTGACGTGGTAGCCAGGATCACCGGCGGCGGCGTCACCGGCCAGGCCGGCGCACTGCGGCTCGGGATCGCGCGGGCGCTGATCCTTGTCGACCCGGAGAACCGCAATACGCTCAAGCGCGCGGGCTTCCTGACCAGGGATGCCCGGGTCAAGGAGCGCAAGAAGTACGGGCTGAAGAAGGCCCGCAAGGCGCCGCAGTACTCGAAGCGCTGACGCCCGGTTAGCGCGGCAGCACCGGAAGACCAGGGGGCGTTCCAGTGGGCCGGCTGTTCGGTACGGACGGTGTTCGCGGCATCGCTGGCCGTGATCTAACCGCCCGGCTAGCCATGGACGTGGCCGCTGCCGCGGCGGCGGTTCTCGATGACATGGGCGCATTCGCCGAGGCGCGCGAGACCGGCCGCAGGCCGGCCGCCGTAGTCGGCCGGGATCCCAGGGCATCGGGGGAGTTCCTTGAGGCCGCTGTGGTCGCTGGCCTGGCTAGCTCCGGCGTGGACGTGCTCAGGCTCGGCGTCGTGCCGACGCCGGCCGTTGCCTATCTGACGGCCGCCCTCGACGCCGAGCTTGGCGTAATGCTATCCGCCAGTCACAACCCGGCACCCGACAACGGGATCAAGCTGTTCGCACTCGGCGGGCTGAAGCTGCCGGATGCCATCGAGGACGAGATCGAGCTCAGGCTGCACGGCGCGGGCAGCGCCGGGACCGGTGCCGGGGCGGATGCCGGGGCCGGGATTGCCGGGCCCGCCCTCTTGCCCAGGAGCGGGTTCGGCCGGGTGCGGGATGCGTCCGGCAAGGCGGAGGCATACCTCGACCACCTGCTCGCGACGCTGGATGGCCCTGGCGATGGCCTGCCGCTCGGCGGCCTGCGGATCGTGGTCGACTGTGCGCACGGGTCTGCGTCTGCGCTGGCGCCACTGCTGCTCAGCCGGGCGGGCGCTGACGTAGTCGCGATCGGCGCGGAGCCCGACGGGCTGAACATCAATGACCGCAGCGGTTCCACCTCCCTTGGCGTGCTGACGGCGGCAGTGACCGAGCACCGGGCCGACGCCGGGATCGCGTATGACGGCGACGCGGACCGGTGCCTTGCGATCGACGCGGACGGCCAGGTGGTCGACGGCGACCAGATCCTGGCTGTGCTCGCACTTGAGCTGCGCGATACCGGGCAGCTCGCTGGCAACACTGTCGTGACCACCGTGATGGCCAATTTCGGCTTCCGGCAGGCGATGCGCGCGGCAGGCATCGACCTGATCGAGACCCCGGTCGGCGACCGGTACGTCCTCGAGGCCATGCGCGAGGGAAAGTTCACGCTCGGCGGCGAGCAGTCCGGCCATGTTATCCTGCTCGACCACGCGACGACCGGCGATGGGCTGCTGACCAGCCTGCAGCTGCTTGCCGTGCTGGCCAGGAGTGGGCGGCCGCTGAGCGCGGTGGCCCGGGTAATGGCCAGGTATCCGCAGGTCCTCATCAACGTGCCGGGGGTGGACAAGGCCCTGGTTGGCTCCTCCGCCGAACTCGTGGCGGCAGTCGCGGCAGCCGAGGCAGAACTCGGCGGGAGCGGTCGTGTGCTGGTCCGGGCGAGCGGGACCGAGCACGCCGTCCGGGTCATGGTCGAGGCACTGGACGCGAGCCAGGCGCAGCGGGTAGCCGACCGGCTCGCCGACGCCGTCCGCGCGCTGGCCTGAGCCAGGCATCCGTCCCCTCGGCCGTCCCACCTGCGACTCGGTCATCCGGCCCGCGCAGCCAGCCGCCTGGCAAGGCATATTAGTTACCGCATGAAACCGATTGATAACGCATCGCGCATGCGGTGATGCGGGGAATCAGGCACTAACCTGGCGGTCATGTGCGGAATCGTGGGGTACGCAGGTCACCGGCAGGCACTGGGCGTAGTACTCGAGGGCCTTGGCCGCCTCGAGTACCGGGGTTACGACTCGGCCGGCATCGCCGTCGTGGCAAACGGCAAGCTCAGCTGGGCCAAGCGGGCGGGCAAGCTCGGCAACCTCAAGGCAGCGCTCGCCGAGCGCCCTCCGCTGCCGGGCACTGTCGGCGTCGGCCATACTCGCTGGGCTACCCACGGGCCGCCTACCGACCCCAACGCGCACCCGCACACGGACTGCGGCGGCCAGCTGGCAGTTGTGCACAACGGGATCATCGAGAACTTCGCCGCGCTGCGCACCGAGGTCGAGGCCCAGGGGCACGAACTGACGTCCGAGACCGACACCGAGCTTGTCGCGCACCTTATCGAAGAGCAGATGGCAGCGATGGCCGACGTGCCGGGAACCGGCGCCCCGCCGGCCGGCTCGCTCGCCACCGCAATGCGCCAGGTCTGCCAGCGACTGCGCGGCGCTTTCACGCTGGTCGCCGTCGACGTGCGGGATCCGGACGCGGTCGTCGGGGCGCGCCGCAACTCTCCGCTTGTCGTCGGGCGCGGCGATGGCGAGAACTTCCTGGCCAGCGACGTCGCCGCGTTCATCGCCTTTACCAGGGATGCAGTCGAACTCGGCCAGGATCAGGTTGTCGAGATACGCGCGGACCGGATCACGGTGACCGGCTTCGACGGAGCGTCGGCCCAGGTGACCGACTACCACGTCGACTGGGACGTGTCGGCTGCCGAGAAGGTCGGCTTCGAGTACTTCATGCTGAAGGAAATCGCGGAGCAGCCGCACGCGATCGCTGACGCGCTACTCGGCCGGGTCGGCGCAGACGGGCTGCTGACCCTGGACGAGATCCGCCTGTCCGACGATGAGCTGCGGAACGTCGACAAGATCATCATCGTGGCCTGCGGGACCGCCTATCACGCCGGGATGATCGCGAAATACGCCATCGAGCACTGGAGTGACGTCCCGTGCGAGGTGGAGCTGGCCAGCGAGTTCCGCTACCGTGACCCGATCCTTACCAGGTCGACCCTGGTCATCGCGATCTCCCAGTCCGGCGAGACGATGGACACCCTGATGGCGGTCCGGCACGCCCGTGAGCAGCGTTCGCACGTCGTCGCGATCTGCAACGTGAACGGCTCATCTATCCCGCGGGAAAGCGACGCGGTCGTGTACACCCACGCCGGCCCCGAGATCGCCGTCGCCTCCACCAAGGCATTCCTGACCCAGCTGATCGCCTGCTACCTGGTCGCGCTGTACCTGGCCCAGGTGCGCGGCACCATGTACGGCGATGAGGTCAGCGCCGTGATGGATCAGCTGCACCAGATGCCGGCCGCGGTGGACCGGGTACTGCACGCGATGGAGCCGGTGCGGGCGGTGGCCCGGGAGCTGGCCGGCGAGCGCTGCGTGCTCTTCCTCGGACGGCACGTCGGCTACCCGGTTGCCCTGGAAGGCGCGCTGAAGCTCAAGGAACTCGCCTACATGCATGCCGAGGGGTTCGCGGCCGGCGAGCTCAAGCACGGGCCGATCGCGCTGATCGAGGAGGGGCTGCCGGTCGTCGTGATCGTCCCGTCCCCGGACGGGCGCTCGGCGCTGCACGACAAGATCGTGTCGAATATCCGGGAGATCATGGCCCGCGGCGCCCGCACGATCGTCATCGCTGACGAGGGCGACGACGTGGTGGCGCCCTATGCGGACACCCTGATCGAGATGCCGGTAGTGCCGACACTCATGCAGCCGCTGGTGGCCACCGTGCCGCTGCAGGTCTTTGCCTGCGAACTCGCCGCGGCCAAGGGCCACGATGTGGACCAGCCACGCAACCTGGCCAAGTCCGTTACCGTGGAGTGAGCCACCCGCAGCACTCTCGCCGGGCCCGGCTCCCGGCCGCCCCGGCCCCGGCCCCGGCCCCGGTGCCGCCCCCGCCCCCGCCCCGGCGGCGATCAGCAGTTACGTTCGTCCACGCTAGAGCGTGCAAGGACGTAACGGCTGATCGTTATGCACAGGAAACGGCAGCGCCGGAAGGCTTATCCACAGGTGGAGAAACAGGGTGGGCTTCGATCGGCTGAGTCGGCCACGCTAGCCCGATGAGAGCCAATGCGCTCCGGTGCGATGATGAACTGCTGGTGCTGCAGCACGGGGTGCTGTCCAGGCAGCAAGCCATCGGCATCGGCCTGACCGACAGTGCCATCGCAGCCCGGCTGCGCAGCGGCCAGTGGCAACGGCTGCATCTCGGCGTGTACGCGACCTTTAGCGGCGACCCAGGGCGGCTCGCCTGGTTGTGGGCAGTCGTGCTACGCGCGGGTCCGACTGCTGCGCTCAGTCACCAGACTGCTGCGGAACTGCACGGGCTCACGAGCGAATCCGCGTCCGTAGTGCACGTAATGGTTCGAAGCGGCAACCGGGTCGCTCCGATTGACGGGGTTTCCTTGCACTACTCCCAACGCGTTCAGCAGGCGCGTCATCCGGTCCTGCGGCCGCCCCGGACTCGCATCGAGGAGACCGTTCTAGACCTCGCCGAGACAGCCGGCAGCCTGGACTCGGCGCTCGGATGGATCTTGCGTGCCTGCGCGAGCCGCCGGACCACGCCCGGCAAGATCGGCGCAGCAATGCTCCTGCGCAGCCGGCTGCGATGGCGTACCGAACTGTCCGAGGTGCTTGGCCTAGCCGCAGATGGCGTGCACTCGCTGCTTGAGTTCCGCTACTTCAGCCGGGTCGAGCGCCCGCACGGGCTGCCGCCCGGCCGGCGGCAGCGAGTCGTCCGCCGGGCTGGTCGGCGCCAGTACCAGGATGTCGACTACGAGGCTTACGAGCTCGTGGTGGAACTCGACGGGCGAGTTGCCCACCCGGACGGGCTTCGCTGGAATGACATCCGCCGGGACAACGCGAATGCTGCCGAGGGGCAGCTAACACTCAGGTATGGCTGGGCGGACGTGACTGAGCGACCCTGCGAGATCGCGGCTCAGGTCGGGGCCACGCTGGCCAGGCGGGGCTGGGGCGGCGCTCTCCGCCGCTGTGGCCGGAAATGCCAGCTACCCGGCTAGGCCGCTGAAGCTGCCCCCGGCTCCGCCAGGCCCGGGCTCCGCCAGGCTGGCCGGGCTCCGTCACCGGCTCCGCCAGGCTGGCCCGGCCATTGTCAGGCCGCCCCGCGCGCCCTTGTCAGGCCGCCCCGGGCCCTGTGAGGCTCTCCGGCCCTTGTCAGGCCGCCCCGCGCGCCCTTGTCAGGCCGCCCCGGGCCCTGTGAGGCTCTCCGGCCCTTGTCAGGCCGCCCCGCGCGCCCTTGTCAGGCCGCCCCGGGCCCTGTGAGGCTCTCCGGCCCTTGTCAGGCCGCCCCGACCTTGTCCGGCCGGCCGGGTTCCGTCAGGCCGGCCCGGGGTTCCGTCAGGCCGCCCCGACCTTGTCCGGCCGGCCCGGGTTCCGTCAGGCCGGCCCGGGCTCCACGCAGAACTCGTTGCCCTCTGGGTCCTGCATCACGGTATGCGACGAGTGGTGGCTGATCACGCTTGCGCCCAGGGCAGCCAGCCGCTCGACCTCCGCGGCCGTGCCGCCTGGTGCGCGAAGGTCGAAATGCATCCTGTTCTTGGCGGCCTTGGACTCAGGTACCTGGATGAACCACATGTTCGGCCCGCCCCAGCCAGCCGCCTCGACGTAGGCACGCGCCGAGGTTGCCTCCTCGTCGACGTCGGATCCCAGCGCGGCGGCCCAGAACCGGGCCTGCGTGAGCGCGTTACCGCAGTCGAAAGTCACCGACTTGACGAAAGCAGCCATGGGCGGACACTAAGCGCCGCGACCAGGATCCGGCAACAGGGTATCGGCCCCGCCCCGGCGGCCTGGCCAGCAGGCGGGATATGCGGTCCGTCATGGCAGGCTTGGGCCATGATCGTGGGAATCGGAGTGGACATCGCGGACATCTCCCGGTTGCAGGCCGCCCTGCGGCGGACGCCCGCGTTGGCATCCCGGCTGTTCGCCGAGAGCGAACGCGATGCGCCCGCAGCTTCGCTGGCTTCGCTGGCTGGGTGTTTTGCCGCGAAAGAGGCAGTGGCGAAGGCGCTGGGCGGCCCGGCTGGGCTCCGCTGGACTGACGTCGTCGTTACCCATGACGCGGCCGGCCGGCCGCTGCTCGCGGTCAGCGGCACCGTGCAGCATGCGGCAGACCGGCTGGGCGTCCAGGGCTGGCATGTGTCGCTCAGTCATGACGGCGGGTTCTGCGTGGCCATGGTGGTAGCGGAAGGGGCATCGCGGTGAGGCAGGCACACGAGGTCGAGGAGGTCAGGAAGGCCGAGCGCGCCCTGATGGCCCGGGTACCGGACGGAGCGCTGATGCAGCGTGCCGCGGCTGGCCTGGCGTCGGCGTGCGCCCGCCTGCTTGGCCGGGTGTACGGGTCGAGGGTCGTCGTGCTCGCCGGCACCGGGGACAACGGCGGCGACGCGCTCTACGCGGGCGCCCTGCTGGCCGGCCGCGGCGCGATCGTGACGGCGGTTGCCGCCGGCCCGCGAATGCACCCCGGCGGCGGAGCGGCCCTGCGCGCCGCCGGCGGCAGCCTGGCCGGCCCGGAAAGCAGCCTGGTACCGGGCCTGATCGATGGCGCTGACCTGATTATCGACGGAATACTCGGCATCGGCGGCCGCGGCGGGCTGCGGGAACCCGGCGCGGCGCTGGCCGCCAGGGCGGCCGCCGCGAGCGGCCTGGTCGTCGCGGTTGACCTGCCGAGCGGGATCGACGCGGACACCGGCGAGGTGCCGGGCGCTGCGGTCCGCGCCGACGCGACGGTGACGTTCGGCACCTGGAAGCCCGGCCTGCTCGTCGATCCTGGCGCGACGCACGCCGGCCCGGCCGAGCTGATCGACATCGGCCTGCGCCCCTGCCTGGGCCCGGCCAGCGTCGGTGCCCTGCAGTCCGCCGATGTCGCCGCGCTGCTGCCCCGGCCGACCGCGGAATCCGACAAGTACCGTCGCGGCGTGCTGGGAATCATGGCCGGCAGCAGCCGGTTCACCGGCGCTGCCCTGCTGACCGTCGGCGGCGCCGTGCGCGGCGGCGCCGGCATGGTCCGGCTGGTGACCGCGGAGCAGGCCGCGCACGTCGTCCGGCAGCACTGGCCGGAGGCAGTGATCACGGTAGTCGGCGCCGACGGGCCGGCGGCACGGGCAGTTGCCGAAGCCGGGCGCGTGCAGGCATGGGTGGCCGGCCCTGGATTTGGAACGGATTCTTCGTCGGTAACCCAGCTCGCTGATGTGCTATCCACCGGCCTGCCCGTCCTGATCGACGCAGACGGGATCACCATGCTCGCTGACCACCCGGAACTGCTGCCGCGCTCCGCGCCCACGCTGATCACGCCGCACGCCGGCGAGCTTGCCAGGCTGCTGCGCTGCGACCGGGCGGAGATCGAGGCCAGCCGCCTGTCCTGCGCCAGGAGAGCCGCCGCCGAGCTGGGCCTGACCGTGCTGCTCAAGGGGTCGACGACGGTGATAGCCACCCCATCGGGCAGCCCGCCGGTACTGGTGAACGCCACCGGCACCGGCTGGCTCGCCACCGCGGGATCGGGGGACGTGCTCTCCGGGCTGATCGGCTCGCTACTCGCGCAGGGCCTGGCTCCGCCGGACGCGGCGGCGGCCGGTGCGTACCTGCATGGCCTGGCCGCCAGGCTGGCGGCCGCCGGTGCCGCGCAGGCCGGTGCCGCCGCCAGCCGGACGGCGCCCGCCATCCAGCGGCTGTCCCAGGGCGCCCCGATCGGCTCCGCCGACCTGATCGACGCGCTGCCAGCGGCCATCCGGGTAACCGCAGCAGCGAATCGGTCATGATCACGGATGATCCGGGGGCGGCCGCGCACGAATCATCCGTGATCGTGGATCGAGAGTGCCGGTGCCCTGCCCGTGGCCGCCTCGCTACTCCTCGGCCCGGCCGCCGAGATGCCTGGCCAGGAACCGCTCGGCCGCGGCATAGAACCGCAGCCGGTTCTCCGGCTTGGCGAAGCCGTGCCCCTCGTCCGGGAACAGCAGGTACTCGTGATCGATCCCGGCCGCCTTGAGCGCCGCCACGATCTGCTCTGACTCGGCCTGCTTCACCCGCGGGTCGTTGGCTCCCTGCGCGATGAGCAGCGGAATGCTGATGTTGTCCGCGCGGGACAGCGGCGACCGGGACCAGAGGAAGTCGGCGTCCTTCGCCGGGTCGCCTACCCGGCGGTGGAACAGCGAGATCATCGGCGCCCAGTACGGCGGAATTGTCTCGATCAGGGTCTTCAGGTTGGACGGCCCGACGATGTCGACCGCGCACCGGAACAGCTCCGGCGTGAAAGCCGCCCCGGCTAGCGCGGCGTAGCCCCCGTAGGAACCGCCGTAGATCGCCACCATTGCAGGATCGGCCCAGCCCTGGCCGGTGACATACGCCACCGCGTCCACCAGGTCGTCGTGCATGCGGCCGCCCCATTCCCGGTCGCCGACGTTGACGAACGCCTTGCCGTAGCCGGTCGAGCCGCGGAAGTTCACCTGCACGCACAGGTAGCCGCGGTTGGCCAGCCACTGGGCCTCGGGGTTGAAGCCCCAGGCGTCGCGCGCCCATGGGCCACCGTGCACGTTGAGCACCATCGGCAGCCCGGTCCGGCCTGCCCCGGGCGGGAACGTCGCGTATCCGTGGATGGTGAGGCCGTCCCTGGCCGTGAACGAGAACGGCTCCATCGGCGCAAGCTCGTAGCGGGACAGCTCGGGCCGAGTCTCGAACAGGAACTTCCCGGTCCGGGTCTCCCGGTCGAAGCTGAAGAACGGGACAGCGCCTGAGTCATTGGTGAAACCGACCAGCCAGGTCGAATCGGCGTCGTCGGCGTCATCGAAGGACGGATCGCCCGGGTGCAGCGCCCGGATCGCCGCGAGGTCATCCGCGACATCCGGGTCGAGAACCCGGTACTCGGAACGGTCCTTGAGGAAGGTGACGATCTGGGGTTCCCTGGTATCCGGGTGCAGCCTGATGTCGGTGACATCGGCCTCCGGATCTTCGGCGAGTACCTCGGCATCGCCAGTCGCCAGGTCCAGCCGGACCAGCCTGCCGGTGTTCGTCCCCACCGAGCTCATCGCGAGCATGGTAGTGCCGTCATCGCTGAACGCCACCGGCCCGCTGGTCAGCGCGTCCTCGGCGTCGATGGAAAGCAGCTGCCGCCAGTCCTGGCCGGCGTCGTCGCGGACCATGATGACCAGGCTGCCATCCGGCTGCGGGGCGACCCCGGCGCGCACCACCAGCTGGCTGTCCGCGACCCAGCCGACGAACCCGGGGTTCTCGACCTCCTTGGTCAGCTCGCCGGTGGTGAGGTCCAGCCGGTACACGTCGTGCAGCTGCGGATTGTCCCGGTTCAGCCCGATCAGCAGCTCAGTCGGGAACTTCTTCTCCCCGGCGATGAGCTGCGTCTGGACATTGTCGAAGGGGGTGAGGTCCCGCCGCTGCATGGTGACCAGGTCCACGTCGTGCAGGCGCCAGTTCTCGTCGCCGCCGGTGTCCTGCAGGTACAGCAGGTGCCTGCCGTCGTGGGCCCAGGCGAACATGCGGATGCCGCGGTCGGTGTCATCGGTGACCACTCGCGCGGCGGACCAGTCGATGCCGTCGCCTTGCCCGATACCGGCCGGAGCGACCCAGACGTTCAGCACGCCGTCGCTCGGCGCGATCCATGCCAGCTGCGTCCCGTCGGGCGAGATCCGGGGGCTGGCTCGCTCGGGATTGCCGAAAAGTACCTGCCGGGGAATGAGTTCGACCATGCACAGTGCCTATCATGTCCGCGCGGCTCGTGCAGATCCGGTGGCCGGCCTGCGGCTGGCGGGCCGCGGCTGGCCGGCGAACAGGCAGGCGGCCGGCTCGCCGGGGCTGCTGGCACACTGGAGCGTCATGGACGGTCACCCGGAAGCGCTCATCGACCTGGGCGCGGTCAAGCAGAATGTCTCGGCGCTACGGCGGCACGTCAGCGGAGCGCAGCTGATGGCGGTGGTGAAGGCCGACGGGTACGGGCACGGGATGATTCCCGCCGCCAGGGCAGCGGTCGCGGGCGGCGCGGACTGGCTCGGGGTGGTACAGATCGGCGACGCGCTTGAGCTCCGTCAGGCCGGCCTGACGGTTCCGGTGCTGTGCCTGCTCGGCGCGCCGGACGCGGCGCATGAGGACGCCATCCGCGGCGGTGTCGACCTGTCCGCCGGTTCCGTCTCGCTGGTCGGCCAGATCGCGGCCGCGGCGCAGCGGGCCGGCCCGCGCGCCTGCACCTGAAGGCCGACACGGGCATGTCCAGGGGCGGCGCGACGGCCGAGGGCTGGCCGGATTCTGGTGGCGGCGGCGCTGGCCGCCGAGGCGGCTGGTCATGTCCTGGTCACCGGGATATGGTCGCATCTGGCCTGCGCGGACATCCCCGGCCACCCGGCTACCGCGGCCCAGCTGGCGGCGTTCCGGGACGCGGTAGCGCTGGCCGAGCGGGCCGGCGCCAGGCCGGAACTGCGTCATCTCGCCAACACCCCGGCTACCCTGACGCTGCCTGACACCTGGCTCGACCTGGTCCGGCCGGGCGGTGCCGTGTTCGGCCTATCCACCCTGCCGGGCGAGCTGCCGGCCTGGCTGCGCCCGGCCATGACGGTGCGGGCGCGGCTGGTCCTGGTCAAGCAGGTACCGCCGGGCACCGGCATTTCCTATGGGCTCCGCCACGTCACCGACCGCCGGAGCAACCTCGGCCTGGTTCCGCTCGGCTACGCCGAGGGCGTGCCGAGGAACGCCGCGGGCGCGGCGGAGGTGCAGGTCCGCGGCCGCCGGTGGGCAATCGCCGGCACCGTCTGCATGAACCAGTTCGTGCTGGACTTCGGCGACGCGGCCGTCTCGGCCGGCGACGAAGTGGTGCTGTTCGGCCCGGGTGACGCTGGCGAGCCCACTGCGCAGCAGTGGGCGGATGCACTCGGCACGATCTCCTATGAGATCGTGACGAGGTTCGCCGGCCGGGTACCCAGAAGCTACTCTGAGGTAACTGAACCGCAGGAGCTGATAGCGTCTCGGGGCGGGGTCGCTTAGCGGGAGGTCAGATGGCCAGGTGGTGGCGGATCACCGGCATGGCGGGCCTGGTCGTGGGCGCGGTGGCAGCCGGGACCGGGGCCGTCATCGCAGCCGAGAAGATTGCGGTCGGCCGCCAGCAGCTGCGGCCGGATCCGGAGGCAGCGGAGCCGCTTGGCGAACTGCGCGGCGAGCCGCTCACAGTGCTCGCCGACGACGGCGTACCGCTGCACGTGGAACTCAACGGGCAGGCTGACGCGTCGTTGACGGTCATTTTCTGCCACGGCTACACGCTGAACCAGGATTGCTGGCATTACCAGCGCAGGGATCTCGGCGGCCTCGGCCGGCTCGTGTTCTGGGACCAGCGCGGCCATGGCAGATCCGGCCAGTCAGGCCCGGAACATGTCAGCATCGACCAGCTCGGCGCCGACCTGTACGCGGTACTCGGGGCCGTCGCCCCCGGCAGCGGCCCGGTCGTGCTCGTCGGCCACTCGATGGGCGGAATGACGATCATGGCACTGGCCGATCAGTATCCCGGCCTGTTCGGGACGAAGATCATCGGCGTGGTCCTGATCTCCACCGCGGCCAGCGGCGTCGATCCCACCCGCTGGCTGCCCGGGCCGCTGCAGCCAGTAGCCAGGCAGGTGGCCGCGCCCATGCTGCGGGTAGTGGCCAGCGGCCGGCGGGCGGCGCTGGTCGAGCGGAGCCGGCAGGCCGCAGGCGACCTGGCGTTCCTCGGCGCCAAGCACGTCGGCTTCGGTGACGGGAGGACCAGCCCGGCGCTGGTGAACTTCCTCGAGCTCATGATCCGCGCCACTCCGGTCAGCGTGATAGCCGACTTCTTCCTGGCCCTGCGCGACCACGACAAGGAAGCCGTGCAGGGCATCCTCGGCCGGGTTCCCGTCGTCGTGCTCGCGGGCGAGCAGGACCGCCTGGTCCCGGCCGCGCTCACCGACCGGCTGGGCACGGAAATCCCTGGCGCCAGGCACATCCGGCTGCCCGGGGCCGGCCACATGGTCATCCTCGAGCGGCCGGCCGAGGTCAACGAGGCGATCACCAGCCTGGTCACCGAGGCGGCGGCCGGCGGTGCGGCAAACGGGCGGTCCGGCCGCCGCCGGGCCACGCGTTGACCCGGACCAGCCAGCAGCCGCCCCGCCTGCTGGCAGAGGCCTGCGTGCCGACCGCGGCGCGGATGCGCTGGCTGGGCGGGCGGCTGGCCGCGCTGCTGCGCCCCGGCGACCTGATCGTGCTCAACGGGCCGCTGGGCGCCGGGAAGACCACGCTGGTCCAGGGCATCGGCACCGGGCTCGGCGTGCGCGGCCCGGTCACCTCGCCCACGTTCGTGATTGCCCGGATCCACCCGGCGCTGCGCGGCGGCCCGGCGCTCGTGCACGCGGACGCTTACCGGCTGGACAGCCCGGCCGAGGTTGATGACCTGGACCTGGATGCCGACCTGGACTCCTCGGTCACTGTGGTGGAATGGGGCGGCGGGCTGGCCGAAGGGCTGGCGCCGGACTGGCTGGAGGTCACGATCAGCCGGCCAGCGCCCGCGCTGGCTGCCGACCCGGAGCCAGCCGACGGCGACCAGCCGAGGATGCTGCGGCTGGCCGGCCGGGGCGACCGCTGGGCCGCCGCCGCAGAATCGGTGTATCTCGCCATAACCGGCGCAGCCGAGCTTCTTTAGTTCAGATCTGCCCGCCCCGTGCACCGCCGGCACCACTAAACTGCGGGCGTCGCCTGTCAGCATGCCGTGGTCTCGCACGGTCCGATGCCCTTCCCGGAGGCGCCGTGGCTCAGCAGGGTCCCCCGCCCCGTCGTCCCGCCCGGCTGCCCGCGTCCGGCTGGCCCGAGCAGCCAGTCACGCGGCGGCACCCGGCCGGCTACGGCGGCCCGGATCCGGATCTGGATGAAGATCTCGATACCGGCGACCTGCCGCCCTGGGCCGGGCTGAGCATCTCCCCGCGCCGGCCTGCCCCGGACGATTATGCCGACGACTTCGGGCCAGCCGCCGGCCCGGGGGGCGGCTGGCGGCCGCGGCGGGCGGTCGCCGCCCGGGCGAGGAAGGCCCGCCGCAAGATCTGCACCTGGGGCGGCATCGCGATCGCCGTCGCGGTCATCGCGGCCGGCGCCGTGCACTTCCTGGCGCACAAGGCGCCCGCAGCCAGGCACAGTAACTTCGTCACCACCTACCAGCCGGGCGACTTCCGGTCGGTGCCGGACGCCTGCCGGGTAGTACCTGCCGCCACGCTCAATCAGTACCTGCCGGGATCGCGCGCCAGGGCGATCTCGGCCTCGCTCGGCGGCAGCCGCAGCGAGAGTCAATGCACCTGGACGCTGGATGCCAGGCCGCTGTACCGGGTGCTTCAGGTGACCGTCCAGGCGCTCGCGCCCAGCCTGCTGGCCACCGGCAACGGCAGCGCGACCTTCAACGCCATCGACAGCCTCGGCGCCGCACGGCAAGGGCTGGTGCACCCGCCCAGGAAATCGCACCTGCCGAAGGCGACCATCACCAGCCTGGCCGGGTTCGGCGACACCGCGTTCAGCGCGCTGCAGGTCGTCACCACCGGCGCCGACCGGACCGACTTGGTGACGGTGCTGGTGCGGGAACGCAATGCGCTGGTCACGGTCAAGCTGCAGGGCCTTGATCATTCCTCCCGCGGCGGCTACGGTCCGGCATCGGTCGCCCAGCTCAGGGCGGGTGCGATCGCCGCGGTCCGGGACGTGCTCGCCGGGCTGCACTGAATCGCCGGGCTGCACTGAATCGCCGGGCTGCACCGAATCGCCGGGCTGCACCGAATCGCCGGGCTGCACCGAATCACCGGCGTGACCTACGCTGGTCAACCGTGCTGCTGCTGGCCTTTGACACCGCTACCCCGGCGGTGACCGTCGCGCTGCACGACGGCGTGCGCGTGCTCGCCGAGGACTCGGCGGTGGGCGCCAGGCGGCATGGTGAGCTGCTGGCCGTCTCGATCCGCGACGTGCTGGCCGCGGCGGGCGCCGACCCGGCCGGCCTTACCGGGATCGCGGTCGGGGTGGGCCCCGGCCCGTACACCGGGCTGCGCGCGGGCCTGGTAACCGCGCGGGTGCTCGGCAGCGCGCTCGGCATCCCGGTGCACGGCGCCTGCACGCTGGACGTTATTGCCCGGGAGACGGCGGCGGGCCGCGCCGGTGCTGACTTCATCGTTGCCACCGATGCCCGCCGTAAGGAAATCTACTGGGCCCGCTACACGGCGGCCGGTCGGCGGGTCAGCGGACCCGAGGTGGGCGCGCCGGGCGAGGCCAGCCAGGGCTGCCCGGTAGCCGGCCAGGGCGCGCTGCTCTATCCGGCGGAGCTGGGACCGCCGATCGAGCCGGGTTATCCCTCGGCCGCCGTGCTGGCCAGCCTGACAGCCGAGCGGATAGCCGCCGGCCAGCCGGTGCTTCCCCCTGAGCCGATGTACCTGCGCAGGCCGGACGCACGGATCCCGGGCGCGCCGAAGCGGGTGACGCCGTGACGGCCGCGACGCTGCGCGCGATGACGACGGCCGACATCCGCGCCGTGCTCAGGCTTGAGCGGCAGCTGTTCGGCGACGAGGCATGGTCGCAGGCGATGCTTACGGGCGAGCTTGCCCAGCAGCCGCGCAGCCGGCACTACCTGGTGGCCGACGATGCCGGGGTGGTGGCCGGCTACGCCGGGCTGCTCTCGGCCGGCACCCAGGGGGACGTGCTGACGCTCGCCGTGGCCGGCCACCGATGGGGTCAGGGCACCGGATCGGCCCTGCTCGAGGCCCTGCTCGCGGAAGCCGCACGGCGCGGCTGCCGGGAGGTCTTCCTGGAGGTGCGCGCCGACAACGCCCGGGCACAGCGGCTGTACCGGCGCTACGGCTTCACCCGCATCGGGATCCGCCGCGGCTACTACCAGCCGTCCGGTGCCGACGCCCTGGTGATGCGCAAGGAACTGGACCTGGATGCCGGGACGCTGACCGCGGGCGGCACCCGGTGACCGCCCCGCTGGTGCTCGGCATCGAGACATCCTGCGACGAGACCGGCGCCGGCCTGGTCCGGGGCCATCAGCTGCTCGCCGACGCGGTTGCCTCCAGCGTGACAGAGCACGCCAGGTTCGGCGGCGTGGTGCCGGAGGTGGCCAGCCGGGCGCACCTGGCGGCGATGGTGCCCGCGGTGGACCGGGCGCTGGCCACGGCCGGCGTCAAGCTGGCCGAAGTGGACGCGATCGCGGTGACCGCGGGCCCGGGGCTGTCCGGCGCGCTGCTTGTAGGGGTCTGCGCGGCGAAGGCCTATGCGCTGGCGCTCGGCAAGCCGCTGTACGGCGTCAATCACCTGGCCGCGCACATTGCCGTCGACCAGCTGGAACACGGGCCGCTGCCGGCCCCGGTGATCGCCCTGCTGGTTTCCGGCGGGCATTCGTCGCTGCTGCTGGTGCCGGAGCTCGCTGCGACCGTGGTGCCGCTCGGGCAGACCATTGACGACGCGGCGGGCGAGGCGTTCGACAAGGTTGCCCGGCTGCTCGGGCTGCCGTTTCCCGGCGGGCCGCCGATCGACGCGGCGGCGCGGCACGGCAATCCGGCGGCGGCGGCGTTCCCGCGGGCGAAGTACCGGGACCAGACCTTCGACTTCTCCTTCTCCGGGCTCAAGACATCGGTGGCCCGCTGGGTCGAGGCCAGGCAGCAGGCCGGCCTGCCCGTGTCGGTGCCGGACGTCGCCGCGTCCTTCTCCGAAGCCGTGGCCGACGTGCTGACCCGCAAGGCAGTGGATGCCTGCCGCGCGCACGGCGTGGGCCACCTGGTGATCGGCGGCGGGGTAGCCGCCAACTCCCGGCTGCGGGCACTGGCCGACGAACGCTGCGCCGCGGCCGGGATCGTGCTGCGGGTACCGCGGCCCGGCCTGTGCACCGACAACGGCGCGATGGTGGCGGCGCTCGGGGCCGAGCTTGCCGCACGCGGCACGCCGCCATCGCCGCCCGGCTTCGCCGCCGACTCCGCGCTGCCGGTGACCACCGTCACGCTCTGATGGCCGGCCGGCTCAGCCGTGCACGGCGGCGAGCAGCTCGGCGTACGAGCGGACCAGCAGCGCCCGCTCCTCGCGGACCAGCGGGCTGGCCGGATCGCAGCCCTGGCTCACCCACTCATCGCAGACATCCATCGCCCGTGCCCGGTGCAGCGCGGTTGCCCGCAGCTCGGCCTCGGGCCGCCCGTAGACCTCGGCATACAGCCGGGACAGCGCAGCGATCAGCGGCGACACATCGCCGTCGGTCTCGCCATGCTGGTGCGCGCGGTGCACCCGCCACCATTCGACTTCCAGCCGGGCGGCGCGGGCGGGGTTGGGCGGCTCGCCATGGGTGAGCCGCAGCAGGGCGTAGAAACGCCGCATGCAGCGCCTGGCCCCGTCCGGGTCGTTGTCGGCTGGCGCCCACAGCTGGTTCGCGCGCAGCACCAGCCAGGCCCCGTGCAAGGTCCGTGTCCAGTTCATTTGAAACGCGGCGTGCACCACCCGGACGCTCAGCACGAGGAACTGTGGCCAGCGGCGCCGGTAATAGGCCATCCACAGGCCGCATTCCAGCCGGCCGACTAGCACCGGGTCGAATGACCGCAGCGGGCTCGGCCTGGTGGCTGCCCGCGTCGCGGCGGCCCGCCCTGCGGCGGCCCGCTTCGCCGCCCGCCGTCCGGCCGCGAGCCGCCTGGTCACCATCCTGGCGGCCATCGTCCCGGCGGTGCCCGGCCCATCGGTCCCGCGGCCGCCTGCCGCGGCGGGATCCCGCTCGTCGTCCAGCACGACCCCGAAGCCACGGGTGGCCAGTCGGAGCAGCACCGGGCCCGGCCGGACCAGGTCGGCCACCCGGGCGGCGCTGAGGTCCTCCAGCTGGACGAGCCGGACTTGATAGGCGCTGTCGCCGTCGCGGCGGCTGCGGCTCAGCGTCCTCGCGTTGGCCCACACCTTGGCTCGCGACTCGCGCAGGAACCGCCGGCTGGCTGCCCGGTTGACCGGCTGCAGCACGGTGTCCTGCCAGGACCGCTCGGCGAGCTCGCGCAGCTCGTGGTCTTCGGCCCGGACCCTGGCGGCGAGCACCTCGTCGATCTTGCGGTGGTCAGCCTCCCGCCGGGCGAGCAGCGCCGGGTCGCCGAACTCGTCGTCGCTGATCACCGCGAGCAGGGCCTGCGGCAGGTCGTAATTGATGTGCGCGTTCATGCCCAGCAGGACATGCGCCACCGCGGGCAGGCTGCGCTGGTCGGCCGCCGCGGCGAACGCGACCGCCCACGGCCGCGGCACCGGGTCGCCGCGCCGGGCCGCGTCGAGCGCATCGAGGTAGAGCCCGGCGAAGGCGACGTCCCAGCGCTCTACCCAGTCGGTGTCAAGGAAGGCGCCGGCCCGCAGCGCGTCCGCGACCGCGCGGGTCGTCCGCAGATAGGTGGCGTGGAACGCGGCCCGGCCGTCGCCTTCCTGGCGCAGTTCATCAAGCAGCGTGGTCATCCGCGTTATGACGGCGTCGATGCGCACCGTACCCCCGTTAAAATCCTGTGTTGTGGCTCTTCCGGCGGCGGCCCGGCGGCCTGCCGGGCCGCCGCCGGAGCGGGGCCGGCCTGCCCTGCGGCTAGCGTAAGCCCGGACTCTCCGCCGCGGGAGTTTGACGTGCGCGCGCGGCAACGCTAATGTTCGGAACTGGCACTCGATAGGATAGAGTGCTAATGCGACGAGGCTGGTCTGGCACCCGCGACGGCAGGCCGCCATGGTCGCCCTCTCTAAGTAATTTTCAGCTAGCCCTTTTCGGAGGGGGAGGTCAGATCGTGACGACCGCCACCAAGGTTGTTCTCAAGCCGCTCGAAGACCGGATTGTGGTGCGCCCGCTCGAAGCTGAGCAGACCACCGCGTCCGGCCTGGTCATCCCGGACACCGCCAAGGAGAAGCCCCAGGAGGGCGAAGTCATCTCGGTAGGCCCGGGCCGGTTCGACGATGCAGGCGCCAAGCGCGTCCCGATGGACGTGAAGGTCGGCGACGTCGTGCTGTACAGCAAGTACGGCGGCACCGAGGTCAAGTACAGCGGCGAGGAGTACCTCGTACTCTCCGCCCGTGACGTGCTCGCCGTCATCGAGAAGTAGCGAGCAGATCATGCGGCGCGGGCAAGCCCGCGCCGGGCACGCTTGCGTGCTCGCCGCCCCGGATCGGCTCGCGGTCCCGCGGAGTTACCTCCGCGGGGCAGCAGGTCTGTCCGGGGCGGCGCCATGTTAATCCGCAATCAACCCGAATCCGCTCAAATAGGTAGTCTGAGGTACTCATGGCCAAGAGCTTGGAGTTCGACGAGGATGCGCGCCGCGCGCTTGAGCGCGGCGTCAACCACCTTGCGGACGCTGTCAAGGTGACGCTGGGCCCCAAGGGCCGCAACGTTGTTATCGACAAGAAGTGGGGCGCGCCGACCATCACCAACGACGGCGTGACCGTCGCGCGCGAGATAGAGCTGGAAGACCCGAACGAGAACCTTGGCGCGCAGCTCGCCAAGGAGGTCGCCACCAAGACCAACGACGTTGCCGGTGACGGAACCACCACCGCGACCGTGCTGGCGCAGGCAATGGTCAGGGAAGGCCTGCGGTCGGTTGCGGCCGGCGCCAACCCGATGGCGATGAAGCGCGGGATTGACGCCGCCGCCACCGCCGTATCGGACAGCCTGCTCAAGATCGCCCGTGAGGTCGAGGAGCAGGACGAGATCGCGCATGTCGCGACCGTGTCCGCGCAGGACAGCCGGATCGGCGAGATCATTGCCGAGGCATTCGCAAAGGTCGGCAAGGACGGCGTGATCACCGTCGAGGAAGCGCCGACGATGGGGCTGGAGCTGGAGTTCACCGAGGGCATGCAGTTCGACAAGGGCTACATCTCGGCATACTTCATCACCGACCAGGAGCGGATGGAGGCGGTCCTCGAGGACGCGTATGTCCTGCTGCACGCAGGCAAGATCTCGGCGATGGCCGAGTTCCTGCCGCTGCTCGAGCAGATCGCGCAGACCAAGAAGCCGCTGCTGGTGGTGGCCGAGGACGTGGACGGCGAGGCGCTATCCACGCTGGTCGTCAACAAGATCCGCGGACTGCTCCCGGTGGTCGCCGTGAAGGCGCCAGGATTCGGCGACCGCAGGAAGGCGATGCTCGCCGACATGGCGGTACTGACCGGCGGCGAGGTGGTCAGCGAGGAAGTCGGCCTCAAGCTGGAGCTCGTCGGCATTGAGACGCTCGGCTCCGCCCGCCGGATCGTGGTGGACAAGGACACGACCACGGTCATCAACGGAGCCGGCGACCAGTCGGCGATCGACGACCGGATCCGGCAGATCCGCGCCGAGATCGAGGACACCGATTCGGACTGGGACCGGGAGAAGCTGCAGGAGCGGCTGGCCAAGCTGTCCGGCGGCGTCTCCGTGCTGAAGGTGGGCGCGGCGACCGAAGTCGAGCTCAAGGAGAAGAAGCACCGGCTCGAGGACGCGATCTCGGCGACCCGCGCGGCCATCGAGGAGGGGATCATCCCCGGCGGCGGCAGCGAGCTGGTCCGGGCGGCCGGCAGTCTCGGCGACCTGGGCATGACCGGGGACGCGGCAGTGGGCGTGCGGGTCGTGCGCCGGGCGCTGTCCGCGCCGTGCCGCTGGATCGCGGAGAACGCCGGCGCCCAGGGCGGCGTTGTTGTCGCCAAGGTGACCGAGCTGCCCGCCGGCCATGGCTTCAACGCAGCCACCGGCGAGTACGGCGACCTGGTTGCCCAGGGTGTGATCGACCCGGTCAAGGTAACCCGCTCGGCGGTGCTGAACGCCGCGTCCATCGCCGGCATGCTGCTGACCACCGAGGTCCTGGTGGCGGACAAGCCGGAGAAGGAAGCAGCCCCGGCCGGCGGCGGTGGCCACGGGCACGGCCACTGACCCGGTCTGAGCCCCGGCCGGTCAGGCACTTACCGGCCGCCCGCAGGGGAGCATCACCCGGATGCCCCGCCGCCGCGCCACCTGGCGTGGCGGCGGGGCATCCGGCATCTAGCCGGTCTAGCCAGCGTCCCGCCAGCTCCTTCGCTAGCCGGTTCCCGGCTTCCGCTCCCGCCCAGGCCCCCGCCCAGGCCCCCGCCCAGGCCCCCGCCCAGGCCCCCGCCCAGGCCCCCGCCCAGGCCCCCGCCCAGGCCCCCGTCTCAGGCCCCCGCTCAGGCCCCCGTCTCAGGCTCGACATAGTGGTTAACATTTATCCGGTGATTACCGGACAAATGTTAACCACTGCCGCATCGGCGGGTCCGGCCATTCGCCGGGCGTGACTGATCCGGCCATTTGCTCACCGAGCGTCATATTTTGCCTGGACAGCGGCCACAATGGCACGTCATGTAATAAGCCGGGAACTGTGCAGCACATTCAAATACGGAGAGTAGTTAGTTGATTACGCACTGCTATTTTAGTTAGCCGCCATATCTTGGCGTCACATCAATGTGACCTTTCCGTTGTGACTTAGACGAGGTCCGGAGCCGTTTAACTGGGCATCACTGCATCGTGACGGAGGCATGCGCAGTCAGGCCAGTGGCCCAGGGGGAACGTGTCGAATCGCAGCTAGATGGGGGGGACCGGGGCAGTCTGCGCGACCTGACCGCGCAGGCAGCCAGGGGCCAGCCAGCCGCGATCGAGTCACTGCTGCAACATATCCGGCCTATGGTGGTCCGGTACTGCCGGGCCCGCCTTGGCCGGATTGCCGGTCACTATCATGTGGCCGACGATGTCGCGCAGGAGGTCTGCATTGCGGTCCTTTCTGCGCTTCCTCGTTATCGGGATATGGGCCGGCCTTTCGCGTCATTCGTATTTGGCATCGCATCGCACAAAGTGGCCGATGCAGTGCGCAGCGCGGGCAGGCTTGCTATCCCGACGGAGGACCTCCCGGACGGCCCCGATGACCGGCCAGGCCCGGAGGAGACCGTGGTGGCCTATATCGAGGCCAAGCGCGCGATGGCGCTGCTGACCAGGCTCCCCGTCCAGCAGCGCGAGCTGCTGGTACTGCGGATCATCACTGGCCTGTCGGCCGAGGAGACCGGTAACGCACTCGGGATGTCGGCCGGAGCCGTCCGGGTTGCGCAGCACCGGGCGCTCGCGCGGCTACGGGCGATCGCCAGGGAGGAGTGGATCGCCTGACCCGTGGTGCGTGAACGCGCCAGTAGCATGGTGCTGTCACTAGGATGAAGCATGTCTCGCAGTCATCCCACCGAAAGTGACGCCACCGCGGCCGCCAAGTTCGCCCCGCCGGCCCTGACCTTCGACGACGTGCTGCTGCTGCCCGCTCACTCGGCGATCCTGCCGAGCGAGGCCGACATCGCTGGCCGGCTCAGCCGCAATATCACCCTCAGCATTCCGCTGGTCTCATCGGCCATGGATACCGTCACCGAGGCCCGGATGGCGGTGGCCATGGCCCGGCAGGGCGGGGCCGGCGTGCTGCACCGCAACATGTCCATCGAGGACCAGGCACAGCAGGTCGACATGGTGAAGCGATCTGAGGCGGGCATGATCACCAATCCGGTGACCTGCGGCCCGGACGCCACCGTGGCGGACGTCGAGCGGCTCTGTGCCAGGTACCGCATCTCGGGCGTGCCGGTAACCGCTGCCGATGGCGTGCTTCTCGGCATCGTCACCAACCGGGATATCCGGTTCGAGACGGGCCGCACGCGCCGGGTCACCGAGGTCATGACCCCGATGCCGCTTGTCACTGCACCGGTCGGAGTCGGCCGGAAGGAGGCGCTGCGGCTGCTCAGCCGGAACAAGATCGAGAAGCTGCCGTTGATTGACCAGGCGGGGCGGCTGCGCGGACTGATCACGGTGAAGGACTTCACCAAGAGCGAGAAGTTCCCGAACGCCACCAAGGACGCCGAAGGACGCCTTGTCGTCGGCGCGGCGGTGGGCGTGGGCGAGGATGGCAAGCGCCGGGCGCAGGCACTGGCCGACGTTGGCGCCGACTTTCTCGTAGTGGACACCGCACACGGCCACGCTCAGGCCGTGCTTGACATGATCGCTCAGGTCAAGGCCAACGTATCGATCGACGTGATCGGCGGCAACGTGGCCACCAGGGCAGGTGCCCAGGCGCTGGTCGACGCAGCTGCCGACGCGGTAAAGGTCGGCGTCGGTCCCGGCTCGATCTGCACAACCCGGGTCGTGGCCGGCGTAGGAGTCCCGCAGGTAACCGCGATCTACGAGGCGGCGCAGGCGGCCAGGGCAGCGAACGTGCCCGTCATCGGCGACGGCGGCCTGCAGTATTCCGGTGACATCGCCAAGGCCATCGCGGCCGGAGCTGACACGGTGATGCTCGGCGGCCTGCTGGCCGGCTGCGACGAGAGCCCGGGTGACATGGTGTTCATTCAGGGCAAGCAGTTCAAGCTGTACCGGGGCATGGGGTCGATGGGGGCACTGCGGAATGCCGAGCGCGGCGGCTCGTACTCCAAAGACCGTTATTTCCAGGATGACGTGCTATCCGAGGACAAGCTGGTCCCGCAGGGCGTCGAGGGCCAGGTGCCCTACCGCGGCCCGCTGGGCGCCGTGGCCGGCCAGCTCGTCGGCGGGCTACGGGCCGCGATGGGCTACTGCGGCGCGCGGTCTATCGCCGAGCTGCAGGAAGCCAGGTTTACCCAGATCACTGGAGCGGGCCTGGAGGAGAGCCATCCGCACGACATCCAGATGATCGCCGAGGCACCGAACTACGGCGGACGGCGGACATGACGCAGCTGGAGAGGACATGACGCAGGTTGAGATAGGCCGGGGCAAAAGCGGCCGCCGGGCCTATGCACTGGACGAGATCGGCATCGTGCCGTCCCGCCGGACCAGGGACCCGGAAGAGGTCTCGATCTCATGGCAGATCGACGCCTACCGGTTCGACCTGCCACTCGTCGTCGCCCCGATGGACAGCGTTGTCTCGCCGCGCACCGCCGTGGAGATAGGTCGGCTCGGTGGCCTGGCCGTGCTCGACCTAGAGGGCCTCTGGACGCGCTATGACGATCCGGAGCCGCTGCTGGCCGAGGCTGCCGAGCTTGACGACGAGGCAGCCACCCGCAGGCTCCAGGAGATCTACACCGAGCCGATCAAGGAAGAGCTGATCGGGCGCAGGATCGAGGAGGTCCGGGCGGCGGGCATCACGGCGGCGGCGCGGCTGTCCCCGCAGCGGACCGTCAGGTACTACAAGGCCGTCATCGACGCGGGCGCGGACATCTTCGTCATCCGTGGTACTACAGTGTCGGCCGAGCACGTGTCCGGCCAGTCTGAACCGCTCAACCTCAAGCAGTTCATTTACGAGCTCGACGTGCCGGTCATCGTCGGCGGCTGCGCGACTTACACGGCGGCACTGCACCTGATGCGGACCGGCGCTGCTGGCGTGCTGACCGGATTCGGCGGCGGCTCCGGTCACACCACGGCGGCGGTGCTCGGCGTCGCCGTGCCGATGGCCACGGCGATCGCGGACGTCGCCGCGGCCCGCCGCGACTACCTCGACGAGTCCGGTGGCAGGTACGCGCACGTGATCGCGGACGGCAGCATGACCCGCAGCGGCGACATCGCCAAGGCGCTGGCGCTGGGCGCGGACGCGGTGATGGTCGGCTCCCCGTTCGCGCGTGCCGCGCAGGCACCGGGCAGCGGATTCCACTGGGGCAGCGAGGCGCACCATCCGGAACTGCCGCGCGGGGCCAGGCTCGGGGTCGGTACCGTCGGCACCATCGAGCAGATCCTGCACGGCCCGTCGACGGTCGCCGACGGCTCGATGAACTTGATGGGCGCGCTACGGCGGACCATGGCCACGTCCGGGTACTCGGACCTGAAGGAATTCCAGCGGGTCGAGGTCGTTGTGACGCCGAGCGCGCAGCGCCGCTGACCCGCCCAACCGGTCTGGATCACTGCGGGCAGGCCGGCCGCCGCCGGCCGGGGCCCGCGGGCGTAGCGTTCGGACTGTGATGGCCGGTGGCGGAACGACGGTCAGGCTGGGGCCGGCGGAGCGAGGTGCGGCGCTCGCCGAGCTTGCCGCGACCGAGCACGAGGTGCTGGTGGTGGGCGGTGGAATCGTCGGCGCCGGAGTCGCGCTCGACGCTGCCACCCGCGGGCTGTCCGTTGGCCTGGTCGAAGCGCGGGACTTCGGATCGGGCACGTCGTCGCGGTCGAGCAAGCTCATCCACGGCGGCCTGCGCTATCTTGAGCAGCTCAACATCGGGCTGGTCAGGGAGGCGCTGGCGGAGCGGTCGCTGCTCCTGCAGCGGATCGCGCCGCATCTGGTCCGCCCGGTATCGTTCCTCTTCCCCTTCACCCATCATGTCTGGGAGCGCGCCTACGTGGGGGCCGGGGTCACCGCCTACGACCTGCTTGGCTTCGCGCTGGGACAGACCAGGGGCTTGCCGGGGCACCGGCAGCTGACCCGGCGCGGCGCACTGCGGCTCGCGCCCGCGCTCCGGCGGTCGGCGCTGACTGGTGCCCTGGTGTACTGGGACGCACAGGTCGACGATGCCCGTTACGTGATGACGCTGGTCCGTACCGCCGCGAGCTTCGGCGCCCATGTCGCGTCCCGCACCCAGGTGACCGGGTTCCTGCGGGAAGGCGAGCGGGTTACCGGCGTCCGCGCCATTGACCTGGAGTCCGGGGCCAAGGTGGAGATCCGGGCTCAGCAGGTGGTCAACGCCACCGGGGTGTGGACCGACGATATCCAGGCCATGGTCGGCGGGCGTGGCACGATCAACGTGCGGGCGTCCAAGGGAATACACCTGGTCGTGCCCAGGGACCGAATCCAGTCGGGCACCGGGATCATCCTGCGCACGCCGGTCAGCGTGCTCTTCGTCATCCCGTGGGGGCGGCACTGGATCATCGGCACGACCGACACCGACTGGTCGCTGGACAAGGCGCATCCGGCGGCTAGCAGAACCGACATCGACTACGTGCTCGATCAGGTCAACCGGATCCTCGCCGTGCCGCTTACCAGGGACGATGTCGAAGGCGTCTATGCGGGCCTGCGCCCGTTGCTGGCCGGCGAGTCCGAATCAACCTCGAAACTGTCGCGCGAGCACACGGTCGCCCACCCGGTACCTGGCCTCGTGATGATCGCGGGCGGCAAGTACACCACCTACCGGCTGATGGCGCGCGACGCGGTTGATGCGGTCGCGCACGGGCTGGACGGCCGGGTGCCTCCGTCCTGCACCGACGTGCTGCCGCTGGCCGGGGCGGATGGCTGTGTGGCGCTCTGGAACGCGCGGTACACGCTGGCCAGGTCGTCTGGCCTGCATGTGGCGCGAATCGAGCACCTGCTGCATAGGTACGGCGCCCTGGTCGGGGAAATCCTCGACCTGATCGCGGCCGAGCCGAGCCTGGGCCGGCCGCTAGACGGCGCCGATGATTACCTGCGGGCCGAAATCGCCTATGCGGCGTCACACGAAGGAGCCCGTCATCTCGATGACGTGCTGGCGCGGCGCACGCATATCTCGATCGAGACCTGGGACCGCGGCGTGGTCGTGGCGCAGGAGGCCGCCGAGCTGATGGCCGGGCCGATGCGGTGGAAGTCGCGGCAGGTCGCCAGGGAGGTCGAGCACTACCGCGCCAGGATCGCCGCGGAGCGTGCGTCCCAGGACGCCGGCACCGACCAGGATGCGGACGCCATCAGGCTCGGCGCGCCGGACATCGTGCCGGTGATGGGCAACGGCGCGGCCAGCGGCTGATCGCGCCGCGCGGTGGCAGCCCGGAACTAGACTTCCGGCATGGCCCGACCACGCGTCTTCTCCGGCATCCAGCCCACGGCGGACTCCTTCCACCTAGGTAACTACCTGGGAGCGTTGCGCCAGTGGGTTGCCCTGCAGGACACGCATGACGCGGTGTACTGCATCGTGGACCTGCACGCTATTACGGTGCCGCAGGATCCGGTTCTGCTCCGGCGCCGGACCAGGACAGCAGCCGCGCAGCTGCTTGGTGCCGGGCTCGATCCCGAGCGGTGCATCGTGTTCGTGCAGAGCCAGGTGCCCGAGCACGCCGAGCTTGCCTGGGTGCTCGGCTGCATCACCGGGTTCGGCGAGGCCAGCAGGATGATCCAGTTCAAGGACAAGGCGGCGCGGGCGGGCGCGGATCAGGCCAGCGTCGGCCTGTTTACCTATCCGGTCCTGCAGGCGGCGGACATCCTGCTCTACCGGACAGACCAGGTGCCGGTCGGCGAGGACCAGCGCCAGCACCTGGAGCTCACCAGGGATCTGGCCGGCCGCTTCAACCACCGGTTCGGCGCCACCTTCGTGGTGCCCGGACCGTACATCCTCGCCGATGTCGCGAAGATCACCGACCTGGTCGAGCCAACGGCCAAGATGAGCAAGTCGTCGTCCTCACCGCAGGGCATCGTGGACGTGCTCGACGAGCCCGCCGTGATCCGCCGGAAGATCGCCAGGGCGGTGACCGATGCCGGCCGTGAGGTCCGTGCCGACGAGCAGGCCAAGCCCGGCGTGACCAACCTGCTGCGGATCTACTCGGCGCTCTCCGGGGAGAGCGTGCCCGGCCTGGAGGCGAGATACGCGGGCGCGGGATACGGGACATTCAAGAAAGACCTGGCCGAGATCGTGGTAGCTGCCCTTGCGCCGGTCCGGGAGCGCACCGAGAAGATGCTCGCCGACGAGGCCGAGCTTGACCGGCTGCTCGCGGTCGGCGCGGCCAGGGCGCGCAAGATCGCTAGCCAGACCATGGCGGCGGTCCGGGACCGGGTCGGCTTCCTCCCGCCCGGCTAGCCCGCCAGGGTCAGTGCCGCCAGGGTCAGTCAGGCATTCCGGCTCGGCGGCCGGCTGGGCAGTCCGGTCAGGCTGCGACTACTGGCCGGCTGACTGGAGCGAGGCGAGCTGGCCGGGCAGGCCGCCTGCCAGCGGCGGCACCAGCCTGCCGACCGGGCGGATTTTGCGGTCGACGGCGAATCCCCAGTTCAGCAGGCGCTCGCCAGCGGTGATCTCAGTCAGCGGCTTGGCGTGCAGGAGCGTCACGATGAGCGTCACGCCATGCCGCCTGGCCATTCCGATGTAGGTGGCCCTGGCCCGGTCTGTCCAGCCGATCTTGCCACCGATGCCGCCCCGGTAACCCATCAGCAACGTGTTCTGGTTGACCAGCGTCACCCATTTCCGTCGCTTCACCTGGAACCTGGCCGCCAGCATCGAGTCGTACCGCATGAAGGCCGGCATGGCCAGCGCCCGCCGCGCGATCAGCGCCTCGTCGTAGGCGGAGACATGCTGATGCGCGGCGGGCAGGCCGTTCGGGTCTCTGGCCAATACGTCGTAGGCCTGCAGCCAGTGCGCCTCGGCGTTCATCAGCGTGATCGCCCGGTGGAAGATTCCGGCCGCCTCGGCCAGGGACACCGCGGCATCGTTGGCCGAGATCAGCAACAGGGCCTTGAACAGGCTGGATACCTGATAGCGTCGGCCTCGCTTGAGACCGACCACGTTCGGCTCTACCGAGGTCGCCCGCCGGGTGGCGACGACCTCGGCGTCGGGGTTCAGCAACGGAATCAGCGTTATCGCGGTCAGCACCTTGAGCGTGCTGGCTGGCGGGAACTCGCCGTGCGGGTCCTTGGCCGCCAGCACCTGGCCGGTCCCCGCATCGGCAATGACGTAGGCGGATGCCCGTACCAGCGGCAGCCGCCGCGGTCTGCTGGCCGGGTAATGGACGACGACACCGCGGCTGGCCAGTTCCGGGCCGCCGACCGTCCACTGCCACGACGGCCGTCCGGTAGCAGGATGACCGGAACCAGGCTGCCCGCCCTGCCCGGCTTTTGCGCCCTGCCCGCTCCGCCCATCCTGTCCACTCGGCCGGCGTTGCCCGGCGAGTCCGCTCCGCCCGCCCCCGGCCTGGCCGCTCCGCGTGCCTTGCCCGGCCTGCGCGTCCTGCCCAACCCGGGCGGGCCGCAGCGCCACCGCCGTGATGACCAGCCCGCAGCATAGGACAGCAAGCACGACCGCGACCCCGCGGGCACGTGGCATGGACATACTCCCGTTTCGCAGCAGGTCCGGCGGTGGCGAGCCAGCTCAGGGGATATTCACTCGGTTGGCACTTCAGTTATCGCGGTTGGCGGCACTGCAGTCATGACAGTGAGACGGCGCTCCAGATAGCCTACGCGCGCAAACCTGTGCACGTCGTAACTGACTGTGATTTCCGCAAAGCCGCAGCCAGGCCTGCTACCGTCAGCTCGGCAGCGGTGCTCATCCCGCACACGAGGCGAGCACCGTCTGCGCCCGGGCCGGCCGCGCCCGGGCCGGCCGCGCCCGGGCCGGCCGCGCCAGCGCGCTGGCAACGCCCGGCGACCTGCCGGGACGAGCCGGGGACGGCAAGCCTGGATCAGCTGATGACTCGCCGTGATTATCTTCACCTATGCCGTCCGCGATGCACGCCATAGCCTGAGAGCATGACGCGTGAAACGGAATCGGGACTACCAGTTGACCCGGTCTATCGCCCCGGCCAGCCGGCAGGTTTCGATCCGGCGACCCAACTCGGCGAGCCGGGGGAGTACCCGTTCACCCGCGGCGTCTACCCGGCCATGTACACGTCGCGGCCGTGGACGATGCGGCAGTACTCCGGCTTCTCCACCGCCGAGGACTCGAACCGCCGCTATCACCAGCTGATCAAGGCGGGCAGCACGGGGTTGTCGGTGGCCTTCGACCTGCCGACCCAGATGGGCTACGACTCCGATGCGCCCGCTGCCCGCGGCGAAGTCGGGAAGGTCGGCGTCGCCATCGATTCCGTCGACGACATGCACACGCTGCTGCGCGGAATTCCGCTGGAGTCCGTCTCTACGTCGATGACGATCAACGCCCCGGCCGCCGTTCTGCTGCTGCTTTACCAGCTAGCGGCGGATGAGCAGGGGGTCAGCTCGGGCAAGCTGTCCGGCACCATTCAGAACGACATACTCAAGGAGTACATCGCCCGCGGCACATACATCTATCCGCCGCAGCCGTCGCTCCGGCTGGTCGCCGATACCTTCGCTTACTGCCATGCGGAGATCCCGCGATGGAACACCATCTCGATCTCCGGCTACCACATGGCAGAGGCAGGCGCTACCGCGGTGCAGGAGGTCGCGTTCACGCTGGCCAATGCCAGGGAATACGTGCGGGCTGCCATCGCCTCCGGGCTCGCCGTGGATGAGTTCGGACCGAGGCTGTCCTTCTTCTTCGTGGCCAGGACGACGCTGCTGGAGGAAATCGCCAAGTTCCGTGCGGCCCGCCGGATCTGGGCCGCAATCATGCGGGACGAGTTCGGTGCGGCCGATCCCCGGTCGCAGATGCTGCGCTTCCATACCCAGACAGCCGGCGTGCAGCTAACCGCGCAGCAGCCTGAGGTGAACATGGCGCGGGTAACCGTGCAGGCCTTGGCGGCGCTGCTGGGCGGCACCCAGTCACTGCACACGAACTCCTACGACGAGGCGATCGCGCTGCCGACCGAGAAGGCGGCCCGGCTGGCTCTGCGGACCCAGCAAGTGCTGGCCTATGAGACTGACCTGACCGCGACCGTCGACCCGTTCGCCGGCTCGTATGCGATGGAGTCGATGACCAGCGACATCGAGCAGGCGGCCGGCGAGCTGATGGCCAGGGTGGAAGATCTCGGTGGCGCCGTGGCGGCGATCGAGCAGGGCTTCCAGAAGGCCGAGATCGAACGGTCGGCATATCTGGTCGCGCGGCAGATCGACGCCGGGGACCGCGTGATCGTCGGGGTCAACCGGTTCACCCTGGACGACGATGAGGCCTACCAGCCGCTGCGCGTCGATCCGGCCATCGAGCAGCAGCAGGCCGAGCGCCTGGCGGCGGTGCGGGCCGGCCGCGACGGCGCCGAGTTCAAGCACCGGATCGATGACCTTAGGAGCGCCGCAGAGGGTACCGGGAATCTGCTCTATCCGCTTCGCGAGGCGCTCCGGGCGCGGGCCACCGTAGGCGAGGCCTGTGACGCGCTGCGTGACGTGTGGGGCGTGTACAAGCCGCCTGACGCGTACTGAAACCGCCCGCCGGGGCAGCGCGGGCGAGGAACCCCCGGCGGCGCGAGTCGCGGCGGCCCGGCCGGGGTAGGAAAGCCGTGGCGGAACAGGGCGGTTGATCATGTATGCGGACTGTTATCGGGGCATGTCCGCGCGCCCTTGGGCACTGACTGCCGCTAACGGAGACCCGTCTGGCCCGTCTGGCCCGCCTGGCCCGCCTGGCCCGCCTGGCCCGTCTGGCCCGTCTGGCCCGCCTGGCCCGCCTGGCCCGCCTGGCGCCCGGATCCGGCCCGGCGGCCCGCCGCCCGGCCGGCGTTCAGGCTGTTCCGGCATTTCTCTCCCGGGCTGGCGGCCGCACTGAATTTCCGCGCCGCCCGCGGCGCGACGATGCATGGAGGTTAGCCCGTGGCTATCAGGTGGAATCCCTCTCGCGGCGCGACTGTCGGAGTGGAGTGGGAACTGCAGCTCATCGATGCGCGCAGCAAGATGCTACGGCAGGATGCCAGGGAAGTGCTCGCGGCGGTGCCCGGGCTAACCGAGTCCGGCGACCATCCGAAGCTGCGCTATGAGCTCATGCAGTCGACCATCGAGGTGGTCACTGGCATCTGCAGTACCGTTTCCGAGGCCAAGGCAGACCTTGCCGCGACAATCGCGCAACTTGAGCGGATCACCGGCAGGCGCGGTACGATGCTGGCCTGTGCCGGAACGCATCCCGTTAGTGACTGGCGGGATGCGAAGATGGCGCCCATTCAGCGCTATGCCGAACTGGTCGAGCAGTTGCAGTGGCTGGCTCGCAGGATCCAGACCTTTGGCGTCCACGTTCATGTGGGCATCCGTGACGGGAGCAAGGCGATCCCCATCGTCAATGCACTCGCTGCATATCTGCCGCATTTCCTGGCGCTGACCGCATCGAGCCCGTACTGGAGCGGGCAGGACACCGGGCTCGCCTCGAGCCGGGCGGTCGTCTTCGGCGGGCTGCCCACCTCGGGGCCGCCGCAGCCGCTCAGGGACTGGAGTGAGTTCGAGGAGTACATGGACACGCTGCTTCGCGCCGGCACCATCCGGAGCATCAAAGAGGTGTGGTGGGATATCCGGCCGCACCCGGATTTCGGCACGGTCGAGATCCGGATGTTCGATGGTGTTCCGACCCTGCGGGAGATCGGCATGGTGACGGCATTGTCGCAGTCCCTCGTCCAGCTCTTTGATGTCCAGCTGGACCGCGGCTACCGGCTGCCAAGCCCGTCGGCCTGGGTCATGCGCGACAACAAATGGCGTGCTACCAGGTACGGCCTGGACGCGATCGTGATTACCGACGAGTCCGGGTCGACCGCGCCGCTGCGCGACGAGCTGTACGAGCTGGTGCGGGAGCTCAAGCCGGTGGCCGACCGGCTGGGCTGCGCGCCGGAGCTCGACGTGGTCTCCGAGGTGCTTGATCGCGGTGCCTCGTACGAGCGCCAGCGCGCGGTCGCCGCCGAGGGCGGCGATCTCCTCGATGTCGTGGACGCGCTGGTCACCGAGTTCACGGAGGATCGCTTCGTCGTCCCCGGGGAGGCTGCGCATGCGAGAACGTGATCTCGAGGGCGAACTCGAGGCGTTTGTGGACGGCCATGCCGGCGAGCTCATCGACTTCCGGCGTGATCTGCATGCCCATCCCGAGATCGGCTACCACGAGCACCGGACCACGCGGCGGCTGGCGCTCCGGCTGGCTGCGGCCGGCCTGCGGCCGGTAATCCTGCCCAAGGGCACCGGGCTGGTGGTGGACATTGGCGATCCGGCCACCAAGGGGCCGGTAGTGGCGTTGCGCGCCGATCTCGACGCGCTGCCGATCGCCGACGAGAAGAACGTGTCCTACCGCTCTACCGTGCCGAACGCGTGCCACGCCTGCGGGCACGATGTGCACGCCACGATCCTGCTGGGGGCCGGGCTGTTCCTGGCCCGCCGGGCGGCGGCCGGGCTGCTGCACGGCCGGGTCCGGCTAATCTTCCAGCCGGCCGAGGAGGTGCCCGGCGGGGCGCTCGACGTGCTCGCGGCAGGCGGCATCGCGTCGGTAGACCGGATCTTCGCCCTGCACTGCGACCCGCGCCTGGACATGGGGAAGATCGGCACCAGGAGCGGCCCGATCACGGCGGCCTGCGACAAGATCACGGTGCGGGTAACCGGGCCTGGCGGGCATACCGCACGGCCGCACCTGACCGCGGACCTGGTGTACGCGCTCGGGAAGATCATCACCGAGCTGCCGGCCGCGCTGTCTCGCCGGGTCGACCCCAGGTCCAGCCTCAGCCTCGTCTGGGGCCGGGTGAGCGCCGGGTCAGCGGCGAACGCTATCCCGGACGACGGCCTGGTCGAGGGCACCGTGCGCTGCCTGGACGACCAGGCCTGGCATGCGGCGCCGGACCTGCTCAAGGCGCTGATCGAGTCCGTCGCTAGCGCCTATGGCGTGCTGGCGGAGCTGACCTACCTGCGGAATGTGCCGCCGACCGTCAACGAGTCCGTGTCCACGGCGATGATCGAGGCGGCCGCCGAGCGGGTGCTCGGGCCGGACGCCTGCACGCCTGCCCCGCAGAGCCTGGGCGGCGAGGACTTCGCCTGGTACCTCGAGTCGGTGCCCGGCGCGCTCTGCCGGCTCGGCACCCGCCGGCCGGGGGCAGGCGACGACTTCGACATCCACCAGGCAGCCTTCGACATCGACGAGCGGGCCATCGGGGTGGGCGTCCGGCTGATGGCGGCGACCGCGCTCACGGCGATCTGCGGCGACCAGGCGGCGACGGCCCGGCTGCCCGGCGGCGTCAGCGCCTGATCCGCGGCCGGCTCTCGCCGCCGCGATTAGTGCCGAAGATTATTAACGGATCCTTCGGAGCCAGCCCGGCCGCGCAAGGTTTAGCCGGCACCGCGCGGGGACTTAGAGTGGGCTGACGCGCGCCGTCCAAGCGGCGCCGTCGGCCGAGTCACGGGAGATCATCGGCGGTGTCTACAAAGCAGGAGCCGGCCCGCCCGGCTGGCGGTGCTGATCGGCCGGGCTCCCCGAGCAAGGTCTTCCGGCTGGCCGGCCCGGTCGCGATGTGGTGGATCTGGGTCGTCTTCGCCGCCGCCAACCTGGTCGACCTGGCCATTCAGGGGCACGACAGGACGTCGTTCCAGATCTCGGCTGGCCTGCTGGCCATCACCGGCGCGGTGTACGCTTGCGCGCTGCGGCCGCGCGTCATCACCGGCCCCGACGGCCTCACCATGCTGAACCCGCTCCGCGACTACCGGGTGCCGTGGGGCCGGATCAGCGAGGTCTACCTGGGCGAGTCCGTTCAGGTGCACTGCTCGCCGGAAACGGCGGCAAGCGTCCCGGCGGCGAAGGTAAAGGTGCTGCACAGCTGGGCGCTTTACGCGCCGCGCCGGGCCAGGGCCAAGGCGGAGACGCGCGGCCGCCGCTGGGACCTGAACCCGGCGAGCCAGCCGATCGGCTACGGGCGGATGCCGGCCGAGGCCAGGGAGGTAGCGAAGCAGACCCCGGTGGAGCTGATGGCCAGGGAAATCCAGAGCATGGCCGACCAGGCCCGCGATCGGGGCGCGGTCGGCGGCACGGTCGTCGCCAGCTGGGCCTGGGCGTCACTGGCCGCGTTCGGCGTGCCCGCACTGGTGCTCGCCGTGGCGATCGCCATCAGCTAGCGCAGGCGCCGACCAGCGCCGCATGCTGCCTGGCGGCTACCCGCCGAGCGAATCGCAGGGCCGCGTCCGCAGCCAGCTGACATAGTCGGCCGGTGCCCCGGCGATCTCGGCCGCGTCGGCCATGATGCCGATATAGCGGGCGGACGGCAGCCCGCCCTCGTAGTCGTTCAGCACGTACAGCCAGGCCAGGACGTCGCCGTCGAGGGTAACCACCCGGACCCTGAGCTTGCGGTAATAGCCGATCGTCACGCCATCCCAGCGGTCGAGCGCCCGCTCATCACTTTCTGACAGCTCGTAGAGCACCACGAACACCCGCTCGTCAGCGTCCTCGACCACGGTCGCGAGCGCGCCTTCCCAGCCGATGTCCTCGCCGCCGAAGGTGAGCCGCCACCCCTCCAGCCAGCCGGTACCCTGCCGCGGCGAATGCGGGCAGCGTTCTGCCATCTGCGCCGGGCTCATGTTGCTGCCGTACGCGGCATACAGCTCCACGAGCCATTAGCGTACGAGCATGGGCGGCCGGGTGCGGCCTTGACCCGCCGTGAGACTCCGGGCGCGTGCGGCAGCCGGCGGTCATCGAGCACAATGGGGAAGCGTGAGCCAGCCGAGCGCGAAGGTCGTCATCCTCGGCGGCGGCCCCCGGGGGATATGAGGCAGCCCTGGTGGCGGCGCAGGTCGGTGCCGAGGTCACGCTCGTCTCGTCGCGCTTCGGCTCAGCCATGTCGCCGCCACGATCTTCACCGAGCCGGAAATCGCCACGGTCGGGGTCAGCCAGCAGGCAATCGAGTCCGGCCAGGCCGACGCGCTGGTGGTCAACCTGCCGCTGGCCACGAACGCGCGCGCGAAGATGCAGGGCTTCAGTGACGGGTTCATCAAGCTGTTCGCCCGGCGTGGCAGCGGGATCGTGCTGGGCGGAGTGGTGGTCGCGCCGCGGGCCAGCGAGCTGATCCTGGCCGTGTCGCTGGCCGTCGAGCAGCTGCTCACCGTTGATCAGATCGCCCACACGTTCGCCGTGTACCCCTCCGTGTCCGGCAGCCTGACCGAGGCCGCCAGGAGGCTGATGCGCCCCGCCGGCGACGCATAGGGCCGCCCTATGCGTCGCCGGCCGGGCGCCGGTCAGTGCGCAGGGTGGCCCAGGTCGGGGTCATCCGGCACGTCCAGGCCATGCTGCCGCAGCCGGGACGTGCGGATATCGTCCGCGTAGGCGGCCACCGTGAAGATGCTGCCGGACAAGATCAGCCCCACCATGGTCAGGCCGAGCCAGCCGGGTGCGGGCAGCAGCTCGCCGAGCAGCACCGCGACGACGATGCAGACCGGGATGATGAGCGCGAGGTGGCGCAGCACCGTCCGGGCCCGCCAGCCGGCGTCGGTCAGCTCGTGCCTTACCCAGTCGACGTTCTCGGCCGGCAGCCGGAACCCGGCCGCGAACAGCAGCCAGCGCGCCGCCCCGGGATCACCGGTCAGCCGGGCCACAAGCTCAGTCCCGGAGCTGGCAGATGACCGCTCCCGCCGAGACCGTCTGGCCGACCTCAACCTCCAGGTCGCCGACGGTGCCGTCCTTGTGCGCGGCCAGCGGCTGCTCCATCTTCATCGCCTCAAGCACGACCACCGTGTCGCCCGCCGACACGTGCTGGCCGTCCGCAGCGACGATCTTGACGATCGTGCCCTGCATGGGGCTGACCAGCGCATCGCCGCCGGCGCTGCCGGCGCCGCCGCGCGCGCCGCCCGCCCGGCGCTGTTTCCGGCTCGTTCCGGCCCGGCCGCCGCCCGGGGTGCCCGCGGCGGGCCCGCCGGGCCCGCCGGCTCCGTCTCCGGCCAGCCCGGCCGGAAGGGTCACCTCCAGCCGCTTGCCGCCCACCTCGACGGTGATCCGCTCGCGCGCAGCCGGCGGCCGGTCCTGGCCAGCCCCGGCCGGACCATCCTGGGCAGGCAGCTTCCCGGTGAACTCGGTCTCGATCCAACGGGTATGCACGGTGAACGGCTCGGTGGTGAACGCGGGATCGCTGACTACGGCGAGGTGGAACGGCAGCAGCGTCGGCATGCCGCCGACCTCGAACTCGGCCAGCGCGCGGCGGGCCCGCTGCAGTGCCTGGCCGCGGCTGGCGCCGGTCACGATCAGCTTGGCGACCAGCGAGTCGAACGCAGACGGCACCGTCATCCCCAGGTCGTAGCCGGAATCCAGCCGGACGCCGGGGCCGGATGGCGGACGCCACGCGGTTATCGTGCCCGGCGCGGGCAGGAAGTTCCGGCCCGGATCCTCGGCGTTGATCCGGAACTCGATGGAGTGCCCGCGCGGCTCCGGGTCGCCATAGCCGAGCGGCTCGCCGTCGGCTATCCGGAACATCTCCCTGACCAGGTCGATCCCGCTGACTTCCTCGGTCACCGGGTGCTCGACCTGCAGCCGGGTATTCACCTCAAGGAACGACACGGTGCCGTCCTGGCCGATCAGGAACTCACAAGTGCCTGCCCCGGTGTAGCCGGCCTCCCGCAGGATCGCCCGGGACGACTCGCGCAGCAGCGTTTCCTGCGCCGCGGACAAGAACGGGGCCGGCGCCTCCTCGACGACCTTCTGGTGCCGCCGCTGCAGTGAGCAGTCCCTGGTGCCGACGACCACGACGTTCCCGTGCCGGTCGGCCAGGCACTGGGTCTCCACATGCCGGGGCCGGTCCAGGTAACGCTCGACGAAGCAATCGCCCTGGCCGAACGCGGCGACGGCCTCCCGGACCGCCGACTCGAACTTCTCGGCTATCTCCTGCATGGTTCGCGCGACCTTCAGGCCCCGGCCGCCGCCGCCGTAGGCCGCCTTGATGGCGATCGGCAGGCCATGCTCGGCCGCGAACGCGGTGGCCTCCCGCGCGCCGGACACAGGGCCGTCGGTGCCCAGCGACAGCGGCGCGCCGACCTTGCGGGCGATATAGCGGGCCGCTGTCTTGTCACCGAGTGCCCCGATTGCCGCGGGCGGCGGGCCGATCCAGGTCAGGCCGGCCGCGACGACCTCGCGGGCAAAGCCGGCGTTCTCGGCCAGGAAGCCGTAGCCCGGATGCAGCGCGTCGGCGCCGGAGTCCGCGGCCGCCCGGAGAATCTTGGAAACGTCGAGGTAGCTCTCTGCCGCGCTCTGCCCGCCCAGCGCGAACGCCTCGTCGGCCATCGTCACGTGCAGCGCATCGATATCGAGCTCGCCGTAGACAGCGACGCTGGCCAGCCCTGCGTCACGGCACGCTCGCACTACCCGGACCGCGATCTCGCCGCGGTTGGCGATAAGTACCTTGCGCACGAAAACGGCTCCTCTCGACTGCGAGGAGTCTAATGAGGATCCGGCCCTGCTGCCGAGTGCGGGCGGCTGCTAGCGGGGCAGGGCGCTGGCCCGCCAGCCGCCGGGGCCGCGCGCCAGGGGCTCGCGTAGCAGCCGGGATCTCGATGACCATCCGGAACGGCTCGGTCCCGCCGCCCTGGCCCGGCTAGCCGGCGCATTCCGCGCGGCGGCGACAGCCACCAGGACCGCCGCGATCTCCTCGGCTGACGGGCTTCCGTTGAGGATGCGCAGCACGGTCGGCCCGGCCGGATCGGGCGGCGCGGCGGCACCGGGCGGGACGGATCCGTTATCTATCGGTTTCATGCTGGGATCGAGTGGCATGTCAGTTCCTCGACTTTCCGACGCCGATGCCGAACTGCCGGTGCACCCGGGCCCAGAACGCGTCCCGCAGCCATTCCCTGGCCTCCTGGTAGGCCCGCAGCGAGAGGCCGAGTTCCTTCTCGGCGTCGACCAGCAGTTCCTTGTCGATCACCGGGGGCAGGATCGGCCCGGGTAGCAGATCCCGGATGTTGTCCTCGCCGCGGGTCAGGATCCACTTCTGCGCCACGTGCTCGCCCGTTTCCTCGACCCGCTCCCGCTCGGGGCCGAGCCTGGCCGCGGCCGCCGGGATGGCAGGGCTGGGCCTGGCCGGCGACCGCGGCACGTGCCGGTCGCCGAACACCAGCGCGGGGTTGGGCCGGGCGGCCGCGGACTGCCCGGCCCGGCTCGGCCCGGCCGCTGGCATGGGCGGCGAATCGGCCGTGACCTGCCTGCTGAAGTACGGCTCGACGAAAGAACGCTCAAGCACCTGCACCGTGTCGGATTCCCAGACCAGCCGCTCAGCCTGGTTCGTGCCGTACGGCGGCTCCACCCCCCACAGGTGCACCCGCACCCCGAAGGCCTGGGCGGCCTCGACCGCCGGGACCATGTCCTCGTCGCCCGCCACCAGCACGGCATCGGTGATCGCGCGGTGCCTGGCCAGGGCCTCCATGTCCGCGCGGATCTGCGCGTCGACGCCCTTCTGCTGCCCGCGCGCGTTCAGGTTACCGAGCCGCAGCTTGACCCATGGCATCTGGGCGATCACCCGCTGGTCGATGGTCGGCACCCGGTCCCGTGCCGCGTCATACCAGTACACCCGCAGCAGCTCGCCCCTGACCTGCTCGTCGGCATGCCGAGTCAGGGCCTGGATCAGCTTGTCGGCGTCTACCCGGTACTCGCGCCGGGATGAGGCGCTGAACAGGAGTTCGCCCGCGGACGCATAGATGTAACCAACATCAATCATGATCGCGTAGCGGGAGAGTAGCGGAAGCGGCGAGCCAGTTTCGGTCATGGTTATCCGACTCTAGTGCCAGCCCGCAGCGAACCGGTGCGGACCGATCCCGGAACCGCCGGACGCGGCCAGTCCCGCGTTAGTCGCGTGCCGTCGGGGCGGGTTCCGCGGTGGGTTCCGTGGCGGGTGCCGGGACTGGCGAAGTGGCGGAATCCGTGGCGGCAGGGGCGGCAGTGGCGGGCGTGGCGGCGCCGTCGTCGTCGGCGGCGGTCACGGCGTCGCGCTGCGGCCCGCCGGCCCCCCGCGCGCGCGCGAAGGCGAGCCCGGCGGCCAGGCAGGCGACCGGCTGGGCAGGAATGACGTACCGGATGGAGAAACCGGCCGTCACGTTGGGCACGATCAGCATGACCATGGCGGCCGCGCACGGATAGAGGGCCGGGCCGCCCCAGCCGGTCCGCCGGCCGGGCCCGCCGCCTGCCAGCCGGCCCGCGATCCCGGCCAGGCCGATCAGCAGCACAGCGCCGAGCAGCGGCCCGCGCAGGAAGCCGAAGCGCTGGTAGCTGACCATCCAGCTGGCATAGGGCTGCACCACCCGAGTGGGCGTGGCGGCGCCGCGGGTGTAGTACCGCTGGTCCGCCGCCAGCTCACGGTTTTTCGCCGCGCTGGCCCAGGTCCTGGTCGCGAGGGAGAACTGGTATTTCTCGCTGTGCAGCGCGCTGCGGCTGGCCGGCCTGCTCCAGCTGAACGTGAGCCACCAGTCGGCTAGCACGGTCCTGGCGTAGTCGGCGGGCTGGGCGGTGATGGCCCGCAGCGCGAAGTTCATCGCCAGCGCGTTGCTGCCGGGTGAGAACTCCGGCCCGGGCAGCGCCTTCAGCGGTGAGTTCGCTGCCCAGATGTAGGTCGGCCCGTCCGGGCGCTGCGCGGCCGGCTGCCGCGGGCAGAGCACCGCCACGTCCGCCGAGGGCCGGATGACCGAGCAATTGGCGAATGCCATGGTGCGCGACCACAGGAAGATTCCGTCGCTGTCATTGAATGCCACCGTGTGGTAATTCGCATCGAACCAGCCGAGATACAGCACTAGCGGTATTGCGCCGGCGACGAGCCCGGTCAAAGTGGCCCGCCAGCCGGCCTTGCGGAGAATCAGGTAGCCGACGAACAAGATGAGCAGGGGCAGCCCGGCGGGCCAGGTAACCGAGGAAAGCGCCAGCAGCGCGGCGGCCGCCGCCGTCGCCCAGCGCGGCCGGTCATCACGCCACCATGCAATGAGGGTCAGCGCGGCGATCACCAGGAAGCCGAATGTCGTGGTGGCGAGTATCTCTTGCTCGAGCTGGATCTGGTAGGCGTCAAGCAGCACCGGCAGCGCCGCCAGCGTCGCCCCCCAGCCGGGCAGGCCATAGCGCCTGAGCAGGGCGTAGATCGCCACCGCGATGGCCAGCCCGGCAGCGTGCTGGAGAGCGGTCACCAGCAGGAAGCTGTGCGCCGGGCGCAGCAGGAAGAGCACTAGCCCGTACCCGGACTGGCGGGAGATGCCCGGGATCAGGGACAGGCCGGTGGTCAGGTAGGACGTTGAGTCGCCGCCGAGCCAGATGGCCGGCCGAAAGCCGAGCATGGTGATGACGCGAAGCGCGAGACCAAGGGCGAATGCGGTGGTAAAAATCCAGTGTCCCGCTAGGAATTTCAGGGCATTGCCGACCCTATTCATGGCGCCGATCCTGCCATGCCGGCCGCCGGTCGGCTTTCAGATTGCGCCTGAGACGGCGCCGGGGCGGGTCCAGGCCGGCCAGCCGGGCTGGCCCCGGCCCCGGTCCTGGCGGCGGCCCCGGTCCGGTCCCCGCCCCGGCCCCGGTCCCGGCGAACCTTTCATGATCACGGATGATCCGGGCGCAGCGGCCCCCCGGATCATCCGTGATCATGAACCAGGCGGCCGTGGCAGAAGCGCCTGAAGCGCCTAAAGCGGTATGTTCCCGTGCTTCCTCGGCGGCAGCGTCTGGCGCTTGCTGCGCAGCGCGCGCAGCGCGCGGATGACCTCGCCCCGGGTCTCCGCCGGGCGGATGACGGCGTCGACGTAGCCGCGTTCCGCCGTGATGTAGGGATTCGCGAGGGTGTCCTCGTACTCGGTCATATATTCGTCGCGAAGCGCATTTTGGTCAGGTGCGTCCGCCAGTTCGCGACGGTACAAAATGTTGACCGCGCCCTGCGCGCCTATCACCGCGATCTGCGCCGTCGGCCAGGCCAGGCTGATGTCGCCGCCGAGGTGCTTCGAGCCCATCACGACATAGGCGCCGCCGTAGGCCTTGCGGGTGATCACCGTGATCTTGGGCACGGTCGCCTCGGCGTAGGCGTAGATCAGCTTGGCGCCGCGCCGGATGATGCCGCCCCATTCCTGGCCCGTGCCCGGCAGGAAGCCCGGCACGTCGACGAACGTCAGCACCGGGATGCTGAAGGCATCGCAGGTCCGGACGAAGCGCGCGGCCTTCTCCGCCGCGTCGATGTTCAGGCAGCCGGCGAAGTGCATCGGCTGGTTTGCCACCACGCCGACTGGTGTGCCGTCGACCCGGCCGAAGCCGACAACGATGTTCTGCGCGAAGCCGGCGTGAATCTCCAGGAACTCGCCATCGTCGAGCACGTGGCTGATCACCGCGTGCATGTCATAAGGCTGGTTCGGGGAGTCCGGGATGAGGCCGTCGAGTTCCTCGTCCGCCGGGGTGAGCTCGAAGGCGGCGTCGCCGTCGGCGGCCGGATAGACCGGCGGATCCTCCAGGTTGTTGGACGGCAGGTAGGAGAGCAGTTCCCGGGCGAATTCCAGGCAGTCCGCCTCATCCGCGGCCTGGTAGTGCGCCACGCCGGACTTGGTGTTGTGCGCGTGCGCGCCGCCGAGATCCTCGAAGCTGACCTCCTCGCCGGTGACCGTCTTGATCACGTCCGGGCCGGTGATGAACATGTGCGAGATGCCATCGACCATCAGCGTGAAGTCGGTGATCGCGGGGGAGTAGACGGCGCCGCCTGCGCACGGGCCCATGATCAGCGAGATCTGCGGGATGACGCCGGAGGCAATCACGTTGCGGTAGAAGACCTCGCCGAACAGGCCGAGGGCGACCACGCCTTCCTGGATCCGGGCGCCGCCGCCGTCGTTGATGCCGATGATCGGGCAGCCGGTTTTCAGCGCGTGCTCCATCACCTTGACGATCTTCTGGCCGTAAACCTCGCCGAGCGAGCCGCCGAAGACGGTGAAATCCTGGCTGAACACGCACACCGGCCGCCCGTCGATCGTGCCGTAGCCGGTCACGACGCCGTCGCCGTACGGCCGGTTGGCGGCCATCCCGAAATCGGTGGCACGGTGCCTGGCGTGCTCGTCAAGCTCGGTGAACGACTCCGGGTCGAGCAGTTGGTCGATCCGCTCGCGCGCGGTCATCTTGCCCTTGGCGTGCTGCCGCTCGACCGCTCGCTCCGACCCGGCGTGCACGGCCTCCCGGCGGCGCCGTTCCAGGTCGGCGATCTTGCCGGCGGTGGTGTGCGGCGCTGGCTGCTGATCGTGCTGCTGGTCTGGCTGCGCGGGGTCGTCGACCGGCGCAGGGGCATCGGTGGCCATGCCGGACAGGTTAGGCCAGTGCGGCAGCCGCTGCGCCGCGAGGGCCGCCGTTTCCTGTCGTGATCGCCGCCATCCTGCCGCCGTCCATGATCACGGATGATCCGGGGGTCTGACGCACGGATCTTCCGCGATCAGAAAAGCTCACCGATTGTGCTGAGATGAACCTCCAGCGCGCCGGATACTCCGTGATCATGAAAGCGTCCGGACCCGGTGCCCGAGGCGCGCTCTGGTACCTCTCTCGCATCTCCCGTCTCACCAGCCCCGCTGCTGAGTCATCGATACCGCCCTGTTGCGATCAGGCGGCTGGCGGCTCGATCGCCGATGGCGGATGTTCAGCCTGCGGGCCCCGCTGCCGTGGGCGCTGGTGCGCGCGGTTCAGAAATTAGTCGCCTAAGGCGTCGGCAGGAGGGGTAGAGGATGATCCGCGCGCCGGGCGAGGCGAATATGCCGAGGCGGCCGGCCGGCCGGGCGGCCGGGCGGCGCGGATGCGGCCTCCGGCTCGCCCTGCGCCGCCTCCGCCTCCGCCGCCTCCGCCGCGTCTGCGGGCGGCTCCGCGGTTGCGGGCGGCTCCGCGGTGGCGGGCGGCTCCGCGCCGGTGACCGGCTCCGCATCGGCGGGCGGCTCCGCGCCGGTGACCGGCCCGGCGGCTGCGGTGGCCGGCCCCGCCCCTGGCCGGACGAACGCCATCCCGGCTGCCAAGCAGGCCAGCGGGATCGCGACGATCGTGTAGCGGTAGAGCGACTGGGTGGCGAACGCGGGCAAAACGACGCTGATCGCGGCGAGCACCCACGGCAGCGCCTGCAAGCCGCCCCACCGTCGCCAGTTCCTGATCACTCCGGCCAGCCCCGCCAGCACCACAAGGAAGAAGGCAAAGCCGGGGAAGTAGACCGGTAGCTGGTAGAGGAACAGGAAATAGGCATACGGCTGAACCGGGTGCGTATTCTGCGTCGTGTGCGCGTACGCGCGCAGATCCCCGGCGTAGTAGGACGGCAGCACCGCGATGTGCGGCGCGGTGGTGAAGGTCATGGTGGCATGACTCAGCGGCCGGTCCGTCGAGAGGAACACCAGCGCGATGTCCCTGCCGCTGACCCGCAGGTAGTCGAGCGGCTGTGCGCTAATCGCGTCGATCGCGAACTGCCGGCCTAGCTTGTCGTTGTAGCTGTTGACGCCCGGGTGCGCGTCATGGCGCCACCAGGCATCGGATGCCCACAGGTAGTCCGCCGGCGTCGGCGCGGCCAGCAGGGACGACACGGACCAGGCCGGGGCCGGCGGCCGCTGGGCCGACTTTTCCCTGGCCGGGCAAAGCGGCAGTAGCCGCGCCGGCGGCTTGATGATGGCGCAGTCGGCGAAGCTCGTCGTGCGCGACCAGAGGAAGATGCCGTCGCTGCTGGTGATATTGAACTGGCCGTGGGAGTGATCGTAGGCGGCGGCATAGCCGATCAGCGGCATCGCGGCGGCCGCCGCGGCGCCCGCGAGCGCCCGCCAGCCGACCCGCCGGACGAGCATGAACGCCAGTGCCGCGAACACGAGCGGCAGGCCGTTCCCGCGCAGCACGGATGCGTACGCCAGCAGCAGCCCGGCTACGCCGCACTGCCAGGGCCGCGGGGTGCGCCTGGTCAGCAGGACCGCGACGGCAAGCATGATCACGAGGCAGTACAGGGTGTCCGGCAGGATGTAGGACTCAAGCGCGATCTGCCGGGTGTCGAAGAGCGTCGGGGCGGCGGCCAGGGTGGCACCCCAGCCGGGCAGTCCGTGATAGCGCAGCAGGGCGTAGACAATCACCGCGATGGCCACGCCCATCAGGTGCTGGATCGTCGTGACCAGCAGCAGGCTGTGGAACGGCTCGAGCACGCGCAGGAAGAACGAATAGCCGGACGGCCGGATCACGCCGAGGGTCGAGTTGACCGCGTCCTTCATGTACAGGAACGAGTCCGCGGTGAGCAGCGCCGGGCGGAACGCCCTTGCCGCCAGGATCCGGGGCAGCAAGGACAGCAGGACAGCGATCGTGAACAGCCGGTGATTGCGCCAGAGTGCCTCCGGGCGCAGCGCCGAGACTGCCGCCCGGGCCGGCGCCGACCATCGCCCGGGACTGCCGCCGAGATCTCCCGGCGAGCGCCAGCCAGCCCGATCCTGCCCGGCGCGGCCCGCCTGCTCACGCCGGTCGCGATCGGAGTTGAGCTTGAGGTCAGGCACGACGTTCCCCGGCTCCTCTCGACGGAGCCGCGCGGCTCCCTGCGCTGTTGTGCTCGCGGCGATCCCGGCAGCCTGCTGCACCGGCTAGCCTGGCAGGCCGGCACCCGGCGCGATGCGGGGTGCCCCGGCACTTGACAATAGCGGGTGAGATGACTATCAGATCTGCTGCCGCTGGCAGCCGTGCCCGTACCCCGGCCGCTGCCGCGGACCGTGCTCCGCTCAGCGTCACGGTCCTGCGCGGCGTGCTGGTCAGGCCGGGAGCCCTCTGGCGCCACGTGCGCGTGGTAGCCCAGACCGGCTCAAGCAATACCGATCTGCTCGCCGCCGCCATGGCCGGGGCCCCGGAGGGCACCGTGCTCGCGGCCGAGTCCCAGACGGCGGGCCGCGGCAGGCTGGGCCGGCTTTGGGTCAGCCCGCCGCGGGCCGCGCTCACGTTCTCCGTCCTGCTGCGCCCGCGCTGGGTGCCGGCCGCCAGCAAGGGCTGGGTCCCGCTGCTTGCCGGGGTCGCGGTCGCGGCTGCGCTGCGGGCCGAGACAGGACTGGATGCCTGCCTGAAATGGCCGAACGACGTGCTGGTGGGCGGCGCTAAGGTGGCGGGCATTCTCGCCGAGCAGTCCGGTGACGCGATCGTGGTAGGCGCCGGGATCAATGTGTCTGGCCGCCAGGACGAGCTGCCGGCTGCCGGGGCCACCTCACTCGCGCTGGCAGGCGCCGGCGGCACGGACCGGCAGCATCTGCTCATCAGCGTGCTCGCCGAGCTTGAGCGCTGGTACCTGGCCTGGCTCGGCGCTGCCGGGCCAGGGCCGGTATCCGCGGCCCGGCCAGCGCAGCCCGCAGCCCGGCCAGGGCCGCAACCCGCCGCCGGTCCGGACGCGGATGCCTGCGGCCTGCGGCCGGAATACCGCCGCCTGAGCGGGACCCTGGGCAATCCGGTGCGCGTCTCGCTGCCGGGCGGGCAGATCCTGACCGGAACCGCCCGCGACGTCGACGAGACCGGCAGGCTGGTTGTTCTCGCCCCGTCGGGTCTGGTCGCAGTCAGCGCCGGCGACGTTCTCCATCTCCGGTGACGCGTCAGGCACGCGGAATGCCGCAATACATGCCACGATGTGGCCTATGGCTAGTGAAGGCTCCCTCACTGAGGGCGAGCGCCTAGTCCTGCAGCTGCATCCGCACTGGAAGACCCTGGTGCGACCGATCCTGGTGCTGATCACAATGGTCGCGGCCGCCCTCGCGCTGCTGATACTGCTCCCGGCGCGCAGCGATCCGCCGATAGCCAAGCTCATAATCGGCGTGGTCGCGGTCGCGGCGATCATGGTCTGGTTCACGGTGCCGCTGCTGCGCTGGCGGACCACGAGCTACGAGCTGACCAACCGTCGGCTGCGGCTGCGCAGCGGCATCCTGTCCAGATCTGGCCGGGATTTCCCGCTGATCAGGATCAGCGATGTCTCGTTCTCGCATGGCCTGATCGATCGGCTGCTTGGCTGCGGGCGGCTGGTCGTGGAGTCCGCGGGTGAGCACGGCCAGCTGGTGCTGAACGAGATCCCCGGGGTGGAGCGGGTCCAGGCCACCTTGTTCCAGCTGGTCGAGGACGAGCAGGCCCGGCTGGCGCGCGAGGAGCGCCAGTAGCCCGGCAGCCGTCTACGGTTTGGCCCGGCCGCTCAGCTCGGGCCGGATGGGGCTCGCTGGCCGTCCGCAAGGTCAAGGATCTGGTCGCATCGCTCGGCAACCTCGGAGTCGTGCGTGGCGAGCACGAGGGATCCGCCCCTGGCCGGCACGTCGAACATCCGGGCCAGCGCGATGGCACGCGCCGCCTGGTCGAGTTCGGCAGTCGGCTCGTCGGCAATCAGCAACCGGGGCTCGAGCGCGAGCGCGCGGGCGACGGCGGTCCGCTGCTGCTGGCCGCCGGACAGCTCGTCGACAAGCTGGTCGGCGTGGGCGGCAAGGCCCAGCTGGTCCAGCGCCGCGCGGGCCGCCGAACCGGCGGTGCGCGCCGGACGGCCCGCCGCCCGCAGTGCGACCTCGATGTTCTCGGCTGCCGTCAGCAATGAGACGAGGCCGTACCCCTGCAGCACGACGGCCACGCCAGTCGCCGGCCCGGCGAACCCGGTGAGCAGCGTTCCCTCGATATAGACCTGGCCGGCGGTGGCGGCTGTCAGCCCGGAGACGAGCGCCAGCAGGCTCGACTTGCCTGATCCGGACGGGCCGGTGATGGCGAGGCTCGCGCCAGACTCCACGGCCACGTCGACGTCGGAGAGGATCAGCTGGCCGTCCCTGACGTAGCTGAGCCCGTGTGCCTTGAGCATGTCAGTCCCGCCCCACGTTGACCCGGCGCAGCTCCACGCCCTCGGCGGTCGGAATCGCCCTGGCCAGTGACCCGGGCGGCAAGGCGCTGTCCAGCACCTCGGTAGGCAGCTGGACGGAGCCGTCGCGGGAGACGACAAGGAAATCCTGGCCGGCATGGCCCTCGGCCCCGACCCTGCCGTCGCGGATCGTCACGGTCCGGCCGAGCGCGCTGCCGACCGCCTGGTCGTGGGTCACCACGACCACGGTCGTGCCCAGGTCCTGGTTGGCCGCCTGAATCAGGTCGATGACCGCCGCCGCGGACCCGTGGTCGAGCTGGCTGGTCGGCTCGTCCGCCAGCAGCAGCCGCGGCCCGTTGGCCAGGGCGACGGCAACCGCGAGACGCTGCTGCTCGCCGCCGGATAGCCGGCCAGCTGGCCGACGGGCGAGGTTGGCCAGGCCCACTGAGTCCAGCAGCGCGGCGCTCCGGCGGCGCTTGGCCGCCCAGGACCGGCGCGTCGGGACCTGGGCGATCAGCAGATTGCCGATGGCGGTCTCGTAGGGCAGCAGGTTGCGTCCGGGGTTCTGCATCACCACGCCGACGTCACGCAGCCGCATCTCGGCCGCTGACTTCGGGGTCAGGTCGCTGAGCCGCCGGCTGCAGACCTCGACAATGCCGGCGGTAGGCCGCAGCAGGCCGGCGAACAGCCAAAGCAGCGTGGACTTTCCGGCGCCGGACGGGCCGAGCAGCGCGACGGTCTCTGCCTCAGCGACCGTGAGGTCGACGCCGCGCAGCGCGGTCACCTCCTGGCCGGGCGTGCCGTAGACCTGGACAAGGCCGTCGCAGCGCACCATGGTGCCGGTCATGCCGACGCCTCCCGCAGCTGGTCAAGCTTGACCCCGCGGATCAGCGTGACGCTTGCTGCTACCGCGGCGACGATCAGCAGCCCGACCGCCCCGCCGAGCAGCAGCGCCAGCGGGCCAGCGGACGGGACATAGGACAGCGGCGGCACGGACGGCGTGGTGGTGAACTCCGGAACGCTGCGCAGTGCCAGGCCGGCGGCGGCTAGGCCAGCGGCGATGCCGATGACGCTGCCGAAGCCGAGCACCAGCGCCAGCTCGGTCAGCACTGCCCGGCGCAGCGTGCGATGCGGCACGCCGGACGCGGACAGCGCGGCGTACTCATAGCGCCTCCTGCGGGCGGACAGATACAGGCCGAGTATCGCGGCGCCTGCCGCCAGCAGCGCCGCCGCCGCCCCGTCGGCGAGGAACAGCACGCTGGCCAGCGCGGGCCCCTGCCTGGCGTAGCGGGCGGCGATGGCCGCAGCGCTCTGGACCGAGAGCACCCGCACGCCCGCGGCTCTCAACCGAGGCTCGATGACGTCCTGGGCACCGGATCCGAGCCAGACCTGCTGGGTAGCCATCGGGAAGTTCAATCCCGCCGCCAGCTCGGCGTAGCGGCGGTCCACGATCACCGCGCTTTGCGCCGCGCCGGGCAGCACCGCGGCGCCGCTGATCACCCGCAGGTCCAGCGAGCTGCCATCAAGACCGACGCCAGAAACGACGTCTTGTCCCCCGCTGAGCATGGCCGAGGATATTACCGCGGGCAGCGGATAAGGCCGGTCCACCGCCACCAGGGTCGCGTCCTGCCGAGCCCGGGAGCTGAACCGCCAATCAAGCCCGGCGGGAGCCGCCCGGATCCGGTCCGGCGGGTTGCCGGATTGCCCGGGACGCCAGCGCGCAGCGTTGCTGAGCAAGCCTGCGCCAGCAGGCACCCATCCGCCGCTGCCGTGTACCTCAAGCCTGGAGATGGTGACCGAGCCGGTTACCGGCGCTCGCCCCAGCTGACCGGGCGGCGGACTCACGTCGAGGTCCAGCAGCGTGCAGGGGCAGCCGACGAGCTGGCCGGTGCGCACCACTGTGCCGTGGGCCGGCAGGGTTCCCAGGCTGACCGGCGAGGCGCCAGTCGTGACGTCGGCTGCCAGCCCTGATCCGGCCGGCTTCAGCGCATGCACGTCGATCGTGACCCGCATGGCATCACCGGTGACCACCACGGGCGGCGGTGCCGCCGGGTCCAGCTTGCGGGCAAGAGTCGTGAACGGCTCGCTGGTGAAGCCGGGACGCCAGGCCGCGACCCGGGCGAATCGCTGCGGGTCCACGGCCAGCATCGTCAGCCCGGCGCTGGCGCTGGCGAGGCTGGTGTACCGGTCCACTACGGCCGCACTCCGTCCGCCTGGGTCCGTCCGTGCGACGATCGCGCCGAGGTCTTGGCCGGCTGGAGCGCTGACCGTGAGCACCGTGGGCGCGCCGACCTGCGTTGCCGCGACCAGCTGTCGGTTGTCATGGCCGACCGACCAAGTGGTGACGGCGAACGCGGCGAGAGCGAAGGCCGTGGCGAGCACGATCGTGGTCCGCACTCCGCCTGGCCGTCTGGCTACGTGGCGGATGGCGAGAAAGAGCCCGATGCCGCCGCGCCTGCCAGTCCTGGCGAACGCGGCCCGGCAGGCCAGCGGCAGCAGCCGGGAGGCGATGACCGCGACGGCCAGCCCGAGCAGGCCGGGGACGAGCAGGCCGAGCACACTGTGCCTGGCCGAGCTGATCTGGCCGGTGACCGCCAGGTCGAGCAGCCCGGCGGCAGCGGCGGTTGCCAGGATGGCATCGATGACCCAGCCGCGGTCGGTGGCCTGCCGGCCTGAGCGCCGCAACTGTTCTGCGACCGGCCGGCGCAGCGTCCGGCGCGCGGCAAGTACGACGGCGGTGAGCCCGCCTGCCGTCGCCACGGCGGCGGCCGCCCAGGCAAGCGGCGGCAGTACCACCACCGTGCCAGGACGCAGCAGGACATTGCAGAGCAGCACGGCGGCCAGCCAGCCCGCCAGCGTGCCGAGCGGCAGCGCCAGCGCGAGAAGCAGCACAGGCTCGGATAGCCCGAACGCAACGGTTCGCAACCGCCCGTATCCGCGCAGCTTGATGAGGGCGATCTCGATGCCGCGAGCGTCCGTTGCGTCGGTCACCGCGAGGAACAGCAAAAGCAGGCAGAGCACCAGAAGCTGGGCCGTGATCAGCACGACGGGCACGGCCAGTGAACGCCAGCTGGACGCGATCGACGTCAGGGTGCCAGGGATGGCGGTGCTGACGATCACCTGCTGGTCGCCGAGAACCGTGCTGGTGGTGAGTGCCGTCATCGCCGACTTCAGCCCGGGCAGCTCGCCGCCGGTGATCCGCGACGTGGCGAGCAGGTCATCCACCACTGCGGTGCCCTGCTGCTCGGGCGGGCCAAGCTCGATCGTGGCACGCGAGGTGAACATCGCGTCGAAGGTGGATGCTATCGAGTTCTTGGCGGGGGCGGTGGGGAAGTAGACCCCGCCGCGGCCGAACCAGTAGCCCAGGGACTGGTCGGGCAACCGGTAGATACCGGTGATCGTGAAGCTCTTCCAGCCGAAGAAGCTAATATGCTGCCCGATGTGCCAGCGGGACAGGGCCGCCAGCGTGCTGCTGACGATGACCTGGCCTTGGCTGACCGGGCAGGCCCCGCGGATCCGCAGCTGCGTGCACACCCCGCTGCGCCAGACCAGCGGGACCGAACCGTTGTAGCGCGGATACGGCACGGTCGCCTCGAGGGCGTAGATCGGCGGCGCGAAGATCCGGCGCCCCGACCGGCTTCCCCGCGCCAAGGACAGCTGGCCCTGCACCAGCGGGGCCAGCTGGCCCAGCAGACCGGGCAGCGAGCCGGTCTCATTTGCCTCGTACCCGCGGCCGATCACCGAAGCGGTGGACAACGTGTCCTGCAGGATCGACGTCCTTGCCGCCTGGTAGTAGATGGGCCCGGTGGCCGCTGCCGCGGTCGCGACCAGGGCCACCGCGAGAATCATGAAGGTCGTGCCGCCACGGTGCGCCAGGCCGCGCAGCGGCGCCGTCAACCGCATCATCGGCTGACTGCAACTGGGTCAGCGGTCACGATTAGCACGCTAATCAGCGGCCGCAGCGCGCGCACGGCCGCGAGAACGATCGTTCGTAAGTTGATAACAAAGCGAGATGACCCGCACGCACCCGGCCGGCCGGGTGCGTGCGGAAATGCCCGGCGGCCGGCCGAATCGGCGGCCGGCCGAATCGGCGCGCTATGGCAGCCAGGCGACCGGGAAGCCAGGACCGCGCACCCCGGCCATCGCACCGCCAGCGGCCCTGGTGACTGCCCAGCGCTGGCTGTCGGCGTTTCCTGGCGCCGTGCAGAGGATCGACGCCCCGTCCGGTGACCAGAGGCACCAGTGGTAGCCGCTGCTAACCGGGAACGGCCGGGTAGCGACCTGCCCGCCGATCTTCCAGATTCTCAGCTGAGGCCCGTTGCGGCCGTTGGAGGCGTACGCGAGTGATCTGCCGGACGGCGCCCAGGCGGGCGTGCCCGTCACGCCGAGCCGCGCGGGGACGGCGCCAAGGACCCGGCCTGCACGGGTCAGCACTACCATGCCCGCCTGCTGGCTCCCCGCGGTCGGCTGGACGATCACCGCGATCTTGTCTCCTGACTGGTCCGGGTACGGGATCAGTGCCACCGGAAGCTGCCGGCGCTGGCCCAGATCATGATTCAGCGCCGCCGCGGTGGCCAGCATCACCGGAGGCCGCCCGGCATCGTGCAGCTCGATCCGTGCGTCCTGGCTGAAGCGCGGCACCGTGGCCGACGGACGCGGCGGCGCGGCAACCGACAGGAACGCCCCGGCCGCCTGCGGGTCGCCTGCCACCTGGTCCCCGACGCCCAGCGAGACAGACCGGCCGGTGGTGAGCGAGGTCGCCAGGACTGGTTTGGTCGCGGACGCGTTGGCTCCGTAAGCCAGCAGCACGATGAGCCGTCGTTCGTGATCGGCGAAGGAATCGGGCCATGCCAGGGTCTTCTCCCAGCCGATGGATATCTTCGTGGGGTAGGCGGCGAGCACCGGACCGTGCCTGACAGTGGCGACCTGGCCGTTGCCGAAGGAAAGGTAACGATCGTCGGGAGAGGCAGTGACGACCTGGCCGACGGCGCCGAGCGTCCGCACCGTGGTCACATGCGTGCCGTCCGGATGTACGAGGACGAGGCTGCCAGTCGGTGTCAGAGCCAGGATCCGGCCGCCGGCCGGGACCGCCGGGCCAGTTGGCTGCCCAGCCGTACCAGCCGGCCGTGCTGCGCCGGACGAACCGGGCCACAGCGCCACGCCCGCGGTAACCGCTCCGGCAACCAGCACGACCGCCGCGGGGACGATCGCCCGCACCCGCCACGGCCGACGCGGCGGCTCAGGGTCAAGGACAGGGAATTTCCTCGGCCGCTCGCGTTCGTCCGGCCCTGCGGTCACCAGCACAGGATAGCCGCTCGCAGCAGCTGTCACGGATGGCCGATCTCCGCGGCGCCGGCCAGTGAGCCGTTAGCCTGCAGATGTGCAGCAAGTAACCAGCGTCCGGGTGCATCGGCAGGAAGCCGCGGGGTCTGCTGGCGCGATCTGCGAGATCGTGCTCGACCGGCCGGCCGCGATGAACGCGCTGAACACGGCCATGGCAGCCAGCCTCGCCCGGGTATGCGCCGAGATCGCCGCCAGCCCGCAGGTCCGGGCCGTCGTGCTCGCGGCGTCCGGGGACCGTGCCTTCTGCGTCGGCGCGGATCTCAAGGAGCGGGCGGCCATGGCGGACGCCGAGCTGCTGGCGCAGCGGCCGGTGTTCCGGGCCGCGTTCGGCGCGGTGCTCGGCCTGCCGCAGCCGGTGATCGCCGCCGTGCATGGCTATGCGCTCGGCGGCGGCTGCGAGCTAGCGCTGTGCTGCGATGTGATCGTGGCTGACGAGACTGCCGTGTTCGGCCTGCCGGAGACCACCGTCGGCCTGGTGCCCGGCGGCGGCGGCAGCCAGCTCGCGCTGCGCCGCCTGGGGCCCGGCCGGGCCGCCGACCTGATCCTCACCGGGCGCCGGGTCGACGCGGCGGAGGCGGAGCGGCTTGGCCTGGCCGACCGGCGGGTGGCGGCGGGCACGGCAGGCGACCAGGCCCTGGCGCTGGCCCGGCAGATCGCCGGAAACTCGCCGGTGGCCGTGCTGGCCGCTAAGCGGGCGATCAGGCAGGGCTCGGGCGTGAGCCTCGCGGTCGGCCTCGAGGTCGAGGACGCCGCCTGGCGGGCGGCCGCGTTCTCCGGGGATAGAAGGGAGGGCATCGCGGCGTTCACCGAGAAGCGGGCGCCCCGGTGGCCGGGAAAGTAGCCTTAGCTAGACGGAGGCAGATGGTGAGTGATCTTCCCGGGCAGATCTCGGTACGCGAGGTCGGGCCTCGCGACGGGCTGCAGAACGAGGATCCGGTCCCGACCGAGGACAAGGTCGAGCTGATCAACCGGCTGTCGGCCACCGGCGTGCGCCGGATCGAGGCGGTCTCGTTCGTCCGGCCCGCGGCGATCCCGCAGATGGCCGATGCGGACGAGGTATGGAAGCGGATCACCAGGGCGCCCGCCGTGCGCTATTCCGCGCTGGTGCCGAACCTGCGCGGTGCCGCCCGCGCGCTTGACTGCGGCGTGACCGAGATCGAAGCCGTCGTGTCAGCCTCCGACACGCACAACCGCAAGAACGTTAACCGGGGCACCGCGGAGTCACTCGATGACATCGCGGTGCTGATCGAGCAGGCGCACCGGCGGGGTGCTGCCTGCCAGGTGATCGTCTCGACGGCCTGGGGCTGCCCGTACGAGGGCGACGTGCCGCCAGCCCGGGTGATCAGCGTGGCCGGCCGCGCGGTGGCTGACGGTGCCGACAGCATCTCGTTCGGCGACACGACCGGCATGGCCACGCCACGCCGGGTCCGCGAGCTCGTCGGCGCGTTCCGCAGCGGCTACCCGGATGTCCAGCTCAACCTGCACTTCCACAACACCCGCGGGACGGGCCTGGCGAATGTGCTGACCGCCCTGGAGCTCGGCGTGACCGACTTCGACGCGTCAGTGGGCGGGCTCGGCGGCTGTCCCTACGCGCCCGGCGCCACCGGCAACATCGCCACCGAGGAGCTCGTGCACATGGTCGAGGACATGGGCGTGGCGACCGGCATCGACCTGGCCGCGATGATCGACGCCGCCGCCGACGCGGAGCGGATCATCGGCCGCCGGCTGCCATCGCAGGTACTGCGGGCCGGCCCGCGGACCCGGACGATCCCGGCCTAGCCGCCGGCCCCGGCCCGGCCTATCCGGCCGGCTCCGGCTCCGGCGCGGGCTCCGGGGCAGGCTCGGGCGCGGGATCCGGCTGGGCACCCTGGCGCCGGTCGGCGAACGCCAGCGCCGCGGCCATGCAGGCCAGCGGGACGGCCGGGATCACGTAGCGGTAGGTGTACTCGTGCTCCGCGATCGGCAGGATCACCGTGACCAGGGCGGAGACCCAGAGCAGCACCGCCGCGCCGACCCGCCTGCGCGGAATGATCATCCCGGCCAGGCCGACCAGCAGGATCAGCGCGAACAGCGGGCCAGGAAGCCGGATTACCCGCTGGTAGCCGCGGATCAGGTGCGCGTACGGCTGGACCAGCCGGGTGCCGAGGTGGTGCCCGAGGTACGGCCCGATCCCGGCCGTGCTCCCGACGTATGCCCGCACGGCCGCGAGCGCGTATACCCGGTTCGCGGGCCCGAGGGTCGAGATGCTCGGCTGCGCGGGCCCGGGGAACGGGAAGATGTCGGCTGCCCGGAAGGGTTTGGTGATGTCATGGGCCACCGCCCGGGCGTAGCCGAGCGGCTGGGCCTCGATCGCCCGGACCGCGAACCGCAGCGCGCGCTGGTTGTTGACCGCGGTGAACGCCTCGGTGTCCGGCACGATCCCGCCCGGCGCGGTATGCGAGGTCCACATCCACGTCTGGTGGTCCCAGAGGTACTGCTTCGGCAGCAGCCGCCTGGATGCCACCGGCTGCGCCAGCGCGCCCGGCTGGCGGTCCGGGCAGAGCGCTGCCAGGTCCGGCGGCGGCTTGATGGTCGCGCAGTTCGCGAACGACATGGTCCGCGACCACAGGAACAGCCCGTTGCTGTTGGTCAGGTTGAACGAGCCGTACACGGCGGCGAACCACGACATGTACGCCAGCACCGGCACCGCGCCCGCCACCAGTACCGTCACCGCACGGCGCCAGCCCGCGCGGCGGGCCAGCAGGTACACCGCGAGGAACACGATCAGCGGCAAAGTGGTCGGGCGGACCACCGCCGAGGCGCCCATCAGCAGCCCCGCCGCCGCCGTCCGCGGCAGCGGCGGCGGATCGCGCAGCAGCAGCACCGCGAAGCCCGCCACCATCAGGAACAGTGCCAGCAGGTCCGCCATCACCAGCTGCTCGATCAGGAACTGGGCCGGATCGAACAAGACCGTCGCCGACGCCAGCGTGGCGATCCAGGCCCGCACCCCGAACCGCCGCAGGACCGCGTACACCAGCACCGCAACCGCCAGGCCGAGCAGATGCTGCAGGCCGGCGATGAAAGCGAGCGAGTGCAGCGGCTTGAGCAGCCACAAGAAGACCGTGTACCCGCTGGGATTGACCGGGTTCGGCCGCAGGTGCGCCGCGTCCCACAGGTAATCGTAAGAATCAAGCTTGAACAAGATGGCCGGCCGGAAGCCGAGCATCGAGATCACCCGGGGCAGCACCGAGACAGCGAGCACCACCGAGAACAGCCGGTGCCGCCGGACCAGGGCGGGCAGCCCGGCCACGGCTGCCCGCAGCCGCCCGGCCGCGGTGCGGGCGCGCGATCCGGGCCGCGGCGCAGCCCCGGGCTCGCCAGCCCGGCGGCCGAGAACTTCCCTGAGCATCGACACCTGCTTCTCCTCGCGCCGCCCGTGTGCCTGATGCTGCGGGCCTGCGGCGGGACCCAAGGATAACCGGCGCGCGCCCGCGGCCGGCCTGTTTGCCCCCTGATCGGGCCGGCCTGGCCGGGCGGTGCCAGCTGCCGCGGGCCAGCCTCCGCACGCACAACCAAGAACACCATGATTAACGGGATTGGCCCCGGCCGGCCCGCGCTCGGTACGCTCGCGGTCGTGAGCGGAAACCCGGCCGGGAACCAGCCCGGCGCCGACGGCGATCCTGGCCACCCGGAGCTTCCCGAGGTCCGTGCTGAGATCGAGGCGGGCGGCGCGGCCAGGTACCACGAGGCGGCCGCCGCCAGGGGCAAGCTGTTCGCCCGCGACCGGATCGCGTTCCTGGCTGACAAGGGCAGCTTCACCGAGGACGGCAGGTACGCGAACGTGCTGGCAGCTAGCCTGCCAGCAGATGGCGTGATCACCGGTACCGCAGCGATCGACGGCCGGCCGGTCGCCCTGATGGCGAACGACTCCACGGTCAAGGCGGGCTCGTGGGGCGCGCGCACGGTTGAGAAGATCATCCGGATCATCGAGAAGGCGTACGCGTCCGGCATCCCGATGATCTATCTGGTGGACTCCGCCGGGGCCCGGATCACCGACCAGGTCAAGATGTTCCCCGGCCGCCGCGGCGCGGGCCGGATCTTCCACACCCAGGTGCGTGCGTCCGGCTCGATTCCGCAGGTGTGCGCGCTGTTCGGGCCGTCGGCGGCGGGCGGCGCGTACATCCCGGCGTTCTGCGACTACGTCGCGATGGTGGACGGGAACGCCTCGATGTACCTGGGCAGCCCGCGGATGGTGGAGATGGTGGTCAGGGAGCAGACCACGCTGGAGGAGATGGGCGGTGCCCGGATGCACTGCACCGTCTCCGGCTGCGGCCATCACCTGGCCGCGACCGAGCACGAGGCGCTGACCGCCGTCCGCACCTACCTGACCTACCTGCCCGGCAACTGGCGGCAGCCGCCGCCCGCCCAGCCGCCGCGCGAAGCCGCGCCAGCGGACCTGCGGGCGCTGGTCCCGGCCAGCGAGCGGCAGGCCTTCGACATGCGCAGGTACGTCCGCGGCCTGGTCGACGAGGACTCGCTGTTCGAGATCCACGCGCTGTGGGCCAGGGAACTCGTGGTCGGCTTCGCCCGGCTGGACGGCGCGGCCATCGGCGTCGTCGCCAACAACCCGATGTTCAAGGGCGGCGTGCTGTTCGTCGACTCCGCGGACAAGGCCGCCCGGTTCATTCAGCTCTGCGACGCGTTCAGCCTGCCGCTGCTGTTCCTGGCCGACGTGCCCGGCTTCATGGTCGGGACGGCGGTCGAGCGGCAGGGCATCATCCGGCATGGCGCCAAGATGATCAGTGCCGTGGCCGAGGCGACCGTCCCGAAAGTCTCCGTTATAGTCCGGAAGGCATATGGCGCGGGGCTGTACGCGATGGCCGGACCTGGTTTCGAGCCGGACGCGACCCTGGCGCTGCCCACCGCCAAGATCGCGGTGATGGGAGCCGAGGCGGCCGTCAACGCGGTGTATTACAACAAACTCGCCGAGATCGCCGATCCGGCCGAGCGGGAGCGGGAAACCGGCAGGCTCCGGGCCGCGTATGACAGCGACATCGATGTGCTCAGGCTGGCCGGAGAGCTTGTCGTGGACGACGTCGTCGCGCCCGAGGACCTGCGGGCGGAGCTCATCCGCAGATTCGCCGCCGCGCGCGCCAAGGATCGGTCCTTCTCGCGCCGGCGGCACGGCGTAACCCCGGTCTGATGTCAGTCAATAACGGCAAAAAGGCTGGCTGCCGGACCGGACCGCAGCGGCATCTGGCGAAGTTCTGCGCGTAGCGTTCGGGAAAAGCCGCCTGCTCGCCATACCATCACAGCATGACCAGCGTGCTGCTCGCCGAGGACGACCTGTCCATCTCCGAGCCGCTGGCCCGCGCTTTGCGGCGTGAGGGCTACGAAGTCGGCGTCTCCGCCGACGGGCCCGGCGCGCTGGAGGCAGCCCGGGCCGGCGGCATCGACCTGATCGTGCTCGACATCGGGCTGCCCCAGCTCGACGGCCTGGAGGTCTGCCGGCTGATCAGGTCCGAGGGCCAGGCAGTCCCGGTGCTGATCCTCACCGCCCGGGCGGACGAGGTGGATACCGTGATCGGCCTGGACGCCGGGGCCGACGACTACGTCACGAAGCCGTTCCGGCTGGCCGAGCTGCTTGCCAGGGTCCGCGCGCTGCTGCGCCGCGGCGCTTCGGAGACGCACACGGCGCAGGGCGTGCGCATTGACGCCGACGCCCGCCGCGCCTGGCTCGATGACACCGAGATAGACCTGACCTCGAAGGAATTCGACCTGCTTTCGCTGCTCGTTGCCGAGGCCGGCAAGGTGGTTACCCGCGAGCAGATAATGCGGCAGGTCTGGGACAGCAAATGGTGGGGCTCCACCAAGACGCTGGACATGCACGTCTCCTGGCTCCGGCGCAAGCTCGGTGACGACGCGCACAACCCGCGTTTCATCACCACCGTCAGGGGCGTGGGGTTCAGGTTCGAACGCGGTGACTGATGGCGGGTACCCGGATTGAACATCAGCTGGCAGGCGGCACGCGCGGCTGCTGATGGCGGACCCGGGCGCTGAGCCGTGCGGCGCCGCCTGCTCGTCTCAACACTGGCCGTCGCGGTAGCCGCGGTCCTGCTGCTCGGCTCGCCGCTCGCCTTCGTCATCACCCGCCTGCAGGTCACCGAGGCTTCCCAGCAGGTCCGCCGGGACGCGACGTCACTCGCCAGGGGCCTGCAAGCACGGGTCAACGACGGTTCGCCGCCGAATGCGGCGCAGCTGGGCAAGTCGCTGCTGCCCGATCGGTACGTGGTCATCAGGCAGCACTCGGGCAGCCGGACCGTGGTCGGCAAGGAGCCGCCCGCCGGGGACACGATCAGTGCCCAGTCCGCCAGCAAGGACTTCTCGGTCACCGTGGAGGCCGATGACTCGACGGTCGTCGCCCGGGTGGTGCGGGCGCTGCTGCTGATCAGCGCGCTCGCGCTGCTCGCCGTCGGCGTCGCGGTGGCCCTGGCCATCTTGCAGGCGCGGCGGCTGACCCGGCCGCTTGAGGAACTCGCCCGGGCAGCCGACCGGCTCGGCTCTGGGGATGCCCGCCCGCTCGGGCGCCGCTACGGGGTGTCGGAACTCGACCAGGTCGCCGAGGGCCTGGACGGCTCCGCGCAGCGCATCTCCGACCTGCTCTCGGCCGGCCGCGACTTTGCCGCCGACGCCTCGCACCAGCTGCGCACGCCGCTGACTGCGCTGTCGATGCGGCTCGAGGAAATGATCACGGCCGCGGAGGATCCTGGCGTGGTGCGGGAGGAGGGCGCGGCGGCACTGGCCCAGACCGAGCGGCTGGCCGAGGTCGTCGGGCAGCTGCTCGGCCGGGTCGCGCGCCGGTCGGTGGCCGGCGCCCCGGCGCTCACGTCGATCGACGACGTCGTCGCCCAGCAGGTCATCGAGTGGGAACCGGCATTCCGCCGGCTGGGCAGGAAACTCGAGGTGTCGGGCGAGAAGAACCTGTTCGCGTACGTGACGCCAGGCAGCGCTGCCCAGGTGATCGCCACCCTGCTGGACAACGCGCTAGTGCACGGTGCCGGGGTGGTGACCATCAGGACGTCGCAGACCCCGAGATCGGCCGTCGTGGAGGTCAGGGACGAGGGCAAGGGCGTGCCGCAGGAACTGGTGCCGCGGATCTTCGAGCGCAGCGTCAGCGGCCGTCCCGGCGGCACCGGGCTCGGGCTGTCGCTAGCCCGGTCGGCCGTCGCGGCTGACGGCGGGCAGGTAGTCCTGGTCCGGCCCCGTCCGGCCGTTTTCGCCGTGTTCCTGCCGCACGGCAGCATGGGCCGGGCCGACGAGCCCGTGGTCAGCGGTCCGGCCTGACCGCCTAGCCGCTAACTCAACCGCCGCCGGGCTCGGCTGCAGCACCGCCTCGGCGGGCTCGAAGGCGAGGAACACCCATCGGCGGTAGGACCAGTAGCGGAACAGCATGCCCAGCAGCACACCGATGACCTGGGCCGCGTTGTAAGCGGCGAGGCTGTGCTGATCGAGCGGGCCGGTAACGATGGCGATCACCAGCAAGGAGATGATCAGACCGATCAAGTTAAGCCCGAAGAAGATCAGCCCGCCGCGCGGGATGCTCTGGCTGGCCCGGTGCCGGAAGGTCCAGAGCCGGTGGCCGGTGTAGGAGACAACCGTGGCCACCGAGGCGGAGATGGCCTTGGCCATCAGCGGCCCGAAGCCGGCCTTGCCGTGCAGCAGCGCCGCGCCGCCGAGGTCTATGATCAGCCCGAGCGTGCCGATCAGGCCGAACCTGGTCAGCTCGGCGATCAGCGTGGCGAAGCGACGGTGCAGATCGGCAACGAGGCTCACAGGGGGCTCGGCGTCCCTTCTGGCGTCGGCAGGCGCGCGCGGGCGCCGTCAGGACGGTGTCAGCTTATTAACCCGAATGTACTACCCAGGTCAGTGGCTGCCCATCGAACAGTAACGAGATGCCTATCCGACGGGAGCGGGTGCCAGCATAATTCCGGCCGGCCGGGCAGCACGGTTGCCATGCCGCAGCAGCTGCCTTGAGCGGGGTTGCACGGCCGGGCCGGACACCTCGTAGGCTACGGCGGGTGACGCATCAGGCCGGTAACGCCGGGGACGCCCAGGCCAGGGACGCCAAGGCCGGTAATGCCGGGGCCGCGGATACCTCCGCCGCAGCAGGCGGCCACGCGGTGCCGGTCGTCGGCATGGTCGGCGCCGGCCAGCTCGCCCGGATGACCTGCCAGGCGGCCATCAGCCTGGGCATCGGGTTCCGCGTGCTCGCGGCCGACGCGGCGGACAGCGCCGCCCAGGTATGCGCGGGCACCCAGCTTGGCGACTACCGCAGCGGCGCTGCCCTGATGGCCTTCGCTGCGGGCTGCGACGTCGTCACGTTCGATCATGAGCACGTGCCGGCCGCGCAGCTCGCCGCCCTGGAGCGGGCCGGGGTGGCGATCCGGCCGGGAGCACGCGCGCTCCGGCTCACCCAGGACAAGCGCGCGATGCGGGAGTGGCTGACCAGACTGGGCATCCCCTGCCCACCGTTCGCCCCGGTGGCCAGCGCAGCTGAGATCGCCGATTTCGCGGCCGCGCACGGCTGGCCGGTCGTGCTGAAGGCGGTCAGCGGCGGATACGATGGGCGTGGCGTATGGGTATGCGGCACCGCGGCCGAGGCGGCCGATGTGCTGGCTCGGGCCGGCCACCGCGGGCTCGATCTGCTGGCCGAGCGGTACGTCGCGTTCACCTGCGAGCTCGCCGCGCTGGTGGCGCGCTCGCCGGCCAGGGCGCCGCCTATCCGGTCGTGCGGACCGTGCAGCGGGACGGTATCTGCCGCGAGGTCCTCGCGCTGGCCCGGGCCTGTCGCCTGCCCGCCACGCGGCGGCGCAGCGGCTGGCGCTGTCCATCGCCGCCGAGCTCGGCGTGATCGGCCTGCTCGCCGTTGAGCTCTTCGATACCGCCGATGGCCTGCTCGTGAACGAGCTGGCGATGCGCCCGCACAATTCCGGCCACTGGACCATCGACGGCGCCAGGACATCACAGTTCGAGCAGCACCTGCGGGCAGTGCTGAACCTGCCGCTCGGCGAGCCAGGCCGCACCGGGCGGCATGTCGTCATGGTCAACATCCTCGGCGGCGACGATCCGGACCTGCACGACCGGCTCATTCACGTGCTGGCTGCCGATCCCGGCGTCAAGGTGCACCTCTACGGCAAGCTGGTACGGCCGGGCCGGAAAGTCGGCCACGTCACGGTGGTAGGCGACGACATGATCGACGTCCGGGACCGGGCCAGGCGCGCGGCCAGCTACCTGCGCCTGGGCACTGAGCAGCCAGGAGCGTGGCGATGAGCGGCGGGCCGCTGGTGGGCGTGGTGATGGGCAGCGATTCCGACTGGCCGGTGCTGTCGGCGGCCGTCGACGCGCTGGCCGAGTTCGGCGTGCCCTGCGAGGCCGACGTCGTGTCGGCGCACCGGATGCCGAACGAGATGATCAGCTACGGCTCGGCAGCCGCGGGCCGCGGGCTCCGGGTAATCATTGCCGGTGCGGGCGGCGCGGCTCACCTGCCCGGCATGCTCGCCGCGGTGACGCCGCTGCCGGTGATCGGGGTGCCGGTGCCGCTGCAGCACCTGGACGGGCTCGACTCGCTGTTGTCCATCGTCCAGATGCCCGCCGGGATCCCGGTCGCGACCGTCGCCGTGGGCGGTGCGCGCAATGCAGGGCTGCTGGCCGTCCGGATCCTGGCAGTCTCGGACGGGACGCTGCGCGACCGGATGACGGACTTCCAGCGGCAGCTTCGAGACACCGCACAGGCCAGGGGCGCCGCCCTGCGCTCCAGGCTGGGCGGTGACGGCAAGCCGCCAGCCGGATCATGAGTCGGTGCCTGGCACACGTCGCGGTCAGCTGCGGGCTGCCAGCCCGGCGGGCGAGCAGGCTGCCGCCTGGCCCGAGGTGCTCCCGGCTACGGCAGACTTCCCCGGTAGCGGTACCCGTGACCGGACCATCGGAGCTGCCATGCGAGAAGTACCGGATGCCGGGACTGGCTTGCCCCAGCCGGAGATCCTCGAGCTGGGCTCGGTTCCCGGGTTCGTCGTGTTCGACCTGCCCGGCGCACCCGTCGCAGCCGGCGGGACGCGGCTGGCGCCGGATGTCACCGTGGCTGAGGTGGCGCTGCTGGCCCGGGCCATGACGTACAAGTTCGCGGTGCTCGGCGAGCGGGTCGGCGGCGCCAAGGCCGGCCTGCTGGGCGAGTCGGCCGACCGGGTCGCCAGGGCCGGGCTGATGGCCAGCTACTGCGCCGAGATCCGGCCGCTGGTCGACTCCGGCCGGTTCCTGACCGGGCCGGACATGGGCACGTCCGAGGAGGATTTCGCGCCGCTGCGGGAGCGCCGGTCCGGGCCGTCGGCCATGGCCGCGGTCGTCGGCGGCGTGCCGTTCGAGGACGTCCTGACCGGGTACGGCGTGGCGGTGGCGGCGGAGACGGCGCTGCGAGCCGGGCTCGGCGGCAGCTGGGCAGGCCGGTCGGCTGCCATCGAGGGATTCGGCAAGGTAGGCGGTGGCGTGGCGCGCGAGGTTGCCAGCCGCGGCGGCCGCGTCGCCGCGGTCTCGACGATCGCGGGATGCATCGGGGACCCAGCGGGACTCGACGTGGCGCGGCTGCTCGAGCTGCGCCGCGCGCATGGTGACGATTGCGTCGCTCATTACGGCCTGCCGGTAAGCCCGCGAGGCCAGCTCTTCACGGCGGTGGACGCCGACGTCCTCGTCCCCGGTACCCGGCCTGGTGTGCTCGGCGGCCGGGCGGCCGAGTCGCTTCCGCCCGGGGTCCGGGTCGTCGCGCCCGCCGCCAACGTGCCCTACACGGCGGCCGGAGCGGATGTGCTGCGCCGCCGGGGGATCACGGCGCTGCCCGACTTTGCTTGCAACGCGGGAGCGGTAATCGGCTACCGGTCAGCCCGGGACGCCACGCCCGAGCAGGTCCTCGCGGATGCCGGGAACCTGATCACGGAACTCATCCTGGACGCGATGGATCATCCGGGCGGACCATTGGCCGGCGCCTGCGAGCGAGCCGCCGCGTTCCTGCGCGGCTGGTGGGGCGACCCGCCCGGCCCGCCGTTCGCGCCCCCGGGCTGACGGCGAGCGCGCGATGAGATCACTGGCACTGCCGCGGGATGGAGCAGCCCCGATCCGGCTTGTGCTCTATTTCACCAAGGGGCTTGGCGACGTCGTCGCCGCAGAGGCAGCCGGCCTCGTGCCCGCGGCGGAACTCCGGCAGCAGCAGGACCGTTTCCTGGTGCTGAGAATGACCGCGGCCGAGGCGGCCCGGCTGGGATCGCAGGCGCGCACGGTCGATGATGCACGGCTGCTGCTGGCCGGCCCGGAGCGGATCGGCGGCCAGGCCGGGTTCGCTGCCCTGTGCGCCGCAGCCGCCGGGCAGCTGCGGGACATCTTCGCGCGGAGCGGCGGGCAGCCGCCCGGTACCTGGTCGCTGACTTGGTCAGCCCGCGATCCTGCCTGGCGCGGCGTCCCCGGCTGGGAGCCGGCGCCGGTGCTCGCCAGGCACTTCCCCGGCGCCGACCTGGGCAGGACCGAGCGCAGCCCCGTTGACCTGCGGATTCAGGCTGACGGAGAGATGGTTCACATCGCGCTGAACCTGTGCAGCCGCCCGATCGGCAAGCGCCGGAACGGGCCGCCGCCCCGTCCCGGCGCGCTGCGCCCCACGGTGGCCGCGGCGCTGGTCCGGCTCGCCATCCGGGCTGCCGGGCCCGAGTTGATCAGGCGCGGCGTCTACGACCCGTTCTGCGGTACCGGCACGGTGGTGGCCGAGGCCGCGCACCTCGGCTTGCCGGTCTTCGCTTCCGACATCGACGAGCGCGCGGCGGAACTGACCCGTCAGCGGCTGGCCGGAGCCGGATCGGGCACTGTCGGCGCGCTCCGGCACAACGTCTTCACCCACGATGTCCGGCGCGGGCCGCCGCGGCGGGTCAGCGCCGGGATAGTGGCCGCCAACATGCCTTGGGGCAAGCAGGTCGCGGTGGCCGGCCGGCTCGCCCTGTTCGACGCGGTCGCGCTGCTGGCCCGCCACCAGCTGGCCGACGGGGGCGCCGCCGTCCTGCTGACGACGAACGAAGAGCCGCTTATCGCGCGGCTCCGCAGGCAGCGCCTTGAGGTTTCGTCCCGGCGGATCGGCCTGCTCGGCCAGACGCCGGCCATTGTGCTCGCCCGGGTCGGCTAAAGCGCCGGCCCGCCGCTCCGCGGCGATCTGGCCAACCCTGTCGATGTGACATCGAGCGGGTCTGGTGCCGCTCAACTTCACATCGAGCGGGTGGGTTTCCCTCGCTTTTCGTGAACCGGCCGCGGGCACAGTGCAATAGAGAGCAGATGGATGACGACGAGCTGATCGGCTGCCTGGCAGGCGGCGACGACGCGGCGCTGCGGGAGCTGTTCTTCCGGCACGCGCCGTGGCTGGCCGCCAGGCTGCGCACGGTGCTGCCTGCCGCGGACGTCGAAGACGTATTGCAGGAAACCTTCCTGGCGGCCTGGCGCGGCGCGCGCGGCTACCACTCACCGGGGTCCGCGGGCGGCTGGCTGTGGGGGATCGGCCGCCGCCAGGCCGCGCTGTGGCTCCGCCGCCGCGGCCAGCTGCCGCTGCCGCTGCCCGAGGCGGCGGCGGACCGGCACACCGGTGATCCGGCGGAGGCGGCGCGATGGCAGGCGGATCTTGCCGCCGCGGTGGCCGGGCTCGGGCCGGAAGGCGGCGCAGAACGCGAGGTCTGGCGGCTGATGTATGTCGAGGACCGGCCGGTAGCGGAGGTCGCAGAGCTGACCAGGGTTCCGGTGGGGACGGTGAAGAGCCGCGCGCACCGGGTGCGTCGGCTGCTCCGGGCAGCGCTGCGGGGCGGCGATCCGGCGCCGTGCACAGACGACGGCGGGCGCTTGGCGGCCCCGCAGGAAGAGGCGAGATGAACGGCATCGAGGCAGGCCGGGCGGCAGGGGCAGCATCCGCAGCCGGCCGCGGGGTCGACCTGGACCGGGCGTGGCTGGGGCTGGCCGCGGAGCTGTGGCGCCGCCGGCCAGGCCGGCTGGAGCGGGCCATCGGCTCGCTGCTGCGCTCGCCGGGTCTGGCCAGGGCGCTGCTGACCACGCCGTCGCTGCTGATGCCGTGGCTGATCGCCAGCGTGGTTGTGCTCGGTGCCGGGGCCGTTGCGACGCTGGGCACCGGCGAGCCGCTGGTGGCGCTGCTGGCGCCGGCCGTCGCGGCGGCGGGCATCGCCTACGCCTACGGGCCGGGGATCGACCCGGCCTGGGAACTGTCGCACAGCATGGCGGTAAGCCACCGGATGGTGCTGCTGGTCCGCGCCCTCGCGGTCTTCGCCGTCGACGCCGCGCTCGGCATCGCCGCATCGGCGGCGTCCGGCGCCGCGGCGGCGGTCACGTTCGGCTGGCTGGTCCCGATGACCGCGGTATCAGCGTTGACGCTGGCGGCGGCGACGCTGGCGCGGTCGGCGAATGTGGGGGTGGCGGCTGGCCTGGCCGGCTGGATCATCACGGTCCTGTCCGGGCAGGCCGCGGACGGGCGGTTCACCGCCGCGTTCACTGGCTCCGCCCTGGTGCTTCCCTACCTGGCGTTCGCTGCCTGCTGCGCAGGGCTCGCCGTATATGCGACCCGGATTCCGAAAGGATCATCATGAACGTCGAGATCACCGGCCTGACCAGGCGGTTTGGCCGCACCCAGGCGGTGGCCGGGGTGGATCTGCGGACCGGGCCAGGGGTGTTCGGCCTGCTTGGCCCGAACGGGGCAGGCAAGACCACGCTGCTGCGGACGATGGCTACCGTCATCTCGCCGACGTCCGGGACGCTGCGGCTGCTCGGCCGGGATCCGGGCGCATACGGGCCGCGGAAGGAGATCCGGCGCAGGCTCGGCTACCTGCCGCAGGCTCTCGGGTACTACCCGGGCTTCACCGTGGCCGAGTTCGTCGAGTACTTCGCGCTGCTTAAGGACATGCCGCCGGCGCAAGTTTCCCGAGCGGTCGCGACCGCGATCGAGCAGGTCAGCCTGGGAAACAAGGCACGAGCGAAGCTGCGCACGCTATCCGGCGGCATGCTGCGGCGGGTAGGCATCGCGCAGGCGATCGTGAACCAGCCCGAGCTACTGCTGCTGGATGAGCCGACGGCCGGGCTCGATCCGGAGCAGCGGGTGCAATTCCGCGCGCTGCTGCGCGAGTTCGGCCAGCGCGCGACCGTGATCGTCAGCACCCATCTGGTCGAGGATGTCGGCGCGGCCTGCAGCGAGGTCGCGCTGATGGACGAGGGAAAGATCGTCTTCCACGGCACCCCGGCCGAGCTGGCCGCCCGCGCCGACGGAACCGCCGCTTCGGGTGACGCGCCGCTGGAACGCGGTTACAGCGCGGTCCTGGCGCAGGCGCGGTCATGACCGCCGCCGCGGTCCCGGTCCGGTCCGGGCCAGCCCGGTCAGTCCCGGCGCGAGCCTGGGCAGCCCGGTCCGGGCCAGCGCGGGCCGGGCTGCCCAGGCTTGTCCCGGCCCGGCTGCTGCGGCTGGAATTGCGCCGCAGCGCGATGCTCTGGATGGTGCCGCTGGTCGCCGCGCTGTTCTGGTTCGACACCTACCGGAGCACCATGACCTTTACGGCTGCGCCGCTTTGGGGCGTGCGTACCTTCTTCCTGCAGAAAGGCAATGCGGTTGAAGACTTCGCGCCGTTCGTGGCGGGGGTAGCCGCCTGGATGGGATCGCGGGACGGCCGCCGCCGCACCACCGACCTGGTGATCGTTGCCGCCCGCCCGCGCTGGGCAGCCCAGCTCGCCACCTGGGCCGCCGCCACCTGCTGGGCGATCGCGGCCTACCTGGGCTGCGTGGGCGCCCTGTACGGGGTCACCGCACGGCAGGCCGCCTGGGGCGGCCCGCCGTTGTGGCCGGCAGCGGTCGGCGCCGCCGCCGTGGCCGCGGCCGCCGCGCTGGGATTCGCCACCGGGGCGCTGCTCCGCGGCCGGTTCACCGCCGGGCTGGCCGCGCTCGGCGCAGCGCTGATGCTGCTGGCTGGCCAGGGCGCGACCGGCCGGTACGGGCTGATCTCGCCGGTGCAGGCCGGTCCAGGCATCGGAACCAAGACCGGGATCTTCTACTCCTACCTGCCAGACGTCTCGGTCGCCCAGGTGATGTTCCTGGCCGGGCTGGCCGCCGTGGCAATGGGCGCGCTCGGACTGCCGGCCGCGGCCGGCGGGCGGCGGCTGCGGGTGGCCGCCGCCGCCCTCACCGCCGCCGGGCTGATGGCGGCCGGGACCGCCGCCGGACTGGCCGGCACCGCCCGGCTGGCGGTGCACGGGTGGGTCATCCCGGCCCTGCATGACGCGGCCAGCGACCGGCCCGTCCCCTACACCCCGGTCTGTAGTGGCGGCATCGTCCCGGTCTGCGTGCACCCGGCCTACCGCGGCTACCTGGCCGATGTGACCGCCGCCCTGCGTCCGCTGCTCGGCCAGCTGGCCGGCCTGCCAGGAGCGCCCGTCCGCGTCATCCCGGCTGCCAGCAGCCACCTGGACCAGACGACAGCTCACCTGAACGAGACGGGCGACGCCGGGGGTCCGGCCATGTCACCCTGAGGAGACTGCCATGATTGCCTCGCCAGCCGCGTCCCGCCCGGCCGGATCCGCTCGCGCGCCACGGCTCGGCCGGCTGCTGAGGCTGGAACTGCACCGCAGCACCATGCTGCCGCTGCTGCCGCTGCTTGCCGTGCTGCTCGCGGTCACCGAGTTGCGCAACGACCTCGGCCATCCGCCGCTGTGGGCGGTGCGGAGCATCGATGTGCAGCGCCAGCTTGAGCTGACCGGCGGAATCGTGGCCGGGGTGGCGGCCTGGACCGCCGGGCGCGATCGCCGCCGCCAGCTGACTGACCTGGTGACCGTCGCAGCCATGCCGCGGTGGGCCAGTCAGCTGGCCAGCTGGGCGGCGGTCGCGGTCTGGGCGCTGCTGTTCTACGCCGCGTGCGTGGCCGTGGTGTTCGGGGCGACCGCCCGGCAGGCCAGCTGGGGCGGTCCGGTCTGGTGGCTGCCCGCGGTGGGAGCCGCCGCCATCGTGGCGTTCAGCGCGGTGGGGTTCGCGTTCGGCGCGTTCTTCCCCGGCCGGTTCGCCGCGCCGCTGGCGACGGTCGGTGCGCTGCTCGCGCCGCAGATCGGCGTGCTGGCGCTGCAGCGGCACCAGGGGTGGGCCCGGGTCACCCCGGCCCGGGACGCCACCGTGCCCGGCACCGGGATCTTCTTCCCGTTCCATGCTGGCCTGTCGATCGTGCAGATCCTGTTCCTGGCCGGGATAAGCGTCGCCGCGCTCGGCGTCCTCGGGCTGCCCGCCGCGGCTGGCAGCGCGCGGCTGCGCCGGGCCGGCGCGGTGGCCGCGCTGGCCGGGCTGGCCGCGGCCGGCTGCGGCCTGGCACTGGCCAGCACCGCGCGGCTGACGGCGGAAGGCGTCATCGTCCCGGCATTGGACGGCCCGGCCAGCGGCCGGCTGACCAGCTACCGGCCTGCCTGCGACGACGGCGCCGCGGTCCCGGTGTGCCTGCACCCGGCCTTCCGGTTCATGCTGCCCGGTCTCGCCGCCTACCTGGACCCGGCGCTCCGCCAGGTGGCCGGCCTGCCCGGCGCGCCGGTCCGGGTCCAGCTCGCCGTGGCAGACCCGCAGGCTATGGACGGCAACAGCATCAGCATCCCCGGGCCGGTCATCAGCGGCCGCCCGCCAGTGCTCTACCTGAGCCCGTCCCTGCTGGTTCCCGGCGGGCCGAGCATCGCTCAGATCCTGGGGCCGGCCGCCCCGGTCTCGATCATCCAGGCCGTGATCTACGGCCGGATCGGGCCGGATCGGGCGGCCCCCAGCGCGGCCCAGCATGCGGTCGCGGCGGCCCTGCTCAAGACCGCTGGCCTGCGGCTCCTGCCGCCGTCGGCCGCCGGAGTGCGGCAGGACGGCAACGCGGTGCACGGGCCGCCGCCCGGCTCGCCGGCTTACGCCGCGGCCCAGCGGTTCGCCGCGCTGCCGGCGGCCGCCCGGCACGCCTGGCTCGCCGCCCACCTGGCCGCGCTGCGGGCCGGCCATGTCACCCTCGCGGAGATACCGTGACCACCGCGAACCCGGCCGCGTCGCGGGCCGGCCACGTCGTCCGGGCGGAGGTACCATGACCACCGCCGACCCGGCCGCGCCCAGCACCGCGGCCGGCCCGGCGGTGCGGGCCCTTCGCAGCGCGCCGCCGGCCCGCCTGGTCCGGCTCTATCTGGCCAGCCGCGGTGTACCGGCCTGCCTGCTCGTACTGGCGGGCTGCGCGGTGGCGATGCGGATCACGCTGCACTGGACCCCGCTGGGCACCGGGCTGCCCGCCCGGCAGCTCCCGCTGCTTTTCGAGACTGCGGCCGCCGCGGCGATCGGCGTGGTCACCCGCAGCCCGTTCGGCGAGCCAGAGCGTGCCACCGGCCGGTGGCCGCCGTTCTTGCGCCTGGGCACGGCGGTGGCGCTGACCGCAGCCGCGTTCGGCGCGCTGGCTGCCGGGTCGATCGCCGCGCATCTGGACTACGGCTCCCTCGGCCTGCTCCGCGACCTCGCCGGGATGACCGGCGTCGCACTGCTGGCCGCGGCCGTGATCGGCGGCAGTCTGTCCTGGATCGGGCCGCTCGGCTGCTGGATGCTGGCCGCCTACGCCATCGGCCAGGGCTGGACCACGCCCTGGGTCTGGCCGGCCCGGCCACCGCACGACCTCGGCGCGGCGCTCTGCGCGGCGCTGGTATTCGCGGCCGGCGCGGCGGTCGTCACGCTGCGCGGCGCCCGCGACGCCGCCCGCGAGTGACGCTGGCCACAGGCCGGTGCCGCCGTCGGGTGGCCGGCCCGGGCATGACACGATCAAATCCGGAATGTCCGTGCCCTCGGGCGGCTGCCGCCGTGCCCGAGCGGCTGCCGGCCCGGCCGCGGATGACGGCAGATCAGTACCTGACCCATATGGGGTGGCTGCGCGGGCTGGCACCCGCGGCGGCGGCCGCGCGCTCCCGGGTGCTATTAACCCGGCTGGCGCTGGCGCCCGGACCGGACGTGCCCATCGGGACTTTGCCGCGCGGTAACTGCCAGCAGGTGGCGCTGGCCCAGGCGCTGCTGGCGCCGGTGCGGCTGCTGGTACTCGACGAGCCTGATGGCGGCCTGGGCGGCCGGGCGCTGGCGGAAGCCGCCCCGGCGGCACCAGCGGCCGAGCTTGCGCGGATGCCGGGCGTACTGAGCTGGGATCACGATGCGGCTCGCGGGCCGGTCGGGGTGCGCACGTCGGACGGGGACGCGTTCTTGCGCCGGGCGCTCGGCAGCGGCTGGTAGTTCCGGTCGGGTGGACGCGAATTGCCGGGCCGCCCGGGCGGCGCCGGATGACGCTCGCGCTGCTGCGCTACCTGGCTGCCGACGCGGTCCGGGCCCAGCGATGGGTCGCGCCGGTCCTGGTCTTCCGCTGATCACCGGCCATCCGGCGTCCGGCGGCACCGCGGCGGCCGGCCTGGCGGCGCACCTGCTGGCCGTCCTGGCCGGCCTGGCCTTCGGGTCGGTGCTGAGCCGACCAGTGCTTGACCGCCGCGCCTGGGCGGTGCTGGCCGGGGCCCGCTGCTGCCTCGGCGAGATCGTGATACCCGGCGCGCCGCCGACCAGGCAGCTTATTTCCGCGTTCACGGTCTCGCCGGCCACCCGGCCGGGCAGGCGCTGGTGGCCGCCGCAGGAACGGCGGTGATCGCTGCCTTGCTGGTGAGTGCGGGCTGTGCGCTTGCCTGCCGGCGCGCCTAGCGGCCGCCCGACCTGGTAGCGGCTCCGGCGGGGGCAGGTATGGTCAGGGACCGGGGTGTCCCGTCCGGGATGGTGAACGATGATCGGCGCTGATGACGTGCGGCGGGTGGCTGCCGGGCTACCGGGGGCCAGCGAGCGGCTCTCCTACGGGATGCCAGGGTTCCGGGTAGCGGACCGGCTGTTCGCCCGGATCCGGGATGAGGGCGACGTGCTGCTGGTCTGGTGCGCCGGGCTGGAAGAGAAGCAGGAGCTGATCGCCGCCGAGCCGGCCAAGTTCTTCACCACGCCGCACTATGACGGCCACCCGACGGTACTGGTCCGGTTCAGCGCGATCGATGTCGCCGAGCTCGCCGAGCTGATGACGGAGTCGTGGCGGCTGCGCGCGCCGCGGCACCTGGTGGCCGCGTTCGACGCGCAACAGGCTGGCCCATGGTCAGCGGGCGGTTAGCCGCGAAGCCGGTAGATGCGCCTGGCGGTGGCGCTGAAGATGGCGGCCTGCTCGGCCGGGCTGAGCGACGCGGTCAGCGCGCGCGCCGCCGTGTGGATGTCGGCGTAGCTGGCGTGCAGCGTGCTGACCGGCCAGTCCGAGCCGAACATCAGCCGCTCCGGGCCGAATGCGGTCAGCGCGGTCTCGTAGTACGGCCGGATGTGGGTGACATCCACCCGGCCGCTGGAATCCGCGGTCGTCGCCTGGCCCGGGGCAGGCTCGCCGAGGACGCCGGACAGCTTGGCTGCCACGTTCGGCAGCACGGCGAGCGCCAGGATCGGGTCCGCCCAGGATCGGGGCAGCTCCGGCGTCAGGTCCGGGTTGCCCAGGTGATCGAGGACGAATTGCAGGTCCGGCAGTGCCCGCGCGGCTGCTGCCGCGGCGGGCAGGTGCCGGGGCTCCCCGACGATGTCATAGGCTAGCCCGGCCGCCGCTACCGCTGCCAGGCCGCGGAGCACCGCTGGCCGGGCCAGCCAACGCGCATCCGGCTCGGCGAGCAGCGGGTGCCGGATGCCTGCCAGCCGGGCACCTCCGGGCAGCGTGCTGAGCGCGGCGATCGAGTCGGCAACGCCGGGGGACTCCAGGTCGACCCAGCCGACCACCCCGGCGACCAGGCCGCCGGCCGCGGCCAGGGCCAGCATCTCCGGTGTTTCCCAGGGTTCGCTGACCGTCTGCACCAAGACGGTAGCGGTGACATCCTGTCCGGCGGCCGCGGCTGCCAGGTCGGCGATGCCGAAGTTCCTGCGCAGCGGCGCGAGCTCGGCCGCGCTCGCGAGCCAGGGCTGGTGGTGCGCGGAAAGATCCCAGAGGTGATGATGCGCATCGACAACGGACATCGGCGCCACGTCTGCTGAATCGCCGGTTCCGGTCAGAGACCGAGATCGTCGAGCTGCTTGTGCAGGTCCGCGCGCGGCCCATCGGCGGATGACGCGGCCAGCGGCCGGCCCGTGCCACCCGGCCGTGGCGGCCGCGCGGCTGCCTTCGGCCGCCGCTCCCGCAGCACCCAGCCCGCCAGGATGCCGCCGGCCAGCCCGCCGATGTGTGCCTGCCAGCCGATGCCCGCCTGCGGCAGCAGCACGGAGAACTGGTAGGCGAAGCAGAGCGCCATCACCGCTCCGATCAGCAGGTCGATCGCGTGCCGGTCGAAGATCCCGCGGACCATGATGTAGCCGAAGTAGCCGAACACGACGCCGCTGGCGCCCACGCCGACCGTGTGCGCGCTCTCAGTCAGCCAGGCGCCGAGCCCGCTGGTCAGGATGACGATCGCGGTGACGGCGAAGAACTTGGTCACCCCGCGGTAGGCCGCGAGGAAGCCGAAGATGAACAGTGGCCCTGAGTTGCCCTCAATATGCGCCCAGCTGACATGCAGGAACGGCGCGGTCAGCAGGTCAGGCAGGCTGCCCGGGTCGCGCGGCCTGATGCCGTAGCTCTGGATGAGCTGGTAGTGGTCGGCCGCGTTGGCGAGCTGGACTACCCAGATGACGGCGAGGAACCCCACCATCACGAACAGAGCCTTTCTCGCCCCGGCGAGCACCGTGGCCGGATCGCCGGCGCCTACGTCCCAGGTCCCGCGGCGGGCGGGCGGTCTAATGCTGGCCATGTTTGAAAACTAGCGCCATAGCCAGCGCCGGCGGTAGTCACCGGCGGCTCGCTCCGGGCCGGGCCTCAAGTTGTGATCACAGCTCGGCCGTTCTTACCGCTGGTAATTGTTCCATTACGTATTGCCAAACTGTGATCCGCGCCGCGCTAATCGCGCCGCGCCGGCCCAGCTTTTTATGCGGAATCGCTTGGATCACCTCCTTCGGTTCTGGCAATGTGGTTCGCCAACGGCGCTGGGACCCAGCAGCAAACCGGGTTCTGTCCCGTTAATGATTCTGCTGGCCGCGTTGGATATAGGCCTGGTCGGCAGGCGACTCGCTGCCCTGAACCGCAGCGGTCCGCGCGTTAAGTGTTCCGCTTGGCGTGTTTGACCGACGGAAGGACTGCATTGTCACGACACCGGAGGCCCGGCCCGGCTAGGACGCGCGAGCGCCGGCGGACTGGAGTTTTCCTGCTCGTGATGGCCGTTTTCGTCGCCGGGATCGGCGGCGCCGGCACTGCCGTCTACCTGGCCCGGGCGCGGGCTGGCGCTGACCCGGCGGCAATGGTGGTGGCCGGCATCCCGGGCACCCGTTCAGTTGCCCTGCTGGAGCAGGACCGCCAGCACATGATCTTGATGGATGCCGCCACGAAGACGCTCAACCTGGTGGGCACGCCGAAGCTGGCGACCAGGCCATCGGCCGCCGCGACCCCGGATCCTGCCGCATCTTCCCCTGGTGCCCCAGGCGTCCCGGCTACCCCGCCGCCCGGGACCGCTCCGCCGCCCAGCCCGGGGACAGCCCAGTCGATTGCCTCCAGCATGCTGTCGTCATTCGGCTGGAAGCCGAGCACCTACTTCTCCTGCCTCGACAACATCTGGACCCGCGAGAGCGGCTGGAACGTGACCGCAGAGAACGCCAGCGGCGCTTACGGGATCCCGCAGGCCCTGCCGGGCTCCAAGATGGCCAGCGCCGGGCCTGACTGGCAGACGAACGCGACCACTCAGATCAAGTGGGGCCTGGGCTATATCCAGGGCCGCTACGGTGATCCCTGCAGCGCATGGTCGTTCTGGGAAGCGCACGGCTGGTACTGACGGTGTTAGGCACCCGCGGTGCCGCAGCGTCGGCAGCCGGCTGTCGGCCGGGCCCCCGGTCGGCTGCGCCGGACCGGCCCCCGGCGGCGGGCTGCCGGGCCCCCGGGCGGCGCCGGGGGCACCCGGCGGAAACGCGGCATTAGGGAAACTGCGCCCGGCCGCGGATGATTAAGAATCCATAAATTCGGCAACTCTAATTCCGCCGCCCGGCCAGTTCTGATAACTCGGAGTAAGAATCCGGGCCGTCATCGTTACGCTACGGTGATGTGTCCTGGGTCTCAATAGACGACCATAAGTAGCGACAACCCACTCGCCACAGGTGGTCCAGTCGTCAAAGCCCGCATCTTGGACAGTCGCACTGTGACTTACCTCATAGGGGAATAGTGTCGATTGCGGGCACGAACAGCTCATTCGTTAGGCAGTGTGGGTCTCAGACAGCACCCCGCGTGCGTGATGGTTACCTTTACGTAACTCGTCGCCCTGACCCGCGTCACGTCCGCGCGCCACGGTCTGCCTGCGCCTTCGGCGCGGCAGGCCGCGCCAGGGTGGACGCCGAGCGTGCCTGACACGCCCGACAAAGGGAACATCTTGTCCCGTATCCCGCGTAACCCCTCTAAGCACGGGAAAACCTCACGACTCACGATTGCGGTAACTGGCTCGACCGTCGCGGTGGCGGCGGTTGCCTCGGCCACCATGGGAATCTGGCCGGCCAGCGCTGCGGATCAGCCGGCCGCGGCGTCACCGAACCCGGACTTGCAGCAAGCTGCAGCACCGGCCGCTATCTCGGCCGCCGGGGCGAATCTGATCGCGGCCGGCGCCGTGACCGCCGCGGACACCGCCGGCATAGGCCGCAAGGCGACTGATAAGGCAACAAAGCACGCCGCTGCCGCGCAGATCGGCAATCAGCTGCTGCTCTTCAAGCCCTGGTCCGTTGCTTATCACAACCAGCGCCTGGCGCTGGAGGCCAGGCGCGCCGCGGCCCGGCGGGCACGCAGGCAGGCCGCCAGGCGCCGGGAAGCCGCTCGCGCCGCACAGCAGGCCGCCGCGGCCCAGCGCGCCGCGCATCGGCGGGCCGCTCGGGCAACGGCGCAGCCTTCCGGCTCACCACAGCAGATCGCGATGGCGATGCTCGGCTCTTATGGCTGGTCATCGAGCGAGTTCGGCTGCCTGAACAGCCTGTGGACCAGGGAGAGCGGCTGGAATCCCGCTGCCGCTAACCCAAGCGGCGCCTTCGGCATCCCGCAGGCACTGCCGGGATCGAAGATGGCCAGCGCCGGCGCGGACTGGCAGACGAACCCCGCCACTCAGATCCGGTGGGGACTCGGCTACATCAGGGATATCTACGGCTCGCCCTGCGGCGCGTGGGATCACTCGCTCGCTACGGGCTCGTACTAGGCGAGGCGGGAGAAATCATGTTGCTCACGATAAAGCGCACGCTGACTATCGCCTTCGTGGCCGCCGTCGCTGTCCTTCCGGCGCTGTCCACCCACCAGGTCGCGCACGCGGCTACGGTGAGCGCGGCCGCGGCGGCCAGTCCGGCCGCCGCTGCAGGTCCGGCGGCAGCGGCGACCGGGGCGGCGCCGTCCCGCGGGACGGCGCACACTGGCCGGGCGGCGGCCACCCGCCGCTACCATCGGTCCCGCCGCCTGCGGGCCTACATCTGGGCCGCGCATCAGCACGGCAAGCCCTACTGCTGGGGCGGGACAAGCGGCTGCTTCGACTGCTCCGGTCTCGTCATGGCCGCCTACCGGCACGTACACCTGCACTTCGGCCGGGACACGGCCGACATGCTGGCTTCCTCGCGGCTGGTGCGGGTAAGCCACCGCCGGGCGAAGAAGGGCGATCTCGCGTTCTACGGAACCGGGCACGTCGAACTGGTCGCCGGCCACAGGTACACTCTTGGCGCGCTGCATTCCGGCACCCGGATCGGCTGGCACCGGATAAGCCGCTGGTGGCGTCCGACGATGTATTTCCGGATCCGGCACGCTGGCTAGCTGGCTCCGGATCGGGCACGCTGGCTAGCTGGCTCCGGATCCGGCACGCTGGCTAGCTGGCTCCGGCTCCGGCTGCCCGGCTAACTGACAGCACGCTGGCCCTCCCCGCCGCACGGGGAGGGCCAGCTGCTTTCCGGCTGACCGCCCGGCGTGCTACGGCGCTGGCCGGAATGTTTGCAGCATCTCCCGGAAGATCGCCCTGGCGGCCGGGGCGTCTGGCCTGGGCGCGGACATGCCGATCGCGTATGGCTGCCGCCGGCCGATGGTAGCCAGGCTGACCAGGCGGAGACCGTGTACCAGCGGTAGCCGGCCGGGGGCGCGGTGGCTGGCTTGCTGGCGGCCGGGCCGGGACCGGCCGCTGACGTGCGGCTGATGCCGCCGGTTCCGGCCGGGCCGGCTCCGGCCCGGCCAACTCCGGTGGTGTCTGCCCGCGCCGCGCCAGGACCGGCCGGGCCAGGATCCGCGCTGGCCGGGGACGAAGCGCTGCCGTGGCCAGCCGTAACCTGCGCCCGGCCGGCGGCATGACTGCTGGCCCCCAGCCGGAGACTGCTGCCGGTCGGCGCGGCGGGCTGGCCGCCGACGGAGCGGGCATAGGCCAGCCCGCCGAGCAGGCCCGCCGCGAGCACGACGATTGCAGCAAGGGCAGCCGCAGGCGCACGGCCCGGCCTGTTCCGCGGGTTGCGGCCCTAGCGGCCGGACCGGGATCCGCGTGCCGGGCGGCGGGGAGCGGGCTGATCGGCGGACTGCGGCCTGCCAGCGAAGGCCGGTCCGGCCGGGAAGTCGGGCAACTCCGGGAAGGCAGGTACGCCAGGAAACGCAGGCATGTCGAGGAATGCGGGCAGGCCGGCGGAATCGGGCAAGCTAGCGGAGTCAGGCAGGTCCGCCAGGCGCCGGGCTCCCGTCCGGCCCGGGCAGCATCCCGTCCGGCCCGGGCAGCATCCCGTCCGGCCCGGGCAGCATCCCGTCCGGCCCGGGCAGCATCCCGTCCGGCCCGGGCAGCATCCCGTCCGGCCCGGGCAGCATTCCGTCCCGGCCGGTCAGGTCACCTCGCTGGCCGGGGGGCATCCTGGCGGGACCGGGAGGAATCGGACAGGCGGTAGTCGTCGCGTCCCGCTCCGGCCGGCCTGCATCCCCGGTAGCACCGTAGGGCCATGGATAACCGGGCAGGGTCCCGCGGGCGTGAGCACTCGCCGCCGCCCCGGCAAGCAGGCCGGCGGCGGTTTCGGCGTCCGGGCGGGCCGCGGGATCTGCATGCAGCAGGGCGTCAATCACCGGCATCAGCGGTCCGGCCGACGGTGCCCGGGGCGCGGCCTCGTTGACTATCCCGGCCATGACCGCCACCGGGCCGCCGGCCCGCTTGTACGGTCCGTGGCCCTCGACCGCCGCGTACAAGGTCGCGCCGAGCGACCACAGGTCCGCGGCTGGCGTCGCCGACTGGCCGCGGATCCGCTCGGGCGCGGTGAACCCGGGCGTGCCGATGACCATACCCACCTGCGTCAGCCCGGGGTCCCCTTCGAAGGTGGCGATGCCGAAATCGGTCAGTATGGCGCGGCCATCCGGGCTGAGCAGCACGTTGCTCGGCTTGACGTCCCGGTGCAGCACGCCGGCTGCATGCGCGCAGGCGAGAGCGCTGAGCAGGCACTCACCGACGCGGGCCGCGGCCAGCGGGCGAAGCGGCCATCCTCGGTGATGACCTGGTCGAGCGCCCGCGCCTGCACAAGTTCCATCACGATCCAGGGCTGCCGTCCTCCTCGAATACGTCGAAGACGGTCGCCACCCCGGGATGGTTCAGCCGGGCCGCGGTCTTGGCCTCGCGCAGGGTCCGCTGGAAGACGATCTCGGCGTCATCAGGCGTGAGCACCGCCGGGACGCGGACTTCCTTGACCGCGACGGCACGCTCAAGCAGCTCGTCCCGGCCACGCCAGACGATGCCCATGGCGCCACGGCCGATGGGATTGTCCAGGCGGTACCGCCCGGCGAGCAGGCAGCCGGCTCTCACCACACCGTGCATGGCCGCGAACCTACCGCCGCTTCCAGCGAGATTCCTATGAGCCCGATGTGAATTCGGCCAATCCCCTGCTGCTTCCTTTCACAGGCTGCTGTACCGGGCCCAGCGGGCAGCAGTCGCCCCCGGCGCGCATGGCCCGGGCCGCGTAGTCGTTTGCATGAGCTTCCGGCGTTCGATGGGCGAGCTCGCGGTCCGTCCGGCAACTCCGCCTGGGTCACTCTCGCGACGTGCGCCACTCCAGTCACAGTCGTTTTCAAGATCAACGTAGTGGGTCAGATCTAGCCGGTTAACGCCGGACGGATGTTAACCACTCATCCGGGAGCCACCTCAGGCGGGGCCACTGTGGCGAGTGAGGCGAAGTGTTGTCCGGCTGGCTGGGCAACAGAGGGCCGGCTGGCCACGGGCGTGGCGGCTGCGACGGGCGTGGCGGCTGCGACGGGCGTGGCGGCTGCGACGGGCGTGGCGGCTGCGACGGGCGTGGCGGCTGCGACGGGCGTGGCGGCTGCGACGGGCGTGGCGGCTGCGACGGGCGTGGCGGCTGCGACGGGCGTGGTAGTTGCCGTCATGCCTCCGGGCGGCGGGTCATGGCGAGCACGTCCAGCGCGGCGTCCAGTTGCGCCTCGGTGAGATCCCCGCGGGACACATGCCCGCGGGCCAGCACGGCTGCCCTGATGGTCTTGCCCGTCTCAAGTGCCTCATGCGCGACCGCCGCTGCGGCCTCATAGCCGATGAACGGGTTCAGTGCGGTGACGATGGCCGGCGAGGACTCGGCCATCCGCCGCAGCCTGGCCGGGTCGGCCGAGATCCCGGCCACGCACCGGGACGCCAGCAGGCTGGCTGCCGCCGACAGCAGGCTGATCGAGCCGAGCAGGTTACGCGCGATCACCGGCAGCATTACGTTCAGCTCGAAATTCCCGGCCGACCCGGCGAACGCCACCGCCGCGTCGTTACCGATCACCTGGGTGCAGACCTGGCAGACCGCCTCGCAGATCACCGGGTTCACCTTGCCCGGCATGATCGAGGATCCGGGCTGCAGGTCCGGGATCGCGATCTCGGCCAGCCCGGTTTGCGGCCCGGAGCCCATCAGCCGCAGATCGTTGCAGATCTTCAGCAGCGACACCGCGATCGTACGAAGGACGCCGCTCGCCGCGACCAGGCCGTCCCGGCCGCCGGCCGCCTCGAAGTGATCAGCGGCCTCGGTCAGCGGCAGGTCAAGGTCGGCGGCCAGCCGGGCGATCACGGCGGCGGCAAAGCCGGCCGGCGCGTTCAGCCCGGTGCCGACGGCGGTACCGCCGAGCGGCAGCGTGCCGACGTCCGGCAGCACTGCCTGCACCCGCCGGATGCCGTTCCGCACGGCGGCCGCATAGCCGCCGAACTCCTGCCCGAGCGTTACCGGGGTAGCGTCCATCAGGTGCGTCCGGCCGCTCTTCACGTAGCCGGCGAACTCGGCGGCCTTCGCCTCCAGCGCCCCGGCCAGCTCGCCGAGCCCCGTCACCAGCCGATGCGCTAGCAGCCGCGCCGCCGCGAGGTGAATCGCCGACGGGAACACGTCATTGGATGATTGGGACGCGTTGACGTGGTCGTTCGGGTGCACGGGCCGGCCCAGCACGCGGCCGGCCAGCGCGGCGATCACCTCGTTGGCGTTCATGTTGCTCGAGGTCCCGGATCCGGTCTGGAACACGTCAATCGGGAACTGGTCCAGGTGCTGCCCGGCGGCGATCTCGGCGGCGGCATCGTGAATCGCCGCCGCCACGTCCGCGGCTAGCACGCCAAGGTCGCCGTTGATCGCGGCGGCCGCTCCCTTGATCGAGACCAGCGCCCGGATCAGTTCCTCGGGCAGCTGCTCGCCGGAGACCGGGAAGTTCTCGACCGCGCGCTGGGTCTGCGCGCCCCACAGCGCGTCGGCGGGCACCTGCACCTCGCCCATCGAGTCGTGCTCGGTCCGGAACCCGGCCCTGCCGTCTGGCATCAGAACGCCTCCTGGCTCGAAGCTGTCAGCTTGGCCCGGAGCCGATCGTCAGCACCGGCGCGGCCGGCCCGGTGACGTCGGCGAAGAAGTCATTGCCCTTGTCGTCGACGACGATGAACGCGGGGAAATCCCGCACCTCGATCCGCCAGACCGCTTCCATGCCCAGCTCCGGGTACTCAAGCACCTCGACCTTGGTGATGCAGTCCTGGGCCAGCCTGGCCGCCGCACCGCCAATCGAGCCGAGGTAGAACCCGCCATGCTGCTGGCAAGCGGCGGTCACCGCGGCCGACCGGTTTCCCTTGGCCAGCATCACCAGCGAGCCGCCGGCCGCCTGGAACTGGCCGACGTAGGAGTCCATCCGGCCGGCCGTCGTCGGCCCGAAGGACCCGGACGCGTAGCCGGCCGGCGTCTTGGCCGGGCCGGCGTAGTACACGGCATGATCCCGCAGATAACCGGGCATCGGCTCGCCCGCGGCCAGCCGCTCGGCGATCTTGGCGTGCGCGATGTCCCTGGCCACCACCATCGGCCCGGTCAGCGCGAGCCGGGTCTTGATCGGGTACTTCGACAGCTCGGCGCGGATGTCTGGCATCGGCCGGGACAAGTCGATCGCCGCCACGTCGCCGGCCAGCTCATCCTCGCTGGTCTCGGGCAGGTACTGGGCCGGGTCGGTCTCCAGCCGCTCCAGGAACACGCCATCGGAGGTGATCTTGCCAAGCGCCTGCCGGTCGGCCGAGCAGGACACCGCGATCGCCACCGGGCAGGATGCGCCATGCCGCGGCAGCCGGATTACCCGCACGTCATGGCAGAAGTACTTGCCGCCGAACTGGGCGCCGATCCCGGTCCGCCGGGTGAGCTCAAGCACCTGCTGCTCAAGATCGGTATCGCGGAATCCGTGCCCGGCGCCGGTGCCCGCGCGCGGCAGCTCGTCAAGATAGCGGGCCGAGGCGTATTTCGCGGTCTTCAGCGCGTACTCCGCGCTAGTCCCGCCCACCACGATCGCGAGGTGATACGGCGGGCACGCCGCGGTGCCCAGCGAGCGGATCTTCTCCTCCAGGAACGCCAGCATCGAGGCGGGATTCAGCACCGCCTTGGTCTGCTGGTACAGGAACGACTTGTTCGCCGACCCGCCGCCCTTGGCCATGAACAGGAACTTGTACTCCCGGCCGGCCGCCGCGTAGAGCTCGATCTGGGCCGGCAGGTTCGTGCCGGTGTTCCGCTCGTCCCACATGGTCAGCGGCGCGAGCTGCGAGTAGCGGAGGTTCAGCTGGGTGTAGGCGTCGTAGACGCCGCGGGCAATGTGCGCTTCGTCCCTGCCGTCGGTGAGCACATGCTGGCCGCGCTTGCCCATCACGATCGCGGTGCCGGTGTCCTGGCACATCGGCAGCACGCGGCCGGCCGCGATGCACGCGTTCTGCAGCAGGTCACGCGCGACGAACCGGTCGTTGCCGCTGGCCTCGGGATCATCCAGGATCGCTCGGAGCTGCCGGAGGTGGCCGGGCCGCAGCAGGTGCGCGATGTCCTGCATGGCCGCTGCCGTCAGTTCGGTCAGGGCGCCAGGCTCGACCTCAAGGAAGTCCCGGCCAAAGGACTGCCGTGCACTGATGCCGCCATCAGTCAGCAGGCGGTATTCAGTGTCATCCGGGCCAGTTGGCAGCAGGTCGGTGTAGCTGAATTCGGGCATCGAAGGCACATCCTCGTGCGGGACCAGCAGATCGTGCCAATCGTAAGTCGCCCGGTGGCATGCCAGGCGCGGCACCTGCCGTACAACACCGTTCTGAAACGGGCCGGCCCCGCGAACTGCGCACGGCCGCGCGGTCAGCCCGGCGGCCAGTGCCGGGGCCGGCGCCGGGCCGGTGAATGGCCGCGGCAGCCATGGGTAAGGGATCTGAATCCGGGCGCGGGCCGCGGGCTCGTGCCAGGCAAGGGTGAGGATGTGGGAACGATGAGCAGCTCGGCAGCAGCCAGTAGTTCCGTCGACGTGACCGAGGCCGCCCGCCAGCTGGAGCAGGCCATGCACGATGCCAGGGTCGCCTTCGACTGCATCGGGCTCGGCGAGCTGGACCGGGCTCATACGCACGCGATCACCGCGCGAGCCGCGGTCGACGCGGCCGAGAACGTGCTGCGTGCGGCCCTTGCCAGCGGTGCGACCGTCACTGGCGGCGTGTGACCCGGGGCGTCCAGCAGGCGCACTACCTGTCGGCCGGTCTGCTACCCCGGCCGGCGGGCCAGGATGGGCCCAGAGTAATGTGTGACTCACACACATATCAGAGTGAGTCGAGGAGGAGCACGACATGACGGAACACGCCAACGGCACCTTCAAGGTCACCGGCTGGGATGAGAACACTTACCAGGAACTGGACGGCAAGGAGAAGCTGACCAAGGCGAGCATGGCGTTCGGCTACGCCGGCGATCTCGAAGGCACCGGTAAGTCGGAGACCGTGATGTTCTACCGCGAGGACGGCACCGCCGCCTACACCGGCCTGGAACACTTCGTCGGGCAGATCGGCGACCGCTCCGGCAGTTTCGTGCTCCGTAGCGACGGGGCCTTCGACGGCGGCGCGGCCACCACGACCTGGCAGGTCGTCGACGGCTCAGGCTCGGGTGAGCTGCGCGGCCTCCGCGGCACCGGCAAGTCGGTTGCCAAGAGCGGCCAGATGGATGGCACCTTCACGCTCGACTACGACCTCAGCTGAGTTCGGCGTGCCGCTGGACCGGCCGGCAAACCTGCTCGGCGCCCTCTCCCTGGTCATCGCCGACCGTACGGAGGACGCCATGGCGGACGCCGGCGGGCGGCCGGAGTCGGCCGCGGCGGCGCTCTCCGCGCTGCTGCATTTTCTCGACCGGCCGTCGGTCGACCTGCTCCGCCAGGTGCTCGGGCTCACCTCGTCCGGCACGGTAAGGCTGCTGGACCGGCTGGCAGCGGCCGGCTTCGTGGTCCGCGGCCCGGGAGCGGACGGGCGCTCCGCGTCCATCTCGCTCACCGAGTCCGGCCGCACGGCCGCCCAGCAGGTCGCCGCGGCCCGCACCGAGGTGCTCGACGGCGCCCTGTCGGCGCTGTCCGCGGATGAGCGGGCCGATTTCGGCCGGCTGGCTGGGAAGATCCTGGCCGGCCTCATCCGCGGCCCGGGCGCTACCCGCTGGATCTGCCGCCTCTGCGACACCGGCAGCTGCCGCGGCACGGCGGGCGGCTGCCCGCCCGGCAACGCCGCCCGGCAGCGCTACCTATCCTGACCTGGTCACTCCGGAGCATTGCCGGCCGGAATCCCGGTCGGGCCGACCGCGCTGCGTGCCCGGCTCGGCGGGCCGCTGGACGAGGCCGGCCAGGAACCCGCCAGCCTGATCGACGAACTGGCTGCCGCGCTAGAGCCGGGCCTGGTGGCGACTGCCGGGCCCGCTACCTCGGATTCGTTGTCGTTGGCAGCCTGCCCGCCGCGCTGGCCGCCGACTGGCTTGCGTCCGCCTTCGACCAGAACGCCGCGATGTACGTCATGTCACCGGCCGCCGTGGTCGTCGAAGAGGTCACCGCCGCCTGGCCGGGGTCGGGTCCGACGACCAGGGCCGCATGATCGCCGCCGAGCTGACCCAGCTGCTCGCGGATGCCGATGGCGGTTCTCGGTCTCGAACTGGTCGACGACATACGTCGATGACACATGAAGACATCCGCCGGTCAGGCACGGCCATCGGGACTGCGGTCAGCGTGGCCACAGCCTCACTAGGAGTCCCTGGTCGGCGCAGCGCGGCTGCGGCCCCGGCCGGCGCGCGCCGGCGGCGTGCCATCGGCACCCGGGTGATCCGCGCCGTTCGCGCCCGCCACGTCCGTATCCGCGCGGTCAGTGCCAGCAACGTCCTTGCCCGTGCCGTACGCGCCCGCAACGATCGTGTCCGCGGCGCTCACTCCGGCTGCGCCGTTCACTCCGGCTGCGCCGTTCACTCCGGCTGCGTCAGCGCCAGCGCCAGCGATAGCGGCAATGGACTGCTCGTCGTGTACGTACCGGCCGCCTCGCAGCGCCGAGATGCCCGCGGCGATTACGAGCAGGACGATAGCCATGCTGAATACGATCACCAGGCCGTGGTGGAACGGCCCGGAGATCAGCTCCGGGAAGAATTGCTTGCCGGTCAGCCTGGCCGCGCTGGCTGCCGGAAGGTGCGCAAGCGCCCCGGTGGGTGCGAGCAACTGGCGGATCGGGTTGATGCCCAGGAACGCGGCGAACAGGCTGCCCACCGGCGGCAGGCCGGCGATCTTTTCCGCGGTGCCGGACGGCACGCCCTGGGCGATGAGCCCGTGGCTGAGCGTGGCGGGCAGTGCGCTCGCCAGCCCGGCGATCATCAGCGAGAAGAACACGCCGATGGACAGCACGAAGCCGGAGTTCTGGAACGTGGCCAGCATCCCGGATGCGGCGCCGCGCTGCCTGGCCGGCACGCTGTTCATGATCGCGGCTGCGTTCGGGGCGGAGAACAGGCCCATCCCGGCGCCGGCCACGAAGATCAGCACCGCGAACAGCCCGTACCGGAAGTCGGTGGGCAGCACCAGCAGGCCGCCGAACGCGGCCGCCGACACCAGCAGCCCGCCGGAAGCGAACGCCCGCGCGCCGTGCCGGTCCGATAGCCAGCCGGACACCGGCCCGGACACGACGAAGCCGCAGGTCAGCGGCAGCAGGTAGATACCGGACCACAGCGGGGTGTCCTTGAACGCGTAGTTGTGCAGCGGCAGCCAGATCCCCTGCAGCCAGATGATCAGCATGAACTGCAGCCCGCCGCGCGCGACCGAGGCCAGCAGCGTGGCTGCGCTACCGGCGGCGAAGGCCTGGATCTGGAGCAGCTTCAGGTCGAACATCGGCGCCTCGACCCGCTGCTCGATGAAGCAGAACGCGGTCAGCAGCACGATCCCGCCGATCAGGCCGGTCAGCACGACCGGGCTGGTCCAGCCCATCGAGTGACCGCCGTACGGCTGGATGCCGTAGGTGATCCCGGTCAGCAGGGCGATCAGGCCGACGCCGAACGTGATGTTGCCCAGCCAGTCGATCCGCGCCGTCGTCCGGATCCCGGTCTCGCGCAGGCTGAGGACGGACCAGATCGTGCCGCCGATGCCGATCGGCACTGACACGAGGAACACCAGGCGCCAGTCGATGGCGGCGAGCACGCCGCCCAGGATCAGGCCGAGGAACGAGCCGGAAATGCCGGCCACCTGGTTGATCCCCATCGCGGTGCCGCGCTGATCGGACGGGAACGCGTCGGTCAAGATTGCGGGGGAGTTCGCCATCAGCATCGCGCCGCCGGTAGCCTGCAGCACCCGCCAGCCGATCAGCCAGAGCGCCCCGGCCGGCCCGCTGAACGGGTCGAACGGCAGCGCGAGCGCCCCGAGGCCGAAGATCGCGAAGCCCATGTTGTACATCCGGACCCGGCCGTAGATGTCGCCGAGCCGGCCCAGGGTGACGACCAGCACGGCCGACACCACCAGGTACCCCATCAGCATCCACAGCAGGTAGCTCACGTTGCCCGGCTGCAGCGGATCCAGGTCGATGCCGCGGAAGATGGCGGGCAGCGAGATGATCACGATGGAGCCGTTGACGGTGGCCGCCAGCATGCCTAGCGTCGTGTTCGACAGCGCGACCCACTTGTAGTGGGTACTCCGGAACCGGTTCGCCGCCAACCGGTCCGCGTTGCCCTCCGAAGGCTCGCCCACGATGCGACCTCCCGTCCGCCCCAGGCCTGATATTTGCTTTGCCCAAACTAACAGATACGGCTGCCTGCCAGGAAGCAGCACCGGGCCGGGCCGCCGGCCGCAGGGCCCGGCCGGCGGCGCGCTGGACCGTGCGCCGCGCCCCGCCCCGGGTCTGGGCGGTGCGAATTACACGATAAAGTCGCGCCATGCTGACTGGCGGGACCGTGCTGAACCGGCTGCAGGGCATCGTCAGCCGCCCCGCCAGGAAAATGCTGCACGGCGTGGATGTCTCCAGCTTCCAGGGCCGTCCGGCCCAATGGAAGGCGCAGGCGCGGTTCTTTACCTGGGCGGCTGTCAAGATCACCGAGCTACAGCCGAACGGCACCAGGTACGTGAACCCGGACGCCGCGGCCGACTGGGCATTCCTGCACCGCAATGAAAAGGTCCGGGTCGCCTACCTGTTCGGGCATCCTTCGGTCAGTGCCGCGCATACGGTGTCGTTCTTCCTCAGCGAGATGCACAAGCTTGGCCTGCATGACGGCGACGCCATCGCGCTGGACATCGAGGTGACCGACGGCCGCAGCCCGCGGGCGGTGGACGCCTGGTGCGTGCGAGTGACGTCGGAGCTACGGCACCGGACCATGCGGAACCCGATCGTCTACACGTTCCTGTCCTTTGCCCAGGCGGGAAACTGCAACCGGCTCGGCCACCTGCCGCTGTGGATCGCCGATCCGTCGTCCAGGGCCGGCCTGCCGCGGGTGCCGCACCCGTGGCAGACCTGGACCATGCACCAGTACAACATCACCGGCGCAATCGACCGTGACGTGGCGAAATTCACCAGCCGGGCCGCAATGGCCGCGTCGCTGGGAAAAGAAAAGGTGCCGCACATGAAGAACTTGGGCGGGTCAAATCAGTCCGCGCTCTGCTCCGCTCGCTGGGACAACGGCGACACCGTGGTCGCCGGGATCGGCAAGGACGGGTTCATCCGGGCCATCCGCTGGGCCAATGGCAACTGGGGCCCGTGGCGGGATATCACCACGCATAAGGCGCTGCATCCGCCGACGATGGTCGCCTGGGGCAACGGGCACGCGCACCTGTACTACACGAATGAAGCCGGTGACGTCATCGAGATCGGCACCGGCGACTTCGGCCGGACCTGGACCGGCTGACCTTTGTGGTCCCGGGCCGCGCGAGCAGTCGGCGCCGGGACCGCGGTCCGGTATCTTCGGGATGTGGTATCCCGTCCGCCGCCGCGTGACCTGCGGGCCTCTGACGCTGACCGGGAGCGCGTGCTGACCGTGCTCACGGAGGCTGCGGCTGACGGTCGGCTGACTCTCGGGGAACATTCGGAACGCGCGGAGCGTGCCTACTCTGCTCGCACCCTCGGCGATCTCGCCGTGCTGACTGCCGACCTGGCGGTGCCTTCCGCCCAGCCGATCCAGCTCGATGGCAGGCGGCCGGTTGCCGGGATATTCGCCAGCGAGCATCGCTCGGGCCGCTGGGTGGTGCCGGAGAGCCTGCTGGTGACGGCGGTCTTCGGCGAGGTCGTGCTGGACCTGCGCGAGGCGATGCTGCAGAGCGCGCACGTGACGATCTACGCGACGATTCTCGGTGGCCGGCTGGACCTGATCGTCCCGGACGGTGTCGCGGTGGTGCTGACCGGTACCGCTGTCCTGTCCCGCCGGGCAGGGGACCACCAGCCGCCCGCCCCGCCCGGCGGGCCGGTGATTGAGGTCCGCACGCTGGCGCTCGGCGGCCGGGTGCGGGTCGTGACCCCCCGCCGCGGCCGCTGGTTCGGCGGCCGCCGCCGCGGCCAGAACCGCTAGCCCGGCTCGGCAGCCGGATCGCTAGTCGCCGTTGAAGTTGACGGCGCTGTAGGCGTTGAGCTTCCACAGCTGATGGTCACTGCGGATATTGCGGATGGTGCCCGACCGCGCCCGCATGACCAGCGAGTGCGTGCTGGCCCCGCCGGCCCGGTACCGCACCCCGGCGATGAGTTCCCCGTCGGTGATCCCGGTGGCGGCAAAGAACGCGTCGTCGGACGCGACAAGATCGTCGGTGGTGAGGATCCGGTCCAGGTCATGTCCTGCATCGACGGCGCGGCGGCGCTCGGCATCATCGCGGGGCTCGAGCTTGCCCAAGATGATGCCGCCCAGGCACTTGACCGCGCAGGCGGCGATAATCCCCTCGGGCGTGCCCCCGATGCCGAGCAGCAGGTCGATCCCGGTGCCCTCGCTGGCAGCCATGATCGCCCCGGCCACGTCGCCGTCGGTGATGAGCTTGATCCTGGCGCCCGCTGCCCGGACGTCCGCGATCAGGTCGGCGTGCCTGGGCCGGTCCAGGATGATCACCGTGACGTCATGCGGGGAGCCGCCCTTGGCCCGCGCGACTGCCCTGATGTTGTCGGCCGCTGACGCCCCGATGTCGACGACGCCTGCCGCGGCCGGGCCGGTGACGAGCTTGGACATGTAGAACACTGCTGACGGGTCGTACATCGATCCGCGCGCGCTGACCGCCAGCACGGAGATCGCGTTGGGCATGCCGTTAGCGGCCAGCCGGGTGCCGTCGATCGGGTCCACGGCCACGTCGCAGGCCGGCCCGCTGCCGTCGCCGACCTCCTCGCCGTTGTACAGCATGGGCGCGCTGTCCTTCTCGCCCTCGCCGATGACGACCGTCCCATTCATCGACACCGTGTTGATCAGCAGCCGCATCGCGTGCACGGCAGCCCCGTCCGCGCCGTTCTTGTCGCCACGGCCAACCCAGCGCGCGGCTGCCATCGCGCCGGCCTCGGTGACCCTGGCCAGCTCCAGCGCCAGGTTGCGGTCCGGTGCGTGCCGTGCGGGTTCCGGCGAGGCCTGGCCTGCCTCGGGTATTACCTGGTTAAGGTCAGCTGCCAGCTGGTCAGGATCGGACGATACCTGGCTGAGGTCGGGCATTGCCTGGCCAGCCGGCCCGGCGCCGGCCGGCATCGCAGCGGACTCGTGTTCCGTCATGACGGATGTGCCCCTCTCGCGGCCGTGCTTCGATCCTATGCAGTTAGCTGGCCGGCGTAGCCTAGTGCCCAGCGTGGCTGACCATTAGGAGCGCTGCTGAGCCGGATGACAACTGACCAGGCGCCGCCTGTGGTGCGGACGTCGGACCGCGGTGCGGCAACCCGGAGCGGGCTGCTCGCGGCCGCACGCGAGGTTTTCACGTCCGTCGGTTATGCGCAAGCAGGCGTAATGGAGATTGTCACCCGGGCCGGAGCCAGCGTCGGCAGCCTTTACCATCATTTCTCCGGCAAGGCGGACCTGTACAGCACGCTGTTCGAGGAACTCCACCGGGATCAGGCGGAACGCACCCGGCTCGCCGTCCGCCGGGCCCGCGAGGCTGGCAGCTCCGATCCCCGGCAGCTCTTCCTGGCTGGCGCGCGCGGCTACCTGGACTGCTGCGTCGAGCAGCGCGAGCTGTCCGCGCTGTTCGTGCGCGGGGACGGGCCGCCAGGCTTCGACCTGGTGCGGCGGCAGCGGCTGGTGGAGTGGTCGGGGCGGAACGCCGAGTACTTTGCCCGCAGCGGCGAGCCGCTGGACGAGGCAGTCTCCATCGTGATGACCGGCGCGCTGATGCTGGCGGTCGCCGAGATATCGCTGAGCGAGGATACCCAGCGCGCGCGGCGGATCGTCGATGGCGTGATCCAGGTGCTGTCGCGGATCGAGTTCGCGGCGTCCTGAGCGGCCGGCCGCCAGGCTCAGCAGGCGCCGACGATCAAAATGGCGCGGCCGGGTCGGCGGGCCCGTCGCTGCGCTGCGCCATCGCGGTAGCCAGCCGCGCACGGGCGCCCTCCAGCCATTCCGCGCAGATGTCGGCCAGCCGCTCGCCGCGCTCCCACAATTCCAGCGACTGCTCTAGGGTCAGCCCGCCGGCCTCAAGGCGCTTAACCAGTTCCGTTAGCTGGTCCCTGGCCTGCTCGTAGGGCAGTTCCGGGTGTTGGTTGCCGCCGCTTGCCGTCACGATGCCACCCTAGCCGCGGCGTCGCCTGCGCGCCCCGGTAGCGGCAGCACGGCCTGCTGTTCCGCCGCCCGGCCGCGGCCCTGATCGCGGCCCGGACGACCCGCGCGTAGAGCAGTCCGCCCGGCGGGCGGGGATGCACGCCGTCATCCCAGAGCAGGCTGGTGCGATGCTCGATCGCCGCGAGCCAGTTCGCAACCAGCACGTTGGGGTGACGGCTGGCCGCCGCCGTGAGCGCTCCGTTCACCTCGGCCTGCCACGGCCGCGGAACGAAGGTATTCACCAGCACCAGCCGGCGGTGCGGGCCCACGATCGTCAGCAACTGGCGGAGCTGGGCGGCGGTCACCGGCCCGTTCGTGCCCAGGCCGACTACCACTATCGGGCGCAGCCGGCCGCTTTCCGCGAGGCTTCTTACCACCTCGAGCCCTCCGCTCATCTGCCGGCTGACCAGCGCATCAATGTAGATGCCGGGCAGCGCGGCTTGCAGCCCGGCGGCGGCGGCGAGCATGACCGAGTCGCCGATCGCGGTCACGCTGGTGCCGCGGACCCGGTGCTGCCGCCCGGTCGCCCCGCGCCGCTGGCCGGCCGGTTGGCCCGGTCGCTGACCTGGCAGCGGGGGGACTTGGTGGGCGGCTGCACTGGCGGCGCCGGGCGGGCCGGCCCGCCCGGCCCGGTGCCAGCGGGCGCGGGCGGGCCTGCGGGGTGTGCCGCTGTGCCAGCGGGCGCGGGCGGCCCGGCTGGGTGCACCCTCTGGCCAGCCAGCAGGCCAGGCCGCGGGCGGCGCGGCGGACCGTGCTGGCTTCCTGGGTGCCGCCGGGCGCGCCCGGGTCGCGACGCTGATCCGGGTGCCCGCCGCGATCTGATCCTGCAGTGTCTGCCCGCCCGCCGGGTGCAGGACGCCATATCCCGCCGTGGCGGTGACCATGATGACTGCCACCGGAATGGTGACCGGCAGCGCGCGCAGCGGCGACCGCCTGGCCGCCGTCATGGACTCGGCCAGCCGGGCCCGGCAGGCGCGCAGCGCGCAGCGCACTCCGTTCCGCATGATCGGCTCTTCTATCCAGCGCCAGGACAGGGCCGCGAGCATGACCGGCAACGCGGTCTCGGCGAGGTGAGCCCAGATTCCGGCGGCGCCGCGGCCGGCCACGGCGGCGCCGAGCGCGATCACCGGCCAGTGCCACAGGTAGATTCCGTAGGACCTGATCCCCAGCCAGCTCAGCGGCCGCCAGCTGAGCATTGCCGCTATTACTCCTGGGCCGGCCGCGGCGACAACGACGCATCCGGCGGCCAGCGCGGCCAGGATCAGGCCAGCCGGATACACGGCCGGGTCAGCGCCGGTGAAATGGCCCATCGCCCAGGCGAGCAGCACCAGCCCGGCCACCCCCGCCGCGTCCAGGCGGCCGGCCAGCCGCGGCGCCGCCGCCAGCCGCGGCAGCGGCCAGGTCAATGCCAGCGCCGCGCCGACAAGCAGCGCGCTGGCGTGCGTATCGGTCCCGTAGTAGACCCGGGACGGATCGGAACCTGGCACGTACATGGCAGCCATGGCCACGGCGGAGGCGGCGGCGCCGAGCCAGGCTAGCGCGGCGCGCAGCGTCCTGTTCCGCAGCCTGACGACGACCACCAGGACGAGCGGCCAGAGCAGGTAGAACTGCTCCTCGACCGCTAGTGACCACAGATGCTGCAGCGGGGCTGACGGGCCGAACGTCGCGAAATACGATTGGTGGCCCGCCGCCTGCGACCAGTTGCTCGTATAGGTGACGGCCCCGAGCAGGGCAGGCCGGAGCGCGCTGGCCTGGCCCGGGGCGATCACGGCGACCGCGGCGGTGACCGCGAGGATCATCACAGCCAGCGCGGGCAGCAGCCGGCCCGCCCGCCGGATCCAAAAACCCCGCAGGTCGATCCGGCCACCGGCCTCCCACTGGCGGGCCAGCAGGTCGGTTATCAGATATCCGCTCAGCACGAAGAAGACATCTACGCCGAGGAAACCAGCCGGAGCTATCGGGATGTCCTGGTGAAAGACAAGCACCGCTAGCACGGCGAGGGCGCGGACGCCGTCCAGTCCGGGCGCGCGCACCGCTGCCGCCCGCCGACCAGGTTTCACTTGCTTTCCCGCTGGCGTTACCGCCACCACAACTAGCCCCCTGACCTGGCGATTCACTCTCGTACATATCGGCAGGACGCTGCGGCCGGCATCATGCCCTGTTGCCGGGATACAGCGAATGCGCGCCGGACCGCAGGTCCGCCGTTGCTTTCGCTGCGCCTTAGCCGCGGCGGCAAATGATTATTCGCCGCCGGCTAGTGAATAGAAACTCCAGGCGCGGTCATCAGCCCGGATGGCAATGTTATTGATTTGGTATTTCGGCCGGCCCACGGGCAGTAATGGCCAGCTGGTCCTCGGCGAATCGCACGGTCAGGGTCTCCCCGTCGGCGACCTCGGCGGCGGCCCGCACGACGCTGGCATCCGCGTGCTGGACGATCGCGTAACCGCGGTGCAGCGTCGCGGCCGGAGAGAGGGCTACCAGCCTGGCCCGGGTGTGGGCGATGTCGTCGGATGCCCGGTCTAGCCTGGCGGACAGGCACCGCCGGGCTCGCTGCGCCAGCCCAAGTACCTGCTCCTGGCGCCGCTCGATCTCCCGGACCGGCGCGGAGATGGCCGGCCGGGACCGGATGTCCGCAAGCCAGGCGAGCTCCCGGTCCAGCCTGCCCGCCAGCCGGCGGCGGGCCCGGGCCCGCAGCTGGGCGATGAGCTCGGCCTGCTCGGCCACATCGGGAACGACCCGGCGGGCGGCATCGGTAGGGGTCGAGGCCCGGACATCGGCCACCTGGTCGAGCAGCGGGACGTCCTGCTCATGGCCGATCGCGCTGACCACCGGGGTCTGGCAGGCGGCCACCGCCCGGATCAGTGACTCGTCGGAGAACGCCAGCAGGTCCTCTATTGATCCGCCGCCGCGGGCGATGATGATCACGTCAACGGCGCGGTCGGCATCGAGCCGCCGCAGTGCCTCGGTGACCTCATCGGCCGCGTACGGACCCTGCACGGCGACGTTTTCCACCCGGAACCTGACTGCCGGCCACCGCCGGGCGGCGTTGCGCAGGACATCCCGCTCGGCTGCCGACTCGCGCCCGCAGATCAGCCCGACGGTGACCGGCAGGAACGGCAGCGGGCGCTTCCTGGCTGCGGCAAATAGCCCCTCAGCGGCCAGCGCCTGCCGCAGCCGTTCCAGCCTGGCCAGCAATTCGCCGATCCCGACGGCCCGGATCTCGATAGCGGACAGGGCGAAGGCGCCCCGGTTGATGTTGAAGTCCGGTTTCGCCCAGACCACGACGCGGGCGCCCTCCGCAGGTGCCGGGTCATTGGCGTCGAGCACCGTACGCGGGCACATCACCCGGACCGACACGGCGGCGACCGGATCCCGCAAGGTCAGGAAGACCACGGCGCCGCGGCGGGTCAGCTCGGCGATCTGTCCCTCGACCCAGACCCGGCCGAGGCGGCCGATCCATTCGCCGACCAGCCGCAGCACGGTGCGAACGGGAACCGGTGATTCCGCGGAGCTTTCCAGCGGCATGACGGCAGGTGTCAGCCGACCTGGGGCGCGCGGCCGGTCAGGACTCGCCGCCCTCGATCTTCGCGATGCGGCGCTCGAACATGGCCAGCACGGCTGCCCGGCCCGCGTGCGCGTTCTCGTAGCCGACCAGAACGCGCAGCTGAGCCGGGTCGAGACTACGCATGCGGGCCCGGAGCGATGCAACCGAGAGTTCGTCATATCCGGCCAGCGGCAGGTCGCCGTTGGCCGGCGAGGTACCGGCGGCTGCGGGGGGAGCTGCCGCGGCATCGGCAGCCGCGGCATCGGCAGCCGCGGCATCGGCAGCCGCGGCATCGGCAGCCGCGGCATCGGCAGGCGCGGCATCGGTGGCCGCCTTGGCTGCCGGAGCACCTGCCGTTACCGGGGCGTCAGTAGCGCTTGCCCAGGCGGCAGAACTGGCGGCATCAGCGGGCGCATTGGCCGCATCCGGCGCGGCGGCTGCCGACCCGGCTTCCTCACCGCCGGGACGGTTCTTGATCCGGTCCGCGACGAGCAGAACCTGGCCGATTCCGGCGAATACAGCCCGCAGCGCATGTGCTGGGGCCTCCTTCATACGTTCGCTGACCTGCGGGACGCGCATATTGATCCTTCTTCCTGCAGATGTGCACGCTGCGACCGGACACCACGGGCGCCCGCGGCATGCAGGCATCTCCTCGGGGGTGATTCTGGTCCTCGGGGTGATTCTGGTCATCGGCGATGCTGCACGGCAAGGGGATGGCAGCAAGGGGGGCCATTGTCGCAGCGCCGCGGCTTTAGCGGAACCCCCCGGCGGGATGCACTATCCTGCGGCGGCATCTCCCTGGCGCCCTGCCCGGAATCTGCCGCCGGAGTCCCGGGCCTGCTTCGCCATATCTGCGGTCGCCTACCATGGGACACATGCCCGATCCGAACCGGCGCGTCCTGCTCGCCAAGCCCCGCGGCTATTGCGCCGGGGTTGACCGGGCCGTGCAGACCGTCGAGCTGGCCCTTGAGCGCTTTGGCGCGCCCGTGTACGTGCGAAAGCAGATCGTGCACAACACCCATGTCGTGCGCTCCCTGGAGGAACGCGGCGCAGTCTTCGTCGAGGAGACCGAGGAGGTGCCCGAGGGCTCGATCGTCGTCTTCTCCGCGCACGGGGTCGCGCCCCAGGTGCGCCAGGACGCCATCGACCGGAAGCTGCACACGATCGATGCGACCTGCCCGCTGGTTACCAAGGTGCACAACGAGGCCAGGCGCTTCGCCGCGCAGGACTACGACATCCTGCTGATCGGCCACGAGGGCCACGAGGAGGTCGTCGGGACCACCGGCGAGGCACCGGCCCGCATTCACCTGGTAGACGGGCCAGCGGGCAGCACTGACGTCCAGGTCCGGGATCCGGCGCGGGTAGCCTGGCTGTCCCAGACCACGCTGTCCGTCGATGAGACCACTCAGACCGTAGCGGCACTGCGGGAGCGATTCCCGCAGCTGCTCGACCCGCCGAGCGACGACATCTGCTACGCCACCCAGAACCGGCAGGCCGCGGTGAAGCAGATCGCGCGCGATTCGGACGTCGTGCTCGTGGTCGGCTCACCGAACTCATCCAACTCGGTGCGCCTCGTCGAGGTTGCGCTGGATGCCGGCGCCAGCGCCGCCTACCTGGTCGACGACGCCACGGACCTGCGCGAGCAGTGGCTCGACGGCGTAACGACAGTGGGCCTCACCAGCGGCGCCTCGGTGCCGGAAGACCTTGTCGCCGGAGTGCTCGACTGGCTCGCCGGGTCCGGTTTCGGAAAGGTAGAAGAGGTCGAGGCGGTCCGCGAAGGCACCGTCTTCGCGCTGCCGCACGAGCTGCGCCGCGGGCCAGGCCGGCCCTTAGCACCCGGGCGCTAGGACCCAGGCGCTAGGACCTGGATCAGGTGCTGCCTGGGCCGTCGTGGTCGATGCTGCCGTGGTCGACACTGCCGCGGTGGATGCCGCCCCGGCCGAGGTTGCCGCGGCCGAGACTGCCATGGCCGAGACTGCCATGGCCGAGGTTGCCGCGCAGGCCGGCCCGAAGCTCGCCGATCCGGCTCGGCAGCCCGCGGAAGAGCGCGATCACGATGGTGGCCGCGGCGCCGGCGAACAGCCACGGGGCGACGGCCGACAGCGTGAGCAGGCTTCCCTCAGCGGTGGAAATCACCGTGTTCCCGGTCGCGCTGACCGCCTTGGCGCAGATCAGCGCCAGCATGAAGACCATCGGCGGCATGGTGACCACGGTCAGCAGGTGCACCCGCCTGGTGTAAATGCCAGCCAGCACGCAGCCGGCCACGAAGCTCAGACCGGTGAGCGCCGCCAGATGCAGCCAGCCGGCGGTCAGCGTGCCGGGGAAGAACACCGAGAACATCGCCAGCCCGGCACCGCGGGCGGTGAGCCGCGACGGCGATTCCGGCGGCCCGCCCGGCAGGTCGTGGCCTGGCTGCTGCGCTGGCGCCGGACCATCCGTTAATCCCGGCCTTTGAATTTCCGGTCCTTGATTTTCGGCCGGCTGCGCTGGCCATGGCCGCATATGCCGTGTGTGCTGGGGCACCGCTGCTCCTCCCTATCCCAACATGCCAGATTCCGGCCGGTGTATGGCGTTTCTCAGCCCGCGGCGGTGACGGCGCGCGGCCCGGGCAGCAGCTGCCCGCCGGGCTGGCCGCCGCGCTCGGGCCCGGTCCCGGCGGCCAGCTCAGGACCAGGCCCGTCGACGAGCTCGGGTGCGGACAGCGCCCTGGCGGTCTCCTCGACCAGCCGCGGCGGTTCCAGCCCGGCCTCGACCACGCCGAGCTGGTTCAGCTTGCGGGCGCTGACCAGGACCCGGCTCTCCAGCGTGCCGACAGACTGATTGTAAGCAGACACCGCGCTGGTCAGCGCCTTGCCGAGGCTGTCGACGTGCTTGCCGAGCCCGGTGATCCGCTCATAGAGCTCCCGGCCCAGGTCGAAGACGGCCCGGGCGTTGTCTGAGAGCGCGGCCTGCTGCCAGGCGTACTGTGCCGTCCGCAGCATCGTGACCAGCGTGGTCGGCGTCGCGATGTGGACCTTCCTGGCCATCGCGTGCTCCAGCAGCCCGGGATCGCGTTCCAGCGCGGGCGCGAGGAACGCCTCGCCGGGGATGAACAGCACGACGAACTCCGGCGCCGGGCTGAGCGCGGCCCAGTAGGCCTTGGCGGCGAGCCGGTCCACGTGATCGCGCAGATGCCGGGCATGCGCGCCCAGCCGGGCGTCGCGCACGTCCTCGTCGGCGGCCTCGGCGGCCTCCAGGTAGGCGGCGAGCGTGACCTTGGAGTCCACCACGATGTTCTTGCCGCCAGCCAGCCGGATGACCATATCCGGGCGCAGTGCGCCGTCCGCCGTGGCCATGCCGACCTGCTCGTCGAAGTCGCAGCGGGCGATCATCCCGGCCAGCTCGGCCACCCGGCGCAGCTGCATCTCGCCCCAGCGGCCGCGGGCCTCGGGCCGGCGTAGCGCGGTGACCAGGGACTGGGTCTGGGCACGGAGCTGGTCTGAGCTCTGCCGGGCGATCGTGACCTGCTCGGTGAGCGCGGCATGCGAGGCGTTCCGCGCCGCGTCCGACTCGCGCAGCTGCAGCTCCACCCGGGCCAGGGTTTCCTTCAGCGGCTCGACTAGGTGCTCGACCGCGGCCCGCCGCTTGTCGAGCTCGCCGGCTGCGGTGACGCTGGCCGCGTTGAGCCTGCCCTCGGCGAGCTGCAAGAACCGCCGCGTGCTCAGGTCGAGCGCCTCGGCGGACAGGGCCTGGAACCGCTGTGCGAGCTGGCCGTCGAGCAGGGCGGCCCGCTCGTGCGCAGCACGCTCGGCCTGCGCCATCCGCTGGTCCGCCGCCTTGGCCCGCTCGTCCGCGGCACGGGCCTGGCCGGTGAGGTCGGCGGCAGCGGCGGCCAGCCGCCCCTTGGCGAGCAGGTACCCGAGCGCCGCCCCGAGGGCGATGCCTAGCAGCAGCCCGGCAAGCAGCGTGATCGCGTTCATTCTGGTCATGCTCGCAGCCCGGCCCGACAGTTTCCCGCCCGACACGCTGGGCGGCCGTGCCGGGCTGCGCGCTGCGGGCGTGAACTCTTCCCGCCGCGGTGGCTGATAGCAGGTGATAGGCAGCCGCGGCGGCAGCCCGCCGGATCTTGGCTGACTGGGCCGCAATGCGGCATGCGGCAGGCTTACCCGGCCGGGCAATCTAGACTCACCCGGGTGAGCCTGTCCATCGGCATCGTCGGCCTGCCCAACGTCGGCAAGTCCACCCTGTTCAATGCCCTGACCAGGGCCAGCGCGCTGGCCTCCAACTACCCGTTCGCCACCATCGAGCCGAATGTCGGCATCGTCGGGATCCCGGACCCGCGGCTGGCCGCGCTCGCCGGGCTTTATGACTCGGCCAGGATCGTGCCGGCCACCGTCCGCTTCACCGACATCGCCGGGCTGGTCCGCGGCGCCTCCCAGGGGCAGGGCCTGGGCAACCAATTCCTGTCCCACATCCGCGAGGCCGACGCGATCTGCCAGGTCGTGCGCGTCTTCACGGATCCGGATGTGAGTCACGTCGACGGCGACGTATCGCCGGAACGTGACATCGAGACGATCGCGACCGAGCTGATCCTGGCCGACCTGCAGACGCTGGAGAAAGCGGTGCCGCGGCTGGCTAAGGAAGCGAAGTTCGCCAAGAACCCGGAACGGGCCCGCGCGGCCGATGCAGCCGCCAGGGCAGCGCAGCTGCTCGATGGCGGGACGACCCTGTTCGCCGCGGCTGCTGCCGCCGGCATCGAGCTGGCTGACCTGCGTGACCTGCAGCTGCTGACGGCCAAGCCGTTCCTCTACGTGTTCAACTCCGGTGACGAGGAGCTGGCCGACACCGCCCTGCGGGAGCGGCTCGCCGTCCTGGTTGCCCCGGCCGAATCGATCTTCCTGGACGCGAAGACCGAGTCCGAGCTGGTCGAGCTCTCCGAGCAGGAGGCGGCCGAGCTGCTGGCCGAGCTCGGACTCGGCGAGCCCGGGCTGGCGCAGCTGGCCAGGGTGGGATTCGCCGCGCTGGGCCTGTCCACATTCCTGACCGCCGGGCCGAAGGAGTCGCGGGCGTGGACGATCCCGGCCGGGGCGACGGCGCCGGAGGCGGCGGGGGTAATCCACACCGACTTCCAGCGCGGGTTCATCAAGGCCGAGATCGTGTCATTCGATGACCTGATGGCCGCCGGGTCGATCGCGGCCGCCCGGGCGGCCGGCCAGGCACGCATCGAGGGCAAGGAATACGTGATGCGCGACGGCGACGTCGTAGAATTCCGCTTCAACGTGTAGCCAGGGTACGTCCTGGCAGGTCACCGCGTTATCCGCTGGCGCGGGCATCCGTGGGGCCCAGGACTGGTCATCGTGAGCTGGACGCCGTGCGGATGCGCGGGCGGCGACGGGCACCCGCGGGTCCCGTGTGGCGAGCGCCGCTGCGCGAGCGTGTGGTACAGGCCGCAACATGTTCCCGGGACTGAGTTGACCGGCAGGCCCGGTTTACCTGGTCAGAAGGCGCAAATCGCACCGGAACTTGCATAACCCGCCGTCCGGCGGGGTATTGATCCCGCTGGCTGCGCGGCCCAGGGTGGCGATCGCTGATTGCGAGCGGCCCCGCTGGCCGTTCGGGGGCTCCCTGGGCCGCGCTCAGCCTCTCGCTGTGCCTGCGGGCGGCACAGAGAGCCCCGCCACGCGATACGCGGGGGGACGTGAGCGCGGGCGGGGCTCGTGACGGCGGGGCAGCGATACGGGGGCAATCGCTCCCCGCTGGCCGTAGATATACCCGCCGTGCATGGCCTGAATCGTCAGCGCAGGCCAAAGCGGGCGTAGGTGATTAATCTGTCCCCGGGCGGGTAAGGCTCCCCGTTGCGCGGCCCGGGGGAGGGGACTGCCTACGCCGGGCGGTCCCCGCTCGCCTCCTGGGGGTGCCCCTGGGCCCGCGTTCAGTCTTCCGGCCTCCGGGGGTGACCCGTCGGCTCAGCCGTTACGGACCGGCGCGCCCGCGGTCGGCCTGCGGCCCGAGGGCTTGGGTGCCGGCCCCCATGGCGGCCCGCCGCGCGGCTCCCCGGGATCGGTCCAGTCCTCGCGGCCCAACCAGCCCGGGGAAAGCCTGCCGCGGACCGGGAACATGGTCCGCAGCGTCTCCACGGGGATCGCCAGCGCCGTAACGGCGCCGACGCTGATTACCTCGCCGCCGGGTGCATTGTTTCGCTGCCACCAGGCCGCGAGTTCCGCGGTCATCCCCAGGCTGGGGTAGATCTTATCGTCGCAGCATTCGCCATTGCGCAGCAGCACATAGCCAGGATGCTTGCCCGGGTCAGTCGGCACGAGTCAACGCCCCTCCAGATCTGCAAGATCCGCGCGTCCCTCGGATAGATCTCCGCCCGCAAGCCGGCTGCCGTGCGTTCCGGATTCCGGCGCCGCCCGCGGCCCGCGCGTCTCGATCGCCAGGCTGAACGGGGTGGCGCGCGTCGATGCGGCCAGGGCCATGGGTACCCGGCACAGTGGACGCGCAGCCACCCCGTAACCTGCGCGGCCCATTGCCCGTTTCCGGGGGGGGAGAGATGACGACAGGCCGCGCAGGGCCTGCTTTTACGACGCACGAACGGGGCGGCTGGTGCACGTAGCGCGCGTTCGCACATCAGCCGCGCGTGATGGCTCTACCGTCCCGGCGGTCTCCAGCTTGGCCGCGAGTTCGCTCACGGAGTGGGCGACCAGGTAACGCACTGCCCGGCCATCCGCCGAGCGGTGCTCGGCGGACACGATGGCGGAGTCCAGGTGGATCAGGATCGTCCAGTCGCTGCCGTACTTCTCGTATCAGCCAGCCAGCGTGATCTTGTCTGCGGCCGGCTGGCCGGGGTCATGGTGCGGCTGGTGATCGTCTGGGATGGTGGCATAGCCAGGGCTCCGTCCTGGTTAGGGCCGCCGTTGCGCTTGCACCGCGCGGGCGGCTGACCGCGCGCGTGCTCGCCGACGAAGGCCTGATGTCCGAACGGGAGCTTGCCTGAGGAAATGGCGCGTCAGGGCATGACCGTGAACGGCCGCATCATTTCGTTGTCCTCGTGCTCGACGATGTGGCAATGGTGCACGTATGTCTGCGGCGCCGTGACGCCCCTGGGCAGGTCGAACTTTGCCCGGATAGTGGTGAAGTAGCCCGGGTTTGCCTTGACGGTGTCCTTGAAGCCGCGCTCATCGGGTGTCGGCGGCTGCATCGGCCCGATCGCATACGGCTCCGGGCTGATCCCGCCGGGGACGCCCTCCGGGCCGCCGTGTGCCTGCTGATAGGCGTCGACGTTGAACGGCGTCCGGCCGACCACTTGGAAGGTGACCAAGTGCACGTGCATGGGATGGGTGTCCGGGGTCATGTTGACCCACACCCAGTCCTCCACCGTGCCGACCTTCGGGGTCTCCGTCGCCGGCGGTCCCTCGAAGTCCAGGCCGCTGAGGTTCAAGTGCCAGCTGGCGGTCTCGGCGGCGACCTCGTTGAGCGTGATGTACCTGGTCCGGACCGGGTGGTGCAGCCTGGCTCGCTGCCCTGGCAGGCTCGACGGGATGGATCGCGGGCCGCGCTGGGTGACGTGGCTGCCGACACGGAGCTGCAGCACGGCCGTCAGCGGCGGAGCCGGAGTCGACACGGGAGCCGCGGGCGTGGCGTTCCGCAGCTCCAGCGTCCGGCCGTCTAGCCCGCGGAAGTCGACCAGGATGTCGGCGCGCTCGGCCGGGGACAGGACCATCCGGCGGATTCGGGCCGGCTGGTCGAACAGGCCGCCCTCGGCGCCGATCTGCCACATCGGCAGGCCGCCGAAGCCCAGGCTCATGATCCGCGCATTGCACCCGTTAAGGATCCGGAATCTGTACATCCGCGGCTCGACGTCCAGGTACGGCCAGACCTTGCCGTTGACCAGCATGCGATCGCCGAAATACTCGCCGACCCAGGTGACGCCGGAGATGTCGCTGACCGGATAATGGAACTTCCCGTCCCGGCTGAACCGGCGATCCTGGATCACCAGCGGGATCTCATAGGCCCCGCCCGGAATCCCAGCCGGGTTCGGCTCGGTACCGGTGTCGTAGCCGTCGCGGATGAGATAGGCGGCGGCCAGCCCGGCGAACACGTCCAGCCGGGTAGCGCCCATCGCGTGGTCGTGGAACCAGCGCAGCGAAGCCGGCATCTGCGGCAGCTCGTTGGGATAGGTGACGTGCTGGGTCTGACCGCGGCCGAACCCGTCCGGGGTCACCGTCGGGTTGCCGTCACTGCCGGCGGCGACGAAACCGCCGTGCAGGTGCGTCATCGGCCGCACCTGCCTGCCGAGCGGCGTCAGCCGGGTATCGACCGGGATCCAGTCCGGGTAAGTCTCCGGCAGCTCGTTGGTATAGCTCACCTTCAGCGGCGTGCCACTCTGCGCGACGAGGGCCATTCCGAACGAGCCAGCCTGCCCGGCCAGCCCGGACCCGTCGTCGTAGGCCCACAGCGGGGTCCGCGGGAGGTCTGGATGCAGCCGGCGGTGGATCTCGCGCTGGGTGAACGAGTAGCGGTTATGCCCGCTGGGCGTCGCCACCACGATTCCGGCCCCTGGTAACGGCAGCGGCTCGACGAATTTCCTTAGCTTCCGGCTGGTCGCTGCGGTGGTGGCAGCTCGGCCCCGCAGCGCCAGGCCGGGCAGCGCCAGCGCGGCACCAGCGCTCATGCCGTACCCGAGGAACTGCCGCCGCGTCGCATCCGTCATCTGGTTCGCCTTCGCATGAGCGCCGCTCGCCCGGATGCTTGACATGAGACAGCCGGAACGGTGGGCGGAGAAGGGCCAGACGCCCGCGCATCTTGTGCCGAATGCCCCTTGACTAGCGCTTCAGGAGGGGTTTGCGGTGTTGACTGTTCCCATCGCCCCCACTCGTGTCGGTGTCTCCCCGCGGACTGATCCAGCGGGCAGCGTGCACCCGGCTGGCCTCCATAGACTTCAAGTCCATGAGCCCTGAGCAAGTAAGCACCAAGCAAATAAGCACCGGGCAGGCAGGCACGGTGAGCGCGGGCGCCGACCCGGCAGGCGGCCAGGCAGTCCCGGCCGCCCGGAGGATTCCGAGCGAGCGCACACACCACGGCGACACGTTCACCGACGACTACGCCTGGCTCGAGGACAAGGACAATCCGGAGACCATCGCCTACCTGGAGGCCGAGAACGCGTATGCCGAGGCGGCAACCGCGGGTCAGGCAGCGCTCCGGGACGCGATCTTCGGCGAGATCAAGGCCCGTACCCAGGAGACCGACCTGTCAGTGCCGACCCGAAAGGGCGGCTGGTGGTACTACGCCAGGACTGAGGCGGGAAAGCAATACGCGGTGCACTGCCGCCGGGCGCTGCGGCCGGACGATGCGGGTCCGCCGATGACGGCCGACGGCGGCCCGCTGGACGGCGAGCAGGTGCTGCTCGACGGCAACGAGCTGGCTGGTGACGGGAAGTTCTTCGCGCTCGGCGCGCTGGCGGCGAGCCCGGACGGGCGGCTGCTCGCATACTCCACCGACTTCGAGGGCAGCGAACGGTTCACGATACGGATCAAGGACCTGGCAACTGGCGCGGTGCTGCCCGATGAGATACCCGGTGCATTCTACGGCTGCGCCTGGTCGCTGGACGGCTCGGCGCTGTTCTACGTCACGGTGGACGACGCCTGGCGCCCGTACCGGGTATCACGGCACACCGTGGGCGCCGCCGCGGCCGGCGACGTGGTCGTGTTCTCCGAACCGGACGAGCGGTTCTGGGTGGGCGTCGGGCTGACCCGCAGCGAGCGCTACCTGCAGATCTCGGTAGCGAGCAAGCTGACGAGCGAGGCGTGGCTGCTCGACGCCGCCCAGCCGGACGGAGAGTTCAGCGTGGTGCTGCCGCGCCGCCAGGGCGTGGAGTACGGCGTCGAGCACCAGGTCGGCGCGGACGGCGCTGACCGGCTGCTCATCCTGCACAACGAGAACGCGGAGAACTTCGAGCTTGCGGTCGCGCCGCTGGCCGACCCGGCCGCGCGGACCCCGCTGATCGAGCACCGGGCGGACACCCGGCTGCTCGATGTCGATGCCTTCGCGGACTACCTGGTCGTCTACTACCGGCGCGACGGGCTTACCGGGCTGCGAATCCTCCGCGGTGACGGCACGGAGCATGAGGTTGCCCTCGGCGAGCCGGTTTACCGGGTGGCGCCAGGATCGAACCCCGAGTACAGCGCGGAGAAATTCCGGCTGGGCTACGTATCCCTGGTAACCCCGGAGTCCGTCTACGACTGCGATTTGGCGACCGGCGACCTCACGCTGCTCCGGCGGCGGCCGGTGCTGCCGTGCCCGGACGGCACCGAATACGATCCTGCCGACTACGAGCAGCACAGGGAATGGGCGACGGCGGGCGATGGCACGAGGATTCCTGTCTCCCTGGTCTGCCGGAAGGACACGCCGCGAAACGGCAGCGCGCCGTGCCTGCTCTACGGCTACGGCAGCTACGAGATATCGGCGGATCCCGGTTTCTCCATCCCGCGGCTGTCGCTGCTCGACCGCGGCTTCAGCTACGCCATCGCGCACATCCGCGGCGGCGGCGAAATGGGCCGCCGCTGGTATGACGAGGGCAAGCTGCTGTACAAGGCGAATACGTTCAGCGACTTCGTGGCCTGCGCTGAGCATCTGGTAAGCAAGGGCTGGACCTCGCCATCGGCGCTGATTGCCCGCGGCGGATCGGCCGGCGGCCTGCTGATGGGCGCGGTGGCGAACCTTGCGCCGCAGGCTTTCGGCGGCATCGTGGCGCAGGTACCGTTCGTGGACGCGCTCACTACCATTCTGGATCCGTCGCTTCCGCTGACGGTGACGGAATGGGAGGAATGGGGCGACCCGCTGCACGATCCGCAGGCCTATGCCTACATCAAGTCCTACTCACCGTACGAGAACATCGGCGATCAGCCTTATCCGCCGATCCTGGCGATCACGAGCCTCAACGACACGCGGGTGCTCTACCGCGAGCCGGCCAAATGGATCGCGAAGCTGCAGGCGGCCGCCCGGGGCGGCCCGTTCCTGCTGAAGACCGAAATGGCGGCTGGCCACGGGGGTCGCAGCGGCCGGTATGACGCGTGGCACGAGGAGGCGTTCGTGCTCGCCTGGATCATCCGCACGGCCGGCGCAGCCGATTCCTGAGCCGGCCGCCCGGGCCCGACGCGAACCGTGCGCCAGCCCAGCGGAGCAGTACCGCGACTGGCCCGCCCGGCGCCGGGCGGGCCAGTGCCAGCCTGGATATTGGCCTGGAGGTTGACTGACCCGCTGCTGATAGGCGAAATGCCTCTTTCTGGATGCGTCTGACCGGTTTAGTGTCACAACTATGGTCACACGCTGCGTGCTGAGCTAGCCATGTTTTCGCCTGCTCAGCGGCCCCTGAGGGGGAAACGCCCGGAAGACACAGGACGATGCTTGGCAAGATACGGCAAACCTCAGCCGACGGAGCCGCCCTGGCGGCGCCGCCGCCCTGGCGTCTTCAGTACGCCATTCTTGCAGGTCAGGACGTATCGGACGGCAATGTCCCAAGGTCAGGAACGCATGAATGGCCGCGTCTGCCAGCCGCCCCGAAGCATGCTGCGCCGGCCAAAGGGTGTCATCGCCAGGGCGTTTTACCGCAGAATGGTGCACGAGACGGGCAGCGGTACGCCGTAACTCCTTGCTGCTCAGACGCAGGATCGGCCGGAGGTGTGATGGTTCGCAGGGCAACCCTCGATCGCGGTACGCAGCCAGACGCGTACGATGCGGGAGTCGAGGCAGCGCCCGGTTCAGCCGGACAGCGGGCCGGGCGGACGGCGCCGCACTGGCGCGGTTCCGGCGGCCGCTGGTTCGTCTGGGTGGTCCGTGCGGTGGCGTGGGCGGTGCTGCTGGTAATCGGCTACCGCGGCGTGACCGCGATCGTGCTGCCGCCCAAGCAGGCAGCGCCGGCCGCCACGTCGACTGCGGACGCCGAGCACGGCTTCCCGGTGGCAATGGCCGAGGCTTACGCGCAGCAGTTCGCCGAGGTCTACCTCAACTTCAGTCCGTCGACGTCGGCGGAGCGGGCCAGGCAGCTTTCCGTCTTCCTGCCGCCCGGGTCGGACTCCCAGCTGGGCTGGAACGGGCAGGGGACCGTGCAGCTGCAATCCGAGCAGGTGGCCGGCATTACCGTGCAGGACTCCCAGCATGCCGTCGTCAGGTTGCTGGTGCGGGCCGGCGGCAGCCTGATGGAACTCGGCGTGCCGGTATACGCGGCCGATGGCGGCCTGGCCATCTCGGCGGAGCCGTCGCTGCTTCCGCCGCCGCTGCGGGTCGCACCGCCGGGAACACAGAGCTCAGCCTCGGATCCGACCACGGCGGCCGCGCTCAGCAGGCAGCTGCCGGCCTTCTTCCGCGCCTACGCCAGCGGTGATCCGGTCACGCTCGGCAGGTTCCTCGCCCACGGTGTCACCGTCACCGGGCTGGGCGGAACGGTCGGGTACGGCGCCATCACCGGGATCCAGGTGCCGCCCGGTGGGCCGTCCCGCCACATTACGGCCAGCGTGATCTGGCGGCTGCCCGGGCAGGCCGCCGCCCCGGCACAGTCACCCGGGAAGTCGCCGGTGACAACCGGGCCCGCCGGGCTGGAGATGACTTACCGGATGACCGTCGTCCAGCAGAACGGCAGCTGGTACGTCGCGGCAATCGGCACATCCCCGCAGCCGCTGGCGCCACCATGATCAGAACCGTCCCGGCAGCATGCGTCCCCCCGCTGGCTGCAACCCCATCCCCCCGGAGTAGATAGATGTCGTCGCACCTGCTCATCTCGGCATCCCCCGCGGCGCTGAGCACTTCCGGCCTTGTGACCTATTTGCAGGGCCTGTTCGGGCCGCTGTTCCTCGGGATCGTCGGTATCGTAGCTATTTTCTTCCTGTTCACTCGTGAGATAATACGGTTCGTGCAGTTCGTCGTACTCGCGGTAGCGATTGCCGTCATCTTCTACACCCCAAGCATCGTGCAAACGCTTGCCACTGGCATCGCAAACGCGCTCGGCGTCCACTGATATCCGCGCAGGCGGAAGGGGTGTAGCTGGTGGATCTGCCCACCTATACCAATATCTGGCGGATCGAGAAACGGCTCTACAAGCTGTACGACTTCCGGCTGCCGATGCCGCTGCCAGTAGGCCAGATCGCAGTATTCACCGCAATCGCGATCCCCTATGTGATTATCCTCACAGTTCTCGGCCTCCCGTTTAGTCACACGTCTTTCTGGCTCTACGTTCTCCCGCCCGGCGTGCTGGCCTGGCTTGCCACCAGGCCGGTCCTGGAGAGCAAGCGGCTGCCCGAGCTCATCGCCTCGCAGGTGCGTTACCTGGGCGAGCCGCGCACCTGGTGCAGGCTTGCGCCGCTGGCCGAGAAGGACGAGGTCGTGCTCGTCGCCCGGGTGTGGCGCCGGGCCGAAGTCGAGCCGCTCGAGCTCACGGCGCATCGCGCGATCAAGCCCGCCAGCCGGCGGGTGCTGGCCGCACCGAAGCGAGTCGTCGCCGCGACAGCCCGGCTCGCCGCGGAGCCGGATCCGCAGGCCGCGTCCGGCGTTCCGGCGGTTCCGGCCTGGCCAGATTCGCCTGCGCTGCGGCCAGCGGCAAAGGTCGGCCGTCCCGCCGCCGGTAAGGCGCCCGCCGCGGGGACCGGCTGCCATGCCCCGGGTGCGGGTCGCCCGGCCGCTTCGGACGGCTGGCCCGCCGTGGCCGCAGGCCGGCCTGGCTCGGCCATGTTCCGGCCGGCCGCAGTTCCGGCCCGGCGCCCGGCCGGCGAGCACGGCCGTCCCGCTGCGACAGCGTACGAGCGCCCGCCGTCCGCCGGCCGAGCCACGGACTGGGCCGCGGCTCAGGCATCGGTCACAGTCCCGGCCCAGCCGTACATCCCGGCCCAGCCGCATGCCCCGGCCCAGCCGCATGCCCCGGCCCAGGTGCAGGTCTCCGCGCCCGGTGCGGGCCCCCCGCCGCAGGCGATATACGGTAGCCCGGCGTCCCGGTCGGCCGTGCCCGGCGGCCCGCCGCCGGCCGCCGTGCGGCCCTCCCTGACCTCGTCGGCCGTGCCGAGGCCCTCACTGAGCCCGCTGCCCGCGGCCAGGCCTCCCGACGAGGCGCGGCCGGCCGCAGCGGGACCGCCGGCGAGCCCGCCGGCGAAGACCTGGCCGCCAGCCGCGAACGTCCCGGCACCCGCTGCGGCAGCCGTGTCTTCGGCGGCAATTCCGCCATCGACGGCGCTGCCGCCGCCGGCCGCGGGCCAGCGCCCGGCGGCTAACCAGCCCGCCCCCGCGCCGCCGCCAACCATGACCCATCCTGCAGCGGCCAACCCGCCCGCGATCGTCCCGCCGCCGGCCGTGAGCCCGCCGCCGGCCGTGAGCCCGCCGCCGGCCGTGAGCCCGCCGCCGGCCGTGAGCCCGCCCGTAACTGTGACCGGCGACCGGCCGGACGGCCGCCCGCTGCGAGTCGTCGAGCGTGCCCTGCGCGGGTCCGGCGACGGCCGCGGGGACGGCTGGCATGATCGTGTCGTCGTGGTGCCGGGCGGCCACCGGCCGGGCCGGCCCGACTTCCAGCAGCGGGACCGTGCCCGGGCTCAGCTGCCGGTCGCCGGACGCCGCCGGATAGTGCTGCTCGGCTGCACCGTCGGCGCGGGGCAGACCATGACCACGCTGATGACCGGGGAAATGCTCGCCAGCCTCCGGGCCGAACCAGTAGCCGTGCTCGATCTCAACCCTGGCCCCGGTTCGCTCTCGGAGCGGGCCGACGCGATGCCGGCCGTGGCAGCGGCGGCGCAAGCCGGCCCCGACCACGTGCATCACCCCGCGCCGTCCGGGCTCGCAGTGATCACTAGCAATCCCGCCGGAGCGGGCACGCCGCCCGACGACGCCGCCGGAGACGTCGCCAAGGTATTCGAGCTGCTCTCCGCCCGATACTGCCTGACGCTCGCTGACCCCGGCGCCTCGGCGGTCCCGAGGGTGCTGGCCATCGCCGACCAGCTGGTCCTGGTCGCCCCCGCCAGCCAGGATGCCGCGCGCGCGCTCGCGATGACGCTGGAGTGGCTGGAGGCACACGGCCACGCCGAGCTGGCCGCGAACTCGGCCATGGTGATCAACGGAGTCAGCCGGCCGACGATGGGCCATGTAGAGCAGGCAGAAGCGGTGGCACGCGGCCGGTGCCGCGCGATCGTCCGAGTTCCCTGGGATGACCAGCTGAGAAAACCAGACGTAGAACGGATCCGCGGTGGTGACCCGGTTGCGCCGCTTGCCCGGCCCGGTGGCATGCTACTTGGTCCGGCCGCCGTACAGGCCTATACCGCGCTGGCTGGCGTGCTGGTGGCCGGCCTGACCACTACTCCCGAACTCCGGCGAGCCCAGCTGTGACGTACCGGGCGGCGCCTGCCAGGCTGGCGCGGCGATGAGCGCGCGGACCGCGGGCCGCAGCCGGCTGGCCGTCCGGTACTTCGATGACCGGATCCTGCTGACCGAGACGCACGGCTGGGCTTACTACCGGCTGCCGACGGTCTCGTATGAGTTCACTACCCCGCAGGACCGGGAAACCCTCGCCACCAACATCACTGTCGCGCTGGCCGCGATCCGGATGACCGATGCCGAGGTGCACCTGCGCATCGCGCACCGGACCTACCCGGCTGCTGAGTGGGCGACCGGGCTGGACGCCACCTTCTGACGGCGGCCCAGGATGGCTGGACTACCTGGACGAGATGTACCGGCACGTGTGGGCGAAGGACTTCTGGTCCAAGGAGATCTACCTGGGCGTGCGGCTTGGCCAGCGGGGCATGCGTGCGCAGCTGTCCGGCGGCGTCTTTTCCCAGTTCATCAACCTCTATAAGAGCGGTGAGCAGGCGATGGGCCTGGACGACGAGGCGGTCAGCTCGGCCGAGATCGCCCGGTGGACCGACCAGGCGGAGCGGCTCGGCCGGGCGCTCGGCTCCAGCGCCCTGGCCGCCCGGCATGCCACCGCGGACGACATCGCCTGGCTGTTCCGGCACACGCTGATGGGGACATTGGGCGACCCGCGGCCATCGGCCGCGAAGCGGCACAAATGGGGCGCCGGCGAGATCGAGTCGCTGCTTGAGGGCCAGGTGCACAACGGGCGGACCCTGCTCCGGCTTGAGCAGCCGGCCGGGGAATCCTATGCCGCGTTCTTGTCGTTCGCCCGGTTCCCCGATGTCATGTACTTCCCCGAGGGCGAGCCGTGGCTGCATTTCGCCGACTCGCTGCCGTTCCCGGTCGAGGTCAGCATGCGGATGAAGATGATCCCGCCGGCCAAGGCGAGCAAGGACGTGGGCCGCAGGCTGGCCCATGCCAGGGACATGGACGCGCACATCAGGGAGGCCGGCGTCGAGGCGCCGATCGCGCTGGCCGAGCAGATCGAGGCCGCCCGGCTACTGGAACACGGCATCACCAAGGAACGGCTGCCGTTCGTCTACGGCCACCACCGGCTGCTTGTGACGGCGCCGACCAGGGACCTGTGCGTCCGCCGGGCCGAGGCGGTGACCGAGCACTACCGCGATGCCGGCATCGACGTGGTCAACTCGACCGGGGATCAGTTCTCGCTGCTGTGTGAGTCGCTGCCGGGCGACAAGGTCAGGCTCAACTCGTACCTGCAGCGGCAGCCGCTCTACACGATCGCCGGCGGCATGCCCACGGCGACCGTGGGCCTCGGCGACCGGGCTGGCGACGACGCCGGCTGGATCGGCCCGTACATCGGCGAGACGCTCGGCCGGGCCAGGGCGGTCGTCCACTTCGACCCGCTGGTCGCCGCCGCGCGGAACCGCCCGACAGCCATCGCGATCACCGGGGAGCCCGGCGGCGGCAAGACGACCCTGGCGCTGCTGCTGATCCTGCAACTCGCCTTGCGCGGCGTGACCGTCGCGGTCATCGATCCAAAGGGCGATGCGGAGTCGCTGGTGCGGCTGCTGCACGAGCGCGGCCGCCAGGCCCGGGTGCTGCCACTCGGCACCGCCGCGCCCGGCCTGCTCGATCCGTTCTCGTTCGGCGACGACCTGGCCGAGAAGCGGACGATGGCCACCGAGACGCTGCGGCTGCTGCTGCCCAGGATGAGCGAGGAGCGGGAAAGCGCGATGGTCCAGGCCGTCGGGGCCATCGCAGGAGGCGAGCGGCCCAGCCTGGGGAAGGTGGTGGACCATCTGGAGCGGTCCGCCGATCCCGCCTCGATGAACCTCGGCGCGGTGCTGCGCTCGATGTCGGAGATGCGGCTCGCCCGGCTATGTTTTGCCCCGTCCGGCGGCGTCGGGCTGGACGCGGCGGGCTGGACGACGGTATTCACGCTGGCCGGCCTCACCCTCCCGGATGCCGCAGTCAAGCGGGACGACTACTCCTACGAGCAGCGGCTGTCGGTGGCGCTGCTCTACCTGGTGTCGCAGTTCGCCCGGCGGCTGCTGAACGGCATGGACCGGCGGGTGCCGAAGGCGATCATCCTGGACGAGGCGTGGGCGATCACCTCGACGCCTCAGGGCGCGAAGCTGATTCCCGAGGTGTCGCGCATGGGCCGGTCCCGCAACACCGCGCTGATCCTGGTCTCGCAGAACGCGGGCGACCTGCTGAACGAGCAGGTGACCAACTGCATCTCGGGCGTATTTGCCTTCCGGTCCTCCGAGCGGGCGGAGGTAGCAAGCGTGATGGCCCTGCTGGGGGTGGAGCCATCTGACGAGCACAAGGCGGTGCTGCGCGGACTCGGCAACGGCGAGTGCATCTTCCGGGATTTGGACGGCCGCGCTGGCCGGATCGGCATCGATCTCATCTCGGCCGAACTGACGAAGTGGCTGGACACGAACCCGACCCGGGCCCGGCCCGACGAGGTACCGCTGCCGCCGGTGCTCGGCCCGGCGCACGCCGCCGGACAGGCCGGCCCTCATCCGCCGTCGAGCTAGCCAGCTAGCGGCCTACCCTGATCCCCCAGGAGCCCCCGATGGTCAGCCTCCTCCGCCGCATCCCGCGCAGAACGCTGCTGGTACTTGCGGTGATCGCCGCAATTGCCGGCGCGCCCCGCGCGGCACAGGCGGCGGCGGTCCCCGCGCACCATGCGACTGGGGCGCAAAATGCGACTGGGGCGCACCATGCGACTGCGGCGCGGCATGCGACTGCGGCGCGGCATGCGACTGCGGCGCGGCGCGCCGCTCCGGCCCGTCGCCTGACTCCGGCGCGACACGCCGTGCTGCTCGCGGCCTGGGCACCGGACGTCAGCGGGCTCACCGCCCGGGCCGCCGCAGCCACAGTCACGTCCGGCGGCGTCTGCCAGGTGCCGGGCATCGGGGACATCGGCGGCCTGATCGGGCTGTGCGCCGCGGGCACCAGCGGTTTGACCGGGGATTTGAACAACATCTGCCAGCCGTCGCTGCCGGATCCGGAGCCGGCCAACGCAGGCATCGACTCGCTGGTCCGGCCGCCGACGCCGTCCGGCCCGGTGCACCGGACGCTTTACAACGAGGACGGGGTGTCCGGCCAGTTCTGGGCGGCGACCAACCTGCACTGCTCGGACATGACATCGCTGATCGGCAACAACGTCGCCGGCATGGTGTTCGACGTGGCGAAATCGATCGACCGCGTGACCATCACGGTCTACCAGTCGGCGGCCGGCGAGGGCATTCTCAGCTGGCTGAAGAACTCTGTTGACCGGCTGATCACCAGCCTTGGCAACGCGATCTACTTCCCGTACCTGGCCGTGGTCGTGATCATCGGCGCCATCTGGCTCGCCTGGCAGGGCCTGATCCGCAAGCGCGGCACCCGCACGCTGGAGGGGACGATCTGGATGATCGTCGCTGCCTCCGCGGCGATCTGGCTGATCGGCAGGCCGGCCGACTTCACCGGGATCGGCAAGACGGTGTCGGACGGCATCACTCAGTCGCTCAACGTCGCCTTCGCCAAGCTACCCAATCCGGGCTCCGGCGGCTGCGTCCCGCTGCAGCAGACCGATCCGCAGGCCCAGGCGAGCTTCAACTACACCTCGGGCAACGGCATTGTGGACCAGAACGCAGGCGAACTCTGGTCGGTGCTCGTCTGCAAGCCATGGCTGGACGGCGAGTTCGGCACGACCAGCTTCGCCGCGCCTGGCGGCCAGCGGACCGTGATCAACGCCTACGCACGGCAGCTGCTCTGGGCGCAGACGATCGCCATGAACGAGAAGCCAACCGCCGCGCTGATCAAGGCCAAGCAGGCTACCTACCAGGGGATCGCGAACAGCATCCAGCAAAACCATCCCGGCATCTATCCGCTCTTCCAGGGCAAGCAATGGACAACCCGGCTGGAGATCGCGTTCGCCGCGCTGTTCGCCGCGGTAGTCGCCGGGGTGCTGGTACTGCTGATCGCCGTCACGCTCATCCTGCTCAAGCTGGGATTCCTGCTGCTGCTCGTGGTGGGACCGCTCTTCCTGCTGATCGGGACGCATCCCGGCTTCGGCCGGGTGGTCGCGCTGCGCTGGTTCGAGCTGCTCGTCGGGGTGCTGCTCAAACAGGCGGCGGTCGCGCTGGTACTGAGCGTCCTGCTGTACTCGTACGCCCTGATCATGGGCACCAGTGACGCGGTGCTGCCGTGGGCGCTGAAGATCCTCATGATCGCGTTGGTGACGATCGCGGTCTTCATCTACCGGCGGCCGTTCCAGCACCTGTTCTCCGCGGTCGGCTACGGGGTCATCGGCTCCAGGGAACGGGCGGACTTCGACCTCCGCCAGGCCGGGTCGACGCTGCGCGGCAACACCCGTGACGCGGCCACCGCCGCGGTGCCCGGCTTCGCCGCCTACCGTGCGGCCCGCTGGGCGCGGCGTAATCCCGCGCAGGCCGCGAGCGTTGCCGCCAGCCTCGGCGCGGCCGGTTCCGGCGCAGCCGCGCGGGCGGCGGTGGCCAACGGCACGGCGGCAGGCATGCCGGATCCGGACGGCTCCGGGGCCCTTGTCTCGGCCGATGGCTACCCGGATCCGGGCAGCGCGGCAGTGACCGCCGCCGCCGGCGGCGGCGAGGCGGCGAACGGCGCGAGCCGTCCTGGCGTGGCGGCCCGCGCCAGGTCCTGGGCGGCATCGGCGGGTGGCGCCTCCGGCCGGTCCGCCCCGCCGCTGAATCTCCCGTCGCGCGGCGGCGACGCCGCGGCGCAGGGCGGCAGTAGCGCGGCTTCGTCCGGCTGGGCAAGGAACGGCGGCGAGGCCGAGAACGGTCACCGGGGCCGGCCGGCCAGATCTGGCTTGGCCGGCTACGGCGGCCCGCCGGGCCGCAGCGGCCACGGTGCCGCCAGCCCGGCAAGCCCGGCCGGGCCGGCGGCCGTCAGCGGCCCGGCGGCACCCGGCTGGCGGTCATCGGGCGGATCCAGGCCGGCCCCGCGGAGGGCGGCTGCCGGGCCCGATCCGGTGGCCGGCGGGGGCGCGGTGCGCCGCCCCCGGCAAGGCCAGCGCCGGTTCCGGCCCGGCCCGGCCCGCGGCCGTACCCCGCCCCGCAGGCCAGGCCAGCCCCGTCTGCCAGCCCCGCGCCGCCGCCCCGGCCAGCCCCGCCGGTCAGGACCCCCGCGGCCGCCAGGCCGGCCGCATCCGGCCATAGCGCGGCTCCCGCTGGCCGCCCGCCCGCCCCGGCTGGCCAACCGACCGGCCCGTTCGCCGGCGGCCAGACGGCCGGCCGCCAGTCGGCCGGCGAGCAGCCTGCACCGGCGACTCCGTTCTGGCTACGCCCGATCCGGCGCCGGAAGTGACGCCGACGCCATGGAACTGACGCCGGGTCAGCGCAAAGCTGCCTTCGTCCTGATCGTGGTCGCTCTGGCGGCGCTTGGCATCTTCCTGGTCAGGCCGGGCGCAGCCGGATCCTCGACGGCCAGCCCCCCCGCTGCGTCCCAGCCCGCGGCTCCGCCGGCCAGCCCGGCCACCGCCGCCACGCTGCCACCCGCATCTGCTCCGCCGCCCGCCACCGGGCCGAACCCTGGCCCGTCGGCCGCGGGCACGGCCAGCATCTACCAGTGGCTCCCGTTCACCCCGGCGGAGTTGGCCAGGGCGGCGGCGGTGGCCACCAGATTCGGTGCCCTGTACGACACCTTCTCCTACACGCAGAGCGCCGAGGGCTACACGGCGAAGATGCGGAACGTGATCACCGCGCAGCTCTCCGGGGCGCTGGCGCGCGCCTATGCGACGCCCGGCGTAGCCGGGCCGCGGGCCAAGGCGAAGCAAGTCTCGGTCGGCTCCGCCGACATCAGCTCGCTGCGGGCCTTCGGCTCCGCCAGCATCACGTTCATAGTCGCCATCAGGCAGAAGATCACCGACACGCACGGGATCAGCCGGAGCACCGGGCAGTACGCGGTGACAGTCGAGGGAGCCGCCCGAAGCTGGCAAGTGAGCGATATCGAGCTGGCATCGGCGGGCAACTCATGATGGGGCCAGGCGACCCGCCCGGCCGCAGCCGGGGCGTCGTGGTCGCCGTCGTCACCATGGCCGGACTGCTCATCCTCGGCCTGATCGCAGCTCCGATGTTGTTCTTCGCCAGCAGCAGCCAGCTGTTCACGTCCGGCGGCGGCTGCTCGGCGGCGCACGGCAAGACCGCCGGGCAACCACCGCCCAGCCAGCAGGCCCGCAACTCGATCCCGGCCAACTATCTCGCCCTGTTCAAGGCAACCGGGCACAAGTACGGGATCCCGTGGGTGATCCTGGCCGGAATCGGCCGGGTCGAGAGCAACGACGGCAGGACCACGCTGCCTGGCGTGCACAGCGGCTCGAACGCCTTCGGCGCAGCCGGGCCGATGCAGATCGGGATCGGCGGCGCCTCCAGTAATACCTGGGGCGGCAGGCCCGTGCACCCGGCCGGCCAGCGGGTCAGCGGGGTGGCGATCGACGCCAATCACGATGGCCTGGCCAGCGTCTACCAGCCTGCCGATGCCATCGCCGGCGCTGCCAGATACCTGCTCGCGCACGGGATACTCGACAACGTCTTCAACGCGATCTTCGCCTACAACCACCTGGTGTCCTACGTCCAGACGGTGCTGTCCTGGGCCGGGACCTACTCGACCGGCGGTTTCTCAGTCAGCCCGGTGACGGTCGATGTCGCGCCGGACTGCCTGCCCGGTGTCGGCCAGGCAGCCAGCGGGACGGCCGCAGCCGCGATTGCCTTCGCCGAGCAGCAGCTCGGCAAGCCCTACCAGTGGGGCGGCACCGGCCCGGACGCCTTCGACTGCTCCGGCCTGATGATGCAGGCATACCGAGCCGCCGGGGTAACCATCCCGCGCACATCCGAGCAGCAATGGACGTGGGGACCGCGGGTCCAGCCGGGCCAGGTCCAGCCGGGGGATCTGGTGTTCTTCGCCGGGGCCGACGGCACCACGGCATCACCAGGGCACGTCGGCATGGTGATCGGCGGCGGGAAGATGGTCGAGGCGTTCGCCACCGGATTCCCGATCCGGATCGCGCCATATGTCGGCCGGGGCGCGGTCGGCTTCACCCGTCCCTGGGCGCACCGCGGCGTGGTGCTGGCAGGTCATCGCTCCGGCGGCTGAGCGGTACAAGCCGGGGATGCAACCCTCCGTTCCCCCGCTATCGCCCGTTCCCCCGCTATCGCCCTCTCGGGTTGGCCGGGGCCGGCCGTCGCGGCGGCGCGGGCTTCGCTGCGCTCGCCCCGAGCCAGCCGGGGGACGACGCCCGGGCCCCGTTACCTTCCCGCGTCACCGGCGCGTGCCGTGCCGTCGGTCGACCGGATGATCGCGTGAGACCCTGGAGACCTGCGCGGGCACCCGGCAGGTGGCCCGGCTGGCCCTGCTCCCGCGCCCGGCGGTCAGGAGGCTTGATGGACTTCGAGCTGTCGGCGGAGCAGCGGCTCTTCCGGGACACCTTGCGCGCGTTCGTCGACGAGCAGATCCGCCCGGTGGCCCGCGAATGGGAGGCGTCGGGCCGCTATCCGGACGAGATCGTGACCACTATGCGCCAGCTAGGCCTGTTCGGGCTCACCGTACCGGAGGAGTACGGCGGAATGGCCGCCGACATGGTCTCGCTCGCGGTGGCGTTCGAAGAGATTTCCCGTGGCTGGATGGGCGTGGCCGGCATCCTCGGCAGTCATTCGCTGTCCTGCTGGATGATCGCCAGGTTCGGTACCGCGGAGCAGAAGCAGGCCCACCTGCCCGCGCTGGCCAGCGGTGAGCGCCGGACCGGCATCGCGCTGACCGAGCCGGGCGCGGGCAGCGACCTGCAGGGCATCGCGTCCACGGCCCGCCGGGACGGCGACAGCTACATCCTGACCGGCCGGAAGACCTGGATCACGAACGCGCGGCACGCTGACCCGCTGCCGGTGCTGGTGAAGACCGATCCTGCCGCGACACCAGTGCATGCTGGCATGTCGGTGCTGCTCGTAGACGCCGCTACGGCCGGTTTCGAGATAGTGCGGGATCTGCCCAAGCTCGGCTACCACGGCCCGGAAACCTGCGAGCTCGTCTTCGACGAGGCCAGGGTGCCGGCTGGGGCGCTGCTTGGCGGAATCGAGGGCCGCGGACTGCAGCAGGTGCTTGCCGCGCTGGAGACTGGCCGGATCAACGTCGCCGCCCGCGCGGTCGGCGTCGCCCAGGAAGCTTACGACCAGGCATTGCGGTATGCAGGGCAGCGGGAGGCGTTCGGCCAGCAGATCTCCGGGTTCCAGGCAGTGCAGCTGAAGCTCGCCGACATGGCGATGAAGCTGCAGGCAGCGCGGCTGCTGGTGTACTGGGCGGCGGCCCGGGCCGACTCCGGCCAGCGGAGCGACCTGGAATCCGGGATGGCCAAGGTCTATGCGTCCGAGGTAGCGATGGAATGCGCGGCGACCGCCATGCAGGTACACGGCGGCTACGGCTATTCTCGCGAGTTCACCGTCGAGCGGCTGTACCGGGATGCGCCGCTGATGGTGATCGGCGAGGGCACCAACGACATCCTCCGCACGGTCATCGCCCGCTCGCTGACCAGCGGCCGAGGCTCCATCGGCTGACCAGCCCGGCTGCCCTGCCCTGCCCTGCCCTGCCCCGCCCGGCTGTCCGCCCTGCCCTGCCCTGCCCTGCCCTGCCCCGCCCCGCCCCGCCCGGCTGTCCGCCCTGCCCTGCCCTGCCCTGCCCCGCCCGGCTGTCCGCCTTGCCCTGCCCGCCCCGCCCCGTCGCCGCGCTCTCTGCCCCGTGCACTCCGCTCCCCGTGCTGCCCCGGCCGCCGGCCTCGCGCCCTGCCCCGCCCCGTCGCCCTGCTCCGCTGAGCAACGTGATGGATGTGGCATTGGGCCAGTCAGATGTGGTTGAACGCCACATTCAACAACATCGGGCGCGGCGGGCCGGGCCGGGTCATGGGGCGGGCGGGACGGATGTGCCGGCAGCGATTCCGGCTGTGGTGATCCCGGCGGCTGGGACGGGCTCGGCGCCGACCGCGCCGAGGGCTTCCTTCGCCGCGCTGAATTTCTCGTACACGAACAGCACGGCCTCGCCGGCGGCCAGCAGGACCGCCTGGCGCAGCGCTTCTGCCGGGCCGTCTGCGGCCACCCAGGCGATGTCCGGCCTGGCCCGCCGCAGCGCGGAGCTGACCAGCTCCGTCATCTCACCGGGCCGCCGGCCGCGCTTGTCCTCGTCCTCGTAGAGCACCACCCGGCCGAACCAGGTGGCGATCGCCGCGGCCGTCTCGATGACCAGGTCGTCGCGGCGGTCGCCGGGCAGCGTCACGGCTGCCACCGGCTGGCCGCCCCAGACGTTGCTGATCATGGCGCCGGTCGCGTCCAGCGCAGCGGCGTTGTGCCCGTAATCCACGATGACGTGGCTGTCGGAGGCGCGGTACAGGTTGCCGCGGCCAGGGTTTGCTTCGGCGGGCATGAAGGTGGCCAGGGCACGTGCGATGTCCTTCACGCTGACGCCTAGTGCGCGGCAGGCGGCAACGGCGGCGAGGGCGTTCGCCACTACATGCGGAGCCAGCCCGCCGAATGCGCCAGGGAGGTCCGCGACCGCGGCCAGCACCCGTTCCCGCTGCCTCTCGGCCTCGATCAGCTGCCCGTCCTGCAGCGCATAGCTGATCCCGCCGGCGGCCCGGTGCTGCTGCGCTACCGGGCTGCCCGGATCCAGGCTGAAATACCTGATCACCGGCGCGTGCCTGGCCACAGCAGGCCGGCCAGCGCCGCGACCGCGAGGTCGTCGGCATTCAGCACGACCGTCCCGCCGTCCCGGATCTCCTCCGCCACCAGCGCCTTGACGTCGATGAGCTCATCGAGGTCGTCGACGCCGTCGGCGCCTAGGTGATCTGCGGTGATGTTGGTGATCACCGCCACGTCGGCCCGGTCGTAACCGAGGCCGCCGCGCAGGATGCCGCCGCGCGCGGTCTCCAGAACCGCGGCCTCGACGGCCGGGTCGTCGAGCACCATCTCGGCGGACCTGGGGCCGGACGCATCCGCCTGGTAGATCATCCGCCCGGCCGAGTAGACGCCGTCCGTGGTTGCCATTCCCGCCCGCAAGCCCGCCTGGCGCAGGATATGACCGATCATCCGGACGGTAGACGTCTTCCCGTTGGTGCCGGTGACCGCGACGACCGGGATCCTGGCGGGCATCCCGGGCGGGTACAGCCGGTCGATGATCGCGCTGGCCACGTCCCGCGACCTACCCTCGGCCGGCGACAGGTGCATCCGCAGCCCGGGGCAGGCGTTGACCTCTATCACCGCGCCAGCGGCGGGCCCCGGTCCGCTGGCGGGCCGCGACGCCGAGATGTCGGCCAGCCTGATGTCAATGCCGCAGATGTCCAGGCCGGCCGCCGCGGCGGCTCGCCGGCAAAGCTCCGCGATGTCCTCGTGTACCTGGTCCGTCACATCCCGGCTGGTCCCGCCGGTCGACAGGTTGGCATTCCGGCGCAGCGTGACGAGGTCGCCTGCGGCCGGCACCGAGCCGGGCTGCAGCCCACGGTCAGCCAGGTGGCTGGCCGCCGCCTCGTCCAGCCGGATCCTGGTCAGCTCCCTGGCGTGGCCGTCACCGCGCCGCGGATCGGTGTTGGCCCGGTCGACGAGCTGGCGGATGGTGCTAGTGCCGTCACCAGTCACCGAGGCCGGCCGCAGCTGCGCCGCGGCGACGACCCGGCCGTCGATCACGAGCACGCGGTAATCGGTGCCGTGGATGAACTCCTCGACGATCACCGCCGGGTGGCCAGCGCTGGCCGTCGCATACGCGGCTTCGGCTTGCGCCGGTGTCAGCACCCCGGGGGTGACGCCGGCGCCGTGATTCCCGTTAACCGGCTTGATTACAGCCGGACTGCCGAGCAGTCCAAGTAGTTCGACGGCCTGGTCCGGGCTGCGGGCTATCCCGCCCGCGGGCACCGGGATGCCGGCATCCGCCAGCAACTGCTTGGCCAGTGCCTTGTCGGAGGCGATGTCCACCCCGACGGCCGAGGTCAGGTCGGTGAGCGCCGCGCACGCCAGCCGCCGGTGGCAGCCATAGCCGAGACGCAGCATGCTGCGGCTGCCTATCCGCCGGACCGGGATGCCGCGGCGGCGGGCGGCCTCGGCTATCGCGGCGGTGCTGACGCCCAGGCTCTCGGCTTCGGTCAGCCGGGCGATCCTGGCGACGCTGGCCTCGAACTGCGGCTGCCGGTGCGCCAGCAGGTCGCTGACCACGGTGATGGCTGTGGACAGCAGCCCGGCCGGGACGCTCGAGTCGGCGGGTTCGTCTGGCGGGCACTCAAGCACGACGTCATACCGGCCGTCGGCGCCGGCCCAGAGCGTCCGGCCGAAGTTCGCCCGGCGGCCTGCCAGCCCGGACAGCTCAAGCGCGACATGCTCGGTGACATGCCCGAAGTAGGTGCCGCGGGCCAGCGCCGCCAGGAAGCCGCCTGGCCGGCCGGCCGCGCAGTGATGGTCGGCAAGGCCGGGCAGCGCCTCGGTCAGCCGCCCGCCGAAGCCTGGAAAGCCGGTAGTCTCCCGGCAGGTCAGCTCGTCAAGCTCCAGCCGCGCGACGGTGACCGGCCGGGCTGTGTACACGTTCGGGCCGTTCAGGTGGCGCAGGTCTTCCAGCCGCACGTCCGCGGGCCGCCCTTCAGTATCTGTCGTGCGCGGGCCCGATGGACGGGGCGCGCTGCTTGATGTCGAACAGGCAGCCGGCCGGCAGCAGGTGCAAGCGCACGTCGTAGAGGGTGATCGGGTCGCAGTCCCCGGCCGGATGCACCACCGTGGAGCCCTCCGCGTCGGCGACCGTGGCGACGCCGGTGCCGAGCACCTCGAAGCTCGTCGCGGTAACCAGGATCGCAGTGTTCTCGTCGATGCCGACGCCCAGCTGATCGGGATTCAGCGCGACCGCGCTGAGCAGCCGGGGGAGTCGGCCGCGCTCGCCGAAATGCATGTCGATGATCAGTTTCGGGACCAGTCCGAGGCCGGGCCCGGTCCGCACCGCGGCGGCCGCGACCTCCGGCCCGTGCCCGCCCAGGATCATCGTCCGGCCCATCGCGGTGGCGCCGGCGCTGGTGCCAGCCACGACAAGCCCGCTAGCCAGCCGCTCGCGCAGGATGTCGTTGGCCCTGGAACCGACCAGCGTACGGAGCCTTGACTGGTCGCCGCCGCTGAAGAAGACGCCGGTCGCGGCCGTCAGCATCGCCGCCGCCGCTGGCCCGTCCGCGTCGGCCCGGCCGCACAGCCGCAGTTCCCTGGTGCGGTCAGCGCCAAGCTTGCGGAATACCTGCTCGTAGTCGGCATGCGCCTGATCGGGCTTGCCGGTGGCCATGGTAACGAGCACGATCCGCGCGTCGGCACCGCCGCTCAGCTCGACGAACCGGTTAAGCAGCCCGGTACCGCAGCACCGATCCTCGGCGCCGCCGATGATCAGCAACCGCCCAGGCTGCGAGCGCCCCGGCGGCGCCTGACCGGGCTGCGCCTGACCGGGCTGCGCCTGACCGGGCTGCGCCTGACCGGGCTGCGCCTGACCGGGCTGCGCCTGACCGGGCTGCGCCTGACCGGGCTGCGCCTGACCGGGCTGAGATCTGGCGAGCGAGTGGGGCCCGGCGATCTGGGGCCCGGCGATGGATTGTGAAATGGCGACGGACTGAGGCCCGGCGGCTAGCGCGTCGTCCACATTCACGACGCGTTGCTACCCACAGTAGCTACTAATCAATCAAATATAACTCTCCGTAGCGAACAAAGGCGCTTCGGCCTGGCCGGCCGGCTGTCGCTTCCTTGATCGCGGATGATTCGGGGGCTTGTGGCGCGCGAATCTTCCGTGATCATGAATTGCTGGGCCGGGCGATGCCGTGTTCAGCGGGGGAGCCACGCGCGGCGGGGGGAGCCACGCGCGGCGGGGGGAGCCACGGGCTGGAGTTATACACAGGGGCTGGAAACGGCGTGGCGGGCTGAGCGGACCTGACTCAGCCTGAGTCGCATGACGTATCTTCCCGACAGCGTCGTGCTGTTAGCCCGAGAACAGCAAGGCATCATCACCCGCGGGCAGGCAGCCGCGGCCGGCCTGACCGTGGACGCGATCCGGGCACGTGTGGATGGCGGTCGCTGGCAGCGCATTTACCCCGGCATCTTTGCCACCTTCACCGGTGAACCCGCCCGTCTGGCGCTGCTCTGGGCGGCGGTGCTTAAGGCTGGCCGAGACGCGAACCTGAGCCATGAAACTGCGGCTGAGTTGGCCGGACTGGGGCAGCGGCAGGAGAGGCTCATCCATATCACGCTGCCAGCCGGCCGCCGGGCGATATCCACGCCTGGCCTCGTAGTGCACAGGTCGGCACGCATCCTGGTGGCGCGCCACCCATGCCAGGCACCTCCTCGCACCCGTATCGAGGAGACCGTGCTCGACCTTGCCCAGGCCGCGCGGAGCTTTGACGATGCGCTCGGCTGGGCATCCGCCGCCTGCGGCGCCAGGCTGACGACCCCGCAGCGAGTGAGCGAAGCGATGGCGCAGCGCGCGCAAAATGCGCTTCCGCGCGCCGCTGCAGCTGGCACTAGGCGACATCGCCACCGGGGCGCACACCGTACTTGAGTACCGTTACCTGCACGATGTCGAGCGTCCGCACGGACTCCCGCGAGCCGAACGGCAGGTCCGAGTGCGGCGTGGCCGGCGCACCGAGTTCCGCGATGCGCTCTACCGGAAGTATCTGGTGGCAGTCGAGACAGACGGCCGGATTGCGCATCCGGCCGAGACCAGATGGGCCGATGTTCGCCGGGACAATGCCGCCGCAGCGGACGGGATCATCACGCTCCGGTATGGCTGGTCCGACGTAACCGAACGGCCGTGCTTTGTCGCAGCGGAGGTCGGCGCGGTGCACAAGCGGCGCGGCTGGCCTCCGTACGGTCGTGCGGGCCCTGCTGCGCATTCCGCCAGCAGGTACTTGCGGGGCACGATCTCGCTCGCCAAGGTCACGGACTAATTCGGAGGGCTTTAGCGCTCAGATCTTCCGCGACCATCGAACGCGGCCAGCGTGATCGGTAGTCGGCGAAGCTGCAGCGGTTACTGGCTTTCCCTAGCCCGGCGGCGGTTGCCGGCCCGCTGGTGCTGCGCCAGATTCGGCCTGGAAAGTTCCTCGGGGAGCGGCAGCAACGGATTCGTCGCGCTGGCGATGACGTCACCGGCAATGTCGATGACACGCTGCCCGCGGGCACGTGCAACGGATCTGAGCTGCTCGAATGCCTGCCGCGGTCGGACCCGGTGCCGTTCAGCGAGCACTCCGATCGCCTGCTCCACCCGGATCCGGACCGCGAGTGCGCGTTCTAGCTGGCTGACAGTGATCCGGAGCCGCCGGGCCTCCTCATGGCTGCCTTCGTCACCGGCTGCCGCATCGCTGGCCGCGCCTGCACTGGCCGGGTGAGCCGCCGCAGTTCCGGCCCCGGCCGCCGCAGTTCCGGCCCCGGCCGGGCCCGCCCGGGCAGTAATCACCGGGTCGGCCGCCGCCCCGTTGCCGCTCCCGGCCTCGTTGTCAACCTCGCCAGCCGTAGCCAGTCGGCCAGGTCGCGCAGCACCGGAATCGGGCAGCTCGGCACCGGAATCGGGCAGCTCAGCGGCGATTAGGTCGGCGAGGACCATGGCGCACGTCAGATCGGGGAGGTCCTCATCCCCTACGCTCCAGCCCGCTGCGGTCCGGCGGACGACCGCCTCTTCCCTGATCACGTCACCGGTGTCTGCGGCATCGGCCGCCCGGCCATGCTCCCCGGTCATAAGCTGACGACCAGCCTGGCCAGCCGCTCCTTGACCTGCGCTGCCGAAGGATTCGTCATCGCGCTCCCGTCCGGGAATACGACGGTCGGAACAGTCTGGAACCCGCCGTTAACGAGCATCACGTAGTCGGCAGCCGCCGGGTCGCGCTCGATGTCCACTTCGAGCATCTCGATGCCGTCCCGCGCAAGCCGGCTCTTCAGCCGCCTGCAGAACGCGCACCACGGAGTGGTGTACATAGTCAGCGGCTGTGTCATCTGGCGTCAGCTCCTTCCGCAGCTCGGTGCTGCCGAGTGCAGTAACGCCCTATCTTGCCGCCGGATTCCCGCGAGCGTCAGTGCGATACGCAAGGATGGCCCAGACGAGGAGGTGCGCCGTGGAGACCCCGGATGGCGCGGTGCTCACCGGCCCCGCGGCCCCGGCGCCGGTGCCCGCCGGGCTGGCTGGCCCCGCCCGGCAGGTCGGCGCTACCGGGCCGGAAGCCGTGCTCGCGTCGCTCGATCCGGAGCAGCGAGAGGTCGCGCTCGCCAGCCGCGGGCCGGTCTGCGTGCTGGCCGGCGCGGGCACCGGCAAGACCCGCGCGGTGGTGCACCGCATCGCCTATGCGGTCGCGACCGGCGTTGTCGATCCGGGCAGAGTGCTGGCGGTGACCTTTACCACCCGCGCTGCTGGCGAGCTGCGCGGGCGGCTCCGCCAGCTCGGCACCACGGCGGTATCCGGTACCGGGATGGAACGCGTACAGGCGCTGACCTTCCACGCAGCGGCACTCCGCCAGCTCAATCATTTCTGGCCTTCGACCGTCGGCGGCCACCCCCCGCGGGTGCTCGAATCGAAGATCAGCCTCGTCGCCGAGGCAGCCCGCGGCCAGCGGCTGTCGGCTGGCCTGTCCGAGCTGCGCGACGCCACTGCGGAGATCGAGTGGGCAAAGGTCAGCCAGGTGCGCCCGGATGACTACCCGAAAGCAAGCTCAAGATCAGGTAGAACGGGGCCGTTCAGCCCAGTCTCCCTCGCCCGGCTTTATGCCGGCTACGAGGCACTGCGCAGGGAACGTCATCTGGTGGACTTCGAATCGGTCCTCGAGCTGACCGCCGCGATGCTGGCTGACAACCCGGTGGCTGCCGCGCAGGTCAGGAGCCGGTACTCGTACTTCGTAGTAGATGAGTACCAGGACGTCAACCCGCTGCAGAAGCTGCTGCTCGATGTCTGGCTTGGCGGCTCCGATGACGTCTGCGTGGTCGGCGACCCCCGCCAGACCATCTACTCGTTCACCGGTGCGACATCGGCGTTCCTGACCGGATTCGCCGCCGAGTACCCGGCTGCCGCGGTCATCAGGCTGGTCCGGAACTACCGGTCCACGCCGCAGGTAGTCGCGCTGGCCAACCGCGTCAGCGGAATGACTGGCAGTACTCAGGCGAGCGGCCTGCTGGCGAGACTCACCAGGCCAAGGCCGGGCGCGGCGCTGATCGCGCAGCAGGCAGCTGGGCCGGAACCGCAGTTCGATGAGTTCGATGACGAGCCCGCCGAGGCGCAAACGGTGGCGCAGCGGGCCGCCGCGCTCATCCAGGCCGGCCTGCCAGCCAGGGAGATCGCGGTGCTGCTGCGCACCAATGCCCAGACGCCGGCCTATGAGCAGGCACTCGGCGAGGCAGGCGTGCCCTTCGTCGTGCGCGGCGCGGAGCGCTTCTTCGACCGGGCCGAGGTCCGGCAGGCAGTGGCGCTGCTCCGGGCCGCGGCCAGGTCCGCCTCGGCGCAGGAGGATCCGCCGGGCCAGGTCCGCCCGATCCTGTCCGGAGCGGGCCTGACCCCGGACGGGCCAGCCCGGCCGCGGCAAGGCGCGGGAACGCTGGGAATCGCTCGAGGCACTGGCGCAGCTGGCAACGGATTTCTTCGCTCGCACGCCGCAGGCGTCGCTCGCCGACCTGGCCGCCGAGCTCGCCGACCGCAGTGCGATCGGGCAGGCGCCGGCGCTCGATGGGGTGACCCTCGGCTCGCTGCACGCGGCCAAGGGCCTTGAGTGGGACGCGGTATTCCTGCCTGGCCTGACGGACGGGACGCTGCCGATCATCTATGCGAAGACCGGCGAGGCCATCGAGGAGGAACGACGGCTGTTTTATGTCGGCGTGACCCGTGCCCGGCTGCGGGTGCACCTGTCCTGGGCCCTGGCCAGGTCGGCCGGCGGGCGCCGGACCAGGCGGCCGTCCAGGTTCCTTGACGGCGTCCGGCCGGCGGCCCGGCCGGCCCGGGCCGGCCAGGACAGGTCGCGCCGGGCGGGGCAGGACCGCCCGGCCGCCCCGCCCGGCAGCCCGCTGTTCCTCCGGCTGCGGGAATGGCGGCGCGAAACGGCGAGCGAGCAGGGCGTGCCCGCGTACGTCGTCTGCTCTGACGCGACGCTAGCTGTCATCGCCGACCGGCGGCCGGCCAGCACCGCCGAGCTGGCCGGCATCCCCGGTGTCGGCGCGGTCAAACTCGACCGATACGGTGCCGCGATACTCGCACTGTGTGCTGGCCCGGCTGGCCCGCCTGGCCAGGCAGGCCAGTCGGAATCAGCGGAGTCAGGCGGTGTGGGATCATGAGCCAGTCGCTGGACGCAGTCGTCGCGCTCCTTGACCTGGAGCAGATCGAGGTCAACATCTTCCGTGGCCGCAGCCCGGCGAACGAGCGCAGGCAGCGGGTCTTCGGCGGCCAGGTTGCGGGGCAGGCGCTGGTCGCGGCCGGCCGCACGGTGCCGACGGACCGGCCGGTGCACTCCCTGCACGCCTATTTCATCCGGCCTGGCGATCCCGCGGTGCCGATCGTCTACCTGGTGGACCGGGTCCGTGATGGCCGGTCGTTCACTACCCGCCGGGTATCCGCGGTCCAGCACGGGAAAACGATCTTTACGCTGTCCGCGTCATTTCATCATCCGGAGCCCGGGGAGGCGCACGCGATCGAGATGCCGGACGTCCCGCCGCCGGAGTCCGTCACCCCGACGGCCGAGCGGATGCGCAAGCTCTTCGGCCCGAAAGCCCATGATTTCTTCCGCGACAACCCGATCGACATCCGCCACATCGGGCCGCTGACCTTCGAGGCCGAGCATGACGCCTCGCTGCGCGCCACCAGCAACCTGGTCTGGCTGCGGGCCAACGGAGAGCTTCCGGATGACCATCTGTTGCACGTCTGCATGATGACCTACGCCTCCGACATGACCCTGCTCGACTCGGTGCTGCTCGCGCACGGGCTGTCCTGGGCGGACGGGCGGACCACCGGGGCCAGCCTGGACCACGCAATCTGGTTCCACCGGCCGTTCCGCGCCGACCGCTGGCTGCTGTACTCGCAAGACTCGCCGGTGACAGCAGGGGCGCGAGGGCTGGCCCGCGGCGAGGTATTCACCTCCCGCGGCGAACTTGTGGTGTCCGTGGTCCAGGAGGGACTGATCCGCAGCGCGGCGCGCACGCCAGCTCCGCCGGGCCGGAGCTGACCAGCCGCAAGCCCGCAAAAAAAGCCCCAGAAAACCCGCAAAAAAAGCCCCAGAAAATGAGTTGCCCGGCTGGCCGTGGCTACGTAGGCTGCACCCATGTCCGCGGGCCTGTTGACGCTGTTCGGAAGGGGGTGCCCAGGATGATTACTTCGATCTCGGACGTCACGGCTGCTGCCGCTACGCGCGGGGCCGATTCTCGGTCGGCCATGGGCGCCTTCCTGCCCGGCGGTGTGAATGCGGTCCACCAGTTCCCCAGCGGTGCCCTGTGGTGTGCCCGCCCGCGCGCCATCTCGGGTGCTAGCACACTCGGATTCGGCCGTAAGCCAGCCGTCCATGGGCTCCTGCAGGGGCAGCCGTCCATCCGCAAGCAGTACCCGATCATGACCCGCAGCGCCGCCGTTACTGGTGGTGCGTTGGGTCCGCATCCGGCGAGGGATCCGGTCTAGAACGACCGGCCTGATCCTCTCAAGGCCGCGGACCCGAAAAGGGTCCGCGGCCTTTGTCATGCGAGGCCACCGTTTTGTCAGACGCATGAGAGACGCTTCGACGAGCAGATGAGAGGGGTTGGCACCGATGCAATCGCCCGGCACCACCGCCGTGTTGGAAGGTCCGGCGGGGTTCGAGGCAGAGGTCGCGCGAGCGGCTGTGATCACCAGGACGGGCCCGCTGGCCGCGCAGGCCGGGACTCCATTTCCGGTTCCGGCCGGAACCGGACCCGATCCGCGGTCGGCCGGGGCAATGGCAAGTCCGGTAACGATGCCCGGGCTGGTCAGCGGTCAGGACCTGCCGTGCATGGACGATCCAGAACTGTTCTTCGCCGAGTCACCGGAGGACGTGGAGTGTGCAAAGGCGCTCTGCCGGGGCTGCACGGCACGGATCGCCTGCCTGTCTGGCGCGGTAGAGCGTAGCGAGCCCTGGGGCGTCTGGGGCGGCGAGTTGTTCTTGCGCGGCGAGATCGTGCCGCGCAAGCGGCCGCGCGGGCGTCCGCGGAAGACAGAGGTCGCGGCTTGACCTGACAGTCCGGCGAGCGCGAGTCATGGCCCGGTCTGACGCCTGGCGAGAGTCAGGCCGTGGCCCGGCCTCAACCCAGCAAGCACAAGGAAGTGCCCAGTCCGTCGCTGGGCAGGGACGAGAACGGTGGTGTGCAGGATGTATCAGGTTCATGAACTAGCCGTAGAACGACAACGCGGAATGCAGGAAGTGGCCCAGGCCCAAAGTCAGGCTCGGCGGTTGCGCGCACTCAGTAGGGCTTCGCGCCGGGCTGAGCGAGCCCAGCGGAATCTGGCTCGCGCACATTCTGAAGCCGTGCGACTGCGCGCCGAGCTGGCATTGCAGCTGGACGCCTGACCCTGAGTCATCGTCCCGGGCCCCGGCTCAGCCGGGGCCCGGGACTTCCGCCATCCGGCGGCTGGGCGGGCTTCGTCGGCTGCGCGGACTTAGCCTGGTGCGCGGGTTTGGCGGGCTGGATGGTCTTTGCCTGGTGCGCGGGTGTCGCGGGGTGCGCGAGCTTGGCTGGCGTCGCGGGGTGCGCGAGCTTGGCTGGCTGAGTGGTGTTGGCTGGCTGAGTGATCTTGGCTGGTGCCGCTTTCGCTGGCTGTGCCGGTTCCGCCGGCCGGGCGAGCCCGGCCGGTTCGGCCGGCTGGACGGGTGCCGGCCGAAGTGGCACTTGCCGTGGCTGGTCCGTATAGCCCGGCATCCACTGGAGCACCTCGGCCCGGAACGGTCCTTCGCATCCGAGCTGGCAGAGCACGCCCACGCCCGCCGTCGATACCCGGTGGATAAGGACGTAGGAGGGCGGCAGGTTGAGCCGCCGCGCAACGCTGGATGAGCGCATGTCCGAGACTCGCGTCGCCTCGGCGCGCAGCCATTCGCGGCTGAACTTGAATGACTCGACCTTGGAAGGCTCGGCCAGCGGGGCGAGGAAGGCACGCAGCGCCGCCAGGTCCACGCTGACGCCTTCGCGGAGGAATCCGTGTGCCCGGAGCTCGTCTTCGACCTCATCGAGGTCATTGTTCTCGTGCATGAGCCGCAGCAGCTTGCCGAAGAAGGGCGGGAAGCCGTCCGGCAGCCGGTCGACCGCGCCGAAGTCGAGCACGCCAAGCCGGCCATCGGCGAGCAGCCGGAAGTTGCCCGGGTGCGGATCGGCGTGCAGCAGGCCGGCCCGGGCAGGCCCCGAGAAGAGGAAGCGGACAATCAGCACGCCTGCCCGGTCCCGCTCGGCCCGCGTGCCGCTGGCGATGATCCGCGCGAGCGGGGTGCCGTCCATCCATTCGCTGACCAGCACGTGATCGGTGGCGGCAACGACGTGCGGCACGTACATGTCCGGGTCGCCGGCGTAGGCCACGGCGAAGGCCTCCTGGGAGGCTGCTTCCAGCCGGTAGTCGAGTTCCTCGGCCACCCTGTTCCGCAGCTCATCCAGGAGCGGCTTGGCGTCCAGGCCGGGCATGAGCACGCTGAAGAGCCGTGCAACCCGGCTTAGCTGGTTAAAGTCGCTGATCAGCGCCTTGCCCGCGCCCGGATACTGGATCTTGACCGCAACCTTGCGGCCATCTTTCCAGACGCCCTGGTGCACCTGGCCGATCGAGGCCGCGGCCGCCGGCCGGTCGTCGAACTCGGCGAAGCTGTCCCGCCAGTCCTCGCCCATGTCGGTGGCGAGGACCTTGTGCACGGTCCGGGCGGGCAGTGGCGGCGCGGATTCCTGCAGCCTGGCCAGGGTTGCCCGGTATGGGCCGGCAATCTCCGCGGGCAGCGCGGCCTCGAATATCGACAGTGCCTGGCCGAGCTTCATCGCGCCGCCCTTGAGCTCGCCAAGGACCCTGAAGATCTGCTCTGCTGTCCGCTGCTGAATCTCCTGGGCCACCAGCTCAGCCGGCCGCCCAGCCGCTTGCCAAGGCCCAGCGCGGTACGCCCCGCGAGCCCGGCCGGCAGCGTGGCCAGTTTCGCCGTGCGGGTGACAGCCCTGCGGGGCAGATCGCTCATGATCTCCATTCTCCGCTATGCCAGGGGGCGCCTGCCACATGCACAATCCCGGTGCGGCAGCCAGGTCCGGCGGCGCCACTGCCACGAAGGCAGCACGAGCTCCAGCGTTCCGTTGGTCACTGGCCCGGCCCGGCGATCCGTCCGGTCGATGAAGGCTAGCGCCTGGGCGGCAGCCTGTGCAGCTACCGCCGCGGCCAGCGCGGCGTCGCAAGCAGGCGGATCAGGCTGCCGGCCTGCCAGCTGTGCCAGGATCAGCGGCCAGGCCGGGTCACGGTCAGTCCTGGTGAGGTCAAGGCAGCGCAGGCACGCCGACCTGGCTGGCAACACCAGCGGGCCCACCACCCCGATGGCCTCACCGGCCGAGGCGGCCAGGTGCGGTATCTGGTCGCGCATCAGCCAGGCGGCGAGTTCCCGGTCAGGAGTGCCGGTCAGCACAGCCAGATCAGGCCGGGTCCTGGGCACCAGCGCCATGCCTGGCGTCCGTCCTGGCTGGCCTGGCGTCCGTCCTGCCCGGCTTGGCGTCCGTCCTGCCCGGCTTGGCGTCCGTCCCGGCGGTTGGCTGGCCCGGCCAGGCACCGGCCCGGCCCGGCCCGGCGGCTGGCCGGCCCGGGCCCGCTCTGTGGCTAGCTCCCGTCCGCTGCCATCCGCGCTGGCTACCTCGCCGATCCCGGTTGCAGCCAGCACGTCGGCTATGCCTGACCCGAGCCTGCCGCCGCCGTAGATGCCGATGTACGCGGCGCGCCGCCGGGCCAGGATTCTGGCACCGCCGTCACCGTCGCCGTGCGCGAGAGATGCCGCGGCCAGCTCGGGCGCTAGCCGCGTGCGCAACTGCCGGGGCAGCGCCCGGTAAGTACCGGCGGGAAAGTCGTCCAGGGCGCCGCCGGCTGCGAGCAGGGTGAGCACGCGCTCAGCCAGCTGCGCCGGGACACCTCGGTCACGCGCCGCCGCGATCACCTGCGCGCGATCCCGGCTGCCGTCGAGCAAGCCGATCACACAACCCGCGTCGCTCATCCCGGTAAGCGCAACGGCCCGGCGCGGGTCAATGCCGATCTGCAGGGTGTCTCGATCCCGCCATACCGGGATCAGACCTAGTTTGAGCGCTGGCCGCACGTGCAGAGCATGACAGGTCGTGCTGACATTCCTGGCCGCTTGGGCAGGTTCGCCGGGTTTACCGGCGAACCTGCCCAAGCGGCCGGAGATTGTCACCCGCAGGCCGTCGACTAGCGCCTCACCAAGGTCAAGGCGGTACCCGGCACCTCCGGCTGTGCAGCCCGCCGCTGGTGACGGTCCCTTGCCTGGTGGCGGTCAGCTCGCTGGTGGCGGTCCGCCCGCTGGCGGCGTGCCATCTTCCGGCGGCTGCGGACCGGCCTGCTCGCCGGGCGGACCTGCATTGGCGCCGGGCTTGCCCAGATCCAGATCCGAGATATCCAGCTCGGGCCGGCCAGTCACGAACCCGTCCGGGTCGTCGAAGTCCTCCGCGGTCGGCAGCAGATCAGGATGAGCCCAGACTGCATCCCTGCCCTGGACGCCGCGGGCCTCGGTGAGGCCGCGCCAGATTGCCGCGGCCTCCCTGAGCCTGCGCGGGCGCAGCTCGAGCCCGACCAGCGTGGCGAAGGTCCGCTCGGCCGGGCCGCCAGTGGCCCGGCGCCGCCTGATCGCCTCGCCGAGCGCACTGGCCAGCGGCAGGCGACTGGCGGCCACCGCGTCGACCACGGTCGCGACCCAGCCCTCGACCAGCGCGAGCACTGTCTCCAGCCGGGCCAGGGCAGCCTTCTGCTGCTCGGAGTCCTCCGGCTGGAAGAGCGCGGCCCCGGCCAGCGCATCGTTCAGGGCTTCCGGATTCGCGGGGTCGATCTGCGGCATCGCCTCGCGTAGTGCGGACGTGTCGACGGTGATTCCCGCCGCGTAGTCCTCGACGGCGCTGAGCAGCCGGGAGCGAAGCCAGGGAACGTGTGCGAACAGCCGGTGGTGTGCGGCTTCGCGCATGGCCAGGAACAGCCGGACCGCATCCGGGTCCACCGACAGCCCGGCGCCGAAGTCAGCCACGCCAGCCGGCAGCAGTGCCGCCGTTCCCTCCGGGCCGATCGGGAGCCCGACGTCGGTCGAGCTGACGACCTCACGAGCGAGCGCTCCGATGGCCGCGCCGGTCTGGCCGCCCACCATCATCCCGCCGATCCTGCGCATCATCTCGCCGAGGCCGCCTAGCGCGCCGAGCCCGGCCATGCCGCCGGTCATCGACGTCATTGCCGACCGCAGCTCCGGCGGCAGCTCGCCGCCAAGCTCGTCCGGGGCCTCGGTGAGCAGTCCGCCCATCGCATCGACTGCCCGCGCGGCGATCGGATCGCAGAGCTTGGACCAGACCGGCAGGGTCGCCTCCACCCACTCCGAGCGGCTCCAGGCCGCAGCGGCGCGGATCCCGGTGGGAAAGCTAGTGACGTCCTCCAGCCAGAGGTCGGCGACGCGGATGGCATCGATGACCTTCTGCCGCTCGACCTCAAGCACGCTGGGATCACCCTTGGCCGCGACCGTCTGGCGGGCCACGTTCTTGGCCAGATCCCAGTTGACCGGGCCGCCTTGCCACGACATCAGGTCGGCGAACTGCCGTAGGGCGTCCGCGAACTGCTGCGGGTCGCCGAGCGGCCCGCCGGGCCCTGGCGGCCCGCTGCCCGGGTCGCCGGAGCCGCCACGGCCGCCAGGGGGGCCGAAGCCGAAGGGAGGATCAGTCATCACGGCTGCCTCTCAGGCAGGATGGAAGTGTCACGTCCGCCACGTTATCCGGGAGCGCCGCACGTTGAGTAAGGGAGATGGCAAGGTTCGCCGTCGGCTGAGCCGCGCCGCCGAGCCGGCGACCGGCCCTGGCCGCGCGGGCGCGAGCCTGGCAGCACGCCGCCGCGGGCCTGTCGTAGCAGTCACCGGTGCCGCCCGGGGACTCGGTCACGCCCTGACCATCCAGCTGGCGGCATCGGCACGGATCAGCAGGGTAGTCGCCATCGATGACCACCGGGGCGACGTGGCCGGCGTGCACTGGCGCGTCGTCGATGTGCGCGACCCAGCCCTGGCCGGCCGCCTCACCGGAGTCGACGTGGTGGTGCACACGGACCTGGATCTGGCGCCGGACTCTGACTATCGGTCGCGGCGTGCTTTCAACGTCCGGGGCGCCCAGACCGTGCTTACCGCTGCGGCGGCCAGCCGGGTCGGCCGGGTCGTCCTGGTGACCAGCGCGATGGTCTACGGCGCGCGGCCGGACAATCCAGTGCCGCTGGACGAGGCGGCGCCGCTCGGTGCCGATCATGACGGCAGCGTAGTCGGGGACATGCTGGAGATCGAGCAGCTGGCCGGTAGTTCCGCCAGGACCCATCTCGGCTTGGCCATCACCGTCGTCCGACCCGCCGCGCTGGTCGGCGAGGGCGTGGACACGATGGTGACCAGGCATTTCGAAGCGCCGCGGCTGCTGACGGTCAAAGGCTGCGCACCGCGCTGGCAGTTCTGCCACACCAACGACCTGGTTTCCGCGCTGGAGCTCGCCGCAGCCGGCGTGGTCAGCGGTGAATTCGCGGTCGGCTGCGACGGATGGCTGGAAGAGGAGCAGGTTGAAGAGCTATCCGGACTGCGCAGAATCGAGCTGCCGGCCGGGCTGACGTTCGGCACCGCGCAGCGGCTGCACCGGGCCGGCATTACCCCGGCGCCAGTGACCGACCTGCATTTCGTCGTCTATCCGTGGGTGGTCGACTGCCGTGCCCTGCGAGACGCGGGCTGGCGGCCGGCATTCGACAACGCGACGGCCTTTGGCGTCCTGCTCGAGCAGCGGGCAGGCCGGGTCGCCGTCGCGGGACGCCGCCTCGCCAAGAAGGACGCGACCATCGCGGCAGCCGGCGCCACCGTGGCGGTAATCGGCACCGCGGAGATCGTCCGCCGGGCCAGGCGCCGTCGCCGGGCAACGTGACCGGGCAACGTGACCGGGCAACGTGACCGGGCAACGTGACCGGGCAACGTGACCGGGCAACGTGACCGAGCAGGTAGCCCGGCGGGTAACTTTGCACCGTGACCGTGATCAGGCTGGCCGAACTGAGAGACGAGCCGCTATCAGTCGACGAGGTGCTGCGCGCCGTCAGGCATCCCGCCGCCGGCGGGATTGCCCTGTTCACCGGCGTCGTCCGGGATCATGATCAAGGCCGGGGAGTCACCCGGCTTTCGTACAGCGCGCACCCGTCAGCCGGAGCCGAGTTGCGGCGGGTGGCGGAAAAGGTGGCGGCGGGCTTCGATGTCCGTGCCCTTGCCGCGGTGCACCGGACCGGACAGCTAGACGTCGGCGAGATCGCCGTCGTGGTGGCAGTGTCCTGCGCGCACCGGGGTGCGGCATTTGACGCCTGCCGCGCCCTGATCGACGAGCTCAAGGCGACTGTGCCGATCTGGAAGCACCAGGAGTTCGGCGACGGTGGCAGCGAATGGGTGAATAGTGCGTAGATTCCAGGCCGGATCTCGCCGTTTCGGGGTGCTGATCGTGGCCGCCGCCGGCGTGCTTGCCGCGCTCGTGGTGGCATCCGTAGCGCCCGTGCCGTACGTGGCCCTTACTCCTGGGCCCACGCTGAACACGCTCGGGAGATCCGGCGATCATCCCATGATCGAGATATCCGGGCGTCGCACCTATCCGACCAGCGGGCACCTGAACATGGTGACGGTGTCCTTCATCGGCGGGCCGGGCAGCGCGTTCAACATCTTTGCCGCCCTGCGGGCGTGGCTAAGCCCGCACGAGGCCGTGGTGCCCGAGCAGGAGATCTTCACGCCCGGCCAGTCCGAGCAGCAGGTGACCAAGCAGGACACCGAGGAGATGGTGAACTCCCAGCAAACTGCCGCCGCGGCCGCGCTGTGCCTGCTGCACGTCAAGTTCAGGACCATCGACACCATCGCGGCCACCGCGCCGGGGATGCCGGCCCACGGCGTGCTGCGAGCCGGTGATGTCATCTCGGCAGTTGACGGCAGGGCGGTGACCTGCGCGGCGAACGCGGGGGCGCTGATCAGGGCGCGCAGGCCCGGGACGCCGCTGAACCTCACCATCGTCAGGAAAGGCGAGCAGCGCCGTATCCGGCTGAGAAGCATCAAGTTGCAGGGCCAGGCCGTGATCGGAGTTAACGTGCAGGAAAGCTTCCTGTTCCCGTTCTCCGTGAAGATCAATGTCAAGAACATCGGCGGCCCGAGCGCCGGCCTGATGTTCGCGCTCGGAATCATCGACAAGCTCACCCCGATGAACCTGGCAGCCGGAAAATTCATCGCCGGCACCGGCCAGATCGAGGCCGATGGCACGGTGGATCCCATCGGGGGAATTCAGCAGAAGATGGCCGGGGCGAGGGCCGCGGGCGCCACCATCTTCCTTACCCCGGCCGCCAATTGCCCGGATACCGCCGGCGCCATCCCGGCCGGGATGCGGCTGATCAAGGTCAGCACGCTCAGCGGCGCGGTCAGAGATGTCCGTGCGCTGGCCGCGGGCAGGGTCGTTCCGTCCTGCTGAGCAGCCGGCTGCCCGCTGACGGGCGCTCGCGCGGCCGGCCGGTCATCGCGAATGCCTGACAACGGCGCGGCGGCCCGCCATGATCATGGGCGGATGCGCCGGAGGCCTTGCGCCAGGGCGGCAACGGGAAGCCACGTACCCGGCCGGTAACGGGAGCCACGTACTCGGCCGGTAACGGGAACCTTGCGGGCTGCCGGTAAGTTGCCTTCTGGGAACGCCTGCCGGTGCGCCGGCCGACGGTACGCCGCGTTGCCGGACTTCATCGGCGCCGTGCCAAAGATCACGCAAAAAGGGGGAGGGCATGACCTTCCGGTCCCCTGGCCAGCCAAGGCCATCAGCCGGCCGTCCGGTTGTCCTGCCTCGCTGGCCGAAATTCCTAATCCCGGTAGCGGCCGGCCTGATCGCGCTGATCATCGTGGTCTCAGTGGTGGCCGGGGTTTGGACAGATTATCTCTGGTTCCGGTCGGTCAGCTATACCTCGGTATTCAGCACGACCTACGGCACCAGATGGCTGCTGTTCCTCGTCACTGCGCTCTTCATGGCGGCGGTGGTCGGGCTGAACGCGTGGCTGGCGTACCGGCTCAGGCCGGCCTACCGCCCGGTGGCAGCGGACCAGCAGAGCCTGGAGGGCTACCGGACGGTCCTGGATCCGCACCGGCGGCTGCTGCTCGGGCTGCTGCTCGGGCTGATCGGGCTCATTTCCGGGCTCACCGCCGCCAGTTCCTGGCGCACCTGGCTGCTCTTCGCCAACCGCACCTCGTTTCACAAGGTAGATCCGCAGTTCAAGCTGGATATTTCTTTCTTCGCGTTCGTCTATCCGTTCCTCCGGATGGTGCTCACCTACCTGTTCACTGCCGTGCTGCTGTCGCTGGCCGTCTCGGTCCTGGTGCATTACCTCTACGGGGCGCTACGGCCGCAGGTGAAGGGCCAGCGGGCAACCACGGCCGCACGAGCTCACCTGTTCATGCTGGTGGGCATATTCGTACTGCTGAAGGCCGCCGCCTACTGGGTAGACCGGTACGGGATCGACTTCTCCCAGCGCGGGATCGTGCGGACCGGCGCGTCTTACACGGACGTGAACGCCATCCTGCCGGCTAAGACGGTGCTCGCGGTGATCGCGGTCATCTGCGCGGTGCTCTTCTTCGCCGGCGCCGTCCGCCGGAACACGCTGCTGCCCGGGGTCGGCTTCGGGCTGCTCGTGCTCTCCGCCGTGATCATCGGCGGCGTGTACCCGGCGATCATCCAGCAGTTCGTGGTGAAGCCGAACGAGCTGGTGAAGGAAACCCCGTACCTCCATCGCGAGATCTCCAGTACCCGGCGCGCCTACGGGGTCAGTGACGTGCAGCCGGTGGGCTACTCGGCGACGTCGACCGACCCGACCGCGCAGCTCGCTAAGCAGGTGGCCTCGCTGCCGGATGTCAGGCTGCTGGACCCCGGCGTGGTATCGCAGACATTCCAGCAGCTCCAGCAGGTCAAGAGCTACTACAAGTTCACGGACGTGCTCGCCGTTGACCGGTACCCGCCGCCGGGCGGCGTCGTGCCGCAGGACACCGTGATCGGCGTCCGCGACATGGGCGGCCCGCCGGCCGGCCAGGCCAATTGGATCAACTCGCACCTCGTCTACACCCACGGGTTCGGCGTGGTCGCCGCGCCGGCCAGCACGGTCCAGCAAAACGGCACGCCGGCGTTCTCCGAGAGCGACATACCGCCCACCGGGCAGCTGGGCCTGAGCCTGGCCGGGGCGCGGGTGTACTTCGGCGAGCAGGAGAAGAGCTATGCGATCGTCGGCGGGCATCAGCAGGAACTGGACTACCCGGACCAGAGCACCGGCGGCCAGAAGAACACGACGTACCGGGGTGCCGGCGGCGTCCCGGTCGGCTCGGCCCTGAACCGCCTGCTCTACGCCATCAAGTACCGCCAGCTCAACATCCTGCTGTCGGGTGCCATCGACGGCAATTCGAAGATCATGTACGTCAGGGATCCGCTATCGCGGGTGGCGAAGGTCGCGCCGTTCCTTACCCTGGACGGCAATCCTTACCCGGTGATCTCCGGCGGGCAGGTCAAATGGGTCGTGGACGCGTATACCACCACCGACAACTATCCGTACTCGCAGCGGCTAGGCCTGCACCAGGCGACGACGAACAGCTATGACCCGGGCGGGTCGGCGATCGGCCCGGCTGGCCAGGTCAACTACATCCGCAATTCGGTCAAGGCCGTGGTGAACGCCTACACCGGCGCGGTCAAGCTGTACCAGTGGAGCAGCAAGGATCCCGTCCTCGACACCTGGGTGAAGGCATTCCCCGGCGTCATCCAGCCCAGGAAAGATATCCCGGCGGACCTCATGCCCCATCTGCGCTATCCGGAGGTCCTGTTCGAGGCGCAGCGGCAGATCCTGGCGCAGTACCACGTCACGCAGGCCCAGGAGTTCTACGGCGGGCAGAATTTCTGGACTGTGCCCACCGACCCGAGCTCGGTGCGCACCGGCGTCAGCCAGCCGCCGTACTACCTGACGATGAAAATGCCCGGCTATGATCAGCCCGAATTCTCGCTCACCACGTCGTTCACGCCGCGCGGCCGCGCCAATATGGCGGCGTTCATGGCAGTGGACAGCAATCCGCAGAGTGCTGGCTACGGCACTATCGAGGTGCTTGAACTGCCACAGGACACGGCCATTCTCGGACCCGAGCAGGTGCAGAACAAGTTCGAGACGCATCCGGCGGCCGCGAGGGAACTGTCGCTATTCCGTCAGGGCGGATCAAGCGTGACTCTCGGTAACCTGGTGACCGTTCCGGTGGCTGGCGGCCTGCTCTACGTAGAGCCGGTATACATCGCAGCATCCGCGGCCGGCAGCACCGGATCGTTCCCCACGCTGCAGCGGGTGTTCGCCTACTACGGCAACGAGGTCGGGTATGCGCCGACGCTGGACGGAGCCCTCGCCCAGGTGCTCGGTGGCGCGACGGGCCAGCAGGGCACCGGCGGCAATCAGGGCACCGGGGGCAATAGCGGCACCGGAGGCGGCAAGGCCAGCGCCGCGGTGCTGAAGTTCCTGCGCCAGGCGGAGACTTTCTATGGCCAGGCACAGCAGGCGCTGAAGAGCGGCGACCTGGCTGCCTACGCCCGCGATGTCGGCAAGGTGAAGGAGGCGCTCGACAAGGCAAGGCAAGCGGCCGAGGGCGGCTCGCCGGCCGCGAAGAAACAGCCCCCGGCGCCATCGCCCAGCGCCAGCCCGTCCGGGTAATCGCGGGCACGCGCTGTCACCGCGGCGCGTCCGCGTCGCCCCCCCTAAGGGCGTACGCTCGGTCCTGACAGGACATCCTGAGCAAGGCTCAGCTACCTGTACCCGCACCCCGGGCAGAGCCCAATCGTGAAGGAGAAAGACTGGTCGTGGCGCCTCGTGTGCTAGTTGACGCGACCGCGGTGCCTGCCGACCGCGGTGCCGTCGGACGTTACGTCGACGGACTGGTGAGCGCGCTGGAGGCGGCGGGAGCCGACCTCGCCGTTGCCTGCCAGCGCGCGGACGAGGAACGATACGGGCGGCTGGTACCGCACGCCCAGGTCGTGGCCGCGCCCACCGCAATCGCGCACCGGGCGGCCAGGCTGGCCTGGGAGCAGAGCGGCCTGCCCGTTGTCGCACAGCAGGTCAGCGCTGACGTGATCCACGCGCCGCATTACTCGATGCCGCTCCGGCCAGGCGCGCCCATCGTGGTGACCATCCACGACCTCACGTTCTTCACCGAGCCCGATGCGCACAACCCGGTAACGGCGACGTTCTACAAGTCGGCCATCCGTACCTCGGCCCGCCGGGCCACCAGGTTGATCGTCCCGTCAAAGGCGACAAGGGATGAGCTCGTCCGCGCCCTCGGCGCGGATCCGACCAGGATCGACGTGGCTTACCACGGCGTGGATCACGCCCTCTTCCACCAGCCCGACGAGGCCCAGATGCGCCAGGTCTCGGCCCGGCTCGGCCTGCACGGCAAGTCCTACGTCGCCTACCTCGGCACCCTGGAGCCGCGCAAGAACATCCCGGCGCTGATCACCGGCTGGGCCGCGGCGGTGGCCGATCTCAGTGAGCCGCCAGCCCTGGTGCTGGCCGGCGGGAGCGGCTGGAGCGATGAGGTGAACGACGCGATCGCCGCGGTGCCCGCGCACCTGAGGCTGGTCCGCCCGGGGTACCTGCACTTCACCGACTTGCCGGGCTACCTCGGCGGCGCGCTAGTGGTGGCGTTCCCGAGCACCAGCGAGGGTTTCGGGCTGCCTGCCCTTGAGGCCATGGCATGCGGGGCGCCGGTGCTGACTACGCACATGACATCGCTGCCCGAGGTGGGCGGTGACGCCGTCGCCTATACCGAGCCAGACGCCGACGGCATCCGGGCGGCGCTGCGGGCGCTGCTCGACGATCCGGCGCGCCGGAAGGCCCTGGGGGATGCGGGCCACGCCAGGGCCCTGGAGTTCAGCTGGGCCGCCTCTGCCGAGGCGCACATGGCGTCGTACATGCGTGCGGCAGCGCAGGGACGAGAGTAGCCTCGCTGCACATGCCGAGCGATTCAGGCCCTTACTGGGAATCAGCTGCCGGTGGTTGCGGGAACGCCGGCCTGGAGGCCATTCTGCTGGTCGGCGGGCAGGGCACCCGGCTGCGCCCGCTGACCATCACCGTGCCCAAGCCGCTGCTGCCGACGGCCGGAGTGCCGTTCCTCGCGCACCAGCTGGCTCGTGCCGCGGCCGCCGGGATCAGCCGGGTGGTACTGGCCACCGCGTACCGGGCCGAGATGTTCGTCGAGCAGTTCGGTGACGGGTCGGCGTTCGGGCTGCAGCTTGAGTGCGTCCAGGAGGAGGTGCCGCTCGGCACCGGCGGCGGTATCCGGAACGCGGCAGCGAGCCTGCGCAGCGGCCCGGATGACCCGGTAGTCGTGCTGAACGGCGACATCCTGTCCGGTCATGACCTCGGCGCGCAGCTGGATCTGCACGCGAAGGAAGACGCCGCGGTGACGCTGCACCTGGTCGAGGTCCCCGACCCGGCCCGGTTCGGCTGCGTCCCGACCGACTCCGCCGGGCGGGTCACCGCTTTCCTGGAGAAGACGCCCCGCCCGGTGACCAACCGGATCAACGCGGGCTGCTACGTCTTCCGCCGCCGGGTGATCGACGAGATACCGGCCGGGCAGGTGATCTCGGTCGAGCGGGCGACCTTCCCGGCGCTGATCGCGGCCGGCCAGATCGTGCTGGGCTACCCGGACACCGCGTACTGGCTTGACGTCGGGACGCCCGAGGCGTTCGTCCGCGGGTCTTGCGACCTGGTGCTCGGCCGGCTGGCATCACCGGCGCTGCCCGGCCCGTGCGGGCAGGCCCTGGTGCTGCCCGGCGCCACGGTCGAGCCGGGCGCCGAGCTGCTCGGCGGATCGGTGCTCGGGGCCGGCAGCCACGTCGGCGCCGGCGCGCGCATCGACGGATCCGTGCTGTTCGACGGCGCGGTCATCGAGGCAGGCGCAGTGCTAACCGGCAGCGTGGTCGGAGCCAGCGCCCGGGTCGGCCGGGGCACGGTGGTCAACGGCGCCGTGATCGGCGACGGGGCAAGCGTCGCGGCGGGGAACGAGTTGCGCGGCGGGCTCCGGGTCTGGCCGGGAACGCAGCTCGGGCCGACCGCCATCCGGTTCTCCGCGGACTGCTGACCGGTGCCGGTGCCGCAGGATCGCAGGCCGATGTCGCAGGACGGCTGACCGATGGCGCTGCCCGCTCCGGACGCTCGCCCAGCGGCCCCGGACGCCAGCCCGGACGCCGCGCCGCTCGCCCGGGAATGGCGCCCGCCCTTCCCGCTCGACGTCCGGCTGGTGCTGTCCGTGCACCGGCGCGGGCCGCGGGACCCGGCGTACCGGATCGGCGCCGACGGGGCGGTGTGGCGCACCTCGCTGACGCCAGACGGCCCGGGCACGCTCCGGGTGATCGCGCGGCCGGCCGGCCCGGCTGCGGCGGGCCCGGGCGCAAGCACAAGGACAAGAGCAGGTGAAACGGGATCTACGGGCGCCAGCGCCGCCGCCACGCTCAGCGCCGCCACGGCCGGGTCAGGCACAGTGCCGGGCGCCGGCCTCGGCGCGGGAACGGATGGCGCCGGATCTGCGGGCGCCGGCCCTGGCATGACGCTCAGCACCAGCGGGCCTTGCGCGGCCGCTGGCCCCGGCCCGGGCCCGGCCGCGCCCATCGTGATCAGTGCGGCGGCCTGGGGACCTGGCGCCGGATGGTTGCTCGGCGCCCTGCCGTCCCAGCTAGGCGCCGACGACGACCTGGCCGGCTTCATCCCGGCGCACCCGCTGTTGCGGGAACTGTGGCGGCGGCATCCTGGTGCCCGGGTCGGCCGGTCCGGCCGGGTGCTGGAGGCACTCGTTCCCGCCGTCCTCGAGCAGAAGGTCGTAGGGCTGGAGGCGCACCGGGCCTGGCGGCTGCTGCTGCTCAGGTTCGGCAGCCCGGCACCTGGGCCCGCCCCTGCCGGGATGCGGGTCTTCCCGCCGGCCCAGTCCTGGCTGCGGATCCCGTCCTGGGAATGGCACCGGGCCGGCGTGGAGGCAGTGCGGGCGCGCACGATCGCCGCGGCGGCGCGGCTGGCCGGCCGGGTCGAGGAGATCATGGCGATGGACCCGCCCGGCGCCGATCGCAGGCTGCGGGCCCTGCCCGGTGTCGGTCCGTGGACCTCGGCCGAGATAAGGCAGCGCGCCTGCGGCGACGCGGACGCCGTCTCCGTCGGCGACTACAACCTGCCGGCCGCCGTTGGCTGGGCGCTGGCCGGCCGGGCGGTGGACGACGCCGGGATGCTGGCGCTGCTTGCGCCCTACCGCGGGCACCGGTACCGCGCCACCAGGCTCATCGAGCTGAGCGGCGCCCGGCCGCCGAGGCGCGGCCCGCGGCTGCCGGTGCGCGACTACCGCGCGTTCTGATGGATGGCGGCCGGCTCCGGGCGGCGCAATCCGGATGGCGGAGCCAGGGCGCCGGCTGGCCGCAGCCTAGGGTTGGCCTATGAGCGATGACGCGCATGCCCCCGGCGCGCCCCCGTGCTGGTCGCTGTCTCAGCCGCCGCCTGAGCCGCCTGGCACGCCGCCGGTACCCGGGCCGCCCGGTCCGCTGCCGCCTGAGCCGCCTGGCACGCCGCCGGTACCCGGGCCGCCCGGTCCGCTGCCGCCTGAGCCGCCTGGCACGCCGCCGGTACCCGGGCAGCCGCCGGTGCCATCCGACAGCGCCCTGCGCCGGGCGCTGGCCCGGGCCAGGGACGGCAAGGCGCTAGACCAAGCCGAGGCCGCCACCCTGCTGCACGCCCGCGGCGAGTACCTGGCCCGGCTGCTCAGCTATGCGTCCAGGACCAGGGACGCGGGACTCGCCGCGGCCGGCCGGCCAGCCGTCATCACGTACTCGAAGAAAGTCTTCATCCCGTTGACCAGGCTGTGCCGGGACCGCTGCGGCTACTGCACCTTCGCCACCGTGCCGGGCAGGCTGCCGAGCCCGTACCTGTCCCCGGACGAGGTCATCGAGATCGCGGCCAAGGGCGCCGCGCGCGGCTGCAAGGAAGCGCTGTTCACGCTGGGCGACCGGCCGGAGGACCGTTGGCGACAGGCCCGCGAGTGGCTGGGCGCGCACGGCTACGATGACACGCTGTCCTATGTCCGGGCGATGGCGATCCGGGTGCTCGAGGAGACCGGGCTGCTGCCGCACCTGAACCCCGGCGTGCTGTCCTGGCAGGACTTCCAGCGGCTCAAGCCGGTCGCGCCGTCGATGGGGATGATGCTGGAGACCACCGCGGCCAGGCTGTTCACCGAGCCGGGCGGGCCGCACTTCGGCAGCCCGGACAAGGACCCGGCGGTCCGGCTGCGGGTGCTGGCGGACGCCGGCCGCAGCGCGGTGCCGTTCACCACCGGAATCCTGATCGGAATCGGCGAGACCCTGGCCGAGCGGGCCGACTCGATCTTCGCCATCCGGCAGGTTGCCCGCGAGTACGGCGGCATCCAGGAAGTCATCGTGCAGAACTTCCGTGCCAAGCCGGACACCAAGATGCGGGCCGCGCCGGACGCTGAGCTTGACGACCTCGCCGCGACGATCGCCGTCGCCCGGCTCGTGCTCGGCCCGGCGATGCGCATCCAGGCCCCGCCCAACTTGATCGGCGACCAGTACGCACTGATCCTCGCCGCCGGAATCGACGACTGGGGCGGGGTGTCGCCGCTGACCCCTGATCACGTCAACCCGGAACGGCCCTGGCCGCAGATCGATGATCTGGCCGGGTACACCGCGGCCGCCGGGTTTACCCTGCGCGAGCGGCTCACCGCCTATCCGGGCTACCTTCGCGAGCCCTGGCTCGACCCGCGCCTGACCGCCCATGTCGCCGCGCTCGCGGACCCCGGCACGGGCCTGGCCAGTGACCGCGCCATGCCGCGCGGCCTGCCCTGGCAGGAGCCGGACGGCGGCTGGGGGGACGCGGCCGGCCGGACCGACCTGCACGTCACGATCGACACCACCGGCCGGACCAAGGACCGCAGGGACGACTTCGCCGAGGTGTACGGCGACTGGGCCGAGATCGGCGCGCGGATCGAGGCCGCCGCCAGGCCGGCCGGGCCGGCCACCGCACCGCGCCGGCTGCGCGCCGACGTGCTCGCCGCGCTCCGGGCGGCGGAGCGCGACCCGGCCGGGCTGACTGATGCCGAGGCGCTCGCGCTGCTCGATGCCGACGGCGCTGAGCTCGCGGCACTGACCGCGCTGGCCGACGCCCTGCGCGGCGAGGCCGCAGGCGACGACGTCACTTACGTGGTCACCAGGAACATCAACTTTACCAACGTCTGCTATACCGGCTGCCGGTTCTGCGCGTTCGCGCAACGCCGGACCGACGCCGACGCCTACACGCTGTCCCTTGAGCAGGTCGGCGACCGGGCCGTCCAGGCCTGGGAGGCGGGCGCCACCGAGGTGTGCATGCAGGGGGGCATCCACCCGGACCTACCCGGCACCGCCTACTTCGACCTCGCCGCCGAGGTAAAGCGGCGCTGCCCGGACATGCATGTGCACGCGTTCTCGCCGATGGAGGTAATGAACGGCTCGGCGCGGACCGGGCTGCCGGTGCGCGAGTGGCTGATCCGGGCGCGTGCGGCCGGCGTCGGCTCGCTGCCGGGGACCGCCGCCGAGATCCTGGACGACGATGTCCGCTGGGTGCTCACCAAGGGCAAGCTGCCGGCCGCCGCCTGGATCGAGGTGATCACGACCGCGCACGAGCTCGGCATCCCGACGTCATCGACGATGATGTACGGGCACGTCGACACGCCGGCCCACTGGGTCGGGCACCTGCGGGTGATCCGCGGCATCCAGGAGCGGACCGGCGGCTTCACCGAGTTCGTGCTGCTGCCGTTCGTGCACGCCAGCTCGCCGATCTACCTGGCCGGCCTGGCCAGGCCCGGCCCGACCCGGCGGGAGAACCTGGCCGTGCACGCGGTGTCCAGACTGCTGCTGCACGGCGCGATCGCCAACATCCAGTGCTCCTGGGTCAAGCTAGGCGGCCAGGCCTGCCGGGACGTGCTGGCCGGCGGCGTCAATGACCTGGGTGGCACGCTGATGGAAGAAACCATCAGCCGGATGGCCGGCTCGGCGAACGGCTCCTACAAGACGATCAGCCAACTCGCGGAACTGGTCGCGCCCACCGGGCGGCCGCTGCGGCCGCGGACGACAACCTACGGCCAGCCGACCGCGGAGCGGACCGCCGCGGCCGCCGCCAGCGACGGGGTCTGCGCCGCCGTTCGCGTCCCGCGGGCGCCGCTGCCGCTAGTCGGAGCCTGAAGGTGCCAGCGATGCCTGACAGCCGGATGCAGCTAGGGCGCGGCATCCCGGCCCGGCCTGCCGGGGACCGGCATGAGCGGATCGCGCTCACCGGATGGGGCCGGACCGCGCCGACCGTGGCGGACGTCACCGAGCCGGCCGGCCTGGCTGAGGTTCCCACCCTGGTCACCACAGCGCCGCGGCGCGGCGTGATCGCCCGCGGCCTGGGCCGCAGTTACAACAACGCGGCGCAGAATGGCGGCGGACTGGTTGTCCGGACGACCAGGCTGCGCCAGATCACCGGCCTCGACCCGGTGACCGGGCTGGTGACCTGCGAGGCCGGGGTGAGCCTCGGGCAGCTGATGATCACCGCGCTGCCGCTCGGCTGGTTCGTGCCGGTCTCGCCGGGTACCAGGCAGGTGACCGTCGGCGGCGCCATCGCCGCTGACGTGCACGGCAAGAATCATCACCGGGCCGGCAGCTTCGCCCGGCACGTCCGGTCCCTCGACCTGCTGATGGCCGACGGTGAGGTACGCGTCATCACCCCGTCCGGCAGCCCGGAGCTGTTCTGGGCCACCGCGGGCGGGATGGGACTGACCGGCATCATCCTGCGCGCTACCATCGCGCTGGCGAGGGTCGAGACGGCCCGCATGCTGGTCGACACCGTGCGCACCGCCGACATCGACGAGACTATGACCTGCCTGGCGGCGGCGGACGGCTCGCACGGCTACACCGTCGCCTGGGCCGACTGCCTCGCCCGGGGCGGCGCCACCGGCCGCTCGGTCGTCACCAGCGGCGACTTCGCCCGGGTCAGCGACCTGCCACCCGGCCAGCGCGGCGATCGGCTGCGATTCAGCCCGGCCTGCCTGGCCAGCGCCCCGCCGGTGTTCCCGAACGGCCTGGTCAGCCGGCCCACGGTCGCGCTGATGAACGAGGCGTGGTACCGCAAGGCACCGCGGCGCAGGACCGCCGAGTTGCAGACGATCGGGGCCTTCTTCCACCCGCTGGACGGCATCAGGAACTGGAACCGGGTCTACGGCCCGGCCGGCTTCCTGCAGTACCAGTACGTTGTTCCGTTCGGCCGCGACGACGCCGTCCGCCGGTCGTTCGAGCTGATCAGCGCTGCCCGCGCGCCATCGTTCGTGACCGTGCTGAAGCGCTTCGGCCCCGGTAACCCTGGCCTGCTGTCATTCCCGCTGCCGGGCTGGACCCTGGCGCTGGACTTCCCGGCCCGCACGCCCGGGCTGGCCAACCTGCTGGACGGGCTCGACGAGCTGGTGCTCGCCGCCGGCGGCCGAGTCTACCTGGCCAAGGACGCCCGCGTGCCGCCCCGGGCGCTGGCCGGGATGTACCCGAGGCTCGGCGAATTCCGCGAGCTCAGGGCGCGGATCGACCCCGGCGGGGTGTTCGTCTCCGACCTTTCCCGGCGGCTGTCCCTATAGCCGCTGGCCGCTACCGCCCGGATCAGTCATCAGCGGTGCAGATCTGTCCGGGGATTACCGGACTAATCTGCACCACTAATTTGATCTTGGTGGTGCTGAGGCAGATGTGATGAGCGGGGTCGGCGTGGGCGGGGTCGGGTGAGCGGGGTCGGCGTGAGCGGGCGGGCGTGGGCGGGGTCGGGTGAGCGGGGTCGGCGTGAGCGGGCGGGCGTGGGCGGGGTCGGCGTGAGCGGGGTCGGCGTGAGCGGGGTCGGCGTGAGCGGGCGGGCGTGGGCGGGGTCGGCGTGAGCGGGACGGCCGTCTCACCGCGTCAGCAGGTACTGGGCCGGATCCCGGGGCGGGCGTTCCTTCGGGGTGCCCGCGGGGTGGCCGACGCCGACGGCTCCCATCGGCTGCCAGTCGGCTGGCAGGCCGAGCGAGGCTGCCGCCCGGTGCTGGCAGAACAGGGTGCTGGAGACCCAGCATGAGCCAAGTCCCTCGACGGCCAGCGCGACCAGCAGGTTCTGCACGGCTGCGCCCATGGCCACGGTGAACATGGCCTGCTCGGCCGTCGCCCGGCGGTCGTCCGGGTAGGCGTGCGCGGCATCGGTGACCAGGCAAGGCACGATGATCAGCGGCGCTCGCCGGAGCGGCTCGCCGCGGCGCACCCGGCGCGCGATCTGCTCCGCGGTGAACCCGTCGCCGTGCAGATCCTCGGTCCACGCGGCGAGCATGCCGTCGAGCAGCGCGGCCCTCGCCACGGCCGACTCGACGACCGCGAACCGCCACGGCACACTGTGATGCGGCGCAGGCGCGGTTAGCGCCGCCGCGATCGCCCGCCGGACCGGCTCCGGGCTGACCGGCTCGGCGGTGAATTCCCGCACGGTCCGGCGGGCGGCCAGCACGTCAGCGGCGCCCAGCCGGAACATGTCCTCGGCCGCTGGCCGGACCAGCGCGGCGGCGCCCGGCCCGTCGGCGTCGGTGACCAGCCTGGCCAGGCCGGTGACGATCGCGGCCGGCACCTGCCAGGTTTTGCCCTTGACCAGGTCAGCGGCCGCGGCGATCTCATCGGCGACGGCCGCCACGGTGACCTCAAGTGAGTTGCCGAAGGTGTCAGCCTGGCCGCGGTGATCGCGCAGCGGCGCCAGGCCGGCCACGCCGATCGCGGCGTCGGTCTGGCCGGCTCGCCAGGGACGGCCCATGGTGTCGGTGATGATCACGCCAACCCTAGCGCCGCACCGGCTGCGCAGCCCCTTCCGCAGCTGGCGGGCGGAGCCGTCCGGATCCTCGGGCAGCAGCACGACGGTTCCCGCGGCGGTGTTGGAGGCATCCACCCCGGCCGCGGCCAGCACCAGCCCGTGCCTGGTCTCCGCGATCGTGGTCGGGCCGCGGCGGGCGACCACGCGGACGGTCTCCGCCTCGATCGCCTGATCGCGGTCCGCGCGGATGACCCGGCCCTCGGCCTTGCTGACGATCTTCGATGTGACGACCACGATGTCGCCGTCGCGCAGCCCGGGCACCGCACCGGAGATCATCGCGCCGAGGTCGTCGCCGGCCACGATCTCCGGCAGCCCGGTCACGCCGGTGACGGTCAAGTTCTGGCCGGCCGAGTCGGCGCCGCCCGCACCGGTGCTGGTGCCGCCCGGGCCGGTCCCGCCGCTGGCGGCACAGCCTTCTTCGGCCCGCTGCTCCCGGGGGCCGCTCTCGCCGCTCACCTGCTGAGCTCCCCGGCCAGCGTGACCGCGGCACGGGCTATCTCCGCCGACGCGGACCGGTCGGTCAGGTAAAGCGGCAGCGCCCGGACGGCGATCCCGGCCAGCTCGGGGGCGTCCACGGCGGCCTTGTCCTGGCCGTCGACCAGCCAGCCGTCAAGCAGCCCGGCACCGTAATGCGCGGCCACTGCCGTCGCGCTGGTCTGCACGCCGATCGCGGTCAGGCACGCGTCGGCCATGCCGCGCACCGGCGCGCCGCCGATGATCGGGGAGACCCCGACCACGGTCTTGGCGCTGACCGCCGCGGCGATGCCGGGTACGGCCAGGATGATGCCGACGCTCACTACCGGATTGGACGGCGGCAGCAGCACGAAATCCGCGGTCTCGATCGCCTCCAGCACGCCGGGCGCCGCCGTCGCCTCGGCCGCGCCGACGGCAACGATCTCGGCGGCGGGCACGGCCGCGTGCAGCCGGACCCACCATTCCTGGAAATGGACGGTGCGGCCGTCATCGCCGCCGAGCACGACGTGGGTCTCGACCCGGTCGTCCGACATCGGCAGCAGGTTCACGCCCGGCTGCCACCGCTCGCACAGCCGCCTGGTGACCGCGCTGAGCGGCTGGCCCTCGTTGAGCAGCTTCGTGCGGGCGATGTGGGTGGCGATGTCGCGGTCGCCGAGGCTGAACCAGTCCGGCCCGACGCCGTAAGCGGTGAGCTCCGGCAGCACGTTAAAGGTCTCCTGCGCCCGGCCCCAGCCCTGCTCCTCGCTGATGCCGCCGCCGAGCGTGTACATGACGGTGTCGAGATCGGGACTGACATGCAGGCCGAACAGGCTGATGTCGTCGCCGGTATTGCCGATGACGGTGATCTCGGCAGCGGGCACGGCGGCCGTCAGGCCGCGCAGGAAGCGCGCAGCGCCGACGCCGCCGGCCAGCACGGTGATACGCATGCCGGAAGTCTTTCAGGTGCAGAGTCTTTCAGCGGCGGCGGCCGTAGCCGGGCAGAGTTTCAGCGGCAGTCGTGGCTGGGGCAGAGCGTCAGCGGCGGCCGTGGCTGGCGCGCCTCCCGCGCTTCCGGCCGTCTCGCCGCCGTGGATCCGCCCGCGAGGGCTGCTGGGATCCCAGGCTTTCTCGGCGGACTTTCCCGTCATCAGAGGCCAACCCGGCGGCCATTATCACGTATCGCTCTTGACGTACGGCAAGACACGCGGGTGTAATTTCATCCATGTAATTCTCGTGTCCTCGGGACCGGGACACGGACCGACGGGGTTATGGGAGGGGTGGAGGTGCGCTGTGGCTGACGTCATCATCTCGCTGGTGCACGACGATTTCGGCATGGGCAGCGAGGATGATGCCGGGGAGCTGGGCTGGCAGGACCGGGCCCTCTGCGCGCAAACCGATCCAGAGGCGTTCTTCCCGGAGAAGGGCGGATCCACCAGGGAAGCCAAGCGGGTATGCCGCAGCTGCGAGGTCCGGGCCGAGTGCCTGGAATACGCGCTGGAGCATGACGAGCGGTTCGGCATCTGGGGCGGCCTGTCCGAGCGCGAGCGGCGCAGGCTGAAGCGCGAGGCGGTGTGACCAGCGGGGTGCCCGGAGTACACGCGAGTGCATGACGAGCTGTCCGGCAGCAGTTTCGGGATCGAGGGCGGCCGGTCCGGGCGCGAGCGCAGCTGGAGCGCGAGGCGGCGACCGGCCGGGGAGTTCCCGTTTCAGAAGGTTTCTTTGAGTTGTCAGCGGGGCAGCCGGGGCCTGGCGGGCCAGCGTGACCAGCGCGGCGGCTGAGGACTGCAGGCGAGCCCGGGTACTGCGAAGCCCTGCGTCTGGCCGTCGCCGGATCGTCGTGTCGCGTATTGTGCACCGGGTAGCCCGGGCCTGCGGAACCGTCCGCCCACCCGCGGGCCGGCCCCGCGGGCGAGCCCCCGAAGAGCAAACGGACCTTTGTCGCCAAACGATACGTACTCCCATCATGTCGTCACAGCGGTGGTCGTCGCGCACGATGGCGCCGCGTGGCTGCCGCATGTCATCGGTGCCCTGCTCGGGCAGACCCGGCCAGTTCAGCGGGTTGTCGCCGTTGATACCGGCAGCCGGGACCGGAGCGGTGCCGTGCTGGCGGGCCAGCTCGGCCAGGCAGTCGTATTCGGCATGGAGCGCGGCACCGGTTACGCGGCGGCGGTAACCCGCGCGCTGCAGCACCGGGCCGCGAATGTGCCGGTGCCCGGGCCGTCCGGGGTAGCTGACCCGGAGCGGACCGAATGGCTCTGGCTGCTGCACGACGACTGCGAGCCTGCCCCGGACGCACTGGAGCAACTGCTCCGGGGTGCGGCCGAGGTCAACTCGGCCGCCGTCCTCGGCCCGAAGATCATGGACTGGGCCGACCGGCAGGTGATCCTGGAGGCCGGGGTAACCATCGACACGGCCGGCCGCCGGATCACCGGCATCGAGGCCAGGGAGGTGGACCAGGGCCAGCACGACGGTGACCGGGACTCACTGGCCGTCGGCAGCGCCGGGATGCTGGTCCGCCGCGATGTCTGGGACGAGGTTGGCGGCTTCGACACCGCGATGACGTTCTTCCGCGAGGATGTCGATTTCTGCTGGCGCGTGCACGCGGCCGGCTACCGGGTCCGGGTCATCACCAGCGCGGTGGCTTACCACCTGGAGGCGACGGCACGGCGCCGGCGGACCGTCTCGGTGTCCCGCCGTCCGCACCGGCTGGACCGGGGCAACGCGCTGCGCACGCTGCTCACGAACCTGCCAGCCGTGCCGATGCTCGCCTCGCTGGCCGGGAATGTCGCGGTCTCGGCGCTGCGCACGATCTTCTTCCTGGTCGCGAAGCGGCCGGCCGCGGCGCTGGACGAACTTGCCGCCGGCGGTTCCGTGCTTGGGCATCCGCTCCGCCTGCTCAGCGCGCGGCAGCGGCGCTCCCGCGGGCGCCGGGCCGCCTACGGCCGGCTGCGCGCCGAGCTGCCGCCCGGCCGGTCCGTGCGGCGGCTGGCCGAGTTCGCCGCCGACGTCATGTCGCGGTCGACCCAGCTGGACACGACCGGCAGCCATCACGCCTCGGAGGATCCGTCCGAGGACGACTCGATGCTGGTCGACAACGGGCTGGCCCAGCGGGTGCTGACCAACCCGGGGGTGCTGCTGTTTGCCGGGCTAACCGTTGTCGCGCTCGTCGCCGAGCGCTCGCTGCTCGGCCGCGGCACGATCGGCGGCGGCGCGCTGATCCCGGCCTCGGGCGGGGCCGCCGGGCTGTGGCACGCATACCTGCAGGGCTTCCATCCGACCGGGATCGGCTCGGCCACCAGCGCCCCCCCGTACCTCGCGGTGATCGCCGCGATGGCCACGATCCTGGGCGGCAAGCCGTGGCTGGCGGTGGACGTGATGCTGCTCGGCTGCGTGCCGCTGGCCGGCCTGACCGCGTACCTCGCCACGCGACGGATCACCCGGTTCGCCCCGGTCCGGGTCTGGGCCGCCGCGGCATACGCGCTGCTGCCGGTCGCGATGGGATCGGTGGCCGGCGGCCGGATCGGCACCGCACTCGTGTTCGTGCTGCTGCCGCTGATCGCGCTCACCGCGGCGCGGATGTTCACCCAGCCGCCGCGGCTGGCCCGCCGGGCCGCCTGGGCAACTGGCCTGATCGTCGCGCTGGCCACCGCGTTCGTGCCGCTGGTCTGGGTGATCGCGCTGGCCGCGGCGGTGCTGGCCGCGCTCGCCGTCGGCTCATCCCGGCGTGGCCTGGTGCCGAACCTGGCGATCGCCCTGGCGGTGGCGCCGGTGCTGCTGGTGCCCTGGACCATCGAGTTGACCACCAATCCGGCCCTGCTGCTGCTCGAGGCCGGCGTCCAGGCGCCCGGCCTGGCCAGCCCTGACCTGCCTGCCCGGTCGCTGCTGCTGCTCAGCCCCGGCGGCCCTGGCATGCCGCCGTTCTGGGTCACCGCCGGGCTCGCCGCCGCCGCGCTGGCCGCGCTGCTGCTGACCAGGCGGCGCGCGCTGGTCATGACGGGCTGGGGGATCGCGCTGGGCGGCCTGCTGGTCGCCATCGCGGTGAGCCGCGTCACCGTCACGCCTCCCGCCGCCGACACCAGCATTACCGCCTGGCCGGGGGTCGCCATCGCCGTCGTCGCCATCGGCGTACTGCTCGCCGCGGCCACCGCGGGCGATGCCATCCCGCGCGTGCTGGCCGGGGTGCCGGGCGGGCTGCGCGCGCTGGGCAGCGCCCGCGGCCTCGGCGTGGTGGTGCTGGCCGTCGCCGCTTGCTCGGCACCGGTCCTGGCGGCCTCGTCGTGGGTGGTCAGCGGGATCCGGGGCCCGGTGATTGTGACCGGCGGGCAGGTAGTGCCTGAGCTTGTCGCCGTCTCCTCGGCCAACGGGCTGCGGCTGCGCACGCTGGTGCTGCGGTCGGAGCACGGTCACGTGAGCTACGCGGTGCTGCGCGGCACCGGCCCGTCCCTCGCCGACCCGGAACTCGCTCCGGTGCCCGCCGCGCAGCGGGCGCTCGGCAATGCCGTAGCGACCCTGGTCGCCCCGAATGGCGGCGAGGCAGTGGACCAGGGCAATACGCTCGCGCAATTCGATATCGGCTTCGTGCTGATGCCGGCCCCGGTCGATCCCGGGCTGACCCGGGTGCTGGACGGAGTGGCCGGGCTGCGGCCGGTGAGCGCGACGTCCTCGTTCGCGCTGTGGCGGCTGGTGGATTTCCCGGCCCGGGTGCGGGTCGTCGAGGCCGGCGGCAAGATCGTCCCGCTGCACTCGGGCGCGGTCGGCGTCGCGGGCGCGGCGGCTCCGGCGGCCGGCGGCACGCTCGAGCTTGCCGAGCCGGCCGGCGGCTGGAGCGCCACGCTCAACGGTCATCCGCTGGCCTCCGTCGCTTCGCCGGCCGGCCGGTGGGCACAGGCATTCCGGCTGCCGCCAGGCGGCGGCCGGCTCAGCCTCCGCCACGATGACACCGGCCACGATGCCGCGCTGCTCCTTGAGTTTCTGGTGCTCGCGGTGCTGGTCGTGCTCGCGTTGCCAGGCATCAGCTCGGCCGCGGCGGCTCCGGCCGCGGCAGCGGCCGGCGACAGCAGCGCCGCGGCCGGCGCTTCAGCGGCCGCTGGCCCGGCCGGCCCGGCTGGGTCGGCGCTGCCTGGCCCGGCCGGTCCCGGCCGCCGCGGCCACGGCGGTCGTGGCCACGGCCGGGACAAGGGACGGGGCGACCGCGCCGGGCGCGCGGAACGGCCGGGCAAGGCCGCACGCAGGCCATCGCCCGAGCGGGAAGGCCCGGGCCGGGCGCGCCGGTCGCTCCCGGTGGATCCGGCCCTGCGGGAGGCCGCCAGCCTCGGCCAGGCCGGGCGGCATCCGGCAGGCCTGGGTTCGGCGGGCCTGGATACGGCGGGCCTGGATGCGGTCGGCCGGGGCGGGCCGCGCACCAGTGAGTACGCGGCTGGCCGGCCGGCCAGCGAGTACGGGCCTGGCGAGTACGGGGCTGGCGAGTACGGGCCTGGCGAGTACGGGGCTGGCGAGTACGGGGCTGGCGAGTACGGGGCTGGCGAGTACGGGGCTGGCGAGTACGGGCCTGGCGGGCCGGCCAGTTCGCCGTCCGCGTGGCCAGCCAGCGAGCATCCCGGCTGGCCCGCGGGCCAGCCGCCGTCGCGGCAGGCAGACCGGGGAAATGCCCGGCCCGCGGGCCAGCCGCCGCCCGCCTCCGGAGATGTGCCGTCGTGGCCCGGCGGGCAGGCGTCGTCCTGGCCAGGGGGACAGCCGTCCTGGCCGGCCGGCCAGCGGACCTCCTGGCCGGAGCGCCAGCCTGTGTCCTGGCCAGCGGACCAGCGGACCTCCTGGCCGGAGCGCCAGCCACCCGCCCGCGAGCCCGGCCATGAACCGCCATCCCGGTCATACCGGCCCTACAATCAGCCGCCATCGACACGCGGCGAACAGCCGCCATCGACACGCGGCGAACAGCCGGCGGCAGACCCGCATCCTGCCAGGCCAGCGGGCAGCGACCGGCTGGACCCGCTGCCGGTCCCCGGCGGGTCCGGCCAGGCCTGGCCGGACCCGCCAGCGGAGGAGGAAATCGCCTCCCGCTGGCCGGTGCCTGGCGAAGACAGTGGAGATGATCGCTGGTGAGGCGGTTGTTCGCGAACAGGCTGATCGTCGCCATCCTGGTGGTGCTTGCCCTGGCAGGCCAGTACGGGCTGGCGTGGCTCAGCCATCCGGTCGCCGCGGCAACCGGACACCCGGTGCGGCCGGCTGGCCGTGCGCTGGTGACGGCCGCGATCCGGGCCTGTCCGTCGCCGGGCAGCACGGCTGGAGGCGACGTCGCGATCGTCGCCGGAGCGCCGGCCGCGGGCCAGGCCGGCACCGGCACTGCAGCGGTTACCCGCCTGTCAGCGGCGGGTAGCACCGACACCGGAAAGCCGCTGTTCACCCGCACCCAGCCGGGCGTGCTGAGCCGGACCCGGATTCCGCTGGCAACGGCCCGGTCAGGCCGGGTGCCGGCGGGCAGTCACGCCGCCGCCAATGACAAGATACCGGCCGCCCCGGCCCGGGGCGGCGTGGTCGTCCGGGCGACCGGGGCGATGGCCCGCGCGCTTGAGGTGGAGCAAACCGGCGCCGGCGGGTTTCCGACCGCGGCCTGCGGCGGCCCTGGCACCGACTTCTGGTTCGTCGGACCCGGGCAGCACGAACTCGCCGGGCTGCAGCTGTACCTGATGAATACCGACAGCCAGCCCGCGGACGCGGAAGCCGACATCTTCACCGACAGTGGCCCGCTGCTTGGCAGTACCGACACCGGGATCGCGGTTCCCGCCCACGGCCTGGTCGTGCAGTCGCTGGCGACGCTGCTGCATGGATCCAGGGTGATCGCGGTGCACATTCGCACCAGCCTCGGGCGGCTCGTTGCCGCGCTCAGGGAAACCAAGAGCTTGCGGCAGACAGGTGCCTGGGTGCCGGCCAGCCAGCCGCCCGCCAGGAGCCTCATCCTGCCTGGCCTGCCATCCTCGGCTGGCAGCAGGGATCTCTACGTCGCCGTACCTGGCGCGGCAAACGCTCAGGTCAAACTGACCGCAGTGACGGCGAAAGGCTCCTATCACCCCACCGGCGGGAGCGGAATCGACCTGCCAGGCGGCTCAGCGGTCGTGGTGGCCCTGCCGTCGCTCGGCGGCGTTGCCGCGGCTATCAGGCTGACCTCGAACGTGCCCGTTGCCGCGACCATCCGCGTGTCCGGCGGACCGGCCGGCGCGCCAGGAGTGTTCACCGCTGCATCCGCCCCAGTGCAGCAGCAGGGTGTCGTGGCCGACAATCTCAGCGGCTCCGGTAACGCCTCCACGCTGGTGCTCTCCGCGCCGCTCGGCGCGGCCAGCGTCCGGATCACCGAGCAGGCGACCGCCGCGGCGCAGCAGCCCGGCGCAGTCGGCCAGCCGGACCGGGTGATTCAGGTGGCGGCGAAGCACACGGCGGTCGTCCGGATCCGGCCGCCCAGCGGAATCCGCCGCGCGACTGCCGTTCGCCGTGGTGATCACGCCGCTGCCAGGATCGGGGCCGGTCTATGCCGGGCGGGTGCTCACGGCGGGCGGCACGGTTCAGTCGATCTTCCCCGTGTTGACCTCGCTCACTTCGGTCCCGCTGGTCCCGGTGCGCGACTCGCTCGATGCGGCGCTGCCCTAGCCCTGCCGGACAGCAGTACGCGACTCGCTCGATGCGGCGCTGCCCTAGCCCTGCCGGACAGCAGTACGCGACTCGCTCGGCTCGCCGGTGCTCTAATCCTCTGCTGAATAGCCGGGATCGACTGCGCGCGGGTCGACGCCGAGCAACTGGGCGAATTCCTCGACCACGACATCAAGTACGAGCTCACCCAGGTCTTCCGCGCCGTCCGCGCGGGCGAGCAGCGGGCGCCGGTAAAGTACTATGCGCGGCGGCGAAGCCGGGCGACCAGCATCACGCGGACTGCCCGAGCCAGGTTCGAGCCGGGCGAGCGGCACCGGATCAGGCAGGTCAGCGGGCCGTTCGGCCGCCGGGATTTCCTCGACAGCGAACTCGACACCGGACAACTCGGCTGCCCACCGCGGCTCTAGCTGGGCGACTGCCTGGAGCACGAGATCATCGAAGCGCTCCGCGCGGCTCCGGTAGATGGGGGCGTCCTGCGGGGCAAGCATTCCGCGCAGGCCCCGGCCGTGCCGGTCGCGCCGCCGGATCCGGCCAGGGACTCCAGGACGGCTGTCGCCAGTCTGCACAATAACCGAGCGTATCCCGGCCCCGGCCGGCCCGGGCAGCCCCGGGGCAGGCCGACCCGGACGCCGGACCGCCCGCGGAGACACGATCGTGCAGAGTGCCCCGGGTGGTGGCGTTACCGCCCGCGGATCGATACCGTCAGCCGTTGTGAGCGATCTACGCGACTCCGCCTGCGCTGCGGCCCGCGGGCACGCCGCAGCCAGGGCGCCGCGGCCGCGGGCGGTGCCGTGAGCGAGGTGGGCAGGTGAGCCCTCGGCGCTGCTCACGGCCCGTGTGCAAGCAGATCGCGCTTTTCACGCTGACCTACGTATACCGCGACTCCACCGCCGTGCTCGGTCCGCTGGCCGCCTACGTGGAGCCGCATTGCTATGACCTGTGCGCAGCACATGCCGACCGGCTGACCGTTCCCCGCGGCTGGGATGTGGTCAGGCTCCCGGCCGGGCCGGCCGATCAGGAAGCTGATGACCTGGAAGCGCTGGCCAATGCCGTCCGGGAAGCCGGCCTGCCACGCGCTGCGGCCGAGCCTGTCGGGCAAGGGGTCGAGGTCGGCAGGCGCGGGCACCTGCGGGTACTCCGTTCATCGCCCGAGGACAAGGGCAAGCTCGGCTAGGCGCGGTTTCGGCGCCCAGCTTGCCGCCGATCGCAGTGCTCACTAATCGCAGTGCTCGCCGATGGCCGTAATCTGGCAGGCGCGTCGGCGCGGCCAGCCTGCCGGCCCGGCCGGTAGGCTCGGTGTCCGCGCAGCGCGGTCACGGGGGCGCAATGCGTACAGGCACGGTGCAATCAGTTGCGGGGAGGCAGGCCACAGTGGCTAACTACGCGAAGATCTTCAAGGCATACGACATCCGGGGTCTCTTTCCCGACGAGCTAGACGAGGAAGCAGCGGAGCGGATCGGCGCGGCGTTCGCGCGGCTCACCGGTGCGGGGGCGGTCGTCACGGCGCACGACATGCGAACGTCATCCGCGCCCCTCGCAGAAGCGTTCGGGCGCGGGGCGGCCGCGCAGGGCGCCGACGTGGTGTCGGCCGGGCTCGGCTCGACCGACTTGCTCTACTACGCCAGCGGCAGCCTGAACATGGCTGGTGCGATGATCACGGCCAGCCACAATCCGGCGAAGTACAACGGGATCAAGCTCTGCCGCCAGGGTGCCAGGCCAGTCGGTGCCGAGACCGGGCTGGCCGAGCTGCGCGCGGCGGCTAGTGGCGACATCCCCCCCCGCGTCGGCCCGGCCGGGACGATTACGTCGCGCGACCTGCTATCCGGGTATGCCGAGCATCTGCGGACGCTGGTGGATCTGTCCGGGATCCGGCAGCTCAAGGTAGCCGTCGACGCCGGGAACGGGATGGCCGGGCACACCGTTCCCGAGGTGTTCAAGGGCCTGCCACTGGAGATCGTGCCGCTCTACTTTGAGCTGGATGGCTCCTTCCCGAATCACGAGGCTAACCCGATCGACGCGGCGAACCTGCGCGATCTGCAGGATGCCGTCATCCGCTCAGACGCGGACATCGGGCTCGCGTTCGACGGCGACGCCGACCGCTGCTTCGTGGTCGACGAGCGCGGCCAGCTCGTCTCGCCGTCCGTCCTCACCGCGCTGATCGCGGCGCGGGAGCTGGCTAGGGAGCCTGGCGCGACCGTCATCCACAACCTGATCACCTCTCGGGCGGTGCCCGAGATCATTTCCTCCCGCGGTGGCGTCCCGGTGCGGACCAGGGTCGGGCACTCGTTCATCAAGGCGAAAATGGCCGCGACCGGCGCGATTTTCGGCGGCGAGCATTCCGGGCATTTCTACTTCCGCGACTTCTGGTTCGCCGACTCCGGGATGCTGGCGGCGATGCACACCCTCGCCGCGCTCGGCTCGCAGCCCGGGCCGCTGTCGGCGCTGCTCGCCGAGTACTCCAGGTACACGGCGTCCGGCGAGATCAACAGCGAGGTCGGCGACCCGGCCGCGACGGCGGCCGGCGTGCGCGCTGAATTCGCCAGCCGGGCCGGCGTTACCGTGGATGAATTGGACGGGCTGACCTTCTGCGGCGCAGGCTGGTGGTTCAACTTGCGGCCATCCAATACCGAGCCGTTGCTGCGGCTGAATGTCGAGGCGCCGGATGCGGAGCAAATGGCCGCGATCCGCGACGAGGTGCTTGGCATGGTGCGCCACGATGCGGGATAGCCTGGCCTGCCTGCCGTGCCCGCCCGGCCTACCCGCGCCTGGCGCCCGGGCATCCCACCCCCCTGACACCCTGGGAGACGCCATGAAGATCGATGACTGGCTACTGGAGATCCTGGCCTGCCCGCAGTGCCATGCGCCGCTGCGGGCCGACACCGAGGCGACCGAGCTGGTTTGCACCAACGTCGAATGCGGGCTGGCATACCCAGTTCGTGACGATATCCCTGTCCTGCTCGTGGACGAGGCACGCCGCCCCCAGGCCGGCTAGGTGGCGCCTGCAGATCCCCGCCGTGGCCAGGTCCCGGCCAGCCGGGCGGCCGCGCACGGCGGCACGCGGGCCGTGCTCGCCGCGCTCGGCGCCAACCTGGGCATCGCGGCGACGAAATTCGTCGCATTCGTCATCACCGGGTCGGCCTCGATGCTGGCCGAGTCGGTGCATTCAGTAGCCGACTCCGGCAACCAGATCCTGCTGCTTGTCGGCCGTAGCCGATCGCGGCGGGCCGAGACGGAGCAGCACCAGTTCGGGTTCGGCCGGGAACGGTATTTCTACGGGTTCGTCGTCGCCGTGGTGCTCTTCACCGTGGGCGCGGTGTTCTCCGTCTACGAAGGCGTGCACCGGATCAGCCACCCGGAGAAGGTGGCGTCGCCAGCGGTGGCGCTCGCCGTACTTGGCGTTGCGATTATCCTGGAGTCCTTCTCGCTCCGGACCGCGCTGGCCGCGTCCAACCGGGCCAGGGCAGAGCACGGGCTGATCTATTTCATCCGGCATGCCAAGGCGCCGGAGCTGCCGACCGTCCTGCTGGAGGACATGGCGGCGCTGGTCGGCCTGGTGTTCGCCTTGATCGGCGTGGCACTGAGCGCCATGACCCACCATCCGGAATGGGACGGCGTCGGCTCGCTGGCGATCGGCGGCCTGCTCGGGGTGGTGGCCGTGATCCTCGCGATCGAGATGAAGAGCCTGCTGATCGGGGAGTCGGCCAGCACGGAGGTCGAGCGCCTGATCGTGACCGCGCTGGAGGACGGGCCAGAACTGCAGCGCGTCATTCACCTGCGGACAGTACACCTCGGGCCCGAGGCGCTGCTGGTGGCCGCGAAGGTCGCGATCCGCGGCGAGCAGACCGGAGCCAGCATCACCAGCGGGATAGACGCTGCCGAGCGCCGCGTCAGGGCGGCGGTCCCGATCGCTCAGATCATCTACCTGGAGCCCGACCTGTACCGCGCGGCCGAGGCTGATGCGGCCGATCCGGCGGTCCGCGCGGTACTGCGCGATCCTGCCGAGTTAGCCGAGCCGGCGGTGAGCCCGGAACCGCTGGGCCCGCTATGAGACCGCCGGGCCCGCTATGAGACCGGCTGGGCCCGCTAAGGGCGAGCCCGCCGGGTAACCGCGGCACCGGGTGAACCCGGCGCCGAGTGAATTCGCTGCGCGCGATTGCCGCGGGCTGGCGCGCCGGGCGTCAGCCCGAGCAGCCGCAGCGCCCGCTCCTGCTCGAAGTCCAGCGCCCGGGTGACCGGTCCCGGGATCCGGCCTGTTCTCCGGCCGAGCTCGGCTACCTGGGACCTCGCCGCCGGATCCGCGATGACTCGCAGGCCGAACGCGAGGGCCGCGGGGGTGATGTCATAGCGCCGCTCGATCGCCAGCGCGAGGCTGACCGCGTCCAGATCGCGGCCGGTGAACTGCCGGTGCGCGGATTGCCCGCGGGCCGGGTCGGGCGGCTGGCGCAGCAGCGGAAGCAGCCCGAGTGACTCGCGGTACCTGAGCATTCGGGCCGAGGTGCCGAGGCGCTGGGCAGCTTCCGTGATGCGCATGACGTCAATCTTACAATTTTGTGTCAAGAACGACCGGAAAGGCGTGCAAGCAGTGCGGCGGGTCTCATACGGTCGGAGGGATCGAACAACGAGATCCACCAACCTGCGAAGTCCACCAAGGCAAGACGAAGTCCACAGAGGAGTTGCGGATGTCCGCGGAGAACCTTCCGTTCAAGGTCGCCGATCTTTCGCTGGCCGAATTCGGCCGCAAGGAGATCAGGCTCGCCGAGCATGAGATGCCAGGGCTGATGGCCGTGCGGGCGGAGTATGCGCAGGCGCAGCCGCTCCGCGGCGCCCGGATCACCGGCTCACTGCACATGACGGTGCAGACGGCGGTGCTGATCGAGACGCTCGCCGCCATCGGCGCGCAGGTCAGGTGGGCAAGCTGCAACATCTTCTCCACCCAGGATCACGCCGCCGCGGCGGTGGCAGCCGGCCCGGACGGCACGCCGCAGGACCCGAAGGGCATCCCGGTGTTCGCGTGGAAGGGCGAGACCCTGGCGGACTACTGGTGGTGCACGGAACAGGCGCTTAGCTGGCCGGCCGGCGACGGGCCGAACATGCTGCTCGACGACGGCGGCGACGCCACGATGCTGGTGCACAAGGGCGCCGAGTACGAGCAGGCCGGGGCGGTGCCGTCCACCGCGGACGACGACCCAGAGGAATGGCGGGTCGTGCTCGACGTGCTGCGCCGGTCGGCCGCCGCCAGCCCGGGCAAGTGGACGGCCGTGGCCAGCCAGGTCAAGGGCGTGACCGAGGAGACGACCACCGGGGTGCACCGGCTGTATGAGATGGCAAGCGCGGGCACGCTGAGGTTCCCGGCGATCAACGTCAACGACTCGGTAACCAAGTCCAAGTTCGACAACAAGTACGGTTGCCGGCACTCGCTGATCGACGGCATCAACCGGGCGACCGATGTCCTCATCGGCGGCAAGGTGGCAGTTGTCTGCGGCTACGGCGATGTGGGCAAGGGCTGCGCCGAGTCGCTGCGCGGCCAGGGCGCCCGGGTCATCGTCACCGAGATCGATCCGATCTGCGCGCTGCAGGCGGCGATGGACGGCTTCCAGGTGGCCACCCTGGAGGACGTGGCGGACAGTGCCGACATCTTCATCAGCGCGACGGGCAACTTCCACATCATCACGGCCAGCCAGATGAGCCGGATGAAGCATCAGGCGATCGTCGGGAACATCGGGCATTTCGACAACGAGATCGACATAACCGGTCTGGCGACACTGCCCGGGATCAAGAAGATCTCGATAAAGCCGCAGGTGGACGAGTGGGTGTTCCCGGACGGGCACTCCGTCATCGTGCTGTCCGAGGGGCGGCTGCTGAACCTGGGGAACGCCACTGGTCATCCGAGCTTCGTGATGTCCAACAGCTTCACTAACCAGGTGATCGCCCAGGTGGAGCTATTCACCAGGACGCAGGAATACCCGCTCGGTGTGCACGTGCTGCCCAAGCACCTGGACGAGAAGGTCGCCAGGCTGCACCTGGCAGCGCTCGGCGTGCGGCTGACCGAGCTGACCAAGCAGCAAGCCGACTACATCGGCGTTCCGGTAGACGGGCCGTACAAGCCCGATCACTACCGTTACTGACTGGTGAGCGAGGCAGCGCCGACCGCGGGCCTGGCGGGCCCGGCGCGCGCCGCGGGCATCCAGGCAGCGAGCCCGCAGTCCGACATCGCGGATCCGGGCCTGGCCGCCGCCGGGCAGGCCCGGATCGGCTGGGCGGAGCGGGTCATGCCCTCCCTCGGCCAGATCCGGGCCAGCTTCGCGGCCGGCCAGCCGCTCGCCGGGCTGGCCGTGGCGGCCTGCCTGCATGTCACCGCGGAAACCGCTGCGCTGGTGCGGGTGCTGCGGGCGGGCGGCGCGCGGGTGCACCTGGCCGCGTCCAACCCGCTGTCCACCCAGGACGATATCGCCGCCGCGCTGGCCGCCTGCCCGGGCGTGATCGTGTCGGCCCGGTCCGGGGCGGACCGCAAGGCCTACTACGAGCACATTCACCAGGCCCTGGACTCCGCTCCGGCGCTGGTCATCGATGACGGCTGTGACCTGGTGAACACCCTGCACGCGGACCGTCCCGAGTTGCTCGGCGGAGTGCTCGGCGGCTGTGAGTCGACCACCACCGGGGTCGCCAGGCTGCGCCGGATGGCCGCGGCGGGCACGCTGGCATTCCCGATGGTGGCCGCCAACGCTTCGGAGACCAGGCGCATGCTCGACAACCGGTACGGCACCGGGCAGTCCGCGATCGACGGCATCATCCGCGCCACCAACACATTGCTGGCGGGCAAGACCGTGGTGGTCGCCGGGTTCGGGTCGGCCGGCACCGGCATCGCGGAGCGGGCCAGCGGCCTCGGCGCCCGGGTCATCGTCACCGAGGTCGATCCGGTCCGGGCGCTGGACGCCGCCCTGCAGGGGTACCAGGTGCTGCCGATGGCCGCGGCAGCGCCGCTCGGCGAGGTGTTCATCACCGCCACCGGCTCTCGTGACGTCATCGCGGCTGCGCACCTTGCGGTCATGCGGGACGGCGCGATCCTGGCCAACGCCGGCCACTTCGATGTCGAGATCGACGTGCGCGGCCTAGCTGAACTCGCCGTGGCCGTGCACCCCGAGGTGCGCCCGCATGCTGACGAGTACGTGCTCGCCGACGGCAGGCGGCTGATCCTGCTGGCCGAGGGCCGGGTGGTCAACCTGGTCGCCGCCGAGGGCCATCCGGCCGCCGTGATGGACCTCTCCTTCGCTGCGCAGGCGCTCGTGCTCGGCTGGCTGGCGCATGCTCATGCCGGGCTGCGGCCGGGCGTGCATGATGTCCCGGCCGCCATCGACGCCAACATCGCCAGCCTGATGCTGGCCTCGCTCGGCACCGAGATCGACGCGCTCACCCCGGCGCAGCAGGAATATCTGGACTCGTGGCGATACGGCTCCTGAACCGGGTGAGCACGATCATCGCTGCCCATCCGCCGACCAGGATCATCCAGAAATTGACCAGCCGGTAGGCGAGCACCGAGGTCAGCGCGGCTGACGTGTTCATTCCCGCGGCTACCAAGGCGGCCGTCAGGGTCGCCTCGACCAGCCCGAATCCGCCCGGGGTAAGCCCCGTGCTGCCGGCCGCCGCGCCGGCCGCGTAAGCCAGCAGCAGCCCGTCCCAGGGCACCGGCTGGCCCGCTGCGCGAATCGCGCAGGCCAGGCAGGCGCAGTCGCCGATCCAGTTCAGCAGCGCGAGCCCGAAAACCTCGGCGTACCGCGGCCAGGGCATCCTGATGCTGGCTATCCGGTCCAGGATCTCCTCAAGCGCGTCAGCAGCCTGGCCTGGCGGGCGCCGGATGAGGCGCCTGGCGATCGTCATGACCCGGTTGAGCGCCACGCTCAGGACGCGGCGCAGCGGCTGATTGCGCAGCGCCAGCAGAATGGCCACGGCCGGCAGGATCAGCACCGCTGCGCCGGCGAACCCGATAGCCGTCGCTATCGATGCGCCGCTGGCGATGGACCCGACGACCAGGACAACCGCGAGGGCCGACATCGACAAGATCGCGGACACCGCCAGCGCCCAGCCGGTGATCGCCTGGCCCAGGCCCCGGCGCCGGAACTGCCGGTAGGAGAAGATGACGGCAAGCTGGGCGCCGGCGAAGGGGATCGTCATCGACAGCGCGTTGCTCGCGTAGGTGATCGCCATGACCGAGCCGAACCGGGCGTTGGCGCCGTCGGCGCGAAGCAGACGGCGGCGGCTCAGCCCGAAGGCCGCCAGCGATATGCACTCGCAGACGATGGCGAGCAGGAACCAGGTCCAGTTCAGGCCAGCCATCTTGTGCAGGGACTCGGCCAGCGTGTGCCGACCGAGCACGACGCCTGTAGTGATCGCGGCAACGGCAAGCACCGTCACGGCAATCTGCCGGGCGCGCCAATTGCGCTGCCCGGTCACGCCGAGCATGTTGCTCTCGCTGGCGGCCACGCCACGGCTACCGCCTGCGGTCATGCCGCCGGTTGGCTCGCACTAGTCAAGTACTTCCGTCACTACCTCGGCCACGCCGGCCCTCCCGCTCGGTCCGCGATCTGCGGCCAAGGCTATCCGGGTCCGGGCAGTAATCTCCTGCTGTGCACGTGGATGCGCTTGTCGGCGCACAGGCAAGTCGCCGCTGCCTTGATCGCGGCAAATCCGGGGTGCTTGAGCACGCGAATCTGCCGTGATCAAGGAACCGGCGCGCCCGCGGTCAAGGGACCCGGGCGGGCGGCGGAGGCCGGGGCCTCGCGCAGACGCACCGTCCGGCCGCACACTCATCCTGTGGACATTCCCTCGCTAAGCTGGCTCGGCCCGCCCGATGGGCCGGCCATCGAGTTGCTCGACCAGACCAGGCTGCCCGCCGAGCAGGTGACGATCACCTGCGCTGACGTGCCCGCGCTGATCGACGCCATCCGCTGCCTGGTAGTCCGGGGCGCTCCGCTGCTCGGCGTGGCCGGCGCTTACGGCGTCGCGCTCGCGGCCAGCCGCGGCGACGACGTCGGGCATGCTGCCGCCACGATCGAGTCAGCCAGGCCGACAGCCGTCAACCTGGGCTGGGGCGCCAGGCGCGCACTGGCTGCGTACCAGCGGGCCAGTCAGCAGACAGGCAAAGAGCCTGAAGATTTGAAACGGATGGCTATCCGTGCTGCCCTAGCCGAAGCCAGCCAGATCGCCGCCGAGGATGCCGCGGCTAGCGCCGCGATGGCAGCGCACGGGCTCCGCCTGGTCCCGGCCGACGCCCGCATCCTGACTCACTGCAACACCGGCGCGCTGGTCTCGGCGGGCGAGGGAACGGCCTTCGCGGTGATTCTGGCCGCGCACCGTGCGGGCCGGCTGGCCAGGCTATGGGTGGACGAGACCAGGCCGCTGCTGCAGGGGGCGAGGCTGACGGCCTATGAGGCACGGCGGGCCGGCATCCCGCACGCGGTGCTCGCGGACTCGGCGGCGGCGTCGCTGCTCGCCGCCGGCGAGGTCGACCTGGTGCTCACCGGCGCGGACCGGATAGCCGCGGACGGCAGCGTCGCGAACAAGGTCGGTACCTACGGCCTCGCCGTGCTGGCCAGCCATCACCGGGTGCCTTTCGTGGTGGTAGCGCCGATATCGACCATCGACCCCGACACGCCGGACGGCGCCGCGATCGTGCTGGAACACCGGCCTGCCGAGGAAGTCACCTGCCTGGCCGGGCAGCCAGTCGCGCCCGTCGGAACCAGTGCCTACAACCCCGCCTTCGACGTCACTCCGCCAGGCCTGGTTACCGCCATTGTCACCGAACGCGGGGTTGCCCAGCCGGTCGTTGCGGGTACCCTGCGTGTTCTGAGTGCGGGACCAAGCAACGCTGCAGGTCCCCTTGCCGACGTTTACGTGGAACGATGAGGCTTATGAAAGGTCGCGTGCTGGTCGTCGACGACGACGCCGCTCTCGCCGAAATGCTGGGGATCGTGCTCCGTGGTGAGGGGTTCGAGCCGACGTTCGTCGCCGACGGGGACCGGGCCATGGAGGCATTCCATGAATCCAGGCCCGATCTCGTGCTGCTCGACCTGATGCTGCCCGGCATGGACGGGATCGATGTCTGCCGCCAGATCCGGGCCGAGTCCGGGGTTCCGATCGTCATGCTGACCGCGAAGAGCGACACAGTCGACGTCGTGCTCGGGCTGGAATCGGGCGCCGACGACTATATCGTCAAGCCGTTCCAGTCGAAGGTGCTGATCGCGCGGGTCCGCGCCAGGCTGCGCAGGACCGACGATCCGGCCCCGGAGATGCTGCAGATTGGCGAGGTCAGCATCGACGTGGCCGGGCACGCGGTGAAGCGCAGCGGCGACCCGCTCAACCTCACCCCCCTTGAGTTCGACCTGCTGGTGGCGCTGGCCCGCAAGCCGCGCCAGGTATTCACCCGCGAGGTCCTGCTCGAGCAGGTGTGGGGATACCGGCACGCGGCCGACACCCGTCTGGTCAACGTGCACGTCCAGCGGCTCCGAGCCAAGATCGAAAAGGATCCCGAGCGCCCGGAGATCGTGGTCACGGTCCGCGGCGTCGGTTACAAGGCGGGATCGGGTTAGCCTGCCGCGGCGGGTCATCGCGGCCGACGGCCTGGTGCATGCTCCGGCCGCCTGGTGCATGCTCCGGCCGCCGGGCCGGTTCCCGCTCCGTCCAGTGAAGAAGGGTCATGAAGGGGGCAGCGACTCCGGGCAGCGCAGGCAGTGCCGCACGCGCCGGTGCTGCCGACCGGGGCGGTGCTGCCGGCCAGCCTGGCGCTGCCGACCGGCCTGCTGGCCGGATCGGCGCTGCCACCGGGCGCGCGGGCGCATCGGCCGGGCATGCTGCCGCGGCGCTGCTCGCGGAGATCAGCCGCCTGCTGCGGCCAGCCAGGCGCCGGGCCGCCGCCGCGCCGGCCCGCGGCCTGGCGGCCCTGGCGGCGCTGCGCACCCGGTGGAGCCGGTCACTGCAGCTGCGCGTGGTCGGCACGACGCTGATCATCTCCGCGGCCGTGATCACGGTGCTCGGCTTCTTCCTGCTGCAGCAGATCGCCGGCGGGCTGCTGCAGAACAAGGAGCGGTCGGCGGCCACCCTGGCGGCCGTCGGCCTCGGCGTGGCCCAGAACCAGCCGGCGCTGATTACCACGCCGCCGTCTTCCAGCCATGCGAACACGCTGATGTACCAGCTGCTCGCGCAGTTGCCGGAGGAGAGCAGCTCAGGAAATGCGACCGCCGCGGCCATCATGATCAACCGGAACAGGGGGGCGGACGCGTATGTTCTCGGCTGGTACAAGGGCCCGTACCAGCGGGCGGGCATTCCAGGCGCGCTGATCAGCCGCGTCAATAGTGACCAGCTGGCCGGGAATGACCAGCCGGTCTTCGCGCCGACCAGGCTGGTCCCCGCGGTCGGCGGCGGCCCGGCTGCCCCCGGGCTCGCCATCGGCGTGCCGGTGGGCCGCTATTACCAGCTGTATTACCTGTTCCCGCTCAGCCAGGAAGAGCAGACCCTCGCGCTGGTCCAGCGGACCATCATCGTGGTCGGCCTCGCCCTGGTCTTCCTGCTGGCCGCGATCGCCTCGCTGGTCACCCGGTGGGTGGTGGTCCCGGTCCGGCAGGCAGCGCACGGTGCCCAGCGGCTGTCCACCGGCAACTTGACCGAGCGGATGCAGGTGCGCGGGGCCGACGACCTGGCCGCGCTGGCGACATCCTTCAACGACATGGCAGCCAGCCTGCAGGAGAAGATGCTGGAACTGCAGGAGCTCTCGCACGTCCAGCGTCAGTTCGTCTCCGACGTGTCGCACGAGCTGCGCACCCCGCTCACGACCATCAGGATCGCCGCCGATGTGCTCTTCGCGTCCAGGCAGCAGCTTGATGCATCGTCTGGCCGGTCTGCCGAGCTGCTGCAGGGCCAGCTGGAGCGATTCGAGGCACTGCTCGCCGACCTGCTGGAGATCAGCAGGTATGACGCCAACGCGGCGACCCTGGAGCCGGAGCCTGTCGATGTCTGCGATCTGGTCAGGAACGCGGCCGACGTGGCACAGCAGCTGGCCGAGCGCCGCGGCGCCAAGATCGAGTTCAGGCTTCCCGCGGAACCTTGCGTGGCCGAGGTAGACCGGCGCAGAGCCGAGCGCATCCTGCGGAATCTCCTGGTCAATGCGGTGGAGCATGGCGAGAACAAGGACACGGTCGTCACCGTGGCCGGAGACAGGGATGCGGTGGCCGTCGCCGTCCGGGACTACGGCTGCGGACTGGCACCCGGCGAGGAAAACCTGGTGTTCGACCGCTTCTGGCGGGCGGACCCGGCACGTGCGCGGACCACCGGCGGCACCGGCCTCGGCCTGTCCATCGCGCTGGAAGATGCCCTGCTGCACGGCGGCTGGCTGGAGGCATGGGGCGAGCGGGGCAGGGGTTCGGTATTCCGGCTTACCCTGCCGCGCGTCACTGGCGCCGAGCTGGCTGGGTCGCCGCTGCCGCTCGGGCCCGACGAGGCCGAGCTGACCGTGGCCTGGGAGGCGGGCACGCCCAGGGCGGTAACGCCGCTGGATCGCCCCGGGCCGGGCGGCACCGGAAGCACCGTGGCGGCGGCCGGTGACTAGGCCGCGGCCGTGGACTAGGGCATTGCGGGCCTCGGCACGGCAGGCGTCAAAGCGGCTGTCGCTGCTGATGACCGTTGCCTGCATGTCCGCGGCAGTCACGGCCGGCTGCGCCACCGTGCCATCCAGCGGGCCGCCCCGGCCGATCGGGGAGCCGCCGAACGAGCTGACCCAGGGCGAGGATTTCCCGCAGCTGATCCCGGCGCCGCCGGGCGATCACTGGACGCCGAAGCAGATCGTGTCCGGCTTCCTGGCGGCAAGTGCCAGTTTCGCCAGCACCGTCGCCCGCGAGTACCTGGTACCCCGGGCAAGGACCTGGAAGCCGGGCTGGGCGGTGACGGTGGTGTCCCAGCCGACCTTCAAGCCCGCGGTATTCCTGCCGCGGCTGGCCGGCCAGTCGGCTAACCAGACGGCCACCGTTGAGGTCAGCGGCCAGGAACTGGCGACCTTGACCGCCAGCGGCCAGTACCAGATTCCGCCGGTCTCGGCCAGGCAGGTGATCACCTTCAACCTCAAGAGATTCGATGGCCAGTGGCGGATCGCCAACCCGCCGCCGCGGCTGCTGCTGAGCAAGTCCGACTTCCTGCGCGTCTATCAGCCACGGAACCTGTATTTCTTCGCGCCGTCCGGCGGAACGCTCGTGCCGGATCCGGTGTTCGTGCCGCTAGCGGCCACTACCACCGATCTTGCCACTGGGCTGGTCAGGGCCCTGGAGCAGCAGCCATTCGGGTACCTGCAGGGGGTCACGGAGACGAGCTTCCCGCGGGGCACCCGGCTGCTCGGCCAGGTCCGCATCGCCGGCTCTGGCGCCATCGTAAACCTCGGCGGCGCCATCGCAAGGGCATCGCCATCGGTGCTTCGCGGCGTCGCGGCCCAGCTGGTCTGGACGCTGACCAGCCCGTCCTACGGGCGCTCGGCCATCACGTCGGTACGGCTGGAGATCAACGGCCGGCATCGGCCGCTGCCGGACTCCCCGGCCGGCACCGAGTTGCTCAGCGCCTACCAGTCGATGGTGCCCACGCCGCCAGCCCGGACCGGCCTGTACTTCGTCGGCAGCAAGGGATCCGTCCAGGTGCTGCCAGCGTCGCAGGTCGCGGCCCGGCCCGCCGCTGCGCACGGGCAGGCGGGCACCGGGCTCGTCCCGATGACCGCAATCGCCGTCTCGCCGCCCGGTGAACGATTTATCGCAGGCATCTCGCCAGACGGCAAGACAGTTCATTACGGCCCGCTGGCCGGCGGGACCACACTCGGATCGTGGCGGCCGGGCGGCCGGAGCACCTCGCTGAGCTGGGACCGGCGCGGCGACCTGTGGGTTGCCACCACCAAGGGCGTCTGGCTGCGCCCGGCAGGCGACAAGCCGCCCATCGCGGTCGACGTGACCGGGCTGCGTGGCGGCGCGCGGATCACCGCACTGCGGATCGCGCCCGACGGAATCCGCGTCGCCATGATCGTCCGCAGCGGGCGATCGTCCCAGGTGCAAATCGGGGCGGTCGCGCGGGGCAGCGGCACCGCCGCCATCGGGCAGCTGGTGCCGATCGGCCCGGGAATCACCGATCCGACGGCCCTGAGCTGGTATGACGCCGACAACCTGATCGTCTTGGCCGACCCAGGCACGGCCAGCGCGAGGCTTGACCGGGTGCCGGTGAACGGCGGCCAGCCAACCCCGATCGCGCCGGAGCAGCGCATCGTCTCGTTCGCCACGGCGGGCACCCAGATCGTGGCAGGCCTGCGCAGCGGCCGGATGGTGACCTTTACCGGCAGCCCGGCCGGCTGGGGACCGCTGCTGCCCGGCAAGTATCCGGCTTACCCAGGCTGACCCCGCAGCCCATGGAAGGCAGTAAGCCTTTACGCTCCGTTACATATTGTGGCATTGCCTCCTGACATTCGGCCGGTATACGGCTAGCGTTCGTGTCATGGCACCCGCCCGGGTCCGTGGTTGCGTCGGGCAGGGCTCCCGGTCTCCGGGCTGCCCGCCCCGGCAAGCCGATGCCAGCCGCAGGCGAAACGGCCCACGTAAGGCGACTTCTCGTCGACCGATCACGGTGCGGCTTAGGAGTAAGTCCTGCCTCGCCGGGGGATCCGATATCCCCCGGGCCGGGAGAAGGGCAGTAGTGGCGGAGCCGCCGCGAACCCCTCAGCAGGCGAATGTGGGGTCGAAGACCAGGTCGGCCGGGCGGGTGCCGTTCTCTCTGAGACCGGGCAGAAGGGGGTTCCCTCAGTGGACATCATCTTCAAAGGCCGGCACACGGACGTGCTGGAACGGTTCCGCAGGCACGCGACAGCCAAGCTGAGCAAGATAGCGAGGCTGGACAGCAGGGCGATCCGGGTCGACGTGGAGGTATCCAAGGAGCGGAACCCGCGCCAGTCCGGCCGTCGGGAACGGGTCGAGCTCACGATCTCCTCGCGCGGGCCGGCGATCCGTGCCGAGGCCGCCGCCGAGGATCGCTTCACGGCGCTCGACATGGCCTTCGCGAAGCTGGAGTCACGGCTGCGCCGGGCCGGCGACCGGCGCAAGGGCCGCCATGGCGGGCATCCGGCGCCGCGTGCCGCCGACGTGGCTGAGCCAGGCGGGCCGGCCGAGCCCGACGACCTGCGGGCAGCGCCCCCCGCCCGGTCGGCTAGCCAGCAGGGCGCGCAGCCGGACCCGGCAGCTGACGCCGGCGATGACGACCTGATCGCGATCGAGATGGATGGCGAGGGCCCGCTGGTGGTGCGGGAGAAATTTCACGGCGCGGCGCCGATGAGCATTGATCAGGCGTTGTTCGAGATGGAGCTGGTGGGCCACGACTTCTTCTTGTTCCGGGACTCCGGCTGCGGCGAGCCGAGCGTCGTTTACCGGCGGCGTGGCTACCAGTACGGTGTGCTGCGCCTGGTGGAGAATCAGGATGGCCGGGCCGCCCGGCGCAACGGCAAGGCCGGGCAGGCGGCCGAGCCGCCCGAGCCGCGCCCGGCCGGCTGGCCAGCCGGGATCGAGGCGGCTGACCAGGAGGCCGGCTAGCCCGGCCGCCAGGCCCGGCCGGCGGCTGGTCCTGCGGGACGTGGCCGCCGCCGTCGGCTTGCCTGCGGTTGCGCCCGGCGCCCAGGTCGGCAAGAGTTTGGTCACCCCGCACCGCAGGCTAGCGCCAGGCCGCCTGATAGAACGGTCCAGCGGGCAGCAGGCGAGTCATGGGAGGAGGCGTCATGGGCGGAAGCAGCGAGGCTGCCACTGAGCAGCCACGGAGCCTGGATCATCCCGAGCCGATTCGCACGATGATCGTCGACGATCATGCGCTGTTCCGCCGCGGCCTTGAGATGGTCCTGGACGAGGAGGCGGACATCGAGGTCGTCGGCCAGGCCAGCGACGGGTCCGAGGCCGTCGAGAAGGCCGGCGAGTCCCTGCCTGATGTCGTCCTGATGGATATCCGGATGCCGCGCAGCAGCGGCATCCAGGCCTGCCGGGCGATGAAGGAGGTCGCACCGAGCGCGAAGATCGTCATGCTGACGATCAGCGACGAGGAGGAGGATCTCTTCGAGGCGATCAGGGCGGGCGCGAGCGGCTACCTGCTCAAGGACCTGCCGCTGGATGAGGTCGCCGAGACGGTGCGGGCCGTGCACGGCGGCCAGTCGCTGATCAACCCGTCGATGGCCGGGAAGCTGCTCACGGAGTTCGCCACGCTCGCCAAGCGCGACGGCCAGGAGCGTGTCCAGCAGGTGCCGGCGCCGCGGCTGACGGACCGGGAGATGCAGGTTCTCAAGCTCGTGGCCAGGGGGATGAACAACAGGGACATCGCCAAGGAGCTTTTCATCTCCGAGAACACGGTCAAGAACCACGTGCGCAACATCCTGGAGAAGCTGCAGATCCATTCGAGGATGGAAGCGGTAATGGTGGCCGTCAGGGAAAAGCTGATCGAGTTCAGCTGAGCCAGCGCCGCACCGGCTGCCGCCCGCGCCGCGGACCTGGCCGCGTCAGGCGGCGGCGGACAGTGCGCCGGGTGGCTCTGCGGACAGTGCGCCTGGTGGCTCTGCGGACAGTGCGCCTGGTGGCGGCGGAAAATGCGTCAGGTGACGGCGGACAGTGCTGCCTGCAGCCGCGCCTGGAATCCCGGCGGCTGCACGTGGCCGAGCTTGACGCTGTCGCAGCCGACCCACGAGGCAGCCTCGACCAGCGCCCGGGCCATCGGCTCGGCGGCATGCGACGTATCCAGGGAGAGCTGCCGGGCGACCAGGGTCTGCCCGCTGCGGGCCGGATCTACCCGGCCGACCAGCTGGCCGCGGGCAAGCAGCGGCATGGCGAAGTACCCGTGCACGCGCTTCGGCCTGGGCACGTAGGCCTCGAGGCTGTGCTCGAAGCCGAACATCCGCAGCGTGCGCTTCCGGTCCCAGATGAGGGAATCGAACGGCGACAGCAGCGTCACCCGGTGCCGGCCGCGGCTGGCACCGGGCCGCCCTGCTGCTGCTGCCGCCGTCAGCGCGGCCGGATCGGCCCAGCCGGGCACCGCAGTCCCGCCACCGTCGATCACTACCGGCGTGAGCCCGGCCGCTAGCGCGGCGTCGCTCGCCGCGGTGGCGTCCTTGAGCGGGCTGGGGCTGACCGAGCCGCGGCTGAACTGGCGCAGCCGCTGGTAGTCGATCATGTCGGCCCGGGTGACCACGCCCAGCGCGCGGGCGGCCACCCCGGCCAGGTGGATCACGCACTCGTCGTCTGACGGCTCGGCGCCGAGCAGGCCGTTAGGCAGCACGCGTTCCGGCAGGTCGTACACGCGCCGCCACCCCGTCCGCCGCGCGCAGATCACCTCTCCGGTGTCCAGCAGCCACTCAACGGCGATCTTCGTCTCGGACCAGTCCCACCAGGCGCCGCCATTCTTGGCACCGCCAAGCTGCGTCGCGGTGAGCGGGCCTTCCGTCTTCAGCCTGGCCAGCACGTCGGCGCAGGCGCGCCCGCGGCTCTGGTGCCAGCGCACGCCGCGGGCCCGCAGTGCCCGGCGCCGGAACGCGTAGTAGGGCCATTCCTCGATCGGCAGCACGCAGGCCGCATGCGACCAGTACTCGAATGCGCCGGGCTGGCCGGTATTCCAGTAGGCGCGCTCGATGCGGCTGCGCGGAATGGCGCCGAGCCTGGCGTAGGCGACCAGCTCATGCGAGCGGGCGAGCACGCTGATCGTGTCAAGCTGAACGGCGCCGATCCGGCGGAGCATGCCCGGCACTCCGCCGCGCCGTCCCTCGGTGCCGATGAGTCCCTGCGCGCGCAGCGTTATCAGGCGCGCATCGGCCGGGGTCAGCGTGAGCACGGGCGCCGGGAAGGAAGGGCTGGCCACCAGCGAAGCGTAACTACCGCCTCTGACATTCAGGCTGACCGCCACCGGATGGCCGGATCGCGGGCCTGCCTCGGCCTGGTGCCGGCGGACTGGCCTAGTACCAGTCCTCGAAGATGTTGGTCGCCAGCGCGATCAGGCTGCCGACGGCAGCCAGCGCCGCGCTGGCCCAGAACAGCCACCAGGTCGGGCCGAAGACGAGCGCGAGGCCGCCGACGATGAAGGCGACCGTGATGGCGACGACCGCTGCCCAGGAGACCGCCCGGCCGTGGAACGCCGGAAGTGGCGTGAACACTCCGCTTACCTGGTGGGTGAGCAAGCGCGGGTCGTCCGGACTGCCGCCGGTGACCGCCGGGTCCGCCGCGGCCTCGCCCACGGTGCCTGGTCTCAGCTGATCCGCCATCCGCGCCGCTCCTTTCATCATGCGTCGCCACCGTACCCTCATTATTGTGGTTAGGGCCTGCGGGCAGCCGGCACCCGGCCCCTGCAGTATGGTCCTTGTCGCGCAGGCTCGGCATCATCCCGTCGCTCGCCTACCATGGCTAAAGAACAAGGCGGCACCGGCCCGCCACCATGCCGCCCGCTGCCCGGCCGGGAATCGGCCCGTTACGGCGAGGCGGGCACAGGTCCAGTCAGCTAGCCGATCCGCGAGGAGCGCGACGCAAGTGCCAGTCATCATAGATAGTGTCCTCCGCGCTGGCGAGGGCAAGATCCTGCGCAGGCTTAAGCGGATTGCCCATCAGGTCAACTCGATCGAAGAGGATTTCGCTGCCCTGAGCGATGCCGAGCTGCGGGCCATGACCGTGGAGTTCAGGCAGCGCCATGCGGACGGCGAGTCGCTGGACGACCTGCTCCCGGAGGCTTTCGCGGCCGTCCGGGAGGCGGCTAGGCGGACGCTTGGTCAGCGGCATTTCGATGCGCAGCTGATGGGCGGCGCCGCCCTGCACATGGGCAATATCGCCGAGATGAAGACCGGCGAGGGCAAGACGCTGACCGGGGTGCTGCCCGCTTACCTGAACGCCCTGGCCGGCCAGGGCGTGCACATCATTACCGTCAATGACTACCTGGCCAAGCGTGACTCCGAGTGGATGGGGCGGGTGCACCATTTCCTCGGCCTGGAAGTCGGCTGCATCCTGGCTCAGATGGAGCCGGACGAGCGCCGCAAGCAGTATGACTGCGACATCACTTACGGGACCAACAACGAGTTCGGCTTCGACTACCTCAGGGACAACATGGCCTGGGGCCTGGAGGAGCGGGTCCAGCGCGGCCATTCTTACGCGATCGTCGACGAGGTCGACTCGATTCTGATCGACGAGGCCCGCACGCCGCTGATCATCAGCGGGCCGGCCGATCAGAACAGCCGCTGGTACCTGGAGTTCGCCAAGATCGCGCCGCGGCTCCGGCGAGGCGAGGACGGCGCGGGCGACTACGAGGTCGACGAGAAGAAGAAGACGGTCGGCATCCTGGAGTCCGGAGTCGAGAAGGTCGAGGACTGGCTCGGCATCGAGAACCTGTACGAGTCGGTGAACACGCCGCTAGTCAGCTTCCTCAACAACGCGCTCAAGGCCAAGGAACTGTACAAGAAGGACAAGGACTACGTCGTGATCAACGGCGAGGTCCTGATCGTGGACGAGTTCACCGGCCGGATGCTGCACGGGCGCCGCTACAGCGAGGGGATGCACCAGGCCATCGAGGCCAAGGAAGGCGTGCAGATCAAGGACGAGAACCAGACGCTCGCGACGATCACCCTGCAGAACTACTTCCGCCTTTACGACAAGCTGGCCGGCATGACCGGCACGGCGATCACCGAGGCGAACGAGTTCCACCAGACCTACAAGCTCGGCGTGGTCCCAATCCCCACCAATAAGCCGATGATCCGGGCCGACCAGCCGGATTCTGGTCTACCAGACCGTGCAGGCCAAGTTCCAGGCCTGCGTGGACGACATCGTGCAGCGGCACCGGGCCGGCCAGCCGGTGCTTGTCGGCACGACCAGCGTGGAGAAGTCCGAGATCGTTTCCAAGATGCTCAAGCGCCAGGGCGTACCGCATGAGGTGCTGAACGCGAAGTACCACGAGCGCGAAGCGGCGATCATCGCTCAGGCCGGGCGCAAGGGCGCCGTTACCGTCGCCACGAACATGGCCGGCCGCGGCACGGACATCATGCTCGGCGGCAACCCCGACTTCGTCGCGGACCTGGAGCTACACCATCGCGGGCTCTCCCCGGTTGAGACGCCAGAGGACTTCGAGGCGGCCTGGCCGGAGGCGGTGGAAAAGGCCAGGCGGGCGGTGGCCGAGGAGCACGAGGAGGTCGTCGGGACCGGCGGCCTGTACGTGCTCGGCACCGAGCGGCACGAGTCCCGCCGGATCGACAACCAGCTCCGCGGCCGATCCGGCCGGCAGGGCGACCCGGGCGAGTCGCGGTTCTACCTGTCGCTGGAAGACGACCTGATGCGGATGTTCAACGCGGACAAGGTCGCGCACTTCATGGAGTGGCTGAAGACGCCGCCGGACGTGCCGATCGAGTCGAAGGCGGTCAGCCGCTCGATCAGATCCGCCCAGACCCAGGTAGAGCAGCAGAACTTCGAAATCCGCAAGGATCTGCTCAAGTACGACGACGTCATGAACCGCCAGCGCCAGGTCATCTACGAGGAGCGGCGGAAGGTGCTTGAGGGCGCCGACATGCACGAGCAGATCCGCGGCATGATCGACGAGGTAGTCAACGGCTATGTCACCGCGGCCACCGCCGAGGGCTTCCCGGAGGAGTGGGACCTTGGCCAGCTCTGGCGCGCGTTCCAGCAGCTCTACCCCGGCGGAATCTCGATCGACGGGGTAATCGAGGAGGCCGGCGGCGAGCGTGCCGGACTGTCGACGGAGTTCCTTTCCGAGGTCATCAGGCAAGACGCGCAGGGCGCGTACGACCGCCGCGAAGAGGAACTGACACCCGAGGTGATGCGGGAGCTGGAGCGGCGCGTGGTGCTGTCGGTGCTAGACCGCAAATGGCGTGAGCACCTGTACGAGATGGACTACCTGCGTGACGGCATCGGGCTGCGCGCGTGGGCGCAGCGTGACCCGCTGGTCGAGTACCAGCGGGAGGGCTTCGATATGTTCGGCGAGATGATGGCGGGCATCAAGGAGGAGTCGGTCGGCAGCCTGTTCAACCTCCAGGTGCAGATGCAGGAAGGCCCGATCGTCGAGGAGGCCGCGCCAGACGTCCAGCCGCTCGCCGCCGGGCCGGGAAACGGCCGGGCCGGGATCGCTCCGGGCAGCCAGGCAGCCGGCGACGTCCAGCCCGGCCGGTCCCAGCCCGGCCGGTCCCAGCCCGGCCGGTCCCAGCCCGGCCGGTCGCGGCCGGGCCGGGCTGCCGCTCGCCGGGCCGGGCCGGGCGCACCCGGCGAGCCGGAGGTGCCGGGCGCCCCGGGCGCCCAGCCGATCCCGGCCGGACTCGCTCCCCGCGGACTCGCCCAGCCGCAGCGCCCCGGGCGGCTGGAATACAGCGCGCCCAGCGAGGATGGGACCGGGAAGGCGGAGCACCGGGCCGGAGCACCGGGCAGCGCGGCCGGCGGCCGAGTTGGCCGGAACGACCTGTGCCCGTGCGGTTCCGGCCGCAAGTACAAGCGCTGCCACGGCGACCCGCGAACCCGCCAGGACGGGTAACCCTGGACGGCGGGCCGCCCCGGACGGCGGGCCACTGCAAGAGGCAAGCCGCACATGATCACGGATGATTCGGGGGTTTCAGTGCGTGGATCATCCGTGATCATGAAAAGTAGCGCCTGGGTCAGGCGGCCTCGACGACCGTGCACACCCATCCGGCGGCCTGCGCGTCTCGCCCTGGGCTGGCCGGCCGCGGGCCGTCCCGCTCAAGCCGGACGGCCAGCGCACGCACCCGCTGGCCGACGCCGACGATCACCGTCATCTCGACAACGTCGGCGGTCGGCCGGAAAGTGACGACGCGGCGTACCCGGGGTTGGTCGCCCGCGGCGAGCAGCGGCCCAAGGCGCTGGATATGCCGGCGCGCGCGATCGGTAGTCCATGGCGCGATCTGGCGCGCCGGCCGGGCGCCGGCCAGGGTCTCCGCTAGCACCTGGGCGAACTTGCCCGGCCAGCCGGGTGATGCCGCCGGGATCCGGGGGCGCGGGCCCGCCGCGGCTGACGCCTGCCCTGGTCCGTTCGGCTTCGGCCTAGTCACCTGCGCGGCTTCGGCGGCCGGCGGCCTTGGTCCGTTCGGCGTCGGCCCAGTCGCCTGCGCCGCTTCGGCGGCCTGTGCCGCTTCGGCGGCCTGTGCCGCTTCGGCCGGGCAGGACAGCATCCCGGTGGCAGCCGTGGGCGCGGGCCCGCCCGCACTGGCCTCCCCGCCCGCACTGGCCTCCCCGCCGGCACTGGCCTCATCGTCGTAGGGTGGCGCCGAGTCGGGGATCGCAAGCATCCTGACCGCCATGGCGAGTGCTACCGCATCGGGCAGCGGGCCCGGGCCCGGCCGCCGCGGCCGCTGCCGGCGGATGATGCCGGGAGCTAGCGGGAGCACCACCGCCGCGCCGGGTAAGGCCGCCGCGTCGTCCCGCTTGCCGGGCGTGGGCCGCATACCTGCTGAGCCTGGGAATTCCGTTGACATCTGACCTCCGGGAAGCACGCGAATCGCCGGCTGCCGGCCCGCTGGCCGCTGACCGGATGGGCTTACTTGCCGCCTGCCAGACCAGGCCCCCGGAGGCACCCGTTTTCCGGCTTGCCTGAGTTGTACCTGCCGCCTGTGACATTCTCACGCAGCCGGGCGGTGATCACCTTGCAGTGCAGGATCCGGAGCCGCCCCAGTCGGCCGGAGCCCGAATACCGGAGTGCCGGGAACCGGAATGCCAGCGTGCCGGAGCCGGAATGCCAGGGCTGCCTGGCGGGTTCAGACACGGTGGAGACTGGAACAACGCCATCTGCCAACTGGAGAAGAAAGTGTCGCTGCCGCCCCTGGTCACGCCCGCCGCCGACCTCAGCGTCGATGAGGTCAGGCGGTACTCACGTCACCTGATCATTCCCGATGTGGGAATGACCGGGCAGAAGCGCCTGAAGAACGCGAAGGTGCTGTGCGTCGGGGCCGGCGGGCTGGGATCCCCGGCGCTGCTGTACCTGGCGGCGGCCGGCGTCGGCACCCTCGGAGTCATCGATTTCGATGTCGTGGACGAGTCGAACCTGCAGCGCCAGATCATCCACGGCCAGTCCGATATCGGCAGGCCAAAGGCCGAGTCAGCGCGCGACAGCATCAAGGAGATTAACCCCTACGTCAGCGTTATCGTGCATGCGGAGCAGCTCGATTCGGACAACGCGCTCGAGATTTTCGCCCAGTACGACCTGATCGTCGATGGCACTGACAACTTCGCGACCCGTTATCTGGTTAATGACGCTTGCGTACTGCTGGGCAAGCCCTACGTGTGGGGATCTATCTACCGCTTTGACGGTCAGGCCAGCGTCTTCTGGGCTGAGCATGGCCCGTGCTACCGCTGCCTGTATCCGGAGCCGCCGCCACCCGGGATGGTGCCGTCGTGCGCGGAAGGCGGCGTTCTCGGCGTGCTCTGCGCCTCGATCGGTTCCATTCAGGTCAATGAGGCGATCAAGCTCATCGTCGGGATAGGCGACTCGCTCGCCGGGCGGCTGATGATCTACGACGCACTGGAGATGAGCTACCGGACGGTCCGGGTCAGAAAGGATCCGGAATGCCCCGTATGCGGCAAGAACCCGACGATCACGGGCCTGATCGACTACGACGCGTTCTGCGGGACGGTCTCCGAAGACGCGCAGCAGGCAGCTGCGGGTTCGACGATCACGGCCACCGAGCTCAAGGAGATGCTTGACCAGGGCGATGACATCTTCCTGATCGACGTCCGGGAGCCGAACGAATACGAGATCGTCTCCATTCCCGGGGCGGTGCTGATCCCGAAGGATCAGTTCCTTTCCGGAGCTGCGCTCGAGCGCCTCCCGCAGGACAAGCGGGTTGTGCTGCACTGCAAGAGCGGTGTCCGGAGCGCTGAGTGCCTGGCAGTCGTAAAGAACGCTGGCTTTACGGACGCGGCCCATGTGGGCGGAGGTGTCCTTGCGTGGATCAGCCAGGTTGATCCGTCACTGCCGGCTTACTGACCAGTCCTGGCGCGAACCTGATGGCTGAACCGCCAGGTCGGTTACCACAGGCCGTAACATTCCGGTGTGGCCATGCAACCGGAAAACCCGGGCGAAAGTAGCATGCCGGTGCAGATTGCTCCGGGCGGTCAGAGTTCCGGGCCTGCCGATCCCGATCCTGACCCCGGTCCCGCCGCGCCGCCGGCGCCGCCCGCTGGCCATAGCACGCTGCGCTCTTGGCTGACCGTGACCGCCATGGTGCTCGGGCTGGTCGGCCTGGCAGCCTCGGCGGCTGGCATCGCCATCCAGGTGCTGCCCCGCCGGTTCAGCGCCGCGCAGCAGCAGCAGATCATGGCCTGGGAATCGGCTCGGCGCTGGCGCGCGACGCCCGCCGCGAGAATCTTCCCGGCGGCAGTCACTTACCAGTTGCCCAGTTATGCGTTGGCCGGACCGGCAGGCCTGCCGCTGCGGGCCCGCCGGGTCGGGATCGCCCGGCGGGCAGGCTGCACGGTGGGCGCGGACCGGGCGGCCGCCGCTGTGCTCAGCCGGCATGGCTGCGCGGCAATGCTCCGGGCGACCTACGTCGACGCAACCGGAAGCCTGGTCGTAACGGTCGGCGTGGCGGTACTGCCGGGCACGGCCGCCACCGCGGCGTCGATCCGAGCGCTCCCTTCCCGGCACAGATTGCGGTCCGGCGTCCGGCCGCTCGCCTTCGCTAACACGCTAACCGCGGACTTCGGGCTGGCGCAGCGGCAGTTGTCCTACGCCGTCGCGGCCGGACCCTATCTGGTCATGTCCGTGGCCGGCTACGCCGATGACAGGCCGCGGGTAGCGGTGTCGTCCGATGCCTACGCACAGGACGAGATGGCCAGCCTCGCCAACGGCGTCGCGGATGCTGTCAGTGGCCCGCTCGGCGCGCTGCCGTCACCGCCAGCCTGCCCGGGAGCGCCCGGATGCTGAGCGTCCGGCTACTGACCGGGCGCCCGGCTGGCTGGCGGCGGTCTCTCGGCTGCCTGCTGGCGCTGGCGGCGGCCAGCGCTATCGGGGTGGCCGGCCCGGCAGGCCCCGCCAAGGCCGACAGCGTGCGCGACGCGCAGCAGTGGGTGCTCGACGCAGTCAACGCGCCAGCGGCCTGGCCGAAGAGCCAGGGGCAGGGCGTGCGGGTGGCTGTCATCGACAGCGGAGTCGAGCCCGCCGTGTCCGATCTGGCCGGTTCCGTCATCACTGGTCCTGACTTCAGCGGCGTCAGCACCAAGCCCTCGGATCCCAACTGGGGCATGCACGGAACCTGGATGGCCTCCCTGATCGCCGGTCACGGCCACGACGGCGGTAGCGGGATCAGCGGCGTGGCGCCGAAGGCCCGCGTGCTGTCGATCCGCGTGCTTCCCGACAAGAAGGATCCCGCTTTCGCGAAGTACGAGCGTGAGCCCTCCGGCCGCGGCCAGCGTGCGCTGGCAGCGGCCATCAAGTATGCGGTCGCGCACCGGGCCGGCGTCATCAGCATGTCGCTTGGCTACGGCTCGTCAAGCCGGGTCGTCCGGGCGGCGCTGCAGAATGCGCTGGAGCACAAGGTCGTGGTGATCGCGTCCTCCGGCAATTCGGGCGACGCCCAGAGCGACCAGGCGCGGGCGCACGCGCCCTACTCGTTCCCCGCGGACTATCCCGGGGTGCTCGGGGTCGCAGCGGTAGACCGGTCCGGCAATCCGGCTAGCTTCTCCAGCGACAACCTCTCCGTCCAGGTGGCCGCGCCCGGCGCGCAGGTCCCGGCGCAGGGCAGGGACGGACAGTATTGGCTGGTCAGCGGCACCAGCCCGGCGTGCGCGCTGACGTCAGGGGTGGCTGCGCTGATCAAGTCGGCTTACCCGCGGCTGTCACCGGCCCTCATCATCCGGGCCATCACCTCCAGCACGCGCGACCGGCCGCCTGGCGGATACGACGACCGGGTCGGCTTCGGAACAGTCGACGCAGCGGACGCGCTCACTGCCGCGGCGCGCCTCACCGCTTACGCTCCCGGCGGATTTGGCGTCCGCTCGGCCAGCCATTTCGGCGGCGGCCCGGCGGCGATCCCGCCGCCTCCGGTCCGGCCGCGCGGCATTAGTCAGCTCATGCTCTTCTGCCTGCTCGCGATCGGCTGCCTGGCGCTGACGGCGGCCGCTGCCAGCCGACTCGTGCTGGGCCGGACGCGCGAGGCACGGTTGGCTGCGGCTGGGCTAGCCGGAATCGCGGCCCCGCCCGGCCAGCTGCCGGCCAGGTATGCCGAGCCATCGGCCGGGCCTGGCGGGCCGTCGGCCGGCCAGGACGACCTGTCGGCCGCTCAGGACGCGGTGCCAGCCGCTCAGGACGAGCCGTCGGCCATTCCCGGCCAGGGACCGGCCGGGAATGGCCAGCCGACAGCCGGCCCGGGCGAGGCAGAATGACCGGCCGGATGCCCGAGGCATCCGGCCGGACGCCCGCCGCACCTGGCCGGTCCCGGCTGGCGAGTGACCGGGAGCCAGCGCCGGCCCAAGCCGGGATGCCGGGCGAGTTCGCCAGCCGTGTGCTCGACGTGGCGGAGGCGATACCGCCCGGCCGCGTCATGTCCTACGGAGACATCGCCGACTACCTGGGCACTGGCGGGCCGCGCCAGGTCGGCCGGGTGATGGCGCTGTGGGGCGGCGGCGTGGCCTGGTGGCGGGTGATCCACGCGGACGGATCGCTGCTGGCCGGCCACGAGCGCGAGGCGCTGCGCAACTACCTGGCCGAGGGCACCCCGATGCGGGCCGCCAGCGATGGCAGCCCCGGCCGGGTGGACATGCGGCAGGCGCGCTGGGATGGCATGAACTGACATCCGGCTCCGCCAATATCCGGCGGATGTCAGATGGCTCTGCTGGAATGCCGTACTGACATGGAAATGCATCCGCCTGCCTATCGTCTGGTCCGCCGGCCGGTGCCGTCGGCAGGTCCGCCCAGCCTCGACCAGGACCAGCTCCGGGTGGTCAACCATTCCGGCGGCCCGCTGCTGGTGCTAGCGGGTCCGGGCACGGGCAAGACCACGGCCATCGTGGAGACAGTTACCGGGCGGATCACCGGCCGCGGGACCGACCCCGGCCGGGTGCTCGTGCTGACCTTCAGCCGCAAGGCCGCAGAGGAACTGCGCGAGCGGATCACGATGCGGCTCGGCCGGACTACCAGGGAGCCGCTTGCCCTCACTTTCCACAGTTACGCCTATGCGCTGGTGCGCCGGGAGTTCGTGCTGGCCGGCGAGGAGCCTCCCACGCTGCTGCCCGGCCCTGAGCAGCTGCTCGAGGTGCGTCGGTTGCTCCGGGGCGAGGCGGCGGACCGCGGGACCGGATGGCCGGAACGACTCCGGCCGGCGCTCGCGACCAGGGGGTTCGCCGCCGAGCTGCGTGATTTCCTGCTCCGGGCGGCGGAGCGCGGACTGGACGGGCGCGGCCTCGCCCGGCTTGGCCTCGCCCACGGCCGCGATGACTGGGAGGCGGCCGGCGGCTTCCTTGACCGGTACGCCGCCAGGTTCGATCTCGCCCCGGTCCCCGCCTACGACTATGCCGAGATCGTCCGGATCGCCGGCCGCCTGCTCGGCCGGTCGGCAGTCCGGGACCGGGAACGACGCGCCTATGACCTTGTTCTGGTGGACGAGTACCAGGACACCGACCCCGCCCAGGAGGAACTGCTGCACGCGCTGGCCGGCGATGGCCGCGAGCTCATCGTGGTCGGCGATCCGGATCAGTCCATCTACGGTTTCCGCGGCGCCGACAGCCGCGCCATCCTGCGCTTCCCCGACCGATTCCGCGCCCCCGATGGAGGGCCCGCGCGGGTGATCGCCTTGCGCACGTGCCGCCGCAGCGGGCCAGTCCTGCTCGCCGCGTCCCGGCGGGTTGCCCGGCGGCTTCCCGCCGCACAAAGTACTAATGATCTTGATTTTAAACGGGGCCACCGGGCGCTGGTGCCGCTCGCCGACGCCGATCCCGGCAAGGTGCGAGTGATCATCGCCGCCAGCGCCACGCAAGAGGCAGCGGTCATCGCCGACACGCTCCGGCGTGCTCACCTGATGGACGGCGTGCGCTGGTCATCGATGGCGGTGCTGGTCCGGTCGGCGACCAGGCAGGTGCCCTTGCTGCAGCGCGCGCTGGCAGCGGCGGGGGTTCCGGTGGCGATCGCCGGCGATGAGCTGCCGCTGGCCGCCGAGCCGGGCACCCGGCCCTTGCTGACCCTGCTCACCTGCGCGCTGCGGCCCGCTGCGCTGACCGATGAAACCGCGGCAGAGCTGCTTACCGGCCCGCTCGGCGGCACCGACGCGCTCGGCCTGCGGCGACTCAGCCGGGCGCTGCGCTCTGCCGCGGAGTCAGCGGGGGAACAGCCTCCCGCGCAGCCGCTGGCGGCGGCGCTGGCCGGGCCGCGCGAGCTGGCGCTGGCGAACTGGCCGGCTGGCTCGGCGGCGACCAGGCCGCGGGCGGGCCAGGCCGGCTTGCCGCCGGCCATGTCGGCCGGCTGACCGCGGGACCCGCCGCGAACTCGCCGATTGCGGCCGCCCGGCGAGTCGCCGCGCTGCTCGAACTTGCCAGCCGGACAGCGGCTGCCGGCACGGCGCATGAGGTGCTCTGGGCCGTGTGGGACGCCTCCGGCCTGGCTGCGGCCTGGCAGGCGGCCAGCGCGGCGGGCGGCAGCCGGGGCGCTGCGGCAGACGCTGACCTCGATGCCGTCGCCGCGCTGTTCGACGCCGCCAGCCGGTTCACCGCCCGGCTCCCGCCCGGCTCACCGCGGCTATTCCTGGATAGCGTGGCCGGACAGGAGATCGCGGGCGACACGCTGGCCGAGCGGGCCCCGCAGTCCGACGCCGTCGCCGTGCTCACCGCGCACCGGTCGAAGGGGCTGGAGTGGGACCTCGTCATCGTGGCCGGCGTGCAGGAGGGCAGCTGGCCGGATGTCCGGATGCGCGGCTCGCTGCTCGGCATGGACGAACTTGTCGATGCGGTATCCGGCGGCTCGGAGCGTGCTGCGGCCGATGAAGCCGCGGCCGCGCTCAGCGCCAAGCTGCTTGGCGAGGAGCGCAGGCTCTTCTACGTGGCAGCCACCCGGGCCCGCCGGGAACTGGTGGTCACGGCGGCAGGCGGCGACGACAGCGAAGAGCGGCCGTCCCGGTTCCTGGCCGAGCTGGCCGGTGACGCCGTCGCGGCTGAGTTTGTGGCCGGGGCCGGCCGGGGCTGGCTATCGCTGTCGGCGCTAACCGCTGATCTGCGCCGGGCCGCGGCCGACCGGTCCCGCGCGCCGCAGCTGCGCCGGGCCGCGGCCAAGCAGCTGGCGCGGCTGGCCGCGGCCGGGGTGCGCGGGGCAAGCCCGCGGCAGTGGTATGCCCTGACCGAGCTGTCCGGCCCTGGCGCGCTGACCGACGGCGACGTGCGGCTGTCGCCGTCCCAGGTCGAGTCGTTCACCAAGTGCGGGCTCCGCTGGCTGATCGAGTCCGCGGCGGGGGCGAGCTCACCCAGCGTGCTCCGGCACCTCGGCACGGTGATCCATGCCGCCGCCGTGCTGGCCGCCGACGGCGCGGATGACGCGGACATCGCGAAACGGATCGATGAGATATGGCATCACCTCGACTTCGGCAGCGCCTGGTACAGCTCTAAGCAGCGTGCGCAGGCCGAGCGGATGGTCCGCAAGTTCCTTGACTGGCACCGGGCAAACCCGCGCGAGGTTGTCGCCGTCGAGCAGGCCCTGCGGGTCAGGGTCGGCCGGGTGGAGATCACCGGCCGGGTCGACCGGCTGGAGCGCGACGACGACGACGCGGCGATCATCGTCGACCTCAAGACCGGCACCAGCAAGCCGCCCGACAGCGAGCTGGACCGGAATCCGCAGCTCGGCGTATACCAGCTGGCGGTCCTGCTCGGTGCGTTCGAGGCGCTCGGCCTGACCGAGCCCGGCGGTGCCGAGCTCGTCCAGGTCGGCAAGGCCGGCCTGGCTACCCGGGCCAGGGTGCAGCGGCAGCGTCCGCTGGCGCAGGATCCGGACCCGGGCTGGGCGCAGGAACTCGTCGATACCGTAGCGGCCGGGATGGCCGGCTCCGTCTTCGAGGCGAAAGTCAATCCGGGCTGCCGGGTCTGCCCGGTGGCGGCCTGCTGCCCGGTGCACGAGCGCGGCGGGCAGGTGTCCCCGTGACCGGGCACCAGGACGGCCGGAGCCAGGACGGCCGGAGCCAGGACGGCCGGAGCCAGCCCGGCCCGGTGCGGCCCGGCTGGCCTGGCCCGGCGCCCGGCCGGTACGGGCAGGCCCAGCTCGCCCGGCTGCTGGGCGCCGCGGAGCCCACCGCGCAGCAGGCTGCGGTCATCTCGGCGACACCCGGCCCGGTGGCGGTGATCGCCGGCGCTGGCTCCGGCAAGAGCGAGACGATGGCGGCCCGCCTCGTCTGGCTGGTAGCGAACGGCATGGTCCGGCCAGAGCGGGTACTTGGGCTCACGTTTACCAGGAAGGCCGCGGCTGAACTCGCCCAGCGGGTGCGGATCCGGCTGGACGGCCTGCGCGGTGCTGGCTTGGCCTCCGGCGGTGCTGGCGCTGCTTCCGGGGGTGCCGGGACCACCGGGGCTGGCCCGCAGTCCGCCGATGATCTCCTTGGTGACCCGGTTGTCTCCACCTACCACGCCTACGCGGGCCGGCTGGTCGCTGATCACGCGCTGCGCGAGGCACTTGAGCCGTCGCTGCGCCTGATCACACCGGCGGTCGCCTGGCAGCTAGCAGCGCGGGTAGTTGCGTCCTATGACGGGCCGATGGACGCGATCGGCTGGACTCCCGCGTCCGTCACTGCCGCCGTGCTCGACCTCTCTGGCGAGTTGGCCGAGCACTTGCGCGGGCCCGCTGACGTGCGGTCTGCGGGGGAGTGGCTGGCCAGCCGCCTAGCCGAGCTACCCCGGCCCAACGCGCTTGCGCACCGGATCATCGAATGCCAGCGGGCCCGCGAGCAGCTGCTGCCGCTGGTCGCCGCCTATTCCGCGGCCAAGGCGGCCAGGGAGGTCATCGACTACGGCGACCAGATGGCGCTGGCCGCCCGCATTGCCGTCAACCACCCGGCGGTGGGTGCGGCCGAGCGGGCCCGCTATCAGGTCGTGCTCCTCGATGAGTACCAGGACACCAGCCACGCGCAGCTGGTGCTGTTGCGGGCGCTGTTCGGCGGCGGGCATCCGGTCACCGCGGTCGGCGATCCGTGCCAGTCGATCTACGGCTGGCGCGGCGCCAGCGCCGGGAACCTCCGCCGGTTTGCCGCGGACTTCCCGCCCCGGGGCGGTGGCCCGGCGCCGGTGCGGCAGCTATCCACCAGCTTCCGCAACACCGGGCGGGTCCTGGACGCGGCCGCCGCCTTGCAGCAAGGGCTGCGAGCGGCCGGGCCGGGCGTGCCCCGGCTGGTCGCCCCACCCGGCCGGGCGGGGCGGGGTGAGGTTGTCTGCGCGCTGCTGGAAACCGCGGCGGACGAGGCGCAGTGGGTGGCCGGCCAGATCGCGCGGCTGCTCACCCTCCCGCCCGGCACCGCGCCGGATGGCAGTCCATGGCCGGACGGCCGGGCCGACGCCGTGCGCCCGTCCGACATCGCCGTGCTGTGCCGCAAGCGCGCGCAGTTCCCCGCGCTCCGGACCGCGATCGAGGAGCGCGGCATCCCAGTCGAGGTGGTCGGGCTCGGCGGGCTGCTCACCGTCCCAGAGGTGCAGGATGTCGTCGCGACGCTCCGGGTGATGCACGATCCGGGCGCGGCAGATGCCCTGGCCAGGCTGCTGACCGGGCCGCGCTGGCGGATCGGGCCGCGGGACCTGGTCGCGCTCGGCCGTCGTTCCCGTGCGCTCGCGGCACTGGCCAGGACCCCGGCCCGGGCTCGGGTAGCGTCGGCGGATAGCCCGGATCCCGATGTGCTGGCCCAGGCGGTGACCGATTTCACCGCGGATCCAGGCAGCCTGGTGGAGGCGCTGGACGATATCGGCGAGCCCGCGGCCTACTCAGCCGTCGGATACGGCCGGCTTTCCGCGCTGGCCGCGGAGCTGCGGGCGTTGCGCGGCCATGTTGCGCGGCCGCTGCCCGAACTGGTCGGCGAGGTTGAGCGCACGCTCGGGCTCGATATCGAGGTATCGGCCCGCCCGGACGGCGACCCGGCCGCCTCGCATGCTGACCTGGACGCGTTCGCCGACGCCGCAGCTGCGTTCGCCGGGGACCAGCAGGAGCCCACGCTTGGCGCGTTCCTTGCTTACCTGGCGGCCGCTGAGGACGAGGAATTCGGCCTGGAGGCGGGCCGGGTCGGCGAGGCGGACTCGGTCAAGCTGGCGACCGTTCATGCGGCCAAGGGCTTGCAGTGGGCCGCCGTGGTGATACCCGGTCTCGCGGACGGCGCGCAGGCGCACATGTTCCCGGCCAGGCCGCGGGTGACCACGCGGTGGACGGAGAATCCGCGGCTGCTCCCGTTCGGCCTCCGGGGCGATACCGCTGACCTGCCTGGCCTGACCGGGCTCGATACCGGGGCGCTGGCCGATTTCGGCGCCGCGTGCGGAGAACGCGACCTCGCCGAGGAACGCCGGCTGGCTTATGTCGGGGCGACCAGGGCCGCCTTCTGGCTGGGCTGTACCGGATTCTGGTGGGGAAATGGCACGTCCAGGCTCGGCCCGTCCGTCTTCCTGACCGAAATCCGGGCCGCGTGCGAGTCCGGCGCAGGCACCGTGGCCTGCTGGGCGCTGCCGCCGGAGCCGGACGCGGAGAATCCCGCGCTGGTCGAGCCGGCCGCCGCCTGGTGGCCGGCCGTTCCTCGCGGTGCCCGGTACGACGCGGTCCGCGAGGCGGCGGCGCTAGTGGACGAGGCGATCGCGGCGGCAGCTGCCTCGGCCGCCGCTGCCGCAGGCTCTAGTGCCCCAGCCGCGGCCTCCAGCGCCGCAGCCCTTAGCAGCGCCGCTGCCGCAGCCCTTAGCAGCGCCGCTGCCTCAGCCGACGCGACTGCCTCCGACGCAGCCGATTCCGACGCTGCAGCCAAAGCCGCGGCCTCCCCAGGTTCGGCCGTCCCAGCCCAGGCTTCCGCTGCAGCCGCAGCCGTACTCAGCGACGCCGACCAGACGATGATCGCGGCCTGGGCGACAGACGCCAGCCTGCTGCTCGCCGAGCGGGAACAGCGCCGGGCCGAACAGGCCACGGCTGTGTCGCTGCCACGCCGCCTTCCGGTGTCGTCGCTCGTGACCATGGCCAGGGACCCCGGCGAGCTAGCCCGGCAGGTCCGGCGCCCGATGCCGCGGCCGCCCGCGCCGCACGCGCACCGCGGCACTGCGTTCCACCGCTGGCTGGAGGAGCGGTTCGGGCCGCAGCGGCTCATCGACCCCGGCGAGCTGCCCGGCGCCGCCGATGACGATCCGGACACGGCCGCCGATCCGGAACTTGCCGTGCTGCAAGAGCGATTCGAGGGCGGCGAGTGGGCCGGCCGGTGGCCTGCCGAGGTCGAAGTGCCGTTCGAGACGCTGATCGGCGACCGGCTGGTACGGGGCCGGATCGACGCGGTATTCGCCGACTCGCCGGACGGCGTTTTCGACGTGGTCGACTGGAAGACGGGGCGGCAGCCAGGATCGGCCGCCGAAGGCCGCGCGGTGGCGGTCCAGCTGGCGGCCTACCGGCTCGCCTGGGCAGCCCTGGCTGGCGTGCCGGTAGGCCAGGTACGGGCCGCGTTCTACTACGTCCGGGATGGCGCCACGGTCCGCCCAGCGGACCTGCTTGACCTGGCCGGCCTGACCGCGCTGATCGAGGACATCCCGCTTGCCCGCTAACGCGGGCCACCCGGGGCACGGCCTCAGTGCTGGTCGGACGGCTGTTGCTCGTGCCGGGCCTGGACTGGGCCGAAGTCCGCATCCGCCAGGTCGTCGTGCTCATCGTCCGGTGCTGGCTGACCTGCGGCTTCCCACTCCGGCGACCCGGCGGTCTGGTAGGGCTGGCCGTCGGGCTGGCGGTAGCCCCACGTGGCGCACATCTTGGCGACCGCGGGGGAGATCTCGCCGGATCGCGGGGGTGGCGTGCCGGGCTGGATGCGGCCAGAGCGGATGTTCTTTGAAGCATCGCCGAGGCCAGGCGAGATGCGAAGGTCAGCGAAATCGCCGTAGTCCAGCATGGCGGGCTGGAAGGGTACCTCGAGGAAGCCGCAGAGCTGGCGGACTGTCGTCTCCGGGTCGGTGGTCAGGTCCTCGTATCGAACGGTGTGGCCGGCCAGCCCGTGCCGGGCCTCCTCGACCTTGCGCATGTACCTGAGCGACCTGGCGGTGACTTTCTCCGGGCTGCCGGAACCGGCCGCCTGCCAGTTGATGTCCCAGGACGCCTGCAGCGAGGCGATCACAGCCGCTGGATGGCGCAGCAGGAAGATGAACCGGGAATCGGGCCAGCATTCGGCGATCCGGGACCAGATCAGCACGTTGCTCGGCGTCTTGATCACGATGACCTGCTTGCCACTGCGGGCAAGCGTGTCGGCAAGCACGCGGTCCCACAGCAGGTGGTCAAGCTCCTCATTGGTCAGCTGGAGGGCCCACATGGACTTCTGGATCCATTTCGTCTCCGCCTGGACCGTCATATGCTTGAGCGGCAGTTCTGGCGGCGCGTACAACTGCGTGTGGCTGCCGAGGATCGCGCGCAGCAGCGTGGAGCCGGAGCGGGCGGGGGAGAAGATGAAGATCGGGCGAACCAGCATCCGGCCGCTGACCGGCGGTGGCAGTATCCTCGCCCGGTGCCCAGGGGGCCTCGTCAGCTGATATCCGATGGTTCGCCCCAGCAACGAATTGACTGGCTCTTTCCAACCCATGGAGAGAAACTTTACAGATGAACGCGGGGTGACAAGCGGTTTACCGGTCAACCGTGCCGCTATTGCTGGCCTGCGGCGATGAGGAAAGCCATGCGGTCCGGGCCGGGCCGCACGAAAAGTCCCGTTACGCCAGGTTCCGCCTCGGCGCTTACCGCGTCTCGCTAGTGCCTGGCCGGGCCGGGCGCATCCATAGCCTGGCACTGACAGCGCCGCCAGGCAAGCTGCCGCCGTGCGCCGCTCGCTAGAGTCTGGATCGTTGTCGCGAGGAGGCAGGTCTTAGCGCATGGACGTCCGTGGCTATATCAACCGCAGCGCGCCTGAGTTCTTCGGTGCGCTAAAGCAGTGGCTGGCTATCCCTTCGATCTCGGCTGACCCCGGGCGGCATGCCGATGTCCGCCGCTCCGCCGACTGGCTGGCCAGCCACCTGCGGGAGACCGGCTTCCCGGTGGCCGAGGTCTGGGAGACGGGCGGCGATACCGGCTCCGGCCACCCGACGGCGCAAGCTAGCGCTAGGGGGCCGGCTGGCGAGCCTGCGGAGCGCGGCGGCACGGCGGGACTGCCGGCCGTCTTCGCGCACTGGCCGGCGGCCGATCCGGGCGCACCGGTCGTGCTGGTCTACGGTCACCATGATGTCCAGCCGGTGGAGCCGCTCGATGAATGGGATTCGCCGCCGTTCGAGCCAGCCGAGCGGGATGGCCAGTTGCTGGCGCGTGGTGCCTCCGACGACAAGGGACAGGTGCTGTTCCACGCGCTGGGCGTGCGGGCCTGCCTGGCGGCAGGCGGCCGGGACGCGCCGCCGGTCAGCCTCAAACTGCTGATCGAGGGCGAAGAGGAGTCCGGCTCGCCGCATCTTGCCGAGCTGCTGCGGAGCCGGCGGGACGAGCTAAGCTGCGACGTGATCGTCGTCACCGACACGTCCATGTGGGCCGCGGACGTTCCGTCGATGTGCGTAGGCATGCGCGGCGTGATCGACGCGCAGATTGACGTGACCGGGCCGGAGCGGGACCTGCATTCCGGCTCCTTCGGCGGCGGCGTGCCCAACCCCTTGCACGCGCTTGCCGACATGCTGGCAGGCCTGCATGACGACAACGGCAGCGTGACGCTGCCCGGGTTCTACGACGACGTGACTCCGCTTTCCGGCCAGGACCGCGACGGGTTCGGCCAGCTGCCGTTCGACGAGCAGGCCTGGCTCGCCGAGGCTGGTCACAGCGGCGCCGCGACAGGCGAGGCCGGCTTCAGCACGCTGGAGCGGATCTGGGCGCGGCCGACCGCCGAGGTCAACGGCATGTGGGGCGGCCACACCGGGCCGGGCGGCAAGACCATCATCCCGCGCGATGCGCATGCGAAGCTGTCCTTCCGGCTGGTCGCCCGGCAAGAGCCCGCCGACGTGGCGGCCGCCTTGCGCGAGTACGTCGCGAAGCGGACGCCGCCGGGAATCAAGGCGACGGTGACCGTCAGCGGTCCTGGCGTCCGCGCGTGCTTCTCGCCGGCCGACTCGCCGGCCGTGCAGGCGGCGCGGCGCGCCCTGCGGCGTGCTTTCGGCAGTCCGGTGCTGTTTACCAGGGAAGGCGGCAGCGGGCCGGAAGCTGACCTGGCCGACATCCTGGCGGCACCGCTGGTCTTCGTCGGGGTAGGCCTGGATGAAGATCGCATCCACGCCCCGAATGAGAAGGTCGACAAGGCGCTGCTGCTGAAGGGAGCGGAGGCGGTCGCCTACCTCTGGGACGAGCTCGCCGCGGCAGCCGGGGACCTGGCGGCGGCGCGGTGAACGATGCCGCTGGTCTATCCGCGGAGGAGGGTTACCACGCCGACCCGGATGACGCGGCGCTAACCGGGCCGGGTGGGCTCGCCGGCGATACAGGCGCGGCCGGGCCGGGCACGGCGGGCGCCCCGGGCAGCAGCGAGGCCGCCGGGAGCCTCGGCACGCTCACGCTGGCCCGCAGCGCCGTCGACCGGTCGGCGGAGCGCCGTATGGACAACGCCTGGCTTGACGCCGCCTGGGCCGAGCCCGGTACCCGTGTGCTGGTCGTCGATGACGGCCAGGCGCTGACCCGGTTCGGCGCGGACGGCGGCGCGGACCTTGTCTTCGTGCCGTCTGCCGAGGCTCCGGCTGGCGTGCGGTTCTTGCTAGGCGTCGATGCTGCCGGGGTGGCGTATTTCGGCGTTCTCGGCCCGCTGCCAGCTTCGGAGACGAATAACTCGAAGGCGGATACGGCGAACAGGACGGGCCCGGCTGGCTCGGCGGCGGGCAAGGAGGCCGCGGCAGGCTCAGAGGCATACCGGATGGCGGACTCGAAGGCTAGCCGGACAGCCGGCCCCGGCGTCCGTCCGGCTAGCCTGCGCTCGGTCGGCCAGCTCCTCGGCGACCGGGACGCCGGGCTGATGACGCATGCGGTTGCGCTGGCCAACTGGCACTCGGTTAGCACCCACTGCTCGCGCTGCGGCACAGTCACCGAGCCTGGCACCGCCGGGCACTCGCGGCGCTGCCCGGCTGACGGTAGCGAGCACTTTCCCCGGCTCGACCCAGCAGTGATCATGCTGGTCACGGATCCGGCCGATCGCTGCTTGCTGGCGCGCAACGCGCGATGGCCGGAGCACCGGGTATCGATTCTGGCCGGCTTCGTGGAGCCGGGAGAGTCCGCCGAGCAGGCTGTCGCCCGTGAGGTGCTTGAGGAAACCGGCATCAGCGTCGGCCAGGTCCGCTACCTCGGCAGCCAGCCATGGCCGATGCCGCACAGCCTGATGCTCGGCTTCCGCGCGCTGGCCGATGGTGGCCAGGCCATCCGGGTCGATGCCGACGAGATCGTCGAGGCCCACTGGTTCTCCCGGGCGGAATTGCGGGCCAGCGTCGCCGCGGGTGAGCTGCTGCTGCCACCGCCGGTGTCGATCGCGCACCGGATCATCGAGTCCTGGTACGGGGCGGAACTTCCCGGCGCCTGGTGACGAAGCCGGGCCGGAATCCGCGTGATCCCGCGATCCGGGCCGATGCGGCCGTCAGCCATGGCAGGATGCCCGCATGATCCAGCAGTCCCCTGGCGAGCCACCGGGGCCGTTCGCCATCGATATTGCTGCCGAGGCCATCTTCGGCGCCTGCGCGCCAGCGGATGCATTCGCCGCTGTTCTGATGGAGGCGCGCGTGGTTCTGGCGGACATCGCCAGCCCGCTGCACGCCGAGTTGTGGGGCTCGGACATCCTGGCCGCTCTCGGCGGCAGCGGCGCGGCGGCGGACCTGGTGCCGGCCGCCGAGGCCGCGGGCACGCCGGCCGCGCTGGCGCTGCTGCGCGCGCTCGGCGCGGTGGGCTCGCCCACCCTCCGTTCGGCGGCTGCGTCCGCGGCCGCCCGGCTGGCGGGCCGCGGGGTCGCCGGGCCGTCCTGGGCGGCGGCGGTAGGGGTCCCGGCTGTCGGCGAATGCTGGTACTACGGCGATCAGCGCGGTGCCCAGGAGGCCGTGACGATGAGCTTTGCGTACGGGACCGCTGGGCATGTCGTCTCGGTGCTCGTCGACCACCGCTGCGGCGGGCGGATCAAGGATGTCTGGGTGGGCGAGGCGGAGAACGTGCTCTCCCGGGCCAGGGCCATGTCACAGCTGGATCCGAAGATTGCCTTCGAGATGATCAGCCCGGGCAGCGCTCGCGCCAGGCTCGAGCGGGCCGTCATCGCCGGCGAGTGTCCGCAGCAGCCAGCGGAGACGGCCAACGTGGCGTCGGCCCGAGCCATTCTGCGGGCACGGCTGGCGCACCTGCCACGCCATTGACCCAGCGTGGCCCACCTGCCACGCCATTAGCCCGGCCGTCGCGGGCAGCACCTGCCTGCGGTGCAGGATAAGCGCCTGGCGGTCAGCCCTTCGCAGTACTGCTCTTCTTCGGAAACGGATAGTCGGGTGCCGGTGACGCCTGCCAATCGGCCATCGCCCTGGCCGGCCGTCAGGAGAGCCCGATGAAGTCGGCCATCTGCTCGACGGCAAAGGCGAAGAACTCGCTGCTCGGGTCGGCGCTCCCGACCAGCTGGCCGAAGAGCTCGAAGCTGATCATGCCAAACAGCTGCGTCCAGGCGATCAGGCCGCGGGCGATAACCGGCCCGGGTCACCCCGGGCGCGATCGCGGCCGCAACTCGCTGCGCCTGGCCAGCCAGCGTCGGCGGCAAGATGGCCGGTGACGCGCTGGCGGCGACCATAGTCGGCGATCCGCCGTCCCACCCATCCTGGATGAGCCGGCCGATGACGACGGCGACCCGGGCCCAGCCCGCGGGGCAACCCGCTCGATGTGAAGTTGAGCGGCACCTGACCCGCTCGTTGTCACATCGATCGGGTTCCAGCGGGCCACCGCGCCTAGCGGTTTACCCGGTCAGCGCGAGGGTGGCGCCCATGGGGTCGAGTAGCCTGTGGTGCCCGGGCATGCCGGGGAATGCCGCCAGCTCACCGCGGACGCGGGCCGCCGGGCCGGCCGGCCCGGCGAGGACCAGGCCGTCGGCGCCGATCGCGATCAGCTCTCCGTCCCGTCGTAGCAGCACCGGCCCCTGCAGGCTGGCGGAGATTGCCGTCCGGCCCGCCCGCAGGCCGTCAAGCACCGCCTGCGGGCCGTCACCCGCGCACTCCACCCAGGTGGTCGGCGTTCCAGGCAGGGCATCGGCGCCCGGGCGGTGCCAGTCGCTCCCGCCAACCGGAGTCGCGCTGGGATCCCAGGCCAGCCACCAGCCGAGCGGCATGGTCCAGCGCAGGTCGAGTCCCCAGCTCCAGTGCCAGACCTCAACCAAGTGGGGTCTGCGCCGCATCGGGATGGTCCAGCTCACGTGCCCGCCGATCGGGTGGTTGATGGACATCAGCCCGCCGCGCCGCTCCGTTGCGGTAAGCCAGTCATCGGCCGGCTGGCGGAAGTCAATCCAGCCAATGTCGCCGAGCACGCTCGCGTGGCCTGCCTCGGTTGTCACCTCCTGGCCAGCCAGCAGGGTGATGCCGTACCGTTCGGCGGCCGCCGGGAGTTCCGCATGGTGGCTAGTGGTGTTGTGATCGGTGATCGCGGCGAAGTCGAGGCCGCGCTCGGCGGCGAGCCTGGCGACGCCGGCGACGGGCAGGGCGCCGTCCGAGTGCATCGTGTGCAGGTGCAGGTCGCCGGCCAGCCAGCGCCGCCCGTCGCTGGCCGGCAGCGCACGGCGCGGCGACCGCTGCGTCAGCAGCGGGGAACCGGCCACGGGATCGGGCCGCAGGGCGCCGGGCGAGGCGGTGACCTCGGCTGTTAGCTCGTATCCGGTCCCGTCCGGCGAAACCTGGTGCAGTCCCACGATCACCTGCCAGGTTCCTGCCGTTAGCTCGCCTGGCAGGTACCCGGGGGTTGCCGCATCCGCCGTGATGACAAACGACCGCCGGGCCCCTCCGGACCAGCCCCGGAATCCGCCCGGACTCATACAGCCGAGATCAAGGACGGCGCCGGACCGCTCATAGTCCAGCTCGACGCGGAGCCCGAAGGCCCCGGGCGGTACCTCGACCGGCAAGTAGTGCCAGGCGGACGCGAACCGGTCTTCCAGGGTCCACCGGCCACGATGCCGTGTCTGCGCCATGTTCCTATCTGATCAGACGCTGCTGCTAGCGGCTGCTTCGCTCCCGCTCGTTGGCGACGTACTGTGGATGTCTGCTGATGACTCGCCAGTCGCTGGTGACCGACGTCAGGCTCACTCGTGGCGGCTGTCGAAATGCCCGCCTGGCTGGTCGAAGCAATCGGGCAATGGTGCCTTAACCGCCAGAATCCACGCATGTACTGTAGGACGCGGTATCAGAAGTCACCCATACCTGATTGCGGCCGGCATGTTTGGCCCGGTAGAGGGCTGCGTCCGCCGTTGCCAGCAGCTCGGTGAGCTGGTTCCCCGTATCGCGCAGCGCGGCGACCCCGATGGAGACGGTTAGCCTGATGCTCTCGGAGCCTGCCTTGTCGGCTACGTCGATGGGCATCTCGGCGATATGGGCGCGCATGCGCTCGGCGACGCGGCGCGCGGCCGACTCGTCGGTCTGCGGTAGCAGCAGGCAGAATTCTTCGCCGCCAAAGCGGCCGACTAGGTCATATTCGCGCAGGAAAAGCTTGATAGTCCGGGCGAGCGCCTGCAGCGCCTTGTCGCCCGCGAGGTGGCCGTACGTGTCGTTGACGAGCTTGAAGTTGTCGACGTCAATCAGGGCCACCGCCAGCGAGGTGCGGGTGCGGTTGGCGCGGGACACTTCCGAGCTGGCTTCCTGCTCCCAGGTTCCGGCGTTGAGCAGGCCGGTCTTGGCGTCAAACCTGGAGGCATTTACCAGCTGGGCGTGCCGCTGGGAGCGTTGCAGCAGCGTGACAAAGGGGAAAGCGAACACTACAGCGATGGGGGTTATCGCCGCGCCCAGCGTGACGAGCAGCGCGACACACAGTTCGGTCGCGTCGTTATGCAGCGGTTCGCGGGACAGTACCAGTTTGCGGATGCTGGCAGCCGGATCCGAGCCTTTGATGGCGGTCATCACCAGGGAGTTGTTGATTATCCATTGCACCAGGCCGCAGGCCGCTATCAGCAGGATGCTTGCCGAATTCCGGACGACCGGCGTATGCAAGTAGCTAGCGATGTCCCGGCTTACGCTGTGGAAAACCAGGGAGGCGGCGGCCCAGGACAAGCCAACAACAGCTGCCGAGAACACGCGCCGGTAGACCTGTATCGGCTTGATCCGCCGCTGCATCATGAACTGCCGCGGTATCAGCGCGATCAGCACAAACAGTGGCGGAAGCAAGATCGCCATGGGCAGTTCCCAGACGCCGTACATGTCCTTGGTCACACCAGCGTTCTCGCCCGCCTGACGGGTCCGCTCCACCGTCCCGAGGCTGGCCGCGAGAAGGAACCCGAACAGCACCAGTTGCAGAGGCCGGAAGACAGTCATCGAGGCGCTGACGCCGATGGCGGCAGCATCGAGGACGGTAAGGATCACGATGAAGACGACCAGCCAGCGAGGGTTATCCCAGACTGGCCACGAGCGGACAGCCAGAACAGGGCGCTTGGCGCCCTTGAACTGGGCAATGCTCATGCACTCCTCCGTGACGAGCTGCCGGGGATCCTGGCCGCGCAGCCGGTGACCGCGCAGCCGGTGACCGATTTTGGGAGCATTGCTCCGTATTCTCGCAGATCCCATGCGCTCTTTGTCAAGGTGTCGTTACTCACCGTAAATAGAGTGGACGATAGTCAAAGTCTAGCGATCAGTCGGTTACCTCGTGTCACAACCTGCGGCAATTTCGTCATGTTCCGGCTAGGACACGAGAGAATCATGCACATTGAAACTTGTCATCAGCAACATGCAGTCTGCTCAACGGGGCGGGATGGTCCGGCTATGCGGCGGATGACGGCGGTGACGAGCGGGAGAGGAGGCGCGGCGGTGCAGATCAGCAGGCAGACGACGAACTGGGGCGGCTGAGGCAGCCGGCCCGGGCGGATGACGGCGGTGACGAGCGGGAGAGGAGGCGCGGCGGTGCAGATCAGCAGGCAGACGACGAACTGGGGCGGCTGAGGCAGCCGGCCCGGGCGGATGACGGCGGTGACGAGCGGGAGAGGAGGCGCGGCGGTGCAGATCAGCAGGCAGACGACGAACTGGGGCGGCTGAGGCAGCCGGCCCGGGCGGATGACGGCGGTGACGAGCGGGAGAGGAGGCGCGGCGGTGCAGATCAGCAGGCAGACGACGAACTGGGGCGGCTGAGGCAGCCGGCCCGGGCGGATGACGGCGGTGACGAGCGGGAGAGGAGGCGCGGCGGTGCAGATCAGCAGGCAGACGACGAACTGGGGCGGCTGAGGCAGCCGGCCCGGGCGGATGACGGCGGTGACGAGCGGGAGAGGAGGCGCGGCGGTGCAGATCAGCAGGCAGACGACGAACTGGGGCGGCTGAGGCAGCCGGCTCGGATGAGATCAGCCTCGACGTCGGATGATCGTGGGCCAGTTAGCCTGCTGGCCGCCTGCGGACCGGGGCTTGTGCCAGGATGCCCGGCCAGCCGAAATGACAACAGCGGCGACAGTTCCTAGCGCGCCGATGGTTGCTATTGCCGTGCTCGGAGCATGCTGTCGTGCCACCGCGCCGGCCAGCACCATCGCTGCGCCCTGGCCGAGGCTCATCCCCGCCTGGGCCAGGCCGAACACCTGGCTGCGCTGTTGCATCGGCGCAGCGCTGAGGAACGCCGCGCTCGCGGCGAGCTGGAAGCAATCGAACAATCCGGATGCGAACAGGATCAGTAACGCGAAGGGAAGCCCGGGTGCCGCGGCGAACAGCGTCAGTGCCGCGCACGACGCGATCGCCAGCGGGCGCATCCACCTCAGCCTGGTCGCCGGGGCGGCCAGACGGCTGAAAGCAACCGCACCAAGCGAGGCGCCGAGGGCTTCGGTTGCCAGCAGCAGCCCGACAACGCCGGTCCCGGAGCCAAGTTCGCGAGCCAGTGGCGCCGCCACGCCTTCTGGCGCGTTGTAGAACGCGGCCAGCCAGCCAAGCAGCATCGGCGTTCGCAGCGCCGCGTTGGCGAATACCAGTCGTACGCCACCCAGGATTTCCCTGGCTGGCGCCCAGCCCCGGTACCGGGATGGTTGCCGCGCAGCAGGCCTGGCGCGCACCCATATCCGCAAGATGACCGCCGACACGACGAAGGTCGTCGCATCCGCGAGCAGCGACGTTCGCACCCCGAAGAACCCGACGATTGCGCCGCTGGCGGCGAAGCCAGCGACCTGGGCGACCTGATACGTGGTCAGAGTTATGGCGTTGCCGAGCACAAACCGATCGCCCGGAAGTACGTCGGCATAGATGGCGACGCGTGCCGAGGTGAAGGGCGCTCCGAGCATGGTCAGCGTGAACAGCAGGATAACCAGGACCGTCAGCGGTAGTCCTGGCACGATCATCGCTCCTACCAGGACTGCCCGGGCTAGGTCGCAGAAGATCATCACCAGCCGGCGGGGCAGCCGATCGGCGAGACCGGACAGGAAGACGCCGCCGAGGAAGGTGGGCACCACGCTCGCCGCGAAGGTGAGCGCTGCCAGCAATGCCGAATGCGTCCGGTCATAGACGAGCAGCGTGAGCGCAACCCTGGCCAGCTGATCGCCAAGTACGGAGAGCACCTGAGCCAGCCACAGCGCGCGAAATTCGGCGCTGCCGAACACGCTGCCGAACGTCGTCCGCCGGCTCGCCTGCGCTGCGCCCCCTGAGGCCACAGTGTCCTTTCGGCTCAAGCGGCACCCTGTCCTGACAGCGCCTGCTGGCCGGGCCCTGCCTTACCTGGCCGGGGGCAATCACGCTGCGCTGCGGCATGCCGGTCGACGGACCTGTCCTTCAGGAGAAAGTACCCGGGATTGACGACGGGAATTCATCGTTAGTAGAATTCAACAGGCGTTGAAATACTAGGCCGGGCACTTCCCCGGCAGCGAGCCGGCGTCCTGGCAACGATGGGAGCAAGCCGATGTGGGCGATGATCCTGAAGGAGTTCCGGCAGCTCCGGCGAGACCGGCGGACCCTGGCGATGATGATCGCGATGCCGGTGCTGCTGCTCGTCGTACTCGGCTATGCCGCCACCTTTGACGTTTCCAGCATCGCGGTCGTCGTCGCCGGACCGCAGGCCAGCACGGTTTCCGCGGCGCTGCACCAGCCGTTCGACGTGGTCACCGAGCAGGCTGCGCAGGACCGGAACTGGGCCCAGGACCAGCTGCGGGACGGCCAGGCCGTCGTCGCGGTGGTGACCGGCGAGGCGCGGCCGGTGGTGCTCATCGACGGCACTCAGCTGTTCGCCGCGCGCGCCGCGCTGGCCGCGCTGGCCAGCCGCGCGGCCCAGTCAGGCCAGCCGGGGCAGTCAGGCCAGCCGGGCCAAAGCCAAGCGGGCCAAGGCCAGCTGGGGCAAGGCAAGCCGGTCCTGGCCGCCGCCGGGACGATCCTGGCCGGGACCATCCCGGCCGCCCTGTCCGCCGTGCCTGAAGTGCACGTTCTCTACAACCCGAAGCTCACCACGTCCGACATCATGATCCCCGGGCTGGCCGGCGTGGTCCTGGTGTTCATCGGCACGATCATCACCAGCCTCGGCGTGGTTCGCGAACGGCAGTCCGGCACGCTGGAGCAGCTGGCGGTGATGCCGTTGCGCCCGCGTGACGTATTCCTCGGCAAAATCGTGCCGTATTTCGCCGTGGCGGCTGCCGACCTGGCCATCGTCATCGTCGTCGGGGTAGCGATCTTCGGCGTGCCGTTCCGCGGCTCGCTCGCGGTCTTCGGTCTCGGCGCGCTGCTCTTCCTGTTCGTCACCCTGGGCATCGGCGTGCTGATCTCCAGCGTCTCGCAGAATCAGGGGCAGGCCATCCAGCTAGCCGTGATGACCTTGCTGCCGCAAGTGCTGCTCTCCGGGCTGATCTTCCCGCTGTCCTCGATCGTCGCCGGAGTCCGCTGGATTTCCTACCTGCTGCCGCTGACCTATTTCAACGAGATTTCCCGCGGCGTGATGCTCCGGGCGGAACCGATCGGCGCGCTCTGGCAGCCGTTCATTTTCCTCGCGCTGCTCGGCGCGATCATCGTGACCCTCGCGTGGCTCCGGTTCCGCCAGTATCTGGCGCCCGCACGGGCAGGGCGGACGGCATGACCGGCCGACCGGGCGACCCGTCGGCAGGCCCTGGGCCTGCCGAGGCCGCTGCGGACTGGGGTACCGACGAAGTATCCGTTAAATATCAGGGGCAGCTTGCCCTGGACAAGATCACGCTGCGCGCGCAGGCGGGCCAGCTCACGGCGGTTGTCGGCGGGGATGGTGCCGGGAAGACGACACTGCTGCGCTGCCTGGCCGGTGCGCTCGCACCCAGCAGCGGGCAAGTCCGGCGGCCGCCTGCCAGGCAGATCGGGTATCTCGCGGCGAGCTCGGGCACGTACCCGGACCTGACCGCGGCGGAGAATCTGGAGTTCCGCGCATCGGCTTACGGGCTGCCGGCCGCCCGCGCCCGCGAGCGGTCGGCCGACCTGCTGGACCGGGCCGGCCTTGGCGCTGCCCGGGACAGGCTGGCCGGGCAGCTGTCCGGCGGGATGCGCCAGAAACTCGGGGTGATAGCCGCCATGCTGACCGGGCCACGGCTGCTGGTCCTGGACGAGCCGACGACTGGCGTGGATCCGGTCAGCCGGTCGGGGCTTTGGTGGCTGATCGCCCGTGCCGCGGCGGACGGCTGCGCCGTCGTCCTTGCTACCAGCTACCTGGACGAGGCGGAACGCGCTGCCGCCGTGCTAGCCCTCGATGACGGGCGCGAGCTAGCCGCCGGGACGCCAGACCAGATCATCGCCGCGACGCCGGGCACGCTCCGCGCGGTAGCTGAGCGGCCGCCGGGAGCCGACGAGCAGCGGGCATGGCGGCGCGGCGGGCGCTGGCGGGTGTGGGATCCGCCAGGCTCGGCGGCCGGTCCGGGCGACCTGAACGGTCCGGGCGGCCCGGGCGAGCCGATCCAGCCGGATCTGCAGGACGCGGTCACCGTTGCGGCGCTGGCCCGCGAGCTGGAACTGGCCGGGAGCAAGCGATGACTGCCGTCCCGCCCGCTGCCGCCGGGCCGTCTGCCGCGCCGCTTGCCCTGTGCGCCGGCGTGAGCAGGCAGTTCGGCGAGTTCACGGCGGTCAGCGAGGTCAGCCTGGAGATCGAGGCCGGCGAGATTGTCGGCCTGCTCGGGGCGAACGGCGCCGGGAAGACGACGCTGATCCGGATCCTGCTCGGTCTACTGCCGGCCTCGGCAGGCGAGGTGCTGCTGTTCGGCGCCCCGCCGTCGCGCGGGACGCGGCGCCGGATCGGCTACGTGCCGCAGGGCCTCGGCCTGTATGACGACTTGACCCCGCAGCAGAACCTGGAGTTCTCGGCGGCGGCGTTCGGCGGCCCGCGGCCGGAGCTGCCAGCCTCGCTGCGGCGATATGCCGGTACCCCGGTCGGGTCCCTGCCGCTTGGCGCGCAGCGACGCATCGCGTTCGCCCAGGCCCTGTCGCACCAGCCGGATCTGCTCATCCTGGACGAGCCGACGTCCGGCGTGGATCCGCTTGGCCGGGCCAGGCTGTGGGACACCATCGCTGGCGCCGCGGCAGCGGGCGCGGGCGTCCTCGTCACAACCCACTACATGGAGGAGGCGGGGGAGTGCGCCCGGCTGGTGATCATGGCTGACGGCCGGGTGGTCGCCCGCGGTACGGCATCGGAGATAATTGGTTCTGTGCAGGTCACCGTCGTGCAGACGGCGGCCTGGGCGGCCGCGTTCCGCGCGCTGACCGATGCCAGGATGCCGGTGTCGCTGGCCGGCCGGGCACTGCGGGTCCCCGGCTCCGGGCCCGCCGAGGTGCAGCGCGCACTGCGCGCGGCGGGCGGCGCCGTGGCCGCGGGATCACGGATCTTTGCGGCACCTGCCACCCTGGAGGAACGGTTCTTCCAGCTGGCCCAATCAGGATTTGAAACGGAGGCGACCGGGTGACTCGCCGACCTATGCCTGGTCCCGGCGATGGGCACGGCCCGCGCCGGGCCGGCCGCCGGACGGGCGATAGCGGTACCCGTGAGGCGATCCTGGTGGCTGCCCGCGCCCAGTTCGCCGATCGCGGCTACGACGGGGCGACGATCCGGGCGATCGCGGCGGCCGCCGTGGTTGACCCGGCGCTCGTGCATCATTTCTACGGCAGCAAGGAGCAGTTGTTCGTCGCGGCGATGCGGCTGCCAGTGGTGCCGAGCGAAGTGCTGGCGGCGGTGTTCGCCCCCGGCGGCCGGGATCCGGCGGTGAGCCTCGGCGTGCACATGGTCCGGACCTTCCTCGGGGTATGGGAGCACGAGGATGTGCGCGGCCCGTTCCTCGGGCTGTTGCGCTCGGCGCTGACCAGCGAGCAGGCGGCGGGAATGCTGCGGGAGTTCGTCACCGAGGTAATCCTGGGGCCGGTCGCGGCGGCGGCGAGCGCGGCAGGCGCGGATGAGGCCGCCCCGGGTCAGGCCGGCCCGGAGTTCCGTGCTGCGCTGGCCGCCAGCCAGATGCTCGGTCTGGCGCTGACCAGGTATGTGCTGGCGCTTGGCCCGGTCGCCACGGCGAGCGCGGATGACCTGGCCGCCGCGATCGGCCCAACGCTGGATCGCTACCTGGCCGGCGATATTCAGCCGCCAGACTAGAACCAGGGCGGGGCGGCCGGATTGCCCGGCTAGCGCGCGGACCTGAGTACCTGCCTTACCCGGAGCCTGCTCCCGGTGCGCAGGATCGCCCGCTCATAGATCGTGCCCGCCAGCCGCGCCATCCCGACGGTGGCCACGAGGCTGATGGCAGCGGAGAGCGCTAGCTCCCAGGCCGGCGCGGCGCCCACCGCGACCAGCACCGGCATTGCGACCGGTGCGGTGAACGGGATATAGGCAAGCACGTGGTAGAACCAGTTCACGCCGCTGGCATAGAGCACCGTGTAAGCCAGTACGTAGGCCAGGATCAGCGGTAGCTGCAGCGGGATGGACGCGTTGTAGGCGTCGGCCTGCCGGGTGATGAGCGAGCCCGCCGCGGCATAGGCGGTGCAGTAGAAGGCGTAGCCGAGCACTAGCCAAAGCGCGCCGGCCAGCACAACGCTGGCCGCGGCGCCCTGGACTGCCACGGCGCCTGCCGCATGGCCGAGCGCGAGGAACACCGCAACCATCGCCACGATCTGCGCCACGGCGAGGATGCCCATGCCGATTACTTTTCCGGCCAGCAGATGGACCGGCCGCAGCGTCGTCAGCAGCACCTCGACGACCCGGCTGGCCTTTTCCTCGCCGACACCGATGGTGATGCGCACACCGTAGGTGAGGATGATCACGTAGATCAGGATGGCGGCGGCGAGGCCGGTGATCCGGCTCGCCAGGCCGCGCGGCGGCGGGACGAGACCGTGTACCGGGAGCGCGATGCCGTGTCTCGCGATATTGCCCGCGGCCGCGGGCGGCAGCAGCGCGTAGAGCCGCTGCAGGCCGCCGAGCTGGGACAGCGCGCCTGACAACGTCGAGCCCGGCGAGGAGCTGCCGCCTAGCGGCTGCTGTTTGACCAGCACCTCGCGGTCGCCGACCAGGACGGCGGCGAGGTTTCCAGAGTGCAGCCTCGCCCTGGCCGCCGCCAGGCCGGGCAGCGGCACGACGGTGACCGTCGTCCCGGAGACTAGTCCGGCCTCCCGGACCGTCTGGGCAAGCACGGCCGCCTGGCCGCCTACGATGCCAACCCGTGCCGTCGACTGGTGACCGTGCACTAGGGCCGGGATGATGGCCGCCGCAGCGACGCCGAGCAGCAGGATCACGCTGGCGACCCAGAACGACCTGGCCCGCGCACGGTCACGGATCTCGCGCACGGCTACCAGCCGGATCAGCTGCGCTTCGCGTATGTTCACGGGCCTCCTCCGCCGGCGCTGGCGGCGTTCTGTTGCCCGAGCTCGTTCTGTTGCCCGGGGCCGTTCTGTTGCCCGGGGCCGTTCTGTTGCCGGGGGCCGTTCTGTTGCCCCGAGCCGACGGCATCGCGGAACACCTCGGACAGCTTCCTCCGCTCGAAGCTGAAATGCTCCACCGGGCCGGCTGCCCTGGCCCGGTCCAGTACGACCTGGGATTTTGTCCGGTCTCGCAGCGACAGCAGGACCAGTCCGCCCGCGTTGTTCTCGATCTGGGCCGTGCTGCCTAGATCGCGTGCCCAGCGGCCAGTGTCATCGCCGGCCACCCGGACGTTGATCCGCAGCTCGCCGGCCATTCCCAGCTCACGCACCGTGCCCTGGGCAACCAGCCGACCGCGGTGGATTATCGCCACCGACTGGCACAGGTGCTCGACTAGGTCGAGCTGGTGACTTGAGAAGAGCATGGTGATCCCGGCCGCGGCACGCTCGGCGAGCACCTGGCTCATGGCATCGACGCCGACCGGGTCCAGGCCGGAGAACGGCTCGTCCAGGACGAGCAACTCTGGATCGTGGACCAGTGCAGCCGCGAGTTGGACTCGCTGCTGATTGCCGAGCGACAAGGTCTCGATCTTGGCCTGTCCTTCGTGCGCCAGACCGAGGCGCTCACTCCAGTGCAAGGCCGCTGCGTGGGCAGCCCTGGCGGCCAGGCCGTGCAGCCGAGCCAGGTACTCAAGTTGCTCAAGCACGCGCATCGCGGGATAGAGCCCGCGCTCCTCTGGCATGTACCCGATCCGGCGGCGGGCTTCGGGGCCGATCGGCTGGCCACGCCAGCGCACCCGGCCGCCGTCCAGGCTAGTGACTCCGACTATGGCTCGCATTGCGGTGGTCTTGCCTGCTCCGTTCGGCCCCAGGAAGCCGAACACCTGGCCGGGCGGGACCGTGAAAGTCAGCCCGTCCAGCGCGACCACGTCACCATACCGGCGGTGCAGGTGATCAAGCTCCAGCGTGTCGGCCGGGGCTTGTCCGTCCGCGGTGTCGGCCGGTTCCTTCTGGCCCGCCGGGGCCGTGGGGTCCTTCTGCCTCGCCAGGTCCGCCGGGCCTGCCGGGCCTGCCGATTTCGCCGGGCCTGCCGGTTCCGCCGGTCTTGCCGGGTCTGTCGCTGCGGCCGTGCTTGCCGCACCCGCAGCATCTACTGAGCCAGCTGGGTTGGCCATGCCAGCCATGTCCGCAGGATCTCCCGGACTTGCCGCGGCGTGCTGGCCGCCTTGGTGCATTAGCCCTCCGTCCACGGGAACGCAGCGATATCGGGTTCTACCCATCCTGCCCTGGCTTGCGGTGAAGCGAGGACAGCCGGGGTGTAGTGCCGGGCAAGCAGCCTTTTGTCGAGCAATGCGGGGTTGCGTTCGGCGAACGCCCCGAAATCGGTGACCGAAGGGTCCGCGCCGACATGATGCGCGACGATCCTGGTCCACGCGCGGGTGATGGTGGCGTTGTATTTCTGTGGCGCGCGCTCGTAGGCCGCGATGTGCCGGATCCAGCGACTGATCAGCTCTGCGGCCCACGGCCCGCCGTGCCGGTGCACGGCGATGAAGGCCAGGTGAATGTGCTGGCGGTGCCGGAACGCGATTCCTGGAGGGGCTACTTCCGCGAGGATTTCGGCCAGTTCCGCCGGCATGGTGTGTGTCATCTCCGAACCTCCATGATCGCTTGCGTCACGGCCTGAAAGCCGGCCAGGTCAGCGCTGGTAACCGCGGTTAGCGCCGCGTGTTCGAATGCACCCATTTCAGCACGCGCCTGGTCAGCAACTGGCCGTCCGTCCTTGGTCAGTGAGACAAGGAACGATCGCCGGTCGGCTGGATCCAGCTGCCGTGCGGCAAGCCCGCGGCGCACCAGCCGGTCTAGCACGCTGGTCAGCGTCGTCGGTTTGGTTGCGGTCGCCGCTGCGAGCTCGCCGATGCTGCACGGCTGGCCGCTGGCCAGGATCGCCAGGGCATTGATCTCCGAAGCGGTCAGGCCCAGGACGGCCAGCTTGGCCTGCAGCGCGGTCAGGGTCGCATGGGTGGCGCGATGCAGAGCGAGGATCAGCTCACCAGTTCCGTTTTCAAGTATCACGAAAATGGACTATACTATATCGAGATATATTGAGCGTGCCCGGTCCTATCGGGGCCGGCGGCGTACCTGCGAAGGCACTCCCGTTCGCTCGGACGTGGCGGGTCCGATTGACAGCCCGCCAGCCCGCCAGGCCGGCCTGTGGCGCACGCCGTTGGCGCTGCGTGGCCGGCGTGTCGCGCACGAGATGGCGCAGCGTGGCCGGAGCGCTGCCTGGGCTGGCGCGTCGCGCACGCCGTTCCGCCGCGCGGTCTAGAGCGGGTATGTGTCAGGAACGGCGGAGTAGCTGCGGCCGCTCGGCAGCGTCCAGACGAAGACCCCGGGCTCCGGCTGATCGACATGCCACCGTGGTGCCTGTTTTGCCTGATGGTGGGTTCGACAGAATGGACCGCAGTTACATTCGCACGTTCGCCCGTGCTGATCGAACGGAATCGTATGATCCTGATCGGTGTGCTCAGCCGGTCTTCGGCAACCGGGGAAGCTGCAGCTGCGCTGCCGGATGTTGATTAGGTGGCGGAGCGCGGGAGGTACTCGGTAGGCGGCGGTCTCCCGCTGATGGCTGCAGTCCCCGGTCTCAAGTTTCACGATCTTGGCCGTCGACAGCCAGGCCATGCGATCGGTGCCAGGCGGCCCCGGACCTGCGCGGGCGCAGCCATGCGCGACGGCCCGGCCGTCCTGGCCGGTAATCGTCAGGCACCAGCGAGATCGAGACCCCGCGGCCAGCGTGGCAGCAAGGTCACGGCAGGTGGCTGCGTCCAGGACATCAAGCCCGGCGACCTGGCCTGGTGCGTTGGACAGGCCGAGCCAGCTGGCGAGCGGAACTGTCAGGTTTACTGACCCGCCCAGGACGGGCAGTCCGGCCGGGCTGCCGTTCCCCGGGCCGCCACCCGCCGGGCCGCCACCCGCCGGGCCGCCACCCGCCGGGCCGCCACCCGCCGGGCCGCCACCCGCCGGGCCGCCACCCGCCGGGCCGCCACCCGCCGGGCCATCAACCCGGCCGTCGCTAGCTGGGCTGTCGATAGCCGGGCCGCTATCGGCTGACCGGTCACCCTTGCTCGCGTCAGCGGACTCGCTGCCGGGCAGGAGTGCCTCGACTGGCCGACCGTTCAGCACCGCGCTGTACACACGGGCGCGCAGTTGCTGCAGGGTCCCCTGCGCGCCGTGGCGCTTCAGCCAGCGTGCGTGGGAGTTAAGGCGCTTGTCGGCGGTGATCACATCGGCGGGCAGCAGGTCACGTCCGGCCAGCGCCGCCGTGCCGGAGGGTTCGGTCCAGGTCTCAACTCGCTCGTCCTGCTGTGCCTTCTTCCGTCGCCGGATCGCCGCCTCCGGGTCGATTTCCATTACCCTGCGGCGTACCGCCGCCCGCAGCTGGCCGGTGGTCTGACCCGGTGCGTCGCCAAGGACCTTGGCTTCGACCGCAGCCGCATCGGTCCCATCCAGGCTGGCGAGTTCGTCGATGATGACGATCGTTTTAGGCCAGTCGATCTGCCCGGCCGCCAGGGCCGCTGCCGTGCCCGGTAGCCGGCCGAGTCCAGCGGCAAGCTCCAGCAACCGATCGGCGGACCGACTGGTCAGCGTCAGGGCGGCGGCAATCTCGCTATCCACATGCTCGGCCAGCCGTCGGCCTGCATCGCCACGAGACTCAGCTGCGCGGCGGCGGGCCAGCGCGCTGACGGCGGCGAACTCGCCGGCGGTGGCCCAGGAAGCCAGCCGACGCCACGCACAGATGACTCCGATCAGCTCGTCGTCGGTCAGTCGATCGAGCCCGTCTGCCCAGGCGTCGTCGGCGAATCCGGCCAGCACAGGGCCGGGCGCCATGACGTCAAGTAAGCCACCAGCCGCGAACCCGCGGCCACTGCCGCCGTCGCGGTGCAGGAATCCTGCCGCTATTGAATCGGGCACCGCCGCGGGCGCCTGCGCGGCTATCGAATCCAGGTAGGCGTTACGCACCGGGTCGGCCGCGTCGGCCAGCCACGCCTCGGCACCGTCAGGAGGGCTGCTGTCCGGGTCGAAGTCGAGCTCGCAGAGATCTTCATCAGGGGGATCTGCGGCTAACTCTGCCGGGCGGTCGCCGGGATCCCCGGCTGGGTCAAAGTCCGGAACTGGGCTGACTGGCACCTGGCCTCCCTCCGGCGAGAACTATCTCTGCATGAAATCCACTATAGCACCTGTTAGAAGCATGAGTTAGCTATTAGTTTCGTATTGGGTTCATGCTCTGGAGGCCACGCGACTGCAGTATCCCTGGCGCCCTGCATCGGCCACATCCGGGCCGAGATCGTGCCGGAAGAGTGTGGTTTGTTCCTCTGGGTAACATCCGTCACGTGGACCCGCTGCTCGGAGGTTGCTCCCTGGCGGAGCTCAGGCGCCGCACCAGCTTCAAGTGGCGCACCTTTCCAGACGAAGTGCTGCCCGCTTTCGTCGCCGAGATGGACTTTGACCTGGCCGATCCCATCAAGGAGGCAGTCAGGGCGGCGATCGCTATCAGCGACGCCGGCTACGCGCACCAGGGAGTGCTGGGCGAGGCGTTCGCCGCGTTCGCCCGCAAACGGCTGCGCTGGTCGCCGGACCCGGCCCGGGTATTCGCCGTTCCGGACGTCATGACCGGAATTGCCGAAATGATCGTTGCGCTCACGCCGCCCGGATCGGGGATCGTCATCAATCCGCCGGTCTACGCGCCGTTCTTCTTCCGGATCGGCTTCATCGGTCGGCAGGTCGTCGAGGCGCCACTGTCCAGGCGCGCCGACGGCCGGTATGACCTGGACCTTGATGCGATCGACCGGGCGCTCGCCGACGAGAACGTCAGTGCATACCTGCTCTGCAGTCCGCACAATCCGGTCGGCAGAGTCTGGTCTGGCGAGCAGTTGACCGCAGTCGGCGACCTCTGCTGCCAGCATGACAAGCTGCTCCTGGTCGATGAGATCCACGCGCCACTCGTGCTGCCGGGCGCGGAATATGTGCCGTTTCTCTCCCTGGATCATGCAGCGGGGCAGCGTGCGATCGCGTTCGGCTCGGCGTCGAAGGGCTGGAACATTCCCGGCCTGAAGTGCGGTATCGCGGTAGCGGGCTCGCCTGGGCTGGCAGACTTGCTGACGGAGCGGTGGGAAGCGCTACTCGCCGGGCATCTCGGCGTGCTCGCGTCGGTGGCTGCATTCGCCGAATCGCTGCCCTGGCTTGATGCCGTAGTCGCCCAGCTTGACGAAAACCGCGGCTACCTGGTCAGGCTGCTGGGCGAACAGCTTCCGGCGGTGCGATACGTCCCGCCCGAGGCGAGCTTCCTGGCGTGGTTGGACTGCGGTCAACTCGGTCTAGGTGCGGATCCATCGGCGGCATTCCTGGCTCGCGGCCAGGTAGCCCTCAGCTCCGGGCCGGATTTCGGCACTCCGGGAACGGGCTTTGCCCGGCTGAACATGGGTACATCGCCCGCCCTCATGCAGGAGGCAGTCCGGCGGATGGCCACTGCCGCAGGGTCGGTGTCGCATTGACTGGGCTTACCGAACCTGATCGAGCGTCATGCGCCGACCAGCCTTCAATCGCGTTATCCGATAATTCCCGCCGTGATCTGCACCGGCCCAGGATCGGCCCCGATCTCGGCAGCGGCTGATCATCGCCCTCGGCACCGGCTGGTAACCGGCCACCCCCCGGCCCATATGCACCCAACCGCGCATCACATCCGCACCGTTGGCCCCGGCCTGCACGCTCGCGCCGCGGCGGGTACGGCCACCCGCTCGCGCCGCGCCGCGCCCGCCCGCGCCGCGCCGCGCCCGCCCGCCCGCGCCACGTCCGCCCGCGCCGCGGCAGGCCCAGCCCTACGCCCACGCCCCGCCCTCGCGCCCCGGCCGCCCCCGCCCGCGTAGCATCGCGGCCTGCACTACGCCCAGCTAGTCGTGCGCCTTGCGCGTTGTGCCAAGTGCAACAAGTAGTCGATAATTTCAATAAATAATATAGACTATATTGAACGCGCTGGTCATGAGCTCAGGCTCGGCGCTATGCAGCGGCAGACGGCACCGGTCGGGCTGTATCACCAGCAGGCTGTATCACCGGCCGGGCATCACCGGCCGGGCCACGTCACCGGCCGGGCCACGTCACCGGCCGGGCCACGTCACCGGCCGGGGCGTTGCCGGGCGGACGCTGCGGCACGCTGCGGTGCAAGGCGCCGCGCCTGCGGTCGCCGCGTAATTGTCCGGTGTCGCCTGGCTGATGTCAGGTGACGGGGAGGGCACAGGAATGGCCGAATGCAACGGAGTGGTCTCCGCGATCGAGCCAGCCGGAGCCCGCCGGGCCGCCGCCGCTTCGGGACTCCTGGTCGTCACCGAGGATCCGCTGAACTGCGAGACGCGGACTCCAGCTATCACCGGCCGGCTGCTGACCCCGGAAGGGAATTTCTATCTCCGCAACCACTTTCCGATCCCGGTGCTCGACGAAGCTGCCTGGCGGCTGAGCATCAGCGGCCTAGTCCGGGAGCCATTGCAGCTGAGCCTGGACGAGCTCGCCGGGATGACCGCCGACACCTTCGTGGCAACGCTCGAGTGCGCGGGAAACGGCCGGACGCTGTTCAGCCCGGCCACCGAAGGAGATCAGTGGCAACTCGGCGCCGTGAGCACGGCGGAGTGGACCGGAGTCCGGCTGGACGAGGTTCTCGGCCGGGCCGGCATCCAGGCGGAAGCGACCGAGCTCGTCTTCCGTGGCGCTGACCGGGGGATGGTGGATGACCTGGCGGAGCCGATCTGGTTCGAGCGCAGCCTGGCCCTAGCCGACGCGAGGGAATCGGGCGCGCTGCTCGCCTACGCGATGAACGGCGCGCCACTGCCGATCCGGCACGGTGCGCCGCTCCGGGTCATCGTTCCTGGCTGGTATGCGGTCGCCTCGGTCAAGTGGCTGACCGACATCCAGGTGACCGGCGCCGCATTCGACGGGTGCTTCCAGGCTGACCACTACATGTACGAGTACATGTCCGAGCGGTCGTTCGGCGACACGGTGACGCGGGAACCTGTCCGCATGCAGCGGGTTCGCGCCCTGATTACCGAGCCCTGCCCGGGCGAGCGGCGGTCTGGCGGTGAACTCGCAATCCGCGGGGTCGCCTGGTCCGGCGCTGCGCCGATCGCCTGCGTAGAAGTAAGCGTGGCCGACGGCGGCTGGCAGGACGCCAGGCTGGTCGGCCAGTCGACCACGCACGGCTGGCAGTGGTGGGAGCACTTGGCGCTGGCCGGCGGTTCTGGCGACGTGGCGATCAGGGCCAAGGCTACCGACCTGGCCGGCCACACGCAGCCTGCGCGGCCGCAGTGGAATCGCCGCGGCTATGGCGGCAACTTCATCCACGAGATAACCGTGCGGCTCGGGCCCGACGCAACGGCCAGTTCCCGCGCGGCGACGGGGCTGTAGATCCCGGCCGCGGAACCCGGCCGCGGAACCCGGCCCCGCTTCGCACAGCAGTCGTCCGCCGGCAACTGCCAAGTCGCACCGGCACGCGGCCAGGCGGCCGGCGGTCATCGCCGTCACCAAGGCCGGTGCGCTCGTGATACTCGCCTCAGCCAGCGGCTCGGTGGCGAAGACGCTGGTGCCGACCGGGGTGATCGGCGACGAGATCGCAGTCGGAGCCGACCGGACCACGGCGTACTTCGCGGTCAGTCACGGCTGTACCGACGAAGTCGAGTCGGTCCCGGTGACCGGAGGCACCCCCACGCACATCGCGGTGGGCTCGCTGCCGGCGATCAGCCCGGACGGCACGAAGCTCGCGTTCGCCCAGGAGCCCTCGCTTACCGCGGGCTGCATCCCGAAGCAAGCCGGCCTGACGTCGCAGTTCCGGCTGATCGTCCGTACCCTCAGCAGCGGAGACCAGGTCGCCTACCCGATGGCCGCACCCGGGCAGGACAGCGGGCTGCCCGCTCCCATCTCGCATCTTTCCTGGGCACCAGACGGTGCCAGGCTCGCCGTATCGATCTCGGCGGTGCAGGACAACGAGGGCTGGAACCTGGTACTTCTGAACACCTCCGCGGCACGGTATTACCTGTCCGGCCCGGGCGATATCTCGATCCCGGTCACCGGCCAGCCCAGTGCCAGGAAGAGCTACCTGCGCGAAGGCGTCTTCATGCCGGACGGCAACTTGTTCGTCAGCCGGGCCTGCTGCGCCGGGGTTCCGGTGCGGAACGCCTCCCGGCTGATGTGGGAGGTGAGTACATCCGGCGCGCTGGTCCACCAGGTTGCGATCGGCTTCGCCAACCTTGACCACACCAGCCTGGACGCCAGCACCAACGGGAAGTGGCTGCTCTACCTGGCCGGCGACATTCTGTACGTTTCGCGCCACGGCAACACCCCGAAACAGCTGGCTACCGGCGTGATCGCCGCAGTCTGGCAATAGCCGCCCGACCGGTGCATGTTCGCCGGCCCCTATTTGAAACGGATTGGCCGGCCACTCACGGCGGCCGGCCGTGCCGCCGCCCGGTCCGCACCAGCTATCGCCTTCGCCGGCCCCGGTTCCGTCCGCCAGGACGAGGCCGAATCCGGTGATCGGTCACCCCGGGTCGCGGCCGGTCGCCGGATTCACCGCGGCTGCCGCTGCGGGGCAGCCGTCCCGGTGACCCCCGGACTCCATCGCCCCGCACTCCGGGCACACCAGGTGCGCCCAGCAGGCAGAGTCGCCGCCCTCGAACTCGCCGCCCTCGAACTCGCCGCTCGGCATGTGCTCAGTCACTGGCTGCCTCCGCCGGTCATCAGCCGCGCGCCCGGCGCGGGGCCCGGGATCCACCGTATCCGCCCCGGGAGCGCGCGGAGCCGGGTGCCGGGGAGGGTGCCCGTCCCCGGCGCCCGGCCGCCGCGCTGTCGGCCGCCGGAGCGCCGGAGCTAGCCGGTCAGCGCCGGAGCCGCGGCGGCTGGCTCACCGCGGAGCCCATCGCCGCTGGCGCCGCCAGCGCGTCTCGGTGAGTGCCGTCATCGCCAGGCTGACGACCCCGACGGCCGTCGCCCGGACGGGCCGGCTGACCAAACCCATGCCAGTTCTCCTCCGCTCTGAAAAGCCTGGCTCCAGGCAACGCTGTTTCCACAAGTCCGCCAGCGTTAATGCCAATTCACCAAAACCGGCTGTCAAGACTCAAACCGCGGATTGGCGAGGTACCCGGCTGCGCGGTCGGCGCATTGGCCGGGCAGCGGCCGTGCGCATGACGAAATGCCCGCTTATGATGGGTTGACAGCCCGCCAGATGAGACGGTAGAGGCGTGGAATTCCGCATCCTGGGGTCGGTCGCGGCCGAGCGCGGCGGGCTGGCGGTGGACCTGGGCGGGCTCCGGGAGCGGACCCTGCTGGCCCGGCTGCTGCTGGCGGCCGGCCAGGTGATGTCGGCGGGCCGGCTCGCCCTGCACGAGGGCCAGCTGGCGCAGGCCACCGAGTACTACCTGGCCAGCATGGCCAAGTTCGGCGATCGGCGACCTGCGCAAGGCCACCCTCATCCTCGGGAACCTCGGCGTGGTGGCGCTCGACCAGGGCGACTTCCGGCCGGCCGGGGAGGGCTTCGAGGAGCACCTGGCGCTGGCCCGCGAGGCCGCCCGCGAGGAGGAGCGATGACCGCGACCGAGCGGCAGGCCGGCGGCGCGAGCCCGGTCGACTTCACCGCCTACGGCGACTACGGCGACGTCCGCCCGGCGGGCAAGAAGAAACCGGCCGAGTTCGTCCGGGCCGCCTACCCGTTCCGCGGCCGGATCACCGCGGACGGCTCCAGCGGGTACCTGGCCGAGCCGGGCAGGTATCACCTGTACATCTCGTGGGCCTGCCCGTGGGCGCACCGGACCGCGATCGTCCGCAAGCTGCTGGGGCTGGAGGAGGTCATCTCGCTGTCGGCGGTCGACCCGGTCCGGGACGGCCGCGGCTGGGCGTTCCGGGATGGCGACGGTTACTCCCTCGACCCGGTAAACGGATTCGCGCTGCTGCGCGAGGCGTACGAGGCGACCGAGCCCGGGTATCCGGGCCACATCTCGGTGCCGGTGCTCTGGGACCGGGCCAGTGGCCGCATTGCCAGCAACAATTTTCCCGACATCACGATCGACCTGGGCACGGCGTTCGCCGCCTGGGCCGCCCCCGGCGCCCCGGAGCTGTACCCGGCCGCCAGGCGGGCCGAGATCGACGCCATCAACGAGGTCGTCTACGCCAACGTCAACAACGGCGTCTACCGCTCCGGCTTCGCCGGCACGCAGGACCAGTACCACCAGGCGGTCACCCGCATCTTCGCTACCCTCGACGACCTTGAGGAAAGGCTGGCCAGCCGGCGGTACTTGCTCGGCGACACCATCACCGAGGCGGACGTCCGGCTCTGGGTGACGCTGGCCCGGTTCGACGCCGTCTACTACTCGCATTTCAAGGCGAACCTGCGCAGGCTGTCGGACTACCCGAGGCTGTGGGCCTACGCCCGTGACCTGTACTCGATTCCTGCCTTCGCCGAGACGACCAGGTTCGACCACATCAAGCGGCACTACTTCATGACGCACCCGCACCTCAACCCGTCCAGGATCGTGCCGGACGGCCCGCTGCTCGACTGGGCGGCACTCGCACCCGGCCCGGAAACAAACACCGATTATTAACGGATGGTCCGTGCGCACTGCAGCCCGCCACCTAGAATCCGTTTCAGGCTTATGTTCTTTGGCTTTTTTCCTGGCACCTGACGCAACTGGGCTGTAACGCCGTTGCAACGCTGCCAGCCCACTATCGGGGCCTGGCCGGGCGCTGCGCAGGCAGTGGCCCCCGGTCATCCACTGCCACCAGGAAAGGCATGACATGTTCGCCATCAGATCTGCTCCGCGGGTCGCCGCGATCGCCGCGGCCGCCGCGAGCGGCTGCCTCATGCTCAGCGGCTGCGGCGGAGGGTCAAGCGGCGGCGCCACTGGCTCCGCAGCGGGCGGCTCGTCCGCCAGCAGCTCCGCGCCCATCGCCAGCAGCGCTGCCTCGGTGCCCGGCCTGCCCTCGGCCAAGCTGACCGGGAATTTCTGCACGGACTTCACCAACATCAGCCGCAACCTGCCGAAGGTACCGGCGGAGGACAAGCACAACCTCAGCGCGCTGCAGGCGCACGGCGGGCAGTTCTTCAAATCGGCTGCCGCCTACTTCAACGGGCTGGCCGGCGAGGCGCCCCCGCAGGCCGCGGCCGAGCTCAAGATCATCGCGTCCGCTTACTCGTCCCTGGGCAGCGGCTCCATATCGGCCTCGTCCGTGGGCGAGCTGGAGAAGCAGATGGAAGGCATCACAACCAAGGGCAAGTCCGGCGAGGCGTTCATCGGCCTGGTCACTTACATCGCCACGCACTGCCACTGAGCTGCCCGCACAGCTGCCCGCGCTGCCCGGGGCCAGGATTGCCTGGCCACCGGGCGCCGATCGTGCCAGGCTAGGGGTATAGCCGTTGGCCCATTGACGCCGCGGGGAGGCTCCGATGGGCAGGGATGTCCCGGCGATCGTGATCAGTCAGGCAGACCGGCGCGCCTACCGGGAAAAGGTTCGGCACTGCCTCGACGTGCTGGCCCGGATGCTGCGCGAGTCCAGGTTCGAGACTGAACCGCAGCAGGTGGGGCTCGAGATCGAGCTGAACCTGGTGGACGACGACGGCTGGCCGTCGATGAAGAACGCCGACGTGCTCGGCGCGATCGCCGACCCGGCCTGGGCGACCGAGCTCGGCCAGTTCAACCTGGAGATCAACGTGCCGCCGCGCACGCTGGCCGGACGGGCCATCGGCGAGCTGGAAGACCAGGTCAGAGCCAGCCTCAACCATGCCGACCAGGGGGCTGCGAGGAGCGGCACAAAGCTGGCGATGATCGGCATCCTGCCGACGCTGCGAGAGACCGACGTCGACGAGCGGGCCATCTCGGCCAACCCGCGGTACAAGCTGCTGAACGAACAGATCTTCGCTGCCCGCGGCGAGGAGATGGACATCTCGATCGACGGCGTGGAGCGGCTGGACACCTTCATCGACACCATCGCGCCGGAGGCTGCCTGCACGAGCGTCCAGTTGCACCTGCAGGTGAGCCCGGAGGCCTTCGGCGACTACTGGAATGCGGCCCAGGCACTGGCCGGAGTGCAGGTCGCGCTCGGCGCGAACTCGCCGTTCCTGTTCGGCCGCCAGCTGTGGTCCGAGACCCGCATCACGCTGTTCCAGCAGGCCACCGACACCAGGCCGGAGGAACTCAAGGCGCAGGGGGTACGGCCGCGGGTCTGGTTCGGCGAGCGATGGATCACGTCCGTCTTCGACCTGTTCGAGGAGAACCTGCGCTATTTCCCCGCGCTGCTTCCGCTTTGCGACGACGAGGATCCGGACGCCGCGCTGGCGGGCGAAGGCGCGCCGCAGCTGGCTGAGCTGACGCTGCATAACGGCACCGTCTACCGGTGGAACCGCCCGGTGTACGCGGTCACCGCCGGCCAGCCGCACCTGCGGGTGGAGAACCGGGTGCTGCCGGCCGGCCCGACGGTCGCCGACACGTTCGCCAATGCCGCCTTCTACTACGGCCTGATCCGGATGCTGGCCGAGGAGGAGCGGCCGGTGTGGAGCCAGATGTCGTTCGCCGCCGCCAATGACAACCTGCTGGAGGCCGCCAGGCACGGCATCGAGGCCAGGCTCTACTGGCCGGGCTTCGGCGAGGTGCCGGCCACCGAGCTGACCCTGCGGCGGTTGCTACCGCTAGCCCGGGAGGGGCTGAGCCGGTGGGGGGCGGACAGCGAGCAGGCGGAACGGCTGCTCGGCATCATCGAGCAGCGCTGCCTGACCGGCCGGAACGGCGCGACCTGGCAGACCGGGGCGCTGCACGCGCTGGAGGAATCCGGCAGCTTGGCCAGGCCGGAAGCGCTGCGGCAGATGACGCTGCGCTACCTCGGTCACATGCACTCGAACGTCCCCGTGCACGACTGGCCCCTGCTCTAGTGGCCCTGCTCTGGTGGCCCTGCTCTGGTGGCCCTGCTCTGGTGGCCCTGCTCTGGTGGCCCTGCTCTGGTGGCCCTGGCACAGCCGGGCAGATCATCTCAGGACCGCTGCTCTGGCCCTGCGATTGTTCTCCTGCCGCGCCCTGACCGCGCCCTGACCACGTCCCTGCCGGGCCTCTGCCAGGCCCTGACCGGGCAATCGGTCTCATCTCGGCGCACTCTTGACACGGCGGGCGGTAGTCATAAATATGGCCTAAAGCTCAGACCCTAGACCAGGAGGACGTCGATGGGAACCACGACGGCCACCTGCTGGGAGTCAGTAGACGAAGCCGTCGCCGCGGGCGCGGAAACCGCCTTCGCCTTGCTGGAACGGCTCGTCGCCGAGCCGAGCACCGTCGGCCGCGAGCACGGCGCCCAGGAGCTCGCCGCCGGCGAGTTCGACGCGGTCGGGCTCGGCGTCAACTGCCTGGAGATCCCGGCCGAGACCGCCGCCGGAGCACCAGGCGGGGTGGCGCAGGCGCCGTACCAGGGCCGGCCGAACGTGCTTGGCCGGATCAACCCGGGGATGTCCCCGTCGCTGCTGCTGAATGGCCACATCGACGTCGTGCCCGCCGAGGCGGCCGACCGCGCGGTCAACCCGGTGCGCTTCATCCCGTTAATCCTGCGGGCGCTGGCTGGCTTCGAGGCGAAGCCCGCCGCCGCCGATGGTCCCGCATTCGGCGAGGTCGCACGGCCCTACAACGTCAACGTCGGCACCGTCACGGCGGGGGACTGGGCGTCCAGCGTGCCGGCCCGGGCCACGCTGGGCGTACGCGTCGGGTTCCCGCGCAGCTGGACGCCGGAGCGGGCGCTGCGCCAGGTGCGTGCCGCGGTGCTGCACGCCGCGGCCGCGGATCCGTGGCTGGCCGCCACCCGCCGGTGATCCGGCCAGCCGGCTTCCGCGCCGAGGGATACCTGCTGAGCGGCGACCACCCGCTGGCGAATGCGCTGGCGGCCGCGTATGCCGACGCGCACGGCAGCCAGCCGCGGCGGCTGGTGCTCGGCAGCACCGACGCGCGTTCTACCTCAATCAGTTCGGCAGGACGGCCGTGGCCTACTGGCCGATGCCGCGGAACATTCATGCGGCCGACGAGGCGGCGGAACTCGCCAGCATCGTGGCCGGGGCACGGACGCCGGCCCGGTTCGTCGCCAGGTTCTTCGCCTGCGGCGGCACGCCGGCAGCTGCTCCTCCCGCCGGTGCCGTTGAACCTTCGAAAAGAGAGGCGGAACAATGACCGTTCCTGCCGTCGGCACGTCCTTTGGGGCGCTGCTGACGCCGATGCCCATGCGCACCGCCGGCGAGCGCGTCGCCGAGCGCTTCGTGACCGCGATCGCACTCGGCGAGTTCACCTCCGGCCAGCGGCTGCCGACCGAGCGGGAACTGGCCGCCATGCTGGAGGTGAGCCGGACGACGGTGCGGGAAGCCATCCAGCGGCTGCAGGCCTCCGGCTACGTGCGGACCAGGCGCGGCCGCGGCGGCGGCACCTTCGTCGCCGCCGACCTGGGCCCGGACTCCGACGAGATGATCCGCCGGACATTGGTGCCCGCCTGGCAAGACCTCTCCGAGCTGCTCGAATTCCGGCTGCTGATCGAGAAGGTGATCGCCAGGACCGCGGCCGAGCGGCGGGACGACGCCGACGTCGTGGCGATCCGCAAGGCCGTCGACGCTTACGCCAAGGCGGGCAACCGGCGGGCTGCCCAGCTCGCCGATCTTGCCTTGCACCAGGCGATCGCCGCAGCCACCCACAACCGGCACCTGCTGGAGCTGAGCGCACGCACTCGGCGGGAGGTCAGCCTCGGGTTCGACGCGGAGCCGTACTCGCCGGAAGTCCGCAATCGCGCTCTGCGGCAGCACCCGATCCTGGCCGAGGCGGTAATCGCGGCCAGCCCGGACCGGGCGGCGCAGCTGGCCGCCGAGCATTTCTCGCTGACCGAGAAGATGCTCAGGGAGCTGCATGCCCGCATCCGGCTCAGGTCCGGGCATGCCGGGTCGTGACGGCCAGGTTGCAGTGAGCGGCCGGGATGTCAATATCCCAGCACTAACTAGCGCGAGGAATACCTGATGCCGATCGCCAGGGTCAACGACATCGAGATCAACTACCGGCTAGAGGGCGACGGCGCGGAGACCATCGTCCTGGTCAATGGCCTTGCCGACGACCTGGAAACCTGGGCCCTGCAGATGGACGACCTGCTGGCCGCCGGACACCGGGTGCTGCGTTTCGACAACCGGGGGATCGGCGCGACGGCCAAGCCCGCCGGGCCGTACTCCAGCCGGATGCTGGCTGATGACGCGAAGGGCCTGGCCGACGAGCTCGGCATCTCCGGCTTCCACCTGATGGGTGTCTCGATGGGCGGGATGATCGCCCAGGAATACGCCCTCGCCTACCCGGCCGACCTGCTTTCCGTGACGTTCGGGTGCACCTACGCCGCGCCGGGCCCGTTCTGCTCGCGGATGTTCAGCATGTGGGCGGACATGGCAACGGTACTCGGCGTCCCGTTCATCATGCGGGATGTCAGCCTCTGGGCCTTCACCACGGCGTTCTTCGAGCAGCGCGGCGCGGAGGTGGCGGAGTTCGAAACCGCCATGCGGTACATGGACCAGCCGGTGCATGCCTATCTGGCGCAACTGGCGGTAATTCAGAATCACGACACGACCAGCCGGCTTGGCCAGCTCACCGTGCCCACCCTGGTGCTGGCAGGCGAGGAAGACATTCTCATCCCGGTGTCGCTGTCCCGGCGGCTGCACGCGGCGGTGGCTGGCGCCGAATGGGCCACCACCCCCGGTGGCCATGCCTGCCTGTGGGAGCATCCCGCCCCCTTCAACGAGACCTTCCTCGAGTTCGTGCGCCGACACGGAAAGGGCAGCTAATGGCTACGACCACACCAGCAGGCCGGACGCTCCGGCGCGGCCAGCTCGGCCTGTTCGGCGTGATCATGCCGGGCCTTGCCCAGATCGCCCCCGCGTTCAACCTTTTCTTCACCACCGGCGTCATGGTCGCGCTGGCTGGCGCGTCAGCTCCGCTGATCTTCCTGATCAGCATGGTCGGGATGGGCGCGACGGCCAGCACACTGGCCCAGTTCGCCGGCGTTTACCCGAGCGCCGGATCCTTCATCACCTACATCACCCGGGCGATCGGCACGAAGGTCGCCGTCGCGATCGGCGTGATCACCATTCTCGGCTACATCATCGCGTTCGGCGGGATCTACATCTTCGTCGGCAGCTATATCGCGGAGAACGTGTTCAGCAGCCCGCATATCTGGGGTTTCACCCAGATCATCACGATCCTCTACGGCGTGCTGGTGCTGCTGCCGGTGATCGTCGGCTTGAGGTTCGGGGTGGTGACCACCGTCATCTTGTACGTCTTCGAGGTCGCGCTGCTGCTGGTACTGAGCCTGACGATCCTGGCCAGAGGCGGCGCGAGCGGGCTCTCGGCGACGCCGTTCCACTGGCCAGGCGGCGGCTCCGGGCACGACGTGCTGCTGGCGTTCAGCCTGGCGGTGCTCGCCTTCGGCGGCTTCGAGGCCGCGGCGCCGCTGGCCGAGGAGACCCGCGACCCGCGGCGCAATGTGCCAATCGCGGTGCTCGGCGCGGTCGTGGTGAGCGGGATCATCTACGTGGTCGGCTCGTACGCGCTCGTGACCGCCTTCGGCGTGGGGCACGCGGGCGCGCTGGCCGCCGATGGCAACCCGTTCCACACCGCGGCAAAGGCGTTCATCCCGTTCCTCGCGCCGCTCATCACGTGGATATTCCTGTCCAGCGTGACCAGCTCGTACGTGGCGGCGAACACGCAGACGTCCCGGGTGATCTTCGCCGGCGCCAGGGGCGGGCTGTGGAGTCACGCGCTGGCCGGCGTCAGCCGGCAGTTCCGCACGCCGGCCGCGGCGGCGGTCGCGTTCGTGGCGCCGAGCATCCTGATCGGGGTGGTCTCCACCGCGTTCACCGACCCTGGCACGGCGTCCGGGTTCCTCGGCACCTTCGGCATCCTCGGGCTGATCATCATGTACCTGGTCGCGAACGTCGCCCTGGTGGTCGAGTGGGCGAAGTTCCGCAGCCGGGGGATCAGGAAGAACGTCTGGCTCTGGGTGGTCACGCCGGTGATCGGAGTCGCCATCCTGGCCATCCCGGTGTGGGGTGACCTGCGGCCCGGCCAGCCGAGCCCGTTCAACACCCTGCCATGGCTGACGCTGGCCCTGATCGCGGTGGGCGTGATCTACCCGTTCGTGCTGAACGCCTGGCGGCCGCACGCCCTGGAGCGGGCGCCCGCGCTGCTGGAAGGAGACGAGGCCATGGCGGTCGACCCGCTTCCCATCACCGACTAGCGCGGATATCGCCGTCGGCCGCCGGCCTGGCCCCGATGACCGAGTAAGACACCAGCCTCGTCGCGGCCTGGCCTGCTCAGCCGCCGGACGTCAGACCCAGCCGTCACATTGACCGCATGGGCCACTCTCGCCCCGCCTCCACCAGCCCATCTTCACATTGAGTTGCCCGGTGCCTGTGGCAGGGTCGGCGCGGTGGCATTTTCATGATCATGGATGATCCGCGCGCTGGCAGCACGAAAGCCCTCCAGATCATGAACGGGGTCGGTGGCAGGACCGGGCAACCGCGGGGCTGGTGATACTGGGGCTCGTGGTCACAGAGTGCCCGATGTGGCCACCAGCGACGTTCGAGGCCGCGGCGGTCGAGGCCTTAACGGTCGAGGCCTAGCGTGAAGGTCGGCCTCGGCGTCGTGTCCGGCAGCTCATGTTCGGCCGCTAGCCGCCGGATCGCGGTGCCGGTGGCCAGGAACTCGGTGGCATGCGCGCCCCAGACGTGATTGGCGACGGCGACGTTGACCCCGACGATCCCGGACGACCTGGCCTCGCTCGCCTCCGCCTGCATCCTGACCAGTGCCAGTTCGCGCGCCTCGTAGATGCCCTGGGTGAACTGCACCATCTCCTGGTTCTGGCCGGCCTGCCGCAGCGTCTGCATGATCGACTGGTGCGCGATGTGATAGACGCAGGTGCCAAGCACGAAAGCGACCGGCACGGCGCCGCCGGCCAGCAGCCGGAAGAAATCCTGCGCGGACAGGTCCGAGGTGAAGGCCCGGCCGTCCGGGGCGCGGTGGGCGCCGGTGCCGGCCAGCGCCTTGACCGCGGTGCCGGTCGCAACGAACTCAAGGACGTCCTGGCCCCAGGCATACATCTGCATCCGCAGTTGCACGCCGACAATGCCGTCAGCGCCGAGATGATCGGCCTCGGCGCGCATCCTGGCCATCGCAAGCTCCCTGGCGTTGTACATCGCCTGGGTCAGGACCTGCAGTTCCTGATTCTGCGACCATCTGCCGACCTGCAGCCCGACGTGGTAGATCGACGATCCGACCACGAATCCGAGCGGCTCGAATCCGGCCTCGCCAAGCAGGACGTACTCGGAAACCGACAGGTCGGAGGTGAATACGCCGGCCGGATTGGCGCCTGCGGTCTGCGCGAGCCGGCTATCCGCGGCCCGGGGTTCCCAGCTGGCGGCGGTGCCGGACGGCTTGGCGAAAAGAGGCATGACATCTCCATCGCGCGGAGGGCCCCGCGGCTGCGCGGCCTGGGATGCGCAGCCTACCGGGCATACCACGACTGGCCTGGTATCTCATCCGGCACAGCAGCCGGGCGCGCCAAATTCGGCCATACTGGCTGCAATTGCACTCTTGACGCGATCTCCGAGGCGGAGTGAGAATGGGCAAATCCAGATTGGAATCGTTTCCAAAAAAAGCGGGGCGGTTCCGTTCAGGGAGGTGCCCGTGCGCACTCCGGATCGCCCAACGATCGCGGATGTTGCTGCTGCGGCGGGCGTAGGTGTGGGCACGGTCTCCCGGGTGCTCAACGGGGGCGTTAACGTACGCGAGTCGACCCGGCTGAATGTGCTGGAAGTCATCGAACGGCTGGGCTACCGGCCGAGTCACCTGGCCGCGGCGCTGTCTCGCGGCAGCCAGCGTACGGTCGCCATCCTGGTACCGCACCTGACCAGGCCGTCTACCGTGGCCCGGCTGGCAGGCGCGCTGTCGGTGCTGGACGAGCAGGGCTACGACACGATCGTCTGCAACGTCGATACCCCGGAACAGCGTGACCACCATCTGGCCGCGCTGACCGCCAGGCACCGGGCCGACGGCGTGATCATATTTTCCGTGCACCTGGCGAAGCGGCACCTCGCGGCATTCCGGCGCGGCCGCATCCCGCTGGTAACCGTCGACGTACTGGCCGTCGGCGTACCGCATACGATCATCGACGACGTGGCCGGCGGGCGGCTCGCCACGGCGCACTTGCTGGGCCTAGGCCACCGGCGGATCGGATTCATTGGCGATGCTGCTGCTCGCAAGACGGCGTGCGACCTGGGCTTCGCCTCGTCCCGGCGGCGGCTGCGGGGATACCGGCGGGAGCTCGCTGCGGCCGGGACGGCAGCCGACCCCGAGCTAATCCGGCTCGGGCCGCATGGGCCCGCGGTGGCGGCCGAGTTGACCGCGCAATTGCTGCGGCTGCCCGAGCCGCCCACAGCGATCTTCGCCGCCTCGGACACCCAGGCCATGGGCGTGCTCAGGGCCGCCGAGCAATGCGGCTTCCCGGTTCCTGGCAGGCTTTCCGTGATGGGCTTCGACGACATCGAGTCGGCAGCGTTGCTCAGTCTCAGCACAGTGCATCAGCCGCTGGAGCAAAGCGGCGCGGAGGGCGCTCGAAGGCTCTGCGCACTGCTGCGCGGGGTCTTGGTCAGGCCGCTTCGACAGCAGCTTCCGCTGCGGATCGTGCAGCGAGCGAGCACCGCCAAGCTGGCGTCGGCCGGGCTAATGCCACCTAGTCAGCCCACCGCCGGGCCGGCACCGGCCGGGCCGGCACCGGCCGGGCCGGTACCGGCCGGGCCAGTACCAGCCGGGTTCGGGTCAGCCGGGCTGGCGGCGGCCGGGTCGGGCAGCGGCCGGTCACATCCACGGCAGGCCGGCCGGGACCGCCGGCCTGCTGATGAACGCGGCAGGTTCAGCTCGCGCGCGTTGCGGCGGGCATCTGAAGTCTGGCTCGGTATGCGCATCACTTGCTGCGCCGAGTGGGTTGCATGATGGCCTCGCCCGCGCGGGAACCCGCGTCCCGCGTTAGTCGCGGGCAGGCCGGGGTAAACCCGGATTCGCCGGCACCGGCTCAGGGGCCACTCCCTTATCCGGTGTACCGGTGTCGACTACGCGCTGGAGGAATGATGAGCAAAGGCGTCCGCCGACGGAGCACATCCGCGCGCCCGGCCCGGGCGCGCCCGAGGTCCGCGGCCCGGCGCTGGGCGATCGGCCTGGCGGGCGCCGGGCTGGCCGCTTCTGGCCTTGCTGCCTGCGGCACCAGCCAGGCGAGCACCGGCCCGGTCACGCTGACCTACTACCTCTACCCGGACAACTCCGGCGCCACTCAGCAGGCCATCAACAACTGCGATAAGCAGAGCGGCGGCAAGTACAGGATCTCCTACCAGCAGCTGCCGACCGGCTCTGACGGCCAGCGGCAGCAGCTCGTCCGGCGGCTGGCAGCGAACGATTCGACGATCGACATCATGGGCCTGGACGTCACCTGGGAAGCCGAGTTCGCGGAGGCCGGCTGGATCGAGCCGTGGACCGGCGCGAACAAGGCGGCGGCGGAAAACGGCACGCTAAGGCCCGCCCTGGAGACCGCGATCTGGAAGGGCAAGCTCTACGCGGTGCCCGATAACACCAACACCCAGCTGCTCTGGTACCGACTCGGCGCTGGTGCCGAACCCGCCGAAGACCTGGGCCGAGATGATCGCGGACGCGGAGCAGCTGGCCAAGCAGGGCAAGCCGCATTACATCGAGATCCAGGGCGCGCAGTACGAGGGCCTAACGGTCTGGTTCAACACGCTGGTGGCCAGCGCGGGCGGCACCGTGCTGAACCCGGACGCGACCAGGGTGACGCTTGGCGCGCGAGCCGTCAAGGCCCTGTCGATCATGAAACAGCTCGCCACCTCGGTTGCCGCCGACCCGTCCCTGCCGGTGCAGATGGAGAACGATAACCGGCTCGCCATGGAAGCGGGAAGCGCGCCATTCCAGCTCAACTACCCGTTCGTGTATCCCGCGATGAAGGCCGACAACCCGAAGCTCTTCAAGACCTTCAAGTGGGCGCCCTACCCGAGCGTGGTGCCCGGCCAGCCGGCCCACGTCACGATCGGCGGCATCGACCTGGCGGTCAGCAAGTACTCGAAGCACACGGCGCTCGCGTTCCAGGCCGCGCTGTGCCTGCGGGACAAGCAGAACCAGATCATCGGAGCCAACGTCGGCGGCCTCCCGCCGACGATCACCAGCCTCTACAACGACCCGGCACTGTTCAAGAACTACCCGTTCCACGCCGACATCCTGAAGGCGCTGCAGACCGCGAGCGTCCGGCCGAAGACGCCCGTGTACCAGAACGTATCCATCGCCATCTCACACCTGGTCTCGCCGCCCGCCAGCATCAACCCGGCAAGCACCAAGCAGACGATGGTCAGCCAGCTCAACAACGCGCTGCAATCGAAGGGCCTGGTCCCGTGAGCCGCCGCGCAGCAGGCGGCCGGCAGGCTGGCAGGGCCGTTAGGGAAGGAAGGGGCCGATGAGTACTCCCGCGCAGGTGGTCACTAGCACCACCGAGCACGCGCCGCCCGGGCACAAGAAGCCGCAGTTGTCCGAAGGCGCGCGGGCCGAGCGCGGCTCGGCTGGCTGCTCTGCGCCCCCGCGGTCATCGTCATGGTCGCCGTCACCGCCTACCCGGTCGGCTACGCCGTCTGGCTGTCGCTGCAGCGCTACGACCTGCGCTTCCCGCAGCACAGCAAGTTCGTCGGGCTGGGCAACTACGCGGCGGTGCTCAGCTCGCCGTTCTGGTGGCAGGCGCTGAAGGTGACCGCTGGTCATCACGTCCTCTCGGTCGCGCGTCGAACTCGTGCTCGGCATGCTGCTGGCGATGGTCATGCACCGGACGCTGTTCGGCCGGGGCACGGTCCGCACCTCCGCGCTCATCCCGTACGGCATCGTGACCGTCGCCGCCGCCTACTGCTGGCAGTACGCGTGGACGCCGGACCGGCTACCTGTCCGCGCTGTTCAGCAACAGCGCGCCGCTGACCAAGCACTGGCACCGCGATCTGCCTGATCATCCTGGCCGAGGTCTGGAAGACCACGCCGTTCATGGCGCTGCTGCTGCTCGCCGGGCTTGCCCTGGTGCCCGAGGACCTGCAGCAGGCGGCGAAGGTGGACGGCGCCACCGCCTGGCAGCGCTTCTGGATGATCACGGTGCCGCTGATGAAGCCGGCCATCCTGGTCGCGCTGCTGTTCCGCACGCTGGACGCGTTCCGGATCTTCGACAACATCTACATCCTGACCGGCGGCAACAACGGCACCGGCTCGGTCTCGATCCTCGGCTACGACAACCTGTTCACCGCGCTGAACCTGGGGATCGGGTCGGCGATCTCGGTCCTGATCTTCATCTGCGTGGCGATCATCGCCTTCTTGTTCATCAAGGGCTTCGGCACCGCGGCCCCCGGCACCGACATCGGAAAGAGGTGACCCGCTGATGGCTGCTGTCGCCACCACGCCCGGCAGAAGGCCGGCTGGGGCGTCGGCAACACCGTCGTCGTCGTACTGGCGCTGATCCCGGTGCTCTGGATCGTCTCGCTGTCCTTCAAGACCCGGCCACGCTCACCGACGCGTCACTTCGTTCCCGCGCAGTGGACCTGGGCGAACTACACGCGGATCTTCGAGACCTCGGAGTTCACCCGGCCGCTGGTCAACTCGATCGGCATCGGCGCTGATCTCCACGCTCATCGCGGTCATGCTCGGCCTCGATGGCCGCCTACGCGGTCGCCCGGCTGCGGTTCCCGGGCAAGCCGCTGCTGATCGGGATGTCGCTGCTGATCGCGATGTTCCCGCCGATCTCGCTGGTCACTCCCGCTGTTCAACATCGAGCGCGCGCTGGGCCTGTTCGACACCTGGCCGGGCCTGATCATCCCGTACATGGCCTTCGGCCTGCCGCTCGGCATCTACACGCTGTCGGCGTTCTTCCGTGAGATCCCCTGGGAGCTGGAGAAGGCCGCCAAGGTGGACGGCGCCACGCCAGTTCAGGCCTTCCGGCGGGTCATCGCCCCGCTCGCCGCGCCGGGAATGGTCACCACCGCGATCCTGGTCTTCTCTGGCCTGCTGGAACGACTTCCTGTTCGCGATCTCGCTGACCTCGACGCCCAGCGCCCGCGACGGCACCGGCCGCGATGGCCTTCTTCACCGGCAGCTCGCAGTTCACCGCGCCCACCGGCTCGATCGCCGCCGCCGCGGTGGTCATCACCATCCCGATCATCATCTTCGTGCTGTTCTTCCAGCGCCGGATCGTCGCCGGGCTCACCTCCGGCGCGGTCAAGGGCTAGCCGAGAATCAGAGGGAGTTACAGTGGCTGAAATCGTCCTGGACAACGTCACCAAGCGCTTTCCGGACGGGGCGCTCGCGGTCGACAAGGTCAGCCTGGACATCGCCGACGGCGAGTTCGTCATCCTGGTCGGCCCGTCCGGCTGCGGGAAGTCGACCACGCTGAACATGATCGCGGGCCTGGAGGACATCACCGAGGGCGAACTGCGGATCGGCGGCAAGGTGGTCAACAACGACGCGCCGAAGGACCGCGATATCGCGATGGTCTTCCAGAGCTACGCGCTCTACCCGCACATGACGGTCCGGCAGAACATGGGCTTCGCGCTCAAGCTCGCCAAGACGCCGCAGGCCACCATCGACGAGAAAGTCAACGAGGCGGCCCGGATCCTCGACCTGACCCAGCACCTGGAACGGCGGCCGGCCAACCTGTCCGGCGGCCAGCGCCAGCGGGTGGCCATGGGCCGGGCGATCGTGCGCGACCCGTCGGCGTTCCTGATGGACGAGCCGCTGTCCAACCTGGACGCCAAGCTGCGCGTGCAGACCAGGACCGAGGTGTCCAAGCTGCAGCGGCGGCTCGGCACCACCATGGTGTACGTCACCCACGACCAGACCGAGGCCATGACCCTGGGTGACCGGCTGGCCGTGATGCGCAGTGGCATCATGCAGCAGGTCGGCTCACCGCATGAGCTCTACGAGAACCCGCTCAATCTGTTCGTGGCCGGCTTTATCGGCTCGCCCGCGATGAACTTCATGGCCGGCACGATCGAGGAGGGCAGCGTCCGCACTAGCCTTGGCGACCTTCCGCTGACCCCGCAGCTGAGGCAGGCCCTGGAGCGGGCCAAGGCGGGACGCGAGGTCATCGTCGGCATCCGCCCGGAGGACTTCGAGGACGCCGCGCTGGTTCAGCCGGATATGCGCGGCCACGGGACCACGTTCCGGGCCAACATCGAGGTGGTCGAGTCGATGGGCTCGGATGTCTTCGTCTACTTCACCCTGGACAGCGGCCTGTCGGCGAAGACCGACCAGCTCGCGGATCTGGCGCAGGATTCAGGCGCGGCCGACATAGGTGCGAGCGCTGAGACCGTGACCGCGCGGCTGGATCCGGCTACCCGGATCCGGGAGGGCGAGGACGCCGAGCTGTGGGCCGACCTGCGGTCGATGCACCTATTCGACCCGGACAGCGGCAAGAACCTGACGCTGGACGCCGAGCGGGCGGCGGCGCCAGCCGCAGCGCCCGCAGCAACAGCAACACCTCCGGCGCCGCCCGCTGCTACCTGACCTCCCTGCGGAGCCGGTCGATGATCTCGTCGTTCCACTCGTGCGTGCGGATCAGCCGGTACCGCTCGCGGGCAACTCGCTGATAGGCCTCGGCCTCGGTGCCGTGGCCGATCAGGTCAGCGGCGCGCAGCATGCGCACGACCGGCCGGTACTCCTCGGCGAACCAGCGGCGCGCGATTTCGGCGCGGTCAAGGAAGCGATGCTCGTCCTGCATGCACCGGCATCCCCAGGCTTCCACCGCCTCGCCGAGCACCGCGTACGACCACGGATCGGCGAAGGCGATCTTGGCGTACGCCTGCTCGGGCAGCGGCACGCGGGCCCGGAAAAGCCGTTCCCAGCTCTTCATGACCAGGTCGCCCCGGCTGCGGATGCTCCCGGCCGACATCGTGGTCAGGACCTCTGTGACGTACGCGTCGATCACCTTCTGGCCCGTCGCCAGCGCGATCGAGACCCGGTGATGGCCGTCCTGCACGAAATGCACGTCCCCGATGCGGTACACGTCAATGGGCGGGATGGCTTCGCCACGCCGCTGCGCCAGCGCAAGCCGCTCCCACCGCTCCCGCACCCGGCTGGATGTCGGCCGGAACTGCCGGTCGAAGTCGCGGCGGGAATCGACCGTGCCGATAACCGTGTCCAGCCGGATGGTCTGCAGGCCGAGCGATCGCTCGCCGCGCTGGCCGAGGGCGGCGACCACCTCGTCGAACGGGAGGATGAGGCTGACGTCATCCGGCTCCCGGCGCAGCCGGCGCGCCAGCCGGGCAAGCACCTGCCGTCGCCGGGCACGGAGGAAGTCGTTCTCGACATCCGCCCGCGGGAATCCGGTTTCAGCGGGCATGGCGGCGCTCCCTGTGCATCTCCGCGGCGTGCATCCCCGCTGCCTCGCCGCCCGGCCGGATGTCGAGCAAATGCCTGCCGGTGACATTGCGCACGGCGGTCCGCCCGAGCCGCCGGTCCGGCGTCACGGCGTCGCAGCCAGCACATGCCCGTGCAGCAGCACGCCCGGCTGGAGCCCGGCGACCAGCCCATGCAGGGCGGTAAACCCCTGGTGCGCGGCGTCGGCGCCGTCGCCCACCCCCCGCGGCGGCGCATGGGTCAGCAGCACATCGACGCGTCGGCTCGCCGCGCATCCGCTGCCATGCCGCCTTGCGGCGGAGCGACCTGGCCCGGCTCGCCTGCCGCCGGTCGGTGTACTGATTCGGGCCGCTGCTGTAACGGCGGCAGCCGCCGAGCCCGGCCACCCTGAGGCCGGCCACGTCAACGATGCTGCCGTCGGCGTTGACCGCGCCGTCCGGCCATGGTGGCCGGGCCGGCATCCCGGCCTGCATGGTCAGGCCTGCCGCGGGAGTTCCGGTACCCGGACAAATCGGGATCATGATTGCCGGGGACGAACACCAGCGGCACGTCGAGGCCGTTCATCAGGTAGCCCAGATACTCGAATGGCAGGTCCCCGCAAGCGACGATGAGCTCGCCCCGCGCACCGGGCTGAGGTCGGCGTACAGCGCTTCATCGACCTCGTCGGATACGGCGAGCACGCAGACCACGCATCGATCCTATGTCGGGAACAGCACATCCGGCGCGCGCAAGACCGTGCGGTCAGTGCGCGACCGGCTGTCGTACGTCCAGGCCACGTTCCCGAAGCACAGCCTCCACCCGGTAGATCTCCGCGAGCGGCGCCCGGTCACCACCGGGTGGCGGGCTGACCTCCAGCCGCTCGCAGGCCGTGCACAGCGCATCGACGTAAGCGCCGCGCAGTGCCCTAAGGCGAAGGTTCTTGGCCGGTATGTTCGTCCGGGTCTCGGTCAGGTCGATCTCGGCGCGCAGTCGGCGGAGGTTCGCGCCGAGCCGCTCGATCGGCTCGGCCGCGGGGGCGAGCCGCTGCTGCCGTATACGCCAGCGCTCGGCAATCCAGCCGGCCCACGCGGAAGCTGCCGATGATCGCATATCCGGCTGCCGTCGGCAGCAGGATAATGAGCACCAGCTCGATCGCGTGGACAGTCACGTCATCCATTGTCACTCGCCGTACCCGGCCAGAAGCAAGGCGGGCCTGGCCTGCGGCCATATCGTGCCCGCTACGATATCCGGCCCATCCGGCCGCCAGCGATCAGGAGACCGATGAATAGCAAGGACGGCCAGGACCGCTGGTGGCACGGCGCGGTGCTTTACCAGCTCTATGTCCGGTCGTGGCTGGACACCGACGGCGACGGCTATGGCGACATCGGCGGCGTCATCGCCCGGCTCGACTACCTGTCCTGGCTCGGCGTCGACGGCATCTGGCTGTCCCCGACCATGCCGTCGCCGGACCAGGACTGGGGCTACGACGTCTCCGACTACCTCGGCGTCCACCCTGAGCTCGGCACCATGGACGACATGGACCGGCTGATCGCCGAGGCCGGGAAGCGCGGCATGCGGGTACTGCTCGACCTGGTACCTAACCACACCAGCTCGGCCCATCCCTGGTTCGTCGATGCGGCCAGCAGCCGCGATTCGGCGCACCGGGATTTCTACGTCTGGGCCGACCCGGGCCCGGCGGCGGCCCGCCGAATAACTGGCTCAATGCCACCGGCAGCCCGGCCTGGTCCTGGCATGAGCCGACCAAGCAGTACTACCTGCATAATTTCCTGCCTGCCCAGCCAGACCTGAACTGGTGGCAGCCGCGGGTGCACGAGGCATTCCGGGAAATACTCCGGTTCTGGTTCGACCGGGGCGTGGCCGGATTCCGAATCGACGTAGCGCACGGCCTCTACAAGGACGCGGAACTGCGCGGCAACCCGCCGGAGACCAGCGGGAACCCGCTGGCCGGGAGGTTCGGCCAGCAGCAGGCCTACAACGCGAACCGGCCGGAGACGCACCAGGTCTACCGCGACTGGCGGCGGATCGCGGACAGCTACCCGGCTACTCGCGTGCTGCTAGGCGAGACCTGGGTGGGCGACCCGGAACGGCTGGCCACATTCTACGGTAACGATGACCAGCTGCAGCTGGCTTTCAATTTCCCCTTCGTATTCGCCCGGCTGGCCGCACCCGAGCTGCCCGCCGCCGTCGCCGGGACGATGGCAGCATTGCCGACCGCCGCCTGCCCGGTGTGGACCGCGTCGAACCATGATGTCGGCAGGTTCCCGACCCGCTGGTGCGACGGGGACCAGCGGAAGGTCCGACTTGCCCTGCTGGTGCTCGCCACCCTGCCAGGCGCCATGGTGCTGTATTACGGGGACGAGATCGGGATGACCGACGTCGACGTCCCGCTGGCACTGCAGCAAGACAAGATGTCCCGCGGCCGCGCCGGCGGTACAGTGGCAGCAGCGGCACCGGCGACGGCATCGGCACCGGCGCACTGTGACACCACCCCGGATAGCACTGGCTGGCACGGCAACAGGGACCGGGCCCGCACCCCGATGCAGTGGGATGATTCGGCCAATGCCGGGTTCACCACGGCCACGGCGCCCTGGCTGCCGGCCGGCGACGGGGCCGCGATCAGCGTGGCAGGCCAGCGCGAGGATCCGGGTTCCGTGCTGGGCCTGTGCCGCGAGCTGATCGGCATCCGGCGCGCGGAAACCGGTCGCCAGCGGGCCGGCTACCAGGCGCTGCCCGCGCCGCCTGGCTGCTGGGCATACCTGGCCGGGGGGCTGACAGTGCTGGCCAATTTCTCCGACCACCCGGTCACGTGCCAGGATCCTGGTGGGCCGGTCCTGCTGTCGACGACCGGAGCGGCCCAGCCCCCTGCCGGGGACATCACGCTGGCACCCTGGCAGGGCATCATCACCCGGACTGCCGGCGCCCGCCAGCGCCATGACGCCCGCTAGCGCCAAGGGAGCACGGATGGAGTACGTGAAACTCGGCTCGACCGGCCTGGACGTGTCGCCGATCTGCCTGGGCTGCATGAGCTACGGCGAGCCCGGCCGCGGACCACACCCGTGGTCCCTGGATGAGGAGGCCAGCCGCCCGTTCTTCCGCCAGGCCATCGAGGCCGGGATAAATTTCTTCGACACCGCAGACGTGTACTCGGCCGGATCCAGCGAGGAGATCACCGGCCGCGCGCTGCGGGACTTCGCCCGCCGGGATGAGATCGTGCTGGCCACCAAGGTGCACGGGCGGATGCGGCCCGGACCCAACGGGGCCGGGCTGTCCCGCAAGGCCATCATGATCGGGATCGACGCGAGCCTGGCCAGGCTTGGCACCGACTACGTTGACCTGTACCAGATTCACCGCTGGGATCCGACGGTGCCGGTCGAGGAAACCCTGGAGGCACTGCACGACATCGTCAAGGCCGGCAAGGCACGCTATATCGGCGCATCGTCGATGTACGCCTGGCAGTTCGCCAAGGCGCTGTACCTCGCCAGGCAGCACGGCTGGACCAGGTTCGCCACCATGCAGAACCATTACAACCTGCTGTACCGGGAGGAAGAACGCGAGATGCTGCCGCTCTGTGCCGACCACGGAATCGGCGTCATCCCCTGGAGCCCGCTGGCCCGCGGCCGGCTGACCAGAGACTGGGATTCAGCGACCGCCCGCAGCGAGACCGACGGCTTCGGCCAGAGCCTTTATGCCGCCGAGGACCGGCTGATCGTCGAGCAGGTGGCCAGGGTCGCCGAGGCACGCGGCGTGCCGCGCGCGCAGATCGCGCTGGCCTGGCTGGCCAGCCGCCCGGCCGTGACGGCGCCGATCATCGGCGCGACCAGGCAGCAGCACCTCGACGACGCCATCGCCGCCATCGACATCCGGCTTAACCCGGACGAGATCAGCCAGCTGGAGAAGCCATACGTGCCGCACCGCATCGCGGGGCACAGCTGATTCCCGGGCAGCCGGCGGCTGGCTGCGGGCCGGGTTCGAGGTGAGCCGAGTCGCCCATCCGGCTGGCCCGCGTCATGCCGATGTACTGCCGCCCGGTCATCCGCCGCCCAGGCCGGCCGACCTGAATGCGCTGGATCCAGCCATCTGGCCGCGGACCGCGCGGCGCTCCGGCGGCGTGCTGGCCATCGGCGGGATCGATGTGATCCGGCTGGCCGCGCAGTTCGGGACGCCGCTGTTTGCCTGTGACGAGGCGGATTTCCGCGGCCGCTGTCGCGAGTTCCATGCGGCGTTCGGCGACGGCGACGGCGACGGCCAGCACGCCAGCGTGTCGTACGCGGCGAAGGCCTTCTGCTGCCAGGCGGTGCTCCGCTGGGTGAGCGAGGAAGGGCTGGGCGTCGACGTCTGCACCGGCGGCGAGCTTGAGGTAGCGCTGCGGGCAGGCGTCCGGCCGGCCCGGATCACGCTGCATGGCAGCAACAAGCTGACCGCCGAGCTCGAGCGCGCGCTGGCCATCGGGGTCGGTCACATCGTGGCGGACTCGTTCGCGGAGATCGAGCGGCTGGCCAGGCTTGCCGCAGCAGGAGCCGCCGGAGCAGCCGTGGCCAGGCCGCGGATCCTGGTCCGGGTCACCACCGGCGTGGAGGCCGCCGCGCACGAGTACGTGGCGACCGCGCATGACGACCAGAAGTTCGGCTTCTCGCTCGCCTCCGGGGCCGCCGACGAGGCGGTCCGCCGGGTGCTGGCCAGTCCTGGCCTTGACTTCGCCGGCCTGCACTCGCACATCGGCTCCCAGATCTACGACACCGCCGGGTTCGAGGTGGCCGCGCACCGGGTCATCGAGCTTGCCGTGCGGATCCGCGACCGGCACGGGATCGGGATCGACGAGCTCAACCTTGGCGGGGGCTTCGGCATCGCGTACACGGCCGCCGACGACCCGGCGGACATCGGGCTGATCGCGGGCAGCCTGCGCGCCATCGTGGACTCGGAGTGCCGCGCGGCCGGCCTGGCCAGGCCGAGGCTGTCCGTCGAGCCGGGCCGCGCCATCGCGGGACCGGGCACCGTCACGATCTACCAGGTCGGCACCGTCAAGGACGTGGACGGCCTGCGGACCTACGTGAGCGTGGACGGCGGCATGAGCGACAACATCCGCACCGCGCTGTACGACGCCGACTACACCTGCGTGCTGGCGTCCCGCGAGTCTGCCGCGGCGCCGATGCTCAGCCGGATCGTCGGCAGGCACTGCGAGAGCGGCGACATCGTGGTGCGGGACACCTACCTGCCGGCCGACACCGCTGCCGGGGATCTGGTCGCCGTCGCAGCCACCGGCGCGTACTGCCGGTCGATGGCAAGCAACTACAACCTGGTCCCGCGGCCGCCGGTAATCGCCGTGGCCGACGGCGCTGCCCGGCTGATGCTGCGCCGGGAGACCACCGATGACCTGCTCAGGCTGGACGCCGGCTAGAAATGCCGGCCAGACAGCGCCGCGAGAGGCAAAGCCGCCGCCTGGGCGGTGCCCCGGCCAGGCAAGTGCCGGCGAGACAATAGAGTCAGCCTGGTCATGCCCGCCGCCCCGAAAGGTGCCAGCCGTCATGCTTTCCTTGGTGCTGCCGAAGGGCTCGCTGGAACGGGCCACCCTGGATCTGTTCGACGCCGCCGACCTGACCGTGCGCCGCTCGTCGGACCGCGATTACCACGCCTCGATCGACGACCCGCGGATCGGCCGGGTAAGGTTCCTGCGCCCGCAGGAGATTCCGTCCTACCTGGAGCAGGGGCTGTTCGATTTCGGCATCACCGGCCGCGACTGGATCGCCGAGACCGGTGCCGATGTCGTCTCGCTCGGCGAGCTGCGGTACTCGAAGGCGACCGGCGATCCGGTGCGGGTGGTCCTCGCGGTGCCGGCCAGCGCCGGCTGGGACTCGATTGCCGACCTGCCAGAGGGAATCAGGATCTCCACCGAGTTCCCCGGCCTGACCCGGCGGTTCCTCGACGCCAACGGGATCAAGGCGCGGGTAATCCCGTCCTACGGCGCCACTGAGGCGAAGGTGCCGGACATCGTGGACGCGATAGTGGACCTGACCGAGACTGGCTCGTCGCTACGGCGGAACGGGCTGAAGATCCTGCATACGCTGCTGACCAGCTACACCGAGCTGGTCGCCAACGCCGAGGCGTACGCCGACCCGGCCAGGCGGGCCGCCATGGAGGACGTGGCGCTGCTGCTCCGCGGCGCGATCAAGGCGCGCGGCAGCGTGCTGCTCAAGCTGAACGTCGCCGCGGCCGAGCTGGCCGCGGTGACCGGCATCATGCCCGCGATGACGTCGCCGACGATCACCTCGCTGGCCCGCGGCGACATGCACGCGGTCGAGGCGGTGGTGCCGAAGCGCGGCGTCAACACGCTGATCCCGGCGCTGCGCGCGGCCGGCGCCAGGGACATCCTGGAGATCCCGATCTCCAAGATCGTCGAGTAACCGTCAGCTGGCCGGCCGTCGGAGGCCCGTTAAAGCTCCGGGTCTAAACCTGCGAAAGCCAGCGCGGCGGCCGGCCTCCAAGGTCAACAGCCCGAAGATCATTTTTTAACGGATCTTCCCCGCGGACTGCCGCCGGTCCAGCCGGAGCCGCCCGGCCCGGTCAGGCGCCTGTTCCCGCGCCGGGATTCCTGGCCTGGCCGGCCCTGGCGGCGATAGCGTGCCTGCAGCGGAGGCCGGCGGTGGCTTTCCGGCTCGCGGGGGGTGGGAATGCGCCCGGTTGCCGGTGGTGCGTGGCCATCGGCGGATCGCTGCGCTATTCGTCCTGCGCCGGTACCGGGCGGCTTTACCTGGCTGGGATCGACCCCGCGAGCGGCGAGGTGGTCGAGATCGCGGACGCCCGGCGGATCGCCGAGCGGCACTGGGGCGATCCCCAGCGATCATGAACGGCATCGCGGCGCTGCCCGGCGCGGAGGAGTTCCTGCTCACCGGCAAGAGCTGGCGCCACATCTACCACGTCCGCCTCATTCCGTCCCGCCGCCCTCACCCCGCCCCAGACCGCCTCGCTGGATCGCTTGACCGATAATCCGGGGCCGACTGGCGCCCGCCGGCCCGCTCACGCTGACGGGCTTGACGCAACTAACTGGTTGCCATAGAGTCATTGCAATCAAATGGTTGCTATAGATGGAGGTGTGTCATGGGCTTTCCCGACCGGATCGAGCGCAGTATCAGCATCGCCCACCCGCCGGCGAAGGTGTGGGAAGCGATCACGACGGCCGAGGGACTGGGCACGTGGTTCGGCCAGAAGGCGACCGTCGACTTGCGCGTCGGCGGCCTCGCCCACCTGGCCTGGGATGGCGGCCACACCGCCGACCTGCGCATCGAGCGCCTCGAACCGCCGCACGTGTTCGGCTACACCTGGGGCATCAGCGGACTGCCGGCCGACGATCCGCGCCGCACCTATGTCGAGTTCACCCTGGAGCCGGTGGCCGAAGGGACCCGGCTCACCGTGATCGAAACCGGCTTCGCGCAGCTGCCCGACGACCTTTACTCCGGCGCGTACGGCGGAAACGTCAAGGGGTGGCAGAGCGAGCTGGGTGAGCTCGTCGAATACCTCGATGCCCGCGCGTGACCCGGAGGCCGTAGCCGGAGAGGTCTTCGCCGCACTGGCCGACCCCAGCCGGCGTGCCATCTTGGCCATGCTCGCGTCCCGCGGGCCGGCCACGGCGACGGACCTGGCGGCCAGCCTGCCGATCACCCGGCAGGCGATCGCCAAGCACCTCGGCTTGCTCACCGAGGCCGGGCTGGTCATCGCCGAGCCTGGCGAGCGGCGTCGCATCCGCTACCGGCTCCAGTCGGCCCCCATCCAGGTCGCGCAGCAGTTTCTCGCCGCGCTGGCCCGTGACTGGGACTCGAGCCTCGACGCCCTCAGACGGCATCTGAGTCCGTGAGCAAGGCGAGCCTGCTCGACCTGTTCGAGGGCCGCCGTCAGCTGATCGTCTACCGCGCCTTCTTCGAACCCGGCGTGTTCGGCTGGCCCGACCATGCCTGCCCCGGCTGCTCCCTGGTAGCCGACCAGGTCGCCCACATCGCCCATCTGAACGCCCGCGACACCACTCTCGCATTCACCTCGCGCGCGCCGCAGCCAGACATCGAGCGGGTGAAGGCGCGGATGGGCTGGAAGATGCCCTGGTACACCATGACTGACGGCTTCGACGCTGACTTCGGCGTGGACGAATGGCACGGCACGAACGCGTTCATCCGCGACGGCGACAGGGTGTTCCGCACCTACTTCATCAACAACCGCGGTGACGAGGCAATGGGGAGCAGCTGGAGCTACCTCGACCTGACCGCGCTCGGACGCCAGGAGGACTGGGAGGACTCGCCCGAGGGCTACCCGCAAACCGCGCCGTACTCGTGGTGGAAATGGCACGACGAATATGGCGAGACCACATGAACGTCCGCGTCGGCGGCGTGCCAGCCGAGAAGACCTCACTGCCCTGGATAAGCAGCGCCGTGCTGACGGCGGCGCTCGGGCTCGCCGCCGCGTGCTGGGTCGTCGTGAATCCGCTCGCAGCGCGATGGCAGCCGGACTGGCCGACCGCCCGGCCGGCCCGTGTGCACCGGCTGACCGGCTGGCGCCCACTAGGCTTGGCGGGTGCTCAGAACCATTGACCTGCGTGGCGCCACGGCGGCCGGCCTGCGCCGGCCAGCCCTAGCCGGGGTACTGCCGCGGGCCGCACTGGACGTAGCGGCCGCGCTGGCTGCCGTCCGCCCGGTCTGCGATGGCGTGCGCCGCCGGGGGGCGGCCGCGGTGCGCGAGTACACGGCCAGGTTCGACGGGGTCGACCTGGCCACGACCAGGGTCCCGGAGGCGGCGCTGGCCGCCGCGCTGGACGGGCTCGCCGGTGATGTCAGGGCCGCGCTGGCCGAGGCGGCCAGGCGGGCCAGGCTCGTGCACGAGGCTCAGCTACCGCGCGAGGCAGTCACCACGGTCGCTCCCGGCTCCTCAGTCACCGAGCGGTATGTGCCGGTCGGCCGGGCCGGCCTGTACGTGCCCGGCGGCCTGGTGGCCTATCCCTCCTCCGTGGTGATGAACGTGATCCCGGCGCAGGTGGCCGGCGTCGGCGAGATCGCGGTAGCGTCGCCGCCCGACGCCGCAAGCGGCGGCCTGCCGCACCCGGCCGTGCTGGCCGCCTGCGCGCTGCTCGGCATTACCGAGGTGCATGCGGTCGGCGGCGCGCAGGCGGTCGCCATGTTCGCCTACGGCACGGCCGACTGCGCCCCGGCCGACATCGTCAGCGGCCCCGGCAACGTCTACGTGGCCGCGGCCAAGCGGCTGCTGCTCGGCACGATCGGAACTGACGCGGAGGCCGGACCGACCGAGGTCGCGATCATCGCCGATCACACCGCGGACCCCGTGCTGGTCGCGGCCGACCTGGTCGCCCAGGCCGAGCATGACCCGCTCGCCGCCTGCCTGCTGATCACCACCGACCCGGATCTCGCCGACCGGACCTGGCCCGAGCTGGCCGGCCAGGTGGCCGCCACCAGGCACCGCGAGCGGGTCGAGGCCGCGCTGGCCGGGCAATCCGCGTGCGTGCTGGTCGACGACCTGGCGGCCGCGCTGGCGGTGGCCGACGCCTGGGCGCCCGAGCACCTGGAGATCCAGGCCGAGGACGCCAGCAAGCTGGCCCGCCAGGTGCGGAACGCGGGAGCCATCTTCGTCGGCCCGTACGCGCCGGTGTCGCTCGGCGACTACCTGGCCGGCTCCAACCATGTGCTGCCCACCGGCGGCACCGCCCGGCACTCCGGCGGCCTGTCGGTGCTGTCCTTCCTGCGCGGCATCCACCTGGTCGAGTGCGACGCGGCCGGGCTGGCGGGCGCCGCGCCGTATATCGACGCGCTCGGCGGGGCCGAGGATCTCGCCGCGCACGTGCAAGCGGTCCGGGTCCGAGTCCCGGCCGCGGACCAGGCCACGGCCAGGGTGCGGCAGTGACCGGGGCCAACGGTGACCGGGATACCGCGGTAACCGAGCCGCCGCCGCTGCGGGCCGACCTGGCCGGGCTGGAGCCCTATGGCGCCCCGCAGCTCGACGTTGAGGTCCGGCTGAACACCAACGAGAATCCGTACCCGCCGTCACCGAGCCTGGTGCGGGACATCACCCAGGCGGCGGCCGCGGCGGCGGTCGGCCTCAACCGCTACCCGGACCGGGACGCGGAGCTGCTCAGGGACGACCTGGCCGGCTTTCTCGGCCACGGGCTGACCAGGCGGCAGCTATGGGCGGCCAATGGGTCAAACGAGGTGATCCAGCAGCTGCTGCAGGCCTTCGGCGGCCCGGGCCGCACCGCGCTCGGCTTCGAGCCGTCGTACTCGATGCACCCGCTGATCGCCCGTGCCACCGGCACCCGGTGGGCGGCGGCAGCCAGGGAACCGGACTTCAGCCTCGATCCCGCCCTGGCCGCCCGGCAGGTAGCCGACCTGCAGCCGGACGTGGTGTTCCTCACCTCGCCGAACAACCCGACTGGCACGGCGCTGCCGCTGGCCGTGATCGAGGCGGTCAGCGCGGCCGCGCCCGGCATGGTCGTCGTCGACGAGGCGTACGCCGAGTTCGTCCGGCCGGGCACGCCGAGCGCGCTCGAGCTGCTGCCTGGCTACCCGCGGCTCACCGTGGTCCGCACCATGTCCAAGGCCTTCGCCCTGGCCGGGGCACGGGTCGGCTACCTGGCGGCCGATCCGGCGGTGATCGACGCGCTGCAGGTCGTCCGGCTGCCCTACCACCTGTCCGCGCTCACCCAGGCGGTGGCACGCGCCGCCCTGGCGCACGCTGCCGAGCTGCTGGCCAGCGTGGACGTGCTGCGGGCGGAGCGCGATGCGGTGGTGGACTGGCTGCGCGGGATCGGCCTGGCGGTGGCCGACTCGGACGCCAACTTCGTCCTGTTCGGCCAGTTCGACGACCGCCACCAGGTCTGGCAGGACCTGCTGGATCGTGGCGTGCTAATCCGCGAGACCGGGCCGCCCGGCTGGCTCCGGGTAACCGTGGGGACGCCTGCCGAGATGGCCGCGTTCCGGGCCGCGCTAGGCGCGGTGCTGGCCCGGCCGGTGCCGGCATGAGCGGGCCGGGTACCAGCCGGACCGCCCGGGTGGAGCGGGTCACCAGGGAGACCCAGGTCCTGGTCGAGCTCGACCTGGACGGCACCGGGGTCACCACGGCGGCCACCGGCGTCCCGTTCTTCGATCACATGCTGGCCCAGCTCGGCAAGCACGGCTGCCTGGACCTGACCGTGCAGGCCAGCGGCGACACCGAGATCGACGCGCACCACACGGTCGAGGACACCGCGCTGGCGCTCGGCCAGGCACTGCGCGAGGCGCTCGGCGACAAGGCGGGCATCTGCCGGTTCGGCGACGCGCTGATCCCGCTGGACGAGACCCTGGCCAGCGCTGCGGTCGACCTGTCCGGAAGGCCGTACTGCGTGCACGCCGAGCCGCCCGGGATGGCGCCGCTGATCGGCACCTACGACACGACGCTGACCGCCCACTTCTTCGAGTCGCTCGCCGCCACGGCGGGAATCTGCGTACACCTGACCGTGCTGGCCGGGCGCAACCCGCATCACATTGTCGAGGCGCAGTTCAAGGCCTTCGCCCGGGCGCTGCGCACCGCCGTGTCGCCGGACCCGCGGGCCGGCGGCATCCCGAGCACCAAGGGCGCGCTGTGAGTCCTGGGGGGCGGCCCCGCGTGGTGGTGCTGGACTATGGCTCCGGGAATCTGCTTTCCGCCCAGCGGGCATTGCAGCGCGCGGGCGCGGACGTCACGGTGACCGCGGACTCCGGCGCGGCGCTGAATTGCGACGGGCTGGTGGTGCCCGGCGTGGGCGCGTTCGCCGCATGCATGGCCGGGCTGCGCGCGATCCGCGGCGAGATGATCATCGGCAAGCGGCTGGCCGGATCCCGGCCGGTGCTCGGGATCTGCGTGGGCATGCAGGTGCTGTTCGCCGAGGGAGTCGAGCACGGCGAGCGGACCGCTGGCTGCGGCGAGCTGCCCGGCCTGGTGGAACGGCTGGCGGCTCCGGTGCTGCCGCACATGGGCTGGAACACGGTCCGGCCGCCGGCCGGTACCCGGCTGCTGGCCGGCTTCGGCCCGGACGCCAGGTTCTACTTCGTGCACTCCTACGCGGCCAGGTCACTGCCGCCAGGCGCCGGCCGGCTGCCCGGCCAGCCGGGACCGCTGCTGACCCTCGCCACGCACGGGCAGGAGTTCATCGCCGCGGTCGAATACGGCCCGCTCTGCGCTACCCAGTTCCACCCGGAGAAGTCGGCGGACGCCGGTACTGCGCTGCTGGCCAACTGGCTGGAGCTGCTCCGGTGACCGGCCCGGACCACGGGCTGACCCTGCTGCCTGCCGTCGACGTGGCCGGCGGTCAGGCTGTCCGGCTGGTCCAGGGCGCGGCCGGCACCGAGACGGGCTACGGCGACCCGCTGGACGCCGCGCTGGCCTGGCAGCAGGCCGGCGCGCAATGGATTCACCTGGTCGACCTCGACGCCGCCTTCGGCCGCGGCTCCAACGCCGCGCTGCTCGCCGCCTTGGTGGCGAAGCTGGACGTGGCGGTCGAACTGTCCGGCGGCATCCGTGACGACGCCTCGCTGGCTGCCGCGCTCGCGACCGGCTGCGCGCGGGTCAACATCGGCACCGCCGCGCTGGAGAACCCGGACTGGGTCCGCGACGTGATCGCGCGGCACGGCGACCTGATCGCCGTCGGCCTGGACGTCCGCGGCACCCGGCTGGCGGCCCGCGGCTGGACCGCCGACGGCGGCGAGCTGATGGCGGTGCTGGCCCGGCTGGAGGCCGACGGCTGCCCGCGGTACGTGGTCACCGACGTGACGAAGGACGGCACGCTCCGCGGGCCCAACCTGGACCTGCTCCGCCAGGTCTGCGCGCGGACGCAGCGGCCGGTGATCGCCAGCGGCGGGGTCTCCAGCCTGGCCGACATCCGCGCGATCGCGTCCCTGCGGCCGCTCGGCGTCGAGGGCGCGATCATCGGCAAGGCGCTTTACGCGGGCGCGTTCACCCTGCCGCAGGCGCTCGCGGCGGTGCGCCGGTGAGCGTCCCGGCGGTCCGCCGGTGACCGTCGCCGTCCGGGTCATCGCCTGCCTCGACGTGGACGACGGCCGGGTGGTCAAGGGCGTGCACTTCCGCGACCTGCGGGACGCCGGCGACCCGGTCGAGCTGGCCGCGGCGTACGACGCGGGTGGCATCGACGAGCTGGTGTTCCTCGACATCACCGCATCCAGCGACCGCCGGGACACCATGTACGACGTGGTCCGGCGGACTGCCGAGCAGGTCTTCATCCCGCTGACCGTCGGCGGCGGGGTGCGCAGCGTGGCCGACGTGGACCGGCTGCTCCGGGCCGGGGCCGACAAGGTCGCGCTGAACACCGCGGCGATCGCCCGGCCCGGGCTGCTGACCGAGGCGGCGGGCAGGTTCGGCGCGCAGTGCATCGTGGTGTCGGTGGACGCCCGCCGCGGTCCTTACCCGAGCGGCTTCGAGGTGACCACGCACGGCGGCCGCCGGCAGGCCGGCCTGGACGCGATCGCCTGGGCAGCCCGCGCTGCGGAACTCGGGGCCGGCGGAGATCCTGCTGAACTCGATGGACGCCGACGGCAGCCAGGCCGGCTACGACCTGCCGATGATCCGCGCCGTCCGGGCGGCGGTGACCGTGCCGGTGATCGCCAGCGGGGGAGCGGGCCAGCTCGCGCACTTCGCCCCCGCGGTCGAGGCCGGCGCCGACGCCGTGCTGGCGGCCAGCATGTTCCACTTCGGCGGCCTGCCGATCGCCGCCGTCAAGGAATCCCTCCGCGCCGCCGGCCACCCGGTCCGCCTACCCGAAGTGAGATGAGGGTGATGAGCAGTAAGGCAGGCCCGGCCGGGCCGGGGGAGTCCGGGCTGGATCCCGCGGTCGCGGCGCGGCTGAAGCGGGATCCGGCCGGGCTGGTGGCGGCCATCGCGCAGCAGTACGACACCGGCGAGGTGCTGATGCTGGGCTGGATGGACGACGAGGCGCTGCACCGGACGCTGACCACCGGCCGGTGCACGTACTGGTCTCGCAGCCGCCAGGAGTACTGGGTTAAGGGCGAGACGTCCGGGCACCAGCAGTGGGTGAAGTCGGTCGCGCTCGACTGCGACGGCGACGCGATCCTGGTCAAGGTCGACCAGGTCGGCGCAGCCTGCCACACCGGGACGCGGACCTGCTTCGATGCCGCCGTGCTCGACCCGGTCACCGTGATCCGGCCCGCCGCCGCAGGCTGACTATTCCACGCTGGCCAGTACCTCGGCGGCTGCCCGCTCGCCGGATCGCAGCAGGCCGGCGCCGACCACGATGACATCGGCCGCTGTGATCATGTGCCGCCTCCCGTTCTAGTGGGAGGATAGCCACATACGCCACGGCAGGGAGGTACGGCGATGGCCGGTAACAGCGCCAAGGCAAAGAAGGCGGCCAAGCTCGCAGCGGGTGACCGCGGAGCGGCGAACGACGGAGCGTCCGGTGACAAGGCCAGCCAGGCGGCCAAGACGAAGCGGATGCCCAAGAAGTTGTACGAGGCCGAGCTGTTCCGGCTGCAGGCCGAGCTGGTCAAGGTGCAGGAATGGGTGCGCGCCGAGCAGGCCAGGATCGTGGTGATCTTCGAGGGCCGGGACGCGGCCGGGAAGGGCAGCACGATCAAGCGGGTAGCCCAGTACCTCAACCCCCGGGTCGCCCGCATCGTGGCGCTGCAAGCGCCGACCGAGCGGGAGCAGACCGAGTGGTATTTCCAGCGCTATATCGAGCACCTGCCGTCAGCCGGCCAGATCGTGCTGTTCGACCGCAGCTGGTACAACCGGGCCGGGGTTGAGCATGTGATGGGGTTCTGCACGAAGGAGGAGTACGCGCGGTTCCTGCATCAATGCCCGATCTTCGAGCGGCTGCTCGTCGAGGACGGCATCCTGCTCAGGAAATACTGGTTCTCGGTGAGCGATGACGAGCAGCAGAACCGGTTCCGGTCCCGGCTGCAGGACCCGATGCGCCGGTGGAAACTCTCCCCGATGGACCTGGAATCCGTCACCCGGTGGGAAGACTACTCGCGGTCCAAGGACGAGATGTTCGTGCACACCGACATCGCGGAAGCCCAGTGGAACGTGGTGGAGAGCGATGACAAACGGCGGGCCAGGATCAACATGATCGCCCACCTGCTGTCCACCATTGACTATCACGACGTGCAGCGGATGCCGCTGTCGCTGCCGCCGCGGCCGCCGTCCCAGGGTTACCAGCGGGCGCCGAAGGAATTGCAGACCTACGTGCCCGACCATGCCGCCGCCGTCGAGCGGCACGAGGCGCGGTGATCGTTACCGGGATGGCCCAGCGGCAGGCGTGGCGGGCCGGGCAGCTGCCGCCGGCTGAGCAGGTCGCCGCTGGCCTGTGGTCGGTGCCGGTGACGATCCGGGACAGCCCGCTACGGTACACGCTCGCGTACCTGATCAGCTCCGCTGACTCCGTAATAGCCGTTGATCCTGGCTGGGACTCCGACGCCGGCTGGCGGGACCTGCTGGCCGGATTCGACGCCGCGGGCATCGCGGCCGGCCGGGTAACCGGCATAGTCGTTACCCACGTGCACCCGGATCATCATGGCCTGAGCGCGCGGCTGCGGGAAGCGTCCGGGGCGTGGATCGCAATGCACGCCGCGGAGGTGGAGACGCTGCCCGCGCGGATCTGGCGGGCCGGCGGCGGGTCGGCCGGCGACCGCGCCTGGCTGGCCCGGTGCGGGGTGCCGGCCGGCGTCGCCGCGGAGATCACCTTCAGCGATCGCCAGGACGGCCCGTTCTGGCGGATGCCCGAGCCCGACGTGCTGCTGAACGACGGCGACGACATCGACCTGCCCGGCCGGCGGGTGCGCGTGGTGTGGACGCCGGGGCATACCCCCGGTCACATCTGCCTGTACGACGCCGACCGTGACCTGCTGCTGACCGGTGATCACCTGCTGCCCCGGATCACCCCGAACATCGGGCTAGCGCAGGCCGGCCGCGGCTCGCCGCTGCGCGCGTACTTCGGCTCGCTGCGCCGGATCCGCGACTATGACAGCGCCGAGGCGCTGCCGGCGCACGAATACCGGTTCCGCGGCATCGCCGGCCGGGCGGACGCGATCGCCGTCCACCACGACAAGCGTGCCGCCGAGATCCTGGCCGTGATCGAATCATCGGGCGGGCCGACGATCTGGCAGATCGCCCAGCGGCTGACCTGGTCGCGCGGCTGGGCGCAGATTACCGGCTTCATGCGCCGGGCCGCCGTCGCGGAGACCGCCGCCCACATCGCGTACCTGGAGGAATCCGGCGGCGTCCTGACCCGCGCCGCGGGAATGCCGGGCGGCGACCGATTCCGGATCGCCGCGCCAGCGACAATTGGATGAAACGGATGCTCCGGCGCCAGCCGCCCGCGGCCGGCCCGCGGCCGGCCGCCTGAATTCGGTGGCCATCGAGTGCGACGATTGGACTATGACCATGATCAGCGCGGAACCGGGATACGGATCAGCGGGCAGGTCAGTGCCGCTTATGATCGACCTGAAGGGCGTGCACAAGAGCTTCGGGCCGGTCGAGGCGGTCAAGGGTATCGACCTCGATGTCGCGTCCGGCGAGGTTGTCGCGTTCCTCGGCCCGAATGGCGCCGGCAAGACCACGACCATTGACATGATCCTTGGCCTGTCCCGGCCGGCCGCCGGCCAAGTGACCGTCTTCGGGATGCAGCCGCGGCAGGCCATCGCCCGCGGCCTGGTCTCGGCCGTGATGCAGACCGGCGGCCTGCTCAAGGACCTGACGGTGGAGGAGACCGCCCGGTACACGGCCAGCCTGTTCGCGCGCACCAGGCCGGTGGCGGAGGTCCTGGCGCGGGCAGGCATCACGGCCATCGCGGACCGGATGGTCGGCAAATGCTCGGGCGGCGAGCAGCAGCGGCTGCGCTTCGCGATGGCCCTGCTGCCCGATCCCGAATTGCTCATCCTGGACGAGCCCACGACCGGCATGGACGTGGAAGGGCGGCGCAGCTTCTGGGAGGCGATCCGGCAGGACACCGCCCGCGGCCGCACGGTCCTGTTCGCGACGCACTACCTGGAGGAGGCCGACGCCTACGCCGACCGGATCATCCTGGTGCGGCACGGGAAGATCGTCGCCGACGGCACCTCGTCGCAGGTCAAGGCGATGGCGGCTGGCCGTACGGTGCGGGCCAGCCTGCCCGGGGCCGACGAGGCGGCGCTGCGCGCCATCCCGGGAGCGGACCAGGTCGAAATCCGCGGGGATACCGTGCTGATCCACTCAGCCGACAGCGATGCGGTGGCCAGATACCTGCTGACCAGCACCAAGGCTCGCGACCTGGAGATCAACACCCGCGGCCTGGAGGACGCTTTTATCGCTCTGACCAGCGACGACACCGACAATTACACCAACACCACCGGAGCGTCACGATGAGTACGCCGTCGCTAGCCGCTGACCTGAGTACCCGGCGGGCTCCCGGGCTGGGCGGCTTCAACCTCACCGTCCTCCGGCTGGAAATCCGCCGGCTGCTGCGCAACCGGCGCACCGTGCTGTTCACGATGGTGCTGCCGGTCTTCTTCTTCCTGGCTTTCGGACTGAACGGCCAGTACGCGGATCAGCGGGACGGGCACGGCAACGTGTCCGCCTTCATCATGATCAGCCTGGCGCTGTACGGCGCGGTGCTGGCGACGACCAGCGGCGGCGCGATGGTCTCCATCGAGCGAGCCGCGGGCTGGAGCAGGCAGTTGCGGCTGACCCCGCTGTCGTCATCGGCCTATATCGCCATCAAGATGCTCACCGCGATGGTGCTCGGGCTCAGCTCGCTGACCGCGGTCTACGTGGCCGGCGGCCTGACCGGCAAGCCCACCATGCCGGTGCACCTGTGGATCATCACCGCGCTCTGCGTGTGGGTCGGGTCGCTGGTCTTCGCGGCATTCGGGCTCTTCATGGGGTACCTGCTGCCCACCGAGAACGTCATGCAGCTCCTGTCGTTCGCCCTCGTGCTGTTTGCCTTCGCCGGCGGCGTTTTCGTCCCGCTCAGCCAGTTCCCCAAGCTCTTCCAGACGATCGCCGAGTACACGCCGCTCTACGGCCTGAACCAGCTCGTGCATGCCCCGTTCCTCGGCGGCGGCATCCACCTGGCGTGGGTCGCCAATGCCGTCATCTGGCTGGCCATCTTCGCCGGCGGCGCGGCCTGGCGCTTCCGCAAGGACACCGCCAGGGTCTGAGTGCCGGCCCGGCTGGTCAGCCAGCCCGCGCTCGGCCCGGAGCTGGCTAGCCGAGCCGGGAGCGGAGCCTGCGGCGGGCAGGGCGGCGCCGGACGAAGGTGAGCACGCCGGTGGTGATCCCGGCCGGCGCCAGCGCGAGCACGCCCGCCAGCAGCAAGACCAGCGGCACGAGCGTGCCGCGGCCGATGTCCCGGCCGACGGCGAGATCCATGGTGGCGTCCGGCGTTGCGTCCGCGGTCCGCAGGATGTACCTGCCCGCCTTCCCGACCGTGAACGACATGGCCCGCTGGCCCTGGTGACCGGCGAGGTTGTACATCTCCCTGGCACCGCGCCAGGTGCTGACCATGACTGGGGTGCCGCCGCCGGCCGGCTGCATGAGCACGCGCATCGACCACGACGGGAACGGCGGGCGCTGCCCGCCGTCGTCGCTGCCGATGTTGATGTTGATCGAGCAGCAATGACCCGGCTGCTCGATGTAGAGGATGTACCCGCCCGGCTCGGCCAGGCTGATCTCAGCCTGGCCGGGTACCGGGACCCGCTGGAAGTCCCCGACCTGGTGGTCAACGGTAACGAAGCCGGCTGCGGCCAGCGCGATGCAGGCTGCCGCGCAGGGCCAGGCCGCCCGCCGCCCAGTACCACAGCCGCGACGGGCGGACTGTCCGGCGGCTGGCCGCGCCCGGGATATTCCCCGCAATAGCCATCTACCGGAGATGACGCCCGGCGCGCGCCCGCGGTTCACCGGTTCAAGTTTCGGCTGGACTGCCGAATCTCCAGCTCGGGCTTGAACATGACCTGCCGGTGGGTGTGCCGCGCGGGCTCCATGGTCTCTTCGAGCAGCAGCCGGGCGGCGGTCCGGCCGAGCTGCTGGCGGGGCTGGCGGACCGAGGAAAGCGGCACGGCGGCCGCGGCCGCGAAATCGATGTCGTCGTATCCGACGATGGCGATGTCACCCGGTACCGCGATCCGGCGCAGCGTCATCTCCTGCAGCAGGCCGAGCGCGATCAGGTCGTTGGCGCAGAAGACCCCGGTCGGCCTGCGGCCCGGCGGCAGCGCCGCGATCTGGGCGCCTGCCCGCAGCCCGGCGGCGACATTCAGCGCGGTCGTCTCGATCAGCTGCAGGTCAGCAGCGCTGCGCCCGGCCCGCCGCAGCGCGCGGAGCGTACCGTCGCGGCGGTCGGCCACCTGCCGGATGCTGAGCGGGCCGCCGGCGAACGCGAGCCGCCGGTGCCCGGCGGCCAGCAAGTGCGACATCGCGACGTCACCGCCGAGCACGTCATCGACGGCCACCGAGCACAGGCCGCCGGTCGGTGACCTGCTGTCCACCAGGACCACCGGGGTGCCGCGCCGCTGCAGCTGCGCGAGCCGCTCGTCGGCGCCGGCCACCGGCGTGATCAGGATGCCCTGCACCCGGTGCTCCTCGAGCAGCTCCAGGTAGTGCGTCTCCTTCGGCAGCTGGTCGTCGCTATTGCACAAGATGACGGCGAGCCCGGACATGCTCGCCTCATCCTCGACGCCGCGGGCTACATCGGTGAAGAACGGGTTCGCCACGTCGAGCACGACCAGCCCGATGATCCGGCTACGGCCCGCGCGCAGCTGCCTGGCCGACTCGTTCCGTCGATCGCGAGCGCCTTGATGGCCTCCTGCACCCGGTCCCGGGTCGACCTGGCCACGATGTCCGGCCGGTTGAGCACGTTCGACACGGTGCCTACCGAGACGCCCGCGCGTGCGGCCACTTCCCTGATGCTGACCGGCGCGTTCACCGACATCCTCTCTGGCCCTGACCGCCAGTGTCTGGGCCGCCTTGGAACGTGTCAACTACCGGCCGGGCCGGCCAGTCCCGCTCGCCGGGCGGCGGCATCCCAGGCTTGCCTGCGGCCGGCCGGCTCGAACCGGCGCAGCTGCTGAGTCTGCCGCAGCAGGGCGCGCATGCCACCGAGGCTGGCCGGTCCGGCGCCAAGCGCCCGGGCCTGTACGAGCACGTTGCCTAGCGCGGTCGCCTCCACCGGCCCGGCGATCACCGGCAGCCCGCAGGCGTCGGCGGTGAGCTGGCACAGCAGCGCGTTGCGGGCCCCGCCGCCAACGATGTGCACGGCGTCGGCGCTGCGCCCGGACAGCTCCTGGACATCGATGACCGCCCGCCGGTGGGCGAGCGCCAGGCTGTCCAGGATGCACCGGACGGCAGCCGCCGGGTCCGGCGGCGGCTGCTGGCCGGCCCGGCGGCACGCTGTCGCGATCCGGGATGGCATGTCGCCAGGCGGCAGGAACGCCGGGTCGCCCGGGTCGAACACGGCACCCAGCGGCGGCAGCGCGGCCGCTTCCGCCAGCAGCGCGGCGAGGCCGGGCGCCGGGCCAGCCTGGGACCAGGATCGCAGCGATTCCTGCAGCAGCCACAGGCCCATCACGTTGCGCAGGTACCTGATCGTGCCGTCGATCCCGGTCTCGTTGCTGAAGTTGGCCCGCCGGCTGGCCTCGGTCAGCACTGGCTGGTCCAGCTCCATCCCCACCAGCGACCACGTCCCGCAGGAGATGTAGGCGAAGTTGCCGCCGCTGGCGGGCACCCCGGCCACCGCCGAGGCGGTGTCATGCGAGCCGACCGCGACCACGCGCGCCGCGGCGGGCAGCCCGGCCGCCGCGCGGACGCCGGGCAGCAGCTCCCCGATCGTGTCGCCGGGCTTTCGCAGCGGCGGGAAGATGCCCGCCGGGATCCCGGTCCGCTCCATCAGGCCGGTTGCCCACGCTCGCGCCCGCACGTCGAACAGCTGGGTGGTGGACGCGTTAGTCACCTCGGCGCCGATCTCGCCGGTCAGCCAGTAGCCGATCAGATCCGGGATCAGCAGCAGTGTCCGCGCTGCCCGCAGCTGCGCCGTGCCGGCCGCGGCGGCCAGCTGGTAGACGGTGTTGATCGGGAGCTGCTGGATGCCGGTGACCGTATACAGCTCAGCGGCCGGAACCGCGGCCAGCACCCGCTCGCCGATGCCCTCGGTTCTCGCGTCCCGGTAATGCACCGGGTTGCCGAGCAGCATGCCGTCGGCGTCGAGCAGCCCGTAGTCAACTCCCCAGGAGTCGATCCCGATGCTGGCCAGCTCGTGCCCGCGCGCCGCGGCCCGGAGGCCGTCGGTGACTCCGGCGTACAGCCGCAGGATGTCCCAGTGCAAGGTGCCGCCCGCGGACACCGGGACGTTGCCGAACCGGTGCGCCTCGGTCAGCTCAAGCAGTCCCGGCCCGGCGCGGCCGACCATGACCCGGCCGCTGGACGCGCCCAGATCCACCGCCGCGACGGCCGCGGCTGCCTTGCTCTGCCCGGCTGTCTCGCTCTGCCCGGCTGTCTCGCCCCGCCCGGCTGTCTCGCCCCGCCCGGCCGCCAGGCTCATCCCGGTCACCTCCTGTCGGCAAGCTGTCAGCGCAAGAACGCGGCCGCCACCCCGGCATCGACCGGGATATGCAGTCCCGTCGTCAGCGGCAGGTCGCCTGCCGTCAGCGCCACCACGGCAGCGGCGACGTGCTCGGGCAGTACCTCGCGCTTCAGCAGCGTCCGCTGCGCGTAGAACGCGCCGAGTTCGGATTCCGGCACGCCGTAGACCGCGGCCCGCTGGGCGCCCCAGCCGCCGGCGAAGATGCCGGAATCGCGCACCACGCCGTCCGGGTTGATGCCGTTTACCCGGATGCCTAGCTCGCCGAGCTCAGCCGCCAGCAGCCGGACCTGGTGCGCCTGGTCGGCCTTGGCCGCGCCGTAGGCCAGGTTGGCCGGCCCGGCGGTCACCGAGTTCTTGCTGCAGATGTAGACGATGTCGCCGCCCATCCGCTGCGCCTGCATGACGCGGACAGCAGCCCGGGCGACCAGGAACGAGCCGCGCGCCAGCACATCGTGCAGGATGTCCCAGTCGGCCAGCGTGGTCTCAAGCAGCGGCCTGGAGATGGACAGCCCGGCGTTGCTCACCACCAGGTCGGCGCCGCCGAAGGCAAGCGCCGCCGCGGTGAAAGCGGCAGCGACGCCGTCCTCGTCGGTAACGTCCGAAGTGACCCCGACCGCGACGTCGGCGGAGCCGATCTCCGCGGCAGCCTGCCGGGCGGCGTCGCCGTCCCGGTCGGCCACCACCACGCAGGCGCCCTCGGCGGCCAGCCGTCGCGCGGTGGCCCGGCCGATCCCGGACCCGCCGCCGGTGACCAGCGCCACCCGCGCCGCCAGCGGCCGCGGCGCCGGCCGCCGCCGCAGCTTGGCCTCCTCAAGTTCCCAGTACTCGATGCGGAACTTTTCCGCCTCGCTGATGGGGGAGTAGGCGGACACCGACTCGGCGCCCCGCATCACGTTGATCGCGTTGACGTAGAACTCCCCGGCCACCCGCGCGGTCTGCTTGTCCGGCCCGTAACTGAACAAGCCGACGCCGGGTACCAGCACGATCGCCGGGTCGGCGCCGCGCATCGGCGGCGAGGCGGCGTCGGCGTGCCGATCGTAGTAAGCCCGGTACTCGTCCCGGTAAGCCGAGTGCAGTTCCGCGAGCCGGCCGCGCACGATCTGAAACGGGGCGGCCGGCGCCAGGTCGAGTACCAGCGGCGCGATCTTGGTACGGAGGAAATGATCAGGGCACGAGGTGCCGAGCGCGGCCAGCTCCGGGTGCCGGGACCCGGCCAGGAAATCGAGTACGGCATCGCTGTCGGTGAAGTGCCCGACCTGGGCACGGTCGGTCGAGGCCAGCCCCCGGATGACCGGCGCCAGTTCGGCGGCCCTGGCCCGCCGCTCGGCCACCGGCAGCGGCTGGTAGCCGTCCAGGACCGGGCCGAACGGGGCCGCGCGCCCGTGGTCTGCCAGGTACCGCCGGGCCATGGCGATGATCCGCAGCGAGTTCGCCTCGCATTCCGCGCTGTCCGCGCCCCACGCCGTGATGCCGTGCCCGCCGAGGATTACCCCGATCGCGGCCGGGCTGGACCGCCGGAACCCGGCGATATCCAGGCCTAGCTGGAAGCCAGGCCGCCGCCACGGCAGCCAGCCGACGAGATCGCCGAAGCACGCCCGGGTCAGCGCCTCGCCGTCGGCGGCCGTGGCGAAGGCGATGCCGGAATCGGGATGCAGGTGATCGACGTGCGGGGCGTCCAGCAGCCCGTGCATGGCCGTGTCGATGGACGGCGCGGCCCCGGCGGCCGTTCCTGACCCCGCCACCCCGCCCCGGCCGTGCAGGCAGTAGTCGAACGCGGCGACCATCTCGTCCTCGCGGTCGACTCCCGGGTAGACCCCGGTCAGCGCGCGGAGCCGGTCCAGCCGCAGCACGGTGAGCCCGGCTGCGGTCAGCGTGCCGAGGTCGCCGCCGGACCCCTTCACCCAGAGCAGCTCGACTTCCTGGCCGGTCACCGGGTCGGCCGCCAGGCCCTTCGCCGAGGTGTTGCCGCCGGCGTAGTTGGTGTTGCGCGGATCCGCGCCGAGCCGGTTGCTGCGCCGCAGCAGCTCGGCGACGACAATCGGCCCGCCGGCGGATGGCCCGGCTGCGGATGGCCCGGCTGCGGATGGCCCGGCTGCGGGTGGCCCGGCTGCGGGTGGCTGATACAGGCTCATCCCTGCCTCCTTGTCGGTTCGCAACGTGGCGGTCAGCAACGTGATCGATGTGGCATCAGGCTAGTCAGGTGTGGTTGAACGTCACATTCAACGCGTTGGAGTGTGGGGCGGCGGGGCCGCGGCCCCGCCGGTCAGGCGGGCTGGGGAGGTCAGCCCCAGCCCGCCTGGGTGCCGCCGATCCGGTCGGCGACGATGCGGTCGGCATGGCCGGAGCGGTGGTAGGCGGCGACCGGATCCGGGTCCAGGCCCATCTCCTCGCGCAGCCCGCCGAGCAGCGGGCGGACGTCGGTGTTGTAGGCATCCATCAGCACCGCGTTCGCGCCGAGCACGTCGCCGGTCCGCTGCGCAGCGGCCAGCGCCGCGGCGTCGACGAGCAGCGCCTTGGCCGTCGCTTCCTGGACGTTCAGCACCGACCGGATCTGGGCCGGGATCTTGGGCTCGATGTTGTGGCACTGGTCCAGCATGAACGCCACCCCGGCCGCGGGGCGAAGCGCGTCGGCGGTCACCACCTCGTGCAGGATCCGGAACAGCTGGAACGGGTCGGCGGCGCCGACCATCAGGTCGTCATCGGCGTAGAAGCGGCTGTTGAAGTCGAACCCGCCGAGCCGCCCGGCCCGGAGCAGCAAGGCCACGATGAACTCGATGTTGGTGCCGGGCGCATGGTGCCCGGTGTCCACTACGACCGCGGCCTGCGGGCCGAGCGCGACGCAGTGCAGGTACGAGGTCCCCCAGTCCGGCACGTCCATGGTGTAGAACGACGGCTCGAACAGCTTGTACTCAAGCAGCATCCGCTGATCGGGACCCAGCCGCTGGTAGACCGCCTGGAGTGCCTCGGCGAGCCGGTCCTGGCGGGCGCGGATGTCGTCCTGGCCCGGATAGTTGGTCCCGTCGGCGAACCATAGCTTCAGGTCCGCCGATCCGGTCGCGTCCATGATGTCGATGCACTCCAGCAGGTGGTCGAGCGCCTTGCGGCGCACCCGCGGATCCGGGTTGGCCACGCTGCCGAGCTTGTAGTCGTCATCCTGGAAGACGTTCGCATTGACCGTGCCGATCCGCACGCCAGCGTCGGCGGCGTGCCGCGCGAGAGCGGCGTAGTCATCGACCTTGTCCCACGGGATGTGCACGGCCACGCTCGGCGCGACGCCGGTGAACTTGTGCACCTGCGCCGCGTCAAGCAATTTCTCCCCGGGCGTGCGCGGCACGCCCGGCTGGGCGAACACCTTGAAGCGGGTACCGGTGTTACCGAACGCCCAGGACGGCAACTCGATCCGGTGTGATCTCAGCGCGGTCTTCACGGCGGTCAGGTCACGCATGTCAGGTCATCTCCAGGCAAGGACTCGGGCGCAACTCGGTGCTGCTCGGTCATGCTGTTCGGCGCCGTCTCGTTCGGCGCTGGTTTTCATTCGGCATTGGTTTTCATCCGGCACTGTTTCATTCGCACTGTGCACCGGGGCTGCTCATTCGAGGTGAAATCTCGGCCAGCCTGACGAACCCCTCGTCCGGCCGCCTACCGCCGGCGTCGGCGAAATAGGGCTCTTCGAAGTTAGCCGGGATCATGGCGTGTTGTGACTACTGTGCGTGGCCAGGGGCGGCTTGCTGAAGGTGCCAGGCCTGCTGGCACGAGATGGGCCCTTGGCCGGGGCGTGGCGCGGTAACGCAGGAGGCCCGCGGCTTCTAAGATCATGGATCTTACTTAAGGAATCATGATCGTCAGAGAGCCGCGGGCACTGTGGTCCAGGATATGGCCTCTGTCTTGTTCGGCGTGGAGGGCCTGCGGGTTACCGAGGCAGACGCCGAGGCGGACGGGTCGCTTACCGTGTGGGTGGTCACTGATCACCCGGGCGCGGCGGCGTGCCCGGACTGCGGGACGCGCTCGGCCAGGGTGCATGAGCATGTGCTGGCCCGGCCGCGTGACCTGCGCCGGGGCGCGGACGCGGTCACGGTGGCGTGGCTGAAGCGGCGCTGGAAGTGCGGCAACGGCGAGTGCGGGCGCAAGACGTTCACCGAGTCGCTGCCGGCCGTGCCGGCCAGGTGCCGGCTGACGGAGCGGCTGCGCGGGCTGGCGGGCGCGGAAGTCGCGGAGCGCGGCTGCACGGTCGCCGAGGCCGCCCGGTGGCAGCGGATGTCGTGGCCGGTGGCTCATCAGGCGTTCGCCCGGCAGGCCGATCCGGTGCTAGAGCAGCCGCCGTCGCTGGTGGCGCACCTGGGGATCGATGAGCACCGCCGCGGCCGGCCCCGCTGGCTGGCTGATGAAGAGACCGGCGAGTATGTGCTGCTCGCAGACCGCTGGCACACGTGCTTCTTCGACCTGTCCGGCGATCAGGGGCTGCTGGGGCAGGTCGAGGGCCGTACCGCCGATGACGCCGCGTACTGGCTGGCGCAGGCCGCCCCGGCCTGGCGCGACCACATCCAGGTCGTCGCGATCGACATGTGCAGCATCTACGCCTCCGCGGTACGGCGGATGCTGCCGGGCGCCCGCCTCGTCGTGGACCTATTCCATGTCGTGCAGCTTGCCGTCAAGATGACCGGGGACGTTCGGCGCCGGGTCGTGCGGGAGAAGTACGGCCGCCGCGGCCGCTCCGGCGACGCCGAGTACGGGGTCAAGGGCCTGCTGGTGCGCAACCTGGAGCACCTGCGCCCGGCCCAGTTCGCCAAGGTCATGGACACCCTGGGCGCTGACCGGCACGGCCAGGAGATCGCCGCGGCCTGGATCGCGAAGGAGAAACTCCGCGACGTGCTGAACCTGCGTGCCCGCCTCGCCGGGTCTGCTCCCTGCGAGCGCAACGTCCGTGACCGGCTCGCCCGCTTCTATGACTGGTGCGCCCAGAACGACGACATTCCCGAGCTGCTCACCCTGGCCCGCACGATATCCCGGTGGGAGCAGGAACTGGTCTGCGCCGTGCTGACGGGAGTGACGAACGATCTGGCTTCACACTGCACCTCGTGTTGATGATCTGATGCCTGGGGTAATCGAGGGTGCTGGGCCTTGCGGAACTGATGGTGGCACGGGGGTCGGACAGTTTCCGGAGCCGTGGCGGCGGGCGGCACGGGCGGTACGGATTTGTTCGGGGCCGGGGGCCTGCTGGCCGGGGTGGTAGAGGTTCCGGCCGGTGCCGTCGGTACCGAGGGAGCGGATGAGGCCGAGCTGGTGCCATTTGTAAACAGCGGAGCGGCTGACGCCGTGCCGGGCGGCGAGTTGCCCGCCGGTAATGGCGTCAGCGGTGCCTGGCGGGCGGCATGCGGCGGTGATCTGATCGCGGGTCGGGCGGGGCTGGCCGGGCTGGTAGAGGTTGAAGCCGCGGTTGTCGAGCGCGGCGATGGTGACCAATCCCAGCTGGGTCCAGCGCAGGATGGTGCTGGAGGTTATGCCGAGCCTGGCCGCGAGCTGCCGGCTGGTGAGCAGGTGCTGGGTGGCTGCGGGCCTGCGGGCGGGTTCGGGGCGGTGCTGGCCGGGGTGGAAGAGGCATTCTCCGCGTCCGTCGATGCGCCGGCCGGTGATCAGGCCGCGCCGGTGCCACCTGCCGATCGTCTGCGGGGTCACCTTCAGGTCAGCGGCGATCTCACCGGTGGTGAGCATGCCTGAGGCGCGGAGCCGGCTGGCATGGGTGCTCAGGCTGCGTGCGTGGCAGAGCGCGGACAGGTTCTGCACGGTGAAGGCCCGTCCCCACCCGCCGGTGATCCCGCGGCCGTTCAGGATTGTGGCGATCTCGCCGAAGGGGTGGTCGTCCAGGAGCTGGTCGATTAGCTCGACGGTGGCGGGGCTGGTGGTGTGCTGTTCGGTGGCGGTGAGCGGCCGCGGCAGGGTCAGGGTGTGGTGCTGGCCGCCGGTGAAGCGGACCTGGCAGCAGGTGGCGCCGTCGTCGCCTCGGGTGAGGGTGACGTCGGTGACCAGCAGGCGGAGCAGGCGCTTGCGTTCCCGCATGGGGGTGGCCGGGTCGTTCCACAGGACCGGGAAATCTGCGGCCAGGGCCAGGACGCGAGCTTGCTGCTCATGGTCGAGCGCGGCGTCGTCGTCGCGGGCGCGGGCGTAGTCATCGCGGGCCTGGGCGAGCTCGCGCAGCCGGGTGTTCCAGTCGGCTTCCAGGTTGCCGGCCACCAGCCGGTTGGCGGGGTCGACGGCCAGGTAGCGGCGTCCTGCGGTGTCGGCGGCGTGCTGGGCGCGCTGCACGTGGGCGGCGCGGACCGTGTCGGCCTTGCGGGCGTCGGCGGCCAGTTCGGCGGTGACGGCCACGGCGGTCTGCAGCGCCAGCGGAGTGAGGGTGTCGCAGATCAGCGCACTGATCGCGGCGTCGATGCCGGCGCCGGTGATGGCCTGGCAGGCGGGCCGGGCGTTCTGGATCCCGGCGCGCTGGCAGTGGTAGGCCGGGACGCGGGTGCGGTCGGCGAGGGTGTGGTAGCCGACGGTCATGCGGCGGCCGCAGCGGCCGCAGATGACCACGCCTTGCAGCAGCGCGCATCCTTCGCGGGCCGGCCCGGCGGTGCGGTCCTCGCCGCGGGACGCGGCGCTGGCGGTGAGTACGGCCTGGTTGCGCTCGTACTGGGCCCAGGTCAGGTAACCGGGATGGTGATCGCGGATGAGCACGGTCCAGTCGCTCACCGGCTTGACGTGGCTGTGCACGTGGCCGTCCAGGTCGGTGCTGGTCTTGCTGCGGCCGTAGACGTAGGCACCGGCGTAGGCGGGGTTGTGCAGGACGTCCAGGACGATGTCGTGGGTGAGCGGCTTGAAGTACAGCTCGCCGGCGTGCGGCCCGCCCTGGTGGCGGCCGGGGAAGGTCAGGTGCGCGGCGTTGAAGGCCGCCACGACGGCGCGGGCCGAGCCGGCGGCGGTGAAGGTGTCCAGCAGCAGCTGCAGCGCACCGCGGACTTCGGTGTCGGGGCCGGGCATGATGGTGCCGGCGGCGTCGTAGACCAGGCCGGCCGGCAGGCGGCGTTTCAGCTCGCCGCGGCGGGCCTTGGCCAGCAGGCCTCCTTGCATGCGCGCCCGCAGGAAATGGAGCTCGCTTTCGGCCATGGTTCCCTTGAGGCCCAGCAGGAGTCTGTCGTTGAAGCTGGCCGGGTCATACAGGCCGTCTTCGTCGCAGATCAGGGTGTCGTTGTGGGCGCAGATCTTGATGAGCTGCTGCCAGTCGGCCGAGTCGCGGGCCAGCCGGGAGCATTCCAGGCCGAGCACGATCCCGGCGCGCCCGAGTGACACCTCAGCGACCAGGTGCTGGAACCCTTGCCGGTCGGCGGCTGAGGCGCCGGAGTGGCCCTGGTCGACGTCGATGACGTGGATGCGCTCGGCCGGCCAGCCCAGGGTCAGCGCCCGGCCCTGCAGATCGTACTGCCGCGCGGTGGACTCGGTGTTGTAGACGACCTGGTAGAAGGTCGACTGGCGGATATAGAGGTAGGCGTCGCGGGACAGCCGGGCGGCCGTCACCTTGGACACAGCGTCGCTGCTCATGGCGGGATGGTCTCCCTGTCGGGGAACGAGGACGGGAACGGGGCCGGGGCGGGGGATGCGGCGCGGGCCCGGGCACGGGCATGGTGGAGCGTCAGCTGGGCCATCACCGCGATGAGCTGGCTGGTCGCGGCGGGCAGCAGCGGCGGGCAGGCTGGGCTGGTGTTCTTGCCTCCTTCCGCCGGGATGGCGGGCAGGGACTGATCGGGGGCGGATGAGGACTGCCCAGCCTGCGTCTGCGCTGCTGCGCTGTCACGCCGGTCTGCGGGCGGGCGCTGGGGGGTCCACGTGGCCGCGCTGGCCATCCAGGCCGCCATCCCCGAGGCGGCCAGGACCGCCGCCCCGTACCGCCAGCCGCCGCCGAGCCCGCCGGCGGCGATGCCGCGCAGCTGCTCATAAGCGCTGGCGAGCGCAGCTGCGCCCTCGTCCTGCCCGGCGCCCTGGCCTGCGGGCTGGGTGTCAGCGCCTTTTGGCCGCCTCCTTGCGCTCGTGCCCGGCGGCCCGCCGGCTGGCGAGGGCGCGCTCGACCGATCGCTTGTGCACGGTGACGCCGAACTGGTCCGCGATGGCTGCGGCCAGCTGCGCCGGGGACGGCGCGGGATCGGCGGCGGCTTGCTGCTCCACGAAGTCCAGCACCGCCGCCGTCAGCTTGTGCCCGCCCTTGGGGCCCGGCCTGGCCGGGATCAGGCCGGGCAGCCCGTGCTCGGCAAGAGCCTTCCTGGCGTTGTAGTAGCTCTGGCGGGCCAGGCCGAACGCCGAGGCGGCGGCGCCCGCGCCCAGCGCGCCGGCCTCGACCGCGCGCACCATCTCGTACTTGACCTGGACCAAGTCGGCGGGATCGAAGAAGGCTCCGGAGGTGAAGGCCGGATCGGTCACCGCCTCCGGATGCGGGTTCAGCGTCCGCGACGCCGCCAGCGAGGCGTCCTTGCTGCGATCCCGGCCTGCCACGGCGCCTCCCGCCTCCGAATTTCGTCCATGTGATTATAGCGCAAGAATGAACGGACGGGATAGCCTTCTGGCGGGCAAAGAGGGACGTTGTCACTATCGCCGCAGCCAGAAGCCTGAGACTCCGGGCAATCGGACTGACGCCATTCCGGGTACACGACAGAATCCCGTGGACGTTCACGACAGAATCCTCTGGACACCGTCTGCACCGGAACGCAGCCGGGCGACCTCATCAGCCAGCTTCAGCAGATCCGCCGTCCGAAACGGCGCCCGGCCCGCCGCGACCACCACGAACGGATCCGCCGGCGCCAGATCGGTCCACTCCGCCGGCAGGCTGACCAGCTCACCGGCGTCACCAAAGACATAGACCCGGTCCGCCCGCCAGTTCCGGCGCCGCTTCACGAACTCCAGGTCCCGCCCGAACCACGGATGGAACGGGTGAACCACACGCACCCGCTCAGGGCCCGCCTGATCCACCGGTTCACGCGTAGTCGACGACTCGATCGAACGCCAGATCAGAAAGCCTGAACCGGATCGCGAAACTGGAAGCCCGCAAGGCATACGCCTTCCGGAATCCCGCGAACCAGCGACGCCGCGTCCGGATCGCCTGCACTCGCGGCACCTGCCGCCCGCAGCACAAGCCCGCAAGACGACCACGCCTGGTGACCGGGCGCCAACCCGATCCCGGCTAACTTCGAAGACCCGTATTTGTGGTTAATTCACGCTGCGGACTGCCGTTCCAGGTATTCCTCGCGGACCTGCCGTGGGGTTCGGTACTGAAGCCCGGAGTGCCTGCGCTTCGAATTGTACCAGAATTCGATGTACCTCACAACATCCCGGCGCGCGTGCTCACGAGTCGGATACTGGGTCCGGTGGACGCGCTCGTTCTTCAGCGCGGCGAAGAACGATTCGGCCATGGCATTATCGTAGCAGATCCCGGTGCGCCCGACCGAATGCCGAAGGTTGTATTTCCTGAGCGTCCCGGCGAACTGCCGGGATGTGTAGTTGCTGCCGCGGTCGGAGTGGAAGATAGCATCCCCGGCGAGAGGATAATTGCGGGCGGCCATCTCGATGGCCCTCTCGATGAGCGGCGTCTTGTAGTTATCGTCCGTAGCCCACCCGATCACTTCCTTCGTATGACAGTCGATAACCGTCGCCAAATAGAGCCAGCCCTGCCAGGTCGGAATATAGGTTATGTCGCCTACCATTTTCTCGCCCGGCGCGCCGGCCGTGAAATCCCGGTTCACGAGATCGGGAATGTCATGCTCCTGGCCGTCGCCCTCGGTGAGGCTGAACCGCCACGGCCGCGGCTGGCAAGCCTGCAGGCCCAGCTCGCGCATCACCGACCGCACCAGCTCCGGCCCGGCCGGCACGCCCCAGGCCACCAGGTCCGTGTGCACCCGCCGGTACCCGTACGTCCCATCCGATTCATCGAATGACTTCCGCACGATCAAAGCGAGTTCCCCGCGCCTTTTCGCCGTCGCCGATTCCGGCGCGTTCCGCCATTCGTAGAACCCGGACCGCGACACCTCCATCCACCTGCACATTTGCACGACCGACGGCACGTACCGCTCATCTGATTCCTGGTAAGCCGCATACTCCGCGTCGATGAACTCGAATTTCTCGGTCACCGATGGTCGCGGGCGAAGTATGCCGCGGCTTTTTTCAGGAACTCGAGCTCCATCCTCTGTTCCCGGGTTTCCCGCTCGAGCTCGCGCAGCCGCGCGCGCTCATTCACGGTTAGCGGCGGTTCTTCGCCGGCATGATCACGGCGGTAGACGCTCACCCAGTTACCGAGTGTGCCTTCGTTGATACCGAGCTCCTTCGCCACTCGGGCGATCGGACGCGACGTCTCGATCACCATCTTCACGGCTTCATCTTTGAATTCCGGTGAGAAGCTCTTCTTCGGTCGAGGCAATTACTTCACCTTTCCAGACGTCCATCCTATTGGATGGACTGTCCGGAAGCTTCGGGGCACCCCAGGTCGCGCAGCCCGAGGCGATGCCGGGCCGGCGGCGCGGCCAGCAGGGTCTTGACCTCGTCCTGGTTCAGGTAGGTCATCGAGTTCGAGGTGGTCTTCTTGAGCGGGCTGCCGGGGACCCGGCGGCACAGCTCGGCGTGCCGGGGGTCTTGGCCGGCGACGTAGGCGAAGAAGCGGTGGATCGCCACCAGCCGGCAGTTGCGGGTGGCTGCGCTGTTGTGCCGGTCGGACTCGAGGTAGGTCAGGAACGCCAGCACGGTGTCGGCGCCGGGATCGGCCAGCTGGAGCCGGATCACCTGCCGGCCGCGGTGACGTGCCGCGAACCGGAGGAAGAGTTTGCACGCGTCTCGGTAGGCGTAGATGGTGTTCTGGCTGACGTCACGTTGCGCCGCGAGGTAGTCCTCGAAGAAGCCGCGGAGCAAGCCCGGAACCGGGGTTTGGGCGCTCATGAGCGGTCACCGGCCGCTGGAAGCAGATCTTCGGCGAAGGTGCGGAAGCGGGTGTTTGCCTCCTGCAGGAGCGCGGTGGTGATGCGCAGGTACACCTTGGTGTCGCTGACGCAGGCGTGGCCGAGGTAGGTGCTCAGCAACGGCAGCCGGGCCATGACGTCCTGGCCGTCGCGATACCAGAGCAGCAGCCGGGTGACCGCGAAAGTTGCCCGCAGGTCATGCAGCCGGGGACCGCGGCCGCCGGGTTCCCGTAGCCCGGTTTGCACGGTGAGGTCATGGAATAGCGCCTGGACCGCCGGGGTGCTGTAGCCGGTGCCGCGACCGGAGACGAAGAAGGCCCCGGTCAGATCGGCGGGCGCCACAGCGACGCGCCGGTCGTGGTAGCGGCGCAGCGCGCCGGCGTGCCGGCGGAGACCGGCACGAGCCGGGATTTGCGGAACTCCGGCTGGTGGATCGGCAGAACACCCGCGGTGAGGTCCACGCCGGCCAGGGTGAGGTGCAGCGCTTCGGAGATCCGCAGGCCGGAGGTGGCCAGCAGCAGGATGAGCGTGTGCAAGGTGGCCGGCCGGATCGGGCAGGGATGCCGGCTGGCCCAGTCCCGCAGTGCGAGCGCGCCGGCAAGCAGGGCACGCACCTCGTCCCGGGTGTAGATGCGGGGTGGCTTGGGCGGTCGGCGGCGCGGGCGAAGTGACTCGCCGGGCACGAACGTGCCGGGGCGGCGGGCCGCCAGGAAGCGGCAGAAGCGGCGCAGCAGGTAGTAGCGGGCGGCGCGGGTGTTCGGGGCCCGGGTCACGCAGCCCGCCAGCCACGCTTTGGCCAGGGTCTCATCGATGGTTCCCGACGGCAGGCTTCGCTGGGCGGTGAACCTGTCCAGCGCCCGCAGCTGGGTCAGGGTGGTCTTGCTGGCGGTGGCGCTGGCCTCCAAGGTGGCGGCGAAGGCGGCGAACTCGCTCGCCAAAGGCCCGCCGAAGCGGCTGGTGGCCATCACGGCACCTCCGCCGGGTCCAGCGCGACGCGGCGGAGATCCTCGACCGCCAGCTTGGTGTAGATGAAAGTCGTGTCCGGACGGCGGTGGCCGGGCAAGTCACCGATGCCCTTTAGCGTTTCACCGCTGCGCAGCAGATGGACCGCCAGCGAGTGGCGCAGGACATGCGCCCGCGGTGGGCGGTCACGATGCCCGCCTTGTCCAGCTGGCGCCCCAGCCACGGGTTGATCTTGCTTCGCAGCGGGCCATGCGGCGGCCGGCTGGACAGGAAGACTTCCCGGTGCCGCGACGGGGGGCGCTCGGCCAGCAGGTAGTCCAGCACCGCCTCCCCCGCCGGCCGGGTCAGCGGCAGTGCGCGCCGGCGGCCGGTCTTCGGCGCGAAGATGACGATCTCGTCGTGCGCCCAGTCGATGTCGTTTAGCCGCAGCGCCCTGACCTCGCATCCGCGCAGGCCGTAGCTGGCGATCAGCAGCAGCATGGCGTAGTTGCGCCGGCCGTTCGGCTCACGCAGGCCTGCCGCGCCGAGCAGGCGGCGCACCTGCTCCCAGGACAAGGCGCAGGGCACGTCGGCGAGCCGGTAGCGCCGCCGCAGCGGCACCGCACCTACCAGCTGCGCGCCGCCGTGCCCGCACAGATCCAGCCACCGGCAGAAGCCGGACAACGCCGTGGCGAGATGGTTCCACGCCGTGCGTCCCAGCCCAGCCCCGCGCTGGCAGCTGAACGCGAGCAGGTCGTCCGCGCTCAGCGCCACCAACTCAGCCGGGCTCACCGCATCGCCGCGGCTGACCAGGAAGTCGCGAAGGCAGCGTCGGTAGCTGGCCACCGTCGTCTCGGCGAGCCCTCGATCCCGGCGCAGGAAACGGCAGTAGCCCTCGATCAGCTCCTGGCAGGGCGGCTCGTCCGCGGCGACCGGGGGGATGTTCCCCTCCTCGCGCAGCATCACCAGCAGATGCGCCAGTCCCCGGCGGACCGGTTCTTCTCCGCGGCCCACCGGGCGGCGGTAACAGCGACACCCCGGCAGATGACCGCCGAGGAAATCTGTAACGACCTCGTCATCGCGAACCTGGTCGCTACCCCGCTCTTCGTGCAGGAACCTGCCGAGGTGAACCACGGCGTGCCCGTAGTCCCGGCACGTTCGCCCGGCAAAGCCGCGCTCGCGCAGCCTCACCGTCAGCCGAATGGCCTCCGCCCCCAGCGGGGCCTCCTCCCAGCGCACGTCGAACAGCCCGTTCCAGAACGCTTCGTGCATTGCCCACCTCCACGACTTGGGTTGGAGGTGAAGCGTCGCGCCAGCGCAGAAGTTATGTGAAGCGCTGGCGTACACCAGGCCGTACAGTCACCGACTCAGCCGCCCGGTTCCACATAATTCCCGGTTCCACATAATCGGGGTTCTCCCGGGCCAGCCGGAGGATCAGGGCCTTGATGTTCATGCGGGTGGCAGGCCGGCCGGTCTTGCCGCGCATGGACCGCGCCGCCCAGCGGCGGCGCATGATGTCGCGATGCCAGCGAAGGATCGTGTTCGGTGTGATCAGAAGCCGCAGCCGGTGGCGGCGGCCTTTCGGTATCACGCCGAGCAGTGCCGCGAGCAGGGCCCGGTCCGCCCAGTTCAGCTTCGGGCGGCGCGGCTGCCGCCGTTGCAGGACCGCGAGCTGGTGGCGCAGGATCAAGATTTCGGCAGTCTTCCACGCCTCCTCACGCCGGGACAGCCGCAGCCACGCGGCTACTCGCGTGATCAGGAGGAACACCAACCGCAGGCACATGATCGGTGATCATCACCGCCGCACGGCCGGAGAGCAACTTCGCTGGTCAGAGCCGTGGACGGGATTCTCGGCACGCACAGGGCTTGGCCGTGCTTGCTTGGCCGGGCCGAGTCCGCAGAGGACAATCACGCACTATGAGTGAGGTAACCCCTGATCAACTGAGGCATCAAGCGGAGACGTTGGATCTCATCAATACGGAGGTAGCAGCGAGCCTGGCACGGCAAGCAGATTCCGGAACCAGCATCGACACGAAGGCCGTGATCCTCGTCGGGTATGCCGGGGCGGCATCGTCCTTCCTGGCTACCCGACATGCCGAAGCCGTCCTTGCGGTACTCGCCTATGCTGCTTACGGCATGGCAGCCGGGTTTGGGATCTGGGCCTACGGTGTCCGGTTGTACCAAGATGTCCCAGACCCGAGGCAGCTCTTCAACGGATACCTCACAAGCCCCAAGCCGCAGGCGCTCGCCGCCATCGCCGCCACCCGGGTGGAGGCCTTCGAGAGCAACGCTCGCAAGCATGCCCGTAAAGCAAGGCGATGGTGGATGAGCATCGCCAGCCTGGCAGTCGGCGTCACGCTGATGCTGCTCGCCCTGACCAGTGCATACTGGTAACCATGACAGGGCCGCAAGACCCGGACGGTCAGCAGTCAGCGGATGATCCCGTTAGCTCATTCAGCGATCCGCGGCTGATCCACAACGTCGCCAGAGCACCGGTGCCTGAAGGCGCCCCCCCGTCCTCTCGGGCTGGTGGCCGTTCTGTCATCATCCTTGCCCTAGTCCTAATAGCTGTGGCCGGAGTTCTGCTGGCGATCTATCTCCGCCACTAACCTGGCGTCAGCGTGACCAGGTGCATGATGTCGGCCTGCACGTTGTACGCATCGAAGGCTGGCGTGCCCGCTGCGTGCCCGATGGGCCGGTCAAGAGCGGTGCTTCGCGGACACTAACGGATAGGGCATCACAGCCGTCCACCTGCGGATGAGCTGGTGGACGGCAGCTCGTTCGCTGATTCCCAAGCTGATAGTCTCGGCACTTCCCAGGCGACTATGAGATCAACGGTCTGGGGGATACGCGACCGTGAACCGCTTTCCGCCATAGATGGACTCGTACTGGATCTCGATCTTCAGCCGACCTTCGATCAACTCGTGGAACTCGCGGTACTGGGATGGGTCATACGAATCGACGCTGAGCAAGAATTGTTCATAGTTCGTGTCGAGAAAAGGAAGTTCGCCCAAGGTGGTTGCGTGCGGCCGAACGGATAGACGGCTGCGGAGCTGGTCGACGTTGGGCTGGCTGAAGTCTCCGATCTGCTCGTCACCGAGCGTCAACTTGGTGTTTGTGATCTTCGCCGGGCCGAGGCCAAAATTGCTGAGTAGCAGCCCTGAGGTAGCGCCTACGCGAAATCTTGTCGCCAGTCCCAAGAACGGCTGCACCGAAAGCCGGTTGTGCTTCCGCGTAGCCCAGACCGCGTACACGGACACGCCCAGAGAGGCTACCGCGATGATCGTGGCGCAGATGGCGATGACAGTATTCGCGTTCATCCGGAACCTCCAAACCAAGGCAGACGCGAGGCAGGCCAATCCGAGAACGAGCCTGCTGAGCGATCTCAACAGCGCCGAGTAACTAACTGAGTAACTACCACTGTCGCCAACGGCGGACATTACAGGACGCTGGCGGATGATGCGGCCAGGTTAGGTGCGGCGAAGACCATGGCCAGTCACATCGCGAGTTGGCTTCGGGACGAAGAGGCCACCTGCACTGCCGAATCCGGTGCCAAGGCTACCACCCCGAGACGGGTGCAAACAGTAGCAGGCTCGCTACGGTAGCATATGTTGCGTCTCCGGGTAAACCAGTCTGCCCACTATAGGCTCTCAGCCGCAAACCTGCAAAGATATTTCAATGAACATTAACCTTGGCGATCTCCCAGCATGGCTTGCCACCATAGGCACCATAGGCGCTCTAGTGGCTGCCCTTTATCAGATCAGCAATGAGCGCAAGCGCAGGATTGCCCAGGAAGCCAGTGATCGAATCGAGCGGCGCCTCACACAAGCACGACTCATAGCCGCATGGAGCGGTGGACGCTATCCCTTCGGTACTTACGGCCAATCCATAGAAATGATCAATAGCTCAACTGAGCCTATCTACGAAATTATTGCTGCCATTGTCTTTATAGATGACAGACTCGGAGCAAGTGCCATGGAAAGCGTTTTTGATGACCCGTATCTGCTATCATCAGTTGCTCTGCTCAATATCCTTCCGCCTGGCCGTTGGCGCGTAGGGGTGAATATTGGTGGCCCGCATGGAAATAGCGACCGCCCGCCATTCGGGGCGGAACTCGCCTTCACTGACCGAGCAGGCGTTCATTGGATCAGGCGAGCTGATGGAAATCTGGAGGAGCTACCCCAGCCGCCCTTTGAGTGCTTCGCAAAGTTGGAAAGAGATAGGCGCGACTTTCAGGTACCTGAAGCGGCTGAATAGCACCGCCTATCGTATATTGTTCACCCGTGCCATGGGGAGGGGCCTGGACAGGACAAGGCACGGTCACGGCGCCGGGGCAGGCGAAGATGGGGACCAGGGCGCCGGGGGCCAGGACGGACGTCGACCAGGGCTGCTTGGGTGCTGACCTGGCCACCTTCGTCGAAAGCCGCTCCGGGCGGCCCACCTGATGCGCCGCAGCCCAGCGCATCGCCGACTCGATCCATCTCCCAGTCCGCCGGGTGCTTGATAGCCATGAGGGTGCCTACCCGGGCTCTCGAACAAGATCACGGTCACTGCCTGGCTTGGCGATCAGTGGCGCTGATGCTGCCACCGTAGACTTTGGGGGTGGCGGTGAGGCTGGCGGACTTGCTGGTGGGGTTGTCGCGGCTGGCCGACTTGGGGTTCGGGCTCCCGATGGGTGCGGCGGCGCGCTCGTGCGTCCTGGCGACCTGTCTGGCGCGGTCCCTCGAGCTGCCGGCGGCCGAGGTCCAGGCAGCCTTTTATACCGCGCTGCTGCACCATGTCGGCTGTGCCGGCTACGCCCACGAGACAGCGCGGCTGTTCGGCGACGAACTCGCCGCGAACAGGGCGGTCGGCCGCACCGACGCTGCTTCGTTCAGCGACGTGTTCGCGACCTTTCTGCCCACGTTGACGAGGGGGAAGCCGGCCCTCGAGCAGGCGCGGCTGGCGTTCATGGTGTCCACGAAGGGTGGCCGTTGGGGCGACCAGTTCACCACCACGGCCTGCGAGCTAGGGCGGGACTCGGCCAGGCGGCTGCAACTGCCCCAGGATGTCCAGATCAGCCTGTTCCATGTCTACGACAGGTGGCGGGGCAAGGCCCGGCCCGAAGGGCTGACCGGTGAGGACATTCCCGTCGGGGCGCGCATCGCGCGGCTGACCGGCATCGCCGTCCTGTTCGAGTCCATCGGCGGGAGCGACCTCGCAGTCCAGGCAGTCCGTCGCCGCGCAGGCGGCATGCTCGACCCGGGCCTGGTGGCTCGCTTCACAGACAACGCGGCAAAGTGGCTCACCGACCTCGCCGAGACCGACGTGAGCAGCGCCGTGCTTGACATGGAACCGCACCCACACGTGACGGCGCCGGATCTGCGCCCGGTAGGTGAAGTTTTTGGGGACCTCGCCGACCTCAAGAGCCCGTACTTCCTTGGCCATTCGCGCGCTGTCGCGGCGCTGGCCGCCAGCGCCGCCGGGCAGCTCCGCCTGCCGGCGGCGACCAGGGCAGACCTGGAGGTCGCCGGGCTGTTGCACGACGTCGGCCGAGTCGCCGTCTCCAGCGCGGCGTGGGAAACGCGCGGTCCGCTGAGCACCGACCAGTGGGAACAAGTGCGGCTGCACCCGTATCAATCAGAACGCATCCTGGCCGGTTCAGCCGAGCTCGCGCGGCTCGCTCCGCTCGTCGGCCGGCATCATGAACGACTGGACGGCAGTGGCTACCACCGCGGTTGCTCCCAGGAAGAGCTGACCATGCCAGCCCGGATCCTGGCCGCCGCGGACACCTACCGGGCCCTGACCGAACGCCGGCCACACCGGGCGGCTTGGACACCGGGACAGGCCAAGCAACGCCTGCTCGAGCAAGCGAACCAAGGAACCGTGGACGCCGATGCGGTGCATGCCGTGCTCGCCGCCGCCGGGCACGCCGTGCCGGTCACGCCCCGGCAGCTGCCGACGGGACTTTCCGGCCGCGAGGTGCAGGTGCTTGGCCTGGTGGCGCAGGGATGCAGCAACGCTGAGATCGCATCCCGGCTGGTCATCTCCCGGCGTACTGCCGAGCATCACGTGCAGCACGTCTACGCCAAGATCGGTGTGTCCAGCCGCGCCGCCGTGACCTTGTTCGCTATCGAGCACCATTTGCTGGAGACAGATAGGTAGCTCTGCCGATGCGCGCCTCGTGCGCGCAGGGCGATCCTGATGCTCTGGAACTGGAAGGAGCATCCGATGCCAACAACAGCAGAAGCCACGCTGACCCAAGTGGCGTCCCCGGACGGCACCATGATCGCCGTTTCCACCTCCGGCCAGGGACGGCCGCTGGTCGCCGTGCACGGAACCACGTCCGACCACACCACCTGGCGTCTCGTGCTGCCGCTGCTGGAGCCCCACGTTGCCGTCCACGCCGTGGACCGGCGCGGCCGCGCCGGCAGCGGCGACGGCCCGGACTACTCCCTGGCCATGGAATACGCCGACGTGGCCGCCGTGGTCGACGCGGCCGCCGCCGCAGCCGGCTCCCCGGTAGACCTGCTCGGCCACTCCTACGGCGGCAACGTCGCGTTCGGCGCCGCCACCCTCACCACCAACATCCGCAAGCTCGTGCTCTACGAAGGCTGGCCAGTGCCGGACATCGCGCACCGCACCATGTCGCCCGAGGTGCTGGGCCACCTGGAGTCCTTGCTTGCGCAGGGCCGGTCCGAGCAGATGCTGGAGACCTTCTACCGCGACATCGTGATGATGTCCGAGGAGGAGATCAGCGGCATCAAGGCGGCTCCCACCTGGCCGGCGCGGGTGGCCGCGGCCTGCACCGTTCCCAGGGAACTCCGCGCCTTCGGCGCGCAGGCCTTCGACCCCGGATGGGCGGCGAAGATCTCACCGCCGGTGCTGCTGCTAGTGGGAGCGGACAGCCCAGAGGAGGTCAAGGCCGACCCGGAGGTCGTCGCCGCTGCGCTCCCTGACGCAAGGATCCGCGTCCTCGAGGGGCAGACGCACATCGCTCATCTCTCCGGCCCGCAGTCCTTTGCCGAAGCTGTCATGTCGTTCCTCGGCGACTGAGGAGCGCAAGCGAACGCGCTGACATGCTGCGGAGTCACAAGCGGGCGTGGCATGGTGGTCGGTGTGGCGTGCGCTCGCGGCGGCATCGATGAAGCCGACACCACCACTGCACCGGGAAGGGGCCGTGACCGCGGCCGGTAAGCGCCTCCAGCCGAGGAGGTCGCGGTCGAGCAGGTCGGCCACCCATGTCTGGTACTGGCGTGCAGGCCAGTGGCGTTCGACGGTGAGCAGGTGGTACAGCTCGGGGCTGAGCAGGGCGCTGTAGCGCTCGGCGGCCTGTGGTGGGGTGATGCCGTCACACAGGGCTGGGCCGAGGTGGTCCCGCAGGTTGCGGGACTGGATCTGGAGCCGGGTGTGCAGCATCTGGGTGCGCAGCTCGGCGGCGAAGGGGTGGCCGTCGGCGGCGCCGCGGATGACTGCGTGGACGGGGCTGGTCCGGGCGAGCGTCTCGGAGCTGGCGGCTATCAGCTGGCGTAGCCGCTGATGGGGGCCGGTGAGCACGCTTGCCTGGTCGCGGCGGTGCTGCTGCTCGCGTCGCGCGCGGTCGTCGGGGTCGGAGACGGCCAGCGCGTACACGCCCTCCAGCAGGCCGCGCTTGCCGCCGAGGGAGACATAGATCGTGTCGGGGGACACGCCGGCGGCCTGGGCCACGGCTGCCACGGTCGTTGCGGTGTAGCCGCAGGCGAGGAACAATTCCCTGGCTGCGGCCAGCACCCGGCGGCGGGTCTGGCCGACCTGTTCGGCCCGCAGCGGTGAGTGGTATCCGCGGCGCCCTGTTGACATCGTCGGTCATGCGGCTAATACGAGCGTCTCTCGATTCATTCCACTCATATTTGGGTTAATTTGCGGGGAGGAAGGGATGAAGACTCTCGTCAACATGGAGTACGACGAGCGGCGCCGGCGAGGTGGTCTGTCTCGTGCACGCCGGTGTCCTCGGCGTGTGATTTCGCTCCGCTGTTCGAACGGCCGCCGGCCGGAGCTGGACGGTTTCCGGGTGATCAGGCCTGTCAGGCCCGGGTACGGCGGCAGCCCGGCGCCGGCTGGAGGCTGCAGCCTGGCCGATCACGCCCGCCGGTGCGGCGAGCTGCTCCACGAGCTCGGCGTCGAGCGCGCCCACTGGGTCGGGCACTCCTCAAGCCTCTGCATCGGCCTGCAACTTGCGCTGGACGACCCCCAGCTGGTCGCCGGCCTGATCTTGTTCGAGCCGGCCAAGCCCGCCGGTGCGGTGCGGGCCGTGCACGCCTCGAGTTACGCCGGCGCGGCGCTCGATGTCGCCGCACGCGGCGACATAACCAGCGCCTTCGACGTGTTCCTGCGCGGGGTGGGCGGGGACGGCTACCGGCAGGCCCGGCGGCGGCGGCTCGGTGAGAACGGCCTGGCCGCCGCCGTCAGAGAGCCGGCGTACTTCTTCGCCCACGAGATGCCGGCCCTCTCCGCCTGGTCATTCGGCCCGGCCGAGGCCAACGCGGTCACCGCACCCACGCTCGTCGTTACCGGCGCCGACTCCCGGCCCTGGTTCCACGAGAACGCCACCCTCCTGCCGGGATGCTGCCCCACGCTGAAATCGTCGCCCTCCCCGGCCTGAACCACCTGGCCCCACTCACCGATCCCGCCCACCCTGGCCAGGGTGATCGCCGACTACGTCCGCCGGGTACCGGCGAGACCCCGACCAAACTCCGCCCCGCACGCGATAACCGGCGAGCTGGCCGTGGTCGGCTGCTGAGCGCAGGGGTTGGAGGAAGCCGCTAGCGAGCTGTCGGCGAGTTGAGGAAGCCGCGGCGCCTGCCGGGGCGAGACAGCTGGCAATGAGGCGGAACGCACCCAGCGCCGCCGGCGGCGGCTTCACGCTCGGCGCGAAGGACAGACCCGATGGCTGCCGAGGGCCCTGTTAGTTAGCACGGCAAGGGCTGCGGGCGACCGGCGGTGACGGTTCCCATATGACGGTCGAGGATGCGGTGTCCGCTCAGTTCGCTGCCGAGGTGCCGGCATTCGCCAGCCGACGTTCGAGCGGTTCCGGCGCACGCGTCACACGGCCCAGTATTTCGATCCGTCTGCTGCGCCGATCACCAGGCCGGATGCGGAGTGGGCGATCGAGAAGGCTGCGGGGGCGCTGTCGGGCGTGAAGACGCTGCTCGCGGCTGAATCGCGCCGAAAAGCGTGCACACTTCGATCTTGGGAAAGCTGGCACGATGTCGGGGAACTACAGCAAGGAGACGCGGGAGCGGGCTGTCCGGCTTGTCCGGGAGCATTCGGGGGATTACGCCTCGGAGTGGGCGGCGATCTCGGCGATCGCATCCAGGCTCGGGATCGGCAGCGCGGAGACGCTGCGCAAGTGGGTCCGGCAGTCCGAGGTGGACCGGGGGAGGCGCCGGGGTGAGCACGCAGGAGTCGAAGGAGCTGCGGTATCTTCGCCGCAAGGTAAGCGAGCTGGAGCGGACCATCGAGATCCTGAAGGCCGCGACAAGTTTTTTCGCCCGGGAGCACGACCCGCTGCTACGGCGCTGATCTGCAAGTTCATCGGCGCCGCCCGCCAGCGGTTCGGGGTCGTGCCGATCTGCCGGGCGCTGACCGCGCACGGGATGAAGATCACGCCCAGGACGTACTGGGCGCGCCGGTCCCGGCCGCCCTCGGCCCGGGCGCTGCGCGATCAGGTGGTCAGCGGGCTGCTGGCGTCAAGCCCGGCTCACGAACCTGCCCGGTGCCCGGCGATCACGGCTGACCCGGCTAAAGAGATAAAATCACTGCAGAGCAGGCACACGATCCTGCTGTTCACACAAAGTCAGGTGTGCATCAAACCCGGCGAGTTCCACGCGGCGTCGCTGCCGGGCAGGTTTGGGTAGGCAGGTGTCAGAGGTCGAGCGAGTCTGAGCATCGGCCGGCTGATGACGGTCGGGTGTAATGATCCGGTTCCGGTGTCCAGCCAGCCAGGGTCGCGGATTGTCGCCTGGACGGGCCGGCCGAGGTGTTTCTCGGCCTCGCTGAGCGCGTCGTAGAGCTGGTCCCGGTCTGGTTGTCCTAGCACGAGAACGTCGATGTCTCTTACCGGCCGCGGCCCGGCCTGTCCTGCGTGCCGGGCTGCCCAGGATCCGTAGATCCAGGCCTCCGTTATGCCCCCGACCGGGCGGAGGGCTTCGGCGAGAACGGAGGGGACGCCGAACGCCTTGGTCAGGACGTTGGCTAGCCCTGTGTAGTACGGGCTTTCGGTGTTGGCCCGGACCAGCCGGGTGTTCCCGATCTTCCGGGTTGTCACCAGCCCGGCGTGCTCGGCGCGCTGGATCTCGCGGTGAACCGACGGGTGCGGGGTGCCCGTCCGCTGCGCGATCTGGGTGAATCTGAGTTCCAGGTCCGGGTCTCCGAGCAGCAGGGCGAGGATTTCCGCTTGCTGCTGGGAGCGCAAGATAGGCAGGAGTGGCGGCGCGGGATGTCTATCCACAATCTGAAGGATTCCCTTCAGTTCGCGGAACTTACTTCGGAGGCCGCCGTGAAGTCCGGGACACTCCCCGATGGTCGTTCCAGCCTGGCGGATGGCGGCCCAGCCCAGCGGACGCGGAGATCATCCGCAGACGCTGGAAGCGTGCGTCGAAGCATGCAGCGGTGTGGCTGTCGCCGAGGCGGCCAACCCGGACAACTCCTCGACGCGACCCAGGCGCTGAGCGTAACACTGAGCGACGGCGAAAATGCGCAACTGGAATCGTCTTACCTCCCCCGCGCTATGCCCGATCGCACCTGACAGCAGGCCGGCATGTTGCAAGCCGCGGTGGTCAGTCCAGTAGCTTCAGGAATTCGGCGGGGGTCAGGGCTGTCTGCCGCAGGATCGAGCCCAGGGTGCCGCGCTTGATGGTGCCATGCTCCGGGATCACCACGACCCGCCCGTCGGGGCTGCGGTAGACGGCATGGCTCTCCTTGGTGCGCACGTATGCAAACCCGGCGGATTCCAGTGCGCGGATGACCTTGCGGACCGGCAGGTCCGACAGGGCCGGGCTCACGCAGCGCCGGGGAGCCGGAATGAGGTCACCAGGGGCGTGCTGGTGACGTGCCGGGCCGGGTCATCTACCTCGTCCAGGTACAGCCCCACGGCCTCCGCGAGGTTGGCGAGTGCCTCGTCGATCGTGTGACCCTGACTGGCGACATCGACTTCCAGGCACTGCGCGACGTACCAGTCCTCTTCCCGGTGCACGGCCGCGGTGAGAGTTTGAGGGGCAAGCATGGAACCAGGGTAGCCGGAGCACGGTCACTGTCGCGGAGGCAGCTACCGGAGAGAAATTGGAGCGATCGAGGGCGGCCAGCTGGAGCGGGGGAAGCTAGCCGGCCGTGGTTGCCGGGCCCACAAAATGCCCACAGGCGGCTGCGAATGAAGGCGCTGGCACAAGAAACCCACAGCCAATACGGACGTAGGCGGACCTGGGCGGAACAGCGGTAACATGGCTGCGTTAGTCCACTGACCAGCGGTTACGCGGTGAGCTGGGCTTTTACGCATCCTCTTGAAAATGGTCCTGGCCAGGGAAAAAATCGGCTGACGACCGGAATGCCTGCCAGCCGTGCCGCGTCCGGGTTGGAGCCGATCGCGTAGAGCTCGCGTCCGGATCTGGACGAGCGGAGATAATAGGCCCCGGCGCCGATCACGATGACGATCACGATGGCGAGAATGGCACGCCGAGGATGGTTGCCTGCGGGATCTGGGCGAAGCTGCCCGGCAGGGACTGGGAGACCACCTCGTTGCCGCCGACGATCAGGATGTCGATGCCCCGGATGATGTAGAGGGTGGCCAGGGTCACCACCAGGCTGGGTGCCCGCCCTACGGATACCATCAGGCTGTTGGCCATTCCGCAGGCCAGCCCGATGCCCAGGCCAACCAGGAACACGACCGGGATCGGGACGCCGTGCACCTGGCTGAACAGCCGGGTCGACAGGTACGCGGACAGCCCGAGCACCGAGCCGACGGACAGGTCGACGTTCCGGCTGACGACCACCATGGTCTCGCCGAGCGCAAGCAGCGCGAAGACGGTCGTGTTGATCAGCACGAACTGGACGTTCTGCGCGTTCAGGAAGCGCGGCTGGATGCTGGCGGTCACCGCCACGAACATCACCAGGACCACGATGATGCCGGATTCCCTGATCCGGAACACCCGCTCGGTCAGCCGCCGCGAGCTGACGTCGGGACCACCAGGCGACGGCCCGCGCCGCGGTGCCAGGGTGGCGCTCACCGCGCGCCCGCGCCGAGCTGGCCTGTCGCCGCGGACATGATCTTTTCCTCCGATGCTTCCGCGCGTGCGTACTCCGCCGTCAGACGGCCCTCGCGCATGCCCGGTCGGCCCTCGCCGTCAGCGAGCGGCTGGGCCTGGCTCAGGTGCGGGCAGTCGTGCTGCTGTTCCTCGGCGAGATCCACGCGATGCGCCGCGAGCGCGCCGAGATGGAGCGATTCCTGGCGCTGGCCAGTTCCGCAGGTCCCGGTGACCCGGAGATCGAAGGCAGCGCCTGGGCCGGCGCCCGGGGCATGCTTGCGCTGCTGGACGATGACTGACCGGGCGCGCTGGAATACCTTGGCCGTGGCGTGGCGATCCTGGACACGCTGCCGCAGCAGGGACCAGCGAGCTACCGGGGCCTGTGGCCGCTGCTGCTCGCCGCGGCCGCCGACCGGCGCGCCACCGTGGCGATCGCGGCCGGGCCTCCGACCTGGCCATGGCCGCCGATGGCGAGCTCGTCCACTACCCGGTCTGGGGCGACCTGGCGCGGCTGTGCGCGGCCGAGCCCGCGCTCGCCGACGGCTGGGGGGGAGCCTGCCGGATGGCTGGCGGCCGGGGCCAGGTGCTTCGCCGCCCATGACATCGGCCCGCTTGCGCAGCGCTGCGGCCAGCTGCTGGCTGGCCCCCGGCAGAGCCGCTGGATCAACCTCGGCGTCACTAGGCGTGAGGCGGACGTGCTCCGCCTGGTGGCCGACGGCCTCGCGAACAAGGAGATCGCGGCCCGGCTGCACGTGTCGCCGCGCACCGTTGAGAAGCACGTCGAGAGCCTGCTGCGCAAGACCGCCGCCCGCTCACGAACGCAGCTGGTCGCCCGCGCGGGACCGGAAACGCCAAGTGCGGCCGGACTGCCGTAGCCGGCCTGCGGGGCGGGACTGGGCCGGGCCTGTCCGGCCGGGCCCTGTCCGGCCGGGCCCGATCAGCCGCTGACGAGCGTCTCCAGCGGGATGTCCGGGTCGCTGAGGGCAGCGGTGTCCACCGGCTGGCCGGATCGCACCAGCGCCTGGATCGCGTCGTTGACATCCCAGATATTGACGTTCATCCCGGCCAGCACGCGGCCGCCGTCGCCGAGCCAGAACGCAATGAACTCGCGGCCATCGACGTCGCCGCGGAAGACGACCTCGTCGTAGCCATCTGGCTCCACGTACCCGGCGTACTCCATGCCCAGGTCGTACTGGTCGGTGAAGAAGTACGGCACGAGGTCGTATGCGGCCTCCTGGCCGAGCATCGCCCTGGCGGCGGTCTGCGGCTGGTTGAGCGCATTGGCCCAGTGCTCCACCCGGATGTGCTTGCCGAACAGCGGATGCAGCGCATTGGCGACGTCGCCGGCGGCAAAGATGTCCGGGTCCGAGGAACGCAGCTGCGCGTTGACCCAGACGCCGTTGTCGACCTCCAGGCCGGCGGCAGCGGCGAGCTGGATGTTAGGCGTTATGCCGACCCCGACGATGATCACGTCAGCCCCGACATGGCTGCCGTCGGCAAGGCGCACGCCGTCGGCCGTTCCGCCGCCGGTGATCTCGGTGACCTGCACCCCGCCGCGAAGATCGACCCCGTTGTCGACGTGCAGGTCGGCAAAGACCCGCGCGACGTGCCGGCCGAGCACCCGTTGCAGCGGCAGTTCCGCCATCTCCAGCACGGTGACCTCGGCGCCAGCCGCGCGCGCGGCCGCCGCCGTCTCCAGCCCGATCCAGCCGGCGCCGATCACCGCGACGCGCGAGGCGTCCTGCAGGGCTGCCCGGATCCGGTCACTGTCGCCGACGCTCCGCAGGTAAAGGACTCCGTCGAGATCAGCGCCCGGCACAGACAGCCGGCGCGGCGAGGATCCGGTCGCCAGCAGCAGCCGGGAGTAGCCGGCCTTACTGCCGTCGGCCAGGCTCACCTCGTGCGCCGCACGATTGACCGATGTAACCGTGACCCCGAGCCGCAAGTCCACGTCGTGCTCGGCGTACCAGTCCCGCGGATGGACGTAGATAGTCTCCCGGTCCGCCTTGCCGAGCAGGTAGTCCTTCGACAACGGCGGGCGCTCGTACGGCCGCTCGTGCTCCTCGCCGATCAGCACGAGCCGGCCGTCGAAGCCCGCCTCCCGCAGTGCCTCGGCGGCCTTGGCCCCGGCCAGGCTCGCCCCGACGATGACGTGTGTCGTATCCGTGGTCATGCTCTGCTCCTCTGCTCCTCTGCTGCTGGGCTGGCTGGGCTGGCTGGGCTGGCTAGGCTGGCTGTGCCCGCAAGGTGTCGGCCAGTTGCTCGCCGAGCTGCCGCCAGGCGTTGTCGAAGGTAGTCACGCCGCCCGCCTCGAGGGTCGTCGTGACGTCGTCGTAGTCGATCCCGAGCTCCTGCAGCTCGTCGAGCACCTGCTGCGACTCGCCGTAGTGGCCGCGGACCGAGTCGGCAGGCACGTCACCGTGGTCGGCGACGTCACGCAGGGTCGCTTCGGGCATCGTGTTGACCACGCCGGGCGCAACCAGGTCGACTACGTAGCGGGTATCCGGATAGGCCGGATCCTTGACCGACGTCGATGCCCACAGCGGTCGCTGCGGCCTGGCCCCCGCAGCCTCCAGCGCAGCCCACCGGGAGGAGGCGAAGACCTGCTCAAAGTGCTGGTAGGCCAGCCGCGCGTTCGCGATGGCGGCCCGGCCGCGCAGCGACGCGGCCGCGCTGGTCCCGATCTTGTCCAGCCGGGCGTCGACCTCGGTGTCCACCCGGGATACGAAGAACGACGCGACCGACGCCATCGACGACAGGTCGTGCCCGGCCCGGGCGGCGCTTTCCATGCCGTCCAGGAAGGCGTCCATCACCGCGTCGTAGCGCTTCAGCGAAAAGATCAGCGTGACGTTGATGCTGATCCCCTCGGCGAGGCATGCGGCGATGGCCGGCAGCCCCTGCCGCGCGGCCGGGATCTTGATGAACAGGTTAGGCCGGTCTACCAGCCACCACAGGGCCCGGGCTTCGGCGATCGTTGCCTTGGTGTCGTGGGCGAGCCGCGGGTCGACCTCGATCGACACCCGGCCGTCCTGGCCGGCTGAAGCGTCGTAGGCCGGTCGCAGCACGTCGCAGGCCCAGCGCACGTCGAACGTGGTCAGCGCGCGCAGCGCCTCTGGGACGCTCACGCCACGGGTGGCCAGGTCGCGTAGTTGCGGCTGGTATGCGTCACCGCCGGTGATCGACTTGGCGAAGATGCTCGGGTTCGTGGTCACGCCGACCACGTGGTCATTGGCGGCCAGGCTGGCCAGGCTGCCCGACACCAGCCGTTCCCGGCTCAGGTCATCCAGCCAGATCGATACCCCGGCCGTGCTCAGTGTCGCTAGTGCTTCGGTCATTTCAGTCCTTCTTTTCCGGTTGGCAGGTTCGTCCCGATCACAACGCAACACCGCCCGGGCGCCGGGTCAAGCGCGGGGCACAGCCCGGCTGCGCCGACACCGGCGGTGATGCCCTCGATGAGCGCCAGGTTCATGCCGCAGGTCAGGCCGGGATGCTCGGCGGCGAGCTGGTGAAACGGGCAATTACGCAGCCGGATCGTGCCGGCTTGATCATGCCAGGGTTCGAACCCATGCTCCCGCAATGCGGCCTCTGCGGCCCGGCGCGCGCCGGGCCGCTGGGTGCTGGCCTGGGGTGCGCTGGCCCGCTGGGTGCTGGCCTGGGGTGCGCCGGCCCGCTGGGTGCTGGCCTGGGGTGCGCTGGCCTGGTGTTTGCCAGCTTGCTGGGCGCTGCTGGCCTGATGGCGCCTGCCAAGTTCGGCGCCGCGCTGCCGGGCCACGGCGTGCAGCGCCGCCTTGACCGGGCCGTTGTCGGTCTCGACGGCGCTGGCCAGCAGCCGGGCGGCGAGCTCGTATTCTCGCGGCGGGACTGACACGGCGAACTCGCGTTCGGAGCGGCTGTAAACCTTGGCCGGACGGCCTGCTCCCCGTCCGGTGCGGCCAGCGGGCCGCCGGTATCCGGCAGTGAGCAGCCCGAGCTCGACGAGCTTGTCCAGATGGTAGGCGGCCAGCCCACGGCCGATGCCAGCCGCTGCCGCCGCCTGGTCCCGGCTCACCGGGCCGCCGCTGCCGGACACGAAGTCATACAGCTGGCTGCGCACCTGGTCACCGAGACTGCTTACGGCGGCCAGGCCGCTTAGCGCGGCGGTGCCGGGCTGTGCCGCAGAGTCGTTCTGCGCCGCGGTGCCGGGCTGTTGCTGCTGCACTGTTGCAATCTATCACTAATCGAGTTTAGCTAAATAGGATGTCGCTTCGACCGGCGAGTTACTGGTTAACATTTAGCCGCCATCCACCGGACAGATATTAACCAGCAAAATTCTCCATCCGTTGAATTATGACATGCGTGGCTGGTGAGGTTCATGGGCCCGCGGCGTCGCCCTGATTACTGCTCTGGCCTGACCGCAGCGCCGGGTGAATGAGGCCCACCTGGCGACTGCTCCAGCCCGGAGTGGGCGAAGCTGCTGGAAGAGGAACTTCTGCCGTGGGCGCTTGACGGCTACGACGACCTGGGCGATGACCTGCTGGAAGTCGGCGCCGGGCCGACGCGGTCCGCGGCGTGGCCGCGGCCTAGAACGTGGCGCCCGCACAGGTGGCGCTGGCCTGGGAGTCGTCCAGATACGCCTTCGCTGGCCTGGGATGTTCGCCCAGGGTGAGCGGCTCGGCATCCCGGTGGTGCCGATTCCGGGCACCAAGCGGGTGAAGTGGCTGGAGCAGAACATCGCCGCGGCGGACGTCATTCTCACGCCGGACGATCTCGCTGTGCTCGACCCGCTGGCCGCACGCGTCGCCGGCGCCCGCTACTGACCCGGCCCGGCTGTCACCAGCAGTAACCGGGCCCGGAATCGATTTCGCTAAGTTCCAATGCCATTAATTATTAACAGATACGCAAATTATTAACGGATCCGCGGTGGCCTGCGCCGCCCGCATGGCGGCGCGGCCTGCGGCATCCGTGGCTCAGGCCAGCGTCACCGCCGCCGATGGCCGGCCCGCCCGCCAGCGCGCCTCGGCTTCCCCCATCGGCGTGGACGGCGGGGCCTGCACGAACGGCCAGATCTCCTCCGCGATGGCCCGCCAGTCCGCGGTCGCGGTCAGCTCGCCGAGCACCGCGAACAGCCCGAGGTTGATCCGCTGCAGGATCACGTAGGACCGCGGCACGCTGACGTACTCGGCGACCGGGCTGCGCACATCGAAGAACCGGCGGACCACCGCGGACGCGTAGTCGCCGGTGACGGTCAGCCGGCCTGGCCGCCGGATGGTTTCGTAGAAGACGGCCAGGTGCTCGACGATGGTCTCGGTGCTAAGCGGCGCGTCCGGGCGGAGGAAGCCGGCGTCCTCCAGGCTGCGCCGGAACGCCTCCGGATCCTGCTCGACGCACAGGTTGCGCGCCATCATCATCAGTGGCCGCAGCTCGGCCGGGGTGAAGTGCTTGACCAGCCCGAAGTCAAGGAACGTGACCCGGCCGCCGCCGTGGAACAGGTAGTTGCCGGGGTGCGGGTCGCCGTTGAAGGCGTGCACCTCGTACAGGCTGCGGAACACGAACCGGTAGATTGTCTCGGCGGCCAGGTCGCGCTCGGCCTGCGGCCAGCCGGCCAGCTCGGCGAACCGGGCGCCGCCGGACAGCTCGCTGGTGATCACCCGCCTGGTCGAGAGCTCACCGACGACGGCCGGAATGTGAATCGTCGGGTGGCCGTCGTAGTAGGCCGCGACCAGCCGCTGGTTGTCCGCCTCCCGCCGGTAGTCGAGCTCCTCGATGACCCGGTCGCGCAGCTCGCCGAGCAGTGCGTCGACGTCCTGGGCCGGCGCGGTGATCTTCAGCATCCGGCGCAGCAGCGCGACGTTACCGAGGTCCGCCGCGATCATCTCGGCGATGCCCGGGTACTGCACCTTCACCGCGACCGCGCGGCCGTCATGGGCAATCGCGCGGTGCACCTGCCCGATCGACGCGGCCGCGATGGGCTCCGGGTCCCAGCTGGCGAACGCCCGCTCCGGCGGCAGGCCGAGTTCTTCCGCCACGACGCCGGCCGCGAGTTCCGCGCTCATCGGCGGCACGCTGTCCTGCAGCCGGGACAGGGTGCGCCGGACGGCGGGCGCCAGCCCGTCGTCGACGTAGCTGGCCATCTGGCCGATCTTCATCAGCACGCCCTTCATCGCGCCCAAGGTGCTGGCGACGTCCTCGGCGGTCTGCAGGGCGAGGTCATTACGCAGTTGCTGCCTGTTCTGGCCGGCGGCCGCGAACAGCCAGGGCCCGCTGGCCGCGTACCGGGCCCCGCCGCGGGCGGCGAGCCCGAGCGCGGCCAGCCCGCGGCGGATCCGGAGCCGGCCGAGCCTGCGCCGCGCCACGGCCAGGGCGACAGCCGCGATCGCCCCGCCGATAGCCGCCCGGGCGAGCAGCTTCTTCACGCCGGCCGGGCCGACCGGACCCGGAGCGCGATCCGACGCCGTGCCTCGAGCACACCGGGCTCGCTGAGGAAGACGGCGTCCAGCACGCCGAGTGCCTGCCGGAGTTCGGTCCGGCGGGCGGGCGTCAGCTCTGGCGGTGCCGGGTAGCCGTACATTTCCCTGGCCCAGTCCGGCAGGGTCGCGATCGCGGCGTCCCGGACGTCCTGCCAGATCCCGGCGATATCGGAATCCAGGCCTGGCGGATCCAGCAGGTAGGCCATCGACTCGCTGGCGGCCGGGGTGCAGCGCAGCTCTGGCCGGACCGACGCGATGTAGGCGTCAAGCCCGGCGGCGCTGGCCGGGACGATGGCCCTCGGCACGCCGACGAGCTCGGCCGCTACCACCATCTCGGCGACGTAGCGGTCGGCGTCCGCTGCGGCCAGCGGGGTGCCGAGGGCATGGCGGGCGGCGATGGCGGAGTCGACTAGGGCGGCGTGCACCCAGAGCAGCAGTGCGGGATCGCCTGCCGCGTACGGCAGCCCGGTCACCGGGTCGGTGCCGCGGACATGCTCATGGATCCGGCGGACTATCGCGGCGGCCCGCTCGGCGGCCGCGCGCTCGCCGAAGCTGACCGTCGTGACGTACTGCGACGTCGCGGCCAGCCGGCCGACCGGGTCCTGGCGCCAGTTGCTGTGCTGGTCGACGCCGGCCATCGCGAGGGGGTGCAGCGCCTGCATCAGCAGCGCCCGGAGGCCGGCCACCGGCCCGGCCAGGTCGGGGCTGATCCGCCAGGTGACGCTCGCCGGGCCGAAGTAGCCGTCGTCGGCCGGCCGCTCCGGCACGCCGGCCGCGTAGGCGGCGGCCGAGCGCTCGACCAGCTCGGCCGCGGTCGCGTACTGGTCCGCCGTCATCGCGGCCCGCCAGTGCTGATTCCGGTACAGGGGCTCATGCCTGCCAAACTACCTACCCGGACCGGATGCGCTGCCGCGGCGCCCGGCGCCCGGCACAGCAGAATCTGCTGCTGATCCGGGCCGGAAACCCTGCCTGTTATATTTCCGGGACCCCGTGCCAACGCGTGGCGAGTTAGCTATGAGGTGCTGGTGACTAGTGAAGATGGCGGTATCAGCGGGCCCGGTGAGGTCGGCCAGGCCGACCGCGGCCGGGTAGCCGCGGTCGGCCCGGTGGCACTGACCGTGGAGCGGCGGGCCGAGCTGGTCAGCCGGGCGGCCGCGGTGGCCGGGAGGCTCGGCGCGGCAGGCACCACGATGGTCGTGCTGTGCTGGGTTGACAATGCCGGCATCGCGCGGGTCAAGGCGATCCCGGTCGGCCGGCTGGAGCGGGCCGCGGGCTGGGGCGTCGGCATGTCGCCGGTGTTCGATGTGTTCCTGGTCAACGACGACATCATCACCAGCAAGCACATCGGCGGCCCGGACGGAGACCTTCGCCTGATTCCGGCGCTGGACCGGGTTGCCGTGCTCGCCGGGCAGCCAGGCTGGGCGTGGGCGCCAGTGGACCGTTACACCCAGGAAGGCCGCGGGTACGCCGGGTGCCAGCGGTCATTCGCCCGCCGGATGGCCGACGAGGCGCTTGAGGCCGGCTTGACGGCCCGGGTCAGCTTCGAGGTGGAGTGGGCGCTCGGCACCGATGACGCCGGGCGGTTCGTGCCTGCCTGCGCAGGCCCGGCCTACGGCATGACTCGGCTGATCGAGCTTTCCGACTACGGACGCGATGTGGTGGCGGCGCTGGAGCAGCAGGGCATCGTAGTCGAGCAGTTTCACCCGGAGTACGCGGCGGGCCAGCTCGAGGTCTCCGTCGCGGCCAACGCCCCGGTGGCCGCGGCCGACGATAGCGTGCTCGTCCGACAGACGATCCGCGCGGTGTCGGCGCGCTTCGGGTACCAGGCATCGTTCGCCCCGTCGGTCGTCGCCGGGTCGGTGGGCAACGGCGGGCACGTGCATCTCAGCATCCGCCGGGACGGCAAGAGCCTGCTGGCCGGCGGGCCAGGCCGACACGGCCTGACCGGCGATGGCGAGGCGTTCGCCAGCGGCATCCTGGCTGCCCTGCCGGAGCTGACGGCGGTCGGCGCGCCCAGCGTGGCCAGTTACCTGCGGCTGGTGCCATCCCACTGGGCAGGCGCCTACCAGTGCTGGGGAAGGGAGAACAGGGAAGCCGCCCTCCGCCTGGTAACTGGCTCATCGGGCGAGCACGATACCCGCGCCAACCTCGAGATCAAGTGCTTTGACCTGGCCGCTAATCCGTACCTGGTGGTCGGCTCGCTGCTCGCCGCCGGACTTGCCGGGCTCCGCTCCGGGGGCACGCTGCCGCCGGAGACGCTGGGCGACCCGGTCGACGTGCCGGCCGCCGAGCTGGCCGATCCCGACCTCCGCAGGCTGCCGCAGTCGCTCGGCGAGGCGACCGGGCACCTGGAGCAAAGCGCCGTACTGCGGGCGGCAATGGGCGATCCGCTCTTCGAGGCGTTCCTGGCCGTGCGGCGGGGCGAAGCCGAGCTATTCGCCGGCTTCAGCCCGGACGAGATCGTCGCGCGGACCCGCTGGCGCTGGTAATGCCAGCGGCCAGGACGTGATGGAGGAGACGTGACAGGTACTGAACCGCTGGAACTGATCGACCACCACGTGCATGGCTTCGTCACCGGCGATCTCGACCGCTCCGGCTTCGAGTCGCTGCTGAGCGAGGGGGCCGGACCGCGGCCGCCAGGCACGTCGATGTTCGACAGCCAGCTTGGCTTCGCGGTGCGGCGCTGGTGCGCACCGGTCCTCGGCCTTGAGCCGTCCGCGGCGGCCGAGAGCTACGTCGAGCGCCGCACCGAGCTCGGCACCGCCGAGGTGAGCCGCCGCCTGCTGCGGGCTGCCCAGGTGCAGTCTTGGCTGGTGGATACCGGCTACCAGACCGACCAGGTAGCCACCCCGGAGCAGCTCGCGGCGGCCAGCGGCGCGCCCGCGCGCGAGATCGTCCGGCTAGAGGCGGTCGCCGAACAGGTCGCCCGCGGCGGTACCAGCGCGGCCGGCTTCGCCGCGGCGTTCTCGGCGGCACTGGCAACCGCCACCCGCGACGCCGTCGGGCTCAAGTCGATCGTCGCCTACCGGCTCGGCCTGGCCTTCGAGCCTGGCCGGCCGGGCGCCGCGGACGTCGCGGCGGCGGCCGGGCGGCTGCTGCGCGCGCTCGACGCCGACCCGGCCGCCCGGCTAGGTGACGAGATCCTGCTCCGGCACCTGATCTGGACCGGGGTGGACACCGGGCTGCCGCTGCAATTTCACATCGGTTTCGGCGATACCGACGTGCGGCTGCACCGGGCCGACCCGTCCCTGCTGCACGACTTCCTGCTCGCCACCCAGCCCATCGGCACCCCGGTCATGCTGCTGCACTGCTACCCGCATCACCGGCAGGCCGGCTACCTCGCCAACGTCTTCCCGCACGTCTACCTGGACCTCGGCGCGATACTCAACCATGTCGGAGCGCGCTCCGCCGCCGTGCTGGCCGAGGCGCTTGAGCTCACGCCGTTCCACAAGATGCTCTACTCGTCTGACGCCTTCGGCCTGCCGGAACTGCACTACCTGGGCGCCACCGGCTTCCGCCGCGATTTCGCGCGGGTAACCGGCGAGTTCGTCGCCGACGGGGCATGGTCGGCGGCGGACGCCGGCCGGGTAGCGCGCCTGGTCGGTTCCGCCAACGCGATCCGGGTGTATCGGCTGGCCCAGGCAGGACCGGCCCAGACGTGACCGGCCCAGCAGACGTGACCGGCCGAGACGAGCCGGGCCCAGGCATGACCGGCAGCGGCGTGCTCGGTGCAGGCCTGCCCGCAGCTGGCGCGACGCTGGCGGCAAAGTTCCGCGCCGGGCTGGCCGGCGAGCTCGGCGAAGCGGTTCGGCTCCGGCACGAGCTGCATGCGGACCCGGAGCTGTCCGGGTCGGAGCACCGTACGGCGGCCAGGGTCGCGGCGGCGCTGCAGGACGCAGGCGCGCCGCCGGTGGCCGGCACCGGCCGCCTGGTGCGGATCGGGCCGCCCAGCAGTCCGTGCATCGCGATCCGGGCCGAGCTCGACGCGCTGCCGGTTCTTGAGCAGACCGGCGCGTCCTGGGCCGCCAGCAACGGCGCGATGCACGCCTGCGGCCACGACGTGCACCTGGCCGCGCTGACCGCATTTGGCCGGGCCGCGCGCCGGATCGGCCTGCCTGCCGGGTCCGCCGCCGGGCTTCCTGCCGGGTCCGCCGCCGCGCCGCCTGCCGGGTCCGCCGCCGCGCCGCCTGCCGGGTCCGCCGCCGCGCCGCCTGCCGGGTCCGCACCGACCCAATGCACGGCGCGGTTGTTTCCGTCGGCGCGCTCGAGGCCGGGCAGGCGCCGAATGTCATCCCGCCGGCCGCGACCGCGCGCGGCACGCTGCGGGCGCTGGACCCGGCCGACCGGGCGGCCATGCACAAGACGCTGCGCGAGATCATTGAGCACACCTGCCAGGCGCACGGCTGCCAGGGCAGCGTGACGATCGAAGAGGGCGAGCCCGCGCTGGTCAACGACGCGGCGCTGGCAGCCGCGTGCTGGCCCTGGCTACATGAAGCCGGCTTTGCCGCGGACAACTCGTTCCGCTCCTGCGGGTCCGACGACTTCGCCTTCTACGCGCCGGCCGCACCGACGCTGATGATCTTCATGGGCACCGGCGGCCAGGAAAGCCTGCATCACCCTCGTTTCCTGCCGGACGACGAAATGGTCGGTCAGGTGGCCAGCGCCATGCTGGCCGGCTACCTGGGCGCGCAGAGCCTGCTCAGTTCCTGCCCAGGCGCGGCGCGGTTAACGGGCGCATCAGCACCACGTCGGCGGTCTTGATGGCCACGCCGGGGCCGGCGCGATGGCGATCCCCAGGTCGGCCTGCGCCAGCGCGCGCGTCGTTAACGCCGTCACCGACCATGGGAGATCACCGGCCAGATGGAACTAGCCCGCCACGGCGCGCACGCTTTCTGCGGCCTGCTCAGCCACACCCACGATCATCGCCGCCCGCACCGTCATGCGCGCGTGCCTAGCCGGCCCGTAGATCAACCCACATAACGTGCCCAAGGAGCTTCCGGCCGGACGGCATTCGGCGCGACCAGCTCGCGAAGCTCTTGCGGGCGGTCCCAGGCGTGGACGGAGGAAGCCAATAGCTGGCTGATGGCCTGGTTCGCCCCGCCGCGATAACGGCATCGACATTTGCGGCTGCTTCAGCAGCCGTCTCCGCACCGTTTCGCCCTCGCCACCCGGACCTGACGGCTCACCCTTATGGGGTGATCCGGGCCCGCATAGCGCAGCGATACTTATCTTGTGGACCCGTTTGAGCGACGGCGCTTGGCGGAGGGACTGGTCCCGCGCATGGAGGCGTTGGCCCAGGCCGTCGCGGAGCGTGCAGTCGAGCTTGTGGTTTCCGCGCTGGATGTGAATGCGCTGCTGGACCGGGTCGATCTGAACACCGTGCTGGACCAGGTCGACATCGACCGGGTGCTGGACCGGATCGACCTGGACCGCCTGCTCGGGCGGATGGACCTGAATGGCATCGTCGAGCGCATCGACGTTGACGCGCTGGTCGAGCAGACCGACCTCGGCGCTGTCATCGCCAGATCCTCCAGCGGGGTCGCGAGCGATGCGCTCGACGTGGTCCGCAGCCAGACCGTCGGGCTCGACGAGTTCATCGCCCGCTGGATAGGGCGGCTTCGGCGCCGCCCATACACCGGCCCGCCGGGGCCGCCTGACGGGCTGCGGGCCAAGGCAGGGTCATGACTGCGCGCGCGGGTGATGCCACGTCCTCAGCGCCCCCGGCCATCATCCGGGAGAGCCTGCAAGGGATGTGCGCCGGTTTCGCGTCGCGTTTTGCCGCCTTTGCCGTGGACATTGGGTTCAGTGTCGGCGTGTTCATGCTCGGCCTTGCCGCCATCTCGTTTGCGGCGAGGGTGCTGACCGGCAAGGACATTGCCTGGAACAGGGGCGACATCTGGGTGGTCATCGCGTATGCGGTCTGGGCATTCGTCTACTTCGCCTATTCCTGGGCCGCGAGCGGCAGGACCGCCGGCATGGCGCTGTTCGGCGTGCGGGTCGTGCGAGACGATGGCACCAACGCAAGCGGACGCCGGGCGGTCATGCGGACGCTGGCACTCCCGTTGAGCTTCCTGCTGTTGGGCCTGGGGTTCGTGGGCATTCTGCTGGGCGACCAGCGCCGGGCGCTGCACGACGTGATCGCCGGGACGGCGGTCATCTACTCGTGGGACGCGCGGGCGGCGCGGCTGCGGTTCCTGTCCCGGGGCTGATCCTGCAGCAGCATCATGCGGGTACCTGCCCGGGTCAGTCTGCCTTCTCGATCGCGACCCGGCTGCCGTCCGGCTTTGCCTCGCGCACCGGGACACTGATCTCGAGGACTCCCTTCTCGTAGCGGGCAGTGACGTCCTTGGCGTCCACCTTGTCAGGGAGCCGGACCGTGCGGGTGAGCGAACCGTAACGGAACTCTGAGCGGTGGGGTCCGCTGTCTTCCTGGCGGCGCTCCGCATGTATCGTCAGGGTCCTGCCCTCGACGGTGACCTCGATGTCTTTTTCCGAGTCCAGGCCGGGAAGCTCGGCCCGGATCACGTAACGGTCGTCCTGGACCACTTCCTCGACCCGGAACATCTGAGCCGCCATGAACGGCGGCGGGCCCGTCCAGGGTGAGTCCAGCCAGTCGGCCAGGCCCGGGAATATGACGCGGAATATCGCGGGTGCCTGGGGCCGCGGCAGCTTTGCCATGATGTCCTCCCACTTCACATGTTGCCACGTTAGCTGATCTGGTCTGGCTGGCCGCGCAGACCGGGCTGGCCGTGCCGATTCTACGCGCGGTACCGATTTGGCTGGCTGTGCGGAGCTTTCCGGCCAGGCCGGCCTGACTGGCTGCGCGGATTCGATTGTCCGGGCCGACTGCGCAGAAGCTGGCCGGGGCGGTGTGGGCTCGGACGGGTCCGTATATCCCGGCATCCATCTGAGCACCTCAGCCCGGAACGGCCCTTCGCATCCGAGCTGGCAGAGCACGCCAACGCCAGAAGTCGACACCCGGTGGATAAGGACATAGGAAGGCGGCAGGTTGAGCCGCCGCGCAACGCTGGATGAGCGCATGTCCAATACCCGCGTCGCCTCGGCGCGCAGCCATTCGCGGCTGAACTTGAATGACTCGACCTTGGAAGGCTCGGCCAGCGGGGCGAGGAAGGCACGCAGCGCCGCCAGGTCCACGCTGACGCCTTCGCGGAGGAATCCGTGTGCCCGGAGCTCGTCTTCGACCTCATCGAGGTCATTGTTCTCGTGCATGAGCCGCAGCAGCTTGCCGAAGAAGGGCGGGAAGCCGTCCGGCAGCCGGTCGACCGCGCCGAAGTCGAGCACGCCAAGCCGGCCATCGGCGAGCAGCCGGAAGTTGCCCGGGTGCGGATCGGCGTGCAGCAGGCTAACCCGCGCAGGACCGGAGAACAGAAAACGAACGATCATGACGCCGGCCCGGTCCCGGTCCGCTGTCGTGCCGTCGGCGATGATCCTGGCCAGCGGGGTGCCGTCCATCCATTCGCTGACCAGCACGTGATCGGTGGCGGCAACGACGTGCGGCACGTACATGTCCGGGTCGCCGGCGTAGGCCACGGCGAAGGCCTCCTGGGAGGCTGCTTCCAGCCGGTAGTCGAGTTCCTCGGCCACCCTGTTCCGCAGCTCATCCAGGAGCGGCTTGGCGTCCAGGCCGGGCATGAGCACGCTGAAGAGCCGTGCAACCCGGCTTAGCTGGTTAAAGTCGCTGATCAGCGCCTTGCCCGCGCCCGGATACTGGATCTTGACCGCAACCTTGCGGCCATCTTTCCAGACGCCCTGGTGCACCTGGCCGATCGAGGCCGCGGCCGCCGGCCGGTCGTCGAACTCGGCGAAGCTGTCCCGCCAGTCCTCGCCCATGTCGGTGGCGAGGACCTTGTGCACGGTCCGGGCGGGCAGTGGCGGCGCGGATTCCTGCAGCCTGGCCAGGGTTGCCCGGTATGGGCCGGCAATCTCCGCGGGCAGCGCGGCCTCGAATATCGACAGTGCCTGGCCGAGCTTCATCGCGCCGCCCTTGAGCTCGCCAAGGACCCTGAAGATCTGCTCTGCTGTCCGCTGCTGAATCTCCTGGGCCACCAGCTCAGCCGGCCGGCCGCCCAGCCGCTTGCCAAGGCCCAGCGCGGTACGCCCCGCGAGCCCGGCCGGCAGCGTGGCCAGTTTCGCCGTGCGGGTGACAGCCCTGCGGGGCAGATCGCTCATGATCTGCATTCTCCGGTATGCGGGGCACGGTCTGCCATATGCGCAATCCGGATGAGACAGCCAGGTACGGCAGGTGCTATTGCCAGGCAGGCCAGCACGAGTTGCAGTGCTTCATCGAGGGATGGGGCGAATGTCCGGGCGGCAGCGCCACCTGGCCGGGCTGCGATGCTCTGATCGTTCGGGAAGAACAGGCCTCACAATACCTTCGCGGAGTTCGGGCCAGCACCAGAGATTTTGCGAGTGTGCATGCTGGTCAGTAAATAGACATGCGTGCATCAACGCATTCATTCGGCATATCCGGTCGTCTCTCAGACACCGTGGGACATTGGCATCTGCGGGCCAACGCCCGTGAGGCTGCCACATGTCGCGCGGGGCCCAACGGCGATGGAGATCTCCGACCAATGAGTCGCCCGGGGCAGCCGCCCAGACTGCCCGCTGCTCGCCATGGACCGGGCCGCCTGGTCCGGTCGGATGCGGCACTGTCGCTGCGGTCCACCGCTGAGGAGGCCGCCTAGCGGGGCGACCGTTGACGAAGCGCTGAGGTCCGGTCCCGTCGTTCTGTGCTGCCTCGTGGTTGAATCCTCATATTTGACGCATCGTCGGCGGGGCGGCTGGGATGGACAATGACCCATTCCCTGGGCACCCAACTTGCGAAGCGGGGAAGCTCTGCGTAACGGTCGCCGGATGCCGCGACAGCGGCCGATGCCGTCCTGGCAGCAGTGCGCGGTTTTAAGGAGCGCGAAGTGCAGATTCGCCGACGGGGCCATCGCCAGGCAACTCTCGGGTCGGCCGTGACATGTGCGGCCTGGCCCGCCGCGACCTGGGGTTCCGCCCGATGAGCACGGCCAGCACCACGCCGGGAGCGGACCGTCTCGCAGCCACTACGACCCGCCTGGCCGGCCAGGGAACCGGCATTGACGCCGCAGACGTCGGCCTTCTCGCCGCTGCCGGCGGCGAAGGCATCCTGTGGCAGCACGAGGGCTTCGGGCTGGCCGGGCGCGGCGTCGCCCTGCGCATCGAGCTTCCCCGCGGCCTCACCGACACCGCTGCGGTGGCCGGGGTGGCCGGCAGCCTGGGCGTCATCCGGCGCGGCGACGACATGACCGGACTGGGAACCGGGGCTGTAGCTTTGGGGACGCTGCCGTTCGTGCGGGACGCACCCGGGGCGCTCGTCGTCCCTCGTGTGGTGATCGGGCGCCGCGACGGCGAGGCATGGATCACCACCATTGCCGGCCCTGGCGACGGCCCGGCCACCGCGCGCCTGGCGGAGAAGATGGCCGCTGATGCCCTCGGCGGGTTCACCGATCCCCGGCCACCGCCGAGCGAGTTCACCCTGACGTCGGTGATGGACCACGACGCCTGGGGAGGGCTGGTGGCCGACGCTGTCGCCCGCATCGAGGACGGAGTCCTGGACAAGGTCGTCCTGGCCCGCCAGGTGGACGTGACGGCCAATCGCCCGTTCGTCACCTCCGATGTCCTGTCCCGGCTGCTGGCCCTGTACCCGACATGCATGGTCTTCAGGATCGATGGCTTTCTCGGCGCCAGCCCTGAGCTGCTGATCGAGCGCCGCGGCGCCCACGTCGCGAGCCACCCTCTGGCCGGCACTGTCGGCCGCAGCGGCGACCTGGCCACCGACGAAGCGCTCATCGCCGGGCTGCTTGCCTCGCCCAAGGAGCGCAGGGAGCACGCCTATGTCATCGAAGGTCTCCGCCGCACCCTGGGCCCTGTCTGCGCCGCCCTGGACGTGCCCGACAAGCCCACGGTGCTCGAGTTGCGCAACGTGTGCCACCTGGCCACCCGCCTGAGCGGGGTGCTGTCCGCCGGGCCGGACGGGCCGGCCGAGCCGGGTGCCAGCCGCAGCGGCCCCGGCCACGCCGCGGGCCAGTCAGCGCCGTCCGGGGACGAGACGGCTCATCCCGGCCTACGGGTGCCCAGTGCCCTCCAGCTCGTGGCGAGGGCGCACCCCACGCCGGCGGTCGGTGGCACGCCCACCAACGACGCGGTTTCCTACATCAGCGAGGTCGAGGGCTTTGACCGCGGCCGATACGCCGGCCCGGTTGGCTGGATGGATGCCCGCGGTGACGGGAGCTGGGCCATCGCGCTCAGGTCAGCTGACGTAGACGGCAACCACGCCTCGATGTACGCCGGCGCCGGCGTAGTTGTCGGATCCCGCCCCGAAACCGAGCTGGCAGAAACCCAATTGAAGCTGCAGGCTCTGCTCGCCGCCCTCGTCCGCCCCTGAGCTTGTCGTTTTAACCTGCCCGGCTGCGCCTTTGGGTGCTTTGCGGCCTTGCACTGGTGTGCCCGGCGCGTCGCCGGGCGTGAGATCGGCCTCCGCGTGATCATGTGTTCTCGCGCAATGTGGCCGTTAGCGCCGCTAAAGTCCGGTGATCCGGGCCTGGCGCTTCGGCACGGCTGTAAACCGAGATGAATGGCCGTCTCGTCCGTACCGGCCAGGTCGGGGCCGGTGGGTGCCGATGACGTTGAGACGATGCGGATCGTCGTCGACGCGCCCGGCGCCGGGTTACTGACCTGCCTGCAGTGTAGCGACCGGGCAGGTCGGCGCGACGGTCCACCGGTTGCCGAGCGAGATGATCGGTTGCGGGAAGCTCCCTCCGGTCTGCGAGCAATTAAGCGAGCGGAGCGCACCGCGGGCGGAGTTGAGCGCGACGGTCACGCCGGTGATCATCGCCTGGTCGATCGGCCCGGAGATGGCGTCCAGATGGATCCCGGACCCGGCCGGGGCAGGGCCGGTGAAGGTGATGTCGTTGTCCCGGACCCCGAAGTGCGCACCGAGTCGCCGTAGCTCCCGTCGGCCAGCGCGCATGTCCTTCCGGTCAACCTCAGGCGCACTGCTCCGCATTCCGCTCGCCCGCCTGGGCCGGCACCGCACCCGATAGGAGCCTGCCGAACCCGATAGGTGGTTGCACTGCTAGAGAGCGGGCGAACACCGCCTGGCCGTGTGACGTGGACGAGGCTTCTGGCACGCACAGCTCATAGGTCGGAAAGTTCACCGCTCCATGCATGGCCGGGCTGGCCCGTCGTGCCAGGCAGTCACTCCCGCCGCCGATTCCTCACTCAACTTCCGCAAACCCTCGGCTGCGCACGTTCGCCCGCTGCCAATCTGACAGGCGGCGTTGGCACAGCCCTGCCGTCACCCGTGGCTGAGTCAAGGGACACTGGTTGCTGGTTCGCAGCGCGACGTCGACCGCGTTCGCCACCGACGGCCACGTCTTGTCCAGCAGCGGCAGCACCACCGGGTACCGGGACCAGGCCAGCCACAGGCAGAACAGCGTCGTCCGCGCTGCCCGATCAGCGGTCGCCGCAGCGGCGGGTCACGCTATAGGATCGGCCGCAGCCAGATTGCCGGCGGATTCCGCGGCGGCTGCATCCAATGCCGGAAGGCCGGTCAGCACGATCGCGGGCATTGCCGCGGTGCCGCCGGACGGGCGGAGGAAGCCATGGAGCGGGCATGAAGGTCGCGGTGTTCGGGGCTGGCGGGGTCGGCGGCTTTTTCGGCGGGAAGCTGGCCAGGTCCGGAGTTGATGTCTGCTTCATCTCCCGCGGTGCGCACCTGGCGGCGCTGCAGGCCAGCGGTCTGCGGGTGGCCAGCGTGCACGGCGACTTCGAGCTGGCCCCGGTGGTCGCGACGAGCAACCCGGCCGAGGCGGGGCCGGTCGACTATGTGCTGGTGGCCGTCAAGTGCTACCACACTGAGCAGGTCGCAGCGGGACTCGGCCCGTTGCTGCACGAGAACACGGCGGTGATCTCGCTGCAGAACGGGATCGACAACGAGGAGAAGCTCGCGGCGGCCGCGGGCCCCGAACGGGTCGCGGGCGGAGCAGCGTACATCTTTGCCCAGGTCGCGCAGCCCGGCATGATCGAGCACACCGGCGGTCCTGCGGCAATTGTCGTCGGCGAGTGGAGCGGCGCGCGGTCCGAACGGCTGGGCAGGCTGGTCATGGCCTGCCAGTCGGCTGGCTTCGAGGCCGAGCAGAGCAGCGATATCCGCGCGACGCTGTGGACGAAGTTCGCCTTCATCTGCGCGCTCGCGGGGACGACCGCTGCCATCCGCCTGCCCATCGGTGAGATCCGGGCGGCACCGGCATCGCGCGAGTTGTTCCGCGAGGTAGCCGCAGAAGTCTGCGCGGTAGCCACGGCGGAGGCGATCAGCCTGCCCGCCGACCTGCCAGACCGTCATCTGGCCTTCGCTGACAGCCTGGAGGCTGGCAGTTACTCATCGCTCTATCACGACCTGGACCGCGGCGGGGCAACCGAGCTGGAAGCGCTACTCGGAGAGGTCACCAGGCGGGCTGCGCGGACCGGCGTCAGCGTCCCCATGAGCGAAGCTCTTTACGCCGTGCTCCAGCCGTGGGATCTTCGCAGCACCAGCCGTGGGATCTTCGCAGCACCAGCCTGAGGAGGCCGCTGCAGCTATCCGCAGGTGCTACATCACCGGCATCGCGGTGACGTGCAGGCCAGGAAGCAGCCATGGGAACCAGACGGCCAGGATGCCGGCCGCCACCAGCAGAATCCCGACGGCCTGGCCAAACAGCTTGCCGTGACGCCAGAGCTTCTCAGCGAAAATGACCGCCGCGAGTCCCGCCATGACCGCCAGGTTCATCACGCCGACGGCGATCAGCACGATCATCAGGCCCCAGCAGCACCCGGCGCACGTCGCTCCGTGATGCAGGCCGACGCGGACGTCGCGGCTGCGGCCCCTGAACCCGAGGTAATGCATTAGCGCGCCGAGCGGCGAGCGGCAGCGGCGCAGGCACCAGTCCTTCCATGGGGTGAGCTGATAGACGCCTGCGGTGAGGAAGATCGCCACGCCAAGCCACTTCGCCGCCGTCGGGGACGCCGCGGGCAGCCGGCCGGTCCCGGCCAGGACCGCGAAGGCGACGGCCCCGCACGCGGCCCAGGCCAGCAGGTAGCCGCCGAGGAACATGCTCATCCGCGCGACCCGGCCCGGGCCGGTTGAGGTACCGCTAATCGAACGGGTCCACAGCACCGCGACCGGCGCGACCGACGGCAGCATCATCGCGGACATCATCACTATCCACAGCCCGAGGAAGGGCAGCAGCGCGAGGCCCATTGTCCCGGGCCCGTTACCCATGTCCCGGGCTTTCATAACGGTGATTGCCCAGGCCGCAACCGCGACCGCGGCGGCCGCGAGCCACGGCAGCGCGAGCTGGCGCGGCGGCAGCGCCTGCACGGGCCGGGTGGCGGGGATCGGGCCGGCCTGGTCAGTCACGGCGGAGCCCCGGTCAGCCTTCGTACCGGAAGTCCGTGACAAAGCTGTTCGTCCCGGTGAAATCCGCGCTCCAGTGGCCGTGGTAGCTCACGTCTTTCGCCGTTGCCTGCCGCACCGGCTGCGGGACCGCGCCGAACGGCGCGTTGGTGATCACGGCCGGTCCCTGGCCATCCATGCCGACAAGCTGGTCGCTGCGCATCGAGAGAGCACCCGAGACCTCAGCGTGCAGCGAGCCGTTCGACTTCTCGAACGTGATCGCGGCCGGCTCTACCCCGGCGACCTCGCCGATCAGCGGCGCCAGCCCGGCGAGGTAGCCGCCAGCGCCGCCGGAGAACACCGCACCCATGGCCTGGGACTGCTCCGCGGAGGCACGGTCGTCCAGGTACAGCGCCACCTTCCAGCCGCCATCGGTCATCCGCTTCGGCGAGTGCACGGCCATCACGGCGTTCAGGCCCGATAGGTCCACGCCGTCCTTGCTGCCGTTAGTGACATGCCAGGCCAGCAGGAGGTCGCAGTTGTCCTGGGTAGCGGTCCCGAGCCATACGCAGTTGCAGCTGACATCGCAGTTGCACACCTCGAAGTAGTCCCCTTCAACAAAGAAGCTCATGTTGGCCCTCCCTGGCGCTGGACCCGGCCCCGGCGGCCGAACACCTACTCTGGCCTTGTAGCACCGTGTCCGATGATCCGCAACCCCGGCGGGCGAACGGATGTCCCGCGGCCGCTTGCCGGACGTGCTGAGATACCGGCGTCTGTACGCTGGTTCTCCGTGCTGCGGGAGCACGGCGTCGGTAACCAGGCAGACGTTCCGCCGTGAATCAGGAGGCTGCTGACCGGCCCGCCGTACCGGAACCTGCGGGCGGGCCCGGATACGAGCCCGCTGTCGCCGAGCAGCCGCCAGCCTGAGCCGTTTCGCTTGCCGATGCGGCAGGCTCAGGCTGGCGGGGAGCCGCGCAGCCAGGCCAGCACGGCGAGTACACGCCGGTTGGCGTCCTGCTCGCCGGACAGCCGGAGCTTAGTGAAGATCCTGGCAACGTAGGATTCCACGGTCTTCTCGGCCAGATGCAGTGTCCGGGCGATGCCGGCATTCGAGCGCCCCTCGGCCATGTGCTGCAGGACGGCGCACTCCCGCACGGTTAATTCCCGCAGCCTGTTGAGGTGCTGCTGGCGGGTGAACAGGCGCTGCACGATGGAGTCGTCAAGCACGGACTCGCCCGCGCAGATCCGGTCGAGCGCATCGCAGAGGGCGGCGGCGTTGTCGACGCGTTCCTTGAGCAGGTAGCCACGCCGGGCGGTTCCCTGGGCGAACAGCCGGGTGGCATACGCCGTCTCCGCGTATGCCGACAGCAGCAGGATCGCGATGTCCGGGCTGCGGGCGGCCAGTTCCTCCGCCGCGCGGAGCCCTTCGTCGGCGAAGGTCGGCGGCAGCCGGACGTCGAGGATCGCGACGTCTACCGCCTGCTGCCCGACCCTGGCGAGTAGCTCCTCGCCGGTGTTTGCCTCGACGACCACCTGCTGGCCCGCCCGGGCCAGCTGTAGGACCAGGCCTTCGCGAAACAGCGCGTGATCCTCGGCGATGGCTATGCGCACGGGATGCTCGCCTCTAGCCGGGTTCCCTGCCCGTCGGCGCTGTGCACGCTGAGGTCGCCGCCGAGGGCCCTGACCCGGTCGACAAGGCCCGCAATCCCGGTCCCGTCAGTGGTCCGGGCGCCGCCGCGGCCGTTGTCGGTGATCTCCACTCGCAGGCTGTGATCGACCTCGCGGCCGGCGATCCGGATGCGATCGGCGCTGGCATGCTTGACGGCGTTGCTGATCGCCTCCGAGATCACGAAGTAGGCGGTCAGCTCGGTAGCCTCGGGGAACCGGCGGTCGGGAAGCATGACTTCGATGGGGATCAGGTGCTTCTCGGCCATGGTCACCGTCGCCGAGGCCAGCCCCACCTGACTCAGCACCGCTGGATGTATCCCGTGCGCCAGATCGCGCAGTTCATCGAAAACCTGGCCGAGTTCCTGCCGGATCCTGGTGAGCGTGGCGCGGGCGGCGGCGTTATCCACCTCAGCCTCGGCCGCGCCGAGCATGACCTTGAGGGCGAGCAGGCGCTGCTGAGTTCCGTCATGCAGATCATGCTCAAGCCGGCGGCGCTCGGACATGCCTGCTTCGACGATGCGCTGCCGGGAAGCCCGGACTTCCTTCAGCTGTGCTTGCAGGGCCGCCTGCAAGTGGCTGTTCTCCAGCGCGAGCGAGCTCGCGGTGATCGCGGCCTGGACGAGATCCTCATGGGCGGACAGCACCGGATCGGCCAGCACGACCGCCAGCCGCACGCCGGAACTTGACAGTACCGGCAGCACCAGCCGGTTCGCGCTGTGCACGGGATGCGCGATCGCGGACCCGTCGCCGTCTACATAGGAGTCCATGTCAGGCACCCAGTAGAAGACGTCAAGGCTGGGATCATGCAGGACCCGGCGCAGTCCTTCGGTGACGGTGCCCGGCTGAGCCGGACCGCGGAGCTGGACAACGAGATCGGCGATCCGGGTCCGCGCGAACCGGCGCTGCAGGACGGCGATCACGAACGCCGCGGGCACGCAGGCCAGCAGGAACACCTCGACCGTGTAGATGGCGTTCATCGCGGCGGACGATGCGGATGCCGTCAGCGCGATCAGCTCGGCTAAGGTGGCGCCGCAGCCTGCCGCCGCGGCTATCGCTATCGGCATGATGAGGCGGCGCTCGATGCCCCGTGACTGCCGCCACCGGCCGAGCCACAGCATCATGTAGGCGACGGTGAAGATGATCCCGCCGATATTCGCGGCACTCGCCGTCGCCTGGTACAGCCCGGCATCCGGGTACACAGCCGGCCACCAGGATTCCGCCGGGAACTGGTGCCAGCCAGGCCGGGAAACGCCGATGCCGACGAGTTGCGCGCCGACGACCCAGCCGGTCAGGACGAAGAAGAACTGCCGGCTGCGCCGCAACGCCGATGATGGCCGCGGATACCGGAACATCGCCCACGCCGCCAGGACCGTGCCGACCGGGCTGGCCAGGCACGGAGATCAGCGGCCACGGGCCGATCTTCCAGATATTCAGCCAGCCGGCCGTCAGCAGGGCCGCCGAGATGATCAGCATGATCCCCGGGCCCTGCTGGCCCGGCTCGTCGAGCAGCAAGACTCCGGTCGCGGCGAGCGCCAGCGAGACGGTTTCGCTGCCGAGCGCGAGCAGCGGCCGGTCCTGCCACATCGGCCATAAGGTGACGGTTGCCGCCAGCACGGCGGGCGGGAAGACGGTTCCATAGCGCAGCCAGAGCAGGGAATGCCTGCGCAGCTGCAGCGTATGCGGGGCCGGCAGCGTCACGGCAAGGTTCACGCCTCTCAGTGTGAGCTATGCGGTGCGAGGAGCCTACCGGGAAAACCCTGTGAAATCCGGCGGGATAACTCCGGCGCGCGACAGCTATTTGCTCGCCATGATGGAGCCCGCTGGTTCAGTCAGCGGGCAGGAGCCTCAGCGAGTCTCCGGGTGCTGCGGCCGGCCACCTGAGCCGGTGACGGCAGCTTGCGATAGCCGGGTGCCCGGATCCGAGGGGGGGCGGGCATCCGGCCATGCAGACGCCTGAATCCGGTCTTAGCCTGCTTTCCGGCCTGGTCAGCCGAGTGTGAATGGGTCCCGGGTGCCGCCGGTGAGCTCGACCCAGATGGCCTTTGTCTGGGTGTACTCGTGCACGGCATCAGCGCCGTTCTCGCGGCCGATTCCGGACCGGCCCATGCCGCCGAACGGAACATCGGGCCCGACCACCCGGTAGGCGTTGATCCACACAGTGCCGGCCCGCAGCGCATGGGCCACCCGGTGCCCGCGGTGAATGTCCTTGGTCCAGACGGCGCCGGCCAGGCCGTAGCTGCTGTCGTTGGCCAGGCCCACCGCCTCGTCCTCGGTGTCGAAACCGAGGACCGACAGCACCGGGCCGAAGACCTCCTCGCACGCCACCGTCATGGCAGGCTTGACGTTGGTAAGCACGGTTGGCTGCACGAAGTAGCCACCCAGCGTCTCCTCGGCCCGGCCGCCGGTTGCCACCGTCGCGCCCTCGGCGGCGGCCGACTCGAAGAACGACAGCACCTTGCGGTACTGCGGCTCGGTGGCGAGCGGCCCCATCTCGGTGTCGGCGGCGCGCGGGTCGCCGATCCTGATGGACCTGGCCCGGCTGACGATCTTCGCCACCAGGGCATCGTGCACGCTGCTGTGCACCAGCAGCCGTGAGCCGGCCATGCAGGTCTGCCCGGTCGCCGCGAAGACCCCGGCCACTACCCCGTTGCAGGCGGCATCGAGGTCAGCGTCGGCGAATACGACATGAGCGGACTTGCCGCCGAGCTCAAGCAGCACGCCGGTGATGTTGCTGGCGGCGGCCCTGGCGACCTCGGCGCCAACGCCGGTCGAGCCGGTGAAGGCGACCTTGTCGACGCCCGGGTGCGCGGCCAGCGCCTTGCCCACGGCCGGGCCGAAGCCGGTCACGACGTTGAAGACGCCCGGCGGGAAGCCGGCTTCGTCGACGCGGGCGGCCAGTTCCACGGCCGAGGCGGGGGAGTAGTCGCTCGGCTTGGCGACCACGGTGCAGCCGGCTGCCAGGGCCGGCGCGAGCTTCCAGCACAGCAGCAGCAGCGGCGAGTTCCACGGGACGATCGCGGCGACGACGCCCGCTGGCTCGTGCCGGGTGTAAACGAGGAAGTTGGGCCTGTCCGCGGGAATCGTGGACCCCTGCAGCTTGTCCGCCAGCCCGGCGAAGTAGTGAAACCAGGCCGGAATGCTGGCTAGCTGGCCGCGCATCTCGCGCAGCAGCTTGCCGGTGTCGCGCGTCTCGATCTCGGCCAACTCGTCGGCATCACGCGCGATGAGGTCGGCGAGCCGCCGGATGAGCTGGGCCCGGCCGAATCCGGTCAGCTTTCCCCACGGCCCGGACAGCGCCCGCCGCGCCGCGGCAACGGCGAGGTCGACGTCGGCTGAGTCGCCGTCAGCCGCGGTGGCCCACGGCGCCTGCCGGAACGGGTCGGTGCTCTGATAGCTGCGCCGTGACCTGGACTCGGTCCGCTGGCCGTCGATGACAAGCGGATAATGCGGCAGGCCGGGGCCGGTGGCCGTCTGCTGCGTCGTCATGACCCCCGCCGTCCCAGGTAGGTGAATGATGGCATATGTCCTATGTACCCTGCCCCAGATTGTCTTATCGTGGCGGCACGCCGCTACCACGGGGGAGAAGGCCCAGTGCTCGACGACCTGACCTACGACGACAGCGAGTCGCCGTCGATCGGCCTGGTGCCCGCGGGCGTTTCCTGGGCGGAGGTGGAAGACCACATCAAGATCGCGCACCATCCGCTGCTGGTGCCGCTGGCCGGCACCGGCAAGTACGTCGGGGCTTACTGGGCCGGCACCAGGCTGGTCGTTGCCGACGATCTCGGGCCGGATCAGGATGAGGCCGTCACCGAGTTCCGTGAGTACCTCCGCGAGCACGGCGAGGCCTAGCCGCCCTGGCGGGCCCATCAGCGGCCCGGGCCGGGCTGGCTCGGCCGGCCGCGCTGACCCAGGTTCACCGCGTTAAGAATTTATGGCGGCTGGCTGGACGGACGGATGCGCTGCCGCGCGCCAGTAGCGGTGACTATGAACTGGCTGGTCACTGCCAGCGGCGGGCGGCACGGGCCGCCCAGTAGGATTCCGGCCGCTCGGCAAGATCCAGGTCCGCGGCGTCGCCGGCGGACAGGGCCGCCAGGTTGGACTGAAGCTGACCCGCGGTGACAGCGCCGGACAGCACCACGCTCGCCCACGGGTTGGCCAGCGCGGCGGCGATCGCGATCGCGTCCGGGCCGACGCCGCGGGCGGTAGCGAGCGCTGCCAGGCGGGGCGGCACCTCGTCCGCCAGCCGGCCGTTGGCCAGGGCTTCCTTGATCAGGATCGTGCGGCCGGCGGCGGCGGCCTCGGCCGCGGCCGAGGCGACAGATGGCTCAAGGAGATTCCAGGTCACCTGCGCCGCGGCGAACAGCGGCTGGCCGTCGACGGTCGCACGCAGCGCCCGGCGCAGCGTGTCCGCCTGGCCGGGGCCGCTGGTGGTCAGCCCGATGAGCACGCCGTCGGCGCGGAGCCGGCCAAGCGCGGCCAGCAAGGCGGTGTCGTCGAGCAGCCCGGAGTCCGGCGTCAGCGAGTGCACCTGGTACAGCGTGAGCCTGCCGCCCAGCTGCGCCCTGGTCTCGGCGAGCTGCGCGGTGAACATGGCCAGCGAGTGCTCCTTGATCTCGTGCGGACCCGCGTCCAGCCGCCAGCCGCCGGTGTAGCGGTAGCCCCACTTGGACCCGGCGACCGCGTCGGCGTGCCCGCGCGCTGCCAGCCAGCCGCCGAGGAATTCCTCCGCCCGCCCGTAGGACCGGGCCGTGTCGAAATACCGAATCCCGGCCTGGTAGGCAGCGTCCAGCATCGCGTGCGTCCGGGCTTGCAGGCCGCCGACGCTGCGGTCCGGCAGGTCGTCCGCCCGGCCGCCGGTGATGTAGGCGGGCCGTCCCAGCGCCGCCAGGCCCAGCCCGATCCGGGAGACCAGCGGGCCGCCCGGCGCCAGCGCCGTCAGCGGCACGCTGGTCTCGCTCAGGTCATCGGCGGGGTCATCGGCGGGGTCATCGGCGGCCACGGCCGTTACGGTACCGGCGCGGAGATCCGGCCGCGCCGCCGCGGGCCATGGCGTCACCTGTATCCGGCTGTGCCGCGGCCCAGCGTCAGCTGGCGACACCGACATGCCGGTGCACGGCCCCGCCGTCGGCGGCCAGCGTGAGCAGGCAGGCGGCCAGGTCGGCACGGGAGATCGTGTACCCGCGCGGCAGATTCCGGTCGAGCGCGGTGCGGTAGGTTCCGGTGGCCGCCTTGCCGGTCAGCCGGGGTGGCCGGATGATCGTCCAGTCCAGGCCGCTGCGCCGGACTTCGTCCTCGGCGCTGCGCATGTCGGCGCAGACGTTGCGCAGCGCCGTGCGCCGGGCCAAGGGCTTGACGAGATAGCGCATGACCGGCCCCTCGCCCGTGTCGGTCACGATGGAGCCGCTGACCGTGAGCAGGCGGCGGGTACCGGCCTTCCGCATGGCCTCGATGATGCCGCGGGCACTGTCCTGGCTGATCCTGGTGGGGCCGGCGCCGTGCGGGCCGATCGCCGACAGCACCGCGTCGGCGCCTGTCACCGCGGGGACGATGGTCGCCGGGTCAGTGATGTCGGCGGTAACTATCCGCAGCCGCCCAGCTTCCTGCGCCGCCAGGTGCCCGGCGACGGCCAGCCGGCTTGGGTCGCGGACTACGGCCGTGACCTCATGCCCGGCCGCGATTGCCTGCTCGACCAGGCAGGTTCCGGTTCCGCCGGTGGCGCCGAAAATGGTGAGCTTCATGCTGTCCGCCTCTCGATCTTCGGGTACAGTAGCTTCGTAATTCAGATAATACGGAGATCATATCATATGAAATCAGTAACACATGTCGCCGGCGGCGGCAGTGGCGGCGGCAGTGGCGGTGGCGGTGGCAACGACGGGGGCGGCGGTGGCGGCCTCAGTCCCGGCGCCGGCCCCGGCGCGGCGCGGCGCCGGAGACGGCTGAACCATGACCTCCGGGAGGCCCTGCGCGACATGAGCGTCCAGCTGGCCCTGCTAAACCACCGCATCGGCGGGCACGTCGAGCTCAAGGGAACCGACCTGGAGTGCCTTGACCTCATCACCCGGGACGGGCCGCTCAGCCCGAGTGCGCTGGCCCGGCGGGCCGGACTGCACCCGGCCACCATGACCGGGATCCTCGACCGGCTTGAGCGCGGCGGCTGGATCGCCCGCGACCGGGATCCGGCTGACCGCCGCGCTGTCGTCATCCGGGCGGAGCGCGGCCGGGGCGGGGAAATCCTGCGCCTGTATTCGGGCATGAACGCGGCGATGGATGACGTCTGCGCCGGGTACTCCGGGGACGAACTCGAGCTGCTGGCCGGCTTCCTGCGCCGGACTGCCGACGCAGGCCGCGCGGCGGCGGCGGAACTCTCCGGCCACCGGACGGATGAGCCGCCCGCGGGCTGCTAGCCGCCCCGTGGTCTCGCCGCTCCGGCCGGACCGGCGGCGTTTCATGATCGCGGAAGATTCGTGCGTCAAACCCCGGATCATCCGTGATCATGGATGGCGCCCGTCTGGCGGCGGCCATGACCGCCGCCTGAGCCCCACCAGCAATACTGGCATCACGTCATCCACGGGGCGGCCGGCCATTGCGTTTGCTGCGCGGCGCTTGCCATCCCCTCGACCGGCCAGACGGGTGCACTAGTGAGCGAACCGACCCCGGCCAGCCCCGGACCGCTTTCCGGGCTGCTGGTCGCCGACTTCTCCCGGATCCTCGCCGGGCCTTACTGCACGATGCTGCTGGCCGACCTCGGCGCGGAGGTCATCAAGGTGGAGAGTCCGCACGGTGATGACACCAGAACCTGGATGCCACCGGTGCGGGACGGCGTATCGACGTATTACCTGGCGGTCAACCGGAACAAGCGCTCGGTCGCGCTGGACCTGCGGGAGCCGGAGGACTGCGCCGCCGCGCAGGAACTCGCCGCCCGCGCCGACATCGTCGTGGAGAACTTCAGGCCCGGCGGGCTGGCCCGCTTCGGCCTGGACTATGCCTCGGTCAGCAGCCGCAACCCGGCCGTCATCTACGCCTCGATCAGCGGCTTCGGCTCGGGCGGCGGTGCCGCGCTGCCCGGTTACGACCTGGTCGTCCAGGGCATCTCCGGCCTGATGAGCCTGACCGGCGAGGCCGACGGGGAGCCGCTGCGCGCGGGGGTCGCGGTGTTCGATGTCATGTCCGGGCTGAACGCCGCGATCGGCATCCTGACCGCGCTGCATCACCGAGCGGCCTCCGGCCGCGGTCAGCAGGTGACAGTCAGCCTGCTGTCGGCGGCGCTGTCCGGGCTCGTCAACCAGGCCAGCGGCTCGCACCTGGCAGGTGCCGTCAGTTGATGTCGAACTCGCTGCCCTCGGGATCTCGCATCGCGATCGACACCGGCCCGCAGCCGTCGCGGCTGTCAGCCGTACGCAATACCGTTCGGGGTGCAGACTGCGACGGAGGGCAGATCATGAGAACGACGGGAAACATGACCGGCGAGCGCGGCGACTTGCTGCAGTCACTGGCCAAACAGCGGTACTTCCTGCGCTACACCGTCCGGGATCTCGCCGACGAGCAGGCCGCGCGGCAGACCACGGCAAGCGAGTTGTGCCTGGGCGGCCTGATCAAGCACGTCGCGCTCGTCGAACGGCAGTGGATCAGCTTCATCTTGGACGGCCCAGCAGCGATGGGCAACTGGGATGCGGCGAGCGCGGCGCACTGGACGGACGCCTTCCGAATGCTGGCCGGAGAAACGCTGGCCGGGCTGCTGGATGAGTACGAGCAGGTTGCACGCCGGACCGATGAGCTCGTGGCGACGTTGCCCGACCTGGCGGTCACGCAGCCGTTGCCGGAGGCTCCATGGTTCGAGCGGGGGGCGAGCTGGTCTGCACGCCGGGTGCTGCTCCATGTGATCGCGGAGACCGCCCAGCACGCAGGGCACGCGGACATCATCCGCGAGACCCTGGACGGCGCCAAGTCCATGGGGTGAGGACCGGACCGCCGGCCAGCGGGCCGGCCGGTCAGCGGGTCAGCACGCTGTCCGCTGCGCCGCCGTAGACTTCGGCCGCCCGCCAGCAGTACCAGGCCACGACCGAGCGGTAGGGCCGGAACGGGTCGCCGAGCGGCTCGAGTTCCTTCGCCGTCGGCGTCGGGATCCGCCACGCCAGCCCGAAGCCCTTCCGGACGCCGAGGTCGCCGGTCGGCCACACGTCCAGCCGCCGCAGCTGGAACATCAGGAACATCTCGGCCGTCCATTTACCGATGCCCCGGACCGTCGAGAGCCGGGCGACCACCTCCGCATCGCTCTCGGCCCGCAGTCCCGGCGGGTCGAGCACGACCGTCCCGTCCAGCACCTTGGCGGCCAGATCCTGCAGGGACGCGGCCTTGTTGGCGGACAGGCCGGCCGAACGGAGCGTCTCGGCGGGCAGCGACAGCAGCCGTTGCGGGGTGACCTCGCCGCCGAGCGCGTCGATCAGGCGCCGGTGGATGGCGGCCGCCGCGGCGCCGGCCAGCTGCTGGTAGACGATCGCGCGGACCAGGGCCGCCAGATGGGTCTCGGCCGGCGGCCGCACCCGGGGCGGCCCGGCTGCGGTGATGAGGCGGCGCAGCACCGGGTCCCGCCCGGCGAGGATGACGGCCGCCGCCGGGTAGCTGCGGGCCCGGCGGGCAGGCACTGGCCGGTCTGGCATGGGCTAAGTGTCCCATTAACAGTTTTCTTAACGGCTCTGCGATAGCCCATCGGGACCACCTGCGGATCGCGGGGTAGGGGCGCGGCGAAACCAATCCGCGCGGCGCTGAATTCCTGGACCGGGACGCCGCGAACGTGGCCAAATGATTCGCCGCGCGCGGCCTGAGCGCACGCAGCCCGCCCCCGAGGACCTGCAAGCCGTGCTGCACCAGGAGGCACGCATCGGCTAGCGGCCGGCCGGCTGCCCTGGTCCGGATAGCGGTAGGGTCTTCATCGTGGCTGCCCGGAGCACCTGATGAAATGGCTAACCCCCGCGGCTGCCGTCCTGATCTGCTCGGTGCTGGTCGCCGCCGGCCCGGCTCGCGGCGGGGCGCCGCCGACGACCGCGATCTCCGTCAACGGCGACGGCGGGGGCCGCAGGTATGACGGCGTCGGTGCCGTTCTCGGCGGCGGCGGCACCGCGAGGTATCTCGAGGATTACCCCGCCCGGCAGCGTGCGCAGATCCTGGACTACCTGTTCAAGCCCGGCTACGGGGCATCCCTGCAGTTGCTGAAGCTGGAGATCGGCGGCGACGGGAATTCCTCGGACGGAGATGAGCCGAGCGTGCGGCAGCGCCGGGCCGGGCGGGTCAACTGCGGCGCCGGCTATGAGCTCGCCATCGCCAGGAAAGCCGTCGCACTCAACCCGCGGCTGAAGCTCTACGGCCTGCAGTGGGGGGCGCCTGGCTGGGCGGGCCGCCGCGGCTCGCTATTCACCGGGGCCGATATCAGCTACCTGCTCGACTGGCTTGGCTGCGCGCGGCGAGATGGCCTGACGATCAGTTACCTGGGCGGCTGGGACGAGCAGGACCACGGCAACCATGCCAGCTGGTTCCGCCGCCTGCGCAAGGCACTGGACGCGGGCGGTCACCGGCAGGTGCGGATAGTCGCCGGGGACGGCATCAGCCGGGACGACTGGGAGTACATCGGTACCCGGGCCGTCGCCATTCTGGGCGCGCACAATAATTGCGGCTACCCGACCGGGTCAAGGGCGCGCGGACGAGATGCTGGACCACCAGCCCGGCCCGGAAATCCGGGAAGCCGGTGTGGGGCAGCGAACTTGGCGGGATCGACGCCGGGGCCCAGCCGGGCTGCGCCCCTTGCGCTCCTCCATTGATCGTGCGTTCACCCGTGAGTACATCGACGCCCGGGTGACCGGGGTGCTGGCGTGGCCGGCGATCATCTCGATGCCGCAAGCCGTCTTGAGGCATGCTGACCGCGGACTGCTGACCGCGGATCAGCCGTGGTCGGGCAGCTATGAAGTCAACGCGATGACCTGGGCGGTCGCGCATATCACCCAGTTCGCTTCGCCGCCCACGGCGAGCAACCCGGGCGGCTGGAAGTACCTAAATTCCGCCAGCGGTTACCTGCAGGGGCGCCGCGCCAACGGCTCGTATGTCACCTTGCTCCGCGGCACCCGGGACCAGTGGTCCACCATCATCGAGACCACCGGCGGTGTCACCGGCATCCAGCGGGCCAGCTTTGCGGTCACCGGCGGCAAGGCACTGGCCGGGCGGACCGTGCACGTCTGGTCGAGCAACTTCAGCATCGGGGCAGGCCCGGCGCAATGGTTCGTGCGCGGGCCGGATATCACGCCGGTCAACGGCAAGTTCGCCCTGACCATCAAGCCCGGCCACGTGTACTCGCTCAGCACCACGTCCGGTCAGGGCAAGGGCACGACGGCCGGCCCGCCCGCTGCGGATCTGCCGCTTCCTTACCGCAACAATCTCGCCGCCGGGAAAGACGAGCCTGCCATGCTGGCGGCCGAAGACGGATCCTTCGAACTGGCCCGGTGCAACGGCCCCGGCGGCGTCACGACCTGCACGAAGCAGACGACCCGGGGCAAGCCGGTGCTATGGGTCCTTCAGCGGGTACGTATTCAGCGTAAGGACCAGCGGAAGATTCACCCTCAGGCTGCGGAAAGGCGGCACGGCGGCCGACACCATCGCCGGGGAACGTCAGGTCAGGCCCGCCAGCGCCGTGGTGCTGGCGGCCGGCCGTGCCCCGTTCGCCGCGCGGGCGTGGCACACCCTGTCGCTGTCAGTGTCGGGCCGGACCATCCGGGCGAGCGTCGACGGACGGCAGGTAACCGCGGTGACCGACGCCACGCTGACCAGCGGGATACCGGGGATCGAGGTAGGCGGCTGGTATCCGGCCTACTTCTCCCGGCTGCGGGTAACGAAGCCGGTCATCCCGACCGGGTCGCCGGGTGGCAGCCGTAAGCCGCTACCTAGGAGGCGGCAGGCCCGCGGGCTCAGGGTTCTGCCAGGTGCTTCTCGAACCAGTGCTGCGCGTAGGGCTCGTCGTTGAAGGCAGGGACCTCGGCGTATCCCGCGCAGCGGTAGAGGCCGATCGCCTCGGTCAGCCGGTGGTTGGTTTCCAGCCGCAGCACGCCCACGCCGCGCTCGCGGGCGCGGCGCTCGAGCTCGGCCAGGATGCGCCGTCCGACGCCGAGGCCGCGGGCGGGGCCGGCCACCCACATCCGCTTGATCTCGGCCGGCCCGGTGCCGTGGAACTTCAGTGCGCCGCAGCCGGCCGGCTCGCCGCGGATCCTGGCCAGCACGAAGAGGCCGGCCGGTTCTGTTAGGTCGGCGGCCGCTGCCGGGATGCTAACGTCGGGGTCGAATCCGGCCTCGAAGCGGGAGCCGAGCTCGGCGAAGTAGGACTGCAGGCAGAACCGGGCAGCGCCGCTGCCGGGGTCCTCGATTCCGAGCCTGACCAGGCCGGCCGTGAGCAGCTGCTCGACAGTGCCCATCGCCTCGGCGAGCCTGGCCCGCTGCCGGTCGTTCAGCGGCGCCAGCAGCGACCGGGCGAGGTCGTCACTGCGCCGGTCCAGTTCCGCCCGCTCGGCACGCCCGGCCTCGGTCAGCCGTACGGCCCGGACCCGGTGATCATCCCGGGACGGCCGGACCCGGACCAGGCCCTCCTGCTGAAGCCCGCGCAGCAGCCGGCTCAGGTACCCGGAGTCGAGATCCAGCCGGGCCCTGATCGCCCGGACGTCACCGCCTGCGTCGCCGATCTCCCACAGCACGCGCGATGCTCCCAGCGGCCGGGACCGGGCCAGGTACTCCTCGCTCAGCGCGCCGATCCGCTGGGTGACGACCCGGTTGAACCGCCGCACCCGGCCGGTGAGATCGCCTTCCATGTTCTCTGACTTTAGTCAGAGAACAGGGAAGGCTCAAGTCATCCGGGCAGGCACCGGTGCTCAGTGCCATTCCTGCCCGGCCCGCTGCGTCCTGCGGTGCAGCAGGCGGCAAATGAATGCCGGAAGGGAATTCCGGCCCGGGCCCGCGGCTAGTGCGCGGCGTCGTATTTGCTCATTACCTCGGCACTGATACGGCCGCGCTCGGATACCTTCAGGCCCTGGGTGGCTGCCCATGCGCGCACCGCGGCACGGTCGGTCCTCGAACCTGCGCCCCTGGGTGCCTTCGCCGCCCGGCGATTAGTGGCCCGGCGGCCGGCGTCCATGAACGGCTGCAGCGACTTCTCCAGCTTGGCGCGGTTTTTCTTGCCGAGGTCGATCTCGTAACTGCGGCCCTCGAAGCTGAAGGACACTGTCTCAGCGTCGGGTGTTCCGTCTAGGTCATCGGTGATGACGACACTCACAGTTTTTGCCATGCTCGGGATCGTCCAGGTTCAGGGCCTTCATGTCAAAGGGACTCGCTACATTCGTCATCTTCAAGCGGTGAGTTCCGGGAGATACCAGGGCCGCCGCCCATTATGCGCGGAGGCGCGGTTTATCAACCTCGGCAATCCAACTATCGGACAAGGCCTCGCGATCCGCGCGGCCCACCCCGCTCGGCCCATCCGTGCAACCTGTTGAATGTGACGTTCAACAACACCCGACTGGCCCTATGCCACATCCATCCAGTTGCCTCCGGGTGGCGTGTCGCCCCAAGCGGCGATCTCGCTGTGATCATGGTTGCCGCGCCGGGTCGCCTGGCCGGATCTGGTGGTGCGCAACGACCGCCCGGTGCAGGCGGTCGCCGATGCCGTGCTGGCCTGGCTCGGATGGCATTGAACGGGCGGCTGACTGCCCGCCGGAGCAGATCTGTCATTTCTTGAAACGGGGACAGCAGGCCGAATTCGGCCGCGCGATCCTCGGCGCCGGTGCCGGCCCAGCTCAGGTAGTCGAGATCCAGCAGTGCGTACGGCGCGCTGCGCTGCTCGAGGAGGTAGCCGATCTCCGCGGCAACCGTGCTCTTGCCCGAGCCGTACACCCCGGTGATCAGCACGCCATCGCGCCGCTCCGCCAGCGCGGTCACTGCTTCTTCGCGCGGCTCGGGGCGACGCGGGGCGGCTCGCCGGGCTGTTTCGGGTAGACCGGCGGCCACGGCGCGTCGAGCAGCCCCGACGTGAGGTCCCGCGCGCTCATCGCCAGCAGCGGCTCAAGCGACTGCGGATCGCCGGCCATGCCGAGCCACGGGTCGCCAGCCGCCGCAAGCCGTCCGGCTAGCGACGAGATCGTGAACTGGTCCGGGTGGATGCCGCTGATCTCGGCCCAGTCGACCGGGGTTGACACCTGAGCGCCGGGCCGGGCCCGCACCGACCAGGCCCCGAAGACAGTCTTGTGCGGCGCGTTCTGGTTGAAGTCGATGAACACCCGCTGGCCGCGCTCCTCCTTCCACCAGGCGGCGGTGACGAGGTCCGGCCGGCGCCGCTCAAGCTCGCGCGCGGCGGCCACGGCGGCGGCCCGGACCTGGTAGGAGTCCCAGCGCGGCTGCAGCCGGACGTACACGTGCAGGCCGCGGTTGCCGGTCGTCTTGGGATAGCCGGTGATGCCGAGCTCGCCGAACAGCCGGTGCAGTTCGCCGGCCGCCTCGCGGATGTGGGTGAAGTCGGTGCCGGGCGAAGGATCGAGGTCGATCCGCAGCTCATCGGCGTGGCCGGGATCACTGGCCAGGTTGGGCCAGACGTGGAACCCCAGGCAGCCCAGGTTCACCGCCCACAGCACGTGGTCCAGGTCGGCGGCGACCAGCGCCTGCGAGGTGGTGCCGTTGGGCGTCGACACGGTGGTCGTCTGCAGCCAGTCCGGGGCGTTCTTCGGCACCCTTTTCTGGAAGAACGACGGCCCGCCGGCGCCTTCGGGGAAACGCTGCAGCAGCACCGGGCGGCCGCCCATCGTCCGCAGCAGCGGCTCGGCCACCCGCTCGTAGTGCCCGGCCAGATCGCCCTTCGTCTCGCCGCGCTCGGCGAAGAGCACCTTGTCCGGATGGGTGATCAGGCCACTGCGCATCGTGTTCCATTCGTCGCCGGACCACAGCCTACTGCGGCCGCCCGGGCTGGCCTGGACTGGACTTATAGCCCGCTTGAACTCGTACGATCTTGGCATGGCGGCAGAGCGGGACCGGAGGCACGGGCGACTGCGCGGTAACCGGGTGCAGGGGCTCTGGGCGCCGGAGCACCAGTCGCTGACCGTGGGACTGGTCCTGACGATCACTTTCGTGGCGTCCGAGGCGCTGGCGGTGGTGACCGTGATGCCGGTTGCCGCGCGCGATCTCGGCGGGTACCGCCTGTATGGCTGGGTGTTCAGCGCGTTCATGCTGGGCAGCGTCGTCGGCATCGTGGCGGCCGGCCGGGAGGCCGACCGGCGGGGGCCCGCGATCCCGTTCGTGGCCGGGCTGGTGCTGTTCGGCTCCGGGCTGGCCGTTGCCGGGCTGGCCCCTTCGATGGCAGTGCTGGTGGCCGGGCGCGTGCTGCAGGGCATCGGCGCCGGGGCGGTGCCGGCGGTGGCCTACGCGTCGATCGGCCGGAGCCTGGCCGGCCCGCAACGGGCCCGCATGATGGCGGTGCTGTCCACCGCGTGGGTGGCGCCGGGGCTGGCCGGGCCGGCCCTCGCCGCCGAGGTGGCGCACGCGTTCGGCTGGCGTTGGGTGTTCCTCGGCCTGCTGCCGGTGGTCGCGGTCGCCGGGTCGATCGCCGTGCCGGCCCTGGTCCGCCTCGGCCCGCCGGGCGGCCGCCGCGAGCAGGAGCACCGGCTGTCCGACGGCGCGGTGACGGCGGTCGGCGCCGCCCTGTTCCTGGCGGGCCTCACGCTGGCGGCGGGCTCCGGCGCGCTACTGGCCGGCGGCGCGCTGATCGTGGCAGGCGGCGCGGCCGGGCTGCTGGCGCTGCGCCGGCTTGTGCCGGCCGGCACGCTGACCGCGCGCCGCGGGCTGCCGGCCACCATCTTGAGCCGCGGCCTGCTGACGTTCGCGTTCTTCGGCGCCGACGCCTACGTGACCCTGTCGATCACCGCGGTGCGCCATTACAGCCCGGTGGTGGCGAGCATCGCCGTCACCGGCGCGACGCTCTCCTGGACGGCCGGCGCCTGGGTGCAGGCCAGGCTGAGCGAGCGGTGGGAAGGGCGCCACCTGGTGCGCGTCGGGCTGGTGATCGTGCTGGCCGGCATCGCCGGAATGGCGGCGATGCTGCAGCCGGGCGTGCCGGTGGCGGCCGGGCTGGCGGCCTGGACCGTCGCGGGCCTGGGCATGGGGCTGGCGTACTCGCCGATCTCGCTGCTGATGCTGCGGGAGGCGCCGGCCGGCCGGGAAGGCTGGGCGTCGGCGTCACTGAACCTGGCCGACGTGCTCGGCACGGCGATCGGCATCGGCGTCGGCGGCGCGGCGGTGGCGTCCGGCGACAGCCTGCAGGCGGGCGTCACGGCAGCGTTCACCATCGCCGCGGCGATGGCTGTGGTAGCGCTGTGGGTCAGCCGGCGGCTGCCGGCCGGCCCGGCGGCGCGCCAGCGCCGGCCATCGCGGAACCGGTGCCCGCGTGAGACATCCCGGCCCGGTCGGTGCGAAGGTAGCCAGATGAGCAGCCGTGGCGAGGAACGGGACGGGGTAACGCTGACCAATCTCGACCAGCCGCTGTTCGACGGAGCGCAGGCGGCCAAGCGGGACCTGGTGGACTACCTGGACGGGGTCCGCGACCGGATCATCCCGGCCCTGCGGGACCGGCCGCTGTCGGTTATCCGGGTGCTCCGCGGCCAGCAGCCGTTCATGCAGAAGAACGTGCCAAAGTACACGCCGCAGTTCGTGCCGACGGTGCGGCTGTGGGCAGATACCTCGAAACGCGAGGTCTCGTACGCGCTGTGCAACGACCGCCGGACATTGCTGTGGCTGGCCAACCAGCGGGCGGTCGAGTATCACCCGACGCTGGCCCGGGCCGGGCTGGATCACCCCACTCACCTGGTGCTGGACATCGACCCGCCGTCCGGCGGCGCGTTCGGCCTCGCCGTCCGCGCCGCCCAGCTGGTCCGGCAGGTGCTGGCCAGCGCCGGCCTGTCCGGGGCGGTGAAGACCAGCGGCGCCAAGGGCGTGCACGTGTTCGTACCCATCGATGAAGCGGCGACGATCGAGGACATCGCGGCGGCCACCCGCGCGATCGCCGCGCGGGCCGAGCGGTTGGATCCGGCCCTCGCTACGACGGCGTTCATCCGCGAAGACCGCGCCGGAAAGGTGTTCCTCGACTCGACCAGGGCAGGCGGGGCGACCGTGGCGGCCGTGTACAGCCCGCGCATCAGGCCGGGCGTTCCGGTGTCGTTCCCGGTGCCCTGGGAAGATCTTGACCGGGTCGCGCCCGCCGACTTCACGGTGCACACGGCGGCCCGGCTGGTTGCCGACGGTGACCCGTGGGCTGATCTGCTGCCAGCGCCGCAGCAGCTGGGCCGCGACCTGATCGAGGAGGGCCGGGCGATCCCGGTTGCCCGGGTGCAGGCGATGCACGAGGGAAAGCGGCGCGCCCGGGCCCGCCGCAGCGAGTCGCCAGGCTAGCCCCGGCCGTTAAGGGCGTGCCTGGCTGCCCGGGCTCTGCGGGTAGGCGATCTGCTGACCGCCGACGCTGACCGACTGCTCGTCCAGCAAGCATCTCCCCGGGGGCCGGCCAGGATGGGACGCCCAGGTGCATTGTGCCAGCGCGGCTGGCTAACGTGATCCCAGGGTCTTGACGTGCCAGGGCGTCAGAGCCGCGAACGGCAGACTTGCCGGAGGAGTGCCCCCATGACCGTAACCGCAGCGGACTTCGACCTCGACGCGAAGTACCGGGTCACCGAGGGCGGCATCCTCATTACCGGCGTGCAAGCACTGGCCCGCGTGCTTTTCGACCAGATCCGGGCCGACCGGCGCCGGGGCCTGAATACCGCCGCGTTCGTCAGCGGCTATCCGGGTTCCCCGCTGGGCGGCTTCGACCAGACGCTGCAGCGCAGCGGGCCGCTGCTGGGCGAGCATCAGATCCACTGGGTGCCGGGCGTTAACGAGGACCTCGCGGCCACCGCGGTATGGGGCAGCCAGCAGGACAACCTGGCGCCGCTGAGCCGCCATGACGGCGTCATCGGCATGTGGTACGGGAAGGCGCCGGGGGTGGACCGCTGCGGCGACGTATTCCGGCATGCCAACCTGCACGGCGTCGGGACGAACGGCGGGGTGCTCTGCGCGGTCGGCGACGATCCGGCCTCGAAGTCCTCCACCATGCCCAGCTCCAGCGAGATCGCGCTGTATGACGCGGGCATGCCGGTCCTCGTCCCCGGTAACCCGCAGGAGGTGCTTGACCTCGGCCGCCACGGTTTCGAGCTGTCGCGCTTCACCGGCTGCTGGACCGGTCTCAAGATCGTCACGGCGGTCGCGGACGGGTTCAGCTCGGCCGACGTGGCTGCCGGGCGTATCGACCCCAGGCTGCCAGCTCTCGCCTTCGACGGTCAGCCGTGGCAGTTCGCCCAGCGGCCGCAGTTCTTCCTCCCGCACACGGTCGAGCTGGAGGCGGAGCTATATGAACGCCGCCATGCGGCGGCGCGGGCTTACGCCGCGGAGAACCAGCTTGACGTAGTGGAAGTCGGCCCGCCGGACCCGTGGCTGACGATCCTCAGCTTCGGCCGGGTCTACCGGGAGGTCCGGCAGGCGCTGGCCGACCTCGGCCTGGCCAGCGACGAGGAAATCCGCGGTGCGGGAATCCGGCTGGTCCGGCTGGGGATGATCTACCCGGTGGAGCCGGGCGCGGTGCGGGCGGCCGCCCGCGGCGTGCACGAGATCCTGGTTGTCGAGGAAAAGCGCCCGTTCGTCGAGCGCTTCATCCGTGAGCAGCTCTACGACCTGCCGGACCGTCCGCGCGTGGTCGGCAAGCGTGACGAGCGTGACCGGCCGCTGATACCGGTGGACGGCGAGCTGACCGCCGACCGGCTGCGTCCGCTGCTTTTCGGCCGCCTGTCGGCGCGGCTGACGGCGCCAGGGGCGCTTCGCGCGGAGCAGCCGGCCCGCACCCGGCTGGAGATCACCCCTGCCGCGGCGGTCCGCACCGCCGCGTTCTGCAGCGGCTGCCCGCACAATCGCTCGACCCTGGCGACGTCCGGCTCCCCGGTGGGCGGCGGCGTGGGCTGCCACGCCATGGTGATGTGGATGGACCGCGGCGCGGTCTCCTACGCCCACATGGGCGGCGAGGGCGCTCAGTGGCTCGGCCGCGCGCCGTTCACCGACGTCCCGCATTTCGTGCAGAACATCGGTGACGGGACGTTCTTCCATTCCGGCAGCCTGGCCGTCCGCGCGGCGGTGTCAGCCGGGGTGACCATGACATTCAAGATCCTCTACAACGGCGTGGTCGCGATGACAGGAGGGCAGGACCCGGCCGGGCAGCTCGATGTCCGGCGGCTATGCCAGGCGATGACCGCGGAAGGTGTAGCCCGGATCATCGTCGTGTCCGACGATCCATCCCGGTACGGCCGGCCGGCCAGGCTGCCGGCCGGGATCCGAGTGTGGGGCCGGGACCGGCTGGCGGAGGCCGAGCGCGTGCTCGCCGCGGTTCCCGGGGTGACCCTGCTCGTGTACGACCAGGCTTGCGCGGCCGAGCTTCGCCGGATGCGTAAGCGCGGCCGGGCGCCCGAGCGCACCCAGCGGGTGGTCATCAACGAGGCGGTCTGCGAGGGCTGCGGCGACTGCGGGACAAAGAGCAACTGCCTGTCCGTGCGGCCGGTGGATACCGAACTCGGCCGCAAGACGCAGATCGATCAGACGTCATGCAACACCGACTACAGCTGCCTCGACGGCGACTGCCCTTCGTTCGTTACCGTGCGGGCGCCATCAGCGCGCGCGGGCAAGCCGGGCCCGCTCCGCGAGTTGCCCGGTGACCCCCCCGAGCCGGCCCGGAAGGCCGAAATCACGGACGTGGGCGGATACGGGATCGTCGCCACCGGCATCGGCGGTACCGGCGTGGTCATGCTCAATCAGGTTCTTGCCGCGGCGGCATTCCTGGACGGGCTCCAGGTAACCGGCCTGGACCAGACCGGACTGAGCCAGAAGGCCGGCCCGGTGGTGTCCCACCTGCGGCTGTGCCGCGGCACGCCGGGCCCGTCGGCTCCGGCGGCAGCCAGCGCCGTGGGCGAGAAGTCGGCCGACCTCTTGCTGGCGCTCGACCTCCTGGTGGCGGCCGAGCCGCGGCACCTGGCCAGGATGCAGGCTGGCCGGACCGCGACGGTGGCCTCGACCTCCATCGTGCCGACGGCCGACATGGTGCGCGGCACCGCCAGCCTGCCGGCCGTCGAGCCGCTGCTCGCCGCCGTCCGGGAACGGAGCAGGCCAGAAGCGTTCGCGACAGTCGACACCGTCGGGTTGGCGACTGGACTATTCGGCGACGCCGTCGCGGCTAACCTGATCGCGCTTGGCGCCGCCTACCAGGCCGGCGCGCTGCCGCTGGCGGCGTCGTCGATCGCGCGGGCAATCGAGCTGAACGGCGTCGCAGTCGAGCGGAACCAGGCCGCGTTCCGCGCCGGACGGCTGGCCGTGCACGACCCCGGAAGCCTGCAGACGTCCCGGCGCCCGGGCGAACTGCACCGCCGGACCGATCCCGCGCAGCTCGCCGCCGCGCGCCGGCTGGCCGGCGATCGCGCCATTACCGGATCCGGCGCCGAGCTGGCCGCGCGCCGCGCGGCCGAGCTGACTGCTTACCAGAACGCGAAGCTGGCTGGCCGCTACCTCGACCTGGTTGCCGCCACGGCCCGGGCCGAAGCTGACCGGGCCGGCGGCGCCGGCCCGCTGACCGGGGCAGTCACGGAAGCGTTCTTCCATCTGCTCGCGTATAAGGACGAGTACGAGGTGGGCCGCCTGCACCTGCTCCCGGAGTTTGATGCGGCGCTGGCAGCGGCGGTGGCCGGCGGCCGGAGCGTCCGCTATCGCCTCCATCCGCCGCTGCTGCGGGCGCTGGGCGTGCGGAAGAAGATCGCCGTCCCGGCTCCGGTGGCCCGCCCGGCCTTCCGCCTGCTGCGGGCGATGCGGCACGTGCGGGGAACCCCGGCAGACCCGTTCGGCTACACCAGGGTCCGCCGGACCGAGCGGCGGCTGGCGGCCGAATACGACGCCGACATCCGCGCTGCCCTGGCCGGGCTGTCGACCGCCACTCACGCCACCATCGTCGAGCTGGCCCGGCTGCCGCTGGCCATCCGGGGCTACGAAGAGATCAAGCTTGCCGCCACGCAGCGCCATGCAGCCGAGCGGGAGCGGCTCCGCGCCCGCCTGGCCAGCCTCGGCGGGGCATCTGATCGGGGCTGGCAACACACTTAGCAGCAATCCGAGGGGGCGTAGATGCCGCGAGGAAGACCTGGCGCAGCGAATTACCAGGACCTGGTTGGCCTCCTTGAGACCGAGTTGTGCGGCGTGGCGGAAGTCTTTGCCGGGCTGACTGCCGCCGAATGGGCCACCGTGACCAGGCTCGTGCCCTTCGATCCGGGCCAGCCGCGCTGGACGCTGTTCGAGCTGGCCGGCCATTTCGACATCTCGATCGGGCTCACCCGGATTCTCATCGCCGACCCCCAGCTCGGGCAGCCGGAACGCGACGGGGCCAGTTTCTTCATCCTCTCGCGGCCCGAGGTCGCGCCGGACCTCTACGACTACGCGTACACGATGGTAGAAGGCAAGACACCTGCGCAGATGCCGACCGTCCTGCACGAGATGTTCGGCAAGACCATCCAGGAGGCGCGGGCGGCCACGCCCGGCATCGTCAGCCCATTTCCAGGTTTCGAGCCTTATCCGCTGATGCGCCTTGATGAGTTCATCTCGAGCCGGATTGTCGAGGCGGTAGTGCACGGGATGGATCTCACCGACGCGCTCGGCCGCCCGGCCGTGGCCACCGCGGATGGCATCGCGTTGATCGCTCGCCTCCTGGACGAACTGCCCGCCCGGCGCGCCGGCGCCGGCCGCCCGGCCGATCTCGGGGCCGACGTCGACTGGGTGCGCACGGCTTAGGGCGCGAACAGCATCCCGATCCAAGGCTGCCGCTGATCGGCTGACCGGCGCGGGACAGCCCAGGCAAGGCAAGGCGCCAGGCCGTGGCAAGGCGCCGTGGCAGGCCTGGCACCGTGGCAGCGCAAGGCGCAGTGGCAGCGCAAGGCGCAGTGGCAGCGCAAGGCGCAGTGGCAGCGCAAGGCGTTTATCCTGCCCACGTGGCTGCCGCAAGCGACGAGACCCTAGGTGCCGCTGCCTCCGGCGACGCGGCCTTCCGCGCCGACGTGACCGGACGGCTTGCGGGCCTGCCCGGCGTCCTGGCGGTCACCCTGGGCGGGTCCCGGGCGGCCGGGACGGCCAGGCAGGACAGCGACTGGGATTTCGCGGTGTACTACCGTGGCGCCGGCTTCGACCCGGACAGCCTGCGCGCCCTCGGCTGGCCCGGGGAGATCTTCCCGATCGGCGGCTGGGGCGGCGGAGTGTTCAACGGGGGCGCCTGGCTGCTGGCCGGCGACCGGCACCTGGACGTGCTCTACCGGGACCTCGACGACGTCGAGCACCACCTTGCCGAGGCCCGGCTCGGCCGCTTCTGGATCGAGCGGCTGCTGTTCCATCTGGCTGGCATTCCCAGCTACATCGTAGTTGCCGAGCTTGGCGTCAACCAGGTGCTGCACGGCGACCTGCCCAGGCCGGCCTATCCGGCGGCGCTCCGCGCCAGCGCGCCGGGCCGGTGGTGGGGCGATGCGCAGGCGACACTCGGCTACGCAAGGGGCCGCGCACGCCCGCCACGGGCACCTGGCCGATACCGCCGGGGCGATCGCAACGGCCGCCTGCCAGGCCGCGCATGCGGTGCTGGCTGCCCGCGGGCAGTGGGTCACCAACGAGAAGAGCCTGCTAGAGCGGGCCGGCCTGCGCGGTGTGGATGCCCTGCTGGCCGGCCTGACCGGCGAGCCAGACCGCCTGCTCAACGTCGTCGACGCCACGGAAACGCTGCTGCGGGCCGCCACCGCGCAACCGGGCCGCCGGAACCTCGTCATCGTTGATGTGGTGCAGGATCGCGAGCAGTAGCAGACCGACCGGCTGGCCAGAGTCGGCGAGGATTCCCATGCTCGCGAGCACTTACTTAGGCTTGATGACCTTCCTTCACAAGCTGCTGAACCCGGCCCACCGGGCGGCGGTCGCCCCGTCCGGATGATCCGGGCGGCGTAGTCGTTCTGCATGAGCGTCCGCAGTTCCATGGCGCTATCGGCGGTCAGCACGGCGTCGGGGGCCGCGGCCGGGATGGCCGTCCATGCGCTGCCGTCGCAGTTGACCGCGTAGAACTTCCCCCAGTGCCACCGAAGCACGTTTAACTCCGTCTGCGCCTCGCGGTCAAGCATCTTCCTGCTCCTGCTGAGTATCTGGATCCTCAGCATACCTATACAACTTTGAACGATCATGCACAGGCGAGATTTATGCAGGTCGATACGCTATCTCCATGATCGACCCGACCGGGCCAGTCGCTCCATATCGCCAGATAGCGGAGATCATCCGGAGACGGATCGCCTCGGGTGAGCTTCCCAAGGGCGCGCGGATCACGGAGTCGGAGATAACCGAGACCTACGAGGTGGCCAGAAACACCGCGCGTAGGGCCATCGGGGTACTCCGGGATGAAGGGCTGATCATGACCGTGCCGCAGCGTGGTTCCTACGTGCTCTAGGCAAGACAAAGTCCTGCATCGCAGCACTCCCGTACGTAACCTCAGTTACGGCAGCATCCGGCTCGGAAGATCATCCCGGTCGGCCGACGGTCCGGCGGCCGGGCGCCGCACCCTGCGGCTGGTCTGGCGCCGGGGCGATTATCTTGCCGCGGTCGCGCTTGTGCTTCCGCGATCATCACCGAGCGCCTTGAGCAGCCCCTGGCTGCCAGCGGCATGATGGCGGCCCGCTGGTCGGCTACCAGCCTTCACCCAGCGTCGGCTACCAGCCGGCGCCGCCGGGCTCCTCCTGGATGTGGACAGCCGCTTCCTCGGCCCCGGCGGCACCGCCGTCGATGCCGACGTCACGTGCAACAAGGTCGGATTCGGTATCCCGATGCGCACCCTCGTCCTCGGCGACCAGCCGGCCAGACCGGGCATCCTGCATATCGCCGGGCACCGCGTCGTCGGCGAGGTCTTCCTCGGCATACGGGTCTATATCCGGCTCCTCCTCGGCAAGCAGCTGGTCGAGCGACTCGCCCTGCCTTTCCTCGCCAGGCGTATTGCCGAAACCCTCGCCGGCCGACCACCGGTCGGGCGGTGCGATCCCGGTGTCCAGCGGGTCGTCGCCCGGGTCGCCTTCGAGCGTGTCCGACGCATCGAGCGTGCCATCGTCCTCAAGATCATTCTCGTCAGGACCGGCTGACGGGTCGTAACTATCGTCGGTCATGTCTCGTGCTCACCCCTCCTCGGTTGCCTCGGCGGGCCTGCCATGGGACCGGCGCCGCGTCCGGCCAGGCTAGCGAGAGCGGTAGCGGATGGGACGGGCGGGGACTCGGCGGCGCCGCGGAGGTCCCGGTCAGCAGCCGGGGGTGAGTTCGCCGAGTGCCGTGGCGACGGCCAGGCTGACGAATCCATCAATCCGGCCGACGTGCTGACAGAGCCTGCCGTGCGCCGGGCCGGGGGCATTATTGAATCGTGGAGTCGCTGACTGGGCTGCGGGAGCGGCGGGAGTTCGAATGCCGGCTGACGCCTGACCGCGCGCTGCAGACGCTGGCCGACGCGGAGGCTTTCCTGCGCCAGCGGGGGCTGCTGACCCGTACCGCTGACTGCGCCCTGCCCAGCCTTTACGAGGCATGCCATGAGGATCCGTACAAGCCGGGCAGTCCGGGCTTCGCGACCTGGCCGGCCACGAAATGGCCGTGGTTCGGCGAGCTAGCCGGACGCGGATATCTGGCTAGCGGAGTGCACCGCGGCAAGAACCTGCTGGCGTCCGGCGAGGTTGCGAGCCTGCTTGATCCGATCTGCCGGGCCGAGCTCAAGCGCATGAGAGCGGCTGATCCCGGCTGGGCCCGGCTGCTTGACCAACTGGCCGCCGCGGGGCCTAGCGGCATCGAGGACCTGCGGACCGAGCTCCGGCTCAAACGGCAGGAACTGAACGCGCTGCGGTCCCCGCTGGAACGCTGCGGCGCGATCGTCTCCCGGTCAGTGCAGATGACCGCCGGGCAGGGACACCAGCATTCGAGCGAGCTGGCACGCTGGGATCAGGCTTATCCCGGCGTCAGCGGCGCCGACCCGGATCCCTGCCGCGCGCTCGGGGATCTCGTTGTGGCGGGCGTCCGCGCCGCGGTCCTCGCGCCCGAGCCCGAGCTGCGGCGCTGGTTCTCCTGGCAGTGGTATTGGACCGGCACGCTCGTGGACGACCTCGTCCGCGACGGACGGCTGCGGCGGGCCGACGGTTACGTAGCTGTGCCCGGCTGACCGATCCGTGCTTTTCCGGCACGCCGCCGCGGTGCTGCGCCGCGGTGCTGCGCCGCGGTGCTGCGCCGCGATGCCGCCGCTCAGGGCAGCGATGCCGCCGCTCAGGGCAGCGGCTGCACTGTGTCGGGTACCCAGCCTTCGCGGCCGCTGGCCGACCGGACCCAGAGCCACCCGCTCGCGTCATCGCGGGCGATCACCGTCAGGGTCTCCCCGGCCGTGGTGGGCAGCTCCGTGGTGTCGTGCGGCTCGACCACCGTGGCAGGTCCGCACTCGGCATCAAGGTGCCGGGCGGGCACCCAACCCCGGGCCGCCGGCGGCTGTCACGAAAACGAATGCGGGCCAGTGGTCATCCTGTCGCCCGGCGGTGACCCGCCGGCCGGGGGACAGCTGCAGGGGCGGCCGGCCGGAATCTCGTGCGCCCTGGCAGCCCGCACTTTCCGGCCGGCTGGTGCCTGGATCCCGTCCATGGCGATAGCCTGCCAGCCGATCAGTCTGGCGGACTGAGGTCACTGGGCAGTTGAGCCACCGTCGATCGCCAGCGCGGCACCGGTAATGAAGGCGGACTCATCGCTAAGGAGGAAGGCTACGAACGCCGCGATCTCGTCCGGGCTTGAGACCTTGCCAGTGGGATTTGGCGCCGGACCCTGGAGTTCGCCCTCGGGCGGCGCGCCCAGCAGGCTCCGGTACAACGGCGTATCGACGTTGCCGGTAACCAGCGCGTTCACCCGGACGCCGTGGCTGGCGCCTTCCAGCGCCGCCGACCGGGTCAGGCCGACTACCCCGTGCTTGGCAGCCACGTAAGCGGACATGCCGGGGATTCCGCGGATTCCGCCGATCGAGGCGTTGTTCACGATTGAGCCCCGGCCGGCGGACGCGAGCATCGCCGGAATCTGGAACTTCAGGCTGTAGAAGACGCTAGTGAGATTCTGCTCTAGGTCCGCGTGCCAGGCCGAGCCATCGATGGCGTGCACGGGCCCGGTCGCATTCACCCCGCCCGCGTTGTTGACCGCGCCGTCCAGACGGCCGAATTCCGCCACCGCCAGCCGGGTCAGCCGCTCGACATCGCTTTCCACCGTAACGTCGGTGGCGGCGAAGAGCGCACGGCCGCCATCGTTGCGGATCTGCGCGGCGGCCTGTTCGCCTACGTCCCTGCGCCGGCCGCCGATCACGACGGCTGCACCTTCCGAAACGACCCGGCGAGCCACTGCCTGCCCGATCCCGGTCGCTCCGCCAGTGACGACCACGACCTTCGACACGAGACGGCCGACCATGCGCCGATCTTTGCACAGCGCTTATCCGGAGGAGGAAGTGCAGGTCATCCGCTGGTGCTGGCTATCTGGCCTAAACGAGGCCGCCGGGCCAGTGTCCAGCGGCTGGGCGGTGTCGTGTCCGCGCCTGGTCCGGGGGAGGCGATGCCCGTGCCCGGCCTCCCGGGCGGCCGTTGATCTTCGCAGAAATATTTCGAACTCCTACTCGATCACAGGCAGGTTCTGTCAGTACTCATCGATACAGTGGTCTAAGAAGCCAACCAGGTTCATCGCCCCAGGTCAGGCCCACGGCGAAGGAGGTGGCCCGATGTCAGAGCACACGCCTGAGCGGCTGAGCGGCGCGGGTGCCCCGCAGGGCCTGGCCTGGTCCTGGGAACTGGATCTCGCCGCGCTGCTGGACGCCATCGCCGCCGCCGGCCTGGGCGCGCCCGGCGACCCGCACGACTTAACCGACCCCGCCGCCGACGCCACCGCCGGCCCCGCCGACGATGCCATCGCCGATGCCACAGTCGTCCCCGCCGACGGCGGGGACGCGGAGGGCGGGGACGTGGAAGGCGCGGACGCGGAAGGCGCGGACGCGGAAGGCGCGGACGCGGAAGGCGCGGACGCGGAAGGCGCGGAGCACGGGCATCTGATTCCGGCCGGGGTGCTGGCCGGGCGGGTGGCCGAGCAACTGCCGCCGGGGCCGGGCCTGGCCGGGTGGCTGTGCCAAGCCCCGGCCGCTGGGCTCAGTGATTTCGACCTGGCCGCTTCGGCCGGGTCCTGGCGCAGGCTGGCTTCCTGGGCCCAGGCGAAGGAACTGGCCGCGGTCGCCCAGATCGCCTCGCGGACCGCCGCCCGCGACAAGGACATCGGCGTCGCCGCCGACGGCCGCCCGGCCCGCATCCCGGACTCCGCGGCTGCGGAAGTCGCGCTGGAACTAGCCATGTCCCGGTACGCCGCCGCCGGCTGGGCCGACCTCGCGGTTGATCTGGCCTGGCGGCTGGCCGCCACCGGCACGGCGCTTGCGGCCGGGCAGATCGACTTGCCGCGCGCTCGGCTGATCGCCGAGGCCACCGCCGTGCTGGATGACGACGCGGCCCGGGCGGTGGAAGAACAGGTGCTGCCCGGCGCCGGGCAGCGGACCACCGGGATGCTCCGCGCCGCGCTGCGCCGCGCCGTCATCCTCGCCGACCCGCAAGGGGCCGAGCGGCGGCGCGAGCAGGCCGAGCGGCAGGCCGAGGTTGTCTTGTGCCCCGATCAGGACGGCACCGCCACGCTGGCCGGAGTCCGGCTGCCCGCCGTCCACGCCGCTGCCGCGAAGGCGCTGATCAGCGCTCAGGCCCGCGCGATGAAAGCCGACGGCGCCCCGGGCCCTCTCGCCTTGCTGCGCGCCCAGGTATTCCTCAGCCGGATACTCGGCACCCCGCCCCCCGCCCCGCCCGCGCAAGACGCACCTCCCGACAACCCGCCCGACGACCCATGGGATGACAACCCCAGCGATAACGGCCCCGGGGACGACAACCCCCGGGACGACAACCCCCGGGACGACCGCTCCGGCGATCCGGAGGGCGGCGGTCCCGGTGACCCCTGCGACGATGACCCTTGCGGGCCCTGTGACCCCGGCTCCGGCGGCCCCCGCGGACCCGGCGGCGACAGCCCTGCCGATCCTGGCGGCCGCGGCGGCGGTCCCGGCGGCCCGGGCGGCGGCGGTCCTGGCGCCGGCGGTCCGGGCGGGGTTCCGCCTGGCCGGCCGCGCCGCCGCGAGCCGGGCAACGACGGTCCCGGCGATAACGGCCCGGGCCGCTCAGGTGACGGCCGCCCGGGTGGCGGGGTGCCGCCGCCCGGGGATGCGGATGCCCCGCGCGAGGAGGAGGACTACCCCTGCCCCGAGGCGCCGCCCGGCGCAGGCGGGTACCTCGATGACGATGACGACTGGCCAGCCAGCGGCCCGGCGCCGCGGTGGCCCGGGCTGCCCGTGATCGCGCCCGCGCTGCCCCGCCCGGCCGGCGGGCGGCCGGCTCCCGGGCTGCTGGACCTGTCGCTGCCCTGGGAAACACTGGCCGGGGCCAGCCCCGCGCCCGGGCACCTCGGCCGGATCGGGCCCGTCACCGCCACCCAGGCCCGCGCCCTCGCCGGATGCGCCGCCCGCGACCCGGCAACCCAATGGCGGATCATCATCACCGACCTCGCCGGGCACGCCCAGGCCATCACCCGCATCCCCCGCCCCCGCCAGCGCGGCCGGCCCCCGCCGGACAGCCCGGCCAGCGGCACCACCGGCGGCACCACCGGCGGCACCACCGGCAGCACCAGCCAGCAGCCGGGCACCGCCGCCGGGGGCGGCCTGGTCTCCCGGGTCACCCTCACCATCCCCGAAAACCTGCTGACCCCGGGAGCCCCGACCCCGGGAGCCCCGACCCCGGGAGCCCCGACCCCGGGAGCCCCGCCGGCCCGGCCGCCCCCGGCAAAGTCATCGGCCGGCCCGGACCGGCCGGGCGGGATCCTTTCCCGCGCGCTGAACGCCGCCACCGCCGCGGCAGCCCGCGCCCATGCGACAGCGCTAGCCGACGCCGCAGCTGGCGGCTGCGCCCACGCAGCCGCCAGCCCCGGCTACCGGCCGCCGCCCCGGCTCCGCGACCACATCACCGCCCGCGACCTCACCTGCCGGTCCCCGGTCTGCCGCCAGCCAGCCTGGCGCGGCGAACTCGACCACACCATCCCCTGGAACCAAGGCCCGACCTGCGCCTGCAACCTCGGCGGCATATGCAAAGCCGACCACCTCCTCAAGCACCACCCCGGCTGGCAACTCGCCCAGACCACCCCCGGCACCTTCACCTGGACCACCCCATCCGGCCGCACCTTCACCACCACCCCCGACACCCACCCGCTCTAACCAGCGGTAACACGGGCGGCCACCGGAGCCGGCCAGTACCCATCCCGGCCGGAGGGCAGTTACCGGCAGCTGCACGCGACAGCGCGTAGCTTTCAACGCGGACGGCTAGGTAAGCGTCCGGTTCATCCTGAATCCCGACGTCCCGTAGCAGCCGCCGGAACGCCTTTCGATCGTTAGGCCCCTTTACCCGGGCAACGCGCGCGCTGCCTTACTCGCGGAATCGGGCTCGCGGAATCGGGCTCGCGGAATCGGGCCAGTCGAGGTTCCTCGCGGGATCCGTGCTAGCAGGCGTTCTCGCGGAAGGGAGCCGGCCACTAAACGCCCTGCGTTGGGCGGCAAAACCGGGCCTTCCGCCGATCGTGCACCAGGCTTATCGGCCGACCGAACGGGGCCGGTCGCCCGTGCATAGTTATGGCCGTTGACAGGCGCACTGGATGGGCGAAGACTGCTCACCTGCTGACCGTGAGCCTGGGGGCAAGATGAACAAGTGGCCAATCGTGTACATCCGCGGATACGGCGGCGCGACCACCGGAATCAACACGCAGGTCGATGATCCGTTCTATGGCTTCAACAGCGGTTCCACCCATATTCGCGTGGCTGGCGACGGCGAGCCTGCGTTCTACCAGTTCGAGGGCCCGCTCGTCCGGCTGATAGGCGACGAGCAGTACAAGGTCTACGTCGGCGGCAGTCAGCAACTGGTGCTAGATGACCCGTCGATCGACGTCCAGCCCGCGTCGCTGTGGATCCACCGGTTCTACGATCAGGCAGCGACAACGTTCCATGCAGCGCCACACGAGAACCTTGCTCAGCGGCTTCTGACCTGGGGCCGTCAGCACGTTACCGCCGACGGCTTCAACATCGAGGACGCGGCCGAAGGCCTTTACACGCTGATCGAGAAGATCCGGAGCCGAACGGGCGCGCCGAAGGTGTACATAGTCGCCCACTCGATGGGCGGCCTGATCGCGCGGTGCATGATCCAGAAGATTTGCCGGCAGGACGGGCGAACTCCGGCCAGGCAGATTGTCGCCAGACTTTTCACCTACGGAACGCCGCACGGCGGGATCAGGTCCGCAGCTGGCGTTGCGCAATGGGTCGAGGCGACGTTCGGCCTGGCTGGCTCGAACATTTTCGCGCCGGAGCTGATGCAAGGGTATCTCGACCCGGGCAAGGAATTTGGCGACGTATGCGACCGGGGCTGGGATCCGCAAGTTATGGACAACGCTCTGTTCCCGCTTGACGAGATATTCTGCCTCGTCGGCACCGATCCCGCCGACTACGGCTGGGCGTCGCGGACGGCCATTGGCCCGCGGACCGACGGCCTGGTGCACATCGAGAACGCCTATGTGCGCGGAGCCCACCGGGCTTACGTGCACCGGTCGCACTCCGGGTCGTACGGCGAGGTTAACTCCGAGGAGGGCTACCAGAACCTGCGCCGGTTCCTGTTCGGGCGGTGGGCGGTGGCGGCCGCGCTGGTGGGTGCCGAACTGCCGCAAGATCCTGCGGTCTCGTGGCAGCTGGATATGCGGCTGGCAATTCGCGGCATGTCGGTCGTGATGAGCGAGCAGGTCACCGCGCACTGGTGCCCGATCATGCTCACCGCCCCGTCAACTCCGGGCGGCGGCCCTTCGCTGCAAGACGGCGTGACGCTCGTCCGCACGTTCCTGCTGGATCCTGCCGACCGGAATCCCGGGATGACCACGGACGACCGTCGGATGCGGTACACCATCACCTTGCGCCTGTTCCAGGTTCATGAGGCGAACGGCGTGTTCGACTTCAGCAACTCGACGGAGCAACTGCCGGTATGGCAGGACTCCCTGATCATGGATGTCGAGCCTCCAGCCGGCGGCGGCGTGCTGAAAGCGTACGCCGCGTGGAACTCAACGATCCCGGGTGCCAATCAGGACCGGCAGCCGATCAGCCTCCAGTTGCCGCCCGAGCAGGGACAGCCGCTCATATTCGAGGCGGACGGCGACTCGCTGGCGGCGTCTATCGAATTGCCCGGGCCGGCCATCGCGGGCAATGTGATGGGCGGCAAGGCCAGGATCCGGCTCACCGTGAGCCCCCGGGCGCGGTCCGCTGACTGCACGGCAAAGATCGCGATGCCGCGCAGCGCATCATCCGGCTAATCGTGCACCGGCCTGTTCGCTCGACGTAGCCCGCCTGCCGCAGCGACGCGTAGTAGGCAACATGGCCGTGCTGGATCCGCGCCGACTCCTGCTCGTCATAACCCGGCGCGCCGCCGGCCGACGCAGGATGAGCTGGAATTCCTGCAGTTCGATGGCCATCGGCTCAGGCCCTGGCGAGCTTCTCGATGGCTGGCGCGAGGCTGCTGATGTCGCCGTACCTGGCGATCCCGGCAGCCTCCTCCGGCGAGAACGGTCCCACAGCGACCTTCGTCACCCGGACTAGGACGCCGTCATCCTCCTCGGTGAGGGCATACTCCGTGTCCAGGATCGTGCCTGCGGCCAGCCGCCGCGGGTTGCCCAGGCGGCCGGCGGGTCATAGGCCGTGACCTGGCCGTACAGGTGGCCGCAGCCCCAGCCCTCGTAGTGCTGGCCGTTCACTCTCGGCTCCAGTACCACCCGGCGCACCCGGTCGCCGCCGTAGGTGTACCGAAACCAGTCGTGCGATTGCTGCGTCATCACCTCGAAAGTACGCCGGGCGCTCGCGGCGATGCGCAGCTCGAACGCTAGCCGGACCGTGGGGATCGGCTCGATGGCATCGGGCAAGTTGTTGTCTCCTGTCTCGGCGGCCCGCCTGAGCGCGAGCAAGTCGGCCGGGCCCGCATCCGCTAGCGGCTGCACCCAGCGCTCGTACCACTCGCGCAGCCCGGGCTGTCAGCGGCTCATGCGCACGGCCTGCTGCCAGCACTTCCTGTCCCTAGTTCATCTGACTAATTACGGACTTCATCTGATCAAGAATTGACCTGGTCCGGCCGGGCGGCATACCGTGGGGTGCGCCGAAACCAGCGCCGTGGACCGCGCAGGCGTCAGCACCGGCCGACGTGCGGGCCGCGCCGGCACCGGAAGGTGCCGCAAGCAGCCGAATGCCCAGCCCCGGCCAGGGGTTGCCGGCCCCGGGCGATGCCGCCAGCAACGGAGGACGCCGTGACCGCCGCCTACCCGGCACAGGCCCGTCATGCCCGGGTAGTGCACGGTCTCGGTGCCAGCATCGTGCGCGGCGAACTGGGGCCCGGCGCACCGATGCCGACCGAGGATGAGCTGGTCGGACAGTTCGAAGTCGGCCGGTCCGCGCTGCGCGAGGGCGTGAAGGTGCTGGCCGGCAAGGGCCTGCTAGAGAGCCGGACCAGCGCCGGAACCCGGGTGCGGCCGCGCGAGTCATGGAATCTGCTTGACCCCGACGTCCTACGCTGGCGGTACGCGCCCGACGCCAGCCCCGCCGACATCCGCATCCTGGCCGACCTGCGGGTCGCGCTCGAACCCGGTGCCGCGCGACTGGCCGCGGAGGCTGCCACCGCGGCGCAACGGGCCGCGGTCGCCGCGGCCATGGCCGGCCTGTGGGCGGCTGCTGCCGAGCCTGCCGCGTTCGTCGAGGCCGACCTTGCCTTCCACCGGGCCGTCTTCGCTGCGGCGGGCAATGACCTGTTGCTGTACATCCACGATGTGGTCAGCGTCGCGCTGAGCGCGATCCGGCCGCTGCATACCCGCTCCGCCGGGTATTACCGGCAGACGCTGCCCAGCCACCAGCAGGTGGCGACTGCCATCCAGCGTGGCCACCATCGCAAGGCCGAGACGGCGATGCGAGAAATCGTCGAGCGCGCCCGTGACGATGCCCTGCGCGAGGGCGCCCGCGGCGATGCCCTGCGCGAGGGCGCCCGCGGCGATGCCCTGCGCGAGACCATCGGAGGAGCACCATGACATCGGCCAGCAGCGACCTGCGCCTGGACATCGATGGTCACATCGCCGTGATCACGCTCGACCGCGCCGCGAAGCTCAACGCCGTGACACCCGAGATGACCGAGGCGCTGGCCGGCTACGTGGCCGCCGTGAACGAGCGCCGCGACCTGCGGGTAGTGGTGCTGACCGGCACCGGCCGGGCGTTCTGCGCCGGGAGCGACATCGCCGGGCTCGCGGACTACGACAGCCCGTGGCAGTTCGGCGGCCGCCCGGACTACTGCGACGCGGTCCGCGGCCTGCGCAAGCCGGTCATCGCCGCGATCAACGGCTACGCCTTCGGCGGCGGCCTGGAGCTGGCGCTCACCTGCGACATCCGGCTTGCCGCCGAGACCGCGAGCTTCGCCGCTCCGGAGATCAAGCTCGGCTGGATCGGCGGCGGCGGCATGTCCGCGCTGCTCGCGCACAGCATCGGCCCGAGCAACGCCGCGCACATGCTGCTCACCGGCGACCCGGTGGACGCCGCCACCGCACTCCGTTGGGGCCTGGTCACCGGGGTCCACGCCGCCGTCGGCCTGCAGGCGCGGGCGCTGCAGCTAGCTGCCACCATCGCGAGCCGCGCGCCGATCGCAGCGGAGACCGCGAAGCGCAACCTCGGCGCCGCGTTCGAGATGCCGCTCGGGCGCGCGATCGACTACGAGCGGCAGCTGCAGACCATCTGCTTCGGCACGGCGGACGCGGCTGAGGGCAGGGCAGCCTTCGCCGAGCGCCGGGAGCCACGGTTCCAGGGACGGTAAGGGGGACCGGATGGGAATCTTGTCGGGCTACCGGGTTGTCGACCTGTCCATCGCGATGGCGGGTCCGTTCGCGGCGATGCGGCTCGGTGATCTCGGCGCGGACGTGATCAAGGTCGAGCCGGTGACCGGCGAGTGGCAGCGGCACACGTCGGCCGGCGGCGCGGCCGGCCACCAGGTGAACGCCTCGTTCCTGTCACTGAACCGCAACAAGCGCAGTCTCGCGGTGGACCTGAAATCCGCCGAGGGCCGGGAGATCGTGCTTGCCCTGGCCCGGCGCGGTCACGTGTTCCTGCAGAACTACCGGCCTGGCGTGGCCGAGCGGCTGGGGATGGACTACGCATCGATTCGCGCCGCGCGGCCGGACATCGTCTACGTGTCCATCTCCGGCTACGGCGAGACTGGTCCATATGCGGACCGCCCAGGTCAGGACATGCTGCTGCAGGCGATGAGCGGGGCAATGTTCAGCGTCGGCCGGGCGGCCGACCCGCCAGCCCCGGCGGGCACGTTCGCGGTCGATGCAATCACCGCTTACAGCGCGTTCGAGGGCGCCCTGGCCGCGCTGCTGCACCGCGAGCGCACCGGTGAGGGTCAGCTGGTCACCGTGAACATGCTCGACTCGGCCATTGCGGTGCAGGCGCAGGAATTGTCGATCTTCACGGTCGGCGGGATACCGCAGCGCCGCGGTAGCGAGCCGCACGGGCATGCCTACATCCGCGCGCCGTACGGCACGTTCGCGACCGCCGACGGGTTCATCGCGATCGCCTTCCCCAATCTGGCAGTGCTCGGCGCGGCGCTGGATATCCCGCAGTTCGCCGGGATGGACGACGAGACCGACGGCCATTCCCGCCGGGACGAGATCACCGCGCTGGTCAGTGCCCGACTGCCAGAACGCACCACTGCTGAGTGGCTGGCTATTTTTTCTAAACGGGGACTCTGGGCGGGTCCCGTCTACACGTACGCCGATGTCGTCACCGATCCGCAAGTGCGGCACAACGAGTCGATGATCAGCTACGACCACCCGACCGAGGGGCGGGTCACGACGCCGGGCTTCCCGTACCGATTCAGCGCCACCCCGGCGGAGGTCCGCCGCGGTGCGCCGCTGACCGGCGAGCAGAGCCGCGAGATTCTCGCCGAGCTCGGCTGGGACGATGCCGCGACCGACGGACTCGCCGAGCGCGGCGTTGTCGCCGCGCCCAGGGTGTCCAGGTGACCGCTGCGCAACCCGAGCCACTGCCGCCGGGCGCGGGGCAGTCCGGGGCGGGGCCGCCGGGCGCGGGGCAGTCCGGGGCGGGGCCGCCGGGCGCGGGGCAGTCCGGGGCGGGGCCGCCGGGCGCGGGGCAGTCCGGGGCGGGGCCGCCGGGCGCGGGGCAGTCCGGGGCGGGGCCGCCGGGCGCGGGGCAGTCCGGGGCGGGGCCGCCGGGCGCGGGGCAGTCCGGGGCGGGGCCGCCGGGCGCGGGGCAGTCCGCGGCGGGGCAGCCGGTGGCAGCGCCGCTGCGCGGGCTGACCTGGGACCACCCGCGCGGTTATCGCGTGCTCGACGCGCTGGCCGCGACGGCTGGGCCGGGCGAGGCGGTGCGCTGGCAGCGGCAGCCGCTGGCAGACTTCGAGTCCCGGCCATTGCGGACGCTTGCCGACGACTTCGACCTCCTGGTGATCGACCATCCGGGCCTGGGCGAGGCAGTCAGGGACGGCAGCCTGCAGCCGCTTGACGCCCTTTTCAGCGCCAGCGAGCTGGCCGGCTGGCGGTCGGCGGCGGTCGGCGCGTCGTTCGACAGCTATCAGCTCGGCGGCAGGCAGTGGGCGCTGCCGCTGGACGCCGCCGCCCAGGTGTCGGTCTGCCGCCCGGATCTGCTGGCCGAGTATCCGGCCAGCTGGGCCGACGCGGTCCGGATCGCCAGCGAGCAGCGCAGCGTCCTGTGCCTCGGCGGGCCGCATGCGCTGCTCATGTTCGCCGCAATCTGCGTCGCGTCCGGCGTCATGCCGGGCGCGGTGCCGGGGGAGTTCGTGCCCGCCGCGGCCGGCGCGGCGGCGCTGGACGTGATGGCCCGGCTGCTGGCGTACGCCGACCGCGAGCTGTCCCGGCTCAACCCGATCGGTGTGCTCGACGCGATGACCGCACCCGGCGGGCCGGCCTACTGCCCGCTCGTGTACGGCTACGTGACCTACCACCGGCCCGATTCCGGCCGGCCGCGGCTCGCGGCATTCGACGCCCCGGCCGGCCCTGGCGGCCATGGCAGCGTGCTCGGCGGTACCGGCGTCGCAGTGACCAGGTCCTGCCCGCGGCCGGCCGCGGCGGCCGGGCTGCTGCGCACGCTGCTCTCCGATCCGGTGCAAGTCGGCATGTACGCCCAGCTCGGCGGCCAGAGTTCGCTCCGGCCTGCCTGGCAGGACGGCGAGGCCAACCGGCGCAACGGCGGGTTCTACGCCGCTACCCGGCGCACCATCGAGACCGCCTGGCTGCGGCCGCGGTTTCCCGGCTACCCGGCATTCCAGACGGCGGCCTCGGCGGTGCTCCGCGACGGGCTGCTCGGCGGCGTGAACCACGGCGCGCTGCTGCGCCGGGTCAGCGACCTGTTCGCCCGGGCGCAGCAGCCGGGCGGGCCGGAGAGCGGCGGGCCGGAGAGCGGCGGGCCGGAGAGCGGCGGGCCGGTGAGCGGCGGGCCGGAAAGGAGAGCAGGGTGAGCGTAGCTGTCGTGACTGGTGCAGGCGGGGCGCTGGGCCGTGCCATTACCAATCGGCTCGCGGCCGACGGCCATGCGGTGGCGGCGACCGACATCGACGCCGCCGCCGCCGAGGCGACCCGGGCCGCCGTCGCCGCGGGCGGCGGCACCGCCCGCGCCTGGCCAGCCGACCTGCGGGACGCCGCGGCGATCGGCGAGCTGTTCGAGGCGGTCGAGGCCGAGCTTGGCCCGGCCGGCATCCTGGTCAACAACGCGGCGATCTACCCGGCAACGCCGTTCCTGGCCGTTCCGGTAGCGGAGTACGACGACGTGCAGGCGGTCAACCAGCGGGGTTACTGGCTCTGCGCGCAGGCCGCCGCCCGGCAGATGGCCCGCTCCGGCGGCGGCGTGATCGTGAACATCGCGTCCATCACCATGCATGGCATACTGCCCAGGCTGGCCGCCTACGTGGCCACGAAGGGCGCGGCCGCGTCGATGACGCGGGCGTTGGCCCGCGAGCTCGGCCTGGCCGGGATCCGGGTGAACGCGGTAGCCCCGGGAGCATTCCCGACGGCAGCCGAGGAGATCCACGAGAACCCGGTTGCCTACAACCAGTACGTGCTGGACCAGCAGGCGCTCAAGCGCCGGGGAACGCCCGCCGAGCTGGCGGCGGTGGTGTCGTTCCTGGCCGGCCCGGACTCGGCGTTCGTGACCGGCCAGACGATCGGCGTCGACGGCGGCTGGGTGATGGCATGAGCGCCGGTCCTGCTCATGGCGGTCCTGCTCATGGCGGCCCTGGTCATGACGGCCCTGCTCATGGCGGCTGGGCTCAGGGCGGCCCGGCCCAGGCCGGCCGCCGGGCTATCGAGCGTGCCGCGGGCGATCTCGCGGCGGCCGGCGGTGTCCGCGCCGTAGTCCTCGATGACGGCAGCGAGCGCGGTGTCCGGGTGCTGGAGTTCCGCACTGGCGGCGGGCTGCGCTTCGACGTTCTGGTGGACCGTGCCATGGACATCGGCCTGGCCGAGTTCGACGACATCAGCGTCGGCTGGCGGTCCGCGACCGGGTTCCGGCATCCAGCCCTGCACGAGCACGCCGACGAGGATGGCCTGTCCTGGCTGCGGAGCATGTCCGGCCTGGTGGTGACGGCCGGGCTGGATCACACGCTGTTCGGCGGCACGGTCGGCTCGCAGCAATACCACTACCCGCCGCGGCAGGCCGTCCGGCACGGGCTGCACGGCCGGATCGCGAACATCCCGGCCCGGCTAACCGGCTACGGCGAGCGATGGGAGGGCGACCGCTGCCTACTCTGGGCGGAGGGCGAGATCCGGCAGGCCGCGATCTTCGCCGAGCATCTGGTGCTGCGCCGGCGGATCGAGTCGGACCTGGGCGGCACCGGGATCCGGCTGACCGACACCGTCGTCAATGCCGGGTTCGACCGGACACCGCACATGTTCCTGTACCACGTCAACATCGGCTGGCCGCTGCTGGACGAGGGCACCCGCTTCGACGCGCCGATCGCCAGCACCAGCTGGCGCAGCGAAAGCGTGGCCGAGCAGGGCGTCTCCCACCTGGTGTTCCCCCGGCCGCAACCCGGATTCACCGAGCAGGTCTACGAGCACGTCCTCACGCCGGATGCGGACGGTCGGGCCCGGGCCCGGCTGGTGAACGACCGGCTGGGCCGGGCCTTCGAGCTCGACTACGACCCCGCGGCGTTTCCTGCCTTCTTCGAATGGCTGAACCTGCGCGAGGGCGGCTACGCCGTCGGGCTTGAGCCGTCGACGCATCACGTGGCGGGCGACGCGGCCGCCCGGGCGGACGGCTCGATGATCTGGCTGGAGCACGGCGACCAGCGCCGCTACCACACCAGGTTCCGCTTCATCCGCCAGTAACGGCGGACTGACCCGCCGAGCCGAGGTCATCGCGGTCGCGGGCTAGGCTTGGCTGCCATGGCTGCGGGCATCGATCTGATCGTGACGTCGGGGACGTTCTCCCTGGACGGCCAGGACTTCGCCGTCGACAACAACGTGTGGCTGATCGGGAATGACGACGAGGTACTCGTCATCGACGCGGCGCATGACGCGGACGAGATCCTGGCGGCCGTCGGCGAGCGCAGGCTCGCGGCGATCGTCTCGACGCATGGTCACAACGATCACATCAACGCCGCGCGCGAGGTCAGCGGGCAATCCGGCGCGCCCATCCTGCTGCATCCGGCCGACCAGGTGCTCTGGCAGATGATCTACTCTGACCGCGTTCCGGATGGCGACCTCGGCCACGAGGAGGTCATCGAGATCGCCGCCACGCCGCTACGGGTGCTGCACACGCCGGGGCACTCGCCGGGCAGCGTGTGCCTGTACGCGCCGGAGCTTGGCACGGTATTCACCGGGGACACCCTCTTCCGCGGCGGCCCGGGCGCTACCGGCCGGTCCTACTCGGATCATCCGACGATCCTCCGGTCGATCAGCGAGATCCTGATGGGGCTGCCTGCGGACACCGTCGTGCATACCGGGCACGGCGATGACACCACGATCGGGGCTGAGGCCCCGCATTTCGCCGGCTAGCGGCCTGGCGTGAGACCTGCCGAGCAGCGGGCGCTGGACGCCATCGAGGCCGAGCTGAGCCGCCTTATCCGCTACGACGACGAGTCGATCGCGGCTAGCAAGTGGATCCGGCAGCGCTATCACAGTGGCTGCTATCCCGGTCTCGCGGCAGCCAGGCAGGCGGTGGTGCGAACGGCCTGGCACGAGGCCGGGCACGCCGCGGCCGCGCTGGCAGCGGGAGCGGGCTTTAGCTCGGCCAGCATCCACCACGGCCGCGGCAACGAGGGCCGGGTGCACGGCATCAGGCCCGGCGCCGAGCACGACTATGTCATCCACGCGGGCGGCCAGGTCGCGGAGCGGCTGATGAACTGGACCATGCTGGAGCGTGATGACGAGCTGCGCGCCTGGCTGCCGGGCTGGACCGGCGACGGCGGGGATGCCCGGCACTTCCGCCGGGCGCTGCGCGGGCGCCCGGACATCGATGAGTTCAAGGCCTGGCGCCGCAGCGAGGAGATGCTTACCCCGATGCGGCTGACGATCCGGCAGATCGCCAGGGCCCTGCTCGTGCATCACCGGCACCTGCCGTACAACGTGGTCGCGGCGATCGCCGGCAGTGCCCGGCCTTTACCGGATTTGGCCAGAGAATCTGCCAGATAATGGCCACATTTGCGACTATTGATATCAATACGGCCACCGGGTTCATATCCGATGTCAATGCGCGAAAGACTGCAGCCCGGAACCGGCGCGATCCTCAGCGGCACGATCGTCGCCGAGTGGTCCCGGCTGAGGACGGCTGAGAGGTCAGCTCGGGCTGGCGCGTTCCAGGACGAAGACGGGGATCTGGCGGGCGCTCCTGCGCTGGTAGTCGGCGTACGGCGGGAACGCGGCCACCGCGCGCTCCCACCACTGCGCGCGCTCGTCGCCGGTAAGCTCGCGGGCGGTCATGTCCCACTTGTCCGGGCCGTCCTGCAGCTCGACCCGCGGGTCCGCGCGGAAGTTGTAATACCAGACCGGATGGGACGGGGCGCCGCCCTGCGATGCCACCGCCGCGTAGCGGCCCTCATGCTCGACCCGCATCAGCGGAGTCTTGCGCACCTTCCCGGTCTTCGCGCCGCGGTTCGTGATGATCACCACGGGCAGGCCGGTGTTGCGCAGCGTCGTGCCCTGCGTCCCGCCTGAGCTTTCGTACAGCTCCACCTGGTCGCGGACCCAGGCCTGGGTGCTCGGCTCGTATTCACCATCGACAGGCATGTCGTTCATCCAACACCGCCGGCCGTCTTGCGCCGAATCCGGGCAGCAGGCGTGCCCGGTGGCGGCCTCAGCGCGCCCGGTTACTGTGGTCCGGCGCAGGCTCGCGCGGATTGCGCCGGATCAGGAGGAGGCCGGATGGCAGACAGGTCAGTGGCGATCGTCGGAGGCCGGATAGTGCCGATCGTCGGGGAGCCGGTGGACGGCGGGACGGTTCTCGTCGCGGACGGCAAGATCACGGCAGTCGGCGCCGACGTGGCCGTTCCGGACGGCGCCGATGTGATCGACGCCGCGGGCTGCTGGGTATTGCCCGGGTTCATCGAGGCTCATGGGCACGTCGGCGTGCACGAGGAGGCCGAGGGCTGGGCGGGCTCGGACACCAACGAGATGACCGAGCCGGTGGTCCCGCACGTGCGCGCCCTCGACGCGATCAATCCTGCCGACCTCGGATTCCGGGACGCAATCGCCGGCGGCGTGCTAGCGGTCAACGTCAACCCGGGTTCCGGGAACCCCATCGGCGGCCAGACGGTGGCGCTGAAGTGCTGGGGCCGGACCGTCGATGAGATGGTGCTGCGCGAGCCGTCCGGGATGAAGTCAGCCCTCGGCGAGAACCCGAAGCGCGTCCACGGCGAGCGGAAGAAGATGCCGAGTACCCGCCTCGGCACGGCCGCGGTGATCCGCGGTGCCTTCGTCGACGCAGCCAACTACCTGCAGAAGATCGATGCCGAGCAGGGCAAGCCGGCTGCGGAGCGCAAGCCAGTCGACCGGGATCTGAAGCTGGAGGCGCTCGGCAGGGTGCTGCGGCGGGAGATTCCGTGGCGCCAGCATTGCCACCGCGCGGACGACATCGCCACCGCCATTCGGATCGCCGACGAGTTCGGCTACGACCTGGTGATCGACCACGGCACCGAGGCGCACCTGCTCGCCGACATCATCGCCGCCAAGGGTATTCCGGTGATCATCGGGCCGCTGCTGACCAGCCGCTCGAAGGTCGAGCTGCGGAACCGGTCGATAGCCAACCCGGGCCGGCTGGCACGCGCGGGCGTTACGATCGCGATCACGACCGACCACCCCGTCGTGCCGATCAACTTCCTTGCCCATCAGGCCGCCCTGGCGGTCAAGGAAGGGCTGGATCGCCAGACCGCGCTGCGGGCGCTGACCATCAACCCGGCGCGCATCGCCGGCATCGATGCCAGGCTCGGCTCGATCGAGCCGGGCAAAGACGCCGACCTGGCGATCTGGTCGGGCGACCCGCTGGACGTGCTCAGCCGGGTCGAGCGCGCGCTGATCGACGGCCGGCCAGTTTACGCCGACTCCGGCGGCGAGGCCACGTTCACCGACCAGTAAGGCGGCCGGGCGACCTGCGGGCGCCGCCTCAGGAGTGGATGACGTCCGTGTGGTGGCAGAAATGCACCCGGCCCGGGCGGATCGACTGGATCCGCCGCACCGAGCCCCGCCAGGCCGCCAGGTCGGCGGCCTGGCCGGGCGGCAGTTTCTCGCCGTCCGGCGCGGCGTACTGCCGCGGCGTGTACGCGGCGTCCCCGATCAGCAGGTCGGACTCGCCGTCGGCGGACGCGGCGACGACCGACTGGTGGCCCACGGTATGCCCGGGAGTCGTGATCACCTTCAGCCCGGGCAGCAGCTCCGCGTCGCCGTCCAGCAGCTCGAACCGTGCGTTCCTGAAATCGAACCAGTCGTACAGATCCGGCGACTCGATCTTCGCGCGGCCCAGTTCGGCTCGCTGCACGTAGCAGGCGGCATGGGAGAACACGGCGTTCTGGCCGCAGTGGTCGAAGTGCAGGTGCGTGTTGATCACCAGCCCGATGTCGGCCGGAGTCATGTCCAGCCCGGCCAGCGCGTCCGCGACCGAGGTGTTGACCACCCGCCAGTCGGTCAGCAGCTGCGCTGGCCCGCCGACGCCGGTGTCGACCAGCGCCGCGCCGCCCGGATGGGTAACCACGAAACCGTGTACCGGCCAGTCGCCGCTGTCGTCCGGGCCGGTTAGCCGGGCCAGGTGTAGCCGCTTGATTTCCAGCGACATCGGCGACCGCCTTCCGCTTCCTGACAACAGGATCCCAGAGCCTAGCGCCGGAGAAGACGAAGCTGAAACGGACCGCACCGGGCGAGGCGGCCCCGTTAAAAAGCGGTTCGGTTTGTACGCTTTTTGGCGGCTTTGATGCTTCCTGGGAGCTTGCCAGACGGCCGGTTTGCCTGCCGTCCGGTATCATGGGTATCCAGGCCGAGAGGCGCTGCAACGGGCTCTGCCCGCCACGCTCGGCCTGGACCGCGTAACGAAGGGCGCCTCCATTTGCAGAAATGGAGGCCGGCTTGAGCAAGACCCTGGACCACGGCGACGCCTCCCGCGGCGCAACCGCCTTGCGGGAACTGCTCGACCAGCGGGTCGTGGTACACGACGGGGCCTGGGGCACGATGCTGCAGGGCGCCACGCTGACCCCGGCCGATTACCGCGGCGAGCGGTTCAGGGATCATCCGCGGGACGTGACAGGCGACCCGGACCTGCTGAACCTTACCCGGCCGGACGTCGTGCTCGACGTGCACCGGCAGTATCTGGCGGCAGGCGCGGATATCACCACGACGAACACGTTCACCGCGACGAGCATCGGCCAGTCGGATTACCAGCTGCAGCCGCTGGTGCGGGAGATGAACCTGCGCGGCGCCGAGCTGGCGCGGCGCGCCGCGGACGAGGCTGGCGGCCGGTTCGTGGCCGGCTCGATCGGGCCGCTGAACGTCACGCTGTCGCTGTCCCCGCGGGTAGAGGATCCCGCCTACCGGGCGGTGTCGTTCGACCAGGTCCGGGCCGCGTACGCGGAGCAGGTCCGGGCGCTCGCCGATGGCGGGGTGGATCTGCTGCTGATCGAGACGATCTTCGACACGCTGAACGCGAAGGCCGCGATCGCCGCCGCCCGGGAAGTCGCGCCTGAGCTGCCGCTGTGGATCTCAGTGACGATCGTCGACCTGAGCGGGCGGACGCTGTCCGGGCAGACCGTCGAGGCGTTCTGGAGCTCGATCGAGCACGCCGGCCCGCTGGTGGCCGGAGTGAACTGCTCGCTGGGCGCCGAACAGATGCGGCCGCACGTCGCCGAGCTGGCGCGGTTCGCCGGCGTCTACATCGCCTGCCATCCGAATGCCGGCCTGCCGAACGCGTTCGGCGGCTACGACGAGACGCCGCAGCAGACCGCGCAGCTGCTCCGTGAGTTCGCCGGGTCCGGCCTGGTGAACATCGTCGGCGGGTGCTGCGGGACGACCCCGGCGCACATCGAGCGGCTCGCCGACGCGGTGTCCGGCCTGCCGCCGCGGCCGGTTCCGGCAGCGCCGGCCGGGACCCGGTTCAGCGGCCTGGAGCCCTTCGAGATCGGCGCCGACACCGGGTTCGTCATGATCGGGGAGCGCACCAACGTCACCGGATCGGCGCGCTTCCGGCGGCTGATCGAGGCCGGCGACCACCAGGCCGCGGTGAACGTCGCGCTGGACCAGGTCCGCGGCGGCGCCAACCTGCTCGACGTCAACATGGACGCCGACCTGCTGGACAGCGAGCGGGAGATGACTACCTTCCTGAACCTGATCGCGACCGAGCCGGAGGTCGCCCGCATCCCGATCATGGTCGACAGCTCGCGGTGGAGCGTGCTTGAGGCTGGCCTGAAGTGCGTGCAGGGCAAGGGCGTGGTCAACTCGATCAGCCTCAAGGAGGGCGAGGACTCGTTCCTTGAGCAGGCGCGGCGGATCCGGGACTACGGCGCCGGCGTGGTCGTGATGGCCTTCGACGAACGCGGCCAGGCCGATACCGTCGAGCGCAAGGTGTCGATCTGCGGCCGCGCCTACGACCTGCTGACGCAGCGGGCCGGGTTCGCCGCCGAGGACATCGTGTTCGACCCCAACGTGCTCGCGGTTGCCACCGGCATCGCCGAGCACAACGGCTACGCGAAGGCGTTCATCGAAGCGCTGCCGCTGATCAAGGCCCGCTGCCCGGGATCGCGCACCAGCGGCGGGATCTCCAACCTGTCGTTTTCCTTCCGCGGCAACGCCGTGGTGCGGGAGGCGATGCATTCGGCGTTCCTGTTCCACGCGGTTACTGCCGGGCTGGACATGGGGATCGTGAACGCCGGCCAGCTCGCTGTGTACCAGGACATCCCCGCGGACCTGCTGGAGCTCGTGGAGGACGTGATCTTCGACCGGCGGGCGGACGCCACCGACCGGCTGGTCGCGTTCGCCGAGACGGTGAGCGGCTCCGGTACCCGCCGCACCGTGGACCTGGCCTGGCGGGACGCGCCGGTCCGGCAGCGGCTGTCGTACGCGCTGCAGCACGGCATCGTGGATTTCATCGAGGACGACACCGAGGAGGCCAGGCAGCAGGCCGCCCGCCCGCTGGACGTGATCGAGGGCCCGCTGATGGACGGCATGAAGGTCGTCGGCGACCTGTTCGGCGCCGGGAAGATGTTCCTGCCGCAGGTGGTCAAGAGCGCCCGGGTGATGAAGCGCTCGGTCGCCTACCTGGAGCCGTTCATGGAGGCCGAGAAGGAGCAGGCCAGACTGGACGGCCGGGCCGAGGCTCACCGTGGCCAGGGCAAGATCGTGCTCGCGACCGTCAAGGGCGACGTGCACGACATCGGCAAGAACATCGTCGGCGTGGTCCTCGGCTGCAACAACTACGAGGTCATCGACCTTGGCGTGATGACGCCGGCCGCCGTCATCCTGGACACCGCGGTGGCCGAGGGCGCCGACGCCGTCGGGCTGTCCGGGCTGATCACGCCGTCGCTGGACGAGATGGCCAGCGTGGCCGCCGAGATGCAGCGGCGCGGGCTCAAGCTGCCGCTGCTGATCGGCGGCGCCACGACGTCGCGGCAGCACACCGCGGTCCGGATCGCGCCCGCCTACGACGCCGTGACGGTGCACGTGCTCGACGCGTCCCGGGTCGTCGGCGTGGTCTCGGACCTGCTGGACCCGGGCCGGGCCGAGGAACTGGCCGTCAGCAACCGGGCCGCGCAGGAGCGGCTCCGCGAGCAGCACGCGACGAGGCAGCGGCTGCCGCTGCTGACGCTCGCGAAGGCAAGGGCGAACCGGGAGCAGGTCCCGTTCGGCGAGCTGCCGGTGCCCGATTTCACCGGTGTCCGCGTCGTGCGGCCGGACCTGGCCGCGCTGCGCGAGATGATCGACTGGCAGTTCCTGTTCCTCGCCTGGCAGCTGAAGGGCAAGTACCCGGCAATACTCGACCAGCCGGTAGCCCGCGAGCTCTACGACGAGGCGAACGCGCTGCTGAGCCAGATCGTCGCCGACTGCTCGTTCGAGGCCCGGGGTGCGTTCGGATTCTGGCCGGCCCGCTCCGATGGCGACGACATCCTGCTCGACGCCGGGCCGGCTGGTGTCGGCGTGGCCGGGGGAGCGGGCGTCAGCTTCCCGATGCTGCGCCAGCAGACGGTCAAGCCCGACGGGCGGCCCAACCGGAGCCTGGCTGACTATGTCGGGCCGGTCGGCGATTACCTGGGCGGGTTCGCGGTGTCCATCCACGGCGCCGAGGAACTGGCCGCCAGCTTCGAGGCCAGCCAGGACGACTACAAGGCGATCATGGTGAAGGCGCTAGCCGACCGGCTGGCCGAGGCTTTCGCCGAGTACATCCACCTGCAGGCGCGCCGGGCCTGGTTCGAGCCGGACGCCGACCCGCTGATCGCGGACCTGCACGCGGAACGCTTCCGCGGCATCCGGCCCGCGCTCGGCTATCCCGCGAGCCCCGATCACAGCCAGAAGCGGGCGCTGTTCGACCTGCTTGAGGCCGAACAGCTCGGCATGGGCCTGACCGAGTCGTTCGCGATGACCCCGGCCGCCAGCGTCAGCGGGCTGATCTTCGCCCACCCGGAGTCCCGGTACTTCAGCATCGGCCGGATCGGCCGCGACCAGGCCGAGGACTACGCCGTCCGGCGTGGCCTGGATCTTGCCGAGGTCGAGCGCTGGCTGCGCCCCAACCTGGACTACGACCCCAGGTAACCGGCCCGGCCGGCGGGTAGCGCAGCGACATCGGGGCAGGGACTGAACATGAGCCGCGTCCGGTTGACCGGCGGGCACCGGCAGAAGGTGCTTGCAGCGCTGGCGGCAGCCGCCACGCTGGTCCTGGTCGCGGTTATCGTCGCCGTCATAGCCGGCCGCTCCGGCACTGTTGCCGCTTCCCGTCCGACCCGGGCCGCCGACCCGGCCGGGGCGGCCAGCCCGCTCGCAGCGCTCCCGGTCGTGTACTCCCGCGTTGCCGGGTGGCACGGCGGCCAGGTGCGGCCAGCCGTCATCTACGTCGGCGAGGGCGGCGCGCCCTACGTTGACGCGCTGAAGTGGCCGAGCTGGACCGTCGCCGGCGCGCGGGCGGATGGCGACCTGCACGTGCAAATGCCCGGCTGCGCGCTGCCGTCCTACCAGTGCCCGTATCAGCGATTCCGCGTGAAAATTCAGCTGAGCCGGGTGGAAACTCGCGACGGCGTGCGGTACTACGCGCGGATGCGCTGGATCTATACCGAGAATCACGTCCGGCGCGTGACCCGCTGGGCGATTTCCGGTGGCTACTGGCAGCCATCCGGTATTCTGGCCGGCCGGGATACCGTCGTTGCCTAACCGGCCGTTCTCATCTTGCTGGACCTGCCCGGCTGACGAGCATAACCTGCAGACGCTGAAGGGACCGGTCAAGGACATTGCCGCGCTGAACCGCGCGCTCATCGACCCCGGCGCCGGGCTGTTCGCAGACGTCGACGTGACTTTGCTGCCTGAGTCGTCCTCCGCGAGGGCCATCCGGGCTCTGGGCCGGTTCTTCGGCGCAGCGACCCGCGACGATGTGCTGCTGGTCTATTTCAGCGGGCACGGCAAGCTGGACCAGGGCGGTCGGCTGCACCTGTGCATGCAGGACACCGAGTCGACTGATCTGCTCTCAACCGCGGTGAGCAGCGCCCGGATTAACGAGTTCGCCGACGCATCCCGGGCCAGGAACGTGGTCATCGTGCTCGACTGCTGTCACGCCGGCGCGTTCCGCGGCGCCGACCTGGGAGAGGCGGTTGCCGGGCCGGGCCGGTACGTGCTGACCAGCTGCCGGGGAACGCAGCTGGCGAACGACGCGACGGTGGAGAACGGCACCAGCTTTTTCACCCAGCACCTGGTAGACGGACTGACCCGGGCCGCGGACCAGGACGGGGATGGCTACGTCACGTTCTCCGATCTCTACGCCTACGTGGATCAGCGGCTGCGCGAGGTCGGCAAGCAGATACCCCAGCGGCGGGTAGACGGCGATGGCGACCTGCCGCTGGCGAAGCGCCCGCAGCCGGCCTTCGTGCCGCCGGAGCCGCCGGCCGACGGCCCGCCGCCGGGTTCCGCTAAGGGCGGCAACGGTGCGGGCAGCGAAGGCGGCACGCCCGCCGGGGCCGGCCCGCCGCCCGCCAGCCAGCGGCGGCGGAACATGCTCGTCGGCGCAGCCGCCGGAGCCGTGCTGGTCGGCGGCACGATCGCCGCTCTCGTGCTACTGGCAGGCGGCTCCAACGGGAACTCCGGGGGCCAGAACTCATCCGCCGGCAGCGGCACCCTCACCGCCAGCGGGCCGTGGCGGCTGAACCTCAAAGATGACATCCAAGGCGATGATGCTGGCTGCAGTATCACGCTAACCCAGACGCACTCCGGTAAGCCGGTTCCGCTGCTAGGCAGCCAGGACAGCATGTACGGGACCTGGCTGTTCCAGATCTTCGAGAGCGGGTCTTTCCGGTGGCGGGTCAACGACATTGGGTGCCTGGTGGCGGCGCAGCCCGGGCCGGGGAAGCTCACGCTGCCGTTCGCCTGGGATGTAGCTCTAGGCGGCGACACCGCTGCCTTCGTGCCCGGTCACGGGGTGGCTGTGCATGTGCAGGACTACAACGGCGGCAGCAGCTGCGAGCTGACGCTCAGGAACCCGGCCGACGGGCAGCTGCTCGCCTTCGGTACGGCGACGAAGGGAAGCAAGGACACCGTGATGCTCGACGCGCTCGGCAAGCCAAGGGCCTACTTGCAGGCCAATGGCTGCGGGATCGTGGTGCGGCCCAGGAGTTGAGCTGCCCAGTCAGGTTGCCAGCCGGTCCAGGGCTGCCATGATCCGCTGCTCGGATACCGGGACGGGCGTGCCGAGGGCCTGGGCGAACAGGCTGACCCGCAGCTCCTCGATCAGCCAGCGCACCGCCCGGGCATCCGGGCCGCTGCGGCTGGCCGCCGGCAGGCCTGCGGTTACTTGCTGGTAGGCGTCGGCCACCCGGTGCACGACGGCCATCCTGACCGCGTCCCGGCCGGGATCCAGCGGCGCCTTCTCCAGCCGCCGGCCGATGGCCCGCAGGTAGCGGGCCAGGTCAGGTAGCCGCCGCGCACCGGTCTCGGCGATGAACCCAGGATAGATCAGCGCGCCAAGCTGGGCCCGCAGGTCCGCGAAGGCCGGCGCCAGCGCCGGGCTGGCGGCGCGGTCGAGCGCCACCTCGGCCTCGTGCGCCGCCGCCAGGGCGCGCGAAACGGCGCTGATCACCCCGGCCGTGATCGCGCCCAGCTGCGACTGGGCGGCCGTCAGCAGCCGCGCGAAGCCATCGGCATCCCAGGCCGGGCCGCCGGCGTCCGTGATCACCTGGTCGGCCGCGGTCGCCGCGCAGTCGGCGAGCAGCGCGTCAGTGCCCGGATAAGGGTGTCGGCTCATCGCCAGCTTGGCGCCGGCCGGCAGCCGGCTGGCGACCGATCGCGCCCCGGCCGGTACCTGGATCAGCAGCAGCCGCCGGGTGCCAAGCCGCATCGACTCGGCGGCCTCGGCCTCGGTCTCGAACAGCCGCACGTCCACCGAGTCGCCGGCGTCCGCCAGCGCCGGGTAAGCCCGGATCTGGCCATGACTGAACACCCGGGGCAGCGAGCGGATGTCCCAGTCCCGCAGCCCGGTGCGGGTAATGCCGCTGGCCGCCTCGGCGAACTCCGCCGCCAGCCGGGGCCGCAGCTCCCGCCGGAGCGCGGCCAGGTCCTTGCCGGCCGCGAGTACCCGGCCGGTGCCGACCACCCGGAACCCGATGGTCAGGTGCGCGGGCAGCCGGGACAAGTCGAACGCCGAGCGGGGGACCGGGGTGCCCCCGAGGCGGCTGAGCTCGGCTGCCAGCACATCCAGCAGGTCGCCGCGGGCAGGATCCAGCCGGGGCGCCACCGCGCGGGCTGTCTCCGGCGCGGGCACGAAGGCCCGGCGCAGCTGCTTGGGCAGTGACCGGATCAGCTCGGTGATCAGCTCCTCGCGCAGCCCGGGCACCTGCCAGCTGAATTCCGCGCCGTCCACCTGGTTGAGCGTCGCCAGCGGGATGTCCACGGTCACCCCGTCGGCCGGCTCGCCCGGGGCGAACTCATACGACAGCGGCAGCTCGCCCCAGCGGCCGGGATAATCCTCCGGGCGGATCTCCTCGGCGGCCGGGCCGGCCAGATCGGCGGGGGAGAAGGTCAGCAGTTCCGGGTCGGCCGCCCGTGCCTTCTTCCACCAGGCGTCGAAGTGCCTGGCGGATGTTACGTCCGCGGGTATCCGCTGGTCATAGAACTCGAACAGGTCGGCGTCGTCGGCGACGATACCGCGCCGCCTGGCCCGGCGCTCCAGGTCCGCCGCCTCGTCGAGCAGCCGCCGGTTGTGCTCGAAGAACTGGTGATGCGTGGTCCAGTCGCCCTCGACCAGCGCGCCGCGGATGAACAGCTCGCGTGCCGCCGCCGGGTCGATCCGGCCGTAGTTCACCGGCCGGGCCGCCACGACCGGCAGGCCGTACAGCGTTACCTTCTCCGCCGCCATCGCCGCGCCGCGCCTCGCGTCCCAGTGCGGCTCACTGTAGGTGCGCCTGACCAGGTGCGCGGCGAGCGGCTCGGCCCACTCGGGCTCGATCCGCGCCGCGACCCTGGCCCACAGCCTGGACGTCTCGACGAGCTCGGCCGCGACCACCCAGGGCGGCGGCTTCCGCGCCAGCACGGAGTCGGGGAAGATGGCGAAGCGGGCGCCGCGTGCCCCGGCGAACTCGGTCAGCGGCCGCCGCTTCCCGGCCTGGCCGCCCGGGTTGCGGCTGGTGTCCTGCATGCCGATGTGCGAGAGCAGACCGGCCAGCAGCGACATGTGCACCCGGCCGGCCGAATCCGCCGGATAGCGGCCCTCGGCTCCCGCCTGGCCGGCCGCCTTGCCCGCCGCCTTGCCGGGTGCCGGGATCGCCGCGATATCCGCCGCCGCGGCGGCTGACGTGGTGCCGCGATCGTGCCCGGTGCCGATGCCAAGTTCCCTGGCCGCCTGCCTGAGCTGCCCGTACACGTCCTGCCACTCACGCACCCTCAGGTAATGCAGGTACTCGCGACGGCACAGGCGGCGGAACGCGGCCGAGGACAGCTCGCGCTGCCGCTCGCGCAGGTACTCCCACATGGTAATGAAGGCAAGAAAGTCCGATCCCGGCTCGGCGAACCTGGCATGCATGGCGTCAGCTGCCTCACGGGAGTCGGCCGGCCGCTCCCTGGGATCGTTGATGGACAGCGCCGCTGTGATGATCAGCACTTCACGGGCGCACCCGTTCGGGCCGGCCGCCAGGATCATCCGGCCGAGGCGCGGGTCCACCGGGAGCCGGGCAAGCTTCCGGCCCGCGTCGGTCAGCCGGGGCCTGCCGCGTCCCGGCGAGACGGCGCCGAGTTCTTCCAGCAGGCGGACGCCGTCCGCGATGTTCCGCGAATCCGGCGGGTCGATGAACGGGAAGTCAGCCACCTCGCCGAGGTCGAGCGCCGCCATCTGCAGGATGACCGATGCCAGGTGCGTCCGCAGGATCTCCGGATCGGTGAACTCCGGCCGCGAGTCGAAATCCTCCTCGGTGTAGAGCCGGATGCACACACCGTCGGACGTGCGGCCGCACCGGCCCTTGCGCTGGTTCGCCGAAGCCCGGGAAATCCGCTCGATCGGCAGCCGCTGGACCTTCGTCCGCTGGCTGTACCGCGAGATCCGGGCGGTACCCGGGTCGATCACGTACTTGATGCCGGGCACGGTCAGCGAGGTCTCCGCGACGTTCGTGGCCAGCACCACCCGCCGCCGGTGTGCCTGGCGCTGCCTATTTGTTTCGCCTCCGGCAAAAACTCTGTGCTGCTCGGCGGCTGACAGCCGGGCGTACAGCGGCAGCACATCGAGCTCATCCCGGTCGGCCAGCGCATCCGCGGTATCCCTGATCTCCCGCTCGCCGCTGAGGAAGACGAGGATGTCCCCGGGCCCCTCGGCCAGCAGCTCGGCTACCGCATCAGCAATGCCCTGGACCTGATCCTTTGGTTCTGAAACGGGGTCACCGGGGTCAGTGAGCGGCCGGTAGCGCACTTCGACCGGGTAGGTCCGTCCCGAGACCTCGATCACCGGCGCGTCCCAGAAGTGCTTACTGAACCTCTTGGGGTCGATCGTGGCCGAGGTGATGATGATCTTCAGGTCAGGCCGGCCGGGGAGTATCCGTTTCAGGTATCCCAGGATGAAGTCGATGTTCAGGCTGCGCTCGTGCGCCTCGTCGATGATCAGGGTGTCGTAGTTGAGCAGCTGCCGGTCGCGCTGCATCTCGGCCAGCAAGATGCCGTCGGTCATCAGCTTGACCAGCGTGTCGTCGCCGGAAGTGTCGGTGAAGCGGACCTTGTAACCGACCGCCGTGCCGGGCTCGGTGCCGAGCTCGATGGCAATCCGCTCAGCGATCGTGCGGGCCGCGATCCGGCGCGGCTGGGTGTGGCCGATCTGGCCGGCCACGCCGCGGCCGAGCTCAAGGCAGATCTTCGGCAGCTGCGTGGTCTTGCCGGATCCAGTCTCGCCAGCGATGATCACCACCTGGTTATCGCGGATCATCTCGGCGATCTGGTCCTTCAGCTGGCTGACCGGAAGCTCTGGCGGGTAGCAGCTGGCGGGCGCCCCGCGCCTGCGCGCCTCGATGCGGGCCTCCGCCGCGGCTAGCTCGGCGAGGATCTGGCCGAATGCCTGGTCGCGCGCCCCGGCGTCGCGCAGCCCGGCCGCCCGCCCGGCGCGCCGGCTCAGCCGGCGCTGATCGCGCAGCATCACGCCGGGCAGGCGGTCTCGCACCTGGGCGAGCGAGGGGGTCAAGGCGGCAGTCTCCCTGGCGGGCGCGGCAGTACAGCAGCGGCAGTTCAGCAAAGGGGCGGCGGTACACAACAAGGATGGTCAGGAACCTCCCAGCGACCTAACGCTTTTGCCAGCCTGCTGCTTCCGCGCGATGCTCCCCGTGGTTACGGCCAGCTGACGCCGGCCGCCATCGGGCCGGCGAAGGCGATCCCGTCGGCCGCAGTGCGCCGCGCCGGGCCGCGGGGGCTCCCGCCTGGCGGGCATCTCAGGCGGCCGCCTCGGTGCGCCGAGGCCGGCCGCGCGGCCGCTTGTAGGGGATGACCGCGCCGCGCAGCAGCAACTCGCCGCCCCAGACGCCGAACGGCTCGCCGCGCTGCAGCGCGCCAGCCAGGCAGTTAGCGCGTACCGGGCAGTCGTGGCAGAGCGCCTTCGCCTGTGCTACTTCCTCCGGCCGCTCCGCGAAGAAGAGTTCCGGGTCGCTCCGGCAGGGCAGCCCCGCGGCGATCGCCGCCTGCTGCCGCATGGTCCTGCCTGCCGCGTTCCACGGTTGCCGGGGGTGCCCGGGCGTAGGCCGGCTGGCAAGGTAGTCGAGCATCGCTAGCGCAGACCCTTGTCGGCCGGCCGCCGGGCGCGGCGTGCCGTCTTGGCACGCCGCGCCGCGGCCGCCCGCCTCCGCAGGTCCAGGTTGTGCTGAGCGACAATGTTCTGCGTGATGTAGGGATGCATCGATCCTCCTCGGCGGGGGCCTGCCTGCGGGGCCCGGCGGATTCGAGACTCGCCGTATGACCCCGCCAGGCCACATCCGGCAGATGCCTTATCGGTCGGCCGAAACCGGGCTTATTTCTTCCCGGCCACGACGGCGTGCTCGCGGCTTTCCTCTTCGGTCAGGGTTTCCAGCGCGGGCTGGGCACCTGGATATAGCGGCTGAGTCCTGGCTGGCGCTACTCGCCGGCTGCGGCGGACCAGGCGGCGAAGTTCCGCCTTGGCCGCGCTCTTGCGCATATCCCTGGCCCGCTCGGCAGCCAGGCTCTGCAGGATGTAGGGGTGCATCGGTTCCTCCTCGGCGCGGGCCGCACCTGCTGCTGCCCGTGTTATCGAGAATCGCCGTAAGTCCCGGCCCGCCGCATCGGGCAGACTCCCTAACCCGGCGCCAGGCGTGCCTTAGCCGCCCGGCCCGGCCGGGCACGGCGTAAGGCGGCCGCGAAGCGGGACGGGGGGCGGACCGCGGATGGCCCCGCTCAGGTGAGCAGGGCGGCTGGACCGGCTCCCAGCCTGACTCCTTCAGGGCCTCCCGGGCAGCGGCAACTGGAGATCCTCGGCCGGATCGGCGACCCGAAAGCGGTCAGCGTAACGCCCGGATCGCCCGTAGAATCGCCCGGTGTCGCGTCCTGAAAGCTGGACCGTGCCCGCGGACTCCAGGCCCGCCACGGTTGCCTCCCCCGGAACCAGCCCGGACCTGGCCGACGCGGTCGGCGCGCTGCGCCGCGTCTTCGGCTACGACTCGTTCCGTGGCGCACAGCAGGAGGTCATACAGCACATCATCGCTGGCGGCGACGCGCTGGTGCTGATGCCCACCGGCGGCGGCAAATCGCTTTGCTATCAGATCCCGGCGCTAATCCGGCCGGGCACCGGCGTGGTCGTCTCGCCGCTCATCGCCCTCATGAAAGACCAGGTGGACGCGCTGACCGCGCTCGGCCTGCGGGCCGGGTTCCTGAACTCGACCCAGGACTCCGGCGAGCGCCGCCTAGTCGAGTCCGCTTTCCTGGCCGGCCAGCTGGACTTGCTGTACCTGGCGCCGGAACGGCTGCGCGCCGAGTCAGCGCTGCGGCTGCTTGACCGTGGCACGATCTCCCTTTTCGCCATCGACGAGGCACATTGCGTGTCCCAGTGGGGGCACGATTTCCGGCCCGACTACCTCGCGCTCTCGCAACTGCACGAGCGATGGCCGGCGGTTCCCCGCATCGCGCTGACCGCGACGGCGACCAGGGCAACCCGCGCCGAGATCGCCGCCCGGCTGAGCCTGGCCGAAGCCAGGCATTTCGTGGCGAGCTTCGATCGGCCGAATATCCAGTACCGCATCGAGGCCAAGGCCGATCCCTCGCGGCAGCTGCTTGAGCTGGTGCGTAACGAGCACGCTGGCGACGCGGGCATCGTCTACTGCCTCTCCAGGGCCTCAGTCGACAAGACCGCCGAGTTCCTGTCCCGCAACGGGATCACCGCGCTGCCCTATCACGCCGGTCTCGATGCCCGCACCCGCACCGCCCACCAGGCTCGCTTCCTGCGGGAAGACGGCCTGATCATGGTGGCCACGATCGCGTTCGGGATGGGCATCGACAAGCCCGATGTGCGCTTCGTGGCGCACCTTGACCTGCCCAAGTCCGTCGAGGGCTACTACCAGGAGACCGGCCGGGCTGGCCGGGACGGGCGGCCGGCCACCGCCTGGCTCGCCTACGGGCTGCAGGACGTCGTGCTGCAGCGCAGGATGATCGATGGCTCGGAGGGCGACAGCGCGCACCGGCGGCGGCTGGCCGGCCACCTCGACGCCATGCTTGCCCTCTGCGAGACCGTCGAGTGCCGCCGGTCGCAGCTGCTCGGCTATTTCGGCGAGGCGGCGCCGCCATGCGGCAACTGCGACACCTGCCTGTCCCCGCCGCAGTCATGGGACGGCACAATCGCGGCGCAGAAGCTGCTGTCAGCCGTATACCGGCTGCGTCGTGAGCGGAACCAGAGATTCGGCGCCGGCCAGGTGATCGACATCCTGCTCGGCCGGAAGACGGCGAAGGTCACCGAGCACGATCATGCCTCCCTGACGGTTTTCGGTATCGGCGCGCAGCAGCCTGAGGCCGAGTGGCGCGGCGTGGTGCGCCAGCTGCTAGCGCGCGGCCTGCTGGCCGTCGAGGGCGACTACGGCACCCTGGCGCTGACCGAGGCGAGCGGCGCGGTACTGGCCGGGCGACGTCAGGTCATGCTCCGCCGGGAGTCCGAGCCGACGGCACGAGCCGTAAGGCGCGCCCGGGCGGCGAAGGCCGCGAGCGCGGAAGCCGCCAAGCTGCCCGCAGCCGCGACGGCATTGTTCGAGCGGCTGCGCGCCTGGCGCGCCGCGGCTGCCAGGGAGCAGGGCGTGCCTGCCTACGTGATCTTCCACGATGCCACCCTTCGCCAGATCGCCGCCGAGGAGCCGTCCAGCCTGGCCGAGCTCGCCCTGGTGAGCGGCGTCGGCGAGACCAAGCTGGCCAGATACGGGCAGCAGATCCTGGACACGCTCGGCGCCGCGCCCGGCCAGCCGGACCCGCCGTCCGGCCCATGAGGCCCGCTGCGACGGCACTGGCGGCAGGCGGCACAACCGCGGCGATCTTCATCATGCCCGGGCCGCTCCTTGCGTTCCTGCGAGAAGCGCTGCGCGCGCCTTACGTAATATCGGCCGGCGTGCCGTCGGCCAGCAGCCGACCCTCCGGTCCGCCGAGGTCCGCGATGCCGGCCGGAGCGTCTGCTCGACCGGCAGTGGCCGCGGGTGGCCGGAGCTGGGCGTCGAGGCGGCGGAGGTCGCTGAGGAATTCGGCAGCGAGCTCGCAGCGGGCGGTCTCAACGGCCCCGGGCGGCTTGGCCGACTCCAGGATACGGGCAGTCTGAGCTGCGGTGATCTCCGTGGAGATGCGGCACAGGTTCGTCAGTCGGCTGCCAGGCGCAGGAAATCGGCGATATGCAGCGCTCGCACCGTTGATTTCCGGCGGTGTAGCCCTTGGCGGAGCTGACGCAGGCAGCCTGGATTGACGGCTACTACGTAGTCGATCCTGGCTGCTTCGATCTCATCGATCTTAGGGTCGAGTACCCGCCTTGAGTCGCGGGGCCGCACTAGCGCATAGGTGCCGGCCGCTCCGCAGCACCGGGCGGCGCCGGGCAGCTCTACGTACTGGGCCACCGCGGCGAGCAGCGTCCGCGGTTCGCGCCATACGTCAAGGCCGTTGCGCAGATGGCAGGAATCCTGCAGGGCGACCCGGGCCGGCCGGTCCCCCATCCGCACCTGGCCGGTCACTCTGTTCTGCAGGTATTCCGACAATTCAGCGACCCGGTTCCTGCCGATCACTGAGGCCAGGTGCGCGGCGCAGCCGCCGGAGGTGGTCACGATCTGCCCCGGCAGCTGGGCGCCGAGCTGCTTGGCCAGCTGTCGGCCCCGGTCCGGCTCACCATTATGTGCGTGCAGCGCGCCGCAGCATCCCTGGCCGCCGGGGACGGCTAGCTCGGGCGCCAGCGCCAGCGCCGATCTGCTCACCTTCGGGAACAGGCTCCGCTCGAAGCAGCCGAGCATCAGCGAGTGCTGCGAGGCGCCCGCCGGTGTGCGCGCGGCGCCGCGCAGCCGGCCGGCGATCCGGTGTGCCCAGGCGCGTTCGGCCGCGAAGATCAGGAACCGGACGGCCACTGGCCGGCGGCGCCCGGTCCACTGGTAACCCCGCCACTGCTCGAGGAGCTCGCCGTACTGCACTCCCGCCGGACAGACCGGCTCGCAGGCGCGGCAGCCCAGGCAGAAGGAGGCCTGCTCCGCCAACGTCGGGTCGTCGGGTGGCAGCACGCCAGAATCGAGCGCCCGCATCAGGTTGATCCGGCCCCGTGGCGAGGAGGTCTCATCAGCGGTGAGCGCGTACGTCGGACACGCCGGCAGGCAGAAGCCACAGGAGATGCAGCGGTTCAGCAGCTTCGGGTCGAAGATCGAGCCAGCGTGCGGCACCTTGGCACTGGTCATCAGGACCCCAGCTTTCCGGGATTGAGGATGCCAGCAGGGTCGAACGCCTTTTTGATCCGCCGGATCAGGTCCATCTGGGCCCTTCCGAGGCGCTGTTCCAGGTAGGGCAGTTTGGCCGCCCCGACGCCATGCTCGCCGGTAATCGTGCCGCCGAGCTCGATCGCGGTGTGGAATACCTCGGCGAAGGCACGCTCGGCACGTGCGATTCCCTCGGCGTCCTCGGCGGATTCCAGCACGCACGTCGGATGCAGGTTGCCGTCGCCAGCATGACCGAAAGTCGCCACGGTGACCCGGTGCCGCGCGGCTATCGCGTCGATCCGCGCGACCATCTCGGCTAGCCGCGGCCTGGGCACGCTGGCGTCCTCGAGAATCGTCAGCGAGCCGAGCCGAGACAGCGCCGGAAGAGTGCAGCGCCGGGCGGTCAACAGCGCCTCGGACTCGGCGATATCACCGGCGGTCTGGACTCCGATGGCACCGGAGTCCTCGCAGACGGCAGCGATTCGCTCGAAGCTGCGCGCCACGGTCGCCTCATCGCCGTCATCGCCGAACAGCAGCAGTGCGCCAGCGCCGGGATGCAGGCCGAGATGCGCGTACTGCTCGACCGCGTCCATGCAGCTGCGGTCGAGAAACTCCAGCGTCGACGGGATTACCCCAGCGGCGAGGATCCCGGAAACCGAGCGGCAGGCCTGGGTCAGCGAGTCGAAGTAAGCCAGGCCGGTGCGGCTGGCGGACGGGTCCGGCAGGAGCGCCACCGTCGCCTCGGTGATCACGCCGAGGGTGCCCTCGGATCCCGTGATCAGCCGGGTCAGGTCGTAGCCGGCGACGTCCTTCCAGAGCCGGCCCCCGGTCCGCACGATCTCGCCGGTTGGCAGCGCCACCGTCAGCCCCAGCACATAGTTGCGGGTCACGCCGTACTTCAGCCCCCGCAGCCCGCCAGCGCAGGTGGCGACGTTACCGCCGATCGTGGAGACAGTACGGCTGCCCGGATCCGGCGGGTAGAACAGGCCATGCGCCGCCGCAGCATCGTTGAGCGCCATCGTGGACACCCCGGGCTCGGCTCGCGCCAGCATCTCCTCGGGCGCTACCTCCAGGATCCGGTTCATCCGCGCGGTCGACAGCACCATGCCGCCGGTAAGCGGGACGGTACCCGCGCAAAGATTTGAGCCGGCACCGCGCGGGATGACCGGGATACCGTGATCGGTAGCCAGCCGCAGGATCCGTGCGACCTGCTCGGCGTCCGCCGGCGCGATGACAGCATCCGGCATCCCGCGGAACAACGGTGTCGCGTCCCGCGCGTACACGGCAAGTTCGCCATCTGCCAGCCGGAGATTCTCCGATCCGGCGATAGCGCGCAACTCGGCCAGCACCGGCCGAGGAATCCGGGTTTCACCAAGCACTGTCAGACAAGCAAACATGCTCGACATGACCTTGTCCATACCGCCACGAAAACGAGAAGGCGGCGGACCTGTGGCCCCCGCTCCGGCATGGCTCGGTGAGAGCGAGCTGCCAGCGCCCTGGGCCGCGCTCGGGACCTCGCGGCTCGCTGGAGCCGGGCTGTGAGCGTTCTGGGCCTTTCCCTCCGGCCCGGGAACTGCCAGCATGATCCCGTGGGCGTCGTGACGCAATCCCGGGCTCGGCATGCTGCTGGTCGCGCCGTGCCCCTGTCGGAGAACACCTGGCCGCGGGCGGCGGCTGATGGTCACCGCCAGCCCGGGACGCTGGATTCAGGTGTCCACGACGCTGGTCCGGGTCGGGCGAGTTCATGCCTGCCGACGGCCGTTCCGGCCCGTTAGCCCTCGGCTTGAAGGAGCGCGTACATGGTCGCGGTCTACCGGCAGGTCTATGACCCGCTCGGCAACTCGCTCGGAGTGTCTTCGATCGTGGCTGCCCTGCCCCTGGTCACGCTGTTCGTGCTGCTCGGGGTGTTGCGTATGCGCGCGTGGCTCGCGTCGGTCATCTCGCTCGCGGTCGCGCTGATAGTCGCTGTGGCCTTCTACTCCATGCCGGTCAGCGACGCCGTGAACAGCGGGCTGCTCGGTGCCGCCTTCGGGTTGTTCCCGATCATGTGGATCGTCGTCAATGCCATCTGGGTTTACAACCTGACCGTGGAGGCCGGCCATTTCGACGTGCTGCGCCGGTCGTTCGCCTCGATCAGCGACGATCAGCGGATCCAGGCGATCATCATCGCCTTCTGCTTCGGCGCCCTGCTCGAGGCGCTCGCAGGCTTCGGCACGCCGGTGGCCATCACTTCGGTCATGCTGATCGCGCTCGGCTTCCGGCCGCTCAAGGCGGCCACGGTCGCGCTGGTCGCGAACACCGCGCCGGTCGCCTTCGGAGCTCTCGCCGTGCCGATCACGACGCTCGCGGCCGTTACAAAGCTGCCAGTCGGCGACCTCGGCGCCATGGTGGGCCGACAGACGCCGGTCCTCGCGGTCTTCGTCCCGCTGGCCCTGGTGTTCATCGTCGACGGGCGGCGCGGCCTGCGCCAGGTCTGGCCTGCCGCGGTGGTTTGCGGAGTGACCTTCGCCGTCTTCCAGTACCTCGCGTCCAACTTCTGGTCGATCCCGCTCGCCGACATCATCGCCTCGCTCACTTCAGCGCTGGCCGTCCTGGCCTTCACCCGCGTCTGGCACCCGGCCGAGGGCTACATCGAGACGAGCGCCGATGAGCACGCGCGGCGCGACGCTGCGCAGTCGGCCCGCGGCGCCGATGACACCGGCGAAGCGTATCCGGCCAGGGTCGCCGCGGAGTCGGATACCATGATCCGCGACACGCCTGCCGACATCTTCCGGGCCTACGCGCCGTACCTGATCATCATCGTGGTCTTCGTGCTCGCCACCCGCGTCCCCGCGATTACCGGCGAAGCCCCCATTAAGCCCGGCGCCGCCGGGACCGGCCTGGAATCAGCGACCCGCATCTACGACTGGCCGGGCCTGCACATCATCAGCGGCTCGGGGAAGGCCGTGGCAACCGCCTTCAAGCTGAACATCTTGTCGGCCGCGGGCACCCTGTTGCTGATCTCCGGCCTGCTCACGATGATCGTCCTGAGAGAAGGGCCCGGACGGGCGCTGCGCGCCTACGGACGAACGCTCGCGCAGCTGAAGTTCGCGATCCTCACCGTGATGGCGGTGCTGGCGCTCGCCTTCGTCATGAACGAGTCCGGCGAGACGCAGACGCTTGGCCTGTGGCTGGCCGGGACCGGCGGCCTGTTCGCGCTGCTGTCCCCCATTCTGGGGTGGCTCGGCGTCGCGGTCACCGGCTCGGACACCTCCTCGAACTCACTATTCGGCGGCCTGCAGGTCACTGCCGCGTTGCAGGCGCACCTGCCGCCGACGCTGCTCGCCGCGGCGAACTCCTCCGGGGGCGTGCTCGGCAAGATGATCTCGCCGCAGAACCTTGCGATCGTGGCCGGCGCCGTCGGGCTGCAGGGACGAGAGGGTGAGATCTTCCGGCGCGTGATCCTGTGGAGCATCGCGTTTCTGGCCTTCATGTGCCTGCTCGTCTACCTGCAGTCGACCCCGGTGCTGTCGTGGATGGTCGTCAAGGGACCCTGATCGGCTGCCCGTCCGCGACCAAGAGTCGCCGGTACCCCCGAGAGGTCGCCGCTTCGGCGTGAAAATTCCGGCAGCTGACCCGCCTTCTGGTGGGCCCGGCTGCGCCGGGCGCTGCCGCGCTGTGGTGCGCCGGTCCGTTGCCCGCGGATGTTCGCGTGGGCGCGGGGTGGCCTGAGAGGCTGTGGCCGCGGTCGTTCGCTGACGTCGTCCTTTCCTTGGCGCGCCTGCTCCCGAAGCGGTCACCTTACGACGCCCGGCACGGCACATGTCCGGTCTCACGGTGGACGCTGTATCTCAGGATGGCTCGACCAGGACGACTTCAAGCGTGCGGGGCCCGTGCACGCCTTCGACGCGTTCGAACTCGATGTCGACCGTCGCGGACGGTCCGCTGATCCAGGTCATCGGCTGATCCGGGCGCAACCGCGTGATCGCTTCCGGCAGGAGGGCGACAACTTGGTCAGCGCGCACGATGCACAGGAGGTAGTCGGGCACGAGCGTGATGGCCCGCCTGCCCTGATCTGGCGAGCCGTCGAGGATTATGGTCCCGGTTTCCGCGATGGCCACTGAGACCGCGGTGATAGTGCCGTCGAAGGTGTCTAGTTCGGTTGGGGTGAACTGGGCGTCGGCGACGGCCTCCACCCCGGCGGGTAGCGTCGGCAGGTCGAGGCCGGGCGGTACCACCACCCGGCCCGCCCCGCGCTGCGTCAGGGCCTCGCCGACGGCGGCTGAGAGCTGGCCAGGTGCGGTGCGCCGCACGGTCGCCTTGTAGGCGGCTAGCCGGGCCGCGAGCAGGTCGAGTAGCTCACCCACGTCTGCGTCGCGGCGGAGCCTGTACCCATGGGATACCTCGCCAGCCTGGGTGGATGTGCCTTCGTCACCTCCTTCCCCGGGTGCGGAGCCGATCGCGGTGCGGATCCGCGCCAGCACTTCGTCGCGCGCGCTCACTCGCGCGCTCCGTCCTTGTGCGAGGGCTCGCTGCGGTGCTCGTGCCGCCACCACTCACGGAACGTCATGGCCGCGGGCACCGGCACATCACGTGCCGAGGTCCAGCCGGAGAACGGTGGCGGCAGCCTGCGGATCCGGCCGCGGCGGCCCAGCGCGCGGCCAAGCTTTGCTCCGCGCTGTGCCGCCGTGAAGCGTCCTTGGCTGGCCATCACCCACGACGCCGCGGCCATGGTGATCGCCTCGCCGCGAGATAGCCGACGGCTATCTCGCGCCGCCTCCACATGACGGGCACGCAGATGGACCAGCACTGAGGGGATGTCGATCTTCACCGGGCACACGTCGTAGCAGGCGCCGCACAACGATGACGCGTACGGCAGCGACGCGTTGTCCTCGATGCCGGTCAGCTGCGGCGACAGGATGGCGCCGATCGGGCCCGGGTAAACCGAGCCGTAGGCATGACCGCCGGCCCGCTCGTAAACCGGGCACACGTTCAGGCATGCCGAGCAGCGGATGCAATGCAAAGCCTGCCGTCCGGTCTCGTCGGCAAGCGCAGCGGTTCTCCCGTTGTCGAGCAGCACGAGGTGGAACTGCTGCGGGCCGTCGCCCGGCGTCACCCCGGTCCAGATCGAGGTGTAGGGGTTCATCCGCTCGCCGGTAGACGAACGCGGCAGCAGTTGCATGAACACGGCCAGGTCACGCCATGCCGGCACCACCTTCTCGATTCCCATCACGGTGATCAGCGTTTCCGGCAGCGTCAGGCACATCCGGCCATTGCCCTCGGATTCCACCACGCACAGCGCGCCGGTCTCAGCCACCGCGAAGTTGGCGCCGCTGATCCCGACCCGGGCGGACAGGAACAGCCGCCGCAGATGGATGCGGGCGGCCTCGGCCAACGCGGCGGGATCGGCGGTGAGAGCCGGGTTGGCATCGCCCATCTCCCGCAGGAAGATCTCGCGGATCTCCGCGCGGTTGCGGTGGATAGCCGGAACCAGGATGTGGGAGGGCCTGTCGTGGCCGAGTTGCACGATGAGCTCGGCCAGGTCGGTCTCGTATGGCTGGATCCCCGCCTGCGCCAGCGCCTCATTCAGCCCGATCTCGTCGGTGACCATGGACTTGACCTTGACGACCTCGGCGGCGCCGGTGCCGCGGACTAGGTCCACCACGATGCGATTGGCCTCGGTGGCGTCCCGGGCCCAGTGCACGACGCCACCGTGCGCCGTGACCTGGGTCTCCAGTTGCTCCAAATAGCGGTCCAAGTGCGCCATGGTTTCGGCTTTGATCGCCCGCCCCGCCTCGCGCAGTTCCTCCCAGTCCGGCACTTCGCCGACGATCGCGGCCCGTTTGGCGCGGATTGCGGTGGTCGCCTTGGCCAGGTTGCGCCGGAGCTGGCTGTTGGAGAGCCCGCGCCGCGCCGCTGCGGGGAACGGCTCGGTTTGACGGAGATGCCCGACGCCGCGCGGGGCCGTTGGCATGCCGAGGAACGTTGTCATCGGGCGTCCCGGGTCGAAGCGAGTATCTCCGCCAGGTGGACCGTCTTCACCCCGGCGCGCAGCCTGGACAGCCCGCCGCCGATGTGCATCAGGCAGGAGCTGTCACCAGCCGTGCACGCCTCCGCCCGGGTACCCACGACGTTACGCATCTTGTCGGCCAGCATCGCCGTCGACACATCCGCATTCTTCAGCGCGAACGTCCCACCGAAACCGCAGCAGACCTCCGCATCGGGCAGCTCCACCAGGTCGATGCCCGCAACGTTCCGCAGCAGCCGCAGCGGGCGTTCCCCCACCCGCAGCAGCCGCAGCGAATGACACGTCGGATGATAGGTAACCCGGTGCGGGTAGAAGGCGCCGACATCCTCCACCCCCAGCACATCCACTAGCAGCTGCGACAGCTCATGCGTCCGGCTCGCCACCGCCTCAGCCCGCCGGGCGAGCTTCTCATCACCGCATCGGCGGGCCACCATCGCGTACTGATGCCGGACCGAGCCAACGCATGAGCCGGACGGCGCGACGATCACTTCATAGGGTTCGAATGTCTCGACGTAGTGGCGGACCAGCGGAAGCGCGTCGCGGATGTAGCCGGTGTTGATGTGCATCTGGCCGCAGCAGGTCTGCGCCTGCGGGAATTCGACGCGATGGCCGAGCCGCTCGAGCGTCCGCACGGTGGCACGGCCGACGCTGGGGAACAGCGTGTCGGCCAGGCAGGTCACGAACAAGGCGATGCGCATGGTGTCACCCCGCGGCGTCGGCGGCGGATGGCTCGCGTCATCCTCCACCAGCAGGTTACATCGGTGCGAAAAGGGTTCGCCACGTCCACCACGACCGGCCGATCGTGCGGTCGGCGGCATGAAAGCGAGCTCGCGGCCCGGTGCCTCGCGTAGCCGGGCGTCAAGGCCTGTCTCGACAAGCGAGTTGGGGTAGTGCTTGACGATGACACCTGGGGACCCTTCATTCAGGCCGCTTACGATCGGACGTAGCGGGCAACGGATACTTACCTATGCCGGGTCTGTGCCGGGTCCTGGACGGCTCCCGGCTCCCGCAAGCACTTCAGCCGCGCGGTGGCAGGCAACCAGGCGGCCGGGCAGCGGCATGGTGAGCGCGGGCACCTCGGCGCGGCACCGGTCGACGGCGAGCGGGCAGCGCGGATGGAACACACAGCCCGCGGGCGCGCTGGTCGCATCCGGCGGCTCTCCGTGCAGGACGATGCGCGCGGAGCGGGCGCTCGCGTCGACCTCGGGCACGGCCGACCGCAGCGCCCGGGTGTAGGGGTGCGCGGGCGATGCGAGCAGTTCCGTGGTTGGCCCGCTTTCCGCGATGCGGCCCAGGTACAGCACCGCGGTCTGCTCGCAGAGCTCGCTCACGACGGCAAAGTTGTGCGTGATCAGCAGGTACGACAGGCTCCGCTCCGCGCGCAGCCGGCCAATCAGCTTCAAGATCCTGGCCTGCGTCCGCACGTCGAGAGCGCTGGTCGGCTCGTCGAGCACAAGCAGCCGTGGCTGCACGCTGAGCGCGCGGGCGATCGCGACGCGCTGGCGCTGCCCGCCGGACAGCTGATGCGGGTACCTGGCGGCAAGCTCGGGATCGAGGCCGGCCTCCCGCAGCAGCGCGGCCGTCCGCTCCCCGATCAGCCGCGATGGCACGATCTTGTGTGCGCGAATTGCCTCGGCGATCGCAGTGCCGGCCCGCATCCGCGGATCGAGGCTGTTGTCGGGATCCTGGAAGACGACCTGCACAGCGCGCCGGTATTTCTTCAGCGCCCGGCCGCCGAGCCCAGTGACGTCGGCACCTTCGAACAGCACCTGGCCGGTGGCGACAGGGACGAGGCGGAGCACCGCCCGGCCGATGGTGGTCTTTCCCGACCCGCTCTCGCCCACCAGCCCGAGGCCGAACGGGCCCGCGGGAATGCTGAGGCTGACCTGGTCGACCGCCCGGACCGGCCCGAACCGCACGCTCAGGTCCCTGATCTCCAGCAGGGCCGGGGCGGGCGCAGCGGCCGGGGCCGGGGCCGGCGCGGTCACCGGCCAGCCCTCGGGCCGATCCTCGGCACCGATGCCAGCAGGTCGGCGGTGTACGGGTCGGACGGTGCCGACATGACCTGCTGGGCCGGGCCCTGCTCGACGATTGAGCCCGCCCGCATGACCGCGACCCGGTCGCACAGCTCGGCGATCACCGCCAGGTCATGGCTGATGAACAGGATCGACATGCCCTCGTGGTCTCTCAGCTCCCGGAGCAGCTCAAGCACCTCGGCCTGCACCGTTACGTCCAGCGCGCTCGTCGGCTCGTCGGCCAGCAGGATCTCGGCGCGCAGCGCGATCGCCAGCGCGATCGCGATGCGCTGCAGTTGCCCGCCGGACAGCTGCGCCGGATAACGGCGCAGCAGGTCGGGCGACAGCAGCACCGCGCGCATGGCCGCCGCCATCCGGTCAGCGGCGCCGCTCCCGGTCAGCCCGTGCAGGCGCAGCGCGCGGGTAGCGATGTGGCCAACCCGGAATACCGGGTTGAATGCCGTCGACGGGCTCTGGAAGATCGCCGCGATCTGCCGTCCCCGCAGCTCGCGCAGGGCATCCTGGGGCAGGCCGACGAGCTGGCGGCCGTCCAGCCTGATGCTCCCGCCGACGCTGGCGCCCACCGTGTGCGCCAGCCCGAGCACGGCCAGCGTGGTCATCGACTTGCCCGACCCGCTTTCGCCGGCCAGCCCCACGATCTCGGCGTCGCCCAGCGCCAGCTCGCCGATGGACACCGCCGCCCGCGCGCCGAAGCACACCTCCAGGCCGGTGATCTCCAGCCTCATCGGAGCATCACCCGCCTGGGGTCAAGCAGATCCCGCAGCCCGTCGCCAAGCAGGTTGAAGCCGAAGGCGGTGACCAGGATCGCCAGCCCGGGGAAGGTGACCAGCCACCAGGCGGTGGTGAAATAGGCCTGTCCCGCCGAGACCATCAGGCCCCAGTCTGGCGTCGGGTCCTGCGCACCGAGGCCGAGGAATGACAGCGCCGACGCGGTCAGGATCACGCCGCCGACATCAAGCGAGACCTGAACGATCAGCGGGGTGATCGAGTTGGGCAGGACGTGCCGGAGGATGATGCGCCGCCGCGATATTCCCAGCGCCCGGCAGCTCTCAACGTAGGGGCGCCCGGCCACCGAGGCGGCCTGGCCGCGGATCAGCCTGGTGTACCAGGGCCACCAGGTGGCGGCGATGGCGATGGTCACTGTCGTCAGGCTGGGCGGAAGCACCGCGGCGAACGCCAGCGCGAGCAGCAGCGCGGGGAACGCGAGGAAAATATCGGTTACCCGCATGATGACGTCATCCAGCCAGCCGCCGAAGTAGCCGGCCACCACTCCGAGCGGGATGCCGATCACGCATGCGATCAGCAGCACGAAGACTGCGATCAGCGGCGAGATCCGGGCGCCGTAAATGACCCGGGACAGGACGTCCCGCCCAACCTGGTCGGTCCCGAACCAGTGCTGCGCCGAAGGCGGCCGCAGCACGGTGAACGGATGGGTCGCGGTGCCGGCGTCGCCGGGGAACGGCGCGAGCAGCGGTGCGAGCACGGCGACAACGATGATCGCCGCGGCAACGGCCCCGCCTGCCAGCAGCAGCGGATTCCCGCGCAGCCGGCCGCCGGTGGCCCGGCGCGGCAGTGCCGGGGCGGCCAGGGCAGGCCCGCGGGCGGGATCCGGACCGACGGAGGGAATCCCGATCATCTGAGCCGGATCCGCGGGTCGAGTGCCGCCTGGGCGATGTCCACGATCAGGTTGGCGACCAGGTAGACGATCGCGATGAACAAGGTGACGCCGAGGATCGCCGGAGTGTCCAGGGCGGCTATCGAGGCTGCTGCGTAGCTGCCGAGGCCAGGCCAGTCGAAGATCGACTCAACCAGGAATGTGTTCACCAGCGAGTAGCCGAAGACCAGGGCGATGGCGGCGGCCACCGGATTCCAGGCCAGCTTCATCAGGTAGCGGCCGAATACCGCGCGCTCGGGAATGCCGAGCGCGCGGGCCATCTGCACATGGGTCTCCCCGGCCGTGTCGAGTACCTGTGCCCGGACCATGCGGGCGATGAGGCCAGCCGGATAGGCGGCCACCACCAGCGCGGGCAGGATGAGATGGGTCAGCATGCTGCCGAGCATCGGCCAGTTCCCGGTAATCAGGGCGTCTACTACGGCAAAGCCGGTGTGCCGTGCCAGCGGGCTGCTGAAAAGCAGGCCGGGCGAGTACTCCCCGGCCACCGGCAGCAGGTGCAGGCGCTGCGAGAAGACCAGCTGGCAGGTCAGCGCCATCCAGAAGATGGGCATCGACACGCCCAGGATCGACCCGACGCGGATAGCCTGGTCGGCGGGCCGTCCAGGTCGGATGGCTGACACCAGGCCGAGTGGCACGCCCACGGCCACCGCGATGATCAGCGCTATTATCACCAGCTCGAGCGAGGCGGGGGCGGCGACGGCGAGGTCGGAAAGCACCGGCTGGTGGGTATGGATCGATACCCCCCAGTTGCCGTCGGCAAGGCCGGCGAAATAGCGCACCAACTGCACTGGCAACGGCCGGTCCAGCCCGAGGAACCGGTGCGCCTGCGCGATTTCGGCCGCCGTCGCGTGCGGCCCGGCCCAGGTCGCCGCCGGGTCGCCAGGGACCGCGTGCGCGATCATGAACGTCATGATGACGACGCCCGCGATCACCAGGACCGCCGTGGCGGCCCGGCGGGCAATATAGCCGGTCAACTGCCAAGCGGCTTCAGGTCATAGGCGAAGACGACGTTCGGGTATGCCTGGTTGACCCGGAATCCGGAGAAGCCGGCCGACATCGCGTACTGGTAGTTGTCGTTGTAGAGGAATGCGATCGGGGCCTGGTGCAAGATCGTCACCTGCATATTGCGGTACAGCTGCTGACCGGCCGTCCTGTTGGTGGCGACGAGCGACTCCACCTTGTTGATCTGCTTGTCCAGGCTCGGATTGGAGTAGTAGGAGAGGTTGAAGTACGGCCGCTTCTCGCTCTGCAGCAGGTTGACGAACCAGGAGTAGGGATCGGCGTAATCCGGCCACCAGTACTCCAAGAAGATGTCCTGGTGCTGCGTCGCGTTGGCGGACTTGGCCTTGCCCCACTGGGTTGGCCAGGCCAGTGACTGCACGTTCAGCCTGATATTCAGCTTGGCCAGGCTGGACTTCATGAGCGTCGCGACGACCTGCTCGTTTGTGTCCCCCTGGGTATAGGTGAGCGACAGGTTCAGCGGTTTCTTGCCGGGCCCGCGGCCAATCTGGCTGAGCAGCTGCGCCGCCTTGGCCGGGTCGTAGCTGTAGTTGGGCAGGCTGCTGAAGTGGCCGAGCAGCCCGGCGGGCACGATGCCGCTGGAGAGGGTGGCGGCTCCCTGCAGCGCGGCGATGATCCCCTTGTAGTTGATGCCGTAGGAGATTGCCTGCCGCTCGCGCAGGCTCAGGGCCTTGGAGTTGAGCTGGCCGAGCAGGTTCTGCCAGGAAGCCGCGCTCATCAGGCTGACGCCCGCCGCGCCCCGCAGCGAGCCCCAGAGGGCCGGGCTCATCTGCTCGACGAAGCTGACCTGGCCGGTCCGCAGCAGCTGCGCCGCCGTGGTGTCCTGCGGCACTACCCGGAATACCACCCGCTTAAAGTGCGATCCGCTCCAGCCGTCCCAGTAATTCGGGAAGGCCTTCTGGATGACCTCGAACTCCTGGCCCTTGTTCCAGGCCTGCACCGCGTAAGGGCCGGTACCCGCGTCGTGCGGGGCGTTCAGCCACTTGGTCAGGCTCCCGCCGCCCGCCGCCTTCGTGTCGTAGATGTAGGCGGAGTAGTCAGCCGATGCTTCCAGGTCGACCGGCGAGGGGTACCTGAGATGGAATACCAGTGTGTAAGGGCCAGGGGTGCCGATGCTCTGCACCGCGCCCCAGATGTACGCGGCACCGCCGTTCAGCTTGATCGTGCGCTCGATGGCCGCCTTGGCCGCCGGTGCGGTCATCGGCCTGCCGGTGTGGAAGCGGACCCCGTGCCGTAGCTGGAACGTCCAGCTCAGCCCGTTGGGCGCGGACGTCCAGCTGGTCGCGAGCAGCGGGTCTACCTGGTGGGTTACCGGGTTGTAGCGGGTGAGCGTCTCGTACATGTTGCTCATCGCGATGATGCCGTTGGAGTATTCAGTCGCGGGATCCCAGCCGTCCACCATCACCTGCGAGAAGGTGTCGTACGTGAAGGTCTGGCTGGCGGCGTGTGCGCCCGGATGCTGCTGCGGCGAAGCGCTGCTGCACGCGGCGAGCACCAGGGCCAGTGCTGAGCCGGATGCTAGAAGTAGTGCGCCTGGGCGCTTCATGGATGGCCTCCGTGGTACTTCGGTTGCTGGCCGTTACTGGCCCGGCGGCCAGGACTGCCGGGCCGCGCGGGATTGCCGGCCGAGGTGGGCGTGCAGGTGCTGCTCTTGCAGGCCACCGAGTGCGCCAGCCGCCTTGGCGCGAATCCGGATGGCGGGTGAGGTGAGATACGCCAGCGGGATCTCCTCGATCTCGATGATCTGCACCGTGTCGGGGTCCCCGCCCGCGGCGACCGCGTGCTCCCGCGCCTCGTCCTGCGCCTCGTCGAGCGCTGCTTGCCTGCCGCCCGGGCCGAGGTGGAATATCCGGTCCACGTTGCCGCTGACCGAGGCGATCGCGGCTCCGATGGCGTTGGCTGCGTCGAAATGGTCGGGCCGGATCACTTCGCTGACGCCAGGCATGTTGTCCGGGACGAGGATGCTCCCTCCGCCGACCGCGATCAGCGGCCGGGTGCCCTTCGAGGTCTTGATCCGGTCGATCGCCTCGGCGAGGGCGGCATCGGCTGCCGTAGCGGCGTCCTCCAGCAGGCGCCGGTGCCCGGAAAGCAGCCCGGCATCGCCGAGCGCCGCACGGCCGGTGGCGACGGCGCTGTCGGTTAGGGTCGCCGTGCCGCCCCCGAATACCAGGGCCTCGGCCATCAGCCGGTAGCCGACGCTCTGCGGCCCGATCCGGATGCTGCCAGATTCCGATGAGATAGTGGAGCCGCCGCCCAGCGCGATCGTGACCAGGTCAGGCATCCGGAAGTTGGTGCGGATCCCGCCGATCTCGACGCCGAGAGAGGACTCGCGCGGGAATCCGTTGACCAGAACTCCCACGTCGGTCGAGGTACCGCCGACGTCAACGACCAGCGAGTCCGTGGATCCGGAGAGGAACGCGGCGCCGCGGATGCTGTTGGCCGGCCCGCTGCCGATGGTGAGCACCGGGTACCGCAGCGCGTGGTCGAGCGCCATCAGCGTCCCGTCGTTCTGCGCGAAATACGTCGCGGGCCGCAGCCCGTGCGCCGTCAGCGCTTCCTGCATCGCATGTGCCACGTCGCGGGCGACTTCAATCAGCGCCGCGTTCAAGATCGTGGCGTTCTCTCGCTCCAGCAGGCCTACCGACCCGATCTCATGGCTGAGCGAAACTTCCACCTCGCCAAGCTCGCGCTTGACGACCTCCGCGGCCAGCAGCTCGTGCCGGGGCGAGACCGGGGCGAAGACGCTGGTGATCGCGATGGCCTCGGCCGCGCCGCCGACCTCGCCGAGGAACCGCGCGACGGCATCGCCGTCGAACGGGGAGAGGTCACGGCCGTCGAATTCGATGCCGCCGTCCACGATCGTCGCCCCGGCCGATACTGCGGCGGCGAGGTCAGGCGGCCACTCGAACATCGGCCGGATGCTGTAGGTGGCAGGCCCGCCGATCCTGATGACCGCCACCTTCCGCAGCTTCTTGCGCTCGAGCACGGCATTGGTGGCATGCGTGGTGCCGAGCATCACGTGCGTGATGCGCCCGGCGTCGGCGCCCGGCGCCCGCATCACCGCGTCGATGGCCGCGGTGATGCCCCCGGTGATGTCAGGGGTGCAGGGCACCTTGGCCTTGGCGAGTAGCCGGTCCGCGCGATCGAGGATTACCGCATCGGTGTTGGTGCCGCCGACGTCGATGCCGAGACGGCAGTCAAGTAGCGGCACCGGCTAGCTCCTCCACAGGCAGGTAGTCGAAGTCGTAGCCGAACGCTCGCGGGCCAGCGGCCTCGATCCCGCGCTTTGTCCGCCAGATCGGGTCGCAGCCGAAGGCGATCACCGTGACCCGCTGGCCGTACCTGATTCGCTCGGTCACGATCGCGTCGGCGGTCTCGCTGTCCAGCACCGAGATCAGATCGGGCACTGAGGCAAGCACCCGGCCCCGCTCGAGCGCAACCAGGTTCTCGTTCTGCAACTCCAGCCGGATCAGCCGGCCGGCATCGTCGCCGAGGCCCTCGACCAGCACCGAGCCGCGGACGAACCCGCTCGTCGTCCGCCGCTCGACGTCTGACACCTTGCCGGTTACTAGCCGGAAGGCGCCGATCTCAGCCATCAGCGCAGCCACCGGGCTGCCCGCGGCGCCTGTGACCGCCTGCCCGATCTTGATCGCGAGCGACACCGAGTTCCGCACCGTCGCCCCGCGTGCCTGGGCCACGGTAAGCGAGTACTCGGTCGATGATGCTGACCCGCCGAACTCGACCGCGGCGGCCCGCTCCAGCCGCTCCATCCAGTCGCCCGAGATGGTCCGGAACACGATCAGGTTGCCGCGCTCGTCGGTCATCACCGCCGGACTCGGCGAAATCCCGGCGAGGTGCATGGCGACTTGCGGGACCTCGGGAAAGGCACGGCCCATGCCGTCGGCATCGACGATCGGCAGTCCCATCTGCGCCGCCCAGCAGATCGGGACCAGGCCATTCGAGCCGCCAATCTCGCAGGACATCAACGCGCTGACCTTCCGCCCGGCCAGGATCTCCAGGTGATCGCGGAGCCGGCCGCCTTCGTCGCCGTTCTCGATCTTCTCGACGCTGACCGTCGGGGCACCGATCCCCCCGCACGGCATGAGCAGTGAGTCGTCCGGCAGTTCGTCCAGGTCAACCAGGGGAACCGGCCCGAATTTCTCGCTGGCCTGCAGCGCCTGCAGCAGCCCCAGATACGGATCGCCGCCGCCGCCGGCGCCCAGGATCGCGCAGCCGCGGGCCATCGCCCGAAGCGCAGCGGAGTCGAGCAGCAGCTTCATGTTCGGCAGCTTTCAGGAGTTAGCGCGATATTTTCGCACGGCTCGCAATTCTCCCGGCTGGCGTGCGAAAACAAAAGGGCAAGCGCCATTTCTCGCCGTCGCGCGCCGGACGGGACCGCCGCGGCCGCAGCGATCCCGCGAAGCGTGATCAGCTCACCACGCGCTGACAGATGACCCACCCCGCCGCCGGGTCATCCCAATATGTCGGCCCGCCTGATCTGGTCGCGAAGGTCGACGGCGTCCTCACCGTGCACGAGCGTCTCGGGATTCGGCCGGATCCGGCGCGCGTAGAGCAGTCCGCTGTTACCGCGCCAGACACGCCAATGCGGGAACTCGCTGGCGTACGGCCACCAGTCCGGGGTGTCCTGCGCTATGGGCTCTGGCCAGGTCACTGTCTGCGGCTCCATGGCTCCCTCCGGGCGAGTCCTGGGTGCGACGCCAAGCTCGGCCATCGCTGCTGGCGGAACTCTGGATGCGACTCGATGCTCGCAGCCGGGAGGCATGACCGGGAATGGGCTGATTGCATGATGATCGGGGTGGATATGTGCGCTGCGCATAAACTGTCCCCGATGCCTTCCGTTGACGCGATGCTCGCCAGCTCGCCGCTTGCCGGGCTAAGGCGCGTGAGCCAGGGCGGCGGGGACCGAATGGTTACCAGGGTGCGCCTGGCAGAGCAGCTCGCTGACCTGGACGACGCCCCTGCGGCGAGCTTTGTCTTGCTGTCCCGGGCTGCTTCGGCGCAGGCAGCCGACTACCGCCTCGACATGGCCCTGCGCTGGGCCGGGATTCATCAGGTGGCTGCCGTCGCCGCCTTTTCCGCTGAGCTGTGGCAGCCGACCCTGACCTCGACTGACATTGCCGAGCGGGCCAATATCGCGATGGTCTCGGTGCCGGCGGCGATGGAGCTCAGCTGGCTGCTGCCCGCCATTGTCCGGGAAACCGGAGGCGGTGCCGAACGCGCGCTCGGGCGGGCCGAGCAGGGGCTGGCGGCGGTTCTCCGGGCGGAGGAGTCCGGCGCCGACCTGGATGGGCTGCGGGCTGCTGTCAGCCGCGCGCTCGGCACCGAGGTCGGCTTCCGCGCCCAAGAGGAGGCCAATGGCCGTCCGCCGGCCGCGGCTGAGGTCTTTGCGCCGGTCGTCGTCGGGAAGACGACGATGGGGCACTTCACCGCGCCGGACGCGCAAGGCGATCTGGCCATCGCCGCGCGGCTTGTGCTGCACGCCGCGGGGTCCGCTGCCGGTCGGCTGCTTGACCTGGCGGGCCGGGCCCGTGAGCTGCCGGTTCGGTCCCGTAGCGAGCTGCTCGGCGAGCTGCTGATGTCGGATGCGCTCAGCGAGGAACTGCTTGACCGCGCCAGGCAGCTAAGCGTGCCGGTCGGCGGGTGGCACATGGCCGTCCATATCGAGGCCGAGAACCTTGCGGAACTCAGGCGCGATGAGGTACATAGCTTCGAGATGCTGGAGACTGCCGGTCAGGTGGCGCTGCAGGCAGTGACGCGGGCCGGCGGCACCTGGTATGTCTCCCGCGTTGCCCGGACCATTGTGCTGCTGCGCATGACCAGCACCCGTCCGGGTCCGCAGGCGGGCCTGCAGACCACCCGGTCGGCCGGGCGGGCCCTGGACGCCATCCGGGACCGGCTTCCCGGGCTGCGCGTGCGTGGCGGCGTGGGTACTCCCCATGAGGGGCCAATGGGCCTTCGCGCCTCGGCTGCCGAGGCGCGAATCGCGTTGCTGGCCGCGCGGGCGGCAGGAAAGCCGGACGGCGTAGCCGCGCACGACGCAGTGGGCGTGCAGCGGATGCTGATGGAGTGGTACGCATCCGACACCGCCCGCGCGTCAGTCCGGTCCCAGCTGGCCCCGCTGGAGCAGCTCGGCCCCGCCCGAGGCGAGACCGCGATCAAGACACTCGCTGCCTACCTGGATCAGCAGGGCTCGATCATCCGGACTGCTGAGGCGCTGCATCTGCACCGCAACGCGGTGACCTACCGGCTGCGGCGCATCACCAACCTGCTCGGAGTCGACCTCGACGATCCCGATCAGCGGCTCGCTCTGCAGCTCGCCTGCCGGGCCCGGCTGCTGGCCTGAGCGGGCCTGCCCGCTCAGGGCCTGACAGCGCCCGGCACGCACTAGCCGTGAGCTGCTGACGACCGCCAGTGAGCTGATCGTGGCGGCTCATGAACAGTGGGCCAAGAGTGGCAGCGATGTAACCAAAGTTACCAGCAATTCTAGCGGAAAATGCAGTCTCGCTGTGCTGAAACGCATTCATGCGGTAGGCGTGACCATGACAGAATTGCAGAAGTTGCTGATCCTGATATGGTGAAATCTCAGTCCAGGAAGGCCCTGGCTGAGGCGGCTGGAGATCTTGTAAGTCCGGCTGCCTGACCTGGAGATGGGCAACTATTAGCAGGTCCGGCACCAAGGAAAGGAAGATCAAAATGGCCGACATATTGGCTGAGGCGGGGCGGATAACGGGCCTCTGTGCGGAAATAAATGGCAAGGTTATTTTCGGTCTGCAGTCTCCGGCCGCGAAGCTGGTCGGCCAGAAGCCGATGAGATTCGTCGCGTCGGCTAGTCAGCTGGCGGGCCTGCACGATGAAGATCTGATTATCGTCCGGTTCAGTCGCACTGATCACCGCACGGCGGCCGAGCCGCTGCCGGTTGCCTCGCTCTCCCGGGCGTAGGAGCTGGTAAATAGGCGCGGCAGCGTGGGCGAGCCGGACTCGCGCGAATGCTGGGCGAAACGATTCCGGCCGATTCCTGACCGCGCCGGAACGGCTTGCGTCAGCTGCAGATTATCGGCCGAGCGTCGCTAAGGGTCGCGTCGCGGCCGGACTGTGCGGCATAGTTGCCCCGGGCGGGCTCGCCTGCGGCTGGCGGCCTGCGGCTGGCGATGGCTCTCGCCCGGGGCCCCAGAGTCACCCGAGGCTGGGCGACGGGAGTGTGGAAGATGGCTGGACAGCGGGTGCTGGGCATCGTCCTGGCGGGCGGGGCGGGCACCCGCCTCGCGCCGTTGACCGCGGACCGGGCCAAATCGGCCGTTCCCTTCGGCGGCCTGTACCGGCTGGTGGATTTCGCGCTGTCCAACCTCGTCAACGCCGGATGCCGGCGCATCTGCGTACTCACTCAGTACAAGAGCCACAGCCTGGACCGGCATATCACCACGACCTGGCGGCTGAGCGGCCTGCTGGGTAACTACGTGACGCCGGTCCCCGCGCAGCAGCGGCTCGGCCCGCACTGGCAGACCGGCTCCGCGGATGCGATCTACCAGTCGCTGAACCTCATCTACGACGACCGGCCCGACATCGTGCTGGTCGTCGGGGCTGATCATGTGTACCGGATGGATCCGGGGCAGATGATCGACCAGCACACGGCCCGGAGCGCGGGGGTCACGGTCGCGGCAATCCCCGTGCAGAGGATGGCAGCGACGAAATTCGGCGTGGTGCAGACCGCGCCGGACGGCCAGCGCATCGAGGCGTTCCTGGAAAAGCCTGCCGACCCGCCGGGGCGACCTGGCTGGCCGGACGAGGCATTCGCTTCCATGGGCAACTACGTGTTCGACACCGATGTGCTGGTGGATGCGCTGCGGAAGGATGCGGCCGACGCTGGCAGCCGGCACGGCATCGGCGGCGACGTCATCCCGATGCTGGTGCGGGAGGGCGTCGCGCATGTCTATGACTTCCTGCAGAACAAGGTTCCCGGTGCCGATGCGCGCGACCTGGGCTACTGGCGGGACGTGGGGACGGTCGATTCCTATTTCGATGCGCACATGGACCTGTGCGCGGTGCATCCGGTGTTCAACCTGTACAACGACCAGTGGCCGATCCTGACCCAGGTGCCCTCGCAGCCGCCGGCCAAGTTCGTGCATGACGACGGCGACCGGGTGGGCAGGGCGATCAACAGCGTGGTCAGCAACGGCGTCATCGTCTCCGGCGGGCTGGTGCGCAACTCAGTGCTGTCGCCGGGGGCCCGGGTCGGCAGCTGGTCCCGGGTAAACCGGGCGGTGCTCCTGCACAACTCCCGTGTCAGCAGCCACGCCGTCGTCGACCACGCCATCCTGGACAAGAACGTCGTCGTGCGGGCGGGCGCCAAGGTCGGCGTGGACAAGGAGCATGACCTGGCCCGTGGTTTCGTCGTGTCCGGCGGCGGCATCACCGTGGTCGGCAAGGGACAGGTGGTGGAGCCATGACCACCGGCCGACCGGATCACGCGGTCCGCGCTGCGCTGCTGACCTTCAGCACCCGCCTGCGGCCTGAGCCAAGTTATGTGAGGTGATCTGCGCCATTGCGCCCGCATGCAAGACTTCCGCTGGATGGCCAACTGTGCCACCATCGCTTTTGGAGTTTATCTGCCTCTATCGTGGCGGGGGAAGTGCAATGTGCTTCAGGCTCATGCAGCTAATAGTCGCCAAGGTAAATCAATGCCTGCTGGCCCTCGCCTTGCCGTCCGCTAACCGATGAACACGGACTTTACTGCCGTCCCGGACTGGTTCCCGGACGAGAATGCCGGCGCCGGGATCGCCGTCGCGGACATTAACGGCGACGGATTCGCCGACGTCGTGGTCTTGATGGTCGCCGACCCGCCCGGCCAGAACGCCGGCTATTTCCGGATCGGCTGGGGCAGCGACGACCAGTGCACGGTCGATGGATGGACGGCGTGGACGGCCGTGCCCGACTGGAACCCGTGGTTCAACGATGGCGCCGGCATCGCCGTGGCCGACATCAGTGGCAGCGGCCGGCCGGATCTCGTCGTCTTCATGATCGACGGTGTGCCGGATGCGGCGAACGCCGGCTACTACCGGATCGGCTGGGATCTCGACGTCGCCGGGCAGGTAAGCAACTGGTCGCCGTGGATGACCGTGCCGGACTGGTTCCCCTGGGCCAATGCTGGCGCGGACATCGCTGTCGGCGACGTGGACGGCGACGGGCAACTTGACCTCGTCGTCCTCATGGTGGACGCGCCGGATGGCCGCAACCAGGGCTACTACCGCAGCGGCCGGCTGCAGGACGACGGCACGGTGCCGGCCTGGCGCCCGTGGGCCGCCGTCGCGGACTGGTACTTCTGGGAGAACCAGGGCGCCGGGATCGCCGTTGCCGACCTGGACGGCGATGGCACGCCGGAACTCGTGGTCATGGCGGTCGACAATCCGCCGGGGCGCAACGGCGGCTATTACAGCGTCGGCTGGCGGCTGGCAGCGGGCCTGGCCGACGGCTGGGGCCCGTGGCAGCCGATCCCGGACTGGCGCTTCTGGGAGGACCAGGATGCCGGCGCCACGGTCGCGAGCCTCGGCCCGGAGCGGATGCCCCATCTGGTCCTCATCGCGGTTGACAATCCGCCGGGCGAGAATGACGGCTGGTACCGAGTGCTGGACGTCATGACCGACCTGGAGATGGCCGCGCAGATGGGTGTCTGGCGCCTGCTGGAGAACGATGCACAGGTCAACCCGGTGCATGCGGCCCTGCTGCACACCGGCAGCGTGCTGTTCTTCGCCGGCTCGGGCAACGACCCCGATCGGCATAATGCCCCGCAGTACCCGACCGTGGTCTGGCACTATCCGCAGCCGGCCTACAGCCGCCCCGCCGAACCGATCGATCTTTTCTGCTGCGGTCACGCATTCCTGCCGGACGGGCGGCTGCTCGCGAGCGGCGGCACCGAGCAGTACGACCCGTTCTTCGGCCTGCGGCAGGCGGTCACGTTCGATCCGTACGCGGGCCCGGCTGACCCGGTGAGCCCGACCGGAACGGCAGGATCATGGGCGGCGGAGCCGGACATGGCCGCTGGCCGCTGGTACCCGTCCCTCATCACGCTGCCGGACGGCCACGTGCTGGCCGTATCCGGCCTGGACGAAACCAGCCAGCTCAACGTCGTCCCGGAGATCTACACCGACGGTGCGGCCTGGGCCGCTATGCCGCCGTCACCGTCGAACTGGCCGCAGTACTGCCACCTGTTCCTGCTAGCCGACGGGCGCCTGTACTACAGCGGGGGCCAGTACGGGGGCAACAACGGCATCCGGCCGAGCGTCTGGGACCTGGCCACCAACGCCGCCGCCCAGGTCCAGGGGGTTCTTGCCGATGCCGGCAAACGCAACCAGTCCGCCAGCGTGCTACTGCCGCCAGCGCAGGACCAGCGGGTCATGCTCATCGGCGGCGGGCCGTCCGACATGCACGATCAGACCGGCGCGACGAACACGACGGCAATCACCGATCTGTCCGTGCCCGACCCCGCCGTGACCGCGGCGGCGCCGCTCGCCATGCGCCGGATGCACCTGTGTGCCACGCTCCTGCCCGACCGGACCGTGCTGGTCAACGGCGGCGCGATGATGGAGGAGAGCGACGCCGAGGCGGTCTTTGCGGCCGAGCTCTACCGGCCGGACAGCAGCGGCGGGCCGGGAAGCTGGGCCATGGCCGCGAAATCCCGGGTGGCGCGGCTGTACCACTCGGTGGCGCTGCTCATGCCGGACGGCAAGGTGATCACCTCCGGCTCGAACCCAGCCCGCAAGACCGAGGAGCTGCGCATCGAGGTGTTCTGGCCGCCGTACCTATTCACCAGCCAGCGGCCCGCGTGCACGCCGTCAGAGACGGAGATCCACTACGGTGGCACGTTGACCGCCGCCGCGCCGGATGCGGGCCAGATCGCCTCGGCGTGCCTGATCCGGCCAGGCGCCAGCACGCACTCCACGGACGGCGAGCAGCGGCTCGTCGATCTCCCGCACCAGGCCAGCGGCCCGGCTGAGGTGATCATGGAGTTGCCGTCGGCCACCACTATCGCACCGCCCGGCTGGTACATGCTGTTCGTGCTCAGCACCGCCGGCGTGCCGTCCGAAGCCAGCTGGGTCCACCTGACCTGACCCGCGCACAACCGACCGGGAATGCCATCCGGCGGGCCGCTTGACGAGAGGGACGGTGCAAACATGGCCCCGCAGCCGTACGAGGCGATGTTCTACGAAGTGATGTGGCGGACCTGGGCACGCGGCACCTGGTATCCGATGCCGTGGTGGCTGCAATCGTACTTCCGGGACTGGCCCGGCGACGACGGCGGGATGTTCGGCTCCAAGGAGACGGCGCTTGCCTCGAACGGGCTGTACCGCTACTGGAACATGGTCGGAGTGAAGGACGCCCACCAGGAGAGCCTGGTCGGCCAGGCCGGTGAGATTGAGCCCGTATATGAGCGGTACGCGGTTACCTTCTTCGTCGTCGCGAACGGTCAGGTCCACTTCCCGCAGTACGCCGAGAACGGCGCCCCGGCGCCGGCCCTGGAACAGCAGCGGCAGGACGGGTACGTCCCGGTGGTCATGACGACATACCGGCCACCGCTCGGTGTCACCGTCGAGCAGCGCACGTTGAGCACCGTGGTGGGACAGCAGGATCACGCCGCCGTCCTCAACCGGCTCGTCGTGCGCCGGTCCGGGCCCGGCGCACAGGCCGGCCAGCTCGGCGTCGCCGTCATCCCGGTCAAGCCGAGCGGATTCGTCCGGTACGGCAAGACTGGCGAAGCCCTGCAGGCGTCGCAGCTGTCGTACCTGCGGTACGTGGCGGCCGAACAGCGGCTGGAGACGAACACCGGCGCTGGGCCTGTCTTCGTCGCCCGGCCCGCGTCCTTCGGCCTGTACGGCAATGAGAACAGCATCAACGACGCAAACCGGTACCTCTCCGTCAGCCCGTTCGCGGACCTTGCCGCCGGCCAGCCGCTGAACGGGGCAACGCAGGCTTCCGATCCCATGTCAGGCCTGTGCAGCGCGGCGTTCCTGTGGCCCTTCGATGTATCCGGCGGCGGTGAGTTCGGAATCGATTTCTGGCTGCCGGTGGACGATTTCCGTGACCCAGGCGACTTCGCGGACCTGACTGCGCAACCAGCCGCCACGTTCGAGGGAGCCAACCTCGACTTCTGGCGCCAGAAGCTGGACGGTTCCGGCATGCAGGCGACAATGCCGCCAGTGGTCCAGCATCTGTGGGCGCAATACCGGTCCTGCCGGGCCGACCTCCTGATCCTCGCCGACGACGGGGAAATCCACCCGGGTCCCACGATCTACGATTCGTTCTGGATCCGCGACTCCAGCATCGAGGCCATCGCCTGCGCCCTGGCCGGCGACGACGGCCTGGCGGGCTCCCAGCTCGGCAGGCATCACCTCGCGGTGTTCCAGACCGGCACTAACTGGATCGGGCCTGCCCGTGCCTACGGCTTCTTCGGCGGTGAGCACGAGCAGAACGGCCGGGAATGGGACGCCAACGGCGAGGCGCTCTGGGCGTTCGGCAAGTTCGACCGCATCCAGGGGCCGGCCTTGGCGTTCGGGGCGAAGGTGTACTGGCCTTATGTACTGCAGGGCGCGCGCTGGATCAGAGACAACCGCAGTCCGGACGGCATCATGCTGAGCGGCTGGAGTGCCGAGCACATCGGTGACGCGAACCAGCCGCATTACTGGGACGACCTGTGGAGCCTGGCCGGGCTCTACGAGTCGGCCCGGCTCGCCGAGCGCATCGGCGCGGCCGAGATCGCGGAGATATGGGCCGCTTTCGACTCGCTAAAGGCGGCTACCGCAGCGTCCATCCGATGGGTCCTCACCGAGCAGCACAATGAGGGGCAATGGGAGACGTACGTGCCGAGCGGCCCGGGAGGCGACCGCGGCCTGTACTCGACCATCATCGGCGCGGTCGCCTATTTCCACCCGACCCGTCTCTATTACGGCGCCAAGCTCGGCGACGACATCGACCTTGCGTTCCGGCTGACCCTGGATACCATCTGGTCGCACTTCGTCCAGGGTGGCTTCCGGCACGACAAGTCCTGGCAGGCATACGGTCCCTACCTGACTCTGCAGCTGGCGCACGCGTTCCTCCTCCTCGGCGACCTTGACCGGATGGACGCACTGCTGGGCTGGGCCATCGGCAACGCCGCGTTCGCCCGGGTCAGCCGGTATGACGGCGCCGCCGAGGAGTGGCAGGTGACGACCGGCACATGGAACGAGCAGCATGCCTACACCGTCTCCGATGACTTCACCGCGATGCCGTTTCACGTCTGGTACATGGGCGACATGCCACACGGCTGGGCCGCCGCCGAGTTCATGCTGCTGCTGCGCGAGATCCTGTTCTTCGAGGCAGGCGAGGACGACACCCGGGAGCTCTACATCGCCCCGGGCATCTTGCCGCGGTGGCTGAGCGGGGCCGGCGGCCACTCGGTTACCGTGACCAACGCCGCCACCACGTACGGGCCAGCCTTCGGTTACAAACTGGTCCACGACGAGCCGAACCGGAAGGTCCTGATTGACATCACCCAGCCCGTCGCGGGGGTGAACTACGTGTACCCGTGCCGGTTCGGCGCGGTGACCCGAGCTAGCGCCGACGGGGCTGCGCTGCCGGTGGCGGGCACCGATGTCCGCCTCCCCCCGGGCACGGCGCACGCCGAGATAAGTTACGCGTAGCAGCTAGCCGGCCCGGCGCACCACCGCTGGGCCAGCGCGCCGCGCCGCCGTAGTCATCGCCGCCCGCACCTCATGCGCATATGCCTCGCCTGACAGCAGATCAGCTCAGCTTAGGCGGCTAGGTTGGCCGCGCTGCTGCTGCCAGCCGGCCGCGGCCCGGTGCTGGGCGGCCTGCTGGTCGCGTCGAGCTGGCGCTGGATCGTCACCCCCCGACCCCCTGGTCGCGCCCCGGCTGTTTTCCGCCCGCGCTTTCAGTGCCGGTGCTGCCGGGCTGGTCACCTACTACACGGGCTTCGCGGCCATGCTGCTGGGCACTACCCTGCTGCTTACCGGGCCGTGGCAGTTCTCCGTCCTGCGCGCTGCCGTCAGCATCGCACCCGGCCCCATCATGGCCGGTCTCGTTTCGCCCTTCTCCGGGCGGCTGTCAGCTCGCTTCGGGACACGGCGCACGGTCGCGGCGGGCGCAGCGGTTTTCGCTGCGGCCGGGGCCTGGCCGCTGGCCAGCGCAGGAAGCCACCGGCCTACGCGGCCGTGGCGACGGCCGGGGCAAAGACAGCTTCCGATGCCTTGATCAACTCGCCAGCTGTCCCAGTGCCGTCTGGATCCGCTGCACAGATCCGGGAACGGGAATCCCTAGCGCCAGCGCGAAGCAGCTGACCCGCAGCGCCGCCGCTGCGCTCTGCGCCGGACGGCGGTCTGCCGGTTATTGTTGGGCTCGGCGCGGTGCTGGACTTGACAGCGTAAGAGTGCTGCGGGCCGGCTGATGGACAGGGGCGAGGTTGAGCTATGACGTTGCCGTCGTCGGCGGCGGTCCGGCGGGATCGGTCGCCGCCATTCAAGCAGCGCGACTGGGTGCCCGGACGCTGCTGGTGGAGAAGAACGGCGTGCTTGGCGGGGCCACCACGAGTGCCGGCATCAACGTTCCTGGCCTCTTTCACGCGTGGGGCAGGCAGGTGATCGCCGGCATCGGCTGGCACCTGGTGAACCGCGCGGTGCAGCTCGCAGGTGGCCAGCTACCCGACTTCGCCAGGTACGACCGCCCGGTCCACCTGCTTCAGGTGCGCGTCAACCCCGCTATTTACGCCGCGCTGCTGGACACTGCCGTCCTCGGCTCAGGTGCTGCCCTTTCACTCCACACCATGCTCGCCGCGGTCGACCGGCCGGACAGCGAATGGCGCTTGACGCTGTGCGGTAAAGAGGGACTACGCGGGGAGCGCGCTCGGGTGCTGGTGGATTGCACCGGCGACGCCAACGCCGTGGCGCTGGCTGGATATGAGCCGGAGCGGAATGCAGAACTCCAGCCAGGGACGCTCAATGTCACGCTCGGCGGATACGACCCAGCCACCTTGGATTACCAGCTTCTCGATCGCGCCTACGAAGACGCGGTGGTGACGGGCTCGCTGCTGCCAACCGACCTCGCCGAGCATGCCGACCGGCTAGGCACCTTCTTGCGCCAGCGGGGCGAGAACTCCATGCATGTCACGGGGATCGACGGGAGCACGAGCGCGGGCCGCACGGCGGCAGAGGTCGCCGCGCGTAGGGCACTGATGCGGATCTATTGCTTCCTGCGCAGCCAACCGGGCTTGCAGGACCTGACGATCGACGCCACCGCCGCGGAGTGCGGCATACGCGAGACCTGCACAATCCGGGGTAAGAAGCGGATTACCGGCCGCGACTATGCCAGTGGGCGCAGGTGGGACGACGCGGTCTGCTACAGCTTCTATCCGATCGACATTCACCGGCCGGGCGGCGACGGGGTCGATCTGCGGCCGCTGGCAGAAGGTACGTTCCCGACCATTCCCAGGGGGGCGATGCTCCCCCTCGGCAGTACCTGGCTGCTGGCCGCCGGCCGCTGTATCGCAGGCGACCAGGAGGCCAGCTCGGCCTACCGCGTGCAAGCGTCGTGCATGGCGATGGGCCAGGCGGCAGGCGCGATGGCGGCCCTGTCGGCGCATTCCGGCGTCGAGCCCGAGCAACTGGCGGTCGGCGACATTCACCAGGCGCTGCGGGCACACGGTGCGGTCGTGCCAGGTGACATTCGCTAGCCATGCCCGCATTAGCTGACCAAGAATTTAACGCTCGCTGGCCGCGTCGCGGTCAGGCGGCAATGGACTCGCGGCAGATATGACAGTCCTCTTCGTATCCGATCGGGCTAAGCCGCACGGAATTCTCTGTTTCCGTTGGCCCGGGGTATCCATTGTAAGCGCGGACCAGCGCGTCCGGTATAGCGCGTCCACGTTCCACATAGCCCGGGATGACGTGATCGAGATGTGCACGGTAATCCAACCGGTGCTTCGCGAGCTTGCCGAACAGGTCATAAAGTCCAGCGGCAGATAGCTCCGCGGCTGGCAGCACCCAGCCATCGAGACTCAGGTCCCGCATGATGCCACGCGTCTTGTGCTCATACCCGATGGCGATGCAGGGCACGCGAGCCGTCATGGCGAAGATCACCGAATGGAATCGGGTGCCCACCAGGAGGTCCAGGTCGGCGATGAACGTGGCCACGCCACGGTAGTCGGCTTCGGTCTCCAGCAGGATGGGCCGGGTGCGCCCGCGGCACAGCCCGGCGACAAACCGCGACGCGATGCGGTCGTCGTCCCTTTGATCAGCAGCGGTGGCCTGCGGGAAGATCACCACGCGGCGACCGGGGATCTCGTGGACCAGGTCCACGAATGCCGCGAGTTCGGCTTCGAGGCGTGCCTGCTGCGGCGCCGGCAGGCAGTGCCGGACCGTCAACCCGACTAGCACATCGTCGGCGCCTACGCCGTGGGCAGCCCGCCACGCCTGCCGGTCGGCCCGGTCCCGCCGCGGCGGCTCAAGGCTGAAGGCAGAATCCACCGCACGCTGCGCGACGCCTGCCGGCAGGCCCAGCTTCTTCAGTTCCGCGAGGCTGATGTCTTCGCGGGCAAGGACCAGGCGTGCCCGGCTGAGCGTCTTCCCTACTATCCTGGCCGGCAGCCGCCCGCCGAACGGGCCGTAGGACTGTGGCGCGCATACGGTCGGCGTGCCGAGCCGCTGCGCAAATATCAGTGGCAGGAGCTGGTAGATGACCCGGGGGCCAAGACCCGGCTTGGCGGCTCCCTGCAGGTAGCCGCCAGCGGCCACCAGCGAGACGAGCAGGTCTGCGCGCTCGATCGCCGCCAGCTCCGCCCGTACTTCCGCCGGAAGCCAGGCCGATGGCCTGCGGTACCAGCGGGCGGGCGCGACGAACCATGACATGCCGATGGCAAGGACAAGAACCCTGCGGGCGGCGCGGAGATGACGCGGGATACCTTCCCCGGCCGCGTACCGGCGCATCGAGCCGAGATTCTGCACGCCTTCGAAGTCTCGGTGCAGCCCCGGATCCTCCATGCCGGCTATTTGGATCTGGCAACCTGGAAACGCTCTTTCCACTTGCCGAATGATCGCGTGCAGCAATGCGGCGTCGCCGGCGTTCTGCCGCGCGTAGCCGCCGACGATCAAGACATTATGTTGTGTTGTCATTTGCTTGTCCACAGTTCTTCTGCAGGTAATGCACGACCTAGCATGGACTCATCGAGCTGTCATCTCGTTTAATGTCACTATCGAGATGCCCGAGGGAAAATCACTGGGCAGCGGTGAATCCACCAGGATTCTGCTGCGGTAATCCTCTCGTATCGCAGGGAGCGGCCTGGTTGATCTACCACGGCAGGCAAGCGCCTGTTGACGGCCAGGCTAGTATCACCTGTCCCAGCCACGGGCAACACAAAGAGGACGCGTGACCCTCGTCACATTTTGGCGCGGGGCCGGCCGGCTGAAGCGTCTCTATAACCTAGTCACGGGCTCGAACCAACCCGGGCGAAGGTACGCGTGGTGAAGCGGAGTAGCCATGCCGGACTGCACCACATGGGAGGAGGTGAAAAGGGCGTGACGGAGAACGAGCCAGCCCCGGCAAGCCGGCGCCACGTAAGCGGCGGCCGTTCAGGGCAAGCATGCCGAACGGCGCGCGCCGGATATCGGGTAAGTGCGCGTTGCCCGCGGATTGCTCCGTGTCTACCTGACTTGACCTGGCCCCAGGCGGGGGCGACGGCGGAGGATCTCAGCCGGCTGGTCAGCCAGCTCCCCGTGCTGGCGCCCGACACCGTGGTGGTTTTCGCCGGACACAACTGGGGCTGCCTGCCATGTCACGTTCGGCCGGGAAAGCTAGGACGAGGCGCCCTCCTTCGTCGGCTCCGGCGGGCTGGCCCCTCGCTGGACGAGGAGTTCCACCAGTGCTGGATGATTCTCGCCCCAATTCACCATGGGCAGCCGGTAAGTGAATCCGGATGGCTGCCCGCTGACGTCCGCGCCGCGGTCGATGAGCTGACCGGCGGTCTCTACCTGCCCGTTGATCGCGGCGTAGACAAGCGCCTGCTCGATCAGCTCCGACGTGGCGCCGGCGGCTGGCGGCACCGGCCGGTTGACCGGCGGGTGATGGGTTCCCGCCGTGGGCAGCAGCGCCCCTTCGGAGTCGAAGAACGTCGGAACCAGGTCTGCCCGGCCCAGGCCGGCCGCGAATTCAAGGTCGATCACCGCACCTTTCGCCACGAGCACCCTGGCTGCATCGCCCGCCTCGTAGAACAGCGCCTGGGCCAGCGGACGGCGGTCGTCGTTGAGGCCGTCTGGCGAGGCACCGGCCTCGATAAGCAGCTCGGTCAGTGCGGCGTCATAGCAGCTGACCGCCTCCTGCAAGGTGGTCTCGTCAATGTCACCGGTGCCGGTGCGGGCATTGATGTCGGCGCCGGCGGCTATCAGCAGCGCCGCCGACTCGAGCCGCCGCGGCCAGCGGCCAGGCCAATCGGCCAGCTGGTTGAAGAGCGTCCGGGAACGCACGACACGGAGCTGGGCGAGCCGCGGGCTCTCGGCCAGCAGCTGAGAAAGCCTGCGGACGTCGCCGTCCTTGATGGCCTCGTGAGCCGTTGCATAGTTGAGCGCTTCGTCAGTAGTAAAGTCCGTGGCGGGCTGCTGAGTCACCGGTTTCACAGCTCCTTCCGCTCTATTCGCGCGCAGTGCTGCGGTTTTGGATCGTGCTGCCCAGCTGGCTGGCGCTATCGCGCCGGGCCCGGCGGCAACGCTCATCATCAGCAGGCCGATCAGGGAAATGGCGACCCCCGTAGCGGCAGGTACCTCGCCAGCGGGGCGCTACGCGGCGAGGTGCTCGACCGCCGGGGCCACCCCGCCCCCAGCCGCGAACGTTGCGCCCGTCGCCATAGAGCGGGATCGGCAGCCCGTCGAGAAGGTTCGTCACGAACAGCGGGATGACTTTCTCCGGGAACTGGTACGGACCGTAGTTGATACAGCACCGGGTGATACGGACATCCAGCCCGATGTCGTGCCCGGGAACGACTAAGGCGAGCAGCGACGGGTCGCAGATGTCCCCGGCACGAAGGCGTACCGGGGGCCTGTCCGCGACGGGTGCCAGGCTTTCCGCGTAGGTCAGCTTGTCAAGAACGGTGCCGAGCACGAGCCGGTCAGCACTCGGGACCCGCGCCGCCGCGGTCACCTCAGCATCGTCGCCGATGAGCGACGCCTCGATCCGCCGCCTGCAAGGACCAGGGCCTTCATGACGCCGACGCCTCCAGGGGAAATGCGACGGCCCAGCCCGCTGCGCGCAGCCGTCCTGCGACGAGGGCACATCTAGCAGCCACCGGACAGGCCGTCAAGTCCCGGATTCTGCCGGACTCAGCGCGCATCCCGGAATCAGCGCGCATCCTGGCGTCACGCCATGCTGCCCTGCTGGTCCCAGGCCCGCAGTAGCGCGCTGGCGGACAGCTCGCGGATCGCGGCCGAGGGCTGATCAAGCAGCGCGACGCACGCCACGTAGCCGCCGCCGGGGCTGAGCGTGCGCAGCGTGGCGCGGGCCGGGATGTCGGGGCGCTGATCCCAGCGCAGCAAGCGGGGCTCGGCGGTCGGCCCGGAGACGATCAGGTCGGCCAGCCGCGCGCGCAGGCCGTCGCCCGTTGCCTTGACGACAGCCTCCTTGCGGGTCCAGATCGAGGCGAACCCGGCGAGCTGCCCGGCCGGCGGCAGCTGCCGCAGCAGCGCCTGCTCGCCGGCCGCCAGCGCGTATGACGCGACGGCGGCGATGTCCACCGCCGGGCCGGGCAGCTCGACATCCACGCCGACTGCGCCGCCGGCCGCCACCGCGAGCACGACCCGGTCCCCGGAGTGCGAGATCGACAGGCCAGGCCGGCGGTACCGCGGGCAGTCGGTCAGCCGCGGCGGCCCGTGCGGCTGGCCGCAGGCGGCGCAGCTGCGGTCGAGCGGCACCCGGGCCGGCGGCAGGCCGGTGAGCGAGCCAAGCACCAGCCGGGTGATGGCCACCCCGGCGGCGAAGCGGTCCCGGTCCGCCGCCCGCAGGTACCCGGCATGGCGCCCGCGCTCGGCCGGATCGAGCATGACCAGATGGCCCGCCGTCACTTCGCCCGGGCACGCCCACCACACCTGGCAGGCCGTTCCGCCGAGCGTCGGCACCTCAGTCACCGGATCCCACATCCGCGCCTCCGCAGCGCGGGCCGGGACTTCCGCGGCCGGATCGCGCATCAGCCTAAACCTTAGGCGCGCTATGTGGCTGATCTGCAGGCCGGCCGGGCAGGTCGGGTGAGTTGCCTGCGGACCATGGCCGCGGCTCTGGCCGTCCCCGAAGTGCCGCCGCCTGGCTGGCGGCGTCAGGCCGGCGGCCTCGCGATCATCGACCGGGCCGGCGGCCCGAGGTCATTCTCCGGGCCCGGGTGCAGACGCCGCCCGGGGGCAGGTTCGCCTGCGGCCGCGCGTGCCGCGACCTTCACGGAACTGCGGGCATTTTTGCTTGTGCAGGGCGCGGCGGCGACGGCGGGCCTTCGGCTTTCGCGTGGCGCCGTCGTTCCTGGCCGGGCCGAAGCGATGTAGCAGCAGGATGACGAGGGTGCCGATCACGTCCAGGATCAGTGTCACCTGGATGACCTTGTCGTAGCCGCTACCGGGCGAGAAATGCGGGAAGAGCGCGTAATTGGCAATGAGCCCCGGCCGCGACCGCGGTGCACAGGACCGTGCTGGATACCACGATCCGCAGCAGCCGGCTGCGGGCGCGCTGCGGTAGCACCAAGGAGGCGTGCGTCGCGGCAATCGCGAGAATGACCAGCACCGCGGCAGCACGCCCGACGCCATCCGCCAGGCTGCCACTGGCCAGATTGCACCAGGTGGCGAGGACGCCGATGGCAAGGGCGGCCAGCGCGCTCACGATTCCGGTCAGCTGGACCGCCCGGTGCGGAACCGATCTGGCGGGCCCGGAACACAGCAGCGCCAGAATGCTCGCAACATCGAACTCGATCGCGCTGCGGATCAACTTCACGCCGGTCTCATCCAGGCCGTTCCACAGCACGCCGGCGATCCCGAGCGCGGCGGTGATCGATAGACCGGCAATGATGATGCGGAAAAAGAATACTCGGCTCTTTATATTACTCATGGAAATATCCCGTTCAATTGCCGGAAGGTTCTCTTACTCCCATGATCAGGACCACGGAGCTGCCGCGCATGAGTACAAGCACTCATGCCGTACGGGCTCTCGTGCCCGAGTGCATCAGCGCTCGGCGCCCGGTCCAGGCAGCTTGGGCCCGTTGTCGAGGCGTTCCGCACCGCCAATACCAGGCCTGCAGCTCGGTGGTAACGGCCACGGAGCCGCGGCGGACCGGGGCCGAGATCATGTCGCAGCGAGCAGGCCGAGATACCACCAGCTGAGAACATCGCGTTATCGGCAGCTCCGGTTGGCCGGATCGTCTGTCAGGGCCCGGCGGCGGTTGACGGTGCTTTTGGCTCACGACCCAACCCGCATGGCCTAAGCAGGGTGGCCAGCGACGGGCTTCCTAGGCTGCTCACCGTCCACGGCAAGTGCATCGCAGGACGAGATCAGGTCTGATTCGAGCGCATCGACCGGTGGCTTGGCGCGTAATGAGAATGCTGGTCCACGTCTGGTCCGCAGATGGCTGCACCCGCATGCTCCGGGCGATACATGGCTGCACCCGCGGGGTTGAATCACCCACGGCCTAATGGCCCGGTCAGAGCAGCCTTCGGCTGCTCATTGGCGGGCGCCCCCAGCAGGATTCGAACCTGCGCACACGGCTCCGGAGGTGGTGGGTCTCCGGTACGTCTAACTGCAAGTGCTCATGCTGATGCTGCTCTTGGTCCACGTCTGGTCCGCGCCGACCGTGCTGCACGTCGCCCCCGCTCCGGCGGCCCCACATGCCGAAGATAGGGGCCCAGAAGAACTGGCTGTCAGCTCGGGTATTACACCAATCGGCGCAGCTGCGCAGGCAGGCCCGCGAGCTCGCCTCGCCGCCGACAGCCGTATCTGACCCCACGTCGCCTTGACACAGGCACGCTAAGCGCACGGTCGATCTTGTCCAAGGCATCCGCCACTGGCCTGCTCGATGATGGTCCGGCCTACGCTGGCATGTGCAGCGGGGAGACCGATGAGCCGCAGCACCCTGGGCACGCGACGCAAGTTGACCTCCTGGCTGCCACTCAACCATGGATACTTTGAGCTTTTATCCGTGTATGGCATACTATCTCACTTACAGTGGGCATAGCTTGCCGTAGACGTGTGGGGAATGGTGATCATGGCCAAGCTCCGTTGCTTCCTAGTAGGTCCCATCGGAGACCATGAGTCAGATATCCGGACGCGATCTGACCAGGTGTTGCGGCATGTGGTGCAACCGGTCACTAAGAATTATGGTTATGAGGTAGCTCGCGCTGATGAACTTGGCACGCCTGGAAACATTACCGCGCAAATCTTGCAGGAGATCGCCACGGCGGATCTTGTCATTGCCGATCTTACCGGCCATAATCCTAACGTGTTTTACGAGCTCGCGTTGAGGCATGCGCTCAATCGACCGATAATACAGATCATTGCTCGAGGTGAGCCAATCCCGTTTGACGTTGGCCAAACGCGCACAATCCAGTTCAACTATCAAGACCTCGACGATGTCGACAGGTGCAAGAAAGAGCTCGAAAAGCAGATCGAAAGCATAAAAGCAAACCCGGAAATCACTGGTTCTCCCATAGCAACTGTTCTGGGTGCAATCGAAATCAGTGCAGGAAAGGATCCACTGTCGAAAGTAAACCTGGAAATCATGGAAAGGATTGAGGATCTTGGTGAGCAGTTCCGACATCTGAGTGCCCGGTTGCTCAATCGTCAGAATCCAAAGTCAGAACCTCTCGCTGAATACATTGAAGGACAAGACAATGCATTCACCGCCCTGACAAAAGTAACCAAGAGTGCCCGCGACACGATCCGATCGTCTAGATTCGGGCCAGAGTCCGTTCTGGCGCATACAGAGTATGTAGCGGCGATCGAGCAACGTGTAAATGGAACTGATGGCCGACCGCCATTGAAACACTACTATCGGATCATAGCTGTGAACAATTCAAGTAAGCAGAAAGACATAAACCATCACCTCAATAACTTTTGTGGAAGGCCATTCGTGCTCTACCTGACGGCTCAGCAGAACTCATTTGAGCTAGTTGTGGTGGACGAGACTGATGTCTTTATTCATTTCTATAAAGAGGAGAAGGTAATATCCTCAAGCCTGCACCTGCGCGGACGACAAATTGCGAACGAGTTCATCGAGATTTTCCACGGCCTCGCGGAACGTGACCCTCTCCGAGTATACGATTGTTCGAAGCTAGACCTTTCTTCTATCCCGTTCGCGGACGTCGCTGATGTGTTTAAGAGCCAGCTACAGCAGACGTCGACGGCAACAATTGAATCTCAGTAGAAAGCACAAGCCGTGGACCGTGCGGCTCATCATGTATCAGAGAAGGAGGCTTATTCACAGCCATGATCATCAAGCGTCGAGTGCGGCGTCGCCACTGGTCAGAGCTTGATCAACTCATGGTTGATGATCTTGTGAATAATTCTCAAGAGTTGATCTACTCTTGGGGGAACGATTCGGCGACGTTTACGAAGCGTCGAGGATTCTTCCGCGGAAGTGGATCACTGGGCTTTTCATGCTGATCTTGGATGCTGGCGAGGTGCCTGGCCAGCCATCCGCTCTCAGGCTCTGATTGTGGGGCTGGTTGTGATTGTTGCGCCTGTCCTTCAAGCTCCGTCCGCAAGCGCGTTCTTCGCTGACTAAGTACGCCCGTCACGTCGGGCTTGGGACTCTCGAAGGCCCGTCAGAGCCCTGCTGGAAACCTGGGGTCCTGAGTTCGGAGCATCTCCAGGAAGTCGCCGACGATCGTCTCAAGGAGATCTTGCATCGACCGCCGCTGTACGAAAGGTTGGGCCAGTTGAAGAGCGGTGTAGGAGGGTTATTCACAAGATCATCAACCATGAGTTGATCAAGCTCTGAGCAGCGGTGGGGCCGCCCGGAAAGCTTGATGATCATAGTCGTGAATAACCCTCTAGGTCTCGGGCGTCAGCCGAACCAGCACCTGCTCAGCCTTGGCCTGGGGCGCTGTCATGCTGAGCGCCTCCTTCCTGAGGCTCCAGACGTACGCTACGTTGTATCAATGTCGCACCGTAGCAGGGAAGGTATGAGGGGGATCGGCTTCATGGCCTTGCTGAGCTGCGAGCGAGGGGTTCGGTCATGACCGATGGCGCTCCTAGTGTGGTGTCTCTCTTCGCGGGGCGCTGGCGGCCTGGACGTGGGCCTCGAACGTGCGGGCTGGAGCACCGCGGCGGCAACTGACATTGACCTCGACTGCATACTCACTCTAAGGGACGCCCAGGCTCGGAAGATTCCGGTGCGAGGGCAACCAAACCGATGTCACTTGCAAGCCGCTAATCTTAAGCCCGCCGATATCAAAGAATTATCTGGGTCAGATCTTCGACCTGCTAACGCGCAGGAGGACTGGCGCCCATACAGAGGATCGCCTCCGGGCGGCGGGATGGACGGTTGTAGTCGTCTGGGGTCACGATGACATTACGGCGGTCACAGATACGATTTATGACGTTGTTCGCATGCGTAGGAAGTCTGGACAATTAAAGCATCAGGAATCGGCCGCACCCAGTGGTGGCTCGAATTTCCTCCCGTCCTCCTGATAGGTGCCAGGTTGACACTCGAAGTGGCCCGGGCGGCAGTGTGCGTTGCGCGCCTTACGGGCAGGCCTCTGGCCTGCCCGCGCATTCTGCCCGGAGGGGCCGTAGAGGCTCCGGGGTCAAGCCTCCTGATCGCTGCGATCGGTTTTGAAGGAGGCTTGAGGCCGGAGGGGCGGCCCCGTACCATGCGCGGCGCACCCGGTAAGAGCAGGCAGCGAAGCCGCCTTCAATCCTGGCCCTGACAGCCGCCCGGCCGGGCCGATCCCCGGGCTGTGATCTTTCGTGGCGGGAGCATGCGCGGCGCAGGCAGGTCAGCCCGGTCAGTTCTGCGGGTGCGGTCATCGTGGGCGCGTTGCGGAAGGGACTGGCTGCCTGCGGGTGCGGGGACAGCCGACCGGCGGCAGTGCCGCGCCCGGTGGGCTTCCGCCCGTAGGGCGCGGCAGGCTGCCGCCCCGGAGCAGGCGAGTCCCCTGCCATCCCGCCCGGCTTCTGGCAGGCCCTCGATTCGCGCCAGCTCGCGATCCCCTTCGATGACTTCCGCGTCGCCCGCACGCGATCCGGCCTGGCCCGGGCGGGCTGGCGCGCCGGAGGCGTGCCCTTGAAGCCGTGGGGAAAGTTGTCACAGCCGAAAAGGGTTACGCGAGTCTAGGGCTATGTGCGGCTTTGCTCGATGTGCGTCAGTCGCTGCCGCCTACTTTCGATCCGGATCGTGGAGTGTTTCCAAGCCTTGCTGTGCTCTTTCCGAGGCATCGGCGTGCCCGGAGTCGATCGCCTGCTGGTAGGCCGCCCGCGCGCCCGCCGCATCACCCAGCTGCCTGAGCAGGTTCCCGAGGTTGACCGCCGCTGCCGGGGCCTGGTCGGCGTGCCCGGAGTCGATCGCCTGCTGGTAGGCCGCCCGCGCGCCCGCCGCATCACCCAGCTGCCTGAGCAGGTTCCCGAGGTTGACCGCCGCTGCCGGGGCCTGGTCGGCGTGCCCGGAGTCGGCGGCCTTGGACCGACACCGGCGACGGCCACGAGCACCGTGGCCTGAAGAACCGCCCCCGGCGGTCCATCCGGATCGTCCCGATCCCGCACGAGCTGGTCACGATCCTGCGCCGTCACATCGCCCGCTACGGGCTCGCGCCCGATGGCCGACTGTTCCGCAGCGAAGCCGGGGGAGTGCTCTACCCATCCTCGTACAACCGCGTGTGGCATACGGCCCGCTGCCTTGGCCTAACGCCATCGCAGGAAGCCTCCGTGCTCGCTCGCCGTCCTTACGACCTGCGCCACGGCGGCGTATCACTGCGGCTCAACGCAGGCGTCCCGGCGACCCAGGTAGCCGAGTGGGCCGGGCACAGCGTCGAAGTCCTGCTGACGATTTACGCCAAGTGCATCGACGGCCGAGATCAAGTCTGGTTCGAGCGCATCGATAACGCGCTCACGGAGAACTGAGCATGCGGACACTGGTCCGCGCCTGGTCCACAGGCAGCCGCGTACACATGCTCCGGGTGGCATCCGGCTGCACTCGCTCAATTGCTGACGTGCAAGCATCTGCCCAGTTCAGGGCGGGTATTGGCTGGTCATCAGGTGGCGCCCCCAGCAGGATTCGAACCTGCGCACACGGCTCCGGAGGCCGTTGCTCTATCCCCTGAGCTATGGGGGCTCGCGGGCTTCGCCGAAACCGGCTGGTCCCGCAGGGCCGGTGCAAGGCTATCAGTCCCGAAGTGTGCCGGACACGGCACCGATCTGCCCGCATCGCGATCGCCAACCGGGTAGCCTCGCGCGGGTGACGCAGGGACTTGGTCGGGTGCTGGTTGTCGACGATGACGAGGTCATCCGGCAGCTCATCGCCGTGAACCTCACGCTGGAGGGGTTCGACGTGGCGACCGCAGTAGACGGCAGGGACTGCCTGGACAAGGTTACCGACGCCAGCCCGGACGTCATCACGCTGGATGTCATGATGCCGCGCCTGGACGGCTGGGTGACCGCGACGCAGCTGCGCAAGAATCCGCTGACCTGCGGGATCAAGGTGGTCCTGATCACGGCGCGGGCGCAGGAGGACGACCGGTCCAGGGGCCGGGAGATCGGCGTTGACGCGTACCTGACCAAGCCGTTCGACCCGGCCGAGATGATCCGCGTGGTCCGCGAGCTGGCCGGCGCGCCGCACAGCGCTTTCGACTGACCCGCGCTTTCGGCTGACGTTCGATGGCCCGTAGCCTGGCTGGGTGCTTCCCGGCGATATCGGCGCCGAGCTGGCCCGCGTGATCGGCGCTGCGGCGGCGGCTGGCCAGCTGCCGAAGGCCGCTGGCATGGCCAGCGCGGCCGGCACCTGGCGGCCGCCGCCGGGCGCGGCCGCTGGCTCTTACTCGTCCTCGCTGCCGTTCCGGCTGGCGGCTGGCTCCGGCCGCAGCGCCCGTGACATCGCCGCGCTGCTCGCGGCGGGACTGCGCGGGCCCGGCTGGATCAGCGAGACCGCGGTCACCGGGGCCGGCTACCTGACCGTCACCGTCACCCCGGAGGCGCTGGCCGGCCTGGCCGTCCGGGTCAGCCAGGCCGGGCCGGCCTGCGCCCGCAGCGACAGCCTCCGCGGCCGGCCCGTCTGCGCGCCCACGGACCCGGACCTGGCCATGGCGGCTACCTGGGCACAGGCGCACCGGCGGCTTACCGCGGTGCTAGCCGGCCGGCTGGCCGCGGCGGCCGGGGCGGACATGTTTGTCAACCCCTATTTGAAACGGACCGGTCGGACGACTGCCGGCGGCCTGCCGCATCCTGGCCCGGTGGCATCAGCTATCGCCTTCGCCGGCCCCGATGCCGTCCGTTACGCACTCGCCCGGATCCCGGCCGGCCGGGCAGTGGTCATCGACGCAGGGCAATCCGTTAAAAATGTGCTCGGAAACCCCTTTTACGCGGTGAGTTTTGCGCATGCGGATGCGCTGGCGACCCAGCGGCGGGCCGCTGACCTGGGCCTGGGCCGCGGTGATCCGGCTGAGTTCCGGCCGCGGTCGCTCGCCTGCCGGGCTGAACGAGCGCTGCTGGCCAGCATCTCCTGGCTCCCCGAACGTGTCGCCGGGGCCGCCCGCCGCCGTCAGCCGCACGAGCTGACCCGGTACCTCGAAGAGCTTGCCCGGGCCTATCTCGATGTCAGGGAGGATTGCCCCGCGCTGCCGTCCGGCGGGCTCGCCGCGCCGCGTGACCTGGCTACCGCCAGCGCGCGGTTGTGGCTGGCGGATGCCGCGCGGGCCGCGCTGGCGGCGGGCCTCGGGCTGCTCGGGGTGCTCGGGCCGGCCCGGGCGTGACGGGCGCGGACCGGCCGGCGTAAGTCCATGCCTGCCCGGGTGATTTAATAGCCAGTGAAACGGGTACTGGATGGCATGAAGGCCCCCCTGGACGCCGGCAGCCTGGTCAGGCCAGGTCGTCCGCACTTGTCCCGTCGGCCTCTTCCGCTAATCACGGACAGTCTGAGGAATGCCTTGGGCGCTCTTGGTGTTAAGCTGGGTGCTGCACTAGATGCCCCGCCATGGGGACAGGTGCTCGCCCGCTTGTTGTCGGTCCGGTGCTGTAGCCGGCCGCAGCCAGCTGTTCCCAGAGGAATTCACTCGTCGCTTGACTTCCGCGCCTGCCAGGAGTGGAACGAACGCGGATCAATGGGGAGCCCTCCTGGCCCTGCGCTGGCCGCAGGTGCCGGAAGAAGCCTCCGGGTGGGAACCGTGTGCGAGGAAACACGGGGATGGCAGTAAGTGCAGAATTGGCCCGGCCGATCAGCCGGGCCGCGACAGCGGATATACCGGCCGCCAGCGCAGTCGGCGCCCGCGCCTTGGGAAGGACCCCTCGTGAGCGACACCACCGAAGTTTTCACCGGCACCCCGGGCACGCCCGAGGAGTCACCCGCCCTGTTCCCGGCGCCTGCAGCGGCGCGGGGCACGACGGGACCGGCCGGGGCTTCCCCCGAGCCAGCGGGGGCAGCGCGCTCCTGGCCGGACGGGGACGGCCAGGCCGGCGACGCCGGTGCGGCAGCGGCGGCCGGGACGCGCCGCCGCGGCGGCGGGCTCGGCGGGATGCTGCTGCCTGAGCTGCAGCGGCTGGCGCAGTCGCTCGGCATGACCGGCACCGGCCGGATGCGCAAGGGCGAGCTTATTGCGGCGATCCAGCAGCGGCAGGGCGGCGGGACCGCGGGTTCCGCCGGCGCCGGATCTGCTCCGGACAGCGCCGCGGCCGACGGGTCGGCCGGGGCCGGACGGAAGGCGCGGGGCCGGGCACCGGGCGGGGATGCGGCCGCCGATAGGGGCGGCGCCGCAGCGGGTGACCATTCATTCCAGCGGAGTGCGCCTGCGGGAGCCGGCGCGCCTCGCCAGCCTGAGCAGGACGCCATGGAACGACAGACTTCGACGCAGCCGGGAATCGGCAGCGGAACCTCCGCGGGCGGCCCGGGAAGCACGGCAGGGGGAGCCGGAATCGGCGGTACACAGCCGTCGGCGCACCCTTCAGTCCAGTCTTCAGCCCAGCCGCTGGCCCAGTCCTCGGTCAGCGTCAGCTACCCGGCGGTGAGCAGCCCTCCGGCCGACGGCCACGGCGGCTCCGACGGGCAGGTCGGCCAGGCCAGTCAGGACCAGGGCGGCGGGCAGGCCGGGCAGCGCGGCACGGACCAGCGCGGCGGAGACGACCGTGGCGGCGATGGCCAGCGCGGCGACCGGCGCCGGCGCGGCAACGGCAGGCGCGATGAGCAGGCCAGGGCAGCCAGTGACGGCCAGGACCAGCACCGTGACCAGGCCAGCGACAACCAGGGCCGGGACAGCCAGGGCCGCGATAACCAGGGCCAGGGCCGCGATAACCAGGGCCGGGACAACCAGCGCCGGGATCAGGGCTCCGGCGGCCGGAACAACTCCGGCGACGACCGCGGCAGTCGCGACGACGACCGGGACGGCCAGAGTGGCCGCCGGAACCGGGACCGGTTCCGCAACCGCAACAACAACAACCGGCGCCGCGAACGGGGCAGCGAGGCCGAGCCGGTGATCGCCGAGGACGACGTGCTCGTCCCGATCGCCGGCATCCTGGACGTGCTGGACAACTACGCGTTCGTCCGCACGACCGGCTACCTGCCCGGCTCCAACGACGTCTACGTCTCGCTCTCCCAGGTGCGCAAGTACGGGCTGCGCAAGGGAGACGTCATCGAGGGCGCCGTCCGGCAGCCCAAGGAGGGCGAGCGCAGGGAGAAGTTCAACGCGCTGGTCCGGCTCGACAAGATCAACGGCCTGGATCCGGAGCAGTCCAAGCTGCGGCCCGAGTTCGCCAAGCTGGTCCCGCTTTACCCGCAGGACAGGCTTCGGCTGGAGACCGATCCGACCATCATGACCACGCGGATCATCGACCTCATCGCCCCGATCGGCAAGGGCCAGCGTGGCCTGATCGTGTCGCCGTCCAAGGCGGGCAAGACGATGATCATGCAGTCCATCGCGAACGCGATCACCAAGAACAACCCGGAGTGCCATCTCATGGTCGTCCTGGTGGACGAGCGGCCGGAGGAAGTCACCGACATGCAGCGCTCAGTCAAGGGCGAGGTGATCTACTCGACCTTCGACCGGCCGTCCGAGGATCACACCACCGTCGCCGAGCTCGCTATCGAACGGGCTAAGCGGCTGGCCGAGATGGGTCACGACGTGGTCGTGCTGCTCGACTCGATCACGCGGCTCGGCCGGGCCTACAACCTGTCCGCGCCCGCCAGCGGCCGGATCATGTCCGGCGGCGTCGACTCCACGGCGCTCTACCCGCCGAAGCGGTTCTTCGGGGCGGCCCGCAACATCGAGCACGGCGGCTCGATCACGATCCTGGCCACAGCGCTAATCGAGACCGGCTCCCGCGCGGACGAGGTCATCTTCGAAGAGTTCAAGGGCACCGGCAACATGGAGCTGCGGCTGCGCCGCGAGCTGGCCGACAAGCGGATCTTCCCGGCGGTCGACGTGGACGCGTCGAGCACCCGTAAGGAAGAGCTGCTGATGACGCCGGAAGAGCTCAAGATCGTCTGGCAGCTGCGCCGGGTGCTGCACGCGCTTGAGCCGCAGCAGGCCCTTGAGGTGCTGATGGAGCGGATGCGGGAAACGAAGAGCAACGCCGAGTTCCTGCTGCACGTGCAGAAGACGACCACCGAGAACCGTTAGGCCGGGCCAGGGAATCAGGGCCAGGGAATCAATAGGCCGGTGGCCGCGTTGCACCGTCCGGCACACTGGTAAACCTAGATAGCGCGGTACCGGTTCACGCCCAGGGGCGAGCGCTCTTGCGGCGACCCGGCGACCGCCAGAACCAGGAGTCTGACGTGAAGCCCAATATTCACCCCGATTACGTTGTGACGACGGTGACCTGCACCTGCGGGAACACCTTCACCACAAGGAGCACGGCCAAGAACGGCGTGATCCACGCCGATATCTGCTCGAACTGCCACCCGTTCTACACGGGCAAGCAGAAGATCATGGACACCGGCGGGCGGGTCGCCAGGTTCGAGCGGCGGTTCGGCAAGAAGCCGGCCGACGGCAAGGCCGCCAAGTAGCGCCCGCCAGTCTCGGGGCACGCCCGCCATGCCAGGCCAGTGCCCCGGGCCGGCAGCCAGCGCCCGCCAGGCCAGGGCCCGCCAGGCCAGGGCCAGTGCCCCGGGCTGGCAGCCAGCGCCCGCCAGGCCAGGGCCCGCCAGGCCAGGGCCAGTGCCCCGGGCTGGCAGCCAGCGCCCGCCAGGCCAGGGCCCGCCAGGCCAGGGCCAGTGCCCCGCGGGTCGCACTGGCACCAGCATTACCAAGATCAACTTTGTGGTTAAGATTTGGCCGGTATTCACCGGATAAAAGTTAACCGCTATTGACGGCGAGGCCTAAGGGGCGCCCGGCCAGCCATCGTGCTCGCCGGGCGCCGCCCGGGATCTGGGAGGAATACGTGTTCGAGCGCCTTGCGGAGCTTGCCAGCGAGCATGCTGCGCTGGAGCGCGAGCTTTCAGATCCGGCGCTGCATGAGGACGCCGAGCGGGCCCGGGCAATCGGCCGGCGTTACGGCGAGCTCAGCTCGATCGTGCACGCCTACACCGAGTGGCAGCAGACCGCGGGAGACGAGTCGGCTGCGCTGGAGCTCGCCGAGCAGGACGCGTCCTTCGCCGCCGAGGCCGAGCAGCTCGGCCGCCGCCGGGCTGAACTGGAGCAGCGGCTGCAGCAGCTTCTGGTGCCGCGGGACGGCAATGACGCCAAGGACGTCATCCTGGAGGTAAAGGCAGGTGAGGGCGGGGAGGAATCCGCCCTGTTCGCCGGGGACCTGCTGCGGATGTACCTGCGCTACGCCGAGCGGCAGGGCTGGAAGACGGAGATCCTGGACGCGACGGTGACGGGCCTTGGCGGGTACAAGGACGTCACGGTGGCGGTTAAGGCCGGCCGCCGCGGGCCGTCCGGAGACGGCGCGTGGGCGCGGCTGAAGTACGAGGGTGGCGTGCACCGGGTGCAGCGGGTGCCGGTCACCGAGTCGCAGGGCCGGATCCACACCTCAGCAGTCGGCGTGCTCGTGATGCCGGAGGCAGATCCGGTCGAGGTCACCATCGAACCCAATGACCTGCGGGTCGACGTGTTCCGCTCATCCGGCCCTGGCGGCCAGAGCGTGAACACTACGGACTCCGCGGTGCGGATCACGCACCTGCCGACTGGGATCGTGGTGTCCTGCCAGAACGAGAAGAGCCAGCTGCAGAACAAGGAGCAGGCGCTGCGTATCCTGCGGGCCCGGCTGCTGGCCCAGGCACAAGAGGAGGCGGATGCCCAGGCGGCGGCCGACCGCCGCAGCCAGGTCCGCACGGTGGACCGCTCGCAGCGGGTCCGTACGTACAACTTCCCGGAGAACCGGATCTCCGACCACCGGGTCGGTTTCAAGGCCTACAACCTCGACCAGGTCATCGACGGCGACCTGGATGCCGTGATCAGCGCGCTGACCGCGGCGGACCGGGCGGAGAAGATGGCGGGCAGCGATGCGGCCTGAGCCGCCGGACCCGCTCGCGCGCCCGCGCCCCCGCGCGTGCCCGCGCCACGCGCGCCCGCGAAGCTGCGTGTCCTCACGCGCGTGCCCGCGCCGCGCGCGCCCGCGAAGCTGCGTGTCCTCACGCGCGCGCCCGCGCCCCCGCCCCTGCGAGCGCGCGGGCCTGCGCCCGCGGGCCCGCGCGCAACAGGGCGCGGGCGGCGCGGCGCTGCCTTGCCGGGTGCGGCTGCCCGGGCCGGCGCGATGAGCCTGCTGCTCGACGAGATCGCCGTCGCGACCGCCCGGCTGGCCGAGGCTGGCGTCGAGTCGCCGCGCACGGACGCCGAGCTGATCGCCGCGCACGTGCACTGCGTGGCCCGCGGCGCGCTGCCCGCGGTGCCCGACGCCTCGTTCGACCCGCGGTTCTGGGATGAAGTGGCCAGGCGCGAGGCGCGCGAGCCGCTACAGCACATCACCGGGCACGCATACTTCCGGTACCTGGACCTCGAGGTGGGGCCCGGCGTCTTCGTGCCGCGCCAGGAGACCGAGGTAATGACCGGCTGGGCGATCGACCGGCTCAGGGAGATGGACGTCACCGAGCCGCTGGTCGCCGACCTTGGCACCGGCTCGGGCGCCATCGCGCTGGCCATCTCGCAGGAAGTGCCGCGGGCCCGGGTGCACGCGGTGGAGGCCGACCCGCTGGCGCGGCAGTGGGCCGCGTGCAACATCGCCAGGTGCGCCGCGGCGGCTCCGCATACCGCGGGCCGGGTAACGCTGCAGGCCGGTGACTTCCGCGCCGCCGCCGGTGAGCTCGGCAGGCTGGGTGACCCTGGCCGGCTCGTCGATCCCGGCGGCCCCGGCGTCCTTGCGCCGGGCGCGCTCAGCGGGCTTGGCGATCTTGCCGGGCTGGCCGACCTGGTCATCAGCAACCCGCCGTACATCCCGGTCGGCGCATGGGTGCCACCGGAGGTAGGCGAGTACGACCCGGCCACCGCGCTATGGGGCGGCGCCGACGGGCTCGACGCGGTCCGGGCGGTCGAGGCGGTCGCGGCCAGGCTGCTGCGCCCCCGGGGCCTGGTGGCCATCGAGCACGGCGCGCAGCAGGGCAGCGCGGTCTACTGGCTGTTCCCCGAGCAGTGCGGCTGGCGGGAGACTCGCAATCACAAGGATCTGACCGGCCGGGACAGGTTCGTCACCGCGGTGCGGGCGTGACCGCGCCCGGGCGGCGCGGCTACGGCGGGCGGTCCCGCCGGGCGGGCGGTTCCCTGGGCGGCCGGGATCCATGGCAGGATGGGCGGCCATGAGCCGACGGTTTGACTGCGCCGATGCGGCGGAGCGCGCGGCCGGGATCACCGAGGCCGTCACCTCGGTCGGCCGGGACGAGCTCATCGTGCTGCCGACGGACACGGTCTACGGACTTGGCGCCGATGCCTTCAGCCCGACCGCGGTAGCCAGCCTGCTGGCCGCCAAGGGCCGGGGGAGGAGCATGCCGCCGCCGGTGCTGGTCGGCTCGGTCCGGGCCGGCACCGCCCTCATCGAAGATCTTGGGCCATACGGGAAAGATCTCATCGACGAATTCTGGCCAGGCGGCCTGACCCTGGTCTGCCATGCAACCCCGACGCTGTACTGGGATCTGGGCGACACCCGGGGCACCGTGGCCGTCCGGATGCCGCTGCATCCGGTTGCCCTCGAGCTGCTGAAGGCGACCGGGCCGCTCGCGGTGAGCAGCGCCAACCGCACCGGCTCCCCGCCCGCCACTACGGCGGCCGAGGCGGCGGACCAGCTTGGCGATGCAGTCGCCGTCTACCTCGATGGCGGCGAGTGCGCCGAGCCGGTCCCGTCCACGATCGTCGACCTGACCGGGGAACTGCCGCGGCTGCTGCGCACGGGCGCGATATCGGTAGAGAAGCTGCGTGAGGTGGCCAACGTTGCCGACGATGAGGATGCAGCGCCCTACTAGCGACCGCCCGGGCCGGGCCCGGCGTCCCGCAAGGTGTTCTAGAGTTGCCGTAATGCTCGTCACACTCGCCTGGGTCGGGTGAATGCCGTGCGCGAGTACCTGCTCACGGTGCTGATCACGGCCGCTGTCACCTACTTGCTCACCCCGCTAGTGCGCCGCGGGGCGATGGCGGTCGGCGCCATGCACGCCGGCCGGGACCGGGACGTGCACGTCGAGCCGGTCCCGCTGCTCGGCGGGCTGGCCATGTACGGCGGCCTGGCAGCGGGCTTGCTGGTAGCCGCCCAGGTCGAGCCGCTGCGCACGGTGTTCGTCGGCAGCCGGGTGGCATCCGGCCTGCTGCTGGCCGGCGGGCTCATCGTGGTGGTCGGCTTCGTGGACGACCGGTGGGGGCTGAACCCGGCGAGCAAGCTGGCCGGCCAGGTGGCGGCGGGCGCCGTCGTGGTCTGGAGCGACGCCCAGGTGAGCTGGCTGCCGCTGCCAGGCGGCGGCACCCTCATCTTCACCCAGGACCAGGCAACGGCGCTGACCATCCTCGTCGTGGTAGCCACCATCAACGCGGTCAACTTCATCGACGGGCTCGACGGCCTCGCGGCCGGGATCGTCGGGATCGGCGCGACGGCTTTCTTCCTCTATTACTACACGCTCACCAAGCGGCTTGGCCTGGGCGAGCAGACCGAGCCTGCCCTGGCGTCCGCGGTGCTGGCCGGCATCTGCATCGGGTTCGTGCCGCACAACTCCTATCCGGCCAGGATTTTCATGGGCGACACCGGTGCGATGCTGCTCGGCCTGCTGCTCGCCTACGCGCCGATCTCGAGCATCGCCTCGCTCGATTACCAGAGCCTGACGAACCGGGCAGCCTACCGGGTCGGCACCCCGAACCGGTTCCCGGAGATCCTGCCGCTGCTGCTGCCTGCCGCCATCCTCGTCATCCCCTACGCGGACCTGCTGCTCGCCGTCGTCCGCCGGACCAGGGCGGGCAAGTCGCCATTCGCGCCGGACCGCAAGCACCTGCATCACCGGCTGCTTGACATCGGCCACTCGCACCGATCCAGCGTGCTGATCATGTACCTGTGGGCAACCCTGTTCTCCGGCACGGTGGTCTGGCTGTCGATCGCCAAGACGCAGCTCTTCGTGCTGGCAGTGGCAACCGCGGCCGCTGTGCTCGCGCTGCTGCTGATGTCTATGCCCAGGCTACGGTGGTGGGACCGGCGAGGGCCCGGGCAGCCGGCTAAGCGGGCCGGCCCGGACCCTGGTGGCGAACCACTGGCGCCGCTCGCCACCGGTGAACATGCCGGCCGTTCGCACTGAGCAAAACGGTGCTGAGCGTGCTTTGCGCAAGCATGGGTAGTGTAGTCAATCGAGACGTGCTAGCCCGGCCAGCCGGGTCGGCGCGGCTGTGGTGGCGCATGCCGCAGGTATGACGCAGAGCCGGTGCGAGAAGGCTGGGGTGGCGCCGGGCCGGGGGAGCCACGGCGCGGCCGCAAGCGCGCACGTTTCCTGCCGGTTATCAGCAATTGGCGATGTTCGTCACGATAGGTGACCCCTGCGCCCAATCGTCGGGGAGCTTGTGATATCTTTCACGAGCACCCGCTGGAAGATGAGTGAGTTAGTCGTGATACCTTTCGCTCACCTGGTGGCGGAGCCGCGTCGCTGGCGCGGCGTGGTCGCCTGGTGGCACCTGGGTGCTGAGGTAATCAGCTGGTCATCTCCGCAGGTCAGGAAATCCTCCGTCGAGTCCCCCGGAGTCCTCTAGATGCTGGCGAACTATGCCCGGATCCTCCGCAGGTCAGCTGCCGTGACAGCTGCCGCGGCCGCGGTCATGGTCGCAGTGAGCGCTGCCATCGGCGGCGGCAAGGGCGCACTCGGGGCGCTACTCGGCACGGCGCTAGTGACCGCGTTCTTCGCCATCAGCGTGCTGGCGGTAGGAGCAGCCGCGCGGGTAAGCCCGCAGGCGATGATGGTAACGGCGCTGACCACCTACATCGTCAAGATACTCATCTTGATGTTCTTCGTCGTCCGGTTCAGCAATTCCACGATCTTCAACACCAGGCTCTTCGGCCTGACCGCGATCGTCTGCATCCTGGCATGGAGCGCGTCGCAGGTCACCTGGTCGCTGCGGCTCAAGATGCCGTATGTCGAGCCGGACGGAAAACGGTGACGCGTGGCGGCGACACGACGACCGGACGGCGGATCGCGGCCCGGGCACAATGCTGCCGACTACGGTGTCACCCGGGCGGCCGGCCGCGGTGCCGGCCGGATGGTTTCTGCCCGGGCAGCGAGCGGTGACTTCCGGTGGCGGGCCAGCCAGGCAGGGCGGATACGGACGGCCGTGGCGGCCGCGCCCTGGCGGGCAGGATCCGGGCGAGCACGGCCCTGCCGAACAGAATGCCGGCTGGTCGGTGTTCAGCTATCTGATCTCCGGGATGGCGGTGTACGGCCTGATCGGCTGGCTCGTCGGCCGCTGGACGCACCTGTCGTTTCTCTTCCCGGCGGGCATGCTGACCGGGCTGGTGCTCGCCATCGCGGCGATCGTCTACCGGTACGGCCGAAACTGACCGGCGCCAGACGTGCCAGGGCCGGCGCCAGGCCGGGTGGCAGCCGGGCGGCATCGGCCGCCGCTGCGCTCCGGGCGACGGCAGGTGCTGCTACCGGCCGTGCAACAGACATCCGCGTGACGCCCGTGACGGCAGGCGCGCGCAGGCGCGAGGCTGGAGGCGACCGCGTTGGCCGGTGACATTCAGGCGATTGCCGGGAGCGGGTGCCACATTCGCTCGGTCCCTGGCTGCGGCTTCCCGGCGCCGGGCCTGGACAGCTTCAAGTTTCCGCCGATCTTCACGATCGGCGGCGTCCACTTCACCAAGCCGATGCTGCTTGCCCTGATCTGCTCCGGGCTGGTGGTCGCGTTTTTCTGGGCGGCGTTCGCCAAGCCGAAGCTGGTGCCCAGGGGCGCACAGAACCTAGGCGAGCTGGGGATCTTCTTCGTCCGCGACCAGATCCTGCGGCCGATGATGGGCAAGAAAGGCGATGGCTACCTGCCCTTCCTGGTGTCGCTCTTCTTCTTCATCTGGGTGATGAACGTGATGGAGGTCATCCCCTTCTCCCAGTTCCCGCCCATGTCCAGGATTGCCTTCCCCGTTGCCCTGATGCTGATGGTGTACATCACCTACACGGTGGTGGGAATCAAGAACATGGGCCTTGGCGGCTACTTCAGCAACATGATCCCGAAGGGCGTGCCTGCCCCGATCCTGCTCATTCTCGCCCCGGTGGAGGTCGCCCAGTACCTCATCGTCCGGCCTTTTACCCTCGCGGTCCGGCTCTTCGCGAACATGTTCGCCGGGCACATCCTCATCTCGGTGTTCACGCTCGCGACCTGGTATCTCGTCAGCGTCGGTGTCTACCTGCTGTTCAGCGCGACCTCGTTCGTGCTGGTGATCGCGCTGACCGCCTTCGAGTTGCTGATCCAGGCGCTGCAGGCCTACATCTTCACGATCCTGACCGCCCAGTACATTGGCGGGTCGCTGGAAGCAGGTCACTGAGATGATCTGCGGCCATACTGGAATGCCGGCGCAGCCGGCAGCGGAACGGACTTCGCATTTGAACCGCCGGGGGACATTCGCCGGCTCGACCGCAAAGGAACGCACACATGGCTGACCTCGTACATCTCGCTGCTTCTGCGCCGCAAGTCCTCAGCATCAACATCGGGGCGGTCGCCTACGGACTGGCCGCCATCGGGCCCGGCATCGGCATCGGACTGATTTTCGGCCACGGCGTCGAGGCGATGGCCCGCCAGCCCGAGGCGGCCGGCCTGATCCGGTCCAACATGTACATCGGGTTCGCGCTGACCGAGGCGCTGGCCCTGATCGGGATCGTCATCCCGTTCATTTTCAAGTACTCATAAGTCGCGGAGAGGAAACGGACGGTGAAGTACTTCGCGGCATCGGGTCTCGGGCCGCTCGCCCCTGACCTCACTGAGCTGATCATCGGGACAATCGCGTTCCTCATCGTCTTCGGCCTGCTTGCCAGGGTGCTGATGCCGCGGATCTCCAAGACCCTCGCCGAGCGCACCGACGCGATCGAGGGCGGGCTGCTGCGCGCCGAGGAGGCGCAGACCGAGGCGAACCGGGCGCTGGAGCAGTACCGTGCGCAGCTGGCCGAGGCCAGGCACGAGGCCGCCCGGCTCCGCGAGGAGGCCAGGGAGCAGGGCGCTCAGATCAAGGCCGAGCTACGGGCCGAGGGCGAGGCCGAGCGGCAGCGCATCGTCGAGGCGGCGCATGCCCAGCTGGGCGCCGACCGGCAGCAGGCGATCACCGCGCTGCGGGCCGAGATCGGGACGCTCGCGGTGGAACTGGCCAGCCGGGTCGTCGGCGAGTCGCTGGCCGACGAGGCCAGGCAGCGCCGCACCGTCGACCGGTTCCTCGAACAGCTGGAGGAGCGATCCGGGAGCTCGGCCGGAGCCACGGCATCGTCATGAGGGGCGCGAGTTCATGAGGGGCGTGAGCAGGGCATCGCTGGCCGAGGCCAGGGAGCGGCTGTCGGCCGCAGCCGACGCCGAGCATGCCGGGCAGCTCGGCGACGAGCTCTTCGGCGTGCTCGGCGTGCTCGACCGCGAGGCGGGCCTGCGCCGGATGCTGTCCGATCCGTCCCGCCGGGCGGACGCGAAAGCCGGGCTGGCCGAGGCCGTGCTCGGCGGGAAGGTTTCCGCCGCGACGCTGGATGTGGTGGCCGGCCTTGCCCGCAGCCGCTGGTCGGCGCCCGGTGACCTGGCGGACGCGGCCGAGCAGCTCGCCGTGCTGGCGATCATCGAGGGCGCGGACGACGAGGGCACGCTGGATGAGCTTGAGGACGAGCTGTTCAGGTTCGGCCGGATCGTCGACGCCGAGCCGGATCTGCGCGTCGCGCTCTCCAGCCCGTTCATCGCGCCTGAACGCAAGCAGCAGCTGCTGGACGCGTTGCTGGCCGGCAAGGTCACGCCGCCCGCGCTGCGCCTGATCACCGAGGCGGCTTTCCACCCGCGGGGGCGTAGCCTGGATAAGAGCCTGGACGAGTATGCGGCCCTGGCGGCGCAGCGGCGCGAGCGGCTGGTCGCCGAGGTGCACGTGGCGGCCGAGCTCAGCGGCGATCAGCGCAGCAGGCTGGCCGCGGCGCTCGCTGCCGCCTACGGCCATGATGTCCACCTCAATGTCGTGCTCGACCCGGGGGTCATCGGCGGGATGTCCGTCCGGATCGCCGACGAGCTCATCGACGGGAGCACCGCGACCCGGCTGGCCGCGCTCCGGCGCAGGCTGGCCGCCTGAGCGCGCGGCGCCGGGCGGCTGGCACCGGGATGGCGACGGAACAGATGAACGAGACGAGAGAGATACGAGGACAATGGCGGAGCTGACAATCCGGCCCGATGAAATCCGGGATGCGCTGGCTGAATTCGTCCGGGCCTACCAGCCGGACGCCGCCTCCGCCGAGGAGGTCGGCACCGTCGCGGAATGCGGCGACGGCATCGCCAGGGTCGAGGGGCTGCCCTCAGCCATGGCGAGCGAGCTGCTTGAGTTCGAGGACGGTACCCGGGGCCTCGCCCTGAACCTCGACGTGCGCGAGATCGGCGTGGTGATCCTCGGCGACTTCAGCAAGATCGACGAGGGCCAGAAGGTCCGCCGCACCGGCGAGGTCCTGTCCGTCCCGGTCGGTGACGGCTTCCTCGGCCGGGTGGTCGGCCCGCTGGGCGCGCCGCTGGACGGCAAGGGCCCGATTGCGGACACCGAGCTGCGTCCGCTCGAAGTGCAGGCGCCGTCCGTGGTGCAGCGCCAGAAGGTAAATGAGCCGCTGCAAACCGGGATCAAGGCAATCGACGCGATGACCCCGATCGGCCGGGGCCAGCGCGAGCTGATCATCGGCGACCGGCAGACCGGCAAGACCGCGATCGCGATCGACACGATCATCAATCAGAAGGGCAACTGGGAATCCGGCGACCCGGCCAGGCAGGTCAAGTGCATCTATGTCGCGATCGGCCAGAAGGGCTCGACCATCGCCCAGATCCGGCAGTCCCTGGAGGACGCGGGCGCGCTGGAGTACACCACGATCGTGGCAGCCCCGGCGTCAGACCCGGCCGGCTACAAGTACATCGCCCCGTACACCGGCTCGGCGATCGGCCAGCACTGGATGTACGCCGGCCAGCACGTGCTGATCATCTTTGACGACCTGACCAAGCAGGCCGAGGCCTACCGCGCGGTCTCGCTGCTGCTGCGCCGGCCCCCGGGCCGCGAGGCTTACCCGGGCGACGTGTTCTACCTGCATTCACGGCTGCTGGAGCGTTGCGCCAAGCTATCCGATGAGCTCGGCGGCGGCTCGCTGACCGGGCTGCCGATCGTGGAGACAAAGGCGAACGACATCTCGGCCTACATCCCGACGAACGTCATCTCGATCACCGACGGGCAGATCTTCCTGGAGACGGACCTGTTCAACTCCGGCGTCCGCCCGGCCATCAACGTCGGCCAGTCGGTATCCCGGGTCGGCGGCGACGCCCAGATCAAGGCGATGAAGACGGTGGCGGGCGGCCTGAAGCTGGCCCTCTCGCAGTATCGCGACCTGGAGGCATTCGCCTCATTCGCCTCGGACCTGGACGCGGTGTCCCGCGCGCAGCTGGACCGCGGCGGCCGCCTGGTCGAGCTGCTCAAGCAGCCGCAGTACAGCCCGCTGGCCGTGGAGCAGCAGGTCGTCGTCGTGTGGGCCGGCACTTCCGGGCTGGTCGACGACGTGCCGCTGGAGGACATCCGCCGCTTCGAGCGCGATTTCCTCGATCATCTCCGCCGGGACAAGTCCGGGATCCTGGACGGGATCCGGGAAACCGGCGAGCTGTCCGATGATACCGTCACCGCGCTCAAGGACGCCATCTCCGAATTCCGCCGCGGTTTCGAGACCAGCGCCGGCGAGCAGCTAGTGGGGGCTGACGAGCAGGCCGAGCCGGTTGAGGAAAGCAAGATCAGCCAGGAGAAGCTAGCCAGGCGCGTTCCCCCGGCCGGGCAGAAGCAGTAGGCGGAAGGCCAGGCATGGGAGCCCAGCTTCGCCTAGTCCGGCGGCGGATTCCGCACGGTCCAGTCCACCGCCAAGATCACGCGTGCCCAGGAGCTGATCGCGTCGTCCCGGGTCGTCCGGGCTCAGCAGCGCGTCCGCGACGCTACGCCCTACGCCCGCGAGCTGACCCGGGCCATCGAGGCCGTGGTGAGCCGGTCGGCATCGATTGACCATCCGCTGACCAGCGAACATGAGCACCCGGCCCGCGCCGCGATCTTGATCCTGACCAGCGACCGCGGCTTTTGCGGCGGCTTCAATACCAGCGTGCTGCGCGAGGCGCAGGGCCTGCGTGCCCTGCTGGAGGGCCGTGGCATCGAGGTAGTCCCCTACGTTTCCGGGCGGAAGGGCATCAGCTGGCACCGGTTCCGGCAGCGGGAGATGGCAGCCGAGTGGAGCGGGTTCTCCGAAGTCCCGGCTCAGCGCAGCGCCAGCGAGATCACCTCGGCCCTGCTCGACGCGTTCGCCCGGCCGGCCGATGATGGCGGCGTGGACGAGATTCACGTCGTGTACACGGAATTCGTTTCCATGCTGACCCAGCGGCCGATCATCCGCCGGATGCTGCCGCTGGAGATCGAGGAGACCACCGAGCAGCCGGACGGGCCGGTGCCGGTATACGAATTCGAGCCGTCGTCCGGGGCCGTGCTTGACGCGCTGCTGCCCTGGTACGTGGAGAGCCGGATCTTCCACGCCCTGCTCGAATCCGCCGCTGCCGAGATCGCGGCCAGGCGGCGGGCGATGAAATCGGCGACGGACAACGCCAATGACCTGCTTGACCAGCTGACCCGCGAGGCAAACAAGGCACGCCAGGCAGAGATCACCCAGGAAATCAGCGAGATCGTCGGGGGCGCCAACGCGCTGGCCGAGACGATCGCAGGGAGTAAGTGAGCATCAGCATGACCGCAACCGTAAAGAACCCCGCCGCTGACGGCGGGGATGCCACCAGCGCCGGCACCGGCCGGGTAGTGCGGGTCATCGGCCCCGTTGTCGACGTGGAATTCCCGGCCGCGGAGATTCCCGACATCTACAACGCCCTGCATGTAGACATCACGCTGGGCGACAGGGTCAGCACGCTGACCCTGGAGGTCGCCCAGGACATCGGTGACAACGTAGTCCGCACCATCTCGATGCAGCCGACCGACGGCCTGATCCGCGGCGCGATGGTGGCCGACACCGGCGGCTCGATCTCGGTGCCGGTCGGCGACGTCACCAAGGGTCACGTATTCAACGTCCTCGGTGAGACCCTGGACGTGCCGACCGCGTCGTTGAAGATCACCGAGCGGTGGGGGATTCACCGGGATCCGCCCGCCTTCGACAAGCTGGAAGGCCGGACCGAGATCCTGGAGACCGGGATCAAGGTCCTCGACCTGCTTACCCCGTATGTCAAGGGCGGCAAGATCGGCCTGTTCGGCGGCGCGGGCGTGGGCAAGACCGTGCTGATCCAGGAGATGATCACCCGGGTCGCCAAGACCGCCGGCGTGTCCGTCTTCGCTGGCGTGGGGGAGCGCACCCGCGAGGGCAACGACCTGTTCATCGAGATGACCGACTCGAATGTCATCAAGGACACTGCCTTGGTCTTCGGCCAGATGGACGAGCCGCCGGGCACCCGGCTCCGGGTCGCGCTGGCCGCACTGACCATGGCGGAGTACTTCCGCGATGAACAGGGCCAGGATGTGCTGCTGTTCATCGACAACATCTTCCGGTTCACCCAGGCCGGCTCCGAGGTATCCACGCTGCTCGGCCGGATGCCGTCGGCCGTGGGCTATCAGCCCACCCTGGCCGACGAGATGGGCCAGCTTCAGGAGCGGATCACCTCCACCCGCGGTCACTCGATCACCTCGATGCAGGCCATCTACGTGCCTGCCGACGACATCACCGACCCTGCACCGCACACCACGTTCGCGCACCTCGACGCGACAACCGTGCTCTCCCGCGAGATCACCCAGAAGGGAATTTTCCCGGCGGTTGACCCGCTCGACTCCACCTCGCGGATCCTGGACCCCGCCTACGTGGGCCAGGAGCACTACGACGTGGCCCGCGAGGTGCAGCGGATCCTGCAGCGGTACAAGGAGCTGCAGGACATCATCGCCATCCTCGGCATTGACGAGCTGTCCGAGGAAGACAAGGTCACCGTCCAGCGCGCACGGCGGATCGAGCGATTCCTGTCCCACCCGATGTTCGTGGCCGAGCAGTTCACCGGCCAGCCCGGCGTGACCGTCCCGCTGGCGGAGACGATCTCCTCCTTCAAGGCGCTCTGTGAGGGCAAGTACGACCACCTCCCCGAGCAGGCGTTCTTCATGTGCGGCGGCATCGAGGACGTGGAGAAGAAGGCCAAGGACCTGGAGCGGTCGTGACGGAGTTGGGTGAGGTTGGCGTCGTGCCGCAGGCGCGCGAGGTAACACAGTGACCTTGCATGTAGAGCTGGTCACGCCGGAGGGCCAGATCTGGGCTGGCGATGCCCAGCGGGTCATCGCCAAGACGCTGGACGGGGATATCGGCATCCTGGCCGGCCACACGCCCGTGCTCGGGATCCTCGCCGAGGGCAGCCTGGTGCGGATCTTGCCGGGCGAGAGCGACGCGCCCGGCGGCGCCGAGCTGCGGGCCGCGGTAGGCGGCGGCTTCCTCGCCGTGGCGGACGACCGGGTATCGATCCTGGCACGTCACGCACAGCTCGGCAGTGCGGTGGACCGGGCAGGCGTGCAGGCTGCGCTCGACGCGGCGCAGGAGGCTGCCGGGCCCGGCGGCGACGAAACCACGGACGTCCGATATTTCAGAGCGCTGCTCAGGGCCAACAGCGACCAGGCCTGACGAGGACCGGCTCGGAGGGCTGGGTGGCAGCGGCGCTGGAACTCGGCGCAGTCTGCACTCTCGCCGCCCTGCTCGCGCTTGCCGTGCTCGCCGCGGCGGGCATCGCGATCCGCCGGGTACTGCTAGAGCGCGGCGGCGGGACGGTCGAGTGCGGCCTGCGCCGCAGTCCCGACCAGGGCTGGCGGCTTGGCCTGGCCGCCTACCAGCCCGCCGAGCTGCGCTGGTACGACGCGTTCGGCGTGCTGCTGAGACCGCGGGCGGTCTTCGCCCGGCGCGCGCTCAGCGTCGAGTCCCGGCGGCCCGCTGACGCCTGGGAGACGGCGAGCCTTGGCCAGGGCATGGTCGTGGTGGAGTGCCAGTCGGCCGATTGCGGCGGCCCGGTGGAGCTGGCGATGAGCGAGGCTGCGCTGACCGGGTTCCTTTCCTGGCTGGAATCGGCTCCGCCCGGCCGCGGCAACAGCCCGCGCTGACTTAGCGTTCCCCGCCGGGCTTCCAGAGCAGGTCGCCGGCGGCTCGTTGGCCCGGCGGGCCAGGATGAACAGCAGGTCGGACAGCCTGTTGAGATACCGCGCGGGCAGCGGGTGCACTGCGTCGCCGTGCGCGGCGATGGCCGCCCAGGTGCTCCGCTCGGCCCTGCGCACGATCGTCCTGGCTGCGTGCAGCAGCGCCGCGCCGGCCGTGCCGCCCGGCAGCACGAAACTGCGCAGCACCGGCAGGCCCTCGTTGCGGGCGTCACATTCCCGTTCAAGCGCGGTCACGTAACTGTCGTCGATCCGCATTGGCGGATAGCCGGGCTTCTCGGTCACCGGCGTGCACAGATCCGCGCCGACGTCGAATAGCTCATTCTGGATGCGGATCAGCAGCGCGGTGATGTCAGCTCCGAGCCCGCCCACGGTGACCGCGACGCCGATCGCCGAGTTGGCCTCGTCTACGTCGGCGTAGGCGGCCAGCCGCGGGTCGGTCTTGGCCGCGCGGGTGGCGTCGCCGAGACCTGTTGTCCCGTCATCGCCGGTCCGGGTGTAGATCCGGGACAGCACCACCGGGTTCTCGCTTCGCTCTCGTGCCATGACACCACGGTAGCTGGCCGCGGCCGACGGTGAGGGACACGTCTGCGGAGGCCATCAGGCCGCCTAAAATATGCACTCTGTGTCGTCGGTGACTCTCATCCAGCACTCATGAGTCGCGATACCAGTCCTGTTATACTCTTCTGACCTGGGTATTCACTTATCGATGACGATGTGGCATCGTATAGGTACGAAGAGTAATCGATGACGATGAGTCACTACCGCAAACCAGCCGATGGTTTCGGTCATCGAACTCGTTACTCTGACCAGGCCGAAACAGGGCCTGGGGCGGGCAGCCAGTAACAGGCCCGCGGGCCACTCACATCGAGTGCTCAGGTGGTTCTCGGGGGCCCGCCTGACTCATGTGAAGGCCCGAACCGGGGCGGAGGGCTCGCTCCCGCGGCGGGAGCGCCCTGACGGCACCGCCGCGGCCAGGAGCGCGCGGATCCGCCTCGCCGCCGGCGGGGGCGCTGGGCATCTCCAGCGCTCCCCGCCGGCCACCGGGCCGGCCCCACCTCGCCACTCGCGGTACCGCGCCGGATCGGCTGCCCGGAGCTGAATCTTGTCAATTCACCTGGCGGCTGCCCGCCCGTCCCGGCGAGTAGGGTAGCCCTGGAAGTCCGAACTGTGTTCGGGAGGTGGCCGTGTACGACTATGTCATCGTTGGCGCCGGCAGCGCCGGCTGCGTCCTCGCGGCGCGCCTGTCCGAGAACCCGGCTACGCAGGTGCTGCTGCTTGAGGCCGGCCCGCCGGATGACGCCGACGAGATACATATCCCCGCCGCGCTGAACCTGCTCTTCAAGAGCACCTATGACTGGGACTACCAGACCGTGCCGCAGGAGCGCGCGGCAGGCCGCGCAATCTACTGGCCGCGTGGCCGGACCCTGGGCGGCTCGTCATCGATCAACGCGATGATCTATATCCGGGGCAGCCGGTACGACTACGACACCTGGCGGGATGTGTACGGCTGCGAGGGCTGGGGCTATACCGATCTGCTCCCGTACTTCCTGCGGTCCGAGGGCAACTCGCGCGGGGCCTCGGCGTATCACGGCGGCGACGGCCCGCTGTCCGTGCAGGACCCGAAGTACAAGTCAGCCGTAACCGCTGCGTTCGTCGACGCGGCCAGGCAATGGGGCATGGAGGCCAACGACGACTTCAACGGCACCCGGCAGGATGGCGCCGGGTTCTACCAGGTAACCCAGCGGGGCGGCCGCCGCTGGTCGGCGGCCGACGCATTCCTGCATCCCGCGGCAGGCCGGCCCAACCTGACGATCCAGACGGACGCCCTGGTGACCGGGGTGGCGATGGAGGGCGGCCGGGCCGTCGGCGTGCGGTACCTGCTGCGCGGCACCGAGGAGATGGCCAGGGCCGAGAGCGAGGTCATCCTGGCCGCGGGCGCGATAGGCAGCCCGCAGCTGCTCATGCTGTCGGGCATCGGGCCCGCCGGCCACCTGGCCGAGAAGGGCATCGGGGTCGTTGCCGACAGCCCCGGCGTGGGTGCGAACCTGTCGGATCATCCCATCGTGACGGCGATGTGGCACACGCCGAAGTCGACCGGGCTATGGGAGAAGGCCGGACCGAAGAACCTCGCCCGCTGGCGGATGATGCACTCAGGGCCGCTGACGACCAACGTGGCCGAGTCCGGCGGGTTCAGCCGCACCGACCCGGCGCTGCCGGCGCCCGACCTGCAGTGGCACGTGCTCCCGACGCCATACGAGAATTTCGGCCTGACAGATCCGTCGATCCGTGCCGTGTCCCTGCTCATTACCTTGGTCGCCGTGGGCAGCCGCGGCCGGATAAGGCTCCGCAGCGCCGACCCGCGGCACAAGCCCGCGATCGATCCCGCTTACCTGTCCGACGGCGCCGACATCGATCCGCTGGTCCGCGGCATCCGGCTGGCCCGCGAGCTGGCCGCGGCGGGGCCGCTGGCCAGGATCTGCCAGGGCGAGCTGTCGCCCGGGCCGGACGCGTCCACCGAGTCCGAGCTCAGGGAATTCGTCCGGCGCGACATCACCACGATCTACCACCCGGTCGGCACCTGCGCGATGGGCGGCGATTCCCGGCTGGCGGCAAGCAAGCTCACCAGCGTGGTCGATACCGAGCTCAGGGTCCGCGGCGTCGACGGACTGCGGGTAGTGGACGCCTCCGTGATGCCGGTGGTCCCCAGGGGCAACACCAACGCGCCGACCATCGCGATTGCCGAGCGGGCAGCCGACCTGATCAGCGGCCGCGCCCCGCTCGCCGCCGTCGAGCCCGCCGACCTGGCCCTGCCCGCCCCGGCCGGAGCCTGAGCGGCAGAGCGGGCCGGACTGCAGCGCGGGTTACTTCTTGTAGCGCTTGCCGTGCAGGATGGTCACCAGGCCGAGGATCTTCTTCATGTCCTCGTCGGTCCGGGTGAACGACGTCAGGTTGACCATCGGCTTCATCCGCTGCCGGGTGATGGCCTTCGGCCGGGAGAACTCCCGCAGCCCGTCCGCGCCGTGGATCCGGCCGAAGCCGGAGTCGCCGGATCCGCCGAACGGCAGCGCCGGGACGCTGGCGTACGCGATGACCGCGTTGATCGCCGTCATGCCGCTGCGCAGCGCCCTGGCCGCGGCCATCGCCCCCTTCTTGTTCCCGGAAAACACGGTCGCGCCAAGGCCGTACCGGCCACCGTTCGCCAGCCGGACGCCCTCGGCCAGGTCGGCCACCTTCGTGACGGTGACCGTGGGCCCGAACGTCTCGTCGGTCACCGCGCGGCTCTCCTCCGGGACGTCGGCGAGAATCACCGGGCCGACGAACGGCCGCCGGACGCTCGCCATGCCGCCCACGACCGGCCGGCCACCCCGGGCAAGCGCGTCGGCGATGTGCTTCTCGATAACCTCGACCTGGCCAGGCATGGTCATCGGGCCGTAGTCAGCTTCGCGGTCCTCGCCGGGACGGACCCCGGCCACGCGTTCGGTGAGCTTTTCCAGGAACGTGTGGTACACATGCTCGGCCACGTACACTCGTTCCACCCCGACGCAGGTCTGCCCAGCGTTAGACAGGGCTCCCCAGGCAGCCGCATCAGCCGCAGCATCGAGATCCGCATCGCCGGAGACGATGAAGGCGTCCTTCCCGCCGCATTCGGCGACCATCGGGGTGAGGTTCTGGGCGCAGGCGGCCATCACCTTCCTGGCCGTGCCGGCCGATCCGGTAAACGCGATCTTGCTGACGTTGCTCCTGGCCAGGATGTCGCCGGTCACGCCGTCGCCGGTGATCAGCTGCAGCACCGGATGCTCGGGCACCACCTCGGCGAATGAGCTGACCAGCCAGCCGCCGACCGCCGGAGTGAACTCGCTGGGCTTGAAGACGACCGCGTTACCGGCCGCCAGCGCGTACACGATCGATCCCATCGGGGTGAATACGGGGTAATTCCACGGGCCGATGACGCCCACCACGCCGAGCGGCTGGTATTCGAGTGTCGCCGCCTGGTTGATCGCGACGATGCCGCTGCGAACCCGCCGCGGGCGCAGCACCTTGTGCGCGTGCTTGGCCGCCCAGTCGATGTGCACGATCGCCAGCAGGATCTCCAGCTGCGCATCGGCCAGCGGCTTGCCGGTCTCGGCGTGCACCAGCTCGGCGAGCCTGCCGATGTACCTGGTGATGTGCGACTTCCAGGCAAGCAGCCGAATCCTGCGGTCTTTGGCCGGCAACCCCGCCCACCAGGCCGCCGCCTCGCGGGCGCGATCGACCGCCGCCTGGACCTCGTGCTCACCGCTGACCGGGAAGGTGGCGATGACCTCGGAAGTGGCGGGATTGAGCGTGTCGAACGTCGCCACGGACTTAGCCGGGCCATGCGTCCAGGTCGTCGATGCCATTGCCCTCACCGTCGTCAAGTCCAGCAATTCAGGCCACCGCAAGCCAAGTAAATCACCGAGCCAGGCACGGAAGATACCGTTGGGTAGCTCTCAGCCCAGCGACCATGCGAGACCCAGCCGAGGGGCGAAAGGCAGGCAATGCGCGGGGCGCCTGCACTGGCTGCGGCCAGCGGATCCGGGCTCAGAACAGGCGGAGCGCGCCGTCGTCGGCGCCGCGCATCGTGTCATAGTCCAGGATCAGGCAGCGGATGCCGCGGTCCTCCGCCAGCACGCGGGCCTGCGGCCGGATCTCCTGCGCGGCGAAGATGCCCTGCACCGGGGCCAGCAGCGGATCCCGGTTGAGCAGCTCAAGGTAGCGGGTGAGCTGCTCAACCCCGTCGATCTCGCCGCGCCGCTTGATCTCGATCGCCACGCAGCTGCCAGCGGCGTCCCGGCACATCAGGTCGACCGGCCCGATCGCGGTCGGGTACTCGCGGCGGACCAGCCGCCAGCCCTCGCCGAGCACGTGCATCTGGGCCGCGAGCAGCTCCTGCAGATGAGACTCGACGCCGTCCTTGACCAGGCCGGGATCGGTCCCGAGCTCGAACACCGAATCGCTGAGCGTCTCCTCAAGGTCGATGGTGAGCATCTCGCCCGACCTGCCGGTCACGACCCAGCGCCGGCCTTCCTCGGCCAGCCGGCAGGGCGGCGACATCCAGTTCAGCGGCTTGTACGAGCCGCCGTCGGAGTGCACCAGGACCGACCCGTCGGCCTTGACGATGAGCAGCCGGAGAGCCGACGGAAGATGTGCCGTAAGGCGCCCTGCGTAATCCACGCTGCACCGGGCAATGACGAGCCGCACGGGAGTCAACCTTAGCGGCTGCTGCCAGCCAGCCGCCGGCCCAGCACCCCGCGCGCTGCCCCGGGCCATCTGGCTAGCCGCGATCAGCATTGCCCGCCGGATGCCTTACAGTGACGGCCGTGAGCCCGCGCAAGGCCCGCCGCCTGCCTCTCGACGTGCCCCGCAAGCCGCGTGGCGGTGCCAAGCGCGGCGCCGGCCCGGCGGGCGACGGCGCCGGCCGCGGCGACACGGACCCGGCGCCGGTCCGGCTCGGTCCCGAGCAGACCCAGACGTGGCCGGACGGTGACTGGGTGGTGCGCCAGGTGCCAGGCTCCGCTACCGCCAAGGCGTACCGCTGCCCGGGCTGCGACCAGGAGATCATGCCGGGGACGGCGCACCTGGTGGCGTGGTCGGCCGATGCCCGTGGCGCGGACGAGCGGCGGCACTGGCACAATCCGTGCTGGCAGCGCAGGCCGCGCAGGCCCGCGTCCGGCAACCGCCGCAGGATTCGCAGAAAAGGCAGCGCGCGCGACTGAGGCATATGTCCGTATCGTGCTGACTGAGACTGGGCGGCTGGTCAATCCTGGCGCCTGGCCGCTCCCACCGAATGGAAGGACCGAGCGTGAGTTTCTTCGACCTGACAGGCAAGAACGCGTTCGTCACCGGCGCGTCCCGCGGGATCGGCCGGTCGATCGCGGTAGCCCTGGCCGGGGCCGGTGCCGACGTTGCCCTCGTTGCCCGCAGCGAGCAGGGGCTCGCCGAGACCGCGGCGGACATCACCGCGCTCGGCCGCAGGGCGTTCGTCGTCCCGGCGGATGTCACCAGCCAGCCAGCCGTCGACGCCGCGGTCGCAACTGCTATCGAGCAGCTTGGGCACATGGATGTGGTGGTGAACAACGCGGGCGGGTCGAACTTCATGGCGGCCTTCCTCGACCTCCGGCTGGCCGGCTGGGACAAGCTGATGCGGCTCAACCTCGACTCCGCCGTCTACGTCTGCCACGCGATCGGCGGTCATCTGGTGCAGCGCGGCGAGGGTTCGGTGATCAATGTTGCCTCGGTGGCCGGGATGACCGCCTCGCCGCTGCTGTCGCCCTACGGCGCGGCCAAGGCAGGGCTGGTCTCGCTGACGAAGTCGCTGGCGGTCGAATGGGGCAATACCGGGGTACGGGTCAATGCCCTGTGCCCGGGCTGGACCGCGACCGACCTCAACCGGCAGCTATGGGATGACCCGGTTTCCGGGCCGGCCACCGTGGCCTCGGTGCCGATGCGCCGCTGGGGCCGGGCGGAGGAGATGGCGGGTCCGGCCGTCTTCCTGGCCAGCGCCGCGTCCTCGTACATGACCGGCCAGGTAGTCATCGTGGACGGCGGCCAGACAATCGGCTTCTAGCCCGACGGCCGGGCGGGCATGCGAGTGCCGGGACCGCGCGCGGCCAGGCTGCGGCTGGCGAAGCCGGCGAATGGCAAGCGCCCGGCCCCGCGAGCGATGGGACCGGGCGCCTGTCGTGCGGTGCGGCGCTTCATACGGTGCGGCGCGCTGCTAGTCCGTCCACCAGTCCTCGTTGTCACCGGACTTGGCCGACTTGGCGCTGACCGACTGCTTGGCCGCCGGGGTACCACCGGACCTGCCGCCAGCGCCCTGGCCGCCGGCAGCCTGGCCGCCGGCAGCCTGGCCAGACGGCCCGCCCTGGCGCGGCGTTGGCGCCGACGCCGGCTGCGAGCCGCCGTTGGCCGGCGCAGCCGTGACCGCCTTGGCGGGCGACGCCGACACCGCGGGCGCGGCCGGGGCCGGCTGCATTGCCGCGCCGAGGCCGGTCATCTGGGTACCGAGCAGCTGGCTGATCTGCGCGAGGTGAGCCGCGACGCTCTCCTTCTGCTTGTTCAGGTCGTCCACATGCCGCTGCGCGCTTGAGCGGTGCCGCTCGGCCTCGGCCTTGGTGTCGGCGAGCAGCTGATCGGCTTGCGACTTCGCCTGGGCGACTATCTGGTCCGCGTTCTTCTTCGCGTTGGTGACCAGCTGCAGGGCGTGCTGATCGGCGTCCCGGCGGGCCTGCTCGGCCTGCGTGCTGGCCTTGGCGGCCCGCTGCTCGGCGGTGGCCGCGCGCTGCTCGGCCTCGGAAACCAGCTTCTGCGTCGCCGCCTGCGCCGCGGAGAGCCGCTCGGCTTCCTGCCGCTCGGCTTCCTCGCGCCGCGAGGCGAGCTGAATGTCGAACTCGGCCTCGGCCTGCGCCCGCTGTGCCTCGCTCTCCTCCAGGATCCGCTGCGCCTGGCTGCGCATCTCGTCGGCCTGCCGCTTGGAGGTGGTGAGGATCTCGTCCCGCTCGCGCTTGGAGGAGGCCTTCATCTGCGCGACTTCGCGCTCCGTGGTCGTGCGGAGCTTCGCGATGTCCCGCTCGATGGCCGCCCGCTTCTCGGCGACCTCGTGATCGGCCGTCGCGCGGAGCTTGGCCGCCTCGCGCTCGGTGGTCGAGGTCAGCTCGTCTGCCTCGCGCCGAGCGCTCGTCCTGATCGCGTCGGCCTCTCGCTCCGCGGACGACCGCAGGTCATCGGTCTCCCGCTTGGCGTTGGCGCGCAGCTCGGCGGCCTCGTTCTCGGCGGCCGCACGGACCTCGGCGGCCTCGACCTTGGCCTTGGCGTTGAACTCGTTGGCCGCGGACCTCGCCTCGTGCAGGATCTCGTTCTGCTGCTCCTCCGCGAGCCTGAGCAGCTGCTCGATCCGTGACCCGAGCCCGGAGTAGGTGGGACGCTCCTGCTCCTGGATCTGGCGGTGCGCGTCAGCCAGCTCCCTGTGCAGCGCCTGCACCTGGTCGCGGTGCTGACGCAGCTCGCTGTCGATCTGCTTCAGGTGCTCGTTGACCTGATGCGGGTCATAGCCGCGCATGACCCTCGCGAAGTCGCGCTGCGGGGTTTCCTCGAAAAAATTGCTGAGCTGAGCGTCAATATCGGGCTGCATGTCGCCTAATCCTGGGTAGACGGGAAGATACGCCGGCCGGGCCCTGTACCTCGCTACTGTCCCCTGGGCAGCCGGCACCCGATGAGCCGGCTGCCCGGGCTGGCACGGAAGGCAGCTCGCCCGGTGCCTGGCAGCGTACCCCTCTGCTGAGCGCTTGGCGGCCTGTTCGCGTTCGCTCACGCTGTAGATCCGCGTTCCTGCCCGTATGGGGTCATTTTGTCCGTTAAATCCCTGCTGTTTGCCTGTACTTTAGCGGTCCCGGCAGGTAAATCCCAGGGATCCAGGAACTTCTGCTGGTGAGACCCCGGCTCAGCGGCCGGCTGCCTGCACTAGCTCGGTGAGCACGCCGCCGACGTCGGCCGGATGCAGGAAGGCAATTGACGCGCCCATGGAACCGTGCCGCGGCCGCGAGTCGACCAGCCGGACGCCGGAGGCGCCGATCGAGTCCAGCGCCGCGGTGATATCCGTCACGCCGTAGCCGATGTGGTGGATTCCCTCACCGCGCCGGGCCAGGAACTTCCCGACCGGCGTGTCCGGCCCGAGCGGCTCCAGCAGCTGCACCCAGGACATTCCCGCCGGCGTGGCTGCTACCTGCAGCATCGCCTCCCGGACGCCCTGCTCCCGGTGGACTTCCTCGCTCACCAGCCGCAGCCCGAAGACGGACTGATAGAACGCGATCTTGTCGGCCAGGCTCCGGCACGCGATCCCGACGTGATCGATGCGAGTCAGCACCCATATCTCCCTCCGGCGACTGCACAGGACATGGGTATTGTCTCAGGCATGCGGGAAGCAGTCATTGTCGGCGGGGCCAGAACGGCCATCGGGCGGTTGCTCGGCTCGCTCAGCGATTTCAGCGCTACGGAGCTCGGCGGCATCGCGATCAGGGCGGCCCTCGGCCGGGCTGGCCTGGCGGGTGATCAAGTGGACTACGTGATCATGGGCCAGGTGCTGCAGGCCGGCGCGGGGCAGAACCCGTCCCGGCAGGCGGCAGTGGCCGGCGGCATCCCGATGACGGTCCCGGCCATCACGATCAACAAGGTCTGCCTGTCCGGGCTCGATGCCATCGCGCTGGCCGCCCAGCTGATCCGGGCGGGGGAGTTCGAGATCGTGGTGGCCGGCGGCATGGAATCGATGACGAGCGCTCCGCACCTGCTGCCGAAGGCCCGCCGTGGCTACCGGTTCGGCTCCGCCGAGCTGACCGACGCGATGGCGTATGACGGCCTCAGCGACGCATTCGATCAGGTGTCGATGGGCGAGTCCACCGAGCGGCGAGGCGCCGGGCTGGCCATCAGCCGGGCGGAGCAGGATGAGTTCGCCGCGGCGTCGCACCAGCGGGCCGCGGCGGCGATCAAGGACGGCCTGCTGGTCGGGGAGATCGTGGCCGTCTCGGTGCCGCAGCGGCGCGGTGATCCGGTGATCTTCGATACCGACGAGGGCGTCCGCGCGGACGCCACGGCCGAGGCGCTGAGCAGGCTCCGCCCGGCGTTCGCCGTAGACGGCACTATCACGGCGGGATCGGCATCGCAGATCTCGGACGGCGCCTGTGCGGTGCTAGTTGCCTCCGCCGAGGCTGCCGCCGCCAGCGGGCTGCCGGTGCTGGCCAGGATCGGCGCGCACGGGAACGTGGCAGGCCCGGACAACTCGCTGCACTCCCAGCCATCAGGCGCGATCCGGCATGCCCTCCGCAAGGCCGGCCGCACGGTGAATGAGCTGGACCTGATCGAGATAAACGAGGCATTCGCCGCCGTTGCCATCCAGTCCATCCGCGACCTTGGCGTCGGCCATGACCGGGTCAACGTCAACGGCGGTGCCATCGCGCTCGGCCATCCGATCGGCGCGTCCGGCGCGCGGATCGCCCTGCACCTGGTCAATGAGCTGCGCCGCCGTGGTGGCGGGCTTGGCGCGGCGGCGCTCTGCGGCGGCGGCGGCCAGGGCGATGCGCTGCTGCTCGAGGTGCCAGTGCCGGGCCGTGGCTGACCTCGGCGCGGCCGCGACGGCGGCCGCTGGGGTACCGGCGGCCGGCGCGCCGGGCGGCGGGCCGCGGGCGCGCCGGCGAGCGGCCGCGGCGCCGGAGGCCATGGTCGCCAGCGCCCGGGAAGGAGACGCCAGGGCACTGGCCAGGCTGATCTCCCTGGTCGAAAACCGCTCACCCGAGCTGCGCCCGGTGATGAAGGCGATCGCGCCGTATACCGGCACGGCACGGGTAATTGGCCTGACCGGTTCCCCGGGAGTCGGGAAGTCGACCATGACGGGCGCGCTGGCGGGTGCGTACCGCGCCGCCGGGCTGCGGATCGGCGTGCTCGCGGTCGACCCGACGTCCCCGTTCAGCGGCGGCGCGCTGCTCGGTGACCGGGTGCGAATGCAGGACCACTCGACCGACGAAGGGATCTTCATCAGGTCAATGGCCAGCCGCGGGCATCTGGGCGGCCTGTCCGTGGCCACCCCGCAGGCCCTCCGGATCCTGGACGCGGCGGGCTTCGACCTGGTCATGGTCGAGACAGTCGGGGTCGGCCAGGCGGAAGTGGAGATCGCCTCGCTGGCCGACTCGACGCTGGTCATCGTGGCGCCGGGAATGGGTGATTCGGTCCAGGCGGCGAAGGCCGGCATCCTGGAGATCGCCGACATCCTCGTGGTGAACAAGTCCGACCGGCCCGGCGCCCACGAATCCGTCCGTGACCTGCGCATCATGCTGTCGATGGGGCAATGGGCCGACGGCCAGTGGAAGCCGCCGATCGTCAGCACCGTCGCTGCCTCCGGCACTGGCATCGATGACCTGATGGCGCGGATCAAGGCGCACTGGTCTTGGCTGGACGGCTCAGCCGGACTGGCCGCCCGGCGGCTGGCCAGGGCCAGGGAGGAGATAGCGGCCATCGCGGTCGGCGTCATGCGCGAGCGGATGGGCGGCCTGCCGGGGGACGCCAGGATCGACGACCTGGCCGGCCGGGTGGCGGCCGGCCAGCTCGATCCGTACTCGGCCGCCGACGAGCTTGTCAGCGGCTAGTGCCCGGCACCTCGGCGGCCTCGGCTGGCTCGGTGTGTCCGGCGGCAGCCTCCGGGGCTGCGGCAGCCTCCGGGGCTGCGGCTGGACCGGCCGCCGCCGCGTCGATCGCGTTCTGCATGATCGACTCGCTTTGCAGCCGCGCCTCGTAGGCGTGCTTGCCCCCGCGCACGCCGAACAGCCGCCTCGTCAGCACCAGGTACAGCACGAGGGCCAGGTTGATCGCGAGGAACAGCACCCGCGTCACGGTGATCTTCGCGGTCAGGTCATAGATCTCGTACGGCAGGAAGACCGCGGTGACCACCATCGCGAAATACTCGCCCCAGCGCTTGGCCAGCCAGAGGCCTACCCCCTCGATCAGCTCGACCACGACGTACACCGCCAGGCCGAGCACGAGATAGCCGAGCACGCGCGGGCTTAGCGTGAAGGCGCGCTGCACGAGGCCGATGAGTTTGGAGTGATTGATGTTGAGGCCGAGCTCGCGGAATAGCGCGCGGATGATCGGCAGCTTGTGCTCGAAAGCCTGCTCGATCGTCAGGCGCGATTGCCTGTACTGCCAAACGCCGTAGGTCAGCACGGCAAAGACCAGCGCACGGAGGAAGCGCTCGATGGCGAAGACACGCAGGATGATGGCACCGCGCAGGTCCTTGTCGCGCCGGGGCTCCGGCGCCGCGGCGGCCGGGCCCGACCCGGCAGGCTCACCGGGCACGAACGTCCCGCAGCGCAGGCAGCGCCAGGCCGGGCCGTCGGCGGTGGGAACGCTCAGCCGCGCGCGAAGCTCGGGTTCGGCCGGGGCATAGGTCACATGCCCGGACTGGCCGCAGCCGAGCAGGCTCCAATCCATCTCCGGTAGCCTACGGCAGCGTCGGCTCGGTCGGCCGGCTGCGCATCCAGGGCACCGGCCGGCACTCGCTGCTGACCGGCAGTGCCGGGCCACTGGACGCGCTTTCGCCGGGTACCGAGACGGCGCGCTAGGCCCGGACGATGATCCCGTAGGCGAGCGTCAGCATGTCGTCACAGATCAGCCCCAGCGCCCGGGTGTCGCGCCCGGTGGCGACGATCGCGGTGTCCCGGCCCAGGTCCCGGATGGCGTCGGCGAGCGCAGCAGTGTCCCTGGCGGCGAGTCCATCCAGCAGGCAGTCGAGCAGCAGCAGGTCAGGCTGGTGCACCGCGGCCGCGGCGAGCCGGGCCCGCCTGCAGATCACCTCGGGCGCCGTGCGCAGCGGGACCTCCGCCCACGGGATCAGGGCGAGCCGGTCGATGATCGCGGCGGCGAGCAGGTCGCGGTCGCCGGCAGGCCTCCCGGTGAGCCTGGCGGCGTGGTCGATGATCCCGCGTACCCGGCCGGCGGGCTGCGGCTTGACGGCCCGGCGGGCGACCCCGGCCCGGGCTCGCACGGCGGCCCGCCCCGCTGCCGATGTCATATCCTCGCCGAGCACCCGCAGCTCGCCATGCGCCGGGCGGATCTGGCCGGCCAGCAGGTCGACTATCACGTTGCCCTCGGCATGGCTGCTGACTGCGATGCCCGCCGCCGTACGGCCGGTCGCGGCGGCCTCGATGCGGAAGCTGGCGGCCCGGAGTACCCAGCCCGAGCCGCGCCGCAGGCCCACGCCGGCCGCAAGCACGGGAGTCACTGCCGCCAGCGCGTGACCGGGCACTCGCGTCGTCCCCCGATTCATCGGCCACCGTCCCGGTCCGCAGTGTAACCCCGTCGTGACCAATCGTGGGGGAGTTGTTTACGCTGAGCTACCGGGCCGGCCGCGGCCTGCCGGGCGCGCGGCCCGGCGGCGGTACGGTGTGGCTGTGCGGAAGCCGCTGGATCTGCCGTTCGACCCGATCGCCCGCGCTGCGGAAATCTGGCAGCGCAGGTTCGGGGACTCGGCTGCCATGGCCGCCGCTACCTCGATCATGCGGGCGCAGCAGATCCTGCTGGCCGAGCTTGACGGGCAGCTCCGGCCGCACGGGCTGACCTTCGCGCGGTACGAGGCGCTGGTCCTGATCAGCTTCAGCCGGGCCGGCGCGCTGCCGCTGCGGCTGATCGGGCAGCGGCTGATGGTGCACCCGACCAGCGTCACCAACATCATCCAGCGACTGGAGCGGCAGGGGCTGGTGGTGCGCCGGCCCAACCCGCGGGATGGCCGGGGCACGCTGGCCGAGATAACCCCGGAGGGCCGCGGCCTGGTCGAGCGGGCGACCAAGGATCTGATGGCCGCGGAGTTCGGCGTGGGCGTATTCGCGGCAGCCGAACGCGACGAGATCTTCGGCCTGCTGCGAGGGCTCCGGGTCGCGGCCGGCGACTTCGCCGGGCCAGCGCCCGCGGCTGGCTGAGGCCTTCCGCTGCGGGCGGGTCAGCCGCTGCTGACGGGCGATGGCTGCCAGGTGCTGCCGCCGTTGACGGTGATGAACACTTCCTGCAGGCCGGTGTCGGCGGGCACGGCGACCCCGTGCGCTCCGTCGGTCATGCCGACGTAGGAGAAGCCAGGCCGCCCGGCAGCCGCGCCGGGCGGGCTGCCGTACGCCTGCCGCCAGGTCGCGCCGCCGTCTGCGGAGACGTCTATGCACGTGCTGGTGGCGAGCACGACCAGGCCGCCCTGCGCCGCTGCCAGGGATGTCGCGATCCCGGGCCCTCGCACCGTTCCGGTCTGCTGCCAGTGCGCCCCGTCGTCAGTCGAGGCCCAGACGGACTTGAGGTAACCCTGACTGCCCGGTGCGGCCGCGCTCGTGCACGCCACGAAGAGCTCGTTCGAGCCCACGGTGAGCATCGCGCCGGGCGGCCAGCCGGCCGGCTGGGCAACGGCGGACTGGCACGGAGCCTGCCCGGCGACCGCCCAGGGGCCGCCGGCCAGCGGTCCGCTGAGCACGGCACCCGATGGCGCCAGCACGTATCCGGTTCCGGCTGCCGGTTCGGCCACCGGGCCAGCAGCGAGCGCCAGGCTCGCCGCCGCCGCCGCGCCTGCCGCGTTCCCGGCCGCCGGCAGGTCGCTGGCCGCGCCGGGCACCCGGTGCCAGCTGTCGCTGCCCAGGCGGGAGGAGTAGAGCCGGAAGCTGGCGCAGTGCGCGGCGAAATCGGCGCCAGTGCCCGCGCAGCTGGCGAACAGCGCGAAGGCCCGGTCGCCAGCGGTCTCCAGGCTGGTGACCCGCAGGCCGTCCGTCGACTCCTGGGCCCAGTCCGCGCCGCCGTCATGGGTGACCCACAGCTCGGGGCCGAACGCCCAGCCGTCGCGGGTATTGAGGAAGCGGAGCCCGCTCACGCCTGCCGAGCCCGCTGGCGCCCCGGTGACCGGCGCGCTGACCCCGTACCAGGTCTGGCCGTAGTCGGGCGTGCCCGCCAGCGAGGTGCAGACCGCCGCGTCCGGCGGGCCGCAGCTGCCCGGGGTCCCGGCCTGGCCGATCGCTGCGCCGGTATGCGTACCGATAAAGGTAACCGAGGTCGGCCGGAAGCGAGCAGGCACCGGCTGGCCGGAGCCGCTAGCTGAGAGCGACGAACCTGGCGTCGGCGTCGGGATCGGGGTGGCCGTGCGCGACTTAGTGCTCCCGTCACTGCGGCGGGGACTGCTGGGCGCTTTCTGTGAGAACGCCGGGCCGGCGATCGCGCTGCCCTGGACCTTGGCGGGCGGCCCGGCCGGGCGGCCGAGCAGCGAACCTGCCACCCGCGGGGTGATCGCGAGGCCGGTGACGAGCACGGCTGCGCCGGCTGCCGATGCGATGGCCCGGCCGGCCTTGCGCCGCCGCGCCCGCCTGCTCACCCGCTCGAAGGCTCCCGGCGGCGGCGGCAGCGGCTGGACGTCGGCGTCCAGCCAGGAGTCGACCTCATCGCGGTGATTACTCACTGGCGTTCCCCACGGCGGCCTTCAGCCTCGCGCGGGCGTGATGCAGGTCCGCCTTGATCGTGCCCTCCGGCCGGCCGAGCATCGCCGCCACCTCGCGCACCCCGAAGCCACCGTAATAGTGCAGCAGGAACGCGCTGCGCAACTTGACCGGCAGTGCCTCGATGAGCGCCCGGACATCGACGTCCTGCGCCGGGTGGCAGGCCGGGTCCGGCGGTGCGGTCGCAATGAGAGTGCGGATGGCGCGGCGCTCCCTTCCGGTCTTGCGCCAGTGATCCCTGACCAGGTTCGTGGCAATCATGTACAGGTAGCTTTGCGGGTTGTCCAGGCCGGACCAGCGGGCCAGCAGCCTGGTGAACGCCTCCGAGGCGATCTCATGCGCGGTCTCGTCGTCATCGACCAGCCTGCGGACCCAGCCGGCCAGTCTCGGGTAGCTGGCGTTGAAGAGATCCTCGGCCGCCGCGCGGTCGGCCGTGCGGAGCCTGGCCACGGAACTTCCTCGCCTCGCCGCCGGATCCGGCGGCGCAACCCACGGTCCTAGCGCCGTCGCGGCGTCCCCGAGGAGCGCTGCGCTTTCCACGCCGCTTGCGCAATATCGCATACGTTGTACCACACATTCCGCGGGTCACGGCTGGGGCCGCCGGAGCCCTCGTAGCGCTCAGGCACTCAATGAGACGACGCAGGGCCCCCGCCGGTTGCGCCGTCGGCGCCTTTTCGCGGTCGGCCGCCTGCCCTTTTCGCGGTCGGCCGCCTGCCCTGGCGACGGCGCGGCATGCGGGAAAAGGCACCGCGCTACGCAGGCCGCGCTGCGGCTCGCTTTCGCGGCAATGGCAGCGGCAGCGGCAGCGGCATACACTAACAGCTAGATAGTAGGACGTCCTACTAAGTGGGCCGCTGGCACGCGCGGAGGAAAGTCATGGATGGTCAGGGCATAGCGGCGCAGGCGCGCGAGGGCATGCGGCGGTGGCAGCGCCGGTATGACGCGGCGCGCAAGCGCGACGCCGATTTCAGCACGCTGTCCGGGCTCGAGATCGAGCCTGTCTACGGGCCGCCGCCAGCCGCCGTCGTGCCCGGCTTCGAACGGATCGGCTGGCCAGGTGAATACCCGTTTACCCGCGGTCTTTACCCGGCTGGCTACCGGGGCAGGGCCTGGACGATCAGGCAGTTCTCCGGGTTCGGCAACGCGGCGGCGACCAACGAGCGGTACAAGATGCTGCTGCGCGGCGGTGGCGGCGGCCTGTCGGTCGCCTTCGACATGCCGACGCTGATGGGCCGGGATTCCGATGACCCGCGGGCGCTCGGCGAGGTCGGGCACTGCGGCGTTGCCATCGACTCGGCCGCGGACATGGACGTCCTGTTCGCTGGCATCCCGCTGGCCGATGTCACCACGTCGATGACGATCAGCGGCCCGGCGGTGCCGGTGTTCTGCATGTACCTCGCCGCGGCGGAGCGCCAGGGGGCCGCCGTCGCCGCGCTGAACGGCACGCTGCAGACGGACATCTTCAAGGAGTACATCGCCCAGAAGGAGTGGCTGTTCCCGCCGCAGCCGCACTTGCGGCTGATCGGTGACCTGATGGAGTACTGCACGAGCCAGATCCCCGACTACAAGCCGCTGTCGGTATCCGGTTACCACATCAGGGAGGCCGGGTCGACGGCCGCGCAGGAACTCGCGTTCACGCTGGCGGACGGCTTCGGGTACGTGGAGCTCGGCCTGTCCCGGGGCCTTGACGTGGAGACTTTCGTGCCGGGGCTGTCGTTCTTCTTCGACGCGCACATCGATTTCTTCGAGGAGATCGCCAAGTTCCGCGCGGCCCGCCGGATCTGGGCGCGGTGGATGCGTGACGTCTACGGCGCGCGCACCGACCGGGCCCAGTGGCTGCGCTTCCATACCCAGACCGCCGGAGTCTCGCTGACTGCGCAGCAGCCGGACAATAACGTGGTCAGGACGGCGATCGAGGCACTGGCCGCGGTACTCGGCGGCACGAACTCGCTGCACACCAACGCCCTGGACGAGGTACTCGCGCTGCCGAGCGAGAAGACGGCGGAGATCGCGCTGCGCACCCAGCAGGTGATCATGGAGGAGACCGGCGTCGCCAGCGTCGCGGATCCGCTGGGCGGCTCGTGGTACGTCGAGGCGCTCACCGACCGGCTGGAAGCCGAGGCCGAGGAGACCTTCGCCAGGATCCGCGCGATGAGTCCGGACGGCTCGATGACGGGCGGCATCCTGCGCGGCATCGAGGATGGCTGGTTCATGGCGGAGATCGCCGAGGCGTCGTTCGGCTACCAGCAGCAGCTGGAGAAAGGCGAGAAACGGGTGGTCGGCGTGAACTGCTGCACTGAGACGGTGGAGAAGCCGGTGGAGATCCTCCGGGTCAGCCACGACGTCGAGCGGGACCAGGTGAGCGATCTTGCCACCCGCCGGTCCGGGCGTGACCAGCAGGCCGTCGATACCGCCATCGCGAACATGCTGGCCGCGGCGCAGTCCGGCGCGAATATGATCCCCGCGATGCTGGACGCCGCCCGGGCGGAGGCGACGCTCGGCGAGATCTGCGGAGCGCTGCGCGCGGAATGGGGCGGCTACTTTGAGGCCCCGGCATTCTGACCGGGCGGCGGTGCCCGGGCAGTCCGGCCGATACGGCAGGATGGAGTCATGCAGCAGCCGCGCGACTTCTCGCTCCATGGAGCCGTTGACCTGGGCGCGCGGCAGGCCGCCGCGCAACGCCGGGAGAAGGCATCAAGAACGCCTGGCGCCGCCGGGGACGCAGGCGCGCCAGCCGGGCACGTGATCGACGTAACCGACGAGACGTTCAATGCCGACGTACTCGACCGCTCCCGCAACGTTCCCGTGATCATGGACCTGTGGGCTGAGTGGTGCGGGCCGTGCAAGCAGCTGGGGCCGGTGCTGGAGAAGCTCGCCGCCGAGGCGGACGGCGGCTGGGTACTTGCCAAGGTCGACATCGATGCCAACCCGCAGCTGCGCGCGGCGCTCCAGGTGCAGAGCATCCCGATGGTCGTGGCGGTGGTCGGCGGCCAGGTCCTGGACGGATTCCTCGGTGCGCTGCCCGAGGCGCAGGTCCGCGACTGGGTCAGCCATGTGCTGGCGGCGGCACAGCAGCTCGGGCTGGGCAGCGCCGGCCAGGGCGGCAGCGCCGCCGGGCCGCCGGGCAGCGAGAATGCCGCCAGCCCGGCCGCGCCCGGCCAGGGCCGGCCGTACCCGCCGGCGGCCGGCCCGCTGGGCGGCCCCGGCCCCGGTCCCGACCCGATGGCGGACCCGGCTTTCGCCGAGGCGCAGCAGGCGATGGAGCGCGGCGATCTGGATGGCGCGGCCAGCGCATTCGAGAAGGTGCTCGCGGCATCCCCTGGCCACCCGGTCGCCACGCTCGGGCTGGCTCAGGTCGACCTGATCAGGCGGGTCAACTCGGATGACCAGGCCAAAGCCCGGCGGGATGCGGCCGAGAACCCGGACGACATCGACGCCCAGTGCCGGGTCGCCGACATTGACCTGGCCACCGGCCGGATCGAGGAAGCGTTCGACCGCCTCCTCGGTGCCGTCCGCAGAACCTCAGGGGACGACCGTGATCGCGCCAGGGCGCACCTGGTGAGCCTGTTCGAGGTGTTCCCGCCAAGGGATCCGCGGGTCGCGAAGTCCCGGGCCAAGCTGTCCGGCCTGCTGTTCTGAGCCGTCCGGGCCAGGGCGTCAGCTGCCGCCCGGCTCCGGCTGCCCGGCGCTGGCCAGCTGCTCAAGCGCAGGCAGCGCGGCGGCAAGCGCGGCGAGCTGGTCGGGCGGCAGGGTGTGCAGGCTGTCCGCGAGCACGACCGTGGTCTCCTGCCGGATGCGCTCCAGCGCCGCGTGTCCGCGCGGGGTGATGGTCAGGGTGCTTGCCCTGGCATCGCCTGGCACCGCGCACCGCTCGACGTAGCCCAGGTCCTCAAGCGCGGTAACCATCCTGGTCAGGGTCGACGGCGCGATCCGCTCCGCGGCGGCAAGATCACCCAGCCGGAGCGGGCCGGCTGACTCTACGGTCGCCAGCGCCGCGAGCTGAGTCGGGGTAAGCCCGGCAAGCTCGTGCCTGCGCAGCCGGCGCGAAACCCGGGCGATCGCCACCCGCAGCCTGGTGACATCGATCTGCGGCACGTCGGCCAGTGCGGCGGCTGCGGCGTTCGTGGAGCCTTCGTCGGACACACTTGAAGGGTACGTGGTAGCGAGTGCCCCGGGGGGCTGCCAGCCGGGCGATCTCCTGTCGCATGATTGGTCCATGGCGGATGATGCCCTCGGCGGCAGGCTGCTCGTCGCGACGCCGCTGCTCCGCGACCCGAACTTCCGGCGCACGGTGATCCTGGTCATCGAGGACGAGCCGACCGAGGGAACCCTCGGCGTCGTGCTCAACCGGCCGACCGAGGTATCGGTGGGCCAGGTCCTCGAGGCCTGGACGGCACTGGTAACCGGGCCTTCCGTGGTATTCAAGGGCGGCCCGGTCTCGCCGAACAGCGCGCTCGCCCTGGCCCTGGCCCGCGGCGAGGATGAGCCGCTCGGCTGGCGGTCACTGGACGGTTCATCGGTCATGTCCAGGGTCGGCCTGGTGGACCTGGAGGCACCGCCCGAGTTGCTGGCCGGCGGTGTCTGCGAGTTCCGGGTCTTCGCTGGCTACGCCGGCTGGGGGCCCGGCCAGCTGGCCGCGGAGATCGACGATGGTGCCTGGTACGTCCTTCCCGGCGAGCCGGCCGACGCGTTCTTCGCGGAACCGGGCCGGCTCTGGCAGGCGGTCCTGCGGCGGCAGGGCGGCGAGCTGGCCATGATGGCCACCTATCCCGACGATCCGGCGCTCAACTGAGCTGCGCAGCCGGCCGCGTTGTCCGGCGGTAAATCCTGGCCAGCCGCCGGCGCGGCGTAGACTCCGTGAACGTGAGCACAGAGAATCCTTCCCGATACCGATACCCGCCAGGACGCGGGCACCCGTCCCGATCTCTCGCATGGCGACGGCGATCACGAGCGGTTCGCGCATTACGTGCAGAAGGACAAGATCGTCGACAGCGCGGTGAGCGGCAGCCCGGTAGTCGCGCTATGCGGCAAGATATGGGTGCCGACCAGGGATCCGAAGCGCTTCCCGGTCTGCCCGGAGTGCAAGAAGATCTACGAGTCGCTGCCCGAGGGCGACGACTGATCCCTACCGGGCGCCGTGGTGACCAGGACGCCGGCCTGGCGGAGCGCGGCCAGGGCGGCCCGGCCCGCGTCCGGATGCACTGCCGCGGTCAGCCCAGCCAGCACGCGAGTGCGCAGGCCGGCCGCAACGGCGTCGGCGGCGGTTGCGCGGACGCAGTAGTCGGTAGCGATCCCGGCGATGTCGACGCCTGACACGCCGCGCGCCCGGAGCCAGTCGGCGAGCCGGGTTCCGTCGCCGTCCGTGCCCTCGAATCCGCTATAGGCAGCGCTGTGGGCGCCCTTACGGAATACCGCCTCGACCAGGCTGGTGTCCAGGCCGGGATGAAACTCCGCGCCCGGTGTCCCGGCCACGCAGTGCGCTGGCCAGCTGCTCTCGAAATCAGGCTCGGCGGCGAAATGCCCGCCCGGGTCGACGTGGTAATCCTGCGTCGCCAGCACGTGGGCGTAAGCCCCGGCGGCCGGCCCGGCCAGGTACGCGGTAATTGCGCGGGCCGCCGCGGCACCGTCGGCGACGGCCAGCGAGCCGCCCTCGCAGAAGTCGTTCTGCACGTCGACGATCAGCAGCGCACGCACGCCACCGATGGTAGCCCGGCGCCGCATGCTGCCCGGCCTAGCTAGCCGTGCCCGCCACGTCCGCAGGTGCGCCGCCGGTGATCCGGATCAGCTCCGCGAACGAAGTGGGGAACACCGTGTGCGGGTGCCCGGCGGCCGCCCAGACCACGTCATGCCGCTGCAGCCAGCGGTCTACCAGGGTGCGGATCTGCCGCGGATGACCCACCGGCGCGACGCCGCCGATCGCCTGCCCGGTGCTCGATCGCACGAACTCCGGATCCGCCCGGCGCACCGACGAGATGCCGAGCTGTGCCGCCACCACGGCGGTGTCCACCCGGTGCGCGCCGCTGGTCAGGATCAGCAGCGGCTCGCCGTCGGCATTGAACACCAGGCTGTTAGCGATGGCCCCGACTTCGCAGCCAAGCTGCGCGGCCGCGGTCGCCGCCGTCGGGGCCGGCTCCGGCAGCTCCATGACCTGACCGAAGACCGCACTGCGCGCGAGCACGGCGGCCACATTTTCGGCGCTGGGATGCATGCCAACAGGCTAGCCGCAGGGGCGGCGCGCTACTCGTCGGCCGGCTCGAAGATCGTCGGAATGGCCGGGTAGCCGCGGGACAGCCGCAGCGCATGCGTGGGCAGTTCCGCCAGTGCGTCGGCGTGCCTGGACCTGGCAGCCGCCAGCGGTTCCCGGCCGACTACCTCACCGTCGCGCACCAGCTGACGGAGCAGCGGGCGGCCCTCGTCGCGGCCTGGCGGCCGGTCGGTGATGCGCTCGGCGATGGCCGTCCCCCGGTCGCGGTCGCGGGCAGCCCACTTGCGCCCGCCGCGGCCCGGCTTGCCGACCGAGCGCTTGGCCACCGGCCGCAGGCCGCCAGCGGCCGACCCAGCGCCGATCCCGCCGCCGGTGCCGTCGGCCCGGGCGACCAGCTTGTACACCAGCGCCGCCGTCGGCACCCCGGAGCCGGTGACCAGCGAAGTTCCTACCCCGTAGCCGTCCACCGGGGTAGCGGCGAGCGCCGCGATCGAGTACTCGTCCAGATCGCCGGTCAGCACGATCCTGGTCTTCCCGGCGCCGAGCGAGTCCAGCAGCGACCGCACCTTGCGGGCCATTACCGGCAGGTCCCCGCTGTCGATCCGGACAGCGCCGAGCCCGCGCCCGGCCACGGCCACGGCGGCGCGCACCGCGTCGGCCACGTCATAAGTGTCGACGAGCAAGGTCGTGCCGGTGCCGAGCGACTCGACCTGCGCGGTGAACGCCTGCCGCTCGCTGTCATGGACCAGTGTGAACGAGTGCGCGCTCGTGCCGCTGGTCGGCACGCCGTAGGCATGGCCCGCCCGAAGGTTGGAGGTGGTGGCGAAGCCGGCGATGTAAGCGGCCCTGGCGCTGGCTACGGCGGCGAGCTCGTGCGTGCGGCGCGAGCCCATCTCGATTAGCGGCCTGCCATCAGCCGCGGTGACCATCCGGGACGCCGCAGACGCGATCGCGCAGTCGTGGTTGAGCACCGACAGCGCCAGCGTCTCAAGCACGCATGCCTCGGCGAAGCTGCCTTCCACGACCAGGATCGGGGACCCGGGGAAGTAGCAGTCGCCCTCCGCGTATCCCCAGATGTCGCCGCCGAACCGGTACGACTCCAGGTATCGCAGCGTAGCGTCATCGGCCACGCCGCGCTCCCGCAGGAAGCCGATCTCGCCCGGCCCGAAGCTGAACTCCTCGATCGCGTCGAGCAGCCGCCCGGTCCCGGCGACTACGCCGTATCTCCTGCCGCTGGGCAGGTGCCTGGCGAAGACCTCGAAGACCGACCGCCGCGCGGCGGCGCCGCTGCGCAGCGCGGCCCGCAGCATGGTCAGCTCGTAGTGGTCGGTGAGCAGGCCCGTTCCCTCGGGCTGGTTTGCTGTCACGAGGGAAGCCTACGGATCCGGCCGGGCAGGCTGCCCTGGGGTGACCGGGACCCGCGCATACTGGGAGAATGGGAGACTGGGCAGGGAGGTGAACAGCCAATGAGCCTGGCGCCCGCCGAGGTTGAGCGGTCGGAGACTGACGAGAAGGCGATCCCGGACATGCCGTGGGTCACGATCGTCTGGAACGACCCGGTCAACCTGATGAAATACGTGACCTACGTGTTCCAGACGGTGTTCGGGTACCCGAAGCCGAAAGCTGAGAAGCTCATGCTGGATGTCCATCACAAAGGCAGGGCCGTCGTGTCGGCTGGCGCCCGCGAGGCGATGGAGCGGGACGCCGAGACCTTGCATGGCTACGGCCTGTGGGCCACGGTGAGCCACGATTCGTGACTGGCCGGGGCAGTGAGGGCGGTGACCCCGGTTACCCGGGGGTGCCTGCGGGCCGGGCGGACGACGCCGGTCATCCGGGCCCGCCAGCGGGCGGGGAGGAAGCTGAGTTTCCGGAGGCGCTGGTGGCACGGTTTCGCGCTACCCCGGGCGGCGTGACCGCCAGGTTTGCCGCGCCGCAGGCGAGAATCGTGCGCGATCTCGTCGGCCAGATCGCGGTGCTCGTCGGCGGTGACCAGCAGGCCGGCCAGCAGGACGAGCTCGCGGCCGAACTCGGCCTGAGCGACAGCACCGAGCTGCCGGAGGATCCGGTGCTTGCCCGGCTGCTGCCGGACGGTTACGCCGAGGACCCCGAGGCGGCCGGCGAGTTCCGCCGGTATACCGAGCAGGGCCTGCGCGACGGCAAGGTCGCGGCGGCCAGGACCGTGCTGGACACGCTGCCGGCCAGGGGCGGCCGGGTGCGGCTGACCGAAGCTGACGCACGGGCCTGGCTGCGCGCGCTGAACGATGTCAGGCTTGCCCTCGGGGTACGCCTCGGGGTTACCGACGACTTCGACGAGCTGCCCGGCGGCACCGACGCCGATGATCCCCGCGCTACCTTGGTGTGGGTTTACCACTGGCTGGCGTACCTCCAGGAGAGCCTGGTGGACGCACTGTCGTGAGGGCGGCGATGCGGGATTACCCTCGCATCCATGCTGACGATCAGCCAGTCGCTGCAGGCGAAGATCCTCGCGCACGCGCGGGCCGACCATCCGGACGAGGCCTGCGGGGTGATCGCCGGGCCGGCCGGCCGCGACCGCCCGGCGCGGTTCATCCCGATGGCGAACGCGGAGCGGTCGCCGACCTTCTACCGGTTCGACTCAATGGAGCAGCTGAGGGTGTGGCGGGAAATGGACGACCGGGACGAGGAGCCGGTCGTCATCTACCACTCGCACACGGCCACCGAGGCGTACCCGTCCCGCACCGATATCGCCTACGCGAGCGAGCCAGGCGCGCATTACGTGCTGGTTTCCACTCGGGAGCCCGATGCGGCCGAGTTCCGCTCGTACCGGATCGCCGACGGGACGGTGACCGAGGAGGAAGTCCGCGTGATGCCGGACACCGGGACGGCCGGCGGCGCGGCGGGGCCGGCCGGCCCGGCGGCGGAATGATCCCGGCGCCCGGCCGGTTGGGACGCAAGGAAGCAGCCTGCCGCGACCGCACACCCAGGAGCGAAACTGATGGCCATCGAGGTCCGCATCCCGACGATCCTGCGCAGCTACACCGGCGGGGCCAAGTCAGTCGAGGGCTCCGGTACCACGCTGGCAGACCTGCTCGCTGACCTTGAGTCACGCCATGGCGGGCTGCAGGAACGGCTGGTAGATGACTCCGGGCTTCGCCGCTTCGTCAATGTCTACCTGAACGACGAGGACGTGCGCTTCCTCGGCGGGCTGAACGCGCCGGTCAAGGACGGCGACACGATCACCGTGCTGCCCGCCGTGGCCGGCGGGAAGCGCTGAGACCCAGGCGGAGCCTGATGCGCTACGACTCGCTGCCCGCTTCGGTCGGCGATACCCCGCTGGTCGGCCTGCCCGCGCTGTCGCCCGGCCCCGGCGTGCGGCTGTGGGCCAAGCTGGAGGAGCGCAACCCGACTGGGTCAGTGAAGGACCGGGCGGCGCTATTCATGATCGAGGCGGCGGAGAAGGACGGCCGGCTTGCGGCCGGCGCTACGATCCTGGAGCCGACCTCGGGCAACACCGGCATCTCGCTGGCCATGATGGCGCGGCTGCGCGGCTACCGGCTGATCTGCGTTATGCCGGAGAACACCTCCGCGGAACGCCGCCAGCTGCTCGAGATGTACGGCGCGTCGGTCATCTCCTCGCCGGCTGCGGGCGGGTCTAACGAAGCGGTCCGGGTCGCCAGGAAGCTGGCCGCGGAGAACCCGGACTGGATAATGCTGTACCAGTACGGCAATGAGGCGAATGCCCGGGCGCACTACCAGGGCACCGGGCCCGAGTTGCTCGCCGACCTGCCCGGGATCACGCACTTCATCTCGGGTCTCGGCACGTCCGGGACGATCATTGGAGCGGGACGGTTCCTGCGTGAGCGGGTGCCCGGCGTGCAGATCGTGGCGGCCGAGCCCCGGTATGGCGAGCTGGTCTACGGGCTGCGCAACATGGACGAGGGCTTCGTGCCTGAGCTTTACGACGAATCCGTGCTGACGTCCAGGGTCTCGGTGTCCTCGTCCGACGCCCTGCGCCGGACCCGCGAGCTACTCGATCGGGAGGGCATCTTCGCCGGGATCTCATCCGGCTGCGCGCTGCATGCCGCGCTGGCCGTCGCGGCGAGGGCGCAGGCGGCGGGGGAGCGGGCCGACATCGCGCTGATTATCGCCGACGGGGGCTGGAAGTACCTTTCCACCGGCGCCTACACGGGAACGCTGGAGGAAGCCGAGGCCCGGCTGGAAGGCCAGCTGTGGGCCTGACGATCTTCGATGAGGCAACCGCGATCCGGCGGTCCGGAGCCGGCCGTTATGCGGTGCGGGCCGACGAGCGGTTCGCGATCGTGCCGCCCGGCGGCGGTGCCCCGCCCGCCGTCAATGGCGGCGTGCTGATGGCGACCGTGCTGCGCTGCGTGCTCGATACCTCGCCGCATCCGCATCCAGTGGCTACCAGCGCGCATTTCCTCCGCGTCCCGCAACTGGCCGCCGCGCAGGTCGGCGTGACCTGGCTGAAAGAGGGCAGGACGGCCGCCACGGCGCGGGCGAGCCTGAGCCAGGACGGCATGCCGGTGCTGGAGCTGATCGTCACCACCGGCGCCGTGCCCGCTGCCGGAGCCGGCTACGGGCAGGCGGCGGAGCTGAGCTGGACGGGCGCGCCGCCGGTGCTGCCGCCGCTCGAGCAGTGCGTCGACCTCGGATCGTGGCCGGCGGCGACAGGACCGAACGGGGTCATCGGGTACGCCGGACAGGTGGAGATGCGGCTTGACCCGGCGACGACCGGATGGCGGCACGGCGAGCCGGCCGGGGTGCCCGAGATGCGCGGGTACTTCCGGCTGCGCGAAGACCGGGATCCGGACGCTTACCTGCTCTCGCTCGCCGTGGACTGCATGCCGCCGGTGGTGTTCGGCCTGGGCGCTTCCGGCTGGGCGCCGACGGTCGAGCTGACCTGGCACATGCGCGCGGTACCTGCACCAGGAGTGCTCAAGGTGGCGGCCCGCGGCAGGCATGTCGGCGGCGGCTGGTTCGACGAGGAGGCCGAGGTCTGGGACGCGGCCGGGCGGCTGGTCGCGCAGAGCCGCCAGATCGCCCGGGTCGGCCGCGACGGCTAGCGGCAGGCCTTACGGGACGCTCTTGATTCGCCAGACGAAGACCGAGCCGGCCATGGCCACGATCGCCGTCGCGGCGAACAGCGTCGGGTAGCCGCCGAGGGATACCAGCGGCGCCGCGAGCAGCGCGCCGATCGCGGACGGGCAGACGATGGCGATGTTGATGATGCCCAGGTCCTTGGCCCGGTCCGTGGCCGCGGGCAGCACCTGGGTGATGAGCGCCTGGTCGACGGCGAGATATGCGCCGAAGCCGGCGCCGAACAAGGCGGCCGCGGCGAGCGCGGCCGGCCAGGTTTCCACGAACGTGAGCAGCAGGGCGGCCACGCCCATCAGGGTGCCGGAGATAGTGACGATCATCTTCCGCTTGCCGATCCGGTCGGAGATGCTCCCGCCCACGATCGCGGTGATGACCACACCGGCGGTGTAGATCACGATCAGGATCAGCAGGCCGTCCTGGGCCGTGCGGCCGGGGAACAGCCGGGCGTAGTGCACCGCGTCGCGGAGGAAATACAGCAGGTACAGGGTGCCCATGGCGATGGCGAGCGAAGCGAGGAAACGGGTGACCCAGGCCCAGGCGAAGTCTGGATACTGGCGCGGGCTCAGCCAGTACGACCGGGCCAGCTGCGCCCAGGAGAACTGCGGTCGGTCGGCGGGGTCCAGCGGGTAATCGGGCGTCAGCAGCACGAACGGCAGGGTCAGCGCCACTAGCAGCACCGCCAGCACGTCGTAGCCGGCGATCAGGTTCGTGAAGACATCGACGACCAGGATAGTTCCGACCACCAGGCCGAGCGCCTGCGGCATCCCCACCCAGCCCGCCACGGTCGCGCGCTGCCGGACCGGCACGTGATCGGGGATGGCGGCGCTCAGGCTGGCATATTCGCCGTTCTGGAAGGCGCAGAACAGGACCCACAAGACTGCCGCCCCGGTCACGCTCGCCTGCCGGCCCAGCAGTGCAAGCGAGGCCGCCGCGAGCAGCGACATGCCCAGCGTCCAGCGGTGCCGCCGGCCGCGCAGCTGGCCTATGCCGAAGCCGTGGGTCGTCCGGTCGGAGAGCGCGCCGGCCAGCGGGGTGGCAAGGCCGGAGGCGATGGCGCCGAGGCCGGACACCACCGCCAGGGCGACGATCTTGTGCCGCGGCGTGATGTCTTGCAGCTGGATCGGGATGAGCACCTGCTGCGGCGTGAGCGCGACCATCCACATCCCCAGGCTGGCCAGGCTGAGGCTGGTGATCCAGCGGCCGCGCACGTGCACGGTCGGCTCGGCGAGCGCGCGGCAGAGTGCGTCCTGCTCGCCGATCACCTGATCCGCCATCGCAACTCCGTAGCCAGGTGCCGCGCCCGTTCCGGCCTGCCGGGCCGGCCTCTGGATGGATCATGCCGCGTTCCCGGCCACATTGGTAGCTGGGCGAAGAGTCCAGCGACTGGGCCGCCGCCGCGGTGGGCCGCCGGCCGCGCCCGGGCCGCCGGCCGCGCCAGGGCCGCCGGCCGCGCCAAGGCCGCCGGCCGGGCCAGGGCCGCCGTGGTGCGCTTAGCATGGATGTCCATGCGGCTGACCGTGATCGGATGCGCTGGCAGCTTTCCCGGGCCAACGAGCCCGGCTTCCTGCTACCTGGTGGAAGCCGAAGGCTTCCGGCTGCTGATCGACCTCGGGAACGGGGCACTCGGCGTCCTGCAGCGCCATGCCGGCCTGTTTGAGATCGACGCCATCTGCCTGAGCCACCTGCACGGCGATCATTGCCTGGACATGGCCTCCTACTGGGTGGCGCGGACGTATGCGCCGGACGGCCCGAAGCCCAGCATCGGCGTCTACGGGCCGGCTGGCACCGCCGAGCGGCTGGCAGGCGCGCAGGGCCACAGCATCGCGCGGGAGATGCCGCCGGCCTTCTCCTTCACGACCCTGACGGCGGGAACCAGCCGGATCGGCCCGTTCGACGTCACGGTCGACCACGTGAACCATCCGGTCGAGACCTTCGCCTTCCGTATCGAGCAGGGCGGCCGGGTGCTTGCCTACTCCGCTGATACGGGGGAATCGCCAGCACTCGTCCGGCTTGCCCGCGGCGCCGACCTGCTGCTCTGCGAGGCATCCCTGGCTGACCTGCCAGCTGCCGCGGGCACCGAGCCGGCTCCGCCGAACCTGCACCTGACCGGGCAGCAGGCCGGCCAGCACGCGGCCAGGGCGGCGGTCGGCGAGCTCGTGCTCACGCACCTCGTCGCATGGAATGACCAGGCCAGCACGCTGGCGGCGGCCGCAGGCGCATTCAGCGGGCCAGTGTCCCTGGCCAGCTCCGGCCGGATCTTCGACCTGGACCGGCCCGGGCCCGCCGTTCCGGCAGGCTAACCGCCGGCCGCAGCAGCGCCCGCCCCGGCACATACACTCGGCTGGCATGCGCGTACTTGTCACCGGCGGCGCCGGGTTCATCGGCTCACACCTGACTGACGCGCTGATCGGCAGAGGCGATGAAGTCAGCGTGGTCGACGATTTGTCAGCCGGCCAGTCGGCCCGGGTCCATGAGCATGCCGCCCTGCACAAGCTGAGCGTCATGGACGCCGGACCGCTGGCCGCCGTCGTCCGCCGGGCAAGGCCCGAGCTGATCTGCCATCTGGCTGCCCAGATCAACGTCACCGCATCGGTGACCGCGCCGGCCGCCGACGCGCAGGCCAACATCGTGGGGACGGTGAATGTCCTGGAGGCTGCCCGCGAGGTCAGCGCGCGGGTGCTGTTCTGCTCCAGCGGCGGTGCTCTGTACGGCAGGGACGCGCCGATCCCGGCGCTGGAGGACGTGCTGCCGCTGCCCGAGTCGCCGTATGGCATCGCCAAGTACTGCGCCGAGCAGTACGTCGGTCTCTACAACCGGCTGCACGGCGCCCGGCACTCCGTGCTGCGGCTCGCCAACGTGTACGGCCCCCGGCAGGATCCGGCCGGGGAGTGCGGGGTGATCACGATCTTCTGCGCCCGGGTGCTTGCGGGCGAGCGGCCCGCGATCTACGGGGACGGCACGCAGACCCGCGACTTCGTCTACGTCGGCGACACGGTCCAGGCGTTTCTCGCCGCCGCCGGCCATGGCCGGCCTGGTACCTGGAACATCGGCACCGGGACCGAGGTAAGCGTGCTTGAGCTCGCCCGGATGGTCGGTGCCGTGGCCGGCCGCCCCGCGGATCCCGAGTTCCTCCCGGTCCGCCCAGGCGAGCTGCGGCGCAGCGCGCTAGCGGCTGACCGGGCCAGGCGGGATCTCGGCTGGACCGCGGGCACGTCGCTGGCCGACGGAATCCGGGCGCTCTACCAGTGGATCGAATCCGGCGCCCCGGTCCGCGCTGCCAGCTGACGCCGCGATCGGGCTGGCCGCGCCGCGATCGGGCTGGCCGCGCCGCGATCGGGCTGGCCGCGCCGCGCGGGCTGGCCGCTAGGCTAGCCCGCATGCCCAGACCCGATGGACGACGGCCCGATCAGCTGCGCGACGTGCGGATGACCAGGGGATGGCTTGATCACGCAGAGGGTTCCGTGCTGGTCGAGTTCGGCCGCACCCGGGTGCTCTGCGCCGCCAGCGTCACCGAGGACCTGCCGCGCTGGCGGCGCGGCAGCGGGCTCGGCTGGGTGACCGGCGAGTACGCGATGCTGCCGAGAGCCACGAACACCCGCAGCGACCGGGAATCGGTGAAAGGCCGCCCCGGTGGCCGGACGCAGGAGATTTCCCGCCTGGTCGGCCGGTCGCTGCGGGCCTGCGTCGATCCCAAGGCGCTCGGCGACAACACGATCGTCGTCGACTGCGACGTGCTGCAAGCCGACGGCGGCACCCGGACTGCCGCGATCACCGGCGGGTATGTCGCGCTGGCCGACGCGATCGCCTGGCTACGCGGCCGCAATCGGTGCAAGGGCGACCCGCTGGTTGCCTCGGTCTCCGCCATCAGCGTCGGCATCGTCGACGGCCAGCCCAGGCTTGACCTCTGCTACCAGGAAGACTCGGCTGCCCAGACGGACATGAACGTGGTCTGCACCGGTGACGGCAGCTTCGTGGAGATCCAGGGCACGGCGGAGCGCGAGCCCTTCGGCCGCGAGATGCTCGACCAGCTGCTCAGCCTGGCCGTGGCCGGCTGTGCGGAGCTGACCGGGCTGCAGGCGGAGGCCCTGGCCAGATGACCGCCACGCTGGTGCTCGCCACGCTGAACCCGGACAAGATCATCGAGCTGCAGCGGATCCTGGCCGGCGGCCGGGTGGCAGCGGAGATTGTCGGCCTCGGCGAGTTCCCCGGCGCGCCGGACGTCGCCGAGACTGGCGCCACGTTCACCGCGAATGCGCTCCTAAAAGCCGCGGCGGTCGCGCAGTTCACCGGGCTGCCCGCAGTTGCCGACGATTCGGGGTTCTGCGTAGACGCGCTAAACGGGATGCCCGGCGTGCTGTCGGCCCGATGGTCCGGCAAGCACGGGGATGACCTGGCCAATCTGCGCCTGCTGCTCGGCCAGCTCGCCGACGTGCCGGATGAGCGGCGCGGCGCCCACTTCGCCTGCGCCGCCGCTCTCGTGCTGCCATCGGGACGGCAGCACGTCTGCGAGGGCACGGTGCATGGCCGGGTGATCCGGCTGCCGTGCGGCGAGAACGGCTTCGGCTACGACCCGATCTTCGTCCCGGACCGCTCCGAGCTGACCACCGCCGAGATGACGGCCGAGGCCAAGGACGCCATCAGCCATCGCGGCCGCGCGCTGCGCGCGCTTGCCCCGGTGATTGCGGCCCTGCTCGGCGGCTAGCCGAGCCCGCCGAGTGAGCCGAGGCCGGGCGGCGCAGCAGCGACCTGGCTGGCCGGCGGCAGCCGGACAGTGACCGGCTGGTTGATCGCCGTGATCACCACGGTCGAGGTGATCCGGATGCTCGAGCCGGCCTCGGTGGTCACGATCTTGCGCACCTGGTGCTGGCCGTCGATCCAGGCATCGAAATGCACGGTCTTGATGCCTATCGACTTCAGGATCGGGCCGGTCAGCGAGCGCAGCGCGGCCGGCACCTTGCGAACCGCGGCGGCCAGCGGATACGAGCCCTTGTAGTGCGTCGTCTGCACGCCGTTGATCACCTGCGTGCCGACCTTGCGCAGGTCCGCCGAGGCGGTCAGCATCGTGGTCTGGGCCAGCGGGTTGGCGTTCTGCACGCCCTGCAGCAGCTGGCCGATGGTGGCGCCGCTGCCGCTGCGCAGCCCGGCATCGGAAACCTTGATCCACGGCTTGCCGGTCAGGGTGCCGAGCGCCGCCAGCTTGAGGTAGAGCGCATCCGCCGTCACGATCTCGTCCAGCGGCAGTGCATGCCCGGCGACCGAGAGTTTCATCCTGACCTCGCCGAGCAGGCTCGGCTTCAGCCGGATCTGCATGACGCCCGAGGTGCTCTCGGCGACCAGACCCGTGCTCTGGGTGCGCAGCGACAGCGCATAGGACCGCACGTGCCGAGCCTGCGTGGCGGCGAGGCCGATGGCGCGGGCGGCGGACGGCTGCTGGCCCCCGGACTTGGCCCCGGCCTGGGCGCCGGGCGCTGGTGCCCCTGAGCTGCTCGCGCCGCATCCGGCCAGCATCAGCAGGGCCGCGCCGCTGACCAGGACGGGACCGGCAAGCAGCCGCAGCGGTCGGCGGCCGGAGTTCTTGATCGCGATATGTCCGGGTTCGGGAAGCACGGGCACATGCTAGGGGGTGCGACCTGGAGCCGCAACGCGGTCCGTTCAGCCGGTACGGTAGGGCAAGCACAGTGGCAGAAGGGAGCACGAGTGACTGACGACCGGCTCGCGCCGGGTGACCTCGCACCGGACTTCACCCTGCCGGATTCCGGCGGCCGCGAGGTCAGCCTCTCCGCCCTGCGCGGCCAGCGAGTGATCATCTATTTCTACCCGGCCGCGATGACGCCGGGCTGCACCAAGCAGGCCTGCGACTTCAGGGACAGCCGCGATGACCTGTCCGGCGCGGGGTTCGCCGTGCTCGGAATATCGCCGGATACCCCGGCCAAGCTGGCCAGGTTTGCCGAGCAAGAAGGACTTACCTTCCCGCTTCTGTCCGATCCGGACCGGGCAGTGCTGCAGGCGTACGGCGCCTACGGCGAGAAGATGCTGTACGGGAAGAAGAGCATCGGCGTGATCAGGTCCACCTTCGTGGTCGGCGCCGACGGCCGGATCGAGAACGCGTACTACGCAGTGAAGGCAACCGGTCATGTCGCGAGGCTGCGCAAGGATCTGGGCGTCTAGAGCTATGCCAGTCGCGGCTGCCTAGCGCAAGCTGCTGCTGGCGGAGGCCGCTGCTGGCGGCGGCAGCCTCCCGGAGCGGGGCCGTAGTCCAACGGCAGAGGCACAGGATTTAGGATCCTGCAAGTGTGGGTTCGAATCCCACCGGCCCCACCAGTACCAGCAGAACCAGAAGGGACCTCCGCGGCTTCCCAGGCGAGAATGACGGCATGCTCGATGCGGTGATCCGGTACCTGGCCTGCCCGTACTGCGGGGCCGGCCTGGGCCGGGACGGCGGTTCGCTGCTTTGCCAGGCAGGCCACGCCTTCGACATCGCGCGGCAAGGCTATGCAAGCCTGCTTCCGGCCGGGGCTACCGGCGGACGCGGCGACACTGCGGCGATGGTGCGGGCCCGCGCCGATTTCCTGGCGGCCGGCCATTTCGCGAGCCTGGCCGGCCGCCTGGCCAAGGTGGCGGCTGACGTGGCACCGCCCGGGGCGGCGCCGGGCTGCGTGGCGGATGTGGGCGCGGGCACCGGCTACTATCTCGCTGCCGTCCTGGATCGCCTGCCCGGGCTCGCCGGGCTGGCCCTGGACATCTCGAAGTTCGCGGTGCGGCGGGCCGCCCATGCCCATTCGCGGATCGGCGCAGTTGCCTGCGACGCATGGCTCAAGCTGCCGGTTGCCGACGGCGCCGCCGCCGTCGTGCTGAACGTATTCGCGCCGCGGAACGGCACCGAACTGCGCCGCATCCTGAACCCGGCAGGCCTGCTCATCGTCGTCACGCCGCAGCCTGATCACCTCGGTGAGCTGACCCGGCCGCTCGGCCTGCTGGCCGTCGACGGGCATAAGGACGAGCGGCTCGCCGCGACGCTCGGCCGGCACTTCGAGCTAGCCCGCAGGCACGAGCACCGGGCGCGGCTCTTGCTCGACCACCGTGCCGTCGGCGCACTTGTCGCGATGGGGCCCAGCGCCTGGCACGCGGAGCCAGCGGCGCTCGCCTCGCGGATCCGGCAGTTGCCCGGCCCGGTACCGGTCACGCTCGCGGTGACGCTGTCCGTCTTCCGGCCGCCGACGCGGCCTTAGCTGGCTAACGCGGCCCGGCCGGCCGTCAGCCGGCGCTCGCAGTCGTCAGCCGCCCGCAGACGGCTGGCTACCAGCTCTCGATCAGCTGCGGCAGGTCCGATAGCCGGTGGATGATCGCGTCAGGCCTGGCCTCCGCGTAGGCCGGCACGTCGCTGTGCGGGATCAAGACCGCCCGCATGCCGGCCCTCTTCGCGCCGTGGACGTCGTCATAGGGCCGGTCGCCGACGAAGACGCAGCTAGCGGGATCACTGACGCCGATGGCCGCCATCGCGGCCCGGAAGGCCGCCGGGTGCGGCTTCGCCCAGTCGATCTCACTGCTGTAAACGGCGCCGTCGATCAGGCCGAGCAGCCCGTCCCGGCGGAACACCTCCTCGTGCCAGCTCCGCGGCCACATCGTGTTCGACAGCACGCCGATCCTGATCCCGCGCTCGCGCAGGCCGGTGAGCACCTCGATAGCCTCGGGGTCGGTGAAGGTGTGCGGCTCCCATTCGCGGGTGTAGCTCGCCAGCAGCTCGTCGGTCGGCGTGATCCCGGCTCGCTCGAATACCTGGCTCATGGTCGAGCTCCGGTGCTCGCGCTCGGACAGCAGCCACATGTCCTGCTCGGCGGCCAGGATGGCGATCGCGGCTTCGGCCGCCTGCCCGGCCGGGAAATGACCGGCGCAGACTGCCTGCCACAGCGACTCGTGATCGACGCTATGCCAGGGTGTCAGCGTGCCGCCCCAGTCGAAGATGATCGCCTCAACCGCCACGCCCAGATCCTAGCCGCAGGCCGGCTACGCGCAGGGCCGCTGGCCGTGCGCCTGATTGCTGCCATTCCTGGATTAGGCATTGCGATCTGCGGGTCTGGCGGTCAGGCTGAAAGGCGCGCGACGGAGGAGCAAGGATTGGCTCTTGCGCTGCCTCCCCGTCGCCTGGAATTTGGTCCAGTCCCTTAGCGTAACCGGCTGAGATATCCGGCAAAGTGGCCGGAAGCAGCCGAACAGGAGGATCGGATGCATCAGCAGCAAAATGGCCGGCCGCGGCGGCTTATGGCCAGGGCCGCCGCCGCCACCGGACGCGGGGCGCTCGTCGCCGCGCTCTGCGTCGTCGGGGTCGGTTCGCCGGCCGCAGGGTCGGTGCGAACGGCTGTAGCCCGCGCCGCGGCCGTCCAGTCTCAGCACGCCAGCTCATGCCACCTTGGCAAGGGCGTCAAGCACGTCGTCGACCTTACTTTCGACAATGTCCATTTCTTCCGCGATAACCCGAACGTCCCTTCCGATCTGCAGATGATGCCGTTCCTGCTGAACTTCTTCACCAGCAATGGCACGCTGATGTCGAACAACCACACGCCGCTGATCGCGCACACTGCCGACGACCTGCTGACGACCGCCACCGGCCTGTACGGCGACCGGCACGGGATGCCGATCAGCAACAGCTTCCAGGCTTACAACGCCGACGGCACAACTGACCCGGCCGGCTCCTTCGCCTACTGGACCGACCCGGTGTTCGACACGGCCAGAACCCCCAACCCGGGCCACGACACCAACCCGTCGATGGTGTTCGCCAAGGCACCCCCGGCCACCACGACGCCGCCGCCCGCCCCGGACAAGATCACCCCGGCTCCCTGGGTTCCGTTCACCCGGGCCGGCTGTGACGTCGGGCAGGTCTCGACGGCCAACACGGTGCTGGAGAACACCGCCGTCGACATCCCCAAGGTCTTCGGCGCGAACTCGCCCGAGGCGCAGCAGTTGGCCGCGGACACCGACTCCTTCAAGGACGCCGAGGTAGCGGACTACGTCGGCATCGGCGTGCATTGCGCCAAGGGAAGCAAGTTCTGCTCGACGGCCCGCGGCGTGAAGTTCGGCCAGACGACGCCGAGCCCCACGGCAGTATCCGACCTGCTGCCCGATGAGCCAGGCGGCTACAGCGGCTTCCAGGGCCTGTTCGGCCACCGCTATGTCGCGCCGCAGATCGGCGCGGGAACGCCCAATCTCGCTCACAACGGCTTCCAGGTAACCAACGCCGCGGGCAACCTCGTCGACCTGAACGGGAACCAGATAAACGGCGCCTTCCTCACCAACTATCCCGGCTTCCCCGGCTTCGGGCCGATCAACGCGTCGCAGTCGCTCGCTTACACCGCCGACATGCTGGAGGCCGGCCTGCCGGTGGTGAACTTCTACGTGGCCGACATCCACGGCAACGAGCACATTCCCGGCGTCAGCGCCTGCGTCGGCCAGCCGGCCGCGCTCGGCAGCGGTGACCCGTGTTACGTCGCGCAGGCCCAGTACTACAACGAGGCGTTCGGCGCGTTCTTCAAGCGCCTCGCGGCGGACGGGATCACCGCCAAGAACACGCTGTTCGTGATGAGCTCGGACGAGGGCGACCACGAGGCGGGCGCGAACGTCGGCCGGGCGATCCAGCCGACGCCGGCTAACTGCGACGGTGCCACGGTCAGCGGAACCACCGTGACGCCCGACGTGCCGTGCACGTACCCCGCTGGTTCCTTCGGCGAGCTGGCAGGAAACATCACCGGCCTGCTCGCCACCCAGAAGGGCAACACCACGCCGTTCAGCCTGGAAAGCGACTCCGCGCCCGAGTTCTACGTCACCGGCAATCCGGCCAATGATGCGCCGGCGGTGCGAACGCTGGAGCGGGACGTGAGCGGCCTGACCGCGAGCAACCCGTACACCGGCACCACGCAGCCAATCGCGAATTACCTCGCCGACCCGACCGAAGAGGCGATCCTGCACATGGTGAACGCGGATCCGGCCAGGACCCCGACGTTCGCGATGTTCGCCAAGCCCGACTATTTCCTCACCCCGGGCAGCGCGACGTGCAGTGGTCCCTGCGTCACCCAGAACAACGCCTTTGCCTACAATCACGGCGACTATGCCGCGGAGATCGATACCAACTTCTTCGGCATCGCCGGGCCTGGCGTCCGGCACCTCGGCGTGGACGGAACGGCCGCCGCTGACGGCCCGAACTCGGCAGGCCCGAACAGCGGCCAGGTCACTGTCCCCCGCAGCGGGACCAAGGGCACCTGGATCGACGAGACCGACATCCGGCCGACCCTGCTATACCTGGCCGGCCTCAAGGATGACTACGAGCATGACGGAAGGGTGATCACGCAGATTCTCGCCAGCCCGAACGCGGCGCTGCGGTCTCCGGGTATCTCGGCACTGGGCGCGTGCTACAAGCAGCTCAACTCGAGCGTCGGCACCTTCGGCACTGACACGCTGATGGCCGCGACGAGCGCGATTGAGAGCTCGAGCACTGGTGACGCGACGTACCTGCAGGCCGACCAGGCGCTGCGGAAGCTCGACGTAGCCAGGGACGCGCGGGCAGGCCGGATCAAGGGCGAGCTTGAGGCGGCCGCCTTTGGCAATGCCCCGGTCCACGATGCCGTCGGCCAGTTCGTTGGCTGCGCGGCCCTGCTGCACAAGGCGCACGATCTGGCCAGCTCCGGCTGACGCCGGATGGCGCCTGAGTTAGCTAGCTAGCCAGCGGCGGTCCCCGGCGCGCCGCGCCGGGGACCGCCGCCCGCGCAGCCGATGTCCGCGAGGCAGCCGGCCGCTCGGCCAGCGCGCACCGGTGAACTCATAACTGGCAGACTGTCCGGCATGACCGGACCGGATCCGAAAGCAGACCTGCACCGATACCTGCAGGCCGCCCGCGAGGCCCTGCTGTGGAAGCTCGACGGGCTCTCGGAGTATGAGATCCGCCGCCCGATGACGCCGACCGGCACTAACCTGCTGGGCCTGGTCAAGCATGTGGCCAGCGTAGAGCTTGGCTACTTCGGCGACACGTTCGGACGGCCGTCCGGCGAGCAGCTGCCCTGGCTCGGGGAAGACGCCGAGCCCAACGCGGACATGTGGGCGACCGCCGATGAGTCGCGGGAGCAGATCGTCGGGCTGTACCACCGGGCGCAGGCGCACTCTGACGCGACAATCGACGCGCTGGCGCTGGACTCGGCCGGCCATGTGCCGTGGTGGCCTGACGACCGCAGCGAGGTGACCCTGCACCGGATTCTGGTGCACATGATCGCCGAGACTGACCGGCACGCTGGGCACGCCGATATCGTCCGGGAGCTTATCGACGGGGCGGCGGGGTTGCGCGACGGTAACGACAACATGGCGCCCGGCGACCAGGCGTGGTGGGCGAACTACCGAAGCCGGCTGGAGCGCGTGGCTCGCGAAGCCGGCCAGGGCTAAGAGCCCGTCCCGAGGCCGGCGCGGCCAGCGCGTCATTGGCCGGGCATTCCCGTTCTGGCTGGCCGTCGCTGGGTTCGAGGTCATTTTTCAGTCACCAGCGCGAGCGTTCTCTCCTCGCCTTCGCGAGCTGACCATGGGGAGGCCTTCCCTTGAGCTGAGCGGCCGGCCTGACGCACTCTCGTCGGCAGGCAGCAGGCCGACGGTGCGCAAGCACCAGGCCACCAGATCCGGGCTGCCGCAGCCGCACAGTAGGGAGACGCGAAATGTTCAAGAACATCACGATGCTGGCAGGCGCAGCGCTGGGAGTGACCGCGGCCGTGGCCATGGGCGCTCCGTCCCCGCAAGCACTGATTTCACAAGTATCCGGCCAGCAGGTGTTCGGCCACGCATCTTCCTGCGCCGGCCACTGGGGAACCGGGGCGGAAAGCTCGACGCGGCCGGTCGGCCCGTCCACAGCGCGGGCCGCTGACGTGCGCGTAGGTGAGCATGCCTGCTTCGACCGGCTGGTCATCGACCTGGGCACCGGTGCCAGGCCCGGCTACCACGTCCGTTACGTCCGCGCAGTCCACGCGCAGGGCAGCGGCAGGCTCGTCCCGCTGCGGGGCCGGGCGCAGCTGGAGATCACCGTCGCCGACAACGCTGCCGCCGGTTTTCCCGCCTCGGGGAGCGATATCGCGGACGTAGCCGGCTTCCGGGCATTCCGTCAGCTCGCTGGCGCCGGCTCGTTCGAGGGATCCACCGAGCTTGGCCTTGGCGTGCGGGCCAGGCTGCCGTTCCGCGTTCATGTCCGGAACGGCCCTGGCAGCGACTCCCGGCTGGTGATCGACGTCGCGCACCGCCGCTGACCCCGTGGGTCAGCCACGCTCGGTGCTGGACGGCTCGGTCCTGGGTGGCAGCCGCCGCAGGTCGTCGGCGGTCAGCGTGCCGGTGGACATGAGCAGGCGGACCAGTTCCTCCAGGGCGCGCGGCCCGCGCAGTCCGGGAACGCCGAGGCGGGTATAGCGATTCCTGATGTTCTCGCAGCGCTTGACCACCGTGTGTGACTGCCAGCCGATCCGCTCCGCGGTTTCCGCCGCGCTCCGCGGTGCGGGCGCGCCGACATGACGCCAGGTCAGGTATTCCTCGAACCGGGCGGCCAGCACCAGCCGGTCGCCATCGCTGAGGGTGAGGCTGTCATGGGTGCTCGTCACGACGCTCTGCGGCCTGGTCCGCCGCTTCGCAGGCCGCATTTCCGGCTCGGGAACCTCGGGCTTCTCGGGGGCATCGGGTTCCTCGTCGAGATCGGGCAGGCGCAGCCGCAGGGTGTAGTCGTCAAGGAATCCGTGCAGGCGGACCTTGATATGCCACTGCTGCAGCGGCGCTCGCATGCCCGGCGGCAGGTCGACCCGGAATCCCAGATCGCCGGACAGGTAGAGCAGCGAGGATCCGCTGTCGTTACGCACCCACCACGAGTCGAGGTGGTAGCTGAAGCTCCCGGCGTGACGCGACAGCCCGCGGTCGCCGGATGGCAGCACCGCCGATGACGTCGGCGCCCGGCCGAACGTGAACATCTCGCCCGGCCGCAGGCGCCACGTCTGCTTCTCGTACATGACTATCAGCAGCACGGAACCGCATACCTCCAGCGTCACCGTAGGTTCGGGGTGATTACCTCGTCAACGCTCCACGCTGGGCAGGGTAGGCCTTCCCGTTGAGCCGGGATCGCCGGGCCCGGAGCAGCCCGCTGCCCGGTGCATCTCGACACGCTGGGCGAGAACAGAAACAATCGGGTCAACGAGAGCGTGAGGGCAGAGCTGGCGGCGAAGATGACGATCAGCGCATCCCCTGGAGGTTGGTGTGGAACCGGTTTCGCATACCGCATTGTCGCCGCTGTCATTCCTGGAACGGTCAGCCCAGGTCTGGCCTGACAAGACCGCGGTAATTTACGGCAGGCGGCGGATCACCTACGCAGAGCTGGCTGCCGAGGCAATGCGGGTGGCCCGTGCGCTGCGGGCGAGCGGCGTCGAGCCGGGCGACCGGGTTGCCTACCTGATGCCGAACCTGCCCGAGATGCTCATCGCCCATTACGCGGTTCCGCTGGCGGGCGGGGTGCTCGTCGCGGTGAATACGCGGCTTACGGCGGAGGAAGTGGCCTACATCCTCAGTCACTCGGGCGCGAAAATCGTAGTTGCGGACGCCGCGCTGCTGCCCACCGCGGTGGCTGCCGCAAACGACGGCGTGACTGAGCTAGTGGTGGCGCAGGATGCTGAGCTGGCGCCAGCCGGCCCAGAGCTGGCCGCCGGGCAGCGGCTGGTGAGCTACCCGGAATTTCTCGGCCGTGGCGCGGGGGAGCCGCTGCCGTGGTCGGTATCGGACGAGCTTTCTCCCATCGCGATTAACTACACCTCCGGCACAACGGGACGCCCGCGGGGCGTGGTCTACACCCACCGGGGTGCTTACCTGAACTCGTTCGGCGAGATCATCCACTCCCGGCACGACGAGAACAGCGTCTATCTGTGGACTCTGCCGATGTTCCACTGCAACGGCTGGTGCACGCCATGGGCGCTGACCGCGATCGGCGGCACGCACGTCTGCCTGCGCGAGGTACGCGGCGACGCGATCTGGGCACAGCTGCGCGAGCACGACATCACCCACCTGAACGCGGCGCCGACCGTGGTCAGCACCATCCTGAACGCGGCCGAGGCCGGGCAGCTGACCCGGCCGGTGCTGATCACCACGGCCGGCGCGCCGCCCAGTCCCACCACCATCGCGCACATGGAACGCATGGGCTTCCGGATCGTGCATGTCTACGGGCTGACCGAGACCTACGGCCCGTACACCTACTGCCAGTTCCAGCCTGAGTGGGCCGGGCTGCCAGCCGAGGAGCGAGCCGTGCTGCAGTCGCGCCAGGGTGTCTGCATGATCCAGGCCGATGGCGTGCGCGTGGTGGACGCCGAGATGGCCGATGTCCCGGCCGACGGCGCCACGATGGGCGAGATCGTCATGCGCGGCAACAACGTCATGACCGGCTACTACCTTGATCCGGAGGCCACCGACGAGGCGTTCCGCGGCGGCTGGTTCCACAGCGGGGATCTCGGCGTTATGCATCCTGACGGGTATATCGAGCTGCGTGACCGCTCCAAGGACGTCGTTATCTCCGGCGGAGAAAATATTTCCACCATCGAGGTGGAGCAGGCGCTGATGAGCCATCCTGCGGTACTCGAGGCGGCGGTCGTCGGCGTGCCCGACGAAAAATGGGGCGAGCGCCCGAAAGCGTTCGTGGTGCTCCGGGCCGGTCAGCAAGCAACGGCGCAGGAGCTGATCGCGCACGTGCGCACCAAGATCGCCAGCTACAAGGCCCCCCGCGATGTTGACATCACGACAGACCTGCCGAAAACATCCACTGGCAAGATCCAGAAATTCGTGCTGCGCAAACCAGGCTGGCCCGGCAGCACCACCCCCGGATAGGACCCGGCAATCAGCGAGCAGGTTGTCCCGCCAGCCGAGGGGGCGGGCCGGTGAACACGCCAGCCGCGGCGGCCACGTACGCGCTGCTCTTTGACGGCAGCACGGTCGAGATCAGGCCGGCCCGGGCGCAGGACGCCGAGGCGGTACGAGCGATGCACGCGGCCATGTCGCCGGACAACGTTTACCTGCGGTTTTTCAGCCTGAGCCCGAGCGCGGCCCAGCGGGAAGCAAGGCGGGTATGCCGCGAGCCGGATGCCGACCATGCGGCGCTGCTTGCCTGGCAGGCCGACCGGCTGGTCGGCGTGGCCAGCTACGAGCCGGCCGGGAAGCCCGGCGTCGCGGAGATCGCTTTCGCCGTCCCCGATGACATGCACGGCCGCGGCATCGCCAGCCTGCTGCTCGAGCACCTGGTCTGGCAGGCGCGGCAGTGCGACCTGCGGGCATTCAGCGCGGAAACGCTGGCGGAGAACTCGGCGATGCTCCGGGTATTCGCGGACGCCGGCCTGCCCGCGAAGCGGCGGATATCCGACGGCGTGGTAGAGCTGACCTTCCCGCTGCCCGACGGCAAGGACAGTTACCGGCTGGATAATTACCTGGCCACCGTGGCCGACCGGGAAAGCCGGGCGGACGTGGCGAGCCTGCGCCCGCTGCTGCAGCCGCGATCGGTTGTCGTGGTGGGCACGAGCCGGCGCCGTCGTGCCGTCGGGCGGGCCATCCTGCACAACATCGTGACGTGCGGGTTCGCCGGGCCGATATATGCGGTGAATCCGCACGTCGCCGCGATCGAGGGGGTGCCGTGCGTGGCATCCGTGGACGACCTGCCGGAGCAAGTTGACCTGGCGGTGATCGCGGTGCCGCCATCCGCGGTGCCCGAAGTGGCTGCGCAATGCGGTCGCAACGGGGTCCGGGCGCTCACCGTGATCACCGCCGGCCTGGGCGCGGCGGGCGCTGAACTGCTGGCCATCTGCCGTCGGCATGGCATGCGGCTGGTCGGGCCGAACTGCTTCGGCGTGATCGCGCCCTGGATCGGGCTGGACGCGAGCTTCGCCGCCGATCACCCGCTGCCTGGCGTGGTCGGCCTGGTCGTGCAGTCCGGCGGCGTGGGGCTCGTGCTGCTCGAGCAGATGTCCAGGCTCGGCATCGGCGTGTCCTCCTTCGCCTCGGTCGGCGACAAGTACGACGTGTCCCCTAACGACATGCTGATCTGGTGGGCGCAGGACGAGGTGACCCAGCTAGCGGTCCTCTACGTCGAGTCCTTCGGCACCCCGCGCAAGTTCGGGATGACGGCGCGCCGGGTCGGGCGGCGGATGCCGGTGCTCACTATCGTCGGCGGCCGGTCTCCGGCTGGCCAGCGCGCGGCGGCCTCGCACAGCGCGGCGAGCGCGACGCCGCTGGTCACCCAGGAGGCGCTGTTCGAGCAGGCCGGAATCATTGCGGCCACCACTCTCGGCGAGCTGGTGGAGTGCGCGGCGCTGCTCACCTGCCAGCCACTGCCCGCGGGCAACCGGGTCGCGATCGTCACGAACGCCGGCGGCGCCGGGGTGCTGGCCGCCGACGCGTGCGGTGATCACGGCCTGCAGGTCGTCAAGCTCAGCGCGCTTACCCAGCGCAGGCTGCGCGGGCTGCTGCCCTCCCGTGCCGTCACTACCGGGCCAGTGGACACCGGCCCGGTAGTGACGACGGATGCCTTCCGTGCCTGCCTGGAGTGTGTAGCGGCCGACGACGGCGTCGACGCGGTGCTCGCCGTGGCGGTGCCCACGGCCATCGCCGACCTGCGCGTCGCGGTCGCCGCGGCGGTCGTCAGCAAGCCGCTCGCTGTCGCCCTGCCCGACCGGGCCGAGTTCGTGCAGCGGCTCAAGCGCGTGCCGGTGGCGCAGCCGCCGGCTGGCCGGCCTGCGGACACCGGGCCAGCGGCCGGTCTGGCCACAATCGACCCGGCGGCTGCCGTGGAGGCCGCTGCGGTGGAGGCCGCTGCGGCGGAGCCGGCTGCCGTGGAGGCGGCGGCAGTCATTGACGAGGCCGCGGCCGCCGTCACCGGAGTGCCCGCCTACGCTGACCCGGAGGGCGCGGCTCGCGCACTCGGCCATGCAGTCCGTTACCAGGCCTGGCGCGGACGGCAGCGAGGCAAGATCCCCGAGCTGGCCGGGCTGCGCGCGGCCGAGGCGCGCGCCCTGGTCACCGATTTCCTGGCCCGCCTGCCGGCCGGCGGCTGGCTGCCGGAAGGCAACGCAGCCGAGCTGCTGAGCTGCTACGGCGTCCTGCTGGTAGTGACCATTCCAGCGGCAAGCGAGCAGGACGCGGTCGATGCCGCCGCCCGGCTCGGCGGCCGCGTCGTGCTCAAGGCGGAAGCCGAGGGAATGGCACACCGGATGGACACCGGCGGCGTGCGGCTTGATCTGCGCACCCCGGCGGAAGTGGCCGAGGGCTACCGCGCGCTAGCGGCCAACTTCGGACCGCACCTGCAGCGGGTACTGGTCCAGCCGCTCACCGCCGGCGTCGAGGTGCTGATCGGGGTCGTGCAAGAGCCCGTGTTCGGGCCGCTGGTCGTGTTCGGGCTCGGCGGGGTGGCCACCGAGATGCTCGGCGACCATGTGACCCGGCTGACGCCGCTGACCGACACCGACGCCGACGAGATGATCCGGACCGTGCGCGCCGCGCCGCTGCTGTTCGGTCACCGGGGCATGCCCCCGGTGGACACCGCCGCGCTGGCTGACACCCTGCTGCGGGTCTCCAGGCTGGCCGATGACCTTCCTGAGGTCAGTGAACTGCATCTCAACCCCGTCGTCGCCAGTGCCGACGGGGTCTACTGCGTCGACGCGCGGGTACGGATCAGCCCGGCAGATGCCCGGGATCCGTTCCTGCGCCGGCTGCACTGACCACTTCGGCCGGGCCGGATCCCGGACCAGGCCAGAGCTGCTGGGCCGCCGGAGTAGCGGCTGGGCTGCCGGAGAGGAGGCACCGCATGCGCGACTGGGACATCGTGCTGCGCGGGGGCCGGGTGATCGATCCCGAATCCGGGCTGGATGCAGTGCGGGACGTCGCCGTGGCAGCAGGGCGGGTCGCGGAGATCGGCACCGGGCTGCGCCCCGCCCGGGCCGAGTTCGACATCGCGGGCCTGGTGGTGGCCGCCGGATTCGTCGACCTGCATAGTCACGTGAACGGCATCGCCGGCCTGCGGCTGCAGGCCCTGGACGGAGTCACCACCGCGCTGGAGCTGGAAGCGGGCGTTACCCCGGTGGACGCCGGCTACCGGAACGCGGCGGCCGAGGGCAGGCCAGTCAACTACGGTTTCGCCACGTCCTGGGCGTTGGCCCGGATGGCGGCAGTTGCCGGGATACCGCCAGCCGGCAGCCTGGCTACGTTCCTGGCCAACATCGCCAGCCCGGGCTGGCAGCGCGCGGCCGCGCCCGCGGAACTCACCGCCATGCTGGCCCGGCTGTCGGCTGACCTGGCAGCCGGGGCGCTTGGCATCGGCGTGCTCGTCGGGTACGCGCCGGCCACTAGCCCGGCCGAGTACCTGCAAGTTGCCGGGCTTGCCGCGGAAGCCGGCGTGGCCGCGTTCACGCACGCGCGGGACATGATCGAGATGGTCCCGGATGCCGTCATCGACGGCGCGGAGGAGATCGTCCGGGCGGCCGGCCAGACCGGCGCGCAGATGCATTACTGTCACGTCAACAGCACCTCGCAGCGGCACATCGGCCGAGTCCTCAGCCTGATCAGCCGGGCGCAGGCAGCGGGGGCGCGGGTGACTACCGAGGCCTATCCGTACGGATCCGGCATGACCGGCATCGGGGCCGCGTTCCTCGCCCCTGAGCGGCTCGGCGAGCGCGGCCTTTCGCCGTCGTCGCTTACCTACGCGCCGACCGGCGAGCGGGTCGCCAGCGAGGCCCGGCTGCGCGAGCTGCGGCATGCCGATCCCGGCGGGCTGGCAATCATCGAGCTGCTCGACGAGGACGAGCCGGCCGACCGCGAGCTGCTGATGCGCTCCCTGAACTTCCCTGGCGCCATCGTGGCCAGCGATGCCATGCCGCTGACCTGGACCGGGCCGGCGCCAGGCCCGCTCACCTGGCCGCTGCCCGGCACTGCGGTCACGCATCCGCGGACGGCCGGGACGTTCTGCCGGGCGCTGCGCCTGCTCACCCGCGACGGCGGGCAGCTGAGCCTGACCCAGGCGCTGCGCAAATGCAGCCTGCTGCCCGCCCGGCTGCTGCAAGACCGGGTGCCGGCCATGCGCCGCAAGGGCCGGCTGCAGACTGGCAGCGACGCTGACATCGTGGTGCTCGACCCGGTCACGATCAGCGACCAGGCCACCTATGCCAGCAGCACCCGCCCATCGACCGGCATCCGGCACGTCCTGGTCAACGGCACTTTCGTAGTCCAGGACGGGAACATCGTGGCCGGCGCCCTGCCCGGCCGCCCGGTCCGGGCCGTCCCCGGCTGCAGCCGGCTGCCCGGTCCGCAATTTCTCGCCAGCCGGCTGGCCCCGCGTCCGGTGGGATGGCTGCCGGAAGGCTGACTGACCGGGCCTGGCCCGTTAATAATCGGTCTTGATCTGGTAAAGGGGTTTGCCTTTGCCGTTATCTCGCGCGGTGCTGGCCGCCAGCCGCGCGTCGGCGATGCGGCCCGCCTGCCGCTCGGTGGCGGCATGGCCGAGCACCGCGGTCAAGAAGAGCTCCCGGTTCAGCTCGTACACGGTCGCGGCGGTGTGCGCGATCACGGTCGCCGTACGCGGCACGGCGCGTAGCAAGGCGATTTCCCCGACTCCCTCGCCGCGTCCGCACCGCCGCAAGAACCGAGCCCGGCCATCGTGAGCCCTTCCAGCACGCCGAACACCCGGCCGGTCAGCCGCGGCGGAACCGAGCGCTGCAGCAGGGTGCGGGCGGCGACGTCCAGCAGCGCGCGGCTGGCCCCGGCCACCGTCAGCAGCGCCACCGTCCCGGCCAGCCCGAGGCCGAGCGCGAGCGCTGCCAGCGCGCCGCTCAGCAGCAGCGCAGCAGCCAGGATCGGTACGCCGAGGCGGCGGCCGATGAGCATCGCGCTCACCGTGGCAGCCAGTACCGCACCCGCGCCGTAAGCAGCGTTGAGGTAGCCGGCCCACGCTCGCGAACGGCCGAGTACTGCCACCGCCAGGATGACGAACAGCAGGTCCAGGGCACCGACCACGGCTGCCTCCGCTGTCAGCAGCGCCAGCATGAGCCGCAGCCGCGGCTGCCGGGCGGTCAGCCGCAGGCTCTCGCCCAGGCCGGCCAGCAGCGCCGGAGCGCCCTGCGGCGATGACGCGAGCGGCGCCACCCGGAGGCTGGCGACCAGCAGCGCAGCGAACACGCCGAGGCCGGCGCACACCGCGAACACGCAGGCCACGCCGCCGAGCGAAATCAGCGCCCCGGCCAGCAACCCGGCCATCGTGATCCCGGCTGCCTCCACCCAGCCTGCCACCACATTGGCGGCCGTCAGCTGATCAGGGGTAACGGAAACCGACGGGATGAGCGTCGACTGCGCCGGGCGGGTCGTGGTCACCGCAGCCGCAGCCAGGACGGCGGCCGCGTACGCGGCCGCCGGCGCGCCCACGATGACCGCCGCTGCAGTCGCGGCCATCCCCGCCGCCTGCACCAGGTAACCGCCAGCCAGCAAGATCACCGGCGACCGCCGGTCCGCGACCGCCGCCGCCACCGGCGCCAGCACCGCGGCCGGCGTCAGCTGCGCCACCGCCACCAGCGCAGCGACCGTGGCACCGCCGCGGCTGTAGGCGAAGACCAGCATGGCAACCCACACCGCGTATTCGGTGAGAATGAACAGCGCGTACCCCGCCACCACGCGCACCAGCGCCGAGTTGCCCGCCAGCGAACCGAGGACGCCAAGACGACCGGTGCCGGAGACCCCTCTCACCACTGCCTCCCTGCGGTCGAGCTGCCCGGACAGTGCCAGCCTGCGCGAGGCTGTCCGGGTCGGCCAGGTGGCTGCCTGGCCAGTGCCGGTGTGCTAGCACTACCGCTTCCCGGGGCCGGCCTCCTGCTCGCGCAGCCGGGCAACGCACTGAGCGCTGCCGCAGGTCCGGCCGGAGCCCAGGCGTGGCCTCCCGCACCGGCAGGCTGGCAGCAGCCGGGCCAGCCACGTGGCGTGCGTCAGCAGCTCCGCGGTGCCGTCATTGCCCGGCACCGACACCACGGGCCGGATCCGGCCGCCTGGCAGGGCAAGCCACTCCCGCGGCCGGTCGGCGGCGGGGCTAGCAGGCAATGAACCCATGGCTCGATCTTCTCGCCCCGGGGCCTCGGCAGCCACCTTCCGGCGGAATCCGCCCCGTGCTGGCGCTGACCCGGACTTGGTACCGCGTGCACGACTGGAGCAAGATCTGCCATTGTGGCCTGTGCGCCGCCCGGCATGCCCGGCGGCGCGTCCCCGGCGTCGGCCTGGGACACTAGGCGGAAACGCTGTGGCGCCAGGAAAGCCCTGGCGAAGAAGGGAACGGGCGATGGCTGATCCAGATGGCGCAGTGGTGCTGCGGGGCGCCGGCGCAGTGGCGGCACCCGACGATCCCGACGAGCTCGTGGCGCAGATCGAGCACACCCGCGAGAACCTGGCGCGTACCATCGACTCGCTCGCGGACCGGGTTAGCCCGGCGAGCAACCTGCGCAGGCTGCGCGCCCGGGTGGAAGAGCAGGCTGCCCGCCCCGAGGTTCGGCTGGCGGCTGCGGCGGTCGGGCTCGCGGTGATCAGCCTGACCATCTACCGGATGTTCGGCCGCCGCAAGTAGCCGGCCCCCAGGCCGCCGGGAAAGGTGGCCGGCGCCGGGTTCAGAGGAATGCCTTGCCCTCGCCACGGTACGTCGGCACGGTCGCGGTGATTGCGTCGCCGTCGATCAGGTGCAGCTCACCGAACCGCTCGCACAGCTCGCCTGCCTTCGCGTGCCTGAGCCAAACCCGGTCGCCGATCCGCAGGCCGTCGGCGGCGCGGCCGAGCAACGGGGTCTGCACCTCGCCCGCGCCCTCGTCCTTGTCAAGCCGGAGCCCGGCCGGCAGGTACGGCCGCGGCAGCCTGGCGGAGTCGGCGGCGCCGGACGCGAGGTAGCCGCCACCGAGCGCAGTCACCACGCCTGGGCCTGGCCTGCGCACGACGGGCAGCGCGAAGAGCGCGGCGGGCCGCCCGGAGAAACCGCGGTAGCTGTCGAAGAGCCCGGGCTGATAGAGCCCGGATCCGGCGCCGATCTCGGTGACGGTCGGCTCGGCCGCCGTCTTCTCGACCGACCCGGTTCCGCCGCCGTTGACGAATTCTAGCGGTGCCACCGCGCGGACGGCCGCCGCGATGGCTGCCCGCCGGACGGCCAGCTCGGCGCCGGACTTGCGCTGCATGTACCGGATGGCCCGGCGCCGCAGCGGCCGGCCGGCTGGGTTGTCGCCGACCCCGGCGATCTGCCCCTCGTAGGCCATCAGGCCGGCCAGCCTGAGCCCTGGCCTGCTGACGATATCCCTGGCCAGGGCGGCCGCGTCGGCTGGGTTACGGACCGGGGAACGGCGCGCGCCGACCCGGATCCGGCCACCGAGCGCGATGAATGAGGTGTCGATGTCGATGCAGACCCGCACCGGGCCGGGCGCGGTGCTGCCCGCGATGGCCTTCTCGATCAGGTCGAGGTGCTCGGGGCAGTCGACCATCACGGTGATCGCCGCCGCTGCCGCGGCATCGCCGGCCAGCTGGCCGAGCGCGCCGGAGTCCGCGGTGGGGTAGGCGACCAGGATGTCGTTGCCGGCGCCGAGCCGGCCAGCCAGAGCGCTTCGGGCAGCGTGTAAGCCATGATCCCGCGGAAACCGTCCATCGCCAGCACCTGGCTGAGCACCGCGCGGCACCGGACGGACTTGCTGGCGAGCCTGATCGGCTTGCCTGCCGCCCGCCGGGCCATCGATCCGGCGTTGGCCCGCATCGCCGCCAGGTCGAGTATGGCGAACGGCGGCTCGAGGTGCGCGGTCGCGGCGTTGTAGCGCCGCAGGCCGGTTACTTCCGCGGGTGTCATCATCCAGTGTCTTTCGTCAGCTCTGCGTAGTCGGCGGCCGACAGCAGGGCAGCCGGCAGCTGGCCGTCAGGTGCAGCCAGCCGGACCCTGAACAGCCAGCCTGCCCCATACGGGTCGGCGTTGACCAGGCCCGGGTCGTCGTTGATCTCGCCGTTGACCTCGGCAACCTCGCCGTCCACCGGCGAGTAGATGTCGCTGACTGATTTGGTGGACTCGACCTCGCCGCATGGCTCGCCGGCCGTCACAGTCGTTCCCGGCGATGGCAGCGAGACGTATACGACATCGCCGAGCGCGCGCTGCGCGAAATCGGTGATGCCGATCGACGCGGTGCTGCCGTCGATCGCCACCCATTCGTGTTCCGGGGTGTATTGCAGTCCTGATGGAACGGTCATGCTCGCCTCTCATCTGGGAATCAGGCCGGGCCGCCCGGGTCAGGCAGGCCGGCGGTAGAACGGCAATGGCACCAGGACGGCCGGTTCGGCGCTGCCTCTGATGTCCACGGCGAGCCGGCTCCGGCCGGCGTCGCGCTCCGCCTGCTGAACCACAGCCGGGTCGAGGTAGGCCAGGGCGATCGGCTTGCCGAGCGTCGGCGACGGCCCGCCGCTCGTGACGGTCCCGCACGGCTGGCCGTCCCACAGCACGTGGTACCCGTGCCGCGGTACCCGCCGCGATTCGCTTGCCAGTCCGGCCAGAGCGCGGCGCGGCGCGGCCTGCGCCCGCTCGGCGAGCGCCGCGCGGCCGACGAAGTCACCGGGCTTGTCGAGCTTCACCACGCGCCCGAGCCCGGCATCGTACGGGGTCACGCCGGGGCCGAGCTCGTTACCGTAGAGCGGCATCGCGGCCTCGAGCCGGAGCGAGTCGCGGGCGGCTAGCCCGGCTGGTCCGAGGCCGGCCTCGCCGCCCGCCTCGGTCAGCGTCGCCCACAGCCGCTCGGCGTCATCCGGCCGGGCGAAGAGCTCGAACCCGTCCTCGCCGGTATAGCCGGTCCTGGCGAGCAGCACCTGGCAGCCTGCCACCTCGGCGGGGTGCCCGGTGTAGTACTTGATCCGGGTCAGAGCAAGGCTGGCCAGCGGCGCCAGGATGGCAGCCGCGCGTGGCCCTTGGATGGCAATCAGGGCGTAGTCCGCGGTCTGGTCGGTAACGGCCGCTGACCGGCCGGCCGCCCGCTGCCGCAGTTCCTCGTACACGACGTCGGCGTTGGCGGCGTTCGCGACCACCAGGAAGTCCTCGCCGCCCAGCCGGTAGACGATCAGGTCGTCCAGTACCCCGCCATCCGGCGCGCAGATCATCGTGTACCTGGCCCGGCCCGGCGCCAGCCCGGACAGGTTGCCGACTAGCGCGTAATCGAGCGCTGCAGCCGCGTCCTCGCCGGTCACGCTGATCTCGCCCATGTGCGACAGGTCGAACAGGCCGGCCGCGGACCGTACCGCCCGGTGCTCGGCCTGCTCGCTGCCGTACCGTAGCGGCATCAGCCAGCCCGCGAAGTCAATCAGCGTCGCGCCGAGCCGCTCGTGCACGGCCGTCAGCGGAGTTTGCCTCGGTCGGGTGACTTCGGGATCAGTCATCTGCGGCACTCCAGGGCGGGACGTTGGCGCCGAATGCAGCCGGGCGCGCCGCCGCGATGGTGGCCCGGCCGGTGCCAGGGCGCGTCCGGTGCGGGTCAGCCTACCGGGACCGGGCCCGGCGTGATATTCGAGATGCATGGAACTGCTAAACGAGGACGAGATCGCGGCTCAGCTGCGTAACACGCCAGGCTGGGCCCGCGAGGGCGCCAGCATCACCCGCACCGTGACCCACCAGGACTTCCGCGAGGCGATGCTGTTCACCGGGGCGGTGGCATACCTCGCCGAGGACGTCGGGCACCATCCGGACATCCTGATCCAGTGGAACAAGGTGACCCTGACCCTGTCCACGCACTCGGCCGGCGGCCTGACCGGCGCCGACTTCAGCCTGGCCGGGCGGATCAGCGAACTCGGCTGAGCCCGGCCCTGCCCCGCCAATTGAGCAGGGCCCGGGCTGCGCATTGGCCCTGACCGGGCTACTGGCCTTCGTCCGTGGGCGGCGCCACGCCCCCGGGTGGCGCCGCCCACCGGACGAAGGTCCCCCTCCGCTTGCCGCGACCCTCGTACGGCGGCTGGCGACCAGCCCGGCGGTGACCGCACGGACGCGCACGCCGCCGGCCGGTCCCCGCCCGGGCCGGTCCCCGCCCGGGCCAGTCCCCGCCCGGGCCAGTCAGGCCCCGACGAGGGTTCCCCTCCGCGCCTTGCGGTTCCCGATGCCCACGTGACCCCCCTTGGGACCGGCTCACCGTGCCCAGAGCGCCTCGTGGGACTCCAGTTATACACGCTGTACTGTATCGATTACAGCTAGTTACAGGATTGACCCGGCTGGCTATGCAGGCATGACTATTCGCAACCAGTCAGGCCTGCCTACCGCGGCTACCCCCGAGAATCCGTTAACCGGTAAATTCATACGGCAGGTGCTTGATGCCGTTGATAAAACTCGAGAGCAGCCGGTCCGGCTCCCCGGCGGCCCGGATGCCAGGCACCCGCTGCAGCAGCTCGCGCAGGATCGCCGTGATCTCCCGGCGGGCCAGGTGAGCGCCCAGGCAGAAATGCGGGCCGGCCGCGCCGAAGCCGACGTGCGGGTTCGGTGACCGGCTGATGTCGAACCTATCCGGCTCGGCGAAGGCAGCCTCGTCGCGGTTGGCCGACCAGTAGAACAGCACCGCCTTGTCGCCCTCGCGGTAGGCGTGCCCGTTCATCGTGTAATCGCGGGTCAGCGTGCGGCGCATGAAGATGACCGGCGAGACGTACCGGACGATCTCCTCAACCGCGCCGCCGATCCGGCCGTCCAGGTCGCTGAGCAGCAGCGCGCGCTGCTCCGGAAACTCGGTCAGCAGCATCAGCGAGTGCGATATCGCGTTCCGGGTGGTCTCGTTGCCAGCCACCACGAGCAGGATGAAGAAGGAGGCGAGCTCGGCCGGCGTCAGCTGCTCGCCGTCGATGTTGGCACTGGCCAGGGCAGTGGTCAGGTCGTCGGCAGGCCGCTGGAGGCGCTGCGCCGCCAGGTCGGTGACGAGCGACGCGAGCTCCTGCCCGGCGGTGAGGATCTGGGTAATGGCCTCATCCATGTCTTCGCTGATGAACTCGGGATCTGAGCCGGACAGGATGATGTTTGTGTTCCGCAGCACCATGCCGTAATGCTCGCCGCCGATGCCCATCATGTCGCAGATGATCTTCAGCGGCAGCCTGGCCGCTACCTGCTCGACGAAGTCGCCGGGCCCGTTCGCCAGCAGGTCATCCATGATGACGCCGGCGGTCCGCTGCACGTCAGCCTCGAACCTGGAGATCATCCGCGGGGTGAACGCCCTGGACACGATCCGGCGCAGCCGGGCATGCCGCGGATCGTCCATGTTGATCATCGAGCCGAAGTACTCGTTGAACTCGACCGGGAGATCCTCGACGCTGGTGGCGCCCCGCCCGGAGCAGAATACTTCGGGGTTCCGGCTGGCCTCCGCCACGTCCGCGTGCCGGACCAGCGCGTAATAGCCGCCATCCGGCTGCGCGAACGGGGAGTCCGGCTCGGCGAAGAACTTCGGCTGGCCGAGCGATCGCAGCCGGGCGAAGTCCGCCTGCCGCTGTGCCAGGGACTGAGCCCAGAACTCGGAGCTGGACAGGTCAATGTCGGCGAAGGCTGGCGTACGGCTCGGTGTGGTCACGGGCGATGCCTTCCGGCTTGGACTCCGCTGCCCCAATCTTCGCATACCGGCCTGCTAGGCGGCCTATCCCGGGCGTGCCGCCTGGCTCGTCCCGCCAGCCTCCCATCGTGATCCGCGGCAGCTAAGCCTGCGCCGCAAGAATTGCCTCATCCGCCACACCAGCCGCAGGAATTCCAAGATCAGCATTACTGGTTAAGATCCGCCCGGTGATGGGCGGTCAGATCTTAACCACTGGTGAAACTAGGTGGCCGCTGCCCGGGCACTCCCGGCCGTCTGAGCTGCCGGGGCCACCGCCGGAGTCGCTGGACGCCAGCGCTATCGCCACCGGCAGCGGCACGCCGCTGATGTCCGCCACGGTGCAGGCGATGACGGCTCCGCCGGTGCGCAGGAGGACCCACCGCTCACTGGAGACCCTGTCGATGGCGAGGTGGAGTTCCCGCGGGTCCGGGGCCGGCAGGCAGGCCGCGATGGCCCGGAGCCGTGCGTTCAGTGTCGCGCGCGGCTCGCTGAACCGCCGGGCCAGTTCCGTCCGCAGGCCGGCCAGCCGCGGATCGGCCGCCGGGCCGCCCTGCGCCGGATCGGCGGCATGCCAGCTGCATACCGTGTGACCGCCGGTCGCTGTCAGCGCGAAGCCGGCCAGCCAGCCCCCACCGCCGCTCGCGGCCGGCTCCGGCGCCGCGATCTGCGGCCCGGTGATCTGCGGCCCGGTGATCTGCGGCCCGGTGATCTGCGGCCCGGTGATCTGCGGCCCGGCCAGTTCCGGCCCGGCCAGTTCCGGCCCGGTGATCTGCGGCCCGGCCAGTTTCGGCCCGGCCAGTTCCGGCCCGGTGATCTGCGGCCCGGCCAGTTTCGGCCCGGCCGCGGGTACAGCCAGTGCCTGGTCCGCCGCGGCGTCGGCTGGTGCCTGGCCGGCCCCGGGAGCGGCAGCTTCGGTGCATTGGACGCTGACCTGGATGCCGTCGGCCAGGCCCAGTTCCGCCGCGCTTCGCTCCAGGTAGACCGACAGCAGCGGGGCCGGCCAGGCGCCGGTCCTGGGCAGTGGGCCGGCATCCCGCAACCGCAGCCCGCGCCAGCTGACCAGCATGTTCCCGGCCGCGTCGACCGCGTCGACGTCCCAGCAATGCTCGGCGGGCACCGTGCGCGCCAGGGCTGCGGGCAGGCCGGCCGCCGTGGCTGCGGTACAGGCTGCGGGGACGGCGGCGCCGCCCTCGGGGGCGCCTCAGCCCGTGCCCCAGCCGCGGCGGCTGGCCGGCTTCCGGCGGCTGGCCGGCTTCCGGCGGCTGGCCCGGCCGGCCCGCCGTGCTGGCCGGCCGCGACAGCGCGGATCTCCACCGCGCCGCTGGTTTCCCTGCCGCTGAACGTCACGGTGTCGCAGCAGGCCGGGAGCAGCCGCCGGTGCGGTACGCAGGCCTGCAGCACGTGCATCGTCGCGTCGTTCAGCCCGGGACTGCCGAGGACAAGCGGCGGGCCGGCCGGATCACCGTCGGACGCCGGGCCGAACCATGGCTGCTCATCCCCGCCCCGCAGCAGCGCCCGGCAGGACCGCGGTGTCACCTCCGGCAGGAATGCCACCCGCCGGAACCGCCCCGACTGGAAGCAGATCGGCCCGTACAGCTCCGTGCCGTCCACGATCCCCGCGCTGCCCACATGCGTAGCCGGCCCCTCGCCGGCGGTCGCCGCACCGGCGGTCGCCGCACCGGCGGCTGCGGGCTGGCCCGGCAGGCAGCCGAACGTCGCGCTGAAATGGTCAACCAGGAAGTCGCTGTCGGCGCACCGGATCGCGGCGCGCACGGTATCGCCGTCGCGCAGCGCGCAGACCCTGATCACGGCCCGGCTCTCCGGCTGGCCGGCCGGGATGACGACCGGCGCGAGCATCGACACGCCGGATGCCTGGCGGACCGGTCGGCCAGCCAGCGCCGAGGCTGCCTGCGCCATCGCCTCGAGGGCCATCGCGGCTGGCAGCATCGGGATGCCGTCGACCTGGTGCTCGGCCAGGTAAGGGTCGGAGCGCAGCGACAGCCTGGCGTCGCAGACCAGCTCGATGCCCGGATAGTGCACCCGCGTGACCTCAAGGAACCGGCCGGCCGCCGTCGGCCGAAGCGCGCGACCGGCCACTGCCCGCGGCGCCGGGACGCCAGCCCGGCCGTGCACGGCTACCCTGGCCGGCAGTCCGGGTGTGGCCAGCATCTTGAGTAGCATCCGCGAGGCGTGCCTGATCGGGATGGGCAGGATTCCGGCCCGGGCCAGGCCGGCCGTCAGGTCGGCGCGCTCGCCGAAGCCGGCTCCGGACCAGCCGGGCCAGTCCACGTGCACAGCCCGGCACCCGCTGATGGCGTCCGACATGCGCTGCGCCTGCTCGGCGAGGGAACCGCTGGCGAGCGCGAGCAGGCTCTGTCCGGCCGTCCCGTATCGCGCTATGACCGAGCCGAAGGTGACGATCAGTCGTAGCCGGTCGGTCCTGATGCTGCTCACCAGGTCCCGCAGGCCCGCCGTCTCGGCCGCGGCATGCGCGCGGACGTCGGCCTCGGTCAGCTCGGCGATCGGCAGCGGCCGCCTGGCTCTGGCCGCGTGCCCGACCGCCGTCACCTGGCCGAGCCTGCGCTCGATCCGCTGCATCGCGGCGGCCATGTCGGCCGGGTTGGCTATGTCGATGACCTCATAGGCGATCCGCGCGCCCGCCGAGCGAAGCTGCTCCAGCCCGCGAACCACGGCGGGGTCCTCCTCCGGCCCGGCCCGGCCGATCACCGCGACCGGTGACCCGCAGCACGCGAGCACTTGCGCGAGCGCCAGCCCGGCGCCCTGCATGCCGCGGCTGACCAGGACGACGTCATCTGGCCCGAGCGGGAACGTGCCACCCCCCGGTACCGCCGCGGGCACCATGACGGGCTCGCGCGGCTGGCCGGCGGTGTCGATCGACAGTTCGCGGAACTGGCCAGGCACGGTGGCGGCATGCTGGCTTGCGGCGCGCAGCCCCTCGGCGCTCTGCGGTACCCGCAGCAGCGTGATGCCCAGCGCAGGGTGCTCGGCGTGCAGGCTCGCCAGGAATCCAGTGAACCCGGCCCCGGGGGTGATCATGACCAGTCGGCCGGTGCGGATCGCGTCCGCAGCGGCGCTCAATGCCGCGGCACAGGCGCCCGGGTCGTCCGGGTCGCCGACGACGGCAAGAGTGCGCCCGGCACCCGGCTCGTCCGGGAAAAGATCATCGACGACCTTTTTTAACGGATGATCCGGGGCAACTGTCACCCGCCAGGGCTTGTTGTCCGCGCTGATGACGGGCTCACGGAGTGGTTGCAGCTGCTCGGCGAAGCACCGGGTCCACGGCCCGATCCCGGTCACCGGGTCGTCGTCCCGTGGTGCCGGCTCCCGGCCGCCGGCCGGTCCGCCCGCCGGTGTCAGCGGCGCTGCCCGACGTGCCGCAGGCCGCCCCGCCCGGGACTCCGGCCGGTAGCCAGACCCGGCCAGCCCCGCTGATCCGGGCAGCCCCGCTGATCCGGGCAGCGGCGCTGATCCGGTCCTGGGCTCGGTCCTGGCCTCGAAATCGTTCCAGGCTCGCGCAGCCGGCGCGGACGGCGCAGCCAATGTGGGTCGCGGCGCCAATGCGGCCGACGGCGCTGGTGTCGGTGCCGCCGCTAGCGCTGGCCCGGCTCGCTGCGGGTCAAGGCCTCGCTGGCCGGGCTCCCGCTGGCCGGGCTCCCGCTGGCCGGGCTCCCGCTGGTCGGGCTCCCGCTGGTCCTCCCTGGCCAGGCGCAGGCTGGACTGGCTGGGCCGCCCGTGCCTGGCCGGGCCTGGCGCCTATTGCCCCGCCATCAGCGAGTCGCGGGCCCGGGTCGGCGGGGCCGGCGTCCTGCTCGGCGTGGCCGACCTGGGCAGGCGCCTGCTGTGGCCCGTCGATCGAAGACGGCACCTCCGCCATCCGGCCCTCAGTCGTAACCGGGCCCTCGGTCGTAGTCAGGCCCTCAGTAGGGGCCGGGCCCTCAGTCGTACCGGGGCCGGTAGCCGGGCCCGCAGCACTAGTCCGGCCGGCCGCGGCCGGCATGACTGCGCCAAGCGACCGGGCGCCATGCGGCGCCTGGCCGGCCGTCCTGGCGGCCGGGCCAGACGCCGGTTCGACCGTGCGAGCCGCCGGGGACCGTTGCGCCTGGCAGGGGCTGACAATGAAGATCCGCTCCCGCCAGATGTCGATCGGCCGTGCGGACTCTCTCAGGTACAGTGCCCTGGGCATGCCGAGCGCGCCGGCCGCGAACAGGGCGGCGGCCGCCCGGGCCGCGGCGCGCCCGTCCCCGGGTCCCGCGTCGCGGCCCGTCAGGTCATCGACCCCGCTGGCCAGGCTGACCGCCGGCACATCGCAGTACCTTGCCGCGGCGGCGCACAGCGCCTGCCCGGGCCCGGTCTCGACCAGCAGGTCGGCCCTCGCGGCGCCACCGCCGAGCGCCTCGTACAGCCGGTCCTTCACGCCAAGCTGCGCGCACAACGCCTCGACAACGTCGTCGGCCGAGGTCAGCGCGCGCCCGGTAGCGGCGGAGATCAGGCGCCGCCGCGGCGCGCTGAACACGAACTGGGTCAGCAGCGCGCGCAACTGCGCTGATCGGTCAGCCAGCGCCGCGACGGTGTTGCCGGGGCCGTCCAGGATCTCGCTGCAGCGCGACGCAAGCCTGGTCGCCTGTGCTTCGGTCAGGCAGCCCGCCCAGGCCAGGCCGGCGATCTCGCCGAGGCCGCGCCCGACCGCAGCGGCTGCCCGCACGCCGAGCCGGTCCAGCCAGCCCAGGACTGGCCAGGCCAGCAATGGCAAGCCAGGCGCTGGCGGCTGGCCGCCAGTCGCGCTGCCGTGCGGTTGTCCTGCAGTCGGGCTGGCCTGATGTTCGGCTGCGGGCACCCCGCGCTCGGCCGTCCCTCCTGACCCTGCTGTCTCTCCGCACCCGGCCGTCCCTCCTGTCCCGGCCGTCTCTCCGCGTCCTGCGACCGCTCCGTGCTGCGCGCTAGCTTCACGGCCGGCCTGCGCTGCCGCCACGGTCGCGCTGTCGCGGCCGGACAGCAGCAGGGTAACCCGGCCGCTCGCTCCGTCGGCCGCGACGATCCCCGGCCGGATGACCAGCCGGTCGGCGGCAAGATCCGGCAGCAGCGCGATGGCCTCCCGGGCCAGCCTGCCGAGCTGTTCCTGCCTGCTGGCCACGATGCCTACCCGGACCGGCCCCTGGCCGCCAGCGTCCCGCGTCAGTTTGCAGGCGAGGTCGTGCATCTCCGCATCTGACAGCCAGGACGCGATGTCCGCGATCCTGGTCAGGGTGGCGGCCAGCGTGGCGCGGTCCTGGGCATGCAGCAGGTAGGCAAAGGCCCGGTTCGCTGCACCGGGTAGCTGCGCTGCCGCCGGAGTGGCGGCGGTCAGGGCATCGGCTGGCGTGCGCCGTACCCGCGCCAGGACCCGGAATCCGCGATCGTGCCTGGACGCCTGGACGGGCTCGCTGCTGAGCACCATATGGACATTGACCCCGGCCGGATCCATCGCGCTGACCGCGGCGATCCTCGGCCCGTCGGGCCAGGGCGCCGCTTCGGCGGACAGCTGCAGCCCGGAGTCCTTGCCGCGGAGCAACGGGTGCGGCGTGCCGACGCCAGTGGCGGGCGGTCGGGCCTCGCTGCCCATCGCGAGCACGGTCTTGATCAGCCCGGCCGCGCCGCCTGCGGCCTTGGCGTGGCCGATGTTGGCGGCGATCGAGCCGAGCACGGCCGCCCGCCGCGCGCCATGCCGTAGCTCGGCGAGCGCGGTGAGCTCGGCGAGATCGCTAGCCGCGGTGGCCGCCCCGTGCCCCTCGATTAGCTGGACGTCAGCGGGTTCGATGCCTGCCTGCAGGTAAGCCCGGCGCAGCGCGAGCAGCTGGCTGGCGTGATCCGGCGCTGCCAGGCCCGGCTGGCCGGTGGAGGACATTCCCCAGCCGGCGATCTCGGCGTACACCGGCAAATCGGCCGCCCGGGCATCGGCGGCCCGCATCAAGACGACTACCCCGCAGCCCTCGCCTGGCAGGAACCCGGTCGGGTTCTCGTCATAGACACGCACATCCGCGGCAGCCAGCAGGCCGGCCTTGGCGAGCCCGACGAGCTCAAGCGGATCCAGGCTCACGTCCACGCCACCGGCCAGCGCGACGTCAAGGTCGCCGGCGGCCAGCGCGGTACAGGCGGACGCCACCGCGAGCAGCGAGGAGGATGCCGCGCCGTCGACCGCGTGACCGCCGCCCCGGAAGCCGAAGTAACCGCAGATCCTGGCCGCGATCGAAGCCGGGATGCTGCCGGCCAAGGTGGCGGCGGTCACTTCCGGGAACGGCGCGAGGTACCGGGCCGCCGCTTGCCGCAGCACCGGCATGCCCTGCTCCCTGGAGAGCCCGGAGGCGATCATCGCGTCGGCCAGCACCCGCCGGACGTAAGGCCAGCGCAGTCGCAGCGCGGTAGCCCTGGAGGTGTCGCCGGTCAGGGTATTGCCGATCACGACGCCAACCCGGTTCCTGGCCAGCCCCCGGCCGCCGGCGAACCCCGCTGCGGCGAGTGCGCGGGCGACTGTCTCCAGCGCGAGCCAGTGGGCCGGGTCAGCGCTCGCATAGTCAGCCGCGGATACGCCGAAGGCTGCCCGGTCGAATCGCCAGCCTTCGATCAGCGCGGCCCGGGTGCTGTAGGTCGCGTCCGGAGTGGCCGGATCGGGACTGTAGTACTCGGCTATATCGAGCCTGCATGGCGGCAGCCGCCGAAACGCACGGCGACCGGTCAGCACCAGGTCAAGTAGCGCCGGCGGATCATCGGCATCGGGGAACCGGCAGGCGAGTCCGACGATGGCGATCGGCTGGCCGCCTGCGGCACTGCAAGGCGTGTCAGCCACGGCGCGGCCCCGCCGGGGATGCTAGCGGTCCGTCCAGCTTGGCTGCGCCGGCTAACGGCGAACCCCGGCCGCTGGACCCTAGGCCGCAATCGGCCTGATATAGCTGCGCATGGCGCCAGTGAACGCATGCGATTACCATCCGCCGAGCATTCATTGCTTTCCCCCGAAACCCGCCGATATCCCCGTTGCCCGCCTCATCCGCGACTATGCCGCCTGCCCGGGACCAGCGCAATCGCCGGTCTTCCCCCCGTGGTGGCATGTCCATGGCGTGAGTGGCGGGGATGACATTATTGGCGGCAGGCGCCGCGGTCAAGATGGAATCCAGGACGCGTTATTTGAGCATGATGACCGGCCATAAGAATTGATTGCTGAGATTGTCAGGCATAGGCCAGCAGGCAGCAAATAGCCCGGCAAATGGGGACGGCCAGCCTGCCGGGGCCCGGGCGGCAGCTCCGCATCGGGCGCCGGCCGCTGCCGCTGCGGCCAGGGTGAATGTCAACCTATGTGCGCAGCCGGGCAGTGGCCCGCGGGCTGGCCGTCGCCGGGTACATCGAGGACATGTTCAAGACCGGCAACGACGACGACAAACGGGCGGCGGTCCGGGCGGTGCCAGTCCCACGGGAGACGTTAATGACCCAGAGAGCCTGCCTTCGCCGGTCCTGGGACCAGCGACATCAGAACTCGTCGCCCCCTTTCCTTTCCAGCCGATCCGCCGTGCCGGTGACCAGGAAAAGCGGCCATTCGAACTCCGCCACAGGAATACTACTTGCGACCTCAGATCCCCGACGTCGAAGACAAATTTCATCGATCTTGGCTTCTCGTCCGAGACCTTGTAATTGGATCGAACGTATGTGGCTACGGCCCGCGGCCATGTGAATCTGGCGGCATGTGCGCCATGCGGTGTAGCCACGTAACGATTTCGCAAGCTGCATCGACCGGTCCGATTGCGGCCCTCCGCCAGCGTCCCGTTCCCGGGGCTGTGGCTGGTCGTGGTCCAGACGCGGCACGCGGACTGGCGTGGCGTGGCCGGCACGCCCCGGGCGTTCCGCGCGGTGTCCGCTGACTGGCCATCAGGCGTTCACGAGGCTGTGCTCAGGCCGGCGGTTGAGACCGCCGGCCGTAACCGGATGAAAGTTAACCGTTGAGTCGCTGACGGCGTACGCTACGCTGGCAGCATGCCCCCTCGCCGGCTGCTCGTTAGCTAGCCGCGCCGACCGACCCGTCGTCGGCGCGGCTGCCCCTCGTGACCGAGGGGCATTTTGTTTGGAAACAATGGGCAGGCCGGCCGCGGGATTTGAGTCGCGGGCCGGCGGCATCCGGGCGTAGCCGGACCGACCACACCGCGAGGAACCATGACAGCCGCCGACAGCGCGGAGCGGACACAGCACTACGATCCGCGCACGATCCAGGAGAAGTGGCAGGCCCGCTGGGATGCGCTGGACCTGTTCCGGGCAAGCGACGACCCGGCCGATGAGCGGCCCCGCAGCTATGTGCTCGACATGTTCCCCTATCCGTCTGGCGACCTGCACATGGGCCACGCCGAGGCATATGCCGTGGCAGACGCGATAGCGCGCTACTACTTCCACCGCGGCCACAACGTGCTGCATCCGATCGGCTGGGACGCGTTCGGCCTGCCGGCCGAGAACGCAGCCATCCGCGGCAACTCCCACCCGGCCGACTATACGTACGCCAACATCGAGACCCAGGCGGCCTCGTTCCGCCGCTACGCGCTGTCCTTCGACTGGTCCCGCAGGCTGCAGACGTGCGACCCGGAGTACTACCGGTGGACCCAGTGGCTGTTCCTGCGACTGCATGAGCGCGGCCTGGCCTACCGCAAGGACGGCTACGTGAACTGGTGCCCGGTTGACCAGACCGTGCTTGCCAACGAGCAGGTGATCGGCGGCAGGTGTGAGCGCTGCGGATCCGAGGTCATCCGGCGGGTGCTGACCCAGTGGTATTTCAAGATTACCGACTACGCCGACCGGCTGCTGGCTGACATGGCACCGCTGGAGGGCAGCTGGCCCGACCGGGTGCTGCTGATGCAACGCAACTGGATCGGCCGGAGCGACGGTGCCGAAGTCAGCTTCGCCATCGAGGGCCGTGACGAGCCGGTCACCGTGTTCACCACCCGGCCCGACACGCTCTACGGCGCCACCTTCTTCGTGGTGGCGGCCGACTCCGCGCTGGCGGCCGAGCTGTGCGCGCCGGAGCACCGGCCCGCGCTGGATGCCTACGTTGCCGAGGTGCGCAAGCTGACCGACATCGAGCGGCAGGCCACCGACCGGGACAAGACCGGGGTCTTCCTGGGCCGCCATGCCATCAACCCAGTGAACGGGGAGCGCGTTGGCGTCTGGGCAGCAGATTACGTGCTGCCTGATTACGGCACCGGGGCGATCATGGGCGTGCCCGCGCATGACCAGCGGGACCTGGACTTCGCGCGGAAGTTCGGGCTGCCCGTGCAGGTCGTGGTGGAGACCGGGCTGCCCGACCCGGCCGGGACGTGGCAGGCCACTCCGGGCGAGGGGACGCTGGTCAACTCCGGCCCGATCAACGGGCTGCCCAAGTCCGACGCGATCGACGCGATCACTCGCATCCTGGCGGACCGCGGCCTGGGCCGCGCCGCCGTCAGCTACCGGCTGCGGGACTGGCTGGTCTCCCGCCAGCGGTTCTGGGGCGCGCCCATCCCCATCGTGTACTGCGACGGCTGCGGCGAGGTGCCAGTACCAGACGAGCAGCTGCCGGTCGTGCTGCCCGACCTGCGCGGGCAGGACCTGGCTCCGAAGGGAGTCTCGCCACTGGCCGCGGCGACCAGCTGGGTGAACACCGAGTGCCCGAAGTGCGGCGGGCCGGCCAAGCGCGACACCGACACGATGGACACCTTCGTCGACTCGTCGTGGTACTTCCTGCGGTACTGCTCGCCGCATTACGAGCACGGGCCGTTCGAGGTCGGCGCGGTACGCCGGTGGGCACCGGTCGACCTGTATGTGGGCGGCGTCGAGCACGCGATCCTGCACCTGCTGTACAGCCGGTTCTTCGTCAAGGTGCTGCACGACATGGGGATGCTCGACTTCATTGAGCCCTTCATCCGGATGATGAACCAGGGCCAGGTGATCAATCAGGGCAAGTCGATGTCGAAATCACTGGGCAACGGCGTCGATCTCGGCGAGCAGCTGGCCGCGCATGGCGTGGACGCGATCCGGCTGACGATGGTCTTCGCCAGTCCGCCGGAAGACGATATCGACTGGGCCGACATGAACCCCGAGGCCTCCGTTAAATTTCTTGGTCGGGTTTCTCGGCTCGCGGCAGAAACTGGCGCAGCTGCTTCCGGGCAGGCCGCCGGCGCGGGTGATCTTGACCTGCGGAAGGTCACGCATCGCACCATTGACGAGGTCACCAGGCTGGTCGAGGCGGCCAGGCTGAACGTGGCAGTGGCGCGGCTGATGGAGCTGGCGAGCGCCGCGCGGCGGGCCATCGACTCCGGGCCGGGCGCGGCCGATCCCGCCGTGCGCGAGGCGGTGGAGACCCTGACCGTGCTGCTGTCGCTGTTCGCCCCGTACACCGCGGAGGAGTGCTGGGAGCTGCTCGGCCACCAGCCCTCGGTAGCGATGGTCGGCTGGCCTGCCGCCGACCCGGAACTGCTCGTCCAGGACACGATTACCTGCGTGGTGCAGGTGAGCGGCAAGGTGCGCGACCGGCTGGAGGTGCCGCCGGGGATCGGCGAGGACGAGCTGCGGACGCTGGCGCTCGCCGCGCCCGGGGTGCGCCGGTCGCTGGCCGGACGCGGCGTGCGCACGGTGATCGTGCGGCCGCCCAAGCTGGTGAACATCGTCCCGGAATGACGATTGCCGGGTCGCTGCAACGGTTGGCGGCAGCCACGTTCCGACCAGCGTCGGCTGGACTGGCCCAGGTGCGGCCCGGGCCCTAGCTCAGCCGTGGCGGGACTGGCCCAGGTCGCGGCCCGGCCTGGCTCAGACCCGGCGGAGCACGGCGACGACTTTGCCGAGGACGGCAGCGTCGTCGCCAGGGATTGGCGCATAGATGGGGTTATGCGGCATCAGCCAGACGTGTCCGTCCGAGCGCTTGAACGTCTTGACCGTCGCCTCGCCGTCGATCATCGCCGCGACGATGTCGCCGTTCTCCGCGACCGGCTGCTGGCGGACGACCACCCAGTCACCGTCGGCGATCGCGGCATGAATCATCGAGTCGCCGACGACCTTGAGCAGGAAGAGTGTTCCCTCGCCGACGATCTGCCTGGGCAGCGGGAAAATGTCCTCGATTGACTCCTCGGCGAGGATCGGGCCGCCAGCCGCGATCCGGCCGACGAGCGGCACGTAAGCAGCCTCCTGCGAGGCGATATTCATCTGCGGCTCGTCATCGGCGTCCGGCTCGGGCCGGACCGCCGGATGCCCGGGCAGGCGAACTTCCACCGTGCGCGGCCGGCCCGCATCGCGGCGCAGGTATCCCTTGCTCTGCAGGGTGGAGAGCTGGTAAGACACGCTGGAAGTGCTGGTCAGCCCAACGGCCTCGCCGATCTCGCGCATGGACGGCGGATAGCCGCGGCGCTGCACTGACTCGCGGATTACCTGAAGCACCTTGCGCTGGCGCCAGGTGAGCACGTGGCCGGGATCGGGGCGCTCGGGCAGTTCGGCGACGATCGCGGGGGCAGCGCCCTTCGGTTTTCTCCCAGGCCTGCCCTTGGGCCTGGCGACGTTTTCAGGGTCGCTGCCGTCCGCAGTCGAGGCCTGCCGCCCAGTCCCGTCCTCGTTGCTGCTGGTCATCATCGGGCCTCCGGCTCGGAGATTGCGGTTACGGCCGACGCTAGCGCCTGCGGCCCCGGATCTCAAACATCTGTTCGACGGTTCCGGAAAGTGTCGGACCCGCGCGATAAGACTGTACCGTATCTTCGTTCGATCGAACGAGATTACGATAGAACAGAGATACGATCGAACTGCCGTTCGTCTAGGGAGGTTTCGATGGGCGTACTGAGCGCGGCGGAGAAGGACGAGATTGATGTGGTCTCCGCCGGGATCCATGTGCCCGGAGCCAGGTCAGCGGCGTGGCCTCCGGCGGCCTCCGGCGGCCGGTGGCGGCCGATCGCCGGCCCGGTGCGGCCGCGGCCAGCCGGCGCTCACTCACTGACCCGGGGCGAGCAGGCACCGGGCGAGCAGGCACCGGGCGAGCAGGCACCGGGCCGGCGGGTGGCGGGCCGCCGGGTATTGCATGTCCGGGAGGTTCGCGTCAGCGAGTTGCACGTGAGCGAGTTCCGGGCGGCCGAGCGGCAGGCGGACGGGGTGCGCACGCGAAGCGCGCGCGGGCGGCAAGTGCGGTCGGTGACCGTGCGCGCCCGCGCGGTCCGCGCTGCGTCCGTGCGCGGCACAGTCGGCGCGCGGGGTGCTGATCCGCGCGGCGATGCTGGCGGGCACGGTGCAGGCGTGCGCCGGAGTGATCTTCCCGGCGGGCTGCGTGCTGCCGGGCCGGTAACGCCGGATACCGGACACGCTGGCCAGCTGCGACTGACCAGCCGCGGCCGGGCGGTGCTGGCGGCCGTTGCGATCGTGGTCGTCACGGCGGTAGTCACTGCCATGCTCTGCTGGCTGGGCGCGGTCGGCGGCGCGCAGGCGGCGAGTAGCCGAATCGGTCCCGGGACCGCGCACCGGGGCCTGGCGCAGGTCGTCGTGCAGCCGGGCCAGACCCTGTGGTCCATTGCCCGCCAGGCCGAGCCCGCCGCCGACCCGCGCGGCGTCGTGCAGCAGATCATCGAGGTCAACGCGCTGGGCGGTGCGACGATCCAGGCGGGCCAGCTGCTCTGGGTGCCCGGCGGCTGACTCGCTAGCTGACCGGCCCGCCGGGAGGGGCGGGTGCCGGGGACAGCCGGTGCCAAAGATCAAGACGAACAACGAGCATTTCTGACGGGTGGCCCGGCGAAGCTCGCCCGGCCGGGATCCCGGCCGTGGGCGGCCAGCGACGGCGCGGATCATGTGACCCGCCGCCGACCGCTGGCGGCGCGGATCGTGCGACACGCCGGCGCCGCCCGGCACGGCCTGATCTACCAGCGATTTCAACGAAGCATGCGAGTTCGCTTGCGTCCGACGGCGACCGTGACCACAATATCTAGTAGTTACACGGCTGTAGTTTTTCTATAGGTTGTGTTCCAAGGAGTGCTCTTCACCGCGCCGGGGGAGGTGTGATTGCGTGTACTGCCCTTACTGCAGGCACCCGGACAGCAGGGTCATCGACAGCCGGACGGCTGACGACGGCGCGGCGATCCGCCGCCGCCGGTCATGCCCGGCGTGCGGGCGCCGCTTCACCACCCAGGAGACCGTGATCTTGATGGTGGGCAAGCGTAGCGGGGTGACCGAGCCTTTCACTCGCGACAAGATCACCCGAGGAGTGCGCAGGGCATGCCAGGGCAGGCCGGTGAGCGAAGATCAGCTGGCCATAATGGCCCAGCGGGTCGAAGACACGATCAGGGCCCGTGGCTGCGCCGAGGTGCCTTCACATGAGGTCGGCCTCGCTATCCTCGGACCGCTTCGCGAGCTTGACGAGGTCGCATACCTGAGGTTCGCCTCCGTCTACCGGGGCTTTGAGTCGCTGGCCGACTTCGAGGAAGAGATCGCCACCCTTCGGTCCGCGCACGCGACCGGGCGGCGCGGCGAGTTCGATCATGGGCAGCTGCCGGCTGACCCGGCCGACCTGGGCCCGGCCGGGCCCGATCTGCTCCCTGCCGCTGCCCATCGCGGCAGCGCGAAGCAGGAAGCGCGAACATCCGCCCGGTAAGACGGGGCACTACGGCAAGCCAACGGGACAGGGCCTGGCAGGCCCGCGATGGATCCACGGGGATCCCTGGAGGGGGAGGACATGACCGAGACAGCGAGCGGGTCAGCGCGCCACAGCGGCAAGGGCGCCCGCAAGGGGCTCACGATGCGCCGGATCCACACTCGCGCGGGCTTCCATCCCTATGACGAGGTGACCTGGGAGCGCCGCGACGTCGTCATGACGAACTGGCGGGACGGGTCCGTCAATTTCGAGCAGCGCGGCGTCGAGTTTCCCGACTTCTGGTCGGTCAACGCAGCCAACATCGTGACCACCAAGTACTTCCGCGGCGCCGTGGGCACGCCGCAGCGCGAGCACAGCCTGAAGCAGCTCGTGGACCGGGTCGTCGGCGTCTACGCGGCGGCGGGCCGTGAGCACGGCTACTTTGCCTCCAGCAAGGATGCCGAAGTCTTCGAGCATGAGCTCACGTATGCCCTGATTCACCAGGTCTTCAGCTTCAACTCGCCGGTCTGGTTCAACGTCGGGACTTCCTCGCCGCAGCAGGTCTCCGCGTGCCAGCCCTACGACGCACCGGTCAGCACCGCGGCCGGGCTGGTCCCGATCGGCAGGCTGGTCGAGGAGGACGCGGTCGGGACCAAGGTGCACGATGCCCACGGCACGACCCGGATCGTCGCGACGAAGGCCAACGGCGTCAAGGAAGTGCTCCGGCTGCACACCAGGGCAGGCGGCACCCTGGATGTCACGCCGGATCATCTCGTCTGGCGGGCGCATGATCTCGTCATCGGCGAGTTCACCGTCGCCGGCTTCCTCCGGCCCGGCGATTTCCTCCTGCAGGTCGACCCCGATGTCGGCGGTTCGGACCGTCAGCTGGCCGAGATCAGCAAGGTCGAAAGGCTCGGCGAAATGGAGGTCTATGACATCCAGACCGAGAGCGGAGAGTACCTGGCCGGTAACGTCCGGGTGCACAACTGCTTCATCCTGGCCGTCGACGACACGATGGACTCGATCCTGGAGTGGTACCGGGAAGAGGGCCTGATCTTCAAGGGCGGCTCCGGTGCCGGCGTGAACCTGTCCAGGATTCGCTCCAGCAAGGAATTGCTGTCCTCCGGTGGCACGGCTAGCGGGCCGGTGTCGTTCATGCGCGGCGCGGATGCGTCCGCGGGAACGATTAAGTCCGGGGGCGCCACCCGGCGCGCCGCGAAGATGGTCGTGCTCGACGTCGATCACCCCGACGTCGAGGAATTCATCGAGACCAAGGCACGCGAGGAAGACAAGATCCGCGTCCTCCGCGACGGCGGCTTCGACATGGACCTCGGCGGCAAGGACATCACCAGCGTCCAGTACCAGAATGCCAACAACTCGGTGCGGGTCTCGGATGAGTTCATGCGCGCGGTCGAGGATGGCAAGTCCTTTGACCTGGCCGCCCGCCAGACCGGCGAGCCGGTGGCGACCGTCGACGCCAAGGCCCTGTTCCGCAAGATGGCCAAGGCGGCCTGGGAATGCGCCGACCCGGGCATCCAGTACGACGGGACAATTAATGACTGGCATACCTGCCCGGAATCCGGCCGGATTACCGCAAGTAATCCTTGCTTCCCCGCGGACCAGCGCGTGGTCACTGACCAGGGCCTTATCCGGATCGGCGACCTGGTGGCGCGCGCGGCGGCCGGCCAGAGCTTCGCCGTCTACACCAACGACGTCACGTCCCAGTCGGCTCCCGCTGACCGGGTTGAGGCCACGATCCCTTCCCGCTACCTCGTCACTGGCACCAACGAGATCGTCGAGCTGCGGTTTTCCGACGGCTCGCGGCTGCGCTGCACTCCCGGTCACCGGATCTGGACGGCCGGCCGCGGCTGGGTACATGCCGAGGGCCTGACCGCTGACGACCAAGTGGTGCGCTCGCTGCGATATGCGGCCCGTGCCGCCGCGGATCCGCGCATCCCGGCCAGGGCGCTGGCAACGGCAGCATCGGCGCGCTCGCGTAAGCCGCTTGACCTGCCGGTGAAGTGGGATGAAGAACTAGGGCATTACCTCGGCTGGATCGTCGGCGACGGCTGCGTGACCGACCAGAACGCGGTGACGGTCTACGGCGGCGGTGACGACCGCGACGAGGCACTGCCGCGCCACCAGGAGCTCATCTCCCGGATCACCGGCTTCGACGCCAGGCCGAGCGTCCAGGCGAACGGTACCCTGCAGCTCCGGGTGACCAGGGACGCGTTCATAGCCTTCCTCCGTGCGCTGGGCGTGTCGTCAGACCGGGCAGCTGCCAAGCACGTTCCTGACGCGATCTACGAGGCGCCAGAGGAAGCGCTGATCGGGTTCCTGCAGGGGCTATTCGACGCCGGCGGCTGCGCGGTGAGCAGGCAGAACGGAACCCGGTACGTCGGGCTTGGCAGCCGCTCCGAGGAACTGCTCGTGGGCGTCCAGGAACTGCTGGCCTCACTCGGCATGGCCAGCCGGATCTACCGCACCGGCACCAAGAAAGCCAGCTTCAGTTACACGCGCAAGGACGGGTCGACGGAGAGCTACGGCTCCGACGGCCCCAGCTTTGACCTGCGGATCACCGGCCGGTCACTGCGCGAGTTCGGCGCCAGGATCGGCTTCAGCCTGCCCGCCAAGGAGCGGACGCTGCTCACCATCATCGCGTCGACCACCTGGTACGACACGGACGAGACCGTCCGGCTGGTCGCTCGTGAGTCGCGAGGGTTCGAGACCACTTACAACCTCACCGAGCCGCGAAACCACTCATACATCGTCGGCGGGACCGTAGTGGCCAATTGCAGCGAGTACGTCCATTTGGATAACTCATCATGCAATTTGGCCAGCATAAATCTCCTCAAATTCCTGCGCAATGACGATACTTTCGACGTGGAGCGGTTCCAGCAGATTACCGAGCTGATTATCACGGCGATGGACATCTCGATCTGCTTCGCCGACTTCCCGACCGAGAAGATCACCGCCACCACCCGCGCCTACCGGCAGCTCGGCATTGGCTACGCCAACCTGGGCGCGCTGCTGATGGCGACCGGGCACGCCTATGACTCGGATGATGGCCGGGCGATCGCGGGCGCCATCACTTCGCTGATGACCGGGACCGCGTACCGGCGCTCGGCCGAGCTCGCCAAGGTCGTGGGCCCCTACGACGGCTACCCGCGGAATGAGGCCGCGCACAAGCGGGTGATGGCCAAGCACGCGGAGGCCAGCGCCAGGATCCGGCCGCTGGGCGGCATCGACGACGCGATTCTCGCCGCTGCCAACCACGCCTGGCAGGACTGCCTGGCGCTGGGCGAGACAAACGGGTACAGAAACGCTCAAGCCTCACTACTCGCACCTACCGGAACTATCGGACTTATGATGGATTGTGACACAACGGGAGTAGAACCGGACCTGGCGCTGGTCAAGTTCAAGAAGCTGGTCGGCGGCGGATCCATGCAGATCGTCAACCAGACGGTGCCCAGGGCCCTGAAGAACCTGGGCTACCAGCCTGAGCAGGCCGAGGCGATCATCGAATACATCGCCGGGCACGGGCACGTCGTGGACGCGCCCGGACTGCGGCGGGAGCACTACGACGTCTTCGACTGCGCGATGGGTGAGCGGGCGATCAGCCCGATGGGCCACGTCCGGATGATGGCCGCCGTCCAGCCGGCCCTAAGCGGGGCCATCTCCAAAACGGTCAATCTACCAGAAACTGCTACAATTGAGGATATCGAGAAGGTCTACTTCGATGGCTGGAAGCTCGGCCTGAAGGCGCTGGCGATCTACCGGGACAACTGCAAGGTGGGCCAGCCACTGTCGGTCTCCAAGAAGAAGACCGCTGAAGTGGCGCAGCCCGCGGCCGTCCCGCATGAGGTCCGGCCGGTACGCCGGCGGCTGCCGAAGAAGCGGTCGGCTACGGTCACCCGGTTCTCGGTGGCCGGCGCGGAGGGCTACATGACCGCGTCGGAGTACCCGGATGACGGCGTCGGCGAGGTCTTCCTCAAGCTGGGCAAGCAGGGCTCGACGCTGGCAGGCGTCATGGACGCGTTCTCAGTCGCGATCTCGGTGGGCCTGCAGTACGGCATTCCGCTTGAGTCCTATGTCGCCAAGTTCACCAACATGAGGTTCGAGCCGGCCGGCATCACCGACGATCCGGACATCCGGATTGCCAGCTCGGTGATCGACTACATCTTCCGCCGTCTGGCGCTTGATCACCTGCCCTATGATCAGCGCGCGGATCTGAGCGTCCTGTCCGCCGCCGAGCGCTCGGCAGCGCTATCGGGGGAGGAGCCCGCGATGTCGGCGGATGAAGCCGACCCGGTGGAGATGGCCCAGTCAGCGCCGGTAGAGCACGCCCAGCATCACGCCGGGCACGCTCCGGCGCAGCGGCCGGGTGACGCCGACCCGGCCCGGCCGCATAGCTCGACAGAGCTGATCGAGTCGCAGCAGGGCCGCGTGGCGGACGCTCCGCTGTGCCTGACCTGCGGCACGAAGATGCGGCCGGCGGGCAGCTGTTACGTCTGCGAGGGCTGTGGCTCTACCAGCGGCTGCAGCTAGAAATGGCTGGGCTGCGCAGGATGCGGTCGGCGGCGCTCGGGCACGCAAAGCTGGGGCAGCGGGATGACCGCAGCCACAGCCTTGCCGCGCGGCGCCCAGATCGTCAGCCACGCGGTATGTTCTCCCGGCGGGAGGCCGTCTAGGTCGATTTCGGCTCTCTTGCCGCTGACGGCAGTCACCGGCGGGCTCGGCGCATACGACGGGCTCCCCGCGCGGCGCAGCCGCAGCCCGATCTGTAGCGGCAGGTCCGGTGTGCTGGTTGCGGTGACCTGCAGCACTGCCCGGGGCGGAATGTGCACGGCCGGGCCGGCCGCATCCATCCGGTGAACGAGCCCAGCGGCCAGCACCAATTCCGGGGTGTCCACCATGATCGCGGGCGGAATCTGCCCCGGGCGGGATGCTGATTCCGGCTGAGTCTCCGGACCCGGGCCCGGCAGGTCCGCGGCAGCCGGTTCCTGGCCAGGTGGCTCGGGTTGGGCCGGCTGACGTTCGCCGCCGTCCTTCGCTTCCAGCTTTTCCAGCATCCACGTCCAGGCATCGCGCGACCAAGCGGGCCACTCCTGGCGCGGCTCGGGCGGCACCTGCTCGACTTGCTCCACGACGAGACGGCGCTCCGGGTCCGCGCCGGTCTGCCGAGCCTCGAAGCTCACCACGAAGGCAGCCACCTGTTCCCAGCCGGGCGGGCCCGGCAACTTTGGCTGGGCAGCCGCGGCGAGGTCGCGCGCGTGGTCTTGCCAGCCCGCGATGTCCTCAAGCGTCGGGGCGGGGCGCAGCCGCCGCATCGCGGCATGCACGATCCGCCGGTCCGCGCGAGCCAGTTCCAGCGCCGTCCTGATCCGCAGCGGGCCGGTCAGCACGGCTTCGTGTTTGGGATGCAGGCCCGGAATGGCTGAGAGGTCGCTGGCCACAGTCTGCTCCTTCGCTGGTATCGGGGAGGCCCGTCCTTGGCTGGTGCAGGGAAGACGCCGCCCGCCCCGGCGGCGAGCCAGCCAATGGCTGGCGGCATCACGCCACCGGGACGGGAGGTTGGGGCGGTGACCTGATCTGCCGACCTGGTCACCGCCGGGACCTATCAGTAGAACTGCCGCTCCTCCAGTGGCTCGTACCCGACCAGGATCGGCCGCTCACGCTTGCAGCAATGCAGCGAGAACTTGGCGCCGACCTCGTATAGCGTCCCGCAGTGTTCCGCTGGGATCGTCCCGGCCGGGACGGTGTAGCAGACCTCGACGCATCTGCTTTCACAGCCGTCCCAGTCCTTGAGGTCCAGAGTTCCCGGGGGCAGCTTGTCAGATAGATCGAAGTCTGGCCCGTCGCCTATTGCGGTAAAGCCGAGGTCAAAGCACCAGCCACCGCGGATACAGTGCCACAGCTCCCCGATGAGCTCGACCCGGAATCGAACTACGAACGGGTCGGTAACGGCGATGATGGTGCCTGGCTTGACGCCGTAGGTGTCCAGGATATCGGCGTCCCAGTACGCCTTCAGGGCCGTCGACGGCGGGATGCGGAGCTCGGTCGCTCCGTCCAGGAAGTCCTTGTCGTCCGGCCAGCATTTCGATGGGTAGGGCAAGCCCTTCTTGCTGTCACCCATGAGTCCTTCTCCCTCGCGGTACGCGGCCGGCCACTGCAGCCGACCCTGGAACGATCCTGAGTCGCGCCGGTGAGCTGCTGGTTCACTGCCGGTAAGTGCCGCGCATAGCGTCGCTAAGGGTCCGCTGTGGATCCGGTGAATGTAACGTCATCGCGATGGCTGACGATTAAAAAATGCTAAGCGCGGAGCCGGAATGCATGACCACGTATCTGCCGAGCGGGGAGGGGTCTCTGGCGTAGCGGGGGATCGGGGCGGGGTTAGCAAGATCCCGGATGCACCGATTTCCCGCGGAGGTGAATATGACCAGCCGCCGGGCGCGATTCTGGCCATGGGGCCGGGCTGCCGCGCGTGGGCCAGTGCCAGACTCCACGGGCCGCCAGCAGGACGATGAGCTGTCCGCCGCTATGCGGGTACTGCACCTCGCCTATTCGAGCCCGTCGCCGCAGGTCCCAGCTACCGCAGCGCGGCGGGCCCGAGAGCTGTGCCAACTCGGGCTTGAGCACCAGCAGCTTGCCGACGAACTCGAGGCAGCCGCCGGGCTGCACCGCGACTCGGCCTCGCGTGCGGGCCGGAAAGCCGCGTCAGTGCTGGCCGCCGACGGTCCTTCGGGCCCGGCGGAGCAAGGCACGGCCGGCCGTCTGCCGGCCCTGCCCGGTTCCCAGGCGGCGCGGGCCCCGGCGGCGGACGATGCGGGCCAGCCTGATCACGCCGCCCGGCCGGATGTCATCGTGCGGGTGCTCGGGCGGCTCGACGTGCAGGTCGCAGGCGCGCAGGTTGTCTCATGGGGGGGCCAGCGGACCAGGACGCTTTTCCAGTACCTGCTCATGCACCGCCGGCCTGTGCACCGCGAAGTCTTAATGGAACTGCTTTGGCCCGGTCACACCTACTCCTCCGCGCGCAACAACCTCAACGTCTGTGTCTACAGCCTGCGGCGCGCGCTTGGCGTCACCTCGCCGAGCACCAGGTACGTCGTGTACAGCGACGCCTGCTATTCACTCAACCGGGCGCTGGCCTGGGAGATCGACCGGGACCGGTTCGTCGACGCGGCCGAGCGCGGCCGGCGGGGCGAGGATCATAGGACTCCGGCGGGCCCGGTGGCCGTGCTTGAACGCGCAGTGTCGGCCTACGGCGGCCCGCTTTTCGACGGCGACCCGGCGGCCGACTGGTTCCTGCCGGAGCGGACCGCCTTGCAGGAGCTGTTCCTCCAGATCCTTGAGCGCCTCGCGACGTTGCTCGCGGAGCAGGGCGACGTGGACGGCGCGCAGCACGCGCTCGAGCGACTGCTCCGCGAGGACGGCTGTCGCGAGTCCGCCCACCGGCTGCTGATGAGCTGCTTTGCCCGTAGGGGCCAGCGCGACCTGGTGGCACGCCAGTTCCAGCGCTGCACCGCGCGCCTCGATGCGGATCTCGAGATTGCGCCAAGCGCAGAGACCGTAGAGCTCTTCCACACGCTTACCCGCACTGGTTAGCTGCCGACCGCGCTGCGCTGAGCCGCAGCCGGCCGCGCGGCGCACGGCCGGCCGGTGCCTCCCTGCCCGCACGGCCGGTGCCTCCCTGCCCGCACAACTTGCGTCACTCCTGGCAGCCACATTGCTGGCAATCGCACCGGCACCGCGACCGGCAGCCTGGACTGAGGCAGGCCTGCCCGGGGCGAAGGACCGGGCCGACCCCGGGCAGCGGCTGGGCGCGAGCCAGCTTGAGTAGCGATCTGGCCGCGTCGCGGGCCGTCTCACCCGTGCCCGACATCCGGGCGGCGATCAGGCCCGCGACCACTGGCGTCGAGAATGACGTACCGCTCCAGCGCGCCATGCCGTCGAATTTCTGATCCGGCCGTCCCTGGGTCTCGAAGTAGCGGTAGACGCCGTGGGCATAGGCGTGCACGAGGTCCTCGCCGGGCGCGTAGACCTTGACCCAGTCGCCAAAGTTGCTGAACCAGGCCCTGCCTTCCTCGTTCGAGGCCAGGGCCCCGACGGAAAGCACGCCCCGCATCATCGCCGGGGAGAACCGCCAGTCCTGCCCGTCGTTGCCGGCCGCGGCGACAAGCACGGTCTTGTGGCTGTCTCGCAGCGGCCCTTCGACGAAGACCCGGAAGCTGAGCAGGCCCTCATCCAGCCACGTGTGAGTGCCGGCCGACAGGCTGATGATGTCCGGGGAGGAGTCCATCAGCTGGTACAGGGCCTTAACCACATCCGGTTCGAAGCACGCCCCGGCGGTCTCGAAGATCCGCTCGACCCGGACCTCAGCCCGTGGGGCCATGGCCCGCACCACGCTGGCGATGAAGGTGCCGTGACCGGCGTATCGCGGGATGAAGCGGGGCTTGCCCGGATCGGCCGGATCCGCGGGGCCCTTCGATGGCTCGAACGTCCCGGTCACGCCATGCAGCCATGGATGCTCGCGCGTCGCCTTCTTCAGCAGGCCGGTATCGGCGATCCCGACCAGCACGCCACGGCCGTCGCTGCGGCCGGCGGCCACCGCGGGCAGCGGCAGGGCGCCGGCCGGGACGCCGTCCGGCTCGGTCGCCGGACAGTGCGTGGCCGGCGGCAAAATGATGCTGACGGAAAGCACGTGCACCGGGGTCACGACTAGCTGGCCGTCGTCCTTGCCCACCTGCTCGTTTATCCGGGCCAGCACTGCCAGCAGGTTCTCGCCGTTCAGCGGAACCTTTACCAGGGCGAGGCCGGGCACCGGATGGCTGACCACGTCAGCACGTTCGAGGCTGACCTGACGGCCTTTACGGCCGACGTCAGTTAATCCGCGGATCTTGCGCAGGTTCCGGTCGCGGACGAGCAGGTGATCCTTGCGGTACAAGAATTCGACCTGATGGGGGTTCTTCCGGTCATCGACCCAGTCCGGGGGCTCCGTCTGCACTGGAGTACCGGCCTTGGCGAACTCCTCGATGATGTACCGGACCTGGCTGCGCTGAACCTCGCTGGCGTCTCCTGCTGGCATTTGGCCTGCCATTCGATTCCCCCAACTTGTGATCTTTAACCGGGTACTCCCGATCTTTACCATGGATACATGTCAGAGGATGGCGATAGCGCCCCAGATACAGCCGGGCCTGATCAACTCCTCGTACTCGCGCATTCCCGGCCAGTAGAGGCGCTGGCCCAGGCGCGTGCGTTGCTCCGCGGCCGGCCGCCGGTCGCCGCGGCCGCGGCATCGGTAGCGCATCAGGCGGCCGGTATCTCGTTGCGGGATCTTGGTCATGCCCAGGCCGGCCTCAGCGAATTACGCCGTGCCCTGCGATCTGCCCAGGCCAGCGGCCTGAATCAGCGCGAGGCCGACGTCCGGGCGAGCCTCGGCCTGACGATGGCACTGGCCGGGAATACCACTAGGGGCATGACCCACCTCGACGGGGCGGTGCGCACGGCACAGGGCGTGCTGGCAGGCCGTGTCCTGATGCGCCGTGCGGACATCCTGTCCATCCAGGGCCGGCATACCGAGGCCCTCTGCGACCTGAACCAGGCCATGGCGATCCTGCACCGGCATGGAGACACTCTCTGGGAGGCCCGGTCGCGCAGTCACCGCGGCCTGATCCTGCTGGCGATGGGCCGGACCCGCCGGGCTGATGCCGAGTTCCTTGCCGCCGAGCGCCAGTACGAGCTGGCCGGGCAGGAGTGGGAGTACGCCACGGCGCGGCACAACCGCGGGCTCGTCGCGGCCGCTTCCGGCCAGGTGGCTGAGGCGCTGGAGTACCTGGCGGAGGCTGAGCGGCGCTACGGCCAGCTGGGGACTCCGATGCCGGACGTCGCCATCGACCGCTGCGACGTCCTGCTGGCGGCCGGGCTGGCCGTCGACGCGCGGGCCGAGGCAGACGACGCCGCGCGGCGGCTGAGCCTCGCGGAGCCTGGCGCCGTGAAGCTCGCGGAGTTGCTTTACTTCTCGGCTAAGGCGGCGCTGGCCGCTGGCGATCCGCCGGCCGCCCAGGATCGTGCTGAGCAGGCGGCACGGCTGTTTCGCCGTCAGCGCCGGGAGCGGTGGACCGCTCGCACCCGGTTGGTACTTGCGCAGGCCCGCCAGTCCAGCGGCGACACGGGCACCGGCGCCTACCGCCTGGCCTGCTCCGTCGCCCGCCAGCTGGACGCGATGGGCGCGGATGAGTCGCCGGCCGCGCATCTGCTCGCCGGGCAGCTGGCCCTCCAGCGGAGCGCTCCGTCCCGGGCGGAGGCCCATCTGGCCGCCGCGGCCCGGCCCCGGCAGGCCGGCCCGGCGCTCACCCGCAGCCGCGGGTGGCTGGCTCAGGCGCTGCTCTGCCAGCTGCACGGCCATGAGCCTGCGATGCTGTCCGCCTGCCGGCGCGGCCTGGACATCCTGGCGGAACACCAGCAGACGCTGGGCGCCAGTGAGTTGCGGGCCGCCGTCACGGCGCACGGCAGGGAGCTTGCCGCCATGGGGCAGCGGGCCGCATTGCGGCGGGGTGACGGTGAGCAGCTGCTGGCCTGGAGCGAGCGCTGGCGGGCCACCGTCCTGGCTGCCTCGTCAGCGAGGCCTCAGCGTGACAGTGAACTCGCCCAGGATCTGTCCGCCTTGCGGGAGGCGTCCCGTCAGCTGGATCGTGACGGGCTCTCGGCGTCGCATACCGCCACGCTGCGGCGCGAGCGCGCGCGGCTTGAGGCCGCCGTGCGCGCGCGCGTGCTGCGCACCCCCGGCGCGACCTCGGCGCGCGGCCGCCCGGTTGCCCTGGACGCCTTGCTCGATGCACTGGACGGCTCGGCGCTGGTCGAGCTTGTCGAGCTGGAAGGCGTTCTGCATGCCCTGGTTGTCAGCCGGTCGGGGATCCGGGTGCACGCCGTCGGCCCGGCCGGGGACGCGGCTCGCGAGGTGGACTTCGCCCGCTTCCTGTTGCGGCGGCTGGCCGGCGAGCGGCCAATGCCGTCCGCCGCCGATGCGCTGGCCGACGCCGCCAGGCTGCTCGAGGCGTCGCTGCTCGGCCCGGTGGCGGCCGAGATCGACTCAGATCACGTGGTCATCGTCCCGCCCGGCCGCCTGAATGCCATTCCCTGGGGATTGCTGCCAGCGCTGCGGAGCCGATCCGTCAGCGTCAACCCGTCGGCGGCCGCGTGGCTGCATGCCGTCCGCGCCGCAGAGCCGGCCGGCCGCGGGGTTACCCTGGTCGGCGGCCCCCGGCTGGATGCCGCCGAGACCGAACTGGCGCTGCTGGCTGAGCGATACCCCGGGGCCACCGTGCTCGCCCATAGCACCGCGACCGCCCGGCGTGTGCTCGCCGCGCTTGATGGCTGCTGGCTAGCGCACATAGCTGCACACGGGACGTTCCGCGCCGACAACCCGCTCTTCTCCTCCCTGCAGCTGGATGACGGGCCATTGACGGTCTACGACCTGGAGGGACTGCGCCGGGCACCGCATCGGCTGGTGCTATCCAGCTGTGAGTCCGGCCGCGCGGTGCCGGCCGGCGCCGACGAGCTGCTCGGCCTGGCCAGCAGCATGATGCCGATGGGGACGGTTGGAATCGTCGCCGCCGTGGTGCCAGTGAATGACCGGGTCACCCCGGGCATAATGGATTCCCTGCACGAGCGCGTGGCCCAGGGTGCCGGGTTCCCCGATGCGCTGCGGCTGGCGCGGATGGCCGCCGCCACCGATGACCCGGTCACCCTGGCAACCGCCTGCTCCTTCCTGGCGCTGGGAGTGTGAGGTCACGATGCCGGGCGATGTGCCCTCTGGGGCCGGAATGATCGCGGCAGCTACGGATAATCCCGTTCCCGGCTGGGTGCAGGCCGCGGCGGCCGGCGATGAGCAAGCCTGGAGCCTGCTGGTGGACAGGTATTCCGGGCTGGTGTGGTCGGTCTGCCGGGCGCACCGGCTGAGCACCGAAGACGCCGCCGACATCTCGCAGCTGACGTGGCTGCGCCTGCTGGAGAACCTGGGCCGGATCCGCGATCCGCAACGGCTGGCCGGCTGGCTGTCTACCACTTGCCGGCGCGAGTGCCTGGCCTTCCTGCGGCGCTCGCGGTCTGCCACGCCGATCGAGGCGGAGCATATGGACCGGCTGCTCGGCGGGACCGCCGCGGCCGACCAGTCAACTCTGGCGGCCGATCAGCGCGTCACCCTCTGGCAGGCATTCCTCCGGCTCAGCGAGTGGTGCCAGCGGATACTGCGGGCCCTGGTAGTCGATGCCGAGGACGGACCGCCGTCCTACCGGCGGGTCGCGGCGGAACTCCAGGTGCCTGTGGGAAGTCTCGGGCCGACCCGAACTCGCTGCCTGAGCCAGCTCAGAAAACTACTTGACAACGATGGTATCTAGGGGCCGCGCCGGCATCTCATGATGGGATGGAGACGCAGAGGTGATCCTGGGGCCCTGGAAAGCCGGGCGGAGATCCGCATCGACTACGGAGGAGCCATGAGCGCTGAGGACCCCCCGGCCCGCGAGGGCACTGAGGCGTCAACCGGCCTGCGCAGTCTCGGCGACGAGGGTCTGCTCGCTGCGCTGCACGAGATGCTCGGCCAGCAAGGAGCACCACCAGGCTGGTCCGTGGAACTGGCCAAGGGCAGCTACGGGCTGCGGGCAATCGATGCCGAGCTGGCTGCGCTGACCTCAGACTCAGAGGATGCCGCGGCTAGATCGCTACTGCGCGCGGACAGCGGGCCGCGGCTGGTGGTCTTCGACGCCGAGGCGCTCAGCGTCGAGATCGAGATCGAGCCCGGCGACCGTGCCGGGCGATGGCAACTGGTCGGGCAACTGATCCCGTCCGGGGCGGCCAGAATCCAGCTGCGCCGGGGCAGCCAGGCAGAGCCTGCCTGGGTCGACGCAGATGAGTGGGGCCGCTTCGCCGCAGACGACCTCCGCAGCGGGCCACTGAGCCTGATCTGCGTGCGCCAGGGTCATCCAGCCGCCGCTACCGCCTGGATCTCGATCGGTTAGCCTGCCAGAAACGGAGATGGCCAATGCCCAGCACATCCGAATATCTCGACCTGGCGGCCACCCTCCTCAGCGACGCCAAGCAGAATGAGCGCAGGCAGCACGCACAGGCCGGGCACGAGCTTGCCGCCGCCCAGGTCGCCGCGACTCAGGCGGTGGCTGCCGCGATAGCGGACCTTGCCGCTGCGGTGCAGAACCAGCACCGGTAACAAGCCATCGGCGGCCATCCGCCGCGGTGACCGGCCCAGCGCCTCCGGGCTAAGCGATCCGGAGCATGTCATCTTCGTGGTGCCACTTCGTGGGTGCCACTTCGTGGGTGCCACTTCGTGGGTGCCACGCTGCTGCCTGCGGGGGACCTAACGCACTTGTCACATCGGCCGCTGTCACATCGGCCGCTGTCACATCAGCCGGATTGCGTCCCTGCTGTGGCGCACCGCCAGTCTGGACACCCCGACAGTGTTAAGATCTGACCTGCTGTAGCCGGACGGATCTTAACCACTGAGCTGATCTTGGCAGTTCACTGGCCGGCGGCGCCGCCCTTGACCTGGCGGCCCGCCGTCCAGACCCCGCTGACCTGGGCGGGATCCGCCAGCACGGCGATGTCGGCGAGCGGGTCGGCGGCCAGCGTGATCACGTCCGCGTCGTAGCCGGCCGCAAGCCGGCCGCTGCGCGGCGCCTGCGGTCCGAGGGTCAGCGGCGCGGTGGCAGTCGCCGCTTCGATGGCCTGCAGCGGGGTCATGCCGAGCCGGACGAGATGCGGCAGTTCGGCGCCGTTCTTGCCCCACGAGTTAGGCAGCCGTTCTTGCCCCACGAGTTAGGCAGGTCGCTGCCGGTGAGGCCGATGTCGGTGCCCATCGCGATCATGACTCCGCGCGCCATCGCCAGCGCCATCGCCTGGGCATGAATGTCGGCGATGGCGACGAGCTTCGTGGCCGCGTATTCGGGCACGGCGGCCAGGTTGGCCAGAATGTCCCCGATGATCGTCCGGGTCGGCACCAGGATGGCGCCGGTCTCCCGGATCGCGTCGCAGCATTCCTCGTCGAGGTAGGTGCCGTGCTCAATTGTCCGGGCGCCCGCTTCGAGCGCGGCGATGATCCCGGGCTTGCCGTGGCAGTGCGCGGCGACCACACGGTCGGCCAGCCCGGCCACCTCGACGATCGCGCGTAGTTCCGCGTTCGTGAACTGCTGATGGATCGGACGGTAAAGTCCCGCATCCAGGGCAGCGGGTAGGCGTGCAGGTCCGCATGGCCGCCGGTGGTGCTCAGGATCGCCCCGGCAGCATAGATGGCCGGCCCGTCGAGCACCCCCTCGCTGACCACCCGGGCAAGGTCTACGCCAAGACCGCCGACCTCGCGTACCGACGTGATGCCGGCATCGAGGGCGGCCCGCAGGTCCCGCGCGCTGCGCACGGCGCGCAGCGCCAGCGGCTCAAGCGGCATTTTCCCCAGGTCAAAGACGCGGGAGCCGAGAAAGTGCCCGTGACAATCCCACATGCCCGGCATGACGGCCGCGGCCTTGTGCACGGCGGCGCCCGGGGTGCCGGGCGCGACCGCGGCCGGGCCCGCGTAGCTGATCCGCGGACCGTCGAGCACGACCACGCCGTCGGCGACCGGCTCGCCGCTGCCCGGAATCAGCAGCCGCGCATGGATCCTGTCCATGATCACTCCTCGGGTTTGCCCGCAGCCCTCGGGCCGGGCGCTGGCTGATCGCTGCACCCGCAAAGGCGGTATTCCGGCGGCGCAGATTGGTCCCGGACCAGGCCTGCAAAGCCAATTTCTCTGCGGTTATCTGAATGTGTGCCTTCGTATGCAGCCGGTAATGCGCTATACAGGTCTCAGTGCGAGGGAACGAGATGCGGCCATCAGAGGGGTCCCCGTCCCTGCCCGGCTGGCGGACGGCGCAGGACGGGATTGCCCGTATTCGCCGAATGCTGTCAGCCGCTCCGCCCGTCGTCAAGATCGTCCTAATCGGGGTTCTGGTTGTCTTCTTCCCCGTCGTGCTGTCGGTCGTGCTGGTCGCCGCGCTGGCCTTTGCGCCCTACGCGGTGTTCTCAGGCCGCCCTGGCGTGGTGGCTTCACTGTCGGTGGCCGTGTGGGGCGTGGCCATAGTCACCGGCCTGTCCGGCGGCCAGCAGCCCTGGCTTGTCGGGCTGCTAGTGCTGCCGTTCGCGGCGGTGGCAGCGGCTCATGCTGGATCTATCGGCCGCTGGTTCGTGCCGTGCCGCACGGTTGCCTGGACGCTGCTTTGGGCATTGCCGGTCGGCATACTCGCCTGGCATATTGCCGCCGACGAGCCGCTGATCGGCCCCACGCTGGCCTGGCTGCTGGCCTTCGTGGTGCTCGGCTGGCGGCTGACCAAGTCGCTGCAGGACGCCAGGGAATTCGGCCGCCAGCAGGCCCGTGGCGGTGCGCTCGCCGCACCGCATGCCTGGCCAGCCACCAGGCCGCCGCGCGACGGCCGCGCCACCGGCCCCCCGGCCGCGGACAGCCGGGTCACGCTGGCCGGTGACCTGGTCCGTGCCGGGCATCCGGCCGACGGCTCCCGCGGCCAGCCGGCTGCCGCGCCGCGTGACCGGCCCGCTGCCGACCGGCCGCCGGTGATCACTGTTGACGAGGCCATGGCGGAACTCGACGCCATGATCGGGCTGGCGGCGGTAAAGGACCAGGTCCGCTCCATCGCCGCGTCGATCGAGGCGGCCCGCCGGCGGGCGATGGCCGGCTTCGGCGCCGAGAAGCCCATGCAGCATTTCGTCTTTCTCGGCCCGCCGGGCACCGGGAAGACGGCCGTGGCCAGGATTATCGCGAAGATCTTTTACGCGTTCGGACTGCTGGAGACGCCTGCTGTGGTGGAGGCGCACCGGGCTGACCTGGTCGGCGAGTACCTGGGCGCGACCGCCATCAAGACGAACGAGCTCGTCGACTCGGCGCTCGGTGGGGTGCTGTTCATCGACGAGGCGTACAGCCTGGTCAACGAGGGCGACGGGCAGGGTGACCGGTTCGGCAACGAGGCCGTCCAAGCGCTGCTCAAGCGGGCCGAGGATGACCGGGACGACCTGATCATCATCCTGGCCGGCTACGAGAAACAGATGGAGAGCTTCCTCGCCACGAACCCGGGGCTTACCTCCAGGTTCGCGATCAGGGTCAAGTTCCCCGGCTACCTGCCCGCCGAGCTGCTGGCGCTGGCTGACGCTGCGCTTGAGCGCCGCGGCGAGCTGCTGGATCCCGACGCCAGGCCGGTGCTCTGGCGGATGTTCGAGGATGTGGGTCGGCGCAGGCTGGCGGACGAGCTCGGCAATGGCCGGTTCGTTCGCAGCCTGCTGGAGAAAGCAGGCCAGGCCAGGGACGTGCGGGTGATGAGCGCGCAGGACGAGCCCTCGTCCAATGATCTGGTGACCATCGAGGGGGCCGACCTTGAGCGCGCGTTCACCGAGCTGACCAGCAGGTTTCGCGGCTACAGCGAGACGCCGTCGCTGGAGAGCGCGCTGGCCGAGCTGGACGCGCTGATCGGCCTGGAGCCGGTGAAGCGCCAGGTCCACGAGATCACGGCCCAGCTGAAGGTGGCCCGGCTGCGCGACCGGCAGGGCCTGGCCAGCCAGCCGCCGGCCAGGCACTTTGTCTTCACTGGTCCGCCAGGCACGGGCAAGACGACGGTCGCCCGTATCCTGGGCCGGATCTTCGCCGCGCTCGGCCTGCTCGTCCGGCCCAGCGTGGTCGAGGCGCATCGCGCCGACCTGGTGGGCGAGCACCTGGGCTCCACCGCAATCAAGACGAACAAGCTGGTGGATTCCGCGCTCGGCGCCGTGCTGTTCATCGACGAGGCTTACTCGCTGTACAACGACGGCTATTCCGGCGGCGATGCGTTCGGTTCCGAGGCGGTGCAGACGCTGCTAAAGCGGGCCGAGGATGACCGCGACCGGCTGGTGATCGTGCTGGCCGGATACACCCCGGACATGGACCGGTTCCTGCGCAGCAATCCCGGCCTGGCGTCGCGGTTCAGCGTGCGGATCGGCTTCCCCAGTTACTCGCCGGGCGAGCTGGTCAGGATCGCCGAGGTGATCGCGCAGCAGGCGGGGGACAGCTTCGCGGACGACGCGCTGCCGGTGCTCGACCAGATCTTCAGCCGGGCCTGCGCCGAGGGCCGCATCGATGAGCTCGGCAACGGGCGGTTCGCCAGGTCGCTGTTCGAGCGCGCCTGCGCGGCCAGGGATCTGCGGGTGGCCCATCTGGGTGACGCCGCGAGCGCCGCGGACCTGACCACGGTGGCCGCGGTCGACCTGGCCGCCGCCTACCAGGAAGTCAGCGACTGAGGCTGAGCAGCCCGGTTGGCTTCCGGCCATGGCGCGCTAGCCGTTACTCTGCTGGTGACCCGTATCCGCCGCCGCCCGGCGTTTCGATCATGAACACGTCTCCGGCTGCCACAGCCACGGAATCGCATCCGCGCATCGGGGTGACAGAGCCATCGGCATGCTCCACCCAGTGCCGCCCGAGCGCGCCCGGTTTGCCTCCCGCCATGCCATAGGGCGGGACGCGGCGGTGGCCGCTCAGCGTAGTGACGGTCATCGGCTCCAGGAAACGGAGTTCGCGGCGGCCGCCCGCGCCGCCGGGCCAGCGTCCTGCTCCACCGCTGCCGTGCCGGATCACATACCTTTCCAGCCGGACCGGATAACGCCATTCCAGCACCTCGGGGTCGGTGAGCCGGGAGTTGGTCATATGGGTCTGCACCACATCGGTACCGGCAAAGCCCTGCCCCGCTCCCGATCCGCTGGCCACCGTCTCGTAGTACTGGTAGCGCTCGTTGCCGATGGTGACGTTATTCATCGTGCCCGAGCCCTCCGCCATCACGCCCAGCGCCGCGTACAGGGCCCCCGTGATCGCCTGCGAGGTCTCCACGTTGCCGGCCGCCACCGCCGCGGGGTACTCCGGCGCGAGCATGCATCCCGGCGGGATGATCACTCGGACCGGTTTGAGGCAGCCGGAGTTGAGCGGGATGTCATCGGCCACCAGGGTGCGGAACACGTACAGTACGGCCGCCATGGCCACCGACGACGGCGCGTTGAAGTTGCCCGGCAGCTGCGCCGAGGTACCGGTGAAGTCAACCTCCGCGGAGCGGGCCGCGCGGTTCACCCGGACCGCGACCTGGATTACCGCGCCGTTGTCGAGCGCATAGGCGTACTCGCCGTCGCTCAGTGCGGCGCTGACGCGGCGCACGGCTTCCTCGGCATTGTCCTGGACGTGCCCCATGTAGGCCCGCACCACATCCAGGCCGAAGTGCGAGATCATCCGGCGGAGCTCCTGCACCCCTTTCTCGTTGGCGGCGATCTGCGCCCGCAGGTCGGCCAGGTTCACCTCCGGGTTGCGGGACGGGTAGCGAGCGGAGCGGAGCAGGTCCAGTGTCTGCGCTTCCCGCAGCACCCCGTCACGTACCAGCAGCCAGTTATCGATGAGCACCCCTTCATCCTCAATGCGGGTGCTGAACGCGGGCATCGAGCCCGGCGTGATGCCGCCGACCTCCGCATGGTGGCCGCGGGATGCCACGTAGAAGAGAATCTCGCGGTCGGCGTCGTCGAACATGGGCGTGACCACGGTGATGTCCGGCAGATGCGTCCCGCCGTGGTAGGGATCGTTGAGCACGTAGACGTCACCGGGCCGCATCCGGCCCGCATTGCGCCTTGCGACGATCTTGATGCTCTCCCCCATCGAGCCCAGGTGCACCGGAATGTGCGGGGCGTTGGCGATGAGGCCCCCGCCAGCGTCGAAAATGGCGCAGGAGAAATCGAGCCGCTCCTTGATATTGACTGAGTGCGCAGTACTGCGCAGCCGGACCCCCATCTGCTCGGCGACTGACATGAACAGGTTGTTGAAGATCTCTAGCATGACCGGATCTACCGTGGTTCCGGCAAGGCGCCGGTCCGGCCGCGCCGCCACGCGGGTGAGCAGCAGGTCGCCGAGCCCGGTCAGCTCCGCCCGCCAGCCCGGCTCGGCCACTGTCGTCGCGAAGTCCTCCGCGATCAGCGCTGGCCCAGCCACCCGCTGGCCGGGCCGCAGGTCCCGGCGGCGGACGAGCGGCACCTCCGCCAGCGCGCCCGCTACGTACATCGTCACGGTGGCTCCCGCGCTACCCGGCGGCTCCCCCATCGGCAGCTGCCCGCGCGGCGGCTGCGCGGCCGGCTGCCCGGCCGACGCCGCGGACGCGGCGGCAAGCTCGACCGACACCGCCTCGACGAGGATCGTCTTGCCGCGCATGAGGAACGAGAAATGCTGCCGGTATGCCTGCTCGAAGCTGGCGACCATCTCGGCCACGGCACCGAGCGGGACCAGCAGCGCGGTGTCGGTCCCGTCATAGCGTAGGTGAGCCCTGCGCGTCGGCCGGGCGCGGCCGGGCCCGATTCCCTGCTGGGCCAGCTCGGCGAGCGCGTCGGCTTCCAGACGGCCGGCTACCCGGTCCAGTTCCGGGAGCAGCTGGGCAGCGAGTGGTGCCTCCACCGCGGCCTCGCGCATGGCGGTCACCTCCGCCAACCCCATCCCGTAGGCAGACAGCACCCCAGCCAGCGGGTGAATGAGCACCCGGGTGATGCCGAGCGCGTCAGCCACTGCGCAAGCATGCTGGCCGCCTGCCCCGCCGAAGGTCGCCAGCACGTACTCGGTCACGTCATAGCCACGCTGCACCGAGATTTTCTTGATCGCGTTCGCCATGTTCGCCACCGCGATCTCCAGGAAACCGGCCGCAACCTGCTCAGGTGCGGGTGACATGCTGGCCCGGGCGGCTGACTCCCCGGATCCCCGCGAACGCGAGGGGCGGCCGGTCGCCGCCCCGATCCGCTCTGCCAGCGCGGCGAACTGCTCCCGCACGATCCCGGCGTCCAGCGGCTGGTCACCGCTCTCGCCGAACACACTCGGGAAGTGTGCTGGCTGGATCCGGCCGAGCATGATGTTGGCGTCGGTAACCGTGAGCCCGCCCCCGCTCCGGTAGGCAGCCGGGCCGGGGACCGCCCCGGCCGATTCCGGGCCGACCCGGTACCTGCTGCCATCGAAGTGCAGGACCGACCCGCCGCCAGCCGCAACGGTGTGGATGCTCAGCATCGGCGCCCGCATCCGCACCCCGGCGACCTGCGTCTCGTACTGCCGCTCGAACTCGCCCGCGTAATGGGACACGTCGGTCGAGGTACCGCCCATGTCGAACCCGATCACCTTGTCAAAGCCCGCTGCCTGCGCAGTACGGGCCATGCCGACGATGCCGCCAGCCGGCCCGGACAGGATGGAGTCCTTGCCCCGGAACAGGCGGGCGTCGGTGAGGCCGCCGCTGGACTGCATGAATTGCAGCCGGACGCCGTCAAGCTCACTGGCGACCTGGTTCACGTAGCGGGCAAGGATAGGGGAGAGGTAGGCGTCCACCAGCGTGGTGTCGCCACGGGACACCAGCTTCATCAGCTGGCTCGTCGCATGCGACAGTGACACCTGCGCGAACCCGGCCCGGCAGGCGATCTCGCCGATCTTGGCCTCGTGCGCCGGGTACCGGTAGCCGTGCATGCACACCACCGCCACCGACCGGAAACCCTCGTCGTAAGCGGCCCGGAGGTCGTTCGCCACCACATCCTCGTCCAGGGCGACGATGACGTCGCCACCGGCGCCGATCCGCTCAGTGGCCTCGATCACCCGCGAGTACACCATTTCCGGACGGACGATCTGCCGGTCGAAGATCCGGGGCCGGTCCTGGTAGGCGATCCGCAGCGCGTCCGCGAATCCGCGGGTGATGACCAGGACAGTGGGCTCGCCCTTGCGTTCTAGCAAGGCATTGGTGGCGACCGTGGTACCAAGGCGGACCACGGAGATTTGTGCGGCTGGAATGCGAGCGCTTTCCGCCACGCCGAGCAGATGCCGGATGCCTGCGACGGCGGGATCGGCGTACCGACCAGGATCTTCGGATAGCAGCTTGTGGACGGCGAGCGAGTCATCCGGGCGGCGTGCCACTATGTCGGTAAACGTGCCGCCACGGTCGATCCAGAATTCCCAGCCGCGGTCCGCCGATGACGGGGACCGGGTGGTCACCCGGCCTCCTCCGGCGGCAGTTCGGCGAGCGCGGTCGCGATGTCGTCCTCGCCGGGCCCGGCCGCCGCGATCACCTCAATCAGCGTGTGCAGCACCGAGTGCCGGTCCTCGCCCAGATCCAGCAGGCGCTGCGCGGCCTCCCACAACTCGGGCGGGTCGCCGCGCCAGAGCCGGTCCGCGACGGCCAGATGCCGGTCGATGTGCGCGTCGTCGCCGCGCCTGGCCGCCGGGTCGTCGTGGTCGGCGGCCAGCAGCGTCCGGCGGTCGGCGGGCCTGGCCGGGTCGAGGGCGCCGAGGTCCGTGCCGCGGTAATGGCCCATCAGCACGGGGAAGGCGAACGCCCGGCGGGGCAGCGCCTCCAGGTCGGAGTCCGGCAGCAGCCGGGCGACGAGGCCAGCCTCCAGGCCGAACGCGGCTGGGTCGTGATAGACGCGCGTGAACGTGCCCATCGAGTCGAAGACCGAGTCGAGCGCGGTGCCGATCGCCTTGTCGTCCAGTCCGGTCCGGGATCCTGCCCAGCGCACCCAGGCAGCAAGCACGTGCGGCATGGCGTGCTGCTCGGCGGGCGAGAGCACCACCCGGCGGGGCAGCCAGTCGAGCAGGAAGGTCTCCGCCTTCGCCGGGCTGACCCGCAGCGGCCGGCCGAAGTCCCGGTCGCACCCGTAGTCGACGATGTGATCAGCGCACCGGCTAGCCGCGGAGCGATCCGAGAGATCCTCGGCCTCGTCCGATGCGAGGAACTCGGCGACGAGCATTGCCCGCCGGTCCTTCCGCCACGCCTGCCGCCGGGCCGCGACGCCGCCCCCGCTGCCGCCGGGCGGCCACGGGACGGCTCCCCGGGCCGGCGGGAGGGTGCGCACCCGGGCCCTGATGAACGCGTGGTACGACGGGAAGGACGCGCTGACCGGCGGATCGGACGCCGCGTCGGTCACCGCCAGCGAGGACTCCAGCAGCCGCCGGGCGAGCGGCGGATCAAGCGGCGCGAAGGTGGGCTGCCCTGGCCGATCCGCGGCCAGGGCGCCAACTGGCCCGCCGCCGGCCGCCGGCCTGCCGGCTAGCTGGCCGCTAGTCTCCCGGCAGAGGTCGAGCAGCTTCCCGACCTGCGACGTGACCCAGCCGTCCCTGGCCATGCCGCCCGCGTTGTAGTCGACGATGACCACCAGCGCGTGCGGCTCTTCCCCGGCGTAGCTGAAAACGCAGACGACCTCGTCCCGGTCGCCGAACGCATCCGAGTTGACGTAGCAGTCGGTCGCCGCCACCGCGCCGACGTGCTCCGCCCAGCCCGGGCGGGCGACGCCACGCTCCATCAGCGCGAGCGCCGCCTGCTCGGCCCTGGATGCCTGCCGCGGCGTGCCCAGGCAGGCGATACCGGACAGCAGCGCGAGTGCCGCCGGGCTGCCCTGCTGGGCGGCATAGGCGACCAGCCCTTCGCCGACTAGCTCCTCGATGTCGGCCTGCCGGCGGCGGGCTGGCTTCTGGCCGGCCCGGCCGGGCTGCTGGCCCCACCATGTCCCCAGCATCTCGCTGACCATCAGCTCGGCGTCCAGCGGGCTGCGCACAGCCAGCAGTTCCCTGGCCGCCCGCAGCATCTCGGCGAAGAGCGCGTTCGGCGGCGGAGCAGGGATGCCCGCCCATCCTGACCGCGGGCCGGGAGGGCCTGAATGACCTGAGTTACCCGCACCGTCGGACGGTGGCTTACGACGGCTCTGCGGGCTCACCCGGACAGCTTTTCAGATCCAAGACGCGTGATGCCACGCCCGGCTGCGGCGCGCCGCCCGTTTCTGCGCGAGCATTGCGGACTACGGCGGCCGGCCAGCAGGTCCTGGCCGGCTTGCCTGCCGTGGCGGCCGTGGCGGCCCGGCCAGGCTGGCGCATATTCTGCTCTCTGCATCCGTGATGTGCCCGTCGCCGATCAGGTGGATGGGGCATGACTCCGCCCCATCGTGCCATAGATGGATTAGTCCGGTAGCTGTCCTGACCCGGTGCGATGTTGCCAGCCCGGCTTACCTGGCCGACTGCCCCGATCCTAGCCAGCCCCAGTGATCGGCTGCGTTCCAGCAGCTCAGAGCGCTGCAACTGGCAGCGCCGGGACTACCACGGCAGTTGGCGACGCCGGCCCGGCGACCCGGGCGCGGCACTGGCCTGCCGCCTGCCGCCGGGCCCTGCGGCGCCGCCTGCTGGCACCGGTGGCACGTAGTTGTTGCCGGTAGCCTTCTTGTGCTCGTTGTTGCCGCTAGCCTTCTTGTGTCCGCAGTGAGCAGGAAGGAGCCGTTAATGGCACGCGCACGCTCGGCGCCGGGGTGCTCGCGGTGAGCACTGGTACTTCGGTGCCAAGGCCACGCGTGTCCGGAATGGACGTCTCAGACTCCGCGCTGCTGGCCACGCTGCTGCGCGAGGCCCCGATCGGTTTTGCCTTCTTCGGCGCCGACCTGCGCTTCCGCCGGGTGAATCAGACCCTGGCCCGCTGGCGCGAAACGGACCAGGCGGACCACATCGGCCGTCTGCCCTCCCAGGTCTGGCCTGAGCAGCTTGCCGACCGGGCAGAGTCCGCGATCAAGCACGTGCTCGCCGAAGATCAGCCGATGTTCGAGTCCGATCACCCCATCACGTTCCCGGTGATCCGGCCGGAGCCGCCGGCCGATCCCGGGGCCGATGGCGCGGCTGCGGCCAGGCCGCCGCGGGACCGGGCCGGGGCTGACAACGCGACGGCCGGCCAGCCGGTGCGGCACTGGGCCTTCTCCTGGTTCCCGTCGCACGACCCGGACGGCGATATCACCGGAGTGGCCCTGATCGCGGTCGACATCACCGACCGGCAGAACTCCGAGGAGGCGGTCAGGCGCAGCGAGGAGCGCTACCGCTCGCTGGTCCAGGCAGGCGCCCAGGTCGTCTGGGTGACGACGCCGACCGGCGAGGTCGCCGAGGATTCTCCCGAATGGCGCTGGATCACCGGGCAGAGCGCGGAGGAGTACCAGGGCAACGGGTGGCTGGACGCCATTCATCCGGAAGACCGCGACCGGGTGCAGCGGGACTGGCACGACTGTGTACAGACCGGCAAGGTCTTTGACAGCCGCTACCGGGTGCGGACGAAGACCGGCTCCTACCGGCACTACGACGTCCGCGCTGTCCCGATCGAGCGTGACGGCAAGATCGTCGAATGGGTAGGCGCGAGCACCGATGTGACCGGCCAGCGCGAGGCCGAGGAGATGCGGGGCCGGCTGACCGAGCAGCTCTCGGCCGCGGCGCTGCGCACGGCGCGGCTGCAGCAGGCCACCTCGATGCTGGCCGAGGCGCTGACGATCGAGCAGGTCGTTGAGGTAATCACCGAGGTCGGCCGGTCGGCAATCGGCGCGGACCGCTCGGTCGTCGCGCTGCTGGACCCGGAGCGGCTCCGGCTGCGGACGGTTACCCCGGGCGGCATGCCGGACGGGCCGGACGGGCCGGGCGCGCCGAGCGGTGACATCCCGCTGGATACGCCCAGCGTGATGACGGCAGCCATCCTGGCCCGCAGGCCGCTGCTGGTGGAAAGCCCGGAAGCCATGCGCAGGCAGTTCGAGGGCGTGACGAACGTCGACCTGTTCCTGCAGCACAGCGACGAGCGCGCCTGGGTCGGGCTGCCGCTGATCGCCGCCGGGGCGCCGCTGGGAGCACTGCGGTTCTCCTTTACCAGGCCGCGGCAGATCACCGAGGAGGAGCGGGTCTTCCTGGAGGCGCTGGCGGGCCAGTGCGCGCTGGCGATGGAGCGGGCCTCGCTGTTCGAGCGCGAGCACACCACGGCGGAGACGCTGCAGCGGAGCCTGCTCCCTGACCGGCTGCCGACGGTGCCCGGCATCGTGCTGGAAGCCAGCTACCTGCCGGTCACCAGGAACATGGAGATCGGCGGCGACTGGTACGACGCCTTCCGGCTGCCCGACGGAAAGCTGGCGGTGGCCGCGGGCGACGTGATGGGCAAGGGCCTGACCGCGGCCGCCGGCATGGGCCGGGTCCGCAACGCGCTGCGTGCCCTCGCGCTGACCGACCCGCGGCCTGCCGCCGTGCTGGCCGGCCTGGACCGGCTGTTCGCCGCTACCGAACTCGAGGAGCAGGTGACCACGGTCGCGTATCTCGTGGTGGACCCGGAGACCGGCGACGGGATGGCCGGCAACGCGGGGCATCTGCCGCCGCTGCTGCTGTCCGGCGATGCGCCGCCGCGGCTGGATCCGACTGAGGCGGGAACGCCGCTAGGCTGGGCCAGCCCGCGGCAGCAGTATGCTTTCCGGCTGCCGCCAGGCAACACCGCGGTGCTTTATTCCGATGGACTTGTGGAGAACCGGAGGCGCGGTCTCGACTCAGGCCTGGACGAACTGGTGGCGGTGGCCGGGCAGGCGCCAGCGGAAGTGGTGGAAGATCCGGCAAGGCTGCTCGACTACCTGGTCGAGCGAATGCTCACTGGTTATGAGCAGGATGATGACGTGACCGTGCTGGTGTTGCACATGCCAAGGCGCGACGAGCTGGGGTCGGCCAGGAAACCGGCCGCCGTGGCGCCAGCTAGGAGGGGTAAGGCGTGAACAATGCGGGAATCATGGTCCGGCACCGGCCTAGCCGGCGGCGGGCCATTGCCGGGCCGGGGCTCGCGGTTGTACGACCTACCTCCCGACTCCGCCTAAGGTGGAGGGCGGGAGATCAGTCGGCCCGGGCCGCCATGCCGTGCGGGACAAGTCCGGTGCCGGGCGTCGTCCCAGCAGCGAGACCCGCGCGGTAGGGTCCATTTCCCCGCCATACGTACGCAGGAGAGGGTGTCCGTGTCGCTTGCGAGTCCGGTCAGCCATAGGTCGAGCGCGCCACGGCGGGCCGCCAGCCAGCGAAGGAAGGGGTGACTGCGGTGGCAAGCGCTGCAGGCTCCGCAGCGCGGAGGCAGCCAGGGACGTCCGCCCAGAACGGGCGGCCGGCCGCGCAGACGTCCCAGCGACGCGGCTCAGCTGAGGGGGCGGTGGCGCTGGTGGAAGGTGATGCATCTGCTGAGGATCAACGCGCTCCCGCACCCGGCGGTTCCGCCAAGCATGCGGATGCCGGCCGGCCAGCGAAATCTCCGGGCCGCTCCGCGGACCCGGCTGACCACGGGGCCGCAGACCAGCCTGGTGCCGCGGTGACGGCCGACCAGCAAGGCGGCGGCCAGGACAGCAGGCGCGGCCGGAAGGCCGCCCGCCGATCCGGCACGGCCGTCCAGGAACGTTCCGGCGGCGGGTCGGCCGCCGGGCGGGGCGATGGTGCCGCCCCGGCCGCCGCAGCCGGCCGGGCAGGTTCCGCGGATGCAGCGGATGCCGCGGACGCAGCGGATGCCGCGGACGCAGTGGACGACATTGAGCTTGACGTCGAGGTGGACGTGGAAGCCGATTTCGATGTCGCCGACCTGGCCGCCGTCGCCGACCTGGAAGTCGACGTGGAAGTCGATCTCGCGGATCTGGCCGATCTGGAGGAGGACGACGATCCCGCCGCCGGCCTGGAAGCGGATGCCGAGCCGGCCCAGGCTGATGCCGATGCCGCCGAGGCCGACGACCCGGCGGACCTCGCGGCTGGCCCGGCAGTCCCGGTCAAGGGGCAGGCAGCCGCGGAACCCGCGGCCAATGCCGCCGCTCCGGCCGCCGCTAAGGCAGGCGAGGAGGGCGAGGACGAGGCGTTCGTCTACGGCGACGATGACGAGGACCTCCCCGCCGCGCAGGTAGCCGCTGCTGGTGCCACGGCCGATCCGGTGAAGGATTACCTGAAGCAGATCGGCAAGGTGCCGCTGCTCAACGCCGAGCAAGAGGTCGAGCTGGCGAAGCGGATCGAGGCCGGCCTGTTCGCCGAGGAGAAGCTCGCCGAGGGCCGGGGCACGCTGCGGCCGGACGCGCGCGGCGATCTTGAGTGGATCGCCGACGACGGCAGGCGCGCCAAGAACCACCTGCTGGAGGCGAACCTCCGGCTGGTGGTATCGCTGGCCAAGCGGTACACCGGGCGCGGGATGCTGTTCCTGGATCTGATCCAGGAGGGGAACCTGGGCCTGATCCGCGCGGTGGAGAAGTTCGACTACACCAAGGGCTACAAGTTCTCCACCTATGCCACCTGGTGGATCCGGCAGGCGATCACGCGGGCGATGGCCGATCAGGCCCGCACGATCCGCATCCCGGTGCACATGGTGGAGGTCATCAACAAGCTGGCCAGGGTGCAGCGGCAGATGCTGCAGGACCTCGGCCGGGAGCCGACCCCGGAGGAACTCGCCGCCGAGCTCGACATGACCCCGGAGAAGGTCATCGAGGTGCAGAAGTACGGTCGCGAGCCCATCTCCTTGCACACGCCACTCGGCGAGGACGGCGACAGCGAGTTCGGTGACCTGATCGAGGACTCCGAGGCGATTCAGCCCGGTGAGGCGGTCAGCTTCACGCTCCTGCAAGAGCAGCTGCACTCGGTGCTCGACACCCTGTCCGAGCGTGAGGCCGGAGTCGTCTCGATGCGGTTCGGCCTTACCGACGGTCAGCCCAAGACGCTGGACGAGATCGGCAAGGTCTATGGCGTGACCCGGGAGCGGATCCGCCAGATCGAGTCGAAGACCATGTCGAAGCTCCGCCACCCGTCCCGCTCCCAGGTCCTCCGCGACTACCTCGACTGATCTCGGCAGGCAGGATGCGATCAGGCCCGGCTCAGCTGAGCCGGGCCTGACTTGCCGGGGGAGGCAGCGGAGAAGGCCGGAGGAGGCAGCGCGGCGCCTTGGCGGGGTAAACAGAAACGCGCCTGTCCGCGGACAGGCGCGCTGCGTGCCGGCACGCTACTGCGCTGCGTTATGACCCGGCTGATGAGAGCCGGATCCAGCTCACCGGGCAGGCGGAGCGGCAGCTCCTGGTGCCTGGTTCAGCCGGTCGGTCTCGTCGTGAATCTCGATAGCGATCTTGGCCAGCGCCTCAGCATGCTGGCGATTGTGGTGGGCGCAGAACAGCAGCTCCCCCGACCCCGCCAGCATGACGCGCACGTATGCCTGGGCACCACATCGATCGCATACGTCGAGGGCGTTGAGCGGCTTTGTTGGGGCCATAGCTCCGGTCATGTCGCCTCCTTCGCGCCTAGACCCGCCGTGCCTGCTGGCCGACGGGCCGTCCAACCCGCTGAACTACTACCGCATCACAACACGCGGCCGATTGCTGAACTTCCCATGCCGACCAGCAATACGCCAGAAGCGAACAGCCCTTCTGCCTCGCGCCATGATTCCCTGCCTACTCACTGTAGCGCGTATGTTGTCCCAGGTCGTCGGGTATGTCGGCGGCGTGGTGCCGGTGACCTGACAGTACCTGCCGCTAGTCTGCCCTCAGGCCTATCCGGGGCACCCCGCCAGGCTTGCCATGTCAGGAGAAACTCGTGACCGTCCTCAGCTCTGCGCGAGCGCAGTCAGCCGCCGCCTCCGACGGCTACACCGCGCGCCATCTGACGGTACTGGAAGGGCTCGATGCCGTCCGGAAGCGCCCGGGGATGTACATCGGCTCCACCGACGGCCGCGGGCTCCTGCACTGCCTCTGGGAGATCGTCGACAACGCCGTGGACGAGGCGCTGGCCGGGCACTGCACGGACGTCGAGGTGGTGCTGCGCGCGGATTACTCGGCCGAGATCCGGGACAACGGTCGCGGCATCCCGGTTGACGTGGAGCCGAAGACCGGGCTGACTGGCGTCGAGCTCGTAATGACCAGGCTGCATGCAGGCGGCAAGTTCGGCGGCGGCTCCTATACCGCTTCTGGCGGCCTGCACGGCGTCGGCGCGTCCGTGGTAAACGCGCTATCTGGTCGGCTGGACGTGCAGGTGGACCGGAACGGCCACGAGTGGGCGGCGAGCTTCCGCCGCGGCGTGGCCGGCGAGTTCAGCGGGCCGGATCCGGACGCTCCGTTCGTGCCCGGCCAGGGACTGCGGCGGGTGCGCCGGGTGGCGAAGACGCTGACCGGCACCCGGATCAGGTTCTGGCCAGACCGCCAGATTTTCGTCCGGGACGCCCAGTGGAGCTTCGAGTCCCTGGCCCAGCGAGCCCGGCAGACCGCCTACCTGGTGCCCGGGCTCAATATCCGGATCCGTGACGAGCGCGCAGCGGCGGGTCGATCCCCGGCGGCTGGCCAGCCGGCCTCCGGTTGCTCAGATCCGGGCCACCCGGATTTCGTTCTGCATGCCGTGCCCGATGCGGGCCGCGATGATGACCTGGCCGTGCAGCCGCCAGGTGCCGCAACCGGCACGGCCGGGCCGCAGCAGGCCCAGTTCCGGTTCGCCGGCGGAATCAGCGAGTTCTGCGCCCATCTCGCGCCGGGCGATCCGGTCACCGAGGTGATCCGGCTGGTCGGCGCAGGCCAGTTCACCGAGACGGTGCCGGTGCTTGATGACCAGGGGCATCTGACCCCCACCGAGGTGGAGCGCGAGCTCGGGGTCGACGTGGCGCTGCGATGGGGCACCGGCTATGACAGCGTCACCAGATCGTTCGTCAACGTCATTGCCACCCCGAAGGGCGGCACGCATGTCGCTGGCTTCGAGCGCGCGCTGGTCCGTACGCTGAACGAGCAGCTAAGGGCAGCCAGGCTGCTGAAGAACGGCGACGAGGCGGTCACCAAGGAGGACGTGCTCGAAGGCCTGACGGCCGTGATCGCGGTGCGGCTGCCCGAGCCGCAGTTCGAGGGCCAGACCAAAGAGATTCTCGGCACGCCGCCCGCGCTCAAGATCGTCAGCCAGGTCGTGGCAGCCGAGCTCCGGGCCTTCTTCGAAATGCGGGGCCGGGGCAGCAAGCAGCAGGCCAGAGCGCTGCTCGACAAGGTCGCAGCCGCGGCGAAGACGCGCATCGCCGCCCGCGAGCACCGGGAAAATCAGCGCCGGAAATCGGCTCTCGCGAGTTCGGCGCTGCCGGCCAAGCTGGTGGACTGCCGGTCGGCGGACGACCGCAGCGAGCTGTTCATCGTCGAGGGCGATTCCGCGCTCGGCACTGCCAAGGTCGCGCGGGACTCAGAATTCCAGGCGCTGCTGCCGATCCGCGGCAAGATCCTCAACGTGCAGAAGGCCTCGCTCACCGACATGCTGAAGAACGCCGAGTGCGCAGCGATCATCCAGGTGCTGGGGGCAGGCTCGGGCAGTGCGTTTGACCTGGATGCGGCCAGGTACCAGCGAGTCATCTTCATGGCCGACGCGGACGTTGACGGCGCGCATATCCGGTGCCTGCTGCTGACCTTGTTCCATCGGTACCTGCGGCCGATGGTGGCGGCCGGCCGCGTCTTCGCGGCGGTGCCGCCGCTGCACCGGATCGAGCTCGTCAGCCCGCGCAAGGGACAGCAGAAGTACCGGTACACCTACTCCGACGCCGAGCTGCACCGCAGCCTGCTGGAGCTGGAACGGCGCGGGCAGCGGTGGAAGGAACCGCCACAGCGGTACAAGGGCCTCGGCGAGATGGATGCCGCGCAGCTGGCGGAGACCACCATGGATCCGCGGCATCGCACCCTGCGGCGGATCAGGATCGAGGACGCCGAGGCGGCGACGGCAATGTTCGACCTGCTGATGGGCAGCGAGGTCGCGCCGCGCCGGGATTTCATCGTCGGTGGCGCCGCCGAACTTGACCCTGCGCGCATCGATGCCTGAGGACGCCTGAGGACCCGGCCAGAGCAATCCAAGAAGGCGTTTCATGTTTCAGGAAATGACGGCCGGATCGTCAGCTCATTGGCGCAGCGCCGCCGACGGCGGCCAGCGGCGCCCGCACGCGCTCGCCGGAGCCGTCCCGGCGGCCATCTGCGGACGGCAGCTCCACCGGCGTGCCGGCGTCGCTGGCGGCCCGGGCCGGACCCGGCCCGGCCCACGCGAGCACCAGGAGGTCTTCGCCCTTCAGGAACCGGTGGCAGCGCACGCCGCCAGTGGCCCGGCCCTTCGGCGGGTACTCACGGTACGGGGTGACCTTGACGGTTGCGGCCATCGTGCCCGGCAGCGCGCCCGCGCTCCCGGCAACGGTTACGACTACCGCATTGCTAGCCTCGCCAGTCCCGTCGGCGTCACCGGCCACGGCTGTGCTGACCGGGTCGACCGCGCCGAACCAGATCACCGAGGCCCGTGGAGACAGCCTGATGCCAGCCATCCCGCCCGCCGCCCGGCCCTGCGGCCGCACCGCCGCGGCCCCGAACCGGAGCAGCTGGGCGTCCGAGGTGATGAAGACCAGGTCCTGGTCCTCGCTGGCCAGCTGGACGGCGCCGACCACCCGGTCGTCGTCCTTTAGCGAGATCACCTCGAAGTCGGTAGCGTTCTGCGGGTAGTCCGGCGAGACCCGCTTGACCACGCCGCTGGCCGTGCCAACCGCCAGGCCGCCCCCGCTGCCATCGGCGCCACCGCCGCCGTCAGCCGCGACGATCGCGACGACGGTCTCGCCGGGTTCGGTGCCGATGAACTCACCGACCGGCGCGCCGCCGGCTAGTCCCGGGGCGTGGGCGCTCGGCGGGAGGGCTGGCAACTCGAGCACGCCCAGCCTGATCAGCCGTCCCAGGGACGTGACTACGCCGATCGTCCCGCGCGCCGTGCATGGCACCGCCGAGATGATCGCGTCATGCGCCGCCCGGGGCCCGGCTCCGCCGGAGTCCGGATCCGTGCCAGGCAGAACTGGCTGCTCGGCAGGCCAGCCAGCGGCCGTCCTGGCCAGCAGGCCGGTCGATGACAGCAGCACGATGCACGGGTCGTCGGCAACCTCAAGCGGCACTGCCGCGGCGGTCCGCGCGGCGCCGCTGCCTTCCAGCAGCACTGTCCGGCGCGGCGTGGCAAACCGTTCGCTGACGCTGGCCAGCTCGGCCGAAACCAGCTCCCGCAGCCTTGCCTCCGAATCGAGGATCGCGGCGAGCTCGGCGATCTCGGCCTGCAGGGTGTCCCGCTCGCGCTCAAGCTCCAGCCGGTCATAGCGGGTCAGCCGCCGCAGCGGGGTGTCCAGGATGTACTGCGCCTGGATCGCCGACAGGTCGAACACCGCCATCAGCCGTTCCTTGGCCGCGGCCGCATCGTCGCTGGTCCGGATGACACCGATGACCTCGTCGATGTTCAGCAGCGCGATGATCAGGCCGTCCACCAGGTGCAGCCGGCTCTCGCGCTTGGCCCGCCGGAACGCGGTGCGGCGCCGCACCACCTCGATCCGGTGGTCGACGTAGATCTGCAGCAACTCCCGCAGCCCGAGCACCCGGGGCTGCCCGTCCACCAGCGCCACGTTGTTGATGCCGAATGTCTCTTCCATCGGGGTCAGCCGGTACAGCTCGTCCAGCACGGCCTCCGGAACGAAGCCGCTGCGGATCTCGATCACCACATGCAGGCCGCGGTGCCGGTCGGTGAGATCCTTCAGGTCGGCGATCCCGGCCAGTTTCTTCGCCTGGACCAGGTCCTTGATCCTGGCCACCACCTTCTCCGGCCCGACGCCGTAGGGCAGCTCGGTGATCACGATCCCGGTCCGCCGCGGGGTGATCTTCTCGATCCTGGCGGCCGCCCTGGTGCGGAAGATGCCGCGGCCGTTCTCGTAGGCGTCCCTGATTCCCTCCAGCCCGACGATCTTCCCGCCGGTGGGCAGGTCGGGGCCGGGCACGAAGCGCATCAGCGTCTCCAGATCGGCATCCGGGTGCGCGATCAGGTGCCGGGCGGCCGCGATGACCTCGCCGAGGTTGTGCGGGGCCATGTTGGTGGCCATCCCGACCGCGATGCCAGCCGCCCCGTTCACTAGCAGGTTCGGGAACGCGGCAGGCAGCACCTGCGGCTCGGCGTCCTGGCCGTCGTAGTTCGGCTGGAAATCGACGGTGTCCTCGTCGATCGAGGTCACCATCTCCATCGCGGCCGCGGCCAGCCGGGCCTCGGTATAGCGGTACGCGGCGGCTGAGTCGTCGCCGCCGAGCGACCCGAAGTTGCCGTGCCCGTCGATCAGCGGCAGCCGCATTGCCCACGGCTGCGCCATCCGGACCAGCGCGTCGTAGATCGCACTGTCGCCGTGCGGGTGCAGCCGCCCCATCACGTCGCCGACTACGCGGGCACACTTGACATGCGCGCGGTCCGGCCGCAGGCCCATCTCGTTCATCTGGTACAGGATTCGTCGCTGGACCGGTTTCAGGCCGTCCCTGGCGTCCGGCAGCGCCCGCTGGTAGATGACGGAGTAGGCGTACTCGAGGTAGCTGGCCCGCATCTCCTCGGTGACATCGATGTCGACGATGTTTTCCTCGAAGTCGTCAGGCGGGGGAGTTGTCGTGGTGCGTCTGGCCATGACCGCCATTGTGCCGTCCGGACCGGGGCGGCGCGGGTAACCGGGGCCGCTCAGGCCGCAGAATCGCCCTGATATCCGAATCGCGCGGTACCCGCCCGCCGTGCCCGGCCTGCCTGCCCGCCGTGCCCGGCAGTGCCTGCCCGCTGCGCCTCGTCCTCAGGTCGAGGAGAACCCGCCGTCCACGCGGATCACCTGGCCGGTGACGTAGCCGCTGGCCCGGCCGGCCAGGAACACGGCCGCGCCCTCGAAGTCGGCAGCCTCGCCATTGCGCCCGGCCATCGTGCGCGCCGCGAGCGCGGCTGACCTGACCGGGTCGCTGGCGACTTCCCTGGTCAGCGGCGTCGCCACGAATCCCGGGGACAGCGAGTTGCAGCACACCCCACGCGGCGCCCACGCCTCGGACTGGGATTTGGTCAGCGATTCCAGCCCGCCCTTTGACGCCCCGTACCCGCCGCTGTTGCCGAACGCCTTGGCGGCCTGCTGTGAGGTGATGTTGATGATCCGGCCCCAGCCGCGGGCCGCCATTCCCGGCCCGAACCGCTGGCCGAGCAGGAATGGCGCGGTCAGGTTGACCGCGATCGTCTGGTCCCACTCGGCGATGGTCAGCTCGTCCATCGGCGGCCGAAGGTTGACCCCGGCCGCGCACACTAGGATGTCCGGCTCGCCGAACACGGCGGCTGCCCGGTCGGCGCCGCGCGCGACCTCGGGCCGGTTGCCGAGATCGGCGCTCACCCACCCCGCCTGGCCGCCCGCGGCCCGGATCCCGGCCGCCGCGGCGGCCAGCGCATCGGCGCCGCGCGCGACGAGCATTACCCGCGCTCCGGCACTGGCCAGCGCGAAGCCGATCGCCTGGCCGATGCCAGAACTGCCGCCGGTGACCACGGCGACCCGGCCATCCAGCGCAAAGAGCCGGTCGAGGTATTCAGCCATGGTAAACGGCAGGTATGGCCAGGGCATCGGGCAGGGAAATAAGCGGCATCAGCTGCCGTCCGGTTGCGGGCATTCTGGATCAAGCCATACGATCATACGGTGAACTTCGACGACGCCGCGCAGATAGTAGCTGACATACCTGGTCCGCACATACCGGCCCGCCGGGCGAAATTGCTGTACGAACATATAAAGAAGCATCAGCCGCAAGATCTGCTTGAGCTCGGCACTGCGCGGGGCGGCTCGGCGGTGTTCATGGCGTCGGCTCTGCAGGAGAACGGCACCGGCCACCTGACGACTGTCGACTCGTCCCGGTGGAACTGGAAGAACCCGACTCCCGCCGAGGTGCTCGAAAAGGCTGGCCTTAGCCAGTTTGTGACTATCGATAAGAGCGCCTCCACTTACGCCTGGTTCACCAAGTGCGAACTCGAGTCATGCACGGACGAAGCGGGCGTCGTGCACCCCAAGTACGATTTTATCTTTCTCGATGGCGCCAAGAACTGGAGCACCGACGGGATTACCTGCATAGTCGCCGAGCGGCTGCTGCGGCCCGGCGGATGGCTGCTGCTCGATGATCTCACCTGGACCTACGAGAAGCACTGCCGCAATAAGGAGCGGCATTACGATATCGACCTCGCCAAGCTTTCCGAATCGGAGTTTGTGCAGCCGCACCTGCAGGCGATCTTTGATCTGCTGATCCGGACGAATCCGGCGTTCGATAAGTTCGTCGTGCAGGACGACTGGTGGGGCTGGGCGCGTAAGGCGCCGGAGCCGGGCTCGCACGCCAATGGCAGCGCGCAGGCGGCCAAGTCGAAAAGCGGTGTGGCCGCGCTGGTCCGCCGTGCCCGGCGGGTCGCAGCAGCTAGGGCCAGCGGCTGACGACGCCGAGCCGGCTGAGCGCGGGGCACGGCCGGCTGTAAAGCGCGGCGCGCGCCGGCCATGCCTAAAGCGCGGGGCGCGCGCCGACCATGCTGAGCGCCCTGGCGGCCAGCCGGCAGCCACCGGCCAGCGCCTCGCCCGGCGGCTTCTTGTCCAGCCACGGTGGCAGGAACCCGGCGCAGAACGCGTCCCCGGCGCCGGTGCCGTCCACCACCCGCTCGATCGGCGGCCCCGGCACCCGGAACGGATCCGGCCGGCCGTTCGCGTAGAACAGCGCGCCGTCGGCGCCCTGCTTCAGCACGACCTGCGGGTACCACGCGTTCAGCACCCGGGCGGCCTGCTCAGGGTCATCCCGCCCGGTGATCACCATGGCCTGGTCACCATTCACGAACAGCAGCGTGGCCCCGTTGCTGAGCTGCAGGAACGGCTCCGGCCCGACGCGCTCGAGCGGGGCCGCGGAGGCACCGTCGACCGAGACGGTCATCTGGGCCCGCTGGGCATGGCCGAATGCGGCGAGCGCGGCTTCCCTGGATCCCTCGTTCAGCAGGGTGTAGCCCGAGATGTGCAGGTGGCTTCCCGGCGTGAACAGGTCCTTGGGCAGGTCATCGGGGGACAGCGCGGAGTTCGCGCCGGGATCGGACAGCATGGTGTGGTCGCCTTTGTGCGTCACCATCACGACGCAGGTACCGGTCGGCCGCTCCGGATCCATCACCAGCCGCGCATCGACGCCGTACCCCATCAACTCCATGTCCCTGTTGCGGCCGGCGATGTCGGCGCCGCGCCGACCGACGAAGGCCACCTCGGCCCCGTCGACGGCCAGCCAGGCGGCGATGTTCGCGCCGGAACCGCCGCCGTGCATGGTGACGGTGGCTGGCGTGTCGCTGCCTTTGGCCAGCGGCAGGGCCGCGTGCGCAACCGTGTCCGTCATGAGATCGCCAACGACGACAACGCGTGTCATGTCGCCACCACCTTGGTTACCGGGGCTGGGCCAGCGCGCCGCAGTGGTCGGCGCCAGGCTCAGGGGCTAGCCCATAGAACTTAACAGTTCCGCGGGTCCGTCTCGTGCGGTTCGCTCTCCGAATCCGTGATCAGTTACTTTTCGCCGTCATGTCGCCACGGTCAAGATTCGTCCGGCTACGACCAGCACAACCTCCTCCGACTCGGCCGCAAGGCGCTGGTTGAGCTGCCCGAGCAGGTCCCGGAAGAGCCGGCCAGCCCTGGTTGGCGGCACGACGCCCGAGCCTGCTTCCTCGCTGACCGCCACGATGCGCACTGGTGCCTGCCGCCACGCCGCGACCAGCTCGTCCATGGCAGCATCGATCCGCTTCGCCGCGGCGGCTGAGCCGGCGGCCCGGCCGGCCGCGCCGCCGGACGGCGCGGCCCAGACGCCGGATTCGTCCAGTACTCCGGCAAGCCACATGCCGATGCTGTCCACCAGGACAACCCCAGCAGATTTATAACGGATTTGCCCCGGCACATCGCCGCCCTCAGCGGTCTTCCAGCCGCGGGGCCTGCGCGCCCGGTGCGCCGCTATCCGGCGGGCCCAGTCCGGGTCGGCTATGCCGTCCGGCGCGGCCGCGGTGGCCAGGTAGGTCACGTCGGGCTGGCCGGCCAGCCGGAGCTCGGCCTCGCGGGACTTGCCTGACCGGGCACCGCCGAGCACCAGGGTCCTGGCCGGTCCGGCGGGTCCGACGGCGGCCTGCTGCGCAGGCCCGCGCAGCAGGCCGCCGTCGGCCGGCATCAGCGCGCCCCACAGCAGGCACCGGCGGGCCATCTCCTGTTCCTGAATCCTGTCGTCCAGGTGGAACGCCGCGACGGCGGTATCAGCCCGCACCAGGCCGCGCCGTCTCAGGTCGCCGAGCTGGAACGGATCGGCGGCCAGGTCGAGCAGCGCATAGTCAAAGGGCCGGGCGTCATCGCCCGGATCGGGCCGGTTGCCGGGCTCGGCGGCCAGCAGCAGCCTGCCGCCGTCCGGCCCGGTGATGTCCCACCCGCCGGGCAACCGACGCACGACGTGCGGCCCGTCCCCAGCCGACTCGCCGATCCGGTCGGCCGCGATCCGCAGCGTGCCGTCTACCAGGACCGTGGCGGGGGACCGGCTGCGCCCGGCGGCCCGGCCGCGCGCGCAGCAGGCGCACCGGCAGCCCGGCCTGGGCCAGCCATCTGGTCCGCCGGTGCCGATCAGCTGAACGTCCATACCGTGCAGCAGTCCAGCATGCGCGCCGCGCCAGGTCAACGCCTGGCCAGGTCAGGGCCTGCCCCGGCGGCGGCGTCCCGCGCCCGATAGCAGTTAGGTTTGGGCAAGCGTGCACAAACGCAGCTAATGACGGACGGCTGGTTCAGCGGGCGGCGTCTGCGTCACCCGGGCTGAGCTAGTCTCGCTAGCCGCAGCCACCAATGAAGGCGGGACGAGATGACGTGGACCTGGCAGCTGGAGAAGCAGGACGGCACCGCCGTGCCGGCCCGCGGGCTGCCGAAGGAGACCTTCGGCAGCCAGGGTGACGCGGAGAGCTGGCTCGGCGAGAACTGGCGCAGCCTGCTGGAGGCAGGTGTCGATCAGGTCACCCTGCTCGACGACGGCACGCCAGAATACGGGCCGATGAGCCTGCACCCGGCGGGCTAGCCGGAGCCTTCGGCACTGGCCCCGGCCACTCCGTTAATCATGGTTCTCATGGCCTCGACCGCGGGCTCGCCGTCATCGCCGGGTCGGTCACGATCGCCGGGCCCAGGATCTCGTCGATCCGCCGCATGACTTCCCGGCTGAGCCGCAGGCCGGCCGCCTTGACGTTCTCCCGCACCTGCTCCGGCTTGCTGGCGCCGACGATGGCTGCCGACACGTTCGGGTTCTGCAGGGTCCAGGCGATAGCCAGCTGGGCCAGCGACAGGCCTGCCTCCTCGGCGACCGGCCTGAGCTGCTGCACCCGGCTGAGGATCGGCTCGGTGAGGTAGTTCCTGATGAAGTTGGACCCGGTCGGGTCGTTCGCCCGGGAGCCCGACGGCAGTTCGCCGCCGGGCAGGTACTTGCCGGTCAGCGCGCCCTGCGCGATCGGCGACCAGACCACCTGACCGATGCCCTCCTTCTCGCACAGCGGCACCACCTCGGCCTCGATGACCCGCCAGATCATGTTGTACTGCGGCTGGCTGGAGACGATCCGGTCGAAGCCCATCTCCGCGGCGATCCGCAGCGCGTCGGCGATCTGCTCGGCCCGCCACTCGGAGACGCCTACGTACAGCACCTTGCCCTGCCTGACCAGGTCGTCGAAGGCGCGGAGGGTTTCCTCAAGCGGTGTCTCGTAGTCGAACCGGTGCGCCTGGTAGAGATCGACGTAATCGGTCTGCAGCCGGCGCAGCGACGCGTTCGCCGACTCGATGATGTGCTTACGGGACAGCCCCCGGTCGTTCACGCCCGGCCCGGTCGGCCAGTAGACCTTCGTGAAGATCTCCACGGACTCGCGCCGGACGCCGTGCAGCGCCCGGCCCATGACCGCCTCGGCGGCCGTGCCCGCGTACACGTCCGCGGTGTCGAAGGTCGTGATTCCCTCGTCGAGCGCTGCCGCGACGCAGGCCTTCGCGGCGTCCTCCTCGACCTGTGAACCGTGCGTGAGCCAGTTGCCGTAAGCGATCTCGCTGATCTTCAGGCCGCTCCGGCCAAGGTGACGATGTTCCATGCTGCCGACCCTAATGCCAGCTTCGCCGCGCCTCGGCGGAGGCCTGCGCCCGCGTTCGGCGCGCTGCCGTGCCTCAGATCGTGTCGCCTGGCTTGACCCTGGGCGAGGGCATCCGGAGCTTGCGGATCTGCATGGCCCGCAGCGCCGCGTAGATCTTGACGCCCTTGGTGCGCTCGCCGGGGAACCGCTCGGCGGCCAGCTTCACCACCCGGCGGCCGAGGAAGGTGCCCTCGGCCAGCATGATCAGCACGACGCCGAGCACCAGGTAGTCGACGATCAGCCGGGTGGCCGGGATGAACAGCAGGACCACCAGCGCGCCGAGGCCGTACATGTAGTACTCGCTGATCCGGCGCCGCGAGTCCACGTAGTCGCGGGCGAGCGCGCGGACCGGGCCGCGATCCTTGGCGGCCAGCGCCCATTCCTCGCCCCGCCGCATCGCCGCGTACTTCTTGTTGCGGGTTTCCCGGTCCCGGCCGCGGCTCTGCGCGAGCGCGGCCTTCCGGTCGGCCGGGGCAGCGTAAGGCTGCCGGCGCCGCCGCTCAGCCTCGCTGCGCTTCGGGGTCGGCCTGCCCTTGCCCGCGGTCAGGCCGGCCCGGTCAGCCCCGTTGGCGGTGCCGTCGTCAGCCCCGGCGGCGGCACCGCTGGCGCCGTTGGTGGCGCCGAGCTGGATTCGGCCGGATGAGCCCTTTTTCGGTGCGGCGGCCGGCCGCTGCCCTGGGCTGCCTGCGGGGTCGGCGCTGCGTCGTCGGAACACGCGCACAGCTTACCGGGAGAGGGCGACCATGCCGCTAGGCCGCATGCACGGAAATCGCGGCTCGCCAGGACAAATCGGGGCGCTGCGCCAGGCCGCCTATTCCGCCGCCCGTTGGCTGCGGCCGTCCGGAGGCCGTCCGGAGGCCGTCCGGCTGCCGCCCTTGGCTGCGCGCCGGGTCCGCCTGCGCGGGTGCACGCAGCCGCCTGGTGCGCGCTGACGGTCCGCTGCCCGGCCGGGGGCGCCCGGCGGCCGGGGCGAGTTTGGCCGGGACAGCGGGACCGGGCCGCTGGCCGGCGGTGCGGGGCGCGTACCTTCTTTGGTGACGCTCGCCTGCGCCGCGCGTAGGCTGGGAGCCAGACCACCGGCGGCAACGTCCGCACCAGTGCAGCAAGCCGGTTCGCGGCCCCGCCGCGCTGCGGCGCAGCGGTAAACATGATGAGGGGATGATCGCGCCTATGAGCGTGATGAAACGGGTTTCGATGATCTTCAGGGCCAAGGCCAATAAGGCCCTGGACAAGATGGAAGACCCTCGGGAAACCCTGGATTACTCCTATCAGACGCAGCTTGAGCTGCTGCAGAAGGTCCGCCGCGGGGTCGCCGACGTGGCGACCTCCCGCAAGCGGGTCGAGCTGCAGATGAATCAACTCGAGCAGTCGTCAGGCAAGCTTGACAAGCAGGCCCGGGACGCGCTCTCGGCCGGCCGAGAGGACCTGGCCAGGGAGGCGCTTTCCCGCAAGTCCGGCGTCCAGGGCCAGCTGACCGACCTGCAGACGCAGTACACCTCGCTGCAGGGCGAGGAGGAGAAGCTGACGGCCGCCTCGCAGCGGCTGCAGGCCAAGGTCGACGCGTTCCGCACCAAGAAGGAGACCATCAAGGCCACCTACACCGCGGCGGAAGCGCAGACCAGGATCAACGAGGCCTTCACCGGCATCTCCGAGGAGATGGGCGATGTTGGCATGGCGATCCAGCGGGCCGAGGACAAGACCGAGCAGATGAAGGCCAGGGCCGGCGCCATAGACGAGCTGATGGCCTCCGGCGCGCTCGACGACGTGGTCTCCGGTCCCAGGGACGATATCCAGGCCGAGCTTGACCGGATGGGCGCCAGTCACGACGTGGATGGCGAACTGGCCAGGATGAAGGCCGAGCTTGGCCAGGGCAGCGCGCCGCGCGAGCTGGAGGGATCGGCCGGGCCGGCTGAGGCCGGGCAGGCGCCGGCGACTGCCGCGCAGCCCGTCGACCACCAGCAAGCGGGTGAGGGACAGTGATCGTCCGCATCCTCGGGGAAGGCCAGCTCGAGGTCGACGACTCGGCGGTGGCCGAGCTGAACGCGCTGGACGCGCAGCTGGAAGCTGCCTGCGAGCGTGCCGACGAGGCGGCGTTCACGATGGCGCTCGACAACCTGCTGTCGCGCGTCCGCGCCCTCGGCCTGCCGGTCGAGGACGCCACGCTCGAGCCGTCCGAGCTGATCCTGCCGCAGGAGGACGCGACGATGACCGAGGTGCGCAAGCTGCTCACCGACGACGGGCTCATCCCGGGCTGAGCCGCCCGCGGCGTTCCCGGCTGCCCTCCGGCGTGCGGGAACGTTCGGGGGCGGCCGTCCGTTGCCAGGATGCCGGCGAATTCGGGCCGGCCGCCCGGCCCGCTGTGCCGGCGCGCCAGTCCCCGGGCATGTGCATGGTGGTGCCGCCGGTGGGGTGTAATGGCATCAAGCGGCTGGCACAGCGCAGCCGGAACCGAAACGGAGGCTCCGCCGATGGCGCGGACCCGCTATGCGACCGACCGGGGGCTCATCGCGCGGATGGGCGCGACGATGTTCCTGCTCGGCCTCGTCTTCGTCGCTTTCATCGCCGCGCTGGTCTACTTGCTCGGCGCGTTCTCCAATGTCAGCAGCGCCGGCATCGTGTTCATCGCGGCACTGTTCGGCATCGGCACGGCGTTCGTCTCCTACTTCTGGTCCGACAAGATCGCCCTGCGCGCGTCCGGCGCCAGGGAAGTCAGCCCGCAGCAGGCTCCGGAGCTGCACGGGCTGATCGACCGGTTGTGCGCGCTGGCGGACATGCCCAAGCCGCGGGTCGCGATCGCGCCGACCGACATGCCGAATGCCTTCGCCACCGGGCGCAGCAGCAAGGTGGCCGTGGTCTGCGTCACCGAGGGCCTGCTGCGGCGCCTCGACCCGGACGAGCTAGAAGGCGTGATCGCGCACGAGATGTCGCACGTGGCGCACAAGGACGTCGCGGTGATGACCCTGGCGTCGTTCCTCGGCATCGTGGCCGCTCTCGTGGTCAGGTTCGCGTTCTACTCCGAGCTGTTCGGGGGCGGCGGCCGGAGCAACAACAACAACGGCAACAACCAGGGCGCGCTGCCGGTCATCCTGGCGGTCATGGTGGTCGGCATTGTGGTCTACGCGATCAGCTTCCTGCTGATCCGGCTGCTCTCCAGGTACCGCGAGCTGTCCGCCGACCGGTCCGGCGCGCTGCTGACCGGCAAGCCGTCATCGCTCGCCAGCGCCCTGCAGAAGGTGACCGGCGACATGGCCAGGATTCCCACCAGGGACCTGCGGGCGGCGGAGCCGCTGAACGCCTTCTACTTCGCCCCGGCATTCTCGAAGGGCCGCGGCCAGGTGACCCTCTCGTCGCTGTTCTCCACTCACCCGTCGCTGGAGCGGCGGCTGGCGGAGCTGGCGAAGATCTCTAAGCAGCTGAGCAGGTAGCCATCGCGGCCCGCCGGCTGGCGGGCCGCCCGATGCCCCGGAGGTTTCCAGGTGGGGTTCCTCGACACGATCCTCGGCCGGACCAAGCCGGTGGCACCGAACCTGGACGCATTGTTCGCGCTGCCGTCGGCCGCGGTCACGCTGCAGGCGGCCATGGACCTGCAGCCAACCGGATCGGGCTCGGTGTGCTTCCGTGCGGCCGAGGGCCGGGCGTTCAGCGACATCGAGAAGGACGTCAGGGAGCTGCTCGACATGGGCTCGGGCAAGCTGCCGGTGGAGGTGTCGTCCGACTCCTACGGCTTCACCTGGCTGGTCTGCCACCACACCAGCGATGACGTCGAGGGGCTGGTCACCGACCTGCACGCGGTGAACTCGTCGCTTCAGCAGGGCGGGTTCGGTCCGCAGCTGCTTTGCACGCTAGTGGGTTTCCGCAGTCCCGCCGGGCGCAGGCTCGGGTTGGTGTACCTGTACAAGCGCGGCACGTTCTACCCGTTCGTGCCACTGGGCGGGGAGCGCCGGGACAGCGCACTGGAGATGCAGGTCAGGGCCGCTCTCGGCGACGACCTGAAGGTCGAGCCCGACCTCGGCCGCTGGTTCCCGGTATGGGGTGCTCCTGGCCTGTGACCGCCCCGCCGCGACCGGGAATGCCCGCGGAGGGCATATCGTTGAGGTGGCACAACAGGCTGAGGTTGCACGGAAAGCGCCGGGATGACGGCGGCCCGTCAGAAACAGGAGCTAACTGAGATGACTGTTCAGGACGAGACCACCACGCAGGGCATAAAGCTCACGGACGTGGCCGCGGTGAAGGTGAGCAACCTGCTCACCCAGGAAGGCCGCGATGACCTGAGGCTGCGCATAGCGGTGCAGCCGGGCGGCTGCTCGGGCCTGCGTTACCAGCTTTATTTCGACGAGCGCCAGATGGACGGCGACGTCGTCAGTGATTTCAGCGGCGTGCAGGTCGTCACCGACAAGATGAGCGCACCGTACCTGAGCGGCGCCACGATCGACTTCGTGGACACGATCGAGAAGCAGGGCTTCACGATCGACAATCCGAACGCGACCGGCTCCTGCGCCTGCGGCGACTCCTTCCACTGATCCAGCGCGCCGTCCGGTGCGCGCGTCGCGCCATAGGCTGGCGCCGGACCGGCGCCACCGTCCGGCCCTGGTCGCCTTCGCAAGCCGCGGCCCGCGCGGTACTGTGTGCCACCGATGCCGGCCGCTAAGAAGGGCGAACCCGCCGTGCGCATAGCCGTGACAGGGTCGATCGCTACTGATCACCTCATGACCTTTCCCGGCCGCTTCGTCGAGCAGCTGGTCCCGGACAAGCTCGACAAGGTAGCGCTGTCCTTCCTCGTCGACAAGCTCGTGATCAGGCGGGGCGGGGTAGCCGCCAACATTGCCTTCGGCCTCGGCTGCCTCGGCCTGCGCCCGCTGCTCATCGGCACTACGGGGACGGACTTCGCCGAGTACCGCGGCTGGCTGGAGGGGCATGGGGTGGACACCGCCGGCGTGACCGAGTCGGCGCTGCACCACACGGCACGCTTCGTAGGCACGACGGATCTGGACATGAACCAGATTGCGTCCTTCTACCCAGGCGCGATGAGCGAGGACAAGGAGATCGACCTCTCCTCGGTGGCCGGCCGGGCCGGCGGCTTCGACCTGGTGCTGATCGGCGCGAGCGATCCTGAGGCGATGACCGCCTTCACCGCGCAGTGCCGCAAGCACGGCATCCCGTTCGCCACCGACACGTCCTGGCAGCTGGCCAGGCTGGACGGCGAAGAGGTGCGCGACTTGGTCGACGGCGCCACGTACCTTTTCTGTAACGAGTACGAGGCCACCTTGACCGAGCGCAAGACCGGCTGGACCGGCGGCGAGATCTGCGAGCACGTGGGGACCAGGGTAACCACGCTGGGCGGGGCAGGGGCACGGGTTGACCGGCGAGGCGAGCCGCCGGTGATCGTCGGGCCGGTGCCTGGAGTCGTGCCGCAGGAGCCGACCGGCGCCGGGGACGCGTTCCGCGCCGGTTTCCTTGCCGCGACCGCCTGGGGGCTGTCGCTGGAACGGGCAGCCCAGCTCGGCAACATGATTGCCGTGCACGCGCTGGAGACCGTCGGCACCCAGGAATACGAGCTGAAGCCGGGCCAGCTTGCCGAGCGGATCACCGGTGCCTACGGCCCGCAGGCCGCCATGGACATCGCGCGGCATTACAGCTGACAAGCCGACCAGCGCAGCTGAGCGGCCAGCCGCGGGCGGTCAGCAGCCCCGGCGGTCAGCAGCCCCGGCGGTCAGCAGCCCCGGGCGGTCAGTAGCTGCGCCTGATCAGGAAAGCCCAGCCACTGGGCAGGTCGACCGCGGTGAGGAATTCCTGCGACTTGATCGCGCACCAGGCAGGCACGTCGCTCCGTGCGGCGGGATCGTCGGCGAGTACCGCAACCACCTGCCCGACCCGGACTTCCCTGATGCGCTCGGCCAGCATGATGATCGGAATCGGGCATTTCCGGCCGAGTGCGTCGATTGTCAGGGCCGGCGCCGACGGGAGCGCGCCCGCGGGTGGCGTAGCTGGGGTCACGCGGTCACCTCCACGTCTGGGTTCTCGGCCGTACCTGGCCAGGCCGCCACGGTACGCCGCTGCCCGGCCGGCTGCCGGGCGGCCGGGAATTTCCTGAACTGTGTTCCTATCGGGTATCACCGTAGCGATACCCAGACGTCGCCGTGAGTAAGCGCGCGCATTGACCGGCACCCAACACACCAGGGGTCCCTCCCGGTCGGCGGAGGCTTCGCGGTACTGTTTCCACGACAAGCTGTAGGACGAGCAAAGGACCGGCCAGTGGAGCCGGGAGTCATCCGCTGGGAAGGCAATCTGTGAGTCCCAACCGCAGCGCGCCACGCCGAGATGGCGCCGACAGGGCCGCCGCCGCGCGAGGCCGCCCGCCAGGCCAGGCCATGGCCGAGGAAATGGCGCTGCCGCGCCCCGGTGGCGCGCGCCGCCTCCGCACCTGGGCGCCGCGCGCCGCGCTGGCGGCCATGCTGGTCGCGGTCACGACCGGATGTAAATCGACGGCGTTCACCCGGATGGGATTCGTGGTGCCTGTCACCAAGCAGGGCCAGGTGACGCTGACGCTCTGGCAGGGCTCCTGGGCCGCGGCCTGGGCAGTCGGCATCATCGTGTGGGGGTTGATCATCTGGGCGGTGATCTTCTACCGCAAGCGCTCCGACCGGGTGCCGCACCAGGTCAGGTACAACCTGCCGATCGAGTTCCTCTATACGGTCGTGCCCTTCATCATGGTCGGAGTGCTGTTCTACTTCACCGCCAGGGACGAGAACTACATCGACAGGCTGACAGCGCATCCGGACGTGATCGTGAACGTGACCGGATTCCAGTGGAGCTGGGAGTTCCAGTACCCGCAGTACGACGTGACGGGCACCAGCACGAAAGTCACCTCGCTCGGATCGATGTGGCCGGGCAAGCTGCCGGTGCTTGAGATCCCCACCAATGAGACGGTCCAATTCAATCTGTACTCGACTGACGTTATCCACGCGTTCTGGGTAGTGCCGTTCCAGTTCAAGCGGGACGTCCTGCCCAACCATCCCAACCATTTCGAGGTGACCCCGACCAAGACAGGCCAGTTCACCGGTCGCTGCAGCGAGCTTTGCGGCGTTTATCACAGCCGCATGCTGTTCACCCTGAAGATCGTTACGCCGCAGCAGTTCCGGCAGTGGATTACGACGCAGCAGGCGCTGCAGAAGGCATCTGGGGGTGCTCAGTGAGCACGATCAATCCACCGGTCCCGGCCGCGAGCCCGGCGCCGGTTGCGGCCCCGGCCAGCTACCGCAAGGGTTCTCTGCTCGCCGACTGGCTGTCCTCCACCGATCACAAGATCATCGGCCATCTGTACCTGATCACATCGTTCGCCTTTTTCATGGTCGCCGGCCTGATGGCGATGATCATGCGGGCGCAGCTCTGGACTCCGGACAACCACCTGGTCTCCGACCAGCAGTACAACGAGCTGTTTACCATGCACGGCACGATCATGCTGCTGCTCTTCGCCACCCCGCTGTTCGTGGGCTTTGCGAACGAGATCATGCCGTTGCAGATCGGCGCGCCGGACGTGGCGTTCCCGCGGCTCAACCTGCTGAGCTACTACATGTTCGCCTTCGGCGGCGTGATCTTGTTGCTGAGCTTCATCACCCCGGGCGGTGCCGCCGCCTTCGGCTGGTATGCGTACTCGCCGCTGACCAGCTCGCTGTACTCGCCCGGGATCGGCGGCGACATGTGGATCATGGGCCTGGTCCTGTCCGGACTCGGCACGATCCTCGGCGGCGTCAACTTCGTCACCACGATCATCTGCATGCGCGCGCCTGGCATGACCATGTTCCGGATGCCGATGTTCACCTGGAACATCCTGCTCACCAGCATGCTGGTGCTGCTGGCCTTCCCCGTGCTCGCCGCCGCGCTGCTGGTGCTCGAGATCGACCGCAAGCTTGGCGCGCAGGTGTTCAGCGCCAGCAGCGGGGGCGCGTTGCTGTGGCAGCACCTGTTCTGGTTCTTCGGCCATCCGGAGGTCTATATCGTGGCGATTCCGTTCTTCGGCATCGCCACCGAGATCCTGCCCGTCTTCAGCCGCAAGCCGCTCTTCGGGTACAAGGGCCTAGTCGGCGCCACCATCGCGATCGCCGGCCTGTCCATGACCGTGTGGGCGCACCACATGTTCACCACCGGCGCGGTGCTGCTGCCGTTCTTCTCTTTCATGACCTTCCTGATCGCAGTGCCGACGGGAGTCAAGTTCTTCAACTGGGTCGGCACGATCTGGCGCGGCCAGCTGACATTCGAGCCCGCTATGCTGTTCATTCTCGGCTTCATGATCGTGTTTCTCTTCGGCGGCCTGACCGGGGTCATTCTGGCATCGCCGCCGCTGGACTTCGCGGTCAGCGACTCGTACTTCGTGGTCGCGCATTTCCATTACGTGCTGTTCGGCACGGTCGTGTTCTGCATGTTCGGCGGCTTCTACTTCTGGTGGCCGAAGTTCACCGGCAAGATGCTCGACCACACGCTCGGGAAATGGCACTTCTGGGCCGTCTTCATCGGCTTCAACATGACATTCCTTGTGCAGCACTGGGTCGGCGTTGAGGGAATGCCGCGACGCATCGCGAACTATCCGGACCTGCCCGGCAATGTCACGACGCTGAACCAGATTTCGACAGTCGGATCATTCATCCTGGGCGCCTCGACACTTATCTTCCTGTACAACATCTACAAGACGCACAAGCACGGGGAAAGGGTAACCGCCGACGATCCGTGGGGCTTCGCGAATTCGCTGGAATGGGCGACCTCGTGCCCGCCGCCGCGGCACAATTTCACGTCGATACCGCGAATCAGGTCGGAGCGGCCCGCGTTCGACTTGCACTACCCGCACATCAGGACCGGCCGGGATCGCGCGCTTGAGCACCGCCAGTCCATCGGTGGGCCGAAGTGACCGCAGGTTCCGCCTGCCGCCAGGCTGCGGCGCGCCAGGGTCATCAGGCAACGGCGCGCCAGTGTCGCGAGGCAGCAGCGCGCGAGCACCGCCCGGCAACGGCGCGCCACCGGCACGCCCAACTGACGGCAGGGGTTCGTTCATGAAGGTCGAGGGCTACCTTTTCCTGGGCTGCGCGGTGTTCTTCGGCGGCTCGGACCTCGTGTACTGGCATTTCTCCCACGACCCGACCGGCACGACCGCGCTGGCGTTGTCCGTCGCCCTGGCGTTCCTTACCGGGTTCTACGTCCTGTTCACCGGCCGGCGGCTGCCCAAGCGACCGGAAGATGACCTCAGCGGCGAAATCCAGCAGGGGACCGGCGAGGTCGGCTTCTTCAGCCCGCATAGCTGGTGGCCGCTGTTCCTCGGCTTCTCCGCTGCTTTCGCGGCCATGGGCGTGGCGATCGGCTGGTGGATGTTCCTGATCGGGCTGCTCTTCGTGGTCTTCAGCACTATCGGCTTCGTCTTCGAGTACTACCGCGGCCAGTACGCCCACTGAGCACCACCGCGGGTCAGGTGACGAGTGGTGTGGCCGAAGCGCCTGCTGCTACTGGCCCCACATGAGTGGTTAACTTTTGTCCGGCGATTGCCGGATGAATCTTAACCACTAGTTCGATCTTGGTGTGGCGGGGAGCTGGCTATGCGCTAGGCGGGCGGGGCTCTGCGCGAGGCGGGCCGGGCTCTGCGCGAGGCGGGCCGGCTACGCGTCGGAGTCGGCGCCATCGGCGCTGTCGTCGCTACCGTCACGATGGGCCACGCTGCCCAGCCGCGCCGGGGAGGTATCACGGTCTTCGCCGCTGCCGTGGCCATCACCGTGCCCGTTCCCGTGGCCGTCGCCGGGAGTCAGCTCAATGCTCTCGGTGAGCACGGTGTTCAGCCGCGTGCGTGCCTTGCCGAGCGCACCACGACTCTGCGGCGCCGGGATGCCGTTCTTGTCGGCGGAGTCCGGCGCGGGCAGGCCGGGCGCCCGGCTCCTGGACGTCAGCACGGCCCTGGCCTCCTCCGAGACCGGCCGCGTGACCTCTATGAATTCACCGCTCGGCAGCTGCCGGATGATCCCGGTTTCGACGCCATGATCGAGCAGATGCTGGTCCTTGCGCTGCAGGCCGAGGCAGATGCGCTTGGTGAGAATGTAAGCGATCACCGGTGCGACGAACATCGTGACCTGAGCGATCCGGGTCGTGGTGTAGAGCGCGATATCCAGGTGCTCGGCCACGAGGTCGTTGGCTCCCTCGAGCCACAGCACGCCGTAGAACGTGATTACGGCTATCCCGATGGCCGTGCGCGTCGGCGCATTCCGCGGCCGGTCATTGACGTGGTGCTCACGCTTGTCACCGGTGATCCAGCTCTCCAGGAACGGCCACAACGCAGCCAGGGTAAAGATGGCGCCGAGTGGTACCAGCCCGGGTATGAAGACGTTGAAACTGAAGGTATGCCCGAAGATGTTCCATTCCCAGGGCACCATGACGCGCAGCGCGCCTTCGAGCATCCCCATGTAGAAGTCGGGCTGCGAGCCTGCCGACATCGCCACCGGCGTGTACGGGCCGTACAGCCAGACCGGGTTGATCTGGGCGAAGGTGGATGCCAGCGCCGTCGCGGCGAAGGTGAAGAAGAAGAACGCGCCGGTCTTGGCCATGAAGTACGGGTACGTCGGCACGCCCACCACGTTCGCGTCCGTGCGGCCCTTGCCCGGCATCTGCGTGTGCTTCTGGTGGAACATGATGAACAGGTGCGCCGTGATCAGGGCAAGCAGCAACGCCGGGATCAGCAGCACGTGCAGGATGTACATCCGGGGGATGATGTCATGCCCGGGGAACTCACCGCCGAACAGGAAGAACGCCAGGTACGTCCCGACCACTGGGATGGACTGGATGACGCCCTGAAGGATCCGCAGCCCGGCACCGGACAGCAGATCGTCGGGTAGCGAGTAGCCGAACAGGCCCTCCAGCAGGCCTAGCGTCAGCATCGTGATCCCGATCAGCCAGTTGACCTCGCGGGGCTTGCGGTACGCGCCGGTGAAGAAGATCCGGATCATGTGCGCGAAGATCGCGGCCATGAACAAGTCAGCCGACCAGTGATGGATCTGCCGCATCAGCAGGCCGCCGCGGACGTCGAAGCTGATGTTGAGCGTCGACGCGTAGGCCTCGCTCATCCGGACGCCATGCAGCTGCGTGTACGAACCGTGGTAGATGGTCCCGGTCATGCTCGGCTTGAAGAAGAACGTCAGGAACGTGCCGGTGAGCAGCAAGATGATGAACGAGTAGAGCGCGATCTCGCCGAGCAGGAACGTCCAGTGGTCGGGGAAGATCTTCCTGAACAGCGTCCGGAAGCCCTTCGCGCCGCGGAACCGATCGTCCAGCCAGCCTCCGACACCTTCAAGTGCCCGGTCAATTGCCATTCTCTATCCCCGCTCCCAGAAGCTCGGCCCGACCGGCTCGTGGAAATCGCTCTGCGCTATCAGATATCCCTCGGCGTTGGTGGTGATCGGCAGCTGGGGCAGCGGCCTGGCGGCTGGCCCGAAGATGACCTTGGCACCGCGCGGCGCGTCAAAGGTCGACTGGTGGCACGGGCAGAGGATGTGGTGCGTCGTCTGCTCGTAGAGCGATGCCGGGCAGCCCACGTGGGTGCAGATCTTCGAGTAGGCGACGATGCCGTCAACCGTCCAGTTCAGCACGGTCGGATGCTCAAGTTCTTCCGGCCGGAACTTAATGATGACGGTGGCAGCCTTGGCGAGGGCATCGTCGTCGTTCTCGTACCCCTCGGGAATCACCGTGAGCATGCCGCCGGACGAGCTGAACTCGCTTGCCCGAATTGGCTTGTTGCTGATATCGATGAGCAGCCGGGTGCCCCTACGCCACACGGTGTGCCGCAGGCTGGTGCCCGGCAGCGGGCCCATGTCGCGGAGCAGCACTACGGGGGCGACGGCGAGCGGCAGCGTGGCCGCGATCAGGGTGCGGCGCAGCAGCGGCCGCTTGACGAACTGGCTCGCGTCCGCGCCTTCCTCGAAGGTCTCGGCGAACGCCGCCCGGTCCTCCGACGCCGAGGCCAGCGGCTTGCGTGCCTCGGTGAGCTCCACCGCAGGCATCAGGTTCCGCACCCAGATGGTGGCGCCGAACGCCAGCCCGAGGAATGCCACCGACAAGGCAGTCCCCAGTGCGAGATTCGACCGCAGCACCGCGTCCAGCGAATGGACGGGCAAGCCGATGTAGGCGGCGATGAAACCTATTCCGGCCAGCATCGCGATGATGAAGCAGGTCGCGACGATGCGCTCGGCGATCTTCGCCCTGCCCAGGTCGGGCGGGTCCGCGGGCAGGTCACGCGGCGGCGGGCCGGCATCGTCGTCAGCCGCCTGGCCGAGCAGGGTGCTGGCCTCGGCGGGCGGCGGGGTGCCGATAACCCGGTGCCGGACGGACGGCACTTCGGCCGTTTCTTCGCCCGGCAGGCCGCCGTGATCGCTGGTATCACTCATGTGCTTCGATCTTCCCGTGCTTTGCGGTGAGCCACATTGCCCCCAGCACCATGAAGAACAGCAGGCCGAGGAACGCCACCAGGCCCTCGGTCACCGGGCCGATCCGGCCCAGGCTGAAGCCTCCGGGGTTCGTCTCACCTCGCTTTTCGGTGACGTAGGCGATGATGTCGCGCTTGTTCTGCGGGGTAAGTGTGCTGTCGTTAAATACCGGCATGGCCTCGGGGCCGGTCAGCATGGCCTCGTAGAGCTGAGTCGGCGTCGCATCGGTTAGCGCGGGCGCGTACTTGCCGTAGGTAAGCGCGCCGCCGGCGCCGACGAAGTTGTGGCATTGCGCGCAGTTGGCGATGAACAGCTGCTGGCCCACCGCGACGTTTCCGGCCGAGGGGGCGACCTGCTCCGCGGCCGGGATGGCCGGCCCGCCGCCCAGCGAGTCGATATAGGCGGCGACCGCATGGGTCTGGCTGGGGCTGAGCTGTACCGGCTTGCGCGGATTTTCCGCGCCGGGCGCCTTCGCGGGCATCCGGCCGGTGCTGACCTGGAAGTCCACCGCCGCGGCGCCGACGCCGATCAGGCTCGGCGCGACGTTCGGCACGCCCTGTGCCGCGAAGCCGTGGCAGGTCGCGCAGTTCTGGTTGAACAGGGTCCGGCCCTCAGCGATCTGCCGCTGGTCCGCGACGGCAGGGCTGGCCGCCGCGGCCGGGCTGCCGGACCCGGTAACCGCCGCATAGCCAATGCCGATCGCGACGAGCGTCAGCAGGACGACGGCGTAGCCCGCAGCCGGGTGCCTTCGCCTGGCGGTGATCCAGCGCACTGCGGTCCTCGGTTCCGGTTAGTGGATCAGGTAGATGGTGGTGAACAGGCCGATCCACACGACGTCGACGAAATGCCAGTAGTAGGAGACGACGATCGCGCTGACCTGCTGCTCGTGCGTGAAGCGCTTGGCCGCGTAGGTGCGGCCGAGCAGGAAGATGAACGCGACGAGGCCGCCGGTGACGTGCAGGCCGTGGAAGCCGGTGGTCAGGAAGAAGACCGAGCCGTAGTTGCTGGACTGCAGGGTCACGCCGTCCTTGATCAGGGCGAGGTACTCATAGCCCTGGCCGCACACGAAGTACAGGCCCATCAGGAAGGACAGCACATACCATTCGCGCAGCCCCCAGCGCGCCATATTGAAGATCGAGCCGGTACGCCTGATCTGGCCGCGCTCGACCGCGAACACGCCAAGCTGGCAGGTCACGCTGGACAGCAGCAGTACCGTCGTGTTGACCGACGCGAGCGCCAGGTTCAGGTTTGCCATCGGCCACGGCTGGTGCAGGCCTTTGTCCACCGAGCGGATCGTGAAGTACATGGCAAACAGCGCCGCGAAGAACATCAGCTCGGAGGACAGCCAGACGATGGTGCCCACGCTGACCAGGTTCGGCCTGCTGGCCGGCGTGCGGGGGACCACCTCGGTTGTTGCTGTCGCCACGATGGCCATTATTACGACACCACGTAGGCGGACGTCGCGCGACCCCCCGGGTCGGTAGCATCCAGTTCCATGAAGGTCGTTGTGTACAGCCATGACGCGGACGTGCGCAGCCGGATCCGGCTTGCCATCGGCCGTCGGCCCGCTCCTGACGTGCCGGAAGCCGAGGTGATCGAGGTCGCCACCCAGCCCGCGCTGGTCCGGCTGCTCGACCGCGGCGGCGCGGAGGTGATGGTGCTGGACGGAGAGGCACAGCCAGCCGGCGGCATGGGCGTCTGCCGCCAGGCCAAGGACGAGGTCTATGACTGCCCGCCGGTGCTGCTGATCATCGGCCGGCCCGATGACGGCTGGCTGGCCACCTGGTCACGGGCCGATGCAGTGGTCAGCCATCCGATCGACCCGAAGGCGCTGGCCCAGGCGCTGGCCGGGCTGATGCGCCAGCGGGCGGCCGGCACCGCGGCGACGCCGGCCTGACCACATCGCGCCGCCGTCCGGAACCGCTACCTGAGCCAGCCACTTGACCCGTCGCCCCGCCGGCCTGTCCGCGCCCGCCCGGCTGACGCGCCCGCCGCCTGACCCCGACCCGAGGGGGCCGCATGGATTCCCGTACCGCCTGGCCGTCGCTCATCGGCGCGCTGATCAGGGGAGGCGCGCTCACCGCCGACGAGACCGCATGGGCAATGAACGAGATCATGGACGGTGCGGCCACCCCTGCCCAGATCGCCGGATTCGCCGTCGCGCTGCGGATGAAGGGCGAGACGGCCAGCGAGGTGAGCGGGCTGGCTGAGGCGATGATGAAGCATGCATCGCCGATTGCCGTTCCCGGGCGCCTGGTCGACCTGGTCGGAACCGGTGGTGATGGAGCGCGCACGGTCAACATCTCGACCATGGGGACGATCGTGGCGGCGGCGGCCGGCGCGCGGATGGTCAAGCATGGCAACCGGGCGGCAACCTCGGCATGCGGCGCCGCGGACGTACTCGAGGCGCTCGGAGTCGTCATCGACCTGCCGCCGCCTGCGACCGAGCAGCTGGCGCAGGAGATCGGCATCGCGTTCTTGTTCGCGCCGCTCTATCACCCGGCGCTCCGGCACGCCGCGGCGCCACGCGGCCAGCTCGGCGTGCCGACCTTCTTCAACTTCCTCGGGCCGGTGGCGAACCCGGCCAGGCCGACCGCGCAGGCAGTGGGCGTGGCGGATCCGCGGATGGGCCCGATCCTGGCCGGCGTGCTGGCCGGGCGCGGTTGCTCGTCCCTGGTGTTCCACGGCGATGACGGACTGGATGAGCTGACTACTACCACCCGCTCAACGGTCTGGGTGGTGCACGGCGGCACCGTGAGCCAGACCACATTTGACCCGGCCGTGCTGGGCATCAGCCGCTCGGTACCGGCCGACCTGCGCGGCGGGGACGCGGCGCACAACGCCGCCGCGGCTCGTGCCGTGCTAGCTGGCCAGCAAGGGCCGGTGCGCGACACCGTGCTTTTGAACGGGGCCGCCGCGCTGGCTGCCGAAGCAGGCGTGACCGATCCCGGGCGGCTGCAACAGGCGCTGGCGGATGGCTATGCCAGGGCCGCCGAGGCGGTCGATTCCGGGGCGGCGGCAGCGCTGCTCGACCGCTGGGCGCAGGCCAGCCAGCGGCTGGCCCGGTCCGGCGGCTGACGGCTGCGCTGGCTGCCGACCGGGTTTGCCCGGCCGGGTGCTGCCCAGCAGAACTGGCGCAGCCGCTCAGCCGGATTTGGCCGAGCTGGAATTGCCGGGCCAAATTGGTTCAGCCGGCTTCGGTGAATCCGAGCGCGAACGCCGCCTCAAGGTCGTGCCTCGAATAGGTGCGGAATGCGATATGGGTCTCGGTGTGGGTCACACCGGGCACCTTGTTCAGATGGCCGGGGATGACGTCGCCGAGTTCCTCGTGCCCCCGCACCCGCACCATCGCGACGAGGTCGAACTCGCCGGTCACCGAGTAGACCTCGCTGACCTCCGGAATCTGGGCGATGGTCTCGGCCGTCTCGGGGATGCGCGCCACGTCGGCCTTCACCAGAACGATTGCGGTGACCACTTGCGCCTCCTCGGCCGTTCCGGGCGCCGACGCCCCCGGCTGTGGCCGTAGCGTACCGCCTGCCGGATCGCGGCACCCGCCTCGCCGGATCGCGGCACCTCGCCGGATCTCGCTCCCGGCCGCCGGCAGGGCTGAGGGCCGGCGGCGGTCGGCCAGGGCGAGCCAGCCCCCGGGCCGGGCAGATTCGCTAGGCGCCGCTCAGCTCGGCCAGCGTGCGCACGCCGGCCGCGGCGAGCCTGCCCAGCAGGGCAAGCAGCACCTCGGCGGTCGCCTTGGCGTCCGGCAGCGCCCGGTGGCAAGGCAGCGTATCTGCGCCGAAGAAATCCGCCAGCGTCCTGAGCTTGCAGTCGGGCACTTCCGTCGCGCCGAGCACCAGCCGGGCAAGTATCACCGTGTCAAGCACCGGGAAAGCCGGCCAGGGTCGGCTGCATGCTCCGCATGCCGTGCTGAGGAAGCCGACGTCGAATGCGGCGTTGTGCGCGGTCAGCACGCAGCCGTGGGCGAACGCGAGGAACCTGGGCAGCGCCTCGCCCATCGCCGGAGCCCGGCCGACCATCGCATCGGTGATCCCGGTCAGCGCAGTGATGTCCGCCGGGATAGCGCGGCCCGGGTTGACCAGCGTGCAGAACTCGGACCGGACCTGGCCGCCACTCACCCGGACCGCGCCGATCTCGGTGATGCTCGCCTGGTCGGGCAGCCAGCCGGTGGTCTCGACATCGACGATGACGAACTCGAGGTCTGCCAGCGGCTGGCCGATCCCGGCGAGCGAGTGGCTAAGCTCCGGCGGCTCGCCCAGCCGGACCGGCTCGCCGGGCGCCGACGCTGGCCGGCCGGGCGCCAGTGCCAGCTCGCCGGGTGCCGGCGCCGCATTCGGCCCGGGCACCCGGGGCAACGTGCCAGGCGGCCGGGCTGGCCAGTCAGCGGCGAGGTTCAGCACCTTTTGGGTAGTCACGCGTTCACCGTAGGACCAGCTGCTGACAGTCCAGCCGAGGCGCGCCGCCACCCGGGCAGACCCGGCATGAGGCGAGCCGCGGGTGCTACTGCTCCAGCCAAGACAACGGCTGGCCCGGGCCGGCTGCGCCGCGGGCCGGCTGCGCCGCGGCCGGCTGCGCCGCGGGCTGCGCCGCGGGCCGGCTGCGCCGCGGGCCGGCTGCGCCGCGGGCCGGCTGCGCCGCGGGCCGGCTGCGCCGCGGGCCGGCTGGATTCGCCTGGTGGCACGGCGTGCTGCGCCGCCAGGCCGGCTCGGTTCGCGGGCAAGCCCGCGAAATCACGTCTCGTTACGGGTTCGTTATTCTCTTGCATTGGTCAAGAAGGCGGGCGAGAGTGAGCGTTTCGGTTGAATCTGCCGGCTGATCTTCACTAGTGTCAGGCTCCGAGCCGCATCGCTCAGCAGTCGCCAGGTCGGCGACGGCGATCGGCCGCCGCCGAGTTTCCGTGCAGGCGCAGTGCGCCCGCACCGGGAAGCCGGGGAACCACCGGATGATCGCCAGGCTCACTGCCCGGGCATCTCCAGGGGTGAATCGGCCAGGGCCAAGTCCTGGCCGTAGGGCATCCTTCCACAGCCCGAACCCGTCAGCTCACCCGGTAAGCGGTCAGTGGGAGAAGGAGCGTGTCACATAAGTGGGTACGCGACCATTCGTTAGCACCACCCTGAAACGCTGCGCAGCAGCCATCACAGCCGGGCTGCTTACAGTCGGCGTGGTCAGCTCAGTCGCCGGGCCGGCTGGCGCGGCACCCCAGCCGACGCTCAGCCAGGTGCAGGCAAAGCTGCGCCAGCTGAACACCAAGGCCGAGAAGCTCGACCAGCGCTACAACCAGGTTCAGCAAGAGCTGACGTCCGCCAGCCGGCGACTGAAGCTGGTGGACGGCCAGGCGGCCAGGTACCTCAAGCGCTTCCGGTCGATGCGCGGCGAGGTCGCCAGGATCGCCGCGCAGGCCTACATGAACGGCAACATGACGTCGGTCGCGGCGATGCTGACCTCCGGCGACGCGCAGCAGATCCTCGACCAGTCATCGATCCTGCTCGAACTGTCCTCGAGCAACAGCGCCGAGATGAGCCAGTTCATCTCGGCGGCGCGCCAGCTTGAGGGCGCGCAGCAGTCCGCGAAGCGAGCCAAGACCGCCATTGTCACCCTGCGCAATAACCTCGCCAGCCAGAAGAAGTCACTGGCCAAGCTGATCGGGCAGCAGCAGACGCTGCTCGCCCAGCTGACCCCGGCGCAGCAGCAGACCACTGGCCCTGGTGGCAGCGGCGGCGGAGGCACGCCCCAGTACAAGGGGCCGACCGGCACGCAGGCAGAAAAGGCCGTCGCGTTCGCCTACGCCCAGCTCGGCAAGCCTTACGTGTTCGGCGCGTCCGGGCCGAGTTCCTACGACTGCTCCGGGCTGACCATGGCCTCGTGGGCGGCCGCCGGGGTGTCGATCCCGCGGACCAGCTTCGAGCAGTGGGACGCGCTGCCGCACGTACCGGAATCCCAGATGCAGCCCGGCGACATCCTTGTCTTCAACGGCGAGGGCCACGTCGGGATCTTCGTGGGCAACGGCATGCTCATCGACGCCCCGCATACGGGGCTGAATGTCGAGAAGGTCGCGCTGAGCGGCTGGTACCAGAGTTCGCTAGACGGCGTCGTCCGGCCCTAACGGGCGTCCCTGACGGCCCCACATTGGCGCGGCCGGACGGGAACGACACCGCTCCCGGACGGCGAGACAGGGACAATCCGGGGAAGCCTGCGGCAGGCTTCCCCGGGATCCCTGGCCGGTCCCGGCTCGCCAGCCGCGGCGGGTGGGCCGATAGGATCACCGGCACGGGAGCGCGATGCCGAAGGTCCTGATCCTCACCAACGACTTCCCGCCGCGCCGCGGCGGGATTCAGTCATTCGTGCACGCGCTCGCCACCAGGCTGCCGGCCGGCACGGTGACCGTCTACGCGCCCGGCTGGGACGGCGCCGCCGGATTCGACGCGCGGCAGCCTTTCCCGGTCATCCGGCACCCTGGCTCGCTGATGCTGCCGGTGCCGTCCGTTTCCCGCCGGGCAGCCGGAATCCTGGCCGGCCATGACTGCGACACCGTGCTGTTCGGCGCTGCCGCGCCGCTCGGGCTGCTGGCGCCGGCGTTGCGTCGGGCGGGCGCCAGGCGGATCGTGGCGCTTACGCACGGTCATGAGGCGGGCTGGGCGGCGCTGCCCGGCGCCCGCTCGCTGCTGCGCAGGATCGGCGACCAGGTCGACGTCATGACCTATCTCGGCGAGTACTTCCGGGTGCGGCTCGCCCGGGCGCTCTCTCCGCAGGCCGCCGGGCGGATGGTCCGGCTGGCGCCGGGAGTGGACACGGTGGCGTTCCGGCCCGGGGCCGGCGGGGCAGCGATACGTCGCCAGCTGGAACTGGCGGGCCGGCCGGTCGTGCTCTGCGTCTCCCGGATGGTGCCGCGCAAGGGCCAGGACACCCTGCTCCGTGCCTGGCCGCAGGTCCGAGTCACGGCGCGGCGGGCGGGCGGCGGGCCAGGTCCGGTGCTGCTCTTCGTCGGCGACGGGCCTTACCGGAGCGAGCTCGGCCGGCTGGCCGGGCGACTGGGGGTAGCTGACTCTGTCGTCTTCACCGGCCCGGTTTCCTGGGCTGAGCTGCCTGCCTACTACGACGCCGCGGACGTGTTCGCGATGCCGTGCCGCACCCGGCGCCGTGGCCTCGATGTCGAGGGGCTTGGCATCGTCTACCTGGAGGCGTCCGCGACGGGCCTGCCGGTCATCGGCGGCGACTCGGGTGGGGCGCCGGATGCCATCCTGCCCGGCGAATCGGGCTACGTCGTGCCCGGCGGCGATGTCGCGGCGGTGGCCGGCGGCTGACCCAGCTGCTCGGCGACCCGGCGGCCGCCGCGGCGATGGGGGATAAGGGCAAGGCGTGGGTGGAGCGGGAATGGCGCTGGGAACTCGTCGCGCGGCGGCTGGAGCGAATCCTGGCCGGCTAGCGTGCCCGGCTAGCGGTGCCCGGCTAGCTGTACAGGGCCTCGATGTCGGCGGAGAAGTCCTTCGCCACGTTGGTCCTGCGGACCTTCAGCGACGGGGTGAGTTGCCCGGTGTGCTCAGTGAAATCCGAGCCGAGGATCCTGAACCGCCGGATCGACTCGGCCCTGGAGACCGCCTTGTTCGCATCGTCGACGGCCGCCTGGATTTCCGCGGTGAGCTCCGGGTCGTCGGCGAGATCCGCGGCGGAGGCGGTGGCCGGCTTGCCATGGCGTTCCGTCCAGTAGGCAAGCGCGTCGGAGTCGATGGTCACCAGGCAGGCTATGTAGGGCCGGCCGTCGCCCACCACCATGCACTGGCTGATCAGCGGGTGCGCGCGGAGCCTGTCCTCGAGCATGGCTGGCGCCACGTTCTTGCCGCCGGCGGTGACGATCAGCTCCTTCTTCCGGCCGGTGACCCGGAGGAAGCCCTCGTCATCGAGTTCGCCGATGTCGCCGGTATGCAGCCAGCCTGCGGAGTCGAGCACGTCGGCGGTGGCATCGGCGTTGCGCCAGTAGCCGGCGAAAACGTTCGGTCCGCTGATGACGATCTCGCCGTCGTCGGCGATCCGGACGCTGACGCCCGGCAGCGGAGTGCCGACGGTGCCGATCTTGTTGCGGCTCGGCCTGTTCACCGTGGCGGCCGCCGAAGTCTCGGTGAGCCCGTAGCCCTCCAGGACGGTCATGCCCGCGCCGCGAAAAAAATGGCCGAGCCGGTCGCCGAGTGGCGCGCCGCCGGATACCGCGTACTGCACCTTGCCGCCGACCGCGGCGCGCAGCCTGGTGTAGACGAGCCGGTCGAAGAGCGCGTGCCTGAGCCGCAGCCGCAGGCCAGGCCGGGCCGTGGCGCCCGGGGTGCCGCTGGCGGTGGCGCCGCCCGGCCCGCCGTCGCCCGCCGCGCCATGATCAGCACTCCGGCTCCAGGCCACGGCAGTCTCCGCCGCGGCGCCGAAGATCATGCTCCTGGCCCGGCTTGCCGAGGCTTGCTGCTGCGCGCTGTTGTACACCTTCTCGAACACCCGCGGCACGGCGAGCAGGAAGGTGGGCCGGAACTCCGGCAGCCCCTGGACCAGCGTGCTGGCGTCCGGCCAGTGCCCTAGGACGGCTCCCGCCTCCAGGCAGCCGACCTGGATTACCCGGGCAAAGGAGTGCGCGAGCGGCAGGAACAGCATGGTCGAGCAGCCGGTCATCTCGAAGACGTCGCGGAGCGGGCCCGCGACGGCGTTGCGCACGTCGGCGAGCAGGTTACCGTGCGTGAGCTCGCAGCCCTTCGGCCGCCCGGTCGTGCCGGAAGTATAGATGATCGTCGCCAGGTCGGCCGCGCTGCGCTGGGTCCGGCGCTGCCTCAGCCGGTCCTCGTTCACCTGCACGCCGCCTGCCGCCAGGGCGCCGAGGTCACCGATCAGGAAGATGCCGAGGTCAAGATCCGGGAGCCCGCCGCCGAGGCCGTCGATGGTGCTGGCGTGCTCTCTCGTCTCGGCGAACACCGCGCGCGCGCCTGAGTCGCTGAGTATCCACTCGACCTGATCTGCCGACGAGGTCTCGTAGACCGGCACGGTGACCGCGCCCGCCGTCCAGATCGCATAGTCGATCAGCGTCCACTCATAGCGCGTCCGTGACATCAGCGCGACCCGGTCGCCCGTCTCGATCCCGGCGCCGATGATGCCCCGGGCGAGCGCGGCCACCTCATCGCGGAACGCGCTGGCAGTGACGTCCTGCCACTGGCCGGAGCCGCCGCGCTTACGCAGTATGACGGCGGTCGGCTCCTTCTCGCCGCGGGTGAAGACGACGTCGGTGAGGCTGGCCGACTCAGGCACGTCCGTCATGGCGGGGGCATTGTAGGCGCGCAACATTCCTCCTCGGCAGGCCGCGCTCTGCTGGGCCTGTATGGACGGTACCGCGCCGGATGAGGCCCGGCCCAGGGGCGGTTGCGGGGTGAGCCCTGTGCTGGCGCGGCGGGGCTGCCTAGGCTGTGCTGGTGCGGGTTCATGTAGTCAGCGACGTGCACGGCAGGGCCGATGCGCTGGCCGCCGCCGCCGACGGCGCTGACGCGTTCATCTGCCTGGGCGACCTGCTGCTCTTCATCGACTATGCCGATCACCGGCGGGGCATTTTCCCCGACCTCTTCGGCGCCGCGGCGGCCAGGGATTTCATCGCGCTGCGGACGGCGCAGCGATTCGATGCTGCCCGGGCGATGTCGAGGCGGCTATGGGCCGGGCTGGGCGGCGAGCCGGACGCGCATATCGAGGCCGCGGCATCGCGGCAGTACGCGGAGCTGTTCGCGGCTATGCCGGTGCCGTCCTACCTGACCTACGGCAACGTCGATATTCCTGGCATGTGGGGGGCGCACCTGCGGCCCGGCCAGCACGTGCTCGACGGAGAGCGGACTGAGCTCGGCGGCTGGTCGTTCGGTTTCGTGGGCGGCGGGCTGCGTTCGCCCTACCGGACGCCGAATGAGATCGACGACGACGCCTACGCGGCGAAGGTGGCTGCTGTCGGCGCGGTCGACGTGCTGTGCGCGCACATCCCGCCTGACATCCCTGAGCTGCTCTTCGACACGGTCGCACAGCGGATGGAACGTGGCAGCGAGGCGCTGCTCGATGCTGTCCGGCAGACTCAGCCGCGCTATGCGCTGTTCGGTCACGTGCACCAGCCGCTGGCGGCGCGGCTGCGGATCGGGCGGACGGAGTGCGTCAACGTCGGCCATTTCCGGGCTACCGGCCGGCCGTACGTACTGGAATGGTAAGGCAGGCCACCCGGCAGCCGGTACGGCAGCGCGTTCTGGTCATACAGCGCCGGTCTGGCGGTACGCTCCGAGCATGGCGGACAGTACCACTTCGAGCATCACCGTCGCGGTGCCGAGAGCATCCGTGATGGCCGTCATCGCGGACTTCGCCGCCTACCCGGAATGGGCGAACGGGGTGCGCGCCGCCGAGATAATCGGGCAGCTCGACGATGGCCGGGCGGACCGGGTGCGGTTCACCCTGGATGCCGGCGTGATCAAGGACCGGTTCGTGCTCCGCTACCAGTGGGACGGCGACGCGCAGGTCCGCTGGACCACCGATCCGGCTGAGCCCGGCACCGTCATCTCGGAGCTGTCCGGCGGCTACCTGCTCGCCGACCGGGGCAGCGGCACCGACGTCACCTACGACCTCACTATCGGGCTCCGGATCCCGATGATCGGGATGCTCAAGCGGAGAGCAGAAAAGATGATCATTGACACCGCGCTGAAAGGCCTTAAAACGCGGGCCGAAAGCGGGAGAGGCGCGACGTGAGCCAGGATTCACGGCAGCAGGGCGGCGATCCGCTCGGCGATTTCCAGCGATGGCTGCTCCGGGCCAGCGCCCGCGGCTTCGGCCGCGACGTGCGCGGTAATCTGCGCAAGACGTTCGGCCATCCGAACGCCGAGGGCGGCGACGTGTGGGAAAGCGCCACGAACGAGCCGCCGGGCGGTGACCCGCCGGAGTGCGAATGGTGTCCGCTCTGCCGGGCGGCCCGCAAGTTCAAGGACTCAGGCCCTGGCATCGGCTCGCACCTGTCCAGCGCCGGTGACATCTTCGCGACAGTCGTGCGGGATGCGGTGGACGCGTTCGAGGCACTGATCACCGCCAGGCCTGGTCCGGGCAACCCCGGTCCCGGCAGCCCGGGTCCGGGCACCCGGCCAGGCGGGAGTCCGGGCGGGCCGGCCGCTGCTAACGGAAACCAGCAAGCAGGGACGGGAGAAAGCCAGGAGAGACCGCCTCGTGGCCCTCACGATCGGGGTTGACGTCGGGGGCACCAAGGTCGCCGCTGGCGTAGTCGATGAGCACGGCCGGATCGTCGCGAAGCTGAAGCGCTCCACTCCCGCGGCGAGTCCGGCCCAGACGGCGGACGTCATCAGTGACGTCGTACTTGAACTGCTGCGTCATCATCATGCCGAGGCGGTCGGCCTCGGCGCAGCGGGCTTCATCGATAAAGGCAAGACCGCGGTGCTGTTCGCGCCGAACCTGGCCTGGCGGGACGAGCCGGTCAAGAAGAAGGTCGAAGACCGGGTGGGGCTTCCGGTGGTCGTCGAGAACGACGCGAACGCCACTGCCTGGGCCGAGACCACTTTCGGCGCCGCCCGCGGGCACGAGCATGTCGTGCTGGTCACGGTCGGCACCGGCATCGGCGCGGGAATCGTGGTCAACGGCCATCTCTACCGGGGCAGGTGGGGAGTCGGCGGCGAGCCAGGGCACTACCGGGTGGTACCCGAAGGGCGCCTCTGCGGCTGCGGCAATCGTGGCTGCTGGGAGCAGTACGCGAGCGGGAACGCGCTGGTCGCGGAGGCACGGGAGTTCGCGGCGCGGTCGCCCGGCGGTGCCGTCCGGCTGCTTCAGCTTGGCAGTGGTACGCCGGACGGAATCACCGGGCCTGCCATCACGCAGGCCGCCCGGGAGGGTGACCCGGCGGCGCTGCGCTGTTTCGACATCATTGGCAGCTGGCTGGGTCATGGGCTGGCCGATCTGGCCGCGATCCTGGATCCGGGCTGCTTCGTGATCGGCGGCGGCGTGTCCGCGGCCGGCGATCTGCTGCTCCTTCCGGCCCGGGCGGCCTTCCAGGCCAGCCTGACCGGCCGGACCTACCGCCCGTTCGCTGAAATCAGGCTCGCCGAGCTCGGCCCTGACGCCGGGCTGGTCGGGGCCGCGGATCTGGCCCGCCGGAGCTAAGCCCGGGCAGGCCCTTCCTAGCCCGCTGGCTGGCCACGCGCGGCCCGTTTAAGGCCTGTCCAATAGACCTGGCCGGCTGCCTCATCCCGGCGTCCCGTCCGGTCAGCCTCATCTATGCGGCCTGGCAGGCCCGGGGCAATCGGGTAAATGTTGCTACAGGACCGCGCCGTTGTCAGGTCCCGAGCCGCGGGACGGCTTGTCGCCCATCCGGATGACCAGGACGGCGAATCCGCCGACGAATGCGGCGACCGCACCGAAGGTTGCCCAGCCGGGCAGTATCCAGCCTGCCGATGTCGCGACCAGCAAGTAGGCGGGCCCGCCGAACAGCCCAGCCCAGGCCCCCTTCGCTACCGGGTCAAGGGCGGGAAGCGGCGGCGGCGGGGGCGGCACATAATGATCGTCTTCGTCCTCGCCGGCCGCAGGCAGCTGGGCGGGCCGAGCGGGCTTGATGACTCGCGTGCGATCCGGCATCGCCGTCTCCGGCGGGCCGCCTTGACCGGCAGGCGAGTCGGCCTGACCGGCAGGCGAGTCGGCCTGACCGGCGCCGGACAGCCCGTCGTTGCCGCCGGAATCGTCGGCCGCCCGCGGCCCTGGTCGCTCGTCATCGCCGGCAGAATCGGCACCGGCAGTTGGGTTGCGGGCGGCCCAGTCGTCTCCGGCAGCGGCCGAGTCGTCGCCCGCCTGGGGACCGGCGCCGGACGCGGGCCCGGTGTCCGGCCCGGGCCCTGCCTGCTGCCAGGCTGCTGGCAGGCTCTCCCGCTCCGGCCAGGGCGGTGCCGCGGCGTCCGGGCGGCTGGGCTGGTCGAACCGTGCGACAAGGTCACGCCAGGCCGCGTCCTCGCCGCTCACGTCCTCCGCGCGTTCCCGCTCTGCCAACCCCCTATTCCTTCCCCGCTCGGCTGTGCATCCGGATGAACTCCAGGCTGCCAGTGAAGATGGTCTGGGCGTCGTTGTCCAGAGTCGCGACATGAAAGCTGTTTTCGCACTCTCGCACAGTGAGCAGCCGCGGCGGGATCGCGGCCCGCAGCAGGCTGACGCTGGCGGCGCCGACCACATGATCCTCGGTGCTGTGATAGACGAGCACGGGCTGCGTGATATCCCCGAGCCGCTCCCTGGTAATCCGCCAGAGGCCGGGCAGGGTTGCCGCCGCCCGCACCGGCATCCGGTCGTAGGCGAGTTCGGTGACGCCTTCCTTCTTGATGTCGCTGGCGATGCCCTTGAGCGACGGCACGATCATCTTCAGCACAGGGGCGAGGGCAAACAGCCTCGTGTCGGCGGTCACGGAAGGGTTCACGAGCACCAGCCCGCTGATCGCGGCACCGTGCACCTCGGCCAGCCGCAGCGCCAGGCAGCCGCCCATCGACAAGCCCATCACGAAGATCTGGTCAGACCGCCCGCGCAGCTCCTCCAAGGCGCGGCTGGCCTCGGCATACCAGTCTTCCCAGCGGGTTCGCGCCATGTCCTGCCAGATCGTGCCGTGACCGGGCAGCCGGGGCAGCGAGACGCTCAGGTCAGCATCGGCCAGGTACTCCGCCCACGGGCGCAGCGAGTGGGGGCTGCCGGTGAAGCCATGGCAGAGCAGAACGCCGGTACTGGTTCCGGCGTGACTGTACGGCTCGGCGCCGGGCAACACTGGCATGGGCAAGAGGTCCTCTCCGGGCGATACCGCGTCAACTCGATCGTCGCATGTCCTGCTGCCGCGCCGGAACCCATCGCGGGCCGTCACATCACGCCCGCTCCGCTCGCACAGTCCCCATCGGCGCCACGACGTGCGACCATGTGAGCGTGTTCTACTGGCTGGTTAAGGCGATCCTCGGGCCGATCCTTCGGCTGCTATTCCGTCCGTGGGCAGACGGTGCGCAGAACGTCCCCAGGGAAGGGCCGGCCATCATCGCCAGCAACCACCTGTCATTCTCCGATCACTTCTTCGCGCCGCTGCCGATCCCGCGCAAGGTCGTCTTCCTGGCGAAGTCTGAGTACTTCACCGGCCGTGGCATCAAAGGCCTGTTCAGCCGGGCTTTCTTCTATGGAGTCGGCCAGATTCCGGTGGACCGATCTGGCGGTGCCGCCAGTGAGCGGGCGCTGCGTACCGGCCTGCGGGTACTGGCAAACGGTCACATCCTCGGCATCTACCCAGAGGGCACGCGGACCCCCGATGGCCGGCTTTACCGGGGCAAGACTGGGGTAGCCCGGCTGGCGCTAGAGGCCAGGGCACCGGTTGTACCCTGCGCCATGGTGGGCACGTTCGAGTTCCAGCCGCCTGGCAAGATCAGGCCGCGGCTGAACATACGGCCCGGGGTGCGGTTCGGCAAGCCGCTGGATTTCTCGCGCTACTACGGCCTGGAAGAGGACCGGATCGTGCTCCGGGCAATGACCGATGAGATCATGTATGCGATCATGAAGCTGTCCGGCCAGGAGTACGTGGACAAGTACGCGCAGCGGACGAAGACAAGGCTGCCGGTAGTCGGCCGTCGCCGTAGCGGCGGCGGCAACGGCGCTGTCGGCAAGCATGACGGATTCGCCGCCGATCCGGCCGCTGACCATGGCGGTGGTCATGGCGGTGGTCATGGCGCCGGCCGTAGCGCTGGCAATGGTCCTGGCGCTGGCGATGGGCGCGACGCGCGGGCTGGCAAGCCCGATGAAGTAGCGGCCCCGGACTGACCTCGTTGGCCTCAGGGCAATGTCGGGCCGATGGATGTGCTGGCAGGCTAGCTGGCCCAGCCTTTGGTGCGCTCGACGGCCGCTCGCCAGCGGGCGTAGGCCGTCTCGTCCCTGGACCCGGGGACGAAGCGCCGGTCGAGCTGCCAGCTAGCTGCCACTTCCGCGGTTGACGACCAGATCCCGGTGCCAAGGCCCGCAAGGAACGCGGCGCCAAGTGCCGTCGTCTCGGCGACGACCGGCCGCTCGACCGGAACCTGGAGCTGGTCGGCCTGCATCTGCATCAGCAGGTCGTTGGCGCTCGCACCGCCGTCAACCCGGAGCACCGAGCCCGGGCTTGCGGTCGCTTCCGCGGCCATCAGATCGGCCACGTCCCGGACTTCGAAGGCGATCGCCTCCAGCGTTGCCCGGACCAGGTGTGCCCGCGTCGTGCCCCTCGTCAGTCCGAACATCGCTCCTCGCGCATCCGGGTCCCAGTCCGGCGCGCCGAGCCCGGTCAGCGCGGGAACGAACACTACCCCGCCGGAGTCCGGCACGGTCCGTGCCAGTTCCTCGCTCTGCGCGGCGTTGCCGAGCAGGCCAAGCCCGTCCCGCAGCCACTGCACGGCCGCCCCGGTCACGAACACCGACCCCTCCAGCGCATAAGTCAGCGCACCGCCGGAGTCCATCCAGGCCACCGTGGTCAGCAGCCCGCCGGCTGACCGGACGATCGAGTGGCCCGTTGCGGACAGCACGAACGAGCCGGTGCCGTAGGTGCACTTGATATCCCCCGGCGTGAAGCACGCCTGGCCGAAGAGCGCGGCCTGCTGGTCGCCGGCGATGCCGGCCACCGGCAGCGACAGGCCGTGAAAGGCGGCCGGGTCGGTGTGCCCGGCGACGCCAGATGACGGGACAACCTCGGGCAGCGCGTGCGGCGGCACACCAAACAGGTCGCAGAGTTCCGCTGACCATTGCCCGGCCTCGATATCGAACAGCAGGGTACGGGACGCGTTCGAGGCGTCGGTAATGTGCCGCCGCCCGCCGGTGAGCCGGGCGATGAGATAAGAGTCCACGGTGCCCACGGCCAGCGACCCGTCCTGCACCCCGGCCCAGATCGTCGGCTCATTGTCCGCTAGCCAGGTCAGCTTGGTGGCGGTGAAGTAGGGGTCGAGACGCAGCCCGGTCAGTGCCGCTACCCGCTTTTCGTAACCACGGTCGCGCAGCCTGGCGCAGATCTCCGCGGTCCGGCGGTCCTGCCAGACGATCGCCCGCCGCGGCGCCCCGAGCGTGGCCCGGTCCCACAGGACGGCCGTCTCGCGCTGGTTGGTCACCCCGACGCAAGCCGGCGGTGCGGCTCCGGCCTCGGCGAGCGCCTGACCGCATGCTGTGAGTGCCGCCTGCCAGATGCTCTGCGGCAGGTGCTCAACCCATCCTGGCTCGGGATAATACTGCTGGAATTCGGCGTATCCGCTGCTTGCCACGGCGCCTTCGTCGGTGATGATCAGAGCAGTGACGCCAGTCGTTCCCGCATCAATCGCTAGGACGCTCATGAGGACTAGTGTGGCGGGCGGGAGAACATGAAAGGGAGCCTTATGCGAGTCGGAGTCCTTACCGGCGGCGGTGACTGCCCCGGGCTGAACGCAGTAATCCGCGCTATCGTCCGCCGAGGAGTAACAGAGTTCGGCTATGAATTCATCGGTTTCCGTGACGGGTGGCGCGGCCCGCTGGAAGGCGACACTGTCCCGCTTGACGTCCAGGCCGTACGTGGCATCCTGCCGCGCGGCGGGACCATCCTCGGCTCATCGCGGACGAATCCGCTGGCTGACAGCGCCGCCAGCAGCGGGCGCTCCGGCGTGCAGCGGATCTCCGGCAACCTGGAAAGCCTGGGCGTTGACGCGCTGATCGCGATCGGCGGCGAGGACACCCTCGGGGTCGCTACCCGGCTGGACGAGGAGGGTGTCAAGGTCATCGGCGTGCCCAAGACGATCGACAACGATCTCGGCGCGACCGACTACACATTCGGGTTCGACACCGCGGTGAACATCGCGATGGAGGCCATCGACCGGCTGCACACCACGGCGGAGAGCCATCACCGGGCCCTGATCGTCGAGGTCATGGGCCGGCATGCTGGCTGGATCGCGCTGCACGCGGGAATGGCGGGCGGTGCCAACGTCATCTTGATCCCGGAGCGGCAGTTCGACATCGAGAAGGTCTGCGCGTACGTGGAGCACCGGTTCGAGACCCGGTACGCCCCGATCGTCGTGGTGGCCGAAGGCGCCCGCCCCATCGAGGCGGATGCCGCGGCGGACGACACGCAGCTGGACGCGTTCGGCCACGTTCGGCTGGCCGGCCGCGGCACCGGCCAGATGCTGGCGGACGAGATCGAGAAGCGCACCGGCAAGGAGGCTCGCTGCACTGTCCTCGGGCACATCCAGCGCGGTGGCACGCCGACCGCCTTCGACCGGGTGCTGGCCACCCGTTTCGGCCTGCAGGCAATCGGGGCCGTGCACGACGGCGAGTTCGGCGTGATGGTGGCGCTGCGGGGCGCCGAGATCGTGCGCGCACCGCTGGCCGAGGCGACCCGCGAGCTGAAGACCGTGCCGGCCGACCGCTACGACGAGACCGAGGTGCTGTTCGGCTAGCCCGCCCGCCCCGGCGCCGCGCCCGCCGGGACAGAGCTTGCCACTCGGAGCCTGGCAGGCCCGTCTAGCTGGCAGACTAGGGGAATGCCCGCCTTGCCCCTAGCTGATCACGTCACGCCGCAGCTGGCGATGGCTGGCTGCGAGCCGTGCGTGCTGCTCAAGCTGGGCGAGATCGTGCTCAAGGGCAAGAACAGGCAGCGATTCGAGCGGCTGCTGCAGGAGAACATCAGGCGCGCGGTCCGTGACCTCGGCATCCCGATCCGGCTATGGCAGCGAGACGGCGTGATCGTGCTGACCATAGCCGTCGGCGCCCCGGGCTGGGTGCCGGCCAGCCGGGAGCCCGCCGCCGGCGGCGCGGCCGGCGGGCTCGCCGAGCCGATGGCCGCGGAAGCCGCAGTCGACCTCATCGCCGAGCGGATGAGTACCGTGATGGGCCTCGCCCGGGTCTGCCGCGCGGTGCGGGTCCCCAAGGATCCGGAGGCGGCAATTGCCGCGGCGGTGGACCTGATGGCCGGTCGGCCTGGCGCGTTCGCCGTGCGGGCCAGGCGCCGCGACAAGCGGTTCAGTGTCACCTCGGCCCAGCTGGTCCGGCTGATCGGCGCCCGGATCCAGCAGGCGTACGGCTACCCGGTGAACCTGAGCCTGGCCGGACACGACGGTCTTCGTCGAGGTCGATCAGTCCGAGGTCTTCGTCTTCACCGACGGCAAGCCCGGCCAGGGCGGCCTGCCGGTGAGCATGAGCGGCCGCGGGATGGTGCTGATGTCCGGCGGCATCGACTCGCCGGTGGCCGCCTACCGGATGATGCGCCGCGGGCTGCGCTGCACCTACCTGCACTTCTCCGGCATGCCGCTGACCGGCCCCGAGTCGGTGTACAAGGCGTACGGGCTGGTGCGCGAGCTGGACAAGTTCCAGGGCGGATCCCGGCTGTTCGTCGTCGCGTTCGGCAAGGCGCAGCAGCGGCTCGCCTCGTCCGGCGCCGGCCGCCTGCAGATCATGGCCCAGCGGCGGCTGATGCTGAAGACCGGCGAGGCGATGGCCCGGCGGTACCGGGCGACGGCGCTGGTCACCGGCGACTCGCTGGGCCAGGTGAGCAGCCAGACGCTGACCAACATCACCGCGCTGGATGACGCCGTCCAGCTGCCGATCCTGCGGCCGCTGATCGGCCTGGACAAGACGGAGATCATGGCCGAGGCGCGCCGTATCCACACGCTCGGCATCTCCGAGCTGCCTGACCAGGACTGCTGCAGCCTGCTCACGCCGCGCCAGGTTGAGACCCGGGCCCGGATCGAGGATCTCCGCCGGATCGAGGCCCGTCTTGATGCCGACGACCTGGCCGAGACGCTGGCGGCGGCCGCGCAGGAACACACGCCAGACCGGCACTGACTTTCATTTTTTTAACGGGGCTGTCCGGCCCAGTCGGCTGCCCTGGGCCGTGCATCCGGCGCCGCGGCAGATGTGGCAGGCTCCTACTCCGGAGGTAATAACGTGAAAATCGGATTGCAGATACCTGATTTCACCGGCCCGGGCGCTGCCCGGCTCGGCGCCGACCTGGCGACCGTCGCCGCGGCCGCAGACGATGCCGGGTTCGAGTTCATCGCCGTGATGGATCACTTCTTCCAGATCGGCGCCGTGGGGCCGCCGGATCGCGACATGCTAGAGGCCTACACCACGCTGGGCTACCTGGCCGGAGTCACCTCCCGGGCGAAGCTGATCACCCTGGTGACCGGCGCTGTCTACCGGCAGCCCGGAATCCTGGCGAAGATCGTCAGCACGCTCGACGTGCTGTCCGGCGGCCGGGCCTGGCTCGGCATCGGCGCCGCCTGGAACGAGGAGGAGTCCAGGGGCCTGGGCATCCCGTTCCCGCCGGTCGCCGAGCGGTTCGAGCGGCTGGAGGAAACGCTGCAGATCTGCCTGCAGATGTGGCGCGGGGACGAGTCGCCGTACCGGGGCAAGCACTACCAGCTGGAGCGGCCGCTGAACTACCCGAAGGCGCTGTCCGCGCCGCACCCGCCGATCATGATCGGCGGATCCGGCGAGCGGAAGACGCTGCGGTTCGTGGCCCGTTATGCCCAGGCGTGCAACCTGTTTCCCGGCCCGGATCTGGCCCGCAAGCTCGACGTGCTGCGCGCGCACTGCGACGCCGAAGGGCGCGATTACGACGAGATTGAGAAGACCTGCTACTTCATCTTCGATGTCGGCGCGAAGGGTGAGCGGGCCGGACAGGTCGTGGACCAGCTCGGCGATCTCGCCGGGCTGGGCTTCGGTGCCGCGATCGGCGCGGTGGCAAATGTCTGGGACGTCACGCCGCTGGAGGTCATCGGCGCCAGGGTGATCCCGGCGGTCGCCGCGCTCTGACTTGCTCCCCGCCGGCAGGCGCTACCCGACGGCCATCGGCTGTGGTGCCTGGCTCAGCGTGCGGCCCATCAGCTGCGGCAGCGCGGACATCGCCGCCGCCAGCTCGCGGATGTCGTCATCCACCAGGGCCTGGTCGCCGTCGCACATCGCGGCGGCAGGCTCCGGGTGCACGTCCACGATGATGCCGTCCGCCCCGGCCGCTACGGCGGCCCTGCTCAATGGCAGGACCAGGTCCCGGCGCCCGCCAGAGTGCGACGGATCCACGATCACCGGCAGGTGCGAGAGCCGTTGTGCGACCGGGACGGCGCTGATATCCAGGGTGTTGCGGGTCGCCGTCTCGAAAGTCCGGATCCCGCGCTCGCACAACACGATGTCGAGGTTGCCGCGCTGGGCGATGTACTCGGCGGCCATCAGCCACTCCTCGATGGTGGCGTTCATCCCGCGCTTCAGCAGCACGGGCTTCCCGGCCGACCCGACCGCCTGCAGCAGCGTGAAGTTCTGCATGCTGCGAGTGCCGACCTGGAGCATGTCGGCGTAGGAGCAGACCAGGTCGACACTGGCCGGGTCGATGACCTCGGTGACGACCGGCAGCCCGGTCTCGGCCCGCACCTCGGCCAGGATGCGCAGGCCGGCCTCGCCGAGGCCCTGGAATGCGTACGGCGACGTGCGCGGCTTGAAGGCACCGCCGCGCAGCATCGAGGCGCCCGCCGCCTTGGCCATCAGGGCCGACGCCAGGGTCTGCGCCGGGGTCTCGACCGTGCACGGCCCGGCGATCACTGTCACCGTTTCCGGCCCGATGGCGACGCCGCCGACCGTGATCACCGACCGGCTCGGATGATGCTCCCTGCTGACCAGCTTGTACGGGACGGAAATCCGCACCACGTCGCCGACGCCGCCCCTGCTGCGCAGGTTCAGCGCGCTGAACTGGTCAATGTCCCCGACCAGGCCGATGATCGTCCTGGAAACCCCCCGGCTGACGAAAGCTTCCCCGCCGGCCGTGCGCACCAGGTCCACGATCGTGTCAACGTCTGCCTGCGTGGCCTCTGGGGCCATCACCACGACCATCTTGCTGCTCCCTTAGCTCCAAAAATGACGAAAGCCCCGGGCCTGCCGGCCCGGGGCTTTCCTTATGTCGCTCGCGTCAGCGCAGCAGCTGGCGGGCGACCGTCCGAAGGCCGGGCCGGTAGCCATAAAAGAACCAGTACTGATGACGCACGGGCGTAAGCCTAGCGCACGCCCGCTGCCGCCAGGTGCCGGGCGCAGGATCGGCGCAGATCGCGAGGTGGCAAGATAGCCACACCTGCGGGTCGAGGGCCGGACGTCGCGCCGTCGAGAGCGCGAGGCGGGAAGGAGCAGGTCAGCCGGATGAGGCGACCGGGGACAGGTGAGCGCGCCGTCGGCGCGGGTCATGCTGCAAGCGGTTCCCGCGGCCCGGCGCCGGCTTCGCCTGGGACGCCTGCTCTGCCCGGGGCGCCTGCTCCGCCGGGGACGCCGGTGCGGGCCGCCGGGCCCGTGCCGCCTGGCAGGCTGCCGCCTGGCCAGCACATCCCGGCGAGCTGGCCAGTCCTGCATTACGGGCGAATTCCGTTCGTCAGCCTGCAGAGCTGGGATCTCCGGGTGGTCGGAGCGACCGAGAACGGGCGCGAGCAGCACTGGGGATGGCCGGAGTTCGCGGCGCTGCCGCGCTGCCGGGTGATCGCGGACTTCCATTGCGTGACCAAGTTCAGCATCCCCGGCATCGTCTGGGAAGGCGTTCCGGCGGCCGCGCTGCTGCGGGCGGTGCCACCGGCGGCAGCGGTCACGCATGTCATGGTCTGGGCTGATTTCGGCTACAGCGCTAACGTGCGCATCGCCGATTTCGCCGCCGACGACACGCTGTTCGCCACTGGCTGCAACGGTGCCGAGCTCTCCCCCGAGCACGGCCACCCGGTGCGGCTGGTCGTGCCGGGCCTGTACGCCTGGAAGAGCGTCAAGTGGGTCAGGGCGGTGGAGTACCTGACCAGGGACCGGCGCGGGTTCTGGGAGGAACGGGGCTATCACAACACGGCCGACCCGTGGCGCGAGCAGCGGTACTCCTATCAGGAACGGCCCGGTGAGGGACCGCCGCTTTGAGCCGCCCAGCCGTCTCGTAGCGCGCGCCAGGTCGCGATGTCCTTCGCCTGGCCGGCTGCCAGCGGCACCTGCGCTCCGATCGGGCGGCCGGTTACGGGAGGTTGCCGAAGCCGCCGAACCCGACGAAGATCGTGATCGTGCTGCCCTTCGGCGCCTGCCCGGTAGGGCTGAAGTTGAATACCCGATGCCCGGGACCCACCTGGTCGACGTTGACACCGAACCCGGCCGCTGTCAGGGTAGCGGTCGCCTGCCGCTCATTCTGGCCGTCCACGTTGGGGATGGCGACCAGCTGCGGCCCGGTGGAGACCTTGATTGTTACAACCTCGCCAGGGGTGATGGGGGTGCCGGGCCTGGGCGATTGCGCGGTGATCGTCCCGGCCGGCTGATCGCTGTTCGTATCCTGCTGCGGGTTCAGCTGGAACCCGTCCTGCTGCGCCTGCCCCTGCGCGGCAGACTCCTGCTGGCCGACCAGATTCGGCAGCGGCAGGCCGGAACTCTGCACGATCGCCACCGGCCTGGTCTGCGGCCAGGACAACCCGGCGACGGGATTGGTGCTGATTACCACGCCGAGCGGAATCGTGGTGGAGGGCGCGTCCGTCACCTTGCCCGGCGCCAGTCCGGCCCGCCTGAGCGCGGCCTGCGCATCTGCCAGCTTCATGCCAGTCACTGACGGGACCCGGACCATCACCGGGCCCAGCGATGGGATAAGCGTGACCAGGCTGCCGCGATGAGCCCGCGTGCCGATCGCCGGGACGGTACGGATGACCTCACCACGGGGGAGTGCGTTGCTGTGCACGCCCGGGCCGGTCTTGACCGTGAAGCCGAGGTTCCGCAGCTCGGTCCGCGCGGTCGCCTTTGTCATGGTGCCCACCCGCGGGATGGTCTCGAACTGGCCGTTGGTGACCCACCAGGTCATCAGCAACAGGACCAGCACGACCGCGATGCCCAGGGACAGGTAGGCGAGCCTGCGGCTGAATAGCCACCGTTGCAGGCCCGGCTCCCGGCGCCGGATATATCCGGCCGGGCCGTGCACGCGGCCGGTGAGCGGCTGGTCCTCGTGATCGAGGGCAAATCCCGCGTCGGCCACCACAAGCGTGTGGTTCATGCTGCCGTCTGGCTCCGCCAGCTGCCCGCTTGTCACTGCGGGCAGGATCGGCTGCCCGCTGGTCACCGCAGGCAGGATCTCCACGGCCCTGTCCCGCCCGCGCCTGCCATGCCGCCGCTCACCGCGGTCGGCCGGGCCGGGAGACGCGGCGGCACCTGCGGCGGCTGGCCCGCCGGGCGGGGAGGCTGTCGGGTGGGCTGCCGGGTCGCCCGGGTAAGGCGGCACCCAGGGTGATTGCTGCCAGGGGAATGACTCGCCGCCGCGGTCCGGCGCCGGCTGGCTGCCGGGGCCTGCCGGGCCGCCGGGCGCGGCTGCCGGTCCGGGCAGCCAGTGGCTGCCGGGGCCTGCCGGGCTGCCGAAGCCTGCCGGGGCGCCCGGCAGGGCCTGGGGATGGCCGGATGGCTGGCCTCCGGGATCTGGCCCCACGCCGGATACGGTGCCGTGACCGGGCAGCGACTGGCTAGCTGAGCCTGCTGACGCCCCGGGCTGGATGGGCGTGCCGGGCAGCGACTGTCCGCCCGGCACTGCCCGGGCGTCCGGCCAGGATGAGCCGGGCCAGGCGGAATCGGACCACCGGGAATCGGGCCATGACGAGGCCTCGGGCCCTGCCGGGGCTGCGGGCGGAGCCTGGGCGCCCGCAGCGGCCGGGCCGGCCGGTCCCTGGGCAGGCCCGGCCTGGCCGCCGGCGGAGTCCGGCAACGGCATTGCCGGCTGCCCGGCAGGCGGCCAGTCGTGCCCGGCCGGCTGCCCGGCAGGCGGCCAGTTGTGCCCGGCCGGGCTCGCGGCCGGCCAGCCCGGCCCGGTGAGGCCGGCCGCCGGCAAGCCGGGGACTGACCTGCCCATGGCCGATAGCCCGGCGGCCGGCAGCGCGGGCGGAAACCCGGGCTCGAACCCGCCGCCCGGGCTGGCGGGCTGTCCCGCAGCGAGCCGTCCGGCGATCGGCAGCCCGCGGCGCACTTCGGTGACCGCCCGCAGGAACTGGCCGGCGTCCGCCGGGCGCAGGTCCGGGGTCCGGCTGGTGGCCAGCGCCACTAGCGCGTCAAGGGCCGGGGGCAGCCCCGGCGTGACGCTGGACGGCGCCGGGACGACCTCGTTGACATGCTTGTAAGCCACCGCGAGCGGCGTCTCGCCAGTATGCGGCTGCATCCCGGTGAGCAGTTCGAACAGCATCACGCCGGCTGCGTAGACGTCGGTGCGGGCATCGGAGATGCTATGCGATACCTGCTCGGGCGCCAGGTAGGCGGCGGTCCCGATGATCGTCCCGGTCTTGGTGTGCCCGGCCCTGGCCGCTGCCCTGGCCAGCCCGAAATCCGCGACCTTGACCGCATCCCCGGCGGTGATCAGCACGTTCTCCGGCTTCACGTCGCGATGCACGATGCCCGCCGCGTGCGCGGCTGACAGCCCGGTGAGGACGCCGTCGATGATGTCCAGGGCCTCCCGCGGGCCGAGCCTGCCGCGCTCGGTCAGCAACTCGCGCAGCGTGCGCCCGGGCACGTACTCCATCGCCAGGAAGAGAATGTCCCCCTCGGCGCCCTGGTCATAGACGGCGACGACGTTCGGGCTGGATAGCCTGGCCACGGACCTGGCCTCATCGATGAACCGCCGGACGAAGTCCGCATCATGGGCCAGCTCTGGGTGCGCGATCTTGAGTGCCACGGTGCGCTCAAGCCGCGTGTCGGTACCCAGGTAGACGGTGGCCATCCCGCCACGCGCGATCCGGGCGTCCACCCGATAGCGTCCGTCGAGCAGTTGCCCGACCTTTAGGCGCGCCAGGGTCGTATCCATCGGGTCGAGTCTATTGGTGCGGTCTCGTCCCCGCCCAGGTAACGGCGCTGCCGGATCAGTCCGCGGGCGGCGGTGAGGAAGCGGTCGCGTACCGTCGCCGCGGCACCCGGCCCGCCAGCCAGGCGAGCCGTCCGGCGGTGACCGCCGCTCGCATCGCCTCGGCCATCAGCTCAGGATCGCGGGCCCGCGTTACCGACGTCGCGAGCAGCACGCCGTCGCAGCCGAGTTCCATCGCGATCGCCGCGTCGCTGGCCGTGCCGATGCCCGCGTCCAGAATCACCGGGACGGCGGCAGCCTCGACGATCAGCTCGATGTTGTGCGGGTTCCTGATCCCGAGCCCGGACCCGATCGGCGCGCCTAGCGGCATGACGGCCGCACAGCCCGCTTGCTCAAGCCGCCGGGCAAGTACCGGGTCGTCGCTGGTGTAGGGCAGCACGGTGAACCCGTCGGCGACTAGCAGGTCAGCCGCGTCGAGCAGCTCGACCGGGTCGGGCAGCAGCGTGCGCTCGTCGGCGATGACCTCGAGCTTCACCCAGTCGGTGCCAAGCGCCTCCCGCGCCAGCCGTGCGGTGCGCACGGCTTCGGCGGCGGTGAAGCAGCCCGCGGTGTTCGGCAGCACGCGGATGCCGCGCGCGGCGATGACGTCGAGCACCGATCCCGCCGCTGCGGGGTCAACCCGCCGCATCGCCACGGTAGTCAGCTCGGTACCGGACGCCGCGAGCGCCCGGTCGAGCACGTCCAGGCTCGGCGCGCCGCCGGTCCCCATGATGAGCCGCGAGGTCATCGCCTGGCCGGCGATCATGAACGGGTCGTCCATGGTCAGCCTCCCTGAGCCGCGGTGATCACTTCGACCTCGTCGCCGTCCGCCAGCGGCGTCGTATCCCAGCTGGCCCGGCGCATTACCTCGCCGTTGACGGCCACCGCGATCCCGCTGGCCGTGGTGGTCAGCAGCCGGACGGCATCGCCGACGCCGGTGCCGGTGGCCAGCTCGCGCGCCGTGCCGTTGATGGTCACTTTCATCGCCTTGCGCCTTCCTCCGCCGTGCCCTGCCTGCCCGCCCGCGGTAGCTCACCGCTGCCCGGCCGCCCGCGCGCGGGCTTCGCCCGCCCGGCCGGGCGGGCGAAGCGCTGCGGCGTGAAGGCAGCCGCCAGCTCCGGCAGCCGCCGGGTGGCCAGGTACGCCGTGATGAGGTCGGCAGTCACTGGCGCAAGCAGTATCCCGGCGCGGAAATGGCCGGTGGCCAGCACCAGCCCGGGCAGCGCGGACGGGCCGAGCACCGGCGCGTTATCCGGCGTTCCCGGCCGCAGTCCGGCCACGGTTTCCGCGAGCTCGAGCTCGGTGATCCCCGGGATGATCGTCCGGGCGTCCCTGAGCAGTTCCCAGACGCCGCCGGCCGTCACCCGGGTGTCGGTGCCTAGAATCCTCCTGGGTGGCTCCGATGACGAGCTCGCCGCTCTCCCTGGGCACGAGATAGACCGAGCAGCCGCGGACGATGCCGCGGACCGTCCGGGCGAGCAGCCCGGGCGGTCCGTCAGCGCCGCCATCGCCGGCGCCCGCCCGCAGCCGGAGGATCTGGCCCTTGACCGGCCGCACTGGCGGCGCGACCCCCGCTGGCAGGCCCGCGATCGAAGCTGAGTTCCAGCCGGCCGCGAGTACCACCCACCGCGCCATGACCCGCGTGCCGTCGCCGAGCAACGCGCCAGCGGCCCGGCCGCGGCCGGGCTGGCCGCGGTCGCCCCCGCCGCCCGCGATCAGAATCTCGGCGGCCGGCTGCCGGATGATGTCAGCGCCGGCCAGGCCGGCCGCGGCGAGCAGGGCGCTGGTTAGCAGCCTTGGATCCACTGACGCGTCATCGGCGGCCAGCAGGCCGCCGCGGATAGCCGGATCGAGCATTGGCTCGGCCCGGCGGCATTCGCGCGCCGTGAGGCGGCGGGCCGGGACGCCGAAGGACTCCTGCAGGGCCTGGTACTCGCCAAGCACGGCCAGGTCATCAGCGTCGTAGGCGACCTGCAGCGTGCCGGCCTGCCGGTATCCGGTTGGCTCGCCGGTCAGCCCGCTGACCTCGGCCGCGAATGCCGGGTAGCGCCGCTGCGAGGCACGGCCCAGCCGGAACAGCTCCCGCTCGGCGTAGGCAACCTCGGAGATGGGCGTGATCATCCCGGCCGCGGCGTGCGACGCTCCGCTGCCGGGCGCCGGATCGGTCACGACCACCCGCATGCCTCGCTGCGCGGCCCGCCAGGCGATGCTAAGCCCGATCACTCCGGCACCGATGACCAGTACGTCGGCGCTGGCTGCGGTGCTCATGTCCGCTCCCTTCGCCGGCATGACCCGGATCAGGTTCCTGCGGTCGGCGGCTTCCAGCCGCCCTCTCAGTCCGGTCAGCACCGGACTCCCGCGCGCTACTCCTAGCCTAGGTGATCGTGCGGATCGAGCGAATCGTGATAGCCGGTGCCGGCCTGGCGGGCCTGCGCACGCTGGAGGAATTGCGGGCCAGGGGATACTCCGGCGCGGTGACGATGGTCGGCGCCGAGCTCCGGCCGCCCTATGACCGGCCGCCGCTGTCCAAGGGCGTGCTGGCCGGCCAGGCGGATGACACGACGCTGCGCGATGACCTCTCGTCGCTCGGCGCGGACGTGCGGCTGGGCGAGCCAGCCACCGGCGTGGCCGACGGCGTGCTGCGCACCGAACGCGGCGAGTATCCCTATGACCGGCTGGTGCTGGCGACTGGTGCGGTGCCCGTGCCACTGCCAGGCCCGGGCCCACAGCGCCTGCTGCGGACGCTGGACGATGCCCTGAGCCTGCGGGCGGCATTCAGGCCGGGGCTGCGGCTCGCGATCGTCGGCGCGGGCTGGATCGGCGCCGAGGTGGCTACCGTGGCAGCGGCCAGGGGCTGCCTGGTCACCGTGCTGGAAGCCGGCCCGGCGCCGCTGGCCGCCGCGCTCAGCCCCGAGGCAGGCTCGCGGACATCAGCCTGGTACGCAGCCGCCGGGGTCAGCCTGCGGCTCGGCGAACAAGTCTCCTCTGTGCAGCCAGGAGGGCTCATGCTGGCCGGCGGCGGCTGGCTGGCCGCGGACGAGATCCTGGCCGCCGTCGGCGTCCGGCCGCAGGTGCGCTGGCTCGAAGACTCGGGCATCGCACTTGACAACGGCGTGCTGGCCGACGAGCAGCTGCGCGCCTCGGCACCGGGCGTCTTCGCGGCCGGCGACTGCGCCGCGTTCTGGTCGGCCAGGTACCGGCGGCGGCTGCGCTTCGAGCACTGGGACATCGCGCTGCGCGCGCCCGCTGTGCTGGCAGCGAACCTGCTGGGCGGCAGCGAGGCCTACGACCCGGTCCCTTATTTCTGGTCTGAGCAGTTCGGCCGGATGGTGCAGTACGCCGGGTATCACGGCGATGCCGACCAGCTGATCTGGCGCGGCGACCCGGCCGCGGACCGGTTTGCCGCATGCTGGCTGGCCGGCGGTCGGCTGGTGGCGCTGCTGACCGTCGGCCTGCCCAGGGACCTGCGGCAAGGCCGCCGGCTGATCGCCGCCGGGCGGCCGGTCGATCCGGCCGGGATCGCGGATCCCGCCGTTGCCATCAGGGATGCGGTGCTGCGCTGAGCCGACCGCGGGGCGCCATGGTCCGCCCGCCGGCGCCAGCAATCGCGCAAGCCGATGTGCCTGGCGTTGCCCGTGTTTGGCGACCCCCCTGTTGTGGGATGTTTGTGGATGTGGCGCAGATTGACCCCCTGGCCGACAGCATGATCGGCGACTGGCTCACCCTTCCTGAAGCTGCTGACCGGCTCGGCTTGTCCGTTAGCCGGGTCAGGCAGCTGCTCCGCGACCGCAAGCTGCTCGCGGTGCAGCGGCCCGACGGCAAGCTCTGCGTGCCCGCGGCGTTCCTCGATGGCAATCAGGTCATCCGGGGCCTGCACGGCACGCTCACGTTGCTCTTCGACTGCGGATTTGACGAGGCGGACGCGCTTCGCTGGCTGTTCACGGCCGACGAAACGCTGCCCGGCACGCCGATCCAGGCGATCAGCGAGCACCGCCGGACCGAGGTAAACCGCCGGGCCCAGGCGCTCGCGATCTGAGCCTGCACCGCTCTCGCCGGGCGGGATAGCCCGCGGCCGGCTTGGCCTGGCGGCCGGCTTGGGGTGGCGGCCGGCTTGGGGTGGCGGCCGGCTTCGCTATGCGCTCGGCTTGCCGTGGCGGCCGGCTTGGCCTGGCGGCCGGCCCTGGCTGGCGGCCCAGCATGCCGGCGCCCGCGGCGCCGGCCATCCTTCGCTGGCGTGATGTGCCGCCTGCCCGGCGGGTGGCCGTACGATGATCCGCGTGCCCGATCAGATCCGGATCCGGTGAATCTTGCCTGCTGACTGCAAGGCCCGGCTGGCTGCCGCCCGGCTCTACCTGTGCACGGACGCGAGAGAGCGGCGGGCCGACCTGGCTGACTTCCTTGATGCCGCGCTGAGCGGCGGGGTTGATGTGGTCCAGTTGCGGCAGAAGGGCCTGGAGGCCGCCCACGAGATGGCCTACCTCGAAGCATTCCGTGCGGCCTGCGACCGGCACGAGGCGCTGCTCGCGGTGAACGACCGCGCCGACATCGCCCGCGCAGTCGGTGCCGACGTGCTGCATCTCGGCCAGGATGATCTGCCGGTCGCCGCGGCCAGGCAGATCGTCGGGCCGGAAACTCTGATCGGGCTGTCCACGCACTCCGCGGAACAGGCTGCGGCGGCGGCCGTGGCACCGGACATCGACTACTTTTGCGCCGGGCCGGTCTGGCCGACGCCGACCAAGCCGGGCCGTGCCGCCCCCGGACTCGGCCTGGTCAGGTACGCGGCGGAACTCGCCGCGCCGCTGCCCTGGTTCGCCATCGGCGGCATCAGCGCGGACAACCTCGGCGAGGTGCTAGCCGCGGGTGCCCGCCGGATAGTCGTCGTCCGCGCCATCACCGAGGCCGCCGATCCCGGGGCTGCCGCCGCTGCGCTAGCCGCCCGCCTCCGGACAGCGAGCGCCTAGCCGGGCTGGCTGCCAGCAGCCCGGCTGGGCGGTAATTCAGTAGCTGGGCAGCAATTCAGTATTGGCCATTCGGTATTGGCCACTGGCCAAGGCGCGCCCCTCGCGGCGGCTCAGTCACACCAGTCGCCACACCAGCCTCAATCGCAACAAGATCAAATCAGCGGTTCGGATTTGTCCGGCGATGGCCGGTCAGATGTTAACCACTGAGCCGACCCCCCCGATGCGGTGGCATCAGCCGGACCGGTCGGTGGCGGTGGCGGCCAGTTCGGCCAGCGCCGCCTTGGCCGCGGCGGTGAACGGCGCGGCGTCCAGCGCGGCGAGTGCTTGCTGCACGCTGGCCCGGATCAGCTGCTCGCAGTCCGCCACCGCGCCGGTCTCGATGAGCACGCCACGGACCTCGGCCGCGCCTGACTCGTCGAGCTGGGGATCGCCGATCAGCCGATGCAGGACGCTGGCCTGTGCGGCATCTGACCGGCTCATCGCAACCGCCACCAGCACGGTCCGCTTTCCCTCGCGCAGGTCGCCGGTCACCGGCTTCCCGGTGCGGGCCGGGTCGCCGAATACCCCGAGCATGTCGTCCCGAAGCTGGAAGGCAACCCCGAGCGGGATTCCGTAGCTCGTGCAGGCGCCGGCCATCGGAGAATCCGTGATAAATGCTTCGTCAGCTGCGCCGCCAGCCGGTCCGGCCGATGCAGCGGCCAGCGCGGCGCCGAGCAGCAGCGGGCGCTCGACCGTGTATTTCGCCGACTTGTACTCGACAACGCGCAGTGCACTCTCGACAGTGCCGGGCCCGGCTGCCTGGCCGAGCAGATCCAGGTACTGGCCGGCGATCAGCTCAGTGCGCATCGCGTCGAGCACCGGCTGGGCGCGCCGCAGCGCAGTGGCCGGCAGCCCGCTGGCCCGCAGCAGCTCGTCGGTCCACGCCAGCAACAGGTCGCCGGCCAGGATCGCCGCGCCGACGCCGAAGGATTCCGGCAGAGCCGCGCCAGCGACCGGCCGCATGCCGCGCCGCGAAGCTCCGGTGCACGGCAGGCCGGCCGCGGCGGGTCTCGCTGCCGTCGATCACGTCGTCATGCACCAGCGCGCTTGCGTGCAGCAGCTCAAGCGCGGCGGCGGCGGTCAGGATACGGGCGCGATCCGGATCGTCGCGGCGGTCGGCCCCGCCGGCCGCGCGCCAGCCCCAGTAGCAGAACGCGGGCCGCAGCCGTTTCCCCCCGGCGAGCAGCGTCTCGCACGCGTCAAGCACGGGTACCAGGCCGCCGTCGATCCGGGCCAGCTCGGCTCGCTGCCGGCCGAGGAACGCGGCCAGCACGCGCCCGACCTGATCCCGGATCTGATCAACTGCCGCCGAGCTCGTCGTCATTACCGCGAGGGTAGCCCGGTCGGCCCGGCGCCGTGGCCTGGCACCCTGGCCTGGCACCCTGGCCTGGCACCCTGGCCTGGCACCCTGGCCTGGCACCCTGGCCTGGCACCCTGGCCTGGCACCCTGGCCTGGCACCCTGGCCCGGCACCGCGGCCCGGCCGGGGCGCGGGCGCCGCCGCCGGACCGCTAACCTGGGAGGATGTTCCCGCCCCGGCTACCGCAGGCGCCTACCATCCGCGAGCTGCTGGCTGCCGGGGAGCGGTCCTTTTCGTTTGAGTTCATGCCGCCGAAAACTGCCGCCGAGGAGCGGCGGCTCTGGCTGTCCGTGCGCCAGCTCGAGCCGCTGCGGCCCACATTCGTGTCGGTCACGTACGGGGCAGGCGGCTCGACCCGGGACCGGACCGTCCGGGTGACCGGCCGGATCGCGGCGGAGACGACGCTGACCCCGGTCGGGCATTTCACCGCGGTCAATCATTCGGTCGCCGAGCTTCGGCATGTCATCGGGTCCTATGCGGCGGTCGGCGTGCGTAACGTGCTGGCGCTGCGCGGCGACCCGCCGGGCGCGCCGGACGGTGACTGGCAGCCGCATCCCGCGGGCCTTCGGTACGCGGACGAACTCGTCCGGCTGGTGAAGGCATCCGGCGACTTCTGCGTCGGCGTGGCGGCCTTCCCCGAGGGTCATCCGCGGCGATCCAGCATGGCGGACGATACGGCCAACTTCGTGCGCAAATGCCGGGCCGGCGCCGACTTCGCGATTACCCAGATGTTCTTCTACCCGGACGACTACCTGCGGATGCGGGACAGGGTCGCCGCGCTCGGCTGCGACGTGCCGATCATCGCCGGGATCATGCCGATCATCAGCGTGCCGATGATCGAGCGGGCAATCATGCTGTCCGGGGCCAAGTTCCCACCGGAACTGGCTGAGCGGCTGCGGTCCCGGGCGGACGACAAGGCCGCGGTGCGGGAGATCGGCGTTGACTATGCGACCGGCATGTCCGAGCGGCTGATCGCCGCGGGCGTTCCCGGGTTGCACTTCTACACGCTCAACGGCTCGCGGGCGACCCGCGAGATCTATCAGCGGCTCGGCCTCGGCGAAGCCGGCCGGCCAGGCCAGGCGAGCCAGCAGGCGGCCGCGGGCTAGCGAGGCGTCGCAGGCCGGCCGGCAGTCCGGATCTCGGCCGTGCAGCGGTGCACTCTGGTCAGCCGCGCTTGAACCGGGAGGTCAGCCACACAATATGGCCCGGTCAGCCGCATGGCCCGGTCAGCTGGCAGCGACCGGCTCGGTCGGCCGCGCTGGAACCGGCCGGTCGGCCGCGCTGGAACCGGCCGGTCAGCCGCGCAGCGGCAGGACCGCGCCCATCACGATGTAGGGCGGGCCGTTGCCAGGGAAGCTGAACCCGGTGAGCAGCTCAGTGAAGCCAACGCTGCGGTAAAGACGGCGGGCGGGAGACGCCCGATCCAGCGTGGAGAGCAGCGCCGTCCGGTGCGGGCAGCCGCCGGTGAGGGTGAGCAGCATGGCCCGGCCGATGCCGCGCCGCTGAAACTCCGGGCGCACGTGCACCTCGGCGATTTCGAAGGTGTCGGCCAGCCATGCTGCCGCTGCCGGTGCGCCTGCTGTGACCGTCAGGCCGGCCCGTACTACGTCGTGCCACCATTGCCCGGCGGTCCCGGTGAACCCGTAGGCGAACGCGAGGACCTGATCCGCCGGCCCGGCGCCTGCTGCGGGCCCGGCGCCTGCTGCGGGCCCGGCGCCCGCTGCGGGCCCGGCAGTTGCGATGACCGCCCGGAATGCCGGATGGCTGGTGTGCTGCCGCATGATCGGGCGGCGGCCCGCCAGCTGGTCGGGCGATGGCTGCATCGCCAGGTCGTAGACATCGATGAGTGCATCAAGCCCAGCCAGGAAACTCGCCTGGCCGATTACTCGCAGCGCCGTCTGATTGCGCACGGCGGCCAGCGTATGTCACCCGGCATGTGCCGCGTGCAGCCATTTTGTCGGACCCTCCCGGTAACTTCGAACGCAGGTCCAAACAACTGGACGATGAGACGAATTTATGTTCGAATATGCCTGAACGAAGCCAGCCGCCCGCCCTGCCCCCGAGGGCCGGCCGGCGGGCCAGCCGGGCGGGGCGCGGGGAAGCGCTCCGCCCGGCACAGGCTCGCACGCGATAGGAGGAATGGCTATGAACTCGGTCTTGCAGGTGCATCCTGACCGGCCGCGATGCAGGGTAGCGCCGTCGGCGCTAGCGCTGCTCTCGTCTGCCAGGCAGGGACTGGCGGGTGCCGAGGATGAAGGATCGGCTGGCGGCCGTTACGTGGCCGCTCACCTCGCGGCGCTCCGCGCGGCCGCTGCGGTGGTCGCGGCCAGGGCCGAGCCGGCCACTTCGGCACGGCGGAAGCGGCCGCAGAGTGTCTGGGAGCTGCTGCCGCGGGTAGCGCCGGCGCTGTCCGAGTGGGCCGCGTTCTTCGCGGCCGGGGCCGGCAAGCGGGCTGCGGCAGAGGCCGGATTGCCGTGTGCCGTTACCCCGCGCGAGGCTGATGACCTGCTGCGCGACGCGGAGACGTTCTTGTCGCTGGCCGAGAGCGCGCTCGGAGTTCCCGGCCAGGCCGTGCTGCCGCTCCGGACGGCTGGGTAGGCAATCCGGAGCGCCAGGGCGCGGCGCGTCAGAAGGTGTCGATCGCCCCGCGGGCGTCAGCATCCAGGATGCCCCAGCTGATCAGTTCCTCGGTCAGGTCGGCCGGCGACTTGTCGTAGATGACAGCAAGTGAGCGCAGGTCCTCCTGGCGGATCGACAAGACTCTGCCGTTGTAGTCACCACGCTGACTCTGGATGGTGGCCACGTAGCGGGCAAGCGGGCCTGCCTTGTCCTTCGGCAACTGGCTCATCCGCTCGAGGTCGATGACGAGCTTGGGGGAGGGCGCAAGGAGGGCGGGCAATACGTCGCCGGGCAGCAGCTCGGACACAGGGACTCCGTAGAATTCGGCAAGTTCGGCAAGTTTCTGCACGGTCACCGAGCGGTCGCCGCGTTCGTAGGAGCCCACGACAACGGCCTTCCAGCGGCCGCGCGACTTCTCCTCGACGCCGTGCAGAGAGAGGCCCTGCTGCGTTCGGATGGCGCGCAACCGCGCGCCCAGGGTCTTCGCGTACTCAGATGGCATGTTCTTCGGCCCCCCGGCCAGTTAGTCTGATCAGTGGGATGGTTACGCTCAGTGACGGTAGGCCGCGAGGGCGACAAGGTCAAGCCGAATGGCAAAAAGCGGTCGAACTTACCCGCAGTGACTTGACTCGCCCGCTGCCCGCGCCGGCCGCCCGTGGGCCCGAGAAAGCTAGCTACGCAGGGCCTGCCGCTGCTTCTGCCGAGCCGGACCGGCACCGCACGGGCCGGGATGATCCAGCTGCTATCCAGACATGATGTGACAATAATCACTTACGTCACTCCGGTGGAGGCCGCCCACGGAGCGTACTCGGGCAATGCGCCTGCCAGGCCGCATCGCGGGCTGGCGCGCATGATCGCGGTCCCGCAGGAAAGGCCCTGGCGCCGACCGCCGCGCCTGCGATCCTGACCGTATCCCTGCTGATACGTTGGTCCCGTTCGACGTCCTTTAAGGCCCGTCCAGAGAGGCGGGAAAGGAGGTCCTTAATCGTGCATGCGGCACATCAGGAAGACCGTGATCGCCGGCCGGGCAACGGCAGCGCATCCGGCGGCACCCGCAGACCAGTGTTCGAATCCGCCGAGATCGGCCGGGCGCTCTCCCGCATAGCGCACGAGATCCTCGAGCGCACCAGTGGCGCGGGTGATGTCGTCCTGCTCGGGATCCCGACCCGCGGCGTGCCGCTCGCGCACCGGCTGGCCGGGCGGATGGCGCAGGTCGAGGGTAATCAGGTCCCGGCCGGCTCGCTTGACATCACCATGTACCGGGATGACCTGCGGCTGCGGCCGGCCCGGGCGCTCGGCCATACCGCGGTGCCCGCCGGCGGGATCGATGGCAAGATCGTCGTCCTGGTCGATGACGTGCTGTACTCAGGCCGCACGGTGCGGGCCGCGCTGGATGCGCTCGGCGATCTCGGCCGGCCGCGCGCTGTCCAGCTCGCGGTGCTGGTCGACCGGGGGCACCGGGAGCTTCCGATCCGGCCTGACTACGTGGGCAAGAACCTGCCCACCTCCCAGCGCGAGGTAGTGCTCGTACTGCTGACCGAGGTGGATGGCGAAGACGCGGTGCTTATCGGAGAGAGCTCCGGGCACCCGCCCGGGCTGCCCGGGAATCGACCAGCCGGGCCGCCGGCCGGGCCGCCACCTCCCGGCGGCGACGGGACCGTCAAGTGAACCGGCACCTGATCTCGGCCGGGGACCTGACCAGGACCGAAGCCCTGCTCATCCTCGACACTGCCGACGAGCTTGCCCAGATGGCCGCCCGGCCGGTCAAGAAACTGCCCACCCTGCGCGGCCGGACCGTGGTCAACCTCTTCTTCGAGGACTCGACGCGGACCCGCATCTCCTTCGAGGCGGCCGCCAAGCGGCTCTCCGCCGACGTGATCAACTTCTCCGCCAAGGGCTCCAGCGTGGCCAAGGGCGAGAGCCTCAAGGACACTGCCATGACGCTGGAGGCGATGGGCGCCGACGCGGTGGTGATCAGGCACAGCGCGTCCGGTGCACCGCATCGGCTGGCCGGCTGGGTAAAAGGCAGCGTCGTCAACGCCGGCGACGGCAGCCACGAGCACCCGACCCAGGCGCTACTCGACGCGTTCACCATGCGGCGCAGGCTGGGCAGGCTGGACGGACTCCGGGTCGCCATCGTGGGCGACGTCCTGCACAGCCGGGTGGCCAGGTCCAATGTCCTGCTGCTCAGCATCCTCGGCGCGGAGGTGACGCTGGTCGGGCCGCCCACGCTGCTGCCGATCGCCGTCGGCGCTTGGCCGTGCTCGGTCAGCTACGACCTAGCTGCCGTCCTGCCCAAGAGCGACGTGGTGATGATGCTGCGGGTGCAGCAGGAGCGGATGAACGCCGCGTACTTCCCGAGCGTGCGTGAGTACAGCCGCCGGTACGGCCTGGACGCCGCCCGGATGGGCATGCTTCCCGGGCACGCCGTGATCATGCACCCGGGCCCGATGAACCGCGGGGTCGAGATAGCGGCTGAGGTAGCGGACTCGGCTAGGTCGACGATCGTGGAGCAGGTAGCCAACGGGGTCAGCGTCCGGATGGCCGTGCTCTACCTGCTGCTCGGCGGAGCGGAGGCGCAGTCATGACCGAGCGCAGCAGCGGGACCGGGGGGCGGGCCGGCGGCACGGCGCTGCCCGGCCGGGAAACCTGGCTGATCAGGGGCGCCAGGCCGCTCGGCGGCGATCCAGCCGACATTCTTGTGACCGGCGGCGTAATCGCGGAGATCGGCCCGGCAACGGGGCTCGCGGGCCCGGGAAGGGCGCCTGCGGGCCCGGGAAGGGCGCCTGCGGGCCCGGCGTCTGGTTCGATCGGCCCGGCGAATGTCATCGACGCTGACGGCCTGATCGCGCTGCCGGGCCTCGTCGACCTGCATACGCACCTTCGGGAGCCGGGCCGGGAAGACGCCGAGACTGTCGCCACCGGCACGGCGGCGGCTGCCCTCGGCGGGTTCACCGCCGTGCACGCGATGGCCAACACCGAGCCGGTCGCCGACACCGCCGGGGTGGCCGAGCAGGTCTGGCGGCTCGGCCGGCAGGCGGGCCGCTGCGACGTCCAGCCGGTCGGCGCCGTGACCGTCGGGCTGGCCGGCCGGCATCTCGCCGAGCTCGGCGCGATGGCCGACTCGGCCGCACGGGTGCGGGTCTTCTCCGACGACGGCCGGTGCGTCTCCGACGCCGTGCTGATGCGCCGGGCGCTTGAGTACGTCAAGGCGTTCGGCGGCGTGATCGCGCAGCACGCCCAGGAGCCCAGGCTGACAGAGGGCGCGCAGATGAACGAGGGCGAAGTATCCGGCCTGCTCGGCCTGGCCGGCTGGCCGGCCGTGGCCGAGGAGGCGGTGATCGCCCGCGACTGCCTGCTGGCGGCGCACGTCGGGTCCGCGCTGCACGTCTGCCACGTCTCCACCGCGGGCTCGGTGGAGATCATCCGCTGGGCCAAGTCGAAAGGCTGGCAGGTGACGGCCGAAGTGACGCCGCACCACCTGCTGCTCACTGACGAGCTCGCGGTCAGCTACGACCCGGTATTCAAAGTGAACCCGCCGCTGCGGACCGCCGCCGACGTGGCCGCGCTGCGGGCGGCGCTGGCCGACGGCACGATCGACTGCGTGGCCACCGATCATGCGCCGCACCCGCTGGAGGACAAGGAAACCGAGTGGGGCGCGGCCGCGTTCGGCATGACCGGGCTGGAGACCGCCCTGCGCGTGGTGCATGAGGCGATGGTCGGCACCGGCCTGCTCGACTGGGCCCAGGTCGCGGACCGGATGTCGGCCCGCCCGGCGGCGATCGGGCGGCTGGCCGCGCACGGGAACCCGCTGGCGCCCGGATCACCGGCCAACCTCGTGCTATACGACCCGGCGGCCAGGGACGCGGTCGACCCGGCCGGGCACGCGTCCAAGAGCCGCAACAGCCCGTTCGCCGGGATGCTGCTGCCCGGCCGCGTAGTGGCCACGTTCCTGCGCGGCTGCCCGACCGTGCTCGACGGGAAGCTGGTCCGGTGACCGGCCCGGCGATCCTGGTGCTCGAAGACGGCCGGACCTTCCGCGGCACCGCGTTCGGCGCGGCCGGCGAGACCTTCGGCGAGATCGTCTTCAACACCGGCATGACCGGCTACCAGGAAACCCTGACCGACCCGTCCTACTGCCGCCAGATCGTGGCGATGACCGCGCCGCACATCGGCAACACCGGCGTGAACGATGACGACCCGGAGTCCCGGCGGATCTGGGTCAGCGGCTACGTGGTCCGCGAGCTAGCGCCGATCGCGTCCAACTGGCGGTCCGTGCGCACCCTCGCTGACGAGCTCAGGGCGCAGCAGGTCACCGGCATCGCGATCAGCGGCACCCGCGCCCTCACCCGGCACCTGCGCGAGCGCGGCGCCATGCGGGCCGCGATCAGCACCAGCCAGCCCGATCCCGCTGACCTGCTCGAGCGGGTCCGGGCCAGCCCGCCGATGACCGGCGCCGACCTGGCCCGCGAGGTTTCCACGCCGCAGGCCTACCCGGTCGAGCCGCCGGCCGGCACGCCTGCCAGGTTCGTCGTGGCCGCCGTCGACCTCGGCATCAAGACCGCGACGCCGCGGCACCTGGCCCGGCTCGGCTGCCGGGTGCACGTGCTGCCCGCCGCGAGCACGGCCGCGGACATCCTCGCGGTCAGCCCGGACGGGGCGTTCTTCTCGAACGGGCCCGGCGACCCGGCCGCGGCAGCCTACGCGGTCGAGGCGATGCGCGGCGTGCTGGACGCCGGCCTGCCGGCGTTCGGCATCTGCCTGGGCAGCCAGATCTTCGCCCGGGCACTCGGCCTGGGCACCTACAAGCTGCGGTTCGGCCACCGCGGCGTGAACCAGCCGGTCAAGGATCTGCGCACGGGGCGGGTCCAGATCACCAGCCACAATCACGGCTTCGCTGTCGCGCTGCCTGGTTCGGGCCTGCCGCCGGAGCCGGACCAGGGACACTGGCCGCAGGCTGCCGCCGCCCGCGGTGGGCAGCAGCCATTCGAGACCCCGTTTGGGATGGCAGAGATCACGCATGTGAACCTGAACGATGGCGTGGTAGAGGGCCTGCGGCTGCTCGCCGCGCCCGCCTTCAGCGTGCAGTTCCATCCCGAGGCGGCGCCCGGCCCGCACGACGCGGCCGGCCTGTTCGGCGAGTTCGTCGACCTGATGGAGCGCTCCCGGTGACAGCGCTTGTCAGCGGGCCCGGGAGAGGAGGGCGGCATGCCGCGGCGCGCTGACCTGAATTCGGTCCTGGTGATCGGCTCCGGCCCGATCGTCATCGGCCAGGCCTGCGAGTTCGACTACTCCGGCACCCAGGCCTGCCGGGTGCTGCGGGCCGAAGGGCTGCGGGTCAGCCTGGTCAACTCCAACCCGGCGACGATCATGACAGATCCGGAGTTCGCCGACGCCACTTATGTCGAGCCGATCACGCTGGACGTGCTGGCGAAGGTGATCGCCAAGGAGCGCCCGGACGCGATCTTGCCCACGCTCGGCGGCCAGACCGCGCTGAACGCGGCCGTCGAGCTGCATGACGCCGGGATCCTGGCCAGCTACGGCGTCGATTTGATCGGCGCCGATATCGAGACGATCAAGGCTGGCGAGGACCGGCGGCGGTTCAAGGACCTGGTCACCGGGCTCGGAGCCGCGGTCCCGGCCAGCGAGATTTGCCACTCGCTGGATGAATGCGCCCGCGCTGCCGAGAAGCTCGGCTACCCGGTCGTCGTGCGGCCGTCGTTCACCCTCGGCGGGTCCGGCTCCGGCATCGCCCGCTGCAGCTCCGACCTGCACCGGATGGCCGCCGCCGGGCTGGATGCCAGCCCGGTCACCGAGGTGCTGCTGGAGGAGTCGATCATCGGCTGGAAGGAGTTCGAGCTTGAGCTGATGCGGGACCGGGCCGACAACGTGGTCGTGGTCTGCTCGATCGAGAACATCGACCCGATGGGCGTGCACACCGGCGACTCGGTGACGGTCGCGCCGGCCATGACCCTCACCGACCGCGAGTACCAGCAGATGCGCGACACGGCCATCGACGTGCTGCGCGCGGTGGGGGTGGACACCGGCGGCTGCAACATCCAGTTCGCCGTGCGCCCGCAGACCGGACGGCTCGTCGTGATCGAGATGAACCCGCGGGTGTCCCGTTCATCGGCGCTGGCCTCGAAGGCAACCGGCTTCCCGATCGCGAAGATCGCCGCGCGGCTCGCGATCGGCTACACGCTGGACGAGATCCGCAACGACATCACCGGCGAGACGCCCGCCAGCTTCGAGCCGGCCCTCGACTACGTGGTGGTCAAGGTGCCGAGGTTCGCGTTCGAGAAATTCCCCGGCGCGGATCCGGCGCTGACCACGCACATGAAGTCGGTCGGCGAGGCGATGGCCATCGGCCGCAGCTTCGCCGAGGCGCTGCAGAAGGCACTGCGCTCGCTGGAGCATCCGGCGGCGCCGTTCAGCTGGACCGCCCCGCCGGGGGACAAGGCCGCCCTGCTGGCCCGCTGCGCCACGGCGCATGATGGCCGGCTGACGACGGTGCACCAGGCGATCCGCGCAGGCGCCACGGTGGCCGAGGTCGTCGCGGCGACCGGCATCGATCCCTGGTTCATCGATCAGGTCAAGGGCATCGAAGACCATTCGAAACGGATTGCCGGCAGTCAGCCGTCCGGCCATCGCGCGCGGCCCGCCGGGGCCGATCTGCCGTCGGCCGCGCCAGCCCCGGCTGATCAGCTCGCACCAGCTTGGGCTGATCAGCCGCCGGCCATGGTGCCGGACCGGGCCAGCCAGCCGCCGCTGCCCGCCAGCGCGCTCCGGGCCGCGAAGGCCGCCGGGTTCTCCGATGCGCAGATCGCCCAGCTCCGCGGCACGACCGAGGCGAGCGTCCGCCGCCTCCGGCACGAACTCGGCATCCGGCCGGTATTCCACATGGTCGACACCTGCGCGGCCGAGTTTGCCGCGCAGACGCCGTACCTGTACTCGACCTACGACGACGAGACCGAGGTACCGCCCGGCGACCTGCCCAAGGTGATCATCCTGGGCAGCGGGCCGAACCGGATCGGCCAGGGCATCGAGTTCGACTACGCCTGCGTGCACGCCTCCTTCGCGCTGTCCGCGGCCGGCTACGAGACCGTGATGGTCAACTGCAACCCGGAGACGGTGTCAACCGACTACGACACTTCAGGACGGCTCTACTTCGAGCCGCTGACCCTGGAGGACGTCCTGGAGGTCGTGTACGCCGAGCAGGCCAGCGGCCTGGTGGCCGGCGTGATCGTGCAGCTCGGCGGGCAGACCCCGCTCGGCCTCGCGCGGGCGCTGGCCGCCGCCGGCGTGCCGGTCGTCGGAACCTCGCCGGAGGCGATCCATCTGGCTGAGGACCGCGGCGAGTTCGGCGCGGTGCTGGCGGCTGCCGGACTGCCCGCGCCGCGGCACGGGACGGCGCGCTCGGACGCCGAGGCGCAGGTCGTGGCCGGCCTGCTCGGCTACCCGGTGTTGGTGCGGCCGTCCTACGTGCTGGGCGGCCGCGGCATGGAGATCGTCTATGACGACGAGACGCTGGCGGCGTACGTGCGGCGGGCCACCCAGGCCAGCCCTGAGCACCCAGTGCTGATCGACCGGTTCCTGGACGACGCCATCGAGATTGACGTCGACGCCCTGTACGACGGCACCGAGCTGTACCTCGGCGGCGTGATGGAGCACATCGAGGAGGCCGGGATCCATTCCGGCGACTCGGCCTGCGCGCTGCCGCCGATTACCCTCGGCCATGAGTACATCGACCTGATCCGCGAGTCCACCGCGGCGATCGCCAGCGGCGTGGGCGTGCGAGGCCTGCTGAACGTGCAGTACGCACTGGCGGCCGGCGTGCTCTACGTGCTTGAGGCCAACCCGCGGGCATCCCGCACCGTGCCGTTCGTGTCCAAGGCGACCGCGGTGCCGCTGGCCAAGGCAGCCGCCCGGATCATGCTCGGCGCGACGGTGCCGGGCTTGCGCGCCGAGGGCATGCTGCCGGCGTCCGGTGACGGCGGGACGCTGCCGCTGGACACGCCGATCGCGGTCAAGGAGGCGGTGCTGCCGTTCGGCCGGTTCCGGGACGCCGACGGCCAGGGAGTGGACACCGTGCTCGGCCCGGAGATGCGGTCCACCGGCGAGGTCATGGGCATCGACGAGGTCTTCGGCACGGCGTACGCCAAGTCCCAGGCGGCCGCGTACGGGTCGCTGCCGGTCAGCGGCCGGGCATTCGTCTCGGTTGCCAGCAAGGACAAGCGGTCCATGGTGTTCCCGGTAAAGCGGCTCGCTGACCTGGGCTTCGAGATCTGGGCGACGCGGGGAACCGGGGAGATTCTGCGCCGCAACGGTGTCCGTGCCACGATCGTCCGTAAGCATGGCGATGGCCGCGGACCAACCGGCGAGCCGACCATCGTGGAACGGATCATGGCTGGCCAGGTGGACCTCATCGTAAACACGCCGTTCGGCAGCCCCGGACAGTCCGGGCCGCGGCTGGACGGCTACGAGATCCGGACCGCCGCCGTCCGGCAAGGCATCCCGTGCGTGACGACCGTGCAGGGCCTGGCGGCGGCTGTGCAGGGCATAGAGGCGATTACCCGGGGCGAGGTGGGAGTGCGGTCCCTGCAGGAACATGCGGCGCGGATGCGCGGCGCCAGCGCGGCTCAGGCGGCAGTCACGGCCGGGACTGAGGGCACGTGACGCCCAGGGACGCCGACGCCGACGCCGGCCCGCTGCAGGTGCGCGGCACGGTGCTCACCGTGCGGCGGGTCGACGCCTATCACGCCATGACCGTGGTGGTGCCCGGCATCGCCGCGCGCTTCCGGCCCGGGCAGTTCGTCGCGATTGCGGTCGGCGGCCCGGACACCGCGATGCTGCTGCGCCGCGCGTTCTCCATCCACGACGTGCGGCCGGATCACGGCGGCACGGTGGAATTCGTCTTCGCCGCGAACGGCCCTGGCACCCGGTGGCTCGCCGAGCGGCGGGCCAGGGACGTGCTGGATGTCACCGGGCCGCTCGGGCGGCCGTTCCCGGTGCCGCGCGACCGGGTCAGCTGCCTGCTGGTCGGTGGCGGGTACGGCAGCGCGCCGCTCTTCGCGCTGGCCGGCAAGCTCCGCGAGCGCGGCTGCACGGTCGATTTCCTGCTCGGCGCGGCCAGCGGAGACCGCGTCTTCGGCGCGCTCACGGCGCGCCGTACCGGCCGGATCGCGACGATCACCACCGAAGACGGCTCGCTCGGCTCGCGCGGTGTCGTCACCGATATGCTCGGCCAGCTTATCCACGACGGGCGGACGGACGTGATCTATGCCTGCGGGCCAATGCCGATGCTGCGGCAGGTGACGCTGCTGGCCCGCCGCTATGACCTGCCGGTGCAGGTCGCGGTGGAAGAGGCGATGGCGTGCGGGATCGGCGTGTGCATGACCTGCGTGCTGCCCGTGACCGGCACCGATGGCATTACCCGGATGATCAGGTCGTGCGTAGACGGCCCGGTGTTCCGCGGCGAGCAGGTCCGCTGGGATGACGTGGGCACGATCCCCTTCGACGCGTTCGGCGCGCCTGGCTGGGAACCAGCGGGGAAGGCGGGTCATGGCCACTGACCTGCGCACCAGGCTCGGTCACCTCGAGCTGCCTAACCCGGTGCTCACCGCGTCTGGCTGCGCCGGGTCAGGCCGCGAGCTGGCGCAGTTCTTCGACGTCTCGAAGATTGGCGCGGTCGTCACCAAGTCGGTGCAGCTCGCGCCGCGCGCGGGCCGGCCGACGCCGCGGATGGCGGAGACGTCGAGCGGCATGCTCAACTCGATCGGGCTGCAGGGCCCGGGCATCGATGCGTTCCTGCAGCGGGACCTGCCGTGGCTGCTGTCCCGCGGCGCGCGGGCAGTGGTCTCGATCGCGGGCAGCACCGTGGACGAATATGCCGAACTCGCCGCCCGGCTGTCCGATGCGGCCGGGGTCACCGCGATCGAGGTCAACATCTCCTGCCCGAACGTCGAGCACCGCGGCCAGGTGTTCGCCTGCGACGCGGCCGCTTCCGCCGCGGTGATCGACGCGGTCCGCGGCCGCGCACGCTACGACATCCCCGTCTTCGCGAAGCTGTCACCCGATGTCACGGACATTGTCGCGATCGCCAGGGCCTGCGTGGCGGCGGGCGCGGACGGGCTCTCGATGATCAACACCATGCTGGGCATGGCCATCGATACCGAGACCATGCGCCCGGCGCTGGCGGGCATCACCGGCGGCCTGTCCGGGCCGGCCATCCGGCCGGTAGCGGTCCGCTGCGTATGGCAGGTCCGCGAGGCGCTGCCCGATGTGCCGATCATCGGCATGGGCGGGGTGCGGACGGGTAAGGACGCGCTTGAGCTGATCCTGGCCGGAGCGGGGATGGTAGCCATCGGCACGACGATCTTCCATGATCCCTCGGCCTGCGCCCGGATCTTGCGCGAGCTCGATGATGAGCTGGCCAAGCGCGGGATCGACCGGCTGTCGGAGGTAGTCGGGCTGGCACACCAGCCGCGGGCAGCCGCCGGCCACTGGCTCGCCAGGAACCTGCTGTGACCCGCCCGGGGCGCGCGGCGGCCCGCCGGGCCACCCGCAGCGAGCCGGCGATGCCGGGGCCGGAATTCCGATCGAGGGGGAGGCCGTGACCTACCGGGCACCGATTGCCGTCGCACTCGATGCGCCTGACCTGGAGACGGCGGCGCGCTGGGCGGGCATGGTCATTCCCTACGTCAGCACCGTGAAGATCGGGCTCGAGCTGTACCTGCGGTACGGGCCGGACGCGGTCGCCTCGATCCGCGGTGCCAGCGGCGTCCAGGTCTTCCTTGACCTGAAGCTGCATGACATCCCGGCAACGGTGGCAGGCGCGGCCAGGGCAGTGGCCCGGCTGCGGCCGGGAATCCTTACCGTGCACGCTGCGGCCGGGCCGGCCGTCATCCGCGCGGCCGTCGCGGCGGCGCCGGAGACTTCAATCGCCGCTGTCACGGTGCTTACCTCCCTCGGCGATGACGACCTGGCCATGATCGGGATGGCGGGCCCTACCCGTGACGCGGTACGCCGGCTGGCCGTCTTGTCGGTCGCTGCCGGAGCCAGGGGACTGGTCTGCTCGCCGCGCGAGGTGGCTGATGTCCGGGCCGAGGTCGGCCCGGACATTACCCTGATTACGCCGGGCATCCGCGCTACCGGCTCGGACGCTCAGGATCAGGCGAGAGTCGCGACTCCGGAGCATGCGCTGGGGGCCGGCGCCGACCTCCTGGTGATCGGCCGGCCGATCACCAGCGCGCCGGATCCGGGCGCGGCGGCGGCGGCAATCGGGGCGTCGTTGCGGAGGCTGGCGGCCGCCGGTTAGGCGGTGGGCCTATTTGGCTGGCCAAATCTCTGCGTCAGCCACCCCGACGCCAGTGACATGTGATATTAGCTTGACTACTTTCAGTATCGATCCGAATGCACAGGGTAGTATCGGATAAATTGTGGCATGACAAACGGGGGTTTGCATTGCCGTTACGAGCTGAACTCGCTAGTTTCCCCTCGCGGAGCGACTTTTTCGATACGAAACCCGAGGTGACCACGCGTGGCTCTTCCTCCACTCACCCCCGAGCAGCGGAACGCAGCCCTGGAGAAGGCTGCCAAGGCACGCAAGGAGCGTGCCGAGGTCAAGAACCGGCTTAAGCACGGTTCGACGACGCTGCCCCAGGTCCTCAAGGAGGGCCAGACCGATGACGTCGTCGGAAAGATGAAGGTGTCGGCGCTGCTGGAGTCCATGCCGGGCGTCGGCAAGGTGCGCGCCAGGCAGATCATGGAACGGCTTGGCATCGCGGAGTCGCGGCGCGTCCGCGGCCTCGGCGCCAACCAGCGGACCGCCCTGGAGAACGAGTTCGGCGGTGATATCTGACCGAGGTCTGTGATATCTGACCGAGGTCAGGGAGCCGGCCGGGCGGGGACGGGGGACGAAGGCCCGTGGCCGATCCGTCGGCTGGCCGCGCACGCCGCGCGGCCATGGCTAGCGCCCCGGTCCCTGCTAGGCTCGTCACGTGGAGCTGCTGGTGAGCCGCACCGAGTCCACGGGCACCGGAGTTCAGGCTGCTGTCCCTGCTCGGCTTACCGTGCTCTCCGGGCCGTCCGGCGTCGGCAAGAGCACGGTTGTCGCCAGCCTGCGGCGAGCGTCGCCCCAGATCTGGCTCTCGGTCTCCGTCACCACCCGGGCGGCGAGGCCGGGCGAGGTTGACGGCCGCGAGTACCACTTCGTCAGCGAGCACGACTTCGACCGGATGACCGAGCGCGGCGAGCTGCTTGAATGGGCTCGCTTCGCCGGGCACCGGTACGGGACGCCGCGTGTTCCGGTGCGGGAGAAGCTCGCGGCCGGGGTACCGGTGCTGCTGGAGATCGACCTGGCGGGCGCGCGGCAGGTGCGCGAGGCCGTGCCGGGTGCGCTGCTGGTGTTCCTGGCGCCGCCGTCCTGGGCGGAGCTGGTCCGTCGGCTCACCGGCCGGGACACTGAACCACCTGAGGTCATCCAGCGGCGGCTCGAGGCAGCCCGGGTGGAGCTCGCCGCGGGTAGTGAGTTCGACATCACCCTCGTCAACACGTCGGTCGAGGACGTCTGCCGCCAGCTGGTAACCTTGACCGAGGCCCGAATCGGGCCGATGACGCGGTCCTAGCCGCGATACCGAACACGGAAGGCGCAACGTGGCTGGAACTCCCGCCCCGGAAGGCATCATCAACCCGCCGATCGACGATCTGCTTAAGGTCGTCGACAGCAAGTACGGCCTGGTCATCATGGCCTCGAAGCGGGCCAGGCAGATCAACGCCTACTACGCCCAGCTCGGCGAGGGCATGCTTGAGTACGTCGGCCCGCTGGTCGAGACCCGGGTGCAGGAAAAGCCGCTGTCCATCGCGCTGCGCGAGATCAGCGAGCGGCTGCTCACCGCGGAGCCGACGGAGGCCCCGGCCTCCTGACCGGGCCTGGCCGCTGGCCGGGCAGCCAGGTAGCCGGGTGGCCTCTGACATGGGCATCATCCTCGGGGTCGGCGCCGGTATCGCGGCCTACAAGTCATGTGAGCTGCTGCGGCTGCTGACCGAGTCGGGGTATGAGGTCCGGGTCGTGCCCACCCCTGACGCGCTCCGCTTCGTCGGGGAGGCCACCTGGGCGGCCCTGTCCGGTCGGCCGGTTACCGCCAGTTCCTGGGACGATGTCTGCGAGGTTCCGCATGTCCGGCTTGGCCAGGACGCCGACCTCGTGCTGGTAGCGCCGGCCACCGCTGACCTGATGGCCCGCGCGGCGGCCGGCATGTCTGGCGACCTGCTCACCGCGGTGCTGCTCACCGCGCGCTGCCCGGTCATGTTCGCCCCGGCCATGCATACCGAGATGTGGGAGCACCCGGCTACCCAGGCCAACGTGGCCACATTGCGCCGCCGCGGCGCGGTCGTTCTGGCGCCTGCCGCCGGCCGCCTCACCGGCAGCGACTCCGGGCCAGGGCGGCTGCCGGAACCAGCTGAGCTGCTGCGGGCCGCCGTCAGGGTGCTGGCGCGCGGCGCCGCCGGGCTCGCCGCCGACCTCAGCGGGCGCCAGGTCGTGGTCTCCGCCGGCGGCACCAGGGAGGAACTCGACCCGGTCCGGTTCATCGGCAACTGGTCGTCGGGGCGGCAGGGCTACGCGCTGGCCCGGACTGCCGCCGCCCGCGGCGCGAAGGTCACCTTGGTGGCCGCGAACGTCGACCTTGCCGACCCTGCCGGGGCGCGGGTCCTGCACGTGACATCCGCGGTGCAGCTGCGCGATGCCGTGCGGGCGGCCGCGCCGGATGCCGACGCCGTGGTCATGGCCGCCGCGGTGGCCGATTACCGGCCGGCGGTCAGGAGCGATGTGAAGCTCAAGAAGACCGGGGCCGCGCCGGAGCCAATCCGGCTCGCGACTAATCCCGACATCCTGCGCGAGCTGTCCGCCGACCGGCTGCGGCCGGGCCAGGTGATCGTGGGATTCGGTGCCGAGACTGATGATCTGCTCGCAAATGGGCGCGCGAAGATAGCGGCGAAGGGCTGCGATCTACTCGTTGTCAACAAAGTCGGCCCGGGGATCGGATTCGGGGTCAGTGACAACGCCGCCGTGGTGCTTGCCGCCGACGGCTCGCAGACCCAGGTCCCGCTCGGATCGAAGGAGGCCCTGGCCGATGTGATCTGGGACATGGTGGCTGCTGAGCTGGCTGGCTGATCGGCGGCGGCGGCACAATACGGATACACTCCAGCGAAGTCTCGTCCCCGCATAGTCTCGTCCCAGCGAAAAGGGAGTCAGGTGGCCGGTCGTCTTTTCACTTCCGAATCTGTGACGGAGGGCCATCCGGACAAGATGGCCGACCAGATCAGCGACGCCATTCTGGATGGCATGCTCAAGGGCGACCCGCGCAGCCGCGTTGCCGTGGAGACGATGATCACCACCGGCCAGGTGCATGTGGCCGGCGAGGTGACCACCGAGGTCTACGTCGACATCCCGGAGATCATCCGGGAGAAGATTCTCGACATCGGATACGACTCGTCGGCGAAGGGATTCGACGGCGCCTCCTGCGGCGTCTCGGTATCCATCGGCTCGCAGTCGCCCGATATCGCCCAGGGCATCCGCGAGGCGTTCGAGCACCGGGAGGGCGAGGGCGCGGACGAGCTGGACCGGCAGGGCGCTGGCGATCAGGGCATGATGTTCGGCTTTGCCTGCCGGGAGACGCCTGAGCTGATGCCGCTGCCGATCATGCTGGCGCACCGGCTGTCCCGGCAGATGGCGGCAGTGCGGCGCAGCGGCGCCGTGCCGTACATCCGGCCGGACGGCAAGACCCAGGTGACGATCGAGTACAACGGATCCGAGCCGGTGCGGCTTGACACCGTCGTGATCTCCACCCAGCACGCCCCGTCCATCGATCTCAATGAGCTGCTGGCGCCCGACATCCGCGACCAAGTGGTCGGGCCGGTACTGGCCGGCCTCGAGCTTGACACCGCCCGGTACCGGCTGCTGGTCAACCCCACCGGGCGGTTCGAGGTCGGCGGCCCGATGGGAGACGCGGGGCTGACCGGCCGCAAGATCATTATTGACACCTACGGCGGGATGGCCCGGCATGGCGGCGGGGCATTCTCCGGCAAGGATCCCTCCAAGGTGGACCGCAGCGCCGCCTACGCCATGCGCTGGGTGGCCAAGAACGTCGTCGCGGCCGGCCTGGCCGACCGGTGCGAGACCCAGGTCGGGTACGCGATCGGCAAGGCCAAGCCGGTCGGCGTCTTCGTGGAGTGCTTTGGCACCGAGCTGGTCCCGGCCGACCGCATCCAGAACGCCGTCCTTGAGGTATTCGATCTCCGCCCGGCGGCAATCATCAGGGATCTGGACCTGCTCCGCCCGATCTACTCGCAGACCGCCGCGTACGGCCATTTCGGCCGGGAGGAGCCAGACTTCTCCTGGGAGCGGACCGACCGGACCGACGCCCTGCGCGCAGCGGCCGGCCTCTGACCGGCCGTGCCGCGCCGCGGCGTGGCTGACCGGGCCCGGCCCCGCCCGGCCAAGGTCGCCGCGGCCTTGCCGGTCGCGCGAGTGGCCGTAGACGTGCCGCTGGCTCACCTCGACCGGCCCTTCGACTACCTGGTCCCGGAGCGGCTGGCGGCGGCCGCGGTGCCAGGTGCCCGGGTCCGGGTACGATTCGCCGGCCGGCTGACCGGCGGCTACCTGCTGGCACGGGCCGAGGCTAGCGAGCATGACGGCAGTCTGTCCTTCCTGGAGCGGGTGGTATCGCCCGAGCCGGTGCTGACCGCCGAGATCGCCGGCCTGGCCAGGGCAGTCGCCGACCGCTATGGCGGGACCCTGGCCGACGTGCTGCGGCTGGCAATCCCGCCCCGGCACGCCCGCGCAGAGGCGGCAGGCCGGGACGGCAGGCCGCAAAGGCCTGCCCGCCCTGCCCCGGGCAGATGGGCCCGCTATCCGACCGGACCGGCCTTCCTCGCAGCGCTAGCCGACGGCCGGGCGCCGCGCGCCATCTGGTCTGCCTTGCCTGGTCCGGACTGGCCCGGCGAGATCGCGGTGGCCGCGGCGACCGCGGCCGCGGCCGGCCGCGGCGCGATCGCCGTCGTGCCCGACAGCCGGGACCTGGACAGCGTCGACACCGCGCTGACCGCCCTGCTCGGCGCCGGCTCACACGTCAGCCTGTCGGCGGGCCTTGGCCCGGCCGAGCGCTACCGGCGCTGGCTCAAGGTGCTGCGCGGCGAGACGCTGATCGTGGCGGGCACCCGGTCCGCTATGTTCGCTCCGGTCACCGCCCTTGGCCTGGTGCTGCTCTGGGATGACGGCGACGACCTGCACGCCGAGCCTCGCGCGCCCTACCCGCATGCCAGGGAAGTGCTCGGCATCCGGGCGCACCGGGCCGGCGCGGCCGCGCTGATCGGCGGCTTCGCCCGGACCGCGGAGGCCACCCAGCTGATGTCGGCCGGCTGGGCCCGCGCGCTGGGCGGTGACCGGGCCGCAGTGCGCCGCCATGCTCCGCTGGTAACCGCGGCGGCCGGCGACGCGGAACTTGCCAGGGATCCGGCGGCGCGGTCGGCCCGGATGCCTGGCCTCGCGCTGCGCACTGCCCGGGATGCCCTGGCCAGCGGGCCGGTGCTGTTCCAGGTGCCGCGCCGCGGCTACGTGGTCGCCGCCGCGTGCGAGCGATGCCATGCACGCGCCATGTGCGCCGCCTGCGGCGGCCCGCTCGCGCTGCAGGCGGCGCGATCGGCCGCGACCTGCCGCTGGTGCGCCGCGCCTGCCGCCAGCCCGGCGTGCCCTTCCTGCGGGCACACCGGGCTCCGCGCGCTGGTTACCGGGGCTGGCCGGACGGCCGAAGAACTCGGCCGTGCCTTCCCCTCGGTCCCGGTGCGGACCTCCGGGCGGGCGGAGGTCATCAGCGAGGTGCCGTCCGCAGCGGCGGTCGTCGTCGCCACACCGGGCGCGGAGCCGCGCGCTGACGGCGGTTACGCGGCCGCGATCCTGCTCGATGGCTGGGCACTGCTCGGGCGGCCCAGCCTGCGCGCCGCCGAGGAGGCGCTGCGCCGGTGGCTGAACGCGGCAGCCCTGGTCAGGCCGGCCACTGACGGCGGTGCGGTAATCGTCGTTGCCGACTCGGGCATCCCGGCGGTGCAGGCGCTGATCCGCTGGGACCCGGTGACGCACGCGGAGCGGGAACTGGCCGAGCGGGCCACGCTCCGGTTTCCCCCTGCGGTCCGGATGGCGGCGCTGGCAGGGCCAGGGCCGGCGGTGCGCGCGGTGCTGGCCGCCGCGGCACTGCCGCCAGGGGCCGACGTGCTTGGCCCGGTTCCGGCAGCTCACGAGCAGGCCGCCGGCCGGGGCGCCAGCGCCAGGGCCGGCGCCCTGGCCAGCGCCGGGACGCCGGCCGGAGCAGGCGGCGACCAGGTGCGGGCGCTGATCCGGGTGCCGAGATTCTGACGGCCTTGCGCTCGCCGCCGCCTTGCGCGCCGCGCTGGCTGTCCGTACCGCTCAGAAGGAACCCGGTGTGGTGCGGCTGCAGCTCGACCCGGCCGAGCTGATCTGACTAGGCCGCCGGAGGCCGTAGGGTTGCTTGGGTGGCCACCTCACGAAGGACCCCGACCGCGAGGGTCGGCCAGCCGCATCCCGGCACGGATGCGCGCGGGACCGCCCGGGACAGCGGAACAGCGCAATGCAGGCCTGATGATATTCCGCGGCTTCCGCCGGTGCGGCTGGCGCCGCGAGAGGAACTTGCGGCGGCTGCGCGTGTCGCGCCACTGCTGCGCGCCGCGCGCGACCTGGCCCGCTGGTCCCATGGGCGGCAGGGATTGCGGGCTGGCAGCTCGCTGCACCCGGCCGCTGCCGCCGCTGCCGCCGCTGACCTGGAGCTGGCCGCCGGCGAGGTAGAGGCGGCCTGGCGGGTTGCCGCGGCGACCGGGATGATCGCGCAGCCGGACGCCGTGACCCCCCCGGCCGCCCGCGCTGACGTGCTCGCATCCGGTAACTCCGATGAGGTTCTTGCTGCCTGGCATGGCGCCCTGGAGGTGATGCTCACGGCCGAGGACCTGGACGGACTCGCGACTGCGCTCTACACGGTGGGCGGCCCGGTCCGGATGGAGGGCCTGTTCGACGCCTACGCGGCCGCGGCGGGAACAGCGCGCAAGCACGGCGATCCGGAACCCGTGGCCGGCCACGACGAGGCTGCCGCGCTGTCGTGGGCGCTGGAGGCACTGGCCGACCTGGGCGTGGTGGAGCTCGGCACCGACGAGTCAGCGGGCGGGCTGACGGTCGCCTTGTCACCGCTCGGCGTCTGGGGAGTGCACCGCAGGCTCCGGTCCCAGGGATGGCATGTGCCTGTCCTGGGCGGGGGTGGCCGGGACGGCGCCCCGGGGCTGCTGGCCACCCTGGCTAGCTGCGACGCCGAGGACGGCGAGGCAGAGATCGCAGCCTGGCTTGCGGCCCGGACTGCCGCACAGGCGGCCGGCGAGCTGATCCGGGCAGCCGGCCGCGGCTCGCCGGGGCTGCGCGGCGCCGCGTTCGCGGTGCTAGACCGGATCGGCGCCGACGCTGTGTCGGCCGTCCGGTCCGCGCTCGCCGAGCCAGTGTTGCGCGCGCACGCGGCCGTCTGGCTGCACGAGCATGGCGAGGAGGCTGACCTGCGGCGGGAGGACCGGACCTGGCTGCTCGTCGATCTTGGCGCCGGATTGCTGGAGGAGGCTGACCCGCGGGACGTGGTCGCCGAGCTGCTGCCCGACCTGCCGCCGGATGCGCAGGCGGAGATCGTGGCCGGCCTGTGGCAGGTCGACCATCCCGCCGTGACCGAACTGCTGACCGCGCTGAGCGATCACCATCCGGATCCGACCGTTGCCAGAGCCGCCCGTAAGGCAGCATTCAAGGCCAGGTCGCCGTCGGCTGGCCCAGACGGCCAGCCTGCATAGACTGAACGGCCAGCGATACGCGGCTGTCGTCAGGAAAGGGAAGTCCGTTGAGCATCAAGCCGATCCGCCTTTTCGGCGACCCGGTCCTGCGCACGCCGGCCGAGCCGGTGCGCGACTTTGACGCCGAGCTGCGCAGGCTGGTCAAGGACCTGACCGAGACGATGCTGGACGCGCCCGGCGTCGGCCTGGCCGCGCCGCAGATCGGGGTGGGGCTGCGGGTCTTCACCTACCACGTGGACGACGTGCTCGGCCACCTGATCAACCCTTCGCTCGACCTATCCGCCGAGCAGGAAACGGACGACGAGGGCTGCCTGTCGTTCCCCGGCCTCGCGTTCCCCACCCAGCGCTCCCTCGGCATGGTGGCGACCGGCTTCAACATGCACGGCGAGCCGGTCACCCTGGAAGGCACCGGGCACCTGGCCCGCTGCGTGCAGCATGAGACTGACCATCTCGACGGCGTGCTGTTCATCGACCGGCTCGACCCGGCGCAGCGCAAGCTGGCCATGAAGGAGATCCGCGCAGCCGAGTGGTGGGGGGAGCCGGTGCCGACCGTCAGGGTGTCGCCACACCCCCTGCACGGCGAGGCCCGGTAGCAGTATGCGCCTCGTCTTCGCGGGCACCCCCGGGGCGGCCGTGCCATCGCTCACGGCCCTGCTCGACTCGGGCCACGAGGTCGCCGCCGTCGTGACGCGGCCGGACGCCCCGGCCGGCCGCGGTCTGAAGGTGGCACCGAGCCCGGTTGCCCAGCGGGCCGGGGCAGCCGGGCTCGAGGTGCTCAAGCCCGCCAGGCCGCGGGATCCCGGCTTCCTGGGGCGGCTGCGCGAGATCGGGCCGGACTGCTGCGCGGTGACCGCCTATGGCGCGCTTGTCCCGCAGGCCGCCCTGGACATCCCCCGGCATGGCTGGGTCAACCTGCATTTCTCTTTGCTGCCCGCCTGGCGCGGTGCCGCGCCGGTGCAGCATGCCATCATGCACGGCGATGACATCACCGGGGCGACCACGTTCCGGCTCGTCGCCGAGCTCGACGCGGGCCCGGTGTTCGGCGTGCTCACCGAGCCGGTACTGCCCTCCGACACGGCCGGTGACCTGCTCGCCAGGCTCGCGGCAGCGGGCGCAGCCCTGCTGGTCGCGACGATGGACGGGATCGCATCCGGAGAGCTCATCGCGCGGCCGCAGCCGCCGGACGGGATCAGCCTCGCGCCCAAGATCACGCCAGCGGACGCGCGGATCGACTGGGGCCTGCGGCCACGGCGGTCGACCGGCTTATCCGCGCCTGCACACCGCAGCCAGGGGCCTGGACCGTGCTGGCTGGGGTCCGGCTCAAGCTCGGGCCGCTGGCCAGCGTCGCAGCCGCCGAGCCTGGCCCGCCGCTCGAACCCGGTGAGCTGCGCGTCATTCGCGCCGCGGCAATCGTGGGGACAGGTTCGGTGCCCGTACAGCTTGGTGACGTCCAGCCGGACGGCAAGCGGCGGATGCCGGCCGCGGACTGGGCGCGGGGGCTGCGCGGGCTGTCACCGGCCGGGGCCCTGCTGACATGACCCCGCAGTCGCGCAAGCCAGGCTCGTCCGCCCGGCCCGGCTCGAATGCCGGGTCTGCCTGGCCGGCCAGGCCTGCCCAGCAGGGCCGCCCGGCCAGGCCAGGGTCGTCAGCAAGGCAAGGCACGAGGCCCCGGGCTGGCCGTGCCCAGGCTTCAGCCGGTTCGCGCGCCGACCCGGCCCGGCTGGCCGCCTGCGACGTGCTCAGGGCGGTGGCCGACCGGGACGCGTACGCGAACCTGATGCTGCCGTCCGTGCTCAGGGAACGCGGGCTTACCGGCCGGGATGCGGCGCTGGCCACCGAGCTCGCCTACGGAACGCTGCGCGGCCAGGGGACCTACGACGCGATCCTCGCCATCTGCAGCGACCGTCCGCTCGACCAGATCGACCCGCCGATCCGGCAGGTGCTCCGGCTTGGCGCGCACCAGCTCCTCGCCACCCGGATACGGGCGCACGCGGCCGTGGCCACCTCGGTGGACCTGGCCAGGGACGTGGCCGGCCAGCGTCCCGCCGGATTCGTCAACGCGGTGCTCCGCAAGGTAGCGACCCGCGACCTGGCAACCTGGACCGAGATCTCCGCCCCGCGCCGCGCGGATGATCCGGTCGGCTACCTGGCCGTCAGGTACAGCCACCCGCGCTGGATTGTTTCCGCGCTGCTCGCCGCGCTTGGCGAGGATCCCGGCGGCGCCCTGGCCGAGACTGAGGCCACCCTCGCCGCCGACGGCATCCGGCCACGGGTGACCTTGTGCGCGATCCCCGGCCTCGCCAGCCCGGCGGAGCTAACCGCCGGTGCCAGCGAGCCCGCCCGCTGGTCTCCATTCGGCGTGCATCTCGCCGAGGGGAACCCGGCAAAGATCACGGCGGTCGCCCTGCATCGCGCTTCGGTGCAGGACGAGGCAAGTCAGCTCGTGGCACTGGCCCTGACCAGGACGGAATTGCCTGGCCGGGACAGCCGCTGGCTCGATCTGTCCGCCGGACCGGGCGGCAAGGCGCGGCTGCTCGGCGGAATCGCGGCCGGCCGGGACGCATTCCTGGTCGCGGCCGACGTGCGCGCGCACCGGGCGAGGCTGATTCGTGCCGCGACGGCGGGCACCGGCCGGGTCGGCGTGGTGGTGGCTGACGGTACCGTGCCTGCCTGGCGGCATGGAGTGTTCGACCGGGTGCTTGCTGACGTGCCCTGCTCCGGACTCGGCGCGCTCCGGCGCCGGCCTGAGGCGCGCTGGCGCCGCAGGCCGGCCGATATCGCCGAGCTCCGCCAGCTGCAATGCGGACTGCTCACGGCGGCGCTCGACGCAGCCAGGCCAGGCGGCGTGGTTGCCTACTCGACCTGCTCTCCGCATCTGGCCGAGACCCGCGAGATAGTGGCAGCCGTCATCGCCGCCAGGGATGACGTCGAGGTGCTTGACGCGCCCGCGCTGCTGCCCGAGGTGCCAGGCCTGCGCTGCCCCGCTCCGGATGGTCATTACGCGCAATTCTGGCCGCACCGCCACGGCACTGACGGCATCTTCCTCGCGCTGCTGCGCCGCGCTGCCCCGGCATCGTGATCGCGCCTGGTGGCAGGCGGGTTAGAGATCGCAGGAAGGCCAGCAGGTCGGCGGGCCGGCCAGGCAGTGACCCCTGCACCTGGCCGGGGCTGGTGAGCGGGCGGCTGGCCTAACTGGAGGCGCGGGTCAGCGTGCGGCCCCGGGTATTGGCTAGCTTGCTGCCGCCGATATCGGCGCGCTGGCCCTCGGCGTAGCCCGCCCCGTACCCGCTGCCGCTGTAGGTTACCCGCGCGGTGCGCGTCACCGGATAGGCCTGCTGCACATTGCGCCTGATCACCTGCGACCGGTCGGCAAGGACTAGCGCGGTCCGCGAGCCCGACGCGGCGGCCGGCGCGGTCGCCGCCGAGGTGGCCGCGTGCTCTGCCGCGCGGACCCGGGAGATGACGGCGGTAGCGAAACCGAGCAGCCAGCTGCGCCGCCAGGCCCGCGGGCTGCTGCTCCAGGCGGGAACCTCCGCGCCGACCAGCCCGTGCCACATCTGCACCAGCACCGAGGTGTACAGCAGGTCTGCCCGCTCGATGTCCGACGCGTAGCCGAACATGTGGATCCTGGTACCGGGCTTCGCCCCGGTCAGCACGATGCACTGGCAGCGCAGCGCTGACCCGAGACCGCACAGCAGGTGCGCCTTCACCCGCCCCCACGGGTTCTCGATATCCAGGATCCGGTTGTCGGGATGGTCGGTCTCCGGCCGGTCGGCAGCGAGCAGCGCCCGGTCGATCCCGTACTTCGCCATCAGCTCAGCGGCCTTGGCCGTAAGCGCCTGCGCCTCGGGCGGCGTCACGCTCTCGTCTTCGGCCTTCGCCAGCAGCTTGCGAACGCGGTCCAGCAGCTTGCTCGGTGCCTCAGGAGTCAACTCACGGCCTCCTTGCCGGTCGGGGGATTCGAATACGAGATCGAACGTAGCCTGAGGCTGCGACATTCTCGCCGCACCACCCGTCGCGGGCAGCCGGCCCGCGCTGGCGGCGCAGCCAGTCTGGCATGCCCGTCCTACACTGGCTGCTGAGATGACGATGCAAATCGCGCCCAGCATTCTCGCCGCCGACTTCGCCAGGCTCGCTGACGAGGCCGAGACCGTGGCGGACGTGGCCGACTGGCTGCACGTGGACGTCATGGACGGTCATTTCGTGCCGAACCTGACCCTCGGGCTGCCGGTCGTCGAGGCGCTGCTGAAGCACGCCGGGCTGCCGCTCGACTGTCACCTGATGATCGACGACCCGGACCGGTGGGCACCCGGCTACGCCGAGGCCGGTGCCCGGAACGTGACGATCCACGCGGAGGCGGCCCGCGCGCCGGTCAAGACGCTGCGCGAGATCAGGGCGGCAGGCTCGCGGGCCGGGCTCGGGATCAGCCCGGCCACGCCGGTCGAGCCGTACGCTGACCTGCTGCCCGAGATCGACATGCTGTTGCTGATGACCGTCGAGCCGGGATTCGGCGGCCAGCATTTCCTTGACCTGGTGCTGCCCAAGATCCGCCGGGCCCGTGCGCTCATCGCCAGCTATGGCACCGCGATCTGGCTGCAGGTGGACGGCGGGGTGAGCGAGGAGACGATCGGGCGCTGCGCCGAGGCCGGGGCGGATGTGTTCGTGGCTGGCTCAGCAGTCTACGAGGCCGACGACCCGGCGGCAGCCGTCCGGTCGCTGCGGGCGATGGCCGAGCGCGCCGCCGCAGCCGGCCGGGATTGACCCGATCGCCGGGCAGGCCCGCCCGCCGGTGCTGACCGCCATGACAATCTCCCTGCCGTTCCTGCCATCAGCGGGCCAGTAGCCTGGTCCGGCGACGTCGCGGCACGATCGGCGAGAATCCTGGCAGCGCCTTGTCGATCGCGGCAGATCCGTTCGTCGAAGAAGTACCGGGCCGCAGCGGATGGCCCGGGCCGAAGGTCGAGAGACTGCAGAGGAGACCGGCATGACTCAGTACGCGATCTTGATTTACGAGAACGAGGCCTCGTACCTGAATCCGGCGCCAGAGGTATGGCAGACGGCCATGGAAGCGCACGGCCGCTTCGCCGGCCAGGTCGGCGAGCAGGGCGGGAAGCTGCTCGGCGGCGAGGCGCTGCAGCCCACCCCCACCGCCACGTCGGTCCGCGGCGATGTCGTCACTGACGGCCCGTTCGCCGAGACCAAGGAAGCCCTTGGCGGCTTCTACCTGATCGAGGCCAGGGATCTTGACCATGCCCTGGAGATCGCCAAGCTCTGCCCGGCGCCCTACGGCGGCGTCGAGGTACGCCCGATCCTGGACACCTCCGGGGGGTGAGTATCGCGGCAGGCGACGCCGGCCGGAGCGCGGCTGGCGCCCGTGCGGCAGATGTGCGCGGGGCAGCCGCCAGCGCGGCCGGCCGGAGCGCCGCTGACGCCAAGGCGGCTGACGTCAGCGTGGCCGTTGCCGACGCGCACCGTCGTGAATGGGCTTTCGTGCTCGCCGCTACGGCGCGCGTTACCCGCGACATTGACCTCGCCGAGGAATGCGTCCAGGACGCCTACGTGGCGGCCCTGGATGCCTGGTCGCGCCAGGGCGTCCCGCGCAACCCGGGAGCCTGGCTGACGACTACTGCCCGGCGGCGGGCGCTCGACACGCTGCGCCGCGACCGGACGCTGCGGTCGAAGCTGCCGCTGCTGATCGAGCCGGATCCGCCGCTGCCGGGCGCCGGGACAGCAGGGCCGGGCGGCGACGCAGACCCGGCCGGGCAGCCGGAGGAAGATGTGATCCCGGACGACAGGCTGCGGCTCGTCTTCACCTGCTGCCATCCCGCATTGGCCAGGGAAGCCCAGGTCGCCCTCACCTTGCGGCTGGTCTGCGGCCTGACGACCGGCGAGATCGCCCAGGCGTTCCTGGTGTCTGAGCCGACCATGGCGGCCCGGGTGACTCGGGCCAAAAAGAAGATCTCGGCGGCCCGGATCGCCTACCGGGTACCGGGCCCGGCCGAGCTGCCCGACCGCCTGGATGCAGTGCTGACCGTCGTGCACCTGCTCTACACCACCGGCCACACGGCCCCCGGTGGCGAGAACCTCGTCCGTGCCGACCTGGTGGACCGCGCCATCGCGCTGACCCGGATGATCCGGACGCTGATGCCGGACGAGCGGGAGGTACGCGGGCTGCTGGCACTGCTCCTGCTGACTGACGCACGCCGGGCCACCCGGTCCGACCCGGCCGGCCGGCTGCTCCTGCTCGAGGAGCAGGACCGCTCCCGGTGGGATCGCGAGGCGATTGACGAGGGCACCGCGCTGGTGGCCGGCGCGCTGCGCGGCGGCTGCCCGGGCCGGTTCGCGCTGCAGGCCGCGATCGCCGCGCTGCACGCGGAGGCGCCCAGCTACGACCAGACCGACTGGCCGCAGCTGCGCCAGCTCTACGACGCGCTGCTGCGCGCCTGGCCCTCGCCGGTAGTCGCGCTGAACCGCGCGGTCGCGACGGCCATGGTGGACGGGCCGGAGGCCGGGCTGGCCGAGATCGCCGGGCTGGAACGCGGCGGCCGGCTGGCCGGCTACCGGTACCTCCCCGCGACCAAGGCGGATCTGCTGCGCCGGCTCGGCCGCCACGCCGAGGCGGCGCAGGCCTACCGGGCCGCCCTGGGGCTGACCGACAATGCCGCCGAACGAGACTTCCTCGCCCGCCGGATAGCCGAGGTCGCCGGATAGCCGAGGTCGCCCCTGCCGGCCCGGCCCAGCGCCACGAGCCCCGACTGGTGATATACCGCGATTCCGGACCACAATGTGCAGATGACCGCCGCTGCCGTGGACGCCCGCCCGGACTCGAGCTTGCCGCTGCTGTCGGTGTCCGGCCTCGCGGTCCGGTTCGGCGCGCTGCAGGCACTAGCCGGAGTCGACCTGACGGTCCAGCCCGGCGAGCTGGTGGCGCTGGCGGGCGAGAACGGCGCGGGCAAGACCACGCTGGTGCGCTGCATCGCTGGCGACATCGCGCCGACCAGCGGGCGCATCCTGCTGTCCGGAAAGCCGGTCCTCGCCGAGCCGCTTTGGGTGGCGCGTCAGGGAGTCGCGGTGGTCTGGCAGGACCTGGCGCTCTGCGACAACCTGGATGTCGCGTCAAACCTGCTGCTCGGCCGGGAGCGCCGCCGCCAGCTGCTGTCCGATACGCGGTTTCACGCTGCCGCCGCGGCCCTGCTTGACGAGCTCAGCATCCCGCTGGACGACACCACCCGCGGCGCCCGCACGCTGTCCGGCGGCCAGCGTCAGCTGCTGGCGGTGGCCAGGGCGATGGCACGCAAGCCCAGCCTGCTGCTGCTCGACGAGCCGTCCGCGTCGCTCGGCGTGCAGGCAGCCACGCAGGTGGAGGAGCTCATCATCGCCCTGCGGGACCAGGGCACCGCGATACTCCTCGCCTGCCACGACATCGAGCAGATGTTCCGGCTGGCCGACCGCATCGTGGTGCTGCGGCACGGCCGGGTGGTGGCCGAGGTGGATCCGGCCGCCGCGCACCCGGACGATGTGCTGGCCATGCTCTCCGGCCAGCAGGTTGATTCATCTGCCCGCCGGCAGCTCAGTAGACTGCATGGGCTGGTGGACCGGCTGGTATCGGCTGACCCGTCATCTAGCCTCTCGCTGATCCTGTCGGCGCTTGGCGCCGCACTTGGCAACCAGCGGCTCTGCATACACCTGCGCCAGGGCAACGCGCTGGTCTGCGCGGCGTCGCTTGGCGTTCCGGCCGCGCTGCTGTCCGCCTGGTCCCGGCTGCCGTCGGGTCCGGCCGGCGGCCCGGCCGGGCTGGCTGCCGCGACCGGGCAGCCGGTCGTCCAGGACACCGCGCAGCCGGGCGGCGCGTGGGCACCGTTCAGCGACCTGGCCAGGGCTGCGAAGGTGACAAGCTCATGGTCGGTGCCGGTGCTGGGCCCGGGCGGGCTGGCCGGCGTCATCACCGTGTTCCGGGCGATCACCGGGGCCCCGCCGCGTGACCAGCTCGACCTGGTCACGCTTTATGCCGGGTACGCCGCGAGCGCGATCGAGCGCGACCGGCTGCTGGACGAGGTCACGGCTCGTAACCAGGTACTCGAGACGATCAGGGAAATGCTCGAGACGCTGGCAGGCCCGGTCCCGGTCGCCGAGGGCATTGTCGTCGCGCTGCAGTCGCTGCGCCGGGGCCTGCAGGCTGACGAGGTCGTGCTGCTGAGCCAGAGCGGCACCAAGGCGCCGCGCTGCCGCGCGTTCGCCGGCCCGGCCGGGGCGCAGTCCGGCGCCAATGCCGCCGCGTCGTCGTTGCTCGGCACAGCGAATCAGGTCATCGCCGGGATCCGCCGAGACGGCATGGCCAGGCAGCTGCCCGGCGCGGACGGCGAGCGGATCCTCGCGGTGACGTTCCCCGGTCCGGCCGGCCCCGCCGCGCTGCTTGCGAGCTGGGGCAGCAGGCAGCTCACTGAGGACGCGACCGCGCTGATCGAGGACGCCGCGCACTCGCTCCGGCTGGCGCTTGAGCGCGAGGAAGCCGGACTTGCCCACCAGGAGGCTGCGGCGCTGCGCCGCTCGCAGGAGCTGCAGCGTGGCTTCCTTTCCCGGCTCAGCCACGAGCTCCGCACCCCGCTCACCGCGATCAGGGGCTACGCCTCCAGCCTGATGCAGCCAGACGTCACCTGGGACGGTGACTCGCAGCAGCGGTTCCTGGCCCGCATCGCGGTGGAGTCGGCCCGGCTCGGCCGGCTGGTGGACGATCTGCTTGACTTCTCCGCCATCGAATCCGGCGTGCTCCGCCTGCAGCATGACTGGTGTGAGATCCCCCTGGTGGTGGAGGCGGCCATCGCCTGCCTGCCGCCGTCGGCCGCCGACGCGGTCGAGGTGCAATTCGCTCCCGGCCTGCCCGTGGTGTGGGCCGACCATGATCGTCTTGAGCAGGTCTTCGTTAACCTGCTCGACAATGCGATCGGTCACAATCCGCCCGGGACGCGGGTGAGCATCGGCGCGATGGTGCACGAGCAGGCAGGGGTGACGATCACCGTGGCCGACGACGGATCCGGAATGCCCGACGACCTCGCCGCTACCCCGTTCGAGCCGATGCGACGGCGCCGGTCGCCGACGGCTGGCGCGGGGCTCGGGCTGTCCATCGCGCGGGGGATCGTGCGCGCACACGGCGGCCTGCTCGAGCTGGAACGGCCGGCCAGCGGCACGAGGTTCCGGCTGTGGCTGCCGATTGAGCTGGCCGGGAAGGCTGCAGGCGATGCCGTCAGCGATGCGGCCGGCCCCGCAACGACGGCGGCAGGCCGGCGCCGCCGGCCGGGACCGCCGGGCAGAAGGCAGATCCCGCCCAGCCGGGATCTGCGGCACGAGCCGAGGTCATCTCAAGTGCCTGACGACTCGATGAGTACCCGCGCGCTGGTGGTGGAGGACGATCCCAACATCGTCGACCTGATCCGGTCCAACCTTTCCGTGCGCGGCTATGACACCGTCGTATCGACCGATGGCAATCGCGCGCTGCAGTTGCTGGAGACGGAGGCACCGGACATCGTGCTGCTCGACCTGATGCTGCCCGAGGTAGACGGCTTCGAGCTGTGCCGCCAGATCCGCGAGCGTTCGGCGGTGGCGATCATCGTGGTCTCCGCCCGCGGCGGCGAGCGGGACAAGGTGACGGCGCTGAACATGGGCGCGGATGACTACATGACCAAGCCTTTTAGCATCGAGGAGCTGCTGGCCAGGATCACCGCGACGCTTCGCCGCACCCGCCCGGCGGCGGCGCCAGATCCGGCACCGCCGGTCATTACCATCGGCGACCTGGTGATCGACCTGGCGAGCCAGCAGGTCACCAGGGCCGGGCAGGCGGTGCACCTGACCCCGACGGAATTCGCCCTGCTGCGCGAGCTTGCCACCAACCGCGGCAAGCTGCTGACGCATGCCCACCTGCTGCGGCGGGTCTGGGGTCACGGGTACGCGGCGGAGACCGAATATGTCCGGGTCTACGTCCGGCGGCTGCGCGCCAAGCTGGAGGCCGATGGCGGCCAGCCGCTGATCCTCACCCAGCCCAGGGCCGGCTACCGGATGGCGCCGGAGTGAGGATCCGGCTGGCCGAAATGGTCCGGGCCAGCGGCCCGCCGAGGCGACCGCGCGGAGATATTAACAGTTTTTTAACAAACCAGCACCGATGTTAATGGAGCCGTTCACTGGTGGCGGCTTATGGTTTCTCCAAACAGGCTCCGGCCCGCGGTGACCGTGCATGCGGGCGCGCGCGATGGCGCATGTCCGGGCACGTCCCGCCCACGAGCGAGGTGGTTTTGTTGTATTCAGTCACCAAGAAAGTCGGCCTGACGGCATTCGCCGGCAGCGCGGCTCTCCTCATGGCCGCCTGCGGAAGCAGCGGCACTCCGAGTTCCGGCAGCTCAGGCAGCTCAAGCGGGGCTGCCGTGCCGTCGATCAGCACGAACTCGTTCACCCGGGATTTCTCGGCGATGGCCACGCTCAAGCCACTGGCGTCGAGCGGCAAGGGAAACGTCGGCGTTCTCCTGCCAGATACGGTCTCGTCGGCACGTTATACCGAATTCGATGCTCCTTACCTGACAAAGGCGCTGCAGTCGGCTGGCCTTTCGTCTTCTCAGTTCACCGTGACGAACGCGCAGGGCAGTGACGCGACCGAGCTGAGCCAGGCCCAGGCGGACATCACCAAGGGCGCGACCGTGCTCATCATGGACCCGATCGACGGCGGCGTCGGCACGTCGATCGAGAAGTACGCCAAGGCGCATGGCGTGGCCGTGATCGACTATGACCGGCTGGTGCTCGGCGGCAGCCGCAAGTTCTACGTCAGCTTCAACAACGTGAACGTCGGCAAGCTGATCGGCAACGGCCTGGTCAGCTGCGTGGCCGCGTGGCACGTGAAAAAGCCGCAGGTGCTGGTGATGCGCGGGGATCCGACGGACAACAACGCGACGCTGTTCGCGCAGGGCTACGACGCGGTCCTCGCGCCGAAGTTCTCGTCCGGTGACTGGACCAAGGTCGGCAAGGCGGCCGGAACCTGGGATCCGCCCACCGCGCAGACCGAGTTCCAGGGGCAGTTCACCGCGCACAAGAACATCAATTCGGTGCTGGTGCCGAACGACGAGAATGCGGCCCCGATCATTCACTACCTGCAGACCCAGGGCGTGAAGGCCAAGACATTCCCGGTCACCGGGCAGGACGCGACCCTGATCGGCCTGCAGAACATCCTGGGCGGCTTCCAGTGCGGTACCGCCTACAAGCCGATCTACCTCGAGGCGCAGGCGGCCGCGGCGCTGGCGATGTACATCCGGGCCGGCGCGACGCCGCCGTCCGCGCTGGTCAACGGCAGCACCCAGGACACCAAGGCGAACGTCGCCGTCGCGTCGGTGCTGCTGAAGCCCACCTGGGTGACCACGTCGAACATGAACGCGACGGTCATCGCGGACAACTTCGTGCCGGCCAAGCAGCTCTGCACGGCCAAGTACAAGTCAGCGTGCAAGGCAGCCGGGATTTCTGGGTAAATAGGTGACCATGCGACAGCAGGCTGGAAACCTACAGTGGTGACACCCAGCAGCGGCGATGCCGCCCGGCCCGCAACCGCGGGCCGGGCGGCATCGGGCCGCGGCGCCGACTGGTCCGCCCCCGCGCCCGGCGACGCACCGCTACTCCGGCTGCGCGGGATCGGCAAGAGCTTCGGCCCGGTGCGCGCGCTGGCCGGGATCGACCTCGACATACCGGCGGCCAAGGTTACCGCGGTGGTAGGCGACAACGGGGCGGGCAAGTCGACGCTGATCAAGACCATCTCCGGAATCTGGGAACCGACCAGCGGCGAGCTGGTGTGGAACGGCAATGCGGTCCACCTGCATGGGCCGAAGGACGCGACCGACCTGGGCATCGCGACCGTCTATCAGGACCTCGCCCTCTGCGACAACCTGGATATCGTGCAGAACATGCTGCTCGGCCATGAGGTGCGGCGGCACGGGCTGCTCGACGAGGTCAACATGGAGCTGACCGCGAAGCAGACGCTCGCCGACCTCCGGGTAGTGACCGTGCGGTCCATCCGGCAGCCGGTCGGCTCGCTGTCCGGCGGGCAGCGCCAGTCGGTCGCCGTAGCCAAGGCCGTGATGCTGGACGCCAGGCTCGTGATCATGGACGAGCCGACCGCGGCGCTCGGCGTCACCCAGACCGAGCTTGTCCTTGACCTGATCAAACGGCTGTCCAGCCGGGGGCACGCCGTTATCGTGATCTCGCACAACCTGACCGAGGTTTTCCAGGTAGCCGACCGGATCGCGGTGCTTTACCTGGGTCGGCTCGCCGCCGCCGGCCCGGCGGCGGATTTCGACACGCAATCCGTGGTGGAGCTGATGACCACCGGAACTTCCGCCCGGGTGGCCGGGAACGGCAATGCGGGCGAGCCCGCTTCGTCACGCGGCCACGGCACGGAAGGCTGAACCATGTCACTGACACCCCACGGCGTCGAGCAGGATCCGACGGCCGGCGTGATCGAGCCTGGCGACGAGCCAGCAACCGGCGCTCCGGCCACCGATATCGCTGCCGCGGGCGGAGCGCCGGAACTGCTCGCCGACTCGGTCGGCGACTACGCCCGGATTCTGGCTGCAGCGGGTCAAGAACGGCGAGAGCGGCGCGCTGCCGGTCGTCCTCGGCCTGGTCGCGGTCGTCGTCTACTTCCAGGTGCGGAACTCGCTGTTCCTGTCCGCGGGCAACCTGGTCAACCTGATGGTGCTGAGCGCACCGCTGATCATGTTCGGGATGGCCGAGATCTTCGTGTTGTTGCTCGGCGAGATCGACCTGTCCGTCGGTTATAACGCCGGCTGCGGCGCGGTGATCACCCTCTGGGCCGTGTACACGCTGCCCTGGTGGGTGTCGATCCTGCTCGGGCTCGCCTTCACCGCGTTCGTCGGCGCGCTGCAGGGCACCCTTATCACCCGGCTCGGACTGCCGTCGTTCGTGGTCACGCTCGCCGGGCTGCTCGGCCTGGAGGGCGTGATGCAGATCCTGGTCTCCAGGAGCGGTCATGGGGCCGGCGGCTCGATCCTCAATCCAAACAATATCCTCGACGATTTCACCGCCGGGAGCCTCAGCCCGCTGGCCGGCTGGATCGTGATGGTGGTTCTGGTCGGGCTGGGCGGCCTGGTCATGATAAGGCGGGACGGCCGCAGGCGGTCCAGCGGCCTGGTGGCGCCGCCGCTCGGCGTCACCTTGCTGAAGGTCGGCGTGATGGCCGTGGCCGGCATTGCGGTGGTCCTGGTGGGCAACGCGAACCGCGCGATCGGCCTGACGTCGTTGCGCGGCGTCCCGTGGGTAGTCCCCATCGTGCTCGGCATCGTGGTGCTGTACACCATGCTGACCGGGCGGACCCGGTTCGGCCGCTACATCTACGCGATCGGCGGCAACGCGGAGGCGGCCCGGCGGGCGGGCGTCAACCTGACCATGATCAGGACGCTCGCCTTCACGCTGTGCGGGCTGACTGCCGGCATCGGCGGAATCCTGCTTGCCTCGCAGCTTAACTCGATCGGCACGACCCTCAACGGCGGCCAGTACGTGCTGTTCGCGGTGGCGGCGGCGGTCATCGGCGGCACCAACCTGTTCGGCGGCCGGGGCCGGATGCTGCACGCGGTGCTGGGCGGGCTGGTGGTCGCGACCATCATCAACGGCCTGGCGCTGATCGGGATGACGGCCGCGGCGACCAACATCATCACTGCCATCGTGCTGCTGGCCGCCGTGACGATCGACACGGTGGCCCGTCGCAGCAGCCGGGGGGCTAGTTGACCCGCCCGCCGGAACCCGGCGGGCGCGGCTGAGTGCGGCCCGGAATAGCCGTTATGGCAGACTGGTTCACGAAGTAAGGCGTGCTCCGGGGTCGGTGTAACTCCGAGCCGGCGGTGAAAGTCCGCGACCCGGCCGAGGCCATCGGCCGGCTGATCCGGTGGAATTCCGGGACCGACGGTTAAAGTCCGGATGGGAGGATGCACGCGCTCGGCGCGGCCCTGATGCGGGCCGGTCTGCCGTGCCTGCGCACTCGCGCGTCCCCGGAGCCAGCGGCGGAAGCTGGAGCTCCGGAGGAGGGCGTGGTGTTCACCGGAATCGTGGAAGAACTCGGCGAGGTCGTCGCGCTGGACAAACTCAGCGACGCCGCCAGGATCACCGTGCGCGGCCCGCTGGTGGCCCGCGACGCCGCCGGCGGTGACTCGATCGCGGTGAACGGCGTCTGCCTGACGGTAACGGCTGCCTCGGATGGCACGTTCACGGCCGACGTGATGGGGGAGACGCTAAGCCGGTCCGGACTCGGCCTGCTCACTCCCGGCGTGGCCGTCAACCTGGAGCGGCCACTGCGGCTGGACGGGCGCGTCGGCGGGCACCTGGTCCAGGGCCACGTCGACGGAACTGGCATGATCACCGGACGGAGCCCGGGCCCGCACTGGGAGGTCGTCCGGATCGGCCTGCCACCCGGGCTGGCGCGCTACGTGGTCGAGAAAGGCTCGATCACGGTGGACGGCATCAGCCTGACCGTGTCGGCCACCGGGGACGCCGGCCCCGGCCGGCCAGGCAATCCGGCCGAGCCTGGATGGTTCGAGGTCAGCCTGATACCCCAGACCCTGGCGCGGACCACGCTCGGCCGCAAGCAGGCCGGCGAGACGGTGAACCTGGAGGTCGACATGATCGCTAAGTACGTCGAGAAGCTGCTCGGCGCCGGAGCCCGGTCATGATCCCCGCCGCGGGCGCTGGCACCAGGCTGGACGACGTCGGGCGGGCTATCGCGGACGTCGCGGCCGGTCGCGCGGTAGTCGTGGTCGACGATGCGGACCGGGAGAACGAGGGCGACATCATCTTCGCCGCCAGCAAGGCAACGACCGCGCTGATGGCATTCACCATCCGGCACACCAGCGGGGTGATCTGCGTCCCGATGCCGGGGCAGGATCTCGACCGGCTGCAGCTGCCGCTGATGACGGCGCAGAACAAGGAGCGCATGCGGACCGCGTTCACGGTGAGCGTGGATGTCCGTGACGGGGTGACCACCGGGATCTCCGCGGCCGACCGGGCCAGGACAGTGCGGGCACTTGTCGACTCGGCGACCGAGCCGTACGAGCTGGTCCGGCCCGGGCACATCTTCCCGCTGCGGTATGCCGAGGGAGGCGTGCTGCGTCGTCCCGGCCATACCGAGGCCGCGGTCGACCTGGCCAGGCTGGCTGGCCTCGCGCCGGTCGGGGTGCTGGCCGAGGTGGTCAACGATGACGGCACGATGGCCCGGCTGCCGGCGCTGCGCGCGTTCGCTGACAAGCACAGGCTGGCGCTGATCTCGATCGCGCAGCTCATCGAGTACCGCAGGCACTCAGAGCGCATGGTCAGCCGGGTAGCCGAGACGAGGCTGCCGAACGAGTTCGGCGAATGGTGCGCGCTCGGGTACCTGAACTCCGTGGACGGCACCGAGCATCTTGCCCTGGTGCTCGGCGACATCGGCGCGCCCGGCGAGGCTGGCGTGCTGGTCCGGATGCATTCAGAATGCCTGACCGGGGACGTGTTCGGCTCGCAGCGCTGCGACTGCGGCGACCAGCTCAAGGCGGCGATGGCGAGGATCGCCGCCGAGGGCCACGGCATCGTGCTGTACCTGCGCGGGCACGAGGGCCGCGGGATCGGGCTGCTCAGCAAGCTGCGTGCCTACAACCTGCAAGACGGCGGCGCTGATACCGTCGACGCCAACCTGGAACTCGGCCTGCCAGCCGACGCCCGCGAGTACAGCACCGGGGCGCAGATGCTCGCCGACCTCGGCGTCCGCTCGCTCCGCCTGCTCACCAACAACCCGGCCAAGGTCCGCGGGCTTTCCGGATTCGGCATCGAGGTAGCCGGCCGGGTGGCGCTGCCCGCCCGCCCGACCCCGGACAACGTGCGCTATCTGATGGCCAAGCGGGACCGGCTCGGCCACCAGATCGACGATCTTCCCGCCACCGCCGGGGACCTGCCGCTGCCAGGGCTGCCGCGGCCGGTACCGGGCGGTGACCCGCCGCCTCAGCCGGTACCGAACGGAACTCAGCCGGTGCCGAACGGCGATCCAGGGACGGCGGCCTGGCCTGCCTCCGCGGCGACCCGGTGAGCGGGCAGGGCAAGCCCGCCGGGCAGCTGCTTGACGCCGCCGGGCTCAGTCTGGCCATCGTCGCCGCCCGGTGGCATGCGGAGATCACTGACGCCCTGCTGGACCGGGCGATCGCCGCGGCGGCCGCGTGCGGCGCGGCCGGCTCGGCGGTGGTCCGGGTCCCCGGCGCGGTCGAGCTGCCGGTGGTAGCGGCCGAGCTTGCCGCCCGGCACGATGCCGTTGCCTGCCTGGGCGCGGTGATCCGCGGCGGCACTCCGCATTTCGACTACGTCTGCGACGCGGTGACCTACGGCCTGGCCCGGGTCGCGCTTGACGCCAGCACGCCAGTGGGCAACGGCGTGCTCACCTGCGACACCCGGGAGCAGGCGCTGGCCCGGTGCGGGCTTGACGGCAGCAGCGAGGACAAGGGCTGGGACGCGGTCGTCGCGGCGCTGGATACCGCCCTGGTGCTGCGCGCGCTGCGCTCGTCCGCGGGAGCCGGCTGACGGCGGCCCGGCGGGCAGGTTAGGCTAACCTAACCAAGTTTTGCCCTGACCCGCCGGGGGGACCGCGCATGCTCGCCACGCTTGTGATCTTCCTTCGCGAGGGTGTCGAGGCGAGCATGATCATCGCGATCCTGCTCGCGTACCTGAATCGCAGCGGCCAGCGGCGGTACTTCCGTGACGTGTACCTCGGCGTGGCGGCGGCGCTCGTGCTGGCCGCGGCCGGCGGGGTGATCGCGTACGAGACCATCCGCGCGTATGACGGGTCGCGCGCGCAGACGATCTTCGAGACCGTCACCTACCTGCTGGCTGCGTGCATCCTCACCTACATGACTTTCTGGATGCGGTCGCACGCCCGCGGCCTGTCCGCGGACCTGCGGGCCCGGGCCGACGAGGCCATCAGCCGCGGTGCGCGTACCGGCCTGGCCCTGCTTGCCTTCCAGGCGGTGGGCCGGGAGGGCCTGGAGACGGTCGTCTTCACGCTGGCCATAGCGTTCTCGACGACGCAGCGCAGCGCGGTCCTCGGCGCGGCCATCGGGCTGGCGATCGCGTTGGCCATCGCGTTCGCGACCTACCGGCTTGGCCACCGGCTTAACCTCGGCCGCTTCTTCTCTGTCGTCGGCGCGCTGCTCATGATCTTTGCGGCCGGCCTGCTCGTCGATGCCGTGCAGAATCTGCAGGAACTCGGCTGGCTGCCGCTGGCCACTCATCCGATATGGCACACCGGCAGTATTTTGAGCGAGGACACCGCGGTCGGTGACCTCGCGCATAGCTTCTTCGGCTACGCGCAGAGCCCGACCGTCCTGCAGGCGTGCGTCTACGTGCTCTATCTCGCCGTGGCGCTGATCGCCTTCTTCAACGTCCGGCGGCGCATCTTCGGCCCACGCGCCGCGAGCTGACCAGGCGATCAGCAACGTAGTCTGGATCACACGACGTATATGTCCCGAGGTGACCTGCGTGCGAGACATCCTGGATCCGATCACGGCGTGGTGGACGGCGGGCGAGACGCTCGGCCTGGCCACGGTCGTCCGCACTTTCAGCAGCGCCCCCAGGGAACCAGGCGCGGCGCTTGCCGTGTCCGGCGGTGGCGAGGTCGTCGGCAGCGTCTCCGGCGGCTGCGTGGAAGGCGCTGTCTACGAGCTCGCCGGCGAGGTCGCCGCGAGCGGGCAGCCGGTGCTGCAGACCTACGGAATCAGCGACAATGACGCGTTCGCTGTCGGCCTGACCTGCGGTGGCATCATCGACATCTTCGTGGAGCCGGTAGATCGCGAGCACTTCCCCGAACTCGGCATCGTGGCGGCTGCCGTGCGGGCGGACCAGCCCGTCGCGGTGGCGACGGTGATCGACGGCCCGGGCAAGATCGGCGCCAAGAGGGTCATCTGGCCAGCCGACGAGCCAGGCCGGGACGCGCCGGGCACGCTCGGCGCCGGCGACCGGCTGGACCAGGCCGTCGACGACGACGCTCGCGGCATGCTGGCGCAGGGCGTCACCGCCGTGCGCCGGTACGGCCCGGACGGGGAGCGGCGCAGGGATGAACTCGGCGTGTTCGTGCAGTCGTTCGCCCCGCCGCCGCGGATGCTGGTGTTCGGCGCGATCGACTTCGCCGCCGCTGTGGCCAGGGCAGGCAAGTTCCTCGGCTACCGGGTCACCGTCTGCGACGCGCGGCCGGTCTTCGCGACCACTGCCCGGTTCCCGGAGGCCGACGAGGTAGTCACGGACTGGCCGCACCGCTACCTCTCCCGCATCACGGTGGACGAGCGCACCGTCATCTGCGTGCTCACCCACGACCCCAAGTTCGACGTCCCGCTGCTCGAGGTCGCGCTCCGTACCCCGGCCGCCTACATCGGCGCGATGGGCAGCCGGCGGACGCACGAGGACCGGCTGGCCAGGCTGCGCGAGGCCGGGCTCACCGACGGCGAGCTGGCCCGGCTGCGCTCGCCGATCGGCCTCGATCTCGGCGCGCGGACACCGGAGGAGACCGCGGTTGCCATCGCCGCCGAGCTCATCCAGCTGCGCTGGGGCGGATCCGGGAGGCCGCTGACCGGCACCACCGGCCGCATTCATCACGGCTAGCGCCGGCCATCCTGGCGCTGCCGCTGCTGGCCACCTTGACCGGCCCGGCAGCCTGGCCGGCCGCGGCAGGCACCTATCCGCACGCGCCGGTGCCGGCCGTCAACCGGGCGTTGTCCGGTCAGGCCGCGCCACCTCAGCTGGTTCCAGCACTCCCGCGGCAAACGCGATTGACGGCGATGCGGGCACGAACTGGTGCCTGTCGTCGTGGACCGGGAGCCTCGTTGTTGACCTTAGCCAGGTCCGGTCATTCAGCGACCTGGGCATCACGCTGGACGCCCGCAACGTCGCGCTGGACCCGGGGAACCGGATGGCGAACGGCGACAGCGCTTGGCTCGCTTCGGCTCGCGGCTCGCGCGCCGCTCAGGTAGGCCATCGCCGCCTGCGCCGGGCGGACTGCTGCTTCGAACTCGACGGCGCTGGCCAGGTAGCGCGCGCTGCCGGCGTACGCCTCGGCCAGCGCCGTCCTGAGCTCAGCCCGCGCGCCGCGCGGCCAGAAGAGCATGCCGACGACGAGGCTTACCGCGCAGCCGAGCACGATGTCTTCTACCCGCAGCAGCCCGACCCGCCATCCGGCTGGCTGGATGATGTTGAAAAGGATCACCAGCGTGAGCGTGAAGGCGGCCTGGCCTGCTTCGAACGAGATGACGGCGGGAGCGACGCCGGCCAGCAGGATGGCCGGCGGGAGCAGCAGCCAGAGTACCGCGGGGTTCGTGCCGACAACGGTGAGCAGGACGGCACCGACGACAACTCCGGCCCCGGTGCCCAGCACCGCGCGGACGATGTTCTGGCCGGTGCTCAGGGCGTTGGACCGCAGCACCGACAGCGTGCCGAGCACCACCCAGAACGAGTGCTGCACCCCGCTCAGGTTGGCCACCAGCACGGCCAGCCCCAGGCCGGCCGCGCCGCGCACGCTATTGTGCAGCCACACCGAGTGCGGCTGGAGGTGCGCCGCCGCGCGCTGCCTGGCCGCGGCGAACGGGCCGATCAGACCTTCCGGCTGGTGCCCTAGCAACCGTTCCCACCAGCTGCGCCGCCCGGCGGCGGCGGCCAGGTCGATGTTGCGCGCGATCAGGGAGACCACGAAGCTAAGTTCCTGGGCACGGAAGCTGACGTCCAGCGAGGTGAGAAACTCGGTCACCTGCTCCTCGCCGCCATCCGGGCCGCCGCCATCCGGGCCAGGGCTGGCCGGGGCGGGACTGGCGGGGGCGGGGTCGGCCGGGCGCCGGTGCACCGGCAGGTTGACCGTGGCGCTGCGCTCCAGCGCGCCGAGCGCCGCGGCCAGCCCGGCCGCCGCCGACTGCAGCGCACCGGGGTCGGCGCCCGGCGAGGCCAGCAGCTCCGACCCGGCCTCGAGCACCACCGCCGCGGCCGCCTTCACCGCGGCGCTGGCGCGCCGGATCTCGTCGGCCGCGGCCGGCAGCGGCGCCTGCGCTAGCACCGCGCTCAGCCAGTTCAGCTCGTCCACCAGCCGGACCAGCGCCCTGGCGTCCGTGCTCAGCCCGGTCGGCCGCTGTGGCGCGGCCAGAAAGCCGCGGTGCAGCGCGCCGACCGCGGCACTGGCCTGCTCGGCGGCATCCGCGTGCCGGGCCGCGAGCGATCCGGCGGCGTCGAGGGCCTTCGCCACCTCGGTGCGGAGCAGCGCGGCCAGCGCGCGACACGCGGCGGCGGCCGAGCCGCGCAGCGGATCCTGGGCGGGGCCGGCCACAGCACGGCCACCGCGACCAGGGCTGCCGCCGCGGCGATGCCCCACCCGGCCAGCCGGTCCGGCACCGAAGATGCCGGGCCCGCCAGTGACACCGGCAGGATGAAGGCCAGCAGCAGCCAAGTTGTCGCCCCGGCCAGCACGGAACTGACCACCCCGGCGAAGATCACGCAGAACCCGACCACGAACATGGCGGTGGCAGCCAGCCAGGCGGCCCGCGAGGCCAGCGTGCCGGCGCAGACGAGCACGCCGCCGGTGACCGCGAGCGCCGCCTGCGCCTGCATCCGGTCGCGCACCGGTCCGCTGAAATCGACCAGCAGCAGCATGGCGAACGAGCCGAAGGCCGCGAACGTCGCCACCGCCGGGTTGCCGATGACCTTGTCGCCGATGGCGAACATGGCCGGCATCACGATCGCCGTCCGCGCTGCCCGGCGCAGCGCCCGCAGGCCGCGATCGCGCTCGCGGAGCCATCCCAGCGGGCCGCCCGGCGGTCCCGCTGCCAGCCCGGCAGGCACCATCGATCGGATTACTCGCCCGGCCGTCGACATCAGGGCCCCTTCGCGCTTCGCCAGAGCATCGCCGGGTCCCGGCGGGTTGCCGGCCGGCGCCTTGCCGTCGGCCTTGTCGCCGGTCATACCCGTTAATAATCTGGCTCTTGCTGTTTCTCCTGCCGGACTGGCTGCGTAGTCGTCAGCTATCCGGCGGTACCCAGATATCCCGCGTGCATGAGCTGAATCTGCCTGGCCGTCACTTCGCGGCGGTACTCATCGTGCCCGTACGGAGCGCCCACGTTGCACGCGATCAGGTACAGGTTATTGTCGAGCGCGCGGGCGCGATTCTGGATCTCGAACAGCCCGTTGCCGACGTGCGGGTGCGGGTACGGGCCCCGGTAGACGACTTCGGCGCCGTTCATCGCGAGGCCGCGGGCATTCTCCGGGTACGAGCCCTCGTTCGCCATCAGGAAGCCAAGCCGGCCGATCTCCGTGTCGGCCACCGGGTAAAAGGCGTCGAGGTTACGGCCGTACAGTTCCACCCACCTATCCCAGACATTGTGCGGCGTCACCGAATGCTCGACCGGGAGCAATGGCACGACTTTATGATGCCGGAGGAGCGATGAGCCGCACCGGCAGGTCCAGGCTGGACAGCCACGACGCGGCCTTGATCAGGTGCGAGATGTGCTCGAGGTTCGTCGCGATCTCATCGCGGTGGCGGATGCCACGCATGGTGGGTACCAGGCCTAGGGCCTGATAGGGCTCGATCATGGGTCATCCTCCGGCCGGCCTGGCGGCCCCGGTGATCCGCCGCCGTTCCCTTGTTCTACCTGGCGGCCCGGCATTCTGTCTGTACCTCAGGCGGTAACTGCTGTTGCCACGGCCTGACCGTCGCCGCGATACTGAGCGGACCGCGCGGCAGGCGCCCGGCGTGATCGCCGTGCTGACCGCGGCGGACCTGACCGATCTGCCGCCGCCGCCGCCCGACGACGGGAGCGGCGGCAATGAGGCCGCCCTCTGCCGCTCGGCGGCCCTTGGGCGGAGCCGCTGCTCGCCGTTGACCGGGTGCGCCACGTCGGCGAGCCGGTGGCGATCGTGCTCACCGATGACCGCTACCAGGGCGAGGACGCGGCCGAACTGGTCAGCGTCGACTACGAGCCGCTGCCCGCGGTGGTGGGCGTCGACGCGGCGCTGGCCGGCCAGACGCTGCTGTTCCCCCGCGGCCGAGTCGAACGTCGCCGTCACCGGCGGCGTGCCAGCCGACCCCGCGGCCTTCGATAGCTGCGACGTCGTCGTCGAGCGGACCATCGTGAACCAGCGGCTCGCGCCGGTCCCGATGGAAGGCGCGCCGCTGCCGCCGAGTGGGCCGACGGCAAGCTGACCGTCTGGGTGAGCACTCAGAACCCGCAGATCTCCCGGTTCGTGCTCAGCCGGCCTGCTCGGGCTTGATCCCGGCGCCATCCGGGTGGTCGCCCCCGACGTAGGCGGCGGTTTCGGGGCCAAGGTCGGCATCGACCGGGACGGACTCGTGGTCGCGTGGGCGGCCAGGCACACCGGCCGCGCGCTGCGCTGGGCGGAGACCCGCGGCGAGAACCTGGTCGGGATGACACACGGGCGAGCTCAGCAGCAGGTCATCAAGGCCGGCGGCACCAGGGACGGCCGCCGGCCCCGGCTACCGGGAGCATCTGGCCCGGGTTCTCGTTGCGCGCGCTGGAAGAGTCCCTGCACGGGCCTGACCGGACGCTGGCCGGCCTTGAGCGGCGGTGGCCGATGGCGGGCGCGACCGCGCGGCCGGGAGCGGGCGGCCAGCCGTCCGGCGATGGCCGATTCGTTCAAGACCAGGGTCCGGCGGCCAGGGCACGATGAGCCCATGAACATCGATCTCACCGCTGCTGCTGGTTTCCTGGCCACGCACGCGCGGGTGCTCGACCGCCGCCGCTTTCAGCTGCTGATCGGCGAGCCCGGCCCGGCGGCGGCGCTGGCCGCGCTGGACGGCTATCGCAACCCCGATGGCGGTTATGGCTGGGGCCTTGAACCCGACTTGCGCTCGCCAGAAAGCCAGCCAGGGGCGGCGCTGCATGCCTTCGAGGTGTTCGAGGACAGCGCGCAGGCCGTTACCGGAGCCCCGGCTACCGGAGCCCCGGCTACCGGAGCCCCGGCTACCGGAGCCCCGGCTACCGGAGCCCCGGCTACCGGAGCCCCGGCTACCGGAGCCCGGGCCGCCGGTGCGCGGGCCGCGGCGCTCTGCGACTGGCTCGCGTCGGTCTCCCGCCCCGACGGCGGCCTGCCGTTCGCGCTGCCCCTGACCGTTACCGCGGGCACCGCCCACTGGTGGGCAGGCGCCGACCACGCAGTCTCCTCATTGCAGGTCACCGCCGCGGTCGCGGCCGGCGCTCACCGCGTCGGCCGGCACTACCCGGCGGTCGCCGGCCATCCCTGGCTGGACCGGGCTACCCGCTACTGCCTGGCCGCCATCGAATCGACCGACGAAACACCGCACGCTTACGTGCTGTCCTTCGCGGTGCGGTTCCTTGACGCCGTGCACGATGCCCGCCCCGAGGCGGCCGGCCTGCTCCAGCACCTGGGCAAGCACATCCCCGCCAGCGGCCAGCTGCCGGTAGCAGGCGGCACCGCCGAGGAGATGCTCCGCCCGCTGGACTTCGCCCCGTTCCCCGGCCGTCCGGCGCGGTCCCTGTTCACCGCGGCGGCGGTCACCGCCGACCTGGACCGGCTGGCCGGCCTGCAGCAGGACGACGGCGGGTGGACAGTCGACTTTGCCGAGGTCTCACCCGCGGGCGCCCTGGAGTGGCGTGGCTACGCCACCGTCAGTGCCATCGGCATCCTGCGCCGCAACGCCAGGATCTGATCCGGCAGCCGCTGCCCGGCGAGGCGTACCAGGTGCACTGACAAGTTGCGCAGCGAACGCGACGTGCTCGGCCCGCCCGGTCTCAGTTGCCGATTGCTCAGCGGGCACCCGCTTGGCGGTTGGGCGCGGCCCGGACACCCCGCTTCCGGCCGTGCTTGCGATCTACCTGCTGTTCGGCATCTTCCTGGGCGCCGTCAACCCGCCGATCACCAACACGGCGGTCTCCGGAATGCCGGCCTCGATGGCCGGGGTGGCCGCCTCGCTGGCCTCCACGGGCCGGCAGGCCGGCACCACCCTGGGCGTCGCGATTTCCGGCACGATCGTGGGACCGGCCCTGGCCCGCGGCGGGGTGGCGTTCGCCAGCGCGGAGCACGGCGTGTGGTGGCTGGTGCTCGGGCTCGGCGTCGGCATCGGCGTCCTGGGTCTGCTCAGCACCGGGCGCTGGGCCGCCGGCACCGCCAGGCGGGCAGCGGCATCGTTCGAGGAGTTGGACCAGGGCGCGGATTCTCGAACCGTCCCGCTGCGCCGCCGATGATCGGCGGCGCGGCCGCCAACCGGGTCACCGCACTAGCCGAGCTGCGGGATGATCTCCTCGGCCAGTCGCTCGGCATGCTCGGCTTGCTCCAATATCGGCGTGCACAGGATCAGTTCTGCCCCGGCCTCGGCGACCTCTTGCAGCTCGCGGACGCAGCCAGGCCTGGCCCGCTTCGGCGAGTGCACCCCGCGATCTGGACCTGTTCGGCGAACTTCGCCGTGGGGGAGGACCCGGCACCGAAGAAGCCATTGCCCAGGACTGTGGCACGCCGCAGCGCGAGCCCCTCGGTAAACCGCGCGACATGCCGTCCGGGATCCACGCCACCCGGGCAGTGCTGCCTGCGGCGTGGCTGTCCCGGCGTGGCTGTCCCCGGCGGGAGCCAGATGCTGGCCGCAGCCGCTTAGGCAGCCGCGGCCAGCATCCGGGCGGCCACCATCCAGGCTGGCGCCGGGGAGATGGCCCGGCCGCCCGGGAGCAGTTCTCCGCCGTCGTCGAACAGCACGACGCCGTTGCACAGCAGGCTCCAGCCTTGCTCAGGATGGCAGGCCAGGGCCCGTGCGGCTAGGCGATCCGGCGCCAGCGCATCCGGGCACCCGGGCTGATGCCGGCACATCTGGGCGGCCAGCGGGCCAATTGACTTCGGCAGCGGCGCGAGCGGGCTGGTCATGGCTCCTCCACAAAGGCTCAGCGGCACGGCCGCCGAACTGGCGGCGGCAACGTTCTCAGCCTGCTGCCGCGGCGAGCGAGGGACATCCGCCAGCTGGCCGATGTTGGGCCGGGCCAGCGCCAACGGCCGGAGAGGCTGTGCTGGTCACCCGACCCCGCCGGCCTCGGCTGGGTGGTGCTGCATGACCGAGATCTGGTCAAGCTCGACGGGTCCCGGTGCCGGGACCGGCAGTTGCAGGCCGCCCTCATGGCCATGGTGCGCGGCCAGCACCTCGGCATGATATGACTCCAGCCTGGCGGAGAACCCGGGCGTCTTGTCCGGCCGCCGGTCTACTAGCGGCCCTTGCGAGCCGTCGATGATGACGGTGACGTCCTGGCCGCTGATGGTCTTGTGCAGCTCAAGGGCGTGCCCGACGGACAGCACGTTGGCCCGGTCCTCCTCGAGCAGTGCCCTGGTCCGCACGCCGAGCGACGCTAGGTGCGGCCTCGGCCAGCAGCGCGGACTGGGCAGCCGGTCCAGGCCCCGCCGCTGACCCGCGGCCCCCGCCGCCGGTACGCCGTGCCGTTACCGGTAGCCGTAACCTTGATGCTCGTGGAGCGCCGCGTCGCCGGGGTCCTGCTCGCAGCGGGTGCCGGGAGCCGTCTCGGCCAGCCAAAGGCCACCGTCGAGCTCGGCGGCGAGCCACTGGCCGACCGCGGCGTCGCGCTGCTTCGTGACGGCGGGGCGCAGCCGATCGTGATCGTGACCGGCGCCATCGCCGTCGACCTGTCCGGCGTGCTGATCGTGCACAATCCGGACTGGCGCTCTGGCATGGGCTCGTCGCTGGCCGCCGGGCTGGCTACCGTCCCCGATGACTGCGATGCCGCCGTGATCGCCCTGGTCGACCAGCCGCTGGTCGGGCAGGCCGCGGTCCGGCGGCTCATCGCCGCGTACCGGGCAGGCGCGAGCGTCGCGGTCGCGGCCTATCACGGCGCCTGGCGCAACCCGGTACTGATCGCCCGCGAGCACTGGCCGGCGGTTACCGCGCTCGCCGTCGGCGATGCCGGGGCACGGCCGTTCCTGCGTGCGCACCCGGCACTGGTGACGCCAGTCGAGTGCGGCGACACCGGAAGTGCTGACGATGTGGACACCGCCGCGGACCTGGCGCGCATCGCCAGCCTGGCGGCCGCGGGTCAGCGCCAGGCCCAGGCCCAGGCCCACGGCCAGGCCCAGGCCCATGATCAGGACTGATCGACCTGGATGCCCCAGGCGTGCTGCACACTGCTGCCCGGTTCCAGGCTGATCAGGTCGTGGCCGGTCACGAAGGCGTTCGGCGGGCAGGTCATCGGCTCGATCGCAAGCGCGCGCCTGCGGCGCGGCGGATCCAGCGGGTCGCCGGTGAACACCTGCAGCCACTCGTAGCCCTGGCCGGCCCAGAATGACACCCGCCTGCCTTCGGCGCTGAGCCTGGCCCAAGTCCGCCCGCCCGCATCTCTGGCCAGGCCGGTGAATGCGTGATCCAGCCGGACGCTGCCTACCAGCCGGGCAGTGCGGAAGTCATATTCGGTGCCGGTGACTTCCTGCAGGCTCTCGGCCGGAATGCCGCGGGGACCCGGCGGGAGCCACTTCGCCGCCGGCAGCTCAAGCTCGCAGTCGTTGATGTCCGGCGTTCCGGCGGTCAGGTACGGGTGACAGCCAGTGCCGTACGGGGCAGTCCGGGTACCGGCGTTGCGTGCCGTGATGGTCACCTGCAGCCCGTCATCGGCAGAAAGCCGGTACTCGGCCGCAAGGTCCAGGCAGAAGGGGTAACCGGATCGGCCGTGCAGCAAATGCCTGAGCAGCACGCGCCTGCCGTCATGCCGTTCGGCCTGCCAGCCTGCCCATCGGGTCAGGCCGTGAATAGCGTTGCCCTGGGCCGGCTCGCTCAGGTCGAGCTGGCAGTCCATCCCGGCGAACTGATAGCGACCCCCGTCGATCCGGTTCGGCCATGGTGCGAGCAGCTGGCCGGCCGCGGCCGGCGGCAGTTCGTCGGGCGCGTACTCCGAGCTGACCCGCTGGTCCCGATAGGTAAATTGGCGCAGGCCGGCGCCCAGTTCGGTAACGGTGGCCCGGTAGTCACCGGCGCGGATCTCGTACTGCGCGCCGGTCAGCGGTATCGAGGTCAGATTTGCCATGGTGCCTATCTTGCTTGCCCGGCCGTCGGAGATCCGGTACTGCCGCTGCGGTAAATGCCGACGGGGCTGCTTGGGGAGCGGGGGACCGTCAGCCCCGCCAGCAACTGCACGATAACTTCCCCGGCCGGCCTGCGGGCGAAGTTACCTCAACCCGGTACGAATCAGCACGTCCGGACGGTCAGCCGCGCAATCCTGCTGGATTCCTCGGTGCATCGCCTTGCCAGCGCAGCCGCGATGCCTAGAGTCGGCAGCAAGAGACGGGCCGTTGCGTCAGCGCAAGGCGGATCCGTCGCCCGCTCTCGCCAGACACGGCAGGCCGCCACCCGCTCGCGGGCCGCGTCGCCGCCAGGGAGGACTCGGCATGCCAGGACCGCTGGCCGGAATCGTCGTGCTTGACCTGACCAGGGCACTGGCCGGCCCGCATGCGACGATGCTGCTCGGCGACCTCGGCGCCAGGGTGGTAAAGATCGAGCGTCCTGGCACCGGTGACGAGTCACGGCAGTGGGGACCGCCGTTCACGGCGGCCGCCGCGAAGCCGGCCGGGCCCGACGGCGGCGCTGCCGGGCATGGCGACAGCACCTACTTCCTGTCCTGCAACCGGAACAAGGAGTCGGTGACGTGCGACCTGGCCAGTGACGAGGGAAAGGACCTGCTGCGGCGGCTGGTGACCCGGTGCGATGTGCTAGTGGAGAATTTCCGCCCGGGCGTGCTTGACCGGCTCGGCTTTTCCTGCCACCGGCTGCACGAGCTGAACCCGCGGCTGGTCATCTGCGCTATCACCGGATTCGGGCATGACGGGCCGGAGGGATCGCGCCCTGGCTACGACCAGATCGTGCAGGGCGAGGCGGGGCTGATGAGCGTCACTGGCGCGGATCCAGGTCATCCCGTCAAAGCCGGGCTTTCCATCGCGGACGTGCTAGCCGGCCTGAACGCGGCACTGGGCATCGTCGCTGCCCTGCACGAGCGCGCGGCCACCGGGCTCGGCCGGGTTGTCCGCACCTCCCTGCTGGCATCCGTCATCGGCGCGCATGCCTTTCAGGGCACCCGCTGGACCGTCGCCGGGGAAGTGCCGTCCGCAACCGGAAACCACCATCCGTCGATCGCCCCGTACGGGACGTTCAGGTGCGCCGACGGCTTGCTCCAGGTTGGCGTCGCGAACGAGGGCCAGTGGCGGCGCTTCGCCCCGGTCGTCGGCGTCGACCCAGCTGACCCGAGGTTTGCCGAGAACCGGCTGCGGGTCGCGCGGCGCGACGAGCTGACCGCGGAGATCGAGCTGGCGCTGGCGCAGGCCGGCCGCGGGCACTGGCTCGGGCTGCTTGGCCAGGCCGGCGTGCCCGCGGGCTCGATCCGGGCCATCGACGAGGTCTACCAGTGGGCTCAGACGCGATCGCAGGGCCTCGTCATCTCCGTGGACCACCCGGTCCTCGGCCGGATCGAGTTGCCCGGGCCGTCGCTGCGCTTTGACGACACGCCCCCGTCCGAGCATGCCGCGCCGCCAGTTCTCGGGCAGCATGATGCGGCCGTGCGGGCCTGGCTCGACGAGGAGGTCAGCTAGCCGGGAGTGCGCGACGGCAGCAGGCCGGCGCTCCCCGGCCAGCTGCGGCCAGCTCCGGCCCGGCGCCTGGACCCTTGACCTGGCCGCCGGCCTGCCCGAGTCGGCCGGCCCGTCGGCCGGACGACGATGTGCGCAGGCCTGGCGTGGGCCCGGGCAGCCGGGTGCGCGCTGCCCTGCCCGCCGGCGGTGGCCGAGGATACCGGGATCGGCGGCGGCACCCACCGCAGGGCATGCCGCCCGGTGACCGCCACTACCACCCCGGCTGCCATCAGACAGATCGCGACGGCATTGAGCCAAGATGTCTTACTGTGCCTGCGCTTGCGCTTATGCACGGAACGCTGCCTGTTCCTGCTTCCGGCCAACCAGCCTCCGCATGGTAAGTCGCATGTCCGTCCCCTGAATGCGGTTATGCTAATGCCTTGCTGAATTCCTTCCCTGCGGCGCGGCCAATAAGCCAGCCAAGGCGAATGATCAGGGATTATGTCGATTTCGGCAGAATTGCGTGGGCAGATTGTGTAATTGCTGTAACCTGGGCGAGCTGTGGTGATTTAATGCTCGGGATTACCGTGTCGCCAGTCCGGAATTAGCCGGATATCGGCCTGGAAATCGATCTGGCATCCCTGCTTACCGGTGCGGGACCAGCAGCCCGGTGCGCACCGCTTCCGCCGCGAGCACGCCGAAGAGGTAGAAATAGGCGGACTCTTCGTCCTCGAATACCCGCACTTCGTGCCTGGCTCCGCCCGCGGCGCTGAATACCTCGTACCCGGTGGCGGTCTCGATCAGGCAGAGCGCGCCGTCGACTTCCTCGCCGACCGCGTAGGCGGCGGCCGGTATCGCCGCGAGCGTCGCGAGCTCGATGAAGATTCCCTGCGTCGCCATCCGGGATCTGGCTGATCTCCGCCGCCGCGGTGCAGTGGCAGGCGCGGGCGAACCCGGTGGCGGCAAATCTGGCGACGACGGCAAATCCGGCCGCACGGGAGAGGCAGATGGTGCCGGCAGATCCGGCCGGGCTGGCCTGGCCGGCGACACTGGCAAGCCGGGTGTGCTCGCCGGGGCAGGCCCAGTCAGCAGGTCCGGTGCCGTCGGCGGTACTGCCTCCGTCCCGACGGCAGTAATAGTTCCTGAAAGGGCCTGCGAGGTCGGTGCCTGCGAGGTCGGTGCCTGCGAGGTCGGTGCCTGCGAGGTCATTGCTTGCGGGGCCAGCGGCGACTGGGTGGTCGGCCGGCGCTGCTTCGGCAGCGACGCAGCGGACGCTGCCCGCAGCGCTGCCGCTTCCAGCGGCAGCGGCGGCTCGCTGGCCGGCGGGATGACGGTGAAGCCGGGCGGCGGCAGGTCCGCGGCCGGAGCGCCGTAATCCGGGCCACGGTAGTCCGCCATGGCAGGTTTGTAGTCCGCGGTGAGCGGGCCGAAATCGGCGGTCGCGGGGCCTGAGTCAGCGCCGGCCGCGCCGAAATCGGCGGTCGCGGGGCCTGAGTCAGCGCCGGCCGCGCCGAAATCGGCGGTCGCGGGGCCTGAGTCAGCGCCGGCCGCGCCGAAATCGGCGGTCGCCGGGACGGGGTCTGCGCCAGCCGGGCGGTAGTCACCAGCGGGCCTCCGCTGCTCGGGGTAGTCGAAGCGTTCTTCGGTGACGTCGGTCACCTCGTCCCGCGGCGTGACTAGCTCGAACACGCCGCGGTCGACCTGCCAGTAGCCGAGTTGCAGCGCCTGGTAGGCGTCATGTCCGAGGTAGGCAATGTGCAGCCGGTCGCCGAGATCGTCAAGCACCAGGCAGCGCTGGCCCCGGTACCTGCCCATCGGCCGCGATTCCCAGAGCGCCTGGACGTCCTGTACCTGCAGTTGCTTGCGCCAGTGCCCGGTGGCCGGCTCGAAGCCCAGGTCCTCCGGGGGCGGGCAGGCAGCGAAAAGGACGACATCACTGTCGGACGGCCCGATGCCGGCCTCGTACGGGACGCCCTGGTAAGTCGCCATCAGCCGGTAACGCATGCCTCAGATCCCTCCGGACGGGCGCAGCCACACCTGGCCGTCGAACCGGGCGATGAACTCTTCCGCGCGCCGGGTGATGCGGTACATCTCGGCACCGACCGGCACCGGAATCGGATCGGTGAAATACTCCGCGACCCTGCGGGCCCGCGATGACGTGAAGCCAGTTCCGGTGAACGGCGGCTTGCCGCGCCAGTCGCCGCCGTTTTCCGGTGCGTATGGAATCTGGTAGGAGCCGACGGCCACCGCGCTCCAGCGCAGGAAGTACACCTCCGATAAATCCGGCGCGAAGCCAGAGCCCTCGTATCGGAGGTCAAGCGCTTCGTAAAACTCAGCAGGGTCATCGAATGTGCTGTCCTGTACCCGGTAGACGAATCCGGCGATCACCGAGCGCCGGCCAGTCAGATATGGCTCCACCAGCCGGGGCGGGATCGCCTTCTGCATCAGCGTACCCGGCCGGATGGGCCTGGTTCCTGGCTCGACCTCGCGCACGCGCTCCCCCAGGGCAGACTCCGATGCAGTCTCAAGAGACTCTCATATCGGGAAATACGTCCTCAACTGCTTCGGCTTACTGGCCAGCCGAACGCCCGGGGTGCGCGGCGCGGCGCGATGGCGGCTGCGGCTGGCCGCTGGCGAGGCTACGCCGCTCGCGGGGGCCTTGCGCCACTGGCGGACGACGCCGCTGGCGGGACATCGGCGCTGGCGGGGCTGCATTGCGGCCCGAGTCACGCCGCTGGCCGGTTAGCGAGCCGGCCGAACCACAGCCGGACGAACTACAGTAGGCCAGTGCCTGGGCTGAGCAGCGGGGATAGTCGCTTCGCTGCAGACAACGGATCGGCCGACCCGGCCGCTGCCGCCGCGCTTGCCGCCCTTGCGTCGGGCGCGGGCAGCGAGCATGCCGCGCTGACTGCGCTGTCCCGGGTCCGGCTGCTGGTTCCCGTGGTAGCCAGCCCGGCGAAGGACTCCGGCGGCACCGCGGCCCCCCCCGTCGTTACCTCAGCCGCCGCCGAGCCCGGCTGCGAAGCCGCATCCGGGCTCGGCGGCGCTCGCCGCATTGCGCCCGGCGGCCCTGAGCGGGCCAGCGAAATGAGCGTTCCCACCCTGGTCGGGCACGATGGCCGCCCCGCGATGCCGGCGTTCACCTGCCTCGACGCCCTGGTCAGGTGGCAGCCAGCCGCCCGGCCGGTACCAGTCGAGGCAAGCCGCGTGTGGCAGAGCGCCGCCACTGGCTCAACCGCCGTGGTGCTCGACATCGCCGGCCCGGTCCCGGTCGCGATCGACGGCGCGCGGCTGGCAGCCCTCGCCGACGGCCGGCCCGTTCCGCTGCCGCACGCGGATCCGGACGTGCTAGCCGAGGTAACCCGCGCCCTGAGCGGGCAGCACGCGATTGGCTTCGCCCGGCTGCTGCCTGGCGGGCCGGACAGCGACCTGGCCGTCGAGCTGGTCATCTCGCCGGACCGCCGGGCCGCCGCGGCCGAACTGGCCGCCGGTGCCGCGACGGCCATCATGGCCAGGCTCGGCAGCAGGCTGCGCCGGGGGATCGAGATCGTGATCAGCCCGCCGCCAGGGCAGTCACCGCAGATTTGAAACGGGCTGCCCAGCCCAGCCGACACGCCAGGCAGCGCCGCCGCCGGGCGAGGCGGGACGGGCCGCGTGGGAGGATTTCTCTCATGCTGCGCTGGCTGACCGCGGGTGAATCGCATGGCCGGGCGCTCGTCGCGATCTGCGAGGGGATGCCCGCCGGGGTGCTGATCAGCACGCCCGACGTTGCCGCCGCGCTGGCCAGGCGGCGGGCCGGATACGGCCGCGGCGCCCGGATGAAGTTCGAGCAGGACGCGGCCGAGATCACCGGCGGGGTGCGGCACGGCAGCACTCTCGGCGGTCCGGTCACGATCCGGGTGGCGAACTCCGAGTGGCCGAAGTGGGACGTGGTGATGTCACCGGACCCGGTGCAGCAGGCCGGGCTCGCCGACCTTGCCCGCGCCGCGCCGCTGACCAGGCCCCGTCCTGGCCATGCCGACCTGGCGGGCATGCAGAAGTACGGCCATGACGATGCCCGTCCGGTGCTGGAGCGGGCCAGCGCGCGGGAGACTGCGGCGCGGGTAGCCCTCGGCGAGCTCGCCCGCCGCTTCCTGCAGCAGGTCATCGGCGTCCAGGTAGTCAGCCATGTGGTGGCCATCGGCCCGGTCAGCGCCCCGGACGGGGTTATGCCCGGCCCGGCCGACGCCGCCCGGGTGGACAGTGACCCGGTGCGCTGCCTGGATCCCGCGGCCAGCGCCGCGATGCAGGCCGAGATCGATGAAGCCCGCAAGGACGGCGATACGCTCGGCGGCATCGTCGAGGTCCTCTGCTACGGGCTGCCGCCGGGACTGGGCAGTTACGTGCACTGGGACCGGCGGCTGGACGGCCGGCTGGCCGGGGCGCTGATGAGCATCCACGCGATCAAGGGCGTCGAGGTCGGCGATGGCTTCGCCACTGCCCGGCGGCGGGGTTCCGCGGCGCACGACGAGATCGACGGCGGCCCGGACGGAATCCGCAGGCGCACGAACCGGGCAGGCGGGATCGAGGGCGGGATGAGCACCGGCGAGCCGGTCCGGCTGCGCGCGGCGATGAAGCCCATCTCCACGGTGCCCAGGGCGCTGGCCACGGTGGACGTGCGCACCGGCGCGCCCGCGAAGGCGATCAACCAGCGCAGCGACGTGACGGCGGTGCCAGCCGCTGGGGTGGTTGCCGAGGCGATGGCGGCGCTGGTGCTCGCGGACGCGGCGATCGAGAAGTTTGGCGGCGACTCGGCCGCGGAGACAGCGCGCAACCTGCGCGGTTACCTGAAATCGCTGGTGATCTCATGAGCGGCCCGGCCGCGATCCTGATCGGCCCGCCGGGCGCGGGCAAGTCGACGGTGGGGCCGCTGCTGGCCGGGCTGCTCGGCGTCGCCTTCCTCGATACCGACGCCGTCATCGAGGAGGCAGCGGGCAAGCCGGTCGGGGATATTTTCATCGATGACGGCGAGCCGGCCTTCCGCGCATTGGAACGCGACGCGGTGGCAACTGGCGTCACCGCTCATCTGGGGGTGCTTGCCCTCGGCGGCGGCTCCGTGCTCGACCCCGGCAACCGGCGGCTGCTGGCCGCCCAGCGAGTTGTCTACCTGGAAACAGGTTTCGCCGCGGCGGCGAAGCGGGTCGGCCTGAACAGCGCGCGGCCGCTCTTGCTCGGCAACCCGAGGGCGCAGCTGAAGGCGCTTCTTGACCAGCGGCTGCCGGTCTACGCCGGGCTTGCCTGGCGCACCGTCGGCACCGACAGCCGGTCACCCGCCGAGGTGGCGGACGAGATCGCCCGCGAGCTCGACCGGGCGGATGCCAGCCAGTGAGCGTGACCCGCATTTCGGTGGGCGGCGAGCGCCCGTATGAAGTGGTCGTGGGCACTGGCGTACTCGGCGAGCTGCCGTCGCTGGTGGGCAAGGATGCCCGCACGGTGGTGGTGGTGCACGCCGGCGGCCTGGCCGGGATCACCAGGCCCGCCTGCCAGGTACTCGCCGAGGCCGGCTACATCGTGCATGCCGAGCCGGTGCCGGACGGCGAGGCGGCCAAGGACATCGAGGTGGCGGCCGGTCTCTGGTCGCGGCTGGCGGCACGCCGGGTCACCAGGTCCGATGCGATAGTCGGAGTGGGCGGCGGAGCGGTCACCGACCTGGCCGGTTTCACCGCGGCATGCTGGCTGCGCGGCATCCGGCACGTGCTCGTGCCAACCACCTTGCTCGGCGTCGTCGATGCCGCGATCGGCGGCAAGACAGCCGTCAACATCCCGGCGGGCAAGAACCTGGTCGGCGCGTTCTACCCGCCGACCGGCGTGCTCGCCGACCTGGCGGCGCTGGCCACGCTGCCTGCCGCCGAGTACCGCAGCGGGCTGGCCGAGGTGATCAAGGCCGGGTTCATCGCCGATCCGGCGATACTCGACCTGGTCGAGGCCGATCCGGCCGGCGCGGCGGCACCGTCCGGCCGGGACGAGCGTGAGCTGGTCGAGCGGGCGGTGCGGATGAAGGCGGCGGTCGTGTCGGCCGACCTGCGCGAGGCCGGCCCGCGGGAGATGCTGAACTATGGTCACACGCTCGGCCATGCCATCGAGCGGGCGGAGCACTACCGGATCAGGCACGGCGAGGCGGTATCGGTCGGCATGGTCTACGCGGCCGCAGTGGCCAGGCTGGCCGGCCGGCTGGATGCCGCGACTGCGGACCGGCACCGCCGGGTGCTCGCCGCCACCGGGCTGCCGGTCAGCTACCGGGCCGGGGCATGGCCCGGATTGCGGGACGCGATGGCGGTCGACAAGAAGGCCCGCGGCGCGCGACTGCGGCTGGTGGTTCTCGACGGGCTGGCCCGGCCCGGCATTCTTGACGACCCGCCGGAAGAACTGCTGGCGCAGGCATACGCGGAGGTGTGCGGCCGATGAGGCAAGTCCTGGTGCTGAACGGGCCGAATCTCGGGCGGCTCGGCGCCCGCGAGCCTGAGGTGTACGGCACGGCATCCGTAGCCGAGCTGACCGCCGCCTGCCAGCAGGCGGGCCGGGATCTCGGGCTCGACGTGCAGGTCAGGCAGACAGACGACGAGGCAGAACTGGTCAGCTGGGTGCATGCGGCAGCCGACGCGAGGACCCCGGTAGTGCTGAACCCGGCCGCCTTCACCCATTACTCCTACGCGCTCCGGGATGCCCTGGCGATGCGCACCGCGCCGCTGGTCGAGGTGCACCTGTCCAACCCGGCCGCGCGCGAGTCGTTCCGCCACAATTCGGTCGTGGCCGGCGTGGCTGACGGCACGGTCGCCGGCTTCGGGATCCTGTCCTACCAGCTCGCCCTCCGAGCCATCGCCGCGCTGATCTAGCCCGCCGGGCTAGGGCCCAGCGCCGTCGGTCACGGTGCGCTGCCGGTTTCCGCACTGCCGGGCCGGAGCTGCCGGAGTCGTGCTGACTGGCCGGGTCACGTTTGCGCCCCTACCCTGGACAGTGCGGCCGGCCGTGACCTGGCCGCGCTCCGACGGCGAAAGGCGTGGCTGAATGCGCATCGGGATGTCCCTGAGCTACGCAAGCGGATTCGCCGAGACAGTGACCGAGCTCGCCGACTACGAGACGGCCGGGCTCGACATTGTGTTCGTCCCCGAGGCGTACAGCTATGACGCGGTCAGCCAGCTCGGTTTCATCGCCGCGAAGACCGAGCGGCTGCAGATCGCGTCCGGCATCCTGCAGCTGTACACCAGGACGCCGACGCTCACCGCAATGACGGCAGCCGGGCTCGACTACGTGTCCGGCGGCCGGTTCACGCTCGGCATCGGGGCATCCGGCCCGCAGGTGATTGAGGGCTGGCACGGCGTGCCCTATGACGCGCCAGTCGGCCGTACCCGCGAGATCATCGAGATCTGCCGCAGCGTGTGGCGGCGCGAGCGGCTGCAGTATTCCGGGCGGTACTACACGATCCCGCTGCCGCCGGATCAGGGAACTGGCCTCGGCAAGCCGCTCAAGCTGATCAACCATCCGGTCCGGGAGCGGATCCCGATCGTGGTTGCCGCACTCGGGCCGAAGAACGTCGAGCTGGCCGCCGAGCTGGCCGAGGGCTGGGAGCCGATTTTCTACTTTCCGGAGAAGGCCGCCTCGGTCTGGGGCGCTCCGCTTGCGGCCGGCGCCGCGCGTCGGGATCCGTCCATCGGGCCGCTCGATGTGGTCGCGCAGGCTGGACTGGCCATCGGCGAGGACGTGATCGGCTACCGGGAACTGGGCCGGCCGATGCTCGCGCTGTACATCGGCGGGATGGGCGCAAGGGGCCGCAATTTCTACTACGAGCTGGCGGTGCGGTTCGGCTATGCGAGCGAGGCGGCCGCTATCCAGGACGCTTACCTGGCCGGCCGCAAGGACGAGGCCGCAGCGCTCGTGCCGTCCTCGTTGCTGGCCGGGATATCACTGATCGGGCCGCGGTCCCTGGTGGCGGAACGGGTTGCGGCCATGCGCGAGTCCGGTGTCACGACGCTCAACGTCACGCCGCTGGCCGCTACCCACCACGAAAGGGTTCGGCTGATCGAGCAGGTCCGGGATCTGGCCGGGTAACTGCCCGGGTGCATGCGGGGCGGTCGTGACCGGGCGGGCGGCAGCGTGGCCTATGCTGGCCAGCCCGGCAGCCGGCCGAACTGGGCGGGATGTCGCATTGCGGGGCGCGGTGTGTTAAGAATGGCTGCGTTCGTCCTGCTTCCAGGCGCCGGAGGTGGCGATGCTTGACCAGAACGTCACCCAGGAACTGGCGCGCGAAGCCGCTGAGCTGCTGAGCATCGCGGACGCCTCCGATATCAGGTCGCTGCACCGGCTGGCGGTTCTCGCCGCCCGCCAGGTACCCGCGTGCTCGGGGGCTACGTCGGCGCTCTGGCGGGACGGTGAGCCGGTCGAGATGGCCGCTACCCACCCGGATCTGGCCGATCTGTTCGAGCTTGCCTGGAACAAGCGCACCGGGCCGTGGGCGACCGCGCTGGCGGCCGGCGAGGTCGTCACTTCAGCGGACAGCCTCACCGAGGAGAGGTGGCCGGAATACGCGAGCGCCGCACTCTGCCGCGGTGTCCGGTGCTCGGTCACGCTGGTGCATCAGTTCGGCCCGATGACGCTGATGCTGTCGCTGTTCGGCGCGCGGCCGCGGTCGCTGGATCTGGAGCGGGTGGCCCTCGCTGAGCTGCTCGTCGCGTTCGGCGGCGCGACGATGGGCAACGCATCGATCTATGGTGACTCGCAGCGGACGGCGCTGCAGCTTCGCGAGGCAGCCGAGTCGCGGACCCTCGTGGATCAGGCCAAGGGGATTCTTGATGCACGCCCTCGGCTGCAGCGCACGGGAAGCCTTCGACCGGATGCGGCAGACGTCTCAGACCCGGCACATAAAGGTGACCGAAGTCGCCAGGACCATCATCAAGGCGCACCGGTCGGTCAGCGGCCCGGGACAACGGCCCGCGGGCGCCCAGGGACTGCAGTCCACCGGACGCCCGCGTGCGCCGCAGCCCGATGATCAGGCGGCGGCAGGTAGCTGATGCTGCTGCTGCAGCAACCGCTCATAGACAACGAGGGTCTCCCGGCCGATCCGCTCCCAGGAGTACCGAGCGCGGGCGCGGTCGGCCGCCGCGATCCCGTATCCCTGCAGCAGCATTGGGCTGGCCAGCAGCCGGCGTACCTGCCGGGCTAGCGCGGCAGGCTGTCCCGGCCGGACCAGCACGCCGGTTGTGCCGTCCACGATCGTGTCCTGATGACTGCCGCCCGCGGCAGCCATCACCGGCGTGCCGCAAGCCATCGCCTCGAGCGGGACCATGCCGAACGGCTCGTACAGCGCGGTGTGCACCAGCAGATCCGCGGAGCGGAGCAGCGCGGGCATCCGGGCCCGGCTGACCTGGCCGGCGAAGACGATCCGGTCGGCAATCCCAAGCTGGTCTGCCAGCCGGACCAGGCTGCGGTATACGGGCTCCTTGCCCAGCTCCGAACGCGGCGGGCCGCCGACGATGACGAGCTCGCAGCGGGGCACGTCGGCCATCGCGCGGATTATCACGTCCAGCCCGGAGCGCTCGGTGAGCGGCGCGACCGCGAGCAGCCTCGGCCGGCTGCTGCGCCGCGCTACCGGGCCATCCGGCAGGAACTCGTCGGTATCGACACCGTACGGAACCACCTTGATGGACGTCCGCGGCACGCCGAGCCGGGCAAGCTCGGACATCTCGCCGGATGAGCTGGCGAGGACGGCGCTGACACTGCGGCCGATCAGGCTCTCCAGCCGCAGCCTCGCCTCGGATCCGCCCGGCAGCGTGCCATAGTGGCGCCGCTCGGCGGTGCCGAGCGAGTGGAAGGTCTGCGCAACGGGCACCCGGACGTCGCGGGTCGCCGCCAGCGCTGCGAGGCCGCCGGTCCAGAAGTGAGCATGCACGACATCCGGCACCTGCTGGCGCCAGGATTGTGCCAGCCGGCCACTGAACGCCGCCATGTGCGGCAGGACCTTGTCATCCGGCAGCCGCTTGGCCGGGCCGGCCTGCAGGTGCTCGACCGTCACCCCCGGAGCCAGCTGAGTCCTGGCGGGAAGTCCCTGGGCGTCCTTCCGCGCGTAGATGGTGACCTGATGCCCGAGCCCGCCGAGCGTCCGGGCAAGGGTGGAAAGCCCGCGAGCCTGGTTGCCGCCTTCGGCTGCCGTCGCGCTGCGAACGGCGGGGTGCTGACTGGCCTGCTCCGCGACGAGTGCGATCTTCATGACGCTGTCTCCTTCGTGAGCGCCACGGCGATAACGCCGAAGATCGCGGAGGAGATACGGGAAGCTTGGGCAACGACGGGCCGTCGCACAAGCGAGAGCCTTCCATACAGGCATGCTCCGCGACCACGCCGTGGCGGCGTGGGGGAGTGCCTGCGTCGTAGGCACCGTTACTTCGGGCCATTATGTCCTAGCGGCGGCGCGCTCAAACACCGGGTTGCCAGATCCGCCGCGAATTGCTGCCTGGCACCGGTGCTGGCCGCCTAGCGATCCAACCGGACTTCGTGATCTGGCGGTGTAGGGGCGCTCGACGCGGAACGGCCGCCGCTTGATGATCATGGGTTGTGACGACTCATCAGCGGCGGCCCGGCGAAACCCAGGTGGCCTCAGCGCACCATCTGGGTAAAGTTGGGCCGTGCCCGAGCTGCAGCGGCTGCATGCTGGCCATGCCCCGGCGGTCCTGGCCTTCGAGCTGGCGAACCGCGCCTACTTCGCTGCCTCGGTCTCCGACCGCGGCGACGAGTTCTACGACCAGTTCACCGACCGGCACAGCGCCTTGCTGGCTGAGCAGGAGGCCGGCATCTGCGCCTTCTACGTGCTCGTCGACGAGGATGGCTCGGTACTGGGCCGGTTCAACCTGTACGACTTCGAGGACGGCACTGCCGAACTCGGCTACCGGGTCGCCCAGCACGTCGCCGGCCGCGGCGTGGCGACCGCGACCGTCCGGGAGTTGTGCCGGCTAGCGGCGGCGCGGCACGGGCTGCGCACGCTCAAGGCGGCCACCGCCCGCGAGAATGCCGCGTCCCGGAAGGTGCTGACCAAAGCCGGGTTCGTCCCGGTCGGCCCGGCCGACCCGGCCCACCTCGGCGGTAAGCCAGGCACCAGGTATCAGCGCGACCTAGCCGCCGGCTGACCCTGATCAGCCGCTGGCGACGTGCAGCAGCAGCGCGCCGCAGCAGGGATCAGGCTGGCGTCTGCCTCGCTGACCCCATGCGTGACGCCGGCCGTAGCCCGGTCCCGTCCGAGGAGGTGACGACTGGTGAATGATCTTCTGGTGGTCGCATGCACATAACGATCTACGGCTGGAGTACTAACGACCAGGATCGCTAGGAGACCCGCCCCGGGCTAGCCCGGCGCGGCGTGCTGGGCACGGGTGGAGCGGCCCGGGACGGGCCAGTGCTGGCACGTGGGCGGTCCCCGGGATTCCGCGGGCAGGTGGGGGGTCCGAGACCCACGGGCGCAGGTGGCCTGCGCAGGGGCGACTCCCGGCAACTGCCGGGGGAGTGCTAGCCTGGCGCGCTCACTGGTCCGCGGCGGATGCAACTCCAGCAGGCCGGGCACGGGCCGCGGGCTTCCGCGCAGATGGCTTCCCGCGCAGATGGGACCGATAGATGCAACAGGCCAGCAGCGGCGGGTCAGGTGAGGAGATCGCCGGACTGCGGGAACGCGCTGGCGCGCTCCGGCAGTCCGCGACACTGACTGGCGCCCAGCTGCCGCAACTACTCGAGGCCGCGCTCGCGGAACTCGACGGGGCGATCGACGCCGCGGCCGGGCTGCAGGCTGGCTCCGGGTCTGGCGCGCGGGCAACACACGCCGACGGGCCGGACGTGGAACGGCGGCTGCTGCGGGCGATGTTCGCCGAGGCACCGGTGCCGCTATTCCTGCTCGACCGCGATGGGACAATCCGCCGCGCCAACCGGCGAGCCGGGGATTTGCTCGGCTCTGGTCCCGGATACGTGACCGGGAAGCTCCTCACCGCGTTCGTCGCACTTCCGTCGCGGGCCGCGGTGCACTCCCAGGTCGCCGCGGTAGCGCGGACCGGCAGGCCACGGCGGGTACTGTGCCCGCTGCTTGGCCCGGACGGCGCGGCGGGGTCGGTGCTCGCGCTCAGTGCCATCGACCTTCCCGGCGAGCCCGGGCTGGTGATCGCGACGGCCAGCCCCACGCCCGCGGCGTCTGCCGGGTCCGCCGGGCCGGCCGGGTCTAGCCGGCCGCCCGCCGCCGCCAGCCGGCCTGCCGCCGGCCTCGCCGGGCTGGACGGGAGCGCCGGGCTGGACGAGGCTGCCGCGCTGGACGAAGCCAACGCGGCCGGCGGGGCGGCAGCCAGGGCGGTCGAGGCGATGGCGCACCGGCTTGACCTGGTGACCGCCGCGACCAGGCTGCTGCTGGAGAACGCCACCTTCAGCGAGTCGGTGACCTTGCACCGGTGCGCCCGGCTGCTGGCCGCCGAGCTAGCCGCCTGGGTCATCGTCGACGTGGAGCGTCGCCAGCGGCTGCGCAGGCAGATAGTGATAGGTCCGGCCGATCACGAGTCAGAGCAGCTGGCCCGCGCGATCGCGGCGGTCGACCCGCAGCCGGGCTCGGCGCCGCGCCAGGTACACGAGTCGGGTAGCTCGATGCTGGTCGCGCACGCGGAGGACGTCGGCATCCTCGGTCCAGGTCCAGGTCCAGGTCCAGGTCCAGGCGCCGGCACCGACGCGGTCCCGCTGCTGATGCAACTCGGCGCGAACTCCGTGCTCTGCGTGCCGCTGACCGACGGTGAGCAGGCCTACGGTGTGCTGACCCTGGCCCGCCGCGCGAGCGAGCGGCACTTCGAGATCGCCGACCTCGGCCTGGTCGAAGAACTCGGCGAGCAGCTAGCGCTGGCGATCAGGGTGGACCGGATGTTCCGGCGGCGCACCGAGATCGCCGACTCCCTGCAGGCCAGCCTGCTGCCCCGGGCAGTGCCGGAGATTCCCGGCGTCGAGATCGCCGCTGCGTACGCGGCGGCCACCGAGGGACTCGAGGTAGGCGGCGACTTCTACGACGTCTACCGCATCCCCGGCGGCTGGGGGATGGCGATCGGCGACGTCTGCGGTAAGGGCGAGGAAGCCGCGGCAGTAACGGCCGCGGCGCGGCACGCGATCCGGGTGCTCGCGCACTGGAATGCCGATCCGGCGCAGGCGCTACGGCAGGCTAACGAGCTCATGCTGGCGGAGGAATACGACGGGCGGTTCGTCACCGCGTGCGTCGCTCACTTCCGCTGGCATGAGGACGGTCTCAAGGTCACGATCGCCAGCGCCGGGCACCCCGGCCCGGCGCTGGTCCGGTCAGACGGGCGGGTGCGGATCCTGCCCGGCGGCGGCATGCCGCTCGGCCTCTTCCCGGACGCGGAGCCTGGCACGCAAGAAATCGGGCTCGGCAAGGGTGATCTGGTGTTCCTGTTCACCGACGGCGTCACCGAGGCCCGCAGCCCGGAGATGGCCTACTTCGAAGACCGCCTTACCGACGAGCTCGCCGCGCTGGCCAGCCTGCCGCTGGCCGAGATCATCGCTGGCCTGCAGTCGCTGGTCGTTGAGTTCAGCCTGAACGAGCTGCGCGACGACATGACCATGCTGGCCATGCGCGTCGGCGACACTCCCGCCCCCTGATGGCAGAACGCGACCTGATCTGTTCGCGTCAGTGGTTACGATCTAGCCGGTTATCGCCGGACGGATCGTAACCACTAATTCACGGGCGGCCTGGGCGCGGCGACTGCCAGCTGGGCAGCCTGCGGTGCGTCCGGCCCGGCGCCGGTCAGCCTGGTTCGCCGCGGCCGTCGGTGGTCCGGCCCGCCAGCAGATCGTCCAGCGTGCCGGCCGGGCCTGCTGGCTCATCGTCGAGCCTGACGGCGGCCAGCCTAGGCACCGTGGCATCCGCGGGCGTCGTCTCCGGCTCGCCCGCGGTCCCCCCGGCGAGCTCGGCGTCCTGCAAGATCGCCGATGCCAGCGCGGCCGGGTCGTGCAGGACATAGGACGGGTATGACTCATCGGCGGCAGCCGGGTACGCAGCCAGGTACGAGGCGTCATCGGCGTCGCCGTTGGCCGATCCGGCCGGCCCGCCCCGCCCCGCCGGTACACCCGGCGCAGCAGGCCCGACCAGGCCCCGCCGCACCACGATCCGCCTGCGCAGCCAGCCCGACGCCGGACCTGGCAGCGCCATCCCGGCAACGCCGGTCAGCATGACGACCCAGCCCACGGTGTGGATATTCAGCCCCGGCGGATTGGCCCGGACGGCGAAGGCGAGTATGGCCCCCACCGCGAGCATCGTCAGGGCAGTCGCGATCTTCATGATGCTCCAACCGTTGATAGCCGCTGCTCCGGCCCGAGCAGGCACTCGCGCAGGTAGCTGAGCGACTGGGTCAGCAGCCGGGACACGTGCATCTGGGAGATGCCGAGGTTGTCACCGATCTCGGCCTGGGTCATATTGCCGTAGAACCGCATCAGCAGGATACGCTGCTGCCGCTCGGGCAGTTCGTTCCAGTGCGCGGATACCGCCGTCATGTCGAGCGTGTGCTCCACCTGGCGGTCTTCCTCGCCGAGCAGCTCGGCGAGGCTGGCCGCGTCGTCGTCGCCGGACATCGGCGCGTCCAGTGACCAGGCATGGAAGCCGAGGTCCGCGCGTCTCGCGTCCAGCAGGTCCTCGACACTGACCTGCAGGTGCCCGGCAAGCTCGGCATCGTCGGGAGCCCGGCCGAGCTGCTGGGTAAGTTCCCTGGCTACCTTCCGCATCTCCAGCACCAGCTCCTGGGCGGACCGCTTCACGTGCACCTGCCAGCAGCGGTCACGGAAGTGCCGCTTCAGCTCGCCGCTGATGCTCGGGAACGCGTACGCGGCCAGGCTCCCGCCGACCTCGGGATCGAACTTGTTGATGGCCTTCATCAGCCCGACGTAGCCGACCTGCATCAGCTCGTCCGCCGATTCCGGGCCGTTCCAGTATTTCCGCGCGCACGAGCGGACCAGCGGCTGATAGCGCGCGACCAGCATCTCGCACGCGGCGCCACGGCGCTGGTCGCCGAGCGGCAGCGAGCGGACCAGGCTGAGCAGCTCACTGTCGTCCCACCGGGCGAGCTCTGTCGCTGGCGCTGCCGCGGGTTCGCGTGTCGACAGCTTCGTCATGTTGACCTCCGTGCAGCCGGGGTGGCTGACTTGACCGGCAGCCTCCCCGCTCAGCAGGAAATAAACATGCGGGCCGAAGGATCCGTTAATAACCGCTGCTGGCCTTCTGGACCTGGGTCATGCTCGCGGGCATCCCGCTGCCTGGCCGGCCGCGCCGTAAAGTCATGGCATGCCCGATATCCATGCCGCCCGCCGGGCCCGCATCCAGCAGCAGACCGCGGCATTCGGCGCCGATGCCGCGCTCATCACCAGCAGTGTCAATGTCCGTTACCTGACCGGCCTGGCCAGCTCGAACGCCGCGCTGCTGCTGCCGGCCAGCGGGACAGAGGTGCTAGCCACCGACTCCCGCTACGCACCGGCGGCGCAGCGCGACTGCCCGGACCTCGAGTTGGTCATCGACCGTTTCACCGAGCCCGCGCTGGCCGCCCGCGCGGCGGCCGCCGGGCTGGCGGCGGTGGGCTTCGAGGAACATGAGATGACGGTGCAGCGCTACCAGGCGCTGGTGGCCGGCGGCCTGACGCTGGTCCCGCTCGGCCAGCCGGTCGAAAAGCTGCGGATGGTCAAGGACGATGCCGAGATCGCCGCGTTGGCCCGCGCCTGTCAGATCACCTCGGAGTCGTTCGAGGCAGTGCTCGACCGTATCGGGCCTGGCGTCACCGAGCGCGAGCTCGCGATCGCGCTGGAACGCGAGATGACCTACCGCGGCGCGGAGAAACTGGCCTTCGACACGATCGTGGCCAGCGGGCCGAACGGCGACACCCCGCATCATGTGCCGGGCCTGGCCGCTGCACGCCGGGGATCTCGTCACGATCGACTGCGGAGCCCGGTATGCCGGCTATCACGCGGACATGACCAGGACCGTGGCGGTCGGCGAGCCCGCCGGGTGGCAGCGGGAAATCTACGAGGTAGTGGCCGCCGCACAGCGGGCCGGCCTCGCGGCGGTCACCGTCGGTGCCGAGGCCGCCGATGTCGACGCCGCGGCCAGGGACCTGATCAGCGCGGCCGGGTACGGCGGGCATTTCGGTCACGGCACCGGGCACGGCGTCGGCCTGGAGATCCACGAGGCGCCGATTATCGGGCACGGCCAGGCAGGTAGACTAGCGGCTGGAGTTCCCGTCACCGTCGAGCCCGGCATCTACCTGCCTGGCCGGGGCGGTGTCAGGATCGAGGACACTCTCGTGGTGCGCGCCGGCCCCGTGCGCGCCGGTGATGGCGCGATCGCGGGCGAGCTGCTCACTACGGTAACCAGGGAACTGCTCGTCCTCTAGCGCGCGGCGCCCGCCCGGCCCGAATACCCGCCCCCATGCAGGAGACACGACAGACTTGGCCACGACGAACGACCTGAAGAACGGCATGACGCTCAACCTGGACGGCCAGCTCTGGGGCGTCGTGGACTTCCAGCACGTGAAGCCCGGCAAGGGCGGCGCTTTCGTGCGCACGAAGCTGAAGAACGTGCTGACCGGCAAGGTCGTGGACCGGACCTTCAACGCCGGCGTCAAGGTCGAGGTGGCCAATGTCGACAAGCGGGAGATGCAGTACCTCTACCGCGAGGGCGAGGACTTCGTCTTCATGGACGTCCAGGACTACGACCAGCCGCGCATCCCGGCGGCTACGGTCGGCGGCGCAGCGGACTACCTGCTCGAGGAGCAGACCGCGACGGTGGCGTTCAACGACGGGGTGCCGCTCTACGTGGACCTGCCCGCATCGGTGGAGCTGACAGTCAGCCAGACCGACCCGGGTGTGCAGGGCGACCGCTCGACCGGCGGGACCAAGCCGGCCATGCTGGAGACCGGCGCGCAGATTCAGGTCCCGCTGTTCATCACGACCGGCCAGAAGATCAGGGTGGACACGCGTAGCGGCGATTACCTCGGCCGGGCGTGATCCCCGGATCTGATCCCCAGCGGCAACCGGACGGCGACCATGTCGGCACGCGGTAAGGCACGGAAGCGGGCACTCGACATCCTGTTCGAGGCCGAGATCCGGGGCGAGCCGGTGCTTGACCTGCTCCGCGAACGGACTGCTGCGGCCAGCCCGCCGGTACCCGAGTACGCCGCCGAACTGGTCCGCGGCGTGCTGGCGCACCAAGGCGAGATCGATGAGCTGCTCGCGGCCAACTCACGCGGCTGGACGCTGGACCGGATGCCTGCGGTGGACCGGAACATCCTCCGGATCGGCGCCTACGAGCTGTTCTGGAACCCCGGCGTGCCCGATGGCGTGGCGATCAGCGAGGCCGTGCTGCTTGCCCGCGAGCTGTCCACCGATGCGTCGCCCGCATTCGTCAACGGGCTGCTGGCGCGCCTGCTGGAGCTCAGGCCGACGGCCGACGGCTGAGCTAGCTGGCTGCCTGACCGGCGGAATGTCGGTGCCCCGGGCTACATTCGGGAGCGTGCCGACGCCGCGAGGAGGCGCCAGTGACCGGCGACCAGCCGCCCAGGGGCGGGGCTGAGACGACCGGGGGTTACCGGGCCGGGGACGACGCTGGCTGTCACATCCTGCACGTCGACATGGACGCGTTCTACGCCAGCGTGGAGATCAGGGACCGGCCGGAGCTGGCAGGCAGGCCGGTCATCGTAGGCGCGGCCAGCGGCCGCAGCGTCGTGCTGTCGGCGACCTACGAGGCTCGTGCCTTCGGCGTTCGCTCGGCGATGCCGGTGAGCCGGGCCAGGCGGCTGTGCCCGCAAGCCGTGATCATCCCGCCCAGCCATCGCCGTTACGCCGCGGTATCCAGGGAAGTCATGGCGGTGTTCCGGGCAGTGACCCCGGAGGTGGAGCCGCTGGCGCTTGACGAGGCGTTCCTTGACGTCTCCGGTGCGCTGCGCCGGCTTGGCCGGCCGGCCAGGATCGGTGAGCTGATCCGTGCCAGGATCCGCGGGCAGCAGGGAATCACCTGCTCGGTCGGCGTCGCGACCTGCAAGTTCGTCGCCAAGCTCGCCTCGATCCAGTGCAAGCCGGACGGCCTGCTCGTGGTTCCTGCCGACCATGTCCTTGATTTCCTGCACCCGCTGCCGGTCTCGGCGCTGTGGGGGGTAGGGGAGCGGACCGGCCGGGTGCTGGCGAGCCTCGGCTTGCGCACGGTGGCCGACATCGCGCAGGCGCCCCCCGCCACGCTGGAACGCGCGCTGGGCCGGGCCGCCGGGGCGCACCTGGTCGCCCTGGCGCGCGGGCGCGATGACCGCAAGGTAGTGCCGGGCGCTTCGGAGAAGAGCATCGGCGCCGAGGAGACCTTCGACACCGACGTGGACGATCCCGAGGTCATCCGCCGCGAGCTGCTCAGGCTGTCCGGACGGACGGCGCGCGGCCTGCGCGCGGCCGGCTGCGCGGCCAGGACCGTCGTGGTGAAACTCCGGCTCGCGGACTTCACCACGATTACCCGCTCCAGGACATTGCCGGAGGCGACGGACGTGGCGCAGCAGATTCACGCCACGGCCTGCTCGCTCTACGCGGCCGCCGGGCTCGACGCACAGGCCAGGCTGCGCCTGGTCGGCGTCCGCGCGGCCGGCCTCATCCCGGTGGCCGCTGCCGACTGCCAGCTTGCCTTCGGGGACCGGCCAGCCTCCTGGCGGGAGGCCGAGCGGGCGGTCGACCTGATCGCCGGCCGATTCGGCCCGGATATAGTCCGGCCGGCCACCCTTGTCAAGGGGAAGGAGGCCGGTCCTGGTGACCGGAGTGGCCTGCGAGCAGTCGGACGGGACAACGGTTCCTGACCGGCTCCGGTGTACTCTTTCACTTGACGTACTCGCGCTCGTATTCTGGGCATAAGCCAGGCCGTGAGGTGAAGGTCATCGAACCAGTCGCCGAGCGCGAGTTCTATGGGAGGCAACGTGCCGCTGTCTGAGCACGAGCAGCGCCAGCTCGAGCAGATCGAGCAGGCGCTCTACGCCGATTATCCGCGTTTCGCGCATGCGGCCCGCCGCAGTGATCCGCGCGTGCACTACAAGCGGCGGGTCGTCGAGGCGGCGTTCGGGTTCCTGATCGGGATCGGGCTGCTGCTCGGCGGCGTCGTATCGATGATCATCTGGATCGGCGTGGCTGGCTTCGTGGTCATGCTGGCCTGCGCCATGTGGGCGCTGAACAGCTGGCGGCACATGACGGGCACGGCCAGTGCCCGGGGGCCGGGCTCGGCGCGCGGGGCCGGTGCCGGCCGCAGGCCAGGCTCGGTTCGCGGCGCCGCGGCCGGCCGGGTCGGCCCGGTCGGCGGCAAGGGCCCGCGCCGGGGCGGCAGGGACCGCCGCAACCGCGGCCAGCCTCGCCGGCTGATGGAGCGGCTGGAGGAACGGTGGCAGCGCCGTCAGGAGCGCGACCGGTAACTGCCCCGCGGGCAGCTGGCCGTCGGCCGGGCAGCACTACCAAGAGCGCTACAACCAATATCTGAAACGGATAGCCGGGCGCCGGTCGCGTCGGCTTGCCGTCATTCGCTTCCGGCCAGCTGGCTGCCGGTCGCCTGGCCGGCCGTCAGGTTCACCGGCCAAGCTGGCGGACCCGGCCGCGTACCCGCAGGCCGGCCGCATCCAGCCAGCCGAACACGTCGAGTGCCTGCTGCACGCCCGAGCGCACCGGCAGCAGCGCCGACGGCGGCAGCAGCCAGGCTCGCCAGCGCTGTGGCCGGGCTGCCCCGGCAGCGACGGCCCGCCGGATCACGGCGACGTCGGCCCGCAGCGACTGCGGCGCCACCGCCACCTTCGCGTAACGCGCCCGTTCCTCGGCCCGGGAAACCCGGTCAAGAGCCTGCTGGCTGTCCGCGTCAAGCTGGAGCGTCGTCGCCAGCCTGCGGGACACGGCCCGCGGCGACTCGCTGACCCGCCAGCTGATGCCGTAATCGGTCAGGTCGTCGTGGAGTTCCAGCCAGGCGGCGTGGGCCAGCGCGCTATCGTCCCTGGCCGCATGCCAGCGCCGCCGTCTGGTGAAGGCCCTGGCCGTCCGCGGTACGGCCGCCGCGAGCACCAGGACGGCGATGGTGATCGGGACGGCCGGCACCGAGCCGCCTTGCTTTTCCGCCGGGCGGCCGCTGCCCACCCCCGCCAGGTGGTTCAGCTTCTGATTTAGCCCGGACGGTATCTTCGCGCCAGGGTTTACGCCAGGGGTCGTGGCCGCGCCGGTCTGGCCGGGCACCGTCGTGCCCGGGCCCGTCGGTGAAGTGCTCTGCGCATAGACGGGCTGGATCGCCGTGCCCTGGCCGTCGGCGCCGCCGGGGGTCGGCTCGAAGCGCAGCCAGCCTGATCCCTGGAAGTAGAGCTCGGGCCAGGCGTGCGCGTCCGCCGTGGTGACCTTCCAGGTCTTGCCGTCCGGCTGCCGGGTGCCCGCGGTGTAGCCGACCGCGACCCGGGACGGGATGCCGATGATGCGGGCCAGCGCGGCCATCCCGAACGCGAACTGCTGGCAGTAGCCCTGCTTGGTCCTGGTCAGGAACCTGACAAGGCCGGCCGGGGTGTCCGGGTCGGTCGCATGCACGTTGTATTTGAACATCCCGGACGTGAACCATTTCTCCAGCGCCACCGCCTTCTGGTAGGCGGTGCCGGCGCCAGCATCCGTGATGATCTTGTCCGCCAGCGTCTGGAGGGTGCTGCGGGCTGGCGAGCGGAAGGGCAGATACCGCCGGGTGATGCTGCGCGGCACGGTGGCCGGCTGATCTAGCTGCTGGATCGATGGCTGCACGTCCTCGGCCCGCACCTGGTAGTGGAGGCCGGACAGCCCGGCCGAGGCTGACAAGACCATCAGGGTGTCCAGGTCAACTCCCCAGGTGCCCTGCACGCGGACTATTTCTGGTACATAGGGCAGCGGCAGGAAGCTCAGCCTCGACTCGAAGCCAGCGACCCCTCGGCTCACGTCGATCCGGGTTGTGGACGCGTGCTTCGGGGTGAGGCCGCTCAGTCCGGGTGCCCCCGGCAGCGGCGTGTCACCGACCTGGATGTTGGGGACTGGCGTCTGCAGCGCCCAGATATTCGAGTCGCTGTCGTAATTGAGCACGTAGACCTGCAGGTACTGCTGCTGCGGCACAGGATTGTTGGTCTGGTAGGTCAGCACGGTGGCATTGCCGCCGTGCTGCAGCAGCCGCTGCAGCCTGACCACCGGATCGGGCAGCGGGATCTGCGTCCCGCCGTGCCCCCCTCGCCCGCCAGGCCCGCCGAAGAGCTTGTGCACGCGCAGCCCTGGCAGCAGCAGCGGGATGAAGATCGCGAGGCTGATCGCGGCCAGCCCGATGCGACGTCCGGATGCGGCCAGCGCCCGGGTGTCCGGCCCCCGGATTGCCTCGTCGTCGTTCCTGTTGCTTTGCCAGAGCGTGACCAGGCGGCCCCAGATCCGCAGCCGTTCCCGCCCGTCGGCGGCGAGCAGCCACAGGTAGCCGGCAATGCCGAGGCAGAACGTGACCGTGGCGCCGCCCGCGCCTTGCCGGGCGCTTGTCGTGATCGGCACGCTGAACAGCGCGAGCAGCGGGAGCCCGGCGAGGGCCGGGCTGCGCAGCCGCACGGCCATCAGGTCGGCTGCGATCGCCATCAGCCCGATCCCGGCCGCCGCCAGCAGCATCACGCCGTGGATGTCCGGCACGGGCGGCGCGAAGGCCCGCTCGGCGAAGCCCTGGCCGGCCAGCTTCCCCAGGTGGCTGAGCGATGCCCTGGTCGGCACGATCCAGCCGACCGACTCGGGGCCGGCGAACAGCAGATTCAGGTAGATCAGCAGGCCGCCCAGGTAGGTTATGACGACGGCCACCACCGGCAGCAGCCGCAGCCGCGTCACGCTGCCGGCCGCGCAGCCGACCAGCGCCAGGCCAAGCAGTTCCAGGTACCACGCCGGGCTGGTCAGCAGCGGCATGGCCGCGAGCAGCGCCACGGCCGTGGCGATTAGGCCGGCCGGCAATGCGGGCAGTCGCGTGGCGGTGCCCGCGGCGGCGGCGATGACCACCGCCCCGGCGCCGGGCCAGAACCAGCCGGCGTCTGCCAGCAGCGGGTACAGCGACACCGACGCCAGGATGACGGCGGCGGCTGTGATCAGCGTGAGCCGGTAGTTCATACCGCTGCCTCCGGCATACCGGTCGGCGCCTGCGGCCGCGCCGTCAGGCCCGCCCCGGCCAGCCGCTGCCACGCCGTGGCCAGCGGCATTCCGGCGTCAACTGTGACAACGCGCCAGCCCGCACCAGTCAAGATCGCCGTCGCCGCGCTTGTCTCGTCGCCGGCGGCCCGGCGGCCGTCCGGCGCCGCGGCCGCGGCGCGCTGGCCGTTCGCCAGCTCGCCCGGATCCTGTCCCTGGCCTGGTCCGGTAGCGTCCGCGTCCAGGCTCGGCTGTCCGGCTGCCCGGCCCGGCTGGTTCCAGGTGGAGACCGCGAGCAGCAGCGCGATGGCCGGGCCGCCGTCACGGCGGCTGGTGGCAAGCTGCCGCGCGGCAGCGGCGGACAGCGCCGGCCACCACGATGAGCAGCCCGCCGCCTGCGGCCCGGACTGCGTCAAGTCCGCCGGAAAGCTCGGTGCCGCGGGAGGTCTTGATGACCGCAAGCGAGTCGAGCAGCACATCCTCGAACATTTTGGCGGCCGGGACCGGGCCGACGTCAGTTATGAGCTGGCCGTCCATGCCGCCGCGGGCAAGATGCACGCCGATCGAGGCGGCGGCGCCGACGGCGTACTCGAAGGACGAGCTGAGCCCGCTGCCCGCGTGCGCGTTACGCCGGGTATCCAGGAGCAGCAGCGCACGATTCCGCCAGCGTTGTTCCTCACGGCGGACCATCAGCTCGCCGTACCGCGCGGTGGACCGCCAGTGCACCCGGCGCAGCTCGTCCCCGTCCCGGTAGGCGCGCGGTACCACGTCGTCCTCCCCGGCGGCTACTGCGGCCCGGGTCCGGCCATCGCCCTCGCCTACCCAGCTAGCGCCGATCGCGGTCCTGGCCAGCGACACGACCTTGGGCGTGACGATCAGCGTGCTGGTAGTGGCGAACGATCGCCCGAGTTCCACCAGGCCGAACGAGTCAGCGATCCTGACCTCGAGCGGGCCGATGGTGAACCTGCCCCGCAGGTCAGACCGGAGCGGATAGCTCAGCTCCCGCACCCCGCCGCGCTCTACCCCGTCCAGGACGTATCTCGGCCGGGTGCCCAGCGGGTACGGTATCGCGTCCTCGGCGAGCAGCAGGCCGGTCGGCAGCCGCGAGACGTTCTCCAGCCGCACCGTGACACGCGCGGTATGGCCGCCGGCACCCGGGCCGGGCTGATCTGCCGGACGCAGCTCAGCCGGTACCTGGCCCGGCCGGCCGCCAGCGCGGATAGCAGTGGCAGGACGAAGAGCAGTGCGCCGATGCTGACTAGGCTCCGTTCGCCGACGGCCAGCCCGGCGATGGCCGCGGCCAGGCCTGCGGCGAGGAACGAGGTGCCGCGCGTGGTAAACCCCGCGAGCAATGACCGCATGTCCGGCACTTCCTTCCGCCTTGCCCGTCCAATCTACGGCGCGACCGTGACCTGGGCCACCAGCCGGCCGGGCGCGGGCGCCAGCTACCTGAGCGGCAGCGGCAGCCGCTCGATCAGCCTGCTCAGTACTCGCTCGGGCAACTCGCGCTCCATCATGGCCTCGGGGGTGGGCAGCAGCCGGTGCGCGAGCACCGGCCCGGCGAGCGCCTGCACGTCGTCCGGGATGACGAAGTCCCGGCCGTCCAGCGCAGCGTAAGCGCGGCTGGCGCGCAGCAGGTGCAAGGTGGCGCGCGGGGAGGCACCGAGCCTGAGCTCGGGCGAGGACCGGGTCGCGTTCACGATGCTGATCACGTACTGCCTGATCGGCTGCGCGACGTGCACGGCGCGGACTGCGGTGATCAGGTCGCGGATGTCAGTCGCATGCGCGGCCGGCTGCAGGCTGTCGAGCGGTGACGACGACCCGTGCGTATCGAGCATCTCGAGCTCGGACTCCTTGTCCGGGTAACCAATGGAGATGCGCGCGGTAAAGCGGTCCCGCTGTGCTTCGGGCAGCGGGTACGTGCCCTCCATCTCGACCGGATTCTGGGTGGCGATGACCATGAAGGGGAGTTCCAGCGGATAGGTGGAACCGTCGACCGTGACCTGGCGCTCCTCCATGCACTCCAGCAGTGCCGACTGCGTCTTCGGAGATGCGCGGTTGATCTCGTCGCCGATCACGATATTGGCGAAGATCGGCCCTGGCTTGAACTCGAACTCCCTGAGCTCCTGGTTGAAGGCGCTGACGCCGGTGAGATCACTCGGCAGCAGGTCCGGGGTGAACTGGACGCGCCTGATGGAGCAGTCGATGGACCGGGCAAGCGCCTTGGCCAGCAGTGTCTTCCCGACGCCGGGAACATCCTCGATTAGTACATGGCCCTCGGCCAACAGGACCGTGAGAGCGAGCCGGATGGCAGCTGGCTTGCCCTCGATCACGGTCTCGACGGCCGCGCTGATCCGCCGGGCCACCCCGACCAGGTCATCCAGCGTGCGGTCCGCCTGACCCGCATCAAGTACCACGTGTCCTCCTCGCGTCACCTGTGGCGCGATCGTCGAGTCCGCCATGCCGGGTAGCTCCCATGTGCTGTCAGGACCATGCGTTCAGACATTACGTCGTCAAATACCAGCGCGCGATGCCGCTTGGGTATCGGCGGCATAACGAGCCGGACGTGACAAGGGTGCGCCAGGCCCGGCCGGTTCCCGGCGCCCGCCGCCGCGAGTTCCGCCGCCGGCTGAGTTGCGCTCCACTTCGCTCCACCTTCCTGACCTTGAAACTCCCGGGAGGGGGTGACCGGTTCACGTGGTGTGCGTCGTTGACCGTGGGGGAATGTGGAGTACAGTGGTGCGCGGTGGGGCGGACTTGGCCGCATGGCGCACCGCAGTGGGGGAGTGGGGAGGTGAGCGCTGATGTTTCTCGGCACTCACACGCCCCGCCTGGATGACAAGGGGCGGCTGTTCTTGCCTGCTAAGTACCGTGAGGAACTCGCCGCCGGGCTGGTCCTGACCAAGGGCCAGGAGCGCTGCCTGTACGTCTTCCCCGAGCCGGAGTTCGGCCGGATCACCGAGGCCCTGCGGGCCGCCCCGGTGACCGCGAAGGCAGTGCGCGATTACAGCCGGGTCTTCTTCGCCAGCGCCTCCGATGAGGTGCCGGACAAGCAGGGCCGGATCACCATTCCGCCCAGCCTGCGGGATTACGCCGCGCTGCAGCGCGACTGCGTGGTGATCGGCGCCAATACCCGGCTGGAGATCTGGGACGCCGGTGCCTGGGATACCTACCTGGAGCGGCAGGAAGACGCATTCTCCGACGCGTCCGAGGAGGTGCTGCCCGGGATTCTCTGAGGCGCCCGGGTTTCCGGGCGCCCGGTGTACGGCGAGGTCTCCACCCGCGCTGGGTGGGCCTGCCGGCTGACGTCACTTCCCCGGCGCCAGGCGGTTACTGGGTCATCAGCGCATCGCGCGGATGGGGACCTGGCCGGGCACCGGACGGGCAGTTGCCGGCCGCCCCGGGCCCGGGGCGGCCGCTGGCTAGAAGACGAGGAGTTCCATGGGCACGGCGGATAGCGGGCACCGGCCGGTGATGACCGGCCGGGTGCTCGCCCTGCTCGCGCCGGTGCTCGACCCGCCGGGCGCGGTGCTGCTCGACGCTACCCTCGGCCGGGCGGGCCATGCCAGCGCCCTGCTCGGCCAGCACCCTGGCCTCGCCCTCATCGGCGTGGATACCGACGACGCCGCGATCGAGGCGTCCAGGGCGCTGCTCGCCCCTTACCTAGCGCGGGTCACCCTGGTGCATGCGGTGTACGACGAGATCCCGGCGATCCTGGCCAGCCTCGGCCGGCCGAGCGTGCATGGCATCCTGTTCGACCTCGGCGTGTCCTCGCCGCAGCTTGACGATCCGGCGCGCGGCTTCGCCTATTCGCAGGACGCGCCGCTCGACATGCGGATGAACCGGGGCGGCCCGCTGACCGCCGCGGATGTGGTCAATACCTATTCGGCCGCCCGGCTTGCCCGGGTGCTGCGTGACTACGGCGAGGAGCGGTTTGCCCGCCGGATTGCCGACGCGCTCGTGCGGGAGCGCTCGCGGGCCCCGCTCACCTCGACCATGCGGCTCGGCGAGATCGTCCGCGATTCGATCCCCGCGCCGGCCAGGCGGCATGGCGGCCACCCTGCGAAGCGCACGTTCCAGGCGCTGCGGATCGAGGTCAACGCCGAGCTCGACGCCCTGGGACGGGCGCTGCCCGCGGCCATGGACGCGGTGGCGGTGGGCGGCCGGATCGTCGTCCTTTCCTACCACTCGCTCGAGGACCGGCTGGTTAAGCGGGCATTCCGGGAACGCGCGGCGGACACCACCCCGGCCGGCCTGCCGGTGTCGCTGCCCGATAGCAGGCCGCAGTTCGGCCTGCTTACCAGGGGCGCGGAGCGCCCCGCGGCGGATGAGGTCGCCCGTAACCCGCGGGCCGCCTCGGCCCGGCTCCGGGCCGCCGAGCGAATCCGGGCAGCCGCGTGAGCAACCAGCGGGAATCCGCTGGCCCGCAAAGAGCGGGCCAGGCGACAGGGAGGACGGGCGCAGGCGCATGAATACCGAGGTAAGCACGCGTAACCGGGGACCGCGCCAGGGCCCGGCCAGCCGCCAGCGAAGGCAGCCGCCCACTGGCCAGCCTGCCGTGGGCGGGCCAGCCGCCGGCCGGCCTGCCGTGCATGCTGGCCTGGGCGAGGAGCCGGGCGCAGTCCGAACCGCGGGCCGTGCTGCCCGCGGTAACCAGGCCGTTACTCGCCAGTCCGGGCGGGCGGCGCCTCGCCTCCGCCCGCGCCGGGACCAGCGCCCGGCCACCGGCTCGCTGCCCGTCATGCCGGTGCCTGTCCCGCCGGTGCCTGTCCCGCCGGAGCCCGGCGGCCCGCTGCCCGGCGCGCGTCCGGCACCTGACGCCACCCTTGCGGCCGTCGTATCGCACGTCCCGCGTACCCGTTTCATCCTGCTCGTGCTCGGCATGCTCGGCGGCGGCCTGGTCTGCCTGCTGGTGATCAACACCACTCTTGCCGCCGCCTCCTTCCGTATTAACGCCCTGCAGCAGGGCAACGTCGCCCTCGCCCAGCAGGCGCAGTCGCTGCAGCAGCAGGTGACCGCCGAGGAATCACCGACCTCGCTGTACAAGCGTGCGTTCCGGCTGGGCATGCGCCAGCAGCCGCGGATGAGCTTCCTCAACCTGCGCACCGGGCACGTCTACCGGGCACCGGCCACCCTGCCGGGAATACCCAACGTGCCCGGATACGCTCCGTGACAGACGGCGACCGGGACCGCGGCCAGGCCGACGGGCGCCCGCGGGCCGCCCGCCGGCCGGGCCCGGCGAGCGGCCCGCGGAGCCCGGCCCGGCCGCCAGGGCCTGGCGCCGGCCGCCCTGGCCGGGAGACCGCCAGGCGGCCGGACGGCAGCAGGCGCGCCGACGGTGCGCGACGGGCCGATGGCGGGCGACGGCAAGATGGCGCCGGGCGCGCGGCGGGCCTGCAGGGGCCCAGCACGCCTGGCCCCGGTGCGCGGGGCGCTGGCCCGCAGGACGCCAGCGGCCGGAACGCCCGGCGGCCTGGCGCGCGGTCGGCCGTCGCGCCGGGCCGGGCGGGCGATCGTGGCCGCCGGACGCGGACGTCGGGCCGCGGCGGCCTGCCGCCGACCGCATCCTTCCGGCCGGTCTTGCGCCGCGGCAGCCCCGGCCTGCGGCTGAACGCCGCGTTCGCGTGCATCATCATCGTCCTGACGCTCTTCGCCGGCGGCTCGTGCAGTTGCAGGGCCTGGACTGGACCACCTACCGGAACATGGCGCAGCATCAGCGGCTGAAGACGATCTTGATCCCGGCCGTCCGCGGCACCATCACGTCCAGCGACGGCAAGGCGCTGGCCCTCACGGTGCAGACTGACCTGGTGTTCGCGGACCCGGCGCTGATTCCTCCGGCCAAGCGGGCGGCCGTCGCCGCCGCGCTGGCAGGCCCGCTGCGGATGCCGCCAGACCGGATCGAATCGCTGATTGACAATCCGAGCTCGCCGCAGTACACGGTGCTCAAGAAGAGCGTCTCCGCGGCCACCGGCGATCAGATCAGCAAGCTCAGCCTGCCCGGGGACACGGCGAAGGGCCTGCCAGGGATCGCCGAGCGGGCGAGCTATGCCCGCGCCTATCCCAACGGCGACCTCGCGGCCAACATCCTCGGCTTCACCAACGTGGTGACCGCGGCGGGCGACCTGCGCGGCGAGGCCGGGCTGGAGTACACATTCAACTCGCTGCTGGCAGGCAAGGACGGGACCGAGCGGGTCGAAACCGGCTCGCAGGGCCAGCCCATCCCGCTCACCCAGGACAGGGTCGACCCGCGGGTGCCGGCCGGGAACCTGCGGCTAACCATCCAGTCGGACCTGCAATGGGAGGCGGAGCGGGCGTGCGCACAGCGGGTCAGGCTGACCCGCGCGCAAAGCTGCTCCGTGGTGATCATGCAGCCGCGGACCGGGAAGATCCTGGCGATGGCCCAGTGGCCGACATTCAACCCGGCCGCCCCCCGCAACGTGGCGTCGACCCGAGATATCCCGGTGTCTGACGTGTTCGAGCCGGGCAGCACGGCCAAGACCATCACGGTCGCGGCCGCGCTCGAACGTGGCGACCAGACCCCGATGAGCGCCTACCCGATCCCGAACCAGATCATGGTCGACGGCTTCCCGTTCCACGACGCCGAATCGCATCCGGCCGGGCTGCACTACACCGTTGCCGGGATCCTGGCGAACTCAAGCAACATCGGGATGGTCCAGGTGGTGCAGCACGTCAGCCCGAGCACCCAGTACCGGTACTTCAGGAAGTTCGGCATCGGATCGCCGACCGGCCTTAATCTTCCCGGCCAGACCTCCGGCCTGTTGCCGGTGCCGTCGAAATGGTCCGGCGACACTCGGTCCACGCTCTCGTTCGGGCAGGGCGTCGCGGTCAATGCCGTGCAGATGGCAAGCGTGTACGCGACCATCGCCAACAAGGGGGTGCGGGTCCAGCCGTCGATCGTGGCCGGCACGACCGGTCCCGGCGGAAAGTTCGTGCCAGCCGCCAGCCCGCGGCGGATCAGGGTGCTGAGGCCGAAGACCGCCCATCAGCTGATGCGCATACTTCAGCAGGTGCCGGCGATCGACGTCGCCGGCGCCGAGCCGTGGGGAGTCATCGCCGGATACTCGGTCGCGGCCAAGACCGGGACTGCGCAGGTCTTCGACCCGAAGAAGCACTGCCTGTGCAAGTACGGGGCCAGCTACATCGGGATCGCCCCGGCCGGCCACCCGCAGCTCGTGGTGGCCGTGCACGTCCAGGACCCGAAGAGCAGCAGTTATTTCGGCGATGCGGTGGCCGGGCCGGTGTTCAACCAGGTGATGAAATTCGCCTTGCAGACCATGAAGATTCCCCCGGATGGGGGCAAGCCACCGAAGGTGCGGCTCACCGCGCCGTGATCGGCGGTAATCTCTGCGCGTGCCAGCGGCTCTGCGTCCAGCCCATCTGCCCGCGCGCCCGCTCGCGGAACTCGCGGTGCTGCTCGGGCTGAAGGCGGCGGCCGGGCCTGGCGGTGGCCCCGGCCTGATCGCCGGCCCTGGCGCTGGCTCCGACGAGTCCGCCATGGTGTCCGGGATCACGCACGACTCGCGGCAGGTGCTGCCCGGCGACCTGTACGCCGCGCTGCCGGGCAGCCGCCAGCATGGTGCGCGCTTTTGCGTGCAGGCGGCCCGTGCCGGTGCCGTCGCCGTGCTCACCGACCCGGGCGGACGGGATCTGGCCGTGGGCTGCGGCCTGCCCGTGTTCGTGGTGACCGACCCGCGGTCGCGGCTGGGCGCGGTGGCGGCCTGGATTTACCGGAGCCCGTCGGCGCTGCTGCAGTTGATCGGCGTTACCGGCACCAGCGGCAAGACGACTACGACCTACCTGATCGAGTCGGGGCTGCGGATGTCTGGCCACCGGACCGGCCTGGTCGGCGGCATCGAGACCCGGGTGGCCGGCGTCGTCGCCGCCAGCGAGCTCACCACCCCGGAGGCGACCGATCTGCAGGCGCTGCTCGCGCTGATGGCAGAGCGCGGAGTCACTGCGGCAGCGATGGAAGTGTCCAGCCATGCCCTGGCGCTCGGGCGGGTCGCTGGCACCTCTTACCAGGTGGCCGTATTCACTAACCTGTCGCAGGACCACCTCGACTTCCATGCCAGCATGGACGACTACTTCGCCACTAAGGCCGCCCTTTTCACGCCCGGCTATGCCCGGGCCGGCGTGGTGAACATCGACGATCCCCGCGGGCGGCTGCTTGCCGGCACCGCGCAGATACCAATGACCACGTTCTCCGCCGCGGGGAACCCGGCCGCTGACTGGCATGCCGAAGATGTCCGGGCCGGCGCGGACGGGAGCACGTTCCGGGTGATCGGTCCCGGCGGCGTCGAAGCCGACGCGTCGGTGACGCTGCCGGGGCCGTTCAATGTCGCTAACGCGCTGGCGGCCATCGTCGCGCTCGTCGAGGCAGGCGCCGGCCTGGCGGATGCGGTGGCCGGGGTCGCCGCCTGCCCGGGAGTCCCGGGCCGCCTGGAGCGGGTCGAGGCCGGCCAGGACTTCACCGTGCTCGTCGATTACTCGCACAAGCCGGGCGCGGTGGAGGCGGTGCTGCGGGCCCTGCGCCCTGTCACTCTCGGCAGCCTCGCCATCGTGCTCGGCTGCGGCGGTGACCGGGACCGGGCAAAGCGCCCGCTGATGGGCGCCGCAGCGGCCAGCCTCGCGGAAACAGCGATCTTCACGAGCGATAACCCGCGCTCGGAGGACCCGCTCGCCATACTTGCCGAGATGCTCGATGGCACGCTCTCGGTCCCGGCGCAGGACCGGGCACACGTGATCATCGAGCCGGATCGCGCCGCCGCGATCAGTCTCGCCATCGAGCGGGCTGGCAAAGGAGACGTCGTGCTTGTCGCGGGCAAGGGGCATGAGAAAGGCCAGTATGCAGGCGGTTCGGTGATCCCGTTCGATGACCGTGCGGTAGCGGCCGAGGCGCTGACGCGCCATCTGGCGGCCAGCCCGGTGACCGGCGGCAGCCGTGCCGCCCGCGTCCAGCCAGCCGATCCGGAGGAAAAGTGATCCCGCTGTCGGTCGGACAGATTGCCGACCTCACCGGTGCCGCCAGCGACCTGATCGCCGATCCGGCGGCTGCCGTCACCGGCCCGGTGGTCGCTGACTCGCGCCAGGCCTTGCCCGGCTGCCTGTTCGCCGCGCTGCCGGGGATCCGGGCAGATGGTCATGACTTCGCGCCGGCCGCGGCGGCGGCCGGGGCCGTCGTCGCGGTTGCTACCCGTCCCGTCGGCGTTCCCGCGCTGATCGTTCCCGATGTCGCTGCCGCCCTGGCCAGGCTCGCCAGGGCGGTGGCTGACCGGATCCCCGGCTGCGTCATCGCGGGCATCACCGGTTCCGCGGGCAAGACCACTACCAAGGACCTGGCGGCACAGCTGGTCGAGACGCTCGGGCCGACGATCTCGCCGCACAACTCGTACAACAACGACATCGGCCTGCCGCTCACCGTGCTGCGCGCTACCGAGCACACCCGTTACCTGATCACCGAGCTGTCCGCGCGGGGGCCCGGCCACATAGCCAGGCTCTGCGAGGTGGCACCGCCGCGGCTCGGCGTGGTGCTCTGCGTCGGACATGCGCACGCCGGCGAGTTCGGCAGCATTGATGACGTGGCACGGGCGAAGGCGGAGCTTCCGGCGGCGCTGCCCCTGGACGGCGTGGCCCTGCTGAATGCCGACGACCCGCGGGTGCTGGCGATGGCCGCCGGCACTGCCGCGCGGGTGGTGACGTTCGGCCGCGATAGCGCGGCGGCGGTCCGGGCGGAGAACGTCACGGCGGACCAGGATGGCCGGGCCCGGTTCACGCTCGTAATGAGCGATGGCTCGGCGCCGGTGGCGCTCCGGCTGCACGGCGAGCAAAATGTCAGCAACGCGCTGGCCGCCGCCGCGCTGGCCGGCCAGCTGGGCATGAGCGTGACCGCGATCGCTGCCGGACTGTCCGCGGCCGTGGCGCGCAGCCGCTGGCGGATGGAGTTCACCGAGCGGCCGGACGGCGTCACTGTGATCAACGACGCGTACAACGCCAACCCGGAGGCGATGCGGGCGGCGCTGGGCACCCTGGCAGTGCTGGCGCGCAGCCGCCGGGCTTTCGCCGTGCTCGGCTACATGACCGAGCTGGGCGGCCGAGCCCGGGAATTCCACGAGCAGGCCGGCCAGCTCGCGGCGGAGGCCGGCCTGGCCGGGCTGATCGTGGTGGGCGATGCCGCCGCGCCGATCCTGGCGGGTGCCAGGGCAGTGCCGTCCTGGCAGGGCGAGCTGGTATCGGTGCCCGACGCGGCCGCGGCCGTCGAGGCGCTCGGCAAGCGGCTGGAACGCGGCGACGTGGTGCTGGTGAAGGCGTCCCGCACGACCGGGCTGGAGAGTGTCGCGCTCGCCCTGACCGGGGAACGGCCACTGACCGGGGAACGGCCACTGAGCGGAGAGCCGCCGAGCGCGGCGAAGGAGCCGCCGCAGTGAAGACCATCCTCGTCACGGCAGGCGTCTCGCTGATCCTCGCGCTGTTCGGTACCCCGCTGGCCATCAGGATTTTCACCAGGCGCGGCTATGGTCAGCTGATCAGGGAAGAGGGCCCGGCCGCGCATGCGACCAAGCGCGGCACGCCCACGATGGGCGGCACCGTCATCGTGATTGCCTCGCTGATCGGCTATTTCGTCGGCCATGAGACGACGAATGACCCGATGTCAGCGTCGGGCCTGCTGGTCCTGATGCTGATGACCGGTCTCGGTTTCGTCGGCTTTATCGATGATTTCATCAAGATTTACAAGCAGACCAGCCTCGGGCTGCGCAGCGGCGCCAAGCTGGCCGGCCAGGCGGTGGTGGGCGCCGTGTTCGCGCTGCTCGTGCTGCGTTACGCCGATGGCTACGACCTCACCCCTGCGGATGCCCACCTGTCCTTCCTGCGCGACTTCGGGCCGTCTATCGGAGTGGCGCCCTTCGTCCTGTGGATCATGTTCATGATCGCTGGCACGTCGAATGCGGTGAATCTCACCGATGGGCTGGACGGGCTGGCCACCGGATCAGCGACCCTGGTACTTGCGGCGTACGTGCTGATCGCCAACTGGCAGCTGCGCAATGACTGCACTGTCGCACTCGCGCCGCATTGCTACGCGGTTCGCGATCCGCTCGACCTGGCCGTGGTCGCCGCCGCGGTGCTTGGCGCCTGCTTCGGCTTCCTGTGGTGGAATGCCCCGCCGGCCCAGATCTTCATGGGTGACACCGGCTCACTCGCGCTCGGCGGCGTGCTGGCCGGCCTCGCCGTGACCACCAAGACCCAGCTGCTGCTCGGGATACTCGGCGGCCTCTTCGTGGTTATCGCGCTGTCGGTCATCGTCCAGGTCGGCTCGTTCAAGACGACCGGTAAACGGGTGTTCCGGATGGCACCCCTGCAGCATCATTTCGAGCTGATCGGCTGGGCCGAGACCACCATCGTGATCAGGTTCTGGCTGATCTCCGGCCTGTTCATCGCGCTCGGCCTCGGAATCTTCTACGTCGAGTGGCTGCCCGGCTAAGCGGGCCGGACTGCCAGCCCGGCCTGGTCCGGGCCGCCGACGGCCCCGAAGCGGGCGACGGCGCCGGATTTCCGGACACGCGCCGCGAGGTGCTGCGCCGATCGAGCCCGGATATGGAAAGGTCAGACGCATCGGTCGGCTAGGCCTGGCGAGTTTCGGGAGTGGATGCACAGATGAGGCGCCCAGCCGGTGAATTCTCCGGGCTCAGCGTGTGCGTGGCCGGACTCGGCGTGTCCGGCCTGCCCGCCGCCCGCGTGCTGGCAGAGCTCGGCGCGCGGGTCACCGCGGTCGACTCGCGGACTGACGCGGCGCGCCGCGAGCTGGCCAGGGAACTCGCCGACGCGGGCGTGACCGTCCTGCTCGGCGACGGCCCGGGCGGCCCGGCCGAGACCTTGCCAGACGGCACCGACCTCGTCGTGACCTCGCCCGGCTGGCGGCCCGACGCGCCGCTGCTGGCCGCCGCCGCGGCCACCGGGGTGCCGGTGATTGGCGATGTCGAGCTTGCCTGGCGGATCCGGCCGGAACTGCCGGGCGGCTCCAGGCAGCAGTGGCTGGCCGTCACTGGCACGAACGGCAAGACCACCACGGTCCGGATGCTCGCCGCTATGCTCGCCGCGGCCGGGCAGCGCAGCGTTGCCGCGGGCAATGTCGGGACATCTGTAGTAGCGGCGGTGACGGATCCGGATCCATACCCGGTGATCGCCGTTGAGTTGTCCAGCTTCCAGCTGCACTGGAGCGCGACGCTGCGCCCGTTCGCCGCGGTCGTGCTCAACGTAGCCGCGCATCATCTCGACTGGCACGGGGATATCGGCTCGTACGCGCGCGACAAGGGCCGGATCTACGCGCCGGGCACGATCGCCGTGTACAACGCCGATGACCCGCGGTCCGGAGAGCTCGCCGCTATGGCCGCCGAGCCCGCGGGACTTGTCGCGTTTCAAATGAATGTCCCTCGCTCCGGCGAGGTCGGCATCTGCGATGAGTACCTGGTCGACCGGGCATTCGGCGGCGGCGATGGCGTGCGGCTTGCCGCCGTCAGCGACGTGCAGCCGGCCGCGCCGCACAACGTCGCTGACGCGCTCGCCGCGGCGTCGCTGGCCCGCGCGTACGGCGTGCCGCCGGGCGCGGTAGCCGGCGGCCTCGCGGCGTTCCGGCCGGAGCCGCACCGGATCAGCCTGGTCGCCCGGGTCGGGGAGGTGGACTACATCGACGATTCCAAGGCGACCAACCCGCACGCCGCTGCGGCGTCGCTGGCCGCCTACCGGTCCGTGGTCTGGGTCGCCGGCGGCCTGTTCAAGGGCGCAGACGAGGACGTTGACGAGCTGGTCTGCGCCGCCGCGCCGCGGCTGCGCGCGGTGGTGCTGCTCGGCGCCGACCGGGCCAGGATCCGGGGAGCGCTGGCGCGACACGCGCCGGATGTCCCGGTTGTTGAGGCCGCGGGCACCGACACTGGAGCCATGGATCTCGTGGTGGAGGCGGCCGCGCGGCTGGCCGGGCCCGGTGACACGGTGCTGCTGGCGCCCGCGGCCCAGTCATTCGACATGTTCCGTGACTATCCCGCCCGCGGCGACGCGTTCGCGGCGGCGGTCAGGCGGCTGGCGGAGCTGTCGTGAGCGCACCGGCCGACGCCGCGACCAGGCTTCCGCCGGGCGACGCGACGCAGGTCCGGCCGGCCGGGCGTGCCGCGGGCAGGCTGTCCGGCCGGCTCGGGCTGCTCGACCGCCCGCTGACCTCCTATTACCTCGTCCTCGGCATCAGCATGCTACTGCTCGCGCTGGGCCTGGTGATGGTGCTGTCCACCTCGTCGGCGGCCGCCCTGGACACCGGCGGCTCGCCGTACGCGGGATTCCAGAAGCAGCTACTCGGGGTGGCCATCGGGCTGCCGCTGATGTGGCTGGCGGCCAGGTCGTCGCCGGCCATCTTCCGTGCCGCCGCGTACCCGCTGATGGCGGTATCGGTGATCGGCCTGCTGCTCGCCATCACGATCGGGGTGCCGACCGCCGGCGCGGCTCGCTGGGTGCAGCTCGGCCCGTTCCAGCTGCAGCCGTCCGAGTTCGCCAAGCTTGCCTTCGTGCTCTGGGGTGCAGACCTGCTGGCCCGCAAGGAGAAACTCGGCCAGCTGACCGAATGGCGGCAGCTGCTGATCCCGCTGATGCCGGGCGCGGGCATCATGTGCATGCTGGTCATGCTCGGCGACGACCTGGGCACGACCTTTCTGCTGCTCACCATCTTCCTGGCGCTGCTCTGGGTGATCGGGACGCCGGGCAGGCTGTTCGTGGGCATGCTCGCGCTGATGGGCTTCGTCATGATCATTCTCATCATGGTCGCCCCCTACCGGCTGGAGCGGATAACCGGCTTCCTGAACCCGCATGCCCAGCCGTTGCAGGCCAGCTACCAGCCCACCGAGGGGAAGTTCGCGCTCGGCTCCGGCGGCTGGTTCGGCGTCGGGCTGGGTGCCAGCAAGGAGAAATGGGGCTGGGTGCCGAATGCGCAGACGGACTTCATCTTCGCGATCCTCGGCGAGGAACTCGGCCTCATCGGCACGCTGTGCGTGTCCATGCTTTACGGCGGCCTCGCTTACGCCGGGCTGCGGATCGCGCGGCGGGTCCCCGGCACGTTCATGCGGCTCGCGGCGTCGGCGGCGACGGCCTGGATCGTGATGCAGGCGCTGGTCAACATCGGCGCGGTGATCGGCCTGCTGCCGATCACCGGGGTTCCGCTGCCGCTGGTATCGGCCGGCCTGTCGTCGCTGATCGTCACCATGGTGACGCTCGGCATGCTGATGTCCTTCGCCAAGCGGGAGCCCGGCGCCAGCCAGGCCATTGCCGCTGCTGGCCCCGGAGTGCCGCGGCGCATCCTAAGCTGGCTGGGCCTGGCCTGCCGGCGCGACTGAGCGCCGCCATGCCCGGCTGCGTGCTGCCATCCGCGGCTGCGCGCCGGCCACGAGGAGCGGAGGGAAGCTGGCATGAGCGTGATGCTCGCGGGCGGCGGCACGGCCGGTCACATCGAGGCCCTGGCCCTTGCCGATGCGCTGCGGCGCGCCGATCAGCGGATCATCGTCACCTGCCTCGGCACCGAGCGCGGCCTGGAGACCAGGCTGATCCCGAACCGCGGCTACGACCTCGCCCTGATCCCGGCCGTCCCGCTGCCACGATCCATCACCCCGCAGCTGCTTTCGGTGCCTGGCCGGCTCGCCGACGCGATCGGGACCGCCGCCGCCGCGCTCGACCAGTGCGGAGCCGAGGTCCTCGTCGGCTTCGGCGGCTACGTGGCGACGCCCGCCTATCTGGCGGCCAGGCGCCGCGGCGTCCCGATTGTGGTGCACGAGGCCAATTCCCGCCCCGGGCTGGCCAACCGGCTCGGCGCCAGGCTGACCAAGCATGTCTTCACCGGCCAGCCAGGCACCAAGCTGGCCCACGCCACCTTTATCGGCATCCCGATCCGGCGCGAAATATCCGGCCTCGACCGGCTCGCGCTCAGCGACAAGGCGCGGGCGCATTTCGGCCTCCGCCCGGACCTGCCGGTGCTGCTGGTGACCGGCGGCTCGCAGGGCGCCAGGTCGCTGAACCAGGCGGTAATCAGCGCGGCAGCCTCGATCAGGGCGGCCGCCGTCCAGGTCCTGCACATCGCCGGGCCGCGAGCGGACATCGATCCCGTCCCGTCGTCGCCTGACGCGCCCTACGTGACGCTGACTTACGTCGACCGGATGGACCTGGCCTATGCCGCCGCGGATTTCGCGCTCGTCCGCGGTGGCGCGATGACCTGCGCCGAGCTCACCGCGGTGGGGCTGCCTGCCGTGTACGTCCCACTGCCGCATGGCAATGGGGAGCAGCGGCTGAACGCGGCGCCGATCGAGCAGGCAGGCGGCGGCCTCATCGTGGCCGACGACGACCTGACGCCGGCCTGGATCCGCGACACCCTGCTGCCCGTGCTGCTCGACCCGGAACTCGTCGCGGCCATGTCGGAGGCGGCTGCGGAAATGGGCCGCGGGGACGCCGACCAGCGGCTGGCCGCGGAGGTGACCCGGGTGATGCAGCGCAGCGGGCGACGGCCTGGCCGCCCCGGGCACGGCAGGCGCCGGGCATGAGCCGCCGCGGCACCGGATAGGCGGCCGGCCTGAGACTGCATAACCACTACTAACGGATTGCTCGGGCGCCTGCCGCCAGAACAGGAGGGATGCCAGATGGGGCTGGTGACGCCGGCCGACCCGGTGCCAGTCGGCAAGCTCGGCCGGGTGCATTTCACTGGTATCGGCGGAGCTGGCATGTCCGGTATCGCCCGCATCATGCTGGCCAGGGGCGTGCCGGTGTCTGGCAGCGACGCGGCGCCGTCGGAACTACTGGAATCACTCGCCGCGCTCGGCGCTGACGTGCACGTCGGCCACGCGGCGGCCAATGTCGCCGAGACTGACACCCTCGTCGTGTCGACCGCTATCAGACCGGACAACCCCGAGCTGGCCGAGGCGCGGGTGCGCGGCATCCGGGTGCTGCACCGCGCGACGGCCCTGGCGTCGGTGATGCTCGGCAGTCGCGGCGTCGCCGTCGCCGGGACGCACGGCAAGACGACGACCACGTCGATGCTCACCACCATCCTGCGCGGCTGCGGGGCCGACCCGTCGTACGTCATCGGCGGCATCCTCGCCGAGACCGGCCTCGGGGCAGCCGACGGCAGCGGCGCGATGTTCGTGGCCGAAGCCGACGAGAGCGACGGGTCATTCCTCATGCTGGCGCCCGAGGCGGCCGTGGTGACCTGCATCGAGGCCGACCATCTGGACAACTACGCGAACCTGGCCGAGATCGAGGCGGCCTTTCTGGCCTTCGCCCGCCGGATAACGGCCGGCGGGCTGCTGGTGGCCTGCGCCGACGACCCGGGCGCCCGTGCCCTGTCCGTGGCCGCCGCCGGTCCCGGAGTCCGGGTGCGAACATACGGCACCGCGGCTGATGCCGACTACCGGGTCGGCGACGTGACGCCCCGCGGCATGGCCACCCGGCTGACGCTATCCCCGGGCCCGCGGGCCGCGGCCAGCGCGGTCGGCGGGCTGGGCGCTGGCGGGCTGGCGGCCGAGATCCAGGTGCCCGGCCGGCACAATGCGCTGAATGCCGCGGCCGCGCTGGCCGTTGCGATCGAGCTTGGCTACCCGCCGGACCGCGCCATCGGGGCGCTGGCCGGCTACGCCGGCGCGCGCCGGCGGATGGAGCTGACCGGCGAGGCAGACGGAGTCCGGGTGCTGGACAGTTACGCGCACCACCCGACCGAGCTGACCGCCGACCTTCTGGCTGCCAGGGACGTCGCGGCCGGGGGCCGGGTCATCGCGGTGTTCCAGCCGCACCTGTACAGCCGCACCAGGCTGTTCGCCGGCGAGTTCGCCGCCGCGCTCGGCCTGGCCGACGAGGCGATCGTGCTGGACGTGTATGCGGCCAGGGAGGATCCGGAGCCCGGCGTGACCGGCAACCTGATCGCAGCGGCCGTCCCCGGCGGCGCGCTCTACCTGCGCAGCCGCGCCGAAGTTCCGGCCACTGCGGCCGGCCTGGCGAAGCCAGGCGACCTCGTGCTGACCATGGGCGCGGGTGATGTGACCGCACTCGGGCCGCTGATCGTGGCGGCGCTGTGCGCCAGGGAAGGCGGCACTTGGTGATCCGCCGCAGGGGCGGTCCGCCCGCCACTTCGCCGGGTGGTCCGGCAGACACCGCGGCAACAGATCCGGTCATCGCGCCCGCGGCCGGAACCGCGGCCGCCGGGCCGGGTCCGGCCGGGCGGGGCACCGTCACCGCGGTTGCCGCCGGGCCGGATGCTGCCGGGCCGGCTGCCGCCGGAACTGACGGCGCGCCGCGGCGCCGCCGGACCGATCCGTGGAAGACTGCCTTCTTCGCGCTCGCGGCTGTGGCTATCCTGGCCGGGGCGGCCTGGGCGCTGCTCGGCTCCAAGTTCTTCGTCGTGCGTTCGGTGCAGGTGACGGGCCCGGCTGCCATTTCACCGGCCGAAGTGATCGCCGACGCGGGCATCCGGCTGGGCACTCCGCTCATCCGGATCGATCCCGCCGTGGTGGCCCGCCGGGTAGAGCGGATCACGCTGGTGCAATCCGCCCACGTTCGCCGCGCCTGGCCGGACAAGGTCGTAATCTCGGTACAAGAGCGCACGGCCGTGCTCGCGGTGACCACCGGCCGGGGCTATCAGCTGATTGACAAGTTCGGCGTGGGCCTGCGGCAGGTTGCCAGGCGCCCGCCGGGCATGCCGGTTCTCGGCCAGCCTCATCCGGCCAGCACCGCCGTGCTGCGCGGCAGCCCGGAGGTACTGGCTGCGGCGAACGTCCTGCGTGAACTGCCCGCGCGGCTGGCCCGCCGGGTTCGCGTCGTCGACGCTCCGGCCGCGGATGACGTGACGCTCCAGCTCAGCCGCGGCATCCGGATCAGCTGGGGCGGCACCGGGCAGGCGGCGGCCAAATCCAGGGAGCTCACGATCCTGATGCGCCGCCACGCGCGCTACTACGACGTGAGTGATCCGGGTACGGCGGTGACCGGGAGGTGACCCGTGCGCGGACTTGCGGATGCTCGCGTGCGGGCTTGGGCAGCTCCCGCGTGCGGCCTTGGGCAGCCCCGCGCAGACGCAGGTCGCGACACGCCGGGTCACTTGGTGCCTGGTTAGTTGACCCCGGTGGCGGACAACCCTACTGTCCGTACCAGTCGGCAGCTTGACATAACTCTAAATCTCAACTTGAGGGTGAGAGTTGATTCGGTGGAACCGCGGACGTGCCCGGCCGATGCTATTGGGGGCGTATTACGGATAACTGCTGAATAGGAAGTTTCCTGAGCCTGGCAGGGTAGCTGGCCGGAAAGCAGCGGGCGGAAACTCGGGTAGTCGCAAACGAGCGGAAAGGTTCCTCCTCGTGGCAGCACCGCAGAACTATTTGGCGGTCATCAAGGTCGTCGGTATCGGCGGGGGCGGCGTCAATGCCGTTAACCGGATGATCGACGAGGGGCTCAAGGGCGTTGAGTTCATTGCCATCAACACGGACGCTCAGGCGCTCCTGATGAGCGATGCCGACGTCAAGCTCGACGTCGGCCGGGAACTCACCCGCGGACTTGGCGCAGGCGCCAACCCGGACATCGGCAGCAAGGCCGCCGAGGACCACCGCGAAGAGATCGAGGAGGTCCTCAAGGGGGCCGACATGGTCTTCGTCACGGCCGGCGAGGGCGGCGGGACCGGCACCGGCGGGGCGCCCGTCGTGGCCAGCGTCGCCCGCTCGCTCGGCGCGCTCACTATTGGTGTCGTCACCAGGCCGTTCGGCTTTGAGGGAAAGCGGCGGGCGGCGCAGGCAGACCTGGGCATCGAGCGCCTCCGTGAGGAGGTGGACACGCTCATCGTCATCCCTAATGACCGGCTGCTGTCCATCTCCGACCGGCACGTCAGCGTCCTCGACGCATTCAAGGCGGCCGACCAGGTGCTGCTGTCCGGTGTACAGGGGATCACCGACCTGATCACCACTCCGGGGCTGATCAACCTGGACTTCGCAGACGTGAAGTCTGTGATGTCGGGCGCGGGCTCTGCCCTGATGGGCATCGGCTCGGCTCGCGGTGACGACAGGTCAGTCGCCGCCGCCGAGATGGCGATCTCCAGCCCGCTGCTGGAGGCGAGCATCGACGGCGCGCACGGCGTGCTGCTGTCGATCCAGGGCGGTTCCGACCTCGGCCTGTTCGAGATCAACGAGGCCGCGCAGCTGGTGGCCAACTCCGCTGCACCCGATGCCAACATCATCTTCGGCGCGGTCATCGATGACGCGCTCGGCGACGAGGTGCGAGTCACCGTCATCGCCGCGGGATTTGACGAGAGCAGGATCGCCAGGCCGCGGCCGGGGCGCGCCGCCGCCGCGCCGGGTGCCGGGTCGCCCGCGGCCGACGGATACGGCGCCGACGGATATGGTGCCGGAGGGTACGGCGGCGGCGGTGGCTGGCGCGCCGCGACCTTTCCTGACCGGCCGGATACAGCGCCGTTGCCGGCCGGAACGCTGGCGTCAGGGGACGGTCCTGCAGTCCTGACCGAGCCGTCCGGCGGCCAGCCAGGGAGCAGCCAGTCTGGTACCAGCCTGCGCACGAACGGCCTGTCCGCGGATGGGCGGTCCGTGTACGGGCGCGCCGCGGAGGCCAGCCCGTCGGCTGCCAGCCCGCCGGCCGGCGTCGGTGCCCCTGCCGTGGACGGCGAGCAGTCGCAGCGCGCGGCCTCGTCCTGGGCAGCACCCGACGAGCAAGACAGCATCCCGTCAGCACGTCCGGGCGATCTTCCTGCGGCCGCTTCACCGGCGAGTTCCGACCGGCCGGGCGGGGCATCGCGGCCGGAGTCAGCGCCCGCGGCGCGCACATTCGATCCGGTCAGCACCCGCCGGCGGTCCGTCGTCTTTGAAGAGGACGACGATCTCGACGTGCCCGATTTCCTGAAGTGAGGGCACGCCGCGGCGAGCCCGCGGAAGATTCATGGCGCCCGTTCGAGCTGGCGCCCGGCGTGCTTGCCGTCTTCACCAGCCGCCACGGTGGCGTCAGCGATCCGCCTTTCGACAGCCTGAACCTGGGCGGGGGAGTAGGTGATGACCCGGCGGCCGTAGCCCGCAACCGGCAGCTCGCCGCGCAGGCATGCGGTCGCCCGGCGGTCGGCCTGGCAACCGGCGGGATTGCCCTGGGCGGTATCGCGGCGGGCGGTATCGCCTGGATGCGGCAGGTTCACGGCTCGGGCGTGGCCTACGTGGCCGCTGGGACTGATTCGGCAGCAGGCAATTCGGGTCCGCCGGCAGCCCCCGAAGTCGATGCGATCTTTACCGACGTCCCTGGCCTGCCCCTGGGGGTGCTGGTCGCGGACTGCGCCCCGGTCCTGATCGCTGACCCGCAGGCACGGATTGTCGGCGCCGCGCATGCGGGTCGGGAGGGTATGGCCGACGGCGTCGTCTTGGCACTGGCGCGTGCGATGATTGGCGCCGGCGCGGGTCCTTCACGGCTGCGCGCCGTGATCGGCCCGGCCATCTGCGGCGGTTGCTACGAGGTACCCGCGCAGCTCAGGGCGCGGATAGCGGACGCTGTGCCGCAAGCCGGCTGCATGACGAGGACAGGCAGCCCGGGAATCGATATCAGGTCCGGGGTCGCCGCGCAGCTAGCCGCGGCAGGCGTGCTGGCTGTCAGCCGCGATCCGCGATGCACCGCCGAGACCCCGGCACTGTATTCATACCGGCGCGACGGCCAGACCGGCCGATTCGCAGGCCTGGTGTGGCTCGCCTGCTGACGGGCCGGTGAGGCAGGCCTGGCGTGCGGCGCGTCATGATGGCGGGGTGACGCAGCCAGCAGCTTCGGCGGACCGGATCCGCCGCGATGAGATCAGCGCTGGCCTGGCCGCGGTCCGGGCCAGGATCGCGGCGGCGTGCCAGTCAGCGGGCCGCAGCACCGAAGATGTCACGCTGATCGCTATCACCAAGACCCGGCCGGCCACGGACATCCGCCTGCTCAGCGAGCTCGGCGTGCCCGACGTCGGCGAGAACCGGGCGCAGGAGGCGGCCGCCAAGGCGGCCGAGTGTGCGGCCCTCGGTCTCCAGCTCACCTGGCACTTTGTCGGGCAGCTCCAGGTAAACAAGGCCGCCAGTGTCGTCTCCTATGCGGACGTGATCCACTCGGTTGACCGGCTGCGGTTGGTCGGTGCGCTCGGCGCGCGGGCGATGACGGCCAGCCGGATGATCACCTGCCTGGTGCAGGTGAGCCTCGATGGCGATCCCGCCAGGGGCGGAGCGGCTGCGGATCAGGTGCTGCCGGTCGCGGACGCGATAGCCGGGCAGGACGGGCTGGTTCTCGGCGGGCTGATGGCGGTGGCGCCACTAGGCGCAGCGCCGGCTGCGGCGTTCGCGATGCTCGGTGAGCTGTCGGCACGGGTGCGCGCGGCGCATCCGGCGGCAGTGATGATTTCCGCGGGAATGAGCGCCGATATGGAGCTGGCGATCGAGGCGGGCGCAACACACGTGCGTGTTGGTACGGCGTTGCTCGGCGGCCGGCAGGCGTTCGTCAGGTAATGTCCGACGCGTGGCACGCCGAGAGCGGGGCTGCACAATAGCGCGACGGAGGACTGCAGGATGGCCAGCGCGATGCGCAAGATGGCGGTCTATCTCGGCCTGGTTGAGGACGATCACCGCTATGACGAGCCCTACTCCGAGGATTACGGTTCTGACGAGTACGACGAGTACGGCGACCAGGGTGACCTGCTGGATCCGGGGGACCGGCAGGAGATTCACGCTGGCCGCGGTGACGTCGGCCTGGACAATGGCCGGGACGCATATGACCGGTACGCGGGGACCGCGACGCAGGCCACCGCGACGCAGACAACCGATCTCGCCAGGATTACCACCTTGCATCCGCGAACGTACAATGAGGCCCGTACGATCGGAGAGCACTTCCGCGAGGGCACTCCGGTGATCATGAACTTGACTGAGATGGTGGACAGTGACGCGAAGCGCCTCGTCGACTTCGCGGCCGGCCTGATCTTCGGGCTGCGGGGGTCCATCGAACGAGTGACCAACAAGGTGTTCCTGCTGTCCCCGGCGAACGTAGAGGTGGCTGCGGAGGACAAGGCCCGTATCGTGGAGAGAGGATTTTTCAACCAGAGTTAGCAAGCAATGACAAACTACGCAGCACGGCGATAACGGTAACCATCCCGGCAACTGCCGTGCAGGGCAGGGCAGGGATGTGGCGCTCGTAAAGATCATCTTGACCTACGCTCTGTGGATCTTCCTGCTGCTGCTCATCGGGCGGCTGGTCATCAACTGGATACAGACCTTCTCACCGGATTGGAAGCCAAGGGGCATAGTGCTGGTCCTGGCTGAGGCGTGCTTCACGCCGACCGATCCGCCACTGAGATTGCTAAGCCGCTACATTCGGCCGGTCCGGCTCGGTAGAGTCGCCTTGGACCTCAGCTTCATGGTGCTGTTCCTGCTCGTTTTCGTGCTGATCCGGGCCGTGCAGCTGATCTGATCGGGTAGCGTCCACAGGGGACCCTAGTCCAAGCGCGCCAAGGAGATGACATGCCACTGACGCCCGCGGATGTGCGGAACAAGCAGTTCAGCACGACCAGGCTCAGGCCCGGCTATGACGAGGAAGAGGTCGATGCATTCCTCGATGAGGTTGAAGCGGAACTCGACCGGCTGATCCAGGAGAACGAAGAGCTTCGGGGCAAGCTGGCGGAGGTGCTGCGCGGAGGCAAGGCACCCGTGGCTCTCAACGCTCCCCATGCCGATCCGCCGCCCGAGCTGATCACGCCGGAGCCGCCGCGCATCGAGCCTGAGCGCCGGCCCCAAGAGGCCGTGATGATGGGCATGAAGCCGGTCGAGGACAACATGGACACGGCCGCCCGCGTTCTTGCGTTGGCGCAGCAGACGGCCGACCAGGCGATCGCCGACGCCAGGCGCGAGGCTGACGAGACCCTTGGCCGCGCCAGACGCGAGGCTGACGAGATCCTGACCAAGGCCAGGCGGCAGTCCGAGCAGATCACCAGTGACGCCCGGGCGCGGGCCGAAAGCCTGGAGCGCGATGCCCAGGAACGGCACCGCCAGGCCATGGGGTCGCTGGTGCAGTCGCGCGAGGAACTCGAGCGGCGCGTCGATGACTTGCGTGCGTTCGAGCGCGAGTACCGCAGCAGGCTCAAGGCATACCTGGAAGGGCAGCTTCGTGATCTCGAGGCAGGCGCCACCGACAGCGGCGTCTTCCCTGCCATGGCTACCGGACCGCAGCCGGCGGTTCCCGCGGGTATGGGACGCATGGACCCCCGCAACGGCCAGCAGACTGTGGCGAGCCCGTACACCCCGCAGCCAGAGCCGGTGCCGCACACTGGCGGATTCCACCCGTCTGATTCCGCACCGCACGATCGCCGCTGATCAGGCGGATAGCGCCGGCTTTGCCCGTGGAGTCCGCCCGTGATCCGCTTCGGCGTAGTTCTCGCCGTGGTCATAGTGGCGATCGGGCTGCTCGTCGGCGGGATCTTCACTAGCAGCCTGCTGCTTGTCTACCTTGCTATCGGCGTAAGCGCCCTGGCGGCAGTGCTGCTGGTCATCGGGGTTGTGGTCTGGCGGGACGAGATATTCGGTGAAACCGCAGCCGACCCTGCAGGCCGGCCGACGGCCGGCCTGCAGGCCGTGCCCGCGGTAGTCACGGCGCCAGCCCGGGATCAGCAGCTAGCAGCCAAGGGCAAGGCTTCCGCCCGCGAGAAGGTGCCAGCTGGCGAAAAGGCCTCGACCGGGGAGTTGGCGTCCGCCCGGGACGAGGCGGCGGCCCAGCGGACGGCGCCCGCAGGGGACAAGGTTCCGGCCCGGGACATGGCGGCTGCCCGCAATACGGCGTCCGCCGCGGACAAAGCCTCAGCCCGGGCAGTGGCGTCCGCCCGGGACGAGGCAGCGGCGCGGGATAAGGTTCCGGCCCGGGACAGAGCGCAGGCCCGGGATCGAGTGCAGGCCCGGGATCGAGTGCAGGCCCGGGATCGAGTGCAGGCCCGGGCTAGGGTCTCGGCCGGGAACGCCGCGGCTGCTCAGCTGACGACGGTGCCTAAGGAACAGGCCTCACGGTCCGGGGCCGGCCAGCCGGTACCCGTGGACCGTGCCGGATCTCCAGTCCCGCCTGCCCCGCCCGCGCCGGCGGCCCGACCAGTCCCGACGACCTCGCCTGCGGGCGCCGTGCCGCCGACATCTCCGGCTGGGGCGGTCCCGCCCCCGGTGCCGCCAGCACGTCCCGTGCCGCCAGTGCGAGCTGTGCCGCCTGAGCCAGCCGAAGAGGCGGCCGGGCAAGCTAGCCAGGCGGCCGCTCCCGCCGATCCTGCCCGCGCCAGTGGCGGGCCGTCGGCCCGGACCGCGGGCACGGGTGAGCCGGAGTACGCAGCGGCCGGGGCCAGCCTTGAGGTCACTGTGGTCCCGGGAATCACCAGGTACCACCGCGGTGACTGCATCCTCATCCGGTTCCTTAGCGACGATGATCTCGAGCGCATGACGAGGGAAGCCGCCGAGGCCGCCGACTGCGTGCCGTGCAAGGCCTGTCAGCCTGACAAGTCTTCCGCCGAGGCATAACGTGCGTTAGCAGCTACGTTCATGCGCGCTATCCGTGCAATAACGTAACTACTAACCGTGTTGTCCACAGGCGGCGCGTGGCGGGGACCGGCCCGTGCGGGGCCGCTGCCCGGCTCGGCCATCGCCGCTACTCAGTTGTGGCGGATCTGGCGGATGCGGTGCCCGGGATTGACTGGGTGGGAGTGATCCAGAAGGCCAGGCCCAGGCCAGGGTCGGTGTGCTCGCGGGTGGCCGGGCCGGGGTCAGGGCCGCCGCCCGCTGAGCCGGGGCCGCCGGCCGGGTCGGGGTTGCGGCTGTCTGGACGCGCGCCGTACTGGTCAGCCAGCACCTTGCCGCTGATCATCGGCGCGTGCTCGGAAAGCGCGGCCGCGAGTTCAGGGTCGGCGGTGCTCCACTGCAGTGAGATCCGGTCGCTGACGTCAAGGCCATCGTTCTTGCGCGCCTCTTGCACCAGGCGGACCACTTCCCGGGCCAGGCCCTCGCGGCGCAGTTCGGGCGTGATGATGACCTCCAGCGCCACCGTCTCACCGCTCTCCGACGCAACGGCCCAGCCGGACCTGGGCGTCTGCGTGATGATGATGTCGTCCGGCCCGAGCCTCACCGGGGCGTCGTTGACCAGCACCGATGCCGTTCCGCCCGAGCGGATTTCGGCGGCTAGCCCGGCCGCGTCGGCGGCTTGCAGCGCGGTGGCCACCGCCGGGGTTGCGCTGCCGAATCGCCGGCCGAGCGAGCGGAAATTCGGCTTGACCCTGACGTCTACTAGCTCGTCACCGGCGCTGGCCAGCGTGTCGATCACATGGACATTGAGCTCGTCGGCGACCTGGGCGCGCAGTTCGGCGGGCAGGCCGGCGAAACCGGCTGCGCTGACCAGCGCGCGGGCAAGCGGCTGGCGCAGCCGCACCACGGCCGAGGACCGGGCCGACCGGCCCAGCTCGACCAGCCGCCGGGCCAGCGCCATCTGCCCGGACAGGCGCTCGTCGATGAGCCTGGCATCAGCGATCGGCCACCCGGCGAGGTGCACCGATTCCGGGGCGCTGGCCGGGCGCAGCACGTCCCACACGTAGTCGGTCAGGAACGGGGCAAGCGGCGCCATCAGCCGGGTCAGCGTTTCCACGCATTCGTACAACGTGGCGAAGGCCGCCGACCCGGCGGGAGTACCTGGTCCCTCCCAGAAGCGGCGCCTGGACCTGCGCACGTACCAGTTGGACATATCGTCGATGAACGCAGCGATCCGGCGCCCTGCCGCGGCCGAGTCGAACGCCTCCATGTCCGCCGTGACATCTCTGACCAGCGCGTGCAACTCGCTGAGCACCCACCGGTCGAGCACCGGCCGGCCGGTGAAGTCCGGCGCCCCGGCTTGCCGTTCCCAATCCCAGGCAGTTCCCTGTGCCGCGGCGGCATTCGCGTACAGCACCAGGAAGGAAGTGGTGTTCCAGTAGGTCAGCAGGACCTTGCGGACGATCTCCGCAAGGATGCCATCACTGATCTTGCGTGCCGCCCACGGCGATCCGCTGGCCAGGAAGAACCAGCGCAGGGCGTCGGCTCCGTGCGCATCCATCAGCGGGATGGGCTCGAGCACGTTGCCGAGGTGCTTACTCATCTTCCGGCCGCGGTCATCGGCGATCAGGCCGAGGCACAGCACGTTCTGGTAGGCGGACTGGCCGAAGACCAGCGTGCCGACCGCCATCAGCGAGTAGAACCATCCCCGGGTCTGGTCGATCGCCTCGCAGATGAACTGCGCCGGGTAGGCGGCCCGGAACTCGGCCTCGTGCCGCAGCGGGGCGCCAAGCTGGGCGAACGGCATCGACCCCGAGTCATACCAGGTGTCGATGACCTCCGGCACCCGGCGCGCCGGGCCCCCGCATTTCGGGCAGGCGATCACCACGTCGTCCACGAACGGCCGGTGCGGGTCGAGCCCGGCGAGATCCCGGCCGGCCAGCGCGGACAACTCCGGCAGCGAGCCGGCGCAGGTGACGTGCTCGTCTTCGCACACCCACAGCGGCAGCGGGGTGCCCCAGTACCTAGTCCGCGACATGGCCCAGTCGACGTTGTTGCGCAGCCATTCCCCATAACGGCCGTGCTTGATGGTCGGCGGCTGCCAGTTGGTCTTCTCGTTCTCGGCCAGCAGAGCTTCCTTGATGGCCGTGGTGCGGATGTACCAGGATGGCTGCGCGTAATACAGCAGCGGCGTGCCGCACCGCCAGCAGTGCGGGTAACTGTGCTCATGCGGCTGTGCCCGGAACAGCCGGCCCCGGTCAGCGAGGTCACTGATCAGCGGCGTGTCGGCATCCTTGAAGAACATCCCGCCGACTAGCGGCACTCGCTCGCCGAACCTGCCGTCCGGCCGGACCGGGTTGACCACCGGCAGGCCGTGCAGCCGGCCCGTCTCCATATCGTCCGCGCCGAAGGCCGGCGCGAGGTGCACGAGCCCGGTTCCGTCCTCGGTGGTGACGAAGGTTCCGGTAACCACCCGGTGCGCGCCGGGAATCTCGACCAGGTGAAACGGAGGCTCGTATGCCGATCCTGCCAGATCGGCGCCGCGCAGCCGGGCGGCGGTGTGCCAGCCCTCCCCGAGTACGCGGCCGACCAGCGCCTCCGCGACCACCACGCGGTCGCCGTCAGCGGACTTCCTGGCGACTACGTACGTCTCGTCCGGGTGCACCGCGACGGCGGTATTGGCGACCAGCGTCCACGGCGTGGTTGTCCAGACCAGCAGGTCCGCACCCTGGAGCTGCGGGCTGGCGCCGTCCGGCACGGTCAGCAGCGGGAGCCGGACGGTCACTGCGGGGTCGGTGACAACCTGGTACACGTCCGGCTGGCCTAGCTCGTGATCAGAAAGCGGAGTCCCGCAGCGAGGGCAGTACGGGCTGATCCTGAAGTCCCTGACCAGCAGGCCCTTGTTGAAGATGACCTTGAGCGACCACCAGACCGACTCGATGTAAGACGCATCCATGGTCCGGTAGGCATGCGAGGTATCTACCCAGTAGCCCATCCGCTCGGTCATCGCCTCGAACGCGTCGACGTGCCGCAGCACCGATTCGCGGCATCGCTCGTTGAACGCGGCGATGCCATATGCCTCGATGTCCTTCTTGCTGGCCAGGCCGAGCTCCTTCTCGACCGCCACTTCGACCGGCAGGCCATGGCAGTCCCAGCCGGCCCGGCGCGGCACGTGAAAGCCCTGCATGGTCTTGAATCGGGGAAAGGCATCCTTGAATACCCTGGCCTCGACGTGATGCACGCCGGGCATGCCATTCGCCGTCGGCGGGCCCTCGTAGCAGGTCCACAGCGGGCCATCCGCGGTCTGCTGCAGCGAGCGCCGGAACACGTCCCGGTCCCGCCATCTGGCCAGCATCGCGTGCTCGATGGCCGGCAGATCCGCCACCGCGGGCAGCGCGGAGAAGCGCGGCAGCGTGCCGTCTTCGCTCGTCATGCTGGGTGGCCTCCGGCGACTTGGCGCGCGAGCGGCGTTCCCCCAGTCCGCTAGCACGACAGTTCGCAGGATAACCGATGGACCGGTGGCGGTTCGCTGACAGCGCAGCGCGGGCGTTTGCGGTCCGCCCCGGTCACCATTTATCCTCCGGTGACTGCCCGCATAGCAAGATCATTAAATAGCCGGGCTGAGGAGGCGGGAGATGGCGGCCACTGCGGGTTCGGGTGCCGCCGCACTTCCTGTGCGGCACGGGGAGCGGTGCTGGGCTGAGACCGAGCTGGCCAAGGTCCGCGACACGCTGGCCGCCGAGATCGCCGACCTGCGCGCGGAGATCGACAAGGCAGAATCGGAGATCGCTGACCGGCTCGGTGACGCGGTCGGCGACGCGGGCGATGATCAGGCGGACGCGGGCGCGAAGACGTTCGAGCGGGAGCAGGAACTCGCTCTCACCCACCACTCCCGCGAATTGCTCGCGCAGAGCGAGCGTGCGCTGGCCAGGACCGATGAGGGCAGCTACGGCACCTGCGAGTCCTGCGGCGAGCCAATCGGGAAGGCGCGGTTGCAGGCCTTCCCCCGGGCTACCCTGTGCGTGGCATGCAAGCAGCGCGAGGAACGCCGCTGACCGGGACGGCTGCCGCTGAGCGGCAGCCGCGCCGGGTCCGGGTGCTGCTTGCCGTCGCCGTCCTCGTGCTGGCCGCCGACATCGTCACCAAGGTGATCATCGTGGCCACGCTGTCGGCCCGGCCGCCGGTTCGGCTTCTCGGCGGGCTGCTGACGCTCCGGGTCGACCGCAACCCCGGTGCAGCGTTCAGCATCGGAACCTCCATGACCCTGGTCTTCTCGGCCATCGCGCTCGGCGTGATTATCTACATCCTGCGGACGTCGCGCCGGATCCGCAGCGTGCCATGGGCAATTACGCTGGGCCTGCTGCTCGGCGGCGCGACCGGGAACCTGGTGGACCGCCTGCTGCGATATCCCGGCCCGCTGCGTGGCTATGTCGTCGACTGGATCCAGCTGCCGCACTGGCCGGTGTTCAACGTGGCCGATTCGTCAATCGTCTGCGGCGGGATTCTCGCCGTCCTGCTGGCCGGGCGCGGAATCCGGATCGACGGGACCGGGCCGGATCCCGCGACGGCCAGCGAGACTCAGGACGGGACGCCAGGTAGCGGCGGGTCAGACGGCAGCTCATGACTCAGCCGGGCCAGCGGCAGGTCCCCGTCCCTGACGGGCTGGATGGCGAGCGCCTCGACGCCGCCCTCGCGCGGATGTTCGGCTTGTCCAGGGCTAGGGCGGCCGAGCTCATCACGTCCGGCGGCGTTCTCATCGGCGGCGCCGCGGCCGCGAAATCAGCCCGCGTCGCGGCGGGCGACTGGCTGGACGTGACGCTGCCGCCGCCGGCCACCGCGGTGCCGCGCGCGGATCCGGTACCTGGCCTGACCGTGGTCTACGAGGACGCCGACATCCTGGTGGTGGACAAGCCGCCCGGTGTCGCCGCGCATCCGAGCCCTGGCTGGACCGGGCCGACGGTGCTGCAGGGAGTCTTCGCGGCCGGCCACTCGCTGGCCACCAGCGGCGCCGCCGAGCGGCAGGGCATCGTGCACCGGCTGGACGCGAACACCTCGGGGCTGATGGTGCTGGCCAAGAGCGAGCCCGCGTACAGCGCGCTGAAGCGCGCGTTCCGGCAGCGCGAGGTGGACAAGCGCTACCACGCACTCGTCCAGGGGCATCCAGACCCGCTGCGCGGCACAGTGGACGCGCCGATCGGCCGGCACCCGTCCGGTGACGGCAGGTTCGCCGTCGTCGCCGGGGGCAGGCCGTCGGTCACGCACTACGACACGGTGGAGGCATTCCGGGCGGCCAGCCTCGTCGAGGTCATCCTGGAGACCGGCCGGACCCATCAGATCCGGGTGCACATGACGGCGATCAGGCATCCCTGCGCGGGGGACCGGCTGTACGGGGCGGATCCGGTGCTCGCCGCCCGGCTCGGCCTGACTAGGCAGTGGCTGCACGCGGTGCGGCTCGGGTTCGCGCACCCGGTGGGCGGGCGCGCGATGGAGTTCGCCAGCGACTACCCGGCCGATCTGGCCAGCGCCCTTGCCATGCTCCGCGCCGGGAGCTGAGCGCTCCGCGCCGGGAGCTGAGAAAAACGGCAGCGAACGGGACAGCACCGGCGCGGCTGCCGACGCCGCTGCGGCTCCGGGCGATAGGGTCGAAGCAACCGGACCGGCGCGGCTGCCGGTCGCAGGACCCGGCTCCTCCCGGGTCCCTGCGAGTGCAGCGGCCGGTCACTTCCCCCGGGTCCGTAGATGAGTATGCCCGTATCGCGTGGCAGCCGTTCTGGCTGGCCAGCGTGGCCGGGTGGACGGCAGCATGCCTGAAGGAGGCGGTACTTCATGGCGGCAGCCCCGGCCGGGAGCCCGGCAGCCGGCCGCGATTCGTTCGCCCACCTGCATGTGCACACCGAGTACTCGATGCTGGACGGCGCGGCACGGCTGAAGGACCTGTTCGGCGAATGCCAGCGGACTGGCATGACGGCGATCGCCATGACCGACCACGGGAACATCTACGGCGCCTACGACTTCTGGTCCAAGGCCCACGCCGCCGGGATCAAGCCGGTCATCGGCATCGAGGCTTACGTTGCGCCGGACCACCGCGGGCTCAAGAAGCCGGTCAGGTGGGGCGATCCGGGCCAGAAGGACGACGATGTCTCCGGCGCCGGCGCGTACACGCACATGACGCTGCTTGCCGAGACTACCGAGGGCATGCATAACCTCTTCCGGCTGTCCTCGCTGGCCTCCCTGGAAGGCTACTTCCGCAAGCCGCGGATGGACCGCGAGCTGCTGGCGCAGCATGCGAGGGGGATCATCGCGACCACCGGCTGCCCGGGCGGCGAGGTGCAGACCAGGCTCCGGCTCGGCCAGTACGGCCAGGCCATCGAGGCAGCCGCTGCCTACCGCGACATTTTCGGGCCGGACAATTTCTTCGTCGAGATCATGGACCACGGGCTGGGCGTGGAGCAGCGCAGCAGGGAAGGCCTGATCCGGATCGCCGGCCAGCTCTCGCTGCCCTACGTCGTGACCAACGACTCGCACTACACCAGGCCAGAGGACGCGCGCTCGCACGAGGTCCTGCTCTGCGTGCAGACCGGGACCAACCTGGCCGACCCGGGCCGGTTCAGGTTCGAGGGCACCGGCTACTACGTGAAGAGCCCGGCCGAGATGCGGGCGGTCAGCACCGCCGAGGAGTGGCAGTCCGGCTGCGACTCCACGCTGCTGATCGCCGAGCGGGCAGAGGTGACCTTCGCTAAGTCCAACCTGATGCCCCGCTACCCGCTGCCGGACGGCGAGACCGAGCAGAGCTGGCTGCGCAAGGAAGTCTGGGCCGGGATGGACCGGCGCTATCCGGACGGCTACGACGAGCAGCGGCGCAAGCAGGCCGAGTACGAGATCGGCGTCATCGAGCAGATGGGCTTCTGCGCCTATTTCCTCGTGGTCGCCGACTTCATCATGTGGGCCAAGCGGAATGGCATCAGGGTCGGGCCGGGCCGTGGCTCCGGCGCTGGCTCGATCGTGGCTTACTCGCTCGGCATTACCGATCTCGACCCGATCTACCACGGCCTGGTGTTCGAGCGCTTCCTCAACCTCGATCGCGTGACGATGCCGGACTTCGACATCGACTTCGACGAGCGCAGGCGCGGCGACGTCATCCGGTACGTCACCGAGCGGTACGGCGACGACCGGGTCGCGCAGATCATCACCTACGGCACCATCAAGGCCAAGGCCGCGGTCAAGGACTCGGCCCGGGTGCTCGGCTTCCCGTACGCGCTCGGCGACCGGATCACCAAGGCATTCCCGCCCGCCGTGATGGGCAAGGACATCCCGCTGTCCGGGATCTTCGATGCCGACCATCCGCGGCACGGCGAGGCCGGTGAGCTCCGTGCGCTGTACGAAGCCGAGGCGGAGGTCCGCCAGGTGATCGACACCGCCCGCGGGCTGGAGGGGCTGATCCGCCAGCCCGGCGTGCACGCCGCCGGGGTGATCATGAGCAGCGAGCCGCTGCTCGACCACATCCCGGTGTGGAAGCGGGAGGCCGACGGCGCGATCATCACCCAGTTCGACTACCCGGCCTGCGAGGACATCGGCCTGCTCAAGATGGACTTCCTCGGCCTGCGCAACCTCACCGTGCTGGAGGACGCGGTGGCCGGCATTGCCGCCAACCGCGGCCAGCAGGTCGACCTGGACACGCTGGCGCTGGACGACAAGCCGACCTACGAGCTGCTGGCCCGCGGTGACACGCTTGGCGTGTTCCAGCTCGACGGCGGCCCGATGCGGGCGCTGCTGCGGGCGATGCGGGCGGACAAGTTCGGTGACATCGCCGCGGTCATCGCCCTGTACCGGCCCGGCCCGATGGCCAGCGCGCCGGTCTACGCGGACCGCAAGACTGGCCGCAAGCCGGTGATCCCCATCCACCCGGAGCTTGCCGCGCCGCTGGAAGACATTCTCGGCGACACCTACGGGCTGATGGTCTACCAGGAGCACGTGATGGCCACGGCCATCGCGCTGGCCGGCTATACGCCAGGCAAGGCAGACCTGCTCCGCTGGGCCATGGGCAAGAAGAAGAAGGAAATCCTGGACCGGGAGTACGAGTCGTTCTCGGCCGGCATGCGCGACAACGGGTATTCCGACGATGCGATAAAGACAATCTGGGACACCCTGGTCCCGTTCTCCGGCTACGCGTTCAACAAGGCCCATGCGGCCGGCTACGCGCTGATCTCCTACTGGACCGCCTACCTGAAGGCCAACTTCCCGGCCGAGTACATGGCGGGCCTGCTGACCTCGGTGGCCGGCGATAAGGACAAGTCCGCCCTCTACCTGAACGAGTGCCGCCGGATGGGCATCAAGGTGCTGCCGCCGGACGTGAACGCTTCCACGGCGATGTTCACCCCGGTCGGCGCGGACATCAGGTTCGGCATGGCCGCCGTGCGGAACGTCGGCACTTCCGTGGTGGACGCGATCGTGGCGGCGCGCACGTCCAAGGGCGCCTTCGGCAGCTTCGCGGAATTTCTGCGCAAGGTGCCGGTCAACGTCTGCAACAAGCGGGTGATCGAGTCGCTGATCAAGGCCGGCGCGTTCGATTCGTTCGGCAGCCCGCGCAAGGGCCTGGTGCTCATTCACGAGCAGGCGATCGACACCGTCATCGATGTCAAGCGTAACGAGGCCATCGGCCAGGACTCGCTGTTCGGCGAGGACACCGAGACCGCGGCGACCTTCGACGTGCCGGTACCGGACGGCGAGTGGGACAAGCCGGCGCTGCTCGGCTTCGAGCGCGAGATGCTCGGGCTGTACGTGTCCGATCACCCGCTGCTCGGGCTGGAGCACATCGTCGCGGCCGCCACCGACTGCTCGGTGGCTCAGCTGGTGGGCTCGGCCATGGAGGAGCCGGAACGTGGTTCCCGTGGCGAGCGCGGCGACGGCCAGCTGGTCACCGTCGGCGGAATTCTCTCCGGCGTGCAGCGGAAGGTGACCAAGCAAGGTAACCCGTGGGCCGCGGCCACCCTGGAGGACCTGGAGGGCGCGATCGAAGTGCTTTTCTTCCCCTCGACCTACCAGGCCGCGCTGACCATGATCATCGAGGATGCGATCGTGGTGGTAAAGGGGCGGCTGGACCGGCGGGAGGATCAGCCGAAGCTGGTCGCGATGGAGGTGAGCGTCCCCGAACTGCCTACCGGGGAGGAGGGCCCTTTCGTCGTGTCGATGATGGAGGCCAGGTGCGTGCCGCCGGTGGTGGACCGATTCAAGGAGGTCCTGCGGACCCACCCGGGCCACGTGGAGGTGCACCTTCGCATGCTGAGCGGCAACCGCACGAAGGTGATCCGGCTGGATGACAAGCTGCGGGTGAAGCCGTCCCCGTCGCTGCTCGCCGACCTTAAGCAGCTGCTCGGCCCAGGCTGCGTGGGCTAACCGCCGCAGGACGGCTCAGGCGTCGCGGCGCTGCAGCAGGAATGCCGCGATGGCCAGCAGCACCACCGTCCAGAGCGTGAAGACGCCGAATCCCTGCCAGGGCGTAAGCAGCTGGCCCGATTGCTGATGCTGATGCGCCTGGCCGATGAGCTGCCCGGCCTCGGACGGCAGGTAGGCATGAATGTGCTTGCCGATGCTGCCGGGGATCAGCTGGGTGAGCGGCGCGAGCACCAGCACGAACGCGATCACGCCGGTGATGGCGCCCGCCGTGTGCCGGATGATGGCGCCGATTGCCAGCGCGAACAGGCCGAGCATGGTCAGGTACAGCCCGCCGCCGAAAACGGCCCGGGCGACGCCGGGATCGCCGAGCGACACCGGCGCGTGGCTGTGCAGGATCGCCGCGCCGATGAAGAACGACGGGAACGTCACGCATTCGCCGATCACGAACACGATCGCGGCGAACACGACGACCTTGGCCGCCAGCATCGGCAGCCGTCTCGGCACCCCGAGCAGTGACGCCCTGATCACGCCCGTGGAGTACTCGCTGCAGATCACCAGCACGCCGAGCACGCAGATGGTGAGCTGCCCGAATTCCAGGCCGGAGCCGAGTATCTGGCTGACCGGGTCGGAGACGAGCTGGGCGCGGTCGCTCGGGCTGGCCTTGCTCCACTGCAGTACGGTCAGCCAGGTGAACAGCCCGGTGAAGCCCAGCGTCACCACGATGAGCAGGGCCAGTGACCAGACCGTGGAGCGGACCGACCGGATCTTGGTCCACTCGGCGCGCAGCAGGTTGCCGAATCCGGGGCGCCCGGCGGGCAGCCCGGCTGCCGGAGCGGGCGGGGCGGTCGGCGCGGACGTGGTCACTTGCCGCTCCCTTCGCTGGTAGCGAGCTGGCCAGGCTCGTGCACGCCGAACTCGACACTGTCCGCAGTCAGTTCCATGAACGCCTCCTCCAGCGAGGCAAGCTGCGGCGTGAGCTCATGCAGTACCACGGCGGCGGCGGCCGCGAGCTCGCCGATCCGCGGCGCGGCAAGCCCGGTGACCCGCAGTTCGGCTGCCCCGTCCTGGGCCGGCCCGGCGGGTACCGCCTTGCCGCCCTCGGCGGCGATCAGGTCGGCCAGCCGGGCCGCGTCCGGGGTGCGCACGAGCACCGATTTCTCCGAGCTGCGCTCGATGAAATCCTGCGTGCTGCTTGCAGCGATCAGCCGGCCGCGGCCGATCACGATCAGGTGGTCGGCGGTGACGGCCATCTCGTTCATCAGGTGGCTGGAGACGAACACGGTCCTGCCCTCGGCGGCCAGCTGCTTGATCAGGTTCCTGATCCACAGCACGCCCTCCGGGTCGAGCCCGTTCACCGGCTCGTCAAGCAGCAGCACCCGGGGATCGCCGAGCATCGCGGCGGCGATGCCCAGCCGCTGGCTCATGCCGAGCGAGAATCCGCCGGCCCGCTTGCGCGCGACGTCCTGCAGCCCGACGAGCTGGAGGACTTCGTCGACCCGGCGGCGTGGCAGGCCTTGCGTCTGGGTCAGGAAGAGCAGGTGGTTGTAGGCGCTGCGGCCGGTGTGCACGGCTTTCGCCTCGAGTAGCGCGCCGACCGTCCGCAGCGGCTGCGGCAGGTCGCGGTAGCGATACCCGTCGATGGTGGCCGTCCCGGCGGTGGGCCGGTCCAGGCCGAGCAGGAGCCGCATGGTGGTGGACTTGCCAGCACCGTTCGGCCCGAGGAATCCGGTGACGGTGCCTGGCTCGACGTTGAAGGAAAGGTGGTCTACCGCCAGCTTGTCGCCATAGCGCTTGGTAAGGTCGCGCGCCTCGATCATCTGCCTGCCTCGCCGGTAGCCCGGCCGGTCGGTCTGCTGTCCTTCGGTCCCGTCCACACTAGCAAGATTGGCCGCCTGCCCGGCTACGCCGCGGCTCCGCGCCAGCCCGCCCGGCCGTCGATGCGATCGGGTCCGAGGGCGCGGTCCGGTAATCTTCTGCGAAGAATGGCGGATATCAGCGAGATCCCTTATTCCTCCCGTCCTGGCGGAGATTCTCCGCCCGCTGCGGGCCGGGAAGCTGTGCGCGGACGCCCGGCCAGGGCCGCCGCGGCGGTTGGCACCGTGGTGGCCGGCAGCGCCTTGCTCGGCGTGGCGGCCGGGCTTGCCTGGACCGCGCTGGCGCCGCACGCGCTGCTGGTCGCCACCGGCAGCGGCAGTGCGGAGGTCGTCAACCCGGAGACGAGCGCGTTCATCGTCGCCGACGGATGGTTCGTGCTGCTGTCCGCGGCTGGCGGTGTGACCTGCGGGCTGGCCGGCTGGGCGCTGGCCGTGCGCAGGCACGGCGTCGTCGCGCTGCTTGGGCTGTTCGGCGGCGGGGTGGCGGCCGCCATGCTGGCGCGCTGGGCCGGCCATCGATCCGGCCAGGCTGCGTTCACCCGCGAGCTCGCGGCCAGCCGGCCTGGCGCGCTGCTCCGGTCGCCGGTGACGCTCGGCGCGCATGGCGCGATCGCGTTCTGGCCGCTGGCGGCCGGCCTTGCCGTCGGCGCGATCGAGGCCGTCCGCCTGTTGCGCAGCCGGCGGCGGGCCGCGGCGGCCAGGCCGGGGCCGGCCCTGGGACCGGCCCAGAGCGTCCTGCCTGACCAGGCCGATGGCCGGTGGCCGGGGTGACCGGGTGACCCGCCGGATTTCGTCTGGCACGCCGTGGGAACCGGTGGTGGGATATAGCCGCGCGGTCGCGGTCGGCGACTTCGTCTTCGTCTCCGGCTGCACGTCCATGGACGGCCAGGAATTCCGCCCGGGAGATGCCTGCGCGCAAACGGAGCAGGCCATCGCCAACGTGGCGGCCGCGCTGGCGGAACTCGGGGCAGCGCTGGCCGACGTGGTGCGCACCCGGATCTACGTCACCGACATCTCCCGCTGGCAGGAGTACGGGCGCGCGCACGGCGCCGCGTTCAGCAGCGCCGGGCCGGCCACATCCATGATCCAGGTGGCTGCCCTGGTTGATCCGCGGATGCTGGTCGAGGTGGAGGCTGTCGCCTACCGGCCCGGCATCGGCGCCGGCCCGGCCAGCCGCACTGGCTAGGTGCGGTGGTGGTACCGGGCTGGCCGTTCCGCGCCGAACTGTACGTCACCAGGCAGGCGCGGCCGATCCTGGCAACCCGGCCGTGCCCGGGCTTCGCCGCAGCCGCGCAACCGGGCGCCCGGCACGGCCGTCACCTGGCGCAATCAGCCGGCCGCCATCGCGGCACCGACGATGCCGGCGTCGTTGTGCAGCGCGGCCGGAACGACGGGGGCGGTCAGCCCGGTCAGCAACGGCAGGAATTTATCTGACTTCCGGCTGATCCCGCCGCCCACGATGAAGAGCCCGGGCGACAGCAGCGCCTCCATGTGCTCCAGGTACTCATCTACCCTGCCCGCCCAGTCTCCCCAGCTCAGATCGCGCAGCACCTTCGCGTGCTCGGAAGCGCGCTTCTCGGCGTCCTTGCCCCGGATCTCGATGTGGCCGAACTCGGTGTTCGGCACCAGGATGCCGTCGACGAACAGCGCACTGCCGATCCCGGTGCCGAACGTGAGCATCAGCACCGTGCCCCGGCGCCCCGCGCCCGCCCCGAATTTCATCTCGGCCAGTCCCGCCGCATCGGCGTCGTTGATCATGATCACCTGCAGGCCGGTGGCCTTGTCGAAGAGCCCGCCAGCGTCCAGCCCGATCCAGGCCGGGTCGAGGTTGGCAGCGGTCCTGGTGATCCCGTCGGTGATCACGCCGGGAAAGGCGACGCCGGCCGGTCCCTGCCAGCTGAAATGCCGCACCAGCTCCCGCACGATGCCGGCGATCGCGTCCGGCTCGGCCGGATGCGGGGTGGCGACCTTGACTCGCTCGGCAGCCAGCGTGCCCGTCGTAATGTCCACCGGGGCAGCCTTGATCCCCGTCCCGCCAATGTCGACGCCAAGTATCTGCATTACGGACCTCCGCATCCCTTCGCCGGCCGCTGTACCCGCCGGATGACAGCGTAGGCGCACGGCAGCCGCCGGCTGCCCGGGTGCGGGCGGCTGATCGCGCCGTTTCCGCTGCACCACGTCACTGCCGGATAGCCGGCCGCGGATGGTGCCGAGGGTGATCAGCTGCGGCGCCATCCGGCCGCGCTGAGCGCGCGCACATCCGCCGCACTGCCGTCGAGCCTGACCCGCGCCGCTGTCGTGCGGCCCAGCGCCCAGAGCGTTAGCTCGGCGGGCATGCCGGTGACCGTGACGACCGGCGTGCGCGCCTTGGCAGTCAGCCGGATGCTCGGCACGCCCGAGCGGTCCGGGCGTGGCTCATCGGACCTGGCCAGCTCGACTCCGACCGGGGCATTCCGCAGGATCATCCTGGCCATCTTCAGCCGCTGCCAGAGTTCCTCGGAAAGCCCGTCGCTGAGTGCCCGCGGCTGCCAGCCCGGCTGCGCCCGGCGGACATCCTCGTGGTGGACAAAGAACTCGACGGCATTGGTCCGCTCGTCCATGCCGGGGATCCCGAACAGCGACAGCCGCGGCGGTCCATTCCTGATGGTCTCCACCAGCTGCGGGAACGGCGTCCGGCTGCTGAGCTTATGCTGCACCCGCCGGGTATAGCCGGCCAGCAGGCCGCCGAGAATGCCCGGGCCCGCGTCCGGCCGATGCTCCCTGAGCACCAGGTGGGCGGCGAGGTCGAGGGTGGACCAGCCCGCGCACAAGGTAGGTGCGGCCGGCCCGGTTTCGTCCAGTAGCGCGCACAGCGCGGCACGCTCATCCCTGGCATAGCTCATCCGGCATCCCTGGCATAGCTCATCCGGCGATCGTAAGCCACCTGGCGATCCGGCGCGGCGGCAGTTGTTGCGACGATGGCCAGTGCGGCCTGTGCGGCCTGGCGCCGGAACCCGCCGGGCGCCGAGCGCACCCGCGCGGATAGCGTGCTGGTAGTGGGCTGGCCCGGCCGGGGCCGCGCAGTGCGCCGGCCCGCGCGGCCAGGGCGCGGCGGACGGAGGGCTGATGGGCGCGACGGAGCCTGGGCGCGGCTCCGCGCCGCGCCGCGAGCTGATGCTCGCGGCGTTGCTTGGGGTGGCCGGGGCCGGCCTGGTAATCCTTGCCGTCCGGCAAGACTGGGCGCAGGTGCGAACGGCCGCCCTGCGGCCGCTGCCCGGCGGCGACTCGCCGGTCACCGGCCAGGACCTAGCGCCCGCCGCGACCGCGCTGGCCGTGGCGGTGCTGGCCAGCCTGGCGGCCGTGCTCGCGACCCGCGGCAGGGCCAGGAAGCTGGTCGGGCTGGCCCTGGCCGGATTCGGCGCCGGCATCGTGGCGGCGGTGAGCCTGCCGGTGACTGCGGCGGACGCGATCGCCGCGGTCTCCGCCAGCGCGGGGTCGCCGGCCGCGGCAGGTTCCGTCACGGCCGGCGGCGGGGTCACGGCCGGCCGCGGGCCGGCCAGCGGCGCACCGCCCGTCACCGGGCTCGCCACGCATGTGGTGATGACGGCGCTGCCCTGGCACATCCTGGCAGTCGCCGGCGGCCTGGCCGTCATCGTGGCCGGGCTGCTTGTCACCTGGCGCGGGATGAGCTGGCCGGTTATGTCCAGCCGGTTCGACCCGCCGGAGCGGGCCAGGCCGCGGTCGGCCGCGCAGGCGGTGCGCCCGGGGCCGACCGCCGGGGATACCGCCACCATCTGGGAATCACTCAGCCGCGGCGAGGATCCCACCGATGGCGAGCCGGGTTAGGCTCCAAGTCATAGTCCCGGGTGTTTTCACCAGATCGCGGAGGTGAGCAGTGCGCCGGACGCAGCGCGCGGCAGGGGACAGGCCAGCCCGCATGGCCCGGCGCGGCGCGGCCGACGAGCCCCAGCATCAGCTGGTCGCGCTGGTGACGCGGCTTGTCGTCGCCCAGGCCGGGCTGGCGGCAGCGATCGGGCTGCTCTACAGCCGCCGTCACCTGCCGTCGATCGTGATCACCCTCACGCTGATGGCGGCCCTGTGCGGGATCGCCCTGGTGGTGCGCTCCGGCACTCAGTCGGGCTGGCTTGTCGCGGTGGGCGCGGAGTCCGCGCTTGTCCTGCTCGGCCTGTTTCGGTTCGCCACCTCGCGCTATCTCGGCGGCACGCTCTTTGCCATCATCACGGTCGGCACGCTGCTGCATCCGGCGGTGGCACGTGCGTTCGGCGGCGCGCCCCGGCGCGCACCGCGGCGCACCGGCGACGCTGGCCTGGCGGAAACCGCCGAGGGAGCCTACGGCGGCCGTGCGGCTGGCTGAGTCCCGGCTGCCGCCAGGGGGCCTGCCGGGCCTGCCGGGCCCGCTCGATACGATCGGGGACGCCAGGCATCCCACCCGAGGGGGCGGTAGAACCGCGTGAGCGTGCTCGACGAGATCCTCGACGGAGTCCGCGCCGACCTCATGACACGTCAGCAGCAGGTACCGCTGGACCAGCTCAAGGAGACGGCGTGCAAGGCGGCATCGGCACGTGACGTCCTCGCTGCCCTCAAGGGCGACGACATCGCCGTGATCGCCGAGGTCAAACGGGCCAGCCCGTCCAAGGGCGCGCTGGCCGCGATCGCCGATCCGGCCGCGCTGGCGGCTGACTACGAGGCCGGCGGCGCGCGCGTGATCAGCGTGCTCACCGAGCCGCGCCGATTCGGCGGCAGCCTGGCGGACCTTTCCGCCGTCCGCGAGGCCGTCCGGGTGCCGCTGCTCCGCAAGGATTTCGTGATCAGCTCCTACCAGCTCTGGGAGGCCCGGGCGCACGGCGCCGACATGGTCTTGCTCATCGTGGCGGCGCTCGAGCAGAACGCGCTGGTCTCGCTGGTCGAGCGGGCCGAGTCGATCGGCCTGGTGCCGCTGGTCGAGGTGCACACCGCGGACGAGCTCGACCGGGCGGTCGAGGCGGGCACGAAGGTCATCGGCGTGAACGCGCGGAACCTGGCGACGCTCAGGGTAGACCGCAGCGTCTTCGGCCAGCTCGCGCCCAGGATCCCGGACGGCATCGTAAGGATCGCCGAGTCTGGCGTCCGCGGGCCGCATGACCTGCTCGCCTACGCGGCCGCCGGCGCCGACGCGGTACTGGTCGGCGAGAGCCTGGTGACCGGCCGCGATCCGCGGTCGGCGGTCGCCGACCTGGTAACGGCGGGGTCGCACCCGGCGCTGCGCGGAGACCGCGGATGACCGACGCAGCAGTGCCGCGAGCCGCCCGGCCCGGCGGGCCCTCCGCCGGGGGGAACGGCCGCCCGGCCGCAATGCCGGACGCCGCCGGGCATTTCGGCCCCTTCGGCGGGCGGCTCGCCCCGGAGGCGCTGATGTCGGCGCTGGACGAGCTCGCCGCCGCCTACTTCGAGGCCAGGGCCGACCCGGGCTTCCAGGCTGAGCTGGCCGCGCTGCTGCGCGACTACGCAGGCCGGCCGACGCTGCTCACCGAGGTGCCGCGGTTCGCCGCCGAGGCGGGCGGCTGCCGGGTGTTCCTGAAGCGCGAGGACCTTACCCACACCGGCTCGCACAAGATCAACAATGTCCTGGGCCAGGCGCTGCTGACCAAGCGGATGGGCAAGACCCGGGTCATCGCCGAGACCGGAGCCGGCCAGCACGGGGTCGCCACCGCGACCGCGTGCGCGCTGCTCGGCCTGGACTGCGTCGTCTACATGGGCGAGGAAGACACCAGACGACAGTCGCTGAATGTGGTCCGGATGCGGATGCTCGGGGCCGAGGTGGTGCCGGTAACGATCGGCAGCCGGACCCTCAAGGACGCGATCAACGAGACATTCCGCGACTGGGTGTCGACGGTGCGCAGCACGCACTATTGCATCGGCTCGGTGATGGGCCCGCACCCGTTCCCGCTGATGGTCAGGGACTTCCAGCGGATCATCGGCGTCGAGGCGCGGGAGCAAGTGCGCGGCGCTGCCGGGCGGCTCCCGGACGCCGTCATCGCGTGCGTCGGCGGCGGATCCAACGCGATCGGGATCTTTCATGAGTTCATCCCCGATACGGCAGTCCGCCTGATCGGCTGCGAGGCCGGCGGCGATGGGCTGGCCAGCGGCCGTCACGCGGCCACGCTGGCGGGCGGCTCCGCTGGCGTAATTCATGGCATGCGCACCTATCTGCTGCAAGATTCAGACGGCCAGACCAGCGATACGCACTCCGTTTCAGCTGGTCTTGATTATCCTGGCGTCGGCCCGGAGCATGCCTGGCTGCACCACACTGGCCGGGCCAGCTATCGTCCCGTTACTGACGCCGCGGCGATGGACGCGTTCGCCTTGCTCAGCCGCACGGAGGGGATCATCCCGGCGATCGAGTCGGCGCACGCGCTGGCCGGGGCGCTGGAACTAGGCCGGGAGCTTGGTCCCCGCGCCGTGCTGCTGGTGAACCTGTCCGGCCGCGGCGACAAGGACATGGACATCGCGGCCAGGTGGTTCGGCTACGCCGCGGAGCCCGGCCGGTGAGCCAGGTCACCGTCGCGTTCGAGAAGGCGGCGGCGGAGAACAGGGCCGCGCTGGTGGGGTACCTGCCGGCCGGCTTCCCGACCGTGGCTGGCGCGATCGCCGCCGCGTGCGCGATCGCGGACGCGGGCGCTGACGTCATCGAGATCGGGTTGCCCTACTCAGATCCGCTGATGGACGGCCCGGTGATCCAGGAAGCCGTGCACCGCGCGCTGACCGGCGGCGTACGCGTCGCGGACGTGCTGCGGACCGTCGCGGCGGTGGCCGCGGCCGGGGTGCCGGTGCTGGTGATGACCTACTGGAACCCAATCGAGCACTACGGCGTGCGGGCCTTCGCGCGGGATCTGGCTGGCGCCGGGGGAGCCGGGATGATCACCCCGGACCTGACCCCGGAGGAAGCGCAGCCGTGGCTGCGGGCCGCCGCCGAGCAGCAACTGGATCCGGTTTTCCTCGTCGCGCCCAGCTCATCCGACCAGCGGCTGGATCTGATCACCGCAGCGTGCCGTGGCTTCGTCTACGCGGCGTCGCTGATGGGCACCACCGGCGCCAGGGCGACGGTGGGCGGCGACGCGGCCGGGCTCGTCCGCCGGGTCCGCGCGCGCACCAGCCTGCCGGTGGCCGTCGGCCTGGGAGTGCGGGACCGGGCACAGGCGGCGGAGGTGGCCAGCTTCGCCGACGGGGTGATCGTCGGGTCCGCGTTCGTCAGCCGGATGCTTGCCGCGGCGGACCAGGCTGCCGCCATCGCGCAGGTCCGTGACCTGGCCGCGGACCTGGCTGCCGGGGTGCGCAGCCGGCCGGCACCGGGCGCTTGATCTTCTCCCGTGGGTGATCTTCTCCCGGCCCGCAATCCCAGGTACCCTCTAAACGCATCGAGCGGCCGATTATTGGGCATCGATGAGCCAGCGGAGTTTATCTGTCCCGCGGGCAGGGCCGACGTCGTCCCACCATTTGTCCGAACGTCATGGCGGAGAGACGACAGGAGTACGGATGGCACCAGCTGAAACCCCGTGGACCGCGGGGCTCTACGACGCCAGCTTCGAGCACGATGCCTGCGGGGTCGGCTTCGTAGCCGACCTGTCGGGCCGGCCCGGCCATGACATCGTGGCCCGCGCCCTGACCGTGCTGCGCAACCTCGAGCACCGCAGTGCCAAGGGCAGCGATCCGGACACCGGGGACGGGGCCGGCATCTTGACCCAGATTCCGGATGAGTTCTTCCGTTCCGCCTGCGAGTTCCCGCTGCCCGAGCCGGGTGCCTACGCGGCCGGCCTGGTGTTCCTGCCGGGCCGCGGCGAGCCGGACTGCGACGGTGCGGATGGCGCCAGCCGCGCGGCGGCGATGGCCGCCGTCGAGCGCATCGCCGAGCGAGAGCACCTGACGGTGCTCGGCTGGCGCGGCGTCCCGCATGACCCGGACTGCTGCGGGGCCGGCGCCCGGGCGGCGCTGCCGCAGCTAATCCAGCTGTTCGTGGCCGGCGCGGCGGGCGAGACCGGCCTGGCGCTGGACCGGCTGGCGTTCTGCCTGCGCAAGCAGGCGGAGCAGGCGGCCGGCGTGTACTTCGCCAGCCTGTCGTCGGCGACTATCGTGTACAAGGGGATGCTCACGCCGCCGCAGCTGGAGCAGTTCTACCCGGACCTGTCCGATGCCAGGTACTCCTCCGCCCTCGCGCTGGTGCACTCCCGGTTCTCCACGAACACCTTCCCGTCCTGGCCGCTCTCCCAGCCGTTCCGGTTCGTCGCGCACAACGGCGAGATCAACACGATCAGGGGCAACCGCAACTGGATGCGGGCCCGCGAGGCCCTGCTGGCCACCGACCTGATCCGGCCGGACGCCACGGGACAGGGGATCGAGCGGCTGCTGCCGGTGCTGGACGAGACCGCCAGCGACTCGGCGAGCTTCGACGCATGCCTGGAACTGCTTCAGCTGGGCGGCCGGTCGCTGCCGCATGCGCTGCTGATGATGATCCCGGAGCCGTGGGAGAACAACGCGCAGATGGATCCGGCCCGGCGCGCCTTCTACCGGTTCCATGCGTCGCTGATGGAACCGTGGGACGGTCCCGCGCTGATCGCGTTCACCGACGGCGCCATGATCGGCGCGGTGCTAGACCGGAACGGGCTGCGGCCGGGCCGGTACTGGGTGACCAGCGACGGCCTGGTCGTGCTGGCCAGCGAGGTCGGCGTGCTTGACATCGACCCGGCGACGGTGATCAGGAAGGGCAGGCTGCAGCCGGGCCGGATCTTCCTTGCCGACACGGCCAGCGGCCGGATCATCGAGGACGAGGAAGTCAAGGCGTCGCTCGCCGCCGAGCACCCGTATGAGGACTGGCTGCACGCCGGGTTGCTGCACCTCGACGACCTGCCGGACCGGGCACGCGTCCGGTCCGGCAGCGCCGCGCTGCGCACTTCGCAGCAGCTCTTCGGCTATACCGAGGAGGAACTCCGGGTCGTCCTGGCGCCGATGGCGCGCACCGGGGCGGAGCCGATCGGCTCGATGGGCGACGACACGCCGCTGGCCGTCCTGTCCAGCCGCCCGCAGCTCGTCTATGACTACTTCTCCCAGCTGTTCGCGCAGGTCACGAACCCGCCGCTGGACGCCATCAGGGAGGAGCTTGTCACCTCGCTGGCGTCATCGACCGGACCCGAGCACAACCTCTTCGACCCGGGACCGGCTTCCTGCCGGCAAATGGTGCTGCCGTACCCGGTGCTCAGCGACAGCGATCTCGCGAAGATCATCCACATCAATGACGACGGTGACCTGCGCGGCTTTGCCGTGCACGTGGTCGACGGCCGGTACCGGGTCGCAGGCGGCGGCGCGGCGCTGCGGGATCGGCTGGCGGAGATCCGGGCCGAGGTGTCAGCCGCGATAGCGGCCGGGGCCAGGCTCATCGTGCTGTCCGACCGTGCCGTTAGCGACGGCCAGCTTGCTGCCCCGGGCTCCCCGGCTAGCATGGCCCCGATTCCGTCGCTGCTGCTGACCGGCGCGGTGCACCATCACCTGATCAGGGCGAAGACCCGGGCCATGACCGGCCTCATCGTGGAAAGCGGCGACGCGCGCGAGTGCCACCACATCGCGCTGCTGATCGGCTACGGTGCCGCCGCAGTCTGCCCGTACCTGGCGATCGAGTCCGCCGAGGACATGGTGCGGCGCGGCGCGCTTGCCGGGGTCACTACGGGGAAGGCCGCCGCCAACGTGGTAAAGGCGCTCGGCAAGGGCGTGCTGAAGATCATGTCCAAGATGGGCGTGTCCACGGTCGCGTCCTATACCGGCGCGCAGATCTTCGAGGCGATCGGGCTCGGCGCCGACGTTATCGGGGAGTGCTTCGCCGGGACCTCGTCCCGCCTCGGCGGCATCGGCTTCGACGTGCTTGCCGCCGAGACGGCCGCCCGGCACGCCCGGGCATTCCCGGCCCGCGGCGCCCGGCCGCCGCACCAGGAGCTGGCCACCGGCGGGGAGTACCAGTGGCGCCGGGACGGCGAGCCGCACCTGTTCAGCCCGGAGACGGTATTCAAGCTGCAGCACGCGACGCGCAGCAGGCGCAGGGATGTCTTCGCCGAGTACACGCGCCTGGTCGACAGCCAGTCCGAACGGCTGATGACGCTTCGCGGCCTGCTCCGGATCCGCGGTATCGACGAGCCCGCCGATGGCCCGGGCGCAACCCGGTCAAAGTCACATCCATCGGGTCAGGACCCGCTGGATGTCACATCCATCGGGTTCGAGGCGGGGTCCGGGCCAGGCCGGGAGGCCGGGTCAGCGCGGCCGCCGGTGCCGCTGGACGAGGTCGAGCCGGTGGCGAGCATCGTGCGCCGGTTCTCCACCGGCGCCATGTCCTACGGGTCGATCTCCGCCGAGGCGCACCAGACCCTGGCCATCGCGATGAACCGGCTCGGCGCCAGGTCCAATACCGGCGAGGGCGGTGAGGACCCGGACCGGTTCTTGCCGGACGCCAACGGCGACCTGCGCCGGTCCGCGGTAAAGCAGGTGGCCAGCGGCCGGTTCGGGGTAACCAGCGAATATCTGGTCAACGCCGATGACCTGCAGATCAAGATGGCGCAAGGGGCGAAGCCGGGCGAGGGCGGCCAGCTGCCCGGCAACAAGGTGTACCCGTGGATCGCCAGGACCAGGTACTCCACGCCGGGGGTCGGCCTGATCTCGCCGCCGCCGCACCATGACATCTACTCAATCGAGGATCTCGCGCAGCTGATCCACGACCTGAAGAACGCCAACCCGGCCGCGCGGGTGCACGTCAAGCTGGTCGCCGAGACCGGCGTCGGCACCGTGGCCGCCGGGGTGTCCAAGGCGCATGCCGACGTGGTGCTGATCTCCGGCCACGACGGCGGCACCGGGGCCGCGCCGCTGACCAGCATCAAGCACGCCGGCGCGCCGTGGGAGCTGGGCCTCGCCGAGACCCAGCAGACGCTGCTGCGGGCGGGCCTGCGGGACCGGATCGTGGTGCAGGCGGACGGCCAGCTGAAGACCGGCCGGGACGTGATCATCGCGGCGCTGCTCGGCGCGGAGGAATTCGGCTTCGCGACCGCGCCCCTGGTGGTGGCCGGGTGCGTGCTGATGCGGGTCTGCCACCTGGACACCTGCCCGGTCGGCGTGGCCACCCAGAACCCGGAGCTGCGCGGCCGGTTCGCCGGGAAGGCCGAGTTCATCGTGAACTTCTTCGAGTTCCTGGCGCAGGAGGTCCGCGAGTACCTGGCCAGGCTCGGCTTCCGCAGCCTGGCCGACGCGGTCGGCCATGCCGAGCTGCTTGACGCGAGCGCGGCGGCCGGGCATCCGAAGGCGGCCGGCCTCGACCTCACCCCGATGCTGGCGGTGCCGGAAATGCCGCCGGGCGCCGCCAGGCGGCACGCGGTCAGCCAGGATCACGGCCTGCACCAGGCCCTGGACAACACGCTGATCGAGCTCGCCGAGGGGGCGCTGGCCGGCGGCAGACCGGTCACCCTGGAGCTGCCGGTCCGCAACGTCAACCGGACGGTCGGCACGATGCTCGGCTACGAGGTGACCAGGCGCTGGGGCGGCACTGGCCTGCCGGACAACACGATCGACATCTCCTTCCGCGGCTCGGCCGGGCAGTCGTTCGGGGCGTTCCTGCCCCGCGGGATAACGCTGCGGCTGGCCGGCGACGCCAACGACTACCTCGGCAAGGGGCTGTCCGGCGGCCGGATTATCGCGGCGCCGGATCCGGCTGCTTCATTTGCCGCCGAGGAGCAGGTCATCGCCGGCAACGTGATCGGCTACGGCGCGACCTCAGGCGAGATCCTGCTGCGCGGGGTGGTCGGCGAGCGGTTCTGCGTGCGGAATTCGGGCGCGACCGCGGTGGCCGAGGGCACCGGCGATCACGGCTGCGAGTACATGACCGGCGGCCGGGTGGCCGTGCTCGGGCCGGTTGGCCGGAACTTCGCGGCCGGCATGTCGGGCGGCATCGGCTACCTGCTGGATCCCGACCCGCGCCAGGTCAATACCGAGATGGCGGACCTGGAGCCACTCGGCCGCGGCGACAGCGAGTTCCTGGCCGGCCTGCTCGGGCGGCATCTGGCCGAGACCGGCTCGGCCGTGGCGGCCCGACTGCTGGCGGACTGGGACGCCGCGGTTGCCCGGTTCGGCCGGGTAATGCCGAAGGACTACAAGCGGGTGCTCGCCGCCGCCAGCCGGGCCGAGCGCGAGGGCCGCGACGTGCACGAGGCGGTCATGGCCGCCGCGCAGGGCTAACCCGGCAGCTGGCAGCGGAGGGAGGCAGCATGGCAGACCCCAGGGGTTTCATGACCACGCCGCGGCAGACGCCGCGCAGGCGCCCGGTCGACGTTCGGATCCAGGACTGGCGCGAGGTGTATACCGAGTTCGGCCACGCCGGGCTGGAACGGCAGGCAGGGCGGTGCATGGACTGCGGGATCCCGTTCTGCCACGGCGGCTGCCCGCTCGGCAACCTGATCCCGGAGTGGAACGACCTGGTATGGCGGCATGACTGGCGCGAGGCCGCCGAGCGGCTGCACGCTACCAACAACTTCCCCGAGTTCACCGGGCGGCTCTGCCCGGCGCCGTGCGAGTCCGCGTGCGTGCTCGGCATCAACGCCGAGCCGGTGGCGATCAAGCAGGTCGAGGTGGAGATCATCGACCGGGCCTGGGCCGAGGGCTGGGTCCGGCCACAGCGGCCGGCCGCGGCCGCGCTGGCGGCCGGGCGGAAGGTCGCGGTGATCGGCTCCGGTCCGGCCGGGCTCGCCGCCGCGCAGCAGCTCACCAGGGCTGGCCACGCCGTTACGGTCTATGAGCGCGCCGACGCGCCCGGCGGGCTGCTCCGCTACGGGATCCCCGAGTTCAAGCTGGAGAAGCGGCATCTGGACGGCCGGCTGGCGCAGCTGCGGGCCGAGGGCACCGAGTTCCGCTGCGGGGTGACCGCTGGCCGGGACGTCTCCGCGGACCGGCTCCGGGACTTCTATGACGCGATCGTGCTGGCCGGCGGCGCGACCGTGCCGCGCGGCCTGCCTGTGCCCGGCGCTGACGCCGCCGGCGTGCACCAGGCGATGGATTACCTGCCGCTGGCGAACCGCGCCGTGGCCAGCCCCGGCGCCGCCGAGCCGGCCATCTCCGCCCGCGGCCGCGATGTCGTGATCATCGGCGGCGGGGACACCGGCGCGGACTGCCTCGGCACCGCGCTGCGGCAGGGCGCGAAGTCGGTCACCCAGCTGGAGATCATGCCAAGGCCGCCGGCCCGGCGGCCGCCTGGCCAGCCCTGGCCCACGTACCCGATGATCTACCGGGTGTCCGGCGCGCACGAGGAGGGCGGCGAGCGCGTCTACGCTGTCTCCACCCGCGCGTTCGCCGCCGACGACAATGGCCGCGTGCGGGCGCTGCTGCTGGAGGAAGTGGATCAGTCAAGCTCGGGCTTCGAGCCGATTGAAGATACTAAACGGGAACTCCGTTGTGATCTCGTCCTGCTGGCCATGGGGTTCACCGGGGCCGATCGCGAGGGCCTGCTCACCGGCCTGGGCGTCGACGTGGACTCGCGAGGCAACGTCGCGCGGGATCGGTCCTATGCGACATCCGTTCCCGGTGTCTTCGTCGCCGGGGACATGGGCCGCGGCCAGTCCCTGATCGTGTGGGCCATCGCCGAGGGGAGATCGGCCGCCGCTGCGGTAGACGAGTACCTGTGCGGCGAGACGCAGCTGGCCGCGGCGATCCCGCCGACCGCCGCGCCGCTGCGGTAGCTGGCCGGGACCGGGCTCCTGAACCGCCCGGTGCCGCCAGCGGGTAACGTCACTCAGCATGTCCGTGGCCTTCTTGCCCAGTCCTGCCCGGGCGGTGTGGCATCTCGGCCCGCTACCAGTCCGCGCCTACGCGATCTGCATCATCCTGGGCGTCCTGGTCGCATTGCGGGTAGCCGGCCGGCGGTACGCGAAGGTCGGCGGCGGCGACGGCGTAATGCTGGCGGTGGCGACGCTCGCCGTCCCGGCCGGCCTGATCGGCGCCCGCGCCTACAGCGTCCTGTTCGACAGCCGGCTGTTCATCGGGCATGACTGGACCGGCCTGCTGCGAATCTGGGACGGCAAGATCGGCTTTCCCGGGGCACTGGCGGCCGGCGCGCTCGGGGCCTGGGCCGGCTGCCGCCGGGCCGGCGTCGCGTTCGGTCCAGTGGCCGGCGCGGCGGCGCCGGGCATCGCCTTCGGCCAGGCCATCGGCCGCTGGGGCAACTGGTTCGGCCAAGCCCTTTACGGCCGCCCGTCGACGCTGCCCTGGGCGGTCAGCATCGCCCCCGAGCACCGAGTCCGGGGATATGAGAACTTCGCCACATTCCAGCCGGCGTTCCTCTACGAGTCCGGCTGGGACGTCGCGGTCGGGCTGCTGGTGATCTACGCGGCGCGGCGGTTCCTGCTCACCGGCGACCGGACGTTCGCGCTGTATGCGGGCACCTACGCCATCGGCGGTTGCTGGGTGCAGTCGCTGCGGATAGACCCCTCGCCGCATGTTCTCGGGCTCCGGGCTGGCCAGCTGGTGCTGGCCGCAACATTCGTGGCGGCGGCCGTTTACCTATACCTGACCAGGCACAAGCTCGGCCCGGACGACCTGTCTCGGTCCCGGCCGCCGGCCCGGCCTGGCGCGCAGATCCCGGTGCAGCGATCCGGTGGCCAGGACGCTGCCGGATCGCCGCCGGGGCCCGTGACGCCGGGGCCGGTGGTGCCGGGTGCTGCGGTGCCGGGGCCCGTGACGCCGGGGCCGGTGGTGCCGGGTGCTGCGGTGCCGGGGCCCGTGACGCCGGGGCCCGCGGTGCCGCCCGGGCCCGTGCTGCCGGGTGCCGTGAGGCCGGGTGCAGTGGCACGCGGTGCCGGTGCTGGCGTACACGTCGTGGTTCGCCGCCGTGTACGGCTCGGTCAACCTGACCAACAGCAACGGGCTGTTCCTGTGGTCGCGGACCATGTCGTTCGCGAACTGCGCGACGATCAAGCCGCCGCCGGACCTGGCCGCGCGCTGCTCGTCATCTGCCCCTGGGCCAGACACAATTTCGTCGCCCGTACCCTGTCCGACCAGAGTTCCATCCTGAAATTCATCGAGGACAACTTTCGGCTGGCAAGGATCAGCGGCTCCTCCGACGCGATTGCCGGATCGCTCAGGAACATGTTCGACTTCCGGCATTTCCGGCACCGCGACGGCACGCTGTTCCTCGACCCGGCCACCGGCCAGCCGCGACGCCACCGGCACTGACTAGGCAACTCTTCTCATGATCACGGGATTTCTCAGCCACCGTGGCTGAGAAATCCCGTGATCATGCTGCGGTGCCGGGAGCGGGACTCGAACCCGCACGCTCTTTCGAGCAGATGCTTTTGAGGCATCCATGTCTGCCTATTCCATCATCCCGGCGTTGCCGTGCCCGCCACCGCCGCAGGCAGGGGTGGCCGCAGGCCAATCTACTCTCGCCCAGGTACGCTCTGCGCGTGAGCCAGCAGCCCTTTCGCGTCGTGATCGCCGAAGACGAGGCGCTGATCCGGCTTGACCTCAAGGAGATGCTGGAAGAGGAAGGCTATGTCGTGGCCGGCGAGGCTGCCGACGGCGAGACGGCCATCGCCCTTACCAACGACCTCCGGCCGGACCTGGTGATCCTCGACGTCAAGATGCCGGTGCTCGACGGGATCACGGCCGCCGAGCGGATCGCCGCCGAGCACCTAGCGCCGGTCGTCATCTTGACCGCATTCTCCCAGCGCGAGCTTGTCGAGCGGGCCAGGGACGCGGGCGCGATGGCCTATCTGGTCAAGCCGTTCACCAAGGCTGACCTGGTCCCCGCGATCGAGATCGCGGCCAGCCGGTTCCAGGAGATCACCGCGCTCGAGTCCGAGGTGGGCACCTTGCGGGACCGGCTGGAGGTGCGCAAGCTACTGGACCGGGCCAAGGGCATCCTGCAGGCCGACCGCGGCATCACCGAGGCCGAGGCGTTCCGCTGGATCCAGAAGACCTCGATGGACCGGCGGACGACCATGCGGGCCGTGGCGGCGGAACTGCTGACAGCCAAGACGGCCGAGGAGGCGTCACCGGGCCAGCCGTCACCGGGCCGGCCGCCGGGCCAGCCGCCGGGCCAGCCGCCGAAGCAGGCGCCGGGCGACGCGTCCGGCCCTGCGGCCGACGGCGGCGCGCCGCCGAGCAAGGACTGACCCGGCAGGCGCGGCTAGCGGGGCCGGGCTCACTACCCCCGTTGCGGACCGGCCCCGCCGCTTGCGCCGCCGCCCGCGTGACACGGACGGCGGCTGGAGCCCGGATGACCTTTGGTGCCATGTCGGCCTTCCCCGGGCCGGCACGTTCTCTACTCGGTCACTCCGTGCTCCGCCCCACCACGGTAGCGATGCGATATCCCGCCACGCAAAGACGCGGGTACTCCCTGCACCGTATGTGCTGAACGTCCGGTCGAAAGCCGGCGGTCGGCGGCCGGCGGCTGGCAATCGGTCACCGAAACGGCCGGTCAGCCGCCAGCTGGCGGGTTTCCGGCGGAGCCGGACGGCGTCCCGGGCACCGCTTGGCGCAGCAGGCAGCTGAGCCTGGCCGTGCAGACTCGCCTGCCCTGGTCGTCGCTGATGACGATCTCGTAAGTGGTCATGGTGCGGCCGCCGTGCAGGCGGGTTGCCACGCCGGTTACCTCGCCGCTCGCGGCGCCCCGGTGGTGCGAGGCGCTGATCTCGATCCCGACGGTGACGAGGTCGGGACCGGCGTGCAGCGCCGAGCCGAGCGAACCTAGGGTCTCGGCCAGCACGCATGAGGCGCCGCCGTGCAGCAGCCCGTACGGCTGCGTGTTGCCGGCCACCGGCATGGACCCGACGACCCGCTCCGCGGACGCCTCCAGGATCTCTGATGCCCATCCGGCTGACCAGGATGTCGGGGCCTGCCTGCGCGATGACCGCCCTGATCCGCTGCTCATGATCCTGATCCACCGGCACCTCCGAGTTGGTGGCGAGCGCGTATTCGCCGCATGGGGCAGCCTAGGATTGCGGGGTGGCTGCCAAGAACCCGGCCCGTCCGGCCGACCCTGACCCGCATCGCGACCGGCTGCTCCTGCTTGACGGGCACTCGCTTGCCTACCGGGCGTTCTTCGCGCTGCCGGCGGAGAATTTCGCCACCACCACCGGGCAGCCGACGAACGCGGTCTACGGGTTCACCGCGATGCTCATCAACGTGCTCCGGGACGAGCGGCCGACGCACGTCGCGGTGGCGTTCGACCGCAGCGAGCCAACCTTCCGGCACGAGCAGTACGTCGAGTACAAGGCGAACCGGCGGGAGACGCCAGCGGACTTCCGCGGGCAGCTGAGCCTGATCTTCGAGGTGCTCGACGCGCTCGGCATCCGGCGGCTGTCGCTGGCCGGGTACGAGGCCGACGACATCATCGCGACGCTGGCCACGCAGGCCGCCGCCGAGGGCATGAGCGTGCTGATCGTGACCGGCGACCGGGACGCGCTGCAGCTCGTCACCGACGACGTGACGGTGCTGATGACCCGCCGCGGGATCAGCGACATGACCCGCTTCACGCCCGCGGCGGTGAGCGAGAAGTACGGGCTGACCCCGGCCCAGTACCCCGATTTCGCCGCCCTGCGCGGTGACCCGAGCGACAACCTGCCAAGCATTCCCGGCGTCGGCGAGAAGACCGCAGCCAAATGGGTTTCGGAATTCGGCTCGCTGGCGCAGCTCGTGGACCGGGTCGGCGAGGTCAAGGGCAAGGCCGGGGACAAGCTCCGCGATCACCTCGGCGACGTGCTGCGGAACCGGCAGCTGACCGAGCTGGCCCGTACCGTGCAGCTCGACGCCGGGCCGCATGACCTGCGCCCGGTGCCATGGCAGCGGGAGCAGATCCACCAGCTCTTCGACACCCTGCAGTTCCGGGTGCTGCGTGACCGGCTCTACGCCACCTTGCCGGACGGGATTACCGGCGCCGGCGCCGGCCCCGCCGAGCAGGCCGCCGCGGGCGAGGGCTTCGACATCGACCTGGCGGTGCTCGGCCCCGGCGAGGTAACCGGCTGGCTGGCCGCGCATGCCGCGCCCGGCGCCAGTCCCGCCGCGCCCGCTGGCCGGGCGGGGCTGGCGGCGAGCGGTGACTGGCGCCGCGGTACCGGCACGCTGACCGGGCTGGCGATCGCGACGCCAGACCAGGCCGCCGCGTTCATCGACCCGGTGAGCCTGACCGAGGAGGACGACAAGGCGCTGGCCGGCTGGCTCAGCGACCCGGCCAGGCCGAAGGCCATGCACGACGCGAAGGGGCCGATGCACGCGCTGGCCGCGCGCGGCCTGGAGCTGCGCGGGCTGACCAGCGACACCGCGCTGGCCGCCTACCTGGCGCTGCCCGGCCAGCGGTCCTTCGACCTGGCCGACCTGGCGCTGCGCTACACCAACCGGGAGCTCCGCGACGCCACGGCCGAGTCCGGCCAGCTCACCCTGGACATGCCGGCCGAGAGCGAGACTGAGGTCGCGGCCGCGCTGGCGATGCGCGCGATGGCCACCGCGGAGCTGGCCGACGCGCTCGACGCCGACCTGGACAGACGCGGTGCGGCCGCGCTGCTGCGCGACGTGGAACTGCCCCTGGTGGATGTACTCGCCGACATGGAACGGGCCGGCATCGCCGCTGACGTCGAGCTGCTGGCCGGGATGTCGGCCAGCCTCGGCGGCGATGTCAAGGCCGCCGAGCAGGGCGCATACGCCGCCACCGGGCACGAGTTCAACCTCGGCTCACCCAAGCAGCTGCAGGAGGTCCTGTTCACCGAGCTTGGCCTGCCGAAGACCAAGCGGATCAAGACCGGCTACACCACCGACTCCGAGGCGCTGACCGGGCTGCTGGCCCAGACCGGCCATCCGGTGCTGGTGCACTTGCTCCGGCACCGGGACGTGGCCAGGCTGAAGAGCATCGTCGATTCGCTGATCCCGATGGCGGGCGTGGACGGCCGCATCCACACCACCTACAACCAGATGATCGCGGCGACCGGCCGGCTCTCCTCCACCGACCCGAACCTGCAGAATATCCCGATCCGGACCGAGGAAGGGCGCCGCACCCGGCAGGCGTTCGTGGTCGGCGCCGGCTACGAGACGCTGCTCACCGCCGACTACAGCCAGATCGAGCTGCGCATCATGGCGCACCTGTCCGGTGACCAGGCGCTGGCCGAGGCGTTCGGCTCCGGGCACGATTTTCACGCCGAGACGGCGTCGCGGGTATTCGGCGTGCCGCCCGCCGAGGTCACCGTCGAGCTGCGCAGCAAGATTAAGGCGATGAACTACGGCCTGGCCTACGGGCTGTCCGCCTACGGCCTGTCCCAGCAGCTGCGGGTGACCCCGGACGAGGCCCGCGCGTTCATGGACGACTACTTCGAGCAGTTCGGCGGCATCAGGGACTACCTGCACGAGGTCGTCGCGCGCGCCCGCCAGGACGGCTACACGCAGACCATCCTCGGCCGCCGCCGCTACCTGCCGGATCTCACCTCCGACAACCGGCAGCGCCGGGAGATGGCCGAGCGGATGGCGCTTAACGCCCCGATCCAGGGTTCCGCCGCGGACATCATCAAGGTCGCCATGCTGGCCGTGCACCGCGAGATCGGCGCCAGCGGGCTGCGCTCGCGGATGCTGCTCCAGGTGCACGACGAGCTGTTGCTCGAAGTGGCGCCCGGCGAGCTCGGCCAGCTGCGCGAGCTGGTCACCGAAGCGATGTGCGGCGCCTACCAGCTGACCATCCCGCTGGACGTCTCGGTCGGCACCGGCCGCAGCTGGGCCGAGGCCGCGCACTGACCTGACCGCCCCGGCCCCGGTCCTGCCGCGCCACCGGCCCGATTCCGCGGTCCGGCCGCGGTCCCCGGTGCAAGACCGTGACCTGCATGAGATTGACCCGCTGCCCGGGCTCTCATATCCTGAGCGCTGCGCCATGTTCGCGCGCAGTCCGCCATGGTCAGGCAGCGCAAGCACGCGGCACCGTATCCCGGTAAGCCGCGAGCCGGTCACGCTGACCAGGCAAGTCCAGTCACTCCTGGTCGCCCGTGGCGGGTGTGTCGTGCACAGGCGCACGTCCACTAACCCTGTCCGTATCCGGAGCCCACCTACACATGACGACGAGCAGCACCGAGGCCAACTCGACCCCCAAAGTAGCGGTCAACGACATCGGTTCCGAAGAGGCCTTCCTCGCCGCGATCGACGAGACCATCAAGTACTTCAACGACGGCGACATCGTCGAAGGAACCGTCGTCAAGGTCGACAGGGACGAGGTCCTGCTCGACATCGGTTACAAGACCGAAGGCGTCATCCCGTCCCGCGAGCTCTCCATCAAGCACGACGTCGATCCGCATGACGTGGTCAAGAGCGGCGAGCACATCGAGGCCCTGGTCCTGCAGAAGGAGGACAAGGAGGGCCGGCTGATCCTGTCCAAGAAGCGCGCGCAGTACGAGCGTGCCTGGGGCACGATCGAGAAGATCAAGGACGAGGACGGCGTGGTCACCGGCACGGTGATCGAGGTGGTCAAGGGCGGCCTGATCCTGGACATCGGGCTGCGCGGGTTCCTGCCTGCCTCGCTGGTGGAGATGCGCCGGGTCCGGGATCTGCAGCCGTATGTCGGCAAGGAGATCGAGGCCAAGATCATCGAGCTGGACAAGAACCGGAACAACGTGGTGCTGTCCCGCCGTGCCTGGCTGGAGCAGACCCAGTCCGAGGTCCGGCAGAACTTCCTGAACACGCTGCAGAAGGGCCAGATCCGCAAGGGCGTCGTGTCCTCCATCGTGAACTTCGGCGCGTTCGTCGACCTGGGCGGGGTGGACGGGCTGGTGCACGTCTCCGAGCTGTCCTGGAAGCACATCGACCACCCGGGCGAGGTAGTCGAGGTCGGCCAGGAGGTCACCGTCGAGGTGCTCGACGTGGACATGGACCGCGAGCGGGTGTCGCTGTCGCTGAAGTCCACACAGGAGGACCCCTGGCAGCAGTTCGCCCGGACCCACCAGATCGGCCAGGTCGTGCCAGGGCGCGTCACCAAGCTGGTGCCGTTCGGCTCATTCGTCCGGGTCGAGGAGGGCATCGAGGGCCTGGTGCACATCTCCGAGCTGGCCGACCGGCACGTCGAGATTCCCGAGCAGGTCGTGCAGGTCGGTGACGAGATCTTCGTCAAGATCATCGATATCGACCTGGACCGGCGCCGGATCAGCCTGTCGCTGAAGCAGGCGAACGAGGGCACCGTCGGCGAAGCCGTCGGCGAGGACTTCGACCCGACGCTTTACGGCATGCCGGCCACCTACGACGAGCAGGGCAACTACGTGTACCCGGAGGGCTTCGACTCCGAGTCCGGCGAGTGGCTGGAAGGCTTCGACACCCAGCGCGAGGAGTGGGAGCGGCAGTACGCCGAGGCCCGCTCCAGGTTCGAGGCGCACCAGGCGCAGGTTGTCGAGGCGCGCAAGTCCAATGCCGAGGCGACCGAGACCCGCACCGAGACCGCGCACGAGTCGGGCCCGCCCCGTCCGGCCGAGCCGGAGGCGAGCGGCACGCTGGCGTCCGACGAGGCGCTGGCGGCCCTGCGGGACAAGCTGTCCGGCGGCCAGAGCTGACGAACCCGTCGCGCTGATCGCCGTCATGGCGAGTTCCCCGCTGGCAACGCGGGGGACTCGCCAGCGGCATGCCAGGAGGGCCGGATGCTGCGGGTAGGCCTTACCGGCGGGATCGGCGCGGGCAAGAGCGAGGTATCGCGGCTGCTGGCCGCGCAGGGCGCGACCGTGATCGACGCGGACGCCGTCGCCCGGGCGGTAGTCGAGCCGGGCACCCCGGGCCTGGCCGAGGTCGCCGGAGCCTTCGGCCCCGGCGTGCTGCGTCCGGACGGCAGCCTGGACCGGCCGCGGCTAGGCGAGATCGTCTTCGCCGACCCGGAACTGCGCGCCAGGCTCAACGCGATCGTGCACCCGCTGGTCGGCGCCCGGATGACCGAGCTCGAGCAGGCCGCCGGGTCGGCCGGGATCGTGGTGCACGACGTTCCGCTGATCGCCGAGAACGGCCTGGCCGCTGGCTACGACATCGTGGTTGTCGTGGACGCGCCGCGGCGGGTGCAGGCGGACCGGCTGATCCGGCACCGCGGGATGACCCGCGAGCAGGCGACGGCGCGGATCGCAGCCCAGGCGACCAGGAAGCAGCGGCTCGCCATCGCCAGCCTCGTGATCGACAACTCCGGCTCGCTGAGCGAGCTCGACCGGCAGGTGGGCGAGCTGTGGGCCGAGCTGCGGCGGATGGCGCAGCCCGGCCGCGACTGACCGGCGCCGCTAGAGCCGTAGTAAGAGAAAATCAAGACCGGTTATTAACGGGGCCGTCCCGCTGGCTGCCTGCCGGCCGGCGGATTCTGTCCGACCCGGAACCTACAGTGGGGACGTGGGTAACCAAATGACCGTCACCGCTGTTGTCACCGGAGTGCCAGTCATGATGACCGGGCGAGACAGCTGCCGCCCGCGCCGCTGGGAATCGCCATGCGCCCGGTAACCGACCTGCAGCGCCGGGTCGCGCCGTTCGAGGTCATCACCGAGATGGTGCCGGCCGGCGACCAGCCGGCCGCGATCGCCGCGATGGAAAAGCGGGTCCGCGCGGGCGAACGGGACACCGTGCTGCTCGGCGCGACCGGCACCGGCAAGACGGCCACCATCGCGTGGCTGGCCGAGCGCCTGCAGCGGCCGACGCTGGTGATGCTGCCCAACAAGACGCTCGCCGCGCAGTTCGCCAACGAGCTGCGCGAGATGCTGCCGAACAACGCGGTGGAGTACTTCGTCTCCTACTACGACTACTACCAGCCGGAGGCCTACGTACCGCAGACCGACACCTACATCGAGAAGGACTCCTCGATCAACGACGAGGTGGAGCGGCTCCGGCACTCGGCGACGAACTCGCTGCTCACTCGCCGGGACACGATCGTGGTGTCGTCGGTGTCGTGCATCTACGGCCTCGGCACGCCGCAGGAGTACGTGGACCGCATGCTCCGGCTCCGGGTCGGCGGCAGGATCGACCGCGATGCCCTGCTCCGCAAGCTAGTCGGCATGCAGTATGCCCGCAATGACCTGGCCTTCACCCGCGGCACCTTCCGGGTACGCGGAGACACCATCGAGATCATCCCGGTCTACGAGGAGCTTGCCGTCCGGATCGAGATGTTCGGCGACGAGATCGAGCGGCTGATGACGCTGCACCCGCTGACCGGCGAGGTGATGAGCGAGGACGACGAGCTCTACGTCTTCCCCGCCTCCCATTACGTGGCCGGGCCGGAGCGGATGGAGCGGGCCATCAACGGCATCGAGGCCGAGCTGGCCGGCCTGCTCGCCGAGCTGGAGCGGTCCGGCAAGCTGCTTGAGGCGCAGCGGCTGCGCATGCGCACCACCTATGACATCGAGATGCTCCGCCAGATCGGCAGCTGCTCGGGCATCGAGAACTACTCGCGGCACATCGACGGCCGCGCGCAGGGCACGCCGCCGAACACCCTGCTCGACTACTTCCCTGAGGATTTCCTGCTGGTGATCGACGAGTCGCACGGCACGGTGCCGCAGATCGGCGCCATGTACGAGGGCGACGTCTCCCGCAAGCGGGTGCTGGTCGAGCACGGGTTCCGGCTGCCCAGCGCGATCGACAACCGCCCGCTCACCTGGGAGGAGTTCGGCGACCGGATCGGCCAGACGGTCTACATGTCGGCTACCCCGGGGCCGTACGAGCTGCAGCGGGTCGGTGGTGACGTGGTCGAGCAGGTGATCCGCCCGACCGGGCTGATCGACCCCGAGGTGATCGTGAAGCCCACCAAGGGCCAGATCGACGACCTGGTGCACGAGATCTCCGAGCGGGCCGAGCGCAGCGAGCGGGTGCTGGTCACCACGCTGACTAAGAAGATGTCCGAGGACCTGACCGACTACCTGCTGGAGGGCGGCATCCGGGCCAGGTACCTGCACAGCGAGGTGGACACGCTGCGCCGGGTCGAGCTGCTCCGCGAGCTGCGGCTCGGCGAGTACGACGTGCTGGTCGGGATCAACCTGCTCCGCGAGGGACTCGACCTGCCCGAGGTATCGCTGGTGTCGATCCTGGACGCGGACAAGGAAGGCTTCCTGCGATCGGGGACGTCGCTGATCCAGACGATCGGCCGGGCCGCGCGGAACGTGTCCGGCCAGGTGCACATGTACGCCGACAAGATGACGCCGTCCATGCAGCGGGCGATCGACGAGACCAACCGGCGGCGGGCCAAGCAGGTTGCCTACAACGAGGCGCGCGGCCTGGACCCGCAGCCGTTGCGCAAGCGGATCGCCGACATCCTCGACCAGCTCGCCCGCGAGGACGCCGACACCGAGAAGCTGATCGGCGGCTCGGGCCGGCAGCAGAGTCGCGGCAAGGCGCCGGTGCCGGGCCTGTCGTCCCGGGCTAGGGCCGGCCGGGCCGCGGCAGGCGCCGGCACCGGGGGCGCGGTCCCGGGCGGGCCCGGCGGCGGGCCGCCGCGGGAGGACCTGGTCGCGCTGATCACCGGGCTAACCGACCAGATGCGCGCCGCCGCTGCCGAGCTGCAGTTCGAGATCGCTGCCCGGCTGCGGGACGAGATCAGGGAGCTGAAGAAGGAACTGCGCGGCATGCAGGCGGCAGGCGTCTGATCCCGCCGCCCCGGCCGTATCCGCCGCCCCGGCTGTTTCCGCCGCCCCGGCCGCTTCGCCGCCCCCGCTGTTTCCGCCGCCCCGGCCGCTCCGCCGCCCCGGCCGCTCCGCCGCCTCGGCCGCTCCGCCGCTCCGCCGCACCGGCCGCTCCGCCGCCACTCCCAGGCTTACCACTTGTCTAACGTGAGCTACTCCAGTCACATTGGCCACTTCGGCCGTGTGGCCGTTTCATGATCGTGGCGGGTTTTCAGTGCTGCAGCACTGAAAACCCGCCACGATCATGAAGCTCGGACTGGGAAACGGAACCGGCGGTGCCCGGGGGGCGTCCAATCTGGCAGTTGGGCAAGGCAGCATCGTCTACATTGGCCGGCCGCAACCTGGGGCCGGCCAGGGAGGCAGACAATCATGAATACGTCGAAATCGCGCAGCGGCGCGGCCGCCGGACGCGGAATTGCCCGCGCCGCCCTCCTCATTGTCCCGCTTGCCCTGGCCGCCTGCGGAAGCGTGGTGGCAGGCAGCGGAGCCAGCCCGGCCAGCCAGACGGGCGCGCAGGGTGCCCAGTCCCCGGACCACGCGGCACCGCTGACCATGTGCGCTGACCTGGGCGCGGTGAATCACCTGGTCGTCCGGCGGACCGGCGTCATCCCGCACCCGCAGGACCAGCGTTTCACGTTCCCCGGGATCGTCACGGTAACGTCCGCGCCCGCGGCCAGGTCGGTGGCGACCGCGCTCTGCGGGCTGCCGAGGCAGCCAGCCGGCATCACCAACTGCCCGGCCGACTTCGGCGCCGGCTATCAGCTGAGATTCGCCGCGGGCAGGCATCACTTCCACGTGGTCAAGATCCAGTCAACCGGCTGCCAGATTGTCTCCGGTGCCGGAAAATCCCGCACGATCATTCATACTCCGGCATTCTGGGGCGTGCTGGGCAAGGCAATGCGGCTGCACGGCCCGTTCGTGCATCAGGCGTTCCTCGGCATCAATCCGAGCCGGTGAGCGTGCGCTCCGGCCGCTCAGCTGGCCCAGACTGGCAACTGCGCGGGCAGCGTCAGCCAGGCTGGGCCGCCTGATCGGCTAGCGTCCGCGGTAGCCCGGGCTGGGGGTCGGCCAGCCCGGGCGGCGGGTCGCAGCGGGACATCGCTGCCGACTGCGGGGAGCTGACATGACCTTGGTGTTGTTCGGCTATCGCGGCGTGATCTCCGGCGGGCCGTCGGAGCAGGATATGGCGACGATGGCGGGCGCGGCCGGCGTCGCTGTCCGGCGCATCGAGGATGCCTACTGGCAGCTGCGTCCCGCCTACGACCTGGCCGAACTCGATGCCCCAGCTTACTGGCAGCAGGTGGGCCGGCTAGCCGGCCGTGGCCAGTCGTACACCGGCGCCGAGATCGCTGCGCTTGTCCGGCTGGATACCGATTCGTGGCTGCACCTGCAGGCCGGGACGATTGAGCTGATCGAGGAACTGGCGGCGGCCGGGCACCGGCTGGCGGTGCTGGCCGATGTGCCCGCGGGGATCGCGGTGGCGCTGGCTGAACTGCCGGCCACCCGGCATTTCGAGCAGCTGTTTTTCAGCTGTGAGCTGAAAATGTCCAAACTGGACGTGGCCTTCCTCGCTGCCGCCCTTGACCGGCTAGGCGCGGCGGCGCCGGACGTGATTTTCGTCGATGACCGGGCAGGCGACCCTGCGGCAGCCGCGGCGGCCGGCTTGCAAACCGTGCGTTTCACCAGCCCAGGGCAGGCGCGGGAGGTACTGGCCGAGTTGCTTGTCTGTCACATAAAGTTACTGAGTCGCCGCGATAGTGACTTAAGGTAACCCGTCTCCGGGTGTCGCGGGCCTGCGCGGCATTACCGCGGCGTAGTGTCGTAGGTATGCTGGCGAGCCTCGTAGCTGCCATGGTGGCGGCATTGTGCTACGGAATCGCCGCGGTCATGCAGGCGATGGCGGTCCGCGCGGCGAGCCTGCGGCCCGCGCATGCCGTCGCCGGGGGCGGCCTGAACGGGGGGGTCGACCCCGGCCTCGTAGTACGGATGCTGCACCAGTGGCGCTTCATCGTCAGCCTCGGCATTGACCTGATCGGCTTCCTGGCCCAGCTGGTCGCGCTGCGCCGGCTGCCGCTATTCGCTGTGCAGGCAATGATCGCGGCCAATCTCGCCGTGACCGCCGTCTTTGCCGCCTGGCTGATGCATATCCTGCTCACCTGGCGGGAGTGGCTGGCAGTCGCCGGCGTGGTGACCGGCGTCAGCCTGCTCGGCTCCTCGGCGGGCTCCGAGGGCGCGGTACAGCCCGGCCCGGCCTTCCAGATGGCGCTGATCGTGACGGTGGCCGGCATCGCGCTGGTGGGCCTGGCGGCGGCCCGGCTGCCCAATCCGGCCAGGACGCCGGTGCTTGGCGCGGTTGCCGGGCTCGGCTACGCCGTACTAGCGGTAGCCGCCAGGATCCTGCCCGGATTCTCGCCCCAGCAGCTCATCCGCTCGCCGGCCAGCTATGCGCTCGCGGCGGCCGGGATCGTGTCATTCATGCTCTACACGGCCGCCCTGGAGGGCGGCAGCGTGACCGTCGCAACCGCGGCGGTCGTGCTCGCCGAGACGACACCGCCGGCCATCGTCGGGGTCATCTTCCTCGGTGACAGCACCCGCCGCGGCCTCACCGGCATCGCCGCACTCGGTTTCGGCCTGGCCGTGATCTGCGCGGTGGCGCTGGCCAGGTTCGGCGAGGCGACCGAGGAGCAGCAGGCCGCGTCGGCGTCGGCGTCGGCTTCGGCGCAGGTGCGGGCGGCCGGGCGGGATCCCAGCACTTCCACGGCCTGCTGACCCGGCTCCGCGAGAATGGCTACCGCGAACCGGGCGGCGCAGGCCGGCCAATGTCATGTAATGCGGTGTTCATCCGTATGTGTCCGCGCTAGCGTGGCGGCCGTCGTGTCGAACCACGCCCTGGCCAGTGGCTTGCTGATATTCTGAGGGTCCGTGGACCTGCGGAATTCACGCATCGTAACGACCACGGGAGCGTTATTTGGCTGCGGCATCGTACGCATCACGGCCAGTTTCGACCAGACATCTCTTCGTCACCGGCGGCGTGGCGTCTAGCCTCGGCAAGGGCCTGACCGCCTCGAGCCTCGGGCGCCTGCTCAAGCTGCGCGGGCTCCGCGTCAACATGCAGAAGCTTGACCCGTATCTCAACGTCGATCCCGGCACCATGAACCCGTTCCAGCACGGCGAGGTGTTCGTCACCGACGACGGCACCGAGACCGACCTGGACGTCGGGCACTACGAGCGTTTCCTCGATATCCAGCTGCAGGGCTCAGCGAACGTCACCACCGGGCAGATCTACTCTCATGTGATCGCCAAGGAACGGCGCGGCGACTACCTGGGTGACACCGTCCAGGTGATCCCGCACATCACGAACGAGATCAAGGCGCGCATCATCCAGATGGGCGGGCCCGAGGTGGACGTGGTGATCACCGAGGTCGGCGGGACGGTCGGCGACATCGAGTCGCAGCCGTTCCTGGAGGCGATCCGGCAGATCCGGCACGAGATCGGCCGGGACCGGTGCTTCTTCCTGCACGTTTCGCTGCTGCCGTACATCGGGCCATCCGGCGAGCTGAAGACCAAGCCGACCCAGCACTCGGTGGTCGCGCTGCGCAGCATCGGCATCCAGCCCGATGCGATCGTGTGCCGCAGCGACCGGCCGATCAGCGGCGGCCTGAAGCGCAAGATCAGCATGATGTGCGACGTGGACGAAGAGGCGGTGGTGTCCGCCGCCGACGCCGCGTCGATCTACGACATCCCGAAGGTCCTGCATTCCGAAGGGCTGGACGCGTACGTCGTGCGCCGGCTCGGGCTGCCGTTCCGGGACGTGGACTGGAGCGACTGGGATGACCTGCTGCGGCGGGTGCACCGGCCGGCCAGGTCGGTCACGATCGCGCTGGTCGGCAAGTACGTGGACCTGCCGGACGCGTATCTATCCCCGGCCGAGGCGCTGCGCGCGGGCGGATTCGCCAACGATGCGCGGGTGAACATCCGGTGGGTGACCAGCGACGACTGCCAGACCGCCGAGGGGGCAGCCCGCCAGCTCGACGGGGCAGACGGGGTGCTGGTTCCCGGCGGGTTCGGGGTGCGCGGCATCGAGGGAAAGATCGGGGCAGTACGGCATGCCAGGACGCACGGGATTCCGTTGCTCGGGCTCTGCCTTGGCCTGCAGTGCATGGCCATCGAGGTGGGCCGGGATCTGGCCGGGCTAGACGGGGCTAACAGCGCGGAGTTCGATCCGGAGACACCGTTTCCGGTCATCGCGACAATGGCAGGCCAGGAAGATGTCGTGGCGGGGGAGCGGGACATGGGCGGCACAATGCGGCTCGGCCTCTACCCGGCGCTGCTGGCCGAGGGCAGCCTGGTGCGCGAGCTTTACGGCACCGACCTGGTGCAGGAGCGGCACCGGCACCGGTACGAAGTCAACAATTTGTACCGGGAGATCCTGGAGCAGGCCGGGCTGTGCTGCTCCGGGGTGTCGCCGGACGGGCGGCTGGTGGAGTTCATCGAGCTGCCGCGCGGCGTGCACCCGTATTTCGTGGCCACTCAGGCACATCCCGAGTTCCTGTCCCGGCCGACCCGGCCGCACCCGCTGTTCAGCGGGCTGGTGGCCGCGGCGCTGGTGCGCTCTCGGCTGGTGTCCGCGACCGGCCCGGCTGGCCGCCGGGCGGCAGCGAGCGCATAGCGCCGCCGGGGCACGATAGGCACGGGCGGACGGAAGAACGGATCGAGTTCCATGAGGCAGGAGCGCCGGACGTGAGCAACGCTGCCAGCACGGCGGAAATCCGTGATGTCCCCGAGCGCTGGCCGGTGGTCTCGTCAGCCGAGATCGCCAGCGGCGCCCTGGTCCGGGTGCGCACGGACGCCGTGCGGATGCCGGGCGGCGAGGTCGCCGAGCGGGAGGTGGTTGAGCACCCGGGCGCGGTGGCGATCCTGGCCATGGATGACTCCAGCCAGATCCTGTTGATCCGGCAGTACCGGCACCCGGTCGGCGCGCTGCTCTGGGAAATCCCGGCCGGCCTGCGGGACGTGCCGGGGGAGCCGCTGCAGCAGACGGCCGAGCGTGAGCTGCTTGAGGAGACCGGCCACCGCGCGGCGGACTGGCTGGTGCTGGCCGATGTCCTCACCTCACCCGGGTTCAGCACGGAACGGCTCCGCATCTTCCTCGCCAGGGGCATTACCCGGGTGCCTGAGCAGCAGCGAGACTACCTGCGGCAGCACGAGGAGGCGCACCTGGTCGTGGCCTGGGTGCCGCTCCGGCAGGCATTGGCCGCGGTTCTGGCGGGTGATCTGCATAACGGAGTGGCCGCGGTGGGTATCTTGTCCGCGTATGCCGCCCGCGGGGACGGGTTCGCGTCGCTTCGGCGCGCGGACACGCCAGAGTGCTGACTGGCGGTCGCGATATGTGCTCGGAGGGGACTCGCCCGGCAAGGAGGCCGGGCAGCCCTGCGCGGGAAAGGAAATGGAAGCCATGAAGGTCGGCGTTCCGAAAGAGGTCAAGAATCACGAGTACCGGGTCGCGATCACGCCGGCCGGCGTGCACGAGCTGGTCCGCAGCGGGCATCAGGTCTATCTCGAGCAAGGCGCGGGCACGGGCTCGGCCATCCCGGATCAGGACTTCGCCGCCGCCGGCGCGCGGATCCTGCCGGCCGCGGATGACGTGTGGCAGGCCGGTGACCTGATCCTCAAGGTGAAGGAGCCGGTCGCCGAGGAATACCACCGGATGCGCAAGGGCCAGGTGCTGTTCACCTACCTGCACCTCGCCGCCTCCCGGCCCTGCACCGATGCGCTGCTCAATGCCGGGATTACCGCGATCGCCTACGAGACCGTCCAGCTGCCCGACGGCTCGCTGCCGCTGCTTGCCCCGATGTCCGAGGTGGCCGGCCGGATGGCGCCCCAGTGCGGCGCGCATCACCTGCAGCGCGACGGCGGCGGCCGCGGCGTGCTGATGGGCGGCGTCTCCGGCGTCTACGCGGCCAAGGTCGTGGTGCTCGGAGCCGGCGTCTCCGGCATGAGCGCCGCCGCGATCGCGCTCGGCATGCAGGCCGAGGTACTGCTCGTGGACAAGAACGTCGCCAGGCTGCGCCAGGCCGATGCGATCTACCAGGGACACTGCCAGACCGTGGCCTCGAACGCCTACGAGATCGAGCGCGCAGTAATCGACGCCGACCTGGTCATCGGCGCGGTGCTGGTGCCGGGCGCCAAGGCGCCGAAGCTTATCTCGAACGAACTCGTCGGCCGGATGAAGTGGGGATCCGTGCTCGTCGATATCTCTATCGACCAGGGCGGCTGCTTCGAGGACTCGCACCCGACGACGCACGCGGAGCCGACGTACCGGGTGCACGACTCGGTGTTCTACTGCGTGGCGAATATGCCTGGGGCAGTGCCGCATACTTCCACCTATGCGCTCACGAACGTGACGCTGCCGTACGTGGTCGAGATCGCGAACCAGGGCTGGCGGGCCGCGCTGGCCGCCGACCCGGCTTTCGCGCTGGGGCTGAACACCCATGCGGGCGCGCTAACCTGCCCGCCGGTCGCCGACGCGCACGACCTGCCGTCGGAGCCAGTCGGCGAGGTGCTCAGCTGACTAGCTTGGCCGGCGCGATCCGCCGGTATCTCGACCACCTGATGGTCGAGCGGGGCCTGGCCGCGCACACCCTGGAGGCCTACCGCCGGGATCTGGAGCGGTACGCGGCAGCGCTGGCGGCCGGCGGCACGACCGAGATCGGCGCGGTGACAACGCAGGACGTGGCGGCGTTCCTGGCCGGGCTGCGCGCGGGTGACGCCGATCACCAGCCGCTAGCCGCGAGCTCGGCCGGGCGCGCGGTAGTGGCGGTCCGCGGGCTGCACGCGTTCGCCGTGGCCGAAGGGCTCGCGGCCGCCGACCCGGCCCGTCCGGTCCGCCCGCCGGTGCCTCCGCGCCGGCTGCCGAAGGCTATCTCGGTCGCGGACGTCGAGCGGCTGCTGGACGCGGCCGGCGCGGGCGACGGCCCGGCGCCGCTCCGGGACCGCGCCCTGCTCGAGCTGCTATACGGCACCGGGGCCCGGATCTCAGAAGCCGTCGGCCTGGACGTCGATGACCTGGAACTGGCCGCTGAGGCCGGCCCGGCCAGCGCCGGCCGCCAGCCCGGGGCCGGGCGGGGAGCTGCCCGGCCCGGCCGGCGCAGCGCCCGGGTCGGCCGCGGTCGCGCTGGCCCCGGCCGCAGTCCCGCTGGTGCCCGCGGCGGTCCGGCTGGCCGGAAAGGGCGGCCGGCCGCGGGTCGTCCCGGTCGGCAGCTACGCCAGGACCGCGCTGGCGGCCTACCTGGTCCGGGCCAGGCCGGCCTTCGCGGCGGCGGCCCGCCGGGCCCCGGCCAGCCACGCCGTCTTCCTGAATGCCCGCGGTGGCAGGCTGACCCGGCAGGGCGCGTGGGCGGCACTGCGCGCCGCGGCCGGCCGGGCCGGCCTGGCCGAGGCGTCGCCGCACACGCTGCGGCACTCGTTCGCCACGCACCTGCTAGACGGCGGCGCCGATGTCCGGGTCGTCCAGGAATTGCTCGGGCACGCCTCGGTCACGACCACGCAGATATATACCTTGGTCACAGTCGACAAGCTGCGCGAGGTCTACGCCGCCGCGCACCCCCGGGCACTCGGCTGACCAGCCGAGTGCCCGGGGGTGCGCGGGCTAACGGGCTGATCAGGGCCGTCAGCCCATTTCACCGCAAACGGTGAGTCGGCTTGCCGCGACCGGCGAGGAAGCCCTAGAGTCCGGGCATTGGCCGCATTGCGTGCGGCTGTCGGGGAGGTGCAGCAGCTGTGGCAGCGTCCCGAGCGATGGAATACAAGCCTGGCGCGCTTGGCCCCACCGGTCGGCCTCTACCAGTGTTTCCTGATCCAGCGCCGCTCCACGTGCACGGACCGGCCCGGGTCGTGGCCGTCTGCAACCAGAAGGGCGGGGTGGGCAAGACCACCACCACCATCAGCCTTGGTGCAGCGCTCGCCGAACGGGGCCGCCGGGTACTGCTCGTCGACTTCGACCCGCAGGGCGCGCTTTCGGTCGGCCTCGGCTTCCAGCCGCACGAGCTCGACGCGACCGTCTACAACCTGCTGATGGAGCGCGGGGTCACCGCCCGCGAGGTCCTGTTCAAGACAAATGTCGATGGCATGGACCTGCTGCCGAGCAACATCGACCTGTCCGGCGCCGAGGTGCAGCTCGTGCATGAGGTCGGCCGCGAGTTCGTGCTCGGCCGCGTCCTAGAGCCGGTCGTCCCCGACTACGACGTCATCATGATCGACTGCCAGCCTTCCCTCGGCTTGCTCACCGTCAACGCGCTGGCCTGCGCGGACGGCGTGATCGTGCCGCTGGAGTGCGAGTACTTCGCGCTCCGCGGGGTGGCCCTGCTGATGGAGACGATCGACAAGGTGTCCAGCAGGCTGAGCCCGAAGCTGACCCTGGACGGGCTGCTGGCCACGATGTACGACTCGCGGACGCTGCACACCCGCGAGGTGCTGGCAGGCGTCGTGAAGGGATTCGGTGACAAGGTCTATCACACGGTGATCAACCGTACCGTGCGGTTCCCTGACGCCTCCGTCGCGGGAGAGCCCATCACCCGCTTTGACTCCATGTCCGCGGGGGCGAACTCCTACCGGGAGCTCGCCAAGGAGGTGCTGGCACGGTGGCAGCAGGCAGACCCCGCGGCACACGGTCACGGCGGGTAAGCCTGCCAGGAGTCGCCGAACTGCTCCGCCCCGCCGCCCGCAGCCCGGCTGCGGACCCGGAGCGGCAGGCCAGCGGCCGGGAGCAGCACTCGCAGAAGATCACCGTCTACCTCTCCAGCGGCGAGCTGCTGGCCCTGGAACGGGCCCGGCTGGCGCTGCGTGCCTACGGCATCGCGGTGGACCGCGGCCGGATCGTGCGTGAGGCGCTGGCGGTGCTGCTGGCCGACCTGGACGCCGAGGGAGACCGCAGCCTGGTCGCGCGACGCCTGCGCGAGGAGGCATGAGGGCTGTCCGGCATGAGGTACCGTCATGTCCTTCAGGCGGCGCGCGCCGCCGCGGTCAGGCTGCGACGGGCACGAAATGACCACCATGGAGATCGGCGAAACCACCGGCGCCCCGCAGGATCCGGCCGGGGGCGGCTTCGAGGTGCACCTTGACGTATTCGAAGGTCCCTTCGACCTGCTGCTTGCCCTCATCTCCAAGCACAAGCTGGACATCACCGAGATCGCGCTGTCCACCGTCACCGATGAGTTCATCGCGCACATCCGGGCGCTCGCCGACGGCTGGGATCTGGACCAGGCCAGCTACTTCCTGGTTGTCGCCGCCACCTTGCTGGATCTCAAGGCAGCCCGGCTGCTGCCGGCTGGCGAGGTCGACGACGAGGAGGACCTGGCCCTGCTGGAAGCGCGGGACCTGCTGTTCGCGCGGCTACTGCAGTACCGGGCGTACAAAGAGGTGGCGGCAGTGCTGGCCGGCCGGATGGCGGTGCAGGGCCGGAGGTTCCCGCGGCGCGTGCCGATGGAGCCGCGCTTCGCCGGGATGGCGCCGGAGGTGCTGCTCGGCCTTGGCCCGGTCGAGTTCGCTGCGATCGCCGCCCGCACGCTGGCCCCGAAGAAACTGCCGGTAGTCTCGACTGAGCACCTGCACATGCCGCGGACGAGCGTGCGGGAGCAGGTTGAGATACTCGCCGGGCGCCTGCGGGAGCTGCGCCGGGCCACGTTCCGCCGCCTCAGCTCGGACTGCGATGGCACTTACGAGGTCGTGGCTCGCTTCCTGGCGGTGCTGGATCTCTTCAGGGATGGCCGGGTTTCCCTGGACCAGCTCACGCCGCTAGGCGAGCTCTACGTGAGCTGGACTGCCAACGGCGACGACGCGGCGGCCACGGATGACGAATCGGAAGGCGGCGGGTAGCCATGCACGGCAGTTCCTTCCCCCGCCCCCGCGATCCTGACGACGGCCGGCCGGCCGTCGCTGTGCCGGGCGGCCGGCCGTCGCGCCCGCACAACGGGGGCCCTGGCCTGCGTAGCAGTCTGGAGGCGATCATGCTGGTGGCTGATGAGCCGGTACCAGAGGTAGTCATCGCGCAGGTGCTCGAGCTGCCCCGCGAGGAGATCGCCGCCGAGCTTAACCAGCTGGCCGCGTCCTACTCGGCCGAGGACCGGGGTTTCGACCTGCGCGAGGTGGCCGGCGGCTGGCGTTATTACACCCGGGAGGAGTGCGCGCCGGTCGTCGAGCGGTTCGTCAGCGACGGCCAGGAGATAAGGCTGACCCAGGCCGCGCTTGAGACGCTCTCGGTGGTTGCCTACCGTCAGCCGGTGAGCAGGGCACGGGTATCCGCCGTCCGCGGGGTCAACTGCGATGGCGTGATGCGAACGCTCGTGCTCCGCGGGCTGGTCGAGGAGGCGGGCACGGATCCGGAAACTGGCGCGGTCCTGTTCCGGACGACCAGCTATTTCCTGGAGCGCCTTGGCCTGCCCGGCCTTGACGCGCTGCCGGAGCTCGCGCCGTTCCTGCCGGACGATCTTGACGATGCCGAGGATTCAGGTCATGCGCCGGCCGGGCCGTGACCGGCGGGCCGGCGGTCACGGCGGCCGGGCGTCCGGTGCTGGCAGCGGTGACCAGGCCAGCGGACGCGGCGGGCAGGCCGGCCAGCGCGGTGACCAGGCCGGCCAGCGCGGCGGGCAGGCCGGCCAGCGCGGCGACCAGGCCGCAGCCGACGACGAACGGGACTCGCTGATCGATGTTCCCGGCGGGGTACGGCTGCAGAAGGTGCTGGCGGCCGCCGGTGTCGCCAGCCGCAGGCGCTGCGAGGAGATGATCGGCGAAGGCCGGGTGGAGGTAGACGGGGAGGTCGTGCGCAGGTACGGGGCGCGGGTCGATCCGCAGCGGCAGATCATCAAGGTGGACGGCCGGCGCATTCCGGCCCGCGAGGACCTTGTGTACATCGCGCTGAACAAGCCCGTCGGCGTGCTCACCACGATGTCGGACGGCCGGGGCAGGCCCACCATCGCGGACTTCCTCGGTGATCGCGGCGAGCGGCTGTTCCACGTAGGCAGGCTCGACTACGACACCGAGGGCCTGATGCTGCTGATGAACGACGGCGAGCTGGCGCACCGGCTGGCGCATCCCAGTTACGGCGTGCTCAAGACCTACCTGGCAGACGTGGCCGGGCCGCTGGCCCGGGATCTCGGCCGTCAGCTGGTCACCGGGATCGAGCTTGACGACGGGGTGGCGAGCGCGGATCGGTTCCGGGTGGTGGAGCGGGCCGGATCCCGGGCGCTGGTCGAGATCACCCTGCACGAGGGGCGCAAGCACATCGTGCGGAGGATGCTCGCCGGGGCTGGTCACCCGGTCAGCCGGCTGGTCCGGACCCAGGTAGGCCCGGTTTCCCTGGGGCCGCTGCGGCCGGGCACCACCCGGCGCCTGTCCACCACGGAGATCGGTGAGCTGTACGCGGCGGTAGGTCTATAACCTGGCAGTACGCGCGGGGAGCAGGAGCAAGGAGGAATCTGGTGGCGGTCAGGGCGATCCGCGGCGCGATCCAGCTGGACGCGAACGAGCGCGCGGCGGTGCTCGAAGGTACCTCAGAGCTGGTGACCGAGGTAATGAGCCGGAACCGGCTGACCCCGGCGGAGGTGATCAGCGTCGTGTTCACCGCCACGCATGACCTGAACGCAGAGTTTCCCGCGCTCGCAGCCCGCAAGCTTGGCTTCCAGGACGTACCCCTGCTGTGCGCGACCGAGATGAACGTGCCCGGATCGATGCCGCTGGTAGTGCGGCTGCTGATGCACGTTGAGACGGAGCAGCCCCGGTCCGCGGTGCAGCATGTCTACCTGCGCGGCGCCAGCGCGCTGCGGCTGGACATCGCGCAATGACGCCAGCGACGCAGCCGCCCGGCTGGCCGCGCCGGCTGGTGGTGATCGGGACCGGCCTGATTGGCACCTCGGTGGCGCTCGCCGCGCGCGGCATGGGCGCGGCCGTCTGGCTGGCCGACAGCGATCCGGCGGCCGCGCGCTTCGCGGCCGGCCTCGGCGCCGGCGATGAGCTGCCGCCGGCCGGGCCGCCTGGCGGGCCGGCCGATGTGGCCGTGCTCGCCATGCCGCCGGCCGCCGTCGCCCCCGCGCTCGCCGCTGCGCAGGACCGCGGCCTGGCGCGCTGCTACACCGATGTCGCGAGCGTAAAGGAACTGCCCCTGGCCCGGGCCCGCGAGATTGGCTGTGACCTGGCGGCGTTCGTGCCCGGGCACCCGCTCGCCGGGCGGGAGCGATCGGGCCCGGCAGCGGCGCGCGCCGACTTGTTCCTCGGCCGTCCCTGGGCGATCTGCCCGGCTCCGGAAACGTCGGCCGAGGCGACCGCCGCCGTCACCGCGCTGGCCAGCGCCTGCGGGGCGCAGCCAGCCCGGATGACGGCTGCCGATCATGATCGCTGGGTCGCGCTGGTCTCGCACGTCCCGCACCTGGTATCGGCGGCGATGGCGGCGCGGCTGGAGCGGGCCGCCGATGAAGCGCTGGCCCTGGCCGGCCAGGGGCTGCGGGACGTGACCAGGATCGCGGCGGGTGACACCGGTCTGTGGATGCAGATCCTGGCCGCTAACGCCGCGCACGCCGCTGAGCTGCTGCCGGCGATTGCCGAGGATCTCGCCGCCGCGGCCGTGGCACTCGCCGAGGCCGCCGAAGGCGATGAAACATCCCTCAAACGGCTGGGTGATCTGCTGGACCGCGGCGGCGCCGGCGTCGCGCGAATCCCGGGCAAGCAGGGCGGCCCGCCGCCCGCTTACGCCGCGGTCCAGGTGGTTATCGGCGACCAGCCAGGTGAGCTAGCCGGGGTCTTCAACGCGGCAGGCGATGCGGGGATCAACATCGAGGATGTGCGGATCGAGCACTCGCCTGGGCTTCCGGCCGGAGTGCTGGAACTCTCCGTCAGCCCGCAGGCGGCAGGCCGGCTCATCGAGGCGCTCGCGGCCGGAGGCTGGCCAGTTCGCCGGTAACATCGCCTGCGTGACCAATTCGGCTGAACCCGGCCAGCACCCGGGACTCGTTATCGCGGTGGACGGCCCGGCGGGATCTGGCAAGTCAAGCGCGGCGCGCGGGGTGGCGCGCGCGCTCGGCCTGCGCTACCTGGATACCGGGGCCATGTACCGCGCGCTGACCTGGTGGCTGATGGCAAACCAGGTCGACATTGCCAGCCCAGCGGCGATATCGGCGGACATGCGGCGCGCGGTGATCGAGGTCGGAACTGACCCGGATGCCCCGGGGATACGGGTAGACGGAACTGACGTGGCCGGACCGATCCGAACCCGCGAGGTATCCAACTCGGTCAGCGCGGTAGCGGCGGTACCAGAGGTCCGGGCGCACCTGATCGCGATGCAGCGGCAGGTCATCGAGGCCGCCACCGCGGCCGGCCACGGAATCGTGGCCGAGGGCCGCGATATCGGCTCGGTCGTCGCGCCGGATGCGCCGGTCAAGGTGTTCCTGACGGCCAGCGAGACCGCCAGGGCGCGGCGGCGCAGCGCCGATCTCGCCTCGGATCCGGCGGCCACGGTCGCCTTGACCCGGGCCGAGCAGGCCCGGCGCGACCGCAGGGACGCCCCGCAGATGACCAAGGCGACCGACGCCGTCGAGATCGATTCGACCGGCATCGGGCTGGACGCGGTCGTGCAGGAGATCGTCTCGCTGGCGATGAGCCGGGCAGCGGGCGCCGCATGGACGACCTGACCGGGCCGGACTGGCCGGGCGTCCCGGGCAGCCCGGGCAGCGCCGGCTTCGCCGACGGCCAGCCAGCGGCCGGCCCGGCGCCGGTCGTCGCGGTGGTCGGACGGCCCAACGTCGGCAAGTCCACGCTGGTCAACCGCATCCTCGGCAGCCGTCAAGCGGTCGTGGAGGACACCCCGGGGGTGACCAGGGACCGGGTCGGCTACGACGCGACCTGGCGCGGCCGTGCGTTCACCCTGGTGGACACCGGCGGCTGGGAGCCCGCGATGGAAGGCTCCCCGGCACTGGCTGCCCGGGTGGCCGCGCAGGCACGCGTCGCCGTGGATGCCGCCGACGCCGTCCTGTTCGTGGTGGACGCGGTCATCGGCGTAACCGACGCCGACGCGGCCGTCGCCGCCGTGCTCCGCCGGTCCGGCAAACCGGTCGTGCTCGCCGCCAACAAGGTCGACGACGCGCCGGGCGAGCCCGCCGCCACCTCCCTCTGGTCGCTCGGCCTCGGTGAGCCGTGCCCGGTCAGCGCGCTGCACGGGCGCGGCAGCGGCGACCTGCTCGACCTGATCCTGGACGCGCTGCCGGCTACCCCGATGGAGCCCTTCGGCGACGAGGGCGGCCCGCGGCGGGTCGCGCTCATCGGCCGCCCGAACGTCGGCAAGTCAAGCCTGCTGAACAAGCTGGCCGGCCAGGAGCGGGTACTTGTAGATGCGGTGGCCGGCACCACTAGAGACCCAGTGGACGAGCTCATCGAACTCGGCGGCTCAGTCTGGCAGTTCGTCGACACGGCCGGGATCCGCCGGCGGGTGCGCGAGGCCCAGGGCGCCGACTACTTCGCTGCGCTGCGGACCGAACGGGCGCTGGAGCGGGCCGAGGTCGCGGTCGTGCTGGTCGACGCCAGCGAGCCGCTCGCCGAGCAGGATCTGCGAATCGTCTCGATGGTGATCGAGTCGGGCCGGGCGCTGGTGATCGCCTACAACAAGTGGGATCTCGTCGATGAGGACCGCAGGAAGTTCCTGGACAAGGAGATCGACCGGCAGCTCTACACCGCGCGGTGGGCGCCGCGGGTGAATATCTCGGCCGCCACCGGCTGGCACGTTGACCGGCTCGTCCCCGCGCTGGGCAGCGCCCTGGACGGGTGGGAGACGCGAGTGCAGACGGGCCGCCTGAACGGCTGGCTGTCCGGACTGGTGGCGGCTACGCCGCCGCCGGTGCGCGGCGGAAAGCAGCCGAAGATCCTCTTCGCGACCCAGGCGGGCGTGCGGCCGCCGCATTTCGTGCTGTTCACATCGGGCTTCCTGCAGGCCGGGTACCGCAGGTTCATCGAGCGCAGGCTGCGCGAGGAGTTCGGCTTCACCGGCAGCCCGGTGCAGGTCACGATGCGGCTCAGGGAGAAGCGGCCGGGCTCCGGCAACGCCCGCCGGGCAAGCTCGCCGAGGCGCTCCTAGCCCGGCAGGCCCGGCTCAGCCGGGCGCCGCCGCGCTCAGCCAGAACCACACAGTGGTCCCGGTCTCGTCACGGACGTAGCCCCACTGATCGGCCAGGGCCTGCACCAGGTATAAGCCGTGCCCGTCGGAGGCATATGCGTCGCCCTTCACCACCGGCGTGCTGCGGTCGGAGCCGTTGTCCGCGACCTCGATCCGTAACCCGCCGCTGATCTCGGTGATCACCAGCACGACCGTCCCGCCCGCGCAGCGGGAGTCGCTGTGCACGACCGCGTTGGTCACGATCTCCGATGTCAGCAGGATGGCCACGTCGGCAGCGGGATTGTCCGCGCCGATGGCTTTGCGCACGAACGACCTGGCCTCCGATACATGCTCGGCACGGCCCGGGATCGTCAGGCTGGCTAAGACATTGGCTCCCGTCATGACGGCCAGGTCCGCTGTCGCGTCGCTGGCGTCTACGGCCATGATTGCCATCTCTGGTCCGCTCCCTCCCCGGATCTGCGCCCGGAAAATGGCGAGCACCGCTGTCGGCGGCTGGTGCCGCCGGCCCCCCGGCAGGTAGTCCGGCGCTCGGTTTCATAATGGTCTTGGGAGTGCACGCGACGCAAGTGCGTGGGACAAATATCAGGGACGAAATCTCATGTGGGATATCATATGGGTGCCGTTTCTCCTGTATGGTGATCCTAAAGTGCAGCTCAGCACGATGGTCGCAGTCCTTCCGGGGATCCGTGCCCGCCGTGCCCTGCACACCTGGGGAGGCCAGATGACAGTGTCGATGGGCCCGACCGTCCGTCGGCGCCGTCTGGGCACCGAGTTACGGCGGCTGCGCGAAGCGCACTCCATCAAGCTGGAGGAAGTCGCCGATCAGCTGGGTGTGGCGGCGTCGACCCTGTCCCGCATCGAGACGGGTAAGGCGCCCACCAGATCGGCGTACCTGACGGCGATGCTGGAGATGTACGGAGTCGATGATCCCGGCCAGCGCCAGGTCCTCATCGACATGGCCAGGGAAGGCCACCGCAAGGGCTGGTGGGCGGCGTACGAGGACGTGCTGCCCACCGGATTCGGCATCTACGTCGGGCTGGAGGCCGAGGCGTCCTCGCTGCGGGCCTTCGAGTCCGTGGTGGTGCACGGCCTGCTGCAGACCGAGGACTACGCCCGGGCGGTGATGACAACGGTCCGCCGGAAGCTGGCGGCCGAGGAGATCGAGCGGAACGTTACCCTGCGCATCCAGCGGCAGGAGGCGCTGATGCGCGCGGATCCGCTTGAGCTGTGGCTGATCCTGGACGAGTCGGTCGTGCGCCGGGCGATAGGCGGCCCGGAGCTGATGCACAATCAGCTCGTGCACCTGGCGGACGCCAGCATGTGGCCCAACGTGACGCTCCAGGTGCTGCCGTTCGCCAGCGGCCCGCATCCGTTCCTGAACGGGCCGTTCTGCCTGCTGGAGTTTCCCGAGCGCTACGACCCCGACGTGGTCTACACCGAAGGCGTCGCCGGACAGGCATACCTGGAGCGGGACAAGGAGGTGCGCGCCTGCGCGGAGGGTTTCGACCTGCTGCGGGCGGCGGCCCTGTCACCCGCCAACTCGACCGAGATGATCAGCACATTGGCTAGTCAAGTCAAATGATCAACCAGTCAAGCCAAATGGCCAACGCCAAATGGTCAAGAGAGAGGACAGTCGAATGACCCCCGACCTCGCCGGTGCCCGCTGGACCAAGAGCCGGGCGTGCAGCGCCGAAGGATGTGTCGAAGTCGCGCATCTGCCAGGTGGCCAGGTGGCGCTCCGTGACTCCAAGAACGCAGGTAAGGCTGCTCACATCTTCGACAGCCGCGAATGGAGCGCCTTTATCTCCGGTGTCAAGAATGGCGAGTTCGACTTTCCCGGTTAGCTAGCTAACCGGGAAAGCAGCCAACGGCCTCCCTGGTCCGCCCGGAGCGGCTCAGGGAGGCCGTTGGCTGCTGGTCAGGCCCTGGCCGGGTGCCCGAACTCGCCGTCTCCGGCCCCGCCAAGGAACGCATCCCACTCGGGGCGGGTGAAGACTAGGGCCGGGCCGTCCGGGTGCCTGGAGTTGCGCATGGCAACGTCGCCTTCCGCCAGGAACGCCACCTCGACGCAGTTCCCCCCGGTCGGGCCGCTCCGGCGGCTTTTCATCCAGGTGACGCCGGCCAGCGCGCTCGCGGGCATGCCATTGCGGATGCTGCTCATCGGGATCCCTCCATATCCTCGAGCATTGCGCGAATGATCTCCTTGGAATCGTTCGGCTTCGCGCTGATCGCACTGAGCCGGTCCATGGCGGCCGTGTAGCGTTCCACGTCAGTCGCCTTGTCCAGGTACATCGCGCTCGTCAGGTGCTCCACGTAGACCACGTCCGGCAGCTCCGGCGTGGCGAACTGCAGGATGCTGAAGCTGGCCGGCGCGGCATGTGCGCCGACCGGGTACGGCGTTACCTGCAAGGTGAAGGCAGGCCGGTCACAGATGTCCCGCAGGTATTCGAGCTGCGCCCGCATCAGCGCGGCTCCGCCGACCGGCCGGCGGAGCGCGACTTCGTCGATGATGGCCGTCAGCCGGAGGCCGCCGCTGCTGAACCGGCGCTGCCGCTCCTTGCGCAGGAACACCAGGCGCTCAGTCTCCTCTATCGAGAATTCGCCGAGCGCGAGCACGGCGGCTGCGTAGTCCTCCGTCTGCAGCAGGCCGGGCACGAACTGCATGTCGTAACTGCGGATTGACTCCGCCGATTCCTCCAGCCCGATATAGGCCTGGAACCAGCTCGGCAGCACGTCCTGATAGCGGTGCCACCAGCCTGGCTGGTTGGCCTGGCTGGCCAGCGACAGCAGCTGTTCCCGCTCGCCCGGGTCGGTGATCCCATACAGGCTGAGCAGATCGGCGATGTCGACTTCGCGGACGGAATTCCGGCCGAGCTCAATGCGGCTGATCTTGGACTCGGAGCCCCTGATCGCGCGGGCAGCCTCCTGCGCGGTAACGCCCCGCGCCTCCCGGAGACGGCGCAACTGAGTGCCGAGCAGGATGCGGAGAACTGTGGGTCCGCCTGCCCCGTCGGCCATGACTCGCGCTCCCTCCTCAGCGGCACCGCGCACGTCATCAGCGTGCCAGGCCACGAACAACCGCACTGTGGAAACGAGCTTACCTGCGCCTTTCATACGGATATCAGAAGCAATTGCGTAATGGACATGTTCGACCCTGTTGCTCACTTCATGATATCGCATATGCGATTTCAGGCTAGACCCTAGACTTGCAAACGTTTTGGGATCTTGGCAGGCCAGGCCAGGCCAGGCCCGGCCCGGCCCGGCCTGCGCCGCGATGGCGGCCCGCCGGCCGCCGGGCCGCCGGCCGCCGGTCAGCGTAGTTTCCCGCCGCCAGGCCCCGATACGATCAGGGCCTGGCAGGATCGGAACCGGCGAAGGCAGGGCAATGCGCTACCGGTCACTGGGCGACTCAGGGCTTCTCGTTTCCGTGGCGGGGCTCGGCTGCAACAACTTCGGCCGCAGGCTGGACGCCGAGGCGGCCCGACCGGTCGTCGATGCGGCCATCGAGGCCGGTATCACGCTGCTCGACACGGCGGACATGTACGGCGGCAACGGCCGATCCGAGGAAATCCTCGGCGAGGTCCTGGCCGGGCGCCGCGATCAGGTAGTGCTGGCCACCAAGTTCGGCCACCAGGGCGCTGACCTGGGCTACGGGCCGGCAGCCGGCGGCAAGGGCGGCCGAGGCTACATCCGCCGCGCGGTCGAGCATTCGCTGCGCCGCCTCCGGACCGATTACATTGACCTCTACCAGCTGCATACCCCGGACCCGGTAACGCCCATCGGGGAAACCCTGGCCGCGCTCGGGGAGCTGGTCGCGGCCGGAATGGTCCGCTACATCGGGCACTCCAACTTCTCCGGCTGGCAGCTCGCCGAGGCCGCGGGCCTCGCCAGGGAGCTGGGCACGACCGCGTTCATCTCCGCGCAGAACCACTGGTCGCTGCTGGCACGTGCCGCGGAGGCCGAGGTCGTGCCGGCCGCCCGGCATTTCGGCCTCGGCGTGCTGCCCTACTTCCCGCTCGCCAACGGCCTGCTGACCGGCAAGATCCGGCGCGGCCAGGGCGCGCCGGCAGGCTCCAGGCTGGCCGGCCGGCCAGAGTACGTGACCGAGCAGAAGGTCAGCCGGGTGGAGGCGCTGATCGAGTGGGCAGAGTCCCGCGGCGCCACGTTGCTCGAGGTAGCGGTAGGCGCGCTGGCCGCGCAGCCAGGGTGCACGTCGGTGATCGCGGGCGCGATGTCGGCCGAGCAGGTCAAGGCGAATGCCGCGGCTGCTGACTGGATCCCGTCGGCCGGCCATCTGGCGGAGATCGACGCCATCGTGCCGCCGCCCGGCTGGATGGTGAATGATCAGCATGACGGACGCACGCCGGGAACTACGGAGGCGAGAATATGAGAGCCGCCCGCTACGACCGCTACGGCCCGGCAGCCGACGTGCTGCGCGTCGAGGAGATCGAGCGGCCCGAGCCGGGACCAGGCGAGGTCCGGGTGAAGGTGCAGGTATCCGGTGTCAACCCGACCGACTGGAAGTCCAGGGCCGGCGCGACGCCGAGGCCGATCGACGGGTTCCAGGTCCCGCACCATGATGGCGCCGGCGTGATCGACAAGGTAGGCGAGGGCGTCGACCCCAGCCGCGAGGGCGAGCGCGTGTGGCTCTGGCTAGCCGCGTCCGGCAGCCGCTGGGGGACAGCCGCCGAGTGGTCCGTCGTACCGGAGCGGCAGGCGGCCCGGCTGCCCGACGGCAGCTCGGCTGAGCTCGGCGCGAGCATCGGCGTGCCGGCCATGACGGCGCACCGCTGCCTGTTCGCCGACGGCCCACTAGACGGCCGGACGGTCCTGGTGGCCGGCGGCGCCGGCGCGGTCGGCCATTTCGCCATCCAGCTGGCCAAGCACGCGGGCGCCCGGGTGATCACTACGGTCAGCGGCCCGCAGAAGGCCGAACTCGCCGCGAAGGCCGGCCCGGACCACGTCATCAACTACCGGGACGCGGACGCCGCCGACCAGATCCGCGCGCTCGGACCGCCGGTCGACCGGGTCGTCGAGCTGGCGCTTGGCGCCAACCTGGCGCTGGATCTGGCCGTGACCAGGCCGCACGCGAGTATCGTGACCTACGCCGCGGAGCCCGCTGAGCCGGCGCTGCCCGTCCGGGCCTGCATGACGGCCAACCTGACGCTGCGGTTCGTGCTGCTGTACGGTGTGCCGCCCGCCGCCCTCGACCAGGCCGCATGCGACATCACCAGCGCGCTGGCCGACGGCGCGCTCACCGAGCTGCCGGTCACCAGGTTCGCGCTGGACGAGGTCGTCGCTGCGCAGGACGCGGTCGAGGCCGGGGCAGTCGGCAAGGTAGTCATCGACCTGGCCTAGCGCGCCCGGCTCGACAGCCGCCGCCCGGCCCGGCCGCGGTTCGTCAGCCGCCCTGCTTCTTCAGGTAATCCAGGTAGAGCGGGCGCATCGCGTCGGCGACGTCGCCTGCACCGGAGTCAATCACGTCCGAGATCAGCGCCGACAGCTTCACCGAGTCGGCGGCGGCGTTGTCCGGGTGCCCCGCGGCGGCCTCGCCCGCCGGGATGGCCCGCAGCAGTTCCCACAGGAACCCGGCGTCCAGGTGATGCAGCGCCCGGCGCACCGCGCGGTCGTGCAGCTCGCGGGAGGGGAGCGCGTCAAGGTCGGCGGCGTCGGTCATGCGATGAACCCTACCGGGCCAGCGGGATCGCCGCGCCCCGCCGCCCGCGGGCACTGGGCACTGGCCGCAAGCGGGCCGGCGACACCGGCCGCTTACGGGCTGAGCCGGTGCAGATCTCGCGGGAACAAGGTGGCCGACCGGATATTGGCCGCGCCGGTCAGCCGTGCCGGCCGACTCGACGATCTTGGGCGTGTGTATCTCGGTGAACCCGAGCGTCCCGAGCGCGGCGCGGAAACCCGCAGCGCTGGCCGCGGAGATCTCGAACGGCGCCCGCAGCCGCGGATGCCGCAGCGTGGTCGGCGCGCCGTCGAGGATGGCCGGCAGCGACGCGGTCACGGCCGGCCGGTACAAGTCGAACGGCGGCGCCGCGGCCGGGCCGGACAGCGCCGTGATCACCGGCCCGGTCAGCTCGGCCCCGCCGGGCGCCTGCGGGCTGGCCGTGACCATGCCCTCGACACCGATCACGGTCTCCTCCGGCAGCGCGGCGGCTGCCTCGATCGCGGCCGGGCCGGTCAGCACGGCCTGGGCGAGGCCGGACCGGTCCCGGACGATCAGGAAGGTGATCGACTTGAGCTGGCGCTTGCGGTGCAGCCAGCCGGCGATCGTGGCGTGCTGGCCTGCCTTGGCCGGCAGGTCAGCTGCGAGCGTTCGCGAGATCATCAACACTCCTCGAAAGTGCGCGACCCCTTGGGAGTGCGGGCGAGAAGGGAACTCGCGGTGCCACCGCACTTTCGCCGCAGCCTGCTGCTGGCCGGCCGCGGCCTCGTTCGGGCCCGGTGACGGGGGCAGGCCGGCGGGGCATTTGGTGACCGGGTGGGCCGGCCGCCGTTCCTCCCCGCACTCGGGAGGGTCTTCGCCACGGGCCCGCGAGGCCGCCTTCTCAGCTGCTGGCGGCTCTCTCCGGCTCGCGTGATCCCGGGCTACTCGGCTCCGTCTGCGCGTCGCAGTCCAGGATACCGGCAGCCGGCCCGACCGGCCGGTCCGCGGCGGCGATGATCGTCTCGCTGATCTCCCGCAGCTGGGCTAGCTGCTCGGGGGTGAGCAGGTCGATCAGCGACCGGCGTACCTGGCTGACGTGCCCGGGCGCGGCCTCGGCGAGCGCGGCGAATCCCGCGTCGGTGAGCTGCGCCACCTGGCCGCGGCGGTCGGTGGGGCAGTCCACCCGCTGGATCCAGCCGCGTTCCTCCAGCCGGGCGACGGCGTGCGACAGCCTGCTCTTGCTCGATGTCGAGGCCTCGGCGAGCTGGCTCATCCGCAGCGCCCGGCCGGGCGCCTCGGACAGCCGCACCAGGATCTCGTAGTAACCGTGCGGGAAGCCGGCGCCGTGCTGCAGCTGCGCCTCGACCGCGGTGAACAGGGTCTGGCAGGCGGTCGCGAACGCCCGCCAGGCCTGCTGCTCGCTGGCGGTCAGCCACCGGGTCTCGGACGTGCTCACGTCACCAGGATACCCGGAGGCCAATAATAGTTGAGCGTTTGACAATCAGCGGCCGGGCATGATAGAACTTGAGCGTTCAACAAAACTTGTACCCACTAGCAATCGGGAGCATGCGATGACCACTGCGACTACCCAGACCCGCGTTCCCGGCTACGTCGCCGGCACCTGGCAGATCGACCCGGTGCACTCCGAGGTCGGCTTCGCCGTCCGGCACATGATGGTCAGCAAGGTCCGCGGCAGGTTCAACACCTTCTCCGGCCAGATCGTCACCGGCGCGGATCCGCTGGGTTCCTCGGTGACCGCCGAGATCGACCTGGCCTCGATCATCACCGGCAACGAGCAGCGTGACGCGCATATCCGGTCGGCTGACTTCTTCGAGGTCGAGACCTACCCGACGATGACGTACCGCTCGACCGGCGTCCGCGAGGCAGGCGGCGGCTACGTGCTCGACGGCGAGCTGACGCTGAAGGGCGTCACCAGGAGCGTGCCGCTGAAGCTGGAGCTGAACGGCTTCGGGCCGGACCCGTTCGGCGGGACCCGCGCCGGGTTCACCGCGACCGGGGAGATCAACCGGCGTGACTTCAACGTCAACTTCAGCGCCCCGATGCAGAACGGCGGCGCCGTGGTGGCCGACAAGATCAGCCTGCAGCTCGAGATCGAGGCAGTCCTCGAGGCCTGACCGCACTGGCCAGGGCCCCGGCCGCGGCGGCAGACATGCCCGGCGGCCGGGCCTTCGGCTGCTAGCGGCTGGCCCAGCCGGCCAGCAGCCCGGCCTCGCGCTCCGGGGTCAGGCCCACTCCGTCCGGGGGCGCGGCGGGGGAGCCCAGCTCGTACTCGCGGATCTCGTCGATGCTCTGGCTGAGCGGCCGCGGCGCGAGCCCGGCGGCCAGCGCGGCGGCCGGGTCGGCCGCGTTGATGTCGCTCTCGGTGTCCCCGCCGGGCCACATCGGCAGGGCAGCGTCGTCCAGCCCGGCGGCCAGCAGGTAGTCCTTGCCGACCCAGGTCAGGCTGGTTCCCGGCGGCGCCACCCGGGCTGCTATCGCCTCCAGCAGCTGGCCGAACCCGAACGGCGGCGGCGGGCTGACCGCGTGGAACGTCCCGGCTACCGAGCGCTCCAGCAGCGACACCGTCCAGCTGGCCTGGTCGCGGGCGTCGATCACCTGGATCGGGTCTTCCGCGTCGCCCGGCGCCAGCACCTGGCCGCCGCGGGCGATCCGGTTCACCCACCAGGCGAACCTGCCGCTGTAGTCGTGCGGGCCGATCACGTAGGTCGGCCGGATTACCGTGCTGCCCGGCCCGTGCAACGCCATGATGGCCTGCTCGCAGGCCACCTTGAGGCCGCCGTAGGCCGCCATGGTGAACTCCGCGTCGACCGGATCGTGCAGCGGCGCGTCCTCGCCGAATCCGGCCGCGACCGGCGTCCGGTAGACCGACGCGGTCGAGATGAAGAGCTGGTGACCGCCCCGGCCGTCCAGTACCCGGGCCAGCGACCTGACCTGCCCCGGCAGGTAGGCGTTGACGTCGACGGTGGTGTCCCACTGGCGGACGGCCAGCGCCGCCAGGTCTTGTTCGCTGTTCCGGTCGCCGAGCACGTGGGTAGCGCCGGGGAAGAGGCTGGCGCCGGTCCGGCCGCGATGATACAGCGTGATGTCGTGCCCGGCATCGATGGCCGCCTGGGCGATATGCCGGCCAACGAACGCGGTGCCGCCCATCATCAGGATCCTCATGCCGCGATCCTGCCAGAACACTGCCGGGCCAGGTTCGCGCCCGGCCGGGCCGCCGCCTGGCCGGCGCTAGCTCGCCAGCGCCGAAAGCTGGGCGGTGATGGTCTCCGGCTTCGGGAACGTCAGCCCGACCAGCGTCACGTGCTTCCAGCGGACTATGCCGTCGCGGTCGATCATGAAGACCGACCTGCGCAGCCCGGCCCCGCCGAGGCTGATGCCGTACTGCCTGGTCACCGCCAGCCCGACGTCGGCGAGCAGCGGGAAGCCGAGATCGTACTTGCGGGCGAACCCCTCGTGGCTGTGCACATCCTGCGGGCTGATGCCCCACACGGTCGCGCCGAGGCCGGTGAAGGCGTCCAGGCCCGAGGTATAGGAGCACAGCTGCCTGGTGCAGACCGACGTGTTGTCGCCGGGGTAAAAGGCCAGCACCACCGGCTTGCCGCGCTGCGCCGACAGGGTGTAGTCGCTTCGCTGCGCCGTTCCGCCGGCCAGCAGCACCCCGGGCAGCGTGAAGTCCGGGGCAATCGTACCTATCTCGGGCGTCTTGGCCAATGCCGGTTCCTTCGGTCGTAAGCCGCCCCCGCGCCAACCCTCCCACATTCCGGCCCGGCCCGCGGTTACGCAGGCGCCACGCTGGACATGATCGCCGAGGAGGCCGGCTTCTCCAAGGGCGTCGTGTACTCGCAGTTCGAAAGCAAGGCCGACCTGTTCCTCGCGCTGCTTGAGGCACGGATCGACGAGCGGGCCGAGCAGAACGACCGCCTGGCGGACGCGCTGGAGGGACGGCAGCTCGCCCGGGCCGAGGCGGAGCTGACGGACAGCATCCAGCAGGCAGAACCGGAGTGGACGCTTCTCGTCATCGAGTTCCGCGCCCATGCCGCGCGCGTCCCTGAGCTGAACCGGCGCTATGCCGAGCTGCACGCCCACACCGTTGACCGGCTGGTCGGGGTGTTCAGCCGCCTGCACGAGAAGACCGGCACACGACCGCAATATCCGGTCCGGGTCATCGCCGAGCTCGCCCTCGCGCTCGGGTCGGGCACGGCGCTCGAACGCATCGCGGACCCCGGCGCCCTGCCTGGCCAGTACTTCGCACGCTTCATCACCCAGGCGGCTGCCGGATGCGCGCACGAAATCACCCCGGTCACCGAGGCGGAGTCCCGGAGGTAGCAGCAGCCGGGCGAGCAGACGGAGGAGCAATGCTGACCGAGCGGGAAACAACTCAGCGCAACCCGGCTTCAGATTTCGCTATCCTGCGCCAGCGCGTCCAGGCCGAGCTCTTCGCGAACATGCCTGTCCATGTGCGGCGCCTTGGCTGGGACGCCGGGCAGGTCGCCGCCTTCCAGCGCAGCCGGCTGCGCGCGCTGCTCGCCAGCGCCAAGGATCAGGCCGGCGATGGCTGCATCGCCGAGTTCGTCGACTCCGAGAACCGCCCAGTGCCGCCCGGCGCCCAGTCGGCCAAGGTGCTGATCACCAACCTCTACAACCACGTCCAGCCACTGATCAGGTATGAGCTCGGCGACTCCTGCATCCGCCGGCCCGACGCTCCGGAGCACGGACATCCGCGCGTCACCGTCGAAGGACGGTCCGATGAGATCCTGCGTTATGAGAATGCTGACATCCATCCGCTGGTACTCCGCTCCGTGCTGGTGGCCAGCCCGGCGGTCAGCGACTACCAGGTCCGGCAGACGCCATCCGGCATCGCTGTCGCCGTGCAGAGCGACCGGCCGGCCGACCTCGGCGCGCTCCGGGGCCGGCTGCGCTCGGCCCTGCAGCGGGCCGCGCTGCCCGATCCGGACGTGTGCGTTCATGCGGTGCCGGCGCTGCCGCGCAATCCCGAGACCGGAAAGCTGCGGCGCTTCATTCCGGCCTGAGCAGATGGCAGGATCGCCGCCATGATCGGACGCATGCATCATGTGATTATCGACTGCCCGGATCCGCCGGCCCTGGCCGACTTCTACGCTGAGCTGCTCGGCCTGCCGGTTACCTGGCGGGAACCGGACTTCGCGGTGGTAGCCAGCAACGAGACTTCGTCCGGCGTGGCGTTCCAGCTCGCGCGCGGCTATCAGCCGCCCCGCTGGCCGGATCCCCGCTTTCCGCAGCAGTTCCACCTGGATGTCATGGTCGACGACATCGCCGCAGCCGAGCCGGCGGTGCTGGCACTCGGCGCGCGGCGGCTGCCGGGCGGCGACGGTTACCGCGTCTACGCGGATCCGGCTGGCCATCCGTTCTGCCTGATACCGCGGCCAGCCTGGGCCGCGCCGGTCAACCCGGCGCAAGCTGGCCAGCAGCCCGGGCCGGCCTAGGGCGCGGGGACCGGCGCTGACTGACCAAAATCCGCGGCGGGACCGCGGCACCGGGTCAGGAGTAGGGCTCGAACAGCTCTACCGGGTTGCCGGACGGGTCGTCGAGCAGGATCTGCTTGCCGCCGACGCCGGTAACGATGTCGTTGCGGAAGCTGACCCCGGCCGCTCGCAGCGCCTCGACCTTCCGGTCAAGGTCGGTCATCTCCAGCGAGAACCGGTTCCAGCCGCCCGGCTCCGGCCGCCGGCCATCAGGCATGGACTGCGATCCGCCGCCAGGCCCTCCGGGGCCGGCCGGCGAGCTGAGCAGCAGCCGCAGGTCATCCCTGGTGAGCATGGCGAACATCGGCGCCGGGTGCATTACCTCGCGGAAGCCGAGGTGCTGGCAGTAGAACGCGATTGCCTCGTCGACATCGTTGACGATGTAGCGGACGCTGACAGTGGCCATGTGCCCGACGTTACGCCGGCCAGCCGGCTACTGCCGGTATGACTGCAGGAACTCGGCGAGGCGGTCGATGGCGTCGTCGAGCACGTCCACCGCGGCGAGGAACACCAGCCGCAGGTGGTCGGCCGACGGCAGGTTGAAGCCGGTGCCGTGCGACAGTAGCAGGTGCTGCTGTTCCAGCAGGTCGATGACCATCTGCTCGTCATCGGCGATCTTGTGGACCTCCGGGTCCAGCCGCGGGAAGAGATAGAGCGCGCCGAGCGGCTTGACGCAGTCAACCCCCGGGATCTCTTTCATCTTCTGCCAGGCGTGATCGCGCTGCTCGCGCAGCCGGCCGCCCGGCTCGAGCAGGTGCGCGATGCGCTGCTCGCCGCCGCCGAGGGCGGTCTGGATGGCGTACTGGGCGGGCACATTCGGGCACAGCCGCATGTTGGCCAGCAGTTCCAGCCCTTCCAGGTACTCGGCCGCCTCCTGCCTGGGCCCGGAAATCACCAGCCAGCCGGACCGGAACCCCGCCAGCCGGTAGGTCTTCGACAGCCCGCACATGGTGAGCACCAGCAGGTCGGGCGCCAGCGCGGCGGCAACCTGGTGCACCGCGTCCTCGTACAGAATCTGGTCGTAGATCTCGTCGGCAAGCACCAGCAGCCGGTGGCGGCGGGCCAGGTCCAGCAGCCCGAGCAGGGTCCGCTCGGAGTAGACGGCGCCGGTCGGGTTGTTCGGGTTGATGATCACCAGCGCCCGGGTCCGGGGCGTGATCTGCGCGGCGACGTGCTCGATGTCGGGAGCCCAGCCGTCCTGCTCGTCGCAGCGGTAGTGCACTGCGCGGCCACCGCACAGGCTGACCGCGCCAGTCCACAGCGGGTAGTCCGGACTCGGGATGAGCACCTCGTCGCCGGTGTTGAGCAGCGCCTGCAGGGCCATCACGATGAGTTCCGACACGCCGTTGCCGAGGAACACGTCGTCCGGCCCGACTCCGGGCACCCCGCGCTGCTCGTATGACTGGGCAACCGCGAGCCGGGCCGGATGAATGCCCCGCGCGTCGCTGTAGCCCTGTGCGTCGCCGATGTTGTGCACGACGTCGCGGAGTACCGCGTCCGGGGCGTCGATGCCGAAGGCGGCCGGGTTGCCGAGGTTGAGCTTGAGAATGTGGTGCCCGTCGGCCTCCAGGTGCCTGGCGCGCCGCAGCACCGGCCCCCGGATGTCGTACCGGACATTCTGCAGCCTGTTCGCCTGCGACACCATGCGGTCCGCTCCTCCTCGTGTGCGTCAAGCTGCCTATCGTGCCCGAAGAGGGCATGATCCCGCTCGGAATAAATGCCGGGCGCGCAGTTTACCGGCCCGGGCCGGCCCTCAGGACCGGCCGCCGGGCGGCCGGGAGATGGCGGCCACCACGGCACCGGCGGCCCGTACCAGGTCACCCGGCCCGAGCTCGATCTCCAGCCCGCGCCGCCCGCCGCTGCAGAAGATGGTGCCGAATGCCAGCGCGCTGGCATCGAGCACGACAGGAAGCCGCCTGCGCTGGCCGAGCGGGGAGATGCCACCGGCCACGTAGCCGGTTGCCCGCTCGGCGGCGGCCAGGTCGGTCATGGCGGCCCGCTTGCCGCCGGTCGCCGCGGCGAGCGCCTTGAGGTCAAGCTGGCAGGCGACCGGGACGACGCCGACCGTCAGCCTGCCGTCGACATCGGCGATCAGCGTCTTGAAGACCCGCTCCGGCCCGACGCCGAGCGCGTCGCTCGCCTCCAGGCCGTACGCCGTGCCGTGCCGCGGGTCATGCTCGTAGCGGTGCACCGAGTGCGTGATGCCGAGGCGGTCCAGCATGACCGTCGCCGGAGTACCGCTTGCTGCCACGGTCAGCACCCTAGAGTACCGGCCTGACTGGCCAGAACGAATTTTCCGGCACGCACCGGCCGGGCCGGCCAGGGCGGGAGGTCAGCGCTCAGGGACCGAGGTCCCAGAGCAGCCGGTAATACCGGATCCGGTCCTTATCCGGCCGCACCCCGTAGGCAGCCAGCAGGGGCCTGTCCCAGCCAGGACCGTAGTTCCACTCGGTGCTCCAGGTGGCGACCGCGAGGTCAGCCCACCGGTCGGCGACGCCAAGCTCGCCAAGGTCGACATGCCCGGACCAGCGGCCGTCGTCGGTTAGCAAGGTATTCGGTGCGCAGCTATCGCCATGGCAGACGACCAGCCGGTCGGCCGGCGGGATGTCCGCGAGCAGCCCCAGCGCCCGGTCAAGCCCGAGTGGCTGATGGGCCGGATGCCAGCGAGCAGGATCAATCCGGTGTTCGGCTGCCCGGCAGCGGGTATCGGCCAGCCGGTCCCCGGCCAGCCACGAGAACGGGCAGGCGGCGGTCGGCAGCGCCTCATGCATCGCCCGCAGGCCCTCGCCGATCGCGGTCACCGCGGTAGCCGGATCGGCCTTCCACCGGTCAGCGACGGCGCAGCGCCCGGGCAGCGCGGCGGTGACGATCCACGATCCAGTGTCATCTGCGCCCTGGCTGAGCAGCCGCGGCACGGGGGTATAGGACACCGCCCAGGCCAGCCGGGCCGCTTCTGCGCCGAGGTCGATTCCGCTCCTGGCGGGCGCCCACTTGACGAAGCAGCGGCCGGTGCCGGCGCCCACTTCGAAGGTGATGCCGCCCAGTTCGTTCACCCACACCGCGCGGGCCGGGCGGCCCGCTGCCACTGCCCGTACCGGCGCCGGCAGCGCGGCGCCCGGCTGCGGCGGTGCAGGGAACGGGCTCCGCCTTGCCGGACTCCTGTGTTTTGTCACCCTTGCTCCTAGCACGCTGTCCTTAGCACACCAGCCAACGGTTATTCACCGGGGCGGAGCAAGGGCCGGTATCAGCGCGGCTGATCGGGGTCGGCCGGCCCGGGCTCGCGCCTGGCGAGCATGCTCCTCCTGCCGGCAGGCTGATCACCGGCCAGGCTGGCCGGGTCGGGCGGGCCGGGCGGGCAGTCAGGCTGATCGGCCTGGCTGAGGACGGTGAACCCGGCCGGGAGCAGCGAGCCCGGCTCGCCGGGTGCCAGGCACCATTCGGCGCTCAGGCCGGGCCGGGCGCGCAGCGCCGCAGTGGTGAACGCGGCCCAGCCGAGCAGGCCGCCCGGCGCCACCGCGGCCGCGGCCGCGGCGAACAGCGACCGGTCCCAGTAGTTGGTGCAGAGCACGAGCGAGTAGCCGCCCGGCTGCGGCCGCCAGGATCCGAGGTCGGCGTGCACCAGGGTCAGCAGCCGGCCGACGCCGCGCCGCCGTGCTTCAGCGGCGAGCAGGTCAAGCGCCAGCTCGGAGACATCGACAATCGTGACCGGCCGCCTGGCGCCCGCGACCAGCAGCGCGCTGCCCGATGGCCCGCCCGCCAGGTCGAGCACGGGTCCGTCCGGAAGCGGCAGCGACAGCGCGCATACGGCCAGCGGATGGGGACGAAACGAGCTCCCGGCGCCGGCCTCGTACCTGGCATTCCACCTGAGGCGGTCCGGATGGCCGGCTAGTTCCGGCGGAAGCTCCCGCATGCCGTGACCCTAGCGCCAGCCGGAAACGGATCGCGGCTGATGGACCTGTCTCTCTATGGTGGTACCGATGATCAGCTATACCTGGCGCGGCCAGTTCGGCAATGCCGAGCTCGATACCCGGCCCGCAGGTCGCTGACGACGCCCTGACCGGCTGGCGAACCGCTGACGCGGGCGGCCGGCCGAGGCAGCCGCCGCGGCTGAGCCGGGCCCGCCTGGCCGGCCGCTTGACAGGCCGCGGCCCGGCACTGAGCCTGGTGTTCGATGACTGCGACCGAAGGCCAATCAGTGGCAGCTGGCAGCACCGGGCGCTGGCTCGGCGGCCAGTCCCGGTGGATTGACCTCGGCGGCCCGGTGCACTACCTCGACTTCGGCGGCCCGCCGGACCGGCCGGTGATCGTCTGCGTGCACGGGCTAGGCGGCTCGGCGGTGAACTGGTCGGCGATCGCGCCGCTGCTGACCAGCCAGTACCGGATGCTCGCCCCGGACCTGGCCGGGCACGGCCTGACTCAGTCGGCCGGCCGTGGCGCCGACGTCGAGTCGAACCGGGTCTTGCTGCACCGCTTTATCGAGTCCGTTCCGGCGATCTGCGCCGGCCCCGGCGGATCCGTTAATCCCGGAAATGCCGCGGCTCCGGCAAGGCCAGCGAGCCCTGCGGTCGGCCCGGCAACACCGGTGATCTTGATGGGCAACTCGATGGGCGGCATGATCTCGCTGCTCGAGGCCAGCGCCGAGCCCGGCGCCGTGGCAGGCCTGATCCTGGTCGACCCGGCGCTGCCGTTCGTGGCCGCGCGGCCAGATCCCGCCGTCGCCGCGCTATTCGCCTTGTACCTGCTGCCCGGCTTCAACCGGATCCTGATGAACCGCCGGCGCAGCCAGCCGCCGGCCGCGATGGTCGCCAGGCTCCTGGCGCTGTGCTGCGCGGACGTATCCCGGATTCCCGCCGAGGTCACCGCCCGGCACGTCGAGGTGGCAACCAGGCGCACCGCCTTCCCGGGAACCGGCGAGGACTTCGCCGCGGCCATGAAGTCGGTCGTCCGGCAGGTCCGGAGCCCGGCTTACCGGCGGCTGGTCCGCTCGGTCCGTTGCCCGGTCCTGCTGCTGCACGGCTCGCGGGACCGGCTGGTGCCGGTCGCGGCCGCCCTGGCCACGGTCCGCGCACGTCCCGCCTGGACGCTGGTCGTGTTCTCCGGCGTCGGCCATGTGCCGCAGCTTGAGGTGCCGCGGGACTGCGCCAGGGTGCTCACCGAATGGCTCGCCGCGGCCGGCCGCCCCGCTGCTGCCGCGGCCACCCCCGCGCCATCCGCCGGGCCCGCCGGGGAGTTACCGGCGGCAAGCTGACCTACCCAGAGCCCCGCTGCTAGCAGCGCCGGCCGGGCCGCCGGTGTACGGCGTCCGCGGTAAGGGCAGGATGCGGGCAAGGTGCCCGCCAGACGCATCGCCACCGAGGGGAGCGCGGGCCATGGAACGGATGAGCACGCTGGACGCGGGCTTCTTCTTCGTCGAGCACGACAACGTCCCGATGCATATCGGCTCGGTGGCCGTATTCGAGGGCCCGATGCCGGCCTACGGCGACGTCGTCGGGCTGTTCGAGTCCAAGCTGCCGCAGGTGCCGCGCTACCGCCAGGTGGTAAAGACCGCGCCATTGCAGCTGTTCCGCCCGATGTGGACCGATGACGTGCATTTCGAGGTCAGCTACCACGTCCGGCATGCCGCGGTCCCGGCCCCCGGCGGCGCGGCAGAACTGCGCGGTCTCGCGGCGCGGCTGTTCGCCCAGCGGCTGGACCGGGCCAGGCCGCTGTGGGAAGAGTGGCTGCTTGAAGGGCTCGATGGCGGCCGCTGGGCGATCATCTCGAAGGTGCACCACGCGATGGTGGACGGCGTCGGCGGGACTGACCTGATGACGCTGGTGTTCGACCAGACGCGTGACGCAGTGCGGCCGAGCCGGCCGAATGGCAGCCCGAGCCGTCGCAGACGCTGGCAGGCATGATCGCTGACGGCGTGCGGGATGCCCTGGGCTGGCCGCTCCGGCAGCTGAAAGGTTCGCCGGACGTGCTGCGCCTGCTGCGCGCCCCAGCCGAGTTGCGCGGCTTCGGCCGCGGCCTGGCCGGCAGTGCGCGCCGGCTCGCCGAGCCGTCGGCCGGCTTCCTGAACGGCGCCATCGGTCCGCATCGTCGCTGGGGGTGGACCACGGCCAGCCTGGGCGACATCAAGAAGATCCGCGTCAAGCACGGCGGCACCGTGAATGACGTGCTGCTCACGGCGATTACCGGCGCCTATCGCGACCTGCTGGAGGCACGCGGCGACCTCGCCGACGGGCTGGTGGTCCGCTCCCTGGTGCCGGTCTCGGTCCGCGGCGAGGACCAGCATGGTGACATCACCAACCGGGTCTCCGCGGTCCTCGTCAACCTGCCGGTCGGCGAGCCTGACCCGCTGCGGCGGCTAACGCTCGTGCGCGAGCAGATGGACAGCGTCAAGCACAGCTCGCAGGCGGTCAGCGCCGAGATCCTGACCGGGATGCTCGGCTTCGCCGCACCTATGCTGCTCGCGCTTGGCTCGCGAGCCGCGTTCAGCGCCCCGCAGCCGCTGGTCCAGACCGTGACCACCAACGTGCCGGGCCCGCGCGCCCCGCTTTACCTCCTCGGCCGCCGGATGGAGGCCGCCTATCCCTACGTGCCGATCGGCAACAGCCTGCGGACCGGGGTCGCGATCTTCTCCTACCTGGACACCATCTCGTTCGGCATCACTGCCGACTACAACGCTGTGCCCGACCTGGAGATCCTGATCGACGGCATCGGCCGCGGCCTGGCCGAACTGGACGATCGGCCGGCCAGCGCGCGCCGGCTGACGGGCCGTCACAGCGCCAGGGGTTAGCGCTGCCATGTTGTGATGCGGCCGTCACCGAATCTGGCTCGGTTTCACATACAGTTACCCGTGACAGCCATCTCGCCCGATGGCCCGGCGCGATCCCGTCGCAGCCGGTCCGAGCGGGCCGAGGCGGCTGGTCCGGGGAGGCGAACATGGGTCCTGAACAGGCACCAGCAAGATCTGGCCCGCGGATAGGCCTCGTCTTCGGTGCCGGGGGGGTACTGGGTGCCGCCTGGATGGCCGGCGCGCTGCCCGCGGTGCAGGAACTGCTGCCCCGCTCGCTCAATGACGCCGATGTGATCGTCGGCACCAGCGCCGGAAGTGTCATCGCCGCGGCACTGCGCTGTCGCTCCAGCATCGATGAGATGATCGCCTACCAGCGCGGCCAGGCAGTCGGCGCGCTCCGGAACGCCGGGCCGTCGACTGTCGAACACGGGCCGCTGCCGCCACGGCCGCAGTTGCGAGTCGGCTCGCCGCCGCTGATGCTCGCCAGCCTGCTGACACCGCACCGGGTGCACCCGTCGGTCGGCGCCAGCGCCTGGCTGCCGCGCGGCCGGGGGCATCACACCGGACTGCGCGCCATGGTGCATGCGCTGCACAGCCATGCGCGCGAGCACGCCGCGCTGGATGGGCCGCCGCACTGGGTGGACCGGCCGACCTGGATCATCGCGGTGGACTACCATTCGGGCCAGCGGGTGATCTTCGGCCGCGAGGACGCCCCGCCGGCGCCGCTGCCCGATGCCGTCACCGCCTCCTGCTCCATTCCCGGCTGGTACGAGCCGGTCACCATCAACGGCAGGCGCTATGTCGACGGCGGCGTGCGCTCACCGACCTCGCTTGGCCTGATGGCCGGCGCGGGCGTCGACGAGGTCTTTGTGCTGGCCCCGATGGCCAGCATCGAGCCGGACAGCCCGCGCAGGCCGCACGAGCGGCTAGAGCGGCGGCTGCGCTGGCTGATGACGCACGCGCTGCTGCGAGATGCGCACACGCTGCGCTCTCTCGGCATCAAGGTCACCGTGATCACGCCAGGACCTGAGGATCTGGCGGCGATGGGGGTGAACCTGATGGATCCGCGGCGCCGCCAGGCAGTGCTGGAAACCTCGCTGCGCACCTCGGCGGCCGCCCTGGCGAGGCAAGCCGCGGGCCGGCTCAAGGCGGCATAGCTACCTCAGCCCCGGCGGCGCGCAACGTCAGCCAGCCGGGCTGCGGTGCGGCGTCAGCTAGCGGGCCGCGAGGTCAGCCCTGGCGGACGCGGCGGCCGGTAACCCGGGTAGGGATGATCCGCAGGAAGTGTTCCCGATTCCCGCCTGCCCACGATTCGACCCCCGATGCCAGCACGGACGCGTACTCGTCGGCGGAGTTCACGTGGTGCGCGCCGCCCTGGATGAGCACGCTCCAGCCCTCGCGCGCGTCCGAGTCGACGTCATCGACCTCGAAGGCCACCTGATACTCGGCGCCCGCGATCCCGGTGCGCAGATCCTGGTCCGTCGGGCTGTCCTGCTCCGTGCGGAACACGATGCTGTCCTCATGTATCCGGTAGTTGACCGGCATCACGGTTATGCCGAACCGGCCCGAGTACGCGAGCCGCCCCAGGCCACCGGGCGAGATCAGCTGCATGCACTCGTCCTCGTCCAGCGGCTCAATCGTAGATTTCGGGCTCGCTGACTCGTGTCCCGGCCCGGGCTGGGCCTGGCTCCCGGTTGCGTCGCCAGTCGTGCGATCAGACATGAGTGGTCCTGTTCACGTGCGTGCCAGCGGACATTGACCGATGCCGGGGCAGTTCCGGGCGCCGCCGCCAGGTGCTGCCCGGTGGCATCAGGTACAGACGCTACCCGGCCTGGAGGCCAGGCATGTGGCTGGATCCGGCTACGGTGCTGGCCGTCCGAGACGTGCCCTGGTGGGACGCAGCCGCGGCTAGCGGCCGGAGCGCCCGGGTGCGCTGCCGTCCCGGCGGGCTGGTGGCCGGCCTGCCCGCGGCTCGCGTTCTGCGATCATTGGAGGCCTATGGCGGCAGCCGCCTACCTCCGGCCGGCGGCAGCGCGATCACGATGGTGAGGTCTGACGTGGACATGCAGCGCTGGCTGAGCCGCGGCCTGGCAGCGATAGAAGACTGGCAGGAGTCGTTCGGCCCGTTCGACCCGGACCCGTCGCTGCGGGTCAGCGACGAGCAGTTCGCTAGCGCGTTCGAGGAGTTCACCGGCCGGCTCGGGGACAACTACCCGTTCTTCCATCCGTGCTATGCCGGGCAGATGCTCAAGCCGCCGCATCCGGCTGCCGTCGTCGGCTACCTCACCGCGATGCTCGTGAACCCGAACAACCACGCACTCGACGGCGGCCCGGCCACCGCGCGGATGGAGCAAGAGGCCGTCGCGCAGCTGGCCGCGATGTTCGGCTTCGGCACCCATCTCGGTCATCTGACGACCAGCGGCACGATCGCGAACCTGGAGGCGCTCTACGTCGCCCGCGAGCTGCATCCGGGCAGCGGCGTGGCATATAGCGCGGAGGCGCATTACACCCACGGCCGGATGTGCGGGGTGCTCGGCGTGCAGGGAACGCCTGTCGCGGTCGATAGCGCGGGCCGGATGGACCTCGGCGCGCTCGATGACCTGCTGGCCGGCGGCCGGATCGGGACGGTCGTCGGCACCGCGGGCAGCACCGGGCTCGGTGCCATCGACCCCGTGCACGAAGTGCTAGCGATCGCCCGCAGGCACGGGGTGCGCGTGCATGTCGACGCCGCCTACGGCGGCTTCTACGCGCTGCTGGCCGGCGGTGGCCAGGGCGGCGGCGCCGGGGGCAGCGGTGGCCAGGGCGGCGGCGCCGGGGGCGGCAACCGGATTAGCCTCGACCCGGCGCCGTGGCAGGCCATCGCCGGATGCGACTCCGTGGTGATCGACCCGCACAAGCACGGACTGCAGCCGTACGGATGCGGCGCGGTGCTGTTCAGGGATCCGGAGGTCGGCCGGCTTTACCGGCACGACTCGCCCTACACGTACTTCACCTCTGACAAGCTGCACCTCGGCGAGATCAGCCTGGAATGCTCCAGGGCCGGGGCGGCGGCCGCCGCGCTGTGGCTGACGTTCCGGCTGCTGCCGCCCACGCCGGACGGGCTCGGCCAGGTCCTGGCGGCCTGCCGGCGGGCCGCGCTGGACTGGGCCGAACTCATCCAGGCGTCCGGCAGGCTCTCCCTGTACCAGCCCCCGGAGCTTGACATCGTGTGCTATTTCGCGGCTGCCAGCCCGCTCAGCCTGACCGCGATCGACCAGGCCTCCGCGCGGATGCTGGCGGCCGGGATGACGGATCCGGTGCACCCGGTGTTCCTCAGCACCTTGCAGGTCTCGGCGCGCGAGTTCGCGCGGCGGCATTCCGGCGCGGTGGCCGACCGGGACGGGGCGCGGATCCTGCGCAGCGTATTGATGAAACCGGAGGCGCAGGGCCACGTGGCGCAGTTGCACGGGCAGGTCGAGCAACTCGCCGCGGGGCTGAGCGGCCGGCCAGGATCCGGACAAGGAGGATCGGTGAGCGAGGCGACTCGGTGAGCGGACGGGACGCCCGGCCCGCCGCCCGGGTGGCGGTGGTGACTGGCGCCGGGACCGGCATCGGCGCGGCGGTTGCTGGCCAGCGGCGATGCGTCCGCGGTGACCGGCGCGGTGCTCACGGCTGACTGCGGCGCCACCGCGGTCGACCTGCCGACGACGGCCTTCGACCCGTCCTGACCGCATGCTAAGCGTCAGGACCGGGTGCCCTGTCATCTTCCAGGTGGGTCAGGATCCGGCGCAGCGCCGCGGCCAGGTCGCCGACCTCCGTCGCGTCCAGCGGGCTGACGGTATACGCCTCGGCGGCGTTGACCTCCGGAAACAGCCGGAGCATCAGCCGCTGGCCGGCCGGGGTGAGCTGCAGTAGGACCAGCCGGCCGTCGGCCTGCAGCGACGCCCGGCGCAGCAGGCCCTTGCCCTCCAGGGTCTTGACCACCCCGGTCAGCGTGCCCTTGGAGATGCCCGCTTCGGCCGCGGCGTCGCGGGATTCCAGCGAGTCCCAGATCCAGGTGACCCAGAGCACCACGAACCCGGTCCAGGACAGGCCGGCCTCGGCGAGCACGGTTTGCTCGAAATGATTGCGGATGGCGCTCGCGGCGCGGTGCAGGTTCTGCACCGCCGTCATCGCGGCGAAGTCCAGCCGCAGCCCGCCGAGCCGGCCTGATACCGCCCGCTCGGTTTCCGCAAGGGTGTGACGGCCGCTCATCCCCACCTCAATAGTCCACCGAGCCCCCCGCAACGTTGCCCGCCACCGGTACCCTACGCCGGACCGCAGGCCTTGCGGCAGGGCGCTGATCTGCGGCGGAGCCTCTGGCATGCGGGTCAGCGCGCATACCGGAGGCCCAGCCGGATCCGCTAGGCGGGTTCCTCGGAGGCCGAGGCCGTTGAGGCCGGCCCGATGACCGGGTGCGCCGAGACCGGGATCCGCAGCTTGCTGTTCGCGATCGCGAACGTGCCCGGCCGCCGCCGACGGCGTGCCGAACCGCGGGCTGACCCGGCTCAGTGCCGACGGGATGCGCCCGTCCCGCGCCATCGCGTACACGCCGCGGGCCGTGCTCACCGCGCAGCCGAGGCCGACCGCGGCGATGTCGAGTATCACCAGGACCTGCACCAGATCCAGGAAGAAGCTGCTGCCGAAGGCGCCGGGCGCGGCGAGCTGGAACAGCGGCATGCGACATCGGACCTCCAGGGGCTGGGGACTGCGGCTGGCCGCCGCCGCCGTTGGCGTCAGGTTTTCCGGTTGCCGCGCCGCAGCGGCGGTCCGCCGGACTCGGCAGGGCTGGTCACGACCCGGTCCAGGAAGCCGTCGACAAGCCGGCCCGCGCCACCGCGGCGGCCTCCAGCCGCCCGGTCTGGGCCAGCAGACCGGCGGCGTCGACTCCGGACCTAGCCAGGTCGGCGTGTCCCCCGTTGTCGAGCCAGAGCCGCAGCACCGGCAGGGTGACCTCTGGGTGGAACTGGACGGCGAGCGAGTTCCCGGCCACGAATGCCTGCGGCGCGACCCCGGTGCGGGCCAGCGAACGGGCCGCCGCCGGCGGGTGCCAGCGGTCGTAATGCCACTCGAACCATGGCCCCGGCTCGATCAGCTCCGGGTCAGTGGTCTGCACCTGGTGCCAGCCGATTTCCGGCTGGCCGGCGGCCGTCACGCTGCCGCCGAGCGCCTTCGCCAGCAACTGGCCGCCGAAGCAGATCCCGAGCACCGGGATCCGCAGCTTGCAGGCGGCGCGGAGCAGGTCGAGCTCCGGGTCCAGCCAGCTGCCGATCAGCTGGTGGTCATACACGGACCAGATCGCGCCCATCGGGACGATCACGTCGAAGGACGCCGGATCCGGGAAGCTGACCCGCACGCCCGGATCGCCGAACCGGTCCGCGGGTACCACGAGGAACTCGGTGATGTCATAACCGCGCTGGGCCAGCCGGTCCCCGACCGGCCCGGTCGGTGAGCAGTGATCGTGTTCGATGAAGAGCGCTCGCACCAGGTCTCCGCTGGTCAGTGTCGAAGGCTGGGGGTCAGCGGGCGGCGGCCCGGACCGGCAGCCGCTTGATTCCGTGCACGAAGTTGGATTTGACGCATTCGGGCGGGCCGGCCAGCTCGATCGAGTCAAGCCGCCGCAGCAGCTCCTCGAACATGATCCGGACCTCGAGCCGGGCCAGCGCGTTGCCCATGCGGAAATGCGGCCCGCCCTTGCCGAACGCCATGTGGTCATTCGGCTGCCGGGTGATGTCGAAGTCGTCCGGGTTGCCGAAGACGTCCTCGTCCCTGTTGCCCGACGCGAACCACAGCACGACCTTGTCACCGGCCCGGATGTGCTGGCCGCGCAGTTCGGTATCGCGGGTCGCGGTCCGGCGGAAGTGATAGACGGGGGAGGCCCAGCGCAGGAACTCCTCGACCGCCGCGGGAAGCAGCCCGGGCTCGGCCTGCAGCCGCGCCAGCGCCCCGGGATGGCGGAGCAGCGCGAGCATGCCGTGCGAGATGGTATGCCTGGTGGTCTCGTTGCCCGCAGCGATGAGCAGCAGGAAGTAGTTGTGGAAGTCGCGCTCGCTGAGCGGCTGGCCGTCCTCGGGAACCGCGTTCACCAGCTTGCTCACCAGGTCGGTGCCGTCGCCGCCGCGGCGCCGACGGGCGAGATCGTCGCCGTACGCGAACACCTCGAGCGCCGCCGGGCTGCGGAACGGCAGATCCCGGTACCGCTCGCTCTCCGCGCTGCCCAGCAGCACGTCGGCGTACTCCGGGTCGGTGTTGCCGATCAGCCGGTTGCTCCACTTGATGATCTGGCCGCCGTAGCCGTCCGGGATGCCCAGCAGCCGGACCAGCACCCTGATCGGGTAGTCCGCGCTCACCTCGCCGTCACAGGTGGTAGGCGTACTCGCGGAACTCCCAGTTGGTGACGAACCGCTCGAATCATTCGATCTCATTGCGCTTGTAGGTCACGAAGGACGTGACGAAGTACTCGCCGAGCACGTCGGCCAGCTCATGGTCGGATTCCAGCGCGTCGAGCGCGGCGCCGAGCCGCATCGGCAGCAGCGGCGCCCGGCCCGGGTCGTAGCCGTACCCCTCCAGCTTGTCCGGCGGCTTGGCCTCGTCCCTGATGCCCAGGTAGGCGGCCGCGCCGATGGCGGCCATGGCGAGGTAGGGGTTGGCGGTCGCATCGCCGAGCGGATCTCCATCCGGGCCGCCGCTCCGCGCTCGGGCGGGATCCGCACCATCGCACTGCGGTTGTCCAGGCCCCAGTCGATCAGCCAGGGCGCCAGCGTGTCCGGCCCGAACCGCTTGAACGAGTTCACCGTGGGGTTCAGCAGGGCGCTCAGCGCGGCCGCGTGCTCAAGCACGCCGCCGATGGCATGCCGTCCGGCCGCGGACAGGCGCTCCGGCCCGGCCGGGTCGCCGAACACGTTCTCCCCGTCGCCGTCCGCCACCGAGGCATGCACATGGAAACCTGAGCCGCCCTCGTCGTTGAACGGCTTGGCCATGAACGTGGCGAGCAGCCCGCGGTGCCGGGCGATCTCCTGCACGGCGGACTTCAGCCGGAACGACCGGTCAGCGGCATCGGGCAGGTCGGAATGACCTAGGTTGATCTCGAACTGGCCCGGCGAGAACTCGTGGTTGGCCGCCGTGACCCGCAGGCCAGCGTCCCGCAGCTGCCTGAGCATGTGCAGCAGCAGGCCCTGCGGATCGCCCTTCCGGCCGACCACGTAGACGTTCCCCGGGTCGTCGGCGTACCGTCGCCAGCAGCCGGCGCCGTCCGGCTCGCAGAGGAAGAACTCAAGCTCCGGGCCGCAGATCAGCCGGTATCCCAGGCTCCGCACCCGGTCGGCGACCTGCCGGGCAACCACCCGCGGTGACTCCGGGGCCGGCCTGCCGTCCGCGGCAGTCGCATCGCCCAGGCACCAGGCCGCATCCGGCTCCCAAGGCAACGCGGTGAGCGTGGCCAGATCCGGCCGCACGGTAATATCGGGCAGGCCCTGGTCAAGGCCGCCCTGCACCGGGACGACGTCGCCCATTGGCGAGGTGTGGTACACCGCCCGGCAGAACGCCAGGCCATGCTCCGCCACCGCGGGCAGCTCGTCGAGCAGCACGTCACGGCCGCGATCGACGCCGATCATGTCCGGGTACGAGACCCGCACCACGTCGACGCCGCTGGCCCGCAGCCGCTCGCAGACGGCGGCGACGTCCGATGCGTGCGTCACGGCGGCTCCCGGGCGGAGAACGTTCGGATACAAACAACCCGCTGCAGCGTAAACCGGGGCAATAGGCACAGACAAGTGCCTGACCCGAAGAGTTGCCGGCCAGCCGCCGCCGGCCGCCGTCAGCCGTGGCCGGGATGCGGCATTGCCGCGGGTCTAGCATCATGCTGCGCAGGCGAACGACCTTGGAGCGGCCGTGACCGACGTAGCCGGTTTCCTCTATCCGCGCACGGCCACCGGGCGGTCCTCGCTGCTGCCCCCGCCGCCGTGGCACTATCCGGCGATCTGCTCACCGTGGAATACCGGACGGACCCGGCGCGGGTGCCTCCGTCGACGAGCTGATCAGCTCGGCCACCGCGAGCTTCGAGGGCGGCCTGGCGCGGGACGCGGAGCTGGAGCTGTTCGAGTCGCCGACTGAGGAACTGGCCAGCCTCGAGGTCAGGCAGATCATCGGCGGCTACTACCGGCAGGTCGGGCTCAGCTGGGACGGCGGCACGCTGCTGGCCGGCCGGGACGCGCCCGCCGCCGGGGACGCGCCGGGCGGGCCGGCTGCCTCTTGACGGCCGGCCGCCGCAAACATACTTTGGACCCGAACTTTTTTTGACGCAGCCGCCGGTGCCGCATGCCTTCCCGCCAGCAGCTGGTGCCCTCGCAGGCCGGTCAGCCGGCCCGGCCCGGCGCCGGCCGCAAACAGGACTGGCCGCTGCCAGCCCGCGCTGATGACGAGCACCAGATGGCGGTGAGTGCGCAGATGACCAGGCCGCGCGACGGGCGCAGCGCCGACGGCGGGTGCCCGGGCCGATGAGCACAGCCAGCGTGGCCGGCGTCGATGTCGACGTCGCGCACTGGATCGGCGGCCGCCGGGTTGCCTCCGCCCGGGCGTTCACCGACCTGTCCCCGATCGACGAGCAGCCCATCGCCGAGGTCGCGGCCGGCGGCCAGGCCGAGGTCGACGCGGCCGTCGCGGCCGCTCGCGCGGCCTTTCCCGGCTGGGCCGCGGCCAGCCCGGCCGACCGGGCCGGGGTGCTGCACGCGATCGCGGACGGCATCGGCCGGCGGGCCGAGGACCTCGCCCAGGTGGAGACCCGCGACAACGGCGCGCTGCTGCGCTCGCACCGGCGCGGGGTGATGCCGCGGGCCGCCCAGAACTTCAGGTTCTTCGCCGACTGGCTCGGCCAGCTCGACGCCGGGAAGCTGGCGATGCCCGGCTACACCCAGCAGGTCAGCTGGTCACCGGCCGGGGTAACGGCTGTGATCACCCCGTGGAACGCCCCGCTCATGCTGGCCACCTGGCGGATCGCGCCTGCCCTCGCGGCGGGTAACACGGTGGTCGCCAAGCCGCCGGAATGGGCACCGCTGACCGCGAGCCTGCTGGCCGGTATCACCCGCGACGCGGGCCTGCCGGACGGCGTCTTCAACGTCGTGCAGGGTCTCGGCGCGGAGGCGGGCGCGCCGCTGGCCGCGCACCCGGACGTGGCCAGGGTCGCCTTCACCGGCTCGGTCGGCACCGGCCGGCAGGTGGCCGCCGCCGCCGGGGCGCAGCTGACCCCGGTCTCACTGGAGCTTGGCGGCAAGTCCCCGCTACTCGTCTTCGCCGACGCGGACCTGGAACTCGCGGTCGAGATCGCAGTGGGGCAGTACGACAACGCCGGGCAGGTCTGCCTGGCCGGCACCCGGCTGCTGGTCGAGGAGCAGATCGCGGCCGAGTTCACCGAGCGCTTCCTGGCCCGCGCCGCGGCGCTGCGCCAGGGCGACCCGCGGGACGAGGCCACCGACATCGGGCCGAACATCACCCGGGCGCACCTGCAGCGGGTGGACGGCTTCGTCCGGCGCGCGATTGCGGCCGGCGCGCGGCCGCTGCTCGGCGGCGGCCCGAATCACGAACTGGGCGGCCTGTACTACCAGCCGACGCTGCTGGCCGGCCCGGCGGCTGGCGCCGAGATACTCACCGAGGAGGTCTTCGGCCCGGTGCTGACGCTGCAGACGTTCGGCGCCGAGCACGAGGCGATCGCGCTGGCCAACGACACCCGCTACGGGCTGGCGGCCACGGTCTTCACCGGCGACGAACAGCGCGCCGGGCGGGTCTCGGCCCGGCTGGCAGCCGGGACCGTGTGGGTCAACTGCTTCTTCGTCCGGGACCTGCGAGCGCCGTTCGGCGGTGCCGGGCTGTCCGGCATCGGCCGGGAAGGCGGCACCTGGAGCTTCGATTTCTACAGCGACGTCAAGAACACCGTCTACGCAGCGGAGGGCTGGCGTCACGATGGGTGAGGTTGCCGGGAGCGGGCCTGCTTGCCCACGTCCCGACGATCATGCTGCCCCGGCAGCAGCGGCTGGAGCTGAACGAGGGCAGCGAGATCAGCCTGGTGCCGGGGCTTGAGCGGCTGCGCGCCGAGGTGTTCGAGACGCTCGGCTACGACACCGTCGTGGTGCTCGACTCGCACTGGTGCACCACGGTGGAGTTCGTCGTCGCCGCGCACGAGGTCCGCGCCGGGCTTTTCACCTCCGACGAGCTGCCACGCGGGATGTGCCGGATCCCCTACGACTGGCGCGGCGATCCGGAACTGGCCCGCGCGATGGCTGCCCTGGGCGACCGGCACGGCACCTGGATCACCGCGATCGACGACCCGTACCTGCCGGTGCACTACGCGACCGTCAACTTGTGGACCTATCTCGGCCGCGGGCTGGACAAGCGCTGGATCACAATCAGCGTCGCTGCGCAGACCGGCGATACCGAGGACTTCCTGCGGGCCGGCCGTGCCCTCGGCGAGGCCATTGCCCGCAGCGAGCGGATGGTGCTGCTGATCGCGTCCGGCGCCATGTCGCACACGTTCTGGCCGCTGCGCGAGCTGCGCGCGCACGAGGCCAGCGACCCAGCGCACATCCGCACGGAGCAGGCACGGGCGGCCGACGCCGAGCGGATCGGCTGGCTGCAGGCAGGAAATCACCGCCGGGTGATCGACACCATGCCGGACTTCCTGCAGGTCCGGCCGGAGGCCAAGTTCGCGCACTACCTGATGATGGCCGCGGCGCTTGGCGGGCACGCGGTGACCGCCCGGGGCCGCCCGTTCAGCGACTACGAGAATTCTGTCGGCACCGGGCAGGTACCCCTGTGGTTCGACCGGCCGGCCGCCGGCTGGTCCGCACTGGCCGGTCAGGACAGACAATGACCGGGTACCGGATGCTGCCAGGCGGCGCGGCCGGGCGGGCGGCGCGATGACCGAGTACCGCCGGATCCTGCTCGGCGGCGCGGCCGTGCAGGTCCGCCGGGACGGAGCGTCCCTGGTGGCCGCTGACGGGCGCCGGATCTCCGTTTCAGCTGCCGTGCATTTGCCGCCGGTGACCCCGACCAAGATCCTCGCGGTGCACCTAAACCACCGCAGCCGGGTAGCCGAATTCCAGGCCAGCCTGCCCGCGGCGCCGACTTACTTCGCCAAGCCGGTGTCCGCGCTGGTCGCGCATGGCGGCACCGTGATCCGGCCGGCCGGCTGCAAGTACCTCAACTACGAAGGCGAGGTGGCCATCGTGATCGGCCGCAGCTGCCGGGGCGTGCCGCGGTCCGAGATCAGCGCGTACATCGCCGGGTACACCATCGCCAACGACTTCGGCCTGCACGACTTCCGCGACACCGACGCCGGGTCGATGCTGCGGGTCAAAGGCTCGGACACGATGGCGCCGCTCGGCCCCGGCCTGGTCACCGGGTGGGATTTCCCGGCCGATCTCGGCGCGCAGCCGACCGAGAGCGAGGAGGTCATCTCGACGGCCCTGGGCGGCGACTGGGAACTCCGCGGCATCCGCCCGCCGGCCCGCAGCTGACCCATTGCGCCTAGCGCTAAATTTTAACCGCTGGGTTAAAATTTAACTACTGAGTCACCGGACGCGGGGGCCGCAAGTCCAGCCCCGGAACCCGAAACTGCGGCCCAGGAGCCCCGAAAGTCCCACCAGTCACATCAACCATAATTCAACGAGTGGCGAATTTTAGTGGTTAAGATCTGTCCGGTGACTGGCGGCTAAATGTTAACCAGTAAGTCGTCGGTCACGGCGACGCCGGGCCTGACTGGGGAGTGCTGATGGCCGCGCCGCGAATGTGCCTGATTCTCAGCGAGAACTGGACCATGACCTCGGGCCGCGACCTGCCGGCCCTGGTCCGCTGGGCCGCGAGGCCGAGGACGCCGGGTTCGACTCCGTGATGATCAGCGAGCACATCGTGCTCGGCCCGGCCGCGGCCAGCAACGGGCTGATGGCCAATCCCCGTGAGTATGCCCTGCCGGGCAACCAGGACCCGGCGACGCCATGGCCGAGCTCGGTGGTGCTGCTGCTCGCGGCGGCGCTGGCAGCCATTCCGGCACAGGCCGCGGCCGGCTTCACGACATTCTGCATCAAGCCGTCGCAGTTCACCGATGACCCGGGCGGCGTGGCCCGCCTGTGCCGCGAGATCATGCGCCGGGCCGACGGAATGCTGCCCTAGCCGGTACCGTCGGCACCGCCCCGGGCTCTCGCGGGCCGCGCCGCCGCACGGGCTACTACGCTATGTGCCGTGGGGCAGACGCCGGAGGGGATGCTGTCCGCAGTCAGCGCATCGCTCGAGGCGCGGACCGGCCGCCCGCTGGATGCGTGGGTCGCGCTGGTGCGGCATCCGGCACCGACCCGCTGGACCAGAATGCGGTGCGCAAGTGGCTGCGCACCGAGCACGGCGTGCCGCAGAACAGCCAGTGGGCAATCGCCGACAGCGCCGCCAGGGCGGCTGGCTGGACGCCGCCGACCGTGGCCGAGTACATCGACAGCCAGTACGCCGGCCCGAAGGCGGCACTCCGGCCGATCTTCGACGCGGTCGCCGCCGCGATCGGCGAGCTGGGCGACGACGTGACCACCGAGGGCCGCGGCACCTACACGCCGTTCGTCCGCGGCCGGCAGTTCGCCGCGGTCGCGGCCGCTGCGAGGGATCGCGTTGATCTCGGACTGCGCCCCGCCTACGACCAGTCCGGCTAGCGCCGCCCGGGCCGCCAGCTGAGGTTTGGCCGGAAGTGCAGCAGCGTCCCGAGGCAGGTAGCGGCGAGCAGCGAATAGGGGATCAGGTCCGACGTTGCCTGGGCCACCGCGCCGCTCGCCGCGGCGGCCACCGCCTGCCCGCCTGCCCAGGCGAGGTTGGCCAGGCCGAAGGCAAGCCCCTGGTTCAGCTCCAGCCGGTGCGCGCCCTCGCTCAGCAAGGCGGCGGCCGGCGCGAACAGCGTGCCGAACGCCGGCATGCCCGCGATCAGCACGGCAACCAGCAAGAGTGCCGGGGACAGCAGCGGCGCCAGCAGGCTGACCGAGATCGCCACCAGCAGCGAGAGCCGGATGGGCATCAGCGCACCGCGGCGATCCGACTGTCGGCCAGCCAGCGGCGACAGCGCTGACTCGATGGCCGCCGCGGCGAGGAACGTCGCCCCGATGACGGTCGCGGTCGCGCCGAGGTGACTGAGGCGCAGCGGGGCAAGCACATCAACTACTCCGAATCCGAGGCCTGCCAGCATCGTGAGCCACATGCCGGTGCCGACCTGGCGGTCGCGAACCGCGGGCCAGGTGGCCCGCAGGCCCTGTGGCGTCGGGGCGTGCGGGCCTGGCACGAGGAAGGCCATGCCCGTCAGCGCCGTCCCGGCTACCGCGGCTACGGCGAATGCCGGGCCGGTTCCTACCCGGTCGGCGATAGCCCCGACGACCGGCCCGAAGAGCGCGCCAACGACCGCGGCGCCAAGCGCGATGCCGAGCAGCTCGCCGCGCCGCTCGGCCGGCGCTGCAGTCGCCAGCCAGGCCATGCCCGCGGCCCAGATACACGCTCCGGCCAGTCCCTGGGCGAAGCGTGACGCGTCCAGCACGACCGGGCTGGACGCCCAGCCGAAGACCAGCGTCGATCCGCTCATCAGCGCCAGCCCCAGCAGCACCACCAGCCGGTCGCCCAGCCGCGCGGTGAGCAGCCCGCCGGGCAGCGCGCCGACCAGCGTGCCCACGGCATATGCGGCGACCAGCAGGCCGGCGCCCGACTTCGACAGCCCGGCCGACCGGACGTAGTGCGGCAGCAGCGGCGTCAGCGCGGTGAAAAACACCGTGTCCACCAGCACTAGCGCGCAGACGAAGCAGAGCAGTGCGAGCATGGCGGGCGCCAGCCCCAGCCGGGGCACCGCCATGCCCGCTCCCTCCGCTGACCGCTCGCCACGCTCGGCTACCTGACCGACGCGACAACGCACCGGTCGCCCCCGGCAGTGCTCTTATACCCGCTCATAGCGGCTCAGTCAGGGTACTTACGGCCGCAAACCAGCTCGAAACGGCTGACATCACCGTTCTGGCAAGCCGCCGGGCGGCGCCGACTCCGGACGCGGGCCAGGATCGACTGCGGCCGCGCGCAGGGCCAGACTCCGGCCGAAGCAAGCCGCAAGGCCGGGCATCGCGTGTCACAAGACTTTCCGCCTGGTCCGGGCGCGCCCGGACGGCTCTTCACCGCTATGCGCAAGACCCGCGAGGTACAGGCATGTTCGCACATCAAGGAGCGGCGCGGGCCGGTCCTTGCTGGTACCCGGCCGGCCGGGTACCAGCGCGGACGAGGCAGCGGTTCGCTAGCTACGTCCGTGCGGGCTGGCCCGAGATCAAGGCCCGGCGCTCGTGCAGGAGCTTGCTGACGGCGGCACGGTGAATCGGCGCACGGCAAGCCACGGCGCGGATGACCTCGCCGGCGATGATTGCCGCCCAGAATGATCCGGCCGCGCCGCTGCGGTGGCGCATGCCGTACAGCCGGACTTTGTTCGCGCAATGCAAGGCGTAAAGTTCCGGCCGTACCCGCGACTCGCCGCCCAGGTGGGTGACATTCACGTCCGCGAACGTCAGCCGGAAGCCCGCGTCGGCCGCGCGCAGCTCGAATTCTGTCTCCTCGGAGTAGAGGAAGAACGTCTCGTCCCAGGCGCCTGCCTGCTTGAGGCATTCGCGGCTCATCATCGTCACCGCGCCGGTTGCCCAGTCGGCGCGGATCTGGCTGGTGTAGTTCTCCGGGTCGGCGATGAGCTCGCTCATGGCACCGATGCGGCGGGCCAGCCCGCCGCCGACCAGTGCCTCGCTCCAGGCCCGCAGCAGTGTCGGCCGGCGGCGCAGCGACGGGAACGGCCTCCCCGTGCCGCGGAGTAGCCGGGGCACCGCGATCCCCGCCCCCGGCAGGCTGAGGGCCGCCAGCATCGGCCGGACGCAGCCGCGGCTCAGCCGCACGGTCGGGCTGAGGATCAGCACCGCATCGGTCGACGGATCGAAGCTGATCACCGCGTTGGCAGCCGCGGCGAACCCCCGGTTCGCGCCTAGCCCGACGATGGCCGCTTCCGGCGCCAGGCGTCGCGCCACTTCCAGCGTGCCGTCCGCGGACGCGCCGTCGGCGATCACCAGGTGCCAGTCGTGCACGCCTGCCAGCCCGGCAGGTAAGGACGCGAGCAGATCAGGAAGCATCCGCTCGCTGTTGTACGCGAGTATCCCGACCGTCAGGCGCACGCCAGCGTCACCCTTTCCGATCTACATGCGCGACCGCGCTAGCACGGCAAGCGCTAAACGAAGTCGATCAACTACGGACCGTGAGTTTAGCGGCCGACCGAGCGAGCCCGGCGGGCGGGGCGAACGGGGTGGCCGGCGGGCGGGCGAGCAGGTGGGCGGCGAGCGGGCTGCTGCGGCCGGTTGTTGCGGCCGTGGCGGAGGCGAGGCCGGCCCCCTGGCCGGCTGCCCGGCCTGGCCGGCTGCTATGAATTGCTCCGCGCTGGCTTTCCCAATGGGCTGGCGACTGGCCCAGGCGGATCCGTTTTAGCTGCTTGTAAACGGATGTGTCGCGTAGGCAATGACGTGCCCGCCCGCGCTGGCCACGAGTCAGCTAGATAGCCGGAAACATGGAATTACCTAGCTAGTATTGGCTAACGTCGAGATGGGTGTATGGACGGGCCATCCTGCACGTCCGCGCGGACCTCCGGAAGGGAAAACGCGCATGGCATCGCGGGCAAGCCGGGCTAAGGCCGCAAGCCTGGCCGCATTGGCGCTCCTCGGCACTGCCGGCGTATTCGTATTCGGCGTCCTGGCCGGTCGGGGCGGCAAGGATTATCTTCGCAATGTTCTCCTTGGGGTTCTATGTTCGGTAATTCCCGCTACCGTAACTGCTGTCAACAGATTCGCCGCAAAACGTCTGCTGCGGGCGGAAACCGAAGCGCGCGAGCATGCCGTCACGGAGCGCGAGCGCGCACTGCAGAGTAAGGAAGAAGCCGAGCGGCGGACCGCCGAAGTCCGGATCAATGCCGAGACAAACCTTATCTTCGCGCTGCGGGCGCGTCTTTCGCCGAGCCTGTACTGCCTGGGGAAGATCGCCGTGTCGGCGTCAGACCGGCAGATGGCGCCGCTGATCGGTAGCCTTTCGCAGGCAATCGTCTCGGCCGCGGTCGGGCACGGTAATTCGGCCGAGACGCGGCGGAGTATCTTCTTCGAGGTCCGCGGCAACAGCATGCACTGCGTCAGCTACGCGGGCTATGAGGGACAGCAGGACACCGGCCGCACTGTTCTCAGGAACAGCCCGGACGACCCGGTCGGCCAGTACATGTTCGGCCTGCTGGCCGGCCGTGAGGCACAGCTGGTCCCGGACGTGCAGGCGGCCGGCCTGCCGGTCCGGTTCCTGGCCCGCCGGAGCTACCAGACGATCATCGCCACGGCGATCATGGCGGGCGATACCCCGTACGGAGTCCTGACCCTGGATTCGCCGCAGCCGCATTCGCTGGGCCAGCCGGACCTGGAAATCATGAAGACACTCGCGAACCTGCTCGGCGTCGGGCTCGCGCTAGCTGCCAGGGGGAGCAGGCGATCATCGCAGGTTCCGGCACAGGGTAATCGAGATGTAGCTAAGAGTAATGATTTACTGGTGTCGGCTGGCGGTGCTTCAAGGCGGCGGCCTAACTGCGAGTGGGGGGAGGGCCATGCGGCTGAAGGCGGAGAAGGTCGTCGATCCAGAGTCAATCGCGTGGATCGAGCAGCGCGAGGACAGCCGGAGCGACGAGGGCTACTTCGAGACCGCCTGGCGCCGGGCCCGGCGGGAGGCAGAGCTCGACATGAAACGCCGCAGGCCGCATGAGGCCGCCGAGGAGGCCGCCGGTCCAGCGTCGTTAGGCCGTGGCCAGCCAGCGCTGCGGCGATAACAGCCGAGCCCGGGGCCAGGCCCCGCATTCCCGGGGCAGGGCAAACTGCTGCAGATGGGAAATTCGCTAGCAGATCCCGGGCTGCGCGGACTGCTGAGCCGCCTGTACGCCGCCGCGGCGGACGACGAGCCGGTTATCGCCCGGACTATTGAGCACGAGCGGGCGGCCCCGGCGCCGCTGACGAGCCGGGAGCGCACGGCGCTGATGGAGAGCGCCTACCTGCCGGTCGAGCCGGAAAGCGGCGAGCTGATGTACTCGCTGGTGCGCGCGGCCCGCCCGGCAACCGTGGTGGAATTCGGCACCTCATTCGGGATCTCGACGATCTACCTGGCCGCGGCCGTTCGGGACAACGGATCTGGCCGGGTGATCGGCACCGAGCTCAGCCCGGTCAAGGCCCGGCAGGCGCGAGCGAACCTGGACGAGGCCGGACTGGGCGGCGTGGCGGAGATCCTGGCAGGCGACGCGCTCGATCGCCTGGACAGCCTGCCGGGCCCGGTCGGGTTCGTCCTGCTGGACGGCTGGAAGGACCTGTACCTGCCGGTGCTACGGCTGCTTGAACCGGCCATGGCGGCCGGGGCGCTGGTCTTCGCCGACGACACCGGCAGGTTCGCCGGCCAGCTGGCCGGCTACCTGGCCTACGTACGCGACCCGGCCAGCGGGTACGTGAGCGTCCAGTTCCCGGTCGGCGATGGGGCCGAGCTCAGCTGCCGCGTCTGAACCAGGCGGAACCAGGCCGCGCGGGCGCCAGGCGGCGCGCCGCCAGGCGGACTGACCTGCCCTCCTGTTCCGGTTGTTGCCCGCGATAACCGTCCAGCCGGATACTTGACGCTAAGTAGAACTCCATGGCGGTCCGGGGGGCCGGCTGAGCGCGAGAGGACGAGGCCAATGGAGGGGATCTGCGGGAGCTGCGGCTTGCCGCTGGCGACCGGCGACGTATTCTGCGGCAGCTGCGGTCAGCAGGCCGCCGCCGGAGCCCCGATGGCGCCTGCGTCGTTAGTCCCCGGGCCGACGGCCGCGGAGCCGGCCGCGGCGGACCCGGCCGCACCGGGTCGTGCGGGCAACTCGGCCCGGTCCGGCTGGCCGAGCCGGCTGGGCGGGTCGATTCCGGCGGACGCCGCCGTCGGGCAGCGGACGCCGAATGCCGAGTACCTCGGCCACCGGCTGGTCTACGACCGGGTGCCCGAGGGATCATTCGACCCGCTCAGCAACGCGCGGCTGCTCCGGCAGTTCGGCCTGCGCCTGCTGCTGTACATCATGATCTACTGGCTCGGCGGGATTGTGGCGGGGATAGCGCTGCTGATCCTCGGCGTCGCGGTCGGCTTCGGCGTCGCCGTGACGCTGTGGTGGATCGGCGCGTCGATCATCGGCGTGCTGTTCACCGGCTTGTTCCTGCTGATGCCGGTGCCCGCGCAGCTCTCGGAATGGAAGTTCTTCGTCGACGGCAAGGCATCGGTCGGGCCGGTCGCATTCGATCACATCGCGTGGGCCCTGCAGCAGCGGCGCAGTCCCCTTGACGTGGTTCAGGTGCGCAGGCTGAACCTGGCCGGCGGTGAGGGCCGCGATTACCTGGAGATCGGCCGGGGCCTCTTCACCGGCTTTGTCTCCTGCTTCGCCTACGGCGAGGACCTGTACGTCGGCTGGACTTTCTGGCTGCGGCTCTCCCCGCTGCATTTCATTTTCATGATCATCGCGAGGCTGTGGCAGACGCTGATGCAACGCGGATCCGAGCTGTATGTCTCGCTGCGCTACGACTACGCCAGGGCGATGCGGGAGGTCATGCACAGCGTCGCGAGGGAGGGCGTCGACGTCGCGATCGGGCAGGCGCGGCCGCAGGGCGAGGGCACCGCCGGGTCCACCATGCGAGTTGTCGTGTCAGACATCGACGCATAGCGCCGCTGGATGGCGGCGTTATGCGTTACCAGGGCCCGGGCCCGCAGCGAGCCGCGTTCGCGGTAGATGCCGAGCGCGCGTTCCGCGATTCTGCCGCCCGATCAGTCAGCCCGGCAGGCCCTGCCTGCTGAGGACGGATAATGGCGGAATATCCGGCGGTCCCGGACCGCGGGGGCGCGTGGCAGGCCGCCAGCCAGATCACGCGGGATGAGGGAGGGAAATGCGTTTTTGCACGGCGTGCGGACATCCAAGGAGCGGATCGGAACGGTACTGCACGGCATGTGGCGCCGCGATCGCTGACGCGGCAGGCCGCGACAATCGGCCAGCCGGGCCAGCCGGGCCAGCCGGGCCAGCCGGGCCAGCGGACCAGCTAACCGGGTCACCTGCCGCCCCGTCTCCGCCGGTGACCGGTGACGAGCCGGACACGGTGACCGCGGCCGCTCCGCCCGGCGGCCAGCCGGGGCCGGAGCGGTCATCTGCCGCGTCCGGGCCCGCCCCCGGTGAGGACCCGTTTGGCGATCTCTTCGCCCAGCACGGCCCGGCCCGGCACGAGCCCGCCCAGCGCAGCCCGGGAACAGGCGACAGCGTCGAGCCCTTCGGCACCGAAGTCACCGACTACGCCGCCCGGAGCGCCGGGCCGAGTGACAGTCTGGTGGCCGGCTCATCGGGTGGTGGCCGGCGGAACGCCATCGTCGCTGCGCTCGCCGCCTTAGCGGTGCTGGCGGCCGGAGGGGGCGTAGCAGTCTGGCTGGCGCACCGGCACCACGCCGGGTCCGGCGCGCCCGCGGCGCAGCCGGCGCCGGACCGCGCCCAGTCACACGCGGCGAGCGGGCTCTCGTCGCCGCTCCCGACGCAGACTCCCACGGCTACCCCGACATTGACGACAGCGCCCACTCCGGCCAGCAGCGGAAGCCTGGTCACAGCCGCGCCTAGCGTGGCCCAGGCACCTGCCGCGCCGCAGGTCGAGGCGTTTCTCAACAGCTACTTCTCGGCAATCAACAATCACGATTACCAGCGATACCGGACGTTGCTCGATCACCGGATGCGTCGGGATGAGTCGGTAGCTGATTTCAACGCCGGCTATCGGTCCACCACCGACTCGCACGCGACGATCACGTCCATCGCTGACAGCGCTCCAGGACGGCTGGCGGTCGGCGTAACCTTTACCAGCCGCCAGCGGCCGGCCGACAGCCCGTCGCATAGCGCCTGCACGGACTGGAACATCACCTTGTTCCTGCGGCAGCACGGCGGCAGTTATGTGATCGGGCGTGCGCCAGCGGACTATCACGCGGCCTTCCAGGCCTGCTGATGGAGGCAAGAGAACAGATGGCCGACACCATGTCCGTCCGGCAGTCCGGCGCGGCTGGCGCCGGCGACACGGTCTGTTTCGATTCGGCCGGGGGCGGCGGTGGCGCCATGCGGCTGACCTGGCAGGACGGGCTGATCGCGGGCCTGGAAATCACCTTCGGCGGCTGACCTGGCGGGCGTCAGCTGCCCCTGATGCCGTGCAGGAACTCGATCAGGCCGGCGAAGTACGTCTGCTGATCGTCGTACATGCTCAGGTGGCTGCCGTCCGGGCAGTACAGGTAGCGGCCCGCTGGCAGGCGGCCGGCCATCATCTCCATGTGCGCCGGATCCATCGTGTCGTGGCGAGCGCCGATGACCAGGGTCGGCACCTCGATCGACGCGAGCTCCTCGGTCCGGTCCCAGCTGGCGAGCTTGGCGTCGGCGCTGATACCGAGCTCGCTCGGGCCCTGCATCGAGACGTAGATAGCCGGGTTGATGTGGGCGAAGGCGCGCTGTACCGGATCGGGATAGTCCTCGGTCGGCATGCGCAGCACATGATGGACGTAATGCTGCTCGTTCAGCAGTTCCATGTACCTCGGGTTCTCGATGTCGCCCGTTGCCTCGAGCGACTGGATCTCAGCCAGCGCCGCCTGGTCCATCTCCGGCATCAGCACCTGCTGCGCATAGGCGTTGTACGCCGGGATGCTCGCCATCATGTTGGAGATGACGAGTCCGCGCAGGTGCTGCTGATGGCGGAGGGCGTACTCGATGGCAAGGATCCCGCCCCACGACTGGCCGTAGAGGACGAAGTTTTCCCGGTCCAGCCCGAGCGCCAGGCGGACCTGCTCCACCTCGTCGACGAAGCGGTCGACCTCCCAGAGTGACGGCTCGTCGGGCTGATCGCTGAAGCCCGAGCCAAGCTGGTCGTAGTAGTAGTACTCGATTCCCGCGGCCGGCAGGAAGCTGTCGCAGGCCTCGAGATACTCATGGGTAGCTCCCGGCCCGCCGTGCAGCAGCAGCAGCCTGAGATCGGGATCGTTACCGACTCGCTTGGTCCATACCCGGTAAGCGCCCGCCGGGGTTTTCACCGGGATCATCCGCGCGCCCCCGCTCAGCACGTCGTCCCGGCCGGAATAGTCCAGGTAGCTGCTCATTGGCTGCATGCGCTCCTCCCGCCTCGCCGGTCACAGGCGGCTGCCCGAGTCCCCAGTAGCTTAGGCCTGCCGGTGTGCGCCGCGGGCCGGCCAGCAGGTGCGGACTACGGAAAGGGGACCGCGGCAACGGGCCAAGTGTGCGAAGAGCCGGATCTGAAACGGATCCGCGGTGGTGATTGCCCTCGGCATGTTGTTCCCGGCAGCGCTGCCGAGCGCGGCGCCGGCCCCGCTGGTGCCGGGCCGGCGGTACGTCGCCGACTGGCCCGGCTGGCGCCGGCAAACGGCAGCAACGTCCGCTATGAAGTCTGGTAGGGACTGGATCAGGCCGTGCGGCTGCGTAAAATATTCTATGCATTGGCGGTTAGCGGACACTCCGGGCGAAATGGGCAATGCAGTTTGCTACTTCGCTGCGGTTACCCGCCTTGGCGATGCAGTTGCTGAAGCTGGTGAAAGCGTTCGTGTTATTCGCCACGAAAGTGCCTACCCGCACGGAGAACACGATGCCGACGGCCAGCGCCAGAACGCCGCAGACGAGCCCGGCTGTGGCCTGCCCGGGGTTCGCCGTTCCCCCGGCCCGCCCGCGGGTGAGGGCGGCGACGCCGATGGCGACCGCGGCGAGGCCTCCTAGCAGGCCAAGCGGAAGCAGCACGAACGATAGCGTGGCGACCAGGCTGGCGACGCCCAGGACAAGGGCGGCTGTGCCTAGGCCGTTCTTCGACCGGACGGCTGGCGACATGACGGGCTGGCTGGGGGACTCGATGCTCACAATGGCCTGCCTCTCCCGCGCGGCCTGGCAGGTTCTGCTTCCAGTCACGCCGTGGCCTGCCACGCCGCCGCAATCGTCCTTAAGACCACTTTTACTCGTGCAGGGAAGGCAATAAAAGAGTCAAGCCGGTACGGGGAAGGGCTAGCGGCCCGGCCAGGGTGACGATGAGCTCCGGACGTATGTGCTCATGCGGTACCTGCTGGCAGGAACCGTTCCAGGTACTCCTGGACTCCGCGGATGCCCGAGGCGGCCGCGGGCCACCTAGGTCGACGACAAAACACGCACTTCGCGTCTCCCGTTTCTGTAGGTTCTGGCCCCCCTCCAGCGACTCTGCGGCACGACTGGCAGTCTTGCCGCGAGTTCGGCATCCAGGCGATGGAGCGGCTGCTGGGCGTCGAGGTCGCCCGCCACGACCAGGAGACCTGGCTGCGGGCAACGCAGGTCCTGCCCGCCGAGGCCGGCTACGCGTACGCTCGCGTCGGCGACCTGCGGGTCGCGGCATTGGTGATCGAGCGGTTCCGGGCGGTCTTGTGGACCTGGGGCCCGCCCCGGCTGCACGGCCCGTACTGGCAGTGGACCCGGAAGATCGCAGCCAGGACCATCTGCCGGTGGCTGAACGCCGAGCAGCACGACGACTTCAAGGCCTGGGTCGACAACGACCGGCGGCTCCGCGAACTGCTCACCAGGCTCGAAGCCCTCGGCGCCGCGGCCCTGGAAGCCGACCCGCGCTTGTACCGGCAACGCCGCGGCCCCGCTAACCGTGCCGGCTGACCATGGATCCGCTGCGGGCGCCGAACCCCGCGAACACCAGCCTGGCCATGGCCCGGGGCCGACCGCGCAGCAGCCCGGCCTTCGCAGCTGAGGTGCGGGTCCCGCTGACATCGCTCGCGCCGATGCCGATGAGCAATCGCAAGATCATCGCCCGGCGCGCCGCCATGGAGCTACGGCCGAACAGCGTAGTGAACCTCGGCTTCGGCATCCCCGAAGGGGTCGCCTCCGTGGCCGCCGAGGAGAAGATCGCCGCGGCGTGCGGCCCGGAGAATGTCCGGTGCTCGACCTCCTCGACGAACTTCTGGTACTGTCCGTCGCGCTCGATGAGCAGCTTGCCCTCGACGACTGAGACCTCGAGGTCGCCCGCGGTGAAGGTGCCGAGGAACACGCGTGGTGGAGGCCCGCCTCGGCCGGAGTCGCGCAGTTCGGCGAGGTGGCTGGCGACGACGCAGCAGGCTTTGAGGTGGGTGGCGCCGCGTTCGGTCATCTGCTGGTGGTAGATCCGTGCGAGCTGCGGATCCTGCTTGCGGGCGGTGTCGGCGGCGCGGACGAACGCTGAGCGCAGCAGCGACGGCCCGGCCTTGCTCATCGGCTGGCCCTTGCGGTCGGTCTCGCCGGTCTCGCTGGCCCGCGGGGCCAGCCCGACGTAGGACTTGAACCGGGCGCCGTCGCGGAACCGGCCGGGCCGTCCCATGGCAGCAGCCAGGACCGGGCCGCTGATCTCGGCGAACCCCGGCAGCGACCGGGCCAGCTGGTCAGGGTCAACCCGCAGGTAGTGCCCTTCCCGGGCGGCGGCGTGCACGGCGAGCTCGGCCTGGATGGCTTTCAGCAGCCGCACCTCGGTAGCGACCTCGGCGGCCAGCTCCTCAAACGGCACGGCCGGGTGATCACCGTAAAGCTCGAGGGCGGCGGCCGCCGCGGCCAGCCACTGCCCGGCCCGCTGCTGGCCGTGCTGCTTGTTCGATGTCGCGGTAATCAGCCGGGTCAGCTCCGCCTCGTCGGCGGCCACCAGCGCGCGCGGGCCGGCGTAACGTTCGAGCACCGCCAGGTCGGCCTTGCCGAGATCGCCGGTCAGCGGGGTCATCGGCAGCAGCTGCCGGACCAGGTCCTTGATCCGCACCTTATGCTCGCTGCCAGCGCTGGTCAGCCGCGCGCACGCCCGCACCCGCCGGTCCAGCGCCGCCGCCGCGGGACCGGGCAGCTCCAGCTGCTGCAGGCCGCGCGGGTCGGCCAGCGGCAGCCGGGCCAGCGTCTCCGCATCGATGCCATTCGATTTCGCGTGCCGGCGCAAGAACCGGCGCAGGTCCGCGGCCTTCGCCGACGACACCCGGAACACCGCATGCCCGCGGCGGGCGAAGAACACCGCCACCGGCATCCACGCCGGCCCGGTCGGCTCGAACACCACCTCCAGCCGGGTCCCGTCTGGCGCCCCGGCCAGCGCCGCCCGCTCCACCGCGGCCAGCGACGCCACCGTCGGCACGCACGACGACCGGCACACCACCTGGCCATCGGCTTCCAGCACCCGCACCGAGTGCCGGGACGCGATCCCCAGGTCAATCCCGACCAGGCGCCGCGGCACCAGCTGCCCATCCTCCTGCTCCATCAGCCACCTCTTATCTGCATCGTCGGATACCAGCTCCGGCGGCGCAGCAGGCAGCAACCTCCTCAGGCCACGGTCCCAGGGTGCAAGAGCCCGGCAACGGCTCCCACTCATGTGCTGCAACCGGGCCAGGCCCATGGCGGGCTGGCCCACTTCCCTGATGCGGGTCATCCGTGGCCAGGCCAGCAGTGGCAATCAAATCCGCGAGGCCCGGCGAGAACCGCCGGCCTCAGAACCAAAATCGTCGCCACCTACCGGACCAGCCGGGGATGCTCATGCAACCCTGGAACCCCGAGCTGATCAAGCGCCGGAGTTCCTTACATGAACCCGCGACCCCTTGACCCCCAGTCACATTCTGGGCGTCGCTCAGGAGGGCTCACTAGGCACTTGAGCAGGATGAATAGTGGCTCAGCGTAGGAGGATGTCGCGCGAAGCCTGTCCACGTTGGCTCTTGGGATGGCTCTCCCTGGTCCGGTGTCGTCTCGTGCCGGATTTGGAGGTCGGCGCAACTCGCCGCGCCGACTCGGTGATCGAATGCGTTGGCCAACCAGCGGCCGCGCCGGGTTTGGGGCGCCCTTACGGGAACTGCCGGATCCGGCGCCGACTGAGCGACTTGTTTCGGCTGGTCGGGTCTGACCCAAACCTGACCCAATCGGCTCGACTTAGTCGGCGTGATGGCGAGCTCAAAGTCATCGATAACTACCGCCAGCGCCGATGCCGCCCCGGGGGCAGCCTAGCGACCCTTTGTCGCTAGACGTTTGACAGTTGAGCTGAGTTTGTCAGGCTGCGGCGGGCAGCCTGGCGGCGGCGAGGCGTTCGTCGATATGGTGTTCGATTGTCCGGAGGGCGGTGCGTAGTGGTGGCGGGGCCTGGGGTTGCCCGGCGGCGAATAGCGGGGTCAGGACGCGGTCGTGGACCTTGGTGTAGAAGATCGCGAATGCGAGGCCGTCGGGGGTGAGGTCGTAGGTGTTGGCGTGGGGGCGGCGGGTGATCAGGCCGTTGCGTCGCAGCCGGGCCAGGTCGTAGCAGGCCTGAGTCATGCCGTAGGGGGCGCCGAGCAGTCCGGTCATCAGGGCGCGCAGGCTCCTGTTGGTGATGCCGGTGACGGCGCACAAGGTGACGCACAGGGCGCTGGCCAGGGCCTGGACCCGAGAGTCGCCAAAACGCATGGCTGTAGCTCTCCGCCCGTCCGCATCCACGGACGGGTGCGCGATCCGCTCGAAGACTGGATTCGCAAGGACGCAGGCCTCGCCGGCACGTTCAGTCTGCAACAACCGGGCGTTGATCGCACGAGCCCGGGCCTGAAGCTCATCGAGGTTGGCGAGGCGCCGCTGGCAGCCGAGGTCGCCCGGCGCATTCACGACGGTCTCGACGCGAAGGGCCCGGCCGTTTTTCAGGTATTGCTTGATCCGGGAGTGCTTGTAGAAGGCGTTCATGGTGACCTCTGTGCCGCGGGTGATCACATTGGTCCTGAACTCGCCTTCGGTGCTGGACCGGATCTGCCGGTCGAAGATGATCTCAAGGGTGTCCGGGCGGCCGAGGTCGAGGTTGTCGGTGACCAGGGCGTCGAAGAAGGCACGGGCGTAGCGCGGCTGGGTGAACACGATGGTGCGGGATACCTCGACCTGGGCCATCGACAGTTCCCACCACCAGCCGGCGTCGCGGTCGGCCGCCGCTAACGGCAGCGGGAGCCGGTGCAGCCAGCGCTGGAAGAACACGTTGATGGTGCCGGGCTGCAGCGCGTCGCAGATCCTCTGCAGCAGGGCAGGATCGTCGCAGGAGGCAAAGCCGTTGGACAGTTCGGTGAAGGGCAGGGCCAGCTTGCGTGCCTGCTGCTTGGCCCACTCATGCCCGTTGACCCAGATTTTCATCGGCCAGGGGCAGTAGGTGCAGACCTTGATGAATGCCGGCCCGAACGCGGCGTCCCACAGGTAGAAGTAATACACCGTGACCCGGCGGTCCTTTTTATCGAAGGAGAACTGCGGGCCTCTGGCCGGGTCGGTGTCGCGTTTGCGACCCAGGAACACCCGCTGGGTTTCCTGGGCCACGCCGATCGCCGCGACCTGCGAACGGCCGGTGGCCGCGGCCTTCTCCAGGTAGGGGCGCATCACCTCGATGTTGCGGTCAGCGGCCTTCAACGGCACTACCGGGATGTGATTGGCCTCGGCGAAAGAGGCGACGCGGCGGCGGAAGGCGTTCCCGATCTGCTGCAGGCACGCCGGGGACGGGACCGGGTACCCGCGGTGCCTGAGGAACTGGATCACCTGCCCGCCGACTTGGAGCTGGCCGAGATAACCGTGAAGGTAGAGACGATCCAGGCATTCCAGGTCGAGCGCCGCGTGCCCGTCGAGCACGTCGTTCACCGTGACCGGCACCGATCGCTTGAGCCGGGACGCCATGGCAACCTCCGGGACGTGGCCTGCAAACGGAGGATGCGCTCACCTGCACGCGAGCGCCCGCAGAACCCGTAACCTCGGCGGTATCAGGCGGAGCCTGTCTGGGACGGCTCTGAATAACTCGGTGTCCTGATTCGGCGTTTCTGCCGGCAGAGTGTTCGATCTTCTGAGATGATCTTGTTATGCAGGGTCGCGCGCGGATGGACCGGGAGTTGCTGGACGCGGAGATGATTGCCGGGCACCTGGTGCCGCCGGGCAGCGTGTTCGCGTTCTTAGCGGAGCATCGCGGGGAGCTGTTCCCGGACAGCTTCACTGCTGACTTGTTCCCGTCCCGGACCGGGCGGCCGTCGCTGCCGGCGGACCTGGTGGGCAGCGTGCTGGTCCTGAAGGAGCTGTATGACCTGTCGGATCCTCAGACGGCGGACGCGCTGAAGTACGACATCCGGTGGAAGGTGGCCTGCGGCCGGTCGCTGACGCAGATGTCGTTCGGCCCCTCCACGCTGGTGTACTGGCGGCGGCGCATCGCTGCCTCGCAGCGCCCGGGCCGGGTGTTCGACGCGGTGGCGGAGGTGATCGCGGCGACGGGGATCTTGCGGGGCCGGCGGAAGCGGTGCGTGGACTCGACGGTGTTCGACGACGGCGTGGCGACCCAGGACACCGTCACTCAGCTGGTGGCCGCGATGCGCAAGGTGGCGCGGGTGGTGCCCGGCGCGGCGGAGGTGATCGCGGCAGCGGGCCGGCTGGATTACTCCAGGCCGGGCAAGCCGCCGATCGACTGGGACGACCCGCAGGCCAAGGACAGGCTGGTGTCGGATCTGGTGAGCGACGCGCTGGCGGTGCTGGCGGAGCTCACCGGCGCGGGCGCGCCGGAGCGGGACGCGGCAGCGGCGGATGCGCTGGGGCTGCTGGCGCTGGTCGCGGGGCAGGACGTGGAGCCGGCGCAGGATTCTGACGGGACCGACGGGCGGTGGCGGATCGCCCGGAAGGTGGCGCCCGACCGGGTGATCTCCACGGTGGACCGGGAAGCTCGGCATACCCGCAAGTCGAAGTCGAAGCGGCGGGACGGGTTCCGGGGGCATGTGGCGGCCGAGCCGGACAGCGGGCTGATCACCGACTGCGAGATGACGATGGCTGCCGGCCCGGGCAGCACGGATGCGGAGAACGGCGTGAAGATGGCCGGCCGCGACCGGTTCCGCGCGGGCCCGCCCGCCCCCGGCGCTGCTGGCGCGCCGGGGCAGCCGCCGGGATGCGGGAGCGGCGGAGCAGGACAACGCCGCAGCCCGGGGCTGCAACGCGGAGCCGCGGGCCGGCGCGGACGCCGGCGCCCCGGCCAGGCCAGGGCCGGAAGAGCGGCTGGAGGTCTACGGCGACTCGGCTTACGGCAGCGGGGAGGCGCGGGCCGCCTACCGCGACGGCGGGCACGACACCGTCATCAAGCCCGGGCCGCTGCGCCCGGCCGTGCCCGGCGGGTTCACCATCGATGACTTCACTGTCGATGAACAGCAGGGCACGGTCACCTGCCCGGCCGGGGTGACCCGGCCGATGAGCCCGGCCCGGACAGTCACCTTCGGCGCGGCGTGCGCCGGCTGCCCGCTGCGCCAGCGGTGCACCACCGCGAAAGATGGCCGGTCGATGGCCATCCACCCGCATGAGGGCCTGCTGCGCGCTGCCCGCGCCCGGGCCAGGACCGAGGAGTTCCGGCGGTCCTACCCGACTCGCTCGAACATCGAGCGGACTATCGCCTGGACGGCCACCCAGAACGGCCGCCGGGTCAGGCTCCGCTACATCGGGACCGCGAAGAACGACGCCTGGCTGCATACCCGGTGCGCCGGCCTGAACCTGCGGACCCTGGTCAAGGCCGGCCTGACGCGCCGCGGCGGGACCTGGGCGCTGGCCTGACGGCCCGGCGCCGCCCCGCCCGAAGGCGACCTCAAGCCCGGTCCATCTGGCCCCGGCACGCTGCTGGCACCCGGACTCGCCGGACCCCCCCAGACAGGACAGCCCGGCCAGCGGCCTGCCCGGTGTCACCAGCGGCCCCAGCCGTAACGCAGCCAGCGCATCGACGTTGTTCAGAGGCGTCCTAGGGCGGTGTGCGGGCTTCCCGTTATGCGAAGACCTGGGGTGCGTTTCCGAGGCAGCCACAGGTCTAGGGATAGTTTCGTTAGTATGTCCAATCGCCTGGGAGCGGCGCTGCAGAGCCAGGGCTGCGCGGGGCTGGGGACAGGTGAACGGTGCCCTCGCGTGCAGGTGCCGCCTGCCGGGCATGGTCGTCGCTGGCACTTTCCGCTTGTCCCGCGCTGACCGCGTAGTTATGGGCGGCCAGCAGCCGTATTCCCGGGTTGAGCGGGACGGCGCCGGGCAGCTTGAGGTGTGCCTGTTTTGTGAGGACGTTGGTCCCCTGGATGGCCAGTGTGGCGGTGATGTCACAGCGGCCGGAGTGCAGAGCGACCAGCCGCCCGGCGGCGATCCCTGCGATCATGGCATTGACCTTCAACTCCAGAGACAGGCCGAGCTGGATGACGGCCACCTGGAGACCATCAACTAGGACTGTGACCGAGGGATGCTGGGTCATGGTGACCTGGTGCGCAGCCATGTCCACAAGTTCAGTGCTGCCAGGCGCGGCGATGGTGCGCTGCGCGGCGCCGGTGAGGTCATGATGCTTGCGCCATCCGGCGGCCAGCACGCCGATCAAGTCGACATCCAGGAGCCCGGCCGCCGTAGCCGTGGCCTCGCGGACGGCGGCCTCACGGGTCGCCTTTGGGAGGTTCTCGAGGGCGCGGCCAACGGTTCCGTCGGTGCCTGCAGACACGATCTCATGGGCCAATGCCTCAGGGGTGTCATTGCCTGGGCCGAACAGCAGATCCAGGGCGGTGCGCGGGCGCTCCTGCTGCGCTGATGTCATGGCCTGACCTCCTCGATCGTTGTGGTGCTAGCTCCAGGGCTGGGTTCGATGCGCACCGTGTGCGTCGCAGCCCTTCCGGTGTTACGGACGCTCACCTGGCCCGGCGGGCCGGTATCCGGCACGGCCCGCACGTCGGGCGCGTTCGCTGGTGGCGGATGTGAGCGCAGCCGGAGGCGGCGCACTGCCAGCGTGACGCCCGCGGCCGCCATGGTTGCGGCCGCCAGCAAGAAGACCAGTGCACCGGGCCCTTTCGACGGGGCCGGGTTCACCTGGAACGACTTCGCCACGGCGCGAGCGGCCGCGTAGCCGACGCTGCCGTCCTGGAAGGCGGTGATCGTGCACGCGCCGGCGGCCAAGGTGGTGACGGTCGAGCCCGACACTGTGCACACCGGCGGGGTGGTGGAGGTAAATGACACCGGCAGCCCCGAGGACGCGGAGGCCGACAAGGGCACCGGCTCCCCGACCGGCACGCCGGACTTCACCGCAGCCGGCTGCCTGAAGTTGATCGTCTGCGGTTTCCTCCCGGCTGTGGTTACCTGGTCGGCCGGGTTCACCTGGAACGACTCCGTCGCGTTGGGGGCTGCCGCGTAGCTGTCGCTGCCGCCCTGGGAGGCGGTGATCATGCAGATGCCCGCCGTTGCGGTGGTGACGGTGGACCCCGATACCGCGCATATGTCCGGGGTCGTGGAGCTGAAAGACACCGGCAGCCCCGAGGACGCGGAGGCCGACAGGGTGACGTGCTGCCCGGCGGTCGTGTCTGGTGGCTGGGCGAAGGCGATTGTCTGCGGGGCGTCCCCGGCGCCACCTGGAATGAGTGCTGCACGTTGGGGGCTCGCGTAGTGGTCGTTCCCGCCTGGGAGGCGGTGATCGTGCAGGTCCCGGCAATCATGGTAGTGACGGTCGCGCCCGCACCGCGCATATGTCTGGGGTCGTGGAGCTGAAAGACACCGGCAGCCCCGAGGAGGCGGACGCCGACAGGGTGACCGCTGCCCGGCGGTCGTGTCTGCTGGCTGGGGGAAGGCGATCTTCTGCGATTGCCGCGTCGCCCGGGCTCACCCGGAATGAGTGGCGCACGTTGTTGGCTTGCCCGTAGTCCGCGTTGCCGCTCTGGGAGGCCGTGATCGTGCACGTCCCGACGACCACGGTAGCGACGGTCGCGACCCGCTACTGTGCAGTGGCCGGGGTGGTGGAGGTGAACGACACCGGCAGCCGCGAGGAGGCGGACGCCGACAGGGTGACCTGCTCCCGACCTTCGTGTCCGCTGGCTGGGCGAAGCTGATCTTCTGCCCGCGTGCCCGGGTTACCCGGAATGAGCGGCGCACATCGGGGGCGGCCGCGTAGTCCGCGTTGCCGGCCTGGGAGGCGGTGATCGTGCAGGTGCCGGCGGCCCCGGCGGTGGCAGTGGACTCCGATACCGTGCAGATGGCCGGGGTGGTGGAGGTGAGTGACACCTGCAGCCCCGAGGTGGCAGACGCCCTCAGGGGCACCCGATCCCCGATTTTCACGTCTGGTGGCTGCGCGAAGGTGACCGTCTGCCCGGCTCGGGTTACCCGGAATGAGTGGCGCACGTCGTCGGCGGCCGCGTAGTCCGCGTTGCCGGCCTGGGAGGCGGTGATCGTGCAGGTGCCGGCGGCCCCGGCGGTGGCAGTGGACTCCGATACCGTGCAGATGGCCGGGGTGGTGGAGGTGAGTGACACCTGCAGTTCCGAGGCCGCCGACGCCTTCAGGGGCACCCGATCCCCGACCTTCGCATCTGGTGGCTGGTCGAAGGTGATTGTCTGCCCGTTCTTCACCTGGAATGACTGCCGCGCCTCCTGGGCCGGTAGGTAGTTGGCGTCGCCGCTCTGGGAGGCGATGATCGTGCACGTGCCGTTGGTGACGGCGGTGGCGATGAACTGCGACACCGTGCATACGTGGGTGGTGGAGGTGAATGACACCGGCAGCCCCGAGGACGCCGACGCCACTAGGGTGACTCGGTCCCCGACTTTCGCGTCCGATGGCTGGTCGAAGATGATCGTTTGCCCGGCGCGGATCACCTTGAATGGTGGCCCTTGGCTAGAGACGGCTGCGTAGATGACGCTACCGTTCTGGAGGGCGATGATCGTGCACCCGCCCGTGGCCAGGGTCAGGACGGTGGACCCCGATATGGTGCACACCCGTGGAGTGGCGGAGGTGAAGGACACTGGCAGCCGCGAGGATGCCGATGCCGACAAGGTGACCGGCTCCCCGACCGGCACGCCCTGCTTTACCTCCGGTGGCAGCGTGAAGGTGATCCGCTGCCCTTTATCCCCGGTCTTCACCGGGAACGACTGCTCCGCATTCGCCGGCGCGTAGGTGGCGCTGCCGTTCTGGGAGGCGCTGATCGTGCACGGGCCGTGGCTGGCGGCGAGGGTCAGGACGGTGGATCCCGATACCGTGCACACCTGCGGGGTGGCGGACGTGAACGACACCGCCAGCCCGGAGTTTGGCGCCGACGCCGACAAGGTGACCGGCTCCCCGACCGGCACGCCCTGCTTTACCTCCGGTGGCAGCGTGAAGGTGATCCGCTGCCCTTTATCCCCGGTCTTCACCGGGAACGACTGCTCCGCATTCGCCGGCGCGTAGGTGGCGCTGCCGTTCTGGGAGGCGCTGATCGTGCACGGGCCGTGGCTGGCGGCGAGGGTCAGGACGGTGGATCCCGATACCGTGCACACCTGCGGGGTGGCGGACGTGAACGACACCGCCAGCCCGGAGTTTGGCGCCGACGCCGACAAGGTGACCGGCTCGCCAACCGGCACGCCGCGCTGCACCAGTTCGGGCGGCAGCGTGAACATGACCGTCTGCGTTTGCTGTCCTGTCCTCACCCGGTACGACCGTGCCGCAGCCGTCGGCGCGTAGGTGGCGCTGCCGCCCTGGGAGGCGGTGATCGTGCACATCCCGGCGGCCACGGCCAGGGCGGTGGACTCCGATACGGTGCACACGGCCGGGGTATTGGATGTGAGCGACACCGGCAGCGCGGAGTCTGGGGCCGTCGCCGACAAGGCGACCCGCACCCCGGCCGGCACGCCGCGCTGCATCACATCAGGCGGCAGCCTCAGGGTGGTGGTCTGCGTCTTCTGGCCGGTGGTCACCTGGAACGACCGCGCCACCTCCGGAGCCGGGGTGAAGTGGGCGTCGCCGCCCTGGGAGGCAGTGATCGTGCACACGCCCGCCGTCATGGTGGTGACGGTGGACTGCGACACCGTGCATACCTGCGGGGTATTTGAGGTGAACGACACCATCAGCCCCGGCGCCGCGGACGCCGACAAGGCGACCCGCACGCCTACTGCCGCATCAGGCGGCTGCTTGAAGGTGATCTTCTGCGGAGTATCACCCGCGGCGAAGGCCGTGACCCAGGCGCGCTGCGTGGCTGGGCCGGTTTCCTGCCCGGCCCTGCCTGCCAGACTTGCCGGACCGCCCACCACAGCGACGAGAAGGCAGGCCCCCAGTAAGCTCCGGCCCCACGACCGGCGCGTGGCAAGACTGTCTAGCTGCCTCAGATCGGGCACCTTGCCCGGCGGGTCCAGCTTCATGACCGCACTCCTTGACCCCTACAGAACGTCCCGCAGAGGTTTCACTCCGTCATGAAGCAGGAGCCCCGGGCTCGCCGGGGAGATACTTGCCTTAAGGTGAGGGCCTGCTGGCTTGGCTGGGCACTCTGGCATACCACCGAAGCATTGATCCCGCCCGGCCACCACCCTGGCCACCACGCTGCAGACGCCGCAGCTGGCGGGATTGCGTGCGCAGATTGACGCCAACCCCCCAGCGTTCTACAGACCGTTCGCACGTCTGCAGCGGTCGGCAGGTCAACAGCACCCTTGACCCCCAGGGACGTTGGGCTAGGAGTTTCCGCTGGTCCGTCCGGTCAAACAGGGGAAGCGTTATGTGGAGTGACATGCGGAGCGACTCCGGCAGTGGCGGCCACGGCAGCGATGACAGTGAGGCGCTGCCGCCCCCTCATCTGATCGTCAACGTGGAGACCACGGATGCGACCGTGCCCGACAGCCAGATGACCGAGCCGGTCCACGCCCGCCTGGCCGGACGGGGCCTGCTGCCGGACGAGCACCTCGTGGACTCGGGCTACCCCTCGACGGAACTGCTGGTCTCCTCGCTGGCCAGCTTCGGCATCACGCTGGTCACCCCGATGCTGGCCGATACCTCACCGCAGGCCAGGGCAGCCGCCGGGTACGACCGCGCCGCCTTCGCCATCGACTTCGACGCCCGGCAGGCCACCTGCCCGCAAGGCCATGCCAGCAGCTCCTGGAACCCCGTCGCCCAGCGTGGTACCGACACGATCGTGATCACTTTCGCGAAGGGCACCTGCGGGCACTGCCCCGGCCGGGCCCAGTGCACTACCTCGGCGTCCGGGCGCCGCCAGCTCACCGTGCACCCCCGCGAGGTCCACCAGGCCCAGCTCGCCGCCCGGGCCGCCCAGGACACCAACGCGTTCCAGGCCAGGTACGCGCTGCGCGCCGGCGTCGAGGGCACCATCCGACAGGCCGTCGCCGTCACCGGGATGCGCCGCGCCCGCTACCGCGGCCTGGCCAAGACCCGCCTGGAACACGCCAACGCCGCGGCCGCGCTCAACTTGATCCGGCTGCACGCCTGGTGGAACGGCCATCCGCTGGACCGGACCCGGACCAGCCACCTCGCCCGACTCGAACTTGCCCTGGCTTCATGAACACGAATTAACCAGCAGGGTCGTGCTGGTGGCGGCGGCGCCAGGCCGACCATCGCAGCCGGTGCTGCTGGACGAGGCAGGGCCGGGCAGCGAGCACCGGCTCGCCGCGTACGTGGTCGTGTCCCTGCTGGCAGGCGTCCGCACCGAGGAAGCCCGCGCGCTCACCTGGGCCGAGGTTGACCTGGACGCGGGTACGGTGGCGGTGTACCGGTCGGTGCGGGCCAAGGGCGACACCAAGACCCGCAACAGCCGCCGCGTCCTCAAGCTGCCCAAGCGGGTCGTGGAAGCGCTCCGCGAGCACCGCAGGCGGCAGGCCGCCGAAGGGCTCCGCGCAGGCGACGCCTGGCAGGACCACGACCCGGTGTTCTGCCGCGAGGATGGCACTCCGCTTGACCGCTGGCAGGTCCGCCGCGAGTTCATCGCCATCACCAAGGCCGCCGGGCTGGGGGAGGAATGGGCGCCGCGGGAGCTGCGCCACTCGTTCGTGTCCATCCTCAGCGCCAGCGGCGTCCGGATCGAGGACATCAGCGACCTGATGGGCCACAGCGGCACGACCGTCACCGAGACCGTCTACCGGCACGAGATCAGGCCCGCGCTCACCAAGGGCGCGACGGCCATGGACAAGATTCTCAGCAAGAAGAAGCGGGCCAAGTCCGCCTGACCAGTAAATCGACCAAGAATCCACCCATCGAGTGGCTCCCCGGCTGGCTCCCGAAGATCAAAAAGGAGTCCCGGATACTCCCGAAACCCCTTCTGACCTGCACGTTCTGGTCGGGACGGCGGGATTTGAACCCGCGACCCCTTGACCCCCAGTCAAGTGCCCTACCAAGCTGGGCCACGTCCCGGTACGAACCGCACCCGCCTCCGACCTGACGGGCGTACCTACCTTAGCGCAGCGCGGGGAGCGGGGCGCTCGCCGCCGAGCCGTAGTGCCAGCGCTCCCGCCGTGCCACCACTGGAAATGAGAGCGTGTAGCGCCATGACCGACCGACTGGCTGCCCTTGTGCCGCACCCCGTATTCGTCCGCCCGCAGCCCGGCAGTTACCAGCTGAGCCGGGAAACCCAGATCATCGCGGGACCCGGTGCGCAGCGCGCAGCCGCGGCCGTCCGGCGGGTGCTCGGTGCGCTGCCCTGGCCGGCTGAGCCGGCGCCAGCACCCGGCCAGGGCCTTGATCCGCGCCGCGCTGCCGGGGAGATCACCGTGGACATCGACGGCAGCCTGCCGGACGAGGGTTACCAGCTGCGCATCGGCCCGGGCCGGATGCGCATCACCGCGGGGGGAGACCCGGGCGCGTTCTACGCGGCCCAGACCGTGCGCCAGCTGCTGCCCGCCGATGCGTGGCGCGCCGCGCCGGTGCCGGGCTCGCCATGGCAGCTGCCGTGCGCGGAGATCGACGACGCTCCTGCGCTTGCCTGGCGCGCCGGGCATCTCGACGTGGCCAGGCATTTCTTCCCGAAAAGCGTGCTGCTGAGCTTTATCGACATGCTGGCCGCGCACAAGCTGAACCGCTTTCACCTGCACCTGACCGACGACCAGGGCTGGCGGGTCGAGAGCCTGCGATATCCCGCGCTGCACCAGATCGGCTCCCATCGGCGGCAGACCAGGATCGGACACGGCTCGGACGACCCGGCCGTCTACGACGGCGTCCCGCATGGCGGGTACTACTCTCTCGCCGACCTGGCCGAGATCAGCGCTTACGCGGCCGCGCGGATGGTGACCGTCGTCCCCGAGATCGAGGTGCCCGGCCATGCCTCCGCGCTGCTGGCGGCGCTGCCGCAGCTCGGCTCGGTACCGGACGCGCGGTACGAGGTGGCGGCCGACTGGGGCATCTTCCCGCACATCATGTCGCCGCTGCCGGGAACGGTCCAATTCCTCGGCGACGTATTCGGCGAGTTGCTCGGTGCCATGCCCGCCCCGTTCGTGCACATCGGCGGGGACGAGTGCGTTCTAAATGAATGGCGGGATAACCCGGTGATCGAGGATTACCGGCGCGAGCTCGGCCTGGCCAGCGCGGCGGAACTGCATGCCTGGTTCCTCCGCCAGGTCGCTGACATGCTCGCCGAGCGGTTCGGGGCCAGGGCGGTGGTCTGGGACGAGGGATTCGCCAGCGGAGCCGGCCCGGCCGGCACGCGCGGCCCGGCCGGCACGTCCGGCCCGGCCGGCACGCGCGGCGGAGCACTGCGGCTGGACACGATCGTGATGGCCTGGCGCGGCGTCGGCATCGCCCGCCGCGCGGCCATGGCCGGCCATGACGTCATCGCCGTCCCGGTCGTGCCCACCTACTTCGACTACAGCCAGTCCGACGACGAGCGGGAGCCGCTGGCGATCGGAGGGCCGGTGACATTGCCGGACGTCGCCGCGTTCGCCCCGCGCGCACTCGCCGCGGACTGGCCGGAGCGCGCCGCGCGGCGACTGATCGGCACCCAGTTCCAGCTCTGGACCGAGTACATCCCGGATAGCCGTGCGCTGGAATATATGGCCTTCCCGCGCGCCTGCGTGCTGGCCGACGTGGCCTGGTCCGGCGGGCTGACCACGTCAGGGGCCGCTCCCGGCTGGCGCGAGCGGCTCGCCGCGCACCTGAGCCGCCTCGACGCCGCCGGCGTCGGGTACCGCCCGCTCGACGGGCCCCACCCTTGGCAGCAGGGTGGCACCGGGGCGCGGGGCCACCGGACCGGCTACGCCGCGGCGGACGTTGCCACCCAGCTGGCTGAAATTGCCCACCAGCCGGGAACATCCTGACCCGGACGGCCCGTCGTCAGTCGCGCACGGAAACTCCGCGGGGTTCCACCGCGGGAATCTTCCGCGATCATGGAATCGGCGGTTACCGGCCGGAGCGCAGGGCAACTTAGCGGCCGGGTCATTCGTTACCTGGCCGGGGCCAGCGCAGCTGGCGATCAGACGGAGCGGATCAAATGTCGGTGCGGAACGCGGGCGGGCGAGGCGCCAGCGCATCCGGGATGTCCGGCCCGGGCTGGGCAGCTGACCGCGGCGCTGGCCCGGCTCCTGGCCAAGGGCTCGCGGACCCGACGATTCCGGGCCGGACGATTCGGCCGAGACGTCAGCGCCGCCGGTTCCTGCGCCGGTTCCTGGTAGTCCTCAGCGTCCTGATCGCGACCGGGCTCATCGCGTTCGCAGGGCTGCTTGTCGTCACGCCGTCGGTTGGCAACGCCGAGGCACTGGCCCGCGCGCAGGCCCGGGCCCAGCACGCCGCCTTTCCCGGGCCGCCGGTCCCGCCGCGGTTCGCGGCCGCGATCGAGGCCACCGAGGATCACCGGTTCGGCTACGAACCAGGTATCGACCCGTTCGCCGTTGCCCGGGTCACCTCCAGCTGGCTGACCGGCGGCGGCGCCGCCGACCAGGGCGGCGCGACCATCTACCAGCAGCTCGCCAAGCTGCTTTACACCCGCGGCCGGTCTGGTGCAGCCGTCGAGCTGGAGCAGGTCAGCCTCGCCGTCAAGCTGTTCATGACCTACAGCTCGCGGCAGATCCTGCAGATGTACTCGGATGTCGCGTACTTCGGCAACGGCGATTATGGGCTGGCCGCGGCCAGCTGCGGCTACTTCGGGGTGCCACCGCGCGCGATGTCCTGGCCGCAGGCGGCGCTGCTGGCCGGCCTCGTCCAGGGGCCTTCGGCGGACAATCCGCTGCAGCATCCGGTCCGGGCAAGGCAGCGCGAGGTGCACGTGCTCGGCCGGCTGGCCGCGACCGGTGAGATCAGCCAGCAGCAGGCCAGGGTCGCGCTGGCCCAGCCGCTTGCTCAGCTGGTCGAGAATGCGGGCCGCGCGGCCAGCCGCTGCGCGGCCTAGCCGCCGGAAATCCGCTGACCGGCGGAGCGGCCGCAAAGCCCCGCGGCCCTGCTGGCCGGCTTACTTCGGCCCGGCCGGGCCTTTCACCAGCACGCGCGGCGGCGGCCCGGTGGCGGCCGAGGCGGCCCACACCCACTTGCGGTACGACCAGAACCTGAACAGGGTGCCGAGCCCGATCCCGATGATCAGCGTGATGTTGTAGCTCAGATGGTCGGTGAGGCCCAGTGCGTAGTAGGTGAAGGCGATGCAGGCCAGCTGGATCGCCAGGCCAACCCCGTTCATCACGAAGAACATGGCGGTCTCGCGCGGCATCCCGGTCCGCTCCCGATGCCGGAACGTCCACCACCGGTTGCCGGCGAACGCGAACGCCGTGGCGACGATGGTCGCCACCGTGTTGGAGGTAAGCGGGCCGAGCTGAGCCTGCACGTGCAGCAGGTTGGTGCCGCCATACGTGATGACGAAGGCGATCCCGCCGACCACCCCGAACTTCGCGAGCTCGTGAATGAGGTGCCGGAACCGCTCGTAGAGCTCGCGAGTGAAGCTCACCTGGCCGCCTTCCTTGTCCCGGTTCCTGCCGCGTGCTGCCGGTGGCAATGAAAGCGAGGCTACCGTGTGGCCCGCCCCGAACGGTGCGGTATCCAGCGGCGCGCCATGCCGCGAACAGAAAACCCATTCGGAGTTGTCAGAGCTGCCGGGTAGCGTCGCAGGTGTGCCCGGTCCCGGAGATCTCATTCGCGCCCGAGGCCTGACGAAGAAGTTCGGGGAGTTCACCGCGGTCGACGGGATCGATTTTGACCTGCGCCGCGGCGAGGCGTTCGGCTTCTTGGGGCCGAACGGCGCTGGCAAGTCATCCACGATGCGGATGATCGGCTGTGTCTCGCCGCCGACCGGGGGAGAGCTGACCATCCTCGGGCTGGATCCGGTCGCCGACGGCCCGCGGATCCGGGCCCGGCTTGGCGTGGTGCCGCAGGAGGACACGCTCGACGTCGAGCTGACCGTGCGGGAGAACCTGCTGATCTACGGGCGGTACTTCGGGCTGTCCAGGGACGTGATCAGCGAGCGCACCGAGCGGCTGCTGGACTTCGTGCAGCTGACCGACCGCGGGGACGACGAGGTCGAGCCGCTATCTGGCGGGCTGAAGCGGCGGCTCACGATCGCCCGCTCGCTCATCAACGACCCGGAGATCCTGCTGCTCGACGAGCCCACCACCGGCCTGGACCCGCAGGCCAGGCACGTGGTCTGGGATCGGCTGTTCCGGCTCAAGCAACGTGGCGTGACGCTGGTCCTGACCACGCACTACATGGACGAGGCCGAGCAGCTATGCGACCGGCTGGTGGTGATGGACGGCGGCAAGATCGCGGCCAGCGGCTCGCCGCGCGAGCTGATCAAGCGGTACTCGACTGCCGAAGTACTCGAGCTGCGCTTCGATCCGGGCGAGCACGAGCAGGCGGCCGAGAAGCTGGCTGATGTACGAGCTGAGCGCAGTGAAGTGCTGGCGGACCGGATACTGCTTTACATACCTAACGGGGACATCGCGCTTACTGCCGTCCGCAACCTCGGCCTTGAGCCGCTGACCTCGCTTGTTCGCCGCAGTACGCTGGAAGACGTATTCCTGCGGCTCACCGGCCGCCGGCTAGAGGACTAGTGGCCGCCCGCGCAGCTGCCGCCCAGGACGCGCCGGCCGCCGCCGCTGGCGTGCATGCCTCGCGGTGGTCGTTCGCCGTGCGGGAGTTCCGGCACTGGATGACGAACTACCGCCGGACCTGGCGTGGCTCGATTTACTCCAGCGTGCTAAACCCGCTGCTGTTCATGAGCGCGATCGGCATCGGCCTCGGCACGCTGGTGAACAAGCACGGATCCGGCAAGCTCGGCGGGATCAGCTACATCGCCTTCCTCGCGCCGGGGCTGCTCGCCGCGGCGGCGATGGAGACCGGGATCGGCGAGTCCACCTACCCGGTGCTCGGCTCGGTGAAATGGCGGCGCACCTATTACGCGGCCGTGTCAACGCCGTTGCGGCCATCGGATCTGTTCCACGGGCACCTGCTGTTCACGACGCTGCGGCTGGCGATGAACTGCACGCTGTTCATCGCCGTGATGACCGCCTTCGGGGCGGTCAAGTCGGCCTGGGTGCTCGCCGCGCTGCCAGTCGCCGTGCTCACCGGGCTGGCGTTCGCCATCCCGATCGAGGCCTGGGCGATCACGGTGCTGAAGGACACCTCGTTCGCGCTGATCTTCAGGTTCGGGCTGATCCCGCTGTTCCTGTTCTCCGGCACGTTCTTCCCGGTCTCCCAGCTGCCCGGCTGGGCGCAGCCGATCGCGGAGCTGACGCCACTATGGCACGGCGTCACGCTGTGCCGGTCGCTGAGCCTGGGCACGGCCACTCCCGGCGGGACGCTGCTGCACGTGGGGTACCTGGCGGTGCTGGCCGGCGCCGGGATCGTCGCCGGCCACCGGACCTACCGGCGGCGACTGTATGTCTAGCGCCCGGATGTCCGGCGCCAGGCTGCCCGGCGCCCGGGACCTGCCGCTGCGGGTGCTGCCGACGGCCTGGCTGCCGCGCGGGTCCCTCGGCGGCCGGGGCAGCCGGCACCTGGTCGAGCGCCATGCCCGGGTTTACCGGCACACCTGGCTGATCCTGGTTTCCGGATTCTTCGAGCCGCTGTTCTACCTGCTGGCGATCGGCGTCGGGCTCGGCAAGCTCGTCGGCCAGGTGCCCGGCCCGGCCGGCCACCCGATCGCCTTCGCCAGCTTCGTCGCGCCCGCGCTGCTCGCGACCTCGTCGATGAACGGCGCGGTATTCGACTCGACCTTCAACGTCTTCTTCCGGCTGAAATACAACAAGTTCTACGACGCCGCGCTGGCCACCCCGATGCGCTCGGGAGACATCGCGCTCGGCGAGATCAGCTGGGCGCTGCTGCGCGGCGGGCTGTACGGCACCGCGTTCATGATCGTCATGCTGGCGCTGCGGCTGGTGCACTCCTGGTGGGCGGTGCTAGCACTGCCGACCGCGCTGCTCATCGGCTTCGCGTTCGCAGCGACCGGGATGGCCGCGACCACCTACATGCGCAGCTGGCAGCATTTCGAGTTCGTGACCCTGGCGACGCTGCCGATGTTCTTGTTCTCCACGACGTTCTACCCACTGAGCGTCTATCCCCGGGCGATCCAGCTTTTCGTCGAGTGCACGCCGCTGTACCAGGGGGTGGTGCTGCTCCGCGGGCTCACCCTGGGCGTGGTCGGGCCCGCCCTGCTCTGGTCCGCCGGGTACCTGGCGATCATGGGCCTGGCCGGCCTCTACCTGGCCGGCCGCCGGATCAGCGGCCTGCTGCTGAGGTAAGGTCCGATCCCCGGGGTCCGGCACGATCCGCTCGGTTTCCAGGAAGCGGCCGAATTCGGCGGAGGCGGCGCTGGCTGCCTCGGCGGCCCGGTCAAGCTGCGCCACAGCGGCCCGGCCGCGGCGATGCGACCGGGCCGGCCCGCCGTAGAAGTCCCTGCCCGGCGCTGCCCACCCGGCGCACTGCCGCGCGCACGCCGCGACCTGGCGCACGCCTTGTACCCAGCTGGCTATGACATTCAGCTGGCTGGTGACATCACCGGCGTCGTACTGCTCGACCGCCAGGCCGAGGCGCTCCAGCATCGCCGCCCTGGCCACCCGCTCGCGTTCGCCGGCAGCCGGGGCCTGTCCCAGTGCCGCGATCGTGGCCCGGTCGAGCCCGGCCCGGGCGGCGAAGCCCTCGGGGGTACAGGTCGGTCATCTGGTCGTCGTAGCCGACCAGCCCGACTTCGGTGGCCGAGACCGGGTCGAGCGCGGCGGCCTGGTCGACGTACCGCTCGGCGATCTCATCGACGGTGCTCACACCGGACACGCTACTGAGCACAGCGGTACGGGCAACTTCGTTCTTCGTACTGGCCGGTAGATAGTCTGGGCATGACTCGTCGGGAGGCGGCATGGATTTCGCATACGACGCACGCACTGAGGAGCTCAGGGACCAGCTGCTCAGCTTCATGGACTCGCATATCTACCCGGCAGAAAAGGTCTTCGCCGATCAGGTGGCTGAGGCAACGGCGGCCGCCCGGGCCTGGCAGCGGCCGCCGGTGATCGACGAGCTGAAGTCCGAGGCGCGCAGCCGCGGCCTGTGGAACCTGTTCCTGCCGAGGCACCCGGGCGGCGGCGGGCTGACTAACCTGCAGTACGCGCCGCTGGCGGAGATCACCGGCCACAGCCCGGCGCTCGCGCCGGAGGCAATGAACTGCGCCGCCCCGGACACCGGCAACATGGAAGTGCTCGCCGAGTTCGGCACCCCGGAGCAGCAGGACCGCTGGCTGAAGCCGCTGCTTGACGGCGCGATCAGGTCGGCGTTCTGCATGACCGAGCCGGAGGTCGCCTCCTCTGACGCGAGCAACATCGCCACCAGGATCGAGCGGCGCGGCGGGGAATACGTAATCAACGGCCGCAAGTGGTGGGCGTCCGGCGCGATGGATCCCCGCTGCGAGATCCTCATCGTGATGGGCAAGACCGACCCGGACGGCGACCGGCACCGGCAGCAATCCATGATCCTGGTGCCCACCGAGACGCCGGGCGTGACCGTCAAGCGCGGCATGCGGGTCTTCGGCTACACCGACGGAACGCACGGCGGGCACGCCGAGGTGGAGTTCAAGGACGTCCGGGTGCCTGCCGCCAACCTGATCGCCGAGCGCGGTGACGGCTTCGCGATCGCCCAGGCCCGGCTTGGCCCCGGCCGGATTCATCACTGCATGCGCCAGATCGGCGCGGCCGAGCGGGCGCTGGGGCTGATGTGCCGGCGGGTCAATGACCGGACCGCCTTCGGCAAGCCGCTGGCTCAGCAGGGCGTCATCCAGGGCTGGATCGCCGAGGCACGGGTCCGGATCGAGCAGGCCAGGCTGCTGGTGCTGAAGACCGCCTGGCTGATGGACACGGTCGGCAACAAGGGCGCGCACCGCGAGATCCAGGCCATCAAGATCGTCACGCCGGCGATGTCCGAATGGGTGATCGACAAGGCGATCCAGGCGCACGGAGCGGCCGGCGTCAGCCAGGATTTCCCGCTCGCCAACATGTGGGCCAGCGCACGCTCGCTCAGGTTCGCCGACGGGCCGGACGAGGTGCACAAGCGCTCGCTCGCCTGGCGCGAGCTCAAGTCGCACAGCTAGCCGGACCGGCTGGGTACATACCCAGCTAGCCGGACCGCCCGGGCACATCCGCCCGGGCATGCGGCCGCAGTCGCGCGGCCGCAGACCACAGTGGTAACCAGCCAGCAGGAGGAACACATGCCAGACGACGCACAGCGGGTCGCAATAGTCACCGGAGGCGCGCGCGGCATCGGCGCGGCCATCTCGCAGCGCCTTGCCGCCGACGGGATGGCCGTCGGCGTGCTCGACTTGACGGAAGGCGACTGCGCCAGCGTGGTCGACGCGATCAATTCGGCCGGCGGCCGGGCGGCCGCGGTCGGCGCCGACGTGAGCCGGTCGGATCAGGTAACGGCCGGCGTCGAGAAGGTCGCCGCCGAGCTCGGGCCGCCCACCGTGCTCATCAACAACGCGGGCATCCTGCGCGACAACCTGCTCTTTAAGATGTCCGAGGACGACTGGGACCTGGTACTTGACGTGCACCTGAAGGGCGCGTTCCTGATGACGAAGGCATGCCAGAAGCACATGGTCGACGCGGGCTACGGCCGGATCGTCAACCTGTCGTCCAGCTCCGCACTTGGCAACCGCGGCCAGGCCAACTACTCCGCGGCCAAGTCGGGCATGCAGGGCTATACCAAGACGCTGGCCAAGGAACTCGGCAAGTTCGGCATCACCGCCAACTCGATAGCGCCCGGGTTCATCGCCACCGACATGACCGCAGCCACCGCAGCCCGAATACACATGGATTTCGATGACTTCCAGAAGGCCGCGGCCGCGCAGATCCCGGTAGCCAGGGTAGGCCAGCCGGAGGACGTGGCGCATGCCGTGTCGTACCTGGTCAGCGAGGGAGCCGGCTACGTCTCCGGCCAGGTGCTCTACGTAGCCGGCGGCCCGTTGTGCTGACCGGCTCGCCAGACGGCGGCCGGGTTACCGCGGAGGACCTGCGCGGCCAGGTGCGTGATTTCCTGGCCGCGCATGCCCCGGCCGCCATGGCGCGGCTCGACTTCCTGCGGGCCAGGTTTGACGCCGGGCTGGCCTGGGTGCACTATCCGGCCGGGCTCGGCGGCCAGGACCTGCCGCGGGCGCTGCAGCCGGCCGTGGACGCCGAGTTCACCGCGGCCGGCGCGCCGGGCAACAACCCGGAGCGGATCGGGATCGGCCTGGGCATGGCCGCCCCCACGATCCTCGCGTACGGCACGGCGGAGCAGCAGCAGCGCTGGCTGCGGCCGCTGTGGACCGGCGAGGAGATCTGGTGCCAGCTGTTCAGCGAGCCTGGCGCCGGCTCGGACCTGGCCAGCCTCGCCACCCGCGCGGTTCCCGATCCCGGCGGCGACTGGGCGGTCACCGGCCAGAAGGTCTGGACATCCTCTGCGCACCTGGCCCGCTGGGGGCTGCTGGTCACCCGTACCGACCCGGACGTGCCCAAGCACCAGGGCATGACCTACTTCGCCGTCAGCATGACCGCGCCGGGCGTCGAGGTCCGGCCGCTGCGGCAGATCACCGGCGAGGCTGAGTTCAACGAGGTCTTCCTATCCGACGTGCCGATCCCGGACGCGGACCGGATCGGGGAGATCGGCGCGGGCTGGCAGGTGTCCACCGCGACGCTGATGAACGAGCGGGTCGCGATCGGCGGCGCGGCGATACCGCGGGAGGGCGGCATGATCGGCTCTGCCGTGCGGACCTGGCGCGAGCAGCCCGGGCTGCGCACGCCGGGCCTGCACGACCGGCTGCTCCGGCTGTGGGCCGACGCCGAGGTCGCCCGGCTGGCCGGCGAGCGGCTCCGCCAGCAGCTCGCCGCTGGCGATCCTGGCCCGGAGGGATCCGCCGCCAAGCTGGTCTTCGCCCGGCTCAACCAGGAGATCTCGGAGTTCGAGGTCGAGCTGGCCGGGGCTGACGGGCTGCGGTACGACGACTGGACCATGCGCAGGCCGGAGGGAGCGAACTTCTACGGCCGCAACCCCGGCTACCGGTACCTGCGCGCCCGCGGGAACTCCATCGAGGGCGGAACCTCGGAGATCCTGCGCAACATCATTGCCGAACGGGTCCTGCGCCTCCCGCCGGAACTACGGCAGGACAAGGACGTGCCATGGAAGGACCTGCCGCGGTGACCCAGACCGGGCCCGCCCAGACCGGGCCCGCCCCGGCCCAGCGAGCCGAGGCGCCGCAGCCGGGCGGGCCGCCGCGGGCCGCCGGGCTGCCTGACCTGAAGTACGGCGAGACCGAGGACGAGCTGCGGGCAGCCGTCCGGGACCTGCTCGACGACCGGGCCAGCGCAGCCGTCGTGCTGGCCAGGACGGAGACCGGCGAGACCTATGACACCGGGCTCTGGCGCACCCTCGCGGCCGACCTCGGCTGCGCCGGCCTGCTCATCGCCGAGTCCAGCGGCGGGGCAGGCGCGACATACCGCGAGGCGGCCGTCGTCGCCGAGGAAATAGGGCGGTCCGTCGCCTCCGTTCCATATCTTGGCAGTGCGATCGTTGCCACCACCGCAGCGATCGCGGCCGGCGCTGACGAGCTACTCGCCGGGCTCGCGGCCGGCACCACGACCGCGGCGCTGGCCCTGCCGTTCGCGACAATGCCGGGGGACGGGCATGCCGCCACGGTCCGGATCGGCGCGGCGCGGGACGGTGACCCTGCGGATGCATACCGGCTCAGCGGGACGGTCAGCGGGCTGATCGACACGCTCCCGGCCGACGTCCTGCTCGTCCCGGCCGACGGCGTGCCGTTCGGCCTTTATGCCGTGTCGGCCGACGACCCCGGCGTCACCCGGACCCCCGTGGTCTCTCTGGACATGACCAGGCAGCTGTGTGACCTCAGGCTGGATAGCGCGGCGGCCCGGCAGATCGCGGTCGGCCAGCGGGCCGAGCGCGCGGTGGCGGCCGCGCTGACCGCGGGCGCGGCGATGCTCGCGTCCGAGCAGCTCGGCCTGGCCGGGCAGTGCGTGCAGATGACGGTCGGGTACCTCAAGGAGCGGCGGCAGTTCGCCCGCCCGGTCGGCTCGTTCCAGGCGCTCAAGCACCGGCTCGCCGACCTTTGGGTGGGCGTGACCCAGGCGCGGGCGGCGGCCAGGTACGCCGCCGCGTGCCTGGCGGCCGGCGACCCGGACGCGCGAGTCGCGGTCGCGCTGGCCAAGGCGGCGTGCAGCGACATCGCGGTCAAGGCCAGCCAGGAGTGCGTCCAGCTGCACGGCGGCATCGGCTTCACCTGGGAGCACCCGGCGCACCTGTACTTGAAGCGGGCGAAGAGCGCATCGATCGGCTTCGGCACGCCGGACCGGCACCGCGCGTCGCTAGCCTCGCTCGCTGATCTCCCGGCGCCGTCCGCGGGCGCTGCCGGGACGGCCACAGCTGCCGGGTCGCGGGGAGGTTCCCGGTGAATTCCGTGCATAACGCGGGGATCGTGGTCACTGGCGGTGGCAGCGGGATCGGCGCGGCGCTAGCCCGCCGGTTCGCCGTCCAGGGCGCCCGGGTCGTGGTGAACGACGTCAACGGCGAGGCGGCGGCGGCCGTCGCCGCCTCGTGCGGGGCGACCCCGGTGCCGGGGGATGCGGCGTCGCAGGATGGCGTCGCCGCGCTGATCGCCGGCGCCAGGAAGGCGCTCGGCGAGATAGACATCTACTGCGCGAACGCCGGCATCGTGCGGGGCGGCGGCCCCGAGTCGCCGGACCAGGACTGGGAGGCGTCCTGGGAGGTCAACGTGATGGCGCACGTCCGCGCCGCCCGGCTGCTGATCGATCCGTGGCTGGTCCGGGGGAGCGGGCACCTGATCTGCACGGTGTCCGCGGCCGGGCTGCTGGCCATGCCCGGCACCGCGTCCTACTCGGTGACCAAGCACGCCGCGCTGGCGTTCGCCGAGTGGATGGCACTCACCTATGCGCACCGCGGCCTGACCGTGCAGGCGATCTGCCCGCAGGGCGTGCGGACCGGAATGCTGGACGGCAACGACCGGGCGGCTGAGCTCGTGCTCGGCGACTCGGTGATCACGCCCGAGGCGGTTGCCGACACGGTGCTCGACGGGATCGCGGACGGCAGGTTCCTGATCCTGCCGCATCCCGAGGTCGCGGCAATGTACGCCGGCCGGGCCGCCGAGACCGACCGGTGGCTGCGCGGCATGAACAAGATCCAGCGCAAGCTAGAGGAGGCACAGATCCTGTAGCGCGCTGGTTCTCGTCTAGCCGAAGTGCCTTGCCCAGGACGATCGAACCTCTCATCGGGGCTGCCGGCCTGCGGTCCGCCGGGTTATGGCGCCACCGGACCGGGTTTCACAGGCCGCCCGCCGGCCGCTGCCCGCCGGGCCCAACCGCGCGGCTGGATCGCCAGGCCATGATGGACAAGCACGACAAGCCGGACATGATCGACCCAATGCTCGCCACCGAGAGCACGGAAGCTACCGATCCGGCTGAGCCGATGGACAGGACCGAGCCCGCCGAGCCGATGGAGAGGATCGAGCCGGTGGAGCCGATTGACAGGATCGATCCACTCGACCCGATGCTCAGCAGCGAGCCCGCTGATCCGGCCGGGTTCGCCGATCTGGCCAGGCCGCCGGACCTCGCCAGCGGCAGGCCGCGCATATTTGCCATGAGTGCATTCTCGCAGCGCGGCGGCAAGCCCGCACGCGCCGCGGTGGTGCTGACAACGGGAGCATGGCGGCGCTGGTCTGGCAGGCTAGCCGGTTGTGACGATCTCGATTGACGCCCTGGAGGCGGCCGCGGCTGGCGGCTGGCGAGGCACCGAGGAAGCGATGCTCGGCGGCTGGCTGCTGCGCGCCGCCGATGGCTTCACCGGCCGGGCGAACAGCGCGCTCGCCGTCGGTGATCCGGGCCTGCCGCTGGCCGCGGCGATAGCCCAAGTCCGCGACTGGTACCGGGCGCGCGGCCTGCCCGCCATGATCGCCGTCCCGTACCCGCTGGGCGGGCCGCAGGACAGCGAGATCGACCTGCTGCTCCGGGACCGCGGCTGGACGCTCAGGTCCGGTCCGGCCACGGTAATGACCGCCCCGCCCGGCGTTGCTGCCGCGCCTGGTGTTGCTGCCGCGGCTGGCCCGGTGGCCCGGCCCGGCGCCACCGCCCGCGCGGCCGGGCGCCCGCATGTCTGGGTGGACAGCAAGCCGGACGACGACTGGCTAGCGCTGTACCACTACCGCGGCCAGCAGCCGCCGCCGATCGTGCGCGGACTGCTCATGTCCGCGCCGTGGCAGGCGTTCGGCTCCGTCCGCGAGGGCGGCCGCACGCTCGCCGTCGGCCGGGTAGCGGTGGCATTGGGCTGGGCCGGGCTGACCGCCGTCGAGGTGCATCCGGACCACCGCCGCCGCGGCCTCGGCACGGCGATTACCGCCGCGCTGGCGGCCGAGGCGGCAGCCCGCGGCGCGACCGGTATCTACCTGCAGGTCGAAGACGGCAACGTGGCCGCTCGCGGGCTGTACCGACGGGCCGGCTTCACCGATCATCACGGCTACCACTACCGGATCGCGCCCGCCTGCTGAGCTCGGGCCCCGGGCCAGCGCTCGCCCGCCGCCCCCGGTCGGTAATGCGGCACGCGCTTGCCGCGGCGGTCGCGCGGGCAGCGCACCTGATCGTCGACGCCGATCCTGTTATCTTCCCGGACGTGCTGGCGGCGCCGCAGCCGCGCAGGCCGCTCAGGCCGAACTGACCGGGGCGGCCAACCGCAGATCCCGCGACGACCTGCCGACGTGCACCGTGAACTCCGCGCGCGGCCAGATCCAGCCGCCTGCCTCCGCATCCCAGCGGGCGAACGCGCGCGCGGGCACCCGCAGCGTCACCTTCGCCAGTTCGCCTGGCTCGGCGGCCGCGATCCCGAACGCGGCAAGCACCCGGACCGGCCGGCTCTCGTCACCCGGCGGCCCGGCCAGGTAGGCCTGGACGACCTCACGTCCCGGCCGGCTTCCGGTGTTCCTGACGGTGACCGCCAGCTCCAGGTCATCGCCCGGCGCCAGGCTGGCGGCCGCCGCCCGCAGCGACTCATAAGCCCAGCTCGTGTAGCCAAGACCATGGCCAAACGGATATTCCGGCGTGAGTCCCGCCGCGTCATAGCCGCGGTAGCCGATGAGCAGTCCCTCGTCGTAGCTGAGCTGCCCGTCGCGCGGTACCGCATGCAGCACCGGGCAGTCCGCTTCGCTGGCCGGCATGGTCACCGGCAGCCGGCCGCCCGGCTCGGCATGGCCGAGCAGGACGTCGGCTAGGGCCTCGCCCATCGCCTGGCCGGGCAGCCAGGCATAGAGCACCGCGGCCACCTCGGCCGCCCACGGCATCAGCACGGGCATCCCGGCGTTGACCACGACCACGGTCCTGCTGTTCACGGCCGCAACCTGGCTGACCAGCTCGTCCTGCCGCCCAGGCAGCACCAGGGTGCCGCGGTCGAAGCCCTCGCTCTCGGTCATCGCGGCCGAGCCGACGATCACGATGGCCGTGTCAGCCTGGCCGGCCGCCTGCACCGCGTCGGCGAGCAGCTGGTCCTCATCCACGGCAGGCACGATGCCGAGCCGGACCGCGAGCGGGCCGTCGCCGTCGGCGGCAGGCCTGAACTCAAGCCTGAGCTGCGTCTCCCGGTCCGCCTCGATGGTGACGGCGGCCCGCACCTCGCCTGGCCGGGTCATCGCCTCCACCGGGTCAGCGGGGATGCTGGTCTGCTCGTCGGCGACAGTCTCGCCGCCGACCGCTATGATCAGCCGCCCGACGCCGGCCGCGCCGATCAGGTGCGGCCCGCCGCTGCCGGTCCGGAGCGTGGCGAGCAGCACGATCCGTCCGGTCTCACCCCAGCCCACGCCCGGCGGGACGCCATCCCACCAGGCGAGCGAGGTCGAGGTCCGGTGCTCGCCGCCGATCAGCGCGCCGTCCGCGGCCCGGAACTCCAGCCGCAGGCCGGGCTCGCCGGTGTCCGGGTCGCTGATGGATCCGGCCGCAGGCTCGGGCACCATCACCCAGGTCTGGCAGCCTGCCGCGGCGACCAGCTCCGCCTGGCCGGCCAGCGCCGTGCGCAATGCGCTCTCCGGCGTGGACACGCTGACCGGCACCACTCCCGCGCTGCCGCCGCCCTGGATGGTCGGCTGGAAGGCGTTCGGGCCGAGCAGGGCAATGCTGCCAATCGCGTCCGGGCGGATCGGCAGCGCCTCCTGCTCGTTGCGGAGCAGCACAAGCGATGCCGCCGTCGCGCGGCGCAGCAGCCGCGGATCGATGAGCTCGGCATCGGCCGGCTCGCTGGGGGCATCGGCACCGCCGCCAACCGCGCCGACCCGGCGGGCGAGCCGGAGCAGCCGGATGACCTTGTCGTCCAGCACTTCCGGCCGGACCGCGCCGTCCGCGACCGCCTGAGCGAGCAGCTCGCCCCACGGCCCGTGCGGCCCGGGCATGGCGAGGTCGAGCGCGGCCAGCGCGGTCGCCGCAGTGCTGCGCGCCGCGTGCCAGTCCGACGTGACCACGCCGTCGAAGCCCCACTCGCCCTTCAGCACGTCCTTGAGCAGGCGTTCATGCTCGGTCATCGCCGTGCCGTTGACCTTGTTGTAGGCGGCCATGACCAGCATCGTGCCGGCATCGCGCACGGCGGCCTCGAAGGGGACCAGGTAGAGCTCGCGCAGCACCCGCTCGGCGATCCGCGCGTCGTAATTCCACCGGCCGGTCTCCGAGTCGTTGCCGACGTAGTGCTTTACCGTCGCCGCCACGCCCGCCTGCTGCAGGCCGCGGACGTACGCCACCGCGATCTGCGCGGTCAGCACCGGATCCTCGGCGAAGCACTCGAAGCCGCGGCCGCCGAGCGGCGTGCGCATCAAGTTGATGGTCGGCCCGAGCAGCACGTCGACGCCCTTGCTCCTAGCCTCCGCGCCCAGCGCGGAAGCCAGCTTGTGCACCAGCCCGGTGTCCCAGGTGGCGCCGAGCGCGGACGGGCAGGGCAGGCTCGAGGACGGGCTGCGCTCGTCCTTGATTACGCCGCGGACCCCGGCCGGCCCGTCCGATGTGGTCATCGGCCGGAGGCCGAGCGCCTTGGCGCCCTGGGTGCGCCAGCTGTCGGCGCCGGTCAGCAGGAGCACCTTCTCCGCTACCGAGAGCGCCGCCACCAGGCTGCGCTCCTGCGCCGGATCTGTGCTCGCCTCGGTGTTGAGTGAGCCCCTAGTCATCGCGTGCCCTGCGCATTCCTGGCTGTCGGGGAGCCCGCCCGGCCGGATATCCGGCCGGGCGGGCTCCGCCCGCCATGATGGTTGTCATGTCGGCAGCGATGTCCTCACATCCGCCGGCCCCGCTGGCTACGCGACCGGCTTGAGGTGCAGGATCGTTTCCTCCAGGTACGGAATGTTGGGCACCGGCACCATGTACGGATTGCCGGCAGTGGGCCACCCGGTGTAGTTCCTGGTCGAGTACTCGCTCCATGCGCCGCCGTACATGAGCGGCACGACGGGCAGCTGGCTGGACAGCACATTCTCCAGCTTGGTGATCGCCTGTGCCTGGATGGTGCTATCGCCCGAGCTGGCGAACTGCTTGAGCGCAGCCTGGGCCTGCGGGTTGTTGAACCGCTCGTAGTCGCCGGCGGCCGGCTTGCCGACGGGGGCGCTGAGCGTCTTGTCCAGCCAGTTGGAGTAGAAGAAGTACGGGTTCGGACCCTGATTGCTCCAGTGGATGGTGGCATCGAAGCTGCCGTTGGCGACGTCGCCGGCCCAGACCGTCGGGTTGCCGATGCCGTCGACGCTGGCGTCGAAGCCGATCGCGTTGAGCTGGCGGACGATGAGCTGGGAGGCGGTGTAGTAGTCGGTGTAGGGGACCGGGTCCTCGATGGCGAAGCTGAGCTTCTTGCCGTTCTTCGTCCACTTGCCGCCCACCTTGGTCCAGCCGTCCGCCTTGAGTATCGAGGCGGCCTTAGCGGCGTCGCCGGCCGGGGGCAGGTCGTTAGCCAGTGACGGATCGAGGAAGCTGTTTTGCGCCGGGAGCATCAGCCCGCTGGACGAGGTGGCCACTGGCTCGTAGCCGGTCTCGGCCTGGCTGGACAGCTGCTGCCGGTTGATCGCGATGCTGATCGCCCGCCGCACCGCCACGTCGTTCAGCGGCGCCTTGGTGACGTTCAGCCAGAGCCCGACCACGTTGTTGTTGCTGAAGAACGGTTCCTTGGCCAGCCAGGTGTGGTTGTGCGGGCTCTTCGACAGGTAGTTGGCCTGGATCCCGGCCACGTAGTTCCCCGCCCAGTCGATCTGCCCGTTCGCGATCGGCGGCACGAGGTTGGCGTTGGTGTTGTAGGAGGGGAAGTCGATCTCCGGGACGTGCACCTTGCTCTTCTGCCAGTAGTTCGGGTTGGCCTTGAGCGTGTAGCCCTGCGGGGAGAACTTGTCCAGCATGAAGGGGCCGGTGCCGACCGGGCTCGGGTCCGCGAAGGTGGCCGGGTCCGATACCGACTGCCAGATGTGCTGCGGCACGATGTAGACCTGGCCGATCGAGAACATGTTGGCGTACTGCGCGGCGGCGAAGTTGAGCGTCACTGACGTCGGGCTGCTTGCCGTGGCGCTGGTCACTACGGGCGCGCCGGAAGTGTTCAGCTTGGGATTCTTGCTGAGCATGTTGAAGGTGAAGGCGACATCGCTGGCCGTGAACGGCTTCCCGTCGTTCCACTTCACGCCGGACCGGACCGGCATGGTGAGCGTTTTGCCCCCGTTCGACCAGCTGGGCTGGCCGGAGGCGAGGTAAGGGATCGGCGTCTGGGTCGGGTTCAGCGTGTTCCAGATGTACAGCGGCTCGTTGTAGAGGCTGACCGCGTTGGTCAGGTAACCGGTAGAGGTCAGCGAGAACGGGTTAAAGGTGTCGGTCATCGGCGACAGCGGGGTGCTCTCGATGACGAGCGTCTTGCCCTGCTTGGCCGGCGTGCTGCTGTTGCTGTTGCCACCTGAGCTGCCGCAGGCCGCGATCCCCATGCTGAGGATGGCAGCTACGGCCAGGCTTTTCATGATCTTGTGATTCATTGCCTAAACTCCATTGTGCCCGGCCGGCTCATCGCCGGCTTGTCGTGAATGACCATGTCGGGGTCTGTCACTGGGGATTCGGTGCGGGGCCGGTCGGGTGCCGTCCCTGCCTGTCCCGGGAGCGAGATCCGCTATCCGCTAACCGCTCGGCCGGCTCATCGCGTCTCCTTCCAGGTTTCGTGCGCGGGCGCGTGCAGCCAGCAGGCGCTGAGGTGCCCGGGGGCGACCTCGGTGGCCGGCGGCGCGCTTTCCGCGCAGACCTTCATCGCGTGCGGGCAGCGCGGGTGGAAGCGGCAGCCACTCGGCGGCGCGAGCAGGCTGGGCACGCTGCCGCTGCCCCGCAGGTCCGGCCGCCCGGCCCGGCCGGGATCGGGCGCGGCACTGACCAGCAGCTGGGTGTACGGGTGGGCGGGCTCGTCCGTTACCGAGCCCGCCGGGCCGGATTCCACCAGCTGCCCGGCGTACATCACCGCGATCACGTCGGCCAGGTACCTGGCCGAGGCGATGTCGTGGGTGATGTAGAGGATCGTGAGCCCGTCGGTGTCCCGCAGGCCGCCGAGCAGGTTCAGCAGGCCGAGCCTGATCGAGACGTCGAGCATCGAGACCGGCTCGTCGGCCAGCAGCACCCGCGGCCGCACGGCGAGCGCCCGGGCGATCGCCACCCGCTGCCGCTGCCCGCCGGAAAGCTCGTGCGGGTACTTGCGGATGATCTGGGCGGCCGGGGTGAGCGCTACCCGCTCCAGCAGGCTCATGATCGTCTCGTCCAGGCTGGCGCCGGCCGGGACCAGCCCGTGCACCTGCAGCGGCCGCGCGAGGTGGTAACGCACGTCGTGCACCGGGTTGAGGGAGGAGAACGGATCCTGCAGCACGAGCTGGACCTCGCGGGTGAACCTCCGCCTGGCCCGGCCTGCGGGCACCGGCCGGCCGTCGATGAGCAACTGGCCGGCCGTCGGCTTGATCAGCCGGGCTAGCAGCCGGGCCAGGGTCGACTTGCCTGAGCCGCTCTCGCCGACGATCGCGGTGATGCCGCCCTCCGGCAGGGCGAGCGACACGTCCTCAACCGCGTGCACCACGGGGGCGCTGCGCTGCTGGCCGGCGGCGCCGCGGCCGAATCGGGTCCGAGCCCCGGATCGCGCGGACCGGCGCACGGCGAAATGCTTGGTCAGGCCGCGCGCCTCGAGCACGGCCGGGCCTGCCTGCGGCTGCCGGGCGGGGGCGTCCAGCTCGGTCATGGCTGCTTCCTCCCGGCACCGGCTGCTGCCGGGGCGCCAGCCTGGCCGCCGCCCGGCTCGGCCCTGGCCAGCTCGGCGGGGACCGGCCCGGTGCCGTCTTGCAGCCAGCACGCGGCAAGCCGCTGCCCGGCTATCACTTGCAGCGCGGGGTTTTCCGTTTTACATCGGTCCATTACATACGGGCAGCGGGGGTGGAATGCGCAGCCGGCCAGGCAGTGCCCGCAGGTCAGGTGGTGAGCCAGGAATGCCGGTCATCTGCTTTCGCGGGCCGTGCAGTGCCGGGAAGGAATGCAGCAGCCCGAGCGTGTACGGATGGCGCGGGGCCAGGTAGAGCGCCTCGGCGGCGGCCTGCTCGACGAGCCGGCCTGCGTACATCACGGCGATCGAGTCGGCGATCTCAACCAGTAGCGAGAGGTCGTGGGTGATGAACAAGACGGCGAAGCCGAGCCGCTCCCGCAGCTCCATCAGCTCCTCGAGGATCTCCCGCTGGGTCACCACGTCCAGCGCGGTGGTCGGCTCGTCCATGATCACGATCTGCGGCTCAAGCGCGAGCGCCATGGCGATCATTACCCGCTGGCGCATCCCCCCGGATAGCTGGTGCGGGTAGCTGTCCAGCCGCCCGGCGGCGATGCCGACCAGGTCGAGCAGGCTGGCTGCCCTGGCCCGCCGCTCGGCCCGGTCCATCCCCGGCATGTGCGCCCGCAGCACATCGGTGAGCTGGACGCCGATCGGCAGCACCGGGTTGAGCGCGTGCATGGCGCTCTGCAGCACGACCGAAATCTGGGACCAGCGGACCGTGCGCATGTCCTCCTCGGCCGCGGCCAGCAGGTCGACGGATTTGCCCTGCGGCGGCTGGTAGCGGACCTCGCCGCCGGTGATGATGCCGGGCGGCCTGAGCAGCCGGGTCATCGCATGGGCCAGCGTGGACTTGCCGCTGCCGCTCTCGCCGGCCAGCCCTAGCACCTGCCCGGAAAGCAGGGTGAGGTCGGCATCCACGACGGCATGCACGGCGTCCGGGCCGATGCCGTAGTCCACCCGCAGCCCGCGGACCTCGATCAGGGGCCGCCGGCCACGGCAGCTCCGGCCACGGCGCTCACCGCTTGTCCGCTTCGCCGCTTGCGGGCAGCATCACCGGGGTGAGGCCGAGCACGGAATGCTTCGGCGGCAGCGCCATCCCGGCCCGGCGGGCCCGGCGCCTGGACAGCCCGGCAGCCCGCAGCCGCGGGTTGATGAACTCATCGATCCCGAAGTTGAGCAGCGCGAGCGAGGTGCCGAGCAGGGCGACGGCCAGCCCGGGCGGCACATACCACCACCAGTAGCCGCTGATCTCCGCCGAGCCGCTCTGCGCCCAGAAGAGCATCGAGCCCCAGCTCCAGTGATCCGGGTTGACCAGGGCGAGGAAGGCCAGCGCCGTGTAGGTGCCGACGCCGTAGAGCACGGTGAACAGGAAGGATGAGGCGACGACAGGCGACAGGTTGGGCAGGATCTCGTGGGTGATGATCCGCCATCTGCGCTCGCCAATGATCCGGGCCGACTCCACGTAGTCCCTGTTGCGCAGGGACAGCGTCTGGGACCGAAGTACCCGCGCCCCCCAGGCCCAGCCGGTGATGGCGATGATCAGGCCGATCAGGTAGTCGTTGCTGCCGCTGGACCTCGGCAGGAAGCCGAAGATGACGATCAGCAGCGGCAGCGCGGGCAGCACCAGGAAGAAGTTGGCCAGCATGGAGAGCGTGTCGTCGCCCAGCCCGCCGACGTAACCGGCGGTGACGCCCATGATGACCGACAGGACGGTCGCGACCGCCCCGGCGATGAAGGCCACCAGGATGGTGCTGCGCCCGCCGGCCAGCAACTGGGAGAACACGTCCTGCTGCAGCTGGGTGGTGCCGAGCAGGTGCGCGTGCGACGGGGGCTGCGGCACCCCGTTGACGGTCGACAGGCTGGCTGTGGGGTCGAACGGCGTGATCATCGGGCCGATGACGGCGAGGATCAGGAAGACGGCCAGCAGCACCAGGCCGACGATGATCTGCGGTGATCTTGGCAGCCGGAACTTGCGATCCCGACCGGAGCGGAGTACTGCCGCATCGCCGGGGGAGCCGGGCAGCGGCGAGCCAGCCAGGCCGGCGCCGGGGATGCTGGCCCCGGGGATGCCAGTGCCGGGCAGATCCGGGCCGGGCAGATCCGGGCCGGGTGCGCCCGCGCCGGCGTCGACGGCCATCGCTCAGGCCTCCTGACGGGTTCGCGGATCGAGGAACAGGTAGACGAAGTCCGCCGCCAGGTTCGCGGCCAGCACGGCGAAGGTGATGATCAGGAAAATCCCCTGCAGCAGCGGGTAGTCGCGCGCGCCCACCGCCTGCAGCAGGATGAAGCCGAGGCCGGGATAGCTGAACACGATCTCGGTCAGCAGCGCGCCGGAGACCACGAAGCCGATCGCCAGCGAGAAGCCGGAAACGCTCGGCAGGATAGCGTTCCGCGCCGCGTACCAGATCACCCGATTCTTCGGCAGGCCCTTGGCCTGCGCCATCAGCACGTAGTCCTCGTCCATCGTGGTGACCATCACGTTCCGCATCCCGACGATCCAGCCCGCGGCCGAGCACAGCACGATCGTCAGCGCGGGCAGCACCGCATGGTCAAGCACGTCGGCGGCGTAGGTCGCGTTGAAGCCGGGGAAGTCCAGCTGCCCGTAGGCGCGGCCGGACGGGAACCAGCCGAGCCTGGTGGAGAACAGGTCCAGGGCCAGGAAGGCGATGAAGAAGTACGGCGCCGCCTGGAAGAAGGTCGTGGCCGGCAGCAGGCTGTCCAGCCAGCTGCCCCGCCGCCAGGCCACCAGGACGCCAAGCAACGTGCCGAGCACGAAGCTGATCACGGTCGCCATGCCGATCAGCCCGATGGTCCATGGCAGCGCGCCCCTGATCACGCTGGTCACCGTCGCCGGGTAGCTGCTCGTCGACAGGCCCAGGTCGCCATGCGCCAGGTTCGCCAGGTAGTGCGTGTACTGGCCCCAGAGCCCGGCCGAGGAGTTGAGCCCGTACTGCGCCTCGAGCGCGTGAATGTTCTGTACGGTGACCTGGCCCTGCATGTGCGAGAGCAGGGCCTCGACCGGGTTGCCTGGCATCACCCGGGGGATCATGAAATCCACCGTCACCGCCGCGAGCGCGGTGATCGCGTAAAAGAGGATTCTGCGGGCGAGCATCCTCATGGCCGCCGTCTCCCCTCGGTAGTCCGCCAGGCCGGCCTGGCAAGGTCGGACGGGCAACCGCAGCTTTCCCGCCGGATCAGCCGGGTCGGCAGGACGACGTCGCGATTGCCGGGCTGGCCGTTGCTGATCATCGAGTGCAGGATCTCGAAGGCGGTCGCGCCGAGATCCTGGATGGGCTGCCGCACGGTCGTGAGCTGCGGCCGCAGGTGCCGCGCCACCGGGATGTCGTCGAACCCGGTGACCGCGACATCGCCCGGCACGTCGACGCCGCGGGCGGCCAGCGCGTACATCACGCCGAGGGCCGTCTGGTCGTTCGCGCAGGCGATCGCCCGCGGCAGCGGCACATGCCGGTCGACAAGCTGGTCGACGACGCTGGCGCCGCCCACCGCGAGGTAGTTGCCGCGCCACTGCGGACCGTCGACGAATACCGCGCCGGCGCCGGTCACCCCGGCTGCGAGCGCCTCCTGCCGGGCGAGGTTATCCGGGCTGTCGGCGTGCCCGGCCAGGTAGCCCACGCTGCGGTAGCCGTGGTCCCGGACCAGGTGCCGGGCCAGCTCGCGCATCCCGGCCTTGTTGTCGCTGCGGACGTTCACCGTCGTCCCGGTCGGCACGCCCGCCAGCGTGACTATCGGGACCTGCCTGGACAGCCGGGCGAGCTGGTCCGGCTCAAGTATCCGGTCGTGCAGGATCAGGCCGTCGCTCTTGCGGGCCAGCGAGAGGATCCGCTTGCCCGAGTCATGGTCGCCGACGTCCACCGACCTGACCAGCAGGTCGAACCCGCGGCGCTGCGCTACCACCTCAATGCCGCGGTTGATCATGTCGGGGAACTGCAGGCTCTCGTCCTCGTCGGCGAACAGGCCGTCGCTGGTATCGGCCCACGGGACCCGCCGGACGGCGACCCCAACGACCTCCTTGAGCCGGGCGCTCAGCGCGCGGGCCGCGCCGTCGGGCGCGAAACCCAGCTCGGCCACTGCCTGCATGACCCGCTCCCTGGTTTCCTCGCGCGGGTTGCGCTGCCCGTTCAGCACCCGGGAGACCGACGCGATCGAGACGCCGGCCGCACGCGCAACGTCATAGATGGTCGGCGGCGTATTCGCCATGTCGCGAATCTCCGCCATTCGTTCTCCTCGGGCTTGCCGCGCCAGGTCAGGCTGACCTCCTCGGTAAGCGCTTACCGCAGTGGCCGGCTGAGCTGGCGGCTGCTTCCTGGATTGGCTGCCAGCCAAGGCGGTAAGCGCTTACCAAGGCGACTGCGAGGAGCGTAAATCCTTTCGCGTGGCGGACTCAAGCACGTATCCATACTGTTACCGGAACGTGACAATCGGGTCGAAGTTGCGGGCTGCGTCTTGATTGCGGCTCGCCTGGACAAGCCTGGGTGCGGGTGCGGGTGCGGGTGCGGGTGCGGGTGCGGGTGCGGGTGCGGGTATGGCGGGACGCGGTCTGCGGCCGGGCATCAGCTGCGGAGAGGCGGTGCGGTGGCCGGAGCACCCCGTGGCCGGCGGTGCGGGTGGTCCTGCAGAGGCGCGGTCCGGCACCACCGGACGACTGGCCCGGCCGGAGGCTCACGTCCGGGCTACGGCCCTAATCGGTGCCTGCTGTGCCGCGAAACAGGCGGTTAACAAACGCCGCCATCTGGCCTGCTCTGTTGCCGGCGGCGTAACAGCCGGGAAATGCACCGGAAACTCTGTCATGGGAAACAGGAATCGTTCATGACGGACATCGAAGCGGCTCCGTCGGCCGGCACTTGGCCCCCCGGTGCCGACCGACCGGCCCGGCCAAAGCCCTTCGCCGTAGCCCTTGGAGGCACCGAATGGTTCCCTATCCGAGCTGGCTGAACGCCGGCGACAATGCCTGGCAGCTCACGGCGGCGACACTCGTCGGCCTGATGAGCCTCCCGGGGCTCGCAGTCCTCTACGCGGGACTCGTGCAGCGCAAATGGGCTGTGAACGCCATGATGATGGTGTTCAGCGCGTTCTGCCTGACCTTGATCGTCTGGGTGCTCTGGGCATTCAAGATGGGCTTCGGCAATCCGTGGATATCGACCTTCATCGGGAAGCCGGGCGCCGTCATCGGCCATGCCAGCGAGCAGGCCCAGGCCAGCATCCCGCTACTCGACGGGCTGATACCGAAGCTCCGCTTCCCTGAATCCTCGCTCGTCTACTTCCAGTTCGTCTTCGCCGCGATCACGCCGATTCTGCTGCTCGGCGCCGTGATCGGCCGGATCAACTTCAAGGTGTGGCTGCTTTTCGTGCCGCTTTGGATCACCTTCGCCTATGCCGTGAACGCTTTCCTGCTTTGGGGCGGCGGTTGGTGGGGCGCCCATGGTGCGCTGGACTTCAGCGGCGGCTACGTGATTCACCTGGCGGCCGGCGTCTCCGGATTCGTGGCCGCGGCGATGGTCGGGCCAAGGCTGCGGCGTGACCGCGAGACCGGCGCGCCAAGCAACGTGCCGTTCGTGGCGGTAGGCGCCGGCCTCCTCTGGCTAGGCTGGAACGGCTTCAACGGCGGTGACCCGTACTTCGCCGGCGCGGACGCCGCGGCAGCGGTGATCAACACCAACCTCGCCACGGCCTGCGCGATGATGACCTGGATCATCCTGGACATGCTCGCCAGCAGGGCGAAGAAGCCAAGCTTTATCGGCGGGGTCAACGGCATGATCTGCGGCCTGGTCGCCATCACGCCGGCGGCCGGCTACGTGAACGGCTTCGGCGCGATGGTGATCGGGCTGACTGCGTCCGGGCTCGTTTGGACCGCCATGACGTACCTGCCCCGATACGTGTGGCCGTTCAACAGGGTTGACGACGCGCTCGGCGTCGTATACACGCACGGCTTCGCCGGCCTCCTCGGCGGCCTGCTGGTCGGCCTCTTCGCGGACCCCAACATGATCGTCTACCTGGGCCTCGGGAAGAACCCGAACATCGTCACATCCGGGCTGTTCTACGGGCACCCGAAGCAGTTGCTGATCCAGGCAGGTGCGGCGGCCACGGTTATCGTCTGGGACGCGATCGTGACGTTCCTCATTCTCAAGGGGCTCAGCATGTTCATCAGCCTCCGCGCGCCTGAAGCCGACCTCGAGCTCGGTGACCTGGCCGTGCACGGCGAGATCGCCTACGCGCCCGAGGAGGATCTCGTCAGCGCCGGCCTGAGCGATCAGCTAGAGCACGGCGGTCCCTTCGAGGAGCCCGCTGAGCTAGCCACGGGGGAGCACGCTGAAGAGCCCGCTCGCTGAGCTAGGGGCAGACTAGAAAGCCACCTGCCGCGGCCCCGCCTGGGCTGCCTGCCTGGAATCCCGGCCAGGCAGGCAGCCCGGTCCTTCGCCCCGGTCGGCTAGCGCTAGCCGGTCAGGCGGCGCGATCACCCGCCGGTCAGGCGGCGCAGACCGGGGGACTGTGGCTATGCAGGGTGCGCTGCCGGTCGGGGCTGACGGCGGTGACGGCGGCGGCCGGGTGCAGGACGATGGTCCAGCCCCAGCGGTGCACGGCTATCAGGTGGTGGAAGGCGCAGAGCAAGATCAGGTTGGTCAGGCTGGTGCGGCCGCCGTTGCGGCGGGGGCGGATATGGTGCACCTGACTTGCGGCCGGGGGCTGGTCGCAGCCGGGGAACCGGCAGCACCGATCCCGCAGGATCACCGCGCGGCGCAGGTGGGCCGGGATTTCCTCAGTGGCCTTGCCGGTATCGAGCGGCAGGCTGACGCTGCCCGCTGCGCCGTCCAGCAGGCCGGTACGCAGATACGCGGCCAGCCCGGCCGGGCCGGACAGCAGGTCCGTGGCGTGGCGCAGCAGCACCGCGCGCAGTGCGGCGGCGGTCAGCGCCCGGTCAGCGGGCTGCGGCAGGCCGGGGAACCGGGGCTCGGCGAACCGCGGGTTCGCACCGGGGCCCTGCAAGGCGGTGGCCAGCACGTCCAAGACCGCGGGGTCGACATGTCCGGACACGACCGGGATGACGGAGGCATCACAATCGCTGCCCGGTGCCGCAGCGGGACCGCGGGCCGCCCACGCGGCCGCTGCGGCACCGGCGCCAGGCAGGCCGCGCAGCTGGTCCAGCGTCATATGCAGCTGGATCTGCGTCGGCTGCCCGGCCCGCTCCGGCAGGCATCCCGCCCCTACGAGCCGACGGCAGGCCTCCTCCAGCGCATCATGATCACGCTGGCCCCTGGTCCGGATGTCCTCCGGCCCGGCCTTCTTGGCCAGCGCATCCAGCACTGCCTGCAGCGCTGCAGTGCACTGCGGGGTCAGGTCGCCCTCCAGCCGCCCGGCGCCGCGGAAAGTCACGCCCAGCCGCAGCCACCGGTCAGCGAACCCGTCCTCACCGCCGGAGTCAGGCGGCGCGCACCGCCGGTATATCTCCTCTGCCAGGCCGGCCAGGTCCGCGAGCTCAGCGCCGCCGGCCGCCGCGCCGAGAAGTACCTCGTCGGCGTCCGCGCGGCGGTCCGCGGGCAGCCGGTCGCTCCAGCCGCAGATCTCCCGCGCCCACGAGGCAGAGATGTCCCCCGCGGCCAGCGCGTCGGCCACGGCCGGGTGGGCGGCGAGGCGCCGGGCCCAGCCCACCGCCCCGGCGGCCGCGCCCCGGGTGATCCGCGCCTGCCACCGCAGCCACGCCCCGGCCGACCCCTGCCCGTCATCCTCGAACCCGCGGCCCGCCGCGAACGCCGACAGCGCCCGGGCCCGCGCCGCAGTGCGCATCGACTCGATCCGCTCCAGCCCTCGCAGGCAATCGGCCTGCGCTACCGCCGGAACCGAGGTCATATCGGCGGAAGCCAGAAATACCAGGCCGGCCTGCGCCATCGCCACGGCGTCAGCAGCCGACGCCGGGACCGCCGGGCCGGAGACGGCACCTGCCGCGCCGGCGGGATCCGCAGCGCCCATGACGGGCCAGGCGGAGCCTGCGGCGCCTGCCGCACCCGAGTCGGGGCCTGCCGCGCTGCGGACGCGTTGCGCGCCGCGCTCAGGCGGCTGGTCCGGTAAGCACATGCTGGCACCTCCTCGTCGAGACCGCCGGCAAGGACGACGAAATCACTTCGCGTGCGCTGCGAGCGACTTAATTCGAATCTGTATTTGAAGGCTATCTGGAGCCTCTGACAAACCTGGCCGACGTTTCGCCGCGCGGCAGAAATTCCGGACAGAATTCTGGCCGGCCAGTCATCCCGCCGGTCGAGGCCGCGCTGCGCGCGGTGCGGACTGACCACCGCGTCCTGCCTGATCAGGCCGGCGGTCTTCGTCGTCGTCCATGACCACGATGCCCATGGTCTCGGCCAGCAGCGGGGCGGCGGCCATCAGCTGGGCATTAGTGATGACCGCACCGCGCAGCGAGTCAGGAGTGATGGTGATGCCAAGCTCCGCGCCACGAAGGTCGACGTCAGCCAGCCTCACCCGGCTGAAGTCGGTGTTGTCCAGCCGCGAGCTGGTGAAGAGGACCCTGGTCATCGTCGCGCCGCCGAAGTCCACTTCGCGGAGCAGGCAGTTATCGAACGTGACATCGGTCAGCGTGGCATCCCGGAAATTCACCGAGTCCAGCTTGCACCCGCGGAACGTGACCGTGCGCAGCTTGGCGCCGTAAGCCTCGGCCCCGGCGATCGCGGCGTTGACGAAGGTCACGTCCTGCCAGCTCGTCTCGGCCAGGCCGGTCTGCATCATCGCGACATCGCGGAAAAATACATCGGTGAAACGGGCGCGACGGAGCTGACCTTGCTGGAGAGTGACCCCGGTAACGGCGCATTCCATGAACCGGGCACTGGGCGCGGCCGGATCCTCGAGCGAAAGCTGGTCGAAGTGCGCCAGCTCGTAGTCTTCGTGCGAGCCCAGGCCGCCCCGGTGCGGCCGCAGGTCGCTCGCGTACGGAAGATCAGCAAGTTCGCGTGGTTCCATCTCAGTCCTTTGGCAGGCGAGGCCGCCCAGGCGCACGAGGCGCCGGGCTGGCGGATTCCAGGGCCGGCCCCGGGGGACCGGGCTCAGTGGCCGCGGAACGCCTCCTCCAGCCACCAGGACCCGCGTTCCGAGGTCACCTTGGCGTCAATCAGCAGCGGCTTGCCGCGCGGCCCGGCCAGCCAGTCGCGAACCGGGCCGAGATCGCCTGCCCGGCGCACGGTTACCGCGTCGCAGCCGAAGCCGCGGCCGATCGCGGCGATGTCCGCCGGGGGGAAGCGGACCACGTCCAGCGGATGACCATCCGGGCCGAAGTGATGGACCTCGGCGCCGTATGCCTCGTCGTCGTAGATCAGGATGACCATTGGCAGGCCGAGCCGGACCACGGTCTCAAGCTCGCTGATGCTCATCAATGCGCCGCCGTCGCCCAGTGCCGCGATGGTGAGCCGGTCCGGCCGCGCGACTGCCGAGCCGATAGCCGATGCCAGGCCAAGCCCGATCGACTGGTAGGCCTGGGTGAGGCAGAACCCGTCGGCGTCCGGCACCGACAGGTACATGCTCGGGTAGCCCATGAAGTTCCCCGAGTCCACCGCCACGATCCGCTCGGCTGGCAGCAGATCGTCCAGCGCGATCGTGAGGGTACGCGGGTCGATCCGGCTGCCGTCGCCGTCATCGGCGTAGGGCACGTCGCGCCAGCGGATCTCGCTAGCCAGCCGCTCGCGTAGCCCAGCCGACCGGTAGCCGGCCGCGGGCTGACCCGGCTCGGCCGCCAGCGCGCTGGCGACGGCCTGCGCCGTCGCCGCCACGTCGCCGAGCACGCCGAGATCCACCGGCCGGTGCGCGCCGAGCGCGGTCGGCTCGTGGTCGACCTGAATGACCGTCGCATCCGGGCCGATCAGATGGCCGTGCCGGAGCGTCCACATATTCAGCGCGCAGCCCCAGCCGACGACCAGGTCCGCGCCGCGGATCAGCTCGGCGGCGAGCGGGGAGGCGAAGCCGCCGCTTACATCGAGGTCCCACGGGCTGCCCCGGAACAGGCCCTTGGCCGCGGCGGATGTCGCCAGCAGCGCTCCGGACGCGGTGGCGAGGCGCTCCAGGTCGGCTCCGGCCGCGGCGATCCTGGCGCCCCGGCCCGCGATGAACACGGGCCGCCGCGCGGCGGCGAGCGCGGCGGCGAGCGCGCCGATCACGTCCGCGGGCGGCGCGCCGCCCGCGATCGCGGCGGCGCCTCGCACGCTCGCCACGATCTGGCCGGATTCCCGGCCGGGCAGCACCGGCTGCGCGCACTCGGCGGCCTGCACGTCCAGCGGCAGCGCGAGCACCACGGTCCGGCGTTCGCGCTCGGCCGTCCGGTAGGCCCTGATCACGTCCGCGACGGCGGACTCGGCAGAATGCAGCCGTTCCGGCGTCGCGCCCACGGCTGTCGCGATCGACGCGACGTCAATGCGGAAGTTGGACCGTACCGCCGCCGCGGCCACGTCAGCGGCCAGCACGACCATCGGCGTGCGGCTCTTGGCCGCCTCGGTGATGCCGGTGACCGCATTGGTCAGCCCCGGCCCCTGGTGCACGGAGACGATGCCCGGCCGGCCCGCCAGCCTGGCCCAGCCGTCCGCCATGCAGGCGGCGCCGCATTCGTGCCGGGCCGCCACGAACCGCGCGCCGCGCGCGACGAGGGCATTCGTGACATGGAAGTTGCCGCTGCCCACCACGCCGAACACGGTGTCCGCGCCCAGATCTGCGAGCGTTGCCCCGACGGCCTGGCTGACCAGCATCAGGAGCGCTCTGCCAGGGCTAGCACCCGGCACGGGCTGCCGGACCCGCCGGTGATCGGCAGCGGGCCCGCGATGATCACGGCGCCGTGGGCTGGCAGCCTGGCCAGGTTCTGCAGCTGGGTGAGCCCGTACTTGCCGGCGCCGAGCAGCGCCGAGTGGCACGGGAACGGCGGCTCGAACGAGTGCGCCGTCCCGGCGTCCGTGCCGACGGTCTCCACCCCGAATCCGATCACCGGCGATTCCTCCGCTAGCCACCGGGCGCAGTCCACCGACACGCCGGGAGTATGCGGCCCGGTCTCGTTGGCATTGAGGAAGAGATCCTGGTCGTGCGACCGGGCGTCCCAGCCAGTGCGGAACAGCAGCCACCCGCCGTCCGGCAGCGGGCCATGCGCTTGCTCCCATTCCCTGATGTGCGTTACCTCAAGGAGGAAGTCCGGGTCGGCGGCGGCCTCAGCGGTAAAGTCCAGCACCGCGGCAGGCCCGATCAGCCTGGTCACCGGCACCTGCGCGACGTCCTCGCGGTCGCGCCCGGTGATCCAGTGCACCGGGGCGTCGAAATGGGTGCCGGAGTGCTCGCCGGTGGTGATGTCATTCCAGTACCAGGCCGGCCCGCGGTCGTCGTACCTGCTGATCTCGTGCAGGGCGAACGGCGCGGTGTTCCCGAACGGCGCTGGCAGCTTGATCAGCGGGGTACTCGGCTCAAGCCGGGCGGTCAGGTCAACGACCTCCACCCTCGCCGCGCGGATCGCGGCGATCAGTGCGTCGAGCACGGGCATAGTTGCCTCCAGGAAGGTTGAGCTCCGCAACGGAATCCCAACAGACTGCCGTAGCCGGCCCCGGCTGTGAAGGCCCGCCCCGACGTCACCGGGCGACCGAGAGGACGAGCTTGCCCTGGGTCCGGCCCGCCTCGCCGCTGCGATGCGCATCCGCGGCCCGGGCCAGCGGGAACAGCTGGCCGATCGCTATGGTCAGGTCGCCCGCATCGACGAAGCCCGCCAGCCGGGCGAGCCCTGGCCCGTCCGGGCGGACCAGGTGATTGCCTGCCCGGACGCCTGCCGCCCCGGCGGCGGCGGCCAGCTCGGCGCTCATGCCACCGCGGATCACGATGAGCATCCCGCCCGGCCTGATCACGTTCAGCGACCGCATTCCGCAGTCGCCGCCGATCGTGTCGATCACCAGGTCGACGTCCTTGGCCACGTCCTCGAAGGCCACCTCGGTGTAATCAATCGGCTCATCGACGCCCAGGTCGCGCAGGAACTCATGCTTGCCCGCGCGGGCGGTGCCCAGCACGTGCGCGCCGCGGGCCTTGGCGAGCTGCACGGCCAGGTGGCCGACGCCGCCGGCGGCTGCATGCACGAGCACCCGCTGGCCGGAGACGACCCCGGCCAGGTCGAGCACCTGAAGTGCGGTAAGCCCGGCCAGCGGCAGGCCGGCCGCCTCCACGTCGCCGATCCGGGCAGGGGTTGCCGCGAGGTGCGCGGCAGGCGCTGTGACGTGCTCGGCATAGGCGCTGGCCATGGCGGGGAACCGCGGCATTCCGTAGACCCGGTCACCGGGCCCGAAGGATCCGGTGCCGGGCCCCGCCGCCTCGATCACGCCGGAGATGTCCCAGCCGGGAATATACGGCGGGCTGCCGAACCGGTCCCCGGCCGCGCCGGACCTGACGCTCCAGTCGACCGGGTTAACGCCCGCCGCGGCGACCCGGACAAGGACCTCGCCGGGCGCAGGTTCCGGGACGTCCGTGTCGACGGGCTGCAGGACCTCCGGTCCGCCGAAATGGTGAACCCGTATCGCGCGCATCGCTCCCGCCTTCCTGGTGATGTCCGCCTGGTCAGGTCTGCGCCGGGAGACAACCAGCGATCCCCGCCGGATACTTCCCGGACCGCGGCGATCGGGTCCGGGTCGCCGCGGGACTGCCGATCTCCCGCAGAATGGAGACATGACCCTACCCGTTCCGAAGGCCCGTACTCTGGTGACCGACGACGGCGTCCCGATTGACGCCGCGCACCTGCCCGGTGACCGGGGCCTGGGGATCGTGCTCGCGCACGGCTTCACGCTGAACTGGCAGCGTCCCTCGGTCTGGCGGGTGGCGCGGCGGCTGAGCAAGTACGGCGGCGTGGTGACCTTCGACTTCCGTGGTCATGGCCGGTCCGGGGGCCTGTCCACGCTCGGCGACAGGGAACTGCGGGACGTGGCGGTCGCAGTGGCCTATGCGCGCGAGCTCGGGTATGAGCGGATCGCGATCGTCGGGTTCTCGATGGGCGCGTCGATCGCCTTGCGGTACGCCGGGCTCACCGGCGGCGTTGACGCGGTGGTTTCGGTCAGCGGCCCTGGCCGATGGTACTACCGCGGCACGAAGTCGATGCGGCGGGTGCACTGGGCCGTCGAGCGCAGGCTCGGCCGGCTGTTGGCCAGGAAGCTGCTGAACACCAGGATCAGCTCCGGCCGGTGGAATCCGGTGCCGTTGCCGCCGGCCGATGCGGCCGCAAAGATCGCCCCGGTGCCGCTGCTGATCGTGCACGGCGACCAGGACGGCTACTTCCCCGTCGAGCACGCCACGCAGCTGTACGAGGCTGCGAGCGAGCCAAAGGAACTGTGGATCGTGCCAGGATTCGGGCACGCGGAGTCCGCTGCGGACGCCGCCCTGCTCGACCGCATCGGCGGCTGGCTGAAAGCGGCGGTCGCGGCCGCGGCAAGCCCCACGCCGATCGGGTAGCACGACCGGCCGGATTAGGCTAGATTCGCCTGACTCGCCCGGTAGGAGGTGCCTGGTGGTCGCAGGATCGCGACCGGGCCGGGGCTCGGCGGCCAGCCGGGCCCTACGCAGCCCCCCGCAGCCCCGGCGGCGGCGCATCATTCTGCTGAAGGGGCTGTTAGCGCTGGCGATCGCGGCCGTGCTGGTCGATCTCGTGACTACCCCGTGGGTCTTCCACATTGGTGACCGGTTCACGCCGCTGACGGAGTGGGACGGCTACGGCCGGGTGCAGGCCAGCAACGGCGGCCAGTACGTGCTGTTCACTCACCTGCAAGCGGGCATCCGGGGCCGGGAATGCGGCATATTCAGCTGCGACACGCTGCACGGCAGCGCGAAGATCTGCACCGAGCGGGGCAGCGTGTACACGCTTGGCCTGACCGGGGCAGTGCATGCCTGGTGGGGCACGGACGGCGCCAAGACCACGCTTGACCTGCAGAACGTCAAGTCCGGGCCGCTGCCAGACGGCTGGGTGATCTCATTGGCCGGACGCTGGCGCGGCGCCCGGCTGGTAGCCGCGAGCCCGGACAACAGCTTCACCGAGGTCCTCACCCCGCGCGGCAGCATCAGGCACGCGACTTCGGCTGCCGATGCCGGGCACGCCTCGGTGAGCTTGCGGTACGGATCGAGCGCCGGCTTCAAGCGCGCCTGTCATGCGCTGGCGGCCTGATGCCGCGGCGGCGCCGCGGTGCTGCCACGGGCCGGCCAGGTGGATCGTGAGGACGGCCAGCACCGCGCCGCCGGCCAGCGCGGTGGCGAGCAGTGCCAGCCGGGCGGGCGAGCCGCCGACCACTACGCCGGGGCGGCCACCGGGGCCGGGCCGGCCGCCGCGCCAGCCCGCGGCGGCGAGCCGGGCCAGCCGCGGCAGGTAGGCGAGTACATGGATCGTCATTACCCCGAACCACAGCACGAAAAAAGCCTTGTGCAGGAAGAGCCACGGGCCGGGGCGGGGTCCGGCGAAGGCCAGCAGCACCCCGGTGCCGATCACGCCGCAGGAGGTCAGCACCACTACCGGCCCGAGCAGCCGCAGCAAGGGCGCGGGCGGCCCCTTACGGACGTAGGGGCCGGCGCCGGCGTAGTAGCGGGCGAACCGGTAACCGGTCGAGGAGATCTTCAGCACTGCCGGGCCGGCCAGCAGCATGCCGATGAAGAAATGCAGCGTCAGCAGCCGCTGCACGGCCAGGATCGTCACGCCTTCCGCGGCGAACAGCACCAGCAGCGCGGCGCCGGTCATCGCGGTCAGCCGCTCGTTGCCAGCGGTGCCCCCGGTGCTCCGCCCGTCCCCGCCGCCCGCGCTGCCGCGGCGGCGATGCCGGTGCCGCGCGGCGATGGCCTCGGCCGGCTTCGGCCTGCTCATCGCTGCCTGGCCGTCGCCAGCCGCAGGGCGAGCGTCGGACAGGCATCCCTGGCCCGGCGCGCGCTGCGGCGCAGGTGGTCAGGCACGGTATCGGCAAGCAAGATCGGGTATCCCCATTCGTCCAGCTCGATGAGTTCCGGCAGCAGGCTGGCGCACAGGCCGTGCCCGGTGCAGGCGGTCGGGTCGAGCCGCAGCGCGATCGTCATCGCCACGTCCCGGCCGCGGCCGGCGCCGGGATCGGCAGCACCGCCCGCCCGCGATGGCCGCGGCGCGCCGCGGCGCAGGGCAGGTGCCGCGCGTGCGCGCTGGCGTCCGCGGCGAACGTCGTCAGCGCCGAGGCGGCCAGCCGGATCGCGCCGTCCGGGTGGCGGCACGCGCCGCGTCCCTTGATGATCCCGAGCCTGCGTTCCAGCCGGTCGAACAGGGCACCGCCGGGCCGCCCGAGTGCGAGCTGGGCGAAATCCTCGGCGACCGAAGCCAGCCCGAAGGCGCACGGGCCGCACTGGCCAGCGCTCTGCCCGGCCAGGTAGGCCAGCACGCGCGCGGTCTCGGTCAGCCCGCAGGCATCCGCCGGGAGGGCAACGAGCACGCCGGCCCCCGGCGACGCGCCAAGCCGGCGAAGTTCGTCGCCGGTCAGCGGCACCCCGCCGATACCGCGGGCCTCGTGCCAGGTGCCGAAGTAGCCGCCGACCAGGATGGCGCCGACGGTGTCCGCGGCGCCGCAGCGGGCGAGCACGTCGCCGACCCGGGTGCCGACCTCGATCTCCCGCACGCCCGGCTGGGCGACTGCCCCGGAGATCGTCACTAGCATCGTGCCCGGCGCCTCCGGCCGCCCGGCCTGCCGGAACCAGGCCGGGCCGTAGCGGGCTATCAGGGCGACGTGCGCCAGCGTCTCCACGTTGTCCACCAGCGTGGGCAGCCGCCGCACGCCGCGTTCGAACGGCCGCGGCGGAGTGGGCGCGGGCTTGGCCTCGCCGCCGTTCAGCCACCGGATCAGCGAGGTCTCCTCGCTGGCCACGTAGTGCTCCGGTAGCGCGTGCACCTCGATGGGCACCGGATCCAGCCGGGCCCGCTGCCGGTCGGCAACCGCCGCCAGAACCTGGTCGAGCAGTTGCGGCCTGAGCCGGGATATGCAGAGGTGGGCTACCTGCGCGCCGACCGCCTCGGCCGCGAGCACGGCGCCGTCCAGCACCAGATGCGGGGCCAGCGAGAGCAGCGCCTCGTCCTTGCTGCTGGCAGGCTCGCTCTCCATGCCGTTGGCGACGACGACGGCATCGCCACCGCGGGCGGCGACGGCGCGCATCTTGGTTCCGGTGCGGAAGCCGGCGCCCCCGCGCCCGGTCAGCCCGGCGGCAAAGACCGCGTCCGCCAGCCCGCGGGCCCGGGGCCGGCTGGCCCGCGGCGGCCGGCCGGCCCGCGCAACGGCGGCGGGCCGTACCTGGCCAGGTGCTCGGGCAAGGTGGCGGGCCGGCTGGTTTCCAGCCAGCCGGCCATCAGCCGCGCTGCCGCGGACGGGCGGCCGGTCATGACTGCGTCCCGGAAACCGCCACCTGGCCGGAGGCCCGGCTGCCGCTGATGTACAGCGTGATACTGGCGCGGGCGGCGTACCCGCCTGCGCCCCGCAGCTGCGCCACGATCAGGTTGCCGTCCAGCCCGACCACCGGCCCGCGGTAGGCCTGCGCAGCCGCGGCCGGCCGCAGGCCGACGTCGCCGCTGGCCAGGATCACTCCGCCGTCCGCTGGCCGGCCCCGCAAGACGATCACGATCGACTGCCGCGGGGAACTGTCGCTGCGCCCGCTGATGGTTATCGTCGCCTGGCCGTCCGCTGCTGGCCCGGTCCGCGCGACGCTGGCGGTGAAGCGGCCGCTGCCGGGACGCACGGTCGATCCGGCAGCGGTCCCAGCGGCGGCGCCGGATCCGGCGCCGGCCAGCAGCGCTACCGGGGTCCCGGCCCGGCGGGCCCAGCCGGGCTGCAGCGGGCCGATGGCCACGAAAGCCACGGTTGCCAGCGCCAGGGCGAGGCCGGCCGAGCCGGCCGCCAGCCGCTGGCCGGCCTCCGGCAGCAGCGAGACCCGCCACGTCGCCGCGGCGGCGACCGCGGCAACGCAGCCGGCATCGAGTGCGACCAGCCAGGTCAGCCGGGTATCGGTGCCAGCCCCGAGCCCGTGCCACAGTGCCACCGGCCAGGACGCGTAGGCCAGCCAGTGCACCGACCGCCACGCGCGGTAGCCGAGCCTGGCCCGCAGCAAGCTGGTCACCAGCACCGCGAGCAGCAGGTCGAAGGCGACCGCGCCGAGTCCGAGCCACAGCGGCCGGTAGCTGGCCGAGAACGGCACGGCGGCTGCGGTCCAGCCGATCGGCGTGAACGGATCCAACACGGTGGTCGACACGTGCACGGCGACGAAGGCCACCACGAGCAGCGACAGGTTCCGGTGCAGCCCGGCCGTCATTACCCGCGGCCAGCGTGCCGAGGAGAACCTGGCCGTTCCGGCGATGCCGAGCACGACTGTCGCGGTCAGCAGCAGCAGCGCCACTACTCCGGTGCCGCGGGCCGCGTACCAGAGTGTCGTCATCAAGAACCGCCCGAGACCACGGGCGGCGGGGTCGGCGTGCTCGTCGGCTGCGGTGCCGGGCTGCTCGCGGGCGGCTGCGGTGGCGGCGTCAGGTGCCGGTGGCTCCGCTGCCAGCGGCCGGCCGGGTGCTGCCGCGCCCGGTGCGGGCGCGGGCTGGCGCCCGGCGCGCCGCTGCCGCCGGCCTCGCCTGGGGCCGTCGCTGCCTGCGCCGCCGCGTGATGTCCCGGCAGCGCGTGCGCAAAGGCACTGCCGAGGGTGACCGCGGCCGCGATGGCGGCCGCAGTGATCCACCGCGATGCCCGGCGGGTCCGCGCGAGGATCTCGTCGCGGCGGGCGACGGCGTCGTCGGCGGGCAACGGCATCGGCAGCTCGCTCCTTCTGGGCTCGGCTGGCCCGCAGCGGTCCGGGCGTGCCGACCAGCCTGCCGTGCGGGGTGCGCGGATCTGGTTCAGGAAACGTTCAGAACCGGTAAAGGTCCATCCGGCCTCAGGATGATGTCGCGGCCGTGCGGCGCATCAGGCGGCCCGGCTGGACGGCAGGAACCTCGATATTGACGGTCAACCCGCCGCCGGGCGTATCCGATAGCTCCGCGCGGCCGCCATTTGAGGTCACCAGCCGGTGCACGATCGCTAGGCCGAGGCCGGAGCCGCCCGGTGAAGTGCTGAAAAATCTCCGGAACGCGGCCTTGCGCTGCGGCTCGCTCATGCCGGGCCCGTCGTCCTCCACCACGATCAGGGCCACCGGCCCGGCGGCGGCGCAGCGGACCCGGACATGACCGCCGGACGGCACGGCGTCGATGGCGTTGGCCAGCAGGTTGTCCAGGATCTGCTCAAGGTGCCCGTCGCCGAGGCTGGCCCGGACCGGGCCCGGGCAGACGGCGGTGACCTCGATGCCGCGTTCCTGGGCGGCCGGCCGCCAGGCGGCGGCCCGGTCGCCGATCACCCCGTGCACGGCGACCGGCACCGGCCGGGCGACGACGTTCTCGGCCCTGGCCACCGCGAGCAGGCCGTCCACCAGCCTGGACAGCCGGGAGATCTCCTCCTGTGCCCCGGCGATCTCAGCTGCGGCGTGGGCGTCGGCATCCTGCGCGAGCAGGTCGAGGCGCAGCCGGAGGGCGGCCAGCGGGGTGCGGAGCTGATGGGATACGTCGGCCATCATCGCGCGGTGACCGTGCACCAGGGTCTCCAGGCGCCCGGCCATGGTGTTGAAGTTGGCGGCCAGTCTGCGGACCTCGGCTGGGCCGCTGCGCAGATCGAATCTCGTGCCGAGCGCGCCGTCGCCGAGCTGCCCGGCGGTGGCCTCCAGGGCGCCGAGCGGGCCGCTGACCCAGCGGGCCAGGGCGATCGCCACCAGCGCGCCCGCGGCCAGGCCGGCCAGTGACACCGCGCCGAGCCAGGCCCAGAGCACCGCGAGACGGTGATCGAGCGGGCCGGCCTGGCGGGTCAGCGCCACCGCGCCTAGCACGGTGTGCCCCGCGTCGCTGCGCACCGGCGTGACGACGAGCAGCAGGCGGCCGGCCGGGCGGACGGTGCCCGGCCCGGCTGCCAGCACGCGGCGGACCCGGGCCGCCGCGGCCGGCGGCGCCGTCCCGGCGACCAGGTTGCCTGCCCGGTCGACGATGGCGACCTGGTCACCGCTGCCGCGAAGCTGCCTGATCGCGGTGGCCAGCGCCGCACCATGATCGTGGTCAGCGAGCTTTTCCTCTGCCACGCTGGCCAGCGACCTGGCGGTGGCGACGGCCTGGTCCTGGTAGTCGTGCCGGTCATGCGCCGCGGTGATCAGGCCGAGCGGGACCACCACGGTGGCCAGCAGGGCGCAGATCAGCGCGAGGATGGCCAGGATGATCCGGCGGGTCATCAGACGTCGCTGAGCCGGAAGCCGCGGCCGTAGACGGTTTCAATCAGGCCGGGGACGCCCAGTTTCCGGCGCAGCGCGGCCATATGCACGTCGAGCACCTTGGTCGGCCCGTACCAGTGCGAGTCCCACGCGCTTTCCAGGATCTCCTGGCGGCTGACCAGCCGGCCTGGATCGATCGTGAGGCACTCGAGAATGTCGAACTCCTTCGGCGTCAGCGCGATGTCGGCCCCGGAGACGCTGACTTTGCGCCGGCGCAGGTCGACGGTCAGCGGCCCGTGCCTGGCCACCTCACCCTCCGGCCTGATGCGGCGCAGCACGGCCCGGATCCGTGCCTGCAGCTCGGCCAGCCCGAATGGCTTCACCAGGTAGTCATCGGCTCCGGCGTCCAGCGCGAGCACCCGCTCGGCCTCCTCGCCATGGGCCGTTACCACGATGATTGCCGCGGCCGAGCGCTCCCGCAGCCGCCGGCACACCTGCACGCCGTCGGCGTCCGGCAGTTCCAGGTCAAGCAGCACAACGTCCGGCTCGCCCCAGCTCAGCGCCTGCTGCCCGGTCATCACGTGATCGACCCGGTAACCGCCGCGGACCAGCCCGCGGACCAGCTGGGTGGCGATGCCCTGGTCATCTTCCACCAGCAGGATGCTCGGGCTGTCCCCGCCGGGCAGCAGCACGGAACCGGGCAGGTCGGCGCTCGCCTTCATGGCCACCACCGTAGGTGACGCCGTGGCCTGCCGGGACCGGCTAGTCGCGAACCGGGCCTGGCCGCCGCGGCGGCGCTGCCGTGGTGCCGAATCCCCAGTTGAGCAGCCGGGTAGCGGCGGTAAAGCGGGCCATCGGGTCGCGTCCGGAGCTGTGCAAGACAACGCCGATGAGCACCGTGCCGTCGCTGCCCGCCGCCTCGAACAGCAGGCAGTACCCGGCCGCGTCCGTCGATCCGGTCTTGATCCCGATGGTGCCCGGATAGGCGCCGAGCAGCAGGTTGGTGGTCTTGAACCGGTAACCGTGGTGTGCCGCGGCCGGCCCGATCCGGTGCGACCGCTGGACCGCGATGCGGCGGAACGCGGACAGCTGCATGGCGGCCTGGCCCAGGGTGATCAAATCGCCCGGGGTGGCGTAGCTCGAATGCTCGGTCGGCAACGGCATCCCGTCGAAGTTGGCGAAATGCGTGCGGCGCATGCCGAGCTGCCGCGCGGTGGCGTTCATCTCCCGCACGAACGCATGCCGCCCTGGGCCGTAGGCCTTCGCGAGTGCCAGGGCGGCGTCGCAGCCGGACGGCAGCAGCATGCCCGCAAGCAGCTGCCGGGCGGTCAGCACGTCGCCGGCCCGCAGTCCGGCGCTGCTGGCGTCGGGATGCCTGCGGATGTACCCGGGGACGGCTCTGGTGATCTTGATATGCCGGCCCAGGTGACCCGCCCGGATCACGACCAGCGCGGTCATCACCTTGGCGATGCTGCCCATCGGCCGGGGCTGGTTCCGGTTGCGGCTCCACAGCCGCCGGCCGGTGCTCGCGTTCAGCAGTTCGGCGCCCCTGGCCAGGATCCCGGTCGGCACGGCGACGTGGCGGCCAGCCGCCACCGGAACGCCTGCGGCCGGGCTGGCAACTGCGGCGCGGGCGGCCGGCATCGCGCTGACCGGCCAGCTGGTGGCGAGGAATCCGGCGGTGGCAGCGGCGATGGCAGCCTGGCGGGCCAGCTTCAGCATGGTCCGGCAGATTACCAGCCGGCGGGCAGCGGCTTACCCTCGCTATAACCGGCCGCGCCCTGCACTCCGACGACCGCCCGCTGATGCAGCTCGTCCAGGCTGGTCGCGCCGGTGTAAGCACACGCACTGCGCAGCCCGGCGGTGATCGTGTCGATCAGGTCCTCCACCCCCGGCCGATGCTCGTCCAGGTACATCCGGGACTCCGAGATGCCCTCCTCGAACAGTGCCTTGCGGGCCCGGTCGAATGGCGAGTCGGCCGCCGTCCGCAGTTTCACCGCCCGCGCGGAGGCCATCCCGAAGCTCTCCTTATAGCGGCGGCCATCGGCGCCGGTGAACACGTCACCCGGTGACTCGCAAGTGCCGGCGAACCAGGACCCGATCATTACATTGGACGCACCGGCCGCCAGTGCCAGCGCAACGTCCCGCGGATGGCGGACGCCGCCGTCGGCCCAAGCCTGCGCGCCGAGCCGCCTGGCTTCGGCGGCGCATTCCAGCACCGCGCTGAACTGCGGCCGTCCCACTCCGGTCATCATCCGCGTCGTGCACATCGCGCCGGGGCCGACGCCAACTTTCACGATGCCGGCCCCGGCCGCCACCAGGTCCGCGACGCCGGCCGCCGTCACCACGTTGCCGGCCACCAGCGGGACCGACGGCGCGGCGGCCCGCACTGCCCGGAGGGCTTCCAGCATCTTGTCCTGATGACCATGCGCGGTATCGACGACCAGCATGTCTGCGCCTGCCTCGACCAGCAGCCCGGCCTTGGCGCCGACATCGCCGTTGATGCCGAGTGCGGCGGCGACCCGCAGGCGGCCGCGATCATCGGTAGCCGGCCGGTACATGGTGGCGCGCAGCGCCCCGGTGCGGGTCAAGATGCCCACGCAGCGGCCGTCGGCATCGACGACCGGGGCCAGCCGGTGCCGGCCGGCGTGCAGCAGGCCGAACGCCCGCTCCGGGTCGGTGCCGGCCGGCAGCGTGACCAGCTCGGCCGACATGACCTGGCTGAGCTGGGTGAAGCGGTCGACCCCCCGGCAGTCCGCATCGGTCACCACGCCGACCGGGCGGCCGCTGGTAACCACGACGACCGCTCCGTGCGCCCGCTTGGGCAGCAGGCTGAGCGCGTGCCCGGTAGTCGCGTCCGGGCCGAGCGTCAACGGGGTGTCGTAGACCAGGTCGCGGCTCTTCACCCAGGACACGACGTCAGCGACGACGTCAGCCGGGATATCCTGCGGCAGCACGGCCAGCCCGCCACGGCGGGCTATCGTCTCGGCCATCCGGCGCCCGGAGACCGCCGTCATGTTGGCCGCGATCAGCGGAATCGTGGTGCCGCTGCCGTCGCAGGTGGCCAGCCCGACGTCCAGCCGGGAGGCGACCGCCGACCGGTTCGGCACCAGGAAGACATCGCTGTAGGCCAGGTCATAGGCCGGCCTTGGCTCGGTGAGAAATCGCACGCACCCGATTCTGCCCGCCGGCCTGCGCGCGGGCTGCCGCGGGCGCCGCCTATCGTGGCGCTGGTGACTCAGGCTCGGACGCTGCGGCTCGGCCGGCTCGAGTGGCCGCCCGGGACGTTTGCCGTGATGGCCGTGATCAACCGGACGCCCGACTCGTTCTTCGACCGGGGCGCGACGCGGGAGTTCGGTGCCGCGCTGCGCGCCGCCGACCGGGCCGTCGCGGCCGGCGCCGACATTGTGGACATCGGGGGGGTCAAGGCCGGCCCGGGCGCCGACGTCGGCGTGACCGAGGAAATCCGCCGGGTGGCCGGCCTGGTTGCCGCCGTGCGGGACCGGCATCCCGATGTGGTGATAAGCGTCGATACCTGGCGGGCCGAGGTGGCCGACGCCGTCGCGGCGGCCGGCGCTGACCTGCTCAACGATGCCTGGGGCGGCACTGACCCGCGGCTCGCCGAGGTCGCCGCCGCGCACCGGATCGGGCTGGTCTGCTCGCATGCGGGCGGGCTCACGCCGCGGACCGGCCCGTACCGCCCCGCCTACCCGGACGTGACGGCGGCCGTGTGTCAGTACGTGACCGCCGAGGCGGCCCGGGCAGTGGCGGCCGGCGTCCGCCCGGACGGGATCCTGATCGATCCCGCGCACGACTTCGGCAAGAACACCTGGCACTCGCTGGAAGTGACCAGGCGACTCGGCGAGCTCGCCGAGACCGGCTGGCCGGTGCTGGTGGCGGTGTCGAACAAGGACTTCGTCGGCGAGACCCTGGATCTCGGCGTCCAGGATCGGGCGGAGGGCACGATCGCCGCGCTGGCGATCTCGGCCTGGCTGGGCGCGCGGGCATTCCGGGTACATGACGTTCCGGCCGCCCGCCGGGCACTGGCGGCCAGCGCCGAACTGCGCCGGGGGTAGCTGCCAGCGCCTACACCGTGTTGAACGCGGCGAAGATGATCGCGCTGAGCCGGTCGACCATTTCCTCCCTGGGCAGCCGCACCTCGACGCTGAGCAGGTAATTGACGCGCTCCAGCATCATCAGGCAGGCGACCGCGGTCAGCTCGGCATGCTGGGGCAGCTCGCTGGCCGCGCCCGGCTCGGTGCTCGCGGCCCGGCTGCTCGCCGTCATTCCCTGGGTGATGGCCTCCGCCAGGCGGAAGAGCAGCTGCAGCCCGTCGCCCCAGACTTCCTCGCCGACCAGCTCTGCCTGGCTCAGGATCCTGATCACCGTGGCGTGCGCCGCATAGGTGTCGCAGAACCGCCGGATCCAGTCGCGCAGCGCCGTCCGCCCGGCCTCGTTCCTGGTCACCACGGGGAATTCCCCGGTGATGATCGCCATGTCGTGCAGCGCGTCCCGGAGCAGCGTCTTGAATAGATCTTCCTTATTGGCGAAGTACAGGTAGAACGTGCCATGCGAGGTCTTCGCCCGGCGTACCACGTCATCGACCCGGACGGCCTGGAATCCGCGCTCGTCGAATTCGGCCAGTCCGGCCTCAAGCAGCCGCCGGACCGTCTGGCGGCCCTGCGCGCCGAGTTCGCGTTCCTGGGCGGGGATGCCGCCGCCTAGCGACGGGCGCCGGGGCCGGCCGCCGGCGCCGCTACCGGCCCGGGGTGCTGCGGGCTTGCCCACGTTCCGCTCCTTCGCGTCCGGTACTTCCGCAGCGACCGTGGCGCGGCTGACCGGGTTGGCCGGATCACTGCCCGCGGGCACGGCGCTGGCTGCGGCCAGCTGGCCGGGCTGCGGGTCGGGCTCAGGTTCCCGGTTCATCCTGGCGAGACTAGCGGGATTCGGGCCGGAGCCACCGGGGTTTCCGGCTGGCGCTGGTCTGGCCGGCCGGGCTCAGGCTATCGAGCCGCTCGCGGGAACGATCAGCCGGACCAGCCATGAGCACGGTCATGCCCTACCCGGGAACCGGTTCCGGCATGCCGTCCGGCCCCGGTTACCGGCCGAGAACCTGGGCGAGATAGGCGTTGCCGAACCGCCGGGCCGGGTCCAGCTTGTCGCGCAGCGCGAGGAAATCGCCGAACCGCGGATACGCGCCGCGCAGGTAACCGGCATCCCTGGTGTGCATCTTGCCCCAGTGCGGACGGCCGCCGACTGCCGTGAGCACCGCCTCGATTTCCCGGAAGTACTCCGCATGCGGCGACGCGTGGAAGACGTGGCAGGCGATATACGCGCTGTCCCGACCGTAGGCGGTGGACAGCCAAGCATCATCGCCGGGGGTGACCCGCACCTCGATCGGGAAGCTGATCCGCCAGTCGTGCCGGTCGATCAGGGCCCGGATTTCGCGCAGCGCCGCAGCCAGCGACCCGGCCGGTATCGCGTACTCCTGCTCCTTGAAGCGGACCCGGCGGGGGCTGGTGAACACCCGGTACGAGGCATCGGCGTAGCGGCGTGCGCTGATCGCCTTCCCGGCCAGCGTGTTGACCGGCTTGATCACTCCCGGGAACCGGTGCCCGAGCTGGCTGGTGATGCCGAACACCGTGTTGGACAGGAACTCATCGTCCAGCCAGCGCCTGAACTTGCCCAGTGGCCTGGCCGGCCTGCCAGTCCTGTTGTTCCGCTTGGTCAGGCATCCCTCGGTGTGCGGGAACCAGAAGAACTCGAAGTGCTCGTTGCCGGAGGTCAGCTCGTCAAGCCTGCCGACGACCTCGGTCCAGCGCATCGGCTGCTCGCGGGCTTCCAGCAGGAACGCGGGCAGTACGCGGAACGTGACGGCCGTGAGCACGCCGAGCGCGCCGAGGCCGACCCGGGCCGCGGCGAACAAGTCCGGGTTGGCGGCAGCGGAACACTGCCTGACGCTGCCGTCGGCAAGCACGATCTCCAGGCCCGCTACCTGTGCCGCCATGCCGCCGACGTCTCGGCCGGTGCCGTGCGTCCCGGTCTGGATCGCGCCCGCGACCGTCTGGACCTGGATATCGCCCATGTTCGCGAGCGCGAGGCCGCGGCGCAGCAGTTCCTCATTCAGGGCCCGCAACTGGCAGCCGGCCTCCGCGGTGACCAGCCCGGCCGGCCCGTCTACCGACCTGATTCCGGCCATCCGGCCAGGCCGCAGCATGATGCCGTCGGTGGCGGCAGCCCCGGTGAACGAATGGCCGGCGCCGGTCATCCGGACCGTCAGGCCAAGCTCCGCGGCCCGGCCGATGGCAGCCGCGACCTCGTCCGCCGACCCGGGCGCGACGATCTCGCGCGGTGCGGCCGCCTCGTTGCCCGCCCAGTTCCGCCAGCCAGCGGAGGTACCGGCCATGCCCGGACCCTACCGGACGGCGGCCAGCCACAGCGGTCCCTGGCGCCGCTGCCGTCGGCCTGTTGACGCCGCCGGTTATCGTTGACCTTGCGATGCGAAGCCTGCTCCGGCGCAGCCTGCTGCGCTCCTGTGCGCCCGTCCCGGCTGCCCTGCGCGGCGTGACGGTTTCCGGCATGGTGCTCGCGCTCGCGGCTACCCACAATCCGGCCCGGCCGGGACTCGTGCCGTGGCCGGCCGGCCACCAGCCAGTCGCGGCCCGGGCGCACCTGGCAGCGAGCCCGGACGGCGCCGGCGCCGCCGCGGCCTTCCGCCAGATCATCCTCCCCGACCTGCTGGTGGTCGACCCGGCGGGCCTGTCGGCCGGCCAGGCCGCCAGGATCAGGAAGCTGGCCGGCGTGCGCCACGTGATCGCGTTCGACGGCGGGGAGATCAAGGCCGGCGGTCGCCCGGTCAGCGCGATCGGCGTCAGCCCGGGCCAGTTCCGGTCCTGGACGCCGCTGCGGACCGCGTCAGATCAGCGTTTCTGGACCGCGCTTACCAGCGGCAGGTTCGTGGCGTCCGAGGCGGCCAGCGCCAGGCTGGGGCTCCGCCGCGGTGCCTCCTATCAGCTGTCCGGCGCCAGCACCCGGTCGGTGCAGTTCGGGATGGCGGCCAGGCTCGGCATCGGCGGCGTGGACCTGCTGGTCAACGTAGCGACATCGGGCCGGCTCGGCCTGGTGCACAGGGTGGCCGCGCTAATCAGCGCGCCCGGCGCCAGGCTGGCCGCGCTCACCGGCGCCGTGCATGCCGTGCTCGGCTCCGCGGCCAGGATCGTCAGCCTGCGCAGCCAGCAGCCGCCGGTCAGCGCCAAGGCCTCCGGGCAGCTGCCCGGCAGCTACCTCAGCTTGTTCAGGCAGTCGGCGGCCAGATACTGCCCGGGCATGTCGTGGACCATCCTCGCGGCCATCGGCCAGATCGAGAGCGCGGACGGGACCAATGTCGGGCCGTCCACCGCCGGGGCTCTCGGCCCCATGCAATTCCTGCCGTCCACCTGGCAGGAATGGGGCATCTCCGGATTTGGCCGCAGCGGCCCGCCGGACATCATGGATCCCTACGACGCGGTGCCCTCGGCCGCGCGGATGCTCTGCGCGGACGGCGCGGCCGGCCGCGGCCATGCGCTGCAGGCGGCAATCTTCGCCTACAACCATGCCGACTGGTACGTGCGCGAGGTAATCGGCCTGGCCGCCGAGTACGCGAAGGACTATCCCTGACCGGCCGGCCCCGGCCATCCTGATTGGATGGAGGCATGCCGCCCTACGACGCGTTCCTGCTGGTGTCTTTCGGGGGGCCGGAGGGCCCCGGCGACGTCATCCCGTTCCTGCAGAATGTCACCCGCGGCCGCGGCGTGCCGCCCGAGCGGCTCGAGGAGGTGGCCGGGCACTATTACCGGTTCGGCGGGGTGAGCCCGATCAACCAGCAGTGCCGCGACCTGGTCGCCGCCATCGAGAAGGACTTCGCCGCTGGCGGCATGGACCTCCCGGTCTACTGGGGGAACAGGAACACCGATCCCTACCTGGCCGACACCGTCCGGGCAATGGCCGCCGACGGCGTGCGGCGCGCGCTCGCCTTCGTGACCGCCGCCTACAGCTCGTACTCAAGCTGCCGGCAGTACCTCGACGACATCGCTCAGGCCTGCGGCCAAGCGGGACCGGCCGCCCCGCAGATCGACAAGATCCGGCAGTACTTCAACCATCCGGGCTTCATCGAGCCGCTGGCCGCGAGCACCCGGCGGGCAATCGAGTCGCTGGATGCATCCGTTTGCGCGGAAGCAGAACTCGTGTTCACTGCACATAGCATCCCGGCGGGCATGGCGGCCGCGAGCGGCCCGGGCGGCTGCGGTGCGTACCCGGCGCAGCTAGCCGAGGCGGCCCGGCTGGTCGCTGACCGGGTCGGCCCGGGGCCAGCTGGCACGGCCCGCCGCTGGCGGCTCGCTTACCAGAGCCGGAGCGGCCCGCCGTCGCAGCCGTGGCTCGGCCCGGATGTCAGCGACTGCCTGGTCGAGCTGGCCGGCGCAGGCACGCCGGCGGTGGTCCTGGTCCCGGTCGGCTTCATCTCCGACCATATGGAAGTCAGGTACGACCTCGACGTGGAGGCCGCCGAGACGGCCCGCAGCCTCGGCCTGCCGCTGGCGCGGGCGGCCACCCCGGGCACCGACCCGGCCTTCATCGCGATGATCACCGAGCTGGTCCGCGAGCGGCTGGACGGAGCCCCCAGGGCCGCGCTCGGCGACCTCGGCAGCTGGCACGATTCCTGCCCGGCCGGATGCTGCGCTGCCCGCCCGGGGGGGCAGCAGTGAGCCTGCCGCGCGCGGGCCAGCTGCTCGAGCTGGCCAGGTCGGTCGCGGCCGAGGCCGGCTGCTGCATGACCGCCGCCCGGCCGGCCGCCCGGCCGTGGTCACCACGAAGTCGAGCCCGACGGACATAGTGACCGCGATGGACCAGGCTGCCGAGACGCTGATCAGGACGAGGATCCTGGCGGAGCGGCCGGGAGACGCGATACTCGGCGAGGAAGGCGGCGAGTCCGGGCACGGCCGGGTCCGCTGGATCGTGGATCCGCTGGATGGCACCGTGAACTACCTGTACGGCCTGCCCGACTGGTCGGTCAGCGTTGCGGTCGAAGTCGCTGGCACGGTGCTCGCCGGTGCAGTGGCCGTGCCGTCGCGCGGCGAAGAGTTCTGCGCGATGCTGGGCGCCGGCGCGTGGCTGTGGTCGGGCAGCGGGCCGCCGGCCGCGCTGCGCTGCAACGTCGGCGTCCCGCTCGGCCAGGCGCTGGTCGCGACCGGCTTCGGCTACGGATCCGCTAGGCGCAAGGTGCAGGGCGAGGTCGTGGCGGCAGTGCTGCCGCGGGTGCGCGACATCCGGCGCGGCGGGTCCGCCGCCGTCGACCTTTGCTCGCTGGCGGCCGGCCGGGTCGACGGCTACTTCGAGCGGGGCGTGAATTACTGGGATATCGCGGCCGGCGGGCTCATCGCCGGCGAGGCCGGGGCCCAGGTCGCCGGGCTGGCGGGCCGGCCGGCCAGCCCGGCGATGACCATCGCGGCCGGGCCAGGCCTGTTCGGCGCGCTGCAGGAGCTGCTGTCGGGCCTGCACGCCGAGCGGGACGAGTAGCCGCAGGCGAACTGCCGGAGTCGGCTACTGCCTGGTCAGGGTGCCGGTGGCGGCGAGGCTCGACGCTCCCTTGAAGTTGAACTTCAGCGACCCGTTGGGCCGCTGCCGCAGCGTCACGATGCCGTTCAGGCAGTCCCCGGCCACGATCTGCTGGCTCATCGTGAAGGTCTGGTGCGCTGCCGACTTCAGCTTGAGGCTGCCCGAGCAGGTGAACGAGGTGCCGGAGTAGGTGATCGTGCCATTCGGTGAGCTGCCGTCGAGCTTGACCGCGGTATCGATGTTGCCGCTGCCCTGCTGCACGGATCCGGACCAGGTGCCGTTCACCGCGGCGGGCAGCGTCGCGGTAGGCGACGGCGACGGGCTGGACGCCGGCGCCGTGCTGGATGCGGCCGGCCGGTTGGCCGAGGCGGGGTTGACCGCGCGCGCGGGGCCGGCTGAGCTGGCGTCCTGCAGCACCCGCACGGCGACCGCGATCGCCAGCAGGCAGACGGCCGCCGCCGCCGCCCAGCCAATTGCTCGCGCCCGCCGGGGCCGGGCGGCCTGGCCAGCCGGGCGCGCAGCCCCTGGTGGCGGCTCGGCCGGGGCGTGCGCCGCAGCCTTCGCTGCGCGCCTGGATCCCTCGGCCAGCAAGCCGGCCGGCGGGTTTTCCTGGACGAGGAGCCGGACCAGGGCCTGCCGGGCGGTCGGCCTGGCCGCGGGCTCCGGCGTGGCGCAGCTCGCGACCACGCCGCGCAGCGGCTCCGGCAGCAGCGCTAGGTCCGCCCGCCCGGCCGCGCTCTTCCCAGTGGCGGCGAACAGCACTGCCTGCGCCCACGCGAGCATGTCGGCGGCGGGCGTGGCCGCGCCGTACGGCGGCGTGATGGCGAAGCCGATCACCCGCGGCCCGTCGGCACCGAGCACGACGTGCTCGGGCCCGAACTCGCCGTGCACCAGCCCGGCCTGGTGCACCGCGGCCAGGCCGGTCGCCATGCCGATGGCCAGCGCCGCAAGCTCCTCGCCTTCACGCGGCCCGGCCGCGGCGACCGTCTCGGACAGCAGCGCCCCGGCCACGTACTCGCTGACCAGGTAGGCCTGGTTATTCTCCAGGCCGGCGTCAAGGATCCGGGCGGCGCAGAACGGCGTTACCCGGCGAGCTGCCCTGGCCTCCGCCGTGAACCGGTCCCGGACAGCGCTGTCCGGCGTCCGCTCCGGTGCGAACAGGGTGAGCGTCACCCGGTCGCCGTCGGTGGCCCGGCCGAGATACGCGGGGCTGCTGCGAGGTATCCCGGTGATCCGCCCGGTCAGCCGATAGCGCCCGACGCGCTTGGGGTCGTCGGGACGCAGTGGCGCGACCTGGGGCATGCGTCGCCTCCGCGAGGTCTGGCGTGGCATGATGTGCGGTTCGTACCATACGCACTCTGCGCTGCAGAGCTGTGCTGATCGACTAAGTTACTCGCTGGTGAAGATGCCGGTGGCGCGGCCAGACCGGACCCCGGGGCGACACGAAATCTTCGCTGGCGGCCAGCTACGTGTAGCTGGCGCCGGGACGTGACAGAATTCGCCGCCGGAATCGGGCACAACTACGGCCTCCCGAGCGTTACATCCCGCGCGACGAGGCGCAAGACATGGAGGGGTATGGGCCAGATGGCTACTGACTACGACAGCCCGCGGAAGACGGACGACGAGCTCACCGAGGACAGCCTGCAAGAACTGCAGGCGCGGCGGATGGACAAGTCATCTTCCACGATTGACGTCGATCCGGACGACGTGGCCGAATCACTGGAACTGCCCGGCGCGGATCTGTCGAACGAGGAACTCTCGTTCCGCGTGATCCCGCGCCAGGCGGACGAGTTCACCTGCTCAAGCTGTTTCCTGGTGCATCACCGGAGTCAGCTGGCAGAGACCAAGGGCAACCTGCTGGTCTGCCGGGAGTGCGCGGCATAGCAGCGGCATACCAAACCGATGCAAGCCGACCTGATTTTTACTGGTGGCCCGGTTTACACCGCTGACCAGGCCAGGCGGCGGCTAGTCGCGGCTGCCAGCGACGGCCAGGCAGCCGGCGCGGTGGTGGTGGCCGGCGGTCGCATCCTCGCCGTCGCGGTGGCGGGCGACCAGCAGGTCCGGGACTTGACCGGGCCGGCCACGGAGGTCATCGACCTGCGCGGCCGGGCGCTGCTGCCCGGCTTCCAGGACGCGCACGTGCATCCCGCGTTCGCCGGGGTCACCATGGTCTGCTGCAACCTGATCGGCGCCGCCTCGCTGGACGAGGCGCTGGCCAGGATCCGGTGCTACGCCGACTCCCGCCCGGGCCAGGCCTGGATCGCCGGGGCCGGCTGGCGGATGGAATGGTTCCCCGGCGGGACGCCAGGCCGCGGCCTGCTCGACCAGGTGACCGGCGGCCGGGCCGCGTTCCTGCTGAACCGGGACGCGCACGGGGCGTGGGCCAGCACCCGCGCGCTCGAGCTGGCCGGGATCGGCGCGCGCACCCCGGATTCCGCCGGACGGCCGGATCGAGCGCGAGCCAGGCGGGTCGCCGCAGGGCACCCTGCACGAGGGCGCGGCCACCCTGGTCGGCAGGCACGTCCCCGCGGTCACCTCTGAGGACAGCCTGGCCGGCCTGCTGCTCGCCCAGGCGCACCTGCATGCCAGGGGAGTCACCGCCTGGCAGGATGCGATCGTCGGGGATTATCTCGGCTCGGCCGACCCGCTGCCGGCCTACCTGGCGGCCGCGGGCGGCGGCCAGCTCACTGCCCGGGTGGCCGGCGCGCTGTGGTGGGACCGCCGTCGCGGCCTCGGCCAGCTCGGTGAGCTGCTCGGCCGCCGCGAGCAGGGCCAGGCGGGCCGGTTCCGGGCGAACACGGTGAAGATCATGCTGGATGGCGTGGCGGAGAACTTCACCGCCGGGATGATTGACCCCTATTACGACTCCTGCGGCTGCCAGACCGGCAACCGCGGCCTGTCCTATGTCGACCCGGAAGAACTGTGCGAGGCTGTCACCCGGCTGGATGCCGAGCAATTCCAGGTGCACTTCCACGCCATCGGGGACCGCGCGGTGCGCGAGGCGCTGGATGCGGTGGCAGCTGCCCGGGCCGCCAACGGCGCCAATGACCACCGCCACCACATCGCGCACCTGCAGGTCATGCACCCGGCCGACGTACCCCGTTTCAGCGCATTGAACGTCACCGCCAACATGCAGGCACTCTGGGCCGCGCACGAGCCGCAGATGGACGAGCTGACCATCCCGTTCATCGGGCCGCAGCGGGCTGCCAGGCAGTACCTGTTCGGCGACCTGGCCCGGTCCGGCGCCCGCCTCGCGGCCGGCAGCGACTGGGCGGTGAGCAGCGCGAACCCGCTGCGCGCCATCCACGTGGCGGTGAACCGGGCGCTGCCCGGCGCCACCGGCGGCGACGCTGAGCCGTTCCTGCCGGAGCAGGGCCTCGGCCTGGCCGAGGCGCTCGGCGCGTACACGATCGGCTCCGCCTACGTGAACCACACCGACGGCGTGACCGCCGTGCTCGAGCCAGGCCGGCTGGCCGACCTGATCGTGCTCGACCGGGACCCGTTCAGCGTCCCGCCAGGGGAGATCGCCGGCCTGCGGGTGCTGGCAACCTACGTCGAGGGCGAGCGGGTCTACGCGGCTGGCGACCTTTAGGGTCGGCCGGGCTAGATGAGTGACTCCGGGGTGGCGGTCAGCTCGCCGCCGGCCTCGCCGGTGTTGACCACGCCGGCCGGCTCGATCAGCAGCGCCGAGGCCTGCGCCTCGGCCCGCGGCCGGTGCCGGACGCCGCGCGGGATCGTCACCGTCTCCTGCGGCCCGAGGACCACGGTGCCGTCCGGCAGGTCGATGGTCAGCTCGCCGTCGAGCACGAGGAAGACCTCGTCGGTATCGTCGTGCTGATGCCAGACGAACTCGCCCTGAAGCTTGACGATCTTGAGTTCGTAGTCGTTCATCCGCCCGATGATCTTCGGAGACCAGTGCTCGGTGAAAGTCCCCAGCTTCTCGGTGAGATTTACCTTGTCGATCGGCATGACTGCAATCGTGGCATTTCGGCCGCCCGCCGGGCCAGCGAATTCCGCTCATGGTGAGCCGGGCGGTGCAGGCGGCGCGGTTCGCTGCCCAGCAGCTGTATGGCGAGCCGGCCGCCAGCGTCGTGGCCGTCGTCGGGCGGCTGCTCGCGGTGCAGGGCCAGGACCCGCGCGGCGCCCGGCTCGCCATCCGCGCCCGGTCAGCCGGCCTGACCGCGGCGGACGTCGACCGGGCGCTGACCGGCGAGCGCTCGCTCCTGATCACCTGGCTGAACCGGGGCACGCTGCATCTCGTCCGCACCGAGGACTACTGGTGGCTGCACCCGCTCACGACGCCCCAGCTGGCCTCGGCGAGCGCGCGCCGCCTGGCGCAGGAGGGGGTATCGGCGGGCGACGCCGACAAGGCGGTCGCCGCGATCGAGACGGCGCTCGCCGCGGACGGCCCGCTGACCCGGGCGCAGCTCGGCGAGCGGATCGCGGCGGCCGGCGTCCGCACCGACGGACAGGCCCTAGTGCACATCCTGGCCGTTGCCTCGCGGCGCGGGCACATCGTGCGCGGGCCGATGCTCGGCGCCGAGCACGCCTTCGCGCTGGTGCGCGACTGGCTCGGCGCGCCGCCGGCCCCGCTGGACCGGGACACTGCGCTGGCCGAGCTGGCCCGGCGCTACCTGGCCGGGCACGGCCCGGCGGCCGACCGGGACCTGGCCAAGTGGGCCGGGCTGCCGCTGCGCGATGCCCGTCGCGGCCTGGCCGCCATCGGCGCCGGCCTGGCCGAACATGACGACGGCCTGGTCAGCCTGGAGAAGGTCGCACGCGATGATGAGCCCGGGTTCCCGCCGCCGCTGCTGCTCGGTGCGTTCGACCCGCTGCTGCACGGCTGGGTTTCCCGCGAGCCGGTGCTCGGGCCCAGCCAGGGCATCGTGACGTCAAACGGCGTATTCCGGCCCTTCGCCCTCGTCGGCGGCCGCGCCGCCGGCACCTGGAGCATGCCCCGCGGCCAGGTCACGCTAGCGCCGTTCGCGCCGCTGACCACCGCCGACGAGGCGGCCTTGCTGGCCGACGCCGCCGACGTCCAGCGCTTCCTCCGGCCGGGCCGCGGCTAGCGGCCCAGGTACTGGCCGGCCAGCCCGCGGAGCCGGGCGTGCGCGCCGCCCATCGCCGCGATGGCCGGCAGGTAGCGCTTGGGCAGTTTCGCCAGGCTGGTGTAGTTCGGGTCGCAGACGTTAGCCAGCGGCGCCTCGATCACCTGGGTAATGAGCTGGTAGGCATCCAGCGGGTGAACCCGTACTCGGCGCCGAGCCACTGCACCATGTCCAGCTGGGCAATGCGGAACGCGTCCTCCAGCGGGCGCGCGGAACCGGCGGACATCAGGTACTTGTCCGATTCCAGCCGCGGCCAGGGGCACGCCGCGCCCTTGATCAGGTCAACCACCATGACCGTGTTCATCGCGCACTCGACCGCGACGCCGCAGGTCTCGCCCTCGCCCTGGCGGGCGTGCCCGTCGCCGAGCGACAGCAGCGCACCCTCGACGTTGACGCCTAGGTAGCAGGTAGCGCCAGCGCGCATCTCCGGGGTGTCCATGTTGCCGCCGAACGCGTCCGGCACCAGCGCGCTGCGGACCTCCAGCATCGCGGGCGCTACCCCGACCGTGCCGTGCATCGGGTCCATCGGCAGGTCTACCGTGTACTCGCCGTGCCGGGCGGTGAACCGGCAGGTCCTGGCCGCCGCGTCCAAAGGCCCAGATTGCGGCAGCCGTCCGGTTATCCGGCGGCCCGGCTGATCAGGTTGCGATCTGGCAGCGCAAGCACCAGGGCAGGCGCTGGCTTTTGGGCACCGCAGGGCGGCAGAATCAGCTAGATGCGACGGATTGATTCCCCCGGCGAGCGCCGGGAGTTAGCTGAGCCGGGTAACACGGGCGCGACGGACCCGGCCGGGCACCGTGCGGGACCCGGACGCGCGGACCGGGCCGCGGCCGGCCCGGATCAGGACGCGGGCATTGCGGACGGCGCGGACCGGGACGCGGATGCCGCGGCCGCAGCTGCGGATGCTGGCCGGCCGGATGATCTCGGCCGGCGGCTCGAGGCCCTGCGGGCGAGCCATCCCTCGTCGCCGGGATACGGCGGCCATCGCGACGGCGCGGCGGCCGCCTGGCCGCCGCGCGGCGGCGATCCCTACCGGCCCTGGTTCTCGGCCGGCGATCCTGGTGAGCCGTGGTTCACTGCGGATCCGGGCGATCCTCCCGGCTGAGCGTGGCCGGGTCGGGCTCCTGCCGGGGCAGCGAGACCTCCGCGCTCACGTCGCCAGCCAGCCGGACGATGTCGCCGTCCGCCAGCCGGACGCCGGTGCCGGGGAGCACCCGGTCGCCGTTGACGAAGGTCCCGTTCGTCGAGTGCTCGTCCCGGATAGTCGCATGGCCGGCATCGTCGACGGTGACCGTCGCGTGCCGCCTCGATACGTTCTCGTAACTGGCAAACGCGGCCGCGACCAGGGAATCCTCCGGATCCCGCCCGAGCAGCAGGGACGTGCCCGCTGGTACCTCGACATTGCCCGCCGGAAAGGCCAGGCGCAGCACCGTGGGGGAGATCGGGACGTTCCTGTCCTCGCCCTTGAGATACTCCTGCATGACGGTTATCGAGGCGGGCGGGTCGTCATCGCGGGAGCGCACCCGCGGCAGGTTGGCGCCGCAGGTGAAGCAGATGAGGTCGTCCGCCTTGACCTCGGCAGCGCAGACAGGGCAGGTCAGGGTCGCCATTCAGATCCTCCACCGCGGAGCTAGCACCTCGGGTCACGGCCACTTCAGCGCCAGCGCGCCGGAAGCGATCTCGTGTCCCGCGCCAAACCTTAGCCGCGCCCGGCGCGTGCCCGCGTGCCGTGTACTGCTTTAGGGAGATTACCGGGCCACGGTAGGCACGTTACCCGCTCCGGCGAACGCGCACTGGCCGAGCACACCGGCGGTGGCAGGATCCGTTTCAGATCCTGCTCTTGAACTTGCCGTTGAACTTGTCCTTCGACTGCCATCGGGCGGGCCGGCCGGGGTTGGACAGTCTGCTACCAGGGCGAGCCGGTCTGGCCGCCCGCCGCGAGCGCGAGCGGGGCCGGCTGACCGCGGAGCGCTACGGCGGCCAGTAACATCGCTGACATCGGGCAGCATCGCCGCTGCGGCAAGCTATCACTATCTGCAAAGGGGCAGGGAGATGATCAGCTTCAGGCTGACTGACGATCTAGAGCAGCTCCGCCTGACCGTTGCCGGGTTCGCGCGCGACGTGGTGGCGCCGGTGATCGGCGGCTTCTACCAGCGCGCCGAGTTTCCCTATGAGATCGTCGCGAAGATGGCCAAGCTCGGCCTGTTCGGCCTGCCCATCCCGGAGGAGTACGGCGGGATGGGCGGCGACTATTTTGCGCTCTGCATTGCCCTGCACGAGCTGGCCAGAGTCGATTCGTCGGTGGCGATCACGCTTGAAGCGGCGGTCTCGCTTGGCGCCATGCCGATCTACCGGTTCGGCTCGCCGGAGCAGCGCGAACGCTGGCTGCCCGCTCTGTGCCAGGGGGATCAGCTGGCCGCCTTCGGGCTTACCGAGCCAGGCGGCGGCTCGGACATCGCCGGGGGCATGCGCACCACGGCCCGGCTGGAGGACGGCGAGTGGGTAATCGACGGCACCAAGGCGTTCATCACTAATTCCGGTACGTCGATCACCTCCCTGGTCACGGCGCTGGCGATCACCGGCAGGCCGGACGGCGGCCGGGCCGAGATCTCCTCGATCATCGTCCCGTCCGGAACCCCCGGGCTCACCATCGGGCCGGAGTACTCGAAGGTGGGCTGGTGCGCCTCCGATACCAGGGACCTGGCATTTAGCTCCTGCCGGGTGCCCGCGGCGAACCTGCTCGGCGAGCGGGGCCGCGGCTACGCGCAGTTCCTGCAGACGCTGGACGAGGGCCGGGTGGCGATCGCCGCGCTGGCGGCCGGGCTGGCCGCGGGCTGCGTGGATGAGTGCCTGGCCTACGTCAGCGAGCGGGCCGCGTTCGGCCGCCGGCTCGGTCATTACCAGGGCATCCAGTTCAAGATCGCGGACATGGAGGCGCGCGCGCATGCGGCCCGGCTGGCCTGGTACGACGCGGCTGCCCGGCTCATCGCGGCCGAGCCGTTCAAGAAGCAGGCCGCGATCGCGAAGCTGACCTGCGCCAACGCGGCGATGGATAACGCGCGCGATGCCACCCAGATATTCGGCGGCTACGGCTTCATGAACGAGTTCCCGGTCGCGCGCTTCTACCGGGACGCCAAGGTGCTGGAAATCGGCGAGGGCACGTCCGAGGTGCAGCGGATGGTAATCGCCCGCTCGCTCGGGCTGCGCGGCGAGGCCTGACAGCTAGCCCAATGGTGGGAGCTGCGGGTTACGGCCCTGGCCCCGGGTGGCCGGCCGCAGCGTTCGACGCCGGGATCGGGGGGGTAACCGCCGAACCGCTTGCCTTGACCTCAAGGTACCGTTAACCTATCGATCGATACATTTGCCCGGCTTCCGCAGGTGGGCACTCTCGAGGAAGTGGGCGTCCCGGTCGTCGAAATTCCATTCGACGCTGGCGTCACTTTCGAGTCGGCGGGCGTTTGGCCAAACGCCCGCCGCGCGGTGTTGGTGCGCCTGCTCCGGTACAGCCCGGCGCTCCAGTCAAGCCGTCCGAGGCGCTTTCCTGCGCTGGCCGCGGCGACGTATCGATCGTGCCGGGCAATATCGAGCGCAGCTACGAGGTGATCGAACGCTAGTTTGACGCGCGATCGAGGAGGAACTGGCCGACGTGGATCACTCGATCGACGTTATTGACCCGGCCTTCGCGCCCGGGACGGGCACGCCCGAGGCGGGCCTGTTGTCGGCGCATGGCATTGCGGTATTTCGCCTGCTCAGCAGCATCGATTTGGTGAGCTGCGATGTGGTGGAGGTTACCCCGGGCTACGACCCGCCGAGTGACCGCGACGCTTGCCGGTCGCGTACAAGATGGTGACCTGGTGGCGCTTTGGCGGCTGGGATGCGAGACGAGAGGCAAGATGATGGCAAGCTGGGACAGGCGGTACAGCCGCCGACAGTTCATCCGGGGAGCCAGCGGGGTGGCTTCCGGTGCGGTGGCGGGCAGCATGCTCGCGGCCTGTGGCGGTTCGACACCCACGTCGACAAAGCAGGTGACGGCGGGAGCGGCTCTGAATCGCGATCCGGAAACGCTGATCGTAGCGATGGACGCGTTCACGGCCGACTTCGACCCGGCGTCGTATTTCCTGCTGTCGGCCATCGTGCCCGACTTCGGGATCTACGACTCACTGATGCGCATGAAGGGCAACAGCGCTACCGAAACGAAGCCGTGGCTTGCGCAAAAGATCACGACGAATGCCGACCAGAGCGTGTGGACATTCGACCTGCGGCCTGGCGTCAAGTACAGCGACGGAACGCCCTTCGACGGCAACGCTCTGAAGGAAGCGTACCAGCGCACCATCACGGCGGGGCTCGGCGCTGGCTCGACCCTCGGGACCTACATCACCGACCCTAAGCAGATCGTCGTGAAGGATCCGGGCACGGTCGTGATGGATCTCGGCACCCCCGTGCCGCGGTTCGACCTGCTGCTCGCCTCGCAGTACGGCATGGGCATCGTGAACCCGAACGTGGCGAAGAGAGGGCACAGCTACCTGGAGTCGCACTCTGCCGGGACCGGCGCCTATGTAATCCAGAGCGTGTCGCCGAACAGCCAGATCGTCATGACGCGCAACCCGCACTATTGGGGCGGCTGGGGCGGGCAGCACTTCAAGAAGATCATCATCCTCCAGGTCCCGCAGGACTCGAGTCGCCGGCAGGGGATGGAGTCGGGCGACTTCGATATCGCCTTCGCGTCGACCCCGCAAGACACCCAGGCCCTCAGAAGCACGCCAGGGATCGTCGTCGGGAACCAGAAGGTGCTGGGGATGGACTACGTGATCCTCGGCCAGTACGGGCCTCTTGCCTCTCCGCAGGCCCGGCAGGCGATAAACCTGCTGTTCCCGAGCGATCGGTTCGCGTCCGCGCTGATGAAGGGAACCATCGACCCGCCGACCAGCGTTCTGCCGGACCTGATGCTGTACGCGGCCCCTGGGACCTACTCGCCGACCGTGAATGTGGCGAAGGCGAAATCCCTGCTGCAGCAGGCCGGCGTCAAGCCGGGCACCCAGCTCACCTACGAGTTCTACACCGGCCAAGGAGGCTCGGCAGGGCTACTACTGCAGAGCCAGCTGTCGCTAGTAGGACTGAACGTGAAGATCGTCGAGAAGGCCTACCCAGCATTCGTCGCCGACATCTCCTCGCCGAAGCCGGTGGCACAGCGGCCCGACATGGCGTACTGGTTCTGGTGGCCTGAGTACAACAACCCGTCGGACTTCTGCTTCCCGATCCTGTCGAAGGACGGGACGCCGGATCAGCACTTGTTTAATGGCGGGTACTACGAGAACGCCACCGTGAACAACGCGATCGACAAGGGTTTTAGCGACGCGGCTAATAAAAAGCTGCTGACGCAGCTGTGGCACCAGGCGCAGACGGTCATGGGGAATGAGGATCCGCCGTGGATCCCGCTTGGGCAGATTATTGACACGAGTTATCTGCGGACTGACGTGAAAGGTTATGTGGCGAATCCGGTCTATGTGCAATCGTACGATTTCCACGCTTTGTCCCGCGCCCAGTAGCAGGCAGGCTGGGCGTGGTTTCAGGGGGGCTGGCTCATGGCCGCGTTTATCGCGCGGCGGCTGGTGTTCATGGTGTTTGTTTTGTGGGGTATCACGCTGGTGACGTTTTTCTTGTCGCGGGTGGTGCCGGGTGATCCGGCGCGGTTGCTGGCTGGCCCGCAGGCGAGTCCGGCGGAGGTTGCTCATCTCGGTCATATTTACGGCCTGGATGCCCCGCTGGTCGTGCAGTACGGGCGTTACCTGCGTGGTGTGGTGCATGGTGATCTGGGGTTCTCGTTTGTTACCCGGCGGGAGGTGCGTACTGATATCGGGGCGTTCTTGCCGGCCACGGTTGAGCTTGCGGGTTATGCGCTGGTGCTCGGGTTCGTGTTCGCGGTGGTTACCGGGACTGCGGCCGCGTACCGGCGGGGTACGGGCACGGACGCGGCGGGGCGGCTGTCCGCGATCGCCGGGCTGTCGCTGCCGGTGTTCTGGCTCGCGTTGTTGCTGCAGTTGCTGTTCCATACCGAGCTTGGCTGGTTCCCGCTGGGCGGTCGCCTAGATCCGGGGTTGATGCCGCCGCCGCGCATCACTGGCTTGCTGACAGTTGACAGTTTGCTGACGGGGGATTTCGGCATCTTCGTGAACGCGGCGGAGCATCTGGTGCTGCCGGTGGTTGTGCTGGCGGCCGGGGTGTACGGGCTGATGGTCCGGATCGTGCGCACGAGCGTGCTTGACGTGCTCGGTGAGGAGTATGTGCGGACGGCGGAGGCGAAGGGCCTGAGCCGCTGGCGGGTGCTGCGCCGGCATGTGCTGCGTAATGCGATGCTGCCGGCCGTGACTGTGCTGGGGCTGGAGTTCGGGCTGCTCGCAGCTGGCGTTTTCGTGGTCGAGTCGGTGTTCCAGTGGCCTGGCATCGGTAATTATGCTTTCCAGGCGATCCAGGCCAGTGATTACAGCGCGACGCTGGGGGCCACGTTCGTGATCGCTGTCATGTACGTGGTGATCAACTTGGTCGTGGATATCGCCTATTTGTATCTGGATCCCAGGATCCGGTACGGATGATCGGTCAGGGTAGTGCGGGGCAAGGCCGGCTGGCCGGGGGGGCTGCGGGGCGGCTGCGGGGGGCGGTGGGGCCGTTCCTCGGGGAGTCTCGGCTGAACGCGGCCGGGGTCGTGATCGTCGCGCTGGTCCTGCTGCTCGCTGTGTTCGGCCCGCTTGTCGTGCCGCAGAACCCGGATCAGGTCGATTTGCTTGCGGTGCTCCGGCCTCCTTCGGTTCAGCATTGGTTCGGGACGGATAATCTGGGGCGGGATCTGTTCAGCAGGGTTCTGGCTGGTACCCGTATCTCGGTTGAGGTCGCGGTTATCATCTTGTCGCTGTCGGTCACGTTCGGGACGGCCGCCGGGATTGTGTCGGGCCTGGCTGGTGGTTTTGTTGACGAGATCGTGATGCGGGTCACTGATTTGTTCCTGGCTTTCCCGGGGTTCATCCTGGCGGCGGCGATCGCCGCGACGCTCGGCCCGAGCCTGCAGCACACCGTGCTTGCGCTGGCGGTGGTTTTCTGGCCCTGGTACACGCGCCTGATCCGCGGGCAGGTGCTGTCGCTGCGGGAGCGTGAGTTCGTCCTGGCTGCCCGGCTGGCCCGGGCGGGGGTGATATGGATCGCCACCCGGCACCTGCTGCGGAACGTGCTGGCCATCGTGGTGGTCCAGGTGTCGCTGGATGTCGGCTATGCGATCCTGGCGACTTCGTCGCTGAGTTTCCTGGGGCTGGGGGCGCAGCCGCCGTCGCCGGAGTGGGGGGCGATCATCGCGGAGGGCCGCAGCTATATCCAGGTTGCGTGGTGGTGGTCCACGTTCGCCGGGGTCGCGCTCGCGGTGACCGTGCTGGGGTTCAACCTGCTCGGTGATGGGCTGCGGGACTGGATCGATCCGCGGCTTCGGGGGAGCATCGGGGGGGTGCAGGAGTGAAGGCGGGCAGCGGCGGGCAGGCGGCAGCGGGCGGCGTGGTGCTGGGGGTGCGTGATCTGGCGGTGCGCTTCGGTGGCGGCCGGGAGGTGGTGCACGCCGTGAACGGGGTGAGTTTCGAGCTGGCGGCCGGCGGGGCGCTGGGGCTGGTGGGGGAGTCCGGTTCGGGCAAGAGCGTGACTGCCCTGGCCATTTTGCGGTTGCTGCCGCGTCCTGCGGCGAGGATCGCCGGCGAGGTCTGGTTCGGCGGCCGCGACCTGGTCCGGCTGAGCGATCGGGAGATGCGGGGCCTGCGGGGCAAGGAGATCTCGCTGGTCCCGCAGGATCCGATGAGCGGGCTGAACCCGGTGCTGACGATTGGTGAGCAGGTTGCCGAGACGATCCGGGCGCATGAGGACGTGCGCCGGGGCGAGGCGCGGCGGCGGGCCGCGGAACTGCTGGGCGCCGTCGGCATTCCCCGGCCGGGTGATCAGCTGGGCCGTTACCCGCACCAGTTCAGCGGCGGCATGCGCCAGCGGGTGCTGATCGCGATCGCGCTGGCGCTGCGGCCGGCGCTGCTGATCGCCGATGAGCCGACCACCGCCCTGGATGTCACGGTGCAGGCCCAGGTGCTGGAGCTGCTCCGCCAGCTCACCGTCCAGCGCGGCACCGCGATCTTGCTGATCAGCCATGATCTGGGGATCATGGCGCGGATGACGCGGCGGATCGCGGTGATGTATGCGGGCCACGTGGTCGAGTCCGCGCCCACCGCCGAGGTCTTCGCCCGCCCGCAGCACCCCTATACCGTCGGTCTGCTGCGCTCGATCCCGCGGGTGGCCGGCGCGGGGCGGCCGCTGACCCACATCGCCGGCGCGCCGCCCGAGCCCGGCCGGCTGCCGCCTGGCTGCCCGTTTGCCCCCCGGTGCGGCTGGGCGCTGGAGGCCTGCTGGCAGGAGATGCCGGGGCTTGAGCCGGTGCAGGCGGCCTGGGCGGCCGGGGCCGCCGCCGGGCCGCGATCCGGCGCCGGCGCGCACCTGCTCGCGTGCCACAATCCGGTCGCACCGGGCGAGGCCGGGGCGGGAAAGCCGGCCCGGCCCGGGTTCCGCCCGGCGCCGCCGCCGCCGCAGTACCGGCCCGTGACCGGGGAGACCCCGTGACCGGGGCCCCCGGGCCCCCGGGCGGGCCCGCGCACCCGTCCGGGGGCGGGCCCGCGCTGCTGGAGGTGCGCGACCTGCGGGTGCACTTCCCGATCACGCGGGGCACGGTGTTCCGCCGGACGGCCGGGCACGTGCACGCGGTGGACGGCGTCTCCCTCCAGCTCGCGGCGGCCGAGACGGTCGGGCTGGTCGGCGAGTCCGGCAGCGGCAAGACCACGCTCGGGCGCGCCATCGTCGGGCTGATCCCCCCCACGTCCGGGACGATCTTGTTCCGCGGGCGGGCACCGGATGCGAGGGCCGGCGCCGGATACCGCGCGGAGCGATCCCAGCTCCAGATGATCTTTCAGGATCCGACGGCCTCGCTCGACCCGAAATGGCGGGCCGGCGCGAGCATCGCCGAGCCGCTGCGGGTGAACCACACCGGAACCCGCGCCGGGCGCCGCGAGCGCGTCAGTGATCTGCTCGAGTTGGTCGGGCTGTCGCCCAAGCACGCCCGGCGGTACCCGCACGAGCTCTCCGGCGGGCAGCGCCAGCGGGTGGGCCTGGCCCGGGCGCTCGCGCTCAACCCCGCGGTGATCGTCGCCGACGAGGCAGTCAGCGCGCTCGACGTGTCGATCCGGGCGCAGATCATCAACCTGCTGCAGCAACTGCAGGACGAGCTGAAGCTGTCCTACCTGTTCATCGCGCACGACCTCGCCGCCGTCCGCCACCTCAGCGACCGGGTAGCCGTCATGTACCTAGGGCAGATCATCGAGCAGGGCAAGACAGCCGATCTGTATTCCGATCCCCGGCACCCCTACACCATGTCACTGCTGTCAGCCGTGCCAGTACCGGATCCGGCGGCCGAGGCGCAGCGGCAGCGCATCATCCTGCCCGGCGACCCGCCGAACCCGGCATCACCACCGCCAGGATGCCGGTTCCACACCCGATGCTGGCTCCGCGAGCAACTAGGCAGCCCCCAGCAATGCGCAGACACCGAACCCGCCCCCCGCCTCATCTCACCCGGCCACACCGCAGCCTGCCACTACACCGACCAGATACCTGCCAAGGCCACCAGATCAATCACCAACCAGACAGCCAAGCCGGCACCGTGAGCGGCCCGCGCCTGATCCGGCCTCGAGTGCCGGGCGGCAGCTAACCGCTGGCCAGCCTGCTCACGCTGAGCCGACGGCTGATCACCCCGGAGTTGTACATGAGGTCGGCGACCCGCTGTATCTGGCCGACGCTCAGCGACGTCGGAAAGGAGCCGAAGGTGGCCAGCGCCGCGCCCTGCGTGCTCATTCCGGTGAATTTCGTCAGCATGGCCTGCAGCGGCCCGCCGGCGGCGGCGTCAGCCTGCGCCGATTCCAGCGCGGCCCGGAATTGCCGAAGCTGCGCACGGTGCGCGTTGGCATAGGAAGCGAGGCTGAAGTACCCGGACAACGGCAGGTTGGCGGTCAGGCCGCTGCACGAGTCCATGACCTCAACCGCGCCCAGCTGGGACTCCGCCGCCAGGACATAAGGCTCGGTGGCCAGGATCGCGCTCACCCGCCCGCTGCTCAGATCTCTGATCATGTCCTTCATCGGCGTGGGCTTCCACGTCACACTGGTGGGAGTGACTCCGTCGCTGTTCAGTACCGACTGTGTAGCCAGCGTCTCCATGCTGTAGGAGACGATGTTGCTGGTGTACAGACCGTTGTCGGGCGGGATCAGCTGCGGCTCGGGGGTGGCGACCACCTTGTGCTCCAGACCTTGCGGAGTCGTGATTCCCGAGCCAGGCAGGGTGAGGACTTCCATCACGTTCGGCGCGGCATCGTAGCCGTCGGCGACCAGGTGCAGGGACGCGTTGCCCGCGGCCTCCTGGTAGAAGAAGTCGGCGTAGTCGCCGGCCGCGATGTCTATGCTGCCGCTCTTGAGCGCCTGGAACTCGGGCCGGAGCGAGGAGTAGGTCTTGACCACGACGTTCAAATCGTGATCGCGGAACACCCCCTGCTGGATGCCGAGATGGAGCGGGGAGTTGTCGATGCCCGGGACGATGCCCACGGTCAGCTGCCCGCTCCCCGAGTTCCCCTGGTCGGACGCCGAGGTACCGGGCACTTGGCATCCGGACACCGCCAGGGCGGCCACCATGGCGACCAGCGCGAGGCGCGAGGCGCGGACGCTTGCGCAGCCCTTGACTACCCGCATGAGGCTCCACTCTAGCGCGCTGACGGCGCAGAAATAGGACGATCGAGGACACAATCGTAGGCTGAGACAATACACTGGTGCCGCCACGTTGGATGGCTTCTGTACTCCAATGGCGATGTTTGCGTCCATACAGGTATTGCTGTGCGTTGGCCGGTTACGCGTTAGAGTGGTCCACCGGCCGGTGGTCATGCCGTGCACGTGGAATCCGCCGGGAAGGATGTGCCATGTCGGTTCCCCCGCGGGGCTCGCGTATTAGTCGGCATCTGCCGGTCCCTGGGTGAGAGGCGCGCGCGCTGTGCTGTCCATCAGGAATAAGAAGGTCCGTGGCGCCCCCGATGCCGGCAGGCGGGCACCAGCCGGTAAGGACAAGCGGGCACCGGCTGGTAATCGGGCACCATCGGCAACCCAGCCGTCTGCCGCGGCGCAGCCCGTTGCGTCGGCCGAAGGCACGCCGTCGGCCGACGTTGACCCGTTGGCCGACGCCGACCCGTCGGGCAACGGTCAGCCGCGGCCGTCGGCGGCGGCGGACGGGCCGTCGCCAGGGTCACGCCGGTCCCTGAAGAACTGGCGGGTGCGCTCGCGCCTCCTTCTGCTGATCGGCATCCCCACGGTGACCGCGGTGATGCTGGGCGGCATCCGCATCGACTCGTCGGCGCAGAGTGCGCTGGCATATCAGCGGGTAGTGCGGCTGGCCAACCTAAACGGGGAGATCATCGGTCTTGTGCAGGCGCTGCAGAGAGAGCGCCAGGACACGATCACGTTCATCACACTGGGCGAGAACGGTGGCCGGGCCGCTGCCTTGTCGTCGAGTTCCGCGCGGGCCACAGAATCCCGCGCTGGCCGCGAATGCCCGGCTGGAGTTGAAAGTTCTCGACCACGGGGACTACGCCGTCTCATCCCGGTCGGCCAGGCAGGTGACGAGCCTGCTCTCCACGATCGGCGCCGGATATTCCGAGCTGACCCAGCAGGATGCGCGGGCTGCGGTTGCGGCGATCCACGGGCTCGGGCCGCTGCGGACCGCCGCGGCTCGCTCCCGGCTGCCCGCCCTGGTCGTGATCCAGGAGTACACCAGCAAGATCAACACCTTGCTGGCCCTGGATAACCAGGTCGCAGAGGGCAGCAGCGACTCGACGCTGGCCGACGGGGTTCGCGTGGTCGGCCTGGTCTCCGCCATGAAGGAGGAGGCGTCGGAGCAGCAGGCGCTCATTACCGCCGCACATCCGAGCAGCCTGATTGGCCTCAGTCGCACTGGGTTCACTCCCGGCATACAGGCGGCGATCGCGGACGCCGAGGCGCAGCAGCAAGCCAACGAGGCGGCATTCAACAGCGCCGCCACGGCCAGCCAGCGCCAGCAGTTCAACGGTGCCCTGTCGGCACCGACCGTAGCCGGGGCGCAAGCCCAGGTGCAGCAGGCCATCTCGCTGGCCCCGACCGCCTCGCCGGGCGCCGAGGACCCGGTGATCGCCAACGCCGAGTCGTCGCTCTACGAGGTGGTCAGCGGCATGCGCTCGGTGGAGACGCAGCTGGTGAAGTCAGTGATCGCCAGGAGTACCATGCTGCGCAACAGCGCGATCACCGGTGTGATCATCTCGAGTACGGCGGTCGTGTTGGTGCTTGCCCTCGCGCTGGTGTTCATCACCATCGTCGGCCGCTCGATGGTCCGCCCGCTGCGTAAGCTGCGGGCAGGCGCGCTGGAGGTAGCCGGCATCCGGCTGCCGGAGACCGTGCGCCGGATGAGCGAGACGGACGGTGATGACGCCCCGCTGGACGTGGAGCCCATCGGCGTGGACTCGACGGACGAGATAGGCCAGGTAGCACGCGCCTTCGATCAGGTGCACAGGGAGGCGCTGCGGCTGGCTGCCAACGAGGCCGCGTTGCGCGGGAACGTCAACGCGATGTTCGTGAACCTGTCCCGCCGCAGCCAGTCTCTGGTCGAGCGCCAGATCCAGCTGATCGATGACCTCGAGCTTGGCGAGCAGGACGCCGAGCGGCTGGCGAGCCTGTTCCAGATGGACCACCTCGCCACCCGGATGCGCCGCAACTCCGAGAACCTGCTGGTGCTCGCCGGTCACGACGTGTCCAGGCGGTGGAACCAGCCGGTTGCCCTGGTGGACGTGCTCCGCGCCGCGGTCTCCGAGATCGAGCAATACGAGCGCGTGACGCTGAATGTCCAGCCCGGCATCGCGGTACGCGGGCAAGCAGTGAACGACGTCGTCCACCTGTTGTCCGAGCTTGCCGAGAACGCGACATCGTTCTCTTCCGCCGAGACTCCGGTCAACGTCGCCGGCCACTTGCTGAGCAGTGGCGGCGTGCTGCTCGACATCACCGACCATGGCGTCGGCATGGGCGCCGAGGAGATGGCGCACGCCAACTGGCGGCTCGACAACCCGCCGGTGGTCGACGTGGCCGTCTCGCGCCGGATGGGCCTGTTCGTGGTCGCGCGGCTGGCCGCCAGGCACGGCATCAGGGTCCGGCTGCGCCCGGCCGCCTCCGGCGGCCTGACCGCGCTGGTGTGGCTGCCCGACGAGGCGGTCACCCACGAGGCAGAGGGCGGTGCGCCGGGACTGCGCAGGTCCGACCTGAGCGCGCTCGATGCCGCGGCGGAATCCGCCACCCAGGCTGGTTTCTCCGCGACCGGGTTCGCCACCGCGGGCCCCGCGCCAGCCGGGTCCGTGGCCGGTGTCTTCAGCACCGGCGAGTGGGGCAGTGGCGAGTGGGGCAGTGGCGAGCGCACCGCGGCCGAGGAAGCAGTGACCGCCGCCAGGACGCCGAAATTCGCGCCGCTGCGGGTGGATGCCGATGCCGACGACGATGGCAGCCTGCGATCGCGCCGGATTCCCGGGGCCGGCCCTAGGCCAGGCGCGGCAACCGGGCCGCTGGCAGCGTTCCGGACCAGCCCGCAGCCTGCCGCGGACACGGACTCAGCGCCGTTCGGGGCAATCGCGCCCTCACCCGCTGGCACGGTTCCCGCGGCGGGTCCTGGCCAGGATTCCCCGTTCGGAAACGGCGCCGACACATTCGGGGCGAACTCCGATGTGTTCGGCGGGAGCCCGGGAATGTTCACGCAGGAGCCGGCGCTGGACGGCTCGCCGGGCACGGACGCGTTCAGCACCTCGCCGGAGCCCGCCGCCACGGACGCTGACCCGTTCGCCGCCAGCGGGGAGGGGTTCGGAACCGCGCCGCAGCCGGCCCTCGGCGCGACCGGCCCGCAGCCGGTCCTGCCCGACCCCGACCCAGAGCCGGTGCTCGGCGCCCCGACCGCCGTCGGGCAGGCGGCCGACCCGGCCGCCCAGACAGGCGGCCTGGCCTCCAGCGGCTGGACGCCAGGGTCGTCAGCGCAGGGTGGCGTGGTCGTGCCGCCGGTCATGTCCGCGGGCCGGGAGAACCGGCTGCCGATCTTCGAGTCAGTAGAGTCCGACTGGTTCCGGCGCGGCCGGCATGCGGTCGCTGCGCCGGGACAGGAGGAGGAGAAAGCGGCCAGCTGGAGTTCGCCTGCGGATGAGGGCTGGCGCGCGGCAGAGGTGGTCAGCGCGCCTTCGTCGGGCGGCCTCACCTCGGCTGGCCTGCCGAAGCGGGTGCCCAAGGCGAACCTGGTCCCGGGCACGGCCGGGCTCGAACCGGCTGCCGCCCCTTCGCCCGCTCGGTCGGCTGCGGCTACCAGGGATCGCTTCGCAAGCTTCCAGCGTGGGATCAGGGAGGGCCGGGCCGCTCGGCGCGGCCCCGAGGAATCGCAGGAACGAGAGGACGACGGTGGCACCTGAGGCGCGCGCTGATGCCATCGAGGCTGGCATGCTGAGGCCATCGCGGCAGCTGAGCTGGCCGGCCGGTGCCTGCGCGCCGGTGGCAATGCCCGCGGGTGCACCGGAGGCAGGTCCCGAAAGGAAGGAGCGCCCGTGAGTCCGCTAGTGCGCCCAGCGCAGGACCTGAACTGGCTGATCACGAACTTCGTCGAGCGGGTTCCTTCCGTCGCGCATGCGATTGTTGTCTCGTCCGATGGACTTCCGATGGCGTTCTCGCAGGGGTTCCCGGCCGACCGGGTGGACCAGCTCGCGGCGGTGACCTCCGGCCTGACCAGCCTGACCCAGGGCGCCGCCCGGGTGTTCGAGGGCGGCGCCGTCACCCAGACCGTCGTGGAGATGCAGCGCGGCCTGCTGATCGTGATGGCGATCAGTGACGGGTCGAGCCTTGCCGTTCTTGCCGCCGCTGATTGTGACATGGGCCTCGTGGCCTACGAGATGGCGCTGCTCGTCGAGCGAGTCGGCAGCGCCCTCACCCCGGAAGCGCGTAGCGCCTTGCCGCCGGACTGGCCGGAGAATGGCGCACAGTGACAGGAGACGCCAGTGCCGGGCTCAGCCAGGAATGACTGGGAGCCAGCTGACGGCAGATACCTCCCTGAACAGGCCGATGGCAAGCCCGTTCCGAGGAGCGATCCGCCAGCAGGCGGCATACCCACCCCAGGCGATCCGGGTCAGCACGACTCGCATCCCTACCGGGTGCCAGAAGGCACCGGCAGCGCGCTGGTCCGGCCATATGCGGTCACTGGCGGCCGGACGAAGCCCAGGTACCAGCTGCAGATCGAGGCGATGGTGGCTGCCTCGCACTACGAGGCACGCGATCTGTCGGTGCTGAGCCCGGAATGCCAGGCCATCCTCGGGTTCTGCCGGGACTGGCGGTCTGTCGCGGAAGTCTCCGCGGTGCTCCGGATGCCGCTCGGCGTTGCGCGCGTCCTCATCGCCGACATGGCCGTCCAGGGCCTGGTCCGGGTCCATCAGATGGACCATGCGCACGGGCGCCCGGACCTTAACCTGCTCGAAAGGGTTCTCAGTGGACTTCGCAAGCTCTAAAGCCGGCCCGGGGGACGTGGCAGAAGCGGCCATGACGTCCGTCAAGATTGTCGTGGCGGGCGGCTTCGGCGTGGGCAAGACCACTTTCGTCGGCTCGGTCTCGGAGATCACGCCGCTCACCACCGAGGCAGTGATGACCTCGGCGAGCGACGGTGTCGATGACCTGTCGCATACTCCGGACAAGACCACCACCACTGTCGCCATGGACTTCGGCCGGGTGACCCTCGATGCCGGGCTGATCCTCTACCTATTCGGCACGCCGGGCCAGCACCGATTCTGGTTTATGTGGGATGACCTGATCCAAGGCGCGATCGGCGCGGTCGTGTTGGTGGACACGCGCAGGCTGGCTGACTCCTTCCCCGCCGTGGATTACTTCGAGTCGGCTGGCCTGCCCTTCATCGTGGCGGTCAACGGCTTCAACGGGGACTTCCCGCATGCTGTCATGGACGTGCAGGAGGCCCTCTCGGTCAGTCCGCACGTGCCGATCATCCAGTGCGACGCCAGGGACAGGAAGTCCACCAAATCGGCGCTGATCTCGCTGGTCGAGCACGCGATGGCGATGCAGCTGAGTGTCCGGTAGCAGGTCCCGCGGCGGGCTCGCCGACGTGGCGCGGCAGGTCCCGGGACTGTCGTAAGATGCCGGGCCCGGGCTGCGCGGAGGGTATCCCCGGAAACTGCACCGGGCTGGCGTCTGCTGTAGCTTGTTGACGCAGTTCTGCGGGGCGGTAGCTCAGCTGGTCAGAGCAGCGGACTCATAATCCGCCGGTCGTGGGTTCGAGCCCCACCCGCCCCACTCTCCAGGACCGCAGATTAGGGCCTTTGACCTGCGGAAATCGCTGAGCTAGTTGATCTTCCATTCCGGGCCGATGTGCAGCTGCATGCGGCCCGAGGCTGTCATCTGCGGCTTTCTGTGCCCAATACGTGCCCAAGTCCAAGATCGCTAGCCGCGCAGAGCGGTGAGAACCGGGGCAGGGACCGGCCGTGCTGGGCGATCTGCAGACAAGTCGTCGGCGAGGCGGTTGCGGGTATGCGCGCGCAAGCGGCCGATCAGGTCGTCGACAGCCGCCTGCAGGCCGGGCCGGGACAGCACCTGGATGTGCTCGTCGAGACGGAAGAACCGGCCGGCCCGGTCGCGTGCCTCAAGACATGATCAGTTTGGCCTGTCTCCTGCACGTCCGCGCTCAGGCGCTTCCAGTCACCACCACGTAGCCGTCCTGCTCAGCGGCGGCCCGGGCCTCTTTTGCCAGTCCGGACAGGCTGGATGCCTGTGTAAGCCCTGGCGCCTGATCGTCCTTGCCGCGCCGCTGGTCAGGGCGTGGGTGTGGCTATGCTGGCCGGGGCGGCTGGCCGGGTGGTGACCAGGCTGCCGTCCGGCCGGCGGGTGATGATCTGGCAGGCGCGGGAGTCGGCGTTGAGACGGGTCTGGATGGGTTCGAGCTGGCGGACGATCTGGTCGATCTTGCTGGCGTTGAGCCGCTGCGCGGCGAGGCCGAAGTTCCGCAGCGCATTCTGCACGGATGTGGCTTCGTTGATGGCTTTCACGCAGGCGAGGTTTGCGGTGACCTGGCCTGCCTGGGTGCTCGCCTGTGGGCGGGATGCTGCTGGCGGCGGTGCGGTGTTGCCCGGTGCTGGCTGGCTGCCGGCGAGTCCTGTTAGTCCTGTTACCAGGCCGCCCGCGAGGGCCCCGGCGGCGAAGACCGCGGCTGCGGTCAGCCATCTCCTGACGTTTTCGGGAGGGGTGGGTGGCCCGGTGCCTGCGGCTGGTGGATCGGGGGGCATGTGGATGTCCTTCCCCGGTGCGACAATCAGCGCGAAGTCAAGGATGGCTGCGGGACGGAGACACCTAGGGTGGGGTGGGATGCGCGTCGGAGCCTTCATCGTGTCGCGCGCCGGTTTGGTGCGGCAAGGGCAGCGTATGGCCGGCTTGTGGTCGCCGGCCGCTGGTTCATCGTGGGGGTGTGGCTTGCCGGCGTCCTCCTGGCTACAGCGCTGCTTCCTGACGGGGCGCGAGGGGGGGACAGCAATGTTGGCGGGCTGATCCCCTCAGACAGCGCGGCTGTCCGGGTCGAGCAGCAGGCACTGCGGCTGTTCTCGGTGCCGGTCCTGTCTGAGACGTCGGTTGTTGTCTATGATCCGAGCGGGCTGAGCACGCTGACCCGGGCGGACGTCGCGTTGTGGGCCGCGGCTCACGACCAGGCGACCCTGAAGGCAGGGCAGTCCGTCCCGAGGAACCGCGTCATCGGCGCGGTTCCCATCCCGACCGACACCCCGAAGACCGCCGTGACCTACCTGTACGTCTCGACAGGCTCGCTGACTCGCGCCGTCGCTTTGGCGAAGGCATACGCCAGTCACTTCCATAACCAGCCTTCGGTCCGCACGTTCGTCACCGGCATCGCCCCGGCCCAGGTCAGCCAGAGCACGATACTGCTGGACTGGCTGGGCGTGTTCGGCGTTGTCAGCGTGCTCCTGGTGGGGCTGGTCATCGGCGTCGCGTTCCGCTCCGTGGTCGCCCCGCTCGTCATCCTGGCTGTCGCTGCAGTGGCCTACCTCGTGACGATCCGCGTCCTGGGGGATCTGGCGGCCGACGGTCATCTGGCGCTGCCGGGTGCACTGCAGCCGCTGATCGTGGCGATTGTTTTGGGGGTCGTCACGGACTATTCGGTGCTGATGCTCTTCACTCTGCGGGACCGGCTTTCCGAGACGGGGGATCGGCTGGCCGCGGCCCGGCAGGTGGCCGGGCAGGACGGCCCGGTCGTGGCTGTCGCCGGCCTGGCCGTCATGGCCGGCGTGGCTGCGTTGCTCAGCGCCCGTTTGCAGCTGTTCCGGGCCTTCGGTCCGGCGCTGGCCGGGGCCGTGCTCATCGGCCTGCTCGCCTCCCTCACGCTCGTCCCGGCAGCGATGGCCATCCTTGGTCACCGGATCTTCACGCCCGGCGGGCCGGCCGGGGGGGCCCGGGCGGGCCCGGGCCTGATGGGCGGCCTGCTGGACGTCACCGGCACCCGTCGGCGGGCGGGTGCCGCGGCGGCCATCTGCCTGGGGTTCCTGCTGCTGGCCAGCCTCCCCCTCACATACATGCACCTGGACTTGTCGTTCACCCAGGGCCTGCCAGCCGGGGACCCGGTCCGGCAAGGCGCCCAGATCCTGTCCGCCGCCGGCGTGCGCGGCATCACCGCCCCGGCAGAGCTGCTGGTGCGCGAGAAGGGCATCACCTCCGATCGGGCGGCTCTGAACCGGCTTCAGCAGGAACTGCGCCGCCAGCCCGGCATCGCCGAGGTGCTGGGACCCAAACAGAACCCGCTGGGCAGCCCCTACGGCGTGGTGCTCTCCCGCGATGGCACTACCGCCCGCTACATCCTCATCTACGACAGCGACCCGCTGGCCGCCCCCGCCACCTCCCGGCTCCGGGCGCTCACCCGGCACGCCCCCGGCCTGCTGGCGGCCGCAGGGCTGCCGGGAGCCAAGGCGCAGTTCACCGGCGAGACCGCCATCGCCCTCGAAGTGGAGGCGCTGACCCGGGCGAACCTGATACGCGTCATGCTGATCGCGTTCGGCCTCGAGTTCGTGCTGCTCGCCGCCTACCTGCGGGCCGTTGTCGCGTCCCTGGTCCTGCTGCTGTGCAGCGCCGCGGCCGTCGCCGCCGCGCTCGGCCTCACGACCCTGGTGTTCCAGGGCCTGCTCGGCCAGCCCGGGCTGGCCTTTTACGAGCCGTTCGCCACCGCCGTCCTTCTTATCGCCTTCGGTTCGGACTACAACGTTTTCGTCGTCGGAACGATCTGGCGCGAGGCGCGCCATGCGCCGCTGGCCGGGGCACTGCGCCGCGCTCTGCCCCGGACCGCGGCCGCCATCTCGGCCGCCGGGCTGACCCTGGCAGCCAGCTTCGCCCCCGTCGCCATCATCCCCCTGGGCGCGTTCCGGCAGATCGCATTCACCATGGGAACCGGCCTGCTCATCGACACGTTCCTGGTCCGGCCGGTCCTCACACCCAGCCTGCTCACTGTCCTGGGCCGCGCCAGCAGCTGGCCCAGCCACCGCATCCAGACGGCCCCCGCCGCCGCCACGGGAAAACCCAGGTGACGTACCTCATCCGCGGCGCGGCAGGCCTGACCCCGAAACAAGGCATGGTCAGCGACCGGGCGGCAGACGGTCCGCAGAGTGCGGCTGACATCAGCCTGCGCGGTCTCGGTGACCGCCGGCAGATCAGGGCCGATTACCACACAGCGGGTCAGAAGGTAGCCGCAGATCCCCTGGCGGAGCAAGCCTGAGCCCGTGGAGCGCAGCACCGGGCGCGCAGGTGGGCCTGTGCCAGCAGGTGGGCCTTGTGCCAGCCGTTCCGGTCGCATCCCGCCGTCAGCGGCCGCAGGCGCGGGCCACGTACACCGGCGTCGATCGGCGGGCATCGCAAGGTCGCTGAGCAGGCAAGGAGACCTCTGTGGTCAGTCCTCTGTGGTCAGTCCTGCATGGTGATCCTTAATCCTGAAAAGCGGAAGGTCGGTGAGCTCCAGCAGCCCGGACTCGGATGAGCCGTCGGCAGGGCAGTGCTCGTCACTCGGATGGGCAATCGTGTCGGCTGTTGCGGCTAGCGTCCTGGCAAGGAGCCAAATCGATGCCGAACAACCGCCAGTGGGCAGCGCTCGTGTGGCTGCTCATCGTGTTTGGGTTCGTGCTAGTTCGACGTGATACCAGGCAGTCGGTCGCTGGTCTGTTGCGCCAGCTCTGCGAGCCGAAGATCTTGGCGCCGATGCTCTTGTTTGCTGGGTACTGCGCAGGTGTGATCGCGGTGGGTGCGGCGCTCGGCGGTTGGACGCCCACACGGGCGGCGGACACCGTCGTATGGTTCGGGGGTGCCATCGCGCTGCTGTTCCGCGCGAACGAGGTTGCAAAAGAGCGACGGTTCATCCGCCACAGCATCGTGGAGCCTATGCGAGTCACAGCCATCATCGTGTTCTTCGTCGGGCTGTTCCCACTCCCGCTATGGGCCGAGTTGCTTCTACTTCCGATGGCTGTGCTCGCCGTAGGCGTGTCCATTGTCGCCTCTGAACGACGCGAGGATGCAGCCGCGAAGCGACTGGTTGATTCGGCGCTCACCATAGGTGGTCTCGCACTACTTGGGTGGGCCGCCTATCGGGCCATCTCAGATTGGGGCGCGGTGGACAACGCAGACACCGCGCGAGCGCTACTCCTGCCGATGTGGGCCACAGCCGCTGTCGTACCTGTGGCATACGTCTTTAGTGTCCTCATGGGCTACAAGGAGGCAGCATTGCGCATAGGAGAGCTGGACATGAGATCCCGCAACACCTGGCGAGCCCTCAGCGCACTTGCTTCGGTGCTCAGGCTGCGAATTCGCGACATCACCGCTTTCGACGCTTACTGGGGAGCGCGCATGGCAGAGGCGAGGTCTTTTGGCGCCGCACGCATGGTGGCTGCCGAGTTCCGCCTGTCACTGCGCGATAAGGAAGAGGACCAGCGCAGGAGTGAGGAACGACTTCGCGCATATGCCAGAGTACCCGGCGCCGACGAGGAGGGGCGACAGCTTGATCAGCGGGAGTTCGATGTGACGCGCTACGTGCTGCAGTGGCTGGCAACGGTTCAGATGGGCTGCTACCACAGCCATGCTCGATACCAGCCGGAAGCACTCGACCGTACAGACCCATCCAGTTACGGGCTGCCTGCAGATCATGGTGTCCAGATGAATGTGCGGGAGGACGGACAAGCATGGTACGCGTGGCGGCGAACGCCATCCGGCTGGTGTCTCGGTATTGGCGCAGCCGGTCCGCCACCGGATCAGTGGCTGGGCGATGGCCCACAGCCACCGCGAGGATTCCCCGGCCGCGATCCGTGGTGGGGCTCAGGACCGTTTGGCGTAGATGCTGCCAACTGGTAGGCGCCGTCGGCATCAGGCGTGAACTGAGCGCCCCAGCTCGGTGGGCGGGCCCGATGCGCCGACAGCCTAACGGGGTGATCGTCAACATTCAGGGTTGCAGTTTGGGTTGCCGTTCACTGCCGTCCAGCCTGGTTCACCTGAGAACACGCATACAGTCTGAGCTGCGGCGCGAACGCCTGTGAACCCCGCTGGACTCACACCGCTCAAGCTTTTAATCCTCGGATTCAGGACCGCGGCCTGACGTAAGCGAGGAGATGCCGGCAGCCCTCTTGTCCTCGGCACGCCTGATCTGAGCAAGCAGATCCGCGGGGTTTTCTGCGCGCACTACGAGCGGCGGGCTGGTGCGTGGCCGCCGGGCGTACATCAGGCCCGATACACCGCGCCAGACATGCCAGCAGGGGAACTCAGCGGCATAGGGCCACCAGTCCGGGATGTCCTCTCCTGGCAATGGGTTGCTCATCCTGCATGCGCCCCCCGGCGACACGAGCGGTCTGGTTCCATTCCAGATCGTACAGGAACCATATGGTTCCTGCTGGACTCCCTGGGATCAGGAAGGATGCAAGGGAGACCTAATGTGATCATGTGGAAATCGATCATGAGTCATCGACGCCGCTGTATGTGCAGCTCGCGGCGCTGTTGCGCGCTCAGATCGAGGACGGGACGATCACCAAGCGGCTGCCGAGCGTCAAGACGCTCAGCCAGGAGCATGGCGTCTCCCACATCACTGCCGAACGGGCACTTACCACGCTGAAGGATGCGGGGCTGATCACCCCCGTGATCGGCAAGGGCTACTATGTCGCCGGGACGTGAGTGTGGCCAGCGACGTTCAGCCAGCACGCCTGCAGCTTCAACCGTCCTTTGCGCCCCGTCTGTTCGGATGCTGCCATACCTCGTTCGAAGCGTCGCCAGGGCACCCGGCGATACCCTTGAAGGGTGACCGATGACGTGCTGACCATGGAAGGGCTGCGCCGACGTCGCGCAGAAGATCCTTGGCGTCGCGCGGAAGCGCAGGGCTCATCGGATCGCCGTGTTCGGCTCAGTCGCTAGAGGAGAGGCTCGCCCAGACAGCGATCTTGACCTGCTGGTCGACTTTGAGCCAGGTACCTCCCTTCTTGATCACGTCGGCCTATTCCAGGATCTTGAGGAACTCCTGGGCGTCGGAGTCGACGTCGTCGCGCGGAACGCCCTCAAGCCCCGGGACGACCACATTCGCGCCGAGGCCGTGGATTTGTGACCCGAGGAGTCGATGACCTTCTGGCAGATCTGGCCGAGGCAGCGGATGCAGCAGCCGAACTGGTGAGCCTGGGGAAGGAGCGCTGGGACGCCGAGCGCCCGCTTCGCCTAGCGGGAGAGGCCGTCATCGGCCGACTGGGCGACATTGCCACCAAGTTGCCTGACGAGGTCATCAAGGCGACGCCTGAGATTCCCTGGCGGGAAGTCAAGGGCATGAGGATCATTGCCGCGCACGCCTACCATCGCATCGACTACGACGAGGTCTGGATCACCTTGCGCGACGACGTTCCGCGCATGGACGAGACGATCAAGCGCTGGCGCCAGAGCGAAGAGTGATTCGCCCAGCGCCTGCATCGACCATGATCATGCCAAATGCGTGCCCAAATCGCGGGCAACCATGATCGTGCGAATCCCGTCTCCCCAGGTCAGACTATATGGCGCGGGCGGCTGGCGGGCTGGTCTCATAATCCGCCGGTCGTGGGTTCGAGCCCCACCCGCCCCACCCATCCTGAGCTGGAGTTTCTTGTTTCCCGCAGCTCTTGGTGATCAAACATGGTTGCAGTTGTGGTTGCAATTGCGCCGGAACTTGACACGCACCAGAACTTGACGGCCGGAACAGGCCGGAACTTTACAGGCGGACAAGGTCATCCTGGCCTGCCTAGTCCTTGTGCCGCCGTGGACCGCTCGTTGCCTCGACACGCTGGCCAGGCAACTCAAAACCTGTGCCCTCGAGACTGCTGCGGTGGCCCTCCAGCGATGATCGTGAGCTGAGCGCATGTGACGCAGTAGCCACTTTCGCCACTTGCTGGCCCTGGGCTCTTCACGATCAGCCGGAGTTCGCCGCGGGCGATGAGGTGTTGCCGATTGTGCTTGCAGGTGCAGGCTCGGCCGGCTGGCCGGACGGTGAGGCCAAGCAGGACCGACCGTGGGCGCCCGGGCATTATGCCGCCAACCCGTCTGGCGACATCGGCCTGCACGTTGCCACCGATGGCTTCCAACTCGTTGAAGGCTCGCTCAAGTTCCTCGCTTGATGGCTCTCTCCGGCTGCGCGCCGGGATCCCGAGGAACGTGTTGATTGCCTGGTTCACCAGGATGATGACAGCTGTTAGGTCGTTGGTGGCACCGCCGATGCCCGTGGCGGCGAGCTTCCGGCCGGCGGGCGAGAGACCGGTAGCCCTGCAAATTCGGGCGGCCAGTACTCGTGACTGCTCGTTCAGGCGCGCTTTTCGTGCCTGCCGGTGAGCTTGCGGCTGGACCGGCTGAGTGACGGGACCTGCCGGCTCTGCCCGGGTGCGGGTGTCCCGGAGAGCGCCGAGGATATCGCGGTCTAGACCGGCGGCGGCGCCGCTCTGTCCTACAACGAGGTCAAGGCCCTCGCGACCGGCAACCCCCTGCTGATGGACAAGGCCGAAGCCGACGCCGGGTTCACCCGGTTGCAGCGCGCTGAGCGCGCCTACCACCGCAACCGCGATGCGCTGCGTTACGAGATCAATAGCAATGAGAAACGGGCAGGCGTGCTGACTGTGCTCACCGGCGACATCGAGATGGCGGTCGCCCGCCGGCGCGACACCCACGGTGACGCGTTCACCATGACCATCGGCGACGTCCCGTACGGCAAGAGGAACCACGCCGGACGCCAGCTCCTCAACCACGAAATCACGGCCCTGGCCAGCAGCGGACACCCGCGAGCCGAGGCGAACCGCGGAGCGGCAGAATTGCCCCAGGCAGCCACCGCGAAGGTGCTGCTCGTCAGCCTGGCCGGCGCGCTCACCGGCACTTCGCTGCTGGTGGCGATGCTCGCCGTCGCCGGCACGATCGGCCTGACGATCCAGCGCCGCCAGCGGGAACTCGCTCTGCTACGCGCGATAGGCGCGACACCCGGACAGATCCGGTCGATGGTCGGCCGCGAAGCGCTCGTCATCGGTGCCGTCGCGAGCGTGCCTGGGGCTTTCGCCGGCCTGGCCGCCGGCCGGTGGCTGCACGACCGTCTCGTCGCCAACGGCGCCATCCCGCCGAACCTGCATCTTGCGCAAGGCCCGATTCCGTTGCTCGCCGCGGTAGTAGTGACCATGGCCGGCGCATGGATTGCCGGGCGAATCGCCAGCCGCCGCGCGGCGCGGATCCGGCCGGCCGCCGCGCTCGCCGAGCACGCCGCGCCACCGGTCCGGCTCGGCCTCACCCGCGCCGTCATCGGCGTGCTGCTGCTCGCCGGCGGCGTTGTGCTCGTCGCCGTGCTGCGCAGCCTGGACAGCGAACCGGCCGCGACGCCGGTCACCTTCCTCACCAGCCTGGTCTGGGTCACCGCACTCACCCTGCTGGGTCCTCCCGTTCTCCGGCTGGCCGGCGCAGCCCTCTCGCTCGCGCTGCGCGGCTCGCCATCGGCCACCGGGTATCTCGCGGCCGCGAACGTGCGCACCGGCGCGCGCGGATACGCATCTGTCGCCATGCCGGTGCTGCTCGCGGTCACGATGGCCTGCACGATCCTGTTTACGCAGACCTCGCTCGCGCACGGCGTCCAGCAACAGGTGAATCGCGCCGTGCGCGCCGACTATGTGCTGCGCGCCCCGAACCCCGGCCTGCCGGCGGCGGCGGCGGACGCGGTGCGCCATACCCCCGGCGTCGACACCGCAACCCAGATCGTGCGATCGGCAGCTCGAGGCGCCGACCTGGCCAGCTACAGCGTGCAGGGCATCACGCCAGCCGGGCTTCAGCGCACCCTCGACCTGGACGTGCGCGCGGGTTCAATACGCGCATTGCGCGAGGGCACCGCAGCGATGAGCACAACCGCGTCCAACCGGTCTGGTGCAGGCGTGGGCGACCATCTGCGGCTGGACCTCGGCGACGGCACGCCGGTCACACTGACCGTGGTCGCGGTCTACGCACGCGGCCGGGGTTTCCCCGACCTCACGTTGACGCGCGATCTGGTCGCGGCGCACGTCGACAACCCACTCGATGAGGTGGTGCTCGTACACGGGAAACCCGGCTTGCAGCACGCACTGCAACGGGCGGTGCGCAACTACGTGGACGTCCATGTCGTCGGCGGCGGCGGTGGCCGTCCCGCCCTGCAGCCGGCCCAGCAGGGCGCGAACACCAGCATCCAGTACCTGATGCTGATCCTGATCGCCGGATTCGCCGCCATCGGCGTCGTCAACACGCTGATGATGAGGACAGCGGACCGCAGGCAGGAGTTCGCAGCGCTTCGCCTGCTCGGCACGACACGGACCCAGATCTGCTGGATGGTCCGGTGGGAGTCCGGGCTGCTCGTGCTCATCGGCGCCGCGCTCGGCACCGCGATCAGCCTGCCCACGCTGTCAGCCTTCAGCGCCGGGATGACCCGATCGGCGCCGTACGTTCCCGCCCTGCCATACATCGCGATCATCGGCGGCACCGCCGTGCTGGCACTGGGCGCGGCCGAAGCCGCAACCCGCGCGGCGCTCAAAGCAGCGCCGGTGCACGCAAATACGGCCCGACAGTGACCCGCATACCGCCCCGTGGACAACCCCCCGCGCAGACCAGGCCAGGCGCGGAAGCACCAATTCTGAGCGCCTGCCAGCTACCGTCCTCGCAGACCCTTTGCACGCCATGAGGCGGGTCAGCGCGCGGTTATCAACCGGGCTTCGCGTAGTTGACCGCCTGGCCGCCCCCGGTTATGGTCCAACGCGCCAGCGGTCGGCCCGTACATTTATACATCGGCGTTTTGGGGTGAAGTCGTCCGCATCCGCCGCGATGACGGTCATGCGGCAACTGATCATCGAACGTGGAGCCTCTCGAAGGCAAGGTCGCGGGCTGGCCGTTAACACCGCCCGATGATCGCGGGTGCCTGTCAGGGTTGCATGCAGATGAGAGCATCCTGGTGCGGCAGGCTCTGCCAGCGCGGCTGGCCCGGTGGCGCAGCACGGGCTCTGCCATCGCGGCGGCAGCGCGAGGGCAAGTCCGCGCGCGGGTCAGGCCGCGACGCGCAATGTCAGGACGAACGCCCAGTTCCGTGATGGTCACCTCGCCGGTCCTCGGTGATGCCCGGCTCCTGGTCGGCCTCGTACTCGTCGGTGGCAACGGACGCGTCATCGGGCTTCCGCTTTATCGCCGGCCGGCATCGAAGCTCGGCAAGCACTCCGCTGGTCAGGCGCGCGGGGTGCCCGTGCCTGATTTCGCAGGGCTCGCCGGTGCATTGCACCCGGGCGGTCGGGACAATGGCGAGCTGGATACGCCCGTAAGCGATGCGCGTCCCTGCGGTATGGCCTCGTCCGGCCGGCCAGGCCAGCGACCGTCCCGATGATGCGGATCCGGTCGTCTTCCAGCACCTCGGCGCTGTCCGGCCCAGGCATGCATCCCGCCGCGCGGCTGCGATCCGCCGGGGTTATCGGTATCCGTCGCGCTCCGGCGCAGAACTCCACACGACGCGCCCAGAGCCGCCTGAGTGGTGGCGGACTGGGCTTGGCGTCAATGCGGGCGGCTGAATGAAAGTGATCCCCTGCCGTCCGTCCCTCAGTCCTTGCTAGGTTGTGATGATTCGTGAATCTGCCTGGCCGTGTGCCGAATCTCATACGGGCATCGCATGGCATTCTGCGTAACTGCGGCCAATATGACATGCAACCCAGTGATAACCGGGGGAGACAGCAAATGGGTCTTACTAGTAAGCACGGTTCTGTGGGGGCCTCGGGGTGAGATTCCCCGGGGCTACCCGGCGGCGCGGCGCCGGGTCAGGCTCCGCCGGCTAAGTAGGTGACAACCGACCAGGCGCCAGCGCCGGTCGCGGGCTCACGGACGTCCTCGATCATTGCCGCGAAGATCTTCTCGGTGAAGCCATCGGCGAGTTAGGCTTGAGTACGCGTACATCATCCGGGGCTGACACGGACGGCATGGCGGTGGCATGCGTGGCGGACCGGCCATCTACAGCGGACCGCCTTGCCCGGTGATGCCTGCAGGGCCGTTTCTGGCGGCGGGCCTAATTTCTGCTTGAACGCCAGGGATGTGCAGCCTTTGTGCGCTCCTCCATGCCGGGTGTGCACTCCCTGCAGCGGTGAGCGGCCGAGTCGGCAAGCTCAGGCATTGCGACCGCGTTTCGGGTCGGCTGTGTCTGCCCCGCACTACTCGACGGGCACCCGTCGCTGGCTTTACGCGCTGGCAGCCCGGTATCCGTGGTTGCAGTTCTGGTTGCAGTTCACCAGGGTTCAGGGGGTGCCGAGTAGGTTCATATGACCAGGTCAGGACGCTGGCGGACGCGTGCGAACCGTCTCATAATCCGCCGGTCGTGGGTTCGAGCCCCACCCGCCCCACCCGCCCTGACCTGGGCTTTCCCGGCTCGCGAAGGGGCTTCCGCGCAGCGTGAGACATGCGTGGGCCGTGCCTGGGTCATCGGGTCAGGATCATCGGTCGTTACGGCTATTGGGCGACAGCGTTCCGGTAGCGTGCGTAGCTCGGCGCTGGCGGGCGCCGACGGCGGCGGCCGGGTCTCATGCCTGGCCGGAGCGAAGGCGAGGCAGAGCAACGCGGCGGCGCAGCCGGTGGTCATGCCCGGGGGCAGCTTTAGCCCGTCGCCTCGGCACGAAGGCCCGTGCACTCGGGCCGCCTTCCAGGTCAGGCGCTCTCACCGAGGGCGTCGAGAACATGCCGCAGTTCGGCGGCGAATGCCGGGAGCTGCTCGCGGGCGGCGGTATGCAGGATTTCCAGGTCAAGTGACCAGTAGCCGTGCACGATTCGGTTCCGCAGCCGCACCGGCTGCTGCCAGGCAACTCCATGAAATCGGGTCTTGACGTCGTCGGACAGCTGGCCTGCGGCCTCGCCGAGCACGGTGAAGTTCCACAGCAGGGCGTCGCGGCGCTGGCGATCGGCTTCCAGGCCGCCGGCGGAAACGCCGCGGGTGAGTTCTTGTGCCTGCTCGGCCGCGTCGATCACCTCGGTGAGCAGGAGGATGTCACGCTGCATACAACGGCCGTGCCTCAGCCAGGACCGATGGGCGCAGCAGCGGGTGCAGGGCCCGCACCGAAACCAGGTCGACCGGGCGGCCGAGCAGCTCCGCAAGCTCGTCCGCGAGCTGCTCGATCTCCCAGCCGAGACGGCGCCCGGGCCGCAGCGTGTAGAGAATGTCGATATCGCTGTCCGGCCGTGCCGTGCCGCGAGCCCGCGAGCCGAATACCTTCAGCTCGGCGATCCCGTACCTGTCGCAGACGGCGGCCAGGCGGGCCTCGTCGGCTTCCACGCCCGGGATGATCAGCACAGCTCCAGATTATCCCGGGACCTGCGGTCAGCGTCTGCCTGGCCAGTGACACGCCGGACTGCGACGCCAGAATGTCAGCGAGGCCTTCCGGCAACTCTGCCGGTTTGGGCGAGGGTGGCGGTGCCGTGGCGCAGGTCGTGCAGCCGGACGGGCGGGAGCCCGGCTTCGTCGGACAGCTGCCGAAAGTGGCGGGTCAGCCGGTCGGGCACCATCGGGTCACCGTTGAGGCCGGTGAACACGTATCCGCTGTCGCGGTAGCCGTCTCCCGTCGCGGTGCGCTCGGCCTGCTGGGCGGCGTGGTGGCGCCGCAGCACGGTGACGGTGGTGCGGTCAAGGGCGATCACGCGCTGGCTGCTGGCTGTCTTGGGCGGGCAGAGGGACAGGTGCCCGTCTTCTGCGCGGCTGGCAGCATCCGGCAGAGGCCACGTCGTACCCGCACCTGCACGTGAGCCTGTGTACCGGTCCCAACTGCACCGCTGCCATCCCGCCGGCACATTCCTCGAACAGGGTCAATTGGGGAGTGCCGCCGCAGGCACCGGGCCGTCAGCTCTGCCTGTGCCCGGCCTCGATCTTGAGTCCTTCCTTCAAGATGATGGCAGCACTAGGGGCCGAGCCCCAGCTCAGGGCCAAGAGAAAGTCTTCGGGCCGGACCAGGCGGCGCTCGTCGACCTCGTGCTGCGGGTCCCATGGCAGCAGTTCGACCCGGGCCCAGAAGCGGGTCTGGTAGTAGCGCCAGGGCTTGGCCGGGTGTTCAGGGTCGTCAACGCGCTGGCAACCGATGTAGCGGCTCTCGATGACGCGGGCGCAGCCTTCCTCCATCACTTCCCGGACCAGGCAGTCCTCCAGCGTTTCACCCGGCTCGACCCCGCCGCCGAGCAGGTTCCAGTACCGCTCGCCGCCGGCATCGCAGGCGCCGAGAACGATCATCCCGGTCCCGGTGAAGCAGATGCCGTAGGCCTGGTTGGCGTGTGGCGGTTCCGGCCGGAACGGGGGATCGAACCAGGTGAAGGTCACTCGGCGGCCCTGGTCGCAGGTCTCCTGGACCGATCGCGCCTCGGGCTCGGCCTGGCCCGTCGAGTAGCCACCCGGCGGCATGACGCGCTCCACAGACTCTGACCTTACGTGAGTTCAATCGCCTGATAAGGCGGGGTTCGGTCAGCGATCGGGTGTACCGGGCTGGCCGCGACGTTCTTGTAGCAGCCACCGGTTGCCGTCGGGGTCGCTGAACTCGGCGAACGACATATAGTCCGCCCTGCCCGGGTGCGGTCCGCGCACCCATGCGCCGTCGAGGATGTGCCGCACCTCGCCGACCTGCACGCCCCGGGCGGCCAGTTCGTCGCGGGCAGCAAAAATATCGGCGACCATGAACAGCCCCTGCTGCGAGCCGGGCTTGGCGGCGGTGACCCCGGTGCCGAACCCGATCGAGCACGCTGACCCAGGCGGGGTCACCTGCACGATCCGGTGGCCGGGCAGGCCGTTCGGGATGTCCACGAGCAGGTCGAAGCCCGCCTGCTCCAGGTAGAACCTCTTCGCCCGGTCAACGTCAGAGACCGGGATCCACACCAGTTCCAGCTCGAAGTCCACCGCCATCGCTCTCCTCATCACGTGCTTCAGCCGACCGTGGCCGTTGCATACTTGGGGCGGCCGGCGGGCCGGCAGACCCCGATCGTCACCCCGCTGGGGGTGGCTCGCGAGTCGGCCAAGCCAAGCGCGGTGTCCGGGCCGGTCTCGGGGAACAGCCGCGTGCCCTGGCCGATGACCACGGGGTAGGTGAGCAGGATGATCTCGTCGACCAGCTGGTTGTCCAGCAGCCAGCGGATCAGGCTGCCGCTGCCGTGCACCTGCACCTCACCGGCCGGCTTGGCTTTCAGGCCGCGGACGGCGGCCGCGACGTCACCGGACAGGACGGTCGTGTCCGCCCACCGCGGGCCGGTGAGCGTGGTCGATGCGACGTACTTGGGCCGGCTGTTCAGCGCCGCGCCGATCGGGCTCGTGATCATCTCGGGTATCGAGCCCCAGGAGCCGGCGAAGATCTCGTAGGTCCGCCGGCCGAACAAGAACGCGTCGGAACGCTGGCAGACCTGGTTGACAAATGTCGCGGCCTCGGTGTCGTTCTCAAACAGCGGCAGGGCCCACCCGCCCCGCTCGAACCCGCCCCTGCGATCCTCCCCTGGCCCGCCGAGTCCTTGCATCACGCCGTCCACAGAGACATGCGTGACGGTCGTCAGTTTCATGATCGCGGTTCCCTTCTCCGTCGGGTGCACCCTTAGCGGGGCGGCCTTTCACCCCTGCTACGAACACCTCTGCGCCGATCCGACACCACCTCCCAGGATTTCTTTCGAGGACTTTCTGGTACGCCGGCTGCCAGCGATCCGGCAGCGCGACGGTTCCGGGGCGACCTGCTTATCGCGAAGAACGTGCTGCACATTGGCGCCTCCGGGTTCGGGCTGTTCGGGACGTGCGCCGCAGTCGGCGGGGTTCTCGGCGGCGAGCGCATCGCGGCAGAAGCGGATGGGTCGGTCGGCCGCTTCGGCTGGGCAACCAGGGCTTCCCGACGGCGGCGCGTCAGACCCGGTGCACGAACTAATGGCGCCAGTCCACGTCCTTATACCAGGTGACCATGATCGCCTGTTCGCCTGCAACGGCCTCGATTGTGGCTGCGGTCTCAATGCTGGCAGGGCGAGCAGGATACAGCAGGCTACCTACGATGCCAGCCCAATACCCTGCTTCCATTTCTTCGATGGCGGTGTCGAGGTAACCCTGCAGCTGGCGAAGATGACGGCGCAGGTTCCTCATGATGCGGGCCGAAGGGATCTTGTCCCAGTCGGTCCCTTTGATTTCGACAATGACTAGCATCTGCTCGCTGCCGTCGACCTCCATGGCCAAGTCAACGCGTCCACGGCCCCCGGCTATCAGCCGCCACTGGGGTTCCTTGAACCCAGAAGCGCCCATGAGCCCGGTAAGGAATGCCGACTGAACGGTCCGGTGGAAGGCCTGGCCTTCCGCCAGCCGCTCAATCGGCATGAGATCCTCCACGCCGCGCTTGTTCAGCCACTCTGCCTGTCCCAGGATGAGCGGTGACTCGCGGCAGTCTTCTCACTATGCCTGGTACTGCACGGCAAAATGAGGGCGTGTCCTGGCCAGAACCTGACGGGAAGGCGTGACCGCGAGCACCACGTGACGCGGGAGGGAGCTGGGAGTCGTGGACAATCAGCGCTACACCGTCGACGAGCTGCGCGAGGAACTTCGTCGTTTCGAGCGCGAGCTGCGCGCGGCAGGCCTGAAGGAAAGCTCGGTGACCACGTATGTTGACCGCACTGGCCGGTTTCTCAAGTGGCTAGACGGCGACTACCGACCCAGGGGCCCGAACTAGCACGCGACCAGCGGCAGAAGCACGAGCCTTGGCGGCCTGCGATGCGGGGCCCGTCAGGGCAGTGCCGGGTTCTGGCCGGTCCCGAGCAGCGGCAGGAGAAGTTCGGGAGGCCGCGCTATGAAGGCCGGTCGGCCCAGATGACGACGGGCCGCTCGATGAGCTCGGGATGTCTCGCTATTGCATCGATAAGCTCGCCGGCGGTTGCGTCTGCCAGCCCAATTCCTCGTACCGGGGCTCCGAGGTCTGCATCAGCACGCGCGGATCCGCCGTACCGAGCAAGGTCAGCACGTGGGCGATCTCCGCCGCGGACGGCCGGTCATCGAGATAGCGCACCCCGCGCAGGAACGCCGTACGCGGCCAGAAGTTCCTCTGCGTCCTGGCACTTGGAGCACCGCGGGTTGTACCAGACGACCACGCCTTCGCCGGCCAGGCACAACCGTACCGGGCGCTCGCCAGAAGCAGATTTCCGGACGAGCCGGTATCGGCTATCTCATGAACGACCGTCATCGCGGCAGAAGGGGCCGGTGGCTCACTGGGGTGGTTGAGAAGGCTTTTGCGTGATTGCACCCGTGGACCTGCCGTCGTTCTACCGGGATTCCGGCAATGGGCGCTGATGGTCGTCCAGCTGGCGCACTTTGCGGGTGGTGACGATCTTGCGCTTGCGCAGCGACTCTAGCCATTCCTGCCCGCTGAGCAGTCGCGTGGTCTTGGCTGACTTGACCTCGCCCGCGGCGGCAACTGCCATCGCGACGCTGGCGGCGGTCACGTCATCGGGTGCCTCATACACGATGAGCACGTCATATTCGCCGAACGGGAAGCCAGCCACCACGATCGTGGCTCCCAGCTCCTGCAGGGTCGGCCTGATCGCTTCCATGGGGTCGTGCGGGTCCGTGAGCTGGGCCGCCATCGACTTGGCTGTGTAGGAGGCCTGGTACATGTAGAGCGTCATCGAGATCCCCCTCGGGATGGGCCCAGGCGAAGGGACCACCTGCCCGTCCCCGTGACGCCCGGCGGCTTCTGCCGATCCAGGCGAGCAAGGGCTGAAGATCACTGCGGTCTGTAAAATCGTAGACCCGGTCCGGACGGGCGCAGCGGCCAGCCCGTACATGTCGCGCACCAGCTCCGGCTCGGCGACCGCCTGCCCGGCCGCATCGACCCAGACATTTGAACCCCACACCGGGCTGGCCTTGGGGGCGCCCAGCAGAAAGCCGGCGATGTTCGCGCCCTGCACGGCCACCGCCCCGGAGGCGCCTGGCAGCGCGAAGGCCGCCGCGACCTCCTCGGCAGCCGCCGACTCGTGCTCGTAGCGTGGCGACAACAGCTGGCAGCTGAGGCGATGGGTCCGGTGCCGTGCCGCCAGAAGCGCCCCGGCGGCGGGGATATCGCGGCGTGGAACGGGCGCACGTACCCACCTGGCATGGCTAGAACGTACGCCCCTCAGCCGGGCCGGGTCACCCGAATTATTTGCAGTCAGGATCCGGCAGACCGGCCGGAACCCGAATCACCGTTCTTCCGCACATCGGCACGACCAGGCCTCTGTCAGGTGAGCTGGGGCTACTGGTCGAGCGCCAGATCGCCCGGTTCTGCACGGGACTGACCGCGTCCCGGTAAACCTGCACCGCCGTACAGATCAGGCGGGTGCGGAGTGGGCCAAGCGGCTGGCGTGCCGCTACACGGCGTGACTTGTGCCCGTTCTGCCTCGCGCGATGGGATCGTGGAACCAGCGGGTTTGGTCGCTGATGAGTACTTGGCAGCGGGGTAGCGTCGGGGCCGTGTGAAACCGGGCAGGGCGGTGGTCATGGGAGCTGATTCCGGCGGCCGGTACAGCTATACCTCCGGTGGTGCGGAGTTCTACGGCGCGCTCGGGATCGAGGGTACGACGTATGAGATCGGATTCGAGGCCGTCCGCTTAACTCTCGGAGACATTCAGGGCCAGGTTTTCCTGGATTTCGGCTGCGGCACTGGCCGCAGCGCGGCGTTCCTGAGATCGCTCGGCGCCGGGCACGTCTATGGAGTAGACCGTGATCCGGACATGATTGACAAAGGCGCTCGCCAGGCCGCTTGCCAGGGTTGAATTCACGCGTATTGATGAGGTCATACCGCTGCCGGGCGAGTCGGTTGACGGGGCGGTCAGCCTGAATGTCTTCATCGAGATACGGACGCTCGCCGAGATGAGCGGGATATGCCGTGAGGTCGCCAGAACGCTGCGGCCCGGCAGCCCGGTCAATGTGGAATCGACGAACCCGCTGGCGTTCGGGCATACCTTCCGCAGCTACAGCTACCCGGTCTCCGGCGAGCTGCGCAGCGGCGAGGTCACGCCATGCATCGTCACTACACCAGCCGGTGAGCTGGTCATCGATGACACCTACTGGACCGAAGATGACTACGCCAGCGCACTGCGAGAGGCTGGACTGATCATCACCGCGATCGACTACCCCATGCCACGCGACCCGTCCGCCTGGTCCACCGATGAGGCCCTTCTGTCACCCTGCATAGTCCTCACCGCCACGAAAGCCTGACCACGGGCAGTGCTTCAGGTGCTGTGGTGGTCGCGGTGGGGGCGTTGACGGGGCAGACTGGGGTGGTGACGGGTGAGCAGCTGGATCTGATCTCTGCGGATCCGCAGGTGATGGGCGGGCAGGCGGTGCTGGCGGGCACCCGGGTGCCGGTCAGTGTGGTGCTGGACTGCCTGGCCGCGGGCATGACAGCCCAGGAGATCACCGCCGAGTACCCGGTGGTGACCGTGGCCGGTGTGCGAGCGGCTGCGGCGTATGGTGCGGCGCTGGCCCGTGAGGAACTGCTCCCGCTGCCGCACGCCCGGTGAAGTTCAAGCTGGATGAGAACCTGCCCGCCTCCGCGACCGCTGTCCTGGCCAAACGCGGTCACGACGTGGACACCGTCCGGACGAGGGCCTGACCGGGGCGCCGGACCCGCGGGTGGTCGCCGTGACCACAGCTGAAGGCCGGGTGTTGATCACCTTGGACCGGGGGCTGGGCGATATCCGCGCTTACCCGCCGGGCAGCCATGCCGGGATAATCGTGCTGCGGCTGTCCGACCAGTCCGCTCCGGCGACCTGCCCGTGCGGGATCAGCCGCCGGAGCCCGGCGTGCCGGTCCAGCGCGAGCAGGCAGCAGATCCGGGCGTCCTCCGCGTCGTCCTTCTTGCGTGCCGGGCCGCGCCGGCGGGACACCAGCTCCGGGTTGACTGGCAGCACCGTATACCCGGCCTCCACCAGAGCCCCGGCCAGCCCATGCGGGTGAAGGCGATCCGCCACAGGGCGTGGCTGGCCTGGCGGTCGCCGCCGGGGTTGAGGCGGTGGCGGACGGTCTTGCCGGAGGATGCCGGGATGGGCGCGGCGGCGCGCAGGTGCGCCCAGGCGGCTTCGCTGCGCAGCCGTTCGGGGTGGTCTCCGGCTGCGATGAGCAGCAGGGCCGCGGTGCTGGGGCCGATCCCGTAGAGGGCGAGAAGCCCGGGGGCGTGCGCGGTCACGAGGGGGACGATGAGCTCATCGAGGCGCTGCAGCTGGCTGTCAAGGAATTCAGCGCGCCGTCCCAGCTCCCGCAGCGCGATGCGGACGGCGTAGCCGACGACGTCGCCGGGCCGGGGCCGCAGCGACGCCATCTCGGCCACCAGCGCGGCCGGGGTGTACCTGGCGAGCCTGGCTCGCAGGTCATCGGGCCCGGTCCGGACCAGGGCCCGGGCCTGGTTGATGGTCTGGGTTCGCTCGGAGCGGGCGCTGCGCTTGGCGACCATCAGCGCGCGGATCGCCTCCACGGTGCCGTCCCGGCCCTTCGGTGCGCCGCGGGCCCGGCCGGACTGGGCGGCCCGGGCGGCGCTGACCGCGTCCAGCGGGTCGGACTTGCCCTGCCGGCGCCGGTCCTGGCGGTCGGAACGATCCACCTCCACGACCCGGACGCCCGCAGCGGTGACGTGGCGGGACAAGCCGGCGCCGTGGCTGCCGGTGCCCTCGATCCCGGTCCAGGCAGACCGTCCCGAACCCGGCCAGCCAGTCCAGCAGGCCGCCGTAGCCGGCCGCCGTGGCCGGGAACTCTCGGACGCCCAGCAGTCCTCCGATGGGGCCGAGCGCGGCAGCAGCATGGGTGTCGGCGTGGGTGCCCGCGCCGCCGGTAATGGCGTGTGCCACCTGCGATGGTCAATGCCATCCCTGATACGAGAATGGTCCTCAGCTGGGCGCGCGGCAGCGAACCCCGGCCGGTGGTCGCGGGTTCGGGGCGTGGCGGACAGTGGGGGGTCAGGCGGCTGGCTGGAGGCTGACCTGGTGTCCGAGGGCTTCGAGTTTCGCGATCAGGCGCCGGGTTTCCCGGTCGGGGTCCAGGCGGCGGGTGAAGTAATCAGCGCCGAGCTCGTCGTAGGGTCTGGTGGTGGCCAGGACGTGCCAGATGATCACCAGCAGGGTGTGGGCGACCACGATGATGGCTTTCTTTTTCGCGGTCGGGCTGCGGTAGCCGCCCCATTTCATGACGTGCCGGTGGTAGAGGGACTTGAGGTAGCCGTCGTGGCGGACTGCGGTCCAGGCGGTTTCGACCAGGACGGGCTGCAGGTGGGGGTTGCCGTGGCGGCGCCTGCCGGAGTGGCGTTTGCCGGCGGATTCGTGGTTGCCCGGGCACAGGCCGGCCCAGGAGGCCAGGCGGGCGGCGTCGGGGAAGTACTCGGTGACGCTGGCCCCGATCTCGGAGATGACCGCGGCGGCGGCCAGCGGGCCGATGCCCGGGATCGTGGTCAGCAGGTCCCGCCCGGTGCGAAAGGGTGCCATCATCGCCTCGATCTGGAGTCCAGCTTCGCGATCATTTCCTCGAGGTGGCCGATGTGGTCCAGGTGCAGGCGGCACATCAGGGCGTGATGGTCGCCGAAGCGGCCTTCCAGCGCCATCGCCAGGTCCGGGATCTTGACGCGCATCTTGCCCTTGGCCAGGTCAGCCAGCACTACAGGGCGGCGCTCGCCGTCGATCAGCGCCTCGATCATCGCCCGGCCGGACTTGCTGGCGATGCTGGAGGCCACCGAGTCGATCTTGATCCCGGCGTCCTGCAGCACGTTGCCGAGCCGTTGCACTTCGGAGGCCCGGGACTGCACGACCCTGGTCCGGTACCGGATGACATCACGGGCGGCCTTGATGTCCGCGGGCGGGACGAAGCTGCCGCGCAGCAGCCCGCACTCCAGCAGGTGCACCAGCCACTCGGCATCGGCGAAATCTTCTCCGAACTAACGCCTCCGCACCGGAAACCACGGATATCTGCATGTCAAGGGCCGTCTTATAGCGCTGGGGCCAGATCCTGGGCTGAGGCAGCAAGCAGCAGCGAGGGGAAGGTTAGCAAGTGGTATGACGCCGCATGTCCGCTTTCCGGGGCCGTCGGCTCTGTGCCGATACCTCTGCGACCTGCCAAACGGGACGCCGGCGCCCTCAGGCTGCCAGGTGTTGCCTTCCGCCAACGCTGTGACCTGCGGGAACTCTTATGAGTTCGGTTAACGGGTCGGTCTTGCGGCCCGGGACGTTCTTCACGTGCGCGGCGTTGCACACCAGCACCTGGCGAAGTTCCCGTGCTCGATCAGCGCATGGTACACGGGCATGCTGTAGATCCCCGTGGCCTCCATCGCCACGTGCGTGACCCCGAGCGAGCCCAGCCGCCGCGCGGCCTCCCGCAGCACCCCGTAAAACGTCTTGAAAGTCCGCTTGTGCGTCACCCGGCCAGCAGGGCCGTCGCCGGGCTGCCGGACCGCCACCGCGATCACGTTCTTGCCGACATCCACCGCCGCGCACCGCTCATACAGAACCTGCATACCTGCCAGCCTCCAGCACGCATGGGAAAGGACATGCATGCAGCCCGCGGAGTCCCTGAAATGATCTAAGACACTGATACTCGCGTTCGCGACGCAACCGGGGGACACCCGAAGGTGAGGACTCCAGCGTCAGTCTTTTCTACGGTCTCACGAAGCCAGGCGATGCCGACGTCGGCGGGCCACACGCGCGCCCCATTCTCATCCCCGGGAGCGGCCCGCAGGGCCCCGCAGGGCCCATCCGATTCTTTTCTCTGGTTGAGGGGCTGAGGGGTGGCACGCACCCGCTGGCCGGCGGACCTGTGAACCCCGGCCTCTCGCCCAGGACGGGCAGATCAGACCGGCAGCGCCGGCGGGTGCCATAAAAACCTGGGCCCGGCTGACAGATCGTTTCGCAGGACAACCCGAGACGGCGTCAGCCGATTCGGAGATCAGGCCGGGACCCAGGCCCCCGACCCTACGCCCGTACCGGGTCAAAACCGGGGAAGCAGGGCCGGAAGCACTACCCACACTCTCCCTGCCGATTCTTTGTTCTTAGCCTGGTCGCGTACCTGGGGTTGCGCAGCGTGCAGATCACCCATGTATGGGCAACTCTGATGGACGCCAGCGGTGTGCGCTGTGTGCCTGGCGATCGCTTGGATGAGTTCCTGCTGGGTTCGGCTTGCGGTTTGCCGCGGCACGGATTGTCAGCCGAGGAACGACTCGATCAGGGTAACGAAGGCTGGCTGGTCCTGGAACAGGAAGGCGTGACCGGCGCCGGGGTAGAGCGTGAGCTTGGCTCCCGGGATCAGGCCGGCGAGGGTATGGCTGTTGGTGAGCGGGTCGAGCTGGTCGGCGGTGCCGTCGGCGATGAGTGCGGGGGCGGTGATCGTGGCGGCCTGCCGGCCGGCCGGGTCAGTGCCGGCCCACCACTGGTCGACTGCGTGTCCCTGGGCGGTCACGGTGCCGGCCGCGACCGCAGGGGCAGCGGGATAGCTCGAGGTCGAGGCCAGGTAGGTGTTCTGCGCGGCGGCCTGACCGGAGGGGTATAGGACGGCCATCACCTTGTGTGAGTTCCCGCTGTTGAGCGCGTCTATTGCCGCCCGGGAGGGCCGTATCGCCGTGCCATTGCCCGGGTAGCTGGCGCACAGGACCAGGCGGCGTACCTGGTGGGGGTGGAGGATCGCGAGGGCCTGGGCGATCATGCTTCCCATCGACCAGCCGAGGACGCTGGGCCGCTGGAGGCCGAGCGCGCTGATGAGCGCGCTGGTCTGGCTGGCCATCGCGTCGATGGTGAGTGGTGCCGGCAGGGCCTGCGTGTGGCCGACGCCGGCGTTGTCGAAAATCACGACGTGGTAGCGGTGGGCGAGTGTTTCGACGAAGCGCCGGTCCCAGCTCTCCATGGTGCCGCCGTAGCCGGTGATCAGGACCAGGGGCGGCCCGCTTCCGACCGCGCGGTAAGCGACCGTGCCCAGCTTCGTGTGGGCGGTGCGCACAGGCGCGGACGCGATCGAGACCCCGTCCGGGATCCGGGCCGTCGTTCCCGTCTGGGCTTTCGCCACCGCCGCGGCCAGGAATGCCTTCACCGTCGCGATCGCCGGCGTCCCCAGGTCGGAGTAGGTGAGGTAGCCCATGTCCTTCCCGGCCTCGAAGAGAACGAGGTCGGCGCCGATATGGATCCCCGTGATGGTGAAGGTCCATGCGTAGGCAACGGTCGTGGTGGCGGCCCGCGGGAAGGACAGCGGCGTGATGGTGACCGAGGCCTTCTTGCCTGCGATGGTGATCGTGGCCGTGTGGCAGTGCGCCAGTGCCCGGCTGAGGCTGCGCCACCTCGGCTTGGCCTGCGGGCCGGTGGCCAGGATCTCGCCGAGGGTGGGGATCGCGGTCCCCTGCACGAAGCCCGCGGCCGCGTGGGTGAATCCTGTCGAGTTCGCGGGCAGACCTGACAGGCATGGGGCATTTGTCTGCACGCTCGTCGGGTTAACTGGCGCCGGCGACCAGCCGGCTGGCAGGTCGGAAACGGACAGGAGATGGTCCTGAAGCGTGCTGGCCGTGCTGTTCCCCCCGCACCCCGATGTCAGCCCCGCCACCGCGAGCACGACCAGCGCGATAACCCAGGCGCGGGCCGGCATGCGTCCCCCGCTCATAACACGAGCGGGACGAGCCCCGCTGGCCGCGCGACGCGGGTGATGCGGAGCCCGCCCGCGTGCCTGCGGCCCGACGGCCCGATTACCCGGCACATTGCTGCCTGCGTGTCTCATGTCAGCTCACTCTCTCAATGAATGGCATTACCAGCGACAAGAAAGCCCGGGGATCCGACGAGAACGGCATGTGGCCGGTGTCCAGGACCTCTAGGCGGGAGCCTGCGATCGCGGCGTGAGTGGCGTGCCCTGTACGTGGTGGCAGGCCGATATCTTTGGTGCCCCAGACGATCAGAGCGTCGGCGCGGGCGGCTGCGCGGCACGGGGGCGCAGGTCGTGCTCTGGCCGGGCGAAGCTCCGCCACAGCGCTGCCCCGGTTCGCATGCCGCCAGCGGTTCGCGCCCGAGCGGCGACACGCCTGACGACCTCGCGGTCATCGTCGGTGGCGGGACTCATCGTCAGCCGGATGAAGGGGGGCAGCAGGACACGTGTCAGCGCAGGGGTGCCCATCAGCGTGCAGAAGGCGCGGGTGAGGAAGTTCGTCGGGATGAAGCCGCCACTGTTGACCAGAACCAGCCGGGTGACCCGCTCGGGGAGGCTGATGGCGAGCCGCGCAGCGGCACTCCCGATGAACGCCGCGGGCCCAAGCGCCAGCGTCTCTGTGAAGTCCTCCAGGACGCCGGCGAAAAGCCCTGCCCCCGTCTTGAGGGCAGGCGGGGGGTGAGTCTGATCCCCCGTGCCAGGGCCGGTCCACGGCGATCACGCGATGCCGCCCGGCCAGGGCTGGGATGATCGGGTCGAAGCCGCGACGTTCGCACAAGCTCGCGTGCAGCAGGACCAGCGGGAAGCCCGTTCCCTGCTCGCTATAGGAGATCCCGCCGCAGCGGGTCTGCGCTCGGGCCATCGCGCTCCTCCACCGGGATAATTGACCGACCAGTCGGTCAACGATATCGTGAGGATGCCGATCGGGCAAGGAGGCCAGATGCAGGATCCCGCTCAGGAAGGCCCGCTGGCAGGCGAACTTGCCCGGCATCAGACCACCTCAGAGCGATCGGCGCCTGCCGGCCGGGGCAGCCCCGAAGGCGCACCCGCACCCGCAGAAGCGATGACCAGGCGTCAGGGGTCAGCGATCCGCACGCGCGAGATCCTCATCGAGACCGGCCTGCGCCTCGCCGAGAGGACCAGCCTCGCCGGGCTCAGCATCAACCTGCTGGTCCAGGAGGCCGGAGTCGCCAAAGGCACGTTCTTCCACCATTTCGGGGACCGCTCGGCATATCTCCTTGCCATGCACCGCGAATTCCACTCCCGGATCTTCGCCGAGATACTCGACGCCATAGACGGCATGGACCCGGGAGCCGGACGGCTGCTCGCCACATCCCGCACCTATCTCGACGCCTGCCTCCGCGACCGCGGGGTACGAGCCTTGCTCCTAGAAGCACGAGCGGAAAGAAAGATCGTCGATGAGATCCGGTCGAGAAACAAGGCCACCGCGGAATACTTCACGACCGATTTCCAGGCCATGGACGTGCCTCACCCCTACGAGAGCGCGCTCTTGTGGGTCGGGCTCGTCGTCGAAGCGGCCCTGATCGAACTCGATGCCGGCGGGCGCCAGCCTGCACTACGCGCCGCGATCGCTGGCTTCCTCGCCTTGGCGCCTACTAGCGCCAGGCAAGCCCGCGCTTAGCCAGATCGGTCCTTCATGAGGTGGCGAGGATTCCGGCGACAGGTGAATCGCTTGGCCTTAAGCACCGCTCGCGTCGGCCAGCAGCCCCCGCCAGGCAATCCGGCAACTGATTGCCGACAGCACCCCGCCAGCGATCCGTACCAGCGTGCCTACCCTCCTGCGCCCGTGCCGGGCGCAGATCAGTCATTCAGGCGCGGTGTCGACGACCGCCCGCAGGGCCATGCCAGCCGCCCAGATCGGCGGCGATGCGCGCGCTCACCGCCCGCATGTTGGTTACTCACTGTGGTCGCCCACCGCTGCCCCTTTCGGGCGCGTCGCCCGCCAGGGGCGTCCGCGCCAGGGCGCCGTCGTTGGCAGGCGCCTGGCGCTGGACACTCGGATCTCGCGTGCACCGCCTAGAGCCGGGGCTTCGACACGCCTCATCGCGGCATTTGAGGACGGCCCGTATTGGGCGACCGGACCTCTGCCGGGACTCTCTCGGCGCTGTTCGGCGGGCCTGAGCTGGCTGAGCAGGACGATCTTGTGAGGACTTTGGACGATCCGGGTCAGCGGGCAGAAGTACCCTCGAGCAATGGCCCGTATCAGCGGTCGTATCCGCATTGCCGCGCCGGTGGAGCGGGTATTCGACACGGCCGCCGATTCGCGCAATGAGCCATCATTTAACCCGGCCATGACCGGCGTGGAGTTGCTCACCCCGCTGCCGATCGGGCTGGGCACGCGATTCCGTGCGCGCATGGGCAAGGCTGGCGGGGAGATGCTTGTTGAGCTGACCGAGTTCGACCGGCCGCACCGGTTCAGTTCGCGCACGGCCAGCTCGATGATGGAAACGACCGGAAGGCTGACCTTCGCCGCCGAGGGCGACGGCACGGTCATGAGCTGGGATTGGCAGGTGCGCCCGAGGGGCTGGATGCGGATGCTCGGTCCGCTGGTCGGGGCCCTTGGCGACCGCATGGAGCGCCGGATTCTGGATCGGGCTGAAGCACCAGCTCGAAGACCCAGGAAGCGCTCGCTCCGCCTGACCACGGACCACCGTCGCCGCGGCCTCGCACGACCCACCCATACCGGCCGCCAACGGCCTCAGAGACCAGAAACACACCACACGCGGCAGATGCGGATGCTGTGGAGCGCCGGGAGAATGTACAAGGGACAGGCTGAGGCGACTACCGGCGGGAGGCCGAAAATGAGACGTCGGAATGTCGTGGGTATAACCGCCGTTGCGGCCGCCGGCATTTTGGTGGCGAGGCGCTGGCAGCTCCGGTGGGGCGCGACAGTCGAGGAGTCCGCAGAGATCCTGCCCGGCGATGACCTCATCAGCGACCCTGGCCTCGCCGCGACCCGCGCCATCACCGTCGGCGCGGCGGCTGGTCAGGTATGGCCCTGGATCGCTCAGCTGGGGCAGGGGCGTGGCGGTTTCTACAGCTACGACTTTCTCGAGAACCTGGTCGGCTGTGACATTCACAGCGCGGACCAGATCGTGTCCGGATGGCAGCATGTCGAGGTCGGCGACCAGATCAGGCTCGCGCCGCAGGTTGCCCTCGCCGTAGCCCGGCTAGAGCGGGGACGGTCGCTTGTCCTGCGCGGCGGCGTGCCCATGGGGGACATCTCACCCCCCTATGACTTCACCTGGGCTTTCGTGCTTCGGGAGGATCTGCCCGGGACGACGCGGCTCCTCGTGCGGGAGAGATACGGCTATACCCGGCCCTGGGCATGGCTCCTCGTCGAGCTCGCCGAAGCGGTCAGTTTCGTCATGAGCCAGAAAATGCTCCGCGGGATCAGGGACCGGGCCGAGCGCTTGGCTGCTGCTGCCACCCAAGAGCCCGATAGCGAACCAGTCTGAGCTGGCGCGAACCGCTACACCCGCAGCGGCATGAGCGCGCATTGTTCTGCGTAGGGCTGGCCGGGTGCCTGTTTGCGGGGCTACTCAGCCTTTCGCGGGCCTCTTCTTGCCCTTCCTGCGCGGGTGCTCGATGATCGCGTCCGGGCCGGGGAATACCAGGCTCGTGTGACCGTCATCGAAACGCACCAGGTAGGGAGGTTCCCCGTCCGCGCCGCGGACCTCGATGATCTCGCCCGTCCGTTCCGGCTGGCCCACGATGTTGCCGTGCACGTGGAGCCGGTCCCCGGCGGCTGCCTGCATCCGCCCACTTCCTCACCCGCGTTCCCGCGCTACCCGTGCGGCGGAGGATCCGCTCACAGCGGTGTGCCCATATTGCCACGGCCAGTGCCTGCCCCGGCGCCGACGGCTGGTGCCGGGTGCGCGGGCATCGCACCTCAATGCGGCAATAGCGGACGTTCTATGAGGCTTGGACTGGTGCCAGGTCGAGCAAGTACCAGGCCTTGATCGTGGAGTCGCGGTCATCGTCTCGCCGGCTCATATTTTCGATCTCAAATGTGCGAAGTACCATGCCCGAGTGGCCGGCAAGAGCCCGTCCTGGATCGCTAGTATGCCGCGTCTGAAATTCTATGGATTATTTCTGCTAGCCTGCGGGGTATGCCGCATTCTGGTCCTTCTGCTGTGCAGATTGTGCTGTCTGAAGATGAGCGGACTGAGCTGGCGCACCGGGCGGGACTGCCGGGGCGCCGGAAGGCTGACCGGGCCCGGATCATCCTGGCGTGCGCCGAGGGGATGTCCAATGCTGCCGCTGCGCGGGAGCTGGGGGTGGCGGTCAAGTCGGTGTCCAAGTGGCGGCGCGAGTTCGCCGCAGAGCGGCTGGCCGGGCTGGAGGATGCCGCGCCGGTCGGCCACCCGAAAGCCGGGCTGGCCCTGGAGGAAGCAGAGCGGGCCCAGCTGATCCGGTGGGCCGGCCGCGCGAAGACCGCCCGGTACCTGGCGCTGCGCGCGAAGATCGTGCTGGCGTGCGCGGATGGCAGGACGAACAAGCAGGTCGCCGCCGACCTGGGGGTGGATGAGTCGACCATTGGCCGCTGGCGGGGCCGGTTCATCGCCGGGCGGCTGGATGGCCTGCACGATGAGCTGCGGCCGGGCCGGCCGCCGTCGATCCTGCTGGATCAGGTCGAGGAGGTCGTCACCGCCACCTTGGAGGAGACCCCGGAGGACGCCACGCACTGGTCACGGGCCTCGATGGCCGAGCGCAGCGGGCTGTCCAGATCCACGATCGGGCGGATCTGGCGCAAGTTCGACCTCAAGCCGCACTTAACCGGCACCTTCAAGCTGTCCTTTGACCCGTTCTTCGTGGAGAAGGTCGTCGACGTGGCCGGCCTGTACCACAACCCGCCGGAGAAGGCGGTGGTGCTGTGCGTGGACGGGAAATCGGGCATCCAGGCACTGGACCGGTCCCAGCCGGTGCTGCCGATGATGCCGGGCGTGCCCGAGCGGCGCAGCCACGACTACACCCGGCACGAGACGACCGGCCTGTTCGCCGCGTTCAGCATCGCCGACGGCACCGTCATCAGCTCCCTGTACCGCCGGCACCGGGCCGCTGAGTTCAAGAAGTTCCTGGCCAGGATCGACAAGAACGTACCCGCCGGGCTGGAGGTGCACATGATCTGCGACAACCTCGCCAACTGCAAGACCGCCGTCATCCAGGACTGGCTGGCCCGCCACCCGCGGTTCCACCTGCACTTCACGCCGACCGGCTCGTCCTGGATCAACCAGGTCGAGCGATGGTTCGGCTACCTGACAGACCAGATGATCCGCCGCGGCGTGCACAAATCCGTGCAGGCGCTCGAAGCCGACATCCGCGCCTGGACCGATACCTGGAACCAGAACCCGCGCCCATTCGCCTGGACCAAGACCGCCGAAGAGGTTCTCGATTCCCTAGCAAAATATATCGCTAAGATTTCTGGCGCGGGACACTAGCGACGTCATCTATCTGACTGTGCTCGATCTTCAGACGGCGCACGTACCAGTCGCTGCGCAGATCGGGCAGGACGAATGCATCCCACTCGTAGTCGGCCACCACGCTGAGCATGCACTGCGCGGTAAAGCGCGAACCGGCAGCGACCACGGACGCTCGCCCTGCGGTCCGGGCGATAAACGCCTGATCACCGGTGGTGATCACGAACTCCGAGCCGGCATGCCGCTGCGCAGGCCCCTCGCCGGAGTACACATCCCGGGCAGCCCCGGCCGATCCGGTGAGTTCATGCAAGTGGCCGCCGGCGCGATCCGCCAGTTCCGCGATGCCATCCACCGGTGTCCTGGGCGGGCCCACGCTGAGGCAGTCGGCCGGCAGTCGGCCCGCAGCCCGACACCGGGCAGATACGAGCCGCGACCAAGTTCAGGAGCACCATCCTGAACGATCCAGGTCACCATATACACCCACATGAAGAACATCATCCCGCTGCGCTGCCGTGCCCGTCCCCTCGCGGCACGCTCAGCCCGGCAATAGCTGTCCGCTACCAGCGGCAGAAGCGGTCGTCTGGGATAGATGCGCGCGGTCGATTGGTCGACACTGTTAACCTCCCCGAGAAGGTGGCATCATCGTTGGCGGAGCTTGCACCGATCGGGCTAAGGCGGCGTGGGGGCGGTTGGGACAATATTGAAGACCGCGTAAATGACGCTGCCCACAACCGCGTCAACCTCTATGTACGCAACGCATAGCAAGAAGGGAGAGCTGGAGGCTTATTCATTGATGGCTTGTCCCGACCGTCGTCGCAGGTCAGGATGAGCCAGGGTGCAATGAATAATTCTCCTGGATTACTACTTGCAAGTAGTGTGCGATGAGACTCTCTGGGTCCCATTCTAGCCATCGTTGATGTCACTGTTGTGCGGCAGGAGATGCGTCTGGAGCAGCTCTGGCATACGCTCGGAATAGCAGTAAGGATGGAGCGATTGTGCAGCACAATCAGAATAGGCGTGAGGAAATTACCGCCCGCCGGCAGGTCGGAATGTGGCTCCTAGGATTGATTATCGGCGTACCGCTCTTAGCACTGCTTGGATTTGCAGCCTACTGTGCAACGCTCGGAGTTTCTGCAGCGTGGCGCGCGCTGGGAGTGGGCTGTGGCGTGGTGGCGGCGGCAACCGCGGTGGGAGCCTTTCTGGGTTTCCTTTTCGGAATACCTCGAACCCTTCAAGGAAATACGGCACCTGGACCAGATGAGATCGCTGACTACAGGCCGAACACGAATCTAGAGCAGATTTCCGACTGGCTTACTAAGATCCTCGTCGGCGTGGGCCTCGTTGAGCTTGGCCGCGCGGGCATCCCGGCACGGAACCTCGTTGCGTCAATCGGGGCGGCCCTAGGCGACACTGACGCGGCCCGCGTCACGGCGGCCACACTCCTAGTCGCCTTCGTAGTGTGGGGATTCGTCGCGTCATACCTGCTCACACGGCTCAGGGCAGCCGGCGCGTTCCGTGCCTCCGAGATTGACCAGATCACCCAGCAAGCCGCATCGATGGCCACAGGTGAGGTCAAGCAGTTTCTAGACGAACAAGCCGCCCGGGATGCAGCTGCGCTAGAGCTTCTGGAGCGCACGCTGAGCCCTGCTTCGGGCGTGGCACCCCCGAGTCAGGAGCAACTTGATCAAGCGATCGCAGCTGCTAGCCCGCTGATAAAGGCGCAGGCATTTCTCCAGGCATCTCGGCAGCGCCAGGCGTCTTGGAACCGGGACGGCGAAAAGGAGAAAATGGAGCGGACAATCCCCGTTTTCAGGGCGCTGATTGCCTCCGACACTGAGAGACGCTACCACCGAAACCACGCTCAGCTCGGCTACGCGCTCAAGGATTCCCGTAACCCGCTTTGGGCCGAAGCAGAAAAGGCTCTGGCCGAAGCGATCAGGCGTCGCGGTCCCCGAGGCTGGGTCCTATACGAGTTCAATCATGCACTCTGCATGATCCATCTCCATCCAACTGCTGCTTCAGCAGAGATGCGTGACGCTGTCATAGCCGATCTCGCCGTTGTCGGGAGTAGTAAACAGGGGGCAGAACTGCTCAAGGAAAGGGCAATAACTGACTGGTACACCCGAAACGGCATTTCACGATCGGCAGATTAGCCCTAGCGTCCAGCTTCACCAAGCGCGGATGAGCCATGCTCGAGGTCACTTTCGATGAGAAGGTTGGCAGGGAGTCCCGAGCTGCGCGTCGGCTGGCCGGTGGGGTCCCGCTGCCTGCTACGTAGCCAAACTCCGCTCATACGTCCGCTCATCGGCATTATGCCGGTGATTCTTGTCAAGTGGATCATGGTTTGTTCCGGTAGCGGCGTGCTGCTGTGGCGGGGCTGGTGCCCAGGAGCTCGCCGATCTGGGTCCAGGTGAGTTCCTGGTCGCGGGCGTCGCAGATGGCCTGGGGCAGGAGCTGCTCGGCCTGGGCGATGAGGCTGGCCAGCGCGTGGAGCCGGACGGCTGAGTCACCGCGCCAGTAGGCGGTGCGGCGCCGGGCGAGGTTGTCGATCGCCTGGCTGAGGACGTCGAGGCTGTCGTCGCCGGTGCGGGGAGCGGGGAGCTGGCCGGGGCGGGTGAGGTGAAGGGCGGGGCGGTTCATGAGGCGTCCTGGTCGATACGGGCGAGCAGCGTGGCGAATAGCTGGCCGCGCGTGAATCATCAGGGCTAGGCCAGGGCTGGCTGGGGCGCGGCGGTACTGGCGGCTTGGCTGAGCCGGACGGTAGAGACCGCGCTCGGTCCCGCCGGGTGGTTCTTGCCTCCTGGCGCCGCCACGGGTCTGATCGCTGATGTGGTGGCCCTGCGCGTCTGTGTGACTTGTGAGCATCGGAGCCTTTCCGCATACCGGCCGGGCTGATCCAGTAATCCGCTGGCCGTAGCAAAGGTGTGGTGTGGTGTCATAGCGCGCGGGGTGAGCGCGTGCGTGCACCTCCCAGATAGCCGAGACAGCCGGGCCGCCTGGCAACAGGGCCTGCGATGGTGCGGCCTTCCCGGCTGGGCCGGCTCTTCGCCTCCAGCCGTCATCGGCCCCTGCTGGCGTGCCTGCCCCCTGCTGGCGTGCCTGGGTGCTGCGCGGCCACGTGCATCCCCTTGACACGCAAGCTAAATAGATAGTTATAGTGCTAGGAGCCTAGATGAATGGAGAGCATGGTGATCGAGTTCCACCTGGACGGCCGGTCCGGTGTCGCGCCGTACCGGCAGTTGATCCACCAGGTGCGCCAGGCGCTGCGGCTGGGCCTGCTGCGCGAGGGCGACCAGCTGCCCACGGTCAAGGACGTGGTGGCGAGACTGGCGATCAACCCGAACACCGTGCTCAAGGCCTACCGGGAACTGGAATACGAAAGCCTCGCGGCGGCCCGGCCGGGGATCGGGACGTTCGTGACCGGGACGCTCGGTGACGCCTCACTGGCCGCGCACGGGCCGCTGCGCCGCGACCTGCAGCGGTGGCTGGCCAAGGCGCGCCGCGCCGGGCTGGATGACGAGTCCATCGAGGCCCTGTTCCTGAACACATTTCGGTCCGCCGCTGAGGAGGGCATAGCATGACCGCCGTCTTGCAGACTCGCGGGCTCGGCAAGCGGTACCGGCGGCTGTGGGCGCTGGCCGACTGCACGCTTTCCATCCCGGCCGGGCAGGTCGTGGGCCTGGTCGGCCCGAACGGGGCCGGGAAGACGACCCTGCTGAACCTGGCCACCGGGTTGCTGGCCCCGAACACAGGCACGATCGAGGTGCTCGGGAGCCCGCCCCCGGCCAGCCCCGCACAGCTGGCCAGGGTGGGGTTCCTGGCCCAGGACGCGCCGGTCTACGCCAGGCTGTCGGTCGCCGATCACCTCGCCTTAGGCACGCACCTCAACCCGCGCTGGGACGAAGAGCTGGCCCGCGGGCGGATCGAGCGGCTCGATCTGGATCCTGGCCAGAAGGCGGGGAAGCTGTCCGGCGGTCAGCGCGCCCAGCTCGCGCTCACCCTGGCGGTCGCCAAGCGGCCCGAGCTGCTGATCCTGGATGAGCCGGTGGCCAGCCTGGACCCGCTGGCCCGGCGGGAGTTCCTGCAAGACCTGATGGAGGCCGTCGCCGAGCAGGACCTGTCAGTGGTGCTGTCCTCCCACCTCATCGGAGATCTGGAGCGGGTCTGCGACTACCTGATCGTGCTGGTCGGCTCGCGGGTACGGGTCGCTGGACCGGTCGAGGAGCTGCTGGCCACCCACCACCTGCTCACCGGCCCGCGCCGGGACCAGGCCACCTTGCCGGCCGGGCAGGAGGTCATCTCCGCCAGCCACACCGACGTCCAGAGCACGCTGCTGGTGCGCACCAGCGGGCCGGTCCTCGACCCGGCCTGGACGGTCTCCGAGGTCGGCCTGGAAGACCTGACCCTGGCCTACATGAGCCAGGCAACCAGACGCGGCCGCCGCGGCCAGCTGGAGGTGCAGAAATGACCTGGCTGACCTGGCGCCAGTTCCGGGCTCACGCCGTCACCGCGCTCGCGGCGCTGGCCGTGTTCGCGGTCCTGCTGGCGGTCACCGGGCCGCATGTGGCCAGCCTGTATTCCGCCAGCGGGATCACCGGCTGCCACGGCGGCAGTTGCGGGCAGCTCGCCAGCACCTTCCTCAGCCAGGTGGGCGCCGGCCTCTACCCGATCGTGTACATGCTCGGCATCGCGGGCGTCGTCCTCGCGCCCGCCGTCATCGGCATCTTCTGGGGAGCCCCGCTGATCGCCCGCGAGTTCGAGGCCGGGACGTTCCGGCTGGCCTGGACCCAGAGCGTCACCCGTACCCGGTGGCTCGCCGTCAAGCTCGCGCTGACCAGCCTGGCCGCCATGGCCGTCACTGAAGCGCTCAGCCTCATCCAGGCCTGGTGGGCCGCACCCATCGGCCAGGCCGCCCGCCTCGCGACCCGCAGCACTTTCCCGCTCGGCATGGGCCCGCTCAGCCCGCTGGCCTTCGATGCCCACGGCATCGCCCCGCTCGGCTACGCCGCGTTCGCTTTCACCCTCGGCGTCACCACCGGGGTCATCATCCGCCGCGCCATCCCAGCCATGGCCCTCACCCTGGTCATCTTCGTTGCCATCCAGGTCGCCACGCCGCTGTGGATCCGCCCGCACATGTTCCCGCCCGATCACACGACCGCAGCGCTCAGCTCCTTCAACGCACTCCAGACTCAGATAGGGCCCAACGGCACCTTCGCGTTTGGCACCCAATTCCTCCCCAGCCACCCCGGCGCCTGGATCCTCTCCGCCGGAGCCGTCAACGCCGCCGGGCAGCCAGTCAGCACCAACCCGGCTGCCTGCAGGTCGTTGGCACTTTCAGGCAGTCCCGCCTGGACGCAGTGCCTGACCAGCCACGGCATCCGGATCGGCGCCACCTACCAGCCCACCAGCCGCTACTGGGCCATCCAGGGCACCGAGACCGCGATCTACCTCGCCCTCGCCCTCGCCCTCGCCGGGTACTGCTTCTGGCAGCTCAGCCGCCGCCAGTCATGACCGGCCGCGTGAGGACAGGGTGCCCGAACTGGCGCCCGGCGCAAGGTGAGAACACGGTGACCTCCGAAGAAGGCTCACCGCCGGCCAAGCACACCACCCCGGGGTTCGGCGGAGGCAAGAGGACAAAACGCAGGTCTCCCGGAACACCCACCTGCCGTACGACCGCTGCGAGCGTGCATGCATGGCACAACCAGCGCCCAGATCAGCCGATCTGGGGTGTCAAGGCCATGATCTGTACCGAATCAGCCGGCACACCGATCGGCGGCAGTGTGCGCGTCGCCATGCCGAGTATCGATCACGCAGCGTGATTGTCCGCGGTGGCTGGAAGGGCTCGGCACCGCGCCGCCGGACGCGGCTATCAGGAAGCAGCGGCCTTAATACGGCAGGTATCCATCAGTGTTCCGGTTGATTGCGACACGGGGTATTTAGCCAGGGGTCATCCGGCCCATCGGTAGTGCGTTCCCTGGTGAAGCGCCTGGTAGATCCGGTCACGCAGGGCGTTGGCGGCCTGGCTGGTGAGTGTCTTGTCCAGGGCGCGCAGGACGACTTGGACCAGCAGGTTCTGCTGCCCAGGCCTGGCTCCGAGGCGGCTGATCGCTGACGCGGGCAGCTGCCTGCAGGCGGTAGCGGAAAGTACCCTGACTTCCTCGACGCAGCTCGCGTCGACGCCGAGGGCATCGCGGACCCGGCCGCCGAGAGTTTCCTCATCGTCGTCAGCGGAGACGGCGACGGACAGGTCCCGGGTGATCGCCGGCATCGAGGAGACGTGCTGGTATCGGGCGAGGTCGAGCATCTGGCGGGCGACCCGGGGATCGCCGGAGCGGAGCAACCGGATGTCGGGGATGCCCTTGGCCAGCATGAGCAGCCGGTCCAGGCCCATGCCGAGGGCAAGCCCTGTCCGTCCCGCGAGCCCGGCGGCGGCCAGCACGCCGGGATGGGCCAGGCCGCATTCCCATACCTCCACCCAGCGGCCATCGTGGTACACATCCACCTGGCGGCCGTGCAGCGTGTACGGGTGCGTCCGGGGCACCTGGCGGTGGGGCCGGCCCGGTGCGAGCGCACCGAGCAGGACCGTGATCATCTGGTCCAGGCCGGTGCCGCTCACCGCCCGGCGGGTGACCCGCCACAGGTCGAGCTGGTGCGGGGTCCCGGTGTGCTGCCAGTCGATGGCGTCGCGGCGGTACACCATCCCCGGGCAGGCCAGCAGCACATCGTCGCCAGGCTGGCGGGCGAGCCGGCGCAGCGCCGGCGGGATCATCGCGCTGGCATGGCTGCGGAGCATGTGCCCGGCGTCCACGTACCGGGTGTACCGGCTATCGCGGGTGATCGCATCAGCTGCGTACCCGAGCCGGTCGTAGTTGTCGGCGACCGGCACGATCCGGGCGCCGCGGCACCAGCGGCCCTCGCAATTCCACGCGCAGCAGAGCTCCTCCACGGCCATCTACGCCGGGGGTCGATCACGCAAGGTGAGGGTCCTGCGATCCGGTGATGGCCTATGACGAGCGGCTGGCTGGCTTCGCGGGTGAGTTCTGGCCCCACCTACAGGGGCGGTTTCTAGCGGTCGTCGCAACATCCGACATGTTCGGGGGTTGCGATGGGGCGCCGGGGACCGGGAGCGCTGCCGCAGGTCGAGAAGCGTGAGCAGTTCGCCAGGCTGATCGCGCAGGGCTACAACAACTCGGAGGCGTGCCGGATCGTCGGGATCAACCGGCGGACCGGGAAATGGTGGCGACACGGCCGCACAATCGTCACCAGGGACGGCAGGAAGCTGCATTATTCTCCCGTGGTCACACGGGGGCAGGTGGCCGGGCGGGAGATCTCTGACCGGTATTTGTCTGAGGATGAGCGGGTGCGGATCGCTGACCTGCGCAAGGCGGGGGCCGGGGTGCGGGTGATCGCGGAGCGGCTGGGCCGCAGCCCGTCGACGATCAGCCGGGAGCTGCGCCGGAACCGGGATCCGGGCAGCGGCCAGTACCGGCCATTTGCCGCGCGCAAGCTGGCCGCGCGGCGGCGTACCCGGCCGCGGGCGGGCAAGATCGCTGGTGATGAGGTACTACGGCAGTTCGTGCAGGAGCGGCTGGCCAGGCGGTGGAGCCCGGAGCAGGTCAGTCAGGCGCTGCGCCGCGCGTTCCCTGGCGAGCGGGCGCGACATGTCGTGCACGAGACCATCTACCAGGCGGTCTACCGCTCCGAGCTCGGCGGGCTTTCCCGCGAGCTGCCAGCCCGGGTACTGCGCACCCGCAGACGGCGGCGCAGGCCACACCGGCGGCCGGGCGAGCGCCGCCTGAACGGGATCACCGCCATGACCATGCTTGATCAGCGGCCCGCCGAGGCCGCTGGCCGCGGCGAGTGCGGGCACTGGGAGGGCGACCTGATTACCGGCGCGTCCAACCGGTCAGCGATCGGCACCCTGGTGGACCGGGCGTCGCGGTTCACGATCCTGCTCCACCTGCCCGGCCGGCACACCGCCGAGGCGGTCCGCGACGCACTCATCGCCGCCATGTCTTCGCTGCCCCCGCAGATGCGCCGCTCGCTAACCTGGGACCAGGGCAAAGAGATGGCGCTGCACCGGGAGATCACCGCCGCGCTGGGCATGCCGGTGTACTTCTGCGACAAGGCCAGCCCCTGGCAGCGACCGTCTAACGAGAACACCAACGGCCTGCTCCGCCAGTACTTCCCCAAGGGCAGCGACCTGCGCGCCCACGGGCCGGGCGAGCTGGCCGCAGTGGCCGCCGAGCTGAACACCCGGCCGCGCAAGACTCTCGGCTGGGACACCCCCACCGCACGGCTCGGCCTGTGAACCACGACGGCACGCCAGCACCCCGGCGGGCGGGCCTGCGATGATGGTCCGCGTGCCAGACATCCGACGCCGCACTCCCGAGCCGCCGCCTGCGGGGCTGCCGGAAATCCAGTTCAAGCCCGGCATGGCGAACGAGCTGCTGCACGAGCTGGCGCCGCTGCTGGCCGAGGAAGGCATCGACGTCGATAACATCGACGTCCCCGACCTGGACACACTCCAGCGGGCGCTCGGCCGCGCCGTCGAACGGCACAACATGGCCATGTTCACCCCCGCCGGCCAGGCCCGCGAACTAGCAGCCGTCACCATGAGACTCACCGCCGAGGCCATTGCCGACGGCGACACACGGCTCGCCGCCTCGATCTTGGACCAGGCCCAGCCCGAGTCCCCGGACGGTTCGTCGGCCACCGTCTCCGCCTGCGTCGGGCTCGCGCTGGGCCTGCTCGACCAGTGGCTGAGCGGAAACGACACCCAAGCCCCGGCCGGCCTGGCAAAGCTGACCCGGCTGCCTGCCGGGCACTGGACCGGCGAACGCGCCGCCACCGACATCCTCACCCTCGCGCGCAAGGGACGCGCCTTCGCCGCCCTCGACGCGCTGATCACCCGGCAAGGCGGCCATCACGTCCTCTACGGCAGCGCTCTCATCCTCGCCGCCGCGCTTCAGGCCTGGTCACGACACGCCGACACCCCAGTCATCGACCTGGCCCGGACCGTCGTCCGCTAGCCGCTACCATCCGGCTATCACAGGCTGTGTTGCGACGATGGCTGGAATCCGCCAGGCGAGTTTCGGCCCCACATGTTGATCTTTGGGGCACGGGCTGAGCATGAGTCTTGGCCCCACCCGTTGCGCCCGGCAAGGCTCCAGCCAGCAGCGAGAGGGGAATGTCAGGGTGGGGCCAAGACTTGTCGACCCAACGTCTGCCGATCAGGGGGTGGGGCCACCGATCACCTGTAAGTGGGGCCACAAGTCACCCGTAGAGCCAGCTGGCCGGGCGGGTCCGCGACTGCCTTCGGCAGCCCACCGGGGGTAGGAATGCACCATGACTGACGCCCCTCTGATGGCCGGGAAGTTCGTTCTGGTCACCGGAGGCACCGGCGGTATCGCCGTCTGGCCGCTCAGGTGCCTGACACCTACCCGCGCCTGGACGTGCTGGTCAACAACGTCGGCGGGTCCTGGGCCCACCGGCATGTCACCGTTGACGGCCTGGAGCACACCTTCGCGCTCAACCACCTCGCGCCGTTCCTGCTGACCGGCCTGCTGCTGGACCGCCTGACCGCGAGCGCACCCGCCCGGATCGTCACCGTCTCCTCCGGCGCCTACGCCAGCCGCCGCATCGACTTCGACGACCTGCACGGCGAGCGGGACTATTCCGGGCAGCGCCTACAGCCAGTCGAAGCTGGCCAACGTGATGTTCACCTACGAGCTGGCCTGCCGCCTGGAAGGCACCGGCGTGATCGCCACCGTGTGCCACCCCGGCGTGGTGCACACCAGCTTCGGCGCCGAAGACCAGGCGGCGTACTTCGCCGTCATGACCGGGCTGGCGCGCCCGTTCATGAAGACCCCGGCGCAGGGCGCGAGCACCCCGATCCACCTCGCCTCCTCACCCGAGAGCGAGGGCATCACCGGCCGGTACTACGCCAACCGCAAACCCAGGACCTTCAGCAAGGCCTCCTACGACGCCACGGCCGCCGCCCGGCTCTGACAGGCCAGCGGCCGGCCTGACAGCAACCGCATTGCGAGCGAGGGCTCGACGCGGTCGTGTGGGTGTACATACAGGCTCCTGTCCGGGTGAATGCTGCGGGCTGGGTATACGCCGACCGGTCTGCCCAGGTTCTACCTGGAGACTGCGCCCGCCGGGTTCGCACCGCGCGGGGTTCGGCCATCGGGATGCCTCCAGCGGCCCTGGCGTGCTTGCGGCTCGGGCCGCTCAGTTCCCTGTTGCGCCTTGACTGGATTAGTGATCTTCCGGCCCCATGGCGGCTCGCTAAACTCCGCCTATGAAGGCAGCGGTCCAGACCAGGTACGGCCCGCCCGACGTGGTTCTGATCTCAGAGGTGGAGAAGCCGACTACCAGGGACAATGGGGTGCTCGTCAAGGTTCATGCGACGACGGTGAATCGGACGGACTGCGCCTGCCGGGCTCCCAAGCCCTTCTTCATGAGATTCTTCACCGGGCTTATCAGGCCACGGGCGACGGTCCTGGGGAATGAGTTTGCTGGAGTGGTCGAGGCGGTCGGCAGTGGCGTCACGTCTTTCAAGGTCGGCGACAAGGTGTTCGGATACAACGAGGGCCCGTTCGGTGCTCATGCCGAGTACCTGTCGATTCCCGAGGACGGCTCGCTCACGACCATGCCGGCGAACGTGACCTACCAGCAGGCTGCTCCCAGTACCGAGGGTTCGCACTATGCCCTCTCGCACATCAGGGCGGCAAAGATCCAGAGCGGGCAGGACGTCCTCGTCTATGGCGCAACCGGTGCTATTGGCTCAGCGGCGGTTCAGTTGCTGAAGAGTCTCGGTGCCAATGTGACCGCGGTGTGCGACACGGACCACGTGGAGCTGGTCATGGGCTTGGGCGCCGACAGAGTCATCGACTACACGGCCGAGGATTTCACCAAGGACGAGCAGAAATACGACGTGGTCCTCGACTCGGTTGGCAAGAGCTCCTTCAGCCAATGCAAACGGCTTCTGAAATCGGACGGAATCTACATCTCGTCGGAGCTGGGCTCGCTGGCCCAGAATCCGTTCCTGGCGCTCATCGCCCCACTACATGGCGGCAAGAAAGTCATGTTCCCCATTCCGAAGCATGACCAGCTGATGGTGCGGTACGTCAAGGAACTGATCGAGTCCGGACAGTTTAAGCCGGTCATCGACAGAACGTATCCGTTGGACCAGATCGTCGAGGCCTACAGGTACGTCGAGACAGGCCAGAAAACTGGCAATGTCGTTATCAGCATCGAGCGTTCCCACTAACGCATGTCGTTCGGCGGTAGACCTCAACTCGGCTGTCTCCCACGGAGCTCCGAGCTGCCAAACCAAGTCGGTACTCCTCACCCGGCGGCGGCCAGAAGAAACGCTGCGGCCGGTGTCCGGAGCGTTCATGCCGGGTTCTGTGCTCTGGCGGGTGGAGCCGACGGCCGTGTGGGCCCAGCTGGTAGAGCTGGACCCTGAGATGGCTATGGCCCTTCTTCAGCCGCGGTCAACGTTGGTTCGCTCAGGCCGGTCAACCCGGCACGACCGGACGTGGGCCAGCCGTGACAACTGGCGCATATCGTCCAGATCTGTGCGCCAGCCGGCGCTGAGATTCCATAGCTGCGAGCCGCGCAATAAGGCGGTTACGCGTGCTCTTCGATACCAAGGTGCTGCCACGCTGGGTGACATCAGATGGCGAGGGATTGTCATCATGGCCGCGGCTGTATGCAGCGTCGAGATCGTCGGTTCGGGTGAGTCCGGGCTGCGGCATAGTTCGGTGAGGCGACCTGCTGCCGGGGAGATGCTGCGGCCGTTTCCGGGTGAGCGGATGAGTGGTCGTTGGCTGGTTATGAGGTTCTGCGGAGGGTCCAGCCGTCCATTCCCATCCAGGCGCCGGAGAAGTCGAGCCTGCCGCCGAGCTGGTCGTGCGGGGTGCTGGTCAGCCGCGGGCCGTTGAGCTCGATCCAGTCGCCGCAGGGGCGCAGGCCGGCCAGGCGTGGGCCCATGTTCTCCAGCGTGATGCCGCCGAGGGCGGTGATCTCGGTGGTGGCGCCGAAGTTTTGATCCATGGTGGCGTCCGGGCCGAAGGTGTCCGCGCCGACACCGATGGCGCCGTGCTGCCATAGCCACCTGGTGGAGGTGGCGCTGAAGCCGGGGACGTCATCGTAGTAGTCGTCGTACCGGCCGGGCACTCGCCGGTTGCCCAGGTGGTAGAAGCTGGATAGCCCGGTGTAGAGCACCACGTAGGAGTTCCGCGGGATCGCTGCGCACCGGGTGCGGTGCAGCCAGTTCTGGATGTAGCTGGCGGTGATGAAGAAGTCGCCGTTGCCGTGCCGGGCCAGCATCAGCGGCTTGACGTTGATCGTTATCAGCGGGCGCAGGCCGAAGAATTTCTCCGGCAGGCGGACGAGGCACGGCTTGTTCTCGTGGAAGTGGCACGGGGCGGAGATGTGCGTGCCGGTATGGGTGCCCAGCGACTGGATCTGCTCAAGTGCGTAGCCCGATCCCTGGTGGCAGCGGGGGACGGCGGGGTGGGCTCTGACGCAGTTCCACAGCTGCCATCTGACCTTGGGGTCACCAGGGAAGATGGGCGCGTTGCCGCTCAGCGGCTGCCCCAGGAAAACCTGCCGTGAATGCGCCGGGTTCCGCGGGTCGACCCGGGCATAGCCATGTGGGATGCCGCCCGCCGCCGCGCGCGGCTGGCCACCGGCACCCGCGCTCACCACCGGGCTCATGCCCAGCACGAAACCAGCTACCAGGCCGAGGGCAACGGCACTGACGGCGAGCAGGCCCACCTTCGCGGGCCGGCGGGCTTGCTGCATCGCGGCCTCCTTTCCAGACCTTGATAATCAAAGCAGGCATTATTCGGGAAATAGAACCATCCAGGCAGCAGGCGGGAGCTCGCAGGTCAGCTTCTGAAAATTGGCACATGGGGGTGGTGCCAGGCGGCCGGCGATTGCCGAAGGCGCTACCAACGGCAGCCGAACCCATACTGCACCCAGGGCCATACCCGCCCAAGCCCACCCGGATCATCAGGACAGCTGCCGCACAGAACGTGGCCCCCCGGCGCGACCGGTCTTGCCATGCCCGGGCTGCGGCAGGTCCTGGGCCGCCTGGTGCGAGGCGCGCCGCGGCTAGGGATGCCGGCAGAATGGTCGCTGTGACCGGTCAGTCCCGTTCGCCTGATGTGCCGCCGAAACTGTCGGTGCTGGAGGCGGTCCTGGAACGGATCACCTACGTCAACGAGGACACCGGCTACACCATCGCCCGGGTGGCCACCGGGCGGACCGGCCCGGATCTGCTGACCGTGGTGGGGCCGCTGCTGGGCGCCCAGGTCGGGGAAAGCCTGCGGCTGACCGGGCGCTGGGGCTCGCACCCCAGGTACGGCAGGCAGTTCGAGGTGCACTCCTATACCACCGTGCTGCCTGCCACGATCCAGGGCATCCGCCGCTACCTGGGTTCGGGGTTGATCAAGGGGATCGGCCCGGTGATAGCCGAGCGGATGGTGGCACATTTCGGGGCCGGCATCCTGGCCGTCATCGAGACCGAGCCCGGCCGGCTGATCGAGGTGCACGGCCTGGGACCGAAACGGACCAGGAAGATCGCCGGCGCGTGGGAGGAACAGAAGGCGATCAAGGAAGTGATGGTATTCCTGTCCGGCGTCGGGGTGTCCACCTCCCTGGCAGTGCGGATCTACAAGAAGTACGCCGAGGCCTCCATCGCGATCGTGAAGAACGAGCCGTACCGGCTGGCGTCAGAGGTGTGGGGCATCGGGTTCAAGACCGCCGACACCATCGCCCAGGCTGTCGGGATCCCGCACGACAGCCCGGAACGGATCAGGGCAGGGCTGCAGTACACCCTGTCGCAGGCCGCCGACAACGGACACTGCTATCTCCCGCAACCCAACCTGATCACCGATGCCGCCAAGATCCTCGAGGTGGACCGGGAACTGATCGGCCCGCGCCTGGACGAGCTCGTCGCCGCCGAGGGCGTCGTCCGCGAACTGGTATCCGGTGAGGGCGGCGATCTGCTCCCGGCGGTCTACCTGGTGGCCTTCCACCGGGCCGAGCAGTCCCTGGCGACCGGGCTGCTGGCCCTGCTGAACTCCCGGCAGCAGCGGCTGCCGGCATTCGCGGCCGTGGACTGGGGCAAGGCGCTGCGATGGCTGCACGCCCGGACCGGGCAGGACCTGGCCCCCGGGCAGCAGGAGGCGGCCAAACTCGCCCTCACGCAGAAGGTGGCCGTGCTGACCGGCGGCCCCGGCTGCGGGAAGAGCTTCACCGTCCGTTCCATCGTCGAACTCGCCACGGCCAAGAACGCCACCGTGGTGCTGGTCGCGCCCACCGGCCGGGCCGCCAGGCGGCTGGCCGAGCTGACCGGCCACGATGCCTGCACCGTGCACCGGCTGCTGGAGCTGCAGCCCGGCGGCGACCCCAAATACGACCGCGACAACCCCCTGGACGCCGACCTGGTCGTAGTGGACGAGTCCTCGATGATGGACGTGATCCTGGCCAACAAGCTGGTCAAGGCCATCCCGGCAGGAGCGCACCTGCTAATGGTCGGCGACGTCGACCAGCTCCCCTCGGTCGGCGCCGGCGAAGTCCTGCGGGACCTGCTCGCCGCCGGCATCATCCCGCGAGTACGCCTGACCCAGATCTTCCGCCAGGCCCGGCAGTCCGGCATCGTCGTCAACGCCCACCGCATCAACGCCGGCCAGCCCCCGCAGCTCACCGGCTTCGGCGACTTCTACTGGTTCGCCTGCGAGCCCCCCGAAGACTCCGGCCTGCAACCGGCAGAGGAGACCGCCAGGCTCGTGGTGGACATCGCCGCCCGCCGCATCCCCGCCAGATTCGGGCTCGACCCGGTCCGCGACGTCCAGGTGCTGACCCCGATGCACCGCGGCCCCGCCGGAGCGGGCAACCTCAACACCCTGCTGCAAGAAGCGCTCACCCCGCAACGCGACCAGACGCCGGAGAAGCGGTACGGCGGGCGGGTGTTCCGCGTCGGGGACAAGGTCACCCAGCTCCGCAACAACTACGACAAAGGCAAGGCGGGTATCTTCAACGGCACGGTCGGGGTCGTCACCGGCCTGTCCCTGGAAGAGCAGACCCTGACCGTGCTGACCGACGAGGACGAGCCGGTGGACTACGACTTCGCCGAACTCGATGAGCTCGCCCACGCCTACGCCGTCACCATCCACCGCTCCCAGGGCAGCGAGTACCCCGCCGTGGTCATCCCCCTCACCGCCTCGTCCTGGATGATGCTGCGGCGCAACCTGCTCTACACCGGCGTCACCCGCGCCAGGAAACTCATCATCCTCGCCGGATCCCGCCGCGCCCTGGCCCAGGCGGTCCGCACCCCCGGAGCAGGCCGCCGCCACACCGCCCTCACCCACCGGCTCCACCCCCCGGAGTAGACCCGCGCTCCGCCCGCCGGGCAGCGAGCAGTAGCACTCTGCCGATGCGTCCGTCAGCGGCTGCGCGACTGGTGTGGTCCCGAGCCGCCGGCGCCGACCTGGCGGGGGTGGCTGGCCCGCTTAAGGTAGCCGCCGGCTGGCCGAGATGCATGTCGATGCCGCGAGCGCCGAGCGCACAGCAAAACCTGCCCGGATTGCACCAGCATCGACCCATTCGGAGATCGCGGTAGCGAGTTTCCTGGGACTTATACAGGGCTCCTGGCCGGGTAGCGCGGTCGTTCCTGACCCGCCTATCGGTGGTGCCGTTGTTCGTGCAGATGCTGATACGGGCTCGGTGGTAGACGACGATGTGTCCGCGCTGCAGGATGTCGGCATGGACCTGGCCGAGTTGCGTGAACCGCTCGCTTCTGGCCAGCTCGTGGTCTTTGCTGGCGCGGCGTTGTCGGTTGCCCCACCGGCCTGCGCGCCGCTGTTCCGCCCGCTGCGGTCGATGTTGTACGACGAGCTGGCCGACTCGCTTTCTGGCGATCTTCCCGATGCACTGCGGCTGGCCCCGGAACGGCTGTTCGATGCGGCCGGGCGTCTCAGGCACGGCGTTGAGCCAGCTCCGGAGATCTTGTTTGAGGCGTTAGACGTAGGCGCCTTCCCTCTTCAGCTTCTGCTGGCGGAAGCCGTCGGGGTGAGCGACCCGAATAACGCGCACCGCGTGCTGGCTGACTGGCTCGGCTCGGCCTGCCCGCTGATCATTACGACCAATTTCGATCGGGGGATCGAGGACGCCGCCCGGGCGCTCGGAAAGCAGCCCGTCGTGGCGGCCGCTGGTGACGCGATCAGCGGTTCGCTCGGCATGCTGGGCAGCGCGGGGCACGGGGTCATCTGGAAGCCGCATGGCAGCCTCGGCGATCCGGCTACCATCCGGGTGACCTTGCAGGAGGTCGCAGCCGAACGCCGCGACTCGGTGAAGCTGGGGGCGCTCGCGGCAGTGCTGCGCCGCTTCCCCGTGCTGGTCATCGGCTATTCCGGGTACGACCACGATCTTTCGTCGGTGTTCCGGGCCTGCGCGGATGACGGGCGGCGCCTGTGGTGGCTTTGCCGGTCAGAGCCGCAGCCTACCGAACCCGCCCATCTCATCGCAGGGGCCTGGCAGGACCGGGGCACCATCCTGGTTGGCGATCTGGCGGAACTGCTCACCGCGCTGGCACCGGATCATGGCCCAGCCACGCTGACAGCGGGATCCTGTGCTGAGGCGCACGCGCAACGGCAGGCCGCTGTCCGCACCCGCCTGCGGGGAATGCCGGCCCTGCTTAGGCTGATTTCGCTGGCGATGATCTACAAGTCGCTGGGGGAACACTCCGCGGCTGCCGAGGTGTTCGGGCGGGCCAGCGCGCTGGCCGGGCCCGCAGGCCCGGCCGTCAGTGCCCGGGCTTCGCTTGCGGTGAATCGCGCGGAGATGCTTCGCCGGTCCGGGCGGCTGCCTGAGGCGCTCGACACGCTGACTTCCCCGTCGTTCCTCGCTGATCTTGAGCACGCCAGCATGCGCGAGGGACTCGCCGAGGCACTCATTCAGCGCGGCCAGATTCTCGGTGCCATGGGCAGGACGAGCGAGGGAGCGGCCGATCTGCGGATGGCCGCGGAGATGAGCGCCGGCTCGCCGTTCGAGCTGCGGGCCCAGGCGCTGCTGTCGATGGCAGCGCTCGGCGGCGATCCCGATCAGGTCCGGGCCCGGCTTCTTGAGGCCAGGGACCGCTTCGACGCAGTCGCTGACCGGCGCGGGCTGATGAGGGTCGACCATGAGCTTGCCATCCTGGCCATCGACCGCGGAGATGCTGACGAGGCCAGCAAGCTGCTGACGGCTGTGGTCGGCGAGGCGCGCGAGCTCGGAGACGCGGAAGCTGAGCAGTTCGCCGTGCACGAGCTGGCGATCGCGGCGGGCAAGGACGAAAACTGGGTGCAGGCACTCGGCTGGCTCGATGCCTATGACGCGATCGCCGCTTACCGCAACGACGTGGCTGGTACCCAGATGAGCCGCGCGTTGCGCGGGGATATCGCCGTAGACCAGGCGCTGGCGGCACGCGATGAGGCTGGCCTCAGCGCGGCGGTAGCGGATCTTACTAGCTTCCTCCAGGAGAATCCCGGGCCTCGTCCGCGGGCGCTGGCGCTGCGCGCCCTGGTCTGGGCGGCAGCCGCTACCCTCGACGCGCCCCTGGCCGAGCAGAGCGCAGCCAGCCTCGCTGAACTCGCGGGCCGTACCGGCCTCCCGGGGATCGCCGCGCTCGCGGACGGGGCACAGCAGCTCCTCGAACGCGCCCGCCCATATTTCAGCCGCGGCGGATCAGCCTGATGCACCGGATGGCAAAGTTGCCCGGCCTTGCCACTCCCGACCAGCGCATCTACCTCCACCGCTAGCTCAAAACCCGCGGATTCCGCCGGCACCGAACAGCGCGGGCTGACGACATGCAGAGCCCGGGCAGCCGCAACATGACCGGAGCGATCGAGAGCGACCATCTGAAGGAGAAGCTGGCCGACTATGGTTGCCGGGCCCACAAATTGCCTACAACGGGCCTGCGAATGAGGGTGCTGACACCGGAAACCCACGTGGTGCGCGGCCAGAGTGTCGCGGCGCACGATGTCGAGGCTGATGTCATCTACCACCCCCTCAGCGACCAGGAATTCTGCCAGCTTGGACAGGCTTCGGAAAACGGCAGGTCATGGTCAACAGGCCTGGACTTTGGCGATCTTCTTGACCTCCCGGCACTGGCCCATGGTGAACTTCGGCGGCTGCCGCCCTTGTACTTCGGGTACAGCGAGCTGAACCCGTCGGCGTTGAAGTTGCGGATCACATCACGCACCCGGTCCTCACTGGTGAACGCGCGATCGCGGCCGCGCCCATGCCCTGGGCCGACAGCAGCACTATCTGGGCCCGCCGCCAGGTCACCACCGACCCGCTGCCCCCGCGCACGACCCGCACCAGCCGTCGGCCGTCGGCCATCATCATCATCATCATCATCATCATCATCGATCTCACGCACCCGCAGCCGCTCTGCCACCGGCCCAGTCTCGGCGATCCAGCACCCATGGGAAAGCTGTCCGGCCGAGCTTGCCCAGCGGACAGACGTGATCTGCTACGGCACTAGTCGGCGCAGTCCCCAGCTTGGGAGGCTGCGACTACACCTTGCTAGACCAGTGCTTGTGCAGGTCATCGCCTCCGCGTTGATTCCGTGAGTGACCGTGAGCGTCCCGGCCTTACCAGCCGATCGGGCACGTCACGGCACGGCCGTACCCGGCCAGTCGGCCCCTTGGAATTCATCTATCAAAGTGATATCATCTTTATAGGTGGTCGGGTGACCGACACCGCAGGCGACAGGAGGCATCCCGATGCGCGCACCCAACGACAACACCGCTGCGAAAGGCCTGCGCGGGTGGTGGCTAACTCTCCCGCGACACGGCATACGGCACCTGATCAACTCATGGGCGTACCGCCACCTCCGCGCCTTTGGGGTCACGCATATTGCCGGTGGCAGTGTCGCGGCCGTCGTGTGCCTCAGAATTGAGGCACTACCGTGAGGATCCTCCTGCACCAGATGCGTCCCTGGCCACCCGCGTGGCGCAGGCGAGTGGAGGATCGGCCACCCTACGCCGTGTGGGTCATCGGGGGCCTGATCGTCTGGGCATTCGTCCTGGCTGGCTTCATGGTATGGGATCTGCACAGCACATCCCGTACCACCATCTGGGCCATCTTCGCAGGCTGGTGCATCGGCGTGCTCGGTGCATCCATTGCCCGGAAAATCTACAGGTAAGGCGCCTTACAGTACCGTCCATGCATGATGGTGCGCCTACCGCCACTACATACACCACCGTCATGGGCAGTGCCTGCCGATCATGGCGGGGCGCGACCGAACTGCGGCGCATTTAGGTGATGCGGCTGACGCGGTACCGCTGACCGCCGAATTCGCCCGTGCAGCTGGGCAGATTAGCGCCCTGGTGACCCCCGACACGATCCTGCGCTGGCACCGCCCGGCATGGTTACTCCATCGTGTGGTTTCGCCGGTGCTGGCGGCGCCGTTCCAGCCCGCAGGCACCACCACCGGCACGCTGGTGGTGGCCGGGAAGGCCACGCTGAGCACCAGCGATCAGTCCGCGGTCACCGATCTCGCTGATGACCTTCACCAGGTGGTCCGACATCCGCGATGAGCACATCGAGCGGGCCGGGCAGCAGGAATTCGAGGCGGGCAAGGAGCAGATGCTCGCCGAGGCGCGCGGCTGGCGGCTGGCGGAGTTCCGCCTCGCCGGGGCATGACCCAGGCCCAGGTCGCGGCCCGGATGGGCGTCGGGAAGAGCCGGATCAGCCAGATCGAGCAAGGCCGCGTCTCCACCCGTGACGTGCTCGACCGCTACGTCGAGGCCCTCGGCGGCCGCCTGAGCCTCATGGCCGACTTCGGCGACGAGCGCCTGCGCGTAGTCTGACCCTCCGCTGCCGGTGCCTGCCGGGTGACGGTCACTGGATGTCGTGCCCGCCGCGTGCTGGCCTGCCTGGCGGTCGTCCTGGCCACCGGATGCACCGGGCCGGATCACCCGGGCTCGCCGCGGCCGGCCGCGGGCAGTACCAGCGCTGCGCCGGCCGTCGCGCCGCCGAGCCATGTCACGATCCATGAGGTAGCGCCGCAGACCGCAGATCCGCGGGCCAGCGGGCCGGACGACCCGAACCTGGCGATGCCGGGCGCCCGCGCCGGCTGGAACGGCCGGCTGGTCGTGTTCCTGCCCGGTACCGGTGATGACCCGTCATGCTGCCAGATATTCCTCACCGAGGCCGCGGACCTCGGATTTAACGTCATCGGCCTGAGCTACGACAACTCCGCCGCCGTGGCTTTGCGGTGCCGCAACGACCTGTCGTGCTACGGGACGGTGCACCAGAACGTGTTCACCGGGACCGACGCGAGCATCGACAGCAAGGTGCCGCCAGGCGACAGCATCGAGCACCGCCTGATCACGCTGCTGTCCTATCTTCAGCGCAGCTACCCCGGCGAGGGGTGGGGACGCTTCTTGTCACACGGCCTTCCCCGCTACGGCTCCATCGTGATGGCCGGACATTCACAAGGCGGGGCCGAGGCGGCTTTCATCGCCACCCAGCGCACGGTCGCCGGGGTGGTGATGTTGTCCTCACCGCCGGACACCGATGACCGGCTCCTGCCAGCGTCCTGGCTGGCCGGCGTGCCATCGGGGGAAACGCCCATCTCGCGCTATTTCGCATTTGCCCACCGCGGCGACCCGTTTTACGACCGCATCAGCGCCGACTGGAAAGCAATGGGGCTGACCTCGCTCGGCCCGCCCGCATCAACAGATGGCACCAGCCCGCCCTACGGCAGGAGCCGCGAACTGATCTCCGCCGCGCCCGTTCCCCGGTCCGGCCCGGCAGCCGCCCACAACGCCACAGCCAACGACAACGCCCAGCCGCCGTGCCCCGACGGCAGCCCTGAGAATGCCCCCGTCTGGCAGTACCTCCTGCAAGCGGCTGCCGGACTCGCGCTGACCCGCTCGATGATCGTTATTCCTGGGTCGCCGGTAGTCTCGCGACCATGCCACGCCTGGTAAGGCCAGACGCGCTGGTCCGTGATTCGTTCCTGAAGGCCGCGCGCGATCTTCGTGACGAGAGCTGGCTCCCCGAGTTCCCCGTGGATCAGGTGGCGGCGGGTTTCGACGGCCACGTCCAGCGTGTTCTTGAGGACAAGCATGGCTGGGCCGTCCCGATTTCCACGATGTGGTACATCGATGGCGTCACCTACCTCGGCACGGTCATCATCCGGCATCGGCTAACCCCCGAACTCACACGGCGCGGCGGGCACATCGGATACCACATCGCTCCGCGTCACCGACTGGGTTCTTGTCCGGGTTCGCGATCATGGGGCTGGCCGGCGAGGGGCACCGGGTGCTCGCCGGGCTCCTGCCCTGGGGGGTGAGCAGCGCCGGTACCGGCGGCTGCGGCACAGCATGCAGGAGGCTATCCGGTGCGGAATTACTGTGGTGGAACCTCAGAGCGGCCTGGATGGCCTGCCTGTACCAGCGGGCACGCAATGACGAGGCCCTGGCCTGCCGTCTGGTCGCTGCCCTTTTCCACGCCCCGGCCGCTCGCATCGGCCAGCTGAAGGAATTCGAGACGGCCAGGTGCCGTTACGATGACGACCGGCTGCGGGTGGCCCCGGTGAAGCTCTACATCGACGACGTCATAGGGCACCATACAGCAGCGCTGTTCGAGCCCTATGCCGACGAGCCCGCCACCAGCGGCGGCACCTTCTACGACCCGCAGGCGTTCGCCGATCTGGTCTGTGAGCTGGGCGCCCGCCATTTCCAGATCCTGATCCACGCTATCGGTGACCGCGGCGTCCATGTGGCCCTGGACGCCATCGCCCGCGCCCGCCAGGTCAACGGCCCGCGCGACGCCCGGCACCAGCTGGTGCACGTCGAGCTGGTCGCCTCCCGGGATCTGCACCGGTTCCAGCAGCTCGGCGTAGTTGCCTGCATGCAGCCTCGGCACTTGGCCGCCGATGTTGGCGGCAGCAGCCAGTGGCGGGCGGCGGTCGGCCCGGCCCGGTGGCCGCGGGCGTGGCCGCTGCGCAGCCTCCTTGAGGCCGCTGCGCAGCCTCCAGGAGGCCGGAGCGGCCCTGGCCTTCTCCAGCGACTGGAACGTCGTCGAGATGAACCCGCTGACCGGGATCTACACCGCGCTGACCCGGCGAGACCTGGTCGGCGGTGATCCATTCGTGCCCGAGCAGGCCATCGACCTGCCCACCGCGATCGGCGGCTATACCGTCGGCGGCGCCTACGCCAACTTCTGCCAGCAGCACCGTGGCTCCCTGGCCCCCGGCCAGGCCGCCGACCTGATCGCACTGTCTGACAACCTGTTCGAGCTGGCTCCCGAGCAGGTCAAGGACTGCCGCGTCGACCTGACGATGGTAGCTGGCCAGAATCCACCACCAGCGATGGTGAGCCGAACCGGAATCATCCGGTAACGGCCGGCCAGGCCGACCGGGGCGTCATGATCAGACGAGGTCGAACCGGTCGAGGTTCATCACCTTGTCCCAGGCCGCGACGAAGTCGTTCACGAACTTCTCCTTCGCGTCGTCGCTCGCGTAGACCTCCGCGAGCGCGCGCAGCTCGGAGTTCGACCCGAAGACGAGGTCGGCACGGCTGCCGGTCCACTTGACCTCGCCCGTGGCGGCGTCGCGGCCCTCGAACGTGTTCGCGTCCTCGGACGTCGCCTGTCCACGTCGTGCCCAGGTCGAGCAGGTTGACGAAGAAGTCGTTGGTCAGCGACGCCGGGGGCCGTGGTGAAGACGCCGAGCGGCGACTGCTGGTAGTTCGCGCCCAGGACGCGCAGGCCACCGACGAGGACCGTCATCTCAGGGGCGCTCAGGGTCAGCAGGTTCGCCCGGTCGATCAGCAGGTACTCGGCCGGCAGGCGGTTGCCCTTCCCGAGGTAGTTGCGGAACCCGTCGGCGGTCGGCTCGAGCGCGGCGAACGACTCCACGTCGGTCTGCTCCTGCGACGCGTCCGCGCGGCCCGGCGTGAAGGGGACCTCGACGTCGAAGCCGGCGTCCTTGGCGGCCTGCTCGACGGCCGCACCGCCGGCGAGCACGATCAGGTCGGCGAGCGAGACCTGCTTGCCGCCGGCCTGGGCGGCGTTGAAGGCCTCCTGGATCCCCTCCAGGGTGCGCAGCACCGGCGCCAGCTGGTCGGGGTCGTTGACCTCCCAGCCGCTCTGCGGCTCGAGGCGGATGCGCGCACCGTTGGCGCCGCCGCGCTTGTCGCTGCCGCGGAAGGACGAGGCCGACGCCCACGCGGTGGACACGAGCTGGGACACCGGCAGGCCCGAGGCGAGGATCTGGCCCTTGAGGGCGGCGATGTCCGCGGCGTCGATGAGCTCGTGCGTCACCGCGGGGAGCGGGTCCTGCCACAGCAGCGTCTCGGCCGGGACCTCCGGGCCGAGGTAGCGCACGACCGGGCCCATGTCGCGGTGGGTCAGCTTGAACCACGCGCGGGCGAAGGCGTCCGCGAACTCGTCCGGGTTCTCGATGGAAGCGCCGCGAGATCTGCTCGTAGATCGGGTCGAACGCGCAGCGAGAGGTCGGTCGTCAGCATCGTCGGGACGCGGCTCTTCGACGGGTCGTGGGCGTCGGGGACGGTGCCCGCCCCGGCGCCGTCCTTCGGCTGCCACTGGTGCGCGCCGGCGGGGCTCTTGGTCAGCTCCCACTCGTAGCCGAAGAGGATCTCGAAGAAGCTGTTGTCCCAGGTGGTCGGCGTGTTGGTCCAGGTGACCTCGAGGCCGCTGGTGATCGCGTCGCCGCCCTTGCCGGTGCCGTAGGTGCTCTTCCAGCCGAGGCCCTGCTCCTCGAGCGGGGCGGCCTCGGGGTCGGGGCCGACGCTGGTCCGCCGGGCCCGCGCCGTGGGTCTTGCCGAAGGTGTGACCGCCCGCGATCAGGGCGACCGTCTCCTCGTCGTTCATCGCCATCCGGCGGAACGTCTCGCGGATGTCGCGGGCCGCGGCGAGCGGGTCCGGGTTGCCGTTCGGGCCCTCCGGGTTGACGTAGATGAGGCCCATCTGGACCGCGCCGAGGGGGTTCTCCAGCTCCCGGTCGCCGGTGTAGCGCTCGTCGCCGAGCCAGGTTGTCTCGGGACCCCAGTAGACGTCCTCGTCGGGCTCCCAGACGTCCTCGCGGCCGCCGCCGAAGCCGAAGGTCTTGAAGCCCATCGACTCCAGCGCGACGTTGCCGGTGAGGATCATGAGGTCGGCCCACGAGAGGCTCTGGCCGTACTTCTTCTTGACCGGCCACAGCAGGCGGCGGGCCTTGTCGAGGTTGCCGTTGTCCGGCCAGCTGTTGAGCGGGGCGAAGCGCTGCTGGCCGGCCCCGGCGCCGCCGCGGCCGTCGCTGATCCGGTAGGTGCCCGCGCTGTGCCACGCCATCCGGATCATGAGCGGGCCGTAGTGGCCGAAGTCGGCCGGCCACCAGTCCTGCGAGGTCGTCAGCACCTCCGCGATGTCCCGCTTCACGGCGGGGAGGTCGAGGGTCTTGAACGCCTCGGCGTAGTCGAATTCCTCGCCCAGGGGGTTGGCCACGGCGGGGTTCTTGGCGAGGATCTTCAGGTTGAGCCGGTTCGGCCACCACTCGCGGTTGCCGCCGCCCTGCGTCGGGTGCGGGGCGCGCCCGTGCGCGACCGGGCAGCCACCTCCGCTCTCCGGGGTCGCGCCTTCGACGACTACTGCATCATGGTTCTCAGACATGGGAGTCCTTCCGGACTAGGCGGATCACGGTGCTCAGGAACTGCGGGCGGTGGAACAGGCGGGGCACAGGCCCCAGTAGGTGACCTCGGCCTCGCCGATCGAGAAGCCGTGGTCGTCGGAAGCGGTCAGGCAGGGTGCCTCGCCGACCGCGCAGTCGACGTCAGCGACGACACCGCACGACCGGCACACGACGTGATGGTGGTTGTCCCCGACGCGTCCCTCGAACCTGGCCGGGCTGCCGGCCGGTTCGATGCGGCGAACGAGTCCCGCAGCGGTGAGCGCGTGCAGGGCGTCATACACGGCTTGCAGGGAGATATGGCCTACCCGATCACGCACCCCGGAGGCGATCGCCTCGGCGCCGAGGTGGTCACCGCCCCGGACGGTGTCGAGCAGCGCGACACGGGCGGCCGTCACCCGCAGGCCGGCCCCGCGCAGTTCCTCGGCGGTGGTAGGAGTCCGGGGTCCGGTCATGGCGCCAAATTTACAATAAGAAACGCGAACGGTCCAAGAAAACGAATAGCTCAAGTCTAGTGCCGCGTCAGGTGACGCTTGCCCAGTCCGCGGGTTAGCGACCGGCGATGGCGATGTGTGACACACTTCAGCTCTTAACGGGGTTTGCGTAGATCCCGTCGGACCAGCTTCTCTCTACCTGAGCGGTGCATCCAGGAAGCGGCGCGTCTGCCGGGGTCGGCCCGGTCGCAGGCTGGCCCCGGCCTCCTCCGCGATGGATCTCGTTACCGAGATCTCCGAGGGCATGAGGAGTGAGACGAATGGTGCACTGGATCCTGGGCCGTCGCCGCATCAGCGCTACGCTTTCCATCCTGGTTGTTGCGCTGGCAGTGACGGGCACTGCGGTAACCGCCGCGTTAGCCAGCCCGTCGGGCACCGGCCCGAACGTCAACCGGCAGCGGTTCGCGCAGCACATCCTGAAGACCAAGGCGGCGCAGCTGATGACCGCACCGGCGCAGGCCGCCCTGCGCATGATGGCGACGGGCAACAAGCAGTTCACCGCCGGGACGCTGCCGCCCCACTCGTCCAGGCTCGCCAGCGGCGGTGCGGCACCACCCGCGCCACGGACCGCGGGGTTGGCCAACGTCCTGGTCAATGACCCGTCGCTGGACACCCATCAAGTCGACCAGACCACGCAGAGCGAGACGACCATCGCGGTGGCCGGCTCGAACGTCGCGGTCGGCTACAACGACAGCCAGCAGACGGGACTGGCCCTCACCGCGGGCAGCAACCTGACGGGCTATTCGTACTCAGCGGACGGCGGCAAGAGCTTCACCGACGGCGGAGATCTTCCCGACACCCCGGAGTTCGTGAACTTCGGGGACCCGTGGATGACGAGCGATCGCGCGGGCGCCATGTACTACTCGACGCTCGCCCTTGACTTCTTTAACGGCAACCTGGACGTCGCGGTCGCCAGGTCAGCCGATGGAGGCAAGACCTGGGGCAGCCCGGTGCCGGTGTTCCGCCCGCCGTCCAGCATTTTCTACAACGCCGACAAGGATTCCGTTGCATCCGGCCCGGACCCAGTGGTGAAGCGGCGTGATGACATCTACGCCTCCTGGGATGACTTCTCGCTCGATTCCGTTACCGGCAAGTTCTTCAGCGGCCTGCCGGTCGCTCATTCCACCGACGGCGGCGCGACCTGGCACGTGGTCTATGCCGACAAGTTCAACATTCCCAGGACCGGGTGCTCCTTCCAGCAATACCTCGGTGCGCTGCCGATCGTTGACCGCCAGCACGGCACGCTTTATGTGGCTGCCGAGAAGATCGCCGTCACCGACCCGAAATGCACCGGCACGACCCCGGTGCGCCTGTCGGAGTCGATCTTCCGGTCCACCGACGGCGGCAAGACGTTCGGGCGCGGCGTGAAGATCGCCAACGTCACCCAGGCGTTCCCCGATGAGCTGCTGTTCCTCGGGCCCGGCCGGTACATGCGTGCCGCCGAATTCCCGACGATCGCCCTGCACGGCAATGCCATCTACGTCGCAACGACCCCACCACCGCGATCGAGGTCGTCCTGCGCATCGGATCGATCATGCGTCCCACGGTGCTGGCCGATATTCCCGCGCAATCGGTGCGCGACACCGCCGGGCGCACCCTCCTCACGCCGTTTGACCTTGATCACGCCGAGTACATCGGGCATGCATTCGACCAGCTGAGGCTGTACGCAGCCGCGCATCCCCAGGTACTGATGACGATCGCGCGCACGCAGCGCATGCTGCGCGCCGCCTGCATGCTCGGCAGCGGCCGGGAGACGGTCATCACTGCGCTCGATAGGCAACTGGCGCTGACCGCTGGCTGCGCTGCCGGGATGCGTCCCGAGGACCGCGCCAGGGTCGGGGATGCCGCCGGCCTCAGATAGCCACCTCAGCCGAGGGCTGCCGCGATGATCGCTTGCGCCTCCTGCTGGATCTCGGCCAGGTGATCGGGGCCTCGGAAGGACTCGGCGTAGAGCTTGTAGACGTCCTCGGTGCCGGACGGCCGGGCGGCGAACCAGCCGGATGCGCTGATAACCTTGAGCCCGCCGATCGGGGCGCCATTGCCAGGCGCTGTGGTCAGCGCGGCGGTGATCTTCTCCCCGGCCAGCTCGCTGGCGGTGACCTGCTCCGGGGATAGCCTGGCCAGTGCTGCCTTCTGCGCCCGGCTGGCGGCCGTGTCGATGCGCGCGTAGGCGGGTTCTCCGTATCGGGCGGTGAGGTCGCGGTACAGCTCCGACGGCGAGCGCCGGGTCACGGCCGTGATCTCCGCGGCAAGGAGGGCGAGGATGATCCCGTCCTTGTCGGTTGTCCACGCAGACCCGTCCCGCTGCAGGAACGACGCGCCGGCGCTCTCCTCGCCGCCGAAGGCGACCGATCCATCCAGCAGCCCTGGCACGAACCACTTGAAACCTACCGGCACCTCCAGCAGCTGCCGGCCAAGCCCGTCGGCTACCCGGTCGATCATCGACGAGCTGACCAGGGTCTTGCCGACCGCGGCCGAGGCCGGCCAGCCGTCCCGGTGCCGGTAAAGGTAATCGATGGCGACGGCGAGGTAATGGTTGGGGTTGAGCAGGCCCCCGTCGGGCGTGACGATGCCGTGCCGGTCGGCGTCGGTGTCGTTCCCGGTCGCGATCGTGAACTCGTGCTGGCGGGCGATCAGGCTCGCCATCGCGGACGGCGACGAGCAGTCCATGCGGATCTTGCCATCCCAGTCCAGGGTCATGAAGCTGAACGTGGCGTCCACTGCCGGGTTGACGACGGTGAGATCCAGGCCGTAGCGCGCGCCGATCTCGCCCCAGTAGCCGACACTTGCCCCGCCGAGCGGGTCGGCGCCGATGCGCACCCCGGCGGACCTGACCGCGGCGAGGTCGACTACCTGCTCCAGGGCTGCCACATAAGCGTCGAGGAAGTCGAACCGGCCCACGGCGTCCGCCGCCATCGCGCGCGCGTACGGAATCCGGCGCACGCCGGTGAGGCCGCCGGAGAGCAGGGCGTTCGCCCGGTCCTGGATTTCGCGGGTGATGTCCGTGCCAGCCGGCCCGCCATCCGGCGGGTTGTACTTGAAGCCGCCGTCCGATGGCGGGTTATGCGACGGCGTGACCACGATCCCGTCGGCGCGGGACCCGGTCCCCGATGCGTTGTGCACCAGGATTGCCCTGGACACCGCCGGAGTCGGGGTATACCCGCCACGGGCGTCCAGCAGCACCCGGACGTGGTTGGCCGCGAGCACCTCGACCGCGCTGACCTGGGCCGGCTCGGAAAGCGCGTGCGTGTCGGCGCCCAGGTACAGCGGCCCGTCGATGCCGCGGGCGGCCCGGTGCTCGCAGATCGCCTGGGTGGCGGCGACGATGTGGTCTTCGTTGAACGTCGCCGTCAGCGCGGACCCGCGGTGACCCGAGGTGCCGAACGACACCTGCTGGGCGGCGTCGCCAGGGTCCGGGTGCACTGCGAAATAGGCGGTGACCAGCTTCGCGATATCCACGAGATCCTCAGCGGCAGCGGGCTGTCCCGCACGCGGACTCATCATGCCGTCATCCTGGCATGCACGGTGCCGGCAGCCGTGCATAATCGGCACCGAGACGCATTTCGAGTTCGGCAGCCGCGCCGGGATCTGGCGGCTGGCCAGGCTGTTCGACAGCCATCAGGTGCCGGTCACGATCGGCGCCTGCGGCCGCGGCCTGGAGCGCAACCCGGAAGTCGGCGGGTGGATCGCCGAGGCCGGCCACGATGTGCTCGGGCACGGCTACCGGTGGGCCGAGAATTCGGGAATGACCGTCGATGAGGAGCGGGACGACCTGCGCCGCCGGATCGACGCAATCGAACGACTTCTTCGAGAGCCTGCGCGCCGCGGTCGAGTACCTGTGCGCAGAGGCGGCAGACGGCCACGGCGCCCGGATGATGACCGTCGGCCTGCACGAGCGCTGGAGCGGCCAGGCCAGCCGGGCCAGCGCGATCCGCGACTTCGTCGAGTACGCGGCGGCCAGGCCGGACGTGCGCTTCATGCGCCGGGCCGACATTGCCCGCTGGTGGCTCGCGCACCACCACGAGTGGGATCCGGCGCCGGGCCGTTCCGGTCAACCGCAGGTGCATGCCAGCCCCGCTGACGACCGTAAAGATCATCTGAAACGGGGACTTCGGGCCGGCCCGCCTGCCCGCCGTGGCCAGGGCCACCCGCTGGGACTGCTGAGTTCAGCGCTGCCCGGGCTGGACCCGGCCAGGACTTGCGAGCTCGCCGCCGGGGCCGGCCTGGCCGGCCTGGAGTGGGTGACTGGCGGCGGCCGGGCAGATGCCCTGCCCGCGGCCACCCCGGCCGCCATGGCAGCACGACTCGGCCGGCTTACCGTCTCGCACGGCCTGGCGGTCCGCGGCCTGGCGGTCCGCGGCGCGGCTGGCCGCGGCCCGGCCGGTGACTGGGCGCTTCCTGGAGCTGGCCGTGGCGATGGGCGCACCGCAGCTGCGGGTGACCGCGCCGCCGTACTCGGGCGGCGACCTGGCCGCGGAGCTGAGCCGCCTGGCTGGCCTACTCGCCGGTCGCGCCGGCCAGGCGCAAGACGCCGGCGTCCGGCTGCTGGTCGAGCTGGCGCCCGGCACGCTGGTCCCCGGCCCCGAGTGGTTCCGCCGCATCGCCGGGACCCTCCCGCCGGACCGCGTCGGCGCCGTCTACGACCCGGGCGCCATGCTGGTCGAGGGCCACGTCGCGGCAGGGCTCGCGGTCGCCGCGCTCGGCCCTTACCTGCAGCACGTCGGCGTCCGGGACATGGTCCTCCGGCGGGCCGGGCAAACTTGGGACTGGGCCAAGGGCGCCCGGCGAGGGCGTCGTATGCTGGCCCGATGTGCTCACGACGCTGGCCTCGGCAAGCTACCGCGGCTGGCTAGTGATCGGCCGCCTGAGCGGGATGGCCGGGCTTCCCGGCGAGGACGCGCTGGCGGCCGGCCGCCCCGGCGAGGACGGCCTGGCGGCCCGGCTAGCCGCTGACGTGACTGCGCTGCTCCAGCTCATGGATACCAGCAGGTCAGCACCATGGACGGAAGGTGACTGCGGGTGAGAGCAGTGACGTTCAGCGGGGCCGGCGGCAACGAGGTCGTCCGGTTCGCCGAACGCCCGGATCCGGTCCCGGGCGACCACGAGGTGCTGATCGCGGCCCGCTTCGCCGGCGTCAACTGGGCCGATGTGGCGCAGCGGGCGGGTCATTACCCGCCGCCGCCGGGCGCTCCGGCCGACATACCCGGCCTGGAGGTGGCCGGCCTGGTCCAGGCGGCCGGCCGCGAGGTCCGGGCCTGGCAGGCCGGGGATCGGGTGTTCGGCATCGTCGGCGGCGGCGGGCTGGCGGACCGGGTGGTGGCGCACGAGCGGCACCTCGCGGCCGTCCCGGACGGCCTGGCCGAGGACGTCGCGGCCGCGGTGCCCGAGGCCTACATCACGGCGCACGACGCCGTCTTCACCCGCTGCCGGCTGGAACTCGGCGAGGTGCTGCTGGTCACCGGCGCCAACGGGGCGGTCGGCTCGGCCGCCGTGGCGCTTGGCCTGGCCGCCGGGGCGCGGGTAGTCGCCAGCGTCCGGTCGCCCGGTGCCGGGGGGGCGCTGGCCGCGGCCGGCGTCATCGTGGCCAGCCCGGACAAGATCTCCGGCGAGCTCGCGGCCCTGGGCGGTGCCGACGTGGTGCTGGAACTGATCGGCGCGCAGAACCTGGCTGCCGACTTCGGCGTGCTCGCGGTGAAGGGCCGGATCGTGGTCGTCGGCACCCCGGCCGGCTCGGACGGCGCGATCTCGCTGCGCGCTTTGATGGGCAGGCGAGCCAGCCTGTACGGCACGATGCTGCGGGCCAGGCCGCTGGAGGAGAAGGCAGCGGCCGTGCAGGCGTTCGCCAGGTCGGTCCTGCCGCTGCTGGCAGCCGGGCGGGCGCTACCGAGGATCGACCGGGTGTTCCCGGCCGCCGAGGCCGCCGCGGCGTTCGACTACCTGGTGCAGCCGGGCAAGTCCGGCAAGGTCCTGCTGGACTTCGGGTGAGTTCCGCCGACCTGCCCAGCGATTCGGCCGGCCAGCCGGGCATCATCAGGGCGGGCCTCATCGGGGCCGGCTGGATCGGGCGGCAGCATGCCGAGGGGCTGGCCCGCCGTGAGGGCGTCGCGGTCAGCGCGGTCTGCGACACCGACCTGGCCCGGGCGGCAGCGGTAGCCAGCCTGACCGGTGCCGAGGTGTTCACCGACTGGGCCAGCATGCTGGACACCGCCGCGCTCGACGCGGTGTGGGTCTGCACGCCGCCGCTAGCCCACGCCGGTCCTGCCGTCGCCGCCCTCGACCGCGGCCTGCCGCTGTACCTGGCGAAGCCTATCGCCCGGCCGACATCGAGGCATCGCAGCGGACCGGCGCGCTGTGGCGGGTCGACACCGATGCCACCGGCGGCCTGGACCTCATCCCCGGACGGCTGTAGCGGCCGCGATAGCCCGCCCGCCGGGGCGGGCGGATGGCCTGCGGGGCCGGCCTGCTGCGGAGGAACTCGCTTAGTTCCGCCGCGCTAGCCGGAATGATCTGCTCTGGCGGCGGTACCCCCGCCGCGCCGAGGGCCACCACGATGCCGTCGTCGCCGCCGACCAGCACGATGTCGTAGCGGTGCCGGTGGAACTCCTGTACCTGCTCGGCGATGCCGGCCAGGATCCGGCTGGTCATCTCCGCCGGGTAGGCCGGATCGGGCAGCTATATGACCCCCCCAGCCGGCCTGGTCAAGAACGGTGAGCCCGTCCACGCCGCCGGGCGGCGGGTTCACGTAGCCGTCCGCGGCCAGCGCGATCCGGAACGAGCGGGCGTCACCGTCCATCAGCTGTCCAGCACTGCCCGCAGGCCATCCTGCTCGGACGGGCGAATTTCAGGCCGGCCGTGATCAGCCGGTACAGGTGCCGGGGGCGGCTGTCCTCGCCGGGTGCTGGTCCGGCCGGGTGCTGGTCTGGCCGGTTGTGGTTGCTGCCAGCGCCAGGCCGGCTACCCGGCGAGTGCCCAGAACGCGCAGTGATGCTCGGCGGCGAAGTCCGTCTCGATCCGCGGCCGCGGCGGTACCAGCGAGAGCATCTGCTGGCTGTGGCTGCCGAAGCCTGGCCACCGCGGCGGGCCTGCCGAGGACGGGAAGCCCCGGGCGGCGAAGTGCGACCAGTAGCGCTGCATGCTGGCTGCCAGCTGCTGCTGCGGCGCGGTGAGGCTGGCCGGGATCGGGGCGGTCGGCAGGCCGAAGAGGTACTGGAGCTCGGATGCGTGCGCTGCCCCGTACGGAAAACTGACCGGCGGCAAGAACCGCTGCGGCGCACTGGAGTCGTTGAACTCGTAGCCGAACGTCGGCACGAACCTGGCAGCCGACTGATCCACCTTGAGCGCGGGGCAGGCGAAGATCGCGTCGGTGCCGACCCGCCGGGGCAAATACGTTCAGGTACAGGCAGTCCTCCGACATGCTGGCCACGCCGAAGGGGGATGCCTGCTGCGGGCAGTGCGGAGCGAACGTGGTGGCGGCCCGCACGCCGGTCCAGCGGGCCGCGGGCGGTTCTGAACCGGCGGCCGGTCCGGGCCTGGCTGGCAGGCCCGGGCCGGCGAAGGCGTAAGGTGCGCCGCAGCGACTGTGCGTTAGTGGCCGAGGAACTCGTTCATCCTGGTGACCTGCGCGTGATCGCTGGTGAAGCCGAGCTCGCCCAGGTGCCAGGCATCCTCCACGGTGCGCAGCAGCGAGTAGTGGTTGTAGGGCACGTTGCTGACGAAGTGGTGCGGCCCGCTCGGGTCGATCACGATCGCCGGCACCAGCGCGCCGCCGTATACGCCGCCCGGCCAGGTCGCGCTGATGTCGGGGTCGCCCGCGGGCAGCACCGGGGAGTCGCAGCAGCCGGCCGGGGAGTCCCAGCCGCCGTTGGCCGGGTTGCCGGTGAAGTCACCCTCGTCGGCCACGATGAAGATCGCGCTGTGCCGCGTCCAGGCCCGGCTGGACATGATCGTGGTTACCGCGCCGTGCACGAACGCGTCCGCCTTCTGCTTCAGCGCCACGTCGTTCGGGTCATCGTTGGTGCTATTGAACGGGCATGGCGTTTCCGGATGCCCTGCGATCGCGTGGTTCACGCCGCCGTGCATGTCGTTGCACTGGTCCGGCACGACGTACACGAACCGCGGGGCGTGCCTGCTGTTCAAATCCCCGGCCAGCGCTGTGTAGGGCTTTATGTCCGCGACCCGGCCCGGGTTGCTGCGGATGTCGGTAAACAAGGCGAACGGGTTGTGCTTGGACGCGTACAGCGGGTCGGCGGCCGACGGCGCGAAGTCGGCCAGCGGATCGGCCGGCAGCGCCTCCAGGTAGGCGCCCCAGCTGACGTGGTGCGCCGCAAGCTCGTCGACCAGGTTGGTGTGGTCGAACCGGTTGGCCGGGTTGTCGTTGTTGATGAACCAGTTCGAGCCGCTGATCATGGCGACGTAGTTCGGCTCGCTCGGGTGCGTCACGCCGAAGTAGTTCGCGGCCTCGCCGTACTTCTGCGCCAGGGACGAGATGAAGGGCGTATTGGGGTCGCCGATGACGCTCTGCTTGGAATGGTTTTCCAGCACGATCACGAACGCGCGATCGAGCCGAGCCCGCTGCCCGCCACCGTGATCGCCGGTCGCCGCTGCACCGGCCGCCGCGGTGAGCGCGACGGCGAGCGATGCGGTGACGGTCACGGCTGCCGCCGCGGCGACGAGCCTGACCCGGCCTGTCTTAGGGAACATTGGACCTCCTGGCGGGGAAACGGGCCACAAAGGGCACGAGCACAACTACTTTCCTACGCTGCACGCCATTCCCGCACAAGGACGGGCAAAGCCCAGGATTTTACCGAGGGCAAGATCGCGGGCCTGGCACCGGGCAGCGGCAGCGCGGGCCCTCGCCAGCGGCTGTGCCCCCTCCCGGTTACCCGAACGGCTTGACGGCCGTAGCTGTACTGATTATCGTTTTCATTTGTAATAAGCTGTGCCTGCCCCGCCTGGCGCAGCAATCGCCGTGAACGGAGCCTACGCCCGTGCCAGCTCGCCAGGTCAGCGCGATAACGGCGGCAGCGGCCTGCGCCGCGGCGGTAGTCGGGCTGACGGCCTGCTCGGCGCAGGGGCCGAGCCGTGACGACTGACAGCGCGAACGTGATCGTGGCGGTCGGCGCGGAGAACCAGTACGCCAACGTCATCAGCCAGTTCGGCGGCAAGTACGTCCGGGCGACCGCGGTCGAGCGGAACCCGAACACCGATCCGCACACGTTCGAGGCAAGCCCGAGCGTGGCCAGGGCCGTCGGCACCGCTCAGCTGGTAGTCCAGAACGGCATCGGCTACGACGCTTACATGAACAAGATCGAGGATGCCACTCCAGCCCCGGCGCGCAAGGTCATCATCGTGCAGAGACTTCTCGGGCTGCCGGACAGCACGCCGAATCCGCACCTCTGGTACTCCCCGTCCGCCATGCCGGCCGTGGCCCGGGCGGTGGCGGTCGGCCTGGCCTCGCTGCAGCCCGCGCACGCCGCGTACTTCCGGGCCCGCCAGCGCGCGTTCGCGGCGTCGCTGCGGCCCTGGTACCGGGCCCTGGCGCAGCTGCGAGCCGATTTCCCCGGTACCCCCGTCGCCACCACGGAGCCAGTAGGCAACTACCTGCTGGCAGCGGCCGGAATGAGAAACCTGACGCCGTTCAGCTTCCAGTCCGAGATCATGAACGGGTGGATCCGGCGCCCCAGGACGTGGCTGCAGCAAAGCCTCTTCGCCCGCCACCAGGTAAGGGTCTTCGTCTACAACCAGCAGGTGACTGACTCGCTCACGCAGTCATTCGTGACCGCGGCGAGGCGGAACGGAATCCCGGTGGTCGGCGTTTACGAGACAATGCCGGCCGGCTACGACTACCAGTCATGGATGCTGGCCGAGACCCGTGCGCTGCGGCGAGCGATCGTGGCCCGGATTTCGACGGAGAAGCTGTGACGATCGCGCGGCAGCCGACCGGGGCCGGCGCGGACGCGCTGGCCGTGGATGGAATCAGCGTGCGGCTGGCAGGCCGGGAAGTGCTGACCGATGTCCGGTTCACCATCCGGGCAGGGGAGTTCACCGGCCTGATCGGGTCCAACGGCGCCGGCAAGACCACGCTGCTGCGAGTCATCCTCGGGCTGCAGCAGCCATCTGCCGGAACGGTGCGCATCGGCGGCACGGACCGCTCCAGGCACGCCCTGGCGGTCGGCTACGTGCCGCAGAAGGTGCTGCTGGATCCCGACATGCCGGTGCGGGCCAGGGATCTGGTCGGGCTGGGCCTGGACGGGCACCGGCTGGGCATCCCGCTGCCATCCAGGGGCCGCCGCCAGCTCGTCGACGAGATGCTGCGGGCCGTCGGCGCGGAGTTGTTCGGCGACGAGCGGGTCGGCAACCTGTCCGGCGGCGAGCAGCAGCGGGTCCTGATCGCGCACGCGCTGATCAGCAGGCCAAGGCTGCTGCTGCTTGACGAGCCGCTGGCCAACCTCGACATCCGCAGCGAGCAGGAAATCGTCGGTCTGCTGGCCCGCATCGCCACCCAGCAGCGCATCGCCGTGCTGCTCTCCGCGCACGAGATGAACCCGCTGCTGCCGGTGATGGACCGCATCGTCTACCTGGCGTCCGGCCGGGCCGCCAGCGGGACCACCGATGAGGTCGTCCGTACCGAGGTACTCAGCAGGCTGTACGGCCAGCATGTGGACGTCATTCACGTGCACGGCCGCATCCTGGTGGTCGCCGGGCGCGGCGACGGGCCAGCGCTGCCGGTCGGCGAGGACGGCGCGCATTGCACCACGGTGGCAGTGCCGGACTGGCAATGAGCCACCTGCCCAGGGCGATCATCGAGCCCGGGTTCTTCGGGAACGCGCCGGTCCGGGTGGCGCTGCTGGCCGCCGGTCCGGCACGGCTGGCCGGTCACCTTCTTCGTAGTGACCCTGGTCTTCGGTTTCTACACTGCTCGCCCAGCTGACCGTGGTCCACCGCGGCGGCCAGGCACGAGCCCGGCGCGCCAGGGCTGGCCGGTAGCCGCCATGTTCTCCGGCTTCATGGTGAGCACCTGGACGGTGGCGAGCATCGTCGCGGTCGTGGCCGGCGCGGTGGGCTCCTTCATCGTGCTGCGCGGCTCGTCGTTCGTCGCCGACGCGGTACCGCAGGGCGCGTTCGCCGGCGGGGCCAGCCTGATCGGCGTCAGCACCCTCGCCGGGCTCACGGTCTTCGCGCTTGTCGGCGCGGCCTGCTACGGCACTAGCCGAGGCTGGGCGGACCTGGCGCCGGGCCCGGCCAGCGCACCGCGGAGCCCGCCCGCTGGCCGCATAGGCACTGACCGGCCGGCGCTGACCGTTGTCCGGGCAATCACGCTGCGGCCCGCGGGCCTCGTTAATAATCTTTCTGTTGCTGCCGTCAGTGCGCGCCGGCGGCGGTTGTCAGGGCTGCTGGAAGTCGGCGGTCTCCCAGATGCGTTCCCGCTTGTACTGCTTGACCTTCGCGATGTACGGCAAGGCCGGCGCCGTGCGCCAGCGCCCGGCGAACCAGCGGCCCACGCAGCCCCAGGCATCGCCCTTGTGGTACTGGCTGCCGCGGTCGACAGTATTCAGCCAGGTCTCGTATCCGTCGAAGCAGGCGCGCCAGATGGCGTACGCGGTGTCGGCGTTCATCGCGGTAGATCGGCCGATGCCCGGCCAGCTTGACTTCTCGAACGGGTACCTGTTCTGCAGGATGCCGTAGCTCTGCGCGCACTGGCCCTGGGCGCCCAGGTGGCGTTGTCCGGGCGGGCAGGCGCTGCGGTCCGTTCCCCAGTCGCCCTTGGTGGTCTGCCGCCACCAGCTCTCCACCGCCGCCTGGGCGAACACGATGTTCTGGTTGATGCCCCACTTGCAGGCGGCCCAGCGCAGGATTTCCTTGGTCGTGCCGGTGAAGTGCCCGTTGATCCGCGGCACGATCCGCCGGTCGGCGGCCGGCCTGTCGCCCTGCAGGAAGTTACTCGCGACGTGCTGGCCGGTGCGCTGGTTGAAGCGCCGGTTGACGCCCTTGTTCTCCGGCTTCGGCCGGGCCAGGACCCATCTGGCGCACTCGCCGCCGGAGGGGAGCCTCGCCCCGGGCGGGAGGGTGCGGAACTGCGTCGGCGCGCCATGCGCGGGCGGAACGCTGGACGTCGGCACCGGCGAGGGGCTGGCGGCTGGCGGCGGTACCGATGGCGAAGATGACGCGGCCTGGACGGCCGGCGCCGCTGATGTCCCGCCAGCTCGGTCGGCCGCACCGGCTGCCGGTGCCGACGCGGCGCCCGGGCGGGCGGCCCGGACGGCGGCGACCGCCTGCGGGTGCCCGGTGGCTGCGGGGTGCCGCGGGCTGGCCGCGAGCACATTTCCGAGACTGGAGTAATGCACGATTGCGACAGCGCCGACGACGGCAATGGCGACGAGGATGGCAACCCGGCTGGCTAGCCAGGCGCGTCGTCTCGCGCGTGAATTCGTCCCTGAGGCCATAGACCGATAGCTGTACTCTTGCGGCGCAATTGGTGTCAATCAGATCCGTATCCTGTGATCACCTCGCATTTCCGGCCCGCGAGTCCCAGCAGACGCGGCGCGGGCCTGGAGTTCCCGCTCGACCATCGCGACCAGGTCCGGATGGGCGCTCAGCCCGCGCAGCAGGCCCGGCGGGAGCCCCAGCTGACGGCTCGCTTCCGCCACGGCAGGCTGGATCATGTCGAGTGCCGCCGCAAGGATGTCGTCCCGCCTGAATTCCGGCGGAAGGTCATCAAGCTGCAATTCCGCCGGGCGGTGGAACGCCCCGTCCGGGCCGGGCAGCCAGGCCGCCGCCGTCGCCGCGAGGCCGGCCGCCGACTTGGCGTCTTCCCGGCTCGCGTCGGCGAACTCCAGCCGGACGGAGCGCTCGATCACCCCGGCGAGCAGGTCCCGGTTTGGTCCGAGTAGCAGGTTCCAGATGTACTCCGACCGGCGGTGACTCGGGTGGCTCAGCGCGAATTCCAGGCCATCGATGGCAGCGGCCGGGTCAAATCCGTGCAGGCCGCGCTCGCGGCGCGCGAACCCATCGGCGAGCATGACATGCCCGTCCGTGCCCGGGTTCCGCGCCTGCACGGCGACCGTGTCCCGGACGCCCATCTCGCGCAGCTGCGGCAGCCATGGCCCGTAGCCGTCCCGGGCGAACCAGGCGTCCGGGTTCCCGGCAAAGTAGCTTTCCAGGCCGGGCGTCCGCTGGTAGAGGCTGGCCGGCCGGAGCAGGCGCTGCTCACCGGTCGCGGCGTTCTCGCCGATCAGGAAGGCGGTCTCGCTGACCTGCTGCCGGAGCTGCTGCAGCCTGCCGGAGGGCGCCTCGGCCAGCGCGCGGGCCACCAGCTCAAGATCGTCTTCGTGCTGTGCCGCGTCCAGCTGCGCGGCTTCCAGGCCGGTGTACCTGGGCAGCACGGTCGCCTGCACCTCGGTTACCACATCCGGCTCGCCGAGCTGCAGCGCGGCAAGGAAATGCCGGGCATCAGCGAACCGCGCGATGGCCCGCCGGACGGTCGGCAGGCCCGGCCCGGCCGCGCCAGGACTGCCTGCCGCGCCAGGACTGCCCGCCGCGCCAGGACTGCCCGCCGCGCCAGGACTGCCCGCTGGGCCGGGCCCCGGCAGGTAGGCGGCCGGGCTGCCGTCGGCGTCGAAGGGTGCCACCTGGCTGCCGTCCTCCAGCCGGATGATCGGCTTCGACCTGGCCGGGCCGGCTTCCTCGCCCGGGCAATCCGGTGCCCGCCACAGCGCGAGGTGCTGATGCAGGAACGCATAGAGGCGCCGCATCCACGCATCTGACTGCTGCGCGAGGAATTCCCCGGTCAGGCTCGCCACGAAGGATTGCGGGGTGATCTCGGCGACGCCGATTTCCGCGCGCAGGTACCGCCACAGCGCAGGCGTCCCGTCGTCGGTGATCGACTCGTGCGCGACGGCGCGGTGCCGGCCTGCCTGGTCGAGCGCGGCGAGCTGGTCAGCGGACAGCAGCTCGCGGAGCCCGGCGCCGCGGGCCAGCGTCAGCTCGGTGGCATATCCGTAGCCGGGTACGCCGTCTCCGGCGGGAATGAGCCGCTCGCTGGCCAGGGCCTCGCGGACGCTGTCGAACAAGGCGCGGAACATGGTGGCCGGGCCGAAGCGCGCCGCGTCCAGCGGCATGGCCTGCAGGACATCGGCCGTCAGCAGCCTCGTATCGCGCAGATCGGCGAGCACGGCGGTCAGCAGCACCGCCGTCTCGCGGACCAGGAACTGGTTCGCCGGGTCATGCTCGGGAACGTTGTCCCGCGCTGGCGTCGTCCGGTACGGCCCCTGGATCAGGAAGCCGAGAAAGGTCTCCTTCTGGGTGGGGAAGAACACCACGAGCGGCGATTCCCGGCATTGGGTAAGCCGGGGCCCGGCTATCCCGGCGCGCACCGGGAAAGCGATCTCGACCCGCTGCCCGGACTGGCCGGGCTGGCCGGCGGCGCCGACGTCACGGTGCCAGACGAGCCATTCCTCGGCGGCGCGATCACTGGACCGGCGGAGCCTGACCCGGCGCCGCGCCGCCGCCCGGTGCGGCCCGGTGCCCTCGGTGGCGGCTGCTCCCTTTCCGTCGGCGGTGCGGGTGTCCTCGGTGGCGGCGTTCGCGGCGGTGCCTTCGGCGGTGTCTTCGGCCGCGGTGTCCTTGGCGGCGGTGTCCTTGGCGGTGCTGGTGCCATCGGGTGCGACAGTGCGCTCCAGGACCGCGGTCGGAACCTGGCGCCCGCCGACGGTGATGCGCTCGATGTTCCGCAGGAATAGCAGCGTCTCAAGCTCGAGCCCGGTCAAGGCGGCGGCGATCTCCGCGGTGGCAGCGGCCGGGAGCAGATCGTCCCGGTCGAAGGGGAAGATGAACAGGGTCTGTTCCTGGCCGCGGCCATGGCGGTCGCCCGGGGCACTGTCACGGGCGCTGTCATGGGTGCCGCCATGGGCGCTGTCATGGGTGCCGCCCTGGTTGTCGTCCGAGCCAGGTTGCGGGGCGATGGCGACCGGGCGGACGTAGTTCTCGATGCGGAAGTGCTCACCCGGGCTGTGCTGGCCCGGGCTGTGCTGGCCCGGGCTGTGCTGGCCCGGGCTGTGCTGGCCCGGGCTGTGCCGGCCCGGGCTGTGCTGGCCCGGGCTGTGCACGCTGGGCGTCTGGGTGTACGCGTAGACGGACTTGAACCCGATGCCGAACCTGCCGATCGCCGTCAGGTCCCCGGATTTCGCGGAATTCCCGACTCCGCAGATGCCCCGGACGTCCGCCTCGGTGAATGGCCGGCCATCATGCCGGACCTCCAGGCGATCGTCGAGCAGCTCAAACGTCAGTTCCCGCGCGCCGGCATCCTCGGCATTCTGGATCAGCTCGAAGATGAAGTGTGTCCGGTCGCTATACAGTTGCCCGAGCAGGTCGAGGACGGCCGTGTCCGTGCCGTAGCGGGTGATGTTCTCCGCACGGATCTTGTCGTAGTCAGCGGGCACCGGTGACCTCCGCGCGCAGCTTACGGCACTCTCCAGCCGGAATCTGCAGGCCGCGCAGGAGACCGCCGCGCAGGCTCAGCCGCCAGCGCCGGAGTTGAGCGGCCGCGGATCGAAGGTGACCTGGATCGAGCTGATCTTCCGTGCACGACGTGGCTCCAGTTGGCGACCGGCAACGGAGCCTCGGTGACCTTCGTATGGAGGTCGAACCAGGTCAGGATGTCGGGTCAGACTGGGCCACTTGATGCCCCCGACACGCCTGCCAGCGGCTGACCAGACGGCTACTTGACACAATCGAATACAAGTTCGATAGTGAGTTTATGGGAGCGAGGATTGCGCAGGTCACGCCGCTGGCTCCGCGACAGGACAGCGGCGAGCTGCCCCGCAGGGACATGGCCGGGCGAGTCCCGCTGTCGGCGGACGGAGCGCCTTGCGGTGCGGATGCGCTGCCAGTGCTTCCCGCGCTGCGGGAGTTGCTGCCTGGCGGGCTGCAGCGCGGGTCGGTCGTGGCAGCGGCGAACTGGCGCCTGCTCTGCCTTGCGCTCGCCGCCGGTGCCTCGATCGCCGGAGCCTGGTGCGCGATAGCCGGGCTGCCGGATCTCGGCGTAGCAGCGGCGGCGGACGCCGGCCTGGATCCCGGCCGGCTGCTGCTGATCGCCGATCCCGGCGACGGCTGGCCGCAGGTGGTCGCATCCCTGCTTGACGGCTGTGAGCTGGTGGTCCTGCGCTCGCCATCCCGGCCGTCCGCCCAGGTGCGCCGCCGTCTTGAGGCGATGGTGCGTCGGCACGGCGGTGTCCTGGTGGTGGCGGGGGACTGGGACGGTGCGCAGTGCCGGCTGAGCATCACCCGCCAGGAGTGGACTGGGATCGGGGCCGGTCATGGGCGACTGCAGGCTCGCCGGGTGCAAGTGGTGGCGGACGGACGGGGCGCGGCCACTCGGTCGCGGACGCGCTGGCTATGGCTGCCGGGGCCGGATGGCGCCGTGGCCGTGGTGGCGGCGAATCCCGGCGAGCCGCGTGTCGGCGAGCCGGCTGTCGGCGGAGCGTGGGATGAGCCGGGCGGACGGCGGAGCGCGGGATGAGCGAGGCGACCGCGGCATCCCGGATGAGCCGATGCGGCCGGATGCCGGGTGAGCCTGGATGAGTAGGGTGCCCGGCGCGGCGCGACGGGTGCTGGTCGTGTGGTGCCCGGACTGGCCGCCCGGAACTCCGGATTCCGGCCCGGAAGCACGGGCCTTCGAACACGTGGTGTCCGCCGTCGAGGAGTTCTGCCCGCGGGTAGAGGTGGTGCGGCCAGGGATCTGCGCCATCGGCGCAGCAGGCCCGGCCCGGTACTTTGGCGGCGAGGATCCCCTTGCGCGGAAAATCACGGACGCGGTGACCGCTGCCGGCTTCGCTTGCCGGGCAGGCGTCGCCGACAGCCTGTTCGCCGCCGAGCTTGCTGCCCAGGCCGGGATGATCGTGCCGTCAGGCAAGACGCCCGCATTCCTGGCTTCCTATCCGGTTAATGTGCTGGGCGTGCCCGAGCTGGCTGACCTGCTGCCGCGGCTGGGCATCTGGACGCTAGCGGATTTCGCCAGGCTGCCAGCGGCCGAGGCGGCGAGCCGGTTCGGCGCCGCCGGCAGGCGCGCGCACCGGCTGGCCCGCGGCCTGGATGCCCGCCCGCTGGTGCCCCGCCAGCCATCAGCCGACCTCTCCGTGCATGCCGACTTCGACCCGCCGGCCGAGCAGGCCGGGCCAGTGGTGTTCACCGCGAAGGCGCTCGCCGAGCAGATGCATGCCGGCCTCGCCGCGCGCGGACTGGTCTGCGTGCGAGTGCAGGTGCAGGCAGCATGCGAGGACGGGCGGGATACCACCCGGTGGTGGCGGCATGACGGGCTGCTGTCCGCGCTGGCCGTGGCTGAGCGGGTGCGCTGGCAGCTCGACAGCTGGCGAACGGGCCGGGACACGGGCGAGCAGAGCCGGGGCGAGCAGAGCCGGGGCGAGCAGAGCCGGGGCGAGCAGAGCCGGGGCGAGGCCACGCTGGTCGGCGGGATCATCCGCCTTCGGCTGGTCCCTGACCAGCTGGTGCGCGACGAGGGCTGTCAGCTCGGCCTCTGGGGCGACGCCGTGATAAGTGACCGGGTCGTGCGCGCGGCGACCCGGGTGCAGGCCATGCTAGGGCAGGCTGCAGTGCTGCGGCCGGTGTTGGCGGGGGGCCGCGATCCTGCCGAGCAGGTGACACTGGTACCGTTCGGCGACTCCGGGATTCCGCTCCTCCCGGCGGGTCGTCCGTGGCCGGGGCGGATCCCCGCTCCTGCCCCGGCCACGGTCTATCCGATTCCGCGACCGGCCCGGGTTGCTGACGATTCTGGCGGCCCGGTGACCGTCACCGGCCGGGCGATGGTTTCCGCGCCCCCGGCTCGGTTGTCGGCCGATGGCGGCCCATGGCTGACTATTGATTCCTGGGCCGGGCCCTGGCCGGTCAGCGAGCGGTGGTGGACGTCGGCGAGCGCGCGCCGCCGAGCCCGGTTCCAGCTGGTCACCGGAGACGGGAGTGCCTGGCTGGCCGCCGTGCTGGATGGCGGATGGGTAATCGAGGCCCGATACGACTGAAGGGCGAGTCATGGCCACCACCACTGACGAGTTCATGCGCGATGTGCTCGCCAGGGCGAAGACCTACACCGTGGTGTTCCTGAAGCGGACACCGAAACGGGCGGAACCGGAGGCTGCCGACATCATCCGGGAGCATGCCCGCCGCAACATGCGCGCGGCTTCCCTGGTGACAGCCTCCCGGCGAGGTAGTTACGTGCGCGTCCCAGCAGCCCGAGGGCTGAGCAGCCGCCTGGACCGGCACATTCGGCGAGCATGGCAGCGGCGAGTACGTGATCGCTTTTTCGACGGCGTGGCTGATCCCGCACGCTCCTGGCACTGAGCAGATCACCGCACCGGTGCTGCCCGAGGACGGGCCGATGATGGACCTGCTGTTCCGTGCGGTCGCCGAGTCGGTGGCGGAAGCCATCGTCAACGCCCTGCTCGCGGCCGGAGCCGTTGCGGCGCCCTGGCAGGCAGCTGGGTCCGCGCTTGCCGGGCCTGTGACGGCGGGACCGATGGCCGCCGCGTCTGTATCCGCCGGGCCCGCAGTCGTCCCGTTCCCATCGGCCGGCTGGCCGATTTGCTCGCCAGGCGCTGAAGGGCCCGGGGGCCAGCGTCGGCTACTCCGCGAGCTGCTTTCGGCTGCCGACCAGTCACGACCCTGACCTGTCGCCAGAAATATCGAATCCAAGTTCGTATCGTTAGTCATTTTGTCAGTGCCACTCGCTACTGTGGTCTAAGACAGATTCAGCAAGGCTAGACGCCCAGTCACGGACCTAGCGGAAGAGGTGACCTGATGCCGGCAGACCCCGACGATGCGGGTACCCCGCAGGGCCTGTCCTGGTCGTGGGAGCTGGATTTCGGCGCGCTGGCCCGCTGCCTCGGCGATGACGGTTCTCTCGATGGTGATCCTGGGGATGAGGAGGCTGCGCAGCAGGCTGTTCTTGCTGCCGTGGCTGAGCACGGCGGGGAGCGGATGCCGACTGGAACGCTGGCCGGGATGGTCGCCGAGCAGTTGTCGCCAGGCCCGGATCTGGCCACCTGGCTGGCCTTGGTCCCTGCCGCTGACCTGCAGGATCGTGACCTGGCCGCGACGGCGGGCTCGTGGCGGCGGATCGCGTCGTGGGCGCAGGCCAGGGAACTGGCCGCGGTCGCGCAGATCGCGTCACGATCTGCCGCCCGGGACAAGGACATCGGGACCGGCTCGGATGGCCGCCCGGCCCGCATCCCGCCGTCCGCGGTGGCGGAGGTGTCGCTGGAGCTGACGATGTCACAGTGCGGCGCGTCCTGGTGGACGGACCTGGCGGTGGATCTGGCCTGGCGGCTGGCCGCCACTGGGGCTGAGCTGACCGCCGGGAGGATCGACCTTGCCCGGGCGCGGCTGATCGCCGAGGCGACCAGGATGCTCACCGATGAGGCAGCCCGCGCTGTAGAGGAAAAAGTGCTGCCCACGGCCGGGGACAAAACTAATAGCGCGCTGCGCGCCGCGTTGCGCCGCGAGGTGATCATCGCTGACCCCGAAGGTGCCGAGGAACGCAGGAAGCAGGCTGAGCGGCAGGCGAAGGTCAGCCTGTACCCGGATGAGGAGAGCACGGCGACGCTGGCCGGGCAGCGGCTGCCGGCCATTCACGCCGCCGCGGCTATGGCGCGGATCACCACGATGGCCCGGGCGTGGAAGACCTCCGGCGCGGGCGGCCCGATCGACCTGCTGCGGGCCAGGGTCTACCTCGGGCTGCTGCTCGGCACGATGCCGCTGATCCCGCCCGCCGAAGGCGCACCCCCTGACCGGCCAGACGATGGCCCGGCCGAGAACCCGCCGGCCGAGAACCCGCCGGCCGAGAACCCGCCGGCCGAGAACCCGCCGGCCGAGAACCCGCCGGCCGAGAACCCGCCGGCCGAGAACCCGCCGGGTTACGACGTGCCACCGCCCGGAGACCAGGACGCGCCCCGCGACGACGAGGATTATCCGTGCCCCGATGACAGCCCGGCCGGGGACGGCCAGAACGGCCCGGGCTACAACGGGCTCGGCCGCAATGGCCCTGGCGAGAACGATGATGATGTCTGGCCGGGCATCGGCCCGGTGCCAGCCTGGCCGGACGTTCCCGCTGGCATCCCACCCGCGGTTGCCCCGCCCGGGAACCAGCAGGCGGGGGGCGGGCGTCCGTCGGCCGCCGGGATGCTCGACGTTTCCATGCCCTGGCAGACCCTGGCCGGAATTTCCCCCCAGCCCGGCTGGCTCGGCCGCATCGGGCCGGTCAGCGCGGCCCAGGCGGTCCGGCTCGCGGACCTCGCCGCCGGCAACCCGGCCGCCGAATGGCGAGTCATCGTGACCACCCCTGCCGGTCAGGCAATTGCCGTTACTCGCATGCCCCGTCCCCGTGAACGCGACGGCCCGCTCGCCCCGGCTCCCGGGACCGGGCTGGTCAGCCGGGTAACCCTGACCATCCCGGAAGACATCCTCGCCCAGCCGCCGCCTCCCGGGCCGCCGCCTCCCGGGCCGCCACTGTCCGGGCCGCCGCCTCCCGGGCCGCCACTGTCCGGGCCGCTGCCTCCCGGGCCGCCACTGTCCGGGCCGGGCCCGGACCCGCCTGTCGGAATCCTCGCCCGGGCGCTGCGTGCCGCGGCTGTCGCAGCTGACCGTGCCCGGGCAATTGCCCAGGCCGATGCCGCAGCGGGCGGCTGCGCGCACCAGGACGCCAGCTCTGCCTACCGGCCCCCGCCCCGGCTGAGGGATTACATCACTGCCCGGGACCTGACCTGCCGGTACCCGACCTGCAGGCAGCCGGCCTGGCGGGGCGATCTCGACCACACGATTCCTTTCGAAAAGAGTCTTTTGACCTGCAGGTGTAATCTCGGCGGGCTGTGCCGCACGCACCACATCATTAAGCAGCACCTTTGCTGGAGCCTGCACCAGACCGCTCCCGGCACCTTCCGGTGGACCACACCGTCCGGCCGGGACTTCACCGCAACCCCTGACGTGCACCCGGTGTGACAGGGGAGGTGGCAGCTCATGGGCTGGGATAATCCGCCAGTGCCGTGGCGGGAGTTCGAACGTCGGCTGTCCTGGCGCGCCGGCGATGCCGGCGATGCCGGCGATGCGGAGGTGCGGTGGCTCCGGCCGGTGACCCGCCGGCCAGATCGCCCGGCCCGGCAAGATCGCCCGGCCCGGCCGGGCGGCCCGGCCTGGGCCGAGCTGCACTGCCACTCGTCCTACAGCTTCCTGGACGGCGCGTCCAGCCCCGGCGAGCTGGTCGACGAGGCGCTACAACACGGCCTGACGGCGCTGGCCATCACCGACCACGACGGGATGTACGGAGTGCCGCAGTTCGCGCAGGCGGCTGCCCGCGCAAAAAAGGCGTCAGGCGTCGGGCTGGGCACGGTCTTCGGCGCCGAGCTAAGCCTGGACCTGCCCGGCGGGCAGAACGGCGTCCCCGACCCGGCAGGCAGGCACCTGCTGGTGCTCGCCCGGGATCCGGATGGGTACCGGCGGCTGTGCCGGGTGATCAGCGCGGCGCAGGTGGCCGGGAAAGAAAAGGGCCGTCCCGTCTACGATCTGGCCGAGCTCGCCGCGGCGCATGACGGGCACTGGGTGATTCTCACCGGCTGCCGCAAGGGCGCTGTTCCCGCCGCCCTGGGAACTGCCGGGCCGGCGGCGGCCGCTAGCGAACTCAGCGAACTGACCGGCATGTTCGGCCGGGGAAACGTGGTAGTCGAGCTGACCAGCCACGACCAGCCCGCTGACGACGAGCGCAATGACGCGCTGTTCGAGCTGGCGGCCAGCGCAGGCCTGCCCGTCATCGCCACCAGCAACGTGCACTATGCGGATCCGCCGCGGGCCAGGCTCGCCCAGGCGCTGGCGGCGATCAGGGCCCGCCGCAGCCTGGACGAGATGGATGGCTGGCTGGCCGCCTCGGGGGGCGCCTACCTGAGATCGGGCGCGGAGATGGCCGCCCGGCTGCGCAGGTATCCCGGCGTGCTCGAGCGCACGGTAGAGCTAGCCGCCGATTGCGCGTTCGACTTCAAGGTGATCGCGCCGAGCCTGCCGGACTTCCCGGTACCGCCGGACCACGACGAGGCGACCTGGCTGCGCGAGCTGGTCACCAGGGAGGCGCTGAAGCGCTACGGCCCGCCGGGCGCCGAGCGGGTGCCCGGTGCCTACCGGCAGATCGAGCGTGAGCTCAAGGTAATCGTGAAGCTAGGTTTCCCGGGCTACTTCCTGATCGTGCACGACATCGTGAAGTTCTGCGAAGACCGCGGCATCCTCTGCCAGGGGCGGGGGTCAGCCGCCAACTCAGCTGTCTGCTACGCGATCGGAATTACCAGCGTCGATCCCGTCCGGCATGGATTGCTGTTCGAGCGGTTCCTGTCCGCGGGCCGGGACGGCCCACCCGACATTGACCTGGATATCGAGCACCGCCGCCGGGAGGAGGCCATCCAGTACGTTTACGAAAGGTACGGCAGGGACCGGGCGGCGCAGGTCGCCAACGTGATCTCGTACCGGCCGCGGATGGCGCTACGCGACGCCGGGCGGGCGCTTGGCTACCAGCCGGAGCAGCTGGACCAGTGGGCCCGTCAGGTGGGGCCCCGGCAGTACGGCCCTGGCCAGCCGATCCCGCCCGACTCGGGCGTGCCCGAGGCAGTCACCGGCCTCGCCGGCCAGATGCAGCGGCTGCCCCGGCACCTCGGCATTCACTCTGGCGGGATGGTGATCTGCGATCGGCCGGTGGGAGAAGTGTGCCCGGTGGAATGGGCCCGGATGCCCGGCCGCACCGTGCTGCAGTGGGACAAGGACGACTGCGCGTACGCCGGCCTGGTCAAGTTCGACCTGCTCGGCCTGGGCATGCTGGCCGCGCTGCGGGACTGCTTCGGCCTGGTCGCGGAGCACTATGGCCAGCGCTGGCAGCTGCAGTCGATCCCGCAGGAGGATCCGGCCGTCTACGCGATGCTACGGGCGGCGGACACGGTCGGTGTCTTCCAGGTCGAGTCGCGCGCGCAGATGGCCACCCTGCCGAGGCTGCGCCCGGAGAAGTTCTACGACCTGGTGATCGAGGTCGCGCTGATCAGGCCGGGCCCGATCCAGGGCGGCTCGGTGCACCCTTACATGCGCCGTAAGCGCGGCGAGGAAACGCCGAACGTGCCGCACGAGTCGATGCGCCATGCCCTCGGCAAGACCCTCGGGGTGCCGCTGTTCCAGGAACAGATGATGCAGATCGCGATCGACTGCGCCGGGTTCAGCCCGACCGAGGCGGACAAGCTACGCCAGGCGATGAGCGCCAAGCGGGCCCCGGAGCGGATCGAGGAACTGCGCCAGCGGCTGCTGGACGGGATGGCAGAACGGGATATCCCGTCGGCCATCGCGGAGGACATCTACCAGAAGATCCTCGCCTTCTCCAGCTACGGATTCCCCGAGTCGCACGCGATCAGCTTCGCCTACCTGGTCTACGCGAGCGCCTGGCTGAAGCGTTACTACCCGGCGGCATTCACCGCTGCCCTGCTGCGCAACCAGCCGATGGGCTTCTACTCGCCGGCCAGCCTGATCAGCGACGCACGACGGCACGGGGTGCAGGTACATGGCGTCGACATAAACAGCAGCGCCGTCCTCGCGGCACTTGAGCGCCGGAAAATCCCATCAACCCAGATTTTTAACGGATGTTCCCCCGCCAGTCCCGCCATCCAGCCAGAACCCGCTCCGGCGATCAGGCTCGGACTATCCGGCGTGCGTAACCTGGGCTCCGCCGCAGCCGCCGCCATCGTGGCCGGGCAGCCATACTCGGATCTGGAGGACTTTGCCCGCCGCACCGCGCTGCCGGCGCCGGTGCTGGAGGCGCTGGCCACCGCTGGCGCGTTCGGCTGCTTCGGGATAGGCCGGCGCGAAGCGCTGTGGGCGGCCGGCCCGGCTGCCACGATCAGGGCGGGGCAGCTGCCGGGGACCACGCCGGGGATGACCGCGCCGCCGTTGCCGCCGATGACAGCTGCCGAGGAGACCTTCGCCGACCTGTGGGCGACCGGGACCTACGGCACCCACCCGATCGAGCACATCAGGGAGATGCTCGCGGAGCGCGGCACGATCGGGGCTGATGCGCTGCGGATCGCGCAGCCCGGCGCGATGGTGCTGGTGGCCGGGCTGGTAACGCACCGGCAGCAGCCAGGGACGGCTCGCGGGGTGGTCTTCCTGAGCCTGGAGGACGAAACCGGGATGGCCAACGTGATCTGCCCGCCGGCCGTCTGGGAGCGGCACCGCCGCCTGGCGATGGACGCCAACGCGCTGCTGGTGCACGGCCGGGTGGAAAGCCTGGACGGGGCGGTCAGCCTGCTCGCCACCCGGCTGCAGCGGCTCAAGGTGGTCGCCGCCGCCCGCAGCCGCGACTTCCGCTGACTGGCTGGCCGTGCTGCGCCCGGCTGACGTCAGTGCCTTCCGGCCTGGACCGGCGGCGGGCCCCACTCATCACCGGCCGTCAGCTCATGCCGCCACGGCGGCTCGGCGCCCGCCCGGCAGCAGGTCAGTGATGACACCCGGGCGGCAGCCATGACGGCGGCCCGCAGTCGCACCGGATCCGCCAGGTCCTCCCGCGCCAGCCCGTGCTCTGCCCACCAGGCGAGGACCGCTCCGCCAAAGGCGTCGCCGGCGCCTACCGTGTCGACGACCTCGACCGGCGGTACGGCAACGGCGATATCGTGCTCCCCGGCGTATGCCCTGATCAGCGCGGGACCGTCGGTCACGAGAACGGCGCCGGGCCCGGCGCCGAGCAGGCTCCGGGCAGCTTCGGGAACGCCGGTTCCCGGCACCAGGAAGGCGAGGTCCTCCGTGCTTGCCTTCACGATGTCCGCACGCGGCAGGATGCGACCTATGCGGGCCCGGTAGGCGTCCGCATCGGGGACGGCGCCTGGCCGGCAGTTGGGGTCGAGCAGCAGCAGGACCGGCCGGGGCAAGCTGGCTGCGAGGCGCTCAAGTTCAGTCGCCATCGGCTCGGCGACCAGGCCGAGCGCGCCGATGTGCAGAGCCGTGACGCCGGCCTCCATCGCGCGCCTGGCCTCCTGCTGATGCAGCATGAAGCCAGCCGTCCCGGCCAGGTGGAACCAGTACCTGGGCACGCCGATCGCGTCGACGGCGACGACGGCCAGCGCGGTCGGCGCCTCGACCGGGTCAGGCAGCGCGATGTGCACGCCGTCCCTGGCGAGCCTGCCGGTCAGCAGTCGGCCGAACGGGTCGGCGGAGAACCGGCCGAGGAACCGCGTCGGGTGCCCGAGCCGGGCGATCGTCCGGGCGGCATTGAACGGCCCGCCGCCCGGGCTGGCGCGGACGGGGCCGCCCGGCTCCACGATCAGATCGATGAGGCTCTCGCCCGCAACCACGATCACTGAACGTTTCCTCCGGTGGCTGGGACTGATCAGGATAGTGGACAGGCAGGCCAGCATGGCGGCCCGGCCGGCACTCGCGGCGAGCTGGCCCGATGCTCAGGCCCGCGTGGCGCCCGTTGCGAGCGAAAGCTCAGGGCCTTGACATTTGCTCAGAACAGGATAGGAAAGTCCTGTCGGCAAGGAGCACCGGGAGATCGAATGGCTTCAGTAGTGCCTCCCAGCTCAGGCGGCAGTTCCACCAGCGCTGGCCCTGGCGGAGCCAGGCCCGGAGCCAGCATCGGGCTGGGGCTGCAGGGCACGGCGGTCGTCGTCACCGGCGCCGGCAGTGGCATCGGAGCGGCGGCCGCACGGCAGCTCGCCGCCTCGGGCGCCGCGGTGGCGCTGCGTCGCTCGCCGGTCAAGTCCGTGGTCAACATCAGTTCCTCATCAGGCACGCTGCGGCTGTCCGGCCAGTCCGTCTACGGGATGACGAAAAGCGCGCTTGACTACCTGACTCAGTCGCTGGCCGGCGAGCTGGCACCGGCCGGGATCCGGGTCAACTGCATCGCCCCCGGTCCCGTCGACACCCCGATCCATGCCACCTGGGCCGATGACCTCGACGAGGCATACCGCTGGCTGAGGAGCCAGGTCCCGCTCGGCCGGATCGGTGTGCCAGCCGAGATCGCGCAATGGATCGCGCTGCTGCTCAGCCCGGTGTCGTCATTCATGACCGGCGCGGTGATCCCGCTGGACGGGGGCCAGGTGATCCCGCATGCGTGAGGAATCGCGAGGAGCTAGGTGGCAGCGGTGAAATCAGCACGGGCCGGCGATGCGGGACGCTGGACTTCAGAGGAACTCCTGCTCCGGGTGGCCTGGTACTACTACAAGGACGAGCTGACCCAGGACGAGATCGCGAGGCGCCTGTCGATTTCCAGGGCATCGGTAGGCCGGCTGCTCGACCGGGCCAGGAAGGTCGGCCTGGTTTCGATCAACCTGAACACCGAGTACCTGGACGCCTTCGAGCTGAGCGGCGAGCTGCGCCGGACCTTCGGTCTCGCGGAAGCGCTGGTGGTGCCGGATCACGAGAAGGAATCAGCTGATCACCATGCGCTGAACGCCCGCATTGGCCTCGGCGGCGCCCAGTTCATGAGCACGCACCTGCGCCCGGGCGGAAGCCTGGGGGTGGGCTGGGGCGAGACCGTCTCCCGGGTGATCGGCGCCGTCAGCTTCGGTGCCGTCGGGCCGGTTCACCTGGTCACGCTGACCGGCGGTGTGGAGGGTTACCTGCAGACCATCTTGTCCTCGACGGGCGAGGCAGCCGCCGAGTCGCCGGTGGCCTCCTCGGCAACCGTGATCCCGACTCCGATCATGGCGTCGACGCCCGCGCTCGCGGCCGCGCTTCGGGCCGAGCCAGCCATTCAGGAGGTCCTGAAGCAGGCGCGCAGCGTGGAGCACGCGCTGGTGGGCGTCGGTACGCCGACGGCCGACGCGACCATCGTGCACATGGGCTACCTGAACGCCGACGAGGCACGCGGGCTGCGCGAACGCGGCGTGGTCGGCGATATCCTCGGCCAGTTCTTCGACGCCGACGGCAACGTCGTAGAACTGCCGATCCATGACCGGCGGATCGGGATCGACCTGTCCGACCTGAGCGTCATACCCAAGGTGGTCGGCGTCGCTGGCGGCCTGCACAAGGCCGAGGCGATCCTGGGTGCGCTGCACGGCGAGTTCCTGGATGTCCTGGTCACCAACGAGCTTGCCGCGATCCGCCTGCTCGAGCTTGAGCGCCGCCGCCAACGGTCTGCAAGTGCAAATGCAAGTGCGAATGAACCCGTCCGCTGAGGAGGAAGACAGATGGCCAACGGCAACGGCAGGCAGATCGTCCCGCCGCCCACCCCGATGAAGATCACTCAGATAGCGGTGGTGGTCCGTGACATCGAGGCGGCGCTGAAGACCTACACGGAGACTCTCGGCTGGGGGCCGTGGAGCGTCTTCGACTACAAGCCGCCGCTGCTGCATGACACGCGGGTCAACGGCGAGCCGGTCGAGTACCGGATGATCGGCGCCGAGGCGTCGGTCGACGGGCTCGGCTTCGAGCTGATCCAGCCGGTCAGCGGGCCGAGTATCTACCAGGAGTTCCTGGACTCCCGCGGCGAGGGCGTCCAGCACATTGCCTGCATGAAGCATTCCGCGCAGGACAGCTCGCTGGTGCAGGAACACTGGCGGTCGAACGGCGCCGAGATTCTGATGAGCGGCCGGATCAGCGACTCGATCGAGTTCTACTACCTGGACACCGCGCCGATGCTCAAGTTCGTGCTCGAGTCCGGCAGCGGGCACGCCATCGACCTCAAGCCGACCTACGTCTACCCGTGAGCCGTCCGGCCAGGATCACCGGCATGCTGCTGGTGCTCCAGTGAGACCGGCCGGCCCGTTGCGAGTCCTGGTGGTCGGCGACCCCTACATGCCGGCCAGCATCTTCGCCACCGCGTTCGCCGGCCTGGGCGAGGCCGTCAGCGTGACCGAGTTGCAGATCGACGGCAATGCCGCGGTGCCGCCGCGGACCGAATCGCATCGGGTGCTGCGCGAGTACGCGGGCGACCCGGCCGATGTTGCCGCCGCCGTGGCCGGTCATCAGGTGCTGGTCGTGCACGGTGCCCCGGTCACCGCCGAGGTGCTGGATGCGGCGCCGCTGCGGCTGGTGTGCTGCGCCCGCGGCGGCCCGGTGAACGTCGACGTCGCAGCGGCCAGCGCGCGCGGCATACCGGTCACCGGTGCGCCGGGCCGGAACGCCGAGGCGGTCGCCGAGCTCACCATCGCGTTCGCCCTCATGCTGATCCGCCGGGTGCCGGCCGCCGGCCGCTTCCTGCACAGCGCCGGGGCGCACGCGGAGAGCGTGTACGAAGGCCGTGAGTTCATCGGCGGCGAGGCCGCCAGCATGACCCTGGGGCTGGTCGGCGTGGGCCACGTCGGCAGGGAAGTGGCCACCAGGGCGCGGGCGCTCGGCTTCAGCGTGCTCGGCTACGACCCGGTCCCGCCCGGCGTTGTCCCGGCCGGCGTCAGCATGGCGCCCTTCGACGTGCTGCTCGGCCGGTCGGACATCATCTCCGTGCATGCCAGGGCGACCCCGGACAATCGGCATCTGTTCGGCGCCGCCGAGTTCGCCTGCATGCCGCGGGGGTCGTTCTTCATCAACACCGCGCGCGAGTCGCTGGTCGACGAGGATGCCTTGCGGCGCGCCCTGGCCAGCGGCTCGATCGCAGGGGCGGCGCTGGACGTAGCCGAACGGCCCGCTGGCGGCCGGCACCCGCTGCTTGACCTGCCCAATGTCGTCGTCACGCCGCACATCGGCGGGGCGACAGCCGAGACCCTGCGCCGCGGGGCCGAGATGACCGCGGCGGCAGTGGCCCGGCTGGCATCCGGCCAGCACCCGGACCATCTGGTTAACCCGGAGATAGTCGCCAGGACCGAGGCCGCGTCGTGACCGGCCGGTACCTGCTGGCGGTCGACGCGGGCACCGGTAGCTGCCGTGCACTGCTCTTCACCGTGGCGGGCGAGCAAGTCGCGGTCTCGCTGCGGGAATGGACCCATCTGGAGGCCCGCGACGCTCCGGGCGGGCTGGACTTCGACATCGAGTCCAACTGGCTGGCGATCGCCGCCTGCATCCGCGACGCGCTGCGCACCGCGGGTGCCTCCGGAGAGGACGTGGCGGCCGTCGCGGCCACCAGCATGCGCGAGGGCATCGTGCTCTATGACGCGCACGGCGCCGAGATCTGGGCGTGCCCGAACGTGGACAGCCGGGCCGCGCGCGAGGCCGGGGACCTGATCGCCGAGGGCGCCGCCGAGCGCATCTTCGCCGAAGGCCGGCGACTGGGTATCGATCACGTCGCCTGCCCGGCTGCGCTGGCTGGCCCGGCACCGGCCGGACACCTTCGACAAGATCCACAGTCTGGGCATGCTCAGCGACTGGATCGTGTACCGGCTCGCCAGGGTCCAGGTGACCGAGCCATCCTGTGGCTCGAGCTCCGGGATGTTCAGCCTGGCCGGCCGCAGCTGGTCGGAGTCGATTGCGCAGATCTGCGGCATCTCGGCTGCTGTGCTGCCGCCAGTGGCCAACCCGGGCACGCCGGTCGGCACGGTGACCGCGCAGGCCGCGGAGCAGACCGGCCTGCGGGCCGGCACGCCGGTGATCGCCGGCGGTGCCGACACCCAGCTCGGGCTGCTCGGCGCGGGCGTGCGGGCGGGTGAATTCACCGTGCTGGCCGGGACCTTCTGGCAGCACACTGTGCTCGTTACGGAGCCGCTGATCGACCCGGCAATCCGGCTCCGGACGCTGTGCCACGTCACGCCAGGCGAGTGGATGCTGGAGGGAATCGGGTTCTACTGCGGATTGGCCATGCGCTGGTACCGGGACGCCTTCTGCGACCGCGAGTCGTCCGTTGCGCGCAGTCGCGGCGTCGATCCGTACGTCGTGATGGAGGAGGCGGCCGCGCGGATCCCGCCAGGCTCGAACGGCGTCTTCGCGATCCTGTCGAACCTGATGAACGCGCGCAGGTGGGTGCACGCCAGCCCGTCGTTCCTGCAATTCGACGTGAGCAACCCGGCCGGGTCCGGTCGCGCGGCGTGCATCCGCGCCATCGAGGAGGCGGCTGCCTACGTGGTCCGCGGGCACCTCGGCATCATCGGCGAGCTCACCAAGGCCCGCGTGACGGAACTGACCTTTACCGGCGGGGCCGCCAAGGGCGCACTGTGGCCACAGGTCATCGCCGACGTGCTCGGGCTCCCGGTCAACGTGCCAGCCGTGACAGAAAGCAGCGCGCTTGGCGCCGCCCTGTGTGCCGGCCAGGGCGCCGGGCTGTATTCCAGCCTTACCGACCTCGAAGCGGAGCTGCGGAAGCGCGCGGCGACCTTCGAGCCGGACCCGGCAGCTATGTCCGCCTACCACGACAGCTACGCCGCCTGGCAGCAGCTCTACCCGCGGATGCTCGGCCTGTCCGAGGATGGCCTGCTCAACCCGCTCTGGCGAGCCGCCGGTGGGTAGCGCGCGGCTGGCCACCAGGATCTGCGCCGGGCCCGGCGCGCAGGAGGAGGAGGAGGAGGAGGAATGACGAATTCATCGACTACCGGGGAAGCAGGCTCGCTGACCCTGCCCGCGCCGGTCACGTTGCGGGAGTTCGACGAGATCTTCGAGGCGGTCAAGAACTGGGGCCGCTGGGGCACCGATGACGAGCTCGGCACGCTCAACTACATCACCCGGGACACGGTGCGGGCGGCGGCCGGCCTGGTCCGGTCCGGGCGGCGCGCGACGATGGCCATCCCGATGAACACGGTGGCCTGCCCGGACAACCCCAGCCCGGTCATCCGGCACGTCGTGCAGGGCCACGACATCGACATCGGCTCAAGTTCGGTGACCTTCGCCACCGACTTCCTCGGCCTCGCGTTCCACGGCGATTGCCACACCCACATGGACGCGCTCTGTCACATCGCTTACCAGGGCTACGTCTACAACGGTCGGCCCGCCCAGGAGGTCATGACCTCCCGCGGCGCCACCGCGCTCGACGTCACGACGTACAGTGACGGGCTGGTCGGCAGGGGCGTGCTGCTTGACGCGCCCCGGTTCCGCGGCGTCAGATGGCTCGAGCCGGGCGAGGCGGTGACCCGCGCCGAGATCGAGGCGATCGAGCGGGCCCAGGGGGTCCGGATCGGCGAGGGCGACATTCTCGTCTTCCGCACCGGTCACCACCGGCGCCGCCTTGAGCTCGGCGCATGGAACAACGAGTACCCGCCCGCGGGCGAAGGCAAGGCCGGCCTGCACGTCGACACGATCCCGTGGATGCACGAGCGCCGGATCGCCGCGTTCCTGCCCGACGGCGACGGGGAGACGGTCCCCAGCAACGTCGAGGGCATCCTGTACCCGGTGCACCCGCTTCAGGTCACCGCGATGGGCATGTTCGCCTCCGACAGCCTGCAGCTTGAGGACGTGGCCCGGGCATGCACGGCCGAAGGGCGCTTCGACTTCATGGTGGTCGGACTGCCGCTCCGGCTGCCCGGCGCGACCGGGTCGCCGTGGAACCCGATCGCCATCTTCTGACATGCGCAGCTGCTGGGAGGAGCCAGTCATGGAGCGGCGTTTCGAGGGCAAGGTCGCGCTGGTCACCGGCGCGACGACCGGCATCGGGCAGGCGACGGCGGTGCGTCTCGCCGCGGAGGGCGCGATCGTCGCGGTGAACCAGCACCCGGCCGCGGATCCCGCCGAGACGCTCCGGCGGATCAGCGAGACCGGCGGCCAGGGCTTCCCAGTCGTCGCCGACATGCGGGATCCCGGGCAGGTTACCGCGATGGTGCAGGCGGTGGCCGAGCGGGCTGGCCGGCTCGACCACGTGGTGTCGAATGCGGCCATCAACCCGTTCATGAAATGGGACGAGACGTCCGTAGAGGACTTCAACGCCCTGTTCGAGACGAACGTGCGGGGTACCTGGGTGGTCTGCACCGAGGGTGCCAAGCAGATGATCAGAGAGGGCCATGGCGGCGCGATCTGCTGCGTCAGCTCGATCTCGGCGCACGTCGGCGCGGCCGGCCAGACCGCCTACTGCGGAACCAAGGGCGCCATCAGCATGCTGGCCAAGGCACTCGGCTGCGACCTGGGCGCGCACGGCATCCGGGTGAACGCGGTCGAGCCGGGCTGGACGCGCACGAACATGAGCGCCCCGCTGATGGAGGACCCGGACGCGGTGAAGTACTACACCGACCGGGTGGCCATCCACCGGGCCGCCGAGCCCGCGGAACTGGCCGCCGCGATCGCCTTCACGCTCTGCGCCGACGCCAGCTACATGACCTGCGCGACCATGCTCGTGGACGGCGGCTTCATCGTCAATGCGGAGCTGTGAGGGCGCGGCACGGCGCAGCAAGCGGGACGACAGCCAGCACAAAGCCACTGGGAGGTACTCGATGCCGGATGCCGCACGGATCCTGCAAGCGGCTCGCGAGCACGTCATGGACCAGTACGGGGACGCCATCGGCCGGCCGCGCGATGAGCTGATCACTCCCGCGCTGGTGCTCGACATAGACGCGGCGCAGCGCAACATCGACCGGATGGCGAGCGAGTTGCGGCACCTGGGCACGGCCACGATCCGCCCGCACTACAAGACGCACAAGAGCCCGGATCTGGCTCGCCGCCAGCTGCAGGCAGGCGCGGGCGGGCTGTCGATGGCCACCGTGTGGGAGGCTGCCGTGCTGGCCGGCGCCGGAATGGACGACCTGTTCGTGGTCAACACCGTGTCGCATCCGGCCAAGATCCGGATGCTCGCCGAGCTTGCCACGGATCATCGGATCCTCATCGCGGTAGACGAGGCACCGAACGCCGCCGCGCATTCGGCCGCGGCCGTCCAGGCCGGGTCGACACTGGGGATCATGGTCGAGGTCGACACCGGCATGGACCGGTGCGGGGCCGACACCGAAGCGGATGCCCTGGCGGTTGCCCGGCACGTACTGGATCTTCCCGGGCTGCGCTTCGAGGGAATCACCGGCTATGAAGGGCATTGCTCGCTGACGTTCGACAACGAATTGCGGCATGCCCGGCAGCGCGAGGCGATGAAGTTCTTCACCGGCGTCGCCGACGCGCTGGCGGCGAACGGCATTCCCTGCAAGATCCGCTCGGCCGGCGGGATCGCCACCTGGCGGTGGACGGCAAGCTATCCGGGCGTCACTGAGATCCAGGCCGGCACTTATGTGGCCATGGATAACTTCCACGGCCAGATGGTGCCTGACTTCGAGCATTCGCTCACGATCCAGGCGACCGTGATCAGCCGGCAGAGCGGCAAGGTGATCGTCGACGCCGGTAACAAGTCGGTGGCCGACCCCGCCGACGTGACAATCGTGGGCCACGACCACAAGGTCTTCCGGTTCGATGAGGAGCACGGCATTTTCCTCGCCCCCGAGGGCTCGCCGCTGCGCGTCGGTGACTCCGTGGCGCTCGTGCCCGGCTACTCGCCGAGCACAGTGAACTGGTACGACGCGTACCACGTGGTCTCCGGCGATGTCGTCGTCGACATCTGGCCCATCATCCCCCGCGGTCCCGGCCATCACGGGCTCGCTGGCGCCGCCGCAGCGGCGGGCTAGGACCCTTGCCAAGATCAGGCCGTCAGGTCGATACTCCCAGTGGAGCGGATGGTCAGTCCATGAGCGAATGCTCTGGCGGTGACGGGATCCTGCTTCCGGCGGGTAGCGGGAAGGAGACTCACGGTGGCAGTTGAGGCCGGTCAGTCGAGTAAGGGCAGCGTCAAGACCGAGCTGCGGGAGAACGCGGTCGGGCTTCCCGGGATGCTGATGCAGGGGATCGCGACGATCGCGCCGTCGTTCGCGATCCTCGCGTCTTTCGTGTTCATCGTGAGCTTCGCCGGGGTGGTGACGCCGTGGGCGTACCTGTTCGGCGGCGCGCTGCTGGCGCTCCAGGCGCTGAATGCCGCGCAGCTGGCGAAGGTTTTCCCGTCCGCGGGCGGGTGGTACACCTGGATCGCGCGGGCGCTCCATCCGCGCGCGGGTTTCTTCGCCGGGGTGCTGTTCTCGATCTGGCTGCCGCCGGTCGGCGCGCTCACCATGTCGTTCCTGGCAAAAACGGTGCTTGAGCCGTCGATCAAGGCCGAATACGGCGTCACCATCCCCTGGTGGATCTGGGTGATCGCGGGCCTGGCCATCGTGATCTATTTCGCCTACAACGGGATCGCGATCTCGGAGAAGGCGCTGATCATCACCGGGACAGTCGAGATAGTGATCATGGTGGCGCTCGCATTCACCGGGCTCGTGTCGCCGGGACCTGGCGGGTTCAGCTTCGCGCCGCTGAACCCCGGTAACTTCGGCCTGGCGGGCAACCTGTTCCTCGGCGTGGTGTTCTCGATCTTCGCCTTCAGCGGGTGGGAATCCACCGGTCCGCTGGCCGAGGAGAGCAAGAACCCGAAGCGCAACGTGCCGATCGGGCTGGTCGGGTCCGTCCTCATCCTGATGATCTATTTCATCTTCGTCACCTGGGGATACCTGGTCGGCATCGGCGTGGACAAGGTCGGCGGCATTCCCGCCGCGGCGGCCTTCCCGGTAGCGACGCTGGCGCAGCGGGTGTGGAGCGGTGCATGGGTGCTGCTGCTCTTCGCGCTGCTGAACTCGGCGATAGCCGTGTCGATCGCATGCTTCAACGGCGGGACCCGGACCTGGTACGCGATGGGCCGTTCCGGTGTGCTCCCCGCCCCGCTCGGGAAGGTCAATGCGAGCCGCAAGACGCCGGACAACGCGATTCATGTCGAGGTCGGCATGCAGATCCTCGCGTTCGTGTGCATCCTCATCTTCGGGGTCGAGAACGTGTTTTTCACGTGGGCAAATGCGATCACGATCGGCCTGGTGCTGATGTACGTCCTGGCCAACATCGGAGTGGTGAAGTATTACTGGACCGAGGCTAGGAGCCAGTTCAGCCCGCTGCTGCACCTGATCGTCCCGGCGGTCGCAACGGCAGCCGGCATCGTGGTCGTCTGGAAATCCTACTTCTCGCCCTTCACCAGCACGGGGCCGGTCTACTGGGGCCTGATGGTCTTCATCGCCGTCCTCGCCCTCACCGTGCTCATCCTGGTCTACCTGCGCATTCGCGGCCAGGAGGACTGGATGCGCAGGGCCCAGCTGGTGTTCGAGCAGTCCGGCGGGGGGCACTAGGGCGGGCCAGGGAATGGCGGACGCCCCGCCTGGCGGGCCGGCGGCGGCCGGCGGGCGGCTGCGCGGCCGGGTCGGGCTGATCACCGGCGCGGCCAGCGGCATCGGTGCGGCGGGCGCGGAACTCTTCGCCACGCAGGAAGCAGCCCTCGTACTCCTCGACACCGATGCCGTCCAGGGGAATCAGGTCGCGGGGGCGATCAACGCCCGGGGCGGCCGGGCCGAGTTCGTGGCCGGCGACGCGGCGAGCGCGGATGACGTTTCCCGCGCGGTCCGCGTCGCCGTGGCTGAGTTCGGCAAGCTCGACCTGCTGTGGGCCAACGCCGGGATCGGCGTGGCCAAGACGGTGCCCGAGATGTCGGTCGAGGAATGGATCAGGGTGCTGGCCGTCAACCTGACCGGCGCCTTCCTGCTCGCCAAGTTCGGAATCCCGGAGCTGGCCGCGGCCGGCGGCGGGACGATGGTCATCACCGGCTCGGCGAACTCCTTCAAGGCTGACCGCAGCTGGGCGGCGTACTGCGCCAGCAAGGGCGGCCTGCTGATGCTCTGCCGGGCGCTTGCGCTGGATCATGCCAGCGACGGGATCCGGGTCAACATCGTGTGCCCGGGCTCTGTCCGCACGCCGTTGCACGAGGCCTGGCTGCGCGGCCGGCCGGATGCCAGGCCGCTGGCGGAGGTCCGGGATTCGGACCGGGCCGCGCATCCGCTGCACCGGTTCGCCGATCCCGCGGAGGTTGCCCGGGCAGCCTTGTTCCTGTCCAGCGCGGAGTCGAGCTTCACCACCGGCTCGCCGCTGCTCGTCGACGGGGGAGTCACGGCATGACCGACTACTCCATCTGGGTAATCGAGTTTGCCCGGGCCAGCTCCCCGCTCGGGCTGCTGCTGCACGGCCAAAGTGGTGACCGCGAGCTCCCGTACTGCTTCACCGTCGTCCGCAGCGAGGACCACACGATCCTGGTCGATTCCGGCTACCGGCACGCCGGGCGCGGCCGGGAGCTGGCTGATCTGGACGGCATTACGCTCTGGCGCGACCCGGCCGAACTCGTCAGCCGGGCCGGCATCCGGCCGGAAGATGTCGACGCGATCCTGGTGACCCACGCCCACTTCGACCACCTCGGCAACGTCGCCGCCTTTCCCAATGCCACCGTCTACATCCAGCGGCGCGAGGTATCGAAATGGGCCTGGGCGGTTAGCCTGCCCGCTGCGATGGACTGGCTAAAGCAGGGCGTGAGCATCGATGACCTGGCGGTTCTGCTGCGCCTAGCCGGGGAAGGCCGGCTCCGGCTGGTTGACGGGCACTGCGAGGACGTGTTCCCGGGAGTCAGCCTGGTGCCTGACTTCGACACGCACACCTATGGGCACCAGCATGTAGTGGTCCGCAACGAGTCCTCCGGCGTGTGGATAGTTCCCGGCGATGTCATGTACCTCTATGCGAACATCGAAGGGATTGACGGCGACGGCCGCTACGTCCCGATCGGCCTGGCAATGGGAAGCCAGCAGAACTGCCTCATGGCGCTCGATCGGATGAAGCAGGTAGTCGGCGGCGAGACCAGCCGGATCCTGCCCGGCCACGAGAAGCTCTTGTGGGACCGGCACCCGTCCCGCCAGTTCGGCGACGAGTTGCACGTCGCCGAGATCTGCCTGCGCCGCGGGGAGGCCAGCCGGCTTCAGCGAGACGGTGGAGGCAAGGTCCGGTGAGCTCGAAGGTGTTCCATCGCGACCTGCGCGAGGTGCAGGAGTCAATCGTCAGCGGCGCCGGGATGTACCTGCGGACCGATACCGGGCGGCAAATCCTGGATGCGGTCGGCGGCGCGGGCACCGTCGTGCTCGGGCACGGCGTGCAGGAGATTACCGACGCCGTCGCGCGGCACGGCAAGGAACTCGGCTTCGTCTACGGCGCCACGTTCACTAACCCCTGGCAGGAGCAGTTCGCCGAGGCGCTGGTTGCGATGAACCCGGCGCTCGCCGCGCGAGTCTACTTCGTCTCCGGCGGCTCGGAAGGCAATGAAACCGCGATCAAGATGGCCCGCGAGTACCACCTCCAGCGCGGCCGTCCCGGCAGGCACAAGGTCATCGCGCGATGGCAGAGCTTTCACGGCAGCACGCTCGCCACGCTGTCGCTATCCGGCCGTCCCGCCTGGCGCGAGCCATTCCTGCCCCAGCTGATGGCCGTGCCCCACATCGTGCCGCCGTACTGCTACCGGTGCCCGCTCGGGCGGACCTACCCGGAATGCGACGTGGCCTGCGCGGATGACCTCGAGCGGACGATCATCATGGAGGGACCGGACAGCATCGCCGCGTTCATTGCCGAGCCTGTTATCGGCTCGACGGTCACGGCCGTCGTGCCGGTCCCCGGTTACTACCGGCGCATCCGCGAGATTTGCGATAAATACGACGTGCTGTTCATCGCCGACGAGGTACTGACGGGCTACGGCCGCACCGGCCGCTGGCTGGCGATCGAGCACTGGGGCGTCGAGCCGGACATCGTGGTAATGGGCAAGGGCATCAGCAGCGGATACGTTCCGCTGGGGGCGGTGCTGGCCGCCCAGCGGGTAGTCGACGCGTTCACCGCAGGCTCGGGAAAATTCAGCCACGGGTTCACCTACAGCGGCAATCCGTTCTGCACCTTCGTGGGCCTGCGCGTGCTCAGCTACGCGCTCGATCACCGGCTCTTCGATGAGGTGGGCGCGAAGGGCGAGTACCTGCGCGCCGCGCTGCACCGGCTCGCCGAGCGGCACGAGATCGTGGGAGACGTGCGCGGCCTCGGACTCTTCGCGGGACTCGAGTTCGTTTCCAGCCGGGCGAGCCGGGAGCCCTTCCCGGAGGAGGCCGACATCACCCACCGGGTGACCCGCGGGGCGCTGCAGCGCGGCGTCCTCATCCTGCCGGGGGTACCGGGCGCGAATCACGGCCGCGGCGGTGATCACGTCCACCTGAGCCCGCCGTATGTCATCACCCGGGCCCAGATTGACCTGGTTGTAGAGGTACTTGACGCCACGCTCAGCGAGATCGAGGTAGTGCTCTAGATGATCAGCGCGACATGATCAGCGCGACATGATCAGCGTGCCACGCGGGTCCCGGCCGGGTCGCGGCCGGCGATATCGCCGGCCGCGCGAAGAGCTGCCTGCATGCTTGCCGGGCTGGCGATGTGCTTTCCCGCTATATCGAAGGCTGCCCCGTGGTCCGGCGCCGTTCGCAGGAAGGGCAGGCCCAGCGTGATCGCCACGCCGTCATCAGGGCTAAGCAGCTTGACCGGGATATGGCCCTGGTCGTGGTACATCGCTACCACCAGGTCAAACTCGCCAGCGCGGGCGCGCGGAAACAACGTGTCCGCGGACATCGGTCCAGACACGTCGATGCCACCCAACCGGGCATCAGCGACCGCGGGTCTGATGGCATCCTCGTCCTCGTCACCAAGGATCCGGTGCTCGCCGGCATGCGGATTCAGCCCGGCGACGGCCAGCCGGGGCGGCCGTCCGACCAGCCGCCGGCCGATGTCGTCGGCCAACTCGATGGTCTTGAGCACGCTGGCCCGGGTCACCGCGTCGACCGCGTCGCGCAGCGACCGGTGGGCGCTTACGTGCACTACCCGGAGCGGTCCTGCCATCAGCAGCACGCGCAGGTCGCTGGCCGCGCAGAGGTCAGCGAGCATCTCAGTCTGGCCGGGCCACGGGTACCCGGCGAGGCGGATGGCCTCCTTGGAGACAGGCGCGGTCACCAGCACATCGGCTTGCTGCCCGGACATCAGCCGGGCAGCGGCCCGGGCCGCCGCCACCGCGGCCCGGCCGCCTGCTGCTGACGGGCGGCCGACCGGGACCCCGGCCGGCCCGCTCACCGGGAGGATGCGGGGCAGCGGAAGTCCTAGCGCCTCCGCATCGCGGCGGAAATCAGCCGGGTTGCCCACCACGGCGAATTCCGCGATACCGGCGACCCCGGGGTCAGCCAGCGCGCGAAGAATCAGCTCCGGCCCGACACCACCCGGATCTCCCGACGTGACGAGCACGCGCGGCCTGCCCATCGCCCCCGCCTCGCCCTCCGGCCCTGGCCAGCCATGACGGCAGATTCAGCCAGACGGCACGGTACCACGCGCCGCGATCCTGCCAGCCGGTCGCGGCCCGCGGCGGACGGCTACCTGCTGGCGATCGACGCGGGGACTGGCAGCTGCCGTGCCGTCCTCTTTGACCTGGGCGGCCATCAGGTCGCCGTCGCCCGGCGTGAATGGTCGCACCCGGCCGTCAATGGCATCACCGCCTCGCAGAACTTCGATACGGCGGGCGGCTGGGCGCTGATCTGCGGCTGCATCAGGGAGGTCCTCGGCGACGCCGCCGATCCCAGCGCGGTGCTGGCCGTCGGCTGCTCCAGCATGGGCGGCGGCCTCGTTCTCTACGACCGGGCTGGCAGTGAGCTATGGGCCTGCGCCAATGGCGACGCTCGGGCAGGCCGGCAGGCCGAAGCGCTGCTGGCCGGCCGGCATGCCGCCCGCCTCTATCAGCTCGGCGGCGGCTGGATCTCGCTGAGCGCCCCGCCGCGCCTTGACTGGGTACGGCAGCGGCAGCCGGCGCTGTGGGACTCATCCGCGCGGCTGAGCATGCTTGCCGACTGGATCGTGTACCGGCTGACCGGGACGCTTGTCACCGAGTCCTCGGTCGGTTCCACTTCCGGCATGTTCGATCTGGGCGCCCGCGCCTGGTCCCCGGAGATCGTGGCTCTGTGCGGCTTGCGGCCCGCCATGTTTCCTGAGGTCGTCGATGCGGGGACGGTCGTCGGGACGGTCACGCCGGAAGCGTCCGGCCAGACCGGTCTCGGCACGACCACCCGGGTGGTGCCCGGCGGGCTGGACACCGCCCTCGGGCTTGCTGGTCTGGGCACCGACCGCGGGCTAGCTAGTCTGGGCACATCCCGCGGGCTAGCTGGTTCCGGGCAGCCCGGACCGGGCCGGCTCGCCGTCACCGGCGGCAGCTTCTGGAAGCAGACGATGGTGGCGGATGCTGCCGTGGTCGAACCCGCGGGACGCCTCCGGACGATCTGCCACGTGCTGCCCGGGCGATGGCTGGTGGAGGGGATCGGATTTTATGCTGGGCAGGCGCTGCGCTGGCTCCGGGACAGCGCCGGTGCCCTGGCCGCCGGGGAGCTTGCGCCGGGTGATCCGGGCGGCTATCCGACGCTTGATCAGCTCGCCAGCGCGGTGCCGCCGGGGTCGCGCGGCCTCCGCGCCGAGCTCGCGCCAGTCGACGCATGGACCTGGGCGCGCTGGCGGCCGCCGTTCGCCCCGCCCCGGCCCGGGCTGCGGCCACGCGCCGGGCGGGCCGATCTCGGCACGCGTGCCCGCGCGATACAGGAGGCAGCCGCGTACTCGGCCCGCCGCTCTGCCGGACTGCTGTCGGAGCTGCTCGGCGTGCATCCCGGCGAGGTGATCTTCACCGGCGGCGCGGCGCAAAGCATGCTGTGGCCGCAGATCCTCGCCGATGTGCTCGGGCTGCCTGTCCGGATACCCGATATCAGCGAGTCTGCCGCGGTCGGCGCCGCGGCAGTGGCCGGCCTGGCTGTTGACGTGCGCCTGGCCGCCGCCGCGCCAGTCGCCGCGCCGCCCGGCCTCCGGGTGTCCGACCCGGTGCCGGACCGGCAGCAGGCGTATGAGCTGCTTTACCGCGACTGGCTGCGCAGCAGGCAGGCCGCTGGGCAACGCCAGGCAGGGCCGGCCGGATCCGACTGATCAGCCGCTCAGCCTGAACCCGGATTCCGCCGCCGCGCAGAGCCGCTGCCAGCACGAGTCAGCCGGCCTGCGCGGACCTGGCACTGGCTTTCGCTATGTCTTGGCCGCGGGGCCGGCGCGGACCTGGCACTGGTTTTCGCTATGTCTTGGCCGCCGGGCTGTTCGCCGGGTGGAATACGCCGAGTACCCGCATCCGCCCGGTGCCGGTGTTCTCCAGGCAGTGCACCAGTCTCGGCGGCAGGTGCGCGCAGCTGCCCGCGGCCAGCGGGTAATCGGCGCCGCCTGCGTGCAGCACGCCGTGGCCGGCCAGCACGAGCACCACCTCGTCATACGGGTGGCTGTGCTCGGGTGCCCGGCCCGGCGGGATCTCGCCGACGAACTGGGTCGCCACCGCGCAGCCGCGGCCCGGGCCGAACAGGACCCGGAACTGGCGGTCCCCGGTCGTCTCGACGTCGCAGTCGCGCAGATCCCTGAGCCGTGGCCCGGCCTGGCCCGGCTGGTCGCGGCGCTCCTCGCTGGCCGACCCAGGCAGACTTACCGCGTCGAGGTGCAGGCCGGCCGGGGCAGATCCGTTAATGCTGAATTTCATCCCCGGCGGGAGCAGCAGTCCCAGGTCGGGGCGCAGCGGACGGCCAGGCCGGCCCGCGGTGTCCAGCTGCCCGCTGCCGTCGATGACGAACCACAGCTCGCCCGCGGTGGCGGCGGTGCCGTCCAGCCGCGCGTCCGGCGGGATCTCGACGAGCCGCCGGGTGAAGTGCTGACCGGTGTCCAGCATGGTGCGCACCCGCGCGCCCGCTGCGGTGTGATCGACCGGGACGTCGGCTGCGCCGACCACCGGGCCGCGGGTCATCCCGGCCGTCCAGGACGATGCGGCGGCGCCGGCGCCTGCTCCGCGACCAGGGCGGCCAGCGCGTGGTTGAAGCGGTCCATTTCGTCCAGGGTGTTGTAATGCGCGAGGCCGACCCGCAGCGCCTCGCCCCAGCCGATCCGGTCGTGCAGGCCCGGCGCGTAGTAGCTACCGTGGCTCCACACGCCGAACCCGCGCTCGGCCAGCGCAGGGCTGAGCTTCGCCGACGGCACGCCGGGGAAGTTGAGCAGGAACGTCGGCACCCGGCCGGCCGTGGTCGCCACGCCGTAGACGTTGGCGCCCGGCGGCAGGCCGGCCAGCAGCCGGTCGCCGAGCTGCCGTTCCCAGCCGCCGATCTCGGCCGGGCCGCCCAGGCTGTCGATGTAGGCAAAGGTGGCGAGCAGGCCGCCGAGCAGTTCATGTGGCAGGGTGCCGGTCTCGAACCGGTGCCCGACCGGCTCCATCGGGGCGGGCCTGGCCTTGTACGGCTGCCACGATTCGAGCAGCTCCCGGCGACCGAAGCCGACGCCCAGGTGCGGCCCGCAGAACTTGTAGGCGGAGCAGAGCAGCACGTCGGCGCCGATCGCACGGGTGTCCATCGGCTCGTGCGGCGCGTACTGCACGGCGTCCACCCAGGCCAGCGCCCCGGCGGCGTGCGCGAGGTCGCACACGGCGCGGGCGTCCACGATCGTGCCGGCCGCGTTCGACGCCCAGGGGAAGGCCACCACCTTGGTCCGGGGCCCGAGCAGGCGTTCGAGGTCCGCGAGATCCAGCGTGGTGTCGGCGTGCACGTCGGCGAGCCGGACCACCAGGCCGAGGTCGCGGGCCAGGTCGAGCCACGGCGCCACGTTCGCGTCGTGGTCGAGCCGGGTGACGATGATCTCGTCGCCGGCCTGTAGCTCGCGGCCGAGGGTGCGAGACAGCGTGTAGTTCAGCGAGGTCATGTTCGGCCCGAAGATGACCTCCTCAGGGGCGCAGCCGAGGAAGCGCGCCGAGGCCGCGCGAGCGTCGCCGACGATCGCCTCGATCCGGCGGCTGGTGGCGTATGGCGCGCCGGTGTTGCCGCTCGCGTCGAGATACACCCTGGCCACTGCCTCGGCAACCTCGTCCGGGGTCTGGGTGCCGCCGGGCGCATCGAGATAGACGAAATCGTCGGTCAGCGAGCTGAAGCGCGCACGGACCCTGGCCAGGCCTGGGGGTGGGCCGGAACTGGCGGTGATGCTGGCCGTGCCACCGCTGTGACCAGGCGCGATGCCATTCTGCGGCTGACCAGCGGGAAAATGAGTCATTGAGAGCAAATTAGAATAAGGCCGACGGAAGGTCAACGCCGGGCCCGGGTTTCCATGATCTTGGAGGATCCGGCTGGCCGGAACATGCCGGACCTCCGCGATCACGAAGGATGGATCGAACGGCCCCAGTGGGCGGGTGCAGAACACCATACTGGGACCGCGAACTGGCATTTCGGGCAAAGGGCAGGTGCCATGCGGTTGCGGGCGGGCGTAGCGATCGACCTGGGAACTGTCAACACGCTCGTCTGCATAGCCGGCCGCGGCCTTGTCATCGAGGAGCCTTCAGCCATCGCCGTCGACCGGGTAACCGGCAACGTGGCGGCGGTTGGCTGGGCAGCGGATGCGCTGGCAGGCAAGGAAGCGCAGGACATCGACATCATCCATCCGCTCAGCGGTGGCGTGATAGCCGACCTGGACGCGTCGGCGGCCATGCTGCAGGACTTCCTCCGCCAGGCCGGACTGCACCGGGGCCTGTTCCGGCCGTCGGCGGTGGTCTGCGTGCCGGGCAGCGCCAACTCGGTGCAACGGCGATCGCTGGCGGCGGCGGTCGGATCGCTGCGGCCGCGCTGCGCCGTGCGTTTGGTCGAGCAGCCGGTCGCGGCGGCCACCGGTGCAGGCTTCGACCTCGCCGCCGGAGCCGGTGCGCTCATCGTGGACATCGGCGGCGGGAAAACCGAGGCCGCCGTGTTGACCGGCCGTCACGTGGTCCGCGCCCGGTCACTGCGCCTCGGCGGCAGCGTCATGGACCAAGCGATCGTGCAGTCCGTCAAGGCCGAGCTTGGCCTGCTCATCGGCCGCAACGCCGCCAGGAGCCTGAAGATGACGCTCGGCGTCGCCGAGACCGCGGTCGGAGTGGTCGAGGCGGTCGGCGTCGACGCCGCGCGGCGGACCCCCCGGGTGGAGCAAGTGCCGGGCTGGCTCGTCGCCACCGCGCTTGAGCATTCCGTCGCGGCGATCGTCAACTCAGTGCAGGAAATGCTGTCGGACATCCCGCCGAACCTGGCGGAGGACGTGGTCCGGGGCAAGATCCGGCTGGCCGGCGGCGGGGCTATGCTACCGGGGCTGGCTGACCGGATCGAGGCGGCGGCCGGCATCCCGGCCATCGTCGTGGACGACCCGCTGCGTTGCGTGGTCCGGGGTGCGGCCGAGATCCTCGAGCAGGGCGACGAACTCCCGGACGGCCGGGGCGCGGCGAGGTCGTAACGCGCTAGACGGGGACTGGACGCAACGCGCGGCGGGTTCCGGCGCGGCGCGATGCACCTGCCGAGCGCGGTCCCGCACTGCCCGGAGGCAGTCGGCCTGACCAACCATCCGCGGCTAAGCCCGGTGCGCAGGCGGCTGCTCGGCGGCGCCGTCCGCGGCATTCCCGGACAGGCCGGGGGCGGCCACTGCTGGGCCACTATCCGCAAACCACGCCGCTGAACACGTACCTGCAGGAACGCCACCTGCTCGCCCCCGGCAACCCGCCCCTGAAGCCGCAATGTAACCCCGGTCTGGGCCGGCGCTTGCCTGACATTGGCGCTCAGGCTACGGGCCGGGGGGTGCGGTCGGCGCGCCAGCACCAGGCCCGCATCGGGACGTCGACTTTCTCAGCGCCGGGGAAACGCTTCTCCAGGGTCGCACGCGCGCTGGCTAGTGCCGCCGCCCGATCTTCCTGGCTCGCGGTGATGACGCCGCTGTAGGTGCTGAGCATGCCGACGAAGCCGCTGACCGTCATCGTGCGGGTGAACGTGAACGACTTGGTCTCGATGCTGCCGAACAGGCCGCCGGTTGGCAGGGTCGCGGTGCGGCGCCAGGAGCGCGGCCGGGCCGGGTCCTGGCCGTCCGGATCGGCGGCGTCAGGCCCGCGCCGCTGGCTGATCATGCGCGACTGGCCCAATTCGCGCAGCCACCCCACATCGTGATCGCGGCTCGTCCAGATCACGCCGAAGCGGCCGCCGTCGCGCAGCACCCGGGCGATCTCCGGGATCGCCCGGTCCGGATCCATCCAGTGCCACGCCGACGCCACGAATAGGCCATCTGCGCTGGCGTCGCGTAGCGGGTTGGCCTCGGCAGTGCCCTGCACGACGCGGACGCCAGGGGAGCGCTGGCAGAGCACCACCGCCATCCTGGGATCCGGTTCGACGGCCACGACCTGCTCGAACTGGGGCGCCAGCAGCCGGGACAGCATGCCGGTGCCGGCCGCCAGGTCAACCGCGACCTTGCGGCGGGCGGGCAGCAGCCAGTCGACGGCCGCTTCCGGGGGACTGGGCCGCAGCCGGTCGTAGTCGCCGGCGATCGCCCCGAAGGATCTCGCCCGCTCTTCCCGGCTAGCCACCCCGACACGTTAACCTGCCAGCCTCCCGCGCTCAGCCATCCGCGTCGGCTGGCGCTTCATCCAGCGCAGGTCGGCCGCGAGGTTCCTCGCGGAGCGCCGGGTCTCCGGGTGGTCTTCGCCGAGTACCCGGCGGCGGCGGGCCAGGATGTCCTCGTTCTAGCGTCGCGAGTTGCCCCGGTGTGCCCGGCGCTGGGCTAGCTGTTCTCGGTAAGGCTGTTCCGCGGAAGGCTGGCTGCTGGCCATCGGCTGGCCGGGCCGGGCCGGTGACCGCTTCAAGGAGTGCGCGCCGGGCGTCGTCTTCGGTCAGCCCGAACAGGTCCCGGTCCAAGATGGGCCGCAATATCCCGGCATCACGTCGGGCACCTTCTCGGCGCGCAGCGGCACCAGGCGTCCCTCGCGCTGGCCCGGCATCGCTAACGCGGCCGTCCACTCATCGGTGGTGTAACGCGGCCGGCGCGAAATGACAAAAGGGGTGCCGCAGGCATAGCGATACCCCTGAAGGCAGTCCGTCGGGCTGAGCGTCAGCGCGGTCAGGTTCGGTCGAACTCGCCGTTCTTCGCCCTGGCGGTAAACGTTGCCCATTCGGCCGCCGTGAAGGCGAGTTCCGGCCCGCCCGGGGCCTTTGAGTCACGGACCGCAACCATGCCTGGCAGGTTGCCCGCGACCTCTACGCAGTTGCCGCCGTTGCCGCCGCTGTAGCGGCTCTTGCGCCATTCGGCGCCAGTCAGGTCCATTCTTGCTCAGCCACTTTCATGATCAGCTCGCGGGATGCCGTCCGGGGCAATGCCTCCGACCGCAGCATGTCGTAGGTCAGCGTGATCTCGGCGATCACCGAGGGCGTCTCCGTGACCTGCCCGGACGCCGCTGTCTCCAGGTACACGATATCGCCTGCGCCGTCGAAACTCGCGACCACGAACGCGCCGAGCAACCCGGCGTGCGCCCCGACCTCGAACGGCACCACCTGGACCGCCACCTTCGGGCGATGCGCGATCGCCGCCAGGTGCAGCAGCTGGTCATGCATGATCTTGGCACTGCCGATGCAGCGGCGCAGCGCGCCCTCGTCCAGCAGGCACCACAGCTGTGGCGGGTTCTCCCGGGCCAGGATCAGCTGCCGGTCCATCCGGGTCGCGACGAGCTGCTCTAGGCCGTCCTCGGTCTCTGCTCGCTGCGCGGCAAAGAGTGTCCTGGCGTACTCCGGCGTCTGCAGCAGCCCGGGGATGATGAGCGGCTCGAACGAGCGTAATGACATTGCCTCGCGCTCGATCTCGAGCCACGGCCGGAACCAGCCAGGCAGCGTCTCCCGCGATACCAGCGGCCACAGCCGCGCCAGCGTGCCGCCGGTCGCCAGCGCGTCGTCGCAGCGCTCGGCGAAATCCCGGGACGGCACGCGCTTGGCGTTCTCGATCAGCCCAACCAATGCCGCCGAATAGCTGACCTGCTGGCCGAGCTGTTCCTGACTCAGATCCGTGGCTAACCGGCAGCGGCGCAGCTCGGCACCGAAGAAGGCGAGCACGCTCGCGCCCGGGTCAAGGTCTCGCGGCAAGGACATCTCAGCTCCCGTCCGGCTTGGCTGCGCGGCCATTTCCGGCCCGAGTCCATTCTGCGCCGGCGCATTTCCGCACACGAGCATCGTGGCCGCTGGCCCGACCCTACAAAATGGCCGGCCACTACGACCGCGTCAATGTTGGTGCGTCACCCCTGGCAAACCGTGAGTCCGGCCGACAGGCTGGCTACCGGAATCTGCAGCCACGGGAGAAACGATGACACCCGCCGGGATCACCCCCCGCAACCCAGTCCTTGCGGCTGCCGCCGCATTGCCGCGCACCGGCGACCGTGTGTTCGAGGCCCGCCCCCATCAGGTGCGCGAGGCCCGCAGGTTCCTCACCGAAATTCTGACGGGCGCCCCGGTGACCGACGACGCCGTGCTATGCCTCTCGGAACTGGCCAGCAACGCCGTGCTGCACAGTAACTCAAGCAAGGCCGGCGGCACGTTCACCGTCCGCGTCGCCGTATTCGATGGTCACTGCGCGTACATCCAGGTACAGGACCACGGCGGCCGATGGCAGGAGCCCGCGCACGACGACCGCCCGCATGGCCTGGACATCGTCGGTGCCGTGGCAGGCGACTACGGCAGGGACGGCGACGCGTTAACCGGCTGGGTCGTCTGGGCCCGGATCGACTGGCCAGCCCGGCGACCCGCTGCCGCGGGATGCGCCCTGATGCGGCCAGCACTGGGCAGCTAGCACCGGCAGCTAGCACGGGGCAGCCCGGGGGAGCCGGCCCGGGGAGCCGGCCCGGGGAGCCGGCCCGGGGGAGCCGGCCCGGGGAGCCGGCCCGGGGAGCCGGCCCGGGGGAGCCGGCCCGGGGCAGCCGGCCCGGGGGAGCCGGCCCGGGGCAGTCGGCCCGGGGCAGCCAGCCCGAGAGCAGCCCCCGGGACTGAGCAGCCAGCACTGCGGTCTTCTCTGCGCCCAGCCTGGCATGCCGCGCCGATCGCGTGAATGGCTTGTCAGCAGACGGTTCATGTATAAGAGCTGTGAGTAGCAAGAATTCGAATACGAAGCCTTAATAGTTTTCCATTGACGGTGACATTCGATACTATTAGCTAAGAAGGTCGGACCGAGAATCTAGGCCGATGCCCGGCGGCGGAGGTGACCCACGTGCAGGATGAGACGGACGGCGCGGGCGCCCCGCAGGGCCTGTCGTGGTCCTGGGAGCTGGATTTCGCCACGCTGATGGAATGCCTTACCGAGCCAGGCCCGCACGATGCGCCCGGCTGCCGCTTAGGCTCGGCCCCGCCCGCCCCGGGCCGCAGCCCCGCCTCCGCTGGCGGTGCCTCCGCGGACGGCGGCTCCACGGACACCGCCTCCGCCGGCGGTGCCTCCGCGGACGGCGGCTCCGCGGACACCGCCTCCGCCGGCGGTGCTCGGGATCATGCGGCCGGCCAGGGTGGCAGGGCTGCGATGCAGGGCGCCGTGCCGGGTGATTCCATTGACCTGGGTGATCCCGATGACTTGGGCGTGCCCGGGGACCGGGTCCCGGCTGGGGTGCTGGCGGGGCGGGTCGCCGAGCGGCTGGCGCCGGGCCCGGACCTGGCCGCGTGGCTGTCGCTGACCCCGGCTGCCGAGCTGGGTGACGCGGATCTGGCCGCGATCGCGGGAGGGTGGCGGCGGCTGGCGTCGTGGGCGCAGTCCCGGGAACTGGCCGCGGTCGCGCAGATCGCGTCCCGGGCCGCCGCCCGCGACGCGGACATCGGCACGGGTGAGGACGGCCGTCCGTTGCGGGTGCCGGCGTCAGCGGCGGCGGAGGTGGCCCTGGAACTGACCATGTCGCGGCACGGTGCCGCCGGGTGGGCCGATCTGGCGGTGGATCTGGGCTGGCGGCTGGCCGCGACCAGCGCGGCGCTGGAGTCCGGGAACATCGACTTGTACCGGGCCCGGCTGATCGCCGAGGCCACTGGCATGCTTACCGACGACACCGCCCGCGCCGTGGAGGAGAAGGTGCTGCCCGCGGCCGGGAGCCAGACCCCTGGGATGCTGCGAGCGGCGCTGCGCCGCGCGGTGATCATCGCCGACCCCCGCGGCGCCGAGGAGCGGCGCAGGAATGCCGAGCGGCAGGCGAAGGTGGTGCTGTACCCGGATGAGGACCACACCGCCACGCTGGCCGGGCAGCGGCTGCCCGCCATCGGCGCCGCTGCGGCGATGGCACGGATCAAGGCCATGGCCCGCGCGTGGAAGGCCTCCGGCGCCGCCGGCGGCACCGACCTGCTGTCCGCAAAGATCTACCTTGGGCTGCTGCTCGGCACCCTCCCGCTCATCCCGCCGCCCGAAGGAGCTCCACCCGACAACCCGCCTGGCAACGACCCCGGCGGCCCCAGCGATCCCAGCGATCCCGGCGATCCCGGCGGCGGCCCGGAAGGTAATACACCAGGAAATAGCGTGTCGGGTGATGAAGTGCCGCCGCCCGGGGATCAGGACGCGCCCGGTGACCAAGAGGATTACCCGTGCCCGAGTGATAGCCCGGCCGGGCCCGGCGGGCCCGCCGAGAACGCCGAGAACGCCGAGAACGACGGCTGGCAAGACTGCGGGCCGCCGCCGGACTGGCCAGGGCTGCCAGTGATCCCGCCCGCGTTCGCCCGCCCGGTTGCGGGCGGTGCCGGGCCGGTGTCCGGGCTGCTGGACGTGTCACTGCCCTGGCGAGTGCTCGCCGGAGCCAGCGACGGGCCCGGGTACCTGGGCCGGATCGGCCCGGTTCCGGCCAGCCAGGCCCGCCAGCTGGCCGACTGCGCTGTCCGCGATCCGGCTGCCGAATGGCGGATCATCATCACCACCCCGGCCGGGCAGGCCATCGCTGTCACCCGCATTCCCCGCCCTCCCGGGGTTGGCGGGTTGCGACAGCCCGGTACCGGGCCTGGCGCAGGGCTGGTCGGTCGGGTCACTCTCACCATCTCCGAGGACATCCTGACCAGAGCGCCGCCTGGCACCGGGAGCCAGCAAGGGCCAGGTCCCGGGCCGGACCCGCGCGGCCAGATCCTGCGCCTTGCCCTGCACGCCGCGGCCCGCGCTGCGGCCCGTGCCCACACCGCCGCGGCGGCTGACGCCGCGGCGGGCCGCTGCGCCCACACCGCGGCCAGCCCGGGCTACCGGCCGCCGCCCCGGCTGCGCGACCACGTGACTGCCCGGGATTTGACCTGCCGGTCTCCGGTCTGCCGGCAGCCCGCCTGGCGCGGCGAACTCGATCACACCATTCCCTGGGACCAAGGCCCGACCTGCACCTGCAATCTCGGCGGCGTGTGCAAGGCCGACCACCTGATCAAACATCACCCCGACTGGAAACTCGCCCAGACCGCCCCCGGCATGTTCACCTGGACCACCCCGTCCGGTCGCATCTTCACCGCGACACCCGACACGCACCCTCTCTAACGGATTTCGCAGGTCGGCCGGTCCTGGACGCTGGCCGCCTCGAAGGAATCCGAGACTTGCGCCGACTGGCCCGTGGTCCTCCTTGACAGCATCAGGATTTTCTGTCGTCGGATCGCGGTGTGCTGGCCGGCGGGTCGCCCGCGGAGCCGCCGCCGGTAACGGTCAGGGTGCCATCTAGCAGGCCGGCGGCGGTGACGTTCCTAATTTCGGTTAGCGCGTCGATCTGCTGCTGTGCGCGGGTGATCTGCTGGTCGAGCCCTTCGAGCAGCGCGTGCAGCCGCTGCAACTCGGCCGGGCTCAGCAGGGCCACCTGGTACTGGTCGAGTCGGCGGGCCTCCCGGACCGGGCCGGCCAGGCCAGCCGGGCTGGTGGCACCGGCAGCCGAGCTGAGCAGCGCCGCCAGCACCAGCGGGGTGAACTGCGCTTGCTCCGCGGCGGGGATGCGCAGGATGCGGGCCGGGAACTCGGTTACCGAGTAGCCCTCATGATCGACGGCGGCGGCCAGCTGCGGCACGGTGGTAACCACGACGTCGCCGGGCTCGGTGAGCTTCGCCCGCGGGTAGTGGGCGCCGAGCGTTGCCTGGTCTATCTTCCGCTGGCCGCGGCGGGCGGTCCCGGACAGCTCGGGCCCGCCGAGCACCGGGAACTGCCCGGTGCCGGCCAGGTGCGCAGGGGTCAGCCTGGTGCCCTTCACCATGATGAGACGCCCGGCCTTGATGAGCGCGCCGATGGTAACGAGCACCGGGCGGTCTGCGGCGCGGTCCGCGGCACGGACCGCGACCCCGCCGTGCACCGGCCGTCGGCCCGCAGCAGCGCGGGACCCGATCATGGCCAGATCCGCTTGCAGCCGGGTCACCCGGGCCACCCGGGTGGCGGCGCCGGCCTGCTGCTCGCGGACGGCGGCCGAGCGCCGGACGGTGAGCGGCCGCGGCGGCTCAACCAGGTCGCTGACCTGAACCTGGTCGGACAAGGTCCGGGTGTGCGCCCGCGGATCGTAGCCGCCGCGCCGCCAGGCGAGCACATCCTCGGTGAGCTCGTCGATAACCTCGTCGGTCAGTTCGCGGTCGGAGACATCGGCGAGCAGGATGTGATCGTCCCGGGACGAATTCCAGGCCGACCCGAGCACCCACAGCGCGGCCTCATCGCCGGGACAGTCGGGCGCGGCGCCGCCAGGCAGCCGGACCACCGCCTGGACCAGGTGATCCTGGAGCAGCTTCGCGCGGGCCAGCGCCGCATCCGAGGCAGCTGGCAGCACGCTGACCAGGACGTCTGCCGGGCCGATGACGACGGCATTGGCGTCCGGACGGAGCCATGCCGAGATGTCGCGGATCAGGTCGAGCACGGCCGTGGCGGAACGGCTCTCCGGCGGCTGGTACGGAATCTGGGTTACGATCACGTCCGGGTTGGCTGCCCCATCGGGGAGGCCGTCGGCCACGGCGATGTCAGCGTCCTGCAGCGGAATGCCGTGCACGACGAGCCGGCGCCTGGCCAGCCGGGCGAGATAGGAGCTGCGCTCGGCACCGCCGCAGCGGGGCAGCCGGTCGGCCCCGAGCAGCTCTATCACCGCCGCGATCAGGTCGCCTGGCCCGGCCGCCGGGTCGGACACCAGGATCGGGTCCGGCCGCGCGGAGCGCTCGGCTGCACCGGATAGCCTGGCCACCAGCCAGGCCAGTTCCGGCGGTACCGCACGGGTAGTCAGCTCGGCGGCACCGAACCGGTGCCGCGCGGCCATGATCCGCTCAACCGCGCCCCGACAGCCCCAGGCTGCCTCGATGAGATCATCGGCGGCGCTGGCGAGGACGCCCGCGCCCGGCGGCAGCTGCCTGATCTCGGACAGCAGCAGGTTGTCTGCCGGGTCCACCCTGGCCGCACGCAGGCTGGCCGCGGCGACGATGTCGCCGCGGCCGGCATCCAGCGGCTCGTCCTCGTCTAGCCAGCGGAGGCAGATCAGCGCGGTCAGCATCGCTACCAGATCGGCCGCCGGGAACTCGGCGCCGAAGGCAGCGAACGTATACAGGCTCAGCTCCGGCTCGATCCGGGCCCGGTCCGCCCGGCCGGTGGCGACCAGCCAGTCGACGACGGTACGGGCGTCGAACAGGGGAGCCGCCATGCTGCCCCCGGCCGCAGCGGGAAAGCCGAGGTGCCTGCGCCGCCAGGCAGTGACAACCGGCCGGCGGACGCCCGCGAGCTCTGCTATCTCCGGCATCGAGATCAGCAGTGCGCCGCCGAGCGTCCTTCCGGGTAGCTGCCTGGCCGCCATTCCTGGCCTCCTCGGTCGGCTATCTAGTCCGTCCCGGCGGTTGGAGTTGCCGCCGCGCTGAAACATTAGGCCCGAAGGATCCGTTATATATAGGCATTGAGCTGATCACCAGGGTCATCAGGCCTGAGCGCAGCGTGCTGGTGGCATTAAGCTGTGGTGATGGCAGCTCATGGCGCCGACGGCCCGCTGCCATTCCGGTATGACGCGAGGCTCGCGAGCGAGATTGAGCTCGGCTGGCAGGACCGGTGGGCGGCCGAGGGCACGTTCCACGCGCCGAACCCGGCCGGGCTGCTCGCCGCGGGATTCGCCCGTTCGGCGGGTCGGCCGAAGTTCTACGTGCTCGACATGTTCGCCTATCCGAGCGGCAGCGGCCTGCACGTCGGGCACCCGCTCGGCTACATCGCCTCCGACGTGTTCGCCCGGTTCATGCGGATGACCGGGCACGCGGTGCTGCACGCCTACGGCTACGACGCGTTCGGGCTGCCGGCTGAGCAGTACGCGATCAGCACCGGCCAGCATCCGGCGGTCACTACCCACCGCAACATCGAGATCATGCGCGGGCAACTGCGCAGGCTCGGTCTCGGCCACGACACGCGCCGCGAGATCAGGACCACCGATCCTGGCTTTTACCGGTGGACCCAGTGGATGTTCCTGCGGATTTTCGGCAGCTGGTACGACGATGAGCAGGGCCGGGCGCGGCCGGTCGCGGAACTGACCGCTGAGTTCGAAGCGGGGACACGCGCGCCGTCCGGCCCGGCCAACCCTGGCGGCCTGCCGTGGGCCGAGCTGGATGAGGTGACGCGGCGCCGGGTCGTGGACGCGCGCAGGCTGGCCTATATCTCCGCAGAACTGGTCAACTGGTGTCCCGGTCTCGGCACCGTGCTGGCAGCCGAGGAGGTCACCGCCGACGGGCGCAGCGACGTGGGGAACTACCCGGTCTACCGGCGGCCGCTGCGGCAATGGGTACTGCGGATCACCGCGTATGCAGGGCGGCTGGTTGCCGATCTTGAGCCGCTCGACTGGCCGGAGCGGATCAAGCAGCTGCAGCGGAACTGGATCTCCTCAGGGCTGCGGGACTGGCTGTTCTCCCGGCAGCGGTACTGGGGCGAGCCGTTCCCCATCGTGTACGACTCAGCCGGCCTGCCGGTCGCGCTGCCGGACGAGCTGCTGCCGGTGACGCTGCCCGAGCTGGCCGACTTCCGCGCCCGGCAGCCAGGCGACGAGGCGGCCACTGACCCAGTGCCGCCGCTGGCCAGGGCGGCCGGGTGGGCGGACGTCGAGCTGGATCTCGGGGCCGGCCGCCAGTGGTACCGCCGCGAGCTGAACACGATGCCGCAGTGGGCCGGCTCCTGCTGGTACTTCTTGCGTTACCTGGATCCGGCCAACGACGAGGCGTTCGCCGACCCGGTCGTCGAACGGTACTGGATGGTGCCGGACGGCGCTTCGCCCGGGGACGGTGGCGTCGACCTGTACGTCGGCGGCGTCGAGCATGCCACGTCGCACCTGCTGTACGCCAGGTTCTGGCACAAGGTGCTGTTCGACCTGGGGCTGGTGTCGACCAGGGAGCCGTTCCGGCGGCTAGTCAACCAGGGCTACATCCTGGCGGACGCGTTCACCGACGCGCGCGGGATGTACGTCCCGGCGGCGGACGTCGAGCGGCTGGCGGACGGCGGCTGGGCGCACGCCGGCCAGCCGGTGCGCCGCCGTTCCGGCAAGATGGGCACGAGCCTGAAGAACGGGATAAGCCCGGACGACATGTATGCCCGGTACGGCGCCGACACGCTGCGGCTGTACGAGATGGCCATGGGCCCGCTGGGCGCCGACCGGCCGTGGCGCACCGACGACGTGGCCGGCGTTTACCGGTTCCTGCAGCGGCTCTGGCGGAGCATGGTCGACGAGCAGACCGGCGAGCTGACCGTTCGCGGCGGCGCGGCGGCGGATGATGGCGGCCCGGGGGACGGCGGCCTGGAGTACGGCGGCCTGGATCAGCAGACGGCACGGCTGCTGCACCGCACCGTGCGCGCCGTCCGCGAGCATTACGCGGCGCTGCGGTTCAACGTGGCGATCGCCCGGCTGCAGGAACTCGTGGCCCAGGCCAGCCGCCTGAGCATAGCTCAGGGCGGGATCCCGCGGTCGCTGGCCGAGCCGCTGGTGCTGATGGTGGCGCCGCTCGCCCCGCATATCGCCGAGGAACTCTGGGCCCGGCTCGGGCACGCCGAGTCGGTTTCCCTGGCCGCATTCCCGGCAGCTGACGAGGCACTGGCTGCCGAGTCGGCTGTCGTTATCCCGGTGCAGGTGAACGGCAAGGTCCGGTTCCGGATCGAAGTTCCGCCGGACGTCACCGAGGAGCAGGCCAGGCAGATCCTGACCAGCCATCCGGAATTCGGCGCGCTGGCTGGCGGAGGCACCGTCGAGCGCATCATCATCGTGCCCGGGCGGGTGGCCAATGTGGTTACCAGCCAGCCGGACAAGGCGGAGTAAACCCGTCCCGCAGACCAGGGCAAGCTACCAGCCGGGCCGGCGCGGTGGCGAGCGAGTTTCAGGCGGAATCCGGCGCACCCACGCCGTCGATCGTCAGCTGCACTTTCTCGGTGTAGAAGCACATGAGACCGGCGATTCCGGCGGCCTGGGGGATGGGCTCCTGGTAGCTCCAGACGATGTCGTCGTGCACCTCCTCGCCCAGCACGACTGACCAGTACGACGCCTGGCCCTTGAACGGGCAGGTGGTCTCGCTGCTGGTGGGCCGGAGCAGTTCGGTGCGCACATCTTCCGGCGGCAGGTAGTAGCGGGTCGGCAGCCCGGTCTCGTCGAGCAGCACAGGACGGTCGGAGACGGCAAGTTTCTCGCCGCCGAGCGTTACCTCGAGATGGCGGCTAGCGGGGGTGATGGTGATCGTGTGTCCTTTTGCCATGCCTCGGTCAACCCGGCGGCGGTTCTGCTGATTCCGGCAAGGGTGATTCCCGCGCGCGCTGACCGGCAAGCCGGGCCACGCGGGGTTCCAGGTAGCGGCGCCCGGGGATTGTCTCGGTGATCAGCCGCACGCCGCGGGCGATGGATTCGGCGTTCCACGTTGACCGGTCCTGTTCGGCAAGCGGGACCAGCGTGCCGTCCGGCCGGGTCCGGGCCGGCCGCCGCGCGTCGGTGAGCAGCATCAGCGCGAGCAGCCCGGCCACCTCACCGTCGTCGGGCAGCAGCCGCCGGACCTCGCCGGCTAGCCGGATCGCCTCGCTGGTCAGATCCGCGCGGTGCAGGTCAGGCCCGGAGGAGGCGGTATAGCCCTCGTTGAAGATCTGCTTGGCGCGGCTGATGCGCTGCGCCATCGTCGGCTCCGGTACCGCGCCGTCGGCGGGCTGACCACGGCGGAGATCGCCCGTGCGTTCCTGCAGCAGAGCAGCAGCGGGACCAGCGTGTCATCGCCAGCTGGCTGCTCGCCGCCAGCGGCCGGCGCCGCCAGCTGGCCGACCGGTTCCAGTGCCGCTGCGGTGACCTCGCGCCGCCGCCGCGCGGACTCGGCGCGCAGCTGGTCAAGCAGCCGCCGGGCGGCGACGGTGATCAGCCAGCCGCGCGGGTTCTCCGGGATGCCGCTGGCCGGCCACGCCGTGGCGGCCGCGAGCAACGCCTCCTGGACCGCGTCCTCGGCCAGGTCGAAGTTCCCGTAGCGGCGGACCAACGCCCCGAGGACCTGCGGCGCCTGCTGGCGCATACCCTGGCAATGGCCTATTTTTTTGTCGGACGTCCGTCTAACATCCTGCTTCATGTATCCCAGCGATTGCGCCGGGCCCGGCGCGGACCGCGAGCAGCTAGTCGGCTACAGCCGCCGCATGCTTGACGACGAACTGGCCATCGGCAGCGCCGGGAACATCAGCGTCCGGCTCGGCAGCACGGTCCTTATCACGCCGTCCGGGGTGCCTTACCGGGACATGCGGCCGGAGCAGATCTGCGAGGTCGGCCTGGACGGCGCGGTGGTCTCGGGGCCGGCCACGGTGTCCTCGGAGACGCCGATGCACCTCGCGATCTACGCCGCGACCGAGGCCGGCGCGGTAGTGCACACGCACTCGCCCGAGGTGATCGCCTTTTCCTCGGTGTTCGACGAGCTGCCTGCCATCCACTACGCCATTCACGCGCTGGGCGGGCCGGTCCGGGTCGCGCCCTACACCCGCTTCGGCTCGGCTGGCCTGGCCAGCGCGGCGGTGCTCGCGCTGAGCTCGCGCAGCGCGGCCATCTTGCAGAATCACGGCGCGATCTGTTACGGCCGCACGCTGACCGAGGCGTACGAGCGGGCGCTGCTGCTTGAGTGGCTGGCACGCACTTACCGGCTCGCCCGCGCGCTCGGCGAGCCGAAGATCCTGACCGGCGCGCAGCTGGCGGAGGTGGCGGCCGAGGCCCGCCGCCGCCGGTACGGCGAGCCGCCCGCGCCGCCGCGCGGCGTCAAGCCGATCGAGGACTTCGCCGACTAGGCAGCGAGCTCCGGTTAGCCGGAGAACGCGGCCTGGTCCGTGCAGACGTTGGCATTGCCCGAGATGCCGTCGTAGGCCTTGGCCACGTGCCGCACCGCCCCGGGGTCCGGGGTGGCCGACGGCACCGGCCCGAGGGCGGTGAAGTCCGAGCCGAGGATCAGGGTAAGGCCGCCGCCCAGGCCAGGGGCCTGCTGGAGCATGACTGACGAGCCGATCTGCGCCTGCAGGGCCGTTGCCGCGGCCAGGTCCGACGCGGACGCGTACTCGATCACGGACCTGGCCGAGCCGGGCGCGTCGCCGGTGCCGGCGATCTTGAACCCGCGGCCGCTCAGGCCGGTGGCCGTGGTCGCCGCGAGCCGCGCCGTCTGGGTGCCGTTCAGCACCGTGATGCTTACCTTCGCGGCGGCCGCAGCGGTGACCGGCTTCGTCACCGGCCTGGCCGGCTGCCCCGGCTTCTTCGGCTGCGGCAGCCGCTGGTCGTGCGCGATCGCGCTGAACAGCTGACTTGCCCGCGGCTGCGCCAGCTGCAGCTCCACATTCGGGTCGCCCGGATACGCCTCGAACGGCGCCGTGACGAACTGGACCGATTTCCCGGCGATACCGTTCATGCTCTCGGCGATCCTGAGGATCCCCTGCTCGTCCAGCCCCCGGTCGATGGTCAGCGCGCTGGCAATGTCGGAGAGCACCGAGAAGATCCTGGCCGGGCTGCCCAGCAGGTCACTGTGCTCGATGCCCTGCACAAGGGACGCCATCAGGAACTGGTCCCGCTGGATTCGCTGCGGGTCGTCGCTCCTGCCGAGCCCTTCCCTGGTCCGCCAGAAGGCGATGGCCTGGGATCCCAGGATGTGATGCTTCCCGGCAGACAGGTTGAGGCCGGAAAACGGATCGTCAACCGCGGCCGGCAGGCAGACCTCGACACCGCCCAGGCTGTTGATCACCTTCTCGAAGCCCACGAAGTTAAGCTCGGCGAAGTGGTCGAGGTGGATTCCGGTCACCTGCTCGACTGTCTTCCACAGGCAGACCGGCCCGCCAGCGGCAAAGGTGGCATTGATCCGCTCGACCGCGCCGGGAGCGGCCTGCTGGCCTGCGGTGCCGGCGCTCGCCGGGCATGCCAGCACCGGGACGACGGTATCCCGCGGGATGCTCAGCACGATCACCCGGTGCCGGCCCGGCGCGAGATGCACCACCATCACCGTGTCGGAGCGCTGGCCCTGGTCATACCCGCCGATCTTGGCGTTCCGCCCCGCTCTGCTGTCCGAGCCGATCATCAGCACGTTCAGCGCGTTGTTGTACTTGGGCGGCCGCTTTCCCAGCTCGCGGCCGGTCACGGTCAGGTGGCTGATGGTGTCCCACTCGCTGCGGATCTTGAAGTAGCCGCCGAGCGTGGCCAGCACGAGGAAGCCGGTGACGGCGGCGGCCAGCCACCCGGTGACCCGCATCCGCCGGGAGACTGCCCTGCGCGCCATGCACGGATGGTAAGGCCAGGACGGCCGGCTGAGCTGCAAGCTTTACCGAGGATTACCGAACTGCTAGCTGGCGCTAACCGAGACGAAAGATGCGGGCCGCGTTGCCGCCCCAGGCTGCCGCCACCTCGGACGCGGTGCAGCCGGCCTCGAGCAGCACCTTCTGCAGCCCGCGCGCGTTCCACTCGACTCCGGGCACGCCCGGCCAGTCGGTGCCGAACACCATCCGGGACGCCAGCCGTCGCAGCGACCGGCCGTAGTAATCGGGCAGCCGCTGCGGCGGCAGGCCGGAGACCTCGAGCCAGACGTTCGGCCGGGACAGCGCGAGGAACGCCGCCGCGTCGTACCACCAGCCGCGGCCGCCGTGCGCCAGCACGACGGTCAGCCCGGGGAAGTCCCGGAAGACGTCGTCGAGCAGGGCCGGATCGGCGTAGGCGTTCATCGACCCGGAAAAGGTCGAGGTGCCGCTGTGCACTATCACCGGCAGGCCGCGTTCTTCCGCCCAGGCATAAGCCGGATAGAGCATGCGGTCCCGTGCCTCGAACCCGCCGTGCACCGGATGGATCTTCAGCGCGACCGCGCCGAGCGCCACCTGCCTGGCCAGTTCCCTGGCCACCGGGTAGTGCAGGTGCGGATTCAGGTTGGCGACCGGCCGGAAGCGCGCCGGGTTGGCGGCAGCCAGCGGGAGCACGTCCTCGATCGGCTGCATCCCGGTCACCTTCGGGCTGTACTCGGTGAACAGCAGCACATGGTCGGCGCCCTGCCGGGCGAAGTGCTCATCGATCGCGGCCGGGCGCGGCGTCCCGCCGGCATCGAACAGCTCGCCGATCGGCACGCTGTCGCCGAACGTCCGCACCCACTCCTGCCAGTCCCGGGACAGCGTCGGCAGCCGGGCTACGTGCACGTGCGCGTCGACAAGCAGCCTGCCGTCGATCACGCCGGCTCGCTCTGCCGCACGGCCGGCGCCGGCGCCGGCGCCGCGGATGCGGGGGCGGTGACTAGCTGGCTGAGGGCGTGCTCGCGCAGCCTGAAACGCTGTACTTTGCCGGTCGCGGTCAGCGGGAACTCGGCCAGGAAGAAGACTCGTCTAGGTCTTTTGAACGAGGCCAGCCCGGCCCGGCAGAACGCGATCAGCTCATCTTCGCCGGGGGCCGCGCCCGCTTTCGCGACTACGCAGGCGACGGGCTTGTCCAGCCCGTCGCCATCTGGGACGGCGACGACCACTGCTTGCTCCACGCCGGGGTGCGCGCGCAGCCTGGCCTCGACCTCGCCCGGGGAGACCCACTGGCCGCCGGCCTTCAGCACGTCGTCGCTGCGGCCCAGGCAGGTGTAGTAGCCGTCGGCGTCGCGCAGGTAGATGTCGCCGGTGCGCAGCCACTCGCCGCGGAACACCCGGCGGCTGACCTCGCTGCGGCACCAGTAGCCGTCGGCGACCGAGTCACCCTTCACGTACAGGCTGCCCGGCTCCCCGTCCGGAACCGGCTCGCCGTCCGGGTTCTCGATCCGCAGTTCGTAGCCGGGCACAACCTCGCCGGTGCTGCCCGGCTTGACCCGTCCCGGCCGGTTGGAGAGGAAGATGTGCAGCGCCTCGGTGGACCCGATGCCGTCGAGCACCTCGATGCCGAACGCGCTGGTAAACCGCTTGTAGAGGTCAGCGGGGAACGCCTCCCCGGCGCTGACGCCGAGCCGGACGCTGCCAAACGTGTCCGCGGGCAGCCCGGCGGCCAGCATCGCCGCGTACGCGGTCGGCGCGCCGAAGAACAGGGTGGGCCTGGTGCTGGCGAGCACGCTGGCCAGCCGGGCGGGGGTGGCCCGGGCCCGGTCCAGGATCGCGCGCGCTCCCACCGAGAAGGGAAAGGTCAGCGTGTTGCCGAGGCCGTAGGCGAAGAAGAACTTGGCGGCCGAGTAGCAGACGTCGTCCGGCTTGATGCCCAGCACGCTGGCCGCATACGTCAGCGCGGTCGTGCGCAGCGAGCCGTGCCGGTGCATGGCTGCCTTCGGCGATCCGGTGGTGCCCGAGGTGTAGAGCCAGAAGGCCGGGCTGTCGGCCAGTGTCGGCTCCGCGCCGCGGGCCGCCGCCAGGTCAGCCGGCCCGGCCGCGGCCAGGAATCCGGCCATCGTCCGCACTCGCGGGCCGGTCCGTGCCTGCGACGGCAGCAGCAGCGGGGCCAGGTCGCTGGTCTGGCCGGCCACCACGATGTCGCGCAGGCCGGGCAGCGCCGCCGGGCCAGCCGCGGTCGCGGTGAACTCCGGGCTGACCGCCAGCAGCCGGGCCCGGCTGTCGCTCGCCATCGTCACCAGATCGGCGGCCGTGGCCATCGTGCTGACCGGGACCGGCACCGCGCCGATGTACAGGCCGCCGAGGAACAGCGCGACAAGCTCCGGGGTGTCGGCCATGCACAGCAGGATCCGCTCCTCGGCCCGGATACCCGCGGCGACCAGCGCGGCGGCGACCTGCCAGGCGAGCTCATCGAGCTCGCGGTAGGTGACATCGGTGGCCGAGCCGTCGGTGTCGATCGCGGTGACCGCTACCCGGTCCGGCGTGGCCGCCGCGTGGCGGCCGAGCAGCCAGTTGGCGGCATTGAATATCTCGCCAGGGCGCGCGGTCATCTCAGAACCTGACGTAGTCGTACTCGACCGGCAAGTCATTGATGCCAACCCCGGGCGGGGCGATCCAGCTGGCGAACTCGCCTGGCTCGTAGTGCGGCCGCATCAGCGCGGCGACCTGTGCCCGGTCTTCGGGCGTCGGCAGCCAGCCGGCTGCCTGCCGCTCCCAGCCGGCCTGGTCGAGCAGATCGCCGGACGGGCTGACCCAGTGCCCGGCGAATGCCCCGACCTTGCGGTTGAAGCCCTCGTGCGGCAGCGTCAGCCGGTGCGGCAGCCCCACCTGCTCGAACTCTCTGTTCCACCGCCGGATCCCGCGCGCGCAGTCGTCCATGTACTCGTTCCGCAGGTCAAGATTGAGCGCGGTCAGCATCGGCACGGTCCGTGTCGTGATCGTGCCGTCGGTCACTACCGGGATGTCCTTGGTCATGTCCGCCAGCAGGTGATCGTCCTTGCGCCTGGTCTCCATCCAGCGGCCCTTCAGCCCGGCGGTGAAATACGAGGCGACGTTGGACGACGTCTCGGACCCGAACAGATCCAGGGACACGGAAAACTGGAAGTTCAGGTATTTCTGGATCACCTGCAGCGGGATGCCGCCATGCTCCCACAGGTCGTCGGTGCCGTGGCTGGCCATCAGCGCGGCGGTGCGCTCGACGGCCCGCTGCACACCGGTGGTGCCGACGAACATGTGATGTGCCTCTTCCCTGAGCATGAACTCGCAGGTGCGCGCTAGCGGGTCGAAGCCGCTTTCCTTCAGCGTGCCGAGCTGGTACTTGCCGTCCCGGTCGGTGAAGTAGGTGAACATGAAGAACGACAGCCAGTCGGTGGTCTCCTCGTTGAACGCGCCGAGGATGCGGGGCTTGTCCGCGTCACCGGAGTTGCGCTGCAGCAACTGCTCGGCCTCATCCCGGCCGTCCCGGCCGAAGTAGGCATGCAGCAGGTAGACCATCGCCCACAGGTGGCGGCCTTCCTCCACGTTGACCTGGAACAGGTTGCGCATGTCATACAGGCTCGGCGCGGTCATCCCGAGGTGCCGCTGCTGCTCGACCGACGCGGGCTCGGTGTCGCCCTGGACGACGAGCAGCCTGCGCAGGTCGGCGCGGTACTCGCCGGGCACCTCCTGCCAGGCGGGCTCGCCGAGGTGCTGGCCGAAGCCGACGGTCCGGTCCGGGTTGCGCTCGGACAAGAAGATGCCCCACCGGTACTGCTCCATCGGCACTCTGGCGAAGTTGGCCCAGCCGTCCCGGCCCACCGCGATGGCCGTGCGCAGGTAGACGTCCCTGGTCGGCACCGATGGACCCAGGTTCCCCCACCAGTCGAGGAACTTCGGCTGCCACGACTCCAGCGCTCGCTGCAGCTTGCGGTCGGTGCCGAGGCCCACGTTGTTCGGGATGCGCTCGTTGTAGTCGATGACGCTGACCGGGCCGTCCGGCGCTGGCGCCGCGCCGACGATCTCGCCGTCGCCGGTGTTCTCAGTCACTTCAGACCCGCTTCCTGTCGTAATCCGCGCGCTGGCCGGTTCCGTAGCGGCTCAGCGCCCCGTGCGGCCCGGCCGCATTGGGCCGCTGGAAGATCCAGTTCTGCCATGCCGTGAGCCGGCCGAAAATCTTCGTCTCCGGAGTCTCCGGGCCGGCGAAGCGAAAGTTCGCCTCCATGCCGGTCAGCGCGTCCGGCGAGAAGCTGGCGCGCTCCTCGACGACCAGCCGGACCTCATCCGCCCAGTCAAGTTCGTCCGGGGTCTCAGTGACCAGGCCGAGCAGAGCCGCATCGGCGGCGGTCAGGTCCCGCCCGGCCGCGTCGATGGCGGCCCGGGCATCAGCGTCGCTGCCGGTGAACCTGATCTGCAGCCGGCTCCGGTCACTGCTCATCGGCAGCAGCCCGGTATTGAACTCATCTAGCCGGATGACGGCGGGCGGCGCCGGATTCTCGTCGTCCTCGAAGACGCCGTCCAGCATGTACTGCCGGTCCGCGGCCAGCGCGACCTCAAGCAGCAGGCCGGCGAAGCAGCTGCCCGGGGTGATCAGCGCGATCAGGCTCCTGGACGTGGTGTCAAGCCGCCGCAGCGTCCGCTTCCAGTACTGGATGATCTCGTTGACCAGCCAGTCATCGGCGTTTGCCAGCAGCAGCGCGCCGGTCGCGATGACCGCGGCTGGGTCGCCTTCGGTGGTGAGCAGCCAGGTGCCGACGGCTGGCTCATTGATCCGCAGTCGCAGGATCGCGTCATCGAGCTCGCGCACCGCGGCCAGCACCCAGGCCGCGGCGCCGTCGGCGTGCAGCGCGGCCACGCTGGCCGGCGCCGCGGCCGGTCCGGCGATGACGATCGTCGCGGTGCCCGCCCGCCGGTCGATCTCGATCCGCAGGTGGTCATAACGGGTCACATCGCCGTCGGCCGACCGGCGCAGCGGCGTCAGCGCGACGCCGCCGGTGCGGCAGGCCCCGGCCGGCCGCCCTGAGCGCGCGGCCGCCGCCTGGGCGAGCCGGCCTGCCGCCGCTGCGAAGTCGCGGGCCGTGGCGATCTCGTCCACCAGCCGCCAATCGACTGCCTTGCCGCCCTTGATGCCCTCGGCAGTGGTCGCGAAGACATCGGCGCGGTCCCTGCGCACGCCGCGCTTGTCCACCAGCCTGGTCAGGCCGCCGGTTCCGGGCAGCACCCCGAGCAGCGGCACTTCCGGCAGCGCGACCGCCGAGGAGCCGTCATCGACGAGCAGGATCTGGTCGCAGGCGAGGGCCAGCTCGTAACCGCCGCCGGCCGCCGTGCCGTTCAGCGCGGCAATATAGGCCTGGCCGGAACAGGCGGTGGCGTCCTCGATACCGTTGCGGGTCTCGTTGGTGAACTTGCAGAAATTTACCTTCCACGCGTGCGAGGACTGCGCGAGCATTCTGATATTCGCCCCCGCGCAGAACATCTTTTCTTTCCTACTGGTCAGCACGACGGCCCTGACCTCGGGATGCTCAAAGCGGAGCCGCTGGACGGCATCGTAGAGCTCGATGTCGACGCCCAGGTCGTAGCTGTTCATCTTCAGCTCATAGCCGGGTACGAGGCCGCCGTCCTCGGCGACGTCGAGCGTCAGCGTGGCGACTGCGCCGTCGACGGCCAGCTGCCAGTGCCGGTACCGGCTCGGATCGGTGTCAAACGACACCGCGGGCTCGCCCGCGTGCCCGTCCGCGGTGTGCCCGTCCGCCGTCTGCATGGTCCTCCTATCGTGACGTGCTACAGCATCATCGGCAAGGTCTACGAATATGTAGATGATTGAGCCTTGCCGGTGCTGTTGGCCACGCCGTCCGCGCGGTCTGCGTGCTCGGCCCACCGCTGCCTGGCCGCTGGCCGCCAGCCGGCGTGCCTGCCGTGAAAGAGCCGGGCTGCCGCGATCCCGCTCCACCGGGCAGGCAGCAGCTCACGCGGCAGGCCCGGGTCAAGGAAGGGGAACCGCCGCCACTCATGCACCAGCAGGGTCTGCGCCACCAGGGTCTCGTCGCCGGCCTCGGGGCGCAGGCCGCTGAACCTGGCGATGAACGCGTCGTATCGAGCCGCGACGGCGTCAAGCTCCCAGGCCAGCGCGGCGACGGTGGCGGGATATCCGATCGGCCCGAACGGGCCGGCGAATGACATCGACTGCTCAGCCAGGCCCAGGTCCGCCAGGATCTGCCGGGCTTCGGCCTCCCGGCCGACGTCCGGGGACACCCAAACGCCCGCGGCTGGCGAGCCGAAGCCAGCCCAGGCCAGCCGGGTCCGCAGCCGATGCCGCAGCTCGCGCCTGGCCTCCGGCACGGTCACCAGCAGCACCAGCCAGCGCTGGTCCCAGTGGCGGTCCTCGCTGCCGAACGAGTAGATCCGGCTGGCGCCCGCCGACAGCAGCCGTCGGCCAGGGGCCGTCAGCTCCCATCGCACCCGGCGGCCGTGCCGCTGCGGGGCGAGCCAGCCCTCGCTGGCAATGCGAGACAGCGCCTGCCGCGCCGACTTCTCCTCGACCCCGAGCAGCGCCAGCACGTCCACCAGCGTGGCCGTCCAGACGGCGGCACCGCTGGGCAGGGCAAATTCGCCGAGCACGGTCATCAGCAACGAGCGCGCACTGGTCTCGCCGAGCTCGCGCCGACGGCTGACGGTCGGCCGTGCGGGGCTGGCATGCTGTGCGGGGCTGGCATGCTGTGCGGGGCTGGCATGCCGTGCCGGGCTGGCATGCTGTGCGGGGCTGGCGTGCCGTGCGGGGGTAGCCGCCGACACGCTGATGCTCTCCGCAGACGCGCTGACACTCGGCGGTGGCCCCGGTGCAACTGCCGCGCTGTTAGCAGGCTGTGCCTCGGCGGCACTCGCCGCGCTGCTGGCCGGACGGATGCGGGCCTCCCTTGGTGGGGGTACCTGCCCAATAATCTACAGCCGTGTGCACCGGCGTCAAGGAGTTGTAGTAGTACGCGGCTGCGCAGGGCTGCCCGAGTACGTGGCTGGCGCAAGAACCGGGCCCTTCGTTAGTGGTTAACATCTGTCCGGTGCACGCCGGACGAATCCTAACCACTAAAATTCGCCGACCGGTGAATTGAAACGATAGAGGCAAGTGTTTCGTGTGCGGCTAATCTGGCGCGGTCTCGCGGCGGGCCGGTTCTGTCCGCGGACGGCGCCCGGACAGCCGCTCGGGACTCAGGCCGAAGAAGATGCCGACCATCGCGCCGAGGTTGACCAGCGCGATGAGGCCGCCGATGTACGGTCCGGGCCCGCCGAGCCAGGCAAGGTACCCGCAGAACGCCAGCACGATGATCAGCGCGCCGAGCGCACGCGGCCGGCCTGGGCCAGCCGCTCGGGTACCTCGTACGGGGCCCGCTCGACGTAGTTGGCGGTCGCCGCCCGCTCCCTGGCGATCCGCAGCCAGAGCTCGTAGAGTTCAGGCGCCTGGTCGCGAAGGGCAACCGCCTGGTCGGCGGCCGGGGTGTCCATCGGCCTGCCTGCCCGCGGCCCGAGCTGAGCCCGGATCCGCTCAAGCACGATGCTGGCAACCTGGTCCACGTCGGCGGGCCAGGCTGCCGGGGACTGGTTCACGGCCGGGTGGGGGCGGCTCGCCGGTGCGTCATCATGCGATCCGCCGGACTGCCACGGCGGCTGCCGGAAAGCCTGCCGGGGACCGGGTGGCCGCCCGATTCCGCTGGTGTCGTCGTGGTTGGTCACGCGGTTAAGGTCACGCCGCCTGTGTTGTCACCAGCGTGCATCATTACCTCGCGATAGGCCGACTGGATTTCCGCGGTAGCCGCCGCGAATGCACCGGCAGCCAGACTCCGCTGGGCCGGCCTGGCGGCACCCGGCAGGCTAATGCGCAGCAGCCGGAATACCGCGACGCCGGTCAGGTCGAAGATCGCGGCGATGCCCAGCATGAAGCTCGGTACCCTGCGTATCGGCCGGTCCGGCAGCATGCTGAACCGGTGCCCGGATAATTACGGCGCAAAACTCATGGCTGGCCCGGTTCAGTGCGCCCGGTTCAGTGCTGGCCCGATGCTGGCCCGGTTCAGGGCTGGCGGCCAGTTATTTCCCAGCGGGCCTCGATTTTACCGAAACGCCATACGGCCATGGCGATTACCCACACCGCGACGAAAAGCCCGGCGATGGTAAAGCCAGCCTTGTTGATATCAAAATTCGACAGATAGGCCCAGAAAGCGCCATGCAGGTGCAGTTCGTCCGTCAGCACGCCGAGAATCTCGACGGTGCCGACCAGGAATGCCGCCGCGATGGACAAGGCCGTCACCACCAGGTTGTAGTACACCTTGCGGACCGGCCGGGCGAATGCCCAGCCGTAGGCGAAGTTCATGAAGCAGCCGTCCAGGCTGTCGAACAGCATCATGCCGCCGGAGAACAACAGCGGGAGGGCGAGCACAGCGTAGTACGGCAGGCCCTCGGTTGCCGCGTAGCCAGTGGCGGCTAGCAGCACGACCTCGGTGGTGGTGTCGAAGCCGATGCCGAAGATTAGCCCGACGAAGAACATCTGCCAGGTATGGCTGATGGCGCGCATTAACCGGCCGAAGAATCGGTACATCAGGCCGCGGGCCTGCAGTTGCCGCTCGAGTTCCGCCTCGTCGAAGGTGCCGAGCCGCATCTCGCGGAAGACCCGGACGATGCCGGCCAGCACGATCAGGTTCAGGAACGCGATCAGGTAGAGGAAGCCAGCAGCGGTCAGCGTGCCGAGCATCCCGCCGAGCGTCTGGTAGGCCGACCGCGGATCAACGACGGCGCCGAACACGGCCCGGACGGCGATCGAGATCCCGGCCCCGACCGCGACCACCACGGCCGAGTGTCCAAGCGCGAAGAAGAAACCGGTGCCGAGCGGCCGCCTGCCGTCCGACATCAGCTTGCGGGTCACGTTGTCGATGGCGGAGATGTGGTCGGCATCGAATGCGTGCCGCAGGCCGAGCGTCCACGCGGTGAACGCGACGCCGAGCCCGACGCCGAGCTTCGCGTAATGCAGGTGGTGCGGCAGCACCGTGGTGAGGAAGATGCCCCAGCCCAGGCCGTTGACGGCCAGCACCGCCAGCGTCATGGCGGTGAGCCTGCCCCACTCGGCACGGCGCAGGCTGGCCGGAGATCCCCGCACGACGAGCCCTTCCGCCGAGAGCCGGTATCCGTGGATGCGGCGGCAGGCGACCGGGCTTGGCCCCGGAGGGCATCACCGTTGCGGGACAGCGCCGGGTTCGCACCGGACTTCGCTGCCGCTGCATCACCCAGGCTGGCGCCCGGGCACGGGACAGCCTAGCCGTCACGTGCGCCGGAGAATGCGGATTCGGCCGATGCCAGATATCGTGATACCTTGGTATCATGATGGCAGAGAGTGAGTCCGGACGGACGAAGAACATGGTGCTCAGACTCGAACCCGGCCTGGCCGAGCAGTTGCAGGCGGTAGCCGAGGCTGAAGGCCGCCCGGTATCCGAGGTGGTGCGCGAGGCCATCGCGACCCTCGTCGAGCAGCGCCGGGGTGACGCGCAGTTCCTCCGGCTGCTTGAGCAGAACCTGGCCCGCCACGAGCGAGTACTCAGGCTGCTGCGGGACGGCGAGTCATGATCGCGCTCGAGCTTCCGGATCTGGTACTAGCTGCCAGCGAGACCCTGGGTCTCGGCACGGAAGCGACCCTGGACTTGCTTGACCTGGCGATCGCCGAGCAGACACTGGCCGAAGCAAAGGGCGTGGCAGGCAACGATGCGACTGCCGCCGCGGCCTTGCTCCATGCCCTCGTGCTCCGCCGCCCATTCCGGCGCGGGAATGACCAGGTCGCGCTGGTGGCCATGCTGCAGTTGCTGGCCATGCGCGGCTGGCGGGCCGACCTCGATCCGCCAGCGGCGACCATGTCGGTCATCGCCGCGATTACCGCAGGTAACGCTGATGCGCCAACGGTCAGGGACTGGCTGCTGCCTCGCCTGTACTGCGAATCCGACTCACCGCAAGGAGGCAATTCAATGCGAACCTGGCTGCCAGCACGACGGCGCCGCACCCGGCGCCCGCGCGCTTCGCGCGCGGCAGCGTTCGAGCGGTTCAACGGCCGGGCGCGGCAGGTTGTGGTGCTGGCCCAGGAGGAAGCCAGGACGCTCGACCACGGCTACATTGGCACCGAGCACCTGCTGCTCGGCCTTATCCGCGAGGGCGATGGCCTGGCCGGCCGGGCGCTTGAGTCGCTCGGGATCGGCCTCGATGCCGTTCGCAAGCAGGTGGCGGAGCTCGTCGGGCCTGGCCAGCCGGCCCCATCCGGGCATATCCCGTTCACGCCGCGCGCCAAGAAGGTCCTCCAGTTCGGCCGGGACGAGGCGCGGGACCTCGGCCACGGTTACATCGGCACCGAGCACATCCTGCTCGGACTTATCCGCGAGGGCAGCGGGGTGGCCGCCCGCGTGCTCGCTGCGCTGGGTGCGAGCCTCGACCGGGTCCGCGAGCAGGTCCTGCGCCTCACCGCAGAGCCCGGCGGCGGAAACCAGCAAAGCGCCTGAGGCCGGCCGGATGCCGGGTGCCCCGCCCGCGCGGAGCGCGGAGACCGGCTGGCGGCGGCAATGGCGAGATCCGGCCAAGACCGGGCGGGGACCAGCCGTTTAGGATCCTGATGAGACCGGCTGGTCAGATAACTGGCGGCTGGTCGGCCGCGGAAGCCCTAGAATGCGTTCTTCCGCGGGATCCCGTCCTTCTTTGAGCAGAGGCACAAAGTCATGCGCTGGTCACAGCTGCACATCCCGACATTGCGCGCGGATCCGGCCGACGCCGACGCGGCCAGCCACCGGCTGCTGGTCCGGGCCGGCTTCATCCGCCAGCTGATGGCCGGCCACTACTCGATGCTGCCGCTCGGCATCCGGGTTCGCGCCAAGGTCATGAACGTGATCAGGGAAGAGATGAACGGGATCGGGGCGCAGGAGTTTCTGCTGCCGTCGATGCAGCCCGCCCAGCTCTGGCAGCAGAGCGGCAGGCTCGACGTGATGGGCGACATCTTGTTCCGGCTTAAGGACCGCAAGGGCGCGGACCTTGTGCTCGGCGTGACCCACGAGGAAGTTGTCACCACGCTGGCGCTGGAGCTTGCCTCGTACCGGGAGCTGCCGCAGTCCTGGTACCAGTTCCAGGTCAAGTTCCGGGACGAGCCGCGGCCGAAGAGCGGCCTGCTCCGGGTGCGTGAGTTCACCATGAAGGACTCCTACAGCTTCGATGTCGACGAGGCCGGGCTGGACGCCTCGTTCGAGGCGCACCGCGGCGCCTACGAGCGGATCTTCGCCAGGCTGGGCATCCCGGCGATCGCGGTCGAGGCATCCAGCGGCAACATGGGCGGCAGCGACTCGATCGAGTTCATGTGCCCGTCAGAGGCGGGCGAGGACCTGGTCGCCCGCTGCCCGAACTGCGATTACGCGGCCAACCTAGAAAAGGCCACCTCGGCGCTGCCGCCGATCGCGGACGGCCCGGGCACGCCGGCGCCGCGGCGACTGCCCACGCCCGGCGTCGCGACCATCGATGACCTGGTGAACAAGCACGGCATCGCCGCGGACCGGCAGATCAAGACGCTGGTACAGGTGATCGACGGGCAGCACACCCTGGTGCTGCTGCGCGGCGATCACCCGCTGGCCGACCAGAAGCTGATCGACGCGACCGGCGCGATCGAGATCCGGCCCGCGCAGGCCGGTGAGATCGTGGCGGAGCTGGGCGCGTCACCCGGCAGCCTCGGTGCCGTCGGGGTGTCGCACCTGCCGGTCGTCGCCGACCTCGCGCTGCAGGGCCGCACGGACATGACCACCGGGGCGAACGCCGACGAGGTGCACCTCACCGGCGTGGACGTAGGCCGGGACATCACCGTCGGCCAGTGGGCGGACCTTCGCGAGGTTCAGGCCGGCCAGCCCTGCCCGAGCTGCGGCACGCCGCTTGAGCTGGTCCGGGCCATCGAGGTCGGGCACATCTTCAAGCTCGGCCGCAAGTACACCACCGCGCTGGGGGTGACCGTGCTCGGCCCGGACGGCACCGCGATCGTGCCGATCATGGGCTGTTACGGCGTCGGCGTGGAGCGGGCAATGGCGGCGATCGCCGAGGTGCATCACGACGACGCCGGCCTGGTCTGGCCGGTGGCGGTGGCGCCCGCCGAGGTGACGGTCGTGCTGCTGTCCACCAAGGACGAGGCGGCGCGCGCGGTGGCCGGGGATGTCTACCGCGAGCTGCTGGCCGGCGGCGCCGACGCGCTGATCGACGACAGGGACGAGCGGCCCGGGGTGAAGTTCAGGGACGCCGAGCTGACCGGGATTCCGTGCCGGGTCAGCGTCGGCAGCCGGGATCTGGCCGACGGGGTGGTGGAGATCACCTGGCGGGCGACCGGCGAGAAGGTCCGGGTCCCGGTCGGGGATGCGGTTTCGCGAGTGCGGGAGATGCTCGCGGCCAAGGACGCCTGAGGCGGCCGGCCGGGCGCCCCGCCGACGCGGCCGGCCAGGCAACCCTGCAGGCTGCTGCGGCCTAGGCGACGGCCCGGGGCCGACGGCCTGCGGTCGCCAGCGCCGCCATGACCGCCGCCGCGGCCGTGCGGGTACCCATGCGGTGCCGGCCGGCATTATGGGCGGCTTGCGGCCCGGAGCATGCCGAGTGCTCGTCATCCGGTGACTGCGAGTCAGGCTGCGAGACGGCCGGCGCCTGCTGCCCCCCGGCATCCACCAGCCGCTCGTTCTGTCGGTCGAGTGCGCTCCACTGCTCGCTGGTGCCCGGCATTGAATCCTCCACAGCGCTGCGCCAGGGGCCGGTGCCCTCGGCGGTCTCACCGTGTAAGAGACGTATGGTGCGGATGGCAGGACACCTTTTGTGATAACGAAACGGTAACGTTTGCCTGTCTCCGGCCGCCGGTTGGCTGACTACGGGGCTCCGAGGCGTGCCCACGCCTCGGTGAGCACGCTGCGCAGAATCTGCTCCATCTCGTCAAAATGCTCCTGAGTGCAGGTCAGCGGCGGGGCAAGCTGAATCACCGGGTCGCCGCGGTCGTCGGCCCGGCACACCAGCCCGGCCGTGAACAGGGCATGCGAGAGGAAGCCGCGCAACAGCTCTTCCGACTCCTGATCGGAGAACGTCTCGCGAGTGGCCTTGTCCTTGACCAACTCGATTCCGTAGAAGTACCCGTCGCCGCGGACATCGCCGACGATCGGCAGGTCGTTCAGCTTCTCCAGGGTGGCGCGGAAGCCTGCCTCGTTGGCCCGGACGTTGCCGGGCAGGTCCTCCTTTTCGAAGACGTCGAGGTTGGCCAGGGCCACGGCGCAGGACACCGGGTGCCCGGCGAAAGTAATGCCGTGCGCAAAGCTGGATTCGCCCTTGGTGAACGGCTCCATCAGCCTTTCCCTGACCAGCATCCCGCCGAGCGGCGCGTAACCCGAGGTCACGCCTTTTGCGAAGGTGATGATGTCCGGCTGGTAGCCGTAGCGCTGGGATCCGAAGTGGTATCCGAGACGGCCGAAGGCGCAGATCACCTCATCGGAGACCAGCAGCACCCCGTATCGGTCGCAGATCTCCCGCACCCGCTGGAAGTAGCCGGGCGGCGGCGGGAAGCAGCCGCCCGAGTTCTGCAGCGGCTCCAGGAAGACGGCGGCCACCGTCTCCGGTCCCTCGCGCAGGATCGTCCGCTCGATCTCGTCGGCCGCCCACTTGCCGAACCCCGCCAGGTCATCGGCGACGAAGCCCGGTGCGCGGTAGAAGTTGGTGTTCGGCACCCGGACGCCGCCAGCCGGCAGCGGCTCGAACGGCTCCTTGAGGCCGGGCAGTCCGGTAATCGCCAGCGCGCCCATCGTGGTGCCGTGGTACGCAATGTCGCGGCTCAGCACCTTGTAGCGGCCTGGCTCGCCGGTCATCTTGAAGTACTGCTTAGCCAGTTTCCAGGCCGACTCCACCGCCTCGGACCCGCTGGTGGTGAAAAACACCCGGTTGAGGTCGCCGGGAGCCATTCCCGCCAGCCGCTCGGCGAGCTCGATCGCCCGCGGGTGCCCGTACGACCAGAGCGGGAAATAGGCGAGCTCGCTGCCCTGGCGGGCGGCAGCCTCGGCGACCTCCTTGCGGCCGTGCCCGATCTGGCTGACGAACAGGCCGGAAAGCCCGTCCAGGTAGCGCCTGCCGTGGTCGTCGAAGACGTAGGGGCCCGAGCCTCGCACGATAACGGGCATGTCGCCGTCGATGAACGTGGACATCCGGGTGAAGTGCAGCCACATGTGGCGCTTGGCCGATGCCTGCTGTGCCGCAAGGTGGGCTATCGCGTCGCCGCTGCCGTGTGAGGTGGTCATCTGGTCCCCCAGCCGTAGGTCTGCTTGCGCAGCTTCAGGTACACAAAGGTCTCCGTACTAGTCACGCACGGGATGGTCCGCACGCGGCCGATGATTTCCAGGAGCTGATCGTCGTCCTCGCAGACGACCTCGATGAGGAGATCGAAGGATCCCGCGGTGATCACCACGTAATCGATCTCCGCCATTTCCGCCAGCAGGTCGGCAACCCGCTCGATGTCGCCGACGCACCTGACGCCGATCATGGTCTGGCGGCGGAAGCCGAGCGTCAGCGGGTCGGTCACCGCCACCACCTGCATCACGCCGGCCTCGGTGAGGCGCTGCACCCGCTGGCGCACCGCGGCCTCGGACAGCCCGACCGCCTTGCCGATCGCCGCGTAGGACCGCCGGCCGTCCTGCTGGAGCTGCTCGATGATCTGCTTGGAGACGTCGTCGAGCACGATACGGCCGCGATCACCCGCGGCCCCGTCGCCGCGGAGCCGGCCGCTAGGAGCGGGCGGCGTTCCCGGCGTGTGTGCCATGCATCCGCCTCCTTCGCATGCCAATAATGTCACGATCGGCTGAACTGTCAACTGATTCCGTATAATCACGTCCTTTATACAACGGATTCACTTGTGTCAACTGGGCATATCTGTCAAGATCGTACCCAATCGGCTGACCGGAGCGAGCCGGGCGGCCCAGCGCCACCCGAACCGCATCCGAGGAGACCGCTGGTGGCCCCGAGTCCGCTGGCACCGGCCGCCTGCAAGAGTTCCGCAACTTCGTGAACGGTGATTTCGCCGTCGGCAGGGACGGCGCGCTGACCGACATCGCTGACCCCAGTGCAAGCCGGTGGCGATCACGCTGGCGGCGGAGGTCCCGCCGCTTGCCGACGAGCTGAGGTAATGCCAGAAGCCCGGAAATGGGAAAGCCCCCGCATGTATGAGATGCAGGGGCCTTGCCCGGCCGTTCGCGGCCGACCTGCCGGTCGCCCGGCCGCCTTGCCGCTAACTGACCGCCGCTGGTACCGGATACCCGCTTGAAGTGCCGGTTTCCCGGCTCTTCCTGCGTTCCCTGGGTCGCCCCTGGGTGGAATCCGTCTCCAGCAGTGAGGTATTTCTACTGCCTCGCCCTGCCACGGCACAAGGAGTTTCGGGCATCATTTTCATGATTCTTTTGCTGTACGCAATATATCCACAGCTGGGGCCCGGTTGTCCCCCGGGACAGGCAGTTTTCCACCGGGCCATGCACAGCTTCCGCACAGGCAGCCGCCATCCAGCCGGGCCATCCCCGCGCCGGGCGCTAGGCGTCGCGGCGGTGCAGCACGATCGCGGTCACGGCGATGAGAGCGGCGGCGAGGATGACGAAGATGCCGGTCTCGACGCCCTGGAACGGACCCGGGATGAGGCCAGCAGATGCGATGGTCGCAGACCCGCTCCAGGTCGAAGACCAGGTGCGAGGACAGCACGACAGCCAGGCCCGCTCAGCGCGGTTACCCTCCGGTAGCGCTTCGACAGTCCGCGGGTCTCGATCACCGGCGATACCGCATCATGGCAGGTCATCACGCGATCTCCGGCTCGGCCGGTGCCTGCAGCGTGACGCGCAGCAGCGATTCGATTGAGTCATCGTCCAGCCCGGCCGCACGGGCAGTGCGCACCCACTGGGCCAGGCTGCGGGCAAGCCGCGAATGCGTGCCGGGAGGCGGGCCAGGCGGGCGTGCCAGCACGAACGTGCCATGCCCGGCCCGGGGCTCGACCAGGCCCTCCCGCTCCAGGTCGCGGTAGGCCTTGAGCACCGTATTGGGATTGATCGCCGTCGCCGCGACGACCTCCCGCACCGTGGGCAGCTTGTCTCCCACGTCCAGCACGCCCATCCGCAGCGCCTGCCGGACCTGCTGCACTATCTGCAGATACGGCGGCACGACTGAGCGGCCGTCAAGCCGGAAGCTGATCATGCTTAGGTCCTCAAAGTACTAGGGAGGTATTACCTTTAATCGAACGGGAGCGGGTGTCAACCGGCGCCAGCGCGAGCAGGGCCACGTGCAGCGAAGCGCGTGACTCGGCCGAGTCGAGGCTGACGCCGAGCACCCGCTCGATGTGCCTGAGCCGCTCGTACAGCGTCGGCCTGGCCAGATGGGCGCGCTGCGCCGCCTCGGCCTTGTTGCCGCCCGATTCCAGGTAGGCGGCGAGCACGCTGGTCAGCGTCGTGCCATGGCTGGCGTCGTAGCCGAGCAGCGGGCCGATCTCGCGCTCGGCAAAGTTCGCCAGCCTGGGGTCGCCGCGGAGTAGCTGGAGGAGGCCGCGGAGCCTCAGGTCAGCCAGCCGGCAGAACGGCCGGCCCGGCCGGGCAGCGGACCCGAAGACCTCGGGATCGGCGGCAGCGGCGTCGGCGACCTGCTGTGCCTCAACGAACGATCGCCGCGCGTCCCGCATCGACGCAGCCGCCGAGCCGGCCGCGATCACCTGCTCCTCGGGGTGGAAGCGCGGTGGCCGGCTGCCCGGCTGCGCGCCCGGCTGGCTTCCCGGCGCGGCGCCGGGCTGGGCGGCCAGCCGGGCAAGCAGCTGCCGGATCCGGTGGCAGACCGCGGTGAGGGCCAGGTCCGCGCTGGTCCGGCGATCCAGCGAGAGCAGGGCGCCGGCCCGCGCGTCGTCGAGCGAACCGACGATCGCCGGCACCCGCTCGGCCCGGCAGGCGTCGGCCACCGCATCCGCCGCCGCCAGCACCCGCGCCTGGGCGGACAGGCCGGGACCCGGATCGCGGAGCCGCACCACCACCGCGATCAGCTGCCGTCCGTCGACCGGCACCCCGAGTGCCCTGGCCCGGACTGCCGCCTCGTCCGGATCGGCGCCCGCCTGCTCCAGGATGGCGCTGATCAGCGTGCGGTGCACCTGGCGCTCCAGGCTCTCGCGCTGCCGCGCGATCAGCCGGGTGAGCGCGAGCGCGGCCGCGGCCCGCTCGACCAGCGCCAGGTCCAGCGGCGCCGGCGGGCGCTGGCAGTCCAGCAGCACCCGGCCCCAGTTCTCGCCGCGTGCGCCGACCGGCGTAGCCAGCAGGCCGGAGGCGGCGTCGAAGGCGGTCCCGGCAGCCGAGCGCACCTGCCGGGACCGGGCCGCGAACCCGGCCAGCAGCGAGGCGGTTTCCGGCCCGGCCGGCTCGCACACCAGGACAGCGTGGGACAGGTCCTCGAGGATCACCGGCCGGTCAGCCAGCCGGGCGGCCTCCCGGACGATCTCGGCAGGGCTGGCGCCCGCCACCGACAGATCGGTGAACACCTCGTGCAGCCGGGCGGCGGCGCGCAGCTCCTCGCGCTGGCTGTCGATGATCCGCGCATGCACCGCCTCGGTGATCTCGACGAATAGCACCTCCGTGGTGAAGGCGATGAGCGGGAGGTGCTGCGCGGCCGCCGCCGACACCAGCGCGGGCGGCAGGCGCACGGCGAACCGGCGGCCGAGCTCTACCGCCAGCCCGGCCACGCCGGCGCCGGCCAGCTCGGCCACGTACCTGGCCTGCAGCCGCGGCTCGTCCGGCAGCGCGATGCCGGTGGTCAGCACGAGCTCGCCGCCGTGCAGCAGCCGCGCCGCGTCGGCTACCTCGATCGCGTGCGCCCAGCGCACCGGCCGGCCTAGCAGTCCGGCCCCGGCCAGCACCTCCGGGCGGCCGCGCCGGACGGGATCGAGTTCGAGAATCTCCGCGAGAGTGGGCAGCATGGGCCGGCGCACCTCCAAGCGCAGCCATCTTCCGGCTGCCTCTTTACAAGATGCTACGCACCAGGCCAGATACCTTGCATGATGTCGGCGGCTGGCCGTGCCGGGCAGCGCCAGACTGAAACCTATGGGAGAACTTCACGATCGCCACCGCAATGTCATCCCCAGCTGGGTTGGCCTCTATTACCACGAGCCGCTCGAAATCGTCAGCGGCAAGGGCAGCCGGGTGACCGACTCGTCCGGCCGCAGCTATCTCGACTTCTTCTGCGGCATCCTCACCAACATGCTCGGATACGACCTGCCCGAGGTGCGCGAGGCCGTCGAACGCCAGCTCGCCAGCGGCGTCGTGCATACGTCCACGCTTTACCTGATCCGTCATCAGGTAGAGCTGGCCGAGAAGATCGCCGGGCTGTCCGGGATCGAGAACGCCAAGGTATTCTTCACGAACTCGGGTACCGAGGCGAACGAGACCGCGCTGCTGCTCGCCACCGCGGCCCGCCGGTCCAGCCAGGTACTTGCCCTGCGCAACAGCTACCACGGCCGGTCGTTCGGCGCCGTGGCCATCACCGGCAACCGCGGCTGGAAGAGTTCCCAGCTGAGTCCGTTCGGGGTGCATTATCTGCACGGGACTGACCGGCACCTGCCGGCGTTCGCCCGCATGTCGGACGCCGACTACATACTCGCGTGCACGGAAGACCTGCGGCACGTGCTGGCGACGGCTACCGCTGGCGACGTGGCCTGCCTGATCGCCGAGCCGCTGCAGGGCGTCGGCGGCTTCGCCATGCCGCCGGATGGGCTCTTCGCCGCTTACCAGGAAGTGCTCGACTCCCAGGGCATCTTGTTCATCTCGGACGAGGTGCAGACCGGCTGGGGACGGACCGGCGAGCATTTCTGGGGGATCAGTGCGCACGGCATCGTGCCGGACATGATGACCTTCGCCAAGGGACTCGGCAACGGCTTCGCGATCGGCGGGGTCGTGGCCAGAGGCGATCTGATGGACGGCCTGACCGGCAACGGCATCTCGACGTTCGGCGGCAACCCGATCTCGACCGCGGCGGCGGGCGCGACCATCGATTACGTCCTGTCGCACGACCTGCAGCGCAACGCCGCCACGCTCGGCAAGCTGATCATCGACGGGCTGCGCGAGGCGGCCGGCCCGCTGGCGGTGGCCGGGGACATCCGGGGCAAGGGCCTGATGTTCGCGGTAGATCTGCTGGACCCGGCGACCGGCGCGCCGAGCCCGGCGCTGGCCGCCCGGATGCTCGAGGAGACCCGGGAACGCGGACTGCTGATCGGCAAGGGCGGGCTGTACGGCCACGCGCTGCGGATGGCACCGCCGCTCACCCTGACCGAGGCTGAGGCCAGGGAGGGACTCGGCATCCTGGCCGATGCGCTGCGGGCGGTCGACGCGGCCCCGGTAGCCGGAGGCGGGAAATGAAGCACGCGACCCACTGGATCGGCGGCAAGCCCTGGACCGGCGGCACCGCCGCCCGCCACGGTGACATCTACAACCCGGCGACCGGCCAGGTCAGCGGGATGGTTGACTTCGCAGGCCCGGCCGAGGTCGGTGCCGCGGTGCAGGCCGCCGCCGGGGCATTCCCGGCTTGGCGTGCGACCTCCCTGGTCAAACGGACCGCGGTGCTGTTCGCGTTCCGTGAGCTACTGCGCGCCCGGCAGGCCGACATCGCCGCGCTGATCAGCGCCGAGCACGGCAAGGTGGCGTCCGACGCGGCGGGCGAGGTGGCCCGCGGCCTTGAGGTGGTCGAGTTCGCCTGCGGCATACCGCACCTGCTCAAGGGCGGGTTCTCGGAGAACGTCTCCGCCGGCGTGGACGCCTACTCCATCCGCCAGCCGCTGGGCGTCGTCGCCGGGATAACCCCGTTCAATTTCCCGGCGATGGTGCCGATGTGGATGTTCCCGATCGCCATCGCCTGCGGCAATACGTTCGTGCTCAAGCCGTCGGAGAAGGATCCGTCAGCCTCCCTGCTGCTGGCCGAGCTGCTGGCGGAGGCCGGGCTGCCGGACGGCGTCTTCAACGTCGTGCAGGGCGGCAAGGAGGCGGTCGACGCCCTGCTTACCCACCCGGACGTGCGGGCAGTCAGCTTCGTCGGATCCACGCCGGTGGCCCGGTACGTCTGGGAGACCGGCTCGGCTAGCGGCAAGCGCGTGCAGGCCCTCGGCGGCGCCAAGAACCACATGGTGGTGCTGCCCGACGCGGACCTGGATCTAGCTGCCGATGCCGCGGTGTCGGCGGGCTTCGGCTCGGCCGGCGAGCGCTGCATGGCGATCTCGGTAGTGGTCGCGGTCGACCCGGCCGGCGACGAGCTCGTGGCGAAGATCGCCGAGCGGGTAGCGCCGCTCCGGGTCGGGCCGGGTAGCGACGAGCGGTCCGAGATGGGGCCGCTGGTTACCGCGGCGCACCGGGACAAGGTCGCCTCCTACCTGGACTCAGGCGTTCGTGAAGGCGCGGTGCTCGCCGTTGACGGCCGCGACCATCCGGTCAGCGGCGGTGCGGCCGGCGGGTTCTGGCTCGGGCCGAGCGTGCTTGACCACGTGACCCAGCCGATGAGCTGCTATGCCGACGAGATCTTCGGCCCGGTACTGTCGGTCGTCCGGGCGCGGTCCTACGCGGACGCGCTGGGCGTCGTCAACGGCAACCCGTACGGCAACGGCACGGCGATCTTTACCAATGACGGCGGAGCGGCCCGCAGGTTCACCAGCGAGGTGGAAGTCGGGATGATCGGCATCAACGTGCCGATCCCGGTGCCGATGGCGTTCTACTCGTTCGGCGGCTGGAAGGCATCGCTGTTCGGCGATACCCACGTGCACGGCACCGAGGGCGTGCACTTCTACACCCGCGGCAAGGCGGTCACCTCGCGCTGGCTGGATCCCAGCCACGGCGGGGTGAATCTTGGCTTCCCGGTTAATATTTAGCCTTTCGGTTAACATTTGGCTTCTCATTTAATATTTATCGGATCCCGCACGTCAGGTGACCTCCGCCGGCCTTCGGGGAGCATCCGCCAGCCGGCGGATGTCTCCCCGGCCGGGCGGCCGCACGCTGAAGGTATGTCCACGCGCCCGCCCGCCGTATCCGGTCCACCGGCTGTGCTACCGCGGCCGGCCAGCCCGGAAGGTGGCCCTGGCGAAGAACTCGGCATGCCTGGCGGCCCGGTCCATGGCCGTCCGCCGGTCCTCCGGCGAGGCGTCGGCGTGCAGCCACAGCAGCCTGGCCTGGGCGAGGGGGGCCATCAGCGCGTAGGCGAGGTCGGCCGGCTCACCCAAACCAGGGTCGATGTGGCCGGCCGTGATCCATCGCTCGAAAATAGCCGCCAGGCCGCCGAGGACCTCCTCGATGGCACCGGCCAGCAGCGGGTCATGGCTGAGGCCGTCGTGGCTCATCACGCTGATCAGCTGCCGTGCCTCCGGGGTATCCCAGGCCCGCATCACCCGGCCGGCCAGCATGCAGATGAAGCCGGGCGGGTCGCTGTCCAGCATTTCCCGGCCGCAGTCCCGCAGCACGGTGGCCGCGCTCTGCGGGCCAAGCCTGGCCAGCACGGCCTCGAAGATCGACCGTTTGCTGCCGAAGTGCGCGTACAGCACGCTCTCGCTCAGGCCGACCTCGCGGGCGATCGCGCGGATCGAGGTGCCGGCGTAGCCGTTGCGGGCGAAGAGCTTGAGTGCCGCGGCCAGCAGCTCGGCCTTGGTGTCACCGGCTGCGCCCTTCGGCGGGCGCCCGCGGCGCCGGGTCTGGCCACTCGTCGTCACCATCGCGTCCAGCCTCCCGGCAGGAATCTAGCACTCGGGTAATTAGCTTGAAAATAATCGATCGATCGATTATTTTCAATGATACACGACATATGCCTGCCTAGGAAGCCGGAGGATGCCATGGCCATCAAGCCAGGCCCCGCCGCCGCCCAGACAGCAACGGAAGGCAGCATTGTCCGGCCAGCCGGCCAGTGGGTCGTGCTTCAACGAAGCTCGTAGAAAGGTGCACAGTCATGACCAGCATCGTCGTCACCGGAGCGTCTTCCGGAATCGGCCGCGCCACCGCGCTGCGGCTGGCCGGTAGCGGCCACCATGTCTTCGCCACCGTCCGCAAGGAGGCAGACGCGAAGAGCCTGGCCGGCTACGACCGGATCACGCCGGTCTTCCTGGATGTCACCAACCCAGGCCAGATCGCCGACGCGGCCGCGGCCATCCGGGCCCAGGTCGGGGATGCCGGGCTGGACGGCCTGGTCAACAACGCCGGCTCCGGCTCGGCGCAGCCACTAGAGCTGATGTCACCCGAGGCGCTCCGCCGCCAGCTTGAGGTCAACGCCATCGGGCAGCTCGCCGTGACCCAGGCGTTCCTCCCGCTGCTGCGCCGCGCGCACGGCCGGATCGTGATGATCGGCTCGATCGGGGTCCGGTGCACCCCGCCGTTCTCCGGCCCGATCGTGATTCCGAAGGCTGCCCTGACCGCCTTGACCCACGCGCTCCGGCAGGAACTTGCCGGCAGCGGGGTCCGTACCATCCTGGTCGACCCGGCCACCATCCGCACCGACGCCGGCGACAAGTTCGCCGTGGACGCGGCGGCAACCCTCGGCGCATTCTCCGCGACGGACCGCGCGCACTACGGGGCCGCGTTCACGAAGATGACAACAGCATTCGCCAGCAGCCACGAGAAGGGCAGCCCGCCCGAGGCGGTCGCGGCCGTTATCTTCCGCGCGCTGACCGCGAAGCGTCCCCGGGCCCACTACACGGTCGGTAAGAACTCCGGCCGGATGACCGTCGTCGCGTACCTGCCCATCCGGCTGGCCGACGCGGTGCGCCGCCGCATCTTCGGGCTGGCCGCGGCCAGCCCGCCGGATGCCCGGGATGTGCAGGCCGCGGGCACGGCTCAGAGCCGCCGCCGGACGCCGCCAGCGCCCGCGGCAGCGAGCACGGCAGCTCGGAACAGGTGAGCACCGGCGATCCGCCCGAGGCGGCAGCTAACCCGCGGCCACGGCCTCGGGTTAGCTGTGCAGCGCCGGCGTCCAGCGAGCCCGGGTGCCAGGCCGGCGTAGCCGGCCGGGAGACCAGCTCACCCGCATTGCCTCAGCAGTTCCTCGGCCGGCCGGACATCGCTCGCCGGCCGGGCCGCGGCGATCGCGGGCCGGGTGGCAGATTGCCGCCGCGTGCGCCAGGCAGGGAGCAGCCCATGTCCGGTGCAGAGCAGGCCAAGGCCGGTAATGGCGGCTCCGCCGATGGTGTCGAGCAGGAAATGATTGGCAGTTGCGAGCACCACGAACGTGGTGGCCGCGGGGTAGATCCAGGCGAGATGGCGCCACCTGGCCCGGGTGACCGAGACGACGGCGAAGGCGCACCAGGTGGCCCACGCGACGTGCAAGCTCGGCATGGCAGCGTAAAGGTCCGCCAGCCGGCTGACTACATGGTGGTCGGCTGCGCCGAGGATGTGCCGGGAGACCAGGATATCGGTCATTCCGGGCCGGGACAGCCGCGGCGGGGCGGCCGGCCAGCACCAGAACACCACGTTGGCGGCCGTGGTGGCCAGCACGATCGCCGAGCGCAGCCGGGGGAAGGCGGCCGGATGGCGCCAGAACAGCCAGCCGAGCACAGCGGCGGTGACGATGAAGTGGAGCAGCCCGTAGTAGTAGCCAGCGGCGTCCGCGAGCAGCGGGTGCGGGGAGGCGAGGTGGTTGAGGCGCGGCTCGATGCCGAGGTGCAGCCGGCTTTCGGCCGCCCACAGTTGCGCCGCGTGCGCGAACGCGGCGTGGTGGCCGGCCCGTAGCCCAAGCCGGACCAGGGCATAGGCCCCGTAGCCGGCGGCGATGGTTGCCAGCTCAAGCACCGGCCGCAGCCGTGGCCAGGCCAGCCCGCGGCGCGCTGCCCGGGACGCTGGCCAGGGCGCTGCCTGGGTCGCCGGGCGGCGCGCTCGCGGCGGCTGGCCGCCCAGCAAGAACGCGGGGGACGTGGCAGGCTGCGCCGCCCGGCCAGGCCACCGGCGCCGCAAGTCTCGGTAGCTACGGGTATCCGCTTGCACGGGTCAGCCTCCGGGTGAGTCGCGGTCGGTAGCCGGGATGCTCTTAGCCTTGCGGCGGCCCCGGCTCGCAGACATCGGCCAGCTAGCTGATCTCGCCGCCGGATGGCAGGGCCGGATGCGGCAATCTGCCCCGGCGGCCGGGATCCGCGTGCCACGCAGCGGACGGCCGGGGCACCATGGATCCGTGGTTATCCCGGTTCACGATGTCAACCCGCTGCGCCGTACGCCGTGGGTCACGTACACGCTGATAGCGGTCAACGTGGTAGCCCTGCTGCTTATCCCGGCCGCGCCGTCGACCGTCGCGGGCAGCCCGGCACCCGCCGCGTTGTGCCAGCAGGCTGCCTTCTACGACCGGTACGCCGCTATCCCGCGCGAGCTGGTCGGCGGCCGCCCGCTGCGCCTGGTGCCGACCGGCCAGGTGGCAGTCGGCCCGGGCGGGGCAGGCTGCGTCGTTGCCCGTCCGTCGTACCGGAAGAACCCGGTGCTGAGCGTGCTGTTCTCGATGTTCCTGCATGCCAGCTGGCTGCACCTGCTCGGCAACATGCTGTTCTTGCTGATCTTCGGTAACAATATCGAGGACCGGCTGCGGCCCGCCGGGTACCTGCTGTTCTACCTGGCCAGCGGCTACGTCGCCGCATACGGGTTCGCCGCAGCCAACCCGTCGTCTGTGCAGCCGCTGATCGGGGCATCCGGGGCGATCGCCGGCATCCTCGGCGCGTACCTGGTGCTGTATCCGCGCGCCAGGGTGTGGAGCCTGGTGCCCTTCCTGCTGTTCATCCCGCTCCGCATTCCGGCTTGGTTCGTGCTCGGCCTGTGGTTCGTGCTGCAGTGGGCATACTCGGCCGGCCTCGCCGCGTCCGGCGACGGCTCGGTCGCCTACCTGGCGCACGTTTGCGGCTTCGTTTTCGGCGTCCTGGCCGGGCTGGTGCTGCGGGCGGCAAGCAGCAGGCCGCGGGCCATCCGCTGACCGGCTGCGCCGCGGTGGCGCTGCCCGCGAGGACGGGTCAGCCGGCGTTCGCGCTGAACACCGGGAGATAGCCGCCGGACTGCCCGGCCGCGGTCGGGTGGTAAGACTCGGCGATGTCGAAGATGTTCACCGCATGCAGCCAGCCGCCCGAGTCGCAGATCTCATGCGCCGCGAACGCGGCCCTGACGTCCGCGTACACGTCCTGATGCCTGGCCGCCGCTGCCTGAATCTGGGCGTCGAGCAGGTCCGCCGCCTGGTTCAGGGCCATGCGGTCGGTCGTGCTCAGGCCGATGCAGCCGGCCGACCTGGCCAGGTCGTAGAAACGCGGGTAGCCGAGGACCACTACCCGGGCGCTCGGCGCTCGGCGAGCGATCGCGCTGAGCACCCGGTCGAGCTCGCCGGGCAGCTGGCTTGTCACCTTTGCCTCGGCCGCGGTGATAGCGCTGACGCAGGAGCTGGTCGAGCGCAGGACGCAGGTTTCCATTACCGAGCTGAAGCCGACGTCGTTGCCGCCGATGGTGATCGAGACCAGCGTCGTGGCTGTGCTCAGCGCCGGGATCTGACTGCTGAGCACGGTGCCGGTGGTGGCCCCGGCGCAGGCCACTGAGAGGTAAGAGGCGGGCTGGTTCGGGCCGGCCCAGCGCGCCGGGTACGCATCGGCGCTCCGGTGGCAGGATCCGCTGGCGGCGATGTCGTGGCCGGCGCCGAGCCCGGCGGAATACGAGTCGCCGAGCGCGACATAGCGCACGCTGCCCGCCGGGATGGCCGGCCATGGCGCCGCCGAGGCCGGCGAGGCCAGCGCGGCGAGCGCCGCCGCCGCGACCACGCAGGCCGTCGCCAGGGCGAGCAAGCAGCGGCGGCGGGAGTCGCGGGTCGGCACGGGTTCTCCCTGGCAGGCCGGGGATGCTGGTTACCAAGCCGTAACATCGGCGGCGAATGCCGTCAAGAGACCAGCCGGCACGTCTGCTAGACCGAAGTTGCTAGAGCCCGGCGAATGCCTCCGCCAGGATGGACAGGCCCTCGTCGAGCAGCGGGTCGCCGATCACCATCGGCGGCAGGAAGCGCAGTACGTTGCCGAACGTTCCGCAGGTGAGCACCAGCAGCCCGGACTGATGGCAGGCAGCGGCCACCTTCGCCGCCACGGCCGGATCCGGCTCGATGCCGCCCGGCCTGACCAGTTCTACCGCCAGCATGGCCCCGCGGCCGCGCACGTCGCCGATCGCTGGGGTAGCCGCGGCGATCTCGCGCAGCCGCGGCAGCATGATCTCGCCGATCCGGCGGGCCCGGGCCGGCAGATCTTCCTTGACCATCGTCTCCAGCGAGCCGAGCGCCGCGGCGCAGGCGACCGGGTTGCCGCCGTACGTGCCGCCGAGGCCGCCGGGATGCACCGCGTCCATCAGGTCCGCCCGGCCGGTCACGCCGGCCAGCGGCAGCCCGCCGGCGATGCCCTTGGCGGTGGTGACCAGGTCCGGCACCACCGACTCGTGATCGCAGGCGAACCAGTCGCCGGCCCGGCACAGGCCGCTCTGGATCTCGTCGGCGATCAGCACGATGCCGTTGGCCCGGCAGAACTCGGCCAGGCCCGGCAGGAATCCGTCCGGCGGCACGATGAAGCCGCCCTCGCCCTGGATTGGCTCGATCAGTACCGCGGCGACGTTGTCCTCGCCGACCTGCGTGTGAATCAGGCTCTTGACCACGTCGAGCGCCTCGGCGGCGCAGCGCTCCGGGCCGCCGGGCCAGCGCAGCGGGTAGGCCATCGGCATCCGGTAGATATCGCTTGCGAACGGGCCGAACCGGTGCTTGTACGGCATGTTCTTGGCGGTCAGTGCCATGGTGAGGTTGGTGCGGCCGTGGTAGGCGTGGTCGAAGGCGACCACGGCAGGCCGGCCGGTGGCATACCGCGCGATCTTGACGGCGTTCTCCACCGCCTCGGCGCCGGAGTTGAACAGGGCCGAGCGCTTCTCGTGCGCGCCGGGGGTCAGCCGGTTGAGTTCTTCGCAGACCTCGACGTACCCCTCGTACGGGGCGACCATGAAACAGGTATGGGTGAAGCGCGCCACCTGCTCGGTAACCCGCTCGACTACCCGATCTGCGCTGTTGCCCACGCCGGTCACGGCGATACCGGAGCCGAAATCGATCAGCGAGTTGCCGTCGACGTCGACGATCACGCCGCCGCCTGCGGCGGCAACGAAGACCGGCAGCACATGGCTGAGCCCGCGCGCGACGCTGCTGTTGCGGCGGGTGAGCAGCTCCCGCGATGCGGGCCCGGGCATCTCGGTCACGATCCGGCGTTCCTGGGGCAGCGATGGCCCGCCCGCGCTGGGCAGCTGTACGGTCATACAGCCGACAATAAACCCGGGCGGCCGGTCACCGACAGATCCCGCCCGGCGGCATCGGCTGGCGCCGGTGCGCCCCGGGCATAGTCTCATTGATGTTTAACGGGCCAGCGTTGGCTAAACACCCGGACAGGGCTTGGACATGTCAGAGGGAAACGCTCCGGCCGGCCGGGAGCGCGGCGGGCTCTTCGGCGAGCTGTTCGCCCGCGGCGGCGTTGAGGCCGGCGATGAGGCGTGGCTGCAGGCCATGCTGGACGCCGAGGCGGCGCTGGCCCGGGCGCTGGAGCGGGCCGGGCTGGCCGCCGGCGGCGCCGGCGCGGCGGTCACCGCCGCGGCGGTCGCCAGCAAGTTTGATCCCGCCGAGCTTGGCCGGCAGGCGGCCCGCACCGGCAACCCGGTGCCGCCGCTGGCCCGGGCGCTGGCCGCCGCGGTGCCGAAATGGGCCGCCAGCGCGGTGCACCACGGCGCGACCAGCCAGGACATCCTGGACACCGCGGCAATGCTGGTCGCCAAGCGCGCGCTGCACATCGTGCTCGCCGACCTGGCCGGGGTGGCGGCAGCCGCGGCCGGCCTGGCCGCCGCGCACCGGGACACGATCATGATCGGCCGGACGCTGCTGCAGCAGGCGGTACCCGTCACCTTCGGCCTGGCCGCCGCGGGCTGGCTGACCAGCATCGACGAGGCCAGAGATGCGCTGACCCGGGTGCGGGACGAGCGGCTCGCCGTGCAGTTCGGCGGCGCGGCCGGGACGCTGGCCGCGCTCGGCGACGACGGGCCCAGGGTCGCCGGGCTGCTGGCCGCCGAGCTCGGGCTGGCCCGGCCGGTGCTGCCCTGGCATACCGACCGGCTGCGGATCCTCGACCTGGCGGCGGCGCTGGCCGCCGCCGCGGCCGCGACCGGCAAGATCGCGCGGGACGTGACCCTGCTGGCCCAGGCAGAGGTCGCCGAGGCCAGCGCGGGCGGCGCGGGCGGCGGCTCGTCGGCGATGCCGCACAAGCGCAACCCGGTGGCCGCGGTGCTGATACTCGGCTGTACCCGCCAGGTGCCCGGGCTGCTGGCGACCCTGGCCGCGGCCGCCGAGCAGGAACACCAGCGCGCGGCCGGCGCCTGGCACGCCGAGTGGGAGCCGCTGGCCGGCCTGCTGCGGCTGGCCGGCTCAGCCTCGTCATGGGCCGCCGAGCTGCTGGCCGGGCTGGTCGTCGACGCCGCGCGGATGCGGGCGAACCTGGCCGCGGCGGGCGGCTTCCCGATGGCCGGGCAGGTGGCCGCGCTGCTTGCGCCCGCGCTCGGCCAGGCGGCGGCGGATGACCTGATCGCGTCCGTCAGCGCCGCCGCGGCCGCCGCCGGGGACACGCTCGCCGCGGCGCTGAAATCCGGCCCGGCGGCCCGGGCCCTGGCCGCCGCCGGAATCACCCAGGAGCTCCTCGACGCCGCCCTGGATCCGGCCGGCTGACCTCGGCTCAGCCGGGGACCTGGTGGACCGGGCGCTGGCCGCGCACCGCGAGCTTGAGCCGCGGCTGCGATCCTGGGTTCCTACCGACCGGCAAGGAGCGGCAGATGGCGCGGCGTGACAAGACCAGCATTAACGGATGCGACGGCGCCAGTGCCGAGCAGGGGATGGCAGTCCGCCGCCAGGTGCTGGGCAACGCGCACGTGGACCGGGCGACAGCCGGCACGACCGAGTTCACCGCGCCCTTCCAGGATCTGATCACCAGGTATGCCTGGGGCGAAGTCTGGTCGCGGCCCGGCCTGACCCGCGCCGAGCGGAGCATGATCACGCTCACCGCGCTGGCCGCCCTCCGGCAGGAGGAAGAACTGGCCATGCACGTACGGGCCGCGCTCCGCAACGGCCTGAGCCCCGGGCAGATCTCCGAGGTCCTGCTGCAGGTCGCGATCTACGCCGGCGTTCCGGCTGCCAACCGGGCGTTCGCCATCGCCCAGCGCGTCCTGGATGAGCCGGAGGACACTCCGTAGTCCGCACAGGTGTGCACTCCGCGGCCAAATGTAGATATCGTTTCGGTAAAGGCGGCGACCAGGCGGGCCGGGAGGGCAGGCCAAGGAGGGCGGAACGCACGTGGCGGAGATCGTGTCGCTTGCCGAGGCCGTCGCGCTGGCCGTCCGCGACGGCGACACGGTCGCGATGGAGGGCTTCACGCACCTGATCCCGCACGCCGCCGGGCACGAGGTAATCCGCCAGCGGCGCCGGGACCTGACCCTGGTCCGGATGACGCCCGACGTCATCTACGACCAGCTGATCGGGGCGGGCTGCGCGCGGAAGCTGGTGTTCTCCTGGGGCGGGAATCCCGGCGTCGGATCCCTGCACCGGTTCAGGGATGCCGTGCAGGACTCCTGGCCTGGCCCGCTGGAGCTAGAGGAGCACAGCCATGCCGGCATGGCCAACCGGTACGTGGCCGGCGCCTCCGGCCTGCCATTCGCCGTACTGCGCGGGTACAGCGGCACCAGCCTGGCCCGGCATGCGCCGAACATCGCCGAGATCAGCTGCCCGTTCACTGGCGAGACGCTGACCGCGGTGGCCGCGCTGCGGCCGGACGTGACCGTCATCCACGCCCAGCGCGCCGACCAGGCCGGGAACGTCCAGTACTGGGGGATCACCGGCGTCCAGAAGGAGGCGGTGCTCGCGGCCCGGCAGTCGGTGGTCACCGTCGAGGAGATCGTCGAGGAGCTTGACCCGCGGCCTGGCGCGGTCGTGCTGCCGTCCTGGACGGTCGGGTACGTGGCACTGGCGCCAGGCGGCGCGCACCCCTCGTACGCGCTTGGCTACTCGTCCCGGGACAACGACTTCTACATCGCCTGGGATGCAATCAGCAAGGACCGGGACATGTTCGGCCGCTGGCTGGACGAGCATGTGTACGGCGGCTGCCAGCATGCGCCCGGGGCCGGCCCGGCTGGCCGGGCAGCCCGGGATGGCGCGCTGACCGGGGGAGTAGCGCCGTGACCGTCGGCTATACCGCGGACGAGATGATGGCGGTCACCGCCTCGCGTGCGCTCCGCGACAAGATGACCTGCTTCGTCGGCATCGGTCTGCCCAGCGAGGCGGCGAATCTCGCGCAGGCGACGCACGCGCCGAACCTGGTGCTGATTTACGAGTCGGGCACGATCGGCGCCAGGCCAGGCGCGCTGCCGCTGTCGATCGGCGACGGCATCCTGGCCGAGACGGCCGACACCGTGGTCAGCGTGCCCGAGATCTTCAACTACTGGCTGCAGCCGGGCCGGATCGACGTCGGCTTCCTCGGCGCGGCGCAGATCGACAAGTTCGGCAACATCAACACCACCGTCATCGGCCAGGATTATGCCGAGCCCAAGGTTCGGCTGCCCGGCGCGGGCGGCGCGCCGGAGATCGCCGCCTCCTGCCGGGAGGTCATCGTGGTCGTCCGGCAGAGCCTGCGCGCGTTCGTCGAGAAGGTCGATTTCGTCACCTCGGTCGGCTTCGGCGACGGCCCTGGCTGCCGGGAGCGGCTGGGGCTGACCGGGGCCGGTCCGAGGAAGATCATCACGGATCTCGGCGTACTTGAGCCGGATCCGGAGACCTTCGAGCTGGCCCTGACCGCAGTCTGCCCCGGAGTATCCGTTAAAGAAGTAAAAGCAGGAACCGGCTGGGACCTGGCTGTCGCAGCGGGCCTGCGGGAGCTTCCGCCGCCTGCCGCCGCCGAGCTTGCCGCGCTGCGCGTGCTCCGGGCGGCCAGGCCAGCCACCGAGGGAGCGAGCCGATGACCACCGACCTGCCGCCTGCGCCCGGCGGCTTGGCGCTGCCGTCCTACCAGCGGCCGGCCGGGGTGCACCCGCCGCTGGACTCGCCGGCCTACCGTTCGTCGGTGCTGCGCGCGCCGAAGCGTCCGCTGGTCCCGCTGCCGCAGGGGCTGACCGAGATAACCGGGCCGCTGCTCGGCGCGGAGCGGGTGACCGCCGCCGATGCCGACCTGACCACGCGGCATCGTGGCGAGCCGCTCGGCGAGCGGATCATCCTGGCCGGCCGGGTGCTGGATTCCGGTGGCCGGCCGGTGCCGGACACGCTGATCGAGATCTGGCAGGCCAACGCATCCGGCCGGTACGCGCACGGGGTCGATGACCATGCTGCCCCGCTCGATCCCAACTTCGACGGGGCGGGCCGGTGCATGACCGACTCGGCCGGGCGGTACCGGTTCGTCACGATCAAGCCGGGCGCGTACCCGTGGCGGAACCACCACAACGCCTGGCGGCCGCAGCACGTGCACTTCTCGCTGTTCGGCCGGGCATTCACCCAGCGGCTGATCACCCAGATGTACTTTCCCGGCGATCCGCTGTTCGGCCAGGACCCGATCTTCAACTCGGTGCCCGACCCGAAGGCACGCGAGCGCATGATCGCCCGGTTCGACCTGGCCACGACGGAGCCGGAATGGGCGCTCGGCTATCAGTGGGACATCGTGCTGCGCGGCCGGCAGGCGACCGTCTTCGAGCCGGGGGAGGAGCGCCGGTGAGACTGCACGCTGCCCCGCAGCCGGCCCCGCACCAGCAGTTTGCGCTGACGCCGTCGCAGACCGTCGGCCCGTTCCTGGCCATCGGACTGCCCTGGCCGGACGGCCCGTCCGTGGTGCCGGACGGGGTGCCTGGGGCGGTCAGCATCGGCGGCCGGGTGCTGGACGGGGCGGCCGAGCCGGTTCCCGATGCGCTGATCGAGACGTGGCAGGCGGCGCCGGACGGGAGCTTCGCGCATCCCGACGATCCGCGCGGCGCACGTGCCTACCCCGGCTTCCGGGGGTTCGGCCGGTGCGCGACTGACTCAGCCGGCCGGTACCGGATCAGCACGCTGCGGCCCGGCCCGCTGCCCGCGGCCTGCGGCGGCATGCAGGCGCCGCACCTGGACGTCTCCGTGTTCGCCCGCGGGCTGCTCGACCGGGTAGTGACCAGGATTTACTTCCCGGATTCCGAAGCCGCGAACGCGGCCGACCCGGTGCTCGCGGCGATCGCCGCCGGCCGGCGGGCCACCCTGATCGCCACCGCGGCGCCGGCCGCCGGGATGCTGGAGTTCCGGTTCGATATCCGGCTGCAGGGCGACCGCGAGACCGTGTTCTTTGATGTCTGAGCCTGCGCTGCCTGAGCCTGCGCTGCCTGAGCCTGCGCTGCCTGAGCCGGTATCTGCCGGGCCGCAGCCGGTCACGCCAGAGCGTGCCGGGCCGCTGCGGCTTGAGTCCTCGCTGGAAGGGCCGCCCGGCGCCCCGGTGCTCGTGCTCGGCAACTCGATCGGCACTACCCGGGCCGTGTGGGAACCGCAGGCCGCGGCGCTGCGGGCGCATTTCCGGCTGCTCCGGTTCGATTACCCGGGACATGGCGGCTCGGCCGCCCCGGCCGGGCCCTACTCGATCGGCGACCTGGCCGGCGGGGTGCTGGCGCTGCTCAACGCCCACCGGGTGGACCGGGCGCTGTACTGCGGGATCTCGCTGGGCGGCATGGTCGGGATGTGGCTGGCCGCGCACGCCCCGGAGCGGATTGCCGCGCTCGGGCTGTGCTGTACCTCGGCGTACCTGCCGCCGGCCGCGATGTGGGCCGAGCGGGCGGCGCTAGTGCGGGCCCGCGGCATGGGGCCGGTCGCCGACGCCGCCGCCGGGCGGTGGTTCACCCCGGCGTTCCGGCGGCGTGACCCGGCGGCCGTCTCGCTGGTCGTGGACGCGCTGCGGGGCGTCGACCCGGCGGGTTATGCAGGCTGCTGCGAGGCGATCGCCGCGATGGACCAGCGGGCGTCGCTCGGCTCGGTCACCGCGCCCGCGCTGGTCATCGCCGGCCAGCAGGACCCGGCCACGCCGCCATGGCACGGTGCCGTGATCGCTTCCGGGATCCCCGGAGCCCGGCTGCGGGTGATCGGCGGCGCGTCCCACCTGGCCAACGTCTCGCAGCCGGGCGAGGTGACCGTGCTGCTGCTCAGCCACCTGCTGGCAGCCAGCCGGCCTGCGCTGAGCTAGCGCGGCAAGGTCAGCGGAGCAGGGCGCGGGCGGCGGCCTCGATGGACTGCTCGGAGAGCAGCACGAGATTGGCGGCGTCGCCGAGCGGGATGAAGCTGTCCTCGCTCGCTACCCGGGCCAGCTGCCCGGCGTACCCGCCGTCCACCAGCGCGGTGATGATCCCCTCCGATACGCCGCCGGTGCGCCGGGTCTCGTCGGCGATCAGCACGCGGCCGGTCACCGAGGCCTCGCGCAGCATGTCCTGGGCCGGCAGCGGCGCGAGCCAGCGCAGGTCAACTACCCGGCAGGCGATGCCGTCGGCGGCCAGCCTGGCCGACACCCGCAGGCTCATCCGCAGCCCGTTCCCGAACGTGACGATCGTCAGGTCGTCACCGGCCCCGTACACCCGGGCCCGGCCCGGCGGGACATGCGCGTCGGCCCACCGCCACGGCGGGTCGTACGGCGCCAGCCAGCCATCGTCGCCCGGCTCGTGCAAATCCCGCTGGTGATAGAGGGCAATCGGCTCGATGAAGACGCAGACGCTGCCGTCGGACTGGGCCGACGCCAGGCAGGCGCGCAGCATCGCGGCGGCGTCGTCAGGCCTGGCCGGCAGGGCGATGATCAGGCCCGGGATATCGCGCAGCGCGGCGATGGCGTTGTCGTTGTGAAAATGCCCGCCGAAGCCGCGCTGGTAGCCCAGCCCGGCGATCCGCAGCACCATCGGGTTGCGGTACTGCCCGCGGGAGAAAAACGACAGGGTAGCGGCCTCGCCGCGGATCTGGTCGGCGGCGTTGTGCAGGTAGGCCAGGTACTGGATCTCCGGCACCGGCAGCAGGCCCGCCAGCCCGGCGCCGAGCGCCAGGCCAAGGACGGACTGCTCGTCCAGCACCGTGTCGAACACCCGGCCCGCGCCGAACCGGCCGAGCAGACCCCTGGTCACGCCGTAGACGCCACCCTTGCGGGCCACGTCCTCGCCGAACACGATCGTCTCCGGCCTGGCCGCCAGCGCGTCGGCCAGCGTGCGGTTGATCGCCTGAGCGAGCGTCAGCGGCCCCTCATCCTCCGGCCGCCTGCCGAGCGCGCGGCCGCGGGCAGATGGCGTCGCCGCGCGCGCGGCTTCAGTCGCGACGACGTCCGGCCGGCGTGCCGCCAGCGGCGCCATGACCTGCGCGGCCGAGCCGAGCCGCGGCGCGCCCGTCACCTCAGCGGCCAGCGCGAGTACCCGCTCCCTGGACGCCTCGTACCTGGCCAGGACGTCCGCCGGGGTCGCCGTGCCGCTGGCTACCAGCAGCCGGGCCGTGCCGAGCAGCGGATCCTGGCGCAGGTCGGCGGCTATCTCGGCGGGCGCCCGGTAGCCGGACTCCACGTCGGATCCGGCGTGCCCGCCGAACCGCACCGTCGAGATATGCAGGAAGGCCGGCGCCCGGCGATCCCGCACCCAGTCCGCCGCGCTGACCGCGGCGTCGTAGACCGCGGCCAGGTCAGCGCCGTCGGCATGGAAATAACGCAGCCCTGCCCGGCCCGACTGCGCGGCCCCGATCCAGCCCGCCGGGGTACGGACGCTGATGCCCAGGCCGTTGTCCTCGCAGACCAGCAGCAGCGGCAGCGGCAGTCCCTGGTAGCTGCAGTACGCGGCCGTGTTGATCGCGCCCGCCGCGGTGGAGTGATTGACCGAGGCGTCGCCGAAGCTGCAGACCACCAACGCGTCCTCCGGCCATGGCGCGGCCAGCCCGAGCTTGGCCGCGCGCGGCAGCGCGAAGGCCAGGCCGACGGCACGCGGCAGGTGCGAGGCGATGGTCGACGTCTGCGGGATCACGTTCAGCTCGCGGCGGCCGAATACCTTGTGCCGGCCTCCGGCGATCGGCTCGGCTACGGCCGCGACGAGTCCGAGCAGCACGTCCAGCACACCATCCCGCGGCGGGCTGGCCTGGCCGGCCCGGACCAGGTAGAAGGCGCCGGAACGGTAGTGCAGCATGGCCGGATCGGTCAGCCGCAGCGCCGCGGCCACGCCCGCGTTGCCCTCGTGCCCGGATGACCCGATGGTGTAGAAGCCGGCCCCCTTGGACTGCAGCCAGCGGGCGGCCACATCGGCGTGACGGCTGGCCAGCTGGGCGTCGAACAGCTCGGCGCAGCGGGCCGCGGGCAGCGCAGAGCCGGCCCTGATCAGGCCGGACGGCAGCGGCGGCCCGCCGGGCCGCAGCCCGCTGACCGCCGCGGTGAAATGCGTCTCGACCTGATCGGGGGCCACGAAATTCATCAGAGCAACATTCCCATTCCCGCGGCGGATTCGGTGTTTTCCGGCATCCCTATCCTCCGCGATCATGCGACCAGGCGGTGACAGACTGGGGACGTCCATCATTGTCGCGCGGGAGGTTCCCCATGCTGCCCTGGTCGGCCGAACTGGCCGGACGCATCGACGAGCACGTGCTCACCAGCGAGCTGCTGCGGGGCAATCCGCTCGGCGACCCGGCCGAGCGCCCGCTCTGGGTTTACCTGCCGCCCGGCTACGACGACGATCCGGCCAGCCGGTATCCGGCCGTCTACGTGATCCAGGGATACACCGGCCACCTGGCCATGTGGCGCAACCGCAATCCCTACCGCCAGCCGTTTCCGGAGACGGCCGACGCGGTTTTCGCGAGTGGCCAGGCACCGCCGGCCATCGTGGTCTACGTGGATGCCTGGACTGCCTACGGCGGCAGCCAGTTCGTCGACTCCCACGGCACCGGGCGCTATCACTCCTACCTGTGCGACGAGGTGGTGCCTTGGGTGGACCAGCGCTACCGGACCCTGGCCCGCAGCGCGCACCGGGCGATCACCGGCAAGTCCAGCGGCGGGTTCGGCGCAATGATCACCCCGATGCTCCGGCCCGACCTGTTCGGCGCCCTGGCGACGCATGCCGGGGACGCGCTCTACGAGCACTGCTACATCCCCGAGTTCGGCACCGCCGTCCGGCAGCTGCGTGACTATGACGGCGACATCTGGCGGTGGTGGGACGATTTCCGGTCCAGGGTCTCGTTCACCAAGGAAGCCGATCAGCACCTGCTGATGCTGCTCGGGGTGTCGGCCTGCTTCTCCGCCCGGGAGGATGGCACGGTCGAGCTGCCGTTCGACCCGCGCACCGGGATGCTGCGGCCGGATGTCTGGCAGCGCTGGCTGGACTGGGATCCGGTCCGGATGGCGCCGAGGTACGCAGGCGCGCTGCGGTCGCTGCGCGCTATCTGGATCGACGCCGGCACCAGGGACGAGTACTTCCTCGACCTCGGTGCCGAGGCGTTCCGCGGCGCGCTGCGCGAGGCCGGCGTGGCCGATGACGTGGTCAGGTTCGAGCTGTTCGACGCGACGCACGGCGGCATCGACTTCCGGTATCCGCTCTCGCTGGCGTGGCTCTGCCAGCGCATCGCGGCGTAACCGGCGGGACCCCCTTGGGGGGTAACCGTCTGGCCGCAGCTGAACAAAGCGGGCCCGCGGTACGTACTCCAGGTAGTACGGATGATCTGTCGTACCTGCAACCAGCCTGAATGGAGATATCAATGCGCAACCGATGGTGGGTAGGCCCCAGTTTCGGAGCCGCTGTGCTGCTCGCCGTCGCGGCGTGCGGCTCGAACGGCTACTCCGGCTCGTCCTCGGGCGGCAGCACGCCGACGCTGAAGATCACATCGCCCGCTGCCGGCGCCTCGGTCACCATGCCGTTCACGCTGACGTTCACCTCCAGTGCGCAGATAGGCCCGACCAGCTCCGGTAAGGACCACGTGCATCTCTTCGTCGACGGCCAGACCAGCAGCTATCAGGTGGTAACTTCCACCAGGACCCGGGTCAAGAGCCTCTCGCCCGGCAAACACACAATCAGGGTGACGCTGCAGCATGCAGACCATTCGCCAGTGGGCCCAAAGGCTCAGATCACCGTGATCGTCACCGGAGGCTCTGGCGGAACGCCAAGCAGCGCGCCAACGGGCGGATATGGCTACTGATCACCGGCATCGAGCCGCCGTCGGCCGGGTGGAGAGGTACCGGCGCCCGGCGCGCTGGTTCCACGCCGGGACCTATGTCAGCGTGCTGATCCTGCTCGCCACGGGGTGGTGGTTGCTGGTCGGCCAGGAGGGCCATGCCAGCCCGCTGGCCCTGCTCGCCGGGATGTCTGACATCGCGCTGCACAGGCTTGTCGGGTGGATCCTGGCCGGTCTGGCGGTCGCTGGTGTGCTGCTTGGTGCCCGGGCGATTCCGTCGTTCGCGGCCGAGTCGGTGCGCCTGCGCCGGTCTGAGCTTGGCTGGTTCAGCCGCTGGCCCGCGGCGGTTTTTACCGGCCGGTTCGGCTGGCATCAGGGTCGCTTCGACCCAGGCCAGCGGATCCTCAACGTAACCCTGATCTTCGGCCTCGCCGTGCTGGTAGGCAGCGGGGCAGGGCTCACCGTCGTGCATGGCGGGCCCACGTTCGTGCTGCTTGCCCGGGTGCACAAGTGGACGACATACCCCGTCACGGGGCTCATCGTGGGACATATGATCGTTGCATCGGGCGTGCTGCCTGGCTACCGCGGGGTGTGGCGGTCGATGCACTCGGCGGCCGAGTTGATGCCGACGTGGCTCGACGGCTGTGGCCGGCGTGGCTCCGCGGCATCCCGGCCAGGCACCTGGAACCGGACGACGGCGAGCGCGGCGATCCCCAATAACCCGTGGGCACCTGGCCTCTCGTGGAGAAGTTTGGGTCTGGCACATGCATCAGCCAGTCACCAGCGGCCCCAGGGCAGCACTGAAGTAACGGCGATCACCGCGAACAGCAGGCTCAGGTAGGCGATGGACAGGTGGAACAGCCGCATCGGAGCCGGGTTCGCGCTCGGCCGAACCAGCCCTCCGCATGTCCCCTCAGCGATGCCGGCCGCTGCGCTGGCTGGGGGGATGCCCCCGGACCCCGATGGGCCGGGCCCCGTCGCCGACGCGCCTTCCGCCGCTCGGGCCGGGACCGGCGCCACCGCGGCAGCGCCCTCGGTGAGCCGGGCCACCCTCGATTGCAGCCGGTACGCCTCGGCCAGGAACCACCCGCCGAGCCCGGCCGCGCAAGCAGCGTAGACCCACCCGGCGTACAGGGCGAGCGCCAGCGTGGCTGCCACCATCAGATGGGAGTAGAAGAGGATCTTGCGGGCCACCACCCAGGCGGGAACCACCACCGGCAGCATCGGCACGCCCGCCGCCGCGTAGTCGTCTTTGAACTTCATGGCCAGCGCCCAGAAATGGGGCGGCGTCCAGAAGAAGATCACCGCGAACAGGATAACTGGCGCCACGCCGACTGTCCCGGTCACCGCCGACCAGCCGACCAGCACCGGGAAGCACCCGGCGGCGCCGCCGATCACGATGTTGGAGGCGGTCCGCCGCTTGAGCCCGAGCGTGTACACGAACACGTAGAACAGGATGGCCGTGTCGGCCAGGACCGCAGCCAGCCAGTTGGTCAGCAGGCCAAGCATCAGCGTGGCCACGATGCCCAGGGCGATGCCGAAGGCCAGCGCTTCGCCAGGCCTGATCACGGCCAGCGAGGTCGGCCGGGCCAGCGGGCGCCGGGAGGTGCGCCGCATGACCGCGTCGATGTCGCGGTCGAGGTAGCAGTTGATCGCATTCGCGCTGCCGGCCGCCAGCGCGCCGCCGACCAGCGTGATCAGCAGCAGTCCGGGCGCGGGCAGTCCCCGCTCCGCCAGCATCATCGCAGGCACCGTCGTGACCAGGAGAAGCTCGATGATCCGCGGCTTGGTCAGTGCCAGCAGCGACCGGGCGACCGGACGGACTGAGCGGCGCCCCGCCACCATGCCGGCCCGGGGGAGCACAGCGCTGTCCCGGGGGATACCCCCGGACCCCGATGGCCGGGCCCCCCCCAGGACTGCCGGGCCCAAGCCCGCGCCGCCGCTGCGGTCCGCCGGTGGCTTGGCGCTCGTCATGAGGCAGCCGACCGGAAGTGAGGCGCCGGCGCCACGGCCGGCGCGTGGTCCCGGCGCGGCACGTCGCCTGCTGGCCGGGCCTCGCGTCTCGCCTGCTTGCGCTCGTCCTCATCCAGCCACCGGAGCAGCAGGACCGCCATCGCGGGTACCATGGTGAACGTCGCCGAGACCCACATAATCGTCCCGGCAACCCCCTGGTCCTGCAGTGCGCTCGCGCCCCACGGCGGCGGGTGCGCCGCGTAGTACGGGTACAGGACGCGGGAGGAGCTTGCGATCGCGAGCCCGAGGTAGGCCATGACGGGCATGTCCAGGAACATGTAGAGCAGCCGCGCCGGGTAGCTGAGCCGGTGGGGGGCCGGGTCGACGCCGATAGCGGGCCACCAGAACAGCAGCGCCGTGACGAGGAATGCGACGTGCTCCAACTCGTGCACCCACTCCCGCTCCAGTGTCAGGTTGTACAGCGGCGTCAGGTGGCTGCCGACCAGGATGACGGTGAACAAGCCCACTGCAGTCACCGGATGGGTCAGCACGCGCACGGGACGGCTGCGCAGCAGGCGGACCAGGGCCCGCCGGGGGAGCCAGGGCGGGTCCGCGCGCAGCAGCAGGCCCAGCGGGCCGCCGAGGAGCAGCAACGGGGCGGCCACCAGCTGGAGGAGCAGGTGCTGGATCATGTGCGCTGAGAACGAGACATCGGACAGGACGTCCGGCGGCCCGTCCACAGCGACGACGATCGCCAGCAAGCCAGCGCCGAAGCAGACCATGCGCCCGCGCCCGGCGGCCCGAGGTACCCCGACGGCGTGCGGGCTGCTGATCAGCCGGTGCCGCGCGGCGAGGTAGCCAACCGCGGCCACGCCTGCCCCGATGGTGGGCACGGGATCGAAGGCCCACGCCGCCAGCACGGCCTGGAGGTTAAACAGCTTGCAGCTCCCGTCCTGCGTCCGCGGGCGCAGTGCCGCGCCGCGCGATCGCAGTGTTGCACGCGCGGCCCTGCCCGGCTGCCCATCATGACGGAGCTGTAATGGATGAGCCGACCGTCCATTACACAACTTTCATGTTGGGCCATGAGGGCTATCTTGTAGCTCCGGTTGCACGATAGACACTTCCGTTAAGCGACAGACACTTCCGTTAAAGCGACCCGCTTGCCTGCGCGGCACCAGGGCACTGCCGTGGCTGTGCTCGCCGGTGCGGATTGAAACCTGGGTGCGAAGGAGCAACCATGAGATCGCCAAGCGGGCCCCGCCCACATGCACGGCGCGCCCGTCGGTATTTGCAGTCCCTTCCCATCATGACCATCGCGGCATGCGCGGTCCTCGTCATCGCCGTCGGCTGCTCCAAGAGCGGCGGCGGAGCGGCACCCAGCACGAGCGCGACAGCGTCCGCGTCGGCGGCGGCTGCCGGGATACCCGTCTACAACGTCACGGTGCAGAACTTCACCTACCACGGCATGCCGTCGACCGTGCCGGCGAACAAGCCGGTCGTGGTCTCGTTCACCAACAAGGAGTCGTTCGAGATCGATCACGAGTTCGTGGTGCTGCAGCTGCCGGCCGGCAAGACCGCCCAGGACGTGATCAACGACGCCAAGAAGAACGGCCCTGATGCCGAGGACCACTGGATCCACTTCGCCGACAGCGGCGATCCGCTGCCCACCAACTCCGGCCACGCGGTCACCATGGATCTCCCGCCGGGGAACTACGTGGCGACCTGCTGGCAGACCGGCAAGGCCGGCGGCGGCACCGGCCCGCCGCACCTCACCATCGGCATGATCGCTCCGTTCACCGCTTCCACCGCCGCGAGCGTCCCGGCCACCGCATCCGTGCCGGTCGTCTCCTACAACGTCACGGTGCAGAACTTCACCTACCACGGCATGCCGTCGACCGTGCCGGCGAACAAGCCGGTCGTGGTCTCGTTCACCAACAAGGAGTCGTTCGAGATCGATCACGAGTTCGTGGTGCTGCAGCTGCCGGCCGGCAAGACCGCCCAGGACGTGATCAACGACGCCAAGAAGAACGGCCCTGATGCCGAGGACCACTGGATCCACTTCGCCGACAGCGGCGATCCGCTGCCCACCAACTCCGGCCACGCGGTCACCATGGATCTCCCGCCGGGGAACTACGTGGCGACCTGCTGGCAGACCGGCAAGGCCGGCGGCGGCACCGGCCCGCCGCACCTCACCATCGGCATGATCGCTCCGTTCACCGCTTCCACCGCCGCGAGCGTCCCGGCCACCGCAGGCGTGCCCGCCTCCTACAACGTCACGGTGCAGAACTTCACCTACCACGGCATGCCGTCGACCGTGCCGGCGAACAAGCCGGTCGTGGTCTCGTTCACCAACAAGGAGTCGTTCGAGATCGATCACGAGTTCGTGGTGCTGCAGCTGCCGGCCGGCAAGACCGCCCAGGACGTGATCAACGACGCCAAGAAGAACGGCCCTGATGCCGAGGACCACTGGATCCACTTCGCCGACAGCGGCGATCCGCTGCCCACCAACTCCGGCACCGCGGTCACCATGGGTCTCCCGCCGGGGAACTACGTGGCGACCTGCTGGCAGACCGGCAAGGCCGGCGGCGGCACCGGCCCGCCGCACCTCACCATCGGCATGATTACCTCCTTCACCGCCTCGTGAGCCGCCGATGATACCGAACAGTGCGCTTCCAGGGCCCGGAGCCAGCCGGCCCGGGCCGGGGTACGAGGGCCACGGGCCGGTAGCTCGCAGCGGCCCGCGCCGCGCGCTGCGCCGGGCGCTGCAACTACTCGCGCTGCTGCTGGTCACGTCCGGCTGCGGCGTCGTGAAGCCAGGGCTCGATGCGAAGGCGCAGGACGTGCACGGGCTCTGGTACTTCATCCTCTGGCTGGCGCTGCCCGTGTTCGTGTTCGTCTGGGGCATGCTCGCCATCGCCATCGTCCGGTTCCGTAGGCGACGCGGGGATGAGGGGGATGAGTCCGAGCCGGTACAGGCCCCCGGACACCCCGCCGCCCTGACGACGTTCTTCGCCGCCCCGCTGGCCATCATCGTCGCGCTGCTCGCGGTCGGCGAGGTGACGGTGAACAGGGTCGACCACATCGACCCGCATCCAGTCGAGCGACTGGTCGTCACCGGCTCCCAGTGGCAGTGGTCGGCGAGATACGTCAAGGAGGGCCTGTCGGTCAGCGGGAAGACCGCCAGCGAAACCTTCCCCGGCAAGGCGCTCACGATGGCGCTGCCGGTCGGCAGGTCGGCGCAGATCACTCTGGAGTCCAGCGACGTGATCCACGGGTTCTTTGTGCCGGACATGCTCTACATGAGGAACGCCGTGCCTGGCCACCCGAACACGTTCACGTTCACGCCCACCAAGGCAGGCACCTATCGCGGCCAGTGCACGCAGTTCTGTGGCCTCTGGCACTCGAAGATGACGCTGGTGCTGAGGGTCCTGTCGGAGCCGCAGTTCCAGGCGTGGGTGCAGCAGCAGCAGAAGGGGCAATCCAAGGGCAGTTCTTGCACCCCGGCCGGGTCATCGATCACGCTGACGGCGCAGCACATTTCCTGGGACAAGGCCTGCATCGCAGCCGTCGCGGGCCAGCCAATCAAGATCACGATCATCAACAAGGACGCTGGCATCGCGCACAACTTCGCCATCTGGGTCGACTCGAGCCTGAAGAAGAGGCTTTTCCAGACGAAGAGCCTCACCGGCCCGGCGACCAAGACCTACACCGCCCCGCCGCTGCCGGCCGGGAAGTACTACTTCCAGTGCGACATCCACGGGCCGGCGATGTCAGGGACTCTGGTCATCGGGCAGGCGGCGGGTTAGCGTGATGAAGGGAGCACCCAAGGTGAGCGGGAGAGAGATCCGCAGCAAGCAACGGGCAGATCGATCATGACGACGACAGATGTACTGGCGAGACCAGCCGCGCCGCGGCCGCGAATGGCGCGGATACTCGATTGGCTGACGACGACCGATCACAAGAAGATCGGGATAATGTACCTCGTCAACTCTTTCACGTTCTTCGCGTTCGCCGGGGCATTGGCGATGCTGATGCGCACGCAGCTGGCGCAGCCCGGCAACACGGTCCTCTCGCCGCAGGTCTTCAACGAGGGCTTCACCATGCACGGGACGATCATGATCTTCCTGGTGATCCTCCCGCTGCTCTCCGGGTTCGGGAACTATTTCGTGCCGCTGCAGATCGGCGCGCTCGACATGGCGTTCCCCCGGGTCAACGCGGCGTCATTCTGGCTGCTGCCGGTCGGCGGGCTGACGATCGTGGCCGGATACCTCACCCACGGCGGCGCGGCCGCCGCCGGGTGGACGAATTACGTGCCGCTGTCCCTGCAGGAGGGGACAGGTGAGGACCTGTGGATCCTCGGCCTGCTGATCGTCGGCACCAGCTCGCTCCTCGGCGCCATCAACTTTATCGTGACCGTGCTCCGGCTGCGCGCCCCGGGCATGAGCATGAGCCGGGTGCCGATCTTCACCTGGGCCACGACCACCACGTCGGTCCTGATCGTGCTGGCCGTGCCTTCGCTGACCGCCGGGCTGCTCATGCTGCTCTCCGACCGCCACCTCGGGACAGTGTTCTTTGACCCGGCGCACGGCGGCAGCGTCGCCAATTACCTGAACACGTTCTGGTTCTTCGGGCACCCCGAGGTCTACATGCTCATCATGGGCGCCTGGGGAGTCGTGTCGGAGATCGTCCCGGTGTTCAGCCGGAAGCCGCTCTACGGGTACCGGTTCGTGATCTTGGCCCTGATGCTCATCATGGCGCTCTCTTTCACGGTGTGGGGCCACCACATGTACACCACGGGCCTCGTCAACGACTCGTTCTTCTCGGTGACCACCGAGCTGATCTCGGTCCCCACCGGGCTGCTGGTCCTCGCCTGGCTGTTCACGCTGTGGAAAGGGAAAATCAGGTTTGAGCCGCCGATGCTGTTCGCGCTGGGCATGATCGCGATGTTCGTCATCGGCGGGATCGACGGCGTGTGGATGGCCTCCCCTGCGGCGGACTTCGCAATCCACGACACGTACTTCGTGGTATCGCACATCCATTACGTGCTGATCGGCGGGAGCCTGTTCGGGATCTTCGCCGCGATGTACTACTGGTTCCCCAAGATGACCGGCCGGATGCTCAACCGGAAGCTCGGCATCTGGCAGTTCTGGCTGCTGATCATCTCGTTCAACGTGACGTTCTTCCCGATGCACTTCCTGGGCCTGATGGGCATGCCGCGCCGGGTGGCGACCTATCCCGTCAGTTCCGGGTGGGGGACGCTGAATCTGATCGAGACGATCTCCGCGTACGTGATCACGGTTTCGATGCTCGTTGGGCTGTGGAACATCCTTACCACGCTGCGTAAGCCGCGTAACGCGCCCGCCGACCCATGGGGCGGAAACTCGCTGGAGTGGGCGACGATGTCGCCGCCGCCGCCGCATAACTTCGACGCCCTGCCCGAGATCCGCTCCGAACGCCCGGTCCGCGACCTGCGGCTCGCCATCAGCGCGGCGGCGAAGGCAGCGGGACCGGAGGAGGCGGCGGGACCGGGCGGAGCGGCCCCGGAGGCGGCACAATGACCGCAAGCGAGCCCCTGCCCGGCCGCGCGGCCGGTCCTCGCCCCGCCGAGCTCATCGACGCCGAACGCATCGACCGGCAGGCCGTCCGCGGCGCGAGCAGCTCAGTGACCGGCATGGTGCTTCTCGTCGCGTCGGAGGCGGTCTTCTTCGCTGCCTTCCTGGGCGTCTACGCGGTGTCGTACACGGCCGCCCGGGTGTGGCCCCCGGCCGGAATCCCCTCCCCGTCGATCGGGGTGCCGACCATCGGAGTGGTGGTACTGCTGGCCAGCGGGGCTGCCATGGCGGCGGCCATGCGCCGCGCGCACGCCCCGGAGTACCCGCGCGGCGTCATGCGGTGGCTAGCGGCGGCGCTGGTCCTCTCCGTCGCCTTCGGCGTGCTGACGGCGATCGGCTACGCCGCTATCCCGTTCGGCGTGGGCCAGGGGATTGACGAGTCGCTATTTTACATGATCATCGGGCTCGAGCTCGGGCACGTCGTGGGGGGGGCGGTGCTGCTCGGCGTGGTCATGGCCCGGACGTGGACGGGCGAACTCACCCTTCGCCCCGATCCTCTGCAGGCGGCGGCGATCTACTGGTACTTCGTCGTTGTTCTCGGCGTCGTGATCTACGTGGTTCTTTACCTGGCGGCGAGCCGGTGAGCCCGCAGCCGGGCCGACGGTCCGGAAGAGGAGGTGGCCGCGGATGACGCTGTTCTCGAGGATCACCATGGGGCTCGGCTCGTTCCTCATCGTGATGGGTATCGTCTACGCGCTGGTCACGGGGGAGTACGAGGGCACCATCGAGATGCTGACCGTGGCCGGCGGTGCCCTTCTGGTGGGCGCTTACCTCACCCGCGCGGTCCAGCAAGCCCGGGCGACGGTCGCCGCGCGGGCGGCCGGTGCCGGAGGCGACGCCGAGGATACCGAGCCGCACGTGGCGCCTACGATCTGGCCGCTGGTGTTCGCCCTGTCCATGATCGGAGTGGTGCTCGGGGCGGTGGGGCCCCGCTGGGCGCTGGCCGTGGGCGCGGCCCTTCTCGTCGTCTCGCTGGCCGGCTGGAGCCTTGATGTGCGGCGGCAGTGGCGCCATCATGATCACGCTGCGGGTAATGGGGCAGCTCATGGCGAGGCACACGCCGGGACGGGTCAGTGAGATCCGCGAAGGGAATGGCGGCCATGAAGCGGCGCTCGTACGACCAATGCATGCGCTGCGGCAAGGCGACCTCATGGGGCCAGTCGGTGTGCAGGGACTGCAACCCGGCCGGTCTGCCCGAGCCGAGCCCCGCGCAGTATCACGCGACCGTCTTCATCGCAGTCCTGGTGACGCTGGCCGTGCTGGGCATCCTTGCCGTCGTGCTGCACTGACATCCCGGCGCCGGATTTCAGCGAGGTGATGCTCTCCCACCGGGTTCCGGGAGCAAGCGGCCGCTGGACAGCGCGGCTGGGCGGCCTTGTCTTGGCGTCGGCTGCCTTGCTGCTGGTTTTGCCGGGCACTGCCGCCGCGCACGCCGTGCCGGTCTCCGCCACGCCGGCGCCGGGCGCCCGTCTCGGCGCCACGCCGGGCGCGGTCGTTATCGTGTTTGACGAGCCGCTGATCCCCCGGCTGTCAGGCACCACCGTCATCGACCCTGCTGGCCGGCGATTCACCGGCGAGGTGTCCGGCAAGACGATACGGGTGCCGCTCTCCGCCAACGCGCCGGGCATCTACCAGGTGGACTGGAAGACCGTCAGCGTGATCGACGGGCACACGATCACCGGGACGTTCCAGTTCGGCGTGGGCGTATCGCCCGCCGTGGCGGTCGCGTCCCCCGGGACCACCGCGCGGGGGCCGACTGCATCGGACGTGATCGTTGCCGTCCTGCGCGGGATCGAGTACGCCCTGCTGCTGCTCGCTTGCGGGCTCGCGCTGCTGAGCATGCTGGGCCGCGGCCTGCCGCTGCGGCTGCCCGCCGTCCCGGTCGCGGCCGCGCTCCTGGTGAGCGGGGTAGCCGTGGTGGCCGCCGAGGCGGTGCTGGCCAGTTCCGGCGTCTCGGTGACCGGGATGATCGACTACCTGACGAATGGAGTCACCGGCTGGGCCCGGGTGGCGCGGCTCGCGCTGGAGGCTGCGGTGCTGGAGGGGGCCATCGTCCGGGCGCGCATCCCGCCGGTGCCGCTCGCCGGCGTCGTCGTCGCGATCGCGGTCGCCGGCCATGGCGCGGACGTCGAGCCCGCCTGGCAGGGCATCGCCGTGAACGCGGTTCACCTCGCTGCGGCCGGGGTGTGGGCTGGCGGGATCATGGCGATGGCGCTGCTCCGGGTGACCGGCCGCTGGCAGGCCGTGGGACGCGACCTGCTGCCGCGGTTCACCCGGGTCGCGCCCTGGGCCTTCCTCGTGTCGGTGATCCTGGGGGTGGTGCAGGCGACACAGCTGCTCGGCGGCCCGGGCCAGGTGCTGACCACCCCGTACGGGCTCACGCTGGTGGTGAAGGCCGTCGCCGTGGCCGCGATGGTCCCGCTCTCGGTGCTCGCCTGGCGGCGGATACGGGTGAGCGTGCGGGCGGAGGCGGCGCTTGCCCTCATGGTGATCGCGGCCGCCGCTGCCCTGGCCGCCTACCCGGTGGTGCCGAAGGAGGCACGCGAGGCGGCGGAGGCAACCGTGGCTTCCGGCTCCGCCGCGGCCCGGGCCTCGCCGTTTCCCCGGCCCGGCGACCTGACCATGGGAGGCCGGGCCGGCCGGGTCATGGTCGGGCTCACCGTGCACCCCGGCAGGCCAGGGGTCAATACGGTCCGTGCCTACCTCGCCAGCCCGGCGACGGCGGCGTCGAGGGCACGCATCCGGGTGCGAGGCCGGTGGCAGGCGCTTTCCTCCTGTGGCGGGCCGTGCCGCACCGCCACCGTTGACCTGCAGGGCGGGGAACGGCTGGCGGTGGCGGTCGCAGCAGGCGGCAATGGCGGAACGGCGGCCTTCGATCTGCCATCGCTGCCCGCCAAGAACGGAACCACGCTGGCCCGGGCGGCGGCCGCGCAGATGAACCAGCTGCGCAGCTACCAGGTGGCCGAGGTGCTGTCGGGTTTCCGCAGCGCGTACGCGTACGCGCGCCCGCACCAGATGTGGCTGCGGACGTGGTACAGCGGCGGCGTGCAACAGTCGCTGTGGCTCGGCAGCTCGCTCTACGTGAAGACAAGCCCGGGGGCGCCGTGGCGGCTGAAGTCCAGGGGTACCCTCGCCCCGGTGCCGTACTTCGTGTGGGACCCGTTCCGGCCGCTCGTCGACGCCCGCATCCTGGGAACCGGGACCGTGTCGGGCGTGCCGGTCACGGTGGTGTCGGCCTTCGGCGGGCACGGCAGCGACCCGGATAGCGTGTGGCTCACGCTCTGGGTGGACCGGAAGACCAGCCGCGTGCAGCGGTCCCAGATGTGGGCGCCCGGCCACTTCATGGACGACCACTACTACGCATTCAACCAGCCGGCGGGCATCCCCCGCCGCGGGGCAGGATGAGCAGCCCGCCCGGGCCCGACTGGCCTGCGTTGACGGGTGCGCCTGCGCGAGCCCGCCGGTAGCGAAAGAACTACGGAACACGCCTTACGGGGCGGCGCTGGCTGGCGCCATCTCGGCTGCGGCAGGCTCGTGGCCAGGGCCCTGCCGCGGCAGCCGCAACTCGACGACGGCTCCGCCGCCAGGCCGGTCGCGCACCCCGACCGAGCCGCCGTGCGCCTCCGCGATCGCCATCACGATGGCGAAGCCCAGTCGTGCTCCCCGCTCGCGGTTGCCATCAGCACGCGCGAACCGGTCGAAGATCGGCTTTTTGTCATCCGCGGAGATTCCGGGCCCGCGGTCGGCGACCTCGATCACCTCGCAGCCGTCCTCATGCCGCGCGGAGACCTCGATGAGCGTCCCCGGGTCAGACGCGGTGACGGCGTTGCTGATCAGCTGGTCCAGGGCTTCCAGGAGACGGTCAGGGTCGAGCCGGATGACAGCGTCGTCGACCTTTCCCAGGCGGACCAGCGCGTCCTTCGCCGACCACCCGTCACAGGCGTCCGTCAGGACCTCGCGGAGCGGGGTGACCACCGGGCGCACGAAGTCTGGTTGGTGGCTCTCGGCGAGTTCCAGCAGCCGGTCGGTGGTTCCCTTCAGCCGCTTGAGTTCATCGATCACAACCTGCGCGTCGCGAGCGGCGACCACGTCATCCGTTGTGCGCTGGAGAATTTCCGCATGCCCCAGGGCAATGGTGAGCGGGGTGCGCACGATGTGGGAAGCATGCCGGATAAGGTGACGCGCATACTGCAGCAGCCCCACATTGTGCTCGTAGACCCGGCTGATCTCCTCCCTGGCCGCCACGCTCCGCCGTACGAACAGCACCATAGCCGCGAACACCGCCGACATCAGCGGGATCTCGGTTAGCTCATCGGCCGCCTGGTCCCCGGACATGATGTCAGTGCACAGGCTGAAACCCGTGAGGATGATGATTGCCGCCAGTGCTACCGAGGTGGCGCGCATTGCCCAGACCCGCCACCCGTACAACAAGGACAGGCTAATCCAAATAAAATGGAATGGCACGGTGGCCCATTTCCGGAATATCAGGATCCCGGCCACGTTTAGCAGAACGAAGATCCACCAGCCGATCTCGACCCGGTACCGCCGCCAGAAGCAGCCGATCCGCTCATTCAAGGTCAACCCTGTAGCCCACCCCGCGGACGGTGGAGATCACGTCCGGTTCCAGCTTCGCCCGCAGCCGCCGGACGTAGACGTCGACCACGTTCGACTCCGGATAGAAGCTGTAGCCCCAGACCGACGATAGGAGGCGCTCCTTGGAAACCGTGCTGCCCGCATGCTGCATGAGCTCGGCCAGAAGCATAGACTCCCGCCGGGTCAGCCCCACCGGCCCGGTCCCGGCGTCCGCCTCCTGGCGGACCGGGTCGAGTACGATCTTAGGGGTGGTGAGGATGTGCGGATTCGACAGGCTCCGGTCCCGGATTCCGCGCCTTGATCCGGGCCAGCAGCTCATCCAGCACGAACGGCTTGGCCAGGTAGTCGTCGGCGCCCATTTCGAAGCAATGCACCTTCGACGCGGTATCGGTCAGGCAGGAGAGCACGATGACTGCCTGACCTGGCCGAAGACGCAGCAGCCGACGCAGGACGGACATGCCGTCGGTGCCTGGCATCAGCAGGTCGAGGAGCACGACGTTATAGGAACCCATGAGTGCCAGCCGCAGGCCCTCTTCCCCGTCGGTGGCAGTGTCGATCTCTAGGCCCTCGCTGCGCAAGGCTCGGGCGACGAGGCGGAGCACCGCCGGCTCGTCGTCTATCGCGAGAACACGATCGCTCATCTGCGGTCCCGAGTTGAACTTGAACTTTGCACCTACTATAACTTCTGGTTACGTTCTGGTGGGTATTTTGGCCCCGCCGGACGGACCGGTAGGTCGTGGACGGAAGGCACGGCTGGCGCGCAGCCGTCGGTGACCGGCAAGGGCGGCACGGAACGGCACGTTCCTGTCGACCGGGCGTTCTTCGCCGAACTGGCCGCCTGCCTGCGGCTGGAACGCCCTCCTGGCCTGGCCACACCGGAGTCCAACGGATCCTCCCGGGATCGGCCGGAGAATGAAAGTCGCCTAAGCTGCCGATCCGCGGTGCAGCGGGTCAGGCGGAAGTCAAGAAAGGGTCAAGTTATCTTCTGGCCGACGCCGCCATGCGCCGACGTGGCATCCCCGGGGAATTCGCTGCCCGGGTCGGGGCGCCAGGTGTGCACGTAGACCACGCCGGGCGGCACTAGCGTCAGGCCATCGAAGAAACGGCAGACCTCCGCGTGATTCCGCATCGTCTGCGGCGTGGACACCCGCTCGTTGTAGCGCCGCTGCGCCTCCGTGCTAGTGAGCAGGGCGCGCGCGTGCGCGAGCACGATCGGGTCGTTGTCCACGTAGACGATGCGGGCATCCGGCGCCGCCGCCTGCGCGACCTCATGCGTGTTGTTCGCGCTGGGGATGCCGGTGCCGATGTCAAGAAACTGCCGGATGCCCGGCTCGCCCGCCAGGTAGCGCACGGAACGGGCCAGGAATGCCCGGTTGGCGCGGACCCGGAAGCGCAGCCCCGGCGACACCGCGAGCACCCGCTCGGCAGCCTCCCGGTCGGCGGCGTAGTTGTCCTTGCCGCCCAGCCAGTAGTCATAGACGCGCGCCGGGTGCGCAATGCTGGTGTCGAAGTCAGGCTGGTCTTGCCGGTCGGGCAGTTCTCTCGGGTCGGGCACAGACTGGTTATACCGCCTCAGCCTGGCCTGTTGCGCCGATTTGGGCAAGGATGTCAGCATGGCTGCAGCTCAGGCTGTCCGGCTGCTAGCCGGGCTGCTAGCCCGCCGCGATCACCCGCAGCGCGCCGGGGAGCGCGCGGATCCGCAGCGGAACGGCGGCCGGTAGCGGCGCGGCACCTGGTAGTTCCTCGCCATCGGCCGCGGCTAGCATGGCCCGGTCCACGGTCACTGTCACCTCGGCCGCCTGGCCGATGCTGACCTGCGGCAGCGCGACATGCGTCCCGTCCTTGATCCTCAGCAGTACCCGGATGAACGCGAGCCGCGGACCGTGCCGCATGGTGACGACATCCAGGATGCCGTCGTCGATCACGGCCGCCGGGGCGACTTTCATGCCGCCGCCGAAGTAAGGGCAGTTCGCGACGACGACGGCGTACGCGGCGAAGCTGCCGTCCGGAATCCCGGCCAGGCCGCCGGGCCCGACCCGGAACGTGGCGGGCCTCCAGCGTGCCAGCGCGCGCAGCGCCGCCACCGGGTACACGGTCGGCCCGCGCAGCAGCCGGGTCCGGTTGGCGATCCGCCCGGCCACCGACGGCACGCCCAGGTATACGCTGAGCGCGACCACCAGTTCGGGCTCGCCGGGAACGCCGACGCCGATCAGGTCCACGGTGCGGGGCTGGCCGCTGGCCAGGACCCGCGCCGCGCCGGCCGGGTCGGCCGGCAAGCCGAGCATCAGCGCGAAGTCGTTACCGCGCCCGGCCGGGATGATCCCGTAGGTACCGTCGGCCGCCGCTACCGGGCCCGCCAGCGCGCCGGCTAGCCCGTCCCCGCCGACGGCTACCACCACTTCCCCGCGCCGTGCTGCAGCGCCCGCCAGCGCCCGGGCATCGTCCAGGCTCGCCGACCGGCTTACCTGGTACGCCAGGCCGGCCTCGGCAAGGGCCGCGGTGACGGCGCCGAGCAGCCCGAGCGCCCGCCCGCCGCCCGCCGCGGGGTTGACCACCAGGCAGAACGGGCCGTTCATGGTGGTCTCCTTTGCTGGCCGGTTTGCGCGCCCGCCCGAGGTGGCGTGCAGGTCACCGCGTAACGACCAACTGCGGCGCCCCGGCCGGGCCGGGCGTACGATCGGGTGCCATGGCGAGTCAGGGTAGCGGGGTGGCCGGCGCCGAGGTGCGGTACCTGCAGGTGCAGACCACCACGGACTCGCGGGCGGAGGCAATGGATCTCGCCCGCGCGGCCGTGACGGCACGGCTGGCCGCGTGCGCTCAGGTGGCTGGCCCGGTGGCAAGCATGTACTGGTGGGACGGCGGGCTGGAGCGGGCCGAGGAGTGGATGCTGATACTCAAGCTGCCCACTGACCGCTACCAGGAACTGGCCGACTTCCTGACCGAGCGGCACAGCTACGATGAGCCAGAGATAGTCGCTACGCCGATCGTCGCGGGCTCGTCGGCGTACCTGGGCTGGATAGAGGAGGAAACCCGCCCAACGTGACCGGCAGGGAGGTGAGCCATGGGCGTGCCGGACGTGGCGTCCGCTGACCGCCCGCGTCCTCGCCCCGGGGCTGCGGGGCTCTTCGGCCCCGACTCGGTTACCTGGCGGATCATGGGCGAGCCAGTCATCTGGGTGGCCGGCCTGCGTTCCCTCTACCTGCAGGCACTGAACCCTCGCGTGATGCGGGCCACCTGGCAGAACACCGGATTCGCGGACCGCGGCGAGGCGTGGGCCCGGTTTGTCCGCACGGCTGAGTTCGTCCGGGTGCGGACCTACGGGACGGCTGCGGAGGCTGCCCGGGGCGCCCGCCGGATTCGCAAGATCCACGCCACCTTGACCGGCATCGACGCCGACGGCAGCACCATCCGGCTGGACGAGCCGGCCCTGCTGCTCTGGGTGCACTGCGGCGAGGTTTCCTCCTACCTGGAGATCGTGCGCCGCTGCGGGATGCGGCTGTCCGCGGCGGACCTTGACATGTTCGTGTCCGAGCAGCGGCGCTGCGCGGAGCTGGTCGGCCTCGACCCGCTGGCGGTGCCGGCCAGCGTCGCCGCGCTTGACAGCTACTACCTGCAGGTCAGGCCCGGGCTGTTCGCGTGCGACGAGGCCAGGCTGGCGCTCCGCAGTTCCTTCAATCCGCCGGTGCCGCCCCAGTACGCGGCGCTGCGGCTGATCGTGCCGCCGCTCGGCGCCCTGGCGTTCGCGACCCTGCCACGCTGGGCGCGGAAGCTGTACGGCACGCCGGGCAGCCCGCTGACTGACATTGCCGCAACGGCTGCGCTGCGCGCCATCTACCAGTCGACGACGCATGTTCCGCGGCAGGTGCTTTACTTCCCGGCGACTGCCGCGTCTCGGTTGCGCGGCCGCCGCCCCGGCCGGGAGCGGGACCGGGAGGTGCCTGCTGCTCCGGCCAGCGCCGCGTAGGGCTGGCGCGATGCCGCACTCGGCGGGCTCGGCAGCCGGGCGCCGTGGCCCCAGGAGCGCGCGTGGCTGAGCAACTGCAGCCGCTGCCGCCCGACGGCCACGTGCACAGTGAATGGTCCTGGGACGCGCCCGGCGGCTCGATGGAGCGAACCTGCGCCCGGGCCGTCGAGATCGGCCTAAGCTCCCTCGCGTTCACCGAGCACGCGGAACTAACATCCTGGACATTGCTTGGCGGCGAGCTGCCGGCCGGGGTCCGGGCAAAGGTCACCAGGGAAGGCGCCCTGGTGCCGCCGGTATTCGATGTCGGCGGCTACCTGGAATGCCTGCAGCGATGCCGCGATCTCTTCCCCGGGCTGCGGATCCTGTCCGGCGTCGAGCTCAGCGAGCCGCACTGGCACCAGCGCCGGACCGCCGAACTGCTCGACCTGGGCGGATTCGATCGAGTGCTCGCCTCGGTGCATTCGCTGCCGGACGTTGACGCCCGCTACCTGGAGACCGGCGCGGCATACCGGGTACGGCCAGCCGCCGATGTGGTGCGCGCGTACCTGGCCGAAGCCGCCCGCATGGTCACCGGATCCGGCGATTTCGCTGTGCTGGCGCACATCGACTATCCAGTGCGGTACTGGCCGGCGAGCGCCGGGCGGTATGACCCGGAGCTGTTCGAGGAGGAGTACCGCGAGGTGCTGCGCGCGCTGGCCGCCACGTCCCGGGTGCTTGAGGTCAACACCCGGGTCCCGCTTGAGCCGCGGATCGTGAGCTGGTGGCATGAGGCCGGCGGCGGCGCCGTCAGCTTCGCCAGCGACGCGCACCATCCAGCCGGCCTCGCCAGGGACTTCGCCAGAGCCGCAGAGATGGTCCGGGCGCGCGGTTTCCGGCCCGGCCGCGACCCGCATGATCTGTGGCTGCGCGACTAGCCGCGCAGCCTCCGGCGCCGCGAGCCGCGGCCGGCTGACGGCACCGTACCCGGGCTGGAAGAAACCGGCGTGCGGGCGAGTTGGCCATGTTCGTGACTGACCTGCCGCTGTCCGTTCTGGATCTCGCACCGGTGGCCGTCGGCACGACGGCCGGCCAGGCGCTGCGCCAGACCACCAGCCTGGCCCGGCGTACCGAGCAGCTCGGATACCGGCGCTTCTGGGTGGCCGAGCACCACAACATGCCGGCGATCGCCAGCTCGGCGCCCGCCGTGCTGATCGCGCACCTGGCTGCGGCGACGTCGACGATCCGGATCGGCTCGGGCGGCGTGATGCTGCCTAACCACGCCCCGCTCGTGGTCGCGGAGCAGTTCGGCACGCTGGAAGCGCTCCATCCGGGCCGGATTGACCTGGGCATCGGCCGCGCGCCGGGAACTGACCAGCTCACCGCGCTGGCGCTGCGGCGCACCACGGCTGGCCTGTCCGCCGAGGCTTTCCCGGCAGCGCTGGCCGATCTGATCGAGCTGTTTAACGGCGAGGATCCCAGGGCGCAGATCACCGCGATGCCCGGCCGGGGCAACAGACCGGCCATCTGGCTGCTCGGCTCCAGCGGCTTCAGCGCCCAGCTGGCCGGCCTGCTGGGGCTGCCGTTCTCGTTCGCGCATCACTTCAGCTCCGCCAATACCGAGCCAGCGCTGGCGCTCTACCGGGATAGTTTCCGGCCATCGCGGTGGCTGCAGCATCCGTACGCCATGGTTGCGGTCAGCGCCATCTGCGCCGATACCGACGAGCAAGCCCAGTGGCTGTCCGGCCCGGCCGCCTTGTCGGTCCTGCAGCTGCGAGCGGGCACGCCGCAGCCGCTGGCCAGCCCGGAGCAGGCGGCCGCGTATCCGTATACGGCGCACGACCGGCGCATCGCCGGCGAGCGCTTCGCCGGCCAGGCGATCGGCTCTCCGGAGATGGTTGGCAGGCAGCTGGCCGGCCTGGCCAAGCGGACTCGTGCCGACGAGCTGATGCTCACCACCATGGTGTACGACATCGAGGACCGGATTCGGTCGTTTGAGCTGATCGCCGAGAAGGTCGCGCCCGGCCTGCGCGGCGCCGCATCGCAACCTCGCGCTGCCGGTCCCTGGCCGCGGAATGCGGAATGATGAACGGCCGGCCGCGCGGGGCCCGGCATCCCCGGCCGTGCGGGCCGGCATCCCCGGGCGTGCGGTCCGGCATCCCCGGCCGTGCGGGCCCGGCATCCCCGGGCGTCAGGCAGCATGAAGAGGTGACTCAGACGGCGGCGGGCGCTCGCGGGCCTGGGCCTGGCGTCATCGCAGGCCACCGCAGCGGGGCCGCTGAGCCGGCCGGATCGCCGGCCGGCCTGCTAGGCGCACTGGCTGACCTGGTGGCTGGCGGTGGCGTGGTGATCCTCAGCGGCGCTGGGCTGTCTACCGAGTCCGGCATCCCGGACTACCGCGGGCCGACCGGGCTGGCCAGGCGGGCCATGCCGATGACGTACCAGACCTTCGTCGGCGGAGCCGAAGCGCGCCGCCGGTACTGGGCGCGCAGCCAGCTGGGCTGGCGGCACATTGCCGACGCCGTGCCGAACCTTGGTCATCATGCGGTCGCCGAACTTGAGCGCCGGGGGCTGGTCGCCGGGATCATCACGCAGAATGTGGACGGCCTGCACCAGGCGGCCGGCGCCCGGCAGGTGATCGAACTGCACGGCGGCCTTGCTCGCGTCGTCTGCCTTGGCTGCGGCGAACGGACCCGCCGCGCGTCCCTTGACCTGCGGCTACGCGAGGCAAACCCGGACTGGGATGCACGGCTGACACAGCTTAACCCGGACGGCGACGGATGGCTCGCCGACGATGAGGTGGCGCTGTTCCGGGTGGTGGACTGCCAGCGTTGCGGTGGCCTGCTCAAGCCCGACGTCGTCTTCTTCGGGGAGAACGTGCCGCGGCCTCGGGTCGAGGACTGTCACGCCCTGGTCCGGCAGGCGGCCGCGATCGTGGTCCTCGGCTCGTCGCTGACGGTCATGTCCGGCTACCGGTTCGTGCGGCAGGCGGCGCGGCTCGAGATACCTGTCGCCATCGTCAACCACGGCCTGACCCGCGGCGACGCGCAGGCATCGCTGATCATCGACGCCCCGCTCGGCCAAGCTATGACCGAACTGGTCACCCGATGCGGCCCGCCGCAATAGCACGCTCCCCGCGCCGCAAGAGCCGGCCGCCCGTAAGGCCAGCCGCCGGTAAAGGCCGAGACCGGCGCCGCAAAAGCCCCGCAGTACCCGAATTGGCGCCTTATAGGCCGCCCACGGATAGTGGTTAGGATTTGTCCGGCAGATGCCGGACAAATCCTAACCACTATCCAATGCGCCATTCGACGTGGTGCGCCTGGGGATAGTGGGACTCACGTGAGAGTTTCACGGCCATCTGGATGACGCGGCTGGGGCTGGCGGATTCGTGTGCGGGGCGCGCCGCCGCTGACCTGACCCCGCTTCGCTGCGATCACCTCGGCCCGGCTTCAGCCCTGACCGCCGCGGCTCAGGTGCCCCGGTCTCCTGCCTCCGGCTAGCTCGCGGCAGGCACATTCCAGGACTGGATGACCGGCTTGCCGTGCTCGCTACCGAGTGTGCAGAGCGTGCCGGTGTCCAGCCGGAACAACCGCCCGCCGGCCGCCGCCAGGCCGAGCCACCTGGCCGTCAGCACGCGCAGTATGTGCGCGTGCGCCACTAGCACGACGTTGCCGGAGTCAAGCAGTGGCTGCACCCGGCTGAGCACCTTGTCGGCGCGGTCGCCGACCTGGTCGACAGTCTCGCCCGGGTGCGCCGCGTTACCCGGGGCAATGCCATCCCGCCACAGGTACCAGCCCGGATGCTCGGCGCTGATCTGCGCAGTCGTCTGGCCCTCGTAGCCGCCGTAGTCCCATTCCTGCAGATCAGGATCCGGCCGGGCGCCAGCCAGCCCGGCCAGTTCCGCGGTCCGCACCGCCCGCGATGCGGGGCTGGTGAACACGGCCCCGATCCTTCGGCGCGCGAGCGCCGGGGCCAGCGCGGCGGCGTGGACTTCGCCCGCGGCGGTCAGCGGCACGTCCGTCCGGCCGGTGTGCCGGCCGGCCTTGCTCCACTCGGTCTGACCATGCCGGACGAGTATCAGCTCTCCCATAGGTCACCATCATCGCGCAGCGGCACGCCAGTCCGTGCCGGGGCAGGATTCGAGCTGGCCCCGTTCGAGTTCAGCCTGACAGCCGAGATGATCGCCGCCGCGCTGCGGGCTGGCTCCGGGAGCGAGGCGGCGCATCCCGAGGCGGCGGGTCATGAAGGAGATCATGACATGAAAGAGAGCGACAGATAGCCATCCGGCAGCGTCGCCACCACTAACTACACCGCCATCACCATCTCGCTAGGCATCATCGTCATCGTCATCACCATCTCGCTAGGCATCGTCGTCGTCATCGTCGTCGTCGTCATCATCATCATCATCATCATCATCATCATCATCATCATCGCGGTGATTGCCGTGGTAGTGGCCTCCTACTACCGGCTACAGCGGCATCGCGCCGATGCAGTGGCGATGGCCGCCTACCGCAAGCTCGCCGAGGATGCCGTCGCCAACCAGCAGGAGTTGCGCACCCAGCTAGCGCAACTGACCGAGCACGTCCGCGCGGTCGAGCTCCGTTTCAGAAAATGCTCTTCTCGCTCTTCGTGAGCATGCACTGCCATCGACCCTTGGCCGGGTCGGCGGGATCAGCTATGCGGTGGCCGGGATGTCGCGGCCACGCACGATGACCGCGCCGCACTGCGTGCCCGTATGCCGCTGGTGCTGGCGGTGGTCGCATTGCTGGCGTTCGGCCTGCTGCTTGTCGCGTTCCGGTCGGTGGCGATCCCGCTGGTGTCGGTCGGGCTCAAGCTGTTGCCGGTGAGCGCGGCGTACGGCCTGATCATGCTGATCTTCCAGGACTGCTACCTGCGGGGGCTGCCCGGCTTCACCAGCTATGGCGCGATCGTGCCATGGATACCGCTGTTCCTGTTCGTGTTCCTGTTCGGGCTGAGCATGGACTATCACGTGTTCATCCTGAGCCGGATCCGCGAGCTGCGGATGGCGGGGGCGACCAGCAAGGACGCGGTGGTCGGCGGGATCTCCAGCAGCGCCGGGCGGTGACCGGCGCCGCGGTGATCATGGTGGCGGTGTTCTCCATCCTGGCCACGCTGTCGCTGATCCAGCTGAAGGTGCTGGGCGTCGGGCTGGCCGCCGCGGTGCTCATCGATGCCACCGTGGTGCGCGGCATCCTGGTCCCGGCGTCGCTGGCGATGCTAGCGGAGCGGGCCTGGCGGCCGCCGCGCTGGCTTGCTCGGAGCCATCGTTCAACGACCCGGATCTGGCAGGCAAAGCCGATGAGGTGCTGGCCGAGGGGTGCTCGGCCGGCGGCATTTCCGGCACCCCGGCCACCCGGAAGATCAACAGCGTCACGGTGACGGCCACCGACGGGACCGGGGCAGCCGGCCCGGCTAAGTTCAGCTGGCCGGATGGCCGTGATCCAGTTCCAGATCGCAGCAATGGACTGTCGGTAAGCACGGTCACCTAGCGGGCCTGAAATCCGGCCGGTGCCTGACCGGCCCGGGTGCCGGGCCGGCCTGCCCGCAGAGGCGCGGAGCGCGCACTGCGGCACGCCGCAGCGGCAGGCCTGGACGCTGCCTTAACGGCGCCCAGCCTGGCGGTCAGCGGGCCAGCGGCCGGGCGGCGCCGGCCGCCATGCTCGCGTGCAGGCCGTGCAGCGCCCGGGCGCTGGCCAGCGAGGTGTCGGCGGCGAGCTGCCGCGGGGCCTCCTCGCCGCGCAGCACCGCGTGGATGTGCCGGATGGCGGCGGTGAACGAGGGTTCCTCCCCGGCGGCGGCGTAACTCCTGGCTCCCTGGCCGGGGACGACCAGCTCGAACCGGTCGCCGGGCCCGGGGTGGAACGGGTTCGTCAGGTGGATCTGCCCGCTGCTGCCCTGCAGGCTGGTGAAGGTGTCATAGCCGCGGCGCATTCCGCAGGACAACAGCAGCCGGCGGCCGCCGGTGAAACCGAGGCTGCCCCAGGTCTCGGTGTCCACGTGCTGGCCGCCCCATTCCGCGGTGGCCCAGGCGGTGCGATGCCCGGCGCGGAACAGCTCGAGTGCGAGCCGGACCGGATAGCAGCCGACGTCATTCAGCGCGCCGCCGTCGAGGTCCCTGGACATCCTGATGTTGTCCGGGCGGCCGATGCTGAAGTGGAAGTTGGACTGGATTTCCCTTAGCTCGCCGATGGCCCCGTCGGCGACGAGCCCGGTCACCCGGGCGAACTGGTCGTGGAACGGGAAAACGAAGGCTTCCCAGAGCAGCGTTCCGGTCTCGGCAGCCACTGCGAGCACGTGCTCAGTCTCTTCGAGCGAGCCGCAAAGCGGCTTCTCGCACAGCACGGGCTTGCCCGCGCGCAGCCCCGCGATGGTCCACTCCGCGTGCAGCGAGTTCGGCAGCGGGATGTAGAGGGCGTCGACTGCGGGATCGTCGACGGCGTTCTGGTATCCGGCCACGGCCCGCTCGATTCCGTGCTCGCTGGCGAACTGCGCGGTGCGGCCGCCGTCGCGGCCGGCCACCACCGCCGCGACGCCGCCAGCCGCCCGCATGCCGGGCAGGAAGGCCGCCCGGGCAATGTTCGCGGTGCCGATGATTCCCCAACGCACAGCCCCGGTGCCGGTCATTCTCCGTGTCAGCCTTTCGTCTCATCCAGTGGCAGGTTCACCCAGCGGCGCTCGTGGTGCGAGATCTCCACGGCGTTGATGACCTCCTGTACCCACAGTCCGTCGCCGAAGCTACCCTCGTTGCCCTCGATCTCGCCGAGCACCTCGCTGGCGAAGTTCGCGGTCAGGTTCGCGTAGTACAGCGTCCGCCATGATTCGCGCGGGCTGCCGCCCGGCGGATAGTACTCCGGCGGGATCTCAACGTCGGTGAACTCGACATGATCCGGCTTGGCCACCTTCAGCGTCTCGCAGATGCCGAACTCCTCGACCAGCCGGGCGATGGCGGCGCCCGCGCTGCCGTATACGCGCACCTCGATCCCCGGGTAGTTGCCGACGGTGACGAAGCTGGTCTGCACGGAGCAGATCGCGCCGCTGGCGAACTCGCCGAGGAAGATGTCGCCGTCGTCGATGTTCGCCCGCGCCAGCTTCCCGGTGTCGAGAATCATCCGCTCCGGGATGAAGTTCCGCATCATGCCGACCACCGCGGTGAGATCGGAATCCATGTACCAGTGCCCGATGTCGATCACCGGCGCGCCGTAGCCCTCCAGCGACGCCACCCGGATCGGCCCCTCGCCGGTTCGCTCGCCGCTGCGCAGCGGGGACATCGGGTCCAGCCACTGGGAATTCTGCTCATAGGCGTTGTAGATGAACGGCGTGCCCAGCTCCCCGCGGTCGATCATGTCCTTCAGGTACCGCACCGCGGGGCTGTACCTGAAGGTAAAGCCGACCTTGGTCTTCAGGCCGTTGGCCACCGCGAGATCGGCGACCCGACGCACATCGCGGAAGTCGTGCGCGACCGGCTTCTCGCTGAGCACGTGCTTGCCGGCCTGCACGGCGGCGCAGTTGATCTCGAAATGCTCGGCGTCCCTGGTGACGACGTCGATGATGTCGATGTCGTCCCGCTGCAGCAGCTCACGGTAGTCGGCGACGGCCAGGTCCGCGCCGAACTCCGCCGCCGCCGCCTGCGCCCTGGCGATGTCCCGGTCGCACACCGCGACGAGCTTGCACCGGTTGTCTCTCACCCAGCCTGGCAAATGCGCCCAGTTCGCCCACCTGCCTGCCCCGACGACGCCTATGCCGAGCCGCTTGCCTGCCATGCGCCCGCCTTTCCGACCTCGTTTTGCCGCAAGCAGCGGGCCCGATGACCGGGCCCGCCGGAGTCCAGGAGCTCGGTTTCCCAGCTGCGGCACTCGTCCGTGACGAGCGGGCAGCGGGCCGCGAACCGGCAGCCGTCCGGCACGTCGATGAGGCTCGGCGGGGCGCCCGGGATGCTGCGCAGCTGACCGCGCCGCCCGGCCTGCGGCAGCGCGTCAAGCAGCGCCTGGGTATAGGGGTGCCTGGGCTCGGTGATGATGGTCGCGGCGTCGCCTTCCTCGACCACCTGGCCCGCGTACATCACGATGATCCGGTCACATACCTCGGTGATCACGGCCAGGTCGTGGCTGACCAGGATCATGCTCATCCCGGTGTCGCGCTGCAGCTCAAGCAGCAGGCTGAGGATCTGGTCCTGGATGATGACGTCCAGCGAGGTGGTCGGCTCGTCGGCCAGCAGCAGCCGGGGGGCGGAGGCCAGCGCGATGGCGATCAGCGCCCGCTGCAGCATGCCGCCGCTGAACTGGAACGGGTAATCCCGCATCCGGCGCGCCGGGGCCGGGATGCCGACCTGGGTGAGCAGCTCGATCGCCCGGGCGCGGGCATCTGTGCGGGACAGCTTCGCGTGCGCGTTGACCGCCTCGAGCAACTGGTCGCCGATCCTGAGTACCGGATTCAGCGCCGTCATCGGGTCCTGGAAGATCATGGCCAGCTGCGAGCCGCGCAGGTCCTGCCACTGCGCGGCACTGGCCGACAGGATGCTGCCGTCCCCGCGCGGGTGGTAGACCACCTCGCCGCTGCTGTAGGCGGTGCCGCGGGGCATCAGGCCCATGATCGTCCGGCAGGTGACGGTCTTGCCGCAGCCGCTCTCGCCGACGATGCCGAGGATCTCGGCCTCGTGCACGGTGAACGACACGCCGTCCACGGCCCGGACCACGCCGTGCCCGGTGGCCAGGTAGCTGCGCAGGTCCCGGACGGTCAGCAGCGGGTCGGTCGATGCGCTCACCGGTCACCGGCCCGGAGCACGTCGGCGAGGCCATCGCCGATCAGGCTGAACGCGACGCCGACGAAGACCACGGCGAGCCCGGGGAAGGTAGCCAGCCACCACGCGGTGAGAATGTAGTTCTGGCCGTCGGCGATCATCGTGCCCCATTCGGGGGTGGGCGGCTGGGCGCCGAGGCCGAGGAAGCCGAGCGCGGAGGCCAGGATGATGTTGCCGATGGCGTCGACCATCGAGAAGATGATCACGGCGGATGCCGTGTTCGGCAGGATGTGCCGGAGCATCACCCGCAGCCTGCCGTAGCCGAGGGCACGGGCGGCGAGCACGTACTGCTGCTTCTTCGCCACCACCGTCTGCGCCCGCATGATCCGCGCGTAGGCCACCCAGCTGGTGATCCAGATCGCCACGAACATGTTGAAGATGCTGGGGCCCAGCATGGCGATGATGGCGATGATCAGGACCAGGAACGGGAAGGCGAAGACGAGGTCGACGATGCGCATCAGCACGTTGTCGACCTTGCCGCCGAAGTAGCCGGCCACCAGCCCGATGATGGTGCCGGAGACCAGCGTGACGGCGGTCGCGCCGAACGCGATCGCCAGGTCGATCCGGCCGCCGTACAGGATCCGGGCCCAGATGTCCCGGCCGAACTGGTCGGTGCCGAGCGGATGGCCGGGGGTTAGCGGCGGGGCCAGCGGGTGCAGCACGTCGATGGTGTTCGGCGACTGGCTGAGCAGCACCGGAGCGAGCAGCACGGCGGCGATGGCGATTGCCAGCAGGGCCAGGCCGGCGATCAGCGGCAGCCGCCTGCGGGTGACGCTGCGGCGCCGGCCGGCCGCCTTGGTCGCGGCCTTCATCAGCAGCTCTGAGGGGCTTGCCGTCCAGGTGGTGGTCATGCCCCGATCTCCTGCCCGACCCTGGGGTCGAGTGCGGCCTGGGTAATGTCGGTGACCAGGTTGATGGTGACGATGAGCACGGCGAACAGCAGCGTCACGCCCTGCACGACCGGGTAATCGCGGGAGGCGACGGAGCTGACCAGCAGCGTGCCCAGGCCGGGCAGCGAGAACACGTTCTCGACCAGCACGGTGCCGCTGATCAGGTAGGCGAGGTTGACGCCGTAGACGGCGACGACGGCCAGGATCGCGTTCCGGAATACGTGCTTCCGCAGCACCTGGGACCACCGGATGCCCTTCATCCGGGCGGTGTCGATGAACTCCGATTGCAGCGTGCTGATGGTGGCCGCGCGCAGGCTGCGGACCAGCACCGTGGAGAAGCCGAGCGCGATCGTCAGGGCCGGCAGGAACAGGTAGTAGACGTGCCCGCCGAAGCCTCGGCCGAAGCCGCTGATCGGGAACACGGGCAGGTGCACGCTGAAGATCAGGATCAGGATGATGCCGAGCCAGAAGGCGGGCATCGCGAAGCTGAGCGTGAAGAAGACCCGGGACGACTGGTCGGCGACGCCGCCGCGGCGCAGCCCGGACATGAACCCGATCGGGAACGAGATCAGCGCGGCGAGTATCGCGCTGTAGACGATGAGGAAGACGGTCGGGGCGATGTGCTGGCCGATCACAGTCGTGGCGGACTCTCCGTAAAAAAATGAAAAGCCCAGGTTCCCGTGCAGGAGCCTGCCCATGAACAGCGCGTATTGCGTCCAGATCGGCTTGTCGAGGCCGAGCGTGCTGTCGATGGCGACGGCGCGGTCGTGCGTGTAGCTGCTGCCCAGGATGGCCAGCGCCGGATTCCCCGGGATCAGCCGGAGCAGGAAGAAGGTGACCAGGGTGATGCCGAACATCAAGATGACGAGATGGACGAGCCGCCGGGGCAGGGTGCCGAACCGGCTCACGGGCTGCCTCCCTCGACGTGATCAGGGGCCGGGCGTTCAGCGGCGGCCGGACCGGACGGATGGCGGAGGTAGCGGGCGCCCGGGGCCGCCCGCTACCTCCGGGTCCGTGCCCTTTAGTGCTGGCTCACTGTCAGGGTCTCCAGGGACAGGTCGTAGTTGCCGAGCGGGGTGACGTGGAAGCCCTTCACCCAGCCGCCGACCCCGTACCGGTACGGGCTGTAGTCGATGATGAGGTAGGGGGACTGCTGGTAGACGATCTGCTGGATCTGCCCGTACATCTGCTGGCGCTTGGCGTCGTTGAGTTCCGCGCGCCCCTGGTTGACCAGCTTGGTCGCCTGCGCGTCGCACCAGTAGCTGTTGAACGCGTTGGCGCCGCCCTTGCAGTCCGCGCCGAACGTGGCGACCTCGTCGGGGTCGATGATGTCGTTCGTCCAGTACCGCTCGCCCATCTGCGAGTGGCCGTTGTCCTCCTTGTTGTAGGCGGTCAGCAGCTCGTAGGACTGGATATCGACGTTGATCCCGACCGCGGCGAGCTGGGACTTCACCACCACGGCCTCGGCCTGGCCTGCCACGTCACCGCTCACGGTGATGAGGAAGGTCTTGAAGCCGTGCGGGTAGCCGCCCTTGGCCAGCAGCTGCTTGGCCTTCGCCACGTTGTACGGGTACGGCGTGAGGCTGCTGTCCCAGTACTTCATCTTGTACGGCATGAACGAGCTGCCGGCGATCGCGTGCCCCTGGTAGGCCAGCTTCACGATCGCGCTCCGGTCCAGCGCGTAGTTCAGGGCCTGCCGCACGTACAGGTTCTTGAACGGCTTGTAGTGATGGTCGAGCTGGATGAAGTCGACCCGGGTGGACGGGAACAGCTGCACGCTCAGCCCGGGCGTCTTGTTGATCTCGCTGACCAGGTTGCCCGGCGGGTTCTCGATGATGTCGGCCTTCTTGCTCTGCAGCATCAGCACCCGGGTGTTGTCGTTCGGCACGATCAGGACCTTGACCTTGCTGATCTTGGGCTTGGTGCCGTAGAAGACCGGGTTGCGGGCCAGGTCGATCTCGCTGTCGGCGCTGTAGGACGTCACCATGAATGGCCCGCTGCCGACCGGGTCCTGCCAGAACGCCTTGCCCTGGGCCTTGACCAGCTTTTCCGGCACGATCGAGTAGGCGTACATCGCCAGGTCGGCGAGCAGCGGCGCGTGCGGCTGGGAGAGGGTGACCTTGAGCGTGTGCGCATCCGTGGCGGTGACCTTCTTGACCGCCGTCAGCAGGAAGCCCCAGCCGCCGGAGGTGTTCTTGGACCGGATGATGGAGTAGGCGGCGTCCTGCGCGGTCACCGGCGTGCCGTTGGAGAACTTGGCGTCCGGCCGCAGGTGGAACGTATAGACGAGGCCGCTCTTCGAGATGTCCCAGGATGTGGCCAGGTCGGGCAGCAGCCCGGTGCCGGTGGGATTCGGCTGCAGTAGCCTGCTGTAGAGGTTCTGGTCCATCCAGATCGACTCGTTGACGGAGTTCTGCGCGGGATCGAGGGTGTCGACCTTGACCGCGTTGGCGATGACCAGGGTGTTCAGCGTGGCGTTGCCGCCGCCAGTGCCGCCTGAGCCTGAGCCGCTCGGCGTGCTCGAACCGCCGCACCCGGCTGCCGCCAGGGCGAGCGCGACAAGTCCGGCGCTCAGTATCCGGGGCCGCATCGAGGGCCGGAAGGCACGGCGCATATCGCACCTCATTCCATTTTGGTCGATTGTCGACAACTGTGGTCCGAGTGTAGAAACGGCGGACATGGCCGTCAATACTCGCCGAGCCGCGGCATGCCGCCGGGGCCTCCTCTTGACGGTATTGTTACCGCTGCGATACTGGTTGACTGTCGACAATTACCCAGGCGGACCGGTGAGGCGGATGACATCAGGTGCTGCGGGCTCGCCCGCGGTGGCTGGCGCCGCGCCGGTACCCGCCGAGGTAACCGTCCTCATCGCGACCCCGCTGGAGGCGGCCCAGGTCGACCGGATCGCGGCGGCTGACAGCCGCGTCTCGGTCATCTACGAGCCTGCTCTGCTGCCCGTGCCGCGCTATCCGGCAGATCATTCCGGCCAGCCGCGGCAGCTGACGCCAGCGGAGCTCGCGAGGTGGTCGCAGCTGCGGTCCCGGGCGGACGTGAGCTTCGACTTCGACTGGCAGGACCCCGGCCAGATGGCGGTGAACTGCCCGCGGCTGCGCTGGGTGCAGGGCACCAGCGCGGGGCTCGGCGGCTTCCTCGCGCGTACCGGGCTGGCCGACACGAAGCTCGTCATCACCACCGCGGCCGGCGTGCACGGGGTCCCGCTGGCCGAGTTCACCCTGCTAGGGCTGCTCTACTTCGCCAAGGACGTGCCCAGGCTCCGCCGCCTGCAGCGCGGTCATCAGTGGGAACTGCACCACACCAGGCAGCTGGCCGGCACCCGGGCGGTGCTTGTCGGGCTCGGCGGCATCGGCCGGGAGGTAGCCAGGCTGCTCGCCGCAGCCGGAATGGAGGTCGTCGGCGCTGGCCGGCCCGGCCGGTCTTATCAGGTGCCCGGCGTCACGTCATACGTCGCCGACACCGACATCGATGCGGCGCTGCCAGGTGCCGGCGCGCTGATCCTCGCCTGCCCGCTGACCGAGCGCACCAGGCACGTGATCGGCGCCCGGCAGCTCAGCCTGCTGCGCCAGGGCGCCGTGGTGGTGAACGTGTCCCGCGGCCCGGTCATCGACGAACGCGCCCTGGCCGCCGCGCTACGCAGCGGCCATCTCGGCGGTGCCTGCCTGGATGTATTCGAGACGGAGCCGCTGCCGGGCGGCTCGCCACTGTGGGAACTGCCCGGCGTGCTCATCTCGCCGCACTCGGCCTCCACCGTTGAGGCCGAGAACCGGCTGCTCACCGATCTGTTCATCGACAACCTGCGGCGCTGGCTGGCAGGCGCGCCGCTGCGCAATGTCTACGACCATGCCGCGGGTTACTGACCCCGGCCCGACCCGGCAGGCCCGGCTAGCCCGGCAGGCCACCAGCAGCGCCAGCCGGACCCGGCTGGCCACCCGAAGCGAGGACAAGGCGCATGGCAGACAGGCTGCGAGTCGCGGTAATCGGAACCGGCAGCTGGGCTCAGCGAGCGCACATTCCGGGCTGGCTGCGCGATCCCAGGGTAGAGGTGGTCGCACTAGCCGACGTCAACGCCGCGGCGGCGGCCGAGGCTGCCAGCCGATTCACCGTCCCGGTCGTCGTGACGGACTACCGGGAGCTGCTCGCCGACCCGCGGATCGACGTGATCGACGTCGTCACCGGCAACCAGCCGCATTTCCAGATCTCCTGGGATGCGCTGTCCGCTGGCAAGCATGTGCTCTGCGAGAAGCCGGTGCATGCCAGCTACCTGAAGACGCACGAGGCCGCCGAGCTGGCCAGGTCGAAGGGACTGAAGACCAAGCTGGGCTTCACCTTCCGGTACGCGCCGGCGATCCGCTACGCGAAGGAACTGATCGACTCGGGCTTCGTCGGCGAGCCCTACGTCTTCAACGGCTACGAGCAGAACAGCCAGTGGATCGACCCGGCGACGCCGCTGCGGCAGGTCGACCCGTCGGCCGACCCGGCGCAGATCGCCGTGTCATCGATCGAGGGCTACGGCGCCCCGATCATCGACATCATGCACTGGTGGCTGGACGCGCCGCTGGCGTCTGTCGTCGGGACCATGCGGAACTTCGTGCCGAAGCGGGTGCTCCGCGACACCGGCGAGCTCACCAGGGTAAACATCGACGACGGCGACATGTGGATCGCCGAGTTCTCCTCTGGCGCGCTCGCCTCGATCCAGTCGTCCTACGTCACGGTCGGCAACTACCCGGGCATCGAAGCGCGGATCTACGGCTCGGAAGGCGCGATCATCGTCCGGCTGGTGGACGAGTTCGGCCTCTGCCAGACGGTCAGGACGGCCAGTAAGGACGCGGTCGAGTTCACCGAGGCCGAGGTGCCTGCCAGGTTCTTCCCGCCCGGCGGTCATTCCGGCGAGCCGTGGGAATACCTGTTCTACTCCAACCTGGTGTCCGATTTCGCCACCGAGATCCTGGCCGGCTGCCAGACGAACCAGGGCGACTTCGCCCAGGGCGCGCTCGTGCAGGAGACCATCAATGCCTTCGAGGCATCGTTCCGGACCAGGGCGTGGGTCGATTTCCCGCTCGGCGGCCGGGTACAGGGCCCGGCCTCGTGAAGACTATTTTTAACGCGGATCAGCTGGTGACTCAGGTGCTCACCGGCGAAGTGTGGCCCCCGCTGGCTGACTCGCGCGCCTACCGGGTGGGTCCCGACGGGCAGCCGTTCGTGCTGCCGGGGATGGGCGGCGTCACGCTCGGCGTGCACTGCGGCGATCCGGCCACCGGCTATGCCTCCGACCATCTTGAGCCTGGCGCCTCGGTGCGGCACCGGGAGCCGGCGGCCAATATGGCACTGCAGTTCCTGACCTGCGTGGGCAACCCGGTGCGGGTGGAGACCGGGCCGGCGGCCGGGGCCGTGGGTCACGTCATTGGCCAGCACGCCTACGTGCTCGCCGATTTCCCCGAGCCGGTGCTGGCCGGCCTGACTACCGGCGACGCCGTCACCGTCACCGCCTGCGGCCAGGGCCTGCGGCTGGCTGATCACGACGCGATCGTGGTAAAGAACTGCGCGCCAGAACTGCTGGAGCGGATGCCGGGCGGCACCCGGCCGGACGGCCGGCTGGAAGTTCACGTTGCCGCCCGGGTGCCGGCCGAGGCCATCGGCGCCGGGGCGGGGATGAACTCGGAGTACGCGAACACCGACCTGATGGGCGCCTATCCGGGGCTCGGCAAGGATCTGTCGCTCGGGCTGGAGGGACTCCGGGTGGGCGACCTCGTCGCGCTCGCCGACGCCGACCACCGGTTCGGCCGCGGCTACCGTGCCGGGTACCTGACCATCGGGGTCATCTCGACCGGCCAGTGCATGCTGTTCGGGCATGGCCCTGGCCCGAGTTCCCTGCTCAGCGGCCCGGCCGAGGCATTCCACCTGGTCGATGACCCGGCGGCCAACCTGTCGGCCTGGTATCACCAGGAACTGCCGGAGCCGGCGGCCGCGCGATGAGCACGCGATCGCAGGCTGGGCCCCGGCCCGTCGCCGTCAACCTGCTCGGCGTGGTAGAGCACCCGGTGCTGGGCGACGGCCCGTACCGGGTCGACGCGGACGGTCGTCCCTACCTGCCGGTCGGCGATGGCGGCATCGTCCTCGGCCTGCAGCTCGGCGACTCTGTTTTCGCCCGCAGCGCCGACCATGCGGCGCCCGGTGCCTGCCTGGTGCATCCCGACCCGGCCGCCAGGCACGCGCTGGCGATCTACTCCTGCATCGGCAACCAGGTTAAGGTGCGGACCGGTCACGCGGCCGGCGCGCGCGGCGTCGTGATCGGCAAGCGCGGCGAGGAAGGCCGGGTGATCGCGGCCTTCCGGCCCGCGGACCTGGCCGCCATGCGGCCGTCCGACGAGGTAACCGTCCGGGCCGCCGGGCAGGGTGGCCGGCCAGCCGGCTTCCCGGACGGCCTGACGGTGCTGAACATCGATCCCGGACTGTTCGAGGTGCTGCCCATGGTGCGGCCGGCCGCCTCCGCCGATGGCCCGGTTCGGGTCGGGGTCCGCTGCTCGGTGCCCAGCAAGCTGGTCGGCAACGGCCTCGGCCGTCCGGCGGTCAGCTGGGACCTGGACCTGCAGCTGCCGCCGGAGCCGGACGTGCTGCTCGGCGACTTCGTCGCGGTCACCGACATCGACGCCAGGTTCAACGTGGGTTACCGGAAGGGGTGGGTAACCGTCGGGATAATGGTGCACGGCTCAAGCCCGCTGCCGGGACACGGGCCTGGCATTACCCCGATCCTGACCGGGCCAGCCAGGACTCTCGACATCCATTGCGATCCGGCTGGCCAGGTGGGCTTGACCGCGGCAATGCTGAAGCTACAGTGACGGACGACGGGCACGGCGGGCTGATGAAGGGGGCCGGAACCATGCTCGAGCACGTCTCCCTTCCCGAGGCGGTCGGGCGCGCCTTGCGGTACCGGATCCTGAACAACGAGCTGCCCGCCGAGACCCGGCTGGTGGAGGCCAACCTGGCCGCCGAGTTCGGCGTCAGCAGGGGGACCATCCGGGACGCCATGCGGAGCCTGCAGGCCGAGGGCCTCATCGCCATCGTGCCGCGCCGCTACAGCATCGTGACCCGGATGTCCACGCAGGATGCCGAGGATGTCTGCTATGCCCGCTGGGCGCTGGAGGATGCCAGCGTCAGCCAGGGCTTCGGCGACCAGCATGCTGAGCTGGTCAGCGCGCTCCGGGCTGCGCTGGAGCGGATGGCGGCCGCCGCCGAGGCGGATGACATGGACGCGCTGGTGGAATGCGACACCAGGTTCCATGAGCTGCTGCTCGACACATCTGGGCGCCGTCGGCTGAAGGATTTGTGGAGCATGCTCAACAGCCAGATGGGTGCCCTGATGCGCTCTGAGATCGAGCGCCAGGGGATTGACCTCGCCGAGGCCGTGGAGCGCCACCGCGCGTTTCTCGACACGGTCGAGAAGGGCGGCATCGCGGAGCTACGCGCCGCCGTGCGCGACCACTACCTGGCAGGCTTCCCCGAGCACGGCTAGGACGTGTCCGCTAAGGACCCCTAACAAAATGATCAATGAACAAGGGTGATCATCCGCTGAGGACGGGGCCAGCTGCCTTCGTGGATCGTGCCGACGAGCTGCGCGGCCCGGGGCCGGCGCTGAACGCCGCCGGCAAGAACGCCGGCTGGCGGCGGAGGCGGCCCGGCTGCACGCCAACCTGCGCGACGTCGACGTCGACATCCCGCTCGGGGTGCTTGTGGTCGTCACCGGCGTGGCCGGCTCCGGCAAGAGCTCGCTCGTGCACGGGTCGATCCCGGTCGGCGCCGGTGTGGTGCTGATCGACCAGAGCGCGATCCGCGGCTCGCGACGGAGTAATCCGGCGACGTACACCGGGCTGCTCGACCCGATCCGCAAGGCGTTTGCGAAGGCCAACGGCGTGAAGCCCGCGCTGTTCAGTGCCAACTCCGAGGGCGCCTGCCCCAACTGCAACGGCGCCGGCGTCATCTACACCGACCTGGCGGTGATGGCCGGCGTTGCCACCGTCTGCGAGGAGTGCGAGGGGAAGCGGTTCCAGGCTTCGGTGCTGGAGCACCAACTCGGCGGCCGCGACATCACCGAGGTGCTCGCGATGTCCGTGTCCGAGGCCCAGGAGTTCTTCGGCGCCGGGGAGGCGCGCACGCCGGCCGCGCACGCCATCCTTGGCCGGCTCGCCGACGTCGGGCTCGGCTACCTCAGCCTCGGCCAGCCGCTCACGACGCTGTCCGGCGGGGAGCGGCAGCGGCTCAAGCTGGCCACCCACATGGCCGAGAAGGGCGGCGTCTACGTCCTCGACGAGCCGACCACCGGCCTCCACCTCGCCGACGTCGAGCAGCTGCTCGGTCGGCTCGACCGGCTCGTCGACGCTGGCAAGTCGGTCATCGTCATCGCGCACCACCAGGCGGTCATGGCGCACGCCGACTGGATCGTCGACCTCGGCCCCGGCGCTGGCCACGACGGCGGCCGGATCGTCTTCGAGGGCACGCCCGCCGGCCTCGTCGCCGCCCGCTCCACCCTCACCGGCGAGCACCTTGCGGCCTACGTCGGCACTGCTGCTGAGCGGGTGGCAGCCCGTTGAACGGCATCGATCAAGCAAGAGGGCTGCTTCATTAGCGAGCCTTAAATTCTCGTCCCTAAGCCCGGAGTCGAGCCATTCCTCGAATGTCGGGCCGGCCAGGGGCCCCGGTTACCACGTCCCGCCGTGCGAACGGGACATGACATCGGCACGACGAACCGCGCCGCAGGAATGTGACCGGTAGCTGCGCGGGGAGCCGGCTGAATGAGTCAGCCGGTGGTAGCGGCCGGCTGCATGGCCGGATCGTGCAGGTGGCAGGCGACCGACTGGATTGGCGAGAGCTGGCGGAGCTGCGGCTCTTCTTCCCTGCAGACCGGCATGGCGAACGGGCACCGCGGGTGGAAGTGACAGCCCTGCGGGCGCTCGATCGCGTTCGGGATGTCGCCGGTCAGCGCCGGCTTGACGGTCTTGCGCACGGTTGTGAGCCGGGGCGCGGCCCGCACCAGCGCCTGCGTGTAAGGATGCAGCGGCTCGGCGAAGATGCCATCGGTGGGCGCGTACTCGACAACCCGGCCCAGGTAAAGGACCGCGGTGCGCTGGCTGATGTGCCGTGCGACATCGAGGTCATGGGTGACGAACAAATAGGTCAGGCCGCGCTCGTCCTGCAGCCTGATCATCAGGTTCAGCACCTGTGCCTGGATCGACACGTCCAGGGCTGACAGCGGCTCGTCGGCGATCACGATGTCGGGACTGACCGCCAGCGCACGGGCGATTCCCACTCGCTGCCGCTCGCCGCCGCTGAATGCCACCGGCCGGCGCGATGCCTGGGCGGGGGAGAGGCCGACGGTCTCCAGTAGCTCGGCTACCTTCTGCGCCCGGTCCTGCCGCTCGACGACCCGGTGGACTTTCAGTACCTCGGCGAGCGACTGGCCGACCGTCATCGTCGGGTTGAGGGAGGAATAGGGGTCCTGGAAGACGCCCTGGATCTGGCGCCGGACGGCGCGGGCCGCCTCGCCCCTGCGGTCCAGGATGCTGTGGCCCCGGTAGAGGATGTCGCCGCTGGTCGGCCGGTACAGGCCGAGCAGCAGTCGGCCGAAGGTGGTCTTCCCCGAGCCGGTCTCGCCGACGAGTGCCAGCGTCTCGCCCCGGCGGATGGCCAGCGAGACCCCGTCGACGGCCTTGAGCGTCGTCCGCGCCCGGCCGGTGGCGGTCCACCCCGTCGCTGCCCGGCCAGCGGAGAAGTGCTTCGACACGTCGCGGGTTTCGATGATCGCGGTCTCCGCGCCGTCGGCGGCGCTCATCGCGCCGCTACCCGCCGCCCGGCCGTTATCCGCGGTCACTGGCATCACCCGTCCCGACGTGCGCGGCCAGCGTATACCGGCCCGCATTCGAGCCGCCGTCCACCTCGAGCACGGTGCCGGTGATGTTGGCCGCCGCGTCCGAGGCGAGGAAGAGCACGGCCTCGGCGATATCCCGCGGGTCACCGGCCCGGCCGAGCGGGATGGACCGGACCAGCGCGGCGCGCAGGTCATCCGGCGCGCGGTCCGGGTATGCGTCGCTCCACTCGCGCACGTCGACGTAGCCGGGCGCGACAACGTTCACTCTGATCCCGTGCGGGCCAAGCTCCATGGCAAAGACCTTGCTCATTGTTTCCACCGCGGCCTTGGAGGCACTATAGGCCGCACCGCCCGGCCGCGGGTTCCGCGCGGATCCGGTCGATATGTTCACCACGGCGCCCCGCGGCGGGCTGGCCGGCCCGGCGCCGGGTTCGCCGCCAGGCGGCTCGTCGGCATCCCGGCCAGGCGCTGCGCTGGTGCCGCGGCCGGGACCGTCCTGGCTGGCCCAGTGCCGGGCGAAGGACTGCATCATCATGAAGGCGCCGGTCACGTTCACCCGGAACACCCGGTCCCAGGCGTCGGGCAGCATCTCAAGCAGCGTGCCGTCCGGGTAGGACGCGGCATCGTTGACGAGCACGTCGACCCGGCCCCACCGGGTCACGGCCTCGGCGATCACCCGGTCAGCCAGCCCGTGCTGCGCCACGTCGCCGGTGATCGTGACGACATCCGGGCTCCCGGCGAAGTACCCGGAGTCCGCCAGGTCACAGATCACTACCTGCGCGCCCTCGCCCGTCAGCGCCTCGGTAATGGCCCGGCCGATACCGTTGGATTCCGCCGGTCACCACGGCGACCCGGCCCTCGAAGCGAGATTGCCGCACGGATTCTCCTAATGCTCGCCCGCCGCCTGGACCGTGGTCGGCCTCCAGGCTGCCTGGACCCGCGTCGGCCGCCAGGCTGCCGCTGCCGTCCGCCACCCAGGCATATTGTCGATTGTCGACTAAATTAGTATAGGTATCCGGGCCGGCGCTGACCAGAGTCGAGCTGACCAGAGCTGACAGCGCCCGGCCGGGCAAGGCGGGTCCTCCTGATGAACGTCTTCAACGGCGTCGGTGTCGCCCTCGTCACGATCTTCGCGGCTGACGGCAGCGCCGACCTGGCCGCGACCGCGGCGCTGGCAGCCGATCTGACCGGACGCGGCATCCGCGGCGTGCTGGCCTGCGGCACCACCGGTGAGGCTGCCGCCCTGACGGATGGCGAGCGCACGTTGGTCATCGCCGCGGTGCGCGCGGCAGTACCCGGCGATATCCCCGTGCTGGCCGGCGCCGGGGCGCAATCTGCCGGGCGGGCAGCCGGGCTCGCCGCTGCCGCCTGCGGCGCCGGGGCCGACGCCATTCTTGCCTGGCCCCCGCCGGGCAGCGCCGACCTGCCGGGTTACTACGCTGCGATCAGCGCGGCGGCCGGAGATTGTCCGGTTCTCGCCTACCACATCCCCTGGATATCGGCGCCCGGCGTGCCAGTAGCAGCACTAGCTGACCTGCCAGTCGCAGGCGTAAAGGATTCGTCCGGCAGCGCGGACCGGCTGCTTGACGAGATCGCCCATTACCGCGGCGCGACTTACGTCGGGTCGTCGGCGCTGCTCGCGCTGGCCGGGCCGATGGGCGGCGCCGGCGCGATCCTCGCGCTGGCGAACGTGGAGCCAGAGCGCTGCTGTCGCGCCTTCGCGGGTGACGCCGCCGCACAGCGCGAACTGGCCGACCGGCACCTTGCGGTGCGGGCCGGCGGGCCAGCGGCGCTCAAGCAAATCCTGGCCGCGGACCGCGGTATTTCTGCGGCAGTCCGGCCGGCTGGTGCACCGAGCTAGCCGGATCGCACGCTCATGAAAGGGGCCGACTATGGCCACACTGCCGACTATGGCCACACTGCAGCGCGGCATTGCCGTTCCCTGCTTCGCCGAGGACCCGATGATGCTAGCCGAGCTCGGGATCAGGGCGGAGCTCGCCGGGTTCGACGGCTTCTTCCTCTGGGATCACATCGTGTTCTCCAACACCGGCGACGGCCCGCCAATCGTCGATCCATGGCTGGTGCTTGCCGTGGTGGCATCCCGCACCAGCCGCATCCGGCTCGGAACGATGATCACGCCAGTGCCCCGCCGCAGGCCGTGGCAGCTGGCCAAGGAGACGGCGACGCTAGACCGGCTCAGCAACGGCCGGCTGATCCTCGGCGTCGGCATCGGCTCGCCCGCCTACGGTGACTTCGGCATCTTTCATGAGCCGGCCGGCCAGCGGGACCGCGCTGAACTGCTCGACGAGGGCCTTGACGTGATGGCCGGGCTCTGGAGCGGCGAGCGGTTCAGCTATCAGGGCAAGCATTTCACCCTGGATCCGGTCCGGTTCATTCCGCCGCCAGTCCAGCGGCCGCGGATACCAGTCTGGGTAGGCGGCGTGCTGCCCGCCCCGCGGCCGATAGCCCGGGCCGCTCGCTGGGACGGCATGGTCCCGATCCGGTTCGCCGGAGGCAGCCTGATCCGCCCGTCCGCCGCGGATATCGCCGATACGGGTGCGCGTATCGCCGCGGCGCGCATGGCGGCCAGCAGCCCGGCCATTGCCGCCGGTGATCCCGCCACAGCCGTTGCGGCAGGCCCGGGCAGCCGCCCGGCTAAGGACTTCGACCTGGTGGTGTGGGCGGAGATAGCCCCGGAGCCCGCGGCGGTCCTAAAGATCGCGCTGCCGTACCAGGCCAGCGGCGCCACCTGGTGGATCGAGACGGCGAAGCCGGAGCCACGGTGGTGGGAAGGCGCGCAAGAACGCGTCGCCAGCGGAGTCTGACGCGGGGCGCCGGTCAGCATCCGCGAATGACCACTCCGCCGCCCGGCGAGCCCGGCCCCGGGCCCTGCCCAGCCCGGCTGCCCGGCTAGGGAACCGTCAGGATCTCGGTGCCGTCGGCGGTGACCAGCAGCGTGTGCTCGAACTGCGCAGTGCGCTTGCGGTCCCTGGTGACGGCCGTCCAGCCGTCCGGCCAGACGTCGTATTCGATCGTGCCGAGGGTAAGCATCGGCTCGATCGTGAAGGTCATTCCCTGCTCCATGATCACTTCGACATCGGGGTCATCGAAATGCGGCACGATCAGGCCGGAATGGAACGTGGTGCCAATGCCGTGCCCGGTGAAGTCGCGCACTACCCCGTAGCCGAACCGGCGCGCGTACGACTCGATCACCCGGCCGACCGCGTTCAGCCGCCGGCCGGGCGCGACCGCGCGGATGCCACGCATCATCGCCTCCCGGGTCCGCTCGACCAGCAGCCGGGACTCCTCGTCCACCGAGCCGGCCAGGAAAGTGGCGTTGGTGTCCCCGTGCACGCCGCCGATGAAGGCGGTGATGTCGATGTTGACGATGTCACCGTCGGCGATCACCGTGTCGTCCGGGATGCCGTGGCAGATCACCTCGTTCAGCGAGGTACAAAGCGACTTCGGGTAACCGCGATAGCCGAGCGTGCTCGGGTAGGCGCCATGGTCGCAGAGGAACTCGTGGCCGACCCGGTCCAGCTCGTCCGTGGTTACCCCGGGCGCCACGTGCCTGCCAACCTCGGCCAGCGCCCGGGCCGCGATGTGGCCGGCTACCCGCATCCGCTCGATGGTGCCCGTGTCTTTGACGTCGGGCTCGCCGGTCTTAGGGTACCGCTTGCCCACGTACTCGGGGACTGCGATGTTCGCCGGGACCTGGCGCAGCGGGGAAATCCGGCCGGGCTGGAGCATTGTCGCCATGATCTGGAAGTGTAGTGCGCATGAGCGATGAGCAGCAGCGCTGGTGGTTCTGCCTGAAGCATCGGGCCGTCGAGCCCGACGCGGGCTGCCCGGGCAAGGACCGGCTCGGGCCCTACCCGACCCGGGAGGAGGCGGCGAAGGCACTGGAGACCGCCAGACGGCGGAACGAGGAATGGGATGCCCAGGATGAGGCCGGCGGGTAAGGCCTGACTCCGGCGCGCCTGCCTGACACGGTGGCGCGGCCGGTATCGTAAGGGCAGCGGCCGAACCAGCCCGAAAGGTGCGTGCGGGTGACCGAGGACCAGCCCGGATCCCATCTTCCTCCTGCCGCCCGGGCCCGGATGGCCGAGATCCGCGGCAGCGGAACCTGGGGCTCGGCATTGTCTGCCGACGAGTTCGCCGCGATCAGGAGCGTCGGCTTCGAGCCGGTCGGGCAGGTGCTCGGCGCGGCCGTCTACAACATCGGCTACACCGGCGGCTACGCCTGTCCCGGGGCCTGGGCGGGCTTCGGCGGATACGTCACGCCCTACCGGAGCGTCACGTCGGTATCCGGGGGCGGCGGCATGGGCTCGTTCGGCGCGCTGGTGGAGACGATGTACGCGGCGCGGCACAAGGCAATCGACCGCATGTCGGCCGAGTGCGAGGCGCTCGGCGGGCACGGCGTGGTCAGCGCGTCGATCCAGATCGGCAGGTTCCCGGCGGGCGGCCTGGAGTTCAAGGCGATCGGCACCGCGGTCCGCGCGCCCGGCGGGGTCCCGCTGCCCGTCCCGTTCACCTCGGACCTGTCCGGCCAGGACTTCGCCAAGCTGATCATGGCGGGCTGGGTGCCGGTCGGCTTCGCGCTCGGCATCTCGATCGGCGCCAGGCACGACGACTGGCTGACCGTGAATCAGACTAGCTGGGGCGCGGGTAACTCCGAGGTAGTCGGCTACACCGACCTGGTCAACCAGGCCAGGCACGACGCCCGCGGGCAGCTGGAGCGGGACGTGCGCCGGCTTGGCGCGGACGGGGTCGTGGTGTCCAGCATGGACATGCGGGTGCGCGACCGGGAATGCCCGATGCAGGAGCACCGCAAGGACCACGTGGTGGAAATGACGATCATCGGCACTGCCACGGCCAGGTTCGCCAAGCCGCAGCATCCGGCGCGCGGTTCGAGCCTGGCTATCTTGTCGCTGGATCCGCAGCGCCGGCAGGCCGCGCGGGTCAGGCTGGGCAGCTAGACCCGTCAAGCCACCGAGCCGATTCCTGGGGCCGAACACAGTCAAGGGAGATCAATGACCGAGCAGCAGAGCAAGGAATTCGGCGTGCTTGGCGTGCCGCAGGACGCGATGCGCCGCCTCGCGGAGCTGCGGCCAGGGCAGCCTGGATCCATTTTCACCTCGGATCTCTCCGTCAACGAGTTCCTGCTGGTCCGGGAAGTCGGCTTCCGCCCGCTCGGGCTGGTGCTCGGCAGCTCGATCTACCACGTCGGCCTGCAGATCGGCCGCTGGGGCAAGAACCAGGAACTCGACGTGCTGTCCCAGGCCATGTACCACGCCCGTGAGCTGGCGATGAGCCGGATGGAGGCGGAGGCCCAGGCGCTGGGCGCGGACGGCATCGTCGGCGTGCGGCTGGACGTGGAGCTGAAGGAATTCGGCAACGACATTGCCGAGTTCATCGCGATCGGCACCGCGGTCCATGCCGAGCCAGACGCCGGCGGCGGGGGAGTGCGGGAGTGGCGCAACAACAAGAAGCTGCCCTTTACCTCCGACCTGTCTGGTCAGGACTTCTGGACCCTGATCCGGGCCGGCTACGCCCCGCTCGGCATGGTGATGGGCTCCTGCGTATATCACATCGCGCACCAGCGGCTCGGCGGCAAGATCGGCAACATCGGCCGCAACGTGGAGCTGGATCAGTTCACCCAGGCCCTGTATGACGCTCGTGAGCTTGCCATGAGCCGGATGCAGGCCGAGGCCGAGGAACTGCACGCGGAGGGCATTGTCGGCGTGCAGCTGCGCCAGCACAGCCACACCTGGGGCTCGCACACGACGGAGTTCTTCGCGATCGGCACCGCGGTCCGGCCGCTTCGCGACGACCATGTCATCGAGCGGCCCACCATGGTGCTGAGCCTGGATTCCTGACCCGCTACTCCTCCGGCGTGGCACCGCTCAGCCTGTCCAGCAGCCGGGCCAGCCGCTGGCGAGGCCCGGCCTGCTGCTGTCGGTGACCGCCCGCCGCGGCGCTGACCAGGTGCTGGGCGGCGTCGAAGGACACCCGGCCAGGCGCGGCCGACACCGGCAGCGACTCGTGCGCCAGGTACTCAAGCTCCGGGTCATCGGTGTCCAGGGCCAGGATGGTCGCGCCGGTCCGGCGCGCGCCGTCGACCCGCTCCAGCAGCGGTGCCGGGGCCGCAGCGGCGCTCACCACCAGCAGCGTCTCGCCCCGGCTGGCCGCCTCCAGCCTGGCCAGCCCGACCCTCAGGTGCGCGGGCGCGTCCGGCGGCGGCGACCAGCGGACCAGGGTCGGCGCGAGCCCGGGCAGCCCGGCCAGGTCGCTCTCGTCGGTCAGGTGCGCGGTCAGATGCCATGGCTCGTCGCCCGGGGTGCCGACCAGCAGCAGCCCGCCGGGGGTACGGGCGGAGACCCGGAGCGCGCGGGCGAACTCGTCGGTCCGGGCTAACCAGCCACTGGGGCCCAGGAGCGCGCTCAGCGCCGCGACCTGGTCGGCGTTCATGCCGACCATCGTGCCCGACCGGACCGGGCCGCGCACTTAGATCGTCTGCCCGGCGGCGGCTCTGGCAGGATCGGAGCATGACCGGACCGCAGAAATCAGCCGATACCGCTGCCGCTGATCCGGGTGGCCTGGTTATCGGCGTCCTCGGCGGCACTGGCGACCAGGGCCGCGGCCTGGCCAGGCGGCTGGCCATGGCGGGCAGCCGGGTGATCATCGGTTCCCGGGACGCCGGCCGCGCGGTAGCCGCCGCCGCCAGCATCGGCAGCCCCCCGCGGCTCACCGGGGCCATCAACGAGGATGCGGCCAGGGCCGCCGACGTGGTGATCGCGGCGATGCCCTGGGCAGGCCACCGGGACCTGCTGGCGTCGCTGGCCGGGGCGCTCGACGGCAAGATCCTGATCGACTGCGTCAACCCGGTCGGCTTCGACGCGGGCGGCGCCTATCCGATTCAGGTGCCGGAGGGCAGCGCGGCCCAGCAGGCGGCCGCGGTGCTGCCCGGCATTCGCGTGGTCGGCGCGTTCCATCACGTTTCGGCCGTGCTGCTGCTCGATCCCGAGGTGGCGGAGGTCGACCTGGACGTGCTGGTGCTCGGCGACGACCGGCAGGCCACCGACCTGGTCCAGGCGCTGGCCGGCCGGATACCGGGCATCCGCGGCGTCTACGCGGGCCGGCTCCGCAACTGCGGGCAGGTCGAGGCGCTGACCGCGAACCTGATAGCGGTGAACCGCCGCTACAAGGCGCATGCCGGCCTGCGGATTACCGACATATAGCTTTAACGCGGTCTCCGGCGCGCACTGCCGCCCGCCCTGCCGAGCCAGGCCGCGGCCTGGCCGCGCTGCCTGGCCCGCCGGCCGGTTCGCGCCAGCCTGCGGCGCGATCAGCGGTAGGCGTGCTGCTGAGTCGGGAACTCGCCCCCGACGACCTCGCTGGCAAAGGACTGGGCGGCCGTGCGCAGCAGGCCGGCGACGTCTGCGTACTTCTTCACGAACTTCGCCGTCCGCGGGGTGAGCCCGGCCATGTCCTGCCAGACCAGCACCTGGGCGTCGCAGCCCGGGCCGGCGCCGATCCCGATCGTCGGGATGGCAAGGCTGGCCGTCACCACGGCCGCCAGCCGCTCCGGCACGCACTCAAGCACCACCGCGAACGCGCCAGCCTCCTGCAGTGCCTTCGCATCCCGCAGCAGCTGCTCGCCGTCCTCGCCGCGGCCCTGTACCCGGTAGCCGCCGAACGCGTTGACCGACTGCGGGGTGAGGCCGAGATGCGCCATCACCGGGATGCCGGCCGCCACCAGTTCCTCGGCCTGCCGCAGCACGCGCTGGCCGCCCTCCAGCTTGACCGCCTGCGCGCCCGCCTCCTTCAGGAACCGGGTCGCCGTCGCCAGCGCGGCCTGCGGCGAGGCCTGATACGACCCGAACGGCAGGTCGGCGACTACCATGGCCCGGCTGCTGCCGCGCACCACCGCGGCGGTCAGCGGGAGCAGGTCGTCGACGGTGACCGGGATGGTCGTGTCGTGGCCGAAGACGACCATCGACGCGGAATCGCCGACCAGCAGCACTGGTATCCCGGCGTCGTCGAAGACCCGCGCGGTGAGTGCGTCGTAGGCGGTGAGCATCGGCCACTTCTCGCCGCGTGCCTTGGCCGCGGCGAGGTCGCGGACGGTGATCCGCCGCTCCCCGTGCCCGCCGTACAGTGGTTCCGGCTGCCCGCTGGCCTGCCGCCCGCTGGCCTGCTGCCCGCTGGTCCGCTGCCCTGTCGCGGCCGTGCCCGGGTCACCATGCTGCGGGTGATTACGCTGCACTGTCATCTGGATCCTCCGCGTCTCGAGGCGCTCCTGCGGCGTCCCCGGACATCTCGATGATTACATGCTCGGCTGCCCGCGGAACACCCCCCGAAGGTCCCTCCCCCGGACCGCGTGACAGACCCGGAAGTCCTTGGCGAAATGCGATACGATCTCGTATCGTATTGAAGGTAATCACTGGTCAGCCAGCCGAGGGACAGCATGGATTCGCAGACCATCCAGCGGCGCCGATGGATCATCCTCAGCGTCCTGATCATCAGCCTGATGGCGATCGTCCTGGACAACACGGTCCTGAACATCGCGCTCAAGACAATCTCCGAGCCCAGCGGCGGACTCGGCGCCAGCCAGAGCCAGCTGGAATGGGCGATCAACTCGTACACGCTGGTCTTCGCCGGACTGCTCTTCACCTTCGGGGTGATCGGCGACCGGATCGGCCGCAAGCGCATGCTGATGATCGGCATGACGATGTTCGGCCTCGCGTCGCTGCTGTCGTCGTACGCGCAGACGCCTACCCAGCTGATCTGGGCGCGGGCGGCGATGGGTCTCGGCGGCGCCGCGGTCATGCCGCAGACGCTGTCCATCATCACGGTGGTCTTCGACCCGAAGGAGCGGCCAAGGGCGATCGGCATCTGGGCCGGGGCGGTCGGCGTGTCCATCGCGCTCGGCCCCATCCTGGGCGGCCTGCTGCTCGACCATTTCTGGTGGGGCTCGGTGTTCCTGATCAACGTGCCGCTGACCGCGGTCGGAGTCGCCGCGATCGCGTTCCTGGTGCCGGAGTCCAGGAGCCGGGAGCCGGGCCGGATCGACTTCGCCGGCGTGCTGCTGTCGATTGTCGGCCTGGTGCTGGTGGTGTACGGCATCATCCAGGGCGGTGACACGGGCTCGTGGCTGCGCCTCGATGTGCTCGGCCCGGTGTTCGGCGGGCTCGCCGTGCTGGCGGCGTTCGGCTGGTACGAGTCCAGGATCGCGCACCCGTCGCTTGACGTGCGGCTGTTCCGCGACCCGCGGCTGTCCTCGGCGACCGGAGCGATAGCGCTGGTGTTCTTCGCGCTGGCCGGCGCGTTCTTCTTCACCAGCTTCTACCTGCAGAACGTGCGGGATTACAGCCCGCTGCACGCCGGGCTGCTGACGATCCCGCTGGCGGTCGGCCAGTTGCTGTGCGCGCCGCGCAGCGCGGTCATGGTCCGGCGGTTCGGCGCGAAGGCGGTCTGCGCGACCGGGCTGCTGCTGGTCGCGGTCGCGATGATCGGCTATCTCCTGCTGGGCACCGGCACCCCGATCTGGGTACTCGAGGTGACGTTCTTTATCCAGGGCGCCGGGATGGGCACCGTGATGCCGCCGGCCACCGAGTCGGTGATGTCGGTCGTGCCCAGGAACCGCGGCGGCGCGGGATCCGCGATCACGAACATCTCCCGGCAGGTCGCCGTGGCGCTGGGCGTCGCGGTGCTCGGCTCGATCCTGGCCCAGGCCTACCGCGCTCAGCTGGCGCCTTACCTCGGCGTCCTGCCGGCCGGCGGCCGGGGCAAGGCAACGGCCTCGATCGCCGCGACCCAGGCGGCCGCGCAGCATCTCGGCCCGGCAGGCAACGGCCTGCTCGCGGCGGCCGACCGGTCGTTCGTGCATGCCATGCACCTGACGTCGGTGATCTCGCTGATCATCGCGGCGCTCGGCGCGGCCGTGGTAGCGAAATGGATGCCGGGACGCCAGCCGCCCGCGGCGCTGGCCGCCGGGCCCGGCATCAGTGCGGGCACTCCGGCAGCCGGTACCGAGCCCGACCGCGCCCAGGCCGCCGGCGCTCCGCCCGACGGCGCCCGGCCCAGTGGCGCCCGGCCCGACGGCGTGCTCGACAGGGGCGCACCAGCAAAGGTAGGCGATCCGGCATGACCGCGGTGCAGGCGGGCGGTGCGCAATCCGATGCTGGCCGCCGGGCCGGGACCGCGGCCGTAGCCGGATCCCGGCGGCCGGGCCGCCCTCGCAGCGAGCGAGCAGACCGGGCAATCATGGACGCCACGGTGAGCCTGTTCGCGGAATCCGGCGCCGCCGGGCTGTGCATCGAGAAGGTCGCGGCCAGGGCAGGCGTCGGCAAGGCCACGATCTACCGCCGCTGGCCGGGCAAAGAAGATCTGCTGCTGGACGCGATCGCCGGGCTCAAGGCGCCACTGCCGGAGCCGCCCGGGCTGTCTGCGCGGGAGGATCTCCTCATGCTGCTCGAGGCGATGTGCGAGCAGTTCGCCGACCCGTGCCAGGCGCGGGAATTCGCGCTGCTGCTCGGCGAGGGCGCGAAGTACCCGCGGCTGATGACGCGGTACATGGAGAAGGTGATCGAGCCGCGCCGCGAGATAATCAGGAACGCGCTGCGGCGCGGCGTCGTGGCCGGCGAGCTGCGCGCGGACACCGACATTGAGGCGGCGCTCTTCATGCTGACCGGATCCGTGCTCGCCCGCAGCCGGCACGGCGAGATCCCGGTCGAGCCGGGCTATGCCGGACGCGTTGTCGACCAGCTGCTGGGCGGGCTCGGTGCGCGCTGACCGGCCGGCTGGCCTGGCGGGCTCCGTCACCCGCCCGGCCATCGCGGCGAACGCGGGCCTGATCCGGCCATACGTCCGCCGCACGCCGGTAATCAGCATTGACGCCGCCGAGCTCGGGCTCGCGGCCGGCCAGCTGGTGCTCAAGCTGGAGCAGCTGCAGCACTCTGGATCGTTCAAGGCCCGCGGCGCGTTCACCAACCTGCTCTGCCGCGACGTGCCAGCGGCCGGCGTGGTGGCGGCATCCGGCGGCAACCACGGGGCTGCCGTCGCCTATGCGGCCGGCGTGCTCGGCGTGCCGGCCCGGATCTTCGTGCCGGAGGTGTCATCCGCGGCGAAGATCAGCCGGATCCGCTCTTACCGGGCCGATCTCGTGGTGTCGGGCGCCTCGTATGCCGATGCGCTCGCGCTCAGCGAGGACTGGATCGCTGCCTCCGGCGCGATGCCGGTGCACGCCTTCGACCAGGCCGAGACGATGCTCGGCGCGGGGACGGTCGCGATCGAGCTTGGCGAGCAGGCGCCGGCCGTGACCACCGTGCTGGCCGGGGTCGGCGGCGGCGGCCTGCTTGGCGGCATCTGCGCTGCCTATGACGGCCAGCTGCGGGTCGTCGGCGCCGAGCCGGAAGACGCGCCGACGCTCACCATGGCGATCAAGGCCGGGCAGCCGGCCGACGCCCCGGTCGGCAGCGTCGCGGTTGACTCCCTTGCCCCCCGCCGCGTCGGCGAGCTGACCTTCCCGGTGATCTCCCGGTACGCCAGCGGCGTCGTGCTGGTGAGTGACGAGGCGATCCGGCGGGCACAGCGGCTGCTCTGGGACCGGCTCCGGGTCGTCGCCGAGCCGGGCGGCTGCGCGGCGCTGGCCGCGCTGCTCTGCGGCCGGTACGTGCCCGGTCCGGACGAGACCGTGGCCGTGGTGATCAGCGGGGCCAACACGACCGCCGTCGACTTCAGCCGCTGACCGGGGCGCCGGGCCGGCCGCAGCAGGCAGCATGGCGCCGGGCCTGTCCCGCACGTTCTGCGTGCCGGACAGGCCCGGCGTGGTGCCGGTCAGGGCGCCTGGCCATCCGGACAGGCGCCGGCGGTCAGAGGTGGACCTTCGCGCAGCGGCCGGTGATTGCCGGGTTGGTTATCACCGGGCTGGTGTTCGTGCCGCCGAACCGCGCCACATTAGGCACGCCGTACTGGGCATCCCTGCCGAACGTCCGCTTGGTCACGCCGGGCAGCACCTTGCCGAAGTTCCACACGCAGGCCCGGCGCGGCGAGCCGTCTATCCGCTGGGTGTTGTTCAGCGTCCAGAACGGGTAGAAGTCCGAGCCCTGCGGCTTCACCGCACAGCCTGTGCCGGTGGTGGTGTCACAGAGGATCTCAGAGGCTCCTACGTTGGTCTCGAACTGGATCTTGTTGTACAGGTTCCCGGCCCTGGTGAACGGGCCGATGTACCTGAATGCCGTCGGGTGATTCCGCCTGGAACCGTTCGGCCAGGACTTCGCCTGGTAGTCGGTCCCGTCGAAGTCCAGGTCGCCGTTCTGGAACAGGGTGCCCAGGCAGCCGTTCAGCGGCGAGTGCACCTTTCTGGCGACACCGTCGATGGTCACCGTGCGGTTGCCCTTCTTGAAGCAGGCACCGTCGGAGAACTCGCAGTTCAGCCCACTGCCTGCGTTGTTGCTCGGGCAGGCGACCGGACCGTTCGGGCCCTCGGTGCTGGCGTTCTGGCAGACGCCGGTGTTCGGATCGCAGGGCCCTTCCCCGACGGCGTTCTTGCCCTCGGAGCCGCCCTTGCAGACCTGGAACACCTTGTTGTCGGTGAAGCCAGCGCCGGACAGCGGGAACTGGCTCGAGACCGAGTTGCAGGACTCGAAGTGCCCGATCTCCTGCTGCATCAGCACGCCGCCCTCCAGCGCGGCCCACGGCACCTGGTTCTGCTGCGCCGCGGTGGCGTACTCAGCATGGAAGGTGTGCGGGAACCCGTTGCAGGTGGTGACGTCGGTGTTCATGAAGCCGTTCTTGGCGCTGGCAATCATGAAACCGGTCTGATGCGAGGTCAGGTCGTCGATCTTAGTGGTGAACCCGGCATGCGGGCCCGTCAGCGGGTCGGTGATCGATACCACCAGCACGTCGCCGGAGCGCATCTTCAGCGTCTGGCCGTTCGGGGTCAGCGTGGAGTTGTCAGAAAGCTGCGGGCTGGGCGGGCCGGCCGGCACGCCGTTGCGCTGCAGGTAGGCGAAGTTGACCGGCTCCACGCAGTTCGGGTTCAGGGTGAAGTCGGCGGTGGCCTCAAGGCTGTCGATGGTCAGCGCCGAGCACCACCTGGTCCGGGTGCAGCTGACGTTGTCCTGGAACGGGGCGAACCCGGGCGGGTAGAACTGCAGTTCCATGAACGCGGAGCCGGCGTCAGTCGGGGCGCCGAGTCCGGTGTTCGCGTCGCTGTGCGGCTTGCACGGGTTCAGCGGGAACGAGCGTGAGTCACACATCGGCAGCCCGAACCACGGCGCGATGCTCAGCTCGCCGTACTTGGTCACGCTGCCGCTGGCGGTCGGCCGCCTCCGCGGGTCCTTGGGCAGCTTCATCACGTAGGTCATCGTGTTGCCGGACGCGGCCGCATGCGAGATGAACTTCACGCTCGGCTCGTCATGGCCGATATAGTGGCCGTTGTCCTCGAACCGGCCGGAGACCCACTTGCCGTTGACCTTCTCGTCCCGCGGGTTGAACGGGTCGGCGCAGCGTGCCCGCCCGGTCGGACTGAGCGACTTGTACTTCTTGCTGTAGCCGTTGCAGTCAAGCTGGTTGACATGGTTCGGTTTCACCGACTTGACGTGGCTCGCCGTCGCCGTCGCCTGGCTGGCCACCGTCTTCGCCGGGCTGGCCGTGGCCGCCTGGCCGACGCCCGCCATGGACATGCCCGCCAGGCCAATGGCGGGCGTCAGCACCAGTACCCACGCCGATCGATGTCGCATTCGCAACCGACCTCTCATGCGCGTTCACCTCTCGTTAGGCCCGCCCGGCAGGGCGGGAACCACCAACGCCACTGTGGGTGGTTCCCCTCGTGACGAGGAACAGTGACACGCGCGGACCGTAACAAGGTCCGTGATAAAGGGTCAAGACCCAAATAGCTAGCCGGGTCTGTCCCGTACGTCACGTACGGGACAGACCCGGCGTAATGCTGTCAGAGCGCCTGGCGGAGCGCCAGGCGCCGGCGATTAAAGGTGGACCTTGACGCAGTTGCCGGTCGTTGCCGGGTTGCTCAGGACCGGGCTGGTGTTCGTGCCGCCGAACCGCGCGAGATCCGGCGTACCGTACTGGGCATCCTTGCCGAATGCCCGCTTGGTCACGCCTGGCAGGGTGTTGCCGAAGTTCCACACGCACGCTCCGCGCGGCGCATCGGTGCCGTCCAGGCGCTGGATGTCGTTCAGCGTCCAGAACGGGTAGAAGTCCGAGCCCTGCGGCTTAACGTCGCAGCCTGCGCCGGTGGTGGTGTCGCAGAGGATCTCCGAGGCAGGCACGTTCGACTCGAACTGAATCTGCGGGTACAGGTGCCCGGATTTGCTGAACGGGCCGATGTACCTGAATGAGGTTGGCTGGTTCGGGCTCCCGTCCGGCCAGGTGCCTGACTGATACGACGTCCCGTCGAAGTCCAGGTCGCCGTTCTGGAAAAGGTTGTCCAGGCAGCCGGCCACCGGCATGTGCTCGCGCCTCGCCACGCCGTTGACTTTCACGGTGCGGTTGCCCTTCTTGAAGCAGGCACCGTCGGAGAACTCGCAGTTCAGGCCGCTGCCCGCGTTATTGCTCGGGCAGGCGACCGGGCCGGTCGGGCCCTGCGTCGTGGCGACCGTGCAGACGCCGGTGTCCGGATCGCAGGGTCCTTCGCCGACGGCGTTTTTGCCCTCAGATCCGCCCAGGCAGGTCTGGAAGACGTTGTTGTCGGTGAAGCCGCCGCCGAATGCGGAAATCGGGAACTGGTTCTTGACCGAGTTGCAGGACTCGAAGTGCCCGATCTCCTGCTGCATCAGCACGCCGCCCTCCAGCGCGGCCCACGGCACCTGGTTCTGCTGCGCCGCGGTCGCGTACTCAGCATGGAACGTATGCGGCGTCCCGTTACAGGTATTGACGTCGGTGTTCATGAAGCCGTTGCCCGCGCTGGCGACCATGAAACCGCTCTGGTGCGTGGTCAGGTCATCGATCCTCGTGGTGAACCCGCCAGCCGGGTCGCTGATCGACACCCGCAGCACGTCGCCGGAGCGCATCTTCAGCGTCTGGCCGTTCGGGGTCAGCGTGGAGTTGTCAGAAAGCTGCGGGCTGGGCGGGCCTGCCGGCCCGCCGTTGCGCTGCAGGTAGGCGAAGTTGACCGGCTCCACGCAGTTCGGGTTCAGGGTGAAGTCGGCGGTGGCCTCAAGGCTGTCGATGGTCAGCGCCGAGCACCACCTAGTCCGGGTGCAGCTGACGTTGTCCTGGAACGGGGCGAACCCGGGCGGATAGAACTGCAGCTCCATGAACGCGGAGCCCGCATCGGTGGAGGCGCCTAGCCCGGTGTTCAGGTCGCTATCCGGCTTGCACGGATTCTGCGGATAGGAGTTCGGGTCGCAGAGCGGCAGCCCGAACCAGGGGGCGACGCTCAGCTCGCCGTACTTGGTCACGCTGCCGCTGGCGGTCGGCTGCTTTCCGGGGTCGACCGGCAGCCTCATGAGATAGGTCATCGTGTTGCCGGAACCGGCGGCGTGCGAGATGAACTTCACGCTCGGCTCGTCATGGCCGATGTAGTGGTCGTTGTCCTCGAACCGCGTCGAGACCCATTTGCCATGGACCTTCTTGCCGTGTCGGTTGACCGGGTCCGTGCAGCGCCCCCGCCCCTGCGGGTCGAGCGACTTGTACTTGCGGCTGTATCCGTTGCAGTCAAGCTGGTTGACGCGGTTCGGCTTCACCGACGTGACGTGGCTCGCGACCACCTTCGGCTGGCTGGCCGCCGTCCTCGCCGGGCTGGCCGTGGCCGCCTGGCCGACGCCCGCCATGGACATGCCCGCCAGGCCAATGGCGGGCGTCAGCACCAGTACCCACGCCGATCGATGTCGCAATCGCAACCGACCACCCATGCGCGTCTCACCTTTCGCTCAGGCCCGCCCGCCGCTGGGCAGGGATGTGTGGCCAGCACTAGGCGGCACCCGTGCTAAGGCACAGTGCACCGGCGGAACCAACAAGTTCCGCGATCATGGATAAGCCCCCGGGCGCTTATGCCAAGCGCTGGCAATGGGGCGAGACTAACTGCTGGCGCCGCAGCGAAGTGCCGGGCTGACCGGCGTGTCGGCGATTACCCGGCGGAACTCCGAGCCCGCCGGGCTGCCCGTTCGGCATATGCCCTGACCTGCCCTGCGATGGGGTATGCGGGGCCGGCATCCGGTATGTTCGCGGCTGGAGCCGGCGACCGGAATTGGGAGACATGGTGCGACTGACGAAGCTCGGGCATGCCTGCGTCAGGCTGCAGAAGAACGACGCGAGCCTGGTGATCGATCCCGGCGTCTGGAGCGGGCCGGACGCGGCGACCGGGGCAACCGCGATACTGATCACCCATGAGCATGCGGATCACCTGGACGTCGGCGCCGTGCTCGGCGCGCTGGCCGCGGATGCCGGACTGCAGGTATGGACCAACGCGTCGGTGGCCGGGCAGCTCGCGGACGCCGCCGACCGCGTGCATGTGGTCAGCCACGGCGACACGTTCAGCGCCGCCGGGTTCGATATTCACGTCTACGGCGAGAAGCATGCGCTCATTCACCGCGATATTCCGATTGTCAGGAATACCGGGTTCGCCGTAGACGGCGAGATTTTTCACCCCGGTGACGCGCTGACGGTGCCGGAGGACCGGATCGAGACCCTGCTGCTGCCGGCCAATGCGCCATGGCTCAACGCCGGCCAGATGATCGATTACGCCCGCGAGGTCGCGCCGCGGCGCGCCTACGCGATTCACGACGGGCTGCTGAACGCCAACGGCCTCGGCCTGATGCAGAACCTTATGCAGGCGGCCGCGGCGCCATCCGGCGCGGAGTATGTCCGGCTGGAGCCGGGCGCCAGCGTCGATATCTGAGCTGCCCCCGGCTGCTCCCGCGGCCGGAATTCGCTGCCGCCGCGGGTGACGCGCCGCGGTCCGTCGGATTGCTGGCCGGATCCGGTCATCAGAACGGGACCTCGATCGCCAGCAGGCCGGCGCCTGCCGCCCGGCCGGAGACTACCCGGCAGAACTCGACCGCGTCCGCCTCGATCTGCGGTCCGCCCGTTCCGTAGGACCATGTGCCGCCAGCTATGCCGGTGAGCCGCAGGGTGCACGGCTCGCGATGGCGTCCGGCCCATTCGGCGACCACGTCGGCGATGAGGACGCCGTCATGGCCGGCCGTGAGGACCAGCGGCCGGCCGGTCGCCCGGGTGCTGTCTACCCGGTGCATCCAGGGATCCCGGGTCAAGATGCTGTCGACGAGATAGCCGATGGTCCACGGCTCCTCGGCGCCGCCGACGCCCTGGACGACTGGCATCTTGCGACGGCGCACGATGCCCGGGGTGCGGCGGCGGCCCCGCGCCGCACGCGGCGCTGCTGCGGCGTACCGGGCGATGATCTCGTCCGGGTGCATCGAAACGCGCTCGGCGACCTGCAGCCCGGTGAGCGCGTCGATGAACGGGCCGTCGGCCCGTCTGGCGGCCCGCATCTGCCGCATGTTCTCCCGGACCGAGGCGGCCATCTCCGCCATCCCGAGCACGTGCGTGGCCATCGCCCGCACGTCCCAGTCCGGGCATTCCGTCGGCTTCGCCCAGTCGGCTGGCGCCAGTTCGCGCAGGTGCTCCAGGTACCGCTGGTACTCGGTGGCGGCGAGCCGCATCGCGACCGGCCGGTGCATCGCCGGCTGGCGCGGGGCGCTGGTCGTTGCGGCTGCTGTCATGGTCATCGTGTCCTCCGCGGGTCAGGCTTAGGCAGGTCAAGCTCGTTGGCAAACATTTCGATGGCCCGGCCCACCAGCCGCCGCCAGCGCTCGCCGCCGGGCTCGTTGGCGAGCTGCTGGTCGACCAGGCCGCCGATCAGCGCGGTGAACAGGTCGACTGCCTGGCCATCACGCACGCCAGCGGCGGCCAGCGTCTGCCTGAGTCGGTCCAGCACCTGCTTGGCTTGTGCGTACGCCGCCGGGCTCGGCCTGAACCCGGCGATCGCGCGCTGGTTCATCAGCTGGTAGCGGGGCAGGTTGGCGACCGCGAAGTCAAAGAACCGCAGGGCCACCGCCGTCAGCGTCTCCCGCGGCTCGCCGGGCAGGCCAGGATCGGTGGCGTCAACGAGTTCCAGGTAGTCCCGCCACGCCTGGCCGAACATGGCGTCATAGATCGCGTTCTTCGAGGCGAAATGCGAATACAGCGACGGCGCCCGCATGCCCACCCGGGCGGCGACCTCCCGCAGCGTCAGCGCGGCCAGTCCTTGCTCGTGCGCAACAGCCCAGGCCGCGTCGATGATCTCCTGCTGCGTCGCCTGACGACGTTTGGTCTTCCTATCAATAATAGGTTCACCTATCATAGTTAGGCAGCTTGCCTTCTCCGGGCCGGAATGTCAACCGACCGCCCGCCCGGCCGCCCCGCCGTCCAGCCAGCCGGGTACGCCGTCGATGTGAAGTTGGGCGACACCTGACTTGTCCGATGCCACATTCATCACGTTGCCCGACAGAGGGGCGACGGGGGATGGGTAGCGTTTCCGCGGGAACGCGGGGGGCGGGGGCCGGGTTAGCTGGCCGGCGGGGGCGGCTCATGCCAGCGGGGGGCGGGGCCGGGTTAGCTGGCCGGCGGGGGCGGGGGCCGGGTTAGCTGGCCGGCGGGGGCGGCTCATGCCAGCGGGTAGTGATCGGCAGGCGGCGGTCGCGGCCGAAGTTCTTCGCCGAGATCTTCGGGCCCGGCGGGTACTGCCGCCGCTTGTACTCGGCCCGGTCCACCAGCGTGATCACCCGGCTGACCAGATCCGGGTCATGACCGGCGGCGATCAGGCTGGCCGCGCCCATGTCCCGGTCGACGTAATCCGCCAGCAGCGCGTCAAGCACCGCGTAGTCCGGCAGCGAGTCGCTGTCCAGCTGACCGGGGGAGAGCTCGGCGCTCGGCGGCTTGGTGATCGAGTTCGCCGGGATCGGCGGCGGCTCGCCACCGGATTCCGCCTGCCGGTTGCGCCACCGGGCCAGTTCCCAGACCAGCGTCTTCGGCACGTCCTTGATCGGCGCGAAGCCGCCAGCCGAGTCGCCGTAGAGCGTCGAGTAGCCGGTCGCGATCTCGCTCTTGTTGCCCGTGGTGAGGACGAGGTGGCCGTCCTCGTTGGACAGCGACATCAAGATCATGCCGCGGATCCTGGCCTGCAGATTTTCCGCGGCCAGCCCGGTGAGGTCGAGTTCGGCGCCGAAGGCGTCTACCATCGCGGCGATCGGCACCGTCCTGGCCTGCAGGCCCTGGCGCTTGGCGAGATCCTCGGCGTCGCCGACGGAGTGCTCGGATGAGTACCGGCTGGGCATCAGCAGCACGTGCACCCGGTCCGGCCCGATCGCGTCGGCCGCGATCGTGGCGGCCAGCGCCGAGTCGATGCCGCCGGACAGGCCGAGAACTACCGAGCGGAAACCGTTCTTCAGCACGTAGTCCCTGGTGCCGGTCACCAGCGCCGCGTAGATTTCGGCCAGGTCACTCAGCCGGGGCCAGCACGGGCCGGCCGCCGCCGGGGCTGACGTGCCTAGTAGGGCTGGCGTGGCCGATGGGACTGGCGGAGCTGGCGTGGCCAATGGGGCCGACGGGCCTGCCGGGGGCGCGGGCGGGCGGAGCTCCGGGGGCGCGGGCGGGCGGAGCTCCGGGGGCGCGGGCGGGCGCGGCACCGGGGGCAGCGTCAGGCGCTTGATCGTGATCGTCGTGCCGTCCTTCGCGTCGGCCGGCGTTTCGGCCGGACTTGCCGCCCCGCTGGCCGGCCGCACTTCGAGGTCGGTGACGATCAGCGCCTCCTCGAACTGCGGGCCGCGGGCCAGCAGCGGCCGGCCGCGTCCACGATGATCGAGTCGCCGTCGAAGACCAGCTCATCCTGGCCGCCGACCAGGTTCACGTACGCGAGGGTAGCGCCGGACTCGCGGGCCCGGCGCTGGCACAGCTCGAGCCTGGTGTCGTCCTTGCCGCGCTCGTACGGCGAGGCATTGGGGACCACGAGCAGGCCCGCGGCTGCCTGCCGGGCAACCGCCACCGGGCCGCCGTCCTGCCAGAGGTCCTCGCAGATCGCGATCGCGACATCCACCGGCTCGCCGCCTTCGGCCGGCAGCCGGAAGACGGGCAGCGTGTCACCCGGCACGAAGATCCGGTATTCGTCGAAGACCCCGTAGTTCGGCAGGTGATGCTTGGCCGAGGTGACCGCCACCTGCCCGGCGTGCAGCAGGGCGGCGGCGTCGAGCGGGGCGCCGGACGGCAGCCCGACCCGCGGCGCCAGCCCGGTCTTGCGGCCCAGGTAGCCGGTTACCACGGCCACCCCGCCGAGCCCGGCGGCGGCCAGCCGCTGCGCCGCCGTGGCCGCGGCGGCGACCGAGGCGTCCACGAACGACGCGCGCAGCGCGAGATCCTCGACCGGGTAGCCGGTGAGCATCATCTCCGGGAACACCACGATGGCTGCGCCCTGCCCGGCGGCGCGCCTGGTCCAGTCGACCAGCAGTTCCGTATTGCCCTCAAGATCTCCGACGGTGGCATTGACCTGGGCGAGCGCGACACGGATCGAAGGCACTGCACCAGCTTAGGACGGCCCGGCGCCGGCTAGTGCCGGACCTGGCTGGCGCCGGCCATCCGTTTCAGATCAAGAGCACGAGCCCGCGGGCCTGACGGGGCCGCCCGCGCGCGGGCGCTGCCGGGGCTGGCAATGATTGCCCCGGCTGCCCGGCAGAGCCCCGTAACGTGCCGGAAACACGGGCGCGGCAGACTAGCCAGGTGGACAGGCAGGAAGAGTTCGTGCTGCGCACGCTCGAGGAGCGTGACATCCGCTTCGTCCGGCTGTGGTTCTCCGACGTGCTCGGCTACCTGAAGTCGGTTGCGGTGGCGCCTGCCGAGCTTGAGGGGGCGTTCGCCGAGGGGATCGGCTTCGACGGCTCGGCGGTCGAGGGCTTCGCCCGGGTCTACGAAGCCGACATGATCGCCAAGCCGGATCCGTCGACGTTCCAGCTGATGCCGCTGAGCAGCGAGATTCCGGAGGTCGGTCGGATGTTCTGCGACATCCTGCTGCCGGACGGCGCGCCGTCCCGGGCTGACCCGCGGCACGTGCTGAAGCGGGCGCTGGCCCGGGCATCCGATCTCGGCTTCACGTTCTACACGCACCCGGAGATCGAGTTCTTCCTGCTGCGGGAGAAGCCGGAGCCCGGCGTGAAGCCACGGCCGATCGACTCCGGCGGTTACTTCGACCACACGCCGCACAGCATCGCGCACGATTTCCGGCGCAACGCGATCACGATGCTGGAGAGCATGGGCATCTCGGTCGAGTTCAGCCATCACGAGGACGCGCCCGGGCAGCAGGAGATCGACCTGCGCTATGCCGACGCGCTCAGCACCGCGGACAACATCATGGCGTTCCGGCTGGCGATGAAGGAAGTCGCGCTGCAGCAGGGGGTGTACGCGAGCTTCATGCCCAAGCCGTTCACCGAGTACCCCGGCTCGGGCATGCACACGCACATGTCACTGTTCGAGGGCGACCGCAACGTCTTCCACGAGCCCGGCGCGCAATTCCAGCTATCCAAGCTGGGGCGCGCGTTCATCGCCGGGCTGCTCCGGCATGCGGCCGAGGTCACCGCCGTCTGCAACCAGTGGGTGAACTCCTACAAGCGGCTGTGGGGCGGCGACGAGCGGATCGCCGGGGCCGGCGGCGAGGCACCCGCCTATATCTGCTGGGGACACAACAACCGCTCGGCCCTGGTCCGGGTCCCGATGTACAAGCCGCTGAAGGGCAACGCGACCAGGATCGAGTTCCGGTCGGTGGATCCCGCCTGCAACCCGTACCTGGCGTTCGCGGTGATCCTGGCGGCAGGCTTGAAGGGCATCGAGAACGACTACCAGTTGCCGCCCGGCGCCGAGGATGACGTCTGGGCGCTGACCCCCGCCGAGCGGCGGGCGCTTGGCATCGCGCCGCTGCCGCAGAGCCTGTCCGAGGCATGCAATGTCATGCAGGGCAGCGAGCTGGTCGCCGAGACGCTCGGCGAGCAGGTCTTCGACTTCTTCCTGCGGAACAAGCGCGCCGAGTGGGAGGACTACCGGCGCCAGGTCACCGTATTCGAGCTCGACCGTTACCTGCCCGTGCTCTGAGACCGGACCGCAGCCCTGGCCTGGGCAAATGACCAGGCATCCGCCACCATCGCGGGCAGGCCCAGTTCCGGAGACCAGCCGAGATCCGCGCGGATCCGGTCGGACGACGCGACCAGCATGGCCGGGTCGCCGGCCCGCCTGGCCGCGGTCACGGCCGGGATCTCCCGGCCGGTCGCATCCCGGCAGGCGGCCAGCACCTCGGCATTCGAGAACCCGGCGCCGCTGCCCAGGTTGTAGACGGCGTGCTCGCCGGGGACGCAGGCGGCCAGGGCCAGCAGGTGCGCCCTGGCCAGGTCGCTGACGTGGATGTAGTCCCGGATGCAGGTGCCATCCGGCGTCGGGTAGTCGGCGCCGAAGATGCTGACGTGCCCGCGGCCTGCCAGGGCCACGGCCAGCACGTTCGGGATCAGATGAGTCTCGTTCGCGTGCCGCTCGCCCGCCCAGTTGCCCGCCGCGTCCCGGTGCGCGCCTGCCACGTTGAAGTAACGCAGGCTGACCGCGCCCAGCGCATGCATGCGGGCGTGCTCGGCGAGGGCGGTGTCGACGGCGAGTTTCGACGCGCCGTACGGGCTGGTCGGCCGCGGCGGCGCGGTCTCCGCGATCGGCACCTGCTCGGGATCCCCGTAAACGGCCGCGGTGGAGGAGAACACGATGCGGGGGGTGCCCGCGGCGCGGATGGCCTCCAGTAGCGCGAGGGTACCGCCGAGATTGTGCGCCCAGTACCTGGCCGGTTCCGCAACCGACTCGCCGACCAGGGACTTCGCGGCGAAATGCAGGACAGCGTCGATGCCTGCGGACAGAATCCGGCCGGCCTCGCCGCGCAGGTCGCCGCGGACGAACTCGGCCCCAGGGGGGACGGCATCGGCGTGCCCGGTGGACAGGTCGTCGAGCACCACGACGCCATGGCCGGCCTGGAGGAGTTGGGCGGCGACGACACTTCCGATGTACCCGGCGCCCCCGGTGACAAGCAGCTTCATGGCACTGGTTCTACCGCATGCCGGCTGCGCCAGCGACGGCCTTGGCCGGGGCCGCCGATGATACCGGGATTTTTCGTCACCGCGGCGTGGCAATCCCCGGGATCATGGCGGCGGGTTCCGCCGTGCGCGAATCCGGGTTGCGGCGGCGGGCACGGCGTCAGCAATCGCGTCAGGCCATGGAGCCGAGCAATGGGAGCCGGGCCCTGCCCGAGGTTGCACGGGCGCCCACCGAGTACTGCGCGTCCCGGCTGACGGCTGGCACCGGGAACGGCTCGCAGACCTCGCGCTTTCGGTCACGCTGGAGGTGACCGGGCTCGGCGCCATCCGGTTCTGCCATGCCAGCACCCGCAACGACACCGAGATGGTGCTAGTGGACTCGCCGGCAGACACCTACCGTGAGGCGTTCTCCGGCTGGCCGGAGAAGCTGGCCGGAGAAGCTGGCCGGAGAAGCTGGCCGGAGAAGCTGGCCGTAGAAGCTGGCCGGAGAAGCTGGCCGGAGAAGCTGGCCGTAGCTAACTGGCTGTACTCGGCTCGGCGCCGGTCGGCGCCGGACGGCGCATGCCCTGGCGCTGGACGGCCAACGGCTCGCTAACGTTTCCCGGGTGAGCATTCCGCGCGGGACGACCCTGGCCGGACGGCTGGCATCGCTCGGCTTCGCCGACGCCGACCGGGCAGAGCGCCTTATCACCGGCGAGCTCGCGCTCGACGTCAGGGGCGCGGACGGCCAGCTGGTCGAGGCGCTGGCGGCGGCGGCCGACCCTGATGCGGCGCTGGCCGGGCTGGCGCGGCTGGCGCCCGATGCCGCGCTGCGGGCCGCGCTGCGCGCGGAGCCTTACCTCAGGGCCAGGCTCGCCGCGGTGCTCGGCGCCAGCGCGGCCCTTACCGATCACCTCGCCCGGCACCCGGCCGACTGGCGCGAGCTGCGCGGTCCCGCGGTGGTTCACCTGCCGGAGCCGGGTGAGCTGCGATCCCGGCTGCTGGCCAGCGCAGGCGCCGATCCGGCCGACGACGAGCCGGTGTCCGAGCCGGCCCGGCTGGCCGGCCAGCATCCGGCCGTCAGCCTGCGGGTCGCCTACCGGCGCGGATTGCTGCGGCTGGCCGCGCTGGACCTCACCGGCGCGGTAACCCTCGACCAGGTCGCGGCCGAGCTGGCCGACCTCGCGGCGGCGGCGCTGGAGGCGGCGCTGGCGATCGCGCGATCACAGCTGCCACCCGGCACGGTGCCGGGCCGGCTCGCGGTGATCGCGATGGGCAAATGCGGCGGCCGCGAGCTCAACTACGCCAGCGACGTGGACGTGATCTTTGTCGGTGAGTCCCACGGGCCCGGCGAGCCAGACGATCCCGAGGCCCTGCGGACCGCGACCCAGTTGGCCGCCAACCTGATCCGGGTCTGCTCGCAGAGCACGCCGGAGGGCCCGTTGTTTCCGGTCGACGCGAACTTGCGGCCCGAGGGCCGGGCCGGCCCGCTGGTCCGGACGCTGGCCAGCCACCGCACCTACTACCAGCGGTGGGCCAAGACCTGGGAGTTCCAGGCGCTGCTCAAGGCCAGGCCGGTGGCCGGCGACGCAGCGCTCGGCCGCGCGTACGCGGCTGCGATCGCCCCGATGACCTGGCAGGCGGCGCAGCGGGAGAACTTCGTGCAGGACGTGCAGGCGATGCGCCGTCGGGTGGTCGCCACGCTGCCCGCCGCCGCGGCAGGCCGCCAGCTCAAGCTCGGCCCGGGCGGCTTGCGGGACATCGAGTTCGCCGTGCAGTTGCTCCAGCTGGTGCACGGCCGCACGGATGAGTCGCTCCGGGTCGGCGCGACGCTGCCCGCCCTCGCTGCGCTCGCCGCCGGCGGCTACGTGGGCCGCGAGGATGCGGCGAGCCTGGCCGCGGCCTACCGGTTCCTGCGCAGCGTGGAGCATCTGCTGCAGCTCCGCCACCTGCGACGCACCCACACGCTGCCAGCGGAGCCCGCCGCGCTGCGCAGGCTCGGCCGCGCGCTGCACCTGGCCGAGCGCGCTGACGGCGGCGGGCGCCACGCCGACCCGGCGGATGAGCTGACCGCGCAATGGCGGCAGCATGCCGGCCAGGCCAGGCAACTGCACGAGAAGCTGTTCTACCGGCCGCTGCTTGACGCCGTCGCACGGCTGCCGGGCGAAGCGGTCAGGCTCACCCCCGATGCCGCCCGGACGCGCCTGGAAGCGCTCGGCTACCTGGATCCGGCCGGGGCGCTGCACCACATCGAGGCACTGACGGCCGGCATGTCACGCAAGGCCGCGATCCAGCGCACGCTGCTGCCGGTCATGCTCGGCTGGTTCGCCGACGCGGCCGAGCCCGACGCGGGTCTGCTCGCCTTCCGGCAGGTTAGCGAGGAACTCGGCGATTCCCCGTGGTACCTGCGGCTGCTCCGGGACGACACCCGGGTGGCGCAGCGGATGGCCAGGCTGCTGGCGTCAAGCAGGTACGCGACCGGCTTGCTGCTCCGCGCGCCGGACACAGTAGCGATGCTCGCCGACGACGCGCAGCTCGCGCCGCGTCCGCGGGCGGTCCTGCTCGCCGAGGCGGCCGCGACAGTTAGCCGCCATGACGATGCGGCGGCCGCCACGGCCGCGGTGCTCGCGCTGCGCCGCCGGGAGCTGCTCCGTACGGCCGCCGCTGACTTGCTCGGCCTGACCGGAATCGAGGCGACCTGCGAAGCGCTGACGGTGGTCGCTGTGGTGACCGTCACGGCCGGGCTCGCCGCTGCGATCAGGACCGCGGAGCGCACCGGCCCGCTGCCGACCCGGATCTGCGTGGTGGCCATGGGCAGGCTTGGCGGGCACGAGACCGGCTACGCCAGTGACGCCGACGTGATGTTCGTGCATGACCCGATGCCGGGAGCAGATGAGGAGACCGCCGCCAGGGCGGCGCACGGCGTGGCCGAGGAGCTCCGCGCCCTGCTGGCCCGGCCGGGCTCGGACCCGGCGCTGATCATCGACCCGGATCTGCGCCCGGAGGGGCGGCAGGGGCCGCTGGTGCGCACCATGGCGTCCTACCGCGCGTATTACCGGCGATGGGCGGTCGCCTGGGAGGCACAAGCCCTGCTGCGGGCCGAGCCGGTGGCGGGCGACCCAGTCCTCGGCGCCTCCTTTGCTGCCCTGGCGGACGAATTCCGTTACCCGGCCGGCGGCATCGCGGAGGCTTCCGTCCGGGAAATCAGGCGGATAAAGGCACGGATGGAAGCGGAACGGATGCCCCGTGGCATAGACCCGGCACTGCATCTCAAGCTAGGCCCGGGCGGGCTGGCAGATGTCGAGTGGGTGGTGCAGCTCATCCAGCTGCGCCACGCCTACGCCGTTCCCGCGCTGCGCACCACGCGGACGCTCGCGGCACTTGACGCCGCGCTGGCGGCCGGCCTGATCGGGGCCGAGGACGCTGCAGTGCTTCGGTCGGCGTGGCTGCTCGCGGCCAGGATCCGGGACGCCGTGACACTGGTCCGCGGCCGTGCCTCGGATACGCTGCCCGCGCAGCAGGCCGGCCTGGCCGCCGTGGCCAGGCTGCTCGGCTACCCGCCGGACGAGACCCAGGACCTGATCCAGGACCACCGCCGCGGGGCCCGCCGGGCGCGGACCGTGATGGAGCGGCTCTTCTACGGCTGATCGTTGTCCACAGGCAGTCGCAGCTCGATCGCCGGGGAGGCCGACTGGGTCTGCGGTAGGGGGTCAGGTCAGCCGCGGGCGCACGCGAGCACCCGGCAGCCGAGTGCATGCTGGAAGGGTGATTGCCTCAGCGTCCGGCCCGGCAGGTGCGCCCGGCCCGGCAGGCCCGCCTGCCGGCCAGCGCCGCAGCCTGCGGGCTGACTGCGGCCGCTGCGCCGGCCTGTGCTGCGTTGCCCCGGCCTTCACGGCGTCGGCGGACTTTGCCATCAGCAAGGCAGCCGGGCAGCCGTGCCCGAACCTGGGACCGGACTTCCGCTGCTCCATTCATGACCGTCTCCGCCCGCAGGGCTTTTCTGGCTGCGCCGCTTACGACTGCTTCGGTGCCGGGCAGCAAGTCACCCAGGTCACCTTCGGCGGCCAGGACTGGCAGCGGAATCCGGCGATCGCCGGGCAGCTTTTCGGCGCCTTCACGGTCATGCGGCAGCTGCACGAGCTGCTCTGGTACCTGACCGAGGCAATGACACTGGAGCAGGCCAGCCGGGTGCATGACGAGCTCCGACGCGCGCTGGCCGAGACCGGGCAGCTCACCGGGAACGGCGCCGCCGCGCTCGCCGAGCTGGACGTCGCCGCGCTCCGGCAGCAGATCAACCCGCTGCTGCTGCGCGCCAGCGAGCTAGCCCGGGCGGGAGCGCGGGATAGCACAGCCGATTTGAGAGGCGCGGACCTCACCGGGAAGGATCTGCGCGGCGCCGACCTGGGCGGCGCCAGCCTGCGCGGCGCCTGCCTGATCGGAGCGGACCTGAGCGGCGCGAAGCTGCGGCTGGCCGACTTCACCGGCGCCGACCTGCGGGGTGCTGACCTCAGCGGCGCCGACCTGGCGGCGAGCATCTTCCTTACCCAGTCCCAGGTCGAAATGGCCCGCGGCGATGCCGCCACCAGGCTGCCACCCAGGCTCATTCGCCCAGCGCACTGGCCGGCCGCATCCCAATGATCAGCTTCCACTCGGGCGGACGCGTGCGGGGCACGTGCGGGGCAACCGCGCCGTGCGGCGTTCACCAGCGGTGCTGGACCTGGGCCCGGATCCGCCGGTCGTAGATGGACTCGATGGCGTCAAGCTCGGTGCCGGTGAGTGGCGGCAGCCCCGCGGCGGCGGCATTCTGCCGTGCCTGCGCAGGATTCCGTGCGCCGGGAATGACTACGGTGACGCCTGGCTGCTGGATGATCCAGCGGAGGGCGGCCTGCGCCGGGGACGCGCCGGCCGGCGCCAGCGCGGCGAACTCCGCTGCCGCCTCGACGCCGGTCTCGTAGTCGACCCCGGAGAAGGTCTCGCCGGCGTCGAATGCCTCACCGTGCCGGTTGTAGCTGCGGTGGTCGCTGGCGGCGAAGGAGGTGTCGCGGGAGTACCGGCCGGACAGCAGGCCGGATGCGAGCGGTACGCGGGCGATGATGCCGACCCCGGCCGCCTGCGCGGCAGGCAGCGCCTGCTCCAGCGGCTTGCGCCGGAACGCGTTGAGGATGATCTGCACACTGGCGGTGCCCGGCCGGGAGATCGCGGTCAGCGCCTCGTCGCAGGTCTCAACGCTCACCCCGTACGCCGCGATGCGCTGCTCGGCGACCATCGCGTCCAGCGCGTCATAGACCGCGTCGAGTGCGTAGACCGCAGTCGGCGGGCAGTGCAGCTGGACCAGGTCGAGCCGGTCTACGCCCAGGTTGGCCCGGGATCGGTCGGTCCAGGCGCGGAAGTTAGCCGGGGTATACAGCGCGGGGTTCAGGGCCACCCGGCGGCCCATCTTGGTGGCCACCATCATGCGCAGCCCCGGGTTGCCGGCCAGGAACCGTCCGATCAGCCGCTCGCTGCGGCCATCGCCGTAGACGTCGGCGGTGTCCAGGAACGTGACGCCGGAGTCCGCCGCCGCGGCAAGCACGGCCAGCGCGTCGCTCTCGTTGACCTCGCCCCAGTCGGCGCCGAGCTGCCAGGTGCCAAGGCCGATGACCGATACCGCGCGGCCGGTCCGCCCGAGAATGCGCTCTTCCACGAGAAACGATCTTAGTGTCCGACCGCCGGGTGGGCGCGGACGAAGCCGGCGATCACGGCGCCGAGCCGATGGCCGGCGTCCTCTTGCAGGAAGTGCCCGGCACCGGCGATCACCGGGTGCTCGAGGCCGGCCGCGCCCGGCACTGCCCGCCGCAGGATCGGCGCCATCGCGCCAGTGATCGGATCGCCGTCGCTGAACGCGACCAGGAACGGCTTTTGCCACGCCGACAGCTGCCGCCAGGCCGCCCGGTTGGCCTCGGCCGCCGGGTCATTGGGGGATGTCGGCACCAGGCCGGGCATCGCCCGGACCCCGGCCATGAAGCTCTCGTCCGGGAACGGCGCGTCGTAGGCCGCGAGTACCGCGGTCGGCAGCTCCGTCCGGCAGCCGGACTGCACCAGCCGTGCGACCTGCAGGCGCGGCGCGGTCCGGACGACCTCGCGGAACCGCAGCCAGACATCCGGCATCGGCTGGTCGCCGGTGGGCAGCCCGGTGTTTGCCGCCACCACCCGGGCGAACCGGTCCGGATGCTCGGCCGCCAGCCGCAGCCCGATCAGGCCGCCCCAGTCCTGCCCGACGAGAGTTAGCCTGCTCAGGTCAAGCCGGTCGAACGCGAGCGCCCGGATCCATTCGACATGCCGGGCATAGCTATGGTCGCCGATCTCGGCGGGCTTGTCCGACCGTCCGAACCCGGCCAGGTCGACCGCGATCGCGCGCAGTCCGGCGGCGGCCAGTACTGCGATGACATGGCGGTACAGGAAGGACCAGCTCGGCTCGCCGTGCAGCAGCAGCACCGGCTCCCCGTCCGGTGGCCCGGCTTCGGCGTAAGCGAGCCGCAGGCCGCCCACGTCGGCATAGTGCGGCGGGTAGCCGAAATCCGGCAGGCCGGCGAAACGATCCTCGGGAGTCCGCAGCACATGCATGCGATCATGCTGTCACGCCGTTCAGGCCAGCCCGGCGGCTGGCCGGGCGCGCGCCGACGAGGAAGGCAGATCGTGGTGATCGACCCGGTAACCAACGGCGGGGCTGCGCCGAGCCGGGCGCAGGTGGTGATTGTCGGAGGCGGGGTGATCGGCTGCAGCATCGCCTACCACCTCGCGCACCTGGGCTGGACCGATGTGGTGCTGCTTGAGCAGCACAAGCTGACCGCCGGGACGACCTGGCACGCCGCCGGGCTGATTACGTCGGCGGGCATGACCGACGAGACGTCGCTTTTCTTCAGCCGGTACTCGCGGGATTCTGTACGGGCGCCTGGAGCAGGAGACCGGGCATTCCACCGGGTTCCGCGAGGTCGGGCACATCTCGCTGGCCACCACGCCGCAACGGCAGCAAGCGCTGCGCCGGGAAGCGGCCTGGATGCATGGCTTCGGCGTCGAGGACGTGGAGATCTCGCCGCGGGAGCTGGCGGAGCTGTGGCCGCTGGCCCGCACCGACGATGTGCTGTCGGCCTTTTATGTCGCCGATGAGGGCAGGGCCGACCCGGTCGGCGTGGCAACGTCACTGGCCAAGGGCGCCCGGCAGCTGGGGGCCAGGGTGCTGGAGGGGGTCGGCGCGACCGGCGTCGAGGTCACCGGCCGCCGGGTCTGCTCGGTGCGCACCGAGGCGGGCCGGATCGAGACCGAGGTGGTGGTGAACGCCACCGGGATGTGGGCCAGGCAGTTCGGAGCGCTGGCCGGAGTCGGCGTGCCGCTGCAGGCGGCCGAGCATTACTACCTGCTCACCGCCGCCGTGCCCGGGATGAGCCAGGACCTGCCGGTCATCGAGGATCCCGACAACTACGGCTATTACCGGCCCGAGGGCGACGGGATGCTGGTGGGCCTGTTCGAGCCGGTGGGCGCGCCATGGTCGCTGGACGGCGTGCCGCGGGGCTTCTCGTTCGGCAAGCTGCCGCCGGACTCGGAGCGCATGGAGCCGTATCTCGGCCGGGCGCTGAACCGGGTACCGTCGCTGGCCGAAACGGGCGTCCGGGCGTTCTTTTGCGGGCCTGAGTCGTTCACCGCGGATGTCCGGCCGCTGCTCGGGCCGGCCCCTGAGCTGGATGGCTACTTCGTCGCGGCCGTGCGCCGCTCGGTGCTGCACGACCGGCTGGTCGCGGCCGGCGGCCAGTTCGGCGCCTCAGCCGGCTGGGAATTCGCCGAGTGGTTCGCCGGGCCCGGCCCGGCGCCGGCCGCCAGCCTGGACTACCGGCGGCAGGATGCACATCCGATCGTGGGCCGTGAGCACGCTGCGGTACGCGAGGCTGTAGGCGTGCTCGATATGAGCTTGATGGCAAAACTGATGGTGGCCGGACCGGACGCGGCCGCGGTGCTCAGCCGGCTGTCGGCCAACGACGTGACCCGCGGACCGGGCAGGCTCGTCTACACCCAGTGGCTCAACACTGCAGGCGGCATCATCGCCGACGTCACGGTGACCTGCCTGGAACCGGCGAAATTCCTGGTAGTGGCCAGCGACGTCATCCACCGCAGGATCGAACCGCTGATCAGGCGGGCGACTCGCCGCGGCGAGGTCGTCACCGTAACCGACGTCACCTCGGGTACCACGCTGCTGTCGGTGCAGGGCCCGGCCGCACGGCAGCTGATCGGGCGGCTGACCGATGCCGACCTGTCAAACGAGGCATTCGGCTATCTCGCCGCTCGGCAGATTCATGTCGGGTACGCGCCGGTGCTGGCCATCCGGGTCACGTACGTCGGCGAGCTTGGCTGGGAACTGCACGTGCCGGCCGAGTACGCGCTCGGCGTGTACGACGATCTGATGGCAGCCGGCGCCGACCTCGGCAGCCGGCCAGTGGGCCTGCAGGCGATGTCGGGCCTGCGGCTGGAAAAGGGCTACCGGGACATGGGCGTCGACATCGACAACACCGACAACCCGCTGGAAGCCGGGCTCGGGTTTGCCGTGGCGTGGGATAAGCCCGGCGGGTTCACCGGCCGAGATGCGCTGCTGAGGGCAAGGGCGGACGGGCCGCCGCGCAGCCGTGTCGTCAGCCTGATCGTCGATGACCCGGCGATCGACCTGTTCGGCAACGAGCCGGTGCTCGCCGATGGCGAGTGGGCCGGTTACGTCCGCGCTGCCGCCTACGGCTACACGGTCGGCGGCCCGGTCGGGCTGGCGCAGGTAGCCAATGACGACGGCGGTCTTGTTGTCGTGCCCGGCGGTGATGATCCCGTCCGGATCAGGGACGATGGCGCCGTCGTAGAGGAATACGTTTACGTGGTCCTTCGCGGCCAGCAGTGCGCAGACGTTGCCCTGCAGCACGAAGTACGGCTGGGTGGTGCGCTTGATGGTCTCGGACACCGCCGGGTCGGCGGCATGAACGAGATCACGGACCTCGCGGCAGATGGCCTGCTGCCAGCCGGGCAGGGCATCGATATAGGCGTCAACGCGAGGATCGGCGGCATACGTCATGGCAATCCACCGTAGCCGGTGGGCCGGACGAAGAAGCGCCGGGCAGTGGCCTGCTCGGCGGGCGCTGAGGCAAGATGAGCCGGGTGAGCGATGGTGACCTTGCCAAGGATGCGGCCGCGGAGCTGTACTCGGCTGACCCGGACCAGTTCGTCGAGCGCCGCGGCGTCCTGGCGGCGCAGGCGCGTGCCGCGGGCGACGGGGCGGCCGCGAAGCGCATCGCCGCGTTGCGGAAGCCGACTAGGTCGGCCTGGCTGCTGAACCAGCTAAGCCGTGCAGACCCCGGCGTGGCCGGCCAGCTTGACCTGCTCGGGGACGAGCTTCGCGGCGCGCAGCAGTCCCTGGACGGCGCTGCCATCCGGGAGCTTTCGGTGCGCCGGCGGCAGCTGATCGGCGCCCTGGCCCGCCGCGCGTTCGAGGTTTGCGGTCTGCCGTCGCCGCCCGCTGCGCTGCGGGATGAGGTGACCGCCACGCTCGGCGCGGCGCTGGCCGACCCGCGGGTCGCCGAGCAGTTGCGGGCAGGAAACCTGGACCGGCCCGCCCGCCGGGATGGCTTCGGCCCGGACGAGCCCCCGGCGCTGACCCTGGTATCCCCGGCCAGCCCGCGACGCGGCAAGCCGGCGGCGCATCGGCCGGCCGATGCCTCGGCTAGCCAGGCGGCGCGGCGCCCGCCCGATGCGCCGCCTGGCCCAGCAGCGAGCCCTCGCCTGAAGCAGCCGGCCAGGCGGCCGGCCAGCAGCCAGGCCACACCGCCTGCGAAGGCCGTCGATCTCGCTGCTGCCAGGGAAAAGGCGGAACGGCAGCGGCGCCGCGCGGCGGCCCGGGATTCGGCCGCCGAGGCTGACCAGGCCGCCAGCGCAGCCGACCGGGCGGAGCGAGAGCAGGAAGAGGCGGTCCGGCTTCTCGAAGAGCAGCTCGCCGATGCGCGCCGCGATCTGGCCGGCACCAGGCTCATGGCCCGGCGCGCCAGAACCCGGCAGCGTCAGGCACACCAGGCGCTCGGCCGCCTGGTGGACTAGCCGATGCGCGCGGCAGCGCCCGGAATGCCGGCAATGCCATGTAGTTCGGCATGGTCGCCGCTGTTGTGCTTGCGATGGCTGCGGTCCGCGAGGCGCTGATTCCGGTTACGGACCGTGATCACTGGTGGCGTGCGGGCTTGTGCTGTCCGGGGCGGGTTGCGGTCATGAGCGGCCTGCGTGGTTTGTGAGGCCGGGCGGGCTGGTGCGCGACACGCCCTGGTGGATGCCGGTACCGGCGGGAGGCTCCCGGTAGAAGAGGAAGTGTCGAGCAACCTTTTCCGCCCGGGAGCCTCTCATGTCCTTCTACCCTGTCTTGCCGCCGGATGTCACGCCTGATTCGGAAGACGCTGTCCCGGGCCTGCCCGGGACAGCGGGGATGGTGGCGGTCCGGGTAGCGGACCTGGCCTGGCCGGCCAGGCGGGGGTCAGGGGCCGGTGGCCGGACGGCGCTGACCGCGGCGGGCGGGGGGAAGATCCGCGCTGGGGACCTGGTGGTGTTCTGCAAGCCGGTGGCCATCGCCCCGGCGGTAGTCCGGCGGGACGGGCGGGTACAGGCAGCCGGGCATCCGGCTGATCACGCCCGGCTGGGCATGGCGGAGGAACGGCTGGACGCCCTGGCCGGGATTCCCGATGTCATCGGCCAGATCGCCCGGGCGGTGGAGCTGAACGGCAAGGTGAAGGGGAAGGCACGGCGGGCGATGACGTCCGCGCTGGCGATCCGGTTCACCTTGCTGATGACGCTGATGGCGGACGCGGACTACGCTGAGGTGCTCGCCGCCCTGCTCGGCGACCTGGCGGCCGTTCCCTGGCAGCGGCCGTACCGGCTGCCGACCGCGACGGTGGCCTCCGCCTGGCGGGCGGCGCTCGGGCCCGGTCCGCTGCAGCGGCTGCGGGACCTGGCGATGGCCGGGATCGACGCCGAGCACCGTGAGCATGACTGGCGGGCCGTCACCGTCGGGGACCTGGACACCTGCTCGATCGACGGGTCGCTGACCAGGGTCCCGGACACCAGCGCGAACCGGGAGGCGCTCGGGTCGGCCGGCACCGCCGATGATTCCTCCCCGTACCCGCAGCTGCGGGAGCTGCGCTGCTCGCATGCCTCCACCCGCGCCACCCTGGCGATGGCGTCCGGCCCGTCGGGGGCGGCGGCCGGCGGCAGCCGGGACAAAGGCGAGGCCGAGCAGGTGCTGCTGGACAAGGCCCTGGCGGACTACCCGCATGTATTCACTCCCGGCCGCCTGTGGGTGATGGACAGGAACTTCCCGGGCGTCCCCCGGATCGCCCGGATGCTGGCGACCGGCACGCACGTGCTGATCCGCGTCAAGAGCGACATACCGTTGCGCCGGTCCGGGGACTTCCTGCCCGACGGCTCCTACCTGGCCGTCATCTCCGGCGGCGGCAGCACGCTCACCATCCGGGTGACCGAGTACACCGTGGCCGTTGCCGGGGCGGACGCACCGGAGCTGTTCGCCCTGATCACCGACCTGCACGATCACGACGCCTACCCGGCAGGGGCGCTAGCCGCCGCCTATCACTGGCGGTGGATCGGATCGGAGACCTGCCTGAAGGAAGCCAAGTCCGCGATCAGCGGAGCCGGGCCCTCCACCGGGCCGATGCTCCGGTCGGGGTCTCCCGCCCTGATCGCCCAGGAGCATGCCGCCTGGGTGACCGCCACCGAGCTGGCCCGCGCCACGGCCCGCGCCGCCACGGCGATCGCCGTCCCCGCACGGAAAGGCAAGCGGGCGGGCCAGCGCGTCCACCCCCGCGAGATCTCATTCACCGCGGCCCGCCGCGCCGTCATCACCACCACCCGGTCCGGAACGGCCACCGCCAGCCTCCCCGCCCGGCTGACCGAGGCCAGCCGCGACGCCATCCTGGCCGGGCTGGGCCGCCGCCGCGTCGATGTGGACCGCAACCGGCACCGCGACCGCAAGACCAAGGCCCGCCAGTGCTTCCCGCCCGGCGGCCCGCGCATCCCTATCCTCACCGCGCAAGCCCAGATCAGCGTCTGCGGCCCCATCGCCGCCTGAGCCGGCCCCGCCCGGACTCCGCACCTTCCGCGATCCTCCCAGCCCGCCGGCCGTGGCACCGGCTGCCCGCCCGGAGCGACATCCGGGCACTCGCCATGCCCTCACTCTCCGTGAACAACCCGGGCCGGCCGCCACTGGCGAACGCCGCCAGGCCCCCAGCCCCAGATCACGCTCAACTACATGGCATTGGGAATGCCGGCCGCTGCACCGGGCATATACCGGCCCAATGCCAGGCGCTTGGCATGAATGGCGGCCAAGCAGCATCCGGCGCGCAATTACCGGTCCATCGGTTAAGTGAATTTCCCGAGGCGAATGCCGATGCTATTTCTTTGTGGTTGAATCAAGAACTTAGAGGCCTGGACCCAGCTTCGCTCCGAATGGGCATAACGTCCGAGTAACGGCGAAAGCTGCAGATATGACGGCCATTGGAAGCGTGTCGGCCCCACCCACCGCGCAGGAGCCTTTCGGTCATGTGGCGCGGTTAGCCGCGCTGGTTCTCGGCACGCCGCAGGCGTCCGTAGTCGTCAAGGATCAGCGCCTTTCGGCCGGCCGCACCGATCCCGGCCCAGCGCGCGCTGCTGCCCGGCCAAGCACGGCCGGGCAATCGCTGTGCCAGTACGTGATCGACTCAGCAGCAGAACTGGTTATCGGCGACGCCCGCACCGACCCGCGCGCCGCCGCCTGCCGCCAGGCCGGGGCGGCAGGCGTCCGCTCGTGGGCCGGGTTCCCTGTGCGCAGCCCGGACGGCCACGTCGCAGGGGTGCTCTGCGTGGCCGATCACCAGCCGCGGCAGTGGGGCGCGGACGACCTCGATGCGCTGCGGACGCTGGCGCTGATCGCCACGGGCGAAGTCGCGCTGCAGTTCGCGTTGCGGCGCGGCGAAGAGAGCGCCGCGCTGGTCCGGACGCTGCAGGAAAGCCTGCGGCCGGCCCGGCTGCCGGACATTCCGGGCTTGCAGATGGCGGCGCGGTATCTGGCCGGCGGAAAAGGGGCGGTGGTGCTCGGCGACTTCTATGACGTGTTCCCGTCGGTGCGGGGGAACTGGGGATTGGTGGTCGGCGATGTGTGCGGCAAGGGGGTTCTGGCGGCCAGCAGCACGGCGCTTGCCCGGTACACGCTCCGGGCGGAGGCGCACCGGGAAACCCGGCCGCGCCTGATCCTGGCCGCGCTGAACCAGGCGCTGCTGGAATGGCCTGCCGAGGATCTGCGGTTCCTGACCGCGATCTACGCCACTGTGCGGCTGACTCGCGCCGGGGCCGCGGTGCGGATTAGCTGCGGAGGCCACCCGCCAGCGCTGGTCCGCCGGGCCGGCGGCCGGGTGCAGACCTTCGGCAGGCCGGGAACGCTCCTCGGCATCTTCCCTGAACCCGAACTGCACGACGCACGCGGTACGTTGCGGCCCGGTGACAGCCTGATCATGTTCACCGACGGCGTCACCGAGGCACGCGCCGAAACCAGCCGCGCTCTCTACGGCGAGGACCGATTCCGCGACCTTCTCGCGAGCCTGCACGATCTGCCGGCGGCGCTGATGGCCGATGCCATCCGCCAGGCCGTGCTGCGGTTCAGCGGCGCTGACATCAGCGACGACACCGTGGCGCTGGTGCTGCAGGTGCCCGAACGCGACAGCGGCGGGCGGCCCTAGCGAGCCGCCCGCCCGTGCCGGACCGGATCGCATCTGCGATCAGCGCAGATGGCTGTGGCGGCGGGGACCATGGCGCAGCCAGAGGAAGGCCAGCAGGCCGATCAGCAGCCACGGCAGCAGGTGCAGCGTCCAGAACGCGAGGTGCACGGTGGTGATGATGATCGCGATGACAAGCAGCGGGGCGAGGATGCGATGCCGTGGCTGCGCGATCCGCCGGGGGGCTGGCGCCTGGGGTGCCGGGGCGCCCGGCAGGTCGGCCAGCAGGCCGTTCAGATCCGCCTGGGTCCTGGCTCGCATTGCCTGGTCGAGGCGCTCGTCGAACTCGGCCTGGCTGAGCCGCCCGTCGCCGAAGTGCCTGGACAGCTGGTCGGTGACCGCGGCGCGGTCGGCGTCGGAGACGCGCAGGCCGGGGTTCGGATAGCTGGCGTAGCTATCGTCGCTTGCGCGGCGGCGGGATCGCCTTCCCGCCGAGGGGCTGGCTGGCGCTGACATGGTGATCGGGTCTCCTTAGTGCGGGTTATCTGCTCTGCCAGGACTGCGCGAACTGGCTCGCGATGGACTGCTCGGCGTCCTCATCCGGCATCAGCAGCCAGCCGGCCAGGTAGATGGGCACTCCGGCGCCGCCGAGCACGGCCAGCACGGCGAGCACGATCCGCACCAGGGTGACGTCCACGTCCAGGTAACGGGCGATTCCGGCGGCGACGCCGGCCAGCATCCGGCCTTGCACCGGGCGGCACAGCTGCCGCGGCCCGGCGAGCGGGCCGGCTTCCTGATGGGTAGTGGCGTCGGTGCTGGCGGCGGGGTTTGCGGTGGTTGTGTTCATGGCTCCAGCCTGCCGCCGCCAGCCCGGCCGGTCGATCGGGAAGACCCCTGGTCCGACCCTGATGTGGGACCGGCCAGCTCAGGGTTTGCCCGGATAGCCGGGCGGGCGATATGGCGAGATGATGGAGCGGTGAGACAACGAGCCCGGCTGCCATCAACCTGGCGCCCGGACCGCCCGCCAGGCGGGCCCTGGGCGGGCCCGCCAGCGAGCGACGGCGTGCCGCAGCGCGGACGCTGGCGAGCCCACCGGCAGTTCTGGCGGGACGGCCGCGGCCTGGGCGGACGGCGGCCAAGGAGCAGCGGGCCGCTGCGGCGAGAACGGGAGAACCGGCTGGCCGGCGGCGTGGCCGCCGGGCTGGCGGCGCGGACCGGCTTCGACGTGACGGTCGTGCGGACAGTATTCGTGCTGGCCGCCCTGGCAGGCGGCTTCGGCGTGGCCGCCTACGTGGTGGCCTGGCTGCTGGTGCCCGCAGCTGGCCAGCAGCGGAGCATTGCCGCGGCGGCGATGACCGACCGGCGCGGCATCGCGCTCACCGCGGGCCTCGGCTCGCTGCTGGTCGTGGTCCTGCTCATCGCGTCCGCGCTGGGTGCTAGCTGGCTCGGATCGCTGGCCTGGCCGCTTGTCATCAGCGTCGCGGGAATCGTGCTGATCTGGCGGAACGCCCCGCCGGATGAGCAGGCGACGATGCGCCGGCTGGCCGAGCCGCTGCTTGGCCTGGCCGGAGGCAACGGGCGAACGCGGACCGCGGCGCGGGTGGCCATCGCGGTCCTGCTGCTGGCCGTTGGCCTGCTCATCCTGCTGTCCGGGCACGCCCGCCGCGCGTTGCTGCTGCCGCTGGGCGGCCTGCTGCTGGTGATTGCCGCGATCGTGGTCGTGCTCGGCCCATGGTGGCTGCGGATCGCCCGTGACCTCGTCGTCGAGCGCCAGGCCAGGGTCCGGGCGGAGGAGCGGGCCGACATGGCCGCGCGGGTACACGACTCGGTCCTGCAGACGCTCGCCCTGATCCAGCGCCGCGCTGCCGAGCCCCAGCAAGTCGTCCAGCTCGCCCGGGCGCAGGAGCGCGAGCTACGCTCCTGGCTGTTCGACGGCCGGGCGCCAGGCTCGATGGACGGCCGGGGCCTGACGCTAGCCACCGGGGTGCGGCTCATCCAGCAGGAGGTGGAGGCACAGCACGGGATAGCCGTCGAGGCCGTCACGGTCGGGGATTGCCAGCTGGACGATGACCTCAGTGCCCTGCTGGCGGCTGCGCGAGAGGCGACGGTCAATGCCGTGAAGTGGTCCGGCGCCGAGGTGGTATCGCTGTTCGCCGAGGTCGAGCCGGGCGAGGTGGCGGTCTTCGTGCGGGACCGCGGGCGGGGATTCGACCCGGCGGCTGTGCCGGATGACCGGAAGGGCCTGACCGAGTCGGTGCACGCCAGGATGGCCCGCCACGGCGGGTCCGCCGTAGTCCGCAGCGTCCGGGGCGAGGGCACCGAGGTGTCCCTGACGATGCCCCGCGACGCCGGCGCACCGCAGCCGAGCCGGGCGTGACCGCGCCCGGCGTGCCCGCTGCAGGCGGCGGCCTGCCGCGGGTATTCTTCGTTGATGATCACGGACTGTTCCGGTCCGGGCTGCGATCCGAGCTCGGCGACAAGGTCGACGTCGTAGGCGAGGCTGACGACGTCGGGCCCGCGATCAGGCAGATCGGCGAGATCCTGCCTGATGTCGTGCTGCTCGACGTGCACCTGCCCGGCGGCGGCGGGCAGGCCGTGGTCGCGGCGGTCAAGGCCGCGCACCCGCAGGTGCGATTCCTGGCCCTGTCCGCCTCGGACGCTCCGGAGGATGTCATCGCGGTGATCCGGGCAGGCGCGCGCGGCTACGTGACCAAGACGATCTCCGGCGCCGGGCTAGTGGATGCGATCCGCCGGGTGGCGGCCGGCGACGCGGTCTTCTCGCCGATGCTGGCCGGGTTCGTGCTGGATGCCTTCGCCAGCATGCCCCCGGCCACTGACGACCGCCCGTCCTTCGATCCCGAGCTCAACCAGCTGACCTCTCGCGAGCGGGAGGTACTCCGGCTGATTGCCCGCGGCTACACCTACCGGGACATCGGCAGGGAACTCTTTATCTCCGTCAAGACGGTCGAGAGCCACGTCTCATCGGTGCTGCGCAAGCTCCAGCTATCCACCCGTCACCAGCTGACCAGGTGGGCGACCGAGCGGCGGCTGAACTAGCCAGCCAGGCCGACCGGCCGCGGCGGCATCTGTACCGGCTGACTCCCGACGGGCTCGCGGCCGCTGCAGCGGCGCTGGCAGCCATGCCGTTCCCGGCGCAGGCCCCGGGCTGGCGCCGTCCCGCGGGCCAGCCGCCGGGTCGCCCCGCAGGCAGTGTCATGGCCGGGCTGACGGCGGGGGTGCCATGGGTTGCTGACGCGGTCGAAGGCGGCGCGGCGGCGGCCGGAGTCTCGCCCGGGACCGCCAGCTAGCTGAGCCGCCGCGGCCAGCTAGTCAAGCTCGCCAGCCGCGCCGCGCCTCGGCCAGCTACAGGTTCGCCTGGCCGGCCCGGCTGAGCTGCTGCAGCGTCCAGCCCCGGCCGGCCGGGTCGAGCGGGCGGGTCAGCGAAGTGAAGATCTCGGCGGCCCGCCGGTAGGACATCCGCGCCCGGCCGGTGACCGGGCATAGGTCAGCGACCGCCGCGCCGGCCGGCGCCCGCCGGTCGGTCAGGAACACCGGGCCGGCTCTGCGGCCGGCCAGCAGCCAGCTGAGTAGCTGGCCGGTGCCGGGCCGCCAGCAGATCCCGGTCCGTGCCCGGTGACCGTCCGGGTGCAGCTGCCCGGCGTCCAGGCACAGGATGTCGTCCGCGTGTCCGCCGGTGTCGTACAGCACCCGCCAGAACGCCTGCTCGCGCAGGCTGGCGCCGATCCCGAATAGTTCACTGACCTGATCGCCGGTGAGCGCCGGCAGCAGGGCCGGCTGGCCAGCCAGGTGCCGGATGCCAGCGGTGGGATCGGCCGCGACCCAGCCCCGGTCCAGCCACCAGCCGGCCGCGCTGCGCAGCGCGGACAGTTCCCTGTTGACGGTGCGGATGTCCGCCGCGCGGACCCGGTCGGCGACGGCGGCGGCCAGCCGCGGCCCGGCCTCGGCGCGGTCGAGCAGCGCTAGCGGCACCACCGGCGGGATCGCATGCCGGCGGCTGGCCCCCCGCGGCGTATCGCGGCCCACTAGTGGCCAGGCCCAGCTTGTCAGCGATATCCGGTAAACCCGTCGGGACGCCCGGCTGAGCGATGAGCTGGCCAGGAAGCGATCGACGGCCACCGCGTACTCCACCGGCGCCAATCCCGGCGGAAGGGTCCGCAACTCCGGCGACCTCGTCCGCATGCGCTTCCTTCCCGGTTGCGCGGTGACCGCCGCCTGGCTGTTGCCACGACCGCCCTGGCGCTCCCGTCGCACGATGGTTCCCGTCCAGCCCTAGGCCGGTTGCCTGGTCCTGCCCTGGTGCCGCAGTAAATGCCGGCCCGGGCCGGTGTACTTTACCGGCCAGTTGAATGATAACGCATAGCGGCGACTGCATTTACTGCGGAAAGCCGCCCGGCAGTGGCCCGCATGCTTGTGCGGCTGCCATTTCGGGGAAATTATTCCACACCATATTGCGTCCCGGGAAAACCTGCTGGCATTGTAGCCAGTGTGCCTAGTCAGTCCGGCCTCAGCTGGCGCAGTCGCAGTAAATGCCTGGGCAGAAATCCGGCGGAGCCCAAGGCAGCTGCTGCGGGACGGCCGCGTAAATGGCGTATTGGATTTCTCTTTAATTCGGCAGCCGTGTTGCGGGAGCCGAACTTCCGCCGGTTCTTCGCTGGTTACCTGACGTCACTGCTCGGTACGTCAATGTCCACTGTCGCGCTGGCATTCGCCGTCCTTGACAGCGGCGGGTCGGCAGCCGATCTCGGGTACGTCTTCGCGGCCGGGGTGCTGCCCCAGGTGGCGTTCATGCTGGGCGGGGGAGTGCTCGCCGACCGCATTGGCCGTCGGCCGGTGATGCTGGCAGCCGACGCGGTCCGGTTCGCGGTGCAGGCCACCCTGGCGGGCGCGCTCTGCACCGGGACGCCGCCGATCTGGCTGATCGCGGCGCTTGAGGCGATGCTGGGCACCGGCGAGGCATTCTTCACGCCGTCGCTGACCGCCCTGACGCCGGACATCGCGCCGCCAGGGCAGGCAGGCGACGCGAACGCGCTGCTCGGGATGGCCCAGTCGGCGGCGAGGGTCAGCGGGCCGGCCATCGCCGGGGTCCTGGTCGCAGTGACTGCGCCCGGCGTGGTGATCGCGCTCGACGCTGCCAGTTACGGCGCGAGCGTGCTGGCTCTGAGCCTGCTGCGGCTGCCTGCCTCCGGCCGGCCGCGGCATTCGCCGCTGCGCGACCTGGCCGACGGCTGGTCCCAGTTCAGGTCCCATACCTGGCTGTGGGTTACCACAGTGCAGTTCGCGTTGTTCAACCTGTTCACCTGGGCCCCGTTCCTGCTGCTCGGGCCAGTGCTTGCGAAGGATTACCTCGGCGGCGCGCGAGCCTGGGGGGCCATCGCGGCGGCGCTCGCGGCCGGGTCCATCTTGGCGGGCATGATGCTGGTCGGCCGCAGACCCCGGCGGCCGCTGGTCGCCGGGGTGATCGGCACCTTCGGCTATCCGCTGCCCTGTCTGCTGCTGGCGCTGCACGGGCAGGCCTACGGGGTGGCCGCCGCCGCGCTGGCCGCCGGGGCCGGGTCCGCGGTGTTCAGCGCTTTCTTCACGACCGTGCTGCAGCAGCAGGTGCCGCCGGAGATGCTGGCGCGGGTAACGGCATTCACGATGACTGGCGCGTTCGCCCTGGGATCGGCCGGCTACGCGGTGATCGGCCCGCTGGCGGTCGCGGCCGGGGCGGGCAGGCTGCTCGGCTTCGCCGCGGCCTGGGGGATACTCAGCCCGGCCGTGGTGCTGGCCGTGCCCGCCGTGCGGGCAGTGGCCAGCCGGCCGCCCGCTGCCGCCCGGCGAGGATGCGCTGCCTGGCGATCTCGTACAGGACGACCGTCGCCGCGTTGGCCGCGTTCAGGGAACTCGCGGCCCCGGTGATGGGGATGCTGACGACAGCGTCGCAAAGTTCACGCCACGCGCTGCTCAGCCCGGCGGTCTCGTTTCCCACCAGCAGCAGCGCAGGCTGGGTGAAGTCGAAATCGAACACGTTACGGTCGCCGTGCTCATCGGTGCCGACCAGCGCGATCGGGCAGCCCCGGGCGCGCCGCGCCGCCAGCCACGCGGCTACCTCGCGGTGCGAGGGACTGCGCACTACGGGCAGCGCGAACAGCGAGCCGGTGCTGGCACGCACCGATCTAGGGTCATAAACGTCGGCCGCGTGACCGGTGACGATGACCCCGTCCGCGCCGAACGCGTCCGCTGACCGGATCACGCTGCCGAGGTTGCCTGGGCTGGCCGGACGGTCGAGCACGATGCCGAGGAAATCGTCGCCGGCCTCGATGCGATCAAGGTCGTCGCCCGGCATCTCGACGACGGCCACCAGTTCGGGGCTGCCCTCGGCCTTCTCCCCGAGTTCGGCCAGCAGGCCGGGCGCCATCGACACCCGCACCGTGTCGACGCTGGCCAGCAGGTTCTCCGCCCAGCCCGACAGCGGCCGCTCGGCGACGTGGATCAGCGCGCTGAACCGCCAGCCGAACTCGGCGGCCAGCGTGATCGGCCGCACCCCCTGAACCAGGAATTCCGCTGCCCGCTGCCGCTTGCTGCGGTTGGTCAGCAGGGACGCCCACTGCTGGAACCGAGCGTTGCGGGAGGAGACCCGCAGCACGCTCGCCACCTGTCCTCCAGCCTGGACGTCAGTAATCGGCTTCGACGACATTACCCAACAGGCGGCGGCTCAGTGCCCCGGCTCCTCGGTCGCCTTGGAGCGGGCGACGGGGGCGTGCCCGAGATGGGCGGCCGCGACGCGCTTCGGCACGACCATGCACCATGCGTCGGTGACGAATTCGCGCATCTCGGCGAGGCTGATCAACGCCATGCGCGCGTCAATCCAGTTGTAGCGCTGGTCGCTGGCCCGGGTCAGGCAGAACCTGGCCGGCTCGGCTGCGATCAGCGCGGCGCGTTCTTCCTTCGGGAAGCCGAATCCCATGATCGTCTCGTCCGGTGAGATCGCCGCATAGACGATCCTGCCCACCCGGAACTTGACGTGGTCGCGGATCAGGTGCTCCTGGGTACGCGGCAAGGACAGCGCCAGCGAGCGCACGTCGTGCACGGTTACCATCGGCGGCAGCTCCTTCTTGACACAGCTGGCGAGATCATCGCGGCCAGGTCAGCTGGCACGATCGCGGTTACCCGCGGATCTGGTCGCGCACGGCGGCGGTGACCCGACCGGCCCGGTCGATGATGTCGTCGGCCTTGCCGGTCTCGGCGATCATCGCCAAGCTGGCCTGCTCGTCGGTGATGGCAGCGAGGTTAATCTCGACATTAACCCGGGCGGTGGCCGCAGCTGCCCCGGCGGGCGGCGTGCAGCGCCGCGGCGGCGCCCCCGCCGGGGGCCGGCACCCGGTCGGCAAGCCGCTCCAGGAAATCCCCGATCTTCTCGTCACTGATTGGCACTCGTCCCCCATGGGCGTGCGGGATCACGCAGGCGCGACGATCTTCCCACGGCCGGCCACCGCGCCCGCACGGCTACTGCGCCGGATCGGGCAGGCATAGCCCGGCCAGCCCGCTCACCCCGCCGGGAGCGGCCAGGGTGGCCGGGCCGGTGCACCCCTGCCGCAGCCGTCGTGGCAGGCATATATGCTCAAGGAACCGTCCAGAGGAGACACCATGAGCGTGTACAAGGTGATCGACATCATCGGCACTAGCAGCACTTCGTGGGAGGAAGCCGCCGCCGAGGCGGTAAAGACGGCGGGTCAGTCGATCCGCGACATCCGCGTCGCCGAAGTCATTGAGCAGGACATCCACCTCGACGAGGGCGGGGCGATCACCTTCCGCATCAAGCTGCAAATCTCCTTCAAGTACGAGCCCGGGCCGCAGTAGGCCGCCGCCTCTCGCAGTAGCCCACCAGCCCCGGCGTTAGCCCGCCAGCCCTCGCGTTGCGGTGGCGACGGGCTTAGACTCGCGCGCAGGATGATTCTATGGATGATGTCGCCAGCCAGTTCCTCGACTTGATCCACAACCTCGAGGAGGTCAGGGATGCGGTCAGTCCCGAGCGCGCTCATGCTGAGTTCGATGAGGTTACCCTGCAGGTCTTCTGGAAGAAGTGGCCTGGCCTCTCGGCCTGGGCGGGCTCGCTGTGGCGAATGCTCTCCGAGGAGCTGGCCGGGCCGGCCAGCCCGGACCACCACGGCGACCGGGATGAGGTAGGGGGCAGTGGCTGAGGGCCAGCGGTCTCCGGTTCGGACGGCCGTATCGGTGCTGCGGGATCTGATGAACACGCGCGTGGTTGCGGTCACCGCGGACGCGTCGGTGGCCGCGGCCGCAGCGGGCATGGTGGCCGCGAAGGTGGGCTCTGCGGTCGTCATGCAGGGACCGTTCCTGCACGGGATCTTGACCGAGCGCGATGTGCTGCGGGCCGCCGCGTCCGGCGAGGACCTCTCGGCATCCGTGGTGTCCGCATGGATGACCCCTGACCCGCAGTCAGCCAGCCCGGACACGTCCGTGCAGGATGCGGCCCAGATCATGCTGCTGAACGGATTCCGTCACCTGCCGGTCGTGGAAGGCCGGATGGTCTGCGGCGTGGTGAGCCTGCGCGACCTCTTCGCGGCCAGGATCCGCCGCCCGCTGGCCCGCTGAGCTGCGCGGTAGCGCCGCACCAGGATGGCACCGCGCCATTGCGAGAAAGGCGGCTAAGCTGGCCCCGCGCCGGCGCCAAGGGCGGGCCGGCGGTAACGGGGGCGCCGCTGGCGGCGGGCGGAGGCCGAACTCGCGGCCAGGCTGGGGACTGCCGGGACGGTCGAGCCATGACGCGCCGCTGATGGACGACGCGCGCCATGTGCACCCGCCGTCCCGTTCGTGCGTCGTAAGAGCAGGCCCTGCGCGGCCTGTCGTCATCTCTCTCCCCCCCGGAGACCGGCAACGGGCCGCGCAGGTTACGGGGTGGCTGCGCGTCCAATGTGCCGGATACGCTGCCTGGCCGCAGTCACGCGCGCCACCCCGTATCACCTGGGCGATCGAGGCTGCTCGTACTCGCCGCGCCGGGATCCTCGTCACGGCCCGCGGGCGTGACGCTCAGCAGTCGAAGTACAGCTCGAACTCGTGCGGGTGCGGGCGCAGCCTGATCGGGTCGATCTCGTTGGCACGCTTGAAGGAGATGTAGGTCTCGACCAGGTCCGGGGTGAACACGCCGCCCTCGAGCAGGTACTCGTGATCGGCTTCCAGCGTGTCGAGCACCTTCTCCAGCGAGCCTGGCACCTGCGGGATGGCCAGCGCCTCGTCCGGCGGCAGCTCGTACAGGTCCTTGTCCACCGGCTCCGGCGGCTCGATCTTGTTCTTGATCCCGTCCAGGCCGGCCATCAGCATCGCTGAGAAGGCCAGGTACGGGTTGCAGGACGGGTCCGGCACCCGGAACTCCAGCCGCTTCGCTTTCGGGTTGGAGCCGGTGATCGGGATCCGGACGCACGCTGACCGGTTCCGCTGCGAGTACACCAGGTTGACCGGCGCCTCGAAGCCGGGCACCAGCCGGTGGTAGGAGTTCATGGTGGGGTTGGTGAACGCGAGCAGCGAGGGGGCGTGCCTGAGCAGGCCGCCGACGTAGTGCCGTCCCGCGTCGGACAGGCCGGCGTAGCCGACCTCGTCGTAGAACAGCGGCGCGCCGTCCTTCCAGAGGCTCTGATGGCAGTGCATGCCGGAGCCGTTGTCACCGAATAGCGGCTTGGGCATGAACGTGACCGTCTTGCCCGCGGCCCTGGCGACGCTCTTCACCACGTACTTGTAGAGCATCAGCTTGTCGGCCATCGTGCACATGGTGTCGAACCTGATGTCGATCTCCGCCTGCCCGGCGGTGCCGACCTCGTGGTGCTGCATCTCGACCGTGATGCCGCACTCGATCAGCGCGCGCACCATCTCCGACCGCAGGTCGGTGTAGTGGTCGGTCGGCGGGACCGGGAAGTAGCCGCCCTTGTACCTGGGCTTGCCTGCCAGGTTGCCGCCCGGCTCGTCGCGGCCGGTGTTCCAGGCGCCCTCGACTGAGTCAAGGAAGTAGTAGCCGGCGTTCGGCGCGGTCTCGAACCGTGCGGAGTCGAAGATGTAGAACTCGGCCTCCGGCCCGAAATAGGCGGTGTCCGCGATGCCGGTGCCGCGCAGGTAGTCCTCGGCCTTGCGGGCGATGTTGCGCGGGTCCCTGGTGTAGGGCTCCCCGGTCAGCGGGTCATGCACGAAGAACGTGAGGTTGAGCGTCTTATGCTGGCGGAACGGGTCGACCACCGCGGTAGTGGCGTCCGGCATCAGCAGCATGTCCGATTCGTGGATCTCCTGGAAGCCGCGGATCGATGAGCCGTCGAACATCAGCCCGTCGGCGAAGACCTTCTCGTCGAAGGACTCGGCGGGAACCGTGAAGTGCTGCATCGTCCCCGGCAGGTCGCAGAACCTGACGTCGATGAACTGGATTCCCTCGTCGCCGACATAGCGCAGGACCTCATCGCCGCTACTGAACATCAACTCTCCCTCGGTGGCCCGCCGCGTCTGCCCGTCACCATACGGGTGCACGTGCGACATTAGGCCAGAGCCGTTTCCTGGCCGTGTCCCCGATGTTTCGCACGTGTTACGCGCACGCCGCCAAAGCTTAAGGATGCCTGCAGGACGGCCGGGCGGGGCCTCCCAAGACTGCCCGGATACGGTGTATCCGTGGCCGAACGACGATGGGCAGGCTCATGGCTGCCCGGCACCCGCGCCGCCCGGGACGAGAACGTCTACCCCGGGCAGGCTTTCGGGCTGCCCGAGGAGGGCCCGAGGGCAGTCGCCGGCCTCGGCCGCCGGCTCGGCGCGCTGTTCATCGACTGGCTGCTCTGCATGATCATCTCGGTGGCCGCGTTCCATACCCAGTACTGGACGATCGCGGTCTTCGCGGTCGAGGTTTACCTGCTGACCGCGCTGACCGGCTTCACCGTGGGCAAGCGGCTGCTCGGCCTGCGGGTGGTCCGGCTGGACGGCAAGCCGGTCGGGCTGTGGTGGGCGTTTATCCGTACCCTGCTGCTGCTTTTTGTGGTGCCGCCGCTGATTTTCGACGGTGACCTGCGTGGCCTGCATGACAAGGCGGCCAACACGCTCGTCATCCGGATCTGACCCGCCGTCAGGAAGGTTCCGTGCAGCCAGCAGATCAGCGCGTCATCGAGCCGCCGCTGCCCTATAACGGCCTGGCGCTTGACCGGGCCGCTGGACGCCGCAGTGACGAGACCTGGCTGCGCGGCGTCGCCCGGCTGCCTGGCTCGCGGCTGCTCGCGCTATGGCAAGGCATCATGGTCGGGTTCCGGGCCCGGGCGACCGGCGAGGAGATCAACGTCGACGATGACGAGCTTATCGAGGCGCGCTGGTTCACCCGCGCCGAGCTGGCCGCGCACCGCGCGGCCAGGCCGCGCACGCACGGCGACTCGATCGGCACTTACCTGCTTGATGCCTGGCTGGCGGAAGCCGACTGACTCCGAAGGATCCGTTAATCCTGGTCTTGAGCCGTTACGGCACTCAGCGGAACCTGGGTTTCGGCGCTTTGGGCATCCGGGCCGATCTTGGCATCGGGCCTTTCGGCACCTGCAATGACTGCGGCAGTGCCTTCAGCCGGTAGTTCAGGTCGGCGACGGCCTGGCCCTTGAGGTTGCGCGGCAGCTTCATGATGTGCCGCTGCAGCTTCTTGATCGGGATCTGCCCGGTTTCGTCGCCGACCTGGATGTCGTAGATCGGCACGTCGAGCGCGACCCGGGAAACCCGCTTCTTCTCCGCCGCCAGCAGGCCGGGCAGCCGGCTGGGGGAGCCCTCGCCGACCAGGATGACGCCGGGCCTGCCGACGGTCCGGTGCACGATGTCCATGCTCTTGTTCGCGGCGACGGCCGGCGTGACCGTCCAGTTGCCGCGCATGCTCTGCAGGATGGCGGCCGCCGCGCCCGGCTGGCCGGCGATCGTCGAGTACTGCGCGGCCTGCGCGAACCGGCCGAAAGCGATCATGCCGCCGAGCAGCCCGAGCAGCACGCCGAGCGGAATGAGGAACGCTGCCAGGCCGGTGACCAGGCCGACGACCACTGCGACCGCGATGATGCTGAGCGCGATGCCGAAGACGATCGGCAGCGCCCTCGGGTTGGCCTTGCGGACAATGCCCGCCACCATGCCGATCTGCTTGAGGCGGCCGGCCGACTCGGCGCCGGCGGCAGCCTTCTTTGACGCCGTGGCGCCGGGCTTGTTCACCATGCAGGTGATGTTACGAGCACCTGGGCCGCAGCGCGAAATCGCGGTGCGGTACAGCTTCAGCGACCGGGAACCTGGCGGTCCATCGCCTGGCGGTCCATCGCCTGGCGGTCCATCGCCTGGCGGTACAGCCGGCCCGCGCGGTAGGACGACCGGACCAGCGGCCCGGCTAGCACTCCGGCGAAGCCGAGCTCGCGCGCCTCGGCGCCGATCTCGTCGAACTCGGCCGGCGGCAGCCAGCGCTCGACCGGGTGGTGGCGCACCGACGGCCGCAGGTACTGGGTGATGGTCAGCAGGTCGCATCCCGCACCGCGCAGGTCGGCCATCGCCGCGCTGACCTCGGGCCGCTGCTCGCCCATGCCCAGGATCAGGTTGGACTTGGTGATCAGGCCGGCCTGGCGGGCCCGGCTGGTCACCTCCAGCGAGCGGTCGTAGCGGAAGCCGGGCCGGATCCGGCGGAAGATCCTCGGCACCGTCTCGATGTTGTGCGCGAGTACCTCCGGGCCAGCCCCGAACACCTCGGCCAGCTGGCCTGGCTCCGCGTCGAAGTCGGGAATCAGCAGCTCGACGCCGCAGCCGGGCACCCTGGCATGGATTTCCCTGCAGGTCTGCGCGTACAGCCAGGCGCCGCCGTCCGGCAGGTCATCGCGGGCCACGCCGGTAACCGTCGCGTACCGCAGGCCCATGGTCGCTACCGAATCGGCCACCCGGCGCGGCTCGTCGGTGTCCAGCGGGCCTGGCTTGCCGGTCGCGATCTGGCAGAAGTCACAGCGCCTGGTGCACGCCTCGCCGCCGATCAGGAACGTTGCCTCGCGGTCTTCCCAGCACTCGAAGATGTTCGGGCAGCCGGCCTCCTCGCACACCGTGTGCAGGCCCGCGCTGCGCACCAGCTGCTTCAGCTCGGTGTACTGCGGCCCGGTGCGCAGCCTGGTCTTGATCCACGGCGGCTTGCGCTCTATCGGGGTCTGGCTGTTCCGCGCCTCCAGGCGCAGCATGCGTCGTCCCTCAGGTGCGAGTACCACGTCCCTAGCCTACGTGCGGTCAGGACCCGGCCGTGATCGCCCACTGCGGCGGGGTGCCGAGCAGCTGGTCGAGCAGCCCCCGCCCGTCCAGCACGGCCCATTCGATGTCGCGCAGCCGCTCCAGCCTGGCTGCTCCCCAGGGGCTGGCCTGGACCAGGGCGATGGCATCGGCCGGGCTGATGCCATCGCCGTGCGGGAGTGCGTTCAGGACGCGGCTGCTGTAGTGCCCGTGATGCCCCGCCGCGGCGCCGCGGATCCGCTGCGCCGCGGCCCTGGCGCCGGCCCGGAGGCCGTCCAGCCCCGCCGCCGCGCCCCAGCTGCCCTCGATGAGCGCGAGCCGGCCGGCCGGTGCGGCCGCATGCCAGGCGGCAAGGGCGGCGGCCGGATCCGGCAGGGTCCAGATCAGGTGCCGCTCCACCACTATGTCGAAGGTGCCGGCCGGCGGCCTGGCCGCGTCGCCGTGCACGGTCCGGATGTCCAGGCCATGCCGGGCTGCCTTGGCCGCTGCGGCGTCCAGCATCCTGGCGGACAGATCCAGCGCGGTGACGTCGTAGCCCTGGCCGGCCAGCAGGAGGGAAAGGAAGCCGGTGCCGGCGCCGGCATCGAGCACCCGGGCCGGCGGGGCGGGCAGCAGCCGGCGCAGCGCGCCGCTCCAGGCCGCTATCTCCGGCAGCCGCCGCGGGTGGTGCGAGTCCGTGTTGTCGTAGCCGGCGGCGTCATCGTCCCAGAACGCCTGGATTTCGCCGGTAATACTGGCATCCGTCACGGGGTTCTCCTTCCGGCCTGCCTGGCCAGGCGGCCCGGGCGCGGCTAGTCGCCGGCGTTGGCCTCGGCAGCGGGCAGATCCCATTTCTGCTCGATCTTGCCGAAGTGCCAGATCGCCAGCGCAACTGCCCAGGTGGCGATGAACATGCCGACGATGACGAACCCGGCCTTGTTGATGTCGAAGTCTGCCATGAACGCCCAGAAGCCGCCGCTGAGGTTGTACTCGCTGCCGATCAGGCCGAGGAACTCGATGGTGCCGACGAACAGCGCGACGAACACCGACAGGCCGGTGATGGTGAGGTTGTAGAACACCTTGCGAACGGGCCGCGCGAAGGCCCAGTCGTAGGCGAAGTTCATGAAGCAGCCGTCGATGGTGTCGAACAGCGACATGCCCGCGGCGAACAGGATCGGCAATGACAGGATGGCGTAGAACGGCAGGCCGCTGGCTACGGCGGTGCCGGCCAGCACGAGCAGCGCGACCTCAGTGGCAGTGTCGAACCCGAGGCCGAAAAGCACGCCGATCGGGTACATCTTCCACGGGGTGTCCACCCGGCGGGCCAGCGGGCCGAAGAAGCGGTTCATCAGGCCGCGCTTGTTGAGTTGCTCTTCCAGCTGCTCGTCGTCATAACGGCCGGCCCGCATTTCCCTGGACACCCGGACGATGCTTGCCAGCACGATCAGGTTAAGCGCGGCGATGACGTAGAGGAAGGTCCCGGATACCGACGTGCCGACGATCCCGGTCACGCTGTGCAGGCCGGAGCCGCCGTTGCGGACCTGGCTGTCGAGGGAGCGGATGCCGAGGTTCAGCAGCAGCGCCAGCGCGAACACAACGCTGGAGTGTCCGAGGGAGAAGAAGAAGCCCACCGAGAGCGGCCGCTTGCCCTCGCTAACCAGCTTGCGGGTCGTGTTGTCGATGGCGGCGATGTGGTCGGCGTCGAAGGCGTGCCGCATGCCCAGGGTGTAGGCGAGGATCCCGGTGCCGACACCGAAGATCTTGTTGGCGCTGATGTGGTAGTGCCCGGCGACGGCGGCCGCCAGCATCGCCCAGCCCGCCACGTTCAGGCCGACGACGACTCCCGCCATGGCAGGCCCTGGCCCATTCGCGCGACGTCAGCCCGTTGCGGATCCGCGCGAGCCGTGCGCCGCCCGGGACCCGCTTGGTCATCGCGAACTGCGTGCGCGAATCGGACATCTGCTGGCACCTTCCCGGGGGACCTCAGCGTTCACCAGGTAAGAGTAGCTGCAACTTACTTGCAATAGCATCTCATGGGTACCTGCGTCAGAGTGCTTGACTCGCCGGCGCAGGCGGGAGCGGCCTGCGGGCGCGCCGCCCGGCCCGGACCGCAGTACCTGCTCGGCGAAGACGACCTCGGCCACCACGGCCATGTTGGCGAACGCGGCCATCACGCCAACGATGATCACTAGCATTCCGGCGTCCCGGTCTGCCCGCAGGGGCTGAAGCCGGCCTTCATCTGGGTGCCGGGCGGCGTCGCTGATGAGCCGCCGCGGCGCCGCCCGGCGACGCCCGCGGCGTGAGCCGCAGCAGCCACAGCCCGGCCGCGCAGATGCCGAAGCCGACGGACAGGCCGAGCGTGGCGCCGATGCCTGCGACCCGGCTGAGCGCCAGCGCGACGAGCGCCTCGGGCCGGGACAAGGCAAGCGCTCCTCGGGCTAGGACGGTATCCGGTCAGCCCGGCGGGCCGCTAGTCCGTAAGCACGGCAATCACGCTAACACGACGTATTGGCCGCGTTATTGGCTGCGCCTTGGCCGTGCCGACGCGGGCCGATGTGACGGGCGGTACCCGCGTCGGGGAGCATGGGCGCATGCCAACGCAGTTCGACCCGCCGTCGGGTACCCGCGATTTCCTCGCCGCCGAGTTCGAGATCAGGGAACGGGCCTTTGCGGAGATCCATTCGGTGTACTCGGGCTACGGGTTCGAGCCGCTGCAGACCCCGGCGTTCGAGCGGCTTGACGTGCTGCTCGGCAAGTATGGCGACGACGGCGACAAGCTGGTCTTCAAGATCCTGCGCCGGGGCGAGCACGAGGCATCGGGTGAGGCCGACCTCGCGCTCCGGTACGACCTGACCGTGCCGCTGGCCCGGGTCGCCGCCGCCTACGGCAGTCAGCTGCCAGCCCCTTACAAGCGGTACGCGATCGGCCCGGTCTGGCGGGCCGACCGGCCGGGCAAGGGCAGGTTCCGCGAGCTGGTGCAGTGCGACCTGGATACCCTGGGCTCCCGCTCGCCGATGGCAGACGCCGAGGTACTGTGCGCACAACACGACGCGGTCTGCGGGCTCGGCGTCGGCGAGTTCACGATCTTGCTCAACTCGCGGCAGGTGCTGTCTGGCCTGCTTGAGGTATTCGGGGTGCCGGCCGAGCTCGGTCCCGGGGTGCTGATCTCGCTGGACAAGCTCGACAAGCTGAGCCCCGATGAAGTGGTCGCCGAGCTGACCGGCCGTGGCCTGCCAGCGGCCGCAGCGGGCGAGATGGTCGACGTGATGACCGCGCCCGACGCCACCGAGCGGATCCGGGACGCGCTGTCGCCGAGTGAGCTCGGGGTAGCCGGGCTCGACCAGGTGGACCGCCTGCTTTCGCTGGTCAGCACGCAGATCCCGGCCGGCCGGATCGCCTTCACCCCGCGCCTGGTCAGGGGCCTCAGTTACTACACCGGGCCGATCTGGGAGCTGGCCGCGGCCGGGGTGCCCGGATCGATCGGCGGCGGCGGCCGATATGACCACCTGATCGAGCAGCTGGGCGGCCCGGACGTGCCGGCCACCGGTGCGTCGCTGGGCATCGAGCGGCTGCTGATGATGCTGCCGGGCAGCGCGGACTCGCCGCGCCGGCGGCTCGACGTCGCGGTGACCGTGCTCAGCGATGAGCTGACCGCGCGATCTTTCGCGCTGGCTGCCGCCGCGCGCGCGGCCGGGCTGCGGGCCAGCGTGTACCTCGGCGCATCTGGCAAGCTGGGCAGGCAGCTGAAATGGGCCAGCGATACCGGCGCTCGCTGGTGCCTGATCTACGGCAGTGCCGAAGCGGCGGCGGGCACGGTGACGGTGCGCGACCTGGACAGCGGGGAGCAGGCTGCCGTGCCGGCCGACGGGCTCACCAGTTACCTGGCTGACCTAGGGCCGGCCGGGCCGGCGGCGGGCGCGTGACAAGCATGCAGTTCCCAGATCGCGACAGCTGGTTCGCGCAGCTGCCCGGCGTGGTCGTCGCGGCCGGGGCGCTGATTACCGACCCGGCCCGGCGGGTACTGATCGTGAAGCCCAACTACCGCGACCACTGGACGTTGCCCGGCGGCGTCTGCGAGCACGGCGAGCCGCCGCACATCGGCTGCTTCCGGGAGGTTGCCGAGGAAGTCGGCCTGATGCTGCCGGTGGGCGGCCTGCTGGCGGTGGACTGGTCGCAGCCTTACGGCGCGGACGCCAGGCCGATCATGCACTTCGTGTTCGACGGCGGCACAGTCCCGGACGGCACCCGCATCGTGGTGCAGGAAGAGGAACTCGAGGCCTATCAGTTCGCCGATCCCCACGACCTGGGCAGCGTCGCGCCGCCCTACGTGGCGGACCGGATAACGGCCGCGCTGGCGGGCCGCGCCGCTGGCCGCACGGTTTACCAGCCTGCGCAGCTCAGCTGACGGCGGTACGGACCGCGTTGCGGTCACGGCCGGCGGGCGGGACAAGCGCGCCGGTCCCGTCGACGTGCCGCCAGCTGGCGGCGCCGAGCGCATCGGCCAGCTGGCGCTCCGCGACGTCGAGGACGGCCGGCACGCCGATGGCGCGGCCAGCCTCCGCCGACAGCGTCGATACTGCGGCGTCGCGGAGCCCGCACGGCACGATCCGGTCGAACCAGGCCAGGTCGCAGTCGCAGTTGAGGGCGAAGCCGTGCATCGTGACACCCCGGGAGACCCGGACGCCGATCGCGCCGACCTTGCGGTCGGGGCTATCGGTGCCGCCGGTCACCCAGACCCCGCTTCGTCCGCCGACCCGGGTCGCGGCCACCCCGAACTCGGTGCAGGTCCTGATCAGGGCCTCTTCGAGGGAGCGGACGTAGGCGATGACGTCAATCGGCTGGCCGAGAGCGACGACCGGGTAGCCGACCAGCTGGCCGGGTCCATGCCAGGTGATCTTCCCGCCCCGGTCGACCTCGATCACCGGTGCGCCGGGATCGCCGACCGGGCGATCCAGCGGGCTGGTCCGCTTGCCTGCGGTATACACCGGCCGGTGCTCAAGGAGCAGGCAGCTATCGGGTACCTCGCCGCGGCAGCGCCGCTCGTGCAGCCGCCGCTGCAGGTCCCAGCCGTCCAGGTAGTCGACTGCCTGGGCGCCGAACCCGGCGCGAGCAAAGACAAGCTCTCCGTGCACGACGACAGCCTACGTGGCCCAGCCGGCTTTCTCGCGAGCCGACGGTAGCTGTCAGCCAGTCCGGGGCATATAACCCCTATTCCGCCCGTTCCCCCGATTGTGGCTGGGGCAAGCGAGGCAGGGGAGGCATGGCCGTGTTCGATGAGGAGGAGCTGCGGGCGATGAGCCCGCAGCAGCGGATCCAGCTGCTGCACACGCTCGCCGAGATCGACGGCCCGGGCCCGACCGGCCCGCTGGGCGGTCCGTCCGCGCGGCGCACCCGCCGCCGCCAGGTGGTGCTAGTGGTCATCGTGGCCGGCTGCATCGCGCTGGCGGCCTGGACCGGCGTGCTGGCCGTCACGCTGCCGCGGTACTACCGCTCGGGCGACTGGCGCGGCGCCTGGGTGGGCTTCGACATTTTGCTGCTCGCGGCGCTCGCGGCCACCGGTTGGGCCGCCTGGCGCGGCCGCCAGGTGCTCATCGTCTGCCTCATGGTGCTGGCGACGCTGCTGTTCTGCGACGCCTGGTTCGACGTCGTGCTCGACTTGCGCACGCCCGGGTTCCAGGTGAGCTTGCTTTCTGCCGTCATCGTCGAGCTGCCACTCGCCGCGCTGGCCATCGCAGCCGCCCGGCGGCTGCTCCGGCTGACCATCGGCATGATCACCGCCAGCCAGGGACAGCCGGACCGGATGCCGCCGCTGTGGCGGATCCCGCTGTTCAGCGAGACCCGGGCCGGGACATTCCGGGATCTGTTCCCGCCGGGCGGGAATGAGCCGGCCAAGAAGGTGGCGGACCGGCAGCTACGCGAATGCGCGGACGGCGAACGCTGACTCCCGGCCGGGACGCTGGTCCCGGCCCGGCGCGGACCGGGGCGGGACCGGGGCGGGACCGGGGCGGGACCGGGGCGGACCACCACCCGGGGCGGCTAGCTCAGTTCGGCGGCCAGCGCGGTGCTGATCGAGTCGCCGCTGCGCCACAGCGCCCCGCCGCCGGCCTCAAGCAGGCGCTGCGGCATGACCCGCGCGCTGGACAGCAATTCACCGGCCACCTCACCGAGGCCGAACTGCAGCGCGACCGCCGGGATGCCCAGCAATGCCTTGCGGCCAACTGCCGCGGCGAGCGCCGAGGTGAACTCGGCGTTGGTGGCCGGATGCGGCGCGGTCAAGTTGACCGGGCCGCTGATATCGCCCTGCTCGAGCAGGAAGCACAGGATGCGCACCAGGTCGGTCAGCGTGATCCAGCTCATCACCTGGGTGCCCGGCCCGATCCGGGCGCCGAGCCCGAGCCGGAATACCGGCAGCAGCCGGCCGACGACTCCGCCGTGCCGGGAGAGCACAATGCCGGTACGAAGGCTGACGACCCGGACGCCGGCTTTCTCGGCCGGCCCCGCGGCCGCCTCCCAGTCCCGGACCAGGTCGGCCAGGAAGCCGGAGCCGGCCGGCGAGGACTCGTCAACCAGGCGCCCGCCAGTGTCCCCGTAGTACCCGATCGCTGACCCGGACAACAGGACTGACGGCGGGCGGCCCAGCGCTGCCAGGGCCGAGGCTAGGGCCGATGTGCCGGCGATCCTGCTGTCCCTTATCTCCTGCTTACGGGCCGCGGTCCAGCGGCCAGCTGCGATCGGCGCGCCCGCCAGGTGCACCACCGCGTCGGCGCCGTCGAGCGCGGCGGGATCGATCCCGCCGCCGCCGGCCTGCGGATTCCACTGCATCTCGCCGGCTGCCTTGGCTGGCCGGCGGACCAGCCGGATCACCTCGTCCCCAGCGCCGGCCAGCCGGACGCAGAGCGCCCTGCCAATCAAGCCCGATGATCCGCTGACAATGACTCTCATGATGTATTACCTCCCCGTAGCGCGCCCCCGCAGACCAGATCGGCCGGCCGGTAATCCCGTCGGCCGATTCCGGATCGCGGGGCCGCGTCCCGGGCTCGGACCGGGTCGGCCAGTCGTCAGAGCCCGAGCTCTGTCTCGAATGCCCCCTCCTCGAGCCTGGACTTCATCGTGATCAGGAACCTCGCGGCATCCGCGCCATCGACGAGCCGGTGATCGTAGGTAAGGGCCAGGTAGACCATCGAGCGCACGGTGATCACCTCGCCGAGCGCGGCATCCTCTACCACCACTGGGCGCTTCACGACGGTGCCCGTCCCGAGGATCGCGACCTGCGGCTGGTTGATGATCGGCGTGTCGAACAGTGCCCCCCGGCTGCCGGTATTGGTCAGCGTGAACGTCCCGCCGGACAGATCGTCCGGACTTACCCGTCCGGCGCGGGTCCGCTCCGCCAGGTCGGCAATCTTACGGGCCAGCCCGCCGATGTTAAGATCGCCAGCCTTTCTGATCACTGGCACCATCAGCCCCCGGTCGGTGTCCACCGCGATGCCGAGATGCTCGGCGTCGTGATAGGTGACCTGGGCGCTGGCGGTGTCGATCACCGCGTTGAGCCTCGGGTGCACCTTGAGTGCCTCGACCGCAGCGAGCGCGAAGAACGGCAGGAAGGAGAGCTTGACGCCTTCCCTGGCCTCGAAGTCCGCCTTGGCACGGTTCCTGAGCCGGGCGATCGCCGTGACGTCGGCCTCGACGACCGTGGTCAGCTGGGCGGAGGTCTGCTGTGACTCGACCATGCGGGCGGCGATCAGCTGCCGGGCCCGCGACATCTGCTCGGTCGTTCCGCGCAGGCTGGACGGCACGATGGCGGTCCGGCTGGCCGCCGCCTGATCCGCTGGCCGGCCAGCGGCCTGGCCCGGTGCCGCCCGGGGCGCCGCCGACGCGGCCTGCGGTGCGGCGGCTTGCGGAGCCGCCTGCGGCGGCGCAGCCAGTGGCGGGATTGCGGCCGGTGCGGCCGGCCGCGGCACGGCCGCCGCCGGCGCGGCTGCCGCGGCGGCAGCCGGCGCGGCGGCGTCCGATGCCTGGCCGGGCGCAGCGGGTGCGCCTGGCCCACGAAGCGCGCGGGCGGCATCGATGACGTCTTGCTTGCGAATGCGCCCGCCGACGCCGGTGCCCGCGACTGACCCGAGCTCGATCCCGTGCTCGGCGGCCAGCTTGCGCACCAGCGGCGTCACGTAAGGGCCGTCGTTGCCGGAGATCAGCGGTGAGCCGACGGACTGGCCGGCCGGCTCGCCGGCTTCGGCCGCGGCAGGCTCTTGCCCTGCGGCTGCCTGCTGCGCCGCAGCCGGTGGTGGCGCGGGAACCGGTGGTGGCGCTGCCAGCTGGGCTGCAGCCGGTGGCGCGGGGGCCGGTGGTGGCGCGGGAGCCGGTGCCTGCGGTGCGGGCTCCTGGAACCCGCCAGCCGGGACGCCTGGCTGCTGGTAGGCCTGCTGCTGGTACGGCGGGGCGGACGAGTATGGCTGCTGGGCTGAGGAGTATGGCTGCTGGGCGGTCGTATACGGCTGCTGATAGCCGCCCGGAGCATCCTGTGCCTGCGCCTGCGGCTCGGCAGCCTGCGGGGCGCCTGACTGGGCGCCGTTCGCCGGTGCGGCGGCGCCCGCCGGGAAGGCCGGCTTCGGCCGCCGCCGGGCTGTCCTGGCCGTCCTGGGCGGCCGGCTCGGCGGCGGCCATGCTGACAGTCGCTGAGTCAGCGCCTGGACCGGCGGCAGCCGCATCGCTGCCCGCTGCTCCGTCGCCGCCGGCCGGGGCTTCGTCGTCGATCAGGGCGAGCTCAGCGCCGACCGCGACGGTCTCGTCCTCCGCGACCGTGATCCCGCGCAGGATGCCGGACACCGGAGACGGGATCTCGGTGTCGACCTTGTCGGTGGAGACTTCAAGTAGCGGCTCGTCGGCCTCGACGCGCTCGCCTTCCTTCTTCAGCCAGCGCGTGACGGTGCCCTCGGTGACGCTCTCGCCGAGCTGTGGCATGGATACGGAGACCGACATGGCGTTCCGCGACTCCTTCGCTGTTCAACGCTCACGGCTCTGCGTGGCGATCGGCCGCTGCCCGCCCGGCCGGGCGGGCACTCGGTTATGCGTGCACGTGCAGGGGCTTGCCGGCCAGCGCGAGGTGCGCCTCGCCGAGCGCCTCCGACTGGGTTGGATGGGGGTGGATGAGCTGGGCGACGTCTGACGGCGTCGCCTCCCAGTTGTAGATCAGCTGGCCCTCGGCGATCAGCTCGCTGACCCGCGCGCCAACCAGGTGCACGCCGAGCACCGGGCCGCCGCCGACCATCGTGATGATCTTCGCCGCGCCCTGGGTCTGCAGGATCTGGCTCCTGCCGTTGCCAGCGAGGTCGTAAGTGAACTCGGTGGTTTCGATTCCCCGCTCCGCTGCGATGGCGGAGGTGATGCCGACCGATGCCACCTCAGGGTCGCTGTAGGTGACCCGCGGCACGCCGTCGTAGTCGATGGGGGTGACATGCAGCCCGGCGAGCCGTTCGGCCACCAGAATGCCCTCGGCGAATCCCACGTGGGCCAGCTGCAGTCCCGGGGTGAGGTCGCCGACCGCGGAGATCGTCGGCACGTTCGTCTGGCAGTAGCCGTCGACGAGGACGAAGCCGCGCTCCATCTTGACGCCCGCCTCCGCATAGCCGAGTCCCGCCGAGACCGGGCCGCGGCCGACCGCGACGAGCAGCAACTCGGCGTCAATGGTCGCGCCGCCCGCCAGCGTGACCGTCACCCCGGACCCGGTGTCCTTCACGCTCTCGAACCTGGCACCGAGCTTCTGGGTAATGCCGCGCCGCCGGAAGGCGCGCTCAAGCAGCTTGGAACTCGACTCCTCCTCGGGCGGCAGCAAGTGCGGGAGCATCTCCACGATTGTGACCTCAGCGCCGAACGAGCGCCACACGCTGGCGAACTCCACGCCGATCACGCCGCCGCCGAGGATCACCACCGAGGACGGCGCCCGGTCCAGCTCGAGCGCCCGGTCGCTGGCGATCACGCGCTGCCCGTCGATGACCAGGCCAGGCAGGCTGCGGGATTCCGACCCGCTGGCAAGGACGATGTGCGCGCCATCGTAGACGGTCTCGCCGGCCTGCACCTGGGTAGGCGACACCAGCCGGCCCTCGCCTTCGATCACGTCGATATGCCGGGATGAGATCAGCCCCTGCAGGCCTTTCCAGAGCCGGGTCACCACCTTGTCCTTGTAGGCGTTGACCCCGGGCATATCGATCCCGTCAAGCGTTGCCCGCACGCCGAACGATCCGCTCTCCCTGGCCAGGTCGGCGATCTCCGCGGCGTGCAGCAGGGCCTTGGTCGGGATGCATCCCCGGTGCAGGCAGGTGCCGCCCACCTTGCCTTTCTCGATCAGTGCGACGCGCTTGCCGAGCTCGGCCGCCCGCAATGCGCAGGCGTAGCCGCCGCTGCCGCCGCCGAGGATGACGATGTCGTAGCCGCTGCCGTCCGCCACCATGTGCTCCTTGTCCGATTGGTCAGCCCGGGCCTGCCCCGGCAGGCTCCCACGGGCCGGCCATTGCCTGCCGGGTAACCGTGCCTAAAGCCGTCCGTCCGCCACGTCCAGCGCGATCTGGACCAGCGCCCGCGCCGCCGCCCCGGTGCCGCCCTTCGGCGTATACCCGTACGGCTCGCCTTCATGAAACGATGGCCCCGCTATGTCCAGATGTGCCCAACGAACTCCGGGGGGCACGAATTCCTGCAGGAACAGGCCCGCCACCAGCATCCCGCCGTGCCGCTCGGCGGCTACGTTCGCCAGGTCCGCCACGGCGGAGTCCAGCCCCTTGCGCAGCTCCTCGGGCAGCGGCATCGGCCAGGCCGCCTCGCCAGCCCGCTGGAATGCATCGACCACGCCGTCGCGCACATCATCGTCGTTGGCCATCACGCCACTGATCCGCGGGCCGAGCGCCACCAGCTGGGCGCCAGTCAGCGTGGCGACGTCGACCAGCAGGTCCGGCGAGTCGGCGGCCGACCTGGCGAGGGCATCTGCCAGCACGAGGCGCCCTTCGGCGTCGGTGTTCAAGACCTCCACCGTGGTGCCGCCGAAGATGGTGATCACATCCGAGGGGCGCTGCGCGGTGCCGCTCGGCATGTTCTCGGCGAGCGGCAGGTACCCGACCACGTTCAGTACCGGGCGAAGCGCCGCGACGGCCTGCATCGCCGCGAGGACGGCTGCCGCGCCGCCCATGTCGGACTTCATCGCCTCCATGGCCTTCGGCGGCTTAAGCGAGAGGCCGCCGGAGTCGAAGGTGATGCCCTTGCCCGCGAGTACCAGGGTCTTGACGGCGTCGGGATGCGCGTACCCGAGCCGGACCAGCCGGGGTGGGTGGACCGAGCCCTGGCCGACGCCCAGGATCCCGCCGTAGCCGCCGTCCGCCAGCGCCTTCTCGTCCAGCACCGTCACTTGCAGCCCGCTGGCCGCCGCCACTCGCTCCGCCTCGGCGGCCAACATCGCCGGAATCAGGTGCGAGGGACCGGTATTCACCAGGTCCCGTGCCAGCGAGACGGCGTCGGCGAGGATCCGGGCACGGTTAACGGCGTCGGCCCGGTCGCGGCCGAGCAGCACGATCTCCGTTGCCTGCTGGCCGTTGCGGCGGTAGCGGCTGAATGCGTAACCGCCGAGCAGGGCACCCAGCGCCGCCGCCTCAGCCTCGGCGTCGTCCCGGGCGGGCAGGGCGAGCGCGACCCGCCGGGGATTGGCGGCCGCCAGCGCACGCACCCCGGCGCCTGCCGTGCGGCGCAGTGTCTCCCCGGCCTGCGGCTGCTTGCCGTCCGCGGTGCCAAGGCCGACCGCCACGATCAGCGGGGCGGCCAGCCGTCCGGCACCAGCGATTTTGGTCACTTCCTCGGCCTTGCCGGTCGCGCCGAGGACCAAGAGCGTTGCCGCCAGCGCGCCATCGAAAGCCGCATCGACATCTTCCGCCCCCGGTGCGGGCAGCGGTCCGCCGGGACCCTGGACCACTCCGATGATGATGGCGTCGGCATCGGCTGCACGGGCGGATGTCTGGCTGGTCAGCAAGGTCAGCGTCACGCGTCCGATGCTAATGCCTGACCGGCCGCGCCGATCACCGGTGCTCGCGGTTGCGGGCCGCGGATTACCGCGTGCCGGGCTGCCGTGGTGGCGCGGCTGGCGCGGACGTCGCCGCCCGGTGCGCCCGCGTATCGTGAGATGCGCAGCGCTCTTCGCCCTCTTCGCGCCACGCGGATCCCAGGAGGCTCCCAACTGAACGCGCTCCCGCTGTTCCTTACGGTCTTCGTGGCCTGCCTGGTCGAGGCGGTCGAGGCCCTGACCATCGTGCTTGCCGCAGGCCTGACCAGGGAATGGCGGTCGACCTTCCAGGGCATGACGGCAGCGCTGTTGGTGCTTGCTCTGGTGACGGCCGGGATCGGGCCGGCGCTTACGCTGATCCCGCTCGGCGCGCTGCGCCTGGCGGTCGGCGCGCTGCTGGCGGCGTTCGGGCTGCAGTGGCTGCGAAAGGCCATTCTGCGCTTCGCCGGATATAGGGATCTGCATGACGAGGCGAGCGCTTACGCCCGCGAGGTGGCGGCCGCCCGGGCAGCCGCCACCGGCCGCCGGGGCGTCGTGCACGACTGGTATGCGTTCACGCTCTCCTTCAAGGGCGTGCTGCTTGAAGGCCTGGAGGTGGTCTTCATAGCGATCACCTTCGGTGACAGCCAGCACGACCTCGGCGCGGCCGCGCTGGCCGCCGTGGCCGCGGTCGTCGTGATCGCCGCGGTCGGCGTGGCAGTGCGCGCGCCACTGGCCCGGGTGCCGGAGAACGCGATGAAGTTCGCCGTCGGCATCATGCTGACGGCGTTCGGCACGTTCTGGGCGGCCGAGGGGGCAGGTGCGCGGTGGCCCGGCGGCGATGCGGCGCTGCTGGTGCTCGTGCCGGTGATCGGGCTGGTGGCACTGTGCTATGCGCTGGCTTTGCGGCAGCGCAGGACCGCCGCGGCCCCGGCATCCGCGGCATCCGCGGCATCCGCGGCATCCGCGGCCCCGCCATCGGCGGACGCGAGGGCTGCCGTGCCGACGGGGGAGGTGATCCGGTGAGAAGCCGGCTCCGCTCGATCGGCGCGTTCTGGTACGACTTCGTGGTCGGCGATGACTGGCGCGGCGCCCTGTCCGTGGTGGCGGCGCTATTGCTGACGGTGGCCCTGATACACGTCGCGGGAGTCAACGCCTGGTGGCTGATGCCCGTCGGCGTGCTTGCTGCGCTGGGCTGGTCACTGCGTCACGCCATCGCAACAAAGCCCTGATGGCTGGCCCGCGGCGAGCGCAGGCCGGCCACAGCCAGCAGCCCGCAGCCCGCCACAGCCAGCAGCCGGCCACAGCCAGCAGCCCGCCACAGCCAGCAGCCGCCACAGCCAGCAGCCGCCACAGCCAGCAGCCCGCCACAGCCAGCAGCCCGCCACAGCCAGCAGCCAGCAGCCGGGCTAAACCGAAGTTTCGCTGGCTACCGAAGTTTCGCTGGCTTTCGTGGTGATCATGGCGCCGGCCTGTGCTGATAATGCGGGCAGCCTCAGAATTGTAGACAGGATTTCTTTCGTGTTCGCCTGAAATCTGCCCGCCTGATCGAGATAATTGCCTTATGGGACGGCAGGCGCCCGGCGCGATGCACGTAGACAGGGTACGGAGCCGGCATGTGTCGAAATCCGGGGAGGTACGCGAGTACGAGTCGAGGCTGTTGCGCCGCTCGTTCCGCAAGCCCGACGGCAGGGTCGGCAAGGAGACCCTCGCCAACTTGTCCGCGCTTCCCGCGGCCGCGGTCGATGCCGTCGAGGCGGTCCTGAAAGGCAAGATCCTCACCGAGGCCGGCGCGGGCCTGGGCATCTCCCGGTCCCGCGGGCACGGGCACGTCGCGCTGGCCTGCGCCGCCGCGAGTCAGCTGGGGCTGCCGGGACTGCTCGGCCCGGCCTGCCGGGAGCGGGACCTTGCCTGCGCCCTGATCATCTCCCGGGTGGTAGCGCCCAGGCCGAAGCTGGCGACGCTGGCCTGGTGGGATGACGTGACCCTCGGCCCGGACCTGAGCATCAGCGATGTGCCCCGCGACCGGGTCTACGAGGCGATGGACTGGCTGCTGGACCGCCAGGATGACATCGAGGCGGAACTGGCCCGCCGCCACCTGTCCGAGGGCGGCATCGCCATGTTCGACCTGTCTAGCTCCTGGGTCGAGGGGACGCGCTGCGAGCTGGCCGCGCGGGGCTATTCCCGGGACGGCAAGAAGGGCCGGGAGCAGATCGAGTACGGGCTGCTCACCGACCCTGAGGGCCGCCCGGTCGCGGTCCGGGTCTTCCCCGGCAACACCGCCGACCCGACGGCCTTCACCGAGGCCGTGGAGACCGTGCGCGGCAAGTTCGGGATCAGTGACCTGGTCATGGTGGGTGACCGCGGCATGATCACCTCCGCCCGGATCCGCGCCCTGAAAGAGGCCGGCGGGCTGTCGTGGATCACCTGCCTGCGCGCCCCGGCTATCAAGAAGCTCATGGCCGGTGACGGGCCGCTGCAGCTGAGCCTGTTCGACCAGCAGGACCTGGCCGAGATCAGCCACCCGGACTACCCGGGCGAGCGGCTCATCTGCTGCCGCAACCCGCTGCTGGCCGCCGAGCGTGCCCGCAAGCGCGAGGACCTGCTCGCCGCCACCGAGGAAGACCTGGCCAAGATCGCCGCCCAGGCCGCCGCCGGACGCATCAAAGGCAGGGACAAGATCGGGCTCCGCGCGGGCCGGGTGATCAACAGGCACAAGATGGCCAAGCACCTCATCCTCGACATCGGCGAGGACCGCCTCACCTGGCGCCGGGACCAGGCCGCCATCGGCGCCGAGGCCGCCCTGGACGGCATCTACGTCATCCGCACCCCGCTGCCGGCGGACAAGCTCGGCGCGCCCGCCACCGTCACCGCCTACAAGAACCTCTCCCGCGTCGAACGCGACTTCCGGCTCATCAAGGCCGACGACCTGGACCTGCGCCCGATCCATCACTGGCTGGAAGACCGGGTCCGCGCCCATGTGCTGATCTGCACGCTCGCCGCCTACCTCACCTGGCACCTGCGCAAGGCCCTGGCATCGCTCACTTACACCGACGAGCAGCCCCCGCAGCCACGCAACCCAGTCGCACCCGCCCGGCGCTCGGCTCACGCCAACGCCAAGGCCGCCGCGCACTCAACCGCAGACGGGCAGATCCTGCACAGCTTCCGCGGCCTCATCGACCACCTCGCCACCCTGACCCGGGCCACCATCACCATCGGCGCCGCCAGCTTCGAGAAGATCAGTGACCCCACCCCCGTCCAGCGCCGCGCCTTCGACCTCATCGGCGCGCCGATCCCGCTGGCCCTCAGCCTGAAGTAGACAGAACTCCCGCCCCCCCACGGCCGCGAAACCGCAGCCCAGGACCATAGCGACCTACCCCAGGTGACGAAACTTCGGGCTAAACCGGCCGGCGGCCTCCGCCGCGGCTATCTCGCCTGGCTGCTAAATAAGCGGGCTGACCGGGCCGCGGCGATGCGCTCCATCAGGTCCGCGTCGTGCCTGATCTCCGCCTCGCTCGGCGAGAGCGCGATCGTGGCAGTCAAGGCGAATGACAGCACGCTGATGCCGATGATCAATGGCAGCAGGAAACCCTCCGCCGTCGCGCCTCCCATCAGCATGCTCTGCCCGGCCGCCGCGGCGTGGACGGTCATGGCCGCCATCCCGGTGTAGTGCATGCCGCTGACCGCCACGCCCATGATCAGCGCGGCGCCCAGGGTGGACCCGATGCCGCCAAGCCGCAGCGCGGCCCACAGCGCGGCCGTGGCGGCCACGATGGCGATGACCACGGAAAGCACGAGCAGAACCGGGCTGTAGCTCATCGCCGCGGGCATCCGGAGGGCCGCCATTCCCAGGTAGTGCATGCTCGCGACGCCGAGCCCGGCGATCGTGCCGCCGAGCAGCAGGGGCCGGTAGCTGTCGCCGCCGAACCCGACGATGAGCAGCCCGATGCCGACGACGGCCACGGCGATGAGCATGCTCGCCACGGTGACCGGCACGTTGTAGCGGATGACTTCGCCCGGAATCGTGTACCCGAGCATCGCGATGAAGTGCATGACCCAGATGCCGGTGATCCCGATCGACAAGGCGGCGAGGCCGAGCCAGCGGGCGCGGGCGGCGCCGGCCAGCGCACGGGCCCTGGCGGTGCAGCGGAGCCCGAGGAAGGAGCCGAGGCACGACATGACGTAGCCGAGCACCGGCGTCAGCAGGCCGTACGAGAAGTCATTGGCGTGCAGCATCCCGATGCTCCCCCCTTGGGCGGAAATGTTGGCCAAGCGGCATCATGACTGACGGTGCTAGAGGCATCACGCTTCGTCGTTGAAACCTCAAACAGCCCACCATACAACAGCAGCCTGCCGGAGCCGGCCAGCGGCGTCCCAAGTCAGCACAGCAGCCGTCGGCCGCGGGAACTCGGCCCGGCGTTCCCTCGCAACAGGGCGATCTGCGCCGTGCATTCGTGCGGCGCTATCTGGGGCGGTGCGCCCGGACCAATCCGTTTTCATAAGCAAAGACCACCGCCTGGACGCGATCACGCAGGCCTAGCTTGGCCAGGATCCGCCCGACGTGCGTCTTGACGGTGGCCTCAGAGACGAACAGCTCGCGCGCGATCTCGCCGTTCGACAGCCCCTGGGCGACGTGCACGAGCACTTCGCGCTCGCGTTCAGTCAGGCAGGAAAGCTCCGGTGGCGGCGCGGCGCCGCCGGCCGGCAACATCGGCGCGAACTGGTCGATGAGCCGGCGTGTGGTCGACGGGGCGACGACGGCGTCGCCCGAGTGCACGGCCCTGATCGCGAATAGCAGTTCCTCCGGCGGGACGTCTTTCAGCAGGAAGCCGCTCGCGCCCGCCTTGAGCGCGGCGAAGGCGTACTCGTCGAGGTCGAAGGTGGTGAGCATCAGCACCCGCGGCCGGTCCCCAGCCAGCCGGAATCCGCCGGGCTGCCTCCACCCCGTCCAGCCGGGGCATCCGTGCGTCCATCACCATGACGTCAGCCGAGTGCGCGCGGGCGAACTCGACCGCGGCCAGCCCGTCCGCTGCCTCGCCGACCACGGTCATGTCCGGCTGCGCGTCAAGCACCATCCGGAATCCGGTGCGGACCAGTTCCTGGTCATCGACGAGCACGATCCGGATGGTCATGCCGCCGCGCCGGGCCTGCGCGCCTGCAGCGCATCCGTCCTGCCGCCGCCGGCCGCACCCCGGGCGACGACGGCACCGCCGTCTGCGGTCGGCCCTAGCGGCAGCGTGGCCGTGACCTGGTAGCCGCCGGCCTGCCGCGGCCCGGCCTGCATGGAGCCGCCGTAGATGCCGACCCGCTCGCGCATCCCGGTCAGCCCGTGCCCGGCGCCGTCGTCGGCAGCCGCGCCGCCGCGCCCGTCGTCGGTCACCTGCACGACCAGCTCATCGGCCAGGTAACACAACGAAACGGTCACCGACGCCCCGATGCCGCCGTGCTTGCGGGTATTGGTCAGCGATTCCTGTACCACCCGGTAGGCGGCGAGGCCGACGCCCTCGGGCAGCGTGCGCGGCGTCCCCTCCAGCGTGAACGAGACCGTGCGGCCCGCCGCCCTGGTCTGGTCGAGCAGATCCCGCAGCTGATCGACGCCGGGCAGCGGCGCGAGCTCGGCCTGCTCGTCGCCGGACCGCAGTACGCCGAGCAGCCGCCGCATCTCGGCCAGCGCCTGACGGCCGGTCGCCGCGATGGTGCCCAGCGCCTGCCGGGCCCGTTCCGGCTCAGATCCCAGCGCGTAGCTCGCCCCGTCGGCCTGCACGACCATCACGCTCACGTTATGCGCGACCACGTCATGCAGCTCGCGGGCGATCCTGGCCCGCTCGGCGGCGGCCGCGATCTTCGCCTGGGCATCGCGCTCCCGCTCCAGCCGGGCGGCGCGGTCCTCCAGCGCCAGGTAGTACGCCCGCCGGTAGCGCATCGAGTCGCCGAGTACCCAGGCGATCAGGGTAGTGCCGCCCATGATCACTCCCGCGGTAAGTACCTGGTTGAGCCAGCGGGCCCCGCCTGGCAACCAGGCCGCGATGGCCACTGCCGAGCCGGCCAGGCAGACCACGAGCCCGGCGACCGATTCGCGCCGCGGCCGGTACGCGGCCAGTGTGTAAAGCAGCACCACGACCGCCAGGTCAGAGCCGAGCGCGCGGGTCCCGGACAGCACCTGGATGCTGCCAGCCGCCGCCGCAACGTAGAACGCCAGGGCCGGATTCCGGCGCCGGAACGCCACCGGCACGACTATCAGCAGCGTGAGCGGGAGCCGCGGCCAGGGCTGCTGCACGACCCACGGCAGCCCCGCCAGCAGGAGCACGGACGCGAGCACGCCGTCGACCAGCACCGGATGCCGGCGCAGCCAGGCATAGAGGACCGACATCCATCCAGCCTATTCGCGACCTGGGCGGATCGTCGTCCGCCTGCAGGCTGATGTCACTGGCCGCGCGGCTGACCTGCCCGGGTCGGCCGGCTACGGCAGCAGCCGGGTGGGCAGCGCCCTTTCGGTGGCGCCACCGGCACCGTCCTGGGCTACCCGGTAGCCGCACTGGCCGGGCCGGTCGGCCACTATCTCGGCCAGCGTGTCATCGGCGAAGTGCCCGGCGGTGCCATCGTCGCAGGCGATCCCGGGCGGCAGGCTGCCGTCTGCGACGAGCGACTGGTATAGCGGCCGCCTGCGTGGCTCGGAGCTGTAATGCGGGCAGTAGCTGCCCGCCAGCATGGCCAGCCCGGCCGTGAACGGGCGCAGTTCCGGCCCGAACGAGTCCGTCGTGCCGCCCTCGAACCAGCACAGCGCGCCGGCGCTGACGCCCGCCAGCACGATGCCGCGCTCCCACGCGGCCCGCATCACCCGGTCGAGCCCGTGCACCCGCCAGACGGCCACCATGTTGGCGACGCTGCCGCCGCCCACGAAGATCACGTCCTGGCCGAGCAGCAGGTCCTCGGGATCGGCGACGTTCGGCATCGGGAACAGCTGCAGATGGCTGGCCCGCGCGGCCGCGCCGGACAGCCACGAGTACATCCGGACGAATGTGCCTGGATCATCGCCCATGGCCGTGTTGAGCACGCAGACCCGCGGACTGCGCCGTCCAGATAGCTCAAGCGCATGCTCGACCAGCCTGGGCGGCCTGGCCGGGTCCGCATCGGGTGCGCCGAATCCGCCAATGGCGAGCACATGCCGCCGTCCGTCTGCCGCCACGCCTGCACGCTACCGTGCCGGGATGACCGAATGCCTCTTCTGCGGCATCATCGCCGGGACGGTGCCCGCGCAGATAGTCCTTGCCGACGACGCGGCCGTGGCGTTCCTTGACGCCCGGCCGGTGTTCAAGGGCCACGCGCTAATCGCGCCGCGAGAACACTACGTGACGCTGCCTGACTTGCCAGGCCGACCTGGTCGGCCTGTTCTTCGCCCGGGTGCAACGGCTGAGCGCGGCCGTGCCAGCTGCCTTCGGCGCCCAGGGCAGCTTCGTCGCGCTCAACAACATCGTCAGCCAGAGCGTCCCGCACCTGCACATGCACGTCGTCCCGCGGACTCGCGGCGACGGGCTGCGCGGGTTCTTCTGGCCACGGGTCAGGTACGCCAGCGACGACGAGGCCGCCAGCTACGCCCAGCGCCTCCGCGATGCCCTGGAGGCCGGCTGACGCCCGGCCCGGCCGCCGGCCGAGGCGAGCTCAGCTCAGCGCCAGGACCAGCAGGCACACGGCGGTGGCGATCTCGGTCAGGGCGCCGAGCACGTCCCCGGTGATTCCGCCCAGCCGCCGCACGGCGAGCAAGGTCACCGCCGCCGAAGCAGCCAGTCCCGCCACCACGGCCACCACAAAGATCCAGTGAAACGGGTATCCCGCGGCCAGCGCCGCCACCGTCAGCAGGGCCGGGACGGCTGGATGCACGGTTCCGGCGACCAGCGCGCCGAGCCCCTCGCCCCGAGCCGCCGGCACGCCGGTCCGGCAGGCCCAGGTCAGCGCCAGCCGCCCGGTGACCGCGGCGGCGATCACGGAGGTGACGCCCCGGCCAAGCGCATCGGCCTGACTCAGCGCCGCGACCTGGACCAGCAAGGTCAACGCCAGCGCCGCGACGCCGAACGGGCCGATGTCGGACCGCCGCATGATGCCCAGCGCCGCGGCGGCCGGCTTGCCGCTGCCGAGCCCGTCTGCCAGGTCGGCCAGCCCGTCCAGGTGCAGGCCCCTGGTGAGGACGGCCAGCACGACGACGGCGAGGGTCGCGCCGACCAGCGGCCCGGCGTGCCAGAACCGCTGGAAGACGTAAAGCACTCCGGCCGCGGCACCGCCGAGCAGCAGGCCGATGACGGGTGCCCAAATCATGGCGGCGCCCGCGGCCGCCCGGGACGGCTCGCGGTCCGCCAGGCCGGCCCGGCCGCCCGGCAGCGGGATCGCGGTGAGCAACATCACCGCGAGCCGGAATCCGGCCACGATCATAGCGACTGAGCGTACGGCCGCCCGCCTGTGCCTGGCCGCCCGCCCCGCCCGGCGACTCCCCGGCCGGTCCCGCCCCGCCCGGCGACTCGCCGGCCAGTCCCCGCCCGCTCCGCCCGGCGAAAGCCCGTGCTTTCATGATCGTGGAACATTTGAGCGTCCTGGGCCCCCAGATCTTCCGCGATAGCGAATCTGTACCTGTCAGGACTGGCCTCTGCGTGCTAGGCGGGACTGAAGGGAAGGGTGGGACTGGCGCCGGCCGGAGGACTCTCCTTCTGGGCGGCCGGCATGGCGGGACTCGCTTCCGGGGCGGGCGGCCTTGCCCGGGTCGCCTTCGGGCCGGGACTCGCCATGCCGGGCGGACCGGCAGCGCGGGACCGGAGGAGATGGGAGGCGAGAGGACAGCGTGACGGAACGGCCGTACGTGCTGCTGTCGGCCGCCGTCTCGGTGGACGGCTACATCGACGATGCCAGTGACCGGCGGCTGTTCCTGTCCGATGCCGCTGACCTGGACCGGGTGGACGGCCTCCGGGCCGGCTGCGATGCAATCCTGGTGGGCGCCGGGACCATCCGCCGCGACAACCCCCGGCTGCTGGTGCGGTCACCGGCCAGCCGCGACGCGCGGCTGGCCAGTGGCCTGCCCGCGAGCCCGGTCAAGGTGACGCTGACCCGTGGCGGTGACCTCGACCCGGCGGCGAGCTTCTTCACCGCCGCCGCTGACTCCGGATCAGGCTCCGGGTCCGCGTCCGGCGCTGGCCCCAGCTCCGGGTCCGGCCCCACTCCGTCCGCTCCGCCGATCCCGCCGCGCGGCTGGTCTACACCTGCGCAGCCGCCGCGGGACACACCAGGGCCCGGCTGGCCGGCGCCGCGACCGTGATCGACACTGGACCGCAGGTGACAGTGCGCGCGGTGCTGGCCGATCTGGCCGGGCGCGGTATCCGGCGGCTGCTGGTCGAGGGTGGCACCAGCATGCACACGCTGTTCCTCGCCGCCGGCGCCGCCGACGAACTGCAGCTGGCGATCGCGCCGTTCTTCGTCGGCGACCCTGCCGCGCCGCGGTTCGCCGGACGCGGGCCGTTCCCGCATGACCCGGCGCACCCGATGGAACTGGCCGAGGTCAGGCGGGCCGGCCAACTCGTGCTGCTCCGATACCTGCTCGGCCCGCGCCCCGGTTAGGCTGCCCGGCCCCGGCGTCCAGGCCAGCCCGGCCCGTGCCCAGGCTGGCCTGCCCGGCCGCGCGCGACATCCCCTCCCTCCAGGCAGCCAGTTCACTTCAGTCTCCGCGGTCAGTGCGGATGCCTAGGTAACTGCGGACGCACTTTCTGGGCAGGATCAAACGGGCGAATTGCGCCATTAGCGGAACGGCCGGCGGATGTTGCGGATCGGTTTATCGTGGAGGCATGGCCGAGTACTGGTCCATTGAGGTTTTCGACGGCGAAATTCCGGCGTCGCGGTGGCAGCAGGCCTTCAGCGCGTCCCTGGTCGAGGCTGCGATTTCCAACGGGGCCTACGACTGGAGCTGGATCGAGAACCGCTGGGGCGTGGTCTTCGAGGCATGCTTCACCGAGGACGCGCGGTGGGCAGCCTTCCGCGCGCTGCCGGTGGTCCGGGCCGCGCTCGACGCCGTGCCTGACCCGGTGAACGGTCTGCTGATCTACCGCGGCCGCGGTGGCGCCTCCGGCGCGTCATCCCCGCGCCGCCCGCAGCCGGTGCCGAGCGCGGGCGCCGTCTCGCTGCCTGAGCCCGCCGGGGATTCGTACCTGGACGTGACGAAAGCGGAAATGCGGGATCCGGGCGGTGATCTGGTCCCTACTGTGTGAGCACAGGGTCTTCGGACAGGGCAGGATGGGGGCATGAGGGATACCAGAGCCTCGGCCGGAGGCTTGCGGTCAGCGATCGAGCGAAGCGGGTACTACCCCGGAGTGGTCTCTGACGCGGTCTCGGCGGCCCTCGGGCATGAGCCCGTCGTTTCCTACTTCGTACATCATGACGCGCTGTTCGATCCGGGGATGGAGGTGCGGCGCCATATGACGGTGCTCGTGCTCACCCCCTCGCGGCTCGTTTATTCGCACACCGACGAGCATCCGGCCGACGACGCCGACTCCCGCCCGCAGGCCGAGACGAGCACTGAGGCGGTCCGGTTTTCCCAGATCTCGTCGGTGGCTGTCACCCGCGTTGTGCCGGACCCGGCGTCCTACCTGCCCGGTGTTACCATGCCCACCGAAGTTGTGCTGACCATCGGCTGGAACGTGCTCTCGCACGTCGAGCTCGAGCCTGCCCATTGCGGTGACGAGAGCTGCGAGGCAGATCACGGATACACCGGTACGATCACGGCCGACGACCTGACAATGCGGGTGAGCGAGGCGGCGGACGGCGAGGACGCAGTGCGCCAGGCACTCGCATTCGGCCAGGCGCTGTCCGAAGCCACCAGCCGCCCGTAGGCAGCGGCTGATGACTGATTTGCCAGCAGTTCCGCCGACCCTGCCGCGATACGGCGAGGCTTCCCTGGCCGATCTGGCAACGTCGCTGCTCGCCTCGCTCGGCGTCGAACAGCCGAATCCGCTTGACCTGCAGCCTGCCGCGCGGGCGTGCCTGCTGGTCGTGGACGGACTTGGCTGGGAGCTGCTGCGGGACCATCAGGCGGCAGCTCCGTTCCTGGCCGAGCTGACCATGACCGGGCGCCCGCTGACCGCCGGCTTCCCGGCCACGACGGTGACCAGCCTGACGTCACTGGGCACTGGCCGGCCACCTGGCCAGCACGGGATGCTCGGCTATCAGGTCGCCGTGCCAGGGCAGGGCAGGCTGCTGAACGCGCTGCGCTGGGACCGGAGCATCGACCCGGTCGCCTGGCAGCCGGGACCGACGATCTTCGAGCAGGCCACCGCCGCCGGCGTGGCAGCCTTCCGGGTCGCGCCGGCCGTCCTCCGTGCGACCGGCTTGTCCGTCGCCGCCATGCGCGGCGCGGGCTACCGCGCCGCCGACAGCCTCGGCGCGCTGGTCGCCCAGTCGGCGGCCGCGGTGAAGGAGTCGGACCGTGCGCTGGTGATGGCCTACTACGGCGCGCTCGACGGGACCGGCCACGTCTGCGGCTGCACCTCGGATGCCTGGCGGTACGAGCTAGGCCACGTCGACAAGCTGGCCGAGCAGCTGGCGTCGGCGCTGCCGCACGGCACGGTGCTGCACGTGACGGCCGATCATGGCATGGTGGACGTCCTCCCGCATGACCGGATCGACGCGGACGAGATACCTGAGCTGCGGGCCGGGGTGGCACTGCTGGGCGGCGAGCCAAGGGCCCGGCATGTCTATGCCGAGCCAGGCGCGGCGGCTGACGTGCTGGCCGCCTGGCGGGAGATCCTGGGCGCCAAGGCCTGGGTCGCATCCAGGGAAGAGGCGATCTCGGCGGGCTGGTTCGGCGAGGTAGCCGCGCCGATGGCGGACCGGATCGGGGACGTGGTCGCCGCCCCGGCCGGCGCGTGGGCGGTGGTCGCGACCAGGACCGAGCCCCGCGAGTCCGCGCTGATCGGCATGCACGGCTCGCTTACCGCCTCGGATCAGCTAGTGCCGCAGCTGATGCTGGCCGACCTCTGACATCAGCAGAACGGCCCGCCGAATCGGGCGTTTGTCCACACTCGGGGCCGGGAACCAGGCATTCCCTGACACGGTTATCCACAGAATTCGAGAGGTTATCCCTAGATGAACGCCGTCGCGGCCCTGCTCACCGATCCGGCCGCGCTGGCCCGTGAGCTCGCGGGCGGGACGCCGCCGCTGGTTCTCGACGCCCGCTGGCAGCTCGGCGGGCCGCCCGGGGCCGGCCGCTACCGGGCCGGCCACCTGCCGGGCGCCGTCTTCGTCGACCTGGACGCCGACCTCTGCGGGCCGCCCGGGGCCGGCGGCAGGCACCCGCTGCCGGACGGCGCGGCACTCCAGGCGGCGATGCGCCGCGCCGGGGTGTGCACGAGCCGCCCGGTCGTGGTCTACGACGACGGCGACTCCATCGCTGCCGCCCGCGCCTGGTGGACGCTGCGCTACTTCGGCCACGGTCAGGTGCGCGTCCTCGACGGCGGGTTCGGCGGGTGGACGGCGGCCGGGCTGCCAGTGCACACGCGCGTGCCGGAGGTTCCGGCAGGCGACTTCACCGCCACGGCGGGCGGGATGGAAGTTGTGAACGCGGACGGCGCCGCCGCGCTGGCCCGCTCGGGCGTGCTGCTCGATGTCAGATTCTGTCGAGCGGTACCGGGGCGACTCCGAGCCGGTCGATCCGGTTGCCGGGCACATTCCCGGCGCCCTGAGCGCGCCCGTCACCGGCAGCATCGCCGCGGGCGGCAGGTTCCGGCGGCCCGCCGAGCTAGCCGGGCGGTTCGCCGCGCTCGGCGTCACCGCCGGGCGCCCGGCGGCCGCGTACTGCGGCTCCGGCGTAACCGCCGCCCACGAGGTGCTCGCACTCGCGCTGGCTGGCATGCCCGCCGCGCTGTATGTCGGCTCCTGGTCCGGCTGGATCACCGACCCCGGCCGCCAGGTCGCCACCGGCCAAGACCCGGGCTAGCCGGGCGACGCTCAGCACCACGATGCCCCAGGCTGGCAATCCTGCGCGGCCGCACCGGCCCCGGTCACCGATGCTGTGATGGTCGGCTGGTCGCTATCGGCGGTCGCTCCCTGAGGGAAGCTGTAACGCAGACGGCTAATTTAGCCAGGCGTCCGGTCGGCTGACTAGCCCGGCGGCGGTGCCAGGTCCTGCCGGGCGGTCAGGACCAGCCAGGTCGCCGCCCCGGTGACCAGGGCCGGCCCGGCGGGCGCTGAACCTGCGGCGGCCACGGCGGCCGTGCTTGCCGCCGCGGCGGCAAGCACCCGGAGCGCGAGCCGCCCTGGCCGCCCCCGGCGAATCCGCGTCGCCAGCCGCCGCGCCGCCGCAGCGAGCCGCCACGAAGACCCAGGTTTAACGGATCCCGCCGTGGCCGGGGCCGGCCTGCCGGGCACTCGCGCGCCGTGGCCAGTGCCGGTCATCCCGCGGCGGCCGGTGCGGCCCGCCGGATGCGTGTCGGCTAGCGCCTCGCCGCGGCCGAACCTGGTCCGCAGCTCCGTGTAGGCCGCCGCGGCGGCGGCGAAGCTGGCCAGGTCGCCACCGTCCGGCCGGTCCGGGTGCGTAGCCGCGGCGACCCGGCGCCAGGCCGCCCGGACTTCATCGTCGGTCAGATCCGGCCGGGCCGCCAGGCCGAGCGCGGCGAACGGGTCACTCGCCTGCCGCGCACGGCCAGGGCGGGTCACGGGCTGGCCTCCGGGCCGAACGCCTCGTCCAGCAACTCGCTGACGTCCGGCAGCCGCTGCCGGGCCGCCGCCGTGGGCGGCACAGGGGGCGGCGCAGGTCCGGAAGCCGGCGGCTGGCTGGGGCCGTCCCGGCCGGGCCGCAGCGGGCCGGCCGCGCCGGCTCCGGCGGCATCCGCCCGGCCGGCCCGTGCTCTGCGAGCCCGTGCTCCGCCGCGCTGTGCCCGGCTGGCCCGTAATGTGCCTTGGCTTTGTCCTGCGGCGCCGCAACGGTCCGGCTAGGCGCCATCCCGGGTGGCGCGGCAGCCGCCTGGCCGGCCGCGGCTGGCAGCCCGGCCGGACCGCCGATCAGCCGCTTGACCTGCACGAAGGTCACGCCGCCGCGGTAGATGTAAGCGACCTGGCCGACGTCAAGGGAGCGGATCAGCGCGGGGTCCGCGACCGGGGCCTGGCGGATCCGAGACGTGCCCTGATGACCCCAGACCGGGACGCCGAGCAGCCGGCGGGTGGTGTCGGTGAGCTTGCGCGTCCCGGCCAGGCCGGTCACCGGCTCCGGATGCGGGGTGCGCAGCAGCCAGATGCCGCCGTCGGCCGACGCGGCGATCCGGTACCGCTCGTCATCGTCGCCCGCGAGCCCTTGCCAGGACTGAGCGGACACCTGGACCGCGAGGCCGAGCGACCGGGCCCGCTCGTAAAGCTGCCAGATCGGCAGCCGCCGGGATACCGCGCTGAACTCGTCCACGGCGAGCAGGATTTCCCTGGGCTGGCCGTGGCCGGCTGGCCTGGCCGCGTAGCTGGCGAGCAGGTCGGTCAGCGCCCTGGCCTGGCCCTCGGCGACCGAGATCTCCGCGGTGCCCTCCAGGATGCAGTACCAGGCGTCGGCGTCGGCGAACCCGCCTGGGCCGTCGAGCCCGCCGCCGAGTCGCCGGAACAAGGTCCGGAACCGCAGCGCGATGTCGCCGAATTGCCGCCCGGCGGACCGGATCAGCGCGAGCTCGGCAGCGTGCTCGCCGGGGGCGTAGGCCAGGCCGAGCCAGCCTGGATCCAGTCGGCCGAGAAAGTCGTCCGTGCTGGCTGGCGGCCCGCACGGCGCCTCCACGGCCAGCGCCACGACCGCCTCCATCACGTCCGCGTAGTAGGCGGCCGCGCCGCTGCCGTGCTCGATCAGGTCGAGCAGCGTGGTCGTCAGCTGCCGTGGCGGCAGCGTCCACAGCGACAGGCTGGCCTCGTCCGGCCAGATCGCGGTCGCGCGGGCGCCGGCCGCGCGCAGCACCCGCCGGGCGCGATCGGCAATCCGCCTGGCATCCGCGCCGCCCTTGCAGTCCAGCACGACGAGCAGCGGCGGCCGGCCGAGGCCGGCCGCGTGCCGCTGCAGCGCCGTGGCCATGAACCCGGCCCACAACCGCAGCAAGAGCGTGGTCTTCCCGGTGCCAGTGGTGCCGATCACGACCTGGTGCGAGCGCATCCGCGGGTAGGGGATGCTGGCGATCAGCCCCGAGCGGTGGCCGACGGCCCTTATTACCGCACCGGCCACGATGGCCCCGTTTCTGCTGGTCAACGGTACCGAGCCGGGTGCGCTGATCCTGGCCCGGGCCGCTCGCGCCTGATGGCGCCACTGCCGCCGGTCGAAGGTAACCGCCGAGCCGGGCGACAGGCCCCCGGTGCCGGTCTCCATCGAGCGGATCCGGTAGGCCCAGCCGAGCCCGCCGGCCGCCAGGCCGAGCGGGATCGCGGCCGGCCCGATGACCGCCGCGGCGGCCGGATACCGGCCCGCCGCGGCGTCATGCCACATCGCGAGCCACGCCAGATACGGCGCCGCGAGGACGCGCTGCCAAGAGGCCGCGTCGGCGGCGATCAGCGTCAGCCAGACGGCGATCATCGGCGCGCAGCAGCCGGCCGCGCGGTACAGCCGGCCGGGCGGCCAGCCACGCAGCCAGGCACCGGCCGCGCTGCCAGCCGCGACCAGCGACACCGGCGCCGCCGCGATGACGAGCCCGGCGGAGATCACGATCCGGGCCAGCCGCCACGCGCCGCGCGCCGCCGCGCGGACCGCGAGCAGGCTGACGTAGCGGCCGATCACCGGTCTGCTCCCGGCCGGCCGGGAGCAGACCGGCCGGCACCGCGCGGGTCAGACTGACCTGCGGCGTCGCCGGGCGCTCCCGGCTGACCCGGCCCGCGCCCGCCCGCGCGGCGCCCGCCCGCCCCGGGCCTTGCCCGCGCCGGCCGAACGGCCGGGGGCATCGCCGCGCCGGGCGGCAGCGCCCGGATCTCGATCCTGGCCGCCGCGGCGCCGAGCGCGCCCCGTGCCCTGGCCACGGTCGGCCGGGCGGCGGCGGAGCAAAGGTAAAGCACCCGCGCGTGCCGCGGTGGCCGCCCGGGCGCCAGCACGTCGGCGGCCAGACAGCCATAGTCGCCGGTCCGGCTCAGCAGCTCGCGCATGATCGCGGCGGTCCGGCTGACCGTCTTCGGCGTGAGCTCGGCCTCGACCGCCCAGCATTCACCCGCCCAGGCGACCGGTGCGCCGTCCGGCCAGTGCACCTCCCCGTCGGGCAAGTGCTCACGCAGCCCGACCCGGCCCCCTTGCCGGGCGCGCAGCCGCCGCTCACTTCGCCAGTGGGCGCCGGCCGCGCGATAGCCTGCCGCTGACTCGAGCGCGAGCCGTACCGCGACCACGGCCCGGATGTGGGCCAGCCGCGATAAGGCGGGCGCTGCCTGGCCATAAGGCAGGCCGCAGCTCGCCAGCCCGGTCCTGGTCAGCCAGATCCACGGGGTGCCGGGCCCGAGCCTGGCCGACTCCGCGAGCCGCCGCTCGCGCCAGCGGGCCGCGATTTGCCGCGCCCGCGGCTCGCCGACGGCCAGGACGGCCGCGAGCTGATCTAACTGGACGCCATACATCTCGGCCGCGAACAGCAGCCCGGTGACGTCGCGCCCGGCGAGGTTGCCGCCGGCCGCCGGGGGAGCCGATGCCCCTTCTGCGGGGATCACCCGCTTATCACATCATGCGCGGGGCTCATCCGCAGGCCTCGAAGGCGTCCGTTCCGTCCGCGACTGCCCCGGCGCCGCTCGCAGCCGTTCCAGGCCGCGGCGGGCGTGGCGCTCCGGGCAGGGGCGGTGCTGGTGCTGGCGGCGGCCGTGCGGCACAATGTCATCTGGCACCTGGAAGCACGGCTGACGGTCGCCGGGCCGCTGCGGGCGATGAGGTCGTTGGGGAAGACGCACCTCATCTGCTGGCAGGGAGGCCTCGTGACCGTACGTGGCGTGTTGCAGGTTCACTCCGCGCCCCCGGCGCTGAGCCCGCACATCGAGTGGGCAGTGGCGGGGGTTCTTGGCATGGCCGTGACCATGCCCTGGGTAGACCAGCCCGCGTCGCCCGGCGCGCTGCGCGCCGAGCTGAACTGGCAGGGTCGGCCGGGCGCCGGCGGGGCGATCACCTCCGCGCTGGCCGGCTGGAACAGGCTCAGGTTCGAGGTCACCGAGGACGCCAGCCCCGGGTGCGACGCGGTCCGCTACAGCTGCACGCCGTCACTCGGCACCTTTTCCGCCGTTATCTCAGCCAATGGCGACGTGCTGGTCCCCGAGGGGCGGCTGCGCGCCGCGATGACGCTCGCGTCGGCGTCCGTGTCGGCTCGCGCTGGGCTGATGCCAGCAGCCGATGACGCGGCCGCCGCCGGCGCAACGGCCGGGGTGGTGAGTAGCACCGCGGGTGGGGTCGGCGACATCATTGGGCTGCGGGAGCGGCAAGGCCCGCGTCATCCGGCCCTTGGCGGCTCGCTAGAGGCCGAGCTGGCGCTACTGCTCGGGCAGCCCTGGGACGACGAGCTTGAGCCGTTCCGGCACGCGGCGGCCGGCGCCCCGGTGCGCTGGCTGCACGCCACCGGCTGACAGGGCCGGGCCGCCTGGCCCCGCGCGCCTGCCGACCCGCGCGTCTCGCCGTCTCGTCCCGGTGGGCTTATCCAGCGCGCGACGATGGGCTGAGGCGGCAGGAGGAGAAGGCAGCGTGGCTCAGAAGATCATCATTGACTGCGATCCGGGGATCGACGATGCGCTGGCGCTTGCTTTCGCGCACGGCGATCCCGGCCTGGACGTCTGCGCGATTACCACCGTGGCCGGTAACGTCGGCCTGGACCTGACGACGGGAAACGCGCTGCGCGTGCGCGATTTCACCGGCATGGGCGACGTGCCGGTCGTGCCGGGCAGCCCGCGGCCGCTGCTGCGCCCGGCGGTGGACGCGGGGCACATTCACGGCAGCACCGGGCTCGGCGGGGCGAAGCTGCCGGAACCAATGTCCGGGCCGTCCCCTGGCCATGCGGTGGACTACCTGGTGGACGCCATCAGCGCGGCGCCCGGCGAGATCACGCTGGTCGCGGTCGGGCCGCTGACCAACATCGCGCTCGCGCTGCGGCGCGAGCCGCGGCTCACCTCGCTGGTGCGGAACTTCGTGATCATGGGCGGCTCGGCTGGCCGGGGGAACGCGACGCCGGCCGCCGAGTTCAACATCCTGGCGGATCCCGAGGCCGCCGCCATCGTGTTCGGCGCCGGCTGGACGGTGACCATGATCGGGCTAGACGTTACGCTGCAGGCGCGGGTCACCGCCGCGGTCCGGGACCGGCTGCACGGCCTCGGGCCACTGGCCGACAACCTGCTGCTGCCCAGCCTGGCCGGTTACCGCACCATCCGCCCGGGCGAGTCCGGCCCGGCCGGACCGGGCGACCCAACGCCGCCCGCGGAGCATGGCTGGCCTGGCGACCTCATCGATCCGGCCGTGCATGACGTCTGCGCCGTCGCCTGGGTTGCCTGCCCTGAGCTGATCCGCTGCGTGCCCGCGCTGGTGCAGGTGGAGACCGCCGGGCAGCTGACCAGCGGGATGACCGTCACGGACTTCACCGCTCCGGCCGCGGAGCGCAACGCGATGGTCGGTACCGGGATCGACGTCGACGGCTTCTGGGATCTGGTGCTGAGCGCCTACCAGCGGGTCGCGGCCGGGATGGCACGGCGATGACGAAGCAGCAGCCCGGGCCAGCGGATGCTACTAAGGCGGGGAGGTCGGCCGCCGGCGGCCGGCGGTTTCCGGGGCGGCCGGCCGCCTCAGAGCGGGATGTTGCCGTGCACGCCACGGTGCGGCGGCACGGCGGCGATCGCCTGGGCGATCGCCTGCCGGGTCTTCGCGGGATCGATGATCTCGTCGACGACGCCGAGTTCCATCGCGCGGTGCAGGCCGCCGGCCTCGCGCTCGTGCTCGGCCGCCAGGTCCGCCTCGGCCTCGTGCCGCCGTTCGGCTGGCACCTCGGCGAGCGTCCGCCGGTGCAGGATGCGCACCGCGGCCACCGCTCCCATCACGGCCAGCACGGCGCCTGGCCAGGCGAATACCCGCGTCGCGCCCAGCGCGCGGGAGTTCATCGCGATATAGGCGCCGCCGTATGCCTTGCGGGTGACCAGCGTGACCCGCGGGACCGTCGCCTCGGCGAACGCGTGCAGCAGCTTGGCGCCACGGCGGACGACGCCGTCCCATTCCTGCCCGACGCCGGGCAGGTAGCCGGGCACGTCCACGACGACGACCAGCGGCACGCCGAACGCGTCGCACATGCGAACGAACCTGGCGGCCTTCTCGGCGGAGATGGCATCCAGGCAGCCGCCGAGCCGGAGCGGGTTGTTGGCAATCACGCCGACGGTACGGCCGGCCAGCCTGCCGAGGGCGGTGACGACGTTCGGCGCCCACCGCGGATGCAACTCGATGCCCGGCTCGTCGAGGAGCCCGGTGATCAGCGGGTGCACGTCGTATGCACGCCGCGGTGACTCGGGTAGCAGCGCGGCGAGGTCGGTGTCGACGAGTGCGTCGCCTGCGCGCTCGCCGTCAGCGGCGCCCGGCATGGCGCCCTGCTGGCCGATCAGCAGGGCAAGCTGCCGCGCGGTGCTGATCGCCTCGGCGTCGGTAGCGGTGACCAGGTGCACCACGCCGGACCTGCGGCTGTGCGGCTCCGGGCCGCCCAGCCGCTCGGAGTCGACGTCCTCGCCGGTCACGCTGCGGACGACGTCAGGCCCGGTGACGAAGATCCGGCCCTTGTCGGAGAGGATCACCAGGTCGGTGAGCGCCGGGCCGTAGGCGGCACCGCCGGCCGCCGCGCCGAGGACCACGGAAATCTGCGGCACCACGCCGGACGCGCGGGTCATCGCGGCGAACACGGTGCCCACGGCGTGCAGGCTCTCTACGCCCTCCCGCAGCCTCGCGCCGCCGGAGTGCCAGAGCCCGATGACCGGCGCGCCGACCATGATGGCGTGGTCGTAGGCGACCACGATTGCCTCACATCCGGCCGCGCCCATCGCGCCACCCTGGATCCGCGGGTCGCTGGCGAACGCGACGGCGGTCATGCCGTCGATAGTGCCGGCGCTGGCCAGCACGCCGCTGCCGTCCGGCTCGGTCAGCAGGTCCAGCGAGCCAGGGTCGAACAGGGCGTTGAGCCTGACCCCGGGATCGCGGAGACCACCCGAAGTACGGGCGGCTGCCGGGGCAGGCCCGGAGGATGCCGCGGGCGCCGCCGGGGCGACCGGAATCCGGCTGTCGAGAAGTGTCACGTCGGTCTCCTTCGGGGCGGGCACGCTCGGCTCAGGCGGCGGTGAAGGCAAGCGCGACATTGTGCCCGCCGAAGCCGAATGAGTTGTTCAGGACGGCCATCGGGCCGCTGGCCCGGGTGCGCAGTTCCCGCGCCTCGCCCGCGATCTGCAGGCCGGCATCATCGTCGGGGTCCTCCAGGTTGATGGTGGGCGGCGCCACCTTATCCCGCAGCGCCAGGATCGCGGCCACCGATTCGACCGCGCCTGCGCCGCCGAGCAGATGGCCGGTCATCGACTTGGTGGCCGATACGACCACGCCGTCGGCGGCGCTGCCGAGGGCCGCGGCGATGGCCTGGGCCTCGACCACATCGCCTGCCGGGGTCGAGGTCGCGTGCGCGTTGACATGCACCACCTGGTCGGCGCTGATCCGGGCGTCGGCGAGCACCCGCTTGATGGCGCTCACGATGCCGGTGCCCGCCGGGTCCGGCTGGGCGATGTGATGGGCGTCGGCGGAATAGCCGGCCCCGGCGGCGACCGCGTACACGGTTGCGCCCCGCCGCGCCGCGTGCTCCGCCGACTCCAGCACTACCATCCCCGCGCCCTCGCCGAGCACGAAGCCGTCGCGGCCCTTGTCGAACGGGCGGGACGCGCGCTCCGGCTCGTCGTTCCGGGTGGACAGCGCCCGCATCGCCGCGAACGCGGCAATGTTCAGCTGAATGATCGCGGCCTCGGTCCCGCCTGCCAGCACGATGTCGGCGCGCCCGGACCTGATCATGTCCATCGCGTAGCCGATCGCCTCGGCACCGGAGGCGCATGCGCTGACGGTCGTGTGCACCCCGGCGCGGGCGCCCAGCTCAAGGCTGATCCACCCGGCCGAGCCGTTGGGCATGAGCATGGGCACGGTGTACGGGGAGAGCCGTTGCCAGCCTTTCTCCCTGAGCGTGTCGTAGGCGGTCAGCGTCGATGCCACGCCGCCGATGCCACTCGACACGACCACGCCTAGCCGGTCCGGGTCGACGTCCCCGGCGCCGGCATCGGCCCACGCCTCGCGCGCGGCGATGATGGCAAACTGCTCGCAGCGGTCCAGGCGGCGGGCCTGCACGCGGTCGATCAGCGTCGCGGGCTCGGCCGCTGCCCAGGCCGCGATGCGAGCCGGAAGCTCCCGCGCCCAGTCGTCGGTCAGCTTGCGCACGCCGCTGCGCCCGGCAAGGAGCGCCTGCCAGGTTGACGGGACGTCGGCGCCCAGCGGCGTGATCGCACCTAGCCCGGTGACGACGACGTCTGTCCGGTCTGTGCCCACTGCGGCATCACTCCTCAGGTCGGGTAACGCGGCGCCGTGCTGGCAGCGGGGCGGCGCCGCGCCGCGGTGCGGCCCGGTCAGGCGGATACGCCAGCGCGCCCGACATAGTCGATGACGTCCTGGACGGTCTTGAGATCCTTCAGCTGGTCGTCCGGGATCTCGACGCCGAACTTGTCCTGGGCCGCCACCGCGATCTCGACCATGGACAGCGAGTCGATGTCCAGGTCATCGACGAACGTCTTCTCGGGGGTGACCTGGTCGGCGGGGACGCCGGCAACCTCGTCGATGATCTCGCCGAGGCCGGTGAGGATTTCCTGCTCCGTCATGGCCATGTGCTTGCTGTCTCCTTAACTTCGGGTGTTTTTCTTGGGGTGGTTTTTCTTCGGTGCTCCGCGCCTGGGCGGGCGGCCCGGGGGCGCCTGGCTAGCGGGCGGTCGGTAGCGGTCAGCCCAGGCGCGGCGGCCCGGCTGGCCAGGTCAGGGCAGGACGATCACCTGTGCTGCGTAGCAGATGCCAGCGCCGAAGCCGATCAGCAGGGCCGGTGCCCCGGAGCCGAGCTCGCCGCGCTCGATCATCCGGGAAAGCGCGAGCGGGATCGAGGCGGAAGACGTATTGCCTGCGGTCACGATGTCGTCAGCCACTATCGCCTGCGGGGCGCCGATCTTGCGGGCAATGGCCTCGACGATCCGCAGGTTCGCCTGATGCGGGACGAACGCGGCCAGGTCGCCCGGCGCCACGCCGGCCGCCTCGCAGGCCTGCCTGGCGACCGGGTGCAGCGCGGTGGTCGCCCACCGGAATACGGCCTGGCCCTCCTGGAAGATGAACGAGTTCCGGTCCTTGATGTAGATCTTGTCCGCCATGTCGCCGGCGCTGCCCCAGACCACCGGCCCGATGCCCGGCTCGTCCGCCGGGTCGGCGACCGGGCCGACCACGGCCGCGCCTGCCCCGTCGGCGAAGATGATCGCGGTTGACCGGTCGGTCCAGTCGATCCACTGGGACAGTTTCTCGGCCCCGATGACCAGGACGTGCGTGGCCGTGCCGGTGCGCACGGCGTCACTTGCGCTGGCCAGCGCATAGCAGAAGCCCGCGCACGCCGCGTTCATGTCGTAGGCGCCGGGCGCGGCGATGCCGAGCCGCCGGGCCACCGTGGCGGCGGTGTTCGGGATCTGCACCTCTGTCGTGCAGGTCGCGACGATCACAAGGTCGATGTCGGCGGGGGACAGGCCGCTGGCCGCGAGCGCCTTGCCGCCGGCTGCCGCCGCCATGTCGGCCACCGTCTCGTCCGGCCCGGCGATCCGCCGGCTGGCGATGCCAACCCGGCTTCGGATCCACTGGTCGCTGGTGTCCATCGTCGCCGCGAGCTCGTCGTTGCTGACTACCCTGGCTGGCTGGTATCCGCCGAATGCCAGGATGCGCGCGCCCGCTGAGCCCTCGGTGAGTCGCATCCTGGTCCTGCCTTTCGAAGCCAGTCCGGCGGCATCCGCCGCCGGAGTGTCGGGGGTCACGCGCTTTCTGCGGGCTGCAGCCGCACCAGCGGCTGGCCGGCGCTGACCGGGTCGCCGTCCTCGACCAGCCACTCGATGATCGTCGCCGGGAAGCTCGGGGTGACCAGGTGGCTGTCGCCGCGCATGTCAACGCGGCCGAGCTCGTCCCCGCTGGTGACCGCGATGCCGGGCGTCCCGGCCGAGCTGGCCCGGAAGACTCCGGCCAGCGGGGCGACAAGCAGCCGCCATTCCGGCGCGTCGCTATCCGCATCGGCCTGGCCGTGCTCGGCGATCAGGTCGCGGGCAGCCTGCAAATTGTCCGGGGTCTTCAGGGCGATGAGCTGCACACCGGGCAGCGCGCGCCTGGCCAGGCCGGTCAGCGGGCCGGCCGGCGGCAGCTCGATCATCGCGCTGACGCCGAGGCTGGTCATCGACTGCATGCACTTGTCCCAGCGGACCGGTGCGCTGACCTGGGTGACGATCCGCTCCATCCAGTCCGCGCCGCTGCGTACCACGGCGCCGTCCCGGTTGGACAGCAGGGCGAGCTCAGGATCGCTGATCTTGATCTGCTCGGCGGCCGCGCGCAGGGCGCCGACCGCGGGCGCCATGTGGCGGGTGTGGAAGGCGCCGGCCACTGACAGCGGGATGAGCCTTGCGCGGGCGGGCGGGCCGGCCGCGAACGCGGCGAGCTCGGCCATGGTCCCGGCGGCGACAACCTGCCCGGCGCCGTTGACGTTAGCCGGGGTCAGTCCGTGCTTTTCGATGGCGGCGAGGACGGCAGCCTCGTCGCCGCCGAGTACCGCGGTCATGCCGGTCGGCTCCGCCGCGGCCGCGCGGGCCATGGCCTGGCCGCGGGCCCGGACCAGCCGCAGCGCGTCATCCGGGGCGATCACCCCGGCGATGGCGCCAGCGGCAAGCTCGCCCACGCTGTGGCCGGCCGCGGCGCCGGCCAGCCTGCCCGCCTGGCTGAGGCCGCCGAGCAGCTCGTCGGCCGTGGCGATGGCGGCGGCGACGAGCAGCGGCTGGGCGACCGCCGTATCCCGGATCTCGTCCGCGCTGGCCGTGCTCCCGCACCGGACGAGATCGCAGCCCGCCAGGTCCGACCAGGCTTCCAGGCGGTCGGCAAAGCCGGGCAGCTCAAGCCACGCGGACAGGAAGCCGGGGGCCTGCGCGCCCTGACCGGGAGCAGCGATCAACAGCATCCCTTAAGCCTGCACTGTAGAACTTCGCCATACGAATGCCGAAGCATACGAAGTTATGCCCTGAGAATCTGTAGGAAGCCTACAATCAAGTGTCCTTGTGCGCGAGGCGGCCGAGAACCACAGCAAGCCAGATGGCGAAAGCCCCGCGGCCGTCGCTAGGCGTGAGGCCGGTCAGTTCCGTCACCCGGCGCAGCCGGTACCGGACTGTATTCGGGTGGACGAAGAGCAGCCTCGCCGTGGCCTCAAGCGAGCTGCCCTGCTCCAGGTAGGTGGTCACGGTGTCGAGCAGGGCCGGGCCGCCGTCCAGCAGCGGAAGGTAGACGTCCTCGATCAGCTCCTTGCGCGCCGACTCGTCTCCGTCCAGCGCACGCTCGGGCAGCAGGTCGATCGCCTCTACCGGGCGCGGTGCCTCGGGCCAGGCCGGCGCGGCCCGCAGGCCGGCCAGCGCCGCGCCGGCCGACACTACGGCCGACTGCAGGTCGGCCACCGGCGGGCCGACCACGACCGGGCCGGACCCGAACCGGCCGGCCAGATGGCTGGCCGCCTTCAGCGGCTCCGCCGTGCCGCCGAGCACCACGACCAGCCGGTGGCCGTGCACGCCGGCCAGCAGGTCGAGCCGGGAGCGCCTGGCGATGATGCGGAGCTCGTCGATCAGGCCCTCCGGCTCGCTGCCGTCGGCATTGCCGGCGATCACCGAGACTGGGGCCGACGACCAGTTCAGCGCGGATGCCCATGATTGCAGGCCCTCGTCCACCTCGCCGCGGACCAGCGAGTCCACGACGAGCGCCTCCAGCCGGGCGTCCCAGGCGCCGCGGGCCTCCGCCGTGCGGGCATACACCTGGGCGGCGGCGAAGGCGATCTCCCGGGTGTAGCGGAGCACGGCCTCGCGCAGCTCTGCCTCGCCGCCCGGCGCCGCGAGCTCGTCCACCTGCGACTCGACGACATCGATGATGACGCGCACCATCTCCACGGCTTGCTGCAGGCTGACCGCCCTGGCCAGCTCTCGGGGCGCGGTGCCGAACACCTCCCCGGCCACCGCAGGCCTGCCGCGCTCCGGGTGCTTGATCCAGTCGACGAACGCCGCTACCCCCGCCTGGGCGACCAGGCCGAGCCAGGACCGGTTTTCCGCCGACATCCGGCGGAACCACGGCAGCCGCCGGTCCATCGACGTCATCGCCGCCGTGCCCAGGGAGCTCATCGACGCCTCGAGACTTCGTATCGTCTCGGCGCTGACATGCCTGCGGGCGCGTGGTCCGGCCGGCTGGATGCCATCGGCGGCGGCCGGCTCCGATGCGCCTGTCACGCTGCCAGCCTGCCATGTCGGCGGACCGTCGGCCGCGCCGCCCGCCTAGCCCGCGCGGTCCGGCTCGCCGCCGAGGCCGAGCGCAGCCCGGATCCGCGCGGTGACCGTCGCCAGGTCACCGAGTTCCGCGCCGCCGCCCTGGGCGAACGCCCCGCTACCGCCGCCGTGCCCGCCGGTTACCGCCAGCACCTGCTGCAGCACGGTCCTGGCGTCGGGCTGACCGCCCGTGCTTGCAGTGTCGCCAGCGCCTGCCGTGCCCGCGGGAACGCTGACGCCTACCCGCAGGGAGCCTTCGGCGGCGTCCGGCAGCAGCAGCACGGCGACCGCGTCGAGCTCGCGGCTGAGCCTGCGCGCCTCGGCGGCCAGGCCGGCCCGATGCCAGGGTCCGCAGCTATCACATAGCGCTGGCCGGATGGCGCCGTGCCAACCTCGCCCGCCAGCGACGCCGCGGTGACCGTGCCGCGGCTGGCCCTGCCGTTCCGCGTGGTCAGCGCGTCGACTCGCTGCGGCAGCTGATCCACCGAGACCCGCAGCCGGGCGGCGATCCCGCGGAGCAGCCGGTCGCGCTCCAGCGTGTACGCCACCGCGGCCTCGCCGGTCACCGCCTCGATCCGGCGGACGCCCGAGCCGATGCTGCTCTCGCTCACGATCCGGAACAGGCCTACCTCGGCCGTGCCGTGCACGTGTGTGCCACCGCACAGCTCGGCGGAGAAGTCGCCGAACGAGACCACCCGGACGTCGTCGCCGTACTTGTCGCCGAAGAACGCGATGGCGCCGCCGCCGACGGCGTCCCGGAACGGCTTCACCTCGGTGCGGCGTTCGATGTTGGCCAGCACCTCGGCGTTGACCAGCCGCTCGACCTCGTCAGCCGCGTCTTCGGACAGGGCGCCCGGGTGCTGGAAGTCGAACCGCAGCCGGTCCGGGGCTACCAGCGACCCGGCCTGCCGGACATGTTCGCCGAGTACCTGCCGCAAGGCCGCGTGCAGCAGGTGGGTCGCCGAGTGGTTCCGCATGATCGCCCGGCGCCGGGCCGCGTGCACGGCCAGCTCGACCGTGTCGCCCGGCTGCAGCACGCCGCTGGTGACCTCGATGGCGTGCACGTACCGGCCGTCGGAGTTCTGCGTGTCTAGCACGTCCGCGGCGCCGCCCGGCGCGGTGAGCCGGCCGGTGTCGCCGACCTGCCCGCCGCCTTCGGCGTAGCAGGGCGTCTGGTCGAAGATCGCCAGGCCGCGCTCGCCCGCGGTCAGCTTGCTGGCCAGCCCGTGCGGCCCGGCCAGCGCCAGGATCCTGGCGCGGGCGGTGAGCTCGTCGTGGCCGAGGAACCGGGTCGGCTGGCCGCCCGCCGCCGCGATCAGGTCCGGGTCGACGGCGCTCGCGGCGCCCTGGCCAGGGCCGGCCCTCGACCTGGCCCGCGGGGCGCGGGAAAGCTCGCGGTGCTCGGTGAACAGCTCGGCGAACCGCCGCTCGTCCAGCGACCCGCCGCGGCTGGCGGCGAAATCGCGGATCAGGTCTACCGGCATTCCGTGCGTGGCATAGAGCGCGAACACGTCCTCGCCGCTGATCTCGAAGCCGGGCGTGGCGGCCAGGTCGGCGAGCCGGTCGAGGCCGTGGCGCACTACCCGGCCGAAATCGCGCTGCTCGCGGTCGAGCAGCCCGAGTATGCGGTCACGGCCGTCCCCGAGCCGGGGATAGCTGCCGGCCAGCTGGTCGATGGCGGCGCCGGCCACCTGGCCGAGGTCGAAGGATCCGGCGCCTGCCTGGGTCGCGGTGGCGATCGCGGTCCGCAGCAGCCGCCGCGGGATGTAGCCCCGGCCCTCGTTCGACGGGGCGACGCCCTCGCCGAGGATGAAGGCCGAGGCCCGGACATGGTCGGCGACGAGCCTGATGTCGCGCTGGCTGGCGCTGGTGCCGGCGAGGGCCGACTGCGCCGCCGCCACGATCGGGGCGAATAGGTCAGTCTCGTAGACGGAGTCGCGGCCTTGCAGCACCATGGCCATCCGTTCCAGCCCGGAACCGGTGTCGACGCTGCTGAACCGCAGCGGCTCAAGGGCACCGCCAGGGAGCCTGTTGAACTCCATGAAGACGCCGGCGTTCCAGATCTCGATGTACCGGCCGACACTGTCGAACTCGCCCCCTGGCCGGTACTGCGGGCCGTGCTCCGCGCCGGTGTCGTAGAAGACCTCGGTGCACGGGCCGCACGGCCCGGTGTCGCCCGCGGACCAGAAGTTGTCCTCGTCGCCCAGGTAGACGATGTGATCGGCGGGCATCCCGGCCTGCCGCCAGGCTGCGGCGGAGATGTCGTCCGGGGGGATGCCAAGTTGCTCGCTGCCCTGATAGACGGTGACGTACAGCTCGTCGGCGGTGAACCCGAAGCCGTCGGTGAGCAGCTCGAACGCCAGCCCGACCGCGCGTTCCTTGAAATAGTGCCCGATCGACCAGCTGCCCAGCATCTCGAAGAACGTCAGGTGGTGCCGGTCGCCGACATCGGCGATGTCGATGGTCCGCACGCACGGCTGGATGTTGCACAGGTCGGCGGCTGGCGGCAGCGCCTCGCCGAGGAAGTAGGCCTTGAGCGGGGCCATGCCGGCGTTGACGAACAGCAGTGTCGGGTCATTCACCGGGATGACGGAGGCAGCGCCGATCTGCAGGTGCTGCCGCCCGGTGAAGAACTCGAGGAAGGTCTGGCGGATCTCGTCGCTGCTGGTCGGCCGGTTCATGCGGTCCAGTATTTCGGCTGGCTTACGCGGTGGCGAAATGCTTTTCGGGCCGCCGGGCCGCCGGGCAGCAGGCGGAGCCGGCCACGGCACTAGCCGCGATCTACTCCGTTAAGAATCATGGGCATTCGCATCGTGCGGCTGGCCGGCTGCCGCGGCGGCACCCGGCGCGAGGATCCTGCGGCCGCCCGGCGTTTCTTGCAGGGCGTCGCTGACGTCGAGGTCCAGCCGGTACTTGCTGATCGCCTGGCTGAGCACCTCCGGCTTGACCTCGCCCTGGCTGGCCAGCTGGCTCAGCACGGCCAGGGTGATCGACTCGGCGTCGACGTGGAAGAACCTGCGGGCGGCCGGCCTGGTGTCGGAGAATCCCCAGCCGTCGGTGCCCAGCGAGGTGTACGGGCCGGGGACCCAGCGCGCGATCTGGTCCGGCACCGCGCGGATCCAGTCGCTCACCGCGACGACCGGCCCGGGCTGGCCTTCCAGCGCGCGGGTTAGGTAGGGCACCCGGTGCTCGGCGTCGGGGTGCATCAGGTTCCACTTGTCGCAGTCGAGCGCGTCCCGGCGCAGCTCTGTCCAGGAGGTCGCCGACCATGCTCCGGCGGCGACGCCCCAGTCCTCGGCGAGCAGCCGCTGCGCCTGCAGCGCCCAGCGCAGCGCCACGCCGGACGCGAGGATCTTGGCCCGCGGCCGGTCGGCCTGGTTGCCGTCCGCGTCCGGTGCCGCCGCGTACCGGTACAGGCCGCGCAGGATGCCCTCTTCCAGGGCTTCCTGGCCGCCGGGGAAGTCGGCCGGCGCTGGCGGCTGGACGTAGGGCTCGTTGTAGACGGTCAGGTAGTAGAAGATGTTCTCGCCGTCCGGGTGCTCGGCGCAGGAACCGTACATCCGGCGCAGCGCGTCGCGCATGATGTAGGCCAGCTCGTACGCCCACGCCGCGTCGTAGGCGACGCAGGCAGGGCTGACCGAGGCAAGCAGCACCGAGTGGCCGTCGTTGTGCTGCAGCCCCTCGCCGGTGAGCGTGGTCCGGCCGGCCGTCGCGCCGAGCAGGAAGCCGCGGCCAAGCTGGTCGCCGAGCGCCCACATCTGGTCGCCGGTCCGCTGGAAGCCGAACATCGAGTAGAAGATGTAGACCGGGATCATGTGCGTGCCGTGCGTGGCGTACGCGGTGCCGGCGGCAGCCATCGAGCCCATCGCGCCGGCCTCGCTGATGCCCTCGTGCAGGATCTGGCCCTTCTGCGACTCCTTGTAGGACAGCAGCAGATTGCGGTCGACCGCCTCGTAGCCCTGGCCGTGCGGCGAGTAGATCTTCGCCGTCGGGAACAGCGAGTCCATGCCGAAGGTGCGCGCCTCGTCCGGGATGACCGGGACGAACCGGTCTTTGATGCCGGAGTGCCGCATCAGGTCCTTCAGCGCCCGGACGAACGCCATCGTGGTGGCGACCGCCTGCTTGCCGGATCCCTTCCGCAGCTCGTCGTAGGCAGCATCGGGCGGCAGCGCGAGCGGCCTGGCCCGGACGACCCGGCGCGGCAGGTAGCCGCCCAGGGCCTGGCGGCGCTCCTTCATGTACTGGATCTCGTCGGAGTTCGCGCCGGGGTGGTAGTAGGGCGGCAGCTCGGCCTCGAGTGCCGAGTCTGGGATGTCCAGGTAAAGCCGGTCGCGGAACTCCTTGAGCTCGGCAACCGTCAGCTTCTTCATCTGGTGCGTCGCGTTGCGCGCCTCGAAATCGGGGCCGAGCGTCCAGCCCTTGATGGTGTGCGCCAGGATCACGGTCGGCTGGCCGACGTGCTCCGTCGCCGCCTTGAACGCGGCGTAGACCTTGCGGTAGTCATGCCCGCCGCGGGACAGGTTGCGCAGGTCGTCGTCCGACAGGTGCTCGACCATGGCGCGCAGCCGCGGGTCACCGCCGAAGAAGCTTTCCCTGATGTAGCCGCCCGCCTCGACGCCGTAGGTCTGGAACTGCCCGTCCGGGGTGGTGTTCATCTTGTTCACCAGCACGCCGTCGACGTCGCGGGCGAGGAGCGGATCCCAGTCCCGGCCCCAGATCACCTTGATGACGTTCCAGCCCGCGCCTCGGAACGACGCCTCAAGCTCCTGGATGATCTTCCCGTTGCCGCGGACCGGGCCGTCCAGCCGCTGCAGGTTGCAGTTGATGACGAAAGTGAGGTTGTCCAGTTCCTCGCGGGCCGCCAGCCCGATGGCGCCGAGCACCTCCGGCTCGTCCGTCTCGCCGTCGCCGAGGAACGCCCAAACCCGCGACCGGCTGGTGTCCTTCAGCTCCCGGGCGAGCAGGTACCGGTTGAACCTGGCCTGGTACACCGAATTGATCGCGCCGAGCCCCATCGACACGGTCGGGAACTCCCAGAAGTCCGGCATCAGCCGGGGGTGCGGGTACGACGGAAGCCCGCCGCCCGGGTGCGACAGTTCCTGGCGGAAGCCGTTGAGCTGATGTTCGGTCAGCCTGCCCTCCAGGAACGCGCGCGCGTAGATGCCCGGCGCGGCATGACCCTGGAAGAACACCTGGTCGCCCGATTCGCCGTGCTCCTTGCCGCGGAAGAAGTGGTTGAAGCCGACCTCGTACAGGCTGGCCGCCGAGGCGTAGGTGGCGATGTGCCCGCCCACGCCCATGCCGGGACGGTTGGCCCGGGACACCATGACGGCGGCGTTCCACCGGATGTAGGCGCGGATCCGCCGCTCGACATACTCGTCGCCGGGGAACCACGGCTCACGCTCCGGCGGGATCGTGTTGATGTAGTCGGTGCTGCGCAGACCGGGGACGCCGACCTGCAGCTCCCTGGCCCGCTCCAGCAGGCGGAGCATCACGTACCGGCCGCGGGACCGCCCGCGGGTCCGGACCACCGTGTCGAAGGACTCGATCCACTCCCTGGTCTCATCCGGGTCGATATCCGGCAGCTGAGTGGGCAGGCCGTCGCTGATGATCGAGAAGCGCTGGCTTCCGGAGGCCACGGTGTGTCCTCGCCTTCCACGGTGGCCGGGCTTCCGGTCACCGAACTCGTGGTGCGGTGATGGCAGTTCACCGCCGGTCTGCGCGATCGCAGTTGTCCAGACCAATCCTCGTACTCGTTGGCCGCCGGCGCACCTCTACCGGTCAGTAACCAACGTGGCGTGACTGAACCAGCACCTGGTGTGATTATGCGTCGGGAACGGAGAGCCGAACTGGGTGATTCGGGCAGGTACAAGGATAATTAGGGCTTGTTCTGCCGCGCCAGCCCGGGTGCGGCGCCGGCCCGGCGGCACGGCCCGACCGGCCCGGCGGCACGGGGCGTAGTTCAAATCATGACCCCTGTTTTCGAACTCTGCACGAATTGTGACTTGCGCACCGCGCTTACCCAGTGTGGACTGTCCCATCAAGAAGTGCCGATGCCGCAAACGCCGCGTCTGGCCCGCGCTCCAGGCTCGCGCCGGGGCCGGCGGCCAGCCGCCGGCGGGCCGCGGGAAAGGATTCAGGGAGGGCGTTAGTGAGCGCGACCGCGGGCCAGGCGCAAGATCATCGCGACCTGGCCGGACGGCTCGGAATCAAGCCGGGCCAGGTGGTGCAGGAGATTGGCTACGACGACGACTGCGACGAGGAGTTGCGCGACGCTATCGCCGGGGGGAAAGACGTCGAACTCGTCGACGAGGATTATGACGATGTCGTGGACGTGGTCCTGCTGTGGTGGCGGGATAGCGACGGCGATCTCGTCGACGCCCTCGTGGATGCGCTGACGCCCCTCGCCGACGGCGGCTACATCTGGCTGCTCACGCCCAAGGCGGGCCGGGAGGGCCATGTGGAGCCGAGCGAGATCGGGGAGGCCGCGCCGACCGCAGGGCTGTCGCAGACCTCGAGCGTCAGCGCGGCGCGCGATTGGTCGGGCACCCGCCTGGTCGCGCCGAAGGCCCGCCGCTGACCGCCGTTCGCCAGCCTGCTTGCCGCGCCGTCAGTTAGCCAGGCCGGCAGCCACGCAGCGTTGCAGGGTTGTTGCCTGCGGCGCCGCGCAGCCGTGGGCAACATGTCGCTATCAGGTGGCACACTTAATGCGTCCCGGATGGGATCCCTTGCGGAAAGGATCTAGGCGATGGCGGTTGAGGTCGGCCAGCAGGCCCCGGACTTCGAGCTAAAGGATCAGCACGGCACGCCGGTGCGGCTGTCTGGCTTCCGCGGCAAGAAGAACGTGGTGCTCGTGTTCTACCCGCTCGCCTTCAGCGGGGTCTGCTCCGGGGAACTGGCCGCCATGCGCGATGAATTTCCCGAGGCGTCGCGGGATGACGTCGAACTGCTTACCGTCTCGGTGGATTCCAGGTACTCGCTTCGCGCCTGGTCCGACGCCGAGCACTTCGGCTTCTCGCTGCTGGCCGACTTCTGGCCGCACGGCGACACGGCCAGGTTGTACGGGGTATTCGACGAGAATATGGGCATCGCCACGCGCGGCACCTTCATCATCGACAAGGATGGCGTGGTTCGGTGGAAGGTCGTGAACCCCATTCCGCAGGCGCGTGACATCGCCGACTATCAAAAGGCGCTGGCTAGCCTGTAACGCCCCGAGCGCGATACCAGACGGCGAGAGATCGGACAACCTGGATGCCCTGCTATCGCTGCGGCACGCGGCAGGTCGACCCGGACCGCGGGCAGAGTCCATGGAAGCGCGGCGTCCGCGCTGATCACCAGGTGCTCATCTGCCCGGCCTGCCAGGAGGCATTCGACTGGGCGGGCGAGCTCGACCGGTGCGCGGTGTGCGCCGGCGTGCACCTGGTCCGGCGGCTTGGCGAGATCGAGTGCAAGGACTGCGGGCATGTCCGGCAGCCCGCGGACGCCCTCGGCCCAGGTAACGGCACCGGCGGCGGGCACCCCAGCCCGCCGGGCGCTGATCTCGCGGCCGGCCCGGGCGGCGCCCCTGGGCTGGCCGAGGACGTGGAGCGGGCGCTGGCCCGGGTCCTGGGCCCGTCCCGGCGGACCGCCGGGATCGGCTAGCGGCCGTTTTATCACTAGTTGCTAACCCACGGCTGCCCGGGTGGCCGGCCGGGCAGCTTCAGCGAAGCTCCAGCCGCCAGGTCTGGCCGGTCAGGTCGTGACCGAAGCTGTGATGGCGCTCGGTGTGCACGAGCTCAAAGCCGGCCTTCTGGTAGACGCGCCTGGCGGCGGCCAGGACGTCGTTGGTCCACAGGACCAGATCGTCGTACCCGGCGCGCCGGGCGAAGGAGATGCACTCATCGACGAGGCGCGCGCCGATGCCGAGCCCACGGGCGGCCGGATCGACGAGCAGCAGCCGGAGTTGCCCGGTCGTGTCGCCCTTGCGCACGCAGAAGACGCACCCGGCGGGCTCGCCGTTCACCTCGGCAATCCAGACTGCCTCCCGCTGCGGGTCTTGGCGCTCCGCGTAGTCGGCGACCACCCTGGCGACCAGTGCCTCGAAGGATGCATCCCAGCGGTACTCGTCGGCGTAGACCGCGCCGTGCTGCCGGATGACCCAGCCGAGATCACCCGGCAGCGGTGCCCTGAGCACGTAGCCAGCAGGCCGCGGCCGGCCTTCCAGCACCTCGCGCATGGTGGCCATCGCGCTGGTTAGCCGCCGCTGGTCGGCATCGGCGATCTGGCCAAGCAGGTCTGCGACCTGGCCGGATGACCGGCCGTCCAGCATCCGGAAGGCAGCCATGCCCGGCTCGGTCAGCATGATCACCTGACGCCGTCCGTCCGCCGGGGACTGCCGCCGCGAGATGAGGCCGGTGGTTTCGAGCCTGGCAAGGACTCGGCTCAGGTAGCCCGCGTCGATGTCGAGTGAGCGGCGCAACTCGGTGGCGTCCGCCTGGCCGGACGCGGCGAGCTCGAAGATTACCCGGGCCTCGGCGAGCGAGTAAGGGGTCTGCAGGAGGCCTTCCTGCAGTAGCCCGAGGACGTTCGTGTAGAACCTGTTGAACTCGCGGACCACCGCTATCCGGTCCTCTGCTCCTCCAGGATTAGTTGTCTGAGGCAACGAGATAGTTGACATAGGCAATATTATGGACCAGCCCGCTGTTGCAGGTCCACGGTCAGCATGGCGCTTGCGCTGATTACCCGATGCGGGCGCGGCTCCCGTCAGCGGCGCCAGGAGGTACGCTGTCCCGGGTTGTCACCCAGTTGCTGCCTGGGTGACTCGCACGGGTGCATAGCTCAGCGGTAGAGCACTCGCCTTACAAGCGAGGGGTCACTGGTTCGATCCCAGTTGCGCCCACCAGCCAAAACGCAGTTTTTGATCATGGTCTGAGAGTGTGGGGGAGCCAAACAGGGAGCCAAACGAGTTAGGCTCTTGTCATGGTTTCCGTCAGAACCGCCCGTCGCGGGCACGGCGAGGACTCGATCTACTTCGACGCCGAGAAGAACCGGTATGTCGGTGCGGTCTCGCTCGGCCATGCTGGCGACGGGACGCGGGTCCGCCGCAAGGTCTACGGCAAGACCAAGCAGGACGTGCGGGTGAAGCTCAAGACGCTGCGTTCCGACATCACGGCGGGCGTCCGCGCGCCGGCCAGCTACACGGTCCAGGCGGCGGTGGACGACTGGCTGGCCGAGGGATTATCGGGACGATCGGAGCGGACTCTGACGCTCTACCGCGACGGGGTGAAGCCGCTGACCGACAAGATCGGGGCCTGGCAGCTGCGCAAGCTCACCGCGGCCGAGGTCCGGACGGCGCTGAACGGGCTGAGCGGCGAGCTGTCGACCCGGTCGCTGCAGATCGCGCGCAACTGCCTGGTGCGGGCGATCCGGCAGGCCCAGGCCGACGACATCGTCGCGCGCAATGTCGCGGCGCTGGTGAAGACGCCGGCCGGGCAGGAGGGCAGGCCGTCGAAGGCGCTGACCACGGAGCAGGCGCAGGCGCTGATCAAAGCGGCCGCGGGCGTGCTGCGGGCCAACGGCATGCGGAAGCGGCGCGGGCCGTACCGGCTGCATGCCTACGTGGTGCTGTTGCTGACTACCGGAATCCGGCCGGAGGAGGCCAGGGCGCTGCGGTGGGATCTGGTGGACCTGGCGGCCGGGACGGTGTCGGTGTGGCGGTCGGACCGGGCGGGCGGGGATACCAAGACGGCGCGGTCGCGGCGGACGCTGAAGCTGGCGCGGATCGCGATCGAGGCGCTAACGGCGCGTAAGGCCATCCAGGCCGCGGACCGGCTCAAGGCCGGGGAGCTGTGGCACGACGAGGACCTGGTGTTCACCACGGCCGCCGGGGAGATGCTGGACCAGCGCAACATCAGGCGCGAGTTCCGGCTGATCTGCAAGGCGGCCGGACTCGGCACATACTGGGTGCCCAGGGAACTGCGGCACACCTTCGTCAGCATCATGTCCCAGGGCGGCATGCCGGTAGAGGAGATCGCCCGGCTGGCCGGCCACAAGCAGACCAGCACGACCGAGCTGGTCTACCGGCGCGAGCTGCGCCCGGTGATCACTACGGGCGCCGAACTGATGGACAAGGTATTCACAAGCTAAACGCGGTTCTTCGTGTCAGAGAAAGCTGGCATGGCGCTGTGTTGACCTGCACGTTCTCCAGCTGGTCGGGGCCTGGCGTCGGCCGATGGTGGTGGCCGTCGGCTCTAAATATGCTCTTTAATGATCTTGTCCGCAACATCTCTCGCCAAGATTGCGGTGTTCCAGAAGATCTTTCCGAATCTGGATGAGTGGCATTGGCAGCTGCTAATGGGAGCGGAGACCAGGCGCTGAGGCATGCGGGATCCGAGTGATTGCCCGGCTGGCGCGTCCGCGAGATCACGGCGTCCCTGGGAGCCTGCGAGCTGGACTCATGCGCTACGCCGCAGCCCGCCGAGCTCGTCGGCCGGACGGGACCGCAAGCGAGGACCCTCCGGCCCAAACGATCCGCGGCCAACTTGGCGATCATCCTTCGGTTCCATGGTGAAAAAGCACGGGCGCCAGCTGGTCAGTGCCCTCAGGCATCATCATGAGCTGGCCAACGCCAAGGTCAAACGCCTCTTCCACTGGCCTTCCTGCGGCTAGGGCCTGATAAAAGCCAACGCTGAATCTGATCGCTGAGCGGTCGCCCACGGGATGTCGCATGCCGATTACATAGGATGCTACCGCCGTCATAGCGCGAGCGAGTGACTCCGTACTGCATGCATTGACGAGAACGCACTCTACATTCCGGCCTGCCGATTGGAACACCCGTACCAGCCCAGCCACGGGTATGACATGGGCGTTTCCATACTCGTCTTCGGCCGCGAAGCTTCCGTCTGCACCCCCTCCGTGCCCGGCGAAATGGACGACGCGGGGCTCGATATCGAGCAGGGCCTGACTGATATCCGACGGGCGTACCGCGGCCCGGCTATGGAACTCAAGATTGTCCCGCTCCCTGCCTGCCTGGATGGTGCGCTGGATCTCGCGCATTTCCTCATCGAGTCGCAGCGGTCGCGTATCGAGCGGATTGGCCCCCAGGAAGAGGATCTTCACTGTGGGCCGCATGGTGCCTGGCGCGGCCGGGGGTGACGGCACCGGGCCACGGATTACCTTGACGCTGTGCGTAGTCGCCAAATGATAGCGGCGGGACTGGTTGCTATATGCGAGGTCAAAGTGCACCGGAACATGTGCACCGGCGAGCGGCGCGTACACAAAGAACGACACGTCCGCGGACCCCCCGGTCGGCAGTTCCTCCAGCCGGGCCGGAACACCATGCTGGTCCACGACCACCTGTCCGGACAGGCTGCACGCCAGGTCGGAGATGCTGATCGGCCCGGAGTTGACGATCCTTCCGCGCAGATTGGCGAACTCACCGCAGGGCAGTTCCGCAGTCTGCAGCTCGACCTTCACCTGCGGCTCGGGCGGCGGATCCCGCTCCGGGTCCACGGTGATAGTGGCGGCAAAGCCCCTTTCCCGATGTGGCTGACCCCGGTGATCCCGATAAGAGAAGTTTGCGCTGGTCAGTTCGTAGCGGCCGACATTTTCGGCACGAATGCGCAGCGGCAAGGTGACGGATCGCCCCGGGCCGAGGCTGTCCATCTCGATCCTCTCGCGGCCACGCAGCCGCAGGATGCCGGCAGGAAGCCTGATCCTGAAAACGAGGCTGGTGCAGGCGCCATGACCGGTGTTAGTCAGGCAGATCTCCAGCTCAGTAGCCTCCATCGCCGGGATCCGGGTCGGCGACACCCTGACCTCGATCACTGGCTTTCCTCGCCCAGCGGGACGTCTGTTCGATGATGCTCATCCTTGCACTGCTTGCAGTGCCAGGCTGCCTGGCCGATCCGGCCGGGTGCGTTAGTGAACATGTAATCGGCAATTTCCATCCGATCTCCGCGGCAAAGCGGCTTGCCGCAGTGATGGCAGACGGCATCGATCCGGTTGTGCTGGTCTTCTCTGGTGTTGCACACTGCGCATTCCCAGGACATCGCGCCTCCTGACCGACCGTTGCGGCTCAGCAGCCGCCGAACTCTCGCTCAGCCCGCTCTCGCATCTCCCGGTACTGCTCAGGCGAGATTCTTCCATCTAAGAGAGCCTCATCAAGCTTGCCCAGGCGCCGCAGTAGCCCGGGATTTGACGGTGCTGCGCCACCCGGATCGGGCGGCCAGGATGCCGCGGGATCCTGCGGTGCTTCACCGTCAGAAGCAGGAGGAGGATGCCGGGTCGCCGGTCGTCCCGAGAGCTCCTGCTCCTGATGTTGCAGCGTGTCCGCCGTTAGCGCACAGAGTTCCTTCCATTGCTGCTCGACGCCCTTGCGCATCTCGTCATCTAGGTATGCACCTTTAACCGTGATGCGGACCTTGGTCTTACCATCCTCTGGGCGGATGTCGCCACGATGGACTTCCTCGCCGGTCAGAACCATATGGAAATCGACGGGGTACACGCCCTCGTAGCGCCTGCCCGCGATATCCCAGTATCGGTGGACGAGGCTGGCCCGCCCGCCGCTCCGTGGTGGATTCTCGATTACGCGCTTCACGTAATATTCCTGTTCGCTCAACGCATTAGTCAGCTCGATCACAGTCTCGTCATCGGGGATCACGCGGAACTCGTCCGGATAGCCGTTGGCGATACTTTCCTCAGTGCGGTCCGGAACGATGCGAATAGCCTGATAACGGATGCTCTCCAGGCTCAAGTCAAAGTCCGCTTCGATACGCGTCTTGATACTGGTACCTGATGAATTACGCCTTCCGCCGAGGGAACTGTACATGGAGACTCCCTCGACGCCGGAAAGCGTCCCCTTCATCATGGCTACCACAACACCAGGGACTTTAGGTATCTATGCCCGCCTGGGGCGTTGTGATCTTTAAGTCTTTTAGCGGTCTCATTGTCTGAGTTGATGGCAGGTTTCCCTGCGCCGGGGCATGACAACAGGCCGCGTGACGCCGCGGCGGGCGTGCGGTTCCATGGGCCGCGGCCCCGGCCGGGCCGGGGCGTTTCTCCTTCCTGACGGTGTTTCAGCAGGTAGCCGGCTAGGTCGAGCCGGGCTCGGGCTGGAACCGGGTCACCTGCGGGACGCCGGTGACGGTCTTCTTGGTGGCCGCGGTATGCGGGAAGCCGGGCCGGGCTTTCTGCACCCGCGGGGAGTGGCGCTGCCGGCCGGTGCTGACCAGGGTGTGCAGCGTGGCCCGGCTGGTGTCCTCGGCCAGGGCGGCGAGGGCGGCCAGGGAAGTGCTCGCGGTGACCTTGGACTGGACCATCGAGCAGACCGCGTGGTGCCGGGCGGCGGTGAAGGACACCTGGTCGGTAGTGACCGGGCCGCTGTCCTCGCGCCGCCGCAGCGCACGCGCGGCCGCGGCATCGGTGACCAGCGACGCGGCGGCGCTGGCGCGGACCAGCTGGGTGGCGGTCATCCAGGCCCAGAACTCCTGGATGACAAGCCGGGGGGAGCCCGAGCGCAGCACCGGCCCGGACGTGCGGTCCCCGGCGCCGGTAATGGTGGTCTTGTCTTCTCCGAACGTGGTCTCCGACGCCGGCCAGCGCGACTGGTAAGCGCCGCGGATCTGCTCGGCATCCACGGCATGGTGATCCAGCAGGGTGGTGACCAGGGTGCAGGTCTCGGAGACTTCCTGGCCATCGCCGCAGGGCAGGACCGCGTTGTGCTCGGCGACCCGGACCGGCAGGGCGTCGGCTTTGTTCCCGCTGGGCGCGTTCAGGAAGCTCAGCCGGGACCCGTCGGGAAGCCACCCGCCAGGGGTGACCGGCAGCGCGAGGCTGCTTTTCACCCGGGCCACCACGTGCCCGCCGGCGTCCAGGATCGCGGTGATGATCTTATGGCCGGGGAAGTTGCGGTCGAATGCGAGAACCCGGCCGGCGAACAGTTCCGGCCGCCGCCGGATCAGCCGGGCCAGCAGCGTCTGCTCCCCGGCGCGGGCGTGCCCGGTGATCGCCCCCAGCTTGGCCCGGCCCGCCCGCGCGGTGATCACCACCGCCAGCAGCTGCGGGAACGGCGCCGAACCCGGCCCTTCCTGATTGCGGGTGCCCGTGCAGCCGAACATGGCGCGGTTCGCCGGGGTGTCAGCGAGGGCGACCAGCATCCCGTCGGTACCGCACACCGGCATCCCGCCCAGCACCAGCACCGGGCCATCCTTCTCCTCATCGCCGCCGCCGTCGTCACCGGCCAGCGGCCCGGCTACCTGCCAGAACAGCTCCTCCATCACCGCCGGCGGCACCTTGCCCCGCCACCCGGTGGCCACCCCCGAGGTGGGGACATGCCAGTCCCGGTCCCATGGCACATCGGCCAGGTGCCCCGCCAGCCGCCGTATCGCCCCGGTATAGGACGCGTCGGGCATCAGGGTCATTGCCACGGTCATCCGGATCGTGAGCTCGAGCGACATCAGCCGCTGCCGCTGCGGCGCCGGCATCCGCCCGGCCGCGATGCCCGCCGCGACCAGGTCCTCGATCACCCCCTCGCCCAGGTGCCGTTCCAGCTCACCAAGGCGCACATGATCAGGCAGCCAGCCGCGGGCCCTGACCACGCCGTCCCGGCCGGCCACCGCCGGCGCGACCGTCACCGGATGGGTGAACACCACCATCTCGCCCGAGGCCACCCGCCCGCCGGGGGCCACCAGCGCGCCTGCCCCCGCCGCGCTGCCCGGCCAGGACACATCAGCTGCCCGCACCGCGATCATCCCGGCCGGCAACCCGGCCGCGAGCTGCGCGGACCCGCTCCCCGGCAGCTCGCCCACCGCGCCCGGTATCTCCCTCGCGCTGCCTCCGGCACCGTCTTGACCTGCTGGAATGGCAATATCCGGTGAGATCGGGTACAACAAGGCGACGGCTCCTGCAGGTTGCTGGACTAGACAACAGCACCCGTACAGGAGCCGTCCAGCATTTACACGCACCGACACGCCCAGAACATGACATCAGCCATACGCGACCCAGCGCTCACACCCGCCGCGCGGCATCTGCCCAGGTCACACCGCCATTCGCCTTAAGTCAGTGGTGTTGTCATGGCTACCAGGTGCCCCCGCACGACATGCTTGAGGTCGATCTGGTGCTCGAACCGGGCCGCAAGAGTCAGACGCCCTATCTGGCGCTCGTGCTCGGCTGGCGAGAGTTGCCTCCATTCGACCATCCGCAATCCGTCAGGATCCTCAGGCAGCGTCCCCTGGATTGCCCGCTCGCTGACCTGCTCGACGTTGCCCCACTTCGCCGGAAACCTCAGTTGGAGCAACTCGATCACGTCCAGGCTGAGTGGTTTCTCTTCAGGCCCTAGCTCGACCCACTGGATTTCCAGCTCAAGCGCTCGCCGGTCCGAGTCGGGGACGATCGATGGCGTGATCCAGAGCAGCCCAGTGCTACAATCCGGATCGGCCGACAGCTGGTAATGCATCTCAAAGTTCCATGAACTAGACACATGCGGATCCTCGGCGCGGAAGACGGGATAGCTCCCGGTTCTCCCGTCCAGTGCGAGAACCGGGCCACGGAAATCTCGATCCTTCTTAATGCCTACACAGCCCTTAAGCACGAGACGGCCGGCCGAAAACCGCACATCCCGGCTAGACGTACGCGGACGCTTGCCCATCCTGCGCTCAAGGCGCTCACGGTCAGCATGGCCGAACACCAGGATCATCGTCAGCACACCCTCGACCGGCATAGGGTCCGTGTGGTAGTTCCCGTCAGGGCCGAGGGTGATCCGAATGCTGAGCTTCTCGAGCAGGCTCATGTCACTCACCTTGGGCTGAACCGGCAACGGCATGCCGATTACTGCCCCGCTCGCACGGCGTCGGAGCGTTAGCCACGCACTGGCCGCGAGCAATCCGCCGGCCAGCAGCAGCACCAGTCCGGCGATCAGGTTCAGCCACGTAAAGATGATGCCGGCCGCCGCAATGGCTCCGGCGACGGTGCCGACGGCGAGCGTACGGCCGGCAGGGATATATGCGCACTCAGGACAGTGATAAGCCTCGTCCTTATCCAGCCCAGTACAGCTGCCTTCCTTGCCCAGTAGCCTTTTCACCCAGTGCGGCACTGGTCGAACATGTTTGGCGCAGCCGGGACGCCAGCAGTGGTGGCACAACGAGGCTATGTGCGGCGAGCCGCACTTGTAGCACCGGACCCGAGGTGCACGCTGCTCGACGGTGACGGTCATATGACCGTCCTTCAGGGTCATCAGCGCCGCGCCGGCAGCCGGTCAAACCGCTCGTGCAGTGCTCGCCGTAGTTCGTTCATCTCGTGAACCACCTGCTGACTGTCTCGGGGCTGTGAGCCGTAGATGTAGATCCGCAGCTCGCCGCTTTCCAGATCGGTACGATAAGTCATTCCGCCTGGAACACGTCGTTGCCGTCGCGCCTTGTGCAGCTTTCCCTCGATATAGAGCTCCAGCTGCAGCGTGTCAGGTCCTTCGGTGCGCGTCGCTGAAAGCCAGCGAACCTCCGGGCCGCGATCTCGCCACCTCTCTTGCACCGTGAAGCCCTGATTCGTAAGCGCGGTCTTTATGTCGTCAATGCGCATCTCATTGGGGATCACTTCGTCAAAATGCAGCTGCTGGTGCGGCAACAGCGTGCGTCGGCCGAAGGCATCGTCCAGGATAAGGGAGAAGTTGCTGGAGATCACACTCTCCAGCGTCGGCTGAGAACGTCTGCTTATTCGTCCGGTCGCGTCGTAGAGCCGCGCTTCCATGCCTGACAGCAGTCGATCCACCGTTACCTCTGCCATGCCCATTAGGCTCTCCTCCCTGTAGAGCTCGCCAGGCTGCGGAATCGACAAGTCCATCTGCTGGCTGCGGAACGAACGGATGTCACCGCCGACCGGATCCGGATCCTGGATCATTGGGATACCGGACCATTCTAGGCACTTGAGCTTAGGGTTATACCGAAGCGGATGCGCTTGCCCGTTGACGCGAAGGTCAAGCGAACGCAGGGACGTGTGTGTGGGCCAGTTCAGCGAAACCTGGCTTACTTCAGGATGCGCATTCCTCGCAAGGTTTAGTGGGACATGCAGAAACACCGTCATGCGGAGAACCAGATTCGGCCGGAAACTGACACGCTGCATTATCTGCCTGACCTGAGTGTTACGCATGACCTGCATATTCTGTGTGATCTGCATATCCTGCGCGATACGCTGCGCGACTTTCATGCTCTGCGCGGTGAGCCCATCCTGCGTCCGGCCTGTGTCCTGATCGGCGCCCGGAGGGGAGAACCCGGAAGTATCGAGATCGTCAAGCTGGACGTCGACATGAACCGGGTCGACCACAAACCGCCCAGCGTCGGGCAGGTAATCATGAGAGAAGACGCAGGCGCTGCCATCGGCAACCAGAGGGTCAGTCTCGCGTGCGCCGGGCACAGGGGCAAGCGGCACCTGAATGGGTACCGATCCGTATTTCGATGCGAGGCCTAGCAAGCTGTCGAGGTTAGTTTGCGTGTAATCAGCCAGTACCAGGTAGCCGACGAGTGCGTGCGCGGAAGAAACGGCATCAGAGCGACGCGCGCGTGCGACGTCACTGTAGGCTTGGCGGGTAAAATACTTGTCTCCGTCGAAAGGAAGTGTCAGTTCGATGTGCCCAGCTGGCGGCTTACTCATATAATTGGTGGGATTCTGTGAGATCTCCTGATCGAAGAAATACTTTTCCTCGATCTGCGCCTTCTCTAGTCGAGCGCGGGCAAAGACGTGCCCGCCGCTCCGATACGAATTCCGCAACGGGGCCGAAGCTCGCATAACCCCGAAACCAAACGCCCGCCAGATGTCAGTACGAACTTGTCCCAGCGCCCGGAATACGCGCCAGAGAAGGCGATCCTGTCCGCTGTCGTCCTGGGACGTAGCCACACTGTTCGCTGACTCCGTCATCGCATTCCTCTCGCAAGCATTCTAGGCCCTGGGCCGATCACTTTCATTCTCGCCAATCGGGCCGCCATGTCCAGAGCCGAAATCTAGGGCACGGGGGCGGCGAACGGCTGCGGTCAACGTGCAGCCTCTCCGTATCTGTCTGGCCACGAAGAGTAACGACTCGTGACCAGTGTCCAAGACCCGGGTGCGAAGGATCTGTAAGGAAACCTGCTGTTGCGACTCGCAGCTATGTGACGTGCCTCCATGTGCGCGCTTGTGGCAACATTTCGCAGACGCACGTTCAGTCCCCGCTGCAAGCTTGTGTTAGCCGGGCCAGTACAGGCGAGAGCGCTGGGCTGAACCTCACGAGTTACCGGCGCGGGCGTCGAGTTCCGCGAAGAAGCCAATGCCGCCGTGGGCATCTCATTCTCGTGGTGCCGCCCTTGAGTCTCCGCGCGGACCTTGCGCGGCTCTGCGGACTCCTCGTTGCAGCATGATGTATCGGTCAAAAGCCGTGAAGCCGCCACTCGACGATGCCCGATGTCATCCAGGATGGAGATCCCGGAAGCCAGTTAATGTCTGGTGACCCGGACGCGGGCTGGTTCACGCGCGGCCAGTGCGGGTCGAGTTAGGGGTGGGGTAGTCCGGCCCCAGCGGTCGAGGATCTGGGCGAAACCTGTTCGCTACCTGCGGGCAGGTTCTTCTTCGGGACGAATACGAGCATGACGTCACGCTCGGCGGCGAAGTCCGCGACACACTCCCCGTGACGAAAGCTCTGCCTTCCACCCCGTGCGAGCGCTGCAACCTCCGCGTCCGGTGCCGCACCGGAGGACACGAAACCTCGGGTTAGTCGAACTCCGAGCGCTCGAATCTCAGGACGCGGGCGTTTTCGGTGAGGATGCGGATCTTGTCGTCGGCGAAGCCGTCGGGGTGGGTGGCCTCAACTTCGACGGTGATGGTGAGATCGCCGGTCTCTGAGTCGGCGAGGTGGGGGAGGATTTCCTGCTGGAGCCGGGTGAGGTCGCGGCCGTATTTTTCGGCGTCCACCCGGAATACGCCGTAGTACCGAGTTTTCACTAGGGGAGGAGGGTGCGGTGGCTCGGGACCGCCTCCAGCGCCCTCTCCCTTGCCGCCGATGGAGCCGCCTCCGGCGGCACCATCGTCTCCTCTACCGCCGGGTGGCTTGGTTTCCGCTTGCTGGGCAAGTGCGATGTCGGGGCGGATGAGTAGGACGGCGTCGGTGATTGGGCCGAACCAGGAGTCGCCGTGGGGAAGGGCCAGGCCGGTGAACGAGCCAGTGTCCTCATCTCGTCCGGTGGCCAGGGCGAAGCCTTCCTGCTCCCAGGTGAAGGAGTTGAGCACTTCACGGACGGCGACCTCCATGACCGATCGGTCGCGCAGTCTGGGCAGGTAGGGGTAGGTGGAGTACAGGTCCCACAGCTCGCCCACCGACACGTACCCGCGGTCCCACAGCGCTCTGAGCGGGCCGGTGAGCTGCTGCTGGATGGCCAGGGCCGAGTGCACGGCGGCGAGCTGGCCTTCGCGGTTCAGCCTTTCGCTTACCCGATCTGCCAGCGTTGCGGCCTGGTTCTCGGTCTTGATCTCCCTGACTTCCATCGGCCGGTCGGCGTGTGGCTGGTCGGGGAACATGACCCAGATGTAGGACGTGAATATCCGCTGCTCGACCACGGTGCTTGCGTCGTCGCGGCGGGTGGTAGCCAGGTCGCGCTGGGTCGGGGTCAGGTCGAGCGCCGTGGCCCGCCCGGCGATGTGCTTCCAGGCGAGGTGCTCGCGGACGGCTGCCTCTAGCTCCTCCATCCGCCGTGCGTCGGGAGCTAGGAAGATCAGCTCGTTGCGGTGCCTGCGCTGGGCGCTGCCTCGGGTGCTGAACGCATCGCGGGCGAATACCAGCGCCTTGGCGTCCCCGCCGTTGCGCTGGAACGTCTGGTGCGGGTGCACGATCACCAGCCGGGCCTCGTCAGTGTCCGGGATATCGCCGGTTCCGTCGGGTGCGACGGTCACGGCGGCGAAGTTGCCCCGGCCCTTGTGACTGTTACGGCCGAGCCGTTCGACGATCTCGGCCCAGACTTCCTCGGGACGGTCGCGGAGCCGGTCGGCTTCGTCCTTGGCGGCCCGGGCGACCGATGGCTGGGTGTCGTACCAGTACCGGGCGCCGTCGGAATACAGGTAGGTCGCCTGGTCGGCGAGCATGTGCAGGGATGACGCGAAGTGGCCGATGCTGTCGCCGGGCACGGCGGTGCCGAGCCAGATCCGCTGCTGGCCGATGCCCTTGTGCGCGCTGCGCAACGTGGCGGCCGAGCCAAGGAAGAGAGTCCGGGCCAGCCGCTGGGTCAGGGCCCGCTGCCCGAACAGCGGCTTGTCGTGGTCGATCCGGGCTGGCAGCGCGCTAGGGCCGTCCACGTCGGAATCGATGATCGACTTCCAGGAGTCTTCCAGGTACTGGGTCAGGTCATCGAAGACCCGCGGCTCGGACAGCGGAATCGTGGCGGGCATGATCAACGGGTAAGCGTCATTGGTCTGCCACAGCGCGTAGATGACGGTAGACATCAGCCGCAGCACGCCCCGGGTCCGCTGGAACCGCTCCAGTGTCGACCAGTCGTCATAGAGCCGGTCGAACAGCTCGGGATGCAGCGGGTAGCAGTCGCGGATCCGCCGCTCGTAGTCGGCCTCGGCGGCCTCTGAGGGGAACTCGCGGCGATGCTCGGCATAGAACTGGGTGAACCGGCGGGCCACAGCGGCGATGTCCATGCGCGCGGCACCGGAGGTATCCTCGAACAACCGGCGCCGCACGATCTCGAACGACTCCCGCGGCGATGCGGGCCGCCACTGGTCGGCCACACGACGCACGATGTTCTGCAACCGGGTCAGCGCGTCTTGCCCATGCGTGCCGCCGACCTCGATGTCCGACGCCGGAATGGACACCACCAGGAGCGCGCCGGTGACCGAGGCGACAGACTCGGTCAGCAGCTGAGCGAAGGTGAACTGTGTATCAAAGCTGCCGGCCGGGAGGTCGGCCCGGAACAGCTCCCGCGCGTAGGCGACCCACTCATCGATCAAGATCACGCACGGCGAGTAGGCCGCGATCAGCTCGGTGAGCGCGGAACCAGGATTGGTGCCGGTCCGGTCGGCCTCGGCGATCGAGTCGTAGGCGGCCTTGCCGCCAAGCTGCCAGGCCAGCTCACCCCACAATGTATTGACGCGAGTTCCGTCGGGCTTGGCGATGCCCTCGCTGGGAGAGATGTGGTTACCGACCAGGGTGACCCGCCGGACCCGGCTGCCGATCGCGGCCAGATCGTGGCCTTCCAGCAGTTCCTGCAGATCTTGCGGATAGGCCGTCAGCGGCCTGCCGGAAAACAAGTGGTACAGCGCCAGCATGGAGTGGGTCTTGCCGCCACCAAAGTTGGTTTGCAGGTTGATCGCCGGCGCGGCGTTCTCATCACCGGACACCCGCCGGACCGCGCGGCTGATCAGGTCCCGCAGACCCTCGGTCAAGTAGGTGCGCTGGAAGAACTCCACCGGATCGCCGTACTCGCCGGTGTCCTCCTCATGGGCGACCCGGTACAGGTTCGCCGCGAACTGCGAGGCGTTGAACCGGCCGGTCCGCACGTCCGGATGCGGCAGGATGACCTCACGCCAGGGCTTGAGGCCCATCCCCTCGACGGCCGGCAGCGCTGCCGACTGCCGGACCGCCCGCCTGGTCTCCTTCTCGAACGCGGCCCGCTGGTGATCGAACAACAGCTTGTCAACCTCGCCAGCCTCGGTCACCGCGCCGGCCGCGCGGAGCAACCTCGCGATCGTGTCGAGCAGCCGGCTGGTGTCCGGATCGCTGAACGCATCATTGTGCGCCCATTTGTGCCCGGACTCGCGGATCTCCTGGGCGAACGCCAGTTCGGTCTTCGACAGCGAGTCACGAAACGCCCGGCTGTGCTCGCCGATCACCTGCAGCAACAGCCGCGGGTCGGTCCGCACCATCGTGGCCAGGCCTGCCGTCCGGGCCCGGTCAGTCATCACGTCCAGCCAGTCCTTGCCGCCCAGGGCTGCCGCCAGGTGCTGGTCCACGAACGGTAGTAAGGCCGCCGCCATGATGTCCAGGGCGCGCCCCACCCGGTCTCTATTGCTCAATGCCACGACCCTGCTCCTCGCCGCCCGGCTCACTCGTCGTTGAAGTCCATCGCTGCCTGATACTGGTCTGTCTCCGGCGCATTCTGTGCCGCATCGGCGATTTCCGGCCAGGAAGTAACCAGGTTGTTAAAGACAAGCGCGGACTCCTGCCGCCGCTTGCGGTCACAGACGCTGTACAGCAGGTACGCAAGTTCCTTAACCCCATTAAGATCCATAACGGATTGCAGCCCCAGCATCAGCTGCCCAGCCGACTCTGGCCCGTCCTCCTCTAGCCGCCGGGACAGGTGCAGAACCGCCTCCCACATCGTCGGCCGCGCATCCTTCGCCGGGTCATAACCATCCGGCAGCTCACTCGGCCTGAGAAGCTGAACCTTGCCCACCCGAGCGCGCAGAACTCCTGCCCGCTCCAGCCCAAGGACGGACGTGTTCAGCGCGGTCGCCAGCGTCTCGGCGCGGCCATACTCGCCCGCCGCCCACTCCATCTGCTCGAACCACTTCACGCACCAGCGCGAATCGGTGTCGAAGTCACCCTCCTGTTCGGCCAGAACCTCATCGAGCACCTGGTTGATCAACTGCAGCGCGGTGCGCACTCGCATTGCCGACCCATCCGGCTCTGCGACTTGCCGATACCGCGAGAACACGGCCATTCCTGGACCGATCGCCGCCTGCGCCAGATCCACCGGCGCGACGTTCCCCTGCTGCAGTTCTCGCAGTCGCCACGGCAACTCTTCACGCAGCATCGTCAGGAATCCTCGGCGGTCAGTGATGGGGGAATCATCGCGTCGCGGTCGACACGTTAGAACAACGGATGAGGCCAGGGCGTTGCTACCGATCTGTCGCACCCGACCTGTACGCTCGGTGCGCATTGGCCATGTAGCAGTAATCTGCCAGCCAGAGCTGAGCAGGGCTCCGAGCATTGTTTCCCAACCCGTTGAAGCGTGTCCGTCCATTTCTATTTCGGACTGCTTGAAAGCATAGAATATGCTAATAGGATATCCGCTTAGCGCCGTGCTACGTATGTGTGAAAAGACGTTTCGGAAACCTGACTCGAAGAATTCCTTCGCTGGCTGATGTCCTCCTTGGCGAATTGAGTCGGCCACAAGCTCTTCCGCCTTTGGCGTCAACACAGTCCCAAGGAGCTTCGGAAAATTCGGCGACAGGCTGCGACGGAGCCACACGTAAAAGAAGTCGGAGAGATCAGCATATGGAATGTTATCATAATATGGCGGATCTGTAGCGATTAGCACATTGCTGTAGTTGCGTTCGGAGGCATTCTTAGCATCCACTTTCGCCACGGCTTGGTTGTAATAAGGCAGCTCATCGAGTACCTTGGCCACCCATTCGCAGCTTGTAGCATAGTCGCAGGGGCCTGCCTTGAAAGGATATCCTTCGCCGAAGTTCCAAATCATGGGCAGAGCAGCACGACCAAATGTATGAGCGGTTCCTTCCTTTGAGGGCATGTACATCCATACGCAGAGAGAGGATGAGTTGTCGGCAACCTTGTCGACGGACAGAGCGAGATACAGGCGAACTGCAGATGCGTACATTTCTGCATCGATGATAGAGTGGCGTTCGGCGTCAGCCAGAATAAGGGAATGGGCCTCTGCAATTAGACTACTTATTGTATTCAATAGAGTGAGTTGGCGATTTGTGAATAGGTCGGCCCACGTAACCATGCCGTAGCCTTGGATACGGAAGCCCAAGGCTTGCTCTGGTAGCTCAGCGTCTGGAACGTCGGCGGGACGGGGAATGTCGGCGGCCTGTTCGTGCTCCACATTGGGCGGCAGATAGTAGCGCGTGCGTTTGCCCTCAGCGGCGATCGCCATCAACTGGGTTCCCATACGCCCAGCCTTGCCTTCAGCCCGGATATAGGTCAGCGGAACGGCTGCACCGCAGAGTAGGCATTCTGCACCCGTACGGCTGACTGTCCCGCCACGCGGCGTACCATCCGGGCCGCGAATCTCGAATCGCACCCGCTTTCCGTCGGCTACTGGGTGAATATAGCGTTGCTTCCCCTGTTTCTTACCGAGCCAAAAATTACTGGTAAGCGGCATAGTGCCACCGCAGGCGGGGTTTGGGCAGGTGACGGTCCGTGCCCAGATCCAGGCGATCACGGTGGCAAGCGAGCCATCAGCCAGCTTTACCTTTGGGTAGAGCTGGCCGATCCGGCGTTCAGCCTCATCGCGGATCCACTTGCCATAGCAACGGATGTCTTCGGCTAGCCCTTCAGCCCCACGCCAGCGCAGTTGAGCCCTCGCCTCCGGATGTACTGGCGACCTCCCTGCCCATCGCGGTGGGATCTCGATCAGAGCCTTATTGATGAGCACGGCGACTGGATTGAGGTCGCTCGCATTCGCTTCCAGGCCGAGCCGCTGGGCTTCCAGCGGGATTGAGCCGCCACCCGCGAAGGGGTCCATGATCGGTGGGGGGTTGCCGCCGCAGGAGTCCCAGATCTCTTTGCGTGCTGCCGCGAGAACTCCCTGACTCGATGAGTTCTCCCATTTGACTAGCTCGCGAATGATCGCGAACAGCCGGTCGCGCTCGGCCTGCTGAGCTTCGGGGGTCGGAAAGCGGTCCGGATGCGCTGACGGGTCATCAACGAGCTGGCCGAACAACACTGCACGAACGGCCCCGAGCGGCTTCCGCGACCACCACAGGTGCAACGTGGAGGGGTGACCGTGCCGGATCGACTTCTCTCGGGCGGCCTCGCGGTTGATGTCTTCGAGCGGCAGCGCGACCTCAATCAGCTTGCGTTTGTAGCTGGGAGCAGCATCGCTGGCAGTGCTCACCGCGGGTCCTCTCCTCTGGCCCAGAAGTCGTTCCATTTCAGTACCACAGCGGTGGCGGCGAAGTCGTTTAGCACGATGCCTTCGAAGTCGGCCAGCACGTAGCGGATCTGGTCGAAGGCGGGTCCGTCTGGGTTCACCTCGACCATAGCTAGCCGGTGGCGAGGTGTGGTGTTGCGGGCCAGCATGACCTCGTTGCGGGTGACGAAGAAGTCTTTCGCGCCGGCGATTCGGCCTTTGACCTCTAGGTACAGCCAGTGGCCGTCTGGGGTTCGGGAGCGGATGTCGTAGCCGGGGTTGTTGTGCGCCATGCGCTCGGGATCGCGGTGCAGGCTGCGTTCGGCGGCCATGACGGCGGCCATGGCGCGCTCGTCCACGTCGCGGGTGTCCTTCGCATAGTGGTCGGCAGGCTTCTTGCGGCGCCCGGCCAGCCGGTCGAGAAGCCCCTGCGGAATGATCAGGGCGGCCGCGGCCGCCACCGGGGGACTGGGCTGCAGATGCTCCTCGCGGTCCAGTTCCGCGATCCGGGCTGCCAGCCGCCGCTCCAGGTCGCGTGCCTTGGCCCCGGCGGTCTCCGGGCGCATCCTGATCTTCTTGCCCTGTTGCTGCTGCCAGAACAGCTCACCCTGGCGGACGTCCCAGTAGTTGATCTCATGGGTCAGCCGCTGGCGGACCAGTCTGCGGGTGCGCTCCACGTCGGTGGTGATCCGTTCGGATACCTCGGCGAGGCTGGCTGGGAGCAGCGTAGATGCCGCCCAGGAAACTGCTGTGTGGCGCGCGGCGGCAAGCCATGGCTCGGCAGCCAGAGCCGTGACGGATTCTCGTTCCAAATCTTGCAGGATTTCGTAATCGAGATACGGTGCGGGCCCGCATGCCCGCGCGCTGGTGGCCTGGTCGCCTTGGTCCGGGCCGCCAGCATCTTCCGCAGGGGCGAGCAGTTCGGCGAACTCGAAGCGGCGAAGCACCGGGCGCGGAGGGTCGTTGCCGTCGGCGATCTCCTGGCGCAGCGCAATGAGGACCCGCGGGTCTTCGGCTGGGTCGAGCCGGTGTACCAGGATGGTGCCCGCCGCTATAGCGGTGGCGCAGCGGGCGGCGGTGTGCTGGACCACTGCATCGAGCAGGGGGTGGCCGGGGGCGAGCAGGTCGGCCCGGATCGCGGCGCGTCCGTCGGCGGCTGCGTCGGGCTGGATGGCTTCGCGGTCGAAGGTGACCCGCTGATAGCGGGGGAGTACCGCGCCGCCCGCCTGGCGGCGCTCGCGCAGCACCGGCGGGACGCCGGAGATCTCGAACCGGCCCGGATCGCGAGCGCTGATCCGGCCACCAAGCCCGGTGAACGCGGCGCGGAAGAACGCCGCAATGTAATGCGGCTGGAGGCGGCGGGCCCGCGCTTCCTCCATCTGCAGCCGGATCTGCTCCACATCAGCGGCGGTGAGCATGTCATGGTAGAGGGCGCGCTCGGCCAGCAGCTTGTCGAGTCCTTCGCCGACACGCTCATCGATCACCTGGTGCAGCCGCGCCCTGACCTCAGGCCGGTCGCCGTAGCGGATCGCCTCCAGCAGAACCTTGCGCAGCGGCACGCCGCCGAACGCTTCGCCTAGCACGTCGAACACCTTGCCGCCCAGCGCCTGGCGCTGCTCCGCGACCTTGGCCAGCAGCCGATCGAACACCTCGCCCTCCCTGGTGGCAGTGGCGACCAGGTTCCACAGATGGCAGACCTCGGTCTGGCCGATCCGGTGGATCCGGCCGAACCGCTGCTCGATCCGGTTCGGGTTCCACGGCAAGTCGTAGTTGACCATCAGGTGCGCGCGCTGCAGGTTCAGGCCCTCGCCCGCGGCGTCGGTGGCGACCAGTACCGCCAGCGCTGGGTCCTGACGGAACGCGTCCTGCACCACCTTGCGGTCCTCGCGGCTGACACTGCCGTGGATGGCCGCGACGATATCGTCACGGCCCAGCAGCATCCGGATCTTGGCGACCAGGTAGTACAGCGTGTCACGGTGCTCGGTGAAGATCAGGATCTTGCGGCGGGTGCCATAGTGGTCGAGCATGGCGTCGGTGTCCAGGAGCAGGTCGCGCAGCTCAGTCCACTTGCGGTCGGTGTCGGCATAGCGGACCTGCTTGGCCAGGGCCACCAGGTCGTCGAGCACCGCGATCTCCGCTTGCAGCTCATCAGCCGTGCGGGCGGCAGTGGCCGCGTCGACGACTTCCTCCTCCAGGTCCTCCAGCTCCTCGCCGCCGAGCTCGTCCAGCGCGTCATCGACATCCTCTATGTCCGCAGCGCCGAACGCCTCGTCCATCGCCGGGTCATGGACCAGGTAGGACCGTTTCACCTGAATGTCTTTGAGCCTTGTGGTGAGCCGGTCGCGGCGGCGCTCCAGCGATCGAAGAATCGCCTCCGGACTGGATGCGAGCCGCCGCTGCAACACGGTCAGCGCGAACCCGACCGTGTTCCCGCGCCTGCCCTCACCGGCCGCCTTGAGCTGATCGGCGCGGCCCATCTCGGCCCGCACGTAATGGGTGACCGCCTCATACAGATCCATCTCGGCCGGCGACAGCTCGAACGGCAGCGTCGTGGCCCGGCGCTCGGGGAACAACGGCTTGCCGTCGAAGGTGAGCAGCTCCTCCTTCACCCGCCGGCACATCATGCCCGAGGTGTCCAGGTCGTGGACGTGCTGGCGGTAGCGGCCCTCGAACCGGTCCGGGTCCAGCAGCGCCAGGAACGCCTGGAAGTCCTCTTCCTTGCCACTGTGCGGGGTCGCGGTCATCAGCAGCAGGTGCCGGGTGATCCCGCCGAGCAGCTGGCCGAGCTGGTACCGCTTGGTTGTCTTCAGCTCGCCGCCGAAGTAATGCGCGGCCATCTTGTGCGCCTCGTCGACGACCACCACGTCCCATTCGGTCCTGGCCAGGTGAGCCAGCAGCGGGTCGTTGCGCGCTATCTGGTCCATCCGCACGATCAGGCGCGGGTACTCCTGGAACGGGTTCTCCGACAGCGGCGTGGCCGCGACCAGGTCCTTGGTCAGGATGTCGAATCGCAGCCCGAGCTTGTCGTGCAGCTCGTCCTGCCACTGGTCCACCAGCCCGCCGGGGACCACGATCAGGCACCGCTGCAGGTCGCCGCGCAGCGCCAGTTCCTTGATGAACAGGCCCGCCATGATGGTCTTGCCCGCGCCAGGATCGTCGGCCAGCAGGAACCGCAGCGGCTGGTCCTTGCCCAGCAGGTCGCCATAGACCGCCTGGATCTGGTGCGGCAGCGGATCCAGGTCGCTGGTGGCTACGGCCAGCATCGGGTCGAACTGGGCCGCCATCTGGATCCGCAGCGCTTCCATGCCGAGCTTGAAATCGGCCGGGTCCCCGCTGAAGCCGGCGGCTTCCTCGGCCGGGACGATTCTTAGCCGGCCGGTCTGGCCGCGGAGCAGAACCTGCTGGTGGATGGCGCCGTTATCGGTGCGGAAGACCACCGTGACCGCGTCCTTGCCGTGCCACTCGGTCGCAACGATCTCGGCAGTCCCGGACGCGGTCAGGCCGGCTACTCGTATGCCCTTTGCGATGCTGTCCAGCCCGGCGGCCTCCGTATCGGCACTCGGATGAGGTCCCCCGACCACTGCGGTGCCTCCTCCCCGTTGGCTGCCGTACCTGTGGGAGCCTATGACCTCATCCGGGCATCGCGCAGAAAGGCGGCCAGTTCAGCCACCAGGTTAGAAATGAATGATCAGTGGTGGCTCGAAGTTCAGACGTTCGTGAGTATCCGACGTTGTCAGCGCAGATCACCGAGCCCTGATTGATCAGGCTTACGGCATTTGACACGGAATTGCATCAGCGGAACGGCCCGGAGTATTCGTCGCCGCGAACCTCAGACACGGTCACGGTGACCGAGCCGCCTTCGGCGGCGACCAGGCTGGGCGCGACGCCGGAGGCGCGGAGTCGTGCAGGTGGCTCTTCGCCGTCGGCTGCGGTAAGCCACCAGAGCAGGAAGCGGGTGTGCTGGAGTTCTTCCCAGCTCACGCGTCCCTGCCAGCCGTCGGCGTACGGCCAGTTGCTCTCGTCGAGCAGCATGTCTCGACTCGGCGGTCCTTTGGTCCACTCTTCGCGTGCTATTGGGGTGGGGCCGTTGCCGGTGAGCGCCCATTGCCAGGCGAGGGCTACCGGGCCAGTGGTTCCGTAGTCCGCGAGGTCATCGGCCAGGCAGGCTACGGCGGTCTCTCGGCTGATCGTGATCGCGGGCGGAAGAGTGCCGGGTATCTGGCTCGGGTTCATTGTCGCCACCTCTTCTGCCATGATGCGCCACGGTGCGGTCAGCTGGCCGCTTCATTTGATGCGTCGCGCTGGCGGGCCGCCTCGAGGATCTTCGCCGATGGCCGGATTTGCGGTTTCGGCGGCTGGAGGATCGCTTCGCGGCCGGGCGCTGCCTGAGCGGGGAAGGCCTCGCCCAGGTCTTGGCGGCCGGGGTCCTCGCTGGGGATCCTGAGTCCCTGGCGTTCGTCGAGCCTCTCGCGGAAGGCCTTGCGCTGGGCGGCCAGGTCTTGGATCCATTGCGCGAGCTGGCCGATGTGCTGGCCGGGAGTGAGGGTCAGTTCCGCGCGTTCGGTTTCGCTGACAGGGGCGGGTTCGGCGGACCGGATGGGCTCGATTCGCTGGTCGGGGTGACGCCTGCGCAGTTCGGCGTCGGCGGCGATGGCGAGGTGGCGGGAGTGCTCGGTGGCGTGCTCCCATTCGCGGCGGTCGTCCATGGTGGCGGCGAAGGTTTTTTCCTGCTCTCGGTAATGGCGGCTCATCGCCTGGTGGGCGGCGGCCCAGAATTGGTGGCGGTCCTCGCGCTCTTGATTGCCGTGCTTGCGGGCCGCTGCTGCTTCGGCCTCGGCGCGTATCGTGTCGCTGTCCGCGTTGTGTGCGCCGAGCCTGGCCAGTCGCAGTTCCCTGCCGACGTGCCGTGGGGCCCATCTGGTTTCGGTGGCGTAGATGTCGCGGATGAGCCACAGGCGGCCATCAGGCATGCCGCGGACGTCGGGGCCTTCGGGTGTGCCGAGTGCGAGGAATGCCTCGTGCCAGGCGGCGCGCATGTCGGGGGAGTCGGCGGCGGGCTGGGGGCCGATCGGGTCGGCGGGATGGTCGTAGCCGTACAGCTCCCGGTAGGCGCCGATGGACGATGCTTTCTGCCGCCATTCCTGCCGGGCGGGTCCGTCGGCGGGGACTGGTCCCAGGGCCTTGAGAGCCCACGTGGGCGGGTGGTCGGCGGCGAACTGGCCGAGGCGCTGCTTGCGGTCGTCCATCATCGCGGCAAGTTCAGTCACGTAGGCATGGCGTTCCGGGTCGTCTAGCTGAGGCACGCACGCCGACCATGAAGCCTGCGGTTGCGGCAGCAACGGCTGTGCGTGCTGGCGGATCCGGGCGTCGAGGACGCTGGCGACATCGCGGGCGCCGGCCAGGTCGCGGGACTCGACAGCCCGGCGGATGACGTCGGCGGGATCGAGGCCGGCCAGATCGGCGGCCCGCAGCGTCCGGTACAGCCACCTGGCCTGGTGAGACAGGTCCTGGCGGTACCCGTGCGGGAGCGCGGCCAGGACGAAGTCGTGATAGCGCCTGTTCTGTGCTGCCTGGGTTTCCGCGGTCCAGATCGCGTTCAAGGTGCCGAGGTGATCAGCGTTGGCCAGGTTGCGCCGCCTGGCCTCGGACGCTGACATCTCCGAGCCGTCCCGGCCGATCACATCGGCGAGCACGGCGCCGGGCTCGCGCGGGTCCTGGCCGGCGGGTCCGTGCCCGGGCGGGGCTGGCAGGAAGCCTTCGCGCTCGCGGCGGATGCGTTCGTAGCGTTCCAGCTCTGGTGCGGGGCGGGTGCCGGGCTGCGGGTCGGCGGCCTTCGGCGGTGTGGTGAAGGCGAATGCCATGTTGTTGTGGGTTCCGCGGGTCAGCGCTGAGTACAGCCATTGCCGGGTTTCGCTGCCGGTGACCAGCGTGAGGCCGGTGTGCACGGTGCCGCCTTGCGCGCAGTGCCCCGTGGTTGCGTAGGCCAGGTCCGCAGTGCGGTAACCGTAGTAGGAGAACGTGTGGCTGGTGAAGCGCCGGACGCCGGTAGCGGGGTCGGGGTCGAGCAGCCGGCGGACACGGATGCCGTCGGCGGTGATGGCCTCGATCCGCAGGACGTCGCCGTTGGCCAAGCCCAGGCCCGGTTCGCCGGCCGCGGTGTGGTGGTCGTTGTCGCAGCAGATGATCAGGTCACCGGCCGAAGCCTGCGCGCCTCCGGCGATCGGCACGGTCCGGCGGCCGTCGACCAGGCCGAGATGGATCAGGTCACCGCGGATCCGGCGGGATAGTTCCCGGCAGCGTGCCCAGTCCGCGGCCGACAGGATCACATCATGGCCGGCCAGGTAGCTGGCGATGTAGGCCTTGACGGCCTGGTCCATGGCCCCGTCGGGCGGGGCGCCGTGGATCCGGCCGTGCTGGTCGTAGTCATCGAGCGCGGTCGGGTCCCCGGCGCGCAGCCGCAGCGAAGCGTCCCGTTCCCACTCGGCGGCGAACCGGACCGGCTCGGCTAGCTGCACATATCCCAGCCGGTCGGCGAGCAGCATCATCGCGCCGCCGCCCTCGACGGCCGCGAGCTGCTCCTGGTCCCCGGCGAGCACCACCTTGCAGCCGTTCCGCGCGGCGTAGCTGACCAGCGCTGACAGGTGCTGCAGGGAGATCATCGAGCCCTCGTCGGCCAGGATCAGCGAGCCCGCCGGGATCCAGCCGCGCCGGATGCGAGCCAGCAGCCGGGTCGTGTTGGCCGTCACCAGCACTCCGGCCTTGCGCAGCTCGTTAGCGGCGTTCTGCGAAGTAGCGGTGCCGAACACCCGCCCATCGCCGTGCTCCATCGCCCAGGCATGTGCCGCGGCGGCCAGGGCGCGGGTCTTGCCGGTGCCCGCCGGGCCGACGACCACTTCGGCGGTGCGGCGGGAGGTCAGCACGTGATAGACGGCGGCAGCCTGATCCAGCCGCAGCCCGCGCGGCGTCACGCGCTCGCGCGTGTCCTGCGCGCCTTCGTGTAGCTGCGCTTCCAGCACCGTGGCGTCAGCGCCGAGGTGGCGTGCGGCCAGCTTGCGTGGCAGGTGCGGCGCCCGCTGGGCCTGCGCCTGCGCGACCAGCCGCTCCTCGGCGGACAGCTGCGCGGCGGTCGTATACCGCATGGTACCGGGCCGGGTGTAGACGCTGCCGCCGTCCAGTTCACGCCGCAGCGACGCGGGCAGCGGCGGCCAATCAGGCGCGCTCACGCAGATGACCGACTCGATCTGCCCGGACAGGGCCCCATCGGCCAGTTCGGTCAGGAGAGCCTCAGCAGTTCCGGGCGCCAGGTTCCGGGTCTCGGTCGGCATCACCAGGGCGAGCTGTTTCAGCAGGTGGTGCCGGGTCCAGGTGGGACGCTTCTCGGATACCAGGCACAGCGCCTTCTGCGCCGCGTGCACCAGAGCGTCCCGCGACAGCGTCCCACCCGGCTCCCGGCGGTCACCGGGTGTCACGCTCGCGGCGTCTGCGCCGTGCATGGCTGAGACTGCCGGGGCGATGTCGGCCAGCTCACCGCCGATGGCAGCGTCCCAGCGTTGAGCTAGCGCGTCCCAGTCGATCTCGCCCGCGCTCTTGTCCTTGCGTGAGCGCAGGGTGGCTTTTTGCGCGAGGTAGAACAGCTCACGCGAATTCGGCGCACGCCCGTGCCTCCGTTCCCACGCCTGCGCGAGCTCGCGTTCCTTCTCATGCACCGCGGCGGTGCGCGTGGAGTAGGCGTCCATCTGCGCGCGGGTGATCCCGTCGATCTCGTTTCCGCGCCCGTCCGGACGCGGAACCCAGGCCACGCCGAACGCGCGGGTCAGCTCGCACTCCACGACCGTCGCCGCGATCGCCTGGAGCGCGCCGGGCACCTCCCGCAGGCAGGCGGTGTCCAGCGCCCGCCACCGGCCATCACTCACCGTCCTCGTGATCCGGGCGATCTGGTTGTGGATGTGGTCCTGCGGGTCGCCGTCTCGGCTGGTGCCCTGCAGCCATGAGGTCACGACCAGGCCGGCTTCGGCGAACCGGCCCGGCTCCTGCCCGGCTGCCCAGGCCCCGTGGTAGCCGGTCCGCGTCATCCCGGCCCACCGCTGCGCGTAGTCGAGGGCGGCCCGGTTCGCCCGATGCAACACCTCCTGGAACTTCTCTTCCCGGCCTGCCCAGTACACCGCCGCCCGCTCATCGCCCGCCATCCTCGCCCGGCGGCCGTTCTCCCGGATTGAGGCATGCAGGACCGAGATCGACTTCGAGAAAGACACCGTCACGTCGGTGTAGGCAGCCGGCTGGCGAGTCGCCCTCGCCGCCTCCCGCTCCAGCTCAATCAGGCGCTCGGCCGTGGCATGCGGCTCGGCCGCCGTCAGCCGGGCCAGGTGGTCATTGAATTTCGCGTAATTGCCGCGCTGTCGGCCGAGTTTCGCCCCTGTTTGCGGATCTACCTGCGAATACACCGCGCCATACGGCTTGCGCTCTACCACCTGGCCAGCGACGAAACCCAGCGACTCGGCCCCCGGCCCCCACCACCGGCCCGGAGGTTCCCCGGCCTGGGCAGCGTTGATGTAGTAGCCGCCAGTAGTCCGCTCGGCCGCGGCCTGGCCCTGGTTCTTCCACACATAGCCGAGGTCGTAGCCCTTCGCGACGGTCACGACCACGGCCACCGGCTGCCACCCTTCAAGATCACCCAGCCGCGGAGCTGACCATGATCATTCAGATAATGCAACGGTCTGCACGGCTATGGATCATGGTGACAAGCAAGGCGAACAAGATCAGGAAGTGAATGCGTGGCGAGAACGGGGGTGGGGGCAGGAGAAGGTAGCTGAACAGGGGAAACGGGAGGTTGAAAAAGCGTGGCGAAGCGACGGACCTTGCAAGGTACTCGACGCCACGCGTAGCACCGGAATGGCTCCCTTGACCCCCAACGCGTGGGTCTGCCGAATACGTGACTAGTCAGCCCGCGCGCGAGGGGGCCTAGCCGCTTGCCTGGTCTCCCGCGGCCTGCAGCTTGCCGGCCAGCTCGCCGAGGTTGTGAGCGCAGACGACATGCAGCGCGGTCGGGCTGGGCCGCTCGATGGCCGTCCAGCAGCCGACTTCGGGGTCATGGGCGATCTGCCAGCCCTCCCCGTGCTCGGCCAGGATGGCGACCAGCGCGGGCGTGAACCGGGGATCCGTCGTCCCGCCGTGGCAGCAGGTAGCGGCCATCCTGCGCGAGCGCATCGCCAGCGGGGAGTACCCGCCGGGCGGCCGGGTGCCGTCGGTGATCGCGCTGTCCCAGGAGCTTGACGTGGCGGCCGGGACGGTGCGGAAGGCCCTGACGGCGCTGCAGCGCGAGGGCCTGGTCGAGTCGCGCGTCGGATGGGGAACGTTCGTCACCGATCCGGGGTCGGGCCGGCCTGGTTAGCTGCCGCCCGCGGTGAGCTGTTCGCGATGCTCCCGCAGACGTTGCCGGGCCGCCGGGCTGCAACTGTCGGGATGCCAGAACTCAAGGTGATCTTCGTCGTACGGCCTCTCTATGGGCACGATGATGTTGCGCTCGGCCACCATCGGGATCACGTCGCCGTTTTTGCAGAGCACCCAGGCGACCACCGGGTCGCTCCCGGCACCGTTCTGGTAGATCATCCAGCCGCCGCCGGGGATCATCGCGATGAATGGGTTGGAATCTTCCTGCTCATCCTGCATTCGCTACTCCGTCCACGGTGCTGCTTCGCCGCCCGGGTTATTGTTCTCCCATGCGCATGAAGATCTCGATCTCGGTTCCATCCTCAAGGAACAGCTGAAGCTCGCCCATCTCGCCCTTTGTCACATAGCCGCGGTATGGTACTTGGCCGCCGCTCTCGATGAGCAAGTCAGCGAGCCAGTCACGAAACTCTATGATGTTCACGCGATCGACCGTATCTCGTATTCGATGCGCCCGGACCGCCATTCGGTCGGCGTCCATAGTTCGTAGTGCAGGCCGAGGCTGAGCAGCCGGTAGCCGACGAACACCTGATCGGGGCTGCGCCGACCGCCGGGGCCTTTCAGCTCCGCGAAGATGGCGCCGCGGCGGCCGAGCAGCGTCAGGTCGGGCCAGCCGGCATTGCTGCGCCGCCGAGTCGTGCGGGTGATGCCACCAGATGTCCAGCAGCTTGCACAGGCCCGGCCGCGACCGGGTGCCGCTGGTGATAGCGGCCAGCAACTCGGCCGCGGTCACGGCGGTGGCGGCCGCAGCCAGCCGTGGTCGAGGACCACGCTCACGTCGAAATCGGCGTGCGGGCCGCCCTCGAACTGTACGGCGACCAGGCGCCCGCCGCCCGTGATGAACGTGAGCTTGCTGCCATCCAGCGTCGCCAGCCAGATGTAGTACACGAGCCCGCCGCAGGCGTCCTGGACGGCCGGCAGCGTGCTCCTGTTGCAATAGATCGTGGGCCGGGCGCGCGGGAACAGCCTGTATCGCTCCCTGATGAAGTCGGGCGCATCCTGGGGACGAACGTCGCCGCGCTCGACATCGGCAATGTCGGCGATCTCGGCATCGCCGAACACGGTGATATGCCGGCGCCGCGCGCGCGGGAACCGAGCCACGTCGGCCTTACTCCATGCGAATTTGCCGTCGGCATATGGCATGATTCCCCAGGCGTCGGCGGGAACCAGGTCCGGCCTCGTGGAATCGTAGGCGCGCAGCTCGGGCGCTGGCGCCGTCATGCCCGACATTCCGGGCACGACTGGGCTGCCGGGAAGCGCAGTTCGTGATCTAGGCAGACCCGCTCGCCCGTAACCAGGGCTTCATGCTCACGGCTGGCCCGGATCAGGTGATAGGTGCACAGGTCAATTTCGGGTTTCCCCGGTGCGTGATCAACTCTGTGCGGGCATTCGCGGTATCCGCACGACGGTTCGCCGGGCTTTGCTACCAGAGGTTCGATCAGCTCTGCCTCACCCGGCGGGGCGCCTCCGGCGGGGCGGAGTGGGCGCACGACCCCGCTGGCGCGAGGCGCGGCTCCGGGTCCCCGCGTGGCGGTCTCCGACCGCGCCGGAGTAGCACGTTTTGTCAAGCTCATGTTTTGACAACTCCTTACGCTGCTGACCTGCGGTGGCGTCCGGATTCCCGGACTTTGGTTGAATGCTGAACAGTCCGGATTTCCGGACTCGGCGAGACCGACTCGACCTGCGAGTCCGTCCGGATTTCCGGACTCGGGGATCAGCAGCTCGTAATAGGTGGACCGGGAGATCCCGAGTCTTTCCGCAGCTGTCCTCGCGTCGCATTCCCAGGCAGCGATTGCGACGCGGAGCCTGAACGCCGCCGGCCGCATCGGCTCGCCGAGTGGTGTGAGCACGCGCTCCCGGAATTGGTCGGTCGCCGGCTTGTGGTGCCGGACCGGCGGCAGACATGTAATGCCGACCAGGATCAGCGCCTTCCGGACGGTTTCCTGCGAGCACCGCGGCCGATGGTGGCAACGGCATAGGGCACGGGTGCTCCCGACCGTCAGGGATAGCCGGCGGTTCCGCCCGCCGCTCGGCTGGCAGGGCAGGACAATATGCCGAGAACTGAGCACCCCGGCTAGTGGCGCTCGGCAGGTGAATCAGCCAGTGATGCTTGATGCAGTCCTCGATTGATGAGGTCCCGCACGCCACGGCTTACGCCGCGTCGGAATCGAGGCCGCCGCCATAGCCCGAATCAGGTAGGCCGGAGGCGTCGAGCACTTCATCGTGCGCGGTGGAGAGGATGGCCTGCAGCCGACCGACCTGTCCCGCGGTCAGCGGCGGGGCCTCGTCCACGAGGCGCTGTATGTAGTTTTCGGCCCGCTCGGCTTTCAGCTGCTGCTGTAGCCGGGCGATGGTAGCCGGATCTGGTTCCTGCCCCCGGGCCTTAGCCCGCCGGTGTGCGGTCGCTAGCTGACTTCTTGTGGTGGTCCACGCCATCGGAGGTCCTTACCTCTTGATGTTGGCGCAGATCTCCCCCCTCGCACTGATGCCCGGCCAATCCCGACCAGCCGAACCGATGCCTCAGTACTGATCTACTTCGTACTTGATCAAGATTGCCAGAGCCGAACACCGGATGCAAATCTCGCTGCTGCCAGCAATAACACAATAGTATTATTCGGGAGTCTTCCAATGAATATGGACAGACTCGGCATGAAAGTATGAATCGCCCGGCTGCCAGCCGCGGAGCCTGCCCTTCGGAGCCGGGAATACCGTGACGAATAGCAGCTCGGCCACGACCGCGCGCCGCCGGTCGATATCCAGCGCCTGCCACACTGCGGCCGGGCTCCTTCCCGCGGAACGGCGCCAGCGCGCTCGGCCGGGCAGCCGCCGCGATCCGCGCCTGCAGCCGCGCCTCGTCCTCTGCCAGCGGCGCGCTCGCTATCGCTAGCTGCCGCGGCGAGGCGGTCGGTGCAGGTCAGGCGCGCTGGGTTAGCGTTCTTGAGACCCGCTATGTCATGAATGATGCATGGCTGCCGGGCGGACAGGGAAGATGCGTATGTGAACCGAAGATCCCGTTGGCTGGCCTTTGCCTGGGGTGCTGGTCTGGCTGGCGGGGGTGCGGCTGTCGCGTTCGTCCTTTCGGGCGGTCAGTGGTCTGCTGGCGGTGTGGTGATCGGGGCGGTTGCGGGCGCCTTCGCGGCGTCGTTACATGACGGACTACGCGAGCGCGGTGCCCGGCATGAGGCCTGGCAGGGCACAGTGGAAAAAGCACTGCTGCAGAGCCGTGCCCGGCGGCTGGATCCTCGCCGCGAGGTGGTCAGCTTCGTAGGCCGGGAAACGGGAACTGATCGAGCTGGTGGCATGGTGCCAGGACGAGCGCGCCGGGCGGCTGCGGCTGGTGACCGGTCCTAGAGGGTCGGCAAGACCCGGCTGGCCGTCGAGCTGGCCGGCCGGATGCACAATGCCGGGTGGCGGGCAGTGCCGATTGCTAATGGCGCTGAGGCTGAGGCGATCGCGGCGCTGTGCGCGGTGACGCGAGGCCGGGCGCTGCTGACTGTCGATTACGCCGAGACCCGGACCGGGCTGAAGCAGATGCTGTCGGCGCTGGCCGGGGATCTGGGCAAGGATGTGCGGGTGCTGCTGCTAGCCCGCTCGACCGGAGACTGGTGGAACCAGCTCGGTGTCGGGGACCCGGCGGTCTGGGATCTGATCCAGGCGGCTTTGCCGGCGCAGCTGTCGCTGTCGGCCGAAGTTGCTGCTGACCTGTCGGACGCCGACGTGGTCGCGCTGGCTGTCCGGTCCTTCGCGCGGGAACTCGGCCTGCCGGGCAAGACCGTTGAGATTCGTGGCGGTACCGGGAAGCGGCGGGTGCTGGACCTTCATGCGGCCGCGCTGGTCGCCGTACTGGGCGACGCGGACGCGACGACGGTGCAGGTCGATCTCGGCAGCGTGCTCGCCGAGCTGCTGCGGCATGAAGAGCATTTCTGGTACGAAAGCGCACGTGCCGCCGGGCTCGGTGACGGCCAGGACGGGGCGACACTCGCGGTGCTGCGGCAGATTGCCGCCGCCGGGTGCCTGCTGGGGGCTGCCAGCGAAGCAGAGGCCCGGGCCCTGTCCGGCCGGGTGCCAGGGATGTGCCCGTCGGTGAAGGTCGCCGGGTGGCTCCGGGTGTTGTACCCGCCGGATCCGGGTGAGACCGGCTGGATCGGCTCCCTGCGGCCCGATCGCTTCGCCGAACTGCATGTCCTGCGGGAGCTGAGGAACTCACCCGACCTTGCGCGAGCATGCTGACCGGCCTGGACGCCCGGCAGGCGCTGCGGGCGCTGACGCTGCTGGCCCGCGCATCGGCGGATGACCCGCACGCCGAGGAACTGCTGCGGCAGACCCTGCCCGGCACCGCCGATCTCATCACCGGCATGCAGGCACCAATAGAAACGCTTACGACCATTTCAACGCGATCCCCGGTCAGACAGTCGTCCTCGCCCCTGCTGCCGCTGCCCTGTGCCAGCGCATACTGAACCTCCTACACGCCAACGACGGGCCAGCGATCCGGGCGTACTGGCTGAGGAACCTGGGTTTCCGGCTCTCGGGGCTGGGCCGCCCGGCCGAGGGCCTGCCGGTCGCCGAGGAAGCTGTCGCGATGTACCGGGAGCTGGCCGCCGCCAGCGAGGCCCTGCCGGTCGAGCAGGAAGCTGTCGCGATCCGCCGGGAACTGGCCGCCGCCAGCCCGGACAGCCACCGCCCCGACCTGGCCCAGTCACTGAACAACCTCGGCATCACACTGTCTCAGCTGGACCGTCCGGCCGAGGCCCTGCCGGTCAAGCAGGAAGCTGTCGCGATCCGCCGGGAACTGGCCGCCGCCAGCCCCGACCGCTACCGCCCCGAACTCGCCCAGTCACTTGACAACCTCGGCACCTTGTTCTCGGAGTTGGGCCGCCCGGCCGATGCTGCCGTTGCTCATGATGAAGCCGAGAATGTCGGCGCAACCGGGCCGTTAACATCATGAGGCTATGCCGAATACATGCCCAGAATCCTCGTCACCACCGAGTCACCGCAGGTCAGAAGCATTGCATTACGGGTCTTGAAACGGCCAGGGTCTCGACGCGTTCTCCTCCTGCATGCTGTAGGCAGCCAGGGCGGCACAGGCTAAAGGTGACCGGCGAGCTACGGTCAAGCCCGGGTTACCGCAGCGGGTACGGATGTCGGCCGCATGGGAGTATGGTCCATCGTATGGCTCAACGTAAGGTAACCCTCTCGCTCCCAGGGCACACCGTTGCCGCAGCACAGGCCGCGGCGAAGCAGGCTGGTGCTCCGTTCAGCACCTATGTCGCCCGGGCGCTGCGCAACGAGACGCTGCGGCAGCAGCTGGCAGCTTCGCCGCTTCCCGATGACCCCGAGTGGCTGGACATGGCTGAGGCTGACGAGGCTGCCGCGTCGTGAGGCGCGGCGAGGTCCGCGTCGTGCATAGCAGGGTGAGCGCGCGGGACCGCTTTGCCCTGATCATCGGTAATGACGCGCTGAACGAGTCCGCGGCCGCCTCCACCGTCCTGACGGCACCGATCGACATGGACGGCATCGCGCCGGAGACGCTGGTCACGGTCCGGATCACCGAGCCGCTGGCTGGCATCGTGCGGCTGGACAACGTCAGCTCGGTCCGCAAGGAGCGGATCGGCGAGCTGGCTGGCCGGTGCGGCGCGGACGACATGGAGGCGATCGGCATTGCCCTGCGCGCCGCCCTCGACCTGTGACTGACTTGGCCTACTGCAGCGGCAGCGCGCCAGTCCAGATGCGCTCGAAGGCATCGAGGTAGGTGGCGGCCAGGTCGCCATCGTCGGCCGACCGCAGGTAAAGGACAGGCACGCGCTCACCGGGGATGCCGTAGGCATGCTGGCTGACCAGGATCTGGTCGTCGGCCCGGTAGATAGAGTTGTACAGGGCGGCCCGGTGCAGCCGTATCTCCGAGCCAGCGTTCTCGCCTAACTGCCCGAACAACCCGAGAGCCTCGCGTATCCCCGCCGTAGCGACATCACTGACGCCTTTTTCGGCGCGGTGTTCCGCGGTGATCGGGCCGTCTGGGTCGCGCAGACAGATCCGTACTCGTAATCCCTCCCGGGCCCGGTCCGCGAGCACGTCCAAGACGCCGGGCTGCCTGGCGAGGAACAGCCCGGAGCAGGCCAGGACGCCGATCTCCCGCTCGGCCGAGCCGAACAGCGACAGCCACGTCTCGCGGGGTACGGCGTGGCGGTTCGGGTAGATGGCCTTGATCCCGGCGGGCCTGGAACGGGCGGCGATGGCGGCGCGGACTTCGGGCCACAGGTCGGCTTCGTCGGCGTCTAACAGGCTGGTCAGCACCCACCGGTACCGCGGATAGGGCACGCGGCCTTCCAGCCAGCGCCGCACGGTCTTGGGATCGACCTGCAGGCGCGCGGCGACATCGTCTTCGCTAAGCCGCGCGCGCAGCAGCGCGCGGCGCAAGGTCTCGTTCAAGCCCGGTGCCTCCTGAGCGCGAGGACAGCACCGACGTTTAACAGAAGAAGTCCGTAGTCGTCCCATCGCGCGGTACAGAAGTTCCGCCGTTCTCGCGAGCCTGGTCCTGACCACGGAAGGCGACTGCCGCACAGCGGGCAGTCAGATTCATCTGAAACGGATGGGACGGCGTTGAACACGACCACCAGGTGCGCGGTAGCCGCGCCGAGCAAGGGCAAGGCTCCGGCCGCGATGCCGCGGCCGCGGAACAGCAAGCTGAGCGCGCAGGCCAGTGCCGGCCTCCGTACGGGAGGTGCGGGACGGTGATCAGGAATGAGATGGCCGTGCTGCGGGACGACTATCCGGGCTACAAGATCTGGCGGGAGGTCACGCCCGGACGCGAGCGTTACGTCGCCCGGAGCCTGCACCTCGGCCTGAACCCGCACACGGTTGTCACGGCCGACTTACGCGAGCTGCGGGACGTGCTGCAGCCGGTGGGGAATCCGGATTTTCTGGCGTTCACGACGGCGAGGGCGAACATCGCCCGGATGTATGCGCACTGGCTAGGTGGCAAGGACAGTTTCGCGGCCGACCGCGCCGCCGCCGACGCGGTGCTGGAGCGATTCCCGGAGGTCGCCGAGATGGCCCGGGCGAACCGGGCGTTCCTGGCCCGGGCCGTGCGCCATGTGGCCCGGCAGGGTGTTAGCCAGTTCATCGACTTCGGTGCCGGGCTTCCGGCCAGCCCGAACGTGCACGAGATCGCCCGCCAAGAGCAGCCGGACGCCCGCGTGGTCTACATCGACCGTGACCCGGTCGTCCTCTCCCATGCTCGGGCACTGCTGGCCACCGACGAGCAGATCTCGGTCATGGCGGGAGATGTCCGCGACCCGGCCCGTGCACTGGCCGATCCGGCGCTGACTGTGCTGATCGACACGGGCGAGCCGGTCTGCGTAATTCTCGGTTCTGTTCTGCATTTCCTGGCTGCTGATGAAGCGGACGAGGCCGTGGCGGTGCTCCGGCGCCGGATCGCGCCGGGCAGTTACCTGGTCATCAGCGCGGGCACGTCGACTGGCACGGATCCGGATCTGCTCCGGCAGCTGCAGGCCGCCTACGCGGATACGGCGCCGGTCACCGGCCGGGCTGCGGAGGAGATCAGCGCCTGGTTCGACGGTTTCAGCCTGGCCAGGCCCGGCGTGGTCGACGTCTGGGCGTGGCGGCCGGACAGCATCGCGCGGCCAGCGCAGTCCCGGGCCCGGATCCTGGCCGGCGTCGGCCGCAAGCCCGCTGCGGGGAATAGCTGGCCGATGTGAGCCCGGACTGGGCGGGACGCTGCGGCCCGCTGCAGGACGTCCTGACATCGGGGAGGACGTCTTGAGATGCCCCGGCCGCGTCCGTGCACGTCCGGCACCGCCGACGTAGCGTCTGTCCATGAGCCAAGCAGACTGGGCCGAGGCGACCGCCCGCCGCCTCCTCGCCAAGTCCCTGCCGCGTCGCTGGGCGCATACCCAGGGAGTCGCCGCGGCGGCCCGGACCCTGGCCCCGGTCCTGGGCCGGGACGGTGACCTGCTGACGGCGGCGGCGTGGCTGCACGACATCGGCTATGCACCCGATGTCGCCGAGACAGGTTTCCATCCGCTGGACGGCGCCCGTCACCTGCGCGACGCCGAAGGCGCGAGCGGCGTGCTATGCCGGCTGGTTGCCCATCACTCCTGCGCGATCAACGAGGCCGCCGAACGCGGCCTCGCCCGCGAGATGACCAGGGAGTTCCGGCCCGCCCGCCGGGATCTGGCCGAAGCGCTGACCTACTGCGACATGACCACCAGCCCGGACGGCCAGCGCCTGCCCATCGAGCAGCGCCTCGCCGAGATCCGCGCCAGGTACGGGCCCGACCACCTGGTCAGCCGAACGATCGGGCGCTCAGAACCACAACTCACCAGCGCCGTGACGCGCGTGACCGGTCGGCTGGCTGCCTCCTAAGCAGTAGGCCGCAGGTTCGAGTCCTGCTCGGGGCGCAGTTACGTAATAGCATAAGTTTCGAATTTATATGCTATATCCGTCAGTCGAGCGGGGAGCCAAGGCTCGGCACCGCCGCACTAGCCCAAGGCCGTACCTGACGCCACGAGCTCTGTCCGGTGCCGCTGAGCTATGCGGCGCGCAGCCCGTAGCGGCTTTCGCGGCAGGCAAGTGATCGGTGCTTGTCCGCGAGTCCACGGTTGCATCCAGCCGGGCGATTACTCGGTCCAGCTTCTTCGCGTCAGCTTGATAGAGAACAGCCGCGTATTGGGCACCGACCGCGGGCACGGCACGCCTGCGCACCTGCTACCGGCCTGCAACCGGTTAAGAACGGCGCAGCCACCGGTGTGCCCGAACGTGGCTGTATGACCACAACCTGCACGGCAGCGCTACCCCGCAACTACGGGCCTCACGGGCCTGATGGGCTGGCCGGCCGATGATTATCGTCGCGATCGCCCTGGCCAGCGTCATCCATGCGGGAATCCACCCCACCTCGTCCCGTGCAGCTGACACCAAATTCTCCTGGGTCGGTTCCTATTACGCGGCGAGAACGCCCGGTGCGTCCGCTCTGCTGCCGCAGGCTCAACCGAAACTTGACCCTCCCGCCGTCGGCCACTCACTCGCCGAGGTTGCTGTGCAGTCCGCCGGGCAGCAGCAGGTGGTCGAGGTCGGCTGGACCGTTGACAGCGCTGAAGGAGATCTCAGGCCGCACTTGTTCGTGTTTGCCTGGGTGAACGGCAAGGGCCTCGGCTACGACTGCTGTGGCTACGTGCAGACCAGCCGCACCTGGGCGCCAGGCGATCACGTCAAGCCAGGAATCTCCGCGCGGTACGGCATCAGGCATTCCCATGGCAAGTGGTGGATCAGCTACAGCGGCCAGCGGATCGGATACTACCCGGACAGCCTCTGGCATGGCGGCTTCACTCATGGCGGAGTCAGCCAGGCGTTCGGCGAGGTGGCCAGCAATGGACGGACAGGCACGGAGATGATCAACGGCCGAACCGATCGGAAGATCAGCGACTTCCGCTTGCTCAGCGTTCGCACGCCCCGGGCGACCTTCTACGCGCCGAAGTCACCAACTTCGTACCGCATGGGCAGGCATGGCCGCACCTGGTTCTATCTAGGCGGCCATTGAGCATTAACCAAGGCAAGCGTGCTGGTTACCTGACGATCATTACAGGGCTTCCCAGCGGGATGCCGGCCAGTACCCGCAGCGCGGCAGCGGGGACTCGCACGCAGCCATGGCTGACCGCATGACCGAATACGGCCGGGTCCGGCCAGCCGTGCAGGCCGACCGTGCCGGGGCCGCCGCCGAAGGTGCTCAGATTTTTGGAATGCACGCCAAGCGGCAGGATCAGCGGGCTGTAGGCCGGGTGGCCGGGCGCCAGCGAGGCGAGCAGGTAGGTGCGCCCGGTAGGCGTAGGTGTGCCCCGGGCGCCGACGGCGACCGGCCAGTTGCCGAGGATACGGCCAGCGTCGAGCACGGTCAGCCGGTAGGCAGCGAGGTTGATCTTTATCCGGTAGTTAGTGTAGGCGGTTTGTAGGTCGCCGCCGCCGAGGTAGATCCAGCCGGTGGACCGGTTAGGCCGGGTCGGCAGCAGGATCCGATCCCAGCCTGGCCGCGACCCCACGACCGGGACCCAGGTCGGGCTGCTGAGCTCGGTGGCAGGCAGTGCCGCGATGGGCAGGCCGCCAGGCCGGGCGTAGACCACCCGGGGGACCGTGGGGTGTAGCACCAGCCCCGTCTCAGGCCCGAACGGATCTGGATCTCGCGGTGCCGCTGGCGATTTCCCGAACGTCGTGGCACGCGGCAATCGCGCCAGCTGGGCTGCTGACACCTGTCTCGGCCGCGCGGGCCCGGCCGACGTGACCGGCGATCCCGCCCGGTGTGCAGAACTTGCTGTTCCGCAGGCAGCCAGTAAGGCGGTGGCGGCCATCAGGATTGCACCGGTAACGTGCGTCCTTCCTGCGCCGCAGCCGCCGTGTAAGGCAAGCCGAAAAATACTACGCAATCCCAGACCTCCGGAAAGCTGACGACATAAAGACTGACGAGCAGTATTCACAGGCTAGTACGGATAAGTGCATTCAATCAACGCCCTATAGGCAATTAATTATTTTCCGATGTCCAGCTGAGCTTGTAGCCGCTGCATTACAGTTTGCATGTTACCGCAAAGCCGGTGGCCGTAACATGTCGCAGCAGGCTGGGCCGGTAGCAGATCCTGATCTCCAGGACCTGCATATTTCCGGACATTGGACTTTAAGTGTCTGCGGGCCGCTACATTGCTTGGCCGAGAAATTACCCGGCCCGGCAAGATGTGCCGCGTATGCGGTCGGCGATCTCGTGTAATGTGCCAGTCGGCCTGATCCGATCTTCGGAATCGCATGGCCCTTGAGGAGTCCGTAAGGACCTGATGTGTGGTCATCGCCGCCGAATGGCTCGCGCTAGGCGGCTATGCGACCAGGCCAATGTCTACATTATGTCAATTGGAGAAAGGCCCGGTAATGACGGATCTCGGCAGTCGCTGCCCACGCAGGACCGTTAGCCGCTCCTGGCTTGGCGCGTTCCTTGCGCTAGCTGCAGCGATCATCCTGCTGATCGCAACCCAGCCGAGCGCCGGCGCCGCGGTAGCGCCAGTGGGCCTCGGGACTGCCAGCAGCTTCGCCGTATTGGCCGGAAGCACGGTCACCAACACCGGCCCTAGCATCCTCAACGGCGACCTCGGGGTGAGCCCGGGCAGCGCGATCACTGGGTTTCCTCCTGGGATCGTGAATGGCACCGTGCACCAGACCGACGGTGTCGCGGCAGGCGCCGAATCGGACTTGACGACCGCATACAACGATGCCGCCGGCCGCACTCCGGCGACCGCATTGCCCGGCTTCATCGGCGCTGGGCGGTCGATCGCGCCCGGCGTGTACAACGCCACGTCGTCACTGGACGTCGGTGGCGCGCTGATCCTGAACGCGCAGGGAGACTCAAATGCGGTCTTCATCTTCCAGGTTGGTTCCACCCTCGTCACCGACTCAGCGAGCCATGTCTTTCTTACCAACGGCGCCCAGGCTTGCAACGTGTTCTGGCAAGTAGGTAGTTCCGCGACACTCGGGACAAGCTCTATATTCCAGGGCAGCATTCTCGCCTTGCAGTCGATTACGGTGACTACTGGCGACACCATTCAGGGCCGCGCGCTGGCCCGTAATGGCGCAGTGACCCTCGACGACGACACCATTACCGTGCCCACCTGCGCGGCACCCACCCCGACCCCAACGCCGACCAGCGCTACCCCGACGCCGACGAGCACCAGCCCGACCCCGACGCCGACGCCGACCAGCCCGTCACCCAGCCCCACCAGGACCAGCCCGTCACCCAGGCCGACGAGCACCAGTCCGTCACCCACCCCCACCAGGACCAGCCCGTCACCCAGGCCGACGAGCACCAGTCCGTCACCCAGCCCCACCAGGACCAGCCCGTCACCCAGGCCGACGAGCACCAGTCCGTCACCCACCCCCACCAGGACCAGCCCGTCACCCAGGCCGACGAGCACCAGTCCGTCACCCAGTCCGACGCCGACGCCGCCTCGGCCGGCGCCCAGCCCGTCACCAGTCCCTACTACTTTTCCGGTGACCGGCTGACAGAACCCCCCCAGGGCCAAAGACGCTGTGTCAGCAGTGCCGCCGCCAACGCCGCAATAGGCCGCAGGTTCGAGTTCTGCTCGAAGCGCAGTTCAGAGTATAATTTCTAATTTAGCTTCTATGACAGTGAGCCATGCGGGGAGCCAATGGTCAGGCGCTGCCGCCAGGCTCAGGTCACTTCCGGCGCTGCGAAAGAAGGCGATCCGGGCCAATCCGGCGCCAGCGTCCCGTCGGGACCGACGGTCCCTGGCCAGCCCAGCCGGTATGCCAGAACGCCTGTGCGCCGCGCGGATCCGGCTCGCGTGGGGTGGTTACGGGACGGTCCCGCGGGGACGACCCATCGTGCTGGCTGACCGATGATTTTCGCTCAGCTTGCCTTGCCTGGCTGGGTAGGCATGCGCCGCGGGCACGGTCCGCATGAGCCGTTGTCCCGGGCTCATCGAGCGAAGGCCGGAGCGGTCGCCCTGGAGCAGGCGGCGCACTCCCTGGTGGTTTTCGTCATCGGCGCTGCGCAGCATCGGCACGTACTCGAACTGGCCGCCGGCCAGTGGCGCTTGCAGCATCAGCGTGACGACGGAGTCCGCTCCGTCGAAATGCCAGCCGTGCTCGTCTCCGCGGGAGTAATACATGACATTCAGCGCGCCGAGCCTGTCGGCGTGGCGGTACAAGACATCGCGGCCTAGGGCGGCGCCGACGAAGGCCGTCAGCTCGGCTGACTCATAGGCGACGCGGAGCGGCGATCCGGGCGGGATCTGGTCGTAGGCCAGGGCGCTCTTGGCCGAGCGCACGCGGATGCGGTGCGGATCGTCCTCGGGCAGCCCAGGATCATCGACGGTGAAGTAGACGTTGTGCTCGGCGTCAGTCCGGTAGGCCTCCGGCATCGCCGTCATCGCCCAGCCCACCACGGCCGCCACCGCCGCAGGCCGGATGAACCCCTCGAGAACCGACGCGCCGACGGCCGCGAGATCCCGGCGGCAGCGGGCCACCAGATCCTGCCCGGCCGGACTGTCCAGGCGGTCAACCGGGTAGCGGTCAAGGTCAACTACATCAGCCACGCTAATGACGGACAACACCTCCTCAGCCCGGGAACTGCCGGGCCAGATGAGTCTGGCATCCGTGACGCCGGCCGGGCAACCGGGCACCGATCGCCCGTCCTCGCGGCGGTGCGGCCTGCGCCACCTCGCCATCCCTGTGCAGTCGCCACAACGGTCCCCGGGACCGCACCCCGCCAGCGGCGCTGCCGACGCCCGTCGCAGTTCGTGGGCTGTCCGAGCCGATGCGGCGGCGTGCCTGGGCTTGGGTGCCCGCACGGCCGGTCCGATGATCGGGGCTGCTGGCGGTGACCGCCGGCGGGGCGCTGCCGGGGCAGGCGGCTGTAGTGGCGGGATCAGGTCCCGGCGTGGTTGTCTCGTGGCGATGACAGGAGCGCGATGAGCAGCGATGAGCCTGCGGGGGTTGTCTTTCCGGTGTCAGCGGACGGGCGGCGGAGCACCTCCGCGGTGGGCAGGGCCGTGGCTGCCGACGCGCTGCGCCGGGCCGACCGGGCCGGGGCACTGGATGCGGAGCGGGATGCGAACTGGCGCACGGGCTATCCGGTGCATTTTCGCCGCCTCGTCGAAGCCGGGCTGACATCGGCCGACGCCGCGGTATCGGTCGCCCCGACGGGCTGGAGTCGCTGCACCGCCAGATGCGCAGCCCGCTTAGGCAGCGCCCGCATACTCCAGCGAAGCAGCCACCATGCAGCAATGCCGAGCGGGCTCCGCCCGCCGCAGATCCCAACCGACGGGGGGCAAGTCGGGCGCGGGCGGCTACTCGATCGTGTCGGCCGGCTCGCTGAGTGATGCGGCGGCAAAAGCGAAGGGTTGCCCGGTGCTGGCCAGCGGCGGGTCCGTCGAGATCTACAAGGCCATCGAGATGTAGTGGCACGGGCTCGGGCCGCGGGCTGGCCCGAGTCGCCGGGGCGGGGCATTTGCGCGGGTCGATCCCAGCCCACCACACGCCCTCACTCACGGCATCGAGATCGGCAGCGTCCCACATCACCTCGATGAGACGACCGGTGTGTCCGAGCAGCTCGGTGACCAGGTGAGGGCTGAGGAAGCGGTTCTCGTGCACCCATCGCTCATTCGCCTCGTTCAGGAAATCGACCAGGTCGCCAGCGGTGGTCGGGGACACTGCCTGGCTGTAGTGATCCCGAGTCCGGCTCAGACGGCGTAGGTCGTCGTGCAGCAGATGTGTTGCCATGTCGCGCACCGTCCACCCCGGACAGATGGTCGGCACAGTCCACTCCACCGGGTGCAGGTCTCGAAGAAGTTGCACCAGCGCGCCACGGGCCGCCGTGAACTGCACCCGGACATCAAGCGGGTTCCCAAGCTGCCCAGCCCCGACCATCCTTGCAGTCTGATGGACCTGGTGCCGGTGGCGCCATGCAACATGGTCATCCGCTGAGCCGATAGCAGAACCACGTTCGACACCGACTCGCACCGATCCTCGGCGGCGAGAGCTTGTAACCTCAGGTGTGTAAAGATCTTTTAGTTTTGGTCTGGTTTCCGCTTTTACCTGATTCGTCCTGGGTAGGCGATGCCGGGTTCGTTGAGTGCTTCGCGCCATCCCATGACGGGTTGTCCTTCGATGAGGCGTGCGGGCTGGTCGCTGCGCTTGCCCGTTGTGCGCCTTCTGCCGGCTCGCTCGCGGGCGCGCTTGTCCTCGATGCTGGTGATCGCCAGCCACAGCAGCTTGACGACGGCGTCGTCGGACGGGAAGTGCCCGCGGGCCTTGGTCACCTTCCGCAGCTGGTAGTTCAGGCTCTCGATGCTGTTGGTGGTGTAGAGCAGCTTGCGCACCGGCGGGGTGAAGGCCAGGAACGGGGTGAAGCGGTCCCAGGCGTTCTCCCAGACCTTGACGGCCTGGGGGTATTTCTGGCCCAGGCCGGAGCTCGCGAAGGCGGCCAGGGCATCGAACGCGGCGTCGGCGTCGGCGGCGGTGTAGATCGTGCGGAGCCCGGCGGCGACCGCGGCGGCGTCGCGGCGGGCGACCGGCCGCAGGCTGTTGCGGATCAAGTGGACGACGGATGTTTGCACGACCGTGTGCGGGAAGGCGGCATGGATGGCGTCCTCGAACCCGTTCAGGCCGTCGCAGCAGGCGATGAGGATGTCCTGGACGCCGCGGTTGCGCAGGTCGGCGGTCACGCTGGCCCAGAAGCGGGCGGAAGCGCACATGTTCGCGTGATCATGTGGACGGTGCTGCCTGAAGATCACGGGTTCGGCAGGCGGGTGGGGTCGACGCGGTCGGCGAGGTAGGCAGTGACGGCGTCGTGGGTCATCCCGTAGGCGGTCGCGACGAGCTTGGGGTCGGCGGTGTTCAGGAGGGCGAGTATCCGTGATGATCGCAGGATCCTTGGCCGGACCCCGGCCGGTGCGAGGATGTTCTTGACGTAGCTGTCGCCGGACGGTGCCCTGGTCGCCTTGGTCTGCAGGGTGACGAGCAGGTAGGGGTTGGTGGAGTTCAGCGCCTGCCGGTGGGCTAGGCAGGTTTCGATGGCGGCCCGGGTCCACGGATCGAGTGGGGTCGGGTGTGGTCGTCCCTGCAGCGTGACGGCCTCGGCGGCCGGAGCGATGGCCTCGACGGTCAGGTGCCTGATCTCCTGGGTGGTGGCTCCGTGGATCAGGGCGAGCAGCCCGGTCAGTGCCTCGTGCGGGTGGATGTCGTCTTGGCCGCTGGTCCAGCGCCGGAACAGTTCCCGCTGCCGGCCGACGGTGAGGCTGGGCCCGCGGAACCCCGGCGACTGCGCGATGGTGATGGTCTTGGCCGGGTCGGTCAGGACCATCCGCTGGCAGGCGGCGAAGCGGAAGAACCGGCGCAGTCCGCCCAGCCGGTGAGCCGCTCTCGAAGGCTGGGCGGCGAGGAATGCCTCGATGTCGGTGCTGTTCACGGTCGCCCAGTCGGTGATGTCCTTGCTCGTGGTGAGGAACCGGGCGAGGTCACGCACCGAGGTGAGGTGGCTTTCGATGGTGTTGTGGCTGGGCGGCCGGGTCCCGGCGCGCTGGGCCCGCCGCCGTCCGGCCAGTTCATGCTCGGCGAACGCGACCGTGGCGGGCCGCAGGGCGGCGGGGATGGCGTCCAGGCGGCGTTGCCGGCGGACGGCGGCCCTGTGTTCGGCGTGGCCTGGACACAGGGCGAGCCCGTGGCTGGTGAAGAAGTCCTCTAGCGCCTTGGCCAGCGGGCCGCCCCGGGCTATTGCCCGTTCCAGCAGGGGCTGAGGGTGGACGGGGCCGCCGTCACGCAGGAGCCGGCCGGTATCTGTGATCATCTGGCAGGCGGCTGAGGCGTTGTGGCGGGGCACGAGGTAATCCGCGAAGCCGGCCAGCCAGCCGGGCCGCTCGCTCAGCTGAGCGGCGAGGTTCTCAGCCCTGACCGTGATCCGGTGCGGTGACTTGGTATAGCAGGGAAAGCAGAGCCCGTCGCCTTCCATGTGCGTGATCAGGCCGCAGACCCGGCAGGCAGCGTCGGGGCTGGGCGTCCTGCCGGGATGGGAACAGTGCCCGCACCAGCCGGTGGCCTCACGGATCCGGCCGGGTTTGCCGCAGCGCGGGCAAGGCTGCTGGGCCGCGGCTCTGCGGTCCTTGACCAGGCAGAGACTGCAGATCTCGCGGCCGACTCGGCCGATCTTGGCGCCGCAGCGGACGCACGTCCGCGAGCACAGCACGCACTTGCCGGTCACCTCCTCCAGCTTCCTGGCCTTCCCGCAGCCAGGGCATTCGTGCCTGGCCGGCTGGTGTGCCAGGGCGTAGTGGCAGCGGCGGCAGTGCTCGCGGCCTTTGACAGCGGGACTGCCGCAGCGGACGCAGCTGGCGGCTTCCGTGCTCCTCACCTCAAAGCGGCGGCATCGACCGGCCCCGTGCAGTCTGAGCCTGACCAGCCGCGGCGACCTTGACCGGGCTGAGATCGGCGGGCTGCTCGACCGGGGTGGTGTCGAGGTCGAACAGGTCGTTGGGGGTGCACTGCAACGCAGTGCAGAGCGCAAGCAGGGTGGTGAGCTTGAGCTGGGACGGCTGCTTGGTGAACAGCGCCGATACCGACGCCGGCGACATCTCCAGCCCGGCCCGCTCGGCCAGCAGCCGGCGCAGCTGGCTGCCGGTCCAGACCTCCCGCTGAGCGGCGGCGATCCGCAGTTTCCACCTGATCTGCATGCTCACTCTCCTTCGGTCAGCTCACCCAAAGTGGCCGTTACCGCCTGCCGGTAGGCGTCCTCGATGAACGTTTCTGAGGGCCGGACATACCGCATCGCGGAGGCCACTGTCCAGTGCCCGAGCATCTGCTGGATCGCGACCAGGTCCATGCCACGCTCGTAGTTATGAGTGGCACACGCCCTGCGCAGCGAATGCGGGGTGAACCAGTCCGCGGCGGGCCGGTCCTCGAGCTTCATCAGATGCCGCAGCCGGTTGCGGACCGTCCCGGTGGCCAGCTGCCCCCCGGCCTCATCACAAAACAGCGCGGTGGAGCCGGGGAAACGGCCATGGACGTCGTCGAGGAACCAGTGCAGCTGCAAGTCCAGGCCGTCCAGCATCGGCACCCAGCGGGGGCGTGGCCCGGACGTGCGGGCGGCCTTGCCGAAGCGGACATGGAGTTTCCCGAACGGGCCGCGGCCGAAGTGGACGTCCGGAACGTCGAGAAGAACGGCCTCTTCGCAGCGGATACCCGCGTGATAAAGGGTGCGGAACAGGGCGTAGTCGCGGGCCGCGGGAGCGTACTTGCGGGCGGTGCCGATCCGGGCCCTGAGGAAGCCGAAGAACTCGCTCACCCGTTCTGGGGTCGGCGGCGGGGTCCTGAACCGGGGAATCGCTGCTGACGTGGCGGGCGGAGTTGTACTCATCCACCGGGCAGACCAGCCGGACCCCGAACGCGGCCTCGATCTCGACGGCCCTGCGGACTTCCAGGAAACGGTGGAAGCCCTTGAACACCTGCAGATAGTTCCTGCGGGTGGACGTCGCCCGGCCAGCAGCCGCCAGGTCGCCGACGACCCGGTCAACGTCCTCGGCGGTGACCTCCCATGCCGGGCGCCCGAGCGCGGCCAGCATGCGCTCCAGCACGCCGATGTCGTTGTCGATCGTGCTGGTGGCAAACCCCCGGGCGGTCCACGAGGCGACGAACGCCTCCATGCACTCGGACTGGAACACCAGCGGGTCAGCCGGCAGCCCAGCCGGGACAGGCCGCCCCTCGATGAGACGGAGCCGGGCTTCTGCCACGCGCACACCTTCTTCGCACCAGCGATCTTAAGGTGGCACCTGGAAGATCAATGCCTCACCATAAATACCACAAGTCACACCAGACGCGCATAGCCTCAGGCAGCAGCAGGAACAGGCCCAAACGAACCTGTGGGAGTCCCACAACCCTCCCCGGCGGTCGCGGTCTGGATCGGGGTTTTCGCCAGCCAGATGCCCAGCACGTGCTTTTCCCCGTCGGCGCCGGTGCCGGCGGCGAGGTAGGCGGGCTTGCTCTGCACCACGTGGTTGTCACGGACCTTGACCATGATGGCGTCCGGGAACACCACCGCGTAGACGGGATCCAGCGGCCGGGACTGCCAGGCCCGGACCTCCTCCAGCACCGCATCGGTGATCCGGGAGACCGTCTCGGCGGACAGTTCGGTGCCGTACACCTGCCGCAGGTGGTGCAGGATGCCGCGGACGCTCATACCGTGCGCGTAAAGGCTGATGATCATGTCGTCCAGGCCGCCGGAGACCCGCCCGGACCGCTTGGGCACCAGCACCGGCCCGGACATCCCGGCCCGGTCCCGGGGCACCTCGATGCCTACCGGCCCGATCCCGGTCTGCACCTTCTTGCCGATCGTGCCATTGCGCGAATTGCCGGAATTATGGCCGGCCGGGTCATGCCGGGCATAGCCCAGGTGCGCGGTCAGCCCGGCCTCCAGCGCCCGCCCGGCACCGCCTTGACCAGCTCGCCCAGCATGCTGCCCTCACCGGTCAGCCGCAAGCCCCCGGCCTCGTCCCTGGAACGCTCCAGCAGCGCGTCCAGCAGCCGGTCATCGATCAGCTCCCGCAGCGGCGCCAGCCGCTGCCCGGACAGAGGGGGTTTTTCCCCGCCGTAAGGAGCAGCATCCCCCGGAACCGGACCTGCCTCCGGATTGTGCACCAGCCCGGACGCGCCGGGCGCTTGCCGTGTAATGGACATGATCGTTGTTCTCCCCCCGTAACAGTGACCATTCCCCCTGGCCACTCAGTTCCCTTTAATCACTCCTTACACACCTAGGGAGATACCCCCGCGGCGACGACGACTGCGGTCTCGCCCGGCAGTGGATCGGTTATCGGGAAGTCCCGCGTGACGGTTGGATCGCGGACGGTGTGGCGGCTGTCGCGGCGGCTGTCGCGGCGGCTCGGGCGAGTGCTGCGACGGAGGGGGATGTGCTGTGCGCGGGCCAGGCGAGCTGCAGGACGCTTGGTGGAATGTCCGTCACCGGGACGGTGACGAGGTCCTCGCGAAGTGGCGTGGTCAGTGACTGGGGCAGCACGGCGACGGTGTGTCCTAAGGCGATCCGGTGCATCAGTTCGCTGATGGTGCCCTGTGTGCTGCCGTCAGCAGGGTTGTGCTTGTGCAGGTTCTCGTCCGCGAGGTCGGTCATACGCAGGCTGGCCCGTTGGGCGAGTGGGTGGGACCCGGGAAGTACGGCGAGCGGTGGCTCGATCAGCAGCGGTTCGGTGTCCAACCCGGCCAGGTCGTCGGAGGGTGTGTAGAGCAGCGCGGCGTCAGCTTGGCCTTCGCGCAGCATTCGTGGGCGGTCACCGCCAAAGACCACCTCGATCGGCAACACGTCTGGTTCGATTCGGTAGGCCGCGAGCGTGCCCGGGAGTAGGCCCGCATCGCCGCCGGGTTTGATGGCCAGGATCAGCCGCGGGTCTCGCGTGCTGGCCCGCCGGGTCCGCACGCTCGCGGCGGATATCGCGTCCAGGGCCGTGCGTGCCTCGCGAGCAAGCACCCGACCAGGTTCGGTCAGCGTGACCGCGCGACTGGTCCGCTCGAACAAGGCGACACCCAGGCGGCGCTCCAATCGTCTGATCGTCTTGGACAGCGCGGGCTGGGTGATACCCAGGTGGGCTGCGGCGCGACCGAAGTGCAACTCGTCGGCCACCGCCAAGAAGTACGCCAGCTCCCGCGTCTCCAACCGGTCCATTCCTTCAGGTTAACGATCGCGGCGCGGTCGACCTTGGACGCAACACGCTAGGCGGTGATGAGGTGGGTTGTCGGGCCGGCACGGCTCGCCAACGCACGAAAGCAAGGAGATGTCGCCATGCCCACCATCGCTGTCGTCGGGGCCGGGATCCGCCTTGGCCTCTCGCTCGGCAGGGTCTTCGGCGGGCACGGCTTCGATGTCGCACTGATCGCCCGCTCCGAGGAAAGACTTGGCGAACTCACACAGCAACTGGCAAGCGAGGGTGTCAACGCGGCCGGATTCCCTGCCGATGTCACCGACCACCCCGGGCTGGCCGCCGCCCTGGACAATGCCGCGGCGCGGTTCGGCGGAATCGAGGTGCTTCAGTACTCCGCACCGTACGTGCAGGTCGGCGACACCGGTATGACCGGAATACTGGACGTGACCGTGGAGAACCTTCGACCGCAGATCGAAGGCACCTGCTACGGCGCGATCACCGCGACCCGCGCGGTGCTGCCCGCGATGATGTCGGCCGGAACCGGCACCTTGCTGTTCACCACCGGCGCCAGCGCGGTCACGCCAACACCCTGGGCCGGCAGTGCCGGGGCTGCAGGCGCTGCCCTACGCAACTGGGCGCTCAACCTCAACGGGACGCTGGCCGAGAAGGACGTCTTTGTTGGCTATGTCGCTATCGGTGCCTGGATCGTGGGTACCCCGGGGACGCCGGCGGACGCCTCACCGATCGAACCCGACGACATCGCCCACGTCCATTGGGACATGCACACAGCACGCGGCCCCGCCGAGCACCTCATAACGCTGACCTTGCTGGAGAGGGGTGTCACGACCACGGCGCCTCATTGACCACCCGCTCCCGGGACTCTCCATTGTCGGTCGCCACAACGCGAACGCCTACGTGTCGCAAGCCGATGGGCGCGCGGAGCGCGCCGATGACGAGAACACGAGGCGTGCCGCTGGGGGGTTCGGCTTGCGACGCTGTCGACGATGCGCGTCTGGGGCCAAGTTCGCCAACATGCCTCGCGGCATGAGTGACGACGACCTGAAGGCGACTCTCGTCAAGATCGAACGCCAGCGCTGGGACTCGCTGTGCGACAACAGCGGGTCGCAAGGTTCTACGGCTCCCTGATGACGGGTGACGCGTTGACGGTGTTGGCCAACGGGGCGGTCATGGATCGCGAGTCCGTCATCGAGTCGCTCGAGCAGGCGCCTCATTGGCGGACCTACCACATCGGCGAGGTCCGCCTCATTCGCGGCGGCTCGGACAGCGCCTCGTTCGTCTGCGTGGCGACCGCACATCGAGAGGGCGATGAGCCTGCCTTCACCGGCGTGATGTCGAGCCAGTACCGGCATCGCGACGACGCCTTGCGCCTCGCGCTCTACCAGCAAACGCCCAATCCGTCGCCTGACCGATCGTTCCGGCGCGGCAGCGCGGGCGTCCCGCGGCGCGTGACCAGTACCGGCGGGACGACATGGGGGTCGGATCCACGTGGATCGCTGAGTCGACATGCGAGGTCTACGCCTCGCGCCGCGCAGTGAGGTATAGGGGAAAGAAGACGATGAACAAGAGCAGGCACCAGGCCAGCCAAACCTCGGGACGGTCTATGCGCATCGATCCGATCGTCACCGTCACCTCTCGTCGGGTGCCTTGCCGAGCACGAGCGTCGGCGTGCACGCCGCAGAGTCGCTCGTCTTGGACGAAGAGGAACGAACTCGCATGCTCCAGGCTGCGGTCGACACGGTCGGCGCTCGTGTCCCGGTGCTCGTGCACGTCAGCGGGACTGCGACCTCACAGAGCGCCCACCGTGCCAGCGTCGCTGCACGGCTGGGAGCCGACGGCATCGTGTGTCTGCCCCCGTACCACGTGCGGGTCGACGACACAGCTCTGGTCGACCACTTCGCCGCGGTGGCCGATGCGACCGCGTTGCCGTTCCTGGTGTACTCCTATCCCGGGGCGGGAGCAGCAGTGACGCCGAACCTGCTCAAGCGCATGGTCCAGGAGATCCCGTCGATCGTCGGGATGAAGAACGCCGGCGGAGACGTGGCCGACATGCTCGAGTACGTGCGCATCGGCCGCGAGGAACGCGCCCGGTTCGCGATATTCCATGGAACCGAGTACGTGGTACCGAACCGGGCTATGGGCGGGGCTGGGTGCTTCTCAATCACCGGTCTGGTCGTACCCACCCTGCTGCGCCGGCTCTGGTCGGCGCTGCAGGAAGAAGACCACGGCAAAGCGCTCGACCTTCAGCTCGACATCTCCCGGGTGCTCAACGCCGTCGTGCCCCTCTACCCGTCTGGCATCAAGGCCGCGGCCGGTCTGATGGGCCGAGCGGTTGGTCCTCCTCGGCGTCCGCACCGGCGGCTCAGTGGCAGCGAACTGGCCGAGCTCGAACGTGCGCTGGAGTCAATCGATGCCGTGAGCGAGGAGAGCCGCGGATGGGGACATGCCGTTCAGATGATGTCGCCCCGGCCGCAGCCCGTGACGAGCGAGGTGGCGGCGAAAGGGCTCGGAGCCGCCCAGGTCAAGGGGACAAGTCATGAGTGACGAAACGCAGATCGACGCACAATTCGAGGCCTACATCTCCCAGCACAGTCGCTGGGGCCAGTGGGGCCCGGACGACGAACTCGGAGCGATGAACTTCACCCGCCCCGAAACGGTCCTCGCCGCTGTGGCCGAGGTTCGCACCGGACGAGTCGTCCCGCTGACGCTTCCCTACGACGAAGCAGGACCACAGCCGGGCGGCTTTCGGCAGAACCCGAAACTTCTGACCACCGCCACCGGAACCGACCACGTGGCAGGCAAGCAGGACCCTTTGCCGTGGGGTCCCGCGAAAGGCTTCGGGTATGCCGACGACATCGTCGTTATGCCGCTGCAGTCAGGAACCCAGTGGGATGCGCTCTCCCACATCTTCCACCGCGGTCAGATGTGGAACGGATACAGCGCCGCCGAGCACACCACAAGGGGAGCGAACCGCAACGGAGTCGAGAAGTGGTGCGGACACATGGTGTTCCGCGGTGTGCTCCTCGACGTCACCGGACATCGCGGCGTCCCGGCGCTCGACCCCGGTTACGCCATCACCGAAGCTGACCTTGACGAGGTCATCGCCGCCCAGGGTGTGGAGGTCCGCCCGGGTGACGCGGTTCTGATTCACACCGGGCACCTCCAGGCATGTCGGAACGCGTGGGGAGATTTCGCCGGCGGCGACGCTCCCGGCCTCTCCCTGCACACGGCGCCGTGGCTGAGTCGTCACGAGATCGCCGCGGTCGCCACCGACACCTGGGGCGTCGAAGTGCGCCCCAACGAGATCGACCGGTTCCAACCACTTCACACCGTCGCCCTAGTGCATATGGGTATCGCGTTCGGCGAGATGTTCGATCTCGTGGAGCTCTCGGCCCAGTGTCGCGCTGAGAACCGTTGGGAGTTCATGCTGATCGCCGAACCCCTCCCGATCACCGGCGCGGTCGGATCTCCGATCGCCGCCGTCGCGATCCGATGACGGCCGAAGCCCAGCTCGCAAGTCCGACGTGGGTTCCCGACCCGGACCAGTACGAGCAAACCGCCATCGGCCGCTACTGGGCCTGGGCGAAGACCAAGTACGCGGTACCCCACGGAGACGACTACGACTCACTGTGGAGATGGTCTGTCGACGATGCGCCTACGTTCTACAGAAGCATCTGGGATCACTTCACGTTGGCCTACTCAGGCAGCCTCCTGCCCGAACGACGCGCTGCGGATCCTCCGGTCGAGTGGTTTCCCCGAGTGCGCTGCAACTATGCAGAGAACGTGCTGACCGGCGGCGATCCCGACGAGGCTCTTATCGACGCCTTCAGCGAGACAACCGCGCCGGTGAGTTGGACCCGCAGGCGTCTGCGGCAGGAGGTTGCTTCGCTTGCCTCCGCACTGGCGGAGTTGGGTGTCGAGCAGGGGTCAGTGGTCGCCGGCTATCTGCCAAATGCACCCGACACAGTGGTCGCGTTCCTGGCCACCGCCTCGCTCGGCGCCATCTGGACCAGCTGCCTGCCCGAGTTCGGCGCCCAGGCCGCCCTGTCGCGTCTGAGCCAGGTCGAGCCGGTCGTGCTCTTCGCCGTGACCGGGTATGTATGGGACGGCCGACCAGTCGACCGCTGTCGTGAGGTGAACGAGATCGTCAACGGGCTCGACACCCTGAAGGCAGTCGTGCACCTGCCCTACGGACAGTTCACCGACCTCTGCCTTGACCGGGCTCCCGACGCCCTTGCCAGCCTGCTGTCCTGGGACGCGCTCATCTGTGCGGAGGTCGCGGCCCGTTTCGAACGCGTACCTTTCGGCCACCCGCTCTACGTCTTGTTCTCTTCAGGGACCACCGGCCCTCCCAAGGCCCTGATCCACGCTCATGGGCCGATGCTGGTCCACCACTGCAAGGATCTGGGCCTGCAGCTCGACCTCCGCCCGGGCGACAGGATGCTCTGGTTCACCACCACCGGCTGGATGATGTGGAACTTCATGGTCGGCGCTCTCCTCGTAGGCGCCTCGATCGTCCTGGTCGACGGGTCCCCGCTGAACCCGCCGACGCGCCTGTGGCGGTTGTGCGCGGACCTGGAGGTCACGCATTTCGGTGTGAGTCCCAGTTTCCTAGACCGGTCACGAGCCGTGGAGGAGGAGATCGCCGCCAGCGACCTCTCGGCCATGCGTTTCCTCGGGGTCACTGGATCACCGCTGTCATCATCTCTGGCGCGATGGGCGACAGAGGCTGTGAAGAGCCACCCGTTGGTGGGCGCGATAAGCGGCGGGACAGACGTTTGTTCCATTCTGGTCGGCTCCACACCAATCACACCCGTATGGTCCGGCGAGATCAGTCGCAGTGCGCTTGGGGTCGACGTCGACTGCGTCGATGAGTCCGGCGCACCAATCGCCGGGCCGGGCGAGATGGTCGTGCGCAACTCCAGCCCCGCGATGCAGGTACGGATCTGGGGAGATGACAACCAGAAACGGGTGAGGTCGTCCTATTTCGAGCGGTTTCCCGGCCTCTGGCACCAGGGCGACTTCATCGAACGGACACCCCACGGCGGCTGGATCATCACCGGACGCTCTGACGCGACGTTGAACCGCGCAGGTGTCCGGATCGGCACCGGCGAGATCTACGACGTGATGAGCCGCCACTTCCCGCACTACGACGTCATGGTCGTACACGTCCAGGACGGAACCTTGGCCGGGGAGCTCCTGATGCTCCTCGCCCCGACTGACGGCAACCGTGTCGAGGAGTCGGTCACCCGCGAGGAGGTCCGTTCGGTCGTGCGCAATGCGCTGTCTGCACGACACGCGCCAGACCGCGTCGTAGTCGTGAGCTCGATCCCGTACACGCCGACCGGGAAACTGATGGAAGTTCCAGTGAAGCGCTACTTGGAGGGTGTCGGTCCCAACCCGTTGGCGCTGACACACCAACTCGATGATGCGGGGCCTGCCGAACTGGCTGCCCTTCGCGCGCGATACACAAAACGACGTGAGGAGAACAGATGAGGGCCGTCGTAGTCACCCGTTTCGGTCAAGCCGATGTCCTGGAGATGTGCGAGCTCGACGCGCCGGAACCGGAGGCGGGCGAGGTCACGATTGCTGTCCGGTTCGCTGGCGTCGGGTTCGTCGACACCCTGTTTCGCAGTGGCTACTTCGATCTGCTGTTGCCCCCATTCATCCCCGGCATCGAGGTGACCGGGGAGGTCTTGCAAGTCGGCGAGGGCGTCACGGACCTCAGTCCCGGCCAAACGGTCGCTGCGCTGCTGAACGACTTCTTCCGGGGCAGCCGGGCTGGAGGATATGCCGAGGTGGTCAACGCACGCGCCGATCTCGTGGTCCCGCTGCCAGCTCAGCTCGACCTGGCAGATGCAGCGGGTCTGATCACAAACGGAACGACCGTGGCACTTGCACTCGACAAGGTCGGGCGGATACAGCCTTCGGACACCATCGTGGTCCTCGGCTCCTCGGGAGGTGTCGGCGGACAGGCCGCCCGCCTTGCCCGCGCGCGCGGCGTGCAGTGCGTGATCGGCGTGGTCGGTTCGGCACGGCGGGCCGACCTTGCGGCCGCCAATGGATGCACCCAGGTGGTCGTAGCCGACGATGAGAATACCCTGGGCTCGCTGCACCCGGACTTGGTCTTCGATCCGGTGGGCGGCGTTCTGCGTGAGCAGCTGATCAGCCGAATGGCGCCGCTCGGGAGGTACGTCATCGTGGGCAACGCGAGCGGTGGGGATACCGCGGTCGCGACGGATTCTCTGTGGCACACATCAACCATGGTGGCGGGGATCAGCCTGGGCGGAATCGCACATCTGCACCCCGAGCTGGTTCGCACAGCGCTCGCATCGGTGCTGAATCTGCGTGCCCGAGGTGAGCTCGACGGGCCGGCACCGCAGGTCATGCCACTGGATGCAGCTGCGCATGCTCACGACCTCCTAGAAGAGCGAAAAGCGCCCAGCAAGATCGTCCTCGCCCTCTGAACACCCCTCGAGGGCACAGTGCGGTGTCGACACGTGTCGATGAGATTGGCAAGCGATGCGCACTCGGGTCCGCTGCAGATCACGTGACAGACTGACCTGGCCCACGACGCCGGCGGTCGCGTGCACACTCCCTATTGAATGTTGGCGGGTGATACGTACCCCACACGGTCTGACCGTGAATCTGCACCCTGCCCCTGTTGGCGCCCCAGCCCGGTAGGAAGGACCGACGCGGCACCAGAGACCCGGTCAAGGTGTCACCTATCGGTGCAGCAGACCCAACCGGATGTGGGAGGAATCAGGTCGCTTCTTCGGCTCGGGACCACCAGACCCTGACGGGTGAGGGTGCGGCTGATCGTGGCCCTCGACACCTGGTGGCCGTGGTGGTGGGCCATGTGCCAGGCGATGGTCTCCGGGCAGCTTCCAGACCCGCGCCGACCCGCTGCTTGCGGAGCCGCACGATCAGGTCGACTTGGGCCGGTTCAACGCGGTCGGTGTGGTCTTCGGACGCCGTGACCGTGGCTCCAGGGCGGCGTCGCCCTCGGCCTCGTAGTGGGCTTTGAGCTTGTAGACCCAGGCCCGGTGCACGCCGTACCGGGCGGCGACCTCAGCAGAGGTCTGGTGGTCGACGAACAGGGCGGTGATGACCAAGGGGGCCTTCGAGGGCGGCTGCGGCACGTACGAGCCCCTAGGACGGCTCTGAATAACTCGGTGTCCTGATTCGGCGTTTCTGCCGGCAGAGTGTTCGATCTTCTGAGATGATCTTGTTATGCAGGGTCGCGCGCGGATGGACCGGGAGTTGCTGGACGCGGAGATGATTGCCGGGCACCTGGTGCCGCCGGGCAGCGTGTTCGCGTTCTTAGCGGAGCATCGCGGGGAGCTGTTCCCGGACAGCTTCACTGCTGACTTGTTCCCGTCCCGGACCGGGCGGCCGTCGCTGCCGGCGGACCTGGTGGGCAGCGTGCTGGTCCTGAAGGAGCTGTATGACCTGTCGGATCCTCAGACGGCGGACGCGCTGAAGTACGACATCCGGTGGAAGGTGGCCTGCGGCCGGTCGCTGACGCAGATGTCGTTCGGCCCCTCCACGCTGGTGTACTGGCGGCGGCGCATCGCTGCCTCGCAGCGCCCGGGCCGGGTGTTCGACGCGGTGGCGGAGGTGATCGCGGCGACGGGGATCTTGCGGGGCCGGCGGAAGCGGTGCGTGGACTCGACGGTGTTCGACGACGGCGTGGCGACCCAGGACACCGTCACTCAGCTGGTGGCCGCGATGCGCAAGGTGGCGCGGGTGGTGCCCGGCGCGGCGGAGGTGATCGCGGCAGCGGGCCGGCTGGATTACTCCAGGCCGGGCAAGCCGCCGATCGACTGGGACGACCCGCAGGCCAAGGACAGGCTGGTGTCGGATCTGGTGAGCGACGCGCTGGCGGTGCTGGCGGAGCTCACCGGCGCGGGCGCGCCGGAGCGGGACGCGGCAGCGGCGGATGCGCTGGGGCTGCTGGCGCTGGTCGCGGGGCAGGACGTGGAGCCGGCGCAGGATTCTGACGGGACCGACGGGCGGTGGCGGATCGCCCGGAAGGTGGCGCCCGACCGGGTGATCTCCACGGTGGACCGGGAAGCTCGGCATACCCGCAAGTCGAAGTCGAAGCGGCGGGACGGGTTCCGGGGGCATGTGGCGGCCGAGCCGGACAGCGGGCTGATCACCGACTGCGAGATGACGATGGCTGCCGGCCCGGGCAGCACGGATGCGGAGAACGGCGTGAAGATGGCCGGCCGCGACCGGTTCCGCGCGGGCCCGCCCGCCCCCGGCGCTGCTGGCGCGCCGGGGCAGCCGCCGGGATGCGGGAGCGGCGGAGCAGGACAACGCCGCAGCCCGGGGCTGCAACGCGGAGCCGCGGGCCGGCGCGGACGCCGGCGCCCCGGCCAGGCCAGGGCCGGAAGAGCGGCTGGAGGTCTACGGCGACTCGGCTTACGGCAGCGGGGAGGCGCGGGCCGCCTACCGCGACGGCGGGCACGACACCGTCATCAAGCCCGGGCCGCTGCGCCCGGCCGTGCCCGGCGGGTTCACCATCGATGACTTCACTGTCGATGAACAGCAGGGCACGGTCACCTGCCCGGCCGGGGTGACCCGGCCGATGAGCCCGGCCCGGACAGTCACCTTCGGCGCGGCGTGCGCCGGCTGCCCGCTGCGCCAGCGGTGCACCACCGCGAAAGATGGCCGGTCGATGGCCATCCACCCGCATGAGGGCCTGCTGCGCGCTGCCCGCGCCCGGGCCAGGACCGAGGAGTTCCGGCGGTCCTACCCGACTCGCTCGACCATCGAGCGGACTATCGCCTGGACGGCCACCCAGAACGGCCGCCGGGTCAGGCTCCGCTACATCGGGACCGCGAAGAACGACGCCTGGCTGCATACCCGGTGCGCCGGCCTGAACCTGCGGACCCTGGTCAAGGCCGGCCTGACGCGCCGCGGCGGGACCTGGGCGCTGGCCTGACGGCCCGGCGCCGCCCCGCCCGAAGGCGACCTCAAGCCCGGTCCATCTGGCCCCGGCACGCTGCTGGCACCCGGACTCGCCGGACCCCCCCAGACAGGACAGCCCGGCCAGCGGCCTGCCCGGTGTCACCAGCGGCCCCAGCCGTAACGCAGCCAGCGCATCGACGTTGTTCAGAGGCGTCCTAGCCACCAAAGGCTGTCGCCGATGCCCTGAGACAGGTGTCGCCTATGTCCTGAGCCAGCACACTGCCCCCGCTACAAAGATCGGCAGGCCCAGACCGGCGGAGACGTCGAGGTTGGGGTCGGTTTTTGGTCATCGGGGGCCCGGGACGACCAGGCCCGACTCGTAGGCGAGCACGACGGCCTGGGTCCGGTCACGGAGCCCGAGCTTGGTGAGGACCCTGCTAACGTGCGTCTTGACCGTCTCCTCTCCCACCACGAGTCGCCGCGCGATCTCCGGGTTGGACAGGCCCTCCGCGACGAGGAGCAGCACCTCGTGCTCACGGGGGGTGAGCGCCTCGACAGCAGCCGGGACCGAGGCGGGCCGCGTCCGCAGCCTCGCGAACTCCGCGACGAGGCGACGCGTCACGCCCGGGGACAGCAAGGCGTCGCCGGCCGCGATGACGCGCACGGCCTCGAAGAGCCGTTCGGCGCTGGCGTCCTTGAGCAGAAACCCGCTGGCGCCAGCCTCCAGCGCGTCGTACACGTGCTCGTCGAGGTCGAACGTGGTCAGGACCAGGACGCGCGGCCGATGCCCGGTCGCGACGATCCGGCGGGTTGCCTCGATCCCGTCCATGACCGGCATCCGCACGTCCATGAGGACGACGTCGGGTCGTTGCTCCGCGCACAGACGCACGGCCTTGGCGCCGTCGGCAGCGGTCCCGACCACGGAGAAGTCCGGCTGCGTCGCGAGCAACGCGGCCAAGGCCGTCCGGACGACGTCCTGGTCGTCGACGACCGCGATGCGCGTGGTGCTCACGACGAGATCTCGGACGGGAGTACGGCCTGCACGATGAATCCTCCGAGCGGTCCGCCTCCGGTCGTGAGGGCGCCTCCGACCATCGCCGCCCGCTGCTGCATCCCGGTCAGGCCGTGGCCGTCGGACGTCGTCCCCGGTCCGGGGCCGTTGTCGCGAATCCAGACGACGAGCGCGTCAGCGCCGTACTCCAGCTCGACGTCCACGTCGGCCCCCGTCGCATGCCGCCGGGCGTTGGTCAGTGCCTCCTGCACGATGCGGTACGCCGTGAGCTCGATGCTCGGGTCGAGCGGCGCGACGTGTCCGGTGACGATAAGCCTGGCGCCGCCGGGGCCGATCGCCCGGATGTCGTCGAGGAGCCCCTGGAGCTGTGCCAGGCCGGGCTGGGGTTCGCGAGGCGAGGTCGGCTCGTCGACGACGTCCTCTCGCAGGACGCCGAGGAGGCGCCGCATCTCGGTCAGCGCCGTCCGGGCGGTGTCGCCGATCGCGACAAGCTTCTCGGCGCCCTCGGCAGGCATGCCCGACGTTGTCAGGCGGGCGGCGTCCGCCTGCAGCGCGATGAGGGAGACGTGGTGGGCCACGACGTCGTGGAGCTCGCGGGCGATCGTGGCTCTCTCCCCGCGGGTGACGTGCTCCTGTGTCGACTGCTGAGCGGCGGCGACCAGGGCCGTCCGACGAGTCGTCGACCCCCGGATCCGCAGGGCGGCCCCCGCGACGTCGGCGCACGCGACGAGAACGAGGACAGCAGCGGCGACGCTGCGCCCACCCGCCAGGTCCTCGACGGGAAGGGCGGCCCACACCAGGAACGGGGCGACCACGACGACGGCCACCCACCACGGCTGGGAACGACCGACGATGAAGTAGAGGCCGGCCACGGCGACCACGCTGCCCGCCGTCGGAGGCGTGGCGGACATAAGGCACAACAGGGTGGCGAGGCCGGACAGGGCGACCGCGAGGACCGGCCACAGCCTGACGAGCGCGACCGGCGCGGAAGCCGCGAGCGCGAGCATGATCGAGACCAGGATGTCCTGAGGACGCTCGGGACCGACCGCCGAGGTGTCAGAACCCCATAGCTCGACGGAGCCATGGCTTCCGCCCGTGCCCGCCTGCAGCACCGCCGCCGCGCTCAGCACCACGGCGGCCACTGCGGGCCAGCCCACACGTGCCGACCGCGATGTCACACCCACCATTGTGGCCATCGTGTCATCCCCCGACCGAGGGACGCCGGGGCTCGAACGGGTCCGAAGATCCCGCTCGACGGTGACGACCCGGCTCCGGTCCTCGGCCTAGCGTCGCCTCCATGGGGCCATCGATCGACGTCCTTGCGGTCCACAAGGCCTACGGCGAGACCATCGCGGTCGACGGGCTGACGTTCAGTGTCCGACCGGGTGAGGTCACCGGCTTCATCGGGCCGAACGGCGCCGGCAAGTCGACCACGATGCGGTCGTCCTCGGCCTGGACGCCGCAGACTCCGGTGAGGCCCTGGTCAACGGCCAGCGGTACGCGTCGCTGGCCACCCCCCTGACCCAGGTGGGCGCCCTGCTCGACCCGGACGCGGTGCACCCGAGCCGCCGCGCCCGCGACCATCTGCTGTGGCTCAGCCAGAGCAACGGGATCCCGAAGCGACGGGTCGATGAGGTGCTCGACCAGGTCGGACTCGCGTCCGTCGCACGCAAGAGAGCCGGCGGCTACTCGCTAGGCATGCGGCAGCGACTAGGTATCGCCGCGGCACTGCTTGGCGACCCGCCCGTGCTCATGCTGGACGAACCCACGAACGGCCTCGACCCGGACGGCATCATCTGGATCCGCGGACTGCTCCGTGAGCTCGCCGCGGAGGGGCGAGTCGTGCTCGTCTCGAGCCATCTGATGAGCGAGCTCCAGGACACCGCCGACCAGCTGATCGTGATCGGCCGCGGGCGTCTGGTCGCCGAGACCAGCATGGCGGCGCTGCTCGCGTCCGCGTCCAAGAACCAGGTCGAGGTCGTCACCCAGGGGCGCGGAGAGGCCATGACGGTGCTGGCGAACGCCGGCGCCACGGTGACCATAAGCGCCTCGGACTCCGTCGTCGTCGACGGGATCGCCGGGGACGCCATCGCGTCGTTGCTGACCGCGGCAGGGGTGCCGTTCGACGAGCTCCGCAGGCACCGAGCCTCGCTCGAGGAGGCGTACATGGAGCTGACGCGTGGAGCGGTCGAATTCAGCACGCACGGAGACGCCCGATGAACGCCGTACGTGCCGAGTGGACCAAGCTCCGCAGCGTGCCCCGATGGGTCATGACGCTGGTCGGAGCCGCCGTCCTGACGATCGGACTCAGCGCGGTGGGCGCCGCAGGGAGCGGCAACGACATCAACCAGCACCGGGACTTCGTCGTCGGACCCACGGGTGACCCGGTCTCCGACGAGTTCGGCTTCGTCCATCAGCCGGTGCGCGGCGACACGACGATCACCGTGCACGTCGGAGATCTCGCCACCCCGGCGGGGGCGCAGCAAGGCAGGCCCCCGACGGGACCGAGCAAGCCTGTCGCAACCACTCCGTGGACAGCCGACGCCGCCGACGTGGTGATCAAGGACGGCACGGCCAGCGGCTCCTCCTACGTCTCGGTGCTCCTCACCGCGGGGCACGGCGTACGGATGCAGTCAGACTTCTCCCACGACGTCGCGGGCAGCGCCGGCACCGGGTCACGGTGGCTGCGCCTGACCCGGACCGGCACCTCCGTGACCGGGTACGAGTCCGCTGACGGCGTGACGTGGCAGAAGATCGCCACGATGACCCCGGCACTTCCGGACACCGCCGAGGTCGGGTTCATGGTGTCCGCTGCGCCACGGCTGTACGTCGACCGGGGCATGGGCACCTCGTCGCTGGGCGGTGCGCCGACCTCGGCCTCGGCCACCTTCGACCGCGTCACCCTGGAGCCGACGACCGAGCGCACCTGGCAGCCGATCCAGGTGATGATGCCGATCGACCGTCCGAAGGACGGCGTCAAGGGGGCCACGGAAGAGCCGCCGCCGCCCGTCATGACGGAGAGCGCCGGGTCCTACACCGTCCAGGGCAGCGGCAAGGTCGGACCGCAGGAGCCCGACGACGACGTCGTCGAGGCCTCATTGATCGGAGTCGTCGCCGGCCTGATGGCGCTCATCGCCGTGGGTGCGCTCTTCGGCACCTCGGAGTACCGCAAGGGCGGGATCCGGACGACGTTCACCGCGACGCCGCACCGGGGCCTAGTGCTGGCCGCGAAGGCGATCGTGCTCGGGACCGCCGTATTGGGGGTGAGCCTCGTCGCGGTGGTGGGCGCGTTCCTGGTGGCCGTCCCGATCCTCAAAGGGGAACGGGATGGGACCTCCAGCGTTCCCGGAGCCCTCGCTGACCGACGGACACGTCATCCGCGCACTCGTCCTCACGGCACTGTTCATGACCGGGGTCTCGCTGTTCGCGCTCGCCGTCGGCATGCTCCTGCGCCGCAGCGCTGCGGCGATCACCCTGACGATCGCTCTCGTCGTGCTCCCCCTCATCGCCGGGATGGTCCTGCCGGGCACCTCGCCACGCTGGCTCATGTCAACCACGCTGGCCGGCGGCATGGCCACCCTTCGCGCCAAGCCGGTCACCGAGACGCTCGCCGAACCATGGGCGCTCATCGGCCCCGGCCCGGGCATCACGGTGGTGCTCGTGTACGCCGCCGCCGGGCTGGGCCTCGCGTGGTGGCGGCTGCGACGGCGCGACGCATGACAGCGCTCGAACGGTCGCTGCACGCGGAATGGACCAAGGCGCGGACGCTCCGGAGCACCGCCTGGCTGGTCGCCCTCGTCGCAGTCTCGATGATCGGCGTGAGCCTCGCGATCACCGGAACGCTGCGGGCCGACGAGTGCGCGGACACGTGCCTGCGCGACACCGTGAAGCTCAGCCTGGCGGGCGTCCGTCTCGGACAACTCGGCGCCGTCCTCCTGGGCGTCCTCCTGGTGTCGGGGGAGTACGCCAACCGCACCATCACGCCCACGCTCGCGGCCGTGCCCCGCCGCTCCCTGGTCCTGGTCGGGAAGCTCGCGGTCGTCGCAGCCCTGTCCCTCACCGGCGCCGTGGTCGGTGTGACCGGTGCGCTGCTGACAGCCCGGATGGTCCTGCCCAGACGAGGGTTCACGACGGCGACCGGCTACCCGCAGCACTTCCTGACCGACGGCCTGACCCAGCGAGCCGCGGTCGGCACGATCCTCTACCTCGTGCTGCTCGCGCTGCTGAGCGCGGGCGTTGCGCTGCTCGTCCGCGACACCGGCGGCGCCCTCGTGCTCGTGCTCTCCTTGCTGTTCCTCGCGCCCGTCTTCGCGACGCTCATCTCGGACCCCGACTGGCAGGAACATCTGCGCCGGTACTCACCGATGGATGCCGGGCTGGCGATCCAGGCGACGCGCGATTGCGCCGACCTCCCAATTTCCGGCTGGCCGGGGATGGCGGTGCTCGCGGCCCACACGGCAGCTGCCGTTGGCGCCGGCGCGGCCGCGCTTCGCCTCAGGGACGCCTGAGCCCCGGGGACGACCCACCTGTCGTACGGCGCACGTCGAGGGCCTACTCGTCAGGTCGCTGATCCCTGTGGCGGTACGGCGCGGACGCGCAGGACGCGCATGAGCGGTTGTAGGAGCCACCAGTTCCAGCGGCCGAGGAGCGCCGCGAAGGCCGGCACGAGGAAGGTCCGCACCACGATCGCGTCGAGGACGACACCGACGGCCAGGCCGGTGGCGGGCACCTGCACGGCGATGTCTTTGGTGGCGCTGAGTGACGCGAACGAGATGACGAGGATGAGCGACGCGGAGTCACCAGCCGCCCGGTCCGGGCGAGCGAGCGAGACCACGATCGCGCGGCGGGTGTCGCCGTGCGCGTCGTACTCCTCGCGCATGCGGGAGAGGACGAAGACCTCGTAGTCCATCGAGATGCCGAACAGGAGCGCGAACAGGATGATCGGCGCCCAGTTGCGGATCGCATGGGTGGCGTCGATGCCGTAGAAGAAGCCCGAGCCGTGACCGTCCTGCCAGAAGAGCACGATGAAGCCGAACGCCGCGCCGAGCGGGATGAGGTTTAGGAGCACGGCCTTGGGGGCCAGGGCCACGGAGCGGAACGTGACCGGCGTGTGGTGCGACCGGGTGAGAGGATGCCCAGCGGGCGGCTCTAAGTGATCGATCGCAATGTCCGTGCTCGCACTTGCACTCTCCCTTTTCAATGTTGGCGGGCGATCTCCACCCGTCCCGGTCTGAGCGTGAATCTGCACGCTGCCCATGTTGGTGGCAGACACGACATGACGGTCAAGGCTCCGGCGCAGAGGGGCCCCCCGGGTCACCTCGTTGATACGTCCCGTTCGGGATCCCGCACGGGAGCGCGCTCCCGTGCGACCATCGCCGACTGAAACGGTCCGAGCACTCGCGGTGCGAGACGCGGCGATGATCGATTTGACTAGTCCCGAGCGATCTCGGCGGCGACGTCAAGTTGACCCGCATGCCTGGCGTACTCAGCCAACACGTGGAAACAGATCCACTCGAGAGTCGGCGGGTTGTCACCGAAGCGACCCCCCGGGGTGCCGACCGTGTCCATGCGATGCTCTTTGAGCACACCGCGCGTTCGCGAACCGAGGACTCGAAGTTCTAGCGCGATGTCTTCGGCCGTGATCCCCGCGGACACGACCCACCGAGCACCCGCTCTCGCCTCACCGCTGTCATCGTCAGTCCACGGCTCGGCTTCGCTCCAGTCGCCCCATGGCCTGTCCACTGATTCGCCGAGGAAGCCCCAAACGAACCACCGCTGCTCCATGTGGAAGACATGGCTCAGGAGCTCGATGAGTGTCCACCCGCTCGGAAGGCGCGAGGTGCGCTGCTCATTCTCGGGCAGGGACGTCACCGTCCTGATGATGTCCTCGCGGACCCAGTCCAGGTAGTCAGCCCAGCGCTGAACTCCGGGCGGGTCCGACTTGGCCGGCTCGTGTGAGTCCCGACTGACACGTTGATCATCGCTCACACGCGGAACCGTATCCCCAGTCCAGCAGCATCAGCCGCTTGCGCTGCCGCGCATCAGGAACCGCGGAGTTGTTCCCCGCACATCCGGCGCCGGAGGTGGATCCCTGACCGGGCACCCGCCGGCCGTCGGGGGACGCGCTCCGAACGTCCGGATCTGCTTGGACGTTGCGAGACGACGGGTCTATCGCCTCTGGGGGATCCCGTCCGGACCGGATCGGCACGGTCCGCTGCCATCAAGGCGCACATGCCTTCGGCGGCGCGGGCCCGGTACACGCGTATGGCCGGGTGGTGCCTGGCCCACCATGAGGAGAACTTCCTCTACACCCACTTCGACGAGCTCTGCGAGATCTTCGCCCGCTACGACGTCTCCTTCAGCCTCGGCGACGGGCTCCGGCCCGGCTCGGTCGCCGACGCCAACGACGAGGCCCAGTTCTCCGAGCTGCGGACCCTGGCCGAGCTCACGACCCGCGCCTGGGAGCACGACGTCCAGGTGATGGTCGAAGGGCCGGGACACGTCCCGCTCAACCTGGTCGAGGAGAACGTGGTGCTCCAACAGGACTGGTGCCACGGCGCACCGTTCTACACCCTCGGCCCGCTCGCGACCGACATCGCGCCCGGCTACGACCACATCACTGGCGCGATCGGCGCCGCCACGATCGCGATGCACGGCACCGCGATGCTCTGCTACGTCATCCCCAAGGAGCACCTCGGCCTGCCCAACCGCGACGACGTACGGGTTGGCGTGGTCACCTACAAGCTCGCCGCGCATTCCGCCGACATCGCCAAGGGCCACCCCGGCGCCCGGGCCTGGGACGACGCGCTGAGCAAGGCGCGCTTCGAGTTCCGCTGGCGCGACCAGTTCGCCCTCGCGCTCGACCCGCAGACCGCGGAGTCCTACCACGACGAGACCCTCCCCGCCGAGAGCGCCAAGACCGCGCACTTCTGCTCGATGTGCGGCCCGAAGTTCTGCTCGATGAAGATCTCCCAGGACGTACGCGACCGCTTCGGCGGCGAACTGGATCCCCGACTCGATCGCGAGGTGGCGATGAAGCAGAAGTCAGCGCAGTTCCTCGAACTCGGAGGCTCGGTCTACGTCGAGCCATAGACCGCCCTCGCCTCAGAGATTGCGGAACTCACGGTGGAGTCGGCCTGGGGCGCGGTGCCGGCATTGCTGCTGGTCCGTTTCCCCAGGCCGCTCGCCTGTGATGTCTCAGGACATCCCGGAGGGCCGAACCCAAATCCTGTGGGTTCGACCCGGTCCGACTTTCCGCTCTACTGACATTCAGCCGTCATCGAGTTGTCCTGCCTGTCTCCTCGACGTGGAGGTACCGCCGTAGGTGGACGTCGAGCAACCGGATCGCTTGCTGTCTTCGCAGGCCGGTGGGGTCGGTGAGCATGTGTAGCAGCATTCCGTCGACGAGTGCGGTGGTCACGATCGCAGCCTCCTTCGGGTCGAAATCCGTGGTCGCCTCGCCAGCGTCCCTTGCCGCCTGGAAGACACCAGCACATCGACCCCGCATGTCTCCGAGGAGCTCGTGTTGCACCTCGGCGAGCCTCGGGGTCACGGCTGCGCGGGCTGCGAAGGCGAGGTAGACGCGGCACTCGCGGCGGCGGAGGTCGTCGAGTGGCAGGAACTCGTGCAGGGCGCGGCGCAGGACCTGGGTCACGGTGCCGGAGCGGGGAGTCGCCGCAGCGCGGTCGGACATCCTGTTGAGGATGTGCCGGAAGGCCATTTCGAGCATCTCGTCCTTGGAGCGGCAGTAGTACTGAACGGTCCCGACCGACACACCGGCTTCGGCGGCGACCTCACGAATGCTGACCTTGTCGAGGCCTCGCTCGGCGGTGATGGACACCAGGGCATCGAGCAGACGTTCCTTCGGCGACTCTGGCATGGGTCCCCACCTTTCCTACCAACCTTTAATACAAACGTACTGGACAGTCGTATCATACGATCGTAAGGTACGAGTATGACACAACTTGAACCACGACTGGAAGCACAGACGCGCGCGCCTGCCAGGAGGATTCCGCTATGCGGCCTGCTGGGGCGGCCCGGTGTGCAGATCGCGCTGGTGGCCTGGGTCGGGACGAATGTGGCTCTGGTCGCCCTGGCAGGTCGGCACCTGCCGTTTCACGCCTCGAAGCTCGCCAACCCGCCGACCGCGGGAGCGGTGCTGCAGACCAACGCGATGTTCTTCGAGGTCTTTGCACTGATGGGCGTCGTACACCTTCTCACCCGGCGGCGTCCGGTGCCCGATGTAGCGGCGCGAGCACCCGAGCGAGGACTGGCGGCCAGGGAGACCGCAGTCGTGCTGGCCTACGGAGTGCTCGCCATGGTGGGCGGCTATCTTGTCGCGCACGCCTTCGGATGGCACGCGTTCGGGTTCCACCTCGACGGGATGATCATCCGCACCGGTCAGGCCGTGGTCCCCCACGAAGCGCTCGCCTGGGCGGCGTACAACGTCCTGGCGTATGCGGTGGCACCCTTCCTCTTCTTCCGACGCCGGTACAACACACAACAGCTGAGCCTGCGCTCGTCGAACCGGCGCGCCGATCTCAAGGTCATCCTGGTCGTGCTGGTCCTGGAGTCGGCGGTGCAGCTGCTCCTCGACCCGGCCGTGCTTCACCTCGACTCCAGACAGCTCCTGCTCGGTGCGCCGCTGACCTTCGCGATCTCGTTCGCCGGCACGGTGCTGCCGACGATGGTGTTCGTCTACTGCATCCTCACCCCGCGCTACCTGCGGCTCACCGGTTCGTTCCCGGCCACGGTGATCCTGGGCGGGCTGACCTACGCGTCGCTGCACTTCCTGGACGGCTGGACCAACCTGGCCTCACCCACCGACGCCGTGCTGTCCGCGCTCTACGTGCTGCTGTTCTACACAGCGCCCGGGATGTTCAAGACCTTCATCACGCTGCGCACCGGCAACGCGTGGGCGCACGTATGGGCCTACCACGCGATCGCGCCCCACACGCTGATCGATACCCCCATGTTCGTCAAGATCTTCGGAATCAGGTGACCGTGTTGAACAACTCCTCCAAGACCACGCAGACCGTCCTCGTCATCGGCGCCCGGGGCGCCCTGGGCACCCTCGTCGCCGATGCCTTCCGGCGGCGCGGATGGACCGTCCACGAAGCGGGCCGCACGCCGGCCGCGTCGCAAAGCTTCCGGTACGTCGATTTGGCCGCCGCCTCGACCCTGCCGGCCGCGCTCGAGGGTGTGGACCTGGTCGTCAGCACGGTCCCGGACCCGACCCTGGCCGCCGAACGGCACGTGCTGGAGCACGGCGGCGTGATGTTGAACCTGTCGGCGGAGCCGGCCGAGGCTCTGGAGGCCCTGCGCGGCGGGGGCGCGACGAACGGGACCGTCGTGATGAACGCCGGCATCGCCCCAGGGGTCACGAACCTGGTGGCCGCGGCCCTGCTCGAGGAGTACCCGGACGCAGACGAGGTCGAGCTGGTCTTCACCGTGACGACCAAGGGCAGTGGCGGCAAAGCAGCCGCCGACTTCGCCCATCGCGGACTGACCGGGCTCCGCCACCACCGGGTCTCCACGGTGCGGCTGGCACCGCCCTTCGGCACACGCCAGGTGTTCGGCTTCGCAGAGCACGACGGCGGCTGGCTCGGACCAGTGGCCGACGCCGTCACCGTGAGCCCCTACATCTGCCTGACTGAGCGCTCAGTGCAAGAACTCATGCTGGCGCTGAACCGGGCCCACCTGATCGCGCTGCTGCCACGAGCCGCGCTTCGCTCGCGCCCGCCCAGCATGATCGCCGATGCGAGCAGGGAACCGGTCGCCCATCACGTCGCAGTGCTCACCGCAGGACGGCGACTCGAGACGCGGCTTGTCGTGGGCACCGGGGACTTCCGGATGGCGGCCGACACCAGCGTGGTCTTCGCCGATGCGCTGCTCGGTTACGACGGCGGCGAGGCTGCGAAGCCTGGTGCCTGGTACCCGGAGCAGGTCCTCACCCTGGGACGGCTCGTCGAACCGCTCGCACAGGCAGGGATCGCGGTACGGACCCTTGAAGACGACGGGAACACGATCCGGTGAGCACCATTCATCAGGCAAACGCCGGAGCCGGCGTCGCCGACGCGGCGGAATTCCCGACCGGACGTGTCCCTCGCCTCAACGCTACCTGGGTGTCACTTCAGGAGGGGAGCCGGGACGAGATCACCATCCTCCCGCCCGCATCGTTCGGATCTCCGCTCCAGGCCGTGTGGATGTCGCCCACCATACCGAAGTCGACGAGCTCGAAGATCGGGGCCTCGGGGTCCTTGTTGACCGCGACGATCGTCTTCGATGTCAATCCGTGACCGGTGTATGAAGCTCGGGCGGCTCTCGCGCGTCAGGATGAGGCACATGACCCAGACCCACATCTGGGGAACCCACGGCACCTCGGCCGGGTCGGTACCCGCTGTCCAGCTCTCCGAGGTCACGAAGGACTTCGGTCAGGTCCACGCCGTACGCGGGATCGACCTGTCCCTCGAGCCCGGTGAGATCGTCGCCTTCCTCGGCCCGAACGGTGCCGGGAAGACCACGACCATCGACATGGTCCTCGGTCTCTCCCAGCCGACCACCGGCACGGTGGAGGTACTCGGGCTCCACCCCCGCGAGGCCATCGCGCGGGGGCTGGTCTCGGCGGTGATGCAGACCGGAGGCCTCCTCAAGGACCTGTCCGTCCGCGAGACCGTGGCCTACACCGCCAGCCTGTTCGCCGACACGGCTCCGGTCGACGAGGTCCTTCGCACCGCGGGCATCGCGTCCATCGCCGACCGCAAGGTCGGCAAGTGCTCGGGGGGTGAGCAGCAGCGCCTGCGCTTCGCGATGGCGCTGTTGCCCGACCCCGCCCTCCTGCTCCTCGACGAGCCGACCACCGGCATGGACGTCGAGGGCCGGCGTGCGTTCTGGTCCGCGATCCGCGCGGACGCCGAGAAGGGCCGTACGGTCCTCTTCGCGACGCACTACCTCGAGGAGGCCGACCAGTACGCCGACCGGATCGTGCTGATCAGCCAGGGCAGGATCGTCGCCGACGGCACCGGCAGCCAGATCAAGGCGCTCGCCGCCGGCCGGACCGTCCGAGCCACCATCGACAACCCCGACGCACAGGAGCTGTCCGCCCTCCCGGGCGTCGAGAGCGTCGACATCCGCGGCGATGCGGTCTACCTCCACGCCAAGGACACCGACGCGGTGGCGCGCTACCTGCTGAACGAGACCACGGCCCGCGACCTGGAGATCACCGCCCGCGGGCTCGAGGACGCGTTCCTCAGCCTGACCGTGGGCGACGACGACGTAGAAGGAGCACAGGCATGACCACGCAGACCATCGACCTGAGCCTGCGGCGGGTGCCGCCCCTGGGCGGCTTCAACCTCACGGTCCTCGGCATCGAGCTGAAGCGGATGCTGCGCAACCGCCGCACCATCATCTTCACGCTGATCCTCCCGGCCGCCCTGCTCCTCAGCTTCGGCGGGCAGAAGGGCTGGCAGGACAGGTCCGGCTCGGGCAACGTCGCGGCGTACATCCTGGTCTCGATGGCCCTGTACGGCGCTGCGCTCACCGCCGCGGCGGGCGGCTCGATGGTCGCCCTCGAGCGCTCGCTCGGCTGGTCGCGGCAGCTACGGCTGACCCCGTTGAACCCGATCGTCTACATCCTGATCAAGGCGCTGGTCGCCCTGGTCATGGGCAGCCTCGCGATCGCGGCGGTCAACACCGTCGGCCTCCTCCAGGGCAAGGCCGAGATGCCGACGCACGTCTGGATCCTCAGCGCCGTCGTGACCGTCTTCTGCACCCTGACGTTCGCAGCGCTGGGTGTCTTCGTCGGCTACGTCGTACCGGGCGAGAACGCCATGCAGATCCTGGGCCCGGGTCTGGCGCTGCTGTCGTTCCTCGGCGGTGTCTTCATCCCGCTCGACCAGTACAGCGCGGAGGTGCGGCACATCGCCTACTGGACCCCGATGTACGGCGTCTCCGAGATTGCCCGCGCACCCCTCACGCACCAGCTCCCGTGGTACGCCCTCGTCAACGCGGTCGTGTGGTTCGGGCTGTTCGTAGCCGGGGCCGCGTGGCGGATGAGCAAGGACACCGCACGGGTCTGAGATCACTACCGTGACCCTCATGAGCAGCACCCTCGACGACGCGGCCCGCCCAGTCGGCCCGCGTCGCTTGGAGGGAGGAGGGAGGGGATGCCAGAGCGTTGTCGTCGATCGATCCACTGGCGCGCGGCACACCCTCAGGCAGCTCCCCCTCGATGCCAACAGTGTTGGCGCACCGCCGGGTCCTATCTCCCCGGACGGCACGACCGCCGCCCTCGTCGACCACCATGGTCAAACCAGCACAGTGCAACTGCGCGACCTTGCCACCGGTGCCGACCATGCGCTCCCCGTGCTCATCAACGAGTCATACGCCGACCTGATGGGATCCGTGGCCTGGTCGCCCGACAGCCGATGGCTGTTCATCGCAGCGGCAGACGGACAACTCGCCGCCGTCGACGCCCACACAGACCACGTTCGCGAACTCGGGATATCACTGCCCAACCTCACACAGATCGCCATCCGACGTCCGTAGGCGAACTTACGCAGGCAGCACGTGTGGCCGTGATGGCACGTCACTCTGGGCCGGAATGGGCGCGTCGCCGGGCAGCAGTTCCGGTCAGGGAACCTCATACGGGAACACCTCAGGTCGGAGGGACGCCCGTGAGAGGCCGTCCCGTAAGACCTGCCCGGTGAAGAGTCCCGCATGGATGCCCTGTACGGGACACCGGACAGACCCCTGCGGGCTCCTTCAGCAGCGCCAGGCGGAAGGGTCCTCTGCAGCACCCTGTCTTTACCGATGGCTCGAGACGGGCAGCAGTCAGACCGTGACTGAGGCCCGTCCGCAGTCGGCGCCTGTGGAAGCCCAAGCCAGGAGCATGCGTACAGAACAGCCTGGATCTGCGCGGCCCAGCTGGTGACCGGCGAGACAGCCCTGGCCGCTCCGATCGGCGGATCGGGAGCGCGCTCTTCAAGACTATCCCGTAACTCAGTGTGACAATTTGAGCGATCAGTGCAGTCCATGCGCCGACCGCCGGTTCGCCGGGGTGTGGCAGGTCTGCTGAAGGTCACCTTCGACTGACAAGGTGCCTGTCGATGCCGCGAGCGCTCCGGTCGGCCGGTGGCTAGATCGTCCCTGAGTTGGCGCGCCCTATGCGGCATGACCGGATGTCGACTGGGCGCATGGCTGGGCGTGGTCTTGTTCGGGCCGCGGTGCCTGGATACGTTGGGCCAGCGTGCTAGCGGTGCCGGGCACCTGCGGTCAGTTGGCTGGCGGGCTCTGATTGGGGGGTTCATCATGGACAAGGGGCTGGCCGCCCAGGTGACCGACATCGCTCAGCGGGTGGTCGCCAGCGGGGCGATCTCGTCGAATGGGCACGGCAACGTCAGCGTGCGGGTCCCAGGGGCGGAGGAGATGTACTTCACCGCCGGACCGTCCCTGCGCGACCATCCGGCGTCCATGGTGGTGCGGGTGGGCCTGGATGGGACATTGCTGGAGGGCGACCTGCCGCCCATCCAGGGCGCTGTGGTCGCCATGCACACGGCGATGTACGCCGACAATCCTGACGTCGGCTGTGTCCTGCACACCCATTCGCCCTACGCGACCGCCTATGCAGTCGCCCGCCGGCCTATCGGATGCTGGGTGGAGGCCCTGGCCATGTTCGGCCTGTCCAACGGCGTTCCCGTGGCCGGGTACGGGCCGCGCGGGTCCGACGAGGCCATCGCCAGCATCCGGGCCGTGGTGATCCCCGCGGTGCCCGCAGTGCTGCTGGCCAATCACGGGGTGCTGATCTTTCACCGCACGCCCGAGCTGGCCATCCTAGTCGGCTCGGTGGTCGAGGAGGCAGCGCAGGCGGGCATCAACGCCAGCGGGCTGGGCGGCCCGGCCGAAATCCCCGAAGACCTCCGGGCCGCGGCCCTGCAACGTGCGATGACCTTCGACAGCCGCGGAACCATACACGCCTGACGTCACGCGGCACGAATACCACGCACAACAACCAGGCCACGCACGATACGCGGCTATGAGCGCGTCACCGGTCGTGCACCGCTCACCAGCATGTTGTGCGAACCGCCTTGCTCCTGAGTGACCATATTGGTATGGATGCCGAAATCGTGGTTGGCGTCGGGTCGGCAGCTGTGTCGGTGGTGGGTGCAGTTGCGGCCGGGGTGATGACGACATGGTCCGCGCAGCGTACAAGACACTACGAGAGTCTCATCGCCGCTCAGCAGAAGGCACAAAGTAAGGCAGAGCAGGCCGAGGCCATCCTTAGCCGGTATCGCGAACCGTTGCTGAATGCTGCACAAAACCTGCATTCGCGTCTCTACACAATCGTCGGGCATGACGTCCTCGGCAGCCAGCTCCATTGCGGAGACCCTGACATGGAACGTTATGCGCGGGACTACACGGTTTATGTATTTGCTCAATACTTATGCTGGGCCGAAATCATCCGACGCGATCTGCGTTTCCTCGACCTGGGCACCGAGAGCCGCAATAGGGAACTTGTACGTCTGCTTGAAGCTAATCAGCTCGCTATCGCTAGCGAAGCGATGCCTAAGCCGCTTAGGCTTTTCCGTGGTCAGCAACGCGCGATCGGAGAACTGATGATGATGCCCACGGGCGATCCCGGGCCAGCGCAGTACGAATCTCTGGGTTATGTGAGATTCTGTGAGCAGGTGGATAACGATCCAGCGTTTGCGCGATGGTTCCGTCGCCTTCGCGATAATCTCGAGGAACTCGCGGAAGCTCGGCATGCCGACGAAGCTGGGGTCGTTGCTCTGCAGCACAGCCTTGTTGATCTCATAGAGTTCGCAGACCCGCAGCAGCTGCGGCTGGCCGCAAGATTCAGAGACCGACGAAGTTGTCTCATAGGGGACCGCCGACGGCAAGAGACCGCTGACCAATCGCTGCTGTGGTCTCGGTGGCAACAGCCCTCGCCACCTGCAGCCATCTACCCTCGAAGCAGGTGCCCGACCGCGCTCCCGGCGGCATAGGAGGACGATTCGGCACGCGGCAGTATCTGCTCCGCTGTCCGCCTTGAGCTGCGACAGTGGGCGGATGACGAGTATCCAGCCGGAGTTGTGGGTCGAGCGTGCTGGCCAGGCCGTCGCGTTCTACGCGGACGCGTTCGGGGCGCGCCTTCTTCACCAGGTGGGGCAGGGCGATGACATCGTCGCGCAGCTTGCCGTCGGCGAGGCGGCGTTCTGGGTGGCAGCGGCCGGGCCGGGCAGCGGGCGATTCAGCCCGGGCGCGATAGGCGGCGCGACGAGCCGGACCCTGCTGGTGGCCGATGACCCGGACGCCGTGGTGCGGCGGGCGGTCGACGCCGGCGCCACGCAGAAGTCCCCGGTGTGCGATGAGCACGGCTGGCGTCTGGGCCGGATCGTCGATCCGTTCGGGCACGAATGGGAGATCGGCAAGCCGATCGGGGCCTGGCCGCCGCCCTGAAACCCGCCAGCCAGCCGCGCATCCAGGAGCGGGCCGGGCCACTTCCCCAACGCTCCGACGGCGGCATGAGCGGATGGGTCCCGTTCAACGGGTGTGGCCGAGGAGCAATCCGGGCATTCCGGCTGTGTTAGAGATTCGGCTGCGCAATGGGAACGCGCGCAGCGCGCCCGACTCGCATGGAACGGGCGCTGCGCAGAGTGGCAGGCAACCACGGGACCCTGTGCGGTGGCGGGCCATGCAAGACCAACTCCGCAGGGCCGAGCGCGAATTGCGCCGCACCGAGATTGCCGAGCGGCGGCAGGTTGCCCGATCCAGGTGGTCGCGGCGGCAGATCAGTCAGCCAGAAAGCGCCGCAGTGCGCAGGCGGCGGACAGCGGCCGAGCGCGACGAACGACGCGATAACTTGCGCCGTCAGCAGGCCATCCGTGATGCGACCAGGAAGCTCAGAACGCTTAGGGGACACTTGGTGACTACGCTCCTGGTTCCAGGAAATCCAGACGCTGGTGACTGTGAACATCGTTCGGCGCCCATGTTAAGAAGCGGACCCACAGACAACTTCCGAGACAGGATCATCGAGGCAGATGAGGATGTTCGTCAGTATCGATGATCAAGGTCACGCGTCTGACCCGGCCGATGCTTGGGTCCCGCAGAGGCGCTGCTGACATGAAACTGCGATCCCTCGGCGAAGGCAGTCGGCCCGGATGTAAACCGAATATTGACATAGCGCGTCATAAGGAAAGTAGCATTTGACGTCGCCGCAGTCAGCAGTCTAGCTATTTGGCCAGCCTAGCCTTGGGGCGCCGGGTGGCCCGGGGGAATCTCACCCCCGGGCTCCCACAGAACGGAGCGTGACAATCTCTCGTCACTCCGCTCGTCCCATCCCTGATCTGGTCAGAACTCGTTCATCCAGGCCCAGTGGGCGAACATGCCTGGCTGCCTTGCGGTCAGCCCGTGCCACCACCTCCGGGCTTTCTTGAATGACCTCAGCCGCTTGTACTTCCTTTGCGCCCAGCGCATCAGGTAGGCGTTGATGCGCCGCAGCAGGCCATCTAGCGCGGTCCTGTAGTACCGGCCGGTTGGGTCGGACCGGGGCGCCCTGCCGGGATTGCTCCCGGTGGGTTTCCCCGGCCCGCCCGCCGCACCCGCCGTGCGTGTCTCCACGCAACGGGCGCTCCGCGTGTCTTGCCCGCTGGTCATCAGCGCGAGGCTGGTGCCGGGGTCCAGGGGGTCGGTATGGTGCTGCCGCGGTAGCGGTAGCGGGTCACAGCGACGCTGGACGCGCCGGTGAACACGACCCCGTTGCAGGCGAACCGCCATCCCTGGTCGCAGAAACGGCGGCGCAGTTCTGGCATCCCGATCCGGTGGTTTCCTTGCTTGTACTTGGCGCGTATCCAGCGCATCAGCCGGTGCCACGCATGGCTGTCGACCGCGCTGAACACTGCCTTGGACACCCCGTGCCGGAAGAAGTTCGCCCACCCCGCCAGTGACCTGTTCAAGCTGGTAATCAGCTCGTCCAGGCCCATGTGGCGGGTTGACCTGTACGTCCTGGCCGCCACCTTGTCCTTGATGGACTGGATAGCCTTGCGGGACGGCCGGGTGTAGACGTAGTACTTCTGCGTTCCCCGTTTCCGCATCCTGCGGATGTCGAAGCCGAGGAACGTGAAGCCCTCATCGAGGTGGACCACGGCGGTCTTCTCCGGTGCCAGCCGCAGCCCCATCGGAGCGAGCACGGCCGCCACCTCCTCCCGCAGCGCCTCAGCATGACGGCGTTCCCCATGTACCATGAGGACAAAATCATCCGCATAGCGGATGATTTTCCAGTTGCCCTTACCGTCACGCCTGCGCTTTCTCCGCTGCCCGTCTGAGCCCATCTCCTGATGCCATTGCCGGTCGAAATGATCGTCCAGCGCCGACAAGGCGATGTTAGCGAGCAGCGGCGAAAGGATCCCGCCTTATGAGCAGTGCCGGGTTATGCGCAGCGCTGGCCTGCCGGGCCTGGTGACAGCGATGCTGGCGCTCGGGCACTGCGCATAACCCTTCTTTGAAGCGGAGGGCTCATAGGTTGGCGAGCCAGCTGAGCAGTCCGGGCTCGTGGTTCCATTCGGGCAGGTCGTCGGTGACGATGTCGTAGGCGGCTTCGAGAGCTTTGCGTTTAGCCTCGGTGGAGGCGCGAGCGTAGATATCGGTGGTGGCCAGCTCGACATGCCCGAGGATGTCGCGGATGTAGGGCAGCGGCACGCCTGCCTCGTAGAGGTGCATGGCCCTGCTATGGCGGTTATGTGGCATTCCACATAAACGCCATTATGTGGATGGCTGGGTTATGTGGCCGGCAGCAGCATCTCCGCTGGTAGCAGAGCCGCGCGTGCTGGTTCCGGCCACATACTAAGGAGTTCGAAAGTAGCTCGACTTTGATCTTGTGATCTGCGATAATGGAACGTGCGCGAAAATGATGGCCGGAAGCTTGATCACAAGACGCTCGAGGTGCTGCGGATCCGGGCGGTGGACCAGGTCGGGGAAGGCGCGCATCCGGAGGATGTGGCCGCCGCGCTGGGGCTGCACCGCAAGACGGTGTACGGGTGGCTGGCGAAATACCGCGAGGGCGGGAAAGGCGCGCTGGCGGCCAGGCCGGTGCCGGGCCGCCCGCCGAAGCTGGCCGGCCCGCAGATGGCCCGGCTTTACGGGCTGATCGCGGGCCAGGATCCGCGGCAGATGCAGTTCGAGTTCGCGCTGTGGACCCGGGAGATGGTCCGCGAGGTGATCCGCCGCGAGTTCGGCGTCCGGCTGAGCGTGGTTTCCGTCGGCCGCCTTCTGCGGAAGCTCGGGCTCTCGCCGCAGCGGCCCTTGCACCGCGCCTATCAGCAGAACCCCGGGGCAGTCGAGAAGTGGAAACGCGAGGAGTACCCCGCCATCCGGGCTCAGGCCGAGGCTGACGGCGCCACGGCCTGGTTCGCGGACGAGGCCGGGATCCGGTCGGATTACCACGCCGGGACCACCTGGGCGCCTGTGGGGCAGACCCCGGAAGTGCGCAATACCGGCGCCCGGTACTCGGTGAACATGATCTCCGTGGTGTCCGCGAAAGGCGCGCTGCGGTTCGCGGTCTACGAGGGCAACACGAACGCCGCGGTGTTCATTGATTTCTGCAAGCGGCTGCTGCACGATTCGCCTGGCCCGGTGTACCTGATCGTCGATGGCCATCCCGCGCACCGCGCCACCGCCACTAAGAAATTCGCCGCCTCCACCGAAGGCCGGCTGAATCTGTTTTTCCTGCCCGGCTACTCACCCGAGCTCAACCCGGCCGAGATGACGTTTCCTCAGTACGAGCTTCGTAGGGCTTCGGCATGAGTCGCGGCCTCCTTTTTCATCGTTTCCTTACGGGCTTTGGCCTGGTGGTGTCTCATCCAGCCAGCGGCGCCGGTTGTGGTAGCCGGCCGGGAGCTGGTGAAGGGCCCGGAGGCGTGTGACCTCGGCCTGGTTCGCGGTGATGATCCAGCGGTAGGGCGGGCGGGTGTCTTGTCGTCCGGTGATCCAGCCGCGTCGCCGCCAGGTGAACAGTGTCGGCACCGGCATCCCGATCTCACGGGCGAGGGTCGCCAGCCACCATTCGTCCGGTCTCAGATGCCCGTGACCGGTGTGCCGGTCGGCGTCCAGGCCCGGTCGGATGCCGAGCCGGCGGATCAGGTGCCCGATTTCGCCGGGGTGGAAGCGCTCGTGCAGGCGGGGCGTGCGCAGTCCTTCGGCGGCCAGCCGGTCGGCGATCTGCGCGACCGTCAGCCCCTGGCCTGCCAGGGTCCTGATCCGCCCGGTCAGCAGCGGATAGTAGGAGAGCTGATCGAGGCGGGCGACCGGTCGTACCAGGTCGGCGTGGGTCTGGGTGCCTCCGGCCCAGGTCACCGTGGCCTGTACCTTCTCGCTCGTCCCGTCGGCGGTGACCTGGACCTGCTCGACCACGGCGCGCAGCAGCTTCTTGCGGTCGGCGTCGGTGGTCGCCGCAGCGGCCCATAGCGCCGGGATGTCCTGGGCCAGCGCGCGGATTGCGGCCAGCTGCGCCGGGCTGAGCTGGGCCGGGCGATCCTGCGTGAACCGTTCGTAGTCCTCGGCCAGGTGCCGGTGTGCGGCCAGCGCGTCTTCCCAGTCGCTCTCCAGCTGCCTGGCGACCAGGCGGTTTTCCGGCTCGGCCAGCTGGTACTGGCGCCGGGCCCGGTCGCAGGCGAATGCGGCGCGTTCCAGGCGCTGGCGCCAGATCCGTTCGACCTGCGCCCGGTGGGCCTGGACTTGCCCGGCCGCCCGGATGGAGAGCTCCAGCGCGGCCGGGGCCAGCGCGGAAAGGAGCTGGGCGACGACGTGCTCGTCGAGGAAGGGCCCGGCCATCTGCTGGCAGCGCGGTTCGCCATAGGTATGGTGGCGGCGCTGGCAGGAGTAGCGGTGCAGCTGGCCGCGTCCGCCGGCCTCGTAGCTCACCTGCATACGATGGCCGCAGATACCGCAGGCCACCAGCCCGGCCAGCAGCGCCGGGCCCTGGCGCGGCGCCCCGGCGCTCACCGCCCGGGCCCGGTTGGCGGCCATCCGCGCGAGGTTGCGCTCGTACTGCTCGATGCTGATATACGCCGGCAGCGCGTCGGGGATGCGTACCAGCCAGCCCCCGGCCTCGACCGCGCGCACCCGCCCGGAGTGCACCTGCCCCGGCAGGCGGCGGCCCGGATCGGTGCGGCTGCGTCCGTAGGCGTAGATCCCGGCATACGCCGGGTTCCGCAGCATGTTGAGAAGTCCTTGCTGGTGCGGGGCCCGCCAGACCAGCTCGCCTTTGCCCGGGCCGGACCTCTCGCGCATCCCGATCTGCACCTGGTGCCCGGCGAGGAACCGCAGCACCGCGTGGACCGTCTGCAGCTGCTCGAAGAGATGGAATACCAACCGCACCACATTGCGCACCTGCTCATCCGGATCCAGGGCGACCTCGCCGGAGGGACGGCGGACATACCCAGCCGGCAGCGGGAACGCCAGCTCCCCGCGGCCGGCCTTGGCCAGGCGCCCGGAGGCCATCCGCTGTTTGATCAAGTGAAGCCCGGCCTCGCTGAGCGTGCCCTTGAGCCCGAGCAGGAGCCGGTCGTTGTACCAGTTCGGATCGCAGGCACCGTCGGTGTCGGCCAGCAACGCCCCGGACAGGGAGCACAACTCGATCAGCTGATGCCAGTCATGCCCCGCCCGGGCCAGTCGCGACATCTCGATGCCCAGTACCAGCCCGACATGCCCCATCGTGATCTCAGTGACCAGACGCGCGAACCCCGGCCGTTCGGCGGCGTTCGCCGCCGAACGGCCCAGGTCCTCGTCGATCACCATCACCCGGGACGACGCCCAGCCCAGCGCCACCGCCCGCTCGACCAGCCCGTACTGCAGCCGCGTCGACTCGCCATGGTCCAAGACCTGCTGGCGCGAACTCTGCCGGACGTACACGACCGCGAGACGATCACGATGCCGGCCTTGCGATCTTCCCGTCCTCGCGCTCACGCAACAGCACCGCACTCACCCCCGCTCCGCGTCCGGGCGCTGCTGAGCGCTGCCTCGCCCGAGGTCATCGCCCGGTCCACGAGCATGCTCAGGGTCCGAAGCACGTCCTGTCGGCTCGGCTCCGGCAGCACGCTCCACAGCGTCCCTGCCGCAGTCCTTGTCAGGGCCCGGGGGGGGGGATACCCCGTCGTCGGACTCGTCCATGACGCGCCGCCTTCATCCAGGTCGCGCGTCCGCAGCCACTCGACCAGCCCGGCCAGCCGAAGCAGGCCCTCACTGCTGATAATCGCTCCGCTCACACCCCGTTGTCCAACAATCCCTGCACTGTGACAAGCCAACTGAATGGGTCTGGAAGAACGTCAAGCACGACCGCATCGGCAAGACCGGCGTCACCAGCAAGCAAGACCTCAAATCCAAGGCCATCGGCGCCCTGCGGCGGCTCCAGAAACGCCCCGCCCTGGTCCGGGCCTTCTTCGCCGACCCGCACCTGCACTACATCACCGCATAACCCGAATCTGGTCGACTTACTTACGCACGGCTTAGTATACGGCAGCGGCGGCGCAGGCCGCGAGCATGGCGCGGATTTGCTCGCTGGTGGGCTGAGCTGGGCGACTGCGGTAAATCGGGCGGCGATCAGGGTGCGCCGGAACTTGATGAGCATGTCCTCGAACGCGGGCTCGGCCTTGGCCTGGTACCAGGGCTGTTCGGCGCGGCGATCGTCGATGCCGGCCGGGTCGTGGCCGTAGCGGGCGTACCAGATCATGATCAGGGTGTGCACGAGCAGCGCGAAGGGGACAGTGCGCTTGACGGCGAGCCGGACCCGGTTGCGGGCCTCGCCCGCGCCGGGAACGTTGCGGGCGCCGGCGAACGCCTGCCCGGTCGCCCGCCGGGCGGCGTAGCGGGCCACCAGCGCGCCGGGGGCGGCGGCCAGGCCGGTGGTGATCAGGGCCAGGTCATAGCCGCTGGTGGTGTGCTGGTCGCGGGACAGGGTCAGCCGCACGGTCCGGGTGCGCCAGGACCCGTACCACAGGCAGCTGACCTCGGCGACGTGCCTGACCTGCGGCTGGCCGCAGACGGTGACGGTCAGCGTGTCCCAGGACGCGGTGGCGGCGATGTCGCCGGCGGTGCCGAGCCGGTCTCCCCTGGTGCGGGGGCGGCCGCGGCGGCCGGTGCGCGGCGGCGCCAGGTCATACAGCACCGCGTTGCGCGGGATCCGGCAGGTCCAGGTCACGTTCCCGGGCAGGGTCCGCAGCGCCGGGAGGCCGCAGAACGTGGCGAAGCCGGGCGTGGTGAAGCACGGCCGCAGCTCATCCAGCAGGCACAGCAGTGAGGCGGGTAGATTCAGTCCCGGAAGCATCGGCGGGTTCCCTCGGCACGAGGCGGACAGAAGCACCGCCGATGCTTCCGTCTTCAGCCGGCAAGATCACGTAACCCGGCCCCAGCTGCCCGGCGTGTCACGACATCCGCCTAAATCCGTGCCCGCGCGACCGCCAGCCCTCAGCCACCATCAAAAGTGCGAAACTCCAGTGGTATGGCTCTTTGAATAATCTGGCATGCAGCCCTGTCCGGGTCTGCGGACAATCCTGGCCGTCGGCATCAATTCGATTGAGCGCCACCGCCGACGGGCGTCGCGCTCCGCGTGCAGCGCGCGGACTGACCATGCCGAATGCATGTCCATTTTCCCGCAGCGCCGGGCGACGGCACAGGTCAGCAGCATTGGCTAGCGTTCTTGAGAACCGCCGCCAGGATCTCCCGCGCTGCCGGGTGTCAACAGGCCTTGGTCTGTGAGCAGCGCCAGCAGCAGATGCTCGCAGCCCGCGTAGCCGTGCCGGGCATGGTCGGCCTCCGCGCCCGCAGCGGCCAGCAGGCGGCTTCTGCCCGGATCCCGGCCCGGCTCGCTCGCCTGCAATGTCAGCTCAGCCATGCGGACAGCTCGTTCAGGGCCTCGGGGATGACGTAGTAGTAGGCCCACAGCCCCTGGCGCTCGGAGCCGACCAGGCCGGCCTGGCGCAGCACTTTCAGGTGATGGGAGACAGTGGGCTGGGAGAGATCGAAGAGCGGCACTAGCTCGCACACGCAGACCTTTCCGGCGTGCTTGCGCAGCACGTCGATGAGCTGCAGGCGGACGGGGTCTCCGAGCGCCTTGGCGACTGCGGCCATGCGGATCGCCGGCTCAGGCTGCACGTCTGGGTAGACGGCAGGCTCGCAGCGCGGTTCGCCGGCCGGGCGCTTGACCTTCGGGGTTAGCTCCAGTTCCACGGCTATACACCTGTCAATGCCACAGGCATGTGATCTCGGGAGACGAGCCCGACTCTGGCGGGCGCGTCGCGGATCCAGGCGACCAGCGGCGCGATCACCGACCGGGCGTCGTCGCTGACGCCCCGCAGGGTGTTGGAGGCAAACGAGCGCTGGTGTTCCAGGCCGAGGTAGACCAGGCCGACATGCGTGCAGGAGATCCCGCGGACGTGAATCGGGGTCCCGTCTGGCTCCAGGGCGCCTAGTTCGCGCAGGTACCCCATGCCGGGCCGGTATCCAGTGGCCAGGATGATCGCCTCGGCCAGCTCACGCTGGCCGTCACTCCAGACCACCTTGTCTCGGTCCAGCGAGGTGAACATCGGGCGCCGGTCGACGAGGCCATCAGCTAGGGTCTGCTGGAACCCGACGCTGTCGGTGACCACGCTGCCTCCGGTGATCTTGCTCAGCCATTCGGCAGGCAAGGTGTCAAAGCCTGCCTCCCGCAGCCACTAATGGACATCCTGGCCGCCCAGCCGCCGCGGGATGAATCGCACCGGATGGCGGCTGGCCAGCGTCACCGTCGCGACAGGCGCGAGCTCGTTGGCGACCTGGGCGGCCGAATCCCCCGCGCCGACGACGATCACCCGCCGGCCGGCATACGGCGCCGGGTTGCGGTAGTCGGCGACATGCGAAAGCTCGCCGGCAAAAGCCTCCTCGCCCTCGAGGCTCGGACGGTAGGGGTTGGAGAACGATTCGCTCGCGGCCACGATGCCGGACGCGCGCAGCGCCCGTCCGTCCTGCGTGACGACGATGAAGTGCCTGCCGTCCTGCCGGATGGTCTGCACGCGGGTGCTGGTCTGGATCTCGACGCCGAGCCAGGAGGCATAGCGCTCAAGGTAGTCCGCTACCTCATCGCGGCCTGGGTAGCGATCCGGGGCGCCAGGGAACGGCATCCCCGGCATCGAGCTATATGCCGCCGGCGAGAACAGGCGCAGGCTGTCGTAGTAGCGCGGCCACGATCCGGCGGGCGATCACTTGCCTCCAGTGATCACCGCCGGCATGCCCCGCTCGCGCAGCGCGCGCGCTGCCGCCAGGCCCGACTGTCCGGCGCCGACCACGACCACGGGAGCGGCAGAGCTGCGCGCAGGATCCAGGCTCATACTCGTGCTCATGCATAGATATATATCAATTAGATTGATATCTGTCAATTTAATGTGCGATCTGGCCGATCGCCAGCCACTGGCCATTCGACCAGTGGGGCCGGTGCCTGCCCGAGCACACCACCGCGGTCAGCCTCCTGGCCTGCTCCATCACGCGAACGTCGTGGTCACAGACGGCGATTCGTACCGGATACGCCAGGCCCGAGCTCGAGGAGGAACCGCCCTGAACAAGAAATGATCACCCGAGGGGTGGGGACTTTTATCTGGCCACCAGCGGGGACCGCAACTTGGCCGTTGACACGGGCGATGGGTTGTCGTGTCGCACCCGGGCGGAGCGGTGAGCGGACCTACGGAGCGGTGCCGTCGACCTGCCTTCTCCTCGTTGCCGCTCTTCAGTGCACCCCGTACTGGGCCTCAGCTCGTTCGCACGTCCGTAACTGCTGCGGGCATCAGAACGACACACGGCCGTCGCAGGGTGCCGCTGCGGGCTCCGGCACCCCGGGCGAAACACGACACGAACGGCACCGAACACGTCTCCTGCCCGGCTATCGCGCGTAGCCGATGCGGACGTTGTGGTCGTACGCGGGCGCGGTGGTCATGGTGCCGATCGTCCCGGTACCGGCGTTGCGACACGCGGTTCCGGGACTGGTTTCCGGGACGGACTGACCTGGGCGGGCCGCTGCTAGCGGCGGCGGTCCCGGAAGCACCGGTTCCCGGACCGGCCTCAGCGCCACCGCAGCCTCCCCCGGAGGCCCCGCGCGGGCGGTTACGCGCGCCGGTGAGAAACTGGGTCACCAGCCGCAAACCGCCCGGCGGGCGAAGGCAGGACTCAGGGCCGGTGCACAGGTGACCAATGGCCCGGCCGCCGTGTGCCCCGCAGGGCATACCATCATAGCTGTGAATACTTCAACGGTCATTGAATCGGGGCCGATTGAACTGACAGCACGCCTCGCCGCGCTGGCCGACCCGGTGCGGCTGCGCATCGTCGGGGTGCTGGCCGGGGGCGGCCGGTGCGTGTGCGACCTGCAGGAGAAGGTGCCGGTGGCTGCGAACCTGCTGTCCTACCACCTTCGGGTGCTGCGCGAGGCGGGCCTGGTGACCGCGGCCCGCCGGGGGCGCTGGATCGATTACCGCCTCGACGGTGACGGGTTCGCCGCTTTGTGGGCGCAGGCGTCGGCGGCAGGCGTGCCGCTGCCCGGCGACCGGGTCATCACCGGACGGCGCGGGTCGCCATACGAGGACGACGAGGTCGAGGGGGTGTGCGGTGACTGACACGAGGACTAGCGAGGTCACCGGCCCGGCCGGGCAGCGGCCGGTGGTGGCCGGGCTGCCGGTGCTGGACCGGTTCCTGCCGGTGTGGATCGGGGCGGCGATGGTGGCCGGGCTGCTGCTGGGCCGTCTGGTCCCGGGCCTGAACAGCGCGCTGAACCGGGTCGCGATCCATGGCACCAGCCTGCCGATCGCGGTGGGGCTGCTGATGATGATGTACCCGGTGCTGGCGAAGGTCCGCTATGGCGAGATCCGGCGGATCACCGCCGACCGGCGGATGATGGCCGCATCGCTGGTGCTCAACTGGGTGATCGGCCCGGCGGTCATGTTCGCGCTGGCCTGGCTGCTGCTGCCGGACCAGCCGGCGTACCGGACCGGCGTCATCCTGGTGGGGCTGGCCCGCTGTATCGCGATGGTGCTGATCTGGACTGACCTGGCGTGCGGCGACCGGGAGATGGCGACCGTGCTGGTCGCGCTAAACGCGGTCTTCCAGGTCCTGCTGTATGCCGCGCTCGGCTTCTTCTACCTGCAGGTCCTGCCCGGCTGGCTCGGCCTGCCGGCCACCAGCTGGCACGTGTCCATCGCCGAGATCGCCGGAACCGTCGCGGTGTTCCTCGGCATCCCGCTGGCGGCCGGGTACCTGACCCGCACGCTGGGGGAACGGGCCCGCGGCCGGGACTGGTACGAGACCCGGTTCCTGCCCAGGATCGCCCCGCTGGCGCTGTATGGCCTGCTGTTCACCGTCGTCATCCTGTTCGCCCTGCAGGGCAAGAAGATCACCTCCGAGCCGCTGGAGGTGGCCCGGATCGCGCTGCCGCTGCTCGCCTACTTCGCGATCATGTGGTTCTGCGGGTTCGCGGTCAGCCGCCGCCTCCATCTGTCCTACCCGCGCACCGTCGCGCTGGCGTTCTCCGCGGCCAGCAACGACTTCGAGCTGGCGATCGCGGTCGCGATCGGCGTATTCGGGGTGACCAGCGGGCAGGCGCTCGCCGGCGTCGTCGGGCCGCTGATCGAGGTGCCCGTCATGGTCGCGCTGGTCTACGTCGCGCTCTGGGCCCGCCGCCGCTTCTACCCCGCCGAGGAGGCAACCCCGTGAACTGCTTCGACTGCGCAGCGCACGGCCAGCACACCGATGCCGTCGCCATCTGCGCCGACTGCGCCGCCGCTGTCTGCCCCGACCACGCGCACGTCACCGCCCGGTGGCTGACCCGCACCATGGTGATCAACCGCGTCGTCGCCGTCGAGCCGCCAGCACGGACCATCCGCTGCGGCGTATGCCAGGCAGCCCGCGATGCCGCGCCAGCCGCCGGCTACGCGGCGGCCGGCTGATGAGCAAGAACACGGCAGGCGCCACCGTGTCCTGTCTGGGTTCGGCATCGTCAGAGACTTCGACCTGCGTCTATTTTGGCAAGTGTCGATGCCGCCTGGCATGTTCGGGCTATGCGATTCATCGACGCTTGTCTATATCTGCTGGAGGTTCCAGGGTCGTGTGTCCACCCGGTTCTCAAACCCAGTGGCGAGGACGAGGCACGCTAACCCGGCCGACGGACTGGAGAATGCCATGCCCGTGATCAATGTCTACGAACCAGCCTTGTGCTGCAGCACCGGGGTGTGCGGCCCCGACCTCGACCAGGCCCTGGTGACGTTCACCGCTGACGTCGATCACCTCAGGGGCCTGGGCGCGGACATCTCCCGGCACAACCTGGCCAGCGACCCGGCCGCCTTTGCCGGGAACGACAGCGTGCGCTCCTTCCTGGAGGTGGCGGGATCTGAGGGGCTGCCGCTGACCATGGTCGACGGGGTCACCGTCGCCACCGGCAGGTACCCAGCCCGGGATCAGCTGCTGCGCTACGCGGGCCTGGCCAGCGCGGCCGCCCCGGCTGGCGTGACCGATCTGGGACTGACTGCCGTCACCGGTGACAGCTGCGGGCCGGCCGGATGCTGCTAGGGAGCGGGATGAAGTTCCTGGAAACCCCGCCGCGGTTCCTGTTCTTCACGGGCAAGGGAGGGGTCGGCAAGACGTCCGTCGCCTGCGCCGCAGCCTTGCACCTGGCTGGCCGCGCCAGGCGGGTGCTGCTGGTCAGCACCGACCCCGCGTCCAACGTCGGGCAGGTCCTCGGCGTCCCGATCGGCAACACCGTCACCCCGGTTGACCAGGTGCCTGGCTTGTCCGCCCTGGAGATCAACCCCGGGCAGGCAGCGGAGGCCTACCGCGAGCGGATCATCGCCCCGGTGCGCGGGCTGCTCCCGGACAAAGAACTGGCCATGATCACCGAGCAGCTGTCCGGTTCGTGCACCACCGAGATCGCCTCCTTCAATGAGTTCACCGCCCTGCTGGCCGACGAGAGCCTGACCGGCCGGTATGACCATGTCGTCTTCGACACCGCGCCGACGGGTCATACCATCCGCCTGCTGCAGCTTCCCGGGTCGTGGACCGACTTCCTGGCGGCGGGCAAGGGCGACGCGTCCTGCCTGGGCCCGCTATCTGGCCTGGAGAAGCAGAAAGCCGTGTACGCGCGGGCCGTCGGCGCGCTGAAGGACCCGGCCCAGACGAGGATGGTCCTGGTCGGCCGCCCGCAGGCCTCAGCGCTGGCCGAGATCGAGCGCACCAGCGGTGAACTCGTGCAGATCGGCATCGCCAGCCAGTACGTCGTCATCAACGCTATCCTGCCCCAGACGGCCGGTGAGGACGACCTCACCCGGGCCGTGCGGGCCACGGAGGCCAGCGCCCTCGCCGCCATGCCGCCCGCGATCGCTGGCCTGCCGCGCGACATGCTGTTCCTCAAGGCGGCGAACATGATCGGCGTAGAGACCCTGAGCACGCTCTTCAGCGCGGCAAGCACGACCGCCGGAGCCTGCGCGCCCCCACTGCCGGATCTCCCCGATGCGCCCCTGGCCAGGCTGGTCGGCGAGATCCTGCGGGCCGATCACGGGCTGGTCATGTGCATGGGCAAGGGCGGGGTCGGCAAGACCACCATCGCCGCAGCCATCGCCGTCGCGCTGGCCCAGGCCGGCCGCGAGGTGCACCTGACCACCACCGACCCGACGGCGCACCTCACCGAGACACTGCACGGCACCGTCGACGGCCTGGAAGTCTCCCGCATCGATCCCGCCGCAGCGGTCCAGGCCTACCGCGACCATGTGATGGCCACGAAGGGCAAGGACCTGGACGAAGCCGGACGGGCGGTGCTGGCCGAGGACCTGCTGTCCCCCTGCACCGAGGAGATCGCGGTCTTCCAGCAGTTTTCCAGGGTGCTCAGCGAATCCAGGCGCCGCTTCGTCGTCGTCGACACCGCACCCACCGGGCACACGCTGTTGCTGTTGGATGCCACTGGCTCCTTCCACCGCGAGGTCGCCCGCCACATGGGGGACTCGATGAACTTCACGACCCCCCTCATGCGCCTGCAGGACCCAGCCCAGACGAAGGTCATCCTGGTGACCCTCGCCGAGACCACGCCGGTCCTGGAAGCCCTTGACCTGCAGGAAGACCTGGAGCGCGCGGGCATCCATCCCTGGGCGTGGGTCATCAACAACTCCATCAGCGCCGCCCACCCCGAGGCGCCCTTCCTCCGGCAGCGCGCTGCCAGCGAGGCCGGGCCGATCCAGCGAGTGAGCGCCCTGACCGACAGGATCGCCATCGTCTCCCTCCACGCCACCGAACCCACCGGGGAGAAACGCCTCGCCGCACTGGCCAATCTCACCCTCCAGCCCGCCCGAGTAACTGATGGACTCGGGGCGCGGCTGGTGCCGGTCAGGCCCTTGTCAGGTAGCCCCGGTCGCCGGGGACGCCGAGCGCGGCCAGGGCCTGGCGCTGGGCCTGGTGTTCCTGCGCCCGGGTGGAGACCCGGGCGTTAGCTCTGCTTGGTTGTCGTGCCGCACCCGGGCGGAGCGGTGAGCGGACCTACGGAGCGGTGCCGTCGACCTGCCTTCTCCTCGTTGCCGCTCTTCAGTGCACCCCGTACTGGGCCTCAGCTCGTTCGCACGTCCGTAACTGCTGCGGGCATCAGAACGACACACGGCCGTCGCAGGGTGCCGCTGCGGGCTCCGGCACCCCGGGCGAAACACGACACGAACGGCACCGAACACGTCTCCTGCCCGGCTATCGGGCGTAGCCGATCTTCGCCAATCGGGCCGCCTCCGGGGCGTGAGGTCCGTTTAAAGGTACCTGTCCGGTCATCCGGAACGAACGAACCCCAACCAGGGGAAGCGTGCACAGCTGGGCCGCCAAGCCCGGCGATCGGCCGGGCCACGGCCGCGACCTGGATCGATGAACGGGCCTTCAGGTGCAGCCGAGGGGCCTCGCGGACCGCGGGCAGGCGCCCGGGGACGATCTGCCACCAGGTCCCCTTGCCGCGCTCGCCGCTATCGCGCCCGTCCCCGGCCGGTTGCGCGGGCGGCCGACCGGGTCAGGAGATGGCCGCTAGCGATGCCAGGCGTCCGACGCGGTCGGCTAGCTGAGCCAGGGCAGCGTCGAAGCTGCCCGGGTCGCCGGCCGGCGCCGGGTCCGGGACGGACCAGTGCACTGTCAGGGCTTCGCCGAGTTCCTCGTGGGCCAGGTCGCACACGGTGATAACGAGGTCGCCGTCTTGCCGGACGTCGCTGATGTGCCGGGGCCGCAGCCGGGGCAGCGGCAGGCGGCGCCGTCCGGCGGCGGCGATGGCGCCGGGATCAATCGCCGCTGCGGGATGCGTGCCGGCCGATACCGCCGGGACGTTGCTGGCCCGGCGCCACAGCGCTGCGGCCAGGTGCGAGCGCGCGGAGTTGGCAGTGCAGACGAACAGCACCCGCAGCGCCGCGCGGGCTGTCGGGGCGGCCAGCGCGTCCAGGGCGCCGGGGATCAGCTGCAGGTAGGTGCGGCGGCGGTCGCCTTCAGACCGGCGCCGGGTGATGATCCCGGCCTGTTCCAGCACATGCAGGTGGTGCGCCAGCAGGTTCGACGGCATGGCCAGCATGGCGGCCAGCTCGGAGGGGGACGCGTCCCCGGCCAGCAGCGTGTCGGTGATCTGCAGCCGGGCCGGGTCGGCGAGCGCGGCGTGCAGGACGGCACGCCGGGCCAGGCCTGAGGTTCGATCAGGAAACATTGAGTCAATCTTGACTGAGTTACATTGCTCGGTCAAGATGGCGGCGTGATCAGTGCACCCGTCCTGCTGTGGCGGCGGCTGACCGCCGAGTTCCTGGGCAGCGCGTTCCTGGCCGCGGTGGTGATCGGCTCGGGCATCGCCGCGCAGCGGCTGTCGCCGGGCCAGACCGGGCTGCAGCTGCTGGAGAACGCGGTGGCGACCGCGGCCGGGCTGTTCGCGATCATCTTGATGTTCGGCCCGGTGTCCGGCGGCCACTTCAACCCGGTGGTGTCCTTCGTCGATGCCGCCTTCGGCGGGCTGCGCTGGCGCGAGGCCGCGGCCTACCTTCCGGCGCAGGTGGCCGGGTGCATCGGCGGGGCGGTAGCGGCGAACCTGATGTTCGCCCTGCCCGCGGTCAGCATCTCCGCCAAGCACCGGGCCTCGGCCGCCCACTTCCTGTCCGAGGTCATCGCCACGCCCGGGCTGCTGCTGGTGATCTTCGCGCTGGCCAGGTCTGGGCGCAGCCGGTCCGCCCCGGCCGCGGTGGGCGCCTATATCGGCGCGGCGTACTTGTTCACCTCCTCCACCAGCTTCGCCAACCCGGCCATCACCATCGGCCGGATGTTCTCCGGCACCTTCGTCGGCATCGCGCCGTCCCCGGTGCCGCCATTCATCGCCGCGCAGGTCCTCGGCGCCAAGGTCAGCGCCTCGGTGGCCGCCGGCCGGCTAAAGGACCCGGACAAGATCGGGATACGGATCGGGAAGGTCATCGGCAAGCACAAGGCCGGCAAGCACCTCATCACCGAGGTCACCGGCGCCAGCTTCACCTGGCGCCGCGACCAGGACAAGATCGCCGCCGAGGCCGCCCTCGACGGGATCTACGTGATCCGCACCAGCGTCACCGCGAGCACCATGGACGCCGCCGCCGTGGTCGCCGCCTGCAAGGACCTCAAGTACGTCGAGCGGGACTTCCGCATCACCAAAGCCGACGACCTGGACCTGCGCCCCATCTACCACTACCTCGCCGAGAGGGTCCGCGGCCACGTGCTGATCTGCACGCTCGCCTGCTACCTCACCTGGCACCTGCGCGCCGCCCTCGCCGAGCTCACCTTCACCGACCAGCACCTCCTTGCCCCGGCCGACCCGGTCGCCCCCGCCCGGCGCTCAGCCCAGGCCAAAGCCAAGGACGCCGCCAAACGCACCCCCGGCGGCCTGCCCGCCTACCGCTATCGCGACCTGCTCGGCCACCTCTCTACCCTCGACCGGCAGACCATCATCTTCGCCGGGCAGAAGATCGAGAAGCTCACCACCCCAACCCCCGCCCAGGCCCGCGCCTTCGAACTGCTAGGCGCCCCCGTCCCGCTGGCCATCAAGTAGCCACTCAACAAGCCGCCACCAGCCCCCGGCACGCGGCATCACTCCCGATCAGCACGGCCTGACCAACTTCAAGATCACGTAAGTTCGGGCTAACTGACCGCACACCCGTATTTTCTCGTGGCCGCTAGCACGGCAGATCGCGTCCACAAATTTCGCGGCTCAAGGCTGGGTGCGAGGGCCTTTATTTTGGGGCCTCAGTGTTGATCGTGCCAACGACGCATGAATATACATGAGCAAGCATCTCCATGCGACATGCTGGCGCACTATTTTCGGCATGTGAGGTCGGCTTCGAGATGCTCCGAGGGAGATCCTGGCGTGCCAGATCGACCCGTTCTGCGCTTCCCAGGTGATCATCGCCAAGTGACTGCAGACCGCTCCGAGCGGCGGATCTAGTGCCTACCGTGTCTGATGGTCGGTCACGGAGTGCAACCATGCCGCTAGAACCCCAGCCTAGGAGCCGTGAAGCCAAGCGCTGGATCCGGCGCCTGGTCAGTTGCAGGGGCTGCGCAGTCTGCAATGCTCAGATCGGTCAGCCCTGATTGTCTTCGGCATGGTCGCGCGTTCGATGAGGTTCATCTTGGTTAGATGGAGCACATGCTGGACATGAAGGTCAGGCAACGCGGTCGACGCGCTCGATGGTGACCAGATCGTCTTCGATCACGTACACGACCCGGTAAGGGCCGACGCGCAGCCGGTGGTAATCGCCCCGGTGGAAGGCTTCCGGCGGGTACGGGTTGCCGGCCAGCTGGGCGATTGCGCCGCCGATGGCGCGCATCCCGTCCTGGTCTGCCATGTAGCGGCGGGCTGATGCTCTGGCCGCGGGCGACCATTCGATCTTCACTGGCCGAGCAGCTCGGCCATCGCCTCGTCGTGGGAGACAGCGCCAGGCCTGCCGGCAGCGACCCACTCGCGGTGCGCTGCGAGCGTGGCCTCGATCTCGGCTTCTTCGAGAAGCGCAGCCGGGGCGCGGCGTTCGACCGCCTGGAGCCGTCGCAGCTCGGACAGCGGGACGATCGCGGCCGCTTCGCCGCCGAGGTGGATCACCTCATAGGGCTCGTCCGGGACGCTGGTCGGCTGCGCGGTCATGCCGCCACCGTACCCGGCCCGCCGGCCCATCGCGATGCCACCGGCTAATGCTCCGTTGACGTGTCTTCCGGCGGCTCGGCGCTCACCCCGAAGCTCACGTGGCCGGGCAGCGGGTTCATTGCCGTCCGTCGATCGCTACTGGACCGGCATGGCCAGCGTTCTAGCCGATCCGCGGTTGCGGCCGCGCTGTTGAAGGTTAGCGGCGCTAATGAAACGGGGGAGCCAAAAGGGGAGCCAACAACCACCGGCACCAGGCCACGCCAGGCCACGTCCAGCCGCAGTCGTGGCTGGCAGATGCCGAAGCAGGCCACGTCCAGCCACGTCCAGCCACGTCCAGCCACGTCCAGCGACTGTAATAACTCGCCTTACAAGCGAGGGGCCGCAGGTTCGAACCCTGCTGCGCCCACTGTGGGTTACCGACAGAACTGCCGGTCTCGTGCCGACAGAACTCTGGCGGTGACCTGGTTTTTAGTATGACGCCGGGCTCTGACGCTGGTGCTGAAGCTGTCTGGCCTGGCCGGGAGTGCTGGTGAGCCTGTTGCGGGTGCTGCGGGCTGGCCTGAGGCGTGGCTGACCTGGCGGGCTGAAGGGTTCGAGGTGGCGAGGGCTGCTTGTGCTTGTTAGCCGTCGGGGAGGTAGTCGCGCAGGGACGCCCGCCGTCGCCGTGCGCGCCGGGTGATGCGGGCCTTGTCGCGGGTGGTGAGGGCCCGCCAGGCGCGGATCTTCCGGATGTTGGCGGCCATCAGCAGCAGGGCGGTGAAGATGGACTGGGCGGCGATGCCGCGGACGCGGCGTCTGGCGGGCTGGGCGAGGGCCTCGTGAGCGGGGTCTTTGATGAGCCCGTTGAGGCCTTCGATGGTGTTGCGCAAGGTGGCGTAGCGGGCGTGCCAGGCCGGGCTGCCGTAGGGGAGGTCCTGGCGGTAGCGGGCGCCGGCGTCCGGGGGGATGGTGATCGTGGTCTGCCGGCAGGCTTTCGGCGGTTCTTGCGGGGGCGTGAGTACCTTGGGCCGCCCGTCGCGTGGCTGTAGTGAGGCGGCTCGTAGCGGGCACATCAGGCCGGGATGCCTGCCGAGGGCGGGGCAGGACAGCCGCTGGTACCCGTCGGCGTCCGGGCCGTCTTTGCGCTTGAGCCGGTAAGGGGCCCGGGCGGCGATCTGCGTGTCGTAGGCGGGCCGGTCGATGGCGTGGTCGCGCAGGCCGGCGGTGGCCGAGATGAGCGGCTCGGGCAGCGCCGGGCAGTACCAGCTGCCCCCGGCCAGCAAGGTGCCGCCGGCGGTGGCCTGGATGCCGAGCTGGTCGGCGCGGTAGTCCATGACCGGCTTGTAGCCCAGCGCCCGGGCGGGCAGGTGGAACCGGCCGGGCAGCGCGGCGGTGCGGGCGCGGTCGAAGCCGAGCCAGCCGGCCTGGTGGCCGCGGGCGGCGGCAGAGGCCAGGACCCGGGCGCCGGTGCCGCCGGGATCGGCGCCGGGCCGGGCCAGCGCCACGCCGATCGCCAGGTTCGGGCTGGCAGGCCCGGCGCCGGGCGGGCGTGCCATTGCCGCGATCGTCGCTTCCAGCGCCCAGGCGAGCTTGCGCAGGGGCTTGCCCTTGTTGTCCTCGCGGTCGCGGTGGTCTCCTTCGCGGACGTACCAGCCGCCGTCGGGGTCGCTGGCGCACAGGCCGGCCCGGCGGGACGGGCCGCGGGAGAACAGCGGGACCGCGGTGGCGTCCAGGCCCGCTGATCCGTCGTAGGCTGCCCGCTCCTCCTCGGTCAGGACCGAGATGCTGGCTTCCAGCAGGGAGTTGATGAACGCTTCCAGCCGCTGGCGGGCGGCCTCGGCCTGGCCCGGGGCCAGTTCCCTGGTCTTCGCGGCGAGCTGATCCTGGGTGAGGCGCCGGTTTTTCGGCAGCGCCGAGGGATCCATGACTGACAAGATGGCGTGGTAGCAGTAGCGGAGGCGGCGGTAGGCGGCCAGGAACGCCGGGTGGGTGGCGGCGGTGCCGGTGACGCCGAGCAGGGCCCGGGAAGCACCGGTGAGCTGGCAGAACAGCAGCCGGGTGGCCTCGGTGAGGAACAGCGGCCGGTCGTCAAGGGCCAGGCACAAAAGCGCGGTGAGCACGGCGCGGGCCGGCAGCGGGCGGGGCCGCCCGGTCGCCTTCGCCAGCGCGGCCTCGATGACGGGTGCCTGGCCGCTGCGGTCGATGAGCCCGGCGGCGAAGGCCACCGTCTGCTCGCTGACGGCGCCCGCCGCGGCGGGCAGGCCCAGGCCGCCGCTCACCGGCGGGTCTCCGCGCGCCAGCGTGCCCGCAGCGCGCCTTTCGACGGGCAGATGCCGGGGACGTGGCGGGCGTAGCGAGCCAGCGACCCGGCCTCGTCGATCCCGGTGATCGCCAGCAGCACCGGGACCGGCGTGCCCGCGGCCAGATGATCGCAGATGAAGCTGGCCCGGCACCGGCCCGCGGACAGCAGCGGCCCGTCCGGGCCGGAGGCCAGGCGGCCGGCGAAGCCCGGCGACGAAGTTCTTGCCGGCCCGGTCCGCGGGGCCGGGCCGGAACACGAACCCGTCCCCGGCGCGGCGGGCCAGCTCCGCGGCCCGGCCCGCGTAACGGGCGGCCACGGGCACCGTGCGGGGCGCCGGGCCGCCGCTGACATGAACGACGGCCGGGCCGCCGCGGGCCGTGACTCCGGTGCCGCGCAGCGCGGCGAGCTCCCCGGGCCGCAGCCCCGCCCCGATGCCGAACACCACCATGGCCAGCGCCGAGGCGCGTTTCGCCGGGCCGCGCTGCGCGCGGGCCACCGCTGCCAGCCCCGCCCGCTCGCCCGGCGAATACGGGGCCGGCGCCTTCGCCCCCGGGAACGGCGTCGCCCGGCAGCCCGCCGGGCCGTGCACCTGGCCGGCCAGCTGATACAGCACCGACCGGTAAGTCCCGCGCGTGGAGGACGCGGCACCAGCACGCCCCGCCACGCAGAACGCCTCGATCACGTCATAATCCAGCAAGCACTCCGGCGATGCCGGGATCCCCCGGCCCGCCGCGAATCCCGCCAGGCAAGCCAGCACGCAGCGTGCCCGGGGCAGCTCCCGCGGCGCCATCGCGGCGGCGGCCAGCAGCGGCTCCTGCCACGACTCCGCCGCCGTCCTCACTGCCCGCCTCCGGTCACCCGACATCTGACAGCCCATATACTGTCCGGCCCGGGATGGTGGAAGACACGCCCGCCGGCGGCAAGGATAAGATCATGGCCGACGATCTCGACCAGCTCACCCGGCGCTACCGGGACCTGGCCGCCCGCCTCGCCGGGCCCGGCTTCATCAGCCCGGGCAGCCTGGCCCGCCGCTACACCTACTGCGGCAAGCCCGGCTGCCGCTGCCAGGCAGACCCGCCCCGCCCGCACGGCCCCTACTACCAGCTCACCCGCAAGATCGCCGGCAAGACCACCACCCGCCGGCTGACCAGCGACCAGGCCGCCCGCTACGCCGAATGGACCGCCAACCAGCGCGAACTGCGCCACCTCGTCGCCGAGATGCAAGCCATCTCCGCCCAGGCCGCCGAACTCATCTTGGCCAAAGACACCACAACCACCTGAAAACACCGGGAGATCACACCACCCAGCACGGGATCACCACACCCGACACCAGCCAAACCCGCCAGTCAGCGAGTTCTGTCGTTGACCCACTGTCTTTCGGAGCTCGAGATGCTCGTTAGGGAGCCAGACGGGGAGCCAAGGTTGCTGATGACCTTGGCGATGGCCGGGCTATGCGAAGCCTCGCGTAGCACCGGGACGCCGCATTCGTCCGCGCCTCAGTGACGAGGTCAGTACGGTGGTGGCGGAAGAACCAGTCACAGATGTGGTCATCCTCAGCCATGGGTGGAACGGCGACGTCCCGGCTGCGCGCGGCCAGTATGAGCGCTGGATCGGTACCATGCTCGCTTGCGCAGACGACCGGGAGGCCGTGGCGACGACGGTGCCCGGGTGCCGCCCGCTATCGTCGGGTTGCACTGGCCCAGCAAGGCCTGGGCGACGAGGAGGTCACCGGCTCCTCATTCGCGGTCGGCGTCGCGTCGACTCCTGAGGCAGCGCGGCCGTCGACCAGCTGGTGGATGACTACGCATCCCGGCTGGCCGACACGCCGGCTGCCCGCGCGGCGATCCGGACCATCGTCGAGGCAGCCCTCCTCGACATCGCGCCGACGACGCTTCCTCCCGTGGTCCGCGCGGCCTACGAGGCCCTCGACCGGGAGACCGGCCTGTCGGCGCTCGGAAGCGGTGCCGAACCGGGGGCCGATCGTGAACCGTTCGACGCGGAGGCGACCTAACAGGCGGCGCAGCTGGAGGAGCAGCTCACGCCATACGGCGCAGGTCAATTCCTGGGCGGCGCGCTCGCGCCAATGCGGACACTGACGTTCTGGCAGATGAAGCGGCGCGCCTGCCAGTTCGGAGAGACTGGAGCAGCGGCGCTACTGCGCCGGCTGCAGGTGAGCGCCCCAGCCGACCGGCCAGTGCGTTTTCACCTGATGGGTCACAGCTTCGGTTGCATCGTCGTGTCGGCCTGCGTGGCAGGTGCACCGGGTCCGCAATCGGCCCGCGTCGACTCGCTCACTTTGGTGCAGGGCGCGCTATCGCTGTGGTCGTACTGCTCCCGGATCCCGATGCTCCCGGAGCGCAGAGGCTACTTCCACCGGCTCGTGTCCGACCGGCTCGTGCGCGGGCCGTCGTGGCGACCATGTCGATACATGATCGGGCGGTTGGGTCGTTCTATCCGCTCGGCGCCGGGGTCGCTCGGCAGGTGGAGTTCGCGCCTGGTGAACTGCCGAAGTATGGCGGCATTGGTACGTTCGGCGCACGTGGGCCCTGCCTGCGGTGGAGGACCTTACCGCCCGTGGACTCAACGAGCCGTACGACTTGCGCCGCGGCGTCGTCTACAACGTCGAGTGCAGCCCGGTCATCGCCCACGGCAGTGGACCGTCGGGTGCGCACAGCGACATATGCCATCCCGAGATCGCACACCTCGTTTGGTCCGCAATGCGGTCGGCCATGCTGGTCCCGCAATGATCGTGAACGGTTGGCCTGCGCGTCGAGAAGTAAGGCGAAGGTCGTGTCTAACGCCGATTTCCACGCAGCTCATTCGGCCCTGCCCCCGGATGGTCTCGCAGTCGCTCGCGGCGGGTCCGCCCAGGTCAGCCGTTCGGACTGGCATGGAGCCACCTGCTGTCGTTGCTGCGATCTCGCTGCCATGGCATCGCTGATCGTTTCTGGGTGCTCAGGACCGCCGCCATCGATCCCGTCCGGATTCGACCGTTATCATGCGTTGCATACCTGGTTGCTCTCGCTCTTTGTCGCTGGCTGTCAGCTCAGCGTGGCGGGCACAGTTCGATAACGAGCGCGGCAGGGCACCTGCGCAGCGGGATCGCCCCCTGCCTGGCCCGGCGCCTGACTGCGATCACCGCGCATTCCTGCATGTCTGTTACGCGCCTGACCTTGAACTCGTGCGAATCCCTGGCTGAAAGTTGCCTTAACTGCCTGCGTGGAAATCCGCGCTAATCACGGTCGCAGCGGCCCGCCACGGCACCTACACGTTTGGGGGGCTGCTGACCGAACCGCAGCTGCTGTCGCGGCCGCTGGCTGGTGTAGCTGGCATCACCATGCGGCTTCGTGGCTGTGTCCTGGTGGGGGCGGCGGATCCGTGAGATAACGGCCTGATGATGAAACGGATCCGCGGCTGGCGCCGGGGCAAGGCCGCGGCGTGGCAGTGGGCGCATCACGGCTGGCCGCTGCGGGCCATGGCGGGGGCACGGCGGGACAGGGACAGTCACCGGGCTCGGCGCGGCGTTGCTGTGCGCAGGGTCGGCGCGCCAGTTCCGGGCCCGTGATGCGACGGTTCCTGGTGCGGCCGATGGGAATTCAGGCACGCCGGTGACTCCGTCGGCGTCGCGGCCTGCCTGGTACCTGCTGCGCGCCGCGTTCCGCCGGGACTGGGCCGGGTACGTGGCGATCGCATTGATCGTAGGGCTGGTCGGCGGGGTGGCCATGGCCAGCGTGGCCGCTGCCCGCCGGACTCAGTCAGCCTTCCCGCGGATCCTCGCCGCCAGTAACGCGTCCGACCTCGATGTGGATCCCGGCGGGTACAGCGCCCGTGTGGTCGACCAGATCTCGGATCTGCCGCGGGTGCGGTGGGCCGAATCGTATGTAGCCCTCAACGGCCTGCGCGCCCTGCCATCCGGTTTCGCCGATCCGCAGACGTCCTTCAACCATCTGGTGGAGCTCGTCGGCTCGCTCGACGGCCTCTACTTCGACCAGGACCGCGTCATCATCACCGGTGGCCGGCGTGCCGACCCCAGGCGGCCGGGCGAGATGGTCATCAGCGAGCAGACGGCCCGCCGCTTCGGCCTGCGCATCGGCCAGTCGCTCACCGTCAACCTCTACTCGGGACGGCAGGCAAGCGACCCGGGCTTCAATCCCATGACCAGGCAGCCGGTGCACCGCGTCCGGCTCACGATTACCGGCATTGGCGTGTTCACCGACGAGGTCGTCCAGGATGACATCGACCGGATCTACCGGCTACTGGCAACACCCGCGCTCACCAGGCGGGAACTTCGCTGCTGTGCCGCCTACCTCTGGACCGGCCTGCGGCTGGCCCGCGGCGACCGCGATGTGGCACCGGTGCAACGGGAGGTCACCAAGCTGCTTCCGCCGGGAACCCCGGCAGTCTTCCGGGTCACATCGGTCGTCGAGGGCCAGGGCGAGCGGGCGGTCCGGCCCGAGTCCGTCGCCGCCGGCATGTTCGGCCTCATCGCGGCGCTCGCTGCGCTCGTGCTGGCCCTGCAGGCGATCCGCCGCAAAATTCTCAGTGGCCGTGACGCGCGCGGCATTCTGCGGGCGGTGGGTGCCAGCCCGTTCGCCATCACCCTGGACGCTTCCATCGGCATTATTGGCGCAGTCGCTGCCGGAGCGCTGCTGGCGGTGGCGGTGGCGGTGGCTGCCTCGCCGCTGGCCCCGCTGGGGCAATTGCACCGGCTCGAGCCCGATCCCGGCGTGTCGTTCGACTGGACTGTCCTCGGCGCGGGCGCGACGTTCTTCCTGCTCGCCCTGTCCGCCGCCACGGCTGTGCTGGCCCATGCCGAAGTCTCAGCACGCTCCCAGCGGCGCGGCGCGGCCGCCCGCGGCCGGCCGCGGCGGCAATGACGGCACCACTGATCCTTCCGGCCACAGCAACCGCAGGGATCGGTTTCGCGTTCGAGCCAGGTTCGGGACGCGACCCCCGGCCCGCGCGGCCCAGCATTTCCGGCACGGTCGTGGCACTGGTCATCCTGGTCGGATCACTGGCGTTCGGGGCCAGTCTCAGCAACCTCGTCTCGCATCCTGCGCTGTACGGCTGGACCTGGGACAGCGAGATCCTCGCTGGCAGCGGTTACGGCAACATCCCGCTGCCGCGCGCACGCCTGCTATTGGGCCATGACCCCGACATCGCCGCCTGGTCCGGCGCCTACTTCGGCTCAGTCGAGATCAACCGTCACAGCGTCCCGGTCATCGGCACGACCAACGCCCGGGTCGGCCCGCGGATCCTGGCCGGTCACGCCTTGGCCGGGCCGGCCCAGATCGTGGTTGGCCCGGAAACGCTGGCCCTCGTCGGCGGGCATGTCGGCGGCACGGTCCGCGTCTTCAACGGAAAGACGACGTTGATCATGCGCGTCGCGGGGACGGCAACGATGCCCGCCATCGGCGTTGGCCACGGGATCCACTCGTCACTCGGTGGCGGCGCGGTACTGCCCGCCAGCGTGCTGCCGCAGGATCTGCTGGCTAGCGGCATCGGCAATCGCGCGCTGCAGGGACCGAACACGATCCTGGTCCGCTTCCGCCAGGGCGCTGATCACGCCGCTGCCATCCGGCGGCTCAAGCGGATCGGCGGCCGGCTATCCAGGATCCGGTCGGTCGAGGGCATCCAGGTGCTGCCCGTCCAGCGGCCAGCCGAGATCGTCAACTACCGGACGATGGGCACTGCGCCGCTCGTCCTGGCCGGGATGCTCGCGGCCGGGGCTGTCGTGGCGCTCGCCCTGACCCTCGCGGCCTCGGCCCGGCGCCGGTCCCGTGATCTTGCGCTGCTGAAGACGCTGGGATTCGTCCGCAGGCAGGTGGTTGCCGTGGTGATCTGGCAGGCACTGGTACCCGTCGCGATCGGGACGGTGGTCGGTGTCCCGCTCGGAATCGCGGCCGGCCGGTTCCTGTGGGCCAGGTTCGCCAGCGAGCTCTATGTCGTGCCCCAGCCAGCCATCTCGATGGTGACGGTAGCGGTCGTCGTCATATCCGCGCTGGCCCTGGCCATCCTCACCGCCATCGTGCCTGGCTGGCGGGCAGCCCGGACGTCCGTTGCCACCGTGCTCCGGGCGGAGTGAGGCTGACCGTCCCGGCGCTGCAGCCCCCTGGTGCGCGCCTATGCCAGCGGGCTCGAGGTCCCGCTGACCGCCGCCGAACGAGAAGCCCTGCCGTGGCGCATCACCGCCAGCCGCTGTGGGGCTCGGCGGCTGGTGGCACAGATGGACGACCAGGACACCGCCCGTGCGCATGCCCGCGCCAGGTTCCCGCCATCGCGTGCGCCTTGCAACTGGCCGCCAACATCCGCCTGGCACGCCGGGCTGTCTTGACGGAGCGCCGAACGCCCAGATCTGGAACTCTCAGCATCCTGATCGAACCACGCCGAAGTCGGCGCAGAACGGTTATCTGAAGCCCATTTCGGAGAAGTCGAGCTTGTAACCTCAGGTGTAAAGATCTTTTAGTTTTGCCCTGGTTTCCGTTCTTACCTGCTTCGTCCTGGGTAGGCGAGGCCGGGTTCGTTGAGTGCTTCGCGCCATCCCATGACGCGTTGTCCTTCGATGGGGCGTGCGGGCTGGTCGCTGCGCTTGCCGGTTTCGGCCCGTCGTGCGGCTCGTTCGCGGGCGCGCTTGTCCTCGATGCTGGTGATCGCCAGCCACAGCAGCCTGGCGACCGCGTCGCTGCCGGGGAAGTGCCCGCGGGCCTTGGTGACCTTGCGCAGCTGGTAGTTCAGCGACGATGCTGTTGGTGGTGTAGAGCAGCTTTCGCACCGGCGGGGTGAAGGCCAGGAACGGGGTGAAGCGGTCCCAGGCGTTCTCCCACACCCTTGACGGCCTGGGGGTATTTCCGGCCGGGCGGCGAGGCCGAGAAGGCGGCCAGGGCGCCGGACGCGGCGTCGGCGTCGGCGGCGGTATAGATCGCGCGCAGCCCGGCGGCGACCGCGGCGGCGTCGCGGCATGCGACCGGCCGCAGGCTGTCGCGGATCAGGTGGACGACGCAGGTTTGCACGACCGTGTCCGGGAACGCGGCGCAGATGGCGTCCTCGAACCCGTTCAGGCCGTCGCAGCAGGCGATGAGGATGCCGCGTACGCCGCGGTTGCGCAGGCCGGCCATGATGCTGGCCCAGAACCGGGCGCCCTCCCCGGCGGTCGCGGTCTGGATCGGGGTCCTGGCCAGCCAGATGCCCAGCACGTGCTTTCCCCGTCGGCGCCGGTGCCGGCCGCGAGGTAGGCGGGCTTGCTCTGCACCACGTGGCTATCGCGGACCTTGACCATGATCGCGCCGGGAACACCACGGCGTAAACGGGATCCAGCGGCCGGGCCTGCCAGGCCCGGACCTCCTCCAGCACCGCATCGGTGATCCGGGAGACGGTCTCGGGCGAGAGCTCGGTGCCGTACACCTGCCGCAGGTGGTGCAGGATGCCGCGGACGGACATGCCGTGCGCGTACAGGCTGATGATCATGTCGTCCAGGCCGCCGGCGACCCGCCCGGACCGCTTGCGCACCAGCACCGGCCCGGACATCCCGGCCCGGTCCCGGGGCACCCCGGCCGGCACCGGGCCGATCCCGGTCTGCACCTTCTTGCCGATCGCGCCATTGCGGGAGTTGCCGGAATTATGGCCGGCCGGGTCATGCCGGGGATAGCCCAGGTGCGCGGTCAGCCCGGCTTCCAGCGCCCGCTCCGGCACCGCCTTGACCAGCTCGCCCAGCCTGGACCCCGCACAGGTCAGCCGCAGCCCCCGGCCTCATCCCGCGAGCGCTCCAGCAGCACGCCGGCAGCCGGTCATCGATCAGCTCCCGCAGCGCCGCCAGCCGCTGCCCGGACGGAGGGGTTTTTCCCCCGCCGTAAGGAGCAGCCTGCCCCGGAACCGGAACAGGATTCACCACTATGCGCCAGCCCGGACGAGCCAGGCGCTTGCCGTGTAATGGACATGGCCGTTGTTCTCCCCCCGTAACAGCGGCCATTCCCACTGGTCGCTCGGTTCCCTTTAATCACTCCTTACACACCTAGAGAGATACCCCCGAGAAGTCCAGGTCAGAGGGCAGTTTTGCGTCGTAGACATGTCGCTCACGAGGGCCGGGATAAGGTAGCAGGCCAAAGAGCGGCGTCGACAAGGGGATTAGCGCAGGTCACGTGCGTGACACCGCGTCGGCTGCGTCGTACACACCGCTCGAGATAACACTGTCCACGACGCAGCTCGAAGGCCCGACTTGCTACATCGGAGACACCCGAAACTGACTTGAGATAACGGCGGTTCCGCGCGCGGTTGTCACCTGCGAGTCGATCACGCTGCGCGTTCGGCGGCAGTGTCTTCTGGCTCCTGCCAGTGCCGTAGACGCCTGCTCGGCGAGCACATGCGGTGCCCTGCTGACAGAAGCCGCAGGCCGCCGGGTGCATGCAGGTCTCTGTCACCAGGTGCTCGATCCGGTCGAGCTGTTCGTTTTAGCGACCCGATCCTTTGGGCGGGTCATTGACATCAGGCATCCAACCAGCGTGGCCAGCCCGGCGGCGCTCCGGGGCTGGTCAGGCCTCCTCGGGGAAGGGGCCGCCCGGCCCCAGGTGGGTGCGGGTGCCGTCGTGGTCGAGGATGCACAGGATCTCCGCGGCTTCCTCCCGCACGCCGAACGCATGCGGCTCCATCGTGGAGAACTCGGCCGCCTCGCCGGCCCGGACGAGGATCGTCCGCTCGCCCAGCCGCAGCACGATGGTGCCGGACAGGACGGTGAACCAGTCCCGGCCCGGGTGGACGCGCAGCCTGGCGGGCACCTTCCTGGTCACCCGCAGCTTCGCGATCGTCATGCCCCGCGGCGCACCGGTCCGCGACAGCAGCCAGGTCGTCATGCCGCGTGCCTCGTCCCGGACCGGCCTGATCACCACGTCGGCGTCGTCGTCGGACTCCACCAGCTGGTCAAGCGTGGTGCCGAGTGCCCTCGCGATCGGCGTGAGCTGATCCAGGGCAATCCGCCGGTGACCGGTCTCGATCCGGCTCAGCGTGGACGGGCTCAGGTAGCTCCGGGCCGCCAGCTCGTCCAGCGACCAGCCCAGCGACGTGCGCAGACCCCGGATGCGCTGCCGGACAAGAGCGTCCAGATCGGTGTCTTGCTTCATACGCAAGAGTGTATGCCGTAACGGCAAGCCGGCGGTACCGTCGAGGACATGGCACACGAACACACGGCTGACCTGCTCGACCTCGACGCGGAGGTCCTCAGCGAGTACCACCGGGAGGTAGCCGAGTGGGTCTCGGCAAACCTCACGGAACGAGCCCGCGTCATCGACGTGGGTGCCGGCACGGGCACCGGCACCCTGGCGCTGGCCAGGCAGTTGCCGGACGCCGAGGTGATCGCGCTGGACGTCGACGAGGAGATGCTGAAGCACATCCAGGACAAGGCCCGCGCGTCCGGGCTCATCGACCGGATCCGCACCGTCCAAGCCGACCTCGATCAGGCATGGCCTGATGGCCTGAAGACCGCTGACCTGGTGTGGGCCGCCAACTCGCTGCACCACATGGGCGATCCCGCACGGGCGGTCGCGCGGATCTACCAGATGCTGCGCCCAGGGGGACTGCTCGCGGTCACGGAGCTGGAGTCGTTCCCGCGTTTTCTCACCGACCCGGCGGGCGCGGCGCTCGAGGAGCGGATCCACACCGCCATGGCCCGGGGTCGTGACGAGGCCGGCATGCACATGCATGAGGACTGGCCCGCCCGGCTCGCCGAAGCCGGGTTCGCGGTCGAGTCCGAACGCTGCTTCGTGATCGCGCTGCAGCCGCCGCCGGACTCGCCGGTGGCCGCCTCCGTGACCCGCTACGCCATAGTCACCCTCTGCCGCGCCCGGCACGGCCTGGAGGACAAGCTCAGTGCCGGTGACATCGCGGAACTCGATGCCCTGGCCCCGGCCCTGTCCGCCCGCGACGACCTGACGGTCCGCACCAGCCGTACGGTCTGGCTGGCCCGCAAGCCCGCCGGATAACCGGGCCGGCCGCAAGACCGCCGGCGGAGATCGGCGCGGCGGAGATCGATGACGGTGCATGCCGGGGCGGGCGACGACGTCCGATGAGGGAGGACGTACGCTAGGCGCTGGCCATCGATGCCTCCTCGACGATCGAGGATCGCACGATCGACATCACCACCACGGGCCGAAGTTCGGGCGACGGGATGAGGCCGGGGGCTGCGGCTGACCTGTGCGGGGTCCAGGCTGGGCGAGCTGGTCAAGGCGGTGCCGGAGCGGGCGCTGGAAGCCGGGCTGACCGCGCACCTGGGCTATCCCCGGCATGACCCGGCCGGCCATAATTCCGGCAACTCCCGCAATGGCGCGATCGGCAAGAAGGTGCAGACCGGGATCGGCCCGGTGCCGGCCGGGGTGCCCCGGGACCGGGCCGGGATGTCCGGGCCGGTGCTGGTGCGCAAGCGGTCCGGGCGGGTCGCCGGCGGCCTGGACGACATGATCATCAGCCTGTACGCGCACGGCATGTCCGTCCGCGGCATCCTGCACCACCTGCGGCAGGTGTACGGCACCGAGCTCTCGCCCGAGACCGTCTCCCGGATCACCGATGCGGTGCTGGAGGAGGTCCGGGCCTGGCGGGCCCCGGTAGCACGCCGCGACGCCGCCGCGGTCGCCGCCGGGCTGCGCGCGATCTATACCGCCGCCGACGCCGACGCCGCGTCCGGCGCCCTGGCCGCCTTCTCGGCCTCGCCGCCCGGCCGGAAATACCCCCAGGCCGTCAAGGGTGTGGGAGAACGCCTGGGACCGCTTCACCCCGTTCCTGGCCTTCACCCCGCCGGTGCGAAAGCTGCTCTACACCACCAACAGCATCGTCGCTGAACTACCAGCTGCGCAAGGTCACCAAGGCCCGCGGGCACTTCCCCGGCAGCGACGCGGTCGCCAGGCTGCTGTGGCTGGCGATCACCAGCATCGAGGACAAGCGCGCCCGCGAACGAGCCGCACGACGGGCCGAAACCGGCAAGCGCAGCGACCAGCCCGCACGCCCCATCGAAGGACAACGCGTCATGGGATGGCGCGAAGCACTCAACGAACCCGGCCTCGCCTACCCAGGACGAAGCAGGTAAAAACGGAAACCAGGGCAAAACTAAAAGATCTTTACACCTGAGGTTACAAGCTCCGCCGTCCGCCTAATGTCTTAGGCCGTGGATGGCGGGGCGGCACCGTCCGGTCCTGGGCCCGAGTCCCGCCGCGGCGGCCAGGCGGGTGAAGGTCTTGTGGATGCTGTTGTAGGTAAGGCGGTCCCCGGTGCGGGAGACCAGTATCGCGGGCGTGGCCCGGGCGGGGAACATCTGGTCGCGGCGGTGCTGGTAGCCGGCGAGCGCGGCGAGGGTTGTGGGGTGAAGAGGGACCAGGCGGAAGCTCTGTGCCTTGTCCTGGCGGACGATCAGCACGCTTGCCTGGTTTCGATGTCGCTGTCGTCGAGCGCGATCGCCTCGCTGATCCTCAGCCCGGTGACTGCCAGCAGCGCGATGACGGTGGTGTAGGTCTGTGCGCGCAGCGGGCCCCGCAGCCGCCCGGCCGCGGCCTGCAGCGCGGCGATGTCGGCGGGTGAGTACAGGTAGGGCACCGCCCGGAGCCGCTGGCGGGGGAACAAGCCCGGCGGCGGGATCTCATGGGCCGGGTCGTGGGCGTGCAGGAAGGTGGCGAAGCCGCGGATTGCTTCCATGCCCAGCCCGGGGGCCGCTGACCCGTGCCGTGACTGGCTCACCCAGGCCGCTGCAGCCTCGATGGTGAGCGTGTTCTGCTGCCGCTGGCCGAGGTAGTCCAGGAACTGCCGCAGATGCCGCTCGGCCCGTGTGAGCTTGCAGCCAAGCGCGCGGCGCAGGGTGAGGTAGTCGTCGAGGTGGCCGGCGAGCGTGCGGCCCGGCGGGTTCATGACGCGCCGGCCGGAAGCGCGGGCGCGGACGGCGCGGCGGGCCAGGGAGGGGCCAGTGGCCGCAGGGCGGCCACATCGACTTTTAACGGCACTGTCGGATATCGGAAGTGTCTGAATGCCGTGGCCTGGAGCGTTGTCTGTAGGGTCACGGCATGGCTGATCGTCGTTTCGAGCTGGTTTGTGAGATCGAGCCGCCTACTCGCCCGGACTTGACGCGGGTGCGTCACCAGATCGGGGTGCTGAGCCTGGTCGCGGACTCGTTCCTGATTCCCGACAACCACATCGGGCGGGCGACGGTGTCCAGCGTGGCGGTCGCGCATGAGGTGCAGGCGATGGGTGCCCGTGGCATCGCCTGCCTGAACTCCCGGGATCGTAACCTGCTCGGGTTCCGCCGGGACCTGCTGACAGCGGCCGCGTATGGGGTTGACAGGTTCTTGTTCGTCTATGGCGACAAGCCCACCGCAGGCGGGCGGACCAGCGAGCTGACGGTGCGGGCCATGATCGGGGAAGCGCGCGGTGCGGCGGAGGATCCGGCGTTCGCCGGCTGCCGGCCGTTTGGCGTCGGGGTCACCTCGGGCCTGCGCCCGGTTCCTGCGTGGAAGACCGCAGCCGACTTCACATTCGTGCAGGTCAGTTTCTCCGTCGATGCCCTGCTGCGGTGGCGGGAGAGGACCGGGTTGCATGCTCCGGTCTATGCGGGGGTGATGGTGCTGGCCAGCGCGGGCATGGCCCGCAATCTGGCGGCCGCCATCCCGGACATCGATATCCCCGGCCAGCTGGTCGATGACGTTGAGCGTGACCGCGGCGCCGGGGTGGACGCGGCGTGCGAGCAGATCCTGGCCATCCGCGACAGCGGGGCCTTCGACGGGGTGCATCTGGTGCCGGTCAGCCGCTATCGGGAGGTCGCAGCACGTCTGGAACGTGACCTCTAGGCACCAGGCAGCGGGTCCGCGTGCTGATCTCTTGCCGGGGCCTGTTCCTGCGCCTGGCTGCGGCGGCTGATGTCGGCGGCGTAGGCGGTCCAGTCTCCGCCGGATATCTTCTGCCACTGGATGGCGGCCTTGACGTGGATGCCGAGTGTCTTGGCCAAGATGGCGGCTGGGACGTCGGCGGCCAGGGCGAACATGGCGGTGCTGCGGCCCTGGCGGGGGCTGATCCCGAGGGCGTGGAGCCGCTGGGCGAGCGCGTCTTCGGTCAGCGCGCTTCCCGGCTGGCGTCCCGGGAAGAGCCAGGGGGAAGAGACGTCGAGCAGGCTGCTGCCCGGTGGCTTGCGGCCGGCCGCGAGTCCGGTGACGAGGGTGTCCAGCGGAGCGGGCAGGATGATCGGGCGGCTGCCCAGGCGCAGGAGGGTGCGGCCGTCCTCGTGCAGGACATGCCTGGTCGTCAGGGTCGTGATGACATTGAGCTTCTGGGCGTAGAGCAGGATGAGGAGGCCGGCGACCCGGTCGGCGGCCGGGTATGCCTCCTCGTGGAGGAGCCGGCGGGCGTCTGCCCACCGGCGGTCCTGGTCGAGCGGGCCGGACGGGCCGGGCCAGCGCGTGGCGCGGCGGTGAGACCGGAGGCGTGCCGGCGGGCGACTGCCCAGCGGACGAAGTTCGCCGACCTGATGAGGTGGCCGCAGGTCCCGGCCAGCCATTGGTCGAGCTCGGCCTGGGTGCAGGCGGCCAGGGTCAGCCCGCGTGCGGTGAGCCAGTCCAGGAACGCCGCGGCGGCGGCGACGTGGTCGCGCACGTTCTTGATCTGCTGGCGGGAGACGGGCCGGCCGTCGAGGCGGCCGCGCAGCCGGCGCAGGTGATGCCAGACGGCATATCCGCGCAGGGCCTGCCGGTGTCCGGGATCCGGCTGCCCGGCGACGGCCTGGCCGAGCCAGCGTTCCAGGGCTGCGAGGCGTTCGTCCCGGGCCGGGAGCGCGCCCGCAGCGACCAGCATCGACCGCACGTGGGCGAAAGTGCGGCCCGGCGGCAGCGTGTCGAGTGCCTCGTGCGTGATGACGCCGCGGGCGGAGACGGCCTGGAGAGTGCGGCGGACGGCGGGGTTCTTCAGCCAGTCCAGCATGAGGTCGGGACGGTCGACGCGGACCATGGCCTCCCGGAGCCGGTCCAGCTCGGGAGCGGCAGCGCCGCCCGGCGGGGTGGATGCCTGCTTCAGTCTCCGGTCCAGGCAGCAGCGCGTGCACTCCGCAGTCGACAGCTGCCAGGTCTGCTGGCAGGACGCGCACCGTTTCCAGAAGGCCGGGTCGGGGTTGAGGCAGCGCGCGCAGAGCGGCTCGCGCAGCGTGCCTCCCTTCAGCGGCGCCCCTGTCCCGCAGCATGAGCAGGTGATCCAGCGCTTGCGGCACCGTTCGCATACCGGGGCGCCGGTTGCCCGCGAGATGCCGATCCGGCCGCCATCGGCCGACCCGCAGATGCTGCAGGGAAGACCGGGACCCGGACGGCAGGTCAGGCAGACAGGCCCGGCTTCGGTGACCGCGGCGACGCGCCGACTGTTCCCGCACCTTGCGCAGGGTTTCCAGCTCCGCGGGTCCCGGTGCCAGCAGTTCTGGCAGATGGGCTGCCCGCCGTCGTTGAGGCGGGCCGGGGGCCTGGCCTTCCCGCACCGGCCGCAGGGCAGGGCCCGGGCCTTGCTCCTGCATCCGGCGCAAAGGCGCAGTCCCTCGACCGGGACGCCGAGCTGGCGCTGCCTGCCGCAGCGCGGGCAGGGCGGCTCGACCACGGCGGCGGCGCCCGCGCGGGCAAGCGCGCCGATGAGCCGCAGAACGCCGGGGAAAGGGGCGCGGGCGCCCTGGCCGGTGAGCAGCCTAGGCTGGCCTGTCACGGCGGCTGCTATGCGGAGGCGCCCATCCGGGCGCGCCGCCGCCTGTCCCAGCGCCCCGAGGACCGCTTCCCGGCTGAGTGCGGGCTCAAGATCCGCCATCAGGACGAGCAGGGCACCGACCGGATCGCCAGGACTGCCAGTCACTGCGAGATGCCGGTGATCCGGGCCCGCTTCGGGCGCCGGGCACCGATCCCGGAAGCGTCCCCGCCCCCGCCGGCGGCGGCCTTCCCGGGCCGCTTCGCCGGGCTGGCGGCGGCGACGGGCTCGATGAGGTTGTCCATGGTGCAGTCCAGGATGTCGAGCAGGGCCATGAGGATCTTCATGCTCAGCCGCTCAGGCCGTTCGGTGACCAGCCGGTAGACCTGGCTGGATGACAGCGTGATCCCGCGCCGGGCCAGCGGGCCGTTCAGGTCGGTGGTGGAGAACATCCCCCGGTCCGCCATGACCTTGCGCAAGTGCCAGCGGTAGTCAAGCCTGGCGGCCATCCGCGTCCTCGCCTCCTCACGTGCCGGCGAACGCCGGAGCCAGCGCCCTGCTCAGGGCAGTGTTCATGAAGTCATCGCTGACGTGTAACGGCACAGTCGGATATCAGAACTATCTGAATGCCTCAGCCTGGGCTGCTCCTATCCCCGGAAGATCGCGGTCGGGTCGCGCCCGATCTCGTGCAGGAGGTCATCAATGTGCGGTGATGGCGGGAGCTGGTCATAGCGATGGAAGCGGAGGATGCGGTCTCGCCAGTACAACGACCACGTCCTGGTTGCGTGCGTGTAGCGGAGCCGGGCGATGGGGAACCGCGTCCATTCCGGGCCGGTGCCCTGGCGCCACGGCGGCCTGCACTCGACGATCGTCACGTGCTGGGGCCCGACGTCGCACTCAACACGGACCTGGTCGCGGGCCTGGGCGGGGATGCGCTGCTCGCACCAGCGGCGGACGCGGGCTATGTCCAGCTCGGGCAGTCCGGCCACCGGATCAGTCTTCCTGGCGGCGGCTGACGTGCGCGGCGTAGGTCATCCAGCCCCGGCGCTGGCATGCTGCCAGGCGACGGCGACTTTGATGTGGATGCCGAGCAGGCGGGCGAGGATCGCGGCGGGCAGTTCGGTGGCGAGCTGGAACAGCGCGGTGGAGCGGGCGGGCCCGGGGTGGATGCCGATCTGGTGGAGCCGTTCGGCGAGCCGGCAGGGGCTGATCGGCTGTCAGGGCCGCCCTCCGGGCAGCAGCCACGGTGAGCTGCCGCGGTCGCCGATGACGGCGTGGCCGCGACGGGCGGCGGCGGCCTGAAGGACGAGGCTGGCGAGCGGTTCGGGTAGCACGACAGGCTCACGCCCGAGCATCAGGCGTACCTGATCGCCGCTGGCCTGGACGTGATCGAGGGTGAGGCGGCTGATCGCCGCGGGTTGCTGGGCGTAGAGCAGGACGAGCAGCCCAGCGACCCGGTCCCCGGGCCCGGCGCTGTGGTCGTGCAGCAGCCGCCGCGCTTGCTCCCAGCGGGCCTCGGTGTCAATGACCCGGGCCGGGCCACCCCATCGGGTAGCCGGGAAGACAACGGTAGTCAGTTTCTGGTTCCTGGCCCACCGGACGAAGTTCCCGGTCGGGCCGCGCCGGCTGAGATTGGCGGCGGCCATCCACTCGTCGGCGCTGGCCTGGGTGCAGCTGGCCAGGGTGAGACCGCGTGTGGCCAGCCAGTCCAGGAACGCCACGGCGGCCTGGACGTTGCGGCGGGCAACAGCTGTCTGGCCGTGGGTGGCGTGCGTGCCGCGGATCCGGTGAAGGAGCCGGCGCAGCACGTGCCAGACCGCGTAACGGTGCAGGACCTCCTTCTCCCGGGGATCGGGGCGAGCGGCCACGGCGGTGCCGATCCAGCGTTCCAGCTGTGCGAGGTGCTCATCGCGCCCGGGCAGCGCCCCGGTGCCGACGAGCACGCTGCGCAGGTGTGTCAGGGTCTTGCTGCCGGGCAGCTCATCGAGGGCGGCATGGGTGAGCGGACGCTGGCCCCGCCTCACGGGACCGGCGCGGCCAGCCACGTTGCTGCCAGTGCCCCGACCACGATCCGCGCGACCCGCGTGAGGCGCTCAGCGAGATCATCACCAAGGCCGACCCGGGCCTGACGGCCGACGTGGTGAACGCGGCGCTCGAGGCGACCCTGGTCAAGCCGGCGCACCTGCTGAAGCTGGCGTGGGCGCGTCAGGCCGCCGGCCCGGGCGCTCATCTTGGCCAGTCCCGGCGACATCGTCTGGCCGGCCCCGCCCAGCTCGCCGTCCCGGGGCGCCAGGCCATGCCCGCAGGGCGGCGCAGTGATACCAGGCCCGGCGCAGCGTGACCGGGCGCAGGATTGTGTCCACGGTCTTGTCCCGGTAGGAGGCGAACTGCGCCTGATGCCCGGCCCCGCAGTCCGCCTGCGGGCCGCGGTGCCCGGCGTCGGCGGCCAGCAGGTCTTCCAGCACGCCGCGCCCCGGCCGGGTCAGCCCGGCCCGGATCGCCAGTTCCGCCGCCTCGATGCCCTCCCCGCCGGCCAGCGACGCGGCCACGGCGCCGGCCAGCCGGGCTATCTCGGCGGCGGCCTCGGCCGCGAGCGCCTCGCAGAGCCCCTTTTTTGCCCCTCGGGGTCAGGGGCAGCGGTGCGGGACTGGCCTAACGGCGGCCGGGCGTCGCAGATCGCCTCGTTCACCTCCGCGATCTGCCCGGTCAGCGCCTTGAACCGCTCCCACTCGGCGACCTCCCGCTCCGCCTTCTCCAGCTCCGGGCCGGGCCGAAGATGCACCGTCACCGTCTTGCCGCCCGCCCACCTGGTCAGGTTGTGCTGCGGCCCGTGACCGGGATGACCCGGCCGCGCGCACGCGCAGTTCGGCTTCCCGCACTTGCGCCGCACCGCGCTCAGCGCGCCCCGGCGGAAATCGCCGACCTGGCCCAGGTCGGCATACAACCGGGCCCGCTGCGCCTCCAGACCCGCCAGATCCGGCTCATCCGGCACCTGCGCCTCCCACGGCATATCTGAGCAAGAACCTAACTCAGGCTAATCCCGCGAGCAGGCATGATCAAGGACGCCTACGTTTGTGTCTCACACCCGGCCGGAAGCACTTTATCCACATCCTCCCTGCCGGATAGGAATGCCTAGCAGCTGAATAGGTTATAGGTGCGGACGGAGTGCAGATCATCCAGCACTGTTCGGAGCAGCCTAGGTCCGCGCCGACGGCCGCGGGTGGCGTGAGCACGTCTTTCGACATCAGCAAGAGCGGGTAGCCGCGAAGCCCGGGCCTCAGGATATGGCGAGGCGATGATGGGTGGCGGTCAGTATCAGGCCGAACGCCTCCACCAGTACGGTCCCGGCGATCAGGGACCATGCCCACCGGCGGCGTCCGGCGGTCGTGGCAGCGAACTGGTGCCCGGCCCAGGCCAGCATCAGTCCTTGTAGCAGGAACCAGGGTTCGAAGATGCTGATGTCGTGCAGCGCCGCACTGGTCTTCTGCGCCGGTGTGAGCCCGTGCTCTGGCCATGAGGTCGCTGAGCGCACGCCCGCCAGGTAGAGGCTCTTGGTCGCCAGGCCGAACATGCTGTGCGAAAGGCAGATCACCGCGCCTGCCCAAACCGGCGCCAGCACGAGAGCGGCGGGCAGCCTTCGCGCCCAGTTTGTGGTGAGACCGACGAGCCAGGCCGCTCCGCACGCCAGCAGGACAACGACCGCCAGGTTCGTCTCCCGCAGCCCGGGCAGCTGAGCCGTGGCGGCGCCGCCGGGCAGTGCCCAGGTCCCGCCGGCTGCCCAGTACACGTGGACCGGGATATCGGCCAGCGCGACCAGCGCGGCGAGGTAGGCGGCCAGCCGGCCGCGTCGGGAGCCTGTCGCACTTGCGCGTTCTCGCATCCCAGTCGTCTTCCGCAGCGTGAGCTACCCAAACGCACCAGGACGCAGCAGCGTGCCTTTCGGAGTTCGCAGGAGTTCATGGCTCCCAGGGCCTGGCCGAGAAGGCGGGAGTCGCGGATGGGGCTGGCATACCCGCATGACGGCGTGCGGTGGCCACTGCCAGCCACGGGATTCCGGCGATCCCCGACCGGCTACATATCAAGCGCAAGCGTGCTCTCCATGCGCTCGTACAGGTGCACCATCGGGCTGACGGCCGACCGTGGACACGGCCAGATCGACCCAACTGCGTGCGACAAGCGCTGAGTCATCACGCTCCACTCGGCGTACAGATCGGCGGGGATGCGCGCCTCGCCGGAACCGAACGTTGATCACGCAACGTGAGGGTGTGTAATCGTCCCGCGGCTGCCTGCCCCCCGGGGTACCCGGTCTAAGGCTGGCGCCGGGCAGGAATTAGGGCATCTGCACGATCCGGCGTCAGGGCCTTACGGCGATGCTCGGAGATACGGCCGCAGGGGCGGCCGGTGCGAAGAGAGGAGCATCGCGATGACGGCGATTGCGCGGATCGCGCGGCGCGTGGCCAGCGTGGTGGACGAAATGAACTACGCCCAGCGCAGGACCCTGGAACTGTTCCTGGGCCTCGACGAAAACCGGGCAAGCCATGACGCTCTGTGAAACTTGGTCCAGTTCTGGTCAGGGAAGAAGCCTGCCGTGAGCACGTTCGCCATGGCACGCGCGGACAGGCCCCGCGATGAGCGGTCGTTTATCTCCATCACCCGGCCGGGCGATCAGCGCCGACCTGAGCGCAGCCAGCTGACCCGGGCCGGGTCACGGAAACGGAGGCGGCCCTGATGTTAGATACCGGATTCCCACGCGCAGACGCCGAGAATGATTTCCTGCTGGCTTCGCGGGTGAGTTCTGGCCCCACCTGCGGGGGCGTTCTGGCCCCACCTGGCGAGCATCGGGGTGTGTTTTGTGGGTGAGTTCTGGCCCCACCTCGGGCCCTCATCTCGGGTCGGGATTTGCCACGGGCATGCCGAGGGCCGGCCAGTTGGCGATGCCGTCGGGCGTCGCCAGCTGGGCGCTTCACGCGCCTGGTGGAGTGCCTGCGGTGCCGGGCCGGAGGGCGCGTGCTCTACTGTCGCTCCGGGCCGAAGAGCGGTTCGCCGTCATTGCCGCCCAGCAGGAAGATGAAGCGAGCCAGGTCATCGCGCAACTGCCGGGTGCCGTAGGCGGGGTTGCCGACGAAGCCCTCAAGCGACGCATCCAGGTGATCGCGGTCGCGGCCAAGCCAGTCGCTTAGGAATTGCAGAATCTCGGCCAGCTCGGCAGCGTCAGCGGGAGCCATGGACACGCTGATCACCTCACTTGCTGCTCTGGCCGGATAGCGGGAAGCCGGGTGTTAGCTGGATGCGGCGGCCTGCTGTGCCCGGGTGTGCGCGAGCCTGTAGGAGTCGGTGCCGGTTTCGAGGATGTTGCCGCCGAAGGTGAGCCGGTCGACGATCGCGGCGCAGAGCCGGGGGTCGGTGAAGGTCTTGGTCCAGCCGCCGAAGGATTCGTTGGAGGCGATCGCGACGCTGTTGTTTTCTTCCCGCTCGGTGAGGACCTGGAACAGCAGCTCGGCGCCGCGCTTGTCGAGTTCCATGTATCCGAGTTCATCGATGCACAGCAGGTCGACCCGCCCGTAGCGGGCGATGGTCTTGGTCAGCTGTCGTTCGTCGGCGGCTTCGACGAGCTCGTTGACGAGCTTGGCGGCCAGCGTGTACCGGACCCGGTAGCCGCTCATCGCGGCCTCGGCGCCCAGGCCGATCAGCAGGTGCGATTTGCCGGTGCCGGAGTCGCCGATCAGGCTGAGCGGCTGGCCTTTACTGACCCATTCGCAGGTCGCGAGGGTGTGGACGGTTGCCGGGTTGATGTTCGGGTTGGCGTCGAAGTCGAAGTCCTTGAGCCATTTCTGGCGGGGAAACCCGGCGGCCTTGAGCCGCCGCTCGGAGCGGCGGCGGTCACGGTCCTCGCATTCGGCCATCAGCATCTCGGCGAGGAAGCCGCGGTAGGTCATCTGCTCCCGCTCGGCAGCATCCGCGGCAGCGGTGCACTGGGCGCGGATGGTCGGCAGCCGCAGTACCCGGCAGGCGGTGTCAATAGCCACCTCAGCTGCCTGCTCGGTCTTCAGCGCCTCCAGGTAATGGTCCAGGTCGAGGCGGAACCCGCCCCGGGTGGCCAGCCGCTCATGCCGGGCCACCTCAGCGCGGCCGTCGAAGATCACCAGCTCCGAGGCGTGCAGCAGCACCCGGACCTGCCGGCCGATCATCCGCACCGGCACCGAGTAACGATTCATCCTCACCGTGACCTGGGAATACCGGTCCACCCGCGGAGTGAACATCCGGCCGGTCTCAAACGGCTCACCGGGCAGCGGCTTCAGCCGCGGCGCCTCGGCTGCGAAATCCTGCCCGACCGTGCGTGCCCTCAAGCCGATCCGGCGGCCGTCATCCCCGGCATCCCACACATCGATCATCGCGTTCAGCTCCGCCAGCGAGCCGACCTCCGGGACCGGGACCAGGCGATTACGGCGGAACCGGCCAACCTCGCCCTCCACGCCGCCTTTCTCATGGGCACCTTCGATGCCCGGGATGCAGTAGAACGCATCCAGCCCGAAGTGGGAGCGGAACGCCGCCCAGCGGTCGGTCTCCACCCGGGCGCGGCCGAAGCCCAGCACACGCGCGACCGCCGAGCGCAAGTTGTCATAGCGGACCTTGCCGCACGGCACCCCGCCCAGCAACGCGAACGCGTGCGCATGACCCTCGAAGAACGCCTCCTGGCCACAGGACACGGTGACCCGGTGCACCGACTTCCCCGAATACGACAGCCGGAACGTGAACAGGTAACACTTCGTGAGCACACCCGCCAGCATGATCCACACGTCCCCGAAGTCGACCTCAGCCTCAGCACCCGGCTGATGCGCCTGCGGGATGAACGCCTGCGCCGGCCCCCGGCCCTCCTCCACCCGGATCTCCGGACGGCGCCACCGGACGTAATCGCCCACGGTGGAGTAGGAGACCCCTTCCATCTCATGCTCGGCCACCAGCCGGTCGAAGATCCGCTTTAACATGTGCCGCTGCTTACGCGGCGCATCCAGGTCCGCCCGCAGCATCTGATCGACAACGGGCTTGAACGGATCCAGCCGGGACTTACGCGGCGGCAGCTTCTTGCGCGGCGCCGGCCACGCCGACGCCAGCGCCTCCCGCACCAGCCGCCGGTGCACCTCATACTTCCGCGCCAAAGCACGCACGCCCAGGCCCTCGGTCCGGGAATCCCGGCGGATCGCTGCGAACAACTCGACCTTGGACTGCGGCGCCACCAGCGCCCCCTCACGCTGGGCACCCCGATCCTTCCACCCCAAGATCCACGGTGGGGCCAGAACTCACCAAACCAGCCCCAACCGAACCACCAGTGGGGCCAGACCTCACCCGCAAGTGGGGCCGAAACTAACCCGCAGAGCCATCCTGCGGGCCAGGCGGCGCCAGGTTCTGGCCGCGCTGGCACACCGGCTGCGCCGCCAGCCCGCCGGCGGCGACCGCCTCCTGACACTCGACGAAGCTGTCAGCGCGCTCGGCTGGCGCGGCCAGCGGCACCTCGGCCTGCAGACGATAGCGCTGAACACGATCGCCGGCACGGCCGGTTCACGGCGCGACTTCGACCGGCACTTCCGGCCCGCCACCGGCCGGGTGCGGGAACGCTGGGAGCAGCTGGCGCTCGCGGCGCGGCGCGGCGCGGCGATCCCGCCGATCGAGGTCTACCGCGCGGGCGGCCTGCATTTCGTCAGCGACGGCCACCACCGGGTATCGATAGCCGCCGCGACCGGCCAGCAGACGATCGACGCCTACGTGACCGAGATACTCACCGCCGTGCCGTCCACGACACAACGCGGCCACTGGCGGCCCGGCTCGCCTGTTCAGGCCCTGAACGGCCCTCCTGCGCCCGGAGGCCACCGGACGGCCCGGCTGAGGCCTGCGGCAGGAGAACCCACGCTCCGACCCCGAGCCACCAAAGTCCTTTAAGCTTACGGACGAGCGAGCAACCGACGGCACCGGACATCCTGACCCGGATGCCATCACTACGGTCATGGAGGCTTATTCACGCCATCCGGTAGAAGTGCAGCCCAACAACGGCTGAGATGGTGGTGTCAAAGGTGCCGATCGGGCGACGGTAATCGGTGTGCATAATCCTCCAGGTCTTGAAATTCGCGATGACCTGATCGATCATGTATCGAATCTTGTTTACCTGAGTGCTGAATTCTTTCTCCCAGTCCAGAAGATCCCGGCATTCCGGCTTCCTGATGGGCGTTACCATCCCCTTGCCGATGTATCCTTTATCACCCATCTGGCTTCCTTCGGGAAACCCGGCGAGCACTGATGATTCGTCGATGCAATGCGCGTCGTGGCGGCTTCCGTCGACCGGCTCGGATATCCATGCGAGCTCTCCGTAAAGATTGCACGCAATCTGGACGTTCTTACCGGTGGTCTTTCGCTTGCCCGAATACAGCTCCCGGTGCCCGCGCCACGACCAGCAGGGAAGCACCGTGCACCTGCGGCTCGGTGGTCTGGCCGAGGTCGAGGTCGAGGTCGAGGTCACTGATCATCTGGAGCGGTGCACCGCTCCGAGACTCGTAGCGCGATGTCTGATCTGGCCGAACCGGCCAGGCGCCCCGGGACGACGCAGGGGCCCGCGAATTGGTGCGCGCCACGGTTACGGCCACCTTGCCGCCGTGCTGTTCGGCGGTTGAGCCGACGCTCCGCTCATGGCTGCGGATCAGAAGGTCGGGGTTCGGGTTCCTCGCCAGGAGTGCCGGTTCTGCGACTGGTCAAGCGGCGCCGCTCTGGAGAGATCATCTATGGTGTTTACCGTGGCCGTCGCCGAAGACGGCCAGATTCGGTCCAGGGGGGACGGGATATGTGGGCGCAGCTCATCAAGATGCGGTTGAAGCCAGGCAAGGACATGACCGAGGTGGACGCGCAGCTACGTGCAGCCGAGCAGCCCGGTTCGGGCCTGGTGCGGTCGATAGCTATGCGCGACCAGAAGGATCCTAGCCAGGTCTACTTCCTCGTCGTGTTCGAAAGCGAGGAGAAAGCCCGCGCGCGGGAGCAGGATCAGCGCCGCCAGGAAGGGCTGCAAGCCGTGAGGGCAACGATGGCGGATATCTTCGAGGGTCCTCCAGAGTTCGTCGATCTGACCGTCGTGGAAGAGTGGGCGGGTTAGGCGCAATGGCCTTGCCTTTAGGTTCTTAACAGGGGTTCGAGGCAGTGGAGTTCGATTCGGCGGGTGACGTGGGTCACGGTTGGCTCGTGGTCCCCGCGCCTGGGGAAGTCGCCGGCCTTCTTCGTCTTGCGGGTGCTGGCCCGGCCGGGGCGGTCACGGACGTAGAACCGCGGGCCGGGGATCTTCAGCAGGAACGTAGCCAGCGCCAGGTCAAGCTCGTGAGGGGGGGAAACCCGCCGTGATGGTGCTGGTCGCGGCGGCGAGGGCGTGCGGGAAGCTGATCCGGTCGGGGGGGATGCCCGCGACGTTGACGCCGGCGCCGATGAGCTGGCAGATGGCCTGGTAGACGGCGAACAGGGCCCACATTTCCTGGGCGACGCCCTCGGGGTCCTTGCTGCGCAGCACCGGCTGTCCCTCGCCCATGTCAGTCTTGTGGTGGCCGATGACGGTCTCGCAGCCCCACCGCATCGGGTAGGCGCAGGCCAGGTCCAGCGCCGGGTACTCCTCCACGTCGAGCAGGTCGGTGACCAGTGCGAACACCTCCGAGGACGACCCGGTCCCGCCGTGGTTCCCGGTCGTGGCGGTGTGCACCGTGTACTCGATGACCCGCACCGTGACCGGCGGGCCGCCGCTCTTGCGGGCGGGCTTCAGCTCCGCCAGGTACGTGCCGTCCGCGAGGGTACTGACCGGCCGCAGGGCGAAGCTCGCCGAAGCGCGCCACAAGATGTGCGCCCCGGTGGCCAGGACGTCGCGGGCCAGCGCATGGGACAGGAAGTTCCGGTCGGCCAGCACCAGCATCCCGGGCCCGAAGGACGGCATCAGGTCCAGGGCCAGGGCCTGCTCGCCGGCGGTGTACGGGCCGAACGCGGCCCCGGTCAGCGCCCCGGTCCCCGACTCGGCCGCGGCCACCCACCGCACCTGCGGGAACGCCCCCTCCCTGGTGGCGTTCGAGGGCCGGTCAAAGAACGCGGCATTCTCCGGCGTACCGGGCAGGTCGGTCACCGAACCGTCCACCGAGATCACCCGCAGCCCGCAGCAGAACACCCCCGCCGCGCCATCCGCGCCAGCCGGGCCCGCGACCTGCTCGAACAGCATGCGCAGCGGATCAGCGCCCAGCTTGCCGCGGGCCCGTGACAGGGACGAGATGTTCGGCGGCCGCCACCGGCGGCCCGCCCCGGCATCCACCCAGCCGTCCGGGTCCAGCTGCCCAGCCAGCAGATCCTCGCCCCGCCGCCGGTGATACAGCCCGTCCGCCAGCTTCACCATCACCTGCCCGTAACCGCAGTTACGGCCCCGGAACAACCACAGCGCCAGCACGAAATACACCACCAGCCGCGCCGGCAGCAGCCGGCGCCGCACCTCCCGGGTATCCGTCGCCGCCACGATCGCATCGACCAGATCCGGCGGGAACGCCTTCGTCAGCGCCCCGACCGAGATCCGGTCCGGCAGCCACCCGTCCGGTGACAGCCCCTCAGTACCGTCATGAGCCACAAAGGTGATCAGATCATAAGATGATCACTTAAGGCAAGGTCATTGGGGTTAGGCGAGCCCTGGGCGGCTCGTGGCTGATGGAGCGGGCCGCCGCGGCCGGGGATCTGGCCGGCGCCGGTCACGGCGGGGATGACGATGCGCCGCTGATTCCGGTCCGGGCAAGCGGCAAGATGGTCCGCGGTGCCCGGAACCCTGACGGCAGCCAGGCCCGCCTGTTGGCCGCCCAGGCAGGCCGGCCGGGCGTGGTCGCCGCTCAGGCCGAGGCCGGCGCCAGGACGAACGAGATCCCGATGATCATTACGCTGCCTGGCGGCGCGGACCTGGACCGGGCTGTCGTGACGGCCGGTGCCCTGCACTGCCAGCGCGCCACGACGGACTACCTGCGCGGGCGCGGCGCGGACTTCATCTTGCCGGCCGAAGACAACCAGCCCCGCCTGTCCGGTGCCCTGGACACCCTGCCCTGGCGCGACGTCCCGGTCGCCCGCGCCGCCACCAGCCGCGGCCGCGGCCGGATCGAACCCCGCACCATCCAGCTCATGGACGCGCCCGGCGGCCTGCCGTTCCCCCGCGTCAGCCAGGCCTACCTGATCGAGCGGCACGTCACCGCCCTGGACGGCACGCCGCTGCCCGGCATCGCCGCGCCCGGCGTCACCGGCCTGGACGCCACCCCCGCCGACCCCGCGGCCATCGCCGGCCTGGTCCGCGGCCAGCAGGCGATCGAGAATTGCTCAGCAGACTGCGCCTATGAGTAGTCAAAGAGCGGATCAGGGTTCGATAATCGGTCGTGAGGGGTTGTTGCGGCTGGTCGAGGTCGTCGAGCGGTTGCGCGCCCGCGAGTGCGGACGGGATGTGTCGTCGTGGACGAGGGAGGGGGGCGCCGCCCCAAACCCCGGAGCCGGTGACGGCCCGGCGGTGGGAGGACCTGCCGGAGGCCAACCGGCGGGTGGCGGTGCATTGGCTCGCGGTGATCGCGGGCAAGGCGGTGCGTGCGGCGAGAGCGGCATCGGGCCCGGATCCGCCGGCCGGTGCGGGCGGTGAGCCGTGACCGCGTTGATGCCGTGGGAGCGTCTCGGCGGGAAGGTGACGAGCCGTCAGACCGGCCGGCTGGCGGTGATCTACGTACGGCAGAGCACGAAGCAGCAGGTCATCGACCATAGCGAGTCGACGCGCCTGCAGTACGCGTTGGTCGACCGGGCGGCGGCGATGGGCTGGGCGGCGGCCAGGATCATCGTGATCGACGATGATCTGGGCAAATCCGGGTCCAGCGCGGTCGATCGGGCGGGTTTCCAGCGTCTGGTCACCGAGATTTCCCTGGGGCATGTCGGGCTGGTGCTGGGCACGGAGATGTCGCGCCTGGCACGATCAGGGAAGGACTGGTATCAGCTGATCGAGCTGTGTGCGCTGGCTGGGGCGTTGCTGGCCGATCTCGACGGCGTCTATGACCCAGTCCAGTACAACGACCGGTTGTTGCCGGGGTTATCCGCCCCCGCCTGACCAGCGTCTTTAACGTCGTGCAACGTTCCGGCGCGCCTCCGGTAACGGTCGTTGGCGACTGGTTATCTTCCCCTCGTAGGCAACGTCTGCAAGGGGGGCGGATGAGCGTCTGCGTGCAACCGGTCGAGTTGGCGGACGGGGACAGGACCTGGACCGTGCTGGGGGCAGATCACCGGCACGTGAGACCGGTGGAGGAGTTCCTGGAGTATCACCGGGTCACCGGCTCGTCGCCGCACACGGTCCGGGCTTATGCCAAGGCGCTGCAGCTGTGGTGGCGGTACCTGGAGCTGGACGGCCGCGACTGGGCCGAGGCGGACGTCCCCGCGCTGGCCGGGTTCGTCACCTGGCTGCGGCAAGGCACCCCGCCTGGGGTGGCGCTGCTGGATCCGGTGGCTGCCGCGCCGCCCCGGCTGGCGGAATCGACGCTGGCCACGCGGCTGGCCGCGGTGGTCAGCTTCTACCGTTATCACCATGACGCGCACGGGATAGCCCCGGCGCTGGCCCGGGCGTGGTCCGGGCCGCCGCGGCGCAGCCGCTACCGGGCGTTCCTGGCCCACCTGGACGGGCGTTCCAGGGCGAGCCGGCGCAGCCCGATGCCGGTGCGGACGCAGGCGGCGGGAGGCCTGCCCGCTGCTGACCCCGGCGCAGGTCGCGGCGATCTTGTCGGGGTGCGCTGCGCGGGATGCGGCCAGCGGCGAATGGTCGGGGTCGCTGCGGGACCGCCTGCTTTTCGCCACGCTGGCGGAGACCGGCATGCGCCTTGGTGAGGTTCTGTGCCTGACCCACGCCGACTGGCACCCGGGCTCGGGAGGCACGCCGTTCATCGAGGTCGTCCCCCGGGGCCATCCGCACGGGGCCAGGGTCAAGGGCGGGCGCGGGCGGCGCATTTACGTCTCTGATGAGCTCGAACGCTTTTACGGGGATTACCTGTGGGACCTGGCTGAGCGGGCCGGGCGGGCCGGGTTCGAGGTCAGCGACGAGTGGTTCTGCTTCGTGAACCTCGACGGCGAACCCCGGTTCGCCCCGATGCGGCCCGAGCGCGTCTACCGGATCACCGGCCGGCTGCGCCGGAGGCTGCCGGGCCTGCCGGAGGGCTGGTCGCCGCACTGGCTGCGCCACACGCACGCCTCGGCCTTGCTGCTGGCCGGGGTGCCGTTGCATGTGGTGTCACGGCGGCTCGGGCACGCCGACGTGCAGACCACGATGGACTTGTATGGCTGGGTCACCGAGGACGCCGAGCTGCGGGCGGTAGCCGGATGGCGGTCCTTCACCGAGGGCTGGCGGGTGACCGGTGCCTAGCCGGCGGCCTTCCGCATCCGGGCCGCCGGATGCGGCACCGAGCCCGGCGGCGCTGTTCGCCGCGTTGCCGGCCAGCTTCCGGACAGCGACGGTCGATTTCACCGCCGAGCCGTTCGCCCGGCTCACCTACGCCTACCCGGCCCGGCCGCCTGCCCGGCTGGAGCTGGCAGCCCTGCCCGGGCAGATGCGCCAGGAGGCCGGGTACTGGCTGCACACGCTGGCAGTGGCCGGGGAGCGGGTGAACTCCTGGGCGCTGGCTGAGTGGGTGCGCGTCGCCGCGGGCGTGGCCGCTGGGCAGGACCTGTGCTCGTTCACCGGCCTGAGCGTGGAGGAGTGGGTAGCGGCGGCCCGCCGCCGCTACCACGACCGGCACCACCGGCTGCCGCCGCCCAGCTACGTGCACAACCACCGGGCCACCATCGCCCGGCTGCACGCGGCACTGACGCTGGCCTGCCAGGCGGGCCAGCCGTGGTGGCGCTCACCGGTGTGGGACCCGCGCCACGACCGGCGGATCCCCGTCCGCGAGCACGAGCCCCTGGAAGGCCAGCGGCTGAACTTCGCCCGCATCAGCCCGGCATGGCTGCGCGAGGCGATCCAGTGGTACTTCGCGGCCGGGCTGGCCACCGGGCTGCTGTCGTGGAGTTCCCTGCCGGGTTACCTGAGTTACCTCGGCCGTCACTTCGCCGCGTTCCTGGCTGCCGAGGGCATCGACAGCCCGGTCCTGGACGCGGGTCCCGGGGCCGGGATCCGCCCGGTGGCGCTGCGGCTGGCGGCCTGGCTGCGCCAGCAGCGCGCACCCTCCGGGCGGCCGCTCGCCCCGTCCACCATCGGTCTGATCCAGACCACGGTGGCGGGCTTTTACGCCTTCATGGCCGACCGGCGCGCCGAAGCCGCCCGGGAACTGGGCGAGCCGCGGTGGGCCGGGCTGACCGATGCCCACGCCCGCTGGTGGCGGCCCGGGGAGATCGCCGGCCGTTACCGCGGTCCGGCCGAAGGCAACTACATTGACGCCGCGGCCCTGTCCCGCATCGCCGAGCATGTCGAGATCCTCGGTCTGCCCCGCGACCGGGCCAGGACCGTCACGGTGAACGGGACGGCACGCCAGATCCGGGGGCTGGGCGATGAGCAGGCGATGCGGGCGTTCCTGCTCGCGATCGCCACCGGACGGCGGATCAACGAGATCTTGATGATGGACTTCGCGCCGCTGTCGCCGGTCCCCGGCCTGGACGCCAGCCAGGCGGCGCAAGACGGCGGCCCGGCCGCCCGGCTGCGCTACCAGCAGACCAAGATCGCAGGCGCGCCGCAGGCCATCCTGGTCGGCGCTGACGTAGTGGCCATCGTCAGCGAGCAGCAGGAGTTTGCCCGCGCCCTGGTGCGAGCGAACGATCCCGCCACCCCCGACCCGCCATATCTGTTCCTGGCCTGGCAGGCCAACACCGCCGGCGCGCGCCACTACCGCGCGAACACCCTGAACGGGCTGCTCACCCAGCTCGCCGGCGTGCTGCAGGTCACCGACGCCACCGGGGCGGTGGTGGACTTCCAGCGCACCCACCGGATGCGCCACACCAAGGCCACCGACCTGCTGAACGCGGGCGTGCCGATCCACGTCGTGCAGCGCTATATGGGGCATGTCTCACCGGAAATGACCATGCATTATGCCAAGACCCTCGCCGAGACCCACGAGGCCGAGTTCCTGCGGTTCGCCAAGCTCCGCCGCGACGGCCGGCCGCTGGAGATGGACCCCGCCGATGTCTATGAGCTGGTGCAACTGGACCGCCACACCGACCGGATCTTGCCCAACGGGGTCTGCCTGCTGCCGCCGCCGAAGCGCTGCGACCGCGGGAACTCATGCCTGACCTGCGATCATTTCGCCACCGATGCCCGCCACCTCGGGGAGCTGCGTGCCCAGCTAGCCGCCACCGGGGAACTCATCCAGGCCCGTCAGGCCCAGCACCGCCAGCGCACTGGAGCCGAGATGGGACCCGGCCACATCTGGCTCGCCGGGCGGAACGCCGAGCTGGCCTCGCTGCGCGCGATCACCGCCGCCCTGGAGGCCGGGCAGCGTCCCGGCGCGGTGCGCGGCGCCGGAGTACCAGCCAGGCCCGGCCAGCCGGTGCCCGTCACGATCGGCAAGAAGCCAGAGGATCACGGGCATGCCTGCTGAGCAGGACAGGATCGCCACGCTGCGCCAGGCCGCGGCCGCCAAACGCGATGCCGCTGCCGCCCGCGCCGAAACCGGGATACGCGCGCTCACCAAGACCGGCCAGCCCATCACATTCCGCGCGGTCGCCGCGGCCGGCGGCGTATCGGTGGACTTCCTCTACCGCCACCCCGAGCTGCGAGCCCGCATCGAACGGCTCCGCGGCCATAAGCCCGCACCCTCCGGGCATACTCCGCCGGGTGAACCCCGCAGCCACGCCTCCAGCGTGGTCGCCACCCTCACTGCAAGGCTCACTGAGCTGCGCCGCGAACTGGCCGAAACCAAGGCCCAGCTCGCGGCCGCTCACGGCGAGCTGCTCACGCTGCGCAGGCACCCCGGGAACGCCGCTCCCGGCGACTGACCCAGCCGCCCGCCGTCCGCGACGACGCCACGTTAAAGACGCGTCATCAACGACGTGACCTGGCCATTCACACCCTCGAAGTTGATCAAGGTCAGATAACCGGGGTTGAAGGGGACGATGTCGGCGGCCGAACTCCATCTGATCAAGCAGCGGATGCAGGCCGGGCGGGTGAACAAGGCCCGCCGCGGTGAGATGGCCATTGCGCTGCCGGCCGGCTATGGGCGCCGGCCCTCCGGTGAGGCGACGTTCGATCCGGATGAACAGGTCCAGGCCGTGGTGCGGCTGGTCTTCGCGAAGTTCGCCGAGATCGGCACGGTCCAGGGGGTGATGCGCTATCTCGTGGAGCAGGGCATTGAGATGGGGATCCGGATGCGGTCCGGCCCGCTCAAGGGCGAGGTCGTGTGGAAACGTCCGGCCCGCGCCACGATTACCTGCATGCTGCACAGCCCGATCTACGCGGGGATCTACGCCTACGGGCGGCGGCGGGTCGATCCGATGCGGCAACGCCCCGGGCACCCGGGTTCGGGGCTGCGTGGCCACGCCGAGGACGAGTGGCTCGCCCGCATCGAAGGGGCGCTGCCGGCCTACATCAGCGTCGAGCAGTACCGGGCGAACCTGGCCCGGCTCGCCGCCAACGACCCCCGCGCCGACACGCCCGGAGCGGTCCGCTACGGTCCGGCGCTGCTGACCGGCCTGCTGCGCTGCGGCCGCTGCGCCCGCCGGATGACGGTGACCTACCACGTCGACGACGGCGTCCCGCGGATCAGCTACGACTGCACCGGCGCCCGCGCCGAGTACGGCGGGCCGGCCTGTCAGCACCTGTCCGGGCGCTGTCTGGACGTGTTCGTCACCGGCCAGGTCCTTGCGGCGCTGGTTCCTGCCGCCACCGAGGTCAGCCTGCGGGCCGCCGAGCAGATCCTCGCCGACCGTGCCGGTATCGAGAAAATCTGGCGGCTGCGCCTGGAACGCGCCCAGATCGACGTCGACCGGGCCCAGCGCTGTTACCGGCTGGCCGAACCGGAAAACCGCCTGGTGGTCCGGGCGCTGGAAAAGGACTGGGAAGCCGCCCTCGCCGCCCAGCAACAGCTGACCGAGGACTGGCACCGCTTCTGCCAGAGCGCCCCGCCAGCGCTGACCACGCAGCAGAAGGCCGCGATCACCGCCGCCGCGGCCGACCTTCCGGGCTTGTGGTCGGCGCCGAGCACCACCGACGCCGACCGCAAAGAAGTGATCCGCGCCGTCATCGACGAGATCACTATCGCGAACCGCGGCCGTAGCGAACTCGTCGACGTCACCGTGGGCTGGGCCGGCGGACAGCAGACCCACCAGGTGATCCGCAGACCGATCCAGCGGTTCGAAGACCTCAGTTACTACCCGCATCTGGCCGAGAGGATCACCGAACTGGCCAACGCGGGCTGGGATCCCCAGCGCATCGCCGACCAGCTCAACACCGAAGGGTTCCTTCCGGCTCGCGGTGCCGGACCGATCCGCCACCGCCTCGTCACGCAGATCCAGCACCGCGCCGGAGCGCCGATCACCCACCGACGCCAGCCTCTGCCCGCCCACCCCGACGACGCACCCAGGAAACACGAATGGTGGCTGCCACTGCTCGCGGCCGAACTCGGCGTAACCACCGGCACCATTCGCAAGTGGCTGCACCAGGGACGCATCGCCGGACGGCAGGAAACCCGGCACCCGCACCGCTGGATCATCCACGCCGATCCCGGCGAACTCGCCGAACTCCGCGCCCACATCGACCGTGTCCGCGGCCGGACCACCCGTGTCCACCCCAAATTCGCCGGCGACACCCCGAAACACGTCACACCGGCGCAATCTGCTTGACAGATGGAGTCCCTGCACTGGGTCCGCGACACCCCCTACCGCGAAGGCAACCCCGCCGTCCGCACCCGCTCCGGGCCACGGGCCATGGCCACTTTGAGGTAACCTCACCGTCGGAGCCTCCCACCTGGCCGGGCGGCACGACACCACCGAAGCCACCCGCTGGGCCAGCCGCAACATGGGCCAGTCCTGCACCATTCCCAGACTCACATCACGATCATTACTACGGCCGCGGGCAACCGCTCGCAAGGGCAGGGCAGCTATCAGGAAGATGGACAGCACCAGGAGCGATGCCAAATAGTAGCCCCGATATCAAACGGTGATCGGCCCGCCGTCCGCGCCAGCCGTAGCCTCGCATCGGTGCCGGCCGGCACCCGGGAAGGAGTCACCCGCCATGGCCGAGAGCGAACTGTTCGACAGGGGCCTTCAAGCGCGCGGCGGGATGTCCCGGGCGCTGAGTACGTCGAGCGAACCTCGCTGACACCGACGAGTTCATGATGGCCTTCCAGCGCGTCGTGACTGAATGGGCGTGGGGGTACACGTGGAGCAGGCCAGGCCTGGATCGCAAGACACGGAGCATGCTGAACCTTGCGATCTTGACGGCGCTTGGGCGGCCCGACGAGCTGGGCATCTATGTGAAGGGTGCGATCGCCACAGGCGTATCGGCCGACGAGATCAAGGAGATACTGATCCACGCCACCGTGTACTGCGGCACACCAGCCGGGCGCCAGGCGTTCCGGGCAGCGCATGAGGCTCTCCTGACAGAGGGCGTGTTGCGGCCTCCCAGCTGAGCGCCCGGAACCGAGGTCGTGCCATCACGTCACCACGGCCGTAGGAAGACACCTCGTATTACCGGGGCTTCGCCTCATTTCATGATCAGGTCCGCAGAGCCGATACCAGACCGCGACACAACATCACGCCCCGGCAGCCCCGGAACGGCCAGCGCTGGCCCTAGAACGATCTTGAAACAGCCGTGACAGCCGAACTGAGCGAAGGCAGAGTGGCGGCCGGTGCGATATCATTAGATATCACGGGAGGTAGGTATGACCGATGTGCTGATCCGCGATGTTCCCGACGACGTCATCGCCGCTGTGGACGCTCACGCGAGTCGCCTCGGGCTATCGCGTAGTGAGTATGTACGCCGCCGGCTAGCCCAGGACGCCGCGACGCCAGGTTCCCCGGTGAGCGCGCAGGACCTGGCCCGGTTCGCAGAGGTGTTCAGCGATCTGGCCGATCCGGAGGTCATGTCACGGGCCTGGCGGTGACGACCTGGCTGATCGACAAGTCAGCGCTCGTGCGCCTTGCCGCGAGTCCGGACGCCGGGCCGTGGGCCGCGCAGATCGAGCGCGGAGTTGTTCGTATCACGACCGTCACGCGGCTGGAAGTCGGCTATTCGGCCCGTTCCGGGACCGACTTGCGGGCCGGGCTGCGCGAGCCGCCGCTGTCGGCCATGCCGGTGGAGTACCTGACTCCGGCCATCGAGGACCGGGCGGTGGAGGTTCAGACCTTGCTGGCCGACCGCGGCCAGCACCGTGCACCATCAATCCCCGACCTCATCATCGCCGCCACTGCTGAGCTCGCCGGCCTCACCATCTTGCACCTCGATAAGGACTTCGAGATCATCGCCGACATCACTGGCCAGCCCCTCGAGCGCCTGACCACTGGCTGACTCATAGTGCCCACATCAGCGCCCTGACCATGTACTACGGCGAGAGGATCACCCTGAACTAATGGCGATCGGCGCCGTCTCGAGACTTGCGAACACCCGGGTACGACGCCCGGCGGTGGCGGCGCGAATGGACGAGACCCCCCGGCCGCACGGCCCGGCTGTCTCCTGCCTGTTCGGGTGGCCGGCGTCCCGCCCTCATCAGGGAGCCTCGCCCGTGCGGGTATGCGCGGAGCAGGAGCTGGCTGTTTTTTCGGTGACCGTGGCGCCGGATCCGGGCTTCTTTGCGGCCGGGATTGTCAGGCAGGCGTCCATTGGCCGTCGCGCATGATAGTGCGGCCGTTTATCTCGACGAGGCTCTGCCACGCCCGAGGCCCTTGTGGATCGCCTCGTCGGCGGCAGGCACGGCAGGCCCGAGGCGGCGATCCCCGGCCGCCAGGCGGGTTCCCCTTGGTAGCCTGCGTAGGTATGAGCGCGCAGCCGGTGCACGAGCCGGATCCGGACGATCCGGTCGAGATTTTGCGTGTGCTGGCCGGGCGTTTCCATGATCAGTTTCTGGCCGAGTATTACGAGGCGGCGGCCGAGGCGGCCCGGCAAGTGGACGGATACCGGCAACTGCACGATCTGCTGCGGCGCTGGCAGCTGAGCGCGGCTGCCTATTCTGCCCCGGGGTTCGGGGAGCGCCTGCAGGCGGTGCAGGAGGCTGTCCGGGCCGGCAGTCTGGAAGGGTCGGTGCCCATCGAGGAGGTCGTGCCCGACTGGCCGGACCGCTGGTGAGCTATAGCGTCAGGTTCGAGGGCGCTGCCCTCGTCCAGCTGCATGGCTTACCGGGCGCCGCTTCGATGCCCTGCTGCTGCGGGTGGTTGACCTGGCCGAGGAGCCCTGGGATGTGGCCGTAATGCCGCCGGGCAAGGATCTTGCCTACCGCATGACGGTTTTCGGCGACGGTCACGGACTGCTGACCTTCCATGCCGATGATGCCTCCGAGATCATCCGGATCTTCGACATCACCTGGATCGGCTGACTGATGGCTGTTCGGTACTCAGATCGTGATGCTGCTTCAGCAAAGATGCCGGTCTGCCCACCCACTTGCGGTGGCTGCGAGCATCGCCTCAATCTCGGCTCCTTCGGGAAGCCCGTTACGCTAATGAAATGGGGGAGCCAAACGGGGCGCCAAAGTTGATGATGATCTTGTTCATGGCCGGGCTGTGCGAAGCCTCACGTAGCACAGGCACCGCATTCGTCCGCGAGCTAATCCCCGGCGGCAGGAGCCGCAGGAAAACGACGGGTGACGCGGGCGCTGACGGCGTGAGAAGGCGCGAGACCTGAGGCAGTCGAGCCTATGGCGCCTGGGTGGCCCGCCCGCGCCGCGCAGCAGTCGTCCAAGCGGTCCCGCGTGCCACGGCGCTGAAGCTCACCAGTCACGGCCGGCACGACGGCCGCAGCCGTGCCCATGCTGACCGGATCCGCTCACCTGTTCACCCGCCATGGTTACGCCAGCTACGGCCACGCCGGCCATCTGTTCGCGCTGCCTTCCGGCGATGCGCTGACCGCAGCCAGTGAGTTCACCGCTGCCGTGGAGGGCTCACTCGGCCATTCGCGCTGCCGCAGGCTCGGGCCATACGGGTCATTCGCATGGTGTATAGCCCGCGTGCTGGCCGGCGATCACCGGGTGCAGGGCGAGCAGACTGCCTGCGGTATTGCCGTCTCACCGCCCATGCATCATCATCAGGTGATGAACGATGGTGCAATACCGCGACGCACATTAATGGCGTTATTATCGCCGTGGGTTAATTCAAGCAGCTTGGCCGGCATCGGCGAGGATGCGGCCAGCCGCCATTTAGCGTGGCCTGCCGCCAGCGTGAGCGGCGGGTGGCGTTTCGGTGGTGCCGGGATGCTATTGAGCTAGGGCGCGTGCAGTGGCCTCAGCCGGAGGTGGGGATGAGCGCACAGCCAGGATCGAGCCAGGCCCGGCGACAGCCGTTGGAGCTCCGGCTCGCGGTCGCGTTCACTGGCGGCGTGAGCTTGGCCGTCTGGATGGGCGGGATGGCGCGAGAGATGAACCTGCTCACGTCGGCGAGCCGGGCACGGCGCGGCGAGCAGGTCGCGCCGCCGGGCTCTGCGGCGGGCCGGCAGCTGCGCGACCGCTACCTGGCGCTACTCGACTTGCTGGACCTGGATTGCAGCCTGGACATCCTCTCCGGCACCAGCGCTGGCGGGATCAACGCGGCCGTCCTTGGCATGGCCAATGTCCGGCGGCTGGATCTTGGGGGCCTGCGCGAATTGTGGTTCCGGGAAGCCTCGCTCGCGACCCTGCTCCGCGATCCCGGTGAGAAGAACCCGCTGTCGTTGCTGCGTGGCGATGCCGGGCTGCTAGCTGGCCTGCGAGACGGCCTGACAAGGCTGTCGGCCGCCCCGCTCGCCGGCGGGGCTGGCACCGATAGCCGGCCAGCCGCCGATCCCGCCGAGGATCCGACCAAGGTGTTCATCACCACGACCTTGCTCACCGGTGAGGACAGCCGATTCACGGACGAATACGGGACACTGGTGCGCGACACCGACCACCATGGCCTTTTTACCTTCACCAGCAAAGATCTGGCCAGCAGCGACGTCTCCGCACTGGCACTGGCCGCGCGCTGTAGCGCCTCCTTTCCGGCGGCTTTCGAACCGGCTCTCATCCCGGTCGGCACTCCCGGCGGGGACGGCCATCCGGACATGAAAAAACTGGTAAATACCAAACAGGCACAATTCGCCGCGGACGGCGGCTTGCTCGCCAACCGGCCGCTCGGTCCGGCGCTGCAGGCAGTATTTGACCGGCGCGCCGATCACGAGGTCCGGCGGGTGCTCGCCTATGTGGTCCCGCTGCTCGGCGCTGACCCCCGGCGCCATCCCCCGGTCGCACCGGTGCTCGCCGACACGCCGGGCGTGGCGCCCGCGCTGTCAGCTGACATGAACGCGATGCTGTCGCAGACCATCTCCGCCGAGCTCGCCGCGATCATGGCACACAATCAGCAGGTCCGCGCGAGGCGAGACACCAGGCACGAGCTCGCGAGGTTCGGGATGGCGACGCCGCGGCTTGCGACCGGGCTCTACCCCACCTACCGTGAGCGGCGCGCCGGACGCATCGCCGGAACAGCCGCGGATGGGGTGCTCGCGCAACTGGCCGACGCGCCGCCCGCCAGCGACGGCCGCCCAGTCGGCTTCGGCGCCGATGCGCAGCACGCGCGAGCAGAGGCCAGGCTGGCCGCTGGCGGCCAGCTGCCCGCCATGCTGCCTGAGGCAGGCGATTACGAGGACATGAACGCGGCGGGCCGTGAAGCGCTCGATGACGCGAAGGCCACCGTCATCGCCTTGCTGAACGCCAGCTACCGGCTGTTGCCGCAAGGGGACCGGCCGCGCCTCGGTGCGCTGCGCGGGCAGGCAACCGGCGCGATGCCGCAGCGCACCGAGCCCACCGCGCGCGAGACCATCGCCGCCATGCCTGCTGCCCTGCCCCCTTCAGCTGCACCGCAGGCCGCGGCCGAGGCAGCGGTCGCCTTGCTTGCTGCCAACATGGCGGCCGGCACGGCACGGCAGCCACCGCAGGCGCCCGCCGCGCCTGCGGCCGCCGCGCCGCAGCCCTGGCGTGAACTCGCCGAAGTGGTACTCGGCCTGCGTGATCTGCTCGCCGCGACGCCCGCTCGGACTGGACCCGACGACGCCTTCGTGCGCGACCTGATCGGTTATCTAATGCTGCCGCTGCCGGACTGCTCACCTGCCACCGTGGCAGCCAGGCTGTTCGACCTGCACGTGGCGCGGTACGTCCTGCAACCGGACGGGCTGGTCGCCGACCAGGAGATCGAGCTCGTCCAGATGAGTTCCGACACTCGGACCAGGCTGGATCCCAGGACGCTGGCCGGGGAGAAGCTCACCGGCCTGCAACTCCACCACTTCGGCGCCTTCTACAAGCGCTCTTGGCGGGCGAACGACTGGATGTGGGGGCGGCTGGACGGGGCCGGCTGGCTCGTGCACGTGCTGTTGGATTCCGCGCCGCCTTCGCCGGCTGGCCGACGAGGCCCTCGACCCGGGTGCCTTCACCGACGGGCTGAAGCTGGCCCTGCGGGACATTGCGGGCGAGGATGCGCCGCCCGGGGTCTGGGACCCGTTCCCGGCAGCGGACGGTCATCCGGGCGCGGCCGCCGAGATGGCCTTCCTGACCGCGACTGGCAATTCGCCGCTGCCGCCAAGCCTGCCCTGGACGTCGATGTGGGTAGCGGCCGGCCTGCAACGGATCATCGCCGCCGAGGAACTCGCACATGTGGCGGAGCAGGCCGCGGCCGACCTGGCCAGCGGTGGCGACGAGAATGCCGCCAAGGCCTTCCTCGCCGCCTACCGCGATGCCGTTGCCCCGGCCGCCAACGGAGCAACGGTCGGCGGCGCGGAGCCTGCAGGCAAAAGCGGCGCGAAAAGCTATCCTGCCCTCCCAGCAGGAAACGTCCGCGAGGTTCTGAACGCCTGCCAGGTGTCGGCGGAGACCTTCAGCAGCGAGCTTGGCAGCCCGATGCTCACCCGGACGATCACGCAGGCCGCGGCCGTCACGGTGAACGTGGCGCAAACCCTCAAGGCGCTGCCCAGCTTCCTGCGCCCCGCGCTGGCCGGCGCCAGGACCGTCACCCTGCTCGCCTACCGCACCACGACCACTGGCCCGGCCGCCCGCTACCCGCTGCTCGCCGGGCTCGCGCTGACCGCCGTTGGCGCGCTGGCGAGCACCAGCACCATCGCCGTGATCAGCGCTTTCGGACTGGTCGCCGTGCTGGCTGGCTTGCTGCTTATTGCGGCTGGCGCGGCCCGCCGGATCAGCGCCGTAGCTGCCGTCGTCGCTCTGGCGGCGGGCGGCGCGCTCATCGTGGCTGGGTTCATTCCCTTCATCCGCGATCACCTCTTTCCCTGGCTGGAGAAAACTGCGGTGCCGACCCTCGCGAACCATCCGGCGCTGTGGGCCATCTTGGTCGCGTTCCTGCTGCTACCGCCCGTGTGGACGATCGCGGAGATGATCCGGCGGCGACCGGGCATGCGCTCAAAGGCTTCCCGCTGAGCCTGCTGGCTCGGGCACTAGCCGGAGCCGGGATCGCGCGATCGCGGCCGCAACCGCAGTTGTCAGCGCGCCGGCGACCTTAGCCGTGCCCATCGCAACATCGGCGCCGATTGCGGTACTCATAGTGCTCGCCTTCCTTGGTCACGAAGCTCGGGTGTCGCGGCCGGGGAGGGCTGGACCTGATCGTGCATGTCGCCTCCCGCAAAACGCACCGCGAGGTCGGTTCGCGACCGGATGCCAAGTTTTCGGTAGATGTGCGTCAGGTGCATTTCTATGGTCTTGGGGCTCAGGAAGAGCGAGGACGACACCTCGCGGTTGGTGGCGCCCGTGGCCACGGCGAGCGCGACGTGCAGCTCCTGCGGCGTGAGCGTGTCGCGCTGGCCCGCCGTGCCTCGCTGGGCTTCGCCCCCGGACGCCGCGAGTTCCGTTGCTGCGCGATCGGCCCACATCGGGCTGCCGGTGTCATCGAAGAGGCCCACGGCGCGGCGCAACTGGTGCCGCGCGTCTACGCGGCGGCCTGAGCGCCGGAGCCGCTCGCCGTAATTCAGCCGGGTTCGGGCCTCCTGCCACGGCAGGCTGGCGTCCGCGTACCGGGCAAGCGCGGCCTCAAAGGCTTCGTCTGTATCGGCTGCCTCAATGAGACCGCGGCAACGCCAGACCGCGGCCGCGACGGCCGGGAAGTCCTCCGGGACGGGAGCCTCGATGTGCCGGGTAATGCTGTCCGGCACGCCGCGGCCGGCCCGCACATATGCCTCAACGAGATCGACGGTGGTGGGCCGTCCGAACACCGGCGGGCTGAGACGCTGGGGGATGTTGGCGCGCTCAAGATGGCGCACTGCGGCGGGCATGTCACCGGCACACAGCGCGGCCAGGCCCAGCGCGTCCTCGACATCCCGGGGATGCCAGAGGTCAAAATCTGCCCAGCGCTGCTGCGCGGAGGCCACCAGCCGCTGACACTCGGCCGGGTTGCCGCGCATCGTCTCGGCGAGGGCCAGGCAGCCCGTTGCCAGGAATTGCCAGAGCCGGTTGCCGCCCTCGTCGGCCAGCGCCATGGCTTCGCTGGCGTGCAGGTAGGCCCTGCGCAGGCGGCCCTGCCACACGTTCACATACGCCGAGGCGTACAGCGCCGCCGGCAGGAGGCCGAGCGCGCCAATGGCCCTCAGCAGGCCGATTACCCGGTCGGCAAGGCTGGTGGCGGTCTCGTAGCGGCCGGACCACGTTAAGCCGATGGCCACCGGGACGAGGTACTCGATGACGGGGCCCAGGGCGTCGGGCAGATCGGGCAGCCGGGCGGGGGCGGACATCAGCTGCAGTCCCTCGGCGAGGTCGCCGAGATGTAGTGTGGCCAGGCCTTCGACGATGCCGGCGGCGAGGTGGACCTCGGCCGCCGGGGACAGCTGCTTAGCACGGGCCGCGGTGGCACGCGCGTCCTCCAGGCGGCCGACCAGGAAGGCCGCCAAGGCGGCGTCGGCCAGGACAAGCGCACTCTGCCGGGGGTCATGGGGTCGCAGCACGGCGGCCGATTCCGGCAGCAGGGTCCAGGCGGCGCGCGGACGTCCCGCAACGATGTGCCGGACACCACGCGCATGGTCCAGCCTCGCCCGGATGACAGGGTCATCGACCTGCTCCCGGGCGTAGGTCAGCAGCCGCAATGACCATTCGTCATACCCGGCCATGGCGGCGGCATCCGCTGCCGCCTGGTACCTGATTGCACGCGTGGGCCGGTCCGGGGTCAGCCGCGCCGCCCGGTCGAACGCGAGCGCGGCGGCGTGACTGCTCGTGCTTTGCCGGTCAGCCGCGACCGCCGCGAGGGCGGCGGCGACGTCCTCATCCGGAACCTGTGTCGCCTCCGCCAGATGCCAGGCGCGGCGTGCCGGCTCGCCGGCCGTGCCGACGGCCAGGGCGACGGCGACGGCCTGGTGCATCTGCCGTCTGCGCACCGGAGTGAGCCGGGTCACGGCCGCAGTCGCCAGGAGCGCGTGACGCAATCTCACCCTTCCCGTGTCAAGGTGCAGCAGCCCCAACGACTCCAGGCTGACCACGGCGGTGCTGGCGATCCCCAGGTTCCCTGCCGCAGCCAGGACGGCAGCGGCGGCGTCGCCCTCGGCGAGAGCGAACATGCCGAGTGCTTCCAGCATGGGCGCCGCCATGCGATCCAGCATGTCGGCGTATGCATGGCTGGCCGGAGCCGTCAAGGGCAATTCGGCCGGCAGCGGCTCGGTGCCGCTGAGTTGGCCGGTGGTCAGCCGTCGTGCGACCTCGACCAGAGCCAGCGGGTTCCCGCCGGTCGTATCCACCAGTGATGAAACCACCGCGCTCGGTGGTCGCAGATCCCTGATGTCATGCAGCATTTCCGCGGCGGCCGGGACGTCAAGGCCGCTCAGCCGAAGGATTGGCAGCCGCGCTGCGCTGACCACATTGTCGTGCCCCGTTTCCCCGGCACGAACGGCGAAGAGCATGGCCACAGCGTCTGAGTCCAGCCGCCGGGCGGCGAACAACAGGGCATCTCGGGATTCGACGTCCAGCCATTGGACATCGTCCACGCCCACCAGCACAGGTGACTGCTCGGCTGCGGTGGCTAGGAGCAAGAGCACGGCCACGTGGACACCGAGCCGGTCAACGACCTGTGGCGGCTCGCCTAGCGCGCAGACGCCGCGCAGCAGCTCGGCGTGGCCGGCCGACAGGCTTTCGAGGTGCCCCGACAATGGGCGCACGACCTGCAGGAGACCTGCGAAGCCGAGGGTAGCGTCCGCGGGCGCGCCGCGAACCGCCAGCCGGATGAAACCGTCGGCAACCTCGCTGCTCCATTCCAGCAGCGTTGTCTTGCCCATGCCCGGCTCGCCGGACAGCAGCAGCGTGCCTGCCTGCCCCCGCCGGGCAACCGAGATCACCTCACCGATGACTCTGGTCTCTGCCTCACGACCAGCGAGCACACGACACCCCCTGACCACCACCCCAGGGATTTCCCCGTCGCGAATCCCCGGGTAACGCTCCGATGCTGTGGCTTTGTTCGGAATCTACGCCGGGAGAAGACGATGGCCAAAGGATTTGCCGACCTACACAATCACCAGTTCGCCAACCTGGGTTTCGGCGGTCTCGCGTTCTGGGGCTCCCCGGCCGGGCCAGTAGCGGCCGCGCTTGCATGGTGCACGCCCGCCCATGGCCCCGGTGGCCTCGGCGACGTGATCGGCAACCTGATCAAGACGATGTACGGGAGCACGCCGTTCGGGCACCACGTCGGCGGCAACCCGGAGTTCGATGGCTGGCCGCGCTGGGACAGCGTGACCCACCAGTCCGTGCACATCGACTGGCTACAGCGCGCCTGGGAGGGCGGGCTGCGGCTGATGGTGATGCTGGCCGTCAACAATCGAGCACCTCGCCAGCCTCGCCAACCGGGCCCCCGGCCGCTCACCCGACGACATGGAGGCGGTCGACCTGCAACTCCAGGGGGCCGTCAGCCTGGAAGCAGCGGTGGATGACGCGTCCGGCGGCCCGGGTAAGGGCTGGTACCGGATCGTGCGCACCCCGGCGGAGGCCCGCCGCGCGATCGACCAGGGCAAGCTCGCCGTAGTGCTGGGCATCGAGGTGGACTATCCGTTCCAGTCCAAGCCGGGTGGCCCGGCATCCGAGGCGTCGGTACGGAATGCTGTCAGTCGTTATTACGCGGTGGGAGTTCGGCACATGTTCCCGCTGCACTTCGCGGATAACGCCCTCGGCGGCGCAGGTTTCCAGAACGCGCTCGAAATCGCGGTAGACGGGTCGGCGGCCGATCCGCGGGTCAACTTTGGATCGCTCGGCGTCTACGGGATGACCACCGAGGACGGTACGCCCTCCGGCTACGAGTACCGGACCGGCCGCCGCAACAGCGCGGGGTTGTCCGACGTCGGGCTGGCGCTGCTGCACAGCTTGATGGCGCACGGCATGATGATCGACGTCGATCACATGTCGCAGCGCAGCCGCTCTCAGACGCTGGACTTGGTCGAGCGGTACCAGTATCCGGTGGTATCGGGCCATAGCGGCTTTGTTGACATCTGTCATGGCGCGAAGCGGCACGAGGGCCAGCTGACCGGCCCGGAGATAGAGCGCATCTACTCAGGCGGCGGCATGGTCGCGCCGATCATCAGGCAGGGCGACCGGGATGAGGTCGACACCTGGCGAGGACCGGGGACCGCGGTTGAGCACGTGCAGGGCCTGACGTCCAACTCATGGGTCCAGGCCTACCGGTACGCGGCCGAGAAAGCCGCGGGCGCCGCGGTCGGGCTGGGCACGGACTTCAACGGCTTCGCCGGGCTTCCGTTGCCCAGGTTCGGGCCGGACGCCGCGGCCGTGGTCGGTGGCGGGCCAGCACCCGGCGGGGTGGCCTATCCATTCACGGCTGCCTCGACTGGTAAGCCGATGGATCGCAGCGTCATCGGTGGGCGGACGTTCGACATCAATAAGGACAGCCTGGCCCACGCCGGAATGCTCCCGGACTGGATCGCCGATGTGCATTCCCAGGGTCTGACCGAAGCAGAGCTCGCACCGCTGCTGGCATCGGCGGACGGCTACGTGACCTGCTGGGAACACGCCTGGGCGGCGCGATACGCGCTGATGTTCTACGACCCCGCGACGGGCCAGGGCGAGTTTTATCGGGTGGATCCGGGGGGTCAATTGGAATCGCTGAGCTGGCAGCCGGGATGGCGGCAATCGTGGTCGATTGTCCTAGCCGGTCAGTTCGGCGGGGACGCCACCACGGACTTGTTCTTCTACGACCGCGCGGCCGGCCAGGCGGAGTTCTACAGCTGCGACACCAGCGGCTACCTCACCCAGCTGAACGCCCACAACGGCCTGCGGACATCCTGGTCGCATATCGTTGCCGGAGACTTCGGCGGCGACACGGGAAGCGATCTGTTCTGTTACGACCAGGCCAGCGGTCACGCCGAGTTCTATACCGTCTTCGGCGCCGGCCAGCTCAGCCTGCTGCGCAGCCACGACGGCCTGCCAGCCAGCTGGTCAATGATCGTCCCAGGCAATTTCGGCGGCGACGGCAGCACCGACCTGCTGTGCTACGACGCGGCCGCCGGACGCGGGGATTTCTACGCCGTCACCCCCGGTGGCGACCTGGCGCCGTTGCGCTCCGATAAGGGCTGGCGCACCACCTGGCGCGCCATCGTGCCCGGCAACTTCACCGGCACGGACGGAACAGACCTGCTGTTCTACGACCCGTCCAGCAGCCAGGCCGAACTCTACCGCGCCAACGGCGGCGACCTGGGCTTCGTCCGCCGCCATGACCGCTGGCGGGGCGACTGGACGATGGTCATGCCGGGCCAGTTCGGTGGCGGCGACACCACCGACCTGCTGTGCTATGCGGCCCGCACCGGCGAGGCCGAGATCCTGGTTACCGAGCCAGACGGCTTCCGCAGCCTGCGCCGGTTCACCGGCTTCAGGCAAACCTGGTCTGTGATCCAGCAGGTCACACGCCTGGCCGAGCCGCTAGCGGCACGGACCCTGGCCACCGTGCGGGCGACTGTCAGTCCTCAGCCGGTGCCCCTTGACCGGCCGGTCCAGGTCACCGTGTCCGCCGTGGACTCAGTCACCGGCACGCCGGTGATCGGGACTGTCTTCGTGGACGCGATCGCCGTCGGTGCGACGAACACAGTCCTCACCACGACGTTCCGCCAGCACACCACGCGCGAGTTCGATCCCGACCTGAAGCGCTGGATCACGACCAGGGAGCCGCCCGCAGTTACCGTCCAGGCCACCGGTTACCCGCAAGCCGAGGTCGACCTCAGATGACGATCACAGCGCACGGCGGTGGCGTGTCCGCACCGGAAAGCAAGCGATCCAGCGGCATCGGCGCCCTTGTCGACTCGTGCCGGAGCTATGCCCGGGAACTCGGCGTGGCCGAGGCGTCCCCCCGATCTCGGAACTCTTCGATGCGCGAGGCGAGCGATACCGGGTCGCGCTGCTCGGCGAGCAGCCGGCTAAGGCCAGGATTCTCAACGACTTCCTGGGCACGGACGCCATCGAGCCTTTTCACGGTCTCGGCCGGAAGCGGCTGATCTGCTTCAGCGATGTGGACCATCTCCAGGTCGCCGACACCGACCGGCGCCTGCCCGTGACGAGGGACGGGTGGGACCAGGTCGATGCCCATCCAGGTTCGGACGCCGTACTCGTCTGCGTCGGCTCCCACGTTCTCCGCGAGCTGTCGCTGGAAATTCTCGATCTCCGACGGGCCAAGGCATCTCTGGCCTCACGCGAGGACTGGATGGATATCCAGTCCTGCCACGCGGTCATCATGGTTGTGGACGCACCGAGCATGATCACCCGAACTGAGCTCGATCTGCTGCACGAGATCGCGGCGCGAGCCGGCCCGGCCATTCTGGGTGTCCTCATCACCGGGATCGACGATGTCGATGAAGGTGAGCGTCCCGATGTTGTGAGAGCGGTTCAGCGCGGGGTCACCAGGCACATGCCAGGGGGCGTGCCAACGCTGACGTGCCCCAGAGAACTGACGGCGGCGGCCTGCTCAAGTCGGCAGTCGCTCAGCATCTAGCCGAGATGCGCAGGCACACAGGCCATGACTCCGTCACGAGGCTGCAGCTGCGCGCGCAGGCGGCGCAATTTGGCGAGAGCCTGAAGAAGGACATTTGCCCTGCAGGCCAGGACTCTCACTGTGTCGCTGGTCGACCGGCTCAGGAAGGCGCCTGCCGAGGCCGCGTGGCTCATCGACGAGATGCCGCATGATCTGCACTGGGGAATGACTGGAGTGGCCAGGCATTGCGAGGAGCGTCTCGCCACGCACATCGCGGAGCCAGTGACATCGCTGACCGATCCAAGGATAGACGCTGGATCTCTTGAGCGGTCTGCCATGCCCATGCCAGCCGTCGGCGCTCTGTCGCCTGCGGCCGTACTGCCCATGCGCAGGTTCGACCGGGTCCGCCTGCTGTCCAGGCTTGGCAGCGGCGTGGTCAAGACCATGACGCCGTTCCTGGGCAACCTCCTAGGCGGCGTTCAAATACCGAGCCTCGGCCCGATCGTGGATCCGCTTTCCGCGAGATTGGTCGACAACGCCTCACGGGATATCCGGTCACGGGGTGTGCAGCTTATTCGCCAGTGCGTGCACCTGACGAGCAACGAATTTGCTGACTCCGCCGCGGCGGCGGTCAGCGAGATCACGAGGCAGCTAATCGCGGAGGGCGAAAGGTCAAGAATGCGCCTGCTGGACATTCAGGGCCATGCTCTCAGCGAGAGTCACCCGACGGGCGGCGAACGCTCTCTGGCGGATCTCGAGGCGAAGCTGGAAGCAAACCTGAAAACTATACGGAGATTGATGTGACGCAAGTAAGTGAACCATATGCAGGCTTTGAGCTTGTGACGGCGCTACGTCATGAAATAGCCGTGCTCATTCGCCGCCACACCGAAGTTATCCGGAATCTAGGTGCGGAGGCTCAGCGGACCCGGTGGCTAACCAAGCTTGAGGAACTTGCCGCGCTAGTGGAAGGCGACACGTTCAAAGTGCTGATCGTCGGCCAGTTCAGCCGGGGCAAGAGCACCCTCATCAACGCGCTGCTGGGGCAAAAGATCCTGCCGAGCTACGCCACGGCTACGACAGCTGTCATCAACGAGGTGAAGTCCGGAGACACCAGCGTAAGAGGACGTGTGTCAAGCGGTACTGCGGGGAATTCGTTGTTGATCTTGCTTCGGTGGTGCTGGCCTGGGCGGGTGCTGGTACGGCTGGCGCTTGTGGCCCCTGGTCCGGGGGTGGTTGCGGTGGCTGGGCCGTTCGCGGGCATGCTGGCGCCCGCCCGGGCGGATGCTCGTGCCTGGGTGGTGCGGTAGCGCGGGTGCCTTGTGGCCTGGGGCTTCTCGCTCTACGTAGTGCAAGCGGGCTCGGCCGTGAAGGCCTGCCCCGACAGCGTTCAACCGAGCTGGTGAGAAGCTCCGGGCGACCAGGGGAGAGCTGCCCAGGGTGTCTCACGAGGTTGGTCCTCGACGCCGGGGCGGGCTCGCTCTCCCCTCATCTGGAGGGAAGCCTGGTCTAGGGCACTGGTGACGTGGTGCGGTATGCGCTGGTCAGGCTGCCTCCAGGTAGCGGGGGGCAGCCTGGTGGTCTTTGCGCCCGGCGGCGACATCAGGGTCCCAGCTGGTGCCGTGGACCACGATGGAGTAGATCCAGCGCAGCAACGCGGCGGCGCACGCCACGCGGGCCTTGGCGCGGCGGCGCCGGGCAGCCTCGGCGGCCGCGCTGGCGTGCCCGGCCCGCCCGGCGCCGTCGTCCTGGGCAACGGCCGCGGCCTGGCCGGCGGCTGCGGTCATGGCCTGGTATTTCGCTGCCATGACGGGGTTGTGGATCAGCATCGGCCACACGGCGCGCCACGCGGTCAGGCGCAGGCTGGGACGGCCGCGGCGGGAGATGTGAGCCTCGCCATCGAAGGCGCCCGAAGCGTTATCGGACGGGGACATCCCGGCGTGCTTGACCAGCGATGATGACGTGTCGTACCGGTTGGGGTCGCCGGTCTCGGCCAAGATCGCCGCTGCCCCGGTCACGGTCAGGCCGGGTATGTCGCCCAGCCGGGCCAGGCCGAGGCTGGCCAGGGCGGCGGCCAGGGCGGCCTCGGTGTCCCGCTGCTGGGCGCGGGCGCGTTGCAGGTCGCCCAGCTCGGCGGCGATCCGGCGCAGCAGCCCGCGGCGGTGCGCGCGCACCACGCCCTCAGTGCTGGTCAGCGCAGCGAACACTGTCTTGCATACCGGGCCGTGGATCCGCTGCCCGCCCCAGCCGGGCACGGCGGACCGGACCAGGCCGGTAAAGGCCTCCACGCCGAGATCAGCCAGTTCCTCCGGCTGGCCGCCGCACCGCGAGGCCACCACCTGCAGGGCCGCCAGCCAGGTCATCGACTCAAACGGCTGCGCGCACGCCTCGGTCACCACCGGCCAGGCCACCGACAGGAAGTCCCGGACCCGCTGCACCGACGCGGTGCCCGAGGTGATCAGCGCGGCGCGGCGCCGCCCCAGGTGCCGCAGATCCGCCCACACCTCATCCAGCTCCCCGGGAACATAGCAGTGCAGCTCAGCGGCCAGCCGCGCGATCATCACGCAGTCAGCCTCATCGGTTTTGCGCGTCGTGTAATCCTGCTGCTGGCGGGCGATATGCGTTACCAGCGGCTGCACGCACACCATCGGCAGGCCCCGCTCCGCGCACAGCCGCTGCACCTGCAGCCACCGCGGCCCGGTCGGCTCGCACGCCACCGTCACCGACCTGAACCCCTTCGCCCCGGCCTGCCCCGCCGCCCAGTCCAGCGCCTCGCCCAGCCGGAACGCCTTCACCCGCACCGTCTTACGCGCCAGCACCCGCACATCATGATCAACAACCGCGAGCGCCTGCTTCTCATCAGCCAGGTCGATCCCGATCACCGCGCCGTCACGCGGCAGCATTCCCCGCAGCTGCTCCCGCCGCGCGTTCCGCCTGCGGTCCCCCCGCGTCATGCCATTACCCTTGCCCATAGGACGTCCTCCTGTGTTGCGCCTGGGACACCAAGCCCGAACAATCGCACCAGGAGGACGTCCCCGTCTCAGCTACCACCGGCAGAACACGCGCCTCCTGCGCTTCGCCCTATTACTACGCCACAAGCGCTCCTCTATCCCAGGCCACGTCCTGACGACCGCTGCCCCGCGCCTATAGAGGTGCCCGTCGAGCAGCTCGAGAGCTACGTCAAGGTCAGTGCGGAGGATGACGATGACGGCCGGTTGAATCCATATGTCAAGGCCGATCTCTACTGGCCAATAGACCTCTGCCGCAACGGAGTCGAACTCATCGATACGCCTGGCCTCGATGAGCTGAACCAGGCGCGCGAGGAGGAGACGATCGCTTATCTGCCGAAGGTAGACGCCGTCGTCATGGTACTGGATGCGCAACAGGCCGCCACCAGATCGGAGATAACGTTTTTCCAGGACATTGAGGCTTATTCACGCGGGATGTCTGTATAGTAATAAAATGTGTTGAATAACGGCGCGCCTACATGAAAGGCGGCCTGCTTCCCGAAAGGATTGGGTTACCAGACTCAGTCCAGGAGAAACAGGCCGCAGATGTATTATACCACCGGGTTCACGAAAGCCGAGATCACCGAACTGTGCACGATAATTGAAGTTCGCGAGCTTGCGCCTGGGATGCGCAGATGGCCGCCGACACTCGGGCTGCGCAATGCGCTCACCGTAACCCTGGCCTACCTGCGCAGGAACCGGGTCCAGGCGGAAATCGCCGAGAGCTACGGCGTCTCGCAGCCCACGATCAGCCGCGCTATCTCGGCGATGACCCCACTGCTGGTGCAAGCGCTTCTTGGCTGCGTTCCCACAGCCGATGAGCTCCACGCCGGGACGTGCTACATCGTGGATGGGACGCTGCTCCCGTGCTGGTCGTGGCGGGCGCACCCGGAACTGTACTCCGGGAAGCATAAGACGACAGGAATGAATGTACAGGTTGCTTGCACCATTACCGGACGCCTGGCATGGATCTCCGACCCGATCCCCGGAAGCCGCCATGATAATCATTGCCTCGGCGAATCCGGAGTCCTCCTTTCGGTCGACCCGCGCGACTGGCTCGGCGATAAGGGATACGTCGGCAATAACATGATCACGCCTTTTAAGAAGCCCGAGGGCGGCGAACTCCTTGACTGGCAGAAGGAGTTCAATGGGCAGGTCAACAAGATCCGCTACGTCATCGAACAGGTCATCGCGAACTTCAAGACCTGGCGGATCATGCACACCGACTACCGCCGGCCACTCGCAACATTCTCCGAAACCATCTCGGCCGTGGTCGCCCTGCACTTCTACGCAGCCGCCTGAATAACCCTCATTGTCCAGCCGCTCGGGCACGAAGTCGCATTCTGGGTCGTCAACAAGATCAATCTCGTGGAAGACGATCGTGGACTGGTTCAACGTGCGGTTGAACGCGCCCTCAAACCCTTGGTCCACAACGAGGGCCGAATCTTCTACATCGACGCCCGCGGAGCCCTGCGTGCGAAAATCAGCCAGGACACCGAGCAGTTGCACACATCGGGATTGCCAGAAGTGGAGTCCAGCCTCGAAGACTTCCTGACATTGCATCGAGGCCGATCCAAGGTTCTGGTGCCAGTGCGCCAGCTTCAGCAGTCGGCGGTCTCAAGCGATCGAAGCAATTCAGGCCGGTGGAATCACGGCTTCCTGAAGCATTAGCTCCGCGAACACTTCGCTTGGCTTCCTGAATCCGAGTATAGCACGGGGCCGGTCATTAAGTGAGTCAGAGACCATCCAAAGGTAATTCATGTCGCCGGTTATTTCTGTCCCTTTCGGGAAGTATTCCCGGATGAGCCCGTTGGTGTTCTCGTTGGTGCCGCGCTCCCACGGGGAATGCGCGTGGGCGAAATACACGGGAAGGTCCGCAGCGAGGGTGAGGGCCGCATGCCGGGCCATCTCGGTGCCCTGGTCCCAGGTCAGCGACTTGCGCAGGTGCGCGGGCAGGTCTTTCACCGCGTCGAAGAGGGCGTCCTTGACCGAGTCGGCGTCGTGCCCGTGCGGCAGCGCGACCGGGCACAGGAACCGGCTGACCCGCTCGACCAGGGTGCCCATAGCGGACTTTCCGCCCTTGCCGATGACCAGGTCGCCCTCCCAGTGGCCGGGCACCTGCCGGCCCGCCACCTCGGCCGGCCGGTCGTCGACCGACCGCATCCCGGTGATCCTCGCGCCCGGGATCTTCTTGCGCCCGCGGGGTTTCCGCTGCTCGCGGCCAGTGCGCAGGATAATCCCGGCACGGGCCAGCTCGCCTTTGGGCTGGGCGTAGATCCACGTGTAGATTGCCTCGTGCGATACGGACATGCCCGTTTCTCCCCGGGACCGCTCGTAGCACAGCCTGCCCGCTATCTCCTCTGGCGACCAGCCTTTCATCAGGTCGCCGGCGACCCGGTCCCGCAGTTCAGGACCGGTGTCTATTTTGCGCTCCTTCGGGCGGCTTCGTGATTCGCGGGCGGCCGCCTCTGCTTTCCATGCACGGTACGCTTCCCGGCCACCGTGCCGCGCGATCTCCCGGGATACGACCGATTCGTCACGCCCGATCGAGACCGCTATGTCCTTGTTCTCCAGTCCTTTCGCCAAGCCCCGGGAAATGTCCTCACGGTCTTCCATGGTAAGCGGCATGCGCCTGGGCGCCACGTTCTCTCCTGCCGTCTCGCGTGTCGCGCGAGATTTTCACAACAGGAAGATCATCACCGGCAACGCCCGATTCGGACGTTAAACCCGTGTCGCCCGTTAAACCCGATTGCTTGGACCGCCTGTGATCAAGGTCAACTCGCGAGGTCCGGGAAAGCATCCGGGTCGAAGAGGAGCTGCTCTCTAACGATCACACTGAACTCGTCGAGAAGGCCCACCGGATGGAGGTACCGCTGGCCAGGCTGGAAAAATCAGCTCGCTACCTCGTCACCGAACTCGAGGGTCGGCTGGCAGATCTCACCGATGAGGTGGACCGTGCGGCGGCATCGTACTTCGACGGCCTGACCGAGCGCGTACCCGGCCTGCTCAATGAGGTATCCGCGGAGACGGAGCTCGCACTCAGCCCGGGACGATTCCAGGCCTCCGTCAAACAGGTGACAAGCGAGCTAATCCTCGGCCTGCAGTCATCAATTCAGCGAGATATCACCCAATGGCGCAAGAATGAGCTTGCCACGACCGTCAAGACACGTCTGGACGCTATCCAGCATGCCATTCGAGATGACGAAGCTTATCCAAAATTGAGTTTAAAGAAGTACAGTCCTACAGCCGCCCGATAGGACGTGGCGTACGTACGGAGCGGCCGCCGGTAATCGGTGTGGAGAATACGCCAGGAGTTGAGATGAGCGATCGCGCGTTCGACCGGGGCACGCAGCATATTTACCTGGGCATTGAATTCCTTCTGCCAGTCGAGCAATTCCCCGCCTTGCGGCTTCTTAAACGGGGTGATGAAGCCCGAGCCCTGATAGCCTTTGTCGCCGATTCCGCTGAAAGCAGCCGCCATGACATCTGCGGTTTCTGTCTCCGCAAGGGCTGTCATGTCGTGATTATGCCCGGTAACGGGCTCGGATACGAATATGAGGTCGCCCCGGAGATTCGAGACGGCCTGACCATTAAAGCCGGTTGTCTTATGCTTTCCCGACCACAGTTCTGGTGTATCGCGCCAGGACCAGGTGGGTGCCAGGAAGCCGTCTACCAGCACCGTCTGCTCACGGGCGACGGCTTCTTCCGCTTCCTCCGCGGTCGGCCTGTCTTCTTCGGTGGACGCCTCGATGAGCGGCGTGAATTTCGCGATGATCCCGGAGATTACCGGCTGCGACGTGTCGAAGATTTCCGCCCAGACTTCCTGGATGATGTTCTGTCGCATGTACCCGCTCGCCACGACGACGGCTTCTCGCAGAGAAAGGTCCTTCGGGCGCCCGATTCCTTTATGCCATGGCTCTTCGAGCTGTTCTTCGATGCGCCACACCAGTTCGTCGAGTTGCTCTGAGTCAAGCCCTGACATACGATCGTACCGCAACGGCTTCTCCGTTCCGTGAAAGGTTTGGTAGCACATCCCTTCTATCGGATGGAGAAGTCGTTGCCCGGCAGGCGCGCCGAACCAAAGAATGTCTATTTGATGACGCTTGCCTATGACGCGAGAGCCGAGATCAACTGAGGACTTTTAAATAATCTTCGACGTCAGGGACTTCGAGAACGACCTACGCGGCCTGCGACTCGACCTGTCTGCCGCCGCGAAGCACCCCGCGGCCAACGAAGAGGTAACGATCACCACGAGCGCGTTTCCGGAAGGCCTGAAGGTTGACCTGGCAAGAGCTGGAATCGGGACGGCGGCGGGCAGCGTCATCGCCGGCGGGGCTGCAGCATTCGCGGCAGCCATGGTCGTGGGATTCCTCGGCCTGTCGGCTATTGCGCCATTCGTCATCATTCCCGCCACGCTGTGGGCCGTAAGCGCGGTGTTGAAGGAGTCCTCGCCAAGGGACAAGCTGCTAAAGATGATCCGCAAGCGAATCGCCGCGGGAGCTGTCGAGCAGCTGCGAGGCCATGTGCCTAGTCTCGTCAGCCAGATCCATGACACTGCGGACCAGCAGTTTTCGGCACTGATCGCGGACTTCCGTTCAGCACTCACGGCCCAGGTAGATGGACTGCGTCAGCAGCTTGAGCTTGCCCTTGCCGCACGCGCTCACGGTGAGACGCGAGTCCAGTCGCGCCGCTCGGCGATCACTGGTGAACTCGCCGAGCTCCGCTCGATCGAGGAAGAACCGGATACGGTCGTCGACCGGGTGCTCACTCTCGATGGGGACCCTCCTACCAGCGATCAAGGGGCCCGTACGGTGAGAGCCTGACTACTGCCCAGAAGACGTTGCGGGCCGAGGTGGCGGCGCTACGGCGGCAGACGGGCCGGGATTCCTCGAATTCCTCGCAGGCCCCGAGCCAGGACGGCCCGGCGGCTGAGGCGAAGGCGAAGGCCGGCCGGGGGCGCGGCGGACGCGGACGGGCCGGGCGCAGGGCGGGCAGAAGGGCCATCCGGGCGCGAGCCTGGCGTGGGCCGCCCGGCCGGATGAGACGCGGGTCATCGAGCCGGGTACATGCGGCGGGTGCGGCGCGGACCTGGCCGGCGCTCCGGGCCGGGTCGCCTCCGGCGTGCAGGTGCTCGATATCCCGCCGGCCGCGCTGACGGTGACTGAGTACCAGATGATGCGCCGGGAGTGCGGGTGCGGGCAGGTCACGACCGCCCCGCCGCCGCCGGGCGTGACCGGCGGCCCGGTCTGCTACGGCCCGGGCGTGACCGGCGCGGCGGCGCTGCTGGCCAGCACGGACGTGATCGGGGCCGGGCGGGTCGCAGACCTGATGGAAGCCCTGCTCAAGGCGCCCATCTCCACGGGGTTCGTGTCGCGGTGCCTGGTCCGCCTTGACGCGTGTTAGCGGCGTGATTATCTGACCACCGCCGGGCCTTCTGCGGTCACGCTCTTTGTGCACGGGCCGTTCGTGTCCTGGCCGGGTTCTGCGGTGGGAGGATGGGATACTTGCCACGTGCCCAGGCGTACGTGGCTCGACGGCAAGGCCGGCGTGTTCCTGGAGGAGCTCGCTGCGTCCGGCATGCACGTCGACCGGCAGCGTGCCGGTGAGCTGATCACCGGGCAGGTCCGTGCTGTAGCAGCCCAGATGAGGGTCACCGAGGCAACCGCCCGCACCTATCTCGATGACGAGATCGTCAAGGACATGGCCCGGCGGATGCTGTTCGAGTTCGCCGGCGAACGGCCGGGCGCCGACCTGCTGGAGGCGCCGCGGACCGTTCCGCTGCCGCTGGCCCTCGCAGGGGTCACCGTCGCGGCCCTGGCAGAGGCAATGCAGGTGCGGGCGGCGAACGAGCCGCCCGGTCACCTCAGGGACGTCATCACCACCTACGCGCAGACGCTGTCCGGGTTCGGGCAGATCACCGCCGCCACGCCGGAGCGGGCCGGCGGCCCGGCACAGATCCTGTTCCCGCCGGCGCTGCTGCGCCGCGCGGCCAGGTACATCAGCGTCGCCGCCGACCTGGCCGCGAACGGTGGCAATCTCCCGGACGGGACTCCCGAGACGGCACGCGGCCAGCTGGCCGCGGCCCTGCGCCGGGACGCTGACGGGCTGATTGCGATCACGGCGACCGGCTAGCCAGCTGCACCCAGGTGGCCGTGGCAGCGCTGGTGCTTCCCTGTGGCCGGAGAACTGGCAGGAGTCCCCGAAGCTGGTGTTCTTGGCCTCCGCTGCCCCGGCCGGGATCGCCGGATGCCCGGCGATAGCCGCAGACGCAGGCGGCGCGGACGCGCCGGGCAGGACCAGGGCCGCTGCCCCGCACTGCGCAACGGCCGCGTTCAGCCGGCTGCTGAGCGAGACCGGGCCCGTGCTGGCGGCCTGATTTTCTGAGGATCCGGGGGCGGTGCCCGGCCACGCTTTCGTCATGTTGCTGCCTTGCCTGGCTGCGCCGGTGCGGGCCAGGATTTTGCCGTCTCCGTCTTGAACGTGAGGGATCCCTCCCCGCCTTCGTTTGGCCGTCGGTCGCGGGGAGGGATCCGGAGGCGGTGTTGCCTGTGGCCGTGGTAAGGCCGTGCCCGCTGCCGGTCGATGCCTATGCGGCGGCCGGCCGCGATGCCGGGTTCCCGCGGCTGGATTGCCCGTCGTGCGCGGGGCTGCTGGTGTTCTGGTCGGGTTACCGGCGTCATGTCCGGGCGGCGGGCCGCTGCGTGCGGATCTTCATACCGCGCGGGCGGTGCGGGCGGTGCCGGGTGAGCCATGCGCTGTTGCCGGCGTTCGTGCTGGCCTGGCGGCTGGACGTGGCCGAGGTGATCGGCGCGGTGGTCGCCGAGGTGGCCGGCGGGGGGTGCGGGGTCCGCCCGGCCGCGGAGCGGGCAGGCGTGCCGTATACGACCGCGCGGGGGTGGGTGCGCCGGTTCGCCGCCCGCGCCGCGTGGACCGGGGCGGGGTTCGCGGCGCTGGCGGTGGAGCTGGGCGGCGAGCCGTTCCCGCCGCCCGCGGGGGCTGCCCGGTTCGCGCTGGCCGCCGTCGGGGCGGCGTTCACCGCGGCCACGGCCTTGCCGGGATGGGCCGGGCTGGGGGCGTGGCGGTTCGCGTCGGTGGTGAGCGGCGGGAGGCTGATCACCGCCAACGCAACCTCGCCCTTCCTGGTGATCGGCAGACGGCGTTTCATGCCTCCTGTCCCGCCATAACCGGCATGAACGGAGGACCGGCGTGGAGCACAAGGAGCAAGAGCAGATCGCGTTGCACCGCTGGGCGGTGATCGCCGAGGCCGCGAACGGCAAGCTGACCGCCCGGGAGCGCGGCGCGCTGGTGCGGCATATCGCCGCGCGGCCGCACGCGCACCCGGACGGCTCGGCCCGCACCTACTCGCGGGTGACGATCGACCGGTGGCTGCGCGCGTGGCGGGCCGGCGGCCTGGACGCGCTCAGGCCGGCCGAGCGGGCCGACACCGGGGTGGTGCGCGCGCACCCGGAGTTGTTCGCCGAGGCCGCGGCGCTGCGGCTGGAGCTGCCCGGCCGCTCGGCCGCGCAGATCGCGTCCATCCTGTTCCACCGGCACGGGATCAAGGTGTCCGAGCGGACGGTCCGCGGCCAGCTGCGCCGCGCCGGGCTGCACCGCGAGGCCCTGGCCGCCGAGCCGAAAGCGTACGGGAGGTATGAGGCGGCCGCCGCGAACGAGCGGTGGATCACTGATGTCCTGGTCGGTCCCTGGGTGCCGTTCCCGCGCCGGGAGGGCTCGGTCCGGGGCAGGCTGTTCCTGATCGTCGACGATCACAGCCGGCTGCTGGTGGACGGCCGGTTCTACGGGCAGGAGAACGCCCGAGCCTGCCAGGAGCTGCTGCGCCGCGCGATCACCCGCCGCGGCGTTCCGCAAGTCCTATACGCCGACAACGGAGCGCCTTTTTCGAACGCGTGGCTGGCCAGGACATGCGGCGTGCCCGGGATCAGGCTGGTGCATTCGAAACCCTACTCCCCAGAAGGGCGGGGAAAGCAGGAAAGGCTCAATAGGTATATCCGGGAGGCGTTCCTCGCCGAGGCCACCCACCATGGCATCGAGTCCCTGGACCAGCTCAACGACCTGTTCGCCGCCTGGGCCGAGCACGTGGCCAACCGGCGGGCCCGCGCCGGGACCGGCCAGGCGCCGATCGAGCGGTTCCAGGCCGGCGGGCCACCCCGCCAGGCCGATCCGGGGTTACTGCGGGAGGCGTTCCGCTGGTCGGTCACCCGCAAGGTGACGCGGACCGCGGCCGTCCCCCTGGAAGGCAACTCCTACGCGGTGGACCCGGCCCTGACCGGCCGCCGTGTTGAGCTGCGTTACGACCCCGAGGATCTGACCCGCATCGAGGTGTTCCTGGACGGCAAGCCCGCCGGGACCGCCACCCCCTTCGTCACCCGCCGCCACGTGCATCGCGCCGTCCCCCAGGCCAGCCCCCCGCCAGCCGCGGCCACCGGGATCGACTACCTCGGCCTGGTCGCCGCCGCCCACGACGAGGAGGCCGGCACCGGCGCGAAGATCGACTTCGCCCAGCTGGGCATGTTCACCCAAGACAGCCAGCAGGACCGGCCATGACCAGGGCACCGCGGGCCGCCCACTTCGGGCTGGCCCGCACCCCATTCGGCAAGCGGATCGCCGCCAAAGACCTGTTCGCCCGCCAGGCCCGCGCCGAGGCCGTCGCCCGGATCAGCTTCTGCGTCGCCGAAACCGCGCTCTGCGTAATTACCGGGGACGCCGGCGCAGGCAAGACAGTGGCGCTGCGCGCCGCCGTCGCCGGCCTGGACCCCACCCGCCACCAGGTCATCTACATCGCCAACCCCGCCTTCGGCACCCGGGGTTTGCATGCCACCATCGTCCGGGCGCTCGGCGAGCGGCCCCGCTACCAGAAGGCCGAGCTGATGGCCCAGGCCGCCGACCTGCTCGCCGCCGAAACCGCAGAAAGACACCGCCGGGTCGTCGTGCTCTGTGACGAGGCTCATCTGCTGCAGCCCGATCAGCTGGAGGAGCTGCGGCTATTGACGAACACCGAGATGGACTCCGCTTCCCCGTTCGCCGGCATCCTGGCCGGGCAGCCCACGCTGAACCGGCAGCTGCGGATGAGCATGTTCGCCGCGCTCGACCAGCGGATCGCCACCCGGTTCTCGATCAAGCCGATAGACCTCGCCGAATCCGCCGCCTACCTGCGCCACCACCTGGCCCTCGCGGGGCGGGACGAGCCGCTATTCGCCGACGACGCCATCACCCGGCTGCACCGGGTCGCCTCCGGGCTGCCCCGCGCCCTCAACAACGCCGCCACCGCCGCGCTGATCGCCGCCGCCGCGGCCGGCAACGACCTGGTCGATGATGCCTGCGCCAAGAAGGCTGTCGCCGAGCTCACCCGCGACTAACAGGCCCCGCCCGGGCGGCCCGGCCGCGATCCACCCGGCCGTGGCCGCCCGGATCCGCCAGCTCGCCGCCCAGGCCGAGCACCGCCGCGCCCTCGCCGAGTTCCGCGAACGCCACGCCGCCGACCAGCAGGCCCGCACCGATGCCTGCTGCTCGAAGCCATCGCCGCGCCCGCCACCCTTTTCGGCCAGCCAGGACCCCACCCCCGCCCGGACGCCCGGCCTCCGGCCACGCGCACCGCGTCACCACCAAAACCTGCCAGAACGTGAACACCGAACGCCGCCGAATCATGCGCAGACAGCGTGGCCGCTAACAACGCGGCGTTAACCGCCGCCGGGTTCGAGGACGCCCTCAAGGGCGCCCTGCGGGCGGCGGACGTGCCCGGCACTGACGAGACCCCCGCCCCGCTGACCACCGCAGCGGCCAGCGCGGGGGATTGCGGGAACCCGCATGTGTGCACGGTGCGGACCATGCGCGCCTATACCGGCGGCGGGCCGGACCTGATCTGGTACGGCGCGGCGGGCAACCGGACAAAGCTGGCGATCACCGGGTTCGGGATCCTGGACGGCTACCGCGGGGTCCTGGTCCGCGACGACTACGGCGGCTACCTCAGCTACGACGCCGGGCTCGCCGCGTGGTTCAACTGGCTTGCGACCCTCGCCGAGCGTCGCCACGCGGTCCCTGCCGCGCTCGGGATCCAGATGCCTACATGTCCCGCTGCCGCCGTGTCTGGTCGCGCTCCAGCTTCTCCCGCATCTCCGCTACCGACCGGGCCCTGATGGGCTCCGTGGCCCGGCAGGTGGCTTCGTAGCCGCCGCCATCGACCGGCACTATGGCGTACTTCTGGCCGAAGTCACCTAGCAACTGTGCCAGCCCCTCCACCGCCTCGGCCGGGCGCCCGTCCTCACATAAGGCGTCGTCAACGTTCAATTGAGGTGCCCCCCTCAGTTGTGACGCTATACCGTATCCGCGCCCGTTACTAGCAGAAAGTGCGCATCCGGGCGCGGGCAGTGACCAGATCATGGCTCTCTCCCCGCGTCCATCTCAGTGCTGCTCTGGCGTCAAAGAGGCACCACGCGCCACAAATGAGGACATGATGACTGCAATCCGAGGGGCTCAGCTAATCGCGGTGCTGGCCGTGATGAGCGCCGTTCTAGCCGGGCGCGGCAGTAGCCCGGTCACGATCCACGGAACGCTCGAAGCCGATGACTTCGCCCATAGCGGCACCTGTTGCGCCTTCACCACCGATAGCGGCTATTCCGGCATCTCTTTGGACGCCCAGGTCATTTTCACCGCGCCTGACGGGACCGTTCTCGACTCAGGCGCGCTCGCCAGCCAGCAGGCAGTCATGGATACCAGCTGGCCGCTGGTCACCCTGGCCACCGCCCTGCTAGCGTCGTCGCGCGGCTCGTATCTCTGCCCGCCTGATCCGTCTCGTCCGGCGCTCGCCGCATGCGGCGGGCAACGGGGTCCGGGTGCACGGGCACACTGGGCCGCGGTGAAGGAGATGCCTGTGAGCTCTTACAGCGCCGTGATCGAGACCCGGGCCGACGACGGCCTGGCCGTTGGCGAGGGCGCACTGGGATTGCTGCTGAATGCTGTCCAGCCGTTCCACGGTACGGTCAGCGGCGGAATTGACCCGCCAGGCTGGTCTGCCCGGATCAGCATCGAGGCGCGGGACGCGGCCGACGCGGTTGCCCTTGCCGCTGCTCTCGTGACCCGGCTTGCCGCCGACGTTGGGCTGCCCGCGTGGCCTGTCGTCCGCGCCCAGGCGGCCCGCGAGGACCTCGCGCGGGATCCAGTGATGCTGCCTAGCTAAGTGGGCCGCACGGCACGTGGCAGCGCTGTAGCGTTTCCGGCCGCGCACGGCATCTAACTGGGGCAACATCCGACCACTTTGCAGTCTGACGCCTGCGTGAGGGTCATGCGGCTTCGCGGAACGGCCCGTCAGCGGCACGGTAACGGTCGGCACAATGCAGTCCACCGCGCCCTTGACCTGCCCGGGCGGCTCGGGCGGTTCCACGCCACCCACCCGGCGGTCCAGGTGAGGCTGAAGCAGGCGGCCGTGGGATTCCACGGGGCTGCCCGGGAGGTGCGCTCCGGCGCGCCGGACCTCGCCGTCCTCGCTACCCGGCCCGCCGGGCTGACCGCGCCGTCGGCCCAACCGGCCGTTGTAATGGCGCTCGCCGCGGTCGACTCGTCCCTTCTGGCATGCCGGGTAGGACGTCTCGTCGACGGTCACCTTCTGATCCGCTGATGTCGACATGGTGAATTTCGGCGTGGACACGCTGCCGACCGTTACCGGATGGCGCAGGGCCAGCCCGGCCGGCCCCGACACGGCGGCAGCCGGCCGCCGCCGCAGTACCGGCGACAGCCTCTCCTGCCAGGCCGTAGGCGGCGACGATGAGCTTGGTGGTTTCCTGGTCGCTTTCCGTGGCGGCCAGGTCGGACGCTTTACCGGGCTTGCGTGCGACCGCCTCCAGCGCGAACAACGCCGCCGCCCTCGCGTAGGAGGCCATCAGCCAGCCCTGCCGCGATGAGCCAGACGATGGCATCAGACCTGCAGCCTCCTGTCGACGAGCGCCGTAGCCGGGCAAACGTCAGCAGGCCACCCAGCATGTCGGCAACGCCCAGGCCGCTCCCGGCAACACTCGAAGTCGTCCTTTCTCTGCGGCATAACATGCATGTCTGGCTGTTCCGTCCTCGGATGAGAGCCGGCCCTGTTTGAGTGCGCAGAGTGCCCTCCAGGCGGCCGACGATGACCGGTTCGCCGCCCTCGCCTGCCTGGCTGACGAATGGCAGCAGGCCGTTGATCAAGGTCTCGGCGAGCAGGACCTGACCATCGTGACCCGCGTGCTCGAGGAGCAGGGAGGAACGCCCTGACCCGGGAAGGTGCTTCTCGCAGACCGCCCAGACATGCCGCAGGCCATAGTCGCCGAGATCAGCGACGGCGTGGACCCCTCGAGCATGGACGAGGCACCTGCGGTCGGCGTCGTACTGCTCGCTCAAATACCCGGGCGCGGCCAAGTTCGCTCGCGGTGCCATACCGGGCCGCCGCCAGCACGCTGCCCCGCTCGTCGCTCACCTCGATCGTCGCTGACCGCTTGTGCGGGTCCGTACGATGATCACACCCATCCTCCCCTTGCCGGCAGTGAAGCTGATCACAAAGAGTGCACCGCTACTCCGAGCTGGGCAAACCCCTTTCGAGCCTCTCCTCGCACGGTGCCGGCGAGAACGCAAGCCAGATGAGAGCCATACCAATGACACCGGTGAGCAGCCGCCGAAAGAGAACGTCTCGCCGGGCACCTGGACCGAGCCAGCAGCGTCGCCAGCTCCCGCAGCTGAGCCAGGGCAAGCTTGCAATTCACGCCGCCCCCGTCCCTGGAGGCCAGCGCGGCCCGGCACTGCGCGGCCAGCGCCCGCCGCCACCGGTTCGCCGACATCCGCGACCCCCGGAAATGCCGGGCCACCTCCCGGTCACTGGCCCCCGCCTCGATTAACTCCGCAGCCGACAGCCGCACCTGCTCCCGGCGGGCACGCTCAGCCGCATCCAGCCCGCCACCATCCGGGTACCTCATGCTTCCGGCATACCGCAGAGCAGGCCAGCCGTTACCAGGTCAGTAAGCCCCGCCATTGAAGCTCTTTGAGTCGGGAGCAGTGGCAAGTTTCAGGTTGTTCGTGTTCGCCGAAGGTTAGCGGCGCTAACGATGCGGGGGAGCCAAACGGGGAGTCAACGTCCACCGGCGTCAGGCCACGCCAGGCGACATCCAGCCAGCCACCGTCATGCCTGGCAGATGGCACACCGGGCGACGTCCGGTGTGCCTTTGAGGGGTAGTCGTGTTTTTGCGTGGTGCTGGCGCTCTGGACGCAATCGGCTCATCTGGCCGACGGGGCTTTGGCCCTTCTTTGGCGCGCGGGGGAGGGGGATCTTGAAGAGGATCTCGACGCGTGATTCGGACACCACGGCTTTGTCGGGGACGGTCCGGACGAGCTGCTGGCGCCGGGTGAAGTCCATGGCGGCGAGCCCGTCGGTGACCTCGCTGGCGAAGTCGTCGATGCGCTGCCTGAGCTCGGCTTGGCTGAGGCGGTGATGCTCGGCGTGGCGGGCCAGTTGCCCGAGTTCTCCGGTGCGGTCGGTGGTCGGCCTTCGGCGTGCCTCGAGGTCGCGCAGCGAGATCACCCCGGCCTGGTAGGCGTCGATGAGGCGGGCTTGCTGGGAGCGCAGGTCGGTGAGCTGGCGCATCGCGTCGGTGGTCAGCGTCTTGTCGGCGGGCACGGCGCAGGCGCGCAGGATCAGCTCGGGGTGGTGGAGGTGGCGGATGACCTCGTTCCGGACGAGTTCGTCGAGTTCGTCGGCGCGGGCCGGGGGTTGTGAGCAGCGCAGTTTCTCGGCGCGCAGGTGCATCGGTAGCGCCGTGGTGCAGCGGTAGTAGCGGTATTCTCCGTTTTCCCTGGCTCTTCGGTGTGCCTGGGGTATTTGCCCGCACTCATCGCAGTGCACGAGGTGACGCAGCAGGTAGCGTCCGGGGCCGGCGTGGCGGGGGCTGAAGCGGGCGTTGCGGCTGTGCTGGGCTTGCGAGCGTGACCAGGTGCCGAGGTCGACGGGGGGTGGCACCGCGATGCCGATCCATTCCTCGCGCGGCCGGGTCTGGGTGAGCGTGGCTACGACGGCTCGAATTGGCCCCACTCCGCCCGGCTTGATCTGGCCCCACCCCTCGGTGGTGGTTGCTGCCGGGATGGTCGTGTCGGCTTGAAGTGGCCCCGGCGGGGCGCTTGACGTGGGATGGTCGGGGTGCGTGTGAGCCTGAGGGGGCCTGTGTGGCGGCCTCCAAGGTCGAGTTGTTCGAGCTGATCCGGCGTGATTCGTGGCATGCGGGCTTGTCGGTCCGGGCGCTGGCGGGCAAGTACGGGGTGCACCGGCGGCTGGTCCGCGAAGCGCTGACGCGGGCTGAGCCGGATCCGCGCAAGGTGCCGGAGCGGCGGTCCCCGCGGCTGGAGCCGTTCAAGGCGCTGATCGACGGGTGGCTGCGGGCGGACCTGGACGCCCCCCGCAAGCAGCGGCACACGGCGACCCGGGTCCACGCCCGGCTGCTGGACGAGCACGGAGCCGGGGACGTGTCTTACGGGACCGTCCGCGATTACGTGGCCCGGCGCAGGCCGGAGATCCGCATCGAGGAGGGCCGCGGCCCGGCGAAGGTGTTCATCCCGCAGCATCACCCGCCGGGCATGGAGGCCGAGGTCGACTTCGGGGAGCTGTGGGTGCGGCTGGCCGGGGTGCTGGTCAAGTGCTACCTGTTCGCGTTCCGGATGTCGTACTCCGGCAAGGCGGTCCACCTGGTGTCGGCGACCTGCGGGCAGGAGGCCTTCCTGGAAGGCCACGTGCACGCGTTCACCGTCCTGGGCGGTGTCCCGGCCGGGCAGATCCGGTACGACAACCTGACCCCGGCCGTGACCAGGGTGCTGCGCAAGGGCCGGGCGCGGATAGAGAACCCGCGGTGGACGGCGTTCCGGTCGCACTACCGGTTCACGGCGTTCTACTGCGAGCCCGGCATCGCCGGAGCCCACGAGAAGGGCGGCGTCGAGGGCCAGGTCGGCTACTTCCGCCGTAACTACCTGGTCCCGGTCCCTTCTCTGAACTAAAAGCGATCATCAATATCCGCTGGTCTCGGGGCGTTTCCCGGACGCGTGCCGGATCGCGGTGAGCAGCCGCCGGATGTTGCGATCGTCGAGGCCGGTGGCGGCGTCGCGGAGGTCTGCCGGTATGCCGGCGGCGAGGCTGGCAGACAGCATGAGGATGCGCCGTTCGCCCCCGGAGCAGGGCAGTTCGCCGCTGCCCAGCGCGGTGACTGCGGCGTCCCAGTCGATGGCCGCCATCGGGGTGCCGTCGCTGGCTGCGTGCTCGATGAAGCGGCCGGTGAAGTCGCCTCGGTGCAGGAACGCGCCGCTGTCGATGAGCAGGGCGACGCCGGCTTCGAGCGGGTAGAAGCCGGCGGCGCAGGCGCGTAGCGCCTGCGCCAGGGCATCTGTTGTCATGGGCGGTCTCCGGGGACGGATGCGGTCGTGGCGGCGATGTCGCGGTAGGCCGGGATGCCGAGGTCGACGGCGGCGGCCCGCCGGGCGAGGAGCCCGTCAGCCTGGGCGAGTTTCGCCTCTGCTGCTGCGAGGCTGACTTTCAGTCCTTCGGCTTCGCCGGTCCAGCCTTCGCGTTCGGCCTCGGCGATGCGGGCGGTGAGGCTGTCGCGGATTTCCTGGATCCGGTGCCGCTGGGCGGGGTCGATCCTCAGGAGGGGGCACCTGACGCAGCTGTGCTCGTGAATGCAGCTCGACCCGTATGCCCGGCCGCAGTCGCCGAGGGCGAGCCTGCGGCGCTCGAAGTGGCCGAGGAACTCCTCCCATTCCTTGTCGCTCGGGGTCCGGTATTCCTCGCTGGGCCGCAGCGCCCGGCGGCGGGCGATGAACGCCCGGTGGCCGTTGATGGCTTCCTCGGGATAGACGGCCTTATAGCCCATGGTGGTGTTGATGTCGCGGTGGCCGAGGATGAGCTGGGCGATGTGCGGCGGCATCCCGTTCATGATCGCCTCGGTCGCGAAGATCCTGCGGAAGTCGTGCGGGGCAAAGTCCAGCGGCTTCCCGTCGGTGCCGGTGATCCCGGCGGCGGTGAGCGCGCCGCCGAGCAGGTCGCGGATGCCGGAGATCGGGATCGGCCGGTTCTCCAGGCCAACGCGCCGCTGGAACAGCAGCGGCATCGGCGGGTTCCAGGTCTTCTCGTGGTGGTCGTAGGCGACCGCCAGCGGGACGCTGCCGTCGGGGTCGCGGATCCGGCAGATGACCGCCGACAGCACGTCGGCCAGCTCGGGCGCGATGACCATTCTCTGAACTAAAGATGATCATCGATATCTCTCGGGGTCGGGACGTTTCCCGGACGCGTGCAGGATCGCGGTGACCAGTCGCTGGATGTTGCGGTCGTCAAGGCCGGTCGCTGCGTCGCGGAGGTCGACCGGGATGCCGCCGGCGAGGCTGGCAGACAGCATCAGGACTCGCCGTTCGCCTGCGGAGCAGGGAAGTTCGCCGACGTGAAGGGCGGTGATCACGGCGTCCCAGTCGATGGCGGCCATCGTGGTTCCGCTGCTGGCTCCGTACTCGATGAAGCGGCCGGTGAAGTCGTCGCGGCGGAGGAAGGAGCCCTCGGCGATGAGCAGGCCGACGCCGGCTTCGAGCGGGTAGAGTCCGGCGGCGCAGGCGTTCAGTGCCGCGGTCAGTTCGTCAGTGGTCATGGAGGGTGGCGTCTTCCTGCTGCGGGCCGACGGGGATCGCGGCGGTTCCCAGGTCGACCGGGCCGTCGTGTCCGGAGCGGCGGTCGATCTGGGCGAGCTTGTCGCTGGCGCCGGCAAGGCTGATCTTGAGTCCCTCTATTTCGCCGAGCCAGCCTTCGCGCTCGGCTTCGGCGATGCGGGCGGTGAGGTTGTCGCGGATCTCGGCAATGCGGTGCCGCTGGGCGGGATCTGGCCAGTGCATGCTGCATCGCAGGCAAGCGTGCTCGTGAATGCAGGGCGTGCTGAATGCGCGCCCGCATATCCCGGTTGCGACTTTCCGGCGCTCGAAGTGGCCGAGGAATTCCTGCCATTCTTCTTCGCTGGGGACCCGGTATTCATCGGTGGGCCGCTTTGCCCGCCGCCGGGCCAGGAACGCCAGGTGGGACTGGATGGCCTCGTCAGGGTAGACGGCCTTGTAGCCCATCGTGACGTTAATATCCTTGTGACCCGCGATAACCTGCGCAATATGCGGGGGCAGCCCGCTCATGACGGCATCCGTGATAAAGATTCTCCGGAAATCGTGCGGCGTGTAATGCAATGGCTGGCCCGTGGCGAGGTCCTTCAGGCCGGTATGGGCAAGGGCTTCGTCCAGCATTTCCCGGAGCGAGGTGTCGCTGATCGCCCGGCACTCGCTGGGGAACCTGCGCTGGAACAGGACCGGCGACGGCGGCCGCCATACGCATTCGTAGCGGTCGTAGACGGGGACGAGCGGGACGCTCCCATCGGGCTGGCGGATCCGCTGGATGATGGCTGACAAGACGTCCGCCAGCTCCGGGGACACGACCAGAAGTCGCTCCTCATCTGTCTTCGAGGGGATGATCTGCAGCAGGGGGACGATCTCGCCGGTGGACGGCAGCCGGTACTGGATCAGGCTGTGGTGGCTGAGCTCTAGGACTTCCTCGATCCGGCAGCCTGTGAGCCTGAAGACCTCGACGGCGGCCCAGGCCCAGAACGCGTGATCGTCTTCGAGGCCTAGGTCGCGGCGCCTGCCGGAGCCGGGATCGTCGGCCCATGTCTTGCGGGCGGACTTGGTGACCGACCGGGTCAGCGTCTGGCTCGCGGCGGTGAATGCCTCGCCGGGCTGAGCCCGGCGGGCGGCCTCCAGGAGCGCGGCGGCGTTCTTGCGCCGCTCGTCAACGGTGCGGGCCAGCACCGGCAAGACGGGCAGCCGTTCCCGGGTCCGCGCGTCCATGCGGGCCTTGCGGTGGCGGGCGAACTTGCGCTGGCTGATCTCTTCCTGCCCGACCGGGCAGGGCGCGGCCCACTGCGCCCAGCGGGCGGGGTCCTCGATCGCCCACTGGGACAGGTCCAGGTAGAAGGCCCGGACCGGGGTCAGGCACTGGCGGTAGCCGATCCGCTCGGCCGTGACGACGGTCCTCTCACCGTCCGGCGCGGTGATGATCTGGGGCTTGGTGCGCTGCCGCTGTTTCCACGCATCGGCGACCTCGGCGGTCAGGTGCAGGCTGTCGACGCCGGGGTGGTGCTCCTCGAGGTCGGCCCAGAACCGCTGCGCCAGGTAGTAGGAGAGCATTTTCAGGCTGGTGTAGTCCACGGCGGGCTGGCGCTCGCGCAGGTAGTCCACGATCAGGTCCCGGACGGGCTTGCACTGCAGGTGGTAGCGGTCGACGAGTTCCTCGGGAGTGAGCTGGCCCGCGGTGCGGAACGCGCGCAGCCGCTCGGGTGCCTCGTCGCCGAAGATCCCCAGCTCGCGGAGCATCCGGTAGAAGACCTTGTGATCCCGGACCGGGCAGGTGAAGTGCTCGGCTTCGCGGTCGGTCAGCTCCAGCACATCGCCGACGGTGATGTCGGCGACCATGCCGCCCTTGGCGGCGATGATCTCGGCGGCGCGGCGCAGCGTGAGGCTCACGGCCTCGGCGGACACGTGCGGGTCGGCGTCGCAGAGCGCCCGGAGGCGGGCGAAGCCCCCGGGGTCGCGGGCGCGGGCCAGGCTGCGGGTCAGTGCCCCTTTGCCGGCCCCGCCGGCGACCAGGCAGGCAAGCGAGGGACGGACGAGGTCGCCGCAGACCGACACGACCAGGGCCCCGGACAGCTCGGCTCGCAGCCACCGTGATTCCCGGCCGTGCTCGCGCTGCCAGGCGATCGGCTCCCGTCTCCAGTTCCCTCCCGCCGCGTCGGCGCCGCTGGCCATCCAGCGCTGCTGCCAGGTCTCGCCCAGCTGGTCGGACAGCCAGCCCAGGAACCATTTCAGGGCGCGCCTGCGCCGTTCCTGGCTTGCTTCGTTCTCCAGGACGAATATCCCGCTGGTGAGCCGTTCGAAGGCCTCATCGCGGTCCTGCCTGGTGGCGGGCCAGTCCGCCGCGGCCGGCCGCGGCGGGAACGATGTCCGGGCCGACTCGCGCCGGGCCTTGGACGGGCGCGCCGCGATCCCCGGGAACGTGACGGTCCCGGTCATGACGTGCGACCCCCGAACAGCACGTGCATCGTCTCGGGCCGGTAGCCGGGTGCCGGCGCCGGGCGGGCCCGCTGCGCGGCCTGCCGGGTCTGCTCGGCATGATGGGCCAGGACCCGGCGGATCACCTCTTCCTTGCGGGGTGTGAGGTAGATCTGCGTGGTCGTCAGAAGCACATGGCCGAGCACGGTTTGCACGTCGGTCAGCGGGAGGGCGGGGTCCTCTGCCATCCGGTAGGCCGCCGTGTGCCTCAGCGAATGCAAGGTGGCGCTGCTCCCCGCCGCCTCGCCGGCCCGCTCGAACATGCGGTGCACCGCATGATAGGTCAGCGGCCGCACCGGGCGGCGCAGCGTCCACCACAGCGGCTGCCGCCGGCCCCGCGGGATGATGCATTCCATCTCCACCTGGTAGAGCCGCAGCCACACGAACGCATCCGTGGACGCGGGGAGTTCCTGCAGCTCGCGGGTGCCCTTGCGGGTCACCGTGATCACCTGCCGCCCGGGATCGACGCCCGCCACCGTCGCCGACAGCAGCTCCGAGGCGCGGGCGCCGGTGGAGACGTAGAACGCGACCAGCGCCCGGTCCCGGTGCGAGGGCAGCCGGGCGAAGATCTCGTTGAACTCCTCATCGGGGACAGACCGCGGGATCCGGGACGGCACCCGCGGCCGGTAGAGCCCGGACCGCTCATGACGGAACGGCTCCATCGGGTTGTGATGGGCGTGCGCCCGGCCGCCCCGCCGCGTCCGTTCCAGCGGGAACGGGTTGATCACCGGGCCGCTGCCCGCCTCCAGGTGGAACTGGTAGAAGCAGCGCAGCACCGTTTCGCTGTGCGCCCGCACTGACGGCGCGTACGCGTTCCCGCTCGCCGCGGACGTCATGTCGGGGCTGCGCCAGTGCGGGCGGGACGGCTTGCCCGCGACCAGCATCCACCGGCAGAAATCGCGGGCCTCGATCCGCGTCGCCCGGTTCCACTGCACTTCGACCGCCCAGAGGAACCTGAACCAGCGGAGAAGATCGTGCCCGTAGGAGCGCAGTGTCGCCTCCGACCGGCCTGCGGCCTGCAGGTCGCGGAAGAACCCGGCGACCGCCGCCACGGGCTCGCCGCCGGCGTCGACGATCCGGTAAGGCTCCCACGGGTCCCCGGTCTCCTGAAGAGCGCCGGCCAGCGGGACCGGCAGCGCTGCCAGGTCCCGGACCGCATCCTGATCTGAAACCACGACCAGGGACCATAGCTACTCTGTTCAGTATTAGTCTCTGAAATGCTGAAACTCGTGATTTAGTTCAGTCAATAGGTAGCAGCCTCTCGTCGTCGGTCTTCGACGGGGCGACCGCAGCAGCGGGACGAGCTCGCCAGTGGACGGGCAGCCGGTACTGGACCAGGCTGTGATGCGACAGCTCGGTGACCTCCTCGACCCTGATGCCGGTCATCCGCAGGACCTCGACCGCAGCCCAGGCCCAGAAGGCGTTGTCCTCCTCCCTGGTGAGGTCGCGGCGCTTGCCGGCTGCGGGTCCTCGGCCCAGGTGCGCAGCGAGTGGCGCCTGACCTCGGCACGGCGCAGTGTCGCGCCGCCGGCAGTGAACAGCTCGCCGGGCTGCGCGCTGCGCGCGGCCTCGAGGCGCCCGGCGGCGTCCTGGCGGGCCCCGGCGACGGCGGCGGCCAGGAGGGGCAGCGCCGGCAGCGCTCGCGGGTCCGCTGGTCCATGCGGGCCTTGCGGCGGGAGGCCATCTTCCGGTACTGGACGTCGTCCGCGCGGATCGGGCAGGGAACGGCCCACGGCCCCCACCGGGCCGGGTCGTCCAGCGCCCACTGCGACAGGTCGAGATAGAAGGACCGCACGGTGATCAGGATGTCGGCAGCCCCTTTCCGCTCCTCCGTGGTCTCGCCCTGCCCGCCGGGTGCCCTCACGGTCTTGATGCGGATCCGCTGCTTCCAGGCGGCGGCGATGCCGGGCTGCAGGCGCAGCGAGCTGGTGCCGGGGTGGTGGGTCTCCAGGTCTTTCCAGAACCACAGCGCCAGCGCGGTCGCCAGGCTGGTCAGGGTGTTGTAGTCGATGCCGGGCTGGCGCTCGCGCAAGTAGTCCACGAGCAGGTCGCGGACTGGCCGGCAGGCGAGGTCGTAGCGGTCGACCATCTGCTCCACCGTCAGCTGCCCGGTGAACAGGCTGTTGAACATCCGCACCGTGGGCGGGGCGGAGGCGGGGAAGACGCCGGCGGAGTGCAGCATCTGGTAGAAGAACGGGGAGTGCCGGGTGCTCCGCGACGGCCCGGGGAACACCTCCCGGCTGGTCCTCACCAGCTCCAGGCAGTCCCCGACGGTAATGTCGGCGACCATGCCGCCCTTAGCGGCCATGATCAGCGCGACCTTCTCGATCGCCGGGGCGGCGGTCGCCTCCCCGACCGCGCCGGCCTCGCGGAACTCCCGCAGCAGGGTGATCCCGCCAGGATCGCGGACCCGGCCCATCTCGTTGGCGATCCGCAGCGGCGACGACGTCGCCATCAGCCAGCCCAGGCCCGGGCGGATGACGTCGGCGCCGATCAGCTGGGCCATGCCCAGGCCGAGGATGCTGAAGACCCGGTCTCCCCGCGGACCGAGGTTCCCGGCGGCCGACAGCTCGCTGACCAGGACGTGCCGCCAGTCGCGCCGGCCGTCTTCCCCGGCTCCGGAAGCATCCCAGCGTTCCTGCCAGGTCCGGCCCGGGTGCAGCTCCAGCCAGTCCAGCACCTTCAGCAGGGCCAGCTTCCGGTTGCACCGGTCCTGGGAGCCCTCGGCCGCGAACGGCGGCGCGAGCAGCCGGGCCACGACCTTGCCCCTGGACTGCCGGGTCGCCGGCCAGCTGGCCGGGACCGGGCGAGGCGGGAACCTCTCCCAGAGCGCCAGCGCTTCCGCGCTGAGCTGCCACGGCCGCCCAGCCGTCTTCTCCATGGTGCCGGCGGTCACGGCCGCTCCCTGCCGAACAGGACGTCCAGGCTCTCCGGCCGGTATCGCGCCGGCGGCGGCTCCGGCCGCGATTCCTGCCGCCCGGCCCGCCGGTGATGCGCCAGCGCGCTCTCGATGACGTCCGCGGCGGTCGGCGTGACATACAGCTGCGTGGTCGACAGTGACTGGTGACCCAATATCCATTGCACGTCGGCGATCGGAACGCCGGGATCCCTGGCGAGGCGGTAGGCCGCCGTGTGACGCAAGGCGTGCAGCGTCCACCCGGCGCCCACCGCGGCGTTCGCCCGGGCGAACATCGCCCGGGCCGCGTGATAGCCCAGCGGCCGCAACGGCCGCCGCAGCGTCCACCACAGGGGATCGTCCGGCCCGGACGGCACTAGGCCGTGCACCTGCTGCTGGTAAAGCCGCAGCCACACGAACGCGTCCGGCGACGCCGGCAGCTGCTGCATCGCCCGCGATCCCTTGCGGATCACGGTGATCAGCTGCTGCCCGGGATCAGCACCCGAGCAGGAGACGCCCAGCAGCTCGGAGGCGCGCGCCCCGGTGGACACCCAGAACGCGACCAGCGCCCGGTCCCGATGCGACGGCAGCCGGGCGAACATCTCGTTGAACACCCCGTCAGGGATCTGCCGGGGAACCCGGCGGGGAACCCGCGGCCGGAACAGCCCGGCCCGCTGCCGGGGAAACGGGTCCATCGGATTGCGGTGCGCACCTGCCCTGCCCAGCCTGGCCAGCGGAAACGGGTTCACGATCGGCCCGGTCCCGGCTTCCAGGTGATAGCAGTAGAAGCCCCGGCAGACCGTCTCGCAGTGCGCCACCGTCGAGGGCGCGTACTTCGCGCCCGCCGGGTGCCTGCCCGGCACCGGGACAGCCGCCGCCCGCGGACGGCCGGGCTTGTCGGCGATCTGCAGGTGCCGGCAGAAGTCACGGGCCTCGGCCCTGGTCGCCTGATCCCACGGGACGCCGACCGCCCAGGTGAACCGGAACCACCGCAGCAGCGCGAGCGCATAGGACCGCTGCGTCGTCGCCGGGCGGCCCGCCGCCTGCAGGTCCCGCAGGAACTCCGACACCGGCTCGACGTGCCCGCCGTCAGGACCGGTCAGGCAGTACGGCTCCCACGGATCGCCGGTCTCGGCCAGCGATCCCGCCGCCGGCACGACGAGCGACCCGAGATCCCGGGAAGGTCATCTGATTCAGCCATGGGCAGGGACCGTAACCACCGCTGTCCCCGCGCGTCCGGCGAATGATCACCTGCCTGGCGCTAGTGCAGTCAACACACCGGAAGTGGATTCCCTGGCGGAGCTGAACGCGCGGATCGCCGCGGCCGAGGAGGCCGAGGAGGCCCGCCGGATCGGGGCGCGGATCCGCACCATCGGCCAGGACTTCGCCGCCGAGGCGCCCCGGCTGATCCCGCTGCCGGGCGAGCCGTTCGAGACCGGGCTGCTGCTGACCCCCCGCGTCGACCGCTACAGCCAGGTCACCGTGCGGATGAACCGGTACTCGGTGCCGGTCCGGCTGATCGGACGGCAGGTCCGGGTCGTCCTGCGCTCCTCGGAGCTGGCCATCTATGACGGGCGGCACGAAGCCGCCCGTCACGAGCGGATGACCGGCAAGGGTGGCGAGAGGCTCGTCCTGGACCACTACCTGGAGGCGCTGATGCTCAAGCCCGGAGCCCTGGCCGGGTCGGTCCCGCTGGACCAGGCCCGCGCCGGCGGGGCGTTCACCGGCGCCCACGAGGCGCTGTGGTCAGCGGCCCGCCGCGCGGATGGCGAGCCCGCCGCGACCCGCGTGCTGGTCGAGGTCCTGCTGCTGCACCGGCACATGGACGCCGCCGACGTCATCACCGGGATCGAGGCGGCGCTGTCGGTCGGCGCGCACGCCGCCGACGTCGTCGCGGTCGAGGCCCGCCGGGCCGCCGACGCCCGCGCCGCCGCACCCGTCCCGCAGGCTGGTGGCGAGCCGCCGGACGTGCCGCAGGTCACCAGCCTGACGCTGCGCCGGCTCGCCGCGCTGCCCGCCGATACCCGGCCGCTGCCCACGGTCAGCGCCTACGACCAGCTGCTCACGCGGCCCCGCACCAGCCAGGAAGGCCAGTCATGACCCGAGCGCGAGGCATCACCGAAGAAGCCGCCGACGCGGCAGTCGACACCGCCTGCCGGGTGCTGCGGCTGCCCACCATCCGCGGCCAGTTCGCCGAGGCCGCTGACAAGGCCGAGCGCGAGCAGCTCACCTACCGCGGGTTCCTCGCCGAGCTGCTCATGGGCGAATGCGAGGACCGCGACCGCCGCCGCGCCGAGCGGCAGGTCCGCGGCGCCGGGTTCCCCCGCGCCAAATGGCTGGCCGACTTCGACTACGGCGCCAACCCCGGCATCAGCCCCGCCGTGATCGCCGTCCTGGCCACCTGCGACTGGGTCCGCAAGGGCCAGCCGCTCTGCCTGATCGGCGATTCGGGCACCGGCAAGTCCCACCTGCTCATCGCCCTGGGCACCGCCGCGGCCATGGCCGGGTTCCGGGTCCGCTACACCCTGGCCTCCAAACTCGCCAACGAGCTCGCCGAGGCCGCCGACGAGCGCCAGCTCACCAAGACGATCGCCCGCTACGGCCGCGCCGACCTGCTCTGCATCGACGAGCTCGGCTACATGGAACTCGACCGCCGCGGCGCCGAACTGCTCTTCCAGGTACTGACAGAAAGAGAGGAGAAGGCAAGCGTGGCGATCGCGTCCAACGAGTCGTTCAGCGGCTGGACCAAGACCTTCACCGACCCCCGCCTCTGCGCCGCGATCGTCGACCGGCTCACCTTCAACGCCACCATCATCGAGACCGGCACCGAGTCCTACCGCCTCGCCCGCGCCAAGGCAGGCACCGCCAAGCCAGCCGCCTGACCCACCCAGCCCGGGGCCACTTCGAGCCGTCACACCAGCCCCCCGCAACCCGCAAACGGGGCCAGGTCAAACCGTCATGGCGGGGCCAAATGAAACCGTCCTAGCCAGTGAGCGGTTCATGCTCGGCGGAGTGCCGGGGAAGGCGGGGGGCATCGGCACGGGTGATCCGGCGGTTGTAATAGAGGGTGCCGGCGTAGGCTTCCTGGCGCAAGAGCGCGTCGACGGTCGCGGGGTGCCAGATCGGCTTGCCCTTCGGGCTCGGGATGCCCGCCTCGGTGAGCCGGATGGCAATCTGCCGGATCGACAGCCCCTCGTTCGCGTGCCAGCTGATGGCCTGACGCACGACGGTGGCCTCCTCTTCGCAGACCTGGACTTGCCCGCAGGGCCCGGAAGCGGCTCGGACCTTGCGGTAGCCGTAGGGGACGGCGCCGGAGACCACCTCACCCTGACGGGCCCGCCAGAGCTTGCCGCGGCGGTTCCGGTCGACGATCTTCGTGGGCTCGAACTCGGCCCCCGCTGCCTGGATTTGCGCGAGCAGCCGCCCTTTGGGGGTCATCGGCGTGACCTCCCTCGAGGAAGATGACCGACACGCCGAAGCGGGCGAGTTCTTCGGGCACTAGCGCCTGGTGCACGTAGTTGCGGGCGAGGCGGTCGGGGCAGAGCGCGACCACCGCGTCGATGCGCCGCGCGGCGGCGGCGTCCCGGACCTGATCGAGCCCTGGCCGGTCGAGGCGGGCTCCGGAGTGGCCGTTGTCGGCGCAGGACAGCTCAACGGCCCGTCCCTCCGCCGCGGCCCTGGCCTCGAGTGCCTCGACCTGGGAGCCGATCGTCCGTTCCCGTTCCTGACGCTCGGTGGACACCCGGGCATACAGTGCCACTCTCATCGCTTGTCTCCTTTCATCACGGCGTTTGCCTTACCAGTGCGTGGGCGGCAGCGAGCGCGGCCAGGCGGGGGTCACCGCCGGTCCATCGCGGCTCGGGCGCCTCGTGCGCCACGACTCGCCAGGCCGGGCGGGCCGTGACCAGGCCCGGGAGCCCGAAGCGGGCGATCCGCCGGGCGTGCTCGTCATCGGGCAGCGCGCCGTGCAGGGCGCTGGCGCGAAGCTCCTCGTAGTTAGCGCGCCAGGGTGCCTGTCGGCGTACTCCCTGCCGTGCAGAGCGAGGTACGGATTGGCGTGCAGAGGGTGGATGGTCAGCTGTGGCCGGTGCCGAAGAGTTGCTCGCCGTCGTCGTGGCCGAGCAGGAAGGTGAAGCGGGCCAGGTCGGTGCGCAGTTCAGCGAGGTCGTAGCCCTGGGTGCCGATGAAGCGGCCGAATGAGGCGGCGAGGTGGGCGTGGTCGGTGCCGCCGAGCCACTGGCTGATGAAGGTGAGCATCTCGGCGAGTTCGGCGGCGTCGGCGAGATCGAGGTGCATCAGGGGAGCTGGCATCGGGTCTTCCTCGGGTGGTGCTCAGCGGGCGGGCGCGCTGACGGGCTTCTTGGTGTTCTGCTGCTGGCGGGCGTGGGTGAGGCGATAGGAGACGGTGCCGGTCTTGATGATCTGCCTGGCGGACGTCAGGCGGTCGCGCTGGCGGCTCCCGTCAGCGTGAGGGGTCCATCCTGCGGATGGCTCAGGCCACGATCACCCATACCGTCACGAACAGCGCTTTCCGCGGATGCGGCCCGGCGTGTCGCTGACGGGCCGGCGGCGGCGGCGGGCTGATGCCGGGACCCGGGTCTCCACAAAGGGATCGAGTCCCCTGGTCTACGGTGCGAGTCACCCGGCACCAGCCACGCCTTGCAGATCCTGCCTCTCTGCACCAAGGCATCCATGTGCTCAGTCCTGGACAGGCATCGATCTGGCAGACAGGACCCGCACTCTGCACGGAGAGCTTCACGCCCAGTGCTCGCTTAGCGGTGGCCTGCCATGTGCCCATTAGGTCCTGGACCAGTTGCGCGCCGGCGCGGCGGAGCGGGATGGCCCAGGCGGCGGGGTCGCGGTGGGCGTAGCCGGAGCCGGCGAGCACGTCGCCGGGGCCGATGCCGGCCGCGGGCATGCGGGTCAGGACGGCGGCCAGGGCGCGGACCGGGTCCAGCTCGGGCACTGGCGGGCCTGTTTCCTCGCGCGTCATGGTGCCGGCCGAGTGGTAGTAGCCGAAGAGCATTTCGCCCCGGGGGCCGGGCAGGTTGGAGTTGCGGTGCCCCCAGGACGCTTCGGGGCCGGCGCACCCGGTGGTGCCGTGCCGGGGCGGGCGGGAGAAGCTTTCCGCGTCGGTCCAGTCGACGGCCAGTGCGGTGCTGGCGTGCTTGTGCTGGCCGGGGATGCTGGCCTCCAGCAGGTCATCGCCGGTCTGGGCGAGAACGCCGGAGGGGGCGCCGTCGGGACGCTTTTTGGCCAGCGCGTCGGGGAGCCAAAGTTGATGATGATCTTGTCCATGGCCGGGCTATGCGAGGCCTCGCGTAGCGCCGGGGCTACCGGTGCCGCTGGCACTGGAACAGATCGCTGCTCTGGTGGACTGGCCGGAGGCGGAGATGGACGAGGCGGCGTTCCTGTGTGAGCTTCTCGATCGCACTGGCGCCTTGCTGCTGCTCGATGTGGCGAATCTCTACGCCAACGCCCGCAACCACCGTTACGATTCGCGCAGCTTCCTGGACCGCCTGCCGCTGGACCGGATCGCCTATGTGCACGTGGCGGGGGGCTTGGAGGGCGATGGCGTCTACCACGACACGCACACCCGCGCCGTCCCCCCCGGCGTGCTGCAGCTACTCGAAGAACTCTGCGCGCGGACGGTCCCGCCAGGGGTACTCCTCGAGCGCGACGATGACTTCCCGCCAGATTCGGAGATCGCCGCCGAGCTCGACCGGATCCGTGCGGCGGTGAACCGCGGCGCGTGCGGGCGCGCCGCCGTCCGATGACGGCGGAGCTGAGGGCCCGGCTCGCCGCGCGTCAGGCCGAGCTGATCTCGGCGCTGTACGGGGGTCCGCCAGCCGAAGGCCTCGACGCACGGCTGGTCGCACTGACCTCGGTTTCGCTGGCGCACAAACGCGCACGGGCGGTGGCCCGGGCCTGGCCGGCGCTGGCGCGGGCCCTCGGTGCCGGCCTCGCCGATCAGTTCGCCGCGTTCGCGCGGGTCACCCCACCACTAGAGGGCGGCGCGCTGGCCGACGGCCTGGCCTTCAGCCGGGTGATCGCCCGCGAGCGGCGGCTGCCCGACGACGCACGCATCGAGAGCATGCTCGCGACATCGCGCGTCAAGCTCCGCCACAACCGCCTGGTCACGCGGCGAGGCCCTCGGCTGGCGGCGGCCATGACCGGCCGGCCGCGCCGCCTTGTGGTAATTGCCACCCTGCCGCCGATCGGTACGCGCATTGTCACGCTCGGGCCGCTCACGCGCGCGTGACGTTCCCCGCCCGGCACACGGCCTCGCTGATACCAGCGCCGCATACCCACCGCTGCGCGAAGACCGCATTCCATGCTGCCTTAGGCAGCGGCTGCTCCGCCGCCAGCGTGCGGCCGACGCCGAATAGGTCCGATCGCGGGGCCGGATATAAGACATCACAGCCATCCACGACGTGTGTCAACGTGCTCGCGGTGTTCGTCCGGGGTGCAAGGAGCACCCATCTCGATCTAGCGGGATGCCCGAGGGAACGCCGCCGCGCCGAGCACCGCGACCGGACACCCCGAGCACGGCGTCAGCAACCCGGCCCGAACGACGGCTTCATGTGCCGAAGAGCACGCGGCGGACGTGCACCGTCAGGCGCCGGTGTTGGGTCGACGCGCTCAACAGTGATCAGATCGTCGGCGTAGTAATAGGGCGAAGCGCAGGAGGCGCGTGTTCTGCCGGTGGTAGCTGAGACGGGGACGTCCTCCTGGTGCGATTGTTCGGGCTTGGTGTCCCAGGCGCAACACAGGAGGACGTCCTATGGGCAAGGGTAATGGCATGACGCGGGGGGACCGCAGGCGGAACGCGCGGCGGGAGCAGCTGCGGGGAATGCTGCCGCGTGACGGCGCGGTGATCGGGATCGACCTGGCTGATGAGAAGCAGGCGCTCGCGGTTGTTGATCATGATGTGCGGGTGCTGGCGCGTAAGACGGTGCGGGTGAAGGCGTTCCGGCTGGGCGAGGCGCTGGACTGGGCGGCGGGGCAGGCCGGGGCGAAGGGGTTCAGGTCGGTGACGGTGGCGTGCGAGCCGACCGGGCCGCGGTGGCTGCAGGTGCAGCGGCTGTGCGCGGAGCGGGGCCTGCCGATGGTGTGCGTGCAGCCGCTGGTAACGCATATCGCCCGCCAGCAGCAGGATTACACGACGCGCAAAACCGATGAGGCTGACTGCGTGATGATCGCGCGGCTGGCCGCTGAGCTGCACTGCTATGTTCCCGGGGAGCTGGATGAGGTGTGGGCGGATCTGCGGCACCTGGGGCGGCGCCGCGCCGCGCTGATCACCTCGGGCACCGCGTCGGTGCAGCGGGTCCGGGACTTCCTGTCGGTGGCCTGGCCGGTGGTGACCGAGGCGTGCGCGCAGCCGTTTGAGTCGATGACCTGGCTGGCGGCCCTGCAGGTGGTGGCCTCGCGGTGCGGCGGCCAGCCGGAGGAACTGGCTGATCTCGGCGTGGAGGCCTTTACCGGCCTGGTCCGGTCCGCCGTGCCCGGCTGGGGCGGGCAGCGGATCCACGGCCCGGTATGCAAGACAGTGTTCGCTGCGCTGACCAGCACTGAGGGCGTGGTGCGCGCGCACCGCCGCGGGCTGCTGCGCCGGATCGCCGCCGAGCTGGGCGACCTGCAACGCGCCCGCGCCCAGCAGCGGGACACCGAGGCCGCCCTGGCCGCCGCCCTGGCCAGCCTCGGCCTGGCCCGGCTGGGCGACATACCCGGCCTGACCGTGACCGGGGCAGCGGCGATCTTGGCCGAGACCGGCGACCCCAACCGGTACGACACGTCATCATCGCTGGTCAAGCACGCCGGGATGTCCCCGTCCGATAACGCTTCGGGCGCCTTCGATGGCGAGGCTCACATCTCCCGCCGCGGCCGTCCCAGCCTGCGCCTGACCGCGTGGCGCGCCGTGTGGCCGATGCTGATCCACAACCCCGTCATGGCAGCGAAATACCAGGCCATGACCGCAGCCGCCGGCCAGGCCGCGGCCGTTGCCCAGGACGACGGCGCCGGGCGGGCCGGGCACGCCAGCGCGGCCGCCGAGGCTGCCCGGCGCCGCCGCGCCAAGGCCCGCGTGGCGTGCGCCGCCGCGTTGCTGCGCTGGATCTACTCCATCGTGGTCCACGGCACCAGCTGGGACCCTGATGTCGCCGCCGGGCGCAAAGACCACCAGGCTGCCCCCCGCTACCTGGAGGCAGCCTGACCAGCGCATACCGCACCACGTCACCAGTGCCCTAGACCAGGCTTCCCTCCAGATGAGGGGAGAGCGAGCCCGCCCCGGCGTCGAGGACCAACCTCGTGAGACACCCTGGGCAGCTCTCCCCTGGTCGCCCGGAGCTTCTCACCAGCTCGGTTGAACGCTGTCGGGGCAGGCCTTCACGGCCGAGCCCGCTTGCACTACGTAGAGCGAGAAGCCCCAGGCCACAAGGCACCCGCGCTACCGCACCACCCAGGCACGAGCATCCGCCCGGGCGGGCGTGGAGATCCCCGACTTTGGTGCACACCTAGCTTTGTGTGACCAGCAGGTCCCAATGCCTGCTCTGATGTGATTTTAGTTAATAGTCTCGCGTGTGACTAGCCGTCCGGGTTTGGCTGTCGCGTGAGCCGGGCTTGACATGGGGCGGGCGGCCGTAGCCTTGCCGGGCACCGGGCCGGTTATTCCGGCCTGGCCTCTTTCTGGTCCGGGTGGCCGTCCGCGAGGGTCCCATGTCAAGCCCGGCGCCCCCCCATTTGGTGGGGGTTATGCCTGGCCGGCCCAGTACCGCTGGTCGGCCTCGGCGGGTGGCCGCAGCCCGGTGCGGTGCATGAGCCGGTCGTTGTTGTACCAGTGGACCCAGGCGCTGGTGATCTTCTCCACGTCGCCCAGCGTCGCGAGCGGCCCGTCCCGGAACGGCGATCCGTCCCGCGCGCATTCGGATTTGTATAGCCCTATGGTGGTTTCGGCCAGGGCGTTATCGTAAGCGTCCCCGACGGTACCGATCGATCCGGCCAGCCCGGCGAGCATCAGGGTCTCGGTGAACCGGACACTGGTGTATTGCGAGCCGGCGTCGGAATGGTGGATGGCGCCGGCCGTGACCGGGTGGCCGAGCCGGGCCAGCTGGGTGATGGCCTGGCGGATCGCCCGCTGGATGAACCTGGCCGTTTTGCTCAGCGAGCACTCCCAGCCGCGGATGGTGCCCGCGTAGGCGTCGATCACGAACGCCACGTAGGCGAACCCGCCCCCGGCCAGGGCGAGATAGGTGAAGTCCGCGACCAGCAGCCGTCCTGGCGCCTCCGCCTTGAACTGGCGCCTGACCAGGTCCGGGAACCGCTCCGCCGCCGGGTTCGCCACCGTGGTCCGGATCTTCCGCGCCTGGCGGACGTTGCCCCGCCAGCCGTTGGCCCGCATGATCCGCTCCACCGTGCACCTGGCCGCGCTCACGCCCTGCCGCCGCAGCCACCCCCACGCCTTCACCGCGCCATAGAGCGATTCCGGCGCCGGCCGGCCGTTCTTCCCGGGCTCGAAGACCGAAGCCAGCAGCCTGGTGACGACAGCGTCACGCAGCGCCCGCGCCGAGGGCGGGCGCTTCCTCCTTGCCCAGTAGGTCCTCGGGGCGATCGCCAGGCCCTGCGCTGACAGGGCCCGGCAGATCGGCACGACCCCGAACCGGTGCCGGAAGGCGTCGATGAACTGGCAGGTCAGCCCTGTCGCGGGTCGTGCGCCCGCGCGAAGAAACCCGTCGCGGCCGAGAGGATCTCGATCGTCCGCTCCAGCTCCGCCACCTTCCTGCGGAGCTGGCGGACCTGCGCGGCCTCCTCAGTCGTCACCCCCGGAGCGCTCCCCGCGTCGATCTCGGACTGGCGGAGCCACTTGCGCAGCGTCTCCGCGCTCATCCCCAGCCGCCCGGCCACCGCACGGATCGCCGCGTACTCGCTGTCGTAATCACCGGCGTGCTCGCGGACCAGCCGGATCGCCTTTCCCCTGGTCTCCGCGCTGTAGTTCTGAGTCTTCGCCATGTCGTGCCAGCCTTCCCAGGAACGAAGGTGCGCACGCTAGCTGGGGCGGTTCAGGCGCCAGCATGCCCGCGAACGGCCCAGCCACCGCAACCACCCCCGGACCAGGGGCCACAAGCGCCAGCCGTACCAGCACCCGCCCAGGCCAGCACCACCGAAGCAAGATCAACAACGAATTCCCCGCAGTACCGCTTGACACACGTCCTCTTACGCTGGTGTCTTCCGGCGGCTGACGCGGTGACCCGAAGCTCTCAGACCTGGACATCGGGCACACAGTCATCGATCGCCCCGGGCCACCATAGCCGGGCAGCAGCGAGTTTCAGGCTGCCGTTCGTATGGTGAAAGGTTAGCGGCGCTAATGAAACGGGGGAGCCAAAAGGGGAGCCAACAACCACCGGCACCAGGCCACGCCAGGCCACGTCCAGCCGCAGTCGTGGCTGGCAGATGCCGAAGCAGGCCACGTCCAGCCACGTCCAGCCACGTCCAGCCACGTCCAGCCACGTCCAGCGACTGTAATAACTCGCCTTACAAGCGAGGGGCCGCAGGTTCGAACCCTGCTGCGCCCACTGTGGGTTACCGACAGAACTGCCGGTCTCGTGCCGACAGAACTCTGGCGGTGACCTGGTTTTTAGTATGACGCCGGGCTCTGACGCTGGTGCTGAAGCTGTCTGGCCTGGCCGGGAGTGCTGGTGAGCCTGTTGCGGGTGCTGCGGGCTGGCCTGAGGCGTGGCTGACCTGGCGGGCTGAAGGGTTCGAGGTGGCGAGGGCTGCTTGTGCTTGTTAGCCGTCGGGGAGGTAGTCGCGCAGGGACGCCCGCCGTCGCCGTGCGCGCCGGGTGATGCGGGCCTTGTCGCGGGTGGTGAGGGCCCGCCAGGCGCGGATCTTCCGGATGTTGGCGGCCATCAGCAGCAGGGCGGTGAAGATGGACTGGGCGGCGATGCCGCGGACGCGGCGTCTGGCGGGCTGGGCGAGGGCCTCGTGAGCGGGGTCTTTGATGAGCCCGTTGAGGCCTTCGATGGTGTTGCGCAAGGTGGCGTAGCGGGCGTGCCAGGCCGGGCTGCCGTAGGGGAGGTCCTGGCGGTAGCGGGCGCCGGCGTCCGGGGGGATGGTGATCGTGGTCTGCCGGCAGGCTTTCGGCGGTTCTTGCGGGGGCGTGAGTACCTTGGGCCGCCCGTCGCGTGGCTGTAGTGAGGCGGCTCGTAGCGGGCACATCAGGCCGGGATGCCTGCCGAGGGCGGGGCAGGACAGCCGCTGGTACCCGTCGGCGTCCGGGCCGTCTTTGCGCTTGAGCCGGTAAGGGGCCCGGGCGGCGATCTGCGTGTCGTAGGCGGGCCGGTCGATGGCGTGGTCGCGCAGGCCGGCGGTGGCCGAGATGAGCGGCTCGGGCAGCGCCGGGCAGTACCAGCTGCCCCCGGCCAGCAAGGTGCCGCCGGCGGTGGCCTGGATGCCGAGCTGGTCGGCGCGGTAGTCCATGACCGGCTTGTAGCCCAGCGCCCGGGCGGGCAGGTGGAACCGGCCGGGCAGCGCGGCGGTGCGGGCGCGGTCGAAGCCGAGCCAGCCGGCCTGGTGGCCGCGGGCGGCGGCAGAGGCCAGGACCCGGGCGCCGGTGCCGCCGGGATCGGCGCCGGGCCGGGCCAGCGCCACGCCGATCGCCAGGTTCGGGCTGGCAGGCCCGGCGCCGGGCGGGCGTGCCATTGCCGCGATCGTCGCTTCCAGCGCCCAGGCGAGCTTGCGCAGGGGCTTGCCCTTGTTGTCCTCGCGGTCGCGGTGGTCTCCTTCGCGGACGTACCAGCCGCCGTCGGGGTCGCTGGCGCACAGGCCGGCCCGGCGGGACGGGCCGCGGGAGAACAGCGGGACCGCGGTGGCGTCCAGGCCCGCTGATCCGTCGTAGGCTGCCCGCTCCTCCTCGGTCAGGACCGAGATGCTGGCTTCCAGCAGGGAGTTGATGAACGCTTCCAGCCGCTGGCGGGCGGCCTCGGCCTGGCCCGGGGCCAGTTCCCTGGTCTTCGCGGCGAGCTGATCCTGGGTGAGGCGCCGGTTTTTCGGCAGCGCCGAGGGATCCATGACTGACAAGATGGCGTGGTAGCAGTAGCGGAGGCGGCGGTAGGCGGCCAGGAACGCCGGGTGGGTGGCGGCGGTGCCGGTGACGCCGAGCAGGGCCCGGGAAGCACCGGTGAGCTGGCAGAACAGCAGCCGGGTGGCCTCGGTGAGGAACAGCGGCCGGTCGTCAAGGGCCAGGCACAAAAGCGCGGTGAGCACGGCGCGGGCCGGCAGCGGGCGGGGCCGCCCGGTCGCCTTCGCCAGCGCGGCCTCGATGACGGGTGCCTGGCCGCTGCGGTCGATGAGCCCGGCGGCGAAGGCCACCGTCTGCTCGCTGACGGCGCCCGCCGCGGCGGGCAGGCCCAGGCCGCCGCTCACCGGCGGGTCTCCGCGCGCCAGCGTGCCCGCAGCGCGCCTTTCGACGGGCAGATGCCGGGGACGTGGCGGGCGTAGCGAGCCAGCGACCCGGCCTCGTCGATCCCGGTGATCGCCAGCAGCACCGGGACCGGCGTGCCCGCGGCCAGATGATCGCAGATGAAGCTGGCCCGGCACCGGCCCGCGGACAGCAGCGGCCCGTCCGGGCCGGAGGCCAGGCGGCCGGCGAAGCCGGCGACGAAGTTCTTGCCGGCCCGGTCCGCGGGGCCGGGCCGGAACACGAACCCGTCCCCGGCGCGGCGGGCCAGCTCCGCGGCCCGGCCCGCGTAACGGGCGGCCACGGGCACCGTGCGGGGCGCCGGGCCGCCGCTGACATGAACGACGGCCGGGCCGCCGCGGGCCGTGACTCCGGTGCCGCGCAGCGCGGCGAGCTCCCCGGGCCGCAGCCCCGCCCCGATGCCGAACACCACCATGGCCAGCGCCGAGGCGCGTTTCGCCGGGCCGCGCTGCGCGCGGGCCACCGCTGCCAGCCCCGCCCGCTCGCCCGGCGAATACGGGGCCGGCGCCTTCGCCCCCGGGAACGGCGTCGCCCGGCAGCCCGCCGGGCCGTGCACCTGGCCGGCCAGCTGATACAGCACCGACCGGTAAGTCCCGCGCGTGGAGGACGCGGCACCAGCACGCCCCGCCACGCAGAACGCCTCGATCACGTCATAATCCAGCAAGCACTCCGGCGATGCCGGGATCCCCCGGCCCGCCGCGAATCCCGCCAGGCAAGCCAGCACGCAGCGTGCCCGGGGCAGCTCCCGCGGCGCCATCGCGGCGGCGGCCAGCAGCGGCTCCTGCCACGACTCCGCCGCCGTCCTCACTGCCCGCCTCCGGTCACCCGACATCTGACAGCCCATATACTGTCCGGCCCGGGATGGTGGAAGACACGCCCGCCGGCGGCAAGGATAAGATCATGGCCGACGATCTCGACCAGCTCACCCGGCGCTACCGGGACCTGGCCGCCCGCCTCGCCGGGCCCGGCTTCATCAGCCCGGGCAGCCTGGCCCGCCGCTACACCTACTGCGGCAAGCCCGGCTGCCGCTGCCAGGCAGACCCGCCCCGCCCGCACGGCCCCTACTACCAGCTCACCCGCAAGATCGCCGGCAAGACCACCACCCGCCGGCTGACCAGCGACCAGGCCGCCCGCTACGCCGAATGGACCGCCAACCAGCGCGAACTGCGCCACCTCGTCGCCGAGATGCAAGCCATCTCCGCCCAGGCCGCCGAACTCATCTTGGCCAAAGACACCACAACCACCTGAAAACACCGGGAGATCACACCACCCAGCACGGGATCACCACACCCGACACCAGCCAAACCCGCCAGTCAGCGAGTTCTGTCGTTGACCCACTGTTTTCGCAGCTCAGAGCCATGTCGAATCTTCGCATGGTCGTTAGCGAGGCTAACGGGAAGCCAAAGTCGTCGGCTGTTTGTCATGGCTTCGGTCAAACCAGCCGCCACGGGCACGGCGAGGGCTCGATCTACTTCGATGCCGAGAAGAACAGGTATGTCGGTGCGGTCTCGCTCGGCCATGCCGGCGACGGGACGCGGGTCCGCCGCAAGGTCTACGGCAAGACCAGGCAGGACGTGCGGCTGAAGCTGAAGAGCCTGCGTTCCGACATCACGGCGGGAGTCCATGCGCCGGCCAGTTACACGGTCTAGGGCGGCGGTGGACGACTGGCTGGCCTAGGGTTATCAGGGCAGTCGGAGCGGACGCTCACGCTGTACCGCGATGGCGGTGAAGCCGCTGACCGACCGGATCGGGGCCCGGCAGTTGCGGAAGCTGACAGCGGCGGAGGTCCGGTCGGCGCTGGCCGGGCTGAGCGGTGAGCTGTCGACCCGGTCGCTGCAGATCGCGCGCAACTGCCTGGTGCGGGCCATCCGGCAGGCCCAGGCCGACGACATCGTCGCCCGCAACGTGGCCGCGCTGGTCAAGACGCCGGCCGGGCGGGAAGGCAGGCCGTCCAAGGCGCTGACCACGGCGCAGGCACAGGCGCTGATCAAGGCGGCCGCCGGGGTGCTGCGGCCAACGGCATGCGGAAGAGCCGCGGCCCGTACCTTCTGGCTGCGGCACACTTTCGTCAGCATCATGTCCCCGGGCGGCGTGCCGGTAGAGGAGATCGCCAGGCTGTCCGGCTACAAGCAGACCAGCACGACCGACCTGGTCTACCGGCGGGAGCTGCGCCCGGTGATCACCACTGGTGCCGAGCTGATGGACAATGTCTTCTCCATCTAGAAACGGCGACTACGTAACTGGCAGATTCGATCGGCCGACCTTGACGGGCCTTACTGATCTTTCCCGCCTCGTTGTTCGTGACTCCGTCACGGCAAGGTCAGTGACGAATCTGAGGATCAGGTCCTCGTAGCCGCGGACCCGGCGCGCCACCCGTCTTGCGTCCCGGGCGGCGCGGGTATGCCGCCGCTAGTTGCCGGACGGCCAGCAGCGCCCACCAGATCAGGCGGCTCGGCGCCCGGTGCCTACTGGACGAGCACGCTGGTTATCAGCGCGCACAGGGCTGCTGCCAGGACCCGGTCCGGTGAGGGCGGCTGCCTTTGCGGCCAGTACGGTAGCCCTCCGGGGCATCGCCGCCAGAGTGAAGCGATCATCCCGGTGCTGTATTCGCTGCTGCCGGCGCCGCAACGGTGGTCAGGCACGCGGTGACCCTCCGGGGGAGTTCGGCACTGCCCGTCGGAGTGCCGGCCGTTCGGACGACGATGAGGGTGTGATGCACCCGCGGGTGCGGCCCGACCCGGCGTTCGGGCTGCTGAAGCTGTATGACGATGCGCTGCCGCACGTCTACGGCTACCTGCTGGCCCGCTGCGGCGACACTGGCCTGGCCGAGGATCTTACGGCCGAGTCGTTCCTGGCCGCCGTGCACGCGGTCCGCAAGCCGGGCGCGCCAGATCCGTCGATCCCGTGGCTGATCGGGGTTGCCCGGCACAATCTCGCCGACCACTGGCGGCGGGCCGGGCGGGAGCAGCGCGGATTGCGCCTGCTGAACGGCGAGCCGGCGCTCGTCAATGACCCATGGGAGACAGTCGTCGACCGGATCCGTGCCCGCGAGGTGCTCGACCGGCTCGGCGCGCATCACCGGGCCGCGCTCACGCTGCGCTACCTCGACGGGCTGCCGGTGCCCGAGGTGGCCCGGCACCTGGACCGCACCTTGCACGCCACCGAGGCGCTGCTGGTGCGGGCCCGTGCCGCGTTCCGCCGGATCTACGAGGGAGAGGAGGGCTCGCGATGACGGATCCGTTCGAGGCTCTGCGCGAGCCCGTCACGCCTGTCGGTCCCGACCACGAGTTCGCCGGGCGGCTGCGGATGCGGCTGACCCGGGAGGTCTTCGCCGCCCCAGGAGGAACCATGTCCCAGCAGGCCGTCGCTGCCCGGGTCGAGCGCGAGCCCGCCTGGCCTGCGACGCTGACCCCCTACATCGTCGTGTCCGACGCCCGGCGCGCCATGGACTGGTATGTCGAGGTGTTCGGCGCGCAGCGCCGCGGCGAGCTCCACGTCAACGCGGACGGCACGATCGGCCACGCCGAGGTCGGCATCGGCGACGCGGTGCTGATGTTCGCCGAAGCTTCCGACCTGTGGCCCGACGTGCCCGTGCGCGCGCCCGATTCCCCTGTCACGTTCAGCCACACCCTCCACCTGGAGGTCGACGACGTCGACGCGAGTACCGAGCGGGCCCGGCGCAGCGGCGCCTCGGTGGAGCGGGAGCCGGCCGATCAGCCCTACGGCCGCGGCTCGGTGATCGTCGATCCATTCGGGCACCGCTGGATGCTGCTCAGGCGGCCGGCGCAGGCCACCGGGTTGCGCCAGGGCGACGTCGCGAACGTGACGATGGTGGCGCGGGACGCGCACCGGGCCAAGGAGTTTTACGAGGCCGTGCTACGGGTGCCGTTCTCCTCCGGTCACCCCGGCACGTGGCGCACCGACGAGACCAGGCCGCCGCTGGGCATCTGGTCGTCGGATGGCGCGGAGCCCGAGGTGCAACTGTCCTACCGCGTCGACGACATCGGGGCTGCGGTCGAGCGGGTCCGGGTGGCCGGCGGCCACGCGGACGAGACCGAGCGCAAGCCGTACGGGCTGATCGCCGAGTGCGTCGACGACCAGGGCGCGACATTCCACCTCTGGCAGCCGGCCAGCTGACCGAAGCGTTAGAACGCGGCGGCGAACACCTGTTGCAGGTAGCGGTCGCCCGCCGGGCCATCGGGGCGGCGGCGCCAGAGAGGTCGGCGTAGCGTCAGTCGCGTGATGAGGCCTGGTGAGCATCCAGCGGCGGTCTGCTGTAGAGCCCGAGTACCGGCGGGGCCTGGCTTGTCGCTGGGCCACGGCCACGGCGCTGCGCGAGACCCGAGCGGGCACCACCGCCAGTAACAAGCGCGGGAGACGTCCAGAGCATCGAGCATGAAGGTAGCCAGCAAACGCGCAGAACGGTCCGCTCCGCGCTACATCCATGGCTCACCCAACGGCGCACCACCGCGCAGATCGGCTCCGTGCGCGGCTGTCGTGGGCTGTTCGGCTGCGCATTGTGGTCAGCGTCAGCCCGGGTGAGCTGCGTCACTAGCGAAGTACCTGCGGCGCGGGTCGGTCGGCCAAGGATTGCGACTGGATCCGCCGGGATCACCAACGAGAACACAAGCGGGTTGCTGCACAGTACTTCCCCAAGGGCACCAACCTGGCCGCTCACGACCGCGAGGACCTTGCGCAGGTCGCCGCCGAGCTGAACGACCGGCCGCGCGAGACACTCGGCTGGTACACCCCCGCAGTGTGGCTGCGCAGTTGCGTCCCGGAGGAAGGCACCTTGCTGGCCGCACACACCGCCGAGCGCATCGCCGCCGAGTCGAGAGGGCGCCTATGATGCCGGCATGATCGAGCTCCAGCTCTTGTCCGAGGCCGACTTCCGGCTGACCGAACGCTTCCTCTCCGACCCCGAGATGATGCGATACCTTGGCGGCCCGCAAAGCCATGAGCAGATCGTCGGCACCCACCGGCGCTACCTAGACGGCATCGCGGCGGGCGCCACCTGGATGTTCAAGATCCTCTCCGGATCCGTCCCCGCCGGGGCTGTCGGCTACTGGGAGAAGAACTGGCGCGGCGAGCCGGTCTACGAGGCCGGGTGGCACATCTTTCCCGAGCATTAGGGCCGCGGCCTCGGCGCCGACGCGGTCGCCGCCATCGTGACGAGGGCCCGGCGCGAGGGGGCACGCCGCTACCTGCACGTGTCCCCCTCGGCCGGCAACGACGCCTCCAACTCGGTCTGCCAGAAGGCGGGTTTCATCGAGCTCGGCGAATGCCAGTTCGAGTACCCGAAAGGCAATCTCATGACGTGCAGCGACTGGGCTCTCGACCTCCGCGCGTAACAGGTCAGCCCGTGCTGCACGCCGCCGCCCGGTTCTCCGGCCTGAGCGTGCCACGCCGCTTGGTCCCGGCAAGCCAGCACACCGGTCGCCGCGGTAGCCCGCACCGGCGATCCGCTGACCCAGCCGCTACGATTCCAGCCCGTCACAGTCGCTCGTGCTGCGACGATAACTGGAATCCGCCGATGCCACGCCGGGGTCAGTGTTCACGTGCCGACGACAAAGCAGCAGTGGGGCGTCTCCGAAGTAACTGGCGAAGGAATACTTATCTCGTCGTAAACACGTTCTCTGAAGTGCTGTTTTGGGGCTGTCGCCGATGTAGCGTCCTACTGCTATGGTCGAGCGCTTGTTCATATGCCAGCGGGAGGTGGGTAACGGGGGAACAGGTGTGCTGCCGTTGGTTGGCTAGGCGGAGAGCGCGTGTGTGCGCCGCGTTCGGCGTAGCCCTGTCGGCGGCGTGCCCTGGGGGACGGATCTGGGGCGCCGAGGACAAGACCCGTACCATGGCAGCGGTGAAGGCCTTCGCCGAGCTGCTCGGCGCCAAGTTCCCGAAGGCGGTCGCGAAGATCACCGACCACCTCGACGAGCTGCTCGCGTTCTACGACTACCCCGCCGAGCATTGGATCCACCTACGAACCACGAACCCGATCGAGTCAGCCTTCGCCTCGGTAAGGCACAGGACGAAGGTCACCCGCGGGCCGGGCAGCCGCGCCGCCGGGCTGGCGATGGCGTTCAAGCTCATCGAGTCAGCGCAGACCCGCTGGCGCGCGGTCAACGGCGCCCACCTGGTCGCGCTCGTTCGCGCTGGCGCCACCTTCGTCAACGGCAAACTCGTTGAGCGACCAGAAGATCAGTCGGCGAAGACACCCGACGCCGCCGCCGCCTGAAATGTCCGACCCTCATCCAGCGGCGGATGACAGCCACAGGAGCCCTATGAGGGAGGTCCAGGATGCTCATTCTGAATCGTATGCAGGTCGAGGCGCTGACCGATGTGGATGCCCTGATCGATGCCTTGGCTCCGGCGATGGCCGACCTCAGCAGCGGGCGTGCCTCGGTGCCGGATCGCGTCGCCGCGCTCGTCCCCGAGCCTGAAGGGTTCCTAGCCGCGATGCCAGGATTCGTGCCCTCAGCCGAGGTGCTGATGAGCAAGCTGGTCTCGCTGTTTCCCCACAACGCTGGGGCTGGGCTGCCGACCCATCAGGCGGTAATCGTCACCTTCGATCCACGCACTGGCCAGCCCGTGGCGTTGCTGGACGGTACCGCCATCACCGCGATGCGCACGGGCGCGTGCTCGGCGCTGTCGGCGCGTCTGCTCGCCCGGGCCGATGCAATGATCTTGGCCATCCTCGGGACTGGGGCGCAGGCACGATCGCACGCGAGCGCGATGTGCCGGGTACGACCGATCCGGCAGGTACGGGTTGCCGGGCGGAACCCGGCGAAAGCGGCGGCACTGGCGGGAGAGTTGGCAGGCGCGCTGGATGCGGAGGTACGCGCCGTGTCCTCATACCGCGCAGCGCTCGACGGCGCCGACATCGCGTGCGCGACCACACATACGGTCAATCCGGTCATCCGGCGCTCCTGGCTGACCCCCGGAGTCCACATCACCTCCGTGGGCTACAATCGCGCCGGCCGCGAGGTCGACGACGCCACAGTCGCCGACGCGCTCGTGTGCGTGGAATCCCGGAACGCCGCACTGGCTTCGTTCCCGGCGGGCAGCAACGACCTGCTGATGCCCATCCGTGACGGCGTCATTACCGCGGACCATGTGCATGCCGAATTGGGCGAGATTGTCGCTGGGAGAAAGCCCGGCCGGACATCACCCGAGCAGATCACGCTCTACAAGTCTGTCGGCGTCGCGGTACAGGACGCCGCAGCTGCTGCTCTGGTCCTCGCGGCTGCACACATGCAGGGGATCGGCGAGGAGATCGAACTCTGAGCGCCCAGGCAATGGCGCCCAGCGGGCTACAGAATCCGATCCACAGGTCTTGACAATTGCTCCCGGCGGCCGCGCAGGCGCGGCTTCGGATAGCCGAGGTAAAGCGGGTCGCGCAGCAGGTCTTCGTTGTCTGTGCCGGCATCAGGTCATGTCGGGCCACGTCCAGCCGCAGTCGTGGCTGGCAGATGCCACACCGGGCCCCGGGCCGCACTTACCGTACCCAGAGCTGGTCGATCTGCGGGAGGCTGTTGGCGTCGAGTGTGAAATGGCCGGCTCGGCGGGAGAGCAGTTCGGCGGAGGCGGTGTTTCACCAGCGGCACCCATGCGGCTTGGTCGACTGCAAGCTGGTCGGCCTTGGCCCAGATGTCTTGTGCGGTGGCCGGATCGGTGAGCTGGAGTATCTGGGCTTCCGCGATGAGACGGTCAAACTGAGTGTTGCAGAACCCGCCGTTGTTGGTGGTGGTGGTGGTGGTGGTGGTGCTCGCTGGGGGCACGCCGTCGCCGATCGCTCCTGTGGGCCATTCTGGCCAGGCAGCAACGAGTTTCAGGTGGCCGTTCTGGGTTGCTGAAGGTTAGCTATGCTAACGATACGGGCCAAAAGGCATGCCGTGATCATTGAGATGGTCGTTAGGTAGCCACTGGGGGAGCCAGAGTTGATGATGATCTTGTCGATGGCCGGGCTATGCGAACCCCGCGTGGCACCGGGGACGCCGCATTCGCCTGCGAGCTGATCCCCGGCAGCCATGCCTGGCAGAGAATGCCGGCTTTCGCTGACTCATCCCGGCCGCCGAGCCCGCTGACAACAACGTCACGGGTCGGCAGGCCGGAGCCGGCAGGACGCCATCGACTCCAGCGTGGCGTTCCGCCGGAAGCGGCCGGCGGACTGTCCGGCACTGCGTGCCCGGCGAGATCGACACGGGCTTTATACACAATCTTCGCCTCGCCTTCATCAGCCAGCCGCAACATGGCGCCAAGCTGATATCAGGAGGCACAATGCGAACGCCGGGCTATCTCACCACGATGCCACCAGATCCCGACGCCCAGTGCGGCGCCTGCACGCGCACCAGGCGCAGGTGCCGCCTGCCCACCGCGCCGGGCGCAGCCACCTGCGCATTGCACACGCAAGGTCAGCGCCGCAAGCCCGGCCCTCCCGGTACCAGCTTCCTGAGCACGGCGCGAGCGCAACTCCATTTCGCCAGAATCATACTGCGGGAATGGCTGGCGCGACGGCGGCAGCAGGGACGCCGGCCATCCCGCTGGCTAGCAGTGCCCTGGTCACGGCACTATCGCCACCACTACCGGGTATGAGCCCACGGTGATCCGGCGGCCATTCGCCTGTAGCTGCCAGCCGGTTCTTCGCGTAGTTAAGCCTGGCGCTGGCGAGCAAGTGGTAGGCGCGGGTCAGCAGCCTGCGGGCGATTCGCGATGGTGGCGATCTTCTTCCCGCGCCGTTTGGCGATGGCTGACGACGGCCACGAGAGACTGCCCGGAGACGGCCATGTAGCTGCCCGCCGGCGGTCACCGCCACGGGGACTTCGCGCCCATCGACCAAAGCGCGATCCAGCAACCACCGGCTGCCAGGCTGGCGTATCGCGATGGCGTGGCGCGAAGCGACCTGCCACCGCTGCCGGTGCGGCCAGCGAGGCCATGATCAGCGACCTGCCGTCGGCGGCCGACCTTGTCGGCACCCTCGCTGCGCAGGCCCGGGAAGCGCTGGCCCGGGCAGGAAGGCGCCGGGCGTTCCAGCCTTGAACGCGGGCGGTCAAGGCCGACCAGGCCCGGGCACATGCGCAAGGGCTCGCTGCGACCGCCCAGCTGCGGCATGAACGCTGCCGACAGCCATTTGTGCGGCTGCGTGGCCTGAGGAACGGCGCTGACCCAGGTCGTGCAGGCTGCTTGGTGCTGGAGGCGCCGAGCCGCTATTGAGCCTGGACGATCATGAGCTGGTTGTTGTCGTTGTCCCGGAAGAAGAACAGCAGCGGTACCGTCCCGTCGCCGCCCATAAGCTCGGCATCGACATTTACCCCCTTGCTCTGCAGCTCGGCGTGATCCGCGCGGGGATCGGGCGACTCGAGGGCAATGCCAGTCATCCTGCCGGGCTGGTAGCCGCCCTGGGGTGGCACCAAGGCCAGAGCCGCGCCCCCGCCAGGCGGGGCAACCTCGACCCAGCGGTCATTTTCGCCGAACGGGACATCGGCGACAACCGAGAACCCAAGGGTGTTCGTATAAAAGCTAATCGCCTCGTCTTGGCCGGACACGGGTACTATCACCCTGCCCAGCCGCGTAATCCTCGGCATAACCGCCTCCCTGTCAAGAAGTCAGCACACACGGTAGGACGTGAGCTGCAGGGGCTCACCTGCCGCCTTCGGGGGGCGTCAGTCGCCCAGGCGGGGAGCCTCACGAGGAGCCCTGATCTCTGCCGCGCACGCTTCACCCGCCGACCGCCATCTGGGGCCGAACCCGCAGTCGGCAGAATATCTGATCTGTGCGCACAGCAGATCACCGCCCACGCGGAACCACCAGACTCGGCGACCGCTCCAGAACGCCGAACCTGGCACCCGTCACCCCCCTCGCCGCGCCATGCGACCACGAGCGCGCAGAATGCCATGCTCTGTCTGTGCTGAACTGGGACGCATCGCTTACGGGCGGTCCGAGGGCAGGCTGGGGATCCTGCCGCACCGAGTCATCCGGGCCGGCGGAAATCGATGCCGCAGCAGCCCAGGACAGGGCGCTGCCTGCCTGGCGGCGCGCGCGGCCACCGCGGCGGGGGTGGTGGTGGTGGCCGCGCCGCGGCCAGGGAGCGCGTCGATGTCGGTGGCCCGCATTGGCTGGCCGCATTCGGAGCAATGTAGCTCGACGTGGCTGATCTGGCAGCAGGCGTGGTGCCAGTACAACACCGGCGGCCCGGACTCTCCAGCCAGCCACTTGTCTCCCCAGCGCACCATCACCATGAGCACCTCGAACAGCTCTAGCCCCTTGGCGGTCAGCAGGTACTCATGCCGTGGCGGCCGGCTGGAGTACTCTCGCCGTTCCAGCACGCCGGTTTTGGTCAGCCAGCGCAGCCGTCCGGCGAGCACCTTGCGGGAAAGGCCCAGGCTCTGCTGCAGCTGGTCGAACCGGGTGATGCCGATGTAGATGTTCCGCACGATGAGCGGGGACCAGGGCTCGCCGGCCACATCCATGGTGGTGTTAAGAGAACCCTCGCGAAGGGGAGCAGCCGATGACCTCGCAGCCTGCACAGCACATCGAGGTGCGCACCGAGCGCACCCTCCCTGCCGCGGGCCACCGCGTCTACCGCGCCTGGCTCGACCCGGAGCTGGTACGCCAGTGGCTGGCCCCCGGCAGCCAAGAAGTGGTCAGGGCAGAGATCTACGAGCGGCCCGGCGGTGCCTACCGCACCTGGAAAGCCGACAACGGCGTCATCGTCGGCGGCTTCGACTCCGAGCTGCTGGAGCTGGCGCCCGATCAGCGGCTGGCCTTCCGGTGGGGTTCATCGGCCCGCAGCGCAGGCTCTGCTTCCCATAGCTAACCGAAGTCGTCCGATCGGCTGCTGGGTGGAGGCCATGGCGATGCTCGGGCTGGCAGCCTGGCAGCCTGGCAGCCGGGGTGCCGGTGGCCGGCTACGGGCCGCGCGGGTCTGATCAGGCGGTGGCCAGCATCCGGGCCTCGAACACCCGGGAGTTCCCGCAGTGCTGCTGGCTAACCACCGGGTGCTGGTGTTCCACCGCATTCAGCAGCCGCTACGCTCCATCTATGGACGCCGAGATGGTCCCGCCGTTCTCCGATGAGGACTTCCGTCGTGTGCTATGCGTGGTGGCGCACCCGGACGATGTGGAGTATGGGACGTCGGCGGCGGTCGCGGCCTGGACAGCGCGGGGCGTGGAGGTGGCCTATCTGCTGCTGACCCGCGGCGAAGCGGGCATGGACAGCAGCCCGCCGGCGCAGACTGCCGAGGTGCGCACCAGGGAGCAGGTCGCCGGCTCGCAGGCGGTCGGTGTTACCCGGGTTGACTTCCTCGACTACCCGGACGGCGTGCTGGAGTACAGCCTGTCCATGCGGCGCGACATCGCCCGCGCCATCCGCTCCCACCAGCCGGACGCTGTGCTGGTCGGGTCCTGGGACGTGGAGTTCGTCGCCGGGCTGAACCAGGCCGATCACAGGGTCGCTGGCCTTGCCGCGCTGGATGCGCTTCGCGATGCCGGCAATCGCTGGGTCTTCCCCGAGTTGCTCGGCCAGGGCATGGAGCCGCACTCGGTGCGCTGGCTGCTGGTGGCCGGGGATCCGCGGCCGACACACGGGGTGGATGTCACCGGCGAGCCACTGGAACGAGGTATCGCTTCTCTGGAGGCGCATGCACAGTATCTGGCCGGGATCCCGGGCCATCCTGCGCCGCGGCCGATGATCACGGGTATCACCGCAGTGCAGGGCCGCGCGATGGGCGTGCCGAACGCGGTGCTGTTCCGGGCCTGGGACTTCCGGGCGCCGCCGCCGATCGCGCTTGAGGCGATGCGAATGTCGCAGGCGGCTGACCCTCGCGGCTGATAGCGCGCCACTCCCGGCCGGCTGCAGGACAAGCGCGGACCGGGAGCCAGGCCGCCGACCCAGAACCGCTCGGACGCCCGGAAGTCGCGGCTCGGCGCGCGATCCGTAGGTGACTTGCCGGCAGCGGTTTTGATAGCTCGATCATCGCTGACGGCCCCTTGGCCGCCGGGATGACGGTGCGTTTGGTATTGCGCCTTCACGTCTGATCGGCTTGATGAGGTAGTGGCAGTGGTTGGCCGCCGCGGTGGCGAGTGTCTTGGTGGCTGTGCTCGTCCCGGAGATCGGTAGGTTTTGAGGATGGCCGCGAATGAGACGGGGGTAGTAGCGGGGCGGAAGGCCTCTGTCATCGTCGCGGGTGTTATTGGCGGTGTGGCTGGGGCTTCGCTTGCTGGTCATCGGGGCGCGAGGGCTGCCGGCGCGGGTGCGGTCGCCGGAGCCGCCGGGCTGGCCGTGTCCGAGGCGGTGGCCCGCGCGCGGCAGCGTCCCGGCGAGATCCCGCCGCTGTGGCAGCGGATCGTGACCAGTGCCGCGCTGGTTGCCCCGCTCGGGTGGGTGGCGGGCCATGTGACCCGCGCTGAGCCTGTCGCGGTGGGGGCGGTGACCGGGACCGTCGGCGGCCTGCTCGGGATCCGCCCGCAGAAGGTGCTGCTCGGGCCGCTGTTCGGTGCCGCAGTCGGCCAGGTGCTCGGGTCGTGGCGGCGCCCGATGCCAGCGTCGGTGGTCGCCGCCACCACGATGCTCGCCTATCGGGTGGCGTCCTCGCTGATTTTCCGGGACGCGCAGGTGAGCCTGCTCGCCGAGCGGGTCCGGGCGGAGGAACTGCCGTTTGTCGTGCCGCTGGAAGCCCGGTCCCGCTACGTCGGTACCAGTTACGTCCGCGAACTGGCCGGGGTGCTGGGCGGCCGCTACGTCGCTGATGCACCTGACGTCGGCATCGTCGCCTCGGTGGATGAGTTGGCCGGCCCGCAGTTCGACCCCGCGGGCATCGACCCGCGGGTCCGCGAGTTCTATGAGCACACCACGCGGTTCACTCTTGACATCGTTCCGCGGTGGCGGCTGTGGGTGCGCCCGGGCTACCTGCTCTACCGGACCGCGGTCGCGCGCCCTCTTGGACAGGCGAACGTGCCAATGAATCAGCGTGAGACGCAACGGGGCATCCGCAGCAGGATTGACACGATCACCTCGGCCGATGCCGGTGTCATTGCGATCCGGGGCTGGATCCGGTCGTTCGCTGATACCGACGAGCCGATCTATGTCGGCATCTACACCACTTACCGGCACGGAGGCCGAGGCTACGTGAGCGTCGGCTTCCCGCTACCGCAGGCCAGTTTCACCGCGACGCTGCTGCCCCGTGCCCGTGCCGGTGGTGGCCTGGTGCTGACCAGCCGCAGCGACCTGGATCAGCCCGGCCATTACCTCGCCTATATTGACCCTGCCACTCGGGAGCTTACCGTGCTGGCGATTCAGGGCTTCGCCGAGCAGCTCGACGTCTACGTGCAGGACGGCGAATTGCGAGCCGAGCACGCCTTCTCCATCTTCGGGCTGCCCTTCCTCGTGCTGCATTACGTGATGCACCGCAAACCCGCGATATGACCTCGCCGAACGGGTGCTGCGTTGGAGTCGTCCGGGCTCTTCACGCTGGGAATCCGAGCGAGCCACAATGCGGCTGGCGAGCCGGACTGCGACGATCGTGGGGTGCGCGTGTCAGTTCTGATCGTCGATGACCACGAGGAGTTTATGTCGCCCGGCGCGGGCGCTGCTGGAAGCCGACAGATGCGCCGTGGTGGGTGAGGCTCGCGATGGAGATGAGGCTATCGCCGACTGGGCTTGAACAAGGCGAGCGCAACCGCGGTCGCGGGTGCGCTCGGTTCCTCTGCGGACGGCTTGTCGGACGAGGCAGGATCGAGAGACTGGCCTCAAGGCTATGAGAAATGCCGAGAAGGCCGGGCCTAGTGATCCAGATCCGGCTCAGCGACGGTACGCGCGCCTTGGCAGCACGCTGCTCCCGAGGACCGCAGGGGCGGCGAAGAAGTCATGACCCTCTCCCGCCAGGGCCACCGCTATCAGGTCATTTCCGCCGGATCCGGCGGAAACGCCTACGACCCGGGCTGATAGACAGCCATTCCTCGGCCGCCGCGGCAGCCGAGTTCAACGATGGCACTGTCGCGGCAGAAGGGCGCGGTTCGGTCTTCGGACTTATGCGGGCGCAATCGAGGGCTGGCTGGACGGGCAGGGATGGTCGTCAGTTGATGTCGAACTCGTTGCCCTCAGGATCGTTCATCGCGACCGCGTAATGGTCGAGCCCTTCCTCCTCCAAGACCCTCAGCACCGTGGCGCCCAGGTCGGCCAGCCGCCGCGCCTCGGCGTCAACTCGCTGCTTGCGGGTAGCGATCGGAACAGCCCGGCCGCCGCTGGCGAAGATATCCAGGTGAAGGCGGTTCTTGACCGTCTTGGGCTCAGGCACCACCTGGAACCAGATCCGTGGGCCCGCGCCGCCGGGATCGACGATGCGGTCTGCACCGAGCCCCAGGTCTTCCTCGGGCACGCCGACGTCTCGCCAGTAGTCATCCCATGTGGCGAAGTCGGACGGAGGCGGCTCAAGCTCATAACTCAGGGCTGCGGCCCAAAAGCGGGAAAGCCGCTCAGGGTCCGTACAGTCGATCACCAGCTGGAAGCTGACAGCCACTGGGTCTCACCTTGCCTCCGTCGGGCACCTCCTGACAGCCTGCACCCAGCCTCGGACATTCGTCATCGCCAGCGAGCTGATCTCCTGACTGGCCTGGCAGCACGCCGGATAGCGCGGATGCAGAAACCGCCCCACGGCCCGGCTGGCCTGGGCCGGGTTCACCTACCTTGTGGCCTGGTGCTCCATACGCTTGGGAGCTACGCGGCGGGCGACGCGCGCCGGTGGCCACGCAGACCTTTAGCTGGAAAGCGCCTTCTCAGATTGCATTTCGTGTTCATACGAGATCATCGCCGCCGACGTGAACGGGGACATGGCCTACACCGTCGGCTACGAGCACACGCGGGCCCGCGTCGACGGCGAGCTCCGGCAGTACTCGCTCCGGGTGACGTAGGTCTATCGCCGCTAGGATGAAAATGGAAGATCGCGCACCGCCACGCGGACACCCTGCCGCAGCCGGAGGAGCCATCGAGCAGCCCGCCAGCCGCGACACGAGAACGACGCGACCCTCTAGCCGCGCAGACCCAAAGACTCAGCGGCATGTGCGGACATCCGGCATGGCCGACGTTCAGGCTAACTTTGGTGTCACACCTTCCCGGCAATCGCCCGGGCGCTGATGAAGGCGCCTCGTGCCCTGTACGCGCGCCAGCGCGGCAGCTCTTGCTCGGCGAACAATCGACGATTCCCTGATGTAGATCAGGTCTGCCTGCGCGTATGGCTCGCGATGGGCCCAGGTGGCTACGCGCTCCCTCGATCATGGCGATCAGCTCGTCGATCAGGCTGGAGGACGATCCTGCCGGGGATGCCGCCGACGGCTTTCGCGCTGTATGCCTTGGCTGCTTCGGGCAGCGGGTATACCGCGCCGACCTGGGGGCGCAGGTGCCCCTCATCGACCAGGCGGGCGAGCTCGATCAGCTGAGCGCGGCTGGGCTCCTGGACGAAGACGACCGTGCTGATGTCGTCCCGGCTGGCGGGTGGCTGCGCGGCGGCCTTGATCGTGACCAGCGTTCCTCCGGGCCTGAGGAGGGCGGGCGAGCGGGCGAGCACCTCGCCGCCGATCGTGTCCAATACCAGGTCGGCCTGGCCGGCCGTGTCCTCGAGGCGGTCGGCGTCCAGCGCGATGAAGCGGTCGGCGCCCAGCTCGGTGGCCAGCGGCCGGGCCTGGCTGCGCCCGGTCCCGATCACCTGCGCGCCGGCCCAGCGGGCAAGCTGGACCGCTGTCGATCCGACCGCGCCGCCCGAACCGTGGATGACCACCGTCTGCCCGCTGGCCAGCCTTCCGTGGTCGAACAGGGCCTGCCACGCCGTCAGGCCGGCCCGCGGCACCGCCGCAGCGTGGACGTGGTCGGCAGTGTGCGGCTTCGGGGCCAGGTTACGGGCCTCCACGGCGACGTACTCGGCGGCCGCCCCGTCACGGAATTGGTCGGTCAGCCCGAACACCTCGTCGCCGACGGCGATTCCGGCCGTCCCGTATCCCAGCGCGGCGACGACCCCCGACACCTCGTGGCCGGGGATGATCGAGGTCCGCTGATGACCGGCCCGGCAGGTCCAGATAGGCCAGTCCAGCTCGTTGTGCGTGATGCCGCACGCGGCGACCTTGACCAGCACGTCGCAGAGCCCGGGCGTGGCATCGGGCGCCTCTTCGTAGACAAGCCCATTGATGCCTGTTGGTTCGTGGATGCGGATGGCCTTCATCGGCCCGCCTCCTTTCGTATGTTGTTGCAGCTCTGGTGTCCGGGGCGGCATCTCACCTGCCTGCGGACTTCCACGTCATGACAGAGCGAAGGCGACGCAAGACGATCGTGGTCTCTGTTTGCGCCCGGCTAGTCGAGGTGACCGGCGAACCTGGGTGGCTCACGGATGTTGTCCGACAGCAGTTTGGCGGGTGAACGGGGCTTCGCTAGGCCGGAATCATGCCGAGCTGTTTCATCTGTGAGAGGACGTCGACGACCCCCCAGATCTCGGCGATTCGGCTGCCGGCGAAGCGGACGACGAAGATCTCGTTGTAGGCGACGGATTTGCCGGTTGGTGGGAGGCCCCTGTACTCGCCCTGGTGGGTCCCGGTAACCGTGTTCCTGGCGACGACCTTGTCCCCCTCCGCGATCAAGTCCTCGACCGCAACGTGAAGGTCGGGGAACGCGCGAAGGAGCACCGCCCACACTTGCCTGAGCGCCTGCGCCCCCGTCACGCCAGTCGGCACTGGCGCGTGGAACAGCACGTCTGGCTCGACGACCTCATCGATCGTCTTCGAGATGACCTCCGCATCGCCGGTGTTCACGGCGTCATGGAAGCGGCTGAACGTCGCTTTGTTGGCTGTTGCCTGGGCTGTTGACATGTGGCTTCTCCTCGGTCGACATGAACATTCGGGTGATTATCGCTGCTCAGGGTGGGGCCTTGGCTGCCGGTGTGCGGCAGCCCGCCCGGGTCGGGTCACTTCTGGAGGACGGCCTCGATCTCGAGGTTGATCGACACCTTGTCGCCGACCGCGACGCCACCGCTGTCTATCGGGATGTGTTGTCGATGCCGAAGTCGCGTCGGCTGATCTGCACGGTCCCGGGTCGGCCTTCCAGGTGCCGGCCAGGTAGCCCGGGATCGCGACGGTCGCGGGGGCGGAGTTCATGGTTTCCTCCACGGATGGCGGGTTCTTCTCAGTAGTGCGACGGCACAGCCGGCCGGAATGTCAGGCTATGGCGGGGCGGTGTCACATTCCGGCGGGTTGTTTCGTCGAACGGGTGAGGGCAGCTGCGAGGAAGGGAGGCGGCGGGAGCGCGACTGCTGTTGCAAACGCGGCTGCCCGCCAAGATGTCAGTCCGTGACCTGGGCTTTCACCGGTTGAAGGACATTGAGACGCCGGTCCGGTCCTGCTGGCCCACCACGCCGAGGGCGCCGGGGATGAGGAGGCCGTTTTGCGGCACGCCCCGGGGCTGCCCGGCGTCGTCCGCGCTGGGAGCCCATCGCGAGGCGGCGGCACCGTTCGAGCGGGCCCTGCGGTTCGCCAACACTCTTGACAGGCCAGCTCTGGCGGCACTGCATGAGGGCGCCGCGGGCGAGTACTCGCTGCTCGACCGGTGGGAAGAGGCGGAACGAGCGCTGCGCATTGCTCTCCAGTTGCGACGCGAGCTGGGTGATGACCTGAGCGCCGGAAAGGACCTCCAAAGGCTCTGCACGACACTGTGGCGGCTGTGCCGGGGGGAAGAATCCGGCCAGGCGGCCAGAGAAGCCGTCCGGGTCCTTGAGGCGCTGCCACCCGGCCCGGAGCTGGCTTGGGCCTACGCCAACCTCAGCACCTCCTACATGCTGGTGAGCCGAAGCGACGACGCTGTCGACCTTGGTGAGAAAGCGTGTGAGCTCGGCGAAGGACTGCATCAGGCGGGTGCCCTAAGCCACGCGCTGACAGCCATCGGGTCCGCGATTTTGAAAAGCCGCGTGGATGGGATGCGCTCGGTCGAGCGAGCGCTCCGGATCGCGCTAGACGCGGACCTGCACGAGGAGGCCGGCCTGGCGTACTCCGCCCTGCATGAAATCGTCACACGCCTGAACCGGTTCGAGGATGAGAAGCGGTACTACGCCGAGGACTGGCCTACTGCGAGGGCCGCGAACTCGGCGTCTTCAGCACATGCCTAACGAGCTGGCGGGCTTACACCTTCATGCTCGTGGGGCGGTGGGACGATGCGGCTGACATCTGCGCACAGATGCTGGGCCGTCAACGCATCTCGCCAGTGAACCGGCTGAACCCGCTGCGGGTGCTGGGCACGATCCGCGGCCGCCGCGGCGAATCCGGAGCGTGGGAGCTGCTGGACGAGGCACTCGCCCTGGCCGACGGAGTGGCCGAGCCGCGGTGGATCGCGCCGGTGCGCGCGGCGCGGGCAGAGCTGAGATGGCTTTCGGGCCAGCGCGGCCTGGCGGCCCAGGAGGCCCGTTCAGCTTATGACAGTGCCATCGGGCGCGTTGATCCATGGACGCTGGGAGCCCCGGTCATATGGCTGCCCCGGCTCCAAACGTCAGATGTCGCACTCATCAGCCTGCCGAAACCATTCGCCCGGGAGATATCGGGGGACTGGCTGGGCGCGGCAGCAGCATGGGACCGGCTCGGTCGGCCCTACGACGCGGCTCTGGCCCGGCTGGGCTCGACGGACGAGGCTGAGCTCAGGCAAGCCCGCCCCGGCCGGGCTGACCGCCCGCGAGCAGCAGGTCCTGGCGCTGGTCGCCGACGGCCTCCCCGACCGGGAGATCTCCCGGCGGCTGTTCATCTCCGAGCGGACAGTGCAGCACCATGTCTCCGCGGTGCTGTCCAAGATCGGCGTCTCGTCCCGGACCGCGGCGGCCCGCGAGGCCGCCCGGATGGGAATCGCAGCGCCAAGCTAGGTCCCTCTCGCCAACCTAGGAGGCCCCTAGCGCCAAGCCGGGCATTTCCCCCGGATTAATCCGCTGACCCTATCGGGCTACGGTCGTCGAAAAGACCCGGCGACCGGAAGGATAGCCGCCTGTGCCGCTCTTGCTGGATGTTCACGAGATCGCTGGCGGCATGGCTATGGATGACCTCGCCAGGCCCGACCGGGCGGTGGGGCCAGCATAAGCGCGGGCGCCTGCTCCGCTCAGGTCTGGCTGTCGTTCCGGCGGATCGTTGACATCCCGTTCGAGACATGCGTGGCCGCACTTGAAAGCTGGCAGCGCACAAGGCATAACGGCGCGCTGCACATCGGTCACAGCCTGGTGCGGGGGCCGATTGAGCATGATCGCGACCTGGGTACCTGCTGGATGGAGGTCCGCCTGGCCGGGGGACGGCTGCGCCCGCTGCTGCGCATGAGGCTGGACATCGACCGCTGGACCTGGCCACCCGCAAGGACCGCCCTCGAACTCATCCCTTGCCAGCGCGTCCGGCCAACCGCAACCTACTTCCGGGCCGGCCACCTCCTGCTGGACTCATTGACCCACTCACTTTCGCACCCGCCGCGAGGACGACCCGGCCGCTGCGGCGCGGGAACCAATCGCCACAGCGAACCGTCCAAGTTGCCGTGACGACCACGATGCGATGGTTTGACCCGCAGGCCCGGAGGTTGCTGCCCGCAGCCGCCCTTGTCCTGGTGAGCGCTTCTTGCGGCGTTCGCCCGGCTGGAACGCACCCGGCTCAGCCCGCCGGCCCAACCGCGCTAATCTCCGGCGTGGTCGAAGCCAGTCCGGGATGTCCCGTCGAGCGGCCAAGCCGCCTATGCAAGCCCCGGCCGCTGGGTGAGGTCCGGGTCGAGGCCCGGTCGCTGCCCGCCGGGGTGACCGCGAGCATTCGCACCCGCGCCGACGGTCACTACTCCCTCAGGCTCGGGAAGGGCCGATATGTGCTGGTCGCCCTGACGAGACAGGTCGTCCCGCGCTGCCCGCACGTCCTCGTCGCGGTCACATCACCAGCACCCGTTCGCGCAAACATCAACTGTGATAGTGGTATTCGCTGACGCGAGTGAGTCCCCGGGACCGGGGGTTCCGGGGACTCACTCGCGTCAGCCGAGCGGGACCTTGATGACGCGCGTGCCCCAGTTCCGGATCCCGGTCGTGGTCTGGCTGGACTTGGGCGGGATGTATTCGGTGGCGAGCCACGCGGCGTCCGACGTGCCGTCCGGGACCGCGAACGAGTAATCGCCCCAGCGCGGCGGGTTCGCCGCGGCCCGGTTGTACGGCCCGGCCCCCGCTGCCGCCACGACCGCCGACCCGAAGTTCCTGCCGCCGGCCTTCAGGGTGGCATAGGCGGCGCTCGGGAACCGCGCGCTGTTGGTCAGGGTGAAGACGACCGCCGCATTGCCGGCCGCGTCCGGCTGCACGGCCGGGTACAGCTCGTACTTGCCAGCGGCGGCGATGTACCCCTGGCGGACGATCGACGCACCAGCGATCCCGCCGCTGCCGAGCGTCGGCTTCACCTGGAACCAGGCGCCACCTGCGCGCACTGAGCTGTCGCCGGCCGGCTGCACCGCCGTCGTCAGCTCACCCCAGACCTTGCCGCCGACGAATTCGGTCTGCTGCATCCGGTCGTCGCCGGAGTCCAGCTTGCTCTTGGCACCCTTCTGCGGAGCCGGCGGCGGGATGGCGTATGCCTCGGAGTGGATTACAACGCTGGAAAGGTCCGGCATACCACCCAGGCCAACCTGGTCCCGATTGGTCATGGCCCAGACACCAATGCGGTTGTCTCCGGTGCCGCTGGAATCCAGCGAGCTGAGGAAGTACTCGGCGCTCGGCTTCCCCGTGGACAGGGCGGGCTGGGGTGCCGCGGTGTCCGTCGTCAGGTTGGGGAAGTTCACGACGTGCGGGCTCACGACGCCGTTGACCAGGTCGGACTTGTCGATCGCCCACATCTCCGCGCCGTTGAACTGCGGCCCGAGAATCGAGAACTCGTCAGCGGTGACGTACAGGTTGGTCTGGTCGATCCCGATCCTCGGCTGGTCACCGAAGCACGGGCAGCCGTTCCCGGACGGGTCCGTCGTGTCGATCGAGTACTCGTTCCACAGCCCCCGCGGGTCGGAGTTGGGCCGGACGGCGATGAGCAGGGATGACGCGGTGGACGAGTCGTTCAGGAACAGGATGGTCGCGAACCAGGTCTGGGTGATGGGATCGAACCAGCAGCGCGGGTCGCTGGTGAACTCCTTGCCGCCCACGTTGAACAGGTCGTTGATGTTGAAGGGCCCGCGCAGCGAGTTCCCGTTCGTGCGGTAGATGCGGTACGCGGAGTTGACCGGCTCGAGCACGAAGCCGTTGCCCTTGCACAGCCCCTGGTCCGGCGGTTCGAACGTTTGCTCAAAGTTGGTGAACTGGCTGTCCCGGCTGCTGACGCCGTTGAAGTTGACCAAAGCAGAATCTCGTGGCCGCCGCCGCCGCGGCCGCCGCCGCGGCCGCCGACGCGCCGGGCACCGCCTCCGCCGCCGAGAAGTGGCCGGACGGCAGGCGGCGAGCCCCTCTCGGGACCACCCGCGGCGCCGACGGCGCGCCGACGGCCTGCTTGTGCCTGGGCACCAGCCGGGCAACCCCCGGTGTGCCGGTGTAGTGCGTCAATGCGGGAGACGGGCTGCCCCCCGAAGCAGACGCTTGCGCTACCGCTGGCGCGAGCATTGCTGCGATCGTTGCCAGGCTCGCGGCCACAGCGACGCCCAGCCCACCCATACGGGTCAGGATCACCTGATCCCCCTTCGCCGAAGGCGCTCCCCGCCCGATTTCCTTCCCGGCATCCGCGCCCCCCGGACTACCTGGTGCCACGGCCCGCTGGGGTTGCTCCGCTTTGGCGGACAGGGTTGATAACTGGGTCAGGTTAGCCCCTGCTCATGTTGTGGTGACTGTTTCAGATGCGTTGTGACTGAATTGAGAGCCTTGGGCGGGCGCAGATCAGCTGGGGCGGCGGGTTTCCGCACGCCACGACTTGCAGCACGGCGGGTCAGGTGGTGACTACGAGCTTTTCGCTCGCGCGGGCCGCCTCCATCGTGGAGTGCGCCTGCGCGATCTGGTCAAAGTCGTAGACCTGGTCGATTGGCACGGCAGCGTCCCCGGCGGCGGCGGCGAGGAAGCCCTGCAGCACTGGTGAAGGCAGATCACTGGCGTCACCGCCGTACGAAGTCGGCGCACGCCGTGCGGGATGTACTCGATCGGGGAGAAATCGTGCACCGTCCACTTGTTCGACAGCATCCCGGTGAAGCACACGACACCGTGCACCCGCGCCGCCCGCATAGCCAGGCCACCATCGTTCGACCGATGTGGCCGGGCAGCCCGGGCATGTCAGGGAGAGTCCATGGGACCGATCTACATGGCGGCAAGCGGCTCGCCGGAGCGCCTGTCCCATCCGTGGAAATGCGAGTAGTCGCCCGCGGTCCAGGCCTCGCGGAGCCCTGGTGTGCTCAGATCCCAGTCCGGGCGGATCTCGGTCGTCGCCGCACGCAGGTCACGCCACAGGTCGTAGAACGAGGGCCGCCCCCAGAACCAGTAGCCGTTGTAGATGCTGTGAATGACCAGTCCCGGTTTGAGCACGAGCGTGTGCGGGATCATCGGGTCGTTGTCGGGGTCGGTGTACTCGGCGATGTCGAGGTCCTTCTGGATGACCCGGCCGGGGTCGGACAGGAAGGTCCACGGGGCGCCGACCGAGTTGCGGAACTCCTGCAGAGTGTGGTGCTCGTCGGTGGCGATGGTGACGACCTGGGTGTAGGCGACCACGATCTTCGGGTAATGGGCGGCCAGTTCGAGGTGCTGCTGATGTTCTTTGGGGCAGTAGTGCCCGCGGGCGAGGGTGAGGATCAGCGGATCTGGGCCTTGGAGTTCGCTGAGCGTGCGGACAGCGCCGGTGTGGTCGGGCAGTGAGTAGTCGGGGAAGGTCCCGCCGGGGACGATGTCAGCTCGCACGAGCTTGCTCCTAACTGAAGGTGACGCCGGTCACGTCGATGGCGATCGAGATGGAGTCCCGGACGGGGGAGCCGTCGGGGCGGCGGACGAAGACCAGGCGAGGACTTCCAGTTGGCCTCGCCGGCGAAGTACGCCACCTGGAAGTCGTCCCAGGGCGAGGCGCGGGTCTCTCCCTCCAGCACCAAGCCGTCCAGCAGGCCGGGCTTGCCTTCATTGCCCAGATCGCGCCGGTGATCGAGGCGATTACCCGGAACCGGGAGACCTGCGCGCAGCGCGGCAGCCCGCCGTGCCCCTCGATGGCCAGCTTGAGCAGGTCGTTTACTGCGATCACCCTCTGAGGACGAGTTGCTGGCGTATTTGGACCGAGCACCCGGAACCGGGCGGCATGAACTGGATCAGGCCGGGCGGCGTGACGTCCGGCCTCCGGCCCAGCCCCTGGCAGGTGTCCTTGGCCCTGTCCACGTCGGAGACGGCCACCGCCACAACCTCGAGTTTCATGTCCATGGCCGGCCCCTTTCTGTGCACCCGGCTTCCACTGTGTCACCCGGGGCCGCCGGTCGCACCCGGTGAACACCCTGGCCGGTACCCTGGTCAGCCTCGCGAGACCAAGCCGGGTGCCCAGTCGAGCTGGACGTTGCCGCCCTGCTGCTGGCCCTAGGCCAGCGTCGCACTCACCCTGCCGGGGACCCCGGCAGGGTGACGGCGTCGGCGGACATCGTACGGGCCTCCACCAAGTGGCGCTCGCTGACGCTGCCGCGGTCGGCTGGCGCTACCCGCGTTCACCGGACCTCCTGAAGCGGCGCCAGTTCGTCCGCCGGGAACTCGACCCGGCCGACGGCCGGTACACCAACGCCATCCTCACCCCAGCCGGGCTCCGCCTCCTCACCGCCAGCGCACCCGCCCACGTCGCCACGGTCCGCGAACTGGTCATCGACGCCCTCACCCAGCCCAGCTGCGACAGCTACGCACCGCCTCCGAGCAGATCCTGCAACGAATCGAAACCAGCCCCCGATAGCCAGCCACCGACCGTCCCGTGAACCGGGTCACGGACTCGGTGGCGCTGGCGCCCCATCCGTAGTCTTCGCGCTGGGGGGAAGGCCAGTCCGCGATGCCGCCGCGTTCGAGCGGCACGCCGCCCTCCAGGCCACCGCCGGTCAGGAGCTGCGCTGGCTCGGCCGGGTGACTTGCGGCCCGGCATCTTCGACGCCGAGCACACGTTCACCATCGAGCGGCTCGGCGATGGCCAGGTCCGCCTAGCACTCCGGAGGCGACGATGCCCCACGCCCGAAGCGCGAAGGGATTACGGTCGTCACGACCTTGAAGCCAGGAGATCAAGCCTGGTTCCACCATGGCGGGTTCGTCAGCTACGTAGGCACAGTCATGGCCGTGTTCAACAACCCTGACTTCGACCGCGCGCTCTGGGGTGACAGCGGCTTCCCCCGTCCGGTTTGTCTTCACGCTGGCCGAGCCGCATGCCGCCTGCATCGCCGACACCCCGCGCAGGATGTCTCGCCCCGATTTAGCCGAAGGTGAACGCGTAGGCTTCGACGCCACGATCAATGAACGTGATTTCGAACACGGGCCCGGGTGACGGGGCTGCGCTGCCGGAGGAGCTGACAAAAGCCGGTAGCCAGTGCCTTGCCGTGGCCGTCAACGTCAATTCCGTGCATCGCCCGGCGAGCTGATCCGTGCCGCCGCCCGTCAGGAGCCGCCCGTGTCAGCTAAGGCGCTTCACCAAGTGGATCTGGTCGTGCCCGCGCGGGTAGTCCGGCGTGCGACCGCATTCCTGGTAACCGAAGCGGGCGTAGAATCCGGGTGCCTGGAAGGAGTGGGTACTCAAGGCCACCTGGCCGCAGCCACGGCGGCGGATCTCTTGCTCAGCCGCAGCCAGCAGCCGGGTGCCCAGGCCGCACCCGCGCTGGTCGTCTCGCACCCAAAGGACCTCGATGTAACCGCACCCACCCCAGGTCCACCCGAACAACCCCGCGCGCAGGTCGCCGCCATTCTCCCGGACGGCGATACCCAGCAGCCCGCCGTCGGCCAGGCCGGTCGTCGCGACGTTGAAGGCGTTGATCTCCTCGTTGAGTTGTTCCCGCAGGCCATCGTCGGCATCGCTCACCACGAACGCGACCTCACCCATCATCGGTCCTCTCCACAGCAGGGCCGCCGGGCAGCTTGCACCACCTACTTTGCGCAGTCCCGATGGGCTTCCGCGCTCACCGGGCTTCCGCGCTCACCAGGCGGCACCGCACAATGTTTAGCTGGCCACCCGCGGTGCCCGGCGTTCACCATCATCGCCCCGGTGACCCTCGGCGCCGGCAAGCGCCTGTCCGGCGGGTTCGGCGAATCGCTGGACCTGGAGCACCTCGGAGTCCCGCCAGTCCCCGTTCGCGGCTTTCATCGACTACCGCGTGAAGAAGTGAAGGCGGGGATTCCTGATGGCCAGGCTGATCTATTCGGCGATCGCCTCCGCGGACGGCGACTGGTCGACGAGCTGCAGCTGTTCCTGGCTCCCATCGCCGTCGGAGGCGGCAAGCGGGCGCTCCCCGACGGTGTCCGCACGGATCTGGAACTGCTGGATACGCAGCGGCTCGCAAGCGGCGCCGTTTACCTCGGGTACCGCCCCACGTCAGCGTGATCACCTCTCCGGGGTGCGCAGGCCGATCGCTGCACCCGGGGATTGGCGACCCAACCGCGGGCCAACCTGGCGGCCGGATCCGGGGGCCTGGCAGCCGGGGCCCTGGCATCCTCGGGCTATGGACAAGGCGCTGGTGCCCGTGCGCGACCTCACAGACTCTGATCAGAACCAGGCGGTGCTCGACGTGGCCTCCGCTCTGGCCGGGGGCCGCGCGGCGGCGGGGCGGGCCGCGGGCGGCCACGGTCCGGCGGTGGCGGCCGAGGCGATTGCTGCGGCTCGCTCGCGGCGGCGGCTAGAGGAGCTCACCGGGCCGGTCCACCTGACCGTGGTGTGGGCAATGTACGGCGAGACAGGCCGGATGCTCCCCCGTGCTGCGCACCCGCACGGGGAGGACTTCGTACGGGCCAAGGTCCGCCAGCTCGATTGGCTGACCGGCGGCCTGCCCGGCGTTACGTGGAGCATCATCGCCTGCGACGACGGATGCCCGGACCGGCCCTCGAGTGCCGACCTCATGACGGACATCGCGGGGGCCGAGGGCTACCCGGGGAAAGGTCACCGCAGCGTGACGGTGCTCAGGCTGGCTGAGCTGATCGGGGGGGACGTCCCGATCAGTCCGGCATTCGACCGGCTGATCTCGACCGAGCAGTCCCGCAAGGGCGGATCGATACTGGCCGGGCTGGCCGCCGCGGTCGGGAGCGATCCGGCGCGGGCTAACGGCGCCGGCCGACATGTGGTCTGCTATACCGACGCGGATCTGTCCGCGAACCTGGCCCAGCTCGGCTCGCTGGCGGCGCCGGTGGTGGCCGGTGACAAGGTGGCCGGCGCGCTCGGCCAGCGTTACGGGATCGACGGGGCGGTACTGGTCCGGGCCGACGGGCCGGTCACCGAGCCGCACAGCACCAGCGACAAGCCGGACAAGATCATCGTCTTGTTCCGCCATTTCGTCCGGGCCTTGCTCATCCCGCCCCTGGCCCGGGTGCTCGACACCCAGGCGGGCTTCAAGGCCTTCGACGCCGCCGCACTCGGCCCGGCCATCCGGCAGATGACGTCCTTCAACGAGACCTTCGACGTCGAGTTGCTGATCCATCTCGCCCAGCGCTACGGACCACAGGCCCTGGCAGTCGAGCCGATCGTCTTCACCGAGGACTTCGCCGCGACGAACTTTCCCGCCGCCGAGCCCGGGCCGGGCCACCTGGCGATGGTTCACCAGGTCGTGGAGCTCTACGACCGGCTCGTCGCACCGATCGCCCCCGTCACCGGCGAGGCGGCCGCCCTGCTCACCCTGATCAGGACGCTCGACTTCGAAGATTATGTGACCTTGATCGAGCACCTCCGCGCCGAAGACCGGGACGACCCGACATTGTTCGACCGGCGATGGCCCGTGCAGCGCCTTCGCGACATCCTCCGCCGCTGACACCGCTAAGTGCCTCCGCAACGCGCGCATCCGGCACGACCGCGCCCCGAGAACGAGCGCCAACGCGGCACTAGCGAACATTCAGCTTAAGGACATGACGTTCGGGGTGCAGTGATCAGCGTCGGCCTGCGATGCTGAGCGGGTGGCTGAGCTTGAGAGCGTGTATCAGGCCGCGGGCGGCAGCGAGGGCCTGCTGCGCCTGGCCAGGGCGTGGCACGCGCGGGTGATGGCGGACGAGATAGTCAGCCACGCGTTCAGCCACGGGTTCCATCCTCAGCACAGCGAGCGGCTCGCTGCATACTGGGCCGAGGCCCTCGGGGGGCCCGCCACCTACTCCCTTGCCTATGGAGATGAGACTTCCGTGGTGCGGATCCATAGCGGCAACGGCCTGCACGCGGAGATGGACCGCCGGGCGATCGCCTGCTTCGACCAGGCGCTGGAGGACGTGCGGCTGGCCGCCGGTCCAGTCCGGCAGGTGCTGCACGATTATTTCGCCTGGGCCATCACGACGACCATGTCGCGCTACCACGAGTCTGCTGACGATGTCCCTGAGGACCTGAGCATCCCGCGATGGTCCTGGGACGGACTTCAGCGCTGAGCCAGCGCGCATCCGGCACCCTGCCCGTCCTGAAGCTCACTGTCCAGGGCGCGCCGTCGGCCACGAGCGCTTCTGCCTGGCGCCAGCGGCAGTAAGCGGCGACCGGCGGGCGTTCGAGCCGTTCCCAGGCCGCTGCCGCGTCCGCCCACGCTTCCGGTCGGGCGCCATCGCGGGCGCGTTCATACTCGGCTCTGGCGAGCACATGACAGCCTCAGCGTTGGGTGTGATCACTGAGGCCTCGGCCGCGGCGCGGCGAGCGATGGTGAACAACTCTCGCGCGCGGCCGAGCCGGTCGCGGAGCGCGCCGCCGTCCCGGCGGGCGCGCGCGAGCGCTGCGAGCTCCGCCTGTGCGCGTAGTCCCTTGGCACACAGCTGGACGCGGATCTGCGCGGTCGCGCTTGAGCGCGCCCGGGCCAGACCGTCGTCGACGGCCTCGTCGGCGCCGGCCCAGCGGCGTTCCCATAGGGCGAGCTCTGCGAGGTAGGCGTCGTATAGCCCTAGCCCGCGGTCCTTGCGCAAGGTGGCGCTGGCGCCCTCGAGGTGCGCCCGTGCGGTGTCGAAGTCGCCGCGGCCGATCTCGACGTCTGCGCGGATGATGAGCAGCATGTAGGGATAGCTGGCGCCGCGCGTGAGATCGACGGCGACGACATCCTGCGAGCCCTCGAGGTTCCGTTGCTGGTCACTCAGGGCCGCGCGGACACGGTCGTGCTTCCGGCGATGGCCGAGCACGTCCGCCACCTGCCCGACCGCCGAGGTTTCCTGGTACGAAGGCGTCGGTCACCTGCCGCACCTGCAGGAGCCCGAGCGCTTCAACCGCGAGCTGACCTCGCTGACCCGCGGCCGTGCCTGATCCGCCGCTGCTCCGAGCATGAAGATCGAGAGCACACAGAGCAGGCACTGTCGCAGGCCCACGCGAAGCTCGCATAGCACCGGACGCCGGGCCCCGGCTCTGCAGGTACTGCTTACGGCTGGCCGCCCCGATGCTGGGTCGCCATGGCTGCGAGCTGGGCACGGGAGGTGATATCCAGCTTGGCGAAAACGTGCGCCAGATGCGCCTGCACGGTCCGCCGCGAAACGTACAGGCGCTCGCCGATCTGCGGGTTAGACAGTCCCTCGGCGACCAGCCCGGCAACCGTGCGCTCCGCCGGGGTGAGACTGTGCCAGCCGGTCCGCGGCCGATCGCGCGTGCCTCTGCGGCCGCGGCGGATGCCCATCTCGCGCAGGATTGCCTCGGCGCTGGCCAGGCCGCGTGCGGCACCGAGCCGCTCGTAGATGCCGATCGCCTGATCGAGGAGCGGGCGTGCGTGTTCGGTGTGCCGGTGCCTGGCGTATGCGGCGCCCGCATCGTGACAGGCAAGGGCGAGCCCGAGCGGACGCGATCCGCGTGCGTACGCGACGGCAGCGGCTTGCAGGACCTCGGCGTCATCTTCGATCAGTCCCCGGCATCGCAGCGCCGCGCCGGTCATCCAGGGCACCTCGTTGCCGGACGCGACTTCGGCGACAGCCGCGGCAGCGCCCCTTGCCCGTCCGGTATCACCCGCGGCGAGCGCGAGCCGGACGAAGTCCGGTCCGATGGCCGGATACCCCAGCACGAGCCCGGAACCCGCGCACCTGTCCCAGATGTCGGCAATGGTGGCGAGCGCCTGCCCGAGCTCGCCGCGGGCCTCCAGGATGAGCGCTCGCGGCCATACCGCCCAGGTCATGCGGTAGCCAGGGTCCCAGTCGGCCAGATCCCGGACGGCGGCGTCGGCGGCCTCCTGGGCGCGGGTGAGATCGTTGCGATGAAAGCTGATCAGCGACAGCATGCCGTGGGCGTATATGCGGTTATAGGTCTCGCCTATCTCATCCGCCAGCTCTAGGCTCGCCTCGAGCTCAGCCATCGCGTCATCCCACTCCCCGGCGATGAAACGCCCGAAGGCAAGGAACACCTGCGAGCTCGCAAGAGCCCAGCGGACGCCGAGTTCCTCGCTGATCCGCATCCCGGTGCCAAGAGCGGTCCTTGCCTCCCCGAGCCGGTCGAGGCCGATGAGGATGTGCCCTCTAGCTACCCGGACCGGGTAGCGGTGTCCAAGCCTGCCAGGGCTCTCGTCGGCCAGGCGCACCGCATCATCGATGATCTGGAGCGCTTCCCGGAGATATCCGCGGCACTCTGCGACCCGGGCCAGCGTGGCCATAGCAATGCTGGTGGTCAGGTGATCACCTACTGACGCCGCCGCCGATCGCGCCCCTTGCTCGGAGGCGGCGGCGCCGTCGAGGTCTCCCAGCGACAGGCGGGCGAAGCCTTCCCACGCCTGACCGGCAGCTCGCTCGGCGGCAGACAGCGCGGGTGATTCGCCCGCTTGCTCCAGTTCCCGCAGCGCGTCGCGGACCTGTCCCTGTGCCAGCAGGGCATGCGCGAGACAGATCCGGACGGGGCCATCCACACATAGGTCGTGGTCGCGGTCAAGCAGCAAGCGGCAAACCGCCAGGGCCTGGAGAATCCGTCCCGCCAGCATCAGGCATTCAGCCTGTTCAGCGAGCACCTGATCGCGGCCGGAGTGCTGCGGGCCCATCAGCCCGAGTGCCCGTTCCAGGAGATCCGCAGCTACATCCGGCGATGTGGGCGCGGTTTCACGTGCTGCCCTGGTCAGCCATCCGACGGCCTCGGCGTCGCCGGGCACGGCTCCGCGGGCAAGCTGTTCGGCCACCTGCAGGATGGGGGCTCCCGAGCCCGCGAGCCGCTGCCCGGCCTCACGGTGCAGCCCTCGTCGCACGCTGAGCGGGAGATCCGCATAGATGGCGTCGCGGATCAGCTCGTGGTGAAACCGGAGCCGATCGCCGTCATCCTCCAGAACCCGTCCCGTGATCCCTTCCGCCAGCTCCAGGGACAGCTCGAGCGTAGGACGGGCCATTGTTACCGACAGGTCGGAGACCGTGAAGCTGGTTCCCAGGATGGAGGCGGCCTGCAGTGCCTGGAGTGTGCCTGCTGGCAGGAAGCTGATACGGCGCACGATGGTCAGCCGCAGCGTCGGCGGCAGGGCCATCTCTGCGACCTCGGCCTGCCCGCCAGCGGTCTTGATCGCCCCCTCCTGGGCCAGCGCCGCCAGCAGTTCGGTGACGAACAGCGGATTGCCCGCCGCCCCCGAAATTCCCGCCAGCAGCGCTGGGCCCGGCACCGCGGCGACGGTCTCGGCCACCAGCTCCGTCACGGCCTGCTCAGCCAGGCCGCGCAGGGCCAGATGCCACGCCCCGGCAGCCTCCAGTGCGCCGATCAGCCGGTCCAGGTCAGGCACGCGCGGAGACGGCCGCAGGCACCCGATTAGTGCGACCGGCAGATAAGCCAGGCGGCGGCCAAGCGCGGCCAGCGTCAGCAGGCTGGACGGATCGGCCCACTGCAGATCATCCACGCCGATCACCAGCGGCCCCGATAGCGCGAGCTCTTCGACCAGGTCAGCGAACGCATCCACGGCGCGGAACCGCAGCCCTGGGTCGCTGGTCACCGTAATCGGGCCCCGCTCCGGGTCGTCTCCGATTGCCAGCAGTCCCCCAATGGCCGCCCGCCGCGGATCCGGCGACGACCGGGTGCACCCGAATGCGCTGGCCACCAGCCCGAACGGCCGGGTCTGCTCCAGCTCCTCGGCCCGGCCCAACGCCACCTGCATGCGCCGGCCGCGGGCATCCTGCAGGGCCTCATCCAGCAGCCGCGTCTTGCCGATCCCGGCCTCGCCCTCGATCAGCACAACCGCCGACGCGCCTGCTGCAGACAGGTCCAGGGCCTGGCCCAGGACCTCGATCTCCGCCGCGCGTCCGCGGATGCGAAGCGTCGGCGCTACCGTGCCCACGACCCGGATGCTACTGCCCAATAGCGGCCGCCGCATTAGCGCGGGCCAGCAGTCCGTCACTGTTCTGCAGGTGGGCCGGCGACCGCCGCCCGATTACCTCACACAACGCCCTCCTCCGCCACCTCTGACCAGGCAATACACCTGGGCGGACTCATGCTCCCGGCGTTGGGTGTCTGGCCGGCCAGCCGCGGTCGGTGCAGCCACCATGGCGCGGGCAGGCCGGCCGCCGCGGCCGCGCAGCCGGCCGCTGTGAGTTCGGCCGGGCGGATCAGAGCCTGCAGTTGGCCCGCCAGTGTCGGGATGCCCGCGGCCGCCCCAGGGAATTGACCCGAGCGCACACACGAACGGTGGTGCCCGGCGCGCCAGGGGCAGCAGCGGAGCTTGCGCAGGATGTGCCAGGTTTTGGGCCTAGGCTGTGCGGATGACTGAATCGGTAGGCAACGAGGGCCTTTCCGCGGAGGCGGAGGCTGTGCTGGCAGTGCTGGAGCGCAACCGTCGAACGTTCGGGTGGAAGACGGGGGGCCTGGACCGCAGCGGGCTGGCGGCGACGGCGGCGGCGTCCTCGATGACGCTCGGCGGGCTTGTCAAGCACATGGCATTGGTGGAGGCGGACTGGCTGGTGGTGAAGCTGGCCGGGCAGGGGTACGGGCCGCCGTGGGACGAGGTGGATTTCGACGCCGATCCTGACTGGGAGTGGCGGACCGGGGCGCAGGATTCCCCGGAGCAGCTGTACGCGCTGTGGCGGTCGGCGGTGCGGCGGTCCCGGGATGTGGTGGCCGCCGTGCTACAGCAAGGGGGCCTGGACGGCGCGGCGCGGTTCACCGGGCGGGACGGGCGTGCCGCCAGCGTGCGGGAGATGCTGCTGGACATGATCGAGGAGTACGCGCGGCACACCGGCCACGCCGACCTGTTGCGCGAGTCCGTGGACGGCCTGATCGGAGAGGGCGCACCACGGGAGTTCCGTCTCTGAGATCACCGACGGCGTGACGGCACCTGACGCCGGCTCCTGCCACGCGCACCTCCGGCCGTGGACACCATGCGGGGCCCCAGGATGACCACCGGCTAGTGCGCAGAATCGCGCTGGAAATTCCCCGAACCCGCAGGCCAGCGCCTCGCGATCGCCGACCAGATGTGATCTTGGCCCAAGCCGGGTTTTTCATCCTTCGCGGTTGGCGGACTTCTGCGAGGCTGGCTTATTCCGCCCGCGATACGGGGTGATCAAAGGTTCGCCCGCGCCATGGTAGCCCTTGTCTGCGAGCACGATGAGCCCGGCTGCGGCCAGCTCGCGGATGATGCCCCAGGTCCGGGCGGCGGTCAGGTCGCGGGTGCTGCCAGGCAAGGGCCCGGATACCCACCGGATCTCGCCTTCGGCGCTGGCGATGACCTGCAGGTTCATGCCGTGCTTGCAGTGCTTGCCGGAGTAGAACGGCCGGTCAGCCGCGAGCCGGCCGACGGAGATGAGGGTGCCGTCAATGACCACGAACACATGCCGGGCCGTCTTCGCCGCCCGCAGCGCTGCGCGCAGCTTCGGTGCGCGGGCGGCCAGCAGCGCAACGGTCTCGGTTTACGTATCTCCACGCGGTCGCGGTGCTAATCTCGGACCCGGCCGCCAGATCGGAGAATGTCTCGCCCTTGCGCAGGTACGCCAGTACCAGCAGCGCCTGCCGCCCAGGGCTGAGCTCGCGCCAGCACGACCCGATCTGCCTGCGGTGACGGCGAATCACCCCGGACGATGAAACCGCGGACATGGAGAATCTTCTCCGGCAACTGCTTCCCGCTGCCCCGCAGCCTTAAGGTCCCAAACGCTGTCGACTCATATGCACAGCGTGGCCGCTGACACCTGTGCAGCGGCTACGATGTGCCCGCAGGCCGAGGGGATTAGGTGCGTGGTCCTGGCAGCTGCCGCGCAGGGTGTCAACGTCAGGGGGGTTGCCTCGTGAGCGTCCCGGGGACGGAATCCGCCAAGGCCGCAGGGAATGCGGCTGTGACCGCCGCGGCAGCCGGGTCCGGGGTGGCGGATCTGCGGGACGATCCGCGGCTGCCCTGGCAGGGGAAGCCGCGGGCAGCCGACATCCTTTGCTGGCTGGGCATCGTATTCAGCGGCTTGTTCTACTGGGTCTTGCTGCCGTTGCGGGTGTCGCTGGTCGGCACTCACCCGGTAGTGGCTGAACTGCTGAATGGCGGCACCGAATCGATCATCTCGGCCGCCGCTTTCGCCAGGGCCGGGCACGGGATGCTGGCCGTGGCGGTGCTCGCCGCGATCCCGGGGCTGATGAAGTTCGACGCCTTGTACTGGTGGGCAGGGCGGCTGTGGGGCGAGCGGCTCATCAGGATCTTGCCCGGGAGCAGGCGAGCGGCCAGGCACATGCCGCGCGTGCAGCGGGCCGGCCGCAGGTTCACCTGGCCGGCTGTGGTGCTCAGCTCCTTCCTCCCCGTCCCCAGGGCAATCATCTATGCCATCGCCGGCTGGGCCGGGATGAGGCTCGCCACATTCCTCATCCTGGACCTGGCCGGCGCTCTGCTGTGGGCTGGCCTGCTCAGCGGGCTGGGGTACGCGCTAGGTCACCCCGCGGTCGTCGCGGCCGCCGCCATCTCCCGTTACAGCTGGTGGTTCACGATCGGAATCGCGGCGCTGAGCGTCCTTTTTATTGTGCGCTCGCAGCGTCAGCTGATCGCGGTCGCGGCGGCCCCGGCCAGCCAGGACGGCGAATGACCTGCGTGTGTTCCAGTGACCTGCGTGTGTTCCAGCGGAAATGGGGCACTCACCGTGACCCTGATTGTCCCGGCGGCGAGCAGTTCGCCGAGCCGTGCCAGCCGGCGTGGGTACCGCGAGGTGACTGGCCCCGCCCGCGCCGGTTCCGCTGGTGGCTAGTTCTGTTGTTTGGGCAGCTGCGGTATCAGCCAGCCGATGAAGTCGGCCGGGCTGCGGGTCTGCAGCCAGAGCGCGCCAGGGCCGGTAAACGTGGCAACGAGTCCCTCGCCGGAAAGCAGCGTCGATTTCCAGCCGCCGACCTTGTTGACCTGGTAGCCGATGTTCTCTTCGAAGGCGACGATGTGGCCCGTGTCGATTTTCAGCACCTCGCCCTGGGCCAGCTCGCGGCGCTCGATCGCGCCGTAGCTCGAGACGATCATGTCGCCGGCGCCAGTGCAGCGAAGCAGGAACAGGCCTTCACCCGAGAAGAAAGTCTTCCGGCCGCCCCACTTGGTGTCGACCTGCACATCTGGATCCGAGGCGAGCCACGAACCGGACTGCACCATCAAGGCTGCCGGGTTGCTGACCGGCATATGCACGATGTCGCCCGGCAGTGTCGGCGAGACGGTGAGTTCTCCGCCCGAGGGGGCCCGGAACGTGTTGATGAAGAAGCTCTCGCCACCCAGTACCGATCGCTTCAGGCCTGCCAGCATGCCGCCCTGGGCCTTGGTCTCGATCTCGACGCCGCCTGACATGCTGGTCATCGCTCCAGCTTCAGCCCTGACCTCGCCGCCGGGCGGCAACGTGATCACTGCGAGCGCGAACGCGGGACTGTAGCGGATGTCAACATTCATGCATGCCTCCTTGATCACGGAGCGCCACGCAGTTTACCAACCCGCTATGCGACGGGCCGACGCTGACGAGCCGCTGAGGCTTCAGTTCGCCTCGCACCTGCCGGGCGCGCAGCTGGCTCCCGGCCGCGGCGCCGGCCTGTCAGTGGTGCATGTGGGCGTGTGCGCGGCGGAGCACGGTGGCGAATTCCTTATCGAAGCCGAGTTGGGCTTCATGGGGAAGCGTGTCCCGCTGCCGCAGCCGCGCCACGGCGTGCGCGATCGCGCCGACCTGCATGGCAAGGGCGAAGGTGTCGCGCCGGGCCGGCCTCCAGGGCTCAAGGTAAGCATCACGCAGCCTGGCGAACCATGGGTCCGCTGGCGACATCCGGTTCCGCTCCTCAAGGAAACGGAAGGTGACCACCAGCGAGGCGAAGGGATGCGAGATCGAAGTATCTCCCCAGTCGAGGATCCGCATCCGGTCGCACGCGTTCATCCACGCCTGCGGCGGGTTCCCGGACGCCCCGATAGGCTGCCCGGCGTCCGCGAGCAAGAGCCAGGCTCGGTCCTCGTCATGGCCGAGCAACTCAGCCACACGGTCGGGCCATCGCTCGAAGAGACGAGCCGACAGCCGTGGCTCGAAGGCCTGCACCGGCGAACACGCGCTGGCGCTGCTGTACGAGCGACGCTATGCGGAGCTCGTTCGGCTCGCCTTCGCGCTGACCAGCGACTGGGGCCTGGCCGAGGAACTCGCCCAGGAGGCGTTCGTCCGCGTCTGGCGCAGCTGGGGAAACATCCGCGATCAGCAGTCCGCGCCGGCTTACCTGCGCACCACCGTGGTTAACCTCGCGCGCAGGAGCCTGCGCCGCAGGCTGCAAGAACGCCGGGCCTGGCACGACGCCGGCATCGAATGATCAGACCGGCACGGTCGTCCGCATCGATCCCGCGTCGAACCGCGTCGTCGGCAAGGCGGTTCCAGCCGGGACATCACCCATCTACATCGCCCCCGGCCCGAGCGGGCTATGGGTGGTCGACTTCACCACCGGCGACCTCCTGCACCTCGCCATCGCTTCCGCCGTAAGGTAAGGCAGAGTCGTGAGGCGGGGATACTCGTTAGCGCTGTGCACGGGGATCCGTCAACTGCGATGAATTCCTGGCAGTCCGGCGCCGCAGCCGGAGGGCGACGATGATGACGGCGGTCCCGACGAGCAGGGCGACGGTGTTGGGGATCACCAGCGCTGGGATTCCGGCCGCCGATCCATAGGAGATCCACAACAGGAATCCGATAAGCAGGATCGCGAAATAGCCCACGGACACCTCACGTGAAGACCGCTCGCGTAGCATGCGGCGGATCTGCAGTAGTGGCGCAATGCCCATCAATACTGCCCACGACGATGCGGCCGCTGCGAGGACTGTTTGTGCCATGGGTTCCTCCAGTGAGGCGCCCTGGCGTATGGATCATGCTCGCCAGTTACCTGGTGAGGGGCGCAAGCACGACCATAACGATGGTAACGCTGCCCGGCCCGTTGCGGGACCGACCTGCGGACCGACCTGCGCGAGCCGCCGCTGTCGGCCAGGCCGGCGGAATACCTGACCCCGGCTATCGAGGACCGGGCAGCGGAGGTTCGGGCCTTGCTCGCCGGCCGAGGCCAGCACCGTGCTCCGTCCATCCCCGACCTCATCGCGGCCACCGCTGAGCTCGCCGGCCTCACCGTCTTGCACTCGATGTGCGGGTGGCTGATCTGGCCGGACATTGATGCGGGGCGTTAGGCTTCGCGCTGCCCTGCCTGACCATCAGACTGAGGCTGAGGTCCTTATGCAGGAGTAGCTGATGAGGCTTGAGCCGCTGTATCGCATCCGCTTCAACTATCCCGAGAGCTGGTCGGTCGGCCTCGACGGCGGCTGGCAGCAGCTGTTCTTTCTCGCCGAAGGACGCTGTGAGGGTTCGGTAACCGGGCGCTTCCGCGGAGCGAACTTTCCCCGCCGCGAAGGCGCGGCCGGCCCGTTCCGGCCAGACTTCCGGGCCGTCATCGAGGCTGACGACGGGGCCGTGATCATGGTTGAGTGGCACGGGTACGGGCGCGCCTACCCACCGGGACGCCGTCAGATCGTGGGGTCAGTGTTTCACCTGGCCGACCGCGAGCCCTATCGGCGGCTGAACGACGTTGTCTGCGTCTGTGTCGGCGAGGTTCGCGCACCGAGTGATCCAGGTCAGCCCGGACCTGAGCTGGTCATTGATGTCGCCGAGCTGATCTGGGAGCCCATCGCCGGCTGACCCGCCGGCGGGTTGCCTGCCGAGAAGACCCGGCTGGTCGTAAACGATCTTACTAGCGTCAGCCTCGCCGACATGCTCGGCCTGACCCGCGGCGCGTTGTCTGCCCGGCTCGGACCGCTCGAGAAGGCCAAGTTGATCACTCGGGCGAACGACGCGGCCGACCGTCGCCGGGTGCACGTACGGCTCACCCTGCCGGGTACCACGCATTCGAGCAGCATGCGAGCGCCGAAGAACAGGGCGAGGGCGCGCTGCTCTCAGTGCTGACCCCGGAAGAGCAACAGGCGCTCGCCGATCTGCTCCGCAAGCTGGTTGCTGGCGTCGAGTCCGGCCCGGACGCCGCCCGCCCGGTCTCCGCACCCGCTCCGTCCGCGGCGACCCAGGTCAGCACCTAACCGTGTCCACTCGCAGAAACGCGCAATGCCCGACGTTCCCGGTTCCGGGGATAGCACCCGCACTGATCCAGCGTCAGCCCCGACGCTGTCCCGCGGCATCTACTCCCCGCCGGAGAGCATCCTTCCTAGGCTGCTGAGGACGAGCAAATCGTCACCAGGCCGCCGTGAGAGAATTCCCGTCGGCGTTACCGGACGCGCAGCCCAGCGCCCGGGATCTGATCCGCCGGCGCCGTCACTGGCAGGGCGGCTTGCTGCGCCGCCCAGGCTCTGCGGGCATGAGGAAACGGGGGCATGGATGTGACCTTCGCCGTCGCGTTCGCGCTGGCCGCCGCCATCTCCAACGCGGTCAACCTGATGGCGCAGCACTCGGCGAGCGTGGCAGCCCCGAAGCGGCAGACGGGCTGGCGGCTGGCTCTGTACCTCGTGCGGCAGCCACTGTGGCTGCTCGGGGGCGCCGCCGCGGTGGGCTCGTACGCCTTCCAGGCCATCGCCCTGCACAACGGCCCGATGTCGGTGGTCCAGCCCGTCCTGGTCACCGAGCTGGTCTTCGTCATGGTGCTGCGACGGGTGTGGATCCGCCAGCAGGTGGCCCCGGCCGCCTGGGCTGCCGTGCTCACCGTCGCCGTGGCACTGGCCGTGTTCCTCGCCGCGGCCGAGCCCGCCGGCGGCCAGCCCGTTCCCGAGGCAGCGCAATGGCTGTCCGCCGGGCTGGTGTTCGGCGGGGCCATCGCCGTGCTGGCGGTGCTGGGAACGCGGGGCTCACCGATACGCCGGGCCGGAGTCCTCGCCGCAGCCGCGGCGCTAACCTGGGCCCTGGAGGCAACGTTCCTCAAGACCGCGACCGACATCCTCGCCGGGTCCGGTGTCGGCGGCATGCTCACCCGCTGGCCGGTGTACGCATTCATCGCCGCCACCGTCACCGGCACGGTGCTCCAGCAAGCCGCATTGCACGTCGGGCCGCTGAGCGTGTCCCAGCCGCTGCTGGTCATCACCGACCCGTTCGCCAGTATCTTCCTGAGCATCTGGCTGTTCGGCGAGCGCTTCACCGACAGCCCAGCGAAGATCACCGTCGCCGTGCTGGCCTTCGGCGTGCTGGCCGCCGGGGTCGTGGTCCTGACCCGGACAGCGCCGCAGGATCTCACCCCGGCAGCACCGGCCAGATCCTGACGGACGCCGACGGCAGCGGTTCCGCGCCGGCATCACTACCGGTCCTCGTGGCCGTGCGGTCGCCTATGCCGTGTGCGCAGGGCCGGCCCAAGGCTAGCCAAGCTATCCGAAAGACCGCACCGAATGCGTCCGGGTGCCTTCCAGTTCGGTCCGCTCCGGGCCAGGGGTCAGGGCTCGGTCGTGGCGCCAGGTGACCGGCGGGCGGCAGCGGCGAGTGTCCGCTCGACTCGGCGGTCTGGTACCAGCCACATGAGCGCGACGGTGACGTAGATGGCGACCGACAGCCAGCTGTTGACGAAAGCCAGCCCGATCCCGAGCGCGTAGAGCAGCGGTGACACCTTTCCCTTGAAGTCCCGGCCGATCGCGAGCGCAAGCGCTGAGGCCTTGCCCTGCGCGCCGATGATCGCGCCCTGCAGGGCGAAGTAGGCCAGCGCCGCGGCCAGCAGGACGATGCCGTAGGCGGCTGCGGGAGTGGCAGCGAACTCGTTTTCGCCAAGCCACCCGGTGGCGAACGGGATGAGCGACAGCCAGAACAGCAGGTGCAGGTTGGCCCACAAGACGAGCCCGCTCACGCGTTCGGTCGCCATCAGCAGGTGGTGGTGGTTGTTCCAGTAGATGCCGAGATAGACGAAGCTCAGCAAGTACGTCAGCAGCACCGGGAGTGAGTCACCGAGCGCCGACCATGTCCTGCCATGCGGGATCCGCAGCTCGAGCACCATGACGGTGATAAGGATCGCGATGACCCCGTCGCTGAACGCCTCCATCCGCCTGGTTGGCATGCCTAGACGCTAGCCATCCGGCGATCGGGCCGGCGAGCTTGGGGCCCGATCGGTCCATCCTGCACGACGTCCTCGGCCGCGCCGATGTCCCCGAGCATCCGGGACCCGAGATCAACGAGCCGGGATGCGGCCGCGCGGCCCAGCGGGCGGGCGGTGGTCACCGTGTGCATATCGCGCTCAGACTGCCGAGAAGTCGACCTCCCGGGTGGGTGCCACGCTGCCCTTGCGGCCGGGCGCCGCCGCCCAGCTCCAGTAGGCGTTGGTGTACGCGATCGACTGCTCCGGGGTGACCGGGAAGTCCCACTCGCGCATGTCCTCGGTGGTGTGCGCGTCGGCGACGAGGGTCGCGTCGTAGCCGCGCACCAGCGCACCGTGCAGGGTCGAGCGGATGCACTCCTCCGTCTGCGCGCCGGTGACCACCAGCCGCCCGACCCGCCGCTCGGCGAGCAGCTCTTCCAGGTCCGTGGCCTCGAACGAGTCCCCGTAGGTCTTGTGCACCAGGGGCTCGGTGTCCAGGCGATCGAGCCCGGGGACGTACTCCCAGCCCTCGGAGCCCTTCGGCAGCTCCTCGCTGGAGTGCTGCACCCACAGCACCGGGACATCCTCGGCCCGGGCCTTGCCCACGAGGGCGTGGATGTTGGCGATCACGCGGTCACGGTCGTATGCGTTCCCGACGACGCCGTTCTGCACGTCGATGACGAGCAGGGCGGTACCAGGCCGATTCTGCAGGGATGTCATGGCTACCTCCGTCGGCTCCAGGCTCTCCCTGCCCAGGGTAGGCGGGGGTACCGACACCGCGGCCGGGCCATCCTCGAACGCAGGCTGATGCTCGCAGCATCCGAGGCTGGCTCGTTACGATGAGTGGGACCGATAACCGGGGATGTGCTCGATGGTGCAATTAGCGGCATGGCTGAACAAGTACGCCGACAGCGGGCTCGCTCTCATTCTCGCTGTCGGTGTGGGAATCCTCGCGCTCGCCGACATCGCCGGCACCAACGACGTCAACGGCGCGATCCTGCTCACCCTGGGCCTCGTCGCCACCTCCTCGCTGCGGAACAGGGCCCGCGAGGAAGCGATGGACACCCAGCTTCACGACGTACTGCAGACCACGGCCGCCATGCTCACCCGGATGCCGGCCCGCCTCGACGAGCTGGAAAGCACCGTGGAGAGCACCCGGCGGGCCCTGACCGAGAGCTCGTTCATCCGGGTGCTGCACGGCGCCGAGGTCGGCCTGGCCCTTGAAGAGGCCCGCCGCAACACCGACCGCTGGGTCTTCAAAGGCGGCACGGGCACCTTCCTGCGCGCGGTGACACTGCCCGAATGCGTCGGCATCGCCCGGCGCAGGAAGCACGCGATGCATGTGCAGCTCGAGATCATCGATCCCACCGACGAGAGAGTGTGTGGCAGCTACGCGCAATTCCGCCGCTCCCTGGCGGACCAGCCCGATTCCACTGGCGAGATCTGGACGGTGGATCGCACCAGGAAGGAGTCGTATGCGACCGTGCTGGCCGCCTGCTGGTACCGATGGCGCTTCAGCTTTGTCACCATCGAAGTCGGGCTCTCGTCGGTGATGACCACCTTCCGGTGGGACATGACACCGCACCGGCTCATCATCACCCAGGAAGACCCGCAGTTCCCGGCGATGATGCTGGAGCCGGGAAAGTACTACTACGAGATTTACAGCCGCGAGCTGATGGCCAGCATGCGGCAGTGCCGGCAGGTCCCGATCAGCCATCTGGATCACGTCGGGCTGAGCGACGAGCCGACCGTGGATGAGACGCGCAAGCTATTCACCGAACTGGATCTGCCCATCCCGAGATCCTTTACCGACCGCGACGTCGCCGAAATCATCAGCAAGGCCCTGCAGGCCAAGAATCCGTATCAATGATGGACTACGCGAACATCCGGGCGGCGGTCCAGCGTGGCACGGCCGCCGACCTGGTGCCCGGCTGGGCGTTATTGTTGCTGCGTGATATCGCTAGCGGCAGCCGTGACCTGACCGCGGTGCGGCATCCGCTCGGTTTTCTCTGCTTCCCCGCCCAGCGCCTGGCCGAGCACGGGGTTTGCGTGCACCTGTGGACGCCGGTCCTCGGCCGTGTCCGCCCCACCTGCCAGGTGCATTCACATAGCTGGGATCTGACCAGCTTTGTGCTCTACGGCACCTTGCGCAACCAGCGCATGCGCGTCGCCGCTGCGGCCGGGCCTGCCACCCATCGCGTCTTCGAGGTGCACAGCCACGGCGACGTGGACGAGTTGCGGGCCACCGCCCGGTTGGTGTCATGCCAGCTGGAGGCGGATAGCGTGCACGGCGCGGGCTCGGTGTATTCGATGCCTGCGGGGGAGTTCCACACTACCGTGGCGCCTGGTGAGCAGGACGTCGCGACCGTCGTGCTGGGCCACAGCCGCCCCCAGGCCGTTGACTGCGTCCTGTGCCCGCTGCACACCCAAAGCCACACGCTCATGCGCTCACGTTGCGACGCGCAGGAAACAGCACGTGCCGCCCTGCTGATCGCGGACCGGCTGGAGGCAGCCGGCATTGCCTGACCTACACCGCCGAGCTACACCGCCCAACGACACCGTGCCAGGGGCGGGGCAGGAGGACACGGTGCTACCTTGCGACCCGACGGCCGCGGCCGATCTGAGGCTGGCCCGCAGGCTCGCCGTAGACGCGGCTGAGGCCGCGGGCAGGCTCTTGCGCGGGACCGCGCCGCGCGGTATCGAGATGCGGGTCAAGGATTCCGGTGGCGACATCGTCACCGACCTTGATCTCGCCGCCGAGAAGATCATCATCGACCGGATACGGGCCGTCTTCCCCGCGCACCGGATCATCTCCGAAGAGTCGGGGCTGCTCGACGCAACCATGCCGGGGCCCGGCCGGGGGAGCGGCGACGGCGACCCCGGCCGCGGCTGGACCTGGCTGGTGGATCCGCTGGATGGCACCAACAACCTGGCCATCAGCTTGCCCGCCTACGTGATCGGGATCGCGTTGTGCGCGGGCGACCTGCCGGTAATCGGCGTGGTGCACGACCCCGTGGCGCAGCAGACCTGGTCGGCGGTGCGTGGCAATGGCGCGTTCGGCCCGGCCGGCCTGCTGCCGCGGCCGGCCTGTCGGCCGGCCCCGTACGGGCCGGTTCTCGCCTGGACGCAGGGACACGGGGTGGACCGCGAGGACGCTGCGGCACGGGCGCTGAAGCTCGTGCTTGAGTCCACCGCCCGCCGGGTGCTCCAGCTATGGGCGCCCCTGCTGTCCTGGGTGATGCTCGCCCGCGGCGACATCGACGGCATCGTCGGATACCGGGCTGAGGCGGTGGACCTCCCGGCGGGCGCCCTTATCGCGGCCGAGGCGGGCATCGCGGTGTGCGGCCTCGATGGCCAGCCGTTTGACCCGTGCATCGGGCGGCCGGCCGAGGACCGCAGCTTCGTTGCCGGTCATCCCGCCAACATCGGGCGGCTCACCGGGCTGGTCGCTGCGGCCAGGCGCATCGCACCGCTGGCGGGGGAGCTGAGGGCAGCGGCGGAATGGTGATGCGCGCGGTGCATCGGGTCCTATTGGGTGAGCAGCAGAGCCGTCAGAGCGGCTGCGAGGCCGCACAGGGCAAGCCCGGCCCCGGTGAGCATGAACTTGCGCAGCGGCACCACAGCGTCATAGGCGCGGCACCGCTCGTACCACAGCAGGGTGGCCAGCGACGCCCATGGCGTTACGATGGGGCCGACATTGGTGCCGATCAGCAGGGCCAGTAGCTGCTCGTGGTGGCTGAACGGGATGACTGCCTCACCTGCCACGTACGCGGGCAGGTTGTTGACGGCATTGGAAAGCCCGGCGCCGGCCGCGGCTGCCCGCACCGCGCCCAGCGCGCCATCCCCGTTGCCGATCAGCGTGCGGGTCACCGTGGCGAGCCCGTGCAGGCTGACCGTCTGCACTACCAGGAAGAGCCCGACCACGAACACCAGCAGCCGCAACGGGACCAGCCGTGGCCGCAGAGCTGCCCGCTTGCGCGCTGCGAACGCCGCCACCACTAGCGCTGCCGCCGCCGCGGAGGCATAGCCAAGCTGGATCCTGGTGGCGAGGATCACGGCGGCGAACAGCAGGCAGGCCAGCGCGGCCGCCCAGAACAGCACCCGGTCGTCCGGCCGGTGCGGTGGCGGCGGGTCATAGCGGTCCACCCCGCGCTCACCGCGCCGCCAGTAGAAAACCCACAGGAAGACCATGGTCGTGGCGACTGAGGCCAGTTGCACGGGCCACATCCGGCTGGCGAACGCCGCGGTCGGCAGCGCCACCCGGTTCGCTGCCAGCAGGTTGGTCAGGTTGGAGACCGGCAGCAGCAGGCTCGCCGTGTTGGCCAGCCACACCGTGGTCATGGCCAGCGGGATCGCGGCGATGCCCGTCTTGCGGGCCAGGGCAAGCATCACCGGCGTGAGCAGCACCGCGGTGGTATCCAGGTTGAGCACCGTCGTGGTGGCGGCGGCGAAAAACACGCACATAACGAAGAGCGCCGGGTAATTGCCCCGGGCCAGGCCGGCCACCCAGACCGCGATCGCGTCGAAGATCCCGGCGTCGGCGGTCAGCTCGGCCAGCACGATTACGCTGCCGAGGAAGAGCAGCAGCGGGAGGAGCCGCCGGATCGTCGCGTCGGCGGACGCGTGCGGGAGCAGGCCAGTAGCTACGAAGATCAGGCCGAGCACGAGCAGCGCGGCGGCGATCCAGTCCAGCACGGGCCGCCGGGCCGCCGCCCGCCAGCCCCGCGCTGTCAACGTGTGCCCTGCCTTCGCGGCCTGGTCTGGGTCGGCAGCGGGCACATCCGCCATGTTCGCACAGCACCAGGGCTCCGGCGAGGAGGGAAGCGAGCTGCGAAGGACCTGCCGATCCCCGTGCGCCAAGGGATCCGAGATCACCTACTCAGGGGATACTGGGGCCATGAGCCGGCCAGCCGTTGCCAGGGGGATGAACGGCCCCATCCAGATTTTCGTCAGCTATTCCCCCGCGGATGAGCGCTGGGCCACCTGGATGGCCTGGGAACTCGAAGCCGCGGGTTACCGGACCATGCTGCAGGCCTGGGATTTCGTGCCGGGCACGAACTTCATCGACTTCATGGACCGCGGCCTGTCCGAGGCCGCCGCCGTGGTCGCCGTGCTTTCCCGGCACTACGTGAACTCCACCTACGGGCGGCTCGAATGGCAGGCGGCACTGCGGGCCGACCCGGGAAACCCGGGGGGCCGGTTAGTTACCGTCCGGGTCGAAGACTGCCCGCTAGAGGGCCTGCTCGCCACCATCACCTACATCGACCTGGTTGGCGTGACCGATCCGCACCAGGCCCGTGAGCGGCTGCTCGACCGCATCGGGCATGCGCTCGCGGGGCGGGCCAAGCAGCAGGAGGTGGCTTACCCGCACTCCGGCAAGACCATAGTGGGCCAGGTTATCCACCCGCCGGAGCCGCCCGCGCCCGCGGCGCCGACGGTGCCGCGGACGCGCCGGTCACCGGCTACCGCGCCGGCCTACCCCCCGGCTCTCCCTGGCACGGCCGGCCCGCGCTCCGCGGTCACCCTGCTGCAGGTAGCGGGTCCCCGGTTCGGGCGCGGGCTGGCGGCCTCGGGTGAGCGCCTGTCCGCCGCCGAGCTGGAGGCCCGGATCTGGGCCGATGTCACCAGGCGCACCGCCGCCGGCATGCCCCGGCCCGACCTCATAGTGGTCACCGGCGACCTGACGGAAACCGGCAGCCTGCGGGAATGCGACGAGGCCCTCACGTTCCTCACCGGGCTGCGCGCGCTGCTTAACCTGGAGCCGCAGCGCGTCGTGATCGTTCCCGGCGGTCACGACATCACCAAGGCCGCTTGCCGAGCGTACTTCGCCACCTGCGAGGCCGACGACATGGAGCCGCAGCCTCCGTACTGGCCCAAATGGCGTCATTTCGCCAGCTTGTTCCGGGAGTTCTACCGCGGGCTCGACGGTCTCGCCTTCGAGAGCGCACAGCCCTGGACCCTGTTCGCGATGCCCGACCTGCGCCTGGCGGTCGCCGCGCTGAACTCGACGATGGCCGGCAGCCACCGGCCCGAAGACGATTACGGCTGGATCGGTGAGGCTCAGGCGGCCTGGTTCGCCGAACGGCTTGGCGCTTTCGAGCAGGCTGGCTGGCTGCGGATCGGCGTGGTCAGGCACGACCCGGCCCCGGGCGGCACGTCCGCCGGGCGGGACGCGGCGCTGCTGCGAGACGCCGGCACGCTTGACCAGCTGCTCGGGCCACGGCTCAGCCTGCTGGTGCACGGGCCGGGGCCTGGCGGCGACCAGACCGACCAGCTTGGCTCCGGACTGCTCGTGGTGCCCGCGGCAGCTCCCGGGCAGCACCAATTCCTGCGGATCACCCCGGACGGCCTGGATAGCTGGAGTGCCCGCCACGGGACCGGCGATGACCCGGAGCGGCTGCCGCGGCGATGGCCAGCGACTGGCGGCACCTTCACCGCTGACCGCGCCGACCAAGACGGCGCCGACCAAGACCGCGCCAAACAAGGTGAAGTGGCGGATGGGGCGGCCTCGCCGCCCGGGCCCGAACGTCCCGCGAGCCCGGCCAGCCTGCTGCTGGACCGGATCGCGGAAGTCTGCGATACCCGCCACGAGCACGCCAGGATCAGGCGCGTCGAGGGAGAACTGCCGCATCTGCTGATCACGCATCAGGAGGATGGGTTCATCCGGCAATGGCGGATTGCCGCGCACGTGGGTGAGCCGGGCGACGACGAGCTTGCCGCCTTCCTGCGGCTGGTCCACACCGGGCAGCCCGAGCCTGGTTCCGAGCTTGTCTACGAGGGTCCGCAGCCGCCGCGGGTACTCCGCGAGGCGGCGCAGCGGCGCGGCGTGCGGCTGAGCAGCTTCACTGAGTTCCAGGGGCTGCTCGACCTGCGCGACTACGTGGCGAGCCAGACCGCCCGGCTCAGTGCCGATCCCCTGTACCCGCCCGGCCTGTACGTGCCGCAGCGGTTCCGTGAGCTGGACCGGCCCGCCCCCGGGGTGCGGGCTGACCTGGCAGCCGAGCTGCTCCAGCAGATCGCGGCCGACAACGGCAGGTTCGTTCTGGTACTGGGCGATTTCGGGCGCGGCAAGACGTTCGCGCTGCACGAGGTGGCCCGCCGGATCCCGGTCGAGCTGCCCCACCTGGTACCACTTCTCATCGAGCTGCGCGCCCTGGACAAGGCACACACCGTAGACGGGCTGGTGGCCGCGCACCTGGCCAATCACGGCGAGGATGTCATCGACCTCAAGGCGTTCCGCTACATGCTTCGGCAGGGACGCATCGTGCTGCTGTTCGACGGCTTCGACGAGCTTGTCACCCGGGTCAGCTACGAACGGTCCGCGGATCACCTGGATACGCTGCTCCGGGCGGCCGAGGGCAAGGCGAAGATAGTGGTGGCCAGCCGGACCCAGCATTTCAAGTCCCACGAGCAGGTGCTGACCGCGCTAGGTGAGCGGGTAGGCGCGCTGCCGAGCCTGCGGGTGCTGGCCATCGAGGACTTCACTCCCGCGCAGATCCGCGCCTACCTGGTCGGCCGCTATGACGGCGACGAGCAGGCCGCCGACGGCCGGCTGCGGCTGCTCGGCGGCATCCAGGATCTGCTCGGCCTTTCCACTAACCCGCGCATGCTGTGCTTCATTTCCGAACTGGACGAGAGCCGGCTCCGCGCAGTTGCCGGAATGCAGCAGACGATCAGCGCGGCCGCGCTGTATGAGGAGATCCTGCGCACCTGGCTCAGCCACGAGGAGAAGCGCACGCAGGGCGTGCCGGGGGCGCCGCCCGGCCTGAAGCTCGACGCCCTGTGGGCAGCCGTCACCACCCTCGCGATGCGCCTGTGGGAAGCGGGCGAGCCCTTTCTCCGGCTCACCGAGCTTACCGATGTCGCGGACACGCTTTCCGGCCTCGCCGACGGCCAGCTCTCCCCGCGTCAGCGCGCGCACGCCGTGGGTGCCGGCACCCTGCTGGTCCGGACCGACGCAGGGCTGTTCGGCTTCATCCACGCATCAGTCGCGGAATGGCTCGTCGCCGCCGAGATCGGCCGGCAGCTCACCAGCGGCGCGGCCGGCCCGGCGCCGCTGTCGGCCCGGCCGCTCTCACAGCTGACCGTGGATTTCCTTTGCGACCTAGCGGGCAGCCAGGCCTGCCGGGCCTGGGCCAGCCGGGTCCTGGCCGACCCGGCCGCCGGTGAGGCGGCCCGCGCCAACGCCCTGAAGGTCAGCACCCGGCTGCGCACCCCGGTGCAGACCGACCTGCGCGGTGCCCTGCTGCAGGGGGAGGACCTGTCCTATCGCGAGCTAGCGGGCGTCGACCTCACCGGCGCCGACCTCACCGATGCCCGGCTGGTCGGCGCGAACCTGACCCGGGCCATACTGCGTGAGGCCACGCTGGCCGGTGCACGGCTGGACGAGGCGCGGCTGACCGGGGCGGACCTCCGCGGCGCCGACTTGACCAGGGCCCGGCTGGCGCGCGCCGACCTGCGCGGCGCGGCGCTGGCCGGCAGCAGGTGGGTCCGCGCGGCTCTCGTCGACGTGACCGCCGACGCCACCCTGGCCAGCGCGCCTGAGCTGCGCGGAGCAGCGATAACGCCGGGCCAGCCGGTCGAGGTGGAACTCGAGCCCGCCGCAATCGGCGTGCCGTACGGCTTCCATCACCAGACCAGCCGGCTCCCCGAGCCACTGGCCTACAGCGGTGACGGCGGCCTGCTGGCCATCGGCAGCGAAGACGGCGGCGTGCTCATCTGTGACGCCATCTCCGGCCTGCCCGTGCGCACGCTGCACGGCCACGGCGGGCGGGTTTACGCGGTCGCGTTCGGCGCGGGCGACCGGGTGCTGGCGACCGGATCAAGCGACGGCACTGTCCGGCTCTGGGATCCGGCGACCGGCAGCTGCCTGCGGGTGCTGGAAGGCCACCGTGACGGCGTATGGCCGATGGTGCTCAGCCCCGGCGGGGACATGCTCGCTACCGGCGACGGCGACGGCGTCCTGCGGCTGTGGGATGTCCCGTCCGGCCGGGTGCGGCGCACGCTGCCCGGTCACACGGCCCCCATCTACACCGCCGCCTTCAGCCCGGACGGAGCGTTTCTCGCGGTGGGCGACGGGGCGACGGGGCGCCTGTACGACATCCGCTCCGCCGCGGCGATGCGCGAACTGGGCGATCATCACGGCCCGGTCTACCGTGCCGCGTTCAGCCGCGATGGCGAGCTGCTCGCGACCAGCGACGCTGGCGGGACGGTCCGGCTATGGGATCCCGTGCTCGGCGAGCTGCGCCATCAGCTGAACGGCCACGGCCGCGCCGTCTACACGCTGGCGTTCCACCCCAGCGGTTCCCGGCTGGCCAGCGGCGACACCGATGGGCGGATCCGGCTGTGGGACCCGCGGACCGGGCACGCGGCTGGCGAGCTGACCGGGCATCGGGGCGCGGTGTACTGGGTCGTCTTCAGCCCGGGCGGTGACCTGCTCGCGAGCTGCGACAGCGACGGGAACGTCCAGCTCTGGGATGCCGCTACCGGCCAGCCCGGGCACACGCTAGCCGGGCACAAGGCGTCGGTATGGCCGATGGTGTTCCGGCCGGACGGCGGCCAGCTGGCAACGAGCGGCAACGATGGCACCGTCCGGCTGTGGGACCCGATCGCCGGCCAGTGCCGGCACGTGTTGCGTGGCCACGGGCGGCGGATCACCGGGGTACGGTTCAGCCCGGCCGGTGACCTGCTCGCCACCAGCGGCAACGACGGCATCGTGCGGCTATGGCAGCCTCGGACTGGCCAGCGGGTCAGAGAGCTGGTCGGCACCGCCGACCGGCTGGTCTCAGTACTCTTCAGCCCGGCCGGCGGGCGGATCGCCACCGCAAGCAACGACGGCGGGGTGTATTTCTGGAATGCCGAGTCCGGTGCCTACGAGCGCGAGATGAACGTCGGGACCGACCATCTGTGGGCGGAGGCGTTCAGTCCTGATGGCGACGTGCTGGCCACCGCCAACGACGACGACACGGTCCGGCTGTGGTACTGCACGACCGGGCGGCACTTCCAGACCTTCGCCGAGCACCGCGGCCGGGTGCGGTCCATCGCCTTCAGCCCGGACGGCAGCCGGGTGGCGACCGGCTGCGACGACCGCGCGGTGCGGCTCTGGGACGTGGAGAAGGGCGTCTGCCTGGCGACGCTCGACGGCCACGCCGATCGGGTCTATTCGGTAGTGTTCAGCCCCGACGCTGCGGTGCTGGCCAGCGCGAGCAACGACGGCACCGCCCGGCTCTGGGACGCCGCCTCTGGCGTTCTGATCCACACGCTGACCAGGAACTCCGGACGGCTCTGGTCGGCCGCATTCAGCCCGGACGGCGCTTTGCTCGCTACTGCGGGCGATGACCTCGCGGTGCGCCTGTGGGACGTGCGCACCGGAGAGCACCTGCATACCCTCATCGGCCATAGCCGGCGCGTGTGGTCCGTCGCCTTTAGCCCGGACGGCACGCTGCTGGCGAGCGCAGGCGACGACGGCGCGGTCGGGCTGTGGGACACCTGCGGCAGCGAGGCGCCGCGGCTGCGACTGACCCTGCTCGGCCTTCCGGAGGGATGGGCCGCGCTGGCAGACGATGGCAGGTACAAGCAGGAGGGCGAAATCGCCGGGCAGTTCTGGCACGTTGTCGGGATGTGCCGGTTCGCCAGCGGTGAGCTGGACTCCTACCTCACCGCGGTCCGTCGGCTGCCGCTTGACGCGGAATTCTGACGCGTACCCGCGCGAGGCCGGCCGCACCACGGGGCGGGCGCTGAACATGCGCGACCGGGCCTAGGCGCCGAGCTGCGGTGCGGAGTAATGCAGCGCAGCGTACCGGGATAGGGCGTTAGCCCGATGCGTCGCGGCGGGCCTTACGGCGAGCCTGGCTGATGCAGGGCCAGACAAAGAAGGTCCATCGCTTGAGAGGGCACGATGATCCCCTACCAGCTATACCAGCTCGAGCGCGCCAGGAGCGCGAGCGAGATCCGGCTCGCGGACAGGCAGCTAGGCTTGCTGGCCGAGACGGCATCACGACTTCGGCACCGGGTGACCCGGCCCATCGCCGCCATCCGCGCCTGGACCGGAACCCGGATACCGCAGTCCGGAAAATCAGCAGCACCCCAGTCCGCTCGATGACGCTGGCCGGACCAAGTCTAATGGCGTTAAGTTAGTTTTACATCGGTGTAAGCTCGCCTGCGTGGCGAGACCAGGGCAGCAGGTGGTGGCCGGAGACCGGCTGGCGGACCGGATCGGGATCGGGGTGCTGGCGGCGGTGTTCACCCCGGAGCTGGTGGACCGGGTCATCGATCAGGCGGGCGTGCGCGAGCAGCGGACGCGCACCCTGCCGGCGCGGGTGGTGGTGTATTACCTGCTCGCGATGGTGCTGTTCTTCAACTCCAGTTACCCGGAGGTGTGGCACAAGCTGGTTGCGGGCCTGGACTGGGCGCGGCGGTTCCGGGTCCGCGTGGAGCCGGGGATGCAGCCGACGGCGGCGGCCGTGACCTATGCGCGCCAGCGGCTGGGCTGGCAGGTAATGGCGGCCCTGATGGAGGAGGCCGCCGGGCCGCTGGCCGGGCCGGGCGGGCGATCGGCGTTCGTGTCCGGGATGCGGCTCGCGGCGGTGGATGGGATGTGCCTGGACCTGCCGGACACGCCGGAGAACGGGGCGGAGTTCGGCTACCCGTCCAATGAGGGCGGCCGCGGCCCGTACCCGCAGATCCGCGTCGTCGGCCTCGGCGAGTGCGGGACCCGGGCGGTGCTGGGCGCGGCCACCTCGGGCCTGGCGGCCGGGGAGCAGCCGCTGGCCCGCCAGCTGCTGGGCAGGCTCGTGCCCGGGGACCTGCTGCTCGCCGACCGCAGCTTCCTGTCCCACGGGCTGCTCGCCGAGGTGCTCGCGGCCGGGGTGCACGTGCTGTGGCGCGCGAAAAGCGACGTCGATCTCCCGGTGCTCCAGGTGCTTGCCGACGGAACGTGGCTATCGCGGATGGCCGGCCCGGCCGCCTCCCGCCGGATGCGCTGCACGGGCGCCTCAGGCGGTGACATTCCCGGCATCACCGTCCGCGTCATCGAGTACTCGGTGGCCAGCGAGGACGGCAGCGAGATCTCCGAGACCTTCACCCTGGTCACCGACATCCTCGATCCCGGCCTGCTGACCCCGGGGCAGGCCGCCGGTGCCTACGCCTGCCGCTGGCAGCTGGAAACCTGCTTCGATGAGCTGGAAACCTCGATCCGCGGCGGCGCCACCGTGGTGCTGCGCTCGAAGTCCCCGCCGATGATCCGCCAGGAGATCTACGCCATGCTCTGCTGCTACCAGGCCATCCGCACCCTGATCAGCCACGCCGCGGACGACACCGGGATAGACCCGGCCCGGATCTCCTTCACCCGCGCCCGCGACGCCGTCCGCAGCCGCATCAGCGACCCCGGATGCTTTCTTCCCTGACGGCCTGGCCGCAGCGCCACAGAGCTCGCCTTCGAGATCACCTGCCAGCGCAACCTGGTCTCCGGTCTGCCAGGCCGCCGCTACGAGCGCAAGACCAGGCGCCCCGGCGACCGTTACGAGACCCGCAACCCGGCGAGACCACCCGGCTGACCCCGCCGACCAGGATCAGCTTCTGGCTGATGCCCGTTCTCGCTTAACTTAATATCATCGAGCCCTGCCGCGTAAGCGCCTCGACTATGCATCAGTCCTCCAGGGCCGCCCCATCGAACTTCCTGCTCGCAGGTATCGCGATCAGTCCCCGGTGGCTAGTTCGCCAGGTGCGATTCTCGACAGCCTATCCCCCTGCCAGCTCAGCCAGCTCCGAGGTGCTCCTCGTACGCCGTAAAGCTCCCGACCGAAGCCGGGAGCTTTACGAACGTTGCGGGCCGGGTCGGCTAGTTGACCGAGTTAGCCCAGTAGACCGACTCCACATTGTTCCGATATGTGGAATTGAAGTTTCCATAACCGTTCGGCGCTATGGTGCCGCAGGACCCGGTGTAGTTGTACCCGGTGCAGACAATAACCGCAGTGTGCGGGTCGCGGTTCCAGACAAATTCCGAGTTGTTGGCGACCACCGAACCTTGCCCTGACCCGGAAGAGATGAAGTGATTGTCGAACAGCCAGTTTTCGTTGTGCGAAGTGTCGTAGGCGCTGCCGTACTTGTGGGCGCTGTCGAAATACCAGAGCCCGAGGTCACCGACGTCGACTGAACCGTCCTGCGATGCGGCGGCCCTGGTCATACCAGCATGCCCGCTGGTAGGGATGATCGCGCTAGGGAGCGCCTTGGCAATCAGCGAGTGCGGGATGTGAGGGACCACGACGGGGTGCTTGTGTGGGGTCGGGGTCGAAGCGTAAGCCGTGGCAGGTCCCGCGACGATAGCTGTGACCGCAGCAGCTGCGCCGATAAGGGCGACTGCCCGGCTTCTGGTGATGAAACGCGACATAGTGTTCCCTCCGGTTGATGTGGCGACTGCCTGGCTTCTGGTGATGAAACGTGACATTCCCTTCCCTCCCGTTGATGTAATGTCAGCGGTAAAGAGTGAGCGACCCGTTAGCAGATACAAGAAATCAGCGATGAATTACCGATCGCCGCACGAGCGCCGGGTCAATGGCGTTAAGTTAGCCTAGTATCGTCCCTATGATCGCCTGCGTGGCGAGACCAGGGCAGCAGGTGGTGGCAGGGACCGCTGGCGGACCGGATCGGATCGGATCGGATCGGGGTGCGGGCGGCCGGTGTTCGTTCACCCCGGAGCCGGTGGACCGGGAGGTCATCGATCAGGCGGGCGGGGGCAGCGCACGCGCACACTGCCGACGCAACCTCGTCCCCGGTCGGCCAGGCCGCCGCTGCGAACGCAAGACCAAGCGCTCCGGCGGCCGGTACAAGACCCGCAGATCCGGCGAGACCACCCGGCTGACCCTCTGACCAGGATCGTCTTCTGGCTGATGCCCGTGACTGCCTAACTTAATGTCATCGGGGCAAGGCCCGCGGCTGCCGTGTCCGGCTAGAATCCACTGGGGATCTTCGGTCATCCGCTGCGGCGCCCACGATTCTCCGACGGGGGTGAGACGGGTTGGCCGCTGAGACTTTCGACGACGAGCGAGCGGATGTTCCCGGCGAGCTGCTGGGGCCGGTCGAGCGCGTGGTAGTGGTCGGTGCGGGGATCGCCGGATTGACGGTCGCGAACGCGCTGACTCACGGTGAGGTCGAATGCGTCGTGCTGGAGGCGCGCGACCGGATCGGTGGCCGCCTGCACACCGTTGACTTGGCCGGCTCGCCGGTCGATCTGGGCGGCTCGTGGATACACACGCCGGTCGGGAACCCGATGCGTGCCTTCGCAGACCAGGTCGGCGTCCCCTGTCGCAGCGCGAACCCGCTGCCTGAGTTGGGCGGCTTCGACTGCGGCGAGGGACGTCGCCTGTCCGCCGCCGAGGTAGCGGCGAGCCTGTGCATGCAGTTCGAGGCCTTCCCGGACGCGGTCGACCGGCTGCGCGACGAACTCGGCCCGGATGCGTCTGCGGCGGACGGGCTGGCAGCATTCGTGGCCGGGGCCGGCCTGGCACCGGGCCCGGCGCGGCGAGCGCGCCAGGCGCTGCACGCGCTTATCGAGGCCGAATCAGCCGACCTCGCTGAGCGCCAGTCGCTGCGCTGGATGTGGAACGAGCTCGAATACCAGGGGCGCTCGGCAAATGGTGTCCGTGCCCGTGGTATCGACGGCACAACGGAGGAAGGCTCGCACCTGGTAGTGACCGTGCCGCTGGGCGTGCTCAAGCGGGGGCGCGCCGCGGTTCTCGCCCACGCTGCCGCCTAGTCGGCTGGCTGCTATCGAGCGGCTAGGATTCGGCAGCTACGAGAAGGTGACGATGCGGTTCGACGAGCCTTTCTGGCGCGCCGCGGGCTTCCCCCATCTGATGCTGTTCCCTCGCAACCCCGGGCACCCGACGGTTTGGGCGATCGGGCAAGACGCGTTCGGCGCTGGCCCGGCGCTGGCCTTTCAAATCTTCCACAGCGCCACCAGACATATCCTCGACGCGACCCCGGACGACGCCGCCCATTGGGTCCTCGACATGCTCGCCGAGGCGATCGGCGGCCCGTGCCCGGCGACGACGGCTGTGGCCGTGTCTTCATGGGCAAATGATCCCTACAGCGGCGGCGCCTACGCCCACATCCCCCCAGGATCCAGCCCGTCCCCCAGGATCCAGCCCGGCCGACGCTGACCTGCTCGGCGAGCCGGTCGGCGGGCGCCTGATGTTTGCCGGAGAGCACACCCAAAGCGCGCGGATGGCCTACGCCGACGGGGCGATGACCAGCGGTATCCGCGAGGCAAAACGACTACCCAGCCAGCCCAGCGTCCGCCTCGGCCCGATCATCACCGCCCGCGCCTGAGCTCCCGGCGCGCTCTGCGCCCTGGCCATCGGGGGGCCGCGGCATGACCTGCCGGGCGGGTTTCAGCGCCGGTGCTTTAGCGCCGTTCCAGCGCCGTTCCAGGACCAGGTGGCAGGGTCGTCAGGCGGGCATTGTGCGGAAACCGGGGGACGGAGCATCACAGATACGCAAACCGGGGAAGGAGCATCACAGGTGCGCAGACAACGGCATACCGGACGTTTGCTGAGTGTCACTACGGCCCCGCTGGTGCTGGCGGGCACGCTCACCGCTTGCGCCGGGCAGCGTCTACGCGGCGGCCTGCCAGGCCTGGACCGGCGGTCAGCCGCCCGTTCCCGGGACCGGTCAGAGCCGGCTCGACGGCGTGGCCGTGCTGACTGCGTGTGACGCCTGGGCGGTGGGTGACTACTCCACCGCCGACGGCACCCAGACCCTGATCCTGCACTGGGACGGCACCGCCTGGACTCAGGTCCCCAGCGCCAACGCCGGGGGCGATGAACGGCTGGACGGCGTGGCCGCCACCTCGGCCGGGAACGCCTGGGCGGTCGGCACCGTTACCCCTGCCAGAGGGCTCACCAGCACGCTGACCGTGCACTGGGACGGCACTGCCTGGGCCCAGGTGACCAGCCCGGATCTCGGCGGCCCGGGAAGCGAGAACTCGCTGGACGGCGTGGCCGCAAGTTCCGCCAGCGACACCTGGGTGGTGGGCATGACCGGCTCTCCGATCGAGGCGGCCGCATTCCACCTCAAGTGCTGCTGACCCGGCCGGCCGATCGCAGCTCAGTTGACGCAGCCCGGGATGATTTTCAGCGGGGAGCAGTTATCCGGGTTGTTGTTCAGGACGGTCAGCGGCCGGCCGTTCCAGGCACGGGCGCTGCTGCGCCGGGATCAGTAGCTGAACGTTACAGCGCCCTCATCGCCTATCCACTGCCAAAGCGGCGCCGTGCCCCCGATCTCCGCGCTGCCTATCAGGTCGCCCTTGTCCAGCTGCCTGGCATCGAGGCAGATCGGGCACGCCAGGAAGCGCCCGCCCGCTGCCTCATACCGGCCAAGCAGGTCAGGCAGGGCTGGGCAGCCGTCGCAGGCCACGCCCACGGCGACACCGGGCACGGCGAGCCGGACCGCTTCCTTGGTCAGGAACATCAGGGTTCGGCCGGCCCTGCTCGGCCGCACCGACTGCGACGAGGAACGCCACGGTCACCTTTTCCGGGTCCTCCAGACCGGTGGTCAGGCTGATTGCCGCCTTCTGAGCCATGGTTCCTCCTGATACTGACATCGATTCGCGGGGTGCCAGGCCGGCCATTCCTGCCGCGCGCGTGCACGGTGGGCAGGCCAAGCCAGCCCTGCCACGAGGCGGGGAGAACGCTGATCAGCGTCTTGCGGGCAGCAGCGATGCTGTCCTTTGACAAGTCGGCGGTCGCCATTGCCGTTCGTTTCTCCGTCTCGTCCGGCAGTTGGCCGAGACGTTAGGGCGGCAGCAGGCACCGCAGATACCGTAAAACTACGGCATCTGGCCACTCACGTCACGCCCGGGCAGCTGGCAGGGTCCACGATCGGGTGCCGATGAGGATGCCGTGGCTTTCACCCGGGGGCGTTCAGGTCGTAGATCCGCGTCCCGGGGCAAGGAACGCGACGACCAGCTCGCGCTCGTTCGAACCCCACGGCGCGGGCGGCCGGCATGTGCCGGGAGTTCCAGTACAGCTGCGAAGGCGGCATTCCGTAGATGCCGACGTAACCGGCGTCGCCGTAGCTTTCACGGCCGTACTGCTGCATCTCCCACAACCGCAGCACCTGGATCCCGGGGGCAGACCAAGTATGGCTGAAAGGGGCAACGGGCTAATGACCGCCTCAGGCGCTGGCTGAGGTGCGACGCTCTGGGCTGGTTGGTTGCGGTTCGGTGAATTGCGGGGCCGGGATGATCGCTCGCCGTTACGGTGCGTGGGGTCCTGGTTCGGCGTGGTCGGAGAGGGCGGGCGGGTGACGTCGATCGAGCGCACTGCCTATCCGCAATTCAAGCGGCTGACCTCGGCACGGGTGCTGCACGTGTTCTTCACCCCGGCGGCGGAGGAGGTCGCCTGGGCGCGTGAGCGGACCACGAGCCCGGAGGCGCTGCTGGCGCTGGTGCTGGACCTGAAGTGCTTCCAGAAGATGGCGCGGTTCTGCTCGCGGGAGGAGATCCCCGAGGCCGTCACCGACCACGTGCGGCGCTGCCTGGGCCTGGGCCCGGAGGTCGAGCCTGATCACGGTGCGGCGCGGACGGCCAAATGGCACCGTCAGCAGGTGCGGGCCCGTCAGGGCGTGACTTATGACCAGCGGCGGGCCCGGATGCTGGCGGCGGCTGCGATCCGCGAGGCGGCTCTGGTGAAGAACCACCCGCCGGACCTGATCAACGTGGCGCTGGAGCGGCTGGTCGAGGCCTCGCTGGAGCTCCCGGCATTCTCCACGCTGGACGAGATGGCCGCCGCCATCCGCGCCGAGGTCAACGCCGGGATCTTCGCGGGCATTTTTGCTCCCGGATGGGCCCGGAGGGACGGCAGCGGATGCGCGGGCTGCTGACGACGGCGGGAATTGATGGCAGGTCGATGTTCAACCGGCTGAAGAAGCCGGCCCAGCGCGCCACCTGGTCCCGGTTCAAGGCCCAGGCCGGGTACCTGGACCAGGTCGACGAGCTGGGGGACACCGCGGCGTGGCTGGAGGGGGTCGCGCCGGGCAAGGTCGCTGACTTTGCCGGGGAGGCGGCTGCCCAGGACATTGACACGCTGTCGCGGTATGAGGAGGCCAAGCGGCTGGCGCTGGTGGCGTGCCTGGTGCACACCGCGCGGATGCGGGCCCGCGACGACCTGGCCGAGATGCTGTGCAAGCGGATGGCGGCCATTGTCAAGAAGGCCAGGACCGAGCTGGAGGAGATCCGGCTACGGCAGCGGGAGACGTCGGAACAGCTGATCGGCACCTACCGCACCGTGCTGGAACATCTCGATCCGGACGGCGAGACCGCCAGCCAGGCGCCGGGGCAGGGAACGGCCCGCGCGGTGGCCGCAGTCCAGGAGGCCGGCGGGTTCGCCGCCCAGCTGGCCGGCATCGAGGAGGTATCGGCCTTTCACGGCGACAACTACGAGGTGCTGGTGCACCGGTTCTTCCGCAAGGACCGGGCGGTGATGTTCGAGCTGGCCGGCAAGCTGGAGCTGGTGGCCACCTCCAGCGACGCCCCGGTGCTGGCCGCGCTGGAGCACGCCCGGGCCTGTCACGCCATGCGCCGTGACTTCATCCCGCTGCCACCGGCCGCCGACGACGGTGACCCCGAGCCGGGTCTTGGGTTCGCCTCGGGAAACTGGCGGCGGGCGGTCACCGACCGCCGCCACCCCGGCATGGTGGTCCGGCGGCACTTCGAGGCGATGGTGGTCAGCTACCTGGCCGGGGAGCTGCGCACCGGGGATATCGCGGTAGCCGGCGCCGGGGAGTACGCCGACTGGCGCGCCAACCTGCTGCCCTGGTCAGAGTGCGAGCCGCTGCTGGAGGGGTTCTGCGAGAAGGTCGGCCTGCCGACCACCGCGGCAGGGTTCACCGGGCAGCTGCGGCACGCGCACCTGGACGCGGCCGCCGCGCTGGACGCCGGATATGAGGACAACGCCGACCTGGTGATCGGCGAGGACGGGGTACCGTCCCTCAAACGGCGCCGGAGCGCGGGAACCCCGCAGGCCGCGGAGAAGCTCGCGGAGGCGATCAGCCGGCGGATGCCGGAGCGATCGCTGCTGTCGATCGTGGCCCGTACCGCCTACTGGCTGGGCTGGCACCACCATTTCGGCCCGGCCTCCGGATCGGACCCCAAGATCTCCGATCCGCTGGGCCGGTACTGCATGGCGGTGTTCACCGGCGGGGCCAACATCGGCCCGTACGAGGCGGCCCGGCACATCGCCGGGGTATCGGCGCGGGAGCTGTCGATGGTGCGCAACCGGCACATCGACCTGAACAAGCTCAACGCCGCGATCGCGACCGTGGTCAACGCCTTCGCCGAGCTGGACGTGGTCAAGGCGTGGGGGGACGGCACCGCGGTAGCCGCCGACGGCACCCAGGTGGAAACCTACATCGATAACCTGCTGGCCGAGACCAACATCCGGTACGGGGGCGTTGGCGGCATCGCGTACCACTACGTCTCCGACACCTACGTGGCGCTGTTCTCCAGGTTCATCCCGGTCGGGGTGTGGGAGGCGGTGCACCTGATCGAGGGCCTGCTGGCCAACACCTCCGACATCCAGCCCACTGCCGTGCACGCCGACACGCAAGGCCAGAGCTTCCCGGTGTTCACCCTGGCCACGCTGTTCGGCTTTGACCTGATGCCCCGGATCCGCAATTTCAAGGACCTGATCTTCTTCCGCGCCAGCGAGCACCTGATCTACCCGCACATCGACGAACTGTTCGGCGAGCGCGGCCGTAACGTCATCGACTGGCCGCTGATCGAACGGCACTGGCGGGACCTGATGCAGGTCGCGATCTCCATCAGCGCGGGCCGCCTGTCCTCGGCCACGCTGATGCGGCGGCTGCGGTCCAACTCCCGCAAGAACCGCATCTACAAGGTGTTCCGCGAGGTCGGCTGCAGCGTCCGGACGGTGGCGCTGCTGCGGTACCTGGCCGACCCCCGGCTACGGGCGCGCATCACCGCCGCCACCAACAAGGTCGAGTCCTACCACGGCTTCGCCCAGTGGCTGTCCTTCGGCAACAACGGCGTGCTGGCCGACAACGACCCCGCCGAGCAGGAGAAGCTGATCAAGCTCAACACCTTGCTCGCCAACTGCGTGATCTTCCACAACGCCCTGGACATCATGGACGTGGTCCGCGGCCTGGTCGCCGAGGGCTGGACCATCACCGCAGACCAGCTCGGCGCGCTGTCCCCGTACCTGCGCGCCCACATCACCCGGTTCGGCGCCTACGCCACCGACGAGCTCACCCGCCAGCCCGAAGCGTTCAATCCGGAGCTCAAGGAAGTCGACTTCACCGTCTGCGGCCTGGCCGCCTGACAGCTCCCGCGCGCCGCCGCAGCATGCGGCAATCTCAGCGGATAACTATAATTATCCGCTGGGAAACGTTAGGATCTCAGCGGATAACGACGCTCCCGGCAGCCCTGAACCGGGGCGGGAACTCAGCGGATAACAAGGAGCGGGTCCGTGGATGAGGCCAAAACCTACGCAACCCGGCAGGCCGGCGCCGGACAACGCCGGGTGACCGCGCCCGTCGTGCCGCTGCGACCCGCCGACGACAGCGCGGCAGCCGCCCGGGAAGCCCTCGCCGCGGTGTACCGGCATCTTGACAGGTGCAAGCTGTCGGCCAGCACCGTCAAGGCATACAAGCGGCAGGCCGCCGCGTACGTCGCCTGG
>CAWIJO010000001.1:0-130106 GCA_963836355.1 uncultured Actinomycetes bacterium | reverse complement strand
TCATATTGCTCAGTGCGGGGTGAAGAGCTGGGTGGCGGCGGGGATCTCGGCGGGGCCGGCCTTCTTGTTCTTCTTGAACCCGGCGAAGACCTCGTCCTTGCGCTCGGAGATGTAGAACTGGTAGAGCCAGCCGATGACCTCGACGTCCTGGCAGACCTCCTCGGTGAGCACGGCGACCGCGCGGTTGAGGACGGAGTCGTCGGCGAACAGATTCGCAGGGATGAGCAGCTCGGTGTAGTCGCCCTCGCGCTCGAACATGAACGGCATTGCACGGTTCCAGTGGCGGCAGTACTCGGCGAGCAGCAGCGCGTACGCCTCGCCCTGCGGGTCGTCGCTGCGTCGAGTGCCGTTGAACAGACCCGTGATCGCTTCAACGGTGCGCTTGTTGGTCACGGCGTCGGCGTCGATGTTTCCGCGCTTCGCTTCGGCGAGCACTTCGGGCTGCCCGCCCTCCCACCCGCTTGTGGCGAGACGACGCCCAGGCCGGTGTATCCGTTGGCATCCAGGAAGCGCAGCGCGATGATGCGGTTGAACCAGGTGTAGGCGACCTTGTCCGCGACGGCGGCGTGCCCCGTCTCGCCCCGCCGGCAGCCCGACGGCCTTCTCCAACGCGGCGACCGCATTCGGTTGCTCGACGCGCTCTGGTGACGCCGGGGCCAGTACGACGGCGATGCGGGCCGTCACTTCGCGGATGAGCGCGGTGCGCGCCCAAGTAGCGAAGGACTTCAGTGGAGCGGTTTCCATCAGAGCGCGATTCGCTTTCCGTCTTTGAGCGTCGGACAGCAGCGCGCCGCGGAGCGCTTCGAGGTACCGGTGACGTCCTCCGGGTTTCCAGCACGCCGTGGACACCTGGCGACGGTGATCGTCTTGACCGCGACCGTCGGCTTGACCGGCGGCGTTCAGGTCGTCGGCGCCGCCGCGACCGCTGGAGACGCGAGCTGGTCGAGCAGCGCGGGGTAGCCCGTCTCCTCGAAGCTGTTTCCCTGCTCGCGGATGAGCGCAATCTGCGTCTCGTTGCCGACTCGGGCGATGATCTGGTCGATCGCTGCGACGACACTCTCCTTGCGTCCTCGTGGCGTCGTCGTAGTAGGCGCTGCTGATCACCTCGGTCTTGCGGCCCTCGATAGCCTCGACGACGGCGGCACGGTTGGCCGCGAGTCTTCGTCGATCTGCTTGCCGAGCGCCTCGGCGGCCTGCTTGAGCTGCGTCATGCGGTTGCCGCGGAACGCGTTGGGGTCGGCCAGCAACCGCTTCACGTCGGCGTCACTGCCCGTGGGCAGGTAGCCAAGGTTGTTGCCGTTCGCCGCGAGCAGCTGTCGATGCCTCGTCATAGATGGCTCGCTGAGCCCCGTTGAGGAACGACTGGATCGGGTCGATCACGGATTCCTTGGCGTCGAGCAGTTCGTCGCCGAGACCGAACTCAGTCAGGTACCACTCGTCGGGCTTGCCGACCGCCTGTTCGAGCAGCGCGATGGGCGCGGCCAACTGCTCCACGAACGGATACTTCGAGCCGGTCACCCGCGCCTTGAGCTCGTCGAGCTTGCCGCGGAGCTTGTCGCTGCCGTGCCGGGCCAGCTCCAGCGGGTCCTTTGGGGCGGTCGCCTTCGTCGAAGAAATCAGTGCAGAACTTGCGGAACGTCGCGACCTTCCGCTCGTCGAAGACCTTCTGCGGGGCCACGACCGCATGCGAGTGCTTCTGCGTGTTGCGCAGCACGGCCGCGACCTCGGTGCGCTTGAGGGCGTTGCCATCCACAGTGAGCGTGATCTTCGAGACGCCGATCGAGCCAGGCGACGACGACCTCGATCGAGGCGAGATCCCAGCCGTAGGGCTTGGCCTGGAACGCATCGACAATCGTCTTCACGGTCACCTGCTCGCCGAGCCTGTCCGTTGCGGAGACGAACGAGAGCACCTCGTCGCCCGGGCCGCGAGCTTCGACAGCGACGGGTCATCGAACATGCCCGACTGGTCGGGGTTGGCGAACGCCGCGACCTGCTGCTCGCTGTAGGTGACTCCGCCGAGCAGGCTGAGCTGGGTGTAGGTACGGCTGATGAGTTCCTGGAATCCGTCGGTCACGCGCGCGATGGCGTCTTGCGATGCGGAGGTCACGTCGGCGGCGTTGATGACGAGCGCCGCCTTGCCGACTGCACGCTGGATGCGCTCGACGAGTTCCTTCTCGCGTTCGACGTTCAGCGCCGCCTTGGAGCGGAGGATCTGCTCCTCGATCGCCGACAGCGAGGTCGTCTGCTTGCGCTTGGTGTACTTCTCGGTCTTGATGAGCAACCGCAGGTCAGACAGGGCACGCTCGTCGGGTTCCAGGATGACGCGCAGCTCGTCCTTGCCCGCGCTGTGCATCCGGATCTCCTCGGGGCGTGAACGGGTACTCCGGGGTGATGAAGTGCACCGCGAGTTCGCGCTGCTGCCCGTACACCTGGTCGTCGAGCTTGTAGCCGAACGGGAAGTCCTGGCCGTTCTTCGCGTATCGCAGCTTGCTGGTCTTGATGACATCGCCGGAGAGGATCTTGAACAGGCGACCGCTGACCTCAGAGGCGTCGATGTCGACGTTCTTGATCTCTTCCTCGATGACCTGCTCTTCGTTGGTCAGGTACTCGTAGACGTTGCCGTTGCGCTGGACGTAGGTCTGCGTCTCCAGCAGCGTCAGCGCCTCCTGCACCTGCTTGGACAGCGCGGGCAGGTCGAGCCCGAAGCGGTCATAGACCAGCACGGTCAGGTTGCGGGGCGTGGCCTGGAAGCTCTCGACGTACTTGACCAGAAACAACGCCTTGAGCAGCCGCACGGCCAGCTCGTTGTCGAGGTTGCGCTCGGCGACGTCGATCGAGCGCTGGGCGGCGGACTTCAGCGAGGCGCGGATGCCCGCGAACATATGGTCGAACGTTGCGAGCCTGCCGACCTCGACGTCCCCGATGTCCTTGGCGACCTGCTGCACGACGCCGAGCATGGAGCGCTCGCCGACGGAGCTGTTGCGGCCTTCGAAGACGTTGTGGTCCGAAATGCCCTCGATCGCAGCCTGAAAGAGCGGGAACTGGTAGCTGACGAACGGGTACGTGCCGACGAAATGTGCTTCGTCGGCGTAGTTGCGGTACGTCTTCGCGCCATCGACGAAATCGAACAGCGTCTTGAAGTTCGCCTGCTGCTCGGCGTAGATCGCTTGCAACGCGGCCTCGCCTGCCTCGTTCTTCTCCAGCAGGCGCTTGCGGATGACCTCCTCGACATCAGCGCTGGTGAGCTTGACGCGGCTCTTGAACCGGGCCTGGATCTTGGAGAAGTCGTTGCCTTGCTGCCTGGTGCGGTCGCCGACGACCTTGTCCATGTCCTCCTGCGAGGTGACGAATACCCATGCCCGGCCCTTGCACTTGGTGTTGAGTGACTCCGCGATCGTCTGAAGGTTCAGCATCAGGTGCGTGTTCGAGCCGATGAACTGGCCGGCCTCATCAACGTAGAAGTTGAGCCGGAAGTCGGGCTTCTGCTTGTCGAGCCACGCCTTGACCTCGTCGGCAAAGTCCTCGATCGACAGCGAGTACTCGTTGCGGTACTTCGTCAGGATATTGGTCAGTGCCCCCTCGGCCTGACCGCTGACCTCGGCGTAGGCCTTGGCGACGTTGAGCTCTTCGAGCACGCCTTCCTCACGGCCCTGCGCCCAGTCACGTCCCGTGATACGCGCGTACGCGGCCTTGAAGGTCTGGTACTGGCCGCGGTTATCCAGGTCGCGCTCAAACCGGGCGACGTGCCCCTGGTTACCGCAGTAGCCGCGGCTCTCATCGAAGACCTTCACGAACACCTTCAGCAGGGCGTCGGTCTGGTCTTTCGTGATGAGCGTGGCCTTCTGGTCGATGTTGAACAGCAGGCTCTTCGCCGAGATTCGCTCGGCCTTGGTCAGCAACGCGGGGAGGAAGGCGCCCTGCGCCTTGGCGCGGAAGCTCTCGGACACGCGCTCGCGCGGGAACTCCTGCCCCTCCACGTCGCCGAGGAGGTGGGCAAGCATCTTAAGCAGGTGCGACTTACCGGAGCCAAAGAAGCCTGAAATCCACACGCCGTTGGCGTTGGTGTAGTTCGTGTACGCCTCAAGCAGCAGCTCGAGGCCCTTGGCGACCTCGTTCGTCAGGACGTACTCATCGACCTCGGTGCCCAAGTGTGCGGTGTCGTCAGCCTTGATTACGCCCTCGATCGGGCGCTGCACATCCTTGGCGAAGATCGCGTTCAGCTTCATCGAGTCAAGCCTCCTGTTCCAAGATGTTCTTGGCTCGGTAGTACTGGTCGTCCTTGAGTCGCCCGAACAGCACCAGGGACGACCCCAACGTGTCGGACTGCTCGTAGCGGCCAGGAAAGAACATGAGCATCGGCTTGCCCGTCACAACGCTCTGCAAATTATTGAGCACGTTGTGCGAGCGGATGTACGGGAAGACCTCGCCGATACCGGTGAGGAAGAAGATGTCGAAGTCGCCTTCGGCGAGATTGGCGCGGATCGCGGGTGCGATGTGGAGCTGCGGGTCGAGCATCCCCTGGAGCAACTCGCGGAAGTCAGTCTTGTCCTGCTCCGGTTCGAGGGCGAGCAGGCGATCCCAGACCCCGCGATCCTTGAGGATCTCCACCGACAGGTCGTAGAGGTTGATCTCGCGGACCTCGATGCCCTTGTTGGCGAGCCGGTTCTTGATGCGCTTCTTGGACCCCGCGACCGCGAGGGCGTCCTCGGGGTCGTAGGGGTAGATGAAGAACGGCACCTCGTTGCTCAGGCCTTCCATCTGGACGAACCGCTTGCCGCTGAGTACCGCGAACAAGTGTTCTTCCTGTCTCGACAGCTCGGTTGGTGTCACCGCACGGCCCTCCCTGTGGCGTCATCGTTGGCCGGGTAGAACCGCAGATCACTCGGATTGCGCGCAGCCAGGGCGCTCGCGACACGCGGTGAAAACACGGCCTGGAGCAGGTGGCCACCATCGGACAGCAGGCCCGCGTCGTTCAGCATCCTGAACACATTCGAGCGCAGCCTACGCAGCGTCGATTCCTTGAGTTCAGCCAGCTCGCTGTGCCACAGGGCCTTGCCGCGCACGAAGCTGTCGAAGTCCTCGTATCCAAGGGTCGCAGTCAGTAGGAGGAACCGCTCGCGCACGACCTCCTCGGCAAACTCGCCGATCAGGTCATAGCGCCGGCAGGCAGCCGCCCACAGCAGGTGTCCGCGCTCGGTGGCAGTCGCACCCATGAGCAGCTCGATCTCGTCATCGGTGAGCACGGCCAGTCGCTGCGCGACCTCGCGCGCAAGGCGGAGCCCCGAGGCGGCGGTGCGAGTCTGCAGGAGGTTGTCGTCGGCGATCAGCGCTCGAACCTTAGACCAGTCACGTTCGCGCAGGTACAGCGGCGCAGCGATGACAGCTTCTCGCATGAGGAGGGCGCCGCTGGTGAACGAGAGCGCATAACGCGATGCTCGTGCGATCTCCCCTGCCATGGATGCCTCCGTTTTGGTTTAAGGCAAGTCGTTCAGAATACGGCGGCGCACCGAAACTAACGCTTATTTGGTAGCCCGCGAGGGAGTTCCGTCTGGGGCACTGCCGGTTTTGGTTGACTCGCGGGTTGACTGCAACTGCTGGCACGGTCAGGCCTGCGCGGTGTCGGTGCGGTCCATCAGAGCGGTGCCCCCGCGTAGTACCGCGCGTGCCTGCACTTTTCAAGCCATACCACGAATCTCTACGCACTGCTCATGATCTTGCATCCTGCACGATTCCATCTCCTCTGCCATCCGCAGTTTCGCTTGGTTTCTACTACACACGCATGCAGCACCTGATGATCATGGTCAGCTCTGCGAAGGATTCGAGGCTGGCTGGAAGGCTGCCTTCATCGACCATACAGAGGGATCCGGGCGAGCCCGGCTGACACGGGTGCTCTTCTGAGGGCTTGACCGTCATCAAGGGAATCCAGCCTCGCGCTTGGCTGTTGAGCGGAAGAACCCCCTCCGATGCTGGGGACGGAGGGGTCCCTTAGTTTCGTGCCACAAGGTAGGCGCGAGCCGATGACGGCCGGTGGCCGCCCGCCGTCGGCGTTCAGCCGTCGCGTACCTCGCGCATGGTGACGGTGACTGACCCGTCCTCGGCGGAGACGGGAGCGGGCGCCGCGTCCCAGGGGTGGTACCGCAGTGGTACGTCATCTTCGGGGCTGGCGGTGCACCACCAGCAGATGAACCGGGCCTTGTTGAGTTCGGCCCACGGGGTGCGAGGGAACAGCGGGGGCTCATCGGCGGTGCTCTCTGCGGCCAGCGTGGCGGCTGACGGCGGTCCGTCACCGTCGAACTGCGTCCAGTTCATGTGGCTGATTGGCCCGCTTCCGCCTCCGTGCAGGATCCATTGCCAGGTGCGTGCGACGAGGCCGGAGTCGCCGAGCTCTTCGAGATGCTGTTCGATGGCGAATTCGACGACCGTGCGGGGCAGAGTGATCGCCGGCGGCAGCGGGTCGGGGATCTCGATGGCGGGCATGGCCGGGCACCTCCTCACTTCCACCATGATGCGCCCCGGGTCTGCCGTTAGTCAGCGGCCTCGGGTGCGGCGTCTCGTTCCCGGGCGAGTTGAAGGATCTTCGCTGATGGAGTGATCTGCGGTTTCGGTGGCTGCAGGATCGTGTCTTTGTCTGGTGCAGCCGGGGACGGGAAGGCCAGGCCGAAGCCTTCCCAGTCCGGGTCATCGCTGGGGACCTTGAGAGTTTGGCGTTCGTCGAGTTTCTCGCAGAAGGCCTTGCGCTGGGCGGCCAGGTCCTGGATCCATTGCGCCAGCTGGCCGATGTCCTGGCCGGGGGTGAGGGTCAGTTCCTCGCGGCCGGTTTCGCTTACGGGGGCGGGTTCGTCGGACCGGAGGGGCTCGATTGTCTGGTCGGGATGACGCCTGCGGAGTTCGGCGTCGGCGGCGATGGCGAGGTGGCGGGAGCGCTCAGTGGCGTGTTCCCACTCGCGGCGGTCTTGCATGGTGGCGGCGAACGTTTCTTCCTGCTCGCGGTAACGGCGGCCCATCGCCTGGTAGGCGGCAGCCCAGAATTGATGGCGGTCCGCTCGCTCGTGGTTGCCTTGCTTACGGGCGGCTTCTGCTTCCGCCCCGGTGCGTATCGCGTCGCGGTCCGCGTTGTATGCACCGAGCCTGGCCAGCCGTAGTTCCCTGCCGACGTGCCGGGGTGCCCATCTGGTTTCGGTGGCGTAGGTGTCGCGGATGAGCCATAGCCTGCCATCGGGCATGCCGCGGACATCGGGCCCGCCGGGTGGGCCGAGGGCGAGGAATGCCTCGTGCCAGGCGGCGTGCATGTCGGGGGAGTCGGCGGCGGGCTGGGGGCCGATCGGGTCGGCGGGATGGTCGTAGCCGTACATCTCCCGGTAGGCGCCGATAGAGGATGCTTTGTGCTGCCATTCCTGCCGGGCTGGCCCGTGGGCGGGGACGCGTCCGAGGGCCTTGACCGCCCATGCGGGCGGGTGGTCGGCGGCGTGCTGGCCGAGGCGTTGCTTGCGGTGGTCCATCATCGCGGCGAGTTCAGTCAGGTAGGCCTGGCGTTCGAGATCGTCGACCTGCGGCACGCGGCCGGCCCATGGGCCCTGCGGTTGCGGCTGTAGTGACTGGGCATGCTGACGGATCCGGGCGTCGAGGATGCTGGCGATATCGCGGGCGCCGGCCAGGTCGCGGGACTCGACGGCGCGGCGGATGACGTCGGCGGGATCCAGGCCGGCCAGTTCGGCGGTCCGTAGCGTCCGGTACAGCCATCTGGCCTGGTAGGCCAGTTCCTGGCGGTATCCGGGCGGGAGAGCGGCCAGGACGAGGTCGTGGTAGCGGGAGTTGTGCGCTGTCTGGGTTTCCGCGGTCCAGATCGCGTTCAGGACGCCGAGATGGTCGGCGTTGGCCAGGCTGCGCCGCCGCGTCTCGGACGCGGACATCTCCGAGCCGTCTCGCATGAGCACGTCGCTGAGCACAGCGCCGGGCTCACGCGGATCCTGGCCGACCGGTCCTTGTTCTGGCGGGGCTGGCAGGAAGCCTTCGCGCTCGCGGCGGATGCGTTCGTAGCGTTCCAGCTCTGGTGCGGGGCGGGTGCCCGGCTGCGGGTCGGCGGCCTTCGGCGGTGTGGTGAACACGAATGCCATGTTGTTCGCGGTGCCGCGGGCCAGCGCTGAGTACAGCCATTGCCGGGTTTCGCTACCGGTGACCAGCGTGAGCCCAGTGTGCACCGTGCCGCCTTGCGCAGAATGCCCAGTGATCGCGTAAGCCAGGTCCGCCGTGCGGTAGCCGTTGTAGCAGAACGTGTGGCTGGTGAAGCGGCGGGCGCCGGTGGCAGGGTCGGGGTCGATCAGGCGGCGGACCTGGATGCCGCCCGGGGTGATGGCCTCGATCCGCAGGACGTCGCCGTTGGCCAGGCCCCGGCCGGGTTCGCCGACCGCGGTGTCGTGATCGTTGTCGCGGCAGATGATCAGGTCACCGGCCGAGGCCTGCGCGCCTTCTGCTATCGGCACGGCCTGGCCGCCGTCGACCAGGCCAAGATGGATCAGGTCGCCGCGGATCCGCCGGGATAGTTCCCGGCAGCGTGCCCACTCCGCGGCCGACAGGATCACGTCATGGCCGGACAGGTAGCTCGCTATGTATGCCTTGACGGCCTGGTCCATGGCCTCATCGGGCGGGGCGCCACAGATCCGGCAGTGCTGATCGTAGTCATCGAGCGCGGTCTGGTCCCCGGCGCGCAGCCGCAGCGAGGCGTCCCGTTCCCACTGCGCGGCGAACCGGACCGGCTCGGCGAGCTGCACATATCCCAGGCGGTCAGCGAGCAGCATCATCGCGCCGCCGCCCTCGACGGCCGCGAGCTGCTCCTGATCCCCGGCGAGCACTACCTTGCACCCGTTCGCCGCGGCGTGGCTGACGAGCGCCGAGAGGTGCTGCAGGGAGATCATGGAGCCCTCATCGGCCAGGATCAGCGAGCCCGCCGGGATCCGGCCGCGCCGGATGCCGGCCAGCAGCCGGGTCGTGTTGGCCGTCACCGCCACGCCGGCCTTGCGCAGCTCGTTAGCGGCGTTCTGCGAAGTGGCGGTGCCGAACACCCGCCCCTCGCCGTGCTGCGCCGCCCAGGCCTGCGCCGCGGCGGCCAGGACACGGGTCTTGCCAGTGCCCGCAGGCCCGACGATCACCTCCGCGGTACGGCTGGAGGTGAGCACGTGGTACACGGCGGCGGCCTGGTCCAGCCTCAGCCCGCGCCGCGTCACGCGCTCGCGTGCATCCTGCGCGCGTTCCCGTAGCTGCGCCTCCAGCACCGCCGCGTCAGCGCCGAGATGGCGTGCCGCCAGCTCGCGCGGCAGATGCGGCGCCCGCTGCGCTTGCGCCTGCGCGACCAATCGCTCCTCGGCGGACAACTGCGCGACTGTCGCATACCGCGTGAGACCAGGCCGCGTGTAGATGCTGCCATCATCCAGCTCACGCCGCAGCGACGCCGGCAGTGGCGGCCACTCAGGCGCGCTCACGCAGACGACCGGCTCAATGCGCCCGGACAGCGCCTCATCGGCCATCTTCTCCAGCAGCGCCTCGGCAGATGCAGGTGCCAGGTTCCGGGTCTCGGCCGGCATGACCAGAGCGAGCTGTTTCAGCAGGTGGTGCCGGGTCCAGGTGGGACGTTTCTCGGACACCAGGCACAGCGCCTTCTGCGCCGCGCGCACCAAGGCGTCCCGCGACAGCGTCCGGGCCGGCTCACGGCGGCCAACGAGCGTCTCGCCATCGGCGCCCGGGCCGTGCATGACTGAGACGGCCGGGGCGATGCTGGCCAGCTCGCCGCCGATGGCCGCGTCCCAGCGGCGGGCCAGCGCGTCCCAGTCGATCTCGCCCGCGTCTTTGTCCCGGCGTGATCGCAGGGTTGCTTTTTGCGCGAGGTAGAACAGCTCACGCGAATTCGGCGCACGCCCGTGCCTGCGCTCCCACGCCCGCGCGAGCTCGCGTTCCTTTTCGTGCACCGCGGCGGTGCGGGTGGAGTAGGCGTCCATCTGCGCGCGGGTGATCCCGTCGATCTCGTTGCCGCGCCCGTCCGGCCGCGGAACCCAGGCCACGCCGAACTCGCGCGTCAGCTCGCATTCCACGACCGTCGCCGCGATCGCCTGCAAGGCTCCGGGCACCTCCCGCAGGCACGCGGTGTCCAGCGCCCGCCACCGGCCATCGCTCACTGTCCGGGTGATCCGGGCGATCTGGTTGTGGATGTGATCTTGCGGGTCGCCGTCGCGGCTGGTGCCCTGCAGCCATGAGGTCACGACCAGGCCGGCTTCGGCGAACCGGCCCGGCTCCTGCCCGTCCACCCGGACCCCGTGGTAGCCGGTCCGCGTCATCCCGGCCCACCGCTGCGCGTACTCCAGCGCGGCCCGGTTCGCCCGGTGCAGAACCTCCTGGAACTTCTCCTCATAGCCTGCCCAGTACGCCGCCGCCCGGTCATCGCCCGCCAGCCTCGCCCGGCGGCCGTTTTCCCGGATCGAGGCGTGCAGCACCGAGATCGACTTGGAAAACGACACGGTCACGTCGGTATAGGCGGCGGGCTGGCGGGTCGCCTTCGCCGCTTCCCGCTCTAGCTCGATCAGCCGCTCGGCCGTGGCATGCGGCTCAGCCGCCGTCAGCCGCGCCAGATGGTCGCTGAACTTCGTATAACTGCCGCGCGGCCGCCCGAGTCTTGCCCCGGTCCACGGGTCCGTCTGCGAGTACACCGCCTCATAGGGCTCGCGCTCTACCACCTGGCCACCGGCGAAACCCAGCGATTCGGCGCCCGGCCCCCACCACTGGCCCGGCGGCTCCCCGGCCTGGGCCGCGTTGATGTAGTAGCCGCCGGTGGTCCGCTCGGCTGCGGCGTGGCCCTGGTTCTTCCATACGTAGCCGAGGTCGTAGCCCTTCGCGACGGTCACGACCACGGCCAACAGCTGCCTCCCTCCAAGAGCACCCAGCCGCAGAGCTGACCATGATCATTCAGATAATGCAACGGTCTGCACGGCTATGGATCATGGTGACAAGCAGGGCGAACAAGATCAGGAAGTAAATGCGTGACGAGAACGGGGAGAGGGACAGTAGAAGGCAGCTGAACAGGGGAAACAGCAGATTGAGAAAGCTCGTAAAGGTGATGGTCCTTGCGAGTGCTCGATGCCAGCACGGCCCATCTGGCTCCCGGAGCGTTGCTCATGCCGGATACGTGGCTAAATCATCGCCGGCGAACGAGGTCCGTGCAGGTCAGGCGTGTTGGCTTAGCGTTCTTGAGAACCGCTAGGCCGCGATCCTCTGTGCTCTTGGCAATACGCCGCCACCGCGTTTGTTCTGCAGTCAGCTGCGCGAAGGTGACGGCCTCCGTCAGCCGGTGCACCGACACCGAGCCATCGGCGAGCGGCTCGGTCAGCGAGTAACGGCGCAGCGCCGTGACGGCGTCATCGACCGCTAGGAGCCTGCTGAAAAGCCCGGGGCCGCTCATTGGCGTGCTTGGCTGGTTGTTCCAGCATCTGGGATGATTTAGTCATGCAGGGCTTCGAGCGGGCAGGCGGGGAGTTACTGGACGCTGCGGCGCTGGCCGGGCACCTGATCCCGGCGGGCAGCATGTTTGCGTTCCTGGCCGCGCACCGGGCCGAGATGTTCCCGGACGCCGATTATGCGGACTTGTTCGCCGCGCCGGGGGTGGGCAGGCCGTCGATCCCGGCCACCCGGATGGCGGCGGTGCTGACCCTGCAGGTGCTGCATGATTTCTCGGACCGGGAGACCGCCGAGGCGGTCCGGTTCGATGTGCGGTGGAAGGTGGCGATCGGGGCGCCGCTGGCCGATGCGGGGTTTGACCCGTCGTCGCTGGTGTACTGGCGGAACCGGATCGCGAAGTCGCAGCGCCCGCACCGGGTGAACGACTCGGTCAGGATGGTGATCGAGGAGACCGGGGTGCTGCGGGGCCGGCGCCGCCGGGCGGTGGACTCCACGATCCTGGCCGATGCGGTGGCCACCCAGGACACCGTCACCCAGCTGGTGTCGGCGATCCGCAAGGTGGCCCGGGAGGTGCCCGGCGCGGCGGAGCAGATCGCGCGGGTGTGCACGGGCCACGACTACTCTGAGCCCGGCAAGCCGAAGATCGACTGGGATGATCCCCGGGCGAAGGAGGCACTGGTGTCCGCGCTGGTCAACGACGCGAACGCGGTAGTGGCCGCGCTGGAGGGCGACGACCTGGATGAGCGCGCCGCATCCGCGGTGGCGCTGCTGGCCCTGGTCGCCGGGCAGGACGTCGAGCCCGCCGAGGGCAGTGACGGGACTGACGGGCGGTGGCGGATCGCCCGCAAGGTCGCCGAAGACCGGACCATCTCCACCGTGGACCCTGAGGCCCGTCACACCCGCAAGTCCCCCGAGGCCCGCAGGGACGGCTACCGGGCGCACCTGGCCGCCGACCCGGAGACCGGGATCATCACCGATGAGAAGTTAACCAGGGCCGCCGGGGCCGAGAGCTCCGACCCGGCGGTGGCGGAGGAGTTCCTGGCCGCCGGTGACGGCGCCGGCGCACCCCCCGGTACCAGCAGCGGCAGTGACAACGGCGGCGGCGGTGACCCGCTGGCCTGGTACGGCGATTCCGCTTACGGCACCGGTGACCTGCGCGATGCGATAGAGAAGGCCGGGCACCGGGCGGTGATCAAGCCCAAGCCGCTACAGGCCCCGATCCAGGGCGGGCTCACCATCGACGACTTCACCGTGGACGAGCAGGCTGGCATGGTCACCTGCCCGGCCGGGCACACTGTCGCCTTGAGCCGCACCCGTGTCGCCACCTTCGGCGTCTTGTGCCGCGGCTGCCCGCTGCGGGCACAATGCACCACCTGCAAGACTGGCCGCAAGCTCGTCCTGCACGAGCGCGACGACCTGCTCCGGCAGGCGCGGGCTGACTGGGCCGCCACCGGGCTGCGCAAGGACTACATGGCCCACCGGCCCAACGTGGAACGCGCCATCGCCCAGGTCGCCACCTGGCGGGGACGCCGGCTCAAGCTCCGCTACCGCGGCACCGCAAAGAACCACGCCTGGCTCAAGCGCCGTACCGCCGCGCTGAACCTGCGTAACCTGACCGGGAGGGGACTGGCCCGCCGCGACGGCGCCTGGGCGCTGGCCACCTGACCAGGGCGGACAGGCCCGCCCGGCATGCCCTCAAAGCGGATCCGGCTCGAGGGCTGCCCGTGTCCCAGAGACCCACAGGCTACCGGGAGGGGCTGGATCTCAGCGCAGACGGGCTGGCCACAGGTACCGGAGCGGGCACTCGGCAGCCATACAGAGCCCCAGGAACTGACCTTTTTCAGCAGGCTCCTAGGGGGTCCTCCCGCAGCGGCAGCAGCGGCGCGGTCTCGGGGCTGATGGACCCGGCAAGTCCCGGGCTGGGCGGCAGTAGGAGTGAGAGCGGAACGGTCTCGGGGGCGCAGCAGTCCGGCCGCCTGCAGCTGGGTTTGCTGGCCCTGGTTGAGGGCCGGCGCCCAGGTAGCGGCGACTTTCTTGTCATAACCGGCTGGTTCCAGCGGGCCTGCACAGGTCGGCGCGCCGGTCCGGAATAGCCCCGAATAGCTGGCCAGGTCAAGGCCAGTGGCCAGCATGTAGGCGGCGGCCTGCTCCAGTAGCAGCGGCAGCCCGCCCGAACTGGTCGCGGGCACCAGCCAGATCCCGCGCCTCCCCCGTCAAGTAGGCGAGGTGGACGGGCGGTCAGGGCGTCACGGTGCTCGGCGGCGAGCACCCGCTCATGGACGTCGAGGATCTGCCAAATGAGAGCGTGAGCGGCAGCCACATTGCCGCAGTACACGAGTTAGCTGGCGATTCGTGCCATCGGAAGGCTATCGGCGGTGCATGCCGCCTGGGTGCGCGGCAGCAGCGCCGCGTAGGCAGGCCACGTGTCCGGATAGCGCGGGTCGTCGCTCTCTCAGCCAAGCCACCGCCGGCAACTCGGCCTGCACGCGGCTAAGCAGCTCCGCGGCGAGCGCCGTCTCCGCTGAGGGCCGAGGGTCACCAGGGATGGGCATCAAATCCGTGCCTCGGCGCGTCTGGCCGCCCGGCGCGGCCCCGGCACCCTGGTCGTCAGTCATACCCGGGATGGTAGCGACGGGCACCGACAGCGGCCGGGTGATACAGCGGGTTATCACCCGGTCCGCGCTGAGTTCAGCTGGTCTGAGTCTTGGCCAACTCAAATCTCAGCGGTTGGCCTGTATGGCTGCTGCGACCCTGCGGTTATGGTACGGACGTGGGGATGTCGGCGGTGACCGCGGCCGGTGGCGTGCATGGCTTCCCAGCCGCGCTGACGAGTTTTATCGGCCGGGGCGAGCCGGTGCGCGAGCTCGCGGACCTGCTGAAAGAGCACCGGCTGGTGACAGTGACCGGGCCGGGGGGCTCGGGCAAGACCCGGCTGGCAGGCCAGGTCGCCCGGCGCGCGGCCGCCAGATACGCAGACGGGGCGTGGCTGGCCGAGCTAGCCCCGGTTAGCGATCCGGCGCAGGTTCCGGCGGTGGTGGCCGCAGCGCTGGAGGTGCAGGAGCAGCCGGGCGTCCCGGCAACGGGCGTCCTGGCTCAGGTGCTGGCGGGCCAGCAAATGCTGCTGGTGCTGGACAACTGTGAGCATGTGATCGGCGCGGCGGCGCAGCTGTGTGCGAGGCTGTTGGCGGCTTGTGATGATTTGCGGGTGCTGGCGACCAGCCGGGAGCCGCTACGGGCGGCTGGTGAGGTCCGGTACCGGCTGGGCCCGCTGATCTTGCCCGGCTCAGACAATGCTCCTGACGCGGGCGGGTCGGAGGCGGTGGCGCTGTTCACCGACCGGGCGCGGCAGGCCGACCCGCATTTTGTCCTAGGCCGTGAACAGGTTCCGGCGGTGGCACGGCTGGTGAGGCGGCTGGACGGGATGCCGTTGGCGATCGAGCTGGCAGCGGCGCGGGTGGAGGGGCTGGGAGTGGGCCAGCTGGTGGATCGTCTCGATGACCGGTTCGCGTGGCTGACCGCGGGGGACCGGCTGGCGGCGTGGCGGCACCAGTCGCTGGCAGCCGCGGTGGAGTGGAGCTACCAGCTGCTAGGAGACCACGAGCAGCAGGTGTTCCGCGCCGTGTCGGTGTTCCCCGGGCCGTTCACGCTGGAGGCCGCCGAGGCCGTGGCGGGGAAAGGCGCCGGCGCGGCGGTGCTGCGGCTGGTGGACTGCTCACTGCTGGTCCCGCCCCGAGCCGGTCCCGACGGGCGACCCCGGTACGCGATGCTGGAGACGCTGCGCGCCTACGGCGCCGCCCTGCTGGCCGTGGCCGCGGAGGCGGACGCGGTCGCGGCCGCGCAAGCCCGGTACGCGTTGAAGATGGCCGAGCAGGCCTCGACGGAGATGCAGACCGTCGAGGGGGAGGCAGCCGCGGCGCGGCAGCTGGATACCGAGGACACCATGATGCGGCAGGTGCTGGCCTGGACGATGGACCATGACCCGGCTATCGCGCTGCGGCTAGCAGCCGCGCTGGGCTGGTGGTGGTTGCTGCGGGGCCGCCTGGCGAGCCAGTATTCGCTTCTGTGCGAGGTCACCGGGCGGACCGAAGCGGGCAGCGATGAGTGGTGCGCTGCGAATCTGTGGCTCGGTCTTGCCGCGCTGTTTTCGTTGAGCCCGGCCCGGACGCTGGAGCACTTCACTGCGCTGCGCGACGCAGCCGAAGGCCGGGGGGCGTCCCGGGCGCTGGCCGATGGCCTTATGGGGCGGTCGGTGGCATTAAGCAATCTGGGCCGTGCCGCCGAGGCGGCCGAGGATGCCCGCCAGTCGCTGGCTGTGGCCCGGGAAATTGGCTACCGGACCGGAGAGATCCAGGCCCTGGGCGCCCTCAGCTTCGCCGCCGAGGGCGACGACCCAGATAGCGCGGTGCTGGCGGCGCGGCAGGCCGCGCAGATCACAACCGGCGTGCCTCGTGTGGTCGTGCGGTGGGCCCGCTATGTCCTGACCGGGGCGCTGATCGCGGCAGGGGACCTGGCTGCCGCCGATGCGGTCTGCGCGGCAGCGCTTGCCCAGGCCCAAGAGGCAGGCGCATGGAAGGACCGGGAGCTCCTGCTGTCGCACATGGTGATGCTGGACCTGTGGGCCGGCCGCACCGGGGACGCCGCCGCCCACCTGGGCGAGGCCCTCCAGATTTCAGTTCGGGCCGGCGACACGACCAGTCAGCTCGGCTCCCTGGACTGCTGCGGGCATCTGTGCGCTGCGACGGGACGGGCCGCCGAGGCCATCACCGTGTGGGCCGGGCTGGCTGCGTTCCAGCAGCAAGAGGAAATCCCGGATCTGCAGCAGGATGCACGCCTCCGCGAGGGACCGCTGCGCCAGGCACGGCAGACGCTCGGAACTGCCCGGAGCCGCGCGGCCGAAGAACGAGGCGCGGTAATGACCCTGGCCGCTGCGGCCCGGTACGCTCTCATGCTCATCGATCCCGCCCCGCCGCAGCCGGCGGGGCCGGGCGCTGGGAAGCTCAGCGCCCGTGAACGGGAGCTCGTCACCCTGGTCGCCCAGGGCGCCACCAACGCCCAGATCGCCGCGCAGCTGTACATCAGCATCCGCACCGTCAGCTCGCACTTGGACCGGATCCGGGATAAGACCGGTTGCCGCCGCCGTGCCGATCTCACCCGCCTGGCCCTGGCCGAAGGCCTGGTCTAGAAGCTCCATCTCCGCCTTCCGGCACATGTGGGTCATTCGTCCCCCGGCAGCCCGCCGCGCGGGAAGGGGTCAGCCGATCCCTGCCCTTCGCATGTCCACGTAGGCGAATCTGTCTCATGAAACGCGCGCATTTCAAGCAGCAGCGTCGGCGTGAATCGCCGGCCACCCACCCTGAAAAGGAGACATCATGTCAATCACAATCACAGTTCCGCCCGTGCATTTCAACCCGCAGGACGGTCACTACATCGTTGTCTACGCCGAGATGGCCGACAACCGTAACTTGAGCTGCCACGTGGATCTCACGTGCACGCACAAGCTCGTGGCGTTCACCACTGCTGTCTCTCTCACCTACTTCGACGGCAACGGCCAGCAGCTCGGCGCCTCCAAGCCGTTTACGCTCGCCTGTGGCCCAGCGCCGCTGTTCAGTGCTGCGCACTCTTCAGGCGACTTCACAGACACGGCGCCGGAGGATACTCAACGAATCATGGTGGCCCAGGTCGCCGCGAACGACTTCGGGCCAATCATTCAAACTCTCATCGATATCGGTGAGGCGATCGGAAAGGTGTTCGCGCAACTGCCGCAGGACCCGACAGGCCAGCCTCTGCCGGACGGCCCGGTCGACGACCTGCCCGACCCGAACCCACCGGACCCTGGCCCCGATGATCTGCGGGTGAAGCTCACGCTCAGCGCCAAGGCATAAGCCCCCAGGACGCGGGACCCTCCAGGCGCGCCAGGGCCTCCCTGCAGGGAGGCCCTGGCCGCCCCGCGCAGGGCGCGCAGTGCACCGGAGTTGCCCGGAAGGCCGCCCCGGCGCGCAGGTATCCGGCATGAAGGAGGAACGGTGGGAACATTCAGCCTTACCCAGTCAGGAATGCCAGGACCAGGCGGCCAATCCAGATAACGATTACCGGAAGCGATGCATCTTGGCAGGTGATGCTGATTCTTTCCCGCCTCCATCGCGGCCACTCGGGAATCTCAAAGTAACAGACCTCGGTACGTGCAACGCATGCACGGGACAGATCCACTAAGCGGCAGGCTGGTGAGCATCCTAGCGCCGGGAAGCAACGAAAATAGCATCCTGGCCGACGTGCCAAGGCGGACGAGGCTAACGCGTCGTGAGGCGCGGTGAGGTCCGCGTCGTGCACAGCAGGGTCAGCGCGCGGGACCGCTATGCCCTGATTATCGGCAACGACGCGCTGAACGAGTCCGAGACCGCCTCCGCTGTCCTGACGGCCCCGATTGACACGGACGGCATCGCGCCCGAGACGCTGGTCACGGTCCGGATCACCGAGCCGCTGGCTGGCATCGTGCGGCTGGACAACATCAGCGCGGTCCGCAAGGAGCGGATCGGCGAGCTGGCCTGCCGGTGCGACGCGGATGCCATGGAGGCGATCGGCATTGCCCTGCGCGCCGCCCTCGACCTGTGACTGACCGGGCCTACTTCAGCGGCGTCGCGCCAGTCCAGATGCGCTCGAAGGCATCGACGTAGGTAGCGGCCAGGTCACCGTCGTCGGCTGAGCGCAGGTAAAGGACAGGCGAGCGCTCGCACGGGATGCCGTAGGCGTGCTGGCTGACCAGCAGTTGGTCGTCGGCCCGGTAGATCGAGTTGTAAAGGACAGTCCGGTGCAGCCGGATCTCCACGCAAGCGTTCTCGCCTAACTGCCCGAACAACCCGAGAGCCTCGCGTATCCCCGCTGTCGCGACGTCCCTGGCGCCTTCTTCGGCGCTATCTTCCGTGGTGACAGGTCCGTCTGAATCCCGCAGGCAGATTCGTACTCGCAATCCGTCCCGGGCCCGGTCCGCGAGGACGTCTAAGACGCCGGGCTCTCTGGCGAAGAATAGCCCGGAGCAGGCCAGGACGCCGATTTCCCGCTCGGCCGAGACGAACAGCGACAGCCACGTCTCGCTGGGCACGGCGTGGCGGCTCGGGTAGATGGCCTTGATCTCGGCGGGCCGGGAGCGGGCGGCGATGGCGGCGCGGGCTTCGGGCCACAGGTCGGCTTCGTCGGCGTCCAGCAGGCCGGTCAGCACCCAGCGGTACCGCGGGTAGGGCACGCGGCCTTCCAGCCAGCGCCGCACGGTCTTGGGATCGACCTGCAAGCGCGCGGCAACATCGTCTTCGCTGAGCCGCGCGCGCAGCAGCGCGCGGCGCAGGGTCTCGTTCAACGGCCAGTGCCTCCCGATGCGAGGACAGCACTGACGCTAACAGAAGAAGTCCCTAGTCGTCCCATCGCGCGGTACAGAAGTTCCGTCGTTCCCGCGAGCCTGGTCCTGACCACGGAAGGCGACTGCCGGACAGCGGGCAGTCGGATTTATCTGAAACGGATGGGACGGCGTTGAACACGACCACCAGGCGCGCGGTAACCGGGCCGAGCCAAGAGGAAGCGTCAGCAGCGGTGACGCGGGCCGGAAACAGCCAGGGGAGCACACTGGCCAGCGGTTCCGGTCTCCGTGAGGGAGGTGCGGGGCGGTGAGAAGGGATGCCCTGGCCGTGCTGCGGGACGACTACCCCGGTTACAAGATCTGGCGTGAGGTCACGCCCGGGCGGGAACGGTACGTTGCTCGGAGCCTCCACCTCGGCCTGAACCCGCACACCGTCGTCACGGCCGACTTAACCGAGCTGCGGGACGTGCTCCAGCCAGCCGGGAACCCCGATCTGGCCGCGTTCACCACGGCCCGGGCGAACATCGCCCGGATGTACGCGCACTGGCTCGGCGGCAAGGACAGCTTCGCAGGCCGACCGCGCCGCCGCCGACGCGGTGCTGGAGCAATTCCCGGAGGTCGCCGAGGTCGCCTGCGCGAACCGGGCGTTCCTGGCCCGCGCCGTGCGCCATGTGGCCCGGCAGGGAGTGACCCAGTTCATCGACTTCGGCACTGGGCTGCCCGCCTGCCCGAATGTGCACGAGATCGCCCGCGAGACGGTATCCGATGCCCGCGTGGTCTACGTCGACCGTGACCCGGTCGTCCTTACCCATGCTCGCGCGCTGCTGGCCACCGACGGCAATATTGCCGTCGTGGCGGGAGATGTCCGCGATCCGGGCCGTACCTTTGCTGACCCGGCACTGACCCGGCTGATCGACACGGGCGAGCGGGTCTGCGTAATTCTCGGTTCTGTTCTTGCATTTCCTGGCTGCTGATGAAGCGGACGAGGCCGTTGCGGTGTTCCGGCGTCGGATCGCTCCGGGCAGTTACCTGGTCATCAGCGCGGGCACTTCGACCGGCACGGATCCCGAGCTGCTGCGGCAGTTGCAGGCCGCCTACGGTGACACTGCGCCGGTGACCGGCCGGACCGTGGAGGAGATCACGGCTTGGTTCGACGGGTTCTGCCTGGCCCGGCCCGGCGTGGTCGACGTGTGGGCGTGGCGGCCGGACAGCATCGCGCGGCCAGCGCAGTCCCGGGCCCGGATCCTGGCCGGTGTCGGCCGCAAGCCCGCGCGGGAACGGCTGGCCGATGTGAGCCCGGACGAGGCGGGACGTGGCGGCCCGTCGCAGGACGTCCTGAGATGGCCCGGCCGCGTCCGTGCACGTCCGGCACTGCCAACGTAGTGTCTGTCCATGAGCGCAAGCAGAATGGGCCGAGGCCACCGCCCGCCGCCTCCTCGCCAAGGCACTGCCGCGCCGGTGGGCGCACACCCAGGGGGTCGCCGCGGCGGCGCGGACGCTGGCCCCGGTCCTCGGCCGGGATGGTGACCTGCTGACGGCTGCGGCGTGGCTGCATGACATCGGCTATGCGCCCGGTGTCGCCAGCACGGGATTCCATCCGCTGGATGGCGCCCGTCACCTGCGCGACGCCGAAGGCGCCAGCGGCATGCTCTGCCGGCTGGTCGCCTATCATTCCTGCGCGATTAACGAGGCCGCCGAGCGCGGCCTCGCCGGGGACCTGACCGCAGAGTTCCGGCCGGCCCGCCGTGATCTCGCCGATGCGCTGACCTACTGCGACATGACCACCGGCCCGGATGGCCACCGTATGCCGGTCGCGCGGCGCCTGGACGACATCCGCGCCCGCTACGCGCCCGGCGACCTGGTCAGCCGCGCGATCACGCGCTCGGCGCCGGAACTGGCCAGCGCGGTAGCGCGCGTCCAGCACCGGAAAGCCGCGTCCGCGCCTGCGTCCCGTATCGCTAGCCCGGGCCCGGGTCCTGGCGGGCTGCTAGCCGATATAGGGCTGGTCGCGGTGCTCGGCGTAGTGCCGGACGCGGAGCCGCATCGAGCGGTCCATCTCGTAGGACTCGAGGTCACCCGGGGCGGCCCAGCGGACTTCGGATGTCTCGCTGCTGGGCGTCGGCTGGCCGCCGGTCGCGCGGCCGGTCAAGACGATGGAGAACTCCTGCCGGGCCTCGCCGTTGCTGGTGTACAGCAGCACGTGCGCGGGGTCGGTGTAGATGCCGGACAGGCCGGTGATCTCGCAGTCGACGCCGGTCTCCTCCCGGGTCTCCCGGACGGCGGCCTGGGTGAGCGACTCGCCGAGGTCGACGGCGCCGCCGGGCAGCGCCCAGTTGCCGTTATCGGAGCGGCGGATCAGCAGGACCTCGCCTGCGTCGTTGGTGACGGCGACGTTGACCGAGGGGACGATGCTGTTGGCCTGCGGGGCGTCCGGGTCGTCGTAGTAGTCGATCCTGCGGCCCATTCACTGCGCTCCCGGTACCGGCACTGCGGTTTCCCAGACCCGCTCGAAGCTTTCCAGGTAGGTGGTCGCGATCTCGCCGCCGGCGACCTTGCGCAGGTGCCAGACCGGCGCATGCGCGGCGGCCACGCCGTAGATGTGGGTGTTGACCAGCAGCTGGTCGTCGGCGCGGTAGATCGAGTTGTACAAGATGGTCTGGTGGAACCGGAACTCCGCGCCCTCGACGGCGCGCAGCTGCCGGTACAGGACCAGCGCGTTGCGGATCTTCGCGGCCATGGCGTCGTCCATGCCCTCGTCTGCGCCGCGGTCGGCGACCTGCGGGCTGTCCGGGTCACCCAGCAGCACGCGGACCCGCACGCCCGCCCTGGCCTTGCCGGCGAGGATCTTCTGCATGCCGGCGTCCTCGGCGAGGAACAGCCCTGAGTACACGAGGATCCCGATCTCGCGCTCGGCCGCGGTGAACAGCTGTCCCCACACGTCCCGCGGGATCTCCCAGCGGTGCGGGTAGACGGCCAGCAGCTCGGCTTCCGATGCGGCGCCGACGACCTCGCGGGGCAGCGCGTCGGGCCACAGGTACGCCTCGTCCATGCCGAGGCGGGCGGCTAACGCGTAGCGGTGCTTGCGGTAGGGGAGCCCGTCCGGCGATCCAGCGTTCCACTGTTTTCTGGTCGACGCCGATTTCCTCGCCGATGACGGCAGGCGTGACCCCGTGCTCGAGCAGCGCGGCACGCAACCGTTCGTTCGGCATACACCCGACCGCAAAGAGGCAGGACGTCCAGGACGGCAACACCCTAGCCGGGACGTCTTGCCGGCGTCCAGCCACGCGGAAGACGTCTGGCAGGCGTCCGGCTGTGCGGTGATGGCGTCCGCCCGTTCCGGCGCACGCTGCGTGTCATGGAAACCGTCCTGGCCGGCTTAGCCGCCATCGTGATCATCACTTTCGTGGTCCCGCTCGCTGTGCTGCGGGCGGGAGTGTGGCGGCAGGAACGCGCCGCTTCGCTGGCCTGCCGGCCGCGCGGCCTCAGCGCCGCGATCGCCCGCCGTGTCTTCGGCCTCTACGCCTACCTGCCGGACCGGGCCGACGTCCCAGCGGCTTGGACCGCGAGCGCGGATGGCGAGCCGCCGCTAGCGCCTGGCCGGAACGGATCGGGCCTCTCGTGAACACGAACGTCGTCACCGCGCTCGCTGATCCCGGGCCTGCAGCGGTCTCGCTCCGCCAGTTGCCGGTCGGCGGGCTCATCGCCGGGCTGGCCGGGAGGGCCGGGTAATGGGTTTCCGGAAGATCTCCTACCTGATCCCGTCGTGCGATGGCTGCGGGCTGGCGTGGTCGTTCGGCGACCCGGCCTGCGCGGAGGGGATCCCGCCGCATTTCGCCAGCCGCGCCGCCGCTCTCGCCCAGCTGGCTGCTGACTATGGCTGGCTGATCCGGCCACGCCGGATGGGCCGTCCGCTGATGGCGTGCCGCCGCTGCGCGGCCGCGGGGGTCGTCCCGGCCACGGCGGGCCGGGCGTGGCTGCTGGCGGCCGCGGGCTGGCTTCGGCGGCTGGTGCCGTTCGGGCCGGTCCGCCGCCGGGTGTCGGCGGGCCTGGGGCCGGGTCATCCGGAGTCGATGACCGCGGTGTTGCCGGCTGCGCAGGAAGGACTGCTGGCCGAGCTGGACGCCGAGATCTTCCCGGACCAGGCATGAGGCCGCATCAGCAGCCGCGCTCGCGAAGGCGGGCCACGCCCGCGCGCGGCGGCGACGGCCAGGCGCCGCTGCACCTTGCGCCGGAGCTGTCCACTGGTGGGCCCGCGAGCCGGGTGATTCACCTGGGAACACATGCCGATCGTTCCGCGGGGTGGCTGCGTAACGCCGTGGCCGGGTTGAGCGTGCTGGCGGGCGCGGCGGCGGTGGTGAGTTTCACGGCGCAGTACCGGATGATCTTCGCGGCGCGGCGGCTGGCGGTGGTCGCCGGCCTGGAGGCCGCGATCCCGGACGCGGCTGCGGTGGTGTTCGCGTCGCTGGGGATCGCGCTGGCGCTGCACGGCCGCCGGGCGATCCGGGCCCGGGCGCTGAACGTGGCATCGGTCGCGGTGAGCGTGTTCATGAATGCGATCGCCGCAAGCCCCGGGTGGCGCAGCCTGGCGATCTGGGCGATGCCGCCGGTGGCCTACGGGCTGGCCAGCGACACACTGATCGGCGTCGTCCGCGCCTGGGCGATCGCCCGGCACAAAGCGCTGAATGTCCGGCTGGCTGATGAGCAGGTCACGCCGCTGGCGGTGCTGGGCGGCCTGGCGCTGTGGCTGCTGCGCCTGGCGCTCGCGCCGGGCTCGACGCTGGCCGGGTTCCGCCGGTGGGTGATCGAGGAATGCCCGGTCGCCCCGGGCCGCCGGGTCACCGCCGAACGGCCGGTCCCGGCGATCACCGCACCCCGGCGTGCCCTGGGCAATGCCCGGCAGGGTCCCAGGAGCGGCACGAAGACGGCCCGGTTCCTCGCCCTGGTGACCGAGCATCACGGGCCGCTGGCGGCTGTGCCGGTCACGGACGTGGCGCGGATTCTCCGCGGAGCTGGCACCGCAGGCCGGGCTGAATACCGGGGCGGCCAGGACGGCGCTGCGCAAGGCAGTGCTGGCAGCACAGAACGGGAGCAGGTCATGAAATACGTCATCATCCTGGCCGTCGTGCTCACGGTCGCGGCCGGGTGGAAGTGGGCGTTCCTGCCCGGCCGGGGCTGCCGCGGCACCGGGTGCGCCACACCCGGTTCCGGTTGCATCTGCGGCTGCACCCGGGCCGCGGGTTCGCCACCGTGGGGGAGTTGTGGCTGCGGTGGGGGCGTCTGGCGGCGTTCCGCAAGTCCGGCCGGATTCCGCCGCTCCTGCTCGTTCTGGCAGCGGGCGCGCCGGCCGCGGCTGCATTCGGTGGGGCTGGGCCGGGCGCACTACCGGCACCGGCTGCAGGTGCCGCTGGAGGAGCATCTGCTGCTGATCGCGCCGCCGCGGACGTTCAAGACCGCGTTCCTCGCGCACGTGATCCTGCGTTATCCCGGGCCGGTGATCTCGACCACCACCAAGGCCGACGTGTTCGCCCTGACGTCCGGCGTCCGCGCCGCGGTGGGTCCGGTGCACGTTTTTAACCCGCAGGGCATCGGGGGAGTCGTCTCGACGTTCCGCTGGTCCCCGGTCGACGGCTGCGCCGAGCACGCGACGGCGATCCGCCGCGCGGACGCGTTCGCCCAGGCGGTCTCGCAGAAGGGCGTGGAGGACGGCACGTTCTGGTCGGCGAAGGCCAGTGACTACATGCGCGCCTACTTCCACGCCGCCGCGCAAATGAGCGGAGTTGCATCAGATGCAACATTCCCCGGGAAGTGCGATCGGTGGCCTGTAAGGGTTTGATCACCTGGCCGGCAGGATGCCGGGCAGGTGGCTGGTGCCTGGACACGCGGTGGCGGCGGGGTTCCTGGCGCCTGGTTGCGGCAGATGCCAGGATGTGGCCCCAGATTCGGTTGCGCTGGGTAACCGGATGATGCACTCGACGTGTTCGCGGGGGAGGGCGGCGTGGGGGGACGCCGGGGGTCGCTGGCGCTGGTCGGCGCGGAGGGGGCGGTGCCGGTCCCGGAAGGGCCGGCGTTGTTCGAGGAGATGCTGGCGGGGTGGCGGCGCCAGCAGCAGGCCAGGCGGCTGAGCTGCCCGCTGGTGGACGACCGGGAGCGGGTGGTGCGCAGGTTCGCGGCGTTCGCCGGCTGGCCGTGGCAGTGGACGGCGGCGCAGGCGGAGTCATGGCTTGCCGCGGGCGGGTGGGCGCACTCGACGGTCCGGGCGTACCAGGGCGCGGTTGCGCTGTTCCTGGACTACGCCTGCGATCCGCGCTATGGGTGGGTGGCCGAGTGCGAGCAGCGGGCCGGGGCGGTGCCGGCGCAGGTGTTCCACGACGGCAACAGCCCGGTGCATGCCGCTGAGATCGAGGGCCGGCCGGAGCGCCGCCCGCTGTCGCGCGCCGAGCTGCAGGCGTTCTTCGACGCCGCCGACGACCTGGCGGAGGAGGCGGCGCGGTCGCGGCGCAAGGGGCAGCTGGCGGCGTTCCGCGACGCGACGCTGTTCAAGGTGATCTACGGGTGGGGGCTGCGCCGCCGGGAGGCGGCGATGCTGGACGTGACCGACTTCGCGGCGAACCCGGCCGCTCCTGAGCTCGGCGGCCTGGGGACGTGCCATGTCCGGTACGGCAAGGCGCTGAGGGGCAGCCCGCCGCGGCGGCGGGCGGTGGCCACGGTGATGCCGTGGGCGGCCGGGGCGCTGGCGCAGTACCTGGAGCAGGTGCGGCCCCGCTACAGTCAGGCCGGGCATCCGGCGGTGTGGCTGACCGAGCGGGGCGGGCGGATCTCGGCCCGCCAGGTCGATGACCGGTTCGCCCAGCTGCGCGGCCTGGCCGGGCTGCCGGATGATCTTTCCGTGCACTGCCTGCGGCATTCGTATGTCTCGCACCTTATCGAGGACGGCATTGACCCGCTGTTCGTGCAGTGGCAGGCCGGCCATTCGTGGGCGTCTACCACGGCCACGTACACCACGGTGGGCCAGGACGCGCGGAACCGGATGCTGCGCGCGGCGCTGGCGCGCGCCTACGAAGGAGAGGACGGCGGGTGATGGCGGCAAGGATCGGCTACCGGTGGCACCTGCGGCGGCTGATGGCCGAGCGGGACATGTACGCGACCACGGACCTGCGGCCGCTGCTGGCCGAGCGCGGCATCGCGCTGTCGCGGGAGCAGGTCTACCGGCTGGTCGCCCGGACGCCGGAACGGCTCAGCCTGGCCACGCTGGCCGCGCTGTGCGACATCCTCGGCTGCGGCCCTGGTGACCTGGTCGAGCCGGTCGCCGTGCCGCGGGCCTGCGGCTCCGGCGCGCGCGGGCCGCTGCCGCGGCCACGCCGGGCCAGGGTGCTGCCGGGCGCGGGGGCCTAGCACGGTGGCCGGGGCTGCGAGGTGCCCGGCTGGCCACGAGCCCGGGCCGGACGGCTGGCGCTGGGGCTGTGCTGGGTGCCGCCGCGATCAGGTCGTGGTACTGGCGGCCGCGGCGGAAGGCTCGCTGCCCCGGCCGGCGGTCGAGGCCGCGGTCGCCGCGGCGGCGCCTACCGCGCAGGCGCTGATCAAGCTGGCGGCGGCGCTGGCCGCTGACCCGGGTGCCCTTGCCGCCGGCGCCCCGCCGGTTGCGGGCAGGCTGGCCGCCGAGCTGGCCGCCCGCGGGTCGGTCACCCTGGCCATCCCGGCGTGCGCGGCCTGCGCGCGGACCGGCCGGCCGTTGTTCCGCGGCGAGGGCGGCGGGGTCTGCCAGCGGTGCCGGACGTGGCAGCTGGCCGAGCCCTGCAGCGCCTGCGGCAAGGTCAAGCCGGTCGAGATGCGCGCCATGGCCGGGCAGCCGCTGTGCGGGGTGTGCCGGCGGCGCACGGGCCTGGCCAGCCGCCGGTGCGGGGCCTGCGGCAAGACCGCGCCGGTCGCGGTCCGCGCCCGTGACGGCCGGCCGGACATCTGCGTGAACTGCTACCGGATGCCCGAGGCGGCCTGCGCCGTGTGCGGCCGGCGCCGCGGGTGCTACTACGCGGCCACGAGCCGCCCGGTCTGCCCGTCGTGCGCGCCCAGGGCAACCGCCGCCTGCGCGCGCTGCGGCCAGGACCGCCCGCCACAGGCCCGCTGGCCCGAAGGCCCGGTCTGCGATCCGTGCTACACCGCCGCGCTGCAGCACCGCGGGCGGTGCGCGTCCTGCGGGCAGCAGCGGCGCCTGGTCGCCCCGCCCGGCCCGGATGCCGGCATCTGCGCCGGCTGCGCCGGCCTGCCCGTCACGCACGCCTGCGCCGGCTGCGGTATTGAGGACAAGCTCTACGAACGCGGCCGCTGCGGCCGGTGCAGCCTGCGCCGCCGGGCCGCGGCGCTGCTGGCCGGGCCCGGCGGCCAGGTCCCGGCCGGGCTGCTGCCGGTGCTGGGGGCGATCTGCGCGGCCCGCACCCCAGGGTCGGCGATCAAGTGGCTGCGCCGGAGCCACGGCGCAGCGCTGCTCGCGGACCTGGCGTCCGGGAAGCTGCCGGCCACCCACGAGGCGCTGGACGCCGATCCGCGCCGCCGGGCGGCTGACTTCCTCCGGCACATGCTGATCGCCGGCGGCGTGCTCCCGGCGCGCGACGAGGAAGTCGCCCGCGCCAGCCGGCGGCTCAGCCGCATGATCGAGGCGGTCGAGCCCGCCGCGGCCCGGCGGGCAGCGCGGGCCTACGCCACCTGGCAGGTGATGCGGCGGCTGCGTGCCAGCGCCAGCCGCGCCGCCCGGCCGCGCACCTACACCGCCCATGCCCACCGGAACGTCCGCGCGGCCGCCGGCTTCCTGGCCTGGCTTCACGGCCGCGGCCTTACCCTGGCCCGCTGCCGGCAAGCCGACGTCGACGCCTGGCTCACCACCGGGCCCGCCGCCGGCCAGGCGCGGGACTTCCTGACCTGGGCCGCTGCCCGCGGGCACTGCCAGGCCTTCACCTTTCCCGGCCGGGTACGCGCCAGCGGCGCTGCGGCCAGCCAGGAACAGCGGTGGGCACTGGCCGCCCGGCTGCTCCACGACGACGCCCTCGACCCCACCGACCGCGCCGCCGGGTGCCTGCTGCTGCTCTACGGCCAGCAGCTAACCCGGATCGCCGCCATGACCACCAGCCAGGTCACCAGCCGCGACGGCGCCGTGCACATCCGCCTCGGCGACCACGACATCCCCGTCCCCGAACCGCTCGGCGCAGCCCTGACCGACCTGACCCGCAACGGCCGCACCCGCGCCGGGACCGGGTCACCAGCCACCACGCCGTGGCTGTTTCCCGGCGGCCTGCCCGGCCAGCCGATCACCCCCGGCCGGCTCGGCGGCCGCCTGCGTGCCCTCGGCATCCACGCGACGGAATACCGCCGCGCCGCGCTCACCGACCTCGCCGCCCGCCTGCCCGCCGCGGTCCTCGCCGACTCACTCGGCCTCGCCCCGAAGACAGCAGTCCAGTGGATGCGCCAGGCCGGAGGCGACTGGTCCGGATACGCAGCCGAACTAGCACGAACCCGGCTTCACCAGCCCTGACGAATACCCACTCCCGCCCGGACCACGGAACGACCATTCAGCACAGCTGGTAAACCGCTCACTACCAGATTGGCAGGCCTGGACATGCGGGCCGTCGCCGGGTGGGTGCTGGGCCACGACCCGGATGCCCCCGAGCAGATCCTCGCCGGCGGCCGGGGCGGAGCAGTGGGCGATGACGCTGGCCGAGCTGCGGGGCGAGGCGCAGAAGACCGCTTCGACGGTGCGGATGGTGATGTCGCGGGCGCTGTCGTTCATGGCCGACCCGGTGCTCGCCGCCTGCGTCCTGCCCGGCCCCGGCGGCTTCGACATCGAGGCGTTCCTAAGGGGGCGGGGCACGCTGTACATGATCGCCGACTCCGCGCACGAGGAAGCGCCGGTCGCGCCGCTGTTCGCCGCGATGGCGTCGGAGATCCACTACCACCGCCGCGCAGCTCGGGCAGGCATCGGCGGGCGCAGCGGCTGGATCCGCCGCTTCTGATGGGCCTGGACGAGGTCACGCAAATCTGCCCGGTACCCCTCCCGGTCTGGCTCAGCGACTCGGGCGGGAAGGGGATCCAGGTGTGCGCGGTGGCGCACGGCGAGGCGCAGCTGGCCGGCCGGTGGGGCGAGCAGGGCAAGCAGGTCGTGCTGGACACCTCGTCGGTGAAGGTGTTCCTGCCCGGCATCACCGACACCACCACCCTGGACGCCGCGAGCAAGCTGTGCGGCCAGGCGGCGTTCAAGGAACGCGGGCAGGACCATCATTCCCGGCATGACGTGGCCACCGCGGACATGATCCGCCAGCTGCCGCCCGGGTTCGCGTTAGTGATCCGCGGCGGCTGCTCGCCGGTGATCGCCCGGCTGCCCCGCGCCTGGAACGACCCCGCCTACAAGTCGGGCCCGCCGCCGCGGCCGCGCCATCACCACCCTCACCCGAGCGTCCGCGCCCCCGCCCGGGCGGGCCGGGCTGCCCCGGCCGGTCGCGCCGGGGATCGGTGACGAGCTGCCGCCTGACCCGTTCCCGCCCGGCACCACCTTCCCGTGGACCTGACATGACCGACGACGCCATGACCGCCGCGCTGCTGCAGCTCGCCGGGCACGCCGAACGGCTCGCCGTCCTGGATGAGCGCGAGGCCGGGCACTTCCGGGCAACGGGCGAGCGTCTCAGCGACCTCGCGGCGCTCGTGTCCGGGCTCGGCGGGACCCTCCAGGACCAGGCCGCGATCCTGGCCCGGCTGGAAAGCCTCTACGGGCAGGTCACCGCCCTGGCCGCCCCGGCCGGCGGAGTCCTCCCTGACGGCGACGCCGATGCCGTCGCGTTATCAGCCGTCCCCGGCGCCGAGGTGGTGGAAGCTGGCGGGCGAGGACCGCCAGAAGGCCCTGGACAAGGTGCGGGCCTGGGTCGAGCAGGTCTACCGGCCCGGCTACGGCCAGCTGGCCGCCACCTTCGGGCTCGTGCTGGGAGCAGCACCCGCTGTGCCTGTACGGCCTGGACGTGCTCGCCGAACTGTGGTCCGTGCTCTACCTCCAGCCCGTCCGCAGCCCCGCCGTCGTCTCCGCCCAGGCCGAATACCAGGCGCGGATCGTGCCCGCCATCGCCGAGCAGCTGATGACCGAGACCACCCGCTGCGGCCACATGGCCCCGCGCCGGACGGGTAACGGCGCGGCCCGGAGCCTGCCATGACCGGCAGCCCAGCCGGCCAGACCGCGCTGGCACGGGCGCTGGCCTACGCCCGGCACGGCTGGCCGGTGTTCCCCTGCCGGCCAGGCCGCAAGGAACCCGACACCCCGCACGGCTTCAAGGACGCCACCACCGACCCCGGGCAGATCACCGCCTGGTGGACCGCGGAGCCCGGCCGGAACGTGGCCATTGTTACCGGCAGCCCCGGGCCTGACGTGCTCGACGTGGACATCCGGCCAGACGGCAGCGGATACCCGGCCTGCCGGAGGCTCCAGCGAGCAGGCCTCCTCGAAGGCTCCCTGGCCATCGTGCAGACACCCAGCGGCGGCCTGCACGCCTACTACACCGGAACGGCACAAGCCAGCGGGCGGCTGACCGGCTGCCACCTGGACTTCAAGGCATCCGGCGGGTACGTCCTGGCCCCGCCATCCAGCGTCGGCGGCATGCCCTACCGGCTGATCCGCCGTCAGCAGGAGCGCCTGTCGGCGGGCGGGCGGCTGGACTGGGCCGCCGCCGTCGCCCTGCTGAACCCGCCTCAGCGAAAGCCGCCAGCCGAGCGACCGCCTGGGCACGCCAGTACCGCCCGGCTGGCCGCCTGGGTCGCCCAACTGCCCGAAGGCAACCGGAACGCCGGCCTGTTCTGGGCCGCCTGCCGCGCCGCCGAAACCACGCAACCCGGAGCACTCGACACTCTCGCCGAGGCAGCCGGGACCGCCGGGCTACCCGAGGACGAGATCCGGCGGACCATCGCCTCCGCGCGGCGCAGCGCCAGGCACCAGCAGCCCCAACAGCACCACACCGAACCCCAGCACGAACCCGAGCCCGAGGCGGTGACCTGACATGCCAGCCAGACCTGGAAGCAGAAGAAACAGCACAGCGCTGCTGGCCGTCACCTACGACCGTCGGCGGCCGCGTGTGGATGCGGGCGGTACCCGGCTGCGGCTGCGCGCGCTGGCCGTGATGGGTCACGGCTCGGCCCGCATCGCCCGCGCGGCCGGAGTCAGCGAGCAGGCCATCCAGCGGCTCGCCCGCGGAGACGCGAAATCCGTCAGCCCGCAGCTGCGCGACGCGGTCGCGGCGGTCTACGACGTCTGGTGGGACAAGCGCGCACCCGAGCGCACCCGCGCCGAACGCGCCGCGACCAGCGCTGCCCGGCGGCGGGCCATCCGCGGGAACTGGTGCGCCGGCGCAGGACTGGATGACGACGAACTCGACACGCCCGGATACCGGTCCGCCTACGGATGGCATCCCGCCCGCGGAACCAGCATCGCCGCCGACATCCACCCGGCGGCCCGGGAAGTGACGGAGCTGGGTGCATGAACGGCGATGACCGGCAGACCTGGGGCCTGATCATCGACGTCCTGGACGTGCTGGAAAAACACGGCTACCGCCGTGGCGACGACCGCCACACTGGCCGCGCCGTCGGCCTCGTCGGTGACCTGGCCCGCATCTATGAGGGCACCCAGGAAGCACCTGCCGGCGCGTACCTCGCGCAGATGCCCGAACCGCGCCACGCCGGCCCGGCGCAAGCCGGCCCGGCGTCAGCCAAGAACGCGGAGGCGATCGCCTCCGCCGGGATGCTCACCATTCTGTCCGCGCTCGATGAGGCCTCCGACTACAAGCGCGACCGGGCGGCGGGCTGCGCGGACTGCGCGGACCAGTCCTGCGGAACCTGCCAGCACCGCCTGGATACGGCCCGCGGCTACGAAAGCCTCGCCACCCGGCTCCAGCACGCCATCGACGCCAGCCCGGACAAGCCATCCTCGCAACCCGCCGCGGATCCGCCCGGCAGGCGCACTCAGCCCCAGGCAGCGCCGGAAAAAGAGGCCGGGCAATGACCGGCCACGCGCGACGCGCACACCAGCGACCAGGCAGCGCTCGCGTCGATTACCTGCCTGCGGCCTCACGCACCCCCTGCAATGACAAAGGAGATCAGCAATGAGATGGCGACGCGATAAGGACCAGCACGCGGCAGGGCAAGCAGCGCGGTGATCCGGGTCGGCATGTACGGGCCGGCCTGCCCGCAGGCAGCGAGCCTGCCGAATCCCAGACCGCAGAAGCTCGGCCGGAAACCGCCAGCACCGACCTGCCGTGCCCCGGCGCCGGCTGCCACGTCTGGCACTGCGACCCCGACATGGAAGCCGGCCAATGACCGCCGGCGCGCGAAAGGAATGACCGCGATGAAAAGGTGGCAAGACCGGATCGCCGATCCTGAGCCCGGAACCAGGCCGCCCGAGTACGTGATCGAGCTCTGGGTCTCCCAGGAGATGCGCGAGCGGGCCCGGCGCAACGCCGCCGCCCTGGCCGAGAGCATCCAGGCGGAGAAAAAGCAGAAGCGCCAGGCCGGGAGAAAGCAGCACCGCGAGGCCGCCCAGCCGGAACTGGAAGACCGGGAAGCCGAATGACCGCCACCCGGGAACCCCGGCGCTGCCCGCGGAGCACGCCGGCCAGGGGCCGGGCTGATGGACACGCAGCGGCGCCTGCGCGGCCACGCCTTCCTGCCGCCCAGGAAAGTGCTCGACAAGGCCCCCGGCGCCTACGCGACGGAGAACATCGCGGCCGAGGACAAGACGATCATCGCGCACTACTTCAGCGGCGGCGCCGACTACTACATCGCCGAGATGTGGCAAGAACCCGGCGAGGAAGGGGAACCCAGCCGGTGGATGGCCTTCGGATACGCCCGGCTCGCCAGCCACCCCGAAGGACAGGAATGGGGCTACCTCGACCTGGACGAACTGGAGCAAGTACGCGGGCGCACGCCCCAGGGACTGCCCGTGATCGTCGAGCGTGACATGCACTGGGACCCCACGCCCTTCAGCCAGATCACCGGCGTCGAGCATCCCGCCGAGGCCGCGCGGCCCGCAGCCGGATACAGGCAGCGTGGCCAACCCGGAAACGCGCCCTGGCACCGTTGCCGAACCCGGCGCGGAGCTCGCCGGCCGCCCGGGCGAGGAGCCCGGCGGCAGGGCACCGCAGATGCAATGCCCGGAATGCGAAGAGCCCGCCGTCAACCACCCGGCCACGGACCGCGTGCCGTGGGAAGCGCACGGACTGGACCGCCCGGAGTGGTCGCACACCGACGGATCAGCCCTCTGCCCTGTCATCGGGGCGAGCGGCAGCTACGAGCCCGCCCAGCCCAGCGCTCGCCGTGCTGCGCCGGACCCGCAGCACGAGCACGAGGACCCGCCGGCGGCCCGCGCGCCCCGCGACCAGATCCCACCGCGGACTACGAGCCCGAGGCGGGCTGAGGGGAGGAACAGATGACCGACATCACCGGCGACCGGCCGGTGGAACGACTTGCCTACTCGGTAGATGAAGCCGCAGCCATCACCGGGCTCTCGCGGGACCTGCTCTACGACCAGATGCGAACCGGAAGGCTCGCCTACCTCAAGATCGGCCGCAGGCGCATCATCACCCGCCAGCACCTGGAAGCCTTCCTCAGCAGAAACGCTTCATGAGGGACGGAGACGAGAAACCTGTCGGGAGCCTCTCCTCCAGTCCGGCGTGTCCTCTGGTGACACAGGCCGATGGTGACCCAGGAGCCCGACCATCTCATGAATGGCCTCTGCCAGATCTAGAACAAGTGGGCGTACCGCATCTGACCTCGATGGGGCCGTGATGAGCTGTACTCGCGCCCGGCAGTTTGCATGGCCGCCAGTCAATAACCACCGTGTCGTGTTCCCAGGCGTGGCCAAGGTGCCACTGCTCCGGAAACCCTGGAAATCTGAGCATCTTGCTGCTCTATGAGCTATATTCAAACATAAAATCGATACCTAGGTTATTGTCAGTACTCCCTTGAGTACGGACTAGCCCTGGCTGGCCACCGGGCCGATCAGCAGGTTGGCGTGTCGCTGTCTCCCGCGCTGACTGTCCCTCCTTGCTGACCCGTATCCGGCGGCGGGACGGCCAGGCGGCTCGTTGACGCTGCCCCCGGCCCGTCGACAAGCGCGATGATTTCCTGTTGCCTTCAAAGGAGGAAACGGGAAACCCAGAACGCACCTTGTCCGCCCGCCCCCGTCCAGTACAGAGTCTCAAAGATGGTGATTCCCGGCTGTTCGGACGGAGAGTGATGGAGGTTCATGTGGTCCAGCAGCCCAGCCGGTTCGGAGAAGAACTTCGAAGAAGGCGTCTCGCCGCCGGCCTGACTCTCACGTGCCTGGCACGGCGTGTTTATTACAGCAAGGGACAGCTGAGCAAGGTCGAACGAGGCATCAAAATGCCAAGCCGCGAACTGGTCCGCCTCTGTGACGCCGCACTTGACGCCGGGGGGGCGCTCGTCACCCTGGTCAGGGAGAAGCCTCCTGGACCAGGAGTCACGGTCGCAGTAGATGGTGACAGGGCAGAGGTGTGGCTGATGCAGTTGTGTGAGGGGGGGCAGAGTCGGTTCCAGCCCGTGAGCCGACGGCAGCTGATGGCGGCCGGTGTCGCGTCGATCTCGGGTATGAGCCTCGGTAGACCTGGGGGATCGCTGGAACGTTGAAGATACGACGTTTCTGTGCATTTTTCGATCCCTATTCGATCAGTATGGGCAACTTGGCCAGGCTACCGCCCCCGGGCTCTTGCTGCCGGTCCTGATCGCGCAGACCACGCGCTTCAGGAGTTGGCCGTGGGCGCCGCATCCCGCATGCGCCGAGGCCTGCTGATATTTCGGTCCCGGTACGCGGAATACGTGGGTTGGCTCGTACGGAGACAGGAGACGAGCAGGCTGCCTTGTGGTGGACACGGCGCGCGGTCGACCTCGCTAATGAGGGCGGCGACCACCAACTCGCCATGTATAGCCTTGTGCGCCACGCACTTGTCACTCTCTACCGCGACGATGCCGCGCAGACGATTGCACTTGCCCAGCAAGCGCAGACCAGAAAGATGCCGATGCGGGTCCGCGGTCTGGCCGCCCAACGGGAAGGCCAGGCCATGCGCTCGCGGGTGACTACGGCGCCTGCATGCGGAGCCTGGACCATGCACAAACGCTGCTCGATCGCCACGGGCCGGATTCGGACGCGCCAATCCTTGGCACCACGAATCTGGCCGACCCAGCCGAGATGGTCAGGGGCTGGTGCCTATATGACCTGGGACGGCCACGTCTCGCCGCCGAAGTCATCGACAGGCAGATGAGCCAGGTGCCACAGCAGGCTCTGCGTACACGGGTCCGCTACGGCGTTCGCCAGCGCTCGCTCGCCACGGCCGGCGACGTGGACCACGCTTGTCGCCTCACAGGTGAACTGCTCGACAGCGCCATCACGCTCAACTCGGCCACCGTTGCCACGGACCTTCGCAAACTCGCGTGGACGCTGTCTCGCCATCCAAGGAACACGTCTGTTCGCGATGTCGCGCCAAGACTGGGCACCGCATTGCGGGCCACGATCCCGTAAAGAAGGGGCGGCGTCATGTATGACGTGTTCATCAACTATCGCACCGGGGACGGCGACGAAGCCGCCGCCATGATCGAAAAGGTGCTGTCGGAGCGCTTCGGAAAGAAACGTATCTTCCGCGCCGCTAGGTCCATCGCGCCTGGTAGTCCCTACCCCGAAGCGCTTCTCGACGCCGTGCGCCACAGTGCCATCCTGGTTGCCGTTATAGGCGCGGAATGGTCCCAATACCCGCAGTTGCGCGACGAAAGCGATTGGGTGCGCCGAGAGATCCTGGAAGCGTACACCTATGGTATAAGAATCATTCCCGTGCTCAAGGGCCGGAAGACCGACCGACTGAAGGCCGCAGATCTGCCTGTCGAGCTGACACGGCTCGCCGATCTGCAGTCTCTGCGGCTGGACATGCGCGACAACCAGGCCGACCTCGTGCGTATCGGCGATGAACTCGCCGCCTTGGTGCCGTCACTCAAGGCGGCGGATCGGGTGGCATCCCGATCGTCGGCCTTGGCCACCGTGCATAATTCAGCGAGCGACATCCATGGGACAGCCGCGCAGAGCCACGGCATCACTGCCGATGTCGGCGCCATCAAGGGAAACCACGGTCAGGTACACGCTGGGAAGGGCAACATCTACCAGGACTCCCAGCACTTCTCCGGCCCAGGCGCGACCTACATCAAGGGCGACAACCACGAAGGAATCAGCCACCGCTTCGGTGGCCAGGATACGGAAGAGGACGAGCGTGACTAACTCGGTAAGTCCTCATGTGTCCGGCACGTACGGGAGTGTGCACGCAGGCAGCGGCGACCTATATAGCTACGTCATTTCATCGGCCGATTCCAAGGGCATGACCCCCCGGAAGCAGGCCGCAGACGACCTGCGCTGGCTGGCGCAGCGTTTCGTGCACCCAGCGGGGTTCGGCAGGGCGCGCGATGTCCTGGAATCGCGCCGTACGGTCTTCCTGGAAGGGCCACAAGGCAGCGGTCGGATCGCGACCGCAAAAATGCTGCTGTGGGAGCTCAGGCCCAATGCCATGTAGTTCAGCGTGATCGGAGCGTTCGCGGTCTTGACCGCGCTGGCGGGCGGTGGCGTCCGGGTGGCCGGCAGAGAGTGATCGCGGCGGGCGGGCATGCTGGCGCCCCGGCTGTCGCTCCGGATGCGGCCGGTTCCACGGTCGGCGGGCTGGGCAGTGCTTGAGGGTGCGGGGACTGGGAGATGGGGCGTTCAGGCGGCGATGGGGCCGCAGATGCTGATCTCGGCTTTCGCGGTGAGGACGGGAATGCGCGGCCCGCCGGGCGGGAAGCCCGGCCGGGCCTTGGTCTTCCGGTCGCGGTGCCGGTTGCGGTCGGTGTCTACGCGCCGGCGGGCCGGCCGGCCAGGATGGCGTCGCGGTTCGCCTCGGTCAGCGCGGCGGGCAGGCTGGCGGTGGCCGCGCCGGACCGGGTAGTGGCGATGATCGCGCGGCGTGCGGCGGTAAACGAGATCTCGCGCGGGTGCACGGGCTGGCCGGCGCGCTTGCCCTTTCCGGCCGGGACGGCGATCGCCGCGGCGGCGCGGGCTGCTGCGCGGGTCAGCTCGACGGCGGTGATCCAGGCGGCGTGCTCCTGGGCGATGAGGGCCGGGCTGGCGGAGCGGAGCATCGCGCCGGTGGACGGGCCGGCGCCGCTGATCGCGGACTTGGCTTCCTTCAGGCAGGTCTCCGACCCTATCCACCGCCAGTGGTAGGCGGCGGCGAGGACCTGCGCCGGGTAGGCGGCGTGGTCGTGCAGGTCGGTGATCAGGGCGAACAGCTCCGGGGCGTCGGCCCCGGCGACGGTGACGGTGTACTCGATCACGCGGACGGTGAGCGTGACCCCGCCGCCGCGGATGCTGGCCAGGTAGGAGCCGTCGGGCAGGAAGCCCCCGGTCCGGTGCAGCGTGATGCCGTCCTTGACGCGGATCAGCACATGGGTGCCGGTGGCGAGCATCCGCTTGATCCTTGGCGCGCCGGGGAAGTTCCGGTCGAGCACCCACAGCCGGCCCGGGGTGAACAGGTGCGGGTAGTCCTTCAGGGCCTGGTCCAGCAGCGCCTGCTCGGCCTCGCCCTTCTCCCGCCCGCCGCCGGCGGCGGCGCCGGACGGACCGGACACCACCGCCAGGGCGGCGCGGGTGGAGGCGTGCGACAGCCACGATCCCGCTGCTGGGGGTAGGGCGAGGAGTCATCGGCGGTGCCGGCCGAGCCGAACGCGGCCCGGTTCGCCGGGGTGTCCGGGACCCGGGTCAGCGACCCGTCGATGGAGCAGGCGTCCAGGGCGCCGATCGTGACCGCCCGGTAATCGTGGTCGCGGTGCTCGGCGTCGATCCCGGCCAGCACCAGGTCCCGCAGCTGCTCCAGCGGGCCGGGCCCGACGCGTCCCGCCAGGTGCAGAAAACCGTCGCGGTCGGCACCCGGTACGGGCGCTGCCACGGCACCAGCGCCAGGTCCCCGAGCAGGGCGCCCGTCACTTCGGCGTAGTCCGCGTCGGGCAGGAGCGTCATCAGCAGGGTGAGCCGGATCGCCAGCGCCGGCGTCATCGCCCGCCGCGCCGCGCCCTTGACCTTCCCGTTCAGCGTGACGCCCGCGGCGATCTGGCCGATAACGTCCGCCTGGCCGGCCAGGGCATCCAGCCTGTCCTCGGCCACGCCGAGGCGGGCGTGATCCGCCGGATGCCCGCCAGCCTGCACCCGCCCGTCACGGCGGACCACCGCTGCCGCGACCGCCACCGGCTTGAGGAAGACCACACGGTCCCCGGTACGGATTTCCCCGCCGCCGCCGCGGTCAGCGCCGTCCGGCCGTCCTTACCCGGGCCCGGCCCGGCGGGCCAGGCCAGGTCCGCCACCCGCACCGCGACCATGCCCGCCTGCCCCAGCAGGCCCAGCGCGGCATCTTCCGCACACGAGAGCGTGACATCCGGCGGCATGACAGGGTAGAAGAGCATGAGGAGGCTCCCGGGCGGAAAAGGCCGATTAGCATCTCCTCTTCTACCGGGAGCCTCCCGCCGGTACCGGCATCCGCAAGGGCGTGTCGCCCGCCGATCGCAGCCACGCAGCCAGCCAGCGGAACCAGGCCTGCAGCCAATCAGAAATCACAGCCTGTAACCGGAAGCCGCCAGATCAAAGGACGTCCCGCCGCAGGACCATCAGCAGCGATCACGCTGAACTACATGGCATTGAGCTCAGTCCCGATGCCGAGAATCTCCACGAGTTGCTGCCGCAGGAACGGGAAAGCGGATCGCGGCTCGATCTCACCCATATCGGCGAGGGAGACCGGGCGTGGCTGGACCTCTCCGAGACAGACGAGCCGCTCTGGACCAACCTCGACGCCGAACTGCCCTCGCTGCGCGCCGCAGTGCATGAACGGGCCGCTCATTTAGTGGTCGTACTGCCACATGAGCCGAAGGATTCCCTCCGGCCGGAAACCGACCAGTACCGGGTAAGGATCGAGAGGCCGCCCACCCAGGAAGTACTGCGCCGCCACCTGCGCCTGGCAGGTATTCCGCAGCTCGGGCAGCTTTCAGCCGCCCAACTGCCTGCCGACAACCAGCCGCTTCGGGAGATCGCCAGATACGTCCAGCTCGTCACGCACGCGAAAGAGCGGGCATCGGATCAAGGTGACCCGCCACCTGGTGTGCTGCTGCATACAGGCCTGGCGCGGCCAGGAAACCGAAGTGGCCGCACTGATGGCCCGTCGAGCCAAGGCCCGCAGCGTGCGCTCTTGCTGGCCACGGCGATGCTGCACGGAGCACACGCGGACAGCGTCCATCACGCCGCCGCGTCGTTCTTGTCGACGGTGGAGCATCCACGCGACGAGTCACCGTTGCTCGAGCGCGCCACCCTCGGTGAGCGGCTCAGCGAGATCAAAGCCGAACTGGATGTCTCCGGCAACGTCCGGTTCACGACACTCGGCTATCCCTCGGCAGTCCGCGCGTACTTCTGGACCGATCTGCCGGAGCTTCATGATCACATACAGGACTGGGTGGGCAGGACAGCGGTTTCGCCGAGCTTACTGATGCTGAACGAGAAGGCCTAGTCACGCGATTCACCGATCAATGCCTTACTGACAGGTACCAGTCGACATGGGTGTCGCTAGTGGTGCAGTGCACCGCTAAGCACACCCCGGGCGGGATAAAGACGGCTGCGCTCGTTCTGCAGCATGGCCTTCGGGATGAGACGCATGGCCGGATTTTCCGTCGACAGATTTACCTGTGGTCACGTCTTGACGATCTATCGGACCAGCTCGCTGAAGTCATGATCGTGGCGTGCCGGGATGTGATGGCGGTCAGCCATCCGGGCGAGGCCTAGTCGCCTCCATCATGTAGCTCGGCGGGAGCGTGGGACCCGCGCCCGGGAGACGCTCATCGGACTTGTCAGCGCCGACCGCCGGTTCCTTCCCCAGATGCTGAACCGGCTCACTGACACAAGCCCAGAAAGGACGGAGTGGCCTATCGATGTTGATCTATTCCTGGAACTGGCCGATCCCACGGCGCTGACCGATGCCGGCCCGCGCAACCACGCGCTCATCGACGACAGTGGCATACTCCGCGGCTCACCGACGGCTGGAGTATCGCCTTTGCGAACCCTTCGCACGAGGCCTGGCGATCCTTGGCGGCGCGTTGGCTCGACCGCGCCGCCGAGGATGGGCTGCATCGGGACGCACTCCTTGACGTATTCGTCGGCGGATGCAAGTCACACACTGCCGCGCTAGCCCGCTATACGCCATGACGCGCGGACCTGAGTTGCGCCCAGCCATCAGCGGCCTTCTCCTGCAGAAGATCAATGCCGCCCAGGGCGTCGAGTTCGCGTGACTCACCCGGAAAGAACGGAGGATGCGATGAACACACGCCGCAACGCCGCGAGGGTGACTGGCGTGATCACAGCCGCGCTGCCACGATCGGCCTGATCGTGTTCACCCACTGGCCAGCATGGGCAGCGCTCGTCCTGACTCTGGCGCCCGCGACCATGGCCGTCGTGCTGGCGCATGCCCGGCCCCGCTGGCCGAACCCACTGCCGCGGAACCCAAGATCGCGCATGTGGCCATACTGCCTCTGGAACACAGGAAAGAGCGCGTCACAGACGTCCTGCTGCCAAGCAGGCACGAGGATTACTACTTCCTTTTCTCCGCAACGGTGCTCTGGTCGCCGACAGCGACTGCGCTGGAGGGGTCCCTGATCAACATGGCCGCGCTCGCCGTCGACGCCGTTTTGAGGCGCGCCCGCGAAATCCACAGCAACGGGACCCGGGCAACGCCTCGCTCGTCCGCCATGAACTGGGCGCCGCGCTGGCCAGGATGCAGGAAGACGCCACGAGATCCCTCCGGGCAATGGGAGAGTCAGTCGAGCTCGTACTGCCAGATCACGACGAAGAACGGCTGGACAAGCTCGCGGTCGTGCGCAAGGAAGAGGCCATCTGGGAGCACGAGCGGAATACGAGCAGAGCATGCGTGAATATCTCAGCGGAGATGTGCTGAAGGACCCGGGAAGTGCCGTGGTCTGGTGGCTGACCAGAAACGACGGCAATGTGGAGAAGACAGTGCATGACATCGCTCTTCTCTGCCCGGCTCTCCGCTGCCGCGAACAACACCGATGTACCTGAGACTTTCCAACAACTTGTGGCAGGGCTTGCCTCCGCACACTCGCCAAGTCCGCCCTCTAGGGGCTGAATGGCTCGAACGTGCCTCAGCCCGCGGAAAGCGGGAATTCCGCCGCCGATCACTTCGACGCCTTCCTCCGAGCCATGGGCCTTGGCGAAGACGATCCAGAGCGTGCCCTGTTCGCGCGGCGAGTGGCCGACCTCACCGCGAAGCATGGTCGGCCGGAGATAGCGGACGAAATGACAGATCGATTCGATGGAGCGGACCGTGCCGGGCTCTCGCCGGAGGCACACGGTGGAGATTGAACTCGGCACACTAGGAAACGCTGGGGGCGACGGCGTTGATCGGATATATGTTGAAGACAAGTTCTACCCATATGGCTAACTCAAAGTTGCGGATGACGAATGGCATGTCCCGATCAAAGGTATATGACATCAAGGTTGCAAGAATCGAAATCTACCTGGCACCAGTGCGAGACGATGGACCGTTTGACGTCTATGTGCTAAAAGGTTTCAAGGCAACATTAAGCTGACATAAGCGCATACCTCGAGGATCACCTCGCTTGTTAGTCGTGCTGACCGAGCTGGCCTGATTTAGCCGTACAACACCGAGCAGCAAAGAGAGACCAAGCAAGCCAGTGAGACACGTCCCGTGATGCCAGCAGGCATGAGCAAGGTCGGCGCATCGGTGACGCGCTCCGGATCAGACGATGCGCTTCCGGGGAACGTAAGCGTGGCATATCTATCCCAAAGGGAGACGACCAGGATCCACGAGCGATCGCTCGTGAAGACAGTCAAAGCACATGCATCCCGCGTTGCTACCACGAGCATTGCCCAAGACGACCTGATAAGGAAGAGGTTGATAATTTTAAAGTTTATCCACGCCACCAGATAACTTTTCAGGTCACCGGAGGTACAAGTAATAGCGCACAGATTACTCTCAGAGCGTATGGTGCACAGGATCAGCAGCTGTTGATCGCGGCGAGATGCTTCCTGAGTTGTTCCTCGTGTTCCGTAACGCTTTCCTGCCGTATCGGTTGGCGGATCTCCGCCTCGCTTCGGCCAATCCAGCCGCCACCGTAGGTATCCTCCTCGTCCAGCTGCCGCACTAGCCCGTACAGCGCCCACTGCAGGAGTCGCAGTCGGTAGCTGTCGACCGCGGCAGGCGAAAACAGGTCGTCGGCAAAGCGCTCCATCCAGGGAGCGAACACCTTGTCGTATTCGCGATGGAACGCTGCGTGGCCGCGTACGATGGTTGTTGCGCCGGACGGTTGCTCGGTCATCAACTCTCCGATGCCTCGCTGCTCGTCGCCCCAGAGCATCGCCCACGCCCCGTCCAGCTTGTCGCTGGCGAGCACCCACGTGACATCATTGAGGAACTCAGCGGCGGACCGGTGTCCCCCTCGTTCTCGAAGCGCAGCAGCTGGACTTCAGTACGGACGAACTCGCGCCAGCCGAGGTAATAGGCGAAGCGGAAGAGTGTCGTGAGCTTCGCGTCCTTCTCACGACCGCTGCCCCTAGACAGATACGCGAAAAAGTCACGGTTACGGATGTTGTCCACTCGATTGCCCAGCTGCCAAGCGGCGTCCAGTAGAGGACCTCGGTAGCGATCGAGTACAACTTTGGCGTGCGAGCGGCGCTCTTCCGCCCGTCCTTCCCTTTCTCTTTTCGTCACCTGAAGCTGGGTCCATCCCGAAAAGGTCGCGCTCACGAGCGCGACTCCACCGGAGATGCAAGCGACAACTAGCGCGATGTCCATCGGGTCGACTCTATCGGGAACGACCTCACCTGGCCGAGAGACTTGAGCGTTGAGCGACGCCACGCCCGGACATGTCCCGGCGGCATGGTGCATGAAGAGGGCACCTCGTGATTCTCGGTCAAGACTTTAGGCGGTAACGGCGGTCGGCGTCACCCCCTCGGAGAGCGTTCCCAACGGCGACGGTGAGGCTGGATTGGCGAACACACCGAGCCGATGTAGCGGCGCATGTCGGTCCACACGTCGTACTGCTCAGCCATGACGGTGCCGCCGAGGCGGATCAGGCGTCACGGTCCCGGAAGACCCAAGACTCGGCGCGGCGCCAGATCTCGCGGTTCAGCCGGCCCGCGGCTTGATGCTCCAGATCTGCCGCAGATCGCGCCTTGGAAAGCTGGTGAAGGCGAGGATGTCGGCGCGGGTCGGCGATGGCGGCGGAGATCATGCGGATAGCGGCCGACCCAGCGCGGCGCGGGAAACGGGTTCGTGTTTCTCAACCACATGCTGGACAGTTGCGCATGTCCGATCGGCGGCGAGGCCGGAGGCGGCACACCTGATTGAGTTCCAGGCTTATGACGACTCTCAAGCTCCATGCGAACATCGAAATGGCTAATCTAAATCCGTACCGTCCGGCGCCTTAGGTGTCAACTCAAGTGGCTCGCCGTCCTGGTCCCAAACGAGCGCTACGTTGTCGGCTGTCTCATAGAGCGCGATCAACCTGGCACCCAAAAGGCCTGGATAGCGGAAAAGTGTATGCTCTGCCTCCAGCGCATCACCAGCCGCGAGTACATATGAACGTATGGGGGACTCATCCGGATCCATCATCATCGGCATCTGGACTTTTGCTAGCCATAGCTCATGCCTTGCCGGTCTGTCATCTATTCCATGTTCAATATCGGTCATTAGGTCCCCCAATATAATTCGCACAGTTGAAACAGGCTACCTGATAGCCCGCATGGCTCGGGAGTATTGTGTTCCCTTCCTCGGACAGCATGGATGCGCTCAGCTACGCGCCCTGCGCTGCCCGAACGTTTGGCACCGTCCTTCGTACCGCTGAACCTACGATTGTGCTGCGGACGCCCGAATGTAGTTCTGTAAGTCCTAGGCCGTTCTTTAGCTTGCGTCGTCGGCCAGGCGGGCGACGAAGTCCTGGCCCGAGCGGGTAATAAAGTAGCGCGGCTCTGGCGTCATCGCGCCGCCAGGCGTTACTGGCGATCTTGAGTCAATTAGCCCGTGCGACTCTAGACGGCCGAGCAGCGCGAGTACCGCGTCCCCCAGCCCAGGATCCGCCTGCGTGATCTCTATCGCCGTCAACTGTGGGCCGCTGGCGAGACGGTCGAGCAGGCGAACGTGCATCTCGTCGATATCGTCAACCGCCCGAACGAACAGCAACTCTTCATTGATGCACGCTTCGTCGCCCATCACACCATTTGCCAGAGCCTTGCCAAGAGCACGCCTTTTGTTCCGCCATGCGGCGTCTTGGGCAACTGTCAAAGACCGGACAAAGAGCTCATGACGGCCATCGTCGGAGGCGGCCTTATCGATGAATTCGCCCACGGGGATGCCTGCGGCTTCGGCGCCGTCCATCAGAGCGTCAGTAGCGTGCTCGACCCGGCGCTGACCCATACGCCTGACCGCCGAATTTGCGAATGCCAGCGCAATTGGCGCGAACGCCACGGCCGCTGCACCAGCGTACACACTGATCAGGCTGGCGTACCCAGTTAAGGATGCGATGACCACCTGGGTTGCCAGCTCGCGGTCAGCCTCGACCTCTACCTCGGTTAGCTCGCCGTGGCTTGGGATACCCGCCTCCACGAAGGCAACAATCCCGGCGGGCGAATCCACCGCATGCTGGGATCAGCACGAACGATAGGTCAGTGGTGACACTACCCATCCGCACATCGGCGATTGACTGGCGTTGGTAAGCGAAGCGGGCGAACGACGGCAGCGTGGCTCATGTCGTTCGTTCAGTCGCCGGTCTGCCTGAGCTCGACCACGCGCCTGCGCCGACGGTGGACGGGCGGGGCTGGTCGGTAAGCCATGTCACGGCGGTTATGACGGCCCACGGCAGCCAGGTGGGAATGCTGATGGCTCGCGGCGGTCGCTGTGATGTGATTTATGCCACCGTGGTGTGCTTGGCCCCGCGGCTAGGCATGACCCTGCCGGGGAGCCACGTCGAGCACGTCCCGTCCAAGCCGCCTGGCGGCCCAATCTGTACGGTTGTCCCGGAGCGAGCCGGTCCTCAGCTGTTCGCGCTCAGCGATGGCGGCTGTCCCGGAGTGGCCGGGTAGGCAGACTTCGAAGATTAGCGGCGCTAACGAGTTCTGGGAGCCAAGTGGGGAGCCAACGTGGAGCGACGCCAGGCGATGCCAGGCCACGTGCAGCCACGGAAGCCGCAGGTGAACTCCACGCAGGGCCACGTCCTGCCACATGTGGCGACGGGCGGAGTTTGTATGGCATGCAAGTCCTGGTGTCCTTGTGGGGACGTTGCGCTGGCGTGAAAATGGCGGTCGGGCGGGCGTCGGCGCGGGCGGGCTGCCGCGCGGTGGTGTCGGCTTCGGGGGTGGTTTTGCGTGGTCGGGCTGTGGAATGGCCTGGGCGGTGGCAGGGTGCTGGTGGCTGCCCGCTGACGCCGGTATTTCTCTCTGGGACGCAAGCCCGTATGCAAGTCTGGCGCCGGGGCCTTGACCTTCGGGTCGCGCACTGTTGCCTTTGAGCACGCCGGTCAGAATTTCGGTTCCTACTGAGGCCCCCGGGCATCCGCGCGCGTGTCTTGATGGCGAGGCGAGAAGTGCTGGCGATGATGGTGCCGCAGGAGATCGAGGATGCGGAGTACGAGCAGGTCCTGGAGCGGGTGGCCGCGGTGGACGTGGCGAAGGCGACCGGGATGGTGTGCACCCGGGTGCCGCATCCGGCCCGGCCGGGGAGGCGGCAGACCAGGGTGTGGGAGGTGGACGCGGACACCGGCTCGGTGATGGAGCTGGCTGATCACCTGGCGGCCGAGCGGATCGCGAAGGTCACCCTGGAGTCGACGTCGGATTACTGGCGGATTTGGTTTTACCTGCTGGAGGCGGCCGGGCTGGACGTGCAGCTGGTCAACTCGCGGGACGTGGCGAACGTCCCGGGGCGCCCGAAGAGCGACAAGCTGGATTGCGTGTGGCAGGCGAAGCTGACGGAGCGGGGGATGCTGCGGCCCAGCTTCGTGCCGCCCGCGGGGATCCGCCGGCTGCGGGATTACACGCGGCTGCGGACTGACCTGACCCGGGAGCGGACCCGGCACTGGTCGAGGCTGGAGAAGCTGCTCGAGGATGCCCTGATTAAGGTCACGGCGGTGGCCAGCAAGACCGGCTCCAAGTCGGTCCGGGACATGCTGGAGGCGCTGATCGCGGGGGAGCGCGACCCGGAGGTCCTCGCCGGGCTGGCCCGCGGGAAGATGCGGGCCAAGCACGATCGCCTCGTTGAGGCGCTCGACGGCCGGTTCGATGACCACCACGGCGAGCTGGCCCGGGTACTGCTGGACCAGATCGACAGCCTCACCACGCACATCGACAAGATCACCAGCCGTGCCGGGGAGCTGATCGCGGCGATGCGTGGGGCGTGGGGCGTGGACGCCGATGGTGTCACCGGCCCGGGCGCGGGCCTGGGCCCGGGCGCGCCGGTGCTGCCCGCGGTCGACCGCCTGGACGAGGTCACCGGCATCGGCGCTCCGGCCGCCCAGGTGATCATCGCCGAGATAGGCCTGAACATGGGCGTCTTCCCCACTCCCGGGCACCTGGTGTCCTGGGCGAAGCTATCTCCGCGGACTATCCAGTCCGGGGCCAGGAACCAGTCCGGGCGCACCGGCAAGGGAAACCCCTATCTCAAGGGCGTCCTGGGCGAGGCCGCCGCCGCGGCCGGCCGGACCGACACCTTCCTCGGCGAGCGCTACCGGCGCATCGCCCGGCGGCGCGGCAAGCTGCGGGCCCTGGTCGCCGTCGCCCGCTCCATCCTGGTCATCGTGTGGCACCTGCTCGCCGACCCAGCCGCCCGTTTCCGCGAGCTGGGCGCCAGCTACTACGCCAGCCGCATCGACAAGAACCGCAAGACCCGCAGCCACGTCCGACAGCTGGAGGCACTGGGCTACACCGTCACCCTCGCCCAGGCCGCCTGACCCCGGCTGCTCGAATCTTCCGCCAGTCACCGGCCAGGGTTCGCTGCCGCGCCGTGGCTGAGGCCGTTATTTTCCGGTCAGAGGTCTGGGGTTCGAATCCCCATAGCTCCACTAGTTTTCCCAGGTCAGAGCCCATTTTTAAGATCATCTAGAGTGTTCCAAGATCGCTTGACCGTCGTTTGACCGTCGCAGCGGACATGACAGATTGGCACTCAGCCTCATACACCGGCCCTAGGTGGCATGCCGGATGGGCGTCACCGTCGTGTGCGTTGAACAGGCTGGCGAGATCGGCAGTACGTTTCCAGGTAAGTCATCCGGGCGCGCTGGCAGCCACCGTGCGCCGCCGAGCGCGAAAGCGGCTCAAGCTCGCGACTGACCAGCTTGGCTCGGGTGGCGGACGCATCAGGCGTGCCCGGATGTCCCGCTGCGCCCAGCCGAGTGCCGGGCTAGAGCAGGAAGCGCCAGCCGGGCTGCCACGTCGCTTATTGGCTCGGTGAGATCGTTGGCGTTGGAAGGCCGCGCAGGTTTCGGATGAGTGGTCTGGTTTCTGTTTACTGCCTGGCCATGGCGATGCGGATGAGTTCTTCGGGGTTGATCAGGTGGTCGTGGTTGTCGTCGCCGAGGTCGATCTGGACGAGGTCGATCTTGCCGTTGAATTTGCTGGTGCCGTCGGTGTAGTCGGAGGTGACGGGCATGCCGAAGTCTTCGCCGATGTCGGTGGTTTCGTCGGCGGAGAAGATCAGGGGCTGGGTGGCCTGGACGCGTCCTTCGCCGGCTTTCTCGCCGTCGTAGTACAAGGTGACCTTGCCGCCTTTGCCGAGGCCGCCGCCGTCGTAGGCGAATTCCATCCGGATCTGGTGCTGGCCGGCGGGGATGGGCCGGGTGGCCTTGGTGATGAACTCGGTCATGCCGAGCAGGTTGTAGACGAATCTGGCCGCGCCGTCCCTGGCGTACAGCGCCCAGCCGCCGAAGTGGCCGCCCTGGGCGATGATGACCCCTTCGGCCTTGTCCGGGGCGGTGATCTGGGCGGTGACCGAGAACGATTTGTTCTTGATGCTGACGACGCTGCTTTCGGACAGCCGCTTCATGCCGGGGAACAGCAGCTGGGAGCTGCCGGTGATCAGCTGCGGGCGGCCGGCAAGCTCGGGGCTGAGCCGTTCCGCTGTGCGGTCGTCGATCGGCAGCACGTTGTACCTGACTGCCTCGATCAGCCACAGGCGCTGCAGCTCGTGCAGCTTGCCGGGCATCTCGCGGGCGAGGTCGTGGGCCTGGGACCAGTCCCGGGAGCCGTCGTAAAGTTCCCAGATGTCGTCGTCGAACGCCCGCAGGTCGGCCTGGACCATCTCCCAGGGGGTGCGGTGCTTGGTCACCGCGCTCCAGCCCTTGTGGTACACGCCGCGGTTGCCGAACATCTCGAAGTACTGCAGGTCGTGACGCTCGGGAGCATCGGCGTCATTGAGGCTGTACAGCAAGCTGGTCCCCTCGATCGGGGACTGCTGGATGCCGTTGACGAAGGCGGGCTCGGGGATCCCCGCGGCCTCCAGCACGGTGGGGGCGACGTCGATGAAGTGGCAGAACTGGCTCCGGGTCCCGCCTTTGCCGGTGATGCCCCCCGGCCAGTGCACGATGGTGCCGTTGCGGGTGCCGCCCCAGTGCGAGGCGACCTGCTTGGTCCACTGGTAGGGGGTGTCCATCGCCCACGCCCAGCCCACGGCATAGTGGTTATAAGACGTAGGCGTTCCGAGCTCGCCGAGCTTGGAGGCCATGAACTCCGGGGTCTCGAGTGCCGCCTCGCCGTTGAAGTTCGCCATCTCGTTGAACGCGCCCTGCAGCGTGCCCTCGGCCGACGCGCCGTTGTCACCGATGATGTAGAACACGAGGGTGTCGTCCAGGACATCCAGCTGCTCCAGGGCGTCGATGACCCGGCCGACGTGATAGTCGGTGTGCTCCAGGAAGCCCGCATAGACCTCCATCTCGCGCTCCAGCACGGGCTTGATCTCCTCCGGCATGTCGTCCCAGGCCGGTATCTCGCCATGCCGCGCGGTCAGGTCGGCGTCAGCGCCGATGACGCCTAGTTCCTTCTGCCGGGCGAAGGTGATCTCGCGCTGCGCGTCCCAGCCGTGGGCGAACTTGCCCCGGTATTTGTCGGCCCACTCTTTCGGCACGTGGTGCGGCGCGTGCGTCGCGCCGGGAGCGAAGTACATGAAAAACGGCTTGTCCGGCATCAGCGACTTCTGGGAGCGGACCCAGTCGATGGCGTGATCAGCCAGGTCCTCGGTCAGGTGGTAGCCCTGCTCCGGGGTAGCAGGCGGCTCGACCGGATTCAGCCCCTCATACAAGGCCGGATACCACTGGTTGTTCTCACCGCCGATGAACCCGTAAAAATACTCGAAACCCCCGCCGCCTGAGGGCCACATGTCGAACGGCCCCATCGGCGAGGACTGCCACACCGGCACCTCATGGCACTTGCCGAACTGGCCAGTGGAATACCCGTTCAGCTTCAGCGTCAGCGCCAGCGGCGCCTTGTTGTTCGAGGTCAGCGAACTCTGGCCGGGCGCCGACGTCGCGGTCTCGGTGATGCTGCCCATGGCCACCGAATGATGGTTACGCCCCGTCAGAAGCGCCTTGCGGGACGGCGCGCACAACGCTGTGGAGTGGAACCTGGTGTACTTCAGCCCTCCACCGGCCAGCCTCTCCGCGGTGGGCGTGCTGCACGGGCCGCCGAACGCGCTCGATGCCCCGAACCCGATGTCGTCCAGCAAGATAACCAGGACGTTCGGTGCTCCCGCCGGCGGCCGCAACGGCTCGATCGGCGGGAACTTCGTCTCCGGATCCCTGGCGTCATACGTCACCAGGCCAAAGCTCGGCTGGTCAGGGACCGGCAACACACTCCGCTGCACCTCGCGAGCCATCGCTCCGCGCTCCTTCCGTCTTGCCCCTGACCAGCCGATGTCAGGGCCGCCTAACTACCGTTACCGGCTGCGGCCAGCCGGTTCGCCGTGCTCTCGGCCCGCTCCCCGCAGGTAATGTGGTGGTCAAGTTGTCCAGCGATCTCAGCACATAGCTGAGTCCTCCCGCCCGCATCACCCACTGCGGGTGAGGAGATCTTGAAGCGGCCTGGCCCTGAAGAAAGCTCCTGCACCAGGATTCCGCGGAGCGTGCAGAGCGCCCGCCGTGGGTGGCCTGGACTGAGCTTCGACCACGATCCTGACCATGACGGCCCCGATAGCCCGCCGCTCGCAGCGATCGCAAAGACCGAGCATTGCCAGGTCCGCCACTGCCCTGATGCCCGCAGCGTGGTCTTCTTCTGGTTGCTCGTGGCTGCCTGGGCAGTGCGCAAGGGGTCCTGGGTTCGAATTCTGGTAGCTGTCGACGAATTGTCTGGTCAGAACGCTGTTCCGGGCCTGGCTGGGCAGGACTGAAGATTATTTGACCGTCATTTGACCGCGGGCGTGAACGTACCTGTCCAGCACTGAGCCGCATCGGCCGTTCCAGAACGGCACGTCCAATGACCATGATCGTGGCGTTTTCGCGTGTGCCGAACCAGCACAGATCGCCCGCCGGGATGCCCGGCAGCGATCGCCCGCCGGCGGCCTGGCCTTCAGGCGACGCGAGACCGACCATGTGTCTGGGAATGCCTGCTGCCGCGACTGCCTTAGACGTGTCACATGATCTCTACCTGCGTCTTTCTGCGGCCGCAGACTTGGAGCACGGCCGGGTTGGCGCCCGCCGTGGAGCAGTCGAGACGCTCCGAAGCGATTGAACCCACGACCTTTCCGATGGCATGCAAGTCCTGGTGTCCTTGTGGGGACGTTGCGCTGGCGTGAAAATGGCGGTCGGGCGGGCGTCGGCGCGGGCGGGCTGCCGCGCGGTGGTGTCGGCTTCGGGGGTGGTTTTGCGTGGTCGGGCTGTGGAATGGCCTGGGCGGTGGCAGGGTGCTGGTGGCTGCCCGCTGACGCCGGTATTTCTCTCTGGGACGCAAGCCCGTATGCAAGTCTGGCGCCGGGGCCTTGACCTTCGGGTCGCGCACTGTTGCCTTTGAGCACGCCGGTCAGAATTTCGGTTCCTACTGAGGCCCCCGGGCATCCGCGCGCGTGTCTTGATGGCGAGGCGAGAGGTGCTGGCGATGATGGTGCCGCAGGAGATCGAGGATGCGGAGTACGAGCAGGTCCTGGAGCGGGTGGCCGCGGTGGACGTGGCCAAGGCGACCGGGATGGTGTGCACCCGGGTGCCGCATCCGGCCAGGCCGGGGAGGCGGCAGACCAGGGTGTGGGAGGTGGACGCGGACACCGGCTCGGTGATGGAGCTGGCTGATCACCTGGCGGCCGAGCGGATCGCGAAGGTCACCCTGGAGTCGACGTCGGATTACTGGCGGATCTGGTTTTACCTGCTGGAGGCGGCCGGGCTGGACGTGCAGCTGGTCAACTCGCGGGACGTGGCGAACGTCCCGGGGCGCCCGAAGAGCGACAAGCTGGATTGCGTGTGGCAGGCGAAGCTGACGGAGCGGGGGATGCTGCGGCCCAGCTTCGTGCCGCCCGCGGAGATCCGCCGGCTGCGGGATTACACGCGGCTGCGGACTGACCTGACCCGGGAGCGGACCCGGCACTGGTCGAGGCTGGAGAAGCTGCTCGAGGATGCCCTGATTAAGGTCACGGCGGTGGCCAGCAAGACCGGCTCCAAGTCGGTCCGGGACATGCTGGAGGCGCTGATCGCGGGGGAGCGCGACCCGGAGGTCCTCGCCGGGCTGGCCCGCGGGAAGATGCGGGCCAAGCACGATCGCCTCGTTGAGGCGCTCAACGGCCGGTTCGATGACCACCACGGCGAGCTGGCCCGGGTACTGCTGGACCAGATCGACAGCCTCACCACGCACATCGACAAGATCACCAGCCGTGCCGGGGAGCTGATCGCGGCGATGCGTGGGGCGTGGGGCGTGGACGCCGATGGTGTCACCGGCCCGGGCGCGGGCCTGGGCCCGGGCGCGCCGGTGCTGCCCGCGGTCGACCGCCTGGACGAGGTCACCGGCATCGGCGCTCCGGCCGCCCAGGTGATCATCGCCGAGATAGGCCTGAACATGGGCGTCTTCCCCACTCCCGGGCACCTGGTGTCCTGGGCGAAGCTATCTCCGCGGACCATCCAGTCCGGGGCCAGGAACCAGTCCGGGCGCACCGGCAAGGGAAACCCCTATCTCAAGGGCGTCCTGGGCGAGGCCGCCGCCGCGGCCGGCCGGACCGACACCTTCCTCGGCGAGCGCTACCGGCGCATCGCCCGGCGGCGCGGCAAGCTGCGGGCCCTGGTCGCCGTCGCCCGCTCCATCCTGGTCATCGTGTGGCACCTGCTCGCCGACCCAGCCGCCCGTTTCCGCGAGCTGGGCGCCGGCTACTACGCCAGCCGCATCGACAAGAACCGCAAGACCCGCAGCCACGTCCGACAGCTGGAGGCACTGGGCTACACCGTCACCCTCGCCCAGGCCGCCTGACCCCGGCTGCTCAGATCTTCCGCCAGTCACCGGCCAGGGTTCGCTGCCGCGCCGTGGCTGAGGCCGTTATTTTCCGGTCAGGCCGTTATTTTCCGGTCAGAGGTCTGGGGTTCGAATCCCCATAGCTCCACTCGTTTTCCCAGCTCAAAGCCTTGTTCTAAGATCATCTAGAGCGTTCCAAGATCCCTTGACCGTCATTTGACCGTCGCGGCGGACAGGGTGGGTTGGCACTCAGCCTCACGGACTGGCTCTGGATGGCATGCCGGATGCGGGTGCCGTCGTGTTCGTTGAACAGGCATGGGTGGCCAATAGCGGGTCTTCGGTGGGCGCTCAGGCGGGCGGCGGGCGGCTGAGCGCCTCGTATCGCGACCAGATGGGACAGCCTGCAAGGTGCGGCGCGTCCTGCAGGCCCGGGAGCGGCGCGGGGGGCGAATTTCTGTCCGTGCTTACTGGCAACGCACTCTCCCGGAACGTTCCATGACTGGCCGGGTCCTGTTGCTTGCGGAGTCAGCGGGTCGCCTGGCAGCAGAGACCGAAATGCTCACGGGCATGCGCCCCCACTGGCCACTGCGCGGGCACGACCGGACCGGCGATGGGCCTTCTGCTAGCCGGTGTCGAACCCGCGAAGATGGCAAGCTTCCCGTTTGCAGCCGGACATCCTGGCCTTGCGACTGGTGACGCGACCGCCGCCGGTGCTACCAGCGCATAGGATCGCCACTCGTGGCCCGAACCCAGCGCCTGGCCGTGGTCCTGGTACTCAACCTCCTGCTCGTTGGCGCTCTGGTAGCGGTGGGCATGACGGCTCATTCGCTTGCGGTGCTCGCGGCAGGCAGTGACTATCTCCTCGATGCCGCTGGCGTGGGCGTGGCCTTGCTGGCGATCCGGCTGTCAGCGCGCCCGGCGGGCCGCGGCCGCCCGCACGCTACGAGCGTCGCCGCACTGATCAACGCTGGGTGGCTGCTCGTGCTCGAACTGCTGGTCGCCGGCGCGGCAGTGGACCGGCTCGTCACCGGTACGACGCAGGTGGACGGCCTGCCGGTGCTGGTGGTGAGCGGCGTCGCCGCGCTGGTGATGGGTGCCGGTGCGCTCGTCCTCGGCGGAGACGACGATGACGGCCAGGGCGAGTTTGCTGAGCGGGACGCCTCTGTCGCGGCGGTGCTGCTCGACACCGTCGCCGATGCCGCCGCGGCAGCGGGCGCGGCCGCGGCCGGCGGAGTCATCTTGGCCACCGGAGGCTGGTACTGGCTCGACCCCGCGGTGGCGCTGGCCATTGCCGTCGTCGTCGCATATCACGCCATCAGGCTGATCTCGAAGGTTCTCAGCCGGCTCCGATCAGCAACGGCGGACAGTACTAGCTGATCTGGGCGCATCACGAAGGCATTCGCCAGAGACAGTGACTCCGCCGTTTACTTGGGGAATGGCCGGGATGCCCGCGGTCGGGCCCTTCTGAATAGCCGCGAACATTTGAGGTGCGAGGATGCGAGCTCTCCTACACCGAACGTGGGCGCCAATAGCACAGCGCTCATCAGCGGTGTCAGGGCAAGGTTCTCCTGATACTGGTCACCTCCCGTTGGCGCACGGCGAACCCGCTGCGCTGGCGGGTTCCAGATGAGATCTTGCAGGGACAGCCGTTCCCTGGCCATGCCGCCCGCTTAGCGCCATGCAAATGACGGACAGCCGCAAGCCTTGCCAGCCCGGCCCCTTCGCGCTGGACTGAGCGTCGTGCAGACGATGGCAGTAGCCACCGAGGACCTGCTCGCGTTCTCCGACATCCGTGCGATGAGCCTGGCCGGAATTTCCCGCAGGCGGCTGCGCTACTGGGAAGAGCAGGGTCTGGTAGTGCCGTCGATCAAACGGCAGCTCGGCAGCCGCACTACTGTCCGGCTTTGCAGCTACCAGGATCTGCTCTCGCTGCTGGTGGTTGGCGCGCTACGCGTCGACCGGGGCATGTCCCTGCAACACATCAGGCGAGTGGCCGAGCATCTGCACTCGCGCGGGTACGCGGCCCCGCTTCGCGAGCTCAAGTTCGCCACCCTCGGCCGGGAGATCTATTTTCAGCATCCAGATGGATCGTGGGAAGGTGACCTGCGGCCGGACCAGATCGTCCTGGTCGAGACCATCCGCCTGGATCCGCTGCGGTCGCGTATCGACAGGGCGGCGAAACGTCCCGCCGCGGATGCTGGCCACGTGGTCCGGCATCGCGGCGTGCATGCCAGCGCGCCGGTCTTCGCAGGAACTCGTGTCCGGGTCTCGACCGTGCAGGACTACCTGCAGCATGGGTTTGAGGCTGACGCGATTCTGCAGGCTTTTCCGGATCTGAGTGCCGCGCCCATCGACGAAGCGCGCCGGCTGCTGGCCGTGGCCGGGTAGTTGCGCTTCCTCATTGATTATGACGTGGACGCTGCGGTGGGCAGGATGCTGCGGCGCCGCAGGCATGAGTGCTGGTCGGCCAGCGAGGTCGGGCTGGCAGCGGCGGGCGATGATCTCCTGAGGGTCTGGGCGTGTGATCATCAAGCAGCTGTCGTTAGCACTGATAAGGAGTTCGGGCGCCGCCGGATGAAGAACGCGATCGGGCATCACGTATGGCTCAGGTGCCGCGACTGGGAAGCCCGTGATCTCCTTGCCTCGCGCTTAGACGATGGGTTGAAGCGGCTGGAGAGCCGGGCCGATCTGACAGTCCAGGTCTCCGAGGCCGGTTATTACCGAATCCGCCGGCCAGCCTTCCCCGTCGCAGGCCAGCCAGCCCGGGCAGCTGCCGCGGGACGCCGGGCTGGAGGCTAGCCGGACGCCGGCCGGTCGCGGGCCGGAGAAAGTGGCCTGGGCGCCGGTCGGCGGGGCGGATCGCGGCGACCAGCTCGGTGCTGGCCCAGCAGTCGATCGAGGACTACCTGCCGCTGCCCGGGGAGGTGGCGGGTGCGCAGGATGGCCAGGATGACGTCGCAGCTGGTCATCTGGCTTCCTTGGTCTGTTGGGTCGGGCGCAGGGGGTTGGTTCGTCGGTGGTCTTGGCTCAGGGGGTGATGACGATCTGGCCGCGGACCTTGCCTGCCTCGAGTTGGCGGACCGCGTCGGGGACCTCGGCGAGGGAGTACGACCGTTCGATGCAGGGTGTCACGTCTCCAGTGGCGGCGAGCTTCGCGAGACGATCGAGCCCGGAGTAGTGCTCCTTGTTCAGGATCGACGTCAACCGTTGCGAAACGATCGGTGACATGGCAGCGGCCTTCAGCTGGCGACCCATGCCGGGGCTCCACTTGCCGCCGCTCTCGCCGCCGACGATGACGAGAGTCCCCTTCGGCTGAAGGGTCCTGCGCAGGCGCGACACCGATGTCATGCCGCCGATGTCCACGACCGCGTCGTACCTGTGCGAGCCGGCGGCGAAGTCGTCTCGGGTGTAGTCGATGACGTGTTGGGCACCAAGTGCGGTGACCAGGTCAGCCTTGGAGCCGCTGGCTACGCCGGTGACAGTCGCACCCATCGCGACGCCGATCTGCACGGCGTAGGTCCCTACACCCCCCGACGCACCCACGATGAGCACGTTCGACCCACCCGTGACGCCGGCCGCATCCAATGCGCGCAGGGCGGTCAGCCCGGAGATGGGCATGGCGGCTGCGTGTTCGAACGAGAGGTTCTCCGGCTTGTGGCTGAGCTTGTCCTCGCGGGCAACGGCGTACTCGGCGAATGAGCCCTTGGCGATGCCGAAGACCTCATCACCGACTGCGAACCGGGTGACCCCGTCGCCGGTGGCGGTGACGGTCCCGGCGACGTCCTGGCCCGGGACGGGGTTCTTCGGTTTGAGCAACCCGAAGCCCACGAGACGCATGAGGTAGGGCTCCCCGGTCATGACATGGAGCACGCCGCGCGCGATTCCTGCTGCCTGCACTCTGACGAGTACTTCGTGGTCACCTGGCGTCGGCTCTTCGATGTCGCGGAGCCGCAGCACATCGGCCGATCCATACCTGTCCTGGGTGATCGCCTTCATGGGCGTCCTCCTTGGCGTTGCGTTCATGTCACTATCCCTCTTCTCGGGTCTCACGGGTTGGCACGTTGGGTCAGCAGTCGAACCCGGACCTTGTGGAGTTGAGTGTCGCCGCTGCGGAGCCCAGTTCGGCTGATGCGCATGCGGGGTCGCCGGCGAGCAGACGGGCTACTGCCCGCAGTTCCACGGCCTTGTCCGAGAGCGGCTCCGGTTGCTCCCGCGCGAACAAAGCGGAGCAACTAGCCACCCCTCACCGGGCTCATCGAGGCCGGGAAGCTCACACCAGTCCTCGACCGGACGTACCCGCTGGCCGGTACGGCCGAGAGCCTGCGCCGCGGTGGAGCACTTATCACCGCAGTAGGCGACCGTGGCAGTCCCCGGTAGGGCCGGAAGTCCCGCGCGGGGTCAATTGCCGCCCGCCTCCTCGGGAGGCGGCGCCTGGCGTACCGCCGTAACCCGCTGATGCGAGAGGTCGAAGTTGTCGATCGCGAACGCTGTCGTAGAGGGTGAAACGGCGGTACACGCCCGCCGCGTAGCGCATTGTCTGCTACCGGCCGGGGCCTTGTCGTCCTGCTGGAGTTGCGGCAGAGCCGTAACTGGCGATTCCAGGCTGCTGCGGTTGCGCCGGACTCGTCTCGCTCTGGACCGCGTGCAGGCTGTTTACCGTGGTACGGATGCCGACGGGTTCGCAGCCGGCGAACCTGTGCAGGTCTGCGCAGAACTCATTCTCGGCCGGGTCGTCCCCGCCGGAGTGGGAAGAAGCGCCGGGGCACCCGCTGCCGGTATGCGCGGTAATCGGGGTAGCGGGCTGCGAGGGCACCTTCCTCGACCCGGCTCTTGCCGTTCAGCCCGAGGGCGAGCAGGCCGGTTAGCGCAAGCGCCCAGGGAGATAGCGCGAGCGCGAAGCCGAGGCCAGCAAGAACCCAGCCGCCGTAGATCGGGTACCGGGCCCGTGCGTAAATCCCGGTGGTGACCAGGGCGCTGGAGGGCGCCGGGCGGGGGAAGACGGCGAAGGAGTCCCCGGCTGTGGCCGCCCGCAGCCGGCGGCGTGCACGCTTGCGGAGTCCAGGCCCCCGCCGGGGGTGATCTCGCTCAGTTCTACCGGCGGTGAGCCTGTGCCCGGGTACCGGACGCATGCCCTGCACCGAGCGCTCCGCGCGTCTGGCCAGGGCCGCCATGGTCTGGTGACGGGCGAGCACCAGGAGGGCGCGCACGATCAGACGGCCAGCCTGCTCGCCTCCGGCGGGAATGAATCCAGCGAACCCGAGCGCGGCGTCGTCACGGTCGGGCCGCTCGGCGTGGGTGCGTCAGTCCGTCTGAGGCTCACCGCCAGCGACAGTGCCCCCGCTGTCTACTCCGCGCGGTGGGGGGCCCGGGTTGGTGCCGGGGCTCACGTCACTCCGTGATCTCGCGCCGGGGGCCGGTCCCGGGTGGCTCCGGCCCCGGTGGCGGTCGCCTGATCGTTCGCGGTCCCGTTCGGCACCAGGCTGAAGGCCTCCTCCTCCTCCTGCGCGTTGTGCAGCCGGAGCACGGCGTACAGCCCGTAGAGCAGGCGCCGGAGTTCGATGACGTCCTCGGGCTGCACGGTCTCGTTGCCGAGGCCGGTGAGAAGTCGCCGCAGCCGGCTGACCTGGTGCTCGATCTCCGCGTGCGTGCGGCTCATCGCCGCCGTTGCGTCCCTGCCGTGGAGCGCCCGGGCCACCAGTGGGACGAGCAGCGCCTCGTCGGCCCGCTCGTGCGGGAGCAGTTCGCCTTCCAGCAGGTCCAGCAACGCGCGCACCGGGGCGAGGTCGCAGCCGTGCGTCGACAGTCCGTTAGCCACCGATCGGATCTGCTCGACCGTCGGCAGCATGGCGTCGTGCTCGGCCCGCAGCCGGAGCGCGGTGGCGACGTCTGCGGGCGGCATCGCGATCGTGTGGATCGCGCCGGGTAGCACTGCCCGCAGGGCGATGCCGATCGCCAGCACGTCGATGAACTCTTGCAGGAGCGCGCCCGCCGCCGGCTGGAGGAGCCCGGCCGCGGCGGCGGCCATCGCCACGAGCGACAGGCCCATGCCGATGAGGACGGCCTGCAGGGCGATCCCCTTCGAGCGGCGCGCGATGAGGATCGCGTCGGCCAGGGCGTCGACCCGGTCGACCGTGAGAACGACGTCGGCCGCCTCGGATGACGCGGTGGCCCCGCGCGCGGCGAGGGCCACCCCGGCGCCGGCCGCCGCTAGCGCAGGAGCGTCGTTGACCCCGTCCCCGACCATGATCGTCGCCCCGTGCGCCGACTCGCGTTCGATCGCGGCCAGCTTGTCCGCGGGGTCGCAGTCGGCCAGCACGATGTCGACGCCCACGACGCGCCCGACCATATCCGCGATGTCCGCGCGGTCGCCGGTGACCAGGACGACACGCGTGACCCCGGCCTCGCGCAGCGCGCGCACCATCCGGGGCGCGTCGGGCCGGATCGGGTCCTCGAGGAGGAAGGCGCCAGCAGGCTCGCCGTCGACGGCGGCGAAGACCGTCAGCGAGCCGTCCAGGTCAGCGCGCCGACGCACCTGGCGCACCCATGGTGGCGGCTCGCCGCCGACGATCCACGTGGCCTTGCCGAGCCTCACCCGGTGAATGCCCACGGCCCCCTCCAGGCCGTAGCCGTGCACTTCCCGGACGTCGGCCGGCATCTCCAGCGCAAGCCCGCGACCGGCGGCGGCGGTGACGATGGCGCCCGCGAGGACATGCGCCGAGACCTGGTCGAGCGAGGCGGCGAGCCGCAGCAGCTCGTCCGCGTCCATCCGGCCGCCCGCCGTGACGACGTCGGCCAGCCCCGGTCGCCCCTGGGTCAGCGTGCCGGTCTTGTCGAAAAGCATGATCTGCCCAGCGGCCAGGCGTTCCAGGGCACCGCCGCCCTTGATGACGACGCCGATGTGCGCGGCGCGGGACAGGCCGGACATGATCGCGATCGGGGCCGCGAGCAGCAGCGGGCATGGCGTCGCGACGACGAGCACGGCGACGGCCCGGACGGGGTCCGCGCTGAGCGCCCACGCCGCTGCGGCGAGGACGAGCGTGAGCGGGACGAAGAGAACGGCGAACCGGTCGGCGGCGCGGACGAACGGCGCCGACGAAGCCTGGGCCTGCTCGACGAGGCGCACCACCCCGGCGTACGTGGACTCCGCGGCCACCGCCGTCGCGACCAGGTCGATCGGCTGCCCCGCGTTGACCACGCCGCTGCGGACGTCCTCGCCGGCGATTCGCTCCGCCGGCCGCGACTCCCCCGTGAGAGCGGATTCGTCCAGCACGGCCGGGCTGAGGAGCCGCCCGTCCACCGGGACGATCGCTCCCGCACCCACGAGCAGGCGGTCACCGGGGACGACGTCGTCCACCGGGACCTCGGCAACGCCGCCCTCGACCCGGCGCCGGGCCGTGCGCGGGGCCCGCTCGACCAGCAGGCTCAGCTCGCGCCGCGCCCGCGCGGACGCCCGGGCATCCAGGAGTTGCCCGCTGGCGAGCATCACCGTGATCACGGCGCCGGCGAACGGCTCGCCGACCGCGAGGGCGCCGGCCAGGGCGAGCACCGCGATAACGTCAACGCTCGGCTGGCGGCGCCGGATCGCGCCGGCTGTCCAGGACACCGAGAAGACAAGGCCCAGCACGGTGCCGGCGATCCACAGCACGCTCGCAGGCGTCCCGGCAGCCAGCAGCCACGCCGCGCCGCCCGCGAGTAGCAGCGCGGTGGAGAAGACGAAGAGCAGCATCTCCTTGCTTTCACGCAACCGGGCCATGCTCTCATTCTGACGTGTGCCTGACGTTGCAATACAAGATCGCGTTCTGTTCGCCAACATCGCGGAGGCGCCGGGCGGGAGAGCCTGCCGGTGCGCCAAGGCACGCCGGCAGAGCCGGGCTTGTTCGAGACCAGGCCGGGCGGGTATTGCGGATGGCCTGACCCGTGGCGGCGGTTCCTCTAGCTGAGGTCTCGGACCGGGAAGGAGCTGCCTAGCCGGCGTGACCGGGCTCCATGGCAGCCGGCCCGGGCGTGAGCTCGGATTCCGTGCGCACAACGGAGGAACGGCTAAGGACTGCGATGCCCGTTACCGCCAGCGCCCCACCAGCAAGTTGCAGCGCAAGCTGGCCAGGCGAGGACGCCAACCGTTCCCTGAAGACCGTGGTGGCGATGACGACCGCAGCGACCGGCTCAAGGGTGTCCATCACCGGCAGGCTCAGCGACAACGGGCCAGCATTGAAGGAGCTCTGGCCGAACAGAGCGCCCAGCACACCCACCGCTGCCAGCGCATACGGCTCCCAGGTTGTGATCACTCCGGCTATTCCCCGGTCCTGGAGCAGGTCGACCGTCCCCTTAGCGAGGGCGTCAAGTAGCCCATAGATGACGCCCGCCGCGGCCGCGAGCCACACGACTCGGGCATTGCCGCGGGTCCGCAGCGCGGCCACGGATGCCACCGCCATCGCCGCCGCGACAATGCCGAACGGCGGGATCCATGCGATGGCCGACGGTGCCCGCAAACCCTCCACCGGAGGTGACACCGCGATGAAAACGGCTAGCCCGGCTGCCACGATCAACGCCCCGGCAATGTCTTTCCTGGTGAGGCGCTGCCGATTTCGCATGGCGATGAGCGGCAGCGCAAAGAGCACGTCGGTGGCGGCCAGCGGCTGTACGAGCGACAGCGGCCCGAAAGCCAGGGCGGTCCCCTGGATCACGAACGAGAAGCTGGACAGCACCACGCCGGCTACCCACCGGGGCTGCCGGACGAGAGCAAGTAGGAGCCGGACGCGCAGCGCGCCCTCGCGCGTCTGCCGGGCCACCCCTTGCTGGACCAGCGAACCGACTGCGAAACACAACGCCGCGCCTAGCGCACACACGACAGCGATCGCGGTGCTCACCGCACAACCCCTCCCTCGCCGTGGGCTACCCTTCACTACGGCGTTCAGACGCGATGCCCTGCTGGCGAGACCTTACGGGCCGTCCGCCATTCGCAGTGACAAAGACTTCGCGGACACGGGCACGAACGCGCCTCCGTGCGCACAGGGCCGCACACCCGACGGGCACCGCGGACCCCACGCCTGGTAGCGGCGGTTTCCGGATGACCCGCTGAGGCCATACCCACATCCCGGGCTACCTGCCGCCAATCCGCCTGCCTATGTGGCGACACCAGCGTAAGAGGGGTATCTCTCCAGGTGCGTAGGAGTGATCAAAGGGAACTGCGTGGCTAGTGAGAATGGCTACCGTTACGAGAGGAGAACGACGATCATGTCCATTACCCGCCAAGCGCCTGGCTCGTCCTGGCAGGCGCACAGTGGTGAAGACGATCCGTTTCTGGGCCTGGCTGCTCCTTACGGCAGGAAAAATCCCGCTCGGCCGGGCAGGGGCTGGCGCCGCTGCGTGAGCTGATCGATGACCGGCTGCTGGACGCGCTGCTAGAGCGTTCCAGGGAACGAGGCCGGGGCCCCCCGGACCGGGCGGGAATGTTCGAGCCGCTGCTGGTGCCCAACCGGGCCCGGCCGGGTCTCCGGCGGCCTGGACGACATGATCATCAGCCTTTACGCGCACGGCATGAGCGTCCGCGACATCCTGCACCACCTGCGGCAGGTATACGGCACCGAGCTTTCGCACGAGACGGTCTCCCGGATCACTGATGCCGTGCTGGAGGAGGTCCGGGCCCTGGCAGAGCAGGCCGTTGCCTCCAGCCTGGTCAAGTGCAGGCCGGGAGTTCCGGCGGCCCAAGCCGGAGCCTTGGCGGTGAGCTGCAGTGGGCAGCCAACTCAGCTGCAGCGTGACCCGCGACTATCCCAGGTAAAGCCGGTGCAGCCGGTGATCGCTCCGGATGCGGCCGGGCGGCCAGGTCGAAACCCAAGGCGACGATCACATAAGCCGCCAGGACGAAGAACGTGGTGGCTATGACCCGCGATACCCGGCGCTTGGCCAGGTAACTGGGCTGGCCGCTGCTTAGCTCGGCGAGCAGGCGTGCCAGCCGGGCTAAGCTACGCCCGCCAGCCCGCCGCATATGTATCACCTGACCCTCCAGCAAGCCAATCGGATACGCCGCACTACGCCTCGACCGGATCCTGCACCCCGGGCACCCGGCCAAAGCCCCTCCGGCGCCAGGCTGGTCATGGACTGAGATCCGCAGTGGCGCAGGCGCCGGGGAACGTCGGGGCGTAGGTCCTCCTGTTCGGGGGCCTACGTCTCTGGCGAGGCCGATGCAGGCCGCGGGATGCTTGAGTGGCAAGGAGATGGTCTGCCATGGTTACTGACACACGTGAGCAGGCGCCCCGCGACGCGGCGGTGCAGCAACTCAAGAAGCGGCGCGACTTTCGCGGTCACCTGCTTGTCTACGTGCTGGTTAATTCCGTGCTGGTGATGATCTGGGCGGTTACCAACGTTGACGGGTTCTTCTGGCCAGTGTTCCCCATCGCCGGGTGGGGCATCGGCGTGGTGATGAACGCCTGGGACGTCTACTGGCGGCCGGAGATCACCGAAGAGGACATCCAGCGCGAGATACGGCGCCGGGACGCGCACGGCTGAACGGAGCCGCGCCCACCGGGCGGCGGCTGCCGGCGCCCGCAGCGACTGGCATGGCATTCGTGGTTGCTGCCGCCAAGCGGCAGCCTCGACGGACGGTCCCGAAGGAGTGGCGCCGATGGCTACTGACATCGCAGTTGACGACGATCACCAGCATGATCACGGAGGCGTCGGTCCAGTCGCCGGTGGCGATCGTCAGCACTGCGGCGGCCAGCAGCACCAAGTCCAGCGGGTCCGTAGCTGAGTCGCTACCCGGCGCCACAGCCGGACCCGGGAGGGCGCGGGCAGCACGTTCCGGCCGTCGGCAGCGGGCCGCGCCGCAGCCTCCGCGGACGTCAGGCCGCGCGCTGGCGCCCGGTCAGCCTGCCGCCCGGCCGCGGCGCGTCCTCCAGCCCGGCCAGCCCGTCCCCAGCGTACCGCCGACGCCACTGACCGACGTCGGCTCGGTGCACCCCACCCGCTCCGCGATCTGCGGGCTGGTCAGCCCCCCGAGGGAGCAGCACCGGGCTGGTGCTTGAATGCCGGATCTCAGTGATGGGCGACCGGCGGACCGGGGTGGCGGGTCCACAGATCGATGATCATCTTCGCGACCGCGATGAACCCTGCTCCGGCAATGACGCCGAGGATGACATCGCTGGTGAGCACGCCTACGGCCATACCGAGGGCGACTCCGATACCGATGAGGACGGTCATCAGGACCCGGTGGCTCGTCAGGTCCGCTCCTTTCATCGTTGTCCTCCTTCCCGATAGAGCGCGGGTCTTGTGCCGCAATGTCCCGGTGGCGGGAATGCCTGTTTCAGCTGCGCCGGGATCTGCTGGCGTTGTGCTTCGCCAGGCGTCTCGCAGGCCGAGCCTCGGCCCGCTATGGAGAATGGCGCTGGTGTACAGCCGCCCGGCGAGCCCCACCAGCACGACGGTCGCAGCGAGGGTGAGAACGGCGGCGGCGACCGGTTCCCACCATGCGGTCGCCCCCATCGCGATGCGCCCGGGCATGGCCAGTGGGGCGGTCAGCGGGAAGTACGAGATCGCCCTGGCGGCAGCGCTGGCGGGTTGCGCGATCATCGCAAACGAGGCGAAGTAGGCCACTACCAGCACGACTGATACCGGCCCGGCCACGCTCTGGGCGTCTTCGACCCGTGACCCGAGCGATCCAAGAGCGCCGTACACGGTGGCATACAGGACGTAGCCCAGCACAAACCATACGAGGACCCAGGCCAGCACGGCGCCACGGACAGCGGGGACGTCGATGGACTGGACGGCGGTGACAGCGATGAGCGCGGCCAGTGCGGTCACGCCGATCTGCGCCAGCCCCAGCAGCCCGATGCCGGCAATCTTGCCGGCCAGCAGGGCGCGAGCCGGGATACGGGCGAGAAGCACCTCGACGACGCGGCTGGCCTTCTCCTCCAGCACGCCGGTCAGCACCATCTGGCCGAAGATGCTGATGTAGAACAGGAGCAGGCCGGTCATGACGATGACGGCGGTCTCGTCGCTGGGGCCACGGCCCGCCACTGGGCCGAGTTCGACGCTGGTGAGGTGCACCGGTGCGAGCAGGGTCGCCAGGCGGCCGGGGCCTATGCCCGCGGCGGTGGCGCGCTCGCGCACTGTGACCAGCTGGATGGCGCCGGCCACGGCGGCCTTGAGTTGCTCATCGGCCCGGCCCTGCCACTCCAGCCGCTCCACGCCGGCCACGAGCACATCAAGGTGGCCCTGGCGGACGGCCCGCTCGCCGGCAGCGAGGCTGGTGTAGTGATGGATGCGGGCCGGGGTCCCGGCGGCATCGGCCTGTTGCTGGATGGCTACTGCCAGCGCGGCGGGAGCAGACCCGGTGAGGCCGACGTTCCTGGTGCCGCCGCCGGGCTTGAGCGCGGCGGGCAGGATGAGCATGGCGGCTACGGTCACGATCATCAAGACGATTGACAGCCGGAAGGCAGGCGATCGGCTCCGCTCGCGTATCTCCCGCTTCGCCACCAGCCAGCTCTGCCGAACGTCGTTCATGCCGCCACCGCCTGACGGAACAGCTTCGACAGTGTCGGAGGCTGGTAGGCGAACGAGACGATGTCGGCGCGGTCCTGAACCCTGGCCAGCACCGCGGTCGCGTCGGTGTCGCGGCCGACCCGTAGCCGGGCCTGGCTGTCCCGTGCCTCGATGACCGTCACCGAGGCCAGCCGGGACCAGTCGGGTGCCGGGCCCCGGTACCGGATATCCAGGAACCGCTGGGGCATCGCGGCCCGCAGCTCTCCCAGCTCGCCGGCCAGCACGATCCGGCCATGATCGATGATCACGACGTCCTGGCACAGGTCCTCGACCAGGTCGAGCTGATGGCTGGAGAACAGCACCGTCGTCCCCTCGGCCGCGAGGTCGCGGAGCAGCCCGCTCATGGCGCCATGGCGATCGGGTCCAGGCCCGAGAACGGCTCATCGAGCACCAGCAGGTCAGGTGCGTTGACGAGCGCGGCGATCAGCTGAACCCGCTGCTGGTTGCCATGCGACAGCGTGTCCAGGCGATCCGCCGCCCGCCCGGCCAGGCCAAGCCGTCCCAGCCAGGTATCCACGCTGCGGTTCACGTCCTTCGCGCCACGCCCGCACAGCTGGCCGAGATACACCAGCTGGTCCCGCACGCGCATGCGCGGATACAGTCCTCGCTCCTCTGGCATGTACCCGAATCTCGCCCGCTCCGCGGGAGATACCGGGGTGCCTCGCCACCTGACCGTCCCCGCGTCAAGCCCGACAAGCCCGAACACCGCGCGCATGGCCGTCGTCTTACCGGCGCCGTTAGGACCGAGGAAACCAGTGAGCCGGCCAGGCCGGGCGGCGAACGTGCACTGGTCCAGGGCTGTCAAGGAACCGAACCGCTTTGTCGCCCCGTCGAAGTCGAGCATTCGCATCACCCCTGATTCGAGTGCCGCTTTACTCCCATCTGAAGAAGCGCACAGCCAGAACGCCGAACACCACTGCCCAGGACCCTGGTGGTTAATTCCGTGGGAATCTGGGCTCGCGCAGCGTGGCAGACCCGTTTTGGATCTTGTGTTCTGCATGATCGGGCTGCGGCCTCCTTTCGCCTTGTCGCCTTCCCCTCGTGCGGGCCGCAGACTGGAGTTTGTGGTGTCCGTCGTGCCGCAACCATGGCCGCAGCCCGCGCCGCAGCTCGCCGAGGCTGTCGCGGCGATGTACCGGGGCAAGCGCGAGCGTCCGCTGCCGGTGCTGGTCCGTGACCAGCTAGGTGAGTGGCTGTCGGATGAGCAGTTCGCGGGCGCCTACGGGGCGCGCGGCAAGCCGGGCTGGCCGCCGTCCCGCCTCGCCCTTGTGACGATCTTCCAGAAGGCCGAGAATCTCACCGACCGTCAGGCTGCCGAGCATGTCCGCACGCGCATCGACTGGAAATACGCGCTCGGCCTCGATCTGGCTGACCCCGGCTTCGACCACTCGATCTTGAGTGAATTCCGGGCCAGGGTCGCCGCCGGAGGCCTGGATCAGGTGGTGCTGGACACGCTGCTGGAGCGGCTGGCCGCCGGCGGCCTGGTGGGCGCGGGCGGCAAGATGCGCACCGATTCCACGCACGTGATCTCCGCAGTCCGTGACCTGAATCGGCTGGAGCTGGCCGGGGAGTCGGTGCGGGCCTGCCTGGAGCAGCTGGTGGTGGCCGCGCCGCAGGTGATGGCGCAGCTCCTGGACGACTCGTGGGGCAGACGGTATGCCGCACGCGTCGACACCTGGCGGCTGCCGGCGGCCACGACCAGGCAAGACGAACTCGCGCTGGCCTACGGCCGCGATGGCCGCACCCTGCTCAAGGCGGTGTACGCCGCCGCGGCGAGCGACCCTGACCTGGCGTTCCTGGCGGGGCTGCAGCAGGTCGAGGTGCTGCGGGTCGTGCTCGTGCAGAACTACCTCACCGTCACCGGCGAGCAGGGACGCGAGGTGATCAAAAGGCGGGAGGCGCAGGCGGAGGGTCTCCCGCCGGGCAGATCCCGCATCACCTCTCCCTACGACACCGATGCCCGGTGGGGCGTCAAGCGCGACACCTTCTGGAACGGCTACAAGGTCCACGTGACCGAGACCTGCGACACCGATGACAGCGATGACAGCGATGACAGCGATGGTGAGAGCGCGGCCGTCACACCGCCGCATCTGATCGTGAACGTGGAGACCACGGACGCGACCGTGCCCGGCAGCCAGATGACCGAGCCGATCCACGCCCGCCTGGACCAGCGAGGCATGCTGCCCGGCGAGCATCTGGTGGATTCGGGCTACCCCTCGGCGGAGCTGCTGGTGTCCTCCCAGGCCGGCTACGGGATCACGCTGGTCACGCCGATGCTGGCCGACACCTCACCGCAGGCCCGGGCAGGCGCCGGGTTCGACCGCGCCGCGTTCACCATCGACTTCGACGCCCGGCAGGCCACCTGCCCGCAAGGCCGCACCAGCAGCTCCTGGAACCCCGTCGCCCAGCGTGGTACCGACACGATCGTGATCACTTTCGCGAAAGGCACCTGCGGGCCCTGCCCGGTCCGGGCACAGTGCACCACCTCGGCGTCCGGGCGCCGCCAGCTCACCGTGCACCCCCGGCAGGTCCACCAAGCCCAGCTCGCCGCCCGGGCCGCCCAGGACACCAGGGACTTCCAGTCCAGATACGCCCTGCGCGCCGGCGTCGAAGGCACCATCCGACAGGGCGTAGCCGTCACCGGCATGCGCCGCGCCCGCTACCACGGACTGGACAAGACCCGCCTGGAACACGTTAACGCCGCCGTCGCCCTCAACCTGATCCGGCTCGGCGCCTGGTGGAACGGCCATCCGCTGGACCGGACCCGCACCAGCCACCTCGCCTGCCTCGAACTCGGAACTGGCCTTATGAACACAAATTAACCACCAGGGTCACCCAGGCGTTCAAAACCCCTCTCTCCTGTTCCTTAGCTAAACAATCGCACCTGCCTGCCAGGGCCCGTAGAGTCGACCGGCCCGAACCGATAGAGCCCAAAGCCCCGAATGTCAAGGGACGGTGGGAACTTTCCGCCGACCCCATCGGAACCGTGAGTCCCGTCGGCCTGCCGGCGGCAGGCGAAGCAGTGAGGTCAACTGGGGGGGCATGATCCACTCGAAGGCGCCAGAGCCAACAGCCTTGCGCCCGAAGACGGCAAGGGTGGCGATGGCACCGACGATGCCCACGCCGGCCATACCCCGCGGATCCTGAACGAACGGCATCGACCCGCGCACCGAGTAGCCAATAAAGGGCACCACGACCGCAGCGACGATCAGCGTAGCCAGCAGGTCCCTGAAGGTCAGCTTCCTCATGAAACTCAACTCCCTCCTCACCGTCAGCATCGTCGTTCCGGTAGACCGGCACTAGCGGCATAGATCCTGACCATGGCCGCGGACGTCCCAAATGCCCGGGTCGACCCGTCCGGCGTAGTCCACGGGCCGCGCGATCAGCTGTACGGTGGCGCCGGCCGGGACGTTCGCCGCGTATATGGCCAGCTGGCGGGAAGCCTTGGTGCTCACGGACACCGCGCCCATCCTGACCGTGCCATCGACGAGCATGTCAAGCTCACCGCCGGGGTAGCGGCCGAGGTGCGCAGTGAACGCCCGCCCCGCCCGCAACGCGGCTGCCAGGCCGGCGTCCGACCGCGACGCCGCCCAGATGCCGGTGAAGAAGCCGTTCCTGATGCTCTTCCAGCCCTGGCCGGAGTGGTCGTCGTTCACGCCGTTGCCGGTGAGGAATGTCCCGTTGCGGGAGAAGGTGTCCCACAGCGCGATGTGGGCAGGGGCGTCGACCTGGCCGCGCACGGCGTAGCCGACCTCGAGGATGTCGGTGCCGAACGCGTGCAGGGCGTTCATCGAGGCGAACAGCTGGCGGCGTTTGGCGCTCTGATCGGCCGCGCTGAGCAGCGGGCCCATGTTGTACCCGAACGGATGGTTGTACGAAATGATCCCGCCGAGCGCGTGAACCCGGTCCACCAGCTGCTTGTACAAGGTGTCGTGAACTGTCGAGAACGTGAAGATTATTTAAAAGTCCTCAGTTGATCTCGGCTCTCGCGTCATAGGAAAGCGTCATCAAATAGACATTCTTTGGTTCGGCGCGCCTGCCGGGCAACGACTTCTCCATCCGATAGAAGGGATGTGCTACCAAAGGCGGTCTCAAGCGATCGAAGCAATTCAGGCCGGTGGAATCACGGCTTCCTGAAGCATTAGCTCCGCGAACACTTCGCTTGGCTTCCTGAATCCGAGTATAGCACGGGGCCGGTCATTAAGTGAGTCAGAGACCATCCAAAGGTAATTCATGTCGCCGGTTATTTCTGTCCCTTTCGGGAAGTATTCCCGGATGAGCCCGTTGGTGTTCTCGTTGGTGCCGCGCTCCCACGGGGAATGCGCGTGGGCGAAATACACGGGAAGGTCCGCAGCGAGGGTGAGGGCCGCATGCCGGGCCATCTCGGTGCCCTGGTCCCAGGTCAGCGACTTGCGCAGGTGCGCGGGCAGGTCTTTCACCGCGTCGAAGAGGGCGTCCTTGACCGAGTCGGCGTCGTGCCCGTGCGGCAGCGCGACCGGGCACAGGAACCGGCTGACCCGCTCGACCAGGGTGCCCATAGCGGACTTTCCGCCCTTGCCGATGACCAGGTCGCCCTCCCAGTGGCCGGGCACCTGCCGGCCCGCCACCTCGGCCGGCCGGTCGTCGACCGACCGCATCCCGGTGATCCTCGCGCCCGGGATCTTCTTGCGCCCGCGGGGTTTCCGCTGCTCGCGGCCAGTGCGCAGGATAATCCCGGCACGGGCCAGCTCGCCTTTGGGCTGGGCGTAGATCCACGTGTAGATTGCCTCGTGCGATACGGACATGCCCGTTTCTCCCCGGGACCGCTCGTAGCACAGCCTGCCCGCTATCTCCTCTGGCGACCAGCCTTTCATCAGGTCGCCGGCGACCCGGTCCCGCAGTTCAGGACCGGTGTCTATTTTGCGCTCCTTCGGGCGGCTTCGTGATTCGCGGGCGGCCGCGTCTGCTTTCCATGCACGGTACGCTTCCCGGCCACCGTGCCGCGCGATCTCCCGGGATACGACCGATTCGTCACGCCCGATCGAGACCGCTATGTCCTTGTTCTCCAGTCCTTTCGCCAAGCCGCGGGAAATGTCCTCACGGTCTTCCATGGTAAGCGGCATGCGCCTGGGCGCCACGTTCTCTCCTGCCGTCTCGCGTGTCGCGCGAGATTTTCACAACAGGAAGATCATCACCGGCAACGCCCGATTCGGACGTTAAACCCGTGTCGCCCGTTAAACCCGATTGCTTGGACCGCCTGTGATCAAGAAATCTTTCACGGAACGGAGAAGCCGTTGCGGTACGATCGTATGTCAGGGCTTGACTCAGAGCAACTCGACGAACTGGTGTGGCGCATCGAAGAACAGCTCGAAGAGCCATGGCATAAAGGAATCGGGCGCCCGAAGGACCTTTCTCTGCGAGAAGCCGTCGTCGTGGCGAACGGGTACATGCGACAGAACATCATCCAGGAAGTCTGGGCGGAAATCTTCGACACGTCGCAGCCGGTAATCTCCGGGATCATCGCGAAATTCACGCCGCTCATCGAGGCGTCCACCGAAGAAGACAGGCCGACCGCGGAGGAAGCGGAAGAAGCCGTCGCCCGTGAGCAGACGGTGCTGGTAGACGGCTTCCTGGCACCCACCTGGTCCTGGCGCGATACACCAGAACTGTGGTCGGGAAAGCATAAGACAACCGGCTTTAATGGTCAGGCCGTCTCGAATCTCCGGGGCGACCTCATATTCGTATCCGAGCCCGTTACCGGGCATAATCACGACATGACAGCCCTTGCGGAGACAGAAACCGCAGATGTCATGGCGGCTGCTTTCAGCGGAATCGGCGACAAAGGCTATCAGGGCTCGGGCTTCATCACCCCGTTTAAGAAGCCGCAAGGCGGGGAATTGCTCGACTGGCAGAAGGAATTCAATGCCCAGGTAAATATGCTGCGTGCCCCGGTCGAACGCGCGATCGCTCATCTCAAATCCTGGCGTATTCTCCACACCGATTACCGGCGGCCGCTCCGTACGTACGCCACGTCCTATCGGGCGGCTGTAGGACTGTACTTCTTTAAACTCAATTTTGGATAAGCTTCCGTGCTGTAGTCGGGCAGCCACTGGGGTATCCCGAAGGTGTTCATGTCGGGCAGATACTTGCTGATCTCCGTCTGTGGGTACGCGGTCACCGCCGGATAACGCGACCGGTAGGCCGAAACAATCGCGGCCTGGTTGGCGATGACGCCGGCGGCCGAGTTCTGGGTCCGGGTGAAGGTGACCGAGGCGACCCGGACGTCGGCTACCGCGGTTCGCTTCGGGCTGCGAGCCACGAACGACAACCCGTAGAAGCAGTTGTCGATGGCCACCAGGTCCGGCCAGATCGCCGCCACGTCCTTGGCCGGGCTGAGCACCTGCGATGACCCGGCTGCGGGCGTGGGCGCCCCCACCACGCCGGTGAGCCCGTTCCCCTCCTTCCGTCGGCCGGCTGCCGCGCCGAATCGGTACACCAGCTTGTACTGCCCGGCAGCACGTCCCGCGGTCGCGGGATGATAGGACAGCGGCACAACGACCTCGTATCTCGCGCCGTTGGTCAGCACCGCGCTCGTGACCCGATGGGTGATCGTGGTCCCGACGACGGAGCCGGGAGCTTTCCCCGGCGCCGGTGCACGGCCAGCGGGATTTCCCGCAGCCAGGCCCGCGCGGGCAGGTCCATCAGCGAGCAGGGTGCGCCGGCCCCGTGATCGGCGGTGATCTCGGTGCAGCCGGCGCACCAGCATGACGGTGCCGGGCATCTGGACCCTGCCGCCCAGCTCGATGATCCGGAACATGCACCAGGTCACCTCGCGGCGCATCGGCCCGGGAAGAGCGCTGAGGTCCGCCACCGGGCGTGACTTGCCGCCCCCGGCAAAACCCCCTTGGTAGTGCCCGGGAACCGTGCCCGCCGAAAGCCGGGGCAGCCGCATGCCCGGCGGCACCGACGCCCACAGGCGGCTCAGGGCCGCGGCGTCATACCCGCAGCCGGCCGCTTCCCAGCAGTCCATCAGCTCGTCGGCGCTGATCCCGTTCACGCGCAGCGCCCGGCCTGTCCGCCAGCCGCCGGGACCGCCCGCCATCCCGCGGTGAACGCCCGCCATTCCGCGACCGACCGCATGTCTGCGTCCTCGGTCACATGCGCATACAACTCCAGCGTGGTCTGCACGTCGGCATGGCCGAGCCGGCGCGACACCACGTGCACCGGCACCCCGGCCATCAGCAGAGCGGTGGCGTGCGAATGTCTCATCCAGTGCGGGGTCCAGGCAGCCGGGACCTGCCGGGCCAGATCCCGGCGCAGCCGCCCGACCAGGTCATAGACGCTTTCGGGGCGCCACGGCGCGAACCGCGTGCCGCCCGCGAGGTTCACGAACACCGGCGCGGCGTCCATGTCCGGCACCGCCAGGTCGGCGCCGGCCTGGCACAGCTGCCACAGGTACTCCCCATAGAGCCGGTCCAGCACGTCGGAGATGAACACCCGCCGGTAGGTCCCGCTCTTGACCCGGACCCCGTGCGGATGGTCGCGGGGCACCACCTCGATGAACGGGGTGTCGCCGCGGCCGGTATGCCAGTCGCGGTGCTGCAACCCGAGCGCTTCCCCCAGGCGAAGGCCAGTCTCGGCAAGAAGCGACCACAGCAGCCGGTCCCGGACCCGGCCCGCCCACTGCCCGCTTGCCGGGTCGAACCGCGCGCACGCCCCGCAGATCGCCTCGATCTGCCCGGGAGTGAGCACTGGCGGCGGCACGTGCCGGGGTGCCCGCACCCGGATCACCGGCCGCTGCCGGCCCTTCTTGCGGGCCACATGCTCCAGCATCGGCTTATAGGCAGCCCGGCCGCCGTGCACCACCCGCACCAGATCACCGCCGAGCGCGACGCCGTTCAGCTCGTGAAAACGGTAACAGGAGGTCACCGCCCGCAGCCGGGCGCTGACCGTCGACTCAGCGAACCTCGAGGGCCGCTGGCCGATCGACACCACCTGCGGGCCATCTCCGCTGCGCAGCCACGCCAGGAACCCGCCCGCGTCGGCCAGAGCCAGCTCATCCCACGCCAGGCCGAACACCGCAAGATAGGTCCACCACAATGCCAGCCCACGGGCATAGGACTTCACCGTGTTCGGCGACGTGCCCTGCACCCGCAGGAACTCAAGGAACTCCTCGGCCGGCCCGACCACCCGGTGATCCCCACCCAGCACCGTCCACGTCGCCGTCCCGCCGGGCAGCACGAGCCGCTGCGACCGGCACTCCCCGTCAACCGTCGTCACGGACTGTAACGTAGCGGCTCCGGATAACCCTGCCGCGACAGACACGCCGACCACCCCGGACGCCTGTCACCTGCCGTGGCAGACGGCCCTCTCATGACCCCGGATTACCAGTGATTACTGGCGGCCGTTCTTTTACCTGCTGGAGGCAGCGGGACTGGACGTGATGCTGGTGAACGCGCGGGATGTGAAGAACGCGCCGGGCCGGCCGAAGACCGACCTGTTAACCGAACTCATCTGAGTTCCTGCAGGTCACAGGATCATCGGAGTGCCACGCCTAGAGGCCTGGGCGAGCCTAGCGTCCCATTTGGCAGGTCCTATAGGCATCCATGTTGAGCTGGCAGCTCCGGAAAGTGGACATGCAGCGTCATACCACTTGCCGGCCTTCTCCTTGATGCCGCTTGTGACCTCAGCCAGCATCCAGCCTCATGGCCGCTGGGCGGCCCTTGACGTGCTGATATCCCTGGTACCCGGCACAGAGGCGTTAGTTCGGAGAAGACAGGCTGGATGCGGTGTGGCTGGCGAAGCTGGCCGGGTGGGGGATGCTGCGGCCCTCGTTCGTGCCGCCTGCGGAGATCCGCCGGCTGCGGGATTACACCCGGCTGCGCACGGACCTGACCAGGGAGCGGACCCGGCACTGGCAGCGGCTGGAGAAACTGCTGGAGGACGCGCTGATCAAGGTCACCACGGTGGCCTCCCGCATCGACACCATGTCGGTCCGGGACATGGTGGAGGCGCTGATCGCCGGGCAGCGTGACCCGCATCAGCTGGCGGATCTGGCCCGCGGCCGGATGAAGGCCAAGCGCGCCGCCCTGGTGGAGGCCCTGGCCCGGCCGTTGATGATCACCATGGTGAGCTGGCCGCCATCCTGCTTGGCCAGGTCGACGGGCTGAGCACGCAGATCGACACGCTTACGGCCCGGATTGAGGAACTGATCGCGGCGATCCCGGCCGCCCAGGGCGTCAGCTCCGATGGCACCACCGGCCTTGCTGCCGGCCGCGGCCCGGACGCGCCCGTGCTTCCGGCCATCGACCGGCTGCAGGAGATCCCCGGCATCTCCCGGCACGCCGCCCAGGTCATCATCGCCGAAGCACCTGATCCGCCGGGATCCCGCGTGCCCGATCTGAACTCGGACACCGTGATCACCAAGCCGGCCGCCGCCTGTAGCTGGTCAAGGCCGCAGGGCAGCTGACCTGGCCCGGCGTGGCGCTTCGGGATGCTCGGCGTCGAGCGAGGTGCTACTGCCCGGAGCGCACGCGGGACGCAGATCGCATAGATGCGACGGACGGCCGTACCGGCCGAGCGGGTGGTTGCATAGATCATCCGGTTTGCGCTTCCTCAGTCTGGCCAGCGTCGCGCAAAGGTGGTTTATTGCGTCCAGGCGGACGGGATAGCGTCAGGCCCGACGGGTCCATCCACGCCCGGGCAGCCGCGGATAGCGGTCAAGGATGATGAACACGGCGGCTCCGACCGCGAGAGCGGCAACAACGACGACCCATAGCGGCGCTGCCTTACCGAGGACGCCGCCGACCACGAAGGCGGCGAAGAGGGCGACCGCGATGGCGTGGGGAGTCATGGGCGGCGCATTGGCAGCGGGAAGCTTGGAGTCTGGCGTGGGCTCGGTCGCCATGATTGCTCCTGGAAGCCGTCGGGTTCGGGCGGTCCTGGGTTGCTGACGCCGCCGGCCGTCTGCCGTCAGGGTACGCTTCGGCCCCACCACGGGTCTAGGAGTCACGGTCACGCCTTACCGTCCTGGCTGGCCGGTGTCATCGCCGGGTTCGGGGGCCACGTGCGCCTCTGAGGGGGCGCGGAGCACGCACCTGCTGAAGGCATTCGACCGTCCGGCCCCGGCGGCTGGCAACGAAAGAATCCGCAGGGTGTCCTGTCGGCCTGCGGGCTCTGCCGGGGCGCAGTGTGCGGCGCCGGGCTGCCGGCGGCCGGATACCGCATCTCGCGGCAACGCGGTAACGCTCGTCGAGAACAGGCGGACCGGGTCAGTCCTCGACGAACTCGATCTCTGGCGGCGGGGTGAACCGCGATCCTGGCGCAGCCGCGCTCCCGGCCAAGACTGCAGGCCACAGTGGCTGCGCCGAGCTCTGAAGCGGTACAAGGGTGGCCGCTGCGGCCTTACATGGGAGCGGGCGCCGCGGAGGCACGGTCCGTGGCACCGGGCGCCATGGGCCAGGATGCAGACGGACCGGATGCGACCGGCAGGCTGGCCGCGGGTTCGCGGGCCGCCGGTGAGGTCGTGGTAGCGGGGCGGGCTGGCCTGCCGACGGCGTTGAGGTGGCGCAGGGCCTGGGTGTAGGAGCCCGTCAGGCTGGCCTGGCAGTAGGGCAGGCCGCGCTGGCGGCAGAACGCCTCGATCAGGGCCTGCGCGCGGCGCAGGCTGGGCCGGGGCATGGAGGGGAACAGGTGGTGCTCGATCTGGTAGTTCAGGCCGCCGAGGGCGAAGTCGGTCAGGCGGCCGCCGCGCACATTGCGGGAGGTGAGCACCTGGCGGCGCAGGAAATCACTGCGGTCCGCGGCGTCCAGGATGGGCATGCCCTTGTGGTTGGGGGCGAAGGAGCACCCCAGGTACAGGCCGAACAGGCCCTGCTGCACGATGATGAATACCACGGCCTTGACCGGTGAGAGCACCAGGAACACCGCGGTGAGGTAGCCGGTCGCGTGGATGGTGAATAGCGCCCGCTCCCCGGTGCGGTGGCGGGCGGCCCGGCGTGCCAGCGCCTGGACGCTCGCGACGTGCAGGCTGACCGCTTCCAGCAGCAGCAGCGGGAAGAACAGGTACGCCTGGTAGCGGAACACCAGCCGGGCCATGCCGTGGCTGGCGCTGGCCTGAGCGGTGGTGAAGGCCAGCGCGCCGACGGCGATGTCAGGGTCCGCGTCTTCGGTGTTGGGGTGCGCGTGATGGCGGCTGTGCTTGTTCACCCACCAGCCGTAGCTCAGCCCGATGCCGAGATTGCCGAGCAGGATGCCGGTGACATAGCTGGCCCGGCGGCTGCCGAAAATCTGCCGGTGCCCGGCGTCGTGGCCCAGGAACCCGACCTGGGTGAAGACCGCCGCCAGGAACGCGGCCACCGCCAGCTGCCACCACGAGTCGCCCGCCACGGCGAAAGCGGCCCATCCGCAATGCCATGTAGTTCAGCGTGATCGGAGCGTTCGCGGTCTTGACCGCGCTGGCGGGCGGTGGCGTCCGGGTGGCCGGCAGAGAGTGATCGCGGCGGGCGGGCATGCTGGCGCCCCGGCTGTCGCTCCGGATGCGGCCGGTTCCACGGTCGGCGGGCTGGGCAGTGCTTGAGGGTGCGGGGACTGGGAGATGGGGCGTTCAGGCGGCGATGGGGCCGCAGATGCTGATCTCGGCTTTCGCGGTGAGGACGGGAATGCGCGGCCCGCCGGGCGGGAAGCCCGGCCGGGCCTTGGTCTTCCGGTCGCGGTGCCGGTTGCGGTCGGTGTCTACGCGCCGGCGGGCCAGGCCGGCCAGGATGGCGTCGCGGTTCGCCTCGGTCAGCGCGGCGGGCAGGCTGGCGGTGGCCGCGCCGGACCGGGTAGTGGCGATGATCGCGCGGCGTGCGGCGGTAAACGAGATCTCGCGCGGGTGCACGGGCTGGCCGGCGCGCTTGCCCTTTCCGGCCGGGACGGCGATCGCCGCGGCGGCGCGGGCTGCTGCGCGGGTCAGCTCGACGGCGGTGATCCAGGCGGCGTGCTCCTGGGCGATGAGGGCCGGGCTGGCGGAGCGGAGCATCGCGCCGGTGGACGGGCCGGCGCCGCTGATCGCGGACTTGGCTTCCTTCAGGCAGGTCTCCGACCCTATCCACCGCCAGTGGTAGGCGGCGGCGAGGACCTGCGCCGGGTAGGCGGCGTGGTCGTGCAGGTCGGTGATCAGGGCGAACAGCTCCGGGGCGTCGGCCCCGGCGACGGTGACGGTGTACTCGATCACGCGGACGGTGAGCGTGACCCCGCCGCCGCGGATGCTGGCCAGGTAGGAGCCGTCGGGCAGGAAGCCCCCGGTCCGGTGCAGCGTGATGCCGTCCTTGACGCGGATCAGCACATGGGTGCCGGTGGCGAGCATCCGCTTGATCCTTGGCGCGCCGGGGAAGTTCCGGTCGAGCACCCACAGCCGGCCCGGGGTGAACAGGTGCGGGTAGTCCTTCAGGGCCTGGTCCAGCAGCGCCTGCTCGGCCTCGCCCTTCTCCCGCCCGCCGCCGGCGGCGGCGCCGGACGGACCGGACACCACCGCCAGGGCGGCGCGGGTGGAGGCGTGCGACAGCCACAGATCCCGCTGCTGGGGGTAGGGCGAGGAGTCATCGGCGGTGCCGGCCGAGCCGAACGCGGCCCGGTTCGCCGGGGTGTCCGGGACCCGGGTCAGCGACCCGTCGATGGAGCAGGCGTCCAGGGCGCCGATCGTGACCGCCCGGTAATCGTGGTCGCGGTGCTCGGCGTCGATCCCGGCCAGCACCAGGTCCCGCAGCTGCTCCAGCGGGCCGGGCCCGAGCGCGTCCCGCCAGGTGCAGAAAACCGTCGCGGTCGGCACCCGGTACGGGCGCTGCCACGGCACCAGCGCCAGGTCCCCGAGCAGGGCGCCCGTCACTTCGGCGTAGTCCGCGTCGGGCAGGAGCGTCATCAGCAGGGTGAGCCGGATCGCCAGCGCCGGCGTCATCGCCCGCCGCGCCGCGCCCTTGACCTTCCCGTTCAGCGTGACGCCCGCGGCGATCTGGCCGATAACGTCCGCCTGGCCGGCCAGGGCATCCAGCCTGTCCTCGGCCACGCCGAGGCGGGCGTGATCCGCCGGATGCCCGCCAGCCTGCACCCGCCCGTCACGGCGGACCACCGCTGCCGCGACCGCCACCGGCTTGAGGAAGACCACACGGTCCCCGGTGCGGATCTTCCCCGCCGCCGCCGCGGTCAGCGCCGTCCGGCCGTCCTTACCCGGGCCCGGCCCGGCCGGCCAGGCCAGGTCCGCCACCCGCACCGCGACCATGCCCGCCTGCCCCAGCAGGCCCAGCGCGGCATCTTCCGCACACGAGAGCGTGACATCCGGCGGCATGACAGGGTAGAAGAGCATGAGGAGGCTCCCGGGCGGAAAGGCTGATTAGTCACCTCCTCTTCTACCGGGAGCCTCCCGCCGGTACCGGCATCCGCAAGGGCGTGTCGCCCGCCGATCGCAGCCACGCAGCCAGCCAGCGGAACCAGGCCTGCAGCCAATCAGAAATCACAGCCTGTAACCGGAAGCCGCCAGATCAAGGGACGTCCCGCCGCAGGACCATCAGCAGCGATCACGCTGAACTACATGGCATTGGGCCCATCCGGCAGCCAGCAGCCCGACGGTGACCGCGATCAGCGCGACGTAGTACCCCGGGCGCCGCTCCAGCAGCCCCGCTTCCTTAACCTGCCGGGACAGCTCCGCGTACTCGCTGCCGCGCCGCGGCGCAGGCAATGCGGGGACCGGCTGGGCCACGGCGGCTGCTGCTGCGGAGGATCGCACCGGGAACTCCTGGAAAGGCACATCGTGACCGAAATACTGATATGCCGCCAGGGTCCTGGGCGGCGGCACCGGATGCTGGCCAGCACCGAGAAAGGTCTGCGGTGCCGCTGGATGGCCCGGGCCCGCTGATCGCCACCTGGCGATGGCATCCGCGCGTGGCGGCATCGCGTAGATGGACAGGCTGCCAGCGAGTACAGGGCAAGCCCTGTGGCGTGGTGCGCTATGAGCGGCAGCCGGGCGGGAGTGCCCTGTGTTTGTCAGCGGTGGGCGAACCAGCCGGACCGCCTGGACCGTCCGGACTGGCTGGTGATCAGGTGGTAGGCAAGCAGCAGGACGGCCGCGCCGATGATGGCGGTGATCCAGGTCGAGGCGTTGAAGAATCCCTGCAGGGCATGGTGATGGAGGTGGAAGATCTTGGTGGCCACCCAGCCGCCGAGCAGCGCACCGGCGATGCCGATCACGCAGGTCAAGATGAGTCCCTGTTGTCTCCTGCCTGGGATCAGCATGTTAGCGATGAGTCCTGCGCCCAGGCCGAGAACAATCCAGGCGATGATGCCCATTACCGACTCCTTTAGTCAGTGACCAGGTGAGGTACGCGGTAGTCGGTCGTGCTGGATAGATCGCGGTGGGAGAAGGCTCTCCCGGGGATCTCACCGTCCTTTTGCTCCTGGCGTCTTGCCTGCACCGTTTCCGTGTACGAAAAGAGAACTCCGGGCCCTTTCGCTCATCCGCTGGTATTGGGGATGAGCCGCCTGGGTCCGGAGCAACAAATCTCACATTACTCTTATTTTGCTCTCGCGTATAGGCGATTCCACGGCCGTGAAGTGGCGTTCGGGACTCGCCGGCACGACGTGGCTATGGGGCGGCCGCGGACGCGGTTCAGGTGCCGGGCGGCTCCGGGCATGTCAGCGGTTGCCCGGCCGAGCGGATGGTGTGTGATGCGGAGATCACGAGACGAGGCACTAGCCAGGTCCAGCGCATCGCGATGGCCCGACAGCTACTGAAGGAGGGGAACGCGGGCGTTGTCCCTAGTCGGCGGGGTCGATACGTCTATGTGCTTCAGAGGCCGTCTGGTGCCCGGGGGGGTCTGGCTGACGTATCGGACGTCATTCCCCGCGCCTTGCCCGCGGGGGCTCAGGCGCCGTCCGGCCGTCGGTCGGCGCCAGCACCGGCGCCGCTATGCTGCGCGATCGCAGCCACCCGCTCGCATGGCTGTCGGAGTCATCGTCCACGGCACAGCCGGCCGCGCGAGGTCATTTTGGCTCGGCCGGGGGAGTGGGTTATTTCGCCTGGGGGGTCAGGGTGGTGGTCAGTCCGGTGAGCAGGATGTCGAGGCCGCTTTCGAGTTCGGCCGCGCCGTCGTAGCAGGCGAGGGCGGGCGCGAGGCTGCGGAGCAGGGGGAATTCGCCGATCGGCAGCCGGTGCAGTCCCAGGCGTAGCAGGTCGTCGGTTTCCTCGGGTTTCTCGACGAGTTCTTGCAGTTCGTTGAGGACGTGGCCGTGCAGGAACCCGAACAGGGCGCGGTAGATGTGCAGGGCGTCGGGTCCGCTGTATCCGGCGCGGGTGAGCAGGGTGAGGATGTCTTCGAGCGGGCGCAGGGTGCCGCGGGGGCGGAGCCCGAGCGGGGTGGCCAGCGGCCGGGTGACCAGCAGCGGCACGACGTGCGGGTGGGCCAGCGCCAGCGCGCGGTAGTCACGGGCGACGGTGCGCAGCTGGGCGGCCCAGTCGGGGTCGGCGGAGTCGACCTTGAGCTGGGCGAGGACGGTCTCGGCGACGCCGTCGAGCAGCGCGGCCTTGTTCGGCGCGTGCCGGTAGAGGATCATCGGATCGCGGTCCAGGGCGCGGGCGAGGCGGCGCATGGACAGCCCGGCGGCCCCGTCGGCGTCGATGATCTCCAGCGCGGCGGCCAGGATGACGTCACGGGTGATCTTGCCGCTGCCGTTGGCGGCGGCGGCGTCGCCGGCTGAGGGCCGGCGGGTGGGCGGGTCATCACGGCAGCACCTTTCTGTCCTGTTCGGTGGGGACCGGCGGTCATTTATTCTGCCATGCGTAGGTCTACAATGTTGACACCATTCTGGATGCCGTGTTTCACTGTAGGTCTACAGCATAAAACCCCCCTTCGGAGTGCGTCATGATCATTGTTCTCGGGCTCGTCATCGTGGTCGCCGCGGTCGTCGTCGGCGTGGCCGGGGTTCTCGGCAACGGCGGTACGCATGGGCTCGCCCACGGGTTCTCGGTGCTCGGCTATCACGTGCATGGCTCCGGCACGGTGTTCCTGTACGGCATCGCGGTCGGGGCCATCGCCTTGTTCGGGCTGTGGCTGCTGCAGGCCGGCGCGCGGCGCACCGCCCGCCGCGGCCGTGCCGCGCGGCAGGGCCTGCGCAAGTCCCGCCAGGAAACCGCCGCATCCCGCCAGGAGACCGCCGCCGTCGCCAAGGACCGCGACGAGCTGATCGGCCAGCGCGACACCGCCCGCGCCTACACCGCCAACGCAATGGCAGGCCCTCCGCCCGGCGTCAGCCCGGACAACGGGCGCCAGCCCAGCCAGGACCAGGGCGGCCCCAGCAGGCCGCGCCTGTTCAGCCGCCGGCCCGCCGCCGCCCCACAGGCCGCCTCTGCAGACCCGGAACTGCTGACCGCCCAGCCTGCGCCCGATCTCCCGGCTGCCCCTGCCCCCGCAGAAGACTCACGAAAGGTTAGCCAGCCATGAGTATCGCCAAGAAGCTCGCGCACAAGGCCGAAGCGGTCAAAGGCAGCTTCAAGAAGACCGCCGGCCAGGCTCACCGGTAAACCGGCGCCTGCGCGCCGAGGGCCGCGGTGACCAGGCCAAGGGCAACATGAAACAAGCCGGGGCGAAAGTCAAGGACGCCGTCAAGCACTGACTCACCCCGGCCGCAGGCCCGGCCCCGCTACCGCGGGGCCGGGCCGTTCACATTCCGATACGCGCCGTAGCGACGGGGAGAGCGAACCCCGGTGAGTGCCTGGCGATGATAGTCATGACAGCCGCCATCCTGACGTCCCAGGCTGGAAGGCTGCGGCCAGGTGCGCCGGCGCGGATGACACGATTTCCAGCACGCAGTCGCGCTGGTCGCCTTCCCTGGTTTGAACTCCAGGCCCCGGGCCCCGGTGGCTGCTAGAGGCGGACGGCCGCTGCGCCGACGTCGGACAGCGCCGCGCGGAGCTTCTTGCGGGAGCTGATCCCGAGCCATTCACCGTACAGGAGGTGCGCGCGGGCCAGCGTCGCGCGGGTTTTGATGTGCGACAGCCGCGCGTGGGCCCCGAGCGCCCTGTCCGTGCCGGCGGCATGCGTTATCTCAGCGAGCTGGGCGAGCGGACCGGTCGCGCGCTCCGGCTGGCCGCTGCGCGCGGCGGCCTCGATCAGCTCTGCCAGCAGCAAGTTCGGCTGTTGCCAGGGCGTCCTCGTAGCGGCCGAGCCCGTTATAGCGAATCGCGCTGCCCAGTCGTTGGCGGCGAGCCAGAGCCCCTCGCCTCCTCACCTCCGGTCCCGGCGATCTGCGGGCACTGGCCGGAGGTTTCTGGATCCACGTCGGCCTTATCCCGTCCGAGCCTGGCAGCCCAAGTCCGCACGACCTCTGCTGGGGCTGATCGTCGGCTGCACGGGCTCAGCGACGGGGCTGTCCCGGCGTCGCCGGATAGCTGGAGCTTCGAAGGTTAGCGGCGCTAACGAGCTGGGGGAGCTAAGTGGGGAGCCAACGTGCAGCGACACCAGGCCACGCCAGGCCACATGCAGCCACGGAAGTCGCAGGTGAGCGCCACGCAAGGCCACGTCAGGCCACACCCAGCGACAGTTGGAGTTTGTATGGCATCCAAGAGGTCTGGGGTTCGAATCCCCATAGCTCCACCCAATGTCACAGAAAGAATTCGAACATTATTCCGTGAGTTTTCGGAGTGCTGGGTAGCGCGTTGGGTAGCAGTACGGCAACAGGACAGTCGTGCTCGGCAGCGGCTTTGCGCCCTGCTGGTATGAGCGGGTCCTGCCCTGAGTTGTTGCGGACTTGCATTCGCCGGACCCGCACCCGCACCCGGCCCGGGCGCGGGTGCGCCGCGTAGCTAGTGACGGTGCCCGGCCGTGCATGTGGCGTGCGGCCCGGCGGCGTGGCACGGTTGCGGCCCGGGCGGCCGGGCGGCGCGGGCTCGGCGCTTGAGCATGCTGCGGCCGCGGCGCAGGTGCTGGCGCGAGGGAGCGCGCCGCTGAGCCGTGCTGGCATGGCCGCGTTTGCGCGGGATGCACTGGCTCAGCTCCCCGGATCTGCGCCTGAGCCAGGCTCAGCTCCTGGGACAGCCTCAGCTCTTGGAACTGCGCCTGAGCCTGGCTCAGCGCCTGGCGCTGCGGCTCAGCTCGCGACGGGCTGGCAGGCAAGGCCGGCTCAGGTTGGCTGCCCGGCGCCCAGCGGCCGGCGCCCGGCGCCCGGTGAGCTAGCGCAGCAGACGGCACACACTGGCCGGCTGCCGACGATGGCCTGTCAGGACCCGCAGCACGCAGTCATCGCTGAAGATCGCCTGACGAGACAGCAAGCCGCGGTCGTGACGGCGCGTGACAGGCGATGAGGCAGCGAACGGCTGATAAACCACGCAGTGAACCGCACCGGGTTTGCCGGAGGCTTCATCTCTTGGGAAGGATGGGGTCATGTCGAGACGGTCGGGCAACTACCCGAAGGAGCTGCGGGAGCGTGCGGTACGGATGGTCGTGGAGATCCGCCCGGATCATTCTTCTGAGTGGGCCGCGATGGAGTCCGTGGCGTCTAAGCTTGGTATCGGCTCCGTGCAGACTATCCATAACTGGGTCCGGAGGGCGCAGGTGGATGCGGGACAGCGTCCGGGGGTTACCAGTGAGGAATCAGCGGAGCTGCGGAAGCTGAAGGCTGAGAACCGGGAATTGCGCCGGGCCAATGAGATCCTGAAAGCAGCCTCGGTTTCTTCGCGGCGGAGCCCGGCCGCCCGCAGCGCTGATCGTCGAGTTCACCGGCAGGCATAAAAGGAGGTTCGGGGTCGAGCCGGTGTGCGCCCAGCTGACTGAGCTGGGCTGCGCATTCGCCCCGTCGAGTTACTACGAGGCGCGTTCCCGGCCGCCGTCGGCGCGGGCGTTGCGGGACGAGGCCCTGAAAAGGGTTATCGCCGCGGAATACGATGATAATTACCGGGCGTATGGTGCTAGGAAAATGTGGCTGCACCTGCGCGGGATGGGCATTGACGTGGCCCGCTGCACCGTGCAGCGGCTGATGGGGGCCCTGGGCCAATGCCACGTAGCGTAAGTTGATCATGCTGCGCGGGGGTTGGCGTGGTGGATGTGGATGGTGGCTGGCCCGTCGTGGCGGGTGCTGGCGGCCTCGCTGGGTTTCTTGACGCGGTAGTTGTTGTGGCGGGCTCTTTTGACGGCGCGCGGGCTGGTGCGGTGCCGGCGGGGCGGGTTGATCTTCCTGGTGGCTCTGTGGGTGAGTCGTGGCCCCACTTGGGAGCGAACAATGGCCCCACCCTCAGAATCTCCGGAAGTTGGGCGGCTGAGAGCTGGCCCCACCCAGCGATTCCCTTTCGCTGCTGCTTGGAGCCCTGCCGGGCGCAACGGGTGGGGCCGAAACTCGCTCCCAGCCGACGCCTCGAAGATCAACATGTGGGGCCGAAACTCGTCCGCAGGTGGGGCCAAATGTCGTTCTTGAAGCCATCCTGGTGATCTGGGCCAGGACGTCGGGCAGGACGTCAGTCCAGCGCTGAGGGGGGAAAGGCCGCCGTCCCGGTGGCGGTACGGCGGATGATGCGCAGGACGCGGGTGTAACTGACCCGGTCCGGGTCAAGGTCGGCGGCCTCGGCGGCCCGGGCGATCAGGACGCTGATCGCGTAGTGGACGATCAGGTAGGCCCAGATCTCCTGGTGGACCAGGTCCGGCAGCCGCGACCGCAGGACCCGCCCGGGTCCGCGCAGGTGCGTTTTGAGCTGGTCATTCGCGGTTTCTTCTTCCCACCGCTGATGGTAGGCAGACGCGAGCTCGCCGGCGCGGGCGGCGGCCGGGCTGGTGATCGTGGTCAGCAGCACGATCAGCTCGCCCGAGCCGCTGCCCTCCCGGTCGGGCACGTTGTACTCGACGACCCGGACCAGGTGCGCGTCACCGGGTTCAATATCCTGCCCGGCGCGGGCGGCCGCGATGACTGCCGCCCGGCGGGCCCGGCGGATGCCGGGCCTGACCAGGACGCTCAGGTAGCTGCCGTCCGGCAGGACGGCGACCACCGGCAGCCCGAGCTGGGCCGGTGCCCGCCACAGCAGGGCGGCGCCGGTCCCGGCGGCCAGCTGCCAGGCGTCCCAGGAGTAGAAGTTCCGGTCGGCGGTTAATAGCTCGCCGGGGTTCAGCCGCGGGTAGAGCCGGCTGGCCACGGTCTTCTCCCCGGCCGTCCAGGCGCCGGCCTCGGCGGCGAGGAACGCGTGCGTGCCGCACTCGGCCAGCGCCACCACCCGGGCCTTGGGGAACGCCGACCGGTTGTCCCCCGGCCCGGCGTACCCGAACTCGCCGGCGTTAGCGGGAGTGTCCGGCAGGTCGACCTCGAAACCGTCGATGGCCAGCAGCCGCCACTCCCGCAGCCACGCCCCCCGCGTGTCCGAGGTAGCCACCGCCTCGGCCACCCCCTCGAAGATCTCCGGCATCACGTTCCGGCCCAGCCGCTTACGGGCCTGGGTGATCCCGCTGGCGGTCGGCACGCTCCACGCCGCGTTCCAGCAGCCCCAGTCCGACAGCGAGCCAGTGACCCTGGCCGCGACCTCTTCATAGTCATCGTCGGGAAACAGCGACATCGCCATCGTCAGGTAAGCGATCACATGCGCGGGGAGCTTCCCGCCCGCCCGCTTGTCGGCAACCCCGCAGGCCGCGACCGCCACGTCGATCACATCCCGCGGCACCGCGGCCACCAGCACGCCTAGCGACACCTGATCAGGACGAACCACCACACACGAGCTCATGGCCGGTGATCAAAGCATCCGCGCCAGCCTCGATCACGCCGCCACGCCGAACCCAGCCACGACCAAGATCAAATTACGCTACGTGGCATTGGGCCCTGGGCCTGCGCGGCGCCCGCCGCGGCACGGTCAAGCGGACCACCATCGCCGACCCGGCCGCTGCCCGGGCGAAGGACCTGGTCAGGCGCAACTTCCGGCCGCTGGCGCCGAACCGACTGTGGGTGGCGGATTTCACCTATGTATCCACGCAGGCGGGCTGGGTGTATGCCGCGTTCGTCATTGATGCCTATGCCCGCCGGATCCTGGGCTGGAAGGTTTCGGCATCGATGACCACGGACCTGGTCCTCGATGCTATTAATCAGGCTATATTCACACGGCGCCGTGAGGGTGTCAAGGATCTATCCGGGCTGATTCATCATAATGATTATGCCGAGGTTGATGTTAAGCCGGAGAACCTGAGGATGGCCTGCTCAGGCCGTGCCTGCTGACGGATTCCCCGGCTTGACGTTCGGGCTATCGGAGACTGCAGAGGGCCTGGAGCTTTTCGTCGGTGAGGGGTTCGGTGACCGGGACGCTGATCGCGGGGGTGGCTTTGGTGATGGCCTGCCGCATCATGTCCAGGGTGGCGAAAGCATAAAACGCTGAGGTTGTCGATGCGTTCTCGTGGCCAAGCAGGCGCATGATGGCCGGGAGCGGGATGCCTTGCTGGTAGAGGTCCATGGCCTTGGTCTGATCTACCCCGGGCTTTCCGGACAGCGTATTTGTGGTTAATTCACGCTGCGGACTGCCGTTCCAGGTATTCCTCGCGGACCTGCCGTGGGGTTCGGTACTGAAGCCCGGAGTGCCTGCGCTTCGAGTTGTACCAGAATTCGATGTACCTCACAACATCCCGGCGCGCGTGCTCACGAGTCGGATACTGGGTCCGGTGGACGCGCTCGTTCTTCAGCGCGGCGAAGAACGATTCGGCCATGGCATTATCGTAGCAGATCCCGGTGCGCCCGGCCGAATGCCGAAGGTTGTATTTCCTGAGCGTCCCGGCGAACTGCCGGGATGTGTAGTTGCTGCCGCGGTCGGAGTGGAAGATAGCATTCCCGGCGAGAGGATAATTGCGGGCGGCCATCTCGATGGCCCTCTCGATGAGCGGCGTCTTGTAGTTATCGTCCGTAGCCCACCCGATCACTTCCTTCGTATGACAGTCGATAACCGTCGCCAAATAGAGCCAGCCCTGCCAGGTCGGAATATAGGTTATGTCGCCTACCATTTTCTCGCCCGGCGCGCCGGCCGTGAAATCCCGGTTCACGAGATCGGGAATGTCATGCTCCTGGCCGTCGCCCTCGGTGAGGCTGAACCGCCACGGCCGCGGCTGGCAAGCCTGCAGGCCCGGGAGATGGGGCGTTCAGGCGGCGATGGGGCCGCAGATGCTGATCTCGGCTTTCGCGGTGAGGACGGGAATGCGCGGCCCGCCGGGCGGGAAGCCCGGCCGGGCCTTGGTCTTCCGGTCGCGGTGCCGGTTGCGGTCGGTGTCTACGCGCCGGCGGGCCAGGCCGGCCAGGATGGCGTCGCGGTTCGCCTCGGTCAGCGCGGCGGGCAGGCTGGCGGTGGCCGCGCCGGACCGGGTAGTGGCGATGATCGCGCGGCGTGCGGCGGTAAACGAGAATCTCGCGCGGGTGCACGGGCTGGCCGGCGCGCTTGCCCTTTCCGGCCGGGACGGCGATCGCCGCGGCGGCGCGGGCTGCTGCGCGGGTCAGCTCGACGGCGGTGATCCAGGCGGCGTGCTCCTGGGCGATGAGGGCCGGGCTGGCGGAGCGGAGCATCGCGCCGGTGGACGGGCCGGCGCCGCTGATCGCGGACTTGGCTTCCTTCAGGCAGGTCTCCGACCCTATCCACCGCCAGTGGTAGGCGGCGGCGAGGACCTGCGCCGGGTAGGCGGCGTGGTCGTGCAGGTCGGTGATCAGGGCGAACAGCTCCGGGGCGTCGGCCCCGGCGACGGTGACGGTGTACTCGATCACGCGGACGGTGAGCGTGACCCCGCCGCCGCGGATGCTGGCCAGGTAGGAGCCGTCGGGCAGGAAGCCCCCGGTCCGGTGCAGCGTGATGCCGTCCTTGACGCGGATCAGCACATGGGTGCCGGTGGCGAGCATCCGCTTGATCCTTGGCGCGCCGGGGAAGTTCCGGTCGAGCACCCACAGCCGGCCCGGGGTGAACAGGTGCGGGTAGTCCTTCAGGGCCTGGTCCAGCAGCGCCTGCTCGGCCTCGCCCTTCTCCCGCCCGCCGCCGGCGGCGGCGCCGGACGGACCGGACACCACCGCCAGGGCGGCGCGGGTGGAGGCGTGCGACAGCCACAGATCCCGCTGCTGGGGGTAGGGCGAGGAGTCATCGGCGGTGCCGGCCGAGCCGAACGCGGCCCGGTTCGCCGGGGTGTCCGGGACCCGGGTCAGCGACCCGTCGATGGAGCAGGCGTCCAGGGCGCCGATCGTGACCGCCCGGTAATCGTGGTCGCGGTGCTCGGCGTCGATCCCGGCCAGCACCAGGTCCCGCAGCTGCTCCAGCGGGCCGGGCCCGAGCGCGTCCCGCCAGGTGCAGAAAACCGTCGCGGTCGGCACCCGGTACGGGCGCTGCCACGGCACCAGCGCCAGGTCCCCGAGCAGGGCGCCCGTCACTTCGGCGTAGTCCGCGTCGGGCAGGAGCGTCATCAGCAGGGTGAGCCGGATCGCCAGCGCCGGCGTCATCGCCCGCCGCGCCGCGCCCTTGACCTTCCCGTTCAGCGTGACGCCCGCGGCGATCTGGCCGATAACGTCCGCCTGGCCGGCCAGGGCATCCAGCCTGTCCTCGGCCACGCCGAGGCGGGCGTGATCCGCCGGATGCCCGCCAGCCTGCACCCGCCCGTCACGGCGGACCACCGCTGCCGCGACCGCCACCGGCTTGAGGAAGACCACACGGTCCCCGGTGCGGATCTTCCCCGCCGCCGCCGCGGTCAGCGCCGTCCGGCCGTCCTTACCCGGGCCCGGCCCGGCCGGCCAGGCCAGGTCCGCCACCCGCACCGCGACCATGCCCGCCTGCCCCAGCAGGCCCAGCGCGGCATCTTCCGCACACGAGAGCGTGACATCCGGCGGCATGACAGGGTAGAAGAGCATGAGGAGGCTCCCGGGCGGAAAAGGCTGATTAGTCACCTCCTCTTCTACCGGGAGCCTCCCGCCGGTACCGGCATCCGCAAGGGCGTGTCGCCCGCCGATCGCAGCCACGCAGCCAGCCAGCGGAACCAGGCCTGCAGCCAATCAGAAATCACAGCCTGTAACCGGAAGCCGCCAGATCAAGGGACGTCCCGCCGCAGGACCATCAGCAGCGATCACGCTGAACTACATGGCATTGCTGCAGGCCCAGCTCGCGCATCACCGACCGCACCAGCTCCGGCCCGGCCTGGCACGCCCCAGGCCACCAGGTCCGTGTGCACCCGCCGGTACCCGTACGTCCCATCCGATTCATCGAATGACTTCCGCACGATCAAAGCGAGTTCCCCGCGCCTTTTCGCCGTCGCCGATTCCGGCGCGTTCCGCCATTCGTAGAACCCGGACCGCGACACCTCCATCCACCTGCACATTTGCACGACCGACGGCACGTACCGCTCATCTGATTCCTGGAAGATTATTTAAAAGTCCTCAGTTGATCTCGGCTCTCGCGTCATAGGCAAGCGTCATCAAATAGACATTCTTTGGTTCGGCGCGCCTGCCGGGCAACGACTTCTCCATCCGATAGAAGGGATGTGCTACCAAACCTTTCACGGAACGGAGAAGCCGTTGCGGTACGATCGTATGTCAGGGCTTGACTCAGAGCAACTCGACGAACTGGTGTGGCGCATCGAAGAACAGCTCGAAGAGCCATGGCATAAAGGAATCGGGCGCCCGAAGGACCTTTCTCTGCGAGAAGCCGTCGTCGTGGCGAGCGGGTACATGCGACAGAACATCATCCAGGAAGTCTGGGCGGAAATCTTCGACACGTCGCAGCCGGTAATCTCCGGGATCATCGCGAAATTCACGCCGCTCATCGAGGCGTCCACCGAAGAAGACAGGCCGACCGCGGAGGAAGCGGAAGAAGCCGTCGCCCGTGAGCAGACGGTGCTGGTAGACGGCTTCCTGGCACCCACCTGGTCCTGGCGCGATACACCAGAACTGTGGTCGGGAAAGCATAAGACAACCGGCTTTAATGGTCAGGCCGTCTCGAATCTCCGGGGCGACCTCATATTCGTATCCGAGCCCGTTACCGGGCATAATCACGACATGACAGCCCTTGCGGAGACAGAAACCGCAGATGTCATGGCGGCTGCTTTCAGCGGAATCGGCGACAAAGGCTATCAGGGCTCGGGCTTCATCACCCCGTTTAAGAAGCCGCAAGGCGGGGAATTGCTCGACTGGCAGAAGGAATTCAATGCCCAGGTAAATATGCTGCGTGCCCCGGTCGAACGCGCGATCGCTCATCTCAAATCCTGGCGTATTCTCCACACCGATTACCGGCGGCCGCTCCGTACGTACGCCACGTCCTATCGGGCGGCTGTAGGACTGTACTTCTTTAAACTCAATTTTGGATAAGCTTCCTGGTAAGCCGCATACTCCGCGTCGATGAACTCGAATTTCTCGGTCACCGATGGTCGCGGGCGAAGTATGCCGCGGCTTTTTTCAGGAACTCGAGCTCCATCCTCTGTTCCCGGGTTTCCCGCTCGAGCTCGCGCAGCCGCGCGCGCTCATTCACGGTTAGCGGCGGTTCTTCGCCGGCATGATCACGGCGGTAGACGCTCACCCAGTTACCGAGTGTGCCTTCGTTGATACCGAGCTCCTTCGCCACTCGGGCGATCGGACGCGACGTCTCGATCACCATCTTCACGGCTTCATCTTTGAATTCCGGTGAGAAGCTCTTCTTCGGTCGAGGCAATTACTTCACCTTTCCAGACGTCCATCCTATTGGATGGACTGTCCGGAAGCTTCGGGGCACCCCAGTCTTGCGCAGCAGGTGGCAGTGGATGCTGCCGGGTATGGACGGGCAGTTCTGGCGCGCAGATTGTGCGGCCTGGCTGAGCACGGCGGAGACCGTGTCTGCTGACAGCCGGGCGGGCTGCCCGTCGTGGAGGCTGTAGAACAGCGGCCGTGTCGCGGGCTGGCGCGCGGCGGCCGGGTGGAACTCGGCGAGATAGACGCGCAGGTGGCTGATCGTCTTGCCGGTCAGCGGCACCACGCGGGTCTTGTTCCCCTTACCGGTGAGGGTCACGTGCCCGGGCTCGTCGAGGCGCAGGTCCTGCAGGGTCAGGCCGGTGATCTCCGACACGCGCGCCGCGGTGTCGTAAAGCAAGATGAGCAGCATCCGGTTGCGGCGGGACTTGGCGGTCGCGCCCGTGTGCGCGGCCAGGATCGCCCGTATCTGGGGCGCGGTGAGGTAGTCGACGGGCTTGCGGGGCTGGGCCGGGGCTTTGAGCGCCCGGGCTGCCTGGCTGAGCGCGATGAGCGTGATGTCTTCCTGGGCCGCGTAGGCCAGGAACGCCTTCACGGCACTCAGCCGCAGCGTGACGGTCTTCGGCGCGTAGCCCTGATGATCGGTCATCCAGGCTAGCCATGCTTTGAGGTGAGGCCGGTCGAAGTGATCGAAGCAGACGTGCTCGCGGTGAACGTGCCCGGTCTCGGCGAGGTAGCCCAGGAAGCATTCCAGGCTGATCCGGTAGGCCTCGATCGTCTTAGCCGACAGTGCCCGGACCCGGGGCATGTAGACGTGCAGGTAGTCCCGGGCGTAGCTGAAAAAGTCCGGGGCACCGGTTGCCGGGTCGCGTCTCATCCGAATCCGACCTCGGGCAGCAGTTCCTGGCTCGCCCGGGTGATGCCGTCGTAGGCGTCCAGGAAGTCGGGCGAGGCGTGAATGTAGTAGCAGGTGCTGTCGAACGACGCGTGGCCCATGTAACGCGACAGGCAGGGCAGCATCGCGTGCACGTCTTTGCCCTGGATCCGCCACCGCTCGATGCCCGCATAGGCGAAGTGATGCCGGAATGTGCAGGGCACTGGCTGCCGGCCGGCCAGTGGCCGGGCCAGCCCGGCTTCGTCCCGGATCCGGGCAAATACCTGAGCGGCCGTGGCCCCGGTGACCTGGTTGCCGGTGCCGGAGACGAAGAAGTTCGCCCGGCCGGGGAACCGGGCGCGGGATTGGGCGTCGCACGCCTGCAGGACCCGCGCGACCTGGGGAGTGACTGGCAGCCTGCGGCTGCGGTTTCCCTTGGACCAGACGATGTCGATGTCCTCGTAGTCCAGGTCCACGTGCGCGGTCTTCAGGGCGCGGGTTTCGCCGGTCCGCAGCCCGCACGAGTGCATCAAGGTGAAGAACGCGGCTGCCTGCCATCGCCACGGCGAGCTGGTGGCCAGCGTCGCCGCCGCGGCGAAGAACGCTTCGATCTCCTGGCGGCTCAGCAGGTAGGGGCGCGGGGGAATGAACGGGGCTTTCCACCGGTCCGACAGCACGCAGGCGTCGTCATGGCCGGTGGCCTGCAGCCACCGGCCGAAGTCGCGGATGTACGACATCCACGACCGGTACCGGCCCGGGCTTTCCAGCCGGGCTGTCACCCAGCCTTCGACGGTGCCCTGATCAAAGATGGTCCGGCTGTGCTCTGCGCACCAGGCGTCGAACTGCTGCATGTACCAGATACGCGACGCGCCGTAGCAGCCCATGTTCTGCTTGAATGCCAGGTAGCCCTCCAGGTCAGCGGCGAACGCGCTAGTGAACCTCGCGCCGCTCATCGCCGGGCTCCGGCAGGAACTGGCAGCACGCACTGCAGCAGGCGCTCCCGGTCAGCGCTCATATACACGCTGGTCGAGTCCTCGGCGGCGTGGCCGAGGACGGACGAGATCGTCGGCAGCGGCACCGCTGCGCGCAGCAGCCGCGTCGCGGCGCTGTGCCGCAGGAACCGGGTCCCGGCTTTCACATCGGCCACGCCCGCCGCGGCGAACGTCGCTGATATCACCTGGTGCACCGAAGCGTGATCGGCCAGCCGCACGTGCGGTGCGAGCGAGCGGACGAACACGTGCTCATCAGCAGTGGCAGGCCGCTCGCCGAGCACGTAACCGGCGAGCTTGCCCATCACCAGCGCAGGCAGTGGCAGCGTCAGCGGGTTACCGGTCTTCCGCTGGATGATGCCGATCGTGGCGCCGCGCCAGCCGGCATCGGCCAGGCGCAGCGCGATGATGTCGCAGGCCCGCAGCCCGGTCGTCACCGCGAGCAGCGTGATCGCCGCGTTCCTCGCGCTGACGCGCCCCGCGGCGCAGGCCCGGATCACCAGTTCCTGGTCAGCATCGCCCAGCACCTCGATGATCGGGCGGGACCGCCGGACTCCGGCCAGGCTCACCGCGGCGACCAGGTCAGCGCGGCCGGTGAATTTCAGGAACGGGCGGAAGTTCGACACCACCCAGAACAGCGACGACTTTGCCCACCGGTCCAGCAGCGACTCCAGGAACGCCAGCACGCTGCCGCCGTCAGCATCGGCCAGGTCGCTGATCCCGCGCTGTTCCAAGAACACCAGGTAACCGCGGGCCACCCGCCCGTAAGCCTCGCGCGTGGCCGCCGCCAGGCCCCGCCGGGCCATCCCCGCCTCCCACGCCGCATCCAGTTCCGCCAGCCTGGCGTGTGCCGGTCGTGGCCCGCCGCCGCCGCGTCTGCGGACCGACAGATCCACCCGCCCCGTGCGAACGCAGGAGTCGAACACGCGGGTGAGCCGGCCGTAATCCATCCGCCGCTGCGCGCTGAACCGGCCAGTCCGCGGGCTGACCGTCATCGACGCGAACTCAGCCCCCAGCTCCGGGCTGTAATCGCTGCCCCGCCCGGCCGCGAACCGGGCAAGCACCCTGATCGTCCTCGCGTACTGGCCGATCGCCGGCTCTTGGTAACCAGCCGCTCGTAACTCCGCGACCACCACCGAGCCGATCCCTGTCACCGTCATATCCATCGCCGTCTCCTTCCACAGACGCAGGGGATACGACGGACGATAACTCCGATCGTTAAGCCGGGGAATCTGTCAGCAGGCACGGCCTGAGCAGGCCATCCTCAGGTTCTCCGGCTTAACATCAACCTCGGCATAATCGGAATTAAACCGAATTCGGTTTAATTCCGACCGCGGGCAGTCAGTATACGGCGGTCCGGTTCACTGACCGTCTTCTCGGGGAAGGTATTGACCCGTCGATCGGAATCGTGGGAGACGCTCATGACAATTCACTGGCCGAGTCGGTCAATGGCCTGTATAAGACTGAGCTGATCAAGCCGCGGCGGCCGTGGCGTAACGCCGCGCACGTGGAGGCCGAGACCGCGGCGTATGTCGGCTGGTTCAATAACCGGCGTCTCTACGAGTACTGCGGGGATATGCCGCCGGTCAACTGGAAAGGCTATTCTATGGAAATCTGGAGGCTAATGGTGTAGCGTAGGTTCTATCAAAGTCGAGTCTCCGGACTCGCCGGGGCGATTCACAGATCGGCGACTCGGGACGGCTGATTGTCGCAATAGCTGTGCTAATGCCTGCAAACAGATGAGCCATTTCTGGGCGCCGTTCGAGACGGCGATCGCGCCGCCATCGGCCGTTGGGAACGGCCGTCGACTGGGCACATCAGCGCATGTTCAGCGTCATGATGCCCGCTCGATCCGCTGCCCAATTACGACCCCCTGACCTTTATCGGTGCTGGATCAGTGAACTCAGCTGAACCGCCCGCCGTCGGAGCCGGCATCGGAGTCGTGTCTCAGCTGCCTGCCCCGCAGATCGCTGGGGGAATGTTGTGGTTGAACCGGAATCGGTTGGCTGGGTCGTACCTGCCCTTCACAGCGACGAGCCGCTCATATTGTTCCGGTCCCCACGCCGCGCGGACGGCATCATCGTCAGCGTCCGCCATGAAGTTGGAGTAGGCGCTGCCGGTAGCGTGGCTGGCGAGTGCCGACCAGTGTTCCTGTGCCCAGGCCCGGCAGTCAGCGAAGTCGGTCTCGTCCTCGCACACCCCGCCGAACACGACGGCGTAGCGGGCTTTGCGGTGGTCGAACGCAGCGGTCTGCGGGTCGGTCCGTGACGGCGCGCCCTCCAGGTGGTGCAGGTCGATGAACGACCGGCCGGGCAGGGCGGCAGCGGCGGCCGCGAGCGCCTCTACGGCCGCACTGTCGAGGTTGTCGAGGTAGTGCGACTTGGTGTAGGACCACAAGCCGGGCGGGTAGTCCTCGTCGAAGAACGACTGCATAGCCGGATAGGGCATGGGTTCCACGAGGTCGGCGATCACCGGCAGGGCGTCCCGCAGTCTGCCGACCGCCGTCTCGGCGTCGGCCAGCGGGCCGCAGTGGCACAGCACGACGAACACGGCGGGCTTGCCGCGGTGGGCCTGAGGGATGAAGTCGGCGTCGGGCGCGGTCGCGAACTCAACCAGGGTGCATAGCTCGTCCGACTCGTCCGCGGCCCACTCGGCGTAGTGCTTCATCACCTCGGCTGCCCGCTCGCCGGGGCAGATCAGCGCCCCGGCGAGCACTGTCGAGACGGGGTGGAGTTGGTACTGGAACGCCGTGACGATACCGAAGTTCCCTCCGCCGCCTCGCAGCGCCCAGAACAGGTCAGGGTGCGCATCGCCACTGACATGCAGCATCTGGCCGTCGGCGGTAACGACGTCGGCGGCGACCAGGTTGTCGCAGGCCAGGCCATGCTTGCGCATGAGCCAGCCGATACCGCCGCCGAGGGTGAGCCCGCCGATCCCGGTTGTTGAGATCAGCCCGCCGGTGGTGGCGAGCCCGAACGCGGCCGTCTCGTGATCCAGATCGCCCCAGGTGACGCCGCCCTGGGCGATGACGCGCCGGGTCCGGGGATCGGTCCTGATGCCCTTCATCAGCACCAGGTCGATCACCAGGCCGTCGTCACATGTCCCGAATCCGGCGAAGCTGTGCCCCCCGCCTCTGACCGAGACCGGCAGGTCATGGCTGGCCGCGAACCGCAGCGCGGCAATGACATCGGCAACGCCTGTGCATCGGGCGACCAGAGCAGGATTTTTGTTGATGCTGCCGTTCCAGACTCGCCGGGCGGCGTCGTAGCCCGGATCCCCTGGCGCCAGGACCGGGCCCCGCATCGTGACCCGGAGCGCGTCAGCTGGGCTCTCGCGGGCGATCGGAAAACTGTTCATGAGATCAGCATGGTCCCGGCCGCTGGACATCTGCTTGCCGTCCGCTGAACGCCCGGGCCGCCAGATGCCGCTAACCCGGCCTCCCGCTGTGGCTTTAGTGCTGGCCGGCCAGTTCCTGGGCCTGGTCCAGGCGGATGGCTTGTCCGGAAGCCCACGCGTCACCGAAGGCCACCGGCCCGAGCTGCGCGGCCAGCCGGCTGGCGAGCTCGTCGAGCGACGCCTGTTCCGGGCCGGCCAGGCCAGCGCCGGCCCGCGCGCGAAGCGTGGCCGCCGCCGCGCAGAACTCGGCCGCGCGCGCCGCGTCGCCGGTCATGTCGGCGACACGGGCCAGGCCGGCCAGAGCGGTGGCCGCCCCGCCCAGGTGCCCTAGGCGCCGGCAGGCTGCCAGTGCCTCAGCGAAGCTCGCCGACGCCGACGCCGGATCGCCGCGGCCGATGGCCGCGAACGCCTGAGTGTTCAGCCCTGACGCCAGTCCCTCGAGATAACCCGACGCGCGATAATGACTGACAGCTTCGCCGATGATCTCCGCGGCGGTATCCAATTGCCCGCATTTCAGGGCGAAGAGCGCGCGAGCGTCCAGGGTGAAGCCAAGGGCCGCGTCTTCGCCGAGCCGACGGGCCCGGCGCACGCCCAGATCGAGCATCTGCCGGGCCTCGCCGAGCCGTCCGCCGTCGGCAAGGGCCCGCCCGAGTTCCGCCGAGCAAGCGGCCTCGTACCACTTGTTGCCGTGGCTGCCGTGCAGGCCGGCCGCCTGCTCGAGCAGCGTGACGGCCTCCTCCAGGTTTCCTTGTGCCCAGCGGGCGAGCCCCAGCCAGTCCAGGCCAGCGGCACAGAGAAAGGCGGACCCGAGCTCGTCCCCCAAGCTGACGGCTTCACTGGCCAGCTGGGCCTGATGGTCCAGGTCAGACTGGGCACTCGCGAGCGCGGCACCGGCTAGTAGCGCCCGGCCCCTGACCAAGGTCCGCTGCCCGTCCGTGAACGCGAGCGCATGGTCCGCCCATGCGCGTCCTTCAGCGATACGGCCGTCGATGAACCAGGCCCAGGCCAGCGCGGCGACCAGCCGCGGCCCGATCTCAGCATCCGGCCCGCCCCCGAACGCCCATTCGAGCGCCGCGCTGAAGTTGTCATGCTCAGCGTCGGCGCGGTCGAACCATGGCCGCGAGCCAGCCAGGTACAGGTTAGGCTCGATCTCTTCCGCGAGCTCCAGGTAGCAAGCGGCGTGATCCGACCTGACCCTGGCTGCTTCGTCACCGTCCTGCTCCGCTAGCCGCGCCCAGGCGTACTGCCTGATCGTCTCCAGCAGCCGGTAGCGCGCCTCGCGGTCTCTCTCGCCGGAGCCGACCCGGGTGACCAGGGACTTGTCGACCAGCCTGGTGAACAAATCCACCACGTCCTGCGCCGGCACCTCATCGCACGGACCGACCGCCTCGACGGCTTCGAGCGTGAAGCCGCCGGCGAACACCGCCAGCCGGGCCAGCAGCCTGCGCTCGGGCACGGAGAGCAGGTCGTAGCTCCAGTCCAGGGTCGCCCGGAGCGTCCGCTGCCTCGCGATGGCGCCGGCCGGCCGTCGGCCGAGGAAACTGAGGGCGTCCATGCGCGCCGCGATCTGCTCCGGGGACAGGGCGCTGACCCGGGCGGCGGCCAGCTCGATCGCCAGCGGAATGCAGTCGAGGCGGCGGCAGATGCCGTTGACCACGCTCTCGCTCTGCGCACCCGGTCGAAACGAGGGCAGCGCGCTCTCGGCGCGTTCTGTGAACAGACGAACCGCGTCTGAGTCGACAAGAGGCGGAACCTGCCAGATGACCTCCCCGGGAAGGCCGGAATGCTCCCGGCTCGTGGCCAGCACCTTTACCGCCGGCCCGGCTCGCAACATCGCCTCGGCGACCTCGCGGCTCGCCTCCAGGACGTGCTCGCAGTTGTCAAGGATGACCAGCGCGTTCTGATGGCCGACGTACTCCGCGGCGGTCTGGAGTGTGCGGCCAGTTGGCTGCCGGACGCCGAGGGCGTTGCAGACCGCGCCGGGCACCTGGTCAGGTGATCCGAGCGGCGCGAGGTCAACGAACCACAGGCCATCGGCGTAGCTGCCTGCCGTCGCACGCGCCAGCGCGATCGCGAGGCTGGTCTTCCCGCATCCGCCGGGCCCGGTCAGCATCACCAAGCGCGCGGTGGCCATGAGCTTCTCAAGCTCGGCGACTTCGCGGTCACGGCCAACGAAGCTGGCCGCCCTGCTCGGCAGGTTCACCCGGCCGCGCATTGAGGAGACTTGCGCTTCGGCGGGCGCGAGCGACTGGGCCAGGACTCCCGCCTCGATGCGGCGCAACTCAGGACCTGGCTCGATGCCGACCTGCTCGATCAGGATCCGGCGGGCCCGCTGGTAGGCGGCCAGGGCGTCGGCCTGGCGGCCGCACCGGTACAGGGCCGTCATCAGCAGGCCCCAGCATCGCTCGCTGAAGGGGTCCAGCTCCACCAGCCGCTCAAGGTCTCCCACCAGCTCACGGTGCTGGCCGGCGGCGAGGCGCGCTTCGGCGTGGTTCTCCTCCGCCAGACGGACCAGCCGGTCAATTCGCGCGCACTCGGCCGCTGCGAACGGGATCTCGGCGAACTCCGCCAGGGGCGGTCCCCTCCGCAGGTCCAGGGCCGCGCGCAGTGTGATTACCGCCGCCGCAGGATCGCCCCGCTCCAGCGCCGAACCGCCATCCGCGGCAAGCCGCTCGAACAACACCACGTCGATCGTCTCGGGCGGCACCTCGAGCCGGTAACCACGAGCGACCATCGTCAGCGGCAGGTCAGCACCGAGGACCTTGCGCAGCCGCGATATGTACACCTGAACCGAGTTCGCCGCCGACGGGGGTGGCTCATCGCCCCACAGGCCATCGCAGATCGTCCGCAACGGAACGACCCGGTTCGCGTTCAGCAGCAGCAACGCCAGGAGCGCGCGCTGAGCCGGCCGCCCGGCGTCAACGACTCGCCCGCCAGCTTCCGTCACCTCGAGCGGACCCAGCAAGCGAAACTCCATTCCCCCTCCAGCGCACAGGCTACGTGAGCGGATCCTCAACCGACCTGGCCGAGTGTGCGGCGAGGCCCCGACGGTCCGTGAGCCGGGCGTGCCCTCGGCGTTATCAGCCAGACGTCCTGAATGACGGTAGCCTTCAATGGGGTTGGAGTGGCATACCGATTACCAGTGCCAACGGGTTGCGGGTCAACAAGGCGGACGGACCCGGTAGGCGCGCGGTGCGGCCTTCCTTGCCCCGCGGCATGACTGGGGCGGGGATCCGCTGCTTCCTGCGAGATCCCGACGGCCACCTGGTGGAGATCAGCGAATCAGTATCTAACTAATTGCGGCTACGCGCATTGTTCTGCGTAGGGCTGGCCGGGGTGCCTGTTTGCGGGGCTACTCAGCCTTTCGCGGCCTCTTCTTGCCCTTCCTGCGCGGGTGCTCGATGATCGCGTCCGGGCCGGGGAACACCAGGCTCGTGTGACCGTCATCGAAACGCACCAGGTAGGGCGGCTCACCGCCCGCGCCGCGGACCTCGATGATCTCGCCCGTCCGTTCCGGCTGGCCCACGATGTTGCCGTGCACGTGGAGCCGGTCCCCGGCGGCTGCCTGCATCCGCCCACTTCCTCACCCGCGTTCCCGCGCTACCCGTGCGGCGGAGGACCCGCTCACGGTGGTATGCCCATATTGCCACGGCCAGAGCCTGCCCCGGCGCCGACGGCTGGTGCCGGGTGCGCGGGCATCGCACCTCAATGCGGCTATGAGCGGGCGTCCCCGACGCGTCGCCGGTGGGGGTCATCGCGGCGACCGCAGGGGCGAGGTTGCCGACGACTGCGGCGGGGGCACCGAGGGACCATCGACGTCGTGCTCGTAGGCACCGAGCGGAGGCGCCCGTGCTTCTCCGCGTGCGGGCCCGCAGTTGCGGGGTTAGCGTAAACGCGTGACGGTCGACCTCTTCGCGGGGCTTCCGGTGAGCGACTACCAGCGCGCGCTCACGTGGTACGAGCGGCTGCTGGGCTCCGAACCCGCGTTCTTCCCGAACGCGACGGAGGCGGTGTGGGAGCTTGCCGAGCACCGATACCTCTACATTGAGGAGCTGCCCGAGCGCGCCGGCCATGCACTGCACACGGTGTTCGTCGACGACCTCGATGAGCGGGTCGAGAGCATCGGCGCCCGAGGAATCGAGCCCGCCTCGCAGGAGACGTACGGTAATGGTGTACGCAAGGTGATCTACCGCGACCCCGACGGCAACGAGATCGGCTTCGGGGGCGCCCCGCTTGAGTGATCGGCGCGTCCTGACCGCGGCAGATCCGGATGTTGCGGGGGCGGTTTCTGGCTGGCTGGTTCAGGTCCCCGGCGGTTTGCCGTGGTGGTTCTGGGTGACGGCGAGGGTGCCGTTGTGCACCTGACCTCGAGGTTCGGCGCGCGGGGTCCCTGCGGCGGTCAGCATCCGTTCGTGACCGCGGTCGAAGCGGCAGGGGGAGACTCAGGGCAGGCTCGCGGCGGCTTCGTTGGCCGCCGGGCCCGGGGCCACAATAGGCGGCATGGAAATCGAGGAGCATATTGATCAGCTTGCGGCCGAGGGCCCGCGGCTGGCGGATGCGGCCCGGAGCGCTGGCCTGGATGCGGCCGTCCCGGGCTGTCCTGGATGGCAGGTTCGTGACCTGGTGACGCATGTGGGCGGCGTTCACCGCTGGGCGGCGTCCATCGTCGGCGGCGCGCTGGCGGACAACGATGACGTCACCGGTGACCGGGTCGGGACCGGGCCACCCGATCCGTTGCTGATCGGCTGGTTCGGTGACGGCCACCGGGCGCTGGTGCAGACGCTGCGCGACGCGCCCGGCGACCTGGCGTGCTTCACGTTCCTGCCGGCTCCCTGCCCGCTGGCCTTCTGGGCGCGGCGCCAGGCCCATGAGACGGCCATCCACCGCGCCGACGCGCAGGCCGCCTGCCGTTCTGCCAGCCCGTTCGATCACGCGCTGGCCCTGGACGGCATTGATGAGATCCTCACCGGGTTCGCCGCGCGGCCCAGGACGCTGCCGCCCGCCACGCTGCGGATCGAGGCCGCCGGGGACGCGCCATGGCTGGTCACCCTCGGGCCCCGCGGGGTGACAGCAACCCGGCCCCCGGGCGAGGACATGCTCGAAGATGTCACCGTGCGCGGCAGCGCAACGGACATCTACCTGTGGCTGTGGAACCGGCCCGCGGCCGTCACGATCACCGGCGCGGCAGCAGTCGCTGACCGGTGGCAGCAGATCCGCGTTCGCTGGAGCTAGCGAAGACACACGCAGAAGCAAACCGCACGCTAAGGCCAAGTTCCGCTAGCTCAGCTGAACTACCGGTCATGCAGAATCGGATGCGCCGGGTATCGGTCGCTGCGGTCGGAACGGGCTTGGCGGCGGATTGCGGGCATGAGATCCCGGGCGTGCTCGCTGTCTTGGTGACGGCGGGGCCGTGCTTGATCGGGCCGGTTACGCTTGCATGGCAAAGGCTGCCAGGGTGCGGCGTGGCCGGTGCCGGGGGAGTGCTGAGCGGGCGCGTCCTGGGTAGCGGTCTGGGTAGCAGATGGGCGTCTGCGGGTGTTGTTCGGAGTCGCTCTGCGTTGTTCCGGGTCGCTGTTTTTGCTGGTCACGCCAGGTCAGGGCTGGTCAGGGGCTGGCCTCGGACTTCATGGCATGCAAGTCCTGGTGTCCTTGTGGGGACGTTGCGCTGGCGTGAAAATGGCGGTCGGGCGGGCGTCGGCGCGGGCGGGCTGCCGCGCGGTGGTGTCGGCTTCGGGGGTGGTTTTGCGTGGTCGGGCTGTGGAATGGCCTGGGCGGTGGCAGGGTGCTGGTGGCTGCCCGCTGACGCCGGTATTTCTCTCTGGGACGCAAGCCCGTATGCAAGTCTGGCGCCGGGGCCTTGACCTTCGGGTCGCGCACTGTTGCCTTTGAGCACGCCGGTCAGAATTTCGGTTCCTACTGAGGCCCCCGGGCATCCGCGCGCGTGTCTTGATGGCGAGGCGAGAGGTGCTGGCGATGATGGTGCCGCAGGAGATCGAGGATGCGGAGTACGAGCAGGTCCTGGAGCGGGTGGCCGCGGTGGACGTGGCCAAGGCGACCGGGATGGTGTGCACCCGGGTGCCGCATCCGGCCCGGCCGGGGAGGCGGCAGACCAGGGTGTGGGAGGTGGACGCTGACACCGGCTCGGTGATGGAGCTGGCTGATCACCTGGCGGCCGAGCGGATCGCGAAGGTCACCCTGGAGTCGACGTCGGATTACTGGCGGATCTGGTTTTACCTGCTGGAGGCGGCCGGGCTGGACGTGCAGCTGGTCAACTCGCGGGACGTGGCGAACGTCCCGGGGCGCCCGAAGAGCGACAAGCTGGATTGCGTGTGGCAGGCGAAGCTGACGGAGCGGGGGATGCTGCGGCCCAGCTTCGTGCCGCCCGCGGAGATCCGCCGGCTGCGGGATTACACGCGGCTGCGGACTGACCTGACCCGGGAGCGGACCCGGCACTGGTCGAGGCTGGAGAAGCTGCTCGAGGATGCCCTGATTAAGGTCACGGCGGTGGCCAGCAAGACCGGCTCCAAGTCGGTCCGGGACATGCTGGAGGCGCTGATCGCGGGGGAGCGCGACCCGGAGGTCCTCGCCGGGCTGGCCCGCGGGAAGATGCGGGCCAAGCACGATCGCCTCGTTGAGGCGCTCAACGGCCGGTTCGATGACCACCACGGCGAGCTGGCCCGGGTACTGCTGGACCAGATCGACAGCCTCACCACGCACATCGACAAGATCACCAGCCGTGCCGGGGAGCTGATCGCGGCGATGCGTGGGGCGTGGGGCGTGGACGCCGATGGTGTCACCGGCCCGGGCGCGGGCCTGGGCCCGGGCGCGCCGGTGCTGCCCGCGGTCGACCGCCTGGACGAGGTCACCGGCATCGGCGCTCCGGCCGCCCAGGTGATCATCGCCGAGATAGGCCTGAACATGGGCGTCTTCCCCACTCCCGGGCACCTGGTGTCCTGGGCGAAGCTATCTCCGCGGACCATCCAGTCCGGGGCCAGGAACCAGTCCGGGCGCACCGGCAAGGGAAACCCCTATCTCAAGGGCGTCCTGGGCGAGGCCGCCGCCGCGGCCGGCCGGACCGACACCTTCCTCGGCGAGCGCTACCGGCGCATCGCCCGGCGGCGCGGCAAGCTGCGGGCCCTGGTCGCCGTCGCCCGCTCCATCCTGGTCATCGTGTGGCACCTGCTCGCCGACCCAGCCGCCCGTTTCCGCGAGCTGGGCGCCGGCTACTACGCCAGCCGCATCGACAAGAACCGCAAGACCCGCAGCCACGTCCGACAGCTGGAGGCACTGGGCTACACCGTCACCCTCGCCCAGGCCGCCTGACCCCGGCTGCTCAGATCTTCCGCCAGTCACCGGCCAGGGTTCGCTGCCGCGCCGTGGCTGAGGCCGTTATTTTCCGGTCAGAGGTCTGGGGTTCGAATCCCCATAGCTCCACCCAAGGTCACAGAAAGAATTCGAATATTGTTCGGTGAGTTTCCGGGGTGCTGGGTAGCGCGTTGGGTAGCAGTGCGGTAACAGGTCGGCCGTGCCCGGCAGCGGCTGTGAGTCCTGCTGGTATGAGCGGGTAGTGCCCTGAGTTGTTGCGGACTTGCATTCGCCGCACCCGCACCCGAGCCGGGCGCGTGGGCGGCGCATAGCTGGTGACGGTGCCCGGCCGTGGCGTGCGGCCTGGCGGCGTGGCGCGGTTGCTGCCCGGGCAGGCGGGCGGCGCGGCCCGGGGCGGCGCATGCTGCGCGGGGGAGCGCGCCGCTGAGCCGTGCTGGCATCGCCGCGCCTGCGCCGGGATGCGCTGGCTCAGCTCCCCGGATCTGAGCCTGAGCCTGGCTTGGCTCCTGGCTCAGGCTCAGCTCCTGGGAACTGCGCCTGAGCCTGGCCTCAGCGCCCTGCGTCGCGGCTCAGCTCGCGCCGGGCTGGCAGGCGCGGCCGGCTGAGGCCGGCTGCGTTTCGTGTTCAGGCTGGCTGCCCGGCGCCCGCGGCCGGTGAGCTGGCGCGGCAGGACGGCACGCACAGGCCGGGCGCCCGAAGACGGCCAGTCAGAACCGCAGCACGCTGTCATCGCGAAAGATCGCCTGACGAGACAGCAAGCAGCGGTCGTGACGGCGCCTGACACGCGGTGAGGCAACCACGGCTGGCAAACCACGCAGATCGCCGATTTAGTGCGTTGTGGCCTGCTGGCTGGCTCGTCGTGGCCGAAACGCCAGATCGACCAGTTCTGACGTCCTTGGCGTCGCGGTGCGCCGGGATTGAATTGTGCTATGCCGGAGGCGCGGCCGGCGTGTTGTCAGCCCAGCGCAGCTGCCGGCGTGGTCGGCCCAGCCTGGAGCCTCCTCATGGCGGCCTCGATTGTGGCGGTCGCAGCCGTCAGGCGGGGGCGAGCGCGAGGGGCTCGCATTCGTGCCAGTGAGCAACGGCGGGCGCAAGCCGCGCAGGAGCTGAGCCTGACGCCTGCGAGGTGATTGTTGCCGCTATTCTCGTCGCGCCGACGCTTGCGCCGTGCTGATGGCTGTCCGCGCCGTGAGGCTTGAGCGTCCGGCAGCCGGATTCCTGGCCCAGACCAACCGGCGTCCTTGTCTCGTCGGCGGATTGGGCATAGCGTCCAAAGCAGGAAGGTGTACCCGTCCATCCTGCGTGTGGACGAAGTCGATATTCCTTCCGGCTGCTCTGGACCTCGGTAGCGCCTTGCGCGCAGCCAAGCCGAGGGTGACATATGGCGGCATCTGGCTTTCCGTGCCTGCTCTTCGTCAGCGACGCGCACCGTGTTGAGACGTGACGTCATCGCGCAACACCGAAGTAACGATGCCGTCCCGTGGGCCACCGGCTCGCCTTAGGTCGGCAACCTCCAGGCGTGAGGAGAAAGACATGGAAACAGCACAAGGCCTGGGAAGAGCCCGTGACCCCGCCAACATGAGAGTTTGCATAGTCGGGGCCTCCGGGAAGCTCGGGCGGTACATGGTGCAGCACGCGCTGGACCGGGGCTATCAGGTGGTCGGCGTGTGCCGTGAGGAAAGCGTGGCGAAACTCGATGCGTTCAAGGGGCGCGTGACCGTCATACCCGGGGCGACCGACAACCGCGAGGTGATCAGCAAAGCGGTCGCGGGCTGCGACGGGGTCCTCACCGTGCTGGCCCCGCTCGGTGTCCACGGGTACTCGAGTGGGACGGCTCAGGCGGTGCTCGACCTCGCATCACCAGGCGCGCGCCGGGTGTTCTCCTGCGGGTGGCACATCTCGCGAGACGGCCAGGACGTCTACTCGTGGAAGCTCAAGTGGAAAGTACATGTCCTCGGGGGGATCGCCAAGCTTGCCCGGGTGGTGGACCTGGACGATCAGGTCGAAGCCTGTCGGCGCGTATTCGCCAGCGATACGCGGTGGACCGTCGTGCGCGGAAGCGACCTCGAAGAGGGCGACAGCCAGGGCCTGCCCGTGTGGAGCCGGCACGTGGGTGACCCCATCCTCAAGAGCAACATGACGCGCCGCGTGGACTTCGCCCTGTTCATGGTAGCGGCCCTCGAAAACGACGAACTGATACACGAGGCGCCGGCGATCGTCGGTTGCCTGACACCCTCAGCGCTTGCGCATGCCGCTGATGCCGGGCTATCGGCTGGTCACTGACGGTCGCCGGAGGCCTATGAGACCCCAACCTTTTGACCCGCTGGAGTGGGCACGTGGCAAGTGAACGCATGAAAGCAGCTGGAGAGATGTCCCCGGCTGCCATCAGCCCTCCCACGGGCGGCTGGTGAACGCTACCTCGCGAGTGGAGGCGCGTCGGCTCGATCTCCATCTGGCTGAACGGGCAAGCGCGGACCCGGACCCGGAGCCGCCAGCCCAGGCAAGGCATCATGTTCGACATGACCGGGCGTCGGCAGCCGCGCCGATCATCATCATCTGCGCGTGGCGCGGATCAGACCGTCACGCTCTGGTCGCCGAGCAGATCGGCGGCTGTTCGCGCTGCGGCCTCAGCGAAGCCCGTGACGCTCTGCGATCGCCGCCGGGCTCGGATACGTCTGCGCGTCCGCACGGGATGCGCCCTCGACGCCTGCCCGGGACGTTACGTCCCCTGGCGTGCGCGCTGCTGGTTGCATCTGGCGTCGGCAGGACGTCTGGCTGCTCTGACGTGCCTCATCGCGGCAGGTGCGGGCGGATGAGCTCGCGCGCACAGGCCACTCGATCGGTGGCTGGCGGGAGCGCCGCGCCGCCCTACTGGTGCGCGGGCCGCGGCCGGCGACCGGACAGGTCCTCCACGGCCTGCTCGATACTGACGACGTCCCGCTCGACGTCCTCCAGGTACAACCGCCCACCGACAATCTGACCGTCGGTGACCTCGAACAGCGTCACCCCGCGCATCTCAAAGGCCTGCCCGTCGCTGCGGGTGCCCGACCAGCGCCATTCGGTCCAGGTCGTGTCACCGTCCTGGACCGACCGGCAGATGTCGGCGCAGAAGTCGGGGATCCCCGCGAGCATGGCCGCCCAGTTGGCGAGCATCTGGGCTCGCCCGGCGAAGGCCCTGCCCGGGTGCGCCGGCTGCTCGCTGCGGTAGTCCTCGTGGATGAGACCGGCCACGGCATCAAGATCATGTGCGTTCACGGCCACGGCCAGCCGGTCAATCACTTCGGTCATCAGGCCCTCCCCCAGGCTCACAAGCAAAGGCGCCCACGTGCCTCGCCATGGTCCCCGCCGTTGCGCAGGCACTCCAGCGCTTGACGGCCGCGGCCATGGCATACTCATCCCGCCCAGGCAACACCGTCCACCGTCACATGCGGGCCCGCCTGGACAGGGGCAACCGAGGCAGCCATCAACATCAACTTGCCCACCATGCATGATAAGTCGAGCTATCTCGGCAGCATCCGTTCATGCATGAGAGGGCGTCGGCTCCCACGCCGATCATCTTGATCTGCGCGCGACGTCGGCTTTGCCATCACACTCAGGTCGGCGCGCAGAGCGGCGGATCTCGCGCCCCTTGGTCCCGCTGTAGCAGCCCGGGGCGCGCCCGCGGCCGACTGGAGTCCTGGGACAAGTGGTCGTTTCCCTGTGACCCACTCGGCTGGGGCGGCGCTGACCCTGCCGGGCTTGCTTCCGGTGCGCGAGCTGATCCGCCGGTTCTCGCTGCCAGCGGGCACGGCGGGGCACGCGACCGGGGCGGGCGGGCGTCTTGGCTGGCGCCGCCGTGCTCTTCCTGCTGACCGGCATCATCGTGCGCCGGGTCCACGAGCCCGCCATTCAGCGGCTGGTCGATGTGGTGTGGTTCTTGTCCGTGGCCGGGGTGGCCGGCGCCGTCGGGTTCGCAGCGAGTGACGTATACGGGAACACGCCCGCGGTCACGGCTCTTGCCGTGGGGATGGCATCACCGTGTACTCGGCGGCCTTGTGGCTGGCCCGTCGGCACGCCTTGGAGAACTTCGCCCTGTTCACGGGGCTGATCGTCACCATCTGCGGCATCATCTTCACCGTCGATAGTTCGCCTCCCTCGCTGCCCTTCGCTGTCGCGCTGTCGATGTTCGGCCTGGCATGGGTGGGGCTGGGTGGCGCCGCTACGTTGAGCCGCTGTGGGTGACCGTCCCCTCCGGCGTCATCCTGGCCCTGATCGCGCCGAGCATCGCGGCCGGGGAGTATGGCTGGATGTATGCGATCGGTATCGCCACCGCCGCCGCGGCCATGGCTGCCAGCGTCCCGCTGCGCAACACGCCGCTGCTCGCGCTGGGCACGCTGGCGATGTTCGGCTACGTCACCTCTGTGGTGGTCGATTACTTCTATCAGTCGCTGGGGGTCCCTGGGGCGCTGGCTATCACCGGCGTGCTGATCCTCGGCCTGGCCGCCGTCACGGCACGGTTGATGCATGCGACACATCCACCCAAGCCCAAGGAGCCAGGCGCAGCGGCGCCGTCGCACCTGGCACATCCGCCCAAGCCTCAAGAGCCAAGTGCGGAGAAGCCATCACGCCGGGACCTTCCTAAGGCCTCGTAGGCAGGCAGCCTGCCTCCGCCTCTGGAGACTCCCGTTGCTGGGAGGATCGATCACATGCCATGCCCGTCGGATCACTTGCCCGAGCTGCGGGCCCTGGGCGGCTAGCCGGCCCGGACGCCAGTGACCGCGAACCGTTCCACCGCTGCGACGTGGCCGCCGGTGTGCACCACGATGGTGATCACCTGGCCGGATGCGGCGTGGAACGGAACAGTGAGTGACCAGGGGGCGGCGTGGCCGCCGGCCGGCTGGCAGCAGTAGCTGCCCACCGGGCTGCTCGAGCCCAGCTGGTGGACCTCGGCCCGCAGGCTCTCGTCCACGCCGGTGATCTTCCCGCCGATCGCCACCGGGGAGGCAGCCGTACCGCCATAGGCCGGGATGTCCAGGGTGAGGGTGGTGTCCTCGGTGCCGACCACCTCCCACGGCGCGTACCTGCCCGAGCCGAACTTCACCAGGTGGATGATTGCGGCGTGGTTCACCTGGCCGTCCGGCAGGGTGAGCCCGACGGTCACCCGGGCGTCGCCGCCGCTGATCGTGTGTGCGGCCACCTTGTCGATGCGGCTGAAGCCGAGGTATCCCTGCGTGAAAGCGAGCGCCGTCTGGTCCGCGTTGAGGTGCCAGGGCTGGTGGCCACCCGAGGCGTAGCTGGCCTGCCACGCCCGGACGGCGGCGAGGTTCCCGAACGGGAACAGCGGCACGTAGCCGAACGGCACCGGCGCTGGAGCCGGGCTCGGTGCGGTCGTCGCCGGCGCGGATGCCGGGCCCGAGGTATGCGGCGCGGCCGGGTGTGAGGCCGGCGGCGGCGCGGCCGCCGTGCCGCAGCCAGCGGCCAGCACCCCGGCGGCAGCTGCGGCGGCGAGCCGGATGGTGAGCTTCATCAGGTTCTCCCGCGGGAGGAAGGGCACACACAGTCAATTTGAGTCTCGGCCTGCCCGCGCCGGGCCGTGAACGGGCCGAATGTCCCGCCCAAGACGGCAATGGTCATCACCAGGCCGGGCCGACCGCGCACCAAACCCGGCGACCACCAAGCCCAGACAAGCCATGGCCGGGAGGCTGACCAGCTGGCCAAATGTGTGCGCCTGGCGCCCGGCTTCAGCGAGGTAAGCCGGATGCCGACCGCTACCAGCAGATCGCCGGACAGGGCATCGCTGCCAGAGCCGAGCCCGCGCCAGATCGGCAATTCGGGCGCACTTCCTGCACCCAGCCCAACGATCGTCAAGGCCGCGATAACGGCGGCTCGGCGAGCGTTCTCCCTGTCTCGCCCGGCCACTCAGCGTGATTTCGCCGATGGACGTAGCCCGATGCCGGCCGGCGGCTCGGCGCGGCTGGCCTTGGGGTCGCCGCCGGGCACTGGTTCGTCGATGATGTGAGGGACGCCAAGGCCCAGATCCTGCCTGACCTGACGCGCGCTGTCCGCGGCATGAGCGGAAACATCTTCGTGGAAGCAGGCCGGTCACGTCGCCCCGGTGCCCCAGACTCCGGGCCGTGATCTGCGTGGCATCGGGGAAGTTAGGGGAACTCAGCCTGCAGGCGTGCCGGCTCGTGCTGATACGCGAAGTCTCATACGCTATGCGGCGGCCTGCCTTGGGCTTTCAACCGTTTTGCGGATAGAGCTGATGGCGCGGACGAGGCGCGGCTATGGACGGGCCGCCGAGTCAGGCGCGCGGCTGAGGTGAAACACTCATCGCGTCGAGCGCAGAGAGGACCGCATGTCAGGCTCGTCGAAGACCACGACCGTCGTGAGGGGCGGCGGCGGAGGCGCGGTCTACGGTCTGGGACTCATCGGAGCCCTTGTGTACTACTGGCAGCACGCCCACGGATTCTGGGCCTATGTGTGGGCCGTCGCTGAAGCTATCCTGTGGCCGGCCTTCGTCATCTATCACCTGCTCGGCCACATCGCCACCTGAGCTTGCCCCCGGCGGATCACCTCAGACGGCCTGCTGTCACTCATGGCCGGGCGGGCTCCAAGAGCTCAGCTAGCCGCGGCAGCCGCCGCTACTAAGTGCCGCTATCGAGCACGCTGACAGCGGCACGAGCGGATGTTCGTTACGTTGCCAGCAGTGTGGGTCACGGAGACCGTGCGGGGCCGGCTGGTGCGACACTGCAGGTGTGGGCATCGACTGGGGGGACCAGCTGGCGGAACAGCTGGACCGGCAGTGGCGCGGGCGATTTCGTCCCCGCTGCGAGGGGCTGACCGACGCCGAGTACTTCTGGGAGCCGGTGGCCAATACCTGGAGCATCCGCCCGCGGGGGCACGGGCGGGCGGCGATCGCGGCCGGCGGCGGCGAGTTCGTGATCGACTTCGCCGATCCCGAGCCCAGCCCGGCACCGGTCACCACGATCGCGTGGCGGCTGGCGCACCTGATCACCGGCGTGTTCGGCAGCCGGGTCGGCGATCACTTCGGCGGGCCGCCGGTGGACTACTACGCATTTCACTACGCCGGGACGGCGGCGCAGGCACTCGCGCAGCTCGATGAGGTGTACGCCGCGTGGCTGGCGGGCGTCAGGAGCCTCGGTGATGCCGGGCTGGCCCGGCCGTGCGGCCCGGCCGAGGGCCCGTTCGCGGAATACCCCATGGCCACTCTGGTACTGCACGTCAACCGCGAGGCACTGCACCACGGCGCCGAGATCGCCCTGCTGCGCGACCTGTACGCCCACCGATAACCGAGCTCACGCGGACCGCCAGCCGGCCAGGCGGCAGCATTACTCCTACCCAGCCAGCGGGGGTCGTACTGCATCTGGGAAGTCGCCCGGGCAGCGGCAGAAGCACTTCACTTTACTTCGTGACGTTTTTCATCGATGCCGACCGCCGACTCGGCGCGGCGTTACTGGCCTGGCGGTCACCGCCGAGTCCAGTTGCCCGTCGATGTGCGAACGAACGTCCCGGCCGCCGGTAGCCAGATCCCGCCGGATCGGACGCGCGCTGTATGCGGCACCCATGAGGGCCACTGGTGTCAAGCGGGCATAGCGGTTTAGCCCGGTGGCTTGTGCGGCGTCGCCGGGCTGGCCTGACTGTTCTTCGGGATCTTCCTCGCAGCTGCCCTGGTCACGTCGCCGTGCGGGAGGGGTCCATCAGCGCCCGCAGCCGCGCAGCGGCGAGGACGAACGAGCTGGACGCCGACGAGCGGCGGCCTAAAGGTGGTAGGTGGCGTGGCCGCCATGCGCGCGCACCCATCCGGGCGTCACGGCTGCGCGAGGACCGCGGTGCAGAATCCGAGCGACACTCTCCGCTGGAGAGGCTCGAGTGCGGCGCACCCGTTCGTGAGAAGGTTGCCTTCGACGATGCCGGAGACGCGCGGGCGAATGGAGTTAGCCTCATGGACGTCGCGGTGCTGGGGGCGGGCGGTGGAGGGCTAGCGGTCGCCTACGAGTGGGCGAGCCAGGGACACCGGGTCTCCCTGTACGCACAACGCATTCACGACCACCATCTGGCGCCGGTCCGCGAACGCGGCGGCATCCAGGCGGAGGGCCTGCTCGAGGGGTTCGTCCCGCTGGAGACGGTCACCTCCGACATCGCTGAGGCGCTGGAGGGCGTGGAGGTCGTCTTCGTCGTCGGCCCCGCCTACGCTACCGAGCCGTTCGGCGCCGACACCCGCGGTCACCTGCGCCCCGGGATGACCGTCGTGGTCTGCCCCAGCTCGTGCGTTGGCAGCCTCGCTTTCAAGCACGCCGCGGGGGTGGACCTCTATGACACGAGCATCGTCGTAGGCGAGACCAGCACGCTGCCGTATGCCTCGCGGGCGTCGCTGCACGCCAGTGTGCGGATTTTCCACCGGTTCGACACTGGCTTGTCGGCTGCTGCCGCCCCGCGCAGCAACACGCCCCGGCTCCTGGAGGTCCTCCGCCAGGTGTACCGCAACACTGAGGAAGCCGCGGGGATCTTCCAGACCACGCTGCAGAACGGCAACCCGGTCATCCACCCTGCCGTCACTCTGCTCAACGCCGCGCTGATCGAGCGCACGGGCGGCGACTTCATGTTCTACGAGGAGGGGGTCACCGAGGCGGTCGGCCGCTTCATGAAGGCGGTCGATGACGAGCGGCTCGCCATCGCGCGGGCCCTCGGAGTCGCAATCCTCGCCGAGCCGGATCTGGGGGTGCGGCAGGGCTACATGACCGAGCCCAACTACTCCACCGGTTACTCCACCGCACCGGGTTTCCGCGGCATCAAGGCGCAGAACGAGCTGCACCACCGCTACCTGACCGAAGACGTAGGCTACTCGATGGTGTTCCTCACCGACCTGGCCCGGCACCTGTCGGTGCCGACCCCCACCATGGACGCCGTGATCCACATCGCCTCCATCGTGGCCGGTGAGGACTTCGCCGCCGAGCGCGCCCGCACCATGGACAACATGGGCCTGTCCGGGCTGACACGCGAACAGCTAGCGGCATTCTGACCCGGGCTGGTCATGGTTCCGGGCGGCGTTAGCCAGGTCGAGGAGGGGAGCCACATCGGCGGCGGTGGTCCGGCTGCACGGTGAAGAGCCCCGTCGCGGTGGCTGGTGAGGAGGCGCGTGTCGTCACCGGGTCAGACCGGCCCTCCCACGCTGACCGGTGTCTGAAGTCGATCGTCACGAGACCAGCCATGGATGATGAGCGTCGTCGATCTCGACGGCCGCCCCGGCGGGCTGCGCGACGCCTCACATGCTTAACCCGCGCGGTGTAGTTCCTGGGGGATGTCGGCGAACAGCACGCTCTGCGCGTCTCCTCGCAGCACATCAACACCAACACCGGCCACACACCTCGCTCCGCGGCAATTGAGGATGTTCGCGGCGAGGCCCGTCGTGGTCTTCGACGAGACTTGCCTGCGCCCGGAATAGACTCCGGCCAGCGGTGGGTATTGATTCGGGTCGTCACGAAGGTGCATGGGGGATCGCCATGACACGTACCCGGCAGATCCTGTTCATCCAGGGCGGCGGCGCGGGCGCGCACGACGAGTGGGACGACAAGCTGGCCGAGAGCCTGAGGCGAGAGCTCGGGGATGGGTATGAGGTCCGCTATCCGCGCATGCCCGGCGAGGGCGACCCGGGTTATGCCCGGTGGAGCGGGGCGATCCGGCGCGAGATGGCGGACTTGGACGACGGCGCGGTCGTGGCGGGCCATTCGGTAGGCGCGGCAATCCTCGTCAATGCGCTCGCCGAGCAGCCGCCGGAGAGAGGGCTCGGGGCGATCGTGCTGATTGCCGCTCCGTTCGTCGGCGAGGGCGGCTGGCCCGGCGACGAGTTCGAGCTGACGAGCGACCTCGGCGCGAGGCTGCCACCAGGTGTGCGGGTGCACGTGTTCCACGGACTCCAGGACGAGACCGCCCCGCCTTCGCATGCCGGCCTGTATGCCCTGGCGATCCCGCAGGCGCAGGTGCACCAGCTGCCCGGGCGGGATCATCAGCTGAACAACGACCTGAGCGAAGTGGCTGAGGCGATCCGTATCAACAGACCAAGGCCCACCCATACGTAGAGCCGAAGCCACTTCACACCAGCAGCTGAGCGGGCGAGCCCGCTAATGCGGCATGGTCGTGCGTGAGCGCGCCCGGCGGCAATTGAGGGCGGTCCTTAATGGCGCCTGGACCTCTGCCGGCAGTCGCTCGGCGCGGTTCGGCCGGCCCGAGCTGGCTGAGCATGACCCTCATGTGAGGACTTCGGACGATCCGGGCAGCGGGCAGAAGTACCCTGGAACAATGGCCCGTATCAGCGGTCGTATCCGCATCGCGGCGCCGGTGGAGCGGGTATTCGACACGGCCGCCGATTCGCGCAACGAGCCATCATTTAATCCGGCCATGACCGGCGTGGAGTTGCTCACCCCGCTGCCGATCGGGCTGGACACGCGATTCCGCGCGCGCATGGGCAAGGCTGGCGGGGAGATGCTTGTTGAGCTGACCGAGTTCGACCGGCCGCACCGGTTCAGTTCGCGCACGGCCAGCTCGATGATGGAAACGACCGGAGGGCTGAGCTTCGCCGCTGAGGGCGACGGCACGGTCATGAGCTGGGACTGGCAGGTGCGCCCGAAGGGCTGGATGCGGATGCTCGGTCCGCTGGTCGCCGCCCTTGGCGGACGCATGGAGCGCCGGATCTGGACGGGACTGAAGCACCAGCTTGAAGACGCTGGAAGCGCTCGCTCCGCCTGACCACGGACCATCGTCGCCTTGGCTTCGGACGAACCCGCCCGCACCGCCCGCCAACGGCATCAGAGAGCAGAAGCACGCCACACGCGGCGGATGAGGGCAAGTGTTGCCGTGATGACCGCGCGCTGCCGACCCGGGCTCATCCGGCCGCGCTCGCCGCGCTGCGCGCGTCGCCGCCAAGGCCGTCGACGACCCGGATCGCCATCGAGCCGAGCATGCGCTGCATGCCCGGACCCACATGGCGGACCGCGACCGCCTGGACCTTGTTGTCCCGCAAGAACCGTGCCACCCGGGCGTGATGGGCACCCTCGGTTCCCTCGTCATGCAGCGTTCCCCAGCCGACCGTGAACTCCTGCCAGTCGGCGATCTGGCCGTCGACCACGCTGGCCACCGCGACACGATCGGCTCGTCCCCAGCGCGGGTCAACCTGGCCCTCGGCGGTGATCGGCACGCACACTCTCATTCGAATGCCTCCTTGTGGCAGCGGAACCTTGCCGGACGCCTACGGTGCTGCCCTGATCTCTATCGAACCAATGCAACGGCCTGCTTCGGCACCCTGGCCCTCCCGGCATACCTCATCGCGGCAAGAGCGCGTTCCTGTACGGGGTGCGGACCAGGCCCGATACCTGGGGAGGATGCGCTCATGATCTCGGAACACGCATTGCTGCCGGTGATGCCTGGGCAGGAGGCTGACTTCGAGTCGGCTTTCGCCAAGGCGAAGCCGGCTCGGTGTCCTTGTGTGGCATGCCAGTAGTGTCCGGGCCTTGCCTGACCCCGGTAGTCGTACCGGTTTGCGGACACACCGGGCACGCGCGCACATAGCGGCCGGACCCAACCCGCGCGGAGTCAGGTCCCGGTACCTGCCGGTGGTTGAGCGCTTGGTCCCGGTGATAATTGGTTCACGCAAGATCGCTGCCGCGGGCGGGCCGGCGAATCCGCGGCTGGATCCGGCGTCCCGCCGGCGGCGAACCAGGAGGGCGACCATGGGCGAGGTCCAGATCCGAGCCCCGCGGCGATTGCGCGGCTACCTGGCGACACCCACGAGCCCTGGGCCCTGGCCGGGTGTTGTGGTCATCCATGACGCCGTCGGCATGACGGCGGATCTGCGCGCGCAGGCGGAATGGCTGGCTGGTGCGGGGTATCTCGCGGTGGCACCGGATCTTTACTCCTGGGGCGGCAAGATCCGCTGCGTCGTATCCACCATCAGGGACATCGCCCGGGGCCGGGGTCCCGCCTTCGATGACGTCGACGCCACCCGGTCCTGGCTCGCGGGCCAGCCCGGCTGCACCGGGCATATCGGAGTGATCGGTTTTTGCCTGGGCGGCGGATTCGCTGTTGTCCTGGCGGCCGGGCATGGGTTCGAAGCCTCGAGTGTCAACTATGGGGCGCTGCCCAGAAACGCCGAGGACCTGCTCGGGAACGCCTGCCCGATCGTGGCCAGCTACGGTGCCCGTGACCGACCGGTGGGGACGCGCCGGTCCGGCTGAAGCGAATCCTGGACAGCAACGGCATCGACAATGACGTGAAAGTCTACCCAGGCGTCGGTCACTCCTTCATGAACAACCATCCCGGCATGCTGGCCACGTTCGCAGGTGCGGCGGGTAAGGATGCGGCGCTGCCCCGGGTGTTCACGGTCGTCAGCCTGCTCAGTGGCCCGCTGATCGGGATGGGCTTCGATGAACAGGCGACGGACGACGCCAGAGCCCGGATTGCCGCTTTCTTCGATGCGCACCTGAGGCCACCGGATCCCTGAGGTCCGCGCACCCTGAACTCGGTACGAGCGCGCTCCGCGGCAAGAGAGGACGTGTAGATGTCCTGGACTGACGATCTGCCGCGGCCAAGACCGGTCAGCCCTGGGCGTCCTCAACGGGACGCGGGGCTGTCTCACGAAAGTCCTTCGGGCCGTAAGATGTTGATGGATTGAGCGCAAGGCGCGTTGACGGCTTGGGTCAGCGCCGGCGGTTGATCGAGGATGTGAGCCGTATGGGCATACTAGTTGGCTTGGTGATCATTTATTTTGCGTTAATGATCTTTCCCGTGATGCTCAAGGCCTTCGGGCTTGGCATAATCGGTGATCCCCTAATCAAGCTGATCAACTGGATCATCTTGGCACCGTTCAAGCTTCTGCGTTCGCTCCTTCGCTGAGACCACGTCAGGGCGGTCTCAAGCGATCGAAGCAATTCAGGCCGGTGGAATCACGGCTTCCTGAAGCATTAGCTCCGCGAACACTTCGCTTGGCTTCCTGAATCCGAGTATAGCACGGGGCCGGTCATTAAGTGAGTCAGAGACCATCCAAAGGTAATTCATGTCGCCGGTTATTTCTGTCCCTTTCGGGAAGTATTCCCGGATGAGCCCGTTGGTGTTCTCGTTGGTGCCGCGCTCCCACGGGGAATGCGCGTGGGCGAAATACACGGGAAGGTCCGCAGCGAGGGTGAGGGCCGCATGCCGGGCCATCTCGGTGCCCTGGTCCCAGGTCAGCGACTTGCGCAGGTGCGCGGGCAGGTCTTTCACCGCGTCGAAGAGGGCGTCCTTGACCGAGTCGGCGTCGTGCCCGTGCGGCAGCGCGACCGGGCACAGGAACCGGCTGACCCGCTCGACCAGGGTGCCCATAGCGGACTTTCCGCCCTTGCCGATGACCAGGTCGCCCTCCCAGTGGCCGGGCACCTGCCGGCCCGCCACCTCGGCCGGCCGGTCGTCGACCGACCGCATCCCGGTGATCCTCGCGCCCGGGATCTTCTTGCGCCCGCGGGGTTTCCGCTGCTCGCGGCCAGTGCGCAGGATAATCCCGGCACGGGCCAGCTCGCCTTTGGGCTGGGCGTAGATCCACGTGTAGATTGCCTCGTGCGATACGGACATGCCCGTTTCTCCCCGGGACCGCTCGTAGCACAGCCTGCCCGCTATCTCCTCTGGCGACCAGCCTTTCATCAGGTCGCCGGCGACCCGGTCCCGCAGTTCAGGACCGGTGTCTATTTTGCGCTCCTTCGGGCGGCTTCGTGATTCGCGGGCGGCCGCCTCTGCTTTCCATGCACGGTACGCTTCCCGGCCACCGTGCCGCGCGATCTCCCGGGATACGACCGATTCGTCACGCCCGATCGAGACCGCTATGTCCTTGTTCTCCAGTCCTTTCGCCAAGCCGCGGGAAATGTCCTCACGGTCTTCCATGGTAAGCGGCATGCGCCTGGGCGCCACGTTCTCTCCTGCCGTCTCGCGTGTCGCGCGAGATTTTCACAACAGGAAGATCATCACCGGCAACGCCCGATTCGGACGTTAAACCCGTGTCGCCCGTTAAACCCGATTGCTTGGACCGCCTGTGATCAAGCAGTCTAGGCCGTTTGTCGGCGCTCGTAACAGACATAAACATTCGGTGTCCTCGGTAGGCTGTCGAACCTTGGCCACGCCCGAAGGGCGGCATAGAAAGCGGTTCAGTCGGCTAGTCGCCGGTGACGCCATCGGCGAGCTCGCGGAGGATGTCGAGGTGGCCGTTGTGCCGAGCGGTCTCCGCGATCAGGTGCGTGATGATGTACCGCAACGCGAACGGCTTGCCGGTATTTTCGTCCCGGCCGACTGCTTCTGCGTCCCAGTCGCGGGCAGCAATGACGTCGTCGGTGTGGGCTGCCTGCTTGGCGTACTCGTCGAGTAGTTCGGCCAGGGGTTGTTCGAGTCCACGGCGCATCTGGAGCTCGGAGTCGTCGTCCGTGCCCGGCCACTGGTTGGGCCGGCCGAGGAAGACGACGTCGATCCAGAAGGCTTCTGACCAGCGCAGATGGCTGACCAGGCCGGCGATGCTCATGGCCGGCGAGCTCTCCAGCGGCGTCTGCACCGCGTCCGACTGGGACAAGCCGACGCACTTGGCGTGCACGGTCAGGCGGACATAGCTCAGGAGCTGGGTCAGGGTGGCGCGTTCGTCGAACGCAGTCGGGAAGTCGGAGCGTTTGCTCAGGTCGATGTAGGTCACGGAAGTTCCTCTGCGTGCGGCGTTGCTTGTGACAATCAGATCAGCAGCGTGACGCGAGCCCGACTTCGCATTGTCACAGCAGGTTCCCACGCTGCCGGTCGCGGCGCGGTGGATGCACGCTCATCGGCAGAGTCGGATGTTCCGGGTATCGGTCGCTGCGGTCGGAACGGGCCTGGCGGCGGACTGCGGGCATGAGATCCCGGGCGTGCTCGCTGTCTTGGGGACGGCGGGGCCGCGCTCGGTCAGGCCCAGTTACGCTTGCATTGCAAGGCTGCCAGGGTGCGGCGTGGCCGGTGCCGGGGGAGTGCTGAGCGGGCGCGTCCTGGGTAGCGGTCTGGGTAGCAGATCGGCGTTGGCGGGCGTTGTTCCGCGTCGCTCTGCGTTGCTCCCCGTCGCTGTTTCTGCTGGTCACGCCAGGTCAGGGCTGGTCAGGGGCTGGCCTCGGACTTCATGGCATGCAAGTCCTGGTGTCCTTGTGGGGACGTTGCGCTGGCGTGAAAATGGCGGTCGGGCGGGCGTCGGCGCGGGCGGGCTGCCGCGCGGTGGTGTCGGCTTCGGGGGTGGTTTTGCGTGGTCGGGCTGTGGAATGGCCTGGGCGGTGGCAGGGTGCTGGTGGCTGCCCGCTGACGCCGGTATTTCTCTCTGGGACGCAAGCCCGTATGCAAGTCTGGCGCCGGGGCCTTGACCTTCGGGTCGCGCACTGTTGCCTTTGAGCACGCCGGTCAGAATTTCGGTTCCTACTGAGGCCCCCGGGCATCCGCGCGCGTGTCTTGATGGCGAGGCGAGAGGTGCTGGCGATGATGGTGCCGCAGGAGATCGAGGATGCGGAGTACGAGCAGGTCCTGGAGCGGGTGGCCGCGGTGGACGTGGCCAAGGCGACCGGGATGGTGTGCACCCGGGTGCCGCATCCGGCCAGGCCGGGGAGGCGGCAGACCAGGGTGTGGGAGGTGGACGCGGACACCGGCTCGGTGATGGAGCTGGCTGATCACCTGGCGGCCGAGCGGATCGCGAAGGTCACCCTGGAGTCGACGTCGGATTACTGGCGGATCTGGTTTTACCTGCTGGAGGCGGCCGGGCTGGACGTGCAGCTGGTCAACTCGCGGGACGTGGCGAACGTCCCGGGGCGCCCGAAGAGCGACAAGCTGGATTGCGTGTGGCAGGCGAAGCTGACGGAGCGGGGGATGCTGCGGCCCAGCTTCGTGCCGCCCGCGGAGATCCGCCGGCTGCGGGATTACACGCGGCTGCGGACTGACCTGACCCGGGAGCGGACCCGGCACTGGTCGAGGCTGGAGAAGCTGCTCGAGGATGCCCTGATTAAGGTCACGGCGGTGGCCAGCAAGACCGGCTCCAAGTCGGTCCGGGACATGCTGGAGGCGCTGATCGCGGGGGAGCGCGACCCGGAGGTCCTCGCCGGGCTGGCCCGCGGGAAGATGCGGGCCAAGCACGATCGCCTCGTTGAGGCGCTCAACGGCCGGTTCGATGACCACCACGGCGAGCTGGCCCGGGTACTGCTGGACCAGATCGACAGCCTCACCACGCACATCGACAAGATCACCAGCCGTGCCGGGGAGCTGATCGCGGCGATGCGTGGGGCGTGGGGCGTGGACGCCGATGGTGTCACCGGCCCGGGCGCGGGCCTGGGCCCGGGCGCGCCGGTGCTGCCCGCGGTCGACCGCCTGGACGAGGTCACCGGCATCGGCGCTCCGGCCGCCCAGGTGATCATCGCCGAGATAGGCCTGAACATGGGCGTCTTCCCCACTCCCGGGCACCTGGTGTCCTGGGCGAAGCTATCTCCGCGGACCATCCAGTCCGGGGCCAGGAACCAGTCCGGGCGCACCGGCAAGGGAAACCCCTATCTCAAGGGCGTCCTGGGCGAGGCCGCCGCCGCGGCCGGCCGGACCGACACCTTCCTCGGCGAGCGCTACCGGCGCATCGCCCGGCGGCGCGGCAAGCTGCGGGCCCTGGTCGCCGTCGCCCGCTCCATCCTGGTCATCGTGTGGCACCTGCTCGCCGACCCAGCCGCCCGTTTCCGCGAGCTGGGCGCCGGCTACTACGCCAGCCGCATCGACAAGAACCGCAAGACCCGCAGCCACGTCCGACAGCTGGAGGCACTGGGCTACACCGTCACCCTCGCCCAGGCCGCCTGACCCCGGCTGCTCAGATCTTCCGCCAGTCACCGGCCAGGGTTCGCTGCCGCGCCGTGGCTGAGGCCGTTATTTTCCGGTCAGAGGTCTGGGGTTCGAATCCCCATAGCTCCACCCGGGGTTACCGACAGAACTGCCGGTCTCGTGCCGACAGAACTCTGGCGGTGACCTGGTTTTTAGTATGACGCCGGGCTCTGACGCTGGTGCTGAAGCTGTCTGGCCTGGCCGGGAGTGCTGGTGAGCCTGTTGCGGGTGCTGCGGGCTGGCCTGAGGCGTGGCTGACCTGGCGGGCTGAAGGGTTCGAGGTGGCGAGGGCTGCTTGTGCTTGTTAGCCGTCGGGGAGGTAGTCGCGCAGGGACGCCCGCCGTCGCCGTGCGCGCCGGGTGATGCGGGCCTTGTCGCGGGTGGTGAGGGCCCGCCAGGCGCGGATCTTCCGGATGTTGGCGGCCATCAGCAGCAGGGCGGTGAAGATGGACTGGGCGGCGATGCCGCGGACGCGGCGTCTGGCGGGCTGGGCGAGGGCCTCGTGAGCGGGGTCTTTGATGAGCCCGTTGAGGCCTTCGATGGTGTTGCGCAAGGTGGCGTAGCGGGCGTGCCAGGCCGGGCTGCCGTAGGGGAGGTCCTGGCGGTAGCGGGCGCCGGCGTCCGGGGGGATGGTGATCGTGGTCTGCCGGCAGGCTTTCGGCGGTTCTTGCGGGGGCGTGAGTACCTTGGGCCGCCCGTCGCGTGGCTGTAGTGAGGCGGCTCGTAGCGGGCACATCAGGCCGGGATGCCTGCCGAGGGCGGGGCAGGACAGCCGCTGGTACCCGTCGGCGTCCGGGCCGTCTTTGCGCTTGAGCCGGTAAGGGGCCCGGGCGGCGATCTGCGTGTCGTAGGCGGGCCGGTCGATGGCGTGGTCGCGCAGGCCGGCGGTGGCCGAGATGAGCGGCTCGGGCAGCGCCGGGCAGTACCAGCTGCCCCCGGCCAGCAAGGTGCCGCCGGCGGTGGCCTGGATGCCGAGCTGGTCGGCGCGGTAGTCCATGACCGGCTTGTAGCCCAGCGCCCGGGCGGGCAGGTGGAACCGGCCGGGCAGCGCGGCGGTGCGGGCGCGGTCGAAGCCGAGCCAGCCGGCCTGGTGGCCGCGGGCGGCGGCAGAGGCCAGGACCCGGGCGCCGGTGCCGCCGGGATCGGCGCCGGGCCGGGCCAGCGCCACGCCGATCGCCAGGTTCGGGCTGGCAGGCCCGGCGCCGGGCGGGCGTGCCATTGCCGCGATCGTCGCTTCCAGCGCCCAGGCGAGCTTGCGCAGGGGCTTGCCCTTGTTGTCCTCGCGGTCGCGGTGGTCTCCTTCGCGGACGTACCAGCCGCCGTCGGGGTCGCTGGCGCACAGGCCGGCCCGGCGGGACGGGCCGCGGGAGAACAGCGGGACCGCGGTGGCGTCCAGGCCCGCTGATCCGTCGTAGGCTGCCCGCTCCTCCTCGGTCAGGACCGAGATGCTGGCTTCCAGCAGGGAGTTGATGAACGCTTCCAGCCGCTGGCGGGCGGCCTCGGCCTGGCCCGGGGCCAGTTCCCTGGTCTTCGCGGCGAGCTGATCCTGGGTGAGGCGCCGGTTTTTCGGCAGCGCCGAGGGATCCATGACTGACAAGATGGCGTGGTAGCAGTAGCGGAGGCGGCGGTAGGCGGCCAGGAACGCCGGGTGGGTGGCGGCGGTGCCGGTGACGCCGAGCAGGGCCCGGGAAGCACCGGTGAGCTGGCAGAACAGCAGCCGGGTGGCCTCGGTGAGGAACAGCGGCCGGTCGTCAAGGGCCAGGCACAAAAGCGCGGTGAGCACGGCGCGGGCCGGCAGCGGGCGGGGCCGCCCGGTCGCCTTCGCCAGCGCGGCCTCGATGACGGGTGCCTGGCCGCTGCGGTCGATGAGCCCGGCGGCGAAGGCCACCGTCTGCTCGCTGACGGCGCCCGCCGCGGCGGGCAGGCCCAGGCCGCCGCTCACCGGCGGGTCTCCGCGCGCCAGCGTGCCCGCAGCGCGCCTTTCGACGGGCAGATGCCGGGGACGTGGCGGGCGTAGCGAGCCAGCGACCCGGCCTCGTCGATCCCGGTGATCGCCAGCAGCACCGGGACCGGCGTGCCCGCGGCCAGATGATCGCAGATGAAGCTGGCCCGGCACCGGCCCGCGGACAGCAGCGGCCCGTCCGGGCCGGAGGCCAGGCGGCCGGCGAAGCCGGCGACGAAGTTCTTGCCGGCCCGGTCCGCGGGGCCGGGCCGGAACACGAACCCGTCCCCGGCGCGGCGGGCCAGCTCCGCGGCCCGGCCCGCGTAACGGGCGGCCACGGGCACCGTGCGGGGCGCCGGGCCGCCGCTGACATGAACGACGGCCGGGCCGCCGCGGGCCGTGACTCCGGTGCCGCGCAGCGCGGCGAGCTCCCCGGGCCGCAGCCCCGCCCCGATGCCGAACACCACCATGGCCAGCGCCGAGGCGCGTTTCGCCGGGCCGCGCTGCGCGCGGGCCACCGCTGCCAGCCCCGCCCGCTCGCCCGGCGAATACGGGGCCGGCGCCTTCGCCCCCGGGAACGGCGTCGCCCGGCAGCCCGCCGGGCCGTGCACCTGGCCGGCCAGCTGATACAGCACCGATCTGCCCCGGGCTTTCCGGACAGCGTATTTGTGGTTAATTCACGCTGCGGACTGCCGTTCCAGGTATTCCTCGCGGACCTGCCGTGGGGTTCGGTACTGAAGCCCGGAGTGCCTGCGCTTCGAGTTGTACCAGAATTCGATGTACCTCACAACATCCCGGCGCGCGTGCTCACGAGTCGGATACTGGGTCCGGTGGACGCGCTCGTTCTTCAGCGCGGCGAAGAACGATTCGGCCATGGCATTATCGTAGCAGATCCCGGTGCGCCCGACCGAATGCCGAAGGTTGTATTTCCTGAGCGTCCCGGCGAACTGCCGGGATGTGTAGTTGCTGCCGCGGTCGGAGTGGAAGATAGCATTCCCGGCGAGAGGATAATTGCGGGCGGCCATCTCGATGGCCCTCTCGATGAGCGGCGTCTTGTAGTTATCGTCCGTAGCCCACCCGATCACTTCCTTCGTATGACAGTCGATAACCGTCGCCAAATAGAGCCAGCCCTGCCAGGTCGGAATATAGGTTATGTCGCCTACCATTTTCTCGCCCGGCGCGCCGGCCGTGAAATCCCGGTTCACGAGATCGGGAATGTCATGCTCCTGGCCGTCGCCCTCGGTGAGGCTGAACCGCCACGGCCGCGGCTGGCAAGCCTGCAGGCCCAGCTCGCGCATCACCGACCGCACCAGCTCCGGCCCGGCCGGCACGCCCCAGGCCACCAGGTCCGTGTGCACCCGCCGGTACCCGTACGTCCCATCCGATTCATCGAATGACTTCCGCACGATCAAAGCGAGTTCCCCGCGCCTTTTCGCCGTCGCCGATTCCGGCGCGTTCCGCCATTCGTAGAACCCGGACCGCGACACCTCCATCCACCTGCACATTTGCACGACCGACGGCACGTACCGCTCATCTGATTCCTGGTAAGCCGCATACTCCGCGTCGATGAACTCGAATTTCTCGGTCACCGATGGTCGCGGGCGAAGTATGCCGCGGCTTTTTTCAGGAACTCGAGCTCCATCCTCTGTTCCCGGGTTTCCCGCTCGAGCTCGCGCAGCCGCGCGCGCTCATTCACGGTTAGCGGCGGTTCTTCGCCGGCATGATCACGGCGGTAGACGCTCACCCAGTTACCGAGTGTGCCTTCGTTGATACCGAACTCCTTCGCCACTCGGGCGATCGGACGCGACATCTCGATCACCATCTTCACGGCTTCATCTTTGAATTCCGGTGAGAAGCTCTTCTTCGGTCGAGGCAATTACTTCACCTTTCCAGACGTCCATCCTATTGGATGGACTGTCCGGAAGCTTCGGGGCACCCCACACCGACCGGTAAGTCCCGCGCGTGGAGGACGCGGCACCAGCACGCCCCGCCACGCAGAACGCCTCGATCACGTCATAATCCAGCAAGCACTCCGGCGATGCCGGGATCCCCCGGCCCGCCGCGAATCCCGCCAGGCAAGCCAGCACGCAGCGTGCCCGGGGCAGCTCCCGCGGCGCCATCGCGGCGGCGGCCAGCAGCGGCTCCTGCCACGACTCCGCCTCCGGTCACCCGACATCTGACAGCCTATATACTGTCCGGCCCGGGATGGTGGAAGACACGCCCGCCGGCGGCAAGGATAAGATCATGGCCGACGATCTCGACCAGCTCACCCGGCGCTACCGGGACCTGGCCGCCCGCCTCGCCGGGCCCGGCTTCATCAGCCCGGGCAGCCTGGCCCGCCGCTACACCTACTGCGGCAAGCCCGGCTGCCGCTGCCAGGCAGACCCGCCCCGCCCGCACGGCCCCTACTACCAGCTCACCCGCAAGATCGCCGGCAAGACCACCACCCGCCGGCTGACCAGCGACCAGGCCGCCCGCTACGCCGAATGGACCGCCAACCAGCGCGAACTGCGCCACCTCGTCGCCGAGATGCAAGCCATCTCCGCCCAGGCCGCCGAACTCATCTTGGCCAAAGACACCACAACCACCTGAAAACACCGGGAGATCACACCACCCAGCACGGGATCACCACACCCGACACCAGCCAAACCCGCCAGTCAGCGAGTTCTGTCGTTGACCCACCCGTTTTCCCAGGTCAAAGCCTTGTTCTAAGATCATCTAGAGCGTTCCAAGATCGCTTGACCGTCATTTGACCGTCGCGGCGGACGGGGTGGGTTGGCACTCAGCCTCACGGGCTGGCTCTGGATGGCATGCCGGATGCGGGTCGTCGTGTTCGTTGAACAGGCATGGGTGGCCAATAGCGGCTCTTCGGTGGGCGCTCAGGCGGACGGCGGGCGGCTGAGCGCCTCGTATCGCGACCGGATGGGACAGCCCGCAAGGCGCGGCGCGTCCTGCAGGCCCGGGAGCGGCGGGGGCGAATTTCTGTCCGTCGCGCGGCTTACGCTTCTCCTGAGCAGATTGCCGGGGGACGCCTGGACGAGCGCAGCGATCTTTACTCGCTGGGTGCTGTGCTCTATGAGCTGGTAACTGGACAGCGGCCTCAGCGGGACGGGCGCGCTGCGATCATCCCGCCTGTGCTTGCCGGGCACGGCGCGACGCCGGATGCGGAAACGGGGAACGCAGAAGTGACAGTGCGTTTTCGCACGACATTGGCGGTGAATAGGTATGCGTAGGCGAGGGTTACGGGCCGCTCGATAGCCATCGATCCCGAGCACTCAACGCGACGTCAGCGAGCGTGCGTTTTGCGAGCCGATCAATTGTTCGCGCGCGGGTTGACGGATGGCGCGTTGTATGGCGCGGCGCAGCTCGCGAAAGCAGGCGACCGGGGCTGGTGGGTCGCTACGTGTCTACCGCCAAGGCTGCTCCCGCCGTTGGGTGGCAGGACCGATGCGGAGGCGGGCCGCGCCTTTGTAGCGTTGCTGTCGGCGGACTCGGTCAGCGTTTTCTGCGGCCGACGGGGACGGCGAGGACCGAGGGTGCGTCGTAGGAATGACCGAGAGGAACTGATCACGATGACGGATCTGGACTTGAACGAGCGCAAGGTGGGCGCGTTCGTCGAGCAGGTGCTGGGCGTGCTGGTGGGCGGGGCGACCGCGCAGATGGCCTACCTCGGTGACCGGCTCGGCCTCTACCGGGAGCTGGCGGCCGGAGGCGCGGCCACCCCGGCCGAGTTGGCCGCCCGGACCGGCTGCGCCGAGCGCTACCTCGCCGAATGGCTGGCGCAGCAGGCCTCGGTTGCGTTCATCAGCTACGACGCCGACACCGGTCGCTTCGCGCTGCCTGCCGAGCACGCCGCGGTGCTCGCCACCGACGATTCGCCGATCACCCTGTCCGGCGCGTTTGAGGCGATGGTCGGCTGGCATTTGAGCGTCGACGGCCTGGTCGAGGCGTTTCGGTCCGGCGAGGGCATCGGGTGGGCCGATAATGATGAACGCGTGTTCCGTGGTGTGTCGCGCTTCTTCGGCGCAGCTTACCGTGCCCACTTGGTCAGTGAATGGATTCCGGCGCTCGGCCTGGAGCCGGTGCTGAGTGAGGGCGCGCACGTCGCCGACGTCGGATGTGGCCAGGGGGTGACGACCGTGCTTATGGCCGAGGCGTTCCCTAACTCCAGGTTCGTCGGCGTTGACCCGCACAAGGCCGCGATCGAGCAGGCGAGGCAGCGGGCCGCCGCAGTCGGCGTGTCGGATCGGGTGCGGTTTGCGGTTGCCGATGCGGCGAGCCTGGATGGCGGACCGTACGACGTGGTCTGGTTCTTCGATTGCCTGCACGACTTCGGCGATCCGGTCGCGGCCGCCGCCCGGGCACGGGACCAGCTCGCCGAGCAGGGCACGGTCGCGCTCGTTGAGCCGTTCGCGCACGACGAGCTAACCGAGAACATCACCGCCAACCCGGGAGCGGGGCTGCACTACACCGCGTCGACGTTCCTGTGCGTCCCGCATTCGCTTTCCGAGCCGAGCGGGACCGCGCTCGGCGCACAGGCCGGCGGGCGGCGGGTCGCCGAAACGCTGCGCGCGGCCGGGCTCGCCCATACTGGACGGGTGGCCGCCACCCCGATCCACGCCGTCTACGCTGCGCGCCCGTGACAACGCCGGGGCGGCCCACTGTCGGCTCGGCGCCGCCGGCACACTGGCGCGGCGCGGACTACGCGCGCACCTCGGCGCACCACCGTGCTGCCGACGACTGGTTCCTGCGCCGCCACGCACCGCGCGAACGCGACGTCGTCGTCGACCTGGGTTGCGGCAGCGGCGAGTTCACCGCCTGGCTGGCGGCGCTGGCGCCGCGCGGGCACGTGACAGGAGTCGATCCCGATGCGTCCATGCTTGAGGCGGCAAGGCGGCACACCGCTGTCAACCTGTCCTTCGTCCAGGCCGCCGCGCAGGACATCGACCGGGTCGTGCAGCCGGAGTCCGTCGATCTGATCGTGAGCCGGGCGATGCTGCACTGGCTGCCACCCGAGCAGCACCTGGGCCTGTACGCCGCCGCGGTTCGCGTGCTGCGCCCGGGCGCGGTGTTCCACCTCGAAGCAGGGGCACCGGGCAACATCGCCGCGATTATCGCACTGCTGGAGGAACTCGCCGCGCGGTATGGCGTTCCTCCGCCCCCGCGGTTCCCGGACCCGGGCAGGGCACTGGAGTTGCTGGAGGCGGCGGGGTTTGAGATCTCGGACGATTCGGTGCATACGGTTGCGATGCGGCGCACCTTCACCCGCGAGCAGCTGGCCGGGATGCTGAGCTCGCAGGCGGTCCTGGTGCTCACACGCCACACCGAACCCGACAGGGCCCGGGCCATCACCGACGAGGCGCTCGGCGCGATCGACCGGCTGCGCCGGCACGACGGCAGCTGGGATCAGACATTCGTGCGGCTGGAGCTGCTGGTTCGCCGTCCGCGATGAGCCGGTCCCGCATGCACTAGCCTCAGGGGCGTGGAACAGGAGATCTGGTTCTGCACAGCACGCGATGGTGTCCGGCTGGCCTATGCCACCCACGGAAGCGGGCCGGCGATAGTCAAGGTCGCACACTGGTTCACCCACCTCGAACTTGAGTGGGACAGCCCGCTGTGGCGGCACTGGTGGACAGAACTCGGCCGCGGCCATCGTGTCGTGCGATACGACCTGCGCGGCTGCGGCCTGTCCGACCGGCAGCCCACGAACCTGGACCTCGGCGCGTTCGTCGCCGACCTCGAGAGCGTCGTCGACGCCGCGCGCCTCGGCCGGTTCGGGCTGCTCGGCATCTCCGCGGGTGGCGCGACCGCGATCCGCTACGCGTTGCGCCATCCCGATCGGGTGAGCCACCTGGTGTTGTGCGGCGCGTACGCCCGCGGGCGCAACAGGCGCGACGCGACGCCGAAGCAACGTGCCGAGACCGAGCTGCTCCAGTCGATAGTCAACAGCGGATGGGACGCGGCGACGCCGGTCTTCCGCAGGGTGTTCTCCTCCCTATTGGTGCCCGACGCGACCGAGCCGCAGAAGGCCTGGCTGGATGAACTCATGCACATCTCCACCTCACCCGAGACGGCCACTCGGCTGCGCGAGGTCTGGTCTGAAGACGACCTCACCGGCCTGCTCGCCCGGGTAACGACGCCAACCCTCGTGGCCCACTCTCAGGAGGATCAACTGTCGCCGTTCGAGGAGGCTCGCCTGTTGGCCGCAGGCATCCCGGGCGCACGGCTGCTCCCGCTCGACAGCCGCAACCACGCCCTGCTGTCCAGCGAGCCGGCCTGGCCGGTGTTCGTCACCGAGCTGCGCGCCTTCCTCGGCGCCCCCGCCGCAGCTCCCGTGCGGCCTCGTGAACCGCTGAGCAGCCGGGAACTCAAGGTCCTCGAGTTGGTAGCCTACGGCCTGGCCAACGAGCAGATCGCCGCTCGGCTCGGGTTGAGCACCCGCACCGTCGAGCGGCACCTATCGAACAGTTACGCCAAGCTCGACGTGTCCGGCAAATCCGCGCGAGCCGCCGCCGCTGCCTACCTCGCCCGGCACCCGCAACAGCCCGCCGATCGCTGACCCAGGCCGCGGACCCAGGCTGTCACGCGGCACCTGGCCGGGTTCAGCTGTCCGGTGCTCGGCGCGGACCTCCCCCGGTGATGATCGACGTTGCGCGCGGCCGCCACCCGGGCATCCCTGCCACGTCGAGTCGATGCTCGAGTCGTCGGCCGACGATGCAGCCGAAGCGGCGCTGTCACAACCTACAAGCTCACACCTGGCCGCGGCGCCGGGCGCACAGATCACCACCCGAAGGTCAGTCTTGCGGTGCTGACGGCTGCTGTTAGCGATTCGGCGATCTCTTGCGGCGAAGCCGCATAAAAGTGCGCATGGCCATGCAGCGGCCCGTATGCACATGCAGCATTGAAGTCGCACTGATCTCGGCAGAATCGGGCGTTCCGGGCATCTGTCAGCTTGTCCGGGTAGGCCGCATGGCAGGTTGTCGCACCGGGAGTTCGCTGGGCGTGCTGGCTGTCTTGTCACGGGCGGAGCCGGGCTCGTTGGAGGTCAGTTGCGCTGGCCTCGCCAGGCTGCCGGGGCGCGGCGTGGCCGGTGCGGGGGGAGCGGTGAGCGGGCGTGTCCTGGGTAGCGGTTTGGGTAGCAGATGAGCGTTGGCGGGCGTTTGTTCGGAGTCGCTCGGCGTTGCTCTGTGTCGCTGTTTTGGCTGGTCACGCCGCGTTAGCGCAGATGGCGGGCTCGGTGTGGCCTTCATGGCATGCAAGAGGTCTGGGGTTCGAATCCCCATAGCTCCACCCCAGTTCAAAGAAGGAATTCGAACACTATTCCGCTGGTTTCCGGGGTGCTGGGTAGCGCGTTGGGTAGCAGTGCGGTAACAGGTCGGCCGTGCCCGGCAGCGGCTTGGCGTCCTACTGGTGGGAGCGGGTAGTGCCCTGAGTTGTTGCGGGCTTGCATTCGCCGCATCCGCACGCGCACCCGGCCCGGGGAGCGTGGGCGTCGCATAGCTGGTGACGGTGCCCGGGCGTGGCGTGCGGCCTGGCGGCGTGGCGCGGTTGCGGCCCGGGCAGGCGGGCGGCGCGGCGCATGCTGCGGCCGCGGCGCGGGTGCTGCGCGGGGGGGCGCGCCGCGGAGCCGTGCTGGCATCGCCGCGCCTGCGCCGGGATGCGCTGGCTCAGCTCCCGGATCTGCGCCTGAGCCTGGCTTAGCTCCTGGGACAGGCTCGGCTCCTGGGACAGGCTCGGCTCCTGGGACAGGCTCGGCTCCTGGGAACTGTGCCTGAGCCTGACTCAGCTCCTGGGACAGGCTCAGCTCCTGGAACTGCGCCTGAGCCTGGCTCAGCGCTCGGCGTCGCGGCTCAGCTCGCGCCGGGCAGGCAGGCACGGCCGGCTCAGGTCGGCTGCGCTATATGCTCAGCCTGGCTGCCCGGCGCCCGCGGCCGGTGAGCTGGCGCGGCAGGACAGCGCGCACAGGCCGGGCGCCCGAAGACGGCCAGTCAGGATCACGGCACGCGTCCTCGCGGAAGATCGCCTGCGGAAACAGCAAGCAGCGGTCGTGACGGCGCGTGACACGCGGTGAGGCAACCACGGCTGGCAAACCACGCAGATCGCCGATTAGGAATTCCTATTCGTGGATAGGCATTCGCAGGTCGCGGTGCACAGAACACGCATTTCTGGGTTGGCTTCTCGGGTGAGTTCTGACCCACTCTCGATTCGGTTTTGGCGTACGGGGACGGGTTCTGCTGGGT